>WGME01000026.1 GCA_016125225.1 bacterium | reverse complement strand
AGGGGGGAGACCCGCGCATCGGTACAATCCGGCGATTCTGTCAGGCGTCTGGAGTGTCGTTGAAAACACTCTTAAAGTGAAGCAGTGACAAGACTAGCCGTTTTCAGGTTCAGCAACTGCTTTGCGAAGTGCATACTTCCGAAGCGTTTTATCTTTTGTCAGGATTTTTAGCCGGCGTTGCTGCAGGGCAATACCCCAGGCCTCTTGGTTATATGCCAGTGAATACTCCGAACGGTAACACAACCCCTTAACTCTACGGCATCACCAACGTTCCACCGGACCATTCGGCACTTTGATAAGTGCGGTGGCGATGGTTGATCGGCGAGTCCCTTGTTGATCACGGATCTGGTCCACGATCTCCGCGAATTCCCGCTCCGATTCGAACAGTCTTAGCCGCTGTTCGAGTTCTTCGGGAATGCCCAGCCGTGCGCCATACCAGGCGGCGAATTTGCGGAAGAGGACGCAGCTGCGCTCGCCATGCTGTTCGGTCATCAACTCGAAATGCCGACCTAAAAAGTTGATCTGTTCGGCGGATGTCGGTTCCCGAATGGGTCGGCCCGCATCCGCATCGGACAGCTTGCGGAAGATCCACGGGTCGAGCAATGCGCCACGACCAATTGCGATGGCAGCACACTGTGTCACCTTCCGCATGTGGACCGCTTCCGCGATCGTGCGGACATCGCCATTGCCGATGATTGGTATCGATTTCACGGCGGCAACGGTTGCAGCGATGCCTTCGAGATTGACCGTGCCCTGAAAGCCCTGCTGCCGAGTGCGACCGTGAATAGTGATCGCGGCGACCCCTTCTTCCTCAAAGTCACGGGCCAGTTGTGGAGCGGTCAACGAATCGCGGTCCCAACCCAACCGCATTTTCACCGTCACGGGGACAGGCACGGCCTGCACGACTGCCGCCACCAACTGGCGGGCACTCACGGCGTCGCACATCAAGCGGGCTCCTCCACCGGCGCCGTTCACTTTCGCCATCGGACAGCCCATGTTCAGGTCAATCCCTTCATAGCCATGATCGACGAGCCATTTCGCCGACTCGACCAATGGCCCGACGCTTCCCCCAAAGATTTGAATCGATAGCGGCTGGTCGCTCGGGTGGGTGGCGATCAGTTCCCGCGAGTGGCGATGGCCCGAGAGCAAGTGCGTTGCCAGCACCAGGTCGGTGGTCGCCAGCCCCAACCCGCCGAGTTCGCGAATGACCCGCCGAAAGGCCAGTTGCGTGTAACCAGCGAGGGGTGCCAGGCAATATCGGGCCGGCAAAGTTCGGTCACCGATACGCAGGGGCTCGGACCAATTGGGCTTCAAAGCCTTCGGGGTCGAAGTCGCTTGCATCGGCGGAAATTCGATGTTCACGTGAATCCATCCGAGCGGTTGTGCGAATCGTCTTTTCGTTGCCTGAAATCAAGACATCTATGGCGAGATATCGTGACACTCCTGGTCGGAAACCGCCAAGTCGTCAGGCGAAGCATTCCGCTTAAATCCGAAAATGTGTGCGCATGTCCCCTGGTTTGCCGTACTAACATATCGAAATCTGTTGACATGTTGGCCGCTGGTGGACGATAATTCCCTACCGTCGATGGATTCGCGACCGTCGCTGAGGGATCGGCCTACCCCGATATCCCCCCCGTTTGTGGCTCACCTTTGTCGTTCAGAAAGTGCTCGCTGATGAACGCGTATCGTACGTGTGCCGGTCCCGTTGCCCGCAGAGAATTTTTGCGATTAGGCACCCTAGGACTTGGCGGCCTCACCTTACCGCAATTGTTCCAGCTTCGCAGTGCTCAGGCGGCTGCGAGCGGCCAAGCGGAAAAAGATACCGCGATCATTTTCGTGTGGATGCCAGGCGGCCCGCCCCACATGGAAATGTACGACATGAAGCCCGATGCTCCCTCGGAGTATCGTGGCGAGTTCCGCCCGATCGCCACGACCGTGCCGGGGCTCGATGTCTGCGAGTTGATGCCACGCCATGCCAAGCTGGCTCACAAATACAACGTGGTCCGCTCCATAGCCCATGAGTTTTCCGATCACGGTGGTGGTCACAAGAAATTCATGACCGGCCGCGATCCCCGGTCGCCCGTCGGGTTCGTTAATGATGCCCCGGCGGTCGGTTCGATTGTGGCCAAGAGTATCGAACAACGCAAAGCCGATGTTCCCAATTACACCTGCATCGTGGAACCGGGACGGCAACAGGTCGATACCTTCAGTCAAGGGGCAGCCTATCTCGGGCCGGCATACACACCGTTCATGGTCCCCGGCGATCCCAGCCAGCCAAAATTTGAAGTCCCCAATATTTCGCCCATCGCGGAAATCACTGGACGATTGGACGACCGCAGCCGGTTGCTCTCGCAGTTCGATCACTTTCGTCGCCAGGCAGATCAATCGGGGCTGATGGCCTCGATGGACAAATTCCACGATCGCGCCATGGGCCTGCTGACGAGCGAGAAAGCCAAACTGGCGTTTGATCTTTCTCTGGAAGAGGAATCGGTCCGCGACCGTTATGGCAAACATGCGTGGGGTCAACGCTTGTTGATGGCCCGGCGGTTGGTCGAAGCGGGTTGCACCTTCTGCTCGGTGGTCATCGAAAACCCGTATCAGTCGGGCATCGAATGGTTGAAACAGGGAACCTACAACTGGGATTCTCACGCAGTCAATTGTCACATGTTTGACGACCTGAAATTGCGGTTGCCGATCTATGATCAGGCCGTCACGGCCCTGGTGGAAGACCTGTATAACCGCGGTCTCGACAAACGCGTACTGGTGGTGGTGACCGGCGAGTTCGGCCGTACCCCCCGGGTGAGCAATGTGGTCGGATCGCAGACGGGCGTGATGCAGCCCGGTCGCGATCACTGGCCGCAAGCCATGAGTCTGATCACTTTCGGCGGCGGTCAACGCACCGGACAGGTGATCGGTTCAACCAATGCCAAAGGTGAACATCCCAAAGATCGGCCGCTGACACCGAACGATCTCTGGGCCACGGTGTATCGGCATCTGGGAATCGATTGGCATGCATCGTTCCCCGATCATCGTGGTCGACCGATGCCGATCCTGCCAACTGGAAATGTGATCGACGAACTGCTGCCCGTGGCTTAATGGCCACTGACCGAATCCGATTTCAACGAACCCGCCGCGCTCCAGAAATTTTGAGACGAAAGATACGATATGCTGACGATTCTGGGGCGACCAGGTGCACGACGACGAGGGTTTTGTGATGGGGTTTCGCGGCGAGATTTTCTGACCATTGGCGGCATGGCACTCGGCGGCATCACTCTCGCCGATAGCCTGCGAGCCGCCTCGGTGACGCCGTCGAGCCAGTCGCACAAGGCGATCATCAACATCTACCTGCCGGGGGGGCCGCCGCATCTCGATATGTGGGACCCAAAGCCGGAGGCCCCAGCCGAAGTGCGGGGCGAGTTCGCCGCCATCGCCACCAATGTGCCGGGCATCTACGTCAGCGAGATGTTCCCGAAAATGGCCGCAATGATGGACAAGTTTGTCCTCGTACGGTCACTGTCAGATTCCGACGGTGCCCACGACGCCTATCAATGCATGACCGGTCGCAAGAAGGGTGAGCGGCAACCACCGGGTGGTTGGCCATCAGGCGGGGCTTGGGTCTCGCACATGGCGGGGCAGGTTTCGCAGGCCATTCCCGCGAATGTGGCCCTGATGTATCAAACCGGCAACCGCACCTGGGGAGAACCGGGCGACGGCGGCTTCCTGGGCGTGGCACATGCCCCGTTCAACCTGCTCGGCCGCGAAGCCCGCAGCAAGCCCGACAACATGACCCTGCACGGCATCACGCTCGACAAACTCAAAGACCGCACCAGCCTGATGCAGTCACTCGACCGCTTCCAACGTTCGGCTGACCAGCGCGGCCAGATGGAAAGCCTTGATGTTTATGCTCAACAGGCGATGGGAATCTTAACGACCTCGAAACTGGTCGATGCCCTCGATCTCTCGAAGGAAGACCCGCGCGTGGTGGCCCGCTATGGCCATAGCAGCGAAGAGTTTCAGCGCGATGGCGCACCGCCGATGGTCGAGAACCTGTGCCTCGCCCGCCGACTGGTCGAAGCCGGTGCCCGGTTTGTTTCGATGAACTTCAGCCGCTGGGACTGGCACGGGCCCGATGGCATGAACTATCCGAAATGCCGGGAAGAATGTCCGCGTCTCGATCAGGGCCTGGCCGCTTTGGTGACCGACCTGCATGAACGGGGTCTCGATCGGGATGTCTCCATCGTGGTCTGGGGCGAATTTGGTCGCACACCAAAGATCAACGGCAACAACAGCCGCGATCACTGGCCGCAAGCCAATACTGCAGTGATGGCTGGCGGTGGAATGCGAACCGGGCAGGCCATTGGCTCGACCAATCGTTATGGCGAGCACCCGAATCTGCGGCCGGTCAAGTTCCAGGAAGTCTTCGCCACGCTTTACAAGTGTGCCGATATCGATGCCCAGAACACCCGCGTGTTCGACCTGTCCGGCGTGCCACAGTATCTCGTCGAACAGGGCAACGAACCCATGCATGAGCTGGTGTAGCAGTGGCGGTGGTGGCTACGAGTTCTGCCCTGAAAACAACGCCACACAACCTTGGACGCGAACCTCGACGTGTTGAAAACGCTGCTTCAGAGCATGCGTTAACCCGTCGAGGTCATCGGCTTGATTGCTGAAGATGCCTTTCTGGTTATAGATGCGCATCAGCCGTTGCGCCAGCCAACTGCGGGGGACACCCTGATGCAGAATCGTGGAGCCGAACAGACAGGCTCTCGGATTCATGAGTGTTCGCAGATGGTCGAAGGCGACCGCCTTCTCGGTGATGCTTCCCGGCACACAGTGCAGCAGATAGTTGATGCCAATCGAATCGAACGGCGGGATGGGCTGAGTAATCGGTTCCAGAATGTTCTGGCGGTAAATCTCCGGCTGGTACCGGGCAATGCGTTGCGAGGCGTAGTCGAGCGTGTTGGGGTTCAGATCCATCAACCCCACACGCGGCTGCGGGCTGGGAAACTGGCAACGATCCAGGAAATATCCCGTACCAACGCCGACATCCAGATGATTCGCCGAGAGATGGTGGTTGTAATGGGCTTCAATCTGCGGTGTCGGACACTTCCAGATCCATCGATTCGAAAGACCAAGGACCAAGAGATCATAGACGGAGAGCACCGGCTTGGTGTAAACCGCCTGTCCGGCGGCCGCATCTTTTTGCGGTGGTAGACTTGGAACAGCTTCCATATTCGACCTGACGAGTTTAAGGTGCCCAAGAGCCTTTGATCGGTGTGGGATCGATGGCATAAAGTATCACGGGCGTATCGACACCACGAATCAGTACGGGGGGCAATTCCCGCAATCGTCCACCGAGCATCTGCCGAAAGGTGGCCGAGAGAAGTTGTTGCGTGGTCTGCGATACAAGCAACGGCGAGCGGACCGTTTTGGTGTGAGTTTCAATGCGCGAGGCGAGATTGACTGTCGGGCCAATGGCGGTGAATTCGCCACGCTGCTGCGAACCGATACTCCCCACAATCGCGGTCCCAGTGCAGATGCCTACGCCCATCTGCAATGTCTGGTTCTGTAGTTCCGGTAGCGATTGATTCATCACTTCCAGTTGATCCAACATGGCCAGGCCAGCGGACACCGCCAGGTCAGCATGATTGATGCTGTTGTCGATCGCCCCAAACAAGGCCATCAATCCATCGCCGAGAAACTTGTTCACCATGCCGCCATGCGACGACTCGATAATCTCAACCATCTCGGAAAAGAACCGGTTGAGAAGGGCCACCGATTCCGTCGGCGAGATCCGTTCCGAACGGTCCGTAAAACTGCGGAGATCGGCGAACAGCACGGTTAATGTCTGCTCCACTCCCGCGGGGGCTCCGGGTTCCGTCGCCAGAAGTTGAGCGGCCGCGGCACGGCCCACATGACGGCCAAACAACTCGGCCAGTTGCTCCTTTTCACGCAGATCGGCAATCATCGCATTGACGGTACTGATGAGTGGTCCGAACTCATCGGCCCGTAAGACTTCGATCTGTTGTGACAAATTGCCCTGACGGACGGCCGCCGCCACATTCTGCAAAGCATCCACCGGTTCCAGCAATAGCCGCGAAGAAGCCGCTGCCGTGACCAGTCCAAAGATGATGGCCAGCATCCCCACGGTGAGCGCAAACCATTGTCCGTGCCCTTCCAACGATTGGGGTTCCAGCGTCAGCAACAGCAAACAGCCAATCGGGCAGACACACGACGAAATGGCCCACATCACACCGCGACTGCGAACGGTTAGCGGGTACGAATTCGGAATGCCATGCGGCGGGGTATCGCAGAACAGCAGGGGATAGAGCCAATGCAGCACGACGAGTTCGACAAAGAAGAACCCGGCCGAGACGGCGATGCTTCCAGAGATGATCAGAGAGAGTGGCAAGTGGAGATAGATGCGCGAATCGAGTGGTTCGGACGACAACGTCAGTAAGCACAAAAATGCGGGAATGCAGATCAGCCAGCAGGTGGCGGCAATGCCGAGCGCCCACCACGGCAGATTAATGACCCGGGCCCGCAACCAATTCGCTGATTCGCCCTGCAATGCGCGGTCTTCACAGACCAACTCCAGCCCGGGACGAACGGACCAGAGAATGTAGAGTCCGACGCTAGTCGCCAGGGGATACAGAATGACATTCACCCAGAAGATCGACCGGGCAAAGAGGGCGTTCTGCCCTTCGGTCAGCAGCGGCTCAATGTGAATCAGGTTGTACCAGATATTGAAAGCGCTGCCGACAAGTTGAGCGACAAAGAAGACCACCGAGATGGCAATCAGCCGACGTACCACATGCGGCCGCGTTGTCCGTACAGAATTCCCGGGGGCAATCATGATAAATCCCAACGATCGGCGGCCCGCCTATGGAATGAGCGTACCATGGGATGCTAACGCAGGCACGAAGCAAGTACCAATGAATTCAATGAGTACACTAATTCGTGGTGTTCGGCGGCTGAGCATCGAGATTCGACACAACTGAAGATGGTTGATCTCACTGCTAGAGCGTACTAACGTATCGCTTCGATGGATGGCGTCCTCGTTATTCTTTGGATGGGAGTCGATCATGCAATGGCTATCGAGTCCGTATTGTTGGATGGGGCTATTGAACATATCAACGGGAATGTTTAGCGCCGGAGTTGGGTTGAAAAAAGTCATTTCTAAGGAAACCCCAGCACCGGGTGCAGGAATAACTGGCAACCCTTGGCTCTATGTAACAGGGGGGATCTTCACAATCCTGCTTGGCGTGGGGAATTGGCAGCATCTTCTGGTAGCCACAGTCGCCACGGTAATCATGATGCTGTGTTCGCTGTGGAATGGTTGGTTTGGGTATCATGGCGTTTATGGGGCAGCTCCCAAATACCCTGTTCCCATCGTAACATTGAATGCCTATGTGCTTGTCTTATCGGGATTGTTGATTTGGACTGCTTTTGCCCCGGTATGAAACCTTCGGCGTGGCCTAGAGAGTCACAAACGCGTAGAAGAAATGAGTGAACGGCATGGCTAAAGCCCACGGTGAACGATTCGTCCAACTGGTTGATGCGGTCCGTCCGCAGATTCAGGAGTGCTCCGTCGCCGATATTGAGCGCCGGTTGTCGCACGGGGAAGACGTGTTGCTGTTCGATGTCCGTGAAGACCATGAATGGGCTCAAGGTCATCTGCCTGGCGCGAAGCATCTCGGCAAGGGGATTATCGAGCGCGATATCGAAGCCACGGTTCCCGACATGAACACTGAAATCGTGTTGTACTGTGGGGGCGGCTATCGCAGTGCCCTTGCTGCCTACAACTTGCAGCAGATGGGCTACAAGAATGTCGTTTCAATGGACGGCGGTTATCGGGGCTGGAAGGACGCCGGTCATGAAATCGTGACCGGGTGAATCAGGCCGCGAGGGCCAGTTCTTCGGCTACGGCTTCAACCTGTGCCGAAGTGACATGATCCAGATTGTCGGCATAGCCCACCAGCAGGGCGAAATCGCACAGCCGGTTAATCAGCCGCGGCGATCCGCCCGAGAGTTGATAGATCGAAGCCAGCGCGGGTTGATCGAAGATCGATTCTGTGGCCCCGGCCGCCTGCAAACGGTGCTGAACGTATTCGGCGGTTTCTTCGGCGTTGAAGGCCTGCAGCGTGGTCATAAATGCCATGCGTTCATGCAAGGCTGTGTAACGTTTTACCTGACCGACGAGTTCCGGGTTCCCGGCGAGCAAGACGGAGAAATCGATCTCGTTCGCGCGGCGATAGTTCAATAGCAGTTGCAGCGTCTGAAAGACTTTTCGGTCAGCAATCAGATGGGCATCGTCGATGACAATGACCGGATGGCGACCTGCTCGCGTGAGCTGCTGGAAAGCGAGCTCCAGTCGTTGCAGAACATAGTCGAGACTCTCCGTGGACCCGTTGGCAGCCCCCGTGACTGACTCCAGTTTCGCAGTGATGTATCCCAGCAACTCGGACGATGTCAGTTGCGGAAACAAGATGGGAACCACCGGCCCGGCGTCGGCAGGTAACTGCTGACAGAAAGTGTCGATGACATAGCTCTTGCCACTTCCCGAAACACCGGTCAGCAAAGCGATGCCCTGGCGTTGCTCGACCAGATACCGCAATTTGAGCAACGCGGCCTCGTGAGACCGGCTGCCGTAGAAAAAATTCGCGGAAGCACAGGATCGAAACGCCGGCTGCTGCAAATGCCAATGTTGCTCGTACATCGCGGAGGCCTCCTGAAATCATTCAGCGCGGTGACAGGGCGGGTCCGTTCACGGGCACAATCAGTGAAGCGGCAGAGGGACCGTCATCAACACCCTCGATTGTCCCATCAAACCAGACCGGGCTGGTCATCTCGCTGGTGGCAGTTTCGTAAGTGGCCCAGGTCGGGGCAGTTTCAAGCGAATGGACCGACTCCGCCAGTCTCTGTTCGTTGATTGATGGGAGTGATGGAAAGTCGGCAGGAAATTCTATAGGTGGTAGCGGTGGAAGTTCCGGGGGATTGCTGTCGGGGCTTGCCGAATTTGAGTCACCGAGTTCGATGAATTGAGATTGATCCCATTCGGCAAACAGATCTTCGGGCTCTGTTCCGGTCTCTGCCAGCGGCCACGAGATCATTCGAATCGCGATCACAGCCGCCCCGATTCCCAGGCAACCGGCCATCAGCCAGACACCACTGCGCCAATAGCTGGCGGTGAAGGCACTTGGATCGGGATCAGTTGTACTCGACATCGTGATCCTGAACTGACAAAGTCATCCAGCGCAACAGAACGACAAGGCTTCGCCCTGCTGACGTTATCGGTAACAACCGAGGTGACCTTGAGGATTCTCCCAATTGCAACGAAGGTGCGACGACATCTTTGCCGAATCTGACCGGGAGTGACAAACGTTGCTTAAGTTGTCTTGTTGCACCCCTGCAAAAACTTGCGTGGTCTCAGGCCGCACGACGGACCGATTGACTCTTCGAAGTCTGTGCCGCACAGGCTTGCCGAATCGCCGAGACGACCCTTTCCTGATGGATGGCGGGGAGTTCCGGGTAGATCGGCAAGGCGAGGATTTCGTTGGTCATTGTTTCACAGA
This sequence comes from bacterium, assembly GCA_016125225.1. GTDB lineage: Bacteria > Planctomycetota > Planctomycetia > Planctomycetales > Planctomycetaceae > DSVQ01. The sequence continues at coordinate 93,940 of WGME01000026.1, read as the reverse complement.
CCGGGAAATCACCCAGGCGATAACCGAGTGATTGGAAACAGGTCTGCAGATGGAGCGGCTTGGGATAGTAAATCATGCAGCCGATCTTCTGATCCCGCAGCGACTGCATGACGGAATCACGCAGACCGTGGCGGAACCGGATGCAGTACTGGTTGTAGACGTGGCGACCATCGGTCGGAGCTTTGGGCAGAATGACGTCGCCCATGCAGCCATGCTGACGGAACAACTCGGCATAGTGCCGGGCATTCTGCTGACGGGCGGTGGTCCATTCATCGAGATGCCGTAACTTCACTCTCAGTACCGCGGCCTGCAGGGCATCCAACCGGCTGTTCATACCGACATCAATGTGTTCGTAGCCACCAACATCACCGTGAACGCGCAGTCGTTTGAGTCGCTTGGCGATCTCCGGATCGTCGGTGGTCATCATGCCACCATCGCCCGCACCGCCCAAGTTCTTCGTGGGGAAAAAGCTGAAGCACCCGACCGATCCGAGCACACCGGCTCGGCGGCCACGGTATTCCGCACCAATCGCCTGGCAAGCATCTTCCACGATGGCAAGCCCGTGCTGCGTGGCAATCCGCCACAGTGGCTCCATGTCGGCACATTGACCGTACAGGTGAACCGGCAGAATGGCTTTGGTTCGCGGCGTGATCGCGTCTTCGACCTGTTCCGGGTCGAGATTGAATGTGTCGGCTTGAATATCAACGAAGACCGGTGTGGCACCGGCGCGGATGATGGCACTGGCGGTGGCGAAGAAGGAGAACGGCGTGGTGATGACTTCGTCACCTTCACCCACTCCCAAGGCCTGCAGGGCCAGAATCAACGCATCAGTTCCCGAATTGCAGCCGATCGCAAACCGGGCATCGCAGTAGGAGGCAATTTCATTTTCAAGTTCGGTGACTTCGTCACCCAGAATGAACTTCTGCTCGGTGAAAACTCGTTCGACCACGGGCATCACTTCGCCAGCAATCGCCTGGTGCTGAGCCGTCAGATCGATAAACGGAACCGGTTGATCAGCAGCAGGGGACAACGGCACAGAGATGGTCATCCAGCGACTCCCTTCGCATCCGGCTTCACACAGTTAGCGGAGGGTGTCTTCCTGACAACCGAGCCCGCGAACTGCAAGGCAACTGGGCTTCCGACATCGCATGATGTCAGAGTGTTTCTCCTCATCGACCGGCGCGTCACACTTTCCGCAGACAACCCGTTCCGGATGACCGCGATTTTTGACACAACCGGTGAGGTGAGAGAACATGGAAATCTAAGTGGTAGAATTCGATGTGTCAAGATGGGACCAGCCGGGCCGGTTTTCGTTGAGCTGACGAGTCTGCCCGCCATGTTCAACAGCGGTAAAATCTGCCGATGTGCCTGAAAACTGGCATGATCCATGCCGCGAGCGAGGGAGAATGTCCATTTCCAACCCTGGTAAACCAGCGAAACCACGGGGAATGCGGTGCGACTTTGCAGCCGATACGGCTGTTATGGCCGTGTTGGTAGGGATCGTGGTCGCCTGGGGATTGGGCCGCGTCTTCTGGCTCGCCGATCTGGTCAGCCATTTCTGGCCTTGGGCTGGATTGCTGATCGTCCCGGCCGGGCTTTGGAAACTGTTCCGCCGTCAACTGCCGGCGGGTGTGTTGACGCTCTTGATCATGGTGATTTGGGTTGGGCCATTGCTGCCGTATTATTGGCCGCAACCCGCTCCGAAATCTGGCTCGACGCTGCGAGTCGTGGTCTGCAACCTCTACTCGAACAACCACCAACCCGAAGCAGCGATGGGGTACTTGCGAAGTCTCGATGCCGATCTCTATGTCCTGTTAGAAGTCTCACCGGAATGGTTGCCTTACATAAAACCCCTGCAAGAGTCTCACAGCCATCAGAAGGTGATCGCGCGTGATGACAATTTCGGCATCGCGGTCCTCTCACGGGAACCCATGAAAGAGATCACACAAAAGAATTTTGGCTCGTCCGGTGTGCCGACGTTGGTTGCCACTTTCGAAGATCATCCCGTCGTCGTGGTGGCGACGCATCCGCTCCCTCCGATGGGCATGAACTATGCCGACAAACGCAATCGACAGTTGGCCGAGATTGCGGAGTTTGTTCGCGACAGTGATGCCGAGGTAATACTCGCCGGTGATCTCAATCTGACGCCGTGGAGTGTCTACTTCGGCGATCTTCTGCGCGTGGGTCGTTTGCGTGACAGCAGTCGGGGCAGGGGCATCCAACCGTCGTGGCCCTCCTGGACTGGTTTACCACTGTTGCCCATCGATCATGCTTTGATCACTGACGGCCTCGGAGTGACGCACCGATCGGTGGGTGAACCAATCGGTTCTGATCACATCCCCGTGATCGTGGACCTTCTCTTGCCAGTCAGAACGGAATGATCGTCGGTCGAAGATTTGCACAGACTTATTGGGGCAGCGCGTCCAGCTTTGGGATCTGGTTCCAGAAACGGTCGATCTGATAGAGATGCTGCATGTGATCTTTGCCGGTCTCGCCCGCAAATCCAAGGACTTCGAAGTGGCCTCGTTGGGCATGGCTAGTGGGACGTAGACCATCCGGCAGCGGCTCACTCTGGTCTTCGCGCACTCGCTCGATCGACAGGGATTGCAGCAGATAGTCCGCCGTTTCCGTGGTACTGGCATAGGGCGTGGGTTGGGCGGAGTGCGAGAGAACGAAGGTTTTCTCCCCTTGAGCCGCACGCTTGGCAAACTCCAGGAAGCCCTGCATATTCCGTTCATCAACCGCCCGTGGCTCACTCGGCTGGCGCAGACCGGCGTAAATCGAGTCCGCGGTGACAATTGCCGAGATCCGTTCGAAGGCCTGCGGCTGCTTCAAGATTTCCCGGATCGCGCCGTAACCCGCACTGAATGAAGAGAGCGACAGCCGGTCCCACGTGGGCGGCGGCGTCGCCGGATCATGCTGGGCCAGTATCGCCGCCTCGGAAAGAATGCGGTCCAGTAGCTCCGGGTCTTCAGCGAAGGGTTTGGCATAGGCCTCGGACAGTCCCGAGAAATTGACGACGACCAAGACGGCGGAGATCTCACTGCGACGGAAGGCTTTGGCGACCGTTTCATGGGCTCCGTGAAAATGGAGCAACACATGTCGCGTTTCGAGACCGGGCTTTTCCATCACCACCAGGCTGCCCTTGCCCAGACGCTGCGTGGCTGAGATGCGTAGTTCGCCCGCCTCCTCCGCGCTGACCCATGCCGGGGCCATCAACACCATCAACAGGCAGGACAGACGTCGCCACAATGACATGCGTCCGAGGAATGCGGCCGCATCAAAACATAGTGCAATCATGGCGTGGGTCCTGCTTCCGGAACAATCCCATTGGCGGCCTGATGCAGCACTCCATCGATGGCTCGTCCCAAGTGGTTCGTAGTGGGACTGACACGCGAGTTGAGCAGTGCGACCAATGTTTTGCCATCGTGCCGACGGATCATGATGGTCGCCGTGCCCGGCAACGAACCGGTATGCCAGTGATTGATGTGCCCGTCAGGTAAGACACGGTTCGACCAGCCGAGCGAATAATACGTCTCGGTCTCTTTGCCGTCTTTATCGTGACCGGCGAGTCCCGGCGGCCGCTCGTACATCAGTTCAATACTAGACCGATTCAGAATCGGGCAATGGTCGGGATCATCAAAAGCGGCGGCGAACTTCGCGATGTCGGTCGCAGAGGCGATCCAACCGCCGTGCGAATCCATCGCTTCAAGATACCAGCCACCATACTGCCAGGGGACTTCCTGATCGAGATCGGCCTCAAAGACCGACTTTCCGGTCTCAGGATGGTAATAACGGATCTCGTGCGGCGCTCGGCCTTCGAGATGTGTCGCTCCGATCTTCATCGTGGTGATGCCCAGCGGCTTCAAGACGTGGGCTTGCACATAGGCTTCGTAGGGCTGCTCCGTCAGTTTTTCGATGACACGACCGAGCAGGCAGTACCCATAGTTTGAATAGGCGTAACGCTCTCCCGGATCGAAGTCGAGAGGCTGCGACATCATGGCCTGGATCACCACGGCCGGTCCTGCCGGGGCAGGAGTGCCCGTCTCTTTCGCAAACCGCACAGATTGGAACATGGCGTCGAAAGATTTATCACGATCCCATCCGCCACGATGTTCCAGGAGATGACGGATGGTGATGTCGCGCTGCCGGGCATCGAACTTGTCGCCCGCTGTGGTGATCTCTTTCGAGTAATCGAGCACGGTGAAAACTTTGTCGTCGAGTTGCAGTTTGCCCTGTTCGATCAACTGCAGAATGGCGACGGCGGTGATCGGTTTTGAAACGCTGGCGATGCGGAACAAACTTTCCGGTGTCACCAGTTCTTTCGCAGCCAGATCGGCATACCCATAACCTTTCGCGAACACGATTTTCCCATGATCGCCCACAGCGACCGAAACCCCCGGCACGCGATGTTCTTCCATGAAGCGCCGGATCAGAACATCGAAGCTGGCAAAGCGTGGGTCAGCGGGACCAGACATTTGTTGCGAGGGTGCGGTCTCTGGACGGTAACCGGGACCTCTCAACACACGCCCCGGTTTGGCGTCCGTCATTTCTCCCTCTTTGAGAACCAGTTGCCCATTGACGATGACGTGCCGCATCCCTTCCGAGAGAGCATGCGGATGGACAAAATCGGCCTTATCGGTCAACTGGTCATAATCGAAGACGATGACATCGGCCGCGAGACCCACGGCGATGCGACCACGGTCATACGCCAGCACGTCGTTTGCCGCCGCGGCACTGGCCTGACTCACCGCCCGTTCCAGCGAGATGGCACCCAGATTGCGGACATATCGGGAGAGCATCCGCGGAAAGGCACCAAAGGCCCGTGGATGCGAGGCGATGCGATCGCCCCCGGCGGGACCGACATCGGTGCAGAACGAAATGAATTCCTGCTGCATCGCCAGAATGAGATTGGCTTCCGACATCGTCTCCGGTAGGGCAAAGGCTCCCGTCTTCACGAGTTTGAAGAACGTGTCCCAGGGGTCTTCGCTTTTGGCCTGAGCTATCGCTGCAATGGACTGCCCATCGAGTTCTTTGTACTCGGGATGATTTGAACTTCCGATGACGATGCGGTTCCAGTCTTTGCCCGCATGACGGTACCAGTTTTCCCAGCCGTCAGTCGTTTCCATTTCCTCGCGAATTTCGGCCCGTAACTTGGCATCATCGAGACGATTGCGAAGCTTGTCGTAACCTTCCGCGAAATGACGAGGATGAATGAGTGCCGCGATGCCGAGGCCGTTGTTGACGTAGGGATAGATATCGGCTGTCACCTGTTGTCCGGCCGTACGGGCCGCCTTGATGCGGGCGATGGCCTGCGGCAGTTTGCCCCAGTTGTGTCGACCGGCCGCCTTCAGATGAAAAATATGAACCGGGGCCTGACCTTGCCGACCGATCTCGACGGCTTCGTCAATGGCATCGAGTAAGCGGTCGCCTTCATTCCGCATGTGGGTGTAGTAACGTCCGCCATGTTCCCCGGCGACGGCGACCAAGGCGGCGATCTCTTCGGTCTGGGCATAGACGGCCGGGGGATAGATCAACGCGGTCGACACGCCAATCGCACCCGCTTCCATGGCTTCCCGTACCAAGGCCTGCATCTGCTGCAGTTCATCGGATGTCGGACGGCGATCGATATCTCCGAGCACGATTTCCCGCACGCGCGTATGACCGATGGTCTGCACGAGATTCACCGGCAGGCCCGCCGATTCAACGAGGGCGAAGTATTCCGCCATCGTGGTGTACCCTTTGCGGCGGCCATCAGCGGTACTCAAGGGAGCAGCCGAATCGCCCTCACCGGCATTGATCGTGGTGATCCCTTGAGTCAACAAATTGATCGCCGTTTTCGGATCATCCAGCATGGGCGACGCGGTTTGGCCCATCATGTCGATGAAGCCCGGGGCCACGATGAGACCGGTAGCATCGATCACCGTTTCCCCGGCGTCCGCAGGAATGTGTCCGATGCGAACGATCCGGCCCTGATGAATCCCGACGTCGGCGAGATACCAGGGAGCCCCGGTTCCATCGACGACTTTACCGCCACGGATCACCAGATCCAGCCGTGATTCTGCTGCTGATATCCCCGCCGATGAGAAAGCGATGGTTGCAGCGATCATGCACATCAGGGCACCAAGATTAGGAAATTGTGTCACGGGTGACATCCTCGTGCGGGAACTCATAAGAATTTTTCTTCATCCGGCCACGAGATGATGCGAGCATGAGACACGTTCGTTAGCCGATTTTCGCTGCCCTATTCAGGCAGATCGACGGGCCGGTGTCCAGCGAGCCACGGGTTCGAAGACTGGCAAACACTTGGCGACTACCGCACGGACCCTGCGAAAGATTACGCTAACGTCGTCGAGTTTAGGACCACAATGTGGCATTGGCCGCTGGTTGGCTCATTAAGGATTGGTAAAGATGACGGTTTCCATCAGCAGAACTGACATAGCGACCTTGGTGTTTGTGGTCGGCTGGTTCATGAGCAGTGTCTTGCCCGCTCAGCAGCCGATGTCGCCGCCCGATGATCCCACACGGCTGATGCGGACGCCGCGACAAGTGGCCGAGCAACTGGCGGCGGTCTATGGACACAAGTTCGATCAGGTGGCTTACATTCCCGCCTTGCCGCTGGTTGCCAAGTTATCATTGAGTGACCTGACCGGCGAACCGAAATATGCGAGCGAAGTCACGCAGATCGTAGCTCCGTTTCTGCGGGGCGAACGATCACCGGTTCCCAAATCGGGGAGTGAGCAGGCTGGCCATTTGATCTTCGTGGCTTTGGCAGATCGAGCCGAGGGTGCCGACCGCGAACGGTGGGTCGCGCTCTGCCGAAATGCGGCCGATCAAATCTTTGATGCGAACGGCCAGCCCCTACCGTTGATGCCGTTTCATAACGAAATGAGCGATGCGGTCTTCATGTCGGGACCGATTCTCGCTGCCACGGGTCGCTTGACCGGAGAACGGAAGTACTTCGATGCGGCGGTTACGCATCTGGCATCGATGCGGAAGCTCTGTCTACGGGAAGATGGCATCTATCGCCATTCTCCGCTGTGTGAAGCCGCCTGGGGACGTGGCAATGGTTTCCCCGCACTTGGGATGGCATTGGTATTGAGCGACTGGCCCGAAGATCACCCGGCTCGGCCTGAACTGATCACCGAATTTCAACGACATCTTGCCGCCTTGAAAGGCCACCAGGACGCGCGCACCGGCTGCTGGCATCAGGTGATTGATCATCCGGAAAGTTACGACGAGTATTCCTGCACCTGTATGATTGGCTTCGCCATGCAGCGAGGTATCCAACGCGGTTGGCTCGACCAAGCCGAGTATCAGCCGAGTGTCGATCGGGCCTGGCGGGCGGTGCTGGAACGGACCGGAGCGGATGGCAAACTGGTCAACGTGTGCACGGGAACCGGGAAGCAGAAAACCCTCGAAGATTATTTTCAACGAGGGGCCATCAATGGCCGTGACGATCGTGGCGGTGCCATGGGATTGATGTTTGCCTCGGAACTGATGGCGGCGGAATCGAAGAAAGAATAAGACCGCGATCACCGGCTCTCGCTGAGTCTCAGACCACTTTGTCTTTAACCAATGCGATACTTCTTTGCGGGAAAGTTTCATGTCTCTGTTGCGATCCATAACGGTCTTCTTCCTGGGATTATTGTCCGTGGCCGAAGTCGTCGCGGCTCCCAAGTCCGATCAGCATGTCGTTGTGATCTGCATTGATGGATTGCCCGCCGCTCTGTTCGATGATCCCACGGCATCGATGCCGAACATCCGCAAGCTGGCAGCGAAGGGGGCTCGTGCCCGCGGCATGACGGTTTCCAATCCGTCAGTCACCTGGCCGAACCACACCTCGATGACCACCGGCGTGCGCCCCGAAAAACATGGCGTGCTGTTCAACGGAGTGCTGGAGCGGCAAGGTTTGGGTCTGCCCGTCAAAGTCGATCCGCGAAAGGACAAGTCCGATCTGGTGCATGCGGTGACCATCTACGACACTCTTCACGCGGCAGGTCTCACGGCAGCAGCGATCAACTGGCCCTGTACCCGTAACGCTACCAGCCTGATCGCGAACTTCCCCGACGTGCCGGAATCACTTGACTACACCACGCCAGAATTGATTCAAGGGATGCAGTCAGCCGGGTTGCTGACCGAGCACGATCTGCAAACCTTTGGCAAACTGAGCGCCCCGGCGCGCGATCGCATCTGGACCGATGCGGTCTGTTACACCATTCGTACTCACAAACCCAACCTGGTGCTGTTCCACCCTTTGAACGTCGATGGCACGCATCACAAGTATGGGCCGCAAACCGGCGCCGGTTATACCGCCGTGGCTTTTGCTGACACGCTGGTCCGGGATGTGTTGCAGGCGATTGATCAGGCAGGCATTCGCGAACAGACCACGGTCTTCATTGTCTCCGATCACGGTTTCATGATGATCCCCAAAACGCTGCAGCCGAATGTGGTTCTGCGGCAAGCGGGATTGTTGACGGTGGAAGGTTCCACCATCACCGCGGCCTCGGCTCAGGTCATTCCGGAAGGGGGCATCGGCATGCTCTACCTGACGCGTCCCGATTACCTGGAAGCCGATCGCCAGAAGGTCATTGAGTTGTTTCAAGGACGGGAAGGGATTGCGGCGGTGCTGACTCCGACCGATTTCGCGAAGTATGGATTGCCGCAGCCCGACGCCTATCCGCAAATGGCCGACCTGATTCTGGTCGCCCAAGATGGCTATGGCGTGAATGCGACGGCGACCGGAGACGACTTTGTGGTTCGCAGTGAAGCCACTCTCGGAACGCACGGCTTTCTATCAACGAACCCGAAAATGAACGCCACGTTCATCGCTTCGGGAGCGGGAATTCGCGAAGGCGTGGTGATCGATAGCGTGGAAAACATCGACCTCTCACCGACCATTGCCCGTCTGCTGGGGATCGATTTTCCGGACGTGGATGGCCAGGTTGTGACGGAAGCCTTGCTGCCGACTTCCACAGAAAAATAACGGCCCGTATCTGACGTCTGGGAGCGGTGACATGGCTGATGATTGTGGCACGATTGTTCTGGGTCGGCGGGCCTTTCTGCAGGGTGGCACATTGATGCTCGCAGCCGCGTCTCAGCTTCCACAGACACTGAGAGCGGCGGAAACTGGGCCGGTGTTGCGTGTCGGTTTAATGACCGATCTGCACTATGCCGACAAGCCTGCCGCCGGGACGCGGTATTACCGCGAGACCCCGTTAAAGCTGGATGCCGCGGCTCGTCAGTTCGAACAGGACTCGCCCGATTTTCTGGTAGAACTCGGCGACCTGATCGACGCCGCCGATTCTGTCGATGTCGAACAGCAGTACCTGAAAACCATCCAGCAGCGCTTTGCGGGGATCAGCAAAGAGCGGCATTACGTCCTGGGCAACCACTGTGTGGATACCTTGACGAAAGACGAGTTTCTCGGCGGTGTCGAGCAGGCAAAGTCGTACTATTCCTTCGATCGCGGTGGCTATCACTTCGTGATTCTGGATGCGTGTTTCCGCAGCGATGGCCAGCCTTATGGTCGCAAGAATTCCCACTGGACCGATGCGAATATTCCGCCGGAAGAGTTGGCCTGGCTGGAGGCCGATCTGCAAGCTCACGACGAACCAACGATTGTCTTCGCCCATCAGCGGCTTGATGTGAGCAACAATCACGGCGTGAAAAATCAGGCGGAAGTACGGAAAATTCTGGAGGCCTCGAGTCGGGTGCGGGCCGTGTTCCAGGGGCATAGTCATCAGAACGATTTGAAAGAGATCGCAGGCATTTTCTACTGCACGTTGCGGGCGATGGTGGAAGGGACTGGTGCCGAGAACAACGGCTATGCCCGGCTCGACATCGATTCAACAGGCACCCTGCGAGTCACGGGATTTCACAAGCAGTCGTCGTATGCGTGGAACAACCCGGCTTAGTCGGCTGCTCAGGGTTTGCTCTGCCGTGCAACTGCAGATTGATGGCCTTCCGGACAGTGTTCCGCACCAAATCTTTGCGGATCTGGTCGTGCCGGATTGATCCGCGATTGTCTTCCCTGCGAAAATCTCACAGAATCATATCAACCATAGCCGATGAAATCGGCAGGTCATCGGTGTCTGCGCTCGCGGCCAGCGGTACTATCCAGGAATCGATGCATGTTGCGCGTCATGGGGCAGGGGCTCACCGGTCGCGATGGGGTCACTCGCCGCAACTTCGTGGAGGCAGGCGTGCTGGGACTCGGCGGTCTGGCATTGCCTGCCGGGCTGACTGGATTGGCGCAAGCCGCAGCGGCACAACGACCGCCGCTACGCCCCGGCAGTGAAGGCACCAGCGTGATCCTGTTGTGGATGAGCGGTGGCCCGGGTCATCACGAAACGTGGGACCCCAAACCCGACGCCGTGGCCCAATACCGTGGTCCCTTTGGTGCCATTCCGACGAACGTGCCCGGCGTGATCTTCAGCGAAACGCTGCCCGAATCCGCACAGTTGATGGATCAGTTGGCCATCCTGCGCAGCGTCCGCCACTTCAGTGGCGATCACACCAAGGGCAATCACTGGATGCTCACGGGCTTTGAAGGCCCCGACTTCAACAAGCCCGATAATCAGGTCCAACGGCGACCGGCTCTCGGCTCTGCGGTCGCGGCCATCCGTGGGGCTAATGTTCCCGGTATGCCGGCCTATGCGGCGGCTCCGCATTTGCGGGGCGGGACCGATAACCTGTTCCACTATGCGGCCTACCTGGGCGGCGGGGCCAATCCCTTTGTAGTGAACTCTGACCCGAACGCGAAGGACTACCGCGTTCGCGATCTTTCCTTGGCCAAAGGGCTGACGTTCGATCGACTCGAAGATCGCCGATCTCTACTAGCAACATTCGATGCCCAAGCCCGCGTCCTCGATCAGAAGGCGACTGATCTCAATGAACACTATCGATCGGCGTTCGATCTTCTGGGGAGTGCCCAGGTGCGTGAAGCCTTCGATATCGCCGCAGAATCAGACCATATGCGAGATCAGTACGGTCGTCATGAGTTCGGTCAAAGTGCGTTGCTGGCCCGTCGGCTGGTCGAACGGGGTGTCACGTTTGTGACGGTCAATACGCAACCGTGGGATCATCATGGGTCGGCCAATCGCCATCCCACCGAGAAAGGGGCGAAGCTGCTGTTGCCGCCGTTTGACCGGGCACTAGCCGCTTTGGTGCGGGATCTGATCGATCGAGGTATGTACGACAAGACGATGATTGTTGCGATGGGCGAATTCGGCCGGACCCCACGCATGAATGCCGATGCGGGTCGCGATCACTGGGGACATGCCTTCAGTGTGTTGATGGGGGGCGGACGGCTGCCGCGCGGCATGGTTGTCGGTGCGACCGATCAGCATGGATCGCATGTCACCGAGCGCCCTTTGACTCCGGAAGATGTCGCCGCGACGATCTATCATCACTTGGGCATCGATGGCAATCGAACCGCGTTCCCCGATCGAGCAGGCCGCCCGCTGTATCTCGTGGAAACCGGCGAACCGATTCGCGAACTGGTCGGTTGAAGCCCCAAAGTTCTCGACAAGAGATGGTGCGTCACGTCGTTGGTTGGCGGCTTTGAACGAAAATCGTCTTGAGGTTTTGTTTGTGACAATTGATTTGACATCCAACACATCGAACGACTCTCCGGTAGTCTGTCATCGCCGCCAGTGGTTGCAATGGACTACGGCCATGGCTGTCGCGGCAGCCAGTTCAACAGGACACACTCAGGAACCATCACAGACCCAAGCGACCGCATCTGAACCGGAACAACCGCTGGAGATCTGGGACAGCCACGTGCATCTCTCGGGGTTTGCCGGAACCACGCCGGAAGCCCGGGCGGAACTTGCCCTGCAATTCGCCGATCGCATGGGGATTGCCCGGCTGATTACCTTCATGGGTTGGCCGTTTCTCTACACACCGACGCCCGAGCAAATCCGTCAGCAGAACGATCAGGTACTGGCGGCATTGAAGTTCGATCCGCAACGGTTGCTGGGGTATGTCTACGTCAACCCGCAGGATGTTGAAGGCAGTCTGGCCGAATTACGGCGCTGCCTGGTTGATGGTCCGATGGTCGGCGTGAAACTCTGGGTGGCCGAGCGTTGTTCGCAGACTCTACTCGATCCGATCATTGCCTTGGCGACCAAGCACAACGCGGTGATTTATCAGCACACCTGGATCAAAACAACCGGCAACCTGCCCGGCGAATCGACTCCGGCTGATCTGGTGGAACTGGCCCGCCGCCACCCGCAGGCTCGCCTGATCTGCGGTCATTCCGGGGGAACCTGGGAACTCGGCTTACGCACCATTCAATCGGCGTCGTCCCTGATGTACGAAATCGCCGGGGCCGATCCCACGGCGGGCATCACCGAACGTGCCGTGCAAGAATTGGGAGCCGCACGCGTGATCTTTGGCAGCGATGCCGGGGGACGAAGTTACGCCACACAACTCGGCAAGATTCTGGGAGCCAACATCACCGAAGAAGAGAAGGCCTTGATTCTCGGAGGCAACATCCGCCGCATGCTCGGTCTGATCCTGCAAGCGAAAGGGTTGGCATCGTGAGCCTCTCTTTCAACGTTCCGCCATTACCACCGATCATCGATCTGCATGTGAATCTGTCGCGGTGGCCCTTCCGCCGTCTGCCGGATGATGAGCCCGCGTTACTGGTCAAACGGTTGCGGGCCCATGGAGTGGTGCGGGCATTGGCGTCCAGTTTCGATGGTTTGCTGCATCTCGATCTGCCGGCGGTCAACCGTCGCCTGGTCACGGAGTGTGCGCAAGTGGCTCCGGGATTCCTTACGCCGGTCGGAGCAATCAATCTGACGTTGCCGAACTGGGAAGCCGATGTCGCGTGGTGTGGACGCACGCCCGCCGTGGCCGGAGTCCGTGTCTGGCCAGGATACCATACCGTTCAGTGGACCGATCCTCGCTGGGATGAACTGGCTCAGCTGTGCGTAGAACACACTCTGCTGTTGCAGATCGTTATGCGGCTGGAAGATGCCCGGACCGAACATCCGCGGTTTCAGTCGCAACCGATGGATCTGAAACCAATGCCCGCCTGGCTGTCCCGTCATCCGCAGTTGCGGGTCGTGCTCATCAACCCGGGACGGGATGTTCCCGTAACCACTGCGGCTGAATTGGCAGCGGCCGGCCAGGTCTATTTTGAGATCGGCATGATCGAAGGTACGGGCGGGCTGGCGACCTATCTGCAGAAGGTCCCGGCGGAACGGGTCGTCTTCGGTTCGCATCTGCCGTTCTTTTACATCGAAGCCGCGACACTCCGATTGCATGAGAGCGACCTGGGCGAACAGATCCTGCAGATGATCTGCCAGAAAAATGCAGAACGACTTCTGCAGCGAGACCGAGGGGCGTTGGATTGATGCTGAGTAATTGGAAACAGGCCGTCACGATCAGCCTGCTCATCACGGGATGGGTCACCACGTTTGCAGCGGAGCCCGTCCCGCCACCGCCTTTGCAAATGGCCCCGGCAACGGAACCTTCAGAAGCAGCTGCGACGATCCAATTGCAGGATGGTTTTCGTGCGGAACTGATTGCCGCGGAACCTCTCGTCACCGATCCGGTCGACATTGCCTACGACGAAAACGGATTGGCCTATGTCTGCGAAATGACCGATTACCCCTATGCCGATGCGGCGGATGATCGCCCGTGGGAAGAACAGCCCTCTGCCCCCATCGGCCGGGTGCGAGTGCTGCAAGATACGAACGGCGACGGCATCTACGACCGTTCCTTTCTCTTCGCGGAAGGTCTTTCCTGGCCGGCGGGCATTGCCTGCTGGAAAGGGGGCGTGTATGTGGCCGCTACGCCCGATCTGCTGTATCTCAAAGATACAGATGGCGACCATCGGGCCGATGTCCGCCGCGTCGTGTTCCAAGGGTTTTGCAAGTACAACGTGCAGGCGGTGATGAACAACCTCGAGTGGGGGCTGGATCATCATCTGTATGCCGCCGGTTCGAGCAATGGCGGGTCGATCACCAATCCGGCCCGATCGACGATCACTCTGGGGCGGAACGATTTTCGCATCGATCCGACCAAGGAAACATTTGAACTGGTCGCCGGTGGCGCGCGGTTTGGCAACAGCTTTGATGACTGGGGCCAACGGTTTCTCTGCAACATCCGCAATCCGGTGCAGCACGTCCTGTTTCCCGCCCACTATCTGCAGCGGAATCGGGCGTTATCGTTGCCGTCTTCGCTACACGATGCCGCCGCTGCGGGCGATGCGGTTGCGGTCTATCGCGTCAGCCCTCCGGAACCCTGGCGCGTGATTCATGCGGAACGTCTGGCCAATTCTTTTGAGAAATCGCTGTTCGATTCCACGCAGGCCACGGGTTATGTCACCTCTTCGAGTGGTGTGACGATTTATCGCGGGGCGGCCTACCCGCCGGAGTTTGCCGGGAATGCGTTCGTGGGCGAAGTCTCGGGGAACCTCGCCATTCGATATGTGCTGCAACCCGAGGCAGTCACGTTTACTGCCACGCGACCGTATCACCAGAAAGACTTTCTCGCCTCGACCGATAACTGGTTCCGGCCGGTGAACTTTGCGAATGCCCCGGATGGGACGCTGCATGTGCTGGATATGTATCGCCAGACGATCGAGCATCCGTGGTCACTGCCCGACGATTTGCAGCAACGACTCGATTTGACCGCCGGACGTGATCGGGGCCGGATTTATCGCCTGTTGCCGCCGCAGTACGCGACGGGGTTCCAGCCACCGCCTTCCCCGCGACTGGGCGAGGCCAGCACCGCAGAACTGGTGGAGCAACTGGCGAACCCGAATGGCTGGTGGCGCGACACAGCCCACCGCTTGATTTACGAGCGACAAGACGCTGCAGCGGTGCCCTTGTTGCGTGATCTATTACGCCAGCATTCCCAACCAGTCGCCCGGTTACATGCCCTGTGGTCTCTGGAAGGGTTGTCCGCGTTGGAACCGACAGACCTGGTTCTTGCATTGAAAGATCACGACTTTCATGTACAGGCCGTCGGCGTCCAATTATCCGAAGACCGGCTGAAGCAGGACGATGAACTTCGCAGGCTGGTCACGGAACTGGCTGGTGCCCCGCAAATGCCGGTGCGGTATCAGGTCGCGTTCTCTCTGGGGGCCGTGCCCTCTGCCGAAGTGAGCCGCACGTTGGCCCAGTTGCTCCGTCAGGATGGTCACGACGCTTGGATGCGGGCCGCAGTGCTGTCGTCGTTGTCGGGTCAGGAATCAGCGGTCCTTACGGAACTGTTGAACGATCCGGCCTTTGTCCTGTCAGATGCTGGCCAATCGTTGACCGAAGAACTCTTTCAAGTGGTGGCAGGGAACGGTTCGCGTGAGACCCTGCTGAGCCTGCTCTCGGCATTGAGTCAGCCGGCATATGAAACCTTGGCTGGAAAGAGCTGTCGAGATCGCCTGCTGCTCGCCATCGGTCGCGGATTAAAACGGCAGGGGAAACCATTGAACTGGTTAGTGGCCGATGATTCGCAACCCGGTAGTCTCCTGATTGAAGTCTGGCTGGCCGTAACCTTGGCCGCCGTGACCCAACGCGACACCCCGGCGGACCAAATGGTGTCGATGATCGCACGACTGGAATATTCCGCCAGCGATCAAGCCATCACAGCTTTGCAGCCCCTTGTCAGTTCTAAATTCCCCGTCGCTGTGCAAACCGCCGCCATCACCACGTTGACCACCTTTTCCGAGGACCGCGTGGCCGACGATCTGCTGTCGCGGTACCAGAGCCTATCGCCCGAATTGCAGCGGCTGGTGGTTGAACGTTTGTTGTCTCGCACGAACTGGTTAACGAAAGTGTTTGCCGCCATTGAATCGGGGGACGTTGCCGCGAACCTGGTGCCGGGCGTCCGGCAGGACATTTATCGTAAGAGCCCGAACGCCGCGATCCGGGAACAGGCCGAGCGACTGTTTGCCACACCGAAAGCCACGGCTCGCAGCGAAATCGTCGAGCACATGCAAAGGGCGTTGCCGGAAATGTCGGACAAGGACCGCGGGTTGGCGGTCTATCGCAAACAGTGTGCGAACTGTCATCGGCTGGGCACGGAAGGTTATGAAGTGGGCCCGCATCTTTCGACGGTGCGGAATCGCAGTGCCAGTGAACTGGTCGTAAACATTCTGGACCCCAATCGTGAGGTTTCGCCGAATTATCTGACCTATGTTGTGGTGACCACGAATGGCGTGCAGCAGACGGGCGTGGTGGTGAATGAAACCGCCACCGGACTCACCTTGCGCGGGACCGACCGCAAGGAAATCGCCGTCCTCAGAGATGATATCGAAGAACTGCAGAACACCGGCCAATCGTTGATGCCCGTGGGGTTGGAGAAATCACTCACCCCGCAGGATCTGGCCGATCTGGTCGCACTCCTGCAGCAGCAGTGAGCTGATGACTGTGAATCGCGTTCCCGGCACGTGCCACGGTCGTTCCCGGAACCCGGATTGACCCCGAAGCCGATTCTGCCGTAAAACACTCCATTCTGCCGAAGTCGCCGAGGTTCATGGATACGAACCCTGCGGAGCGAGACGGCCGAGGGGGATGCGGCAAGGATGCACAGTCCGCGCGGGACAAGTTGGTTCAGACGCGCCGGTTGGGCTTCGCAGCGTACGCTGTTGGGGCTCACGGCGGTGCTGTATCTCACGTGTCTCGGCTCCAATCGGGCACTCACCGATCATGAAGCCCTCATGGCCGGCTCGGCGAAGCAAATGGTCCAGCAGGGCGACTGGTTGCTGCTGCGGATCGGCGATCAACTCTGGCTCGAAAAGCCGCCGTTGCCACAATGGCTGGCCGCGATCACCGCCATCGAGTTTGGTACCTTCAACGAATGGACCATGCGGCTGCCCTTCGCGATCACGGGCATTGGTGTCGTGCTCGTGGTGACTCGACTCATGTCGCGATTGCTGGGGCCAAAACTTGGTTTACTGGCCGGGTTCGTGCAGGCCACCAGTGTCTACCAGATCAGTTACGCTCGGCTCGCTGAATCTGATGTGATCTTGCAGTTCTTTGTGATGTCGGCGATCGCGGTCTTCGTGGGGACCGAATCCCAGCGCGAGAATTTATCCGCAACAGATCGCCGCCGCCGACTGTGGGGCTTCTGGGTCCTCGTGGGTTGTACCAATCTAGCGAAGGGTCTGGTCTTTGGCACCGTCTTAACACTGCTGACCTGCGGCGGCTGGTTCCTGGTACGCGGTGACTGGTGGGGCTGGCGGCGCTGGTTCTCGCCCGTGGGGATGCTGGTTGCCGTGGTCATCGCAGCCGCCTGGCCGGTCGCGGTGGTGCTCAGTGATTCGACGGCGTTGCAGTTATGGACGGACCATACCGTCGGGCGGGCAGCCGGGGCGATCGGATATACGAAGCCGTTCTGGTATTACGCCACCACCTGGCCCACGCAGTTGCTACCCTGGACGCCGTTCTTCTTCATCGGTTTGCCAGTTTCCCTCCGGTTGCTCAAATCAGAACCGCAAGGTCCGGACCGTTTCCTATGGTGGTGGATGCTGTCGCAGCCGCTCTTACTGAGCCTGTCATCGGGCAAACATCATCACTATCTCATTTACGCCTTGCCCGCCTGCTCTGCGATCACGGCTCGTGGTTTGTTTGCCACGGCAGCCTGGTTGAAGGACCAGTCCCGCTCGTGGACTCCAGCCCTCTGGATGCTGCGGGGCTTGATCGCTTCCGGTGTTGTCGTGGCAGTTGCCGTGCTGATTCTTCTCCCTGCATACCGTATCGATGCCGTCGTGATGGGTTGCGGAGCAGCATGTCTTCTGGCTTGGTTAATGCACGCCCTGCAACAACGGAATGCCCGGCAAGCGGCGATGGCACTCACGACCATATTTGCGGTCGGACATCTTTATGCTCAGGTGGGCATCATCCCACGGCGTGATCCGTCCGCGGCCGACAAAGCCTTCATCATCGCGGCGAGTCAGGCGACACCACGCGACGGAGTTCTGGTCGCCTCGGGTTGTCAGGAAATTGCCCGGCACATCTTCTATGCCGATCGGCCGGTGGTCGGAATCTGGGAGCCAGACGCGATTCCACAAAAACTGGCGACCAATTCCGAGTTGTATGTCATTGCCCGCGGCCATGCGCGCGAACAACTGGCTCAATGGAGCCATGTCGAAACCCTCGATCAAAGTCACTACACGCGTCGGGAGTCGACCCCGGATGACCGATACACGTTGTTCCATGTCGAGAGAGCGCCGCTGACAGCCGCCACGGATACGGAATCCACGCGTCATTGAATCTGCGTGACCCCACGAGTGCCCACCATGCCGCCGCTGCAACTTTCCATCATCGTGCCGACATTTCGCGAGGTCGAGAACCTGCCGGTGCTGATTCCCCGGCTCGATGCGGCGACATCCCAAGCGGGGATTGCCTGCGAAATTCTCGTGATTGATGACAACAGCCGTGATGGGACCGAAGAACTCTGCCAGCAACTGTCGCAACAACATCCAGTGAAGTTGCTGGTGCGGACGGAAGAGCGTGGGCTATCGAGCGCCGTGCTGACGGGGATGCAGATTGCCCGGGGCGACATTCTGATTGTGATGGATGCCGATCTGTCGCATCCGCCGGAAGAGGTCCCGGAACTTTATGCGGCCCTGCAGTCAGACGAACATGACTTTGTGATCGGCAGCCGCTACGTCAAAGGGGGGGGGACCGCCGATGACTGGGGCTGGTTCCGCTGGTTGAATTCCAAAGTGGCAACGCTGCTAGCCTGGCCGCTGACTTCGGTCAGCGATCCGATGGCCGGGTTCTTCGGAGTGAAGCGACAAGCTTATCTCGATCATGTCAGTACGTTCGACCCCATCGGCTACAAGATTGGTCTGGAATTGCTGGTGAAGTGTGGTTGTCGGAAACCTGTTGAAGTCCCGATCTTTTTTGCCGATCGATTGCATGGCGAAAGCAAGCTGAGCTTTAAAGAACAACTCAACTACCTGCGGCATCTGCATCGGTTGTACGAATTCCGTTATCGCGAGTTGCTGTACTTCACCAAGTTTGCGGCCGTCGGTGCGTCGGGCATGCTCGTCGATCTCGCGAGTTTCCTGGGAGCGTTGACACTGTTTCCACCTGCTTTGGCCCGAGGGGTGGCCATCTGGGTCGCGATGACCTGGAATTTCGGCGGCAACCGCATGCTCACATTCCGTCACGCCCGCCATGATGATTTCTGGACGCAGTACGTGCACTACTGCCTGAGTTGCCTGTTGGGTGCGGCGGTCAACTGGGGAGCCAGCGTTGGCATCTGGTATGCCTGGCCGGGATCACAATCGATGCCCTGGTTTCCCGCGTTGACCGGAGTAATTGCCGGCACCGGATTCAACTACGTGCTGTGTCGCAAGTGGGTCTTTGGTCGCAAGCCGACGAATACGGATGATTCCCAATCGGAATCGCCGCCACGTTCCCGCTCGCGCATGCTGAATGCAGCCTGATCGCTTATTTTTCACGGTCTTCATGACGGTCTATCCCATGTCAGTCAGTTCCGCCGAACATACACCAGCTTTCAGCCCCGGCCCTGAGGCATCGCAACCCTGGTTCCGGGAACGCGAACTGTGGGTACTGTTGGTGCTCACATTGGCAATCTTTCTGCCACGGCTGACATTGCTGACCATCCGTGGTGAGGAATCTCGACGGGCAGTCATCGCCCGTGAAATGATGGACACCGGCGACTGGATCGTTCCCCGGACACAAGGCGTGGTGCGGTTAAGCCGTCCGCCGTTGCAGAACTGGATGATCGCCGGAAGTGCGTATCTAACCGGCGGGATGAGTGCCTGGGCCGTTCGCTTGCCAGGACTGTTCGGCACACTGATGACCGTGGCCGTCATTTACTGGTATGCACGCAGTCGATTGGATGTGAACGCGGCTCTGATCTCGGGATTGGCTTATGCATCCATGTTGCAAGTTCTCGAACAGGGACGAACGGGAGAAACCGAACCCGTCTTCACCGCCATGATTACGGCGGCCTTGCTGCTGTGGCATGGCGGATTGCTGCGCCACTGGCGACCAGAATTCTTCTGGACAGTTGGGGCGGCATTTGGCGCTCTGGCCATGCTCACCAAGGGCTTGCAGGCGCCGATCTACTTCTTTGGTCCGACATGGGCATACTTCGTGCTCACCGGTCAGTGGCGGCAACTTCTGACTCGCGGACACCTGCTTGGAGTATTGACGTTCGGTGGCATCGTGGCGGCCTGGCAAATCCCTTTCATGATGACGATGGGCCTGCAGAACGGTTGGGAGATTTACTTCTGGAATGTGAAACTGCGGTTCCACGATAATCGCACGATCACCTACATAAAACACTTTCTGACGTATCCGCCTTCGGTGCTGTGCGGTTGCCTCGCTCCGTGGTCGTTGTTTCTGCTCGCTTATGGTCAGAAATCGATCCGAGAGCACATGCAGTCCCGCAAAGAAATGGTGTGGTTTCTGGCGATTGCGATCGCCGTTTGCTTTCCTTCGGTCTGGATTCCCCCCGAAGCCCGGCCCCGCTATTTCATGCCGTTGTTCCCCTGCTTTGCCGTGTTGATTGGTGTGGCCATCACGCTGATCAGCGAGGCTCGACTTCCAGCGACCGATCGCCTGTGGGCCGTCTTTGTGCGTGCCGGGCGATTGGTGATGTTCGCCGCGGCCATCGGTATTGCGGCTTGGGGCATCATCGGGATCGGAGCCTGTCCGCCGATGTTGGAAGCAGTGGGCTACGGTATACTCGCGGCGATCCTCGCTGTCGCGATGCGGCGAGTCTCACTCGAACCAACCATGGCGACCGTTCGTCGTGGCAGCGTGTTGATGACGATGTTTCTCGGCCTGACCTATGTGCTGCCCATTCTCAGCAATCAGGCCAAACGGAGTGAAAACCTGCCAGCCGCGATGGCGGACGCCCAAACGAAGTTACCAGAAGATGCCGAGTTGGTGAGCTTCGGGCATGTGCACCATCTCTTTCTGCATTATCTGGGCGAACCGGTCAAGCTGATCGATGTCCCGGAAGTCTCGCTGTCGGATGCGCAGGGTGTCGATTACTTCTGCATCGAGTCTCTGCATGGCGAACCACCGCGGTTGCCGTTTGCCTGGACCGAAATTGCAGCCTTGCCGATGGACCGTAACAAACACGAAGTCCCCGAGGTGCAGGTGATCATCGGCCGCGTGCAACACCCGCTGACAGCCATCGCGATTGACGATTCAAGCGACCGGCGTTGAGGCCACGTCATCACGTGGTTCACGCTCCAGCATGCGGATCAAGAGTGGCAACAGAACCAGATTGCCGATGAGCCCGCCCATCATGGCGACACTGACCAGCACGCCGAAGTAGACCAGCGGGATAAAGTGCGACAGCGTCAGCACGCTGAAGCCGATCACCAGGGCAATGTTCGCCCAGACCAAAGCCAGACCGACTTCTGCATGCGTTGCGGAGAGTGCCGAAGAGACATCGAGCCCTGCCTGACGACACCGGCGATAACCCCACAGGTAGTGAATGCTGGAATCGATGGTCAGTCCCAGCGACACACTGGCCAGCATCGCCGTGGCGATGTTGATTTTCATGCCGGTCCAACCAATCGCGCCAATGACCAGCACGATCGGAAAGAGGTTGGGCAGGAGCAATGCCAGTCCCCAGGCCAGGCGACGAAACGCCAGCGTCATCAAGATGACCAATGCCGCCGCAGCGAGAAGCGAACTGGTGAGCTGATCGGCCAATAGACTTTCAATGAGATATGCCAAAAGCACAAATAACCCGGTCGCATTCGCCTCGGGAAAATGCTTTCGGCCGAGGCTTTCGACTTCGGCAATCAACCCCAGTTTGCTTTCCGCTGGTTGGCGTTCCAGAGCCCGCAGCATGATACGCATGCGGCGTTCTTCGGGGTTATACAAGCCGTAGGCAAACTCCGGCTGGACCGAGTTCAACAGGCTCATTCGCGTGGTTAAAGACAAACGCGTAAACAGGAGATTGGAGGGAATCAGTTCGAGACCATCGGTCAGCGAAACCACCTTCGTTATCCGATTCGCTGTCGTGCGTTCTTGCAAAGCCCGCAGATCGGTCGTCAATTCACGAACTTTTTCGAGGTACTCGTCAGTCAGCTCGGCAGGGGCGGGAAAGTTGAGTTCCCAGGTTCCGGCTCCCCCGAGATTGGTCTCAAAGAAATCGAGTGCCTGGACCACCGGACTCTGGGCGCGAAAGTTTTTGCTGAAGTCCGTTTCAACTTCCAGATCGGACATGCCATAACCGCACAGCAGCGAGATCGAAAACATGGTTATGGCCGTGAACCAGGGACGACGTTCGACCAGTTGTGCTAGGTGCTGCAACTTTCGCGTCAGCCAGAATTCTCCGGGGGCGACGGACGGAACCGACGTCGCGGGGCCAATCAGGATCAGACCCGGCAAGACTACCAACACCGTGACGAAAACTAATGCCGTGGCCAGGGCCATCATCAATCCAAAGCTGGCCACCGGAGCGATGCGGCTGCTGAGGAGAGCCGCGAACCCGGCCATCGTGGTGACAATCGTCCAGAAAATCGGTGGGCCCAATTCACGTATGGTGTGTTGAACCGCAAGAGTGCGGTCATGGTGACGGCGTTGATCGCGGTATCGCAACGTGAAATGCATCACCGTTGCGATGCCGATAATTGTCACCAGCGAGTTGAGCATGGAACTGACCATGCTGAGTTCCAGGCCACTGAGTACGAGAATGGCTTTGGTCCAGAGCAAGGTCACTTGTACCACGATGACGGGCAGAACCATCCAGCGGAGACTGCGAAACAGGATTGCGACCACCAGCATTAATAACACCGCGGAGGCCCAACCGAGCGTGCGACCATCTTCCTCGACATAACGGAACATGTCGTGGACCTGGATGGGTTCGCCGACCACCACGGCCGGAGGATCATGCTGCCTGGCTAGCTCGCGGACACGGCGATACGTTTCCGATCGGGGCGTGTCGCTGGCACCCAGGGGCAATAAGCGGGAGATCATCGCGGTCGTCTGACCATCACTCCCCAACAGCAACCCGGTCACGAGTTCGCGAACGCGACTGCGGCCGTAAGGGGAACGGAGTGCCATCGCCAGAGTCTGCAGGCTGTCCGGATCAATTCCCGGAATCGCAGCGAGCTGTTGCTGCAGTTGATCGAGGCGTGCGATGGCGGCTTCCGTCAGCTGATCATCGGAGGCGAACAAATCCGGATCACGATAGGCGACGATGAGAAATTCATCTCCGCCAAAGGTGGCTTTGCTCTGCTGGAACTGCTGCAGCCGTGGATTATCGTCAGCGAATAATGATTCGATCGACTGGTTAAACGCCAGTTGCTGCGCGACAAACCAGGCGCCGAGCGTGATGGGAAGCGCGAGGGCCAGGCACCAGCCTCGATAGCGGACCAATCCGCTGCACACACGTTCCCAGAGCTTCAACAGTTGCTCCCAGCGCTCGAATGTCGAAAGATGCCGTGAGAAAGCTCACCCGGCGGATGGTGTAAGCCTAGCTTGCGGAATGCAGAAGTGACAATCGAGGGCCGAAAACCCGATCGACCTCTGAGACTATGGCTGGCGCTATTGCTGGTGGCAGTCGCATTGCGCGCGGGGGCATCGATCGTTTACTGGCCGGAAACCCAGACCGATCCTGATGCCTATGTCGGTCTCGCTCGAAATCTGGCTGCAGGTCATGGGTTCTGTACACCCGATACGACAGAGCCAACGGCCTATCGTCCCCCGTTGTATCCACTGATACTCGCGGCAGGACTCCTGTCGCTGGGTTGGATGCAGGGCGGACTGATCGTTTTGATCAACCTACTGTGCGATCTTCTCACCATTTGCAGTGTGGGTTGGTGGCTGTCACGAGGAGCGGGGGCTCGACACATCCCCTTTGTGGCCATGGGGATTCTCGTTTGCGATCCTCTGGCGTTACGCTATACCGCGTTGCCCATGACGGAACTTTGTTTCACGGCATTGTCGACCATTTCCATCCTCTGGCTGATCGATCTCCTCGAGCGTTCGGAATCGGCCGAGTGTTCCCCACCACTGTGGCAATGGGGACTGGTGGGCGTGCTCTGCGGGTTGACCGCCTTGTGCCGTCCGTCGATCTGGCCCTATTGGGGATTGATTTTTGTCGTTTCGGTGATTCGTGCGATTTGCCCAAACTTGAATCGGGTCCGCTGTCAGCAAGCACTCGTCTGGTTTGTCACTCTGGGGGTGACGGTCTCGCCGTGGGTCCTGCGGAATCAACGGGTCTTCGGCCATCCGATCCTCACAACCACGCATGGAGGGTACACCCAGTGGCTGGGGAACAACCCGGTCTTTTTTGCAGAAGTCGCTCGGAAACCCTGGGGAACGGTGTGGTCTCACGACAGTCTTGTGGCTTGGCAGCATGAGAATTTTCAGCGAATGGAGGCCGATCTTGGCCCCGAAACGGACGAAATCGCCCAGGATCGCTGGTTCGCCACACAGGCTCGGCAGGCCATTCAAAAAGATCCCGCCGGATTTGGCTGGGCCATGTGGTACCGCGTGCGCAGCTTCTGGAGTGTCAGTCCCCGGGGACAGGCTTCCGGGAATGGCTGGCTGGGATGGTGGTCGACTTTGTGGTACGTAACACTATTTGTATTAGCGGGTTACGGCATCTGTCTTCGACGGGGCTCTCGCGTCTCAACGGGGCTTTTGCTCTTGAATATCGTGATGCTGCAAGGCGTCCATCTCCTCTACTGGACCGATACCCGCATGCGTTTGCCGATCCATCCCTGGCTGGCAATTTTCGCAGCCATCGGTTTGGCGGGTCTCCCGTCTGCGCGAGCCCTCTTCACGAATGCGAAAGATGCGTTGCCTGGGGGCTCTGTAACGGCTTTGGGTAGCCGAAGCTGATTTTCGTCAAAGTGTACCGACTGTACCGACGATATCAGATCTACCGGTCGTGCCGTACTTGGCGCCTGCGAGTTCGTCCACAGGCACGTCGGGCCAGCCCTGGTGGATGGCTGGGGGGACTCCTTCCACTGGAAAGTGTTGCTGCCATGACTTTGGGGGAATCGAGCCGCAATCGGCGCAAGCGTTTGTGGCGATCCGTCGTCCTCGGGGCATGCCTGGCCGGCCAACTGACGGGCTGTCGGACGCCGAAACAAATTCATTATTTCGGTGACGCCGACCTGCAATACTACAAGCAACAGGCCACGCAGGTTGACTTTCCGCATGTGCATACGGAATCAGATCCGGGGGTCAATTTTTCCGATGCTCCGCCCACGGTGCGAGATCCCTCGCAGCAGGAAATCTGGGACCTGGGGTTAGCCGACGCCATTCAGCTGGCGGTGACGAATAATAAAATTATCAAAGCCCGCGCGGCATTCAAATCGCCTGCTAACCCGTTGATGAGCAACCCGGAACGCGTGGTATCGACGCTCGATCCGGCGATTCAGGAATCGAGTGCGAACCCGCTGAATCCCGGGGTGGAAGAGGCACTGTCCGCATTTGATGCGCAGTTCAAGACCTCCATGAAGTGGGGGCGTGACGAGAATGTCCAGAATAACTTCTTCCTCGGTGGTGGTCTCGGAAATGGTCAAACATTGACCAACGAAAACGCTCAGTTCCGCTCGTCCGTCGAGAAGATGTTCGCAAACGGCGGAACATTCGCGGTCAGTCACGACTGGAATTACACCGCGACCAACCAGAGGTTTAACCTGTTCCCCTCGGTTTACCGGGGCTACGTGCGGACCGATTACCGCCAGCCTTTGCTCGCCGGTTCGGGTGTGGACTACACGCGTGTCGCCGGTCGTTCGATTCCCGGGTTTAACTTCACCGGTGGTGGTGTAGTGATCGCCCGGATCAACTCCGATATCAGCATCGCCGACTTCGAACTGAACGTGACCAACATGGTGCGTGATGTCGAAGACCTGTATTGGGAACTCTATCTCGCCTACCGCACCTATGACGCGGAACTTTCGGCCCGGGCGGCCGCCCTGCAATTCTGGCGGACCACGAAGCGTCGCATGGAAGTCGGCGCCCGCAAAGGGGCTGTCGTCGATGAAGTGCAGGCACGCGAGAATTACTTCTCCAGCCGGATGCGTGTCGAAAACGCGCTCGGCACGTTGTATGCCTCGGAAGGGGCGTTGCGGCGGATGGTCGGATTGCCCGTCAACGACGGCCGCATCATTCGACCGGCCGATGAACCACTTACTGCCGAATATACGGCCGACTGGCACATGGCCTTGTCGGAATCGTTGGTGCGTCGCGTCGAATTGCGACGTCAGAAATGGCAGATCAAAAGTCTGGAATTGCAGTTAACCGCGGCCGAAAACCTCATTCGTCCTCGACTCGATTTCGTGGCCGGTTATCAGGTGAATGGCTTCGGCGATAACCTACTGAGTTACGACGCGGCGGATGGTCAGACGACCGAAGGGCTAAACAGCGCCTATACCACGCTAACGCGCGGCGATCAGACATCGTGGGACTTGGGCTTTGAGATGAGCTTGCCCATCGGCTTGCGAAGTGCGCTCGCGAATAAACGGAACATGGAGTTACGCCTGGCCAAGTCGAGGGCCTTGCTGAATGCTCAGGAACTGGAAATCAGCCATGAATTGAGCAACTCGTTCCAACTGGTCGACTGGTGGTACCAACTGGCCGAGACAAACTTCCATCGTCGCAATGCGGCGGCGAAAGAAACGGAAGTCATCGAGCAGGAGTACGATGCCGGACGCGTTCCGGTCGACCTGCTGCTTCGCAGTCGGGCTGAGTTGGCGGCCGCGGAAACGGGTTATCACTCAGCATTGGTCAAATACAATCAGGCCTTAACCGATTTGCGGGTTCGCAAGGGATCTCTGCTGGAAGAGAACGGCGTTTATCTGGCAGAAGGGGGCTGGGAACCTCAAGCCTACGATGAGGCACTCCGTCGGGCTTGGGCACGCAGCTATGCCTATGATGCCAAGCATCTGGCGACCGTTCCTCCGGAGTTCGTGGAGGGGGGACAACCCGCGTGGGCCGTTCCCTATGCACCGACGGATATCTCCGACGTTCCTACGGTTCCGGAAGCGGAAACGCAACTTCCGATCTCGCAGGGACCGCTTCCCGCACCGGAAGGACCGTCACGATTGAACCCGGTGCCCTCCGATAGTCCGCCCGCCCCGTTGCCGGGTAATTAGGACTCGAACGATCAACCCCGCCGATATTCGACGATGACATTGGTGCGGATGCCCCCACGGGGTGTGAATTCGCCCACCAGTTTCATCCAGCGGGGTTCGGTGACCGCAACGAGATCGTCAAGAATGGTGTTGGTGACGTTTTCATAGAACGCCCCGTGATTGCGGTACTGCTGCAGATAGAGCTTGAGAGACTTCAGCTCGAAGCACTTCTGATCGGGGATATAAGTGATGGTCAGTGTACCGAAGTCGGGCTGGCCGGTTTTGGGGCAAACGGACGTAAATTCCGGGCAGATGGTTTCGATGGTGTAGTCCCGTTGCGGAAACGGGTTTTCGAACGTTTCGAGCGTCTGGCGAAAATCGGTGGGCATGTTCAGCTTTCTTCTGCGCAAGAGTCAACTTGCGCAGATTCTAGCCGACTCAGACGTCTCGCCCAATTCTCCGCCGGAACTTTGCCCGTGGACCGACTCGCGGTCAGTCGTGGAGGCTGGTAACATCAAGGCTTCTTCATGACTGGCTGCAGAGAAAACGGGGGTGTTACACCCCTTTGTACACGGATATCGTCGCATGTCGGAACGTCGCATTGGTGTCTGGCTGATTGGTGCCTGGGGAGGTGTCGCGACCACGGTGGTGGTGGGGTTATTGGCCCTGAAGCACAAACTGACCGACACCGTGGGTTTAGTCTCGGCTTTACCACAGTTTTCCGGTCTCGATCTGGCCGATTGGGACGAACTGGTGCTCGGTGGCCACGAAATCCGTGACACTAACTATGCCACCGAAGCCGCTCAGTTGCACAACCAGTCCCACGTCTTCGCCGA
Source organism: bacterium (assembly GCA_016125225.1). Classification (GTDB taxonomy): domain Bacteria; phylum Planctomycetota; class Planctomycetia; order Planctomycetales; family Planctomycetaceae; genus DSVQ01. Next base: position 66,049 of record WGME01000026.1, on the reverse strand, counting down.
AGCATGGCTCTCGAAACTGGGGGACGAACTCAAGGCGATCGATGCCCGCGTGCAACCCGGCACGCTGCATGGCGTCGGTGCCAAAATCGAATCGCTGGCCGGAGCAGCGGCTCGCAAACATCTGGGGGAATCTGCCGGAGCAGCTGTCGAGCGACTGGCCAAAGATCTCGAATTGTTCCGCCAGCAGAACGCGCTCGATCAGGTGATTGTCGTGAATGTCTCATCCACGGAACCCCCCGTGAACGACAGTGTTCGCACGCAGACTTGGGCCGCTGTCGAGCAGCAACTGAAGGAGGGATCGCCGTGTGAATTGCCCGCCAGTTCGCTGTATGCCGTTGCAGCCTTCCGGCATCGTTTTCCGTATGTGAACTTTACTCCCTCGGTCGGTACGAACCTGCCCGCCCTGGAAGAGTATGCCCAACTGCAGAACGTGGTTCATGTGGGCCGCGATGGCAAGACCGGCGAGACACTGATGAAAGCCGTCCTCGCTCCGATGTTCGCCAACCGAAACCTGCGCGTGATGAGTTGGGTGGGGCACAACATCTTCGGCAATCTCGATGGCAAGGTGCTTGATGATCCGGAGAACAAAGCCAACAAGGTTCGCTCCAAAGACCATTTGCTGACCGAGATTCTGGGATACAAGCCGCAAACGCTGGTCTCGATTGAATACATCGAATCGATGGGGGACTGGAAGACGGCCTGGGACCATATTCACTTTCAGGGATTCCTCGGCACACCGATGGTGCTGCAATTCATCTGGCAGGGTTGCGACTCGCTGCTGGCCGCACCGCTGGTGATTGACCTGGTGCGGTTCGCCGAGCGGGAAGCGCGACGTGGCGGGGCCGGCATCATGGGCCATCTCGCCTCGTTCTTCAAAAGCCCGATGGGGTGTGAAGAACCAGCCTTTGCGTTGCAGTTCGAGCAGCTTCTCGCCTGGGCCAAAGACATCAGCGGGAAGTAATACCCATGCGGGCCTATCTGCAGCTCTTACGTTTGCCCACGGTCTTCACGGCCTGGTCAGACATCCTCCTCGGTTACTTTCTGACGCACGCCACCGCCGAGGACTGGCCCAAGCTCGTTCTGCTGTTGATCTCGACATCAGGGCTGTATCTCTCCGGCATGGTCTTCAACGATGTCTTTGATGTCGCGGAAGATACCTGTGATCGTCCGCAGCGACCGATTCCTTCCGGGCGCATCACACGGCGGACGGCCATCATACTGGGCGTGATTCTGATGGGTGTCGGGGTCGCTGCCGCTTTCGCCGTCGCTTCGCAGTCTCGGCTCATCGCGCTGCTGCTGGTGGCGGCGATTCTGGGATACAACGGCTTCCTGAAGCAGACGCCGATCGGTCCCGTTTCGATGGGTTTGTGCCGATTTCTGAATGTGATGCTGGGGGCCAGCGATTTTAGTTGGTCGGAGGCCAGTCTGTTCTGGGGTCCGCCACAACTCCCGATCGCGTTCGGCATGGGGATCTACATCGTCGGGGTCACGATCTTTGCGAAGTCGGAAGCGACAACCAGCCCGCGCGGTTCGCTCCTCGCGGGTTTGGGCGCGATGGATGTGGGATTGATCGCTTTGGCTGGCTGGATGGCGTCTCACCCGGGACTCGGACGGCTCGACTTCAGCCTGATGGTTCTCACCGTGATTGCCGTGTCATTGAATCTTCGTGCCTTCCGAGCCGTTGCCGATCCATCACCGGGCCGCGTGCAGGGGCTGATCAAACTGTTTCTGCTGAATCTCGTGACGATGGCCGCAGCGGTTCTCTACTGGCATACCGGAGACAGCGTGCTGACGTTATTGACGGCCTGTCTTGTGATCCCGCCGATGCTGATTTCTAAAATGATCTCCATGACGTGACCGGCTTCTCTATGAAGAAGGGGGCGTTGATGCGGGGTCGTCGTTCTGGCGTGACAATCGCTTCGGCAGCCAGCGTTTGATGAGGATGGGAAGCAACCCCAACGCGATGCAGGAAGCGAGCAACGGCCAGGTCAGCAGGCTGCCGACACCGCGTTCCGCCAACGCGTTCAAGTCGGGCACATTCGCTCCCGCGGAGACATACACCGCCGTGGCTGGGAACATGCCCAACTGGCTGATCCACCAGAACGTGCCGACGTTCATGGGCGTCAGCCCCATCACCACGTTGATGACAAAAAAGGGGACCGCAGGAATCAGCCGCAACGTCAACAGGTAGTACGGTCCTTCGCGTTCGATCGCAGTATTGAAGCTTTGCAGGCGTGATTCAAACCGACGTTGCAGGGCCTCACGAAAGAAAAACCGGCTCAGCAGAAAGGCCAGTGTGGCTCCCGATGTCGACGCGAAGCTGACCACCAGCAACCCTCGCCAGAATCCGAACAACCAGCCATACACCAGCGTGAGGATCGTGGCACCGGGAATCGATAAACCCGTCGCGACGGAGTAGACCGCATACCCGATCACTATTGCCAGGAATGGGTGCTGCTCAATGAAGTGCCGGAGCTGGGTTTCCCGCGCCGCGAACTCCTGCAGAGAGAACAGATGCTGTCTCTGACTGACAAGGACTGCGAAGACCAACACCACCAGAATCAAACCGATCCAGCGCAGTACCGAGGAGCGAGTCGACGGCAACTGCGAACGGCTGGGCGACATCGGCGGCAGTTTCTTCCGGGGATTCGAAACGGCGTTACACCAACCAGGCAGAGACATCGACCGTGCGGTACATGGTGCGCGTCACCTTGAATCCCAGAGTTCGATACAAATGGACTGCGGCCAGATTCCCCGCGGTGACTTCCAATCCGATTCGATGCAGGCCCGCAGCCTGACATTCAGCAAGACACCGGGAAACCAACGCCCGGCCGAGACCCAACCCGCGATGCATCGGGGTCACGCCGACATTCTGAATCGAGGCCAGCGTCTCGGTTAAGGCAACGGCTTGAATGGTGCCGCAGTCTTCCCGTTTACCATCGGCGGGATTGAACAGGCTGATCAACCAGGTGGCGTCCGACAGGAAACCATCTTGGCCGGCAATATCACGCATCAGATGCAGGCAGCCCTGATAATCACCCAGGCACTCAAACACGGTCGCGTCGACTTCTTCGCGAAAACTCTGCAACTTGACCCAGGCATGCCGATCTTCACACCCTGCACGCCAGTTCTGCCAGACATAATCTTCGGGCAAGGCAGGTATGGAGATGGCCCCTTGGGTGAGATCGCATTCCATCCGATAGCGTTTGTAATAATGTGTGGTCATGCCCGTGCTCGCTGGCGTTTTCTATATGCTGCCACTCAAACGGTCAGCCGTCCAGCAAAGAAATCCGATCGAGAAATGGTCGAACAGGGTAGAGTTCTCGTTGTGACGTTGCCTACAATTTCTATCATGCCCCGCCGTGATAGTAAGGAAGCCCGCCTCATGTTCTGCCTGCCTCGTTTGCCGGTTATGTGTTCTGTGCTGTTCACTCTGATGCTGCTGGGCCAGCGAGCGACGCTATTAGCCGCGGACGCCGCCGCCGAAGCGAAAGCCCGCCTGCAGCACGACGTTCAGTATCTCGCCAGTGACGAACTCGAAGGCCGGGGCGTGGGGCTGAAAGGGCTCGATCTCGCGGCAGAGTTTGTGAAACAGCAGTTCGCTGCAGCCGGACTGAAAGTCAACGCCGTCAACGGAAATGCCTTTCAGACCTTCGATCTGGTCGCCGGCGCTGAACTCGGGGCGAACAACTCCCTCGCCTTCAGTCTGCCGTCAGGTGAAATGGTGTCGACGACCCTGAAGACCGATTTCGAAGTCTGCTCGTTCGGTGGCACCGGTCAGTTCACTGGCGAAATCGTCTTCTGCGGGTATGGCATCGACGATCCCGATACCAAGTACAACGACTTTGAAAACGTCGATGTCAAAAACAAAACCGCCATCATCATGCGGCGGAATCCCGGTCAGTCCGATCCGCATGGACCCTTTGCCAGTCCGCATGGTATCTCGCGGCATGCCGAATTACGGACAAAAATGAGTCAGGCCGCCCAGCATGGGGCCGCCGCCGTCCTGTTTGTGAATGATCCCTACACAACTGGGAAGTCGGCGACGGAACGGAATGAGAGTCTGAACAAAGCCGTCACGGAAGTCGCTAAACTTGCCGACACCTTCCTCTCCACGACCGATGTTGCGGATGAGAAGATTGCCGAGGCCCGCGATCAACTCGCTAAAGCCGTGGCCCACTGGAAATCGTTGCAACAAGCCGCTGAATCCGCCCGCGATGATGAGTTGATGCATTTTGGTTATGCCGGGGATGGCGATGGCAAATCAAAAGTTCCCGCCATGCACATCACCCAGGCGGTTTGCAATCGTCTGCTCAAGGCCGGGTTGGGCAAGACGCTCGCCGAACTCGAAGCCGAAATCGATAGCGATCTGCGACCCCATTCCGCCGTCCTTCAAGGCTGCAGTGTCACGGGAACGGTCACCATCAACCGCAAGGAAGTCCCGGTCTCCAACGTCATCGGCGTTATTGACGGTTCCGGTCCTCTGGCCGATGAGGTCATCGTGATTGGAGCCCATTACGATCACGTCGGACGCGGTGGCAGCAACTCGCTCGCCCCGGGATCGAAGGAAGTTCATAACGGTGCCGACGACAATGCCTCGGGCACCATCGCCTTGATCGAATTGGCCCGACGTCTGGCCCACCGTTCGGAACCCTTGCCCCGCAAGCTGGTCTTCATCGCGTTCACGGGAGAAGAACTCGGTTTGATTGGTTCCGCACGGTATGTGAAAGATCCGGTCTTCCCGCTCGAAAACACCGTTGCCATGTTCAACATGGATATGGTCGGCCGCCTCCAGGATGACAAGCTGACAATCTACGGCTCCGGGACCAGTCCCCGCTGGGAGCCGGAACTCAATGCCCTCAATGAACACGCGGGCTTCAAATACACCTATAAGCCCGAAGGCTTCGGTCCCAGCGATCACTCGTCGTTCTATGGGAAAAAAATTCCGGTGTTGCACCTCTTCACCGGCAGCCATCCCGACTATCACCGCCCGAGCGATGACTGGGAAAAGCTGAACCTCGAAGGCGTACTCCGCGTGGTCGATCTGCTGGAGCAGATGGTGGTTCAAACGGCGACCAACCCTGAGCGCCCCGGTTATGTCGATGTCCCCCAGCCAAAAATGGCGGAACGCGGGGGCAGCCGCCCTTACTTTGGCACCATTCCCGATTTTGCCAGTGAAGGCGAAGGCTACGCAATTAGCGGAGCCGCTCCGGGCAGTCCGGCCGACAAAGGGGGCATGAAGGCGGGCGATCGCATCATCCGCCTGGGAGACAGCCAGATCACAGGTCTCGACGATTTTGACTTGGCGCTCCGTAAATTCAAGGCAGGCCAAGAGATCGATGTGATTGTCATCCGCGACGGCAAGGAAACACCCTTGAAAGTGACGCTGGCACCGCCCCGCTGATCTTCCCCGCGTTTCCTTGGATTCGGCGGTCTGCCGGACTATCATTCGAACTTGGAAAACCGCTGCTTTCTCCGGGGTTGCTGACCACCATGCCTGCCTACACCAAATACGATGCCCGTGTTGATTCGCTTGTGATTGAAGCCCGAACCGCTTGGGACCCTTCCGTGGGAACTTTAAGCGATGAAGACAAAGCCTGGCTGACGCAGCAGGTGCACAAACATCCGGCTCAGGCTTCGAAGGTCACTTACGAGCGGATGCACACGGGCTTTTCACGCGAAATCACCGTGACCAAAGATGACATTGCCCGCATCTATCGTGAGCAGGTGGGTGCCTGAACCTGCTTCTGGGAAGTCAGAGTGAACTGGGCGAGTTGATCTCTGCGGCTCAGATATCGCCCAGGTCGGCCATACCACCGGCTCCGCCTCGCTCACGCTGAATCTTTTCCAGGCGAGCGGAGGCATCTTTATAGCCAAAGTCCGCCGCCAGCACTTCGGTGTAGTGCGATTCGGCCTTGTCGAGATCTTTCCCCTCTTCATAGAGTCGAGCCAGAAGATAGTGGCACTCGACGTACTGGTCTTTCGCCTCGGCGATGTTGAACCGCTCGACAGCCTTTTCGAACTGCCGCAAGGCGAGGGAGTTCTGCTTCATCTTCAGGAAGCATTTGCCGAGCATTAGGAGTGCCGGCCCTTCGATGCGGACATCTCCCGCAGCCTGCTGCAGCAATTGCGTCGCCGGCGAGAACTTGCCGTCCCGCATGAATCGTTGCGCGAGTTCAAACTTCAGTCGCAGATCCTGCGGGCGACGTTCGCTCCAGCGGCTGAAGATTTCAATTTCCTGCGCCAGCAATTCTTTGGTCAAGGCGATAACGTTCTCACGCGTTTTTTCATCGTCGGGCTTTTTGGTGGCCACTTCCTTGGCCAGACTCAGGTTCCGCCGCAGCATATCGAGTCGTGTATCTTCCGCCTGTTCACGGATGACCACATCGTTGCTGACTTCAAAAGCCTTGGTGAATTGCTCCAGGGCTTCTTCCAACCGGCCCTCTTTCCGGTACAAATCGCCCAGTTTCTGATAATTGTCTTTGTTGGCCGGGTCTTTCCGCTGCATCCGCTTCAGGTCGGCTTCCAGTGAAACACCCGGCGTTTCGACTTCGTTGGGATTCGTCTTGCTGCCGCGGACCGATTCTTCGTAGCCCTGCTGGACTTCGCGAGTCGTTTTGGCCTCGTCCATTTTGGAGCGGTCGATGAGCTTCTGCGTATCGGTGAAGGTCATCATCGACCGGGCATGACCATCCATCGGGTCGAGTTCGTAGATCTTCTTCCATTGAGCACGGGAGCGGTCATAGTCGCCTTTGGTCGCCAGAACTTCGGCAAATCCCTTGAGATATTCGAGGTTCTTGGGTTCACTCTGCACGGCCATTTCAAAGCCGAACACGGCAATGTCGTCGAATCCGAGATTGCGGGCGGCTTCGCCCAGATCGGCATTCAACTGGGCATCCCACGGATTGACCGTGAGGCCTTCTTCCACGGCGACTGCCATGTCCGTCCAGTTTTTCGCGGCTTTGGCCTTTTTCACTTTGCCTCGAGTGCCCATCAGCCGCATGCTGGCCATGGCGGCGCCGGTCTTATTGTTTTTGTACTTCATGTACTCCGATTTCCGGAGCATCTGCCGATAGACGAGATTGTCGGGAACAAGGGTGCAGCACTGCCCGAACATTTCGATGCAGTAGTCCCAGTTTTCCTTGGACATGGCATCGGTTCCCTTTTTCCAGCACATGCCGGCAATCCGACGCTTGTTATCGTTGGCTCCAGATGAGGAGGAAAAGTCTTCGTCGTCGCTGGCCATGACGTCCTCAGATCCCGATCGGTTGCGTTGGCGGAGGCGGTGAATCCCGGAAAAGGAAACGCGGCGGAACCGCCGCTCTCCTCCAAGTTTACCAGAATTCACCGGGAGAAGTCACGAGGAAGGGGCGAATGGTCCGGGTGGATCGCCTGCAATTGCTGCCGCAAGTCGACTTTTTCCGCAGCGGTCAATTCGCGCCAGTCGCGATCATCCAGGCCCGCCGCCAAAGCCCACAGCAAGTTTAAAGAAGCCGCAGGCCAAACTTTCAAGACCGCCACGTATGCCAACACAGGTCCGAGAGATTGCAACTGGTCACGACTGGTGATTCCGGCTGCGGCAAGCATCTGGCAAGACTTGGGCCCCAGGTTTCGCAGCATCGCCCGTATCCCCCGGAGGACGGTTTACGGCAAATTACCCGCGGTTGCCGCTCCATCGGTCTTAGCCGCTGGCGGTGTAATTTGCGAACTGACCGCCAGGTACCCCGACAGCAGAATCCCCATGATAGCCAGCAGGGAGGCGATCACGATGCTCGACCGGACCGAATAAACACGCGGGCGTTCTTCGGGGGGCAACGTGCTCGCAAACCGATGGTGCTGGCAGGCGGCCCAAGCTATGGAACCGCTGCCAATGAGCGCGAAGGCCACACCTAACAGCATCGAGACATGCTGCTGGCCGATCATCCACCCCCGATAGCCCATCAGTCGCAAAAACAGGCCGAACTTGGCGACCAGAAACCCTACGCCAAGAATCGAAATCCCCGTGCGAATCCAAGCCAGCAGGGTTCGTTCCGCAGCGAAGTAGACACGCGGATCGGTCGGCATGATCTCGCTACTCTTGTTCCGGTTCGGTCATCGGCGGTTCGGGGGCGGTCTCTTCCACCAGATCAGCCGGGATGCGGGCCAGCGAGACGACCTTGTCGTCACTGAGACGCATCAGTCGCACACCTTGAGTATTACGGCCGATCTCGCTGATGTCAGTCACTCGCAGCCGCTGAATCTTGCCGGTCGCGGTGACCATGAGAATCTCATCGCCTTCGGTCACGGCGGCGATTTTCACCACGGCCCCGTTGCGGGTAGTCGTGCGGATATCGCGAATTCCCTTGCCCCCACGGTTCTGGCGGCGGTAGCTCTTGTTCGAGGGATCGGAATCATCCGCCGATTCTTCGGTGTCGTCGGCAGCGCTCGGCTCTGCCTCGCGGCTAACAGAGGGATCATCTTCGGGAGTGTTCGTTTCGTCAGTTTCCGTGGCGACGACAGGATCACCGCCGAGACCAAACGGGGTGCGTTTGCCATAGCCATGTTCGCAGACGGTCAACAGGCTGAGCTCGGGATCCGCGACGACCGCACCGACGACTTCATCGCCACTGGTGATGCGGATGCCTCGCACGCCGCCCGCAGTCCGGCCCATCGCACGGGCATTCGATTCATGGAAACGGATCGACATCCCCTTCGCCGTGGAAAGGAGCACGTCCTGTCCCGGGGAGACAAGAATCACGCTGACCAGTTGGTCCTCACGCAGATCGATGGCGATGATGCCCCCGACACGCACGTTGCTGTAAGCCGAGAGCTTGGTTTTCTTGACCACGCCTCCCTTGGTCGCGAACAGCAGGTAGCGGTCGTCGTCAAATTCCCGAGCCGCCAGGCAGTTCACGACGATCTCACCCTCTTGCAGCGACAAGAGGTTCACCACAGCCCGACCTTTGCCGGTGCGGCTCCCGAGCGGCAAGTCATACACTTTTTGGCGGAACATGCGACCGGTGTTGGTGAAGAACAGCAGCCAGTCGTGCGTGCTGGACACGACCAGATGAGCCAGGGCATCATCGTCTTCGGCCTTCGCACCGATGATTCCCTTGCCGCCCCGGTTCTGAGCCTGATAGGTATTGAGTGGCAGCCGTTTGATGTAGCCCCGTTGCGACAGCGTCACCACCATCGACTCTTCGGGCGTCAGTGCTTCACGATCGTAATCGCCCAACTCTTCGTCGGTGATTTCGGTGCGGCGTTTGTTGCCGTACTTGTCTCTGAGTGCCAGCATATCGGCCCGAACGACAGCCCGGATGTTTGCTTCGTCAGACAGCAGGTCGAGGTAGCCTGCGATATCGGTCAGGAGCTTATCGTGTTCCTGAGTGAGCTTTTCCCGCTCGAGGTTAGCGAGCGAGCCAAGCTGCATCGAGACGATGGCTTCCGTCTGATTCGCCGACAGGGAGTAGTTTTCGCGGACGCCGTATTCGTCCTGAAAGAACTTGTAGCCGCGATCACCGAGTGCCCGGGCCACCAGCGGTGCCGGAACTTGAATCTGCTGCAACCGTTCCTTGGCTTCGGCGCGGCTCGGTGAGTTGCGGATGGTCGAAATCACCTGATCGATATCGATCTGGGCGATCAACAGACCTTCGACGGTATGCTTCCGCTTACGGGCTTCGCTCAGCAGGAATTCGGTCCGCCGACGAATTACCGTGACGCGATGCCGTAGAAACTCGGACAGGATTTCCTTCAGCGTCAACGTTTTCGGGCGGTTGCCGACCAACGCGAGCTGAATCATGCTGAACGTGGTCTGCAGCGGCGACAGGTGGAACAACTGGTTCAGCACCACCTCGCGATCGGCATCACGCTTCAACACCACATGCAACCGAACCTGCCACGGAGGCAACGTGCGGTCGGTGAGATCGATGATCCGCGAGATGCCCTTCACTTTGTCGTCGCGGACCAGCTGCTCCAGCTTCTCACGAATGCGATCTCGCGTTTCGAGATACGGAATCTCGGTGATTTCAATGATTTCCGTGTTCTTCTCGGTGATGAACTCAGTGCGGGCGCGCAGGGTGATGGTCGATCGGCCGGTGAGATATCCCGCGCGAATCCCCATGCGACCGCAGATTACGCCCCCCGTCGGAAAGTCGGGACCGGGGAGCACATCCAGCAGTTCATCCAACGTGCAATCGGGGTTATCGATCAGAAGCGTGACGGCATCACAGACTTCGCCAAGATTATGGGGCGGGATGCTCGTCGCCATCCCCACCGCAATCCCGGTCGATCCATTGACCAGCAAGTTGGGGAACCGCGAAGGCAGCACCACCGGTTCCTGGCGGCTTTGATCGTAGGTGAAGACATAGTCGACCGTGTCGCGTTTGAGGTCGTCCATCATCTCGGCGGCTACGGCCGACAACCGGGCTTCCGTGTAACGCATCGCCGCGGGAGGCAGACCGGCGAGTGACCCGAAGTTCCCCTGCTTATCGATGAGAACTTCCCGCATGTTCCAGTTCTGGGCCATGCGGACCAGCGTGGGATAGACCGAGCCTTCGCCGTGCGGGTGGTAGTTACCGCTGGTATCGCCACAGATTTTGGCGCACTTCACACGGCCGGAACTCGGGCCGAGATTCAGGTCGTTCATGGCGACCAGAATGCGGCGTTGTGAGGGCTTCAGTCCGTCGCGCACATCGGGGAGCGCCCGGCTGATGATCACGCTCATCGCATAGGTGACATAGCTGGTCCGCATTTCGTCCTGAATGGCCACGGGGACCACGCGAGGATCATTCTGCGGTTGAGTTCCGTCTGCTCCGATATCGTCTCCGCCACCTGTCGACAACGCGAGGCCTCCTCATGCCATAACCGATTGCAGTGGAACGCTTTGCGAAAATGAATTCCACACGCTTGGGAAGTGCGAATTCTACCTCAAAACGGCAGAAATCACAATCAGGTGACACAACCGGAATGACTTATCAACTGCGGCCGTTGATGATCACAGCTTAGGCAACTGCGGCGGGGCTTTGGCGACCGGAGGTTTCGGTGGCGGACCGGGCGCCGGAGGCTCGAACTTGGGCCGAGCTTTGGGTTTCGGCTGAGCCGTCGGATTGGGGTTCGGCTTCGGCGGTGGTGGAGGCGGCACATACTGCTCGATCACCCGCAAGCCAAAGCCGTCTTGCAACTCACGCGACGCCAGTACCGCCCAGGGGGTGCCCGGGGCTTCCTTCTCGACCCGTTGCAGATGTTGTTCAGCCGTGCGGGCCAGACGCTTCATGCCTCCCGCGAAACCGACTTCACGATCAGGACGCAGGATCACGCGATTCACGGAGTTGGCGATATCTACCTCGGTATATTTGACCTTCAACTCTGCGAGGCAGGCGTTGTATTCGAGGGCTCGCACTTTATGAGCCAGCAGCCGACCATAGTTCAAACTGAAATCGAGCCGCCAGCGGAGTGACGGTTCCGCATCGTAGAGCTTGTCCACGTTGCCGGGCATCTGATTCAGAATGGTATCGACCGCCAGTTGCGTGATCGCGGCTGACTTCTGGGCTTCAGCAAAGGTCTGCCGGAAGGTGCGCGGGTTGAGCACGAACGACATCTGTGGCGTTCCCGCCGCTTTCAGATTTGTGTTCTGACTGTATTGAGCCGTCGCAAAGACCGCCGCGCGAATGGGGTGCTTCGCCATGTCATTCAGAAACTCCTGCGGCGAGCCATAACCGTAGTCGGGCTCAAAGGCTTTCATGATATGCGAGTCGTATGAGCCAATGGTCGCGAGTCCGGCCATCGTGGTCATGTTGGTCATGAAGTACACGCCCCCGGTTTCCTTTACCAGCCGTGAGAGTGCATAGGGTCCAAAGCCCGATGACAGATTGCGGTACTGGGGGCCGTTGTACCAGAAGGGAAGATCGATGGTTTCAACGACGACACTTTCGGGGCCCAGATCGACGGGGAGTTGATAGGTCTGGCTATCTTCCGGAGCAATGTAGGGGACATAGCCGCGGCGTTGACCGAAGGGGGCTGCGGGGCCAATGACGTAGGCCAACGCGCCATAGCGGCGACATTTGGCGATGGCCAGATCGAGCGGGCGGCCGTGGTCGTCACCCGCTTCGTCGGTCACCGTAAGCAGCAGAATGCGCCGGCCATGATCGATGCGGTAATGCGACCAGCGGTCCATCACTTGTGAAACCGCTGTAAAGACATTTTCGACGCCACTGGCATCGTTCTGCAATTCCGAGAATGCGGTTTCAATTTCCTCGAATTGTTCGGTGGGCTCACGAGTCAGAAACTGCGTGCCCTGACCAAAGGCCACCACACCCGTCAGCAGGGGTTGGTCCTGAAACGCGAACTGTCCCTCATTCTTCAGGGCGTCGAGTTCTCCGTAGATGCGTTTCAATCGCTTTTGAATCGTGCGACGTTGATCTGTGAGACTCCCCGATGCATCGAGCAGCCAGACCACCAGCACTTTGCGATCCTGCAGGTGCCCGGCAATTTCCCAAGTCACGCGGTCCAACGCCGCATCCATCTGAATGAGCGATTCGCCCGTGGTGCCGGGGACGACCAATCGATCGCTGAATTTGCGACCCTCCGCGACATCGTACATCGGACGCTGGGTGCGTGTGGGATCGAGTTCCCTAAGCGACGTCGGAGCCATCTTCTGACTCATATGCTCCGACTGTGCCTGCCCGATGCTCACCGCATTGATGGCGGTGCGCTGATCGAGTTCCCGATCATCGGGATTGGCCAGTTCATAATTCACGATGGTGACTTCCTCTTCTTCCGAAGCCACATCGTTGTGGAAGCGAGTTTCAATCGGTTCCGGCGAGAGCGCCCACTGCTCTTCGATCATCCAGTGGGCGAGCATGCTGACCAACCAGAGATGGAAGATCAGGCTCATCACCAGGCCAGCGAGGCCCCATTGAAAGCGGCGGACGAGACCGGCATCGCTGGCGTCCGGCAACAGCAGCGGTTCAATCGCTGCCATATCACCGGTGCGTGGAGACAGATCGGCGGCTTCCGAACGAGGGGACATGCCGAAACCTGAAACAAATTTGCTGAACGCATTCAGAACCGAACGGCTGATGACATTGACAATAATCGATTGGAAACAAAATCGGTAACACGAAATCTCCGGTTACGTCAAAAATTCCGCGAGCCCCTCCCCCTCTGAACAGGTTGCATTGTCAGAGAGCCGCGATGGCCTGGCAGCGGCTTGTCTGGAACCGGCTGTTGAGTGCAAAGGTCAACACGCGGGATGACGGCCGGCAACAACCGCCGAAAAGTCAACGAAGTCGGCGGTCCTTACCTGAACGGTACTCCTGCCTCCCGAACTCGAAATTCACCGCAAGATTTTCAGGACTTGGCCGCATCATCACTGGCGCGTGCTAGATTTGCCCGTCGGATCGTGAAAGTGACGCGGTTCGGCCTGCCAATCCGGCTGGGGCTGCTCCCGGGGAGTTCCCCCGAGAGACCGAAGTCACGGCACAAAAGAAGAGTGCTTGCCATGGGGTTCTTGAAGAAGTTTTTCAAGAACACGTACCGCGATGGAAAACCCCGTCACGGACGTAGTAGCTTTGACAATTTGAGCGAAGAACAGCTGGAAACGCATTTGCGGATTGCGCGGTATGGGAGCTTTATGCTCAGCGATGCCGTGCGGCCGTCTTATGATCTGCAGGTGGTTCCGCAAGCCGGTTATCGTCACGATCATTATAAAGATAAAGAGTCGGGCATTCGGGTTCCGGTGATCATGGCTGCCGTCAGCCGCGAACATCTGATGGATGCCTTCGTGGAACTGCTGGCACCGCTAGGTCACACCGTCGATGTTGTGCTGGAAACCAGTCATGATCGGCGACATGGACATCAGGATCTGTATCGCGAAGAGATCGATCTGCCGGTTCTCAAGAGCATTCTGTACGACTTCGAAGACCTGTTGATTGATGATGGCTGCACGGGAATCGCGGTGCTCAACCCGCAGATTCCTCTCGAAGTGCAGCTCGATGAACACAAGCTGCTGGTGATGTACGGCCAGGAGCTGGTCGACTTCCAGGACACGCTGGATGACTTCGGCCTCAATTGCAACGAGGACATGAAGTTCATCACGGAAGCGGAACACGTACATGCTTCCAGCGAAGAGTTTGCCCGCCAGTTCGAGCAACTGAAGTATCGCCTGGGCATTGATGAAGATTAGGTCACCCCTCGGTGACACGGCCTCGCTTTCAGGCTTTCGTTCTTTCCACCGGCGTTCCCCCACGCCGTATGAAGGAGGGATCCATGCGTCTGTCTTTGTGGATTGCGCCCACGGTGTTGTTTGTCGCCGTGTCCGCCGCGCTGGTCCAGCGCGAAAATGAACTCTCACAACCACCAACCGAAGTGTCTCCCTCCGAGATTGTTTCGGATCAAGCGGAGTCTTCCGCGATCACTCTGGCCAGGCCGGTGATCCATGTGGAATCCGATCACGAAGAGCGGGTGATCCATTCGCCTCCCAGCGGAGGCCCGGAACCCGTCTGGCAAGTCATCGATCTGGGACTCGCTGACGGTGTGGTCTCTTCTGGCCGCATTCCCACCCTCACTATTTCCAACCCGGTCCCGCGGGAACCGGAAACCATCGCTGCCAAGCCACCAGCCACCAAACCTGTGGCGTCGCCCTGGGAAATCGTCGGCTACAGTGTGAAGGGCAAACCGATTCACATCCGCAAGTACGGCAATGCCGGGGAACTCTCCCTGATTGTCTGCGGTCTGAACGGCGACGACCGCATCGCGGTGAAATGGATCGACAGCCTCAGTCAGCAATTGGGCGACGCACCGGAAATGCTACAGGGCCGTCAAATTGTCTTACTGCGTGATCCCAATCCCGACGGTTTGACTGTAAAGTCACTGGCCAATGATCATGGCGTGAATCTCAATCAGAACTTTCCCACGGCGGGATATCGCCCCGGCGAATCGTCCGGTCCAGGACCGGCGAGCGAACCCGAAACGCGGGCCGTGCTGGAGGTGCTGTACCGTTTTAAGCCGCAACGAATCATTCATGTGCAATCTGCCGGGCAATCGGAAATCGTCTGGTCCGACAAAGCCCAGCCGGTCGCCGAAAGTTTGCGTGATGGACTACAAATGGCCGCCAAACCGTGGGATGCCTCGCAGGGGGCCGGTTCGATCGAAGAGTTTGCTTCCCAGGTATTGAAGGCCGAAGTCTTGACCATGCGGTTGGAGACCGGCGACGACTGGCGTTCGGCGGCGATTGGTCACTTCCCGAAGATGATGGCCGCCGCTGTCCCGCAGATCGCGAAGGAGACGCTGGCCATAGCACAGGCATCGCGGACAAGCGACACCCAGTTTGATGGCGGCGAAGTTCCGTCACCCTTCAGCATGAACGGCGATGTCACCGAGACCGTCGCCGAAATCCGCAAGCTCGACCGACGCGGCTACGAAGAGCTGCCGCCACCGCCGGAGAAACCGAGTTGGTAAAGCGTGAATTGTACTGATGAAAAAAGAGGCCCAGGGATAGCGATCCCTGGGCCTCGTTCGTTGATGATGACATCGATTAGCGCGCGACATACTCTTTCAATGCACGGACGAACTCCCGCATCATCGGTGTGTTATCGTGCCAGGTGCGGCCGCTGATGAGATTGTCATCCACATGCACCGCCGCGTTCACATACTTCCCGCCGAACGAGGTGATATCAAGCGCACACTTGGCAACCGACGTCAGGGTGCGACCGCTAATGCAGCCGGCGGCCGCGGCGATTTCGACACCATGACAGACACTGCAGATGGGCTTCTTCTCGTTGAAGAAGTGCTGCGTCAGTTTGAGCAGATGCTGGTCATAGCGGATGTATTCCGGGGCTCGGCCGCCTGAGAGAAACAGGCCGACATAGTCCGCTGGGTTCACATCACGGAAGGCCACCGTCGCCTGGATGTGGTACGCCGGCTGTTCGCGGGTGATGTCCCACGGAATGCTGGCATCGGGCGGAATCTCGTGCATCACACCGTGATACTTCCGCGCTTCCGGCCCGGCGACCACCACTTCAAATCCATCTTCCGGCAAGCGGAAGTAGGGGTACAGGGTGTCCATCACTTCGGTGGCATCACCGATCGGCATCAGAACTTTGTAAGTCATGGGAAGATTGAGGGTCTAGGGTTGAGAGTTCAGGGTTAAAGCCGCCACCGCCGCGTGGCCGGTCTTCCATTTTACGCACTAGGCACTTGCCACTCATCACTCGGCTCATTCACCACGTCTGCGTGATGAACCGATAGTAACATTCCATTCCCTGGCGCAGCGACTCCAGGCAGATCCATTCGTCTTTCGTGTGGGCTTGGGCGATGTCACCCGGACCGAAGACCACCGCCGGAACGCCCGCCTGGGCGAACCGCGATGCATGCGTGCCGTAGGCCACGCCGATCTGTTTCTTCTCGCCGATAATCGGTTCGACCGTCTTCAGCAACTTCGCGGCCCAGTCGCCATTGAGTTCATTGCCCAAAGCCGGGCTGGCGATGTTTGGCAGGCTGTGCTCCACCTCGAAGTCGAGCCGTTCTGCGAGATACGCCTTCACTTCGGGAATGACCTTGGAACCGTCTTCGCCCGGCAACACGCGGCGATCAATGTCGATGGTGCAGCGGTCGGGGACGACATTCACGCTGATGCCCCCGGCGATCACCCCCACGCTCAAGGTCGACGGTCCACACAGCGGATGTTCCGGCCGCGACTTCGGCAACCACTCGGCATAGGCGGCGAGATGTTCCAGCACCTGCCCCATGCGGTAAATCGCGTTGATGCCTTCGTGCGGTTTGGAACTGTGACACGCCCGGCCGGTCGTCGAAATCTGCCAGCGAATCGCTCCACGATGGGCCACCACGGCATCGAGCAACGTCGGTTCCGCCACGATGGCGACATCGGGCGCTTTGGGCAATAACTTGTAGGCGGGCACTTTCCCTGACCACGAATCGGTCAGATGGTTAATGCCGATGCTGGTCGATTCTTCATCACAGGTGAACGTGCAGACGACGGTCGGCCGGACACTCGGCGGATTCTGTACCAGCCGCGTGAAGGCGGTCAGCATCGCCGCCAGTCCCCCTTTGACATCGCAACTGCCGCGGCCATACATCCGGCCGTCTTTGATGGTCGGTTCATACGGCGGAATGACCATGCCTTCCACCGGCACGGTATCTTCATGGGCGTCGAGCACGATCGTGGGTTGCCCGGGCGTTCCCTCAAAGCGGGCCAGCACGTTCGCGCGATCCGGAGCGATTTCGACCCGCTCCCAAGGCACGCCGAGTTTCTGCAGATACTCGCAGAGGTAATTCGAGACCCTGACTTCAAACAGTTCCGGCCCGGTAATGGGGCGACCCATTGGATTGATACTCGGCAAGCGGACCAGATCCGCCAGCAATTCGACCACATCGACCATCGGCATTCCTTCGTCGTCTGTTGGCGGAAAACGGCAGCACCCCCGTTCCATCGCCACCGCTACAGAGTGAAAGAATCGCCACGAATTCGCAACCCGAGGCGGCGAGATGTTCGGTTGAGCAACCACCGCTACTGATCAGGATCTGCCTGCCAGCACTTGGGAGCCCCGCTCATCGACGTGTTTTGAAGACAGTCATAAGGGAAAATCGGAGAGACCGGTTGACTGCTTGTCCTGAGATCTGCGGCTTGTCCCGCGACTCACTCACATATTCGTCTTTGCGTCCACGGCATCACCGAGGATGGAATTCAAGGCTTTCGTCACTGCGGCATCGTATTGATGGTCTTTCGAATAGACGCGGAAGATGCAGAAGCTCACCGGGAGGGCTCGGAACAACTCGTCATCGTGCAGTTCTTGCGTATCGCCGAGTGATGGGTCAAGCAGATAGTTCTGACCACCGGCTGGCAACCGTCCACTCGGACGGTGATAGTGCCGAGCCACGTCGATCTTCAAGGGAATCTCGCGGATCGCCTTCGGGAGTTTTTCCCGCAAGCGATGCATGACGAGATCGGGGGCCGAGAAGATCGAAGTGCGCTCGGCGGTGCCGGTGTGGAAGTGGAGTGTCTTTTCGCAGGCCATTTTCCACTGCATCTGTCGCGACAGAATCAACTGCCACTTCTGACCAAGCGAGTGCAATGCGGGATCGGTAGCATCAGCCCAGCGATGAACATCGACCAGAAAACTCGATTCGGTGAAGTGCCGATACGCCGTGAGGTTCTCGATGGGATTGCCCTGGAACAGGTGCGGCATCGTTTCGGGGAACAGGTCTTCCAAGGCGAGATCGAGACCACGGACCGTGCGATGGAAATAGACCGCGCGGAACAGATTGGCCCGTGTTTCGATAAAGTGAATCAGTGTCTGCATGCCCCGTGCATGAATGGTGAGGCCGGCCGGCGTGAAGAACGAGTAATGCAAGATGCGGGAGATGTCGAAGGCTTTGGTGCTGTAGCCAGTCATGTAGGCATCGCGCAGCACGAAGTCCATATTGTCGACGGTGTAGATACCGCTGAACAGCGACCGCAGTTTCTTCAACCAGTCGGGATGGCCTTCCTCGCCCGCGGTGCCCGGTCGTGGTCGCCGGATGAGCCACGAGATTTGTGCCGGATCGAGTTCTTCCAGAGGCTGCAGCTGCCCACGCGGATTCCGGCGAATCTTACGTAAGAGATCGCTGAGTTCCTGTTCGATGATCACACCACCAATGGTTTCATGCGTGATGCCAAATTGTTCAAGATAATGATCGTCGAAGAAGTGGCCGAATGGACCGTGACCGACATCGTGCAGCAGTGCCGCCATTCGCAGGAGTGATTCGACGTAGGCCCGCGAAGGGACATTGCGGCAGGCTTCGACCAGCGAATCGTACCAATGCTCGGTCGCCAGCGAGGCAAGGTGCATTGCGCCGAGGATGTGTTGGAACCGCATGTGCTCGGCTGACGGAAAGACCCACCAGGCCGTTTGCAGCTGGTGAATCTGTCGCATCCGCTGCACCCACGGATGGTCGATGATGTCCTGCTCGGCGACTTCACCTTCGGGCAGACCGCTGCGCGCAATGAACGGGATATACCCGTGAATGGGATCGTGAGACAGTGACTCATTGACGAAATCGCGGACCATCCGTTGTCCTTCCGGAATCAGAATTCCGGCATGGTAACGGATTGACGGCGATGATCGAAGCCCGGACGCCCAGGGATTGCAATCCCTGGGCGTCTCAGTGATCAACCCGTGGTTCGCAAGCCAGACGCGACTCCTTGAATGGTCAGCCGCACGAGTTCACCGAGGCGGGTGGCGGTTTCTTCGTCGCCACCGTCCATCGCAGTCCGCATGCGTTTGATGAGTTCGATTTGGATCAGGTTAAGCGGATCGACCGAGGGATTGCGTTCCTGAATCGAGCGCTGCAGCCAAGGCGTGTTGGCCAGCAGTTCCGGCTCGCCGGTGATCATCAACACGGCGGCTTTCGTCTGGTGGAATTCGGCTTCGATGAGCGACCAGACCTGACGGGCCGGACTGTCGGCCGGGGTCATTTCGGCATACCGCTGGGCAATACCGAGGTCGGCCTTGGCCAGGGCGAGGACGGCGTTATCGATCATCGCCTGGAAGACCGGCCAGCGGCCATACAACAGTTGCAATGTCGTCCAGCTATCCCCGTCGGTTTGGGCTTCCGCCAACAGGGCCGTACCGAGTCCATACCAGGCGGGCAGGAACTGGCGGCTTTGGGTCCAGGCGAACGTCCAGGGAATGGCTCGCAAGTCAGACAACGATTTGCGTTCCCGTCGACGAGAAGGACGCGAACCGATCGGCAACCGTTCAATCTCAGAGATCGGCGTCGCCTGATCGAAGTAGGCGAGAAACCCGGGATGTTCGACCAGTTGGCGATAGAACTGGAACGAGCTGACCGACATGCGGTCGACAAGTTCCCGCCACGATGATTCCACCACGGGTTGTGGCTCAGCCGAGACCAGCATGGTCGCCCAAGTCACCTGTTCGAGATGCCGTTTGGCGATCTGCGGGTCGTCATATCGTTCGGCAAGGACTTCACCCTGCTCGGTCATGCGGAGGGCTCCACCGACCGACTTGGGAGGCAACGACAGAATGGCTCGAGCAGCCGGACCACCACCGCGGCCCAACGCACCACCCCGCCCATGGAAAACGACCAGCTTCAGATCATTCGTGCTGGCGACTTCGGCCAGCCGATCCTGCACGCGATACAGTCCCCAGCACGCCGCGAGATAGCCGCCGTCTTTTGTGCTGTCCGAATAACCAACCATCACCACTTGCGTCGGTTGGCCAGTCGTCGATGATCGCAGGTATTCCTGATACTGCGGAATCGCCAGCAAATCGGTCAGAATTTCGGGACCACGCCGCAGGTCATCAATCGTTTCAAATAACGGGATGATCGGCAGATAAGTCAGCTTGCGGGAACCATCGCCCGGCGTCGCTTTCCAGGCCCATTTCCAGAACCACAACACGGCGAGCAGATCGCTGGGATAATGCGTCATGCTGATGACGTGGCCGCCCAGCCGTTCCACACCGTGCGCCCGCACGATCCGCACCAGCAGTTTGAACAGGGATAAGGTTTCACGCCCTTGTTCCGAGAGTCCTTGCAGAATTTCATTGCCGACGGTCGGTTCCGTGGTCAACAACTCACACCGCTCGGCTTCCGATGCGGTGGCATAGTCCGCACATTGGCCGGTTTTGGCAAAGACTTCCTTGAGCACGTCGACATGCACACGGGAATCCTGCCGCACATCGAGCGCCGCGAACTGCAGACCGAACGTTTCAATCTGGTCCAGCCAGGCATCGAGTAAGGACCTGGCAATCCGCTGACCTTTGTGTTGAGTCAGACTGTCAGCCAGCAATTGCACATCAGCCGAAAGTTCATGGGCATCGCGGTACATGATCCCTTCGGATTGTGTGCCACTGGCGGCTGCGAGAGTCGATTGCAGACGTACCTGAATTACCTTCAACCAGCGGCGGTAAACTTCGACCTCCGCGACACCCGATACGGCTTCTTTGATCGCTGATGACTTCTTCATCGCGGCTTTGAGGGCTTCGGTGAGTTCGGATTCGACAACCACGGAGTGCGACGACATGACCAACAGTTGAATCAGACTCTGGCAGACACCGAGATGCCGTTCGATCGCCGCACGCCTCAGGCGTTCTAATGCCTGGCCGGTGACCTCGGCCGTCACAAACGGATTGCCGTCACGATCGCCGCCGATCCAGGAACCGAATGTCACAAAGGCGGGGATCTGAAATGTCTGATCGGGGTAGGCTTCGGCCAACGCGGTCCGCAGGTCACGACGCAGTTCGGGGATCACTTCCCAAAGGTTATCGAAGAAGAACAACCCCCGATCGAGTTCATTCATGACCGTGGGCCGCGTAGG
Source organism: bacterium (assembly GCA_016125225.1). Classification (GTDB taxonomy): domain Bacteria; phylum Planctomycetota; class Planctomycetia; order Planctomycetales; family Planctomycetaceae; genus DSVQ01. The sequence goes on along the minus strand of WGME01000026.1, from coordinate 44,736 downwards.
GCGGATCGGATCGACCTGCCATAACAACGTCAGATTGCTCAACAGTTCGCTGGCATCAGCGGTCGGCGTCGACATATCCCGCACGGTTTCCCGCAGCCGCCTCAAGACGCGGCGGGTCGTCCGGCGTTTGGCCTCGGTGGGATGGGCCGTAAAGACCAGGTCGATCCGGAGTTGATTGAGCAGATCCTGAATTGCACTCGCGGATAACCCAGCCGCAGCCAGTCGACGAATGCCATCACCAACCGATTCTTTGCGGGGGACTTTCGGTGAACTGGTTTCCCGGTCACGCAAGACGCGGACACGCTGCAGATCTTCCGCGAGGTTGGCTAGGTCAAAGGAAATGCTCAGAGCACGGACGGCCGTGGTGAGTTGCCCCTCATCGAGGCCATGAATCGTGGAGACCAGGCGATCTCCCGCTCCAGGCACACCGACCCGGCGTTCTTTCGCCAGTCCACGGAGTTGTTTCAAGAGCTTTACGGCCTCAGGTCCATGCTGCTCTTCCAGCACGGTATCCAACAGACCAAAGAGAAGTTCAATGTCGAGCTGCAGCGGTGTCGAGGTGGTCATCAGTCGGTCACATTCGCCATCGGTGAAAATGGATTCGTCAAACACCAGAATGGTAGACGATGCGCGGACGTTTTACGCGGGTACGGGAAAAAATGCTGCAGCAACCGGCATTCCACCCCCGCCAGTTCCCGGGGGTCGTACCGCATTCCCGCAGAATGATCTGGTATACTGATGAAATCGCACATTGGCTGCCGGGTATTTCAGCGAATAGTGCGCGCCAAGATGGCACAGGTTTGTTCAGCCTGATCGTAAAACTTCACGGAATCGTCAGTATGACCAACTTCCTGACTCTCTGGCTGCTCGCCGCAGGCTGGTCCGCTCCGTTCGAAATTCAGGTCGTCGATGATGTGACGCGCCGGGGTGTGCCACTCGTCGAACTCGAAACCACGGCGGGCGTCGTTTATGTCACCGATAGTGCCGGCATCGTCGCGTTCGATGAACCGGGTCTGATGGATACCGAAGTCTGGTTCTCGGTCAAAAGTCACGGCTATGCGTATCGGCCCGATGGGTTCGGCTTTCGGGGCGCGAAACTGAAGACCACGCCGGGAGAGCGGGCGGAGTTGGAAATCACGCGGCTCAACATCGCCGAGCGTGTTTGCCGGTTGAGTGGTTCCGATATCTATCGGGACAGCGTCCTCACCGGGCATCTTCCTCCCGAAGAGGGTTTGCTGCTTCGGGCGAAGATCACCGGCTATGACAGCGTTCAGGCGGCGGTCTATCGGAATGAGATTTACTGGTTCTGGGGCGATACCAATCGTATCAGCTATCCGCTCGGTCATTTTCATATGACGGGAGCCACCACACCGCTACCGAACAGGCAGAATTCCGATCCGTTTGCTTTGCCCCTACAAAAGGAGTCCACGTTCACACGGTACGGTTTGGACTACGACTACCTCACGGATGAGGACGGCTTTGCCCGAGGTGTCTGCCAGATGATCGGCCAGGGTCCCACCTGGATCGACGGCGTGTCGGTCGTCAAAGATGGTCAGCGTGACTCGCTGATGCTGGCGGCGTATGCCAAAATCCGCCCGCCACTGGAAATCTATCGCCGGGGGATCTGCGTGTGGAATGGGGCCAAGGGATCGTTCGAGCATGCCACGACCATTCCGCTGACGAGTCCCGCCTTCCCCTATGGGCATGCGCAGAGACTCACCCTAAATGGCGGCGAAGAGTTCATCGTCTTTGGTGATCCCTTTCCAAATCTACGTGTGAAGGCAACTCTCAAAGACTTTCTCGACCTGAAAGAGTACGAAGCCTTCACGCCCTTGAAACCCGGGACCACTTTGAAGGACCACCAGTTGGAACGCGATGCCGTTGGTACCATCGTCTACGACTGGAAACGCAATACTCCGGCACTCAACGGCGTCGAAGAAGCCGAATGGATCAAAGAGGGGCACTTACCTGTCGAGTCCGCCCGCTGGCATCTCAAAGCTGCCAGTAACGGCAAAACTGTGGTGGCCCATCGCGGGACTGTCCGCTGGAACCCGTACCGTGATCGCTGGGTTCTCATCGCCACGGAAGTCGGCGGAACATCCATGCTTGGCGAAGTCTGGTACACTGAAGCGAAAGACTTCACCGGCCCGTTCGGACCTGCCGTGAAGATCATCACGCACGACAAGTATTCGTTCTACAATCCGCGGCATCATTACGAGTTCGATGTCGATCGTGGCCGCGTGATTTATATCGAGGGGACCTATACGCACACCTTCTCCGGTAACGACCACCGCACACCACGGTACGACTACAATCAGATGCTGTATCGCTTGGAACTCTCCGACGAACGATTAGCCCCAGCCCATGTTGATTAAACATCTCGACTTGTGGATTGCACGACTTGATCGTGTAGGATTGCCAAGGCCAAGAAAACTATCACGAGAAGAATCGCGTGCACGCGTTTTGAAAGTCTGCCGACATCCTTTTGCTCAGAAGGAATTCATCATGCAGCGGCGATTGTTCCTTGCAGGGATTCTTCTGCTGACTGCGTTTGTTAGTGGACGAAGATGTCAGCTACTTGCTGCTGATATGCAGTACGAATTCGTGCTGGAATGGGGTCAGCGGGGGGAGGGTCCTGGTGAGTTTCATTCACCGATTGGCCTGGCCTTCAATTCTCATCAGGTCTTGTTCGTCACCGATTTGAACAATGCCCGCATTCAGAAATTCTCGACAGACGGCGTCTATCTCGGTGAATTCCCCCTCCCGCGTGATAACCCGGAACGCAAAAGCACCATGATCGGCGGGATTGCAATTGGTCCCGATGATCTAATTTATCTGACGTTCATGGTCGGTCACAAGGTGGGTGTGTACCGCGAGACTGGCGAACTGGTACGGGAGTGGGGCACCAAAGGACAGGATGCAGGACAATTTCAACAACCCGGCGGCATCCTCTTCACTCCAGATGGCCAACTGCTGATCGCGGACCAATGCAATCACCGCATTCAACGTCTGACGACTGCGGGTGACTTCTTGCAGCAGTGGGGCGGATATGGCCGGGGGGATGGCGAATTCGGTCCGCCGGAATCTGCGGGTTCGAGATTTGGCGGACCGCACTTCATCGCCTTAGATCGCCAGGCCCGTTGTTATGCCACCGCCGGGGCAGCCGGGCTGGTATATCAGTTCTCTCCTCAAGGGAAATTCCTGCAGCGCTGGGGGAACAAATCGGATGAGCCCGGCGGTTTCGGGAGCTATTCCTTCAACGAGAAGTCACCAACCCTGGGCCCCATTGGTATCGCCGTCGATCCCTACGATCGAATTCTGGTCAGCAGCCTGAATGATCGTGTGCAATACTTCGATCCTGACGGCACATTTTTGTTCGGTATCGAAGGCACTGACAAACCCGAGGGGCAACTACTCCATCCGCACGGCATGGTCTTCGACAAGCGAGGCTACCTCTACATTGCCGACGCGGGGAATCAACGGATTGTGAAATTTCGCGTGCCGCCGCCAATAGAACATCGCTGAGATCAAGTTCCGAGGGAAACAATTGGCGTCTGCGCTCAGATCGTTTTCATACGCCACCAGACTGCTTCCACCCAGAAGAACTGCGAGTAATACAGCCGCGTGTAATCGTAATGGGCAATGACACGCTCGATCTCTGGAGCTCGTTGCCGCAGCACGTCTTTGTCCGGGGCCAGGCTCACCACCCACGCGGCGGAGGTGGGTTCACGAACAAACTCGGTCTCTCTGGCACGTCGCGGCGAGACTTTGAGAAATTCTTTTAATTGTCGATGTGCCAGGTCTTGTGCGGCCTGCTCGGTTGTCTGGGGCTGCCAGAATCGATTCATCATCCGCCAGTCAGGATCGAACACCGTTGGGTCGTTGTGATCGAACTTGTAGGCCAAGGGAAGGCTTTTCACCGCCAGATCGGCACTGGCCTGCAAGCCGCGGGCGTAATCGGCCTTCACAGCCGGATCGTCTTCGAGTTCCCACAACGAGCGAAGGACCGCCACACTACTGCAGGAGGTCCAGGAATGATACTTCGCATAGTGGAACACCATACCCCGGGCACAGATCTCCCGTCGACTGAGGTTTTCGGTTCCGCCCCGAGCTTCGAGAGACTGCCGGTATAATGTGCCCCAAGAGGAATCACCCGAGACATGGTGCAGCAAGCGGCACACAAACAGCAATCGCGGAGCGCTGTCGAATTCAAAGCCAGCAAACGATCCGCGTCGATGGAATGGTTCTTCAGCGGGCATTGACCAATCGAGATCGCGAATGGCCTCGGCGGTCTGCGTGATCCGTGTCACGATGCGCTGCCGTTCTTCCGGGGTCGCTAACCCTGATTCGAGATACCGCCAGAGTCCATAAAACCACGGCAAGGTCTGATCGTTGGACCCCATCGGATAATGCGAGCGGCCATCAGTGCTCACCCCGCGACCAACAAAGCCCGTGCGTTCACTGATGGAATTGAGTGTGAGCAGGCCTTCCATCAACCGGCGGGCCTGGCTGGCTGCTTCGGCCGATTGTGTCTGCTGCCAGCGGAGCACGGCTGCATCCATATACATACCATTGAACATCGCCCCATTCTCGATGGGCGACCACCAACCGAGTGCGTTCGGCTGACCCAGGCGGCATTCCGCGGGCGTGGGAAGATCGACGGAACCATCCAGATCGGTGAAGTCGAGTAGAATGCCATGACGATCGATAAACCGCCGCCAGATTTCGGCATGAGCCTGTTCGACCGCCATTTGTGGGTCGGCTGCGGTACACCAATTTGGTGACAGGACTGCCGCCAGACTCAGGCCGCATGTTGATTGCAAAAATTCACGACGAAGCATAGCCAAGTCTTATATCTGCTTTACTGACGGAAAGATTGATGTGCGAAACGGCATCGCAGACAGGGAACCCTGTTGCGCCACTGTGACAATCATGGGTTTACCGGGCAAGGCTACGGCGATCATTGAGTGGCGAGCATGCTTGTCAAATGCCGGGCACTCAAGCATGATCACGACTGCCATGTGACAGCGCTGTCCGCCGGAAAACGTTCAGTCAGAAAGGCGAATCGGATGCATCGAGGGTTCATTTGCACATTCATTTGCTGCGTTCCAGTGCTGGGCTGGTCACAGACGGCGGACTTCTCTCCCGCACAGCAGGCCGCCATCGAAAATGTGAATCAGAATGCCTCAACGATCCGTCAGGTGAACCGGGCGATCTGGGAATATGCCGAAGTGGGGCTCGCGGAAACCAAGTCGTCGGCACTGCTGGTCGAGCAACTGAAAGCGGCGGGTTTTGACGTCAAAACTGGCGTGGCGAACATGCCGACCGCGTTTATCGCCAGTTATGGTTCCGGCAAACCGATCATCGGGATTCTCGCGGAGTACGATGCGTTACCCGACCTGTCGCAGAAGGTATCGCCGGAACTCGATCCGCTGACAGAAGGAGCCCCGGGACACGGCTGTGGTCACAGTGGATTGGGGGCCGGTGCGCTGGGTTCCGCGATCGCCGTCAAAGCCGCGATGGAAGCCCGCAAGCTGCCCGGCACCATCCGTCTGTATGGTACACCGGCCGAAGAGACCACCATTGGTAAAGTCTACATGACCCTCGACGGTCTCTTTGATGACCTGGATGTCTGTCTGCATTGGCATCCGTCGAACAAGAACGAGGTTTGGGATGGGGGATCGAAGGCCCTCATCTCGGCGAAGTTTACCTTCAGCGGTCTGGCGGCCCATGCCTCGGGCAATCCGGATCAGGGTCGCAGCGCACTCGATGGTGTAGAACTGATGAACGTCGGAGTCAACTTCATGCGAGAGCACATCAAGGAAGATGCCCGGCTGCATTATGTGATCACGCAGGGGGGCGGTGCTCCGAACGTGGTGCCGGCATCCGCCACAGTGTGGTATTACGTGCGGGCGAATAAACACACTGATGTGGAACGCTACTTCCGCTGGGTGCATGACATCGCCAAAGGGGCGGCGCTGATGTCGCAGACGAAATTGAACGTCGTGATTGATACCGACTGCCACGAACTGATTTCTAACACCCCGTTGGCTGAACTGATTCAGAAGCAGTTCGACCGGTTGCCAGCGCCAACATTTACTCCGGAAGAACATGCCTTTGCGGCGCGGTTGCAGGAGCCCTTACGCGAACAGTTCGGCACGACTTTTACGACGACGCTGGATGACAAGGTGCATCCATTATCGAGCAGCACGGCATTGGCGCGGGGGTCGACCGATGTCGGCGACATCAGTTGGCATGTGCCGACGTGTGGTCTGCGGACCAGTTGCTTTCCCGTCGGCAGTCCCGGGCACTGTTGGCAGAACGTCGCCAGTATCGGCTCCACGATCGGCGAAAAGGGCACCATCTATGCCGCCCAGCTTTTATCGGCCGCCGCGATTGAATTGCTGGAACATCCCGAGTTGATCACCGCCGCCAAAGCTGATTTCGATCGCCGCCTGAAAGACCAACCCTATGTCACCATCATCCCGGAAGGCCAGATGGCCCCGAAGACGATTCGGTGAAGACTGGACTCGGCAAGCATTTGTCCGGGTTGGTATGGTGAAGAGGTACGGTCAGTGATGACAAGGAGATGCGATGAGCCCGCAGTATCAATCCATTCTATCGACTGTTCTGGAATTGCCCGAGGCAGAGCGGGAGCGTCTGATGTGTGACTTACTTGATAGTTTGTCAGATGTCTCGATTTCTGACCTAGCGCCAGAATGGTTAGGCGAATTGGAGCGCCGCGCCGCTGAGATTAAGAGTGGAAAGGTAAAGGGGGTTCCCTGGGAGACTATACAACAGCAACTGCGAGAAAGGCTCCAACAGTATGCTGCCGATACGCTTCCATCCTGACGCGCAAGCTGAGTTGACTGCGGCAGTCGAGTGGTACCTCGAGCAAGAGCCTCGATTGGCGTACCGTTTCTCATCACTGGTTGAAGAAACCTTGGACCATGTGATCGCTGATCCTAATTCCCATGCCGACTTGATCGGAACATCCCGTTATCGTCGCGTTCCTGTTTTTCCTTATCTCGTGGTTTTTGAAGTGATCGATGATGTGCTTTGGATTCTGGCAATTGCCCATACCAGCCGTCGTCCAGGTTATTGGCAAGATCGAAGAGAACTGTCTGACTGAGACGCTCTTTGATTGAGAATGGTTTTAGCGTATGGCGCAGGCCCGTCGTTCGATTCATACTCCCACCATTTCTATCATCCTCGCCGTCGCGTTGACCATGCTGTTTTTCGGCCGGTTGTGGCTGGGGGGCGGGTTGGTGGGGGGCGATGTTTATTCGTATTCCTTGCCACAGAAGACGTTTCTGGCTGACCGTCTGCAAGCGGGGGAAATTCCGTTGTGGAACCCGCTGGTAGGACAGGGGTATCCAGTACTCGGCGAAAGTCAGACCGGGGCAGTTTATCCGCTGCATTGGCTGGCCTATGGATGGCTGGAAACTGCGACCGCCTGGAGCTTCGTATTGATCGTGCATTACATCGCCGCCTTTCTGGGGATGGCGTGGTGTGCCCGGCAGATTGGGCTGACCCTATCCGGTTCATTGTTAGCCGCGGTGGTCTATGTTTATGGCTGGTTCCCGCCGCGGGCTTTTCTGGATTGGGCGATTCTCGGTGGCGTTTATCTGCCGCTGGTGATCGGCTGCACGCAGGGCTGGTTTGTCACCAAACAGCCCCGGTATCTCATCGGCTTGAGTTTCAGTCTCGGTCTGCAACTGCTCGGCGGACACTATCAGATCGCCTTTCTGACCTGGCTCCTCTGGGGAGCATTTGTTGGCTGGATGTTCTGGTTTTCGAGATCATCAAGCGGTGACGCATTCCCTGCATCACACCGCCAGAATGTAGCTTGGGTGGCGATCGCATTTGCCTTGGGTGTCGGGCTGGCTGCTGTGCAATTACTCCCGACGTGGGAACTGAAGACCCGCAGCCAGCGGGCCGATGTCGGAGGCGAACACGACCCCGGCTATGGCCACATCCCGCCGCTGTATCTCTCGCAAATGGTCCTACCCTGGGTCTGGTACGACCCGGCTATCGATCAGGATGCCGCGCTCAACAAGCTGACCTGGTTGCGATTCCCGTCGGGAACCAATCGCGTGGAGGCCTACCTTTACTTCGGCCTGTTGCCGCTGGCTATCGCCGTGATGCAAGTCGTGTCGGGATTACGGAACCCCGCAGAGCGACCCATGACGGCATTCTGGCTGATCATCGCCGTGCTGAGTGTGATCTATACGACAGGGTGGTTGATGCCCTTGCTGCAATCCGTTCCCGGCTTCAACTTCTTTCGCGGACCGGGACGAGCGGGGATTTTGACGACGTTTGCCATCGCACTTCTGGCAGGCCAGGGTTCGCAGCGCATGGTGGCGATGTGCGGACCGCGCTGGTCATGGCACATCATCGGCCTGGTTTTGTCGCTTACGGTGGCCGATTTGTGGTGGCTTCCGCGAACGGTCAGCTATGCCGTCACCGTGTCGACACCCCCCATCCGCTTCCGTGATGACAGCCCGTTCCGCAAAACTCTTTTGGCAGAGCCGCAACCGGTGCGGTTGTATGCACCGGGGCCCAATCTGCCGACGTTGCTCGGGGTTTCGGCAGTGCCGGTCTATCTGGGTTTGGGACCGTCGGAGTATTTTGATCCTCAATATCAAATCCCCCCGGTCATTCCGGACGATTTCCATGCTTACTCAGCCGAGCGGGTTGATTGGCTGCGGGATTCCGGCGTCACACACATTCTGTCCTTTGAACCATTGGAGTCGCGTGGCTGGCCGGTCGAGTTCGTGCAAGGAGGCTTTGACCCGTTGTTGAACCCCGCCTGGGGCCGGTTTGGCGAGCCGATTTATCTTTACCGCTTGCTCTCGGCTCCGGGACGAGTCGCATGGGTTGATGCCGATGCAACCGCGATGGCAACAATTACATCGTATGCACCCCATCGCGTCGAAGTGACGGCAACATCCGAAACCGGGGGAGAGCTGGTGTTGAAGGATCTCAATTTTCCGGGTTGGCAAACCTGGGTTAATGGAGCGCTGGTAACGGATGCGCCCGTGTCCGGTCGGTTTCGTGCCGTGAAATTATCGTCAGGGGTCCACCAGTTAGTTTGGTGCTACCGTCCGCGCTCCGTATATTGGGGGGCAGTCGTGAGTGGGTTATCGTGCCTGGGCCTCGCAGCGATTGTCGTCACGCTTCGTCGACAACGATCTTCCGCATGATCTCTCGACTCCGCTCGGAGAGACGTGATATGTACGCGGCGTTCATTCGTCAAACAGGCGATCCGTCAGTCATTGAATATGGCGAACTCACCGACCCTGTGGTCGGGCCGAGCGATGTCCTCATTCAGGTCGGTGCGGTGTCGATCAACCCGATTGATACTTATATCCGCGGGGGCGGTGTCGCCATGGCGGCCACATTCCCCTACATCATCGGTTGCGATGTGGCGGGAACGGTCATCGAAGTCGGCAGCCAGGTGAAACGCTTCCATGTGGGCGACCGGGTGTGGGGCAGCAACCAGGGCTTATTCGGTCGACAAGGCACATTCGCGGAACGTGTCGCCGTTGATGAGCGGTGGCTGTACCACACGCCCGATGGTGAGAGCGACAGCCAGGCAGCCGCCGGGGCACTTGTGGGTCTCACTGCCCACTTGGGATTGTATCTGCACGCCGGAATCAAGCCGGGCGAAGTCGTGCTTGTGAACGGGGGCGCTGGCGGAGTCGGTTCAGCCGTCGTGCAGTTGGCGAAAGCCGCTGGTGCTCAGGTGATTGCCACGGCTGGTCGACCGGAAACCGAAGCCGTCTGCCGCAGTCTAGGGGCCGACCAGGTGGTCAACTACAACCATCAGGATTGCGATGACCAGATCCGGGCGTTCTCGATGCCGCATGGTGGGATTCATCTGTGGTTTGAAACACAGCGTGAACCGACATTGGATCGCACCGTTTCGTTGATGGCACCGCGTGGGCGAGTCGTCATTATGGCAGGGCGTCAGGCTCGGCCGGCGTTCCCGATTGGGCCGTTCTATGTCAAAGACCTGCGATTGATCGGCTTTGCGATGTTCAACTCCAAGCCCGATGAGCAACGCGCCGCCGCCGAACAACTGAACTCGCTGTATGATGAGGGACGTTGGCAACCAGTCATTGGCACCACGCTGCCTTTGTCCGCCGCTGCGGAAGCCCACCGCATTCAGGAAGCGAATACCCTCTCCGGAGCCGGAACGCTGCACGGCAAAATCGTGCTCACTCCGTAATCAAAACCCGGCCATAAAACAGACGATTGTAGAACCACGGATTACAGGCGAGGGTGGTGCGCTGGGTGTGAAGATCCACCTTGGCCACCTTACGGCTAAGACATTTTCCAGCTTACAGCCTCTTTGCAGAGTCTCCCCCACGGCAAAAACCGCTCAGGGATCGGTCCGGACAGGGGGATTGATTCGATCGGTGGGGCGGTTCCACGGGGGTTTCGTCTCAAAAGGAGATTGCTGCGGTCTCAATCCGGGCGTAGGGTGTTGAATGGGCAGAGACTTGCGGGTTAGTACGTAGGAGGAACTGCATCATGCCCGCATCACTGATCAGGATCGAGAAATTGCCGGAGTCGGACGACATCACACAGTGGTTGAACGCCCGCAGCCAGCGATTCTCTGCAGGCGATATCCTCCCCCTGGTGTATGACGAACTCCGGAGGCTTGCAGCCCAGCGAATGCGTCAGGAGTCGCCGGGTAAAACGTTACAGCCAACTGCGTTAGTGCATGAAGCGTTTGTGCGGTTGATGGCCAGTGGAGCCGGTGAAATCTGGGACAACCGCGGCCATTTCTTTGCCGCCGCCGCCGAATCGATGCGCCGGATTCTGATCGAAGAGGCTCGCCGGAAGCAGACCGGGAAGCATGGCGGAGGGATGCAACGGATACCCTTTTCCGAGGACTTCTCATCCGCCGCTGAGACTGATGAGGAAGCCCTGCTGGTTCTCGATGTGGCATTGCAACGCTTGGAAACCGAGCATCCCGAACTCGCCGAACTCGTCAAACTCCGGTATTTCGCCGGTCTGTCCGTTCCCGAAGTCGCGACGGCGATGGATCTTTCGGAACGGACGGTCAAACGGCACTGGAGTTATGCCCGCGCCTGGTTAGTCCGTGAAATGGCCACGATCTGAGAGATGTCCGTCGTGGGGAACAAATCTTTGGCCCCATGCTGCTCGGTTTCTCGCATGGATGATGTTAGGAAGTACCCATTGGCAGGCATCAACGTCATCAGATCCAGGTGTTGAGTCCTCATCGTGACGGCAGACACGTCCGAAATGCAGGTGTTTCTGTCCGCGCTGGATATCGAGTCGCCAGGGGAACGTGCGGCTTACCTCAACGAAGCCTGCAAACATCAGCCGGAACTTCAAGACCGCGTGGCCGCCTTGCTGCGGGCTCATGACCGTGAAAATCTCCTGCTCGATCGGCCACCGTCCGTTATTGAATCGGCCTGGGTTGGACTGCAACGTGCCATTCAACCCGCTGAAAATTCACCCGGCATTGAGAACCAGATCCTCGAACGACCCGGCACTGTCATCGGCCCTTATCGCCTCATGGAACAGATTGGCGAAGGGGGATTTGGCCTGGTCTTTGTCGCGGAGCAATCGGAACCGCTGAAGCGGAAGGTGGCGCTCAAGGTCATCAAGCCGGGCATGGATACTCGCGAGGTCATAGCCCGGTTTGAAGCCGAACGGCAGGCGCTCGCGATGATGGATCATCCGCACATCGCGCAGGTGCTGGACGCTGGTGCCACATCTTCGGGACGACCCTACTTTGTCATGGAACTCGTTCGTGGGATTCCGATCAACGAGTTTTGCGATCGCGCGGTGTTATCGATTCCTGATCGGCTGCTGCTGTTCATTACCGTTTGCCAGGCCATCCAGCATGCGCATCAGAAGGGGATCATCCATCGCGATATCAAACCCTCGAATGTGCTGGTCACGCTGCATGATGGTCAACCGGTTGCGAAGGTGATTGACTTCGGCGTGGCGAAGGCGATTGGTCCGACGCTCACCGAACGAACCATTTACACACGGTTCGCGCAGCTTGTGGGCACGCCGTTGTACATGAGCCCCGAGCAAGCAGAGATGAGCGGCCTCGATGTCGATACCCGCAGCGATATTTATTCCCTGGGTGTTGTCCTGTATGAGTTGTTAACGGGGACAACCCCCTTTGATTCCAAGCGACTGGCCGCCGCCTCGTATGCCGAATTGCGGCAGATTCTCTGCGAAGAGCAGCCGCCGACACCCAGTAGCAAATCATCGACGTTGGGGGCAAATCTCGCGACGATCTCGCAACATCGCGGTCTGGATGGAAGGCAGCTCACCAGTCAGTTGCAAGGCGACCTCGACCGCATCGTGATGAAGGCTCTCGAGAAAGATCGTCGCCATCGTTATGCCTCCGCGGCCGAGTTTGCGGCGGATCTCCGGCGGTATCTCAACGAAGAACCCGTCGAGGCGCGGGCTCCGTCCAAAGCCTATCGGTTCTGGAAATTCGCACGCCGCAACAAGCTGATGCTAACCGCCGGGGCCATGGTGCTGGTCTCGCTGATTATGGGGACCACGGTCAGCACGATCCTGGCGATCCGGGCCATGGAAGCCCGCGAAGCGGTAGAGCAACTGCAAGAAGAGGCGGTGGAATTTGCCAGCCGCTTGAAGGAATCCAACATTCTGATTGACCGGGCGCGGGGTTATATCGACGACCAGCAATGGTCACAGGCAGCTGCCGAATATCAACGGGCCGGAGAGTTGCAGCCGGAACATGCCCTAGTCTGGTCGGGTCGCGGACAGCTTCTGGCACGGTTGGGACTATGGCAGGAAGCCGCCGCGGATTACGCCCATGCGCTCGATCTTGGGTCAACTCCAAACGGTCCCGGTTGGGCGGGAGTGCCGTTGCTGTTTTATGCCACGGGCGACACTGAGCGCTATCGACAGTTGACGCTCAAATTCTGCGAACAGGTCGGAAAAAGCTCAGACCCCTTTGTGGCGATGACGGCGATTCGCAGTTGCCTGATCGCTCCGGAATCTCCTTATCCGTTGGATGCCTTGCAGTTGATGCTGGCCGAATTTGAGCCGCCGGAACCCCCTGATAAAGGGTTTGGTCGCGGTCCCATGGATGGCCCCCCTCCGTTTCGAAAAGAGAAGAAACCGCGGCCAGACGACCCTGACAAATCTCCCCGTCGAGAGCGGAATTTTCGCATCGGCTTCGGCATGGGAGGACCGGGTCAGGGAATGGACATGGGGGGGCCGGGCGGTCCCGGGCCGATGTTTGATCGAGCCTTGAATGTGCAGTTGGCCTTGCGGACCGGTGACTCAGCCGCAGCACTGGAACAAGTCCAGCGAGATTACCGCGATGACTTTGGCCCGATGTCCGCAGGCTATCAGGAATGGATGCGTCCGACATTGGCGATGGCTCAATACCACCAGGGTCAGATTGAGCAGGCCCGCGAAACTCTCAGGCTTGCCGATGAGTTCCGCAACCAGCAGATTGACCAGTGGCTAGCCCAATCGCTGGGGCAAACACCGTGGCCTTGGCCGGTTTGGCTGGAGTTTCTGGTCTGGCATCGGGAGGCCACGTTGTTGATCACCGGCCAGGAATTGCCGACTGACCCGCGCTTGCAGGCCCTCGAAGCCCGTGCCCGGTTGCAACTTCATCTCACGGCTCCCAAGAGGGAAGCCGTTCATTCGCCGTAAGTTGCCCCCTAAGTGGAAAAATCTGGCCCCGGGTGTTCTGGTTTCTCGCATGGAACGTCGAGGCCGCATCGGTTTGCCACCTCTCAGAGTCGAGCCTTCTCCGGAGAACCCGTCATGGTACCACGCCTGCTCGCAATGGGTACTGCTGCGTTTCGAACTGTTCCCCGCGCCATCGCGACCGGACTGGGCATGGCGGCCTGCCTGATCGTCATCAGCCAACTGGCGAGCGTCACTGCACAGGATGGCGGTCCCAGAAATCGTGGCCCCGGCCGACCTGATCCGGGAGCATCACAACCGGAACGCAAGCCGGGCGTGCATGTCAATCTGCCTGCTGCCCTCGCCGGCTATACCCTCATTTCTCCTTTGAATTCTGAAAAAGCCTACCTTGTCGACATGGAAGGCCGCGTGGTCCACACCTGGAACTGCGGCAGTCGACCGGCACTCTCCGCCTACCTGTTGGAGAATGGCCATCTGTTGCGGCCAGGGTCATTGCCTCAAGGAGAGCAAACACAGTTCGGACCGGGGGGCGGAGGACGCATTCAGGAATTCGACTGGGATGGCAACCTCGTCTGGGACTTCAAGTACGTCAATGATCGCCAGATGCCTCATCATGACATCACGCGTATGCCTAACGGCAACATCCTGATGATTGTCTCCGAGAAGAAGACCAAGGATGAAGCGATTGCGGCGGGCCGACGTCCGAATGGATTGGGCGAACATCTCATCGCCGACGCCATACTGGAAGTGAAGCCGACTGGTCCGACCTCGGGAGAGATCGTCTGGGAATGGCATGTCTGGGATCACCTGATTCAGGACAACGACAAAACCAAAGAGCACTTCGGTCGCGTGGCTCAGCACCCGGAGCTGGTTGATGTCAACTTTGGTGACCGCAGTTTCGATCAGATGATGGCTCGGCCGGAAGATCAGGCCAAGTTGCGATCACTCGGTTATGTGGGCGGTCCTACTCCGCCATCGAACGCCAACCCCGGCCCTGGTGGTAATGGCCCCGGTGGTCCCGGTCCGAATGGTCCTCCCGGCAACGGTCCTCAGGGGAACGGTCCGGGGCAACCTGGGTTCGGTCCCGGTGGACCCGGAGGTCCGAACGCGGGACCGGGTGGACCCAACGGTGGCCCGAATGGCCCCGGCTTTGGTGGTGGACCGGGCCGCGGTGGTCCCGGAGGATTTGGTGGCGGACCCGGTGGCCCGGGAGGCGATTGGACGCACATCAACGCCGTCGCCTACAACGCCCAACTCGATCAGATCATGGTCAGCGTGCATGGTTTCAGTGAAATCTGGATCATCGATCATAGTGCCTCGACCCGGGAAGCGCAGGGACACACCGGCGGTCGATCGAACAAAGGGGGCGACCTGATCTATCGTTGGGGGAACCCGCGGGCCTACCGTGCCGGTACCGTCGCCGATCAAAAGCTCTTCCAGCAACACAACGCCCACTGGATTACGGACGGTCTGCCGGGGGCTGGTCATGTGCTGATTTATAATAATGGCAGCAACCGCCCCGGCGGCCAGAACTACTCGACGGTCGATGAAATTGTGCTTCCGAAGTACGAGAAGCAGAACTATGCCCGCAACGGCCGGACGTTTGCTCCCAAGGAACCGATCTGGAGCTATGCCGCCCCCGATAAGACGTCGTTCTTCTCGATGGTGATTTCCGGGGCTCATCGCTTGTCCAACGGTAACACGTTCATTTGCGAAGGGACTTCGGGCCGAGTGTTTGAGGTCACGCCGAAGGGGGCGATGGTCTGGGAACTGGTCAGCTCGAATCGTGGTGGCGGACCGGGAGGCATGCGTCGACCGTTTGGACCTCCGCAGCCAGGAACCGTGCTGCCCGAACCATCGCAGATGATGCTCGGCCTGCATGACGATCAGCGGGAAGAGCTGGCAAAGCTGCAGACCGAAGTCGATGGCAAATTGAAAGCCCTGCTGACCGACGAGCAGAAAACCGTCTGGCAGGAACAGCAGCCATCCGACTTCCGCAACATGCCGAAGCCCGGCGAACTCGTGTCAGACACCGATAAGGCCCGTCTGAAATTGAGCGACGATCAGCGACGCGATTTGAAAGCGATCCAGGATGATGTGGACTTAGTTTTGGCCACCTTGCTCACCGACGAACAAGTTCAACGGTTGGAGCAGGGGCCGATGAGTCCCGGTTTTGGCCCGCCCGGATTCGGACCTCCCGGCTTCGGCCCGCCCGGTAACAGCCCGGCCGGGGGACCAGGATCTGCGAATGGATTCCCTCCTCAAGCAGGTCGTGGCGGTCCGGGCGGGTTTCCGGGGGGCGGACGCGGTGGTCCCGGTGGTGGACCGGGCGGACCAGGGGGTGGCCCCGGCGGTTTGTTCCGCAGCTACCGTTATGCCACCACTTACCCCGCCTTTGCGGGTAAGATGATGACACCCGGTAAGCCGCTGGATGAAGTGGTCGCCGCTGAAGGACCGGCGAATCCCCGGCCCGAGTCTCGGCCGCAACCGTAGTTCTGGAAGGTTGAGGGCTCAGGGTTTAGAGTTGAGGGTGAGAGGCGGAATCTTGTGCTCATAGCGTTTTGCCTTCCGGCTCTGGACTCTCGACACTGTTCTCTCGACGAAATGATTGGCAACGAAGGACCTCACCATGCACCGTGCACTGCGTTACGGGATACTGATCGCAGTCGCGGTGCTGGTTTTACCGGCTCCCGCCCATGCTTACATCGGTCCGGGAGCCGGATTTACCATTGCTGGTTCTTTTCTCGCGGTCTTTCTGGCGGTGGCCTCCGCTGTCTTGATGCTGTTGCTGTGGCCCTTTCGATACCTGCTCCGCAAGTTGACGCAGAAACGCGTGCCCCATCCGCCGCAGGCGAAACGCGTGGTGGTGCTGGGTCTCGATGGCCTCGACTATCGTGTCACCAGCGAACTGCTGGCTAGGGGCGAGTTGCCCAACCTTGCCCGGTTGCAATCTCAAGGGTGTTTCCGGCCGCTGGGTAGTACACTGCCTCCTATCTCGCCGGTGGCCTGGTCGACGTTTCAAACCGGTGTGAATCCCGGCAAGCACAACATCTACGACTTCATCACACCCGATACCCAGACCTATCGCCCCAAGCTCAGTTCGGTCGAAATCCAATCGACCAAGCGGACGTGGAAGTTGGGGCCGTGGTCGTGGACCTTCACGCGACCGGTCGTCAGGTTGCTCCGCAAGAGCCAACCCTTCTGGAGCATTCTGAGTGAGTATGGCGTCTTCAGTGCCATCCTGAGAGTTCCCATCACCTTTCCTCCCGAGAAACTGCGCGGCGTGCAACTCTCGGCGATGTGTGTGCCCGATCTGCGAGGCACGCAGGGTACCTTTTCGCATTACACCTCTCGTCCACAGACTGAGGGTGAACCGGCCAAAGACTATCGCTACCACGTCACCTTACAGAACGGTGTCGTCGAATCCGTGCTGGTCGGTCCGGAACATCCCAAAGATTCAACCGCAGCACCGCTACAGATTCCGTTCACACTGCGTCTGCAGGATTCGGGACGCGCTCAGTTGGAGATCGATGGCCAGACCATCGAACTGACCGTGGGCGAATACACGGCCTGGACCAGTCTGCGGTTCCGCTGGGGCCTGTGGTCATCGGTACGAGGCATCTGTCGCTTCCTGCTGTTATCGACCGATCCACATGTGGAATTCTATATCACGCCGATCAATATCGACCCCGAACAGCCGGTGCTACCGATCGGGTATCCGCAGCTCTATCCCAATTATCTCGCCAAACGGCAGGGGCCATATGCCACGTTGGGACTGGCGGAAGATACCACCGGCCTCAGCGAACAGGTGCTGCACGATCAGGTCTTTTTACAGCAGTGCCTCGATACCGACCGCGAACGTGAAACCATGTTCTTTGATGGTCTCAGCAAGGTTACAGACGGACTTCTGGTCTGTGTCTTCGATGGGACCGACCGCATGCAGCATATGTTCTGGCGATATCACGATCCCGAGCATCCAGCCCGCCCGGAAACGCTTTTGCCCTCTCAAGAAGATGTGATCGAAGATCTCTACCGCCGCATGGATGATCTCGTCGGCCGCACCTTGGCCCGCTGCGAACAACCCGACACTGTGCTGATGGTCTTATCCGATCATGGATTCAATACCTTCCGTCGCGGTGTCGACCTCAATAGCTGGCTGGAACAGGCTGGCTACCTCGTCGTCGATGATTCATGGCGTGGCGACGAGTATCTTGCCGGCATCGACTGGTCGCGCACACGCGCTTTCTGCATCGGACTGACGGGGATTTTCATCAATCGTAAAGATCGCTTCAGCCAGGGGATTGTCGAGCCGGGGGAAGAGTCCGAACAATTGGTCGACGAACTGGCCAGCAAGTTGGGTTCACTGACTGACCCGGTCCAGCATCAACGGGCAATCCGGCGGGTCTATCGGGCCTCGAAAGCCTATCGGGGTGCTTACAAAGACAACGCCCCTGATTTGATTATCGGCTACGAAGAGGGTTATCGCGTGTCGTGGGATTCGGCGAATGGCAAGACCGCGCGGGCCGTATTCTCCGACAACACCAAAGCCTGGAGTGGCGACCATTGTGTCGATCCGTCGGTGGTGCCCGGCGTGCTATTCTGCAACCGGTTAATTCCCGAAGAGCAACCGCGGTTGATCGATATGGCTCCGACGATTCTGACATTACTCGGGGCACCCGTGCCGGAGTATATGGATGGTCGGGCACTCGCCGTGGGGACAACGCCTCATCCGGTCGCACCGCCGGAATTGCGCGTGATGCAGGAGGTGACCTGACATGTCGTCCGAACCGAAACCCACGAACAGCCGCACCTCAACACGCCGGAAGTTTCTGCAGACGGCGGGCATCGGTAGTTTGGCCGCACTCGGAGCCGGTGGCTCGGCCTATTGGATCGGCCGCGGCGCACGGGCTTCGCGCAGCCTCGGTAAAAAAGTGATCGTCATCGGCATCGATGGCATGGACCCCAAGCTCACAGCCACGATGATGCAGGCGGGCCGCTTGCCGAATCTGTCGAAGATGAGCCGGCAGGGAACATTCAGCCCGCTCGGCACATCGATTCCGCCACAAAGCCCCGTCGCCTGGGCGAGTTTCATTAACGGCGCCGGACCGGGTTCGCATGGTTTGTTCGACTTCATTCATCGCCATCCAGAGCGGCAATGTGCCCCGTTCTTTTCAGCAGCGGAAACATTACCCGCGGAAGCGGGCTGGAACTGGGGCGATCATCGGTTGCAACTCGATTTCTGGCCGTTCAATCATCATCCGGCCGAGACCGTGTTGAAGCGTCAGGGAGTGCCGTTCTGGGATTTTCTCGATGCCCAAGGCATTCCGACCACATTTTACGATCTCCCGTCGAACTATCCGCCGTCTCCTTCACAGTACGGACATCATCGCTGCCTGAGCGGCATGGGCACACCTGACCTGCTCGGCTCGTATGGCACCTACCAGTACTTTGCCGAGGATGTGCCGTTCTCCGGCGTGGAAGAAGGGGGCGGCCGCCGGACTCGTGTGATCTTCGAGCAGGATGCCGCGACGATCGACATCATGGGACCGGAGAATTCGCTGTTGCGCGAACCGCGTCCGGTTACCTGCCAGGTGCGGGTTTATCGTGATCGCGCGGCGAACTCTGTCGTCATCGATCTGGGATCAAAACGCATCCCGCTCAAAGCGGGCGACTGGAGTCCGTGGGTGCAACTTCCGTTCGCGCTCAGTTCGCCGAGTCCGCTCCCCAGCCAGCACATCACCGGCCTCGCCCGCTTCTTTGTGCAGGAAGTGCAACCCAATTTCCGGTTGTATGTCTCACCGGTTAACATCGATCCTTCCGCCCCGGCCGTCACCATTTCTGAACCGAAGACCTTTGCGACTGACATTTCGCAGGAACTCGGGCTCTTCGCTACCACCGGCTTCCAGGAAGACCACAAGGCCCGTTCCAACGGCGTCTTTTCCGATGACGACTATGTCCGCCAGACACAGCAGGTGCTGGAAGAACGCCTGGCATTGTTCGAGTATGCGGTCAACCATTACGAAGACGGCCTGCTCTTCTTCTACTTCTCCAGTAGCGACCTGCAATCACATATGTTCTGGTGGGACTCCGATGATCCCCACCCGTTACGGGCCCCGGCCGAAGCAGTCCATTTTTACGAGCACATTCAACGCCTGTATCAGAAACTCGATCAGGTGATCGGCGATCTCAACGACCGCTATGGCGACAAAGCCACGATTGTGGTCATGAGTGATCATGGCTTCTCGAACTTCGGTCGCCAGTTCAATCTCAATTCGTGGCTGCGCGACCTCGGTTATCTCGGACCGACCGATTGCACCTCAATCCTGCAGAATTGCGACTGGTCGCAAACGGTCGCTTATGGACTTGGCATCAATGGGTTGTATCTGAATCTCAAAGGCCGCGAACGCGATGGCATCGTGGAACCGTGCGAAGAACAGCAGGCGCTATTGCAGGAACTGGTTCAGGGTCTCGAAGGGGTGCGTGACTTCAACGATCAACCGGTGATCCGCAAAGTCTATCGGGCCGATGAGGTCTACTCGGGGCAGGCGACAGCCCTGGCTCCCGATCTTGTCATTGGTTATGCGCGGGGGTATCGGGCATCCTGGGCCACTTGTCTGGGCGATCTCACCGAAGACGTGTTGCTCGATAACGATTCAGCATGGTCCGCCGACCATTGTTGCGATGCGTCGGAAGTGCCGGGGTTACTGTGCTGCAACCAGCCCTTGAAACAGACGGCTCCCACATTGATCGACCTGGCTCCGTCCATCCTGGCCCAGTTTGGCATCACAGCCCCCTCGACCATGACCGGCCGGAATCTGTTTCAGACATGACGATTGTTGTGAAGTCTGCATGCGATTGAGAACAATGGGTTTGATCAAGTGACAAGTGCTGAGTGGCGGAGTTTAAGTCGCTTCTGATAACGGCACAGATTCAACAGCAAGTGAAAAAGACGCCCAGGGATTGCTATCCCTGGGCTTCCATAGCCTCGTGTTCATCATCTTCAAAGAATGGGTCAGCACTCAGCAGCTAAGGAATCTCATGGCTAGCAAAATTACGATCTCAGACGAACTGCGGGAACGGGCTCAACGGGCCGTCGATGCACTCGGCTACAGCAGTCTTGATGAATTCGTGGCCCACTGCATCGAACAGGAAATTTCGCGGCAGGGGCTTGACGACGCCGACGATCAGGTGGCCGATCAACTCCGTGGACTGGGCTATCTCGAATGAACGCCGGGCTGACAGATCTGCTGATCGGCTTGAACTCCCTCGGTAACGCGGCGGGAGCGGTCTTGCTTGCTCCCATCGCGTGGCTTCCCGAGTGGTTGTCGAGCACGGTGATTGCCATGATCAGCGGATTCTGCATGCTGCTGTGCTTCCGTTACACCACACGTCCCGAATCGATCCGCCAGACGCGACGGCATCTGCAGGCCAACCTGTTCGCTGTCTCGCTCTTTCGCGACAACATGCTTGTCTGCCTGCGTGAACAGACGGCGATGCTGGGGCAAGGGCTGCGACTTTTGTGGCTCTCTCTTTTGCCAATCGCGGTGATGACGGTACCAATGCTGCTGCTATTGTCGCAGTTGGCGGCTTGGTACCAATGGCGACCGCTGCTTGTGGGTGAGTCGATCGTCTTGACCGTCTTCCTCAACGATGCGAACTCGGCTGGGACGCCGGTATCTCTGCACAGTGAAGACGGTGTAGCAGTCACGACCGGGCCTGTGGTCGCAATTCCGGCTGGTTATGTATGCTGGGATCTGCGAGCCGAGCAACCCGGTCATCATCCTCTCCGCATCTCAGCGGGTGACCAAGTCTTTGAACACGAACTGGTGGTCGGTAATCAACTCGCGAGACTGGTATCGCAGCGGCCGTCACGCTCTCCGCTCGCGATCCTCGAACATCCCGTGTTGCCTCCACCGATGGTCACCAGCGCGGTGAAATCGATCGAGTTGGCCTATCCAGAACGATCCGCCAGCCGCTACGGCCTACCCGCGTGGTTATTTCACTGGCTCTGGGTCTCCAGCCTGTCTGCGGTCCTGTTTGTACCGGTGCTGGGAGTGAAGTTTTAGGGGTGCGATGATGTGAGGGGAAGAAGGTTGGATCGGGTTGAGAGCTGAGTGCTAAGTGGTGGTGCCTGCCTGGATGCATTTCTGTTGCTGGGTTTTCCACTTGGCACTGATCACTCCGTACTTGGCTTTGAATTTCGAGCTTACTGCCCTCTGGCTCTGGACTCTCGACACTAGACTCTCGCCTTAGAATAAGAGCTCTGTCATGTGGGAAAACGATATCATTGTGGTCTCTGGCCTGCCGCGCTCTGGCACCTCGCTGATGATGCAGATGCTGGTCCAGGGGGGCATTCCCGTTCTTGCCGATGAACAGCGGACCGCCGATATTGATAACCCGCGCGGTTACTACGAATTCGATCCCGTCAAGCGGATGCATCAGGAGACATCGTGGATTGCCCAGGCTCGTGGCCGTGCCATCAAGATGGTTTCGCAACATTTGGAGCATCTCCCCTCCGACGAAACCTATCGCGTGCTCTTCATGGAACGCGACCTGACGGAGGTCCTTGAATCGCAGGCGAAGATGCTCGCCCGGCGGGGCATCACTCCCACTGTTCCTGCTGATCAACTTCGGCGATCGTTTGAACTCCATCTGCAGCGCGTCCGTCGCTGGCTGGAACGGCAAGACAACGTCTCGGTGCTTTACGTTCCTTATGCCGAAGTCCTGGCCGACCCGTGGACGATGACCGCCCGTATCAACCAGTTTCTGGGGGATCGCGTGCAGTTGCAGGGGATGGTCTCGGCGGTTGACCCCAGCCTGTACCGGAACCGCGGCGATTCCTCGGAACTTACAGTCGCCCCCGCTGCCTCGCAGGACCAGGCTGGCTGAGATGTTGTTGCTCACAAAGTCATGTCGTCCGACCTGACAAGTTTGACAGCGATGCTGCGGCAATCGCCCCTCGGACAGTTTTGCGCTGGCTGGAATTCGAGCAGCTTGCGTATGATGGCGAAACGTCCACATTTGATGTTTGTCAGCCAGCCATGTCTACGGTGTTCCCATGCAGCCACGACGTCAGATGCTTCGGTCACTGGTCACCGGCTCTCTATTGATGCCGGGTTTGTTGTCGGAACTTCTCGCCGCCGATGCGTCGCATGGACTCGCTGATCCCGGCCCGCTCACGCCGAAGGAACCCCACTTCGCCCCGAAAGCCAAACGGGTGATTTTCGTCTTTGCAACCGGCGGGGTCTCGCATATCGATACCTTCGATCCCAAGTCGTCTGCCAACGGCCGCAATGGAGATGGCAACGACAAACTGATGGGCTGCGTCTTCCCTTACTCCGCCAATCGGAAATGCGGCACCGAAGTCTCCGACCTGTTCCCTTATCTTCGCGAACAGATGGAGCACATCTGCGTCATCCGTTCGATCAAGTCGGCTCACTTCGACCATTCCGAAGCGGCCCTCGGCATGCACACCGGCTCGCCGACCTTTGCCCGACCGAGCATGGGGGCGTGGATGAGCTACGGCCTGGGCACGTTCAACCAGAATCTGCCGTCATTCATCGTTATCGCTCCGCATCTGCCCTACGGCGGCACGCAGGTCTACGCAAACGATTTTCTTCCAGCCTATCATCAGGGGACGCGCGTGATCCCCGGCGAACAGCCGATCGAAAACCTGCAGCCCCGCACCCGTCAGCGCAATCTGCAACAACTCGAAATGAGTCTGCTGGCGAGTTTGAACCAACGGCATCAGCGCGACCGCGAGCACGATTCGCAACTCGCCGCCCGCATCAAGTCGTTCGAGACGGCCTTTCAGATGCAGACGGCCGGACCCGAGGCATTCGACCTCAACCGTGAAGACGACCGCACGCTGGAGATGTACGGTCTGAAGCGCGGGCAGACGACGGGTTTCGGCTGGCAATGCCTCGTTGCACGGCGACTCGCGGAACGCGGTGTCCGGGTGATCGAACTGGTCGACAGTGGGTCCCGACCCAACTGGGATGCCCACGGCGATATGAAAGAACACGTTCCGTTAGCGAAGGCGAGTGATCAACCGCTGGCGGCTCTCATTACCGATCTGCGGCAGCGTGGGCTGTTCGACGAAACGCTCATTGTCTGGGCCACTGAGTTCGGCCGCACGCCGACCAAAGAAGGCAAGTTCGGCCGCGGCCATCACGGCGACTGCTTCTCGATCTGGCTCGCTGGCGGCGGAGTCCAGGGGGGCATGGTGCATGGCGAGACCGACGACATCGGCCGCAGTATCGCCCGCGACCCGGTCGATGTGCACGACCTGCACGCCACGATCCTGCATCTCATGGGCATCGACCACACCCGCCTCACCCACCGCCACGCCGGCCGCGACTTCCGTCTCACCGACGTCCACGGAAGACTGATTACGCCGATTCTGGCGTAGATGACAATTGCATCATCATCGTCGAGATCGTCTTAGCCACCGGTCAATGACCGGTGGTCGAGTCCATATAGACCATTACCTCGACACACAGTTCTCAGATGGTCACTATTATCTATATGAATCGGAATGAGCCGGACGCACGTGGTGTTTTGTTGGGACGGTGATTGAAGCCTCCAGATCGAAATGAATATCTCCCCGGTCTTTCGTCGCATCTTATCTACCAATCGCGGTCCGGTGTTGGGTATACCCACGCAAAGACACTCGCCCGACTATCGTGTTGAAGCCTTCTATGAGAACGGCATAATCACATTGTCGCTGGTGTTCTGCGAAGGGGTCGCCTATTGCTGCTCGGAGATCGAGTGCCATCTTCCCATGAAGGGTCGTAAGCAGTGGGACAGGATTCGGAACGAACTCCAGATTTACGATTTCACTCCGCCCTTTCCTCTGCATGTGCAGATTCATGTTGAAATTGAGCATGGTGCGTTATTCTTCGACTTCTCACGCCCAGACCCCGCGTTGCGCGGCTGGTATGAATTTAAGCCGGCCCAAGCTGCAAGATACTTTTGTGAGTATGTTGAGGAAGCGCCTCAGTTTTGAACAAGCTCTCGGCCAATGCGACGCATACTGTATTCCGCAGCGACTCAGGAATGCCTCGTTGAGGCTGATGCACTAGGCTGGCAAGTGTTAGCTGCAGCGTTCGAGCAGGCTCCCTGTGAGATACTTCTCGACTCAACGGGAGATCCCGGCCCGTTTGATCGATCGATGGTCATTCTGAAGACACGGATCGTCGCTGGGTCACTGCTGGAAATCGTCGTGGATTGTACCGGCTGCATGATTGTTCGAGGTGATCGCTCAGGCATGCAGCAACTGGCTCGCAACGCCAGGAATATGGTGACCGTAGAACATGCGGGTTATCACATCCACCTCGACGAGTTGAGCCATCCTGAACATTTCGGTACGGGCTTGTGTTCTGTCGTTTTTGTGTGGACGGGCTTGGAGCCGTTTTTGCAACGCAGCGCGAACTGCAGCATCTATTCAACCGTAATTCGATGCAGTACGTTGATGGTGGGCGACAATTATCTGCCGAGAGACATAAGATGCGATCCACTCTGCTGAACTCTGGTCCCAGAACTATCTGACCCCGGTCCACCAGCAAAGACACTAGCGGGTCATGGCTTGTGGCCGACGGGAAGATGTTCCACGACATGCTTGATGATGATCGGGAAATAGACGATGGTCGATGTGTGATCGCCCCAGAGGCGGATGTGGTGATCGTCAGACAGACCGGCGGCCCGTTGGAACGCGAGGGCGTTGGCTAACGGAACGACTTTGTCCTGCTCGGCGGTGTAGAGCCAGGTGGTCTCGGGGTTGCAACGCTGAGCGATACGAGTCGGTTCGATGGTGTGCAGCATCTGTCGGAGCTTCTCGCCGGTATAGCCCGCGCGTTCGAGTCGTTGCCGCAGTTGGGCAGCCTCTTTCACGCCGTTTTCAAGCAAGCTCATCAGGTCCCCACCGGCGAGCATGATGTATGTAGCATCGTAACCCTGATCGACTCCGGTGACCGCGGCAGATACGAAACCGCCCAGACTGGTCCCTTGCAAGGAAATCCGGCGGGAATCGACTTCGGGGAGCGCGGCAACGACATCACGCGCCCGGCGAACATCGGCGATGGCTTGCCGCATGAGCAACTGAAACGGCTGATCATCGGGACGGACGCCTTCACGGCGACGGAGGCCGTAGTAGGGGAGATGGATGAGGAAACTGTGCACTCCCTGTGCGGCAAAGGCTTGCGCGAAGAGCTTGCCGACCGGCATGGCCGACCCCGATTCATGCACCACCACCATCGCCGGGAAGGGCGAGGCACCGTCATCGACCGCGGCGTGATACCACACTAACGCGACCTGATCGTTGATGGCGTCGCCGGTCTGCACAGCGGACGGAAAGCGGATAATGGTGTGGCCCGCAGGATCGTCGGATTCGATGCGGGTGGCTGTGAATTCGCCGGGTGTCCAGACGAGACCATTCAAAGCGTCGCGGACGTCATCGGTAGCGGCGGGTGCCGGTTTCAAGGAATCACGAACCGTGAATGTGCGTTCGGCGGCCCCGATCGTAGATGATAAGCAGAGACAAAGCAGGCCGAGATCAGCAAGTCGCCAGAGCATTGCGCGTCTCTCCGGAAAGGGCCGTTGATGGCTGTCCGACCGAACTGTCGGATTCCAGCGTAATGACGGAGGTCCGGAAACACAAACACCCCACATCTGGTTGATGCGGGGTGTTTGACGTTCTCATTTCACAGCGGAAATCAGCGAGCGGCGGTCTTGGCCTGCCGCAACAGTTGCAGGTAATCGACCGCGATGTGCAACACTTCCTTGTTGTACTCGTTGTCGGGAAAGATGGGGCCTTCGGTGCCCTTGGTTTCTTTTTCTTCCTCTTCCTGCGCTACCTTTTCGGCGGCTTTGTCTGCGGCCCGTTCCTTGCGAAGTTGTTCTTCGTTCAGCGAGACCGACTTACGGCTTTTGCGTTCGAGGTACTTGTTGATATCGGTCTGCACTTTCTGCAGTTCGGTATCAACGGCGACACGTCGCTGGCTGGCATCACGCAGGGAGGAAATGATGCCCGGCGTCACCATGTCGTAAATCACATGTGAAGCGGGTTCCACGCGATCAAAGGCCAAGGCGTTATCGAGGAACGATTCGCCGAGATCCATGTGATCGAGCAGTGACGGCAGGACGACATCGGAGGGGACACCCAGGTTCTGGGTGCTATCGCCATTCACGCGGTAGAACTGATTGATGGTCAGCTTCAGGGCACCGCGGTTCTGGCGTCCACCCAGCATACTGAAGAGTTGATTGCTGACCGGCATGACGTTCTGCACGGTCCCTTTGCCGTGGGTGGTGGCATCACCCACGATGATGCCCCGGTGATAGTCTTTGATCGCCGCCGCGAAAATTTCAGAGGCCGAAGCGGAGAGGCGATTGCAGAGCACCACCACCGGGCCATCGTACATCAGGCCGGCTTCGGTATCGTCATGGCTTTTCACGCGGCCGTTCTGTTCCTTCACCTGCACCACGGGGCCTTCGTCGATGAACAGTCCGGTGACTTCGATGGCTTCGCTGAGAGCCCCGCCGCCATTCATGCGCAAATCGACAATCACCACATCGACGCCGCCTTTGGTGCGGAAGTCGTTGAGGACGGCAGCGACATCGCGAGCGGTGCTCTTGAAATCATCGAGTCCCTGCTGTGCCCCGCCGAAGTCGCGGTAGAACGACGGAATATTCACGACGCCAATTTTGGCCTGCAGGCCAGGAACCCATTTTGCCGCATCGATGATTTCGCCTTTGACTTCCGACGATTTCAATTCGATCTTCTGACGGATCAGTGAAATTTCGCTCGAATCCCCAGCACTGTTGAGGACTTTCAGGTTCACGGTGGTGCCGCCCGGTCCACGAATCAACCGCACAACTTTCGTGAGCTTCATTTCGACAATGTCGACCCACTCGCCATCTTCCTGACGGACTGCGGTGATCTTGTCGCCGACTTTCAGGCGACCATCTTTTTCGGCAGCGCCGCCCGGAACCACCGAGGCCACGGTGGTAATCCCGTCTTCAGAGCGGAGAGCCGCACCAATGCCTTCGAGGCTCAACCGCATCTGAATATTGAAGTCGTCAAGCGTGTTAGGCGACATGTAGCTGGAATGGGGATCGAAGCAGTGAGCCATCGCCGACAGATACATCTCGAGGATTTCGTAATCTTCGGTATCGTGGGCTGTTCGCTTCAGCGTGTCGTAGCGTTTGTGCAACCGCTTTTCAGGTGCTTCCAACTTACCAGCTTCGCTGCCCGGGCTTTCGTTCTTGCCGGGTTCCGCTTTCGTCTCTGACTTGTCGAGCTTCATCGACAACAGATCGTACTTGATGCGTTTCCGCCAGCGTTCATCGAGTTCGGCGGTTGATTTGGCCCAGGGGATTTTGTCGCCATCGACTTCGAGGTATTCATCCTTGGTGAAATCGTGCGGGGCATCGATGAATTGATGAGCGACGGCGACACGTTCATCCAGGCGTTGCAGATAGCGGTTGAAAACCATGCGGGCGAAATCGACATTGCCGGCCTTGATCAGGTCGTCAAGATGATCGCGGTATTTGTCGAACTCGGCGATGTCGGATTCCAGAAAGTACTGCTTCTGGGGATCGAGTTCCTTGAGCAGGCGTTTGACGAGCATCTGGGAGATGCGGTCGTCGATCTGCTTTTGGCTGATGTGGTACTTGCTCACCATATCGGCGACGAGTTTCGCCGTGGTGGAGTCGTTGGCACCAGCGGGCGTCGCGAGTTGTTGAGCACCGATCGTCGACGCGACCAGCAAACAGACCAGGCCAGCAAGGAGACTTGTCGCGCGAGACGGAGGGCTCAATGGCATGAGTAGTCGTCCGTGATAAAGAGGAACGATCGATACTTGGTTGACCGATGTCGTTACGGGCCCGCGAACTGGCCAACCTTGCCGATCGTATCGGAAGTTGGGGCATGTGACAAGACGCAGTTAACTTACGTATCTGGCAGCAGGTCCGTTGGTCGGGAAAGCGCGTGATGACCGGAAAGTTTATTGTTCCGGCAAAGGAATGCGGCTGGTTTTGGCGGTCTCGGTCAAAGCCTCCCAGGTTTCGGCCGAAATTGTCCAGGTCTCTGGCAGGGGATCAAAATTGACCCGCGTCCAGCCGGGGTAATCTGACTGCAAAAGAGAATCGGACCAGCGGGCATCGGCCGATTCCGGCTGCACGGTCGGCCCATGAATGGCGAGGCAGGCGTGCTCTGCCCCTGCTCCAAAAGGGGAGGCTTTCTTTTTCGCGCCGGGTAACCGACCGCCTGCCAAGCCTGCCGTGAATGCCAGTGAAACCAGGCCCTGCAGGAACGTCGGCTCGGGCAGAGATTCCGGACCGATGGACTGTCGCGAAACCCAGGCGGCATCGGGGCCTGCCGGAATCGCCCAAGCTTGAGGATGGCTGGCAAAGAGGCGAGTTTCCGCCTGTGGAGGCCAAAACGCCTTGCCGGAATTCGTCGTGCAGAAGCCGAGGCACCCTGCCTGTGCTGCCATTTCCGAATAGAGCAACGGGTCGCCACAGGGCTGGCTGTGGTTCACCACCACCAAGGCGATACCCGCGGTTTTTGCTTTCTCGATGGCCAGTTGCATAGCCCGGCTGGCACCGACCTGTCCGACCCCCGTGCTACCATCCAGCAGGGCATAGCCCGGCAGATCAAGCTTGGTAAGTGTGCGAGCCCGGGGATCGATATCGCCCAGATCGAAGGCGGTGACGATCTCGGCGAGTTGTGCCAGACCTGCCTGGACCTGTCCCCGTCGCTCGGCTTCCAGCACCCGAGCCATCACCAGTTCCGCATCCACCGCAAACATGCCAAACCGCTGCAAAACGCGTTGCATCCAGCCATAGAGTGCGGCGTGCGAGAGCGTGACACTGGCGGTCATAGGTGCTTCCGGTTTACCGGTGAATCGCGAGGAGCGTGATTGAGTCGCCACGAACTGATTTTGGCCGTGGCCGTTCAGTTTCCGATATCGTGACACAAGCCCGAAAAAAACAACAGCCCGCGGGCAATCGCAACTGCCCCCCGGGCTGCTGAGTATGTCTGTCATTTCAGACGACAGCAAACTGATTAGCGACGACCACCGCCGCCACCACGTCCCCCGCCGCCAAATCCACCACTACCGCCACCCCCAAAGGAGCGACCGCCACCCATGCTGCCCCCACCGAACGAACGGCCTCCACCAATCGATCCGCCGCCGAATGAGCGACTACCGCCGCCAAAATTCCCGGAACCGATTGACGGACTGCTGCGGGTACTGCCACCGAAGTTCCCCGAGCCGATTGACGGGCTGCTACGGAAACCACTGCTGCCGAGATTCCCTGAAGGGGACTGCAATCGGGGGGTACTCAACTGAGGATTGTTGAAGCCGGAACCGGACGAAGGTGTCCGAATCGCTTGTCCAGATCCTAAGTTGCCATTGCTCAATTGGCCGCTGCCGATGGCTCCCGTCGAACTGCGATTGCCCAACGCATTACCGTTGCCCAAGGTTCCCGAGGAAGGCAGCGAACGTCCCCCCAGATTGGAATTGCCCAGGTTCGTGGCCCCATTCCGACTTGGCAAGCTGCCGCTGTTCAACCGCGTGCCGCCTCCCAGACCACTGGCGTTGGGAGAGAGGTTTCCATATCCCCCGAAGCGGTTGCCAAAACCCGTGGCCGAGTTGGTGTTCAATCCTTGGCTGCCACGGAACGAATTCGTGGAATTCGCACCGATCTGGCCGGGAGTTGAAAACTGGTTCCGCAACCCGGACGCACCGCCATTGGCGTTGCCCGACAGGCTGGCCAGTGGAGACGTACTGTTTAGTTGTGAACTATTGCTGCCACTGAACAAGTTCTGCGTGGCATTGTTGCCGTTCAAGCCCGACAGCCGATTTGCGGTGCTGTTGGCTGAATTGTTTCGCAGATTCCCTGCCTGCCCGTTTGCCGCGAGGTTGTTGGGGTTATTCGGGTTCACATTGACATCGAGTCCATTGCCGGGGTTGTAGGTGGTGTTGACAGTGCCACCGCGTCCACCGCTTCCTTGAACCGACGTGGAACCGTTGTAGCTGCCATTGCCGCCGCCTGCGTAGACACCACTACCGGAGTGGTTGGTTGTGACGCTGCCGTTGACGCCGTTCAGCGTGTTCGACGAATTCCGGTTCCAGCCATAGCTGCCATTGGAGTAGGCCACGAGCGAGCCGTTGCCGGTATGGGTTCCGAAGGCGTTGATGCCACTGTTTCCAGTGATTTGTCCGGCGGCTTGCGTATGCCACGAGGCGGCATTCCCAACCACGGTGGCATTGCCATTAATCCATCCGGAAGCCGTGCCACCGCGTCCCCCCGAGCCTTGAGCCGACGCTGTGCCGGCGGCACCGAAGTACGTGGTATTGCCGAAGGTTGTTTTCCCGGCGATCCCGGCACCAGAAACGTTCAGCGATTTGCCGTTCGCAAAGTTGACCGTCCCGGCTCCATACCCTGCACCAAAAGCGGTGATGCCGTTGTTATAGCGCACCGACTGGCTGGCCGCACTGTAGGTTCCACGGCCATTCGGGCCATAGAACACACCGTTGCTGGCACCGTTGCGATACAGGGCACCGTATGGGCCATAGGCATAGTTGCCGTAGACCGAACCATAGCCGCCGCGCGGGCCATAGTAGTTCGCGAACGAATT
Organism: bacterium; assembly: GCA_016125225.1. GTDB lineage: Bacteria > Planctomycetota > Planctomycetia > Planctomycetales > Planctomycetaceae > DSVQ01. The sequence continues at coordinate 13,403 of WGME01000026.1, read as the reverse complement.
CCAGTAAGGCGAATAGCCCGGATAATAGCCGCCATAACCTCCATACCCGTACCACGGATAGTAGCCCGCGTAACCATAGCCATACCACGGATAATACCCGGCATAGCCATACCGGTAGTACGGGTAGCCATAGCCATAACCATACGGGTAGTAGTACGGTCCGTTGGTGAGGTAGAGAATCCCCAGCGTCAAACGAGTGACCTGACGCAACACCGAACCCGGATAGTACCCATAGCCGTATCCGTAATACGGATAACCATACCCGTAGCCATATCCATAACCACTACCGTAGTAGTAGCTCGGCGAGCCGTAGGTGTAATAGCCGTAGCACGGATAGCTGGTGCCCGCGTAGACGCCGTTGTTCGCATAGTAAGCGGTGGTCCCGCCGGAAGCATATTGATCGGTCGTGGCTCCTGCCTGGGCCTGCAATTGAGCCGCTGCGGTCCGCACATTTCGGATCGCTGTCACGACATCTTCCGGCTGGGCCTTCACGGCCAGCCCCAACCGCGACATCAGCAACAGATTCTGATCGAGTTCCCGCAAGACCGAAGCCTGCTTGGTCTGCAGATACTTGACGCTTTCGGGCAGCCCGTCTTTCAAGACCTGCGCCAGTTCCGTCGATTCTTTGCCATCGAGCAGGCTCACACCCGTGCGGATGGCGGACGGCATCTGAATCGCGGCGAGAATGTTGTCGAGGACTTCATCAGGATAGAACGCCACTGGTGCGACCAAGGCTTCCAGTTCCTTGACGGTCAACTTGGGGATGGCCGCCGTGTCTGCTGCCGTGGCCGGGGTCACCCCATCATCCGTGGGCAACGGCAACGGTGCCGGTGGAAGGGCGGCCAGATCACTCGACTGTCCAACCACGCGAGCCTTGATGGTGGTTTCCGGGCCGGTCGCGACATCCGCCGCGGTGACATCGGCACCAAGCGTGGGCGAGGTGTCACCCGGTAATGGAGGCGGAGCGAGCGTGGGTTGAGCCACCGCCAGAGTTGTGCCTGTCAGACAGGCCGCCGCCCCCAGCAGCCACGCCCTGGAAAAATTGGACCGTAGCATGGCAGTTTCCTTTCCCTCAGGCTTGGCCAGTATGCCATTCGCCAAGCGTGGATGGTGCAATTCTCTTCCATCCATTGTATGTCGACCTGTCAGTGCCGCAATTCGCAAGCACATTCCCTGGCGCGTTGTGAGCGATTTCATCGCCAGACCTGAACAGACTCTCCCGACCCGGGAATTCGGTCCGGCAGACCGTTTTCACTTGCGTCGCCAATTATTGACTAAGTCTGCCCGTTCGGGGACAACAAATACCGCCAGAAGCTCACATTTCCGTGAGATCCACTCACTTACGGGGCTGGCCGAACAATCCGCGTACTCTGGCGAAGCTGTGCCACGACCGCGGACCAGAGCATCGGCGATTGTCGCTTCAGAATTTCCGGTCGTACATCTTCTAGGCTCAACTGTCCCGGTTGGCGTTCGGACACATAGACCAGATGCACGCCGAAGGGAGATCGCACCGGCTGCGAGAGTTCTTCCGGTTGCAGGGCGAGTGCGACGAGGGCCACATTCAATGGGAGTTGTCCCACACCGACGATCCAGCCGACATCGCCCCCCGCTTTCGCCGTCGGCGATTGCGAATACTGAACGGCCGCCTGCGCGAATGTCACTTTCCCTGCCGCAATTTCGGCCCGAAGCTGGGACAGCAGTTTTTCGGCCGCAACGACCTCCGCATCGGTCATCGCTTTGCGGAAAATTTGTCGGGCCTTCACACGCGTGCCATCGAATTCCGAACGATGCTCTTCGAAATAGTCGGCTAATTGCTTGGGGGTCACCTGCTGTTCGACATACTGTTCCCAGGCAACTCCCAACGCCAGTTCCTTGCGCAGCTGTTCGACACTCAGCCCCAGCTTGGCGAACACATCCGCTGGCTCACTTCCGCGTCGTCGAATCAGTTCTTCGAGTTGAATCAAACGCAAGTCAACCACATCCGCATCGGCGACGACCTTCAATTTTTCCAGATAGCCACGCATCAATTCCCGTTCGATCAGTTGGTCGATCAATTGGGCCCGGGTTGTCGGGTTCTCATCACCGCCACGCGTGAGTGTCAGAAAAGCCCAGGCTTCCGGATTGACCGCCTTGCCATTGATGCTGACCGCTGGCACATCGGCCGCGAAACACAGCAGAACCATCCAAAATCCGTAGGCCACAGCCATCCCACTTTATCCCTGTGAGCCACGAGACAACGTCAAGCATTGCCTCAGTGGCTTAATCCAATTCTTCCTGCACTTCAAAATAGATCTGGTAGAACCGCTTCAGTGTCTGCGAGCGATCGACCAGCCATTCCAACGGACGATAGACGAAACCCATCTGCGATGTGAAGAGATCCATGTGATCGAAACCGCACAACCGGGCGAGCAGCCAGCTTCCCATCGGGCTCACGGCATACAGCATAAACAGCCAGAACAGCGACAGTGAGACTAACCCGGCGGAGAAGAGGGGCAGAATCCCCTCCGGACTGGACTTCAACCAGCGCTGGCATTGCAGCGCATAGGCGTTTCGCCACCTTTCCAGACCCGGAACCAGAAAGTTCGCGAGATCCAGAGGGATGGCCAATACTGCCAGCCCTTCCGCGAGCAGATTCGTCACGGGCCCCGGATGCACCTGGCAGGTCTCTTGCCAGAAAATCAACGAGAGGGGATAGCTCACCAGCAGAGCCATGACGATGAACACAATCCGCCGCACAAACCACCGTTCATTTCGGGCTTGTGTTTGCAGTTCCCCATAGGAACACAGCCGATAAGCCGCTGGCCGCTTCCAGACAATCGTCACCGGCTCGGTCAATTTTGGCCAAGGGCGTGGTTGATACGGATTACGGGGGGCGGTCATTCCACAACTCCCAGAGCAGAACTCCAAGTGGGTGTAGCGTACCCCGATCTTAACAGAGGGTGAAGCCGGAAATCGGGCCGCGTACCGCTTTCTGCGTGTTGTGGTCCCTTCAATCTGTATGTGGCAGCCAGCCGGTCAAGAAGAAGCGGAAAGCTCAGCCGTTACGACCGATGGAAGAATAGACGGGGCTTGGGAATTACGGCAAGTCCGCGATGGTCTCGCGACCGTTGCGAGTTGCCATAGCGAGGTAGACGGCAGGATCGATCTGCTTACTCAACGATTTCGCGGAACCATCAACAAAAACAAAGTTCACCGCCTGAGGATGATTGCTGCCAAAGGTGAAATAGTGTTCTAAAGTGTTAGAACTCTGCCAGTGATGATCAAATAGCGGTTGATCGTCACGAATCCGCACGCAACAACTGCTCTGATCAGACCAGAATCCATAGAGTGAATCGCCAAGAAGCAACGTCTGGGCGGTGCCATCCGTGACATCGCTGTAACGAACCCCACTATCTTGACCAAACATTCCGTTGAGGCCGTCGGTTCCAATACTACCCCGGTAGGTGGAATAGCCCCAGCGGTAATCCGTCCCCACTCCCACGGCGGGATGCCGCCCACTCACCGAGGCACTGGGGCATGTGTAACTGGGAATTGAAATGCCCATGTACTTCAAATTGGGCGAGGGGTTGATCAGAAATGAGCGCGAGGGTCCAGCGGGAGCGCAGGGATTTTCAAATTTGGGCAGCGACGAATCGAGCTCGACTAAATTCTGATCCATTTGAGGCAGGATCAGGCAGTGCCAACTGTAGTCGGGGAGGAACATCCAGCCAGTCAAATTGACGGATTTTGCTCCTGTCAAATGGATCGTCACTTCGGGCTTGAGTCGTGAAACCTGCAGCCACGGGCAATCACTGGAAACCCAGCCCGCCGGGAAGGAACGATGGGCGCCTTCATAGTTATGCATCGCCAGCGAAATGTTATGCAGATTGTTAATGCATTGGGTGCGGCGAGCCGTCTCTCGGGCTTGTTGCACCGCTGGCAATAGCAAGGCCACCAGTAGCCCAATGATGGCCATCACCGTCAACAATTCGATTAATGTAAAACCTGCCCGTAGTTTGATAGGTTGGTAATCCTTCCTCGACGTGACAACCATAACCATAATTGAGATCATCCACGGTTAAAGACACTTACAAAAGCGTGTCCAAAGCTAACCGCGAATCTGAGCAGAAGTCAATCAGTAAGTCGGGTGTTGCTGACACCGGCTGGCTTTTGTCGCGCGGAGACCGACCCCGTATCGCTCACTCATTGCGAGCCAGGCCACGTTCCGGAAAGCCACTCACCACGGCACTTCCATCATGTTGACGATCTGCCGGGCCAGGCGGTCGGTGGCATCCTGGGTGGCGGTCGCCAGACTTTGGCCGACTTCGGGAGCGAACTCCGCCGTACCGGTTAACGGGATGGCCTGGGGTTGCAGGGGAACTTCCTGAGTCGCCAGCAGTTGTCCGGTTCGCAGGTCTTCCCAGGTCACGGCGACATACAACGAAAGTTGCAACTCGCGCGGGTCATCGTTTTGTGTTTCGCCCAGCACATTCTTGCGGACATCAATGATCCGACCGGTGAGTCGGGTATCGGCTCCGGGCCCCTTCGCTAACCGGAATGGCGTGCGAGTCTGGATCTCTTTCTGCACGGCTTCGGTGAGCTGATACTCGATGCCGCGGCGGAAGGTGTCGTTCTGAAAGATGGGCACATCGACGGTACGGACTTCCGGCCCGAAGGTGTTCCCGACCATGTAGCCACACCCGGCCAGACCGCTGGCGCAGAACACGAACGTGCCAAGGAATGCTCGACGCTGTGGATCACAGGCGGACATGCAAGACTCGACGACGGACACCCAGGGAACTCCGTGAAAGCGCTCGGCAAGGCCGAGCGGCTAACGACGGACGACTTTATTCCCCGGAGTTGTCCTCGGTTTCGGACATTTCGTCCAGACCAGGTTCCGAGGTGTCGATCGGCTTGGCTTCACGCGACGGGAAGAACCGGCGAGGACTGAGCATGCGGGTCCAACCGCCCCCGGTCGATGCCGCCTGTTCATCGGCAATGGTCCGTTCACCGGGCACCATAAACTCGTCGCCAGGTGATTGGGGTTCCAGTTCCGTTTCGTCGGGTTCCTCGGCCTCTTCGATGCGCCGTTCGCCACCCCAAGGGAGGAAGCGTCGGGGAGCACGGGTCGGTTTCTCTTCGGCCGGCGGTTCCACGGCTTCTTCGTCTTCAAAGGGACGATACGGTGTCGGTGCCGAAGATTGTGGCCCTTCTCGAACCGACGAAGGCGTGTTCGTCAACTGCGTCCGATTCCGGTTGAACGTCTGCCGGTACTTCGGCTTGTCAGGCTGTGGATCGAGCAACGCCACACCAGAGTTGTAAGCCGGGCCGAGCTCTTTCAACAGAGCACGGGCCATGTCTGCATAGGGGGTGTTGGGATGCCGAGCGAGAATGAGATGGCAGTAAATGGCCTGGGCACGGGGGTTGTTCTTGCGGCCGTGAAAGACGACCAGTTCCCAGTCGCGGGCGGCTTTTTCCAGTTCAATCTTCTTCAGTTCTGTCTCGATGCGCGCCCGGTCTTCGATGTTCGGATACAACCGCAAGGTACTTTCCTTGAGGTGTTCCGCGTCTTCCAATGATTTCTCGTCGTAGTTCGGCCCTTCGTAAGACATCAGCTTCACATGCGAACCGAGCACGAAGGCCGACTGCACATGCGGGCTGTTCGGGTATTCCTCGCGCAGCAACGTGAAGTGGCGGTCGGCTTCGATGAAGTTCCCGGAACGCGCGTAGTGACTTGCGGCCAGCATGAGAGCATCGTCAGCCAGAGGGCCGGTCGGGTCGTTCAACCAGATCAACCGTAACGCCCCCACGCCGTTTCCTTCCGGATCGAACAGCGGACGTGACTTATCGGTCAAGTTCGGCCAGAGAACCGTACCCCAGCCCTTTTTCTCGGGCGGTTCAACAGCGGGAAGTTTCTCGCCAAATTCGTCGTAGTTGACCTGTTGCACTTCGCTGAGTTGGGCGGCCTCGGGGAAATCGAGCCAGATGCGGGCGACTTCAAAGAGCCGCTGCGAAACCGTATCGAGATGCCGTGTCGACGGGAAATCTTTCAATAGCTCGGAATACTTATCTTGCGCGTTGGCATAGTGGCCCATCTCATAAGACGCTTCGGCCTCCATGAAGATGGCATCTTCACGAATTTCGCTCTTCTTGTATTTGCGGGCGACCTTGTGGAAGGCCTTCTGGGCGTTCTCGTAGTCGCCGTCTTCGTAGATCTTTTCCGCGGCGAGGTAATCATCGGTACCGGGAATGGGCTTCAACGAGCCGTTGCTGTTGGCGTAAGCGTCTTCTTCCTGTTGACGGAAGAGATTTCGTAGCCGACGTTCGGTGGGACCCTGTACGTTATCGATGGTGGTATCTCGACCACCAAGCAAGGCCGAGCGTTCCCAGGGGGTGACACAACCGACACAGCACAGCAGACAAAAGCCAGAGACCACGAGCCAATGCCATTGGCCAGTGGTGGCTGAAGTCGCTGAGATCGGAAATCGAAGGGGCATAAGGGTCATCCGTGACCTTAAGTGCTCCGCAGGGCAGCGGGGTCTATTTAGGGGGATTAGTGTCGGCTAGCTCACGGCAGGTAACTCAGCATTTTCGGACGGCGTCCCAGCACATGCGAAATGGCTGCTGTCGTGACACGTTTCAGCTCCTTGTATTGTTGCGGCGACAACTCCAGTCGTCGCCAACTCTCTCCCCCCGTGCCGGACAACCGTCGGAGTACGGCGGCCGATCCGGCATGAATCGTGATCTGGCTGTATTCTTCCCGTTGACACTCCGGGCAAACCAGCCCCCCTTGCGAGACCCAAAAGCCAAACGTTCGGCCCTCCGTCAATTCCCCGCCGCATGCGGCACAGGTTTCGAAGTCGGGCAATTGTCCCATTTCACGCAGCATGACCAGTTCAAAGCGTAACACCCCGCGACGCATCTGGTCCGTTTGCCGGAAGTCTTCCAGAGCTTCCAGGGCTGCTTGATACAGCTCTGGATGCGGGTCGTATTCTTCGGTCAGGTTCTGCAAAAGTTCTGCGACATAGTAACCAGCATACAGGCACGTCAGGTCACGCTCCTGCGGACGAAACCGGTCAATCAACTGGGCTTCCGTCAGCAGATCCAAACCCGACGAGGATTTACGGAGGAACACTACGTGACAATTTGAAAGGAGGTCAAGAGCAGACTCGAAGGGGCCTTTGAGCCGTCGGCCCCCCTTGGCAAGTGCAGAAATCTTTCCGAATTCCCGCGTAAACAGCACCACAATGCGACTGGTTTCGCTGAAGTCGGTCACTCGTAAAATCAGGCCGTCGGTCTTCTCTGCTGACATGGTTCGGCAGATCTTACCAGATGAAAGAGGCCCAAGGATGGTTATCCCCGGGCCTCATATCTCATCGCGTCTCAGCGTTCACGACTTAGAACACGTCCAGAATGAAGTGTGATCCCGTGTGATACGGACGAGCGGTGGGATAGAAGTTGTGCCAGTCTTTGTTGTAGACCGGAATCTGACGGCTCTGGGGGTAGCGGTAGTACAGGTGATTGTACTGCTGCGGAGCCTGAAAGTTGTGCGGATAGTACACATACGGATAGTAGTAGAACCGAGCCCAGTCGCTAGGCTGGCCTTCACCAGCGGCGAAAGCCGAGCTTCCGGCGGACAGCATGACCAACGAGACAAGAATTGCCCTTAGCGCCCACTTCATCTCAACTCTCCTGTCTTCCCCATTCACGGGAAACACTCGACTTGTATTTCTGTCCGCTGACAGACTTTCCGCCCCGGTTGCAGGCGCGGCTTGACACAACTCTTTTCATCGACCACCGTACGATCGTTACCGCAGTGATCTTCCGCAAAATCGTTAAATTTGAGTGGCCCATGCAGATCGAAACCCTGACCGATGAAGCGTCTGTCGCCCAGGCAGCGGCGGACTGGCTCGCACGACAAGCCCGCGAGGCGATCGCCTCCCGTGGTCAATTCCTGCTCGCGGTTAGTGGTGGCAAGACCCCCTGGATCATGTTGCAACGTCTGGCCTTGGAAGATTTGCCTTGGGAACAGGTGCACTTCTTCCAGATTGATGAACGAGTTGCCCCGGCTGGTCATGCGGATCGCAATCTGACCCATTTGCGGGCGAGTCTGCAGGCCGCGACGAAACTTCCCGCCACGAATATCCATGCCATGCCCGTGGAATCGCTCGATCTGGAAATCGCTGCGGCGGATTACACCAATGTGTTGCAGCAACTCGCTGGCAAACCCCCGGTGCTGGACGTCGTCCACTTGGGACTGGGAACCGATGGACATACGGCGTCACTCGTGCCGGATGATCCGGTGCTTGACGTGACCGATCGCGATGTCGCCATCACGGGGGAGTACCAAGGCCGCCAACGGATGACACTCACGTACCCGATGCTCAATCGCTCGCGCAAGGTGTTATGGTTAGCCACCGGAGCCGCCAAACGTGAGATGCTGCAGCGACTGCTAGCAGCCGATTCGACGATTCCCGCCGGCCGGGTCGCTCAATCGCAGGCGGTGTTGCTGACTGACCAGACGCTGACAAGTTAGCTGTAATAACCGTTTGCTCGCAGAGTCTACAGAGTGCCACGGATCGCCCGGGCTGACTGGTCGCGAAACTCCTGGAACGATTCGACCAATCGCCATTCATAGGTCTCACCGGCGGAACTGGTCGCCGGGAGAGACATTTTCACCCTCGCTTCGGGGGGGAGTGACCCTGTCACGATGGAAAAGCGGCAATAGGCGGGCAAGACGAATAGCAGACTCACCGCCAGAATCGAGGTGATGCTGGCCTGATAACGTCGCCAGGTGCTGCCCCGCTGCTGAGACTCTACGGCTGCAGCCATCACCTGCGCTCGGAAATCGTCATACACAACGGGCAGCCGCCCAGCAGACCGGATCCATTCCACAGTCTCTGGCGAGGAATTGTCATCAATCGACCACATAGCCCACCTCACTTGCGATCCGCTTGAGCGACGCTTCCAGCTTCGTCAACGCGTACCGATATCGACTGGCCACGGTATTGAGCGATTCCCCTGTGACCACCGCAATTTCCTGAAACGTCAAGTTCTCCCAAATCTTCAAAACCACGACTTCTGCCTGCTCGGCGGGCAAACGCTGTAATGCCGCTTGAACTCCCGCATCGCGTTCGTCCCGTTCCAGCCGCGGCACATCGAGGGCCGGCGGATCAGCATTGGTCAGCAGCGAAAGCGACGCCGTCGGTTTTCGCCGCGTGGTGATCCGCAAAACTTCGTTCCGCACGGCTTTGAGCAAATACGGCCAGGGTAGCCGCACTTGAGCCAGCGACCGAGGGTTTTGCGCCATGCGCATGATGGCCGCCTGTACCGCATCCTCGGCGTCTTCCTGCGTCCGCGTCATGGCTTGTGCATAACGCAACAGCCGCGCCGCAGTGAGATCAAACAGCCGACCCAATGCCGACACGTCCCCCGTGGCAAAACTGCTCGCGCAGTCCGCAATTTCGAGCGACCAGGCTGTCGGGCCAGAACGGTCCACAGAAGCGATCTCCAACGCTAAAGATGCGGCGAGTGGTGGACTTTGTCTATCGAATTCCGGAGAATCCGCGGATTCCTGCGACAGGTGCTATCAGCTTCCACTCCGCAACTGGTACCATAACCTGTCACTGGTAAAGACGTTACACGCAATTTCGCCGTGTGAATTTCAGCCCCGCATGCCCGACCGGAAGACCGCCTTCCATGTCTGATTCTGCCTTGCTTCAAGAACTCCGGTGGAAGAAGTTCCCCGTTCTCAACGATGGGTTTGTCTGCCTCGTCGACGTGATGGGGGACGATTCTTCGATCGTCCAGGCCGCCCGCGTCAGCTACGGGGAAGGCACGAAAAAAGTCTCCGACGACCGCACGCTCATTCGCTACCTCATGCGGCATCGGCATACGACCCCGTTCGAGATGGCCGAAATTAAAATTCTCGTCCGCGTCCCCATGGATTGCTGGCGGCAATGGGTCCGGCATCGCACCGCGAACATCAACGAATACAGCACGCGATATTCCGTGGCGATCGATGCGGCTCAGGAAACCGAGCCCGATCACTGGCGGACACAGGCGACCTCGAATCGCCAGGGGAGTGACGGCGTGTTGCCGCCGGACCTTGGTCAGCAACTGACCGCCTCGGAACAGGCGTTGCTCGAACAGACCCGCAAGGTCTACGAAGAACGACTGGCCGCTGGCGTGTCCCGCGAACAGGCCCGCAAAGATCTGCCCCTGTCGACCTACACCGAAGCCTACTGGAAAGTCGATCTCCATAACCTGTTCCACTTCCTGGCTCTCCGGATGGATAGCCACGCCCAGGAAGAAATTCGGCTCTATGCCTCGACGATTGGTCATCAAATCGTCAAACCGCTCTTCCCCGTCGCCTGGGAAGCCTTTGAAGATTATCGCCTGGAAGGGGGAACCTTAAGCCGTCTGGAACGCGGCGTTATTCAACGGCTTACCGCTCAAGGTGGAGCTGCGGGCAAGGCCCCGCCCTATTCGCAAGACGACTTCATGGCCGTGCAGGATGCCACATGGCAGGGACTCACACGCTCTCGTGAGCGGGACGAATGCCGGGCGAAGCTGGTCGATTTGGGATTAGTTGTCCCGCTGGAAGCCCAGTAAACGCCGATTTCGTTTGCTACTCAGTCACTTCCCTCTGACGGAACAACTCAGCCGTGACATCCGAGTCTGCTTCATCGACGACCAATCCGCCCGCGAAACCTTCGGGCAGTTTCTTCAATGATCTGCGGATTCTGTGGCATCTGGTGGTCTCTCGCGCGACGGGCAACACTCACGAAGAGCGGCTGGAAAGTTTCTACAAAGGCCAGGCCGGTGGATACGACGCCTTTCGACGGCGGCTGCTGCACGGCCGCGAAGAACTGTTCACCAAATTGCCGGTGAACCCCGGTGACGTGTGGGTCGATCTGGGAGCGGGTACGGGCGAAAATGCCGAGCGGTGGGGCAGTCGGATCAGCGAATTCCGTCAGGGCTATCTGGTTGATTTGTCATCATCATTGCTCAAGGTTGCCGGTGAACGCATCCGTGATCGTGGTTGGACGAACATCTCGACGGTGCATGCCGACGCCACAAAGTTTCTGCCTCCGGAAGGAGCCGCCGATGTCGTCACCATGTCGTATTCTCTCACAATGATTCCCGACTGGTTCGCCGCAGTCGATCAGGCATATCGAATGCTCAAACCCGGTGGTGTACTCGGCGTCGTGGATTTCTTCGTGGCCCGTAAATACCCCGTCGATGGATTAGTAAAACACCCGTGGTCCACCCGCACCTTCTGGACCGTGTGGTTCGCGAATGACAATGTGTTCCTGAATCCCGACCACATTCCCTACCTGCAATCGAAATTCGAAACCCTCGAACTGGCCCAACGGCGGGGCAAAGTTCCCTATATTCCTTTCTTCCGTGCACCGCATTATTACTTCATCGGCTGCAAGCCATTGGTCGAAAATACGTCTCCATCGTGAAAGGTTGCCCGACCCGCGTGGTATACCCGGCTGTGGTGCGTCCTTGCGGGTTATCGGCCTGACCGATTGACCCCAATGACCACCAGCCTACAATCAACGTGTGCTCTGAGCCTGCCATCGAGGTTGCCAATATGCCCCGTGTGCTCACCGCCTTGCCGGTTTATAACGAAGCCAGTCACGTTGGCCCGGTTCTCGATGAAGTCGTGAAGTACAGCCAGGATGTGCTCGTCGTCGATGATGGTTCCACGGATGGCACCGCGGAGTTACTGGCCCAGCGCGACGACATCGTCACCATTCGTCACGAACCTAATCAGGGCTATGGCGGAGCGTTACGCACCGCTTTTGACTATGCCCAATCCCACGGGTACGACATTCTCGTCACGATCGATTGTGATGGCCAGCACGAGCCGAAACTGATTCCCGCGATGGCTGTCGCGATTGATGAATCCCCCGCAGGTCCGGTCGATATCGTATCCGGCAGTCGCTACCTGCAATCGTTTGATGGCGACAGCCTGCCGCCTGAAGATCGCCGCCGCATCAACATGGAAATCACGGCGTGGCTGAATCGCCGGTTTCGTCTGAACATCACCGATGCGTTCTGTGGTTTCAAAGCCTATCGCGTGTCAGCGTTGCAGCACTTCCACATTACCGACCTGGGTTATGCGATGCCGTTGCAGCTCTGGGTGCAGGCGGCCCGGTACTGCCTGAAGATCGTCGAGTTCCCGGTGCCGTTGGTGTACCTCGATGAAAAGCGTTCGTTCGGCGGAGCACTCGATGATGCCTCCCGACGGCTCACGCACTACTACAGCGTACTGCACCGCGAAATCGCAGCCCTGGAATTCCCCTGCGGCGACCCCCGCACCACAACCGCCGACACCCCCGCATAAATAACTAGGCCCGGCTGGATTCGACCACCTGCATATTTCTAGCTGGAAAACTGCAAATCCCATTTCAGGCGGCGCGCAATCCGGCGCGCTTTCTGCGTCGAATGTCGCTCCGATCTCAGCCGATTTGTTCCTGGACAATCCCAGTGACCAACCCGATGCCACCCTGCGGCGCTTGCTTGCTGTCTGGCAGATGCTGACCGGAGCCGACCGCAATTCCCTCGCTGATCACGCGGAAACGCTCTCCGCGGGCCGCAGAGACGCCGGGACAACATTCCATCCGTGATCCGCCGCCAAGATGCCACAGGCCCGCGTCATGTCCGCTAGGGAACCTTTGCCAGCACACATTCGGGCCCGTGTGACGGCCTGTGTCGACTCTTCCGGCAATCTCGGTTGAACTGGATCGGAGTTATTGCTGTGTCTGTGAGACTGCGAAGTAGACAATCAGCAGGCCGGAAACCGAAAAAATCCCAATGACGATCCAGATGGCTCGTTTGTACTTTGCAAACCCTCTCTTTGATTCGACGTATTGAGAGACGCTCTGGACATATCGCCAGAATTGTTGCCAAAGCCCAACCACACTGAAGGAAACGAGTATTGCAATGGCCAACGATGCTGCATATCCGAAAGCCTCACCTGCCGTGCCGTAAAGCTCAGTGGCAGTAGAGGTCACGGCGGGACTTATTGCAGAATTGATTGTCACCGTCCCCACGAAAACGGCGAGATAAACTAACAAGTTCGTCGCTGCAACTGTTGATGGGCTCTGCGGCAAAGGGGGCGGTTCGGCCGTGGATTCGAACTCTTCCGCCAATTCTGAGTCATATGCCGGAATCCAGTTTGGCATTCCCGTACGCCAGACCGGTGTCTGGCGGCTGATCTTCCCGGCTGCAATAAACTTCTGTATTTCAGCCAACGACAGAGGGCCGTTCCTAGAGGCGGTTTCAAAACCTCAATGAATTAAACTTGCGCCCTGGCTGGTTTTCGGTTAAGAGAGCAGTCGAAAGGAGTCTTTCGATGGCGCTCAGGGAAGTTCTGCTTACGGACGCACAATGGTCCAAGATCCAGCCTT
>WGME01000013.1 GCA_016125225.1 bacterium | reverse complement strand
AGACCACGGACTGTCAACAACTCCACTGCTTCACGCTTAAACTCCTGAGTGTAAACCCGATTCTTCTTCGGCATCTCGCTGGGCTCCTTGAAAAGAAATCCTACTCCTTTCCCAGCGCCCACCAAATGTGGGTAAGTCCACCTCTGGCTTTCTGCTGTCCGCTTTCGGCTTTCCGCTCAGAATTTTTCCTTCTTCCTCCTTCTAATTTCTGCCTTTCATCGCCTGCCCCAGGAAGTACCAGGCCCGCAGGGCCAGCAGTCCGCCACAGGCAAACCACAGCACCAGGCACCAGCCGGGGGCCACGAAGAACAGCACGATCAGCAGGCCATTGAGCAGATCGGCAGGTGTCCAGGGTGATGCCCGTGGTGACGGAGCGTGGGACTCTTGGGGGGAGGCGGCGGGCGAGTGGACCTTGGAACGGCGTGGGCGGAATCGGTGGGGGCGGTGAGACGGGATGCGGGCTCCTCCTCTTCAAGTTCTTCGATGATGATGCAGCGTCGCCAGCGTCGGCGGGGCCGCCGCCAGCGATCACCGTGCAACGGTCGGGGTGGTGTCCCCCGCCCCCAGTGCACCAGCGTGGCAGCCAGGTTCGCACCGGTCTGCAATGTCTGGTCCCAACGTGTCCACCACGGAGGGGACCGTTCGTCATGCGTCATAAGGGCAGGCCTTTCATACGGGGGAAATTGGGACGTCAATTCGCTTGAGCCTCAGGTTCAGTCAGATTCTCTTGCTGCTCTTGAATGAGATTTTGCGCCACACGACGGGCACAGAGAGCCAGCAGATCTCGCCACAACTGTTGCCATCGGGAACCATCAGCGTGGGCAGAGGCACCTGAAAGGGTGCCAAGAATGGTTTCGAGGCTGTCGTCTGGCAGGTGGGACATGCCGCTTCCTTTCTCTTGGAAACAAAAAACGCCAGGGAGAGGTTCCCTGGCGTTCGGTAGGAGTGTTATGGGACGTGAAGGTCGTTATGCCGGCCAGGGTCGCGGCCAGCCCGGTAGCGGGTCCATCCGAAACCGAGGGTGTTGATGCCGACGCAATCGATGGGTCTGTGGCGGCATCGCCACGAGACGGATGAACGGCTCGGTGAGCCCTTGGGCTTGCATCTGTTGTGCCAGAATCCAGGTCTTGCTGACCTGCGACTTGGAGACCCCCAGCTCACATGCAATGGTTTGATGAGATTCCCCTCGATGCTTCCGGGCGATCACTTCGCCCAGCAACGTGACGGTCTGGGACACCGAACCCACAGTTGTCACGATTCGCCGATGGAATTGCTGGGATTCCGGCCGATCGACCAGTTCGGGTGGTAGCAAGGGAATTAGCGTCAGCGTGAACTCGGCGCGGGCGATGATGTCACTGCCATCGATGATGCCATAGGGCATGATCACCAGGTCCGGCACCAGCTTCCGTAAAAGTCGGCAACCTTCCTGATCATCGGGAGCCATGTGCTGCAGCACTTCCCGAGCACTATTCCGTAATGCCTCAGCATCCGGCAAGGTCTGCAGCATCGGGGGGCGTGCATTCAACTCGTCGAAGGCCAGGCGACATTCCCCGCGGTCCCGTTCGAGTTGTTGCAGCCGTTCAATCAGCGAAGCGACCTGACCCGTCGCAGCGCCTTGCTCGATGGCATCGGACACATTGGCGATTCGCCGCTCAATCCCTGCCAGTCGCGAGGTCAAACGTTGTCGTTCCTCATCGCGTTGAGACAGGAACTGCTCAGCTTCCTGGCGGACCAGATCCCCAAAGACCGCATCAAATCCGGGCAGCGAGACCATGGCTTCGCTGATCGCGGCCAGAATTTGTTCACGGACGAATTGTCCGTTGAGATGCAACCCATTCCAGCAACGATAGCCCGCAGCTCCCGAGCACAGGAAGACCTGCTCGCCACCCTGCCCATGCCAGTGATAAATCCGGCCGCAGATCCCGCAACGGGCATGTTGACCGGGAAAGTACGTCCGCTTCCGCGAAACTCCGCTGCGAGAATCGGGTCGACCGTTGGCGGTCCGGGCACAGCCGCGATTCCGTTGGGCCAGGGTTTCAATCACGTGGTCATAGTACTCTGCAGAAAAGTATGTCAAATGGGGGCACTCGCGCACGCGCAACATCTCGGGGGCAGCACGCGCCGAGCGATGCCGCCCCGTCTTGTTATTCCGCTTGCTGTACATGCGATTCCGCAGACGGATTCCTTTGAGAATGGGGCTATGCACCCAGCTACGCACCATATCGTCTGTCCACTCGTTTCGACGGCAGCAGGGCCCCGTCGGGATGTGCTGGGCATTCAGACTGTCGGCGATTTCAGCATACGTCGCCCCTTCTTCCAGGCGGCGAAAGATATCAGGAATCAAAGCTTGATAGCGCACGTCTTTCTGCAACTCCCGATCGTTCCGGGCTCCCGGGGGCTTGATGTAACCAAAGAGGACAAACTGCACGACTCCACACTGATCGAAGCGGTGATTCAGCGAACGCCGAATCCGCTGGGCGGTATCTCGATTGGAACGTTCATGATGCCAGGCGGCGATGAAAGCGGAATCTTGCCAGCCGTCGGTCGTGGTATCGACCCGATCATTGATGGCGATCAGCCCGGTGCAGTGATCCTCACACAGTTCATATGCATGTTGACGACGACAGATCCGTCCCAGGTCTTCAGCCAGCACCAGATCGTATTGCTCACCTTCGATACAGCCTTCGAGGTCGTCCAGTTCTGCCCGGTCGAGATGTTCGCCGCTACCCTGGCTGGCGATGACACGAACTTCGAGGGGGCCTCGATAGGACTGCGACAGATATTCGCGGCACTTGGCTTCCTGATCTGCCAGGCTGCGAACATCCTGATGCTCGGTGCTGATGCGGGCCACAATAATGACGCGCAAGGGACCAGGCCGCCGGGGACGAAAGGCGACTCCAGCCGATGGGGAATGGGAATTTGTCATGGTTTGCAAGAGCTCACATTGATGCTGGAGCCCTACACCCGGATTTGGCACAGTGTGCCAAACTTGTTGACAGTTCCTGAGAATCCCTGCACTTGTCTGCGCACTGCTGCAACCATCATAAACACAACGGATTCAGGCAGTTATACGCCTAACGTCCATTGGGCCTGAAGGTTACTGCCATACTCGACGGAGTGCCCCCCCCTCTCCGCTTTAATTTCTTGCGAGAACCCCTATTTTCCAGGGGTTCTTTGCTTTCCGGTGGAGACATTGGTGAGCCCGTTGGAGTGCCAGCGGATGCCGCTTGTTGCCCCGAAAAGTCAGCCGGGCGTTGCAACTGGCGCTGCAACGGCAACAGGTCGACCGCCTTCTTCTGCTCTGCCAGGTCGATGTGTGTATATCGCGCCGCCGTCAGGACGGGCGTTGAATGCCGCGCCAGTTTTTGAGCCGTCGTGAGCGAGACACCATGACGTCCCAGGTTGGTAATCAACGTATGACGCAGGGCATGGAAGTCGGCGAAACGGCCTTGTGCGTCCTGCCAGGCAATTCCCGCGTTCTCCAAGTCGTGGCGTAACAGCCGCCCCGCTTGCTTGTGCTTGCCCCAGTCTCCCGGCCAGAGTACATCGTCCGGCAGTCTTCCAGACAACCAATGCACAAGTTCCGGAACCAACTCATTCGGGAGAGGCAGGATGTCTTCTCATCGACGCTTGGAGTAAGCTGCACGTACGGTGACTGATGGCTGCTCTGGAGTCATGTTGAGGCTACGGACGGTCAGCGAGGCTAATTCCGCTGCCCGTATTCGATCCCGAGACCCAGGTGCAGCGTATCGACACCACATGACAGGAACTGCCATGTGTCAGGGTTTGTCATGGGAGCTAGGCATGTGTCACTCAGACCAAATGACCCAGATCCGTCTGTGGGCAAGCCGGTGATATCCGGTTCGCTATCGCTGGGCTGTGGAGAGTGTCCTGAGAGAGAGAGTTGATCATCGAACATGGAATCACTCCTTTGATTCACTGGCAGCGACCACATGAGGTTCACCAGAAGACGATATTGATGTTCCTGGTTCTCATGTTCGCTGGTGCCAGCTATCGATTCCTGTTGATGCTCAACTTCAATACTCCTGTCCGGCGGGTATCTTGTGTTTTCCGTGAGTGTGTAGCGCTTTTGAGCCGTTACTCCGTTACTCACTGGCCGACGCGGACCAAAAGCTTCCGCTTGGAGTTCGTGCAACGAGCGCGGATTTGTCGCCCGAATTCCGTTACGAAATGTTGCGCTTTACCGCCCGATTTGGCACGAAAGATTATTTTGATCACAGTCCAGTGAATCACTTCGTAGCGATTATCACGTGGCTTATTGATCCGGATGCGAACCGTCGATTTTTGAAAAACGATATCGACAGTCCAGCAACGACCCCGCCGCCGGTTGCCGCGAACGGCCTGCGGCCGCGTCGGGATGCACCTGGGGGATCCCAAGTTGCGGCCACCAACAGCGGCTGGCGAACTCGGTCTACACTCTTTTATAGCTAGAAGCTCAGCAAGCTCGACATGGTGCTGAAGAGATCACCCTCTTCGTCGGAGAGGAGACTGGAGTTGAATTCGGCGACGTTGTTAAGGTTGATGGTCATCACTGCCTTGCGGGACAGGCCGTGGCTGTCGGTCACTTGCACCGTGATGCTGAAGGTCGGGGTGGTTTCAAAGTCCAGAGCGAGTGAGTTACTCACGGTGATCTCGCCGGTGGTTGCATTGATGGCAAACGCCCGGCCGATGTTTCCGCCGGTGATGGCATAGGTCAGCGTGTCCATGGCGTCGGGATCACTGGCGACGACGGTGCCGACGGAGGTGCCGTTCGGGCTGTTCTCATCGACGTTAAACGTCTGCGGGCTGATGAGCGGTTGCTCGTTCAGATCGTTGACATTGATGGTCATCACGGCTTTACGGGAAAGGCCGCCACCATCGGTCACCTGGACCGTGATTTCGAAACTATTCAGGGTCTCGAAGTCGATGGCGGCGGGTTTGTTGACGGTGATGGCTCCGGTCGCGCTGTTGATGGCGAAGGCCTTGCCGAGGTTCCCTCCGGTGATGGCGTAGCTGAGCGTGTTCATCGCATCCGGGTCGCTGGCCATGACTGTGCCGACACTAGTCCCGGCGGGGCTGTTCTCAATGATCGAAAAGGTCTGCGGACTGACGAGGGGTTGCTCATTGGCATCGTTAATGTTCACGGTCACCGTCGATTTCCGTGTCTGACCGGCGGTGTCGGTCGCAGCGACGCGGAGGCTGAACGAAGTCAGGGCTTCGAAGTTGAGCAGGTACGGTTTGTTGACCGTGATTTCTCCGGTGGAAGCATTGATCGCGAAGGCATTGCCGACGTTGCCGCCACTGAAGCTGTAGGTGAGGGTGTCGGTCGGGTCGGCATCGGTCGCGGTCACAGTTCCCACGTTGGTGCCAAAAGACGAGTTTTCATCGATCATCAAGCTCTGCGTTGTGGGAACAATGGGCGCCACATTGCCGCGGTAGCGCTGGGCGTAGACCCCACTGCTGCTGAGGTCCTGACCATAGCTCGTCCAAGTGACGACAAAGTCCCCGTCTGCATCCATCGCCACCGTGGAGTACAGTTGGTTGCTGGTGGTGTAGGTATTAACTTGGAACTCGCTTCCCAGGACCACTCCCGCCGAATTATACCTTCGCGCGAAGATGCCATAGCCGCTACCGTCTTGGCTATCGCTTGACCAACTAACGACGAAGTCGCCGTCCGCGTCCAGCGCCACCGTAGCAAACCGTTGATCGCTTGTTGTATCTGTGTTGACCTGAAATTCACTGCCTTGCGCGACTCCCGCCGCATTGTAACGCTGCGCAAAGATACCAAAGCCGTCGCCGTCCTGGTCATAGCTCTCCCAAGTGACAACGAAGTCCCCGTTTTCGCTCATCGCCACTGTAGAGATCGATTGGGTTTCGGTGGTGTAGGTGTTGACCTGGAACTCGCTGCCTTGGGCCACTCCTGCCATTGTGTACCGCTGGGCGAAAACTCCATTGCTGCTGCCATCCTGGCCAAAGCTCGTCCAAGTAATGACAAAGTCTCCATCGGAATCCATCGCCACCGCAGCAAACTGTTGATCGCTTGTTGTATATGTGTTGACCTGAAATTCACTGCCCTGCGCGACTCCCGCCGCATTGTAACGCTGTGCGAAGATGCCGTAGCCGCTGCCGTCCTGGCCTTCGCTCGTCCAGGTAATGACAAAATCTCCGTCGGAATCCATCGCCACCGTCGAGTTCCGTTGGTCGCCGGTCGTGTAGGTGTTGACCAGGAATTCACTTCCTTGGGCGACTCCCACCGCGTTGTAGCGCTGCGCAAAGACGCCGAAGCCGTTGCCGTCTTGGACAAAGCTCGTCCAAGTGATGACAAAGTCTCCGTCGGCATCCATCGCCACTGTGGAATTACCCTGAGAGCTGGTGGTGTAAGTGTTGACCTGGAACTCGCTCCCCTGCGCTACTCCCGCCGAGTTATATCGCTGCGCGAAGACG
Organism: bacterium; assembly: GCA_016125225.1. Taxonomy (GTDB): domain Bacteria; phylum Planctomycetota; class Planctomycetia; order Planctomycetales; family Planctomycetaceae; genus DSVQ01. The sequence continues at coordinate 497,132 of WGME01000013.1, read as the reverse complement.
CCATCTACGCCGCCGTCCTGGCCAAAGCTCGTCCAGGTGGCAACAAAGTTCCCGTTCGCGTCCATCGCCACCGATCGCGGTGAATCGAGTTGCGTCCGTTGACCAAGGGTCGTGTAGGTGTTGACCTGGAACTCGCCCCCGGCGGTCACGATGTCTGACACACGGAACTGCCGGGTGAAGTCGCTGCCGGGGGTGCCATCGCGGTCGCCGTCGAGCATGTTCCCGGCGACATCGGTGATGGTCTCTTTGGCCACCAGTTGGTAAGTCCCCACGGCGAGAGGTTCGGTGGCGAACGTGACGATGGCTTCGTACTTGTTGGTCGCCATGTTGAAATTGAACGAAATGTTGTTAATCCGGCCGGGCTGTTCGACGCCGTTGCGCAAGACGGACCAATTCGAGGTGTCGATCACGCTGCCCGAGCCTGTCGTAGCGAGATTCTCCGAGAAGACGACAGTCATCGTCGTCGGGCCTTCCAGCAACTGGGCGTTCTCCGCGACGTGGTTGCCATCTACCAGCAAGTCTGTCACCGTCGGCCCGGCGGTGTCGGTTGATTCGTCATACCGCTGGGCGAAGATACCGTTGGTGTCGCCGTCCTGGCCGAAGCTCATCCAGATGACGACAAAGTCCCCGTCGGCATCCATGGTCACGGCAGAGGCCAGTTGGTTGCTGGTGGTGTAAGTGTTGACTCGGAACTCGCTCCCCTGAGCAACGCCAGCGGCGCTGTACTGCTGGGCGAAGATGCCGTAGTTGCTACCGTCCTGGCCGCTGCTCATCCAAGTGATGACGAAGTCCCCATCCGCGTCCATCGCCACCCTGGAGAGAGTCTGCGAGTTGGTGGTGTAGGTGTTAACCTGGAATTCGCTCCCTTGCGCTACTCCCGCCGCGTTGTACCGCTGCGCGAAGATACCGTAGTTGCTGCCGTCTTGGTTAAGGCTCGACCAGGTGACGACAAAATCCCCGTCCGCGTCCATCGCCACCGAGGAATACCGTTGTTGGTTGAGGGTGCTGGTGTTGACCTGGAATTCGCTCCCTTGGGCCACTCCCGCCGTGTTGTACCGCTGGGCGAAAACGCCATATCCGCTGCCGTCTTGGCCAAGGCTCGTCCAAGTGATGACAAAGTCACCGTCGGCATCCATCGCCACTGTGGAACTACCCTGGCTGCTGGTGGTGTAAGTGTTGACCTGGAACTCGCTCCCCTGCGCTACTCCCGCCGCGTTGTACCGCTGCGCAAAGATACCGCCGCTGCTACCGTCTTGGCCGCTGCTCGTCCAAGTGACGACGAAGTCCCCATCCGCGTCCATCGCTACCGTGGAGTACTGCTGGTTGCCGGTAGTGTAGGTGTTGACCTGGAACTCACTCCCCTGAGCCACCCCCGCCGCGTTGTACCGCTGCGCAAAAATACCGCCGTTGCTCCCGTCCTGGCCGTAGCTCGTCCAAGTGACGACAAAGTCTCCGTCCGCGTCCATTGCCACCGCAGCGAACCGCTGGTTGTCGGTGGTGTAGGTGTTGACCTGGAACTCACTCCCTTGAGCCACCCCCGCCGCGTTGTACCGCTGCGCGAAGATGCCGTAGAGGCTGCCGTCCTGGGCGTTGCTCGACCAGGTGACGACAAAGTCTCCGTCCGCATCAGATACCACGGCCTGCGTGGTAAACCCGGACAGCTGTTGAACGCCAGTGGTGTACGTGTTGACCTGAAACTCGGACCCCGCCGGTGACGCCGACAGCAGCAGTCGTGATTCGCAGGTTTGAATCAGTCCAGAGGTCTTGCAGCGCAGACGTCGCGACCGACCGGCAAAGAAAGCGAATTGAAGGCAACGAGGTAACCAAGACTTTCGCAGCATCTTAAATCCATAGCAGGCGATAATTTCAGACCGGAGTGCCAAGCCAGATGCACGAGAATGGAGAGGCCCTGACCTAAAAGCAAGTGACCCAATTGCGGAACGCTATCAAAGTGAATAACCGACATGCCTTTGATAATAATGTACAGTGGCTGGGGCTCCATCAGGGCCGAATGAGGCTCATGGCGATGGTCGCAAGAAAACACTGGCTGGCTCATATCGGCTCAGCACTCGAAAGCTACGAAACGGAAATCGGCCGCTCGATAATTGCCACGATGGCGGTTCTGAGGTTCTCTGGAAGCAAATCCCACGCGTCAATTACACGTTGCAAGCGATGATCGCTCAATATCCAATTGTGCCTGCTGCTGTCATCTATTGTCACTCCTTGGCTACATGCAGCGGCAATGTGCGGCTCCGCTTACTCTTGAGCGTGCGTGCGGGGGTGTCAACCGACCGAGAACCCTGTCGGCTTTCGTCGGCCAGCATCAGTAGCTGTTTGTCAAAATCCAGGTCGGACCAGCGGAGTTGAGCGAGTTCCGAAATTCGGAGTCCTGTGAGTCCCAGCAGGTGAGAGACATCCCCCAGCCACTGTAGCCTCGGTGTCTGCTGGCAGTGCTGGACGATGACCTGAAATTCAGCAACAGTCCAGCAATACGTGGTCGATTCTTTATCACGCTGCAAGCGTAATTGCAGGCGACAGGCGTCGGGCAAATGTCCTTCAGCAATCAACCGTTTGTTGATCTGTTTGAGCGTCGTCAATTCGAGATACTGCGTGTTGTCGCTTTTGCCGAGTTCTTCCAGATGCTGGGCGGCTCAAACCAGTCGCGCAGATGTGACGCCTGAGCTGTGGTCTGACGAACGGCTTCCTCCATCAGGCTGCGGAGGGCATCGCGACTCGGCAAGGGAGCAATATCCGGGATGAAGATCGTGGTGCCCAAGTCTGGCGCATGGGCGTTAGCCAGTCAGGGATCGGAGCCGGGCATTGCAGGCTGAGGGGTATTAACGTCTGGGGTCAGCACACTCATCGACCACCGCCGGCTTCGGTCTTGGCCCCTGGGTCGGTGCTCGGGTCGGGTCCCCGCGTTGCCTTATCCTCCGCCCAGGTCAAAGACCATATTACCACAAACCTTCACGCAAGTTTCAGTAAGGTCCAAAGCGAGAATTCCTGCATATCCACCACCTGACGCAGGATGTTGTGGGTAACGCGAAAACGAGCCAAACGTAGGTCTTTATGAGATGGCAGATGCTGGATGTCGTCAGACTCCGGCGGTCCGCATCACCATTCTCTCAAAGTCGTTCCATCAATGTAGAGCGCAAAGAAAAGGACGTGCACATCGGCCCGTCCAACGAATTTCACCGTGCGTGTTAGAACCTTACTGTAACAGGTAAGGAACAACCACTCGGATACACTCATTATGAGTGCACAGAAATTACAGTCAGTGACAACCAGCTTTAACTGGATTCCTCTTGTTCATGTTGCAAGTTCTGGCGTTGATAAAGTCCACAGGGAAACAGTATGTCAAAATTTCAACCATATAGATTTGGGCATGACCTTACCCTAGCTATGAACCATTTTAAATGAGTGGATCACATATGGGTGTATCCCAGAAAGGAGTTGCTGGGATGAAAAGGACGAGGGATACAACGGAGCAGATCATCGAGAAACTGCGTCAGGTAGACGTGGTGGTAGGTAACGGGCTGAAGATTCCGGAGCTCTGTAAGATGTTGAGAATCACGGAGCAGACGTATAACCGGTGGCGTCAGACGTACGGCGGGATCGTGCCGGAGATGACGCGGCAGCTGCGGGCCTTGGAAAAGTGAATATCCGCTTGGAGAAGCAGATGGCAGAACAGCCATTGGGCCTGAGATCCAGAGGGAATCAGTCTGCCCTAACTGGTAAGCCTTGAGCGGCGCCGCGTCTGAAGTGCGTCGCCACTTATAGCCAGAGCAGGTTGCCGAACGATGTGCCTGTCAGGCCTTGGGGCAGTTGCAGGGAATCCATCGCTATGTCCAGGGTGTAGAGATGACGAGCTGAAACTTTAGGAAGAGACGCGGCGGATCGTTCGACGAAGTTCCCCCCTCGGAAGTCCCGGATTCATGACGAATTGCAGAAGCATGTCTGTGACGTCTACCAAATGCGGGTCGAGCGGCTGTGGCGAGAGACCGGGATACAGGCGTCCGCAAGACAGCATGAACGTGGGCGATTGGCACATGGAGGCCGCGAGAGCTGCTTTGTGAGGTAGTCGATCATCAGTCCCAAGGCACCTACGCAACAACAGACGCGATTTTATCACCTATCGCGGCAGCGGGGTTTGGCCGAAGTATACTTCGTGGACCCGACGGGAAGGGATTCCCAAGGACATGTTGTCAAGTAACCTCCCGTTCGTCTGAGCCGCTAAGGAAAGTGGTGCCAGGATTTGATGCGGGCTGAGTGAGTTGGAAACGAGCTGTGATTACAGAGCCAACCCGTCTTCTTCCCGAGTCACTGCAGCTCATCCCTTCGCCACGACTGACGTGTATCGTCGCTCCGCGATATGTCGTGTCAGTACAAATCCCAATCTCCAAACGGGATTTCTCTGGCGTCAGTACTCTCCGGGAAGTGGGATGTTTCACACCCATTCCCGAATTCCCTAAAAATCACTCACTGCTCTTATGACGTGAGACTACGAGCACCCTCCTGGTAACAGATCCCGGATGATGCTTGCACGCATCATTCCAGACGAGCCTTGCTGTTCATGGCGCCGATGATGTGGCCTCAAGGTGAGAGTCGAATCGGTGCCGCAAATCCCAACCCACTGCCTTATCGTGGCTACCTTAGGAAGGAATTCGAATGTCCGAATCTGTGTGCACAACCATCCCTGCGAGTCTGTCAGTCCTGATCGCTTCTCCTCAGCTGCTGTTTGCTGAAGCCATGGCGTCTGCCTTGGCAAGTGATGACAGAATTACGGTGATTGGTTGCTGTTCGACTGCGGAAGCAGCACGCCGACTGACTTCAGAACGGGCTCCAGACCTGTTGCTGATTGAAGTCTCGTTGATTTCGACGGACATCTCCGAGTTCATCTATGCCATCCAGCGGTTTCCGATGACCACGCGTGCGGTTCTTCTGGCCGAAAACGATTCCGATGTCTTGCTCCAACAGGCATTGCTGGCGCGTGTCTCGGGCTACCTGCTGAAATCGGAATCGATTACGACCCTGCTGCGCGAGTTGTTTGAGATTGCGGCGGGTGTCCAGGTTGTCTCACGGTCCCTGCACGATCTGATTCGCCGAGATCATGACGGACAATGGGTCTCGGTGCAGTCATCGCCCCTGCTGGAATTTAATGAGTTCCAGCAGAAGATTGTGCGGCTTCTCGCTCAGGGATGCAGCGTCAAAGAGATTTCCAAGATTCTGGGGATCACGGCGAAAGCGGTCGACAGCCAGAAGTATCGCATCATGCGAAGACTGGATATTCACGACCGCGTCCATTTAGCACACTTCGCCAGCCGACACGGTTTTGTCATGACGGAGAATCAGGAATCGGCCGCGTTGTCTAATTGCGGATGACGTGTGATGCCTGGGAATGCACCGCTCGAAATCGGAGATTGGGGTCGGTTCGCACGGTGTATTCAAAATGCCATGGAATCAACGGACTGAGGAGGACACTCAGAAAAAAGTCGACTGGCGATGATCCGAGACCCACTAAGGATCAGTCTTCGGGATTGCGGTGCGCTGGGATGGATGGCAACAATGACATGCGATCAGCATGGAAATGGTATTTCTTTGACTGTTCGGCATTCTTTACTTCCAATCCTCAGCGGTAACAATGTCAGACCAGCAGGCTTTTTGCCGGCGACTCGCGCGCTGGATTGCAGGGTTTGTCATCACTGTTAGCCTGGCAGTCTTGCTGGGCTGGGCTGCGAAACTGGAACCGCTGACAAAAATCGCTCCCGGCATGGCCTCGATGAAGGTCAATACGGCGATCGCGTTTTGTCTGGCGAGCATGGGGCTCTGGTGGCAGGCGGCAGAATCTCGCGTCAGGCTTGTGCGGCTCGCCGGGCTGGCCGTGGCAGCTTTGGGACTTGCTTCCCTCTTCGAAGACATCTGCCAGTTCCCCCTGGGAATTGACGAGTTCTTCTTCCGCGATACATTCTCTGGTGGATCGGGTGCTCCAGGGAGAATGTCGCCTGGAACCGGAGCCATGTTCGGTGTGCTGGGGGTCGCGCTCTGTCTGACCACGAAGCCTTTGACTCGCACGGCCGCGAGTTTTTTCGCCACCATGGGGATTCTCGGAAGCCTGCTGGCTTTGACGGGCTATGTCTACGACATTCATGCCCTCTACCGGTTTCCCCCTTTTTCCTCGATGGCGCTGCACACCGCGCTCTCATTTCTGTTGCTGAATGTCGGACTCCATCTGGCGATGCCAGAGCAACCGATTGTGGCCTTGTTTCTCTCTCCCAGCGCAGGGGGAACCATCGCGCGAACGATGTTACCCGTAACAATTATCGTCCCTTTTGTCATCGGGTGGCTACGGCTCATCGGCGAACGCGCCGGGTTTTACGGACCAGCATTCGGCATTGTGCTCCATTCGACGAGCGTGATTCTGATCATGGCCGCTGCAACGGGGTATTGTGCCTGGGTCTTGGATCGTGTCGACAAGCGGCGACGGTCGGAACGCCTGGAACATGTGGCGACACTCGACCGACTCCGACTCCTAAGCGAGTTGCTGGAGCAGAGTTCACAGCCCTTCGTCGTGGGCAGCCTGAAGCGGCAGATCATCTGGTGCAATCCCGCGTTTGAACAACTGACCGGCTATGCACTCCATGAACTGCAGGGCATGTCCGGAGACATCATGACTCCCGAAGCATCGCTCGATGCAGAACTGGGGCACATCGATCAATCGATCCGTTCATCGAAACCCGTTTCTTACGAGCGGGATCTGACGCGGAAAGACGGTTCTCTGGTCCCGATCTCAGTGACGGTGGACGTCCATCGGGATGAGCAGGGTAGGCCGTTGAATCTGTATGCCTTTCTCGTTGATATTTCCAATCGCAAAGAATTGGAGAACCGCTTTCGTGATGCCGTCGAACTGTCGCCTACGGGTATTGTCATGGTCGCGGAATCGGGAGATATCACGTTCGTCAACGCTCAAGCCGAGCAGATGTTTCGGTATCCACGTGCAGAACTGATCGGACAACCGGTCGAGAAGCTCATTCCCGCACGTTTTCTTGCACGGCATCAACAGGACCGGACGGCCTTCTTCGAAAAGCCGGTGGCTCGCCCCATGGGGGCCGGCCGCGATCTGTGGGCTCATCGCAGCGATGGGTCGGAATTCCCCGTCGAGATTGGCCTCAGCCCGATTCGTATCAGCCATCAGATGTTCGTGGTCGCCTCGATTGTGGACATTTCGGCTCGAAAAGCCGCCGAAGAGCAATCTCGACAATTGACGTTGCGTCTGGAGCAGACGGTGGCTGAGCGAACCCAGGAACTGACGGCGTCGAACAAGGAACTGGAAGCATTCTCCTATACCGTCTCTCACGATCTGCGGGCACCGCTGCGAGCGATTGACGGGTTCTCGCGGATGCTCGTCGCACAGCATAAATCCAGCCTGCCTGCATCGGCTCAGGAACTGTTGCACGACATTCGCCAGAATGCCCAGATCATGGGGCAACTGGTCGATGATTTGCTGAGGTTCTCGCGCCTGGGCAGGCAGGCCTTGCAGCGTCAGTCCGTCCACCCACGAGAAATCGTCGACACAGTACTAAAGGACCAGCTGGCTGCCCTACCCCATCGAAAAATCAGTGTCCACATCGACGAGTTGTCCACCTGTCGGGCCGATCCGGCATTGGTGAAGCAGGTGTGGATCAACCTGTTGTCGAACGCGATTAAGTACACGTCGAAGACCGAGCAGGCCGAAATATGGATTGGCAGCCGTCGGGGTGACCAAGCCGATCAGATCACATATTTTATCCGCGATAACGGCGTAGGGTTTGACATGCAATATGCAGGCAAACTCTTCGGAGTGTTCCAGCGGATGCATCGAGCCGAAGATTTTGAAGGCACCGGTGTGGGACTGGCGATTGTCCAACGGATCATCCAACGCCATGATGGGGTGGTCTGGGCAAACTCCGAAGTGAATCAGGGGTCGACATTCTATTTTACTTTGCCGGAAAGCCATTGAAATGCCGCATGCGGGGATTCAGATTCTGCTGGTGGAAGATAATCCCAACGACGTTAAGCTGGCATTGTATGCCTTTGAATCCAGCAAGATTGTCAACGAAGTTCATATCGTTCGTGACGGCCGAGAAGCGTTGGAATACATCTTCTGCAGCGATCGCTATGCCGATCGTGCCATCGATCACCCACCAAAGGTGATCCTGCTCGATTTGAAGCTGCCCTACGTTGATGGCCTGGAAGTGCTCCGGCAGATCAAGACCGATCCGCGGACACAGGCAATTCCCGTGGTGATCATGACGGCATCGAGAGAAGACCGCGATATTTCGGAGGCCTACAGGTTGGGGGCCAACAGCTACATTGTGAAACCTGTGGAGTTCGAAAACTTCGCGGAGGTCACCCGCCAACTGGGGTATTACTGGCTGTTAGTCAATCAGCCGTCTCTGCCTTCAAGCCCTGCTCTGGACGATCCACCAAGTTGATTTTTCAATCGGCAAGGGGAAAACCTGAGTCAGGAGGCGTTAAACTCGGCAAGAGGTAAAAACCTTATAATTCAGAGTGCGAGGGATTTCCCTACCTATCCATTTGGCGAGAGGGTATCATAATGGAGCAAAATACGTTCATATCTACGAGGCATTTTTGCCTTGATGATCGATATTATCTGTTCGTCAGTGCATAGCGCATCGTCGAACTATTCTGAACGGTGCATGCTATGGCAGTATTCCGATCAGAAACAGATAACTGCACGTCCTTTCAATCTGAAATCTCCTGTCTACTGATGGATTTGATCAGCCATACCGATTCGGCTGCAATTCTCGTCTCATCTTCGGGCGTCATCCTGGGGTTGAGCCTGGAAGCGGAGCGCCTATTTGGCTACCGGGCCAGTGAGTTGAATGGTGAATCGGTCTCGAAAGTACTTCCAGGATTAGCCACGATCGAAAGCGCTCCGAGAAGCCAGCCGCTTGAATTAGTGGGCACAACCAAGTCTACAACCGACCAGAATGTGTCTGTCACATTAACCCAGTTCAGTGAGGTGCCCCCCGTTTACTGGCTGGCAATTCAATCAGAGTCGGAAACAGAACTTGCTGAGCTGCGCCATCCCTCGAACGTTTCCGAATCCGCCCTCGATACTCCAGACGCGTCGCAATCTGATGTCGATATGAGTGGCTGGACTCGCCAGGAAATGGATCGCATCGGCTATGCCCTGTCGCATGACATGCGGGCACCGTTGCGTGCCGTCCGGGGCTTTTCCGAAATACTCAGCCGCAGCCATCAGGCCGGCCTCAGTGAGCAGGCAAGCCACTACCTGCAGAACGTGCTCGAAGCAGGATCGCAACTCGATCTCCTGTTGAACGATCTGGTCACCTATGTCCGTTGTGGTCGGCAACTCACGCAGCTACGTGACGTGAATTTGAACGAGCTTTTTCAGAAATTGAAGCTGGATCTCCAACCTGTCTGGTCTGCGTCCGATGCTCATCTCAGAATTGCCGCCAATTTGCCGACCGTTCGAGGCGATTGGGGGCTGCTGATTCAGGCTTTTAAGCAGATCCTGACGAACGCGGCGGCTTACCGCCGTCCCCATGTGGCCCCGCGGATTCTGGTCGAGGCCACCAGTCAAGACGGGAATGTGGTAATTTCCATCAAAGACAATGGCATTGGAATCGATCCGGTCTGCTATGAGTCGGTCTTTCAACTGTTTCAGCGGTTAGTGCCGGACGATGGGGCCAATCACTCCGGAGCGGGCCTGGCCATCGCTCGCAAGGCGATTGAGTTGCTGGGCGGCCGCATCTGGCTCGATAGCACGGTCAGCGTCGGCAGCACCTTTTTTGTCGCACTCGAAGAGTCCACCACGAATTCCAGCGGCTAAACCCTCTTCAACACTCATGTCGCGAATGGGGTAATGGGAGGCCACATCGCCAGTTCCAGACGTCACCGCATAAAGCCGTAACCGTAGCATGACACTTGTTCGCGTATTGTACGTTGACGACAGCCAGTTTGACCGTGAACTGGTTCGCGAAGCCCTGTCGACAGAGCCCCATTTCGATTTGGTCGAGGTGGCGACCCAGCAGGAGTTTGAAGATCAGCTGACGCGGCAGTCGTATTCCGTGGTTCTCAGCGACTTCAACATTCTGGGATACAGCGGCCTGCAGGTCATTGAAGAGGTCCAGAGAGCACGTATCGATGTGCCAATCATTATCGTAACGGGGACCGGTTCGGAGCAGATCGCGGTCGAGGCCATGAAACGTGGGGCGGCGGACTATGTGATCAAGAGCCCGACTCATATCCGCCGACTCCCCATGACGATCTATTCCGTGCTGGAACAGCGTCAGCTACGGCAAAAGGAAGAACAGGCTCGCGCGGAATTGCACGAGTTTTTTAAGCTCTCCCGCGACATTCTGTGCGTGATCAACAAAACGCACTGCTTCACTCAGTTAAATCCAGCTGCAACCGATGTTCTGGGCTATGACATCGAAGAACTGGTTGGTCGTTCGTTACTGGATATCATGCCACACGGTCATCGGCAGGAAGTCGAAGACCAGATCGCACGCTGGCCCACGCGGCGGAGCTTCCTGCGGTTCTCGGCTCCTTGCCAGACGAAGACCGGCGAACGTCGCTGGCTCGAATGGAGTTTGAGCCGCTCCGCTGATTTCTCCGTATTTTATGGAGTGATTCGCGACATCACCGATCGCATTGCCGATGAAGTGATGCTGCGTGAACGTGCCGTCGCACAAACGCGGGTCTCTATTCTTTCGCCGCGCGAGCGGGAAGTGATTAAGCTCGTCGTGAAGGGTGAGGCGAACAAATCCATCGCATTTAAGATCGGTCTCAGCGAGAAGACTATCGAACGGCATCGCTCGAACGGCATGAAAAAGCTGGCCGTGACTTCCGTAGCGGAATTGGTCCGCGTCGCCTTGTTGGCAGAACTTTAGTCGCTTGCGTTCGACTGACATCTCCTCTCGCGCACCTCAATTCACTCATTGAGCGTGCTTCTATCGAGATTGCCTGACCAGCACACTCGCAACGGTCTGAAGCGTCATGCGGTAATTCCCTCGCGGCTTCCGTGGTGGCTTGATCTGTCGCTTGTATCACTCCAGTAGTTATGCGCGGGGAATCCCGCATGCTGGATGCCCCGCGATTGGTCTCGAATGTGCATTACACAACTAGGAGAAATGGCTGCCTGTCGACATCATTGACATTGGTTGGATTTGGTTCTCACAACGAGATCAGAAAAGACCAAATCACCTGCGATTTGCAGATACAAGGACGTCACCGTGTTTGACACACCGGAGTCCGACAGCGAACAGGAATCGACAGGACTCGATCATCTCTCGGCCGACGATTCTCTGGAGTGCTTGAGCGAACCTGCTTCCGATAGTGAATTATGCATTGTTGGTATCGGTGCTTCTGCCGGGGGACTGGTCGCACTCGAACGGCTTTTCGACCGGATGCCCGTGAATTCGGGAATCGCGTTTGTCGTCATTCAGCACTTGTCTCCAGACTACAAGAGCCTGATGGACGAGTTGCTCGGTCGTCGGACTCGAATTCCCGTGTGCCTCGCGGAGAACGGCACAAAGGTTGAGGCAGACCATGTCTACCTGATGCCCGCGGGCACCGAAATGATCATTTCTCAGCAATGCCTGCTGCTGACGGATAAAGACCGGGGAAGTGAACTCTCGTTGCCGATCGATCGTTTCTTCCGCTCTCTCGCCCAGGATGCCGGATCACGCGCCGTTGCCGTGATTCTTTCCGGGACCGGGAGTGATGGCTCGCGGGGTATTGTCGATATCCATCGGGCGGGCGGAATGGTCATCGTCCAGCAACCCAATACAGCTCAATTTGACGGCATGCCCACCCGTGCGAATGAAACGGGCATCGTCGACCTGGTGGCTTCACCGGAAGACATCCCCGCGGCGCTGCAGCGGCGTGCGAACAGCTTGCTGCAAAAAGAAGATCCTTCGGTGATCGAACCGCAAACCGGCCGCACAGCCATCGAAACCATTGTGCGGCTCTTGAAGGCTTCCTATGGCATCGACTTTTCCGACTACAAACCCCAGACCGTTTTGCGGCGGATCGAGCGCCGTCAGCAATTGTGTCGGCTCTCCAGTCTCGATCGCTATGTGGAACGAATCAGCGAGAACCCCGAAGAGCTGGATTCCATCTACAAGGATCTTCTGATTGGTGTGACGCAGTTTTTCCGTGACCAGGAAGTCTTCGCACGGCTGGAGAACGACATCCTGCCGAAGATCCTGGAACGGTTGTCGCCGAACGATGAATGTCGGCTGTGGGTCGCGGGGTGTGCCACGGGCGAAGAGCCCTACTCTCTCGCGATGCTACTGAGTGAACAAATCGAGCGATTGGGGCGTCCGCAACCGGTTAAGATCTTTGCTTCCGACGTGCATCGGGCCTCGCTTGATATTGCCAGCGCGGGCATCTACGACGAATCGCGGCTGGTCAATGTTTCACCAGAGCGTATTCGGCGTTACTTTACGCGCCGGCGAGATGGTTACCGCATTTCGCAAGATCTGCGGCAGATGATCATTTTCGCGCATCATAATGTCATTCGCGATGCACCCTTTACGCGATTGGACCTGGTGTCCTGCCGCAATGTGCTGATTTATCTGCGTCCATCGGCGCAACAAAAGGCACTGTCCCTATTCAATTTCGGTCTCAAAACCGACGGTTACCTGTTGCTCGGCAACAGTGAATCCTCAGGCGATGAATTCAGCATTGTCGACGAACGCCATCGGATCTTCCGGAAATCTCGAACAGCCCGGCCGAACGGTCTACCGACATCGTTTCTGGTTGATCCGGAGTCGAAGAGTGGGCGTCGCCGCAATCTCGCCTTGCCTTCGGGAGTATCGTTCGATCGCCGGCTGCTGGCCAGCTATGACTGGTTGCTTGACAACTACATGCCACCGGCGCTGCTGGTAGACAACCGCCTGTGCCTGGTGCATTGCTTTGGCAACGCGGGGGAATTCCTCGTAACTCGCAACGGGCGGGTGTCGAACGACATTGTGCATCAAATGCCAGATGAACTGCGGAGCATTGTTTCGAATGCTTTCAGCCGGCTCTCGGAAGACCCCACACCTGTTGTGTATAACCCGACCGAAGTCACCACGGCCCATGGAAAGAAAACCATTCGAGTGACGGTACGGCCGGTGATTCATCCCGGGTTGGAGACCCCGCATTCTCTGATTGTGTTTGAACCGGTCGAAGTCCGTGGCGAAGTCGTTTCACCGGTGCGCCTCTTCGACAGCCAGGAGGTCTCACGGGATCGTTTGTTGGCCTTGGAGAGTGAGCTGAATTACGCCAAGGAAGCGCTTCAAGCCACCATCGAAGAGTTGGAATCGGGCAATGAAGAGCAGCAGGCCACTAACGAAGAACTCGTGGCTTCCAACGAGGAACTGCAAAGTACCAACGAAGAGTTACATTCTGTCAACGAGGAATTGTTCACGGTCAATGCCGAGCATCAACGCAAAATCGCTGAACTGACGGAACTGACGGACGACCTGGACAACCTGATTCGCAGCACAGAAATCGGCACGATCTTTCTCGATCTGGGATTGCGGATTCGAAAATTTACACCGGCCATCGCAGAGATGTTCAGCCTGCTGCCGCAGGATCTTGGACGCCGCATCGATAACTTTACGAATACGATCGATCATCCCAGCCTGCTGGATGACATCGAACGTGTGGTAGAGACGGGGTCGATACATGAAGCCGACGTGCGTGACCGGTTGGGAAACTGGTTTCTGCTGCGAATTCTGCCCTATCGCCATGAAACCCATGTGGACGGTGTGGTTCTGACGCTGGTCGATATTTCCTCGTTGAAACGCGTGGAAGAAGAGCTGCGTCGGAAAGAACTGGAAGCGCGTGAAGCCGTCATTCATCGCGATCGATTCCTGACCATGCTCTCGCACGAACTGCGAAATCCACTGGCTGGTATCCGCAATGCGGCGTTTCTCATGCAGCGGCAACCGCTCAATAAAACGGCGGAAAACGCCTTGAAAGTGGTGCATCGTCAGTCATCTCACATGGCGCGGCTGCTGGATGATTTACTGGATGTCTCCCGAGTGACTCAACGCAAAATCCTCATGCAGGAAGAGATCGTCGATGTGGTGGAGGCCACTCAGGAAGCAATCTCAGCCGTGTCCCATCTCTTCGAAGCCAAAGGAACAACGCTGCATATCGACATGTCACCCGTGCCTTTGAAAATCACCGGCGACGCGGCACGAATTCAGCAGATTCAAGTGAATCTGCTCTCCAATGCCGCGAAGTACACCCCCGATGGCGGTGAGGTTTGGCTCTCCGTTCATCAAGTTGATGACGAGATCGCGATCAAAGTTCGAGACAACGGCGTGGGGTTGCCCCCCTGCATGCTGGAATCGGTCTTCGATCTCTTCGTGCAATCGGATCACAGCCTCGACCGTTCTGAGGGGGGGTTGGGTGTGGGCCTGACACTGGTCAAGGCGATCGTGGAATTACACGGCGGACGAATTTCTGCCCACAGCGATGGTCCTGGGTGCGGCTGCGAGTTTGACGTCATGTTGCCGATGGCTCCGGCCATCATCGTGGAAGAGTTGGAACCCCAGGAAGAACCGGAACATGCTCCAGCAGCATCAGCAGGAGTCTCGTCTCGGAAGCGAATTGTCCTAGTTGAAGATAACTTCGACAACCGCGAAATGCTGCGGGAATTGCTGGGGATTGATGGTCATGAAGTCCTGGTGGCTAAAGATGGAATGGAGGGCCTGCAACTCATTCAAGAGTCGTTACCTGATGTGGCCGTGATCGATATCGGCTTACCCAAGCTGAACGGCTACGAATTGGCAAAACGGTTGCGATCGGAACCAGCATGCTCCGGCGTGCGACTGATTGCATTGACCGGTTATGGCCGCGACGTGGATCGCTTCAAGGCTGAAGAGGCAGGCTTCAACACACATCTGGTGAAACCCGTCGATTCGGAGATCTTGATGGCAGCTTTAGATGTTTCGTTAAGTCCTGCTTAAGGAAGCTGGATCAGGAGTTTACTCAGCGGCTGACAGCTTGACATTCAATCAAAGGAAAGAATGGCCAGCCGCACAAAATTCAAGACATTATTGGGTGGGAGTGGCAGGAATGGGGGAGACGTCGTTCGTTCTCGCTGTTGATGGATCTGACCGAGACGTGCAACAAATCCGTGAGTTTCTTTCAGGAAATCGGGATGCAAACTACGAAGTCGAAAGCGTGTCTGAGATTGGTGAGGCGCTCCGTCGTCTGGGGCGAGGGGGAATTGCTCTGGTCTTACTCAATCTGACATCCAGCTTCGAACAACGCACTGCGATCGATCTCCTGGAGCGGATTCATGTTTCGAGCCGTGAAGGCTTACCAGTCATTGTCCTGGTAAACGATGAGCAGACAGGCATGGATAGTCTCAAGCATGGGGCTCATGACTACTTGATCAAAGGGGGATTCACGAGAGACACATTGCGACGTGCTGTGAAGTATGCACTCGAACGCTACCAGTTGCTGCGTCACGAAGCGGAGCGGAGTGCTCGATACGAGCATGATCTTCGCCGGCTGCGCGACATGGCTTCCCCGGGAACGACACCGGTTTCGGCGGTCGCTTTCGGTCAGGGGCCGTTGAGCAAGGAACGTCCCGAGGCTTTCGACCAGCTTGTCGGGCAGTACACCCGCTTGCTGGAAGCCGCACTGGAACAGGTTGCTTACCGCATCGAGTCAGATCTCTCGCACGAGTTGCAGAAGCTGGCGGAACGACTGGGATTTCTGTTCGCAACACCTCGCGATGTGGTGTCGATTCATACCGAAGCCCTGAGAAGGCTTGTCAGCCATGTACTGCCGCAGCGCGCACAAGTGATGGCAGACGAAGGCCGCTTGATGGTCCTCGAACTGATGGGCTTTCTCGCGTCCTATTATCGCACCTACGCGCTGAGACGGTCTGCCACGAACCACAAGGAGCATGAATAATGGAAACCCACATGCTCAGACTCTTTATCACGGGCAAAACAGCACGGTCTCAAGCCGCGATTCAGAACCTCAGTGAAGTCTGCGAGACCTATCTCGCAGGCCGTTATGAATTGGAGATCATCGATTTGCTGGAAGACCCGGAAATCGCGGAAATCGAAAAGATTCTGCAGACTCCGACATTGATCAAGATCTATCCCGCCCCGACTCGCCGGATCATTGGCGACTTGTCAAATCGTGAACAACTGCTGGCAGGATTGGATTTGTACGGAAGTTCGTTTGCCGCAGGAACGGAAGGTCAATCATGACTTACGCAACCAAACCACAAATTGTCAAACTTGAAACCGGAATCCCCGGATTTGATCTGATCTCCGAAGGCGGCCTACCGGAAAACCGCACAACGCTGGTCGCGGGAACCGCTGGCAGTGCGAAAACCGTGTTTGCCTGCCAGTTTCTGGCCGAGGGCATTCTCAAGCACAATCAGGCCGGGGTCTTCGTGACGTTTGAAGAAGCTCCAGCCGACATGCGGAAGAACATGCTCGGATTCCATTGGGATATTGCGGAATGGGAGCAGAATGGCCAATGGCAGTTTGTGGATGGCACGCCGGAACCTGGTCGTGATACCACCAACTCCGGTTCCTACGACTTAGGGGCCTTGCTCGTCCGCATCGAACACGCCGTCCGCAAAGTTAACGCCAAGCGTGTCTCGCTCGACTCACTGGGTGCCGTCTTCAATCAGTTGCACGACTCCGCAACCGTCCGCCGCGAGCTGTTTCGAATTGCCTGCTGCCTGCGTGAAATGGGGGTCACCTCGATCTTAACGGCGGAACGTTCATCAGAGTACGGCGAAATCTCGCGTCACGGTATCGAGGAATTCGTCGCCGACAACGTGATCACCCTGCGAAATGTGCTCGACGAAGAAAAGCGTCGTCGCACGATGGAAATCCTGAAATTCCGCGGCACGTCTCATCAGAAGGGCGAATATCCCTTCACGATTCTGCCAGGGTCGGGAATTTTCGGGCTGCCATTGTCGGGCATCGAACTGAAGCAGCATTCCTCGAATGTACGCACGAGTTCCGGCATTGCGGAACTCGACAAGATGTGCGGTGGGGGTTTCTTCCGTGATTCCATTTTGCTTGTCTCCGGAGCCACGGGGACCGGCAAGACACTGACGGTCACCCACTTCATCGCCGGCGGTGCCGCTCGTGGAGAACGGTCTCTGTTGTTCGCTTTTGAAGAAAGTCGCGAACAATTGATGCGGAATGCCTTGGGTTGGGGCATTGACTTCGACCAGATGGAGCGCGAAGGCAAGCTGCGTGTGGTCTGCCAGTACCCAGAAGTGGCCAGCGTCGAAGATCATCTGGTGCGCATGCAGCGGATCATCGATGAGTTCCGCCCGAACCGCATCGCTGTCGACAGCCTGTCGGCCTTGGAACGCGTGTCATCGCTCAAGGGATTCCGGGAATTTGTCATTGGGCTGACGTCCTGCATCAAGCATCTGGAAGTAGCGGGCCTCTTCACATCGACAACCTCTTCACTCATGGGGGGAACATCGATTACCGAGGCCCACATCTCGACGATTACCGATTCCATCATCCTGCTGCGGTATGTCGAAATGTTCGGCGAGATGCGACGTGGACTGACGGTCCTGAAGATGCGGGGGTCGATGCACGATAAAGACATTCGTGAATTCACCATCGACCATACCGGCATGCATATTGGCAAGCCGTTCCGCAATGTCGGCGGAATCCTCGCGGGAACACCCGTGCAACTCGTCCCCGACGATATTAAACGGATTGGAACGATGTTCGATACCAAAGAGTAACTTCGGGTGCTTGTGACTGCAGTCCTACTTTTGATGAACGAGATCGAATCATGATTTCCGACGCTGCTTCCAGCCGCTCATCGATGTTCCAGATGTCTTCCGAAGACATGGAGGCCACTCGTGCGCAATTCGAGGCTGTGGTTCGCGACCTCGCCGACGGGATCGTCATCGTCGATAGCGATGGTATCGTCCGCTTCCACAATCCCGCGGCGGAACAACTCTATGGGGTCAGGGCTGGTGGGCTGTTAGGCAGCTTCTTCGGGATTGCATCGGTGAGTTCCCGAGGCGCGGAGGTTGAGATTCTTGGTTCCCAGGGAACGCGCAGGGTGGCGGAACTAAGGGCCTCGACGGTCAACTGGAATCGCAAGAAGTGCCAGCTTTTATCCATCCGTGATATCACCGAGCACATTCATACCAAAGAGGAGCTGAGAAAGGCCAAACAACTCCTTCAAGACCGTGTTTCCCAGAGAACAGAGGAACTGCGGGCGACGCTGGTTGACCTGAAGCGTGAAACGACCGGGCGCAAACGGACTGAAGCCGAACTGATTGACAGCGAAGAACGCTTTCGGCTGGCCTTCGAACATGGTCCGTTGGGCAAGGCAATCGTCGATGCCGATATGCGGCTTTTGAACGTCAACTACGGCCTGCAGGAAATGTTGAGGTATTCCACATCGGAACTCGTTCGCTGCCGTTTGACCGACATCATGCACATTGATGATGCGAACGCCAATCAGGAACTGTTCGAGGCACTCTTTGCCGGGAACATCTTACAGCACGCTTTCGAAGCGAGGTTGCTGACGAAAGACGGTCATGTGGTCATCTCACGGATCACCATGAGTCGCGCCCATTCGCGCGAATCAGGCGAGACGATCGGCATCGTCATGTTTGAAAACATCACATCTCTCCGCAAAGCCCAGGAAGCTTCACGCCGTCACGAACGCATGGTGGCGATCGGTACATTGGCCGCTGGTGTGGCCCATGAAATCAACAATCCCGTCGGAGCAGCCCTGCTTGCGGCTGAAACGGCGATTACCCTGCTGCCTGAAAAAGGCATCTCTCCGATTGTCCGCCAGGCGCTCGACAACATTGTGTTGGGTATGGAACGGTGCGGGCAGATCATTCGCAATACACTCAGGTTTTCACAGCAGTCCGACTGCGACCGAGCCTTGTGTGATGTCAATCGCATCGTCCGGCAATGCCGCGACCTGGTGAATGCAACCAGTGAGCGACGCGGAGCCACCATCGATCTGCATCTGGAAGAGCAGCTTCCACCGATGTTTGCAAACGAATTGGAGATCCAGCTCACCATCCTCAATATCATCCAGAACTCTGTTCAGGCAGGGGACAATATCACCGTCAAGGTTTCAACACGCTGCATGGGGCAGGACGTTGAAATCACGATTGCTGATAACGGCCCTGGTTTGACAGATGAGCAGCGTCAGCATCTGTTCGACCCCTTCTTTACAACCCGTCGGCAGGAAGGCGGAACAGGGCTCGGACTGAGCATTGCCTATGGGATTGTTGAAGACAATGACGGCACCATCGAAATCGAATCAGAGCTGGGAAAAGGAACAAAGACACAAATCGTGCTTCCACTTTGGAAGAGCGAGACTGATATCTCTGATTTAAACAATCACGGCAGACCCGACTAAGGTCACCCGATATGGATCGCTACATACGGAATACAAAAGGGCTTGGTGTTAGAATGCCTGCGAAGTCACGCTTGCCTCGAATACTGATCGTCGAAGATAACGATCTATTCCGAGAGGTGATTTCCGTCGCCTTGAGGCTCTCACAATTTGAGGTGGTGGCTGTCCCCGGCTGTGTCGAGCTGGTGAGTCTGGTCGAAGAGTTTCGTCCCGATGTCGTCGTCATTGACTGGATGCTGCGCTCTGATCAGAACGGAGCCGATATTGGGCTTGTATTGAAGAGCCAATTTCCGGATCTTAAGCTCGTTTTGATTACCGGGCATACGGGGATTTCTGATTCCATCGCAGCTTCCAATGAGGCTTTCGTCGATACCGTCTACAAGCCATTTCATACGTGTGAGTTTCTAGATTCCATCCATCGGGCCATGCAGATCGACAACTGATGTCGTTTTGCAACAATGTGCGAGTCTGAAATGAACTGCTCTGAACCGCTCGTGATCGTCGTGGAAGACGACGACGAGGTCAGGTCTGCCTTGGCTATGATGCTGCAAGCTGTTGGCATTCGTGTCCGGGCATTCTCTACTGCCGAAGATTTCCTGGGGAATCTGTCATCGGTGGAATCCGTAGGTCCACGTTGTCTTATCCTGGATGTGCGTTTGCCGGGGATGAGCGGGTTGGACCTGCAACTTTCCATCAATAACCTTCAGCCGGGATTGCCAACGCTGATTCTGACCGGTTGTGCCGATGTTCCCACGGCAGTTCACGCGTTGAAGGCCGGGGCTTTCGATTTTTTAGAGAAACCGCTGAACCGTGGCCTGCTGCTGCAACGCATCCGCAATGCTCTTGAACTGAATGCCAGAACGAATATCGAGGCCGTTCAGGAACGGGCTATGGAGATGAAAATCAACACCCTCACGACGCGGGAGCGCGAGGTGTTGCAACTGATGTTGAATGGGTTGAAAAACAAGCAAATAGCATCGACTCTGGGCATCAGCATTCAAACGGCCGCTAAGCACTCTGTGAGAATTCTGGAAAAGCTGGACGTCGACAACGTCATTCAATTGGCAAAAGCTGGCCGGTTTCTCTTCTCATCGCCAAGCCAGCCTCAAAATGGATTCCTGTAAGGCTCGCTCAGCAATGCGAGGTAAAACCTACATTGCAGGGGTGATAAATTAGCATAGGCGATTATTGATTTCTGGATTTTAAGGATTATAAGGGTGACCACATACTCAGAGAGTGTGCACCAAATCGCTTGGTGACCACGGTGGTCTCTCCGGAGCGATCTGGAAACCTAGGGAAAGGAAACCCATGCTCATCTTGAGCCGACGACCCAAGGAGTCGATTGTCCTGCCCGAGATCAATGTTTCCGTGGAAGTGGTGGAAGTGCAGGGAAAGCGTGTGCGACTGGGCATCGTGGCTCCACCCCATCTCAAAGTGCTGCGGCAGGAAATTGAAATCCCTGTCGACATCAAAGATTTCCATTCGCGATCTGACGTATCACATGCACTGCGGAACCGGCTCAGTGCCATGCAACTCGCCGTACAGTTGGCGCAGAAGCATCTCCTGGCAGGCCGCAAAGAAGCCTGCGAAGCCACATTAGTGCGACTGCAAGAACGACTTCGCTCCTTTCAGATGGAAGAGCAAGATAACGAACTTGCTGACAAATCCAGGTTCAGCATCGAGCCGAAAAACAGCCGTCGCGTCCTGGTCGTGGAAGACGATCGAGATGAGCGGGAACTGCTCGCCGAGTGTCTACGAGCGGAAGGCTGGATGGTCTCCACGGCAGTGGATGGGTTCGATGCGATGAGCCATTTGGAAAATGAACCCGTCCCGGAATTCCTTCTGCTCGACCTGCGGATGCCGCGCTGTGACGGCAGTGAACTTCTGAGGCACATCCGTGCTCAGCCAACGTTCGAAAAGCTGAAAGTCTTCGTCGTCAGTGGCATGTCTCAATCAAACTGCGACATCGATATCGATCAACAGCAAATCGAAGGTTGGTTCTGCAAGCCTCTCGATGCCAGCCAGGTCGCGTTCCGCTTGGGGCACAATATCTGTGTGTAACAGCATTGAAGACGTGTTTGAGGGGAAGATTTGAACAATCCAGAGGATGCTTTCGCAGTTCACGATTCTGCAGAACTCGATACTGATGAAATCAGGACGAGCGAAGTGCGATCGTACGCGAGGAAACTCGTTGCGGATCGGCGTTATCGCCGGTGCTTCACGGATGAGGCATTGCACGCAGGGATGCGATCGCCTTCGTTTCGTCCTTTCTATTTGCCGGAGTACTGAATTTCTCATGACTCGTTACGGCTCACTATCCGGCGTGACAACTAGCAGCAGCAGATAAGCTTAGAGCGTGTGGCCAAAACTAAGTTGGCACGGATTTCCTGAATGCAACGAGTGCCGAGTCGAGCGTGACGCAGGCTTCGTAGATAATCGCCTGAGTGAGATCTCCTCTCAGTGAAGTCGGCCGGAAATTCTGGCTGATAGCCGGTGTCTTCAATCGTCTCTGCGGCGCTGGTAGTGTAGTGGGGTCCAAGGTGCTGTCGACTTTGAGAAGTTCATCAAGGAATCCCATCATGATGCGTTTGTGTCTGGCCGTGCTGGTTTCTGGCGGCCTGTTCTTGTCCCCCGTTGAGGCTCAGCAAAGCAAAGTGAAAACGGCTTATCTTTCGCCCGAAGCGGCTGGTGCTGACTTCGAAGTTCAAGGGGAATACGTCGGCGAGTTGAACGGCCAGAAGTATGGAGCGCAGATCATTGCCCGCGGCGACGGCAAGTTTGAAGGCGTCCTGTTGGCCGGCGGGCTGCCCGGCGAAGGCTGGGACGGAAAGAGCAAAAACATGCTCGAAGGAAGCACCGTCGACAGCATTACCCGACTGGTGGGCCTGAATGCCGAAGCTGCGATTGTCGATGGTTATCTCGGCCTGAACCTGGGGCTACTTAAAGGCCAACTGAAGAAGGTGCTCCGCAAGTCTCCGACGGCAGAGATGCAAGCTCCGGCGGGGGCGATCGTGCTGTTCGATGGTTCCAATGTGGACGCTTGGGCACCGGGCAAAATGGAAGACCACATGCTAATGGGGGTTGGCACCCGCACCAAAGAGGTGTTCGACAGCTTCACGCTGCATCTGGAATTTCGCACGCCGTTCATGCCCTATGCCACCGGCCAGGCTCGCGGTAACAGCGGCATGTATCTGCAAGATCAGTACGAGTGCCAGATTCTCGATTCCTT
Source organism: bacterium (assembly GCA_016125225.1). Classification (GTDB taxonomy): domain Bacteria; phylum Planctomycetota; class Planctomycetia; order Planctomycetales; family Planctomycetaceae; genus DSVQ01. The sequence continues at coordinate 474,478 of WGME01000013.1, read as the reverse complement.
CGGTCTGGAAGGGCTCGATAACGAGTGCGGCGGCATCTACAAGAACGCAAAACCGCTGGTCAACATGTGTTACCCGCCTTTGAGCTGGCAAACTTATGACGTGGAATTCACCGGTGCCAAGTTCGACGCCGAGGGTAGGGTCACCGCACCGGGGAAATGCACGATCAAACACAACGGCGTGGTGATTCAAAAAGACCTGGAGTTGGCTACGACTCCCGGTGGCGGACAAGCCAACCAGAAACCCGGAAAACTGTTCCTGCAGGATCACGGCGATCCGGTTCGCTTCCGGAACATCTGGATCGTCAAGCAGTAACCAGCAATGCAAGTTATTTTCTACTAAAGAGTTAGCAGACAAAATGAAGTCGGCTGTGAGTCACTGGCAGTCGGGGCAAATCTCGGATTGGTCCGTTGACTCGACAAATCGACACAGGTAGGTTATTCTTCGCGACTTACGTCGGAAGATCGTTTTTGACAGCACGTTCTCAGGAAGTCTTTGGGCATGGCGACGAAGTCAACCATTGTGCGGATGCAAAAGGTCGAAGCTCTCGTGAAGAAGCATGAGGCCAAGCGGGCAGAATTGAAGGCCAAGGGCGATTACGCCGCATTGGACAAGCTGCCTCGGAACTCCAGCAAGGTGCGTCTGCGTCGGCTGTGTGCTTTGACCGGTCGTCCGCGTGGCGTCTACCGCAAGTTCAAGCTGGCTCGTCATCAGCTGCGGGATATGGCCCTCGATGGCCTGATCCCCGGTCTGAAGAAATCAAGCTGGTAAGCCATCGGCACCAGTCTCCGTCGGTGATGACCACAGGACGGTTTGACTTCGCCATGATCAATCTCAAAGCTCTCGTTCCCCACGGAACGAGAGTTTTTTTCGTGCGCTGAGGACTCTCGTTCTAATGCGATCACCGCAGGGAGTAAGCTCAGCCCCCCCACCCTCGCCGAAACCGTGATCGGTTTTGCTACGGTCAACAAAGCGACCGAGATTGGGTGTCAGCAGTCTCCGAATTCAATCTCAGTCAAAACGTGTATAGCGTTCGTTGTCAGCTGCGTGCAATACCGTCACTGGTGGAAGGTCATAATTCCTGCCGGTACGCGGCGGCGAGGCGGCTGAAGACGCGGGTGGTGGTGGCGACCTGGTGGCGGATTGCTTCTGGTGGGTCGTGGTCTTCGACCATATGCTCCAGCAGTTCGAGCTTATCGCGGAAAACGCGAGCTTTCATGCGGTGATAGTCGCTGAGATGTCCGTGCCGCAAGTAGGCGCCCACTTGCAGGCGACGGTTCCAGCTTTCGCAGATCGGAATCCAATGGAGTGCATGGGGGTACTCGCCACTCAAGGCAGAGCCCAGGGCCTCGGTCTTCGCGAGGTTCAGTTCTTCGAGAGATTCCTCTGGTGAGGGATAGTAGGCATAGCACCCGGCGATACTGCAACCGACGATGACCAGGAAGCCGATCCCCGCGAGCACCGGTCCCGGCACGACGATATCCCACACCGGCGGAGTGGCATCGGCGGCCTGCTCCGACCGCTGATTGAGCCAGGTCTCGATGACCCAGCGCTGGTCGAGCCAACGGAGGCCCATCCCCAGCAGTGCCAGACAAGCCAGCATCGCAGCACCGGCTAATTCATGGGGCTGTGTTTCGAGTCGAATCCGTCGCCAGATCTCGGCCGGATAGCCATGTGGCAGCGGTGAGCCATGAGCAAAGGGCTGGCAATAGGTATCAAACGCGTGCGTGTGATTGGCCGGTTCGATGTCGGTGGGATAGAGGGGCCGCTCGATGCCATACGAGAAGGCGATCACGACAATGAGCATCAAGCCCATCCACAAGGCCGTTTTCTTCCAGCCGTAATACATCACCATCCAGGTCAGCAGGCCGAGATTCATGCCGGCTCCGAACGCCAGCAGAATGAAGGCCGCACCAATCGAATTGCCATGTTGGAACATGGAGCCGAGTTGGCTCATGGCCATCATCGGCGTGGCATAAGCGGGAATGGCGATCGATGTCATTAATAGTGGAGAGTAAGGGTTGTCGTGCCCCATGGTGTTCTGCAGGCTGGCAAACGGCAGCATCGCCGTGAGTAAGCCCACACCCAGCAACCCGCAGCCGATGAGTACAGCGGTCCCACTCGCGGTTTCGCGGGCCATCACCACCAGCACGGCGAGCAGTCGCTTGATGCCGGGGGGTGTCTCCGGTGGTTCGTCGACTGTGACTTCCGTATTCGGAAACCACCAGTCAAACAGTCCGCCCGAAATCGTGACGACTACCAGCGAACAGAAGGCGAAGGCGAGAATTGTCAGTGGCTTCGACAAGGTCAGGCCATAGAGCATCGACAAGGGATCAAATAATGGTGAAGAGAGGGCAAAGGCGAAGATCGTACCGACGGCGATGCCACTCTTGCGGAGTTGTTTCACGATCGGAATGACCCCGAGCGAACATCCCGGCAGGAGCATTCCGATCACCCACGACTGGAAGAGCGAGGCCAGAGTGTTGGACCCGAACAACCAGCGTGTGTGCCGGTGTCCCATCAGGCGATGAAGCATGCCCGTGATACAGAGCCCGGTGAAAATGAACGGAGCGGCCTGCAAACCGGCTTGCAGCACGCGCAGGACGATACCCCAACCAACGGCTTCCATGATGGATCACTTTGCGGAATGGTGCGGTTCAGACTCGACGGATTCTTCAGTGGCGGCGTGTGGTGATTCCGAAGCGGGTGACACTGTGCTCTCGGCCAACCGCAGCAACTGAGCGGCAAGGGTGTCAAAGTCTTCGGAGTTAGATATCCCACGGGATGAACGTAGCGCCAGGACGATCGTTTCCAACTCTTGCGACGAGTGCTGCACCTGCTCCCACTCAGCTTTCTTCAGGTCGGTGTCGGCAGCGAGTTCCGGCAACCAGCGGATGATGTCCAGAAGTTCGGTAAACTCCCCTTCAACGTGTTCAACATGGCCGGCTTGAACTTCAGCCGTGACGGACTTCCAGCGTGGAACCAGTTGCCCGACCGCATCGGTTAAGGTTTTCGGTTTGTGAGAGGGAATCCCATGTTCGTGCTCGTGATCATGGTCCTCGTGAGCTGTTGTGGTTGGGGATTTGTTGACAGTCGCTGGAGCGCAGCCCGCCAACTCCAAGGCACACAGGCCGAATGCTAAGAAAAGAAAGCCTGCCTGCTTTGATCGCAAAATCATCATTTCGTCAGACTTTCTTACAATCATGCGAGCACTGGGACTTCAACGCGGGCAAGCAGATCGGCGATCACGGAGCGTGGAACATCCCGATCGATAGCCAGCCGGACCGAGAGGACCGGATAAGCGACATCCTGCACATCGCTGGGAGTGACGAAATCTCGACCATCCAGAAAGGCCCAGGCCTGTGCCAGCCGTTGCCAGGTGAGCAATCCCCGCGGACTGAGTCCCAAAGCGATTTCGGGATGTTGGCGTGACGACTCAGCAAGACGCACGAGATAGTCCTGCACGCTCGGCACCACCGCCAGACTCGCAACATGCTGTTGCAGCGCGGCCAGTTGACCGGGTTGCAACAGGGGCTGTAATTGATGAGAAGACTGACGAGCCGTTTGCACGGCATCGGTCAGCATGGCCCGCTCATCGTCCCGATCGGGATAGCCGATACTGAGCTTCATGGCGAAGCGGTCGAGTTGTGCCTCGGGCAACGGGTAGGTGCCATGCTGCTCATGCGGATTCTGCGTCGCGATGACGAAAAACTCTTCTGCCAAGGGATAGCGTGTGGCATCTACGGTCACCTGCCGCTCGGCCATCGCTTCCAGCAGGGCACTTTGTGTCCGCGGCGTGGCGCGGTTGATTTCATCCGCGAGGAGAATCTCGGAGAAGACCGGGCCGGTCCGAAACTCGAATTCATGTGTTTTCTGATTGAAGATGTTGAAACCCGTGATGTCGCTGGGAAGCAAATCGGGGGTGCATTGCACACGGGCGAACCGGCCGCCAAGCGACTCCGCCAGGGCTTTGGCCAAGGTCGTTTTACCCAGGCCGGGCCGGTCTTCCAGTAACAGATGTCCGCGGGCAAAAAGACACGTGAGCACGAACTGCACGACATCGGCTTTGCCGCGCAAGGCTGCATTCAAGCGTTCGCGCAGGCGTTCTATCAGCGCGCTATGGGATGTGCTATGGATCACAGGCGTTTCCAGAACCGGGCTCATGCTGGGGACTTTTTCGGGAATAGAGGGAGGGAAATCCCATGAAAACCATGTGAGAGGCTCGACCGGGAAGTGGTCCGGGCATGCACGGTGCGTTGCAATCCCCGCAATCGTCTCAGCGACCAGACACGGATGAGGTCAGCACATACCACCGGCGCGTGTTTCACAGGGGGTGTTGACGGCGGGGCATAGCTGGCCCAGTCGGCCAGTCGCAGGAAGTCGAGGAGGGCCGCTTGTTCGACGGTATCGGTCGTCTGACAGGTGTCGCTAAGCCAGCGTGTGGGCGGCATCCCTGGCGGGCAGGGAACGCCAGCTCGACGACAGCGGCTCAGAAGCAACTTGAGTGTGCGGCGCACCCGGTCCCGTTCTTCCCGTACCGTCCCCCAGCGCCAGGCCAGTGTTGCCATCGCATCGATGAGAACGTGCCGTTGCCAAATCGCTGTAGCCAAGGCAAAGACCGTCAGTGACAAGAGCACCAACTGATCCCAAATGAAGGCGAGGCACGACCACCAAACGGCTTGCAACTGTTCTGTGAAAGTCGGCGGGGGCGTCAACAGTTCATAGCCGGGTGTTGGTTCCAAAGGAATCCAGTCCCCTGCACCGGCATAGACTTCCAGCCAGACGTGCACGTCATCCTTCAGAACGGGGGTGTGCTGTGAACGGGGATCATAACGCGTGGGCCGCACATAGAACCCGCTGACGAATCGAGCCGAATAACCCAGCGATCGCAGTAACTGCACCGCAGCGGAAGCAAACTGATAGTCGGGGCCACGGCGGCTTTCCAGCAGAAACTCGGCGACGGTGTGCTGACAATCCTCGGGTGGCCTGGCCAAGGGGTCGAGCTGACACTCTTGCCGTAACCGGGCAATGATCGCCTGAATCTGCGGCCAGCCAGCGGGCACACCGGCCGTCCATTCCTCGGCGAGGGTTTGCACACGGGCCGACTCGGCATCGTCGCCATAGAAGCGATAGTTCGGGCGACCGCCGGAAAAGATGGTCGAGGCTTGAGTCACGCGACGCTCATCCACCACACGTGACTGTACGTGCATGGTCAATAGCGAGGGGAATTTGTCGCGGTCCAAACGCAACACACCCGGTTGAGCCCACCGGTAGAAATCGGCTTGATCGATTTGATCGATATGCACACCCAGCAACTGCGTGGGGGCCGGAACGCGATTGGAGTCGAGGCGAATGATCTTCAGAGCATGCGATTCGGGTTGGCTATAGATGTCAGTGGATTGTGCTATCGACCAGCGTACCCACGGTCGCCCGTGCAGGGATTGCATGGTCAGTGCCGGCGGATGATCGGGGACATCTTCGGGAAACCAGTCGAGGCCATCATAACGATCAAAGACTTCCAGCTTGAGATGCAAAGGGGTACGCCCTTTGACATACAAGATCGCCTCGGAATCCCGATCTCCCACCTCGCTCTGCCGGGGGTTCCCCAATTTGCGGAGTGTCGAAAACTGTTTGTCCGCCTGACGCGATGCCGCAAGTTCCCGTTCGGGAGTCTGTGGTCGCTGTTGCGGAGGCAAGGCGATCGCACGATCACTCTTCCGGGGCTGGATCGCCTCGTTATACGATTCATCAAACAGATCGTAGAGACTCGGTTCGTGGGACGAGAGAAACGGGGCATCTTCGATCGGCGCGAAACTTTGAATGTTCTCCGTTCCCGCCACCAGTTGATCGCCATCGCCGACACCACTGCGGGCGGCTTCGCTGTACCATTCGCTGCCCCCGGAACTGGGCAGGAAGCCGGAGAGGACCCGGGTTTGCGTGCCTGCAACCGGCAACGCGAGCAACAATAAAACCAGGCAGACGGGAAGTGTGATCAGCCAGCTGCGGGACATCGGTGTCTGAGACGTCGCGGTCAGTTGCCCCTGCAGACGCTCCCAATAGCTGCCGATCAACCACCAGACTCCGACGACTGCAAAGACCACCACCAGACCTTGCAACCAAAGCTGTGTCGATAAGGCTGAGGCGAAGATGGCCAGAAACATGCTCAGAGCACAGGTGATACGCTGTCCGTCTGGACGATGAGACCACACCGCTGATGCCAGGACCACATTACGGAAATGGGAGAGCAGCAATAACTCCAGCGGCAGCATCGTGAAGGTCAACCCACGGATGACCAGTTCCAGCAAAAACGGAACGGTGGCCAGCACGAAGATCGCCATGACACGCTGGTTGCTGGATGGCTGGGCCCTTCGTTCCCACCAGCGCACGAAGACCGTTCCCGCGACAACCATTCCGAATTCGAAACTGACAATCGCCGCCAGTTCCAACGTCGAACGTTCTCCGTCGCCCATGGCAATTTCGAGGATCAGTGTCGCCAGGAAAGCGAGCAACCATGCCAGTCGCATGGAGGCCATATTGGCTTGGCCGTGATTGTTTCCCTTCGTGGTCGCCGCCTTAACCGACATGGCAAGCCAGCCTCCACTTGCGGCGGAAATCTTCTGCGATGGCTTGTGGTCGATCCAGAAAAATGGCCCGTCGTGTCGGCATGGGATGGGGCTGGTGACACAACGCACACGGCTCGGCAAATGCGGTTGTGCTCAAGACCACCAGGCGTTGATCTCCGTGCACATGCCGATGCTCGGTCCGGTGCGCCAACCCCAGATCGGTCGTGATCGTCAGTTGAAACACACCGCAGTTGTGATGATGAATTCTCCGGCAGTGGGCAGCATCGTGTTCATGCCCACAATCCTCAGCGTGAGCGTCCTGACAGGGCTGCCAGAGGGAGAGCGCATCCAGAAATCGTTTCCACCCCTGTTTCCCATGTGACAGAGGAATTGATTCATGACCGAAGCAGCATTCCACATGGGCATTTTCGCGGTGATAGGCTTCGCAGACACTGGCCGCAATGCGAATGGCCCATTCGAGCGTGCTGTCGCTACCAGTGCCGCCATGCAGTTTCGGATCGGAGTCGAACACCACGCGGATGGCCGCTTGCGACGGCGCCTGTCGTTCACACACGATCATGCGACCTTGCCGTGCCGTCTGAGCCCAATGTACACGGCGGAGTGAGTCGCCATTTCGGAACGGACGCGTCCCGGTCATATCGCCGCTGTCACCGACACGATGATCGGAACAGAAGTCATCCGATGGTCGCGTTTTGGCGGCATCTAACAACGTTTCGAGGGGAATGATGCGCGGCCACACGAGCACTGTCTGTTCGACATTCACTGGCCGCCGGGCCATGTGCACTCCGAATGGAAAGCCCGTTGTCAGCCAGAGGGACGATTGGGGGTACTCGCCGCGACAACTCGGCGTGATTTCCCAGGCAAATTCCGTAGTGGAACGGCCAGCCACTCGAGCCAATCCCACGCCATGATCCTGATCGAATCGGCCCTCCAACGAGATGCCCCACACCGGCCAGGGCCAGCGGTTGGTGATTTGAATCACCGCTTCCACCGGTGTCCATTCGGTGACGCGCAACTGCCGAAACTGCAGCGTCGCCGACAAACCCCGCACGTTTATCCATGGCCAGCAGTACCCAAGGGCCAGCACGAACAGGACGGCAGCACAAGCCACGAACGCCAGGGGCTTCACAAAAATGGCACAGGCCAAGGCAACGACGGCCGCCAGACTCAAGCTGGCGATCGGTCGCTTCATCCAATACACCCACCGATTCGCCCACGGACAGAAGTCGTAGGTCAGCAAGGCATACAGAGTTGAGCGAATGCGAGACATCATCAGGACACAAAGTTCTTACGAATCCAGTGGTGGCTTTTTTCAGGGGAGATGATCAGCCGGATTTCATGGATTGGCGATCCGAAGTCACTCATACCTTCTGTGCTCTCTCTCCCAGCAAACGCTGCGAGGCGAGGACATACAGCTGCCACCTCGTCTCTCACAATAACGCCATCAGAATTCATATGCAATAGGTATGCAATAATAAAAAGCGTGTTAAAGTGTGCGTTATGTGTTTTTTCGGCAGGCTGGTCGTACCTGGAATTGCGGATGCCGAAAGGCAGCTCGTATAGGCCCAAAGTCCATTGAACCCGAACGTTACTGCCATACTCGACGGAGTGTCCCTGCCTCTCCGCTAATGCACTTTGTGGTGGAGAGCGCAGGATGAGCAATCTCCTGTGGCCCTTCGTGTTTTTAGCAGCAGTTTTCGCCAGATTGGTTGCGGGTTCCACTCCTCAGTGGAGATGAGAAGCGTGATCACGGAATCGACTGACATCTCAACAGAACAGTTGTGCCGGTGATCTACCTTTGACGTGGTCGAGCCATACACAAAGACACCCCTGATCCGATTGCTCGGACCAAGGGTGCTTCTTGAAGTCATCCGGCAACTTTGGTAACGACGCCGGAGCCGGCCGTTTTGTTGCCTTCGTGGACGGCAAAACGGTCAGCCTCGCCTACCTTTTTGTGCCCATACAGCTCCAGGGCAGTAGAAGGGCAGTAGAAACGAAGGCCAAGTGTATCCCAACAAAAAAGCCCGCCGGGTCATGCAACCGGGCGGGCTGGCGTGATTGGCTGGCTTGGTTCGCTCAACACAATCACTCACCCCGGCCCGTCAGCAGTTGACGAGTCAGTTGAAGATGTTGGCTGTGTGGGAGCAAAAGTAGTCATGGCGACCTCGAGGGTTCAGATGGTGGCGATACAGACACTGTGAATGAAACCGGGATTCACCATAAAATCAGGGTGACGTGACTTTTCACCGAACAGGAATTAAATAACGGGCCCTGCCCTGCCCCATAGAAAAATGTCAGCGAAAGAATCATAGGACCGCAGACAGTGGTGGCCGCACCGCTTCCAGTCTTCTGAGGTACAACTTGGCTGAGTCCGCCATCGTGACGAGGGCCGCCCCCATCATGATGGCGTCCTTCAGAACCAACCGGCCGGCGCCGGACAATAATGGGAAACCGTGTTCGGGAGAACCCAACGCCGGCACCCAGCACTCAGGCGTCGTGACCAGGAATGACAAGGTCACAACCGACATCAAAAAGACCAGGAAGCTGCCGACGGTCGAAACCTGTGGCAGCCACGGGTGCAATGCGATGAGTAACCCAAAGGCGACAATTACCGTGCCGAGCCCATAGGCAAACGGGTACGTTCCATTCCGTTCATGCCATTCCCGATTGGCAGGAACGAGCTCCCCTTCCCGATTCATATGTTTCCGATATTCTCCGGCGGGTTGCCGGTAGAAAAAACTCATGAACGGGCTGTTGGCCACGAAGGGAACAATACCGTCGTCTTCATAACGATAGACCTTGAGACTGCCAATCCAGACCAAGACCACAATCAGACCCACGCGGGTCATTACGATGCCGGTCTGTTCGAACCGCGCTGCCAACTGGTACAGAGAAGATCTATGGCACATGATCGCCTCCTGGGCTCATTCCATGGGATGCGTGATTTGTCACCGAAGCTGTTCCTGATTCAATTACAGGGGAGCCGCGGCGGGAAAATCGACGTGAGTGGCGGCAACAATATTGAAGTAGTTGGTGAAGATATCGAGTGCCACCCCAGCTACGACTTCAGCGATGACATTGTCGCCGTAGCCAGTATCGCGTACGTCCTTGAGATCCTGGTCACTGACACGACCACGTGTCTCTACGACCTTACGCGCGAACTGAATCAGTGCATCGGTCTTAGGGTCGACCGCGGTGCCATGGCGACTGTCGCGGATCTGGTCTTCGGTCAGTCCCACCATCTTGCCGACTGCCGAGTGGGCGGCGAGGCAGTAGTCGCAGCCGTTGGCTTCGGCCACTGCAAGCGCAATCTGCTCGCGGACCTTAGCCGAGAGCGTTCCATGACTCAGAGCGTTGCTCAGTTGGAGGTATCCTTCGAGTACGGCCGGAGCATTGGCCATGGTTCGCATCATGTTGGGGACCATGCCAAGTTTGCGGCTGACTGCATCCAGCAGTTCTTTGATTTTGCCTGTGGTCGTTTCCGGGTTGAGAGCATTAAGGCGTGGCATTTGAGTTCTCCTGTCTCAGAGTTTCGTTAATTCACCGATTCGTGACGGCGACTGAGACGGAGTACCAATCATTTGGCGTGCCATAGCACATATGATTTCATAACTTATTACAATGTAATCTATTGCGTTCCTATCTCCACCCAGAGTATCGTTACGACATTTCGCGAAATAGCGATAAATCGTAATTCAATCTACGAATTGTCGTGAGTCAGTGCGATGCCAACTGAGAAATCACAGCAACCGCTGCTATCCGATCCTAAGCGACTCCTGCTCGACTTGGCTCAGGAGCATTCTGTCGTCGAGTTGATGCGGCTCATCACCAACCGCTTAAGTGACTCATCGCGTGTGGCCTTGACCCGAATCTGGCTGGTGCAACCCACAGTCGAATGCACAGGCTGTCTGACGCCTGATTTGTGCCAAACAGAAAGTCGCTGCCTTCAGCTTGTCGCCAGCGGTGGGCGATCCGTTATCGATCCAGCTGTTGAATGGAACGGTACTGACGGGGCATTTCGCCGGATGCCGATTGGTGCACGGAAAGTTGGACGAATCGCCGCAACCGGGGAGGCCATCGAGGTCGCAGAGCTGACGAACCCACTTCCCGATTGGGTGGCTCAACCAGAATGGATGCGGTCGGAAGGCATTCGGGGCTTCGCCGGACAGCCGCTTATCCATCGTGGCCAGGTTCTGGGGGTACTCGCGGTATTCGCCCGACAAAGAATTGGTGACGAATGCATGGGCTGGCTGCGGATGATAGCCGATCATGCCGCCTCTGCGATCACGACAGCGCGGGCCTTTGCCGAGATCGATTCGCTGCGCAAGCGACTGGAACTGGAGAACGAATATCTCCGCGAAGAAGTGACCGGGGCGGGAGCATTTGGCGAACTGATCGGCCAAAGCCCCGCCATCAAAGCTGTCGCACGGCAGATTGATCTGGTCGCAACGACTGATGCCTCAGTCCTGATTCTGGGTGAAAGCGGTACTGGTAAAGAACTTGTCGCGCGCGAGATTCATGCTCGCAGCAAACGAACCGGCCGCCCTCTCATCAAGGTGAATTGTGCAGCCGTGCCGCGCGAACTTTATGAGAGCGAGTTCTTTGGTCACGCCAAAGGAGCCTTCACCGGGGCCCTACGGGATCGAGTGGGCCGGTTTGAACTGGCGGAAGGGGGCACGCTATTCCTTGACGAAGTGGGTGAAATCCCACTGGAATTGCAGGCTAAACTGCTACGCGTGCTGCAGGAAGGCGAACTGGAACGGATTGGGGAAGAACGTACACGCCGCGTCAATGTGCGATTGGTCGCCGCGACAAACCGCGACCTGCGGACAGAGGCAGAAGGTGGCCGATTCCGGCAAGACCTCTATTATCGGTTGAGCGTGTTCCCCATCGAAGTTCCGCCACTCCGCAAACGTAAAGAAGATATCCCCCTGCTTGCCGATCATTTTCTGGAATCTTCATCGAGGAAGGTCGGCCGTCGGAAACTGCCGCTGACTCTGGCGAATGTGCAAAGGTTGCAGCAGTATGACTGGCCCGGAAACGTCAGAGAACTTCAGCACGTCATTGAGCGATCAGTCATCACGTCAACAGGAGGTCGATTAAGCATCGAGCTTCCCATTTCCAACAAACCATCGCGCGCTCCCGCCGATCCGATTGCAGAAGTTGGAATTCGCACCGACGCGCAGATTCGACAAATCGAAGCCGATAATCTGCGGGCGGCATTGAAGGCATCCAACGGCAGAGTCTCGGGGCCAAATGGAGCCGCTCAATGGCTGGGGATTAAGCCCACAACACTGGCATCGCGTATCAAAGCCTTGGGGATTCAGCAAGAATCGAAGGATGGTCTGTAACGGGCTGAGAAACAGAAAGACAAATCAGCCCATGTGAAAACGCATGTAGAGCGGACACTATACCGAACCACTTGGACTCAGGTGGGCACGCTCATTGCAGCATCACATTTCGCGGGATGGCAGTTGGTCCAGCGGCCGCGTTTGCAGACGGCAATGGAGATGAGGCGTTCCGGGGCGATTCGGGTTTGCTTCTCGGCATCGACCAGCGGGAACTCTCCTCGTTGCCGCTTCATCAAGACGATGTCGGCCGGGCGGCCCACTTGCAGGCTTCCCAAGGTGTGCTGCTTCCGCATGGCCGCCGCCGGGACTGACGTCGTCGCCTGGATGATCTTCTCCAACGGCATGCCGAGATACAAAAACTTGGACATCGTTGTGGGGAGATCAATCACAGGCCCGGCCTTATTGAACTGGTGAATGTCGGTGCTGATGGCATCTGGCCAGAATCCATGTTCCTGGCAGGCCGGCTCTGCAACACGCCAGGCAAACGCGCCGGAACCATGACCGACATCGAACAACACGCCCCGTTCGCGGGCTTCCCACATGGCATCCAGTGGGGCTCCATATTCATCAAAGCCATGATCGTCATGGGGATGATAGAGATGCGTGTATGTATCAGCGGCTCGCAACGTCGCGAGGACTCTGCGAGTAGGAATCCGTGAAGCGGCATGATGGATCATGCACGGCAGACCGGTCTGTTCAGCGGCGGCAAACACGCCATCGAACCCGGCCCATTCGTTCTTCTCGTCGAAATTCGCCAGACCCGACGTCAGACGTACTTTCACGCCGACCAAATGCTGCGGATGCGACTTGATACAGGCGACAGCCGAGGGCACATCGGCATGCCGTCCATCATTGAGATCGCCCATGAACGGGGGAAAATCGGGATGCCCCTGGATGGCACCGATCATCGAAATATTCAGCAACGCATAGATGTCTTCAGCGGCTTGCGAAATGATGAACCGCTCAAAGTTTCGATACGTCAATGAACCCGCGGTGCCAGTATCAAGCATTGAGGTCACACCGGTCTTCAGGCCCGCATCGACAGGGTCCACGGAATAGAGCCCAATGCCACTGAAGACGTGAGTGTGCAAATCGATGAGACCCGGTGCGACGATCAAGCCATCGGCCTCGATCAGCTCTTCACCATGAGATAGCAAATTGGGGCCGATCTCGGTGATGGTCCCATCGGCCACGCGAACATCGAATCGCTGTGGTGGTCCCCCCAGTCCATCATAGACCAGGCCATTGCGAATGAGGCTACCTGATGGCGGTGTCATGGTGTGGGCCGATGGCTATGAGAAGAAGCGATGTGTTGGATTGAGTCGATGATATATTCCACATCACCCGGTTGCAGGCATTGGGCGTAGAGATATGTCCGGTCGGGTGTGCGTTCATCCTCAGCCAGCAGGATCTTGCGTGGCAAGGTACGCAACGCGAGTGTCAAGTCGCGTACCGAGAGTCCACCGGGGCCAGCGCCGGATTCGATTTGCAGGAGCGGATAAGGCTGTCCATTGGCGGCCTGTGTGAGAGCTGTGATCCGCAGAGAGCGAATACTGCTCAGGCCGTCATAGATCTTTGAGATGGACTGTTGCCAGGCCCGTTGCTCTGCCGCATGATCGCGCAGCGGGTAACGTTCCAGTGCGGTCATCAAGCCGATTATGGCTTCCTTGCTGACCTTCATCGAACGCCCGATGCCATGCCTTGGCGGTCGCGAGATCCAGCCGGCCTCCACCCAGGATTGCAGCGACCAGGTTCCCTGTCGGACATCCATATCCACCATCTGCACCCAGGCACTGCGAATCAAATCAGCCCGACCACAGAGAATGCCCGAAGCTTGCGGGCCACCCAGATGTTTACCGCCACTGTAGGCAATGAGATCGACGCCAAGTTTGGAAAACGCCGTGAGGTTGCCGACGGGGGGCATGGAGAACGCACCGTCGACAATGACTGGCAAATTGTGGCGATGTGCCAGTGCGACCAGATCGGCGAGTATAGGGTGCTCTTCGACGCCGTACCAGACATATCCGATCGCTGCCGTTCGTGATGTGATCGATCGTTCGATCTCAACCAACGCGGACGGGGAACGATAATCGAGCACGACGAGTTTCGCGCCGGAGAGCCGGAGCGCGTGGTCATAATCGAATGGACCCGGTTGAGGAAAGATGATTTCCTGCCGAGGGCATTGGCTGACATCCGGAAGTTGATCCATCAGGTCGGGATCGTTGCCCGTCATGCAGGCGGCGGCGGCCAAGGTGAGAGCCGCGCTGGCTCCACAGGTGATCAGCCCTGCCTCGGCCGTGGTCACACGACTGATGAGTTGGCTGGCGGCTTGCAGCAAGTCATCAATCTCAACGTATTGAGAACTGGCCGCTGCCATGGCGGCAATCACATCGGGATGCGGACAACTCCCACTGACACGAGTGGCATAACCGACGGCATTCACCACCGGCTCGACATGAAAGTGCTGGTAGATCTCATTCGGCATGTCGACACTTTCGTGAGAAAACCCGGGCAGGGTTGGTCACCAGCATCTGTTGAATCTGTTCGTCGGTGATGCCCCGTTCTCGCAAGAGGGGCACGAAGACTTCCAGCAGATAGCCGTACCCTTTCCCCCCCGCATATTTCAGATGTTTCAAAGTGCAGATGTCTTCCGAAAGGAGCACCCGATCACCAAACCCATTCTTCACGAGCGCCGCGACATTATCGGCCCGAACCCATTCGGGTTGATAGTCGAGGTAGCCGATGTTATCGACTTCCAGATAGACGCCTTTCTCAGCGATGGGTAGCAGGTGATGGACGCCGATGCGGTCGCCGAGATGTCCGATGATTACGCGGGAAAGATCGGCACCAAACTCTTCCAGCATCGCGATCTGTTCCAGCGCGAGGGTTCCCCAACGCGTGGTATGCGTGGTGATAGCGACTCCCGTTTCGCGTTGTGCGAGCGCTGAAGCACGAAAGACGCGTTCTTCCGCCGGTTTGATAAAATGGCGACCGGTACCAATTTCGCCGATGAACCCCGCGCGGACGCCAGTATCACCAACGCCGACTTCAATCTCTTTCACCAGAATGGCCGCGAGATCCTTGCTGGTCAGTTCTTCGACAATCTTCGGATAGTTGAATTCGCGGTACCACCCGCATCCCATGATGATGTTCAGGCCCGTGCGTTTCGCCAGACGCACCAGCGCCTGCGGATTGCGGCCGATCTCGTCGAGTGTGACATCACAGATCGTTTTGCCACCCCGGCTGAGAAACTCCTGAACTTCCTGAGCGATCAGATCTTCATCGTCGATAACGTACTCATAGTGGGGGTAGTGCCCCATTGCGTCCAGAAAAAGGTGTTCATGAGTCTGGGTCACGCCCATCTCTTCCGGGCGGATTGTCCCCAGCACGGTAATCACTTCACGAGTCGAATCAGGGTCCCGGTTCAAGGATGGCGTTTCCTGTCAGAAGTCGAAATGGAGCGCATTTCGGGCGGCAGCGACCGGCCAGGAAGGGGATTATACTTGCGGAACGGCGACATTGATGGTCGACAATCGAGAGATAAGCCTTCGACCCGGTCGAAGATTGGTCTTTCGATTTCCCGAACGGAAACCGTGCCTTCCGCTGCTAGAATTGCTGCCGACCTGCCCTCGCTGCTCCGCTTCTTCTACGAAAATGACGACACGGTATGGCTCGCATCTATCGATACAAAGACATGCAGTTGGCCCAGCTGCGGGGTTTCTGTCTGGCAGCCCGCGAACGCAATTTCACTGCGGCAGCCCGTCAGCTGGGGCTGTCGGCCTCGACGGTTTGGGAGCAGTTGCGGGCGCTGGAACGCACACTGGGATGTTCGCTTCTGTATCGTCAGGGGAGAGCCATCGAGCTGACGGTAGAAGGGCAACTGCTGCTCGATCTGGTGCAACCACACATCGAAGCCCTGGATTCTTTGAAGCGGCTCTTTGACGCCGGCCGAGCCCAACTGGCCCCGCATCTGGTGATCGCGTCGTCCCAATACTTGCTGCGGTTCCACCTTCCGGAGCCGATTCAGGAATTCACGTCGACCTATCCGAAAGTGCAATTGAAGATCCAGCTCCCGTCGGCACAACATCAGGCTTCGATTGTCGAAGATCGAGCAGCCGATATTGCGATCTGTGCTTTCGAACCCGAAGAACCACGCAGCGAAGTCTTGACTTACGAACCCCTTCTGGAACTGCCGCTGCAGATGCTCATTTCTCGAAACCATCCCCTGGCCCGGAAGAAAGTCGTGACTCTGCAGGACTTGCTCAAGCATCCGGTCATTCTTCCAGCCGAGGGTGCCATTTCACGCCGACTGATCGATCGACTGCTGGTGAAACATGATCTGGCGGGGCGACTGCAGGTCGTGATGGAAGCACCGATGTTCGACACCACGCAACAGTATGTGGAAATGGGCGTCGGTGTCGGCCTGATGCACATTCAAGTTCCTCGGAAAACCTTGGCGAACATTCAGCTCCGGCCCATTGCCGAATCGCAGGCACCCCTGATGATCGCCATGGTGACGCGCAAGCATGGAAAGCATCCCGAGGAGATCCTCCAGTTCCAGGAGATCGTGCGGCGGTCGCTGAGTGGTACGAAGTAGTGACGAACAGGGCTTCGGCAGTTTGCAGGCGAGCCGTCAGGGGCCAGTTCTCCTCGGTATTGAATCTTCGGTCTTGTCGAAGACTGGTCTATCAATTGCCGGATTTTCGTAGCCCCCGTCTCTCGTTAGTGTAGGGACTCTGCTTTGGGAACGTCGGGTTTGACCCACCCCGCTGGCTCCAGTTTCACGCCGCTCACTGGTGATTTGCTGAGGGATGTTTAATGCCATCCCCCGGAGCGGAATTCGTTTGTCTTGCGGATCGATCACACTTTGCTCGAATGCACGGTGGTCATCGCTGTTGTATCGGTGGCCTTCGCCTCTTCGCGAATTCATTGAAGGAACGGGAAATGCGGTGCCAAACTCCATCACTCCTGGAATCGGAATCATCTGATTGCGTCGATCTTCGGCGACATGGTTTCACCCTGATTGAGTTGCTCGTGGTGATTGCCATCATTGCCATTCTCATCGCCTTGCTGTTGCCCGCGGTTCAACAGGCGCGGGAAGCAGCACGTCGAACCGAGTGCCGCAACAAGCTCAAACAATTAGGGCTGGCGTTGCATAACTATCATGACGTTCATCAGCGTTTCCCGTATTCAGGCTGTGGACCGTACAGCGGCGAGGTCTTCTTGACTCCTATCGGGACCGAGCACACCTGGAACGAACTGATCATGCCGCAGATCGATCTGGCAACCATCTACAACCAGATCAACTTCTCCATCAACAATGGCAGCGGCACCAATTTCTCCTTGCTGAACAACATGAGCTATCCGTTTCAGTCCTGCCCGAGCAATCCCTATAGTTCGGGACGTGTCTGCAGTGATGGCCGCAAGTTCGTGAATGTGACTTCGGGCGTGACCAGTTCCGTGGACGAGATCTGGGAGACCAGCCCCATGAGCTATGCCCCGTGTGCAGGCCCCACGCAGATTGAGGCGTTCTCTCCCGGTGATCCCACGCCGAAGGACTGTTCCGACCAACTTGGCCCCGGAGTCTATGGATACTGTGCCGCCTCGACCTCTTCACAATACCCCGGCGGCAATCGAGCGAAGGTGCCGGGAATCTTTGGAATGAACGGCTCGGTCGCCAGTCGCATTGCAGATGTCACAGACGGAACCAGTAACACCCTGCTGCTGGCAGAACGCAAAGGGGAATTGGAACGTTCCATGGGCATCTTTTCGTCCGGTTACTTTACTGCCGTACCGACAGGTCTGAAGATCAACAGCAAGTACATCGTGCCCCGAGACGCTCAGACTTCGTATCTGAAGAATTGCGGTGCGAGCAGTTACCACACCGGCGGCGCGAATTTTCTGATGGCCGACGGAGCCGTGCGTTTCCTCAGCGACAGTCTCGATTTCCGCACTTACAACTATCTGGGTGGGAAGTCGGACGGCCAGGTTCTGAGCGAGTTTTGATCGGGCAACGGAATGTGGGGTGATCCATCGTTTCGTTTCATTTTCATCGAAGATCGCGTGATGGCCATGGGGCGATGCCGTCCGGTAGCCAGTCGTATCAAGGACCGCCGTATGAATGTTGTGCCATTTCGGCTTCTGCTGCTGACGTCTCTGATTTGCCTGGGGTGCGGCGGCACGCAGTCCGTTCCGCGGGCTGCCGTCCGGGGAGAAGTCACCTGGAACGGGGAACCGGTGGAGACAGGTGTTGTGCTGTTTGTACCCGAAGCGAACACGCCGGATTCGGCAACTTCCCCGGTCCCCGCAAAAATCGCTCAGGGACGCTTTGAACTGACTGAAGAAGAGGGGCCACCGGTAGGAACGCATCGCATCGAGATCCGGGCTTCGCGCAAGACGGGCAAGCGAACCCCTGAACCCACGCCCGCCATGAAGCGATTCGATCCGACATTGACGTCGGTGGAGATAGTCCAGCAATACCTGCCTCCCCGCTTTAACGACAACAGCACTCTCTCCAAAGTCGTGGAGCCAGGTGAGAACGTCTTCCAGTTCGATCTGACCGCGAAATAACAGTGCCGGGTTTGGACGGGTGTGACCATTCGCTTTGGTCGAAGCCAACTCTCCCAATTGCCGTTTTCTGCTGGCGTGGGGAATCGGATAGACTGTTTGATGTGGTGAAATGGCCAGAGAACGGGTCGGTGCTCCCCGGGTCGCTGGTCGGAAGTTTTCGCCCACGAGATTAGGACGACCAATTCGTCAAACGAATCACTGGGAAAGTTCGCGGCCTTGATGCTGACCTGGTGAAAATTTCGTCTGATTCATAGCCCATGAGAGGTAGGGGAGCATGCTGCTACACCGACGGGATGCGATGCTGCAGTTGGGATCTGTGGCGGGGAGTGCCCTCACTCTACCGGCCCTGCTGCAAGGCACGCGGACGGCGGCTGCCGCGAACAAATCTTCAGCCAAATCGTGCATTTTCCTGTTCATGTGGGGGGGCCAGCCGCAGCAGGATATGTGGGACCTGAAACCGGATGCCCCCGAAGGAGTTCGCAGCCCTTTTCAACCCATCAGCACAACGGTGCCGGGATTATTTCTTGGCGATCAGATGCCCGGCATCGCCCGCCATGCCGATAAGCTGTCGATCATTCGCACCCTCAATCACACCGCGACAGATCACGGGGTTTCGGTCTACCATGCTCTGACCGGTCGGGCGATGCTGCCCCCGCGGACCTTCCCCGGGAATGACCGTCGTCGTACCGATTTTCCGTCGATTGGCTCGATGTTCTCCTACCTGGGGGGCGAATCGCCATTGCCCACCAGCTTCAGTATTCCTCGTCCGGTTGCGCACGACGGTGTGATGTACTCCGGAACGCATGCAGGATTTCTGGGGTCGAAACACGACCCCGTGGAATTGGGGAAAGTCTACAACCATGTCGAAGTCGGGCCGCGTGCCGATGCCGATCTGGCCACCATTCCCCTGAACCGCCCCGATGCGGTTTCAGCCACTCGCTTCCAGGCCCGCCGCAGCCTGTTGGACATTCTGGAATCGCAAGACCGGGCAATGCAGAAGAGCCCGCGTACCAATGCCTACGGTGGTGTTCGAGAAGATGCCTACCGCCTGCTGCAATCAACGTCGGTCAGAGAGGCACTCAATCTCGAACTGGAATCGCCTGCCTTGCGTGATCTCTATGGGCGCAATGAATACGGCGAGAGTTTTCTGACGGCCCGACGACTGGTCGAAGCCGGCGTGCGGTTGATTACCGTCAACTGGATGTTCATCACGCCCGCCGCCAAGGTCTATAACGTCTGGGATGCCCATGGCGGCCTGACAGATCTGGAGCACGGGGCCACCGGATATGGCATGCTGAAGGCCAATTACTGCCTCCCGGCATTCGACCAAGCCTTCTCTGCCCTGATGACAGATCTATCGCAGAGCGGGTTGCTGGAGGACACCGTCGTGGCCTGCATCGGAGAGTTTGGCCGGACACCACAGATCAACGGTGCCAATGGTCGCGACCACTGGCCGTTCTGCTATTCGGGGGTTCTCGCCGGCGGCGGCATCGTCGGCGGCAGCACCTATGGAACGAGCGATAAAATCGCCGCCTATGTCAAAGAGAACCCGGTCTCACCCGGTGACTATCTCGCCACGCTTTGCCAGGCCTGCGGACTCGATCCGCACAGCGAAGTCCACGACCTGCAGGGCCGCCCCTTCGCTATCTGTGACGGCCAACCCATCGATTCGATTCTGTCGTAATTGACTGAGCGAGCATTGGGATTGCAATTCTCCACGGCACACGGTGGTACTAGCAGGCTGCGCATCGGGCGGCCTGTTGTTCTTCGATAGAAGCCTTTGCGTTTCCCCCCAACTGCTGCGGACATGGCAACTCTATCAACGTTGTTGCTGCGGCATTCCACAGGCTGAAGCGAAGCATCCCTCTTCTTCGGTTGGGATGGAACCTGTCGCATTCCAAACGCCATGCCAATCGGCGCTACATCGTCGATCATGCTAGAATCCGAGAAGCGTGATCATCCGCTTGCGGACTCGCGATCGATACCAAATATCTGCTGTATTCGAGCCAGTCACTGGCTGGCCACGGCTTCATACAGGAATCGCATGCCATGAAACTGCGAATCAAAGGCAATTCTCTGCGGGTGCGCTTGGATCGTCGTGATCTGGATCAGTTGGTGACCAACGGTCGGGTGGAAGATGTGATCCGGTTCGGGGTCGGTGAGCAGAACCAGTTGACGTATGCTGTAATGGCGGGTTCTGTGCCGCGTGGTCAGCCTCAGGTGCAATATCGGCCCGGTCAGATCCTGCTCCTCATGGACCCGGCTGATGCTGTGGAGTGGCAACAGAGCGAACGGGTTGGTTTCGATCTGGTGCAATCAGGGGAGGCTGGCGACATTCGCCTTCTGCTGGAAAAGGACTTTGCCTGCCTCGATCGCCCGGCCGGCAGCGAAGCCGGCGATGAATGGGCCTTTCCCAATCCCTCGAATGTCTGCTAAGTACTGCTTTTCAAATTCGAGCGATCTGCTGGAAGCATTCAACGATCGTGCTGATTTTGAAGACCGGTTCTCACGACGATTTCGACCAAGTCCGCAGCGATTGAGAGGAAGATCATGGCGGAAGCGCTGATCTGGCATCGCCTACAGTTCGCATTTTCGGTCACGTTTCACTATCTGTTCCCGCAGTTAACCATGGGGTTGGCGCTGCTGATCGTGATTTTCAAAAGTTTGGCGTTGTCTCTCGGGAATGAGCGTTACAACGAAACGGCACGCTTCTGGGCACGCATTTTTGCTCTGAACTTTGCGATGGGCGTGGTCACAGGCATTCCCCTGGAGTTTCAGTTTGGTACCAACTGGTCGCGGTTCTCGGCCTATGCTGGTGAGGTGGTCGGCCAGACCCTGGCGATGGAGGGGGTCTTTGCCTTCTTCCTGGAATCAACGTTTCTGGGCCTGTTTCTCTTCGGCGAAAAACGGTTGGGCCCCCGAGGACATCTGGCGGTGGCGGCTTCGCTCGCTGTGGGGTCCTGGCTTTCGGGATACTTCATCATTGTCACGAACGCCTTCATGCAGCATCCGATGGGGCATGCTGTGGGGGAAGACGGAATCCTGCACATTGCCAGCTTTCGCGATTATCTGCTGAATCCCTGGGGACTCTGGCAGTTCGCCCACAATATGTCGGCTTCCGTGGTGACGGCCGCGTTCGTGGTGTCCTCGGTTGGAGCGTACTGGGCTCTCATGGGATATCACCGGGAACAGGCCGCGATTTGCCTGCGCGCGGGAGTCATTGCCGGCATGATCGCGATTCTGCTCGTCGCCTTCCCGACCGGAGACCAGCAGGGAAAAATGGTGGCAGAACATCAACCGGTAACGCTCGCGGCGATGGAGGGGCTGTTTGAAGGGGGCCCGTATGCGGAACTCGCCATCATCGGGCAGCCGGATGTTGCCCAACGGAAGCTGCAGAATCCGATTACTGTTCCCGGCGTGCTCAGTTTTCTGATCTATGGCACCTTCGGCAGCACCGTCAAAGGTCTGAACGACTTTCCGGAAGATCAATGGCCCGACAATATCGAGTTGTTGTACTACAGCTATCACATTATGGTCGGCCTCGGGACGGTCCTGACCCTGGTCATGGGGGTGGCAAGCCTGCTGCTGTGGCGCGGCACACTGCTGCAAACGCGGCCAATGCTCTGGGTGCTGATGCTCTCGTTTCCGTTTCCATACATTGCCACGACGGCAGGTTGGTGGACTGCGGAACTGGGGCGACAGCCCTGGATCATTCATGGTCTGATGCGGACCGCCGACGCAGGCAGCCTGCAAGTCAACCCCGGTGATGTCGTCTTTACGTTGCTCGGATTTGTCGGCTTATACCTGCTGCTGGGCATGGTCTTTGTGCTGCAGTTCGTCAAGCTTGTCAACAATGGTCCGGTTGCTCACGAATAGCGATCGCGGAACTCCTCTCGCTGCTAGTAATGACTCGGATTCACTCAGCCTTGGAAAAACATCCTCATGGAAACCGTCTGGTTTGCGATTGTGGCAGCAATGCTGGCGATCTATATCGTGCTGGATGGATTCGACTTCGGTGTGGGAATTCTGCACCGCTTTGTTGCCAGGACGAATCAGGAGCGTCGGGTGGTGCTCGCCGCCATCGGTCCCGTGTGGGACGGCAATGAAGTCTGGCTGATTGCCGCCGGGGGTGTGTTGTTCATGGCCTTTCCCAAGGTCTATGCGACCGCATTCAGCGGGTTCTATCTCGCATTGATGATCGTCCTCTGGCTGTTGATCCTGCGAGGAGTGGCGATTGAATTCCGTGGGCATTTTGACAATCCCCTCTGGCGCGAATTCTGGGACACAGTGTTTTCGGTGGCGTCCGGACTGCTGGCGATTGTGTTCGGGGCCGCCTTGGGCAATCTGGTTCGCGGCGTTCCTCTGGATGAAACCGGCCTACCTGGGATGGCCCTGTTCACCAACTTCTGGCCGGGGCAATATCCGGGCCTCTTCGACTGGTACACACTTTTAGTCGGTCTGTTCGCCTGCATCGCGCTCGCAGGGCATGGAGCGATTTACCTCGACTGGCGAACAACCGGGCCGGTGCAGGAACGCAGTCATCAGGCCGCCCGTCGAATCTGGCTAGGCATGGTTCCTTTATGGGTACTGGTGACCGTGGCTACTGTTGCCGTTCAGCCGGAAATCTTTACCCACCTGCTCTCCCGCTGGTGGTCGATGCTGTTCATCCTGTTGACCTGCGGAAGTTTTGCAGCAGTGTTTTACTTCCACAATCAGAACCGTCCACTAGCGGCCTTTCTCTCATCGTCCCTGTATTTGCTAGGACTATCGGCCACGACACTGATCGGCCACTTTCCCCACTGGTTACGGTCGACGATCAACCCAGAATTCAGCCTCACCGCCAGCAATTCCATTTCAGCTCAATATGGGGTGCAAGTGGCGTTGGCCTGGTGG
Source organism: bacterium (assembly GCA_016125225.1). GTDB lineage: Bacteria > Planctomycetota > Planctomycetia > Planctomycetales > Planctomycetaceae > DSVQ01. The sequence goes on along the minus strand of WGME01000013.1, from coordinate 451,082 downwards.
GCTTTCGGGATGTTGCTGACCTGTGGCTACTTCGTCTATCTCTTTTATTCCATGCGTGACAAAGTCGACAGCGACAACCTCCACGGCCATTGAAAGAAAACTGGTCATGACCCCGTCGACCATGGCCAGAATGTTTCCCCAAGGCCCAGCCTTCTGCCCTCATGTCTCGACGGCCGCCGCACCATAAACTCCGTGAAGTGCGGCCTCAGCTTAGATGCTATTGAGCAACGCGAGAAGTTCGCCGATGGTCCGATGTGATTCGATCGGGTGCCGTAATGACCGTTTGGCCTGAATCTGGTAGCGGTTTTGACGGCCCACCTTTTCGCGTGCAATGATTTGGCCGGCTTCGAGATCGGCAATGATGCGTTGGACAGCCCGTTCAGTGATTCCCACTTTCACGGCGACCTCGCGGAGCACCATCGACGGATTTCTGGCGAGCAGCACGAGCACATGTGCGTGGTTGGTCAGAAACGTCCACTGTAGGCCAGTCGGTTCCTTCGGTGTTAATGCCACAGGTGGATATTCAGTCCGAGGGATTCGCCTCGGCCGAGATGTTTTGGTGGCTGCTGCGCGAGGCACCGATTTCCCTGCCGCGACGCGCGCCTTGCCCGAGTTGGATTTCATGGAAGAACCTCATTGGCAGCAGAATCCGAAGAACCGGTGAATAGCAGACTAAAGTTTATCAGTCGACAACCGACGTGAATATGGCGAATTCAATGACGCGATTCGTCAGATATCTACACTTAAGGAAGTGTAAGTAATCTCCTGCTGTTGAGTTATTTCACGCAGGGATGACATGACATTCGAGAGGGGGTGTCCGACTTAGGCCAGACTTCGCGAGATCCATGCCGAGCAATGAAACTCTCAAAACACGGGACGCAACAAGCTGAACTGCTTGCGGCTAAGGATCAGAAATCCAATCGGCAGAGCAGGCCGAAAACATGGCGGACGTTTACGAAAACGTCAGCATTCTCTCTTTCCTGTTGCACAAAATGAATGTGTGAACCCACTGGAATTGTGGGCCTCGTGACAGAGAACTGAATTCATCGTTATCTAAGGCAGATGACGACGACAAACAAATTGACGACCTGTCGATACACGACTATGGTTACACGACACGCGCTTCGCATTAAGGATTTTCTTGTCCTGCGAACATGAAAGAATTGAAAGACATGATGACGGCGAAAAAAGTGACGCTGTGCGTGGGACTGACAATGACCTCGGCATTGCTGTCCCTGTGCCTGTCCGGTTGTGAATCGACGGTCTCGGGTGCGAACGGAGAATCACACGAAGATTCCCACCCACACGCAGAAGCCGCCAGCGAGTCCGAGCACGGGGATGCCGGGCATGGCGAAACGGGGCATGGTCACGCTCACAAGATCGTCGTCACTAGCCCGCTCAAGAAAGACGTGGTCAGCACTCAGACGTATGTCTGCCAGATCCACTCGTGCAAGCATATTGAAGTGCGAGCCCTCGAAGGTGGCTACCTTGAGGAGATTCGCGTCAACGAAGGACAAGCCGTCAAGAAGGGGGATCTGATGTTCCAGATCCTGCCGACCCTGTATCAGGCCAGGCTGGATTCCGAGGTTGCCGAGGCCCAGCGGATTGAAATCGAACTGAACAATGCCCAGGCTTTGAATGAAAAGAAAATCGTTTCGACTCAGGAGATCGCCATCAAGAAGGCAGAGTTGGCGAAGGCTCAAGCCAAGGTGATGCTGGCGAAGGCCGAATTGAACTTCGCCAGTGTGACGGCGCCGTTCGACGGGATCGTCGATCGCCAGCGGAACCAACTCGGCAGCCTGATTTCGGAGGGCGATGTGCTCACGACCTTTTCTGACAACAGCCAGATGTGGGTCTACTTCAATGTCCCCGAAAAGCGCTATCTGGAATATAAGGCCGATCTCGACAAAGGCGATGAACAGACAGAGCACCTGCAGATTGAACTCAAGTTGGCCAATGGCAGCATTTTCACGCAGCACGGCAAGATTGGAGCCATTGAAGCCGACTTCAACAATCTGACGGGTAACATCCCCTTCCGTGCCGACTTCCCGAATCCCAACGGTTTGCTGCGAAATGGGCAGACAGGCACGATTCTGATCCACCGGACGATGAAAGATGTCGTCGTGATTCCGCAGCGATCAACCTACGAGATTCTCGACAAGCAGTACGCCTATGTCGTCGATAAGGACGGAGTGGTCCACCAGCGGGATATCACGATTGCTGCCGTGCTCGACGACATTTTTGTGATTGAGAGCGGTCTGGAAGAAGGCGATAAGATCATCCTTGAAGGCATCCGGCAGGTTCGCGATGGCGACAAGATTGATTTTGAGTATGCCGCTCCGTCTGAAGTGCTGAGCAACCTGAAGTATCACGCTGAATAACGGCTGTATGAGCTGCGATGAAAACTGAAGTCCGGCATTCCAGCAGGTGTGCCGCCCTCAAGATTCGCCTGAATGAGAATTTTCGAACCTGTTTTCAACTCCGAATCTGATGGCCGAATGCCAGGTGTGACAACGATAGGATTGCGTAAGGAATCCGACACCTGGCACAAGGCACTCAGCACCGAGCTCAATCAATTGAAAACAGGTTCTGATACGCATCCCTCCCCGACACCCCGCCCCTGGTCCAAGCTGATCAACATGACCCGCCCTGCCCTGTCTCCCGCGGGTTGTCTTCCTGCGTAACAGGTAGCCTGACTTATGTTTTCCAAGTTCTTGCATCGTCCGGCACTCGCCATTGTGATTTCTCTGCTGATCCTGCTCATGGGCGGATTGGCGATTATCTCGCTGCCGATTTCTCAGTTCCCGGACGTCGCGCCGCCTAGTGTGGTGGTCTCGCTCTCCTTCCCCGGTGCCAGCGCAAAAATCCTCGTCGACTCGGTGTTGGTGATTCTGGAACGCGCGATCAACGGCGTTCCCGACATGCGGTACATGACCTCCGCGGGGACAAGTGCTGGCGAAGCCACGATCATGATCACGTTCGAGCCGGGGACCGACCCCAACGTGGCGGTCTTGAACGTGAATAACCGCATCCAGATGGTGAAGAACCAGTTGCCCCCCATCGTGGAACGTGAGGGGATCATCGTCATGCAGAACATGACGAGCATGCTGATGTATGTGAATGTCTACAGTAAAGATCCGAATATCGATCAGAACTTTCTGTATAACTACGTCAGTTCCAGCCTGCTCCCGGAAATTCAGCGAACCCGCGGCGTTGGTCGAGCGCAGATTCTCGGCAACCGGGCCTTCGCTATGCGCGTGGAACTGGACCTCGATCGCATGCGTGCGTATGCCATCTCCGCCGCCGATATTATGAAGAAGATCGAGGAGCAGAGTATTATCGGTTCGCCCGGACGACTCGGGCAGGCCACAGGGACGACGTCACAAACCATCGAATATGTGTTGACTTGGGTGGGACGTTTCGACAAGCCGGAGCAGTACGAAAACATCATCTTAAGAGCCAATCCTAATGGGGAAATTCTGCGGCTCAAGGATGTCGCCCAAGTCAGGCTGGGATCGTCGTTTTATAGCCTTTATTCTGACATCGATGGCTATCCCTCGGCCTCTATCGTCCTCAAACAAATTCCCGGATCGAACGCGGCTGAGGTGATTGAGGAAGTCAAAGAGAAGCTGAAGGAGTTCAAAACGGAATCGTTCCCGCCGGGGATGGATTACGCCATCAGTTACGACGTGTCGAACTTCCTGGATGCCTCGATTGAAAAGGTGCTGCACACGCTGTTCGAGGCGTTCATTCTGGTATCGCTGGTGGTGTATCTGTTCCTCGGCGACTTCCGTAGCACACTAATTCCGACACTCGCCGTGCCCGTCTCGTTGATCGGCACGTTCTTCTTCATGAGCATGTTCGGGATGTCCATTAACCTGATCACGCTTTTTGCCCTGGTGCTGGCAATCGGCGTGGTGGTGGACGACGCCATCGTGGTGGTCGAGGCGGTGCACGCCAAAATGCACGAGAAGCATCTTTCGCCTTATCTCGCCACGAAAGAAGTGGTCGGTGAAATCAGTGGGGCGATTATCGCCATTACCCTCGTGATGACCTCGGTGTTTATTCCCGTCACCTTCGTCCCCGGTCCTGTGGGGGTGTTTTATCGTCAGTTCGCTCTCACGATGGCGATGTCGATCGTACTGTCCGGCGTGGTCGCACTCACGCTGACCCCGGTGCTCTGCGCCATGATTTTGAAACCCCATGAAGAGCCGGGTAATCAACGTGGTCTGGTCGGCACATTGAACCGCGGAATAAAGGCCGTTTCGGGTCGCTATGCCTTCATACTGAGAGGTCTAGTGGCCATCCTTCTGGGGATCGCGTCGGGATACGCCGTTTACGAGGTCCTGCATATCGAGATTGTGCATGAGGTGATTTCCGAGCAGTTGGAACTGACACACGAGCGGATGATCATTATCGGGTGTGTCATGGCGGTGCTCTTCATCTTTACGTACCGCTCGATGCTGTCGGGCAGTGAACCGGGCGAAACCAAAAAGAACGGCCCCATCGGAATTTTCCTGGTCGCTTTCAACTGGTTCATTGAACGGGTGACGGACGGTTTCGTCGGTATCGTCCGCCTGATCGTCGCCCGGCGGTTGTTGACGTTGCTGGTAATCGGTGCGTTCGGCTATGGGATTGTCCTGGTGAACCAAGTGCTCCCTTCTGGATTTATTCCGCTCGAAGATCAGGGCACGATCTATGGGATTATTCAGACGCCACCCGGTTCGACACTCGAATACACCAATGCCAAAGCCCATGAACTGCAGACGATCTGCAAAGACATTGACGAGATTACATCGGTCACGGCTTTGGCCGGTTATGAAATTCTGACGGAAGGCCGCGGTTCCAATGCCGGGACCTGTCTGATCAACCTGAAGCCCTGGGCTGAACGGGAACTGACATCGAAAGAGATCATTCAGGAGCTTGAAGAAAAAGGCCGGCAGATTGCCAATGTGAAGCTGGAGTTCTTCGAGCCCCCCGCGGTGCCCGGTTTCGGTGCGGCCGGGGGATTCTCGTTGTGTCTGCTCGATAAGACCAACAGTGGCAACTACGAAGAGTTCGGAAAGGTCACCGAAGAATTTCTGGCGGCACTAGAAAAGCGTAAGGAACTCAAGGGGATCTTCACGTTCTTCGCTGCCAACTACCCGCAGTATGAAATCATCATCGACAACGATGTCGCCATGCAGAAAGGCGTAACGATCTCCGACGCCATGGAGAATCTCTCGATCGTGGTGGGTAGTACCTGGGAACAGGGGTTTGTCCGCTTCGGCCAGTTCTACAAAGTCTACGTCCAGTCTGCGCCGGAGTTCCGGCGCTATCCCGAAGACCTGGACAACATGTTCGTCAAAAACGACGAAGGCGAATTCGTCCCCTACTCAGCATTCATGAAGCTTGAGAAGCGCCAAGGTTTGAACGAAATCAATCGCTACAACTTGTATACGACTGCGATCATTCAAGGGGCACCGGCGGAAGGTTACAGCAGCGGCCAGGCCATTGCGGCGATTCAGGAAGTGGCCGAAGAGATGTTACCGCATGGGTTCGACATCGGCTGGCAGGGCCTGGCTTATGACGAAGCGAACAAAGGGAACACGGCGATCTACATCTTTTTGATCGTGATCGTGTTCGTCTATCTGGTGCTGACCGGGCAGTACGAAAGCTTCATGCTTCCTCTGGCGGTGGTGCTCTCGCTGCCGGTCGGTCTGTTCGGATCATTTTTGATGCTGAAGGCCATGGGGCTGTCCAACGACGTTTACTGCCAGATTGGTCTGGTCATGCTGGTTGGTCTGTTGGGGAAAAACGCCATTCTGATCGTGGAATTCGCTGTCCAGCGGCGTCATGAAGGCTTGAGTATCAAAGACGCTGCGATTGACGGTGGCAAACTGCGGTTCCGACCGATTGTGATGACCTCGTTCGCGTTCATCGCCGGTCTGATTCCGCTGGTCCGAGCAACGGGACCAGGTGCCATTGGAAACCGTACGATCGGCACCACGGCGGTCGGTGGAATGCTCGTGGGGACCTTGATCGGTGTACTGGTGATTCCCGGTCTTTATTACCTGTTCGCGAAAATCTCTGATGGCCGTAAGCTCATTCAGGATGAGCACGATGAACCGGTCAGCGAGATCTTCGAACGCCATCCGGTTGAGGAACAGCACCACCAAGAGGAACAGCATCACTAATTGGATGGGTTTGTAGCGATCAAGATCGGACATTTGTCTAGCGAAAATTCGCCAAGAACTCACGCAATGGGTTCTCGTTTCAGGAGGAGGAATCCTCAGCGAAGACGCGTTGATCCGTTCGCTATTGCGTGGGAAAAGTCGTATTGAGGCGGTTGTTGCATGGAGGGATTTTCTCGCCCTTTGCCCTGTCTTGACGATGCTTTTGTGACGTGGCTGTAGCGGTTCAATGACTGCTGAGAAATCCCTCCTGATCGGTGCGACGGATTTTCATCGAAGTTCATCTGACACACACGATCTCTCCGTGATGGTGTGGTTTAAGCCTCCCTTGCTCCATGAGGGACTTCTCGGTAACAGCCTGACATCGGCAGGCCTGCATTGAGCTGCAGATTCGCTGCAGCCACTTCCCTGGTTGCCATCCGGAAATTCTGTCGTTCCGGATCATTCTAAACTCGCATCGCATGTTCGTTGGATGACCTCCCTTGAGGTTGGATTTGACGTCCAAGATGTGGGAGTCTGCGATCGACCGAGAGTCGTGCCTGCAGGTGGGGATATTCCGAATTTTCGTTCTGTACGGGCTCTGCGATTCAACTTTGCGGGCAGTACCCATTCCAAATCCTTACGACCTGGTTTGTAAGGTAGTTTTTTTTACGACAGGATCGATTGTCCTACCGATGAGCAGCAAGCCGGATATGACTTTCAACGCACGTACAACGCTTGGTCGAGTTCGATCGGCTGGCCGCAACGTCTGGATTATTCCGGCACAAGTGTCCGACGAAGGTTGGCTCCGCTTGCTTGCACGCGGGGAACACAGGGCTGCATGCCAACACCTGTTGGCAGTAATCGAAGGTGATCCATGAGACAGTCAGACCCATCGGCAAATCCCCTGGCTTCTCGTCCCCCACGGAAGCTCTGGTCCCGCCTCTCGGCAAGCATGCTGCTGCTGGCCGTGGCTGGTTGCCGCATTCCCGCCTTGTGCTGTCCCGAAGCGGGGCCAGTCACTCCGGGAGACTTCGCCGGTGTCGCAACGCTGGAAAACTCCGCGGCGTGTGGCATCGACGAATTCTTCGGTGAGCCCGCTTTGTCGCAACTGGTCGCTGAGGCCCTATGGCAGAACCAGGAACTGAAGATCCGGAACCAGGAAATTCAGATCGCGGCCAATGAGATTCTGGCACGGCGCGGGGCCTATATGCCGTTCGTCCACCTGGGAAGCGGGGGCGGTGTCTTTCGTAGCAGCCGATACACCCCACTGGGGGCTGCTGAAGACCAACTGACTTATCCCGGCGGTAAGATGTTTCCCGATCCACTGGGCTATAGCCGCGTCTCGGCTGATCTGTATTGGGAAATCGATATCTGGCGTCGCTTGCGGAATGCCCGCGATTCGGCAATGCAGCGTTATGCCGAATCAATTGAATCGCGAGATTACCTGGTAACGCAAATTGTCGCGGAGATCGCCGACAACTATTACGAACTGGCGTCTCTCGACAAACGCCTGTTCTATCTGGATCAGACCATCGAACTGCAACAACGCAGCCTCGAAGTCGCCAAGGCTCAGAAGGAAGCCGCCCGTGGAACGGAGTTGGGTGTGCAGCGTTTCCTGGCTGAGGTTCGTAAGAATGAGAGCCAGAAGCTGATTGTTCAGCAGCGAATTATCGAAGTGGAAAACCGAATCAACTTCCTCGCTGGTCGTTATCCCCAGCCTGTCGAACGTCAAGGATGGGATTTCATCAAGCTCGATTCGCAGGTGCTGTGTGTCGGCCTTCCGGTTCATCTGCTGCAGAACCGTCGCGACATTCGTGCGGCGGAACGGGAAATAGCTGCCGCCGGACTCGACATTGCCGTCGCGAAAGCCAACTTCTATCCCCGGCTAGCACTCACCGCCAGCGTGGGTTATGAAGCGTTCAATCCGCGATATCTGTTCGATCCGGGTGCCTTCATCGCCAGTGCTGCGGGAGAGTTGGTAGCACCAGTTATCAACCGAAAAGCCATCCAAGCGGAATACCTGAATGCGAATGCCCGTCAACTGCAGGCGGTTTACGACTACCAGCGCACCGTGTTGAATGCCTTCACGGAAGTCGTCAATCGCTTAAACAAAGTCCAGAACTATCGCGACAGCGTGTCCATTAAAGTCGAGCAGGTGCAAGCCCTCGAAGAGTCCGTGAGCGTGGCAAGCGACCTGTTCCAGGGAGCCCGCAAAGAAGTCGAGTACATGGACGTGTTGTTTGCCCAACGGGATCTGCTGGATGCCAGAACAGTCCTGATCGAAACCAAGCAGCAACAACTCTCCGCGATTGTGAATGCGTATCAGGCCCTCGGCGGTGGCGTACTGCTGCAGAATCCGATCGAGTTTGAGCTCCAGTACTACGGAGAGCCACCGGCGACTCATATGGGTAACGAGCCTGGTCCCCTGCTTCCACCCGCTCCTGGTGAGGGAGAAGAAATGGAAAAGGAAGCCGATAAAGACATGGAAAAGGACGCGGCAAAGGCCACGGATAAGGAAGTGGAAAAGGACGTGGACCAGGGAGCAGAAAAAGATAAAGCGGACGGCGACGAGTGAACAACCGGAAGTTCGGTGACCAATCGGGTTGATCGCCTCTGGACACCAAGCGTCACATCGCGATCAGCACGGTACTCGACTCCGCCCTCAGTGGCTTAATGCAAAGCTCCCGTTGCAACCGGTATTGCAGCGAGAGTTTCGTTTGAACTGTGGTTTTCCTGCGAGACCTACCAAGATATGCGGATGCCAAATATATCCGCCTTGGTCGTTCTGAAGAACACCTGCGCATTCACTCCGGCAGCAAATCGGGATACGCGGGTTTGGCGTCCTGGCCATGCTGTTTGAGTTTCAACTCGGCTTCGATGGTCTGGTATTCGTTCAGAACGTTAAACGACGCGAACACCATGCCGAACGGGATCTTCTGATTGCGAGCCACCGACCACCCTACTTCCCCCAAATTCGGATTCGCGCTGGTAGACTTTCCGAGATAACTCTCGCCGGGGAATGTTCCCAGTGGGGTTTCGAACTCCTGTGGTTCCGGGAACTCGAAGATGCTGTCCGTTGCCCCAGTCATTAAGAACAGGAACATCGGGTCGTCATCAATCGCATCCCTGGCGAGCATGGTTCCGTTGCGTGGCCCAACCCACATTTTAACCGCCTGCAGCAGTGGATGGTGGAAACGCCCAAACGCGCTCTCGGGGACCACCAGACGGTAAATGGTCGCGGGGATGATCTCGGAATCGCCCGTGACTTCGATTTCCAGGTAGCGTAGTGTGCCTGATTCACGGGTCAGGCGGCCGACCGATCGCAAAGTCACTTCCACATGATGATTTTCCGGCTTCTGACGGGCGGCTTTTGCGTTGCCATCGTTCGTTGAGTTTGGCGTAATGGTGAAGTCCAAATCATATTGGACCCACGTCCCATCATCTGGCAGTGTTTCGATCAGCGGCAATCCTGCCGGCGGGCGAGTATAGAGTTGCTTCTGCTGGTAGCCATCGCGACGGACTGTGAGCAGGTACCGGTTTTGTGGTGGAACCAAAGCGATCGCAGCATCCATATCTTTTGCAGCATCATCAAATTTCCCCTGGACTGCAGCCATCGCGGCTTGCAGACAGCGGTCTTCATAACGAAATCCCGGACCACGCCCCAGTGCCTGCTCGCCATGTTTTAATCCCCGGGGAATGTCCCTGTACGACGAATCGGGATCGGCCAGGAACATCCAGGCCAGTTGATGATGCAGAGCTTTGTCCCGCGGCCAAACCTTCAGTCCCGCTTCATAGTCGCGGATGGCCAATTGGGGCTGCAGCATCAATTCATGAATGCGGCCGCATTCAAAGTAGAGATGACTGAATGAAGGCAGGACCGGCATCAACTCGGTCCAGGCGCGTTCGGCTTCACGAAGCATTCCCATTTGAGTCATCGACGTAGCGAAGAAGGTTTGTGCCTGCAGAAACTGCGGACGGGTGGCCATTGCCTCGCGACACTTCATTAAAGCGAGGTCGCCTTGCCCTTGCTGCCTCAACTGCTGCGCTTGCAGGAGAAGTTCTGCGGCCCGAACATCGTCTGCGTTTAGTTCGGTGCCCCGACGCAGCGGTGATTCATGACCGGCCTGTGTCAACTCCCAACCGGCGAGGGTGCGCAGAAACAAATCATTGATGGGCGTCGCAGCGCATCGCTCCAGCCAGGTGGTGGAACGCGGATCCCCCTGCATCCGTAGGATGTGAGACAGGAAATACATGGAATTGGAGGGCTTCCCGGGACTCAAGTCGATTGTGACCAGCCATTCCAGTTCGGCATCATCGGGTGACCACGCTTCCTCACGCTGTTTACGGAAATAGTATCGTGCCAAGAGAGCATAGGGTGAAGAAACCGTACTATCTGCGACCTTCTGAAACCAGCTTTCGCACTCTTTGGTCTTGCCCAGTTGATGTGCGAAGATCGCAGCCAGCATCGTGTCGTAATCGCCCTTGGTCTGATTCGCCGTTTTGGCAATCAACTTGTAAGCCGCAGCGAGATCTCCTTCCAGATAGTGCAGGAAAGCCTGTTGCGTTTGAATCCAGTCTGGGCGTTCGTTTGTGGGACGTTTGAGCTTGGCTTCAGCAAGTTTCAGGGCACTGGCCGCGTCTCCATGCCCCGTTCGCCGGCACCACAGATACCAGAAGTCCGCACTATCTTCGTAGCGTTCTGAACAAGCCCGGGCTACCAGCTCGGCTTCTTCCCACAGCCGTAGTCCCTCATAAACATTCACGGCACAGACCAGCCCCCATCCTGAATAGGAAGAGGCCGCAATCTCAGCATATGGCTTGGCTTCTTCCCATTCCTGGCGTCGCATGTAGCCATCGGCCAGAGCTGCTGCGGCCCCAGCACGTTCCAAGCCCAAGGCAGGTAATTTCACAATTTCTTTCAGCGCCTGCTGTTGCCCTTCCCAGTCATCGAGACGGCGGCAGACCTCGGACAGGTACTGGAAACTTTCCGATTCCGGATTCATCTCGGTCCAGCGCGTTGCGGTGCGACGGGCATCTTCGAGTCGATTGGAATCTGCATACTTTTGAGTGAGCTCTTTCAGAACCATGAAATGGTGGGCATTTTTCTGCTCCCATTCGACAGCGACGGGTTCAATCTCCGCCCAGTTCAATGAGAGCGTGGCAGCCAGAACTCGGGGGCAGTCCGGCGCAAGTGGTTGTAAAATCGGGTAAACGAATGGCAGATTGTCCGGATGAAAACTCATCTGCGTGAGAAGATCAGGAACGACGGCATCGATCTGCATTCCCATCCGAGTGCCGGCCACCTCTAACTGTCGGGCCACCGGGACAATATCTTTTATGACAAAACCACCAAGCGAGAAATCGTAGCTCTGAATGATGGGCAGCAACTTTGCGGCAGCCGCTTGCGCATGCTCCACATTCATGTCATAACAATCGATCATGTCCGCTAGCGGATGATGTTGCACCAGCGGCCTCAAGACACGTAGGCTGTCGGTCGTATCAACAGCCAGCTTTGTACGATAAAAATCGAGCAACGAAATCACCTGCTGAAATTGAAAATCGTCAATCAATTCTCCCAGTGTCTGCCACGAGAGCGGGTCATCTCCTGTGTGAGACTGGTCGATGTTCTTCAGCACTTCCACCAGTTCCGCCCGCCAGTCGGCATTCGGAGACTCGGGCTTCTTCGGCTGCGGATTGCGTACCCGCTTGTGCCTGTCCGTAATGATCTTCCGTGCGTCTTCTGGCAGGTCGTCGATTTGCAGGATCAGGTCTGGCAGAGTCTGTTCAATTTTGGCCAAACCGGTTCTTGCACTGACATGTCGGTGCCGAGCGTGTCGCTGACAGCCAGACTGGCACTCACACGCCAGCACTCTGGATAGCGCTGAGACAACTGCTGGCTGATGATCAGCTGTTGGCGCTCCGAGCCAACCTGTTCGAGTGCCAGAACCCTCAGGTAATCGGCCAATGGATGGCCATCGTCAGCCAAACTTTCCAGCTCATCCAGATCCCAGGAGCAATAGGCTTTCAGCGTCTCGCCTTCAATCGACAAGGGGCCCGCGACAAGTTTCTCGACCTGTTGCAGATCTTTTATGGCCAAGCTCGGCAAGCCACAGAGCGCACGAACATATGCCCGCGCGTACCAGACCTCGGGCTGATCTGGCCACTCCGACACGGCCCTTTCCGACCAGATTAAGGCCCGTGCTTTGAAGGTTTTATGCGTGGCATTCCAGTTCCATTCCGACTGACTGCCCAGCATGGCATACCCGCGTGCCAATCGAGAATAGACGCCAGCCGAGCGCTCTTCGGAATCTGCCTGGTGGTGGAGTTGTCGCAAGGCAGCGAATTGGGAGATGGGATCGAGTTGCATCTGCCAGTCAATCACCATCTCAGAGACGGGGGTCACATTCTGAACCTCGCTCGCTGAGGATGGATAGTTCGCGCGAGAGAGAATCTCGCGGAACTCTTCCCGCATCAGTTGGACAGCACGCTGGGGCAAAATCTCGAATGTCTCGGCTGTGGGGGGATCAAGTTGGAATTTGAAAAGTTCTTCGATCTTCTCTGGCGTCGTACGATGGATGCGATATTCCACCCTCCCGTTCGGGAGATTGTTAACCATCAATTCAAATGGCCAGTTCTCACTCATCGCGGGGTCCGGAAACGATGCAGGAGAAAAGGCATCAGGCGTAGCGAGATGAAACTGTTCCTGCGCGGTCATCAAAAAGGCCTGTCGAACAATGTCTCGAGCCAGAAGTTGAACGGGCGGACCTTTGAGGCGGAGGACAACCGTCTTTTCCGGAACGGGGGCAACCTTATAACGAGCACGTGTCTCGGAAGCCGGTTCTGCAGCATGCAGCACGTTCGAAGAACCGGGAGATGTGATCCCGTCTGCGATGGCAATGGCAACGAGGGCGATACTTATACGAACTCGCCACTGCCAGCAACGATATTTGTTAGTAGGAATTTTGGCAAAGAGTTTACGCCGGGATTGAACAGCCATCGGACTCGTCCTCACTTGGCATCCATTTTTGAGTCGCTCTAACCAATAGCAGTATGGCAGAGTGCATGCTAGGCTAACAATCGAAATGTAGCTTTTGAGTTTCGTTTGACATGAATGATGAATTTGCTGTATGTGAGGAAATTCAAAGACATTTTGATGTGGACCAGGAACCTGATGGCGAGTCTAGCGCAACGGGTGGAAACGCCGCAAAACTCCCCATGCTCTATGATTGAGGTGGTTCACGGCTTGGCACTTCGATATTCATCTCAAGTGGCATCGGGACGGCCACCCTGCCGATGAATCATCAACTCGACGGGAACTTTATCGCCTCCTGTCGGCGACTCGCCCAAGGAGCCGTACTGCCCTGAATCGCGACTCTGGATATCGCTTCTATCATCACGAGACTGCTCGATCTGGAGTGGCCCGATCCAGAAGGTCGAGTTCTTGAAAAAGGTCTTGCTGACGAAGCGAGATCGTCCAGCTGCTGAGGTCGCGTCTCAATGCGATGAACACATACCGGCAGAATTGGCCTCGAACTTATCAGCCACTGTTGATATATTAAGATTCTGCATCAGTGAATACGTCCGCAAAGATTCATCGAACGGCGACGACTGGAGGAGTCGGACAATGAAGAATTGGAATCATCCGACCGTCTCACGTCGTACAGCCTTGCAGGCTGGTGCCGTGGGTTTGCTGGGCTTAGGCTCGAATCATCTGGCAGAGTTGCGGGCAGAGTCGAGTGCAACGCCGCGGGCGAAGGCTTGCATCTACATCTTTCTTTCCGGCGGGCTGGCCCAGCATGACAGCTTCGATATGAAGCCCCTGGCGACGGACAGCGTGCGAGGCGAGTTTCAGCCGATCGCGACAAAGACGCCGGGACTTGAGATTTGTGAGCACCTGCCGCTGCTGGCCCAACGGAGTAACAACTGGTCTTTGGTGCGATCGCTGACGCATCCCACCAACGGACACACGCTGGGCCATCTCTTCATGTTAACGGGACGGTCCGTCGCGCCGGTCGGATTCGCCGGAGAACGGCAGCCAAGTTCCATCGATTGGCCCTCCATCTCCTCGATCATTGGAGATGTCGTGCCCCGCCGAAACAACAATCTGCCACCAGCGATTGTCTTGCCGGAGCGGTTGGTGCACTGGTCGGGAGGGGTCATTCCGGGGGCCTACGGCGGCATGATGGGGACGCGTCGGGACCCGTTTTTCGTCGAAGCCACGTCCTACGGCGACCCGTTCTGGCGAGGGGCTTATCCCGAATACACATTTCATCAGCTGCCCCGGCAAAAGCCGACGAGCGAGCCACCGACAGTGTTCCAGGCACCGAGCCTGAAAGTGAACTCAGACATCGGCGTGCAGCGTTTCGGCAGCCGGTTGAGTCTCCTGGAGAGCATCGACCATCAACGGTCGCTGCTCGAACGCTCGGCTCAACAGGCACAGTACGATCGACAACGCCAATCAGCGATTTCACTGCTGGCAAGCCAGGAGATTCGCCAGGCACTCGACGTCACAGACGCTGACCCGCAGACCCAGGAGCGCTATGGAAAGAATAGCTTTGGCTGGTCGCTGCTGATGGCTTACCGGTTGGTCCAGTCGGGTGTGAATCTGGTGCAGGTGAACCTGGGAAACAACGAAGCGTGGGACACGCATGGCGAAGCCTTCTGGCGGCTGAGGGAGAAGTTGTTGCCGCCAACCGATCGAGCCCTGTCAGCGCTCTTAGACGACTTGCAGAATAGCGGATTGCTCGACAGTACGCTGATCGTGATGGGGGGCGAGTTTGGCCGCACGCCGAAGATCTCAGGCCTTCCCGAACACTATAAAGAGCCCGGCCGCGACCATTGGGGAGCAGCGCAGACGCTGTTCTTCGCCGGCGGGGGTGTGCGCGGTGGTACGGTGGTCGGTGCGACTGACAAAATTGGTGCATATCCCGTGGAAGCGCCGCAAAAGCCCGAAGACATGGCAGCCACGATCTACTCAGCTCTTGGGATACCATCGACCGCGGCCTGGCGCGACGATGTCAACCGCCCCCATCACATCTACCACGGTCGACCAATCAGTGAATTATTTTGAATTCTGGGCCGTACCAGCCATTTGACGGTTGCCAATACAAGCAAGTCCGTAACAGAAGTAAACTCAGTCAGAGTTATCTCAACTGAATTTCCGGATGTGTCATTTTCCTACGATAGGAAGAATGTCGCAGCGACTAATCACACGCGGGTTAACGTCCCGGTGGCTCCGCCGAATGATTCGGTTTCGACGCCGAGCTTTTGCAGGATCGTTACGAACAGGTGTGACAGAGGCAGTTCTTCGACTTCGGTTTTGCTTCGCCAGCCCGCATCGGTCACGATACCGGCCCCCGCCTGATTGTCTTCATTGCCTTTGCCAAATTTGAGATACCGGCCATTCTCGAAGCCGAGATTCTTACCCCCGGCGGAAATAATCGGGTAGTTACGCGAGAGGTGGAAGCTGCTGGATGCTGATCCATGCATGGCGAAGGTGTTGTCCAGCATGTTCCCATTACCGGTTGGTTCTGCTGTGTCCTTGAGTTTCTGCACGAAGCGCCCGAACTCTTCGGCCTGGTAGCGATTGTAGGTGCCGAGGTTCTGCCAGCCATTTGGTTCTTTCACGGCGTGTGTCAGGCCATGCGCACCGCCGAGTCCAACGGCCCGCGATAACAGATCGTGCGGCCCTTCGCCATTTTCTCGGCCCAACTGGAATGTGGCCACGCGGGTCGAGTCACTGAGGAAAGACAGATAAATCAATTCGTACATGGTCTGAAAATAGAGCCGAGCTTCTGCGGGTTCCGCATCCAGATGCAAATTTCCGGGATCGACCTGTGGCACTGGTGTGTCCATCCATCGCTGAGCTCGGGCCAATTTGATTTCCGTATCGCGAACGGCATCGAGATACTGCTGAAGAGTCTGCTGATCCCGCTGTGACAGCTTCTGCTCCAGCGATCGCGTGTTGGCGATGAGCAGATCGAGGGCACTTTTGCTTCTGGCCAGTTTTGCGGCAGACTCTTTGCCGCTGGTAACAAACAGCATGTCAAAGATCTGCTTGGGTTTGTTCATCGCGGGAATTGGCCGCCCCGCACTGTTGAACGATTGCGTTTGTGCGCCACGAGGGCCACCAATTCCGCCGTTGGTGGACATGACTAGTGAAGCATGGCGAGTGAATTCCCCGGCATAGGCTGCGTAAACCTGATCGACGGAAATCGAATTTTTGTAGGGTCCATGGCCGCCGGTCGCCGCACCTGTCAGATATTGATCAGCATTGGAGTGGCCGTGAACAGTTCTGGCCGCCGGGTGCGACAATCCTGAGTAGATGGTAATGTCGCTCCGCAAAGGCTCGAGCACGTCGAGCACTTTGGTCAACTGGAAATCCTTCTCGCCGCCACGAGGAAACCAGCTCCAATCTTCGCACGCAGGATCAGATTTGAGAGGCAAGCCCACCCCATCCGGATGATAGACGCTGAGAAATCGTCGGGGAGTGGTCTCGTTACCGGGATGAGCCACGGCAAACGATTCGAACCAGGGCAATGCCAACGCCACGCCGGTTCCGCGCAGAAAGTTTCGACGACTGATGGAAAGTGTCTTCGTATTCATCAGGCGATTCCCGGCTTTCATTTTGATCTGAAGATGTCACTGGTGACGATCAATCGCACAAGAGCGCCCAGGCGATCTCCCTCTTGCCGGCATTGGACTGCCAGACTGTCAATGTCCGCATGATCGCTGAACGACAACGATCGGCCAAGAGCATATGACGTCATTTTCTGAACCATGGCTCGAACAAATTGGTCCTGACGGTCTGCGAGCAGATAGCGTTTCAGGCCATCCATCCCCGCCAATTCCTGCTTATTGAACAACTCAGCCTGCGCATCCACCGGCGTATTCTTGATTGTCGTCCGATAGAGCCCTAAGGCATCATAATTCTCGAACGCGATGCCCCAAGGATCGATTTTCGAGTGACAGGAGATGCAGGCGGGCTTGCTACGGTGATTGATTAGCCGCTCTTTTAGAGTCATTTTCAGGATATTCGGATCAGTCAAATCGACTTGCGGAACATTCGGTGGAGGCGGGGGCGGGGGATCTTGAAGCATCCGTTCCAGCAGCCAGACACCTCGTTTCAGCACATGAGAATCCTGGCCGTCAGAGTTCATCGTCAAGACCGCCGCATGGGTTAATACGCCGCCGCGATTCTGCCTGGCTTCAACTGGTACGGCACGAAAATGCGGACCGTACACCCCAGGAATGCCATAGTGTCGTGCCAGTCGTTCATTGACCACGACATAGTCGGAATGAATGAAATCGAAGAGGCTACCGTTCCGCTCCAACACCTCAGCAAAGAAAGCAATCGGCTCCTCCTCCATAGCCTCCAGCAGAGAGCTGTCTGTGACGTGAGTGATACTCTGCAGACCATCGAGACCAAGCCACTGCTGCACGAAGTTTTGAGAGAACCGCTGCGAACGCGGGTCGGCCAGCATGCGGCTGACCTGCGCCGTCAGCACATCCGTTTCATGCAGCGTACCTTGTTCAGCAAGTTGCATCAGTGGCTCATCGGGGATGCTTGACCAGAGAAAGAATGACAGTCGGCTGGCCAGTTCTACATCACTGATCATCTCCGGCCCCGTAGCATCATCGGCCGCCGACTTCTGAGTCAGATAGAGAAACTCCGGCGTCGCCAGCGTTGTTGCCAATACCTCTATCATGGCCTCCTCAAACGTTGTGAACTGTGTGCGATATTCCGCAAACAAGCCCATGAACTGATCCACTTCGGCCGAAGTCACCGGGCGACGCCAGACTCGTCGCAGAAATCGCTCCAACACCTCTCGACCATAGAGTTCCTCATTACTGCGGTGCGGGCTGTCAAAAAAGATGTCCGTATGCGTTTTCGGTGGCCATTGTTCGTAATATGGTGCGCTGATTTCGATGGAATCGATCAGCACATGCAGCGGCTCGTTTTGATTCCGGGCATTGGAGACATTGTGAATATGCAGGAACTCATCACGCCTGGGGAATGTGGTTTCCAGCTTGCGGAAGGGATTGCGCTGGATGTCGCCCAAGGGAATGTCGAAATGGATGAACTCCGGATTGTCTGCCGATGCCGTTACGGGAATATCATGCTGGCTGACGATCTGGGAGAAATTGGCGTTGTTGCTGGTATGGGCACTGAAGATCAAACGGAGGCTCGCAAATTCTTCCGGGTCCATGGTGGTGCGCCCGGCACGAATCCGCACATGCATGATGCCTTCATCGGGAAGGAAGCGGTCCAGGTCTAACTTGACCTCTGTGGATCGCGGGAGAGCCAATACGATGGGGGATACCGCGGGTGTCTGGCCTGCGACGGCATCCGTCGTTGGCAGAAATTTGCCCTCGGCATAGGGAAGTCCCTGGCCCGTTTCACGATTGAAGAGATGCGGACGGTTTCTCTTACTCTGATTGGTTTCGTCGACTTTGTCGAAGAGCTTTGAAGGGTCTGTCGCGGCTTTTGTCATTTCATCCTGCATCGAGATGATGTAGGTCACCGGTTCCGGTCGCTCCCCAATGACGGTGGCTCGTTTCAGAGCTTTGAGTCCGATCTCTCGGAAAGTCTCGAACTGCATGGTCGAGATTTGCAGCAATTCGGAATTGTTCTGAAAGCCGTCCTCAGAAGCCGTTTCCGGGGGCAAGTTATCAGCGAAGTCATACGGCAGGCCAAGCAGATCCTGCAGTGCGTAGTTGTATTCGTACCGGGCCATGCGGCGGAACGACGAATAGCTCTCTTCACCGCGACGCACTGTGGATGCCCACTGAATCTCCTGATTCAGCCACTCGATAATCCGACGCAAATCCGCGTCGGCCAATTTCTGTTCGGCATCTTCTGGTGGCATTTCTCCGTTGGAAATGACATCGCGAACTTCGAGCCAGCGTTTGACGTCTCCGCCTTGCAACAGGTCGGGATTCAACGTATCGATGCGAATCTGTCTCTCCGCAAGTTCCGCACCATGACACTTCACGCAGGCCAGTGTGAGTGCTGGCTTCACATGCTTTTCGAAGTCCGCAAGATTCGCCTTCCGTTCCGCCGTCGATTCAGGAGCTGCCTTTCGTACAGTCGATGTCAGCAAAGCAGACTTGGAACGTCCCGCATCCCGAGCTGTGGATAACGGAGGCAACTCGCTGGATTGCAAACGTTCTGGCGAATTGCCAGAACCGCCGGGGTCAGCGGCATATGTCAGAACCGACGCCAGCAGACATACTGTCGCAATCGAGCCAAACACGAGGATGGTATGCGATCGATATAACAAGCCTCGCATCATTCTCTTCCCTTGCAGACGTCAGTTTCGTGGCTTCGACCAAGAGGAAGATGCGGCTTACATTCCACTCACTAATCCATCGAGAAACTTGAAAAGCTCCTGTGTGGCCGGGTCGTCGGGCTGGCCGAGGTCATTATTCAAACGGCTATGGTTGCTGTCCGATTTTCCATACGACGCCGCCGGAATTCCCGACTCCTTCAACACGGCTTCCAATCGCCTGGCCTGGGCACCGGTATCAGGGTTGCCAGAGAAGTAAAGCAGCAGGAACGGCGGGATACCTTTCTCTTTTGCGACGTGTGTCACGGCAGAGAAATCAACATGCTTCTCGGGGTCGTTCCCGAACTTCTGCCGATGGCCAAAGGTAAACATCTTGCCGCCATACAATGTCTGCCGGTGTTCAGCCGTCATAATGATTTTGGGAATGTCGTAGGTGTCACCATCCACCGGCACACAACCTTTCAGCACATCAAACGAGACGCCTTGCTCCTTCAGGTAACGGTCATCGATACAGAGCAAGGCTGCCAGTTGTGCTCCGGCCGAATGACCACCAACAAAAATCCTGTTGGGATCACCACCATACTTGGCGATGTTCTTGTGCACCCAGCCTAACGACGTGGCGACATCGCGGGTCAGGACGTCCATCTCGACGTCGGGCAGGAGTCGGTAGTTCGTCGATACGAAGACAAAGCCCCGCTCCGTCAGCACCTTCGGCTTCAACGCCACATCACTTTTGTCACCCGCCTGCCATCCCCCGCCATGAATCCAGAACATCACGGGCAGGCTTTTGTCGGCCCCCTTTTCCGGCGTGTAAATGTCCAACACATGACGCTTATGCCCATTTTCGACGTAGGGTACATCAGAGGAGAGCGTCTGAGCTGCGGCGAGATTGACGAACAAAAGGGGCAGGAATGCGGTGCAGCCGATAAGTCTGCAGTTCATGACGATTGGTTCTCTACTGTGAGTTCAAGATCGTACACAGCGGTGGCACAGCGCAGCGTGCATTGTACAAGCACCTGGTACTCGTTCGCAAATCGTCTGTTGAAGCCGATAGGGAGGATTGGAGGATTTACCGGCCAGGTTAAAGAATGCTCGAAGGTTGCCCGAGGCATCCCCGCGCTCAGTACGCCCGCAGGCTTGTCCGAGCATTCCTTACACCAGATTCGACCTCACCGGACTTCGCAATTCATGCACGGGAACTTCAGTCGGGACGGTACAGTCGATATTGACTGCTCGGGAATGATTCAATTGTCTTTTCCGGTAGCCACATCAAACCAGGCAGGACGATTTGCCCGCTGTTTGCGGCCGCGGTTTTCTGCGGCGTGATATTCTGCCCGTTTCTCATGAAATGACGACACGGCCTGGAGCAGATACGCCGAGAAGGGCTGAATCTCGTGGCCTTGGAATTTGTCCCAGGCACACAACGTCTTGGCATCGTTGACCAGGCGTTTCAGATCCGCACCGCTGCAACCGTCCGTGGCTAAGGCTGCCGAATCCAAATCAAAACCCGCGATCTCGGCTGGCAGTGAAGCCGTCAACCGCTGTAGTAATTCGACACGGGCAGCCGTGGATGGGTATCGGGTTTCCAGCCAGAGTTCCACACGCCCAGACCGCATCAGTGCCGGAGGGATATGTTGCAACTCCATGGCCGTCAGCATGACGCAGACCCGGCCGTTACTTTGTCCCTCCAGTCCATCCAGCATCGTCAACAGATACCGATACAGTCCGTGCTCCTGCTGGTTCTCAAAGATTACGTCGCTATCGTCAATGAAGATGACTGAAGGGGCGTTATCGCGCGCCAATTGGAAGATCGAATGAATCTGGTGATAGAATCTGTCAGTGCCAGAAATCACCGTCCCGTCGATCAGGAAGAACTTGCCACGAAGGCGATGCGCCAGTGCTTTGCCAATTGTGGTTTTACCGGTTCCCGGCGGGCCAAGCAGCAACACACCACGCTTCGGTTTCAAGTCAAACTGCTGGGCGAGTGTGTCATTTTCCAGAGGCATCACAATATGCTTGAGCAGTCCTTCAATCACATCGTCGACACCGATGAGGTCTTCAAAACGAACTGGAGCGACTTCTGCCAAACGGACGTTACTGACCAACTGACGCTCACGAAGATAATCGATGAACGAATCTGTCGACCATACATCCGTGCGAACGAAATGGTCACAGACTTCACGCAGCTGATAAGCATTGAGCCGTGGTGCAAAGCGATAGAGTTGCTCAAAGTCCAAAGTGCCTGTCGCATCACCTCCATACGCGTGACAGAGATGGCGATAGTCATCAACATCGAATTCCCCAATTCCCTGCGGAAAACACTGAGAATTCATCGATTGGGGGAGGCCGCTTTCCGAGGCGATCAGGAGCCGCTTGCGTGACGCTGTTGCGAGGGCCGCGATAGCCGCACCGACCGCTTCGAGATATCCCGCGCGAGGATAGTGGCCACACGGGGACATGCTATCGGCCAGGAGATGCCAGTCGTCGACGAACACGTGATCCGCAGCCTGGAGCGCGTCCCTCACGACACAGTAGATCGTGTCCTCGATTGCCGTTGGGTCGCGACCAATTTGTGCGCTCACGAAGTCCTGGATTCCGAGACGAATTCCACCAAGTCGGTGGTGGAGTTCTGCCACCATCGTCGTTCGCCCGAGGCCAGAGTAGGACCACAGTTGAAACAGATTGTGATAAGACCAGACGGCCTGCAGGGAATCACAGACGGTTTGTTGAGAAGGTGAGAGTGTCGGCATGAGAATAGCGCCACGATAGACGTAATGAAAGGAGCCGGAAAGCCATCGCGATGCAGATGACTTCCCATTAATTTGTCAATCCTGACACCGAAACTCAAGCCAGGTTCGCGAGAGAATACCTTTCGTTTGTATCTTTAATGATCTTTGAGACACCTTGCGATAAACTCCAATGAAACTCGCCGTGTCTCGCGATGGTTTGCCATGAGCCGCCGAGCCTCGGAAAAATCGGGAGTCATAGCAGAATGAATTGTCGGAGTTCTGGGCGTTACTGTCGTTTCATGTGAATAATCACATGCGGCATTTCGTCAAAGACTTGCACAATCAGAGGAACTGCGACAGAGGTTTCGATACGTATCTGAGAACTTCCGGTCTGGTAGGGTCCCGGCTCCGTGGTCTCACCGTTGGCATAAGCGGAAAAAATGCTGTCGCGAAAGACGAACCGTCCGGTAGCGACATCGTACTTGAGGAGAAGAAGCTGCTCTCGCGACTCCCCCAACAGACTACCGACAATCATGTCCACCCTCTGGCATGAAGTAATTCAATGCAACCTGTCTGAGCTCGAGCAGTGTTCTCTGGATGTCCTTGGATCTTACCGACCAAGAAAATGGCTTGACAACCGGTGCCCTGTCGAGATTTGTAGAAACTCTCTGGAGACAGGGATTGGATCATTTAAGTTCGCGCACGAATCGAAAGTCTTCATCACTTGAGATGCGGGATCTTTTGCACTGCTGACACGCCACCTCACACCGAGTCTATCCGTGCGACGAATTGCACAGACCATGAGATGAGAACTCATGCAGAAACGTAGCACGTGCCAAATTAGTCCGAGGTGCAAAATGCGATGCTTCCCAATCACGGCCTCGTGAATCTTACTCGCCGACTACGTGAGTTTTATCGAGTACAAAGTTGCGCGGTGAGAGGGATAGGGGAAGATCAGCCTCAGTGGTTTTGGCATCGATTTGTGAACAATCACGGAATCACAGGCAGGCATCAACTCCGCTGCTTTTCCGCTCCCGGTCTTCCCTGTTGGCCGAGGATTGGGTGGTTCTCGAGAATGTGGTGCGTCAGAGCCTTTCTCGCAGCGGGCCAGTTCTTTTCCAGCAGGGCTGTCAGGATCTCGCGGTGTTGCCGGACGGTTTCCGCTGCAACTTTGCGATCGTGATCCTCCCACTCGAATAAGAGTTTGTAATACCGCCCCTGACGCTCGAAGAATTCGCGGATGTAGTTGTTGCCGGCCTTGGCGATGAGGTAATCGTGCAGACTCTCGTCGATGTGCGGCTGGCCGCTACCAGTCACCGGCAGATGGTTCGCAGCGAGCATCCGTTGCAAGTCGTCGGCGACAAGTTTCGAGCGTGCCAGTTCGAGGGCTTTCCGCTCTAGCACCTCGCGGACTTCAATAAAGGCTTGCAGGTCATCTTGACGAAAAGGCCGTAACCGCCAGCCACGCCGCGGCACGTGATCCAGGACACCTTCCCCCGCCAGCCGATGCAAGATGCTGCGAATGGCAGAGCGACTCATTCCATATTTCTCAGCGGTCGCCTCTTCGCGCAGAAAGATGGCTTCGCCCTCAAGTGATAACTTCACCAGATCACTGGAGATGATCTTGAAGGGATCGGGCGGTAGTTCTGGCAGCTTGAGCAACTTCGCGGAACGGGTGCCTCGCTTATTTTGCGGCACGGCCATCAGCCGCCGATTCGGTCCCTTGATCACGAGTCCTTCGTCGATCAATTCCGCAATCGCCGTCCGCACCGGCGAGAAACTCACCTGATAATGGTCTGAGAGCGCGTCGATCGTCAGCGGCGCGGGAAGATCCTGCCCGGACCTTAAGCGGGTTGCCAGATCATCTTTGATAAACGTGGCAATCATCATGACTTGAGCATACTTGTTTCTGTGGACAAAAACAAATATCTTGTCGACAGAAGCAAATGTCTGGGGCGCAGGCATGCATTCTCACTCTGACCCGGGTGATCATCGCCGATGAAAATCACTGGTATCGAAACGCTCATCTGTCATGCGCGGATGCGAAACTGGGTGTTCGTCAAAGTTCTCACGGATCAGCCGGGACTGTTCGGCTGGGGGGAAGCGACGCTCGAATGGCATACCCGCAGCGTCGTCGGTGCAATTGAAGACATCTCCCAACTACTGATTGGTGAAGACCCGACCCGCGTTGAACACTTGTGGCAGATGATGTGGCGGCAGCACTTCTGGCATGGAAATGGAATTGTCCGGTCGACCGCGATCGCCGGGATCGATATCGCTTTGTGGGATATTGTCGGCAAGCTGCACGGTGTGCCCTGTCACAAGTTGTGGGGGGGGCCGGTGCGGGACTTCATCCGGCTTTATTGTCACCTGGGTGGCGGCTCGATGGAGAGCTTCTACGAAACTCCGACCGACAATGCACAACGGTTCGCCGAACTGGCTCAGGAAGCGGTCGCAGACGGCTTTACGGCTTTCAAATCGATGGCCGTGCCTTCGACGATGCCCATCGAAGGTCTGCAGCCGATCAAAGCGGCCGAAGCATGCGTCGCGGCGATGCGTGAAGCTGTCGGCGATAAGATCGATATCATGGTCGATTGCCATGCCCGTCCCTCGCCCGCGATGGGAATGCAGTTCGCCAAGGCTCTCGATCCGTATGGGTTGTATTTTCTTGAAGAACCCTGCTGGCCGGAAAGTCTTGAAGGACTGGCGGCGATCAACGCGGCCGTAACGACGCCGATTGCGACCGGAGAGCGGATGACGCATTTGGCCGCCTTCCGTGACTTGTTCGCAGTACGCGGCTGCGAAATCTGCCAGTTGGACATCACCCATTGCGGCGGCTTCAGTGAGGCACGACGCGTAGCGGCACTCGCGGATGCGTATCGGATCGCATTAGCTCCGCATAATCCGCAGGGCCCCGTGAGCACGGCGGCGTCAATCGAGTTCGGGTTCTCGCAGCCGAGTTATATCATTTGTGAATCGGTCCACAACGATGTTCCCTGGCGGAATGACGTGGTGCAGGAAGGTTTTCAGATCGACAAGGCCACGCGCACCGTCACACCCAACACGCAGCCTGGCTTGGGAGTCACTATCAACGAAGACGAAGTTCGCAAGCACCCCTTCCAGCAGGAGCTCCTGCAACGTGTGTTCTATCGCGATGGGGGAGTCGGTGACTGGTAACAAAGGCCCATTTTCATTGGTATTCTCGCACAGCGAAGACGACACCAGCAGAATTTGAACCTGAACGGAGTTTCCCACCACCATGCCTGCAGCCCCTCTGTTACACGGTGTCCTGCCCGTTCTGCACACACCGCTGAACGAGGATGGCTCGATTGATCGTCCGGTGCTTGAACGCGAGATCGACTGGGCGTTTCAAACGGGAGCCGATGGTGTGGTCATCGCAATGGTCAGCGAGATCCTGCGGCTGGGTTATCACGGTCGCAAGGAACTGGCCACGTATGCCTGTGAGGCGGTACAAGGCCGCGGCTTCACGGTGATCAGTGTCGGTGCGGAAAGCATTCGCGAAGCTCTGGACTTTGCCAGCCACGCTGAGGAGTTGGGAGCGAGTGCGGTGATGGCAATTCCGCCCGTTGCGACATCTTTGAGTGGTCCCCAAACCGGCGATTACTTCGCAGCCATCGCCCGCGGTCTTTCGATCCCGCTGGTGGTGCAGGATGCTTCCAGCTACGTCGGTGCGGCGATCGATCTGAGTGTCTATCTGAGATTACTGGACGAGTTTGGGGAAGAACGGATCTATTTCAAACCCGAGGCCAGTCCGTTGGGGCCGAATCTTTCCAAACTACGCGACGCCTCTCAAGGAAAGGCACGCATTTTTGAAGGATCAGGGGGCATCAATCTTGTCGATTGCTACCGCCGCGGCATCGTCGGCACGATGCCCGGGACCGATCTGTTGGATGGAATCGTGGCCTTGTGGCGCGCCTTGGAGGCCGGTGATGAAGAACGCATTTATCCGTTGTCGCTGCCCATTTGCGCCATCACGGCGTTGCAGTTGCAAGCCGGTCTCGATGGTTTTCTCGCCATTGAAAAATACCTGCTGAAACAACGTGGGTTGTTTTCCAATACGTTGCAAATTCAGCCCTGTGGCTGGCAGCTCGATGCGGAGACTTCTGCGGAAGTTGATCGACTGTTTGCCTTGCTGCAGCGAAGTCTACTTTCCAGCCGATAGGGACCTTGCATGTCCAGCATCTCCACTGATGAGGTTGATGCCCACCACGGTCGCTATCAGGTGCTGATGTTCTTGTGCCTTTCCGCGGCCATCGCTTACATCCAGCGAGCCGCCCTCAGCGTGCCTGCGGCTGAGATTGCCCAAGATCTGGAGTTTGCTGATCTCGCCCGGGAGATGGGCTGGATTCAGTCGGCCTGGTATTTGTCGTATGGACTGATGCAGATTCCCAGCGGTTGGGTGGCAGATCGGCTGGGAAGTCGGCGAGCGTTGGCCATCTTTTCCGTGGTGTGGTCGTTAGCCACACTGTTAACGGCCGTCGCGACCGATTTTCTGTCGCTGCTGGTGATATGGGGACTGATGGGAGCCGCACAAGCTGGTGCGTTTCCCTGTGCCGCCAAAGCCCTCGGACGCATTTTTCCAGAGACGGAACGAGCCCGCGCGACCGGCATGCTGGCCTGCGGGATGACGATTGGTGGTGCCATGGCTCCTGTTCTGACTGCGATGTTTCTGGAGTCTCTCAAACCGTGGGCTGAGGACATGCACATGGATCGTTGGCGACTCTTGCTCGCCGCTTATGCGATCCCGGGCATTCTCTGGACAGTGGCGTTTCTGGGGATGATCTCACGCAAAAAACTCCCCGAGGCGTCACTGTCGAATGGCCTTCGGCTGGGCATCGACTGGTCACGAATGCTACGAAGTTGGCCGTTAGCTTTGCTGTGTGGGCAACAATTCTTCCGGGCTGCGGGCATGGTATTTTTCATGACGTGGTTTCCGACGTTTCTGCAGAAAACACGCGACGTCTCTCTACTCAGCTCGGGAATTCTTACCACGGTGGCTGGCGTGGGAGGCGTGGTCGGCAGTTTAACCGGCGGTTTCTTCTCCGATTGGTTGTTGCAACGCACCGGCAACAAACGGCTCAGTCGCCAGGGAATCGCCGTCGTGGGCATGAGCCTCTGCTCGTTGCTGATCGTGGCTTCGTATTTCGTCCGTGATGTCAATCAGAGTATCGCCTTGATTTCGCTGGGCGCGTTCTGTGCCACGTTTGGTGGTGTCAGCGGTTATACCGTAGCCATCAGCTTTGGCGGACGACACGTCGCCACGGTCTTCAGCACGATGAACATGTTCGGCAACATGGGGGCGGCTTTGTTTCCCGTCACCGCGGGCTGGCTCGTCGCGCAGACCGGCAACTGGAATTTGATTCTGTTTCTGTTCGCCGTTGTTATGGCAATCGATGCCCTGTGCTGGGCGTTCTTGAATCCCCAGGGCACGCTGTTTGGAGATGACGATGCAGGTGGTTAAGACCCCTCAAGCTCGCTGTCGTGCTGCCATCGCACGGTGTGACATCACACCACCGGTCGGCATCTACCATCGCATGTGGGGAGCCGCGCTGCACGACCGTGCCACCGGGGTCCATCGTCCGCTCGAAGCCACCCTGCTGTGGCTGGAGCCGAGAGTTCCAGAAGCCGGCGAAGCGCAGATCATTCTGGCTCTGGATCATTGCATTCTTGACGCCCAGGAACTCCAGAGGATCCGGCAATCGATTCAGGACAGAACACAGGTCGCCTACGAGAACATTCTCGTGACGTTGTCCCACACGCACGGCTCCGGTTGGATGTCGCGCACGCGCAGCGATCTCCCCGGCGGCGAACTGCTCGAGCCCTATCTCGACGGCTTGGCGGAGCGCATGGGTCTGCTCGCTCAAGAGGTGCAATGTCGTGTCGCACCAGCATTCATTGTCTACGGAACAGGTCGCTGTCACTTGGCGACCCATCGTGACTACTTCGATGAGCAGCGGAAGCGCTTTGTGTGCGGCTTCAATCCCGACGGTTGCGCGGACGACACACTGCTCCTCGCCAGAGTCTCCGACGCGGCCGGGACCACTCTGGCGACCATTGTCAATTACGCCTGCCATCCCACGACATTGGCTTGGGATAATACTTTGATCAGTCCCGATTGGGTCGGTGCGATGCGCGAAGTCATCGAGCAGACGGAGGGGGGCCACTGCCTGTTTCTGCAGGGTGCATCGGGTGATCTGGGACCGCGGGAAGGCTTCGTCGGTGATATGGCTATCGCTGACCGCAACGGCCGCCAAGTCGGGCACGCGGCCCTCTCGGCACTCGCCACTTTTCCGCCACCGGGAACCGAGTATCGCTATGCCGGGGCAGTGATCTCCGGCACTGCGATCGGCACCTGGCGCCACGAACCACTCGATGAGGAAGTCCCGCATGGCATGGACCACTGGCACTGGGAGCAACTGGTTGTCGACCTGCCCTATCGACTCGATCTGCCGACGTTAGAGCAGACAACGTCTGAGCGGGACCATTGGCTTGCTGAAGAGTCACAAGCTCGTGCCGAGACCGATGAACTTCGCGTCCGCGATTGTCGGGCACAGGTCGAACAACGCACGCGGCAGCTCACCCGCTTGAACAACCTGGTCCCCGGGCGGTCCTATCCTTTGACGTTGCGGCTCGGAATCCTGGGAGAAGCCATATGGGTCTTTGTGCCCGGTGAACTGTATCAGATCTTTCAGCTGACGCTGCGTGAACGCTTTGCGACTCATCCTGTGTATGTGACGACATTGACCAACGACTGGCAGCCCGGTTACATCCCGCCGGCCAGCACCTATGGATATGAGATCTACCAGGAAGTTATCGCCGCCACATCACCCGGTTGCCTCGAATCCTTGATCGAAACCATCTCCCGCCGTCTGACGGTCCTGCTTAAGCAGGCACAGGCCTGGCAGGCACTCCAGTGACCCAACCCGTTGGCACCGATCCTTGAGTTCTCTCCGGACATCAAGGTTGTCACGCAGCCGCTGCAGGCAGGCCGCTCACCGGGCGGCATGGAAGTGACCTGCCCCCTCATAACGAGTCCGTCTTGTGAGTGACAAACTCGTCGAAATCGGGCCTGGCTAGGGAGAAGGCAAGCTATCGCGGAAGCGATTTGAGACGGAACAGAACTTGAAGAGCCACTACTGGAGCAACCGGGCCTACGTAACCTACGACGACCTCGAACAAGATGCCCTCAAAGCCAGGCGAACTGCAGTGCTCGACGCCCCCCTCAGGCAAACCATCTACGCCGCTCCGTATACACAACGCGCTGGTTCAAGTTAGAAAGAGTATTGCACCCAATAAAGAAACCCAGCAGGAAGTTGTCCCGCCGGGCTTGGCTTGTTCGATCAGTCGGTGACTGCCGCCGAACTAGTCGAGGATGGTCTTGGTGTCGGCGACGAGTTGATCGATGGCAGCCTTGTCGAGCTTGCCCTTCTCAAAACCCTTGCTGACAGTGACTTCCGAGTCGAGCCACATCATGACGGTGACATCGGCCTTGTCGCTGATCTTGTAAGCTCCGGGACCTTTGGCGTTTTCATAGGTGGTCAGCGGAACGTTCTTGATCATGGACTTGGCGGCGGTTTCTTCCAGCACCGGCTTGGCCTTGTCCGGTGAATCGGAGAGCAGCACCAGGAAGCCGGCCATCCGGGCATCCTTGTTCTTTTCGATCTGGCCATCAATGGCCTTGGCGAGTTGAGCGACTTCCGGAGTCATTTCGCGGGCGAAGATGCTCACGACGGGACGGTTGCCGTACTGGCAACGATAGCAGAGATCCTTGCCCTTCGAAGGACCGGTGATGTCCGAGACGGTGAACGCCGGGACGAACTCGCCCTTCGGCAAACCCGATTGCAGTTCGGCCGCCATCGCGATGCCGCCGACCATCAACACTGCCGCCACCATTGCAGAATACTTGAGCATTGAAACCTTCTCCTGAGTGGAACGTCCGCAGCGGCCACGCGACCGCACACGCATCAAAGCCTACGCATCTCTCAGCCGATCGTCGAGTCCCCTGTGGGAATTTTCGTCGATTCGGCACGGGATTTTTGTGATCACAACCTGTCAAAACCAGAGTCTTCGGCTCTAGAAAGCTGGTGGGGCCTGTTTCTGCAGAGTTACACCCGATTTCGAAAGGTTGCTAAGAACCGCGACGAGCCCGCCTCTGCCCCAGTAGCCCGGCGAGAGCCGGAGTGGGGGGCTGATCGGTCCGCAAGCAGAGGTAATCGAACCGCAAGTCACGGGCCAAACCCTTGAGTCGAGCCAGATGCTGTTCGAATTCCTGCTGATAGGCCTTCCGGATCGCCTTCGGATTGGCCCGCACATCGCCCCAGTTCTCCAAACCCTCAAATCGGGTGGGCTCTTCAAAGGGAAAGTCGCGTTCGGCAGGGTCGATGGTTTGTAACAACAACACATCGTGACGACGGAAGCTGAGTTTCCGTAAGCCCCGCTCCAAACTCGAAAACTCATCGAAGAAGTCGCTGATCACAACCACCACGCCCCGGCGGGATAACCGTTCTGCCACCTTCGGTAGCATCTCCCCCAGTGGTGTCTCCCCTGCTCCGGGCAAGGCTTCCAACCTTCGGCACGCTTCTCGTAATTGTGCCGCGCTGCTGGAAGGTGGCAAATCATCTCGCAAGGATTGATCAAACGTCATCAGGCCGATCGCGTCGTGCTGGCGGATCACGAGATAAGCCATCGAAGCCGCCACCCAACGGGCAAACTCCAGCTTCGTCACCGCCGCCTGCGACGACTGGTAGTTCATCGATTCACTGGCATCGAACAAGATCGTGCAACCGAAGTTGGTCTCTTCATCGTACTGCTTAAGATAGATGCGATCCGACTTGCCGAAGACTTTCCAGTCGACATAGCGCAGGTCGTCCCCCGGGACATACTCCCGATGCTCGGCAAACTCGACGGAGAATCCGCGAAAGGGGCTGCGGTGCGATCCGGAGAGGTAGCCTTCGACAATCAGCCGGGCTTTCAACTCCAACCCGGCCAATTCGCTGAGCCGGGCGGGATCAAGCAAATGGGTTGACGTTTGCATCACAAAAGCTCATCGGTCGACCATCGACAACCTGAAACCGCATGTCCGCCACCCGGCGGTGGCGGCTTTTCAACTTTCCAACCTCAATCCACGACTTTTGACGACGCCGCTGATCGACTTGAATTCCGGATCGGCGGCCGATTCGCACCATTCAAAGATCACGGCTTCGGCGGTGGTGATGGTGACCCCGACGTCTCGCATGCGGGCCAATGCCATCTCGGTATCCCGGCTGCGGCGACTGGTAACGGCGTCAGCCACCACGGTCACGCGATATCCCAAGGCCAAGTAATCAAAAGCGGTCTGCAACACGCAGACATGCGTTTCCACTCCGGCGAGCACAATCTGTTCACGGATGCCTAGTTCATCACTGACGGCCGGAACTTCCAATGTTTCCGTGGCACTGAA
This sequence comes from bacterium, assembly GCA_016125225.1. Lineage (GTDB taxonomy): Bacteria > Planctomycetota > Planctomycetia > Planctomycetales > Planctomycetaceae > DSVQ01. The sequence goes on along the minus strand of WGME01000013.1, from coordinate 419,449 downwards.
CCGTTGCTTTTCACAGCGGCGCTGAGACAGCCGAGCGATGGACGCTACCGTTGTTCCGAGGCCCTGCGGATATTGTTCAGTGATGGCGATGGGAATGTGCAGACGGCGGGCCACATCTCCCAGACTTTCACTGGCCTTCACCACATCCGGCGCATCATGTAAGGCGGCGAGTAACCGCTCCTGCAGGTCGATCAGAATCAACTGCGACCGACCACGGTCGTGCAATTCATAGCTGCGTAAGTAGGTCGACGTCATACCGTCCTGGTTCCTCAGTCGATGGGCTGGCAAGAGATCGTGGCCCATTGAGTTTACCATGCAAGGCGGATTTCTACAGCATTCATCGACTTGCCGAATTCCATCAAAACGTGAGCAAAACCTTCCCCGATTTGCCCGGAGCTTCGGAAGCCGTCACGGCCTGGCAGACCTGATCCAAGGGAAAGCTGGCATCGACCTGAGACGATAGAACGCCGGCCTGAATCAGTTTTCCCAGTTCGCCGATGAGTTTCAGCTTCGCCAGCAAACCCTGTGTGGCCATGTAACGACTCAGCCAGAACCCTTCCACGCGGCTACCGGTGGTCATCAGATGCCGGGCGGAAAATGAAAGGGGCTCGGAAGAGAGAGTACCGTAGGCGATCAACCGGCCCTGCTCTCCCAGGCATGGAATCATTGCGGACCCAACGGCACCGCCGACCGGATCAATGGCATGCTTCACGCCGGTGGAACCGACGACTTCTCGCACCTGGTCGATGAGTTGCTCCGCAGGATCGGACTTGGGATCAAAAGAGACCACCGCATCAGCCCCTAACTCTTTCAGTGACGTGACTTGAGCCGCATTGCGGACCACATTCACCGTGCGAAAATCAAAACGTTGGCCCAGCCGAATCACCATTTTGCCGACGGCTGAATGGGCGGCCGATTGCAGCAGCCATTGACCTTGAGGCACGGCGAGAAGTTTTCGCGTGAGGAGATAAGCCGTGGCCGGATTCACAAAAAACATGGCCGCTTGCTGATCGTCCACTTTACCCGGGATGGGAATGACCGACTTCGCCGCCGCAATCACCTGGTCCTGCCAGTTTCCCGTCACGGAATTCAGCACCGCGACGCGTTTGCTCAGAAGAAACTTGCCGAACAGTCCCGCGTTGGATGCTTCGACGATGCCCACGCCTTCATAGCCAGGAACTGCCGGCAGATCGGGGCGTTTGCCATAGGTCCCGCGGATGGTCATCAGGTCGGACGGATTGACCGGGCTGGCAATCATCCGCACCCGAACCTGCCCCGCTCCCGGTTCCGGAACCGGACGATCCACCACCTTCAGCACTTCGGCCGGTTCACCAAACCGTTCAAAAATCACGGACCGCATCAAAGAAGCATCCTCTGGAAGACCTGTCGTTGTCTGCCAGAGGATACTGGATCTCGTCACCCGATTGTTAGCCGCAAGCCGGAGGCGAGCGTTGTCGCTCGGTAAATCACGGCGTGGGTGGCAAACTGTAAACCAGATCGTCGTTGCCTTCGCCCTGACCGTATGTCAGTCCATGGTTATCGACGCCGTTGGGACCGACGCCGTAAACCTTCACGGCTGTTCCATCGGTCAGGTAACGCATCGGTTCCAGGCTGTAACGGTCGATCGGAACCGATTTCAAATACTTGGGGACCAGCACAGCGAGTGACTCCGGCGGCATGCCTTCCGTCTTCTCAAGCTCCGCGACAGCAAACAGCACATCAAGCACTTCCCGGCGAGTGGCAGCGCGGTCGTAGGCTTCACAGGCACTGCCGACCGCGGGAATCAACAGGCTCGCCAACACGTTTGCAAGATTCTTGCCCCGGGCTTTGTTGCCACCGAACACGCTGCTGACGACACCCTTCACCGAGGTGGCATCGCTTCGAATCTGCAGCAGCCGTTTATCGAGTTCCCCCAGCACGGCCAGCCGTTCCTGACGTGTGGACGCAGCGGCCACTTTGGACAGGTCATCGTACAAGCCATTCATGGTGGACATCGCGACATCCCAGTTGACGGACATCGCCACCAAGGCATCGGCAAAGCCTTCGGGGCTCATCCAGCGGTCAAAATTATCAACGCCCAGCTCTCCTGCATCGTAGGCAGAGAGGGACATCACACTCCCATGTCGACCACGTGCAATCGCCTGCGTGGCATCCAACCCGCAGTAGCGTTCGGTGAGATTCATCTGCCGAGCGACGTCGCCGACCGCGGGTAAGGCCTGCAACTCGGCACGATACTCGGCGATCGTTTCAGCCGTTTGAGCGGGATGATGCAACCAGACGGAATCGGAATGCATGGCCATGGCGTCGATGGCAATGCCGACCAGACCTTCGATCAACGTGCCCCCCCGGGCAATGTGCCGGGCCAAGCAGTGCAGGCTCATCAAGTCTTGTCGCGATTCCGCCAAACGGCCATGACCCAAATGCAGCATGGCCCGCATCTGCAGTTGTCGCGCCACGTCGCGTGATTCCTGAATGTCGGGGAGCAGCAACATGATCATGGTGTCGTTGGAATCGCGACGGACTAGTGGACGGTAATACTTCGGTCGTTTCAGCCCCTCGGAAATAGCGGTCAAGGATTGGGCATTGGTGCTCAATACCGCTGCCATGTCCGGGAAATCTTTCTCGGTCCACGGACGCGATCCGGCCTGACCTTGTTGGTTGTAGAAGGCTTGCGCAGCCGCTTGATTGTCTCCGAAACGTGCGCGGCCAAGTTCTCCCATCGACTGAAAATCGAGATCCCCGGGCTGCCACGGTCGCTGACCGAGTTCCTTCAGTACCAGATTCGTGACGACCGAGTTCCCCTCGCACGGCCCCATGGCCTGCAACAAGGGAATCGCGGCATTCTCATTGGGACTCACTCCAGCCCCAAGTTGCTCATTGAGGGCAGCGACAAAATCGACATAGCCGTCAGCATCCAGCGGGCCCGTGACATTGGTCGTAGCCTTGGAAGGGGTTATCAGCGGCGGCTGGGGCTCGCTGCTCTTTTCCGCAGCCAACGCCATCGATCCCAAGCCGAATCCGAGAACAACAGTGGAAGACAACCAACGATTGGAGAATGCGAACATTAGTCGTACCTCATCCAGAATGGAGAGTCACCAATCAGACTTGTGATACCAACAAGACAGCGATCAGCCTGCTATTTGTCTAGCGATTTTGATCTATGCCGGAGAATTCACCGAGTTCAGCGAGTGTTCCGCGATCAACCGATCCAGCCCCTCACGCAGAAACGCATTGACCACAAAGGGATGCGACAATGGCAGCGTGTGCCCTCCCTGCTCTACCAACCGGTCGGGCTGCATGGTTCCCAGCGGAAAGATGGCGTCTGCCGTCCCGTGCAGTTGATAGACCGGGCACGTCAACGGTCGGCTGGGGCCTTCCCAGTTTACCGTCTGCTGGCACGCCCATGTGAGGATCGGTGATTTCGTTTTGCTGAAATGGGTCAGCAGTTGCCGGGACCGGGCGGGCAAGACCGGGCCGATCGTTTTGAGTGTCAGCCAGCCGAACCACGAGGCCCAACGGTCGGTCCGTGGCGGTAACAGCCACGCCAACCGCCCCCAGCGTTTCATCCACCGGGCCAGGTCGTGACGGGATCGCAAACTGGAAATCAGAAAGCAGGCCCGCGCATCAAGATGGACTGCCAGTTCCTGTGCAACCAACCCACCAAACGACATCCCCCCGACCAGACACGGCCCGGTGATCGCCAGCTTTTCGGCCAACCGCGCCGCATAATGGGCCAGCGTCTCGCGGCGTTCCGGCTCCAGCCACGGAGGCACAAGCACCTGGGGAAACGCCGACTTCTGCAAGGCAAAGACCTGAGCATTGGTGCCAATCCCCGGCAGCAAAATCAGCGGCCAGGAATTCGGATCAGAAGTCGTCGTCGCGGGTGCAGTCATCACTGAGGTATCTTCTCGCAACCGAGTGAGATCGTCCAGTGTGCAGTCCTTTGGTGCCACGGCTCTGCGAGCCGTGTGTCCAATCGAGTGGGAATTGATGATCAACATGGCGACGGAAGCCCAGGGATAGCGATCCCTGGGCTTCTTTATTACTCTGATTTTTAGCAGTTCACGTGTTCGCGTAGAAAATGAATCGACCGATGCCAAAATTCGCCGTGATTTTGCCCGCCGCGGGTCAGAGCAGCCGCTACAAAGGACCGGGCCGTAAAAAGGTGTTCGCCGAATTGCAGGGGCGACCGGTGTGGGTACGGTCGGTTGAGGCGTTCGTGAATCGCGAGGATGTGGTGCAAACTCTCGTCGTGATTTCGCCAGACGATGAGGAATGGTTCCGCGACAAGTTTCGCCCGAATCTGGCGTTTCTCGATGTGACTCTGGTTTTGGGTGGCAAAGAACGTGCGGATTCGGTGCAGAACGCCTTGGCCCAAGTCCGGGACGATGTCGATTTTGTCGCGGTGCACGATGCTGCCCGCCCGCTGGTGGCCAAATCGTGGATCAATCAGGTCTTCGAAACGGCCGCGAAAACAGGGGCCGCAATCCTTGGCAATCCGGTCACCAGCACCCTGAAGAAAGTCGGAAGTGATCAGGCCATTCAAGCCACGGTCTCCCGCGAACACCTCTGGGAAGCCCAGACGCCGCAGGTCGCTCGACGGGACTGGTTGCTGGATGCGTTCGCCAAACGGGGAAAACTCTCCGCGACCGATGAAGCTCAACTCTTGGAGCAGGCGGGCTACAAAGTCACCGTGGTGCCGGGATCGCCGCTCAATCTGAAAATCACCACGGGCGATGATTTCCGTATCGCGGAAAAGTTGTTGCCCCTGGTGCCCGAAGATCGCAAGCTGGGGTTACTGCATCCATTCGCCGACGAAGACCCGCGCTGGCCGTGATGTTTTCCTACGATTTCATTTAGCCCCGGGTTGCTCGCAACCCGGGGTCATACGCCCCCCGTTGACAAGCAACGGGGGGCAAAATGAATCGACCATTACCGCGCCGCTTTTTTCTTCTTCGCGTTGTTATTCCCGCCAGATTCCACCGGCCCGGCCATCGGGGGCGTCTCGAAGAATTTGCCATCATCGATCACGCGGGGATCGTGGGTTCGTTTCAATTCGGCCATCAACTGATCGTGCAATTGCTGCTTGATCGCCGCCATGTTGGCCTGATCAGCGACATTGGTGATCTGATCCGGATCAGTTTTCAAGACGTAGAGTTCTTCCTGCGGCCGCTGTCCGTAAGCTCGGTCAAAATAGGGTTTCCACTCTGAATCATCACGATGCGTGACTAGCCAGGCCTTTGCGGGACCGGCGTCTTCATCATGAAAGGTGACATAGGTGTTTTCAGTCAGATCCTCAACCGAAGGGCCGGGCGTCTGATCGAGATTGTACGGGTTCCCCTGCGGCCAGCGTTCGGGGTGAAAGTTGTGAATATAAAGGTAATCGGCGGTCCGTAGGGCACGTTGCGGATAAGGCAGAAAGTCATCCCGCGCGGTGGCCACATGCCGCTCGCGGCCCGTGATGACCCAGGTACGTGTCGGATCAACCAACCCCTGCTCGGAGGACTTCAACGTCGGCCACAGACTGCGGCCGGTCATGACTGCGGGAGGGACGACGCCCCCGGCCTCAAGGAACGTCGGAGCGAGATCCATCAGATTGACAAAGTCCTCGACCACGCGACCACCAAGAATGCCCGGCCCTTTGATGGCCAATGACACGCCCGTGCCAAAATCGTAGAGATTGCACTTCCCATGCGGGAACCCCGGCGGACCATGATCGCCACTGATGACGACCATTGTATTCTGCAACTCGCCCTTTGCTTCCAACTCGGCAAGGATGACTCCGAGGGCCCCATCAAAGGCCATGGCTTCCCCCAGATAGTCCGCGAAGTCTTGGCGGATCTCGGGGACATCGGGCAGAAACTTGGGCAGTTTGCCAGTGAGTTGTTCCGGATCGAGCCCCCAGATCGCTTTCCCCGAACCTTTGATCCATTTGCGATGGACATTGGTCGGACCGAACCAGAAGCAGAAGGGTTGGTCGGCGGGTTTTGCGGCGAGAAAATCCTGGAAGTTGCCCCGGACTTCGCCATAGATTTCGGCTTTCGCATCGTCGGCCGATTGGCCTTTCGCCATCGCAGCGGTGACGACTTGCGAAAACTGGTTCATGCGGCCGCCATGTTTCTGGTAGGCATGGGCCTGTTGCCCGTAAGGGGCATCGGCTGGCGTGCCGGGGCTCCACACCTTGTACATCTTGCCGATGTGGTAGCCGTTGTCTTTCAGCAGCAGCGGGTAGGCGGGAATGGAACTGTCCCACTGGGCTCCCTGCAGGATGGCCCCGCGACCTGTCCGCCAGAAGTACTGCCCAGAGAGAATTGAACTGCGACAGGGTGTGCACGAGGGGGCCGTGACAAAGGCGTGCTGGAACAACACGCCCTCATGCGCAATGCGGTCAAAATTCGGCGTCTTCAGCAGATCGTTGGGAGTACCGGGGCCTTCCACGGCGGCATAGCAACTGGCATAGCGGCCCCAGTCATCCGCAAAGGCGAAAAGAATGTTCGGCCGCTTCGCCTCCGCTGCCATCAGGGCAGACGTAGACACAGCACATAAGATCGCAGCGATCGACAAGGTTCGGCGCATGATGTGACTCTGGGTGAAAGTGATCGCCAACGGAGAATCCGTCCGATGAATCAAATTGAGGTCTGCATTAGCGTACCGCCTGGAAACGTTGAGGAAAACTCTGCTCCAGGGCCTGTCATGAAGATTCAGCCTTGATTCAACCTGCCGGGCGACCGACACTAACAATGTTCTGTTCCCCAGGGAACCTGTTGGACTGCAGGGGTTTCGCTATGACCATGTCACGCCGATCGGCACTTTCCGCACTCGGAGCCGCGGGCATCTATGCCTTCGTCGGTGGCTCGGCCCATGCGGCCACCGTCAAGAAAGCCAGCATTCCCTTTGCCTTCAGTCTGTATGGCATGAAGGCCTTGCCTCTGGGACGTGCCTTACGCGTCTGTGCCGACATTGGTTACAGCGGCGTGGAACTCGCCTGTATGACGGGTTGGCCCTGCGACGCCGCCGTTCTGAATGACGATCAACGCAAGGAACTTCGTCAGCAGATGCAGGCGTTGTCCTTGGAGTTGCCCTGTCTAATGGAGAACCTGCGACTGGCGGTCCCGGCAGACGAACATCGCAACAATCTGGAACGTCTAAAGCTGGTCACGCAACTGGCCCATGATTTGCAAATTGGAGATCATCCACCGGTCGTGGAAACCGTGCTGGGGGGGCGTCCCGATCAATGGGAGATGCTGAAAGACCCCATGCTCACGGCCCTCGCTGACTGGGAAAAAGTCGCGGCCAAAGCGGGAATCATCATTGCCATCAAGGCCCACGTGTCGGGTGCACTCCACCGCCCCGCCGATGTCGTCTGGATGGTCCGGCAGATCAATAGCCCCTGGATCAAAGCGGCTTACGATTACAGCCACTTTGAACGTCAAGGCCTACCACTTAAAGCGAGCCTGCTCGAAGTGCTCCCGGAAACGGTCTTCATTCATATCAAGGACAATGTCACGTTGCCCGATGGCAAGGTGGAATTTGTACTGCCAGGCGATGGGGCCACCGACTACTCCGCCTATTTGCGGTATCTGACCGAGGCGAAGTACCAGGGTGCCGTTTGCGTCGAGGTTTCCGGTCAGGTCTGGAACAAACCCGACTACAACCCGATCATCGCCGCCGAGCGCTGCTATCTCAAATTGCGGGGCGCATTCGAACAGGCTGGCTTACGGGCGCGCGTTTGAACCTTCATTCATCGATGCCGCTGGTGATCCATTGATCGGCTGCAAGGCATCGGCCGGGTCTTTGAAGGGTTCCGGTGTGTTGATGGTAATCGGCTCGGGCGTGAAGCAGAGGAAAAACAGGCCGATCGTCAACCAGCCACAAACGGTCCGCCCCCAACCGATCGGCACCCGATCGTTCTGTGTCGGTGGGTGTTTCACGCCGATAATGAACAGCAGAAAGAGCGCCAGAAAGTACGTGGGTGACTGCGACAGCACCAGATTCAAGACCCCCAAAGCCACGATGAGGTAGGAAACGGGATGTGCCCATTTCCGCAGGAGACAGTACAGAATATGGCCCCCGTCGAACTGGCCAATCGGTAAGAGATTGAAGCCCGTCAGAAACAACCCGGCCCAACCGGCGAACAGCAGCGGGTTCAATTCGACATCGTGATTCGGTGGCAACACGCCAAACCTCGCCTGCACCATCCATTTCAGCAGCAACGGATCGTGCAGAGTGATGCTGCCGACGGACGGATCGAACTCCGCGACCTCCGCCTGCTGCACCCCCAACCAGGCGACGGGAACGGCGACCACCAGTCCCGCGAGCGGACCCATGATGGCAATATCGAAGATGGCCCGGCGATTCCCACAGCCACGCGGCTGAAGAATCACGGCCCCCATCGTGCCGAATAGCCCCAGGATCGGCATCGGTATGAAAAACGGGGGTGATGCAGGAACACCATGGGCTCGTGCTGTCAGAAAGTGCCCCATCTCATGAAAGAGCAGAATCGCCATGATGGGGACGGAATAGCTCAACCCATACCAGAGGTAATCGTTGAGTGTGGTCTCGTCGGTGACTTTGCCGATACCGGTCCCCGCCAGGAATGTGGTGGCGCAGGTCGCCAGGAATAGCAGGATGGAAATCTTCGTGGCTTGTGACAGCGAGGAACGCGGCGGTGGGACGGGCGATTCACTCCAGTCCGGTCGGCCGGCAAACATCGGGTCGTCACTGCGATTGTCATCCACCACTGTCATGGGCTCTCAATCAGCCAAAACCAAGACGTCCTGTGCCTGCATTATGGCGGCGACACAACGAATTGGCGACCCGTGTGCAAACTCTCCTGGGGAAAGTGGTGAGTTTTCTTACCGCATGGTACACCTTACAATTCGCAGAGGTTCGCCAGCCGTTGAGGATGGATGCTATGGGCTTGTTCAGCACACGCGATTGGAATGTCATCGCGGTCATTTTTGAACGCAAAGACATGTACCGGGTGAATGGCAACCGCAGCAAAGGTGGGGCCGCCATAAAAACGCGGGATGGTGCCAAAACGCATGCCCGGACAATCTTCTGGGCCGTTTTCGATCAGAAGCGAGCCTTCCTGGAGGGAGATGCCGGCCCCGGTGCCAGCATTGTCACTCCCGACATTGTGCAGCGATTGAAGCGCGAGCTGCCGACCAATATGACCGTGCAGAACATCCTGAAACTTCTGGAATCGGGACAAACGGCGATGGCCGCCAAGCCGCTCGGGTGGACCGGTTATCCGAAAGTGGAAGCCCCGCCCTCCGAATAATCACGAACTCTGACCCGCCGATTTTCTTGTCCTGTCTGATGAAAGCTTGAGTACCGACCGTGAATCGCCCCCCTGCTCCGCCTGTCGATCTGCCTCCTCCCAGTCCGATTCTCAATGAAGGCTGGCATTGCCTGCATCTGTATTACCGCGTCGATCAGGCCGCCTGGGATCGTTTAACACCCCAGCAGCGGCAAGCCGGGTGCGAAACCGTTCAACACTGGCTTGATCCACAGCGCGAGGGTGCCCCCCAACGGGTGCAGACTTCGGTGGTCTCGGGCCATAAGGCCGATCTCGCCCTGATGATTATGGACCCTGATCCGCTGGTGATCGATACCGTCCGGCAAGGCATTCGCGGCAGCGAATTGGGAGCGGTGCTGGTCCCCACGTACTCCTTCGTCTCGCTGACAGAAATCTCCGAGTACGTGCCCACACTGGAACAATACGCGGCCAAGCTGACTGCGGATGGTCTGGGGCCCGATAACCCCTCTCACGCCGCTCGTCTCAAAGCCTACGAGCAGCGACTACCCATGATGAACAAGCAGCGGCTCTATCCTGACTTTCCGGAATGGCCAGTGACCTGCTTTTACCCCATGAACAAGGCCCGGCATCCGCTGGCCAACTGGTACACCGAACCCTTCAGTGTGCGGTCCGCCCTGATGGCGGAACACGCCACCAGCGGTATCGCGTTTGCGGGAAAGGTATCGCAGCTCATCACCTCATCAACGGGGCTGGATGACTGGGAATGGGGTGTGACCTTGTGGGGGCGTTCGCCGCTGTACCTGAAAGATATCGTCTATACGATGCGGTTCGACACGGCGTCGGCCAAGTACGCAGAATTCGGACCGTTCTACGTCAGCTATGTGATGCCGCCGGCGGATGCGATCAAGCATCTCAAGCTGGCTTAATTGACTCGGACCATAATAGAAGCAGCCCGGAGAAAGTGATTTCCCCGGGCTGCTTCTATTAACTGATCAGACTTCCCGATTAGTGGAAACGGTATTCTTCGTTTGTTTTCTCGAAGTCCGCATTGACCAACTGCTGGCGAAATTCCACTTCGGTGAAGGTATACAGTTCGATCAGTGTGGCCTCGTCGAGTTCGTCACCGGTCGCGGTTTCATGAGCGGTCGGCCAACCGAAGTTCTCGGTGTACAGGGGCACGTTCCATTCTTTGTCGATGAACGTGATCGATTTCCGATAGGTCGGCGACGTTTTGGCATCGGCATATTCAAGCACAAAGACCGAACACATCCGGGAATCAAATTCCTGATCTTCCAGTTGCTCGCACTTGGCGACCCGTCGTGATTGCAGATCTTCGCGATGGCAATCGAGCATGATGTCCACCGTACCGAGGATGCCCGCTTTGGTGACGGGATAGCGACATTCCTGCATGGCCAGGGGGCTACTGGGGGAAATTGATAACGCAGGCAACCGGGCTTTCCAGCCGCCGCCATGGACAATCATTTCCCCATTATTGGCACCGGCGGTGTAGAGCACCTCGCGGCCTTCATCGCCCGAGAGCCAACGCAGATAAACGCTGAATGGCTGGTGACGACATTTCAGGTAGATGTCCTGAACATCCAGCAGTTCCCCGCCGACCAGTTCTTGCTTGCTGAAGACGGCGGTGTAATCGGGCACTTCGTTGAGGAAAGTCCGCCCCTGTTCCAGCAGAGCCACCTTGCGGTTCAGGGTGTCATAGATTAGGTCAGCCGGTTTGGCTTCGATGTCGCCCGGCGTGACCGATGTCGGTAGCACAGGTTCGCTGACGCTCGCCATCACCTGTGTGGCAGGTTTTGCCGATTGCAGATGAATGGCGCGTGATTTCAAGGACATCAGCCGGGTGGTTTCCGAACCGGCTGGTATGGGGGGGGCTTCGAGATAGAGCAGGCCAAGTGCTGCGAACGAGATGAAACCGGCCAATCCATTGGCACGTTGTTCCGGAGTCCAATCCATACGACGGCGCAGCCAGCGCAACATACTTGGAGCCCTCTCAACGATGCGATCTCAAGCGATGGGGGAGAGCCAACAGTCGTCAGGGATCGGAAACGGACACCGACCGCACGATCTCACAGGTCTGAGCTGTGAACATCGGTTGAACGAGGGCGACTTCCTGACGTGGGCTAGGCGATGTCTCATGACACCGGCCCGTTAATTTTCGGCGGTTCTGAAATCGTGACGTCAGCGATTCCCGCAGGTTCTCGGCACATCATGAATTCACCTCGGCGCATTCAGGGCTTCTTGCACTGCGGTTAAACCACGACGAGTTTGCTCAATCGTCAGAGTCCAAGAGCCCCGGTGACTCCGGCGATACGACACCTGAGGTCATGTGAGCTGGGAGAAGCAGCGCAGCATGCCGGGAATCAGTCGTTCAAAGGCTTTCGCCCGGTGACTGATATGCCGTTTCACCGCCGGGGCAAGCTCGCCAAAAGTCAGGTGGTACTCGCGGACAAGAAACAGGGGGTCATATCCGAACCCGTTACTGCCGTGGTACTTCGTGAGAATCTGTCCATGACAGCGTCCCTCGGCTTCGAACTGGATCGCCCCCTCGGGATCGACCAGTACCGCATAGCAGACGTAGTATGCGGTCCGTTTTTCCGGCGGCACCCCTTCTAACTCATGCAGCAATTTCTGGTTATTGGCTTCGTCTTCTCCCTGCTTGCCGGCATAGCGAGCCGAATAGATACCGGGGGCTCCTTTCAGCGCATCTACACACAACCCGCTGTCCTCGGCGATGACCCAATGCCGGACTTGCCGAGCGGTCTCCTGCGCCTTTTTCCGGGCGTTCTCCGCAAAGGAATTGCCATCTTCAACAACGTCGGGCACATCGGGGAAATCCGTGACACCGATCAGCGTAATCCCCTGCGGTAACAGCAGTTCCGCCATTTCACCGATTTTCTTGCGGTTACGGCTCCCGAGGACGACCGTCGGAAAACTGGAACTCGACATATCAGATCTTTCTGCGATTTCAGCGGTTAAGACGGTGAGAATCGTACCAAGTTTGCGTTCCGTTGCCCCGTCCGCTTGACCTGGATCAGCGCACTTCGTAGCGTCCATCAACGCTCGTCGATCTGTCTTTCGCCAAGGATTTTGTGCGTGTCTGAGTCACCTACCCGCGTGCGTTGGGCCATTCTGGCGGTGACGACGCTGTCGAGCGTGCTGCTGTATCTGGATCGAAATTGCGTGGCTCTGGCCCTGGAATCGATCCGGGTCGATACCGGTGCAACGCAGCAGCAGATGGGCTGGTTCCTGAGTGCCTTCTTCTGGTCCTATGCCTTAGGACAGGTGCCGGCGGGCGGATTGAGCGACCGGTTTGGCATTCGCATCACCCTCACCTGGTACATCCTGCTGTGGTCGCTGTTCACGGCACTGCTGGGGTTTTCCACCGGCATCACGGCCCTCATCGCCTGCCGACTGGGTTGCGGACTTGCCCAGGCGGGGGCCTACCCGAGTTGTGCCAAGGCGGTACGTGACTGGATGCCTTTGACCCAGCGAGGGACGGCCAGCAGCATCGTCGCGTTCGGCGGACGTATGGGCGGCGCGATTGCCCCCGTCCTCACCGGAGCACTCATGTTGTTCCTCGCCACTCAGAGCAGCGATCCCGTCTTTCTGGCCGAGGAAATCCTCGAACCGGAAAAGATCGTCGGCACATTGCTGGGCACTCTCGACCAGCCTGCCCCGTTCTGGGCCGAAACTTTTGCCAATCATCCCGACGCCACCACGACGGGAGTCACTCTGCCTGTCACGCGAGGCGGCGCTAGCACAGAATTGACCGCCGCAGAGGTCGCCGACTGGTTGAACCATTGGCGACCGGCTGACTGGCTCCGAGGAATGGACCACTCGCAAGCGGGTATCGATCCCAAAATCTTGGAGCGTGTGACCCGTTCCGATCCCGCGGCGGAGATTGATCACCGCCAAGCCTGGGAAACATTACTGCCCGGCATGGTGAAGAAGATCGAATCCCGCGGTTGGCGGATGACTCTAATTCTCTACGGGGCTTCGGGACTCTTTGTCGCCGCGCTCTTCTGGGCGGTCTTCCGTAACAACCCAGCTCAACATCCGTGGGCCAATCCCGCTGAACAGCGGCTGGTCGATGGGGAGGAAGCCGTTTCCGCCCGGACCACAACGCATTCGCCCTTCCCGTGGGTCGCCATTCTCAGCAACGTCTCGCTCTGGGGGAATTGTCTGGGTCAGTTCGCCACCAATCTCGGCTGGATGTTCCTGGTGACCTGGCTGCCCCGTTACCTCGATGAAGTTCACAAGGTTCCCGTGGTCGAACGTGGGTTTTACACGTCGGTCCCCATCTTCGCGGGGATGGGGGGCATGCTTGTCGGTGGCCCTTGGACCGACGGTCTCACAAAACGGCTTGGCGTCCTTTGGGGTCGTCGACTGCCGGTGGTGATCACACGCATCACCGCTGCCATGGGGTATGGCCTTTGCATTCTCGTGGCCTTCGATATCGCCGGGCCATTAGGATCGCAGACCGCGATCTGGACCGTGATTGCCGGGTTGGCGATTGTCGCGATTTCCACAGACCTCGGCGTCGCGGCAACCTGGGCCTTCGCGCAGGATATCGCCGGTCGACATACGGCGGCCGTCCTCGGCTGGGGCAATATGTGGGGCAATCTCGGAGCCGCGTTAGCCCCACCTCTGTACAGCCTCATCATTGGCGAAGAGGCGACACTCGCGACCTGGAACCTGATGTTCGGCTTCTGTGCCCTCGCCTTTCTGGTTTCGGGTGTCGGCGGCTGGCTGATGGATTCCCGGCAAGTTTTGGAACCCGAGTCCGCCGGTTGAACATCTTCTCTTGAGATCACTTTCATCTGCAGGGAATCACCATGAACTGGCTCACGACAACATGCGCAGTCTGGCTCGGTCTCACGACGATTGTTTCCTCATCCGATATCCCTGCTGACGATGGCAAGCTCCGCATCATCGTCTTCGGTGCGCATCCGGATGACGCGGAGTTCAAAGCGGGTGGCGTTGCCATCAAGTGGGCTCAGTTGGGACATCATGTCAAGCTGGTGTCGGTCACCAACGGCGATATCGGGCATTGGCAGATGGCGGGCGGTCCGCTCGCCCAGCGTCGTGCCGCCGAAGTCCAGGCCGCTGCCCAAGTGATGGGTACCCATGCCCAAGTCCTCGATATTCACGATGGCGAACTCGAACCGAATCTGGAGAACCGCAAAAAGATCACGCGGCTGATTCGGGAATGGAAAGCCGACATCGTGATTGCCCACCGCCCGTGGGATTATCATCCCGATCATCGGTATGTCGGCGTGCTGGTACAGGACGCCGCCTTCATGGTGACCGTGCCCTTTATCTGTCCGGACACGCCGCATCTCACCAAGAATCCGCTGTTCCTGTACTCCAGCGATCGCTTTCAGAAGCCTTATCCCTTCGAAGCCGACATTGCGGTGTCTCTCGATGACGTCTTCGACACCAAATTGAACGCCGTGCATGAACTCGAATCGCAGGTGTATGAAGGCGGGGCCAGTGGCAATGCGGACTATGTCGCCAAAGTTCCCGCGGCGAGCGCCGTGCAGGAACGAAAAGCCTGGCTGCGGGAACGTTGGGAATCTCGCCAGAAAGGGGAAGCCGACCGTGCTCGCGAAGCCCTGATCAAATGGTATGGTGAAGACGCGGGCAAAACCGTGAAATTCGCGGAAGCCTTCGAGATCTGCGAGTATGGCCGCCAACCCACCGACGCCGAAATCCGGCAGCTCTTTCCGTTCTTACTAAAATGAAAAATCGCATAGAGCGCAAAGTACTCTTCCTTTAAGTACTGGCCTTCTGTTATTGTCCAGCTCTCCTCCGAATCATCTCCGACGAATCTGGGCACTCGTTTCTAGTCCGCCACGGAAGGCGAATCGTGTCCCGACATGCCTATCGTCCCGATATCGACGGCTTGCGAGCTGTAGCGGTGCTGCTCGTTTTGTTGTTCCACGCCGAATTGGGGTTTCCCGGTGGGTATGTGGGTGTCGACGTCTTCTTCGTCATCTCGGGCTATCTGATCACCGGCATCATTTTGCGTGATCTTGCGTCCGGCAGTTTCAGCTTAGCCGACTTCTGGGTCCGCCGTGTTCGGCGTATCGTTCCCGCCTCGCTGCTGATGATGCTGGTCACCCTGCTTCTGGGAGCCTGGTGCCTGTACCCTGTCGACTTTGAAGAACTGGGAGCCTCGGCATTAACCCAGCCCGTCATGGCTTCGAACATTTATTTCTGGCAGAAAACGGGCTACTTCGATGGCCCGGCAGACCTGAAACCCTTGTTGCACACTTGGTCGCTCGCCGTCGAAGAGCAGTTCTATTTGTTATATCCCCTGCTTCTGGCGGGCATAGTTCGAACGGCTCCCCGCTGGTTATTCGCCACCCTGGCTCTGTTGGCAGGCTTGTCGTTCGGGGCCAGCGTGTGGGGCGTGAATCACATGCCCAGTGCGACGTTCTTTCTGCTCCCCTTTCGCGCGTGGGAAATGCTGCTCGGCGGTCTCCTCTGTGCCTTGCCCGCTCCGTCTCCACGACGTGCTTTGGCGATTCAATGTGCCGGATTTGGAGGATTCATCGCCATCGCAATGGCGGCCCTGCTTTATCACTCGAATACACCATTCCCCGGACTTGCGGCGGTACTGCCTTGTGCCGGGACAGTGCTCCTGCTGTATGCCAATGGCCATCCTCAATCGTGGCTGCGAACCATTCTGGCTCAACCACCGCTGGTGCACATTGGCCAGATCTCCTACTCCCTTTACCTGTGGCATTGGCCCTTGCTCGTGTATCTCAAGTACCGTCAGGCCGACGATCTGACGTATTCCACTCGCTGGCTGGCCGTTGCGGCGAGCATCCTCGTCGCGGAACTCTCATGGCGATGGATTGAAACCCCGTTCCGACACGGATTCCGTCACTACAGCCGTCGAGCGGTATGGATCACCAGTCTCTCGGCCACCGGCGTGGTCGTCCTCTTCAGTTGGGCGATCCAACACGAAGACGGATTTCCCAATCGCTTCTCTCCCGAAATGCAACGGCTGCTGGAGACCATGAAGCATCCACGTTATCAGCGAACGGTCCCCATCGCCGATGTCTCTGCTCGCCGCCTGCCTGAGTTCGGCGATAAGTCGGGCCAGCTCCGCTGCCTGATTTGGGGCGATAGTCACGCCATGGCGCTGATTCCTGCCCTCGATGAGGTTTGCCGTGAACTGCACATCCGTGGTTCGCAAGCGACCTATGCGGGCACATTGCCCCTGGTCGACTTCACGTCTCAACGGTCTGGCTGTGCCCCCGCGGAATATGATGAAGCCGTGCTGAAGCTGATTCTCGAGGATCGGATCTCGATTGTCATTCTGGCTGGCTTCTGGACCAGGGACTGTAACGATTCCGACTTTTGTGCCTCCTTGAAAGAGACCATCGACGAACTCACCCGAGCCGGTGCCCACGTGATTCTGCTGCGTGATATTCCCATTCAACACGGCAACACAGGTTCGCTGATCGCAGCCCCCTTGCGACAAGGCATTGAGTTAAGTCAAATCGGGATCGCCCTCGCAGAGCACCGGCAATTCCAACAGACAGCGGACACCGCCTTGCTACAACTCGCGGGTAAGCATGTCACCCTGGCCGACCCAACTCCTTACTTTCTCGATGAGAACGACCTCTGTCGCGTGGTCCTCGATGGCGAATGCCTCTACTCTGATCGCCACCACATCTCCCTCGCCGGTGCCCGTCGCTTGAAGCCGCTGCTACATCAGTTGCTCTCGTCGTATCGCCCTGCAGTGACCCAGCGGGTTGATCATCAGTCCTCGCGACTGCAGTAAGGACCGGTTGTATCATTGCCTTGGCAGGGTCTTCGCCCTGATCGCCTTTGATAAGGTGGTTGACATCACGCAGCGGCAGGGTATTCTCAGACCAATCTCTTCGTTGATTTGCCTTCGACTCACATTTCTGGAAGGCCACGCATGTCTGACGATGTCGACATCCCCGAATCGCGCGACTATCGCCATCTCGCCTGTCGTTCCGTCACCACAATCAGTGGTCAGCCCTTTGAAGTGATGTCGAATCCGCTTTCGGACATGGCCCGAACCTGGTGCTCGCAGTGTGAGAGCTTCTTCCCTCTGTCAGAGTATGAATGGGTCGATACGAACGAAGCGGTCTTGGCGTATTACGCGCGCCATGGGGCGAAGGCCACACCGCTGCATCGCTTTCTCTGCTCCCGCAAGAACATGATCATCATGGCTTCGATTGGCTTCGTTGCGGGAGGCGTTGGCGGCTACTTCCTCTTTCGCGGCAATGAGCTGCGGCTTAAGCTTCTTATGGTCCCCTTCTGCGGCGGCCTGGGAACCTTCGGCGGACTCGCCGTCTACATCTCCGTGCTCTGCGAACCCATCACCCGCAGCGTGTGTGGTGTGAAAGACACGCGGGTGTTGCGTTGAGGGCGGATCAACTCCATTCGGATAGCAACGGAACAGGACATTTACATGTCTCGACTGCAATCGATTCTTGGGAAAAGCGTTACTTTTTCCCAGAAGGTTGAAGATTATTGGCAGTTCGGATTTAACAAGTCGATCCTGACTGTGATTGTTCCATTTCTTGTTGTTCTGTTAGATGACGAAACATATGAATCAGTGCAATCGTCAGAGTTGCTCGTCTCGGAGATGATTCTTGGTAGGGCAGTGACTGATGTCACTCTAACGGACACTTGCATGGAGATTGAACTCGATATGGGCACAAGACTCATCATTGATTTGCGCCCAGAGAATTTCATTTGTCCTGAAGGATTAGTGTTTTCTGAGAGTGGCTACCCAACGGTAGTGTGGAGGTAATACGGCTGTTTCGATCACCGTAACTCCACTGCCTGCAAGGTGTTCTCATTGCGGATGAAGAGTTTGCCTTGCGACAGGGCTGGCAGGGCGCGAGTGGTGCCTGTCAGGAGGGTGTGGACGGCGAGTTCTTTGTAGGCACTTGGTTCCAGTGCGGCGATCCGCAAGGTTCCGTCAGTTTGCATGATCAACAGTTTGCCATCAGCTGCGATGAGTGTGGCGTACTCGGGTAAAGCGTGGGTCCAATAGACCTTTTTTGTGAGTGCGTCAAAACATTTGAGCGTGACAGGGCCGCCATCCTGGCGACCATCGACGCCATAAATCGTGCTCCCCTGAACGATGGGTGTGGTGTACTGGCTGGAGAGAACGTCATCTTCCCAGGTGAACGTCACCGGCGAGACATCCAGATTCACCAACCGGGCACCGATGCCATAGCTCGAGGTCAAGAGCACCTGATCGCCGACCATCACGGGTAAGGCTCCATTGACAGTGGGGCCGCGACTGCCGAATGGCAGCCGAAAGAGTTCCTTGCCACTGCCGGGATCGAGACCCAGGAAGTTGAGCCGGGTGATGACGAGCAACTGCGGTTTGGGATCTTGCAGTGATTTGTCGGCCAGGAATATCGGAGCGGCATAGCTGGCGAGTTCATTGGTCGATTGCCACACCGTCTTGCCGGTGGCAAGATCGAATGCCACGACCCCCGCGTTCTGCGGTCCGCCGACATTCACGAAGACCAGACGACCGACCGCCAGCGGGGCGCTCCCCGCACCGAAATATCCTTCGGGGGCTTTGAAGTCTTTATGAGTGGCTCGCGCCCAGAGTTCTCGTCCCGATTTAAAATCGACGCAATACAGCCCCCCTTGTGCTCCATAGGCAAGCACCTTGCCTTCATGAATGGTCGGCACCGCACGCGGTCCATCATCGTTGATGATCTGCGGCTGAAACTGAGTGGGAAAGCCGCGTTTCCATAGAAATTCACCACTGTCGGTCTTAAAGGCCGTAAGCAGTTCCTCGTTACCTTCGCGGTGAAAAAGAACCGTGGTGCTCCCTTGCACCGCCACGCCGGCGAGACCGGAACCGATACGGGCTTTCCAGGCGGGACGGACCGCAGTCCCCGTAAACGTCTCGTCACTGGCAATGCCGTTGCGATGGGGTCCGAGAGTCTGCGGCCAATCTCCCGCAAAGACCACCGGTGCTAACAGCAGTGATAACGCAAGTCCACAAGTCGATCGAGTCCACATCGGCAACATTCCTCTCACGTGATTCCAGACCACGTCACCATAGCCGATGTCGGAGACTTGAGCGAGAGTGGATCAACGGAGGCGGGAGGTTCCCGGTCGTGTTGCCAGCGGAGCAGTCTTGACTGTTGGCGAAACGTGCTGATGAACTAAAGCATCGCGGAGAATGCGGGCTGCCACCGGGGCGGCGACTTGCCCGCCAAACGTTTCCCCCCCCGATCCCGAAGCCTGATTGATCACCACCAGCACCAGAATTTCCGGTTGTTCGGCCGGAGCTCCACACAAGAACGAACTGATGTACTTGCCGTGCAGATACCCCCCGTGTGGCGAAAGACACTGTGCCGTGCCCGTCTTTCCGAACACGATGTAGCCGTCCAACTGAGCCTTACGTCCCGTTCCCCGCGTCACTACTTGCCGCATTGGTTCCTGCACGACCCAGTCAGCCACTTCACGTGAAATCAACGGCGTCGAGAGAGATTGCAACGCCGAGGCTTCCGCGTCGTCGGTCAGCAGGATGCGAGGTCGTGCATGCTGCCCCCCATTGGCGAGCACCGCATGAGCTGTGATGAGTTGTAACGGCGTTGTGGCGATCTCATGGCCCATGGGAATCGAACCGGTGGAATAGCTGGTCCACTCATCCAAGGGATGCAGCAGGCCGGGTTGTTCACCGGGAAGTTCGATCCCGGTCACTCGACCAAAACCGAACAACGTGGCAGATTGAAATAGACCTTCGTTCGTCAGCCGTTCACCGACTTTCGCCATGCCGATGTTACTCGACTTGACCAGCACATCGGTCAGATTCAACGTGCCATACGGATGATGATCGTGCAGTAGGCGTTTGCCCATGCGATAACGGCCCCATTCGCAGTCGAAGGCATCATCGATGGCTAACCGATGACGATCGAGCCCATAGGCCACAAAGATGGGTTTGATCGTCGAACCGGGTTCATAGATGTCGCTGATGGCCCGGTTTTTCCAAGCGTCTTCGGGCACATTGTCGGGGGCGTTAGGATCAAAAGTGGGACGCGATGCCATGGCGAGCACATGCCCCGAGGCCGGGTGCATCACGATCGCACAGCAGGCTTCCGGCTGACGGTCACGGACCAGATCATCGAGAGCCTGCTCGGTATAAAGTTGCAGTACACTATCAATCGTCAGACGCACATCACTTCCGGGCGATGCAAGCTGCTCCGGGTCGTCGATGACATCAATCACACGGCCACGGGCATCACGTGTGAGCCAGCGCTTCCCCGGTTGACCCCGCAATGTGGCATCGCAGCTTTCTTCGATGCCCCCTCGTCCGATGCCATCGATATCACGCAAGCCGAGAACTTGAGCCGCGATGGCTCCCTGCGGGTAGACCCGTTGATACTCTTCACGGAAGCCCCACGACGCCGGAGGCAATGTCAGTTCGCGCACCCTTTCTTCTTCCGACTCATTAAGTCGTCGCTTGATCCACAGGAACTGTTTCTCCGAGTACTGTCCCAGGCGGGCATACAATTCATTGGCATCAAGGGAGAGAGCTGAAGCAATGTCACTAGCGAACGTCCAGCGATTTTCGACCTCGGTGGGTACCACAAACAAGCTGCGAGTGCGAATTGTGGTTGCCAGCAAGCGACCTTGGGCATCGTAGATGTCCCCCGGCCGCGGGATGACCTCTTCCGCGACACGGCTTTGACGGTTGGCCCGTTGGCTCAGTTCGTGATTCTGCCAACTCTGCAACTGGATCAATCGCCCTGCCAGCAGGCACCAGGCCAGCCCGACCGCCGTCACGAGCCAACCTGCGCGGCGTCTCAATAGCAGCGGGCTGGCGGAACTGGCGGTCATCGCGGGAACATCACCTCAAACCTGGGGATTACGTGGCCTCAACGCGTGACAGGTTCCGTGGCGGGAGCGGTCCAGTTCAGCAACGGGGTTCGTGCGGTGCGCGAAGCAGGGGGTTGTGCGATACGGCCCATGGGTCCGCGATGCCGATCGAGATCGTTTAACCACCGCACAGGTGTGCCCAGACGCTGTGCCTGAGCCCGCATCCTGGCATGCCGTTCGGTCAGCATTTCCAGGCGATATTGCTGCTGACTGACGCGTCGTCGGAGCGCGAACGCCTCTTTATCCAGTGCTGTCCCGCAGAGCGAGATCAGCACGACGAGCGCCATCGCAGCTGCGAAACGGAAGAACATCGACACATCCGAAGTACGGTGACCACAACGGCCACCGTCCGGAACGGGGGCGTGCCGTGGTCACAACGGTTGGCTCCGGTGGTCATCGGCCCGGTTGCTGGAAGTCGACCATCTGAACCTGGCTGGCATCGGCCGGAAGTTGCAACACCGCGCCCACTTTCAGGGTATTGCCATCCTTGAGGATTGTACGGTTCATTTCAAAGATCTGAATCCAGCGGGACGCGCGGCCTAAATGGGCCTTGGAGATGCTGCTGAGCGTATCGTTCGAACCAACACGGTACATCGCCCGGCCTGTGTCATCGACGAAGAACCCGGCATCATCTTCCTCTCCGACTGCAGTGCTTGCTGTGTCCGCAGCATTGGCCAACGGAATCTCTGCCCGATATCGCGTTTCAAGAACTTCGGCGGGGGGTGTTTCAATGATGCTGCCGGGCTTCAGCTTCTGCGGATCGTTGGCCACGGTCGCGTTGTGTTTTGCGAGAGCCTGAAAATACCGGCCTGTTCCATACACCTGCTTCGAGATGGTCCAGAAGCTATCCGTATGTTGCACCTCATAGGTACCGGTATTGACCGCCAGCCGGGGAGTCGCCGGCATTGGTGTCGCCACGGGTTTCGGAATCGCGACGGGTTTCGTCGTCGGTAGTGGAGTTTCGTTCTCCGGGAAACCAAACGGATCGGGTTCATCAATGAGCTTCGGAGGATTGCCGAGCGGATCGTTGGCTGGCAATGTCATCTCCGGAATCGCGCTGGCCACTTTCGGAGGATCGAGATCGGGCATCTCCGCCACGGGTTTGGCAGGCGGAGGCGAGGCAACAGGAAACTCATCAAGCTCAGTCGGCAAAGCAGGACGAGTCGGCTGACTGGTGATTTCTGTTTCGCCCAGATCCGTGGGCACAGGCGTGGCAGTACGAGCGGTCACCGGTGTCTCATCCACTGCAAAAGGATCATCCACCGGAGTCGCTGGCATCGCCGCCGGTGTGGCGATCACCGGTTTCGCGGGCGTGACTGCGATCGGCGTTTCATCAAATTCCAATTCCGGTGCCGGAGCCGATTCTTTTACCGCTGGCTTGGCCGGGGTATCGAACTCATCAAATGCCGGTGGATCAGATTGAGCCACGTCTGTCGGCGTCGGTTGGGCCGTGGTGGGTGCCATAAACGGATCGTCATCACCCGGAAAGTCCGCGGCAGGCGAGGACGCGACCGGAGTGGCAGCCATCGTCGTTGTGGTTTCTGTCGGCCCATTATCGATCGCCGGACCGTCAGCAAACGGGTCCGCTTCGGAAGCCTTGGCTGCCATTTCCGAAGGACTGGTCGGGTTTGCGGTTGTCGGCGCGGGATCGGCAAAGGGATCGAACGACGAGTCCGTGGGTGTTGATGCAGGGCTATTGGTCCCGGCGACTTCCGAGGGATTGGCGAAATCCGGGACATCTGGTTGTGATGGGGACGTGGCCGCCGTTGCCGTTCCGAATGGATCGACTTCGTCGGTCGGTGGAGTCACGGGAGTCGAACGTGCGGTCGTGGTATTGGGTGCCGGCGCACTGAAGAAGTCATCATCAGGAATCTCTGTGGGCAACTTTGGCGTGGTCTGGATTGTGGGCAAAGCGGCTGGTGTCAGATCCGCCCCAAAATCGGCCACTGTTGGAGTCGGTGCCCCGGACGGTTTCCGCACATCGGGTTTGGTGGGCGAAACCGGCTTACTCGGCGGCGAGGCAAACGGATCGTCTCCGAAGGTGGGATCAGCATCGGTGGAGGCAACCGCCGTCGGGGATGATGTGCCATCCCCAGCATCGCCGGGGCCACCGTCGTTGTCCGCCGTTTCCGTTTCCTTTTCGGTACCGGCCACCAGATCGGCTGGTTGATGCAGTCGCTTGTAGACCAGCATCCCGAAGACGCCGGTTAAGACGAACACGAACAGCAGTCCAAATTTGGTTTCGCGGGTCATGGTTCAGGTCCTTCTGACTGACCTCGATACATGTCTTGAAGTTCAGGGTTTGCGACGTGCCAGCCGTAGCTTGGCCGATCGCGAACGCGGATTGAAGCGTTCTTCGGCCGGAGTTGGTCCGATCGGCTTCGGCGTCAGATTCTCCCACACGTCCGACTCTTTGAACGCATCTTTGACGAGCCGGTCTTCCAGGGAGTGGAAGGTAATGACGGCGAGAATTCCCCCGGCTTTCAACGCCTGAGGAAAACTCTGTTCGAGCGCTGTTTTCAAATGTTCGAGTTCGCGATTCACGGCGATTCGCAAAGCCTGAAAGGCACGTGTTGCGGGATGACGTTCGCGGCTGCCCGAAGTCCCAATCGTGGCCGCCACGAATTCTGCAAAGCGCTTCGCCGAGATCATCTGCATTTGACTGCGTTGAGCCACAATCGCGGCGGCCAATTTTCGCGCGGCGGGTTCTTCGCCGAATTCATCGAAGATCGACCGCAATTCCGGTTCAGGTGCCGACTGCAACAGTTGCCAGGCTGGTACACCTTGCGTGTAGTCGAACCGGAGATCGAGCAGACTTTCGGAGAGAAAACCAAATCCCCGCGACAACGTTCCCAGTTGATCGGAAGAAAATCCGAGATCGACCAGGATGCGATCGACCGATTCGATTTGCAATGCCGTCAGAATGGCGGGCAGTTCTGAGTAGCTCGCCTGTTTTACCGTCAGATTCTCGGGCAGAGGCGACGCGTGAGCCCGCTGGATGGCATCGAGGTCGCGGTCGAGTCCGATCAACCGCCCGGTCGGACCGATGGCTTCCAGAATTTTGCGGGCATGTCCACCACCGCCGAATGTGCCATCCACCACGGTCAGCCCCGCGGAAAGTTCCAGTCCGCGCAGCACTTCCCGCATTAACACGGGGATGTGAATCGATGGCGTGGCGTCTGGCGTCATGGTCACAAAGGCATTCGCATCGCGGGAATGAGTTCGGCGGGCCAATCGAATCCGACTGTCGCATAACAGTGCTGACATCGACTGCCTCCGCTGCCTCAGCGGTCAGTATGAGGATTTTTCAGGATCAGAGGAGAAAATCTTGGAGATAGGTCAACGCGGCGCACACCATCGGCCGATTTTGCCACGTATCCAGCGAGTTTTAGGAGAAAACTTCCGTTGAGGAAAGATCAGAATTCCGACCGACCGCAGGTCTCGAAGATTCTGCCGGTCTGTTGGTAGACCACGACGGGTTCCCGCGGCACAATCGTGCTGTGTTCGCGCTCCCGAAGTGCATTGATGTTCACAGGATATGACGGAAAGTCGAGCCATGTCGCCGCAGGAAACCGCCGAGCAGTTGGGCATTGTCTTCACCAAGCAAGAGCCGGGTTATTTGAACCTGTGCGCGAAAACCGGTTCGCTGCTCATTACCTCGGGGCATGTCAGCACGCTGAAGGGCAAACTCGGTGCCGGAGTGACTGTGGATGAGGGATATCAGGCGGCTCGGGAAGTGATGGTGAAGATTCTCAATTCCGTTTGGAACACACAGGGGACCATCAACGGTCTCAAAGTCATCAAGCTGCTGGGCTGCGTGAACTCGACGTTGGATTTCACCGATCAACATCTGGTGATCAATGGCGCCTCGGACCTGTTGCATCAATTGTACGGGAAAACCGGTGATGGCTATCACGCCCGTAGTGCGGTGGGCTTTGCTCAGTTGCCGACGGGTGTGGCCGTGGAGATCGAGGCCATCTTCGAAATTCTCGCG
The DNA here is from genome assembly GCA_016125225.1 of bacterium. GTDB lineage: Bacteria > Planctomycetota > Planctomycetia > Planctomycetales > Planctomycetaceae > DSVQ01. The sequence goes on along the minus strand of WGME01000013.1, from coordinate 394,271 downwards.
GAATAACTGGCGCAAAGGCGTAACCATCGGCCAGCGATCTTCAAATACCAGCGACAGGTCTACCTCTTCGCATCTGGTCGTCGGGATGAAGTTTCGTACCCGCTGCTGCCTGATTCTATTCGCCGTCTGTTCGTTGCTGTGGGGGACTTCACCAGCGCTCCATGCTCAGGGAGAATGGGAAGTCACGCCGCAAAGCGAACAGGCGCTGGAACGAGGTCTGGCCTGGCTGGCCCGCAATCAGACCGCGCAAGGGAACTGGGAATCGGACGATCTCGGACTTGTGAGCTTGGGGGCGATGGCATTTCTCGCCGCCGGACATATGCCAGGTCGCGGCCCCTATGGAGAACACGTCAATCGGTCGCTGGATTTTGTGCTCGAACGGGTCAAGCCCTCGGGGTTGATCAACTCCGCGGACGCGCAGCGCGATATGTACAACCACGGGTTGGCGGCCTTTGTGCTCGGCCAGGCCTATGGCATGACCGATGATCAACGGTTGGGTCGCGCTTTGGACAAAGCGTTGAAGCTGATCGCCCAGACGCAATGCGAAGATGGGGGCTGGGACTATCGCGCTCGTCGCCAGCGTCACGGCCATGATTTGAGTCTGGCGGTGATGCAGGCCAAGGCCCTACGCAGTGCTGTCGATAGTGGGTTTGAAGTTCGGGAAGACGTCATCCGTCTCGCCATTCAAAGTGTGCGTGACTATTACAAGGCGGAAAACGGTAGTCGTGGCCTCGATGAACAGGCACGGCTCGGTCCGGGGCAGTTCACCTACGATGGTAATCGCTCCACGTTGGCCATGGCGGCCTGTGGCGTCGTCTGTCTGCAGGAATTCGGTCAGTACGATGACTGGCGAATTGGCAAAAATCTCGACGTGATTCAACTCGAAATCGAACGACTCCGCACGCCGAAAGGGAACGGAGAAGTCCCGTTTGATGCTTACACGCTGTACTATGTCGGTCAGGCCATCTACCAGGTCGGCGGAGAGCCGTGGAAAACGAACTACCCTCCACTCAGAGATGCCCTGGTGCAGGCCCAACTGCGTCGACCGGAAAACCCAGGCGAAGATGGTTCATGGCGCGACACCCGCTGGGTGCATGGCCGCCCGGGGATGCTCTATGGTACCGCCGTCAGTTGTTTCCTGCTGGCGATTCCTAATCGATACTTGCCCATTCTGCAGGAAGGCAAAATTGAAGGCCTGCAGCAACTGGGAGAATGACGGTCGCTCGATGATGTCATAAACGGCAACTCTGCCTTTGATGATGTGGTTTCTAAGATAATTTTCTGTTGAACCATTCGGTTCGTGGATGTGTGATGTTGTCGTTCGGTGCACCGCTGTTTGCTCTGGCTGGCATCCTTGCCGCAGCGGGACCGGTGATTGTGCACCTGCTGAATCGTCGCCGCTTCCGCGTGGTTGCCTGGGGAGCGATGGACTTTCTGCGGCAAGCCATGCAGCGGCAGCGGAAGGCGATTCAACTCCGCGATCTGTTGCTGTTGTTACTGCGGGTGCTCGCCGTGCTGCTGTTTGGTCTGGCATTGGCTCGTCCCTATCTGCCTGGGTCCAGTGCCGGGAGTGCCCTCGGCGCAGGATTCTTTTTCCTGCTGTGTCTCGTGGCCGCCGTCTCACTGGCCGCCTTTGCCACATTAACCGAACGTCGACACCGAATGCTGGCGGCAGGGCTGGCTGGCATCAGTGGCATCGTCCTCGTGAGTCTCTGGGGTTGGAGCAGTCTGGCGAGTGACGGCCGTGGTCTGGTGGGCTCAACCGGACGTGTCCCAGTGCATGCCATTCTGGTGATCGATAACAGCCGCAGCATGGGGGCCGAATCGGCGGCCGGTTCTCGGCTCGATCAGGCCAAAGAACTCGTCCGGCAATTCCTGAGTGAACTCCCCGCCGAGAGTCGCATCACACTCATCCCCGTCCCCGGACTGGATATTCCCTTCTCGACCGATGCTTTCACGAATTCCAGTGAGGCATTGCGGGCGTTGAATGAGATCACCGTCGTCGATGCGGCCGACAATCTGGCTGCGGGATTGGACTATGCCGAGCAGGCCGCGAGACAAATCACCGACCCCGAATCCAAACGTGTCGTACTGCTCTCCGACTGGCAGTCCGCAAGCTGGCAACAGATTGACTGGCCACACTGGTCACAGCAGTTTCCTGGCTTGCAACTGGCACATGTGAGCGATGGGGCGGTCCAGAATGTCGCCGTCGCCGAGTGGGTTGTCGAGGATGGTCTCGCCGGGGCAGAAAGCGAGACATTGTTCCGTGCGCGCTTGGCGGCACATCATCTCTCCGCTCCGGTCATGGTGACAGCGACCTTTCGCATTGATGACGTCACGATGGCCAGTCAGGTTGTGGAACTCTCAGCCGATCAGACGCGAGAACTGGAATTCTCGCATCGCTTTGAAGTCGCAGGCGAACCCGGCCGCCCTCAATGGAACACCGCGACCATTGCGATTACGACCGATGACCCGTCTCAAGACCGCCTGCTGGCAGATAACAGTACCACAATCGTGGTCCCCGTCCTCGATGCCGTTCCCGTCGTCTTTATTGACGAGTACGGAAGCGAAGAAGACGCAAAACGAGGCCGCATTGGTGAAACCTATGCGTTGCGGCATTTGTTAGCGCCGCGGATCGCCAGTGATGAAGCCCCGCGACGGCTCATTCATATCGAACATGTCCGGCCGGAGAATGTCACCGAGGAACTGCTGGAGACCGCGCGGCTGGTTGTCATGGCGGGTGTTCAGTCTCCTGAACCTTGCGCCGATGTGCTGCGCGAGTACGTGCAACAAGGTGGGCCACTGGCGATCCTGGCGGGTGGCGACTTTGACCCGCAGGCGTGGCTGGCCTGGGGTTGGCGTGATGGCCAGGGGATCTTGCCATTGCCGCTCGGTCCGGAACCGGTCGGAAGTTTGCCAACTGCCGCCACCAAGTTGCATCCGTTCTTCGTCGACTTCGCCAGTCTGCAGCATCGTGACTTTCTGATCGAGGGGGAAGACCCGGAAACCTTAGCGGGACTCTTCGAAACCACCCCGTTCTTCAAGGCCATTCCGGTATTGGCGGAACCAAGCCTGATGGACAACGGGGTGGCAATGCGGGCCAGCGATCTACGTGCGGCTCGAGCCAAAGATGGGCAAACATCAGGACCGGTTACTCCTGAACCCACCTGGTGGCGCTGGCGGAGTTCACCCACCGCAGCGAACGAATCTCTCACCCCGGAGCAACAGGCCGAGCGTGAACGTCCGCGAGTGCTGGCCCGTTACACTAACCCGCCCCTGCCCTGGGTGGTGGAACGGCAGATCGGAGCCGGCACGGTTCTCTTTTTCTCCAGCGGCGTAACCTCCGACTGGAATCTGCTCCGCAGCTCCAGTGCGATGTATGTGTTCCATCGGGCCTTGTTCCGCCTGATGTCTGGCACTTTGGCCAAGCGCAATCTGCAAACCGGCGAGCGGTTCATCTGGCCGCAGGCGGCCGCGGGTCATGTCCGCTATGAACTTCGGCAACCGGATGGCCGCATCGAACCGCTGGCCATTGAAGCGCTCGGTGCCAACCTGTCGGGACTGGTGATCCGTCAGACCCGTACGAATGGTGTCTACGCCATTCAGACTCAATCCACAGAAGCGGCGACAACCGATCGAGACAGTACCACCACGATAGCCCGCTGGTCGGTCCAGGCTCCCACCTCGGAATCGGAACTGATGGGAGCCGCGCCTTACGACATGCGGACGGCGACCGCTAGTTCATCCGTGGGCGTACTGGAACAAGGCGAACCGATCCGACTCGAAGGTGGTTCGCGACGGGGCGAACGACTCTGGCGATGGTCGATTCTCGCCAGCCTCTTCGGTCTCTGCGGCGAGATGCTGATTCTGGGCACATCAGGCGGGCGAAAGGAGACGGCATGAATCTGTCGTCACTCCTGGGACGCTCGCTCGGGACCTCCGATGTCACCCAGATCGATCACTGGCGGCTTGCGTTCGGTGCCAGCTGGGCACATTCCAGCCCGGCTCTGGTGCTCTTCGCCGGACTGGCAACCGCTGCCGCGACAGCCTGGTTCTACTTCCGGTTGCAGAACGTTACCCGTCCGTCACTGCGCCTACTGCTGGTGTCTTTACGCACGCTCAGTTTGTTCCTGCTGATCCTGATTCTCGCGGACCCCATTCTGGAAATCACCTTCGTTCGCTATCCCCCGCCGGTGTTATGGGTCGGGCTGGATGGCAGCGACAGCATGGCGATTGCCGACGAGTTACCGGCCGAAGAACGTCAAGAACTCGATCGTGTCACGGGCCGAACCAGTCAAGGGGATAGCCAGACTAGCTTGCCCACCCGTGCCGATGATGTGCGAGCCTTTTTGACGACCAATCAGGCGGCCTGGTTAACCGAGTTGTCTCAGAGGTTCCAGATTCAACTCTTCGCCCTGTCGACAGAACGGGGTGTCGAATCGTTGCTCTCACAGACGGACGACCAAGCCACGGCGACTCCCCCATTTCCAGCTGCGATCGCCCGCTGGTCCACCACGGGACAAGTCACCGCTTTGGGGGAAAGTCTGGAAGATCTGTCGCGTCGCCAGGCGGGGGAGCAACTGGCGGGCGTGGTCCTCTTCAGTGATTTTGATCAGAACTCGGGCCCAGAGCCGATCGCCAGTGCTCAGCGGTTAGGGGTTCCGATCTTCACGGTGGGAGTGGGTCCGGAATCTGCGGTGGATGTCAGCGTCGATCTGCTGGCACCGCCGACCATGAAGCAAGCCGAAACATCGACCCTTTCAGTCACGGTTCGGCAGCGCGAACTTGATCAAACGCAGGTCGTGGTTCGCGTCTGGGCGGAACCGCTCGGCATGACCGATGCAGTTCCCATCCCCGTGGGTGAGCAAACCGTGTTGCTCACCGCCGCGACACAAACGGTGGAATTCTCTTTCACGCCGGAGGTAACTGGTCGATATGTCTTTGTTGCCGAAGTCGCCCCCGTCCCCGGCGAGTCGGTCACACAAAACAACACCTCACGCCGCGATGTGCGCATCATCGATGACTTCCTGCGGCTGCTGTATGTGGAATACGAACCCACATGGGAATGGCGGTTCATCAAGGAAGTCTTTCATCGCGACAAACTCGTGGGAACGCGGGGCTTCCGCACCTTCCTGCGATCGGCCGATCCGATTGTACGAGAATCAAACGAGCTGTTCGTCTCGAATCTCACGTTGCCCCGTCATGAATTCTTTTCGGCCGATGTCATCTTTCTGGGAGACTTGCCCGCCAGCGCTCTCAGCACGCGCTTTGGTGAAATGACGAAAGAATTCGTCGATCAGTTTGGGGGCGGACTCGTGGTACTCGCCGGTCCCCGCTTCGGCCCCGGTCAACTGGCAGAAACTCCTCTGGCCGACATGCTGCCGGTCATCGTTGATCCCAATGCGCGGTTGCGAGACCGTCGTCCCTTCGCAATTCAATTGACACCATTGGCCGACCAGTACGATTTCATGCATCTCGGGGCCACCGATGCCACGTCACCACAACCGTGGTCGAACTTGAACAAGATGCCCTGGTACCAACCCGTGCAGCGGGTCGATCCCCGAGCCACCGTGCTGGCGGAACATCCAGTGGATGTGTGCGCCGACGGCCAGACCAAGCAACCCTTGATCGCGATTCGCCCGTATGGTCGCGGCGAAGTGGTCTATGTGGCCTTCAACGAACTCTGGCGACTCCGTCGCTTGCATGGCGAAGAATACTATCGTCAGTTCTGGGGACAACTAATTCACCGGCTGGGTTTGAGCCACGCGTTGGGAGATCAGAAGCGGTTTGTGGTCCGGACTGACCGTCGGCAATACCGCAGCGGCGATGATGTACTGATCACTGTCGAAGCCTATGACGAAGACTTCAATCCCTTGAACGATGCGATGATTCCGGATCACCAGTTGCAGGCGGAATGGCAGACGCCAGTGGTCAATGACGACGGTGAGCGCACGTCTCGATTTGCCATTCGCCAATTGCGGCCGGGGGTGTTTGAATCGCGGCTGACCGTCTCCCAAGATGGGGAATATCGCCTGCGGGTCACCGACCCCATCACCCAAGTGCCGTCCGAAATTGCGATTCAGGTTTCTGACTTGTCGATAGAGCGTCGGAACCCCGTGCGGAATGTCGGACTGCAGTCGGAATTGGCCCAAGCGACGGGGGGGAGAAGCTATGAGCTGACAACGTTATCGAACTTCCTGACCGACTTTCAGCCGCCGCGGCCGCGCGAAACGTCGCTGGAAATCGTATCGTTGTGGGATACCTGGTTGACGTTCGTCGTCGTCATTGCCTTGATGATGACCGAGTGGTTCTTGCGAAAGATGGTCCATCTGCCATGAACCGACTCCACGGATTACGTTCTCGACTGCAGCAACTTCGCTTGTGGCGTACTGCTGTCCGCTGGGGCAATGCGGCGGCGGTACTGATCACCGTTGTCGTGGCGTTCCTGGCGGCTGCCTTTCTGATGGACTGGTCGCTGCACTTGGCCTGGTGGTTGCGTGCCATCGTCCTGATCGGGTTTGGTGCCACCGTTTCAGCGGTGATCCACCGTTGGCTGTGGCCCTGGCTCTCTGTGCGGGAATCCCTGGCGGAAGTCGCCTTGGTGGTGGAACGAGCCCACGATATCGATAGCGATCTCGTGGCTGCCCTGGAATTTGATGAAGACCGCTCACTGGCCTGGGGTTCTCCGCGGCTCTCAGCCGCCGTGGTGAATTATGTCGCCGAGTTCAGCGAATCGCTCGATGTCTACCGCGATTTCGACTGGCAGCATCTTCCCAAGCGGGCCGGTCTTGCCTTTGGAAGCCTGCTGCTCACATTCGGAACCGGCGTTCTCTGCCCGGCCGAAACTCACGCCTTCTGGCAACGCTTCTGGTTGGGTTCCGCCCGCTATCCCACCCGGACAGAAATGGCGGAACTGACCATCAATGGGCAACAGATACCGGTGCACCACACGGGGACATATCGTCTGGCGATTCCGCAGGGGCAACCGCTGGAATTGACGTTAAAACTGGCAGGTGAACTGCCGGACAATGTCATGGCGGATGTCCGGAGCGGCGATCGTCGAGAACGAACGCGATGGAATCTGACGGCGACCACGGCCGAAACCTTTCAGTGGCGTTCTTCGCAGCTGGTCGAAACATTGCAGGTCCGATTGCTCGCGGGAGATGCAGAATCTGACCCGGTCATCATTGACGTTGTCCCTCTGCCGATTGTGGAACTCACCTGGACTGTCACGCCGCCGACTTATGCACAGTCAACCATCGTCCCACCGGCGTCCACCGGGTCACGCACGGTCTCGGCATTGCAGGGGTCACGGATCGAACTGCTCGTTTCGGGCAAGAACAAGCTCTTGCGTTCGGTCAGCCTAAAACTCGACGAGACAATTCATACGCTGCAGCCCACCACGTCGGATGCCGCTGCAACATGGCGGTTGCCTGAGGGAACAGCGCTCGATTCCCTTAGTGCACCGCTGAAATATCAGGTGTCGGCGATCGACCAGGACGGCCTTTCGCCTCAACCACCGCTGACCGGCGAGATTCGCCTGCAGACCGATCGTGTTCCTCATGTCGCGGTGGCGGTGGTCAGCCGCAAAGTCCTGCCAACCGCTACGCCGGTGCTGAGCTATGGAGCCACCGATGATTTCGGTCTGAAATCCCTCACGGCTCAGATCGTAGTGGTGCGGATGGAAGGCGAACAGAAAACGTACGACCAGCCCATCTGGCCCAACGCCGGATCGCCGACTCGCCCGAACCTGCGATCGGTTCGAGGAGAGTACCCATTGCCGTTGGCTGCCTGGCAACTCCAAAAGGGAGACGAAGTCCGAGTGACGGTTGTCGCAGCCGATGAACGGGGAACCTTTCCATCGCAAGTCGGTCAAAGCGAACCTCTCATTTTTGAAGTGACCGACCGCAACGGGATCCTCGAAAGCCTGCTCGAAATCGATCAGCAATCGGCCAGACAGCTCGACGAAATCATCGAACGCGAACTCGGAATCGGAAGGACGTCGCGATGAAGCGTCTCTCAGAAATCATGCGGGTAGTTCTCCTTCTGGGTGGACTCGGGTGCTCTGCCGCCGGGTTGTTACATGCTCAGGGTGTCGAACGTTCGGACCTGCTACGCAAGCAGGAAGACCAGGAACGTGCCCGGGCGATGACGCGGCAACTGCTCGATGGTGTGTTGCAGTTACAGCGGCAGCAACTGGAGGAAAATGGTCTGACAGATCTGCCCGTCTATCGCGACATCGGTCTGATGCGCGAGCACCTGCAGGACATCGTCGACCAGGAAATGGTCAAAGTGGTCGAACTGCTGGCTCGTGCGCAGTCGGGCTCCACACAAGATCGCGACGCCACTTTTGTCGAAGCCCGCCAGATGGTACGCACGGTGGTGGTGCGGTTGTCGGCCGAGCGACAAAGCCTGTTGAGACGCCTGAAAGCCGCCGAACTGGTGGAACAGGCACACCGCCTGATTGCCATGCAGACCGATGTGCAAACCACGACACGGCTGCTGCCAGAAGAAGCCGAACAACGCCGAGAGGCGACCCTGTTGAAGAACCAGGAAGATCAACGCGATGTGAAGGAACTTTTCCTGCATCTCGTCGATACGCTGGACGACATTCGAACCTGGGGCGGGCCCATTGCCGAGACTGCGGTGGACGGTCTGCGGATTTTGAAAGCCGGTGACGTCGGAGAACATGTCGATCAGGCCGAGGTCGAACTCGTGGCAACCCATCTGCCTACGGCCTTGGAACATCAAGCCGGAGTGATCAAGGGACTCAACGATTTCCTGAAGCTTCTGCAACGTCAGCAGGGCCTGTTGCAAGCTGAACGAAATGCGGCACTGGAGAAACTTCAGGCGATTGCCCAGAAGCAATCGGAGTTGAAGTCTCAGGCGGAAAAGCTGCTGCCCAATACCCCGGCCTCCACAGAGATGGTGGAACAGCAGGTTGAGATCGAGCAGCAGATTCAGGCGTTAGCGGAGCAACTGCCCCAAACCGCGGCAGGCGAGCATCTGGCCGAAAAGGCTGAACAGGCAGCCGCCACCGCTGCCGAAGAGTTGCTGGAAGCCGACAATACCGCCGCCATCGAAAAGCAAACCGAAACACTGGCGAATCTCTCGGCATTGGAAGAGATTTTGAAGCGTGGTGAGCGGACGGCCCTCAGTGATCGATCAGCGGCCGAGCTAGCTCAAGAGGTCGCCAAGCTCAAGGACGTGAAAGCACAACTGGAACCGGTAGTGGCTCAACAAAAGGCTTTACCTGAAGCGACCGACGCCACTGCCGCCGAAGTGGCTCAAGCAGAAAACAACCTGGCAGCCCAGATTGCTGAGCTGGCGACGACGGCCGATCTGCCTGACGCTGTTGCTGCAGCGCTCATGGACGCGCAAGGGGAATTGAAATCGGCTGCGGAAGCGTTGGCGGAAGTCACCCCGGACGACGATGCCACCGATCAAGCTTCCGTGAATGCTGCCGATCATGCGATCGACGCAGCATTGGCCACCGTCACCGCCGAATTGGCCGATGCTGAGCGGCTCGCTGCAGCGGTCAAGATCGGTGAACTGGCCCGAGCCGCTGAAGTGCTGGAACGGACGGCCGCTGAAGAACGGGAGATTGCCCACGCACTCGCAGAGGCCATGTCGGCACCGGAAAGCTCGGCAGCCTCTACGGAACAATTGGCCGCTCGCCAGAATGAAGTCGCGGCCATTGCGGAAAAAGTCTCGGCAGGCTTGGCGAATATTGCCCCCGAAGTGGGAGAGAAAGTCGCGCAGGCGGCTGAGAATGCCCAGCAGGTCGGCAAGGAACTGACTCAGACCGCACAATCGAAAGCCAATCGCCAAACAGCCACCGAGCCAGCGAAAGCCAAGGCCGAAGCCACGGCGAATCAACTGACCGATGCCGCCAGCGATTTGCGATCGCAGATTCAAGCCGCTGCCGAGGCCCTCGCCGCACAAAGTGCTCAACAAGCCGCCGCGTTGGCTCAGGCTCGTGAAGCGGTGGAAGCAGTAAAATCACCTCTCACCCAATCCTTGAACGAACGAATGCAGCAACTCTCTGCGGCCCAACACAAAGCTCGACAAGCAGCGGCAGATCAGCTGCGGGCGGCAGGTCGTCCGAATGCCGCAGAGGCCATGGAACTGGCCGAGCAGATTGCCGCTGCACAAACTGCACAGGCCGCCGCAGAAGATGCCACCGGGCAATGGGAACGGGGTGAGGCGGCGACGCCCTTGAAAGCTGTCGCCGCTCAACAAGCAGTAGCGGAAGCGGCCGCAGACTTTGCCGAAGAAGCGGATCGTCATACCCAGAAAAATGCTGCCGCGCAAGATGAATTGCAGGCCGCTGCAGCGTCTTTGAAAATCGCTCAGACAGAAGCACAAGAAGCGGCTCGTCAGTTACTGAATAATGAAACCGCAGCCGCCGATGCCGCACAAGAAAAAGCTCATGCGGCATTGCAACAGGCCTTGGCTCAAGCCCAGTCGGCCGCCAGAAAATCGCAAGCCGCCGAAGCCACAACGGCCCCGAATGCACAGGCACAACAGAAGGCTGCACAGGCCGCAGAAGCCGCCGCCGAATTGGCTCAAGGCGATGCTTCCGATGCAGCGCAATCTCTCATGACAGCCGCGGAGGCCGGTGATGAAGCCGAAACGGCCCTCGGCCAGCAGAACCTTCCGAAAACGCAGGAACAACAACAGGCAGCCCAGCAAGCTCTGGATGTGGCACAGCAGAAACTGTCAGCGGCTATGCAGGATCTGGCTCGCCAGCAGACTGAAGCCTTGGCCCAGCTCGCAGAGAAAGCAGGCCCTTTATCCAATCCCACATCCTCGCTCGATCCGTCTGCCGGTACCGCGCTCGAAGCAGCCGAACAGGCAGCCATGTCAGGCAGCGATCCCCTGTCGCCCAATGACACGCAAGCCGCTGCCGCCACGTCGGCCGAACGTCAACTCGAACGAGCTATCGCCTCACTCGCAGCACGGGAACAGGAAGTGCGACGGGATCAGGCCGTTGCGGAAGCGCTGGCTTCATTGGCGACGCAGCAGCAACAGGCTGCCGAGATGCTCGCCACTCAACGTCAAGTGGCCGAATCGCCCGAGACAGCTCCCCAGGTGAATGCCACGCAGGCCGCAGAGGCCGCACGAAACTTTGCAGATGCCCAGATGGCCACCGGACAAGGGGCCGTCGAACTCTCGGGTCAGCAACAGGTGGCGAACGCGCCGTTGCGAGACGCGCTGGAAATGGCCCAATCGCTACTGGCTGCCACTGTGCCCATGCCCCCTGCAGAGTTTCTCGCAGAGGCGGCTGCCATGGCTCAACAGGCAGCCCCCGGCAACAGTGATCCGTTGTCCCCAGCTGAAACGACAGGTACACCCCTGGATTCCGATTCAGCCGATTCGAAAGAAGGAACGTCCAAAACTCCCGGCCAGGCTCAAGGACAGTCGGGATCGATGCCCAGCGATACGGGATTCGTCCCCCAATCTCCCGAGAAGACGGCAGAGATGATGGCGGGTCCGCAGTTGGCGCAAGCGATGCAACAGGCCGCCGCCGCTGAGGTCGCCCGCAATCAACCCGGCACACCGAATTCTCAGAATGCCCAGACCAGCCCCGCTGGCCAGCCGTTAGAAACCAACAGCCAGGCTCAGACCGCAAGTCAGGAACCAGCCGCTCAAGCGGGTTCCGCCATGCAGACGAACCGCCGCCAAGCCGGACAAACTGACAATACCGGTGTCAAAGATGGTCCCTTGCAAGATCAGGCCGAAGGCACCGATCTGGGAGATACCCAGGGCGGCCAGCGTGTCGGCGATGCGGAGATCACCGCCCGCCAACTTCAGGAGCAACCCTGGTTCGCCAAACTGCCACCAGAACTCCGCAAGGCGATGCGGTCCGGCACCCAGCAGAAGGCCCCCAAAGCCTACGAAGACAAACTGCGACGCTATTTCCAAAGCGTCGATTGAGCAAAGAGCAGAACGACCGACCAAGGAAAAAAATCCCCGCCACTCAGCGGTGGCGGCTTTTCAACCATCGAACATAAACATTAGACCTTCGACCATCAGGATTTCCAGAATGACCGAACCGGTCCCGCAAGACGATGTCGCCGCGGTGCAGCGCTGCGAACAGGCTTACAACCAACTGCGTGATGAACTGTCCAAGGTGATCGTCGGCCAGGCCGATGTTATCGAACAGGTCTTGATCGCCGTTTTCGCACGCGGACATGCCCTGCTGGAAGGGGTTCCGGGATTGGCGAAAACCTTGCTCGTCAGTTCGCTCGCACAGGCCTTGCATCTGTCGTTCAAACGGCTGCAGTTCACCCCCGACCTGATGCCCAGCGATGTCACCGGCACTGATGTGATTCAGGAGAATCTCCAATCGGGCCAACGGGAGTATAAATTTCTTCCGGGCCCTTTGTTTGCGAACATGATCCTGGCCGACGAGATCAACCGCACGCCCCCCAAAACCCAGGCGGCCATGCTGGAGGCCATGCAGGAACGGCAGATTTCGGTGGGCGGTCAGATCCACCGTCTGCCCGATCCCTTCTTTGTGCTGGCCACTCAGAATCCGCTTGAACAGGAAGGAACCTATCCCCTGCCGGAAGCCCAGCTCGATCGTTTTCTGCTGCACATCCGGGTTGATTACCCCACGGGTGATGACGAGTGGGAAGTCGCCCGCCGTGTGACGTCTGGCCAACTCGGCAGCATCACGCCCATTCTTTCCGGCGAGGAAATTGTCGGGTTCCAGAAACTGGTGACCAACGTTCCCGTCAGTGATCAGGTCTTGGGGTATGCCTGGATGCTCGTCCGTTCGTCACGACCACGGAGCGATGAAGCCCCGGAATTCGTCAACAAATGGGTCAGTTGGGGAGCAGGTCCGCGCGGTGTGTTGACTCTGGTGACCGCCGCCAAAGCCCGGGCCATTCTTTATGGCCGTTATCATGCGACCGTGGGCGATGTGCAGGCCGTCGCGCGCGGGGCGTTACGTCACCGCATTGCCCCGAACTATGCCGCTCAAGCCGCCGGGGTCAACAGCGATCGCCTGATTGATCTGTTGCTGGAACATGTCTCACCTGAGCGGACCTATCGCCCCGCGAAGGTCGCGTGAAGAATGGCTCCTTTGGCTCGACATTGTCCCCGTCACTCGGCAGACTAAGGACCAAGCACTTCACGAACCCGTCAGTCCGCATCCAAGGTCTTTGCGATGGCACTGAAACCCCCACCCGACCGGGCCGTATACTCCACCTCAGGACGCGTGCGCTTCTTCTCGTTCTTGTGGGGCGTGTTCATGGGCAGCATCGCGGCCCTGGCAGTCTCCGCCGCGATGATGGGGTTACAGTACATCGGCTTTTACCTGCTTATTCTGGTCCCCTTGGCGGCCGGATTCGCCGTCGGTGGGCTGGCTATGTTAATCGTCCGGCAGTCACATTGCCGGAACTGGCTGCTCGCCGGCATCATCGGCTTCGGCATGGGCACGCTGACCTATCTCGGACACTATCACCTCGACATGCTTTCCAATGCCGGCTGGGAGCATTGGCATCGGGTGGATATCCTGCCCGATTACATGATGATGCGTTGGGAAGTCGATACCATCGGCGACGTCGGGAAGGCTCATGGTCCGCCCAACTATTACATGAACATGATTATGAGTGCCGTCGAATGGCTCATGATGGCCTGCATCGCCGCCGGAATGGCCGCCACCGCTGGCAATAAACCCTATGCAGAATCAGCTCGCTGCTGGATGGTTTCTAAATCCGTCAAGTTTCAGGCTGGCAGTGCTCTCGCCGCAGCACAAGCGCTGGTGACCCGCTCCCATCCCGAACTGATCGCGGCTTTGGTTCCGTTGGAGACGGAAGAACCGGGCTATGCCCAGGCGGAGTTCTGGATCTGCCCGCCACATCGTAACTCCGAGGGTGACGAACCAGTCTATCTGACACTCACCGAGTTCGGCCCACCGAATAAAGATGGCAACCGCAAGTCATCCCATGTGCTCAAATTCTGGCAACTCGATCCACCGGAAATCGCGGCCTTTATCCAGAAATTCCCGTTCCTGATGGAATGGATCTCCGGCGGCGATACCGTGGAAACCGCAGAACAAGACGCGTTGGAAATCACCGAAGCCGTTGAGCCGGCCTGAAGGAACCTGTTGATATGTCCGCCAGCGTGCTCTCGCGTTATCTCGACCCGGAAGTTCTGCAACAGACCGCGGAACGGCCGATCGAGCCCTCGCAGCTCGTGATGGGGAATCTCGCGGGCGGACACAAATCGCCGCTGGCTGGATTTGCCGTCGAGTTCGCGGGACACCGGGAGTATGTTGCTGGCGACGACCCGAGACACATCGACTGGCGGGTCTACTACAAACGCGATCGCTATTTCATCAAGCAGTACGAGATGGAGACGAACTTCGTCTGCCATCTGCTGCTCGATGTTTCCGCATCCATGCGCTACGGCGAAGGTCGCGAGCAGAAACTGCTGTATGCTTCGCAACTCGCTGCAACCTTGGCTTATTCCATTGTCCGCCAGCATGACAAAGTGGCCCTTGCCACGTTTGATAACGAAGTCCGCGGTCATGTCCCCCCCGGCAACACCCCGGCACAAATCGTCAAACTCACGCAACATCTCGATGAGATTCAACCTGTCGAGAAAACCCACATGGCCGAGTGCCTGTTGGAACTCTTGAGCCGCATGGATCGCCGCGAAATCGTGATGATTTTCAGCGATTTCTTCACCGATCTCAGTGCCCTCGAAGACGTGCTGCAGCGGATGCGATATGCCCGGCACGAAGTCGTGCTGTTCCACGTCCTCCATCATCACGAATTGACCTTCGACCTGAAGGGCATGGTGAAGTTCCAGGGTCTCGAATCGACCGATGAAGTTCTGACCCAGACCGAGGATATTAAAACCGCCTATCTCTCAGCAGTCCGGAAGTTTCGCGAGGAGTTCGACGATCTCTGCCATCGGAATCGCGTGGAACGTGTCGAAGTCGATACCAGCCACAGCCCGGCTGATGCCCTCGTGCAATATCTGAATGAGCGCGAACTGCTGCTGCGCACGCGGTAACTTGCGTCAGGTCTCGCGGTCGGTCACCATAACGGCTCATCTATCAGTTTTGCACCTCTGTCAAAAAGTGAGTCGACTATGGCGGACGCTCCCGCATCACGTCGTGACTTCCTGCACCTGGCTGGTGTCAGTTCTCTTGCCGCCGCCGCGGGTGTCGCCGGATGTAGCGGCGAAATCCCCCAGCCTGCTGGTTCATCCGCGTCCGCTCAGGGTTCGCGGCCGCTCAAAGCCTGCTTCTCCAATGCCGGACTGCAAAGCACCTGGTGTGCCTTGGGAAAGAAGACCGCCGAACTCTGGGGCCAACTGCTCAATATCGAAGTCGAATGGATCGACGGCGAATTCGATCCTGAGAAACAACGCAACAAGATCGATGCCATCGTCCATCGCGACTGGGACTTCTGTTGCTTCCAGGCGGTGCAGATCGATTCCCTCGCCGCCCCGGTCAAGCAATTGCAAGAGCGTGGCATTCCTGTCATCTCGATGGACACGCTGCTGGTCGCCATGGACCAGATGCGTGACACCGGTGTCTGGTGCGAAGTCACTCCCGATCATGTCAACATGGCCGAGATGTCGGCCGGATATATGCTCAAGAAGATTGGCGGCCAGGGCAAGGTGATTCACATCGGCGGGTTGAGTGCTCACAGCGGCGCTCAAGGCCGCAAGCAAGGCTTTGAAAACGTGGTCGCCAATTATCCGGATGCTGAAGTCCTCGGCGGCGGAGTCCGCTGGTGCGACTGGAAGAAAGAGAAGGCCCGCAACACATTTGAATCACTGCTGCAACAGGAAACGACACCCATCGCCGGGGCTTTCTTCCACAGTGACGACATGGCCTTGGCGTGTGTCGATGCCATTCAGAACACCATTCACAAAGACATGGTGATTTCAGCAGTTGATGGCCAGCGTGATGGATTAGACGCCGTGAAAGATGGCCGCCTCGCCGCCACCGCGGTGAACCCGGTCTGCCGGATCCATCGCACCGCGCTCGTGATTGGCCAGTTTATTGCTCGCAACAAGGAAGCGATGGACACCGTGCCGTTGGAAATCATCACGCCTGGCCCGCTGGTCACGCGGGATGATCCAAACGTCCTCGCGGCGATGTACTACCTCGCCGACGACACGCACTGCCTCGTGTAAGATTAGCCGCGAGGCAACGCCGAGCGCTGTTTCTTCGTGAATGACAATCCATGCCCGACCCCACTCCCCTGCTCGACTGCCGCCAGATCGGTGTCGCCTACCACGGCGTCTCCGCGCTGGTCGATGTCGATTTTGATGTGCAGGCCGGAGAAGTCCACGGCCTGGTTGGCTGCAACGGAGCCGGCAAAAGCACGCTGATGAAAGTCCTGGCTGGCGTCGTCCCGCAGTACACCGGCGAGATCCACCTCGGCGGACTGCCGATCCGGCTTGATTCCCCACGGCGGGCCATCGCTCATGGCATCGCGATGGTCTATCAGGAATTATCGGGCATCGGGCAACTCTCCGTCGCCGAGAATTTGTTTCTCAGCCGCCAACCCCGCACACGGTTCGGCAACATTGACTGGCGCAGAATGCGGCGCGAAGCGCGGCAGGCACTCGCGGAACTCGACATCGATATTGATGTCTCACGACCGCTGCGAGAGTTTCCGCTCGTCATCCGGCAGATGGTCGAAATTGCCCGCGGGCTACACAGCGGTGCGCGCGTGCTGATTCTCGATGAGCCGACCAGTGCGCTCAGCCTTCCGGAAGCTCGCCGTCTGTTCGAGTTGATGAGAACCTTGAAGTCGCGCGGTGTCTCGCTGATTTTCATCAGCCATTTTCTCGAAGATGTGCTCACCGTCTGTGATCGCGTCACCATCTTGCGCGACGGCCGCAAGTTGCTGACGGATCAGTCCGCGAAACTGAATCGCCGGGCCATCATCGAACAGATGGTGGGTGGAGAAACAGCGGCGGCGGGTCAGGATGCCACGGAAGTCACCTTGAAACCAGAATCGAAGGAGCCGATCCGTTTGCGCGTTGATCGCTGGACCCGTCGTGGCTGCTTCACGGGTGTGTCCTTCAAGGTTCATCGAGGGGAATGCCTGGGTTTGTACGGGTTTGTGGGCGCGGGGCATCAGGAACTGTTGCATACCATCGCCGGAGCGCAACCGGTACAGGCCGGGGAAATCCGCATCGATAATTCCCCTCGTCGTATTCGGCATGTCGCTGATGCCGTTGAACAGGGTGTCGTGCTGGTGGGGGCCGATCGCGGCCAGACGGTGGTCCGTGGAGCCAGCATTGCCCGCAATATCACACTGGCTCATCTGGCGACTTCCGTGGGAAGCTGGATCACCACCCGCAAGGAAGTTATGGTGAGTCAACCTGTGCTCGAGCAAGTCGGCTGTCGCCCCCCCGATCCCTGCAAACCGGCGGGCCAGCTCTCTGGCGGCAATCAGCAAAAGGTGGTGCTGGGGAAATGGCTGCTGGGCCCCATTCATGTGCTGCTGCTCGAAGAGCCGACGCGTGGGATGGATGTGCATGCCAAGACCGAAATCATGCGACTGGTGCGAGAACAGCAGAAGTTGGGGGCGGCCGTGATTCTGGCCTCGACCGAACCGGAAATGCTGCTGACCTACGCCGATCGCATTTTGACCTTCAGCCGCGGACAGGTCACTGCGGAGTTCTCGGGGAAACTCGTGACCAAGGCCGATCTGATGCATGCAGCCGAACGGGAGCTGGAACGTCATGACTGAAAATGCGCAGCCGGCCACAGCCAAAGCATCGGCCACTCCGCGGCAAATTCACTGGGCCGACTATGCTCCGCTCCTGTCGCTGGCGCTGATCATGGGTGTCTTCACCCTGCTGGTCGACCAGTTCTGGAGTTTTGGAACGTTATCCCTCGTCCTGCAGCAGAGCGCGGTACTGGCCATCGTCGCCACCGGGCTGACATATGTGCTGCTGTGTGCCGAGATCGATCTTTCGGTCGGCATGGTGGCATTGCTGTCTGCCTGCGTGTGCGGAGTGATGTGGGAACAACCCTGGGCGGCGGGAGCGAAAGGCACGGCTCATGCGGCCAGTGCGTTGACCATCGTTTTCGTCATCGGGGTTCCCATCGTGCTGGCCACGATCTGCGGGTGGATCTCGGGGCGGCTGACGATTTCGTCGGGGCTGCCGAGCTTCATCATCACCCTGGCGATGATGAACATCACCTTGGGTTTGGCCCGCTTTCTCACCAAGAGCGAGAAATTCGCGGTACCGGGCGTACTGACGAAAATTGGTAACGATGGCTGGCGGCTGTTCGGTGGGTTACGAATTCCGCAATCGGCGGTGCTGGCCGCCGTGGTAATGCTGGTGGCTCACATCGTGCTGGAGCACACGCGTTTTGGTCGCTATGTCTACATGACCGGCGGGAATCGAGAAGCAGCCCGGCTGGCTGGCGTGCGAACCGACCTCGTGGTCATTCGCTGCCTCGCGATCTGCGGACTGACTGCGGCGATCGGGGGACTGGTGAACGCCGGGCGGCTGAACAGCGTGAGTCTCGATCAGAATGCCGATCTCCTGCTCGATGCCGTCGCCTGTGTGGTGCTGGGTGGCACCAGTCTGTTTGGCGGCGAAGGAAGCATCGGCCGCACGATCATCGGCGTGCTCACCTTCACCACGCTGAAAGTCGGTCTGAATCTGATGAATGTCGAGCGGCTCATCAAGCAAAGCCCACTACCCGCTGGCTGGAAGTCTCAATGGCTGGAAGCCAGTTGGGTGACGCAGTTCGATCTCTTGCGACCATTTCTGTTAGGGGTGGTACTCTTGCTCGCACTGGTCATTCATGGTCGACTGGTGAAGCGTCGCGAATAGACCTTCGCACAGATTCGATCCCACTGAAATGGATTTCCGCCCATGCGTCATCTGGTGACCCTGCCTCGTCGGGATCACGCCGAGCGATTCCAGGACTTCCTCATTGCGCGGGGCAAGAAATGCAGTCTTGACGATGACGCCACAGGCACCGCGATCTGGGTCCATGATGACGACGACATGCCGTTCGCCAAAACCGAACTGGAAAAGTTTCAGGCGAGTCCCGATGCGGAAGAGTATCTCATCGCACGGCAACAGGCCGATGCGCGGCTCAAAGAACTGGTCGCACAACGCAAAGCGGCCCGTCGCAATACCGTCAACCTATCGCAGCGATGGAATTCCCGATCCTCGGGAGACTGCCCGATCACCATCGGCGTGATCATTCTGTGCGTCTTTGTGTTTGCGGATACCTGGGTGACGGGGAATCAGCGCGGGCTGCGCGAACTCTTGTTCTTCTCGACGGACAGTACCTGGTCGGCGATCGAGGGTGGTCAATACTGGCGGATTGTGACCCCCGCGATCATGCACGGCGGGCCGCTGCACATTCTGTTCAACTTGATGTGGTGGTGGCAGCTCGGGGGGATGATCGAACGGCGGAAAGGTTCCGCGGCACTGTTCGGCATGGCCCTGTTGATCGCCGCCGTGTCGAACACCATGCAGTTTCAGTTCGGCGGACCATGGTTCCTGGGACTTTCGGGGGTCGTCTTTGGCGTGTTTGGTTATGTCTGGGTGAAAGGTCAACTCGACCCCAGCGACGGCATCGGCATCGATCAACAGAGCGCCCTGTGGATGCTGGTCTGGTTCGCCATCTGTTGGTTCAGCAATATGGGACTCGCAAACTTGGCTCACTGGGGCGGCTTGCTGGTCGGTGTGACGCTCGGAGCCATCGATGCCGGTTGGCGAAACTGGCGTCGCCGTTAAATACCGATCATTCGACGATCATCTCGCCGTTCATGACCATCCAATGCCCGGGGAAGGTGCACAGGTAGGGATACCGCCCCGGTTCTTTCGGCGCGTTGAACCAGATGGTGAACTCGTCCTGCGGGCTGACGACATCGCAGTAGAACAGCACGTTATCGGTCTGCGGGATGTAATGCCGGGCAACCGCGTCCGGGTCGGCGATGAGTTTGTTGCTCAGCTCGCCAACGCGTGACAACGAGCCCGGTTTAACAAGCGCCCAGTTGTGCGGCACAACATCAGGATTTTTGAGCGTGACAGCGAGCAGTTCGCCGGGCTTTGCGGTGAATGATCGCGTGGCAAATGTCAGATTCTTGCCTGCTTCAATCGTGATCGGTCGAGCCTGCTTGTTCCGCTTCCGCCAGGGATTGGGCACGCTGTTGGTGGCAATGGTCAGGTCAGTCACGATGGGATGGGGTGCGATCGTTCTGGCTACCGCGCGATATCCAGGCAACTGCGAGAAGGGTTCATCGAGCCGATGGACCGTCAGGAACAAATCGCGAAACTGATCCTTTGCCACCTGCACCCGTATGTGCAACTGATTAACGGGTTGCAGTTCTGGCAGTTCCAGAAACAGTGAGCCATCATCGAGAATTCGGGCCTGGGTGATAAGTAGCGAATCGTGTCCGCGGGCACCATAGTGCCTGGTCGAGAACTCAGCCGAACCATAACCGCCGCTGTAACGATAGTTCCACGCCTGGGCAAAATGATTCCGTGGCTGCGAGGCGATGCCCTGATCCAGCGGAGCACTGAAGGTCAGCCGCACACCATTCTGATGCACATGGAACCCTGTCGGCAGTTGCACATCGGCTCCGGTATAACGCACGCGCTGGAAGCAACCATCGTCCGGTGTGTAGCTGCCCCATCCCGCCATGCCAGAGACATACAGTTGGCCATCAGCGGGGTTAAACCGTCCGCGATGGGAACCAGAGAGAAACTCGCCCGGCAAAGGCACCAAGGCTCCTTGCAGTTGGCCCGCGACTTCGTCTCGCAGCAACAGGAAATGCGACCCGGTTCCAAACGAAAAGTGCAACATCTGGCCTTGTAGCGGTCCCCAGCGATCGCTCGTCACTTCAATCTGCCCGCCGCTGGAGTTATCGAGTCCACGGGGGATATAGACCAGCTGCAGATCAGGGGCTCGCCCCTCTTTCGGCCCCCCATAACCGAAGTAGGGTGGGATAAATCCTCCCACCGGTTTGGCCGCATCTATGTGCGTGTTGTTGATCCCCGGCCGCACGGCACAAATCATCGAAGAGGGTGTCCAATCCCCCTCCGAACAGGGCACAGTCAATAGGCCATCCTGCGTGATGCCCAATCCATCGGGGTTGCGAAAACCAGTGGCGATCACTTCGACCGTTTGACCATCGGGCGAAATCTTGAGCAGACCCTGATTGCCCGACGCCGTATAGAAGTTGCCTTGCGGATCGCGTTCCAGCCCACAGATGAAATCATGCCCCGCCGATGACGTCTGAAAGGCCTGGCTAAAACATTCATAGAAATCGGCTTCGCCATCGAGGTTCTGGTCATAGAGTCGCGTGATCTGATCACGCCCCTGGACATAGATGGCGTCATCGACCACCTTCAGCCCCAGGGCATGATGCAGCCCCGACGCAAACCGCCGCCAGGTGACCTTCGACAGATCTCCATTCAAACCCGTCACGCGCCAGACATCGCCCTGCATAGTGCAAACGAGAGCCGAGCCATCAGAAAGAAAGTCATGATCGCCGCAGAAAATGAGGGCCTTCCACGGGTTCTCGAACGGGAGCGGAATGGTATCGACGGCATAGGGCGAGCCGGTTCCCATGGTACCAGTGACCACGAGTTGCTGCGGCCATTGCGGTTGGCCTCCCTGCACGATCGTCTTCATGGGGTGTTCGGCAATCGGAGCGACCGTACGCACGAACTCGCCGTCTTTGACCCACGGAGCATCGAGGTATTCGACATCGCCAATGCGGTAGGCAAACGCCACTCGGGGGCCATCGCGGTAGAAGCCGAGATAACGGAACGGCTCGGTCGGTTTGGTCCCGGCGGGTTTCGGCAACAGTTCGCCCTGCATCTGCAAGCCGTGCATGAAACCGTGACGCACCGATGAGAAGGTCACGAACCCCTTGTGCCAGACGGCGTCATAGGTCAATGTCTCGGGGTTAAAGCAGGCGGACAACTCGCCCTGATCTCCGAGTCGGACACAGACGCCACGCGGCACCAGCACATCTTTCGCACGGAAGATGCCTGCCTGCACGGAACCGAGAATTGTCTGGTTCCAGCGGTCATCCGCCCAGACTTCTTCGTTCTGATTCCCCCAATGCCCGAGCACGCCCCCATCGAGACCGGGAAACTCCGGCAGCATCGGCGGCACATGGTCCATGGGTCGGAAGTAATCGGCTTCCTTTGCATAGAAGTCGTACAACCGGTCGCGATTCACTTTTGCCTGCCAACTCGGCCAGTCTTCCGGATGAATTGGATCGCGTGTGAACTCAAAAGGCGCGGGACCATGCACCTGCGACCGCGAGATCGTTTGTGCGATGGAATCTACGGTGAGGCTGGCGTCGTTGCCGAGACTGCTCAGCAGCTTGACGACATCGCGAAGCTGCTCGGGAGTCATCGCGGCTGCGAGACCGTCCGGCATCAGTGTTCCCGATTCCACCAGGTCTTCAATCGCTTCTTTGGCGAAGGTGTGTTCAACACCCAGAGCCGGGTCGCGCAAGACGAGTTCTTTCGCATCCTCACGGACTTTGTAGCCCCGCACAACACGGCCGGAATCATCCACCACGGTCCACGTTTGATACTCGGGCTTCACTTCGCGTTTGGGCCAGAGAATCGATTCCGCGATCTGAGCCGGGGTGCGTTGCTTGCCGATCGCGGTGAATTCGGGACCGACCGATCCGCCGACCGCGCCAATCTTGTGGCAGGAAACGCAGGCCAACTTGGCCGACGCAAAAACCAACACCCCCTGCCCTGCATCGCCATTTTTCGCGGCATCCGCCACGATCTGGGCGACACGTTTTGGATCGTACTCGGAGACCGTGGGTGTAGCGGGTTTGTTGGACGGCGCCGCCGCGAATGTCCAAAGATCAATGGTCTCGGCATCACGCTCGACTTGCTGTGGTGAAGTCGCGGGGATCTCGCGAACCCCTTCTGATATGCGAACCCATTCGATGGAGCCACGCGACGTCAGGCCGCCTTCGACCAGCCGACCAATCGCAAAGCCACCAGGGGCTTCGGGCCGGCCGGTATGCTTCAGCGCCTGTTGAGCCACCGGTTCACCATCCACGAACAATCGCACCTGCTGCGGCTCGAACTGCATTGCTACATTGTGCGGCCGGTTATCACAAATGGCCCGATCGCTATGAACATGGTCAGGCTCATAGCCCGGCAGATAGGCTGAAAGTTTTCCGCTGCCCGGATGCGTGAAGAGTTCCCAATGCGCTCCCGACGACTTGGTGTCATTAGCAACGAGGATGTTGTAGCCGCGGGCATCGGCAAGGGTGACGCGACATTCCACGGTGAGCGGAGGTTGTCGATACGCCGCTTTCCCCGGATAAACTTCTCCGATATTCGTCGCAGTGATTTGTGGCGTTTGCCACGTTCGATACGCCGGGCGTTCCGTTTTCTTGCCCTGAGCTTGTAACCGCAACCATGCGAGTCCATCGAGATTGTCGAGCAATCGCAATTCAGCATCATGATCAGTGTGATTCAGGATACCGATGAGTCCGGTATAACCACTCTCTTCCAGAATCTTGAGCCACTGCGGATCGAGTTCGCCCGCACCAATCGGCACGATCTTTTGGCCAATCTGGTCACCGTTCGGCACGATACCGTTGAGGTTGAAGGCCAGCAGATAGGGCTGCATCAACTTGAGCAACTGCGGCAAACGATCGATCTGCGCATGCCCATGATGCAGGTTGTAGACGATGCCGACGTTGGCCCCGGCATTGGTGCGTTTCAGTTCCTCAATGATGGCGACCTGATTTTCGGGTTCGCCGAACCAACCGCCGTGATTGTAGAGGGCCACTTGGCAACCGCATTTCGCCGCCGCTTCGGCAATGGGACGAATGCGGGCCGCTTCAGCTTTCACGCGGGCGGCTTGTTCCTCGGCATTCGCGGTCGGTCCACCTCCGCCGGTCACCCACAGTTGCGGATGAATCTCGTGCCTGGCAATCACATCGAGAATGTGCTTCGCTTCGTCATTCAGCGTGGTCGGAAACCACCAGGCCGTGAGTTCAATGTCCTGCTTTTTCAGCGCGTCAATTTCTGCATCAAACGTGGGGATATGTTCGGCACGGTAGTCGTATGCCAGCTTCGTGATCCCTAGCTTCTTGAGCATGGCCGCACGGGCTTCCGGTCCCCGTTTCTGGCTATCGAACGGAACAATGCACCAGGCAACGAGATTGTCGGCCTGGAAAATTGATGGCTCGGCCTCTGCCGCCGCAGTTTGAATCGGGGATGACAAGACCGCCAGACAGAGTAAACACGCCAGACTCGTGCGGAGCGCGCAGCGAAACATGGAGACATTCCTCAAGATGTGACGTGAGAGTATGGCCCTCTCACGCGATGACGACATCAGTGAATGCTGATAAGAGAACATGCTCGACCGCGGCGCACAAGGCTACGGTTAGAGATGTTGGCAGCCCAGGTACTGACTTACATGCCGCAGTAGTCGATCATGCGAGCGATTTCAGCCCGCAATTGCGGTCGCGGCACGATGCGATCGACGAAACCATGTTCCAGCAGGAATTCGCTGGTCTGGAAGCCGGGCGGCAACTTGGCCTTCACAGTCGCTTCGACAACGCGCGGACCAGCAAAGCCTACGAGAGCTTTCGGCTCAGCGATAATCAGATCACCGAGCGACGCGAAACTGGCAGCAACGCCCCCCATCGTGGGATGGGTCAGAACGGAAATGAACAACCCACCCGAGCGTTGATAACGGGCCAACGCCGCAGAAACTTTGCCCATCTGCATGAGCGACATGATGCCTTCATGCATGCGGGCACCACCACCGGAACCGCTGACGATGACCAGTGGCAAATGAAGTTCTGTCGCCCGTTCAATGGCGCGGGTCAACTTCTCACCGACCACCGAACCCATGCTGCCCATGATGAAGGCTGAATCGGTAAGTCCCAGCACCAACGGGCGGCCGCGCATGTAACCACGGCCGACGATGCCGGCCTCTTTCATGCCCGTTTTCTTCTGCTCAGCGACCAGACGGTCGCGATAGGGCCGGGAGTCGACGAAGCCGAGGGGATCGACGGGAGTCAGTTCCGGCCACCATTCCTCGAAACTGTCTTCGTCGACGAGTTGCTGGATGCGGACCAGACCTGGCACGGTGAAGTGATGATCGCAATCCGGGCAGAGGTAGAAGTTCTTTTCGACCTGCATCCGGAAGACGGTGTTCTTGCAACTATCGCAGCGAATCCACAAACCTTCGGGCACGCCGCGTTTTTTGCGGGGGGCCTGATCGTTGTCGTTTTCGGGAGCAGTCGCGTCACTCATCACTCAATTCCTGAAACCGGCGAACGCACCGGAGTCTAACGTGGTCCTGCCGCACGGGCTTCCATATCCCGCATGGCGGCGGCATAGTCTGGCTGATCGAAGATGGAACTGCCAGCCACGAAAAGTTGTGCCCCGGCTGCGGCGGAATCGGCGATGGTTTTTGGACCAATGCCGCCATCGATCGAAATCCATGCCTCTGGTCGCGCCAGTTGCCGCAGTTGCGTCACTTTGGGCAAGACATCGGGCATGAAGGCCTGACCACCGAAACCCGGATTCACGCTCATCACCAGCAACAGATCGCAGTCGGCAACGAATGGAGCCACAGCCGATACGGGTGTCGCAGGGTTTAATGCCAATCCCGCTTTAACGCCCGCCGCGCGAATCCGCTGCAGCAATTCCGTCGGCTGAGGCACGGCTTCGATATGGAACGTGATGGCATCACACCCCGCCTTGACGTAATCGTCGAGGTACTTGGCGGGATCGGAAATCATCAGATGGGCATCAAAGAACAGGTCCGTCTGGCTGCGAACGCGTTCGATGACCATGGCTCCATAGGAAAGATTGGGCACGAAGTGGCCATCCATCACATCCCAATGGAGCATTTGGGATTGAGCCGCTTCCAATGTGCGGACTTCAGCCATGAGATTGGCGAAGTCGCATTTGAGCATAGACGGGGCCATGACCGGCCGCGTGACATCGAGCGTCCGCGTTGGCATGCCAGTGTCATCCTGTCTGCGGGCAGAATCCGGGCGGCTGGGCGACCAGTTTTGATCGCCGCAGCCGTCCCGAAGGATTCCGGAAGAAACTAGCCGAGCTTGGCGACCTTGGAGATCAAATCGGCAGTCCGATTCGAATAACCAAATTCATTGTCATACCAGCTCAGGATCTTGATCATGCGCTTCTGCATGACCATGGTCCACTCGGCATGGAAGATCGAGCTGTGAGGATTGCCGATGATGTCGCTGGAGACGATCGGATCGACACAGTATTCGAGGATGCCCTTGAGCGGGCCTTCCGCGGCGGCCTTGATCGCACCGTTGATATCGTCAACGGTGACGTCTTTTTCGACTTCCGCAACCAGGTCGACGATGCTGCCGCACGGCACGGGCACCCGCAGCGAAATACCGGTGAGCTTGCCATTCAAGGCGGGCAGAACTTCACCCACGGCCTTGGCAGCGCCAGTGGTCGTCGGGATGATGTTTACAGCCGCAGCACGCGAACGGTAGATATTGTCGTGCAGCTGGTCCGACACGCGCTGATCGTTGGTGTAAGCGTGGCAGGTGGTCATCAGACCGCGAGCAATCCCGAAGTTTTCCTGCAACACCTTGGCCACGGGAGCCAGACAGTTGGTGGTACAGCTGGCATTCGAGATGGTCTTGTGTTCGGGCTTCAGCTCCGAATCGTTGACACCCATCACGCAGGTCAGATCGGGCTTGTCTTTGGCGGGAGCCGACAGAATCACCTTCGAAGCACCAGCTTCGATGTGGCTGTCGTAACCCGGCTTGCCATCTTTCGCGCGGCCGGTGAAGAAACCGGTCGATTCGAGGGCAATCTGAACGGCAAGGTCTTTCCAAGGCAGGCTGCGCGGATCGCGTTCCGCACAAACCTTCACCTTCTTGCCATTGACGACGAGCGAATCGCCATCGGCCGAGACGGTTCCCGGGAACCGGCCTTGAATGCTGTCGTACTTGAGCAGGACGGCCAATGCATCGGGCTTGCCGAGGTCATTGATGGCGACAATTTCAAATTCTTCGGGCCGGGCCGCCATCGCGCGGAAGGCAACACGTCCGATACGACCAAAACCGTTAATTGCAACTCGAACCGGAGCCACGACTGCTCCTCCTTGCGAATGCGGTAATTGACAGATGTCGAGGATACATTCCTCGGTGGGTCGGGTACAGACAACCAGTGTGCAGCACCCCTTCAAACCCTACGCGGCGAATCATACGGGGTTTAAGTTCAGACCTCAAGTTCGGTGGTTGAGGGCATCGTACCATCGGGAGGGAAGTCATCCGATAAAAACTTCACGTTACCGATTCTTCCCGACTATTCGATTCGCGGTGTCCATCATTTCCCTCCGTTGGAGAGAAATCCATTTGTCTTCCCATGAAAGCTGCGCCGCTGAGTCGATGTCTTATCTGCCAATCAACACGGGCCTCTGCGTCCAGTCGGTTCGCATTTGTCGCGACGGATCGCTTCTCGTACACCGCCTTCTCCGGGTTGGATAGCGGCTGATGGAAGACGAAATCCTGCAAGAGTTTCTGGCCGAAAGCTGGGAAAATCTCGGCCGGCTGGATACCGAAATTGTTCAATTGGAGCGTGAACCCTCCAACCTGAACCTTTTGGGCAGCATTTTCCGTACGATCCATACAATTAAAGGAACGTGCGGATTCATCGGGCTGTCTCGCCTGGGATTGGTCGCGCACGCCACGGAGAATGTGCTCGGCCGCATGCGTGACGGGCGTCTCGAGGTCTCTCCGCCCGCCGTTTCGCTGGTTCTCGACGGCATCGACCGTATCAAAGAACTGCTGGCCGGGCTGGAAGAAGGGGGCCAGGAACCCAATCTGAACAGCAATGAACTGATTCATCGCCTGGATTTGCTGGCCTCGTTGGGAGATCCGATTCCCAAAGTTAGCGCCGAACCTGAAATGGAACTGGTCGAACCAGAGGCTACGCCCGAGCCTGTTGCGGCTCCCGTCGAGCCAATGGCATCCAAGCCCGAACAGTCTGATCGGACACCCGCCCCACTTACTGGTATGACTGAGATTTCAGTACTGGAACCAGCACCTGTGATGGCAGAACCGGTTGTCGCCGCAGTCCGGACTGCGGCCGATACCAATGAATCGCCGGAAGCCGGCGCGGATGGCCGCAAAAGTGTCGCCGACCTTTCTATCCGCGTGAATGTTGACGTGCTCGATTTGCTGATGAATCTTGTCGGCGAACTGGTACTCACACGTAATCAACTTTTGCAACTGGTTCGCGGCGAAGAAGAGTCCCGATTTTCGGCACCCATCTCGCTGCTCAACCGCGTGACGACCGATTTGCAGGAAGGGGTCATGAAGACCCGGATGCAACCGATCGGCAACGCCTGGAGCAAGCTCCCCCGGTTGGTCCGCGACCTGTGCCGGTTGACCAGCAAAATGGTTGAGCTGGAAATGCTCGGTGCCGAGACCGAACTCGACCGGACCGTGCTGGACGCGATCAAAGACCCCCTCACGCACATGGTGCGGAATTCGGTCGACCACGGGATTGAATCCCCGGCCGTCCGACGGCAAATGGGGAAGACAGAACACGGCACTCTCAGACTGCGGGCTTACCACGAAGGGGGCCATGTCATCATCTGTGTCGAGGATGATGGCAAAGGAATTGATGCCCAGCGCGTTCTGCGGAAAGCGCTCGATCAAGGCCTGATCACCGAAGTCGAAGCCGCTTCGATGTCGGATTCGGAAATCCAGAAGTTGATTTTCCGTCCAGGGTTCTCGACAGCCGAACAAATTACCTCCGTCTCTGGCCGCGGCGTCGGCATGGACGTCGTGCGGACTGAGATCGAACGAATCGGCGGCACGGTCGAACTGAATTCGATCTTCGGCCAGGGAACGACCATCCGCATCAAAATCCCGCTGACACTGGCCATTATCTCGGCGTTGGTCGTCGAAAGCGGCAGCATTCATTTCGCCATACCGCAGTTGGGTGTCGTGGAGCTTGTCCGCGTACCAGCCGAAGAACGGAAACGCATCGAACGAATTCACGATCAACAGGTCTTCCGGCTTCGCAATCGCTTACTGCCCTTGATCGAATTGCGGGAAGTCCTGGGTCTCGAAGCTTCGACACAGGATGATGATGTCGACCTCTACATCGTCGTGGTCCAGGTGGGTGAAGAACAACTGGGACTGATTGTCTCCGAAGTATTCGACACTCAGGAAATCGTGGTCAAGCCGGTCGGTCGGTTGCTCAAAGATATTAACGTCTATCAGGGAACAACGATTCTCGGCGATGGCCGCGTCATCATGATTCTCGACGTGGCTGGAATTGCCGGGCGGTACAGCAACAACAGTAACCAGACCACGACTGCCGCCAACGCTGGCCGCAATGAATCGGAAGATCAGATCGAGCCGACCAGCTTGCTGGTGGTCAGCACCGAAGACGATCGGTTGCTGGCCGTCCCACTGTCTCTCGTTTCACGGCTGGAAGAGTTCCCACGGACCAGCATCGAGTGGAGTGGCGACCGCATGCTGGTGCAGTACCGTGGCCATCTGTTGCCGCTGGTCAACCTGGCCGACAGCCGCAGCCGCGGACCGCTGCGTGATCTTCAACCCGTGGTGGTCTTCTCCGACGGTTCCAATGCTCTGGGCCTGATTGTCGACCAGATCAAAGACATCCTCGAAGAACCGCTGATCATCCGCAACGGAACTAAGCGTTCGGGCACACTCGGTACAGCCGTGATCGACGGCAAAGCCACGGATGTGATTGACACGCAGCATTATCTGAAAATGACCAACCCCAACTGGTTCCGTCGCGAAGCCCAAGCATCGGTTCGCCGGTTGCTTGTGGTGGTGGAATCGTTGTTCTTCCGGCAACTTGTCCGGACCGCCTGTGAGGCAGCGGGCTTCCGAGTCACCATCGCCGAGACCGTCACCCGTGCCGAAGAGATGCTGGAACATGGCGACGTGTTCGATGCGATTCTGTGCGACGCCGATGGTCAAGATCCCCGCCTGACCCAACTTTCGGACTGGGCACGTAAGGGCTCGGGAGGCGAGGAACGTCCCATCGTCGTTCTGACAGGTGCCGAATTCAGTGAGTTCCATGACAGCCTGCGGGCCTGCGGCGCCGACGTTGTGCTGCCCAAGTTCGATCCGCAGGAGTTGACCACATCGCTCAAAGACCTGTGGCACCAGCGTGCCCGATCAAAGGGGGTGCTCTCATGAGTCAGGCCGTTGCACCGACCGCTCCACGGAGCACATCGAATACCGTGCAGGAGGATCGACAGTACGTTTCGTTCCTCATTGATGGCGAACTTATGGGTGTCCCTGTCAGCACCGTTCAAGAAGTGCTGACCAGCCAACAGATTGCCCGCACACCGTTGGCTCGGAACGAAGTCGCAGGTCTGCTGAATCTTCGCGGCCAAATCGTCACAGCGGTGAATCTCCGTCGTCGACTGGGTCTGCCCGACCGGGAAGCGAACGAAACCAGCATGAATGTGGTGGTTCGTTTTCACGGCGAATCGTTCAGTTTGCTGGTGGACGAAGTGGGCGATGTGATCAGCGTGGATGGCCTGCGAATGGAACCACCGCCGCGCACGTTGGATGCCCGCTGGCGGTCGCTGGTCCAGGGAGTATTACGATTGGAACAAGGATTGTTCGTCGTGCTCGATTTAACCGCGATTTTGACACTGAATGGCACACCACACCGGAATGGTGAATCTCGCAACTAAAGAGTTCTGAGTCACGACGTGGAAGAGATCGCGATATGTCCACCGACTTCGGCAGGCACGAGTCACGCTCGGCTTACCCTGCCGGTGCGCTCGGAGATTTTGTTCGCCGATGTCCGCCACCACCTAGCCGCCTGGATGCAACGCTACACCACTTATGTGTGCCAGCAGCACACGCGAGGCACACCGACAGAGAAATCGCTGGACTGGAATGCGATTCACGATCACTGGTTACGAAGTTTTCTGGTGGTCCTGCGAGCCAGGGAAGATCAGGCCGACTGGCAGAAATTTGTCCGCGACTATTTGAACGCCGAATGCCGGGATACCCCAGCACAAAAACGATTAAGACGGGTTCTCCGTCACCTGAAACAGGCCCTGAGACAAAGCCATCTGGATTCCAGTGAACTACAGGAAATAACGAGTTATCTCGACAACGAACTGACTCTAGCGATCAATCTTGAGACTTCGGCAAGCGTGTCATCGACCTGCCCCGCTGCAGTCTCTCATAGCGATGCCCCTGGAGATTCGATTCCGGCCAATGCCTCCCCGCATGTGCCAGAACGACTCCCCGAACATACCGTACCCACAAACAATTTTGCCCCTCTTCCGGCGACGATGTCGCGCAGTGTTCCATTAGAAAGTCCAGCCATGTCTCTCGACTCGACGACAACGCTCGCTTCCTCGCCTTCAGCGACTCAAGGGGTCGAGCAGTTCTACGGACTCATCGAACAAGCCCCCCTGGCGGCCTTGCTGGTCGATCCACAGGGAAAAGTGAAGTACATCAATGCCGCGGGACAATCATTATTGCATGATCTTTCCGCGACGCTCGGGTTCGGATCTGAAGAACTGGTCGGCAATGCCTTTTCTCGGCTGCAACAAGCGGTTCCAAGCCTGAAGAAGGTCACGGCTCACGAAGCCTTGGTCGTGCCTGTTGGCGAGGCTCAACTGGAAGTCACACAACGCGTCGTTCTGAATGACGATGGGCGTCCCGTAGGATCGGCCTACTATTTCAACAATGTGACTGCGATTGCAGAATTGCAGGCCAAATATGTCGACGCCTCAGAAAAATTGGGAGCGGTTGATCGAACGAACGCCGTGATCGAATTCCAGTTGGATGGCACGATCGTCAACGCGAATGAAAATTTTCTGTCGGCCTTAGGCTATACCCTGCGAGAAATTCAGGGCAAGCACCACAGCATGTTTGTGGATGATGCTTACCGGGCAACCAGCGACTACCGCGAATTCTGGGCCAAGCTCAACCGTGGAGAACACCACACCGGCGAGTTCAAGCGGATCGCTAAGGGTGGACGCGAGATCTGGATTCGCGCGATCTATTCTCCGATCAGAGACGCTCAAGGCAAGCTGGTTAAGGTCGTCAAGTTTGCCACAGATGTGACGGCCGAACTCAAGGCCCGCGAAGAAGCCACACGCATCCAGAACATGATGGATAACCTCCCCATCAATGTGGTCTTTGCGGGCCGCGATTCCAAGATTTCCTATGTCAACCCCTCGGCGCTGCGAACGCTGAAGAAGATCGAACACCTGCTGCCCGTTCCGGCGGAACAACTCAAAGGCCAGAGCTACGACATTCTGCATAAGAGCCCGGAAATGCAGCGCCGTCTGCTGGCTGATCCTCGCAATCTGCCGCACAAGGCCCGTATCAAGATCGGTCCGGAAACGCTCGACCTGCTGGTCTCAGCGATTACCGATGCGAAGGGCGAATACATCGGCCCGATGGTGACCTGGTCGATTATTTCCGACCAAGTGAAAATGGCCGACGACTTCGAACGCGATGTGAAGGGCGTGGTCCAGATCGTCACTTCAGCCGCAACCGAAATGCAGGCCAGCTCGAAGAACCTCGCGGCGGCTTCGGAAGAAACAGCCCGTCAATCTCAAGTGGTGGCGGCTGCCAGTGAAGAAGCGACCCGTAACGTGGAAACGGTTTCGTCTTCGGCGGAACAGTTGAGCAAGTCGATTACCGAAATCGCTCGCCATGTTCAGGACGCGTCGAAGATGACCTCCATGGCGGTGACCGAGGCCGACAAGACAAACGTCACCATTAAACAACTGGGCGATTCCAGCAACGAAATCGGCCAGGTGGTGAAGGTGATTACCTCGATCGCTCAGCAAACCAACCTGCTCGCCTTGAACGCCACCATCGAAGCGGCTCGTGCCGGTGAAGCGGGTAAGGGATTCGCGGTGGTGGCCAACGAGGTGAAGGAACTCGCCCGTCAAACCGCCAAGGCGACGGAAGAAATCAGCCAGAAGATCAGTGCCATTCAAAGCTCGACCGGGGTGGCCATCACCGCGATTGGCACCATCAGCGAGAGCATCCGTAAGATCAATGAGATTTCGACCACCATCGCCAGTGCTGTGGAAGAACAGACGGCCGCGACCAACGAAATCTCGCGGAACGTATCGGAAGCCGCTCGTGGCACCGCGGAAGTCTCATCGAACATCGCTGGGGTTTCGCAAGCCGCAGACGAAGGTGGCCGAGGTGCGAGCGACATTCTGGTCGCTGCGGAAGGTCTGGCTCAGGAATCGGTCCGGCTGGATCAGGTTACCAACGACTTCCTCAAGCGGATGCGCAGCCTCTAATAGTGCACAAACAACTGCTGCACGGGGTCACGAATACCTCACGGCTGTTCGTGGCCCCTGTTTTTTTCCGGTTGTAGCGTACGGCGACGGAGGCTTGTGCCGAAAAGCTGGCGAAAGCGGCTGTTCATCGTACGAATCTCAAGATATCCGACATGTTGTAAGCGGGCAGAGGATGCTCCCCTTCAAGAAAGACTAGCCCCGCTCCGGGGTGTAGCTCCAAGGCAGTAAACGTCATGAAAACCATACTCCTGGTCGATGATTCTCGGGCAGTGCGGCTGGCAACCCGTCGCATGCTGGGTCAGTCGAACTGTTCGATTCTCGAAGCGGAAGACGGCTCAGAGGCGTTAACCGTATTGAAGAGCCACCCGGAAATCGATGCAATCCTGCTGGACTGGAACATGCCCATCATGGATGGGATCACGTTTCTGAAAACCGTCCGCAGCGATGGGCATCTTCCGCAGCCGAAAATTGTCATGTGTACGACAGAAGGCGAATTCAGCCGGATTATGGACGCCCTGCAATCCGGAGCCAACGAGTACATCATGAAGCCCTACACCCAGGAAATCATGCTCGAGAAACTTCAGGAAGTAGGCGTACTATGAGCGGCAACCCTATTCGGGTGCTGGTTG
Organism: bacterium; assembly: GCA_016125225.1. Classification (GTDB taxonomy): domain Bacteria; phylum Planctomycetota; class Planctomycetia; order Planctomycetales; family Planctomycetaceae; genus DSVQ01. Next base: position 360,335 of record WGME01000013.1, on the reverse strand, counting down.
TCGATGACTCTGCCGTCGTGCGGGGCTTGCTGGCTCGTGCCATTGAAAGCGATACCACACTGCAGTTGGTGGGTACCGCCATGCATGGCGAAGCGGCACTCTCCTCACTCCGCCGCCTGAGCGTTGACGTCGTTGTCCTCGATGTCGAAATGCCCGTCATGGATGGGTTGACGGCATTGCAACGCATCCAGCACGAGTTTCCCAAAATCCGCGTGATCATGGCCAGTGCTCTGACGAGCGAAGGTGCAGACACCACGCTGCGGGCCTTGTCTCTAGGTGCCGCCGGTTGTATCGCGAAACCCACGTCAAGCAGTGTCAGCGACAGCATCAGCCAACTATCAAAAGACCTGTTGCCGCTGATTCATGCTCTCGGCCGCAGTGATCGACCGTCTGTGGCGTCAACTCAGCCAAAACCCACAGCGGCGTTTTCGAGTCCGACGACGCGCGGGCCACAGCATGCAATTTCGGCGGTTGTTATCGGTACCAGTACCGGTGGTCCGCAGGCGTTGCGAAAAGTTCTCTGCGATCTGCCGAGCGATTTCCCGCTGCCGATTTTTATTGTGCAGCACATGCCGCCCTTGTTTACACCCATGCTGGCGAAACATATTCAGATGGACTCAGGACGTCCCGCTCAGGAAGCCATCCATCTGCAGAATGTCAAGCCGGGGCACACGTATGTAGCACCGGGCGATTACCACATGGAACTGGATCGACGGGACGGCCCCGTTCGCACGCTCCTGACACAGGCGGCCCCCGAGCATTACTGCCGCCCGTCAGTGAATCCGTTGTTCCGAACAGCGGCTGATGTTTACCGTCAGTCGCTCCTGGCTGTGATGCTGACAGGAATGGGTGAAGATGGCAAAGAAGGATCAGCGGCGATTGTACAACGTGGAGGTTGGCTCATCGCCCAGGATGAGGCCTCAAGTGTGGTTTGGGGAATGCCTGGCGCGGTGGTGCGTGCGGGTCTAGCACACGAAGTTCTGCCACTCGATCAGATTGGCCCCCGCATTCTGCACACTTGCCTGGAGTTGGCGCGATGATTGCTGCATTAGACTATGACTTCCTCACGCAATTTCTCCTGGATCGATCGGGGCTTTCGCTCGGAGCTTCCAAGGAATATCTGCTGGAAGCACGGCTGTTGCCGCTGGCACAAAGCTTTGGCCTCAACGGCATTCCCGAACTGGTTCTGGCATTGCGACGTTCGCCGCCGGAATCGCTGAGCAGCAGTGTCGTGGAGGCCATGACGACCAATGAAACGTCGTTCTTCCGCGATAAAACGCCGTTCGATGAACTGCGTGAGCAGTTGCTGCCGAAGCTGATCGAGAACCGCCGTTCGTTGCGTCGCCTGCGGATCTGGTCGGCTGCTGCTTCCACAGGGCAGGAAGCCTACTCACTGGCGATTCTGCTCCGGGAACATTTTCCCGAAGTGAACGACTGGCACGTTGAAATCGTGGGCACCGACTTGTCGAAGGCCACGCTCAGTCGCGCTGAGGCGGGGGTCTACACGCATTTCGAAGTGCAACGTGGCCTGCCCATTCAAATGATGATCAAGTACTTCCAGCAGGAATCGGGAGGCTGGCGGGTCAAAGAGGAACTACGGAAATGGACTCGGTTCCGCACGCTGAACCTGCTCGAACCGTTCCAGCATCTCGGCAGCTTCGACGTGATCTTCTGCCGCAACGTGCTCATTTATTTTGAGAACGATGTGAAGAAGCAGATTCTCGATCGGATGGCCAAGATGTTGCGACCGGATGGCTTTCTGGCCTTAGGGGCTGCGGAAACCGTGCTGGGTGTCACTGACACCTTTGAACGGATTCGCTCCTGCAAAGCCGCACTGTATGCTCCCCGGGTCGCCGTTCCCGCTTGATATGTGCATGACCCTGCGGGCTGACGGGGGAAAATCCCGATCGGCCCGCAGATTCGTCTTCCCGCAGCCGCCGCTTTTCGCCTAAATTCTCCCCCCCGACTGGGTGGATGATTAGAGGTTCCCGACAAGGAACGCAGGCGATGCGGGTGGCATTTTTTGAAGACGAACGAGCAACGCAATTCGGCCCGATTGCCAGCCTGCGACCCGTGTTTGAACTTCTCTGCGGACACTTCTCGGTTCGCGAACGCATTCTGCGATCCGGACGGGTGACAGACTGGGGAGCCTTTCTGCGCGAGGCACTGGTCGAAACCTATCACGAGCAACACCCCGAAGCTCATCTCAATAATCTGGTCTGGCTATCCCAGGCCCCCACTTTACTGGTCAATGGCCGCTGGCTGTGCGATCAGCAGGATTTAGGCCATTGCGATCCCGATGCGGTCGGTTTGATTGATGGCGAGATCGCCTGGATCACGGTCGATCCGTTGGAAGCTCCCGTGCTGCTTGCCAGCGGGATCGTGGAAGGTGCAACACAACTCGCGCGGAGCCGGCGACGCGTCAAATCACCGGGAAAACTGGTGCAATACCCGTGGGATCTGGTGCATCATAACGCCACACAACTCGATGTCGATTTCCGCAACCGCGTAACTCAATCAGCCGGCGTGTTACCGACTCAGACCGCTATCGTGGGTCCGCTGGAAAACCTGTCCGTTGACCCCACGGCGGAAATTGACCCGTTTGTGGTGATCGATGTCCGTAAAGGCCCGGTCTATATCGATGTCGGTGCGAAAATCCAGGCGTTCACCCGCATCGAAGGCCCCTGCTTTATCGGCCGCGAAACACAATTGTTTCGGACGAATCTGCGCGAGGGCTGCTCGCTGGGTCCGGTCTGTCGCGTGGGGGGCGAAGTCGAAGGGGCGATTCTGCAAGGCTACGTGAATAAATATCACGACGGGTTTCTCGGTCATGCTTTCGTGAGTCCGTGGTGCAATCTCGGGGCGCTCACGACCAACAGCGATCTGAAGAATGATTACTCCACCGTGCGTGTGCCCCTCACTGGCGAGGCCGTTGAAACCGGCCAGATGAAAGTGGGCTGTTTCCTGGGAGATCACACCAAAACGGCCATCGGCAGTCTGTTCAACACAGGTACCTCGGTCGGCGTGATGTGCCAGATGCTGCCGGGTGGTGAACTCCTGCCGAAACACATTCCATCCTTCACGCGGGTCTGGCATGGCGAGATCATCGAAGGCTTTCCCATGGAGCGGTGCCTGGAGACAGCACGAGCGGCTATGAACCGCCGCGGCATCGAACTTTCGGATGCTCAGGAACGACTCCTGCGCCACGTGCATGCCGAGACCGCTGCCGAACGTCAACGGGCCTTCGACCGCCAGTCTTCGCGACAGGCACTCGTTGCAGCACCTTAGACCCGCTCACAGTTACTGTTCGGTGCCCCATCAAGCGTCCTCCACGGTGACTAATTCTGCTGGCGTCACCGTGGGAAGACCGGACTCTGAATCGGTCTTCTCACTGCGCTGTTGAGCCACTCGTTCGGCGGCATGTCCCACGGCATGATCTTCGAGGAAGCCGACCAGTTGGTCACGCAGCGCCTCGAACTGTGGGTCTTCAATCAGAGCAAAACGATCACGCGGCCGGGCAAATGGCACTTCCAGAATTTCCCCCACCCTTGCCTCAGGACCATTCGTCATCATCACCACACGATCAGAGAGCAGCAGCGCTTCGTCAACATCATGAGTAACCATGAGTGCCGTCTTCTGATCTTCGAGCCACAGATCAATGAGAATCTGCTGCAGTTCCATGCGCGTGAGTGAATCGAGCATACCGAAGGGTTCATCGAGCAACAGCATTTTGGGATTGAGCGCGAAAGCGCGGGCCAACCCCACTCGCTGCCGCATCCCTTGCGACAATTCCGGCGGACGCGTGTGGAGTGCGTCGCCCAAACCGACCAGCGTCAGGTAGTGGGCACCGATCTCATCGATTTCTTTGCGACTCGCTGTGGGTTTCACCTGGCGAATCCCCAGCGTGACATTCTGCAAGGCCGTCAACCAGGGCAGCAAAGAGGGCGACTGAAAGACGACGCCGCGATCAGGCCCCGGACCGGTGATTTCCCGGCCGGCGAGTACCAGCCCCCCCTTCGATGGTTCACTGAGACCCGCAACCATCGACAAGACCGTCGACTTGCCGCAGCCAGAGTGCCCAATGAGCGAAATGAATTCGCCCTGCTTCACCGTGAGGTTGAAGTCTTTGACGACAGAGACCGGTCCGGCCGCACCCTGATATGTTTTGGTGATCCGCCACAGTTCCAGATATCGATCGATGGCTGCTGGATTCATGTTGCGGCTCCTGAAACAACAGGGTGTTGAGGCGACGAAGGTGCGGAAACGGGCAGCGTGGGCTGCTGGCGAGCCACCGTGAGCAGCCATTCCGTCAGTTCGCGGCGCAGGTGTTTGAACTCGGCTCCCTTGGCGATCGCCCGACGATCACGCGGCCGCTCGGCATCGACGGCGAAAGACGGCCCGAGCGTTGCTCCCGGTCCGGCAGTCATAGGGATGATGCGATCGGCGAGCAACAGGGCTTCATCGAGATCGTTCGTGATCAGCACGCAGGTCTTGCGATCCCGTTCCCAGATGCGTTCGATTTCATCCTGCAACGTGGCCCGCGTGAGAGCATCGAGGGCTCCCAGCGGTTCATCGAGCAACAACACTTCCGGGTCCATGGCCAAGGTTCGCGCCACGGAAACCCGCTGCCGCATTCCGCCAGAAAGTTGTGCCGGTCGCTTTTGTGCGGCGGGTGACAGGTTCACCATCTTCAGGTATTCGAGCACTCGTTCTCGTTTGCGCTCTGTCGTCCAACCGCGACAAACCTGATCGACCGCGAGTTTCACATTCTCGAAGACGGTCAGCCAGGGCAGCAGCGAATAGTTCTGAAAGACAATCCCGCGATTCGGACTCGGTCCCGTCACTCGTTCCCCATGCAGGCGGACCTCGCCCTCATCGGGTAGGATCAGGCCCGCCATCAGCGACATCAACGTCGTCTTGCCGCTGCCGGAGAAACCCACGATCGCGACGAACTCTCCCTGCTCGATCGACAGGTTGATCTCCCGCAACACAGGCTTGGTTTTGCCATTGACGGTGAACGATTTGGAGACGCCGTCCAGTTCCAGAAACGCCATCGAAGGTTCTCCGGCTGTTGAGGGTGTGGTGCCTGTCATGCTGACACCGCCGAATCAAAGCTGACCATGCGCTGGCAGACAATCATGATGCGGTCGAGCAGGAACCCAATCCCCCCGATGGTGAACACCGCCACCATGATCTGGGCCAGGGTTTCACTCGAGCCGTTCTGGAACATGTCCCAGACGAATTTGCCAAGGCCGGGGTTCTGAGCCAGCATTTCGGCGGCGATCAGCACCATCCAGCCGACGCCGAGCGAAATCCGCAGGCCGGTAAACATCAACGGCAACGAGGCGGGAAGGATGATCTTGAAGACGCGCGAGGATGGACTCAACTGCAACACCCGGGCGACGTTGATGTAGTCCTTATCAATCGAGGCGACACCGAGGGCGGTATTGGTGAGTGTCGGCCACAATGAACACAGGGCGACGGTGATCGCGGAACTGATAAACGATTTCTCGAACCAGGCTTCAGACGGATCAGTCGTATAGAGCGCACCGACAACGATCATCACGATCGGCAGCCATGCCAACGGTGAGACCGGCTTGAAGATCTGAATAAACGGATTCACGCAGGCCATGAAGACCGGACTGAGTCCGCATAGAATCCCCACGGGAATTGCGATGGCAGATGCCAGCACAAAACCCGTGAAGACCGTCAGCAAGCTCGTGCGGATCTGATCGAGGTACGACGGACTTCCCGCATATTTGCGTTTCATGGTCGAGGCCGCGAGACCATCGTTCTTTACAGCGGCTTCATCCAGCCGATCTTTCAAGGCGGCATTCTTCGGATCAGCGGCGGCTGTCCGTAGTGTCGCCGCCTTCTCGACGTATTCTTTCGCCTGCTTGTCACGATCGACATAGAACTGTTGCCGATCGGCTGTGGTCTTCTGATGAGCGGCCAGCAACTGACTCCCCGCGACCCAGACCGCTTTGGGATTCGGAATCGAACCGTAGCGGGTTTGAATCGATGAGGCCGCGATCGTCCACACCGCCAGAAACAAGGCAAACCCGCCGATCGGCATCAGGATGAACTGACCGATCTTGGGAAGCTGGGCCGAGGGATTCTCTCCGCTCAGCAGACGGACGACGGGATCGAAGGCCCCCAGCCCCGCCAGTTGCAGACCATTTAAGATTGTGGCTTTGATCTTCATGACAGGTAGTTCTTTGCGAATCTTGAAAAGTGTCTCTGCGTGTGAGGCTCACGCAGAGACATGGACCCGAGGATTTGCATGTCGATGATCAGCAGCCAAGACCGGCTTACTGATCCTTCTTACCGATTTCAAATTGAGCAACATATGCCGTCGGTTTGCGGCCGTCGTATTCCATGCCATCGATGAACAGCTTGGTAGGCGGCTTGTAACCATCAGTGCTGGCCGGCACGTCGGCTTCCGCGATCACACCTTCCGCCATCAATTCCTTGGCAGCCTGCAGGTAGATATCCGGCAAGTAGATCGACTTGGCCGTTTCGTGATACCAGGCATCGTCCTTGGCTTCGGCGATCTGCCCCCAGCGACGCATTTGGGTCAGATACCAGATGCAGTCGCTGTAGAACGGATAGGTGGCGTACTTCTTGAAAAAGACGTTGAAGTCGCGTTGAGCTTGACGATCCGAACTCTGGAACAGGAACGTGCCGGTCATGCTGTTGGCAATGACTTCGACATCGGCCCCGACATAATCCTTCTTGGAGAGGATTTCGCAAGCCTGCTTGCGGTTCTTGAACTCACCAGCGTCATCGACTTCATCGAGCCATTTGCCCGCCTTGATGAGCGCCTTGACGACCGCGATGTGGGTCTGCGGATACTTGTCGGACCATTCTTTGGTGACGCCGAAGACCTTCTCCGGGTTGTCGTTCCAGATTTCATAGTCGGTTACCACGCAGACACCGATGTCGCGCATCACGGCCTGTTGATTCCACGGCTCACCCACGCAGTAACCTTGAATGGTGCCGGCTTCGAGAGTCGCGGGCATCTGCGGCGGCGGCGTGACCGAAATCAGCACATCGCCGTCAATCATTCCGCGGGAATCTTCCGGCGTGTAGAAACCGGGGTGAATGCCCGCCGCGGCCAGCCAGTACCGCAGCTCATAGTTGTGCGTGGAGACCGGGAAGACCATCCCCAGATTGAGCGGGTTGCCTTCGGCTTTGTACTTGTCGGCGACGATCTTCAAGGCTGACGCGTTGATGGGATGCGGCGGAGTCGGCGAGTTGAGTTTCTCATCGGCGGCCTGCATCTCTTCCCAGATTTTCTTCGAAACGGTGATCGCGTTGCCGTTCAGATCCATGCTGAAGGCAGTCACGATGTGGGCCTTGGTGCCGAAACCAATGGTTGCGGCGATCGGTTGACCTGCCAGCATATGGGCCCCGTCAAGTTCGCCACTGATCACGCGGTCGAGCAGAACTTTCCAGTTGGCCTGCGCTTCGACGGTGACCGACAAGCCTTCCTGTTCAAAGAACCCCAGTTCCTTGGCAATAACAATCGGGGCACAGTCGGTGAGCTTGATGAAGCCGAACTTCAGCTCCGGCTTTTCAAGCGACTTTTCTTCTTCGGCGAGCAAGGCAGCCGCATCCAGATCGGGCTTGGCCGTCATCACACCGGAATCGGGCGCAGCTTCGGTTGTAGCGGGCGGCGTGGAAGATCCACACCCCACGCAGGCCACCACGCCCAGCAGGCCTACGGCCAGCCAGAGTCGAGAAGTTCCACCACCAGCAAACTGCGTAACCATGAAACACTTTCTAAGACTAAGAATGTCGGGAAGAAGGGACAGAACCAGACCAGGGTCGTACACGGACTGCACAGGCCTTGTACGATGGTTGCTTGGAATAGGGATCGAAGACGGAATCGGTCAGCCGATTCGTTTCCGCATAGTGCATCGGGATGAAAACCTGCCCCGGTTGCACCGTCGGCGAGACGAATGCCCGTGCCTGCAAGGTGCCCCGTTGGGAAGAGACCTCAACCCAGGATTGCGGCGAGATTTTCAGTCGCCGGGCATCTTCCGGATGAATCTCAACGTAGACCGCTTGGGGATAGAGCTTCCGGAGAACGGCCGACTTCGCCGTACGGGTTTGTGTGTGCCACTGTGAGGCGGTGCCGCGACCGGTTAACAGCACAAAGGGAAATTCTTCCGTCGGCGGTTCCGGCATCGGGCGCGGTGGATCGAACAGAAACTTGGCCCGGCCATCGGCATGGAAGAACTGTCCCTCGGCAAACAAACGGCGTTCCGTGGAATCGTCAGCCTCTGTTGAGGGATAAGGCCACTGAATGCCCCCGGCTTCATCAATCTGGCGGTAACCCTCGATCCCCGAAAAGTCACAGGGACGCCCGGCGGAAAATCGCTGCAGAATCCGGAACACCGCTTCGGGCGAGGTCCATTCAGCGAACATCTCGCCGCAACCCCAGGCCTGAGCGACCGACTTGATGATGTAAAAGTCGGCCAGGGCCTGACCGGGAGCTTTCGCCACTTTCTTGAAGAGGCCAATCCGTCGTTCGGAGTTGATGACGGTCCCTTCTTTTTCGCCCCACCCCGCGGCGGGCAGCACCAGATCGGCTTGCTGGGCTGTCTCCGTGGTGGAATACATGTCCTGGACCACGAGGAAATCGAGCCGGTCGATCACGTCGCGGAAGTGTTCCTGATTGATCCACGAATGAGCCGAATTGGTCGCGATGACCCACAGACCCCGAATCTTGCCCCGCAGAATGCCTTCCACGATTTCGTGATAGGCCAGGCTGTTCTGCTGTGGAATCGTTTCGACCGGAATGTTGAGCATCGACGAGATGTCCTGACGGTCATCCGCGTTCAGGAAGTCTCGGCCGCCGAACAGATTGGTCGCATTGCCGAAGATGCGGGACCCCATCGCATTGCATTGACCGGTAATGGAATTCGCACCGGTCCCTAATCGCCCGATGTTCCCCGTCATCAACACGAGATTGATGAGTGCCTGAGCAACGCGTGTCCCTTCGTAACTCTGGTTCACCCCCATCGTCCACCAGAACGACACGCGTTCTTTTTCATGGATGGTGGTGACGAACCGTTCCAGTTGTTCGCTGGTTAAGCCGGTGCGTTCCAGCACGACATCGACCGGGAACTGCCGCACAAACTCGGCGAATTCATGGAACCCGGAGGTGTGGGCCGCGATGAAGTCATGATCGATCCAGCCACGTTCGATCAACTGGTTCGCGATTCCGTAGAACAATACCAAATCGCTTTTCGGCTGGATGGCGAGATGCTGAGTGGCATTCATCGCCGTTTCGGTGCGACGCGGATCGACAACGATGATTTCCGGCCGCCGTTTGTTCCGCATCACCCGCTCCCACATGATGGGATGCGCGAGGCAGATGTTCGAACCCACGAAGATCAACGCATCGGATTCTTCAAAGTCGGCGTATGTGTAAGGAGGAGCATCAAATCCGAATGACTGTTTGTAGGCCGTGGCAGCGGTCGCCATGCATTGCCGGGTGTTGGAATCGCAATGGACGAAGCCCATGCCGAATTTGAACACGGCTCCAAGCAACGCCATCTCTTCCGTCGGAATTTGACCGGTGCTGAGGAACGCCACCGACTCCGGCCCCGATTCAGCCTTCAGTCGCTGAAATTCCGCCACCATCTTCGAAAGGGCGGTTTCCCAGTCCACGGGCTCCAGGCGACCGTCGGGATTCCGCAACAGAGGTGTCGTCGCGCGATCCGGGGCTTTCAGAACTTCGAGGGCTTCCCAGCCTTTGGGACAGGCCATGCCCAGATTAACGGGATACTGCGTAGTCGGCGTGAGACCGATCGCCTCTCCGTCCCGCATATGAACTTTCAGACCACAACCCGTGGCACAGTAGCCGCACACCATGTTGGTGGTGGCATCGGGAGCCTGCTTCGCCGGAACTTTGCCGAGTCCGAATTGCCCCGGAGCCAGCAGCAATTCCCGCGTAAGGGGCCCCTGCTCTGCATGCAGAATTTCCGCGAGAGGTTGTGGCAAATGTTGCCAGATCGATTTCGGTGTCGGAGTAGCCGTCATGTGCTCAGCCCTCCCGGCATGCGATTGGCGATAACCGCCGAAAAGAACAGAAAGCGTTCCGTCAATTCGCCAAGGAGCAGGAGTCCGCCACAAGTTAATGCCCCCATCCGAAGGGTCTCGGGCGACCACACCGACATGGGTTGAGACAACAGCAACAATGGGATAACGAAGCCCCCCAGAACGGCGGCTACCACTCGCAGCCCCAGAGTGGAGCGGAGTTCCCCAACCAATAACTGTGCCGACCGGCGTTGCGTGGTGTTAGATCGGTCACGCAGATGCCACAGGACGCGCATTTCCGATAACAGCTTGAAGACCGTGGCCATCACGATCAGACGGCATAATAGCGGGCCTTGTTCAATCAATTGTCCTCGCGATGCCGAGGTGATGGCGAGCGTCGCGAACAGTGTGGCCAGTCCGAGTACGGCCGTGGTGCCTAGGAATTTGGCGGTGGTTTCCGGACCGTTCCAGAACGGCCGTTGCGTGAAGTCGTAGATCATGACCGAGCAGAGGACGCCCGCCAATCCGGAGACGGCGACGCCGAGTCCTAACCAGGGCTGCCAGTTCATGTCGATGTCGAGCCAGGGCATCCACCACGACGAGGTGGCATACAAGGCGGCCAACTTCGCGAAGAGTCCAAACGCCACGATTTCGCGGCTCAGCCAGGAATGTCGCAAACCGATGATTGCCCGGAAGGCCAGATTGGGCCGACCGAGATGTAACGTCGCGGCCCCGATGGCGATCAATCCCAGGGCGAGTGCCGTCAAACCGGGAACGCTGCCGAGGCTCACGACTTCGGTGCTGGTTTCGCTCATCAGAGATCCCAGCTGCGAGGTCAACCAGAACTCAGCGATGAAGGCTCCCACCGAGAGTTGCGTCAGGACCAGCATCCAGATCAGAGACCAGTGGGCGTGTTCGCGTTTCGGTGTGTGATAATCGGCCGGAATCAGATTGCGTGGGAAAACACGGGCCGTTTTGTACAACGTGGTCGGCAGCGTGAACTGTGGTTCGGGCGCACCGGGCAGAAACTGTTGCGACTCGCAGTCATCGATCACCTGCTGGGTCGCGACCGTGCGAATTCGGATGGCTTCATGCGGGCAGGCCTGCACACACGCCGGGGCCTCGCCAACCGCCAGCCGATCGCTGCACATGTCGCATTTGCGGACGATGCCCTTATCCGCGTGATATTTGGGAACATCGTAGGGACACGCGAGGGTGCAGTACTGACAGCCAAAGCACTGGTCGTCGAGATGCTTCACGATGCCGGTGACGGGATGTTTCGCGTAGGCATCCACGGGGCAGGCGATCGCACAAGCGGGTTCGAGGCAATGATGACACGCCGTTGTCACGTGTTGAATGACCGGGAGTGACGTAGTTCCACCCAGCAGCAGGCCGACATCGCGCCAGGTTTCGTGTTCATCGAGACCATTCAAGGTATGACACGCCGTCACACAGGCTTTGCAACCACTGCACCGATCGAGATCGACTTCAAAGGCATACTGCTCGCCCGTAGCAGGGGGCGTCGCAGGAATCAGTGATTTGTAGTACCTGGCCTGGACGGGAACGGTCGTGGTCTCATGCCAGCGGCTGAACATGTCGACCGCCGTCATCGTCTTCTGCTCGGCGAGATAATCGTCAATCACCGTGCGCAAGGTCACCACGGCAGGGGTTGCGGCAACCGCCTCAACCTGCGGGGGTGACGTTCGCGATGATGACACCGTGGTCGACATGACAAGACTCTAAAATCGGGATCAGACTTCGAATGATTCAAGGACCGTTCAAGAGACCGATTACGGCGCACTGGTCGCAGCCAATTCCGGCTTTTCGCCACGATTAAACGAACTGTTACCATGACAAAACTTCTGAGTCGCCAGTTGTTCGTCGAGAACATTCACAGGCGGAAGCAGCAGATAGACCGAGTCATCTTCGATACGGACATCAAAGGTCTGCAGTTGGTACGGTTCACCCGTTAAACAGCCGCCGTGCTTCAGAGAGTAGGTCTTCTTGTGCAGCGGGCACGCGACTTTCGGTTCGCCCTGCTGATCGCCAATGATGCCTCGCGACAACACAAACGCATTCTTGTGCGGGCACATGTTCTGTGTCGCGTACCATTCGCCGCGACTGGTGAAGTTGTAGACGGCGATCTGCACTTTGCCGTACTTGATCGTCCCGGCCCCATCCTGCGGGAAGTCGCTCACCAGTCCCACCTTGAACCACTGACGTTCGACCGTGGGCGTATGATCTTCGACCGCTTGACCATCCGGCATGGTCAACTGGCCAACCGAGATGACCTCGTCTTTAGCCCAATCGACCGGACGGCGTTGCCCGCGTTCCGAGATGAATTCAATGCAGGGCTCTGTTTCGTCGGTATTGACGAACTGCTCGAAGAACCGGCGTTTTTCCGGGTCTTCGACGACGTCACGCCATTCACACCTATAGGTATCGACGACCAGTTGCATCTGCCGTTCGAGATCTTCGCACAGACCCAGCTTGTCGTTGATGATGACGTCGCGCAGGTACTCGATGCCCCCGTCCAGTTTGTCGAGCCAGACCGAGGTACGGGTGAGGCGATCGGCGGTCTGCACGTAGAACATCAGGAAGCGGTCGATGTACCGGATCGCGGTTTCTTCATCGAGGTCGCCCGCCAGCAGATCGGCATGCCGTGGTTTGGAACCACCGTTGCCGCAGACATACAGGTTGTAACCGTTCTCGGTCGCGATCAGGCCGAAGTCTTTGCTTTGCGCCTCGGCACATTCGCGGATACAGCCCGAGACAGCCGACTTCAATTTGTGCGGCGATCGCAGCCCTTTGTAACGGTTCTCTATGCGGATCGCGAAGCCGACGGAATCTCCGACACCATACCGGCACCAGGTGGTTCCCACGCAACTCTTGACGGTCCGCAACGACTTGCCGTAGGCATGGCCACTCTCAAACCCGGCATTGACGAGTTCTTCCCAAATCTGCGGGAGTTCCTGGACCGCCGCCCCGAACAGGTCGATGCGTTGACCGCCGGTGATCTTGGTATAGAGACCGTATTTCTTGCCGACTTCGCCGAGCACGATCAGCTTTTCGGGGGTGATTTCTCCACCGGGAACGCGGGGCACGATGGAATACAAACCACCCCGCTGCATGTTGGCGAGGAAGCGGTCGTTGGTGTCCTGCAGCGTGTCACGATGACCATCGAGGATGAGTTCGTTGTACAAGCTCGCCAGGATCGACGCGACAGCGGGCTTGCAGATCTCGCAGCCCTGACCCTGACCATGCTGCTTTACCAACTCTTCGAAACTGCGAATCTGCTGAATCTTGCAGATCTGAAACAGTTCCTGCCGGGTGTGATTGAAGTGTTCGCAGAGTGAGGTATTGACTTTGCGGCCGGCTTTCTTGAGTTCCGCGTTGAGCAAATCGGTCACCATCGGCACGCAACCGCCGCAACCGGTGCCGGCTTTCGTGCAGGCCTTGAGTTCGCCGAGAGTGCTGCAGGTTCCATCACGAACGACAACACAGATCTGACCTTTGGTAACGTTGTTGCACGAGCAGATCTGGGCTCCGTCCGGCATGTCATCAGCCCCGGCAGCCGCCGCACCGGCTTTGGGAACCAGCAGTTCTCCGGGAGGACAAGGGAGCGGATCTCCCAACTTCGCCAAGGCAGAAAGACGGCCATAGTCACCGGCGTCACCCACGAGAATCCCGCCCAGCAACCGCTGACCATCCGGCGTGAAGAACAACTTCTTATAGACCCCGGCAAAACGGTCTTCCCACTGCAGCGGTTGGGCTTGATCGAGTCCCAGTTCGTACTGACCGAAGCTGGCAACATCGACGCCCATTAACTTCAGCTTGGTTGAAAGATCAGCTCCAGTGAACTTGCGGTCGGCTCCGCAGAGGTTCGCGGCGAGAATGTCCGCCATGTCATAGCCCGGCGCAACGAGGCCATAAATCATGCTGCGATGGAGAGCGACTTCGCCGATCGCGAAGACGTCGTGATCGCTAGTCCGCAGTTTGTCATCAATGACAATCCCACCGCGCGGACCAAGCTCCAGCCCGCTCGACTTTCCGAGTTCATCACGCGGCCGAATGCCCGCCGAGATGACGAGCATGTCGATGTCGATCTGCTGCCCATCGTTGAACAGCAGCCCTTCCACCTTGCCGTTGCCGAGAATTTCTTTTGTGCCGGTGTTGAGATGGACCTGCACGCCGAGGGCCTCGATCTTCTTGACGAGAATTTGTGACCCGGAATCGTCAATCTGGCGTGGCATCAGTCGGGGAGCAAATTCGATGACATGCGTATCGAGTCCAAGATCAACGGTCGCCTTGGCGGCTTCCAACCCGAGCAACCCGCCACCGATGACCGCCGCCTTCTTCGAGTGGCGACCGTATTCGATCATCCGTTCCAGATCTTCGATGGTGCGATAAACGAAGACCCCGGCCTTTTCGACCCCGGGAACGGGGGGCACGAACGGGAATGACCCTGTCGCCAGCACAATGGCATCGTAAGGGACTTCAAGACCTTTCTGAGATTTAACGACACGTTGCTCGCGATTGATCTCCGTCGCCCGGTCACCAATGTGAAGCTCGATTCCCTGCTCCTGGTACCACTCAATCCTCGCGAGCATGAGCTTCTGGGCATCACGGTGCGCAAAGAAAGACGAGAGCCCCACGCGATCGTAGGCGGCCCGCGGTTCCTCGCAGAACGTCACGATGCGATAGTCGCGATCAACGTCATATTCCACCAACTTCTCACAGAAGCGATGGCCGACCATACCGTGGCCGATGACCACAATCGTTCGACGTTCAGCGTGAGGAGCAGCGATGATCATGAGAGAACTCACCCCTAAGCAGACCAAGCGTGGCAGAGCACGAGAGACGCCAGAGAGCAAGGGATGGTCCAGCAGAGTGCGATAATGCTCAGCAAGCTGCCTTTTTTTCGGATAGCCGAACGTGCGGTGCGCCAAGTCACATCCGCTTTCATCGCGTGGAGCAAGAGATACAGAGGAATCACTGCCTTTGTGTTGCTCTGACAGAAATGCTCGCGTCTAGTTTGTGAGCAACTTTGCGCCGAGAATGCGCATCTGCTGCCTCGTCACCATGCCAGCTCTCTTCTGTGGTGATTCTGTCAAAAACTGACCAATCACCCTTAGAATGGTGACTTTCCGTATGTGACCTGCGGGATTCCCCATGTAGAAACGTCTCAGAAACCCCTGGGGGAGGAGAAATGGCACGTCGATTGCCTGTTCAACTGTTTTTGCCAGACCGATGGCTTCGCCACTCGGGGACATCGCTGGTATCAGGCACGGCGTTTCCCATGTCCAGTCGACGTCCGGCAACATCACTCCGACGACGCTACTTTGCAGCACTCATTTGTATCGCCGCTTTAATTGTACTCGACCAGTTCCTTATTCAACCCGAGCTGGCTCGGCTCGCTTCAGATGCCCCCGTGATTAACATCTCGGGACGGCAGCGGATGCTGAGTCAAAATCTGACCAAGACCGCTTTGATTCTGGCCCAGGCAACCGACCCCGATCAGCGGGAACGTTATCGCCAGGAACTTCAGGAACTGCTCGACCTGTGGACGACCTCTCAAGAGGGGTTGCAGGCGGGCAACGCAGATTTGCAGTTGCCGGGCCAAAACCCTCAGCACATCAAGGCCGCCTTCGAACAGGCTCAACCGGACTTCGACATTATCCGGGACGCAACCACGCAATTGATCGCGGGTATCGGTGATCCCCAACGTCTGTCTGCAGAAAAACAACAGCAACTGATTGACACAATTCTTGAGCATGAGCCGAAATTTCTCGAACAGATGCACGAGATTGTCAGCTTGTACGAAGCCGAAACCCGGCAGCACGTGTGGGGACTGGAAAAAACCAGTTGGACGATTGCCGGAGCCATTCTGGCCACCATGGTTGTGCTGCACCTCATGGCAATCCGCCCGGCGACGGGTTTGCTGGAACAGCAATACTTGAACACAGAGGACCAGTATCAGGCGGTCATCGATTCCATGAACGAGGGGCTGCTGCAGTTGGATCGCCGCGGCTGCATCGAGTTTTCCAACCGGCAATTCAGCCTGATGGCAGGCCGTGATGCCGATCGACTGCGTGGCATGGCGGCTGAAAATCTCTTTACTGCAGGAACGTTGAGTCCGCTGCTGCTGGACACGGCGAGTGAGCAACCACGGGAGTTGACATTACTGACTCGTGTGGGGAATCAGCGTACCTGTCTCGTTTCGCCGAGACGGCTGCGCAGCGACGATGATCAACTGCGTGGCTGGGTGCTGGTGGTCATGGACATTACCGAGCGCCGGGAAACCGAAGCCCGCACTCAGGCCCTGTCCGATCAACTGGCCCATGCTGACCGCTTAAAATCGGTGGGAGAAATCGCCGCGGGTTTAGCCCATGAAGTCAATCAACCTTTGGGAGCAATTTCCAACTATGCCGAAGGAGTGCTCACGCGCATCGCCAATCAGCAGATGACGCTCGACGATGTGGTGCAACCATTGCAGCGCATTTTGAGTGCCGCGCTACGTGCAGGCAGCATCATTCACAGCGTCAAGCGTTTCTCGCAACACCGCTCCCATGCCCTGGTCACGTCTGATATTAATGTGCTGGTGCAAGAGATTGTTGAACTCTGCGGTTTTGAGCTGCAACGTCGTCAGGTGCGCTGCCATGTCCTCTGCCAGGCACAACCCCCGACTCTGGAATGTGATGTCCTGCAGATTGGCCAGGTTCTGACAAATCTGATCCAGAATGCGGCCCAGGCACTGGAGCAGAAACCGGTCAATCAACGCGATTTGTGGCTGGAAACACTAATTACTCTCGATGATCGCATTCAAATCCTGATTCGCGACAACGGCCCGGGTATTCCCGAATCGATTCGCCCGCGGCTATTTGAACCATTCTCTACAACTCGCATTGATGGCTTAGGGATGGGGCTTTCGATCGTCCGTTCGATCATCGATGCCCATAGTGGATTGATTACGGTCAGCCAGCCCCCGGAAGGAGGCGCCGAGTTCAAGATTCTGCTTCCACGGCATGTGATACGTCCCTCCTTAACGCCCCAGAATCCGCATGAGGTCTGCCATGCCGGATGAGTTGCCACCCGTCGTGCATGTGGTCGATGACGACCCCGACATGCGAGACTCACTGACCTATCTGATGCGGTCGGTCGGGTTGACCGTGGAAGTTTACAGCACGGCCGCGGAGTTCCTGGCACTCTACCGCGACGACCGCCCCGGTTGCCTGTTATTCGATGTCCGCATGCCGGAAATCAGCGGTCTGGAGTTATACGAGCAACTGGTACGCGATGGCGTGCAATTGCCAGTCATCTTCATGACAGCCTATGCCGACGTCCCCATGGCGGTCCGAGCGCTCAAAAGCGGTGCGGTCGAATTCATCGAGAAGCCGTTCAACCGGCAGACGCTGCTGGAAAAAGTGCAGCGGGCCATCAGCGAAGATCAGACACGACGAAAGCAGCACAGCGTATGGAACGATGTGGGTCGGCGACTGCTCGATCTGACCTCGCGTGAACGTGATGTGCTGGAACTTGTCTTAACGGGCATCCCGAACAAAAGCATCGCCAGCCGACTCGACATCACCGAACGAACCGTAGAACTCCGCCGCGCGAGTGTGATGAAGAAACTTCAGGTGCAATCCACCGTGGAGTTGATCCGTCTCGTTACCCAATACGAGATTTTTTCGGGAAGCCGAATGTCGAATAATTCGACATCGACTGGCTCAAATGGTCAACCGCAAAGTTCGCCTAAGCCCCCCGCTTCCTGATTCGCTTTAAGGTTTCTCTCGCCACTCGGGTTCCGTAAGATTTCTCTGACCCGAAAATCTTACGATGCCGCAAGACACGGCACGATCGTCACCTGGCGACTTTCAGCACTTTCCGACGGCCTGGTCGCACTGTCGTGGAACCTGTTGAATCAACGATTCCCCAGTTTCTACCGATAAATCTGCCATTACTCGCCCGAAGGGTTAGCGGGGCCGTATCAATCTCACGGGCCAGCCTGTCCCCATCGGACTTCCGACTCCGCCCTGTGCTGTTTGGGTGAACTGCAGGAAAGGACCTCCAACGTGCCATCTCCATGGACTCTTTGGCTGAAAGCCGTGGCGACGGGTTGCTGTTGCGGCATTGTCAGTCTGGGATCTGCCCAGGACGACCCGCAAGCGACACTCCCGCCTGTGCCTTCCAGCTATGACACTCCCATACTGGATGCTGCGACGGCGGCCCCGGTGAATGACCAGTTGCCGGCGACACCCATCAGCTATGACTGGGCTCCCATTCCGGCCATGTCTTCGGCTGTGCCAGCCATGATGCAGGCTCCTCCTGCTGCCCCCGCGGCTCCGGCCAAGAAACCAGCTCCACCCGTATTCCCTGGTCCGAAAAATCTGCCGCCGACCGGCCCCTACAAAGCGGTCTACTTCGCGAACGATTTCTCGTACAAGAAAGATCCGAATCACACGCATATCTTTGGAGAAGAACTCAAAGATATGCAGACCGAACTCTTCTGCCGACCATTGACACTCTCCACCGGCGGTGAAATTCGCCACCGATATATGAACGAAGACAATCGCCTGCGACCCGGCGGTCCCATCCAATCCGACAACCAACTCTGGCGCTGGCGTCACTATGTCGACGCCAAGTACGGCGACTTCCGCGTTTATTTTGAAGGCATCAATGCAGATAACTTCGGAAATGAAGCACCGGATCAGCCAATCGACGTCAATCGCTGGGACATTCAGAATCTGTTCGTTGATGTCGCACTCTTTGAAGGCGATCTGGGCAAACATACGTTGCGGTATGGTCGTCAAGAGTTGATCTTCGGCCGACAACGGCTGGTCTCGCCGCTCGACTGGGCCAATACCCGCCGGAACTTCGAAGGCTTCCGCTATATGATCAAGGGTTCGGATTTCACCCTCGATTCATTCATCGTGAATCCGGTGAATTCCGCGACCGGTTACAATTCCGTGGCGGAATACGATAACAAGTTCGATCAACCCAACTACGACGTGACCTTCGCCGGGACGTATTACAGCTACACCGGCCGCAAGAATACGGTTCTCGATCTGTACTGGTTGTATCTCGATACGCAGGATGACGTGGCCACCCGACCCGATGGTTCCCGTCATCTGCTGGGCTCACGCCTGGCATACCTGCACCCGATTCTCGACTGTTGCGGGAATCAACTCCGCGTGTGGGATTTTGATACCGAAGGAGGCTTTCAGGTTGGCACAGACAATGGCCAGGATGTGATCGCCGGGTTCTTCACCGCCATTGCCGGACATACCTGGAATAAAGCGATGTGGACACCACGTCTGTCTGGCCTGTTCTACTATGGTTCAGGAGACCAGAACGCCACATCGGGTCACGACAACACTTTCAATACGCTGTTTCCTCTGGGTCATGCCTACTGGGCTCTCAGCGATAACTTGGCCGGCCAGAACCTGTACGATTACTCGTTGCAGGCCGATATCAAGCCGACCAGCAAGTTCTCGATGACCTCGGCTGTCCACTGGTTCGCGCTCGCCTCGAATGGCGACACCGCTTACAACGTGGGTGGCGTGCCCGTGGGAACTCCGGGCAATGGCCGCGATCTGGGCCAGGCATTGGATATCTATGGTTGGTATGCCTTCAATCCCAACTTTGATATCCAGGCTGGTTACTCGTGGTTCTGGTATGGCAATTACATCGACGCGGTCGCACCGCGTGGAGATGCCACCCAGTTCTACGTCCAGACCTCGTTCCGCTACTAATCCTGCTTCGTTTGGCACGTTCGCCGTGAGATGTTCGGCTGCCGGTTCTTGAGAACTCGCAGTCGAATGTCTTGCGGCGATCGGCTTTTCTGGAGCGGAATTCGCGTGGACTTGCGGGATCATGGCCGAGTGTGGTTGACTACGAACCGCAGGTCGCCGTGGAAGTGCGGCGAGTTATTCACGCAGTCTCTCTGGAAACTTGGCCAGCATGTCGGACCCCTACCAGCTCAAGCCGTACATCCGCAGTGTTCCGGATTTTCCCAAGCCGGGTATCATGTTTCGTGACATTACCCCGCTGCTGGCAACCCCCGAGGCGTTTGGTCGAGCCGTTACGGCTTTCGCTGACGCCTTTCGTGACGCGCGACCGACCACTATTCTGGCGGCCGAATCCCGTGGATTTATCTTTGCGGCTCCTCTGGCCCTGCAACTGGGAGCCTCATTCGTGCCGGTGCGCAAGCCGGGCAAACTTCCGTTTCAGACTCGTAAGCACTCTTATGATCTGGAATACGGGAGTGACACCCTGGAAATGCACATCGATGCGATTCCCGCCGGTTCGCGTGTCCTGTTGATCGACGATTTGCTGGCAACCGGAGGGACGATCGAAGCCTGCCTGAAACTGGCCGAGCAAAGCGAGGCTGAAGTCGTCGGCTGTGGCTTCCTCATTGAGTTGAGCTTCCTCAGTGGACGAAAGCGTCTGGCCCCCTACCCGGTCGTCAGCCTCATGGATTACGCCGACGAAACGTAGCCGCTCTTTTCCGGGTCGCTGATCTTTCTCAACAGTCACCCTGCTCTTCTGCGAAGAAGATACAGCTGGCTGACAGTCCGCGCCGACCGACACCGATCATCTGTGATGGTTCCGTAGTCGGCTAAATGGCGGTCCCGAGAGAGAAATCCCTGTGGGCTTCACCTGTGCCCATGACACTGAAAATTCTGTCTTCACTGCAGAGCCGTCGGGCTTATACGTGCTGACTCGCATGGTCTCTCAGCTGATCTACGGAAGACTGGATAAAGCCGGATGTTTATGCTGGACAAGTACTCTGCGCGCGCTTAGCATTTTGGGTCGTATGCATCGACGTTGCGTTTTGTAGCGTTTGAAGCGGTTCATGTGCATCGATATCGCCATGAGGGTCCCGGGGAGTTCCGGGGCACAGGGCATTTGCTGAGTATCGAGTGGGGGGTCTAGTCTGATGAAATCTCTGTTTTGGTTGGCGGCTCTTGCCAGCCTGGTTGCGTCTACCGCTGACGCAGGCCATCGGAAGAGCCATTGCTGTGCACCGTGCGCAGCAACCTGTGCACCCGCGCCGACGTGTGCGCCGTGCGGAACCAGTTGTGCACCAGCGGCTTGTGCGCCCGCACCAGCTCCGGCGTGCGAACCTCAGATGGTCGAAAAGACCGTCTGGGAACCGATGATGGTCACCGAAACCAAAAAGGTGATGGTCACCGAGTACAAGGAAGAGATGAAAGATGTCGTCTCGCATGTGAAGCGGATTGTTCCGAAGACCGAGAAGAAGTCTCGGGAAGTGAACTGGACTGAGTGGCAGGAAACCACCGAAGACGTGCAAGTGACCGTCAAAAAGCCGGTCATGAAAACCGTTGACGTGACCTACACCGTTTTGGTCCCGGAACAGATCACCAAGACCGGCAAGAAGACCATCTGTAAGCCGACCTGGGAAGAAGTCGAAAAAGAATACACCGTGATGGTTCCGATGACGGAAACCAAGCAAGGTGTGCGCAAGGTGATGCAGTGCGTGCCGGTTGTGAAGAAGACCACCGTCTGTGAAGACAAGGGTCAATGGGTGCAGCAAGCCGTCGAAACTCCGGCCTGTGCCCCTTGTGCACCGGCTTGTGGTGGCTGCAGTGCCTGTGCCCCGGCGATTGCCTGCGGTTGTGCTTCACCTTGTAACTCGGCCTGCGGAACCACCTGTGCCCCAGCGACCAAAATGGTCTGGGTGCCGAATGTCGTGCAGCGCGAAGTGGAAGTCACCGTGCAGGAGATGCAATGCGTTGACCAGCCGTACGAGTACCAGGTGACCACCTGCGTGCCGGAAGTCAAGAAGTGCATGGTCAAGGTCTGCAAGATGACCACCGAAGAAGTTGACTACTCGTGGACCGAAACGGTCTGCAAGGAAGAAGTCAAGACCTGCCAGAAGCAAGTCTGCGATTGGGAAGACGTCGTCGAAACCCGTCAGGTCAAAAAGTGCGTCGCCGTGCCCAAGAGCAAGATGGAAGAGTACGAGTGCACCACCTATGAATGTGTGACCGAAGAAGTGAAGTCACAGGTGAAGGTCTGCACTCCGGTGTGTGTCGAAAAGGAAATCGAAGTCCAGGTCTGCAAGATGGTCGAAAAGAAGATCATGGTGCCGGCTCCGACTTGCTGTGCAGCCCCGGCTTGCAGCACCTGTGCTCCGACCCCAAGCTGCTGCAAGTAAACTCTGCACAACGACAAGCAGTTTGTGTAAGCCGTCTGCGATTTCTGACCAACGGGATTGGTCGTCCGCAGACAGATCATCGCCACGAACTCATCAGAAGATCTCGTTCGCTCTAAGATTGGGCCCCTGAGTCTTAGCGAGAACATCGCATTCGATTGGTTCTATGGAGCCTGCCATCCCAGTGATGGCAGGCTCCTGGCATTTGATCGCCCACGAAACTTGTTCCCTAAGTCGCAACCGACTGTGATCACTTGCCAGTTCCATTCCCGCAGGGCAATTGTTACGATCAGCACCATTGACCGTTGTGTCACCATCAGGATTCAGTCGACTACGGGCGAAGCGTCAACAATCACCAACCGGCCCTTGGCATCATGCCGGTCGAAACGCCTTCGCCTCTCAAGGAGTGAGATGCATGCTTGGGTTTGCCAGGATAGCCGCAGCCCTCTGGTTGCCTGCGGCGACATACCTTCTACTTGCAGTCAGCGTACTTCACGGAGCGGAGACCGCCTCGCCCATGACCATCACCAGTATCGAAGGCATCCATGAATATCGGTTGTCCAATGGGTTGAAGGTGCTGCTCTTTCCCGACGATTCCAAACCCACGGTCACCGTGAATCTCACGGTGTTCGTTGGCTCACGGCATGAAGGCTATGGTGAAGCGGGGATGGCCCACTTGCTTGAACACATGCTGTTCAAGGGCACGCCCACGCATCCGAAGATTCCCAAGGAATTGCAGTCACGCGGTGCCGACTACAACGGTACCACCTGGGTCGACCGCACGAATTATTACGAAACCCTGCCTGCCAACGACGCCAACCTGGAATTTGCCATCAAGCTGGAAGCCGACCGCATGGTGAACAGCTACGTCAAAGGCGAAGACCTGATCTCGGAAATGACGGTGGTCCGTAACGAGTTCGAACGCGGTGAAAACTCACCGGGATCTGTATTGGCCCAACGCATGATGGCCACGGCCTTCGAGTGGCATAACTATGGCAAGTCGACCATCGGGAATCGCGCCGATATCGAGCGGGTCCCCATCGAAAATTTGCAGCGATTTTATCGCAAGCATTATCAGCCTGATAACGCCATGCTGGTGATTGCGGGACGGTTCGACGAGCAGAAGGCTTTGGGCTTCGCCGAGCAATATTTCGGCGTCATTCCCAAGCCCGAGCGGGTTCTGGAGGCGACTTATACCGAAGAGCCACCCCAAGACGGCGAGCGGATGGTCACACTCCGCCGCGTGGGCGATGTCGCTGTCGTGGGGGCCGTCTACCACATTCCTTCGGGAGCCAGTCCCGATTTTGCCGCCGTTGATGTCCTTGAGTCGATTCTGACACAGCAGCCCTCCGGGCGATTGTACAAAGCCCTGGTCGAACAGAAAAAAGCCGCCGATGTCTCGGGAGCCGCCTTTGCCTGGCATGATCCGGGTGCCATGCGATTGATGGCGGAAGTGGCCACGGGAAATTCTCCGGAAGCGGTCCTCGACACTATGCTAGACACACTCGACTTGGTCGTGGATCGCGGCGTCACGGAGGAGGAAGTTGATCGCGCGCGGCAACGCCTGCTGAAGCAGCGGGAACTCTCCGCCGCTGATACCGCAGAGTTGGCGGTCGAACTGAGTGAGTGGGCCGCACAGGGCGACTGGCGACTCTACTTTCTGTATCGAGACCGACTCGAAAAAGTCACCGTGGACGATGTGAACCGCGTGGCTCGGGCCTACCTTCAACCCAGTAACCGTACGGTGGGTTTATACATTCCCACTGAACAACCCCAGCGAACCACCATTCCGGCAACCCCTGAACTGGCGGAAATGATTGGGGATTACAAGGGCCGCGAAGTGGCCGCCAGGGGTGAGGCATTTGACGTCTCTCCCGAGAATATCGATGCTCGAACCGAGCGGCGTGCCATTGATGGCATTCAGGTTGCATTTCTGCCCAAGAAAACCCGTGGGGAATCGGTCGTCTGCCGCGTTACGTTGCGGTATGGAACCGGGGCTTCGTTGACGGGCCTCACCAAAGCGGCCGAACTGCTGCCCATTCTGATGACCCGGGGGACCAAACAACTCACCCGGCAGCAACTGCAGGATCAACTCGATCAAAATCTCGCGGTTCTCCGTTCATCCGGAGGAACCGGGGAAGCAACCTTTGTCATTCAGACAAAGCGTGACAAGCTGTCCACGGCCTTAAGCCTGTTGCAGCAAGTGTTGCGTGAACCGACCTTGCCCAAGAGTGAACTCGAAATCCTTCGACGGCAATTACGCTCGGATCTCGAACAGGGACTGACTGACCCGCAGTCACTAGCCGTGCGCCTGGTGCAACGTACTTTGAGTCCGTATCCATCGACCGACGTTCGCTACATTCCTACCGTCCAGGAAGAATTGAAGCAGGTCGAAGAACTGGATGTGGCCTCGATCAAGAAACTCTATGCCGAGTTTCTGGGGTCACAAGCGGGCCAAGTGGTCATCGTAGGCGATTTTGATCCAGAAGAGACCTTCAAGCAATTGGAAGGGATGCTCGGCGGATGGGAAGCCAAGCAGAAGTATGCCCGCATTCCCCGCGAAGCGCACCTGCAGGTTCCCGAGCAACGCCTCGTCCGCATTGAAACGCCCGACAAGGCCAATGCGTTTTACTTCGGCGGTGAAGTGGTCGCCATGAGCGATCAGAATCCCGATTACCCGGCGTTGCTCATCGGCAACTACATCTTTGGTGCCGGGGCGCTCTCTTCGCGTCTGGGAGATCGCGTTCGTCAGCAAGAGGGGTTGTCATACGGCGTGGGCTCGGTGTTCCGGGCCTTGTCGCTGGATGAACGTGCTTCATTGTCATTGTATGCCATCACCAATCCAGGCAATATCGACAAGGTGGTCGCTGCCATTCAGGAAGAGCTGACACGACTTCTGAAAGATGGCGTTACCGAGGCCGAACTCGATGCAGCCCGCCAGGGTTTCCTGCAGAATCAGGCCGTGTCGCGAACTGAAGACCCGGCACTCGCTCGCCTGCTGGAAGAGACGCTCTACACCGGCCGCACGATGAAATTCTATGCCGAGCAGGAAGCTGCGATTCAGAAGTTGTCGACAGCTGATGTTGTGGAAAGCTTCCGCAAGTACATCATCCCTGACCGACTCTTCATCGCTGTCGCCGGAGATTTCGCCAAGGCTCAGGCCGAGGGGACAACACCGCCTGCCAAATAACGGCTCGCCCGATGTCTCTTGGTATGAACTCAGCACAGCCCGGTTTCTACAACCGGGCTGTGTTACTTCACCCCAGCTTGTTTCCGCACTGGTCGCAGAAACGGGCCATCTCGCGGTTCCAGGTATCACAGCCCGAGCATTGCAGACGGGGGTTTCGACCGCTCTCGGTCATTCCGTGTTGATTATGTTCCGGTGTGGTTGCGGCGATGAGTGAGAAACCCGTGACCGCGACTCCGCCGCCACCAATGGCACTCACCAGTAACACCAGCTCTTGCGTCGGATCTTCGCCGCCGCGTCGTTGCATGACAATCCATTGCCCAACCGAGACAGACATGACCGACACCCCCACGATCAGTAGCATCCAGTTCCAGATGCGGGGAAATCGTTGCAGGGTCGGCTTTGAAGTTTTCGCAAACATCACGTGGCCCTCAATACGTCCGCTCACCACCAGCCGAGGGAACAAGATTGAGAGCGTCATCAATCGGGTGCGATGAATTCGTTCCCTCGGTTACTACCTGAGAGAACGTCACGGCCATTAGACCGGATGAAAAAAATCGGTCCGGACTCCAGCGATTGAGCCCGAACCTCAAGTCATGACGGAAGTTAGCAACGAGCTAACGGAGACGCATTTTGAACGGTCAGACCACGGTCCAAGCGTCTTCATCAATCGAATGGTCGATCGGAATGGCGTCCGGCGAATCCTTCACATGCTTCTTCTTCGGCCGCGGAGCATGAGATTCCACGCCTTTCAGCGGATAGCTGTCGAGCATGCGGTTAATCCGCTTCTCGATGTTCGTTAGCTGTTCCCCTTCATCGCGACAGATAAAGGTGAAGGCGACCCCCTTGGCTTCCGTCGACGACAGCCGCCCGGTCCGCCCGACACGATGCACATAGTCGTCGCAGTCCTCCGGCACATCATAATTGATGATGTGAGAAATGCCGCTGACATCAATGCCACGGCCCATCACATCGGTTGCCACCAGGAGGCGAATGCGGCCTTCACGGAACTGCTTCATCACGCGATCACGATGGCGCTGTTGCAACTCACCGTGAATGTAGGCGACGCCGGGCAAACGGCCATCGAAATGGCGGAAGACATCTTCCGCGCCACGGCGAGTGCGGGTGAAGACGATCGCCTGCTGCGGTTTTTCCTGAATCAGCAGCTGCACCAGCACCCGCAGTTTGCGTTCCGGGTCGACACTGATGACATATTGATCGATCGTGCTCTGCCCGACCGTCTGCGATGACATATCAATCCGCGTGGGATTGTTCATGTACTTCTGCGCGAGCCGTTCCACAGGCGGAGGCAATGTCGCCGAGAGCAACAAGGTCTGCCGTTCCGTGGGACATGAACGCAGGATGCGTTCGATATCGGGACGGAAGCCGATGTCGAGCATCCGGTCGGCTTCATCCATGACGACAATCAGCAAATCTTTCAGATTCAATGCCCGGCGTTGCAGCAGGTCGATCACCCGCCCCGGAGTACCGATGACAATCTGTGCCCCGCGTTTGAGTTGCTGCAGTTGCGGGCCAAGCGGTTTTCCGCCGACGAGACAGGCCGTCGTGACTTCGTGATGCACCGCAAGTCGCCGGGCTTCATCGGAAACCTGCTGGCTCAGTTCACGCGTCGGAGTGAGGACCAGAGCCTGAGTTTCTGGAGCATCAAGATCAATGCGCTCCAGAATGGGAATCACGAATGAGGCCGTTTTCCCCGTGCCCGTGCGGGCCTGGCCGATGGCATCCTGCCCCGTCAATGCGAGCGGAATGAACTCGGCCTGAATGGGGCTGGGATGCTTAAATCCCGCACGTTTCAGGCCTTCCAGAGTCTCATCGCTGAGACCAAAACTCTCAAAACCCTGTTCAACAACTTCCATTAGCAACCACGATCGAAGAACAACCAACGCTCACATTTTCAAGTCAGTCAGGGTAGCGATCTTGTTCGGTCTGGTCAAACCTACCGTGCAACTGTCAGGCTTGTGAGAATTTCTGTGGCCAAATCAAGGACCGCTACGGTGTATTCACTCGCACGTTGTAATGCCCCGGGGTTGATGCGGCGGATGTTGTTCTGGATGACATCGCTGGCCACGTGGGTATGGCCGCTCAACAGGAAGTCGGGTTGTGCGTTGCGGACCCGGGTGATGTCGGACGAATGGCCGTGGGCGACGCCGATGCGTCGCCCGGCGAGTTCGATGACGCATCCCAGTTCGAGGCAGGTCGCCCGGTATTCGATCGCCGCCTGACGCAGTTCGTCAGCGACTCTCACATCATGGTTGCCAAAGACGAACCAGAAGGGCAGCACCGAACAGGCGGCGACAATGGGGGCACTCGCCAGATCGCCACAATGGATGAGGGCCTCGGCTCCGGCGTCCTGCAGCATCTGCACGGCAACGCGGGTCCGCCGCAGCTCATTGTGAGTATCGGAGAGGATGCCGAGTCGCATGGCCGTGGCCCGGTCACTTGTTAGACGAAGGTGCCGATGCAGGTTCTATCTTAAAGGAGTTGTCGATGGCCATCCTCTTGGGATGATTAGCCATCTATGTAATAGCTTTGAAATTCCCACTCTTTGAACACCATTGTAATTTCATGGCCATCACTCTTTTTCTGCCAGTCAAATCGATAGGTCAGGTCAAAGCATCCGTCGGCTTCTACTCCGATACCCAACAGTTCGGTTGAAGACCACACAAGTTCAGGGCTCTGAATGGCTTCACTAGCATTCTCGCCAACATAATTGTGGTTCAACTGCAGAATCTCTTGGGAAATCGTTGGTTCAATCCTCGACCACCCAGAATAGATCTGCTGATAAGTTTCCACGCATACGGGAAATGGGCCATGTTTGTCGCCGTAGATGAGCAATGATGGTCGGCCTCGACAGCCTATGGTTTGTACCTCGTCGGCATGCCAAACGCGTCCGCGATCATCCGAATAAATATCGCCTAAGATCTGGTGATCAATCCTCAAGATTGGTGGCCCAAAAATCCATTCCCAAAGATTCATGGGTCAGTCCGCTGGATGAGTGTGCGCAAATTCCATGAATAGGATTTGGTAGTTGAAAACTGTCTATTTCTTGCCCTGCTCGAACATCGTCGCGAACTCGCGTTGGACACTTTGGAGACCCGCCTGGACCACGCGGACATCGGTGGTGGGCGAGATGAACCGGCAGCCTTTGTCGTAGAGCATCTGGGCGTGTTCCGGATTGAACGCGACGGCGGCGAGATGTTTGCCATGCTGCTTGCAGGCCGCCGCCACTTTATCGATCGCAGCGAGGCACTTCTCATGGAAGAACTGCCCGGTCACGCCCAGGCTTTGGCTCAAGTCGGCCGGGCCGATGAACAAGGCATCGACACCCTCAATCGCGGCGATGGCTTCGCATTCTTCCACCGCTTGCAGGGTTTCAATTTGAATGAGCACGAAAGTTTCTTCATTCGCCTTCTTTGTGAAGTCGGCGGCTTTCATCGTGGTGAAGCCGGCATCGACGCCACCGGTGTTGAGGCCCCGTTGACCGCGGGGAGCGAACTTCGCCCATTGCACGAACTGTTCGGCTTGAGCGGCGGTGAAGATCTGAGCAGCCATCACCCCCCCTGCCCCGGCTTCGAGGCAACGCGTCACGGTGGCATAGTCGGTCGGTGCGACGCGGCAGAAGGAATCCATCCCGGTGGCCCGGCAGGCGAGCGTGGCGACTTCGAGCTGTTCCGTCGTCAGGCCGACGTGTTCCATATCGAGCCACACGCCATGAAACGCCCCGGCCATGCCGATCATCTGCAGATGGTTGTGATGCAGCACCCGTCCGACGGCGATGGAAAGCACGAGTTCACCGGCATCGAGGCGTTGCTTGTATGTCCGAACCATGGAACCTGTCCTTGCGGAGTTTGGGGTGGGCTGGGAGAGCAGTGAACAAATCTTGGACCAGTCAGCATAACATTCCCGGACTCGGTTGGGCAGCAACGGTGAACTCACCGGGTCGGAGGCAAAAATTTACCGAAACCTCGCATCCGAGGTGGTCCTGAGGTGTAATATGAGAAATAGAAATGGGTCGCTGTCTGCGGAAGGGTTTTCACTGTGACTGTCGTGCTGATCGTTGATGACTCGTCCATCGACCGCCGCCTGGCAGCCGGGTTACTGGGTCATGCAGGCGACTGGACGATTCAGGTGGCTCAAGATGGGGGCGAAGCCCTCGCGATCGTGGCGGAGCAGCCGCCGGACATCATCGTCACCGATTTGCAGATGCCCGAGGTGAATGGGCTGGAACTGATGACCGCCGTGCGGAACAAATTCCCGCAGATTCCTGTCATCCTGATGACCGCCCAAGGCAGCGAAGAAATTGCGATGGAGGCCCTGCGGCTGGGGGCGGCTAGTTATGTGCCGAAGCGAATTCTGGCTCGGGAACTGTTGCCGACTGTCCGCCGTGTGTTGTCGCAAGCCTCCGAAGATCGTTCGCAATCGGCGTTGATGCACCGGTTGCAACACCGGCGGGAAAGCTACCGCGTCGAGACCGATCTGTCGCTCATGATGGCCTTATCCAAGCATCTGCAACAGCAACTCGGTGAAGCCTGGCAACTCGAAAAGAGTGCCCGGCTACGCATCGGGACGGCGTTGGAAGAGGCCCTGCTCAACGCCTACTACCACGGCAATCTCGAAGTCAGTTCCCGCCTGAAAGAAGACGACTTCGCCTTGTTTTACACCACGGCCGAACAGCGGTTGCAACAGTCGCCCTATAAGGAACGAACGGTCGAAGTGGAACTGATTTTATCCTCGGTGACAGCTGCCATCATTGTTCGAGATGAAGGCCCAGGGTTCGATCCTGGCACCCTGCCCGACCCGCGCGATATCGAAAATCTCGACCGCCCTTGTGGTCGCGGCGTGATGCTCATGCGGAGCTTCATGGACGACGTGCAGTACAACGCAGCAGGCAACGAAGTGACATTGACGAAGCGGCGATTTGCAGAGATCGCGACCACTCCGGCTTCCTGATTTCCTGCTGTTGATCGGCTCCAAACCAGAGCATTCTGATTGACCCGCAACGCATCAACACGTTACGATGCGTCCTCGTCTGATTGCGGCGCTCGCAAACTCCTGGGCAGGAAGTCTGGTCATGCTTCATCGCCGCGATGCGCTCTTGCAACTGGGTACCATCGGGCTGGGCGGGATGACCTTGCCGCGGTTGGTTCAGGCCGAGCAAACGCGTCCCCGCCTCACCGCTGATGGTCGTCTCTCTCCCACTGCGTCCGCCAAGTCGTGCATTCTCGTTTACCTCTGGGGTGGACCACCGCAGCAGGAAACCTTTGATCCCAAGATCGAAGCTCCCGATGGTATTCGCAGTCAGTTCGGTGCGACGGCGACGAACGTCCCCGGTATCTTCATCTGCGATCAACTGCCGCAGATTGCTCGTGTCACCGACAAACTGGCAATCATTCGTTCCTATTCCCATTCGAGCAACATTCATGAAGTCGGAGTCAACTATACGTTGACGGGCCGGTTCAAGGATGGGCTTGCAGTGCCTCGCAACATGCGCAGCCGTTCCGATTTTCCCAATCTGGGGTCGGTGGTGTCTTACTTCAGCCCTCCCGGAGCCTTGCCAGCGGCGGTCACCATTCCGCGGCCGATCGGTCATGATGGCGTGATTTATACCGGTACGCATGCCGGGTTTCTTGGTCCCCGACACGATCCCTTTGAATTTCAGGCCCCAGGCGAAGTAAAAGGCCCAGCTCCTCACAGCCTCGATCTTCCCACGGGGCTCGATGCCGTCCGCGTGCAATCGCGTGCGGGGTTGCTGAATGTTCTCGAACAGACAGAACGCCGGTTGCAGGCCCATGGTTATCCGCGATCAATTGCCGGGTGGGATTCCGCCCGCGAACAAGCTTACCGCATGCTGTTCGCTCCCGAAGCCAAAGGGGCGTTTGATGTCACGCGAGAATCCGTATCGATGCGCGAGCGATACGGCCGCAACGAATATGGCGAAGCCTTTCTGTTAGCTCGGCGGCTGGTTGAAGCTGGCGTGCGGTTGGTGACTTTGGTCTGGTACTACGTCTGCCCGAAAGATGGCAATGTGGCCAATGTGTGGGATAACCACGGCGGCACAGCATCGCTGAACGGCATCTCCGGCCGTCAGATGCTGCAGGAATACTATTGTCTCCCCTCGCTCGACCGGGGCTACTCCGCGCTGATCGAAGACCTCTCGCAGCGCGGGCTACTTGATAACACCCTGGTGGCGATGATGGGGGAATTCGGCCGCACTCCGAAAATCAATCCCCAGGCGGGGCGTGATCATTGGGGCCCCTGCCAGTCGGTGGTCCTCGCCGGTGGCGGGATTCAAGGGGGACAGGTTTATGGGGCCAGTGATGCTCAAGGGGCCTATCCCACGCAGAGCCCGGTCAGCCCGGAAGATTTCATCGCGACCATTCATCAGGCACTCGGCATCGCCACCGATGCAGAAGTGTTCGATCAACAACATCGGCCCTATCGGGTCTGTGAGGGTACGCCTCTGCAGACATTGTTTGGCTGATAGAAACCGACGATTGAGTACATCATGACTCACCGGATTGAAACCACGCAGGCTCCGACGAAGCCGCGAGGGATGCCGTGTTTTTCGCTCTGGCATTTGATCGGCCTGGGACTCGTCTGGTTTCCACTGAACCCATTTACGTTATATCTGATTTGGTCCCTGCTTTCACCACGATATGCCGTTGGGTCCAACGATCTGGCAGACTATTCAAGGCTCATCGTCCCCAGCATTTTGGGACCATTCACGGCTACGCTGGAAGGCCGGAATCGTGACTTCTGCTTCGAAGTGGCCTGGCGGGTACTGCCTGTCTGCCTGGGAGCGCTGTTGGTCGCCACCTTGCTTCAAGTTCTATGGCGACCGCATGGTCGACTCACCCGCGGCATGCGTTTGTGGCTGTGGATGACGGGCTGGTTTGTGTGGTTCTGCGGGGCACTTGTCTCCGTCGTCAGTAACTCGGGTTGAATGGGACTGAGAGGAGCGGTACCGATCTCTATCAAATCAATGAGCCCCTCATCGAAATCAATGAGGGGCTCTCATCCGCAGTCAATTCAACGACCATCGTGTGATTAGTAGCGAAACCACACGTTGGTGCGGGGACCGTTGTAATAGATCCCACCGTTCACATAGGGGTTATAGCCCCGACCGTAATAGGCCCCATACGGGCTCGCATAGCCGTAGCCGTAACCACGGTACACACGCGGGCCGTAGTAGGCACGCGGGGCTGAGTAGCGATACGTGTTGTAAGGGCCACGCACCACAACCCGAGACCGGGCCGGACCACGGTAGACGCGTACGGCTGCAGCGTCCGCCGAGTCAGTGGTTGTCAACATGGCGGCCGCTGCCATCGCCACAACGATTAAACTGGATCGAAACATCGTCTGTCTTCCTTTCTCTGGAGAATGATCGCGGCCATTTCTCTTCGACTTTGACAGAGGGCTGAGTTTGATCAGCCACGCATCGTGTGTCTGAGAGCAGCGGTCTTCCAAACCGCTGATTGTTGCCTTGCGACCATTCGTTGGTTTGCGTGGGAACACATTCGCAAGTGGCGTGCCTGTCGATTCCGACAAGCTGGCTTTGTACTGCTTGATTGCCTGCGAATTGTCTCGCAGAGCTTCCACCTTTCGGCCATGTAAGACTGCTCTAAACCCTTGGAAATACGTCACATCTGAGACCCAATGTCTCGCCCATCTCAATACTTACGTTGAGGCGTGACGATGCAGAGGGGTTCGTATTTCAAATCCGCAAGACCGCAGAAAAAGTTTGGGTCACATCGCGACCATCTCATTCCGTGATCGCTGAGCGACCAGCCCGCCATCACAGCATCCGTTGAACCGTGTTCGAAGTGAAAACAACGATTCCACCGATTGCCTGCGAACAGTGGGAACACGTGTCACCTCAAGTAACACGTGCGCCCTATGCAGATCTGTGCCTGATAGGAATAGCGCGGGTTATTCTTTCGGAACCACTTTGAGCGCAACATCCTGATCGGCGGCAATCGCCGACCCCGATGTGGTGACGTGGAGTTTCACGTTCGCCACGGCTGTTTCCGCAGTCACAGCCGGTGCGGTGACGATCAGTTTGAAGTCGTTCTGATCGCCGGCCACTTCTGCCGCTTGCACGGCGTATCCCTTGGGCAAGCCAATGAGTGTCACCGACACTGGGCCCGTGAATCCGGCGGTGCGTTGCAGTTTGCCCGTCACTTCATGCGACGTTTCCGACTTCGCCGTCAGAGTGGCCGCCTCAAGCATGGGCGCCACAGCCGTTTGCACCTGCACACGGAACGGCCGCGAATAGGCGGTGCCGATCACGCGATCGGAATAGAGATGCGGAACGGCTTCCGCAACGATGGCCAACTCCACGGTCGCTTCCGCCACATCCAACGGAACCTGAAGTTGAACGGTGGCATCTTGCGTCTCTGGTGCGAGCATCAGATCGGTACCGATACCGATGACCGGGAACGTTCCCGCACCGGGGTTATTGGCCTGGCGTTGCCGAACGGTTTCGGTGGACCGGGTGGTAATCCGTACTGGTTGCCGAGCGACCTCACGATCGGCCTGACGCATCACTTTCAGGGACAGCTGTTGGGGAGCCCCCTTGAACAACACCGCGGGTGGGTCGAGCAATTCGAGGGACAAGCCCTGCAATGCCGTCTGTCCCAAGGCCAGCGCATCCTGATAGGCTGGCAAAACACCGTCGTCAGCCCGCGATGCCGTTCGTACAAGGGGAGGATGCACGTCGACTGTGGAGCCGACAATCTTGAAGGTCACACCCGCGCGTGATTCGGGCTTCGCCGTCTGTTGAATTCGACAGAGCACCTTCCCGGTCACCCCCGCAGGAATGGTGGTGGGCTCAATCGTCAGTGTCTGGGAATCCGATCCCGCGACAGACAATGCGATCGGCCCCGCATAACCAGCCCGGTTGACGGTGACTTCCACCAGGCTGGTCCCTTGCTCAGGCAGTTGCAGCGTCGCCGCCGTTGTGCTGAGGGAGAAGTTGGGGCGGTCGGCGGGACCAATGACAAGCCGATAGAACGACTGGGGATTGCCTTGATTGAAGAGATCACGAATCGCGACTCGCACCTGAGTCATATTCGCAGGAATGGTGTAGTCGAGTGTGACGTCCGCGTCCGAGGGTTGATCGCCCGAAATCGCAAGCCGATTCCCTTGCGGATGGCCGAGAATCTCCAATTCGCCATGCACCGGCGACGACAGTGACTGCGTTTCCAATCGGAACCGCAGCTTCTGGCCGGATGTCACCGGCAATAGATACTGATCGCGTTCGCCGGGATGCAGCAAGCGTCCATCGATGGCGACGGCGGGGACTTGCGGGTCCGTCAGTTGAGCATCGACCGTCTGCCATTGTCCTTCAGCGACGGGGGTTTCGACCACATCCTGAGCGGGGGACAACTCGACATAAGGCCAAGGGCCAGCGACTTGCGAGTCGCGCGGTAAAACCACCGGTGCCCAGTCCGCGACGTCCACATTCTCCACATCCGCCGAGAGCGATTCTCCGACGTCAAAGCCGGTACCGATGGGTTCAAACGACAATGGGCCGGGTTGGCTGGCGGGGGGGAAGGTATGGTCGACGAACTTCAGATCCCCCAGCTTCAATCGATAGGAATTGGGCCCCGGAGCGCGATAGACCAGGTCATGCAGTTCCACGTAGTACAATCCATCAGCCGGCAGGCGATGTTCGAGGCGGACGTCTCCTTGCAAAGCCGCCGATCCCCAGGCAATGGTGATCGGGGTCCCTTGTGCGGTCTTCAGCTCCAGGACCGGATTGGCTTTGCCCCCCAGTCGTTTCAGTTCGAGATCGGCAACAATCCGCTGGCCTTTCGTTCCCTGAAAGTAGGCCTTTTGTTCCTGACCGCCGGCCAACGT
The DNA here is from genome assembly GCA_016125225.1 of bacterium. Classification (GTDB taxonomy): domain Bacteria; phylum Planctomycetota; class Planctomycetia; order Planctomycetales; family Planctomycetaceae; genus DSVQ01. The sequence goes on along the minus strand of WGME01000013.1, from coordinate 325,038 downwards.
GCCAAAGAGAGCCGCTGGTAACGTGGCCGGTTGCATCGCGGTGACTTCCGTGGCATTGCGATGCGGCAGCCAATCAATCGCCATCGGTTGAGGTTCGCTGATGCCATTGGCCGTGCGAACATATAACGGATAGAAACCGGGGCGAACGTGGTCTGCGATCGTAAGTTTCACGGTCAGACGATCATCTTTCGGCTCGCCAACAATTTCCGTCGTCACGCCCGCGACAGGGACGATGACCTCCGGTTGGGACAACAGGTTCTTGCCGACCATCACCACTTGAGTGGTTGAGCCGCTGCTGAAGCCGGGTTGGGTCAGCCGGGCGACATCGGGAATCTTCGCGGGAGCGGCCTGATCGTCCTGAATGAGTTGTTCGACATTGCTCCCTGCCACTTCATGAAAGAGTTGCTTCACCTCTTCCGGAGTTAAGGCTTTGGGAAACAGCAGAAACTCATCAATCACACCCTGATAATACTCACCGCCCGCTTCACTCCGCCCCAAGGTCACCGGCAGATTGTTGACGAGGCCAGCCACTTCGACATCGGTAATCCATCCCGAAGTTCCCTCGACAAACCCGTTCGTTACGCTCGTGGGGGTTAACGGTTGACCGTTGACGAAATACTGAATCCGCACATCATCGACATCGGTATCGGCATCTTGCCCCGGTGCATCGGCCACCTGAAACGTGGCGGTAACATGCAGAAGTTTGCGTGTGGGCAAGGCGGCCTTGGTGCTGTACCGCACGACGCGGTAGCCCCGGCCATCGTTGATATAGACCTGAAAGGTATCCTGCTGCATGGTGAAATTGATGCCGTAGTTCGTGAAAACCTTGCCATCCTGCATGCCCCGTTTGGCCACGAGTCCATGAAACGCGGCATCATCATTGGCCAGGAGATTGACGGTGAGCAGACTGAACGTGACCGCATCGGGCCGATCGACATCCTCACCATCGGCGATCTCGAGAAACTGCTGTTGAGTGGAGTCGAGTTGTACGGCTTTGTGCCCGGACTGATTCCAGAAGGGGCTGGAAACCCGCGTCGCACCATTTTGCAGAGAAGCATTGTCCGCAGATGTGCCCACAGTCGCGGTATCCAGCGCCGGGCCATCCGCTTCCTCGAATCCCAACCGGACCGTAGCCTGCGCCGACAACGCTGGTGGTTCCTGAGCCGCGGCATTCAGCCCGCACGCCAGTGAGCCGAACCACAATACCGGCACGATGAATTTAGTCATCACTGTCTGTACCTCTCTGCAACAAATCAAAAGTTGTTGAAATGGGATTCTAACCGGACTTTGTGACCAGTCGCCAGACTGCACAGCGAATCTTTGTCGAGGTCGCAGACTCGACGACAACGTGCAAACGGCGCTCTGCGAGGCATCGAATCTCCTGCTGCAACAGTTGACAGGCGTAAACCTGCATGGAATGGTGTGCAAACATGTGATCCAAGCGGCGGGCCAGAACGTATGGACTCCGCAGCTGGAGTGGTGACATCACGGGTTTGAGGAGAGGCGAGTCCGACCATGTCGAGCTATGACGTGTTTGTCAGCCACTCCTCGCGTGATGCTGAAATTGCTCAGTTGATTGTGCAGGAACTGGAACGCCAAGGCTGGAAATGCTGGGTGGCTCCGCGCGATATTGCCCCAGGAACCACCTGGGCCGCGGCGATTGTGCAAGGGCTGGATCAATCCCGGGTGATGGTGCTGGTCTATTCTCCTGCGGCCGATCAGTCGCAGCAGGTGTTGCGTGAGATTCAACGGGCGGTGACACGGAACATGCCGATCCTGCCGTTTCGTTTACAAGATTTTGCGATGTCTCAGGAGATGCAGTATTTCCTGGGCACGACACACTGGTTGAATGCCTATCCGCCGCCATTGCCTTTGCGGGTGAATCAATTGGCGGAAGCCGTACGCGGACTGCTCAATCGTCCGCAAGCGGCAACATCTGCCCCCGTTGGTTTGCAACCGATCGTGGTGCAACCCTTTGTCCCACCCGTTGTGGTGCCGGTTACGCCGATGGATCAATGGGACGCCCCGGAGGGAAATGGTGCCTGGGCCCGTTTCTGGCGCTGGTTGAATTCGGGCTGAGATGGCGTCGGCTGACAGGCCGTCTTTGTCTCAGTCAGAGAGCACAATGGTAATTAAGTAACATCGTACTTGAATTGCAGGGAGTCGTGATATGTCGACGGGTGGTGGAGATCCAAAGCGTCCGCAGCAACGTCCCATGGCCGGGGGACAGCCCGCGGCTGGTGGGCAGGTTCCACTTCCGAAAGCTCAACGGCCAGGTGCCACTCCGGGACAAATTCCAGTCGTCACCGCCGGGCCGGTTGCGGCGCCGGCTCCACAGGCACAGGCCTGGCAGGGCCAGCCCACCATGCCCACCGGCCAACCGCAAGCCTATGCCAACGCACAACCGGCCGCTCCGCCACCGACGATGGCCAAATCGTTGACATCGCGGGCTTTGGGGGGTGATCGGCAAGCCATCGAAACCATGTTTCGTCAGTTCACCCCACCCGACGAAACCTACTACGCTGTCGACTACCTCGGCTTCGAAGGTCTCTGGATCTTTGGGACCCATTCATTCGGGGCACTCACCGATCGTCGTGTGGCGGCGATGCGGATGACCTTCTGGGGGGAAGTGGTCTACCAGGATGGCTTTCTGGAATCGATCAACAGCAACGTCTTCTATCAACCCAGCAAGTTGTGGCTCTATATCTCGCTGATTTCGGTGGCCTTCACGCACATCTCCGGTTGGATCGCCACCATCATGATGGCCATGGACTACGAAGACTCCCGCGAACGCCTGCTGACCATTCTCGTCGGCACCGTCGTCTGGGCCGTGTTCGGCTTCATTTCCTCACTCATCGCGATCAAGTGGTTCCACTGGTTCAAAAAATCCGGGGCGGCGTTCATCATCAAAGAAGGGGTGACCGTCTTTATCTTTACCGATCGCAGTCGCATGTCCCTGGCGAACGATTTGTTCCGTCGGCTTTGTTTCCTGCGTGAACAACGCATCAAACAAGTGGCGGTCAATTGACGCTGGCAGAGGTTTGATAGGCAGCCGTCGCGGCGGCCATGAGGCTCTCTTCCGAGAACTCTGCCCGTGTGAATTCCCCGGTTTTGCGGCCCTCGCAGAGGACCATGATCCGGTCGCATACGGTCAGCAGTTCCGGCAGTTCGCTGGAGGTGATGATGATGGCCAACCCCTGGGCACAAAGCTCGTCGATCAAACGATAGATTTCGGCTTTCGCTCCGACATCAATGCCACGGGTCGGGTCATCCAGCAGCAGCAATTGCGGATGGGTCTGTAACGCACGGGCGATGAGGCATTTCTGCTGATTGCCGCCGCTGAGGGCGGTGATTGCCGCTTCGGTTCCGGCGGTCTTGATCCGCAACTGTTCAACTGCCGTCTCCGCTTGTTGCCGTTCGCGAGAGCCGCTGACGAATCCGCCGATCACCGAAGCATACAGGCTCGACAAGGTGATGTGCTGCCGCACATTCATGGAGGGGATCAGCCCGAGTTGTTTGCGGTCTTCGGTCACCATCGCCACACCGGCAGCCAGGGCTTCTGCGGGATGTCGAAACGTGACGGGCCGTCCCTGCAACATCATTTCCCCCTCCGGCGGCAACGCACTGCTGCCGTACAGGCATTCCAGCAATTCCGTGCGACCGGCTCCCATCAACCCGGCAATGCCGAGCACTTCTCCGCGATGGACCGCCAGATCGATATTCGATAGCCGCCAGCCACGGGCATGCCCCGGCCAGGCTAAGGAGAGATTCCGCACCCGCAAAACTTCGTAGCCGGAGACACGGGATTCGACGCGCTGAGCCATTGCCAATTCGCGTCCCACCATCAGCCGTGTGATCTCTTCCGGGCTGGTCTCTGCACGGGGCATGGTCTGTACCACCTGCCCGTCGCGCAATACGGTGATGTGGTCCGCATGCTGAAAGACTTCATCCATCTTGTGGGAAATGTAAATGATCGTCACGCCTTGACTGCGTAACCGGGCGATCACGCGAAACAAACGGGCCACCTCACTCTCCGTGAGGGCACTCGTCGGTTCATCCATAATCAGAATCTGTGTGTTCAGCGATAACGCCTTGGCGATCTCGACCAGTTGCTGATCGCCAATCCGCAAGCGGCTGACAAGTTCCCCCGGGGGAATTTGGCATTCCAATTGGTCGAACAGTTCCTGCGCTCGGTTGAGCATTGTTCTGTCATCGAGCCAGACGCCACCGGCACACACTTCTCGCCCCAGAAAGATGTTCGCCGCGGCAGACAGCTGTCCTACCAGATTCAGCTCCTGATGGATGATGCTGATGCCCTGCTCTTCCGCATCGCGTGGCCCCGCCAACTCAAGCGTTCGGCCATCCAAGGCGATGGTCCCTTCGTAGTCGGGAATGACCCCCGACAGCACTTTCATCAGCGTACTTTTGCCCGCCCCGTTTTCGCCGCATAACGCATGGAACTCGCCTCGCTGCACCGCGAACGAGACATTGCAGAGAGCGGTGACGGCCTGAAACCGCTTGGTCACCCGGCGGAATTCGATCAAGGTAGCAGCGGGCATGGGAACGGCCTCGCAGTGAGAAATGATGGAACGCACGCGGCGCACTGTACCGCTCAGCGACTCCGGGAAACAACCAATAGGAACGACGGCGCGTCCTGTACAGCCTGTGACATTAGCGGGCAGAAACTGCCGGTCCTGTGGGAATTGGCGCCCGCGAAACGGGATTCGAAGCGAGCGACACGGGCGTTACAACCGATACAACTGCTAACGCATTGGTTCGCACGTGCGAAAGGGATATCGCATGGATCGCCGGGAATTTGTCTGGAAGACTTTGGTAACAGGCGGTCTCGCCACAGCCTTTGCACAGACCGTGCAGGCTGAAGAAGCAGCTGAAGGCATTCCCTGGCAGCGGCTCTTAAAGTCCGCACATCGGCGCGCTGTCGAACTTGATCGGCCGTTACTGGTGATCTTCACCGCCAGTTGGTGTACCTATTGCCACAAACTTATTCGCGAGACCTCGGCGAACCCCAAACTGGCGCAATTCATCACGGCGAACTTCGTCCCGACTTTGCTCGATTTTGATAAAGAAACGCGAATCGTTGAAGTTCTGGCGATTGAGTCGCTGCCCACGACTGTGGTGCTGTCTCCCCAGGTCGATCTGCTCCTGCACAAGCCGGGTTACATGAAGGCCGAAACCTTCCGGGACACGCTCAACGCTGCGTTGGTGCGACGAACCGAAGTCCAGCAGGCCAAAGCGGAAGCGGCTCCGCTCCGCTGAATTTCTGCGAACTTCCCCATTTTGCAGCTAATCGGGGCGAACTTGGCCCGAGTGGCGGTGTGTCTTGGCCGAACACCGCCCGAGGTGTTGCATCCACCTTCGCGGCAGATCATTCTACACACTGCACGGATCTTTCGGTGCGTTCTGCGGGAACGCCGATGGTCCGCTGGTCGCTTACCGCACGCGGAAGTTCCATGATTTGTGTCAGTTTGGCGCGCACCCGCCATCGGATGATGATTGCCGAGCATCAGGTGTTGAAAGAGAAAGGGGCGGAACTGGTCGAACTCCGGGTCGACTGGTTGTCGCGCGCCCCAGAGTTATCACGGCTGATCACTCAGCGACCCACCCCCGTGGTTTTCACCTGCCGACGACCCACCGATGGCGGCCGCTGGAAAGGGTCGGAAGACGAGCGGCAAACTCTGTTGCGAGCCGCCATTGTCGCGGGAGTCGAATATGTCGACCTCGAACGCGATGTGGCGACGAAAATCCGCCGGTATGGCAAGACCAAACGCATCGTCAGCCACCACGACTTCGTCCAGACCCCAGACGATCTGGAAGAGATCTACGCCTCGATGTGTGAACTCGATGCGGACGTGCTGAAGATCGTGACGATGGCGAACTCACCCGCCGATTGCGTGCGGCTGCTCAAACTCGCGTCCAATGCCAAAATCCCGACGATCGCCTTCTGCATGGGTGAGTTCGGTGTGATCAGCCGTTTGTTGTGCGGCCGGTACGGTGCCCCATTTACTTATGCCACCTTCAGCAAAGAGCGGGAAATTGCACCGGGACAGTTGTCGTTCGACGAGATGCACAAGCTCTATCGCTATGATCAGGTGACGAAAGCCACGAAGCTGTTCGGCGTATTAGGCGACCCGATTGGCCACAGCCTGAGCCCCCTGCTGCACAATCGTGCGATGCAGCAGATTGGCTTCGATGGCTGCTACATTCCGTTGCGGGTCTCGCCCGATCAGTTTTCGTCCACGCTCGATGATTTTGAATGGCTCGGCATGCGGGGTTACAGCGTGACCATTCCGCATAAGGAAACGGCCCTGGCGAAATACCCGCTGTGTGATGACGAAGTCCGCAAAATCGGGGCGGCTAACACGATCTATCGGGATGACGATGGAGCCTGGCGGTCGGCCAATACCGATCTACCCGCGGCCATGGAAAGCGTGAAGCTGGGTCTGAAAGATCTCGAATCGTTCGAAGGCAAGCGAGTGTTGATTCTCGGTTCCGGGGGAGCCGCCCGAGCCATTGGTTTCGGAATGCTGCACGCGGGTGCCGCCGTTGTCGTCACCAGTCGCACAACGAACCGGGCACGGACATTGGCGGAATCGCTGGGCTGCCGATACTGCACCTGGGAAAACCGTGGCAGCGAAGGCATCGACATTCTGATCAACTGCACGCCCGTCGGGATGTCGCCCAACGTCGATGATTCTCCGTTCCCCGAACACTGGCTGCAGGAAGAGATGCTGGTCTTCGATACGATTTACAATCCGGAACAGACGCTGCTCATTCGGCAGGCCCGCGAGCGCGGTTGCCGAACGGTCACGGGGATCGAAATGTTCGTCCGCCAAGCCGCCCTGCAGTTCAAATTGTTTACCGGACAAGAGGCCCCCTTGGACGGCATGCGTGAGACCCTGCGGCGAGCGATTTCCGCCGCCCGCATGGAATAAGCCTTCCCGGTTAAGAACCAGCGCTATGATCATCTCGCTGATTGGTTACCGTGGAACCGGGAAATCTTCGGTCGCCCCTGCGCTGGCTGAGCGGTTGGGCTGGGACTGGGTCGATGCTGATGTCGCACTGGAAAGCCGGGCCGGGCGGTCTATTCGGGAGATTTTTGCAACCGATGGCGAACCAGAGTTCCGACGGCTGGAACGCGAGACGCTGAAATTCTTACTGCAGCGTGATCATCTAGTCATTGCCGCTGGTGGCGGGGCGATCCTCAATGCTGAGACCCGTCGTGACTTTCGCCATGCGGGTCCGGTGGTGTGGTTGACGGCGGAAGTGGCGACGATTGCCGCTCGCCTGCAAGCCGACCCGACCACAGCCGCACGTCGACCAAGCCTGACAGGCCAGTCGTTCACCGATGAGATTGCGAGTGTATTAAAAGTCCGCGAACCGTTGTATCGCGAAACCGCAACGATCATCATGCCCACCGAGCATCGCACGGTCGCTGAGATTGTGCGGGAAATCCTTGTACAACTGCCTGCGGACATCACGCGTCCCGGCGTGCATCTGTCGGGAGACCCGTTTTGATTCCGTGGGATCTGCCAGCCTGGATCACATACAGCTATCTGTTCATTCTGGGGGCGGTGATCGGCAGCTTCCTGAACGTGCTGGTCTATCGGTTGCCGCTGCATGAAGAGATTGGCAAGGCCTGGCGGGGGGTGTGCCATCCCCCATCGTCTTGCCCGTATTGCCGCCGTCGCATTCTGGCGATCGACAACGTGCCCATCTTCGGCTGGATGTGGCTCCGCGGCCGTTGCCGCTTCTGCCAGCATCGCATTTCGTTTCGCTATCCGTTCATTGAGTTCCTGAACGGTTCGCTGTTTGTGCTGCTGTACTGGATGATGATTCCAGTAGGGTTTGGCGCAGAGTTCACCGAAAGCTGTCTGGCATCGCCGGTCAGCCCTTATCTGCACGGCGTGGACCCGCGTGCGGTGCCGATGTTCCTGAATTGCCAGTTCCTCTATTACCTGGTGTTCACGGAGGCTCTGCTGGTCGCTTCGTTGATCGATTTTGATCTGCAGATCATTCCCGATTCGGTGACGGTTCCTGCGATGGTGGTGGGACTGCTGGGCAGCCTCGTCGGTTGTTTCTGGCTGCTGCCGGTGTGGTATCAGAGTGCATCGACAGTGTCGATGTTATGGAGTCTGTTTCTCGATCCGGAAGGGCAACTTCCCTGGTGGACGGAAGTGGAAATTCCTAAGTGGACCCTCAGCCATCCGCACCTGCACGGGTTCGCCAATAGCATCGCCGGGTTTGTGGTTGGTGGAGGCACGGTGTGGTATGTGCGCATCGCCGGCCAGTGGGTTTTTCGTCGTGAAGCGATGGGATTTGGCGATGTCGTTCTGATGGCTATGATCGGCAGCTTTCTGGGTTGGCAACCGACGCTGGTGGTGTTCTTTGTCGCCCCGCTTTGTGCTCTGGCAGCCGTTCTGGGGACCGCGCTCTTTATCCGACCGCGTGAAATTCCCTATGGCCCGTACCTCAGTCTCGGTGCCCTCATCGTGATGCTCGGCTGGAAATGGATTTATCCGGCAACGGAACGGCTCTTCACCCTGGGACCTTTTTTGCCCGTGATTGTGATGCTGGGGGGCATTGCCTTGGTCGTCGTCTTATGGGTGGTTCAGGGCGCCAAATGGCTGCTCGGAATCCCGTTGTATGAAGACGAATGGGTCGGCGAATGGACCTCCGCCGATCAACTCGCTTTCTTCGCCAGTCACCAGACGACGCAGCCCACACAGTCGTTGCCGCGCCAGCAATGGCCGGGCATCGCAGCCGGGCAAGGCACGCTGCAACGTCAGAATTGGCAAGGGCGATAAGCACAGAAGCCCGAGGATCATCATCCCCGGGCTTCGGCAAGAAATCCCCAATCCCCCTGCAAACTAAGCGGCAGCCGGTTCTTTGCTGGGCAGCAGTCGTTCTTCGCCTCGAACCACTTCTGCCGTCAGAACGTACTTCTGGCCCGGTTCCAGTTCCGGCAACTCGTACATCACTTCGAACATGGCGGTCTCAACCACTGACCGCAGTCCGCGGGCTCCGGTATCCTTCTCTTTGGCGATCTTGGCAATCTCGAAGAGTGCCCCTTCCGAGAATTCGAGTTGGGCATTCTCCATCTCGAAGAACTTCTTGTACTGCTTGACCAAGGCGTTCTTCGGTTCCACCAGAATCTTGACCAGATCGGCTTCCGACAGAGGTGACAATGCACTCACCAGCGGCAACCGGCCGACGAGTTCCGGAATCATGCCGAACTCGATCACGTCATCGGTACAAGCATGGGGCAGCATGGCACCCGACCGTTGCTTGTGCGAGGCATCGATCGTCACCACCCCGTTGGTGTTGTTGAAGCCGATGCTGCGTTTGCCCATGCGACGGGCGATGATGTCTTCCAGTCCCACGAACGTACCACCGCAGATGAACAGGATGTTCGTGGTATCGATCTGGATGTACTGCTGCTCGGGATGCTTGCGGCCCCCTTGCGGCGGGACATTCGCCACGGTCCCTTCCAGCATCTTGAGCAACGCCTGCTGGACCCCTTCACCGGAAACGTCGCGGGTGATCGAGACGTTCTGGCTTGTCTTGCCGATCTTATCGATCTCGTCGATGAAGACGATGCCCCGTTGTGCGGCTTCGATATCGAAGTCGGCGGCGTGCAGCAGCTTCAGCAAGAGGTTTTCGACGTCTTCGCCCACATAACCGGCTTCGGTCAGCGTGGTGGCATCGCCAATCGCGAAGGGCACCTGCAGGAACCGGGCCAGTGTACGAGCCACCAGCGTCTTGCCCGAACCCGTCGGACCGATCAGCAGGATGTTCGATTTTTCGATTTCGACTTCATTGTCGGCATCGCTCGCCGCCATGAGTCGCTTGTAGTGGTTGTGCACGGCGACCGCGAGGACTTTCTTGGTCCGTTCCTGGCCGATCACGTACTGATCGAGGTGGGACACAATTTCCCGCGGCGTGGGAACCCGGTTGAAGAGCTTGGTGGGCGAACCGCGGCGGCGACGTTCCTGGTCGAGAATGGTCTCGCACAGTTCGATGCATTCCCCGCAGATGTATACCTCATCGGGGCCTTCCACGAGGGGGCCGACGTCGCGGTAACTCTTGCGACAGAAGGAACAATTGGCGTTCTTCTTGCCGGTAGGACCACGCTTACCAGCAGACAAAAATTCACGACCTGAGGGCATCAGCTTTCCTTCAACGCTGCCGAATGCATCGGCGGTGTCATGGGATGTTCGTCGTGGCGCGTCCTGTGCCCGGCACAACTACTTCTACCAACGACCTTGCCCCAACCGTCCATGTCGGGTCAACGCTGCGTCCTTATCACGATGGTTCTTGAGGGGACTCATCGGCATGGTCCGTCGCAGCAAGTTCATTGCTACCGGCGGGTTTTGCCGATGTTCGTGAGGGCGATTTTCCCCACGTTTTCCCCCCCATCAGCTGCGTGTTTATCAATCGGAACTCTTCCTCCGAGAGGCCACCCTCACGGCGCAATTCGTGGAGGTCCACGAGTAAATTCACCGCAGGATCGGTACTGGCGTCATCGTCGTGAAACCATGCCTTGACCCGAAAAGTCAACCAGATCAGTACGACAAGCCCGACCCCGACAGCCAGCCACTCCCAAGTGCTGAGCATGGCGGGCTGCAAAACCTTCGATAACTCCTGCCAGCGATTGTTCACCACGGTCTCCTGCCGACAGCACCCGGACGGGTTCATCAGCGACATTCGGGCAGACAAAACTGTTCACCCCGAATTATCAACCCTGGGGAACATTCCGGCAAGCGGACATTGTTCCGATGGATCATACCGAAAGCAGTTCGCGCGCCGTTCGCGTAAGAATCGCAGAAATCTCAGCACATCACCCCGGACGACCAGCGATTCCGAGCCCTCGCGGCGAGAACTGCCGCTAACGGTATTTGCGAAGTGACCGGGCAGACTTGCGGATGCCGTCCCGTTGTAAAACCTGCTTGCAAGATTTGCTCAACGGTTCATGTCTTTGCTGGCTACGTCTCGAGATACCAGTGGGGCCTGATCGACATATTGAAGCAACATGCGTTCTGTCCGCATTGGTGTAAAGAGTAATGGGAATATAAACATGATGTGAATTCCAAAGAATGCACCGAGCCCGCAGCCCATCATCCAGCCACCGATAAAACCACTGAAAACAGAAATATCAGTCAGCTTTGGTCCCAGATGCAAAATATTAGCAAACCATTGCCAGGTGGCTGAGAGGGTGAGTAATAATATGCAGCTCATGAATCCGACAAAGTAAACCACCAGCCACCACCGCCAGCGATCTACAAACTGGACGCCGCGTCGTATCTGCGTGATGTATTCATCATCCATAGGACGTTTAGGCCAGACTCCATTGATCCCGAACATGTTAGCGACCTCTCAATTCCGAAGTTCGGCCAGTTGCAGCAGCAAACCTTCCAGTTGCTGATAGTAGTCTTCTTCGGAAAGGGATGCTTTCTGTCGCTTGAGGGCGAGGATCTCCAGTTCGAGGCGATCGTGTTGACGACGCACTTCAGCGGGTAGTGCGGCTTCCTCGGCGTTCGGCAGCAAATGCCATTGGTGTGCCCGATCGCCATCCAACTGCTGGTTCGCATCGGCGGCAACCTGGATCGGTTCCAGACCGCGAAATGCCTCGGCCCGGACACCCTGCCCGTCGCCATTGTCGTCGAGGATGGCGTGTTCGGTTTGCAGGCGGCCATCGGTTTTATAGAACTCGTCGGTTCGTCGTGAGGCAAACAGGAAGGCTTCCCATAATGAGACCTGCTGATCTTTATCCAAGTCGGCGTCCATATCGGTAATGGCCTCCGCCAGATAACCGCCGAAGTACGGGAAGTTCTGCTCTCCGCCCGATTTCGTCGCCGAGATGAGCACGCGATTGTCTGCCGCCAACGCCGTTAAAAACGGTGCACTCGCCGCTGTGGTATCAATCACCGCAATCGGTCGCCGCAGCGGAGCCAGCCAGGTCTTGAGATCACCGGCGGAAACATCGGGCCCGCGCAGATTGAACTTGGCATCGCGACGGTCGAATGTGCCATGACCGATGAAGACCAGCCACAGCGGGCTCTCGGATTGGCCACCCTCTGTAAGAACGGTTTGCAATCGCTGCAGATCATTTTCCGTCTCGGCGTCTTTCAGACCGATGACGGTCAACCGAGCCTGTCCCTCTTGAGCCGCGTGCTGCCATTTCTCCGCCCAGGCGGTGAAGCGTTCGCCATATTCCTCACTGCCCGGCGCACCGACCACGATCACCACCTCGGCCTGGCTGGCGACCTCGGGAGTTTGCAGGAGCAGAAGCGAAGTCAGACACAGCGTTGCAAACACGTCAGCTCTCAATCGGCCAGGGGGAATCTCTCAGCGTTTCACACTTGATCTAACTTTACGGCAACCCCGAACGCCTGCGGAGGCCCCACTCGGCACACAATCCGGCGATGATCAGCAGTAACACCGCCGGATGATGCCACAGCGGCGAGGTCGTTGTTTCGGTGATTGGAGCCTGCTTGTTGGGCAAGGTCGACACAAAACTTTCGAGGTTCGCCAGTTCGACGATTTGCCCGCCGGTCGATTCCGCCAGTTGTTTCAGGAACTTACGGTCGGGCTGAACCTGCCGGAGCTCGCGGGCGGTGAGATCCGCTGACCAACCGGTGGTCGTCGAACCAAGGGCCTGACCTTCGGGATCTTTCACCTCGACTTTCGCCGTCCACGGCCCCGAAGGGCGGCTGGCAAGTGTGGCCTCATACAAGCCCGGCTCGCGCAGCCAAGGTTCGGCTGTCAACGTGAAGTCGGGGCCTTCAGGTGGATGGACAGTCACGGTAACGGCCGCGTTATCTTGGGCGTGGAATTCGTCGTCGCGTACCCGGGCTTCGAGACGGGTGAGGCTGACGCCGCTGGTCGCATCGGCGACCGATTTCAACTCCACGCGATCGGGGACATCGACAATCAGCCATCGTAAAAGTTGCCGCCAGGCTTTGCCGAGATCGTCCTGCTCGCGTTGTTTCTCGGTGACTTCGAGTTGCCACCGCCAGAAATCTCCGATGAGGAGGGCCGCCGCCCGCCCTTGCCCATAGCGTTGCTCGACCACGGCTGGAAATTGCGTCCCCCGTGCATCGGTCACTTCCGCGATGACCGACGCCCCGGGTTTGAGGCCGCTGACCGTATTGATGACCCGAAAGCCCGCCATCTCACGCAGGCGGCGGACTTCGTCGGCTTCAGTGGATCGCAGTCGTGCCCACGGTTGCAGCCAGCCTTCTTTGGTCAGACTCAGCCGATAGCCCGTCTCCGGCGGTAAGACCGGTGGAGACGTCAGATAGGCGGGAAGCAGTCGGGCCAGTGCCGTTTTATCAAAGCCCCCCTGTTTGAACGATTCCTGCCCGCCAAGCATCAGGCAACCGCCGCCGCGCTCCGAGACAAACCGTTCGATCAGCGACAACTGTTCCGCAGAGAAAAATTGCGCTTCGATGTCGTCCAGAATGACCGCGTGAAACTGGTAAAGTTCCTCGGCTGTTTTGGGAAAACCGTCACGGAATTCATCCGGGGTGACAGTATTCAACCGCACCAGCACCGGTTGATCGTAGCGCTCGGTTTCTTCATTCGTCCGGTCAAAGCCGCGGAACAAGGGGTTCGACGATTCGCCATCACGGCCGCGGAAATCGAACTTGGCTTCCTTCTTGGCGATGCGGATGATGGAGGTCATCTGCAGTTGATCATCGTCTTCTATGGCCCGCCGGAGAAACTTCAGTTCCCAGTTGGGACGGCCGGAGACATAGAGCAGGCGATAGGGCCCGGTGCCCCGGTCGATGGTGACCCAGCGATCATTATTGGCGAGCGTGACTTCGCCCGCTTGATCCCGTTGGTCGAACGCGGCTTCGCCCTCGCCAATCGCGGCCCGGACACGATAGAAGGTTACCCCCGACTGAATCGGCCGCAGTTGGAAACGGAAGACGGGCGATTTGCCATCGCCGGCCAGGGTCTGCATTTCGGATTTGACGACGGTCCCCGTTTGATCTTCGACTTGCACCGTGATCGGTCCGGAGGGGATGCCCGCCGCGGCAAGTTCCACGACCATCGTCACCGGGGCATCTTCAAAGGCTGTCGTTGTCGTCTGCACATCGGCGATGGACAGATCACGATGCCCCTCCGTCTCGCCGATGGGAACCGGATAGATTGGCGGTAAACCCGACCAGTCGACGCTGGTGAGTTCATCGGTTGCAACGCCATCGGTGAAGAGGAACAGGCCCGCCACCGGCCGGTCTTTCAGTCGATCACCCAAGGTTTGCAACACGGACCGGATTTCACTGCGGTCCCCCGAAAAATCGAGACCGGCGAAGTCGGCGACATATTTCGGCTGAGCATCGAACTGGTAACGGCGGACTTCGAAATCTTGTTCCAACCGCACATGCCAGGGGGCTTCGTCGTTGGTGAGAAACCGTTGCAACTGCTCGCCGCGGGTTGCAATCGCATCCGGATCGGTCAGCTGCAGGCTTTGCGAGTTATCGGTGACCAGCAGAAACAAATTGGCCCCCGGTCGCACGCGCTGGCTGCTCCACAGGGGTTCCGTGAGACAGATGGCCAGCACGGCGATCGCCAGAAATTTGATGACGGCGGCGGCCCGAAACCGTGGGTTTTCCGACCAGGCCGTGCGATAACTCCAGATGAGCAAGGCCGCGACGGCGATCAGCCCCAGGACGATCGGCAGCAGCCAGCCAGTTTGCGACAATGTGATGAACGCGGGCATCAGTCGGCTCCTCGCCCGAGGCGTTCGTAATAGCTGCGTACCAGTTCGCGGTACCGTGACGGGACGGGATCGCGATCAATGGGTACCAACGCATCATCCGACTCGCGGGCGGCGACCTCTTCGGCTAACCGGCGCTGCAGTTCGATGAGGGGTTCGTAGAGTTCGGTCTGGACCAGATCCCAACTGGGCGATTCGGAATGCCGTTTGAACTCAGCACGCAGGCTGCGGGCCTGTTCGCGAATTTTGGAGACTTCGGCCTGCAGATCAGGATCGGCCAGCATGGTTTCGACATCGCGCAGACGTTCGGTGAAGTCGCGGTAACCATCCCCGGACATGGGTCCGCCTTGACCGCCGGGTCCGCCACCCAAGCCGCCTTGATCATCACCACCGAAGGGATTGCCGGGACTAGGCTGACCACCGGCGGCACGGTTGCGCAAGCCCCCTTGCCCTTGCCCTTGCCCTTGCCCTTGCCCTTGCCCTTGCCCTTGCCCTTGCCCTTGCCCTTGCCCTTGCCCTTGCCCTTGCCCTTGCCCTTGACCTTGACCTTGACCTTGACCTTGACCTTGACCTTGACCTTGACCTTGACCTTGACCTTGACCTTGACCTTGACCAGGTTGGTTGCCTGACGGAGAACCCTGGCCCGGCGAATTGCCCTGTCCCTGACCAGGTTGTTCGTCTTGGCCATTCTGTCCTTGACCCGCCCCCATCGGACTCGATGGCCTAGGTTGGTTCCCCGCACCTTGTTGACCGGCTGGATTCGACGGGCCGGGCTCACCGGGTTGGCCGGTCCCCTGACCATTCTCGGCGGGCTGGCCGTTCTGACCCGGTTGTCCGTTCGGATTCGGAACACTTCCCGGTTGTCCGTTGGTCGATTGCCCTTCGGTCATTCCGTCGGAATTCGAGGACTGACCGGCGGTTGTCGGCTCGCCCGTTGGTGAACCCGCCTGCCCCGCACCCGCTTGTTGCTGCTGCAATTCCTGCTGCAACGCTTGAGATAGTTCGGCGATCTCACGACGGGCTCGCTTCAAGGCTTCGACTTCACTGCCGAGGACTGATTCCGCCGCTTGCTCGACTCCCTTTTGCAAGCGATCAAGTCCGGTCTGAACCTGCTCTTCCACTTTCTGAGCCTCGGGCATGAAACCTCGCTGGAGCAACTGGGGCACTGCTTCCAACGCCCGTTCCAGTTCATCGTCGCGCGTGTTACGCAGCGTGTCGTACAACTGCTGTGACAACAGCGGCTCTGCCGTTTCGGAGGCTTGTACGATGTCCTTCGCACGGTTCAACAGTTCCGTGACCGCCGCCCGTTGCTGTTCGAACTCGTCCTGCAGATCGGCCCGCGTCCGATCCTGCCGCAAGTTAGGCCGCTGCGATTCCGTATTCGTACCGGCTAGTTCCTCAGCTAAACGCTGCTCGCGCTGAGCCACTTCGCGAGCAGCATCGCGCAAGTCGCGCATTTCATCGGCGAAGCGAGCCGAGGTCTGCTGGCGGAAATCCTGCTGCAGATCATCCAGCTCGCGTTCGGCTCGCGTGGACGAACTTAACGCCTGCGACAGCTGATTTTCTCGCAGGGCTTCCGTGGCATCGACCATGCGTCGCCGAGTGTTCTCGAGTTCTTCACGCGTCTCCTGGAATTCGTCCTGCCGAGCCGACTGAGCCAGCCGATTTCGCAACTCATCGGCATCCTGCAGCAGTTGCTGTTGCTCGTCGCGAAGACGCTTGAGTTGCCGTTCGATCTCGGTCCGTTCGGCTTCGCTTTGCGCGAGTCGCAGAGCAGCGTCGAGTTCGCGGAGCTTCTGATTCAAATCACCTTGCCGACGTCCCAGCTCTTTCAGCCGATCTAGAATGCCGAGTTCCTCCCGCTGTGCGCTCGCGGCTTCCTGATTCGCTGCCGCAGACCGTGATTCATAGCGGTTCTGGCGATCACTCAGTTCGAGTTCCTGCAACTGCTGCTCGCTGGGACTGGCGCTGCTGCCCGACCCGCCACCGGCCTGTTGCCCCTGCATCACGTTGTGATCGCGAGCCCGCAGTTTGAGCAGCATCTGATAGGCGGCCTGTTCTGCAGCCACGGCGACCGCGAGGGGATCGCGCGATGTCTGTTCGCTCGCTTCGGTCAATTCCTCCTCAGCGGCGGACATCTGATCGACAGCGAGATTCGCAACCCGTTGCTTGGCGGCTCCCTGAATGTGCAGCATCAGCTCGAGCAACTTGGTTTTATTGGTGGCCTGCGATTCTGTAATCACGCCGAGTTGTTCATTCGTCTGCGGGGACCATGCGGACGTGGCTTGGCGAATCTGATTCCAGGTCGCGGCAACGATCTGCTTCTGCGTTTGAATCAGGTTCTCGAACTGATTGCCTTCCTGCTGTTGAGCCGCCGCCGATTGACTGCTGCTGCCCCCCGGCGGTGCATCCATTTGCCGGAACGTTTCCTCGAACGGCCGGACTTCGGCGAAGAAGAGATCGCCAATCACTTTCCGGGGTTGCCCATCGGGTCCCAGATCGACGGCATAGAGATGGTACGACAGCAAATCATCGGGCGCGACCTGCAACTCTTCGAGGGCCTGCATCCAGCGAATCGACTGCGGCTGATTCCCCTGGACCGCTTTGCCGAGCGGGATCGTTTGCGGCTCTCGACCGGCGACGGTGAGCACCACACCGTACTCTTCGAGGCCGAAATCATCGAGCACGCGGCCTTCGACCGTGAACTCTTCCAGCGGTGAGACCCGTACATCTTTGCCGGGAAAGGCCAGTTCGAGTTTCGGCGGTTGATTGGGCACCACCTCAATGCGGAACTGCTCGGGATCGCGGTTCACACGGGCCCGGTCATCGGTGAGTTGCAGGTTCCAGCGTTGCGATTGCTCCGGCTGCACGCGGCAGGTCCAGAGGAGCGGGTTCTCCGCAGACGGCACCATCGCGAGGGTTTGGCTGGTATCTTTGCTGTTGGTCAATGTGACTGAGGCCAACGGCTTATTGACCCGACATTCGATGGTGACCGACGAACCTACAACAACCGTCGCCGCAAAGGCATTCTCCAGGCGTTTTTCGGGTTGTTGTGTATAACTCGGTGCCGAGACGATCAAATCGCTGCGAGTTAACGCAGGTAAATCGTAGACTGTGATCTGAAAGGCGTCCGTGTGCTGGTCGTCATACTGAATGGTATAGGTGAAGTCCTGCTGCACATTCGGAATGCGGCTGCCGAAGATGGGGTCGTCCAGGGCTTTATCGAGAGGGAGTTGCCGGGACGAGCCATCCGCAGTTTTCAGTTGCAGGGTGACATGGTCCGGAAGTTCATCCCGGAAGCGGGCCATGACCAATAGACTGGTGCCACGTTCGATTTCCGCATTGCCTGGTTCGATCGTGACCGGCAGATTGGAGTCGGGCAGGCCAAGCATCGCCGAGGCCTGCAGCGGCAACCGCGAGGCATAGTCACGATGAGCGATCGCCTGCACAGCCAAGCCAGTGATGACCCCCAGATCAACCATCGCCAACAGGGTCGGCAGGGCCAGTCGCCAGGCAGGAACCAACCGCCTGGGCCACTCGGGTCCGAGATCCGCCAGGGCTTCATTGAGCACCTGCTGCTGCAGAACATTGAATCGGCCGGTACGGTCATCAGGGGCTTGTTCAATGGCGGTCAGCAGGCGGGCATTAATTGTCGGCTGCTCGGATTCGACCTGCTGGACGATGTCGTAACGGCTGGGGCGAAAGCCATTTGCACATGAGACCACGGCATAGGCCACGAAAGCGGTCGTCAGGAACAGGACCGCAGCCACGGTCGTGCCGGAGAACCCGAGCCTGCCCGCCAGAACCACGGCCACCCCCAGGAAGGCCACGGCCAACCAACCCACGCTGAGCCAGGAAAGTCCGCGTGCCCAGGTCATTCGCCGGGCAATGGTATCGAGTCGCTGGTAAAGGGCGTGACAGGTCATGGTTCACGATCCTTCGTCTGCGGAAAAGAGTCGCACAAATTGGCCGCGATCATGCTGCGACCTCGCTGTTCGAGGCCGCACCGTTTGCACCGCGGCGTGCAGCCAGGACGGTTTCTAGAATCAACAATCCCAACACGCCAAGCAACAACCAACGCCAGAGTTGCTGGCGTTCTTCCAGTTCCACGAGTTGCTGTTGACGAAGCTGATCGGGCGACACCGAAACAGTTGGCCGTGCGGCAGAGGTTGAAAGCTTGATGCCCGCCGCTTCCAGTTCTTCCAACGGCATCGGAGCCGTGCGGCTTTCCTCGGGAGCCAGATTCACCGCAATGACCTCTTCCGGTTCAACACCGGCAATACGGTAACGCCCCGGTTGAGAGACGGTGGTGAACTCTCCCGTGGTCAATGGCCACGGCTGTTCGCTGCCATCGGGAAGGACCACGGAACGGTCGTGTTCATCGTTGAAGGTCCGGCGGAGCGGCTGCCCCACAATTTGCGATGATGACGGGGACGATTCCCCGAGTGCGGTTTCCAGCACCTGCCACATCAAAGGGACGAACTTGCTCGACCGCGAAAGCTGGCTGTCTTTCGGTTGCCAACCCGAAGTGAAGCACCAAGCTTTGCCCACCGTTGCAGTGCCCGCGAACTGCAAGACCGCCGGGTCGCCGTCATCAAAGCGAACCAGCGTTTCGGTGCCGGGCGGCAGATCGCCCAACACCCGGCGATGCTTCCAGAAATGGATCCCCGAAAAATCCGCGAACTGGGCTTCCGCAAACGGGGCAAACCACTTCGACTCAAAATCAATCTGCGACCACAACGCATACTGATCGGTGGCGGCTTCTTCGACTCGGAGATCTGGAAACTCACACAATTCCAAAAGAGATCGCAAGCCTTCGGCAGATCGCCCGACGAGTAACACATCGGTTCCACTAGCCCGCAGTTTCGGCAAAAGGTCTTGCACGGCGGGTGACGCTTCTGTCGCCAACACAAGCGCGGGTTTGGAATTCGCCAGCACGGGTTCATTGCCGGTTAATACGGTGACTTCGTATCGCGGATTCGCCGCCAAGGCCCGTTCAAAGTAGTAGCGTAACCCTTTGGGATCATCTGCGGCATCGTCTCCCAAGTAGAGCACGTAACATTGCCGAGGCTGACGCACAGGCAACCAGAGCCGGTTATCGAACGGTTGCTCATCGCCCGTGAGTAACACGCTCTGTCCCGCTTCGATCGTTGGAGCCACCGGCAAAGCCACCACACGGCTTTCGCCTGGCGGCACGGTGACTTCCAGACATGGCGTGGCCTCCGCGTCGCCCCAGATCAATTTGAATTGCTGCCGGGAGGAGGTAGCAGCATTCGAGACCCGCACACGCAAGCGATCATCGGCGGAGTCAACCGCAGCGGCGACCAGTTGCAGACCCGCGTTTTCCCTCGACTTCGGCTGCAACGTGATCCACTCAACCGGCAGATCATCGGGCCAGTCGAACTCACGCAAGGCCGCCAGATCGCTGCCGGATTGCAGATCACTCACCAGCCAGACACGTTGCGGACAAGGGAGCGTACGACCCGCTTGAGCTTCCTGCACCGCTTGAGCCGTGCGGACCAAACCTTCGCCCACGCGTGTCCCCTGCCAGGTCGGCTTCAATTCCCGCAATCGTTCCTGAACCAGGGTGCGATTGGCCGCCGATCCCAGCGATTCCGCTTCAGAAAAAGAGACTAACGTCGACCAGGGATCATCGAAACGGAACAAACCGATGACGGCCGATTCCGGCAGCTTCTTCAATCGATCGTTCAGTTTCTGCTCGACCTGTTCCCACAGCCCCGTCTGTTGCAGACTGGCACTGGTATCGACCAGGATCGCCACGAATTCGGTTTCGTCTGGTGCAATGGGAATGGTCGCCGGGACGCGCAGCACCGGCCGCGCGAACGCCAACGCCAGCAGCGCCAATGCCAACGCCCGCAGTGCCAGCAGCAGCCAGTGTTCGATCTTCGAGAGACTCGTCACCCGCGGCGGAGACGGCGTGAGGAACATCAGCGTCGAAAACGTCCGCTGTCCCCGAGGCACACGTCGCCACAGGTGAAATAGAACCGGAGCCGCTACCGCAAGTGCTCCGGCGAGATACAACGGGGCCAGCCACGTCATCCGCGTCTCCCCCGAATTTCGGCCTTGCGATCGCCGGATCGTAACCGCGCCCGCAAAAATTCACCGAGTGCGTCGCCGAGTTGATCGCCCGTCGTCATCCGTCGGTACGTCAGCCCCAACCGCCCGCAGAGTTGTTCCACGGCATCCAGGTGCTGTTGTAAGCGAGTCAAATATTGAGACCGCACCGAGCGCGGATCGATGTACAACTTGCGACCGGTTTCCAAATCGAGAAAGAGTTCCGGATCGGCGAAGTCGAACGACATTTCGGCCGGGTCGAGCAACTGAAAGACCAGCACTTCCTGCCCTCGTGCCGCGAGACACCCCAGGCTGAGTTCGACCTTGTCCAGCGGGGCGAGCAGATCAGAAATGAGCACCAGCATGCCCCGTTTGTTGAGCCGCTCGGCCACTTCTTCCAACGGCTTCGCCAAGTCGGTCGTTTGCCCCGTGCAAGGTGATTCAAGGGCCACCAGAATCCGCCGCCAATGCCCGGCCCGATACCGTGTCGGCAGGTAGTGATCGATCTCCGATGAAAACCGTGCCAGGCCGACGGCGTCCCGCTGCGTGGTCAGAAAGTAACCGAAGGTCGCGGCCAAGGTGCGGGCATAATCGAACTTGGTGTAACCCGTGGAACCGAATTCCATCGACCGGCTGGCATCGAGCAGCAGCAGACATCGCAGGTTCGTTTCATCTTCAAAGCGTTTGATGTAGTACCGATCGCTGCGAGCATAAAGCTTCCAGTCGAGATATCGGGGATCATCGCCGGGCGAATACTGGCGGTACTCGGTGAACTCGACCGAAAAGCCGTGGTACGGACTGCGATTGAGTCCCGACCAGAAACCTTCCACAACGTGCCGGGCACGCAACTCCAGCGATTGAATTTTGAGCAACACCTGGGGATCGACAAATCCCGGTGCTTCGCTGGCGGCTGTGGTGGCAGGGCCCGTCGGCGTGGTCACTCGATCGGTCCTTTCACGGTTTCGAGCAGCCGTTGAATGATCTGTTCGATGGTGATCCCCGCCGCTTCGGCTTTGTAATTGGTGAGAATGCGATGCCGCAGCACGGGGGCGGCCAGACGGCGGATGTCATCGACCGTGACATGCGCACGGCCTGCGATCAACGCCCGGGCTTTGGCACCGAGAATCAAAAATTGTCCGGCCCGCAAACCGGCTCCCCAGGAGACGTAGTCGTTGATGAACTCGGGTGTGCCGACTTGCCGGGGACGCGATGCCGCCGCCAGCCGCACGGCATATTTCACCAGGTCTTCCGCCACGGGCACGCTACGCACGAGTTGCTGAATCGCGAGAACATCTTCGCCGGAGAGAATCGACTCAATCGCCGCATCGCGACCGCTGGTCGTTTTCATCACCACGGCAACTTCATCGTTTTCCGGGAGATAGTCGACTACCACGTTGAACATGAAGCGGTCGAGTTGGGCTTCCGGCAGCGGATACGTCCCTTCCATTTCAATCGGGTTCTGCGTCGCGAGGACGAAGAACGGTTGATCAAGTTCGTATCGTACCCCGGCCGCGGTCACCTGCCGTTCCTGCATGGCTTCCAGCAATGCCGCCTGGGTTTTCGGCGGCGTACGGTTGATTTCATCGGCCAGCAACACCTGCGTGAAGATGGGGCCGCGCATGAAAGTGAGCTTGCGACGACCGGTGTCGTCTTCCTGCAGAATCTCGGTGCCGGTGATGTCGGCGGGCATCAGATCGGGTGTGAACTGAATCCGCTGGAATTGCAGATGGAAGAGCTGCGCAATCGACTTGACGAGCAACGTCTTCGCCAAGCCGGGAGCCCCGGTAATCAAACAGTGACCACCGGCGAACAGCGAGATCAGCAACTGTTCGACCGCGTGTTCCTGGCCGATGATCCGCTTGGCCAGTTCGCGTTTGATCTTATCGCGGCTGGAGCGCACGAGTTCCAGCACTTCACGTTCACGGTCTTCTGCTGACGGTTCTGTTTCATCCACCATCTTGCGTCCTGTTTCTATCAGCCCGAAGCGGGCACGGAAAACCTGAGCCCTGCCCGCCTCAATGCGTCATCGCATAGAAAATAATGTTGATCCCCAGGGGATAGGCCTTCTTCTCGGAGAACTCCTTGAAGTACCACGGGTCTTCCCCTTCCCGTTCCCAGCCATCTCCCAAGTCGGTGTTGTGACAGATGATGGTCATCATGCGGCCTTTGTCGTCGAAGATCCCTTTGTAATGGACTTCCGAGGCATCGTGCCGTTCCCAGGTGATCCCCTGCCCTCGCCCCGCTTGAGCGGCACCGATGCTGGGAATCTGCGGTCGTTCGCTCAAATCGTAGACGCAATGAAATACGGGGTGATCGAGGGGCAATTCGAGTGGTTCCCGATCCGGGAAGACCCGTTTGATTTCGCGGTAGAAGTTCTCGTATTCGTCGTCACCCCAGAAGTCGTCAACCATCAGAAACCCGCCATTGAGCAGGTACCGCCGCAAGGCCACCACTTCTTCTTCGGTAAACGAAAGATCGCCCGGTTCAATGATGTAAATGAACGGGTAGCGAAAAAGTTCCGGGTCGGTCAGTTCGAGAATGCGGCCGTTGGGATCGACTTTCAGCGACGTCAACTGCTGCAAGCGGAACGAGAAGTTGAGGTCCGCATCGGGGTAATCGGTGGCCCAGCGGCTCCATCGTGAATACGAACCGTAACGCACGCGGACAAAGGTGAAGACATCATTCGCGAAGTGCGGGTCGAGTTCCCATTCCGGGACGCCGTTACGACCAATCGATTGCGGATCGAAATCGCGAAACCGGCCACGCTGGGCATGCACATCGGACAGCATCATGCAAGCGAGACCGAGCAGCAATCCAGTGATGATGCGATGAGACATAGAGACCCGCCCGAGGAACTAGTAATTGTATTTTACCCAATCTTTCTGAGCACCGATGACTGTAGCTGAGTCCGTTCTAAAACCCTGGCGTTCCTGTTTGACCGGGAACAAACACCGGCCGATCTGGGGACCGATTCTGTGGTTGTAACGCCGACGCCGGTACCGGGGGTTCCGCAGCGACAATCTGGACCAGCAAGTCTTGAGCCGCCCGGTAACGCGGGGCGATTTCCAACGCCATCAGGACTTCCCGCTTGGCTCGGACATCACCCGCCTGTTGCCAGAGTCGTGCGAGCCGGAAATGGGCTTCGGCACGGTCATCGGTATCCAGAGCGAGTTGCGATCGCCAGGCGATGATGGCCGCTTCCCGATTCTGCGTCTCTTCTGCTGCGGTCGCTGCCAGTCGATAGACCGTGGGAATCAAAGGGTTAATGGCACGTAGCTTGGTCACGCTGGCCAACAGTCCGGTCCAGTTTGCGGAGTCGCGTTGCACTTCCATCAGCCGCAGCAGGTGCGCAACGGCAGCATCGGCCCGCTGGGTGTACTCTTCTAACACCCGCTGCTCGGCGACGGTTTCGCCCAATTCCCGGTAAATGCGGGCGAGAACCGGATAAAAACTGCCAGAGGCCGCGAACCCCGGTGCCGCCGTGACCAGTTTCTCTGCCACGGGCAATGCTTTGCGCCATTCCCGATGGTCGATGTACTGCTGCACCAACGCGGTGAGTCCGGTCACGCTATCGGGATGCTCGGCGACCCAGCCCGCTAACCGATCGGGGTCGTCATCGCTGATCACCGCCGACAGGTCATAATCCTGCCAGTCGAGATCGGGGCCAAACTGCCGGGCTTCTTCGCGAGCGTACTCCTGAAATTCCTGATCGAGCTGCACCAGCGGAGCCATGCGGCGTTCGAGAGCCATGTTGATCGACAAGCCCCCTGCTAGATCGGTCAGCACTTCCTGCAACTTTTCCAGGCCATAGAGTTCCATCAAATACTGCACGACGAGCGAGGATTGATAATAGGCAAACTGCAAATGCAGCGGCGATTCGGGAGACAGGAACGCACTGCTCATCTGATCGATCGGCGTTAATCGCCCGCTCAGAATCCATTCGCGATAACGGGGCGTCATGCGTTCGCCCCAGGCTTCGTTGGCCTGGCGTTCTTCGTAAACCGAGATCCCTTCGCTCAACCAGCGGGGCATGCGGTTACGGGTTTTTTCGAGCGTGACGACATGACAGAATTCGTGCCACAACACGGCCTGCCAGTTCGCAGGATGTTCGGCCTGCGACGCCGGGCTATTCGCGGTGATCACCTTGCCGAAACAGACACCGAGATAGCCCGAAGCCCCCGGCATTCCGAACGTCTTCACGGCGAAGTCGTTCGGCTCGGGATAGATTTCGACAGCGATCGGCCCTGCCAGATCCAAACCATACTTCTGACACAAGGTCGCTTTGGCCTGTGACAGCAACTGCAGCACATCATCGCCATACACGTCGGCTTCGCGTTTCTCCATGCGAACCAGGAAGCCGTCCCGTTCCAGGGTAACATAACCCGCCAGCTTATCACGCAGTTCCAACAGGTTGTAAACCTGCACATCGTAGCCATCGACTTCATGAACAGCGTCGGCCAGTTTCCAGGCGTCATTCTCCTGGCCTAAACGCAATAGATCCTGCACCAGTTGAATCTTCGCGGGAAGATAGGCCGGTTCAAACTGCAGGGCCTGCTTCTGATGGCCGGCCCCTTCCGTGAACCGATACTTCTGCGAGAGTTTGCGGCCGATGAGATAATCGATGCGGGGGTTCATCGCCCAACTGGCGAGAGCCTTATCACGGGCCGCCTCGGCCCCACGTGGGTCGTTAGTCAGCGTTGCCAGTATCGACATCGTGGCCCACAGATCAGGCCAATTCCCATTGATCTCCAGAGCTTGCCGGAGAAACTCTTCGGCATCGGTGTAGCGTTCGGCATCCAACGCCTGTTCCGCACGATAGAGAATGGAGGGGAGATGTTTCGGATTGGCCTCCAGAGCTTGCGTGATCGAAACCGCGGCCCGTTCCGGTTCGGAGTACTCCAGGCTGCGTGCCAGGCCCAATAACAAATCGGGATCGCTGGGGTACTCTTTCACAGCGGCGCGAAAGGTATCCGAGGCCAGTTGCAGATCCTGCTTGAGTAACGCGAGTACGCCACTGGCCAACCAGGCATCGCGATGCTTGGGACTTTGCTTCAATGCCCGATCGTACAATTGTTCGAGGACTTGCCGGGCGTCGATCCCGTTGGCAATCGCGGCGCGACCCAAGGCGACCAGGTTGTCGCTATCGGTATACCGCCACGGAGCGCGACCTGCCGCATCGAGAATCTCGGCATGCCAGACCGCCGCCTGATCGGCCTGCCCCGCATACCGGGCGATATCAATCCCCCGTTCCTTGAGGCGAATGCTCCAGTTGTACCGTTGAATGCCCGCCTGCAGGGTTTCCAAAGCCTCAGCATACTGACCCACCGCTGCCTGGGCTTCAGCTTTGACGAGATACCAGTCCTCACCAAAAGTCCGGCGGTCAATGGCTTCGGTCGCAGCGACAACACAGCGGTGATATTCCCCGGTCCGCAGCAATTTCAGGAGACCGGCCAGATCGGGATCAGCGGGCCGGGTTTGAGCGAAGAGGTTCCCACCGACTGAGCACAGAACCAAAGCGGCGATCACCAGTCGCAACATCGTCGCCGTTCTTCTTTCTGTCGCCGAGTGAGTCATCAATGCGCCACTCCCCCACATGTCAAATTGGGCCCGCCATCGACCGGCTTACACATGAAGAAATCCTCATGCTTAGCATATCAACCGGAACCGGCGTGCAACAGGGGGCAGGCGGACATCAGGCCCGTTCCACCTGCTGCTTCAACAGATCGCGAATTTCCACGAGCAGCACTTCCTGACGCGGGGGCGGGGCAGGAGCCACGGCTTCGGCTTTTTTCGTCTTCATCAGCCAGCCGAGAAATTTCACGATAAACAGAAAGAGCACGATCGCGAGAATCAGAAAATTGACAATCTCCGCGATGAACAACCCGAAGGGCACGGCCTTGCCGTCAATGGTCACCGCCCACTTCGCATATTCCTGATCGCCGGGCAACAACACGCTGATCAGGGGCATGATGATGTTTTTGACGAGGGAGTCGACGATTTTGCTGAAGGCCCCCCCGATAATCACACCGACAGCCAGATCGACCACGTTCCCCTTGAAGGCGAAGTTTTTGAATTCTTCGAAGAGCGAAAAGACTTGTTTTGTGGGATCGTAGGCCGCTTCGCGAGTCGGGGATGTCTGGGACATGAGTTCGTCCTTATGAGAAGAAAGCTGGAACGTCAGGCCGAATGGCGACCGATTTGGTACTATAAGCCGGGGTCGCCGAACCGACCACCGGCCCTGTGACGGTTCCTGCTATCCCCATCATTGATCCTGCGACCGAGGTGGCAATGCGTACGGCAGTGTGGCTCTGCATTCTGTGTAGTGGGGGAGCAGCCGCAGATTGGCAACTTGATCGTCCGTTGCCGGTGTTGAAGCAGGGCACCGAATTCCGGACGAGCCTCGCGCGGCCACTCTCCGCCACCTGGCAGCAGACCGCCCTGCGCGATGTGGTGCAGGGCCTTGTTCAAACGCAACAGGTCGCCCTGCTCATCGATGGACGCGTTGATCCCACGACCTTGATCAATCTGGAACTGACCGCCGTTCCCTTAAAAGATGTCTACGATCGCCTGGCGCAACAGACAGAGACCCAGGCCGTCGTAGTCGGACACACGATCTATCTGGGTCCGCCGGAGTCCGCCCGATGGCTGCGGACCCAGGTCGCTCAACATGATGCGGAGTTGGATCAAGAGGCGTTGCAGATGCCTCGTTCTCGACGGTCCGGCTTGCGGGCTCGCAAAACTCTGCACTGGTCGGACTTGGCGACACCGCGAGAAATCCTCGACCAAATTGGCCAGCGATATCAACTCCAGATTTCCCATGTCGACCGAGTGCCTCACGATCTGTGGGGGACCGCGACGTTGCCGTATGCCACCACCGCCGAAGCGCTGTCTCTGCTGCTCACTCCACTGGGACTCGATTTTCGCTGGCTCGAGCAAGGCGAATCCATCGAGATTGTGCCTTGGCAAGTTCCCGCGCTGATTGAGCGGCAATACACACTCAAAAAATCACAAAACGCGGCCGCACTCTGGAACAACGTGCAGGAGCAGTTGCCTCAGCTAGAGGGGAAGATTATGGGCGAGCAGCTCACGATTCGGGGACGCGTGGAAGATCACGAAGCCGTACAGGCGATTCTCCAGCCCGTCAAACGTCCTTCTTCGACGACGGCCATGCCCCCGGGATCGCTGGCGAACCGCAAGCTTACCCTGCAAGTACAGAACGTGCCCATCCGCCGTATTCTGGCCGAGTTGGAGAAGTCGGGTGCGGCGCTGGAATTCGATGCTGAAGAATTTCGAAAGGCCGGCATCGACCTGGAGACCCCGGTGTCGCTGGATGTCACGCAGGTTTCGATGGCAGAGTTTCTGACCGCGGTGCTGAGTCCCTTACCGGTGCAGTTCGAAGTCATCGGCGAAACCATTCGCCTGAAACCGACAACACCTTGATGCCGGAGTTCAGCGTTTCGGAGCAGCGGGATTCCGGTTGCCTCCGGGGATATCGCAGAGGGGAATGCTGGTAGTCGGTTCCGCCAGAATTTCCGCCAGCGTGGTCTCACGTAAGGCCTTCTCCACCATGGCGAGAGCCTGATCCATGCGGTGATGCAGCGGGCAGAGATTGACTCCGTGGGCCTTAAGACCCAGCGGGCAGCTATGGATTCGCTGAATCGGCTCCACCGCATTCACCACATCAAGAATGGTCAGATCGGCCGGTGACTGCACGAGGGTAATCCCGCCTCCGACTCCCCGCTGGGTATGCACCACCCCGGCCCGGGAAAGCCCCTGCAGGACTTTGGAAAGATAAGGTTTCGGAACTTTTGTCGCCGACGCAAGCTGTTCTGTCGTACAAGCTTCCGGCGATCGATCCGCCAGCATCACCACAGCTCGCAGGGCATATTCTACCGTTTGAGAAAACATCAAATCCTTCCGAAAACCACAAAACTGGACTTGGATATCAACTTTAGCTGAAGTATGCTCCGATAAAACTGGACACACACATCTCGTTTATCATCCGACACCCGCTTCCGGAGTCTTTCCATGCAATCGATCGATGAACCCCGCCTTGAAAGCGATCTGGCGTACCGCTTCCAGTATCTCACGGAGTTCATGGGATTCACAGCCGACGACATTGCCGCCATTCATGGGGCCGCCCCTCTGCTCGCGCCGCTGGTTCCCACACTGGTCGACGCAGTCTACGACAAACTACATCAGTACGATGCCACCTGGCGCCATTTCCTGCCCCGCCAACATGGGTTTGAAGGAGCAACGCCGATCTCCCTGAACGAACTCACCATTGATCATGAACAGATCAAGTTTCGGAAGAACCATCTGGGACGATATCTGGCGGCCTTGGTCACGAAACCCTATGACGGCAAGATGCTCGAATACCTCGATATGGTCGGCAAGATTCACACCGACAAAGCCGGCAGCGCACAGATTCAAGTTCCGCTGGTGCAGATGAACGTGCTCATGGGATTCGTCTCTGATGCCATCATTGCCACCATCCTCAGCTTCAATCTGGATCGCGACACGGAGAGCCGCTCTCTTCGCGCCTTCAATAAACTCCTCTGGCTGCAGAACGATTTGATCACTCGACACTATGCGGCTTGAAGTTTCCAGCCGTTGTCACTGCAAGTCGATACAACGAAAGCTCAGGGTGCTTCACTCTGAGCTTTTAGGCTTCCAGGTCTCTGGTGTTCCGGGTTTCGTCTCAGCCAGAATCTCACGCACCGCCTGCCGATCGGCCGTTGAGAGATGCTCGAACTTCGAGGACGAGTCTCGCCCGGAAAGGACGTCATCCATTTTCTGCCAGAAACGTTGCCGCAGCTCTGCGGGCAGGGCATCGAAACTGGCCGTATAGACGAGATAACTGCAGGGGTAACGGAATAACCGGGTCTGCAAGTCGAAATCACGGAGCGATCGGCCGGCGGAATCTCGGGGGCCTTGCCGAACAAAGTCCGCTGCGAAGGTGGATGTGCCACTCACGGGTTCTGTGAACGTGACGGCATTCCGCATCAGAAAGTAGTCAACCAACAGTTGGGCCGAACTATCGAGAATGGTCAAGGTGCTTTCCCAACGGTGCCCCGGCGGTTCCTTCAATTCGGTATTCAGCCGGTCTTCGCGATATAACGCCGAGCGGCTGTCGAAGGCTGCCCGCGTGAGGGCATTGTGGCCTCCCGCCTGATGTTCCAGCACCAGCAACGCGACCAGGTCGCTATGAGCACTGAGATAGGCCGAAGTGCGGATGCGCTGCGCGAGATCAGTGACGTTGTACCCCGAGTCATCCAGCGGGCTGCTGTCATCAGGCCTGCCGTGATAAATGCGATTGCCGAGATGAGTCTGCGAGCTATGCAGCCCCGTCACATACCAACCACCCCAGCGGTGATTTAACGGCGTTGCATGATCGGTCCGGTAACTCCCCGAGGCTAACAGCGGCTGACCGCTGGCATCTGGATAGACCGATCGCACGACATGACCGGGCACGTTCCGTGTCTGCGAGCCGCCATGACAGATCAGGCAGTTGTCGGTTTGACGCAGAAACTCAGGCTCGACGGCGGCAGCCTGGTCCAGTGTGTAAAACACCGTCCCCAGTTGCGGATCGGCAATCGAGACCTCGAGCACATCTCCCTGTTGGCAATAACCGATGTAAATGTCGTCATTGAAATAGATCGCCCGAGGCGTGCGGGGATTGATGCGATGGCGTTGCAGACTGGTTTTTGAGAAGACCAGCAACTGGCTGCTGACGGGCACATCGAGAGCGGTCAGCAGATCTCGCAAATATCCCGCGCCGGGTTCCCAATCGAGTGTCAAATCACCCGCATCGAGCCGTTCCTGCAACCGGGAAATGGCATTAACCGGTGTAGTGCGGGCGTAGGCAATCGGCTCGCGATCGAAGTCATCCTGAGCGAACCCTTGGTGAGGTGTCAGTCCGCAGGACGCACACAGAACCGTGAAAGAAACGCCGAGGAATCGAACTGAAGATAACATGGCGAATGACTCCCGACAAAGTGGATTCACATATCCACTTTATTGAGTCTATCCTCAGTAGCTGTCACTGGCAAGACTGTTGTGGAATTGGCGGGAACCGTAGTTCCCGCAGGTTTCGTGAAGGTCGCGATGACGGCTGCTGCCCGGGCTTGTGCATGCTTCAAGGCCCAGCGAGCCCACGCGAATTCCGTGGCGAGAATGGCCAAGCCGCCGAAGACCGTCAACCACCCTGGCCCCGGAAGTAGGAGCATGGCGATGCCTAACGCGATCACGGTGCTGCCGATCATGAAGACAACAATCTTCCGGATCTGAGTCCAGAACCACAACGCCGTCGATTGCCGCAACGTCGGCTGAGCCACGACGAGGTCAGTCTTCACCGGCAGCGGAGACGATTCAGCAGCATCCATATCTGCCTGATCGTCGCAAAGTCGCCTTATCTCGGCAAGAGTTGATGTCAGGGCTCATTCCGCGCCCGCTGGACGTTCTGTTTCATCAGATCAAAGCCCTTGGCGTCCGCAGGGACATCGAAGTCTCTGGTTCCCTCGCCAATACTTGCCTGGATGGTGTAACCACTGAAAATGGGTGGCTTCGATTCGGTCGGCTTGGTTTCGTCTTCCGATGCCGGGGGTGGAGGTTCTTCATAGGCCGTGATGCGAATCAGGTGGGCCCCCCCATAGATTCCGCTGCCAGATTTTGCCGTGTCATACTCACCATTGATGATTTGAGCCGAACCTGCGGGACCTTGGTGCCCCGCTTCGGAATCGGGCACGAAATCGATCACACCGAAGACCACGGGTTGCCCAGCAAATGTAACCTTGCCCGACAGGTTCTCCCGCGATGGTTCTCCGCTTCCGCAGCCCGCGAGGATGCAGGTCGCAAGTCCCAGAAAGGTTAAGATCGTCCGGCAATCGTTCATGACTCACGCCTCGCAGAACTGCGGTTCCTAGAGAGATCAGGCCTGGCGTACTGAAAAAGTACGCCAGGCACGTGTCATTCCATCCGCATGGGTGATAACTACTGCAGTTGCTGTGACTCGCTGTCGCCCCGGCTGGCCGCCGCCTGATATGTCGCAAAATCCACATTCTGCGAAACGAACCGCACCGTGCCATCACCGAACAGGAAATGCACTCCACCGGCATGTTGGCTGCTGAAGCGAACATTGTTAAAGAGTCTGTTCGCAGTGGCTCCTTGATAACCCGAATAGTTGCCGATGGGATGGGTTACGTTCTTGTGGGCATAGGTCGCCACCCCAGATGAACCGGAACCGCTCGATCCTTGCAACCATGGGCGCCAGTTATCTGCCCAGCCAGTACCAGGATCACGCTGGCCGGAAATTTCTCCCATCAGAAAAGTGTTCGACATGCCGTCAGTGCAGTCACCAAAGCGCAACGATAAATTACGAGTCAACATACCATTGGTCGCAATGCCCCCATGGTCTGTGCTCGCCGATGCCACCGAAACCCAGTCGTAATTCCCGGTGAGAGGAGCGGGCTTAGGACCAATTGCTCCCGCCACACCATAGTAGTTCACCGTCCATTGGCCAGCCGTGGTTGAACTACGGTCCACCAGACGCGCGCTCGCACACCAATGCAAAGGAGTCGACTGTTGATTGAGAGCGACATTGGTTGTGGAACTGTAATGTTCACTGAAATTGAACTTGTTGTAGAGCGGCGCCTGATCAATGTACGGCAGCAACAGCACGTGAAATCCCATGTTATTCGTGGGATTGGTCGCGGAGTTGGCTAAACCCATCGAACCATAAGGCAGCCGGTTGAAGTTGTCGTGGTAGTTGTGCAACGCCAGGCCCCATTGCTTCAAGATGTTTTTGCATTCCGTGCGGCGGGCGGCTTCGCGAGCCTGTTGCACGGCCGGCAACAGCAGGGCGATGAGAATGGCGATGATCGCAATCACCACCAGCAATTCAATGAGCGTGAAACCACGCGGACGTCGTAGCGCCATGATCGAACCTTTCGTGACAGGATAGAACGCAGAGCCTGAAGAAAATCAGGCTCACTAAAAAACTCGATAACTTAAGCCCGCAGCCGACAGACTTCTGTCAGCCGATTACTCTGGGATGGGAAAATCAGGGTTCATTCGCGCGCCGTTGCGGGCCGGTCTTTTCGATTTCCGGTGTCGCCGCAGCGGTCAGTTCAAAGGTCTTCGGCTCCAGCCCCGAAGACGTAATCTCTGCCGTGAGTCCGGAACTCGCCGGGTCGGACACCTCTCGGGGGGTAATCCATTTGTAAGTCAGGTTGACGGACTCCGACATTTCGGAGTTGAAGTCGTCCGGCAGTTTGCCGACCACTTCCCGTTTGACGATGGCCACCCGATATTTGCCAACGGGAGCCCCATCGCCCGGTTCATAGGTTTTCAACTGGAACTTGCCAGAAGCGTCAGTGATTCCCGAAGAGGGTCGCTGATACTTGGCTTTTTCATCTTCGACAATGGGTTGAAACGCGACCGTCGCCCCTTCGAGCGGCTGACCGCTGAGCAGCACGGTTCCTTCGGTATGAACCAGCCGCGGACGGCCATCGCCGCCGCATCCCGACAATAAAAAAACACAGGCAGCGCACAGGGCGCCGCTCTTTAACCAAGCCATCATCAGTTGTCTCTCGTGATGCAATGAACGCGAAAAGCAGATCGAGAAAAACTAGAAATCACCGATCGTATTGCGGTCAGAAAGGTTATAGAGATTCTGGTACAGGTAGTTCCCGCTGCCATTACTCGGCGTGACAGGATCTGCCTGGATGTTCTCGCTGACAAAACGAACCGTGCCATCGCACATCAGGAAATGGACCCCGCCGGCATGCGGACTGGTTGCGACGGCCCGGGTCACCTGATTCACTGGCGATGAATTTTCGGAATAGCAGTTCGTGGTGGCGTTGTTGGTGCCATCGAATGGCACATTCATGTTGTTCTGTGCGGCGATAATATGTAATCGTGCCCCGCAAATTCGCGAGACACCCCACACGGCACCCACTGAGACGAACGGAGCATCCATCAGGACTTTTTCACCCATCAGAATGGTGTTTGAGGTGCCGTCGGTGATATCGCCCATGGGGGTCGCTTTGGGCGGGTTGGGAACCGTCGCAATCTGATTGTTCATGGCATACATCAACGTGCCGAGTTTCTTCTCGTGCTTGTTAACCACATCGCCCGCAGCCGACGGACACAGGAACATCGGAATCGTCGTGGTGAGCAACTTTTCGATGGTGCCGGAGTTGGCCGTGGTATAGTCGTTGACGTTGCTCATGTTGCTGGAATTGTTCGGCACCTTCAGCGTGGAACCGACACCGATCTGGTTGTAAAGCGGTCCCTGGTCAACATAAGGCAGCACCATCATCGACCACGGCCACCCGCCTGCCTGATCCTGATTCGAACCGACTCCACCGAGTGTGGCCGCTGGCGGAAAGCGTTTGTGGGTATCGTGATAGTTGTGCATCGCCAGACCGAACTGCTTGAGATGGTTCCGGCACTGGGTCCGTCGGGCCGATTCCCGCGCCTGCTGCACGGCTGGCAGCAGCAGGGCAATCAGAATGGCGATGATGGCAATCACCACCAGCAATTCAATCAACGTGAACGCACTCCGCCGACGGCGGAGTAACAGCTGTTGCAGCGACATGATGTAGGTTCCGAGCGCGAAAAACGAAAGGAAAATGTCGTCAGCGGATCACAGAGAGTGATCAACCAACGTCAAGAAACCCTGAAAGAAACCAAACGATTCGATTTTTTATCAACAGAGCCAGACAAAGCTCAGCAGACATGAACGAAAATTAATCGTATCAAGGCCCTTCCATGGAATCAATTCCGTCAACCGGACCGGACTTAACGTCACGACTTGTTGGCCGGGGGCGGCGTGGCCGACTCCGGTCGTGGTCGATTCTCTGAGGTCGGTTTGTCAGTGGCTGGCTTATCGGTGGCCGGTTTGCCCGTCCGGTTCTCCTTCTGCATCTGCCGCCGTTGCCACAACAGGCCCACCATTAATACGTCGAGCGACCTGGCATATTCCCTCAAGGCCAGGCTGTATTTGCGGCCCGACAGAGCTTCCTGGGCCTTGCGGAAGGCTTCATCCCGTTCGGTCAGTTCCACTGGCCAATGTTCATCGACGGCGGCCCGATGCAGTTCTGATTCAATTTTCGCGATTCCGTGCAGGAATTCGGGGGTTAACCGCGCGGAAGCCGTACGGTAGGGCCGCCAGATGACCGTCGAGTTGGTGCTGCGGTCGTCACGGGGGGCGACCACCATTTCGGGAGGAACCTGTCGCGGACGCCGCCACCACGTGATCGCTGCACCAACAATGGCGGCAGCCAGTAATCCGCCCCCTACGAGCTTATTGACGGTCAGGGCCAACAGGAGAAAGCCGACAATCGCCAGCAGCGCGAACGTACAGAAGAGCACAAACGTTCCCCACCCCCCCGATTCGGTCTCGGGCATAGGATAGGGTAAATCATCCGCCTGCGCTCCCTCGGGGACGTCGCCGGCCCGCACGATCACGACCGTAATGTTGTCCGACCCTCCCCGTAGGTTCGCCAAATGGACGAGCAATCGGCAAGCTTCATTGGGTGGCAACTCGGAAATGATCATCCCAAGCTCGGAATCGTTGACGTAAGTCGTTAATCCATCAGAGCATAGTAGATAGACATCCCCCGGCATGACCGCCATCGGGCCTTCGACATCGACATCGACCGCAGGCTCCGGACCCAGTGATCGAGTGATCACGTTTCTTGGATAGAGACGATCAGCGTCTCTTGGGTGAACCTTGCGTTGCTGAATCAACTCCCACACCAGGCTATGGTCGCGCGTGAGCTGGTCGATTTGCTGGCGACGGACGCGATAGGCTCGGCTGTCGCCCACGTGGCCGATGGCGGCCCCCATCGGTCCGAGCAATAAAGTCGTGCAGGTGGTTCCCATCCGGAGAAAGTCGCGGTTGAGAGCCCCCCGTTCGTAGATTTTCTGGTTGGCCGTTTCCAGTGACGTTTTCAGGGCCGCCAGTGGATGCAGGTTGCGGAGTTTGTCGAAGGTATGCGGAACCGTGTCGACCGCCATTTTGCTGGCGAGTTCACCCACCGCATGGCCCCCCATCCCATCAGCCACGACGAAGAGATGTCCGCGATGCTGCCATTGATCGCGGTCAGGAGCCAGCGTGACGACGCACGCATCCTGATTGTTCTGTCGGCGAAAACCGACATCGCTCAGTGATGCGTACTGAATCTTCTGTTCCCAGAACATACACCTGGGGCTCCGACGCTGGCCGCAAGGTCGTGTGATATCACACATTGTAGCCGTCGATGAAAAGCCGGGTAAAGGAGCCCGCAGGAAAAACTGACCTTGGCCGCCAGTTCAGCCACGACTACACTCCGCGCGTCTGTCCGCTGGTCTCTGGTGAACGTCGTTCATGGCATCGACACGACATCGCTGGCTTCGCTCGGCTTGCCTGTGTCTGGCAGGGAGTTCTCTGCTGCTCACAGGTTGCGTGAGTCGCCGCATGACCATCGCCAGTGACCCACCGGGTGCGCTGGTGCTCGTCGAAGGTCGTGAAATCGGCTACACGCCCATTTCACTCGACTTCACCTACTACGGCACGCGGGAACTGACGCTGATCAAAGATGGGTACGAAACCCTGACGGTCGCTCAACCGCTGGAAAAGCCGTGGTATCAGGCTCCCGTGGTGGACTTCTTCGCCGACAATCTCAAGCCGGGGCACAAGACCGACCGGCATCTGTTTCGCTATGCGATGCAGCCGGCCCGCATTGTGCCGAATGCTGAATTGCTGCAGCGTGGGGAATTGCTGCGCGGAGAATCGCGACTCGGCCGCTAGAGCCTGTTGACTTAGCGTGTGCCACGGCTCTGCGAGCCGCGCGATTGCTTGATAACGCCGTAACAAATGCACGGCTCACAGAGCCGTGGCACACAAATGCCAATATCCTAATCGGTCCAGCGATCAGTTCTGCGAACGGTACGTCGTTCGCCCTGATGTGACTGCAGCCCGTCCAGCAGGGGCCGTTGCCGGGGGATTCAGCACCTCGGTGTCCCGCAAGCCACTGCTGGGTCGAAAGGCTCCGCCGACACCGAGTAGTTCGGGGTTCCGGGCTACTTTATCACTGAATTCGCGCATG
Organism: bacterium; assembly: GCA_016125225.1. Lineage (GTDB taxonomy): Bacteria > Planctomycetota > Planctomycetia > Planctomycetales > Planctomycetaceae > DSVQ01. The sequence goes on along the minus strand of WGME01000013.1, from coordinate 288,126 downwards.
TCACGCAGAACCGGTTCCAGGTTCTTGAGCAACACCGCCATCGATTGCGCGGAGCGATCCAGATTGTCGTACAGTGACGGATCGGACGCCAGTTTGTTGATCGTACCGTTGGGTTGATTGACCGCCTGAGCCACGCGGTTCAATTCATTCAGCAATCCGTCGAGATTGGCCAGACTGCTTTCGAGTTTGGCGACCATGACGGGTCCGCGTTGTCCGACGGGTTCCGTGACCTGTGATAGATTCACAAAGTTGCGGTTCATACTTTCGACGGCGATTCGCGTGGAAGCAATCGTCAGCCGGGTCTCCTCGACCAGTCCTGGCAAGCCGTCTAACGTCTGCTTCAGCGCCATCTGTGAACGTGGATCGCCGAGCACCTTGTTGGCTTCACCAATCATCTCATTCGCGGCCATCATGGTCTGAGAGAACTGGTGCAGCGATTCAGCGGCCCGTTCGATGACTACATTCAAGTTGCCGCGATTGGTATCCATCAAACCGTTCACATTCTGCCCGACCTTCTGCCATTCCTGGCTGGTGGCGACGAGGGCATCAAGCACCTGGCCCGCACGGCCTTCCAATCGCTGCAAGGCGGCTAATGGATCGGCGGCCCCCTGCCCTGCGATATGGGCCTCGGCCTGGAGCACGTCCTCGCTGACACCAGGCACGAATTCAATAACCGTTTCACCCAGAAGCGAACGCGACACGATCGGCAAGCTGTCGCTCCGGATGGGAATCTCCTTGCGAATCTCGATGGTGGCCAACACACCATGGTCGGTAGCAAATCGAATCTCGCGGACATGGCCGATCGACAGACCGTTCATGAGCACCGGAGCCGAGGGATACAAGCCTCCCGCCGTTTCCAGTTGCACATGGATGACGTAGTGTTCTTTCAGGTCTTTCTGCAGATCTCCAAACCGAATGACGAGGGCCGTGCCGATTGATAAGGCGACCAGCACCATCAACCCCACGGAGAATTGCAATCGCGCTTCGGACATTGGTTTGACCTTCTGCTCACTCACTCCACGACCACCACGGGCCGTCGTCATGTTGGTCCACGTCAGGCAGCCAGTTCCTTTAACCGTTCCCCCGCTTCGCCATACACAAAGTTGTGCACACGCGGATCGGGACACTCAAAGGCTTCCGTCGCGGTTCCCTCGAAGACAATCTGTGGTTCACCGGGCTGCAAACGGGCCAGCGGATACAACATGACCACACGATCGGCCACCCGCCGAACCGTGGTCATATCGTGCGTGACAACAATGCTGGTAACCGGCTGTCGTGACCGTGTTTCCAGAATGAGCTCGTTGATGACATCGCTCATGACCGGATCGAGCCCGGTGGTCGGCTCATCGTAAAACATGACTTCGGGGGACAACGCCAGGGCGCGGGCTAATGCGACACGCTTCCGCATTCCGCCCGATAACTCCGAAGGACGTTTGCGGGCCGCAGTCCACGGCAAACCGACATCACGCAGCCGTAACTGCACGATATCCCGGATCTCGTTTTCCCGGGTCCGTGTGTTTTCACGCAAGCCGAAGGCCACATTTTCGTAGACGTCGAGACTATCGAATAAGGCACCGCCCTGAAACAGGTAGCCATACTTCAAGCGTCGTTGCCGGATCTCGCGACGGGACAATTCCGTCACGGCCTTCTCATGCCAGAGCACTCGTCCGTGGGTCGGATGCAGGAGGCCCGCCAGCAGTTTGGTTGTGACACTTTTGCCGCAGCCACTTTCCCCAATCAGTACCAGCGTTTCCCCGCGAAAGACCTGCAGGGACAGCGTACGCAAGACGCCATGAGCACCAAACGTCACGGAGACATTCTGCAATTCCAGCACAGCGGGTGTCATGGGCGAAGACAGGCTGGTCACGGCTTCATTCCAACGGGCAGACAGACGCTAAAACAAACTGATCGGGCCACCAAATAACCAGCGATATGCCTGCAGCATAAAGATGCCCAGGATAAAGTCGAGCACCAGAATCGCGATGAACGAATAGACGAAGGCTTCCGTTGCGGCCCGGCCGACTCCTTCGGCCCCCGATCCGCAGTGAAACCCGCGATGACAGGCAATCACGGCAATCGCGGCCCCAAAAAAGAGGCTCTTGACGACGCCACTCACCACGTCATAGGCGGTGACAAAGCTGTCGGAATACAACCAGAAAAAATGGCTGCTGACCCCTAAAATGCAGGTACTCACAAACCAGCCGCCGAACATTCCGATCGCATCTGCCAAAATGGTGAGTGCTGGAATCAGCCAGAAGCAGGCCAGGAACCGGGGTACGACCAGGTAGGCCACCGGATCGGCTCCCAAGGCATCGAGCGCATCGACCTGTTCCGTCACCCGCATGGTGCCGATTTCCGCGGCGATGGCACTCCCCACCCGTCCTGCCAACATGGTTGCCGCCAGCACAGGGCCGAGTTCTTTGACCAACGTGACGTTGATCACCGATCCAATGCGCGATTCAAAGTGCATCACCTTCAGCGTGTCGTACGACTGAACGGCAAGGACCATACCAATGAACAGACCTGTCACCAGAATCACGGGTAAACTCTGCACCCCCACATCGTACATGATGGGCCAGAGGACTTTAGCCCGGGGGATTCGCCAGACCTGACCTGCCAACCGCCAGCAGAAGAGAGTCAAGCTGCCAATAGCGCGGACGGCATCAATGGTGTACCGCCCCACCAGGTGGAAGATCGTGACGCCAGGGGTTTCTGGTAAAACGGCTGACATGGTGAACTCAGGGATATCCGTTCCGCAGAGAGATTTCCGCAAAATCTCAACGGCGGGTGAAATAGCAGAATCTGCCGTCCCTGAGGAGACCGATTCCCAAAAGATGGTGAAGTGGTCACACGTTTCCTGAGTTCGATCTTTCTCTTCCCATCTATTCAGTAGTGGTCATTCGCGACCCTTCGTAACCAGTTCACTGAGACGCACACAAACAAAATTGGGGCAAGTGTGAAAACCCCAACACGAAGATTGACAGTGCATTAGTGCGTTGATAGTTTGAAGGTGCCGAACTCTTGGCATATAGCGATTTTTACCCTTTTCAACATTCTCGCTGTATTCTGGGCCAGTGCGACAACCTGTCATTGAAGTTCATTCAGGTGGATTCGTCTCCGACTCTGCACCCATAGACTACTCGCCTGTCAGGATTTCTCACCCACAACGCTGGGAGTGTGTGGCCCATGTTGCAAGCAGATCTCAAGGTTCTTGGCGGTAAATTTCAGGGGAAATTGATTCCTCTGGTCACAAAGCGGTTCCTGGTGGGGCGCGAGCAGGATTGTCACCTGCGACCCAACAGCGAATCGGTCAGCCGCCATCACTGTGCATTCCTCGTCGATGACTTTGCCATTCGTCTCCGCGACCTAGGGAGTACCAATGGTACTCGCGTCAACGGTGAACTGATTCACAGTGAAGTTCTTCTGAACGATGGCGATGAAATCCAGATCGGCAAGTTGCAGCTGCAATTGGCGTTGCGGAAGCAGGTGGCCGTCGATGCTCCCGCAGTGGCGGCTCCCCCCGTCACGATAGACAACAGCGAGGCCGCCTTCGAGTCCACGGCGAACCAGTCGGGGGCCGATACCATGATCGAAATGCCGGTCATGCCGCCGCTGCCCGGCCAACCGGTTCCTGAAATGGCCGGTGACACGGCGATTCTCGGTGGGGCCAACACCCCCGCTTATGAGATGCCGCAGTATTCGCCTCCCCCGGGCTATCCCGGCGTGCCTCAGCCGGGGATGCCGCAATATGCAATGCCACCGGGATATCCGGCGTATCCACCCGGTTATCCTCCGATGCCCATGGGCTATCCGCCGGGTTATCCCCCCGGGTATCCGATGGCTCCTGCGGGATATCAGCCGATGGCTTACCCTGCGGCTCCCCAGGCCCCGGTTGCTCCCCCTCCCGAGCCTGCCCCGGCAAGTAGTAGCAGTAATTCTGCTTCCGCCGTGGCTGCCATTCCAGTGCGACTTCCACCGCCGGAGAGCACCGGTGTCAAGGAACCAGCTCCTGTTCCCGTCGCTCCTGTACAAACTGGCGAAGGCGCAAAGAAAACGGAGGAAAAACCCTCGCAATCGGCCGCGGATATCATTAAACAGTACATGCAGCGCCGCACACGCTAGCGACCACCTCCGGAGGTGGCTACTGTTAGCGGGCTGTAGCCACTTAACCTGATTTCTCAACGACAGCCTTGTTGCTCACGCTCGGAGTCACCTGCCATGTCGGAAGCCAACCCGCAAGTTGCCGACCAGCAACGCCGCTATCGGGAATTCCTGGATCTACTCCCTTTGACTCTCGCACTTGCTGGACTTCCGATCAGTGAATCGGGCAAGTACTATAGCGAAGAGCAAATCGAACTTCGTGCCAGCGCGATTCAACGGGCCTATAAGTTGGCCCGCACCCTCGCCCGGGACGTCATCTCGCGGTAGGCGCAGGCCATTCATCTGATTTGATCTCCCGGCGTCGCACTTCGCCGCAGGTTCATTCTCCCTCTGTGAAACCCGGCGTTGTTCCGACGGGTAGTAGAGGTGTGCGCGTCTGAGGTAGGAGCCCCTTGTGATCGACGACAGCGTGCTGGTGCAGCGCTGCCTCGCCAACGAGGTGGAAGCCATCCGTACGTTTGTGGATCGGTTCCAGGGGCTGGTCTTCGGTCTGTGCTTCCGCATGCTGCAGCAACGGGAAGATGCGGAAGATGTGACCCAGGAAACCTTTACGCGCGCGTTTCGCCATTTACGACAATGGCAGCCGGAGCGTTCATTGAAACCGTGGGTGATGGCGATTGCCGCCAATCGTTGTCGCACCCGGTTGGCACGACGCCTCCGGCAGCCGCAAAGCAGTGGCGACTGGCAAGACGTTGCGACAACGAATGCGACTTCACCGGGACTTGCCGAGGAACTGGAGAAGGCCCTCGAAAGTTTACGCGAAGATCATCGTCTCTGTTTTGTTATGTTTTATCAGCAGGAGTTATCGATACAGGAGATTTCCGAAGCCCTGGACTGCCCAACGGGAACGGTCAAAACCTGGTTGCATCGCGCTCGGAAACAGATGGCCGAGCAGCTTCAGGAACGCGGAGTAGTGAATCGAGATGGCTATGAATTGCACCGATTTTGAACAGGAATGGAGCGAGCAACTCGATTCCACTCCCCCAGAATGGTCCGCAGCAGCAACGGTTCACCTCGCTGACTGTGCAGACTGCCGGCGCTGGCTGGCCCTGCAATCGGTGATGGACCGCGCTATCGAAGATTGGAAACAGCAACCAATCCCCTCCATCTCGACCGATCGAATTCTGGCCGCCATCTTGGCTGTTCAAGCCGATCAGTCCGTCGTAGTTGCTCGTGCCGATGTGCCCGTATCCCGGCCGTCCCGCGCCTTGTCGACCATCAGTGCCAGCCTGATGACGACCGTGACAGCGATGACCTTGCTGATCGTCGGTTGGAGCTTCTGGCAGCCTGATGAGTTGGTGAAGTCTCCTTCGGTGGCAGAACTTGAAGCCGTTCCTGAAGACGTCGCTCCGGTCACGGCCACGGTCGCGGAGTTCTGGCAGGATGTCCGCACCGGTTCAGCCCATGCGGCCCAACGTACGGTACAAACCTGGGATCAACTGCCGACCATCACTCAACGTGTGCGTGTAACAGCCAATACTCCGCCGGCTGAGTCCAACGCGGTTCCGGCTCCCATTGAAGTGGATTCGCCCAGCTCACCGAGGACAGAGTTAATTTCAGAGTGGTCCAATCTGACCCGGCCGCTCGGACAGAAGGTGGGCACGGCCCTGCAGTTTCTGGGGACGGTCCTGCCAAGTGAAGCTCCCCCTGCCAGTTGATCCCTTCGGAGTGCATCGGTGCGGAAGTCTGTCTGCTGTGTCGCTCTGCTGACCTTACTCTATTCTGCCGTCTGTTCAGGTCGCATCGTCGAGGCGGCTTCGCTGGCGAACTATGTCGACCCGCAAGTAGCCCTCTATGCAGAAATCTCCCATCTCGACGAGGACTGGACCGCGCTGGAAACCTCCACGCTCGGTCAACGCTGGCAACAGTCTCCGCTGGCGGAACTTATGCGGTCGGCTCCCCTGCTGCAACGCTGGCAACACTTAGATGAAAAACTAGCCGCGAGTTCCGGGCAGACGCTCACCCAGCATCTCCGCACGATGTTTGCACAATCGGTTGCCATTACCGTTACGGTGCCGATGGAGGGCGAACCGCTGGCCTTGCTGTTGGCACAGGGGCGTGATGCCAAAGAAATGCAGGCCACCATCGCTACTTGGAACCGTCTCGAATCTCAGGCCCGCATCACCGAAAAATCGTTCAACCAGCTGACCTACTTTGCACGCAGCGTAGGGGGCAGCACGGTCTATTACGCCCTCATCGACGATCACTTCTGGCTCTCCGATCACGAGGCCCTGGTTCGCGATAGCCTGTCCCGCTATGCCTCGCCGGACATGTCCTCCAGCCTTGCGGATGAGTCCACATTTCAACAGGCCTGGCCGGAATCCACGCCGCAAGGATCACTTTTGGCATATGTCGCTCCCCGTCAATGGGACCAAACGTTGCAGCGGGTTATTGATGAGAACCCCGCGGCTCAACGGCTATTGCAGGCCTGGCAAGCCGTCACGGCCATGACGTTGCAACTCAGCCTGAACGGTGATGGTCCCGCCCTCGCATTACAGGTCGGCCTGAATCCCGAAGCAATCAGCCCCGCCTGGCGAAGCTGGTGTCGAGACGATCAGTTTCAGCCCACACTCTGGCAGCAACCCCTGCCGTCGCAGACATTGCTCGCCATCGGTGGGCAAATCGATCCCGTTCCGATCGTGGAGGGCCTGCGACAGTTAATGCCTGCCAACGATCGCGATGAATGGGACCATGCCATGCAGGTCGCCCAGGCTGTTCTGTTTGATCAACCCCCGTGGTCCAAAGTCGGTCGGGCCTTGCTCGATGATTGGAGTGCTTGCGTCGTTGTTCGGCCGATCACCGATCAAACTCCACTACGTCATCATCCCTTTGTTGCCCTATGGACCAGTCGCTTCTCGCCATCTCCGATTGCGGCGGACTTACGTGCCGGGTTAGAGAACGCCATCACGTTCAGCCTGAACCTGGCCCTGGTGGGAGTGAATGCCCAACCCACTGGCGCGAAAGTCTCGCTGCGGAAAGAACAGATCGACGATGTTCTGCATTGGGAATGGACGGGCCGACCGGAAGGACAACTCGCGATCGCCTTGTCTCCCTCAGAATTCCGGCTCTCCAGTTCCGTCGCTGAGTGGGCATCGTCCTCGAATCCCGCATCGTCACCAGAAATCTCCCCCGCGGCTAAAGCGCGCCTGCAGTCGGCAGGTCTGGGTCTCTGGTGTCATGTGGGACTGCTTCGCCAACCGCCCCTTCAGGTGTGGATCTCTGCGCTGTGGTCCCTTCAGTCCGACCGTACTAAAGACAAACGCGTTGTGTCGCTGCAAACGGCAATCGAACTGTTGGAAGCGATCGATCTCTCGGCGGATTGGTCCACCCGGCATCTGCGGATTGAGCTGGGAACGACGGTCCGCGGGCCGGAATAACCGGTACTATCATGCGGATCGTGTTAACTGGCAAATCCCCGTGTTCGGAAATGTTTCTCGAAATTAACAGCGCTCTACAATCTTTACACTCCATCTTTGTGAGCTAAGTGCGGTCATAATTCCTCTGCATGATACCGTTCCCCGCGCGTAAGCGATGGAACACCCCGCCACGGATCATCAAGGAAGCAGACGCATGGTAACGCACGAAACTCCGGCCGAAACTGCGACGATGCTGAATCGGCGCATCCAGAACCGTCGCATGACGGAACGCCGCAAAGCCGCAGAAGGCCAGCCGAACACAGGGGAAGAACGCCGTCAGAGTTCCCGCCGCAAGGTCGAACGCCGTCGCATGATCGACCCCACCACCTGTGAACGCGACTACTCGGAAGACGAAGTCGAATTCATGAAGGCGATGGACGACTACAAGCGGAAAAGCGGCCGCATGTTCCCCACCTGGAGCGAAGTTTTGGAAGTAGTTCGCAGCCTGGGCTACACCAAGCCCGGAATGGAACCGGTCGCGATGGAAACTCCTGAGTTGAGTGCCAACTAGAGCAGAGAACTTTGGCTCTCGCGCAAGACTAACCCGTGGTACGGACAGAAATGTCCGTACCACTTTGCTTATGCCATCCGGCGGAAAACCATGATGGTGATATCGTCGTTTTGTGGGCGACCATCGGCGTGTTTGCGGACATCGGCGAGGATGACTTTGCCCAGATCTTCGGCCGATCCGGCTGGCGTGGTGCGGACCACTTCGGCCAGTCGTTCCACACCGTAGAGATCACTGTTGTGGTTCATGGCCTCGCTCACGCCGTCGGTATAAATGACGCAGGTTTCACCGGGGGAGATGGTGCGTGAGACCACATCGTAAGGATAGTCTTCCATCACTCCGAGAGGGACGCCGATGGCTTCCGAGCCGAACTCTTCAATCGTCCCATCGGCTTTGCGAATCATGACGGGCATATGACCGGCATTGACCACGGTCATCTCGCCGGAGGTGGGTTCTATGATGCCCAGGACAAACGTCACGAAGCGGCCTTCGACGGCTTTGGCACACATCTGATTATTGATCCGCATGCCCGCTTCGCCGACGTCATCGACGAACGCCATGGTATTCGTGACCACGCTGTTGATGCGTGACATCACCAGCGATGCCGGTACGCCCTTGCCTGCGACATCACCAAACGCGAAACAGATGCGTTTTCCATCGGGCAGAAACATGCAGTCGTAATAGTCGCCGCCGACCGCCTGTGCCGAATCGTAGGATGCGAAGAATTCCCAGTTTGGCGGACTCGGCAGCGTTTCCGGCAACAGCGCCCGTTGCACGTTCATCGCGATGTTCATTTCGCGATCCTGCTTCTGCTTCTCCATCGCTGTGACAAGAAGCTTGGCCGATTCGTAAGACAACGCCGCCTGCCCCGCCACGGCAACCAGCAGATCAAGGTCTTCTTCCTTGAACTGGTTGAATGGATTTTGTGTATCGATGTTGACAATGCCCATCACTTCGCCGCCGAGGCTGAGCATTGGGACGCACATCATCGAGCGGATGGTGAGATTCGAGATCGATTCGCTGGCTTCAAAGCGGGCATCGCTGGCGGCATCGGCGGACAGCACTCCCGCCTTTTGTTCGACGACCGTCTTCAGAATGGTCCGACTGAGTTTGACGGTCTCGTCTTCACCTGCCCGGCGATGCTTCATGGCCTTCGGAATCATTTTGTCGCCGCCATCCTGCTTGAAGAGGATGCAGCCCCGGTCGGCATGGGGGAAAACGTTGAACAATGTATCGAGAATCTTCGGGAGCAACCCATCCAAGTCGGTGCTGCCAGCCAGACTGCGGCTGATCTCCAGCACGGCTTTCAACTTGGCTTCCGGACGGACATCGAGCCGGCCAAACCCGCTGACCTGAGCCGCCTTGCCCATGATGGTCGCGGCATCTTCCTCCGGCGAGGCAAAATCAATCCCCAGCGTGGCCCCACCATCGAAATCGCTCTCGCCCTGGGAAATCGGGGGGGCAGCCATGCGGCCAGTGGCCGAAGATGTGTCCACTGATTTGGCCGCAGCGGACTCAAAACGCAGCAGGATTGGGCCGAGTTTGATGCGGTCATCGTGGGCCAGCGTGGTCGGGCCCTCGATTTTCTTTCCATTCAGAAACGTGCCATTGCCGCTGCCCAGGTCTTCCAGCACAAACTGGTCGCCGTCCTTCAGCACGCGGGCGTGCTTCCGGGAAACCATGTTGGAATTGAGTTGAATCTGGCACTCGGGATGGCGGCCGAGCACGGTTTCTTCGACGGTCAGCGGACAGGGTACGGCTTGACCGTCCTGCAACAGGACGAGAGTCGCCATGATCACGCCTCGATTCGGGGACTAGCATTATGAGCGTAAAAACAACTCCGGGATTCTAAACCGTCCGGTGGCTGACGAAAAGGACGTGAACCCTGTCCATGCGGAGAACCACTGATGGACTTGCTCACAACTGTCAGAGAGAGCCGAGTTGTCCTTTAGAGTGCGGATCTCTATGACATGTTCTTTTGCCGTAACTTGGAGAGACTTCAGTCCTCGACAAACTCGTCGAATTCCTCTCCCGGCGTGATCTCGCGAAATCTTTCGTCTCCAAATTGAAGCGAGGACTCGTAATCTTCTCGCGGATTGAAGCGAATACAGCTATTTCGGAATTGTGATGCGGCCAGCCGCATTTCCAATTGTGAAATGAATTGGGCCAAATCGCGTTGGAAATGTTCCAAAGCCGGTAGAACACTCTGCTCGTGGCCATCGAACTGCAACGACCCTTCTGGCTCGTTGTAGCCACTGATTGCAGCCCAGTAGATCAATACCGCCGTGCCAAAATCGCAATCACTTTTGCCTGCGATCTCACGAAACACACCGACATTAAAAAATCCCAGAGGACAGCAACGAGAGGCAAGATAGTGCAACTCCATGGAATTCAGCTCAGGGAGAACCATTGGCTCTCCGGGGTTCGGCTGTGCGTCTCGAATCTGCTGAACGAGCGGTTCTAACTTTCGGTATCGCCCCCAGTCCGGGTGATTGTCGTGAATTACATTCCGAACCCAGGCTCTGCCATATGTCGGAAATTGTGCCGTGATTTGCGCGTACTTTTGCCTAGGATTGAGTTGGGTGTCCTCAGCAATCTCAGTAAAGCTTCGCATACCGGAGGTTTGATCGGCGATTCACTTAAGAGACACCGAAGATCGTCTCGACATTGCCACGCAACACTTGCCGGCCGAGTTCCAAGGCCCGGTCTTCGCTCCAGCCGCGATCAAGGACAAAATCTTCGGCGAGAACCTGGCCCAGCACTTTGCGGTACATCTGGAACTTCGGCCACGCGAATTCCAGCTTGTACATGTCGCTGTAATAGCCGATCTGCTTGGTTCGCGGGGCGGCGGTCAAGCGGGCACGAGTATCCGTGGTGATATGGCAGGGAATGTTGGAGTACCACCAATGGCCATGCATGATGACGTTCGGGAAGATCCAGCTATAGCTCACCAGTTCCATGTTGCTCGACTGTGCGAGCACCGACACGGGGAACATCACCTGCGGGAAGTGATTGAACAGTTCCTGATACTGGATCATGGAAACCCGCATATCGAACAGATCCTGCCCCTGATAGACGCCATCGCGGTAAACACGGCGGTTCACGCCGATCATCAAATCGAAGGGCAGCTTGTGCTCCGCACAGTATTCGGCGATCGTCCAGAAGACGAATTCACTGACCCGGGCCTGTTCCTCGAACGAGAGCGGATCGTTGCTCAGAATCTTTTGCAGCGGAGCCCGGACCTCATGCAGGCCGACCGGTTGCGGGGTGAACCACGGCGGCAACGAGATCGCACACGCCTTCGCCTGCTTTTTGACGAAGTGCTGGAACAGATGGCCGATGGCATCTTTCAGCGTTTGCGTGTTATGGAAATCAATGCCCGAGGCTTTTGCCAACCGTTGCCGCACTTCCGGTTTGGCCAGATGAAAGACGAGATCATCGGTCCGCAAACAGGGGATGTAGCGTTCGGTGTTGAAGCCTTCCAGCGGGTCATCGAAATCGTTCGTCAGGAAGACCTTTTCGATCTTGCTGGACTGCAGGCACTGATCTTCCCAGTCGGGCTCGGCCATCTTCGCGGCCGCACCGTCGTAAAGTGCTTCCCAGTTCGCCGGGGTGATGCGGTCATCCTGAAAGCCGAAGAACTTCTGACAGAGCGCGACCAGCCAGCTCACCTGCACAGTGTTATCGAGTTTGTCGAGCCATTCGACCAACCGCCCGACCTTGGCTTTCGGATCGAGGCCCGGTTCTTCAATTTGCGACTTAGCCAGGCCCGCGGAATGAGCCAGTTCGGTGTAGTAATGGTACCCCATGATGTCGGCCAGCGTTTTCGACGCCGGAGAATGGGGGTTGATGTGCGTATGCGGATCGATCAGCACGAGTTGATCGAGTTCGGCGGTCAGTCGAGCGGCAAGTTCACGAGACATCAGAGGCGGCTTCCGAAGATGGTTCTCAATGGCCGCAAACAGGCGGCCGATCCTGAGAGTGTGGTCCGTGGCTCAGCGAGTTGCAAGTGTTATAAGATGCCATGAGGGAGACACTTGGAATCTCACGGTCCCATGGGAAGGAACACGGCTCGATGACCATCGTAATTGTGGATTATCGCCCGGAGTGGCCGGATGAGTTTCAGGCGATCGCACAACGTATGCGTGCAGCCTTGGGGGAGATGGCGCTGCGGATTGATCATATCGGATCAACGTCTGTGCCCGGGTTAGCGGCGAAAGATGTAATCGACATTCAGATTACGGTTGATGGATTTTCGGAACAATTGGATCAGCGACTGACCGCCTTGGGTTATACCCACTTGCCAGAAGTCACCTGCGACCATGTTCCGCCGGGAGATGCCGGTCCGCCGGAAGAATGGCAGAAATGGTACTTTCGGGGACCCGGCGGGCGGCGGAAGCAGAATACGCATGTGCGGCTGGCGGGCCGGAAAAACCAGAGGTATGCCCTGCTCTTTCGCGATTTCCTGCGAACCCATCCTGATACCACTACGGCTTATGCCCGCTTGAAACGCGGCCTTGCGGCCCACCTGTTGACGATCGACACTTATGCCGACGTAAAAGATCCGGCGGTCGACTTGATCATCCTGGCCGCCGAAAGCTGGGCGTTGGCCACAAACTGGCAGCCAGGACCAACCGACGCGTGACGCTCGGGTGATTCACCCTTCCTGCCATCGAAACCATCGGCAAACATGGCATAGAACTCACGTCCGTCCTATGACCTGAACTAATACTCCATCCACACCGCAATTGCCCGTGACATCGTGAGCACCGATTTCGACTGATCCCGCAGGTCGCCGCTACAAGAAATCCGCAGATTCCCACGGAATCATCCAGCGGGTGAAGTGGCATGGTCGACCAAATGCACAGCGCGAATGAGCAGCATGAGCGCTCACGGTGTGCGAACGACTCTCGGGCAGAAGGAAACTGGAATGCTGGCAGACTGGCGGAAATTGAGTGGGATGTTGATGGTGGTGCTCGCGTGCGGCCTGATGGCGGCCCCGGTGCGAGCCGCAGACGATGATGATGAAGCGGACCCCGCACTGGAATGCGTGGGCGGACTCTCGGTGGCTCATGGCCACACCTCTCTGGCGTTGATCGGCGTCACGGCCGATGCCTTCGCAAAAGATGTCTACCCGGCGGAAACGGTCGCCGAACTGATGGGCGGACTCATTGGCGGGATTGATGCCAACAAGAAAATGCTGCGCAAGCTGCAGGCATCGGACGAACTGAGTGACGAAGACGAAGCCTATGTCGATGGCGTGCTGGGCCTGTATAACGCCCTCGAAGCTGAAGCCAAGGCCCTCATCAAGTTCACTAAAAGCAAGTCCGAAGCGGACGCCATGGCCTTCGAAAAGGCCCGGTTGGCCGCGGTGGCTAAGTTGAACAAGCTGTTGGGCGAAGAAGACGAGTAAGACGAGGTATCAGGTGAGAGGTATCAGGTGTCAGGAGATGCGAAATCACTGACACCTGATATCTCATCGGCTTCTCAGCGACTGGCTTGCTGATTCTCTGCCGGCTTCGGCGGCTCGAAGCTAAACAGCACCTGACCGTTGGTGCCATTCCAGACACGCAGGACACCGTCTTCTCCACCAGCGACCACAATCGATTCGTCTCGCAAAGCCGCGACGCTGTAAACGTAGTCGTTGGCCCCCCCGAAGCTGCGGTAGTTCCCGCCGTCATTGGCACGATGGAATTTCACGCTCTTGTCTCCACTCGCACTGACGGTGTTATCGCTGGTTCCCATGAACTGAATCGCGGTCACCTGCTTCGAGTAATTCTGGATCGTGCGGTGCTGTTCGCCAGTTTCGACGTTCCAGATCTTGATGGCATTATCAGCCCCGGCCGAGGCTATGCGACTGGTATCGGCTTTGAAAGTGACACCCAGCACATGATGCGTATGCCCTTCAAACGAACGGACCAGCTTGGCTGATTCGACGTCATGCACCTTGACGAACTTGTCGGCGGCTCCGGAGACAATCCATTTGCCATCGCGGGAGAAGTCGATGCTGAAAACCGTATCACTATGAGCTTCCGGGAAGGCTTTCAGGAAGCTGCGCGTGGCGATATCCCATAACATCAATTCACCGCTGCGAGAGGGATCGCCGCCACCGGTTGCCAGCAGTTTGCCATCAGGACTGAACTTCAAGGCCAGCACGCGATCGATGAACGGCGACGGTGCCCGATCCAGCGGCTTATCGTTCGCCGGCCCCAACACCCCCGCGTAATGCCATTGCGGATCACCATCCCAGACGATGGCCGACTTGTCATCACTCAGGCTGATCAAAGCTCGATCCGGACCTGCGACCAAGGCGGTGACCGGACCTTGATGACCACGAATTTCGTCGCACGGTTTGCCGGTCTTGGCGTCCCAGGTGCGGACGACTCCATCATCACCGGCGGTGGCCAGATATTTACCATCGGCAGTGAAGGTGACGACGCGGATTGGCTTTTCCGTCGCTGGCACTTCGGCCTTGGATGCGTTGAGCCGCTCCTCCGCCTGCTTTGCCGCCGTGGTTTCGGTATCGAGCAATTGCTTGGCTTCGGTCTGACGTTCTTCCGCCAGTTTCTGCCCCTGCTCGGCCAAGTTCACCGCTTTGGCAGCGGCATCAATGGCTTCCATGTGCTTTTTGACCGCTTCGGTTTCCTTGGCGGCGGCGGCTTCTGCATCGGTCACCTTCTTCTTCAAGGCTTCGTCATCGGGCTTGCCTTCGAGTTCGGTCTTGGCCGCCGCCACGGCATCCAAGGCGGTCTTTTCTTTCTCCTGCAACGGAGTCAGGTCGGTATCGGCCTTGGTTTTGGCTTCCATCGCCTTTTTCGTTTGTTCCTGCCGCTCCTGGAAGTTCTTTTCCGCAGCTTTGAACGAGGCGTCGGCCAAGGCAACGCGGGCTTTGCCGACGGCATCGTCATCGGTGAGTTGAATCACCTCGCGCTGCTTCGCGACATCGCCCTTAAGTTCGACAACCTGCTGGCCACCGACATTCCACAATTTGGCGACGTTGCCACCGGCTGAGGCAAAGAACTGACCATCGTTGCGGACGGCGACCGATGTCACCGGAGCCCCATGGGCCATCGCGCGGACCTGATTGCCATTGTTGACGTCGAAGATCCGAACGTTGCCATCGAGGCTGCCCGAAGCCAGTTGCGGTTGATTCGGCACTAACGCAAGGCTGACCACCGGCCCGCCATGACCATTCATCTGCACCACGGGTTGCACCGGTTCGGCAGGCTTGTCCCCTTCGGCCGGTTTCGGCATGTCAAAGGGCACATTCCAGCCCTTGAGTGCGTTGTCCTGATGACCTGTGTAAACCCGCTTGCCATCGGCAGCGAGCACCAGACTTAACACCTCGGCGGGAGTTTCCAGCATCGCGGCCTGAGCCCCATCGGCCAGATTCCACAAACGGACAGCCTTATCCTTGGAACCTGTGAGAATCTGCGATTGATCGGCCGTGAATTGCAGGGCGGTCACTGGAGCCGTGTGGCCAGACAAAGTCTTCGCCACTTGGCCATCAGCCGTCTGGACAATACGAACGGTGTTATCAGCCAAAGCGATGGCGAGCAGCTGTCCGTTGGGCGATAAGGCGGCGGTCAATCCGGCCTGATCCAGCGGCATCGCTTTCCGTTGGACATTCTCATCACGCTGCCACAGCTTGACCGCACGGTATTCCCCCGAAGCCAGCAGGTTGCCGTTCGGATGGAACGCCAGCGCGTGGACAAAATCCTGATGAGCGGCCCCCTTGGGATAGAGCGGCCGGTCATTCACTGTCAGGCCAGACAGATTCGGATCGGTAACGCGGGTGACATATTCGCCGGTCGCGAGATCGTAAATATCGATCTGATTAGCACGGCCACAAGCGACATAGCGGCCCTGTTGCGACAGTCCGACGGCATAAATCGCGTGCATCTGTTCGGGAATCGATTGCCAGGCCAACGGAGCCGAACCGGAAGTTCCCGAGGATGGCAGCCCTTCTTCGATCCAGAGCTTGAGGATGCCCAGTTCCTGTGGTGTGATGGCGGTCGCGGAAACACCGTTCGGCAACGGCGGCATCACAGGTTCATGCTTGCGGGCCGCGAGCTGATAAATCAGGCTCTTTTCCGGATCTTTCGCCACTGCACCAGGGCCACGCTTGCCCCCCTTGAGAATGCTGGCGACATCTTCGAGCACCAGCCGACTTTCGGCGACGGC
The DNA here is from genome assembly GCA_016125225.1 of bacterium. Lineage (GTDB taxonomy): Bacteria > Planctomycetota > Planctomycetia > Planctomycetales > Planctomycetaceae > DSVQ01. Next base: position 271,857 of record WGME01000013.1, on the reverse strand, counting down.
GACGTTATGACACGCCACGCATTTCTCGTCGAGAATCGGCTGCACATCTTGCTCGAAGCTCGAGGGCCGATCGAGTTTCACCGCGACAGGTTCGATCGCTCCTGCGGCCTGGAGCTTCTCTTCCGCCTGAGCGAACACCGTCGCTCCCAGCAGCAGGCTCATCAGAAACAGTGATTTCAACGTCATTTTCACGCTCACAGCAAGATGTCGCAACCCGGATGGCTGCAGAGGTTATGATTCGTTTTTGTTATTGCACGGTAATGGTCACCGGTTGATCGACCAACGCTTCGCCATCGAACTGCGCCACGGCTCGAACAACTAGATTGGCAACCGCACCAGTAGGAGCATCAGCCGTGGCTTCCACGACAAGCGTTCCCTCGGTTTGATCGGCCGGGATGGTGACATCGGCGGCTTGCAGACCTGTCACATTCGGCGGCAACGGCAGGGTCAAGGTTACTGGCCCGGCGAATTCGTTTTGCCGTTTGATGGTGACTTTCACTTCGACCTTCTCGCCCTTCTTGACGTTACCACCGTTCATTGGAGCGGTGGCCACGGTACACGGAGCCGGCTTGATGGTCAGCACGATGGGTGTGGTGGTCGGCAGGAAGTTGATGTTCTTCGCCTTGGCCGCATTGTCGGCATCCTTGAAGAGCTTGTCGGCAGCCGCTTTCGCGGCCATCGTGGTCTTCACGACTTCGTCGGCCTGTTTGACGCCGTTCTCCGCAGCGACCTTGGCTTCCTCGGCAGTCTTCGTCGCCATTTCGGCAGTGACACGAGCCTGTTCCGAAGTGGTAACATTATCCGTCGCGGTCTTCACGGCTGCCTGGGCTTCTGCCAGTTTCTTCTCCGCTTCGGCCTTCGCGTTCGCATCCTCCCCCGCATTGGTCACGGCATCGGCAGCAGCTTTCTCGGCGGTTTGAGCCTCGACCAGGGCTTTATCGGCAGCGGCCTTGGCTTCTGTCGCTTTCTTGAGTTCTTCCGCGGCTGCGGCGGCTTGCTTCACGGTTTCATCACGCTTTGTCGCAGAGGCTTTCTGTTGCTCGACCGCTTCATTCGCGGCTTTCTCGGCGGCATCGTACTCCGCCTTAAGCCGATCTGCTTTTTGTGGATTGCGGCGGTAAGAGACCTGGGCTTGTGCCGCCAGATACATGGTGTAGGTACCCACCGGCGCATTGGCGGGAACAAAGATGCGATAGACTTCCTCTTCGGCCCCCTTCTTCACCGGTTTGTTTTCGATCTGCACGTTCTGAGGCTGGCCGACAAAGGTGAGCGGGATATCGGCATCAAAGCCGTTGCGTCGGACGGCTTTTACTGGAACCAGAATCTGTCGGCCATGATTGGCGACCACGCGATGCACATCGGTCTTCACCTGAAACGGGGCCGCTTCATTCATCACCGACAGTTCCAACTGATCGCTGAAGCGGGTTTCCCCTGGGACGTTTTGCCGACCACTCCAGGCAATGGTGCCGTATCGGGCTGATCGTGTGATGTCCTGAGTGGCGGCCTCTTTGGCTTGCTGGGCTTGAGCAATCGTGGCGTTGACTTCGGCCAACTTCTGATTGGCTGCGGCTTTCGCAGCCACGGCCTGATCATTCGCGGTTTGGGCGGCGGTGACTTTGGCTTCTGCGTCAGCCACTTTTTTCTTCAAGGCTTCATCGTCTGTCTTCGCGGCGAGTTCCGCTTGAGCGGTCGTCAATTCGGCGGTGGCTTTTGCCAACTCTTCAGCCGGTTTGGTGAGGGCGGCCGTGGCAGCGGCGCCCGCATCGGTCGCCGGTTTCAAGCCTTGTTGAGCAGCGGTCAACGCGGCGACGGCAGCCGGGTCGGTGATCTTCGCTGTGCCCACCACCTGCACAGTCCCCGCCCATTCGGCGGCGTCTTCCGCAGTCTCAAAGACCAGCACACCAGCGGATGGTTTCGCACCCACACTGATATCCCGGCACGTGACTCCCGGCGGCAGACCTTGCACCGAAACCGTCACATCGCCTTCAAAGCCATCCTTCCGCAGCACAATCACTGAGACCGGGAACTGGTCCCCTTTTCGCAGACCCACTGACCAGGTCGCGGGACTCTTTTGATTCGGAGGCGTGGGGCCGTCAGGAATCACCACCACGCGGAAGTCGGGTGTTTCCCGCCGCAAGGTCATGCGGTAAAGCAGACTCGGTGACCCACGGCTGGCGGCATACCGGTCTCGCACGGAAAGACGAAAGACCCCATCGGCCGGGGCTACGAACTTCGTCACCGGGTCATCATGAATGGTCTCGAAAATCACCGGCAGCGGGTTGTTGCCTTCATCGTCGACCGCCGCCAGCCGTTTGAGCGTTTCCTCGCCCTTATCGTTCACGGTGACCTGATCAATTGTGAGATACGGGTCGGCTCCATAACCCAGCCGTTGTCCCTGCATTTCGATCCAGACGACTTCGCCCGCTTTGGCTTCGAACTGGTAAAGATCGACATCGCCTTTGGCCTGAAACTGACCCGCGAGTTCCGCTGGCACCGAAACTTTATTCACTTGAGCGGGTTGGTCGTTCGGCTCGGTTTCCATGATGACCGGAGTGGTGGAGTAACCCAGAGCGACGGCATTGGACGGGCCATCGGTCGTGACCCAACGATAGGGCACCGCATCAATCGAGGCGGCATAGCCATCGAGATTCAGGCCAGCCGACCAGGCCGTGGGATCGCCGGGAAGCGAGATTTCGACCGTGGCGGTTTGCAGCGGATGGCCATTCACCTTCAGATCGGTAGGTTGACCGCCAGGCAGGTTCCGGCCATAGACAGTGTACTGGCCCGTCGAACCCGGCACGCCTGCAGGTGGTAACACGAAGTCAATGAACGGCGTCGCCCGGAACTTCAAGCGGTAGAAATAGTCTTCCCCACCGGCATAGACAAAGTCGGTCAGGCGAACGATGTATTCCCCGGCCGCTGGCAGAGTATAGTCCAGCACGGCATCGCGCGCGGTGGTGTTGCGGGCTGCTGCCAGACGCCGCCCGGCGGCATCGTGCAGTTCCAGAATGCCATCGAGTCGCGAGTCAATCCGTCTGGCGGTGCAGTCGATGACTACCCGTTGGCCCGCTTGACCAACGAACTTGTAGAGATCGACATCGGTGGCCCCGTTGATGCGGCCGTTGATGGTCTGCCCAATTTCCACGGGCATCGCCTGACTAGCGATGTTGTTCGGCTCCACTTCGACAAATTCGGCCCGTTGGCCGATTTCGAAGAAGCGGGGATTGCTCATGCCATAGAGGCCGACACAGCGGACTTCATAAGCGGCAGGGGGAACATCGGCCGCTACCATCACGGTGAACTGGTTAGGAATCGGCTCGGTCTTGCCGTTAATGGTCGTCGTTTTCTGGACAGCCGTGATGCCCGGATGGCTGAACGTCAACTGCCGGAGTTCATCGAGATCGTCCCCGCGTGTGACGGTGAGATCGAATGTGGAACCGACCTGACCGCCGGGTGGAAAGACGGCATACAGTCGAGTCTGCGGGAGTTGCGCCGAAGCGGTCTGGCCAACCAACACGAGGCCGCAGACCAGTGATCCCCAGAAGCCAGCGCAACGAAGACCAGGCAGAGTCGGCACGGGGGTCGGCATTGGGAACCCTTTTCTCAGATGTCGAACATCGCAGGCAGGCAAGGCGGGGAGGACGATGGCGGCGGGCTGTGATCCAAGGCGAGCAGCAGAGCCTGATCACGGTGAATCAGGCTCTGCAAGTCATCAGCACGGTTAGTGGTTGAACAGAAACTCTTTCGTGTTGATCAAGGCCCAGGTAATGTCTTCCATCGCCAGTTTCAGGTTGTCCTGATGTTTATTCAGGTGGGCCACCGCGATGGAAAGTTCTTCCGCATCGGGGTCGCGGGCATACACCCATCGGTACAACTCGCGAATCTTGTCTTCGTTGGAACGTTCTTTCTCATTGGCCATCAATGCCGGGCGAGCATTCCCCGCCGAAATCTTGTTCTGCACTTCACTGCTGTTGAGCAGGTGCAGACTTTGAGCAAGGTTCGCTTCTTGAGACCGTTCGCATTCGCAGGCGGTGTCCCCCGCGGGCATGCCGAAGACCTTCAGGAAGTAGACGCTTTGCGACATCGTGGGATCGGGAATTTCCATCGACCGCGTTCCGGCGGGCAAGCCACCAAACGACTGCGTGGTTCCCGTCACCTGATGAAACGCGTCGTATAGAACTTCGGCAGACAACCGCTTCGGATAGTACCGGGAGAAGTTCTGCTTATCCTTGAGGTTGTACTCATTCGGCAGCGAGCTGAGTTGGTAGGTCGACGACTTGCAGATCGTGCGGACCAGATCTTTCAGATCAAAGCCATGTTCGACGAAGTGTTGTGCCAGTTGGTTGAGCAACTCGGGATTCGAGGGCGGATTGGTTTCCCGCATATCGTCTTCCGGTTCGACGATGCCGCGGCTGAAGAAGTGCTTCCAGTAACGGTTCACCAAGGCCTTCGCGAAGAACGGGTTTTGCGGGTCGGCCATCCAGCTTGCCAGATGCACGCGAGGATCGTCCTCGGGAGACAGTGTCAACGGGGCACTCCCCAGCCCGGTCGGGACCAGCATCTTGCCGGAACGTTCATTGCGGGCTTGAGCCACACCCTGCGTATCCTGATGGAAGATGCGTTTGTCGGTCACCTGATTGTTCGCCCCGACGATGTTCTTACGGCCCACGCGGCTGAAGAACGCCGCCAGACCGTAGTAATCATCCTGGCTCCATTTTTCGAACGGGTGATGGTGACAGCGGGCACATTGAATCCGTAATCCCAGGAACAACTGAGCCACGTCTTCCACTTGTTCGTTGGTCTGATCGACTTCGCGATACCAGGTGACCGCCGGGTTCTCATCCGGGCCACCCGACGCGGTCAGCAGGTCAGTCACAATTTCGTTGTAGGGCTTGTTGTCGTATAGGTTGGACCACAACCAGCGATGGAAGCCGAAGGTCGATGACTGCAGATCATTGCCATCGCGCTTGTTGCGGAGCACCATGTTCCACTTGTTCGCGAAGTAATCGGCATAGGCCGGGCTATCAACCAACCGGTCGATCAGAGCGTCGCGCTTGCTCGGGCTGGCATCCGACAGAAACGCCTGCACCTCTTCGGCGGTCGGCAGAGTGCCGGTGATATCGACGTAGACCCGTCGCATGAACGTGGCGTCATCGGCCACAGGTGACGGCGGAATGCCCAGCACATCGAGCTTGCCCATCACAGCACCGTCAATGAAATTCTTGACGGGCGGACGTTCGACAATTGTGGCACCCAGCGGAATTGTGGCCCGGAAGGTGGAGACCTGTCCCTGATAGCGGGCCATGATGGCCACTTCACCCGCGAGATCGAGCGTGGAGACCAAGCCCGTGGTCGTGACTTCTGCCATCTCGGTATTGTTGGCTTCGAACAAGGCCATGCGGGTGACGTCTTCCATCGAGCCGTCGCTGTAGGTCGCAATCACCGAAATCTGTTGTTGAGTGCTGCGATCCATCACGCGGCCTTCGGGGAGACAGCGAATGCCGGTGACGACGGGATCGCTGGCACTGCCATAGGGCATCCCCTGCTGAATCCAGCGTGAAATCAGACGGTACTCATAGCTGTCAGCATCCATCCGCTTGCCACCACCATGTGGCGATTGACCGGTCGGTTTGGTCAGCAGCAGACTCTGGGTAGGTGCCGGTTGGAAGATGCGGCGACCGCGGCCTTCCTTCACCAGAAACTCGTGATCTTCATCAGGATAGAAACCCAGCAGCGACAGTTTGAAGCCGTTTTGACCGCTGGCTTTGCCGTGGCAACCGCCGCTGTTACAGCTCAACTTCGTGAAGATCGGCACGATTTGATTCGGAAAGTTGACTGGCACATCGTTGGCAATACCCGTCACGGTCACCGGCAGATCGGTTGAAACCGTCCCCGAGGAGACCGCACGAATCACTCCCTGACCGTCTTTCAAGGGCGTGACGTAACCCGTAGCGTCAATTGAAACCAGATCGGCTGGTTCAACGACATATTGCACCTGACGGGTTTGATCGCGGAGTTGGCCCGACGAATACTCACCACTCACGAATAATTGCTGCCGGGCATCGCGGCCGCGGAGCGTAATGCCCTGTTGGTTGAGATTGGGTTCGACGCGAACAGCTGCCAGTTGGCCGGGGTCGCCCAAGCCACGCGGGGCTTCACCCCGACACAGCCCTGCCGTTGCAATCATGGCAACAGCAAAGCTCAGGCTCTGAGACGTGAGTGAGCGTAGACACATCATGTCGTCATCCTCTCATTCCGCGGGGGAACGCGAACGTCAGGCAGGTTTCATCCGGCTTGTGCAGGATCAGGCGGGAGCGAGCCGATTTTTCTCGCTATATGGAGAACGAATCAACACGCCGTATCCCTTGAACATATCAACGTTTGCTTTTTTGTCAAGGAGGCACAGCCTGCCTGTGGCAGCGTTTGCATAAAACGGTGCGATTGCACGACCCCGCCCAAATCTGTCGGTTACACCGCCGCAGCCATGTAACCGACGGGCAAGGTGCTCGGCATGAGAACCACGAAATCGGCGGCACCGTTCTGTCGGTCGAGACTTTGCGCTAGAATGCAGACTGCCCCCCCCTGCCCTATAGTTCCGGATGTCCGCCATGTCCGACTCGTCGACGCCTTCCCAGTACAGCACCATCGAAGATGCCGTTGCGGCCCTTAAGGCGGGGCGGATGATCATCGTGGTGGATGATGAAGACCGCGAAAATGAAGGGGATTTTGTCGCCGCCGCTGAGTTCATGACCCCCGAAATGGCGAATTTCATGCTGCGCCATGGTGCGGGTGTACTGTGTGCCCCTTTGCTGGAGGAAACGGCCCACCGACTTGGGTTGGTACCGATTGTCGATGCCGAGCGGAACACCGCCCCGCATCGTACCGCTTTTCTCACGCCGATTGACTATCGCACCAGTGGCACCGGTGTCAGCCCGGAGGCCCGCGCCCAGACGTTGACATATTTAAGCCGGCCCGATGGCACCGCGAGCGATTTTGTTCGCCCCGGACACATCAACCCGCTGCTGGCGAAAGAGGGGGGCGTGCTCCGACGGGCCGGTCACACTGAAGCCACCATTGATCTGCTACGGCTGGCCAATTTGCGACCGGTGGGGGCCATCATCGAAATCTGCAGTGAAGATGGCCGCGGCATGGCCCGGGGCGAGGAACTGCATCGCCTGGCCCAGCGGCATCAACTCCCGATCGTCTCCATCGAAGAGTTGATCCGTTACCGCCGACGCCGCGAGCAATTGGTCACTCGGGAAGCCGAAGTCCCTTTCACAACAAAGCGTTATGGTGAATTCCGCGTCCTCGCCTACAACGTTCAATATGAAGATCAGCAGCCGTTGGCCATCGTCTGGGGCGATCTGACTTCCGTGCCCGCCCCGCTGATCCGCATGCACTCGTCCTGCTTCACGGGAGATGTACTGGAATCGCTCAGGTGCGACTGCGGTGATCAACTCCACATGGCCATGACGATGATCCAATCCCAGGGCGTCGGCGCAGTGATTTACCTCCCCCAAGAAGGCCGGGGCATCGGTCTCACGGCAAAGCTCAAAGCGTACCAGTTACAGGACTTAGGATTTGACACCGTCGAGGCCAACCATAAGCTCGGCTTCAAGGCAGACTCGCGGGACTATGGTATCGGGTTGCAGATTCTGAAGGATCTGGGCCTGACCCAGGTGCGGCTGCTGACCAACAACCCCAGGAAGCTGAATGCCTTTCCTGGATTCGACTTACAGGTGGTCGAACAAGTGCCGATCATCGCCCCGCATGAACACCATCGGGCTGGCTATCTGGCCACCAAGCGGGACAAGATGGGGCATATTCTTCCGCCTGACCCGTCCACTGGAACTCCCGTCCCAACAGAGACTTAGGAAATCCGCCCGTCGCAAGCCACGAAATTCCAGCCGGTTCGATTGGCACATCACGTTACAACCGATATACTCCTCCGTTTCCCGGCGGCTCACCGTGCGCGGAGTCCACGTTTCTCTCGAGAATGATAGCGGATCGATCGTCATGAGCGGCTCATGTTTTATCTGTGACAAGGCCCCAGCTTTCGGCAATCAGAAGGTCGAACGCGGCAAGGCCAAGTACCTCGGTGGTAACGGTCGCAAAACGACCGGCATCTCCCGCCGCCAGTTCCGCCCGAATCTTCAGCCGGTCAACATCCAGCTCGGCGAAGAATCGAAGAAGGTCCGCGTCTGCGTGAAGTGCCTGCGTTCGGGTCTCGTCACCAAGAAAGTGGTGCGGGCTCCGTTCCAGTTGCCGGAAGCTGGCAAGAACTAACGCAGCTGAGGCAGTGTGGTCTCCGACGGGGCGAACAACACGATGGCCTTCCCGCGCGAAACCGTTCTGAAAGTGGCGTCTCTGGCTCGCCTGCAGTTGACGCCCGAAGAAGTCGATCTGTTCGCCACCCAGTTGGGAGCGACACTCGACTATGTCGCCCGACTCGACGAACTCGATGTCTCTAATGTTGAGCCGATGGTCCATGCGATCGAACTGACCAACGTGCTGCGGGACGATGTGCTCGTACCGTCCCTGCCCCGTCATGATGCCGTGGCCAATGCCCCGAAAACCGACGGCAAATACTTCCTGGTTCCGGCGATTCTGGAATCCTGAACCGCGTCACGATTCCGCCACTCTGCCTCACGGGCTAAGATCGTGCGGTCTTCTATGTCTCGCGTGATGGCGGCCGTCCATCCGTGTTCCTTCGATCTTCACTCCTCGGGAATGCCGACGGATGAGCCTGTGTGATTTGAGTGCGGGAACCCTGTGGCGAAAACTTCAGTCGGGGGAAGTGACCGCCGTCGCTGCGACCACCGATTATTTGAATGCGATCACGCAATTCGATGGCCAGGTGGCAGCCTTTCTGCATGTCGACCGTGATACCGCCTTGGCTCAGGCGACGAATCTCGATGCCAAGCGCTCGCGCGGCGAACCCGTCGGACTAATGGCCGGGTTACCGGTCGCCATCAAAGATGTCCTCTGCATCAAGGGGGAGCCGACGACGTGTGGCAGCAAGATGCTGCAGAATTTTCGCCCGCCGTATGATGCCCACGTCATCGAAAAACTGCGTGCCGCGGATGCCGTGTTGCTGGGCCACACCAACATGGACGAGTTCGCGATGGGCTCATCGAGCGAGAACTCGGCCTATCAAGTCACCCACAATCCGTGGGATTTATCGCGCACACCGGGCGGGAGCAGCAGTGGCTCCGCCGCAGCCGTCGCGGCCCGCATGGCACCGGTCTCACTCGGTAGTGACACCGGCGGCTCGATCCGTCAACCGGCCGGACTCTGTGGCATCGTCGGGATGAAGCCGACCTATGGCCGCGTCTCACGGTATGGGTTGATCGCTTATGCCAGTTCTCTTGATCAGGTGGGCCCATTTTCGACGGATGTCACCGCCGCGGCGGCATTGCTCGAAGCCATCGCCGGGCATGATCCGCGTGATTCCACTTCCGTCAATCAACCGGTGCCATCATACACCAGCACACTCGACCAACCCCTGCAAGGACTCAAGATCGGTGTCGCGAAGGAATTCTTTGCTGAAGGGCTGGACGCTGAAATCGAACAGGCGGTGCGGACCGCGATTGATGTCTATCGTGGTCTTGGTGCCGATGTCCGCGAAGTCTCGTTGCCACACTCAAAATATTCGATTGCGACCTACTATCTGATCGCCCCTTCGGAAGCCTCCAGCAATTTGTCCCGCTATGACGGCGTGCATTATGGCCACCGCACGGAATCGGCGACGTCACTGAACGAGATGTATGCGGCCAGCCGCGGCGAAGCGTTCGGCCCCGAAGTCAAACGCCGCATCATGCTCGGCACTTATGCGTTGTCGAGCGGCTATTACGATCAGTACTACGTCAAAGCCTTACGGGTACGGCGGTTGATTCGCGAAGACTTCGACAAAGCCTTCGCCGATGTCGACATCATCGCCGGGCCGGTGACGCCGACGGCGGCCTTCAAGATCGGTGAAAAATCGGACAATCCGCTGGGCATGTATCTCGCGGATGTCTACACCATCAGTGCCAATCTCGCCGGGATACCGGGGATCTCGGTCCCCTGTGGATTCACGCCAGCGGGCTTACCCATCGGTCTGCAACTGCTCGCCGCCCCGTTTCAGGAAGAACGACTGCTGCGGGCCGCCCGGATGTATGAACGCGAAACCGACTGGGTCACGAGAAAACCGGCGCTGGCATGAGGTCTCGGATGCCGCAAGACTTCACCCCTTAATCAGACTTTGTGATCAGCTTGACGAAACCTCTGTAATGCAGGTCCCCCAACGCGACCTGACACCTGATCCCTGAAACCTCACCACCATGCACTACCAACCCATCATCGGCCTGGAAGTTCACGTGCAACTGCAAACGCAGACGAAGATCTTCTGCGGCTGCAGCACGGCCTTTAACCCCGATCAACCGAACGTGCAAACGTGCCCGGTCTGTCTCGGTTTGCCGGGGGCGTTGCCAGTGCTCAATGGCACGGCGTTGCGCTTGGCCATCAAGACCGCCATGGCCCTCAACTGCCAGATCGCCAAGTTCACCAAGTGGGATCGCAAGCAGTACTTTTACCCCGATCTGCCTAAGGGCTACCAGATCAGTCAGTACGATCTGCCATTCAGTTTCGATGGTCAGGTGGAACTGATCACGAATGCTGAGACCGGCGAATCACGACCGATCCGCATCATCCGGGCACATCTTGAAGAAGACGCCGGGAAAAACGTGCATGATGAAACCGGCCGCGGTCGCGACAGCATGGTCGACCTCAACCGGGCCGGCACGCCTTTGGTGGAAATCGTATCGCATCCGGATTTGCGCTCGGCTGCCGAAGCCCGGCAGATGCTGGAAGAACTGCACGCGCTGCTCACCTATCTGGAAGTCTCTGACTGCAACATGCAGGAAGGGAGCCTGCGGTGCGATGCCAACGTGAACCTGCACATCACCAAAGATGATGGCACGGTGGTGGCGACTCCGATTGTGGAAATCAAGAACCTCAACAGCTTCCGCTTCACCGAACAGGCGGTGGAGTACGAGATCGCCCGGCAATGGAAGGCGTTTCAGGAAACCGGCAAGACGATCAAAGATGCTCCGAAGTCGACGCGCGGGTTCGATCCCGATCGCGGCGTGACCACGATCATGCGTGAAAAAGAAGAAGCGGCCGACTACCGTTACTTCCCGGACCCCGATCTGGTCCCCGTGACCGTGACCGATGAGCAACTCGCCGCGATCCGCAGCGAAATGTGTGAAGCCCCTGCCGTCATGCGGAAGCGGTTTCAAAGCGAGTACCAACTCTCGGCGTATGATGCGTCAGTCATCATCGATCAGGGCCGCTTGCTTGCGGAGTATTTTGAAGCCACGGCAAAGCTCTGCGGGGATGGCAAACAGGCGGCCAACTGGGTCACGCAGGATGTATTACGCGTGATGAAGGAACGCAAAGAGACCATTGCGAATTTCCCACTGCGTCCCGAGGTGCTGGGTTCACTGATTGCCCGCGTGACACAGAAGCAACTCACGATCAAATCGGCCAGGGAAGTTTTTGCCGATTTGTTGACCGCTGAAGAGGATCAGACGCCAGCACCATCGATGGCACAGATTGATGAGATCGTTGCCGCAAAGGGGTTGGCCATCGTGCAGGATGATGGGGCGATGGAGACCGCGATTGCCGCCGTGATCGACAAGAATCCGAAAGCGGTCGCGGATTTTCAGGCCGGCAAGCAGGCAGCCGTGGGGGCACTCATCGGGCAGGTGATGAAGCAACTCAAAGGGGCCGATGCGCAGGCCGTGCGGGAGAAGATTCTGACGAAGTTGTCGGGGGGATGACCACCGCGGGAAAGCATTCCCGCGGCTTCAAAACCTGACACCCTCAACCCTACTCCTTCACATCGAAGACCGTCAGCGTGTCTTGATCGCGGATGTAGAGTTTGCCGCCGGCGACAACGGGGTGAGCCCAGGCCGCCCGGTTGGAGCGATTCGGTGGATCGAACCGACCGAGTTCTTCGTAGCCTTCTGGTGAGGCTGCACACAATGCGAGTGGTCCTCCTTCGCTGCGGAGATAGAGTCGCCCATCGGCATAAGTGAGCGAACCCTTGCCGACCGAGCGGTTCTGCCAGGCGGGCTTGCCGGTTTTCAAATCGAGGCAGGTCAAGATGCCCTCATCAAAGCCATAAACGTAACCATCGAGCAGCACCATACCGCCGTGATGGTTCTTCATCTCTTTGGTGGTGTAAACCACTTCGGATTGCGTGGCGTTGCTGCGTGAGGCGAGTCGGAACAACGCCCCGCCGGTTCCATAGCCCGAGGCCGTGAAGACGAGGTTTTCCATGGCCACCGGGCTGGAGCAATTCGCAGTATCATTCGCGGAGGCCTGCTGGCCCCATAACGGGTTGCCATCGGTAGCCCGCACACTGACGACGCCGGTGTGCACGAAGTTCACATACTGCCGGACGTTGCCGACATCAATCGCGATGGGTGATGAATACCCCGCCTGCGGTGCCCCGGGAATCATGGCTCGCCAGATGGGTCGGCCGGTCATCTTATCGAGGGCCACCATCGTCGCGGCTTTCCCGCCGGGGGTGCAGATGAGTTTTTCCCCATCAATCAGAACTGACTCGCTGATGCCCCAGACGATGTTGTTGCCTTGAAAGGTTTCCAGAATGTTGAGCCGCCAGAGAACATCGCCATCCGCAACTTTCGCACAGACGAGATCCCCATGGGCTCCCAAAGCATACACTCGGTCACCATCAACGGTGGGTGTGCCACGCGGTCCGTTACCTTGGCCGCCATCCTGAAAAACGCGGCCGGTTGAAATCGACCATTTCTGCTGTCCCCCATCGCGATTGAGAGCGAACAGCGTTTCCTGTCCGCTCTGGGTTCCCAGCGTGAAGATAGTATCGCCGACGATCGAAACGCTGGAATAGCCTTCGCCAAAGCCCGATTGTTCCCAGGCGACTTTAGGTCCGTTGCTGGGCCAACTGGTGAGCAGACCTTTTTCGAGACTGATGTTGTCGCGATTGGCCCCGCGATATTGTGGCCAGTCGCCGATCACGACCTCGACATTCGAGCTGACAGTGGATTTCTCAGGCATCGGTTCGGTGCGAGTCGGTTTGATGGCGGGCTTACTGGCGGCTTCGGCTGGTTTGGGATCACGCACGGAAATCTTCGTTGCGACTTTGGCATCACTCCCCGTGGTGACCGTTGCGATCTGACCGACCTTCACGACATCGAGTTGAATAGCCTTGGTCCCAGACTGAACCCGACCCGTTGGGCCGAGTTGGAAAGTCATCGATTTGTCCTGGCTGGCGATGCGAATGGTAATCGTTCGCGTGCCCGTTGAGACGGCTTCGATTTCGCCGCTGTAGATGGCCGCGTCGACCACAGAAAGCCACAACACAGACATGCCTGCCAGCAGAAAACAAATCAGTCGGGTTCGCATAGGGAATCATCCACAAGATGGGATTCACGGATGTGACAGTGCCCGTTATGGTGTACAGCGATAGCCATTCGTGCAAGATCTATTCTCGATCAACGCATCAACCCCTGGCGATTCCACCATTTTGCGAAACTTACCCGTCGAATATGGGTTTGACAGTATCACGGGCGGTAAACACCGGGCTTTTCAGAACCTTCCCTTCCGAGTCAGCCACCAAAGGACGAACATGTCATTCACGCCTCAACACTGGTCACGCCGCCAATTTTTACAGACCACGGCATTTGCCGCAGCCGCGTGGAATGTCCGCGGGGCTTTTGCCGATCAATTGACAGCGACACCGCGATTGACCGAGGGGCCGTTCTATCCTGATAAGCTGCCACTCGATACCGACAACGATCTGCTGGTGATCAACGATTCCATCACCCCGGCGGTCGGCGAGATCACGCATCTCACCGGGAAGATTGTCGGACCGACCGGGCAACCGATTCGGAATGCGTTTATCGAAATCTGGCAGGTCGATAACAACGGGGCTTATCTGCACACCGGTGACAGTCGCCACGATCAACTCGACAAAAACTTTCAGGGGTACGGTCGCTTTCTGACCGACTCGCAGGGTCGCTATTACTTCCGCACCATCAAACCCGTCCCCTACCCTGGCCGCACGCCGCACATTCATGTGGGCGTCAGTCAGCATGGGAAACGAGTCTTTACCACGCAGATTCTGATCAAGGGCCATCCGCAGAATGATCGCGATGGTGTCTTCCGTGATGTGGAGGACCCGAAACTGCGGGAGCTGTTGCTCGTGGACTTCAATCCCCTGCCTGACTCGAAGATGGGGGAACTCGCTGCCAATTTCGATATCGTGCTGGGCCGGACGCCTGCGGATACCGAACATGACGAGAAGCCAAGCGGGATTGGCAAATCGGAACGGGAGTCGGGGGGCGGTGGTCCTGGTGGACGAGGCGGCCCCGGAGGTCGTCGTGGTCCTGGTCTCGGTCCCGGTGGCACTGGCGGTCCGGGAGGGCGTCCCCCGGGTGGCCCACGTCCACCACAATAATTTCTGATGGTTGAACGAGTATTGTTGTGCCCGTCGGCGTGAGCTTTTCCGTCGACGGGCATTTGTTTATGGCTGCCGGAAGCTTTCCAGCAAATCCAGCAGAGGTTGCTGCCGGATCTGAATGCCACCGTGGCGGGGATAATCGAGATCAATCGTGACCCACAGCACGGTGCAGACCAGCAGGGCGAGACTGGAAGTCATCAACCTCGACCGCTTCCCGGAAAGTCCACAACCAAACCCCACCGACAGCATCCCCAACGCCGCACAGACCACCAAAAGCGTGATGATGAGCAACGGTAGATGCCGGTGAGCCGTGGCGATGCGGGTGGTATGCAGGTCAATCACATCATTCACGGCGGGCAGAACAACCACAGCGACATGCGAGGTCTCTTGCACACCTTCTAATGCCGCTTGCCACATGTCCCGATGTTGCTGGGCAGTCCTCTGAGCCAAACCCGGTTCAATCAACGCGGTCCCCGTTTGAAAAAAACTGACGCGATCCTGCACGTAAGTTTCCAGCGTCTTCCGCAAGAATTCCGCATGAGGGTCGGTCAGTAGGTCGGCCCGCAGATAAGCGGTACCGATCGCGTTGGCTTCCTGCACAATCAGGTCTTGCCGATCGACAAATCGCGTGGCCGCCCCGGAAAAACTGAAGCCGAGCAGCAATCCCAGCAGCCCGAGAATCGCCCCCTGAATGGTGCCGAGTTGAGCCACATCGCTTTGGCCCTTCCGAGATCGCTGCACTCCCCAGAGGTAGCCTACTTCCATTGAGCCGAATGTGGCCAGGAGAAGCAGTACCAGAATGCCCATGATCGTCCAACTGGTTTCCAACAAGATACGCCCCCGGTACCGCCGACGACACGCACCTTCTGAATCACTACGTCACAATGTTTCCACTAGCACTGGCGTGCGATGACTAGAACCGCACTTCATTCAGCGAGTTGGGAACATGGCACATCACGCACGAGGCCACGATGTGTCGGGCCGACTGATCGACGGAGGCGGTCTCACGCCCCGGTTGTGTCCACAGGCACGCGGTCAGCAGTCCTGTTTCTTGCGGCAAAGCCGCGGCGGTTGGCGTTTCCCGGCGATCGATCCCCCAGAGTCCGCAGGCCAGGCCACACACGGCCACCGCAGCCAGCATCAGACTCCGACGCAACCAGGTTCGCTGCGACGACGGTCGGCGAGACTCTAATTCCAAGGCACAGCGTTCCGCCACCTGCAATGCCTGCATGGTCAGCAACGGCCCCGAATCACTGGACCGGACGACCGCTTCCGACCAACTGCCGGGAGCATCGGCCATCCACGACAGCGCGGGTGCCAACGTTTCCTGCATCTGGCGGCAACGCGTACAGTCCCGCAAATGCTGTTCGAGTTCCGTGCGGTCGAGCAGCAAAGGATTGGTCAGATCGTCAAAGGCTTGATCACAATTCATGATTCGACTCCGGAAAGAGTCTGAAGGCGTAAGGCCAACCGGGCCAGTCCATGTTTCACACGCTGTTTCGCCCCGCTGACACTGGAATCCATCGCCGCGGCGATGTCATCAAACGGCAAGCCCCCGAAAAATCGGAGGCGTAAGGCATCGGCTTCGGCTTCTGGCAGCGCTGAGAGCGCCTGTTGGAGCAGTTCACTCTGCTCTGTCGTCAACAGTGACTGCAAGCCGTGCGGACCATCAACCGCAGCCGACTGCACCACGGGGCTGTTCGGAGCCACGAGCGACTGCTGCGGCCCCCGCGAACGCTGTCCCTGTTTCTGGCAGAGTCGCAGGGCAATTGTCCATAACCACGTGCGAAATTTGTACGCCGGGTTAAAGGTCTGACGAGCGGCAAAGGCCGCCAGCAAGGCTTCCTGGACGACGTCTTCCGCGACCTGCCGATCACCCAGTTTACTGGCAGCCACGCGAACCAGTGCGTTTCGGTACCGATGCACCAACTCTTCAAACACGGCCAACTGGCCGGTTTGTACAAGCCGCATCAGGTCTTCGTCCGAAATTGCCATGCCGTGAAGTTACCATGCAGGCGATGGGAAAGGAAATGGATGAGTGTGTATTACGGAGGCAATCTGGTGGTATGCCCTGATGCCGCCTCAACAAACCCAATGCCCGCCACTCGGAGGTGGCGGCTTTTATTTTCACACCATCTGAGACCCACGCATCCAACTCGCACTTCACGACTAATTCTGCAGCACTTTCCGGAAGAAGTAGCCTGCCGCCACGGCCATGATGGCATTGGCCGACCAGACGGCCCACATGGGGTCGAGCTTGCCCGTCTTGGAGAGGTTCTGCGTCATCATCGACACGGGATAGTAGATGAGCAGAATCGGCAGGAAGCAGAACAGGAAACTCGTGAGGAATTGCTTGCGGGCCATCAAAACCGCGAATGGGCTCCCCAACAGCACGAAGAAAAAGCAACTGCAGGCCGTCGCATAGCGGTTGTGCAGTTCGGTGGTCATCTTCCAGCGTTTGTCCGTTGCTTCACGAATTTGCTGCCGATGGACGGCAAAATCGGGCGAAGCGAGTCGCGAAAAATTTCCCGTCGAGAGGAGTAACGCGGTATCGATGGCCTGACTGGTTTGAGCCACGCGTTCATCATTTTCCGCAGCGGCGACCTCGGTGACGATGTCGTCGATTTGAAGATTGCGGGCCCGCAAGCGTCCCCGTTTCGAAGGCAGCGGAAACGATTTTTCTTCGGTTTCAAATGCAGCCTGTGCCTGACCCGGAACGTCGACGATCCCGTGTTTCATCTGCAGAATGACTTCCTGCCGCCGCAGATCGAAACTGAGTTTGGCTTCTTCGGCCTGCAGAGTCACGGCACTGCGGCCGTTCGGCGAAATCCGGAACGTCGGAAAGATGAGTGTCCGGTCGCGGACTTCCATCACCGTAATGGTGATCCCCCGTTCTTTGATGTAGACCTGATTCTGCGTCCGCAAGACGTCGAGGAAAATGTCTTCCATTGCGAGGGTGACGACCCGTTCGATATTCGCAAACGACCAGGGAATAGCCTGATCGAGCATGATCAGCGAGACCACGCTGAGCACGGCTCCGAGAAAGTAGGACGGCCACAGTAACGCTGCGATGTGAATGCCCGCAGCTTTGGCTGCAATGATTTCCCGATCCCCTGCCATGCGACCGTAGACCACGCACACGGTCAGCAACAAGGTTGCGGGAATGGTGAAAGGCAACAGGCTGGGAACGACGAAAGGGAGAATCTGCAGGACCTGCAGCGGCCCCAGACCATTTTCCCGCACCTGCCCGAAAACGCCGACCAACAACAATAGACACGTGGTCAACCCCAGCACTGCGGTGAACACGCGTAGCAGTTCAACAAGGATGTAGCGTTCGAGCAGTCGCATGAATAACCGTGTGAAGCACGCCCGAGGGAGCAGCCCTGCGCTCTACAGAACCGGTCAACGATTCGGCAAAACTGGCGTGATGTAGAGGAACCTGGGGTTTT
This sequence comes from bacterium, assembly GCA_016125225.1. Classification (GTDB taxonomy): domain Bacteria; phylum Planctomycetota; class Planctomycetia; order Planctomycetales; family Planctomycetaceae; genus DSVQ01. Next base: position 253,917 of record WGME01000013.1, on the reverse strand, counting down.
GGTCAAGCAGAATCGGCCGGAGTCGAGTTTCCTGCTGGCGACTGCTCTGGCCAGAGAGAACTCAATCCCCTAGAACCGGGAGACTCCCGTGGCACTGGAAACCCGCATATAATGAGGCGTCGTCACGCCCGGTCTTGTTTCCCGATGGACCAGCCCGTCTGGTGGTGCTGACGCGAGTGGGCTCTCCGCCCCCCTGAGACTGACTCCGCCCGAGTGACAACGGATCGCGATGCCCATGGTCGATACGCCAGCGGCTGCTAACGAACCTGGCCTGATGTCGGAAGTTCTGCGCGGCATGACGCATGCCTGTGCCAGAAAACCGCGGACCACGTTGACAATTGTCGCGGTGGTCACGCTGGCCAGCATTTTTATCACCGTCACTCGACTGCAATTCAAAACCGATCGCAGCGATCTGATCGACCCGTCGGTTCCCTTCCAGCAGCGTTGGCTTAAGTACACCGAAGACTTCGGCGAATCGTCCGATATGGTCGTCGCCATCGAAGCGAGCGAACCGGAAACCATCAAGGCAACGCTTGACCGACTGGGACAACGGCTGCAGGCGGAACACGAGCTGTTTGCGAATGTGCTTTACAAGATTGAACCGGGCGGACTGCGAAACAAAGGCTTGCAATATCTTCCCCCGGATTCCCTGGCGATCGGACTGGATCGGCTGGAAGAATATCGCCCGATTCTGAACGGCCGCTGGGATCTGATCCGGCTGGAAAGCCTGATTCCGTTGCTGCAGTTTCAACTGCAGGACTTGCGAGGCGAGCATACGACGGGCGATGCCCTGCTGTGGCAACATGCCGAGCGTTTGTCGGAGTCATTGGCCCGGTTTGCAAAAGATCGGAACGACTTCGTCAATCCCTGGCCCGACATTCTGCCCATCGACCCGCAATTGCGGGAACAGGCCAACCAGACGGTCTACATGCTCAACGAGCAAGGGACCATGGGTTTCCTGATGGCTGCCCCCGTCAAAACGAAAGACAGTTTTGAGGGGGCCACCGTCGCCATCGATCGGTTGCGACACCTGATCGCTGAAACCCAAAGCGAATTCCCGGACATTAAAGTCTGGCTCACGGGCATTCCGGTGCTCGAAAACGATGAAATGCGTCGCTCTCAGCAAGACAGCACGCAGGCATCGTTGTTCTCTTTTGTCGGCGTTGCACTGCTGTTCTTTCTCGGTTTCCGGGGACTGCGACACCCGGCCTTGGGAATGATCGTGCTCGCCGTCGGCATGGCCTGGTCCTTCGGTTACACCACGTTGGTGATCGGCCATTTGAACATTCTGTCGGTAGCCTTTGCCTCGATTGTGATCGGTCTGGGCAACGATTTCGCGGTCCATCTGCTGTCACGCTATCTCGACCTGCGGCACCACGGTCGTGATGCCCGGCACGGCATTGTCGAAGCGGCTGCCACCATCGGCCCGGGCATTGTCACGGGGGCTATTACCACGTCTCTGGCCTTCTTCTGTGCCGCTTTTACGTCGTTTCTCGGAGTCGCTGAACTCGGCATCATCGCCGGGGGGGGCATTTTGCTCTGTACGATCGCCACCTTTACCTGCCTGCCCGCGTTAGTGGCCTTGGCCGATCGCAAAAGTGAAGAACGGACTCTGCCGGTCCCGTTTCAGGGCAAGATTCTGGGTCGCATGACCTCGGAATATCCCTGGGCGGTGATTGTGGGCTCGTTGGCCCTCTTTGCGGCCACGGGCTGGTTTGGTTGCGACTGGAAGAACGGTTGGCCAAAACCAAAGCTGGCTTACGATCACAATCTGCTGCACTTGCAGGCCGATGGACTGGAATCGGTCGAGGCGCAGAACCGCATTTTTGAAGCGTCGAACAATTCGCTGCTGTATGCTGTGTCGCTCGCGGACTCAGCCGAAGAGGCTCGGCAAATGAAGGCTCGCCTGGAAGCCTTGCCGACAGTGCGACACGTGGAAGAATTAGCCACCCGCTTGCCAGCTTTTCCGGCTCAGAACAGCCAGTTGCTGGTTCAGGGATTCCGCGCTCATCTCTCGCATTTGCCGCAGCAGCCACCTCCGCCCGCTCCGGCCAATCCGGGCCAGGTGGGGCATATGCTCGACAGTTTCTATCACTTCCTGCAGAACACGCCGGGGGAACCCGCGAAACGTGTCTCCCGCAATCTGAATCAATTTCTCGATGAACTCGAAAAGATGAATCTGCAGGAACAGATGACCGTTCTCGGCGAGTTCCAGTACCGCATGTCTTATGCGCTACTGGCCCAGTTTCAGGCCCTGGCCCAAGCTTCGGACCCCACACCGGTAACGGTGGATGATCTGCCGGCCGAACTGACCGCCCGGTATGTCAGCCCGCATGGTCAATGGCTCTTGCAAGTCTTTCCGAAAGACCCCGTGTGGGACATGGAACCCCTGTCGCAGTTTGTGCACGATTTGCGCAGCGTCGATCCCGAAGTGACAGGCACACCTTTGCAGAATTATGAAGCGGCTCAGCAAATCAAACAGAGTTACGAAGTCTGTGCGGTCTATTCGCTCGTGGTAATTCTGCTGGTCCTCCTGCTCGACTTCCTGCCGAAAGAATTGATTCTGGCGACCTTTGCTCCGCCCGTCTTTGCGGTCGCCGCGGCGATTGCCATTCTGCTGGTGCGCGACACTCCGATTCCCTGGATCAGCCTGTTATTGGCCTATGCCGGAAGTACGTTTGCCATCGCAGCCTGGAAAGACAGGGGCTGCGTGATCGAAACGGTCGTCGGGATTGTCCCCCCGATTCTGGGGCTGCTGTTAACCTTTGGCGTCTTATCGTCGATTGGCATGTCGCTGAACCCCGCGAACCTGATCATCCTGCCGTTGATCATTGGCATCGGAGTCGACAACGGGGTGCATGTGCTGCACGATTTCTACCGCCGCACCACGCGCGAGTATCGCCCGAGCCCCAGCCTGGTGAATGCCATTTCCATGACCACCAGCACCAGCATTGTGGGCTTTGGCAGCATGATGATTTCCGCCCATCGTGGACTGCACAGCCTGGGAGCGGTGCTCTCGATTGGCGTCGCCAGTTGTGTGCTGCTCGCACTGGTGACACTGCCAGCCGTTCTGGCGATTGTGGCTCGTTACCGTCCCCCGAATGCGTCTCAAAGCGACGACCAGTCGTCTCTGCCGCCGTCTGATACCGAGACGCCCGCCGATGCTGACGACGAATCGCCGCACATTCTGCCTATGCCGAAAGTGCCCCGCGTCGCCTGAGGCTTGCCCAACGGGCACAACAACGTCGGCGAATGCTGCCGAAGAATCTCTGGGCAGGCTGAGTTTTCTGTAACCGTTCCGTGCAGGCGATCGTCTTCCGCTAGGACGTCTGCCGTAGGCTCGGGTATGGTGTGTCGGCCGGGGGGCCATCGTCTGACATCGGGAGTTCGCCATGTTGCCCTCACACAGGCTGCCGTCCGTTTGGCCGCTCGTTTGCTGGCTGAGCGTCGGCCTTGGGGCGGGCTGTGCCCAATGGCAGGAATTGTCTCCGATTCTCTTTCCCGAGCCGGAACATTATTCCCCGGTCGTGGTCGACGAACATCGCCGCAAATTCCAGGTGGATAGCGATCCGGAATCGTTAACCTGGCTGCTCGGACACATGGTGGAAAACGGCATGACGGTCCCCATGGTCAACGATGCTCTGGGGGCGGAAGGGGTCCGGGAATTCGACGACTCCGAAATGAAACGCAACGGCGGCCATTACCAGCAGACCGATATCGGCTACAAATGGGGCCCCGACCGGAGTGGTCGCAGTGTCGTTCTGTTCTTTCGTGAAGGCAAACTCGTCTACTTTGACCAGAACGAGTTTCGCCATTAAATCGCACGACTTCTGGCACGCTTTTGTCAGCACGCGAAGCGCTTTATGATGGGTCTATCCCGGACAGGACGAACGGCCTTCCGGAATCGGCAAGATTGCGTGGGGAACCCCTGCGAATCCCTCGTCGAAATCCTGCGACATCTCCGACCCTCTGAAAGCGATTTGCGAACATGCCGAGTTGCGTGCTGGCCTATTCCGGTGGCCTCGATACTTCTGTCATCCTCGGTTGGTTGCAAGAGGAAGGCTACGACGTCCATTGTGTCTATGTCGATCTCGGCCAGCCCTGCGAAGATCGCCAGGCCGTCCTGGAAAAGGCCCACACCTGCGGGGCGAAGTCAGCCCGCATTGTCGATGCCCGGGAAGAACTCTGCCGCGACTTTGCCTTCCCCGTGCTGCAGTGGCAGGCAAAGTACGAAAACATTTATCTACTCGGCACGTCGATCGCCCGCCCGCTGATCTCGAAGATTTGCCTCGAAGTGGCCCGCGAAGTCGGGGCCGATGCCTACGCCCACGGAGCCACCGGTAAAGGCAACGACCAATGCCGCTTCCAACTCGCCGCGGAAGCGTTGAACCCGAATGTCAAAATCATTGCCCCGTGGCGGATCGAAAAGTACCGCGAGCGATTCCCCGGCCGAACGGAAATGATCGCCTTTTGCCAGGAAAAGAACATTCCAGTCAAGGCCTCGATCAGCAAGCCCTACAGCTCCGACGAAAACTGCCTGCACATCAGCTATGAAGCCGGTCTGCTTGAAGATCCAGCCGTGTGCGGGGTCGACATCGTCGACTTCGGCATGACCGTCTCCCCCCAAGCCGCGCCAGATAATCGGGAAGATGTCACGATCGGTTTTGAACATGGCATGCCCGTGACGCTGAACGGCGAAAAGAAAACGGCCTTGCAGATGGTGGAAACGCTGAACACCATCGCCGGCCGCAATGGCGTGGGTCGCATCGATATCGTCGAGAATCGGTTCGTCGGCATGAAGAGCCGCGGTGTGTACGAAGCTCCCGGCATGACCGCGTTGTATGCGGCCCATCAGCAACTGGAACAACTCACGCTCGACCGCGATCTGGTCCACCTGCGCGATCGCATCTCGCCGGAAGTCGCCGAGATGGTTTACTACGGCTTCTGGTACACCGCCAAGATGGACGCCCTGATGTCGTTCATCAAAACGGCACAGGAACCGGTGACCGGCGAAGTGAAATTGAGCCTCTACAAAGGCAACATTCTCATCCGCGGCCGCACCAGCCCCAACAGCCTGTATGACGAAGCGATCGCCAGTATGGAAGGGGGCGGCAGCTACAACCAGACCGACGCCGAAGGCTTCCTCCGCATCATGGGCCTGCCTTCTCGCGTGCAAGCCGGGGTGCGCCAACGGCGGTATTAGGATATTCGATGAGTCAGGCTGCGAGAACACTCGCCATCGGTGACATCCATGGCTGTGACTCTGCTCTTGAGACGTTGCTGTCAACATTGAATGTCACAGCCCAGGATACCGTCATCACTTTGGGTGATGTGGTGGATCGTGGGCCGAATACTCGCCGGGTCATTGAGCAGCTGCTGCAACTGGCTTCACAGTGCCGGCTCATCACAATTCGTGGTAACCACGAAGAGATGATGCTCAAAGTGTTGCACGGCAACCCGTGGCGTGCGGGGTGGTTGAATTGTGGTTGTTGGGAAGTGCTCGAATCCTACGGGGGCGAGCTCGAAGCTATCCCCCAAGAGCATCGCCAATTTCTCGAGGCGATGCAGTCCTACTGGGAGACGGAGCACGACATTTTCGTGCATGCAGGGGTCGACCCGAATGTCGACATGGACCAGCAGTTTGATGATATTCTGCGTTGGACATCAACCTCAGCACAGCTCCCGCCCCATAAATCAGGGAAGCGAGTGATCTGCGGGCACACGCAGCAACGCTCGGGGCTGCCACGTCTCTCTCCCGGTTGGATCTGTATCGATACCGCTGCCTATAGTGGACTATGGCTGAGCGCGCTGGATGTGGAACAGAATGAGCTCTTGCAGGCCAATCAACTGGGTCAGGTTCGCCGACTGCAACTCGATGCGGAACACATTGTCGACATCACCCCCGTGTCCCCGGGGACATCGCGTGACGGCGGAACTCTCCCGGGGTCTGGCCCACCTCGCGTTTGAAGACCACGCTCAGGTATTCCGGATGCTGGAAGCCCGTCAATTCGGCGATGCGTTCCAGCTTCAGGTCGGTCTCGGCCAGCAACTGCTTGGCCCGCTTGATCTGCACATGTCGGATTTCCGCCTGCGGAGAGCGGCCTAAAAACTTGCGGAACTTGCGTTCCAGCATGGTGCGGGATTGCGGGACCGCCCGGAGGACGTCGTTGACGGAGATGCCGCGGCAGGCCGACTCACGGATGAACCGCACGGCCGCCGCAATTTGCGGATCATCGATGGCCAACACGTCAGACGACTGCCGGGTCGTCACCCCCAACGGCGGCAGCACTTCTTCCTGGGCATCAGGAGCACGGCCCTGCATCCAACTGTCGAGCAATGCCGCCGCGAGATAACCAATGCGTTCCGGATTCGGTCGCACGCTCGACAAAGGGGGATCGCAGAATTCGCATAACAGATCATCATCGTCGACCCCCACGACGGCGGCCTCTTCCGGCACACTCCACCCTAATCGCGAACAGGCATCAAGCACGTGTTGGCCGCGCATGTCATTGCAGCACATCAGCCCGACCGGTCGTGGTAACGTCGACAACCAGGCCGCAATCTCTTCCTGTTGACGATCCCAGGACGCGGTCTTGGGCATGACCCACGGGCTATCGAAGCGGGCGAGTGGCAGGCCCTGCGCGGCTATGGTTTCATGGAAACCGGCACACCGGCGGTCAGACCATAGTTCATCCGAGAAGCCACAGTAGCCGAAGTGCTGAAACCCACGTTCAAGCAGATGTTCGGCCGCTAATCGCCCGATGTGCTGATCGTCAGAATTGATACGGGGAAACCCACTGGTGGGCAACCGGTCGTTCAAGTCGATGACAGGCAGGCCGCGTTCTTGTAACCACACGGCGAACTCGGGTGTCATCACACGGGTGATCAGGCCATCCCCTTGCCAGCGTTGCAACCACGGCGGTGGTTCCGCCCCCAGTTCGTGCTGCTCCAGAAAAATCGACCAGGGTTCGTGCGCGCGGAGATAACTGGTAATGCCTTGCAACAACCGCCGGCCATAGATGGTGGCGGTCTCAATCATGATCACCACACTGGGGCGAGACATTGTGAATTCCGGCTGACAGAAGAGAGTCGGTTACATCCTATAACCGGCCCAGGTTGCCCTAGTGTTTCAGGTGGAGCAGGGTTTCGACAAGCGTTCAATTGCCCGCGGTTTCCTACGGGGACTACGATAAATCGATTCGTTGTGTGTGATGATAGACCGACTAATGCCCCCTGCTCTGCCGACATCGTGGCTTTCTTCCCGCTGGTTACTCGCCGGTGGTTGTCTTCTGTTGTGTCTGGGCATCGCGTCATCGATTCTGTTTGTCGACGAAACCGAGTTCGTCATCGTCGAACGTCTTGGTCGCATTGTCGCCGTTTATGATCGGCCGGATGACCGGGGCTGGCAATGGAAAGCTCCCTGGCCGATTGATCGCGTCCGCCGATTTGATGCCCGCCTGCAACTGCTGCTGCCACCAGGTCGCGAAGTCTTTACCAGTGATCGAAAAAATCTGGTGGTTCAAGCAGCCCTCTGCTGGCAGATCGCCCCGACTGAGAAAAATGATGTGCCGTCATCGGATCGGCCGGTGGTTCGCTTCTTCCGTGGGCTGCAGTCCCTGCCTTTGGCAGAGCGACGCTTGGAAAGCCGCATGCAGGCGGTGCTGACGACACAGTTCACCCAGTGGTCGCTCGCCGATTTGCTTCTGGCTCCTGCTGCTGAAGGTGGTCCACCTGGCCCCCAGGCGGCCCTGATTGCTAACATTGCCGGACCAATGCAAGCCGAACTCGATCAGCAGGCCGGTGAGCTGGAGTCCTGGACCGAACGTCTCGGCATCGAGATTGTGGATGTCCGCATTCGGCGACTCAATTTCCCGGCGGCGAATCAGCAGGCCGTATTCGAACGCATGCGCAGCGAGCGGCAGAAGATCGCCGAACGGTATCGTAGTTCCGGACAGGCGGAAAGTACCCGCATTCGCAGCCAGGCCGACCGCCAGGCCCGTGAAGCTTTGGCCTTGGCGGATGCCGAAGCCAGTCGTATCCAAGGCGAGGCGGAAGCAGCGGCTCTCGCCAAAATGAACGCCGCGTATCAGCTCGATCCGGAACTCGCCGAACGATGGCTGGCCTTTGAAACCTATCGCCGGTTGTTCAACGATCAGACGACGCTCGTCTTGTCGGCCGATCATCCTCTCTGGCGATTTCTGCTGGGAAAGCCGGCCGCACAGAGTCCGGCCAGTTCGACTCTCCCGGGTTCCGAACCACCTGCGAGGGAACCCCAGCCGTGACCCGCGTACTTTGGCTCATGGCAGCGATCGCCATGTATCTGCTGAGTGGGTTTTACATCGTCGGCGGCGGGGAACAAGTCGCTGTCCGCCGGTTCGGACGGTTGCAACCAGAACTCCGAACCAGCGGTTTACACTGGGATGCCCCTGCCCCATTTGTCCGATTGAATCGTCTGAATCTGGCAGAATTGCGGACCGTCTCGATCGGTTCGCTCCCCGCACAAGGTCAGGAGATTCTGCCGACGACAGCCAGTCAGCCCTGCCGTCTATTGACCGGCGATAATAACGTACTGCAGGTGCGGGCCCAGTTGCATTACCGCATCGATCCCGCGCAGATTTCCGACTATCTCTTTCACTACCAAAACCTCGACCGCCGGCTATCAACTTTGCTGGAAGCCCTGTTCGTGGAATTGTCCGCACAAGCGGGGGTCGATTATCTGCACACACAGGGTATTGGCGATCTCAACAACCGGTTGACTCGAGAGATGCAGTTCCTCTCAGGTCAGTTCGGGCTGGGAATTGTTGTCGATCGTGTGACGGTGGACAGCGTCGATCCGCCAGCACAAGTTCTGGCTGATTTCCAGGACGTGGCCAATGCGCGATCAGAAGCGGCACAGGTCATACAGCAGGCCAGAACTTATGCGGAGCAACGGGTCACAACCGCGACGGCAACCGCACAAGAGCGCGTGGCCACGGCCATCAGCAGTCGCCGAACATTGGAAACGACAGCACTCGCACAAGCGGAACACTTTCACCAACTGCATCGGCAATTAATCGAGTCCTCGTCCGCACAGGGAATTGAGTACCCGGCACAGAAAAGTCGCTGGCAGCAACAGCAGACCCGTGAACTCCTGCAGGCGATGATGGCCAGCGGAGTCCGCACCTGGCTGTTTGATGCCGAACGCCCCGTGAATCTGCAGTTGCAGAGGAACGTGGAAAGCAACAACCGTCTGGAGACGCAGTGAGAAATGAACTGCTGGAGAAGCACGAACCCTGCGGAGTTTGAGCAGACGACTATTCCGCCCACCGTCCGCTGCTGAAGCGTTCGCGTGTCGAGTCTTTCTGGCTGTTCCAATCGTGCAATTGATCCACGTTGGTCAATTGGCCACAAGTCTGGCACGAGGTGCACCATTCCTTGGGGGCCATCCGCACGGGGTTACCGCATTGGCGGCAACGGCCAAAGGTTTCCTTGGTCGAGATCTGTTCCCAAGCCCCTGTCTGCTCACTCCCCACTACAGCGGGGCTACCGACATAGGCCATTCCACAGGCCAGCAAACCACAAACAGCGGCACTCAACACCAACTGCTTCAGAACATCAGACCACGCTTTCATGGCAGAGCGCCTTGAGAGAATGAACCACAAACAGATCGGGCTTGCCACGATCCTAAGTCCTAAGCGATCCGAGCGCTGATCGCCGAGGAATCTCTAGTTTAACGAATCTTCGTCTCGTGGGTAGCCGTACACTACCAAACTTACGGGAACTTCGGAAAGCCGTAACCAGCATTCAGCAAATGAATTAGTGCTAACACCTACACGGGCAAGCGAGAGATCAAGTGCCGTAAACGGGACAGGCAACGGTCCTGGCCGAGTAGTACCAACGTCTCGAATAACCCCATCCCGGCGGTCTTGCCTGTTAACGCAATCCGTAGCGGCTGGATCACCTGATTGAACTTCAACCCGCGAGTTTCCACGAAGGCATGCACCCGCTGTTCAAGAGTCGGGGCATCAAACGGCTGGCATGCCGCCAGTTCTATGGTCAATGCCTGCAGAATCTCTTTGGCTTCCGGGGCCTCGACGATCTTTTTCTGATAGGCCTTTTCCTCATAGACCAAGGCGGTATCCGCCACGAAGAAGTCCTGCGTATCCAGAATGTCGCTGAAGACCTTCAATCGATCACCGAATGCGGTCAAGAGTTCGCCAAGCCAACCTCGGCGGTCCACGGGACAAGACTCTGGAATTTCGCCTGCGGGAAACCAGTCCTGCACCAGTTTCGCCCGTTTCAGGAATGGCCAGCAGCCATCGATCTTCTCATCGAGGCTGAGTTGCGACATCCAGTGGGCTTGGAAGCTGAGCAGTTTGTCAGCATCGAAAGCGGCCGAACTCTTGTTGATCCGCTCCAGCGAAAACTCACGGATCAGGTCGTCGCGCGAGAAGATTTCCGTTTTGTCATCGAGCGACCAGCCGAGCCGAGCGAGGCCGTTCAACACCCCCGCCGGCAGATACCCCATCTGCTCGTAGTACTCCACCATCACCGGACTGAGCGTGGTCGAATCGCCCAGACTCAACTGCGGGAAGACGACATCGGCCCGGTCAAAGAGTTTCTGCAGACCGGGGTTCTTGCGCAGTTTTTCGAGATCGCGCTTGCTGAGTTTCTTGGTCGAACCCGGAGCGGTGATAAAGGGAATATGGGCAAATGTCGGCGGCGACTGTTCCAGAGCTTCGTACAGCAAAACCTGCACGGCGGTGTTCGTGAGATGTTCTTCTGCGCGAATCACATGCGTGATTTGCAATTGCGCATCATCTACCACGGTGGCAAAGTTATAGAGAAAGCTGCCGTTTGACCGCTGCAATACCGGGTCAGGCATCAGGCCACAGTCCCATTCCACATGACCACGCACGGCATCGTCGATCGCAACTTTCCGATCGCGCGGCACCAGCAGTCGCACCACGCTGGGTTGACCAGATTGTTGATGCACCGCGATCTGATCGGGAGTCAGCGATAAAGACCGTCGCGAGGACAGATACGGAACTTTATTGGCTTCCGCCTGCTGGCGATCCGCGGCAATCTGCTCCGGGGTTTCAAAGTCGCGATAGGCCTTGCCAGCGGCCAACAACTTTTCAACGGCCGCCTGATAGAGGTGCCCGCGTTGCGACTGATAATACGGCGTATAAGGTCCGCCCTGCTCGGGCCCTTCGTCCCAATCAAGCCCGAGCCAGCGAAACGCCCGGAAAATGGGCGCGAGAGCCGATTCAACATTCCGTTCCTGATCGGTGTCATCAATTCGCAGGATGAAGCGGCCATTCGTATGACGGGCCCACAGCCAGCAGAACAAAGCGGTCCGCATGCCTCCGATGTGCATGTAGCCGGTGGGACTGGGAGCAAAACGGGTTCGAACCGGGCGAGTCATTGCGGCGTTCATCTCAATTGGGATTGCGGGATTCCAAAATCGTCGGCATCCTGTGGAGAGTGCTCCACGATGTGACGGTAGAACAAGGTTGTAATCCATGCTGCGTGCAATCGCCACGCTCTGAGGAGAACAGCCGCAATCATAAGCCAGCGGCCACAAACCAGTGAGGCACGGATGTCAGCAGCCCGCCCCTTTTCGCTTTCAATTTCGATGCGGTTCTGTGGCCGACGACTGCGCTGGCGATTGAATCGTCAGCAGCTACAGAACCGGACGCTCCTCTGCGCTGCTGCGGTATGTGCCTTGCTGGGCAGTTATATCATGGGGGTCATTCCCATCGCACTATTACTGAATATCACCGGTCTCTACGAAGTGCCGCTGGTAGAGCATGTTTTTGCGGTTGTTTACGCACCCATCGTGTGGGCTTATGAAAACATTGAATGGGTCGAGAATTTTTATGATGGGTACCAGGAATTGCTGGCATACCTACTCAACCTCTCCTGATGGGCAAAGCGAAACAGTACGATTAGCTGCCGTTGAAGGCATACAGCAGCCACTTTCCAGCGAGGCACGGATGTCAGTAGCACGCCCCTTTTGCCTGTCGCTCTCGATACGGTGTTTCGGCCGCCGACTACGCTGGCGGTTTAATCGCAAGCAACTCATGACGCGGCTGTTCTGGTGGGTAGGTTTTCCTCTGGTACTCTTCAATACCTATGCTCTCGCAATGCTACCACTTGCGTACTTTTTGACTTGGCTGGGATTGGGATCGAATCCCACCACGAATTACATTGTCCATACCATCTATTTCCCGGTCCTATGGGCTTGTGAAAACTCGACCTGGGTTGCCAAGTTCTATGAAGGCTATTACGAACTAGTGGATAAACTGATTGGATGGCCCTAGACACTGCATCCAGCCCCTAAAAGGCCCCGGGCTCCGCGGCTTCCCGCTGAACCTTCGGCGAGAAATCGAGTTCGATTTCGGTCTGTCGGCCCATGAGTGTCACCCGGCCTGACTGGCCATCGTAATCGGCATACAGCAGACGATCGACGGGCAGGTCATCACCCACGCCAAGCAGTATCCCGGTCTCGCGATCAACCGCTTCAACCCTTAACCAGCGACGATTGGGTTCCTGGTTGTCTTTGACCAGGGTCGCCGTGACAAAGAAGGGCAAGCCCGGCGCCTTGACTTCCAGGAACGACCGTTGCGGCATTTGCCGTCGCCATTGCACGCGACGTCCGCTGGGTGTAATCGCAAAGACATCATCCTTGAACGTGTCGCCCGGAATGAGACGGTCTTGGACTGGCATGTGAAATTGCGTCGACGTGTTCGAGGGGGACGATCGCCCCAGTGACGCCAGATACCAGCCATCAATGATGAGCACGCGGAGTTGCGTGGCGGAGTTCCAATCGACTCCCGCAAGTTCGACGTCAACCAACAGCTTCTGCTCTTCCACGGAAAAGAGCCGCAACCGCCGATCGGGAGTGATCCAGGCGACCGATCCGTTTCCGCAACGGCTGTGCAACTGCCGCGTTTTCAACTGATCATCGAGAATCCACTGATCGGTGGCCGGATCCCAGATGCGAATGCGGCGATCGTCACCATCATCGGTGAAGTGCAGCACATACCGCCCCAATTCAGACCGGAACGAACGGAAATCAAAGCTGCCGCGACGCAGTATCTGCCCGGTTGAGGCATCCATCACGGTATAGCGAGTCTTGTCAGCCGCGAGGAGGAAGACGATGTCGTCATCGGCGAGCAATCCGATGCGGGCATCTCCATATAATCCACTGCCCGATTCCAGATCGTTCCGCCGCCAGCGGACTCGACCATCGATGGGGTCGACCGCGAGTAACACCGATTTCCACTGGAAATAGCAGGTTTTTGAGGTCATCGGACCACACACGGCCTGACCGCTGCGGTTCGTCCATTCGGGCAGCTTCAAAGTCCACGCCAGATGGCCTTGCGGACCAGAAATGGGCGAAATGGCCTGGATTTCCCCCGGCATGGCAAAGGGGACAAACGAACCGGCCGGCAAGCGCACGGTCGCTCCCGGCGGACCGGCTCCGAGGGGCAGAACATGTTCGAAGACCTTGCGGGAACTGAGTTTGTCAAACCCAGCCACCTCGGTCCCCCGTTCGGTATTACGCACCAGCCACTCGATCGGCGAATCATGAGCGACCGCGAAGATCTGGCGTTGATAGTCTTCATAGGGAGCCGTTTCCCGCGCCCGGCTCGGGCTCTCGGAAACGGTGAGGAATCGGCGAGCATGCGACTGAATCTGCACACTGTCAACCGGATACTGCACGGGTTCGTGGCGCAGCCAAGCCTGCCAGCTTCGATCTTGCCCCATGCCTTGGCCAAAATCATCGGCGTCGCGGGGTGCTTCAGCCGGTGCTCCCAACCTGGCAATCTGAGCCGCCGTGGTTGGCCAGTCGAGATTGGTAAAGAGTTCCATCAGCAACTGGCGATTTTGGGCGGATAGTTGACCGTCCGTGGACGCCTGTCGTCGCAACCAGACCAGTGCCTGGGGATATTCCCCCTTTTGCAGAGCACGGCTGGCCTCGTTCCGTTGAAATTCCGCGATTTCCGGCCGCTGTGGCGACAACAATTCCCAAGCCCGGTAGGCCAGCGATTGGGGATGATTCGCTGCCGTTTCCTGCAGCAAATGTTCGTAAGTCTGCGGCTCGAACATTTCCGCCGTGCGACGGGCCAGGATCGTCAGCCAGACATCGGCTGACACGTGCAAGCCCCGATCATTCGGTACTTCAAACAATGCCGTGGTCGGAGCACACTCTGCCAGATCGCGACTGCGGGCGATCAACAATTCGCGTTGCTGTTCCGCTTCAGCGGCGGCGGTCGCGGCGACCAGCCAGCGCACCCGTTCCTCCGGCGTCAGGTCGAGTGCCCCCAATTTCGTGAGCCAGCGCGAGGATCGATCGGTACTCGACATCGCCAGCTCAAAATAGACTTCGACCAGAGTTTTGCGGGCCCGGTCGCGAATTTCAGCCGGTGCCTGAACCTGCATGGCGGTTTCCAGTTCCGTGACGGCAGCATCCAAATGCCCCGTGGTCAGGTGAACTTCCGCCCGTGCCAAGGTGATGGCCGCGGCAGGTTCCGTGAGACTCCGCTCCTGCAGCCGATTCAACACGGTCTGCGTTTGAGGAAAGGCGGCGATCCCATCGATGCCGACCGAAAGGACCTGAGTTCCATTCGCGACAAGATGCCCCACGGCATGGGTGTGCGCACCGAAACGAAAACCTTGCAATTGTCCGGTTTTCCAATCGAGGTCCACGATTTCGCCACTATCCAGCGGCACCAGATAGCCAGCTTCGGTCTTGAGCCCTATCCCGGAAACGACGCCATTCAATGGGGTCCGCCAGACAATTTTGCTGTCCGTTAGCGAGATCGCCTGCACTTCACGTGAACCAACGACGACCACCAGATCTTCATGAATCGCGGCTAGGAACTCGGCACTGACGTTTTTTACCACCCAGCGGACCACACCGGTCTCGCGCTCCAGGCAGTACAAATGGTCGGATTGCGAGGGCAGATAGACGACAATGTCGTCCGACACCAGCGGTGTCGCCGGAAATGCTCCGTGCCTCCGCTGGGAAACCGTGCCTAAACTGCGAAATCGCTGGGGAAACGGATCGGCCGATTCTTCCAGGGAATTGTGAGACCAGCGCAAATCTCCCGTTAAGGGATCAACCGCCACCAGCAATCCCAAGTGGGTCGGGCAGAGCAGCAAATCTTTCGCTGCGGCGGGCAAACAGGCTCGAAAACTCCGACCGCGCTCTTCGACCACCGCGCGTTCGGCCTCGGCTATGGGTTGTTGCCACAACACTTCCCCCGAATCTGGGACCAGAGCCGTCACACACATCTGACGGTCGTGCTCTGAAATCGCGAAGAGGCAACCACTGGTGACCAGAGGAGGCCCTAAAAAAGCATGGCCCGCTAACCGTGCATCGGACTTCGCGAGTTCATTAGAACTCCAAACCAGACGAGAATCCGCGGGGTTTTCATCAACGCGCAGGGCGATCAATTCCGATTGTGCCGCCTTGCGACGCTCAAAGTGCGGCAATTGATTCGCTTCCAGCCCATAGACACCGGCAAATGTCATGGATTCGGAATCATTGACGGCAAACAGCCGTTGCCCATCTGACGAAAGCCGCCCGACCAGCGAGTTGGCCATGACGGCATCCCAAATCGCGGAGCGATAGCGAAGTGCCGCCCCCGACGACTCCGCCGGATTCAACAAATCGGCCAAACCCGTCGACGTGTCGTACCGCCAGACAGTTTCGCCCGTGGTGACATGCAGGGCTCGAATCGTGTCCAGATCGCGAAAAATCAGCAGATTTCCCGCGACCACTGGTGCCCAACCGACTGCGGTGGGCAGATCCTGCTCGCGTTGTTCGTCAGACCAGCTCCGCAGCTGCCATTCAAACCGGAGATCTTTTTCCTGTGCCTCGAGTCGATTCGTCCAATCGGGTTGGAGCAGCGGAGGGGTCATGGCCTGCCCCGAACGCTGCCAATTTTCCGTCAGCGGGACAAGAGGAGCAGAATTTTGCGGAGACCATCCCGGATCGAGTTCGATTTGAATCCGCCGCGCTTCGTCGTGCCAGCCCGCCAATTCACAGGAAAGAATGCCCATTTTCAGAAAACGGTCGCTGACGGGAGTCCGCTGATTCAATGACTGGATGGAAATATCTGCGGCCAATTCCCAGGCGCCGCTATCCAACCATCGCTGCAAAAGCCATTCTGCGGCAAGGGCACCATGTTCCGTCACCGCAAATTTCCGCCAGACCGACAGATATGCGGACATTTTTCCCGAAGAGCGTGCTCGCGAGAGCTCTAATTTGGCGGTCAGCCCCTGGAGACGGCGGTAATCCGCCAGCGCGGTGGGGTGCTCCTGAAGAAACCGAACTGCCGCATGACGAATGGAAATGACGTCCCCGGTTGATGTTAGCGTCCAGGCATCTTGCTGGCGATCAAACACCAATTGAATTTGGGAGACGAATTCTGTCGTGCGCTGTCGCTCGAAAAGTTCGATTGCGGTCGCCAGCGCGACTTCGAGTCTTCGATCGCGCACTGTGGTGGGGGGCAAAGCCTCTGTCGCGGAAAAGCGGTTCTGGGCGAACCCCAAGCTCAACGTCACTAGTATGGTATTGAACCAGACTATCATGACGGCTACGAAACGACAGATCCCGGGTCGACGATGAGACATCCGTGACATCGAATCGGTCTCCCTCAGCGATGAGCAGCCTAGCTACTATACACCGGACAGAGGGTGGAACGATACCCGAACTGGCGAAGCGGGGATGATCTGGCGGAAGGAATCGCATAAACAAAAAAAGAGGCCCGTTGTGACGAGCACAACGGGCCTCAAAGAAGATTCCGGCAATGACCTACTTTCGCGCTGGTGGGCACTATCATCGGCCGCGTGAGCTTAACGGTCGTGTTCGGAATGGGAACGTGTGTTTCCTCACGCGTATAGTCACCGGAAATTACTGTAGAGCACCGTTAGATACTCTACAGCGATAAAGTGGCAAAGTCGTGTCAACTCAATCTTGATGTTCGGTAAGAACATAGCTCTCGGATTGATGAAATTCACTTTGAAGATGAAATCAAAGTGGTCAAGCTTTCGTCCGTTAGTACCGGTCCACTGAGACGCTTGCACGCCTTACATTGCCGGCCTATCAACCTGGTGGTCTACCAGGGGACTCCAGGACTTACGTCCAACGAAACCTGATCTTGGGAAAGGCTTCGCGCTTATATGCTTTCAGCGCTTATCCCGACCGTACATAGCTACCCTGCGGTGCCACTAGCGTGACAACAGGAACACCAGAGGTACGTCCCTCCAAATCCTCTCGTACTAAAGAGAAACTCCCTCAAGTTTCGTACGCCCACAGCAGATAGGGACCAACCTGTCTCACGACGGTTTAAACCCAGCTCACGTACCGCTTTAATCGGCGAACAGCCGAACCCTTGGGAGCTTCTTCACCCCCAGGATGCGATGAGCCGACATCGAGGTGCCAAACCCCGCCGCCGCTATGGGCGCTCGGGCGGGATCAGCCTGTTATCCCCAGAGTACCTTTTATCTGTTGAGCGACGGCCCTTCCATTCGGGACCGCCGGATCACTAAGTCCGACTTTCGTCTCTGTTCGACCCATCGGTCTCACAGTCAAGCACCCTTCTACCTTTACGCTCTACGCCTGATTGCCAACCAGGCTGAGGGTACCTTTGAGCTCCTCCGTTACACTTTGGGAGGAGACCGCCCCAGTCAAACTGCCCAACTGACACTGTCCACCGGCCGGATTCACGGCACGGGGTTAGACTTCTAGTAGGCCCAGGGTGGTATTTCAACGACGGCTCGATGAGTACTAGCGTACCCACTTCATCGCCTCCCACCTATCCTACACAAGAACTACCAAAAGCCAATATCAGCCTGCAGTAAAGGTTCATGGGGTCTTTCCGTCTAGCTGCGGGAACGTGGTATCCTCACCACAACTGCAATTTCACCGGGTCGCTGGTGGAGACAGTGCTCCAGTCGTTACGCCATTCATGCAGGTCGGAACTTACCCGACAAGGAATTTCGCTACCTTAGGACCGTCATAGTTACGGCCGCTGTTTACCGGGGCTTCGGTTGCGAGCTTCGCCTTGCGGCTGACCCTCTCCCTTAACCTACCGGCACCGAGCAGGCGTCAGACTCTATACATCCTCTTACGAGTTCGCAGAGTCCTGTGTTTTTAGTAAACAGTCGCTAGAGCCGCTTTGCTGAGACCTCCTCGCGGAGGCACCCCTTCTCCCGAAGTTACGGGGCCAATTTGCAGAGTTCCTTCACCAGCGTTCTCCCGAGCGCCTGAGGCTACTCGCCTCGCCTACCTGTGTCAGTTTTAGTACGGTCTCTCTATCTGGCTTTTCTAGGCTCCACTTCACACAGCTTCGTCAACCAGGGACTCGGCCTTGCGGCACGGACTAGGCTAGCAGTCCGACTGTGATTCATAAAGCGTCCCCATTGTCGATAGAGAGGGGCCGGAATATTAACCGGCTTTCCATCGGCTACGCCTTTCGGCCTGACCTAAGGGACCGCCTAACCCTGGGCGGAATTACCTTCCCCAGGAAACCTTAGGCTTACGGCGAACAGGATTCTCACCTGTTTTATCGTTACTCATGCCAGCATAAACACTTCTTCGCCCCGACACCGCTCCTTACGGTACGGCTTGTATCTGACGAAGAACGCTCTCCTACCAATCTTTCGATTCCGCTGCTTCGGCATTCTGCTTACTCCCGTACATTGTCGGCGCTAAAATACTCGACCGGTAAGCTATTACGCACTTTTTAAATGGTGGCTGCTTCTAAGCCAACATCCCGGCTGTCACAGTACTCTAACGTCCTTTATGACTGAGCAGAATTTCGGGGCCTTAGCAGGCGATCTGGGTTGTTTCCCTCTCGACCGTGAAGCTTATCCCCCACGGACTCACTCCTGAGATAGTCGTAACGGTATTCGGAGTTTGGTTAGGCTGGGTAGGCGGGTAGCCCCCCATGCCAGATCAGTCTCTCTACCCCCGCTACGGAGTGGCTCAAGGCTGCCCCTAAAGGCATTTCGGAGAGAACGAGATATCCCCACGTTTGATGAGACTTTTACTCCTCCACACAGGTCATCCCCCAATTTTTCAACATTGGTGGGTTCGGTCCTCCACGCAGTCTTACCCGCGCTTCAACCTGCCCATGCGTAGTTCACGTGGATTCGCGTCTGCCGCCATCGATCATACGCCCTATTCAGACTCGGTTTCCCTGAGGCTCCGGCCCTGAAGGCCTTAACCAAACCGACGACAGCAACTCGCTGGCTCATTATTCAATAGGCACGCCGTCACCCATAAAAAGGGCTCCGACAGCTTGTAAGCATGTGGTTTCAGGTTCACTATCCTCCCCTAGCAGGGGTTCTTCTCATCTTTCGCTCGCGCTACTTGTTAACTATCGGTCGCCAATTAGTACTTAGCCTTGGGAGATGGGCCTCCCAGATTCAGTCCAGGTTCCACGTGACTGGACCTACTCGGGGACAGGACTAGCTTCAGCAGGATTGTCGAATACGGGGCTGTCACCCTGTGTCGCGTCGCTTTCCAACGACTTCTTCTAATCCGCTGAATACCGTATGTCCGCCCCACAACCCCACCGGCCGAAGCCGATGGTTTGGGCTGATCCCTTTTCGCTCGCCGCTACTTAGGGAGTCGAGGTTTCTTTCTTTTCCTCCAGGTACTTAGATGTTTCAGTTCCCTGGGTTTGCTCGGGAATTCCGGGATCAACGCTTGTTTGACAACTCCCCCGGACTTATCGCAGCCTTCCACGCCCTTCTGCCTTCTGGCGCCGAGACATCCCCCACATGCTCTTAGTAGCTTGACCACAATGATTTCAGCTTCTGCTGCCAGCCACGGCGAACCGCAACTGCCAACCAAACCTCATCACCGCTGGCGTCTCGCGACGACAGCTTTCTGATCGCTACATTCTTAACATCCATCCGCACAAGGCGGTGGATCGCCGAACTATCAAGACACTGACACAAGATGGGCTGCATTTCTGCAGACGCATCTGTGTTGAGATGCCACGATCTTTGCCACTGAATTGCCAAAGAACAAAGCCGACGAAAACAGCGGTACAACTACCGCATTTCGCCGGCCAACCCGATTGTGGGCTTCAGCACGCCCAGTCGTAACCGACTGAATGGGCTGGAGACCGCGATTTGGTTGGCCATCGGCGTCGACCGCGTTCGTGTCGACAGGGGGAATATTATTGTGGTTGGTTCTGATCGTCAAGCAACTGGTCGAAGATTTTTTGAACTGATTTTCATTTCAATCTTCGCTGATTACTAACGAGCCAGAACCCCTTCAAAAACAATCCAGGAACACTTCTCTACCAGTGGAGACGACCGGGATCGAACCGGCAACCTCCGGCTTGCAAAGCCGGCGCTCTCCCAGTTGAGCTACGTCCCCTCGCAAGACAATTGGGCGTACGTGGACTCGAACCACGGACCTCAGCTTTATCAGAGCTGCGCTCTAGCCGACTGAGCTATACGCCCGTCAATTATCGCCAACCGAAATCAGCGATTCAAATTGATCGTCATTCCCTACGAAAAACTCGACTCTCGTCGAGTCAGTCGCCAGCAATGCGGCTGAAGAAGCGGGATTGTGGCGACTTGCCGCGGTTGTGTCCAGCCTACAGGCGCTCTCTTAGACCGATCTGGGCCGAAATTGGTTCGCTGAGTGCGACCAACCGGCGCTTTTATGGCCGTTTCCCGACTCTTTCAGCTTGTGGCGGGCGTTTCGAATTGCCGCTCGGCGGACTGCACCAGGAAGAGAGCTCGGCAGACATCATGCACATCGGGCACGGGGATCAGTCCCCCCACGACCCGGCGAAAGAACTGGTCGAGCATGACTTCGGCATCGGAGCGGTCCGCCGTCAGTTGTTCGAACTCCTGCGTGGAATAGGTGCCATTTTTCCAGGCGATGGATGCGACCTCACCAATTGTCGCAACCCCTTTTTCGCAATGGACTTCGTGCTGAGGAATCGCTGCCGAGTTCTCTCGTGGAGCCTGCAATTGAATGCGAGCCAGACAGCCCGGGTTGCCTTGAGAATCGGGACGAAATCCGATCTCAATTTGTCGAGCACCGGGCTGCGGGTCGCCTGATTTCGCGGCCGGCGGCAATGAGGCCGCGACGGAAACCGGCGTTCTCCCGGTGACGTACTGGCACCAGTCGAACAGGCCCGCCAGAAAATCCCGTTCGCAGGCCTGGCCGGGGAGCAAAGCACAGTCATCACCATCGGGAGGCAAATGAGCCTGAATCTGCACCCGAACCGCCTGCCCCAACTTGGTGGCCATCAATTCGCGCAGGCGGGTCGTTGCCGGGGTATATCGCCGGGAAAACTCTGTCATCAGCAGGGTTTCCCGATCGACGGCCAGTTGATGCAGCCCCTGCAAGGCGACCAGATCATCCCCTAAAGATCCCGCGAGAAAAGCGGGGCGGTGATATTCGCAGGCCAGCTCTGCAGGCACCAATCCATACCATGCCGGATCCAGTACCAGGACGGCTTGCACATCGGGACGTTCGTAGAGCGATCGCAGCCCAGAGGCAACGTCGGCTCCAATTTCTCCGGCGACTTGTTGAGCCCGAGCCAGTACGGCATCGAAGACGCACGTGACAGAAATCCGGGCTTTCAACCGTTCCACGGCGGGGCGATAGCGATGCTCCCACAATGGTCCCACGCCGATCAGTCCCACCGGAATCCGACCGCGAACCCGCTGCTGCCGCTGCTGGGACTTACTACGCCGATTCAAGGGAGATTCCGGCTCTCTTTCGTCGTGGACGTACGACCGGGAGAGTGGCGAACGCCACGATCTCGGCGAAGCAAGGGGCCGTTGGGACGGGCCATCGATCTGGCTTCGCCGCCCGCTATCATAGTCCTGCCCGCTCGGGAAACACAGACTGCTTCGATGGTACCACCCGATTTCCCGACGAGATTTCACGCGAATTCCTGCCCAGTTTTCCGGGTCCTCGGCAGAAATCGCGATTGTCGCTATCGCAAAACCTGCGAAAATTGAACGCATGGCCGCTCGGAAGTGACCACGCATCAACCAGTGGGAGGCACACGGCATGACGCACGGATCTCCGACCCCCAAGCACTTCCCTTTTCGTGAAGAAGTGGAACTGCGCGGGCATATCATCGATAGCCTGCTGTTACCGAAAGTGCTCGACGAAATCAGCACGCTCGGTGGGGAATACGAAAGCCACGATGTGCAGATCGGCCATCATCGGCACGACCCCAGCTATGTCCGCCTGCTGGTCTCCGCACCGACTCCGGAATGCCTCGATAAAATTTTGTCGACGATTGGCCAGCACGGGGCGATGCCCGTCGCCATGCAGAACTGCCGGCTCGAACCGGCGGACATCGCCGGGGCCTTTCCCGAAGGGTTTTATGCAACCACGAATGAGCCGACCGAGATTCGCGTAGGCAGCGAATGGATCACCGTGCAACGGCAGGAAATGGACTGTGGCATCAAGGTCGATGGCAAGACCAAACAGGCCCAGTGCATTCCCATGTGCGAAGTACAGCAAGGCGATCAGATCGTGGTGGGCCGCGCGGGTGTGCGAGTCCATCCGATCGCGAACGATCTGACTCGGCCGCAAGGCTTCCGCTTCATGAACAGCGAAGTCAGCAGCGAAAAACCGAAGCAGGTGATCGTCCGCGAAATTGCCGAGCAGATGCGGCAGGCTTCACGCGGGAAAGGCAAAATCCTGGTGGTGGGTGGCCCCGCCATTGTGCACACCGGCAGTCGCGAACATCTCAGCTGGCTGATCCGGAAGGGCTATGTGCATGTGCTCTTTGCGGGAAATGCCCTCGCCACGCACGACATTGAGCAATCGTTCTTCGGCACCAGCCTGGGCATCTCCATGGACCACGGCGGTTCGGCGGAAGAGGGTCACGAGCATCATCTGCGAACCATCAATCGCATTCGTCGGGTGGGCAGCATTCAGAATGCCGTCGATCAGAAACTGCTGCAGAATGGCATTATGTATGAGTGCATTCAACATCAGATTCCATTCGTGCTCGCGGGCAGCATCCGCGATGATGGCCCGCTGCCCGATGTCATCAGCGATACTCTGGAAGCCCAGTCAAAGATGCGAGAGTTGGTGCAGGATGTCACCTTCTGCTTGATGATCGCGACGACGTTGCATTCGATTGCCGTCGGCAATTTGTTGCCAGCCCGCGTGAAGGTGGTGTGTGTCGACATTAACCCCGCAACGGTGACGAAACTGACCGACCGAGGAACGCGGCAAACCATCGGACTGGTAACCGATGTCGAACCATTTCTGCGGGTGCTCGTCCAGGAACTTGGCGGACCGTGAGGCCCCGTTGATACCGAGGATTGAGGTCCCAACTTTAAAGCCGCCACCGCCGAGTGGCGGACATCATCACCGCACCTCGCGCAAAAAACGCACGATTCCCCCAAACCCAACGTGTTTTGATCGGTTCCGGTATGCCCGCACGGATGGTCACTCTCCCTGGTGACTTTTTTGTGAAGTGTGGAAAAACCGCATCACACCGGTCAGGGGGCAACCTATCTTTTCGGTGGTCCCCCTCGTGGTTCTGCACTCGCTTGGCGGGCCACGAATCTCACGGATGTTCGCAGGAAATCGTTAATGACTGGTTGGAATCGTTCGGGCTCTCCGGCTCTGTGGGGAGTGGTATGTCTGATACTGTCGGCATCCCCTGCCCTGGCCAAAGTTCACACCGTCGCCAAAACGCCCTTGAAGCTTCCAAGCTTGATGCGGCTGGTGCCCAGTGGTAACTCACTCGGCATTCCGGGATTGCTGACCAGCACCGACATCGTGATCGGTGATTCAAGCGTCTCCTATGTTGATCCGGAATTTCTTCCGGAAGAACGGCTGATGGTCTGGCAAGCGGGCGATGGGGACGTCTGGCTGTGTGATGTCGACCCGGAGACGGGCGACATGCTTCCCGCCGACGGTAAAGGTCAATACGCCGGTCGTGCGGCCCCCTTGTTGACGAAAGCCAATCCGTTCTTCGATGTCACTTACAACGGCCCGGAATTCGGTGTGTCACAGCAGGGAATCGCGTTGTACTACAGTCAGTTCGATGGCCTGGACATTGTGCGTTATGACGTGGCCAGCCAGCAGATTGATTTCCCGACACCAGCCAACACGAAAAACACGCGGGCGCTGATTTCCTCAAAAGAAGCGACATTTCCGGGAACGCTGGTGATGTATGCCCGCATTGGCAACGCCGACAATCCGGCTGGCAAACAGATTTTCAATGAATGGTTCGATGATTCACAACCCGACATCATTCATGCAGTGCCACGGATTAAAGCGGGGACTTCGGGACCACAATGGATTCCCGGTCAACGGGCCATTATCGCTCAATACCCCGATGCTCGCGGCGTCGAACAGGTCTGCCGCTACGATATCGACACCGAACAGTTCACGTTGCTCAGCAGCACACCGGGCGACAAGATCGATTCCTTTGCCTTCGAGGCTCCCGAATATCCCGGCGAAATGTTGTTTCTCACGCTGAATCAACGCAAATGGCTGGAAGTTTACCGTCAGCACGGCGAACAATGGCAACGCATTTTGCGAGTCACCGCTCCAGAAAGCACCGCCCGAACTTCGTCGGGATTGAAGAGTGCGGAACCAGTGAACTACCAGGGAAAAACCTACATCACATATCTGGCTGACGATGGCGACACCATCACACGGATTGCGTTGGCATCCCTCGACGGCGGGATTAACACCTGGGTGAGTGAGCCTGGCACGCTGGATCAATTCGACCCCGAAGGCGTCGTGCTGGATGACAACTTTTACGTCTACTACTACGAAGGCGTGAACACCGAGGACGTGCACACCTTGCACCGCTGTCGGATTCAAATCTGGGACTGAGCCCCCTGGGCGGTGTACGTCCAAGAATTCCTCCGGCGAATTTTCCCGGCAGAGTTTTCTGATTACAGAAACCTTGCTGGTTGTGCCGATGATACCGAAGAGGGTCGTTCTCTAATCGGGGGAAGGTGTTGCCGTGCGCCGCGGGATGTTGCTGCTGACGCTGCTGTGTTGCGTCGCCCATTCCGGCTGCGTGATGTTCGAAGTTGGCGTGACGAACCCCGTCGCCGGGCTGACCACGGTCGCCGTGGCTCCCTTCTTCAATCTGAGTGAAGAACCGACAGTCGACGGCCGACGTTTTGCCCAGGCCTATTACACGGAACTCCAGAAAACACCGGGGTTTCAGGTCGTCCCGGTGGGCGTGGTGGAACAGGCCATTCATGATCATCAGCTGGAGATGAGTTCTCCCGATGATGCCTTGAAACTGGCGAAAATCCTGAATATCGACGCGGTGGTGATCGGCGCGGTGACCGACTACTCGCCGTACTATCCCCCCCGCATCGGGCTGCAAGTCTCGTGGTATTCGCCCTATCAATGGACGTTCGCCCCAGGCGTTCCCGTGCATGACGATGAATGGCTGCTCGCCAACCCGAAGCGGCAGCGTTTCTCGTATCACAAACCCAAGGGAATGCGGATCGAACAAATCGAATCGTGTGAGCCGCTGCCGCCTTCGATTCGCGGACAATCGGAAATGACTGCCGAGGCTGCCGCACCCACACCAGCGGCACCATCGACCTGGGATCGCGTGAAAAACTGGTCGTCCGAGACCATCAATCCTTCGGGAACTGTTGCCTGGACCGCACCGACGCCGGTCTTCGATCCGCGTGAACCGCTGATGTCTTACACGCGAATGTTCGATGGTGCCGATCCCTTGCTCACGGCGCGGCTGCGGGATTACTTCGAGCTGAGTGGCGATTTACGCAGCGGCGGTTGGGATGCCTATCTCAATCGCAGTGAAGATTACATCCGGTTTACCTCGCATTTGATGATCGTCGAAATGCTGCAATTGCACGGTGGCGAGGCCAAACGCCGCGTGGTCATCAAACTGCGAAAACACCGCTGATCAGAGGGGATTTCCTGATCGCGGCCCGGTTCCCGGAACTCATTGGCAATAACTTGCACTCACCGCCCCTGCCCTGCCGATATCACAAACAGAGTGCGCTCTGTGCGGCGGGACTGGCCCTCCAGGATCAAGGCGAAATCATGCAACGCGGCATCAATGTGCTGGCACTGGTTCGTGGCGAGGAACGCTATGTGTTCCTGTACGACGACGACAGTGCCGATCAGTTGCTGCGGACGCTGGGACAGTATGCGGCCGACCCAGAACTGAGCTTCTCCTGGTACGACGCCGCCGTCATGAGCCAGCGCATCGCCCGCCTCCGCGAGCAATCGGGCACGGTGGAAGTGACGCAACCGAAAACACGCCCTCGCTTCAAAGAGTCCACCAAGTAACCGCAACCCGGTGGATTGAACAGCGGCAGAAATGGCCGGGGAGCCCAACGCTCCTCGGCTTTGTTGTTGAATGAGACGGACCGACACCATGAGCCACGGTCTCTACGCCGCGATTGATGGGTTTCTAAGATATCTCAAGATCGAGCGGAATGCGTCGGAACTCACGCTGAAGTCCTACAGCGAAGACTTCAACAGCCTGTTCGATTATCTGCGGGATCGCGTCGGGGGTGTCACCGAACCGGCCCAGCTCGATGTGACCAATCTGCGGGGCTATGTCGCCTACCTGCATGAATGCGATTATGCCAAAACCACGATCGCCCGACGGCTGGCGTGTCTCCGCAGCTTTCTGAAGTACTGCCACCGTGAGGGCCTCGTCTCCTCGAACCCCGCCAAAGCCTTGCGGACACCACGCACGGGCCGGAAGTTGCCCCACTTTCTGACCACGGCCGAGGTGGTGCAATTGCTCGAGGCTCCGCCGGCGAATGAGCCTGAAGGGCTGCGGGACCGGGCGTTGCTCGAAACCATGTATTCTGGCGGTTTGCGTGTCGCGGAACTGGTGGGCCTGAACATCGAACAATGGGATCGCGATGCCAACATTCTGCGTGTGTTCGGCAAAGGCAAGAAAGAACGCATCGCCCCCGTGGGCCGTCATGCCGCCAAAGCCCTGCATGCCTGGCTGCAGGTGCGTCAACCGGCCGAGAATGCCCAGCCGAGCGATCAGGCCGCCATGTTCCTGAACCGGTTCGGCACCCGGCTGACAACGCGCAGCGTCGGCCGGATGATCGAAAAGTATCTGCTGCAAACCGGCCTGAATCTGAAAACCTCGCCGCACACTTTGCGACACAGTTTCGCCACGCATCTTCTCGATGGTGGTGCCGACTTGCGAAGCGTGCAGGAGATGCTGGGGCATAAAAGCCTAACGACCACGCAGATCTACACGCACGTCAGCACGCAGCGCCTCAAAGAGACCTACGAGAAGTCCCACCCGCACGCACGCAAGGGCAAACAAGTTCCAGAGTGACAGGGTCCCCAAGTGACAGAGACCGTATTCACCGCTTCGGCCTTTGCAACTTTGGAACTCTGACACTTTGAGACTTCTCTCGGCGCGGTTGCACATCGCGCGTGATCCCGTCACAGTGCTGTCTCATGACCGCGCTGGCTTTTCATGGACCGACCATCCATCAGGATTCCCCATGACGGATTCGTCCCTCGAAACATCTGACGACGCCACCACCACCGAACGCGGGATGCCGTTGCACACGCGCATTCTCATCGGATTGGTGATGGGTGTCGTGCTGGGCTTGATCGCCAATATCGCCGGAACGGGGGGGAAACCCGACGCCAACGGAAACGGCCTGGCGGACTGGCTCGATGCGATTGTTTATTGGGTTGAACCCGTCGGCAAGATTTTTCTGCGTCTGATGTTCATGGTGGTGCTGCCTCTGGTTTTCTCCGCGTTATCTCTGGCCGTGGTCGAGATCGGCGATGTTTCCAAGCTCGGGCGAATGGGGCTGCGGACGCTGTTGTATACCGGAATTCTTTCGGGTTCCGCCGTGCTGATTGGCGTGGTGCTTGTGAACACCATTCGTCCCGGGACGTCTCTTCCCGGCGACATCCGCGACCGCATCATTGCCAAGGAACAAGCCGCAGCCGAAGGCAAGGTGGCTCAGGCGGCCAAGGCGAAATCAATCCGCGATACCCTCATCGATCTGATTCCCGAAAACCCGCTGCAGGAGATGGTCGGGGCACTCGACGGCAGTTCCAAAGGGAACGGCATGCTCGCCGTGATGTGTTTCGCCCTCGCCTTTGGCCTAGCCATCACCGCAACCCCCGAAAAATGTGCGGTGCTCATTGGCTGGCTGGAAGGACTCAATGCCGTTTCGATGACCGTGATTGGTTTCGCCATGCGTTTGGCTCCGTATGGAGCCGGTTGCCTCGTCTTCGTGGTGACTGCCCAACTCGGCTTCAGCATTTTGGTGACGCTGGCCTGGTTCGTCGGTACGGCCGTGCTGGGATTGGCCTTGCATTTGTTTGGCACCTATTCGATTGTGTTGCTTCTCTTCTCTCGCAAGCGGCCGCTGGAATTCTTCCGCCAAACCCGTGAAGCCATGCTGGTCGCATTTGGAACGTCATCGTCCTCCGCGACACTGCCGACCGCCATCAAAGTTGCCCTCGAAGATCTCAAGCTGCCGCATCGCGTGGCAAACTTCGTCCTCACCGTGGGTGCGACCGGCAATCAAAATGGCACCGCATTGTTTGAAGGCGTGGTCGTACTCTTTCTTGCCCAGGTGATGGGAGTCGAACTCACCTTCGCCCAGCAGTTTCAAGTGGTGCTGATGTCGGTGCTGGCCGGTGTGGGCACGGCCGGTGTTCCCGGCGGTTCTCTGCCCTTGATCGTGGTCGTCATGCAATCGGTCGGCATCCCCGGCGAAGCCATCGGCATCGTGTTCGGCGTCGACCGCCTGCTCGACATGTGCCGGACCGTGGTCAACGTCGCCGGCGATCTCGTGATCACCACCTGCGTCGCCGCGAGTGAACCAGCCGAGGGCTGACCATACCACTGGCCGTACTACAGAGCCAGTAAAGCTGGTGGTGATAGGCCACCAGCTACGGCTTATTTCCCAGCCCCCCAAGAGCCTCATCGTCTCTCTTCCCCGTTCCGGCTACGGCATGGTATACTCCTGCCGTCTCAGTGGTTCGGTTCATACACCAGCCCCTGTGATCCGGGCGATTAGCTCAGTTGGTTAGAGCGCTACCCTTACAAGGTGGATGTCGCAGGTTCGAGTCCTGCATCGCCCATAGATCCTTGTCGCAACGAGCGGCAGGATTTCGCAACTCCCTGCAAAACAGGGAGTTTTTCATTGAGGGGTGAAACGGGTTGCAACTCCATTCCCCCCATTTCCGCCGGTTGCTGCTTCGCTTTCAACCTTCAATTGGCTTACGCTTGACTGAAAAGCCCCGCGTTCAGCTCCATCAGGTCGTTGAGGTTGATGGTCATCACCGCCTTGCGGGACAGGCCGTAGCTGTCGGTCACTTGCACCGTGATGCTGAAGGTCGGGGTGGTTTCAAAGTCGAGAGCGAGTGAGTTATTCACGGTGATCTCGCCGGTGGTCGCATTGATGGCGAAGGCTCGGCCGATGTTTCCGCCGGTGATCGCATAGGTCAGCGAGTCCATGGCATTGGGATCGTTGGCGACGACGGTGCCGACGGAGGTGCCGTTCGGGCTGTTTTCGTCGACCATGAACGTTTGCGGCGAAATCTCGGGGGCTTCGTTGGCATCGGTCACATCCACGTGAATCGTCGCTTTACGGGTCTCACCACTCCCATCAGTCACGGCGACACGCAGGTCATAGGCATTGAGTGTGGCGAAGTCGAGGCGGGCCGACTTGGCGACGGTGATTTCCCCGGTCATCGCATCGATGGCAAAGACATTCTGGATGTTACCGCCGCTGAAGGCGAACGTCAGCGTGTCCATTGCATCGGGATCGGTCACGACAACCGTGCCGACCGATGTGCCATTCGGAGAATGCTCGGCGACCGAAAACGTCTGATCGGCAATCACCGGCGGATCGTTCACGTTGGAAACGTTCACCTCGACTGTTGTTTTCCTGGTCACACCCGCTTCATCAGTAACGGCGACCCGCAGATCGAACGAACTCAGCGTTTCGAAGTCGAGTCGATAGGGCTTGTTGACGGTGATTTCCCCGGTGGACGCATTGATCGCGAAGGCATTGCCGACGTTGCCGCCGCTGAAGCTGTAGGTGAGGGTGTCGGTCGGGTCGGCATCGGTCGCGGTGACGGTCCCCACGCTGGTGCCCGCAGCGGAGTTCTCGGCGATCGAC
The DNA here is from genome assembly GCA_016125225.1 of bacterium. Taxonomy (GTDB): domain Bacteria; phylum Planctomycetota; class Planctomycetia; order Planctomycetales; family Planctomycetaceae; genus DSVQ01. The sequence goes on along the minus strand of WGME01000013.1, from coordinate 223,770 downwards.
AACGGCGAAGTCGCATCCACGATCGGAGCGACATTGCCCCGGTAACGCTGGGCGTAAATGCCGTAGTTGCTGCCGTCCTGGCCGAGGCTCTGCCAGGTGATCACGAAGTCGCCATCGGCATCCATTGCCACGCTGGGAAAACTCTGCTGATTCGTCGTACGAGTGTTGACCCGGAATTCACTGTCCTGGGCGATCCCTTGCGAGTTATAGCGTTGGGCATACACGCCGTAGCCGCTGCCGTCCTGGGTATTGCTCAGCCACACGATGACAAAGTCACCATTGGCATCCATGGCCATGCTGGGATAATACTGGTTGCTGGATGTGAAGGTGTGGACTTGAAATTCGTTCCCCTGAGCGATGCCCGCCGCGTTGTACCGCTGGGCGTAAACGCCGCCGCCGCTGCCGTCCTGGCTGCTACTATCCCAGGCGATTACGAATTCACCGTCGGCGTCCATCGCCACTCTGGAGTGAAGTTGATTGCTGGTGGTGAAGGTGTTGACCTGAAATTCGCTTCCCTGAACCACCCCAGCGGCGTTGAAGCGTTGGGCAAAAATACCAAAGAAGTTGCCGTCCTGATTTTCGCTCGACCAGGTGATCACGAAGTCCCCGTCGGTGTCCATCGCCACACTGGAGTAAAGTTGACTGAGGGTGGTGGTGGTGTTGACCCGGAATTCGCTTCCCTGCGCCACCCCGGCGGCGTTGTAGCGTTGGGCATACACGCCGTATTTGTTGCCGTCCTGGCCGAAGCTCTGCCAGGTGATCACGAAGTCGCCATCGGCGTCCATCGCCACGCTGGGAGAAGTCTGTTCATTGCTCGCACGAGTGTTGACCCGGAATTCACCCCCTTGGGCCACCCCGGCCGAATCATAGCGCTGGGCAAAAATGCCGTAGCCGCTACCGTCCTGGTCGTAACTTGCCCAGGTGATGACAAAGTCGCCGCCCGCATCCATGGCGACCGCAGGGTACTGTTGAGAGCCCGTGGTATAGGTGTTGACCTGGAATTCACTCCCTTGGGCCACCCCCGTCGCACTGTACCGCTGCGCAAATATTCCGTACTCGCTGCCGTCCTGCCCATAGCTATGCCAGGTGACGACAAAGTTCCCGTCCGCGTCCATCGCTGTAGCAGGGAAGGTCTGAGCGTTTGTCGTCACCGTGTTCACCTGAAACTCCCCACCGGCGGTCACGATGTCCGAGACGCGGAACTGGCGCGTGAAGTCACCACCGGGGGCGCCATCCGTATCGCCGTCGAGCATGTTCCCGGCGACATCAGTGATGGTCTCTTTCGCGACGAGTTGATACGTCCCTGTACGAAGGGCCGTTCCCACAAACGTTACCAGGGCTTCGTACTTGCTGGTCGCCATGTTGAGACCAAACGTGATGCTCTCAATCAGGCCCGCCTGTTCGACACCATCCCGGAACAGCGACCAGTTCGAGGGATCGGTCACGCTTCCCGCACCCGAAGTCGCGAGATCTTCCGAGAAGACGACGGTTATCGTCGCCGGATGATCGAGCAACTGGCCGTTCTCGTCGAGATGGTGACCATTGACCAGCACATCGGTCACCGTCGGCCCGACGGTATCCGTTGATTCCTCAAACCGCTGCGCGAAGACGCCGGTGCCGCTGCCGTCCGGGCCGTTGCTCGTCCAGGCGATGACAAAGTCGCCGTCCGCATCCATTGCCACCGCGGAAGGCTGCTGGCTGCCGGTTGTGTATGTGTTGACCGGAAACTCGCTCCCCTGGGCCACGCCGTCCGCGTTGTAGCGTTGCGCGAAGATGCCGTCGCTGCTGCCGTCCTGGTTCTGGCTCGTCCAGGTGACGACGAAGTCTCCATCCGCGTCCATGGCGACTCCAGAGTTCCGTTGGTTGCCAGTCGTGTAAGTGTTGACCGGAAACTCGCTCCCTTGGGCCACGCCAGCCGCATTGTATCGCTGGGCATAGATGCCTCTGCCGCTGCCGTCCTGATCGTCACTCGTCCAAGCGATGACGAAGTCCCCGTCCACGTCCATGGCCACCATGGATCGAAATGGGATGCTGACGGTGTTGGTGTTGACCTGGAATTCGCTGCCCTGCGCCACCCCGGCGGCGTTGTAGCGCTGGGCGAAGATGCCGTAGCTGCTGCCGTAATTTGTCCAGGTAACGACGAAGTCGCCGTCCGCGTCCATCGCCACACTGGAGTGCTGTTGGGCGCTGTCGGTGAACGTGTTGACCTGGAACTCGCTCCCCTGCGCCACTCCGGCGGCATTGTAGCGTTGGGCAAAAATGCCGTAGATGTCGCCGTCCTGATCGTAGCTTGTCCAGGTGATGACGAAGTCTCCATCCGCGTTCATCGCCACGCTGGAGTGATTTTGGGTACTGGTGGTGTAGGTGTTGACCTGGAACTCGCTCCCCTGCGCCACCCCGGCGGCATTGTAGCGTTGGGCAAAAATGCCGTAGCTGCTGCCGTCCTGATCGTAGCTTGTCCAGGTAACAACGAAGTCGCCGTCTGCGTCCATCGCCACTGCGGCATACCTTTGATTGCCGCTGGTGAACGTGTTGACCTGGAACTCGCTGCCCTGTGCCACCCCGGCGGCGTTGTACCGCTGGGCGAAGATGCCGCCGCTACTACCATCCTGGCCATCGCTCATCCAGACGACGACAAAGTCTCCATCCGCGTCGATCGCCACGGATTGCGCTGGGGTGTCGATCATTCCTTGAGCGCCAGTGGTGTAGGTGTTGACCTGGAACTCGGAGCCGGCCGGTGACGCCGACAGCAGCAACCGCGATTCATACGATTGGACCAGCATCGTTGACTTAGAACGCGCACGCCTGGTTCGACGGGGTTGATTAGTAGGATTAGTCCAACGAGATAGCCAGGATTTGAGAAACATTCGAAGTCAATCGGTTGGGGGATCAGGGAGGCCAAAGCCTGCAACATCCATTGCGTGCTATATGATTGTGCAAGATCGGGAGCGAACGCAAGGGCCTATAACATCGAGGTCAGAATAATCAGTCACCCAGATTTGAATGGTGGCCATGCAGATTCAGGACATATAGTGACAAGCTAACCCCTTCTTTCATGGTGCGTTAACATTCATCAGGGTTCCCTCGAAACCCAACAGGTTCAGACAACAAACGCACATTTCTTTTCAGGAAATCGCTCCCGAGTTGACGACCGGCTATATCTAAAAAGTGCGGTAACAGACCGTTAACATCCTGCTAACAAAGCCGCTTCCGACAAATCATCCGCCCCTCTTTTGAATGGCATAGCAGGCCCATCGACAGTATCGGAGAATCCAAGAATTGTCGGCAGTTCGCCCCGAGTGCCAGATATCTGAGGGAAATTATCATGTCTACCTCACAAGCTGACGTGCTATCACAAGGCCGCTTGCTGCCGCATGACGAACGTCTCGAAGTGATCCGCGAACTGGCGGCGTCACTGGAAGAGGATCAGTCGTTCTGGCTCAGCTAGGAGTGGCGAGAGACGCTGGACCGGCGTGCCGTTGAGATGGATGCCGAGCAATCCAAACCGGTCCCGTGGACTGATGTCGAACAGCGGATGATGGAACGGTTTCAACTTCATGTAAGCGGTTCTGTTCCACATCGAAGACGAGGCAGAACTCGATGAAGCGATTTCCCTACCTACTCGATTTCCGGGTAAGGGGGTCAAACGGACTGAATGCTGGCCGTAGCCCAAGCATCACGTTGGCCCGGTAACTGGAAGCATCGGGACTGATCGATTCACGAGTTTACCTGAACTCTTTCGCACTTAACGACTCAAAGCTCAGTCACTCTCGCCATTCGACAGTCTCTCCGATTTCCGCTATCATCTCGCCCAAGTCGCTGCTGGGACGGCGGATACGTTCGTGAATGTGATAACGGAACGCGAACCTGCGCGGTATGGGATGGCTCTCGCTGCTTACCCCACCAGCACCGAAAATGCACACTCGCAAACAGACCTACGGACCTTGTCATGCTTGTCAGTTGGGATTGGCTGAAACAGTACGTGGCCCTCGAAATGTCGGTCGAGGAGTTGACCGATCGGCTCACCATGTCCGGACTTAACCTTGAAGAGTACGAAGCGTACGGCAAGGACTGGGTGATTGATCTCGAAGTCACCAGCAACCGGCCCGACTGTCTCGGGCATCTCGGTGTCGCGCGGGAAATCGCGGTGCTCTATGATCAGACGCTGAAAATCCCGGCGGCTCAACCGGTGAGCTGTTCCTCACCAGCCGCGAAGCAGATTGCGGTCCGCATTGATGCACCGGAATTGTGTTCGCAGTATCACGCCCGGGTGATTCGTGGTGTGAAGATCGGCCCCAGCCCGGCGTGGATGCAGCAACGCCTGCAAGCCGTGGGCATTGCCTGTGTGAACAATGTGGTGGATATCACCAACTATGTGATGCTGGAATGTGCTCAGCCGCTGCATGCGTTCGATCTCGATCGGTTGCATGGTGCGCAGATCATCGTGCGGCCTGCGAAGAAGGGGGAAAAGTTCAAGGCGATCAATCAGAAGGAGTACGAGCTCTCACCTGAGATGTGCTTGATCGCTGATGCTCAGCGGCCGGTGGCCCTGGCTGGGGTGATGGGGGGCTTCGATAGTGAGATTTCGGACCGTACGACCAACGTGCTGATTGAAGCGGCCTTGTTCGCGCCGCTGTCGGTGCGGAACACGGCGAGAAAACTCGATCTGCATTCACCGTCCTCGTATCGGTTCGAGCGGGCTCTCGATCCGCAGGGACCGGACTATGCCAGCCGCCGCTGTTGCGAGTTGATTCTCGAACTTGCCGGCGGGGAATTGTGCGAGGGTGTGGTCTCGGCCGGTGAAACCCCTGCGCCATCAGGCCCCGAGATTTCGCTGCGATTCGCGCGGTTCCAGAAAGTGCTCGGCATCGACATTCCCGCAGAGACCGCCATTGGTATTCTGCAGCGGTTGGGTCTGGAACAAATCGGCACAGCGACGGCGGAACGGGCGACGTTCCGTGCGCCAACATGGCGACGCGATCTGAGTCGTGAGATTGACCTCATCGAAGAAGTGGCCCGCATCTATGGGTACGACCATCTGTCAGACGATGTCGCGGTGCCGTTGTGTTCCAGCAGCAAATCGCAACGGGAACGGGTCGTCGAACGCATCGGTGAAACGCTCACGGCAGTCGGTTTCCATGAAGCAATGACGGCGGCGTTCACGTCGGAAAACGAACAGCAGTGGTTCAATCCCCGGCCCGATGTCGCGGCACTCTATGTTGATCATTCATCACGCCGGCAAGAGAACCTGTTGCGGCGGTCGCTGATCCCGAGCTTGATCACGTGCCGCCGGGCTAATGAACGACATGGGAATTTCCAAGCGAAGTTGTTTGAGATTGCGAAGGTTTATCTGGCGGCTGATCCGGATCGCATCGAACATGAAGTCGAACCGTGGCAGATCGGGTTGGTGACTGGCCAATCGTATCTGGAATTGAAGGGTGTGACTGAACTGCTGGCCCGACGGATTCAGCCGCACGGGCAACTCACGGTCCGACCGTGTGACTTGCCGCAGTTCACGCCGGGGCGTGGGGCGGAAGTGTTGTGGAATGGTGTCCGCTGGGGTTGGCTGGGCGAACTTGATCGCAGCGTGTGCGACGCCGCCGACTTGCGGGATGTGGTCTGTGTTGCCGAACTCGACCTGCAATTGGCCGAACGGAATGCCGATCTGGTGCCGCGCGCTCAAAAGCTGCCCGAGTACCCCGGCATGGTGCGCGATTTGAACTTCGTGCTGGATGAACCGGTGCTCTGGTCCGACCTCGAACAAGCAGTTCGTAGTGCTGCTGGTCCGTTACTGGAACAGGTGCAGTTCGCGAGCCAGTATCGCGGCAAGCAGCTCGGTGCTGACAAGAAGTCTTACGTGGTGACGCTTACGTTCCGTGCGCCGGATCGCACATTGACCAGCGATGAAGTGGATGCTGCCCAAGCAGCAGTCGTGAAGGCGTGCGAATCGTCCCTGCAGGCAACCTTGCGGGCGTGATGGCTACTTCTGCTTGACGGCGACAAAACGGAGTCGCACATAGTCCGCCGTCCATTGCCCCTCAGCACTACAGAGTTGGGGCCGCAGTTGTTCACGGACATCGCTGAAGAGGGCGGTGCGATCCGCTGGCGACCAACCGATGGTGAACGATTGCGCGAAGGTTTCGAGCCAGCCGATGATGTCGCTGGGCAACGGCGTCGGTCGGGGATACTTTTCGATCGCCAGAATATCGAACCCGGCACCTTTCAGTTTTTGGCCGTATTCCTCCGGTTCCGGAAAGTACCACGGGCTCAGTTGCTCGAAGTTATATCCCCGTGTCTTGAGCGACTGGCGTAATGCATTGGTGATGGCCGCCACATTCCCCGCACCGCCGAACTCGGCCACGAAGCGGCCCTTCGATTTCAAAGACCGGCTAACCCCGGCGAGCACGGCATCGGGCCGACGCATCCAATGCAAAGCGGCGTTCGAAAAGACGGCATCGAACTGTCGCGAGAACGGCAAGTCTTCGCCGTTGCAAACCAGTGCGGTGAGACCCTTGCGGCGGGCCGCATCCACCTGCCGGGCACTGGCATCCACGCCGACGACGCGGCAGCCCAGATCTTTCAACGTTGCGGTTAATACCCCATCACCGCAACCCAAATCGAGAATGCGTTCCCCCGGTTGCGGTTGCAGCCAGTCGATGAGTGAACGGCCGTAATCCGACACAAAGCGGGCATGCTGCGCATAGCGATCCGGGTCCCAGTCGGTGACTGTGGATGTCCCAGAATCGGAGTTGGTCACGGTGGGCTGCATGCGTAAAAACCCTCAGCCATCGGATGCTCAGTCACCGACGGCGCTCTCTCTGACGTGTCAGGAGTCGAAAATGTTCGTGCGATCCTGCAGTGTGAACGCAAAAATCGGGTGTATCGGATCATCGCCGTGGGGATTCTCCCGGAGGATTCCCCATCTGTGACGGTCCTCGGCGCTGATTGGCGGAGGGCCCCATGGCCCGGGGATCGAAGGCGCCGAGGAATTGCTGCAGGGCTTCATCGACGGCAGGAAATGGAACAACCCGTGCTACCGGAGCACTGATCGGCCCGCGGACCTCGACGGCGACCCACCCCTGACTCACCATGCCCACCACGCCGACCAATTCCCGCAATCCCGGCACGCGTACAGGGTTACGTGGCTGCATCGTGAAAAAATCGAGCAGCACCGCCCCATCGAACCGAATCATCCCGCGACCACGGAGACTCAAGGTATTTCCGACCAGATCCATCGCCTCGAAATTGAAGCGCTCGTTGTCGATCCGGAAAATGAAGTTCGCGTAATTGAAAGCTGTTCGGTCAATGGGAGCAAATTGCGGCAACTGGAAAATCTGCAGAAACACTGGCAACTCATACAGGGCCGCCGGACTAATCTGCAACTGTCCGTTCCCGGTCAATCCGCGTGCTTCGACCCCACGGCCACGCAAATCCATCCAGCCATTCATCAGGCCCCGCACATTGCTGAACCCCCGCAGATGCCGCATGGCATATTTTTCGAGACTGGCATTATTCAGTTCGAGATGGGCCCGGTAATCGGGGTCGTGATGATTCAAATCGACGACGGCATCCAGCATCGCTTCGCCGTCAAAGGCCTGGGCGGAAATCCGCTCAGCTGCGGTCACACGGGGTGTCGACGCCGCCGTGGTGGGCGTGACCACCTGGGCCGATCCCATCACCAGGATTCCGTCCTTGAGCTGAAAGGGACCGCGAATTTTTGTGAGCTGATGATTGCCCCACACATCGAACGCATCGAGATCCAATTGCCCGGAAAGCTCGGTCTGCCGGGGTGTCCAGCGGCCGGCAAAATGGACGCGGCCATGAATATCATCGAGACGCAACCCAGCATTGAGGGCACAACCGGCGAGCAAGACCTGAAAATCCCAGGCGGCCCCCACCAATCCCCCCCGCTGCGGATCGCCATAGAGTTTCACTGGCCCGGCGAACGAGAAGCGGCCCGAGGGATTCAGAATCTCGATCACATCCTGCAACTGCTGTGGTAAGGCACTCCGTAATGAAACCGATGGCGAAAGATCATCGACATGCAGTTCGCTCAAAGAAACCGTTACGGTGTTGTCAGGATGGCATAACGCTTCGCCTTGCCCATTCACACGGGTGTCATCATGGCGACAGGAAAACTGTTCGATGACCACCTTCGAACCTTCCGTCAGAGGCTCGTAACGAAAGACTCCCTGAAAGTCGCGAAAGGGATAGCGAAAGTCCCGCATCAAGACGTTCGCGTCCAGCACCTGCAGTCGCGGAACCTCGACTTGCACGGGTTGCCCCGGGGTCCAGCCAATCACCGTGCGGGCATCGAACCGACCCTGGGGAGAAAACGCGGTCCAAACCTCTTGCAAGCTCGCCGGTAAGGCGGCATACAAGGCCCGATCGAATGCGGCGTTGGAAGCATCAATCGCTAGATTGAGCTGTCCGGGCGAGGGCTGCAGCCGATACTGCCCTGCTCCGGTCAAGGTGGTGCCATCATGTTCGGCCCGTAGTTCTTCGAACGCCACCAGATGCTCGGCGTCGTGCCAGCGTAGCCGTCCACTCAGCTTGGAAAGCGGGTACGGAAATTCTTGGAACCGCATCTGAGAATCGCGGACATTCACCAGCAGATAGGTGTCATATTTCTGATTCAAGCCACTGGGACGAATGAAGCGGGCTCGCACATCACCCCGCCCTTGGAACTGCAAGTCATCCACGACACGCCCAACGCTGTCCGGCAATGCCTGTCGAACACTGTCATCCAACAGCACATCATCGACTCGCACGTCGAAGACCGCGTCTCCCGTGGGTCCGGGATGATGAATGGTGCCCCAGACTTGCACGGGTCGGGTTCCGGCGAGTCCCTGGCCCTGAATCTGCATGAGATCGTTGTGCCAGGAAAGTTTGCCCGCCACTTCGCGCAACAGCACGGGAAAACGTTCGTGTTGCACGGTCCCTTTGGACAGTTGAGCTTCCGCATCAATCTGATGAGCACCACTCGGAGCCCGCTGAAACTGCAGCTGTCCATCGACCATTCCCGAGAGAGCCAACGCCCGCAGTTGCCGTTGCAGGCCATCGGGAAGTCGAGCCGTCAGTGGATCATCCAGGGCGATACCCTGCCCACGCAACAATACATTCAGACCACCAGCTCGCGTGGCCGACGCCGTCGCCTGCAAGGCACATTGACCATTTCGAGCCGAGATTGCCGGGACCGAGAGTTCGTCCGCATTCAATGAAAAGTTGCCATGCAAATCAAATAGTGGCGTCGGCAATGCGGCGTGGGTCACCTGCCCTTCGTTCAAACGCCCCGTCAGTTTCCATTGCAGGGGTTGATCCCAGCCAGCTTGTCCCAATTCCATTTCCAGAGAGGTCGATACCGTCAACCCGAGTTCCCAGGGTGGCACCTCACCCGCACCGGCCGGTTTGAACCCCGGAGGAATCTGACTGTCGAGCAACCGCTGAAACTGTTGCAGCCGGGGCAGCAGATCAGGCCAGATCACTGTCGCGAGCTTCAAACTTTCGGGGGCGATACGCACCTGCTCGACGATCGCCGTGGCTGCCCAGGAACCCGGCTCCAACGGAACTTCGCCCGTTGCCTGCACCTGCCCTGTCAGCAACGTGCGGCACGAGACCGTCGCGGCATAAGACCGTTGCGACGAGGGTTCCGCCGTCAGCATGAGTTCTTCAATCGGCACACTGACCTGGCTATGGGGGGCATGGTCGGTCAACACGACATCGATCCGGCCGTGCAAAACTTCCAGATGGGGAAGCTCGCTGGACCCGGCGGGCTTGTTAAAGACCAGAGCTGCCAAATCCCAATGTCCGGTCGCATCGCGCTGCACGCGGAGTTGGGGCTGGCTAATCCGTACCGATTCGACCAGCACACGCTGGTCTTTTGCCAGTTGCTGTTGGTCGACTGTAACAATGGTCTCCGCGATGGTCAGGAATGGCTGGATTTCCTGCGGGCGTTTAAGAGTCAGATCGAAGATACGCACACGCCCGCGCAAATCGAAGTTCGCACGTTCGATTGTCACCGTCGTTTCTGGCAACGCGGCGGAGAGTTGCTTGAGAATTTCCGCCCGCAGCAATTCGTCACTGCGGTAGTACATCCAGGCCATCGCCCCCCCTGCGATGAGGGCCAGGACCACAGCCAGACGCAGCATGTTACGAATCAGGCGGCCCACGGTGCGGCCTCCTGCAGGTCAGTCTCGACTCTTCCGCGCCAACGCTGATAGATCGTCACCAGTCCCGTCGCGGCGGCAATCCATAGCGTCATGTCAGCGGGCAAGCGATAACGGATCGATCCCACAAAGAGCATATGCACGAGGCAGAAAAACAAGGCCGGGCAAAGCGTGACCAGCCAGAACACCGCCTGACGCCGCTGCTGCCACAGACCGAGGAGTGCCAGGAGATACATGGGCACGGTGGCCGCGATTAATCCCCAACGAATGACGGGGCGATCAAACTGCTCCGCATTCGGCCAAGGACTCCAGTAGCGCCCGGCTTTGATGATCGCCAATTCGATCGCTCGCCCGGGATGCTGCCCGGCATAGTCCCAGGCCCGCCGCCGATACTCCCGATCGACTTCGTACTCCGACATGGTCGCGAGCAGATTTTCGCGATCAAAAAAGGCCATGTTGCTGTCACCCGTGGCCTCGGGATTCAGTCCATCATACAGACTGGCCCCAACCCATAACGTGGTGGGGACCACATGACCGCACACTCGATAGTTTCGCACCGTCCAAGGTGTCAACCAGAGCGCGAAGGCCAGCAGCAGGCAACCCGCCTCGTACCAGCCAGCACGCCGCCCTCGCGCCGCGATGATAATGGACCCTGCCCCGACGGCCGCAATCGGCAACCATGTCGGTCGGACATAAGTCGCCACCGCCAGCAAACTACCGGCCACGATTGCCAGCCAGATTCGAGCCTTCTGGTCAGCGGGGAATTTGACCAACCGCGCCAACGGAATCAGGCTTGCAACCATCGCCGTCGCGAAGAGAGTTTCTGAGAGGAGCAACGGGCTGAAGACAACCAGCGGCGGCGAAACTGCCACGAGTCCGCAAGCCACCAGTCCCACCGTTTCGTTAACCAGCTCGCGTCCCAGCCAATAAACGCAACCGCACCCCAAAGTGCCGATGACCGCCAGGACGCAGCGGGTGGGAAATAGTGCGTCGCCGAATACCAGGCGACAGCCAGCCAGCAGGATGGGGAAACCGGGCATCCGCAAGATTCGTCGGGGTGGGTCGTACAGTTCATAAGACTCACCGCGAGCGAGGCGTTCGCCGAGAATCCAGTAGCCCGACGCATCGCCTTCAATCAGGCAAATACGACCTGGCGTGGCGGAGACGATCTGGTCAACTACAACGGCTGTTGCCAGGCGCACCAGGAGCGCCACGGCCAGACAGCCGCTGAGCCACACCGCCGATGTCCGCCGGGTCGGCACGCGATCCCCTCAAAAAATGTGGGGAATGGTAGGTGAGGCAGGCTGACAGGGTCAAGACGAGACACCTGAACACAAACACAGAGCCCCTAGGTTTTGCAAGCATCCGGCAGCCACGGATCGTACGACAGATCAGCGTTTGTGTAGCCCGCACTCTCCGAACTTAAGCGACAGCGACCCGTATTGTGGTTTACAATCAATTGCCCCAGATAGTTCAGGCTTTGAGTCGAAAACAGGTGTTGTCATGGCAGGGAAGACGACAGGACCACAGATCATGCACTGCTCTTTCCGCGTGGTTCTCTGGCTGGCGATGATCCTGCTCGGTCCGTATGGGTCGATCGGGTGGTCCTGGGAGGTCTTCGTCGAACCCCCGGCAGAAAAAGGGGCCAAAACCGCCGCCTTGCGAGACTCCATCGACGCCCGCATCCCGAAAGATCCCAAGGTCGAATCGCTGTGGGATGTCAGCCAGATGGCGGTCAAGGACCGCAACTGGAAACAGGTCATCGATCTGCAGCAGAAGCTGCTCGATTATCCGGAAGATGCCCTCATCGAATCGGCTCCGGGCCGCTGGGAATCGGTGCGGACGGCCGCCAATCGTGTTCTGCAGCAGGCTCCGGCTGAAGTCCTCGACGATTATGAACAGCAATACGGTGGTCTTGCTCAGCAACTGCTGCTGAAAGCTCAAGGCCCGCAAACCGTGGAACGACTCGTTGAAGTCGCCAGCCGTTATCTGCAGACCAAAGCTGGTGCGACCGCGGCCGCTCGACTCGCCGCCTGGCACTTCGATCAGCGCGAATTTATCCCGGCGACGCAATGGAATCGTGAACTGCTGGAGCGGGGATGGTCTGGCACCGCTGATCTCCGCTGGAAGCTGCAAGCCGCTTTGGCGGCGCGCTATGCCGGCGTGAACGATCTGCAGCCCTTCTTGAAGGGTTGGTTCGAGACGGCCCAGGAGACCCGGCTGACACTTGGCGATCAATCACGAACCGTGCGGGAATGGTGGGAACAGTCGGGTTCGCCGTTGGTCACAGCCCCTCAGCCAAAGGGTTGGACGCAGTTTGGCGGGTCCAATTTGCGCTGGGCCAAGGCATCACCCGAAGAACCCATGCTCCTCCGCAACTGGGGAAGATCGCTTTATAGTTCCAACGACATAACCCGCCGCTTACAGCAGTTGATAAGAGACATCAACGATCAGCGTTTGCCCATGATCCCGGCGGGCTCACCGATTGTGGTGGGAGACAAAGTGGCTTACCGCGATTTGCGCGGCGTGCTGGTTGTTGATCGTCAAACCGGCAAGGCTTTGTGGAGGACCGAAGAGGGTATTTCACCCGAACGCATTCTCAATGGCGTCCCCAGTGAAGGGCAAGGCAGTGACAACGCCTGGCGGGTCCGTCTGGGTGCATCCCAGTTCGATGATGAATACTTTGGTGAATCGGCCGAGATGCATCCGCTGGCCAGTTGGCTCTTCCGTGACGCCACCAATGCCTTCATCAGTACCGATGGGCAACGCTTGTACGTACTCGAAGACGTTGCCGTGATGACCCGGCACCAATCGGGGTACTTTGGTGATGACGATCCCGATGTGGCCGATCCGTTTGGTGCCACCTGGTCCAGCAATCGGCTTTCCGCCTACGATTTGAATACTGGGCGTCTCGTCTGGACCATTGGCGGGCCCGCTTCGACTGAAGCCGTTGCCTTGCCGTTGGCCGGGGCGTTCTTTTTCGGTGTTCCCGCGATTGATCGAGATGAACTGTATGTCGTGGCATCAACAGGTCAGGAAATTCGCCTGCAAGCCCTCGACCCGGAAACCGGACGCCCGCGGTGGTCGCAGTTGCTCGCCTTCTCAGACACCAAGATCGAACTCGATATTCCCCGTCGCTGGTTGAGTGCCCCCGTAGCCATTCACGAAGGACTGATCATCTGCCCGACGACAGTCGGTTGGATCGTTGCCGTGGACCGCACACGCCGCAGCATTGCCTGGGCCCAGCGGTATCTTCCAAAGTCCGATGACCCCGAACTTGACCCGGCATCTCAGTTCCTGTCTCAGCGAAGCCTGAATGAAACCTGGTCGGTCGGATCGCCGTTGATCAGTGGGAATGCCGTGCTGGTGGCAACGCCCGAAGTTGATCAGTTGCTCTGCTTCGATCTGCTCGACGGCAAGCTACGTTGGTCACGCGATCGGAAAGACGGACTGTATCTGGCCACCGCGACCGCTGAAGCCGTCATCGTCGTCGGACAAACGGATATCCAGGCCCGATCGTTAGCCGATGGCAGAAAGCTCTGGTTGACCGAATGGGATACTCTGGCACAGCCAAGCGGACGTGGCGTCCGCTTGGGAGACACCCTTGCCATTCCGATTTCGCCTTCCAATCTGGCAATCATCGACATCAAATCGGGCCAACTGTTGCAGTCACTGCCTATGGAAAATCAATCTCTCGGAAACCTGGTAAAGGTCGGTCATCAGTTCTTTTCCTTTGGCTGGAATGGCTGCCAGGCCTTTTCTGAAAAGTCGAAGTTCCTGCAGGAACTGGCCGAGGAAGAGACTCAGCACCCGCAAGCGGCTGGCACCATTCTGCATGCAGCCCGCTATGCCCTGTTTCAAAACAATCCCAGCCAGGTGATTGCCTTACTCACGCCAAGCTCGAGCACGGGTTGGTCATCACAAGACATCGCCCTGCGCGATCAACTTCTCTGGCAAAGCTATCAACGTCTGGCTGATGCTCAGCCCGGCGAGAGTGATCGCTGGCTGAAGCCCATGCAGGAACTGGCTCAGTCCCCCCAGCGCCAACTGGAACTGCTGGCATTACAGGTCGATTCGCTGACAGCCGCCGATCAAGCCGTCGCCGCTTTTGAACTCTTGTGGTCGACTGCCCTGAAGCTGCCATCAACCGCTCAGACCGTCACACGTCCCGATGCTCCACACATTGAAACCACTCCCGCGGTCTGGATCGCCGGACGCTTGCAGTCGTTGTGGTCTGCCAGCCAAAACGCCGAGCGTGCCACATTAGATGCTCTGCTCACCCGCCAGATTGACACGGCATTGGCTGGCTCACTGGAGGATCAGCAAAAGATCTGGCCGTGGGTGAAGTTTCATCCGGCCGCAATCCGGTTGTGTTGGGCCACCGCCGATCCCTGGGCTCGCGCTCATTATCTGGCCCACGCGGAAACGCTGTTACGCACGGGCCTGTCACATCCAGACCTCGGCACTCGTCTGGAGACGGAGTTGAAGCTCGCACGATTGATGCAGTCCACTCCCTTGTTCTGGGACGATGCTCCCCACCTGAAAGCACTGATGCAACAGCATGGGGACGTGCGGCTGCCATCGGGAGAAACCTTCGTCCAGGCCATAGAGTCGGAACGTTTACTGCAGTCCAAAGCCAATCCCGTCTCCGTGATCGATGCCCTCCATCGGCAACAACCCTTGAATGTGGTACGGCTTCCGGCTGGTCATCAGCCCACGGTTCAGGAGCTGATTTCGCCTGAGTCATCCCCGTACTTCGGAACCGTATCGTTCCAACTGGAACCCGATGACCAACGGATTGTGTTCCGCGAGCAGCAGCAGGGACGCTTGCTGGGCATCGTGCCCTTGCGGACGCTGGCCCAGAGTGAAGACACGGGCTATTCCCCCTATCGCTTCTTTGGTCCCCGGTTACTGCTGCTTCATCGCAATGTGCTGCAGATGATTTCGCCGGCTGAACAGCGAGTTCTCTGGTCGGTTTCGGTCGGTCATCAGCGGGGTATCGACTGGGAAGGTCATCGGCCGGAGCCTGCCACTCTCCAGGAAACCGACGATTACTATGACGAACCCGGTGGCTACTGGCATCTGCAACAGCACGATGACGGCCGCCTGGTCTTTGCCAACGATGTGGGCATCGGGGTGCTGGAACAGCGCGGCGTCGCCATCTATGACCCCGGCACAGGATTGTTACGCTGGCGGCATACCGGCATGCCGCCCTATGCCCAGGTCATCGGCACAGCCGAAGTCGTGGTGGTGATCGATCCCCAAGGTGAGGAACTGAAAACCTTCCGCACCAGTGATGGCCAACCGCTCGACATTCCCGATCTTTCGGCGCGACTCAAGCGGGCTATCGCCATTTTCGACAACGATCTGATCACCGTTCAGACCAAGCCGGGCCTGCAAATCTTCGCCCTGGACACCCGGCAGCTTGCGATTCAACGGCAAGACTTACTCACGGGCGATGTCCGTTGGAACGTCGAAATTCGTAACGGTTCTCAATTGGGCCAGCTCGGGCAGAATTCCATGCTGATCGTCGGACCTGCAAAACCGTCTCTGCAAAATCGCCATTCCGTGGAACGACTCGATTTCGAGCAGGGAAAACTGCAAACCTTTGATCCTGTCCCGATAGCGCAATCAGCAGAAAGTCTGCTGCCCTTGGTCGATGCCGAGCGGTTGTACCTGATCATCAACGACAACGACTACTCCGACAATTATGGAGACAGCCTGCAATCCGCTCATGTCGACGGACTGGTTGTCTGCTGGAATCGTCAGACCGGGCAGATGCTATGGCGTACGCAAGTCGACGAGCAGAATCTGATTCTCGACCGCTTCAGTGAATCTCCCGCCCTGGTCTTTCTCTCACGCGAATGGAAGCAGGTCGCACAGGCATCATACACAAAACTGCGGCTGCTGGCCCTCGACAAGGTGACAGGCAGTGTCCGACTGAGTTCCGAGTCGCCTTCGTTATTCGGCGGATTTCACGGCATGAAAGTGTTGCCCCGCGAAACCGGTGTGGAACTGATTTCCTACAACCTGCGTCTGCAACTCTTACCCGGGGGCGATGATACAGCAGCCACTGCAGAGACACAGAGCGAAGAGGCCACCGCCCCCTCCGAAGGTCAATGAATTCCCAAGGCCCATTGGACAATGCACCGGGCGGCTTGGCTATCAACCAGAGTTGCCCGATAAGAATTTGCCAGGGCGCACGAGAAAAGACCACATCAAACTCGTTAATGTGGTCTCCATCGGTCCACTCGTGCTTTGTGGACGCTGCTCATCAACATGAAAGCCGAAGCTCACGCCGAGCAGGCTTATTTGTGGATGGGCGGGCCCATCGGATCACGCCGTTCGGTAATCGACGGGCATTCCGGCGACATCTCGGCATTCAACGCCTTGTAGTCGGCCCACTGCTCGGGCAGATTGTCTTCATGGAAGATCGCGGCGGGTGGACATTCCGGCACGCAGGCTTCGCAGTCGATACATTCATCCGGATGGATGAACAGCATCGCTTCGCCTTCGTAGAAGCACTCGACCGGGCACACCACTACGCAGTCGGTGTACTTACAGTTGAAACACGGTTCGGCGACGACATGCGTCATGCCAGTTCTCGCTTTCCAGTGTCCTAGAATATCGGACGCCACACCCACGGGAATGCCACTCGCACCCCGTGACATGATCGGCCCAAGTGCCGACCGTTCTGCAAAATCCGTGGGTTTGAACCACAGATTCCCTGACTTTCGGGCATCCTAGTCCTCACCCGTCAGACCGTCAAGGACGTTCTAACCCTTTCCCAGACTTGAGATACGGCTGCCTGCCCAGCTTCGCTTCGTGGAACTGTTCACCTGATTGCTACTCTCGGCGAACTTCTCGACCTCTTCAGCCATCACCGGCAGAATCGACTTGTCCCGGTTCCCAAGTACGCTACGATAAATGAGTCAGTCTATTATTCCGTCCACCGGTCAGGCCAAGGTACCGACGTGGCCCTCACCGACCTCGATCGATCGCTGATTCAACGTTGCCTAGCTCACGAGCCCGGTGCCTGGAAGGACTTTGTCGATCGATTTGCGGGTCTGTTCATCCATGTCATTCAGCACACAGGGCATGCCCGTAGCGTGCCCCTCACCGCGGAAGATCTCGACGACTTCTGCTCGGACATTCTGCTGACCGTGCTGGATAACGACTACGCCATACTCCGCAAGTTCCGCGGGGAATCGTCACTGGCCACCTATCTGGCGGTCGTTGCCAGACGTGTGGTGGTCCGGGAAATGACCCGCCGACGCATGTCGGAAGCCTTGGGGCATGTTAAAGCCCATCAGGACGCCGTCGACCATGCTCTGTACGATACCGGTCGAATCGACAATCGCGAACTCGTATCGCACATGCTGGACGGCCTGCCCGAACTGGAAGCCGAGGTCGTGCGGCAGTTCCATCTCGAAGGCAAGTCCTATCACGAGATCAGCCGGGGATTGAAGATCCCGGAAAATTCGATTGGCCCGCTGCTGACGCGAGCTCGCGAAAAACTGCGACGCACGCCCGGTGCGATCATGACCTGAGTGGTAAGAACTCCCACTCCGCCCATAGCCATCCTGAGCCGCCAGAGAGCCCACTCCCTGGCGGCTTCTTTGCGCGCTGTGGTGCATCCCCAAGTGTCTCTTGAAAAATCGGAATTCTTGGAAAAATCGTCACGACGGGATTGCGAGTCACAATCGGCCTCGCTACCGTGTGATCCGTCGTGGGTTTCACGCCCACAGCTCTTTGAAAACAGATTTGACTGTGGGTTTTCCGCCCAATATACTGACTTACCGGCAGTCCATCCTGGTCTCGTTTCGAGCAAGCCTCCGTGCCCGCGATTTCCTTTATCACCGGCGAAGAACGGCGTACCGTCGATGAGCGGTTCCGACTCTCTTTGCCGACGGAAATGGCCCAGGCGGTCACTGATGACCAGGGCCAGACGCTGATCACTAAGGAACGGTATGGATGTGTCAGCCTGTGGAAGGCCGAGGAATGGGAAGCGCGTCAGTCGGCTGGCTTAGCAATCTTGAAACAGCGGATTGATGCCGGCCGGATGGAACAACGTTGGGACGAAGTCCAACGACTGGGCCGCTTGCTGTCGACACGATCGCAACGAGTCCAACTGGCTCAGCGCTCGCGATTGGTGATCCCCGATTCCTTCCGGGAATTTCTGGGAGTGCAGGCGACACAAGAAGTGATGGTGGTAGGTGCGGTCATATGCGTCGAGATTTGGAATCTCACCGCGTGGATAGACGCTTTGAAAGAAGAGATGCCTGCTTATCATCCTCTGTTCAAGGAATTGAGCAGCTAACGAGATTGTCTCGTCCCTTCCTCGGAAGTCCGCTCGGACAGAACCCCATAGTCACATCCGTCATTGACGGATACCCCGCACTCCACCTTGGGAACTTTGTGTCCCCGGGTGATCAGCGACAGAGAAGGACAGACTGACTCGGTTCTCTCCTTACGGTTCCCCACTCTCTCTCACAATGGAACAGGGACGGTCTGTGGGCATGGATGCCACTTCTCTTTCGCCGGGTTGAATCTGAATGGAACAAAACTTCTCCGATCATCATCGCGACACGGCACCCTCATCGCATTGATCAAGATTGACCGCCACATCTCTACTTGAGTTGTGCTTCAACAAGATCTGCGGCCATGCGGAGTCCACGGCTCGGTTGGATCTTGCAGGCAACATCTCGGCATTGTTTGGTCACCTGAGGTTGATCGAGCAATTGCTGAAGACGTGGGATCAATCGTTTCGCGGTGAACTTCGTGGCCGGTAAACTCAGCCCGACTCCCAATCGGATGATGCGCTGGGCATTGTCAAATTGATCGTGCGCCAGGGGCATGATCAATTGAGGAACCCCCGCCGTCAGCCCTTGTGCGGTGGAACCAATGCCCCCGTGATGCACGAACGCCGCCGCATGCGGCAAGAGCCGATCCAGGGGCACATAGGTCGCGTGCAGCACGTCATGGGGCAGTGGGGGCAGTTGATCGGCAAAGCGTGTTAACAGAATCGCACGTCGGCCCAGCGCTCGACAGGCTTCAATGGCCGCCTCGAAAAACCGTCGCCCATGACAATTCGCCGTCCCCGGCGTGAAGATGACAGGTGCCGCCCCCTGCTTTAAAAATAGATCCACAGTCGCGGGCAACGCCTGCTCAGACCCCGGATTCCACAGGGGAAAATCGGCTTGAAGTAACGGCTGTGGCCAGTCGCGTTGCGGCGGGGCAAACCATTCCGGAAACAAACACAGCACGCCATCGGGTGAATGCCAGTAGCGTGCCACTTGTCGAACCGGCGGCAGTCCCAATTCCTTTCGCCAGGCATTCAAAAAGGGACAGACCACGGGATCGAGAAAGAACCGCTCACCGATGCGGAACATCAAACTCTTGAACCAGCGTGGCCCTTTCACACCGGCAAGAGCCGGAGGATCGTAATCACTCCAGAGAACTGCCGGTTGCAGATGGACGGTGATGGTGGGCAGTTTAAGTATTTCACGCGCGAGTAATGCTCCGAAGCCAAAGCAACTCGTCAGGCTCACCAAGGGTCCTTTTTGTGCAAACGTTTCCAGCATCGCATACTGCGTTCGCAGAATTGGCTCCAGGTTCCGAAAGACATGGCGGAACGATTTCTGTGGATGCCACAGGTCGGGATGGTTGATGCATGCCTGATAGTCGGCTTCCGTACCCAGGGAATAGAACGGCATATCGTAGTCAGCAGCCAGCGAGGCGAAGTGCCCATTCGTGGCAAGCGTAACGCGATGTCCACGTTGCCTTAGTTCCAATGCGAGCCCCAGCATCGGGTAAACATCGCCACCACTGCCAAATGTTTGACAGACGAAATGCATGAGGCACTCCTGCAATCAATGTCGATCGATGATTGCCATGATATCACATCATGAAGATCACAAGCGCGGGGTTAATCTCTCGTTCATCCCTAATGAGTGACACGCATTTAAGAAGAAGCGTTCACGCAATTTGAAACCAGATTCCTGCGCGGCTGTGCATAGAGACTCAGCACTCTTCCGGGATGCGAACGTTCAGGAAGCGGAGCAGCAGATTCCGCAGAAAACCTCTGAAATCACAGCCCTTTTCGCAAGATTCCCCTGTGGATCGTTCAAACATCGGCATGCCAATTGCGTAAGGAAAAGCTGCCACACGACGGGATCGCGCTTCTAGCCCGCATCGATGGAACGTTGTTAAGGAGCTGGAATGCGTCAGGGTTACCTGATCGATATGGATGGGGTTCTGTATCGAGGTTCGGAGTTGATCCCCGGGGCAGATCGATTCATTGCCCAACTGCGCGAGCGGGAGATCCCGTTTCGCTTTCTCACCAACAACAGTCAACGCACCCGCCGCGATGTTGTTGCCAAGCTGGCCCGGATGGGCATTGATGCGGAAGAAGAGCACGTTTTCACTTGCGCCATGGCGACCGCGAGATTTCTGGCGCAGCAGAAGCCGGGTGGAACGGCGTTCGTGATTGGTGAGGGGGGCTTGCTCACGGCTCTCCATGAAAATGGTTATGCCGTGGTCGATCATGATCCCGACTTTGTGGTCGTCGGCGAAGGCCGTACCTTCAATCTCGAACTGGTCGAAGCGGCTGTCCGCATGATTCTGAATGGTGCCAAGCTGATTGCCACCAATCTTGATCCGAACTGCCCCACACAGACGGGATTGCGACCCGGCTGCGGGGCGATGGTGGCCATGCTGGAAGCTGCCAGTGGTGTGAAAGCCTTTGGCGTGGGCAAGCCGAGCCCCTTGATGATGAGGGCCGCCCGCAAAGATCTGGGACTCACCACGGCCGAAACCACAATCATCGGTGACACGATGGAAACCGATATCCTCGGTGGAATTCAGCTCGGCTTTCATACCGTGCTGGTCTTAAGCGGAGGCACACGATCAGACGATCTGAAGCACTTCGCTTATGCCCCCGATATGATTGTGGATTCGCTTGCCGAATTGCATGATCGCCTGGAACTGACCGACTGGAACCCGCCTTGGGCTAAGCCCGTACATCCCGCCCCTGCACCCCGCGAACGACTCCGCACGGCTTTAGCCTACCGCTAACGATCGTCTCAGATCGTTATTGAATTTCCTTGCAGAAGCAGCCCGTAAGCCTCATCAGCATGCGGGTTGTTTCTATTTCTGCACGGGAAGTTTCTCGCCGAGAAACTTCAAAACCTCGGCATTCACACGCTCGGGGCAGTCGTAGGTCATTGCATGGCCAGCTTCGGCCACTGTGATGAGTTGCACGCGATCGGGAAATTCATCCACCAGCGATTGTGCATTCGCTGAGGGGGAGACCCGATCTTCTGCCCCCTGCAGCACTAGCATGGGAGCCGTCCCCGCTGACCACCACTCATTGACGGGCGTGCGACGCGAAGCTTTGGCCTGGATGAGAAAAGCCCGTAATGGCGAGCGACGACAGACACTGTCGGGAAGCACATTCTGTTTCACACACATGATCGATTCCATGATCATGCGTCGGAATCCCAGTGGAAGCCCTGGCATTTGCAGCAGGAAGTAGCGTCCGAGTAACGACGCCGTTTGCCGGGATCGATGCTTTCCGCCAG
Organism: bacterium; assembly: GCA_016125225.1. Lineage (GTDB taxonomy): Bacteria > Planctomycetota > Planctomycetia > Planctomycetales > Planctomycetaceae > DSVQ01. The sequence continues at coordinate 202,022 of WGME01000013.1, read as the reverse complement.
CCGCTATCAGCACCAGCCCCTTCGCCTGTGACCGATACCGAGTCGCAAACGTGCGTGCCAGGCGATTACCCAAGCCACGGCCGACGAGGCAGATCGGCTCATCGTCCTTCTCGGACACCTGGTGAACGATACTACTGATGAGATCGGCAAAGGTATGCAATGTGGGTTTGCGACGAATCGGGCAATGACTGCGGCCGATCCCCGGCAGTTGCACCGCGATCGTACGATATCCCGCCGCGTTTAATGCATCGACCAGCGAATTGAACTCGATGAGTCGACCGGCTAAGGCGGGAAGAATGACCACTGTCGGTCCTGCCCCGCTGACGAAATACTCCAGTGTACAATCGCTTTCGTTAAGTACCTGCGGCGTGCCGCGCGGTACATCGGGATTGAGAGTCGTCGCCATCATCCCGGTCCTCTAAACTACGACAAATGAAATCGTTCGCGGTAAGTACGGAAACGCTCCTGCAAATCCGCGGAGGACAACCCGAACTGCTCCAGCGTGTACTTGTGCAGTTTTTCGGGGCGTCCCTGGGCCAGGTGCTGCTGCATCGCCTGCTCGAATGCGGGTGAAACTGCAGTCCCCAAATGCGCGTAGATCCGGCGGACCTCATCGATGGGGGCGGCAATCAGTTGCTCATACTGCACATCCCAGATGTTCGCGTGGGGATTCTGATCGCGGGCTTTCATGCCTCGATCAATCAGTTGTTCGGTGTAATGCAGCACGCGCTGACCGACTTGGTGTGGATCGATCTCGGCGTAACACAATTGATCAATCGTCGCAGTCAAACTGCAGAGCGAAGGGACACTGTTTTCCAGATTTCGATGACACTGAATCACACAGGCATCGGGAAATGCGTGCAGCAATCCGCCCAGACCGAACAGGTGCGACGGACACTTCAGCAACCAATGACTCCCCGTGACATGCCACTGCAGCAACTGTAACTGTGCCCGGTATTCCTCATAGGCCGCATCAATTTCCGCATCCGTCACAGTATCGAGCCAGGCCCGATAGGGTTTGATGCGCCCGCGAAAAAACGGCGTGAGAAAGACATTCATCAGCAAGCCGAGGCATTCCTCGGGGCCATCAGCGACAAACTTGTGAATGCCCTGCAATTCCGGCAGCACTCGGTTCAAGCGAGCCACGGTGGATTGAGCTTTGGCGATCCGCGCGTCTGTCGTCCGTTCATTCGGCAACGGCGGCGGCGACGGACACATCGACTCCCAGAACATCAACGGCCGGGCTGCCGGATCGCATGCCAGCAAGTTATACAGCATGGTGGTGCCGGTGCGGGGCAATCCGAGAATGAAGACCGGCCGCACCACGGTTTTTTCGAGGATCGCGGGGTTGGCTTTCAGATCCCGTTGAATCTTTAACCGGTTTTCCAACAGATGCAGCAATGCCCCCTGACAGACTTGGCGACCGAGGAACGTCAGGTCTGGATCGGCGGCATACGATTCACACAGCTTCATGAACGGCACGCGATAACGGTCACTGCCGAAATCGCTAGCCCCCACGTTTTCCCGGGCCAAGGCTTCCAGAGCATTGGGATCGAAGGCGTTCTTCCGCCAGCCGGCCCGCGTCAAAGCCTGACCACAACGATTGAGCAACCGAATTCCCAACCGCTGTTGAAACGCCATCCTTATCACCTCTTGGAGGAAGTTGAATCTCCCCGCCTTCCAATTCAGTCACCCCATCTCATAGACAGCCGCTTGTAGATGACTATCTGGACTGCAAATCGGATCAGAGTGGCTGGCGGCTGAAATCTCGGTGCAGGATTCAGGGACACACCCACCACCTGTGACCGATTTTACCGGGAAGACAGTGTACCGCCCACTTTCGACTACACGCAAAATCTGCATAACCCCTTCGTTTGAACTTCAAAAGCGGAGCTGGAAGACAAAAAACGCGTGATTCCGAAGGGCGGGAATCACGCGTTATCTTCTACAGTCATCTTACGCTGAACCAGATTCCGTCCGCTCAAACAGCGAGTCAGGAACATCGGTCGGAAGCAACGTATCGGTTGGTCCTTCCTGTTTCCGCTCGGCTTTTTTCTGTCGCTTCTGGTCGGCCCTATCGCGTTGTGCGGCTTCACGCTGCCGCTTCGCAAAGGTGTTCTGGTTTTTGGCGATGAGACTTCTCCGTCAAGTGAAGAGAAAGAACCTGCCACAGCCCTGTGACAGTGGTATCGGCTGAGATTTATGACTCAGCAGTTTGACGACGCGGCTTGCGGGGACCAGGACCGCGATTGGGTCGTGGACCGCGCGGGGGTTTCGGTGGCACAGCCCCTGAAGCCGCGCGATCCACAGCCATTTGCTCCTGCGGCGGCCGATCGTCTGCACGACGTGGGCGCATCGGCCGCTGCGGCTTTCGCGGTGGCCGTTGTTGTTGTTCATTGTGCGGGGGACGTGCGGTCTGTGGACGCTTGGGACCACGTGGCCGTCCGGCTGTCGCCGTGGCCGTGGCCATGGCTTCCGACCGCTCCGGTCGCGGACGATCAGTCTGCGGTCGTTCCAGTCGTGGACGCTGCGGTGCCGGGGCGTTGGCAGCCAGCCGCATACCGAGCAACCGTTCAATCGCCCGCAGTTCCCGACGCTCTTCTGGTGAGCAAAACGAGATCGCAATGCCGGAGGCACCAGCCCGGCCCGTTCGACCGATGCGATGGACATAGGCTTCGGGTTCAATCGGCAGGTCAAAATTGATGACGTGAGTCACGCCATCGATGTCGATCCCCCGGGCAGCGACATCGGTCGCCACCAGCACCCGCACCAGTTGCCGACGGAAGGCATCGAGTGCCCGCTGCCGGGCCCCTTGCGATTTGTTGCCATGGATGGCTGCGGCGGGAATACCGTTGCTATCCAGAAATTCCGCCACCTGGTTGGCACCAAACTTGGTCTTGGTGAAGACCACGGCCCGTTCCACCGATTGATCACAGAGGATGTCATACAGCAGATCGCGCTTGCCTCGGCGTTCAACGAACAGCATTTTCTGTTCGATCCGGTCGATGCTTTTCGATTCCGGTTCGACATGCACCGAGACCGGGTTCCTCAGCAGTTGCCGAGCGAGTTCGACGATGTTCGGGGGCAATGTTGCCGAGAAAAACAGCGACTGCCGGTCTTCGGGAATCATGCTGATAATGCGTTTCAGGTCGGGCAGGAAGCCCATATCGAGCATGCGATCGACTTCATCGAGCACGAACATTTCCAGGGCATCGAGTTCGATGTGCCCCTGACCGATGAGATCGAGCAACCGCCCGGGAGTCGCCACCAGAATGTGGGCTCCGCGGTTCATCCCCTGCACCTGCTTGAACTGGCCGACACCGCCATACACGGTAACATGCCGCAGCGGCAGATGACGCCCATAGGTCGACAGACTGTCGGTGATCTGGATGGCAAGTTCGCGGGTCGGCGCGAGGATCAACGCATAAGGCTGATTCGGCTGAGCCCGCCGTTTCGATTGTCCAAGTTGATGCAGAATCGGCAGCGCGAATGCCGCCGTCTTCCCGGTGCCGGTTTGGGCACAACCGAGAATATCGCGGCCTTCCATCGCCGCCGGAATGGTCTGCGCCTGAATCGGCGTCGGAGTGACGTACTGTTCTTCGGTCAAGGCCCGCTGCACGCTGGCCAGCAAAGGCAATTCGGCAAATGTCTTCAAGAGAAATCCTAAAACCTGATCGTTCACGTCGCCTGACGGTGTTCCACAACCATGGGGAACTTCAGTTCCGGCAGAATCGACAGACCGGCTTCAACCGGTCGGGTTCGCCAGTCACCGGGTGGTCACTCGCGCTGCGGCTATTCCTGAATGATGGCTACCATTCCGTAAAAACGGCGCACCATCCCCCATGAATTGCGAACGCTGGACCAACAAGACCGTCACAGAATTCGAGGCATTCCGCAGAATACCATTCGCGTTTTCCTGCGATGACAGACCGTAACCGGCCATCCACATCGCATCACAAAGATCTGTCACCCGAGGCGATGACAGAGAACCTCTCTGCCGGTCAAAACGTACGCTCACTGGAAGTGTTCGCGTTCCTTGCTGAGTTCGACCGTACGCAGAGATTAGTCAGAGACAGCCTCGGCGTGCGGGTAGCATACGCGGACCGCTCCGATGAACCAAGGGCGAATTGCTCGATTTGCCCCGTTTCATCAAAACTTGACGCATCTCCGCCGTCCGTGGCGGTCACTTTCCGCCATTTTTGCGCAACGCCCGGCCTGCCAACGCCCCGGTTGGCACCCCATTGTACACCGCCGGCGTGCCATTCACGAAGACGTACTTCATGCCCGCGGCATACTGATGGGGTTGGGCAAAGGTGGCGGTATCGATGAACGCCTGCGGATCAAAAATCACCACATCGGCAAACTGCCCCGACTTCAAGTAGCCGCGATCGGTCATCCCGAGAATGTCGGCCGGTAGTCCGCTGGAACTGCGAATCGCCATCGACAACGGCAGTACATTTTCACGGATCGAGTACAACCCGATTTTCCGCGGGAAGGTGCCGTAGCTACGCGGATGAGGCACGCTTTCATTCGGCACGCGAGTTCCCCCATCCGATGCCGTCGCCACCCAGGAAACATTCATCGCCAGCCGCACATCATCCTCATGCATGCCAAAATTGATCACCGCCGCTCCGCCCTGCCGGGTGATCAACTCGGCAATCTCCAGCGGCGTCTTCTGTTCACTCACGGCAATCTCTTTCAGATTCTTTCCGGCCCAATCGGCCCGTTTCGAGAACGACGCAATCAGCAGCCGGGCTCCGTCATCACGCTCTTCAATCGCCCGGCCGACTTCTTTGAGCAACCGCTCTTTTGTTTCCGGATCATCCAACCGTTTGACCAGTTCCTTCTGTCCGCCGTTGCGGGACCACAGCGGAAAGACGGTGGCTTCCAGCGAGGTACTGGACGCCGTGTACGGATACTGATCGGCGGTCACCGTCTGGCCGGTCGCCCGTGATTTTTCAATCAGATCAATCGCCACCCGCAAGCGGCCCCAGTTCGCTGTCCCTGAGGCTTTGAAGTGCGAGATGTGGGTCGGCGTGCCCCCTTCTTTCCCGATGCGGATCGCTTCCTGCACCGCTTCGAGCAATTGATCCCCTTCGCTACGGATATGGCTCACATAAATCCCCTGCCCTTCCGCGATGCACTTCGTCAGTTCGATCAGTTCTTCGGTACTGGCGTAAGTGCTCGGCGTGTAGATCAGGCCGGTCGACATCCCCCAGGCCCCATCCTGCATGGCTTTCCGGGCCAGCGACCGCATCTGTTCGAGTTCTTCGTCGGTCGCCTGGCGATCGATATCTCCCACGACCTTTAACCGCAGATTCCCCTGCGGCAGCAGATGGGCCACGTTGGTGCCACACCCGGCGGAATTGATGTCCTTGTAATAACCCGCGACATCGACCGGCCCACTGCCACAGTTCCCGGTCACCGACGTCGTGCAACCCTGCATGATGTAATTCACGCAAGCCCGCGATTCCGGCTCGGTGTTTTCGCCATCGCTGTGGGTATGCAGATCGATAAAGCCCGGTGCGACCACCAGCCCCTTGACATCAATCCGCCACTTCGCCGAGGGCACCGCATCCGTGCCGACGGAGACAATCTTGCCCCCCTTGATCGCCACATGCCCAACAACCGGTTCCCCACCGGCGCCGTCATAGATCGTGCCGTTTTCGAGAACGAGATCGATATCCTGGGCAGAGGCATGAGAAGCGACCAACAACGCCAACGCGACCAATGTCCGACAACAGCGAATCATCCGCACAGCACTCCGTCACCCGAGGAAACCCGAACCAGCGCGGAATGCATCATGACAGCGCGAATCCCAATTCGCCAAGCATGGGAGCTATCACACATCCCATTTAGCCCCCGGTTGTTCACAACCGGGGGACAACCGGCGGCCGGAGCTTGGAATGCCCCCCGTTGCAAGCAACGGGGGGCTAAATGATCGCTATGAGACCACGGGTTCTCGGCGATAAACACGACCTGCGGCTTGAAGCGCCGCCACATCACCTCGCACGGCGGCGTCTTCCAGAGATTCCAGCCACTTCACTGCCTCGGGAGACAAGCAGGCTTCCGATGGCGCATCAGGCGGAAAAATGGCTTCCACTTCGACAGCTACCACGTATTCGCCACCGTCTACCCATTCAATGACCTTCTGTGTGTGCGGCTCGGGGGTCATGGTCGTCATACTCCCTCTTCAATAAACACCGTCACCAGCATAGCTTGCCTGGTAATGGGTAACCAAGCCCAAACGGCAGTGGCATACATTCCATCAGGCAATTCGTGCGACAAATTGACAAGAGGATGCGGCTCATGCTGGACATCCACAGATAAAATACTGGCATCATCCATGCTGGATTCCAGTTGCCACAATCTGACATGACGTTCTGCCATCCGCTGACGGGCATGCCGTGACACCAGATACCGTCCGGTCAGGACTGCGTTACGAATCTCCTCGATGAACGGGATCTCGCTCTGTCGAACCATCCGCAGGTGTCCAAAGACTTTGAGAGGTCCATCCGGCAGGGGTGGCGGAGGCGATCCTACTGGAAGCCTCCGGATTTATCGCGGCTTCATAGGGGTTTCTGCATCAGCGGCACACCTCTACCACCCGCCCGGCATGACATTTATGGCCACAGTTTTAGACCTTTCAACGCAGATTTTTTTTCGTCATCTAAGAGATTTTGAATCGCCAACAGGCTTATACAGTAAGTTTTAGCGTCTCGAATCTCGCCCTCTCTGAGCATCGAATACCATTCCTCAATCTGGATAAGCTCTAGCTGGACATGTTCGCCAACTTCAGAATTGGCATGAATCGTAACATCTCTCTTACAATCTCTTACGAAATATGGAAAGAATCGCGTACGCAAAGCCGCAGGTTCAAACCAAATCCCATGTTGGTGCAAGGAAGCTATTTTTGAAAGATCAGCGATAAAACCAGTCTCTTGCTGCAGTTCATCCATAACTGTTTCCTCCTTGGACTTATCATGCTCAACCACGCCACCCGGAAGTTCAAATCCAATAAAGTTCGCTCCATAGCGATACTGTTTTAGCGCGATGACATGCCCATCAGTAAGGGCAAACACGACAACAGGAATCTTTGTGGCCCCGAACAGCAAGAACGTGGTTAAGTTTCCATCTGGTTCCTCAAATGTCTCACGAAAGGCAACTTTGCTATACTCTTTAACAATTGTCTCATGTCCCAAGCATCGAGGTATTTTCATGCTAACTCCTGTCGTAACTTGTATCCTCAATGGTTAAACAAAAACTCCCGCGAGTTGACCAGGCTCCATAACACATCTTCCACGCCGCGGCGGGTGTCCGCGCTGCGGGTGATGTGCGATTCGGCGGTGATGATTTCCTGGGGCGTGGGGTAGCGGGAGAACGTCGCGAGGTAGAGGTCTTCGATCATCTGCGGGGTCGATTTCTGCTCCTTGAACAGCTTGTCGATGCGGGCATCTCCCGAAGCGATCTTGTTTTCCAGTTCGTCGGAGTTCGCCAGCAGCAGCACCTGCGAGAGCGTCGCCGCGGTGCCCCGTTCACATTCGCAGGCGGTCACGCGGCGGGGGCGGTCGAACGTATCGAGGAAGTAGCTGCCGAAGTTTTCGTGCGGCAGGTCGACCGCGCGGGCTTCGCTCGACATGTTGCCGAACTGGCTCTTGTGACCAGTCGCCTGATCAACGGCGTCGAGCAGCACCTCGGCCGTGAATCGCCGGGGGTAGTACCGGGCAAAGTTCTGCAGGTCGCCCGCATTTTCGGTGATCGGTTCCGAAGAGAGTTGATAGGTGCGGCTGGTGAGCATCAACCGGATGATGTGCCGCATGTCGAACTTGTGTTCAATGAATTCTTGCGACAACTTCACCAGCAGTTCCGGATTGGACGGCGGATTCGTTTCACGCAGATCATCCACTTCATGTACCAGGCCGCGACCGAAGAAATGGCCCCAGAGCCGGTTCACCAATGCCTTCGCGAAGAACGAATTTTCGGGCTGAACCATCCAGTCAACAAGGGCATGCCGCGGATCTTGCTCGGGTCCGAACTTCGTGACCTCGCCGTTGAGAAACTTCGGTTCGATCTGCTGGCCAGTGACCGGGTGACGTTCGCCGATGGTCACATTCGGGGCCGAAAAATAGGGCGGCGGCTCACCGAACGACTTACGACCCAGCCGCGTGAAGAACCCGGCGAGACCGTAATAATCGTCCTGGCTGAAGCGTTCATACGGATGATGATGACACTTGGCACATTGCAGCCGCAGACCCAGGAAGACCTGAGCGGTATCGGCGGTGACCTGATGCAACTGATCGTCGCGCGACTGCCAGAACCAGTTGATCGCCGGGGCATCCTGCCATTCCCCCGACGCCGCGACGATGCCCCGCACGAATTCATCGTAAGGGCGGTTGCGGGCCAGCATGTCCTTGATCCAGTTGTGGAAGGCATACGCCGCCTTCTCGGACCCGGCGAGGTTCGAGTTCCGCAGGATCGAATCCCACTTGAGCGCGAAGTAGGCCGGATAGTCGGGCGAGTTGAGCAGCCGGTCGACCAGTTGCTCGCGTTTGTTCGTATCCATGTTCGCCAGGAACGCGCGAGTTTCGTCGGTTGTCGGTAGGCGGCCACAGAGATCGATGGTCACGCGGCGGAGAAACGTGGCGTCATCGCAGACGGGAGAGGGGTGCAGGCCGAGCTTCATCCATTTCTGCATGGCGAGATCATCGATGAAGTTCGTCGGCTGGAAATTGGCAATGGATGTCAGCGGTGCTCCTTGGGGTCGCAGGATCGTGCAGACCGCGACTTGCCCCATATAACGGGCCATGATGGCGGCCTCGCCGGTGGGAGCATTCGCGGTGACGAGACCATCGTCCACCACCACGGCGACGACATCGAGATTGCTCGAATACTGCGCCTCACGCGTGACGTCCCGCTGGCTGCCATCGCTGTACTCGGCGAGGACCACCAGTTGTTGCGTCTGATCGGGTTGCAGAATCTGCTCGCCGGGTGACATGCGGAGATTGATGACGCGCGGGGAATCAGCCGCCGAGGCGGGGGCACCAGCCTGCACCCACGAGAGCAACATCCGATAGGGTTCGCTGCCGGGTTCGATCCGCTTGCCCCCCCCATGCGGGACTTGTCCGGTGGCCTTGGCGAGGAGCAGACTCTTCTCGGGCGAAGAGGCAAAGACGCGACGGCCACGGCCTTCTTTGACCAACGCAGCATAGTCGAACTCAGTATCGAAACCGAACAGCGACAGCTTGAAGCCGTTCTGCCCGCTCGCCTTGCCGTGACAGCCGCCGGAATTGCAGCCGAAGCGACTCAACAGCGGTTCGACTTCGGTAGCAAAATCGACGGGCCGGACTTTGTCGAGTCCAGTCACTTCGACGGGGACCATGACCGTCTGCTCACCGAGTTTCACTTCAATCTCAGCCGTCCCATTCGCGATGGGAACGGCATACCCCTTGGCATCAATCGTGACAATCTGCGGCGAACGGCTGGTATAAGTCGCCTGCCGGGTTACATCACGCCCTTCGGTTGCCACCACCAACTGCCGCCGGGCGAAAGCATCGGTGAACGTGACCCGTTCTGGTGTCACACGGACCTCGGCGGAGGCAGACACGGAGAACCCGAATAAGATGGCAAGAAGATAGTGCAAACGCATCGATGTGGCTTTCGAGCGGAGAAGAACCGTGCCGATTTGTTAGAGCACAAGAGCCCCGAGGAAATTGACCACAACCCGCCAAAGGTTACGGGAATAGTCACCATCAGTATAGCACACGCATCGGCACGGGGGCATATCTTCGACACGTGCGGGTGGGTACGCAACTGCCCCCGGTTGCGATCAACCGGGGGCTAAATTTTGAGGCGAAATGAATCCCAGGCATGATCGCCGTGGATTGGGACTCGTAATGGCCATCAATCGGCCGGGACGTGTTTCTGCTGGCGTTCGCCCCCCTGCTCCAGCCATTCACGGTAATAGGGGACAGTCTTCGCCAGGCCGGTCTTCAGGTCGATTTTCGGTGTCCAGCCAAGCAACGCTTTCGCCTTGGTGATGTCCGGGCAACGCTGCTTCGGGTCATCTTTCGGCAGCGGGACGTGAGAGATTGGAGCCTGGGAACCCGTCGCCTTGAGGACTTCCTCCGCGAGTTCCAGCATTGTGAATTCACCGGGGTTGCCGATATTCACCGGGCCGACGTCGCCGTCCTGATCCATCATGGCGATCATGCCGGAGATGAGGTCGTCACAGTAACAGAATGAGCGGGTTTGCGAGCCGTCGCCGTAGATGGTGATCGGCTCGTTCCGCAGAGCCTGCGTGATGAAATTGCTGATGACGCGGCCGTCGTTCGGGTCCATCCGTGGGCCGTAGGTGTTAAAGATGCGGATGATGCGGACATCGAGACCATGCGACAGATGGTAGTTCATACACAGCGACTCGGCGACACGTTTGCCTTCGTCGTAACAACTGCGCGGACCGATGGGGTTCACATGGCCCCAGTAATCTTCCCGCTGCGGATGCACGACTGGGTCGCCGTAGACTTCGGAGGTCGAGGCCTGCAGGATTCTCGCTCGGCAGCGCTTGGCCAGTCCGAGGACATTGACCATCCCCACCGTTGAAGTCTTGATGGTCTTGATCGGATTGAACTGATAAGCCACGGGAGATGCCGGGCAGGCCAGATTGTAAATCTGCTCGGCTTCGACATAGAGCGGATGGACAATATCGTGCCGGATGACTTCGAACCGGGGATGCGTGAGCAGATGCTGGATGTTCTGCTTGCGGCCGGTGAAGAAGTTATCGACACAGATGACATTGTCGCCGCGGTCGAGCAACCGCTCACAGAGATGACTGCCCAGAAAGCCCGCGCCGCCGGTGACCAGAATGGTTCGCATGGTTGACAAGTTTCGCAAGAGGAATTCGCGTGAGACTCAGGCCCCGCGGCTGCTGAGACCGATGCCTTCGTAAATGAAACCGCGGTCGCGCATCTGCTTCGGTTCCCACAGATTGCGACCGTCAAAAATCACCGGCTGCTTCAATTTATGTTGCACGTAGGCAAAGTCGGGATTGCGGAATTCCGACCACTCGGTGCAGATGCACAAGGCATCGGCATCGGCCAGCGTATCGTAATGGTGAGGACACAAGGTGATCTGTTCGCCGTAGAGCTTGGAGACGTTTTCGCCGGCCACCGGATCATGAGCCGCCACGGTGGCTCCAGCGGCGAGCAGTTCATCAATGAGGACCAATGCCGGAGCTTCACGGATATCATCGGTCCGCGGTTTGAAGGAGAGCCCCCAGATGGCGATCTTCTTCCCTTTCAAATCCCCAAAGTGCGTTTGCAGCTTGCGGAACAGCACGTGCTTCTGCTGGTTGTTGACGTCGTCCACTGATTGCAGCATGCGAGTCGGAACCTCATGCTGCCGGGCCGACATGATGAGTGCCCTCACATCTTTGGGAAAGCAAGAGCCGCCGTAACCCACGCCGGGGAAGAGAAACTGAAAGCCGATGCGTTGATCGTGGCCGATGCCGCGGCGGACTTCGTTGATATCGGCCCCCACCGCTTCACACAGGTTGGCCATCTCATTGATGAAGCTGATCTTCGTCGCCAGCATGCAGTTGGCAACGTACTTGGTCATCTCGGCACTTTCCCAGCCCATTGCCAGGAACGGCCGTTCGGTACGTAGGAATGGTTTGTAGAGTTCATGCAGCACTTCGGCCACATCGTCGTCTGTGACACCAACGACGACACGGTCCGGCTTGGTGAAGTCATCAATCGCACAGCCTTCCTTGAGGAACTCCGGATTCGAGCAGACGCGAACAAGGCGGCCGGTTTTCTCGGAGAGACGTTCGAAGACTTTGCGATTGGTTCCCACGGGAACGGTGCTTTTCACCACCACAATGGTCTGCGGCGTGATGTGCGGTGCCAGGCTATCGCAGACGGCCCAGATCGCAGAAAGATCGGCGGCACCATCGTCGCTTTGCGGCGTGCCGACGGCAATGAAAATCAGGTCGGCGGTTTTCGCGGCAGAACCGAGATCCGTCGAGAACTGCAAACGTCCCGCTTTGGCATTTCGCAGAACCAGTTCCTGCAATCCGGGTTCGTAGATCGGCAGTTCCCCGCGTCTCAGCCCGGCGATCTTCTGTTCGTTGACATCGATGCAGGTGACCTGATTGCCGCTATCCGATAGACACGTCCCAGTGACCAGACCGACATAACCGGTCCCGACCATCACAATCTTCACTAGACCATCCTCGTTGTGACGTTGCAGCCAGAGCACTCGAAGCGCAGGAAATCTCTCAGCTTTCTACAGAATAGGGCAAGTCAACAGGCGTGGTCAATCAGGTTGGTTCCCGGTTGGCCGAAACCTCATCTTCGCGCGGCGTTAGAGTCCAGCTATAACCCCACGTTGCCAAAATTCGACAGCCTTCAGGGGGTAGGAAGACGGTCATGCGCTGCATCGCGGTGATGAATCAAAAAGGGGGCGTAGGAAAGACCACCAGTAGCGTCAATCTGGCGGCAGGACTCGCCCGCGCCGGCAAGACCGTCTGCCTGATCGACCTCGATCCTCAAGGTCACGCCTCACTCCATTTGGGAGTGGAAGCCTTCGGCCAGACCGCGACGATTTACGATGTTTTCGCCGGCAAAAAAGGGCTCGGCGATGTGCTTCAGCTCGCCATCGAACGGTTGTGGGTCGCGCCGGCGGACATCAATCTGGCAGCGACAGAACTGGAACTCGTCGACTCTCGGGATCGCGAGATCGTGTTGCGGCAGGCTCTCCAGAAGCTTCCATCAACGCAGACATTTGACTACGTGATTATGGACTGCCCGCCATCACTGGGAGTTTTAACAGTAAACGCTTTGACGGCGGCGACGGAGGTATTTATTCCGTTGCAGCCGCATTTTTTTGCGTTGCAGGGCCTGTCGAAACTATTTGAGACCACGGCGTTGGTCAAACGTCGCTTGAATCGGGAACTGCGAGTCGCGGGCATTGTTTTGTGCCTGTATGAAACCGGGACACGACTGGCCGCCGATATCACCGATGATCTATCGCGTTTCCTGGAACAGAGCGATCCGATGGCTCCCTGGAAACACGCCCGCATTTTCAAGAGCCGTATCCGCCGGAACATCAAGCTGGCGGAAGCCCCGAGCTTCGGGCAATCGATCTTCGACTATGCCCCCAAAAGTTCCGGGGCGATCGACTATGAAGAACTGGTCACCGAAGTGATCGCGGCTGAGGCGATCAAAGCGGCTGCCTGACGTGTGTGCCAGTGCAGTGAGAGCAGACAATCCCAGCCGCGTTTTAGTTTTCGGTTTCTGACTTCGGCAGGTACATCAACCGGCCGCAGGTGCAGAAGATCAATTTTCCCGAGCGCAGTTCGACCATCCGCTGAGAAGTCAGTTGCACATAGCATGACGTGCAGACTTTGTTCTCGACGGCGGCCAGGGCATCGGCTCCCAAGGCCTGCGCGGTACGGCGATACTGTGGCATGATGTCGCTCGGCAGGTCCATTTCCACCTTCGCCACGGACGCCTTGAGAGACGTTTCCTGCTCTTTCAGCCCCGGTTCCTTGGCTTCCACCTGAGCGATGATCTGCTTCAATTCGTCCTCGGCCTGCTTCACCTTTTCTTCGGCTTGCTTCATTTCAATCTGAAACTGATCGACCTTGGTGAGCGCTTCAAGGATCTCGTCTTCAAGGACGCTGTTGGCCATCGTATCGGCCGCGATCTGGCCGGTGATGATTTCGTATTCGCGGTTCGACGCCGCCACATTCAGTTTGGTACGCAAGTCGGCGATTTTGGCTTCGTTAGTTTTCAGTTGCAGATTTTTCTGGTCGGCGAGCACCTTCTGCTGCTTGAGTCGGTCGCGTGATTCCCCCAGTTCCGCCTCGCGCTTCTGAACTTGGGTTCGCCGAACCTGAACGTGTCGAGGACCACGGGCAATTTCGTCCTGCACTTCTTTGAGACGTAACTGCAACTGATGCAGCGAGGCGAGGGTTTGTGACGGCGAGGCCATCCAACAGACTCCGAAAAACCGAGGGGAAGCACGTGCCACAGTCAGTATAGCAAGAACTTTGTGCGTGGGCGAATGGCGGAGCTGCGGACGCTGCACGCATCACGACGTCGTCACTAGTTGTAGACTGCGTATTGACGGCATTTCGGCGGCCTGATATTCCGGATGTCAGGAATAAGGACATCGCCGACATGCACGAGTCACCGCCACTGCCGAACCGCATTGCCTGGTTCGCACCATGGACTTGGCCCCATCGTTGGACGCTGTGGCAGCGTCTGGCCATGATCACCTTGGGCTGTGCGGTGTGCTGCTTCTATCCGCTGTCCTGGCCGATCGTTATGGAACTGACATCGCGCACCGTCCCCATTCGGGAACTGGCGACGCCCGCTGCACCAGATCCATCGCTCGAGGACGAGTTCGCGCTGCAAGCGAGCCAGCAGACCCTCACCCTTGGGATTCAAATCGAACAATCGCCTGCGGCTCTTTTGTTTTATCGACCGCTGGAGTACGTGGCGTGGGAGACCGACTGGCCGGTGCTCAGCGCGGGCCTGCGTAACTATTTCGAAGCCGTCATTTCCTCGATGTGAACCCGGCCTCGATGTGAACCCGGCGAAGTCGAATGCAACCAAAAGAAAACCCGCCGGATCGTCACCGATCGGCGGGCTTTCGAGAAGTTATCGATCCCAGAAGCCCTGGTTGAAAATCCACAGGCTTCATTCGGCTTCTATCATTACTGCTTCAGGGCAGCGGCCAACTGATCGAGGAAGCCCTTGAGCTGCCGGCTGCGGACCGGGTGCTGCAGCTTGCGGACCGCCTTGGCTTCAATCTGCCGCACGCGTTCGCGGGTCACTTTGAAGATGCGGCCGACTTCTTCCAGGGTGTAGGTGTAACCGTCACCCAAGCCGTAACGCAGCTTGATGATTTCCCGCTCGCGATAGGTCAGCGTCTTCAGGACCGACTCAATCTTGTCCTTGAGCATTTCCTGAGTAGCAGCGTTGACCGGGTTTTCGGTGGCATCATCTTCGATGAAGTCACCAAAGTAGCTGTCTTCGCTTTCGCCGACCGGGCGATCAAGGCTGATCGGATGCCGCGAGATCTTCATCACGCGACGGGTCTCTTCCAGGCTCACGCCCGCGGCTTCTGCGGTCTCTTCCAAGGTCGGCTCGCGGCCGTTCTCTTGCAGCAGCTTCTTGCTCACCTTCCGCAGTTTCGACATCGTTTCGATCATATGGACCGGAATACGAATCGTCCGGGCCTGATCGGCGATGGCGCGGGTGATGGCCTGACGAATCCACCACGTGGCATACGTCGAGAACTTGTAGCCGCGGCGGTATTCGTACTTATCGACCGCCCGCATCAGGCCGGTGTTGCCTTCCTGAATCAGGTCGAGGAAGCTCAAGCCCCGGTTGCGGTACTTCTTGGCGATCGAGACCACCAGTCGCAGGTTCCCGCCCGACAGGTCACGCATGGCCTGTTCGTAAGCGGCGAACCGTTCATGGACGGCGTCCATCCGCTTCCGCAGCGAATCGGGCGTTTCCATGGTCATCAACATCAGGTCGTGCAGTTCTTTCTGCAGATTTGCCCGTTCTTCCTTCGCCGAACGGAGCGTCTTCATGCTGTCGATCTGCCGTTGCAGTTCGCACATGCGGCGGCAAATCTGATCGAGCTTCTTCAGCGTGGGCTGCAACCGCTGGGTCCGCACGCTCAGTTCTTCGACCAACGTCACCATCTTGCGGCGACGGACGTTGAGCATATGCTGCGCGGCTTTCACCTCAGCCGGCGTGGATTCAGGAGAAATCGTCCGCTCGAAGTCGGCCTGAGCTTTCTTCCGCAGGTGCTCCAGCGTCCGCAGGTTGTGGGGCATCCGGCCGAGAATCTGGTTCTTCTCCAGACCTTCAGTCACCGAAACCTTGATCGTGCGGTCGAACGGCAATTCCCCGGTATGGACCTTCGTCAGAATGTCGAGGCAGGTCTTGAGCGCAAAATCACTTTCCAGGAGCAGGCGGCGGAACCGCTTGCGAGTGATTTCAATCTTCTTGGCGAGCGAAATTTCCTGCTCACGCGTGAGTAATGGAATCTCGCCCATCTGCGTGAGGTACATCCGCACGGGGTCGTCGATCTTCTTCGACTTTTCGTCCGGCGTGGGATCTTTCGGCTTGGAGCGTCCGCGGCCTTTGGTGGGAGCCGCCACTACCAACGTGGCCAGCCGCTCGTCCGGCACAATCTCCATCCCCAGTTCATCGAGCGAGATGAGCAGATTGTCGAGCTTTTCCGGATTGACGGCTTCGTCCGGCAGATAGTTGTTGACCTGGGTAAAGGTCAGAAAGCCCTGCTTTTTACCCACATCAATCAATTGGTTGAGTGCGTTGTCCAGTTGATACACCGTCTTTGTCTCCTAAAAGTCTCGCTGGCCCGCTCCGGGGTGATGGTGTCTTTGACCTTGCGGCTTCGGATCGACCAATGATCCCGAAGTTCCCTGTCTGGCGATGGTCTTTACTTGATCGTTCGTATCGTTCGTTTGCCGTTATTACTCAAAGTGTCTCAGCGCGAGTCATGCGCGGAACCTGGTGGTCAATATGGACCCTCACAGGTTAGACCGGCTACGGCGTCGCGACTTTCTTCGCCACTCGTTGCTGATGAAAACTCGTCTGGCGTTCTAACAGTTCCCGCAGTTCCGGGTTCAGCCCTGAGCTGTTCTGCAACTGCTCAGCCACCTGCCCCCGCAATTCCTGCTGGCGCTGTACTTCCCGACGCCATTTCAAGTCCACCAGCAACTGTTCCACCAAGCCCCTCGACACTCCGGTCGATGAGGCCCCAAGGCTGTTTGCGGCGACGTCCTGCGCCAATTGATCCGCCAGTTTCCTGGCGGTTGCCTGCTCGTCAATCCAAACGGCCAGGCTTTTCAGAAGGGGACATTCCAAGGCCGACAACACACGATGAAACTCTGGCAAATCGCCTTGCTCCCACAGATCGAAACTGATGGCGAGCAGTTCGCGTGTGGCCTCGTTCTGAAAATCATCCGTTCCCACTTCCTGTCGTACACGCTCAATTGTATGCGGCGCGGTAAAGAGGACTTGCAAAATTTCGGTCTCCAGCAAATCGTCTTTCTGCGGACGTTGCTGAAGGGAAACGATTGCCTCCCGGCGCGAGGTCTGGTGATCAGCGGTTGCTGCTCCGACTGCGGGAACTTTCCGTCTCGCACCGGCCGTACGTTCATTGCGTAATTCCCGCAAGCGGTTACGCGAAACTTCCTCCTGAATCCCCAGTCGCTGAGAGATGCGGGCAATGAGCAAATTCTCGCGAACCGAACCCGACATCCCCGGCACGATCGTCAGCAGACCTAATAACTCCTCTAATGCCTGCAACCGGCCATCAACCGAGGCCCCGTGCATCTGCAAAGCATGCCGGACCTGAAACTCCCAAGCCTCCGGAGCCTGTTCGATCAGCTGCTCAAATTCCGCGACACCGTGCGCATCGAGAAATTCGTCAGGATCGAGTTCGTCCGGCAGCGTGAGGATTCGCAAGTCGACATCCTGTGCGAGAAACTTTTCCACCGCCCGGACAGCAGCCATTTGTCCGGCACTATCACCGTCATACACCAGGACCACGCGACGGGCCGACCGTTTCAAGATCGACACGTGGGTTTCGGTCAAGGCGGTGCCTAGTGTGCCGACCGCGTTAAGTACTCCGGCTTGGTGAGCTTTGATGCAGTCGACGTAGCCTTCTGTCACCACGGCGGTACCAGTCTTACGAATGGCTTCACGCGCCTTGTCCAACCCAAAAATCACCTGACTTTTGTGGAAAACCGGCGTGTCGGTGCCATTGATGTATTTGCCGGTATTCGTGATCCGGGAATCGGGGAGAATTCGTCCGCCGAAACTGATCACGCGGCCGCGCTCGTCGTGAATCGGGAACATCACCCGATCGACATAGGCATCGCGATGGCCGGTGCGTGGCGGATCTTGCGGCTTAGCCAGCCCAGCTTTGGCGAGTTGCTCCGGGCTGAACCGGTTCCGGGCCCGTTGCAGCAACCAGTCCCAACCGTCGGCGGCGTAACCCAGTTGGTAGTCGCGAATGGTTTCCTCGCGGAAGTGGCGTGACTTCAGGTAGTCACGCGCCCGGGCGGCCTCGTGCCCTTGCTGCAGAAACCGATGAAATTCCTGCTGAGCCCACGTCAACGCTTCGTACAATGTGGCTTTTTCATCGCGTTGGCTACGGTCGTCGCCCCCGCTGCCGAATTTGGGCAACTCCACGCCGGCCCGTTGTGCCAGCATTTCCAGAGCCTCACGGAATCCGATGTGTTCGTATTCCATGATGTAGCTGTAACAATCGCCCCCCTTTTGACAGACCCAGCAGCGGTAGGTCTGCCGCTCTGGATTCACATTGAACGAGGGATTGTGATCTTCATGAAAGGGGCACAGGCCGACATACAACCGTCCACCATGTCGCGGTTGTAATGCCAGCGTCTCACCGATGAGCGCGACGATATCCGTTTTGGAACGGACGAGTTCTTTGATGTCGACAGCCGGCAGCATCGCCAACGAACGATCCTTCACGAGGACTGACCGGCGCAAACTCAACGACAAAGTCCACAGCACAAACTGTGGACTCAAGTTTTGAGGAGGGGGTTCTCGGGACTTGACAATTTCCCGCGACCCAAGCTTTCCCTGGCGAATCAGTTGTCTTGACACGCCGATTGTAGCGAGTGTGCCTGCACGATCAAGCGGCTCAATCTCGTCTCCGTTCAAAAGTTTTTCGGACCGAGTTGCCTGCCATCGCAAGAGATTATTGATGCGTGGCCCGATTTCTCACCCAGAGCTGCGATGGGTGACATAACGGCAACGAGAGATTTCTTGAGTCGAAATGGAAGAATATTGAGTGAAGCGAACACAAGCTAGACACATGGTTTTTGAGATTTTTCGGAATAACAATCAAGAGCGGAATCCGATTGCGGGCAACTCACCATCACTGGACCTGATCCCTGAAGAGGGGTTCGCGACCCTCTATGAACGATGGCGGCCCTGAAACTTTCGCTCCAGGGCCGCCACTTGATATCGGGGCTATCAGGCCGACTGTTATGCCGGAACCGATTCCGCCTCTGCAGGTGCCGTTGCCTCAACGGGGGGGACTTCGACGGCATACATAGGATGCTGGCCGAATTTGGCGACACATTTCGGACACTTGGCCTTGGCGATCGCCTTGCCATTGAGGCCGCCAATCTTTTCCTTCTTGCGGGAGTCCTCGCTCACCACCAGTCCACAGCCACCGCAACGCCAGCCGGTAATCTGCAACTTGAAGGCCGGATCTTTCTGGTAGTACTCAACCCCCAGCAATTCCTGGACGGGGAAGTCGCTGTAATGGCATTTCACCGTGTTATAGGTTTCGGAGAGGGGAATCTCGGTGTTGCTTCCTAAGCCGCTCACACCACAGACCGATGACAGAACCTCCGCGAATTGCCGGAATCCCCCCAGCGAAAACGACAGATACTCAATCGCCGGACCGTCACTCAGACGCGGCAATCGCACGGCAATCCGCCCCGTCCCGAAGACCGGGATATTCCCGAACAGGGATTCAACATCAGCCGGTGACGGTTGAGCAATCGACAACTGCGACAGCATTTCCGTCGGATACCAGCGCTGCTGGGCCACCTGCAGCCCTTCGATATTCCCCACGGTCCGCAAATGCTCTTGAGCCGCCGCTCGAATCGCAGGCTTCTTTTTCAGGTTGGCTCCCATGAATCCCGGAGCGGCGACCAGCGTCATCACCAGCAGCCCCTCTGCCGAGGCAACCAGATCGACCTGGATGAATTCCTTGAGCAGACTGTCGGGCTTGATCCGCAGTTTTTGCGGTAAGACGGAATGGAGATGGACGTCGTCTGTCCAACCTCGCCATTTTTCAACAGCAGCCGCAACGGGAGCAGCCTCAGCCGCAACGGCGTCTACTTTGGGTTTCGGTTGTTTTCGCGGTACAAAGAAGACCGACCCGCACTTCGGGCATTTCCCAGCTTTGCCGCGATGGCGATCTTGCACGCGAATACGACAACCCATCGGGCAATAGACGACGAATCCCCCTCGAACTTTGCTGGCGTAATTCTTTTTCGTCTGCGCGATATCGACTTCTTCCTGCTGTGCGATTTTCAGCAGCACATCGCCAGCAGTTGCTTCGGAATGAGCGACGGTATTTTCTTCGGGAGCCACGGATCGTTGGGGAGTTTCCAACGGGGGAATTTCGGCAGGTGCAGCCTCAGGCTCTACCGCCACGACAGGGTAAACGACCGTCGGTGCAGGAGCCTCAGCGACTTCCGGCTCAGCCAGGCCGTAGGTCTCATCGGTCTCTGGAAGTGGCGGTTCTTCCGGTGCATCCGACAAGTGAATGTCATCAGCCAGTTCAAAGGAGAAATCGTCGTCGCTGGCGGCTAGTTCTTCGCCCGAAGAATTGACCAGAGGGGCATTTTCGCGTGGGTCTTGTTCATGCCGTGCAACGGCTGAGATTTTCCAGGGACCGGAACGTGACGTCACTTCCGGCAACTCGGGGAATTGCTGTTCGCGAACCGCCACACGACCGGGGTCGGAGGACATGCGGTCAAAAGCCGCTTTGATGTCGTCGCGGGTAAATGAGCCGCAATTCCAGCAGCGGACCAGCCCGGTCCGGTACGTCTCCCCGCAGGTCTTGCAGACCTCCAGATCGTCCGCAACCGCTTCGTCTGTCGGCAGCGCGGGGGTTGGCAATTCCTCTTCACCGTGCTGATCGAGCAGATGATCACAAACGTGACAGCGCACCGCATCGCTGAGCACCATCGCCTGACATTGCGGACAACTAATGATAGAAATCGACATTGCTCGCCACGGTCCTTCGACTAGAGCCGGCAGCGCGATCGGAAACTTGACGGGCTGACCAGGATTACGGAACACTCAATGAAAAATAAGCAGGGCGATCGGGAATACGACCGTCCCGCAGCAGACTTTACCTTACTGAATTTACCAAAGGCCCTACCCGTGGGCATCTCGCAATCGGCTTTGCTGAGAATTTTTCTGAACCTCGGATGACACCGGTTCTCCGTTCCAGCCCGGCACGAAGACGGAAAATCGGCAGATTCGCTGCATTGCGCTAGACAATCTGGACCCGCCGACGGATCTTCAGCACCAAACCCTGCCCGCTGCAGCAGCTTGGTAGTTCTTCCGACCAGAGACTCACATGTCTTCGATTTCTGCATCGCACGACGCTCGGCAGTCACTTTCTGAGTTGGCCCCCAAAGATGGTGCCAGCGTGCCAGACGCCGTGGCTCGACTGTTACAGGCGGCACAAACCGCACAAGCGAGCGATCTCCATCTCCTTCCCACGCGAAAGGGACTCGAACTCTCCTGGCGGCTCGATGGCGTGCTCTCTTCCATCGGTGTCTGGCCAGCCGAACTCGCTCCGAATGTCATCTCGCGGCTGAAGGTGCTCGCTGACCTGCTGACCTACCGTACCGATCTGCCCCAGGAAGGACGGCTGCGGCAGGCCCCCGGGCAAGTCGAAATGCGTCTTAGTACTTTCCCTACGTTATACGGGGAAAAAGGGGTTGTTCGCCTGTTTGTGGGAACCGGGTCGTTTGACACATTTGATGACCTGGGACTTGCTGATGACCAATTGCCGCTGCTGCGGCGTGCCTTGGAGGAAACCACAGGTTGCCTGATTTTTGCCGGCCCCGCCGGGAGTGGCAAAACCACGACGGCCTATACCTGCCTGAGGGAAATGCAGCAGCTTCATGCCGGTCGAAAATCGCTGGTGACGTTGGAAGACCCCATCGAAGCGGAACTGCCGGGCATCACACAATCGGCGGTCAATCGGCCCGCGGAGTTCACCTATTCGCTGGGATTGCGGTCCCTGATGCGCCAAGATCCCGATGTGATTCTGGTCGGTGAAATCCGTGATCGCGAGACGGCGGAGACCGTTTTTCAAGCCAGCCTGACGGGACACCTGGTCCTCAGCACATTCCATGCAGGGTCTGCCGCTCAGGCAGTCACCCGATTACGTGATCTGGGGGTCGAACCGTTTTTGTTACGGTCAGGGCTGCGGGGAATCCAGTGCCAGCGACTCATGCGGAAGAAATGCCCATCCTGCACGACCGGGTGTGAGTCCTGCTGGTCGACGGGTTATCGAGGTCGGGTCTTGATCGCCGAGTGGTTGCAACCCGAATCTTTGCCAACCTCTCTGGAAGAACTACAAATCATTCCCGCCGATTCACTGCAGATCCGGGCTTTAGCAGCGGGCATGAAACGACTCAGTGAGCGGGCAAAAGAATTGATCGCCCAAGGCCAGACCACCTTGGCAGAGGCGATTCGCGTGCTGGGGCACGAAGCATTAACGCCAGACGCCCCCGCGATCCCCTGACTTCCTGTCACAAGATTCGACGGCAATATGCCGCCAGTTCCTGAGGCGAGGGACGGCTGTCGCTGATCGACATAACGCCCAACATCCGCAATGTTTCGGATAATCCCGAAGAAGACACCGGTCCGCAGACAATCGTCCGGGGAACCTGATCCGCCGCGAGACATCTCGTCAGCCAGCGGACAGTCGCTGCAACATCATCGGCGAGTTGCCAGATCACTAACCCGCGCGGGTGATCAAGCACCCAACGCTCTGCCTGGACTGTCTGCGTCGTCGTGGACACAGAGATCTCAGGCTCCAATTCCCAACGGAGCGCCGGAGCCCAGTAAGGTAACGGTTCTAACACCAGAATTTGAGGGTTTTTACGTAAACCATCGGACATGCTACGCCAATTCCATGTGGTCAGGACGACACCGAAACTTTCGAAAACGATATCTCCAAGAGCACAGAAAACCCAATAATAGGAGGTAAAATACTGGCGTCATGAGATTTTTGGCTTACATCTGATAACGACACGCTAAACTTAAGTTGCCGCACTCGCCAGCCCACCAGCCCGCCGCAGATGTTGCTCCACGGATTGATCATCCCGCCTGCCCCATAAGCTGAAATGATCCAGTTCTACTGTCCGTATTGTGCCGCCCCCATTGAAGTTGACGACTCCGCAGGGGGAAAATCGGGGCGTTGCCCGCGCTGTGCAACCAAAATCCCGGTTCCGCTCCCTCCGGGAAAACCCCAACCTGTCACGGGCGGTCGTCCGCCAAGCAGCGTCGAACTGGCGACGTTTCATCCCCCCGAAGTCTCTATCGACGAAGTTGTCAAGAATCAGCTTGGATCACTACCGAATCCCAGTCTGCCCACGACGTCTCGAAGTCCAGTGGCCAGAAAATTACGCCAACGCCACAGTTCGGGCGGAGGCTGGGTGATCCCCATCCTCTTCCTTGGTCTTTTCCTGGGAGTCCTGGGTTGGTTCGGACGCGGTGCGCTGCATTGGGAATCATTGACCGGCGAGCTCACCGGCGTTGAACTCGAAAGCCTGGACTTGCCGAGCCAGATCATCCCCTGCAATGGGTCTTCGCTGGGCAGCCGGGAATTGGCCGACCTGTTGGAGAAGCTGGAGTACGAACCCATCATTCTCTCGGGCGACTTGATGCAGGTGCAGATTCGGGGTCATGCGGACGGTCTGTCGCTTTCCGCACAACCGGGCAAGAAAACCGTCTGGTACAGTGTTTCCACGCAACAACATGCGGATCTGAATGCCTGGCTGACGCGGGAATCGGCCCGGTTAGAGGCCGTCCGTGCAAAGGAACTGACCGACGCCACGCATGAGTTTCTGGAACTCGTCCGACGCATCCACAATGATCAGGCATCGATTCAGGAAGCGGCCAGCTTTCGTGATCGCCTGGTGTTACCGGGGCTGGTTCGCGGCTTGGGATACCATGTCGCCGCGATCGCGGAACAGCGAGAGTACCGCTGTATTCGCGAGACCAGCGATGGCACCTTATACTTCTTGCTGCCATCTGGCCTGCATGAATTCCGCCTCGTGGGACGCAAATTATCAGGCGCTGAGACTTCGTTTCCCGGGGATTTTCTAGTGAAAATCTCGGAAGTCACCACCACATCCTGCCAACAGGAAATTCACGACGTTCCCACGGAACCAGCTACCATCGACACGCCGACCGACAGCCCGGCTCCGGACTCGGAGATGGAAATGAAACCTGATTCTTCGAAATCACCCGAGTGATCATCACGGTGATCTCTCGAATCTCAGTAATCGTCCACCAGTTCTCCGTCATGCCGATTGGCCAAGGCTCTGTATACTGGGACATTAATGTTTTGAGAGAGGAAGCGAACAGCCCCATCGCCAATCAGGAAATGGGCTCCGCCTGTGTGGACACTGCTGAAGCCTCCGACAGTCGCGGTATCCTGGTCTTCTCCCTGTAACGGCTGGCCATTGGGCTGCGGATTCTGATCAAGACTGATCATCGTCCCCGCATTTCGCAAAGTCGACCGCGTACCCGCCATCCAGCCTAGCGAGCTATTCCAACCACCCTTGGCTTCACCGGCAAAAATCGTCGAAGAACTACCATCTTCGATACTCTCATAACTGACAGCGCTATTGAGGTAGAGGACTCCGTTCTGGTCGACATCGATCGGAGCTTCAACATCATGATGGCAACCGCGATAGTTCGTGAGGGCAACACCTTTCTCGGTTTGAGAGTGCCAATCGCTTGGACAGACAAATAGCGACACCTGATGTTGGCGAACACGAGAGTTCCCGGGTTGATAGACCGATTGAGTGAAGTCAATTTTGCGATAGGCATTCTGCTGTTCGAGATAGGGCAGAATCTGTGTCAGCCAGCCCATGTGGTAATTCGTTGAGAAATCGAAGGCAGCCTGTTCGCCTTCGGCGTCGGCACCACCCATTCCGCCATCCAGATCCAGGCCGTCCATGTCGCCGGCGGCCATCGCGTGCATGGCCTCTGTCAACCCGGGAGGATTGCTGACAATCGGGCCCACGGGATTCTGCGTCCCCGGAGGCAACACTTCATGAGCCATCATGTAGTTGTGCAGCGCCAGACCTATGTTCATGAGGTTGTTACGGCATTGAGTCCGTCGGGCGGCTTCGCGGGCCTGCTGCACGGCCGGTAACAGCAACGCGATCAGAATGGCGATGATCGCAATCACCACCAGGAGTTCAATCAAGGTGAATGCGGAGCGATTGCGGGTGGGGCGCAGACGTCCCCCCTGCGGGAATGCGGGCTGAATCGTCATGGGACGTTCTCCAAATTCAAAGCGGAAACCGGTGGGAGATCTGTTGCCGTTGTCGTCGGCAGCTTCGGCTGCCATCCGGTGATTTCACGGCGAATGCGAATACGAAAGGGTGATCCTGCGGGGTATTCGGTGAGCACCGTCAGCCGATAACCTTCAGTTGTCGAAGTGACTTCGGCCGTCGACTCGGCCACCGCCTGGGGGCGTGTCTCATCGGGGACCGTCGACCAGGTCTGTCGCGTGCTAGCCGGCGCGTTCTCCAGCAGAATCTGCAATCGATCGACGGCGGCATCGGCAACCAATTCTGCCTGCCAATGATCGCGTTCCAAGCGTTGCTGACGGTGTTGTCGCACGACTCCCTGAGCCAGCGTGACCATGATGAGTGACGCAACGAACAATGTCACCAGAACAAACAGCAAAGCCGCTCCACGACGGGAATGCACTGGCCGTCGGGGATGCATGCGGTCGCATCTCATGGCTGGCTCCCCTCTGTCATCGAGGTGGAGACATCACTGGAAAACCGGGATGCACGGGCCGTGATGGCGAAGTCGATCAACGGCCGATCGGTTGTCGCAGCCGCTTGCAGGGCCACAGGTGGTCGCTGAAGATGCAACGTCCAGCCCGGCAGATCCGGCGCAAACTCACAACGGATCTGGCAACCCGGCAGATGGAATTCCTCGCGTTGCCGCATCTGATCTGCTGCCGTCCGTGTGATGGTTACGTCGCCCTCCGCCAGTTGGTAGACCACGGTTTGCTGCTCTGGAACCGCTAAGGTGAAAGTCTGCTGATCGTCTGAGAGCTGCCATTGGGTTGCCTGATGCACATCACGACGGAACTGGTGGGATAATTCGGTGATTGCCCGCATCAACTCATCTTCACGACGAGCGGTTCGATCCATGGTGAGCAAGCCATGCATCATCAAACCGCAAGCCATAATCACGGTCCCCATCAGGGCAATAACGGTGACGATTTCGATCAGGCTTACGGCAGCTCGTGAAGCGTGCAGATGGGGTGGTTGCCCGCGTTTCATGGTTGGTCCTCCGCCGATGCCGATGGCGAAGACTGATGATTCCAACCAGCCAGACAGAGCGGGCGGGTCCATTGACCGTGCCGGTCTCGCCAGCGGATTTGACAGGCTATTCGATAACCAGGAATCTCACCGGCTTCGGTCGTCTTGACAATTTCCAACAACGCTTCGGGCAGTAAACGCTGCAACGACTCGGGAAATCCCTCCAGGTGCGCGGCGATCCGTGCATCGATCTGGTCGGGCGGACAACACGTCAAGTCTTCCAGAATCCCGGCCATATGAGCTAAGGCCAACTGCTCCTGCATGATGGTGCGACGCTGCTGAGCAATGCCCACCAGAATAGGTGCCACGATCGCGCAGAACACTGCCGCCAGAGTGACCGCGAGTGAAAGTTCCACCAAAGTGAAACCTTGCCTGGAGGTCGGACACCGTGACCGACCAAGACCATAGGAGATCGAGAGGGGATCGGTCATGATAATCCATTAATGAGAGAGAACAAGGGCATCAACATCCCCAAGGCAATGTAGCCCACGGCGGCACCCGCCATGAGTATAAATACGGGGTGTAACACCTGAAGCCACCAGTTGAGTCGGTACTCACTCCGGGCGACGATGGCATCACTCATGGCTTCTAAAGCCCAGGGCAAATTTCCCGCGGCTTGAGCCGTTTGCAATAACACAGCCTGAGGGATGGTTAACCAGCCCGTGTGACGCAAGGTATCCCAGGGATCATGCCCCTGTTCGATAATGGTAGCGGCGCGATGTAACCGAGAACGGCAGGCAAATCCGACCGGTGCTCGCGACATGGCAAGTAATGCCGCATCAATTGATTGACCGCGCAAGACTGCCCAGCGCAAACCCCGTAACAGATCGGAGGTACGGCCACTACGGCCGCTGAAGATTCCCAGCCGGTCCATGGCCCCTTGCCAACCATAGAAACTGACAAGAATCTCACCCACCGCCGCCAATCCGGCAAGCCCCAACAGCGCCAGCAATACGAAGAGCATCAGAGAACCATCTCCCATCAGCGAAAACAGTTGCTGAGAACTATGAGGCAATTCCATATCGAAGTCTGCGAAGATCCTTTTTAGTTTCGGAACGATGTAATACCCGATAAACGATGTCGTCAGCAGTAGAATGACAACCACGGATGTGAGATATCCCAAGGCAATCCGTGGTGTTGATTCATTCCCCTGACGCGAGAATTTCTCGGTCTCGCGGGCTGCACATAATTGAATGGCTTCCGACAGCGAGTTCGCAGAAGTGGCGGCACTCACCTCCAACCAGACCGCCTGCGGTGCCAAGCCTCTGCGGCACAAGGTTTCGTCCAAGGCTTCCCCTTTTTCCAGGTAGAAGCTGGCCGTATTGAGCAACGAGCGGGCGCGACCGCGGGTGACATGGGCCTGCCCTCGCAATTCCAATTCAATCGAACGACCCGACCGCAGCACATGGGCCACCGTCCAGAATGCCGAGAGTTGTCCGGCTCGCCAGCGCCCGCCTAGCGTTCCAACGACAATCACCACCATCAGACCGCCAAACAGCAGGCCGAACCAGCCGAAGCCAATCGCCCCCACGATGCCGAAAGAGATCATCAGTCCGCGCAGCATGCCGATCAGGCGACGGCGTTGAAGTGGCGATAAGGTCTCTTCCGGCAACCGCACCACTTCCGCCGCCGTGACAATTAACAGCCCGCAGAAGGTGAAAATCTCGCCGATCATTGCGGATATCAGACATCCCACAGCCGCCAATTCGGTCGCCCCCCCGCCAAGAATTTGAATGGCAATGGCCACGACTGCAGCGAGGAACGCATAGACCAGGGCGCTACACAATGTGAGCCCCAGCGGCTCCATGGCCCAGCGACGGAAGGAATTGACGACGGCATGTGGTCCGTCCTCGTCCGGCTCTTCGGTCAAAGCCAGGGATGCGGTTTCCAGCGATTCCCGAATGGTCCAGGCCGAGCGAACGACTACCACCAGTGTGAGCGTCGTCATGATCGACACCAGGATCGCCACTGGCGATGGGGTAATCAGCAGATCATTCACGGCAGCCATCACACCGCCAAACAGTGTCGTGCCGATCAGCCAGAGGGTTCCCAACCAGGCCAGCATCCAGCCGAAGAGTTTGTCCCAGCCTTCAAACGGGCCGCTGCCGCGAGGCATGCCGTGCGTCAACCGGCCGATAAGGACCCAGGCCACGCCAGCGATGCCCCACAGGGCAACCCCGACGAAGGCGAGGAGTATCCAGAACAGAAAAAAATCTTTCATAAAGTCGACCTGAGCTACAGGCAATCACTACGACAAATCATTGAGGAGTTTGACCAAAGGCATGAACAACGAAATTGCAGTCAATCCCACACCAAAGGCCAGCAGGAAAATGGCAATGGGTTCCAGCATCCATCGCGTCAAATGCAAGTCGACCCGCGACCGGGCAGAAAAGACCTGACTGCTGCTCCGCAAGGCATCAACAAAGACCGCCGGCTGATTGGCCCAGCGAACCGTCGCCGACAATTCCCGAGGGACAGCCAATTCGCAATCGTGAATGGGTACGCCGTCTGCGAGTTGTGTGGCCCCCTGCTTCAAGCCCGCAGCGATGCTGTAGTCGTCGACAAACCGGGCTGTCGTCTGGAACGCATCGGGTAAGGGAAGTTCCAGCTCGACCAGCATGGCCAGGAATTCGCTGACCGTGGCCAGAGAGGCCCAGCGAAACACGCTACCAACACAGGGGATATTGCGGAATAGGCGCTGCGGCAGGGGACGCCCGCCAATGGCGAGCAGGATCAGCCAGATGATGCTGGCAGCAAAGATTCCCCCCAGCAACAGCCAGATACCATACGCGCTCATGAAGTAGGAAAATTCCAGGATCGCTCTGGTGATCGCAGGGAGTTCGGTACCAAAATCGTCAAAGATCCGGGCAAACATGGGGACGATCGTGAGCATCAACCCCAGACAGACACCCATGACAATCACAAACAGGCAAACGGGGTATGCCAGCGATGTCCATAGCGACGAACGGATGTCGGACAGCCGCCGATTGTGATCGAGATACGATGACAACAGCAGATCGAGCCGTCCCCGTTCCAACCCCAGTTCCAACAGAATCTGCAAGGGTTCCGGCAAGCGTTCCCGCACCGCCGCGAAAGCGATCAATGGCGATTCGCCCCGTTCAATTCGATCGGCCAACTCCTGAACCGCTGGCCGTGCATGCCTCGGAAGGATGTCTTCCCCCAAGGCTCGCAGATTGGTCAATACTGACAGGGTCGCGCGACCATTGGGCAGGAACTCTGTGACGACCAACGGCTCCGGCGTTTCCAGGACATCCAGTTGTTCAATCACCAAGCCGCGCTGTTCTAGCAGTTGACGAGCCACATCGACCGACACCGCCTCGATGGTGCCTGCCACGGCTTGTCCGCTGGAATCCACAGCCTGGTAATGAAACTTGGACATGATCGACCGATTCCGTATTCAATATCCACTCAGGTGTAACTGATCAGTTCCTGAATCAACCAACGCAAAGGCAACCCAAATCCCAACGCCATCAGGAATGCCGCTCCACCGCCAATGATCACAGCGAAGGCTGGGGCTAATGTGGCTCGCAACCAGTCGACCCGTCGCAAGGCGCGTCGACGATAAATATCAGCAGCGATCCCCAGGGCCGCCGGCAGCTCTCGATCCAACGCCCCCGCTCGCAGTAACTGAGAAATCAACGGCGGCAAGCGGGTTTCAAAATGGACTTCCGCCGCGAGCGAGTGCCCGCGTTCCAAGCCGTCTGCGAGACGCTGATAGGCTGCGGAGAGTTTTCGCGAACCGGTCAGCCGTGCCACTAACCGCATGGCCTCAGGCAAAGGAATTTCGTGTTGCAGCAGTAAGCTGAGCATATGGGCCGACTGTGCCCGATCGAGATCGCGAAAGACGCCGGACACACCGGGAATCCACGACCCCACCGAGATGCCACGCCCGCCGGGTTCCAGGGCCAGAAAGTTGGTATCACTCCAAGATCGTCCTGCAAACGCCAGTATTCGAATCAAACAATACGCCAAAAGCGGCACCCCGGGCACCCACCACCAGGCCCACTGCTGAATGGTCAAGCAGACCGGCAGCAAGACATTTCGCATGGGTGACAAAACGTCCCACAACTGAAGCACGCTGGGCAGCAAAACCACGAGAAACAGGCAGAACAGCACATAGGCCACCACGGCCACAATGATCGGATACAAAAGAGCCAGCCGCACCCGGCGCTGCACTTCCTGCAGCAACCGCCCGAAACTCACCAGACTTTCCAACGCCTCCGACAACTGATTGGAACGCAGCCCGGCTTCCACCACGGCGGCATACAACGGAGACACTGTGTCTCCCTCCGTGGCGATGGACTGAGACAAAGTTTGCCCCGACTCCATGCGGATGACCAGCCGATCCGCGAGGGCACCTAATCGGCCCGAGACCGTCGTGGAAAGCCGCTTCAGACCCAACTCCAGGGGAATGCCTGCCCGCACCAGAGCGGCGATTTCGGCGTTGATCACCAGCAGGTCATTCAACGAAGCCACGGCAATACCCTGCACGCTCATCCGAACCGCCATCGGTGTAGACAGTGATCTACGGATGAACACAGATTCGAACAGAACAGAACGGTTTTCGAGAAAGGCAGAACAACTGCGACTCCCCCCCATCTCCGACGGTTGGCAATCGCTGCTGTTAAGAACAAACAGGCATCGGGATTTGTCTATCGATCTCGGAAATTCCCCGGAACACTTCCATGATGCAGGAATTGAGACGGTCATTCTGCTCCGGAGCCCACTCAGACCACAATCGGCTGAATCGCGGTTTGAACCTCGCCCGCGGTCACGTGTACCGTGCGGTCGTATCCCACAAAGACGTTGATCTCGCTACGAATACCAAATTCAGGCAGATAGATTCCCGGTTCGATCGAAAAGCAACAGCCGGGCAGAACCAGCCGTTCTTCATGCGTTTCGAGATTGTCCATATTGGCTCCATTGCCGTGGGTTTCGCGGCCAATGCTATGACCGGTGCGATGCACAAATGCCGCCCCGTAGCCAGCCCGGTCGATGACTCCGCGTGTGGCATCGTCCACTTCCCATCCCTGCAACGGCCGTTGAGCCGCAAAGGCCTCACGGACACACTGAATTCCAGCATCGCGGGCCGCAGCAACAATCGCAAAGACGTCGGCATATTTCGTGGGAATGGTCTCGCCGACGAACCCCATGCGGGTCAAATCGCTGAACACGCCTTTGGGATGATCCAGCTTGGCCCAAAGATCAACCAGCACCAGATCTCCGGCACGGATCGCGGTCTCTCCCGTTTCATAGTGCGGATCGCCCGCATGGGCATTGGCTCCGACAATTGGTGCATGATCCGTCACCACGCCATTCCGGGCGAAGTGTGCGAGAATTTGCTGCTGAACCTCCTTCTCTGTGGTCTGACCGTGACGGCGGATTTCCTCGGCGATGTATTTCCAGACCAGAGTAAAGGCGGCGTTGGTCACTTCACCCGCCTGCAGGTGCATTTGCCACTGCTCGTCATCCCAGCGGGATTCAAACATCTGCACCAGATTGCCTGATGACACCACCTCAGCACCAAAACTGCGAACAAGCTCAACCGTACCGGCATCGACCCGTGAGACATACGGATTGGCGTTACGAGGCGTGTATTCCATCGCAATCCGGGAGCATCCGCGGATCAACGACTCGACACCGGCTTCAAATTCCTGCCAGCGCAGATAGATGGTTTTGTCACCAGGCAGATGGTCGAGTGCCCCTGATTCAATCCGGTGGACAAGTTTCCGGGGTTCACCGGTCGCCGGAATGAAATACATCCATCGCCGGGTGCTGTGCCCGGCGTCATCGAGTTGCAAAACCCGTCGGGCCAAGGGATTCGACTTGCGAAAGTCGTAGATCAGCCAGCCATCAAAGCCGAGTTCACGGATCGCCGTCTGAATGTCTGCAATTGGAAACATGCATCACCGAATCTGAATAGCTGGATGGGAACGTCGTTCTGCGCTCCCCGATTGTTCTCGGTTCGCGGCAGAACTGCAAATCTGGAGGGAAAGGACGCCTCAAATGATCCTGCTGACAAACCCGGCGAGACTGCAATGAACTCCAGCAAACCCTGATTCGAAAACCGCTAACATCAAGCTATGCAGATGGCATATTCCCCCAAATTCTCGCTTCCGGTATGTGAGGACCTTCTATGGACCTGACAGTTGCTCAAGATTTGTTCATCGGCGGCACAAGCGCTGCTCCATAGGGGTGAAGCGGCCTGTAACCAACGGGGTTCTTCCCGCTATACTCACAGGAGCAACGCGACGGAGTGAACATTTACTCACGCCAGACCGTTCCCATCCAGCGGGGAAGTCTCCCCGCCGCCGAGAGACTCAAGCGACTCAACTTGTATACTCAGGAATGTCAATGACCACAGCTTCCCCATCGACGACGGCGCCACTGCAATTGACGTTCGGTGAAAAACTCTGGGCCCTGGCCCGCAATTACTGGTGGTCCTGGCACCCGGAAGTCCAGGTCATCTTCTACGAACTGAACCCCCAGCGTTGGCGAGAACTCGATCAGAATCCCGTCCTGCTTCTCAGCGAATACTCTCCCGAGCAACTCGAACAGCGGGGTCGCGAAGCCGTGCTGTATTCTCGCGTGAATTACGCCTACCGCCGCTGGCAGGAATACATGGAGTCGGCCCGGACAGACAGTTGGGGTGCCGAAAACGTCGGCGTGCTCGGACACCGTCCGGTCGCCTATTTCTCCGCGGAATTCGGCATTCACGAGTCTCTCCCGAATTACTCGGGCGGTCTCGGCGTGCTCGCCGGGGACCATCTGAAAAGTGCGTCCGATCTCGGCATTCCGCTTGTCGCGATCGGCCTGTTCTACCACGAAGGCTATTTTTCTCAGCTCATCGACGAAACCGGCTGGCAGCAGGAGGTCTATTCTCACGTCAAGAATGAGCAGTTGCCCATTCGACTCGTGAAGAATGCGGAGGGGGAAACCGTCTTTGTCCGCGTTGATACCCGCCAGGGACCGATGTTCGCACAAGCCTGGCAAGTCGATGTCGGTCGCGTGAAGCTGTATCTGCTCGACGTCAATATCGAGCAGAACTCGCCGGAAGACCGCAAGCTGACCGCCCGGCTCTACGGTGGCGATCAACGGACCCGCATCCGCCAGGAAATCGTCCTTGGTCTGGGGGGCGCTCGGCTCCTCACGGCACTCGGTTACGATCCGCACGTGCTGCACATGAATGAAGGGCATTCGGCTTTTGCCCCGCTCGAATTCATCCGCATGCGGATGCACGACGATCATCTTTCATTTGATGAGGCCCTCAAAGATGTCGCCCGGATGTGCTGCTTTACGACACACACGCCGGTGGCAGCGGGGCACGATCGGTTCGACTACGGCCTGATCGACGAGCACCTGGGCCCCATCGCCGATGACCTGGGCATCGGCTCCGGCGGCATCATGGGCATGGGTCGCCTGGACCCGAACAATCAGCATGAAGCGTTCTGCATGACCGTACTGGCCTTCAAGTGCAGTCGCACCGCGAACGGCGTGTCGAACCTGCACGGTGTTGTCAGCCGTCGCATGTGGGCAGGTTTGTGGCCGTGGCGCAGCGAAGAAGAAGTGCCAATTGGTCACGTCACCAACGGCGTGCATGTTGGCAGTTGGCTCGCTTGGCCGATGCAGCAATTGTACAACCGCGTGCTCCCCACGGCTTGGGCTACCAATCAGGCCGATCCGAAAACCTGGGAACCGCTCAATGAACTGTCGCCCGGGGAATTGTGGGAAACCCACGAAGCCCTGAAGACCAACCTGATCGCTTTCGCACGGTATCGATTGATCCGGCGGGCCAAGCGGCTGAAGCTGCCCGAAGCCGAAATTCAGGCGTTGGCGAACATCCTCAATCCGGAAGCGCTGACGATTGGTTTTGCTCGACGGTTCGCTCCGTACAAACGAGCCGACCTGGTCCTGCGTGATCTCGATTTCTTCCGCAAGATCATCGCCGATTCCAAGCGCCCCGTGCAGTTCCTGTTCGCAGGGAAATCGCACCCGGCGGACAACGGCGGCAAGACGATTCTGCGGAACATCTACAACCTCACGCAAGAGCCCGACTTCAAAGGCAAGGTCGTCCTGCTGGAGGACTACGACATCAACCTGGCCAAGTACCTCGTTTCGGGAGTCGATGTCTGGCTGAACAATCCGCGGCGGCCTCTGGAAGCCTCGGGGACCAGCGGACAGAAGGTGGTCCTCAACGGCGGGCTAAACTGCTCGATTCTCGATGGCTGGTGGGCCGAAGCCTACGATGGCACCAACGGCTTTGCCATCGGTTCGGGACGGGCGCATGCCAACCAGGAAATTCAGGACGAACGCGACGCCAAGGCCGTCATGAAGACCTTGCTGGAAGAAGTCATTCCGCTCTACTACGAGCGTGACAATGATGATCTGCCTCAAGCCTGGATTGCCCGGATGATGCGGTCCATTATCACGTTGAGCCCCAAGTTCAACTCCGACCGCATGGTGATGGATTACGTTACCAGTGGTTATGTCCCGGCAGCGGGCGGTGTGATCTGTCAGATGAAGCGCTAAGCCGCTTACCGTTCCAGGTAGATAAGCTAGTAGCCCACCCAGATGACTGGGTGGGCTACTTCGTTTTCTTAACGACGTGTCAAATCTGACCGCGTTGTTCTCAGAGGAAGAATACGGCGGTGATGATGATGAAGATCGGAATCAGAATCGCCACCGAGTAGGCCATGTATCCGAAGAAGCTCGGCATCCGCACGTTGTTTTCTTCGGCGATGGCTTTCACCATGAAGTTCGGTCCGTTGCCGATGTAAGTGTTGGCCCCCATGAAGACCGCACCACAACTGATGGCCGACATGATCGCCACGGCACCATCGAGTTGCAGGTACTGAGCCAGGTACTTGCCTTCCAGTTCGACCCCTTGAATCCCCGCGGCGGTCGCGGCGAACGTGAGATATGTAGGAGCGTTGTCGAGGAAGCTCGACAACACGCCCGAGGCCCAGAAGAACTGCCAGTCTTCGGTCAGCCCCAGATTCTTGCCCTGCACATTCAGAATGGCAAGGGCGGGAATCATCGTGACGAAAATCCCGGCGAACAGAATCGCCACTTCATTGATTGGAGCAAAGCTGAAGCGGTTCTTGGTGCGAATCACACTCGAAGTCATGAAATAGCTCACCACACCGGTCACCAGCATCAGACCTTCCTGCAGCAGCGGCGGCCAGTCTTTCCCACCAAAACCGATGCCATTCCCCTTGCAGTAAATGATCGCCACGATGGCCAGCAGGAACGCGAAGTTATGCACACCTTCCAGACCGAAGGATTCCGGCGGTGCACCATCCGCATCGAGAACTTTCAGTTCGCCCCGCTTCTTTTCTCCATTGTAAACCAGCGTGTCCCACACAAAGAATGCGGCCAGCAGAATGCCGTTGACCAGCAGCCATTGAGGCGTCAGGCGGAAAGTCCATTCAAAAGGGACACCCTTGAGGAAGCCCAGAAACAACGGCGGGTCACCCAGCGGTGTGAGCAAACCACCACAGTTGGATACGGTGAAGATAAAGAACACCACGATATGAGCCACGCGGTTACGGACTTCGTTAGCCCGTAAGAGCGGACGAATCAGCAGCATCGACGCCCCCGTGGTGCCTACGAAACTGGCGATGGCCGTTCCAATGGTCAGAATGATGGTGTTCATCGCCGGAGTGCAGGCCATGCGACCACGGACGTAAACACCCCCGGAAATCACGAACAACGAACCGAGTAACAGCACGAACGACACATACTCTTCCGCGGCATGCAGCAAGGCATGCGTCCCTGCCGAGCCGAGTGTCGCCAGATAGATCGCCGTGGGAACCGCCAGAATCGTAGCAATCATGCCCTTGCTGGAGTTGTGCTCCCACCAGTGTGGATTCGCCAGTGGAAAGACCGCAATCGACAGCAGCAACAGGCCAAAGGGAATCATGGAAGCCGTGGGGATCAACGTTCCCAGCTTCGGACCATGATCATCATGCCCGCCCTCATGATGGGCGGCATCATCGTGATGCGCCTCGTCATGATGCTCGCCCTCCGCATGTTCTTCGGCCGCGTGTTCGGCAGCCATCGGAGCAGATTCGTCGGCTGCGGGAACATTGTCGGTGGGGGTCGCGGCTTCCGCCGGCGCTGCATCCGCCTGGGCAATTTCCCGTGTCGAGCTGACAGGCTCCACAGCCTGAACCCCTGTCACGCAAAGTCCAATCAGGAAGACTATCGCGGTGCGTAAGATCATGTTCCAACCTGTCACGTTCTCGAGTCCTTTCTGGTTGCTTACGGCGCCTCGGCCGCCATGTGCGACCCCGCCTCGTTGAAAGGTGGGTTGCATTTCGTCACCATGTCGGCAAATGCGGACAATACCTTGTCGCTTTTTCGCAGCCCGAGCCCTATAACCGTTACGAACGCTACCAGCGGTACTTTAGTCGGCCTAACGGAGCGTTCACAGTCTCGGGGGGAACATTCTCACACGAGGATGACAACGCGAGCGAACCAACTCGCCCAGATTCCGCTCGTTTCGTAGAATGTACGGCGAGACTCCATTGCTTCCTTCTGATCCTTGAAGATTTGATGCGATCATGCGCTTTACGAAAATGCACGGCCTGGGAAATGATTACGTTTACGTAAACCTCTTCGAAGAGCGCGTCGAAAACCCGGCACAGGTCGCCATCGCCGTCAGCGATCGCCACTTCGGCATCGGTGCTGACGGCCTGATTCTCATCTGTCCCACGGAAGTCGCCGATGCCCGCATGCGGATGTTTAACGCCGACGGCAGCGAATCGGAAATGTGCGGCAACGGGGTCCGCTGTGTCGCTAAGTATGTCTACGACCACGGCATCGCAACCAAGCCGGAACTGACGATCGAGACCGGTCGCGGCGTGCTGACCTTGCAGATGTTCCCCGATGCTCAGGGGAAAGCCGCCAAGGTGCGGGTCAATATGGGAACGCCGATCCTGCCCGCCGGCGAGATTCCGACCACCTTCACGACAGATCGGGTGATTGATGCCCCGTTGATGACCGATGTCGCCACCCAGTTTGCGAAAGAATTCGAGACGACCGGCGTCGATGCCCGACTCACCGGCGTCTCGATGGGCAATCCGCACATCGTCATTTACTGCCGGGATGTCGCCGCATTACCCTTGGAAACCATCGGCCCGGTGCTGGAACATCACGCGGCCTTTCCCCGCCGCATCAATGTCCATTTCGTGCAGATTCATTCGCCAAATGAAGTCACCATGCGGACATGGGAACGGGGCAGTGGCATCACCCTCGCTTGCGGTACTGGTGCCTGTTCGGTCGCCGTCGCGGGGGTGCTGACCCAACGGACCAACGAGATACTGCTGGCCCATTTGCCTGGCGGTGATCTCGAACTGGAATGGTCCGGCCGGGAGACCGATCCTGTCTACATGACCGGCCCCGCCACCGAAGTCTTCACCGGCGACTGGCCGCTTTGAACCATGGCCGTCTTAGCCCTCGGTCAATGACCGGGGGCCGATTGACCATCGACATCTTTTGAAGCATGCGGCCCCCGGTGATTCACCGGGGGTTAAGACAACGCGACCATCAACTGTTCCAACGGCAACCCGATCACGTTGCTTAGGCTGCCGTTGATGGATGTCACAAACACGCTCCCCGCCCCCTGGATCGCGTAGCCGCCGGCTTTGCCCCGCGGTTCTCCGGTACCGATATACCAGTCGATGAGCAAATCGGCATCTGCCCGCATGGTGATGGCCGTGGTCATGACATCGTTCGCCACCAATCCATCCGGCGAGACCACCTGCCAAGCCGTCGCCGCCCAGTGCGTTTGCCCCGCATAGTGATCACGAAACCACATCCGCACGGTGTCAGGATACCGGTCATCAGTGGGGGGTTGTCCCAACGCCCGAACCGGTCCCACGGTGTCCGTTAATTCAGCAGTGGTTGCAACTTCCTGTCGTGATGTTGTGACGACAATCGTGGTGTCTGCCGTGATCACAACCGACCGTTCTCGTCGTGAACCCAATTGATCTAGGACCTGCCGCGACTTGTCATCCGCGATATCGATCAACCGCTGCCGAATTTCCGGCCAGGTGGCCAGACCGTCAAATTCCAGCTCTGTCGAAGACGCTGGTGGCACGACATCGATCAACTCCGCCGGCACCAGTTGCGACAACAACGTCAACCGCTGTGGCGAACGCGATCCCAGAACATATCGCAGCGAGGTATCAGGCATGGCAAAGGGATCAGGGGTCAGGCTTCAGGTTCGGAGTTTCGTGCTTGGTTGCGGACGTTGCTGTTGATTCATAGCCCGTGCAGTGTCGCACTGGCTGCGGGGGATATTTCGGGTATCGGGAGTCCCGCTGAGCAAGCTGGCACATCAAAAACCGAGACCCCTTCGGTGTGGTAATGACGCGGCAATGACGACACGTCTCGCACAGCGACATTCGGAATCACCAGTCATTCGGACGCACAATCACTGGGCTTACGCCCACCGCTCGCTAGCGTATCAATCAGCCACCGCCAATAACACGCGTCCCGGTCGCACCGTCGATAACTTGGCCAACTCCGCATCCGCCGAGGCAATCTGACCCGTCGTCGCGCGATGGGTCATGATGATCAACGGTACCACCTGGGCAACCCCCGCTGTCGCTTCGACTTCCGGAGCTTCGGGTTGAATCACGGACGAGAGACTGATGTTGTTCCGGCCTAGGATATCGGTGACATCGGCCATCACATGCGGGCGGTCTTCGACAATCAACCGCATGAAATATCGGCTGTAGGTCTCCGACTCCGGCAGCACCGGCACCGCAGAGGATTCGCCCCATAAATCGAGCTGCTTGAAGGTCAGTTGTGCCCGGCCGATCGCGAGGTCGATGATGTCCGCCGTCACAGCACTTGCCGTAGGCAACTGCCCTGCCCCGCGGCCCGAATACCACACACTGCCGACGACATCGCCATCCAGCAACACGGCATTGAAGGGGCCATGCGTTTGTGCGAGCGGGCGGTCTTTCCGCACCAAGGTGGGCCGCACACTCATCTGCAATTTGCCGTCGACCAGCTTTGCCGTCGCGAGCAGTTTGATGGCATAACCCAAGGCCGTCGCCTGTTGGATATCGGTCTGTTCGAGCT
Organism: bacterium; assembly: GCA_016125225.1. GTDB lineage: Bacteria > Planctomycetota > Planctomycetia > Planctomycetales > Planctomycetaceae > DSVQ01. The sequence continues at coordinate 162,709 of WGME01000013.1, read as the reverse complement.
TGTCGATTCCCGAGACATGAAACGCCGCCGTGGGGACTTTCGTCCCGAAGGCCAGTTGCACCAGGATGCCGAGCTTCTGGGCGGCATCGGTCCCATTCACATCGAGGGACGGATCGGCTTCGGCATAGCCCAAGGCCTGAGCCTGCGAGAGGGCCGACTGGTACGATTTCTGATGCAGCAGCATTTCTGACAGAATGTAATTGCTGGTGCCATTGAGGATGGCCTGCAGTCCGACGATCTGATTGGCGGACATCGACTGCCCGACAGCGGCAATGATCGGGATGCCCCCAGCCACCGCGGCTTCAAAGGCAATCGTCCGGCCATGTTCGCGAGCCGCGGCGAAAATCTCGTCACCATATTCGTGCAAGAGGGCTTTGTTCGCGGTGACCACATCCTTACCGGCGGCGAGCAACGCCAGCACCACTTCGCGGGCCGGATGGAGTCCGCCCATGAGTTCCACCGCGACGGTGATCTCCGGGTCCTTGATGACGCTGTCGAGATCGGCGGTCAACACACCAGCTGGCAGCTGCACATCCCGCGGTTTCGTCAGGTCACGCACAACCGCCTTTTTGATCGCCACCGGTCGCCCGGCCCGACGGACGATGCGCTCGGGATGTTCCGTCAGAATCCGGGCCACCCCGGTCCCGACGTTCCCCAAGCCAACAATCGCCAAATTCAACGCAGGCAAAGACATACAAAAATCCATCGTTAGCCGCGAGACGAAGTCGAGCGCTGCATTCCAACCCAGCGCTCGACTGCGTCTCGCGGCTAAGTGTTAATCCTCGAACCCGTTTTCCGGTAGTTTGCAGAGAGGATGGTAAGCAGCACCGCGGTGATCTGCAATGAGACTCGCAAGATCATGCCAATGATGCTTCAATAGAGAAACCGACCCGTACAAACGCGGGCAGAATGAATCATGCATTATTCACCAAACACTCGCTGGGATCAGCCGTTGCGTCTGGGCGTCGTCAGTTATTTGAACTCCAAGCCATTGCTGGAAGACCTGGCGGTGCTGCTGCCCGATGCCGATATCCGGCTCGATTATCCCAGCCGGTTGGCCGACCAACTCGCCGCGGGTCAACTCGATGTGGCACTGATCCCGTCGGTCGAATACTTCCGTGGATTCCAGCAGAACTACGAAATCGTGTCTGACGCCTGTGTCGCGGCTCGCGGACCAGTCTTGAGCGTTAAGCTCTACAGCCGGGTGCTGCCGGGTAAAATCCGCACGCTGGCCCTCGATGAAGGGTCACGCACCAGTGCCACGCTCGCACGGATTCTGCTGGCCGAGCGTTATGGTGTCACTCCGGACGTGGAACCACTGCCGCTGACCTGCTCCCTCAACGATACTCAGGCCGATGCCATCCTGTTGATTGGTGACCGGGCCATGTATCCCACCGAAGAACAGTTCGCGGTCACGTGGGATCTGGGTGAAGAATGGTTTCACTGGACCGGTTTACCGTTCGTCTTTGCGATGTGGGTCGCCCGGCCGGGTCTTGATCTGGAACCGATCGAAGCCGCGCTCAGCGAAGCCCGTGATCATGGCGTGAACCACGCAGACGAGATTGCTCGGCGAGAAGCTCCGTTGTTGGGGCTGCCGCTGCCGACTACCATGCATTATCTCACGCAGAATCTCCATTTCCGTCTCGGCTCGGCGGAACGGACGGGGTTGCGATTGTTTCATCAGTTAGCCGCGCGAAACGGACTCGCGCCGGAAGGAGTGGACCTTGTCTTCAGCAGTATCGCACGTGCTGGATAAAGCCGTCGCCGGAGAACGTTTGACCCCGCAGGAAGGGCTGCAACTGCTGCAATCGCACGATCTCGTTGCGATTGGCCAGGCCGCCGATGCCGTCACGCGCCACCTCCATCCGGAACCGTATCGCACCTACAACATCGACCGGAACATCAACTACTCGAACGTCTGTGCGGCGGTCTGCGATTTCTGTGCGTTCTACAGGCCCCTCAAGCACGACGAAGCCTATGTGCTGCCGACGGAAGTGATTCTGCAGAAGATTCAGGAAACGGTCGACCTCGGCGGCGATCAGATTCTGATGCAGGGCGGCCTGCATCCCACGCTGCCGTTTGAATGGTATGAAGATCTGCTGCGGACCATCAAATCGCATTTTCCGCAGGTGAATGTCCACGGCTTCAGCCCGCCGGAAATCCATCACTTTGTGAAGATCGCCAAGCAACCGTTGCCCGTTGTTTTAGAGCGGTTGAAAGAGGCTGGTCTCGGCAGCCTGCCTGGTGGCGGCGGCGAGATCCTGGTCGACCGTGTCCGTTCGATGATCACCCGGGGCAAGGTCCTCACCGATGATTGGCTCAACGTTCATCGTGAGTGGCACAAGCTCGGTGGCAAATCGAGCGCGACGATGATGTTCGGCCATGTCGAAACCTTGGAAGAACGCATCGAACATCTCGGCCGCATCCGGGAACTGCAGGATGAAACCGGCGGGTTCACGGCATTCATTTGCTGGACCTTCCAACCACCGACGCATGCCCCCTGGTTCGATAACCGCCGTGACGGAGTCGACATGTCAACCATGCCGGAAGCGGGAGCCTTCGAATACCTGAAGACGCAAGCCGTGGCCCGGTTGTACCTCGATAATGTGCCGAACATTCAATCGTCGTGGGTGACTCAAGGCGATAAGATCGGTGGACTCGCCCTGCTCTTTGGAGCGAACGACATGGGCAGCCTGATGATCGAAGAAAACGTGGTCGCTCAGGCGGGGACGGTCTATCACCTCACGCTGGAGACGATCCGGCGGCTGATTCGCGATGCGGGCTACATTCCCCGTCAACGCAACGTCTATTACGAATATCTGGACGAACCGGAACCCGCGGCACAGGCGTTCGAAGTGGCGTCGTCGCACCGTACCGCCCTGCCCGTGCTGGCATAACACCGAGATTCCCGCGATGATCGTCGGTGGTTGTGCCGATGTCGATCGAGGAAGGCGAACCTTCGCGCTCGGCTTGCGCTTCGCGGCTAATATTTATGATTCATGTTGAACAGTTGACGAAGCGGTTTGCCGATTTGCGGCTTGACGGGGGATTTACGGCCCTCGACCACGTCAGCTTTCATGTTCAACCGGGCGAAATTTTCGGATTACTCGGACCGAACGGGGCGGGCAAAACGACCTGCCTGCGAATTCTTTCCACAGTGCTACGCCCCACCAGCGGCACGGCGATGGTCGCTGGTTACGATGTCGCCACGCATCCGGAAGAAGTCCGGTCTCGTATCGGCTTCATGTCGAACAATACTGGCATCTACGACCGCATGACCGCTTATGAAATGGTGGCCTACTTCGGTCGGTTATACGGCATTCCAGAAAACATCCTGCAGCCGCGGATCGACCATCTGTTCGATCGGCTGAACATGCAGGAGATCCGTGATGTGCTCGGGTCGAAGATGTCGACCGGCATGAAGCAGAAAGTGTCGATTGCCCGAACGATCGTCCACGATCCGCCGGTGCTGATCTTCGATGAACCGACATCGGGCCTGGATGTGCTGGTGGCCCGGACCGTTGTTGAAGAGATCCGGGCCTTACGCGATCAGGGCAAGTGTATCATTTATTCGACCCACATCATGCGTGAAGTCGAGAAGTTGTGCCACCGGATCGGTATCATCTACAAGGGTCAGATTCTGGCGATCGGGTCGCTCGCCGAGTTGCAGGACCAGTACGCCAAGACCGATATGGAAGCGTTGTTTTTTGAATTGATAGACCGGCATGATGAGCTGTTACAGGGAGCGAAAAGCTGAAAGCTCAAAGCAGAAAGCCAGAGGCTGGCCCTCCGCTTTCCGCCTTCTGAATTCCGCTGAATGACCATGCGTTGGCGTAACGTTGGCCTGATATTCCGCCGGGAAGTGCTCGATCAGCTCCGCGATCGCCGGACGCTGTTTATGATCGCCTTGTTGATACTGTCTGGTTGCGCTGACGAAAATTCATCCGTGGTTGACTCTGCAAAGCCAAGAATCAACTCTGAAGACAGAACAGTCCAGAGCCAAGTAGTCGAAGCTGCTGTCCAAGAGGCCGCTCAACGTGACCTGCACATCAAACCTTTGCACACAACCCTGCAACACTGGGAACGGGCATGGATTTTTTCCGCCGACAACATCAAATCACTGAAAATATACACTGTCGTTGAGCAAGATCATCAAGAGTTAGGAATATGTGACGAGATTGCCCTTTGGTCTTCGGAGGACAGTAATGCTGCTGGGGTACTCACATCGAACTTGGTCTTCGGCGAGGCATTTACACACCCTGACCAGTTCACTGCTTATGTAAATGCGCAAATTTCGCGCGACAACTTGGTCCATGATGGCGAAGTTGGCACTAGGTACTTTGCAGCAGTTAATGCACCACATGATCTCCTAGCAAGAACAAGTAGCATCTCGGAATCTAAATTGAAGCCGGGAAAACATCTAATTGGAGTTCATGCTCTTCTGACCGAGTCACAAGCAGACCAAGTTCGCGGTGCGACTAGCATTAGTGAACTCCTTGAAGCGATACCAATAGATGCAATGACTGTAAAGACATGGCTGGAATGGGAATCACACGACAAAGGATTGGATGATCAAGCTAATCCGGTTTCCAACTCATCCAATCGGTAAATTCCATGCGTTGGCGTAACGTTGGCCTGATATTCCGCCGGGAAGTGCTCGATCAGCTCCGCGATCGCCGGACGCTGTTCATGATCGCCGTGTTGCCGATTCTGCTGTATCCCGCGCTGGGCATCGGCATGGTGCAACTGACGGTGCTGTTCTCGGAACAGCCACGCACCGTGGTGGTGCTGGGCACGGCTTCGCTCCCAGACGATCCACCGTTACTTGCCGATCATCACTTTGCGGAAGAATGGTTCCGCAATCCGGCCGATGCCAGCAAACTGGAAGTGATCACCGACAGCCATGCCGACACGCCCCGCCAGCAGGCCTTGCTCGCGGTTGCGACACCCATGAAAGAGCTGCTGGCACAACGGGAAGTACTGACCTCGCAGATATTCACGGCTCAACAGGCAGGCGATGTGGCCTCGCTGGCCCGTCTGAAAGAGCAGGCGACACAGCTCACAGACGACTTGAGCACACGATTTAATGATGGCGAAATGCAGGTGCTCATCGTGATCCCCGAAGGGTTCGCGAACAACCTGGAACGGATGAAAGCGGAAGTTCTGCAGCGCGGTGATCAAGCCGCCGCGTTCGACTATCCCCGCCCGGCTTTGCTGCAGAACAGTGCCGACGAGAAGTCGCTGATTGCGGCCAACCGCGTGCAGCACGTGCTCGACAACTGGGAACGGGCCATTCTGCGGAAGACCTTGGAAGAAGTGGGTCTCCCCGCCAGTTTGCCGGAACCGGTCCATGCCGATGCCATTGATCTCGCACGGCAGGAAGAACTGGCCGCGAATGTCTGGAGCAAACTCTTTCCCGCGCTCCTGGTGATCATGTCGCTCACGGGTGCGTTCTACCCAGCAATCGATTTAGGAGCCGGGGAAAAAGAACGCGGCACGATGGAAACGCTGCTCATCTGCCCGGCGTCACGGACCGAGATCGTCCTGGGTAAGTTCCTCACCGTGCAACTCTTCAGCGCGGCAACGGCCATTCTCAATCTGTCGAGCCTGGGCTTCACCGGCAAATACATGGTCTCGCTCGCCGAATCCGGGGCGATGTCACGGATGGTCGATTTAGCATTGCCGCCAGTCACTGCGCTGATGTGGGTGGTGGTGATGCTGGTGCCGTTGTCGGCGTTATTCAGTGCATTGTGTCTCGCCTTTGCGACCTTCGCCCGCAGCAGCAAAGAAGGCCAGTATTATTTGACGCCGTTGCTGATGGTGACATTAGGTCTCACAGTTTTCTGTCTGTCGCCTGCCGTCGAAATGCAGCCGTTTTACAGCGTGATGCCGGTGATGGGACCGGCGCTACTGCTGAAAGGCCTGCTGTCGCCAACGGCGTCATCCATGACGGTCTACATTCTGCCAGTGCTGTGTACTTCGTTCGGTTACAGCATTCTGGCGTTATGGTGGGCCATCGATCAGTTCGGCAGCGAAGACGTGTTGTTCCGAGAAGCCGAACGCTTTGATGTGCGGTTGTGGCTGCGGCACCTGCTGCGAGACAAAGAAGCGACCCCGTCGTTCTCTGAAGCGATGTTCTGCTTTGTGCTGATCATGCTGCTGCAGTTTGCAGCGATGAAAGTCTTTCAAACACCGTTGCAGCGAGCCACGCCGGATCAGCGCGGCGTGTTGATGATGCAACTGCTCATCATTCAACAACTCGTCATCGTGGCGACGCCGCCGTTGTTCATGGGGGTGATGCTGACATCGAGCGTCGGGGAAACATTCCGCCTGAAATGGCCGGGCTTGTTTGCGATTCCCCTGGCAATGGTACTGGCAGTCGTGCTGCATCCGTTGTCGCTCGAATTCGCAGCCCGCATGAGCTGGTTCTTCCCCCCCTTGCCCGAAAGCGTGACGGAAGTTCTGTCAACCATTGCCCGCGATGACTTCAGTTGGTGGATGCCATTACTGGCCTTCGCCGTGGCACCGGCCATCTGCGAAGAAATTGCTTTCCGGGGTTTCCTGCTCAGCGGCTTCAAACGGGGTGGCCGCGAAGGGCTGGCGATCGTCTTATCCGCCCTGACGTTCGGCATCATTCACATGATTCCGCAGCAGGTGCTGAATGCCTCGCTGCTGGGCTTGGTGCTCGGGCTGGTTGCCGTCCGCACCCGCAGTCTGTTCCCCGGCATCGCCTTCCATTTTGCTTACAACGGGCTGGAACTGGTCCGAAATAAGTACGGGGGGCACGTCCCGCAAGGGGGGCTCTGGGACTGGTTCTTTCTGGTCGACAGCGATGGCCTCCGGTATCAGCCCGCCCTGTTGGGGCTCTGCTTTGCCACGGCGGTCCTCATTCTAGTTCTCTTTCAGAACTGGCAACGCGGCACAAAAACAGCGACGGCTTATTCCGCTTGGCCGCCCGAAAAACCGCTACAACTGTCGGGCTGACAGATGCGTATCCATTTCCCCAACAATAGTTTACGGCATCGACGGCCGTTTTGAGTCGATCCGGTTGTCTCACCGGGGATTTCCGCATTTGCGAGACGAAGTGAACGAACCGGACTCGAATCAGCCGTGTCGGAAGTCTAAACTGTTGACTGGCGCGACTGTGCGCCGAAACATTTTTTGCAGGCCGAATCTGTCGACCTGCCCTGTTCCTGAATCTGTGTCTGTTCAGAAGGAAAGCTCCCGTGTCTGTCGCTACGCAACCCCAACCGTGTACCGCTCCAACCACTCAACCTGCCGAGTTGAACGGGGCCGAGGTACTGGTCCGGGCGCTGATTCGGCAGGGCACCGACCTGATTTTCGCCTACCCCGGTGGCTGTACCATGCCACTGCATCAGGCCCTCACCTATCACCGGGATGAGATCCGCACGATTCTGCCGCGGCACGAACAAGGCGGGGCCTTTGCTGCTCAAGGGATTGCCCGCACCACCGGCCAGGTGGGTGTCTGCATGGGTACCAGCGGTCCCGGTGCTACCAATTTGGTGACCGCCATTGCCGATGCCAAGATGGACAGCATCCCGCTGGTCGCAATCACCGGCCAAGTGCCAACCACGGTCATCGGCACCGACGCGTTCCAGGAAACGCCGATCATCGAAATCTGTCGGGCGATCACCAAGCACCATTATCTGGTGACCGACCCGAAAGAAATTCCACGCATTGTGAAAGAGGCGTTCTACATTGCGAACACAGGTCGCCCGGGCCCGGTGCTGATCGATGTGCCGAAGAATGTCCAGCTCACCAAGTTCGCGGAAGAGCCCGACCTCGATCCGCCGATGAACCTGCCCGGTTACCATCCGGAAGTGCGGAAGCCGCATCCGAACCAGATCCGTCAGATTCTCGCTGCCATCAAGGAATCGAAGAAGCCGATTTTTTACATCGGCGGGGGCATCATTCAGTCCGATGCCGCGGAAGAGTTCACCAAGTTCGCCAAGAAGACCAATATCCCCGTCGCGATGACCGTGATGGGTCTGGGGGCCTTCCCCGGCGACGATCCGCAATCGCTGCACATGCTCGGCATGCACGGCACCGTCTACTCGAATTATGCAATCAATGAAGCCGACCTGCTGTTGGCTTTCGGTGTGCGTTTCGATGACCGCGTGACTGGTAAGCTGACCGAATTTGCCAAGCATGGCAAGATCGTGCATGTCGACATCGATCCCTCGGAAGTCAACAAGAACAAGAAGGCCCACCTGCCCGTGGTGGCCAACATCAAAGATGTGCTGCAGGGCTTGAATGCTTTGGTCGCCGATGAAGACGTGCCGGAAATCTCGGCGTGGTGGAAGCAGATCAACGAATGGCGTGACAAGTATCCGCTGAAGTACAAGGATGCTGGCGATTTCATCCTGCCGCAGTATGCCATCGATCAACTCTGGCAGATGACAAAAGAACGCGACACCTACATCACCGTGGGGGTCGGCCAGCACCAGATGTTTGCGGCCCAGTTCTACAAGTTCAACAAACCACGCACCTGGCTCAGCAGTTCTGGCCTGGGCACAATGGGCTTTGGTTTGCCCGCTGCTATGGGGGTGCAGGCCCAACATCCGAATTCCCTCGTGGTCGATATCGACGGCGACGGTTCGATCCTGATGAACGTGCAGGAATTCGCGACCCTGAAATGTGAAAACCTGCCCGTGAAAATCCTGCTGCTCAACAACCAGCACCTCGGCATGGTGATGCAGTGGGAAGATCGCTTCCACGATGGCAACCGTGCCCATACGTATCTCGGGCCGGTGGATCATCCCGAAGCGGTCGGTCAGGGGGCGGGGGGTCACTATGAAGAGACCTATCCGAACTTCGTGCAGATCGCACGGGGCTTCGGCATGGAAGCTCAGCAGGTGCGCAGCAAGAAAGAGTTCCCCAAAGCTCTGGAAGCAATGTTGAACTCCGATCAGCCTTACCTGCTCGACGTGATCTGCCCGTATCAGGAACACGTGCTGCCGATGATCCCGAGCGGCCACACCGTGAAAGATATCATCGTCGAATAACAGCGACTTTGAACAAATAATGGATGCCGATGGGAAGCCCTGAAGATCATTCTTCGGGGCTTCCGTCGCAACCGAGGCTGAAGCAACAGCGAGGGAGGAACAAACGATGTCCACGGCAACCGTTCCTCAGCGGTTCATCTCCGCCGAAGAATTCCGCACGCTGAAATCGGCTCACCCCCATTCCGAACTCATTGCCGGGAGGGTGATCGAAATGCCTTCGCCAGGGTTTTTGCACGGTTTAGTTTGCGCGCAAATTATTATCGAATTGGGTTTCTATCTCAGAACGAACAGGTCTGGTCGGGTCATCAGTAACGACTCGGGTGTTATCACCGAACGAAATCCGGATACCGTGCGCGGCCCCGATGTCGCCTACTACAGTTTTACGAAGTTGCCAACAGACCAATCGCCAGAAGGCTATCCCGAAGTCCCACCGGACCTAGTCTTCGAAGTGAAATCGCCATCCGATCGCTGGACCGATCTGTTGAAGAAGGTCTCTGAACTTTTAACCGTGGGCGTGAACACGGTCTGTGTGATTGATCCGGAACGCGAACTCGCACAGATTTTTCGCAGTGATGAACCCGTGCAACTGGTTGCAGCCGACAGCGTGTTGGAGTTCGCCTCACTGCTACCGGGATGGAGCGTGCCCTTAAAGTCGCTACTTTCCAAGTAATTCAGAAGCGACCGAGGCACGCGTAGGCAACCATGCCCAGGTACTCGTGGAACGCGTCCTGATTCATGGAAACCGCGTCACCTGCGGGCCAGAACAGCCACACACCGGTCTCCAGCTTGTCGGTATGGTAATCACATCCGACTGGAGTCACGGCGATCTTCTCCCGGCGAAATAGCCGTTCGGATCGCCACAGATGAGCCGCACTAGTGACCAAGGCGACATGGTCGGTGATGCCACGTTCCCGCAAAATCTCCGCGGAAAAGGCCGCATTCTGTGACGTATTTCGCGAGCGTTCTTCCAGCACGATATCAGCAACCGACACACCATTCTGAACTAGCACATCGACCATCGTGGCACCGGCACTCGCCATGCCGCCTTCAGGATCGGGCCAGCCCCCGGAGACGACAACCAGACAGGGTGGTCCCTGATGATAGAGCTCCGCGGCACGCAAGGCTCGAAGCAATGATGAGAGACCGGGGCGGGTGACATCCTGTTCGGATCGCGGGGGAATCGCACCGCCCCCGAGCACTACAATCGCCCGCAATTCCGCCGGCCGCTCCGTCACACGTGGGAATTGCCGCTCAAGAATCGTATTGGTACACCAGACGCTGATCGGTAGCGAGTCGATCAAGACGATGGCGAGACAAATCACCGGCCAACGTAATGAGCGGCGATATTCCCGGTATCGCCAGTAGACCCACAGCAAACTGATGGTGAGTCCCCACAGACCTAAGCCATACGGCTGCAGTAGATGGAGCAACACGCCGTACATGCGGTTGGCTTTCGTGGTCAACTACTTCAGATGCGGACCACTGGCATCCCAAGCGGTAAAGCTCATATCCGGTGCCAGCAGGAAAATTTCCACGCGGCGATTCTTCGCCCGGGCCGCATCGCTGGTGTTCGGCGTGAGAGGCTGTGTTTCGCCATACCCCGCAGCTTCCATCCGTCCCTCGGCAATCCCATGCTTTCGCAATGCGGTGACCACCGAACAAGCCCGGTTGGTGGAAAGATGCCAGTTCGTGGCATGCCGCATTCGAGCCTTGGCAATCGGCTGGTCATCGGTATGGCCGACGACGAGCACTTTCAGGCTTTCCGCATCGGGTTGATTCACGATGTTGGAGAATTCCCGCAGAATCTCCAGAGACCGTGGGGTGATCTGATCGCTGCCTGATGTGAAGAGCAAATCGGTGCTGAACTTGCTCACGCCGGTCTGCGGATCAAACTCGAATTCAGGATACTTCTGGCGCAATTCTTCCAGGCGTCGGGTCTGATCCTGGCTCAACGGGTTGGTGTTGGTACTGCTGGTCAAGAAGTCGCGATACTTGTCCGCCAGTTGATTATTGGCGGCGGACATATTTTGAATCCGCTGGTTGGCCAGATCGAGATTCGCTTTAAGCGACTGGTTTTCCTGTTCCAACCGTTGCTTGTCGGCAGCCAGTGTCCCTAATGTACCGTTGAGGCCGTTATGCTCAGCGGCCAACTGCTGATTCTGCATGTACATTTGCCGCGACATCATCTGGCTGTGGGCCAGTTGGCGCTGATAGGGCGACTGGCAAGCCGGAATGGCTGCACAAATCATGCAGCTTGCTAATAGTCGACTTGTATGACGCGTTGTCCAAGTCATCGATCGCTCCAGGAACTGCCCATTTACTGACGTGATGACGTACGGAACCGTACTCGTGACATCGACCGTGAAGCGGCGGATGTGAGACGAGACGATGACCTTGAGACCAGACGGTCCTTGAGTCAACGGGCAAACCAACGAGATGTGAGATCAGGAGATTGGGAGAGTGTGGCCAATCTGGAGGGATGGCGAATGAGCCACCGCGACCATCCGGGCCGACACCGGCGAGGGTTTTAGCGAGAGAGGCAGAAATTGCCAAGTCGAGCTTGAGGAAATCCTCAGCACACGGAACGAATCGAGGTGATGTCGCCTGGGATTGGTGCGAGATCGGCAGAATCTGCCACCCTCAATCTTCGTCATCCAGTTCCGCCGAGTCGATGAACTCCTCAAGGTCCGATGGGCTGGAGGTCGCCTGCCGGGATTCCTCGTCGTCCAGGTTTTCCGACCCTGGCGAAGGATCACCCCAGGGCATTTCACGTAACACAAACGATGAGCGACAGTTACGACATTGAATCTGTGTCCCGATGCGTTGGATTTGTAGTTGGATGGCAACCCGGACCAAATCCTGTTGCAAACTCTTGCCGAAACTCACGCTCCGCCCGCAGCGGGGGCAATAAAGCCAAGCAGCCATCACCGGTTCATTCGATGGCATCGCGCTACTGAAGGCTCCTATATTCACAATCGACGACCAATATCCTGCCAGATTCCTAGAATTGAGTTTGCCTCAGACACTTCTTTTCGAAACCAAGTTCGCCACCCGGGTAAGCATGACCATCTCCTGGCCACTCACAGATAGAAACCTTGTCTCCGCTGGAACGAATAGAATCAGCCCTTGGGTCTGGCTAACTCCACGACTACTGTTTCAGAATGTTTGAAGCACACCTGTTCTACTTTCGCGATTTGCGGTGACAGCTTATTGTCACCGAACAAACACAGTTCGGCAAAAATTCGGAAACTTGTTGCCGATCACTTATCTGATGTAGGAATCTGGCGTGACTTTGCCATCAGGAATTGCATGACTACTCGACGTTCATCCACAACTCGGAGTCTTGTCTGGCTGCGGGATTCCCTGACCCCGATGTTCGTGGTCAATTCTCAGCATCGAGTCGTGCTGTTCAATCATGGCTGCGAAACCTCCTCGGGTTGGCCTGCTGCGGAAGTCCTGGGACAAAAGGCCTTGAGCCTTTCCAATCCCGATGATCACACGGTCGAGGCTCTTCTGGCGGCGATGAACCCGCCCGACGTCGTCTGGCAGGGCCAAGCGGCGCGTTGCCGCATCACCTGGCCGCATCAGCGAGCCGCACCGGAATCCAGAGTCATTCAGTTTTGGCCCATTCGTGGGACAGACGCGGACGGTCTATTGGCGATACTGGGCATCATCGAATTGGAGCCCCCCTGGTCGGCCAATCTCCCCGTGCCCGACATTTTTCCATCGCTCTCTGCCGAACTCTCGGCGTTACGCTATGAACATCGCCGCCGCTTCGGCGAGAAGTCGGTGATTGGCCGCTGCCCCGCGATGCTGCGAGTCTTGACGCAGGCTCAACTGGCCCGGCAAACCCGCTCGCCCGTGTGCCTGCGTGGCGAACCGGGGACTGGTAAAGAACACCTGGCCCGGTCGATTCATCAAACCGGAATGCCAGCCACCGCCACGTTTCAATGGTTCGATTGCCGCTTGACCCCGACGAATGAACTGAAGCTACTCATCAAGCGAGCGCTGGAAACGGAGTCGAGGCCCGAGAAAGATGACGCTCCCACCATCACCACTTGGTATCTGAATGACATTGACGCTGCCCCCGCCGATCTGCAGGAACGCTTGTTGACGCTGCTGCAGCGTTCGTCGAACGAGTCAACCGTCCGTGTCATTGCCGCCACATCGGCTCCAATCGAGACATTGATCGCTGAAGATGTGTTCTCGCGTGACATGTGGTACTGCCTGTCCGCGTTGACGATCGAATTGCCGCCGCTGCGCGAACGAGGAACCGACATCAAAACCCTTGGCCAATTCTTTGTGGAACAGTGCAATCGTAATCAGCCACAACACGTAAATGGCGTGGCCGATGATGTCTGGACCCAATGGGAACGGTATCGCTGGCCCGGCAATCTGGATGAATTTCGCAAGGTGGTTGAGGAAGCTCATGCGGCCTGCACGACAGGACAAATCTCGCTAGTGCACCTGCCGTTTCGCTTCCGGGCGGGACAAGATGCTCAGCGTCTGGGACCAGTGCGGGTTCCCTCGCGCGGGCTCGATCAGATTCTAGAGGAAACCGAACGGAATCTGATTCAACAGGCTCTAGCAGACACTCAAAACCACATCACGCAGACAGCAGAATGGCTGCAGATTCCGCGGGCGCGATTGTATCGACGAATGGATCAATTGGGCTTGAGAACCCCAGACTCGTCGGGAGAGCGACTTGATTCCGACCCCGCAAAACCGCCATCTTAGGCCACGTTTAGAGAACTGTGCTCACACATAGATCGCCCATGTCACTCCGTATTGCGAATCTGCGACTCTCCGTTGAGGCGCCCGAAGCCGAGTTGCCACGACTGGCGGCACGCCGGTTGGGTGTGCAGCCCCACGATCTCTTGCGCTGGCGTATTCTGAAAAAGAGTCTCGACGCCCGCTCGGCTCGTGATCTGCAATTCGTCTATTCCGCTACGGTTGACCTTCCCACCGAAGTGCTGCAGTCGCCCCGCGTGCAGGCAAAGTTGCATGGCGACGTGCAGCCGTATGTGGCCCCGATATTCGATGATCCGGAACCGGGCCCGGCTGCCCTCGAAAACCGTCCCATTGTCGTCGGTTCAGGGCCAGCCGGTCTGTTGGCGGGTTATTACCTCGCCTGGAAGGGGTATCGTCCCATCATTCTGGAACGTGGGCAACCGGTGAAAGAACGCGTGCCTGCGGTCCGTGCGTTCGATGCCGGTGGTCCGTTTGAACTGCATAACAACTACCTGTTTGGCGAAGGCGGAGCCGGGTGCTTCAGCGATGGCAAGCTGACTTGCCGACTGGAAGGCCCCGATGTCGACTGGGTGCTTGAGCGATTCGTGGAATGCGGCGGCCGAGCCTCGATCGTGTACGAGAACCGTCCTCACCTCGGCAGCAATAAGCTCCCGATGATCTGCCGTAACTTTCGTCGCAAGATTGAAGCGCTCGGCGGCGAGTATCGTTTTGGATGTGCATTGGAACGACTCGACCTGCAGAACGGCCGCGTTGTGGGTGTGCAGACGAATTGCGGTTCTCTGGCCAGTTCTCTGGTCGTGCTGGCCATTGGTCATAGTGCCCGCGACACGATCGAAATACTGCACGGCTTGCAGGTGCCCATTCAGCCGAAAGCCTTTCAGTTGGGATTGCGGATCGAACAACCGCAGCGGCAGATCAATCACCACAAGTATGGCAAACCCGCCTACGAACAACTGCTGGGCGCGGCGGACTACACGCTGCAGGCTCGGGGCTCGCGCGATGTCTTCACCTTCTGCATGTGTGCCGGAGGCATCATTATCCCCAGCATTTCTGAACCCGACTGTTTCTGCTCGAACGGCATGAGCAACTCCCGGCACGATACGCCCTTCGCTAACAGTGGCGTGATGGTGACGCTCAATCCAGAAGAATTTGGCAGCGACCATCCTTTAGCTGGCATGTTTCTGCAACGCCGGTATGAAGCCGCCGCGTTTCAGTTGGCGGGGGGGAATTATTTCACGCCGGTGCAGTCCGCGAGAGAATTCCTTGCAGCGCGTGCTCCCGCTCCGGGAACTCAGTACGACTGTTCGTATCAACGCGGGCAGTCTCCCCTGGCGTTAGACGCTGTTCTACCACCGGTCGTCGTTGCGGCTCTGCGTCAGGCTTTGCCGATCATGGATGGCAAACTCAAGGGAGACTTTTTGAAGCAGGCCATTCTCGTCGGTCCAGAAATGCGGGGCAGTTCACCGATTCGCATGGACCGTGATCTTGAGACCCGCGAATGTCCGACAATTTCCGGCCTGTACCCCGTGGGAGAAGGGGCAGGTTACGCCGGAGGAATTGTGAGCGCCGCAGTCGATGGGTTACGGAGTGCCCGTGAGATTGTCCGTCGTTTTGCCCCGCTGGTGCAGTAACCCAGGTGTGCAGACTTCCAGCAGTTTCCCGTTGAGTGCCGAGAACGGCGTTGCGTCGCGATATCGGGCCAATCAGAATAAGATAGTTCGCAGTACGACACGCCGGTTCCGGGTTTCAGACGATGCTGCCCCCTCATCCTCGTCTCACCTACAGGCTACCGTTCTACAGGTCCTAGCGCAGTTCCTTTTCACAGCCACATCGCGGGATAGGTTGTTCCATGTCGAAGCGGATGATTGGTCCGTTCGAACTCGGTGACAGAATTGGCACCGGGGGCATGGGCGTGGTCTATCGAGCCACTTACACCAAAACGGGCATCCCGTGCGCCATTAAAGTTCTCTCCCCCGATGTCAACGATTCGCCGCAGGTGCAGCAGCGGTTCGAACGTGAGATCGCCATCCTCAAAAAACTGCAGCACCCCCATATCGTCCGGTACTTTGGTGGCGGGAAAGTGGGAACACAGCGGTTCTATGCCATGGAGTTGGTCCAGGGCGGGTCGCTGGAGGGTGTCCTTAAACAGCGAAAACGGTTGCCTTGGGAAGAAGCCATTGGCATTGCCCGCCAGGTCGCCGAAGCTTTGGAACATGCTCATACCGCGGGGGTCATTCATCGCGATTTGAAACCGGCCAATCTGCTTCTCAGTCCTGATGGCCAGGTCAAACTCACCGACTTCGGGATTGCTCGTGATACCACCGCGACGGCTTTGACCGCTGCGGGCAAGACTGTCGGCACCTATGCCTACATGGCCCCCGAACAGATTCGTGGCAAGCCCCCGGTCGATCGGAGAACCGATCTTTACGCCCTCGGTTGCGTTCTCTTCGAAATGCTCACGGGAGAAACACCGTTCGACAGCGACAACGCGGGGGAGCTGTTGGTCAAACACCTGCAAGACGATCCGCCACGGGTCAGTTCACTCGCCCCCGACATTCCTATCTGGCTGGAAGAACTGGTCGATCGGCTCTTGGAAAAAGACCCCGAAGAGCGGATTTTCGATGCGTTGGCCCTGCAGGTCGCCATTGACGACGTCATCGAGAAGGTTTCGCGCCAGGCCAGTCTGGTGGGCGAAACATTAGCTGGCGGAGTCACGAAAACGGCGGGTGTTGACGGAACAACGAAACTCGACCCCACCCGAAAGAAGAAGAAAAAAAAGAAGCAGGAACAGGTGCCAATCTACGAGAAGCTCTGGTTTCTCGCGGCTTGCCTGACCATCGTCGTCGGGTTGATCGCCTGGCAGATCCAACGGGCTCTCTATCCCAGCGAAGGTTATTTATGGTCGCGGGCTCAGGCTCTGATGGCCGAGAAAGACCCCACACGCTGGGTCGATGCCAAGAACAAGTATCTGCCGGAATTGCTGCAACGCTTTCCGCAGGGAACTCATGCTGTTGAAGCCCAGCAGTTGTTGGATAAAGCCGATATGTACTTTGCCGAGCAGCAGGCCCGTAACCGTGGCCCGCGCCCCGCGAAGTCCGAGGGAGAGCGGCTCTTCCTCGAAGCCCAGAAGTATCTTTCGGGGGGTATCGAAGATCGTGTCTCCGCCCTGGAAGTCTACGAAAGCATGGTCGAATTGCTGGCCAATCGGCCGGATGAGCGGGTTTATGTGCTGCTGGCGAAGCAGAAAATCGCGGAAATCACGGTGGCGGGGGGCGACAAGCTCGATCGCGTGCAGATCATCGAACAGGCCTTAGCCCGGGCCGACGCCGCGGCTGACGAAGGCAAAGTCTTTGAAGCGCGGACCATCTGGAACAGTGTGGTCACCTTGTACTCCGACAATCAGGAACTCCGCACATTTGTCGACCATGCCCGCGAACAACTCGAAGCGACCCGACGCGGCCGACGCAGTGAGCAATAGTAGCGGGATTTGGCCGCCAAGCGGGAATGCTGAGCAGAGAGTCACGAGGGACTCAGGACCGCAGACTCGGGCCGAACAGGGCCTGCAAATCGCACCGAATTTCATTGGCCAGAATGAGATACGGCTTACGGTGAGCCACGCGGTCCCGCAGACGCTGCAGCTTGGCGTAGAAGTCGGAGTCGGCCTGCTCGCTGCGTCCCCCTGTCAGCAGCACCACCTGATCTAACGTGGGACGGTCCGTCAAAAGACGGTCCAGGACCGCAATCAGCCACCGGCAATGGCACGTGTCGTTCGACTGATCCAGCAACTCGCGCAGATCGCCCAGCACGAGGTAGTCGAATACCACGCTGCTAGACGTCGGCGGTGAGATGACGGATGCCATTGACCCGATCCTTGGATGGGGCGTAACCAGTTTGCAGGACGATTTTCTGGCTGGGGTGGGACAATAGCGTCGAATGAGCAACGGATATGCCACGGTGTGAATTTCCAGAAAACTTTCGGCCTGTGTGGGACGTTTCTTTCAAAACCCCGCTAAGGACGGCATTTTCCTGACCGGCTGATGGCATGGACGGATGCCGCCCGGATTGCCCTCGTGTCGGTCATTTGGTCAGGCTCTGCCCAGGGAACGCGCAAAGCGATTTCCCGCATCGGCTTGCCTTCATCGGAAAATCTGAGTCGAGATTCGCAGATTGGAAAATCTGGTTGTCACAATGCGATTACGACTCCGTAATAGTTTCCGTTCACCAAATGGCGGAATATCGCCAGCCGGCGAGAGAGAACACGGCGTACTTGGGAGAGAGGGGTAGGGGCGGAGGTGCTTGCAGATTTTCTGGAAGTAGTTCCGGCCCTCTCTCCTGAGTCCTCCGTGGCCTGGTAAGCAGTTCTCCGTCTAAGTCGAAATCCCGGTAGGGATCTGGCGATAGGCTCTCAGCCCGAGTAACAGCAGGCACAATGTCCCAAGGGCAGCGGCGAGGATGATCCCCAGTCCCGTCAGGTCGCTGAACAGCGAGCGGGTTTCTGCCCAAAACCACGACCATCCAAATAAGACGATCACGGTCGCGGCAGCCAGACAGGGGCCATACGGCAAGTACGGCCGATTCGCCAGCAGTCGCCCCGCGATGGCAAAGCAGAGGCCCGTCAGAGGTGCCACGGTGAAAATGATCAGGACCGCTTGCCAGCCTAGGAAGCTCCCGATCATCGCCATGAAGGTGACATCACCCAGGCCCATAGCCTCCTGCCCGAGAATTCGCCGACTGAGCCAGCGGACACCTTGCGTCACCCCGGCTCCACAGGTAGCTCCTGTGACCGACCACAGCAGCGCGTGCAACCAGCGGTATTGGTCGTACCAGACTGGAATATATGGCCCTCGCAGTTGTGGAACGGCATACACCCAATCAACCCAGAGGTGGGCAATCTGCAATTCCTGAAAGATCACCGCTCCCAGCACACCCATCGCGAGCCCCGTCATCGTGATCGCATCGGGAAGCAGATAACAATCCAGGTCAATCACCGTTCCGAGCACCAACAACGCTACCAGAACGACATGATAGACCGTTCGAGCCACACGTCCATGCTCAGAAGGCTGCACTTCCGGGGTGTTCAACGATTGGAATTGCCATTCCGCCGTGAGTGTGGCTGCTGACAGCCCCATGATGGCGAGCGTCACCAGCACCGGACGCAGCCGGATCAGCCAAGTCGGGGACACCGGCATGGCCAGGCCGCGTCGTTCCCAGGCAATCCGACGTTCCAGCCAATAGGCAGCCAACCCGCCGAACAGACCCGCTAGTCCGATAATCCACGCTGCCATGCCGAAACTCGATCTTGCTCGTAACTGGTGCCCTGCCTTTGCAGCGACAGCCTAAGCGACCCATGCCCCCTTCCGAAAGTCCGCAAAGCCACAATTCGAGGACGAATACGAATCGACAGCCACGACAGAGCGGCGGTAAGATAGCAGCTTCTGACCTCGTAGGAGTTTCATCGACGATCGCTTATGAAATCGGCCCGCATCCTGATCGTCGATGACCCGCATGCTGCGGAACCCTGGCTGGCAGACCTGCAGGCGGTCGAGTCCTGGGAAATTGAGCACGTAGCCGATGCCGAGACGGCCGACCAACGAATTGAAGCCGGTTGGCCCGATCTTCTGGTGATCGCGCATCGCCCACCCGATCGCGATGGGCTGCAGCATCTGGCGACCATTCGCGAGGTCGACCGAGAACTGCCGGTGTTACTGGTGGCTCAGTCAGCCGATGTCACGCTCGCCACACGCGGACTGCGGCTGGGGGCCGGAGATCTCCTGCTGGAACCCATCGCCACGGGCGAATTGCGGGCGGCCATCGAACAGCTGTTGTCGTTGCGACGCACCACGCTTGAAGCCGACATTTTACGACGGCAACGGGAACTGCCCCATCAGTTCGACGACTTTGTCGGCAGCAGTCCTCAGATGCGCAAGGTGTTTGAAACGATCAACCAGGTCGCTCCGACCGACGTCGATATCCTCATCCGTGGGGAAACGGGGACCGGAAAAGAATTAGTCGCCCGCTCGATTCATCACCGCAGTCGCCGTGCCCAGCATCCTTTTGTGGCAGTCGATTGCGGGGCGATTCCGGAAAACCTGCTTGAAAGTGAATTCTTCGGCCACGAAAAAGGAGCCTTTACCGGGGCGGACAGTCGGCGCATTGGCCTGCTCGAATATGCGGACGGCGGCACCTTCTTCCTCGACGAAGTGGGCGAACTCCCGCTGATGTTGCAGGCGAAGCTCTTGAGAACTCTCCAGGAGCGAAAACTGCGACGTGTCGGCGGTCGGGAAGAAATCAAAGTCAACGTGCGAATTGTCGCAGCGACTGCTCGTGACCTGGAACAGATGATCCGCGAGAAGCTGTTCCGCGAGGACTTGTACTATCGGATCAATGTCGTCCGCGTTGATTTACCACCGTTACGCAACCGGGGCGATGATCTCGGCCTGATCGCGGAACATTTCTCTCAGCGTTTCAGCCGGGAAATGGGGAAGCAAGTGGTCGGCCTCTCCCCTGAGGCTTACAACGTGATGTCGCACTACCGCTGGCCCGGCAACATTCGCGAACTGCAGAACGTCATCCGACGCGGAATTGCCCTGACCCAGCGTTCCATGATCTCGCTCGATGATCTGCCGGATGAATTGATCGCCAGTGCGGGAGAACCCGCGGACCGGTCGGGGCACGATGCCACGAATGCCGCTCGCGGTTTTTTCGCTCAGCGCGAACTTTGTGTTCAACGCTTTGAAGCAGAGTATCTCACCCAGCTTCTGGCGAAACATCACGGCAATGTGAAAGCCGCAGCCGAAGAAGCGGAACTCCCCCGTGGCACGTTGTACCGTTTGATGAAGAACCACAAGCTGGATGGCGAGCAATTTCGCTGACCGGCCGCTGGCACTCAGACAGAAGCCAGGCGCGCCACAGTCATAGGAATTGCTGTCACGTTTGTGTGACATGCACATTTCTAACTGGAAAATAACGTTTTCCATCCCGATCTCCCTCGGGAAATGGCTCGGTGTCACAGCCATACACACAGAGGATCAATTTCGGGAGTTGAACGCCGAATACTTGGCCAATCTCGTAACCAGAGACAAAACAACAGGTTACACAAACACAAAAATGCATCAAATCTTTTTATGTATTCGCGGCACACCGTTTTCTATACAGTCACTTGTCGCCAGCATTCAGCGAGTTACCAAGTCACCGAAATGTGGTGCTGACCATGAAAAAGATCGAAGCCATCATCCGTTATCACAAACTTGATGAGGTACGGAATGCCTTGGTGACTCTTGGGGTGCAGGGCATCACGGTCAGTGAAGTCCGCGGCAGCGGTCATACGCCCAGCCATACCGAAGTCTATCGGGGACTGGAATACGCCGTCGACTTTACTCCTCGAATTAAGCTCGAAGTCGCAGTTGCGGATATCGACTGCTCGCATACGGTCCGGACCATCGTTACGGCGGCTCGTACCGGCGAAGTGGGAGATGGCTGCGTACTGGTCATGCCGCTCGATGAAGCCGTGCGGGTCCGCACGGGCGAGACCGGTGACGACGCCTTATAACTGCCCCAGTGACATCGACGGAATTACTCAATTTAGCTCACGTCTCGACGACTGAAAGGGATCATCATGAAAAAGATCGAAGCCATTATCCGGCACTTCAAACTGGAAGAAGTGAAAGACGCCCTGACAGCCGTAGGGATTCAGGGGATGACCGTGTCCGAAACGCGTGGTTTTGGACGCCAGAAGGGCCACAAAGAACAATACCGCGGTGCGGAATACACCGTCGACTTCTTGCCCAAAGCGAAGATCGAAGTCGTCGTCTCTGACGACATGGCCCAGGCGGTGATCGATACGGTCATCAAGTCGGCCCGCACCGGTGAAATCGGCGACGGGAAGATCTTCGTCACCGAAATGGAAGAAATGGTCCGCATTCGGACCGGTGAATCGGGCGTGGACGCCATCTAATGGTCGCCTGATTCGTCAATCGAAAACTCATCACTCTCATCAAACAAGCGTTTAGGAGCAAGATCATGAAAAAGATTGAAGCAGTTCTGCGACACTACAAGCTGGAAGACGTCAAGAACGCCCTGACCCAGGCTGGCGTCCAAGGCATGACCGTCACTGAAGTCCGTGGGTTCGGACGTCAACGAGGCCACAAGGAAACCTACCGCGGTGCAGAATACACCGTCGACTTCCTGCCCAAAGTGAAGCTCGAAGTCGCCGTGGCTGACGATGAAGTCGCCAAGGTTCTGCAGACCATCACCAACATTGCCCGCACGGGTCAAATTGGTGACGGCAAGATTTTTGTGACCAACCTGGCCGATGTGATCCGCATCCGTACGGGTGAAACCGGTCCTGATGCGATCTAGCGCGACTCTGGTGGCATGCTGCAGGCGAGCGAGAACGCCTGCAGCGTCACCGGTTTGAAATTTGGCGGTGGCGCTCCGTCACTGCACGGCGTCGGGCATGCGCTCCCCGACGTCGCAGAATGGAACCAACTGATGATTGACCAACTCTGTTATCTGTCTCCCTGGGCGTGATTTTTTTTCTTCTGCAGAGGTATCATGCCCCTCGCGCCAGGGTGATATGCAGGTCTGCGAAGCGCTCCGCAGACCTCATGTCTCTTGTTCGGCGCAATCTCACGGGGAAGACAGGCTGGCCTGAGTGGACACTGGTCCGCCGGCAGCCAGGAGAAAACAAAACGCTATGCCTGCCACCACGACACGGATTTCTCAGCTCCGTCAACAGGTGGAGGGCGTGCGTGAACTGACTCAAAAGCGGATGGCCTCGCATGCCACCGGTCTGCAAATTGCCGCATCAATCTGCCAGTGGACCGACGAGTTCCTGAACTCTTTGAACACCCAGGCACTGGCTCCGTATCCCGAATCGACACGGAATGCTCTCGCCGCCACTTCGGCGATGATCGCGGTCGGTGGTTCGGGGCGCGGCGATTATGCCCCTTACTCGGATGTTGACCTGCTGTTCCTCGAGGGACGCGGCGCTCCCCCCGAATTCCACACGGTCGTCTCACAAATAGTTCGAGACTGCTGGGATGCTGGCCTGAAACTCGGCCATAGCGTCCGCACGCTCCCCGACACCATCAAGATGGCCCGCCAGGACACGCAGTTCGCGACCTCACTGGTCGATACCCGCTGCCTCTGGGGATCTCAGGATCTGGTGCAGGAACTGACCCACCGATTTCAGCGGCAAGTGGTCGAATCGCGGATTGGTTCGTTCATTGAAGAATGCGTATCGTCGCGTGCTCAGGAACGAGCCCAACATGGCGCTGCGGTCTTACAGTTGGAGCCCGACATCAAGCGGTCCTTCGGCGGACTCCGCGATCTGCACCTGCTCAGATGGGTCGGCTTTGCACGACATGGCGTGAGTGATCTGAACTCCTTGAAACTGCAGGGCGCACTCTCGCAGGAAGATGTCCGTCGTCTCGTGCTGGCTCATGACTATCTGATGAGCGTGCGGATCAATCTGCACCTGTCTGCGGGACGTCCCCAAGACATTCTGACACGCGACGAACAATTGCGCATCTCCGAGGAACGTCGGATTCCCGAGACCCCCGGGCAACGATCCGTCGAACGGTTCATGCAGGAGTATTTCCAGCACAGTCTGGCGATTGCCGAAATCTCATCGGACTTCGTCGCCCGGAACCGTCAGCATCCCGTGCTGCGTCAGGTCGCCAATTTCGTCATGAGCTATCGGGTCGACAATAAGTACCGAGTCGGCCTGGAATACCTCGATGTAATCGCCCGGCATCGTGATGAAACCTGCCGGACTCTCGAAGGGGCACTGGAGTTCTACGACACGGCGGCCACGCTGGGTAAGCTGCCTCATCCTCAATTGGCCTTAGAGATCAAAGCCCATGCTGCGAACTATCCCAGAGAATCGTTAAGCGAGGTGGCCCAACAGACCTTCCTCAAACTGCTGAAGCGGCCCGGTCATCTGGAACCGGTCCTCCGCAGCATGTTCGATACGGGTGTGCTGGAATGCGTTCTGCCTGCGATGTCGCATGTCCGCTGCCTGCTGCAGTTCAATCAGTACCACTCATACACTGTGGATGAACATACTCTGCGAGCGATTGGTGCCTGCGAAGCCCGGCTAAAAGATCCAGGGCCCATCGGCCGTGCCTATCGTGAAGTCAATCACAAGGAACTCTTGCATCTCGCGTTGCTGTTGCACGACGCCGGTAAGGGGTACGAAGAAGATCACTCGGAGGTCGGGAAACGCTTGGCCGAGGAGGCCGCCGTGCGGCTTGGCCTGCCCGATCATCAGCGCGATATCGTGGTGTTTCTGGTGCACCGCCATCTGTTGATGGCGACACTGGCGTTTCGTCGAGACATTTCCGATCCCGAAGTGCTCTTGAAGTTCAATCATGAAGTTGGCAGCGCAAACATCTTGCGGAAACTGTTTGTGCTGACGGCAGCCGACATTGAAGCCGTGGGTCCCGGCGTCTGGAACGACTGGAAGGCCGAACTGCTGACGCTGTTTTACGACCGCTCGATGGTCTGGCTGAGTGGTAAAAGCGATCTCTTTCAGGAACCGGTCCGCGTGGAAAAAAACACCGGTCTGGTGCTGAACCAGTTGCCTGCAGCCCTCAAGGACGATCCGGCCGTGCTGCAGCGTCTGCAGACAGCCCCGCCGCATTACCTGATCGGAACACGCCCCGAACGCATTGCCCAAGACCTGGAAATCATTAGCGGCAGGACCAGCGACGACATCTCGATCGAAGGTCATTACGACAGCGAAACCTCAACCGTCGAATACCGCGTGATCACGTCGGAAGCGATGGGGGTCGGCTGTTTTCACAAGTTGACGGGCGTCCTGTCGGCCAAGCGGATGGAGATTCTGAACGCACAGATCTGCACCTACCCGGATGGCATTATTATCGACAGTTTTCGTGTGCGAGACTACGACCACGAATACGCGGTTCCCGAATTCCGCCTGCAGGAAGTCGCGGAGCTGATGCGTAAAGCCCTTCGGAATGAAATCGATGTCGAAACATTGTTCCGCTCCCGACTGAGATTTTCCCCGAATGCCGTTCAAGGCCCCGTATCCAACCTGCCCATGCGCGTGCTGGTCGACAACGAATCCTCCGATCGCTGCACCGTCGTCGATATCTTCGCGCATGACCGCTCTGGTCTGCTCTACCGCATTTCCCGTTGCCTGTTCGAGCTGGATCTCTCCGTGATTCTGGCCAAGATTTCGACCCACTTCGATCAGGTTGTCGATGTGTTCTATGTCACCGACAGCAAGGGTCGAAAGATCGTGGATGGCCAGCGGCTGCGGACCATCCGCGAGGTTCTCCGGCAACACATTGAACAGTTTGAGGAGACCACACGGGACGGATCGCTCAGCAACGGTTGAGAAACCGGCTCGCGACTCGGAAATCAAGGTGACATTCTTCCTGTGACCTACCCCGGCGAAAGTCCAATTGCTGTGCGAAACCGATCCTTGGTATAACTCCCGCTCGCCCCGCATCGACGGATGGATGGTGGCGTCAGGAGACCGAGTGTGCGACTGGAATTTGACCTCACGGTTGGGGACATCATTCACGTGGGTGAGCACACGGTCATGATCGTCGAGATTCATGGTGATGAAGTTACCGTGAAAGTCTGTACGGACGACGGTTCAGCCCCGGCTCGCCAAAACGAACCGCAGGGCCGGCCGTTACGTCCGCGGTAACCACAGTGCCGGTTCTGCAGACTCAGCTTAGGCTGCGGGTTCGGAGATGGCAGCCACGCCTTCCGCTGCCGTGGCGGTCATCGGCCACAACTGGTCGAGATGAGTGATCTGCAGAACTTCGCGGCAATACTCCTGCAGACCGCACACGGCCATGCGGGCATCCGGTCGCAGTTGCAGGGTCTTCCAGACCCTTAGCAGAAGTTCAATGAACCCCGATCCGAAGAACCGGGTCGCGGACAAATCGAGAACCACCAGAGGCGATGGTGCAGCCTGAACGGCGGCCAGTAATTCTCGCCCCAGAGGTTCCAGCAGTGCGTCCTCGATCATTTCGCAACGAGACGTCAACGAAATAATCGAAATCGACCCCGATTGCTGAACTTGAACGAGTGGTGATGTCGCCATGTCTCGCCAAACCTGCGTGAAGAGTACTACGGACAAGCCGATATTCCCGCCTTCATACGGGCTGTGTCAATCGAGACTTTGCAAAGTCACGCTGATCGTCTCCTGTTTTTCCCCGCGGAGCAAGGTAACTTGCACAGTTTCTCCCACTTTCCTGCGATCTAACGCACTCAAAACATCTTCCCGGTCACGGACCGACTGACCATCGACCGCGACAATGACCTCGAAATGCCAGCGACCCGAACGATCGCGATACGGTGGCAGAATTCCTCCCGCCGCTGCGGAGCTGCCGGGGATGACCGAGGTGACTATCACGCCATTTTTCACACCGAACCGGCGCGACAAAGCATCGTCGGCTAACCCCACTCCCAAGCCCGCTCGCTCGATCCGCCCATCACGGATCAATAGAGGTACGATTTCGTTGATGATATCGACCGGCACGGCAAACCCCACCCCAGCATAGGTGCCTGAAGGGCTATAAATCGCGGTATTCACGCCGATCAGCCGCCCTGCACTGTCGAGCAATGGACCGCCAGAGTTTCCTGGATTGATCGCCGCGTCGGTCTGAATAACCCCTTCGATTCTCCGGCCTGTACGCGATTGAATCTCACGACCTAAGCCACTGATCACGCCGGTGGTCAATGTCTGATCGAGACCGAACGGGTTACCAATCGCGAAGACCTTCTGCCCCACTTCCAGATCGGAAGAAGTACCCACGGGAATCGGTTGCAATACGGATGATGGGGAATCGATCTTGAGGACCGCGAGATCTTTATCGGGTTCCACACCCACGAGGCGGGCTTCCAGAATGGTGCCGTCCTGCAACGTCACCGCCGCGGAATCGGCCGATTCGATCACGTGAAAATTCGTGACCACATGACCCGACTCATCCCAGATGAATCCAGACCCCGTCCCTTCGGGGATGCTGAAGACATTCATGCTGAAGTCGCGCCGCAACGCGAGACTGGTGATGTGCACCACCGCAGGTGAAGCCGACTTGAAGATGGAAATGGTTGATTTCTCATCATCCGCAAGATCGCCACGTGGCTGCACGGCTCGGGGTTGCGTGGAAGCCGACCGCCAGAACCAACTGCCGACTCCGGCGTTACGCAGCATCACCGCGGAAACGGCCAATAGCAGCACCACCACCAACCAGCCATTAACGGCATGTGGCCCAGTCGACTGTGATGCGGGACTGACGGGGATATCCGTCATGGGAACCACGTCACCGGCGACAGGACGCGGCGTCTCATCCGGCGGTGTCGGGGCGTCAGAACTCACGACGCAACTCTCATACGGTCATATGGTCTGAAACCAGGCGGTGCCCGTATGTTAACCGAGTTGGTCCACTTTCTCAGCCAAAACCGCAGCCGCTTTCAAAAATCGCTGCCGTTCCTTTTCGGCAACGTCATCGAACTGACGTACAAAGTCATCGTTCATCGCGGCGGCACAGCGTTCAATCGTGGTGGCCAGACGCCGCACCAGTTGCTCTGCCGACAGCACTGGCTTGGGCTTTTCCGAGACAGGGGTCGGCGGCGTCATCGCATCGGGACGAAACGGCGCATAGTCATCGGGGCCCGGTGTCGATTCCCGGGCAAACCCCGCCGCCACAGGAGCCGCATTGGGATCACGTTCCCGTGGTGTCGATTCTCCATCGGATTCCGACATCCCAACGGCAGATGCACCCGGAATCCGCACTTCCGAGGGTTCCATCGGCATCCAGTTGAAGGCTTCGTCATCGGCGGCGGTGTTCAGGTCTTCGCCACGTTGAGCCCGTCGCCAGGCCCGCATCTCGGCAACGGTGGCCCCGACATCCTGTGCCCATTGCAGGCACTCGGCGGCGTCATCCCAAGTGAGCGAAGAGTAAAAATGCGACCACTTCAGCCCGTTGTATTGACCGTAGACATCGCCAAAGGTTTCCCAGACCCGCCGCCGTTGATAGACCTGATCGGGCGATAGACCGACCAACTGAGCAAAATCGGCGTCGGTGCGGCCTTTGGCAAACCGTTTGGTCCACAATGCGGCACATTCGCCGACTTCCCAGTTGCAGCGACTGACGGCGATTTGAGCGCGTTCGACGAGTTGGGCTTCCGATTCCGGAACGGTCGTGGTCACAGACATCCGCGGTGTCCTGTCGGCAAGTCGAGGGGAAAGAGATCAAGCATCCTGCCGGCAGTCCCAGCGTGTCCGTCCGCTGCATGGGGATGGACATGCTAACGACTCGCCCCCGACGCGACTACTGATCACCCGGAGTTCGTAAAACTTGGCAAACTTTGCGGGAGCGTTCACCTTGCTGGTGACTGGTCTTAGCCACCGGTCAATGACCGGTGGTCGAATGCTCTACGGGATTGACATCGTTCAAACAGACGGCCCCCGGTGACTCACCGGGGGCTAAGACAAATGCCACCATGGAGATCACGCCTGCGTATTCAGCAGCTTCGTAAACGCCAGCGCGATACCGAGCGTCGCGATGACCACCTGACCGAGCATCAGCAGAGAAATCACCAGAGACATGACCCGCGCGGCGAACCGGGTTTCCGGATGTCGATGGAAATACCGGAAGATCAGCACATCCACCGCAACGGCGGGAACCAGTCCGAAGGGCAGGACGATGTACCAGAAATTGATGACAATGTCCGAGAGCTGAATCATCAGCATCGTCAGCGCGGGCAGTTCCGTATCGAAATTCTCGAGCAGCTTCTTCATGGCGGACACCAGGAAGCATGCCATGCTGATCGCCATAAGCGCCGTGCCACCATGAGCGATCCCTTCCGCCCATGCGGCCTTGCGAGTGTCACTCAGGACCACGGCCCGGATACCAAAGATGAACAGCAGGCCTAGTAACAAGCTGCCGCTAATGGCAGATGAGATCAGGAGAGCATTCAACCAAGTCACCCCTGCAAGTTATATG
The DNA here is from genome assembly GCA_016125225.1 of bacterium. Lineage (GTDB taxonomy): Bacteria > Planctomycetota > Planctomycetia > Planctomycetales > Planctomycetaceae > DSVQ01. Next base: position 133,938 of record WGME01000013.1, on the reverse strand, counting down.
AGCAAATCTTTGACCACGTGCCCATGCACGTCGGTTAGGCGGTACTGGCGACCCTGATAAGTGAAGGTGAGGCGTTCGTGATCGAGGCCGAGGCAATTGAGAATCGTGGCCTGGACATCATGCACGTGGACCGGGTTTTCGACGATGTGGAAACCCAGGTCGTCAGTCTGGCCGTAGGTCATTCCTGCTTTGAAACCGCCGCCGGCGAACCACATGGTATAGGCTTGTGGGTGATGATCGCGGCCTAAGCTACGGCCGAGGGCCGGGTTGGTTTCGACCATCGGCGTGCGACCGAATTCACCGCCCCAGACCACGAGCGTCTCGTCGAGCATGCCGAGACGTTTAAGGTCGGTCACCAAAGCTGCGGAAGCTTGATCGGTGGCCCCACAGTTCTTTTTGAGGTTGCCCGCGACATCGGAATGGGCGTCCCAGCCTTCGTTGTAAATGTTGATGAACCGCACACCGCGTTCCACCATTCGCCGGGCCAGGAGACACGCCCGGGCAAACGAGGGTTTATCGGGGTCGACGCCGTACAAATCCAGCGTTTCCTGCGTCTCACTGCGGAGGTCCATCAGTTCGGGAGCCGATGTCTGCAAGCGGAACGCCATTTCATAAGACGCAATCCGCGTGGCAATTTCCGGGTCCTGCTGCACGGCCAGTCGTTGTCGATTGAGAGAGCCAACCAGATCGAGCGAGTCGCGTTGCAGCCGGGCATCGATACCGTCCGGGCTGCTGACATTGAGAATGGGATCACCTTCATTGCGGAAGCGGACGCCGGTATGCACGGTCGACAGAAACCCACTCGACCAGTTGGCCGCACCACCGCTAATGCCCGCCCCGGTCGACATCACCACGAACGCGGGGAGATTGTTCGTTTCCGCCCCGAGACCATAAGTGACCCATGACCCCATGCTCGGCCGACCGGGTTGCGAGAAGCCGGTGTTGAAGAAGATTTGTGCCGGGGCATGGTTGAACTGATCGGTCCGAATCGATTTCACCAGGCAGATGTCGTCGACCACTTTTGAGAGATGCGGCAGCATCTCGGAGAGTTCCGCGCCAGATTGACCATACTTCTGGAAGGGAAATCGCGGGCCGAGACAGGCCGCGTCGGACCGGATAAAAGCGTAACGTTGCCCGCCGATGATTTCCGGCGGAATCGATTTGCCTTCGTATTCGACTAGCTTCGGCTTGTAGTCGAAAAGATCGAGTTGGCTCGGTGCCCCGGCCATGAAGAGATGAATGACGGCTTTCGCTTTCGGCGCGAAATGGGGATCACGCGGTGCGAGCGGATTCGTTGCAGCCAACTCCGCCGCTGAGCCATGGCGGCTGGAAGCGGACGTTATTAATCCGGCGAGGGCGATTTTGCCGAGACCGACGCCGCAATCCTGCAGGAAGTGTCGACGGGCGATGTTAGTCGAGGAGGGCGGCCCCAGCATGTCCCCTCGCCCCTTGCAGGGGAGAGGGCCAGGGTGAGGGGTTGAATGGATTGTGAGTTGATGGCTAAGTGCAGGCAGACTGTGACCAATTTTTGGCGTTCGACACTCAATGTCTTGAGTCGGATCGCCCCCCTCACCCCTACCCTCTCTCCCGTTAACGGTGGAGAGGGGGCTTGAAGCACGATCGCTGATGGGGAAGATAGATGACATCCGTGGTTCATTCTTTCGTGATAGTTTCATCGAGATTCAACAAGACGCGGGCCACAGCGGTCCAGACGGCGGCATCGGCAGACTGTGCGGATGACTCGCCCGATAGTGCCACCACATCGAGTTCCTGTGCCTCGGCCCGGCTCTTTTGCTTGGCATAAAAGTCCGTCAAGGCAGCCAGTTCGTCAGCCGTCGCCTGGCGCGTGAGACAGCGCTGGAACAGCCGCTGCAGTTTGTCAGCAAGTTCCCCTTCCTGTGCCGCGAACTCGCGTCCCAGGTGCTGAGCGACTTCTACGAAAACAGCGTCGTTCAACAACGTCAGTGCCTGCAGCGGGGTATTCGAGATGTCGCGTCGCGGGACGCAGCTTTCCCCACTCGGGGCATCAAAGGTATTGAACATGGCATAAGGGGCCGACCGTTTTGCGAAGGTATACAGTCCACGGCGGTAGCGGTCCTCGCCTGTGCTGACGGTCCAGTTCAGCCGACCATAAGCCCCTTCCGTCGTGATGCTCGCCGGTTGCGGCGGAAAGACGCTGGGGCCGAGTTCCTTGTCCGACAGCAGACCCGCCATTTGCAGGAGCGCATCCCGGATGAGTTCGGCATCGAGCCGCACACGTGCTCCGCGACTGAGCAGGCGGTTCTGCGGATCACGCTCCAGGCTTTCGGGGGTTAACGATGACGCCTGCCGATACGCGGCGCTGGTAACAATCAGACGATGCAGCGACTTAACCGACCAGCCTTGCCGCATGAATTCGACCGCCAGCCAATCGAGCAATGCCGGATGCGTCGGTAGTTCCCCCTGATAGCCGAAGTCTTCCGTGGTGCGAACAAGGCCCCGTCCAAAGATCGCCGCCCAATGGCGATTCACCACTACGCGGGCCACCAACGGATTGTCCGGGCTGACCAGCCAGCGGGCAAATTCGAGGCGGTTCGTGGGTGCATTGGTTGGCCAGTCGTGCAGGAAGTCCGGCACACCGGGCGACAACTCTTCCTTGGGCTGCAGAAATTCACCGCGATGATGTCGGTGCGTCATGCGCGGGTTATCGGCGGGACGTTCCCGAAAGACCAGCGTGGTGGGCAGTTCGGGAAGCTGATTCCGCAACTGTTCGATCGCCGTGCGCTCCTTCGCCAGTTCCGGAGCCATGCGGCAGAATTCCTGCAGCAACTGCGCTTGCTGGTCGGAGGTCCGCTGAACCTCTGGTATTCGCAGAACGGCTTCGAGCTCCGGTAGCAGAATTGATTCGGCGGTCAACACCTTGGGATCGGTCGTCATGGCGATCCGGAAGCGACCGAGTCCCGCCGCGTAATAGCGTTCGAAGATCATCCGCAGCTGATAGGAATCGGCAGCCGACAACGGAGCGGCAAAACGGAACATCGCGACATGCGGCTGACCTTGTCCGCCGTCGATCGACCAGCCGGTGAGTGGGTTGCCATCAATCGCCCCCGCCGAAACCTGCTTGCCATTGGCGTAACTGTGCACCGCTCCCTGCCAGGCCACGGGGGCTTGTCCCACGGGAGAGCACAGCAGTTCGCTGAGGAAGAAGTCCCCCTTGGGACCTTCGTAATAGACAGCACCGGGCCCATGTTTCGGTAAGCGATCATCAGGAAGAGCTTCAATCCGAATCGCCGTAGCTCCGACTAGCTCGGGGCCGAACGTCAGGTCATAGACATCGTGTTTGGAGAGATCGCCAGAGGCCAGCAGGGAACCATCGTCCAACAGTTCCAGCTTGGGCAGCGTGGTTTTCCAAGCCTGCGGTTTGAGAACGGTCCAATCGACGGACTGTTGTTCATGGGTCTGCAACCACGCGGTGAATTTCTGTTCGAGGTGAGCCTTCTGACGCACGCGAGCAGGTCGCTGGTCAGTGATGTGGCCGAAGCGAATGCGGAATTTGCCGAGCGTGTGCTGTCCGCCATGCCATTGCTCGATGTGGATAGTCCAGGATTTGGGGCCGGATTGACGCACCCGGCGGGTAAAGCGGGCCGTGAGCGTGCGCGGGACATTCCATTTCCCCTGACCACTGATGGCCCAACCGGTGTTGGGCTGGCCATCGATTGCATGATCGGCAGGGAACTTGTCCTGAGCGAAGTCGGCCATCGCCATCTGAAAGTTCAAAGGTTCCGCGCGACCGGCTTCACTGACATGATCGACCTGCAATTCGGTCACGACGAAGTTGCCATATGGAGTCCGCCCCGGTCCCTGTTGACCCAGCGAACCATCGGTGAGGGCTTCCACTTGAATGGCCGCGATCTCGGGTTGATCGGACTCCAAGGTAATGGTGTAGGTATCGGTTTCGGGGCTGTTGCCCGAGACGAGAATCGCCATGTCGTCCTGCACGGTCAACGTCGCCCCTTGAGCCGAGGCGACGGAGACCACGCGGGGCACGTGCCAGGTCCAGGCATCCAGCGGTGGAAAGCGGGAAGGGAGTTCACGTTCCCGGTGGGCGATCTCCGCTTCCAAGACCGCTCGACGAGCGGTGATGGCTGGCGAGGCCACCTCGTAATCGAGTTCATCGGCGTTATTGAGAAACGCCATCATCCGGTAGTAATCGGTCTGTAAGATGGGATCGTACTTGTGGGTGTGGCACTGGGCACAGCCCACTGTCATACCGAGCCAGACGGCCCCCGTGGTCGCAATACGATCAGTCATTGCATGGAACCGAAACTCCAACGGGTCGATGCCCCCTTCTTCATTCAGCATGGTTTGCCGATGAAAGCCTGTGGCGATTCGTTGTTCGGCGGTCGCGTCCGGCAACAGATCACCTGCCAACTGTTCGATGCTGAATTGATCAAACGGCAGGTCGGCATTGATCGCTTCAATCACCCAATCGCGGTAGGGCCAGACCGAACGCGGACGGTCTTTTTCGTAGCCGTTGGTGTCGGCATAGCGGGCCAGGTCAAGCCATTCCCGCGACCAGCGTTCTCCATATTGTGGCGACGCCAGCAGTTCATCGACCAACCGTTCATAGGCATCGGGCCGAGTGTCCTGCAGGAACGCCTCGACCGCCTCAGAACTGGGGGGCAAGCCAATCAGATCGAGAGAGGCCCGGCGAATAAGTGTGTACCGGTCGGCCTCCGGTTGCGGTCGCAATTGTGCGGCATCGAGTCGCGCCAGAATGAAGGCATCAATCGCGTTGCGAACCCACTCCGGTTTCGAGACCACGGGCAACTCGCCGGCCTCTGGTTTCACGAAGGCCCAGTGCGGGGCATAGGTGGCCCCCGCGGCAATCCATCGCCGCAGAATGTCTTTCTCGGCCGCGGTGAGTTTCAGATGAGTGGCCGGCGGGGGCATCAACACATCGGGATCGTCTGTCGTGATCCGCCGCAGCAGTTCGCTGTCTTCCGGATGATGCGGCACGATCACCCGCAGTCCGCTGTCTCCGCTGCCAACAGCGGTGTCGCGCAAATCGAGACGGACGTTCCCCGCACGCGACGTGTCATCGGGTCCGTGACACTTGAAACAGGCTTTCGACAGAATCGGCCGGACTTCCCGATTGAAATCGGGCTCGGCGGCCTGCATCTCCGAAAAGCCCGATCCAACACCACACAAAACCAAGATGAACTGCAGACAACGACTGTTCATGCCGAAGGAATTCCGCTGAACAAACACTGGAAAACAACATCCAAGGAATAGATCAACAGAATAGCATATCTGCCACTGGAGTGACCATGCCTGTCGGTGAGACAAGCGGTTGATTCTGACTGTAAGAACTATTTTCAGTTCATAGGGGCGAGTTTCAGGGGAAATCTATTTGTGTTACCCTGTCGGACAACGGGCGGAACAAGCCAACCATTTTCCAGTGACGTGGAACAAGCAGCATGGGTTCATGGCTAGGGTTTGATCTGGGGGGGACCAAGATGCACGCCGTCATCTTTGACGGCGACTGGCAGCCCCTGGCGCGACGCCGCAAAAAGACACGCGGTCATGAAGGGGGCGACGCGGGGGTCGACCGCATTGTCGGTATCATCGAGAAGCTGTGTGATGAGGCCAAGATTTCTCCGTCTCAGTTGGAGGGCATGGGGATCGGTGTGCCCGGGCCGATCGATATGGAATCGGGCGTGATCATCGGTGCCCCCAACCTGGGTTGGAAAGATGTGCCTCTGCAGCAGATTCTGGAAAAGAAGCTCGGTTGCCGCGTCGCCGTCTGTAACGATGTCGACGCGGGACTGTTCGGCGAATACACATTTGGTGTCGCGCGTGGTGCCCGGACGGCACTCGGAGTTTTTCCCGGAACCGGCATTGGCGGTGGCCTGATTTATGAAGGCCAGATCTTTCGCGGGAAACATTCTTCCTGCCTCGAAATCGGCCATTTTCCGATCGATCCTCATGGGGCACCATGCGGATGCGGTCGGCGGGGATGCCTGGAAACCGTGGCCAGCCGCCTGGCGATTTCTGCGGAAATTGCGAAGGCGGCCTATCGCGGGCAAGCCCCACATCTCCTTCGCGTCGCAGGGACCGATCTCGCCAACATTCGCAGCGGCAGTCTGGCCGAAGCCATTGAAGCGGGTGACAGCATCGTCGAAGAGATCGTGCGTCACAGTGCCCGCGTGCTGGGTGCCGCTCTCGCCGGTATGGTCAACGTCCTGCTTCCCGATCAGCTGGTGCTGGGGGGAGGCCTGGTGGAAGCCTTGCCAAAAATCTATCTCGATGAAGTTCAGAATGAACTCAAGCACCGCGTGATGCCGGCCTACCAGAAAAGTTACGAAGTTTCCGTGGCCAAGCTCGGTGATGATGCCGGTGTCATGGGGAGTGCTGCCTGGGCAAAACAGGTCCTGTCGTCCAAGTCTAGCAGTTGAACCATTGAAGTCGTGAGAGCTGAGTCCTGGCGTTAGAGGTTCCCCTCATACTCGGGTCGATGGATCATGCCGACAGAGGCCATTGCCGCACCTTCCCGCTCAACGGCCAGTCATCAAACGGTCGCCGTGATCGATATCGGCACGACAGCCATCCGCATGGCCGTTGCCGAAATTTCCAGTGAAGGAAATATCCGTCCGCTGGCCGCGTTGTCGCAATCGGTGAACCTCGGCAAAGACACCTTCAGCCGGGGTATTATCGAGAAGAGCACGATCGAAGATTGCGTGCGGATTCTGCTCAGCTATCGTCAGGTGCTCAGTGAACACAGTCTCGATCGGCCGGAACAACTGCGTTGCGTTGCCACCAGCGCCGTGCGGGAAGCGCAGAACCGTCTGGCCTTTATCGACCGCATTTACTCGGCCACCGGCATCTCGGTTCAGCCGATCGATGAAGCCGAAGTCAGCCGTGTGACTTACCTCGGCATTCAACCCCTGCTGAAAGAAGACCCGGAACTCAAAGACCGGAATACCGTCGTCGCGGAAGTCGGCGGTGGCAGCACGGAATTGTTGCTGGTCAACAACGCCGATGTGATTTTCAGCCATTCTTACCGACTCGGCTCGTTGCGTCTGCGGGAACAGCTCGAAGCGTTTCGTGCGCCGCAATCGTCATCTCGCAAAATCATGGACCAGCAGATTCAACGGATCATCGAACAGATGACCCAGCAACTGCCCAGCGAAGCCGTGCAGGAACTGGTCAGCCTGGGGGGCGATCTCCGGTTTGCCGCCAAACAGATCATTCCCGACTGGACTCCCGAGCAAGTGGTCCGGTTGCCGCTCTCCCGACTGGAGGCGTTGACCGACATCGTGTTGGGTATGAACGAAGACAAACTGGTTCACAAGTACCGGATTCCTTTTCCCGACGCCGCCACCATCGGACCGGCCCTGCTCTCTTATGTGCATCTCTGTCGAGCCTTTGAACTGAATCAGGTGGTAGTCAGCAACGTCAATCTCCGCGATGGTCTGCTCACCGAGATGGCAACGCGCGGTGCCTGGAGCCAGGATTTCGTCAATCAGGTGGTTCGTTCTGCCATCGATCTGGGCCGGAAGTTTGACTTTGATGAGCAGCATGCCCGGCACATCGCCAAACTCTGTCGCATTCTGTTCCAGAATCTGCGGGAACTGCATCATCTGGAACCGTCCTATGAGCTGTTGCTGACAGTAGCCGCACTCTTGCACGAGATCGGCCTGTACGTGAGCACGGGCAGCTATCACAAACACACCATGTATCTGATTGCGAACAGCGAGATCTTCGGCCTGTCGCAGAAAGACGTGCAACTGGTGGCATTAACGGCACGGTATCACCGCAAGTCCTCACCAAAGCCGACGCATCCTGTGTATACCGCTTTGGACCGCGATCGCCGCATTGCCATCGCCAAGATGGCCGCCCTGTTGCGGGTGGCCGATGCCTTGGACGCGTCGCACAGTCAGCGATTGCAGGAGTTTCGCTTTTCACGCGAAGGAGGCCGGCTGGTGATTTCCGTGCCTCACATTGATGACCTTTCCCTGGAAAACCTGGCGTTACGACAAACCGGCTCGCTGTTTGAAGAAACCTTCGGCTTGCCGGTCACGCTGCGGAAGTTGAGACCGTGACCGAACCTCGTTTTTTCAACCGTGAACTCAGTTGGCTCGAATTCAACCAGCGCGTCCTTGACGAAGCGCATCAGCCCGCATTGCCTTTGCTGGAACGGCTGAAATTTTTGGCCATCACCGGCAGCAACCTCGATGAATTCGTGAGCGTGCGGATCGGCAGCCTCCAGCTTGCGAGTCGGAACCCCGATGACGATGACTCAGCCCTGACCGCAGCCACTCCGGAAATGCTGGTCACCGTGCTGCAACGGACCCGGCAATTTGTCGCCGATCAGTATGCCTGCCTGATGCAGGAATTGCTGCCGGCATTAGCGGCTGCCGGCATTCACCCCGTCAAGGCGACGGAATTGAATGAGCGGCAGGCACGCGTGGTTGAGTCGGTCATTCAGAACGAGGTCTACCCGGTCCTCTCGGCGATGTCGATCGACGAAGAGCAGCCCTTCCCGCTGTTGGGTAGCCTGACATTGCATGTCGCCGTGCGCTTAACTCCTTCGACTGCGGGGGGGCTGCCACGGTTCGCCGTCATCCCTTTCGGTCGGCAATTGCAGCGGTTCATTACGTTGCCGCGTGACGATGGCCAGGGTTTTTTGTTCCTTGAAGACGCTGTGCTGTTACATCTGAACCGCTTCTTTCCGGGCGAGAAAATTCTGGATGCCGCGCTGTTCAGGATCACACGGAATGCCGACCTGGAATTGCGGGAAGACCTCGCGTCCGACCTCCTTTCGGGAATTCAGGAAGTCCTTGAAGCCCGAAAGGAAAGCTCCGCCGTGCGGCTGGAAATCTCCAGCGAAGCCAGTCCTGAATTGCGTTCGTTCCTGCAAACTCACCTGCAGGTGCGCGATGAATTTGTGTTCGAAATTCCCGGACCGCTCGATCTGGCCGGATTGATGCGGCTGACCGATTCGCAGGGCTTCGATCAGTTACGGTATGAGCCATGGCCGCCGATCGCCAACCCGCGCATCGACACCACGAAAACCATGTTCGAAAACATCGCTCAGGGGGATATTCTGCTGTACCACCCCTACGAGAGTTTCGAGCCGGTGGTCCGGTTCATCGAAGAATCCGCCGAAGATCCGGATGTCTTGTCGATCAAGCAGACGTTGTACCGAACCAGTGCCCGCAGCCCGATCATTGCTGCACTCCGCAAGGCGGCTCAACGGGGCAAGTATGTGACGGCTTTGGTCGAGTTGAAAGCCCGTTTCGATGAAGCCCGCAACATCGAATGGGCCCGCGAACTCGAACGCAATGGCGTGCAGGTCATCTATGGTGTGAAAGGCCTCAAGACGCATGCCAAAATCTGCCTGGTGGTCCGCCGTGAACCGCAGGGCCTCATGCGGTATGTCCACTTTGGCACTGGCAACTACAACGAACAGACATCACGGCTGTACAGCGATGCCAGCCTGATGACCTGCGATGATGAGTACGGCGGCGATGCCACCGCGTTCTTTCACGCCATCACCGGGTACTCCCAACCGCAGCGGTTCCACAAAATCGAAGCCGCCCCGATTGGTTTACGCGAACGGCTGCTCGAAATGATTGAAGCCGAAATCAACTTCAAGAAAGCCGGCAAGCGGGCCAGCATTCTCATCAAACTGAATGCCCTCCTCGACGAGACAATGATTGAGGCGTTGTACCGGGCGTCGCAAGCGGGGGTTCGGGTCCGGCTCAACATCCGAGGCGTCTGCAGCCTGCGGCCCGGTGTCCCGGAACTGAGCGAGAACATCACCGTCACCAGCGTGGTTGACCGCTTCCTCGAGCACAGCCGGCTTCTCTATTTCCTGCATGGCGGCGACGAACGGCTATTTATCTCCAGTGCCGACTGGATGCCCCGCAATCTCGATCGCCGGGTGGAACTGCTGGTCCCCGTGGAAGACCCGTCGTCAAAGCTGCGTTTGCTGCAGATTTTACGGGTCCATTTCAAAGACAATGTGAAAGCCCGCGAGTTACACGCCGATGGCCAATATCTGCCGTTAGAATCGGCAGCCCATGAGCCCCCGTATCGCAGTCAGGAAGAATTGTACCGGCGGGCGATGTTGCGGTTTCAGAACGCCCAGACTCAACCGGTAGAAATGTTCGAACCACATCGGGCACCCAGCCAGAATCCCTAAGTGAACAGTTGCGTCAGGTCGGGTCGGAGGGGACACTAAGCGGCACTACAGTGCTTTGCCGGCTATTGATGTTCCTCTCCGACGGGTTCTCGACCTATGCTGACGACCGCCGTTTTGACTTGGGGATTCGCGTTGACCGCGGGCCTGCTGGCTGCAGAGACCACCGATCCGCAGAAAGCTGCCGTCACACGTCTCGAAGACGTGGATGCCGACTACGCCCTTCAAGGGGAATATACCGGACGAATCAATGGCTGCTACGGCTGTCAGACCGTGGGCCTGCAAGTCGTCGCCGGAGGCAACGGAGAGTTCCAAGCCTTGCTCTATCCGGGTGGACTCCCCGGCAATGGATACTATGGAGCCAGCAAGACCACACTCACCGGTCAACGTGATGATCAAGGCGTACACCTCACCGCCGATGGTTGGCGGGTGCGTCTGCAAACGGGGTTGGCTGCGACGGTCTCTTCTTCTAACGGCGCTGTGCTGGGTTATCTGCAACCCATCCGTCGTTACAGTCTCACGGAAGGAGCACGGCCACCGGCAAATGCACAGGTCTTGTTCGATGGCACCGACACTGGCCTGCTGAAAGATGTCAAAATCTCTCCGGAAGGTTTTCTGCAGATTGGTGCAGAGACCATTCACCCGGTTCAGGATTTTCAGTTGCATGGCGAATTCAAAACGCCTTACATGCCCTACGCCCGGGGTCAGGCGCGGGGCAACAGTGGCTTCTATGTGCAACGCCGCTATGAAGTGCAGGTGCTCGATTCCTTCGGCATGGAACCGGCCGTCAACGAAGTCGCTTCGCTCTACAAGTTCAAAGCCCCCGACATGAACATGAGCTTCCCCCCCTTGGTGTGGCAGACCTACGACATTCACTTCACCGCCGCGCGATTTAATGACCAGGGGGAACGGACAGCAAAGGCCCGCATCACGGTCTGGCATAACGGCGTGGTGGTGCAGAACCAGGTGGAACTGGAAAACAAAACCGGCGGTGGTCGACCGGAAGGGCCGGAACCCTTGCCGATCCTGTTACAGAATCACGGCAATCCCGTCGAATTCCGCAATATCTGGATTGTCGATACAACCCCGACCGCCGGAACAACGTGTGCCACGGCCACCACGTCCTGCTGCTCCGTCCGTCGTTCCGTGCTGCGGAAATGCCGCTGATTTCAGCGAAATTGGGTGGTCAGGACTCGCGGAAAACCCTCGGTCTCCGCAGGTTTGCCTCTTGCGATCAGTCTTTCGTAACCCCTACAATTTCTTGTGGTAAGGTACATTGTTTTCGGGATCAAGACGGTCCCCTGCCGGACTACCTGTTGCAACGACGGACGCGAAGCTGACGATCCTGCGTCACGTGGAAGTTCTTCACAGGCAGAACCGGTCGCGGTGCCGATTTCCCCTCAATACCCCGTTGGTCGAACTGGCCAGCGTGGTTTCACAATGTTCATGAATCCGTTGCCATCACAACGGGTGAAGCGAGAAGCTGGCGAGCATGGCTGCAAAAAAATATCTGAGCCTGGAAGAAGCCGCACAACTCCTGGGCGTCCGCAACGACGAAGTGATGCGGTTGCGTGAGCGGGGGGAATTGCGAGGCTTCGCCGATCGCGGAACCTGGAAATTCAAATCTGATGACGTCGAAGAAGCCAAGCGTCGTCGCCAGCCCGATTCCAATCCGGAAGTGCCGTTGATCGACGATGATTCGGCACTCGAAGACAGCGACAGCGATGTCAAATTCTCGCCCTCGATGTCCGATAGCGATGTCCGTTTAATCGGCCGGGACGACTTGAAAGCCCAACTCACGGGCAGCAGTGGCGACATTCCGGTCTTCCCCGCTAAAAAGGGCAGCGATAGTGATGTCCGCCTGGTCACCTCGGGCGGTGATGTGGCCAAAGGCACCGATAGCGACAGCGATGTGAAGCTCATCAAGCCTAAAGCGGGCGATGAGAAAATCACACTGTCCGATTCCGATAGCGATGTCCGGCTTGCCGCTCCCAATAAGCTGCCGCTGCACGATTCCGACAGCGATGTGCGTTTGGCAGCCCCGGGGTCCCGGTTGACCGATTCCGATAGCGACGTTCGCCTGGCTCCCATGCCCGGCAGCGATAGCGATGTGAAACTTGTCGATCCCAGCGGCATTCAGAAGGGAAGCGGCATGTCGGCGTTGCCCGACATGGATGCCCTCGATCTCGACCTGAGTGACTCGGTTCTGCTCGACGATGATTCGGGCATCGCTTTGCAAGCCGACAGCGGCATTCGACTTACCGGCGATAGCAGCCTGCGATTGTCCAACGAAAGCGGCATTCAACTCCGTCGTCCTGCCGACAGTGGCATTCTTCTGGAACGTCCCGGCGACAGCGGCTTCCGTCTCGCCGACGATGAAGATACCGCGTTCAAGCTCGCGGAAGACAGTGGCATCAAAGTCGGAGACGAGCCGCCGCGGTCCACTTCGAAACTGCGTCAGCAGCCCGCAGCGTCACTCAGCGATGACGACCTCGACATGACAGCCCCCATGCTGCTCGAGGACGATAACGATCTGGATCGGACCGATCCGGAAGTTCCGCTGCTGATGGAAGATGATGACGACTTGATGCCCAAGTCGCCCTTCCAGGCCGATCAGACGCAGGCCGAAACCAATGTCATCATGTTTGATGATGATGACGACTCCGAAGACGAACTTCCGACGCAAACCCGGCGCAAAGGGGGCAGCCTCAGCAGCAAAGAACTGGCGACGGAAGCCTTTGACGCCGATTCTGATGACATCATCGATGAAGTCTTCGACGCCGATGACGACTCCTTCGCAGACGAAGATATGGAAGAAGTCTTCGAGGGGGATGGCGACGAGTTCGAAGACAGCTTCTCCGAGGGAATGAGTGCCGCTGATTTCTCGACCGCCCGTCCGATGGTGGGTCCGATCGAGAGCGAATGGACGGGTAGCACCGTCATGCTGCTGACCTTTTCGCTGATCTTCCTGATGTGTGGTGCCTGGGTCGCAGCCGATCTGTTGAACACCGTCGCGGCCACCGGCGGGGCGGCCTACAAAGGCCCCTTAGTCGAAATGATCGGCGGCTTCTTCAAGTCGTAGATCAATCGACGCTGGTGATTGACGATTGGTTGCCGGGGTGCCACGGCTCTATAACGCCATTCCAGATTTGGCGAACAGTCCTGCACCGGGAAATCCCGCGAGGTCTTTCCGGCTGTTGAATCTGGCGGCAATTCGGCATGATACGGCATATGTGTCTGCCTGGCGTGGGCCACCTGTATTCCATGAGGGAACCTTGACGCCGGGTTGCGCGGTCATTGTCGATGAAAAACATGCCGCCGAAAGGCCGTTGCGATGTTGGATACGACCGAAACCGTAGAAGTCATCAGAAGTCCCGATGCAGAAATCGTCGCCGCCGTCGAATTGGCTCGTACCGCTCAACGGACCTGGCGTGAAACACCGCTGAAAGACCGTCAAAACATCGCACGACGGTTTGCCGCTCTCGTGGCTCATCGATCGGAAGAATTATGCCAGAGCATTGCCCTGTCGCAGCGGCAATCGATTGAAACCTATACCAGCGAATTGGTCCCGTTAGCCGATGCCGCCGGGTATCTCGCGAAGCGGGCAGCCTATTGGTTATCCCCACGGTGGGAAAGCCGTCGTGGCCGACCGTTGTGGGCTTGGCATGTCGCGGTTGAAACACGTCGCCTGCCCTGGGGTGTCGTGCTGATCATTGGCCCGAGCAATTACCCCCTCTTTCTGCCCGGCGTGCAAATGCTGCAAGCTCTCATCGCGGGCAACACCGTCGTGCTGAAACCCGGTCGAGATTCCACCGCAGCGGCCCATGCCCTCCGCATGTTGTGGGTGGAAGCCGGGGGATCGTCGTCACTGGTTCAGATTCTGCCGGAAGCGGTCGACAGCGTGCGGGATGCCATGGCCGCCGGTGTGGACCATGTGGTGCTGACGGGTTCCACGGCCAGTGGTCATGCGGTAATGCAACTGGCGGAAGAGAGACTGACGCCCGCGACGCTGGAACTTTCCGGTTGCGATGCGGTCTTTGTGTTACCTTCGGCGGACATTGAGCTCACAGCACGGGCAATCAGTTTCGGGTTAACATTTAACGGTTCCGCGACCTGCATCGCCCCGCGACGCGTCTATGTCGATGCGGCTCGCCAAGGGGACTTACAGCAGGCCTTGCTGCGAGCAGCGGCGGAGTGGCAACCCAAACCGGTCGAAGCTGGGGCAGCGGCCAGGGCTCGCCAGGTGATCGAAAAGTCTCTGGCTGCGGGAGCACAACTCGTTCTGGGTGAGTTGCCCGAAGACGATCTCTGGTCACCAGTGGTATTGGCCGATGTCACACCCGACATGGCGATTGCACGGGAAGATCTTTTTGCCCCGGTCACCAGTTTGCTGACCTGCACGAGTCTAACCGCCGCCTTGGAAGCCGCCCAGACCTGTCCGTATGCGTTAGGAGCCTCGGTCTTCGGGGAGGCCAAAGAAGCGGCCGCCTTTGCGCGACAAGTCTCTGCCGGCTGTGTGGTGGTCAATGATCTGATCGCCCCGACGGCTGATCCCCGCGTTTCCTTCACCGCGTGGAACCAGAGTGGCTATGGCCCGACGCGCGGACCGGAAGGGCTGCTGCAAATGACGCGCGTGAATGTCGTGGTCGAGCAGCGCGGCAAATGGCGGCCACACCTCGATCCCCACGGTCATCCGCCGCTCAGCTTACTTCAGGGTCTCTTGAATTGGTCGCATGGCTGCACATGGTTGCAGCGACTGCAGGGTCTGCGGCAACTGATCACCACGGCCTGGAATTCCCGTCGCAATAAGGCCACATAGCGGTCCAGGCTTTCCATGCAAGTTCTTGGTGGTCTGCTTCAAAACTTCAGATTGTAGAAGTAACGTGCCGGAGTGGTATTGCTGATCGAAGTGTACTGCACGTCGAACATCAATACCCCCAGACTGGTGATGAGGACCGGTTGCTGCACCTTATCCGGTGATGTCGCGGTTTGATCGAACGTGGTGGTTAACGCGGTCTGAATCGTCCCGTTCACGCGGATGGTATCGCCCGTTTCGTCGGCATCACTGACGGTGAGCCGGGCCTGCCCCGTGCCGACAAGCAACACGACATAGTGGTCAATCTGGCCCAGGTTGAGGCTGCGAAAGTTCGCGGCTTCTGTGGCCCCTTTGCGGAGAAACAGAAATTGCGTCCGGCCAACTGATAAGGCCACAGGCTCAGCAGCCGCTGTCGTTGCAGGCCCCAGCAGTTGCAGTCCCAGACACAATCCAACACAAGCAAACACAGTGCGAGACACCAGCATAGTGGCTACCTTCATGGCCGATGGGGAACGACGGAAATCTGTCGGATCGAAATGATCTTCGAAGTGCAGAAGTGTGTAGCAGATTGTTCCACTTTGCAAAAAATGATCAAGCTGTACCACTGACGATTTAGACAAATGACAACAGATCGCGGCGGCGGCATGTTCAGTCTCTGAACACGCGCACGGTTCTTGGCTTCGGCTGCGAAATGTCGGCCAGTCGGTTAGAATCCGGGATTCCACCCAGTGACGGGCTGGAAGTATTACAACGGTGGAAGGATCGCAGTTATGGCGTTGGACGTTTATGCCCCGTGTCCGTGCGGCAGTGGCAAAAAGTTGAAGTTTTGCTGCCAGAACCTGGCAGAGGACATGGATCGCATCTCACGGTTAATTGAAAATAACCAACCGCGGCAGGCGCTGCAGCAACTGGAAGTCCTCGAAAAGAAGTCTCCCGGACATCACTGGGTCGTCACCACGCGGGCTTTGGTTCTGCTGGAAATTGGCGACACCCTCGCCGCTCGTGATCTGCTCAAACAGTTTCTCGAACAGCACCCGGAGAACGAATTCGCAACAGTGCTGTACGCCACGTCGGTCTTTCAGACCGAAGGGCTGGATGCGTCTCGAGCGGCCATTGCCCGTGCCTTCCAGAAGGGAGCCCGTAAACACCCGTCGATGGTATCGGGCCTGGCCGCCGCCATGGCGACCGTGTTCCGTGCCCGTGGTCTGTTGCTCGCTGCGCGGGAACATCTCGCGTTGTCTTTGCGGTTTGCTCCGGAAAATCAGCGGCAGGAAATCTTCGTCCGTCTGCTCGATTTCGACAACGACGCCACGCTCCCTTACCTCTTGCGTAGTGCTCACCCACTCCCCGCAGTGGTGGGTGACGATGCCGTAACCGCCGAAGTTCGCAAGGCTCACAAATACGCGACCGTAGGATGCTGGCGGACATCGGCCGAAACCTTCGAAAAGCTGGCCGAGCAGTTGCCACAATCTCCTGAAGTCTGGCACGCCATCGGCCTCTGTCATGCCTGGGATGGCAGCGATGCGGTAGCGTCTAAAGCTTTGCACAAAGCCGCCGAACTCTACGCCGACCTGCCCATCGCCGTTGAATGCGAAGCCATCGCCCAGATTCTCGATTGGAGCGCCGCGACTGAACGTGCCATTCGCATGGAAATGGCCGGTGAGATCAGTTCGGTTGGCCGCTTGCTGACCGCGCTCGATGCGGCCCCACGTCTGCAGCGGGTCGAACTGCCGCCACAGGACCCGAATGGTCCCCCGTTGCCCACGGCGGTTTATCAGGTCCTGAACCTGACCGCAGAAGAATTTCCGGCGGCAGATCAACTGTCGATCGATAACGTTCCCCGCAGCTTCGCCGAAGTGGTCGTGTTCGATGCCGACCCGCAGGTGAATGACCCCGCTGAGATTGATGTCACCGGTTTTGATGACAGCCAGTTTGATGAAGCCTGCCGACTGGTACGCGAGGCTTCCGGTGAGCTGGTGAGCTGGAAAGATAAGGAACCCACCGGCGAATTTGTGCCGCGCGACATTGCCAACCTGACGATGAACTGGTGGTTCCCCACCAAAACACCGGTGGCCCGTCGACGGCAGCTAGAACATCAGCGTTGGCACAATGCCGTTCATCAGATCTGGATGAATGCCCCCTTGCCGACTCTGAATGGTCAATCTCCAGCCTCAGCGGCCACTCAACCCGAACAGCGCGTGCGGTTGCTGGCGGCGATCTATGTTCTGGATGCCGTGTGCCTGCGCAGCGGTTACGAGTTGAACCTGGGTGAAGTCCTGCAGTCGCTGAATGTAGAAGGGTTGCCTCCGGCGGAAGTGACACCGGAAACCCATCTGAACGCGTTGAGCCCGTTGCAATGGCTACGATTGCCGTTGGCCTCGCTGACCGATGAGCAACTGACGGCCGTCGTGAATCGTGCTCAGTTGATCCATCATGATCGCTTCCTGTACGAGGCATTGAAAGCAGTGGTGCAACGCCCCGCGTGCCTGTCAGAACTCGACGTCATGCGGATCTACCAGACACTCGCCGATTTGTGCCGGGTGCATGAACGCCGGGAAGAAGCGTTCCACTGGTTTGCCGAGGGACGCCAATATGGCTCGCAGAACAATCACAATTTCGAGCAGGTCTGGTCATGGGATTTGCGCGAATTGCTGATGCGATTGGAAGAACCCAACGATCCGGGCTTAGCGTCACTCGCACAAAAGTTCGTCAATTACTACGGTCCGAAGTTGCCTCAGATGCGGCCGTACGTCGAACAGATGTTCTCCTTGGCCGGGGCACCATCGCCGTGGTCGACTTCCAGCATCATTACCCCCGATTCGATGCCCAATCCATCGGGCGGACTATGGACCCCGGATTCCCCGGGTGATCCGGCACCGGCCACGGGGGGCGGCAGCGGACTCTGGGTCCCCGGCATGTAGACCCTGCGGAGCGATGAAGTCATGAGTCGGATGGTTGTAAGACAGCTACTGATCGCAGCTTGCGGTTGGGCCTCTCTCTCAGCAGAGGACGATGTCGCATGGCTGGCAACGGTCCAGCAACCACCGGCCCAGGCCCCGGCAGTTGTTCTACCGGATCTGTTGCCTGCGAATCAGTCCTGGACACAGGAGAATTGGGAAACCCGGCGAAAACAGCTGCGGGAACAATGGCTGACAGTGCTCGGCCCCATGCCGGCGCGTCCGCAGACTTCGACATATGAAGTGCTGCGGACGGACACGCTGCCGACGGTCACGCGGTTACTGATTGAATATGAATGCGAACCGGGCCTGAAGGTGCAAGGCTACTTGCTGCGTCCCCGGGGAAATCCGGCTCCGCGTTCACTCCCCGGTGTCGTCGCACTGCATCCCACAACCGACCGAACGATCGAGATCATCGCCGGCCTGGAAGGCTCTGTTGAAAAGCAGACCGGATTACAGTTGGCTGAACGCGGCTTTGTGGTGATGTGCCCACGCTGCTTTCTGTGGCAAGATGCCGCATCGTTACCTGCGGCGGTTTCTCAACACCGCATGCGACACCCGCAAACCCTGGGCATGCACAAAATGTTGTTCGATGCCCAGCGTGCGGTCGACTTGCTCGAAAATGTTCCGGAAGTTGATCCACAACGGTTGGGTGCCTATGGACATTCGCTCGGCGCGAAAGAAACGCTGTATCTGGCGGCCTTTGATGACCGCATCAAAGCCGCGGTGGCCAGTGAAGGCGGGGTCGCCTTCGACTCCACCAACTGGGATGCCTCGTGGTATCTGGGGCCGATCATTCATGAGCCGACGTTTCCGCATCGCCATCACGAATTGATGGCACTCATGGCCCCCCGCGCGTTCCTGGTAATGGGCGGCGAAACCGGCCCCGGTGCCGCCGATGGTGACCGTTCGTGGCCATACATCGCAGCCGCTCTGCCCGCCTATCAGATGTATGGTTCCCGGGCGCGATTGGGATTGCTCAATCACCACGAAGGCCATCGCCTGTCGCCGGAGTCCTTCGACAAACTGGCCGACTGGCTGACGGTCTATCTGCGGAAATAGCAGGCCGGGCTGACATGTCATCCCATAAAGCCGCCACCGCCGTGTGGCGGGGATGGGGTTACCGCCCCACTTTCAGATGCTGGATGAGAAAGTCACGAATCATGTTGCGGCGGGCTTCATCGACAAACTCGGGCCCACCATGCCCTGCCCCTTCGATGATCTCCAGCTTCACAGGGACTTTGGCCGCCTTCAGTTTCTCCGCTAATCGCTCGCTTTGAGTTTGTGGAACCAGTGGATCTTTCGTGCCCTGCATGATGAGAAACGGAGCATCATCCGCACTCACATAGGTCACCGGGCTGGCTGCCGCATATTTCTCGCGGGCCTTGCCGTCCGTCGGGCCAATCAGTTGCGTGAGAGGGGAATCCGCCGGAAGCCCAGCATTCGACAGCAACGTGAAATCTGTCGGCCCAAACCAGTCGATGACGCAGGTGACGCGCGGCGAAAGGTCACGAAATTGCCCGATCGGTTCCCAGGCGTCCGTATCGCTCGCCGTTCCCAGCAGCGAGACCAGATGCCCCCCTGCCGATGATCCCCAAACGGCCATGCGATCCGGATCGATACGATATTTCTCTGCATGGCCTTTCAGCCAGCGAATGGCTGCCTGACAGTCCTGAATTTGTGCCGGGAACACGGCGTGCTGACTTAACCGATAGTTGATCGAAGCGACAACCACGCCCTGAGTCAACACAGGCAACGCAGGAGTGCGGTCCTTGCTGCCCGCTCGCCAACCCCCTCCATGCACCCAGACGACAATCGGCCGCTTCTCGCCCCCGCTCTTCGGCAGATAAAGATCGAGTTTCTGCCGCTCGTGAGCGTTGACCACATAAGGCACATCGCGCTCGATGTTGACGCTCTGCATCAGGGCTTCGACGAGCTTCTTTTTCGCGGTTCGTTGCGGCGCCTGTGACCAGACCGGGGTCGCGCAAATTCCCGTGAAAATCAGACACAGCCACCATTTCCCCGCCATCGCACTACTCTTTCCGTTTCGATGAATCTCTCATCCCTCACACCAGCATCACGCGTTCTTCCGATTGAGCGTCGCATACTCTGCACAAATTGGCAAATTGGTTGCCTGATGCCAAGCCTATGCTGCAATTCCAGATAAAGAACTTGGCCCACCGCAAATCAATCGACCGGCTTACCATTGATCTTGGTTCCCTGAGTCGAGAGACTGACGCATTCAGAACCGTTTTGAATTTCTCTGCGACCTTCGTCGAAACTGTCGGTAGCTGCCTGTGCTGGACGCCGTCCCCAACGAAGATGATGCCCTGATGCTCGCCCTGCAGGGGGGCGATCCGGACGCGTTTCGTCAGTTGGTCGAGCGGCACCAATCGTCTCTGATTGGTTTCTTCATCCGCCATTTGCGGGATGCCCAACTGGCGGAAGATTTATCGCAGGAGACATTGCTGCGGGTCTATAATACGGCGTGGGATTACCTGCCCCGCGGTGCGTTTCGCGGGTGGATGTATCGCATCGCACGAAACCTGCTGATCGATAACACACGCAAACGGTCGCATGATGCGCTGGTGCGTGCCGTCAAAACCCGCAACAGCGAAGGGGAAGACGGCCTGGACCGCATCGCCGGGGAATCGTCCGCTCCGGCCAATCAGGCATTTCAAGCCGAGGTTGTTCGAGCGGTGACTGAGGTTTTGCCTCTGCTACCGCAGGAACAACGTATGACGTTTCAAATGTATCATTATGACGGTTTGAGTCTGCCAGAAATTGCTGATGCGATGGAATCGAATTTGCCAACCACCAAGAGTCGCCTGCGACTGGCGAGAGAAAAACTACGCGACTTTCTGCAACAAAAGGGCTTCCACGATCCCGGACTGGATGCGTCAAACGAAGACGACAACACCCAAACAGTGCGGCGAAAATGAACATCGCGCCGCCTATGCTAAGGAAAATGCCTCACTACCGTACAAACTTGCCCATGGGTTCAGACCGGAGTGATCCATTCGCTGGAGACTTCCGTTGCCTGTTCTATGCACTCGAAACGAAGGACCGCCCTGACGGACGCCGCGGCGGTATGACACCATGACCTATTTCAGCCGACTGACCGATATCGTGACCTGCAACTTGACGGAACTGCTCAAGCAGGCCGACGATCCCCAGGCCGCTGTGGCACAAATCATTTCCGAAATGGAAGAGGGACTCGCCGGTGCCAAGCGCAGCGTGACGACGGCCTTGAACAATGAAAGCCGGTTGTCGAACGAAATCGCCGAACAGCAACAGCAATCACAGCAGTGGTCGGAGAAGGCCAAGCAGTCCGTTCTCAGCCGAAACGAAGTCGATGCCAGGCAATGCCTGCTGCGGAAACGTGAACTCGAAGATCTGATCGCCGGTTTAAGGCAGCAGCATCAGGCAGCGGTCGCCACCCGCGAACATCTCTCGACCATGCAGCGGGCCCTGGAAGCCAGGCACGCGGAAGCCTTGCGGAAACAGGCGGCCATGGTGGCTGGAAGTACGGCCGAACCTTCGGCCTCTGTGTCAACCACGGGTTCTTCCACCCTGCCGGAGGACCGCCTGACACAAATCGATGATGAACTCGCCGCCTTGCGTAAAGAACTCGGCATGTAGGCAGACCTGGAACCCGAGACTCACTCTGCCAGCAGCGTCATGATCAAGGACTGCTCCAGTTCACCCGGCTTGAACCCGAACGGACCGCGACCGCTTTTGTAAGTGATCTGGCCAGCCGCATCAATCACATACAACCGGGCGGGCATGGCGCTGTAAGCATGACCGGTGCTGTCCTGAAGATCATCCACCAGCCAAGGCAATGTCGGCTGTAACAGATCGCAAAACCGGCTGGCTGTCGCCCGGCGCTCCTCATCAGTCTTGGGCTGCCGCGTGCTGACACCCACGCATTCATTCGAGAGCATGCACCATCCATCAGTCGGATGGGCTTCACGCACATAGACTCCCAGAAAACGAGCCCGGTCGGAAAAGCGCGAAGCCATCCGGTCAATTTCCGGGTACATCGATCGAAAAGGCCCGCAGGTCATGTTGCCAAAAACCAAAACCACCGGCTGCGGACCAAGCACCTCTACAAGGGCAATCTCGCGACCCCCATCGGGTGTTCTGAGCACAAAGTCCGGCGCGGGATCACCAACCCGGGGGCCTTCAAATCGCGACCCCAACTCCCCTGTAAATAAGCTCTGCACCAACATGTCACGGCTGGGGGCATCCCCGGCTAAGTATCCCCCTGAGAACCCCGAAAGCCACTGATCGCGCAGATCGCAGGCCAGCGCGTGGCCCGCTCCCTGAGTTGCCGTATCAAAGAAACCGATCCATTCTTCACGAGTCAACCGCCCATCACTATTCTGGTCCATGCGTCGGAACAACCGCTGGATGACCGCCGCAGTCTGCACCCACCAGGCTCCCGGCGACCAATCGAGATCTTCCGCGGTGATTCGACCATCACGATTCCGGTCTAAGAGGTCGAACCATAGTACAGGACCGGGAAAATTTCCCCTGGTGATCCCGGCTGTCGGGTCCGCCTGGCAGAAATCAGCGAGCCAATCCCAGCCGAATGAGGACTGCCCGGGACCGAACCAACCCGTCTCCGGCCCCAGGGGCAACTCCTTCGCGATGGCCAGATACATCTGCAACCATTCGGGATATGGGCGACCAGCAAAGGCTTGCTCCAGTTCCTCAATGGGAACATGCCGTAAGGCCATCCCAAACGTATCAGAAGACGAGACTTCGCTGGTGGCTTCCCGATCCAACGGCGGCACGGCCATCATGTCTTTCTACGGCAAGCGAACCTGCTCCATGCCATGACAAATGTTTCGAGGAATCAGAATTCCAAAGGCAACTGCAAGACTTCCGTAAAGCGGTCAAAGGCATTTGCATCGCACACCAGTTGAATGATCTCCGCAATTTCGTAGTCGGAGAAATTCTCTTTCAGCCGGGCGACATCAGCGTCGGCCATCAGATGTGGAGTTGCGGTCAACTTGCGGGCGAACCGTAACGCCTCTGCATGTCCCGGTTGAGTCGCTGCCTGCTCCAAGGCCGCGAAGCTGGTGAGTGTGGCGGGTTCCCCCCCCACCGCGAGGAGTCGCACCCGGGCATGACCCATGCTGTACCAGGCACGGTTTTCCCGAGCCGAGATCCAGGCAATTTGAGCCCGCAACAGCGGATCGGTCCGACCATCACGGACCATCGCCTGACGTTGACGCCAGGCATCCAACGCCACCGACAGATCCGCCATCGCCTGGAACCATTTCGGGGGAATCACACCCGGCGTATCCGCAAACAAGACGGCTTCTGCAGCTTGCGGCGTCGGCAGTTCGACGGCAGGTGTTCGTTGCCGAATGGCCGCTAACTGGTCCAGCACATGCTCGAGGCTTTCCCATTCTGGTCGGGGTTCGACATTTAGTGGTGCCACTTTCGAGGGGGCATTGGCAAACTCCGCCGACGTCGGTGTCGTCAGTTCCGTGTGCTCTTCCCCGCCGAACGATCGATCCTGCGGAATCCCTGTCGAATCGGTCCAACGATTTACCGAGTTGTAACGGGCGACCGTATAAACGATGTCAATCACTTCGCGATCGGAATAAAACTCTTTCAATTTCGCCGCGTCAGCCGCTGTGACTTTGTGGGGTGCCATCGTCATCTGATAAGCCAGTTCGATGGCCGCCTGCTCGGCAGCTGGAAACAGATCCCAGCGGCTATCGAGCGCGGCGATCTGGTCCTCAGTCATCCCCGCGCGACGCAGTTTCAATTCCTGATGACCCAGACAGTACTGGCAGTCGTTGCCGCGTGACACAATCCAGAACAATCGGGTCTTGAACCCGTAGTCGGGCCGAGACTGCAACGAGTTGAGGACGCTGGTTGTGCTGGCAGGCCGTTGACGATTCGAACTGCCCCCCCAGCCGGAGATCACGAAGCCCTGCCACGACGGCGGCAGGTACATCGCACGCAAGCGTCCGTTGTTAACCGATGACCGACCCGCAGCCAATTCCTCGGCCGATAACGGCGGCAATTCCAGCCGTGCGGTCCGTTGCTTCAGATCTTCCAACTGCTGCTTCATCTCGGGCCGAGTTTTCGCTGTTACCGGTACCGCGGGGTCAGCCGCATTGACCGAGAGGGCACAGAGGAAACAGCCCATCAATCCCGTCACCAAACAAGGGAGAGTACGAGTCGTCATGTGAATATCCCTTTGCAGATCTGGCCTGTTCTGGCGGTGGGTCACCACTCCAACAGGCATTGTTTCTCTGGAAAATTTTATTGCGGAAAGATCGTGATCACCGGGGAGGTCCCCACGATGTAAATCGTTTCTGTGGTGGCCACCTTGCCACCGGAGGATTCGAACCGGCACACCACCGGCACATACAAATTCGTTCCGTCGGAAGTTTCCTCGGCGGTTTTCAACTCGAAGGACACCAGCTTCTTACCAGCCGTCCACGAGGCGTCTCCCACGGTAATCTTGGGCAGCAGGTCACTGGGCTGCTGGCCTGCCACCCAGGCGGTCAGCGCGGTCGTGAGTGAATCACGAGCCACATCTTTATCCAGCGACAGGTCACGCGCGGTTCGAGCACAACCCGACATCGACGCCATTAAGATCAGACTGACACAGATCAATGAAGTGAGAGACCGCATAGAAACCATTCCGATAGCATCATTCACGAACTTGTGACCTGGGCGAGCCATGCCGCCTGATCCTCACACGGTTTGTTTGATGTGACAAAGTCATGGCGATGCGTTGATCGCCAGGACTCGTCGCAGTCAGAACCGATTTAGAACTCGCCGTTCGTTTCGGTGCCGTTCACGCTACCGACGGCCCGCCACGTCACGATGCTGATGTTTTCGGAGACGAACTTCACCGAGCCATCGCACAGCAGCGTATGCACGCCCCCTGTGTGCTGGCTGTTCGCCGTCGTGGCGATCCGCCCCGGCGGATACATGCAGGAGCGGCCGTTGGGGGGCAACACGTGGTTGTACTGATTGGTGGAGTGGTACTGTTGCAACCACGGGGCACCAACATTTGAGTACCCCTGCTTGGTCAGGTCGCTGGCCACTACCGCATTGCACTGCTGCTGTGCTTCATCGGCCGTGTTCGGGTAGGTCCCCGGCTGGAGCGTATCTGTCCGCGGCGTGGAAATCCCATTGGAACCATCGCCGGTCATCTTTTCAGCCATCGCCGCCGTATTGCTGAGGCCGTCGATCACATCGCTGAAGCGAATTTTCCGGGTGTGATAGATCACGCCATTCGCGGCGGGTTGACCGGTCAGGCCCGTGTCGTACATGACGATCCCATTGCCAGCGTTCCAATAGTAGTTGTTGCGACCACCGAGTGTGGAGGGCAGCTGCTCGGTATCCGAGGGGCAGCGGAAGGCCGGCACTTCCGTCATCCGGGCAAAGTCATTGTTGGCGTGATTGTAGGCCACATTGAAATCGACACGATTGAACAGCGGCGATTGGTCAATCGCGGGCAACAACCGGGCATGAGCCGATACAGGCGTCGAAGAACCATTGACGTCGGCAATGGGAAAGCTGTTGAAGTTGTCGTGATAGTTGTGAATCGCCAGCCCCAGTTGCTTGAGGTTGTTACGGCATTGCGTCCGGCGGGCTGCTTCACGGGCCTGCTGAACCGCGGGCAACAGCAAAGCAATCAGAATGGCAATAATCGCGATCACCACCAGCAGTTCAATCAGTGTGAAACCACGGCGAGATGGACGAGACGGCATGATGAAACCTTTCCGAATCAAAGACGGAGAAATCA
Source organism: bacterium (assembly GCA_016125225.1). Lineage (GTDB taxonomy): Bacteria > Planctomycetota > Planctomycetia > Planctomycetales > Planctomycetaceae > DSVQ01. Next base: position 108,193 of record WGME01000013.1, on the reverse strand, counting down.
ATACGAATGAAAGCAGTCGGTTCACCTGATCGACAGGTGTCACGAACCACGAGAGAAAACGGAGGAAGCCGCGAGCCTGTGCTCGCTACCCGTTGGAACTCTGCGCGTTCGTCATGACGCACAACGAGCACAAACGGTTACAAGCAGAGAAACGTCCAAGGTCCAGCAACTTGGTGCTGCCATGACGTCTGACAGGAGATGTCGCGCGCTCATCCCAATGATTGCGCGACCAACCCTTAAGAGATTACAAACGGGGAGGACGTTCGAGGCGCAGATTCCCGGCCGTCTCGACCGAGTCATCCGTCGGAATCATCGCGAACAGGAGTTCTCGTGGCGCGAGTTGCCATGAGGCAATCGGCGGACAAGTGGCCCAATCTGTTGCCGATGTCACGGGCAAACTGGGCACTGAAGGCATGGGAATGTCGCCACGTGGCCGAGCATGACACTGTGGTCCCCGGCACGGTGCTTCATTGTGCCGCCCATACAGCCGGCCGACACGGAGTTCTTGTGGCAACTGCTCGTGCTGAGCCATGGAGACCGGGGGTAACAGATAGCTGCCACAACCTGCCCAGGCATCGCTACAAAACGACCACACGACCAAACCAATGCACCACATTGGCAAGGACAAACGGCAGCCGATCTGCTCTGTTCGCGGGGTCATGGGAAGTTGTTGTCGGACGTGCAGAGATGATGACTCTGGAAAGGACCAGCGTGCAGTATCGTCGACCTATTCCCAATTTCAAGAGAAAAAGGGGCATTTTTGAACACTCGCCCACAGATTCTGGCCGCAACAGCTATGAACAAAGATAGTTCAGCGCTGTGATGACCGCTTCGGCAGCCAGCGTCGTTCCGGCCATTCCCCCCAGATCTCGCGTCAACGACGTTCCCTCTCCGAGCGAATTGACGACGGCCTGTTCCAGCCGCACGCCAGCCTGTTTCGCAAGACTGTCGTCATACCGCGAGCCGAGCCAGTCGAGCATCATGGCCGCGGAAAGAATTGTGGCCAAAGGATTTGCCAGATTCTGGCCGGCAATCGTCGGTGCAGTTCCATGCGAGGGCTGAAATAGGGCGTGGTGATCACCAATTTCGGCCGAGGGGGCCATGCCGAGTCCACCGACCAGCCCCGCCCCCAGATCGGAAAGAATGTCGCCGAACTGGTTTTCCATCACCAGCACATCGTACGCGGAGGGGTTCTGCACCAGATACAGGCTCATGGCATCGACATAGGCCGCCTCGGCGGTGATATCAGGGTATTGTGCCGCGACGTCCTGAAAAACCTTCCGGAAAAAGGCAAAGCTGCGAAAGATGTTGGCCTTATCAACGCAGGTGACGACACGCTTTCCATCGCTAGGGCGGCCAGTACGACGCCGCGACAGCTGGAAAGCATAGTCCACAATGCGTTCAACCCCCTTGCGCGTCATTACGATCGTATCGGTGGCCACGTCGTCGCCAACCAGGCAACCTCCGCCATATGAGGCGAACAGGCCTTCGAGGTTTTCCCGGAGAATTACAAAGTCGATGCCCGGTTCCGTCCTGGCCAGAGGCGAGGAAACGCCGGGGTACAACTTGCAAGGACGCACGGCGGCATAGAGCCCCAACTCCCGCCGCAAGACCATCATGATATCGGGTTGAACCTCTGTTCCATCGGGCTTGCGGACATCGGGTAAGCCCACCGCACACAACAGAACCGCGTCGGCGGCTAGACAGGCATCGAGCGTTTCACGTGGCAAGGCCACGCCGGTTTCTCGATAGTGGGTGGCTCCGGCGGGATAGCTGGTGAATTGCAGTTCCAATCCCGGAGTGATTTCACAAAGGTGCTGCAGCACACTCAATGTCGCATTCGTGACTTCGGGGCCGATGCCATCTCCTGCCAGCACAGCGATCTGGTACGGTGAACTCGTGGTGGTCATTCCTGCAAATCCTGACAGCAACACCGACAGAATCTTTACGGAGTCGGTGTCTTACCGACTTCTTGCTGATCGATCTCTTAAGACGGAGATACCGGTTCAGGAAGCAACGTGTGCGAGCAGCATATCGTGCCACTCGGTCGACCAGTCACTGCTGCCCACCAAAACCAGCTTCGTCCCCGATTGCAACAATTTGAGTTCGCGGGCCAGTTCGAGCACGAAGCCCAAAAGATCGTGCGGACTCATTTCCACCGCGGGAGTTTTGACGGGCAGCACTCCCCACATGAGTGTCATGCGTCGCGCAATCTCGTGGCGTTCGGTCATCGCGAGAATCGGCATCGGATAGCGCTGCTTCGATAAGGCTAACGCCGTTTTGCCACCGCGCGTCGCCACGGCGATCACATCCGCTTTCAGATGCTCCGCGGCAGTTCCTGCGCCATGCACCACGGCTTCTGTAATGGCCGATGCACGGCTGCGTGTCGACGACCGCCGATCGCTCATCGGACGGGGAATGACCAACCGTTCGATATCCTGGGCGATGCGACTCATCATCGCGACGGCTTCAACCGGATACTGACCGATCGCCGTTTCTCCCGAAAGCATGACGGCATCTGTGCCATCCAGAATGGCATTGGCAACATCACTCACTTCGGCCCGTGTGGGAAGTTCACTCCGCTGCATACTGTCAAGCATTTGCGTGGCGGTAATAACCGGGATACGGTGCTCGCCGCACAATTGAATGATGCGCTTTTGTAGCCCGGGCACATGGGCGATATCAGCTTCAACCCCCAGGTCACCCCGAGCCACCATCACCGCATCGGTCTCATCCAGAATCGCTTCCAGATCATCAATGGCTTCAGTCTTCTCGATTTTGGCGACAATCCACGGCGGTGTTTTTGTGCCATGCGCCACAATGCGTTGTCGCAGATCGACAATGTCCGCCGCTTTGCGCACGAAACTCAAACTGATGAAATCAATGCCGTTGTCCAAAGCGAACTGCAGATCGGCGGCGTCTTTTTCCGTGATAGCCGGAGTACTGAGTGCCACACCGGGGAGGTTCACACCCTGGCGACTGCGAATGGTGCCGGGTTGCACCACTTCACACCGGGCGTACCCTGCGGCCGCATCGACAGCGACTACCCGCATCGAAACGATACCGTCCGCCAGCAGAATACGATCACCGACGGCCAAGTCGTCAATCAATGGTTCGTAGGTGCAGGTCAGTTGATCCAAACGCTGTGGGTCGGCTTTGCGAACGAACTCAAATTGAGCACCAAACCGGCAGCGTAAACCCTCGGCGGGTAGTTCCCCCAATCGAATCTTCGGGCCGGACAAATCGGCCAGGATGCCGACGACTCGTTTTAACTTGCGAGCCACTTCGCGAATGTTGCTCATGGCTTGGCGATACCAGTCGTACTCGCCGTGAGCAAAGTTCAAACGAAAGATATCGGCCCCGGCAACCAGCAACCGTTCCAGCACTTCGGGCGAGACGCTCGCCGGTCCGAGCGTGGCGACAATTTTGGTTTTGATCCGTGGGCTTTCGACATAGTTCGCTGTTTGCGATGGAACAGACGGCTCGACATTCTCCGCGACACTCATTCCGAGCATCCTTTGCTGGGATAGCAACTAGCGAGACAAACCCATTGCCACGGAACTCAAGTCCCTGCGTCCCACACCGGCTAATCTCTGAGCGTCTGACGGAGAGGCTGGAACCCTATTTGTCCTGTGGCTTGAACAGTTTTTCATTGATCGACCGGACCGTCTCACCGGTCTTGGCAACCGGCAGTTTTCCGGAGAGTTTGACACTGGTGGGAATCAGGCATTTCTGATCGTCACACGCCTGATACTTCACCACGATTTCCATTTCTTCGGCTTGCCCTGCCGCCGACTCGGGAACTTTCAGCACGCCGAAGATATTGACTTTCCCATCATAGACCGAGACGGGTTCATCGAAATCCTGCATGCGAATCGGCTTCCCTTTGGGATACTGAAGCTGCCCTAATTGCGTCCCATGCTTTCCTTTGAAAGCGACTTCCGTGGCAATGAAACCTTCTGGTGCCGCGGGATTGGCATTGATGTGCCAGCCTTCCTGAATCGACAACCGGATCAGAATCTTGCACTCCGATCCCGGGGGCAGCTTGTCGACCGAAAGATGGGCCTCCGCAGTGACTTTGTCTTTCTTATTCGGAGCAGCGGTTTCTGCAAGGGCCACCTGCAGCACGCGCGGGGTAGCATCGGCCGCGGCTGAATCACTTGCGGCCATCACGAGAGCGACATACGAACCAATAACAGTGAGCGCGAAACGCTGGCAATACATGGCGAGTCCTCTTGAATGCAGAACAAGTACGGCACAACAGCCTCCCAGCCGAGACTGCGCGTTAGAATCGGCCCAACCGACCCTGTTGGACGCCGGTGAAAGTGTACCACATCGCCACCGGAACGGGATACGCCAGCCTAAGCAAGTGTCCTGCACGATTCTCGAGACGAAATCACAAGGGTGCCACTGAGTCCACCATTACGGTCTAGCAAGGGTCAAACGCTGGAAGATCTACGCTTAGAAACAGATGACTGAAAGCCTGATTAGGAACGCCAACCGCCCTGACGCCGAAAAATTTGCCTGATCGGGAGTGATTTTCCAGTCGGCATGAACAGGACGCGCCTGTCAAAGTTGACAGGATTTTTCTGTCGGATGTCGTTAGGAATCCTCCCGAGACTCCTCGAAATGGAATACACTCATGTGGCGTGACGGGGCAGTTGCCTGGGCACTGTCCATCAGTTCTCTGGTCGGGATCGAGACTTCGGCCCATCATTTGAATCGTCACCGAACCAGTCGGTAGACTACTGGTTTACAGATCACTTTGACGCTGGGGCGCGACCGAGTGGAACAACAGCAGGGAATGACGCGTTACTTCTTTCTCACGGGTGCCACGGGTTTACTCGGGAACTACCTCCTGCGGGACTTGCTGCTGGCGGACCAGCCCGTTGCCGTTCTCGTGCGATCCAATCGCCGCATGAGTGCCCGCCAACGGATGGAAAATCTGTTGCTGCATTGGGATCGGGAATTGGGTCGCCCCTTGCCACGCCCCGTGGTGCTGGAAGGGGACATTACGCAACCCGACCTGGGACTGAATGCCTGCGATCTGCGCTGGGCCACGGAATACTGCACGGCCATCGTTAACAATGCCGCTAGTCTCTCTTTCGAAGCCACCAGTTCCGAAGGCGAACCATATCGCTCGAATGTCACCGGGACGCAAAACGTTCTGGAGTTTGCCCGCCAGGCTGACATTCGTGAGTTCCACCACGTCTCGACTGCTTACATCGCGGGACTCCGCAGCGGCAAAGTGCTGGAATCTGAGGTCGATGTCGGTCAGAAACTTGGCAACGATTACGAGACCAGCAAACTGACCGCCGAGAAAATGGTGCGGTCTGCCGATTTCATCAATCCTCCCACGGTTTATCGTCCGGGGATTATTATCGGTGATACCCAGACCGGCTTCACGACCACCTATCACGGCTTTTATGCGGCCTTGCAACTGACTCATACGCTCGCTTCCACGCATGAGCGGGACGAACGGGGTCTGGTTTGTGCCAGCGATGTCCGCCTGAATCTGAATGGCGACGAGACCAAGCATCTGGTGCCAGTTGACTGGGTCGCGGCGGCAATGGTTCGCATCATTCAAGAACCTCAATTGCATGGCCAGACTTATCATTTAACACCGCGGGTTCCGGTCACGACACGGGTGATTCGTGATGTGCTGGAAGAATCGATCGGCATGTATGGCACCCAGTTGTGTGGTGCCGATCACGCTGCTGAAAAAGGCAACGAAGCCGAAGCGTTGTTCCACGAACATATTCGCGTTTACAACTCTTACTGGCGGAACGATCCTCAGTTCGACGATCACAACATCCGCACAGCCTTGCCTGATCTTCCCTGCCCTGATGTCGACCACGACTTGCTGTTACGATTGTCCCGTCAGGCCATCGCCGCCGACTTTCCCACCCCGCCCAAAAAGCCGCTCACGTGGGATTTTGATGTCGCTGCGGCCATTGAAAGCTGGGCCGATGATCAACCCCTGAGCGTGGCGACACGGGCCGTGCTGCTCGATGTCCGTGGTGCTGGCGGCGGACAGTGGCAACTGCTCGCCAATCAACACCAGCTCATGGGGATCGAACAGGGCCAGCATCCCGATTGTCGGATCGTCTGCCAGACTGATGCCACGACCTTCGGCAGCATTGCTCGCAGTGAAACCACATGGCCGGCCGCCATCGCAGCGGGCACCGTGACCTTTGCCGGAGACGAAACCGCCAGCGAAGAAGCCATCGGGTTGCTGGAACAACTGGTTGGCGTGGCCGTCTGATAAGGCTTCTACCGTGACCGCAAATGGTTAATGCTCAATCGGCAGTTCGTCGTCAGCGGCGGATTCGGCGACCATTTCGGAACTCTGCAGCCAACCACGTCGCCAGAAGAAGATCAGAAAGCCGATACTGATCGCCCCCATGGCCATCCACGCCAGCGGGTAGCCCCATTTCCAGTTCAGTTCCGGCATGTAACGAAAGTTCATGCCATACACGCCGACGACAAAGGTCACCGGCAGGAACAACGTGGAAATGATGGTCAGCACACGCATGATTTCATTCGTGCGGTTACTGAGCTTGGAGTAAAAGAAGTCCCGCAGATCGGAGCAGCTTTCGCGGTAGATCTCGAGGATATCAATGAGCTGCGTGACGTGGTCGTAGCAGTCTCGCAGATATGGCAGCGTGTCGTTCTGGATCTGGCTGTGGCCACCTCGCAGTAAAGACTGCAAGGCATCGCGATGCGGCCAGATCACACGCCGCAGGTATAACAGGTCGCTCCGCAGTTGATGAATCGCGGCAATCTTGCGGCCTGTTTCCCGGTATGAGCTTTCCTGGTCCAGTTCGTCGAACTGGTCTCCATAGCTTTGCACAACCGGAAAGTAGCCTTCGATGCAGGCGTCAATCAACTCGTACAACAGATAATCGGTTCCGACGTTGCGAATCCGTCCCCGACTGTGCCGAAGCCGTTGCCGCACTGGTTCCAGGGAATCCCCTTCGCGATCTTCCTGAAAGGTGAGCACGAAATTGCTGCCGACAAAAAAACTGATCTGCTCGCTGACTAATGGCGGCCCCTGCACCATGCGAGCCACGCAGAACAGAATGTCCCCATAGTCGTCGCACTTGGCCCGCTGATGAGTGTTGACCACATCTTCAAGGGCCAGGGGATGCAGATGAAACAGTTTGCCAAGTTCGGTAATGACCTCGGCATTTCCCAATCCATCCACATTGATCCAGGTGACGGGAAATTTGCCCCACCATTGCTTCAACTCAGAGACGGCTTGAATCGGCTGTTCAACCAGTTCCTGGGGCCCATAAGCCACGACAGTCATCCGCGGGGGTGCCGCACCGGGATCGACATGAATCGTTCCCGGATCGGCATGCAGGCTGGCAGGTCGGCGAAACGACCGCTTCCGATGCGACCAGCGTTTCGACTTCCGCGACATGCGGTTCCCCCTGCTTTCGCGGTCGCGCCCGTTACTTTCCCGCAGCCGCGGGCTTCGCAGGTGTGAATAACAACTCGGGGCGAGCGATGTTCAAGTAATGCCCGTGGTCGGCCGTCACAATCAACAGCGAATCGTTCCAGTTGCTGTGCTGTTCGACCCAGTCGGTAATCACCTTGACCGCGGCGTCACCACTTTTCACCGCACCAATCGAGTTATCGATGTTGTTATCGTGATTGGCCCAGTCGACATCGCCCGGTTCCATCAGCAACCAGAACTTGTCATGTGTTTCCAGCACGGTGAGGGCAGCCCGGGTCATTTCGGCCAAGGTCGGGTTCTCTTCGAGATCGGCTGCGGTGTACGTTTCCGCTTTGCCCGACCGTCCGGGTGAGGGGCGGTAATCACCATTGGCTGTTTGAAATGGCAAGTGGCCCTTGTATTCGCCGACACCATAGAAGCCAAGCAGTCGTTGATGCTCTTTCGCGGCCTGATTCGCGGCCTTCTGCAGCGCTTCGTGCCCGTTGACACCCGCTGTCCGAACCGAGGTGACATACTTCCCACCATTTTTCACGTCGACCGTTTTCAAATCAGCCGCAGTCAGATAGACATTGCCCGGGGCGAAGTTCTTGCCGCCTCCTTTGTCTTTGTCACGTTCGTCGCCGTATCCACCACCAATCACCACATCCAAACCTGGCATGGGCATTTCGGGATGGCTGATCGAGGGCAACCCGAGCATGTCGCGCGTGATGTCCTGATAGTCGTCGCGATGCACATTATGAGCATAGGCCGCGGCCGGAGTAGCATGACTGATAGGAACACTGGAGACAGCCCCGGCACCCCAGCCCTGCTCTTGTGCCAGATAGGCAATGGTGACGAGGGGCATGCCTGTAGCATCCACATTCACCGCGTTGTTGTACGACTTTACTCCCGTCGTCATGTTGCTCGCCGAACAGGACGAATCGGTATAGGCATGCAACCGCTCTTTGTTCTTGGGCTTGGAAATGGGATAGCCAAAGTCCGGTGCCACAGCCCAAGGCGTCTCTCCCGCCGATTCCGGATCAAACCCGCCGGGCATCTCCCCACCAGGGTTTTTCACGGTTTGCGTATCAACATTCACTTCGGTCCCGGCATTGTGCGGCGAGGTCACCATCCAGCCGAACTGTGTCGTTCCATTGGCCGTGTAGTCCTGAAAGTGCAGACCGCTACCCCGGCCTGAGGAGTAAGCGTTTTTACCGTTGACCGCAATCGCGGCGGCTTGTGTGGTCTGCCAATCCATGCCGTCAAAGACCACCAGAAAGATGTGCTTCTTTCCGGCTAAGGCCGCCTTCTGCAAATCAAACAGATTGGTCTGATCGCAATACACAGCCTGCGGATTGAGAGTATAGGTCGGCACGCGCCCATACATCCGCTTGAGTTCGGCTTCACTGCGATACGGGCTGTGCTCGTTGGTGTAGGAAGTCAGGTCGACTCCCGGCCCGGCCCCTAACGTGCCAAATGTGTAAACCGGAATCAGACGATTCGAATGCGAGGCCCAGTCCTTATAGTTCTCGGGATCGAGACCCCAATGTCCGAAGTCGGACTGCCCGGCATAAATCGCTTGCGACTGCAGATCGTGAACCACATCGCCGGTGGGTTCCGGCTCAACTGCACAACCGACCAATGTGGCCAGCATCCAGACAATTGTCATCGATGGCGTTCCTGATTTCCCTGGGATTAAGACATTCGGCGCGTTGACTTGCATGCGTGGCCTCCTTACCAGCAACCAGACGTTAGTGTAGCAGAACCAACGTGCCGATGCCTGAATGACGGGACCTTCCCTCACCTGTTTCGAGTCGGGCGGAATTTGGCCTCCGGAAAAATTCTGAAGATTTTTTGGGCAACAGGCAAAGTTCGTGGAGCGCGACGCGCGAGTTCGTGTTAGCATTCACGTCCTCATCGGCCGGGATGTGCCGATGATTGTGATTCGCAGCGAGAGAAAGGATGCTATCGATGCGATCTCTAACCACCGTTCGTGGTGGTCCGACAGTCTTTGTCGGGCCGGAGATCACCAGCAGTCAGCCGTGGGCCTGATGTCGGGCTTGTGGCACGCGTGAGTCTCGAACGTTCCGTTTTCCTGCAGTTCAGCGGACACGCTTTCCAACGGTAGAGGCCGTTGCGCGAGTGTTGTCTCACACCGTTTTTCTCGCCGGCGTGCGACCAAACAGGGAGGTTTGGCATGTTTCGCTTCTTCGAAGAATTAGAGCCGTTGATGCAATCGGCTCGTGAACGTGGCTTCGTGACCTTTCGGCAGATCAATGAATATCTGCCCGACGAAGGCGGCGACCCCGCCATGGTCGAGGACTTGATCCTCGCATTGGAAGACCTCGGGGCACAGGCCATCGAGGAACCTCAAGACGAGCCGACACCCGAAGAAGCAGCCATCCCGATGACGATGGTCGAGCCGGAATCGTCATCGTCCTCGCGTGATCCGATCCGCATGTACCTTAGCCAGATGGGACACATTCCGCTGCTGTCGCGTGAGCGGGAAATCCATCTCGCCAAGGAAATCGAAGTCACCCGGAAGTGGTTCCGCCGCAAGATGGTCGAATCCGATTTCGTGCTGCGGATCGCCATTGATATCGTGCAGAAAGTGCACCGCGGCGAACTGCCCTTTGAACGAACCCTGCGGACGAGTGAAACAGAGAATCTGCAAAAAGATCAGATTCTCGCCCGCATTCCGCACAATGTGCCCACGATTCTGCGACTGCTGGAAGAGAACAAGGTCGACTTTGCGATCACCACTGACGCAGCCGCCACGGTGGAAGACGTCGCGGCTGCCAAGCAACGGCTGGCACGTCGTCGCCGCAAGCTGGGCATCCTCTGCGAAGAACTGAGTGTGCGGACCCAACGGCTACAGCCCGTCATGAAGCGCATGCAACAGATTGCGTTGCGACTGCGTTCCCTGCAGGCCAGCATCCGTGATCTGGAATCACGGGGAACCCCCGCGGCACTCAAGGAAGTCGTGCTGGCGAAAGAAGAGTTGGCGGCCTTAGTCAGCGAAACTCTAGAAACCCCGGAAGATTTCATCCGCCGCGTGGAAGGGATCACCGAAAAATTCACACTGTGGACCAAAGCCAAGCAGATTCTCTCGGGCAGTAACCTGCGGCTGGTCGTCTCCATCGCCAAGAAGTATCGCAACCGCGGCCTGAGCTTCCTTGACCTGATTCAGGAAGGCAATGCCGGGTTGATGCGAGGCGTGGAGAAGTATGAATTCCGCCGCGGTTATAAGTTCTCGACTTATGCCACATGGTGGATTCGACAGGCCATCACCCGGGCTGTTGCCGATCATGCCCGTACCATTCGCATTCCCGTCCATATGTTCCAGTGCATTTCGCAGCTCAAGAACAAGTCGGAACAAATCCGGCAGGAAACGGGTCGCGAACCCAGCATGGAAGAACTGGCGGAAGCCGTCGGCATGTCGGTCGAGGAAACCGAACGGATCATGAAGACCTGGCGGCATCCGGTCAGTCTGGATACCCCCGTCGGTGAAAGTGAAGACAGCAGCTTCGGTGACTTCCTGGAAGACAACCACGAGCACGATCCCGCTGATTCGGCGATGCGGGAAATGTTGCGCAAGAAAATCGATCACGTGCTCCGCAGCCTGACCTATCGCGAACGGGAAATCATCAAGCTGCGATATGGACTCGGCGACGGATACAGCTACACGCTGGAAGAAACCGGTCGTATCTTCAAGGTGACGCGCGAGCGGATTCGGCAGATTGAATCGAAGGCCCTTCGCAAGCTGCAGCACTCCACGCGGGCCGATCATCTGAAGGGCTTCGTGGAAGACTTGTGGCCGTATTCGCAGGAGAATGCTGTCGAGTCGAACGAAGCACCGATGCTGGAAGACGAGGAAATCGAACTGCAGGCGGCGGCATAACGTTGCCTGAGGGGGGAACCGATTTCCACGCACCCGGATGCAGGGCTGGCATCCGGGTGTTTTCGTTGATTTTTCTGTCAAAATCATGCCATGAATCAACGAAGACGCACCATCGACTCGTCAACGAAGGATTCCGACAGACTTCCGCTATCGAACGGATGTCGTGATACTATCGTCACCGCTCGGCAAGTAAATGTTAATGAAAGTTGATGTATGATTTGCCTTCCCGTGGCTCCGGAATCGCGCACTTTGGCCCGGGCGGATCTGCTGAATGCCTCGCGGCAAGCCGATCTAGTGGAACTTTGCCTCGACCGGTTTGTGAATAAGCCCGATATCGCCGAACTCATTTCCGGACTCGATAAACCTGTCATTGTCTCCTGCCGTCGCAAAAAAGATGGCGGAGCGTTTGAGGGTTCCGAAGACGACCGGATCGCATTATTGCAGGAAGCCCTCACGGCCGGACCGGCGTATATCGAACTGGAACTGGAGATCGCACATCGCATCCCACGGCATCCGCACACGAAACGATTGATCGCCATCAATCGACCGTTTCGCGCGATTACTGACTTGGCTGACTTGCAACAGCAAGCGGCGAATGTCGGAGCCGATGTTGTTAAGTACCTCTGGCCCGGCGTGCTGATCGATTCCCTGGAGCCAGTTCTCTCTGGCCTGGCCAAGCCCGTGGGACCACCGATTGTCGGATTACCGATCGGTCATGGAGCCCGGTGCTTCGGTGTCTTCGCCCGACGGTTGAATTCCCCGTGGGTTTATGCCGCCCTGGAACAGGGCATGGAAATCTACGAGGGGATGCCGACCCATCGGGAATTGATGGAAGACTATGGACTCCCGACGGTGAATCCGCAAACGCGGTTGATTGGCGTGGTCGGCTTTGGCGTGGTCCGTGACCGCACTGTGAAAGCCTTCAACGCCGCCTTTCAAGAAGTAGGACTCAACTGCCGGTGCGTCCCCATCGAAGTCGGTCCGGTCGACACACTTCCTGCGCTCCTGGAAAAACTGCAGGTAACCGTCCTCGTGGTGACCCCCGGCATGGGCGAGTATCTGTTTGCCATGGTCCAACACCCCGAACCGGCCGCCGCTTTGGGACAACATGTCGATCTGCTGCTGCTGAAGAAGGATGGCTGGCATGGGTACAACGTCATTTGGCGCAGCGTGCTGAAAGTGGTCGAACGAACGCTCCGCAGGTACGTGGCGGAAGCCCTGAGCCTGGAAACCTCAAATAATCTGATTGTGGGTGGCGGGCGGATTGCACGAACTCTGCTGTATGGGTTACGTCAGCTTAAGGGATCGGGAATGGTGACGGCCCCGGCATCCACAGGTGAGGTCGCGTTCTGCCCGCATTGTGGCGAAACCCTGGTAGCCCACGATTCCACAGAAGAACTCGCCAAGTCATGCGACGCCCGCTATGTCCCCTTCCCGGAACTATTAAGTACCCGTCCCGATGTCCTGTTTGTGGTCGATCGCAATGTCGAACTGGGTTTCACGCCCCAATCACTGAATCCCATGTTCCTGCAGCATCCACTGGTTGTCGTCGACCTGACAACGCTGTTCGAAGAAACCGACCTGCTCGTGGAAGCCCGCGATCGTGGTTGTCGGGTGGTTCGTCCCAAATACCTGCTGGGCGAACATCTGTCGGTGCAATTCAAAGCGGTGACAGGTCAGGAACTCCCCGATTCCGCGTTCCAAAAGGCTGTGCAAATCGAGGCGTAGCCAGATCTGGAACAGATCGACTCGGCTCAAAGTCCTGCGGCGTCCTGCAAAATGGCCGCCAATTGAGGGACAACAACCGAGGCCGTGTACTGGTCCCGCATTGCCAATTGACCACGCCTCGCCTGTTCTTGCCACGCCGCACGCTCACGCAGAAAGTCGCGAATCGCCTCGGCCATTGCCGCTGGGTCACGCACCGGGACCAGCCGACCATAGGCGCCATCCTGCAGAATTTCTCGCGGGCCGCTGGGGCAGTCGGTGGAGATCACCGGCACCCCACACCCGAGAGCTTCAATCAACACATTCGGCAAACCTTCTGTCCGCGAAGGCAAACAGAACAAGTCCGCGTTCCGATACTCGGCATAAGGATTGGTCACCTGACCCGCGAATTCCACTCGGCCTGACAGACCCAGTTGAAGGACCTGCTCTTGGAGTGCCACCAATCCTGGCCCCGTACCGACAATCCGCCAGACCAACTGTGGCACTACGGCTTCCGCGACGATCATAGCTAGTGCAGCCAGCAAATCAGCATGCCCTTTATCGGCATCAATCCGTCCGACTGTCAACAAGGTAATCCGTGACTCGGAGCGAACCGAAGTCTGACCGGCTCGGCGGGTCATCTCGTCAAAGTCGTAAGCATTGGGCTGAACGAGAACGCGATCGGGTGGCAACTGCCAGAACTGCAAGAGTTGTTGCCGCAGTCCCTCGGAGTTCGCCAGCACGCGCGTTGCAGATTGATAGGCCCGCCGGCTGAACCGTCGCCATAACCATCGCGGTCGCTTGGCATACATCTCAAACTGCACGGCCGGATCGGCCACCGCCGCCGACACTCGTGGCGTTGGACGAAGCCAGCAGGCCACAGCGGCATCCAGCGTCGCCAGATACGTCCGGTCATAGACCACGTCGATGTGGTGCTCTTCGAGGATGCGGGCGAACTGCCGCACACGCCGCCAGCGCAACATCCCCGGCCATACCTTGCCGTCCGGAGTGGCACACAAGACGGGGATATCGTCCGGGACTTCCGACAGCAGTGCCCCTTGCCGATGCGCCAGTAGCAATCGCGGTTCGAATACTTGGCGATCAAGATGCTGCAGCAACGTCACCACCTGCCGCTCGGCCCCACCAGGATCGAGTGAACCGATATAACACAGCAACCGAATCCGCTGGGTCATTTCTGACCTCGCTGTTGACGGTATTGCCGCACGGTATGGATCAGCACATCTTCAAAACGGCGGACACCGGTCCGGATATCATGCCGAGCACGGATGGCGATGGCCCCTTCCCTGGCCTGAGCACAAGCCGCAGGCAGATCGTCGAGGGTTGCAGTGATCGCCTCTGTGATCGCGGGTGTATCGCCGAGAGGAACCAACCACCCCCAGCGACCATCCTCCAGGATCTCGCGTGGACCGGTGGGGCAATCGGTGGCAATGACCGGAGTACCGAGCGCCAGTGCTTCCAGCAAGACGTTAGGTAAGCCTTCATAGTTCGATGCCAGAACGAACACATCCGCAGCCCGCAAATATGGATAAGGATTCGCCACATATCCCAGCAGGTGCACGCAGTCGGTCAGATTTTGCGAGTGAATCGCTTGTTCCAGTTCGCTGCGTTGTGGGCCTTCACCCAGAACTGTCAGCCCAATCTGACACCTATGCTTCTCGCGTAATATCGCCATCGAATCGAAAAGCCGAAGATATCCTTTCTGAGGATGCAATCGCCCCGCGGAGACAATCTGAATCGGATGCGACTGCGGCCATTGGACCTCTTCGTTCGCCAACTGATCGATACGCTGGAAGTCCCGGAGGTTGGGAATCGCCTGCACTTTTTCTGGCAGAAGCTGATAGAAGTCGATTAACTCATTCCGCAACTGCACGGAATTGGTCAGGATCAAGTCGGCTTGCCGGTAAGTTGACTCCGCCAGCGCGCGACTGGCGGTATGATTTGTTCCAAATGCGGTCATCAAGTCAGCCTGCGGACTGACGACGGACGATGCCACCAGAGGGCAATCACACTGCAGCGTTGGGCTCACGGCTTCATAGGCCGACTGCAACATCCATCCCACGACGATATCGGCCGGGTGCTTCTGCAAATGAGCCGTTAAGTGCCACGCACGTGCCGTTTCAGGTGCCAGGAATCCCAACGCACGCCAAGGCCAGGACGGCTTGATTCCCGGTCTGCTCCACTGATCGATGGGAACATCCTGCGGCACCTCGTTCAGTAACTCACCACGACGTTCCATCAGATACAGCGCCGGTGACAGCCGCTGACGATCAATGTGCTGCAACAGTTCCACTAAGCGACGCTCGGCCCCACCGGCTCCCAATGATCCCACAGAAAACAGAACGCGCAGAGGGCGTTCCCTGGCAGCGGATGGATCCATTGCCACTTAACTCCGTTCCTGCTTTTGTGCAATCAGGCCACAGTAGGGGCTGAACCAGCGTGTGTTCGGCAGCCATTGCCCGAACCGCATGGCATAGCGATGACCTCGATCAACCCAGCGATAGGCGGCCTTGCTCACCCGCGTCTGCATTGCCGGGCAAAAATTTGAAGGGGCCAGATGAAATCGCCCCAAGTAACCACCAGCCACCAACCGCATCTCAGCATGCGACAGCACTCCGTCCAATAACATACGGTAGCTCATGCGGTTATGGGCGGCATAGACTTCAGGCTGCAACCACCGCAGAATCGGGCCATTGATGCCACGATGATTCGGCACCAGCACAACGAGGTATCCACCAGGTGCCAGCAGATCGACATGCCTTTCAATGATCGGCCCCACATCGACAAAATGCTCAATCAACCCCACACTGCACACCACATCAAATAGTCGTCCCTGCGGTGGCGTATAAGTGAATACATCGGCCTGCTCGATCTCCGCTCTAAGGCCGATTTCTGCCATCAGATGTCGCGTGCGTTCACAGGAAGTCGGCGCATATTCGATACCTGACACCTGATAACCGAACGTCTGATGAAAGTACCAGAGATATCGTCCGGGATGACAGCCGATCTCGAGAAAACGCCAATCGGATCGACAGGGCAAATACTTTTGCCAGAACCGATGGATATCACGAAATTCCAAGTTCTCGGGATCAAACTGCACCAGTTGGGCTGCATCCTCGCCGGGGGACCAGAACGGTGCGTCCCAGAACTCAGGAGTCGTCAATCGATTGGATGATTCTGTCGAGGCATCCGTCATGAGACGACCCTCTCCAGACTCCAGTCCAATTGAGGACGGACGGCCCCTTGCCAGACTCCCTGGGCCGCAATGGTGCGTTGCACTTCATGCACTTCGAAGATCAACGCGCCATCCACATCTGCCTGCGGCGACAGGTCATGCGTGACCATGACACGCACACGATGCAGACCATTGTTGAGCAGATGCCCGGGGATTCGGACCACGCCCTGATAGTTCCCACGCGGTCCTTCCCTCAATGGCGAGACCGTATTAAATAGCACCACCCCCTGAATGTTGGTGACAAAGACGCTGACGTTCGTCGCTCCTTCGTCAATTTGCTTTTCGTAGTCGATCACCAGATCCAGGGGGGTACCAACATCAATGGGCATTCCAGGAGCGATCTCTTGCGGACGCAAAGCAATGTGTCGCAGACGCACACGTTCTGTTCCGGGTGCATCGTCACTCGCCCAATGCCGTTCCCAATTAGTATTGATGCCGTCGGTCAGAAATCGTGCAACGACCGCTTTGGGATCATCATCCTGCACGATCTGCCCCCGCTCGATCAAAATTGCCCGGCTGCACAAACTGGTCACCGCGGTAAGATTATGGCTCACAAACAGAATGGTTCGGCCTGCCGTCGCCACGTCCTGCATCTTGCCCAAGCATTTGCGTTGAAAGGCATAATCTCCGACGGCGAGCACTTCATCGACCAGCATGATTTCCGGTTCCAGATGAGCCGCCACAGCGAAAGCCAATCGCACATACATGCCGCTGGAGTAGCGTTTGACAGGGGTATCGATAAACGACTCGATTTCAGCAAAAGCCACAATTTCATCGAGTTTTGCAGCGATTTCTCGCCGTGTCATGCCCAGCACGGCACCGTTCAAAAAGATATTTTCGCGGCCCGTCAATTCTGGATGAAATCCCGTGCCGACTTCCAGGAGGCTGCCCACACGTCCGCGCCAGGAGATGCGTCCCTGCGTGGGCCGCGTGATGCGTGACAGAATCTTGAGAAGCGTACTTTTGCCCGCACCATTCCGCCCGATCACCCCCAGCACTTCGCCTTCTCGGACTTCAAAAGAAAGGTCATTGAGTGCCCAGAAATCATCTGCTTTTTTAGCGACTTGTGTCGATCGTTGAAACGGTTTTGAGATCGAACTCCACAGTCGTTCTGATAACCGCAGATACGACGATGCCGTCCCCCGCTGATAGCGTTTGGAAACATGTTCGACGCGTATGGCCACTCGGCTCATGATCAGATCCGATCCGCAATCCATTGCTCGGCACGGCGAAAGTACCACAACCCACTCACCAGCAGTGCCACAAGAGAGCACAAGGACAGGACGACTATCACGACAGATGGGCCATCCGTACTGCCCGCCGGCATCAGAGACCAGCGACACCCTTCGATCATGCCGACTAAAGGATTTAATGCCCACAACCCTTGCCACTGGGCGGGGACAACAGATCTGGTCTCATACAACACCGGCGTGACAAACAAGCCGATCTGCAACAGAAACGGCACCACATAGCCGATATCGCGATACAACGCATTCAAGGCTGATAGCCAGATGCCCACAGCAATCGATGTCAGCAAGGCCAGTAGCAACCAGATGGGAAACAGCAGGACCGCCATGCCCGGTACTATGCCCGTCCACCACATCAGGGGCACCAGCACCAGGAACGCGAAGCCAAAATCGACCAGCGCACACAACGCGGTCGACAACGGCAAAAGCAATCGCGGGAAATAGACCTTGGTCACGAGATCACGATGGCCCACCAGCGACGTCGTCGACTCTCGCACGGTGTAGCTGAAGAGTTGCCAGATCAACAAACCGATGTAGCTGGAGACGGCATAGGTTTCTGCGTGAGCGCTCGGTGTCTTACCCGACCAGCGAGTGAATACCATGAACAAACTCATCATCACCAGCGGCTGCAACACGGCCCAGGCAATGCCAATGACTGCTTGCCGATAACGAACTTTCAGGTCTCGCGTGGCGAAGACCAGTGCCAACTCACGATACTGCCAGAGTTCCTGTGCCAGAAAGGCATAGTTCAAATCGGCTGCATCGATGGAGTTCATCCCGGCTTCATCAGGCAGCGACGTGCCACTGAAACGGCTGTCAGATGATGATCGGGATTCCGATGACAAGGACTTCAACCCCTCTTAACCTAATGAAAGTCGGCAACGGAATCAGCGTTTGGCAATCCGTCTGAGCACTTCAATACCGCGATGGATCGTGGCGTCTTCGGCGGCGAAGGAGACGCGGAAGTGGGTGTCGTGCTGACTGAAGACGTTGCCAGGAATAATCAGCAATTCGTTGCGAATCGCTTCGGCGACAAATTCGGATGCCGTTCCCCAGGGTGCTTTGATGAAGAGATAGAACGCTCCATTCGCACCGCGGATGTCGTACAGATCCTTGAGTTCGCCGACAATCAGATCGCGTTTGCGGTGATAGTCGGCCACGCGATCGGAGACATCGCAGGTCCAGGCTTCGACACCGGCCCACTGCACCGGTTGTGGTGCACAAACAAACGTGAACTGCTGCAGCTTGATCATTTCCTGAATGATCTCGCGCGGACCATGCGCCCAGCCGAGTCGCAACCCGGTCATTGAGTGCGATTTGCTGAACCCATCGATGACCAGCGTCTGCTCGTTCCACTTCGCGGGGCTGACGAATGGTCGGTCGTAACTGAAGACGCGATAGATTTCGTCACTGATCAGGACCACGTCCTTTTCTTTCGCGAGTTCCGCCAGCCCACGCAACTCTTCTTCGGTCGCCACATAGCCGGTCGGATTGCATGGGCTGTTGACGAGGATCACTTTCGTCCGTGGCGTGATCGCATCGCGTACCTTGTTGAGATCAATGCGGAAATCGGGATAGGTATCGATCAGCACGGTCGTGCCGCCCGCCAGCGTGGTCAAATGTTTGTACATCACAAACCACGGGTCAAAACAGATCACCTCATCGCCCGGGTTGACCAATGCAGAGAGGGCCAACATCAGTCCGCCGCTGGTGCCGCTGGTGATGAACGCCTGACGATCGGCATGGCCATATTGCGCCGTCACGGACTGCTGCAACGTTTCCAGTAACGGCTTGATGCCCTGCGTCTGGCTGTAGACGTTTTTGCCGGCATGGACGGCGTCGCACAAGGCCGTTTTGATCGACTCCGGCGTGTCGAAGTGTGGTTGTCCGATACTCAGGTTGATCGGGTTTTTGAGCGTCGCGGCGAGATCGAAAACTTTTCGAATGCCCGAGGCATCAATTTTCCGCATGCGGTCGGCGATCCAACGGTCTGACATAGGTGCATTTCAACAGAAGTAGCAGCAGGGATTCAGGGCAGATTCCCCACAATCTTAAGCAATGACGTCAACAAAATCAGTAGAGATCGGCACGAAGTGCGGCGGTAATACGCCGAGAGATTCCCCAAAATTCTGGTGTCCGTATGACGAGGCGTCATGGACCCGCACGATTTCTCTGCGTTACACTCAGTAGCTGGCGGCAAGCCCGTAGGCATCTTCTTTATTGTGACGGTCGCATGCAGACTTTGAAAGTTGGAATCGTTCTGAGTCTGGTCACGGGTGGGGTTGCTCCGCTGGTGACATCCGCAGCGGAAGCTCCGGGACTGACTCGCGTGCTGACAGAGTTGACTTGGTCGCAATTCCCGGACGGTTCGCGACGCGGGTTTGGATTCGGGTTCGGTGCCCCCACTCCCGAAGAAGCGGCCCGGTTGTCGACCCCCAAGGGAACCGTCGATCCTGAAGCCGTGAATGCCTTCTGGAAACTCCATGGACGGGTCTCGAAAAGTCTGGCAGTTCGTCAACAACCGCCAGCGACTCGGGATGTCGATGGAGGGCAACTCGCCTGGATGATCGACCGGGCAGCCGTGGTCTTTTATTACGAAGCGGCAGGGCCCACCCGCATCCTTGCGCTCCGCCTGGCGATTGGAAACCGTACAAAGTCGGTCGAGAAGTTGCCGTTGTCTTTGATCACCGCCGAAATCGATGGAGAAACGCACAAGCTGAAACCCTTGCCGGATCAGCTGAAGTATCACGGCTTCACTTACGACAACACGATGCATCGGTTGGAGGCCTGTGTGCCACCGGGGGCCATTGAAGTCCCGCCGCAAGGCATAGCGACAGCCTGGTTGCTGTTCCCCCAGTTGGATAACGGAACCACCGTCCCCCGGACAAAATTGAGCTTCCGACTACGACAGACGACAGTGACCATCGATGTGCTGGAGCATCAGCGTGGCGTACTCGGCCTGGAAGTGGAAAAGCTGGGGCCACACGACGGTCTGGTGCTGTTGACGATTCATGGTCCGATGAACACATTCAACATCCAGGCGATTGTGGACGAACTGGATTCTCAGGCAGCACAACAGGTCGCCCGTGCGGTGATTCGCTTTGCCCCCGAGGCACCCGATCCCGACGATCAAATGGAGACCTGGCTGTTTGCCTCGATGGCGAATGCGGGCACCGATCGCCCGGCCAGTGAGCAGTTGCCGTCGATTACCGGCCAAATCCGGGAGTTGCATCTGGTGCAGTCGGCCCGCAAAGGCTTGGCCAACCCGCAAGGGATGCTGATGCCCAGTGCCAGTTCCCGTCTGCATGCCACCGATGGGGATGCCGTCGCCGCAGCTCTCAAGACCACCTTTTTTGCCGCTACTCGCGAAGAACTCCGGCAGCAGATTCAAACCGGGCATCCGTTGGCACGAGCCGCGGCCTTGATTTATGGCAGTCAACGGCTGGCCGCGGAAGATCTTCCGGTGATTCTCAAGTATTCGAACGAGGCCGACCCGGTCATTCGTCAGGCAGCGATCCGGGCATTGCGGGAGTTCAATGAACCGGCCGCCATCGACCGGTTGGAACAATTGATTCGTCAGGGTTCCCCGGCCGATGCAGAGGTCGCCGTCCTGGCTTTGGCAGACTCTCGGTTTACCAATGGACGCGAGCGACTGGAACAACTGACGAAAGATGCCGATCCCAAGATTGTCGATCTGATCGTCAACAGCCTAGCTGCCCGACCGCGACCGGCCTGGTCCGAGACTCTGTTTCAACTGGTGCACACCCCCGCTGGTCAACTCCGTCCGCATGTTTTGCGAGCCCTGGTGCAACTCGACCATGCCCAGTCTGTAGATCTGCTCGGTGAAGGACTAAAGTCCGATAACCAGGGTCTTCGCGATCTCTGCTTTTCGATTCTCGCCCGACGGAGTGATGAACGCAGCTATCAACTCGTTTTCCCCGTGGCTCTGGAACGCATCGAACAGGGCAACATCAACGGCATCGTTCTGGAGTTCGTCTCACGTTCCCGTTCGCCAAAGTTGTTTCAGGCCTTGCTGCGACGGCTCGATACCAGTACCGATCGAGCCGCCGTGATTCAGCTTCTGGGTCAAACGGGAGACCATAAGGTCGGCGACCGTCTGCTGAAATCGTTTTCCGGGTTCAATGAGGAAGAACAGGGAGCGACGCTGGCAGCCTTGCGGAGTTTGCAGCACCCCGAATTTCTGACATTGGCCAAAACCTCGCTAACGACCGGAGAATTGTCACTCCGCCAGCGGGCGATCCAGGAACTGCAGTTGGACGGCACGGCCGAAGCCGAACAACTCCTGTGCGAGGCGTTCCTGCACAGCGAGGAACCGGGCCTGATGATGTCTCTTTCGAATGCCCTGGCGGGTCTTGGAACCCCCCAAGCTCGGGCCACGTTACTGGCAGGCCAGAAATCGGAACTCGAGGCTCGTCAACAGGCGGCGCGGAATGGCTTGGATAACTTGCGAGCCAATTCGCCGGCCTACAATTACTTTGGTCAGGGATTGGCCCATGCTCAGCAGCAACACTGGGCGGCGGCGATTGAACTGTTGAAGGTCGCCATCGAACTCGATCCGCTGTTTTCCGACGCCTACATGGCCCTCGGTGATGCGTATCTGAAGCAGGAAAAATGGAAGCCCGCTGAAAAGTATTATGCCAAGGCTCGCGAGCTGGACCCGGAAAACTCGAATGTGATCACGGGCCAGGCCATCGCCTGGGTGATGCTGGAACGCCTGGATGACGCATTGAAGCTCATTCAGACATTCCACAAACAGTTCGAAAAAGATCCGATCTACCGCTACAACACCGCCTGTGTGTATGGCCGCGGCATTGAAGTCTTGCAGAAACAGCCTGAAACGCCCGCCCGGGATGCCCGAATTACGGAGTTCCGTCAACTGGCCCTGGTCGAACTTCAGGGATCAATCGACCACGGCTTCAACCAGTTCCGCTGGATGCAGCAGGATCCCGATCTGAAGACCATTCAATCGCTGCCAGAATTCAAGACGATTGTAACTTCGGCTCAGAAGAAGCCGGGCTCCGACGACGCCGACGATGAATAGGCCATGTGACTTTCTGCTGGCTATCGGCAACTACGGACTCGACTTGCCGATGCAGTACAACGCTTTGTCCGAGCGCAACAGCAACTCATTGCCGACGATCGCTGGAGTCGCGTTGAATTCGCTGTCATCGCCGAGAGTATTCCGAGCCAGAATTTTGAACTCGGGACTGGCGGCGATCACAAACGTACCATCGTATCGGCTGGGAATGTAGAGTTTGCCATCCGCTAGAACGGGTGACGCATACACCGGTCGCCCGCCACCGCCGCCCAGGCCTTCCACTCGCTCGCGATAAACCACGGTCCCATCGGCGGCTTGCATGCAGAATGCCTGACCCCGGTCATCGATGAAGTACAAATGGCCGTCGTGCAGCACGGGCGTGGCAACATACGAACCAGTTCGACTGGTCCACAGTTTGTTGGTCGCCGTCATATCCCCTTTGCCTCCCACGCGAATGGCATGGGTCGCGGCAGGGCGGCCTCCCGTGACATAAATGATATCCCTGGAAACCACCGGCGTGGGGCTGACATTACCAGAGATTTCCGTCTGCACATACCAACGCAGCTTGCCGGTCTCCGGATTCAGTCCCCAGACTTCCCCGGCAATGGCCACCACCAGGTCTTCCCGCCCGTCGGCTGTCATCACCAGCGTGGGTGTGCTGTAAGACAGTTCAAGCGATTCGGCTTCCGACTTCCAAAACTCTTTGCCCGTTAACTTATCGAGCGATCGGATGGAACGGCTCTCTTCGGAGGCATTCACAATCACGGCATTACCGGACAAAAGCAGACTCGCGGCAGACCCCCAACGACGGTTGCTTGAGTCTTGCCCCACATCAACCTGCCAGAGCGGTTCGCCCTGCCAGTCATAAGCCAGCACCCCGCCCTTCCCATAAAACGCATAGACTCGCTCCCCATCGGTCACCGGGGAATTGCTGGCAAAACCATGTTCCCGCAGGAATCCTTCATACCGGTCTTCTTTACCAGTGACGCTACTGGCTTTCTGCCAGACGATCCGCCCTTCTGCCAGATCGACACAGACCAGCGAGCGTTCCGCGACTTCGCTGAGTGTCTGATTCTTACCTGTGAAGCAGGTCACGAAGATGCGACCGTTTGCCACAATCGGACTCGATGAACCGGCCCCAGGAAGTTCGACTTTCCAGCGTACGTTTTCCTTGTCCGACCACGTCACTGGCGGCTGACTTCCCGCCAGCAGACCGGCCCCCTGCGGCCCGCGAAATTGGGGCCAGGTTAATTCCGCCGCATCACTGGCCAGCATCAGTAGGCAGAACGCTGTCACACCGCCACAAGTCCGCAGTATCATGGCCATCAGTTGCCTCCAAACCGGGGAAAATGCTGCCAGATCAACCCCGAAATTGACCAGGAGTTTCGGAGGATGTTGAGATCTCTTTGATTTCGGCGTTTATCCCTGAAGAGAGCAGTATACCGTTGAATCTGGGATGTCGGCATGTCGATCAAAATCCGCTTAGGAACCGCCGCCGTGGCCTGGTGCCTGATCACCGGGTTCTGGTTGCCTGCTGCTCCACCGAGTGCTCCCGCCCCACTTTCCCAGCTCGCGGTGGATGTGATCAGCCGGAAAAGCGGGCCGCCCTTGCGCGGGGCCGTTGTCGCGACGGATTATCAAGGAACGCTCACGGTTGTTGTGGGTTCGTCGTGGCTCAAAGAGCAACCCGGTCAGACCTACGATCAGCAACTCCAGGCTTACCAGGCCACTCAGTCAGAATCGACTCAAGATGTTCTGGACCGCATCGCGGACTGGCTGCCTCAGACGTCCCCTGGTAGCCGACTGCGGTTTTTCCTGGAACAGGAACAAACCAGACTGACGGCCGTCACTCAACAGAACGAGTTTCCTCCACCGGAATTCTTCTGGTTCACTCTTCCGGCCAATGAAGTCACCAGAGTCCGCCCCGCATCAGCCGATCGACAAAGCCTGGCTCTTTGGGCATGGTTCGAAGGCTTGCCACAGGTTGAGACACGCAGCGTGGCCTCTTTGAAAAAAGAGCTGGAAGCCAGAAAGGTGAAGCTGAATGGCTCTCCACCAGACTTGGCAGACCGATTACCCGCACGGCTTCAAAGTGACGCGGAGTGGGCAGCGCGAAAATCCATCGTCTCTTACACCTTGACCATCCCTTTGGACTTGCAGGGGATGGGGTCCACATTGCTGCCAGTGAAGCCCGATGAGCCGGTGGATTGGAAGGAACTTCTCCCGTCGATCCTCGATCAGGAGGTCAGCCGTATGACCTCCGATTTGCTGGAACTCCCCAAGGCTCCAACCGCAGAAGATGACTGGTTGCCCTCGGCCATTCGCCTGGCGGAAGAGCACAAGGTCATAGGCTTTCGCGTGACCCGTCTGGTGACCCGAGATCCGAAGGTCGTCCAGGTCCATTCGCACTTCGTCGCACGCATGCCGCAAAACCAGTGGCAGAAAGTCTGGTCTGATATCCAATCGGCCCGCAGTGATATTCGCCAGCCCGACCAGGAAGCCCAACTCGCAAACGATCCACAAGTGCAGGCGATTCTGAAGGTTGTCACGGCGATCTCGCCCGATGCTCAGACTCAATTGCAAACGGCGCTGCAAACCGGTGTCGCGACGCAATCGGCGTTAACCGCTTCCAATGCCGCATTCTTTCGCTTCCGCGATCGCTATGTGCAGCACCTCGACCGACCGTACCTGCCCTGCGAAGAGAAATGATCAGGCAGGCGTCGCATCTCCTTGAAAAGCAGTGGATATCTCGCCGCTATCGTAGATCTCCAGAAAACGACAAATCAACGGACCGCGAAACGTAAACCACTGCACCCAATGCACGCTGTAAGGCTTTTTGGTAGCCACCACGCGGCCGGTTTCCCTGCCCATGACCAGCACCGCATCGCGATGCACCGTCACGCCAATCAGTTGCGGCAGTTGATCTTCTAATTGTGCAAAATTTCTTGCGATGGCCTGTTGGGCCTCGGCACGTCCTCGCCAGCAACCGGAAAATGGGATCTCCGGCGGACCCAATATTTCCATTTCGAAATCTTCGGTCATCGATTGCATGCAGGTCGCATAATCCTGCATCGCGATCGCCAAATACACCTGCTGGACAACTCGTACCATCTGCGTGCCGAGAGAATCGTCCGTCGCCTGACGATCAGCGGCGCGATACAAATCCATTAGTTGATCGAGGAAAGATCGTTCTTCACCGATCGTCATGGTTACCGTCTCATTCGCAGGCATTAATCCCCAAACAAACAGGCGATTCCTGCATTTTATCGGGCGATATCAAATTGACCAGAGGCGAGTTCCCACCGGCTGACAAATTCAAAATTCGTTCGCCTTTGGAGTCTTTGCTCAGGCAAACAGATTGGTATAAACCTCCCGTAGGGTTTTGGCTGGAAACAAACCCCAGGAGTATTCGCGGCTGCCCAGAATGGCAGCCGCTTGGGCCGACTGTTCTCTCGCCTGCCAACGCTGTTCGAGTGCCAGCATCGCTGGGGATAGTTGTGCTTGTAAGAGTCGCCGAATCTCCAGCAACCGCAAATACCACGAGCGTCGCTCACGCCGTGTTCCCGAGGGAGACGAAGCACCATGCAACTGATTCAGCAGTTGTACGCGATCATCTATGAGCCGTTGTACGGAACCATCTGACAATGGCAGATATCGCTGCGGATTATAAGCCATGTCATTGAGCTGATGACGCAGTTGGCCGCGTTGTTCGGCCGTCATAACGACGGGGATAGGCACCGGCAGATGGAGCGTGGCTGAAACGGTAAGAAACCGAGGAGCATCTACATGAAAGAAACGCACCATCAAGGCATCGGTCATTTCATCGTACTTCGCCCCACCCAATCCATGCACAAAGAGATCGGCCAACCCCAGACGAGCAAATAAGGTCGTCGTCAACGCGCGGGTCCGCAACTGAATCTGCTGACTGGGCAGTTCGGATAATGCAGCGGCCAAGGCTGCCGGCTCGGCAGGCGCCCGCAGGAATTCACCGATCCGGTCCCGCAGAATCAATTCTTCGCCCTGGCGTTTCACAAAGAGCCGATCACGGAGCACTGCTGCATCTCGCCAGATCCAGAAGGGTGCTTCCCACCAGTCCTCTTGCTGTGCCAGATCAGCCACGGGATGGGAATGGCTGCGAATCCGATTGAGTTGCCGGTACTCATTCAGCACCTCATTATGTTGCCGGACAAACTCCGGAAGTCGCAATAGAATCCACGACACAAATTCGGTGAACGGTGCGAGCGAACAAACTCGTGACATGGGGAGTTCAAGATTGGCAATTCCCCATTGACGCTCCTGAAAAGCCCGAGCAGCGGTTAGCGCATCGGAGAGTTTTCCCGTGCGGTCCACCTGATCAACTGCCGCCGGCCAGGCGGTGGGCAAGATCGGTGAAATCTTCCAGGCACGCATGGCTTCCGCGACACGATCCCCGAAGGTCGAAAACAACTCGCGGTCAACAATAGCAGCGGTTTCCCAAGGCTGCATCGGGCGTGCTGCATCGTATGGAACAAGGCTTCGCTGCGGTTCCTCAACAGTTCCAGACGGCACAACAATCGATGCCGCAGCGGAAGCATCACTATCAATAATCAGGTTGAGGCCGACACCGCGAACACGTTCCGCCAGCCGAGACAGGGCAAAGTTTTTGGCCCAGACACCGGGGTGAAACAACTCCGGCTGATGACCTCCGACAATCAGCGGTCCCGTCATCCGTTCCGGAATCGTGAAGTTCAGGTGCCCCGATGTGTAGTCTCGAGCGGCAACCAGACAGGCGTCGCGACATCGCTGTCGCCAGGACAGCCAGTCGATCTCGGTTATCGAAACCTCAGAACGATTCCAGAGCTGTTGATTCGCCTCGATGACCTGCGGCAGGGCATCCCACGGGGGATCAATCACCGCTCCGCCATGTGAATGCGGAGCTTTCCAGACCCGCCGCATTACCCGGCCACGCGCCCTCTTGTCCGCAGTCTGTTCGCCGGAAGCATAAGTGTTCAAAGCGACATTCCGCGGCTGGCCTGGTCGTCTCTCGGGCAATACTGAGCGGTCCCCTCCTGATACCGCGATCTGGCGATTGTATTACATGGAACCCCGTTCGTCTCGGCTAGAAAAAGCCAAGTTGGTCTCGGGCTTCGTCGGTCATGCGATCGGGTGTCCACGGCGGGCTCATGGTCAATTTGATCTGGGCCTCGTCGATCGCAGACAAGCGTTCGAGCACCATCTTGGCCTGCTGGATGATCTGCGGCCCGGCAGGACAGGCGGGGCTGGTCAATGTCATTTCGACCGCCACCTTCCGTTCCGACTGATTGACCGAATAAACCAAACCCAAATCAACGATATTCACCATCAGTTCGGGATCGATCACTTGCCGTAATGCATCAATGAGATCGGCATCACTGACTTCGCCCGAGTCTTCTTCACTTGCGGCAATAGTGGTAGTGGAAGTCATGGCTGGTGTCTCTGCCGTCGCCACAACCACGGCGGGCTCAGCCAATTTGACTTCGGGAGAGCTGACCGCCGGAGTCGATGACGAGACCGTTCCTTGCGGCGCGGCATAGATGCCATCAACCCGGACTTCGACGGCAAATGTCGCGATCGCCTCCGTCGCCGGCATGCACAAGGGTTTCCCCGTGGCCAAGTCGAACCGGGCTCCATGACGCGGGCAGATGATAGCCTGACCATCAACCGGTCCATCGGTCAAAGGTTGCCCATCGTGCGTGCAGAGATCTTCCACCGCAAAGTAGTCATCGCCAATCCGTACGAGGAGCGCAGGCGTGTCGTCGATAAAAACCGACTTACGACCTCCGACTGGAAGCTCATCAACAGCGGCAATCTGTTCCCAAGTGCTCGTCATGAATCTCTCTATTCACAAGCAGATCGGCTCAATCACCGAGACCGAGTTTTTTCTGTACGGCCTGGCTGAGCGTTTCCCGCACCAGTTCCACGGGAATGCGGTCATAGATCCGCTGGAAAAAGCCTTCCACAATCATGTGCATGGCCTCGGAGCGGCTTAAGCCCCGGCACATGCAATAAAAGAGTTGCTCTTCATCAACCCGGCCGGCTGTCGCACCGTGCGTGCAACGCACATCATCAGCCTCGATCTCCAAGCCCGGGATCAAGTCAGACCGAGCATCGGCACTCATCAGCAGGGCATCGTTCCGCTGATAGCCGTCGGTCTTCTGCGCATCCTTATCGACCTTGATCATGCCCCGCCAGACAACACGAGCACGGTCACGCAGCACATCTTTGTACAACAGATCGCTACGGGTATCGGGGGCGTGGTGATCCTGCTGGGTATAGTACGAAATCACCTGCCGCTCGGTGGCAAATGTAACACCATTGACTTCCGCCGAAGCACCACGACCATCGAGATGAATGGCTTGATGAATGTGTGCGAACCTGGAACCCAACCCGGCCACGGTCCATTGCAGTGATGCATCGCGGGCCACGCGCCCCGATTGATGCGCGATATGCCAGACTTTATCGTTCCAATTCTGAAGCTGCACATACCGCAATTGCGATCCCGGTGCCAGCAGCAGTTCCACCGCACCGACATGCAGACCCGCGGCTGTTGCAGAATCGGAACAGGTCTCTTCCAGCAGTGTCGCTGAGGCCCCTTCTTCGAGCACGACCAGTGTATGACTGAGGTCGGCAGCATTCTCCGCCGAAAGACCAATCAGGCTGTACAACGGAGCCGAGAGTTCGACATTCCGCGGCACATACAGCACCGTCCCTCCGGTACAAAACGCGGCATGCCAAGCGGAAAAGCGGTCGCTATCCGCCGGGACAGCCCGTTCCAAGGCTTGCAGAATCTCGGGACGCGTGGCGAGCACCGTTTCCCACGAACCAAAGACCACCCCTAGTGCGGCGTATTCCGGACGCAGTTGGCTGACAACCGACCGACCATCAATATGCGAAACTGTACCGCCGAACTCAGCGCGATCCGCCATTAAAGTCGAGAGAGTCGCTGCCTGCTCGGTGGTAATCAGCGAATACTTTTCGGGACGCAGGGCACGCAAATCCAGCCGCTTGAATTCTTCGGGGTCGAGCGGTTGTTTGAGCAATTTTTGATACGTGGCAAACGCCTGGCGACGGCGTTCGGTCAACCAGACCGGTTCCTGACGGTTCGCCAGGAATTCCTCGAAGGCAGCAGCGGTCCACGGAGCAACAGCGGTCATGGTCATGAAATCAATAGTCCGAAAATCATGCAGGAATGAGCTAAGGATGGGTCGCTGGTATTTCGGGTGGAAATTCGACTTTACGATACACATCACGCAACGAGATCTGGCAATTCAGGGCCTCGATCGTCAGCCCCGCATGCAGACCATGATGCTCCGACAAAACCCATTTTCCAGTGTCTGAGTCACGCACAAATCGCTCTACAGTCGGCGAGTCCTGTGCGACCAGGATGTATTCCTGCAGGGACGGAATCGTCCGGTAGTGTTCAAACTTTTTGCCGCGGTCGTAGCCCTCCGTCGATGACGACAGAACTTCGACCAATACCAGAGGGTTAAGCAACGTATCCTGGCGGTCATCCAGGTATTCGCGTTCGCCACAGACCACGGAAACATCGGGATAAGTGATGAGCCCCGTCGGACAGGCACAGCGCTGATCGCTGGGATAGACCCGGCATGGCCGGTCCTGCAAGGCGTTGTTGAATGCTGTAACCAGATTGCCCGCAATTAGGTTGTGGTTGGGGCTACCACCCGCCATCAGAAACACATCGCCGCGGTAATACTCGCTTTTTGCGGGGGCGGACCGCTCCCGTTCGAGGTACTCGGCCTGGCTCACAAACGGCTTGGGAATGGCAGACATAACAGCTATCCCACACTGCCTTCCATCTGCAGTTCGATCAGCCGATTCATTTCGACGGCATATTCCATCGGCAGCTCTTTGACGAGCGGTTCGATGAAGCCCGTCACGATCATCGCCGAGGCTTCGGGTTCGGTCAGGCCGCGGCTCATGAGATAGAGCAACTGCTCTTCGGCAATCTTGGACACCGAGGCTTCGTGTTCGATTGCCACGTTGTCCTGATCGACTTCGATGTACGGATAGGTATCGCTGCGGCTTTCCGAGTCGAGAATCAGGGCATCACAGACGACATTCGATTTGCAGTGATGGGCATCGCCCTGCACTTTCACCAAGCCACGGTAACTGCTGCGACCGCCGTTCTTGGAGATGCTTTTCGAGATAATGCGGCTGGACGTGTGCGGCGCACAGTGCACCATCTTGGCACCGGCATCCTGATGCTGCCCCTTCCCGGCGAAGGCGATCGACAATGTCTCACCACGGGCGCCCGGTTCCATCAGGTAGATCGCCGGGTATTTCATGGTGAGCTTGGAGCCGAGGTTGCCATCGACCCATTCCATGAGCGCGTCACCATAGGCCATGGCCCGCTTGGTAACGAGGTTGTAGACGTTGCTCGACCAGTTCTGAATCGTGGTATACCGACAGCGGGCATTCCGCTTGACGATGATTTCGACCACAGCGGAGTGCAGGCTTTCGGTGCTGTAGGTCGGAGCGGTGCAGCCCTCGACATAGTGAACCGACGCGCCTTCGTCGACGATGATCAGCGTCCGTTCGAACTGCCCCATGTTTTCCGAATTGATCCGGAAATAGGCTTGCAGCGGGAACTCGATATGCACCCCTTTCGGGATGTAAATAAACGAACCGCCGGACCATACGGCCGAGTTGAGGGCCGCAAATTTGTTGTCGTGCGAGGGAATGACGGTGCCGAAGTATTCCCGCACCAGATCAGGATGATCTCGCAACGCAGAATCGGTATCGGTAAAGATCACGCCCTTGTTGGCCAGATCTTCCTGCAGGCTGCCATAGACCACTTCGGATTCGTACTGGGCTTTGACACCGGCGAGGTACTTCTTTTCGGCTTCGGGAATCCCCAGGCGATCGTAGGTTTTCTTAATGTCCTCGGGCAGATCGTCCCAGCTCTTCTCCTGACGATCGGAGGCGCGAACGTAGTAGTAGATATCCTGGAAATCGAGTTCCGAAAGATCGCCGCCCCAGTTCGGCATCGGCTTCTGGAAGAAGGTTTCAAGGGATTGCAGACGGTAGTCACGCATCCATGCCGGCTCGCGCTTCATTTCGGAAATCTGAGCCACGACCTGGGCATCGATTCCCTTTTTGCCGCGGAAGACGTAATCGTCGGTGCCGTAGTGGAAACCGTATTGATAGTCACCAACACCAATGGTGTCTGCGGTGGGAGTCTCGGTGGACATGGCTGATCCGTCCTGTCTGTTGGTTGGCAAAATTTTGACCAACACCGTTGCGACCAAGGTCGCTTTATTTTCCTGATCTGCATGGACCGCAGAAACGTACCTTGCGGGGTTTACTCAGCGGCGGCAGGGACTTTCTGCAATCGAAGTTCTTCTTCGGCGGCTTCGTTCGGATGCCGTTCTCGCACCTGAGCATAGCCGTGGTTGTGCAATTCATGAGCGAGTTGAGCATCACCCGTTTCGACAATCTTGCCCGCGAGCATCACATGGGTAAACTGCGGGACGTTGTATTCCAGCAACCGTTCGTGGTGCGTGATGATCAGCGAGCCCATCTGCGGCCCGGACAGTTTCTGCAAGCCCTCGGAGACCACCCGCACGGCATCGCTATCCAAGCCGCTATCGGTTTCATCGAGGATGGCAAACTTCGGCTGCAACATGGCGAGTTGGAGAATCTCCATCCGCTTCTTTTCGCCGCCTGAGAACCCTTCGTTGAGGTAACGGCGTGCGAACTCTGTATCCATGCCGAGTTCTTCCATCCGCGACCGCAATTCCTTGCGGAAATCTTTCATCGGAATCAGGCCTTCGCCTTCTTTCCGATTGGGATTGCGGATGTTGGTGACCGCATGCCGCAGAAAGTCGGCAACTTTGACCCCGGGGATTGTTACGGGGTATTGAAAAGCCAGAAATAGGCCCAACCGTGCCCGCTCACAAGGATCGAGTTCGTTGATGTTGGTACCATCGATCTCGATGCTTCCGCCGGTGATTTCATACCTGGGATGACCGACGAGTGCATAAGCCAGCGTGCTTTTGCCGGAGCCGTTGGGCCCCATCAGGGCATGGATTTCTCCCTGGCGAATCGTCAGATTGACACCACGGAGAATCGGAACTTCGTCGACCGCCACCTGGAGATCACGAATCGTCAGCACACTTGCCATCTCAGATTTTGCCTTACTCGGTTCTGCCCGTCTCACCGAATGGAATCCGGGTCTGTCTCGAACCTGTTACGGAACATTGGCTGGAGCTGAATATCGAAGCGACACACAGCAGCCAGCCTTCGCTGATGTTCCCGACAGGCTTTACACTTCAATCAGATCGCTCGGAATGGCCGCCCGCCCCGTGTGATGGGGAATCGGCAGCACTTCCTGACTGGTCCGCGTGATCTTCTTCGCCTTGATTTTGTCCTGAATCCGCATGAGCCCTTCGAGCAATGCCTCAGGACGCGGCGGGCAACCCGGCACATAGACATCGACCGGCACAACTAGATCGACACCCTTAACGACGTGGTAACCATATTTGAAATAAGGACCACCGCCGACGGTGCAGGCCCCCATCGCGATCACATACTTGGGATCAGGCATCTGCTCGTATAACCGACGGACGCGGCTGGCCATTTTGTAGGTGACCGTGCCCGCGACGATCATCAGGTCCGCCTGACGCGGTGTTGCGCGAAAAGCTCCGGCACCAAAGCGGTCCATGTCGTACCGGCTGGCACCGGCCGCCATCATCTCAATCGCACAACAGGCCAGGCCGAAGGTCATCGGCCAGATGCTCGACTGGCGAGCCCAGTTGGTGGCCTGCTCCAGCGAGGTCATGATCACGTTCTCTTCGAAGCGTCCCTCAATCCATGTCGACATTGGCTTGTCCGTTTTGTGACTACTGCGATTCTGGTTACGACGGCAACGGGCTCAGTTTACGACTCCGGACGCGGACCCGCAAATCACCCCACTCCGGCCTCCGCAGGTTGTTCGATTTTTTCCTCGGTCGCTGCGACACGAAATTCGCAGCAGGCACCACCATTGCGACAACTTTGCACCAACTGCAAAGGAGAACCCAGGATGGTCTCGTACACTTGTTGCTCAAACTCGCAGATGGTGGGATCGGCCTGTGCCAGTTCGTGGTAAGGACAGTGCGACCCTTTCAAACTGAGTTCGTGACAGGCTTCTGCCCCATGCTCCAATTGGAAGCCACGCAGTTTCAATGCTCCCCGCAACTGTTCCAGCTTCTGCTCTAAAGTGTGGCCGGTCACCGTCGCCCCGAACGTTTTTACGAAGCGCTCACGCAGCCGGTCGGTCAGGCGTTTTCGGAGTTGGGTATCGTCCAGTCGTTGAATTTCGTCCCACAGCAGAATGGAGAGTTCGGCATAGTTATCGCCGAACGCGCTCCGCCCTGTATTCGTCAAGTGGTATCGATAGTAAGGACGACCGCGTCCCGCCCGGACCACCAGACGCTCGACACACTCCAGATCCTGAAGTCGTGCCAGACGCTGACGCACAGCGGTCGCGGTGACCCCTGCAGCTTTGCAAAGCTCGGGGATCGTCGCCTCAGGGCACGAGTCCACAAGCCGCAGAAACTGCAAATCGAACTCATCTAAAGCTGGACGCATAATACACCCCACGCAGGAAAGCTCGGCCGAGCCATCTCCTATCGTAAAGCGCCGACGCGCCACTACCAACCCTATTATAAACAACGGCTTTATTAAAAACAATGAACCATGTCTAAACTGTCGTTAATCCATGGAGGGCAAAGCCGCGTCCGCATCATAAAAACGACCGCTGTCCCATAAATCTTGCGCACCCGGGCAGGTCTTCGGGAGATTCCTCATAGGCCACGACATCCAGTTGAGGATACAAGGCCCTAAGTTCCCCCGGCTGTAGTAGATAATTCGGATTTCGCGGTCGGGCAGGCAGGTGCATGGCGGTTCCGTCATTTGCGAGAAATGTCGCATGAATGAGCAGGCCACCCGGTTTTAGCGCCCGCATCAGCCGCTGGCACAACTCGCCCCGCTGCAGATAGCGGAGGACCGTGATCACGTCAAAGTGACTCTTTTCCGGAACGTACATTTCCAGATCCGCACAGATCCAGTCGATATTCACAGCCGCCGCAGTGACAAGTTGCCGGGCCAGTTGCAAACCGACCGGCGAAATATCGACCGCGGTTACAGACCATCCGCGTTGTGCCAAACCAATCGCCGTCGAGCCCAGTCCGCAAGCCACATCCAAGACCGTCCCAGGAATTCGATCCGCGAGTGCATTCATCAGCCACGGCTCCAGAGGCAGCAATGGTGACCTCTCGATCGCAGCATATTTGGCGTCCCACTTCTCACGATCATCGTAGGCCATGTGAGCGTCATTCCTTGCAGTTGGTCCGGGCATCTTTCAGAATCAGCTTACCTGTCCTGAGACTTCCCGCGATAGAGGTGCTCCATGTCGCTGCGCTCGTTTTTCCCGATGGTCCTGCTCCTCGCCCTTGGTCCCCGTCTGTTCGCTGCCGATGCTGCGATTCCCCATGCTCAGGACAAACCACCCAACGAACCACGTGATGCCATCACCGCCGCGAAAATGATGACAGTGCCTGAAGGCTTTGTCGTCGAAGTCGTGGCCAGTGAGCCCGATATTGTGAATCCGGTTGCGATGGCGATCGACGAAAAACAACGCTTCTGGATTACGGAATCGCTGGAGTATCCCCGCAGGTCGCCAGGTCCGGGGCAGGATCGCGTGAAGATTCTTGAAGACACCGATGGCGATGGAAAGTGCGACAAGTTCACGATCTTTCTCGACGGCCTCAACATTCCCAGTGGTGTGCAGGTCGGGCATGGCGGCGTCTGGATAGCGAACTCGCCGGACATCCTCTTCGTCCCCGATGCCAACCGCGATGGAGTCCCCGATGGGCCCGCTCAAGTCGTCGTCACCGGGTTTGGCCGGACCGACACGCACGAGTTGCCG
The DNA here is from genome assembly GCA_016125225.1 of bacterium. Lineage (GTDB taxonomy): Bacteria > Planctomycetota > Planctomycetia > Planctomycetales > Planctomycetaceae > DSVQ01. The sequence continues at coordinate 72,639 of WGME01000013.1, read as the reverse complement.
AACTCCCTGACTTGGGGTCCGGACGGTTGGCTGTACGGACTCAATGGCGTGTTCAACCACAGCCACGTGAAGTACACCCAGGAGAACCCCAACTACGAAAAAGCCGGCGGCGACCAGCACCCCGGTTGGCCGATCACCTGTGCCATGTTTCGCATTCATCCCCGCACGTGGGAATTCCAGGTCTTCTGCGAGGGGACCAGCAATCCGTGGGGCATCGCCTTCAATGACGAAGGGGACGCGTTCGTCTCCGCTTGCGTGATCGATCACCTGTGGCACCTTGTCGAAACCGGCTATTACCACCGGCAAGGCGGCCCCTATCCGCCGCATACCTGGAAGATCGAATCGATCGTCAAGCACAAGCATCAGAAGGCGGCCTACTGCGGCATCACCTGGTTCGACAGCGATGCTTATCCCGAGCAGTACCGCAAGAAACTTTACATGGGAAACATCCACGGCGGCTGTATCAATGTGGACCGCATTGAACGCAACGGCAGCACCTATGCCGGGTTTGGCGAACCCGATTTCCTCACCGCGAACGATGCCTGGTTCATGCCCGTGGTACAGAAAACCGGCCCGGATGGTTGCCTGTATGTGCTCGATTGGTATGACCGCTATCACTGTTACCAGGACGCCAACCGCGACCCGCAAGGCATCGACCGCCTGAAAGGCCGCCTCTATCGCGTGCGTTATACGGGAGCCGGCAAAGAAGAGGATGCCTATCCGACTCGCAGCCCCAGCGACCTGGCCACGCTGACCGATCTTGATCTCATCAAGCTGTTATCGCATGAGAATGGGTACCTGCGCGAGACAGCGGTTCGGATGCTGCAGGAACGGGGAAATCCCGACACCACCAGCCGGTTGATGGAACTCGTCCGTGATGAATCCATACCCGCCGAATTGCGTCGACTGGCCTTCTTTGCAGTCACTCCCACATTTTTTGACCGGCCTCGATGGCGAGGCCAGGAACTCTGGGACTTGCTCGATGCCAAAGACCGAACAATCGCAACCTGGATGCTCCGGACATTTGTCGAGCAAGCCGTGCCTCGGTCCATGAATCGCGAGGGACAATGGGACCCTGGTACGCAAACCATGATCGAAGAAGTGGTGGTAGCAGCCCTGGAAGATCCATCCCCAACGGTCCGTCTCCAGGCACTCGCATTCCTGGCCCGCCGTGTCACCTTGGAACCACCAGGGCAGGTTTATATCAACTACGATGAAGCACTGTTGAAGGCCAGCCGCCTCTGCGGAGACGATCCACTCCTGCAACGCATCTACTGGCAGGCAATCAAAGCTTATTGCAGCCGCTATCCGAAACTCCTTTCCACCTTGTTGACTGATCCAGAAACGCAAAGTTCTCCACTGGGAAAAGAATTAACGCCCCGGATTGTCGAGTGGTTGCTGGCCCGTCCCAGTCAGGACCCGCATGTTCTAATATCGATTGTGCGGACTCTCATCGATAAGGGGCAGAACAGTTCGGCAGCGAATGTGCTGAATCAATTGGCACAACGAGTCCAGTCGGGAGAACTCAAAGGCGAGAAACTGAATCAGCTGAAAACGGAATTGGCAGAGACCGTCAAACCCATGCTGTCTGACGATGCGATGAGTCCGCTGCGGTTGGAAGCCACATTGCTCTCCGTCAGTTGGCGCGATCCGGAAGGCATCCGGGCGGCGAACTCCATTCTGGCATCGCCTCAGTTCACCAACGATCAACGTCTGGCCGCGGCGGATGCGTTGATCGCCGCTGGGCAAGATGAAGTCCTAAGGGGCATATCCAAGGTATTTGAACAAATGCCGCCGGCCCCTGCCGAGTTCAAAGGCCAGTTGCTGGCGAGCCTGGCCCGACTCGACGATCCCGAAGTCGCAACATTTAGTCTGCATTACTACCCCAAGCTGGAGGGCGATCTGCAACCGCGCACCATCGAACTGCTGACGCAACGCCCTGAATGGTCAAAACAACTTCTCGCCGCCATCGGCGACAAGAAAATTCCCGCGAGTGTCATCAACGTCAATCAAGCCCGGCGACTTTCCGAATCCAAAGACGAAACCGTGCGTGAACTGCTGGCGAAACATTGGGGTGCCGTGCGTGAAGGCCGCAGTCCCGACCGGGATAAAGTCATTGCCGAGATGCGGGCACTCATCCGCAAGTCGCCGGGAGATGCGGTGAAAGGCGAAGTAGCCTTCAAGAAAGTCTGCGCTCAATGTCATAAGATTTATGGCGAAGGGGCGGAGGTTGGCCCCGATATCACGCTCAACGGCCGCAATGATTACACGCAACTGCTGTCGAACGTCTTCGACCCGAGCCTTGTGATTGGTTCTGGCTACCGGGCCTACACCGTGGCGACGGTCGATGGCCGCGTATTGAATGGGTTGCTCGCGGAAGATAGCCCGCAACGCATCGTCCTCAAGGTTCAAGGGGGCAAACAGGAGGTGATTGCCCGGGACGATATCGACGTCCTCAAAGTCAACGAAATCTCCTTAATGCCTGAGCAACTTGAACGGCAACTCTCTTCGCAGGAGATTATCGACCTGTTCGCCTACATTTCACTGGATAAGCCGCCGACCGATCCCACAGCCCGGCGTTTGCCCGGCGTCTATGATGTGGTGCCGCGGTCGAGCACCAACCCGGCGGACTTCGCGAGCATCATGCAGGAAGTCGCCCCCGGCTTCGACATGGTGCGAAGTGGCGAAGGTGGCGTGGTACTGCTGACGGAACACTTTGGTCGCCCCGGCGTCGTCCGCACGCATCCAGTCAGCCGTGAAGTCGCAGCCAAGATCAGTCGTGAAATCACTTTGCCGCGTGATAAAAAGTCGAAACTGGTGATCGATGTCTCCCACGATCCTCGCGGCGACTGGCGACTGGTCGTCAGCGTCGGCTCCAGTGGCCGACTCGTTGACGAGATGGTCAGCAAAGAAACCTGCACCGATGGTTGGGTGACATACTCCGCCAGCCTCGAAAAGTTCGCGGGCGAAACCGTCCGCATCGACCTCATGAATCAGGCGAACGACTGGGCCTACGAATTCGCCTACTGGGGCAGTGTCCGCGTGGAAGTGGAATAGGTGGATTCGATGGTACCACTACTCAAGCGGTCTGACATCGAACAAGGATTTCTCCGATTGGGAGAGCTTGCACAGGAACGTGGAACCAGCGTCGACTTCATTGTTTTGGGTGGGACAGCGATGGTTTTGGGATTCAATGCACGGTTCTCAACCAAGGATGTTGACATTGCCCCGACTGCAACGTCCGACCTGCAGCTCTTACGTGAATTGGCGGGTAGAATCGCGATTGAAAACACATGGGATGAGGACTGGTTTAACGACGCCGCGAAAGGGTACCTGCAAGGCCGTGAGTCGCTTGTTCTCGTGTTTCATGCACCAGGAATCTCAGTGTATCGGCCTTCAACGCCGCAACTATTGGCGATGAAATTGACGGCTTGGCGCGATGATGTCGATATTTCTGATGCTGCGATCTTGCTTCAGCATCTAACAGCCGACAGCATAGAAGAAGCATGGAAGCAACTCGCTCCATTTGTTCTCCCAGGCTTAGAACTGAAAGCACGGTATGCGCTCAGCGACCTCTGGCCAGACACTTGAAGATGATGTGGTCTTGATGGCCAAAGCTGCCATCGCGGGGGAGGCATTGACGGTCCGCGCATTGGCTCTGGACTTGCGGGCACAGATTCTTGCCGAACTCGCCTGCCCGACCGAATTGGATGCCATGGAAATGTGCGTTGCGGCTGGACTGATCGAACTCTTGGCTGAACGTACCGGTCAAGCCGCACCGAGCTGGACACGATCGGTCCCTCCCAGTCAGGAACCTTTTTTCCTGGTACGCCACGCCCTGTCGATGCCACGGCTGCGGCATGAATGCGAGCAAGAGGGTCCTGCGGTGCTTCGTGCGAGAAATTTGTTTGCGCCCATAAACTATCTGACTTTCGCTTAGCTTCGCTGGAATCGAAACGGGAGCCCTGATTCCGCATGTCCTTCGCGCCCGATCCTACGCTACGGAATGCCGAGACCGATTGGAGTCTGCTGTATCTCGCGCATGCTCCCATGGCTCGCGAAGCCCGGCCGGTGTGGAACCAGATTTTTCTGCAATACGATCGGCCGGTGTGGCAGTTTCTGCGATCGCTCGTGCGTGATGATCATGCGCTCGATGACATCTATCAGGAATTCTGGCATCGATTCCTCAAGGGGGATTTTGCCCATGCGACCCCGGAACGCGGCCGGTTCCGATATCTGCTGATGAAGGTGCTCGCCAATCTCGTTGCGGATTATTATCGCCGCGCCAAACGCACTCCGGGTTTGCTGCTGGAAGACCCTGTCGCGACCGATGATGATCTGCTCGAGGAAATTACGGCCAGATCGTTCATGGTCTGGCGGCGGCAACTTCTGAATGAGGCCTTGGCCGCCCTGGCTCGCGCGGAAGAAGGTCGCGACGCCCTGGCTCACCAGGTGTTACAAGTCGAGATCGAATTTGAAGATCACACATCCGACGAAAAAGCCGTCAGCCTGTCGCAACGGCTTCAGCGCGAAATCTCCGCCGCCAACTATCGACAACTGCTTTCACGGTCTCGCAAACATTTCGCGCAGAAACTGATCGAACAGGTTCGGATGACGCTTGCCGATCCCACGCCCGAGCTGATTCGAGAAGAACTGGCCGAGCTGCGGCTACTGATTTTCTGTGAAGGTGAACTGCCATAAAAAGAGGGGGAATGGTCAGTTCTGCCCGCTGGTTCACCGCAGTCGCTGATAAACTATGAGGGATGCTCGCACGCATTCCCTTTGAGTCCCGGCGCTGTCGCGCTGCGGTCTCTATGAAAGTTTTATATGAGATACGGGTTTTATCTCACGGTTTTAACTCTGACCATCATTGGGTCATTGAGTGCATCATTGCGGGCACAAGACACCTCGAAAAAGGCCAAAGAAAAAGGGGGCAAAGCTCGCGATGCTGCCGCCGTTCCAACGGGTGTCCGAGAATACACCTCGCGGAACTTCGTGGTTCGCACGGACCTGACACCGGACGAAACCAAGGATCTGCTGGAACGCCTGGAAACGATGATCACCCAGGTCGGACGGTATTGGGGAAAGCCCAACGCACAGATCATCGAGATGTATGTCGTCAAAAAGCCCGATGTCTGGCCGGAAGGATTTTTTCCCCCCGAGGCCTGGCAGAGCATCCTTTCCGGCGGCGGGCTGACCATGAGTCAGACGACCGTGTCTGTCGACCGTTTTGCCGGGACGAAAACACTATTGAATGCCAAGTCTATCGTCTATGCGGTGGCCGACCGCGGCACGCCTCAGCATGAAGCCGTGCATGCTTACTGCGTGCAGACCTTTGGAACCTCGGGCCCCACCTGGTTCGCCGAGGGCATCGCCGAACTCGGCAACTATTGGCGTGATAAAGATGTGAGCGTGCAGATTCATCCCGGCGTGATGGAATATCTGCAGAATACGGAACCGGTACCACTGACGGAAATCGTGGACCTTCGCCAGACCACCGGAGACAGCTGGCAGAACTATGCCTGGCGGTGGGCCTTGTGCCACATGCTCGCGTTCAATCCGAACTATGCCGCCCGCTTCCGCCCGTTGGGATTAAGCATTCTGGCCGAAGGAAATCAAACCTTTGAATCGGTCTATGGCTCCATGGCCCCGGAGATCTCTTTTGAATATCTGCAGTTCCTGGAACATCTCGATCAGGGATATCGGGTCGACCTGTGCAGTTGGGACTGGAAGACGAAAGCCATCGGCGTTCGAGGCAAGAGCCAGGTGCAATCGCGGATCAATGCCGGTCGCGGCTGGCAGGCCACACGCTTGCTGACCAAGGCCGATCAATCCTATGCCTACACCGCGGACGGAGAATGGCAGCTCGGAAAAGAAGGCGAGAAGCTGACCGCCGATGGCGACGAAAAAGGTCAGGGCAAACTGGTGGGTGTGATCTTTGACGACTACAAACTCAGCGAACCTTTCGAGCTAGGCCGAGAAGGCCGCTGGACCGCACCGCAAGAGGGGGCCTTATTCGTCCGCTGTCAGGATGAATGGAACAACCTCGCTGACAATAACGGCACCGTTACGTTAAAGCTCAAACTCGCTGAGTAGCGTGTCTTAATCGCTGCATCGCCCTTGCCACTTCCGCTCGGCACGATCATAATCGCACTTTTTGATGCGTTGAATTTGGCAAGGGAATTGGCACATGCTCCGACTGCTCGGATCGCGACGGCAACTTTGTGATGGTCTGTCGCGACGGGACTTGTTGCATGTCGGCGGACTGGGTCTGTATGGGCTTACGTTAGGTCAGGCTCAGCAAATCGCCACCGCGGCGACCTCCGAATCGGGGCTGCCCGGCTTCGGCAAAGCCAAGTCGTGCATCATGCTGTTCCTGTTCGGAGCGGCACCGCAGCACGAAACGTTCGATCCCAAACCCGAAGCCGCGGTCGAAATTCAGGGTGAGTTGCGAGAGATCGCCACATCGATTCCCGGCGTCGCCTTTGGGGAAGGGCTGCCCCGGACCGCTGCGATCGCCGATCGTTTAACCACGATCCGCTCGGTGACTCACCCGTTCCCGCTGCATTGCGTCGCCTACAGCCTGTCCGGCATGCCGGCTTACACCACCAATCTGGAAGCCGCGCCCCGGGCACCGGAACACTGGCCGTATGTGGGTTCCGTCGCCGATTACTGCTGGTCACGTCAACGGCAACACACTGAAACGGGCGGCATCCCCCGGCACATCGGGTTGCCGTGGGTCTTCAATTCGCAGGTAGATGACCTCGGCCTGCTCGCCGGTCCTTATGCCGCGTTTCTCGGCCAGCAGTACGATCCCGTGTGGGCCAAATTCGAAGGCAAAGCGACCCGCATCGCTCCCAAAGCCCGACACGAACAAGCCAAGGAATACACCGACCCGTATGCCGCCATCGATCCTCAGTGCCGGTTTGTCTTCGATGGGGCCAGCAGCTTCCCGGAACAGGTGAGCCTTGATCGGTTCAATTTGCGGCAGAACCTGCTATCGCAGATCGATACCGCCCGCCGAACCGCCGAGTTGGCCGCGACCGAACAGGCCTATGCCGGTCATCAGGCACGGGCGTTATCGTTGCTCACCTCGCCACAAGTGCGGAATGCCCTAGATGTCGAACGCGAACCGGTCACGTTACGCGAACAGTACGGGCACACGCTGTTCGGTCAGTCCTGCCTGGCTGCGAGGAGGCTTGTGGAAGCTGGCAGCCGGTTCGTCACGGTCTTCTGGGATTCCTACGGCACCTATTTCAGTGGCGGTTGGGACACGCATCAGAACCACTATCCACGGCTGAAGGAATACCTGCTGCCGGGCTTCGATGCGGGTTATGCGAGTTTGATTCTCGATCTGGAACAGCGCGGCCTGCTTGATGAAACCCTGGTCCTCTGCCTCAGCGAACATGGCCGGACTCCGCAGATCGATTCCAAACCCAAAGGGGCGGCCCGGCATCACTGGTCGCAGGTCTATTCAATGACCATGGCCGGGGGCGGTGTCCATCGGGGTGCCGTCGTCGGTCGCAGCGATGCCATCGGGGGCACCGTCGCCGAGACGCCGATCTCGCCGAAAGATATCCACGCAACGACCTACCATCTGCTGGGCATCGACCCCGAGCAAACCATGCCCGACCGCCAGAACCGCCCGCTCCCCATCGCCGGCGAAGGCCACGTGCGCCCGGAACTGCTCGCATAGTGGCCTGTCATGCGAGAGAAAATACAGAGTGGCCACAAAGAGGCACAAAACACCCAAAAGGCATCAAACGTATTAGAGGCGTCTAGTACTTATCTTATTTCGATCGAGGTACAGTAAATTGATCGTGCACGCCGAACCACTGTCCATATCAGCAGGAAACAACACCTTGAGGACTTACAAGAATCTCAGCGGTAATTCCGGAGTTTCAGCGTATGAATACGGAAATGACTACATCAAACTTCGGTTCAAAGACTCATCTATTTACACCTACACATATTCAAGTGCTGGAAGCTCACATATAGAGCACATGAAAAAATCGGCTGAGCAAGGAAGGGGGCTATCAACGTACGTGGCACAACATGTCCGCGAAGATTATGAACGAAAAGAGTAGACGATAAGCGGCGAGGAGCTCTCGACTCTAGTCGCTCGACTCATCCGCTATTCCATCGAGCCAATGATCGTGCGGTCGTGTGGTGTGCTGGGGGTCATCGAGTTGGATGTCGGTTTCTCGCCGCGTTCGTGGCGTTGCCACCAGGCTTCGGCTCGTTCGAACGTCCATTCATGCCAGGTCGGGCAGTGCTCGAGTCGTTGCGCCAGTTCGCGGGCGGTTTGCGGACGTCGCCCCGGTTGCTTCTCCAGGCAACTCAGAATCGCGTGCTCCAGTTCCACGGAAACCGGTTTGCCCAATCGCTCCGAGGGGGGCACCGGAATCTGCGACACGTGCTTCTGGCACAAATCGACGAGACTATCACTCTGGAACACCGGCTGACCCGTCAGCAGGTAATAGCCCACGGCTCCCACGGCATACAGATCGCTGCGGCCATCGACGAGGTTCGGCGTCTGAATGGCTTCGGGTGACAGATACAAGGGCGTGCCAGTGAGGGAATTCGCCGCCGTCAGTTCGCTTTGTTTGTCGGCATCCAATGCTTTGGCCAGGCCGAAGTCGAGCACCTTGACGACATCGCACTCGCCGCCGCGACGGTTGAGCATGATATTACCCGGCTTGATATCCCGATGAACCAGTCCCGCCAGATGGGCTTCGTACAAAGACCCACACATCTGATGCAACAGGTTCACCACGCGGGCTTCGGGTTGCGGGCCGTACCGCTCGATCAAGTCTTGAAGGTTGATCCCGTCGAGGTACTCCATCGCATAGTAGAAGACCCCTTCCGGAGTGCGACCGTAATCGTAAATCATCACGGTATTGGGATGGTTGAGCTGGCAGGTGAGCTGTACCTCGCGCTCAAAGCGCTGCACGGCATCGTCGCTGGTCCGTTCGGGGCTGAGCATTTTGATCGCGGCCGGTCGCCGCAACATCGCATGCTGTCCGAGATAGACTACGCCCATGCCCCCGGCACCCAGTTTCTGGTCCAACTGATACTGTCCGAGTTGCTTGGCTTCAATCGCCGCTTCCTGAGCCGCCCGATTGGCCTTCGCGATCAGCAGGGTAAAGACAAAGATTGCGACCGACGCCAGTCCCAACAGTGCATAAATGCTCCAGACGACTCGTCGCAGGATATACAACGGGCGATACGCCTCAGCCGCGTCGATTTCTGTCGCCACCCCCAGTTGATACTCCGGCAACCACGTCCAGGCTCCCACAACTGTCACCCCACGATAATCGCGATAACCATCGACATTGGCTCCAGGGCGATTCGCAACCGCTTCGGTCGCCATGAATGTGAGCGGCAACTTCGACCGCCGAACCTTGGCACGTCCCCCCTCCGTCAGATCCAGCTGCGGGTCGCGAACGTCGAGCGACAGAATAGAAGTTGCGTCGGGCTGATCGGGCAATAATCCCAACAGCACCAATTCTTCCTCAAAGCGACTGCGGGAAAGAAACTGCCCTTCCCGATTGAAGGCGTAGGTCTCACCCGTCTGTCCCAATCGCCCGAGTTGGAGAATCTCGCTGAATTCCTTTTCGGGATCGAGTCGCAAAGCCAGCGCGGCAATCACCTGCAGGTTTTCGTCCCGAATGGGGGCACAGGCAAACATCGAGGGGACACCTGTGCGAATCTTGCCGGCTCGGTCTTCCAACGGAATTTCACTGGCAAAGGGGGGCGTCACAATTGTCTCCCCCAGAAAAACTTTCCGCAACAGGTCATCGTACTTGGGTTGCTGCTGGACGCCGATCGCCGCCTCAAAACTGGAAGCGAGCACCGTGCGTGATTTGTCGAGCACCGCGAATCCCAGATAGCCATGATGCGAAAGGGCCGGGCCGATCTCATGGGAAATCTGCTTCTGCAGATCTTTCCGCTGAGTGGAATCGATCGCCTCCGCTTCTTCCAGATCCAGCATCTGGTGGGTGAGTTCCCGGAACTGCCGATCGTTGGCAATCAGCGACGCATTGGCTTCCTGCATCTCCAGCCAGTTCACCAGCATGGCTGATTCGACATCGAGCAAGGTCTGCAACCCCGATTGGACATTGGCCCGCATCGTCGATTCGACGGCATTCCGGACAACAATCCCCACCGTCGAAAGCAGCACAATCGCCAGAATCGGCCAGACCCAGAGCTGTCGGCTGAGAAAGACACGCGTGCGGGAAAACGAGCGATGCAGGCTGAGACTCGCCCACTTAAGCGATTTCCCCGCTAGACTTTGCGACATTTTCGCCGACTGCCGACCCACGCCATATCTCCCACCAGACTCGTCTACACAGTTTAAGTCAGGCAAATTGATAAGACTTCACAATTTACTCGGCCTTGATGATTTTCCGCGACACACCGGCTGACAAGTCCTTGAAGTCTCTGAAGTTGGAATCGAGCCGGGCCATGTCAGTCGCGCCGAGCCCTTTCGCGAAACACCCTTGATTCCCGCGCATCTTTAAGCGACAACGATGGTTGCAGAGTGAACCTTCCGCCCGATCGTGGCCTCTGCTGCCATTGAACTTCGACCAGCCGATGCCCTTCGGCTCATTCCGCCGCCAGGATGATCACATGTCCACGGACGACACCTCAGCCGCCTCGACCCCGGCCCCCGCGACGCCCCGCAATTTCATTCATGACATCATTGACGAACACAATCAGTCCGGCCGCTTTGAGGGGCGTGTCCACACCCGGTTTCCGCCGGAGCCAAACGGCTATCTGCACATCGGGCATGCGAAGTCGATCTGCCTGAACTTCGGCCTGGCCAAGTATTACAACGGCAAATGCAACCTGCGCTTCGACGACACCAACCCCGCCAAGGAAGATCAGGAATACGTCGATTCCATCATGGATGACGTCCGCTGGTTAGGTTTCGAGTGGGATGCGTTGTATTACGCGTCAGACTTCTTCGAGCAGATCTATCAGTACGCCGAACAACTCATCGAGAAGGGACTCGCCTATATCGAGAGTTCGCCAGTCGAGAAAATTCGCGAGATGCGAGGCACTTTGACGCAACCGGGTCAGCACAGCCCCGATCGTGAACGCCCCACGGCTGAAAGTCTCGACCTCTTCCGCCGCATGCGAGCCGGGGAATTCCCCGATGGCAAATATGTGTTGCGGGCCAAGATCGACATGGCTCATCCCAACATGAACATGCGAGACCCCCTGCTCTACCGCATCCGCCATGCGGAGCACCATCGCACCGGCGATACGTGGTGTATCTATCCGCTGTACGACTTCACGCATGGTTATTGCGATTCATTGGAACGGATCACACACAGTATCTGCACGCTGGAGTTCGAGAACCATCGGCCGCTGTATGACTGGTTCATCGATGTTCTCGATTTGTATCACCCGCAGCAGATCGAGTTTGCCCGGCTCAATCTCACCTACACGGTGATGAGTAAACGCAAGCTGCTCGAACTCGTCGAAGCGGGGATCGTGCGTGGTTGGGATGATCCGCGAATGCCCACGATCGCCGGGATTCATCGTCGCGGTTATACCCCCGCGGGCATGCGAGCCTTCTGCGAAGACATTGGCGTCACGCGCTTCAATGGACTGACCAACCTTGCCGTGCTGGAGAACGCCATCCGCAGTGACTTGAATAAAGTCGCCCCGCGTTACATGGCCGTCCTTAACCCGTTGAAAGTGGTCCTCACCAATTATCCCGAGGGGCAAGTCGACGAACTCGACGCCGTGAACAACCCCGAAGATGCTTCCCAGGGAACACGCAAGGTTCCCTTCTCGAAGGTGCTGTACATCGAGCAGGACGACTTCATGGAAGACCCGCCGAAGAAGTTCTTCCGGCTGGCTCCCGGCCGTGAAGTGCGGTTGCGGTGGGGCTACTTCATCACCTGTCAGGAAGTGGTGAAGGACGCCGACGGGAAGATCGTCGAACTCCGCTGCACCTACGATCCCGAAACCCGCGGCGGCAACGCCCCGGACGGTCGCAAGGTGAAGAGCACCATTCACTGGGTCTCGGCGGACCACGCGAAGTCGGCCGAAGTGCGTCTCTACGACAAGCTCTTCACGATCGAGAATGTCGCCGATATTCCCGAAGATGAAGACTGGAAAACGTACCTCAACCCCGAGTCGGAAGTCATCAACACCATCGCGAAACTAGAACCCGCTTTGGGCGATCATCCGGCGGGGTTCACCTGCCAGTTCGAACGGCTCGGTTACTTCTGCGTTGATAAAGACAGCACGCCGGCGCAACTCGTCTTCAATCGCACGGTCACCCTGAAAGATGAATGGACCAAGCTGCAAAAGAAAGCGGACTAGACCCTCTTAGCCGCGAGGCAAACGCCGAGCGCTGACTTATCAGCGCAAATGCGATTCAGCCACAAAGAGGCACAAAAGACACAAAAATGAAAAGCCGCCACCGCCGCGTGGCGGGCATTCTGGATGGTTGAGAGTTGAGGGTTGAGAGTTGAGGGTCAAAGCCATGCAGTCTCTTTGATGATCTGAACTCCCTTTTTGCGACTTTTGTGCCTTTTGTGGCTAACGGCCTTTATGACTTCGCCGCTTTGAAAACCTGTGCCGCGGGAGTATGTTGAAGAGAGCATCGATTCGATCGCACACCATGGAGAGGAGTCGTCAGCATGCCCTTGACCATGAAGACGTTGAAGCAGGTCTCAGCGGAACTGGGAATCCCGGAAAAAGAGATCCGGGCGATGGTCGACATGCGGAAAATCCGCGCGATCTGGAAGCAGAGCCAGCTCGTCATCGCGCCCGATGAAATCGCCCGCATCCGAAAAATGCGGAAGACCATTCCCGAATCCGTGCAGCCCGCGATCCCCGCCCCGGCCACCAAGCCCGCAACACCCACGACGATCCCCGGCAAACCGGGAGTCCCCAACAAGCCCGGCGCAACAGGGGCCACCGGTGCCACAGCGAAACCCGCGACCGGCACCACCCGCCCCACAACGCCAAAACCCGGCCTGAAACTGCCGCCCCCGCCGCAGTAAGCATGGCAATCGGTTCATTATTGGCAGTGCAATTCCGTGACGAACTCACAGCCCCCAACGCCAGTTGAAATGTCACCCGCAGCGATCGAGCGGCGGCTGGCGGAACTGGAAGACCTCTACCAGTTCTGGCGCTCGATTCGCACCGCTCAGCCTACAGCTAACACGCACACGACCAAACAAGCAGACATGATGGAACCAATTCCCGCGATTTCATCTGCCTTGCAACAGCCGAGGGAGGTGTGCTCTGTCAGGTAGAGTTGCGCACTGCACGACTGGTAAGCCATCCGTGGCACGTGTGCTTAGCTCGTCCGAACCAGAAAGTGATCAGATTTGCTTCCAACGCTTGAATGCGTGCACATCTTGCAGCGAGAGATTAAACCAATTGAGTCGCTTGCCCGCCTTAGATTTGGTTTGCACTCGTTTTTCACGGAATCGTCGATGCCAGTAAACTTCGACACCAGCGGCATCATCTGTCTTGATTAAATGAATCAGGACAATCAAATCAGGGTTATGAAGCTGGATTTGCCTCTGCCGTTGCTCCCAGTCATCTGTCCGACCGATCTTGTATCCTCGACGCACCTTCACGAGATATACATAGCCATCCTTGCTCGGTTGCCGAATTTGTTCTTCTAGAATCTCAAGGCTTGTTATGAGGTATGTCTCACACATTTGTAACACGTCAGAATAGGCATCCGATGTGGCGCAGTATTCTGCCACCTCAGCAGCCAGCTGTCGTTTTGTAAATTGACTATAAACAGTATTAGCTGATGGAAAGGATGGGTCACCACTCCTCTTCAATCGCAACTCCGAAGTAGTTGGCAGCTTTCCCAATTCTGACGCAAGTTGTGTATACTTCGCGACGATTTGTGCTCGGTCTATCGCTTTGGTCAACTGATTTGGCTTGAAACCAGCCTCAGCAACTGCACATGAATATGACTTCCAGTATTTCCCTGAAAAGTAATACCCGGAAATACCAGTTACCGCCATAAACCTCTGTCGTCCAAGCGGCCGACCATCAACGGCCGTCCTTTGAATTTCCGACAGAATAAATTCTTTTTCCATGTGCTGCCCACCCGTAAAAACACAAGGCTCAGGGAACACGTGGTTCCCGGAGCCTTATGGTGACATCATCGGTTATCAGGCGTCAAGACGCGGTTAGCGTTGGACGCGGGCGGAGCCGCCTTTGGCGAGGGCTTCGACTTCGGGGAGTTTGGCCATGGTCACGTCGCCGGGGAAGGTGGTGAGCAAGGCACCGTGAGCCCAGCCGAGACGCAGAGCCTGTTCCGGGTCTTTACCGGTGAGGAGGCCGTAGATCAGACCAGCCGCGAAACCGTCGCCGCCGCCGATGCGGTCGACCACATCGAGCTGGCAGGTCGGGCTGACGTAGGTCTTGCCTTCCAGCCAGAGCACGGCGGCCCAGTCGTGGCGGTTGGTGCTGTGAACTTCCCGCAGCGTGGTGGCAACCATCTTCACGTTCGGGAACTTGGCGACGGCCTTATCGATCAGCTTGAAGAAGTTCTGTGGATCGAGCTTCGAGGAGGATTCGACATCTTGACCCTGGATACCCAGGCCCTTCTGCAGGTCTTCTTCGTTGCCGACGAGGCAATCGACATGCTTGACGATGTCGCTGATGACGGCCTGGCCCTTGGCGTCGCCGCCGATCGAGGCCCACAGCTTGGCACGGTAGTTCAGGTCGAACGAGGTGATCGCTCCCTGAGCCTTCGCGGCCTGCATCCCTTCGATGATGGTCTGCGACGTGGTTTCGGACAACGCGGCGAAGATGCCACCCGAGTGGAACCACTTCACGCCGTTGGCCATGATGGCCTGCCAGTCGAAGTCGCCCGGCTTGAGCATCGCCCCGGCTTCGTTGGCGCGGTTGTAAAAGACGACCGGCGGACGGACGCCGAGACCACGATCGCTGTAAACCGTGGCAATGTTCGGACCACGGACACCATCGTGCCTGAACTGCTTGTAGAAGGGCTTCACGCCCATCTGGCGGACGTTGCCCTGCACCAGTTCGCCGATGCCGTTGTCGACCATCGCAGTCGCGATCCCGGTCTTCAGGCCGAAGCAGTCGCTGAGGTTCGCGGCGACGTTGTATTCCCCGCCGGAGACGTGGATATCGAACGACTTGGCCTTACGGAACGGGATGATGCCCGGGTCGAGGCGGTGGACGAGGGCTCCCAGCGAGAGGAAATCGAGTTCACAGGCGTCTTGTCGAATGTTGAGTGGCATGGTTTTCAGGTTTCAGATAATAGGAGTCAGGTATCAGGGAATTGCGGGAGACCCAGGGATGGCGACCCCTGGGCGTCAAGTTAAATCGTGACGGAACTGAAGCCGCCGTCGACGACGATGTTTTGTCCGGTCACAAAGGACGAGGCTTTCGGAGCGGCGAGCCAGACGGTGGCTCCGCCGAGTTCTTCCGCAGTACCAAAGCGGGCCATCGGCGTGTGGCCGATGATCTGCTGACCACGGGCCGAGTAGCTGCCATCGTCGTTAAACAACAATTTGCGGTTCTGTTCGGCAGGGAAGAAACCGGGACTGAGAGCATTCACCCGCACCCCCTTGGTGGCCCATTCCCGTGCCAGGAACATGGTGAGATTGATCACCGCCGCTTTCGCGGCCGAGTAGGCCACCACGCGTGACAGCGGAATCATCCCCGACATCGAAGCGATGTTGATGATGCTCCCTTTACCCGCGGCGACCATCGATTCCCCGAAGACCTGGCTCGGCAGCAGCACGCCGCCCACGAGGTTCAAATCGAAGACTTCATTCCAAGCGGCATTGGACAACTTGCAGAAGTCGCTGCCAGGGGGCAAGGTGGCATCGGGTTTATTGCCACCGGCGGCGTTGACCAACACGGTGACGGTGCCGAGTTGCGAGGCAATGGCATCGCGCGCGGCCGTCAGCGAATCGCGGCTCATTGCGTCGGCCGATTGGAAGATCGCCGTCCCGCCCGCAGCTTGAATCTGCTGCACGCGTTCGCCGCCCCGCTCGGCACTGCGGCCGATGATGGCAACCTTCGCCCCGGCTTCTCCCAAGGCTTGAGCCATGGCACCGCCCAAAGCCCCGGTCCCACCGATCACGGCGGCGACTTCGCCTGATAAATCGAACAACTTTCCCGACATGGAGTTACGTCTCTGCGTACCGATTTCCCAGTGAACAATTTGAGGTAGTTTAGCGAAATCGGGGACCAAGTGGCAGCGTCACAATGGTGGATTTCCGAACCACAACTCTCAGCGGCGGCCTGAATCACGTCGCTGAAAGGTCTTTGGCAAGAGCCACGACTTGCTGAATCCGCTCTTCGGATGTGGAAGCGGCGTCGAAGACATTCCACGGGTCTTCTGGCTGCAGGTAGTGCTGCACCGCGGCCAGATCGGTGGTTTCGCCCGTCAATCCCGCAGGAAACAGGGTTTGATCCTGCTCGGTCCAGACTGCGACGGCGGCGGAACTCGCATCACGAGTCAGCACATGGGTCCGGAGACGTTTCACTTCTCCCAGAATCAGCGGCCAGACATGGCCACCCGAGTGGGAAGATCCATCCTTCAGGCCCAACCAGTGCAGCATGGTCGGTCCCAGGTCGGTTGGTTGGACCAACGCGGAACTTCGACCGGGCACCCAGTTGACATTCTCTTCTGCCGTGGTCGCTGCTTTTTCCCACACCACCCAGGGTGCGAGGAGTTCTGGTGCGGAAAAGCCGGAATGCACTCCCTGACGCCGCGACACATCGAGCCAAGGTAATCCCGCGAGGGCACTGCAGGAAAACAACTGCGATTCCGGCTGGGTTTTCAGCCGTTTCCAAAGCTCTCCGAGCAGAAAATCGAGCATCGTGACATAGACGGCGCGAATCGCCGGATGACGGGCAATCACGTCAGGATCGTGTTGCTCCCAATCGAAATCGTCGGCCGAGAATTCATCGGCATAGTGCTCCCACAAATCAGCGGGAGGCACGGAGTCGAAGGAGACGCCGGCACTGTGAAGCCACAGCAACGTGGGGCGGTCAAGCGGCGCCGTCACGAACGGGTCTGCCGTGGCGAGCAATTTGGCAAAGGGAAGATCGTGCGGCGATTCCGGCGGCGTCACGCCCTGGGGGGCGAGGTGGACTTCGCAACCGGTCGGAAGATCGGTGAGCGGTCGTGCTTCCGCTTCCCGCAGCACGATCACCCGGCCACCGTTTTCCAGCACACTTTGAAGCCAGTCAGCCGAGACGGCCGCGGGCCCCACATCCGACAACCCGGTGAGCGAGGCCACATGGCGGTCGAAGACAAACCCAGTCGTCGCCAGTTCATCCCAAGTCGGCGTATCAACCCATTCGTTGCCATAGCAACCAAGGCTGTGTAGCGGCCAATGATCGAAGGTGACGACGACCACGCGGCGCGGGCGATTGAGCGGCAAATCAGCCGACATCAATGGTTTCCCGCGCGAGAACCATCACCGGAATCAGGCAGCACTTTGTCGTAGTGTCGGGCGGAGATGCTCACGCCATTCCGGATGACGCAGCAGATGTTCAACCTGCATTTCATGCAGTTGATCGCACCAGCTGCCATCGAAATTGTAGATCTCATAAAAGCGCTGGGTCCGATCAAATTGCGGATCAGTCGTCCGCCCCATTTCCCGTTCACCAGCCATGGAACTGGGAACAATCAGCACCCATGTTCGGTCTGCGGCGCGCGTCCAAGTCGGTTTCGTCCAACGAAAACCCACTTCGCACAGTTCTGCCTGGGTCATGCTTCGGCCTCCTTGCCTCTGGTCGACCCGGTGAGCAACATCCTGTCGCCACCCTTGAATTTGACAGAATGCAATTATCAGGTGGCAACGCGAATGGGTCAAGTAGATTTTCCAGCGATCCCGGCGGCCCGCGTCAAACCGTAAACCACGGCGGCGTCTTCCATTCCGGCAATATGGAATTCATACAGCCGCAGCAGACCACATTTTTCCAGCACTCGCGTCGACCCGCGATTGGGGATGAGGGCCGAAGCCACCACGCGGGAGAAGGATTCGGTCAGCCAACCTTGCTCTAAAACGGCACGGGACGCCTCGGTCGCAAACCCCTGTCCCCAAGCGGCTTGCTTCAACCGATAGCCCAACTCCACATCATCGGCGAGATAACCCGCTTCCTGCAGAAAACGGTAGTCGGTCGCGGGCCGCAGACAGACCCAGCCTAGAAACTCGCCGTTCTCGATCTTCCGAATGGCCCAGAAACCCAGATTGACATGCGTGGCATCGTACTTCTGGTAGACCGTCTCAATGCGGTTGCAATAATCCGCCAGGGTTCCCGGCTGAAACGCCCCCAGATAACGGACCACGGCCGGATCACGATCCAGCTCCTGCAACAGGGCGGCATCCGCTGGAATCATCGGTCGCAACTGCAAGCGTTCGGTGGTGATCGGCTGAACCATGGTTGTGCTTCCGTTTCGCAGTTGAGTAGGCAATACCGCAAGGGGCGAGTATGGTACGCCAATGTCGCCATCGTCTCACTGGATACCGCTGATTTTGCCCTGCGAAGTCTGGGGAACCGCTCCCGTGCGGATGATGAATTGGCTGGTCGATCCCGGTGAACCGGTGCACGAAGGAGACATTCTGCTCGAAGCCGGGCTGCCGGGTATCGTCAGCGACCTGCGGGCTCCCATCGCGGGTTGTGTCCGCGAGCGGCTGGTGACCGAGAACACCTGGGTGACCCCCGGCGATATTGTGGGCTGGTTTGAACCATTAACGACTCCTGAACCAGACAGCCCTCCCGAGAACCACACGCCGACGGTGCCATGACCTCGATCTGGGATGATTTTCCGAGCCATGCCGATGTCCGACAGGCGTTTCAGCACGCACTGCAGCGGGGGCGGCTCACGCAATCGTACCTGTTTCTGGGTCCGGCCGGAGTCGGTAAACAACGGTTCGCCACCAAGCTGGCACAGTGCCTGTTGTGCTTTGAACGTCCGCCTGGACAGCTCGACGCCTGCGGCCGATGTTCGCAATGCCGTCCGTTTCAGGCGTGCACCCATCCCGATTTTCTGCGGGTCGATCGCGATCCCGGTAAGCGGGAATTGACGGTCGCAAAGTTTATCGGCGAGCGTGATCAACGGGGCAAAGCGGGTCTGTGTTACGAATTGTCGATCCGTCCGGCCGCGGGGTCGCGCAAGATCGCCATCATCAATGATGCCGATACGATGAACGACGAAGCGGCCAATGCCCTGCTGAAGACACTGGAAGAACCACCAGAAGAGGCATTGCTGATTCTGATCGCCGCAAACCTGGATGCGTTGCTGCCGACGATCAAATCGCGGTGCCAGACCGTGCGTTTCAGCCCTCTTCCGGATGAGGTGGTCATCGAGTATCTCCAACGGGAAAGCCTGGTGACGACGCCGGAAGAAGCCCACTGGTTGGCGTCTCTGTCGGGGGGCAGCCTCGTCACGGCCCGGCAACTGGCTCAACCGGGCTTTCGTGAAATCCGACAAGATTGGCTGGCCAAACTGGCACTTCCCAGTTGGGACGGATTGCAAACGGCTCAGGAACTGGCTTCCCGGATTGAAAAGCTCGGCAACGACACCGCCGAACAACGACAGTACACCTTGTGGTTGCTGCAAGCCGCCGCCGAGTTTTACCGTTCTGCGTTGCGGGGGTTGCTGAACCCTGCATCGTCGGGTGCGGGTGCCGCGAATGCCGCCAGCTGGATTTCGCGATGGTCCGCCGATGTCGATCAGGCGGTCGATCTGATCGGTGATCTGCTCGAACGTTGCATCGTGGCGACAGTGCATCTACAGCAGAACGTATCGATTGCCCTGTGCCTGGAAGCCTTGTGCCACGATCTTTCGTCTCGCGCCAGCGTGAGTTCATCACGCTGATAGAAGCGTCACCAAAGTAACTCGTGGAACGCCATCTCGTATGGACTCAGCGACTTTCTGCGTTTCAAATTGCTTTCGTTACGGATGGCGGTTCGTTCGTGTGGCTACCGTCCCGAGGGCCGGATCGAGTAGACTACACTCCTCAAAGTCATCCATATTTCCCAGCGTTCCCCACGCTGTATTGAGATCCGCATGTCAGAAGTCGTCGTCGAAGCGCCAACATCCGAACAACCCTACGAGTTACCACGGTCGTACATCGTCCGTTATGGCATCACCCGTCAGCTCGGCGAGTTTACGGTCAAGCCGGCGCAATACATCCCCCGCAACAGCAGCGTCATCATCCGCTCGACCCGCGGAGTCGAATGGGGCACTGTGCTGACTCCGGCCAGCGATCGCTCACGAGACTACCTCGGCTTGAAGGACGAACCGGGTCGCATTCTTCGCCCTGCGAACCGTGAGGATGAACGGGAACGCGATAGCCAGGCACAATATGAGAAAGACGCCTTCCTCACCTGTCGCCAACTGATCCAGGAACGCCACCTGCAGATGCAGTTGATCGATGTCGAGCATCTCTTCGGTGGCGAACGCACCGTCTTCTATTATGTGGCCGAAGATCGCGTCGACTTCCGCGAACTGGTCAAAGCGCTCGCCAAAGTCCTGAAGACCCGCATCGAAATGCGGCAGATGGGCGTGCGCGACGAAGCAAAACTTCTCGCCGATTACGGCGACTGCGGTCAACCCGTCTGCTGCAACACCTTCCTGCATGAGATGCCCCCGGTTTCAATGAAGATGGCCAAGCTGCAGAAGGCCACGCTGGACCCCAACAAAATCTCCGGGCGCTGCGGCCGGCTCAAGTGCTGTCTGCGTTATGAATACGACACTTATGAAGCCCACCGGAAAGAGCTTCCGCCTGTCGGTGCGACGGTTGTCACCAAGCAAGGCACAGGCCGGGTGATCGGTCAGGAACTGCTGGCACGCAAACTGATCGTGAGTTACGAAGGCCAGCGAAACATCATGACCGACGCCGACGATGTCGTGACCGTCATTCGCTCGAACAAACCGGGAGGCGGAAACGCCAAGACCTGAGACCAGAACTGTTCGGCGGAGAAGTCCGTCTTCTTATCAGAACATGGAACGAGAGACCGGATTCATGCGCACTATTATCGGTCAGCCGAAGCCTGCGACAGATGCCGTTCAAACGTTGCGACTCGGGGGTTACGCACTGACAACGCTCAGCCTGATGCTGCTGTCGGCCTCCGCGGTTCTGGCTCAAGAACCCGAAGTCTCCCGACTCGCGGAATTCTATGGTTTTGAACCGGTGGAAGTGCTCAAACTGTCGAGCAGATCGTCCAATCTGATTTCGGGTGATTTTAATCACGACGGCCTGTCCGATCTGGCGTTGATCGACAACAGTCATCATCGCATCGATCTGCTGATCCAGCGGCTCGAACCACCGATGAATGCCCCGCGTGTGGTCGATGCCCGTGATGTGAATCGCATCGAAGATCCCTGGCGGTTTGATCATCAAAAACTCGCCGTCGATCAGGAAGTCGTGGCCTTAACCAGCGGCGATTTCAACAGCGATGGTCGCACCGACCTGGCGTACTTCGGCAATCCCGATCAACTCATCATTCGCTTTCAATCGGAAACCGGAGACTGGCAGTCGAAGCAACAAATGCGACTTTCCGATGTGGCGGCGGCCCAATGGTGCCTGTCGGCCGGCGACTTGAATCACGATGGTCGCACCGATTTGGTCTTGCTGGGTAAGAGCGACACATTTATCTTTCTTCAGCCGGAAAAAGGGGAATTCGGCCCCCCACTGAAGCTGCTGAACACCTCGGCTCAATTATCACTGGTGCAAGCCGCCGACCTGAACGCCGATGGACGTGATGACCTGTGTTACCTCGCCGGAGATGCCCTGAACCGGTCCTTGGGTGTGCGGTTGCAGAATGGCAATGGTCAACTGGGGCCGGAATACCTGTTTGATCTCGAACGTCCCCGTGCTGTCTCCGTCAGAGAGGCGGATGGAGAACCCGGTGCGGAAATTCTGACCATCGATTCCCGGACCGGACGGTTGAAAGTCTTGCGGCTGGCGTTCGGTGAGCAGGGTAGTCAGTCGGCCCCGGAACGATTAGTTCGATATGGTTTCGGTCAACGGGGAACGGGTCGAGACCGAGATCTCGCCGTGGGGGATTTCGACGGCAACGGGCTCAATGATGTCGTCGTGACCGATCCCGAGGCCTCGCGCGTGCTGCTGTATCGTCAGACCGCCGAGCAGGGACTTGATCTTGGAACGCCGTATCCATGCCTGTCGGGCGCGAATGTCGTGCGGCCGTGGCTGGGACCGGGGCGTGAGGGCTTGAAGTTGGTCATTCATAGCACTTCCGAAAAGGCCATCGGTGTCTCGCAATGGCAGGACGGTCGGCTCACCTTTCCGGCGACTTTGCCTTTGGATGTCGAACCCCTCGGCCTGGAATTGCTGAATGTCGAAAACGATGCGGCGAATGAAATCGTCTTCACCACCAAAGGGGGCACCATCCGGAACAGCGGTTATCTATTGAATGCACGCCGCTATGATGCCGCGACTCAGCAGTGGATCGATACCGCGCAAAAACCCTTGGAACTCTCTTTGAAGGGCAGCCCCGAAGGCACACTCGTCGCTGAACTGACCGGAGATGATCGACCGGAATTGTTGCTGTTTCAGGGTTCCAAGCCGCCGGTTGTGGTGGGGGTCTCCGCCGCGGGAACATTGGAAGAATTGTCCGTGACCGGCACACTCGGCGTGGGCACCATCCCCCCCGGTGCGGTCACGCCCTGCCGACTGGATGACGTGACCGGCATCCTTGTGGCTCAGGACAACTACGTCCGACTACTCAAGCTCACTCCGCAACTACGCTGGCAAGTGGCGGACCAGTTCAACGCAGGAGAACCGAACGCCAAAATCGTGGGCTCATTGCTGATCGATCTCGATCAACAACCAGGCCCGGAACTGGTGATGATCGACGCCGGAGTTCGCAAACTGCGGTTACTGAGTCAGCAAGAGGGACGCTTCGCCCCCTGGAAAGAAGTCGACCTGGGGCAGTTCGAATTCAAATCGGCACAAACGGTCGATTTGAATGGCGACCAGCGCGATGACCTGCTGCTGTTCGGTTCTGATCAATTCGCCGTGCTCTATGCCGGCGGCATGACGCCGACCGTGAAGGAACTGGCCAGCTATGAATCGGCTCTGGAAGACACGTTTCCGACCGACGTTCTCGCAGGCGATTTAAACGGCGACAACCGCATTGATCTGGCGATCATCGAAACGCGGAAGCACTATCTGGAGATTCTCGGCTACCGACCGCCAGACAAACTGGAACGGGCTTCCTACTTCACCGTCTTTGAAGAAAAAGGCTTTTCTCGCGATGAAGGTTCGGGACGGATTGAGCCGCGCGAAGGCTTGATTGTCGATGTAACGGGCGATGACCGTGCCGACCTCGTGTTGCTGGCGCACGATCGCGTACTGGTCTATCCCCAAGACGCCGGTGGCACGAAATAAAGGAAGCTCGAACCAATGATCGGTTCGAGCTTCCAGAAATCTTGCAGCGGTTTTCAATGTTCGCGACTGAGCTGAACGGCCCGTTACACACGGACAGCCGAGCGGATCCCGCTCATGATCCAGTGGTCAATCTCCCGCAGCATTTTGCGGTAGGTGACAGGACCTTGCGATTGATAAATCCGTGTGCCCACTTCCATGCCGGCGGAATACAGCAGGCGACCGGCTGCCACGAGATCGGCGACTTTCACATCCGTCGATTCGTTCGAAGTCGTCAGCAATGCCCGGCGGCCACGCAGACCACGGAAATGAGCCAGCGGTTGTGCAAGCTGCGGGAAAGTGCCGTTGAGGCTGGCGGCTCCGGTAAAAGCTTCCGGCTTCTCGAGGAGCAGTTCCATCGCCAGCGTACCACCCGATCCCATGCCGGCGAGGTAAACACGGTCACGGTTGATGGAGAATTTCTCCGCGAGCCGTTCAATCGCGGCTTCCAGCTTTTCGGCTAAAGCCGCAACGCCGATGCCCGTGGTCCACTCGAATCCACCATTCACTTCCCGATCCCCGCGGATCGAGATCGCCAGGTAATTGCGTTCGCTGATTTCCGGCAGGATGCGGAAGATGTCTTCTTCGTTCCCGCCCGCTTCGTGAAACCAGACGATCAGCGGGTAGCTGTAGCCTTGTTCGTAAACATCGGGCAAGGCGATGGCGTGCGGTTCATCGACCAGAGAGACCTGGGGGCCGGTATTTTCGCCCGATTCCAGCTCTTCCAGCGTGGGGATAGAATCGTAATCGATGGTGGTTTCTTCCCAGGCGGCTTCCGCCTGGGCGACTTGCCAGCCGACATGGGCCTCGACTTCGTCGGTCCACATCCATTGACCGCCATCCCGATCATAGAACCGATGTCCGGTGGGGATTCGCTCGCTCATTTTCGCAGCGCGTCCTTTCTGGATATTCCGGTCGCCGGAACGAAGCGGGCGAGGGGAAGCCCGCCGCTGTCGTCGTGAGCGGCCACACTGGAGCGGAGGGCCTCCAGCGGAAAAAATTGCCCCGGGCAAGCCGTGGCCTTGATGTCACCATGTCCGACAATGTGCTGCTCATCGATCTTCAATGTGCGGCACAAGTAATTCACCAATCGCTTTACCACCTGGGTTTGAGCGGGTGTGGGAGGGCCTTTTTCAAAGTCCCCGACCAGCACCACGCCAATTCCCTTCTGGTTGTATTCGTTCACGCCCGCATGGGCTCCCGACATCTGCTGTCGCCAGCGAAACGTCGGTTCGATCTCGCCGTCGGGCATGCCCCGGCCGTTACCAATCACAAAGTGATAACCAATGCCCAGCCAGGGTTTGCCACTCCGGTCTTTGTTCTGCAAATGCACAGCGTGAATGCTCTCCACGCTGCCGGTGTTTGAAGCCGTATGGTGCAACACCACGTACTTCCATTCCCTCAAAGGCGATTGCGGCCGGAACCGCACCTCGTCGGGAATGGGTTGGGAATCGAAGGACGGGGCCACCGCTACATCCGAATCCAACCGACCGACAGGAACCGGGGGAAGCAGTTGCGGAAGAGTTGGCGATGGGGGCACCACGTTGGGTCGTGAGCATCCCATGATCAACTCGCCGAGCAACCAGCCGTAGCACAGCCACCACCGTCCCCGTAAGGAGACCGTGCCAGCCCTCGTCCTCCGTTGACGAGTCTTGCCCGACATCCGTTCGCTGCTTTCTCAGGTCTCTGGCCGCTGCCCAAACCGCGTGAAACGGTTCAGTCGCGACGGCCGGAATGTAATAGGGGTTGTCAGCAGTGTCAACGTGGGGTATGTCGCAGACTGAAGGGAGATAAGCAGTTGCCACTCGGATTGTGCGAAAAGGGGTAGTCTATAACGGTTCTCCGGCCACTTTTCCCGGCATCATATTTTCCGCAGATCACCCACAACCCGCAGACATCGTTTTAGCCGTTCTTTTGGCGGTTTTAGAGGCGATCCCCGTTTTGACGTTAAGTCGCGATCTCGAACTGCGGGCCCGGGACTGCCGAAATGCTCAGGCTGCCGATCGCCACGACCACCAGCACCGCGAGCCAGACCATGGCCAATCCGTGCCAGAACCAGGCACACATCCGCACGCCCCAGTAGTACTCGTGGTCGTACCGATCGCCATGGGCTTTCAAGGTCACAAAGATCAGAAACATGGAAGCGAGCAGAAAGTGCATCACGTGGAGTGCGGAGAGCACCACCACGAAAGCACGGTCACCCGTTTGGACTTCCGCCGCCGGTTGCCGTTGTATCAGCCAGTTGAGGGCTGACATCTGCAGGGCACAGAACAGGCCTCCGGCGAAGAGCGCGAGACACAGGCAACGCCGAAACTCTGGTTGCTTCTCCCGACGGACATACCCCACCGCCTGCGACAGGGAAGAACTCCCCCACAGCAGGCACAGCGTGCTCGCGGCAAATGCGGGGGGAAACCGGACGCTGGGGAAGAGCCGGGGCGGCATCGACCAGATGAACGCGGTCCCCAAACCATAGACCACCACAAAAAAGGCCGCACAGGTCAACATGAACCGCAACGTAAAACGGCTGCGACTGATCGGTACTCCCACGCTCACGGTCCTGATCCTCCGGTGATATCTTTCACCAGATTAGGACACAGCCACAGAACCTGCCAGCAGACCGGGTTACGATGTCCACTGAAATATTTTGTTTGCGGAACCGCTCGTCACCATCGACAATGCGGGGAGTCGCTCCATTACAACAGTTTCACCGCAAGTCCCGATCCTGAGGAGAAATCATGAAGCCAAACAGCCCGTGGATCGCTGCCATCTTCTGTGCTTTCATCTGTGTGTTCATGATGGTTGGCCAGATCATGGAATCGGCCTCGCAGAATGGACATCCCTTTGCACCCGCGTTTTACTCCTTCCTACCGATGTGCTTTGTATACGTCGGCATCCTGATGAAGCAGATGCAGCAGGAGATTCAGGATCTCAGGAAGCAAGTCGCCGCTAAGCAGCCGGCAGCGCCAGATGGCTCTTGCTGAGGATTTGCGATGAACGTCACCTTGTCTCTCTGGAAGACCGCTGTCATGACTTCCTGCCTGCCGATATTGCTGACCTTGGTCGCTGCGGCTGCGGAACCGGCTGCAGATCGGGAACCCATCGGTTCGGTGCTGGGGAAGACCGTCTATCGGAATGACATCAAAACGGGACCGCAGGGCCCCTCGCTCGAAAGTGAATTGCATCGTCTCTTCACGCAGCCCCTGCTCCAGAAGTATGTCGAGGAACATGCCCAAGAAGTCACGCCCACCAAGGAAGAAATCGCCCAGGCGACGACCTATTTTCAACAAGAACATGCGAAGCGTCTGCAGAATGAACGTCCCGCTTTGCTCAAAGAACAAACGGAGCTTTCGGAACAGTTACAGTCCGAAACACTCTCTGACCAGGACCGTCGAAATCTGCAACTCCGAAGGCAGGTCATCGAGATGCGGCTCAAACCACCCGGTGAGCAGCTAGCGCACTTTATCCTCGACAGCTGGAAATTGCAGAAGCATCTGTACGACAACTACGGCGGCGGCCGCATCCTCTGGCAACAGGCCGGGCAGGAAGCCTTCGACGCCATGCACAACTGGCTGAAAGCCCAGGAAGCAGCGGGCCAGTTTCAAATCACAGATCCGGAATTACGCCAGAAGTTCTATCACTACTGGACCACACAGAAACATGGTGCTTTTCTGACCGACAACAAGGAACGCATCCAAAAGGAATTTCTGGAACCGCCTTGGATGAAACCTTCGATACTTAAACTTCAGCACTGATACCTCAAACCTGATTCCTGACAACTCAGTTCACATCGTTCCCGCGGCGCAGAATTCGGTCAGTTCGCCCATCTCGTCGAGCAGTTCCTGTTCAGGTCCCGCATGGGAATCGTGGATGAATTCCAGATTCAGTTTGTTGAGCCCGTTGAAGGCCGCGACTTTGTAAGCTTCCGACATGGTCGGATAGTTGAAGACCGTATCGCGGAAGTAGTCGATGGTGCCGCCGAGTGACATGACCGTCTGCCCGATGTGGATGATCTCCGTGGCGGTCTCACCGATGATGTGGACGCCGAGCAATTCGCGGGTCTCCCGGTGGAACAGCAGTTTGAGCATGCCGTTCTCATCACCAACAATTTGCCCACGCACGATCTCGCGGAACCGGGCGACCCCGACTTCATAGGGCACGCGGTCAGCAGTCAGTTGCTGTTCCGTTTTACCGAGCATTGAGATTTCGGGAATCGTGTAGAGTCCGTAGGGCAGATGCTTAGCTGCGGTATGTGGTTTATTGAAGATCGATGCCACCGCGCGACGCCCCTGCTCCATCGAGGCACTCGCTAAGGCCGGAAAACCAATGACGTCCCCTGCTCCATAAATGTGTGGCACCCAGGTTCGATGATCGGTGTCGCACCAAATCTTGCCACGTTCATCGAGCTTGAGACCGGCGGCTTCGAGATTCAGTGACTCGGTATCACCCACGCGACCAATGGCGAACAAAGCCGACTCACCGATCAACCGCTTGCCGCTTTCCAGTCGGATGGCGACGAGTTGATCGCGCAGGCGATCGATGCCGACCACATCTTCCCCGAGGCGGAACATCATGCCAAGTGACCGGGCATGAAACATGAGGGTATCGACGATTTCACGATCACAGAAATCGAGCAACCGTTCGCGTCCATCAACAACGGTGACTTCGACGCCCAGAGTGGCGAACATCAGGGCATATTCCATCCCGATGACCCCGGCACCGATCACGATCATCGACCGGGGAATGCGATTGATCCTCAGCAGTTCATCGGAATCGAAAATGGTTTCGCCATCAAACGGAATGTGGGCGGGCCGAGCCGGTTTGGTCCCGGTCGCCAATAGAATGTTGTCGCCTTCGATGAGCGAGCACCCCCCTTCGCTGGTGATGGCCACGGTATGCGGATCAACAAAATGGGCCTGGCCGGAATAGAAGTCGATTTGGTTGCGGTCGAGGTATTCGCGAATTACCTGATGTTCGTGATGAATGACCTGGTTCAACTTGCGACGCAGATCATCCATGCTGATCTGCCGTTTCTGCACGAAGCGGTCTTTGTATACGGCCCTGTGACGGAAGCCCGTGAGATGCAGAATGGCCTCGCGCATGGTCTTGGAAGGGATAGTCCCCGTGTGCAGGCACACTCCCCCTAAGTCCTGCTGACGACGTTCCACCAGAGCCACGCGTTTGCCCAGTTTGGCTGCCGCGATGGAACCTTTTTGTCCGGCCGGACCGCTGCCAATTACTACCAAGTCATAACGCATCGAGCACCCCTACACGCTAAAGTCCACGCGAACACCGTACTCTGCGCAGACAGACTGCTTCGGGATCGTCAGATGGAGAATCTGGAAAACACAAGAAGACTTTTCCGATTCCAATTTCCAGGGACACTCGGTTGAGATCAGCGAATATAACGATTATAGAGGCCGCCTCTGCTGAGTGGTGGCCGGCCTTGTTCCCCCGCATGAGTCCGGGCCATCCCAGCGATCTGCCTCTGATCTCGCCACTTCGCAGGATCGCATTCCGCGAGGCCCGTCTATTACAATGGGGAGCACAGGCGACCTGCGTGATTTCCCTGTCTCATGATGTAACGAGCCTCCCCCCGCATGACCGTACCACTGACGAATACCGCCCCTTCCCCTGCTCACGATTCGTCGGGTGAGATCAGTTCAGCGTCCGATGGCGGCGTCGGTTTGGTCCAGACCCAATACCGCACGCTCTTTGCGCCGCCACACCCGCTGGTGCTCGAATGCGGGCAGCAAATCGGCCCCATCACGGTGGCCTACGAAACCTATGGGGAACTCTCTCCCGAGCGTGATAATGCTCTGTTCGTGTGTCACGCCCTCACCGGCGACGCCCATCTCGCGGGGCGGCACAGTGCCGATGATCGCAAGCCGGGCTGGTGGGATAAGTTTGTCGGTCCCGGCCGTGGACTTGATCCGACGAAGTACTTCATCATCTGCGCGAATGTCCTGGGCGGCTGTCAGGGTACGACCGGCCCCATCAGCATCAATCCCGAAACCGGCAAGCCCTACGGCCTCGCGTTGCCGGTGTTGACCGTGGGTGACATGGTGACCGTACATCAAGAACTGGTGCGGTCCCTGGGTATCGAAAAGCTCTTAGCCGTGATTGGTGGTAGCCTGGGTGGCATGCAGGCCCTGGAATGGGTCGCCAAGTTTCCGGACGCCATGCACGCGGTCATCTGCCTCGCCGCGGCAGCGAATCTGTCGGCACAAGGGATCGCGTTCAATGCCGTAGGTCGGCGGGCCATCATGGTCGACCCGAACTTTCAGGACGGTGACTACTACAGCGCGGACGGTCCCAAGAAGTACGGGGAAGAAGGTCCACGCTATGGCCTGGCATTGGCGAGGATGATCGCACACATCACGTATCTATCGGAAGTTTCTATCGAGCGAAAGTTTGGGCGCCGGCTGCAGAACAGCGACCATCTCGCTTATGAATTGCAGAAGGAAACCGAATTTCAGATTGAAAGTTATCTCCACTACCAGGGGAAACGGTTTATCGAACGCTTCGATGCCAATAGCTATCTCTATCTCATCCGTGCCATGGATTACTTCGACATGGCCGCCAAATACGGCTCACTGGAGCAGGCCTTGGGGCAGACCAACGCTCGGTTTCTGATTACTTCGTACAATACCGACTGGCTGTTTCCGTCATCGCAAAGTCGCGAGATCGTCGCGGCTCTAGTGAAGACCGGTCGACACGTCTCCTATCTCGAATTGAGCAGCGTGTTCGGCCACGACTCGTTCCTGCTGGAAATCGAGCAGCTCGAAGAGTTAGTCATCCCATTTTTGAGCGAGACCTTGCGTCAGTCCCGCAAACACTGACTTTGTTGATCGCGAATTGATAACGAGTACCCCACGACGATGTCCGCCAAACGTTACTGTTACAGCGACCCGGAAGCCGCACTGGTTGACCGTCTGATCATGGACCAGATTCAGCCGCGGCAACGAGTCCTCGACTTGGGTTGCGGCGACGGGCGTTTGCTGGGACGGTTACGCGACGAACTTCACTGTTCGATTCAAGGAATTGAACTCAATCATCTGCATGTGGTGGGATCGATTGGCAAGGGAGTCCCGGTCATTCAGAGCGACCTTGATGAAGGACTGGCTGAAATTCCTGATAACGCCTTCGACATCGCCGTCCTGAGCCAGACATTGCAGCAGGTGCTCCGTCCCCGCGAACTGCTCACCCAGATGTTGCGTGTGGCTCGGCAGACCATTGTTGTGGTACCGAACTTTGGACACTGGCGGGTTCGCCTGCAACTGCTGTTGCAAGGACGTGCCCCCGTGACGAATCGTCTGCCTTATGACTGGTACAACACACCGAACCTGCACCTGCTGTCGATGCTCGATTTTCGCGACTTGATTGACCGGATGCACATTCGGATCGTCCGCGAATTTCCGGTCATTCGCGGACGTCCGGTCCAGCGGGCCTGGGCTGCTAACTTGCGGGCCGATAGTGCATTGTTTGTCCTGGAGTCGCAGACGAACCCGCAGGACGCTTCATCGGCAGAGCCACAATCAGCGGCCAAATGACGGATTATTCGCCGGCTTTGGGTTCCGCATCTCCGGCGGCCTTGCTCTTTTTGGCTTTGGCCTTGGAGGCCGTTTCGGCCAGCAGATTCTTGAGTGTGGCCTTCTGCTCGTCGGTCAGCACATTCTCGATCGCATCGTCGCGTTCTTTCCGCAACATTTCCACCTGTCGAATCAGGCTATCGATGCGTTCCCCATAGTCGGCTTGTTGTTTATAGATTTCCGACCGCTGTTTGTCTGACAGTCCTAACTTCGCATAGTTATTGGGGAGGCGTCGCGACGGAGACTTTGTTGTCTCGGTTTCTTGAGACATGAGTCCGGTACCGATCACGGACAATACCACAACACAACCCAATACGCAGGCCCTTAACATTCTCAATGCTCCTGAGGATTCCGACATTTCCCGTCGAGCGGCTAACGTCCAGGCAAGGGGGATGGCCTCACCTTGCCAATAAACGCATGTCACCATAGTGGCTAATGAGAATACAGTCTCGCAAGCTAAATCCGGCAACTTCGTTAAATTGAGGGAAAACGCTATGAACGGGAGGAAAACCGTTGGTGCCCCTCACGAAAGAAAGTCTGCTTCGGATCTCATCCCGACGAGGAGTCAACAGGCAACTGAACGCTGAATCCAGAATGTTCAACCATTCCCATTGGCGAAGATTTGAGTGCATAGGCATAAAGGAAAAGGGACGTCATCACTTCTAGCGATGACGTCCCGAGATCTGTTTGAGCAACCAACCGGCGAGCGAGATACTACGGAGTCAAATTAAACTCGACGGTGTTTTCGGACTTCTCCTCGACGGTCATCGTCAAGTCGGATTCGTCATTGAATTGCTTGGGAATGTACTGCTCGCGGACGGGCACTTTTTCTCCCGGATTATCTTCGCGAAACTTGCCTGGCACATCCCGCATAGCAGTGATGCGAACCGTCTTCGGACCAGAGGGAGCCTTTACTTCAAATGTGCCTCCTGTGATCACACCCCCAGCCGGGGCACCGCTGCCATTGGCCGACTCAATAATCACTTCCCCGGATTCCACCGGTTCATCCTTGAATTTGACAGTCCCCTTGACGTCATAGAGTTTCGGGCCAGTCTCACCGCCACCACAACCGACGAGCGGCAGGGCGCACAGAAGAAACAGCATGGATCGCAGCAAATTCACTCTCGTTTTCCTTTGAATTCGAAGGACCTGGATTTCCATCAATCCCCAGACCTGAAGAACTATGCGAAACTCGCCGCGTCCTGCTGAGACGTCAGATCTTGCAGGACGCGGGAGTCATAACCCAGGCAATCCATCACACCGTATGGGACGACATCCGGTGTGATGTACCCGCTTAGAACTCGCCCAAAGTTTCTTGCCCGGCACGTGTCCCCAAGCGTTTCCAGGTCGTCGAATCGACGTTACTGGAGACAAACCGTACGGCTCCATCGGCCATCACGGCATGCACGCCCCCGGTATGATTGCTGCGGGCCAGGTTTCGTTGCGTGGCATAAGTGGTCAGGCTAGTGCATGGTGCGTTCGGCCAAGTGGTGCTCTTACAGGCGTAAACCTGGTCGGTCACTGTGGAGTTTGGTGGGTAGGCCGTCGTAAAACCATAGCCACCCCCTTCACCGCCACCCCAGTAACCCCCGGCTTCTCCCCAGCCCCCCGTGGTCGGTCCACGAATGATGGCCTCGCTCATCAGCAGTGTATTGCTGGTGCCATCGATGCAGTCGCGAATACGAGTTGAAGATCGATGGAAGAATAAGCCCCCGGAATCTCCCCCCTGCAATTGCTGATCGCCAGTGCAGCCGACGTAATTGCCCTGGAATCCGTAGGCGCCACTGCGCAAGCCACCGCTGGCTCCAAATTGCAGACTGTACGGGTCTGACGGACATCCCATCACGGAAATTTTGGCGTCTCTAATTGCGGCTGGCGTATCCATCACCCATTGCCCCACCCATGCGGCGTAGTTGTTGAACATCGGGGCCTGATCGATGTAAGGCAGAATCTGTTGGAACCATGTGTCACGCAGATGGAAGACCCCTGCATTCTGAACACCATAAGGAAAGACGCCGAGCGAATCGTGGTAGTTGTGCATCGCCAGGCCGAGCTGCTTCAGATGGTTCCGGCATTGAGTGCGGCGGGCGGCTTCGCGAGCCTGTTGCACCGCAGGCAACAGCAACGCAATCAGAATGGCGATGATGGCAATCACCACCAGCAACTCAATCAGTGTGAAGCCAGGCATGCGCCGACGTGCGGTCCTTTTGGCAAACATGAAGCGATCCTCGAAACCAGAGGGGATAAGAGAAGAGAGACGATGGCATGCAGAGTCAAATTTCATGCCAACGCCAAGAATCCTCTGTCACCAAAGCCCGCGTTGAATGGCCTCTGCAGATCGGATCTCGCGATCAAATATCCCGATGATTCAGAGATTTGACATAAGCGACATCGTCACACAATTTCTATTTTAAGAAATCGAAAAATGACACGAACAACTGTCGATACGCCAACCTTTTTAGTGTTCATGCGCGTACTCAGAGGTCCTCTGCTCTGATGACTATTACTGCAGTGATGTTGAGGCATTGGGCACCATCAGTTGATGTTCAGGTTTTTGGTCTTTGAAAACTGATGCGTGATATCATTTCACGACGAAGAGATATCAGTGAACGTAGTGTCTCTGTTCTGATGAAACGCCCCTTGTGACTCACTTTAGTGAGAAGAGAATGTCTGATGGAGAACCGTTTACACGGACTCCGTGATGAGAGCATGCCGCGGTTGCCTCTGAAAATTGTGGTCGCCTGGCTCGGGAGGCTTCCTCTTACGAACGACTTCGCGGTTCGCAGTTGAAGGGTGCGGTTCGGCAAACTTTGCCGATCTCTGATCACTTTTTTCCCGCAACCTTTGCCGGATCGGCAGCCGAGCGGAAGGGGCTGGCCGGTGCAAACCGATCTGATACACTGAACGTCGTATATGGAGGTAGACGTGGCGGATTCTCCGCCTGGGCCATTCAGGATGTCACATCGTGCCCCTCAAATCCCTTCCGCTCGATGAACCCGGTATCAACCTCACCTCGATGCTCGACGTGGTGATGCTGCTGATCATCTTTTTCATGCTCGGCTCGCAGTTCACCGAGGAAGAGCGGCAATATGACATTCAATTGCCGACCGTCGCGGATACACCGGCGTTGACCGGCCAACCCGATGAAATCGTCGTTAATATTCGTGAGGACGGTCGCATCTCCGCGAGGAAAGTTGAGATGACCCTCGAAGAACTGGCTGCCTTTCTGCAGGATGCCGCGGAACGATTTCCGGGGCAGGCCGTGGTGGTTCGGGGCGATGCCCATACTGAATATCAACATGTGATGGACGTGATGTCGACCGCCCGCAAGGCGGGAATTCGAAACCTGTCATTAGCCAATCGACCGCGCGAATCGAGTCCGTAATGCCTGGCTGGCTGCTACATCTGCGCGAGATTCTGCTGGGAGCCGCCGATGCTTCCCCGGGAGAAGTTCTTGTGCGGGCGGCCCTCGTCTGCACTTCATTCTGTGCCCTGCTGCAACTCTTCACGATGATTGGCACCCGGTGGGGCGATCATCACGCCATGGCGAAATCGTTCGTCCTGTCGCTGGTGGTCCATCTGTGCATCGGCCTGGGTTGGGCCACCGTTGTTGATTCCCGTGCGCTACCACCGGAACCCCCCGGTGAACCCTCGCCGGTCCCCATCCGACAGGTGCTGGCCGAAAGTGAAGATCCCCTGTCGCAACCGGAAGCGGGGAACACACCGGTCTGGCAACAACCCTTAGACATTCCTGAGATGACGCAATCACGCATCGAGCAGGATCGCGGCGTCGAACCCGTTGTTAATCCGGAACGGACCGCCATCGAATCGACCGCTCCGCCACTCATGGAGATACCGCAACTCACCGCGACGGAGGGCGATCCCACACCGGCACCCGAAGTGATGGAAGCCGCTGCCCCGGATATGCGATCCGAAGCCGCTGCCAATGACCTGCAGGCGGAACAGACCGCGGAGGCCCGACCTGCCGACGAAGTTCCTGGGGCAACCGCGTCGCGGCAGGCCTTAACCCGCGCCGTCGAAGCCGACCCATTGCCCTTGTCCGATCCGCGACCCGGCAGTGCGACACGTTCGACGATGTCACCGGATGAGTTATCGATGGCCTTGCCTTTGCCGCTCGATGAAAACCCGACGCTGCCCAAAGCGGTTGGACCTGCGGATGAGAGCATCGCGCGTCAATCGAGCCCTGCGGCGATTCCCATCGATAGCTTAAACGCGGGTTCCACATTAAGCACCCCGCAACCACTTTCACCGACCGGGGCCGCTGGGGCCTCACGATTCACCCGCACGAATCCCGCTCGATCCACCGAGAATCCGAGCATGGAACTGACCCGAGCCGCTCCCTTTCGACCGAACCGCGATCAGAATGTCGAGCGACTCACCTCGGCTCGACGGCCGGTGTTAACCGATGCCGATGCCACTCCGGTCCCGGAACTGATGCGGACCAAACCTGCGGAGATCACCGTCGGCCCGCGTTCGCCCGCTGCGGCATCGACGTACCGTCTGCGCCGCATCGACCGCCGTCGTGAAATTGCCTTGCGAAATGGTGGGACGGCCGATTCGGAACAGGCTGTGGAAGT
The DNA here is from genome assembly GCA_016125225.1 of bacterium. Lineage (GTDB taxonomy): Bacteria > Planctomycetota > Planctomycetia > Planctomycetales > Planctomycetaceae > DSVQ01. Next base: position 37,011 of record WGME01000013.1, on the reverse strand, counting down.
CGCACTAAAATTTCTGGCTCGCGTTCAGGAACCCGCTGGAAACTGGGACGCCGATCGATATGGCGGCGGTTTGAAGGAAGTCCGTCAGATTGATGCCGGCAAGCCGCCGGGTGGTGCCGAGACCGACACGGGAGTGACAGGACTCGCATTGCTGGCGTTCCTCGGAGCGGGATATACCCACGATGAAGGGGAGTACTCGCAGAATGTCCGGCAGGCCATTGATTGGCTCATCGCTCAGCAGCGAAGTGACGGCTATCTCGGCGGCCGTGCCACGTATTATGACCAGATGTATTGCCACGGGATTGCGACCTATGCACTCGCGGAAGCCTATGGCATGCAGCACGATCCCGCGAGCTTTCCAGCCTTGCGGGAAGCCGTCGCACGCGGCGTCTGGTACATCACGGAAACGCAGAATTCCGATGGCGGCTGGCGTTATCGCACGGGGGCCTCTCTGAGCGACATGAGCATGTTCGGCTGGCAGGCTATGGCCTTGAAGAGCGCCGAACTGGCGGGCATCGCGACACCGGCACAAAGTCGCACAGGGTTGATTAACTTTCTCAAGGATCGCAGCCGTGGTACATCCGGCGGCCTGGCTGGCTACAAACAGGAAAGCCCCCCGACTCCCGCAATGACGGCCGAGTCCTTGTTCTGCAAACAGATGTATGGACTCAGGCGGACCAGTGCGGCCAGCCAGGAGGCCGTGCAGTACCTGCAAACGAATCTGCCCCAACTGGCTCGGCCCGACGAATACTACTGGTACTACGGAACTCTGGCGATGTTCCAGTCGGGGGGCGAACCCTGGCAGCAATGGAACGGGGCACTCCGCGACAATCTGGTGCGTTTACAGCGCCGCGGAGGCGAACACGCCGGTAGCTGGGACCCCGTCGGCCCGTGGGGAAGTGTCGGCGGTCGAATTTACTCCACGGCATTAGGCACCATGTGTCTGGAAGTCTATTACCGCTTTCTGCCGCTCTATCAGGTCGGCAGCGAATAGGCTCGAACGCGGCGGTCTGTCGCGGAGGCAAAATTTTCCGGCACGTTGCAAAAAGGCAACCTATGGTTGAGTGAAGTCGCTCTCACTCATCCGAGGGATGCCGAAATGCCTGCCACTGTTGCCGATGTCATGTGCTGGTCCAGCCTGATGATTCGTCCGAACTGTGAGGCCGAGAAGGCTTTACAGATCATGGTGGAGGCCGAGGCCGAAGACCTCGCCGTGGTCGATGAGAACGACATTTTGCTTGGAATTCTCAGTGACTACGAGTTGCTGAAAGCCGAAATGGTGGGAGCACTGGGGGATCTCGATGCGAGCCAGTTGATGCAGTGCCACCCGCAACATCTCGCCCCGGAACAACCTCTCTCAGATGCGTTGAAGCTCTTCCGCGAAGCCCGGATTTCGCGAGCCCCCGTGGTTCGAAATGGCCGGTTGATGGGCCTGATTCGACGGCAGGACGTGCTGCGGGCCATGTGGCACGAACGCGTTCCAGCCCCTTCGGAAACGACGACAGAACTGCCGGTTGTGCAGCCTCCGAAGTTCCTGCGATCGCAAAGCTACTCGACAGAATCTCTGGCGGACATGCTCCAAAGTTAACCAGACGATTTGATGTAACACATTTCCATTGAATGTGTTACACGAATCTTTCCAGCAGGGCTACAGAATGTTGTCATGGCGGGCCATTTTCTCGCTACAATAAGCAATCGTTAAGATCGCGATTGTCGCGGGATGATGTTGAACACTGTTGCTACCGCTGTGGCCGGGCTGCCCCGGATTTACGAGTTGAGTCGCGCGGAACTCGGGGACTGGTGCGTTGAGCACGGTGTGCCGGGTTATCGTGCCGATCAGATCCGTCGTTGGATCTTTGGCAAACGCGTCAATTCGTTCGATGATATGCACGATCTGCCTGCGGCGTTACGCGGCCTGCTGTCAGAAACCTTCTCGCTCTTTCCCGGAAAACTGGTCGATCATCGCATCGCCAGTGATCGCACCGAGAAACTCCTGCTGGAACTCGTCGACGGTGAACTCGTCGAATGTGTCCTGATGCGGGAACCCGATCGGCGGACCATCTGCATCAGCACCCAGGTGGGTTGCGGGATGGGCTGCGTCTTCTGTGCCAGTGGCCTGCAGGGTCTCAAACGCAATCTGACCACGGGCGAAATCCTCGAACAGGTCTTGCGACTGGATCGGCTGCTGAATCGAGAGGAAGCCATTACCAACGTCGTGGTGATGGGCATCGGTGAGCCGCTCGCGAATCTGAAATCGCTTGTCCCGGCACTGGACAGCCTGAATGATAAAGGGGGGCTCGGATTGGGGGCTCGCCGCATTACCATTTCCACGGTCGGTCTCCCCGAGAAAATTCGGGAAGTCGCCCAGTTGGGGAAATCCTATAATTTAGCGGTGTCGCTGCATGCTCCGAACAACATGCTGCGAACGCAACTGGTGCCGGTCAATGAAAAGATCGGGATCGATGCCGTCTTGACCGCGGCTGATGAGTTTTTCGAGATCACCGGTCGCCGCGTGACTTATGAGTACGTGCTGCTGTCGGGAGTGAATGACGGTCCTCAACACGCGCGGGAGCTGGCGAAACTGTTGCAGTCTCGCATTGCTCACGTGAACCTGATACCAATGAATGCTGTGACCGAACTGCCATTTGTCGAACCGACAGCCCCGCGAACTGATGAGTTTGTCCGTGTGCTGGAACAATGCGGCATCCCGGCGACGGTAAGAAAACGCAAAGGGGCGGATATCGATGCCGCTTGTGGCCAACTCCGTTTGCATCAGATGACGCCAGCCTCTTCGCTGGTCGCACCCACTCCGCTCGCGATGACACCGCCCTAATCCGAACCTCGTTCTGATGGTCGATTTGCAGAGTTCTGTTTCGGTTTCTGATTCCTGTTTACCGTGAACGCCCCAATTCCGTGACCATGCCCGCGACCCAGACCGCACCGCTGCTGACACCCGCGATGACGTCATCGTACCGGAGCGCCACGCCCTGGGTTTCGTGGCTGTCGGTGCTGACATTGGCTCAACGCGAACTCGTACGCTTTCTCCGCCAACGAACTCGCATCGTCGGGGCACTGGGGCAACCGTTAATTTTCTGGATTCTCTTCGGGGCCGGATTGCAGGGATCGTTTCAGGGTCCGGGCGGCGTCAGCTATCAAGAGTATTTCTTTGCCGGTGTCGCGGTGATGATCGTGCTGTTCACGGCGATCTTCTCGACCATCTCGATCATCGAAGATCGCCGCGAAGGCTTCCTGCAGGGAGTGCTCATCGCCCCGGTCTCGCGATTGACGATCGTGCTCGGCAAGGTACTGGGTGGCACGATTCTGGCTGTCGGACAGACGCTGATTTTTCTCCTGATCGGTCCCGTCATTTCCTGGATCGGTCTCGCACCGGCCATTGAAACGGGTTTGACGCTGGCGAATGTGATACCGGTGATTGGCTGGCTGACATTGCTGGGTTTTACGCTGACAGGGTTGGGTTTCCTGATGGCCTGGCCGATGGATTCAACGCATGGTTTTCATGCGTTGATGAGTGTGTTTCTGCTGCCGATGTGGTTGCTGTCCGGGGCGGTGTTCCCGGCGAGCGATGCCGGTTGGTTGAGTTGGGTGATTCGACTGAATCCATTGACGTACGGTGTCGCCGGGCTGCGCAGACTGCTGGCCCACGACACGTCATCTCTGGAGCAGTTACCTTCGTGGCCGGTCTGCGGGACGGTGACCGGTCTATTTTGTTTCTGTTGTCTGGCGGGTGCCGTGGGGCTGACACAACGTCGCACGGTCCATAATGTTCGTTGACAGGGGACTTGCCTGGTGTGGCCAGGCACAACGAACCGCCGCGTCCCGTTTGAAGGATCTGGAATGAGTACGCAGGAAACAGGTGTTGAATCCTCAACGCCCGTGAAAGCCCGCCCGACTTTGTTAATCACGGGGGGCGTGTTGTGGTTAATGGTGATTGCTGGTGCTGTGATCATGATGCGGCAACAGTCGCCCGATGTGGCAGAGCCCATGCTGGCTCGTGATGTCGCGGTCGCGGCCATGAACGTCGAACCGGAAGATTCAAGCGATGAGGTCCCCGCTCCGGTTCGCATCGAACTGCCGGTCAACCGATCGGACAACGGTGCCCAGGTGATTGACCTGTCGGAATTGATGGGCCAGACCAAGCCCGCCGCTGAGGTCCCCTTGTGGGATACGGAGGGCATCGAAGACTTCGCCTTCACCAACTGTGATGGCCGCACGGTTACGAAGCAGGATCTGCTCGGCAAACCCTTTGCCATCTGCTTTGTCTTCACGAAGTGTCTCGGTCCCTGTCCGACCGTGACCAAGCAGCTGCGTGATCTGCAATTTCAGCTGCGAGATCGAGACTTTCAACTGGTCACACTCACTGTCGACCCGGCACGTGATACACCAGAAGTGCTGGCGAACTATGCCAAGCTTAACGGGGCCGATCTCGACAAGTGGTATTTTCTCACGGGCGATCAAACGGAGATCTACGGTTTGATTCACCGCAGCTTTCGGATGCCGGTGCAGGAAGTCACCGGGCCGAATCGGCAGGAAGGATTCGAGATCATTCACTCCACAAACGTCATGCTCGTCGATGCCAATGGCGTCGTGCAGGGCAAATTCAACGCGGCCAAGGATGCGGAAATGGCCGAACTGCGGCGCGAGTTGAAATCGCTGTCGTTGCCGGTGGCTGATCGCAACAGCACGCCGACAGAAACTCCGGTTGCCGATGGTCGCCCGTAATCGACGAGAGCTGCCGTTTCCAAGACCGTGACGCTGACTCAACTGCTGCGAGATTGTTTCGAATGCCCGACTGGGTTGCACTGCTACCGTCGATCAATGCCACGTTGAATGGACTGGCCACGCTGTTACTGCTCGCCGGATATGTGGCGATCAAACGCGGACAGCGTGATCGGCATCGCAATATCATGCTGTCGGCTTTCGGCACGTCGATTGTATTTCTGGTGTGCTATCTCACCTACCATGCCGCGTTGCATCATTACACGGGAGAATCGGGGCGGAAGTTTCAGGGCACGGGCGTGATCCGGCCGATTTACTTTACGATCCTGATTTCGCATATCTTGCTGGCCGTACCTACCGCGGGGCTGGCCTGCGTGACGATTTACCGCGGGTTGAAACAACAATGGCCGCAACATCGGCGGATCGCCCGCATCACCTACCCCATCTGGCTGTATGTGTCGGTGACGGGCGTGGTGATTTACCTGCTACTGTATCATTGGCCAGTGGCACCGGCGGCCTGAGCGGCACTGGCGTCGCCATCCTGAAACCCGGTTGTTAGAATCAGAAGGCGAATGAGAACTGTTTCGGAGGCGAATCGGATGCTGTTGCGTCATCGTTTTACGTTGGCCCTGCTGGTCGGTATCTCGGCCTGTGCTGAGACCGCGTTCGCCTGTCCGATGTGCAAGAACGCTGTCGAAACCGATAGCCCGCAGCCCCGGGCGTACATGATCAGCATTCTGTTCATGATGGGCATGATCACCGCCGTGGTCTCAGCCGTCGGGATTCTGATGTGGCGGATTGATCGGGCGGAGAAGCAGGCCCTGCAAGATTCGGGTTATGGGCACGTGCTGCAGAACGCCGTGAATGCCCCGCGTCCAGCGGCGGAAGGCTCCGTCTAACCGTGATCGATCTGGCCAGCCAGCGCCGCGATCCACTCGCTATCTGCAACTGGTGCTGGCAACAACTCGATCTGGCGAGTCGAACTCCCGATCATCCCTTTCGCCTCGGCGTACTGGCCACGACTTCGCTCTCGGAGAAACCTTCCGCACGGAATGTGGTCCTGCGAGAAGTGGCGATAGCTGCCCGAGAACTCTACGCCTTCGCCGATGGCCGTTCGCTGAAGCTTGTCGAAATTCAGCAGCAGCCACATGTGGTATGGGTGGGCTATGATCCACTGGAACGCGTTCAATTGCGAATAAACGCGTATGCCACCATCCACACGTCCGATGCCGTGGCGAATGACTATTGGTTGAAGTTACCACTGATCCATCGGCGGCAATACTTAGCCCCGGTCGCACCGGGAACCGAGTTTACCGAACCGTTCATCAACCGCACCGAGCGCGCTGGTAGCGACGATTTAACGCTCCAGGAATCCGAAGCCGGGCGTGGACACTTCGCAGTGATCCGCATCACCGTCGAACAGATCGACTGGTACTATCTGCACCCCGAGGGTCATCTCCGCCTGCGACTCGACTGGTCCACCTCAAAGTTGCAGTGGATGTGGCTGGCTTCGTAGGTATCGCTACTTCAGTTCGATGACTTTCGGTTCGCTTCCACCGAGGTCACAGGCTTCCAGTTGCAGTCCACCCCGTTCGGTGATCAGCACGGCTTCGCTACCGTTCTCCGCAATCCGGCAGTTGATGGCCGTCACTCGCGAGGAACCACCGACAGCCAGTCCCGCACGTCCGTGGTTCTCGATGCGAAGATTCTCCAGTTCGATATCGTGGCAGGCGTTATCGACATTGATGCCGTCCACCCGGTAACCCACGATCGTCAGGTTTTCGATGCGGACATGGCGGACATCAACCAGCGAAACTCCAAAATCCCAGGCGGCATAGCTCCAGGCTTCGGTAATCGGAGTGCGGTCATCATCGAAGCGGAAGTAGACGGCCCCCTCATGGCTTGCCCAATGATCGGCCAGAATGTCATCGGGCTTCCATGCCGCCGACACAGAAGGCTGCTCGGCGATTGGCAGGCCGTCACGAAAGAAGCGGTAGTAGCCTTTGCGGGTCAGCGACAACCGCCAGAGACCGTTGCTTTGCCGCTGCCAGCCATCGGAGGTCAGCGAGGCGGTGCCATTCAACACCGCTCCATTGCCACGGATGACAAACGGTTCCGACGGGTAACCGCTGTGCCGCGCACCGCTCAGCGTGAGCGATTCGCTGTAGGGAATGCCCGTGTTGATCAGAATGATTTCGTCGCCGCGCCGGGCCAGCCGCAAAGCCTGCCTTAACGTCTGCACGGGGCCGGTGAGCTTCGTTTGCACGGTGGCCGCATAGCCGTCAAACCCATCGGAACCCGACTGGTTATCGACAAAGATCGGCCTGGCATAAGCCGACGTCACCCATAACGACATGATCAACCCGACACCCGTTGTCCACCGCAGAGTCTGTGTCATCGGAAGTCTTGCCCTGCCAGCTGAGAAAAGGAGTATCGTGACGCGCTGTTCCGTTTTTCATCGACGGAACAGGAACGGCGGTTCGCACTCAATCGTCAACGGTGAAGAAAGATTTACGGCCCTGCTCATGCGATCGCTAGTGGCGACACCGAAAGCGTCAATCTCAGGGTTTCAGCGACCGGTACGATACTTACAGGTGGACCGGAATCCAGCGCTCGACTTCGCCGGCTTCGGGTATTAACTCCGGAGTAGTCCACGGAATCGGCTGCGACTCGCGACGGTATTCTTCAATGAAGTATTTGAAGCGAATGACGATGGCCTGCAGGGTTTCACGTTCCGTCGAGCCGAAGGCTGTCACCGAGGGGGCCGCGGCACAACGGGCCTGCCATCGCTGCTCACTCTCCGTGGGCTTGCGCAGCAGCACATGACAATCAAAGACGGGAACCGATTCTGGCGAGGACACGATATGCATCATCGTCCTCAGTTCGGTTCATTCGAGGCAGTGACTTCGGCCTCTGCGGGGGCAGGTTCCGGAATCCACCACGATGCCCCAATGCCGAGCGCGAGGAACACACCAATTCCGGTGAGGGAAACCAGCGGCGAGATTTCGATCATCGCATGGGCCAGCATCTTGATGCCGACAAAGGCCAGAATCGCCACCAGGCTGTATTTCAGGAACCGGAATTTATCGAGCAGATCGGCCAGGGCAAAATAGAGCGAACGCAGTCCCAGAATCGCGAACACGTTCGATGTAAAGACCAGAAACGGGTCGTGTGTGATACCGAACACAGCGGGAATGGAATCGACCGCAAAAATCAGGTCGGTGGTTTCGACGATCACCAGCGAAAGAAACAGCGGCGTGGCTCCCCAGATGCCGTCCACAGTGGAGAAAAAGTGATCGCCATCAAACCCGGGGTGCACATGCACGAACTTCCGCAGAATCTTCAGCGTACGGCTTTCATTGGGGTCGAGATGATCTTCATCCGAACCAAGCATCTTCCATGCGGTATAGACGAGAAGGGCTCCGAAGACATAAATGATCCAGTCGAATGCATGAATCAACTGGGCTCCCAAGGCGATCATCACGCCGCGCATCACCAAAGCACCGAGAATCCCCCAGTACAAGACGCGGTGTTGATACGCCGCCGGGACTTTGAAGAATCCCAGGATCAACGCAATCACGAAGATGTTGTCCATGCTCAACGACTGCTCCACCAGATATCCGGTGAAGTACATCGTGGCTGCTTCCTGGCCGTTGGACGGTAAACCGTGACCCGCTTCCGATTTCAGTTCCGGCTCGAACCAGTAGGCCAATCTCGGACGTTGACTGTGGTCGTCTCCTTCGTCGGCAGCATCGGCCTCCGGGTAGACACCGAGTTCGAACCAGTGGTTTTCGTAACTGTAGTACACGAAGACCGTGAAGATCATCGACAGGCAGACATAAACGGCCGTGCGGAAGAGGGCCTGCCGGGCTGAAATGGCTTTGGCGGGGCCGCGCGAAAACGCCCCCAGGTCAAAGGCCAGAATAATCAGCACCAGGACTACGAAACCGCCCCAGATCAGAATCGTGCTCACACGCGGTCTTTCACAGGCGGTTGCAGTCGCTCGCCGTCAATTGTTGGCAGGATGGTTGGCGAACAGTCGCCGGAACCGTAGCGGAATTCTACCCAATTTGGCGGCAGTTCCAACTCCGACCGCCCTCAATCACCGATCTTTTGAGCGCTCGAAAATTTCTTATGCAAAATCAATTTGGTAATTTCCGGGCGACAGTTGTAGCGGATGGGTTCGCGTCCCGACACACCGCGCGTCACGCTCATCAGTGTACCGTTCGACAGGAAGACTCCGGATGCATAGCGGCAACTGTAAATGCTCGGGGCATAAACTGGTCCCAGAATGGGCAGCCGAATCTGTCCGCCATGCGTGTGACCAGCCAGCATCAGGTCGACCGAATGCTTTTGCGCCCAGACAAATTGATCGGGGCCATGACTTAAGAGCACACGCAGTTCCGCCGGAGTTTTCGTCGAGAGATCCGGAGCCGTGCCCATCCAGGGACGTTCCGTGCCACTGATGGTGCAGGTTGATCCGTTGCGTGCTAAGGAGATTGTGCGACCGGACACATCCTGCCAGCCCTGCTCGCGAAGGGATTCCCGAATCGGGCCATCGAACTCGGCATACCAGTCGTGATTACCCAGCACGAAATAACAACCCATCGAAGCGGACACCCGGCCAAAAGTGTCAGGAATCCAACTCAGGCACGACTTCTGATCGAGCAGGTCGCCCGTGAAGACAACGACATCACCGCCGAGTTGGTTGACCTCGTGCATAACCACTTCGAAATAAGCCCGCGAGACCGGACCTCGAAAATGGACATCCGAAAAATGGACGATCGACAGCCCGTCCCAAGCTTCGGGAATGTCGGGCAGGTGATAGGTCTTCTCGTGAACTTCAAGCGTGAACTGCTGATTGTAAGGCAACCGAGCCAACCATTTCGCCCGGCCGGTACCCACCAGCGACTCGGTTGACTGTTGAGCGACATCAATGATCCGTGATGTCGCAACAACTTCACAGGCGGGGGGGCGATAAGTGAGATGTCGAATCGTCGAGGCGATCAAAGCGAGAAACCCGATCCCACCGATCGCCAGCCCGGACCAACCCCAGGCACACACGGCTGGCCATGACCCATCGAACAACAAGCGCGGACCAAACCAGCCGAGCCCGAAGAAGATCGCCGGGGGATAGCTCACCAGCAGAATGTTATGGACCGTGCGAACGCGTTGGAGAAACGCCCGCCGCCAGCCATAACCATGAATGGTGTTTTCGCCGATCGCCAGTAATTTGGCGACTCCAGCCGAAGCGAAGAACCAGACAATCCAGAAATCAGCCCGCATAGTGTCCGCGAAGATACCGTTGCCATGAGTTGCCGACAATCATGCCCGCGCAGCGAACAGCCCCCGTATTGTTACACGGGGGCTGTCGCGGTGGTCAGATTTACTTCTTGGCGAGTTCGGCTTCAATGGCTTTCACCACTTCGGGAGCATCCGGACGCACGCTGGTCTTGAAGCGAGCAGCGATCTTGCCATCGCGTCCAATCAGGAATTTCTCAAAGTTCCACTTCACGGGACCGGCACCCGGCTCATGAGCGGTGAGCATTTTGTAGATGGGCGCGGCTTCCTCGCCATTCACATCGATCTTCTCGAACATGTCGAAGCTGACGTCATAATTGTCTTTGCAGAACTTGGCGATCTGCTCGGCGGAACCCGGCTCCTGAGCACCAAACTGGTTGCAGGGGAATCCGAGAACCATCAGGCCTTCGCTCTTGTACTTGGCCGAGAGTTCCTGCAGTTGTTCGTATTGTGGTGTGGCACCGCAGCGGCTGGCCACATTCACGATCAGCAGCACCTTCCCCTCGTACTTCGCCATGTCGACTTCATCGCCCGCGAGGGACTTCACTTTGAAATCGGTCACCTTGGTGGCTTCAGCGGCATTGGCTGACAGCGACATTGCACAGACTCCAGCGATCAGACTTGCCATGAACAGACGCATCGGACATTCCCCCACGGGTGGCTCATAACGCCGCCAAATCCCGACGACTCGGCCGACGTATCAATTTTCACTGATTACAGTGTAGCCACTTCGCCGCCAGAGACCAGCGACTACAATCCGGAAAGAAACACTTGAGCCATGATTTGATAATTCCCATACCAGCCCGTAGCGCAAGCAAGGGTGATACGATGGCAATCGAAAACACAACCCTTGCTTGCGCTACGGGCTGGTTTTGTTGCTGATTTCGACATTCGACATGGGACCAATGAATGGGTTACCGCAGTCTGCAGGCGTGTGTCACCGATCTCGAACGGACCGGGCAACTCATCCGGCTGGATGTCGAAATCGATCCGCACCTTGAAGCGGCGGAAATTCAGCGACGGGTCTATCAGGCGGGCGGACCGGCGATTCTCTTCAATCGCGTGAAGGGGTGTGCCTTCCGCATGGTCTCGAATCTGTTCGGTACCATCGACCGCACGCGATTTCTCTTTCGTCATGAGTTGAATGCCGTCCGGCATCTCGTCGAACTCAAAATCGATCCGGCGAACTTCTGGAAGAATCCGTGGCGGTATCGCGATGTGCCTTTCTCTTTGTGGAACATGTGGGTCCGGCGGTGTTCAACCGGACCGGTGTTGGAATGCGAGACGTCGCTCGATCAGTTACCGCGACTGCAAAGCTGGCCAGATGATGGCGGGCCGTTTATCACCCTGCCGCAGGTCTACACCGAAGATCCCCGGCAAGCCGGCTTTGGGCGGTCCAATCTCGGCATGTATCGTGTGCAACTCGCCGGAAATGATTATGTGACGAACAAGGAGATCGGCCTGCACTATCAGATCCACCGCAGCATCGGTGTGCATCATGCTGCGGCGATCGAGCGTGGCGAACGATTGCCGGTGAATATCTTCGTTGGTGGTCCCCCGGCGATGACGCTGTCTGCGGTGATGCCCTTGCCGGAAGGGTTATCGGAATTGTTATTCGGAGCGGCTCTCGGGGGTCGACCCATCCGCATGGCGAAACGAGCCGACAGTTTACCCGTATGGGCCGATGCGGATTTCTGCATCACGGGTTCGATTGATCCGAGGGCGACCAAACTTGAAGGGCCGTTTGGCGATCACCTGGGATATTACAGTTTGCAGCACGAGTTTCCGGTAATGCAGGTGGACCATATTTATCACCGCCGCGATGCCATCTGGCCATTCACAGTCGTCGGTCGACCGCCCCAGGAAGACACGTCGTTCGGCGAGATCATTCACGAAATCACCGGGCCGATCATTCCCACCGTGATCCCCGGCGTGAAGGCGATTCATGCCGTCGATGCGGCCGGCGTACATCCGTTACTGCTCGCGATTGGCAGCGAACGCTATGTTCCGTATGCGACCGTTCGTCGACCGCAAGAGTTGCTGACGACAGCCAATGCGATTCTCGGCCAGGGGCAATTATCGCTGGCGAAGTATCTTTGCATCGTTGCACAGGAAGACGCCCCCTCGCTCGACATTCACGACATCGCGGCCTACTTCCAGCATCTCTTAGAACGAGTTGACTGGACCACCGATCTCCACTTTCAGACGCGGACCACCATCGACACGCTCGATTATTCGGGGCAGGGCTTCAACAGCGGGTCGAAGGTGGTGATCGCGGCGGCGGGACCAAAACGCCGGGATCTACCGACCGAGTTGCCGCGTGATTTTCATCTGCCGGACGGGTTCCGCCATCCGCAGATTTGTCTGCCGGGCGTGCTCGCATTGGAATGGGAAAAGGCACTCAGGGATGGCGATCCCTGGGCTTCACTGTGGACATTGCCGCTGGATCATGCGCTCAATCAGTTTCCGCTGATTGTGCTGGTCGACGACAGCGAGTTCACCGCCCGCACCTTGAACAACTGGTTGTGGGTCACCTTCACACGCTCAAACCCGGCAACCGACATCCACGGCGTCGGCGAGTTCATCGAGGACAAGCACTGGGGCTGTCGCGGATCGCTCATCATTGATGCCCGCCGCAAACCGCATCATGCGCCTCCGTTGATCGAAGACCCGGCCATCACCCGCCGCGTCGATCAGTTGGCATCTCCCGGCGGGCCATTGCACGGAATCATATAACCGAATGCTGTTGCGAAAAGGCATTTCCGCAGGCTGCGCTTCCGATTTCGCTCGTTTTTCCCTAACATTTACACTTTCCACGACCGTTAAAACCGTTTCAGCACAGGAGCCAGTAGGCAATGACCGAACAAAAAGCCACCAATGTGACGTGGCATGATCACACCGTGACCAAGGAAGAACGCGCCAAGCTCAAGGGGCACAAGGGAGCCGTGCTCTGGTTCACTGGCCTCTCTGCCTGTGGCAAGAGCACCATCGCCAATACCGTGGACCACCTGCTCCATTCGATGGGCAAGCACACCTACATTCTGGATGGCGACAACATCCGCATGGGGCTCAACAAGAACCTGAAGTTCTCGGCGGAAGACCGTGCGGAAAACATCCGCCGCATCGGTGAAGTGGCCAAGCTGTTCGCCGAATCGGGGACGATCACCCTGACCGCATTCATCTCGCCGTACCGAGCCGACCGCGACAAGGTCCGGGCGATCATGCAGCCGGGTGAATTCATCGAGATCTTCGTCGATGCTTCGCTGGAAACCTGCGAAAAGCGAGATCCCAAGGGGCTCTACAAGAAGGCCCGTGCTGGCGAGATCAAGGGCTTCACCGGCATCGACGATCCGTACGAAGCTCCGGAAAAGCCGGAACTGGTTCTCGATTCCAACAACAAGGGAATCGACGCCTTGGCTCAGGAAGTGGTCGACTACCTGAAGAAAGTCGGCGTCGTCAGCTAGTGCGAGTTCTCTGAGACACTCGACACCATTGCAAAATCGGGAGGGCATCCACACGTGATGCCCTCCCGGCATTTTGGGTGTGTCATTACATCGATCGCCTGCTTCTCACACTTCACAACCGGTCGGCATCCCATCGGGACCGTCTTCTCCAGGCGCTACGCGTCAGACCGTGAGATTCTCGGGCTTTGTCTCTCTGCGAAGAGTGCAGCCGGGGAAATATGGTCTAGGCAGTTTCTGCCGCTTCTGCTAAGGTCCGCCGCCTGTTTTCTCAGGCCAAGGTCTGTCCTGCGTTTCGATCGGGGTCCCGCGGTGATGAAATCCCGGCTGTATTTGCTCTATTTCACTGGATTTCTGGTGTGCAGCACCCTGCTCGGCTGCGAAAAACTCCCGTGGGGTCAAAGCACTTCCAGTACCGATGACGAATTCGGCGACTTCGCGGATTTCGACAGTGAAAAAGAGACCGATCGCGAGGAAACAGCCGCGACCGACGCACCGGCGTATGGTCAGAACGATGGCAACTCCGCCGGCATGTTGAGCCTTCCCTCGGCGGCTGATCTTTCGTTGCAACTTCCCGTTGGTGCCCGCTTTCCGCTGGTCAAGACCATCGAACAGCGGCTGACCCAGCAATTGAGCACAGGGCCGGTGGTCGGGCAGTCGAAGCTCGAACTGCAGCTGTCGCTGCTGGTCGAAGAACAACAGGCAGCCCGCCGCCGGATTGGTGTTCGCTATCATCGCGTTCGTTATTGGCAGGATCTGGGTGGTGAAGTCGTCAACTACGATTCCGCCGCACCGCCCGCCATCACGCCGCCTGCCGCCTTGTCTTATGCCGGCCTCAAGGACAATACCTTTTCGTTCTGGCTGGGCCCCGATAATCGCGTGCAGGAGTTGGTCGGGTTCAATGAGTTTCTACGGCGATGCGTGGCGAATGTCCCTTTGGATCAACGCCAGAATGTGTTGAACCAGTTATCATCGCTAGGGAGCGAAGATGGCCTGGCCAACTTCGTGGATGACAGCATTGGCCTGTTGCCGAACCCGGCCGATCCTCAGCTGGCGGGGCAGCCGCTGAAAATTGGTAGCCGCTGGGCCGTGCCTTCAAAGATGGCTTCCGCCACCCAGTGCCTGCTGCAGGAACTGACGCCGACGAATGCCCAGATTGCGATCGTCGGACAAATCAGTCCGTCCAACTATGTGGATGATTTACGCCACATCAAGTTGAGTGTTCAAGGGGGGCAATGCAGCGGGCTGTGTATCGTCGATCGCAAGACCGGCATGCCGACCCAGTGCCGTATTGACCGCCAGGTCGACATGGTGGCCCAACTGGCGGATGGCACGCAGATTCCCCAACGGAAGGAAATCGTCACCACCGTGACCGCCTTCCTCGACCAGGGTACTACGGCACCCCTGTCGAATGCTGGTTATGCTCCTGCCACCATGGGGGCTATGAATCCGGTGCAACCCGCGGGTTATCGACCTCAGTGATCGGCGAGGCAAGTGCTGAGTACCCAGCGCCAGGAGTCGGAATCCAAGGCGATCCCGTGTTTGTGACACTTGGCACTCGGCTCTTGCCACTCGGCTGGGGCTGAAAGCCCGTCTACGGCATGAAAACGAACTCTGGCGAATTGAGCAGCGTCCAGACGACATCTTCCGCCCGTTCCCGCCAGTTCGCCACCAGCCGTTGTGTCGGCGGGTCGCCGCGATCGAGTTCATGCTTCAACGCAATCTTGCGGTCATTCGCTTCCGGAATGAGGTGATTCGTCCAGGCCACGCCTAGCGATGTCACCGTTCTCGTGCGGACGATGGGCACTGCTCCCGGCACACGCCGCTGCTCATAGCCTTCCGCAAGCACATCGCGGAAGATCTCTAACTCTTCCGATCGAGGCGGCCGCGTCAAAACCGCTTCGAAGACTTCCGTAATGAAGTCGTCCAGAGGTTGATCGCGTAAGGCCAGCTCCGTGAAGCGGCTGTCGTCCGAGAGTTGCGTGGTTCGTTTGCCGATGACGCCATTCGCTACAATCGCCGGTTGCAACACCGTGATTTCCTGCGACCGCGTGGTGATGGGGTCCGGCCGGGATGACCGCCAGCCAAAGGTTTCCAGAACATCGACCAGGGTTTGAGCCCCGGGCAGAGACAGGCTCGGCCGATCGCGTTCGTTCGACATCGACGCCAGTTGCCAGGCCCGGCGGACCTGA
The DNA here is from genome assembly GCA_016125225.1 of bacterium. Taxonomy (GTDB): domain Bacteria; phylum Planctomycetota; class Planctomycetia; order Planctomycetales; family Planctomycetaceae; genus DSVQ01. Next base: position 21,320 of record WGME01000013.1, on the reverse strand, counting down.
CCGAGATTGATCGATTGCTCAAAGCTCCGCATGCCATCGACATCAATGTTGATGCTTTCGACATTCACCGGTTTGCCGCTGATGGCGAACATGGAATCGACAACTTGTTCAGCCGTGAGTCGGCGTGGTGATGGCCCGGCGAATAATCGTGCGCGACGATCATCGACCGCGGCTTCCGCATCGACTTCCCGTTGATAGACCTGCGATGTCATGATCATCCGGGCCAGGGCTTTCAGGTCATATCCCGAGGTGATGAACTGTCGCTCCAGGAATGCCAGCAAGTCGGGATGCGACGGGGCAAAGGTTTCCCAATCGTCCACGGGTTCTGTGAAACCACGGCCGAGATACCGCTTCCAGACACGGTTCACCAGCACCTGCCCGAAGCGGGAATTTTGCGGCGACGTGATGATCGCGGCCAGTTGTTCCCGCCGGTCACTGGGGTTCAGCAACACATCCTGAGCGAGTTCACCGGAGAAGTGATCAGCGAAGGGCCATTCGGCCGGAACCGGTTCGCCCGGCTTCAAGGTTACCTTGACCAACAGGCTCTGCAACGCCGCCGGATCGCCCGGAATGCTGCTGGTTTTCGGTACGGAAACCGGGTTGCGGTTCAGCATCGAGGCCAGACTGAAGAGGTCTTTCTGTGCGAAGTCGTGATACGGGGCATCGTGACAGCGGGCACACTTCATCTCCATGCCCATAAAGGCCTGGGCGAGAATGTGGGCTTTGGCCGCCATTGGGGCATCGTTCTGCGAAGCGACCGCGAAACCTGCGGTGCCACCGAAGCGCGGGCTGCCTTCCATCAGAATCAATTCCGTCGCGAACCGGTCAAAGGGCTTGTTGTCCATGAACGATTCATGCAGCCACCAGCGGAACGGGCCGGTGTTGTTGAGCGTGGGATTGATGATGTTCGGGTTCTCGGCGAGAACATCCTGCCAGTAACCCATCCAATTGTCGGCCCAACCGGGATGGTTCAATAACCGGTCAATCAGCAGTTCACGGCGTTGATCCGGGGCATCGGCAAAGTACTCGGCGATCATCTCGGGGGACGGATTGATGCCGATCAAATCGAGGGTGACCCGTCGCAAAAAGGTCCAGTCATCCACCAACGGCAAGGCCTCGACCTTTTCAGCCGCAAGTTGTTCCGCGATGAAACGATCGATGGCGTTTCCAGCCGTGTAACCCTGTGGCAATGCGGGCACCGTGAGTTCGGGACGTTGGGCCAGGACCTGCAAAGCCTGCTGATGGCGGCGATCCCAATAAACGGCCCAGTCTTTCGCCGCGGCAATCCGTCGTTCTTGATTGAGACCAGATAAACGGTCGGATTCCCCATTGCTCCAGGCCAGCCAACCGGCATTGGAAAGCGAAGCAGGTGACCCGAACGTCACAATTTGCTCGGGCCCGGTGTTTTCAACGGGATTCCAGCTCAATGCGGTCTCACCGAATTCAGTGCGGCGCTTGTTACCACCTGCGAAGACATCAAATTGCACGCGTTGCGGTTTCCCTGTCGCCGTGAAAGTCACCACGGTCTCTTGATCGCCGGGTGGAACATCTCGCAGGGCATCGGGATCGTCACCCGGAATGGGATAGACACTGCCGTTGCCATCACTGCCGTCGCCGAGTTGCTTGGGGAAACCAAGTTTCGCGATTTCTTTGCCATCGATGGTGAGAATCGCACTACTGCGGGATCGCAGACGCAAACGAATTTCACCGGCGGGCCAGGTCACCTGGCCGAGCAAACGCACCAATAACGGATTACTGCGGTCCGCCCGGATGCCATGATTCGTGTAGCGCTGGGGCAGTTCGGTGATGGCGAACGCCGGCCACGACAACGATTCCGCAGGCTCGGGCAAGCGGAACTGCCAGTTCAGCTTATCGGGAATGCCTTCGAAGATTTCGAGCAGGACCGTTTGTTCGGGCAGTTTCTCGGGGGACTGATACGACGGCGGTTCGACGAAGGCAAAACGGGCCTGCATCTGCTCGGCCGAAATCACCCCGCGATGGATGGCGACTTCGTCGATCTGACCCAGAAATGTGCTCGCCGGGTTATTGCCCATCGACGAACCGATCCAGAGTTCATCATTGTCGACGACCGGTGGTTCGGTGGTCGCGCCGCCGTAATCCCATTTGCCAGGGACCGACTTGCCATCAATGTAGCCCGCGATCGATTCGGGTTGCCCGAAGACATAACTCACGGCAATGTGGTGCCAGCCCGAATTGATCGTCAGTGTTTCGGTCGAGTTCCAGCGATGAAAGTCCTGCGTGCTTTCCTCGTGGCGTTCACGATCACGGAAGAGGAACGAAATCGCGGCTCCGCCTTTATCTCCCGAAAGTCGCAAGGCGAAATTCTGATTCTCCGCCGGAAAACCAGCATTCCGGGTGCGGCCCTTCCCCACCACATACATCTGCTGGCCGTTGCTGAGCTTGTCGACATTCACCCAGGCTTCCAGGGTGATCGCATCGCCGTTGTCGAAATCGAGGAGGCTGTTGTCGCCGGGATCAGTGAAGCGAAGCGATGTCGATTTGCCATCGAACTTCACGGCCTGATTGCGTTCCTCTAAGCCGGGATACGAGGGCGGCCGTGCCCCTTCGGTGCCCCAGGAAACATTGCCGACCACTTTGCCACCGAGATGGACGGCCGGTTCGGCCAAAGACGTCGGTTCCAGAGACAGTTCGGGGCGATCGCCGTCAAACCGCCACCAAAAGACGGGGCTGTCGGCAGCGACGACATCGGCGAAGGGAGTGATGGTGGCTTTCGCCGGTTCAGCAGCCCACAGGCCCTGAACAGCGCAGCACAATCCCCCACACAACACGATCCACGAACGAATCCTCAGTGAGCACGTCATCGATTCATCTCCAGGCTGTGGTTGACACATCAGCCTAACATGATTCGATGAGATTTGGCGAGTGAATCGTTGCTGGAAACGCCAGAGTTTTGCCTTATCGCAAGGCCCGCCCGCGCATCATCAGCCAACCGATAATGCCGACCATCAGCAGGATGCCGACGTATTCGTACGGCCCCATGTTGTGCCAGAACCGCACACTCTCGCGCACATAGTAACTGTAGTGTTCGTAGATGAAGTCCATCATCGCGGTTGCCCTTGCGGGGTGACACTGGTTCTGAACCGAGAACCATTCCCGAATTGGAAGTAGACAGGGGGCCCGCGCCGGAAAGATAGGTCACAGCCAGAACAATGACATTTGGTTTTTTCAATGTCCGGCGGAAGTCGAAATCTCAGCCACTGACAGGCCGCATTCTCGATACAGTCCGCAAAATCCGACGATTTCTGATGGTGGCGTACGGCTCGAGAATTCGTCCGCCGATTGCTGATCCGATCACATGGCAACTCGCTGCAGTGGACAACAGTAACCGCGTGGAACACACTGCAGCCAAGCGTCTCATAGAGGGTGGCCTGCGATGACTGCGTTTCCCGTAGCCAAGGTGGTGGTGCTGGGGTCCATCAATATGGACTTGGTGGCCCATGTCCCCCGCATCCCGCGACCGGGTGAAACACTCACCGGCCGATCACTGTCGTATGTCCCCGGCGGCAAAGGGGCGAACCAGGCTGTGGCGGCGGCTCGACTCGGTGCCCATGTTCAGATGTTGGGTCGACTGGGTGACGACCCTTTTGCAGCCACCCTGCGACACGGATTGCAAGCCGCCGGGGTCAACACCCAACAGGTTCTCGTCACACCGGACACAGCCAGCGGGCTAGCATGGATTGGTGTGGCCGACGACGGCCAGAATTCTATCACGGTGATCCCCGGTGCCAACGGCTCGGTGACCCCAAACGACGTTTCACTTTGGGAACCGCAGATTGCAGCCGGCGAAGTGCTCCTGATGCAACTGGAAGTCCCGCCTTCAACCGTGGCGGCAGCCATCGCGGTGGCCCGGCAGCATGGGGTGCGCGTGGTGCTGGATGCCGCTCCGAGTCCCACTGAACCGCTGCCAGCCGCGTGTTGGCAGGTCGATCTCCTCAGCCCGAATCAAACGGAAGCCGAGCAGCTACTGGGCCGCCCCGTGAACTCGTTGATGGAAGCGCAGGCGGCGGCACAGCAACTGCTTGAACGAGGTCCGCAGCACGTCGTGATCAAACTGGGAGAACTCGGAGCATGGCTGGCAAGCCGTGAGGGTTTGTCTCAACACATTCCTCCCTGCCCCGTGTCACCCGTCGATACCACGGCCGCGGGGGATGCCTTCACTGCGGCAATGTCGGTGGAGTGGGCCTTGGGGCAATCGCTCACCGACGCCTGCCGCTGGGCCTGTGCCGCCGGTGCCCTGGCCACGCTGACCTCCGGGGCACAACCATCCATGCCAACACGTGAACAAGTCGTTGAGCTAATCGCATGGACAACGACGAAGTCCTGAACCAATCATCCGTAATCTGAGACTTAGTGATAGAATACGTCCTGAACTGCGACCGCTGGATTCTTCAATGCTCAACCCCTGATGCCCGACAGCACGCCGATTCCCGAGACGCAGGACTATGACACCGCGGCCCACGAACAGGCCGTGCGGTTGAGTGCTGCGCAAGATGTGCCGCCGTCAACGGTGCCCGGCTATGAAGTTCTCAAGCGAATCGGTGCTGGCAAGTTCGGCTCGGTGTGGCTGGCCCGCGAGCACAACACCGGCAAGCAGGTGGCCATCAAGTTCTACTCGCAACGCCGCGGTGTCGACTGGGCATTGTTGGGTCGTGAAGTAGAAAAACTCGCGGTCCTGTATACCTCTCGGAATATCGTCGGTTTGATTTCCGTAGGTTGGGAGCACGACCCGCCGTACTATGTGATGGAATACTTGGAGAACGGTTCGCTGGCCCAGCGGTTGGACGCCGGACCGGTGTCGATTGCGGAAGCGGTCCGGATGACCACTCGCATTGCCCAGGCACTGGTGCACGCGCATGGCAGCGGGATTCTGCATTGCGACATTAAACCGGCGAACATCCTCCTCGATCAGGACGATGAACCCCGGCTGTGCGATTTTGGCCAATCGCGACTGGCCGATGAACGGAGCCATTCACTTGGCACGCTGTTCTACATGGCCCCGGAACAGGCCGACCTGCATGCCGTCCCCGATGCCCGCTGGGATGTTTATGCGCTTGGAGCATTGTTGTTTCACCTGCTGGTCGGCCATCCTCCTCATCGCAGCGACATTCAGGAACAACGGCTGCGGGAAGCACGAAGTCTGGCGGAACGGCTCGAGATCTACCGGCACATCATTAAAACAGCGCCACGGCCGCAACAGCATCGGCAAATCTCCGGGGTGGATACGGCACTCGCAGAACTGGTCGACCGCTGTCTGGCCGTTGATCCCGCACGACGGCTGCCGAATCCGCAAGCCGTGGTCGATCGATTGCAACAACGGGAACGGCAACGAGCCCGGCGGCCTTTGATTCTCGCCGGCATCGTGTTGCCCGTCTTGCTGGTGCTGTCGATCATGCCTTTTGCCCTCGATGCCCTGCGCGACACCGTCACCACCAGCCGCGCGAATCTCATTTCCCGCGCACAGGAAAGCGATGCGTTGTCCGCCAAGTTGCTGGCGGGCAGTCTACAGCGGGAACTCGATGACCGTCTGAATGAACTGCTGGCGATTGCCGAGGATGATACGGTCCGCCAACTCGTGCAGTCGCAGGCGAGCCAGCCCCGATCTGAACGCCAGGAACTGTTTGCCCTGCTCGATCGCCGCAAACATCAGGTCGAATTGCGACGGGCAGAATTGCAGCGCTCGCTGGACGCGAGCTGGTTTCTGCAGGATGCCGAGGGGTATCAACGGTGGCGATCTCCATTGAGTGAAACCATCGATGAAGCCTTTCCCTGTCGTGACTATTTTCATGGACAGGGAGGCCGCATTCCCGCCAGTGATGACGATGCCACCGATGATTGCATGAATCTCGCGCCGATCACTAGCCCCCATGTTTCCACGCCCTACTCCAGCCGTACCAGTCAGCAATGGAAAATCGCGTTGTCGGTTCCGGTCTGGCCGCCGGGAGAGGACGAAGTCTCAACGGCCCCCGTTCAAGGTGTGCTGGCCCGATCCTTGAATTTGAGTTCGTTGCTGGCGGATTATCAAAAGGGATTGGCCACCGATCATGATGACCGCGCGCCGCGTTACCTTGCCCTGGTCGATGCCCGCAGCGGCATCTTGCTGGCTCATCCCTGGTTAACGGCCGATCATCTGGAACCACTGACCGATCTCGAGGAAGATTTACGGGTGGAGGCCTCGTTGTCGGCCCGGCTCGCCGATTGGGTGACCAATGCCAATCCCACCATGAATGATGAGGCGGCCCTGCGGCTGGACCATTATCACGACCCCGTGAGCCGTCTGGCCCCAGAAGAATATGGCGGCGACTGGATTGCGGCGATGGCACTCATTGGCGACACCGGTTGGGTCGCGATTGTGCAGGAACGGCGCGGTCCCGTGGTCGCCCCGGTGGAAACACTCCGCGATCGGCTGGTGACCTCCGGCGTGATTGGTATGCTGGTAATGACCGGACTGATCGGCTGCATGTGGTGGTTGATCATGTCTTTGATGAGTGATCGTCGACCGCAATGGCTGAAGTCGTGGCAACGGCGTTGGCAAGATTCGTCGTCCACTCCTGCGACGACACCGGGAAGGATCTCGGAAAGTGCATGAGCTGTTGGCGTGGGGAGGACATCCCGATGAGACATTGCGTTGGCCATTGACGGAAGGCCCCACGCTAACCATTGGTCGTCATCCGGCTGCAACGCATGTCATTCCCTGGGACCCCCGTATCTCGGGACAGCATGTCAGCCTGACATTCAAAGATCAGGGGCTGGAAGTCCGCCGATTGCCAGAGTCGCGACACCCCATCTACTACGACGGGCATCCGGTCGATGCCTGTCGCATTGAAGTCGCCGGCTGCTTTGTGCTGGGAACGACCACTTTTCAACTGGTGCGAGGCACGGAAGAACACGCCGAGCCTCCCCTGGAAGTTCGGTCATTCAGTCCGCAGCAGTTACGCCGCATTCATTATCAAGACCCGGAACAACGGATGGCCGTGCTGACGCACCTGCCGGAAGTGATCGCCGGGGCTCGAAGCGATGTGGAACTCTACGAGCGGCTGGCTCATCTTTTGCTCAGTGGCATCGCTCATGCCGAGGCGGTATCAATCGTCAGTTGCCTCCCCGATGGCACGGTGGTCACACGGCACTGGGAACGTCGACTGCAAACAGCCGGTGAAATGCAGGCCAGTCGACGGCTGGTGACATCGGCTTTGAAGTCACAGCAGAACAGCGTTCTGCATGTCTGGGGTGTGTCTGACCCCGGTGATGCCGAACCGACATTAGGCCAAGAGTTCGACTGGGCCTATTGCACCCCCGTACCTTGCCTCGCCGATGAACCCTCGGGACTTTACATCGCTGGCCAGATGAGTGCGGCCTATGTCACCGGGGCCACACTCACCGAAAGTGCAGAACTGGAATCAGACGTCAAGTTCACCGAGCTTGTCGCGGAAATCATTTCCGCCGTGCTCAAAGCCCGGCGGCTCGAACGACAAAAAGCCGGACTGCGGCAGTTCTTCGCTCCCCCCATTCTCTCGGCCTTGGGTGACGAACTCGACACAACCTTGTTGGAGCCTTGTGAATGCGATGTCACCATTTTGTTCTGCGATCTAAGGGGCTTCAGTCAGCGCGTCGAACATGAGGCCGACAACCTGATTGGATTGCTCGAACGGGTCAGTGGTGCCCTGGGGGTTATGACGCAACAGATCCTCCGATTTGGCGGGGTCACCGGCGACTTTCAGGGAGACGCGGCATTGGGGTTCTGGGGTTGGCCCTTTCCGAGTGAGAACTCCATTCTCGATGCCTGCCGGGCCGCCTTGGGAATTCGAGCCGCCTTTCAGAAAGCCGCCGCTCAGAAAGATCATCCGCTGGCGGATTTCACCATGGGAATCGGCTTGGCTCATGGTCGGGCAGTGGCGGGCAAGATCGGCACATCAGAACAGGTGAAGGTGACGGTCTTCGGCCCGGTGGTGAATCTGGCTCAGCGACTGGAAGGGCTCACCAAACTGATGCGGGCACCGATCCTCATGGATGAAGCCGTTGCACAAGTTGTCCGTGACCGTTTGCCGCATGCCGAAGGTCGGTCGCGGCGACTGGCCAAGGTTTTACCATACGGCCTGGAAACCCCCGTTTTTGTGAGCGAACTGGTTCCCAGTTTGTATGAACTCCCCGAGTTGACCGACGAGCATCTACAGGCCTTTGAAGCCGGAGTTGAGGCATTTCAACAGGGTCGCTGGGAAGAAGCCTATCGCGAGTTTCACACAATGCCCGCGACCGATCGTGTGCAGGATTTTCTGCTCGCTCAAATTATGCAATCCAACCGCTCTGCTCCGGCAAACTGGAACGGCATCCTGCGTTTTCCCGCAAAATGAGTGAATAATCCGGTGGTAGCAGATATCCACAATCTAGCGGCTTCCACTGGTCAAATGATGACGAATTGCGACTTTCCCTTCAGACCATCCCAGCCCACTTCCACGGGAGAACTAGTTTTGAGATGGTAGGGACAAGCACGTCTCCAATTCAGTAAAACACCCATTGCCGAGTGCGGATCGTGACAACGCTGCTGAAATTTCATCCGGGAAACACGGAAAACCGCGACGGTCCTCGGGGAAATCCGCCCCGGGAACAGATCGATAACTCCAACCACCTGAATGAACTGCTGAGTTTGTTGAACTCAGCCTTCGATGAAATTCCCAGCAGCCCGCCCTGCGAGACAGACGCCGTTCCAAGCACCTATGAATGTGCCATGTAGACAGAATCAGCCCCACTTCCCGGAGGGACTTATTTTCCATCAAAGCCAGAATGATGATCAACTGATGCAGCATTGCCGATCGGTCGCTGCATCTTCGCTGGAGACTTCGTAGCGTTAATAGCGAACCACCCGTATAGCCACCAACGTCGAAGCGCTTGAAACTTCTATGTCCTTATCCAATCACAATTCTGCGAACCAGGAAAGCCTGCACCGTCCGCGGGTGCTGGTCATTGATGATGATCCGCAACTGCGGAATCTTCTGGTAGCCTTTCTTCGTCGCGATCATCTGGTCGCTGTTGCCAAGGATGGTGAAGAAGGTTATCAGAAAGCCTGCGAACATCCGCCCGATGTGGCAATTGTCGATATCCAGATGCCCGTTTGGGATGGCATCAAAACTTTACAGGCGTTTCGCTCACACCCCATTCTCAGAAATGTGCGTGCCCTGGTTCTGACCGCTGACTCTTCGCGGCATACCGTCATGGCTGCCATCCAGGCTGGTGCGAGCGACTACATTGTGAAGTCGGCTATGACCCGTGAAGGGCTGCTGAAAAAGGTGCAAGTCGTGCGAGAGACGCCGGTCCCCCGCTACTTCTCTCAAGGTGAACTGGCCTCGACCAACACTAACGGAGAGGGGATCAGTCCCGATTCGCTGGCCCCCGCCGAGTCTGTTCAAATCCAGACCGCTGATAGCGCGACCCAATTGCAAGAGATGGTGGATAGCTGGGAATAATGCACGCGTATGCCCAACGCCAGTCGACGTATGCAACGCATGAAAATGGGCACATGCCGGGCACCGTCCATAATGGTGTCGTCTCCTTAACGATCACACCAACGGAATGCCAGCCACTCGACACGGTTTCCCTTCTGAACTACGGAAATCAGAATGCTTGTCGATCAGCGATTTTTTCGCTCAAGAGAACTTTTCGTTGCTGACGTGAACTGCTTACAATAGAATTCAATGTGGTCACAGGGATTCACGTGCCAGTCACAGCAACGGCGGTTAGTCATGCTGCACTTCTCGTGCGATCTTTGCGGTTGTTCTTTGAACGACCGTCGATATGTTCTGCAGTTGGAAAGCTATCCAGCCTTCGATCCGGATGAACTCCAATCCGCCGATCTCGATCTGGATCATCTACAGGCGATTGCGGAAGAACTCGAACAGGGTCCGTCATCGGATGAACTCGATGATGGCTCGACGCGGCATATGCGGTTCGATCTCTGTCCGCAATGCTATCGCAAGTTCCTGCGCGATCCGCTGGGGCGCGAAGCGATGCGCCGTCTCCGCTTCAGCAAGAACTAAGACGCGGCGGTAAACCGCGGGTGTCGTGATTTGACTCCGGCCACCAGCAAGGTCTGGTCATCGCGGGGAGACTGCCCTCCCACGTGGCGATCAAGTTCCGCCCAGACTGCCTCTGCCGTTTCCTCCGGGGAAGAAAACCGACGCAAAGTCAACGCGCGCATCACACCGGCATGGCCAAACATCTCCCGCTGGGGAGACATGGCTTCCAGAATGCCATCTGTGAAGAACACCAGTTGATCGCCTGGTTGCAAGGCGGTTTGAAACCGGTCGTGCGTGGCGTCGGGCAGGACTCCGAGCATCAAACCGTGCGATTTGATTTCCTGAATCTGGGTCCCGCGAATCAGCCAGAAAGCGGGATGGCCGCAATTGGCAAACGTCAGTCGCTGCGAGACCGCATCGTACACGGCGCAAATCATGGTCATGAACTGCTCACCCTGGGTGACGGAGTGAAGCGCCCGATTGATTTGATTCGCCAACCGTTCCACAGCCACGACCTCATCAGCCGAGGCTCCCAGTAGCGTGCGCAGCGATCCTCGAACAACGGACATGGTCATGGCCGCTGGAACACTGTGCCCCGCCGCATCGCCTATGGCCAGCAGTGTGTAGCGGTCATCAATGGGCCAGACTTCGCAGAGATCGCCCCCTAATGGATCTGGGCTGCGTGATCTGACAGCGACTTCCAATCCGGAATCGGCGAGCGTCGGTCCCACAGCCGACACACGATGATGGTTGGATGCGTAGGTCAATTCCTTCTTGCGGGCATCGCGTTCTCGTAACAGAACAACGCGTTCCAACCCGGCGGCCAACTGCCCGGCCACCAGCTTCAGATTCTGCAGTTCCGGTTTGGACCACCGACGCTGTCGGCGTTCATAGATCCAGAGCGTGCCAAGACAACCCGCCGATGTATTGACCGGAATGACAGCGGCCGTGTGGCATCCCGTCGGCAACCAATCGCGGCTTTCCAGTTCCTCGGCCAATAATACGGTCAACCCCTGAGCCATCGCGTGGCCATCAGGAGAAGAAAGCCGCATGCGGCGGTGCTGCGGGATTGTGCCAGCCGTCAACATCTCAGCCATGCGTAATTGCAGCGCATCCTGCGAGAGATCGACCAGAAAGAAAGCTGCGCCCCAAGCCTGGCACATCTGCATCGCGGCATTCAAGCAGCGCTGCACCAGTTCCGGCAAAGTCGATGGCGTCTGATCCCATTGCCCGAGTTCATCAAACGATTGTGCGTGCCGTTCGCGTTCCTGCAATAACGTTTCCAGCGAGACGAGTCGGCCCAGAACTTCTGCGAACAAAGTAGCGGTCTCAACGATCTGCGGCGCCGCGGTGGCCGATACTTCGGTCGCTGACTGCAATTGCAGATGTCCCGCGAGGACATCACCCGCATGGACCGGATGCTGCCAGACGACATGACTGCGGGGGACCGCTGAGCCGTCATCGTCACGGGCATCGTGAAAGCTGACTTCCCAGCCCAGGCTGTGACTCAATCGGGTACAGAGCGTGTTCAACCAGGTGCGATCAGTGATGTGAGGCGAAAGCATCGCAGAGAGACTCACAAAGAACACGCGGCCCTGACAGAAAAACTCGACGTCTTTTCAGTGCATCGGTTGACTGAGCGTTCCGTCATCAGCCGCCTCAAGAACCGCACGTTCGCAGGGATCTTGAGAACCACGCGATCTACATCCCCCTTGCCGAAAATGACAGTTGCCCGATGTCATGAAGACACCGGGCAACGCCTGTAACGATTGTGACACACCCGTCGCTTGCCACTGCGGTTAACGCCGTGCCGCCGGATGCTTGAGGGCCAGCCATTGCCCATTCAGCTTGCTGCTGGCGACGCATTGCTGAATGAAGTACATCCCTTCCACGCCATCATAAATGTTCGGGTACACCGTATCGCGGCGTTCAAACGACTGGTTCAAGGCCCGCTTGATCATGTCGTCATAGGCAAAGCGGTAGACATTGGCAAACGCCTCAAAAAACGCCTCCGGATGCCCGCTCGGCAAACGGCACGCCGCCTTGCCCATGCTGTTCATGAACGGGGCATTCGGATCACGCGTGTAAAGCTGATGGGGTTTGCCATTGCACCGGACCATCAACACGTTCGGTTCTTCCTGCCGCCAAGACAACGCCCCTTTGGTACCGTCGACTTCGATGAACAGGTCGTTCTCGCGGCCATGCGAAATCTGGCTGGCAGTCACCGAACCCAAGGCACCGTTTTCGTAACGCACAACGGCATGGCCGTAGTCATCCAACGCCCGGCCCGGTTCGAAAACTTTCAGGTGGCATGAGACCTCGAGTGGCAACAACCCGGTCATATAGCGGCCGAGGTTATAGGCATGGGTGCCGATGTCGCCAAAGCAGCCAGCCGCGCCGGACTTCGTAGGATCGGTTCGCCAGGCGGCCTGCTTCTGATCGGAAGATTCCAACCGCGTCCGCAGCCAGCCTTGAATGTAGTTCGACCGGATGGCCTGAATCTCGCCGAGTTCGCCGCCGAGAATCATCTCACGGGCCTGACGGACCAGCGGGTAACCCGTGTAGTTGTGTGAAACCGCGAACACAGCCCCCGATTGTTCAACAACCTTCAGCAGGTCTTCCGCTTCCGCCAAATTGAACGTCAGCGGCTTGTCGCACACTACATTGAAGCCACGTTCCAGGGCCGCTTTCGCCGCGGGAAAATGGACGTGGTTGGGCGTAGTGATCGAGACGAAGTCGACGCGTTGACCGTCGGGTAAAACCGATTCCTTCTCGAACATCTCCGTGTAGGAAGCGTACGCCCGGTCGAGACAGACATCATAAGACGGTGCCGAGGCTTTGGAACGGGCCGGGTCGGAGGAAAACGCCCCCGCCACCATCGCCGCCCGGTTATCGAGCACGGCCGCTGTCACGTGAACCCGTCCAATAAACGACCCCTGGCCTCCACCAACGAGGCCCATTTTCAATTTGCGGTTGAGTGCACCATTGGTGGTTTCCATCGATACAAATCCTTGTTGCGAAGCACGGGACAAGCGGAGACGGGAATCGGTTTTCCGTGTGAGACAGAATATCGGCGGAACCGTCGCGGTGCCAACCAGCCACGGTCACGCCATCCTGCGGGAAACCGTAGTCGAACGGAGTAGAGTTTGCGGCTCGATTCCGTCATACTCACATATGTTGGTACGTTAGAGCAGTGCACCGTCGTGGCGTTATCTTCTGGTGATTCGGCATAAGGTTTGTTCGCTATGGCATTCTGGAAACAATCTCTGGGCGTTGGTCTCTGTGCCTGGGCTCTTTGTTTGGGCGGGCGGAACACGCTCTCTGCCGCGGAATGGGAAGCACTGTTCAATGGCCAGAATCTCGAAGGTTGGACGCCCAAAATCCGCTACAGCCCCCTCGGTGAAAACTGGGGGAATACTTTCCGTGTGGAAGAAGGTCTGCTGAAAGTCCGTTACGACCAGTACGACAAATTTGGCGAACGCTTCGGGCACCTCTTTTACAAGTCGCCTTATTCCCATTACCGCCTACGGGTGGTGTACCGGTTTGTCGGCGAACAATGCACGGGCGGTCCGGGTTGGGCGATTCGAAATAGCGGCGTCATGATTCATGGGGAAGCCCCCCAGACGATGATGATCGACCAGGATTTCCCCGCATCCATCGAAGTGCAGCTCCTCGGCGGCGACGGCAAAAATCCCCGGACAACTTCTAACCTGTGCACTCCGGGCACCAATGTGGTGATGGACGGCCAACTCGTCATTCGGCATTGCACCAGTTCTAAATCGAAGACCTATGCGGGTGACCAATGGGTTACGGCCGAAATCGAAGTGCATGGCGATCAGGTGATCAAGCACATTCTCGAGGGAGAAGTGGTACTGCAATACGAGCAACCGCAATTGGACGACCGCGATGCCCATGCCAAAGCGCTCGCCATGAAAGCCGGCCAATTATTGCTGTCTGGGGGCAGCATCTCGCTGCAGTCCGAAAGCCATCCAATTGACTTTAAGTCGGTTGAGATTCAAGTGCTGGAAACGCCGCAAGAGTAGGCAAACAACCGGGGCAGATTTTTGCTGCTTGCCGTGCGAGCATTCTTCAGCGATCGGTTGATTCCACGAGACGAACCATGGGAATGGCTTCCCGTTGGAGTTCGTCACGGAGGGTGCGGGTCGTATTCAGTTGAATCGGTGCCCCATCATACAGCACGTCGAGATTCGACAGGACAATGCGGTCGCCGGGTTGAAAACCCGATTTGATAATCGCCAATGAATGCAGGGTCCGTTCGATTTCGACGTCTCGCCTTTGGGCTGCGTTCTCATCAAAGACGAATCCTCGTTGATTCAGCACGGCCTCACGCGGGACGGCCAACACGCCATGCAACACCGGCCCCGTGATGCGCGCCTGCACGAACATTCCCGGCAATAACGGAGTCGTCTGCTCTCGATTATCGACCCGCACATAGACCGTGACGGTACGGGTTTGTTCGTCGGCTTGCGGAGCAGCACGCACCAGTTCTCCCTGCCAGCGAGCCGCCGCTGATTCGCGCTCGGCCAGTTCCACCGCAGGCTTCCGTCCCGCTCGGAGAAACGGAATCAGTTTCCCATGGTCTTCGAGAGAGACGGGCAAGGGAACTTCCACCAGCGAGGCATCGGCCAAGGTCAGTAAGGGATCGCCCACTTTCACAAACTGCCCCTCTTCCACATTCACACGACTCAACCGCCCTGTGAACGGAGCCTGCACTTTCGTTCGCTGCAAATCGAGCTGGGTCATCTGCAAATCATTCTGCAGCGAGGCAATCCGGCGGACGATCTGCTCTCGACGCATCGGAATCAGGTCGAGATCGTTCTGATTCTGGACCAGCTTGGTTTCCACGACCCGCACTTCTAGTTGTGACCGGCGAAGATCGCTATCCGTGGCGATTTTCTTCGCCACCAGTTCGCGCATCTTGGCAAACTCTTCTTCCAGATCAGTCAGGTCTTTCTGCAACTGCCGGGTCAAGCGTTCCAGGTTGGCCTCTTCCTGATCAAGCCGCGACAACTCCGCTTTGGCTTCAGCGATGCGGCTTTCCGTCTGAACCACCCGTTCGGTGTAATTGCGGGGATCGATTTCGACCAGTTTGGTGCCGGGTGATGCGGTCGATTCCCCGTTCCCACTAACGACGGTCTCTGTCGCGTGGACCAGCTCGCCAATCTTGAGATCGGGGTAAATCTCGACGATCTCCCCAGAGACCTGGGCCGAAAGGACGACCTGCTTTTCAGCTTGAGCCGTGCCATAAGCGGAAATCATTTCCTGCACATCGGCAGGCTGCACCACAAAGACATCGACGTTGTATTGCCGGGCTTCCGGCACACGAACCGACGGGGGTTGCCTGAGCCCGGCCAGATATCCCAACCCAGCCACGCCGGTGACCAGACAGAGGACGATCAGCACCAAAGAAACCAGGACTCGATTTCGCACCTTGGATGGTGCTGGCGAACTATTCATAGTGGAACTGACACACCTGTTCTCTCGGGTTCCGGGGCATTCAACGGCCCGCACAGATTGTTACTGCCCCAGGCACTCGTCGTCCCAGAATGAAACTGTGTGCCCGCCAATGGATCGCACAAACTTCTCAACCGCTGAAGTATAACACCTGCAGCAAAGCCGCGGGAATGGACTCATCCAAAACACATTACAGACTCCGCATTTCTCCCGGACTGCCCAATTCATCTTTGCGAATGGCCGATTTTTCACTATGGTTCCCCGTGACAACGAACGTGCCGCAATCCAAGGACGGGTGGCGCAGCGGGAAGGAACTTAACATGCACGTGGATGCCGTGATTTTTGGCGGGGGCGTCGCTGGTTTATGGACGCTGGATCGATTGGTCCGTCAGGGTTGCCACGCGGTCCTGCTGGAATCCCGCGCTTTGGGCTTTGGACAAACCGTCGCCTCCCAGGGCATTATTCATGGCGGCATGAAGTATTCCCTGCACGGCTGGCTGTCGAAGTCGGCTCAGCACATTCGCAAGATGCCGGAAATCTGGCAACAGGCCTTGCTAGGGCGCACCGCTCCCAACCTCACCAACACGCGGTTGCGTTCGCCGGCCTGTTATCTCTGGCAGACAGAATCACTGGCCTCGATGGCGGGCATGCTCGGAGCACGCATTGGTCTGCAGGTGACACCCGAACCGGTCCCCGACGACGATCGGCCCGCAGTCTTTGCCCAGGTGACGGGTTCGCTGTCGCGTTTGCCGGAGCAGGTGATCGATCCGGCCAGTTTCCTCACCGATCTCGCCGCCCAGCACCGCGATCGATTACTGTTGATCGATCCCAGCGATGACGGCCTGAGATTCGAGCTGACCAGCCCCGGCGAAGTGATCCGGATTCATTTGACGTGCCCCGAAACGGGGAAAACGCTCTCGCTGAAACCCGAACAGGTGCTGTTGACCGCGGGGGCCGGGAATGCCCGTTTGCGGAAGCTGGTGGGTTTATCCGCCGATGTGATGCAACGCCGCCCCCTACATATGGTGCTCGCCCGCGGCGACTTGCCCGAGTTGCATGGTCACTGCATTGATGGCTTGAAGACCCGCGTCACGGTGACATCGACGGTCGATAACGACAATCGCATGGTCTGGCAGATTGGTGGCCAGGTGGCGGAAGATGGTGTCCGCATGACGCCACAACAACTCACTG
Source organism: bacterium (assembly GCA_016125225.1). Classification (GTDB taxonomy): domain Bacteria; phylum Planctomycetota; class Planctomycetia; order Planctomycetales; family Planctomycetaceae; genus DSVQ01. The sequence continues at coordinate 4,608 of WGME01000013.1, read as the reverse complement.
ATCATGCCGCCCGCGAACTACAGGCCGTCTTGCCTCAACTCGATTTTACCAATGTCGAATGGTCCAGCTATACGATTGATCGAGCTGAAGCCCAGACGGAAGGCAACACTCGGCCCGAAACCATTCAGGTGCTTTGCGCGGGAAATGTCACCACTGGTTGGCCGACAAAATTGGCACTGGCTCCGTTGCTGGCCGAGGAAATGGCAGCACGCGTGCAACCCATTGTGGCGGAAGCGAACCGCATCATGCAGCCGTTGATCGCCTGGCCAAAGCCGCCGGTTGCGGAGTATGCCTGGAACGAAACGGAGCGAGCCTGGTGGCCGGTGGATCTGGCTCCCCGGCAGTTCGCCCCGCAACGACGGGCCGCCTAGTTCATCGTTTGTTGGAACCCGCACGATCCCGAAACCGATTCCTCTGACTTATGGAGTTGAACATGCAACGTCTCTGCCCATTATTCATCGCATGGGGTTTTGTCGTAGCGGCATCAAGTCTTTGCCCTGCAGCCGAGGGGGTCATAGTTCCGCAGCCTGTTATTGAACCGGAGTGGCAAGAGCCGCTGGTGGAATTTGCCAGCTTTCTCGCCGACTTATCAGCCAACCACATGGACGAGGCCTGGAAGAAATTCCAGAAAATGGTGCCCAATCCCCCCGCTGGACCAGCAACGCCCTTCGAGCCCGACCCCTTGCAGGCTTTCAAAAAATCCCTGGGCCGTTTCCCACCGGACATCGAAAACCTCAACGTGATCGCCGAGCAACGCTGGACCCCAAACAGCCGAAAGTTTTATCTCACGTGTGACAGTCAGGCCGGTCCGGTCTTTGTCGATGTCACGGTCTACCGCTCGAAGGGGCGCTGGTTTTTCGGCACGCTCAACTACCATGTGATTATGGCCGCGAACAAAGAGGTGTTGAAACGGGCCGAAGAAATCGTGCCCCCCACGACTTTACCGCAACCCCATCCAGTGCCGTTGACAACACATCCGGAACGCCTGGAAATGACCCAGCGATGACCTCTTCCCCGCCGTTGCGACAGATCGGCCAGACGGGGTTGTGGATTCCGCCGCTTGGTTTCGGTGCGTTCAAAATCGGCCGCAACCAGGGTATCAAGTACGCCACGCCGTATGAGTTGCCCGAGATGTCGGCCGTGGGTGCGTTGCTGCAGGGCATCATGCAGCTCGGTTGCCATTACATCGACACCGCCCCCGCGTACGGCCTCAGTGAAGAACGAATTGGCACGTTTCACAATGAGTATCCCGCGGGCATGGTCCTCTCGACCAAAGTCGGCGAGACCTTTATCAACGGGCAGAGCACCTACGATTTCTCACGCACAGCGGTGGAAGCCAGTTTGCAACGAAGTCGTGAGCGGTTGCAAAGGGATGTGCTGGATCTGGTCCTGATTCATGCTCATGCTCGGGATTGCGAGATTCTGCAGCAAACCGATGTGGTTTCGGTGCTGCGTGAGTGGCGTGATCTCGGCCGGATTCGTGCCATCGGACTGTCGGGCAAAACTCCTGCCGCCGCTCAACTCGCGTTGGAATGGTGCGATGCCTTGATGGTCGAGTACCACCTGCAAGACCAGTCTCATGCCGAGGTCATTCGGCAGGCCGCCGAACGCGGTGTTTGTGTGCTGGTCAAAAAAGGACTCGCCTCGGGTTCTCTGTCAGCGAGCGAGGCGATTCGCTTTGTCTTGTCGAATCCGCACGTGACTTCATTGGTCGTGGGGGGCCTCAGCCTGGGTCATTTCACCGAAAACTGGCACACCGCGCTGGGAGTTCGGGCCGTCGAAACCCGTTCGAGTTAAGAGGCCTTCTTTGGCGCGGGAGCCGCAGCGGGGTTACGCCCCGTGCGAGCGATTTCAGCCAGCCCTTCCGCTGAGACAAGATCGATCAGATCCTGCCCGTAACCGTCCATTTCGTTGACGAGGGCATCGACCCGACCGGCGAGGTACATGTACATAATCAAAGAGGGAATGGCGATCATCAGTCCCACTGCGGTGGTGAGCAAGGCCAGCCCAATCCCGGCAGCCAGTTCTTCGTTCTTGTTCCCTTGAGTCAACGCCAGGGTATTGAATGAATCGATCATGCCAACGACGGTGCCGAGCAAACCGAGCAATGGTGCGACGGTGGAAACGCCATTCAGTACCCGCAAATGCTTCCGTAACAGATTGAGTTGCCGTTCGCCCCCGTCAATGATGGCCTGCTCGACTTCGACGCTGGGCTTGCCCCACTTCTTCAGCCCATGAATGAAGACATGAGCAATCGGGCTGCCATTGTCTTCACACAGCTTGATCGCCCCCTTGGCGTCGACCTTGCCCTGCTCGACATGCTCGAAGAACCGTTTGACGAAGGGCCGGGGAATCACCCGACCACGTCGCAACACCACCACGCGTTCAATCGAGAACCACACCACGATGATGGAACATAGGCCCAAAGGGTACATGAACGCACCGAGGGCATAGAGCACTTCAATCGGCTCGCGCGGAATCCCCTTCTTCACGGCCGCGGTCTCGAGACCATCGGGAGGGGGAGTTTCCTGGGCTGACAGGGACGTCACGGTCGCGAAGACGGCTAGCATTCCTGCCAGTAGTAAACCGTACCTGTTTGCGTTCCGGTTCCGCATCGCCCCCGCCTCCTTCCGGGTCCTGTCCTACCACCATCCCAACGGAAATCGCTGGCCTGGCTATGTTGTTGCCCCGGCTAACGCTCCGCGGTCACGGTCGAGATTCTACTCGATTGTCCGTCCAGCCCAATCCGAATTGTCGTCCGCCAGCCGACGCGGCGGGATGGCCACGGCGGGGTATCGCCGCTCGTCGACCCATTTCTGCACGCTCGGGCCGGGTGTGATGATGATGCCTGAGGCCACGCCTTCCGCTGGCCATGCCGGGGCAGCTCCGCCCCCTGCAGATTGCGGAAACGTCTGTGTCACAATGGGTTGCGCCACCGCTTCTGATATGATCGGAGCGGCGAGTTCCGGGAGTGGCACCGGCAATTCCAAAGCATCGGCTTCCAGTTCCAGCCGGAACAAGTCGGGATCGAGTTCCACCAACGGGGCCGGCTTCGATTTCAGAAAGTCACGCAGCAAAACGGGTTCTTCGGCCACTAAATCCAGGTCGTCCGGAATCAGCAGGTCGAGTTCTTCTTCGCCTGCCGTCGTTTGCACTTGATCTGTCGTCTCGCCGAACCAGTCGCTTGCGAGAGTGCGTGGCTCGTCTTCGAGATCGGTCAATGCTGGTAATGTGAACCCACCAATCTTGGAATCGTTCAGGCGTTCCCGTTTCGCCGACCCAGGTACCGGAGGTATTTCCAAATCATTGTCTGGCGCGGGTAACACCGGTGCCTGCAGCGGTGTGGGCTGAATGGGTGAACCAAAATCAGGCAGGGACTCGTAAGAGGGATTCACCGACGGTGAGGTGGTGGCATTTCGCTTCTGAACCTGCTGACACCCGCCGATCACCGCGAGCATTCCCAGGCAGACTCCACAGCGGATCACCGGTGTTGAGAGGGAGCAGAGAGCCATGGCAGCACTTTCGAGTCAGGCTTTCACCAGACGGCTGGCCCCGTCCGGCAGTTCGAACACGCAGGTCTTATGGAATATCCCTGTCGGTTCCATCGGCCGAATATGCCGGACTCAACGAGCGAATGCCTGGTAACGACGAGAGACGACCACAGGCCATGTCTGCCGCAGTCATTGTGACGGATGTGCAGCAGATACCGAAGTCGCGCATCGCAACAGTTATTCTTCGTACAACAATGGCGACTTCACAGAAAATCTACTGTGCAGGTTTTGATGGTTCTTAAGACTTTAAGGGATCACACAGAATTAACGGCGAACCGCAGCCTGTCAAAGGAAGAAGCCGGGCCTCAACGACCCGGCTTCGGAACAATCTCGCATGCTTTGAGCAGTCGACTATTTCGACATGATCTCAATCACCAGATCGGACTTCCCTCCCGCGGGAATCGAAACCACGTTGATCAAATCATCCGGCTTCTTGTAACGCATGGGAACAATGTCTTTTGCTTCGACATCGGCTGCCGTCTTCCCTTCAGGAATGGGATCCCCCGAGGGTGTCAACAGCTTCGAGATATAGACCTTGTACTCTCCCACAGGCACGCCTTTGCCTCCGTCCGGGTAAACCATTTCGAATTTGCCCTCGGCGTCTGTAACGCTGACGGCAACTTGCCCTGCCGTTGTTCCGCGCGGCATAAAAGCCACACTCGCCCCGGCAAATGGCTTGCCATCAAACTTGACCATCCCGGAAACGGGTTCCAGATCCAGAGCCTTCGCGGTAGCGGCTCCACCGCAACCGAGAGTTGCCAACTCGAGGATTACGGTTCCAGTCATCAGCCATCGTGCAAGCATAGAATCCTCAAGAATCAGCAGAAGAGGCAATAAGAATCTCGCGAAACCAAGTGAAACATTTCTTCAATGTTCCACCTGGTTACGGCGAAGTCACGAATACGCTGCGGCAGGACCTAGAGGCGGTTTCAAAACCTCAATGAATTAAACTTGCGCCCTGGCTGGTTTTCGGTTAAGAGAGCAGTCGAAAGGAGTCTTTCGATGGCGCTCAGGGAAGTTCTGCTTACGGACGCACAATGGTCCAAGATCCAGCCTT
>WGME01000015.1 GCA_016125225.1 bacterium | reverse complement strand
GCTCTCCTGGCTGCACCAGTTCCGCCGCCTCAAAGTTCGCTACGACCGCCGCGACGACCTGCATCAGGCCTTCCTCGATCTCGCCATGTCGCTCATCTGCTTCCGCAAATGGACCAACAGGTTTTGTTAGGTGGGTCTTAGGCTTTTTCTTCTTTTTCTTACTTGTATACCGACCTGCATCTGACACGATTGCTGCACGTTCATGGCCACCACCCGGCAGTGGCGCAGAAGAATGCTTTACAGCCTTCCTCGCTTTCTTGACTGCCTTCTTAGCCACCTTCTTGACGGCTTTTTTCTTGGCCATTTGAAGCCCCATTCATAGTTACTGTCGAGTCCAGTCGATCCGCTCGGCTTCCCAGCTAGACCAAGAATCCCACTCATTGTCGGTAACGACCTTCAATTGGTAGTCGTAGACCGGCCCAATCAAACGGATAATATCGAACGAGATCGCACACAGTTTTTCGGACTTGTCATTGATCTGCTCATGCAAGGAGCAAAGCTGGTCCCAATACTCGTTGGCGACTTCAGCAGAGAACACCGCCTGTCCCGACAAGACCAGAAGCTTGTCGTGAACTTCTCGGTATCGCTTTTCCGCTTCGACAAACAGCGCCCATCTGTCGAAGAAATATAGGGTCAGTCGAGTATCGTAAGTTGGGGTCAGTTGCATGAGTTTCTGCAACTCGACACAAGGCATCGATACCACGAATCCCGATGGAAGGTCTCTCACAGCGGAGATGTTTGTGAAGTTGGTTGAGTCCAGTTCTGTCGTGGTCTCTTCGTATATGCCCTTCATCCGGCGAATCGTAGCAACACACTCTTGTATCATCAGTTGCCGAAGGTTCGCAATTTCTTGGCGGCGCTGATACCAATGGAAGGCAATGTCCGCTGCCGCAGGAATGGCAATCCCTACGAACAAAGCACCGGGCATTGAGAAAATGAAGTCTGCGAGTGTTTTGCCAGAATCCAAGTTCGCATCCTAGCCTTATTTCTGATCGCTGCCTTGATCGCCGGTTCCAGTTCCCGTTGGATAACCGCCGCCATCTTTGACAATCGGCCCTCTCGGTGGCGGAACGGGCTGGGGCGGTATCGGTCGTTGAGGGCCAGCAAATGTCTTGCTCACGTTGTGACTCCTGAACAAAAGGCATACGTTCAGCGAGCATACATATTCCTGACTGCAATTCAAGATGTCACCCTACGACCTTGAAGAATTCTCCCCATCCATTCGAGTCATCTTTCTTCTGAATCGCACAGCGGCTTCGAGATGCGGGTGTCAAACCAAACTCCAAGAGCAGGCGGCGGCAGGTCTCTAGGTTCTTGTTGAGGACGGTCGAATAGGGAGAAACCATAGGATACTTATTGACAGGACTGACGATTACCTCTCCGTATTTCTTGACCATTTCCTCGGCGTGGCGGTATCGTGCGTATGCTGAACAATAGAGTTCCAAGGCGGTGGCGTCGGCACTGGACAGCAAGCCCATCTGGTCAAGCTGTTCTGTGACGGATTCCCACTCCTGTCGAGCGAAATCGTCAAGATGGTCGGGGCAGGTGGGGCGGTTCTTCGGTGGGTCGGGTTCGGCTTTGTGCCGACGCCGCTTGTGGGGGTCGCCCTTAAGGTCGTTGATTGCTTTTGGTTTTGGGATTCTGCCTTTGGCCATTCAGTGTGTCTAAGCTTGACAAGTAACTAACCTAGTTAGTGTCCCCATCGAGGTTTTTCTCATGGCAGTATCAAGTGGCCAGTACCGATTCAGAAAGCATGACACAATTGGGGCAATGGATGCGGATGACGATTCCTTCTTTCTGGATCACTGCTTTATCGACACTGGCGACTTAGACAAACTGTGTGACCTTACTTTGCCTTTCTGCATAATCCTTGGACGTACGGGATCAGGTAAGTCTGCTCTGCTTCGACAACTCCGAATGCGCTCCGAATCACACGATGCGATTGTGGTATCTCAAAGACCAGAAGACCTTTCATTCAACTACCTGTGCAACTCTCATATCCTCAGACACCTTACAGAGCTTCAAGTAAACCTTGACCCATTCTTTAAGCTTTTGTGGAAACATGTCTTTGCTGTAAGCATTTTTCAATCTCGCTTCAATCTAATTGATGAATCTGCGCAGCGATCTTGGCTGATGCAACTATTCGAATCTCAAGAAACGAAACATAAGCGTAGGCAGGAAGAAGCAAGTAAGAAAAAAGCTGTAGATTATGTCCAGCGATGGGGCAACATGTTCTGGGAATCGAGCGACATTCGTGTCAAAGAAGTCGTGTCGCATTTCGAAGATGAGATTTCGTCGAAGATAACTGGCGGATTAGAAGGTCGTGTGGGCGTTTCGCTGGCTGGCAATGAGTCTGCTGTAAAGAGTTCGGTATCAGCAGATGCCTCATCGAGAGAAAAGACACAAACAACGATCTCTTCAGAATCAGTCGAACATGCTCGGCGTATTATTCATGACATACAAGTGAAGGAGCTAACTGGAATTCTTGAGCTTGTTAACGAAGTGCTACCAGACAGGCAGAAACCGTGCTTCATCGTAATTGACCAACTCGACGAGGCGTGGGCGGAAGATTCACTCCGCATACGACTTATGAAGGCGCTACTCGATACAGTTCGAGAATTCAGAACAGTCCGACACGCAAAAATAGTGCTTTGTCTTCGCATCGACCTACTTGAGCGATTGTTCAGGGAGATGCGAGATGAAGTCGGATTCCAAGAAGAGAAATACCGCTCCCTCTATCTTCCGTTGTCGTGGAGTCCACGTCAACTAGAACATCTCCTCGATGCTCGAATACAGAAACTGGTCAAGGATCAATACACGACGTACCAGCCCACGGCTAGAGACATCCTGCCCAAGAGCATGGGAAAGCACATCAAGGGCGATGGGCTTGACTACATCATTGAAAGAACATGGATGCGTCCAAGAGACGTTATTGACTTCCTTAATATCTGTATTCGAAAGTCAGAAGGAAAGGCACAGATCGACAAGACGACACTGTTGGCTGCCGAAGGAGAATATTCAAGAAGTCGTTTCAAATCAATTGGCTCCGAATGGGAGCATCTATATCCGGGCTTGCTTGATCTAGCACACGTCTTGCTCTCAAACAGAAAGTCAGCATTCACACTATCGGAAATTAGCGACGAGACAATCTGGATATGGGCCGAGCAGGAGTGTTCGAAAGAGACACCAACAGCCGGACTACTTGCAGATTGGGCAAAAGACGTTGTTAACTCCGATGGCTACGATGTGCTTCGACAAAAGGCAGCATCCCTCTTTTATAAAACAGGTATAGTAGGGCTTCAGCCTTCTGGAAATCAACGTCTTCATTGGTCTGACAACTCTTCGCTGAATGTTTCTCAATCTGAAATCAACAACGAAAGCAAGCTATCTATTCATCCGGCGCTGAGACGGGTATTGGGAACCGTTGTGTGAACGCCCCTAGCCAATTCCGCACGAAAATACGGAACACGGCACTGCGTCTCTTTGCCCACATGTTCAGTGAGATATGACCCGCCTACCAGCTAACTCAAAACAAGGAATCGAGCAATGTCTTCTCCGATTGCTAAAGCACTCCTCGTTGCCCTCAACAGCACTGATCTGAACGATGATATTGCCGTAATTGGTGATGAAGCGGTGTTGAAACTGATCGACTCTTCGTTGAGCGGCGGATCTCAGCCACGTCCAGTGACAGCAGGGGGTGGACATCACATGTCATTTGAGGATGCATGGGAATCACTAAAGGATGCACTTCCTCAGATTGCAGACTTGATAAAGCTAGGAAGCACTACGGTATCGGCAGTCTATTCACTTCTCAGGCCATCAGGCTCTACTGATACTGTCACGATAGATAGGCCATCTTATAGGATCACAATCAGCATTTCAGGCAAGAACCCTTCAGGATTCAAGGAAATGGAGATAATCACAGCGGAAGAGACATTTAGATATCTATCGCAGCAGAAGTGACTCTATGGAGCATGGGAATGTCTTTCCTTTCTTACTATGCAGATAACCGACCGAACGGCCAACACTGGATTATACGGTGTTTGGCCCCGCTAGTCCGACTGCTGCAAAATACATTTCGGCCTATTAACTGGGTATTGAGTCGTGGCCCATATTTCTGGTTTGGCTTAGGGTCTGCCGGATTCCTTACCATTCCTCAAGGTATCTGTATGGGGTTCGCAATGTTGTTTTGTGACATGGGTCTTTGGATGGTGACCCTGTTGCTTTCCTACAACTCATCACTTAAATCGCTGAACACATTCATTAATGAATGGTCCGTGTTTTACAGGTTTAAGGAAATAGAGCCAGATTCGTATGTGCCGGGTTTCTCCGAGTGTATTAGAGAAAATGGCGAAAAGTTATTTCAGGAAGATCTGCTGTCGCTAGAGACGTATTACAAAGGTAGAAGAATGAGTGCGTTTAAACTGCCATTTGCTCGGCAGCGGATAAGAGTTCTGCACGCACAACCGAATGCTTGGTCCGATATGGTTGCTGAAGTAGCGTCTGGCGACAGCATCCTAAAAGAGCAATACAAACATCCTGTAATGGTTTCCTTCTATTCATTTGGCGTTACAGGCCCCGTCACATTTGTGGTTACCGCAAGTTCACCCACTACTGTTGGCTCTAGTTCGCTTGCTCGCTTCTACATGGCTCATGAATTTGGCCACGCTGGCCATTTCTTTGCAAAATGTAAACTCAAGTGGATTACCGATGCCGTCCATTTGTCTGTGTTTATGCTAGTTGCTTTTACTACGTTAAAAATCAGTGCGTGTTGGTCAATAGTAGTCATTGGAGTTCTTGCTCAGTGCTATTCCCTTAGGTTTAGGAGTGGCGTATTCATAAAGTGTGTTTCTGAAATATATGCAGATTGGTTTGCATTGAATGTGTGTGATAAAGCCACCGCTAGAAAGGTTCGTTCACGGTTACGCAAGAGACCGAGTGCGTTTGTTGACAAATCGCTGTCCGAATATGGCAATTCTTTCAGAAAGGCGAACTTATTGGGACTGGCAGTTCTACGGTATCGAACTGGACGGATGTTTCGGTCTGCGTTATTCTTCCAGAGAACAATTGATTCACTCCCGTTACAGCATGCAACAGGCCTATTCGGGCCATTCGCTATTGCATTCTGCTGGATATTACGTTGTTTCTGGTGTGCGTCTGTGATTGGTCTGGGAATCGTCAGCACTGATTTTACAAGGTGGTGCGTTATTGGAAGTGTAGTGTGCTACAATGTTGTTGCATTGGTGGTCGTGGGCATAGTAGCTGATCGTGCTACAGCAACACTTCTTCAGCCATCCGTTCGCTGGCTTGGACCGCTTCCGATGTGTCATGTTCAACCTACTGAACCGTTGTGAAAGCGACTCTCCCTCGTGGTCCTGCTGTGACACCTCTTGGTCAAGGATTGCAGGTTACTGATCTCGTAGGCGAGTTCTGGTGCCTCTTTCCGGTCGATGATGTGGTGGACATCTTTTGCCGCTTGGCCACACCCACATTCGCAGAGAGGCGACATTCGCAGCTTCATAGCCCTGAGACGCCGCCATCTTGGGGCTGAGTAGAACGCCTTGTCTTCTTGGCGATGGGGCGAATCGTCGATGCTAGGGCGACTTGCAGGGTGATGGGTGGCGATGGAGCGGGGCACAAAATTATGTAGCATTCTGAGAGGAAGCATGGACGAGTCTGAAATCGCAGATATTCTCAGTTTGATACCTTCGGAACTCCATGACCTGCGTAGCTCCTTGCTGGTTAACGATCTCTTGAGTTCGCCTTGTCTTCAGGGAGTGTCGGAGAAGCGTGAATATCTTCCAGCGCTTGCGAATGCCTTTCGTGGAAGCAAATGGCATGTCTCGTTTGCCGCACTAGGTAATGAACGAACAGAGTTCAGATTGCTGTTCCGGCGCAAGAATCTTCTCGGGGGACAAGATCGTGTTGCTAACCGCTGCTTCCATGTCACACGAGCATCGGCACTGGAGAAGATTCTTGCTGAGGGAATCAAGACGGGTGCTGCTGTTGCGGCACCCACAAGAGGTGCATTGTATCTGGATTCAGCATATTACATTCATGTGTCGCTCTCGATTGAAAATGCAATTTGGTGGCGAGATAGACTGCTCCCTCAAGAGGGGGCAGCAATTGTCGCAATCAGAATGGATCACCAACCTGAGATAAGACTTTATGCCGACCCAATAAGTATTGGGCCAGATGGTAGTCCGCTCGGGTTTATTGTGGACGATGACAGTGTGCCTCAACATCTGATTGAGGTAGTGAAGTGGATGTAGCAGGCTTCACCCCCGTCCCGGTGCAGCTTTCCCTTGTTTCTCCAACGCCGCCAAGTAGACCTTGATGGCGTCTCGGATGAATTCTGACCGTGAGATGCCCCGCCACTTGGCCTCCCATTTGATCCGCTCTTGAAGTTCGGGGTCGATGCTGATGCTGGTAACTTGTTTGAGTTCGTGTTCGTTTTCCATGTAATAGATAGGGAACACGAATGCAAAAGTTGTATTGGGTCACAGAGACAACTGCTCTCCCAGCCAATCCATGCAAGCGTCGAAGCGATCCTGAGAGGGTGTAACGTAGTGCTTTCCAGCTACACTGGTCGGAGCTTGGCCTAGGAAGTGCTGAGCGTATCTGGCGAACTCGTCGTTATGGTCGAGCAAGGAAGCGGCACCCGACCGTAGCTCTTTCAGCTTGATTGGGAGCTTTGCATCTCGCCACGCCTCACCGATGTTGTCCTTTCGCTTCTCATTGTAGAAATAGAGGGGAGCGCCTGTTTTCTGGTCGATCAGGCAAAATCGTGGATCGTCTGAGCGAAACTCTGTCAGCAGGTCGAAGGTTTCGTTCCAAAGTTTGTAACAGACCGTGGGAATCTTTCCCTTATCTTTGGTTTTACCACGTTGTCGAACGAGACGGCGTGCATTCCAGTCCACATGCCCATAATCAAGGGCACGGTCCATGACCTTTCGTTGAGCGGTCTTCCACGGAAGACTCGTGTTGTGCAAGTTGCCGATGTCAGTATTGTTCATGCCGCAATTCAAGGCGAGCAGGGCGTAGAGCCGCAATTCCTTGTTATTCAGGTCTTTCAACAGCGACAGAACTTCCTCCTTATCCGGTGCATCTGGAGCATACGACACCGAGAACTTGAACTCAGGGCTGCGGAGGTTAAAGGGAAGTTCGATCTGACGTTGCTGGTGCAGATAAGTCACCCACCGCTGAAACACTCGGAAGAAATCACGAATGTAGGACTCGCTGTCGAGATGCTTTCGGAGATACTTGTAATGCTCGCTGACGGTCTCTTCCTTGATGGCCTTAATGTCAGTCTCCGCACCAAACCATTTCTGGAACGTTCTCAAGGGACGCTCGATGTTGGTGAAACTCTGAGGTTTCGTGGTTGGTCGAATCGTATCAAGGAAATGTTCGATCCAATACTCCACTCGCTTCTCAGTGGGGATAGGTGCTTCTCGCTCAAGCCGATCCATCCAAGTGCTGATATCCGACTGCTGACCGACTAGCCATTCTTCGTCGGAGTCGCCCCAGACACGCAACCCCCACATCTCGTGTTCCGAGTAGTCGGGACGGATACCTTTGCTGATCGACTCGGAAATCAGGTTTGCTAATTGTCGTTTCTGATTCGCTTCCTCAATCTTCCCCTTTTGGGTCAGATACGCTGCCATCTGCAAGATGATGTCTCTGTCTTCGAGTTCTAGGCGATACTGGGCAAACTGCTCTCGGTCTTTCATGCCAGTGAGCAAGCTGTCCAGTTCTGAGAGTTTACTACGAAGCCATTCGTTGGCCTTGAGGTAGCTTCCAGCCTTTGTGAGCGGTGCGTTCAACTGGCGACAACTGACGGTCAGTTGCTTCTCAGGATGCACCTCTAGGTATTTCTTGGGTGTCCGCTTGAACCAGCGGCTATAACGCTCGTCCCAAGACATGATGTATTGACGTGCCATCGTGGCCTCCGAAATTGTGTCCATGCACACATATTACAGTGTATGCACCCCCACAATACACGGAATCCGTTTGGTGCCAATACATTTTGCATACATTTTTGCATACACCGTGAACACCGAACGGTGCATTTTGTATGCAAAATCGTCGTAAACCCTTATGTTATGTGCCGTTTCTACGTTCGGGGCGTAGAGGTCGCAGGTTCAAATCCTGTCATCCCGATTTGACGCAACCAACTGTTGCAAAACGACTTAAAGCAAGGCCGCTCACGCGGTCTTGCGTCGTTTTCGGGGTTGGAGATACCTTCGGAGATACCTTTTGTGCGACGAAAAGTGCAAAAGTGTTACCCATCTTTACCGACTTACGTCTCGTCTCCCGCATCCATGTGGAGACTGTTTTCCTCGGCTCGAAGACCAGTTTGAGACTCGCGCTCCCTGAATCCCTCAGCACTCGGGGCGTCTGATCAGTGTGATCTTGATCAACCGGGTATGCTGGAGGCCATTGACCTCGCTCGGGCCGAGCTTGCCACTCTGCGGATGATCTCCATCCCAGTCGACATCGCGTCATCTCGCCCCATCCACGGTCTGTTGCCTTGGTAGTGCAGCACTCATCTCACCCCGTCCGCCGGAGAGATGAAGCCAGGGTCAGGAAATCCAATGCCATTCTCGCCCGCTCATCGACTCGATGCGCAGGCATGGCAGGCACTCTCCGGATTTTCCACCACTCTCCATCCACCCGGAGGCATGTTCGCATGCCACAGTCCTCAATCAGCAGACATCCACTGTCCTGTTTTCAACCTGACATCAGACCTCCCCGTTGTAGCGCCGCAGCCTGCTCCGCAATGGTCCTGGCCATCTGGTCGACGAATTCGTTCTCGGGGTGGCCGCTGTGTCCACGAACCCACTGGCAGTCGAATTCATGGCGACTCAATTGCTCCGCCAGCCGCTCCCACAGGTCGACATTCATCACTCGCCGCGACCCGGCCCCGGATGATCGCCAGCCCCGTGCCATCCAGATTTGCAACCTCTCCGTCACCCCCAGCGACACATATTGGCTGTCGACCACCAGATGGACGCGGGATGACTCGGGCAGCGAGGACAAGCCTTGGATGACGGCCATCAGTTCCATGCGGTTGTTCGTCGTATCGAGATCCGCACCTCGATTCCATTGTTGAAATCCCGTTTCCCGGTCAATCAAGAGATAGGCCCAGGCTCCCACGCCGCGAGAGCCGAGACACGATCCATCACAAAACAATGACACCTCGCGCCGACGCGGCGCTGACTGCATAGATTCGCCGGTGGCTGACGCCACACGGCCGCGGCTGACATTCGCCGCTGGTTGGGAATGCTGGCTGGCGAAGCCACCAGCAGACACAGTCACCAGAGATACCGGACGAGAAGCATCCTCACACGCCTGTATCCAATCTCGGTCATACGCCCGAGACCATAACCAAGCGACTTCTCGACGTTCCGGAATCTCCAGAAACCCCTGCATGGCCGCAAGCCGGGAAATCTCCGCATACACCGCTGGCGTGTCAGCTTGCCAATACGTTGCAGTAGCCTGTCGCTTCTGGTTCCGTTGAACGACCAAATTGGCTGAAGCCGAAGTTGCACTTCGCTCTCTTACTCCAGGCTGACCATTATCAGTTCGAGGGAACAATGCAGCGGCCGCACAGAACCCGATCGCCCACCACGGAGCGGACTTCCAGTCACTCTGCCACGGAGACTCTAAACCCGGTGAGGAGTCTTCCCGTGACTGAGTTTGCAGTTTGAAGTATCGCCCGAGCCAACACAGAAGCATCCACGCGGCCAGGTAATGGATGCAGAGCACAATACAAATCAGAATTCGACCAGCCTGCCGATCCGTCACGTCGTTGGAAGTCGAGCTGATCAACGGTCGCAAAGCGAAAACGACCGGAATCCCGACAATCATACTGAGTGCCAGTGCGATCCAAGGCTTTGTGGTGGTCCAATGTCGTATTGCCTTCGGTTCGTCACTCAACGGAGTTTGTACGACTGCCGCGTGGCGACGAGTCAAAGCGAAGACGAACGGTGCTGCGCAGGGAATGGCCACGCAGAGCCAAAGAGCAGTGTCAGGATGAATAAAGTGGATCGCAACCTGATAGAAGATTGTCAAAGCACCGAACGCGGACAAACTGCCGATCGCTGCGATGAGAAGCGTTGTTGAGACAGGAGACTTGGCGGAGCCGATTCCTCGCTGGACGAGGAATTCGATGAGTCGTTGGCTCGGTGAAGCATGCCCTGGGGGATTCTGATTTCCCTCCTCTGGTGAGTAGTTCATAGACCGTCCCTTCGTTGTTCTGGTGACTTGCAGAAAGACAACGAACGGTCGTCAGCTATTGCTCAGGCAGTCGTGGTGAGCGCAGAGAAAGGGCGCTGAACCACGACTGCTCCAGCTACCCCCGCCAAGAAACTATGTAAGCCGGGCGGAAGGGTGTTTCGTGTGAGATTGGGTGTTAGTATTTTGAATTAACCCCCGCCAGGGGCATCGTTCCACGCACCGAGTGCGATCTGTAGGAGCAATGTCATGAGAATCTTGGCGATTGATCTGGGGAAAGAAAAAAGCGTTGCCTGTGATTACCTGCGGGAAGACGGAACGTACGAGTTCGTGACTGTCCCAACATCACCGGACCGATTCCGTGAGCTGCTGTCTTCACATCCGCCTGATCGGATTGTGATTGAGATTTGCCCAATCGCCGGTTGGGTCTGTGACCTGGTGCGGCGTGCGGGAATTGAGATTCATGTGGCCAAGACCACAGAGCAGGCTTGGCGCTGGAAGAATGTCAAACGCAAGACAGATCGAGACGATGCGTTGAAACTGGCGCAGCTGTCATCCCTGAATCAGATCAAACTGGTTCATGTCCCCGAACTGCCGATACGACAATGGAGGTCGTTGATCACATATCGACACGGCGTTGTGGCCCGGCGTACTCAGGTGAAGAATCGGATCAAGGCCATTCTCATGGAACAGGCAGAGTCGCCGTCATACGGGACACACTACGCCTGGACCAAGACTCATCAGGACATTCTTCGAAAGCTGGCTCGGCCAATTGGAGACTGTCATCCCGAAGAACTTTGGCGTGGCGAACTGTCTCTGGAGTTGGATCAACTGACTTCGTTCGATCAGCAGATCGACAAACTTGATCAGCGACTCGAAGTGCTCGGAAATGCAAATCCTCAGGTCCGCTTGTTGCGCACGATTCCCGGTGTTGGGCCGCGACTGGCTGAGACAATCGTGGCCGTCATCGATGGTGCTGGTCGGTTCACGAAGGGGAAACAGGTTGCTTGTTATGCCGGACTCACGCCTCGGCAGTTCCAGTCTGGCCAGTCTGATCGACTCGGAAACATCAGTCACGCCGGAAGCGGTTTGCTTCGCGGATTGCTGGTCGAAGTGAGCTGGATGGGACTGCGTTACAATAGTTGGCTGCGAGAACTGTTCGAGCGGGTCTGTCGTGGGAGCAAGGCACGGCGGAAATTGGCCATCGTTGCAGTAGCTCGTCATCTATTGATCTGCTGCTGGGCGATGCTCCGAGATGGCAAAACGTGGCAAGGGAAACCATTACTGGACATCCTCAAGAATTGAAATGGAAGTTGGCTGACGCAGACGGTGAGCTCCTTTAGCCCCTGGGTTTCGAACCTGCCGCCAAGAATGGGCCACCGTCGCATGAGTTATCTGAGCCCAGGAATCACTCGGTCATCATGCCGCCTGGCAGCTCGAATAGAAGGTTGGCAGTCACCGACTTCTCGGCATTTAAGTTCGGATATTCGACGAACGGTTCCAGACGTCATTGTTTGGGATCATACGGGTGGATTTTTCGCTTAATGCCAAGACCGAAGGCTTGGAAAGCGAAAACGCCGAACATGGTCCGGCGTTTTCTTCGGCCTCGGCCACTGTGTCGGCGCTCAGGTTGCGTCCCCGCAGAGCCCTATCCTCCGCACAGCTCAACAGAGATTTTACTCCATGTCATGAAAAATCCAGGTTGACTTTCCCGGCTTCATAGAAGGGGCTGCCGTCGCTCTCGATGCAACTCCTCAAGAAGCCGTCCGCGACGGCAACAGCGGTCCCCGTTACGCCGAAAAGCGTGCAGGGACTGGCGTTCTGTCCGGTGGATGTCCACCAATTCATCGAGATCGAACTCTTCAACCAGGAGACGTTCGACACGGTGGCCACGCTGACGGTCGATGGCCTGGAGACCGCCAATACCTTTTCCGCAGACAAGAACTCGTCCGGCCAGCAGATCATCTGGCCGGGGTATCTGGTCCGTGCGGGAACATCGATCCGCATTCGCGGCTGGCTGCACACCATCGATCAGAGCCAGCCCGACAATCTCTTCGCCTTCCGCGTCGCCAAGCTCGGCGAAGGGGCCGCGTCGGCACTGAATACCCGTGGTTCCGTGGGGGTGATCACTGTGCAGTTCCGCGAAGCCTGTCCCCCGGACGGCAAGCTCAGCGGCCGCTCGTTCGGTGAAATCGCAAAAGGAGAGGCGCTCCCGGAAAAGCTGAAAGCGGTCCCCGTGCAGATCGGGGCGAATGTCTTGTCGACGGTCTCCATCCGCTACAATCGACCCGAGTAATGCCTTCCCCGCCATGGCTGAAGTTAGGTGTGTGATGTTCCGAATTGTTGTCGTCTGTTCCCTCTGTCTGTGGGGTCTGGCGGTTCCGGCTTTCGCCCAGACGCCGAAGAAGTACGCGTTGCTCGTCGCGGTGACGACCTATGAGCACGCCCACCTCAATCAGCCGCCGAAGATTCAATACCCCGAAGCCGATGCGCAGGCCATCGCCGCGATCCCGAAAGCGGCAGGCTATGAAGTTGATTTGCTGTTGGGAGAGAAGGCGACGCATAAGGCCGTCGAAACCGCGTTGACCGGATTGACGAAAAAAGGGAACCAGCCCGGCGTGGTCGTGCTCGGCTTCTTCGGCCACGGCGTGGAGTACGACGAACTCGACAAAGACCGCAAGCCGACGTCGCGCTCCTGCTTCTGTCCGTATGACTGCACGATGCGCAAACGGCTCGACAACGGTCGCGATTCGTTCGATAAGCAGGGCCAATTCCGCATCGAACCCGACCCAGCCGGGCTCGTCAGCATGACGCGGGTCTTTGAGGCGCTGGCCCTCTCCCCAGCCGGCAATCGCGTGCTGATGGCCGACTGCTGCCGCGACGATCCCCATGCGGCTCGTGCCGCCGGACGGGGCTTCGGGACCGGGATCAAGACGGGCGATCTCCCGGAACACGCCAACACGGCAGCGCTGTTTGCGTGTTCGAAAGGGGAACAGGCATTGGAAGACCGAACCAGCGGTCACGGCGTCTTCACGAAGTGCGTCCTCGACTGGCTGCAGAATCCGCAAGGACGCGTCACGGCGAACGAACTGGCCCTCCACGTCGACGAAGCCGTCCCGCAACTCGTCAGTTCCTTGACCGACGGGCGTCAGCAGCAACAGCCGAAGTTTCTCAACGCGGGCCGGGTCTCGCTGCACCTCTCACCGCGAGCCGGTTTCTCGGGAACGAAGGCGGGCGAGTTGAAGGTGTTGAACGGGGTGAATTTCCGCTGGTGTCCAGCAGGCCGGTTCACAATGGGAAGTCCGGCCAGTGAGCAGGATCGCATTGAAGACGAAACTCAGGTGTCGGTGGAGTTGAGTCAGGGATTCTGGTTACAGGAGACGGAGGTAACACAGGGTCAGTACCGGGGGTTGATGGGGAGTTCGTCGTGGTCGAGGGAGGATAATGTGAAAGAGGGGGACGACTACACGGCGAGTTATGTGAGCCACGACGATGCGTTGGGCTATTGCGTGAAATTGACGGAGCGCGAGCATTCAGGAGGCCGGTTGTCTTTGGATTGGCAGTATGCGTTGCCGACGGAAGCGCAGTGGGAATACGCGTGCCGGGCGGGGACGACGACGGTGTACAGCTTTGGAAACGATGCTGCGCTGCTGAGTGAATATGGTTGGTACGACAAGAATGCATACTTTGTCAAAGAAGCATACGCCCATCGCGTGGGGTTAAAGCGTGCCAATGCGTGGGGATTGAAGGATATGCACGGGAATGTTTGGGAGTGGTGCGGTGATTGGTATGGGACGGACTTGCCGGGGGGGCGTGATCCACGCGGTCCGAGTTCCGGCTCGGACCGCGTAATCCGGGGCGGCGGTTGGAGAGTCATCGCGTCGTTCTGCCGGTCGGCGAGCCACCCGTTGTCGTCCCCCGGTGGGGCGTTCCACGAACAGAGGCTTGATCAAAGTCCATTGCTCATCAGTGAGTTCGGGCTGTGGAACCGTCCTGGCCCCTGTCGTGTTGCGGCCCCGCTTTGGCCACCACTCCAGGGAAAGCGTCATGCGATGGTCTCCTTTCAAAAGACCACGGCATGCAATTCGCCTGCCATTCAGACACACAACTTCTGGCTTATGAAATGGCCTCTAGGCAATCTCCCCCATGACGATGGCCGAGACCACAATCTGCGATTTCTGCGCCGTCAGCTAATCCAGTACTGCTGGAGAGGGTTGGGGGCGCGTGGCTTCGCAGAGGACGTTGGCGTGATTAGAAACATCCCAACTCCTCCGTCGATTCGGAGGAGAGTGGTTGAAACCAACCATCGGCCGGGCAGTCGCGCAGCCAACTCACTAAACCCAGACGCCCCATCGAAGGCTGGCGACGGAGCAGGTACTGGCCAGGCTCAATCCGTTCCACCACGAACGTCTCACCGGGCGCGATGCCGTCCTGTTCCCGGAACTCGGCAGGGAGTACGATTTGCCCTTTGGTCGAAACCGTGATTTTCATGAGCGGTAAGATTGTGTCTTACCGCAACGCGATCCATCGCAGATCCGGGTGAGGGGTCACGCGGTACGCGGACTGGCGGTCGATGACAGCTCCGCCTTCCACTCCGTCTCCTCCGGTCGGGGCTACCGCCACCTCACTCCGGGACTCCGTTCCAAGCTCCGCTGCCCGGTACTTGACTGGGCTAGGGTGAAGGAACTACGGCCACACGGAAGCCCTGGTCGCGGCTCCGGTAGTCGGGCGAGTAGTAGAAGCGGTACGCCGACCGGCAGTACGACGCGAAGCGGTTCCAGCAGCCGCCCCGGTGCACCCGGTACGAGCCGGAACTCGGACCGCGTGGATCTCGCCCCCCCAGGCCTAATTTTCTTTAGAAGTTGGCTCCTCATGATATGCCGGCAATGTGCTTCAGGATCAGCAGATTTGAAGAACCCTTATTTTCTCGCGACTCCCAGCCTCGCTTCAAAACTAGAACTATGGTGTGCAACGTGGCCTTCCCCCGAGGATGGAGCCAGTCGTTAAGTTAGTTCTTCGGCATGTAATCTGCTCCCCATTTCTTGATCCGCTTGAGAAAGATGTTTTCAGCATGCGATACCGCTTAGGCAGTACTTTTCGATTCGAGAGTGTGAACATTTGACTCTGGTGGTGTATCCGTTTGACATCTGATATTCTCCCCCCCCCCCTCACACATACATTGTGCGATATGAATGTTGTGAGGCATCCCGTAAAGTATTACTTCGTCGTTCACAACATTCTTTGCGACGTGTTTCGGCGGTGCGCAAGCGAGATCATGCAGTTACTCTGCCTATCTCTCTGATCAATTCTTGGCAGTGGAAGGAATTCAGCCGCAAGGACTGAGTTTAGAAATCTTTAAGAAACTAGCAATCATTTCTCAGAATCACCGCCCACACCGCAGTTTCCTTACGCCTACTCTCACAGACTGGACCTTCCATGACTGAAGGCAAATCAGACTCTGAACTGCTTGGGCTCATTCAGCAGGCGCGTCGTGGAGATGAGGCGGCGCTGGGAGAGATTCTGGATGGGCAGCGTGACTGGTTGAGGGCCGTGGCTCGGAAAGAACTCGATGGAAAAATCGCGTCCCGAATTGATGCCTCGGACATCGTGCAGCAGACGTTACTGTCGGCTTTCAATCGGTTTCAGCAGTTCGAAGGTCGGTCCCAGGGGGAGTTTATTGCCTGGCTTAGAAAGATTCAGGAGCACAACATTCAGGATGCCATGCGTCGCCATCTTGATTCTCATCAGCGCGGCACTGATCGAGAGGATGTCCATGTTGATTTGGGGGACATTGCCACAAACGACGTTTCCACTCCCAGCGGTCTTGCAATGCGCATGGAGCAGGTTGCCAGTCTGAGGCAGGTACTGGAAGTGCTGCCAGAAGATCAGCGTGAAGCTGTTCGGCTGCGTCATCTGGAAGGCTGGTCTCTGGTGCAGCTGGCCAACCATTTTGGTCGTTCCAAATCGGCCATCGCCTCTCTGCTAAAGCGGGGCATTGAACACCTGAGGAATCATATTCGGGATGACTAGTGGTCTACGAATTGACTTGAACATGAGGCGGGCCAGATGAGTGCATCCGAGAACCCCGAGCTCGACGAACTGCTTGTCAGCTACCTGGAAAGTGTTGATGCTGGAACTCCGTTTGATCGTGATCAATTCATCGCGGACCATCCCCAGTATGCCGAGGCGCTCAAACAGTATTTCGAGAATGCTGTAGTTCTGGAACTGCTCATTCAGACCGAAGAGGCCACGGCGAATGCCGCCCACTTGAATCAGAATATTGAAGGTCCAAGCAACAAAACGGTTGCTATCGATCAGACGATACTGCGTGGCGGACTCGATTCTGAAACTTTCTTTTCTCACCACGCATCAGCATTGCCGGCGGTGCCCACCGTTGACATAACGATAGCCGGACAGATCGGTCGCTACACGATCGAAAAATGCCTCGGTCAGGGAGCCATGGGAGCGGTGTATCTCGCTCGTGACAGCCAGCTTGACCGCATGGTGGCCTTGAAAATCCCCAGGTTTACCGATGATCCGCATGGAGAACTGCTGCAACGGTTCTATCGGGAAGCTCGTGCCGCAGCGACTCTGAGGAACCACAATCTCTGCCCGGTTTTTGATGTCGGTGAAATCGATGGCCAGCATTACATCACGATGGCCTTCATTGAAGGTCGGCCACTGAAGGATTTTATCCGCTCCGGTATTCACTTTACCGAAGAACTGGTGGCAGTCACGATCCATAAGCTGGCGCTGGCATTGGAGGAAGCCCACGAGATTGGAGTCATCCATCGCGATTTGAAGCCCGCCAACATCATGATTGATAAGAAGGGGGAACCGGTCGTCATGGATTTCGGCCTGGCTCGCAGCAGCAAGACCAGCCACAGTGAAGACGCGCGGGTCACACAAAGTGGGGCTGTCCTTGGCACTCCCGCTTACATGTCTCCAGAACAAATTGCCGGAGACCAAAGCCAGATCGGTGCCCAAAGCGACATCTATGCGATGGGGGTCATCATGTACGAACTGCTGGCGGGAGAGATGCCGTTTCAGGGCAGTCTACTGTCGATTCTGCAACAGGTCGCAATCAATCAGCCCAAGCTGCTCTCGGAACAGCGGCCTGGGCTCGATCCACGATTGGAGCAAATCTGCAGCAAGATGATGGCCAGCGATCTGTCCAAGCGTTACCAGTCGATGCTGGACGTCGCGGCTGACCTGCAGGATTTTCTGAGGCACCCAACAGCCTCAGACTCAAAAACTCCCGCGCAAACCATCGGTCTGCATCATGAATTGTCTCAGGATAGCCACCGCCAGTCAGTGTTCGAGACCCGGAAAATTCTGTCTACCTGGCCTGGAATATTAACGAGTAGTCTCGCGTGCGCAGCCGTGTTGATGGGTGTTGTCCTCTACCTTCAGCTGGGAAAATATCATGTGAGGATCTGGTTGGAAGACCCGACCATTTCCTTGAGCGTTGACGGAAATCAGCTGCAGATCAACGATCGTCAGGACGTGATCCGCCTTACTGCGACCGAGCATACTCTGCTTGTGGAGAAGGAGGGATTGGCCGCGAAAACGGAAGCGTTCAAGGTCACACGTGATGGCAAGACGTCATTGGAGGTCATGTTGATCGATGGTCAGTTGGCCGTACTCAAAAACGGAGAATCTCTGTCAGCGCCCGCCTCTTCAACAGCCATGGATACGGTCGCAGTCAACTCGCCTGGGTCTGTCGGAAAGCCTCTCAAGACTTCGGAAAGCTTTGCTCTAAAATTCGGCAAAAACTCTCGTGTCGAGTTGCCTGCACTACCAGTATCGCACGAAAGGCCATGGACTTGCGAACTCTGGTTGACATTGTTTTCAATCCCACCAGACAACCAGTCGCCACGTCCGATTACTTGCGGCTTCATCGATCTACGTACCAATTTTGAAGCACGGAACCCACGTTGGACACTGGCCTGTAATGCTGTTGGCTCAATGCCTGCCGATCATGTCGTGCGGACGTTTCAAGCAGATCAGACGATTGAGGCGGGGCAACGTTATCACATCGCAGTCGGGTGGAGCGGAACCGAAATATCGTGGTTCATCAATGGTCAAAGACAGTCTGAGCACGACCAATTCCAGGCAATCCAGGATGCTAATGCCCAGTTTCTGCTCGGCGATTTTCCTGCCAATCCAGATGTGTACGAGTTTGATGGAATCATCGAGCGAGTGCGCATCTCTCGGGGCCTCCGCTATTCGGAAGAATTCCAGCCTGCCAATGACTGGACTCCGGATGCGGACACGGTTGCCCTTTACAGATTTCTGGCTGGTCAGGGAGATGTGTTGCGGGATTTTTCCGGCAATGGGTTCCATGGGAAAATCATGGGAGCCACATGGATTCACGTCAACAACGTAGAGACTCCTGCCTCGCCAGATGACACAGATAGCACACCTGAAGAAGCAAAAGCCCCGGCTCCTGCCGACACTCCACTCGACTCAGCACAAGCGAGGCTGAGTGAGCAGGACGAATGGAACTCATTCACTTTCGGGTGGATCAAAGACCTACGCCCCAGGTCGCGACACGCATCGGTCAGCCTTACAGCACAGCTATCGCCGTAAGCCGCGCGTCCTCGATTCCTGGCAACTCATGCGTTCCGCCGCACATCGGCGTGAAACGAATGGAAGGATTGTCTCATGTTATTGGATTGGTTGCAGGCTGTTCGCAATCGTGGTTTGCGTGGCATTTCGCGACGGCGGGGAATGCGGCGGCGGCCTGTCAATCAGACAGCTTTGTTCGCGCAGGCCTACGAATCCCGGCAAATGCTTTCGGCCTCGCCTGCCGGGAGTGAGTTTCAGGTCAACACCTACACAGAAGGCACCCAAGGCGGGCCGGCCATTGCGGTGGATGCCGATGGCGACTATGTCATTACCTGGACCAGCGTTGATCAAGATGGCAACAACGGCGGAGTTTTTGCGCAACGCTATAATGCCGTGGGTGTGCCGCAAGGGAGTGAGTTCTTAGTTAACTCGTTCACTTCTGGAAGCCAAGTCCTTTCCGCCGTCGCAATGGATGCCAGCGGCGACTTCATTATCACTTGGAGTAGTGCTAATCAGGATGAAAGTCCTTATAGCATCTATGCCCAGCGGTACAACGCGTCGGGAGTTGCTCAGGGGAGTGAGTTCCGGGTCAACACCACAACCACAGGACGACAGGTCTCCTCCGCAGTGGCCATGGATGCGGATGGCGACTTTGTTATTGCCTGGCAATCCAACGATCAGGATGGCAGCGCCGACGGCATCTATGCTCAGCGTTTCGATGCAGCAGGTGTAGCACAAGGGAGCGAGTTCCAGGTCAACACGTACACCACCCTTAGCCAACGATTTCCTGGCGTGGCGATGAACGCCGCTGGCGATTTCGTCATCACCTGGCAGAGTGGCAATCAAGATGGGTCATCTTATGGCATCTTTGCGCAGCGTTATGACGCGGCCGGTGTCGCGCAAGGGGGGGAATTCCAGGTCAATACCTACACAATCAGCAATCAGAGAAATCCTGCTGTGGCCATGGATGCGGACGGTGACTTTGTCATTACTTGGGATAGCAATTTACTCGATGGCAGCGCTTATGGTATTTTCGCCCAACGATTTAGCGCTGCGGGTGTCGCACAAAGCAGTGAATTCCAGGTCAACACCTTTACGACTTCCCATCAAACCAGATCGACGGTGTCGATGGACGCCGACGGGGATTTCGTCATCACTTGGGAAAGTAGCGGACAAGATGGTACGGGTTATGGAGTCTTTGCGCAGCGTTATGATTCCGGAGGAATCGAGCAAGGCAGCGAATTCCAGGTCAATACGTACACGACAAGTGACCAACGGTTCTCTCGAGCCGCAATGGATGCGGATGGCGACTTCATCATCGCTTGGCATAGTTATGCCCAGGATGGCAGCGGCCAAGGAATTTATGCACAACGCTATGACGAAGTCGGACCTGATGATGCGGACGATGCCGGGCCAATCGTTACTGACCTGCTGATCGATGGGAATCACTTGGCCGAGAACGCCCAACTCCTGAGCGGTCCCATGACGGCCACGGTTGTTTTCTCGGAAGATCTCGATACCACGGGTGCGGGAAGCGTCACTGACACATCCAACTGGCAGGTGTTCAGGAATGGAGTCGAACAGCCCGGACGGATTGGTCAAATCACCTTCGGCCTCAACATGGCCACTGGCAAATATGAAGCCGAGTTGACGTTTGCAGCGGAACCGCTTGCCGGGGGGACTTACCAACTCGTCGCGAAAGAAACGATCACCGACGTTGCGGGCAACATGCTCGATGGCGACCGGGACGGCACGCCGGGAGACAACTTCATACGACAATTCCGCGTGTCAGATGTCGTTGCCGAAGGAAGTGAGTTTCAGGTCAACATCTACACCACATCCGTTCAGAGTGGTGCTGCATTGGCCGTCGACGGTGATGGTGATTACGTCATCGTCTGGGAGAGCGCATTCGAGGATGCAGGTACCACGGGAGTTTTTGCACAGCGTTACAACGCGGATGGTGTCGCCCAGGGAAGTGAATTTCAGGTCAATTCGTACACCACTGGTACTCAGTCGGTCGCAGCGGTCGCTATGGATGAACCCGGCAATTTTGTTATTGCCTGGGAAAGTGTCGGCCAGGACGGTGATATCCGCGGCATTTTTGCTCAGCGATATGATGCGGCAGGGGTAGCTCAGGGAAGTGAGTTCCAAGTCAATACCTATACGACCGGCAATCAGCTCAATCCGGCTATAGCCATGGATCGCGATGGCGACTTCGTCGTTACCTGGCAGAGCTTTGTCCAGGACGGCAGCAGTTACGGCATCTTCGCGCAGCGTTACAATGGAGCCGGGATTGCCCAAGGGAATGAGTTTCAGGTCAACACATTTACGAGCAATAGACAACTCAATGCCTCAGTAGCAATGGACGCCGATGGGGACTTTGTCATCACATGGGAGAGCTACCTTCAGGACGGCCAGTTTTATGGCATATATGCGCAGCGTTACAATGTGGCCGGAGTAGCACAAGGGAGTGAATTTCAAGTCAACACTTACACCACCAGTAATCAACTCTCGCCCACGGTAGGTATGGATGCAGATGGTAACTTTGTCGTCAGTTGGGAGAGTCCCGCTCCGACTGGAGAAGATGGATTTGGTATCTTCGCACGGCGCTATGATGCGGCGGGTGTGGCGCAAGGGGGTGAATTCCAGGTCAACACCTACACTACGAACCCACAGCGATCTCCCGCAGTGGCCCTAGATGACGACGGCGACTTTGTCATCACTTGGAATAGCCTCGGCCAGGATGGGTCGAGCTACGGCGTTTATGCTCAACGGTTTGACGCTATGGGAACGGCGAAGGGAAGCGAGTTCCAAGTCAACACATATACCACCAACAAACAATTCGATCCTGTTGTGGCGATGGATGCCGACGGCGATTTTGTTATTGCCTGGGAAAGTAATGGACAAGACGGAAGCAGCTATGGCATTTTTGCCCAGCGATACCGTGGTAATGTTGCCCCCATTGTGGATGACGGCCTGGCGTTCTCGATTGCCGAGAATTCTGACTTCGGTACCAGCGTGGGAATGGTAACCGCCACTGATGCTGATCCCAACGACACGATGACATACAGCTTCTCGGGAGGAAACGTTGGGAAAGCCTTTGACATCAACTCCGCGACCGGTGAAATTTTCGTCAATAAGCCCTACCAGCTCGACTTCGAAACCTCACCGACGACATACAACTTACGCGTTGCCGTCACTGATTCCGCTGGAGTCACTCGCAAGTCGACGGTGAACGTCAGCGTTACCGACGCCAATGATCCCCCCGAGATCGCCGGCCAGATGTTCTCGATCGCTGAACATTCCCCCAATGGGACTGCCGTTGGCACCGTCCCGGCGACCGATCCTGATGCCAGCGACACGCTGACCTACAGTTTCAGCGGCGGCAATGTTTTCAATACCTTTGCGATCGATTCGATGACCGGAGAAATCACCGTCGCCAAATCGGCCCGCCTCGATTTCGCGACGCTCAGCACTTACAACCTGCGCGTCGCCGTGACTGATGGTGGCGGTATCACTCGCAAAGCCAATGTCACCGTCCACGTGACAGACGCCAATGAAGCACCGATGATTTCGCCACAGACCTTTATGATCATCGAGAACAGTGAGAATGGCACTTCAGTGGGGACCGTCGTGGCCAGCGATCCAAACATGACGGACACGCTGCTATACGCCATCACCGGCGGCAACGTGCAACATGCCTTTGCAATCCATGCCATGACGGGTGAAATCACGGTCAACAACAAGTTCGCCCTCGACTTTGAAATCCGACCGACGTTTAACTTGTCCGTACAGGTGACAGATAACCACGGTGCGTCCCGCAAGGCCGTGATGACCATCAACCTGAAAAACGATTTCGCGGAAATCAACACCGACCTCTTCAGCAACATGCCAAGCCTACTAAGACCCACCTAACAAAACCTGTTGGTCCATTTGCGGAAGCAGATGAGCGACATGGCGAGATCGAGGAAGGCCTGATGCAGGTCGTCGCGGCGGTCGTAGCGAACTTTGAGGCGGCGGAACTGGTGCAGCCAGGAGAG
>WGME01000027.1 GCA_016125225.1 bacterium | reverse complement strand
GACCGCAGGACGGTCACAATGCTCGATGAATCTGGCCCAACCGTCAGCGATGCTGATCGGAGTTTTGGAGTCAGACACGACCGCAGGCTCTGGTTCGCGTGGAATCAGGCCGGTTTTGCGCGCCATTGCTTCATCGAGGAACTGCAATTTCTGGAGAGCTTCCTCTTCAGTTTTGGAGTTCAAGCTGTGTTTGCCCAGGTTGGTCGCGTTTCCACGTGACGTTCCGTGATGATGTGAGCGTAGAGGACTTCGGCAGAAAACAGCAGCTTTTCTCGGAGTAGCCGTACCGGTGGCCAAAACATCCCGTCGATTGAAGACATTGCTTCGTGAGGGAGAGAAACTCGCAGCCAATTTCCCGGATACGCCCGTGATTGCTGGGCAGCTTCTCTCGGAGGATTCCGGCCAGAGATTCACCTGCACGATCCCGTTGCCTGAGGTCTCACAGTCGGCAACGGTGACGTTCAACGACGGACGCTTCGGTGTAGTGTCTGGAGACAGTTTTGGTGTTGGCTTCGCCCAAGATCAGATTGACTGTGCCGTCGTGGTAGAGGCTGGGAAGTCGGATCGGTTTGGCATCTTGCTTATCAACTAAGGGCCTCCGATTGCCCATTCCTGTGGCTTTTTGGTGTGGAAGAGGTTTGCCGAATCGATTGCTCCGGTCCTTTGGTCAATTCCGCAAGCCCGAGTTGAACACCTTCCTACGGCAACCTCCGCACTGACGGCATTCGTGTTTCGCTCTGTCTATGGGACGCCATTCGTCAGCAATCTTCCCCCGTTTCTGGTTATCGAGAACCTATGGGGTGCCACACTCCATGCCATCTTCCAGGAAATCCAGGGTACTCAATCACCAACGATTGTCGATGCGACGAATCAGCTTGAGCCGGTGTCGCAGGTATGCGAGGTCGATCCTGTGAAGACTGTCCTAGTGACGGAAGCAGTTGCGAACAATGTTGAGCTTGCTTTGCAGTCGATCAAAGGATGGTCACGCCTTAACAACAGGCAACAGAAAATCCTCAGGTGCCTCTTGGAGCAACGAAACACCGAGGTCAGCTTTTTCACACTTAAGAAACTATCAGATGTCTTCAAGATCGATATCAGCGAAGACGGCATCAAGAAGGCAATTGACCGCATCAAGGGAATTACTGAGCTAGACATCACGGTCAGGCTGAAGCCACAGAAGTGTCGACCTAACCTTCCAGAAGAGGACTGACCAAGAGCCAGCTTGCCCGCATCTAGGGACAAGAAATAGGGACAAGAAATAGGGACAGAAACATGCCACTTTGTCCCTATGAATGTCTCTTCGCTCTGAGTTGCAATCTCCCGCATGATTTCGCCACAAGTCCGATGGTCGGATTCGAACGGCGATCAGCAAATATCATGCAGGGAAGTTCCTCATGACCCAGGAAGTCGAAAAGCCAGAGTCCACTGTTCAGTCTCATCTCTTCACCGCTCGTGAGGCCGCAGCATTCCTCCGTATCTCTGAACGGACCTTATGGAAGCTGACCAAGGAAGGTCGGATCAAGGCCACCCGGATCAATCGTCGGGTGTTGTACTCGTTCGCCTGTCTTGAACTGTTCGTGGATGCGAACACCATTTCGGCTGACATGGATGACGAAGAGTAAATTCCAGGCCTTTGTTGCGGCTGCCGTCAATCAGAACGAGTTAGGCGGCAGTCGTACCTTTCCTAATCTCTCGGATGGGCCTACGACTCATGCCAACACTGCCCCCCCAATTTCTTGCGGTCCAGGATCAAGCCATCCGGGGCTGATGTTGGTGTGACAGTTCAACATTCTTCTTCCACCGTACCAAGCCGCACTGAATCGCAACGCTCTACATATAATAGTGATTTGAGAGAAGCTTCTTCTCATGATGAACGCACCGATTCAGCGATGGTTCCGTGTCTCTACCAGCAATCTCCACGAAGCCAGTCAAGGTATCACGCCATGAATCATACGAATCGCAGTCCTACCGAGTCTCAGGAATCACGTACCAATTGGGCACGCAAGGAATCTCTGATCCTGAAGACACTCCATGAGACGCATCCACCGACACATGAGGCTGTCGTCAAGTTTACGATGCCGATGTCGGTAAGAAGCCTGAAAGCCTTTCAAACTCGGTTCCGTCAGAACGTCTGTAATTGGAGCAAACGGGAAGGGGTCGATATGGCCATCTATTACACACGGGAAATCGAACGGTCTAACTGTGTGCATTATCACTTACTGATCCGTACTCTCCACCCGAAGCCATCAGCCGTACTTCGTCCCATCGTGGCAAGTTCCAGCCAAGGGAAGGCTACTCTGCGACACCTTGAGCAGATACGCAATGCTGAAGCGACATCCCGATATATCCTCAAATACCTTGAATCTGTCAGGTCCGGAGAAAAGGAAGTTCTACTGTTCAGAAATGGGTTGGGCTTGCATCTGTCGGGAGCATGGAACGGTTACTTCGTCAGATCGAAGCGGCTTCTATGGGAAGAGTGGAAGATCAAAACCTATAGATCGTCTCCACCAGCCCATGCTGGAAAGCTGATTCCTCCGAAACGAATCGGCCTGCACTGACATGGCCATCAGGTGGGGGGAGGGTCGCCACAAACCGGGTAGGGGTATGAAACCAGTTTGGCTTACGGACGAAGATTAGAACGGTCGTCTTAATAGATAAACCGCTTGACAGAAACTAGACATTCGACGTAGCGCGATTCCTTGCGAACTGGTATCGTCCAATCGGTCGTTCATTCAATCACAATTCCTGGGGATGGTTGATTCTAAAGTCACCAGCCGATTCATCCCCAGAAGTTCAAGACAGTACACAAACGGCGGGAACCTACGCTGATCATCGGAGCACAAGTTATGGCCAGCATCAGTTCTGACAAGAACGGTAACCGGACAATTCAATTCGTGGGCAGCGACCGTAAGCGGCGTTCCGTTCGTCTCGGCAAGGTAACCATGAAAGATGCCGAAGCCATTTGTACGAAGCTGGAAACGATCCTTGCGTTCAAACTGTCACAACGTCCATTCGATGCCGAGACGGCGAAATGGATTGGTGGGCTTGATCCTGTCTTGGCTGACCGTATCGCTCCCGTGAGACTGATTCCCCCTAGAGAAACCGCAGAAGAACGGCGTCATCAAACATTGATCGGCTTCATCGACGAATTCATTGCCAAGCGAACGGACGTGAAACAGG
Organism: bacterium; assembly: GCA_016125225.1. Classification (GTDB taxonomy): domain Bacteria; phylum Planctomycetota; class Planctomycetia; order Planctomycetales; family Planctomycetaceae; genus DSVQ01. The sequence continues at coordinate 80,956 of WGME01000027.1, read as the reverse complement.
GAACACGCATCAGCTATCGTCAGGCGCGCAAGTACCTTGCCCTGTACTTTAAGGCAGACCGGTTGCTGAATTCGGTCACTCGTTTAGATGTGGAGCAATGGCGGGCATGTTTGTTGACGCAAGGGTTGAATGAGAACTCCACACGTGGCCATGCCAAGGTTGCCAAGACGTTCTTTGGTGCGGCAGTGAAGGGAGAACTGATTGCCAAGAATCCGTTCGCAGGGTTCAAGACGAAACTGGTCGCCAGACCCTACCGGCAACGGTTTGTCACGCTGGAAGAAACTCGGCGACTGTTAGATGCGGCCCCCAATATGGAGTGGCGGACAATCATTGCTCTGGCCCGGTACGGTGGGTTGCGAACTCCGAGCGAAACGCTGGCCTTACGATGGCGGGACGTGGATTGGGACCGTGGACGGGTTCATATCCATTCCCCCAAGACGGAACATCACGAAGGGATGGAATCACGCTGGACGCCATTGTTCCCGGAACTGCGGGAAGTCTTGGCTGATGCGTTCGACCTTGCCGACGATGGTGCCGAGTTCGTCATTACTCGTTATCGGGACACAAATCAAAATCTGCGAACCCAGATGCAGCGAATTATCAAGCGGGCTGGATTGGTGCCGTGGGAACGTTTGTTTCAAAACCTGCGGAGTTCACGAGAGACGGAACTTGTAGAACAGTATCCGATGCACTTGGTGGTCAAATGGCTAGGGAATTCTCAGGTGGTTGCCAGAGAACACTACCTGCAAGTGCGGGATGAAGACTTTCAACGGGCAGCATCGGAACAGACCCGGCAGGCGGTGCAGAATCCGGTGCAGTCACCAGCGGCAAGGCATCGTCGGGAACCGCATACAGCCACCACTGAAACCGACGACCCTGCAAAATGCAGCTTGATTCAGCAGGATGCGATTTGCCGCAAAGCATTGCAGGGTAAAGAGATATTCCCGAGAGGATTCAGAGAGTTTGTCGGAAGTAGCTTTATTAGAAGGAAGTTGTGAGCGCAGCAAATGCGTAGCGCTGCAGCATGATGATTCAGCTAACATTGATTCCCGGCTTGCGGAGATAGTTCGTTGTTGGCCGAAGCTGTCCGAAACTGAAAAGGAATCTCTGTTTTTGTTGATAGTTCAACAGAAAAAAATGAGCTGAGCTTATGCCACATCTCAGCGACCCCGATCGCGTGACGCAGCGGTTAAAACCGGAGCGCGGTCGCTGGGTTGGCTGCTAGCAATCATCATGCGTCATCACCATGAACCAATCAGTAAATGGCTCAAACACGGCACCACCAATCAATCGGATGAGACATGGTAAGCTGTGCTGCGCATAAAGTAATACTCGAACTGCAGGCCACACTGAAGGCTCGCAAAATCCGGGCATTATTACGTACGAATGGTTTATCCCCCCCATAGTATGGTGTGAAACTGCGGAAATCTGATCCAGGGTATCTGTCTGGTCGACTCAGAAGGATGTGGACGCAATTCTCAGGCGTTTGGGACCAACTTCGTCACCGAATCTCCAACCGCTTGTACCACCATTGAAAAAATCGATGGCCAGACAGGATGCTACTTACTGTTCTGATAGGCATCTGCCTGAGTTGGACGTCGGTTGGCCAGAATTATCGTCACAAGGAGCCAGCAGCCATCAGGGCGGTAACTGAGGGATGCACTGAGCTCCCAGGCTGCATGCTTCTTCCGCAACTTCGCCTTAATATCATGCACCTATAGGGGCTTGGTGTCAGTCATGTGAGCGATTCGCATGACGATCGTTCCCGCAATCTGCGCAGTCAACAAATTGACTTTGGTTCGGGACGGTGATATTTACTTGTCAAACGCGTTCTCCCGATCCAGTTTCGATTTTCAGATGGCGGTACTATGCGGTTAGGCTCTTGGCGTGAGTTGCTTCGGCAATGGCGGTCGGCATTGAATAATTCGAGCCAAGCTAGGATGTTGCGACGACGACGGCCGCGCTTGGCACCCGTGATCGTGCTCGAATCGCGGGTCTTGTTGTCATCCGTGACGGCCGTCGGGGGCGAATTCCAGGTCAATACTTATACCGCATTCGAGCAGCTAGATGCCGCGGTCGCGATGGATGCTGACGGCGATTTCGTCGTCACCTGGACCAGCGCTGGTGAAGGCGAAGGGAGTTATTATTCGAACGTCTACGCCCAGAGATACAACGCAGCGGGGGTGGCTCAGGGGCCTGAGTCCCGCGTCAATACTTACAATCATGCTTCCCAGTACGAATCCGCGGTGGCAATGAATGCCGCGGGTAACTACGTCATCACCTGGAGTAGCTCCGACCTCTTCGGGCCCAGCCAGGACGGTAGCGCATCAGGAATCTTTGCCCAGCGATACAACGCGGCCGGAAATCCCGTCGGCAGCGAATTTCAGGTTAACACCTATACGACCGGCACCCAGAGTTACTCCTCTGTGGCGATCGATGCCAACGGCAATTTCGTGGTGGTGTGGGGAGGGAATGGTTCGGATGGAGATGGTTATGGTGTGTATGCCCGGCGATTCAACGCAGCTGGAACAGCACTGGGAGACCAGTTCCAGGTCAATACTACCACCACAGGTGGTCAGTACAACAATAGCGTCGCTATGGATGCCGACGGCGACTTTGTGATCACCTGGGAGGGGCCAACTGACGGCAGCGACCGGGGCATCTTCGCGCAGCGGTACAATTCGTCGGGTGTGGCGCAAGGTGGGGAGTTCCGCGTCAACACCAATACCCTGGGAAGACAACAACTTCCGGACATTGCGATGGATGCGGATGGCAATTTTGTGATCGCGTGGAATACTGACAGCGGAGGAACCGTCGCGGCGCGGCGGTACAATGCCGCCGGAGTGGCTCAAGGAGCTGAGTTTGCAGTGGACTCGAGCGGATTGGGGGCGGGCTACTTTGCGGTCGCGATGGATGCTGACGGCGACTTTGTGATCACCTGGAATCGTGGCCTAGAGGAAGGAGGGGCCAGTGATAACCAGGGAATCTATGGGCGACTCTTCAACGCGGCCGGTGTCGCGCAAGGAGCAGACTTCCATATCAACACTTATACGAGCAACGGTCAACGTTTCCCCGCAGTGGCGGCCAGCAACGATGGCCACTTCGTCGTTGCCTGGCAAAGCGAATATCAAGATGGCTACTACCATGGAGTGTACGCCCAGCGCTATGCGTATGTGGTCCAAGAGCCCCCTACGAACATCGCGCTGTCGGCAACTTCGATTGCCGAGAACCAACCGATCGGAACGATCATTGGCAACTTGAGCGCGACAGACCCTGATGTAGGCGACACATTTACCTATAGTCTGGTGAGTGGCACTGGCAGCACCAACAACGCCAGCTTCGGAATCGTGGGCAATCAGCTGAAAAGCGCCGTGGTGTTTGACTACGAGTCCAAGAACAGTTACTCCATCCGGGTCCGGGTGACTGACCAAGCCGGACTGTTCTTTGAGAAGGCATTCACGGTCACCATCACCGATGTGAATGAAACCGTGATCGATCTGGATGACCAGATTTCCGAGGCGATTGCCATCTCCAGCTCCGGCATTCGGAACGGCGTGATTGACATCCCCACGGACGTCGACATGTACAGTTTCACGGTTCAGCGAGGGGAGCGGATTGCGTTGGATCTCGATCGCCGGAACGGCAGCGCCCTCGATTCGTACCTCCGAATTTTCGATGCCGCTGGCAACGAGTACATTGCCAATGACGATGGCCCAACCCCAGGCGAAGCCCCCTCACACGAGTCGTATCTGGATTGGACGTTCGGCGGCGCGGGAACGTACTACGTCGGCGTGTCGGGTCACAATAATTCCAGCTACGATCCCCTGACAGGGACAGAAGATGTCGGTGGGAGCACCGGAGACTACACCCTCACATTGACCCGGCTGGGTTTCGGCGGCCCGGATGACCCGGATGACCAGATTTCCGAGGCGGTTGCCATTTCCAGTTCCGGCATCCGGAACGGCGGGCTTGACATCTCAACAGACGTTGACATGTTCAGTTTTTCAGTTCAGGCAGGGGAACGGATCGCGATCGATCTCGATCGCCGCAATGGCAGCGACCTTGATTCGTACCTTCGTCTGTTCGATACCGCTGGCTATTACCTCACTGCCAATGATGATGGCCCAACCCCCGGCGAAGCCCCGTCATATGAGTCCTATATAGATTGGACATTCGCCAGCGCAGGAACGTATTACGTGGGCGTGTCGGGTTATCCTAATTTGTACTATAATTCCGTAACTGGTACAGGTGATATCAGTGGGGGTACCGGTGAATACACCGTCACGCTGACCCGGCTGGGTTTTGGCGGGGCAGATGACCCGGATGACCAGATTTCCGAGGCCGTTGCCATTTCCAGTTCCGGCATCCGGAACGGCACGATTGACATCTCAACAGACGTGGACATGTTTAGCTTTGCGGCTCAGGCGGGTGAACGGATTGCGTTGGATTTCGACAACCGAAACGGCAGCCTGCTCAACTCGTATCTGCGGGTCTTCGATGCCGCCGGCAACCAGCTCATCGCCAACGACGATGGTCCCAACCCTGACGAAGACCCATCGTATGAGTCGTATCTGGAATGGACCTTTGCCACCACGGGAACCTATTACGTGGGCGTTTCGAGTTTTTTGAATACGAGCTACAACGCCTTGACAGGGACCGGGGATGTCAGCGCGAACACCGCAGAATATACTCTCACATTGACCCGTCTGGCTCCGCCGGCCAACCGTGCTCCCACCGTTACCCCAGACACCTTCACCATCCGAACGCGTGCCCCTGCGGGGTCAGTCGTGGGAACTGTCACGGCCTCAGATCCCGATGTCGGTCAGACGCTCACTTATGAGATCATCGGCGGTAATACTCGAAATACGTTTGCGATCAACCCGTCGACCGGCGTGTTGACACTGGCGCGTTCCGTGGCTAGTCGCAACAGCTTTGCGTTGACGGTCCGTGCTACCGACAATGGCTCGCCCGCCCTCTCTGGAACGGCTGTCATCACTGTGCAGGTCACGCGGACGGGAACCTTGACCGCCGAGATCGCTACTCCAACTGCACCGATTGCTCGATCATCCAGCGTGTCGACCTCCGCTCCTGCGACTTCCAAAACTTTGGTCTTTGCGAACTCTGTTGTGAACCCATCCGGCAAGCGACCTATTGCGAAACGACAATGGTGGGAACTTACGGAAGTTAATTGATTGGGATTGGCGATGTATCAAGAGCGCCACGAATTGCCATTCCGCTTGGTCGTGATGTTTACTTGATACCGTCGCCGCATCTTCTCAACCTTCTGTGGAACGACGGGATACGCCTACGGGACCGGGATTCGATCCGGTGAGGCCCGTTTGCGTGTGTGAGGGATAGAGCGGAACTTCATCCACTTCGCAGCAACGATCTGAGTTGTGCAAATCTCTAACTTCTCGTTAGCAAATCGTTAGATGTCTGAGCTAAATGTTTAGGTAGTCGGCCTCCTTCTCCCAGTCAGGTCTGCCACTTCGCATGGATGACCGAACGGGCTTATGTCGGTTAGGTTAAGCGTTTCTCGACACATTCATGTAATGTCTTGCTCGTGAGTATGTGCATCGTCTATCAAATACACGCCGTAGGTTGGACAGTCGCGGTGGGGGAATTTCGCTTTGGAAAGAGGGACGCGATAGCAGTCGCGCTCTGGACTCCGTATTTCCCATTTGGACGACTTCGGGCCTGCAGAGCCCCGCGCCGATGAACTGAGGGAATCTTGCTGTGCTGTTGCATGAAGATGCATGCATTTCTTGCATGCACTCGGAATTTGAAATCCGCACGAAGTTCAATTCTGCTCTTGGTGCTGGTATCGTCTTCCCGATAGAGATACACATCGTGTGACACATGTAACAGGCGGTGTAACGTGTCGGACAAGCTGGAAAAGCCAACCGAGTCGGATGTCGGGGCTGCATTCCTCCTATGGTATGCAGAAGTGTTGCAGGAGTATCCTGATGGACTGATCACACAAGCCCAAGCCGCCAAGATGCTTGGAATTGGAAGAATGGCGGTGAATAGGCTCGTCTCTCGAGGCTATCTTCGGGCGGTTTACTTTCCCAAGGCTCCGACTGTTCCGGGGGTCGTAGTCGGGGAGGATGATTCGACCTGGTTGCGACTGACAGCCTGGTTTGGAAAGTGGCTGAACAAGCTGGATATGCCCGAGACGTGTTACGTTGCCTTTGGAGACGTGGTCGAACTGTGGCTGCGAGGGGATACGGCCAAGAAATGCCGCTTGGAATGGCGGGAACTCATCACCAGATTCCGGTCTAAGCAAGAGAATGTGCGGGAGTTGCATCGGATTGCGGATAGTCCGGCCGATGAAGAACAGGCCGAGCGTCTGATTCGGATTTATGGAATGAAACTCGGCCAGGATATGGCTCCTCTGGAACGACAGAAAGTCTACCTGCATGACGAACTGCTGAACTGGTTTGATCAGCAGGCAAGTCAATGCGGACTATCTCGGAATCAATTGATGTTTTGGGCGTTGGAACAATGGAAACGGACCATTGCGGGAGAAGCCCCCGAAATTCGCCTACCGTCAGAGTCTGAGGTGTGGTGTATCGAAGCGGACACCAAGAAAGCTGTGATGGAGCAATGTCGGCGGGGGAGAACTGCCATGTGGATTCGTGCCAGCGACGAACTCGGTGGTGACTTGGGAACCTATGGTGCCACAGGATTACGCTTCGATGGTGGTGTAGACTGAGCAAGGAACCAACGCATGGATGCCAATCTTGAAAACGATAGTATGCCGCTTGTGAGACCTGCGGCTGGCACCGGGGGGAACGCGCCAGCGGGGGGGCCGGTGGCCGACGCGAGCGGTGACGAGCGGCGAGGACGAGGGAGACCGCAGCCGGAGGAGTCCGCGAGCGAAGGCGACGGCTCCCCAGACGAGATGACTGATGGTGCGTGCCCTAGTATCACGCACCATAAAACTCGCCAAGTGGTCAATGCCGACACTCCACAAGTCTCCGCAGTCCTGGCATTCGACTGGTTCGAGACTGCGGGCTGCATGGCGCACGGAAGTCGTTCAAAGCCGCTGTTTGATGAGTTAGAACGCCTGCAGAAAATGGCAGAATACCATCGTGCCCCCTATCCACTAGCCATGGGCGATGGCTGTTGGTTGGTTTATGAGCGGGGCATGGGATCGGGACCCAGCGTGCACTATGAATTTCGACTCGAGTATCTGGGTGTCACGATTGGCCTCTCCTCGAGAGCTGATTCCTCCAGGCATCTATCCAATTTCTACATCAAAATTCCTGGCGAATCGTGTGTCATCCACGGTGCCGAAGAATTGCGGAGGCGGATTTTCAACTTCTTCGAGTCCTTCGATCTGGATTTGGTCGACGAGTGGATACGGCGAATTGACATTTGCCTGGATCTATCCGAATGGAATTGGGATGACACATTCGCCGTCGCCTGTGAGGCCAAGCAGTATGTGGGGACGATACGGAACACTGCCCCCTATCGTATTGGCCAAGAAACGACCGGGCTGACCGCGCAAACGGGCACTCTCAAACTCACGATCTATGACAAGCTGCGCGAAACGTTCGCCAAGAAGTCTGAAGCTTATCAGCAGGCCATGATTCAGACTCGCTGGGGAGGCAAAGTCCCGGCATCAGCGACGAGAATTGAATACCAGATTCGCCGAGGGTGGTTCGCTGATAAAGAGGGTTTTAAGACGACTCAAGGCGTTTTAGACCGACTCGCTGATGTGATCTCACATATCACGAGATTCGAGTCTCACCCCCCATTCGTCTTGACATCGACCGTGCCGGATCGGAAGGGACGGCATCAGGATCGTGCAGAAGTCCTACCCGACTGGCGTCGAGCGATTGAGGCTATGCGGGAACTGGCAGGTCAGCCGCGTCGACCAGTGGAACGCCTGAACCGTTCCATGATGACTGCCATCAAGTCAGTGCAGAATGCGATTGGCTACATCCTCACGGCTGCGTCTCAACTCGAACTTGTGGTCGAGAATGTAGGCGATTTAGAAGCGGTGTTTCATGAACTCCTGGAATGTAATGCTATCGACGATGAGGTCTTGAGCCTCAAATGGAGTGACAAGGCCCGACGGGCTGGCACCCTGCGTAAGGTGACAGAATTCCCGTTTGGTGCGAATGTGGCGATATAGGAGCTTGATCCCATGGATGGGAAGAATGCCTCAGAGCCGATTCTGGAACTCATGACCTCCCCTGAAGTTCAAAAGCTCTTGAAAATCAGTGAAGGGCAGTTGAGAAAAGAAACCTACCCGCGTGGACCGTTGAAAGCGGTACTCATCGGGAAGCGTTGTGTTCGCTATCGGCCGGCTGATGTGCAAGCATATTTGGAGCAGCGTCTCGGACTGCATCCGACAACGGCAGCATGAAAGACATTGACCATGGCGTCGATCACTTCGCAGAAAAACGGCTGTCGTATCCTGCAGTACATAGCTCAGGATCGAAAACGGCGAACGATTCGACTCGGCAAGATGCCTGCCAAGCAAGCCGATCAGATTCGCCGCATGGTGGAAGCTCTGGTGGCCTCGCAAATCACGGGATTTGCACCAGATGACGAGGTGTCGCGTTGGGTGGCCCGCCTGGACGATTATTTGGCTGGCAAGTTGTCGGAAGTGGGATTGATTCCGCGGCGCGAGTCACTGCGGCTCGGTCCCTACTTGGATTCCTATATTACGAGTCGAAGCGATGTGAAACCGGGGACGCGGTCGATGTACCTGCAGACTCGTAACGCCCTGGTGACCTTCTTCACCACAGATAAGCCACTGCGGGAAATCACCCCTGGTGATGCTGATGAGTGGGTCTTGTGGATGATGCGGCAGGAATGGGCACCCAATACCTGCCGAAAACGATCTGCCATCGCCAAGCTCTTCTTCAATGCCGCGCTACGGAAAAAACTGATCAGCGAAAGTCCCTTTCGTGACCTGAAGGGGACGGTTCGCCCCAATTCCGATCGATTGAAATTCATCTCCGTCGCTGACATTCGCCGGGTCATCGATCAGTCACCTGATCCTGAATGGCAGTTGATTATCGCCCTGGCTCGTTTTGGCGGACTGCGAACTCCGTCTGAGACCTTGACTCTGCGGTGGGAAGATGTCAACTGGGCAGAGAATCGGTTGACCATCTGGTCGCCGAAAACTGCCCACCATGCCGGGAAGGAATGTCGCGTGATTCCCCTCTTTCCCGAGCTGCGGCCATTTCTGGAAGCCGCCTTCCACGCTGCTCCTGACGGCGCTGTCTATGTCGTTGAGCGTGTTCGCAGTCGCTCGGCCAATCTTCGGACTCAGATGCTGCGAATGATTCGCCGCGCGGGGCTAGAGCCTTGGACACGCCCCTTTCACAACCTGCGGGCTTCGTGCGAGACCGACCTGGCCAACCGATTTCCGGCCCACGTCGTCGCCAAATGGTTGGGAAATAGCGTCCAAGTGGCAGCGGCACACTATCTGCAGGTCACTGATGAGCACTTCCGCGCCGCCTCAACTGATGGCGGCGCGCTGCAGAATGCGCTGCAACAGGTAGCCGTAAGAAGCGACACGAAGCCGCAAGCTGACCGCCGGAATGCCTTATTTCCAGCTTGTTTTTCAGAAGTCCGCAAATCTGATGGAGATCTGAAACAGGGCAAATATTCCCGAGAGGATTCGAACCTCTAACCTTCGGCTCCGGAGGCCGACGCTCTATCCAATTGAGCTACGGGAACGTGCGAGGTCTCACATTTATGGCAGTAGACTAGACTGTCGGAAGGCTGGTTCGCCTTATTTCCGTGGATCACTTTTACCACGATGGCTTGAGGCTTTCCAGCGATGGGCGGACGGCAGGTTCGGCTGAGAGCGATCAGAGTGGAATCCAGTCTGTGGAGCGCTATCTCTTCGCACAAGACGCTGCATCAGAAGAGGATAATAAACTCGGAATATCCGTAACTCAGGGTACAGCCAGTGCAATGGAGGGACTGTATATGTCGGACAGTCGAACCGCTCAGTCAGGGGACATTTGCTCACAACTGACTCAGGACGCACTGGCATCAGCCGCGATTGATGAATAGAATACAGCCCCGCTCATCGCTTTCCTGCGGGAAAGCCCGCCTGCGTACGAAGGATTGAAGCATGGATTGCCCCCGGAAAAGTTTCTGCCCGGTGCTCTCTGTTTTTTGCCGAGCTTCAATCGTCTTCGCTACCCTGTTTTCTGCGACATCGGCTGCCCATGCCGATGAAGGCACGCTGACTTTCGAACAACATATCCGTCCCATCTTTCGTGCGCATTGCTTCGATTGTCATGGTGCAACCGAAGAAGTGCATGGGGGGCTTGATCTTAGGCAGGTTCGACTGCTGATCAAAGGGGGAGACAGTGGTCCGGCTCTTTCCCTAGAGAACGCTGCGGAAAGTCAACTGCTGGAACGCATTCGCAGCGGTGAGATGCCGCCGGGTGAGAAGAAAGTCACGCCTGCGGAACTGGAAACTCTGGAACGCTGGATCGCTCAGGGAGCGAAGACTGCCCGCCCCGAGCCGGAAACGATACCCCCGGGTTTGGGCATCACGCAGGAAGAACGCGACTTCTGGTCGTTCCGTCCGATCACGCCGCCCGATGTTCCTGAGCTGAATTCGTTCGCTCCTTCCTTGCGGGTACGGACACCGATTGATGCGCTCATGGTCATGCATCCTTCCGCAATCGATTCTGCCAATGCGGCGGCGGGGTTTGCTCCCGATGCGGATCGGCGGGCCCTGGTTGTTCGAGCTTACTTCGACTTGCTCGGCCTGCCGCCCACGCCGGAAGAACTCGCCCGCTGGATGCAATCCACTGATGATGGCTGGTACGACCAACTGCTGACCGAATTGCTGGCTTCGCCGCATTATGGGGAACGCTGGGGTCGACACTGGCTCGATGTCGCGGGCTATGCCGATTCCGATGGGGCGACGGTCAACGACACCATGCGGCCTTGGGCCTGGAAATATCGCGATTGGGTGGTCGCGGCTTTCAATTCTGACAAGCCTTTCGACCAGTTCATTAAAGAGCAACTCGCGGGAGATGAGCTGGCCGGGCGTCAGCATGGTGACTGGATGCCTGAGCAGATCGCCTTGCTGACGGCGACCGGTTTTCTGCGAATGGCAGCCGATGGGACCGGCAGCGGTGCCAATACGCCGGAAGGCCGCAATCAGGTGATGGCCGATACGTTGAAGATCGTAGGCACATCGCTGCTGGGACTCAGCCTGCAGTGTGCCCAGTGTCACGATCATCGTTACGACCCCATTCCTCAAACTGATTACTTCGCGATTCGTGCCGTCTTTGAACCTGCTTTGGACTGGCAGGCCTGGCAAGTTCCCGATGCCCGGCGAATCTCCCTCTACACCGAGGCAGACCGTCAAAAAGCCAGTGAAATCGAAGTCGAAGCGAAGGCGATTGCCGATGAGCGTGCGGCCAAGCAAGCCGAGTACATGCAACAAGCGCTCGACATGGAGTTGATGAAGTTCGAAGAACCCCTGCGGGCGCAGCTGCGGGAAGCCTATGAAACACCCGCCGACAAACGTTCGGATGAGCAGAAGCAGTTGCTGATGGCGAACCCCAGCGTGAACATCTCGCCGGGAGTGCTGTACCAATATCTGCCGAAGGCGGCGGAAGATTTGAAAGAGTATGACAAGCGGATCAACGAAGTCCGTGGCAAAAAGCCGGTCGAAGAATTTTTACAGGCTTTGGTGGAGCCCCCCAATCATCGCCCGGAAACCAAGCTGTTTTATCGCGGTGATTTTCAGCAGCCGAAACAGATGGTCGCGCCTGCGGGTTTGACTGTCGCTGCCCCCGATGGACAACCACCGGTGATTCCCCTCGACGATCCATCGCGCGACACCACGGGTCGCCGCCTGGCCTTTGCTCGCTGGTTAACCGATGCCGAGAATCCCTTGTTTTCCCGCGTGATGGTCAACCGCATCTGGATGCACCATTTCGGTGTGGGGCTGGTTAACACACCGGCCGACTTCGGTCGTCTCGGTGCCCGCCCGACACAGCCCGAACTGCTCGACTGGCTGGCCACGGAGTTCCGTGATTCGGGTTGGAGCCTGAAGCATCTGCACCGGTTGATCATGTCTTCCACTGCCTGGCGGCAGCAGCGGGGCACTCAAAGTCAGCAGGTGGCGTCCGTCTTCCCGGTTTCGCTGCGGCGTCTGGAAGCCGAAACTCTGCGTGATCGTATGCTGGCGGCTTCGGGGCAACTTGATCGCAGTGTGGGTGGCAGCCCCGTCGGTATCAAAGAAGACGACACTGGTCAGGTGGTGGTCGATGGGGCACAAACCCGTCGCAGCATGTACGTGCAGGTCCGTCGCAGCCGACCGGTTGCCATGTTGCAGGCCTTTGATGCCCCGGTAATGGAAACCAACTGCGAAAGTCGTTCGTTCTCAACGGTGGCAACACAATCGCTGATGCTGCTCAACGGCGAGTTTATTCTCAATCAGGCGGCTCAACTGGCGGATCGAGCTGCGAAGGAAGCTCAACCGGTGAGCGACTCCGTCCGCCAGCTCATTCCGTCGCTTCCGCTCCCCACCACGGAACTGTGGGCCTATGGTTTTGGTTCGGTGAACGAAGCGGAAGGAAAAACAGCCTCGTTCACCCCACTGACACATTGGACCGGGTCGCGCTGGCAAGCCGGACCTAACCTGCCGGACTCGCAGTTCGGCTGGGTCCTGCTGGATGCCTCGGGGGGCCATCCCGATCAGGCGGAACGGGGTGTTATTCGTCGTTGGATTGCACCGCAAGCTGGTCTGCTCGCACTGCAGGGGGAACTGTCACACGGTTCCGAAAATGGCGACGGGGTGCGTGGCCGCGTGGTGTCGAATCGTCAGGGAATTCTGGGCGATTGGGTAGCCCAACATAACAAGCTGGCCACCAACATCACGCCCTGCAACGTTGAAGCCGGTGAAGTGATCGACCTGGTTGTCGATTGTCGTCAAAGCCACACATCAGACACGTTCAACTGGCCCGTAACTTTGACTCTGTCTCCCCCGGGGGAATCGGCCCGAACCTTCGCGTCGGTCTCTGAGTTTCGTGGCCCGCAAGAGTCGCTGGAAACACTGGCCGGGCAAATCGTGCGTGCCTGGCAATTGGCTTATTCTCGGGAACCTTCAAACGACGAATTGAAACTGGCGCTCAATTTTGTAGCCGTGCAGATGCCCACACTGGTCAAGCCGCCCGAGAACCGCAGTGCATCGCGGCAAGCCTTGACTAACCTCTGTCAGGCCCTGCTCAGTTCGAACGAATTCTTGTACATCGAATAATTGTTCTCCAAGTCGCGGCGACGATCAGCACCCGTTCAGAACGGCACAGGATACTATGATGAACTCTTGGGATCAGATGGCGCGTCGGGCGTTCCTGCGAGACGGTTCGCTCGGTGTGGGTTCGCTGGCGTTGGCCTGGTTGATGCAGCAGGAACAAGCCGCCGCAGCACCGGCGAAGATTCCGCAGACGCCACAGGTCTTCGATCTGAAAGCTAAGACGTCGCGGACCACGCCAAAAGCCAAGGCGATGATTTCGCTGTTCCAGCACGGCGGTCCTTCGCACATGGACCTGACCGACCCGAAGCCCGAACTGACGAAGTTCAGCGGGACCGATTACACCGGTGAAATCGGCTTCAGCTTCGTCAATGAAGCCAGCAAGAAATTGTTGGGTTCGCAGTGGAAGTTCTCCAAGCACGGAGAATGTGGCACCGAGTTTTCGGAACTGTTGCCGTACACGGCCAGCATTGCCGACGACCTGTGCCTGATCCGCAGCATGCACACCGGAGCCAATGGCCACGAGGTGTCCATTCGCTATTTTCACGGGGGCATTCCGGGCGTGCTCGGTCGGCCGCACTTTGCGTCGTGGCTGCTGTACGGTCTCGGTTCGGAAACGCAGAATCTACCGGCCTACATGGTGCTGACCGATCCCGGTGGTCACCCGGTGGATGGCGTCAATAACTGGTCGAGCGGCTTCATGCCCGCGCTCTATCAGGGCACGGTCTTGCGACCGCAGGAACCGCGCATTCTCAATCTCGATGCCCCGCCGCATTTGCGTGGTGAACCTCAGCGGCAGAATCTCGATCTGCTGCAAACGCTCAATCGCCGTCATGCCGAACGGTTTCCCGCCGAGAATGAGTTGGATGCCCGCATCGCCAGCTATGAACTTGCGGCTCGCATGCAGACGGCGGCTCGCGAAGCTCTCGATATTTCGCAGGAAACCAAAGCCACGCAGGAACTGTATGGCTTGAACGATGACGCCACACGGGAATATGGCACACGCTGCCTGATTGCCCGACGGTTGGTGGAACGGGGCGTGCGATTCGTGCAGCTCTTCCTCGCGGGCCAACCGTGGGACAACCACAGCCACCTGGGGACAGCCTTGCCGTCCATCTGCCGTCGTACCGATCAACCTGCCGCGGCTCTCGTCACCGATCTCAAGCAGCGCGGCATGCTCGACGAAACCATCGTCCATTGGGGCGGCGAAATCGGGCGACTCCCCGTCACTCAGAATCAGGGCTCGCCAGAAAAGAATGGTCGCGATCACAACGGTCAAGGCTTTTCGATCTGGCTGGCGGGCGGCGGTATCAAGCCCGGTATGGCGTTTGGAACCACCGATGAATTCGGTCACAAAGCGGTCGAAAACGTCGTCACGCCCAATGATTACCAGGCCACGTTGATGCACCTGTTCGGCCTCGACTGGAATGAACTGAGCTACCACTACAACGGGCAACCGCAGATCATCACAGCCGGACGACCGGCCCATGTGGTGCAGGAAATTCTGGCATGACGGGCGGTTCCGACAGGCTCGGTTGCGGCCAGCCCGCTTCGCCGTGACAATCTTGCCTCACGGACTGGCGTGATTGCGACCACGGATCTTCGTCTCTTTTGTCAAAGTGAATTCACGGAATGACTCAGCCTCAGTTGCGTGCCGGCATGGTCGGCGTCGGCATGATCTTCGATGAAACGTACCGGCCTTTCTTCGAAGAGGTCCACCGTGAAGGCCTGTACGACCGCCGTCATGGAGATGTCGCCGTTCCATTAGTGGCGATGGCTTCACGCACAGGGACACGGGCGGCCCGATATCAGTCGGAGCTTAAAGAGAAGCTGGCTCCCTTTACGAATTTCTCCGGAACGGACGCCGTCGATCAGATGCTGTCGCACGGCGTCGATTTCGCCTGCGTGGCCACACCCGATAACCGTCACTTTGAAGCGGCCAAAAAGGTGTTGTCAACGGGGACTCACCTGCTCATCGAAAAGCCCTCGGTGCTGTCTCTCTCCGAGTTGGATGAACTCGTCGCGATTGCTGCCGAGAAGCAGTTGCTGGCGAAAGTGGTCTATCACAAACTGCTCGACCCGGATCACAAAAAGCTGCGGACACTGGTACATGACGATGTGCTGCAGCACGTTAACACGGGCTATTGCTCGCTGCTGGAACCCAAGTCGATCTCTGGCGGCCAGTTCGCGGAATGGATCGTCGGCCGTAACCCCGGCACTTATGTCGCCGTGCATTACATCAAGCTCATCGACTTTACCTTCGGTGGGAAATTGAAGACCGTGATGGCCACCGGCCAGCGCGGTTTGGTCGGGACGAAAGATGGCCCCACCTGGGACACCAACCAGTTACGCATGATCTATGAATATGCCGACGGCCGCGAAGCCGCCTTTGATATTCATACGTCGTGGGTCACACCCGACAACTTCCCTGGCTATGTCGAACAGGAAGTGCAATTCCGGTTCGATAACGGCGTGTGGAATGGCCACAGCCGGAAGCGTGGCGTGGAATGCACCGTGGAAGAGCGGACGCCGTTTACTCTCAAAACCACCATGAACAACCATTACAACGGTACGTTTATGGAACCTTGGGGCGTGCGTTCACAACGGGGCTACGGCATCGAAGTGCTGGAACGCTTCGTCCGCGAAGTGGCCTATGTGGAATATGCCGGAGAGAAATCGGATCGCGGCCAGCGTTTGAGCGAAATGCAGTCCCTGGGCTATAACGATCTCGCCGCCGATCGGCAAACGGTTGCGGCTGTCCAGGCGCTCGAAGCCATTCTGGAACGCCATGTAGCGGGTGAGCCCGACTGTGTGGTGCGAGTCAACGATCCTCGTGGCGGTCTAGTGCTCTATCGCCCCGGTCAAGCGGAACCAATCGTTCTGTATGCTGGCACCGTATGACCTTCGAGTCGGATCGCTGTAACGATCAATGAGCCGCCGTTTCAGGCCGCTTGACAGGCAATGCTTCCAGAGCAGAGACCGGTTCGGCCGGGGCATAGTCGGGATGGTTCGCTTCCCATGCGGTCCAGAAGTCGACCGGATGAGTATGCCGCCACAGGGCCAGGGCATTGCCGACATGGCTGAAGAACGTGTAACGCGCGAGAATGTCGGACTGTGATTGCTCCCTTGTGGTTCGAATGACCCAGTCCGCGGCTTTCAGAATCTGATCATGCGGCGGATGAAGTTCCCGCGGCGCAATTGCCAACCACTCCAGATGATGGCCGGTGGCGATCACCTGCTTGAAGAGTTCGTCGGGAGCCGGATTCGTCAATGCGTTTGCGCCTTGCGGCCAGTTCGACGGCCAATGCCCATCGGGAAACTGACTGGCAATAATGGCATCGCGAACCCCTTCAAGATACGACCAGACTGATGCCCGCGCTGCAGGCGAAAGAATCTGGTATTCATCATCGAGACGGATCAACACCATCAGGGAATAGACACGATGGGTCCCCGAACAGACACCCAGCGAGCGTTCTCCCCGCATCAACCGAGACGCCAGCAAATCGAAAGAGACTGTACGGCCATCGCGAATGGTCCACGATGACTGCGGCGGCAACCATAGTCCGTATGCTAAAGCCGACCATTCCGTTTCGACTTCATCCACGCGGAAATCGCGTAGCGATCGCTGCAGCACGTCCCGTATGCTGTGGTCTCTACCGTTAGGTGTGAAGACTGGTTCATCGATGGTCACACCCGCTTCCGTGAGCGAGGCCAGCCAGTGATCATGATGGACAGAGCCTCCTTCCAATCGCCCCCAACGCACAGAAACGCCGTCATCAAATTCGCTCAGCAGGGGCGTCGTCTCGTTGCCCCAACTGGCGAGAAAGCGGCCGTGATCGGTGAGAAACTCTTCCATATCGCGGCCCGACATCACTTCGGGATCGTGGAACGTGGCCCGCACACTCCAGGTGCGCAAGGCATGCTCCACATGATTCGGTTTCAGATGCGACTGCGGAAATCGCGGTTGCACCTTCCACAAAACCGCGGCGAGTTCTTCGTCGCTCACCAACTCCGGATCGTCATACAGCGGTTCAATCACCAGGGGCGTGGACCGGGGAACTTGCAGCGGTTCGATCGCCTCGAGCAAGCCGATTTCATCCCGGAGGGCGGAACGTGTTTCGACATGAGCTAATAGATACGCGGCGGCAAACGCACCAACGAAGACGAATTGCGTCACCCACACCGTGCGCGATGAGATCTTTCGAGAGATCATGACCATTCCATTTTCACTACGGAACCCGCGGACGCATTCTCTGCCTGGTAGTTAACGGAGACACCACATGGGATATCCGTCAGATCGGTTGCTTGCGGAGAAACACCGCTCCGCGATCGTCTTCGTATCCCAGCGTCCAGTCCGGGTTTTCTTTGAGTCGACGAATCAGGTTCGAGCGGTATTCCGCGTCGAGAATGAGCGTGTTCACGCCGTAACGGTTCAGCACCTCAGACCATTCCGAGTTCTGTTCCACGACGGCGAGATAATGCGACCAGACTTCCGTGGGAATCAGGTGAGCATGTGAATTGACGAAAATCTGCAGATCCTTGGGGCCCGCCCACTGCAGGTAATCACCCCATTCATAGGGATTGAAAACCTGTCCCTGGGGCGGATGTTCGTTCAACCAGGCGACGATGCCCAACGGCGTCTGTGATGACAGGGCCTTAGCTGGATCAGGGTTCTTATGGTGCAACAGCCGCATACCCAAAGGGCTGTAGGCCAGAAAAATCCAGATGAGTCCCACCGCTACGACACTCCATTTGCCATTCGTCGGCGACGGAGCGGCTTCCGCACGCCACGGGAACCAACGGCGGCAGACCGCATGGCCATGCTGAGCCAGCAGCAAGGCGGCGACAGGCCCCCACCAGACCATGAAGCGAGCCGACCATAAGCTGGCCACTCCCAATCCGATCAGCAACAGGGGTTCCCATGCCCGAACTCTCCGTGGTGTGAACCGGTACAAAACCATCAGCAGCACGGAGCAGGTTAAAAAGATAGTGCCGTGCGGTGCGCGAATGTTGAGTGGATGCCATTCGGTTAAGGCTTGCAGATTTGGATTGGCCCCCACCGCGAGGACTTCCGCATACAAGCCGATCCCCCAGGGATTCACCAGCGTTGCCACTGCCGACCATTGCAACCAGATCAGCCAGCGTCTCGCCTGAGTGTCATGTAAGCAACTGCGCAGCGTGCCGGTGCGGTAACAGAGATCGAGCCATCGCCCGGTGACGAAGCAGGCAATCATACCCAGGCCGACCACAAAGGAACCGTGCAGGTTCGCCCACGCGAGCAGACACAAAGGCACCAGCCAGAAATCGGACGTTCGTGGTGAGCGACTGGTCAGTCGATGCAAAACGATGACAAATAGCAGTACACCAGCCAACTGCGGACGAGCCACGCTGAGATTCGCCCAGTCAATCCAGAGCATTGTGCACAACCCCAGCCATGCGAACACTGTGGACCGGGTGAGCGTGAACAAGCGGTGATAGAACAGGCCGGCAGTGGCTGTAATGATGAGTGCCGTCAGTCCCTGCAGGCCGGCAATTCCCAGGACTTTCTCAACGCCATAACCAATCAACTGGCTCAACCAGGGGGCATCGACAAAAGGAACGCCGCGTGCCAGGGGCATAAGCGGTTCGGTCGTTGGCAATGTGCCGTGCGTCCATAAGTACCGGCCGTAAGAGAGGTGGCCCCAGAGATCGGTATGCCACAGAGGTTTCAAGCAGAACCAGAAGTAGATGAGCCCCAAGGCCAACACCGTTCCTGCTGTGCGGCGGGAAAGTTGGAGATGCGGGGGAATGCGGTCTTCGAGGACTGCGCTGGTCCGATCGGCAGTCTCCATGTCCACGGCTTGTGGTTCCGGTTCCAGCAATGTCTGGTTCATGCGCGGGGTCGTCCTGAAGCATTCACAGGGCGCGGGGCGCGCCATGTCCCCCAAAAGCTACGTTGCCCCTGCCTAGTCACGAGCGATCCTGCCGGCAAATCAGAAGACGTGTGGGCAATCCGCTGCGGGTCTTAACGATCGTAACGATTCGCAGTGTCTGCTGCTGCAGGAATGACTCTCGATCCGCAAGCTAAACCAGGCAGACTCCCTACAGAGTGTACGACCTGAACACTCCATCGCTCTGACGGTTTGGAATGGGATTTCCATTTGACGTCGGTTGTCCCAAGGCATCAGACTCAAGGAAATGAAAATCTGTCGTCAGGGCGTCCTTTGCGTCATCTCGACAGTTCAGTGATTCTTGAGGCCGCATCACTAGATAGGATTTTGAGTTATGCTCCGTACCTGGACCCGTTTGGCTGCCTGCGTTCTTGCCGTTGCGGCGGTGTGGGCGTGTTCGCCTCAGTCAGCCCTGGCGCAGTTCAATTCCGGTGAACTCTATTTCGCACATGGATTGCCGGGTGATGCGCTCGATACCGAGCAACTCGATGTCCCGAATACCCTGCCGGTCGACGTCTGCGTCGGCATTCAGGGCACCAATACGCTGAACTGTGTTTTTTCCAACGTGACGTTCTCCAACTTCCGGGGGCCGCTTGATGTTACCCCCGGGGTCTACCAGGTGGTTGTATCTCCGGCCAATCAGAACAATCCCGGCAGCAATCCGGCCATCATCACGGGAACTGTGGCGATTCGGGCCCGACAGAGCTTCACGTTCGTAGCCCATGTGGCGGCTGGGGGAGGTCCTAAGGGGACCAGCTTTCTGAATGATACATCTCGTATTGCCTCTACTAAGTCTCGGGTAACCGTCCGACAGACCGCCGCACTTGGAGCGGTTGATGTGGCTCTGGTTTCACCGCTCGGTCTGCCCGGAACGGCCGCCTTGGGATTGGTAAACGGCACACAATCGTCAGCGAATGAAGTAATGGCTGGGCCGTTTCTCGCGACAATGACTCCGGATGGCAAACCCGGCACGATTCTGCTCGGCCCGCAATTGACCACGCTCTCGCCCTTGAACGCCTATTTTGTGTATGCCGTGGGCTCACCCGACAGCGATACCGTGCAGTTCCTCGTGCAGCGCGTTTCCCTCGGTCGCAAGTTGCTGCCGTAGTACCCGACAGGGACAGAGACTGTCTGGCGATGTTGTACCTTCTGGCGACATCGCCGAGATTCGCCATCTAATTGCGATTCGGCACCGGGGTCCGCATCGGAAAGGGAGCCCGAACGGTCCCCGGTGCGATGCCGTAATCGATGCGGAGCCAGCCGGGCTCAGTGACAAGAGAACGGGCCGGATAAGCCGCCGGGTAGGGAACAGTCCCGGTCGCCCGGCGTTGAGCGATCCGCAGCTTTCTCGCAGCTGCTTCTTTCCGGGCCGACTCCACTACCAACTCCTGAGCAGCAGTTTCCGGAGTGGCTCTCCGGTTGGAAGATCCACCAGGCTGGCCTGCTGCAAACAGCGTAGCATCTGACCACGATGTCATCGCAAGGCCACAGGCTACGCAGAAAACAACGAGACGCAGTCGCATCGTGGAAGCTCAATGGACAGGAGCGGCAACCAGATCATGGAAGATTTCGACTCGGTTTGCAGTTCACTGCACATAAACTAACTGCGAACCACATTCCGCAGGCGGAATCGGCCCCAACGCAAGAGTTACCTGCGGAGTCGTTGCAATCGAACGCGATCTCCGTAACCACATCGGAAGCAATGGCTAGGGAACCATCAAGCCTTCCCGGATCGCAAATCGTGACAACTCAACCCGATCGTGAATTCCTAACTTATTCATGATGCGGTACTTGTGACTGTCGACAGATTTCTGGGACAGGTGCATCAGCTTGGCAATTTCCTTGACACTCTGGCCGGATGCCAAGTGGCGTAGGACTTCCAACTGACGACCGGTCAACATGGCCAGATCACTCTCGTACCGGGCCACAAAACGGTGCTGCTGTGAATCGAAAACGACCCGCTCTTCAATCTGTCGCGAGAAGACGGTTTCGCCGCCCGTCACTTTGCGAATGGCATCCGCGAGAAACTGCAGCGAGTCGCCTTTCAGGATGTAGCCAGACATCCTCAATTTCAGTACCTGCGAGATGAATACGTCAGCCATGAAGCCAGAGGTGAGAATCAGCTTCGCACCGATTCCCAAGCTTTGAATCTCCCGGGCAGACTCGAACACGCCATCGCCTGGCATGCAGATGTCGAGAAGAACAACGCGGGGGCGAAGCAGCTTGGCCTGATGGACGGCATCGGTTGTCGAACGGGCTGTTCCCGCAACTTTCAGATCCGGGAAGGTATTCAGTCCGCTCGTGAGACCTTCCAGGACCATTTCGTGGTCATCAGCAATCAGGATTGAGATTTCAGATTCGTTCATGATGGGATTCTAGCGCTGACAACAAGTCTCCGGTAAGAAATGCGGCGTGGAAGCATTTCTACCGCAAACTCGGATTGTCACAGGAAAAGAAACGGGGAAAAAGTGGACGAATTCCTGGCCAAGCTTGAAGAAGAAAGTTCAATACAAAAATCGAGACCTCGGAATTCTTCCAACAGACGGGAACAAACCAATTGTCTACGAACATTTGAGATGGGCATTTGAGCGACGTGTTCTGCAGTAGTTTACCCAATCTGGCGAAAAAATCTCCATTGCCTGCCTTGAGTGCAGGATTTACCTCCGCATTTCGTTCCGCCTGGGATGCGAAAATAACGATCAATACAGTGGATGTGATCAAACGTTCCCTCACTCGGCAGGTTTCCTGAAGGAATTGCCTCAAATTGCATGCCTGTAACGCGATGGAAGTGGCTCGCAATTCAAGATTTCTGTCGTGGCTGCGATTTTTCAATCTGATCCTGACACCACTGCTCCATTTGCGAACTAGTGTTGTCCTACGACGACATGAACGTCGTGCTTCGGCAGCAGATGTCCTCAGGACGCCCTCGCCGAGGCGTAGATCTCCCGCGCCACGAGAGGAATCGCGACATCATGCAAGAAGCACCGGTTATCACTCCTGCGGCATTGACTGCCGAATATGTCAATCCGCTGATCTCCGCGACGCGCGACGTATTTGAAATGATGCTCGACTGCACACCAGTGCGGACCGGGCTGCGATTAAAACAATCTGGCGAGACGTCAGATGAAGTCACTGCTGTGATCGGAATTTCAGGACGAGCCAAAGGCACGATCGTACTGGGAATGTCCTCAGAAATGGCTTGCGAAATTCTTCGGCGGATGGTGGGAACCATCGCTCACAGCGTGACAGATGAAGTGTGCGATGCGGTGGGAGAAGTCACCAACATGATCGCAGGGTCTGCGAAATCCCAACTCGCGAAATACGAGTTATCGATCAGCTTGCCGAATGTCATTACGGGGAATGGCCTGCAGATGCACTTTCCTTCGAATGTTTCCCCGATGATCGTCGAATTCAGCTCTGATCTTGGTCCACTTTCGATTGAAGTCGGTTTCACCGAAATCTAACTCTCTGAATTCCTTCCAGTACGCATTTCGCAGGAAAGAACGTGATATGAAAGTTTTGCTGGTTGATGATTCGGGCACGATGCGTTCGATTCAACGACGATGCCTGAACAAGCTGGGTGTCGAGGACGTCGCGGAAGCGGAAGACGGCGTGCAAGCCCTGCAACTGTTTGATGCCGGGGCATTCGATGTCGTGCTGACCGACTGGAACATGCCGAATATGGATGGCCTGACATTGCTGCAGGAAATCCGTCGCCGCAATCGCGAAATTCCTATCGTCATGATTACCACCGAAGCTGAGCGATCACGCGTCGTTCAGGCCATTCAGTTTGGCGTGTCCGACTACCTCGTCAAACCGTTTACTCCGGATGGGCTTCGTGAAAAGCTGGATAAGTGGATGCAAGTCTCGCGGCAATAAAGTGCTGCAAGGAACAGGACGTTTCACTCACTGGCCGTTTTGATGGCTACCGGTTCATGGTTTCAATTCGACTCGTGTGATCCGTCCTTGTAAGAATTGATGCCCTTGCGGAGCGTGGATGATGATTCCCCTGGAGAAAATCTGGAAGTCATCAAATCTGCCGACCTTGCCGGCCGTCGCCTCGAAATTGCTCGACCTGGTGCGTAATCCCGAAACGGTCATCGGTGACGTCATCCAGATCGTCAAAGTCGATCCGGCGATCAGTGCCAAGCTCGTGAAGGCGGCGAACTCGTCCTATTTTGGCTTACGCAGTGAAGTCAAGACCATTGAACGAGCGATTCCGTTGTTAGGAACGACTGCGGCAACCACGTTGGCTTTGAGCTTTGCTCTAACGGATGATTCACTCAGAAGAGGGCCCCTGGCGAACCACTATCAACAATACTGGAAACAATCGATCGTCCAAGCCGCGGCCGCTGAACGATTCAGTGCCCGATATACCGAGCGCGATCCCAGTGAGTTCTTCCTGGCGGGATTGCTGCTTGATATCGGTCGGCTGGCGATGCTCAAAGCCATCCCCGAGGAATACAGCCAGTTGCTAGATGCACTGGATGTCATAGCCGAACCTTTAGCCGAGCAGGAAACGGCCAGCCTGGGATGCCAGCATGCTGAGGTTGGCTCGCAGTTGCTGCAGAATTGGAAGTTTCCGCCGGCACTCGTGAACGCCGTTGCCTGGCACGAATCCTCTTTAGACAAACTCGCGGAATTTGAAGCCCTTCCCGAGTTTTCGCTGTATGCCGCATCGGCCCTGGCAGGAGCGGTTGGTGAGTACCTCTGTGGTCCCGCCAAAGGCAAATCGCTGGAACGCATGCGAGCCATCGCCGGACGCTGGTTTGCTTTGAATAGTCAGCAAATCGAGCAGTTTCTCGAAGACTGCAATCTGCGCATCCAGCAAACCGGCGAACTGCTCAATGTCGATATGGCTGGCGTGAAGAATTCCACCGACCTGATGTTGCAGGCCAATGAACAACTTGTGCAATTGGCATTGCAAGCCCAGGCGATGAACACCCAGAATGAAATTCAGAAGGCCGAGTTGACCGAAGCCAACTCGCGGCTGATTGAACACAATCGCCAACTCCGGGCGAAAGCGATTCATGACCCATTAACAAAGATCTACAATCGCAGCTACTTCGAAGAAGCTCTAAGTTGCGAGTGCCATCGCTGTCAACGGGAAGCGAATCCGTTAGCCATCGTGCTGGCCGATGTCGATCACTTCAAGTCGATCAATGACAGCCACGGCCACCCCTGCGGAGACGCAGTCCTGATTCAGATTGCCAACCGGCTGCAATTGTCGGTGCGTGCCTCAGACATTGTCGCCCGGCATGGTGGTGAAGAGTTTGTGATTCTGGTGCATCAGCCAACGGAAAAAGGCTTAACAGTTCTGTGTGAGCGATTGCGGCAATGCATCGCCAGCGAACCATTTCGATACGATGACTTGTCCTTGAACGTGACGTGCAGCTTGGGGGCAGCCATCGCCATTCCTGGTCGTCGAGAGCAGAATGTCGGTCAACAACTGATTGCTGCCGCAGACCGGGCCATGTATGCCTCAAAATCTGCCGGACGAAATCGGGTTTCAATGACCTCCCTCGTCTCCGAGGAAGATCGTCAATTGCATCAGCAGGTCACGTCTCACCGATTCAGTCGGTGGCTGGTCCAACGCAAACTGCTCAGCATTGAAATGGTCTCTCGCGGCGTGCTGGACCTTCCATTGCAGACGCGGCGCATCGGCGAAATTACTCAGGAATCCGGTTTTCTGACAGCTACACAGGTGCAGCAAATTCTCGCCGTGCAGGGCGATTCGGATGATCGCTTCGGGACAGTTGCAATTCGATTGGGATTGTTGACCCCTGAACAATTGGTGTGTGCCCTGGCCATTCAGCACGAAGACCCCAAGCAACTGACAGCTTCGGTGATTCGTCTAGGCTTAATGTCTGCGGAACAGGCCATGGCGGCCTATGAAGAATTCATGCAGTCGCGGCTTGGGCTGGCCGTCGCCGTCCTGCCACATTGAGCATTCGACTGAATGCTTTCGACGGCAATCTGTGTGGGAACTGGTCTTGGATGGGACCAAGTCCATCACCTATACTTCCCGCTTCCCGGCACGTGCAACGATTCATCGGGATAACGCCGGTGAATGAAGTACCCGACGCAAGGAGGCGAGCGTGGATTCTGTATTAGTCGTGGGAGCGGAAACCGTCGTCGGTGCGAATCTCTCTGCGGAACTCTCGCAGACAGCTCAAGTCAGTGTCATTTCTCGCGATGATCGGCAGTCCTGGGCATTCGGATCTTTTGCGTATTGTCCAGCCCATGCCGCCGCAGCCCATTACGTCCGAATTCGCCAGCAAGTGCCTCGGCGCATCATTTACTGCGGCCAGGGATCTTTCAGCAGTTGGGACGGTCGCTCTGTCACCAGCGAACTGGAAACGTTGTCAGCCTGCCTGGATGCTGCCAAAGCCCTCTCAGCCAGCTTTACGCTGATCTCTTCCGACGCCATCTTCACGGGGCCCTGGATGTTCCATGCTGAGAACAGCCAAAGCTTGTGCCTGTCTCCAGCGGCCCGACTGTTGCGGGAAGCCGAAGAGGTTGTTCTGGCTGAGCTGCCCGATGCCTTGATGTTACGAACGCACACCTTTGGCTGGAGTCCATTACCCGATTCCGAAACCTGGCTGAATTCCGTGCTGCATGGTCTGCATCTGAAGCAACCCCTTGCACTGAATCCCTTGCCGCATGCGTCTCCCATTCTGGCAACCGATCTGGTCGCAATATTGGCTAAAGCCTGGCAGGCAGGATTGAATGGCATTTACCATGCGGCTGGGGCGGAGCGAGTCAATCCCGTGCGCTTCGCCGAGAAACTGGCTTTGCATACGGGGTCTGACTGGATCGCAGGGCAACCGCCGACCACTTTAGATGGCTTGCCCTCGGGTTTCGGGCTTGGTGAGACATCGTTGCAGACGCGGAAACTCCGCCGGGCACTCGGAATCAGCATGCCCTTGTTCAACGAAGGCTTGTCACGGTTATTCGAGCAAGCCACGTCAGGCTATCGCGATCGTTTGCAGGGAACATCAACGGCAATGGCCCGAGCCGCCTGATATCTACTCTTGGCCGGGACGCAGCCACTTCGAGGCATCCACCGGCTGATAGCTAGATAATGCCGTCAACAATTCGTCTGGTTCCGTGGCGACGATCATTAACCGACGATGTTCTGGGCGACAGAATCCGTCGAGCATGGCTCGATCAATCTGCTCCACCAATCCGCTGAAAAACCCCTCGACATTCAGAATGCCGATGGGCTTGGCATGCAACCCGAGCTGTGCCCAAGTCAAGATTTCGCATAGCTCATCGTAGGTTCCCAAACCGCCCGGCAAGGCAATGAACACGTCGGCGAGTTCGGCCATCAAGGCTTTGCGTTCATGCATCGACGAGACCGTATGCAGGTCGGTCACCGCGGGATGCATAATCTCCTTGGTGGCGAGAAACTGCGGAATCACGCCGGTAACGTGGCCCCTTTCCGCAAGCACGGTATCGGCGATAATCCCCATCAGCCCGATGCTGCCGCCGCCATAGATCAGATCAAACTGGTTCTCGACCAACGCTTTCGCCATGCGGATCGCCGTGTCGCGATAGACCGGTGATGTTCCGACACTCGATCCGCAAAACACACAGGCTCGACGACGTTGTGGGGAACCACCGGGCTCCGGCATCATGGCTGAGGACTTTCGACGGCCACCGTCTCTGCTTTTTCTGAGGCAACAGCCAGCCGTTCGGACACCCCCTGAACGACTCCCTTGGAGAGCGACAGAATTTCCGTGGCTGAGGTCAAATCCTGTCGATGCTTCCACACTTCGTACGCTTTTCCGCGACGGGCCGCCATCAGGCTCAACCATTCGACCGCTTGTTCTCGCAGTACGACATCTGTCACTGGAGTAATCGCTTTCCAGGCCGTATCGAGTGAGGTTGCCGAAAAGCCCTGACGGCACGCTTCTTTGAGGACCAGTGATTCGCGCAAGTCCGATTTGACTCCCGCTTGATTGAGAGCGTTCCAAGCCTCGCGGTACTTGCCTTCCGCCATCAGCTCGGCATAGATCATGGAAGGCGCACGAGTGAGATCTTTGAGACCCAAGGCGCTTCGAGCGGCCGTCAATGCCTGCAACGATTCCGTCTTGCCTGTGGCATGAAAGCGTTCGGCAAGCCAGAGCGCGACATCGGTTCCCAGAAACTCTTCCCGATCATCAGCCGCTTCGAGACCATGTTGCGTGCTGGCAATCGACCAGACAGGGGCTTCAAGGCCGGCCTGGGCAGCCCGCGTGAGAATCATGGTTTGCAGACGAAAACGCTGCTGTGCACCGGTTTCATAGTCCGTTAACCCGCGACGATAAAGTCCCAGCGTCTGGCGGGCTTCGTCATCAGTTCGTAATTCCAGTTCGGTCTTCAGTCGATTTCGTAATCCCGTTGCACCGAGCTGATCGGCGGCAACGATCTTTGCGGAAATCGCCGGGAAGGCAGGTCCCAATCCACGCGTGTATTCCAACGACTGCTTTAGCCATTTAGCGGCCTGATCCAGATCGCCAGCGACTTCCCATTGAGCCACGGCCAGTTCACTCGCGGCCATAGCCGCCCGTTGCCAGACCGGATCAAAAGTCGGCCGGGTTTTGACAATCTCTTTCGTGCCGGGAACAACAACTGCTGTCGGGGCTGCGAGCCCCTCCAACGCCTGTGTTCCCTTAGCCAACAAGGCCTGCCCCGGGGTTTTTTGTTCGAGAGCCCCGGCGATACGTGCGGCTCGGGCGTAGACGAGTGCCTGAGCAGGAGCGGGCAGATCGGAAACCACCGGCTCGATGATCGCAACCGCATCGTTCGCTTTAGTCCAGACTACGCCCTCAGCCCATGCCGAGAGACATTCCGCACGAACATTGGCTTCGGGCCAGCTTTGGGCAAACTTCTGTCCGCGTGCCAGATCGCCACGGAGTGCACACAATGCAGCCACGGCGGCGGCCTGAGGCGTCTCGCGTGCCACGATTGGCTGCTGGTCAAATACCGCACTCAGCGATGTGACTTGAGGGTCGGCCGCCAACCAGAGAAACGCCGGAGAAACTTCGCCATCGAGATCGGTTGTCTGATGCGCTGAGATGAGCGTTTGGGCTTCATCGATGCGATCGGAGAGAACCAACGCCACCGCCAGGCGAGTGGCAATATCCAACTGATCCCAACCGCGTTTGGGCAGGTTTTCCGTGGATTGCAGGGCCGCATTCAACGCGGCCGTTGCGGCCTCCGCCTTGCCTGCCTGACGTTCCTGCCAGAAGATGTTGATCCACGGAGACGCCTGATAAAACTTGAGTTCTGCTCCCCCCACTTTCCCAAGGGCATCAATCTGTTGCCGTGCTCCGTTGGTATCGCCCGCATAGGCAAAGGCTTCAGCCGCCAAGCGACGGCAATAGGGTTTGCTACGATTCCGGCTGCCCGAAAGGAGGGACGTCTGCAAACTTTCCTTCAGGATCTCCGCGATCAACTGCTGCTGTTGCTTACCAGTCGCTGCAGGGGCGGGATCAGACGACGCGGGGGTATTCGCAGCGGTTTGTGTCTGGCTGCCGGTGGCTTCGGTTGGCTCTGTGGGTGAAGTCTCTTTGGGAATGTTCGTCAGATCGATTGGCTTAACGAACACTTCATTTGTGGGACGAGTGGAGTAGAGGTAGGCACCAGCCCCTACGGCAGCCATCACCACAAAAGTAATCGCCCCCAGCATCACCGGGTTGCCCGCCTTTTTCACGGGCTTCGGTGGGGCAACGGGTTCAGGTTCCGGCACCGGTGCGTTAAAGACGGGCACCATACATTTCGGGTTGGCACATTTGACGTCTTTGCCTGCGGCGGATGTGGGAACGTAGCCCACCGTCTCGCACATGGGGCAAACGACCTTCAACGATCGGCCTTTGCTCTCCTGCCGAGCTGCCTGAATGACCGTCGTGGGAATGTTGGCCGAGGTATCAAACGGGAGATCATCTCCGGCCGATTTGTTGGCGGGCTTTTTCTCTGGTGCGGGCTTCGTCGGTGACTTCGCGGCAGGGGCTTTGGGGGCCGCGGGTTTGGCTCCCGATTGAGCCTTCATCGAAGAACCGCAAAACGGGCATTCGGTCGCATCATCATCGAGAACCGACTGACCGCACGCCGGACAAACCGCAAAATCCATAATTCATCACCGTGATAAAATCTTCAATGGACAACCGCGACAAGTGCCAGCATTTGCTCGCTGGCCGATGACAGGCAGTCACCATATTCCCGACGGGAAAGCAGGACGCAAGTCGAGTGACAGGTACGATTCTGATTCCGTATCTCTGCAGACTACACTCTTGTGACAGGCTGAACAATGCTCTTGGAGTCGCGAGGCCAATCCTGCGCGAACGGCAAAATCCGAACAGGAGAATTCCCCACGACTCAAAACGGGTTGCATTCACCATTTCGACGCGGTTCACCGGCGGTTGGTTCCCCGCAGATGCGCAAACGCACCACGAGCGCAGACTTCAACTTTTCGGCGAGAGATTTGCCAGAAATGTCGGCCGGCCAACGACTAGAGAATTTCGAGCTTACCGGTCGAATCACCAAAGTGATCGGCGTTCACGCCCAGTTCCTGCAGCATGCGGACATACAGGTTGGTCATCGGCGTCTTATCGCGGAACTTCACGTGCCGTCCCGGCGTCATGCGACCACCGCCGTGGCCAGCGACGATCACAGGCAGGTCGTCGTGATTGTGCCGGTTACCATCGGAGAGGCCGCTGGCATAAACGATCATTGAGTTTTCCAGCAGCGACTTTCCATCGGCCTCCTTGGTTTCCTGCATCCGCTTCAGGAAATATGCGAACTGCTCCATGTAGAAGTGATCGATTTTCGCGATTTTCGCGAGTTTTTCGGGATCGCTCTGGTGGTGCGACAATGCATGGTGCCCATCGGTCACGCCGATATCGTTGAAGCTGCGGTTACTGCCATCATGTGCCATCAGGAAAGTCCCGACGCGCGTCGAATCGGTCTGGAAGGCGAGCACCATCATGTCGGCCATCAGACGGATATGATCGCGATAGCCCCCTGGAATGCCTGCGGGAGCCGAAACTCCGGGATCGGGCAGATCACCGAAGCGTTCCGCCGCCTCGATCCGCCGTTCCAGTTCGCGCACACCAGTCAGGTATTCGTCGAGCTTGTAACGGTCGGTTCGTCCCAGTTGATGATTGATGCGGGCGGCGTCGTCCATCACAAAGTCGAGCAGTGATCGCTGTCGCTCCAGCCGCTGATGATAGCTGGCCGTGCGTTCGGCCCCTTCACCGGCCCCGAAGAGCCGTTCGAAGACCAGCCGCGGATTACTTTCCGGCGCGACCGGCGTTGTCGGTGTGCGCCATGACAGGTTGAACTGATAGGCACACGAATAGCCCGAATCACAAGAGCCACTGCTGCGGACGCCATCACATGAAAGTTCCAGCGAGGGAAACCGTGTGAGATGACCGATCTGCTGGGCGGCAAACTGGTCGACAGAAACCCCCACATGGATGTCGCTGCCCGATGTTTTCTTGGGCCGCGAACCTGTCAGAATCGTGGCATTGGCTCGCGCATGATCGCCCGCACCGTCAGGCCCAGCCCAACCGTTTTTATGCTCAAAACCGGTGAAAACCTGAACGTGCGACTGTAGCTCGTTCAATGGTTCCATCGTGTGGTTGAAAGTGAATTCGGTTCCCTCTCCGCACGGCCGCCATTCCGCCACGTTCACGCCATTGGGAATATACAGAAATGCCATCCGCAACGGTGAGCCGGCCGCCGTGGTTGCCAAGGCAGCGGTTTCCGCCGCAAAACCGGTGGACTTCAGCAGCGACGTCATAGTGGGCAGGGCCAGCGATACACCCAGTCCACGCAGAAATTGGCGACGATTGGCAGGGGTGGGTGTGAACATGTGACGTCTTTCCGTCAGGCGGGAGTGTAGGCAGGCAGGTGAGTTATGCATCGACCACGGAGCGCAACGTCCATCAGTAAAATCGCATATGTCGGGGAGCTAGTCAACTCCATCGCCCCGGCGGAGCTGGAACGGAGCACTTTCCACGACACCATAAAACAACGTTCGCATCGCGCCGTTGTGTTCGTGCAGTTGTTCAATGATTCCATCGACAGCAGGAGCGTCGTAATACTCAATCCCGCGTCCCAACGCATAGGTGAGGAGCTTTTCAGTGAGGCAGGTGTAAAAGTCCTGTCGTCGCTCGTTGGCGATCACGCGCGACAGCTCACGGACATTGCCGAACTTCTCGCCGGTGATCAGTTGGCCGGCGGTTTCGATGGGTTGCCCCTGATCTTCGTTCCGCCACCGTCCCAGTGCGTCGAACTCTTCCAAAGCCAATCCCAATGGGTCCATCCGCGCGTGACAGGATGCACACAGCGGATCTTCCCGATGTTTGACCATCAGCTCGCGCATGGATAACGGCTTGTCTTTCTCTTGCTTCACGGCTTCAAGCGGGGGCACGTCCGCCGGCGGAGCCGGGGCTGGTGATCCCAGCAGGTTGTCCAGCACGAACAACCCCCGCTTGACCGGCGAAGTGCGCGTTGGATTGGAAGTCACCACCAGAAAACTAGCCTGAGTCAACACGCCACCACGAGGACCGTCGGCAGGCAGATCGACCTTACGCAGGTCATTCCCCTTCACCCCCTCAATGCCGTACCAGTTGGCCAGCATTTCGTTCAGGAAGCTATAGTCAGCGGTCAGCAGTTCCAGGCAGGAACGATTCTCTTTTACGAGATACCCGAAGAGCAGGTTGGTTTCTTCCTTCATCGACCGTCGCAGATTGCGATTGAAGATCGCAAAGGATTCTTCCAGGCTTTTGGATTTCAGAATCCGGCGAGCATCGATGTTCATCGTCTCGACATCGCGTGTCCGCAGCCATTGGCCCACAAAGTTATCGATGAAGCGGTCGAACTTTTTATCGGCCAGCATGCGATCGACCTGCGGCCTCAACTCGGCTCGCAATTTCCCTTCATGGGCCAGGCGAAACAATTCTTCATCGGGCAACGAACTCCACAGGAAGTACGACAGCCGACTGGCGAGGGCGTACTCATCGAGTGGTACCACGCTTTTCGGATCATCGGGGCTGGGTTGAGACTCAGCACGGAACAGGAATCGCGGACTGGCCAGCACGGCCGTTAAGGCTTCAGCGATCCCCTTCTCAAACCCCTGCGACTTTTCGCGGGCATCAACCACCGAGGCAAAGCCGACCAGGCGATCAAGCGTTTCGGCCTCCACCGGACGGCGATAGGCACGTTCGGTGAAATGATTCAGGATTTTACGGGCATAGGCTGTGCGCTGGGCCGGTTCCGCCGGCGGGGGGCCATCGAAGAAGATGCGTTTGTACGATTCGGGATACTCCACGTAGCTGCCATCGGTAGGGCCACGCAATTCCACTTTTCTCAGGCTGAAGGTGAGGGTCTTCTCGTTTTCACCGGCCGCAGTCTTCTGGCGGATCGACAGCACCAGGCGATTGTGTCCTTTGATGAAGTCGCATCGGGCATGAGCCGTCAGTTCGTTGTTGTCCCAGACCAGATCCTTTTTGCTGACTTCGCGGTCATCGACCTGAACGACCAGTTCCCCGGTGTGCTTGGTGGCTTCTTCCGCCCCCGTTAACCGATAGCTGATGCGGACATCATACGGTCCGGCGTGCTCGATCCACTGCTTGCGTTCCAGGTTGACCACGTCCGCAATCGGGATCAATTTGGCGGACAGTTTTTCGTTCTTCGGATCACGGAAATTGTCGGGATAAACCGAGATCGTGGGAACATGGGGGCCTTCCATGGGGATGGCCTTGTTCGTGATCATCCGGGCTGCTTCCAGGTACTTTTCGACCTGCAGGGGAGACAGGCTCAACACATCACCGATGTTGTCGAATCCATAGCCGCTGTCATCCGCCGGAAAGACGTCTTCCGTATTGAAGCTGATGCCGAACAGATCCTGGATGGTGTAGCGGTATTCCGTTCGGTTCAGTCGCCGTAACGTCACACGTCCCGGATCGGGCTGCTGCGGATTGAGATGGAAGACGTCCTGCTCGATCCAGGCCAGAATCGCATGTTTTTCCGCCGCCGAAAGCTGAGGCTGATCGGCCGGGGGCATCATCTGTGCCCGCAGATTTTTCCAGACGGCGCTCCATTTGGGCCGATCCGCCTGGGCATTCTCTGATTTCAGTAACTGATCAAATGACAGGCTGCCTTCATTCGCCCCATTGGCATGACAGTCGCCGCAATACTTCTGGAGAATTTCCACCGGTGGATTCGCTGCCGAAACAACACCACGGGTGAAGACCAGCAGTGTGCATATCAGCCAGACGGGAATCGGGTAGGCTCGTGGCATGGCGGGGTCATCAAATCGGAGGGATGGCGGGCAAGGAGTGAGCAGCCTAAGCACTTCTAATTCTACGTCTGCCGAAGCCATTTCACCAGATCAATCATTGGGAATGTGTCGATCTGTCGATTTCTGGTGGAGGGAGATTTTCCGCTGGCTTGCGGTCATAAAAACCGACATTGGCAGAAGTTCACCGGCCGACATACCATGCGGGCCTGTCCATCCACGAACTTTCACGCGGAGATCGTTGCAATTGTCGCAGGAACTGGGGCACATCTCGGCTCGCCGAATCGCGATCATCAAGCCCAGCGCCTTGGGTGATGTGGTGCAGGCCTTACCCTTGTTGCCCGTTTTGCGACGCCGGTTTCCCACCAGTTCCCTGACCTGGGTTATTCAGCGGGAACTGCAAGACTTGGTGGCTGGCCATCCCTGCGTCGATGGCCTCATTTGTGTCGATCGACGCCCCGGTTGGTCAGCTGCGGCATCAACTCTGCGGGATTTGCGTCGCGGACGATTTGATCTGGTATTGGATCTGCAAGGACTGTTGCGCTCGGCCGTCATGACGTTCGCCACCGGGGCCCGCTGGCGCGTCGGTCTCGAAACTGCGCGCGAAGGTGCTGGTGCGGTGACCAACTTGACGATTCCCAGGACCGGTCGCGAGATGCCCGCCTATGCCCGCTATTGGCGTGTTGCCGAAGAGTTGGGTTTGGGAACGGTCCCGCGAGAATTCTGGATCAATGTCACCACGCAGGATTTAGCTTCATCACGCCAATGGCTCAGCCAGCTGCCACGACCGATTTTTGGTGTGCAATGGGGAGCCAAGTGGTCCACGAAACGCTGGCCGATAGACCGGTTTGCCGATGTACTAACCCGCGCGGGACATCGTTATGCAGGCAGTGTGGTGATTGTTGGTGGGGGAGGCGATCGCGACGCCTGTGGCAACCTGGCCCGCCAACTCACCGAATCGCTGGGGGACGAACGGGTGCTTGATCTCACCGGCCGCACGTCGATCAAGCAGTTGGCAGCGGTACTGTCGGGGCTTGATTTCATGGTCAGTAACGATTCCGGCCCCATGCATCTGGCGGCGGAACTGGGAACCCCGACCTTGGGGATC
The DNA here is from genome assembly GCA_016125225.1 of bacterium. Taxonomy (GTDB): domain Bacteria; phylum Planctomycetota; class Planctomycetia; order Planctomycetales; family Planctomycetaceae; genus DSVQ01. Next base: position 46,373 of record WGME01000027.1, on the reverse strand, counting down.
TTCACCTGCACCAGTAGTCTACGCAGTGGCCCGCCGGGAGATCAGCATGAAATGGTCTCCACCACGGTGGCGTGTGCCGCGAGCTATCGCAAAGAGTGTCCGTGGAAAGGGTCGCAGCACTTGGCCTGTCACAGCGAACTGACGGCTGATCGCGTCTGGGAGGGCTTGGTCCGGCTGGTGGAAAAGTCGGGGCGATCAACCCCTGAAGTCGATATGCCACCGACGGTGCCACTGGTTCCGTTACGCTTAACGGCTTGAAGCCGGAGCGATGAGATGGGCCACGAATCGGCGACCACGGTACGGAGTGGCATCAATCACCTGGGTCACTTCCCAACCCGTTCCCACATCGGCCCGTAGTCGCAGTTCCCGCCGACTCCACTCCAGAACCAGCATCCGTGATTGCGGTTGTTCGAGTTCTTTGACAATCGTGTCGGTCAGCCGGACATCCCATCCCACGGATTGCGACCAGGCCGCTTTGGGAAACAGAGACCGTGTGAGATAGGCCAACTGCAGCGGGTGGTCGTTGGTTTCCGAGATCACCAAGGAAATTCGGTCCGGGGTGGCAATGGTCTTCAGCTTCTGTTTTAACAGGTTGTAAGTGACACGGTTCGGCGCTGCCGTCCACCACATTTCCGTTCCGGCTAACGTATGTCCCAAGGCGCTGATCACAACAAAGGCCTGAATCCAGGTGCGGAATTCCTGTTCGCTCCAAGCCAGTCCGGAACGACGCAGACCGATCGAGAGCGGAGCACTCGACAGCAGCACCAGAGCACCGGCGGCACCAATGATGATGCCGATTTGCGATTTTCCGGTGAGTCCCCAGACGACGCATCCCACGGTAATATTGAGGGCTAGCCAGACGGCCCACATCGAGAACCGCCGCTGAATCAGTTGCACGGCTCCCAAAGCCGCGAGATAGGTTGCCGGGAGAACTACGAAACTCTCCCACGGTCGACCGTTCACCATGCCCCAGACGGGCAGCAATCCGGGAATGAGACGCCCCGCCAGTCCCACGCTTTGCCAGATCAACATGAAACTGGCCAGCAAGCTGGCGGTGGAACGTTCGCGCCGATAGATGCTCGAACACGCCTCCCAGACACCCAGGCACCAGAAACCGCTGATCCAGCAGGATCGCAGAATCCAGAGGATGAGGTCGTTCTTCCAGGTCTGTCCGCCGAAGCCCCGAAACGCATCCCCCTTGTGCATCAACCAAGGAAACCAGACCTGCATCGCCGCATGCAAGTCGCGCTCCAGCACCATTCCATACCACCAGCCTCCCAATGAGGCCCCGGTGATGAGAATGAGAAGCAGCGAAACCGTTTTGATGCGGCGTTGCGGACTACGACCCGAGAGATCATGTGGGATGGCGATCATCACCCATGCGATAATCGCTACCAGAAACATCACTGCGAGCCAGAACCCTGACAGTAACGCCGTAGTCCATGCCAGCCCAGCACACAGGAGTCGAACCGAGAAAACCGTGCGAGAAAGTCGCCAATGGCCCCAGAGAGACCACCCCGTCACGATCAGGCAGAGCAGTGTTAAGGCGTCTGGCGCCGCGGTGGCCGCCATCTTCAGCCATTGCGAGTGAAAGGCCAGGAACAAGGCGAGCACAAAGCTGAGTGTCGTTCCGGCATTTTCTCGTGCCCAGCGACTGGCAAGCGCGCTACTGGCGATCACAGCCATGACCGAGACCGCCAACGTGGCGGCAATCGAGCCTTCTGGAAAGAGGGGCAGCACCAACGCCATTAGCCACGCCTGCAGCGGTGGGGTGGTTGTCGCGACATCGGTCAATTGCCCGGCACCGGGAATCAGCACTTCCGTCAGCGATTCTGCCTGATTGATCGTCAGGGCTTTGAGCGCCCACATGGCCGACTCGGATTCAAACGGAGCACAGGCAGCCACGAGAAACGGCGGAACAATCACCACCAACGCCACCAGCGGCATGAAGGCCGTCGAGCGGTCGAGCATGCGGATGGCTGTCCGAGGAGGTTCGGCAGCCATCCTTAACAGTTGGGCGTCTTCGACAGTCAGCGGCATCGAGAGTCCTTCCCGTTTCCGCGATTACTCCGCGGCGGATCGCGACAGCCGCGAGCGTTTCCAGGCAATCACATCATCCAGAATCGCCGCCAGTGGCAACATTGGTTTGCGGCCAATCGTCTCTTCCAGACGAGACACGTTCGGCACGCGACGACGGACGTCCTCAAAATCGGCCCCGTAGGCATCATGATACGGAACATAGCGAATGGACAGTGCGGGGTCGACACGCCGAATCACTTCCCCGGCGAGGTCACGGACTGAAATGGCCTGATCGCTGCCGATGTTGTAGACCCGCCCGGCTGCCCCCGGTGTCTGCATCAGAGTCACCACACAATCGACCACTTCGCGCACGTGGGCGAAGCAACGTTCCTGCGTGCCATCGTCGTAGACCACCAGCGGTTCCCCGGCCAAAGCCTGATCGACAAACCGTGGAATGACCATGCCATAATGCCCCACTTGCCGCGGTCCGACGACATTAAAGAAACGGGCAATCACGACCGGCAGTTGATACTTACGGTAGTAAGCCAGCGCGAGAAACTCGTCAATTGCTTTCGAACAGCCATAAGCCCAGCGCGGGCGGGACGTTGGCCCTAGGAGCAAATCGTCATCTTCCGACCAGGTTGACTTCTCGTTCTTCCCGTAGACCTCGCTGGTCGATGCGAGAAACACCGGTTGCTTCCGCTGCGCCGCCAACTGCAGGATGCGATCGGTCGGGTAGATATTGGTTTCGATCGTGCGGACCGGATCGTCGGCGACCAGCTTCACACCGACGGCCGCCGCCATGTGATAGATCACATCGGAAGACGCCGTCAGTTCCGACAGCAGCACCGGATCAGTGATTGAACCGGAGCGGATCTTCAGTTGGGGATGATCGAGCAGGTGCGCCAGATTTTCTGGCCGCCCCGTGGAGAGGTTGTCAAGGACGGTGACCGTATGGCCATCGGCGAGCAGACGTTCTGTCAGGTGACTGCCAATGAATCCTGCACCACCCGTGACCAAACAATGCGACATGCGTTGTCGACCCTGCAACTCAAAAGGGAAACCAGAACATCATCCGTGTTTCAATCGACATGGCACCGGGAATCCGACAGGACGGACCCGAGCCACGCCTGCTCGTATCATATCCGCCGACCGTGAGTTAAAGCGACCGAAGCTGCCAACTGCGTTCTGTGCCGGAAAAATCGGCGGAATCTTCTCCCATTTCCGAGAGTTTTCCGACTCTAACGAAAAGTTCAGCGCAAACAGACCCTTCGAGCTAGCGAACCTTACATAATTCCCACGATAACATCAGTACATTGCCTCGTAGTCTTACGAAAAGGCCAAGTTGGCATTCAGACAAAGGTTAATCGCTAGGCTGCGGGTTCCTTTTTGTGCCATGTTTCATGGAGAAAACGAAAGCCTCCGCACTTTTGCCTCGGAAGATGTCTGAAATCGTAGCTTCACTTCACAGGACGTGACCATGATTGCGACGCCATCTGCCAATGGTGCCCCAAGATCGATTACCAGCGATCTCAAAGCGGGGTTTATGGTCTTCCTGATCGCCTTACCCCTCTGCCTGGGGATCGCGGGGGCGAGTGGTTGTCCACCTGTCTCCGGGATTTATACCGCTATTGCGGGGGGCATACTCGCCACACTGCTGAGCAATTCCCAATTGACGATTAAAGGCCCTGCGGCCGGTTTGATCGTGATTGTGCTGGGCTGTGTGACCGACTGTTCTACCTTTGCCGGAACACAGGGAGTCGCTGATTCCGATCTGGCACTGACAGCGTTTCGAATGACCCTCGCCGTTTGCGTGATCTCCGGGATCTGTCAGATCATATTTGGTGCGCTCAAAGGTGGGGTTTTGGGAGATTTCTTCCCATCCTCCGCAGTGCATGGTCTGCTGGCATCGATCGGCGTGATCATCATGGCCAAGCAAATTCCGGTTGCCTTTGGCGTTCCCAAGCAATATCTGATGGATGCCCATGGTCACTCTTTTGAACCACTTGCCCTGATTCTGCACCTGCCGGAAGCCGTGTCACATCTCAATCCATTGGTGGCGGTGATTGGTGTCGTCGGCTTGGTCATCATGTTCGGCTTGCCCGCCTTTCTACCCAAGTTGGGAAAAATGATTCCGGCCCAGGTGATTGTGCTGCTGGTGACCGTACCGCTGGCCATGTTTGTGTTGCACATGCCACGCCCAGGTGCAGCCGACTACGATTACGCCGCATTTGGACAGACCTTCACTCTTTCGGCTGGGAAACATCTGGTCTCCGTGCCAAACGATGCCATCCAACAGCTTGGTTCGCGAGCGGCTGGCTTGGCCACGTTCTCCCTCTTTCCCGATTTCAGCATCCTCAAACAAGGCTTCGCCTGGAAGTGGGTGGCCTTGTTCGCGATCATCGGTAGCCTGGAATCGCTGCTGAGTGCCAAGGCGGTCGATATGCTCGACCCCTATAAACGGAAGACCGATCTGAACCGAGACCTGCTGGCTGTCGGTTTAGCCAATACCGCCGTGGCATTCCTCGGTGGCATCCCCATGATCGCCGAAATCGTCCGCAGCCGGGCCAATATCGATAACGGCGCCAAAAGCAAGTACTCGAACATGTTCCACGGCCTGTTTCTGCTGGTGGCCGTCGCCGCGATTCCTCAATTGTTGAATCTCATCCCCTTGGCCGCCCTGGCTGCTATGCTGATCTTCACCGGCTTCCGTCTGGCTCACCCGCGCGAGTTTATGCACGTTTATCACTATGGCCGCGAGCAATTCGTGGTCTTTGTCGCCACCATCATCGGCGTCCTCGCCACAGACTTGCTGGTGGGCATTTTCATCGGCATCGGCGTAAAACTGCTGATCCATTTCATCAACGGCATGCCTTTAACATCGGTCTTCCGGCCGATCCTGCACATTGAACAGGTCGACAATCAGACCTACTGCATCCGCGCTTCGCAATCCGCCGTTTTCAGTAACTGGTTGATGTTCCGCAGCCAGATTTACAACTACGGCATCCTGCAGGAAAAGAACGTCATCGTCGATCTGTCACAGACCAATCTGGTCGACCACTCCACGATGGAAAAGCTGATGGAACTGCAACGCGACTTCGAAGCCAATGGGCTCAAACTCGAAGTGACCGGCCTCGAACACCATGTGAATCTGTCAAACCATCCGGCCGGGGCCCGCATCCGCAGCCAGCCCATCGAAGCGCATGCTCACAACTAATGGTTCTGGTCAAGCAACAGCTCGGCTGGCCACTTCCGCAAAGCCCGTGAAGAACTCCCTTCACGGGCTTTGTCGTTGAGACGGCCGATTACACGGCGTTGACGATTGCCATCTCGCTCGGGCTGGATGATGATAGGCGTCGCGCGTGATGTCACTCATCTGCTTTCCGAGGCCTCCCTATGACTTCGGCTCTCTGGTCATACTGTCTTCTGGCTGCGCTTGCGGTCACCCCGGTCGATGGCAACCGCCTCGCCTATCTCGACGGGCAGGATATCTACTATCCACACACGAAATTCCCCAAGCTCATCACTCCACAATGGGTCGGCGAAGAAGGGGTCGAAGCGGTCGTCATCTTCGCGATTGACGACATGCGCGACACCGCGAAGTACGAAGCCTATCTGCGGCCGATTTTGCAGCGATTGAAAGCGATCGACGGCCGCGCGCCTGTCAGCATCATGACCTGTGCCGTCAAGCCCGACGACCCGCAACTGCAAACGTGGTTGCAGGAAGGGCTGAGCCTCGAAGTCCATACCTTCGATCATCCCTGCCCGTTGTTGCAGGGAGGGGACTTCGCCAAAGCGAAGGGAACCTACGACAAATGCGTCGACCTGATGTTCTCGATCCCTAACAACACGCCCGTGGCCTACCGCATGCCTTGCTGCGATTCGCTCAACACGGTCAGCCCGCGGTTCTACAAAGAGATCTTCAATAAGACCACGTCGAACGGCAAGTTCCTGCAGATCAGTTCGTCGGTCTTTCAGGTTTACACGGCCGATGACCCCGAGATTCCCCGCGAACTCCTCTTCGATGCCGATGGGAAGGAACGCTTCCGCAAGTATTTTCCGAAGGGCCTCAAGCGCGGCGACCAGACGCACGACCGCTTCGTGAATTACATCGAGAACTATCCCTACCCCTATGTCATCGGCAACCAGTGCTGGGAGTTCCCCTGTATGACCCCCAGTGACTGGGAAGCCAACTTCCTGCATCAGCCCAACAATCCCCAGACCGTCGAGGACATGAAAGCGGCCCTCGATATCACGGTCCTCAAGCAGGGCGTCCTCAACCTCGTCTTCCACCCGCACGGCTGGATTCAGGCCGAGCAGATCAACGAACTCATCGACCACGCCGTCGCGAAGCACGGAAAGAAGGTCAAGTTCTTGACGTTTAAGGAGGCGATAGAACGGCTTAATAAAAACTTGCTCGCTGGACAACCTCTGCGGGAAACATGGGGTGTCCGGTTCAATCCGCTGATTGACGTGAACCACGACGGATATCTCGACGTGATTCTAACCGGCGCCAGGCGATACGACAGTCGCCAACCGGTAGCAAAGCCTATTATGCGTCTCTGGTCTCCAACGGCCAAGACCTGGGATGACAAGGATTTTCCGATTACCGCGGTGTATTACGAGAAGTACGGTTCGTTGCAGGCACGTTTCGGTGTGTTGCAAGCGAATGGTCACAGTTCGCTTTTATCCTACGATTGGTTGAGTCCATACGAAGAAGACCAAGCCGGCACCCCAACGTACGGCTTCTGGCAATGGGTCGGTCAAAAGTGGAGACACGATAACAGCCTCTTGACGGGACTGCGCGCCGAAAGTGGCCTCAGCTTGCCGACAGACAGTCATGCTTATCGATTGCGCGACATTGATGGCGATGGGGTTAGTGAAATTGTTGTGGGGAGTGAAGGGGAACTCGATGCGGATCGTGCGATTCTGAATCGCGGGCAGCACGCTGTCTACCAGTATTCAGGAACACAAGGCCAATGGGAGAAGCTGCCGTTTCATCTCCCGTCGCACACAATCATTTCGCCCCTGCAAACGCTGGAAACTCCTTTCGATCAGGATAGTGGACAGCGGTTCGTGGACATCGACGAAGACGGCAAACTCGACATTGTGTACTCGAGTGCAGATCGCTACGGCGTCTGGCTCTTTGAATCGATGGACAAGGGCTGGTCCATCGAACTGTTGTCCGGCCAGCGTGGCGACAAACCCGCCGAGGAAGAACTTCTGCCGATCGTTCGGGCCGATGGCACCGACAACGGTTTTTTCGTCCGCGATCGTGCGTTGCACTGGATGAATGAAGACACCGCTGACCGGCCGAATCTGATTGTTAGTTGGGACTTCGACAAACTCCTCGGCGACCGCATGCCATCGGCGAAGACACCTCGGGCGGCGATCGATTCCATGCGGGTCGCCCCCGGTTACACCGTCGAACTCATGGCCCATGAACCGGAGGTCATGGACCCCGTCGCGATGCAGTGGGGGCCGGATGGCAAGCTGTGGGTGGTCGAAATGGCTGACTATCCGAATGGCCTGGACGGTCGCGGTCAACCCGGCGGCCGTGTGCGGTTCCTCGAAGATACCGACAGCGACGGCCAGTACGACAAGTCGACGCTGTTTCTCGATGGCGTTGCGTTTCCGTCGGGTGTCCATCCGTGGAAGAACGGCGTGCTGGTCTCCGCCGCGCCGGACATCTTCTTCGCCGCCGATACCAATGGCGACGGGCAAGCCGATGTTCGAGAGGTCCTCTACACCGGCTTCGTCGAGGGGAACCAGCAGCATCGCGTGAATGGCTTCACCTGGGGGCTCGAGGGCTGGCTGTATGTAGGCAACGGTGACTCCGGCGGCACGATTACTTCCATCAAAACCGGCAAGACGCTCGAAATCCGTGGCCGTGATTTACGGATCAAACCCGAAACCGGCGAGATGGAAGCGGTGAATGGGCAGACTCAGTTCGGCCGGGCATGCGACGACTTCGGCCACTGGTTCGGCAACAACAACAGCCGCCCGATGTGGCAGTATGTGCTCGAAGACCGTTACCTCAGCCGTAACCCGCACATCGCCCCTCCCGACAGCCGCCGCGACGTCTCGAACCAACCCGGCCCCGCCCCCATCTACCCCGCCAGCAAAACACTCACTCGGTTCAACGACTTCGACCGCGCGAACCGCTTCACATCGGCGTGCTCCGCGATGGTATTCCGGGACGATTTCATCGTCCCGGGGCTAAGTGCTCAGGGTTTAGGGCTGAGTGATAAACGCAAAAGTCCGGTTACGGGATCTGGCCCTCAGCACTTAGCCCTCAACCCTCAGCTCTCGTTCGTCTCCGAACCCGTGCACAATCTCGTCCATCGCGAAGTGCTGTCGTTTGATGGCATTCGCTATTCCAGCCAGCGATTGGAGAGTGAACGGGAGTCGGAATTCCTGGCTTCAACTGACAACTGGTTCCGGCCGACGCAACTCAAGACCGGGCCGGATGGATCGCTGTGGATCGCGGATATGTATCGGCTGGTGATTGAGCATCCGCAGTGGATTCCGCAGGAATGGCAGGAGCGGTTGAATGTCCGTGAAGGTGACGACAAAGGCCGTTTGTGGCGGGTCTACCCTACCGGCACGAAACCCCGCGCGGTCCCACGGCTCGGTCAACTTTCATTACCAGAACTGGCCAAGATGCTGGATTCCCCCAACGGCTGGCAACGTGACATGGTGCAGCAGTTGCTGGTGGAACGCCGAAGCCAGCAGGCTGAAATTGCTGCCGTAATCCCGGTGCTCGCGCATCTCGCCGAAAGTTCTTCTGCACCGGCTGTTCGTGCTCAGGCTCTCTGGACCCTGCAGACCTTGGACGCTTTGAAAGCCGAGCACTTAATGACGGCGCTGCGTGATCCGCATCCGTTGGTTCGTGCCGCTGCCATCCGGCTGTCTGAAGGTTTGGCCAAATACAATGATGCGTTGCTTCGCCAAATCGCCAATCTCGCCAACGATCCGCATCCGGGCATTCAATTGCAACTCGCCGCAACATTGGGCGAACTACCGGGTGATATGGCCAGCGATGCCCTCGCAACACTTGCTTCGCAGACAGAAGATCCCGATGTGCGGGCGATGCTGCTCAGTTCTCTGACGCCTTACAATCTCCCAGCGCAGGTTCAGGCCCTGCGAAAATCGCCGGGGCTCACCACCTCGGGCCATCCGCTGCTGGAGCCACTATTGATCTATGCGGTGGCGAATAATGATTCGGAATCGCTCAACGAGTTCGCCAAACTCTTGCTGGCTGGATCACCCGCCGAAGCGAAACCGTGGCAGTGGGCTGCGGTGGAAACTTGGCTTGCGGCACAAAAGCGATCTGGAAAGTCGTGGTCGGGCTGGTTGGAAGTGACACAGAAAGTTGAACCCCAGCTGGCAGAGCAGTGGTCAGCCTGGTTGAACCAGCTGCCTCCGATGATTGAGCAACCGGACCTTACTCCTGATCAACGTGCGAATGCGCTGAAGATTTATGGACAGACCTCTCGGAATACGACTTTCAATCCCGACTGGCTGAAACCGACACAACCCTTGGCCATCCAACTGGCTGCCATCGAGCTTGCGGGCGAACTGGGGTCATCCGACGTCGGCAAAGAGATTGTGATGGGTTGGCGGAACCTGTCGCCCGCGCTGCGGTCAGGGGTGCGACAACATCTGTTAGGTCGGCCTGCGATTGCGCAGGCTTTGGTGCGGCAAGTTGAACTGGAAGAACTCACACCGGCCGATATCGACCCGGAAACCACGCAGTTTCTGCTATCGCATCGCGATGCAGATGTCCGCAAGGGAGCCCACGATGCGTTGGCTCCGGTGTCCGATGAGGCCCGTGCTCAGTTAATTGCTGAGTACCTGCGGTCCATGCCGGAACAGGACGATGCGGCGGCGGGGCGTGAGCTGTTTGCGAAACGGTGTGCTCAGTGTCATAAGCTGGGCGACTTGGGCCACGCCGTCGGCCCGGACTTGGCCGCACTCACCGATAAGAGCGTCACGGCTCTGGTGACAGCCGTACTGAATCCCAACAAGGCGGTTGAAACCAAGTTCCTGCAGTTCGGCGTGCAGACAACCTCCGGCCAGGTCCATACCGGAATTCTCCAGCAGGAAACGGCCACCAGCCTCACCTTGCTCGCCGCAGAAGCCAAGTCGACCACGATTCTGCGGAACGACATCGAAGAACTCTATGCCATCAACAAATCGCTGATGCCCGAAGGACTCGAAAAAGAACTCACGCCGCCGATGTTGGCTGATCTGGTGGCATTCATCCGCGGCAATGTCCCCTTGCCTTCGCGCAAGACTTTCCCAGGCAATCAGCCGCAGCGCGTGGTCGCGGATTCAGAGGGGGTCTTTACGCTCACACCGGCGACCTGCGAAATCTATGGACCGACGATCGTGCTCGAAGAAAAGTACGGCAACCTCGGCTGGTGGAGCAGTGCCGATGATTTTGTGACCTGGACCATCGATGTGCCGGAGTCGAAGACGTATCGCATTGAAATCATCTACGCCTGCGACTCACAAGCGGCAGGGCATAGTTTGCTGGTCTCATCTCGCGGAGCCATGGTCACTCAGAAAATCGAGGCCACCGCAGGCTGGGACGACTATCAGACGATGGAATGCGGCAAGCTCGAATTGTCTGCTGGAGTGCAAACAGTCACCTGCAAGCCAGCCCGTCGACCGCTGCCAGCGCTGATGGATCTCAAACTGGTCCGGCTCATTCCGGAAGAGTGATCGTGACTGATTCAGCGCTCTGAAGTAAGTCGATCAATCCCGAGCGTGCGGCCGTGAGACCTTTGTACTCCGCGATAAGCGGCGACATGGTTTCGAGTTGGTGCAACAACTGACGCCGAGCCAGAGAGTGGCTTACGACCGCAGCGAGTGGCATGATTTCCAGCCGGATGCCAAAGAGAATGCCACCCGACTGTGGCAGCTTCAGCAGCAGTTGATGCTCGATGCGGATCCACACTTGATCGACGCGCGGGCATATCTCCAACGGCGTCCGCGGACAGCAGGGGTGATGGTTCCGCCGATCGTCGCCACTCAGCCCCCAGTTCTCGCGACGCCAGACATCTCCGGGAACCAGCTTCCGGAGGAACGAATCGATCGGCCGACCCAAAGTGGCATTCAACCCGGGTACTACGGCATGGACTTGCGATAACGGCTGACCGAGCTTGTCCGGCAGCGACCAACTGCTGGGAAAGCAGACCACGCCACCGACAAGGCGAACGTCGCCAGCTGCATCGGGAGCCAGCCAGACAGCATCGGGTTCGTAGGTTTGTCCGAGTTGTAACGGCGCGTCCCCCGTTGCACTTAACTGTGGTTCGGGAACAACGCCCTCAGATACGGATAGCAACCGAAGTGTCTCACGAATCGCCACAGCCGCTTCTAGCAACTCAGCCAGATAACGTTCGGGATGCGACTTCAGAGAATCTCGGCGCTCCGTCATCGCCGAGCCCGTCTCATCGTGCGGTTGGAAAAACTCAGCCAAATCCGTCGCCCGCCGCAGCCCCATCTGCCAGCGATGAGCGGAAGCGGCGAATAATTTTGTCAGCTCCATGCTTCAATGTTAGACCATAGCCAGTGGTGACAGGAACTCGACGCAGCACTCCCGAATATCACGGTACCGAAGATTCGTCGGACCTCTTGATTCTCTCCAGGGCTGTTTGTGCTGCCTGACGAATTCGTGGATAGAAGTCTGCCTCGGTGGCTGCAACTACCATCGGCTCACCATTCGTCGAGAGGGGCGGCGGTTGTGGCTCTCGTGACGGTGTAACATTCGCCACCATCTCTTGAAGCCGTGGCAGGGCGGCTTTTGCCGGAGAGCCTATTCGCCCAAGCAACTCCGCGGCATCACATCGGAGCGGGTCAAATTCATCGTCAAGGAGTTGAATGAGAGCCGGAACCACCTCGTCGGTATTCCGTTCAATTTTCCAGAGGGCTTGGCAAATGCTCAGCTTGAGATATCCCTCGGCACCCGGAAGCCTCGATTTCAAGGCGGGTATTGCCTCCTTCGCAAGGCCGTTCATTTCACCCAATTCGTGAACACAGCAATCTGTCTCCAGGAATTTTTCGATCAGCAACGGGATAGCCGCAGCGCGCTCTGGACCTAAATCCGAGGCCAGCGAAATTGCATTCGATGATACCATTTGATCGGGGTCGGACATCGCACGGATGATGGCCTGCGCTGTTGGCTTGTCGAGGGGACAAAACCGCTGCAGAAGAGAAACGGCATAACTTCGGACACGAGGACTTTCATCAGAAAGTAACTCAACCAGTGAGGGAATATCTTCGCGTGTCGGATTGAAATAAAGATCCTGAGGCTCGCATAACACTGACATGCCAATCAGTATCCCAACCAGAGCGACTGGAACGATGGCAGCAAACGACTGCCCCAGGTATCGGCATCCCAAATGCCATCCGGTGAAAATCAGGCTAACCGGCCAGAGGGCTAGTAGAAGCATCACTGAAAAAAATAGCAGCAGAGGCAAAAGTGGCGAATAAGCACTTAATGCAAAGTCAGATCGGCACCAGCCCAAAAAGAGCATCAGCACGCCACAGGACAGAAAGGCGATGCAGACGACCCAGGAAGATTTTGCTGCTACTTTTCCAGTCGTATATCCGGTCGCCACAATTGTGATGCCCGCGATCACCAGATCAAATGCACACGCTTGCGGATAGAACCGCTCGGCGATTCCGGCTAAATCCAGCCGATATGTTAAGGGGAAGCCATATTGCGGCGGTCCTCCCGGATAGGACATGAGATCGGTGAGGAGTGTCCACCAGACTGCAGCCGATACAATCACCGACATCAGTGCGACGAGAATTGCACGGCCGCTTAGTTTCGACTGCATCGGATGAACTCAGACGATAATGAGGCTTTCTTCGAACAAAAAACAATAACGATCACCATCCCGCCGCATGGCCACTGATGCGGCGGTCGGCGATGCCGTGGAAATGGCCGGTCACTGGGTCGATCCAGATCGTATGGGCATCGCCTTGCCGCGAACTGGTGGCGCTGAAACGATGGCCGCGTTGTTCGAGGATAGAAATCAACTTGGCATACTCGGAAGACTTACGAGCCTCAAAGCGGATTTCGTCAGGGAACCACTGGTGATGCAGCCGCGGTGTATCGACGGCATCTCGCGGTGACATGTCGAACTCGACGACGTTGAGCACCACTTGCAAGACCGTGTTAATGATGGTCCGGCCGCCGGGACTGCCGGTGACCAGGATCACTTTGCCATTGCGGGCGATGATGGTCGGCGTCTGTGAACTCAACATCCGTTTGCGGGGTTCAATCTGATTGGGCACCGTGCCGATCTGGCCGGTGGTCGTGGTCTTTCCCGGATGCCAGTTGAAATCGCCCATTTCATTGTTGAGCAGGAACCCGCCGCCGCGGACCATCACCCGGCTGCCATAACTTGATTCGAGAGTATAAGTGTTGGAGACCGCCATGCCATCGGCGTCGATGACTGAAAAGTGTGTCGTGCTGGTTCCTTCAGCGACCAGCGGGATATCAGGGGCAACGTCGGCACTGGGGGTCGCCTTGGCCAGATCAATGGTCGAGACCAGTTCGGCAATGTGTTGTTCGCTCAGAAGATCGTCAGGGATGTCGACGAAGTCGGGATCGGCCAGGTATCGTGCACGGTCGGCATAGGCCCGCCGCATCGATTCGACCATGAGGTGCACCGTGTCGGGCGACCAGCGTCCCTTTGACTTGAGGTCGTACCGTTCCAGCATTTTCAGCATCTGCAGTAAGCAGGTGCCACCGGAACTCGGCGGTGGGGGGCCAAAGATGTCGTAGCCACGATACGTGCCCCGGATGGGCGAGCGTGGTTTGGCCTCATAGCCCGCCAAATCGGCCTTGGTGATGTAACCGCCGCCGGCTTCCATCTCTGCAATCAACAGGTCCGCCACAGGGCCTTTGTAGAACGCGTCGGGACCGTTCTTGGCAATGTGCGTTAATGTCAGAGCGAGATCGGGTTGCTGAAATGTGTTGCTGGCGTGCCATTCCGCCTGCAAGCCCGGCGGCTTGATGACCCGGCGAAATTCCTCGAAGGCCTCCCAGCTTCCCTCGTGATTGATCCGATTGAACTCTTTCGCTAGGTAGTCATCGATGGCAAAACCCTCGGCCGCAAGTTGCACAGCGGGTTGCACCAGAGACTTCCAAGGAAGTTTTCCGTACTTCGCATGAGCGAGTTCCAAGCCCCGCAAGGTTCCTGGCACGCCGACCGCTTTGTGACCCAGGGCGTTCTTGGTATGAGCATACATGTCTCGTGTGCTTGATAGGGGGGCCACCTCGCGGTAATCAATGCAAATCGGCGATTCATTCGACCCGGGAGCCGGGTGAATCATCATGAATCCCCCGCCGCCAATATTGCCCGCCGCGGGATGTGTGACCGCTAGCGCAAGCGCGGTCGCCACGGCCGCATCGACTGCGTTGCCCCCTCGCTTCAAGATATCGCGACCGACTTCACTCGCCGGGGCGGAGACGGAAACCACCATGCCCCGCTCGGCGATCACCACGTCGTCAGCAGTCGCAGCCGGCATGGCCCAGGCGAACATCGCCAGAATGAGACTAACAGAGACCAACTTGGTGAAAACGCCCAGAGAATTTGTCATCGAACAGATCCGGTGAGGGAACGGCAGCATTCGCGCACGGTTGAGTCTGCTGCAAAAGATTCGGCTTTGCAATGCTCGGTCCGTCTGCGATCAGCCAGCAAGACTTATTGCCCATCAGGTTCGGCGGCCGTGGTGGGTTTGGGACGCATTTCAATGACGAAGGTCAGAAAATTCGCGACAATGCGCTGTCGGTCTCCGTCAAAGTCGAACTGATACATGCCCGGTGCGACAGGGTCATCGGCTTTGTACACGACGCTACCGGTGCGGCGGTCGAGGAATGTCGCCGAGAATCTTGCTCGGGGGTTCGGTTCATCCGCGGTGGGATGTGACAGTACGCGGCCTGCAAAGGCCAGGATGGGTACGCTCGCGGGCTGAATCACCTGAAAAGCAGTCGGGGCCAGCGAAACATGCCATTCTGGTTTCTTGCCTGACTGAGGCATGAACAGCACGCGGCCCGCGATCGGCACCTGGTTGCCTTCATAGGTCCCCACCACCAGATCTTTGGCCACGGGATGCGTAGCCCCCGCGACAACCAGGTATCCCTCTTGTTCGGGTTGGACCCAGACAAAATCGAGACGTGAAAATTTCGGGGTTGTTCCCGACGAATGCTCCATACCTGTCTGGCGATTGAGCAAACGCCAGCTGCCTTCCTGGTCGAGGCAGGCAACAAGCCCATCACTCGTGACCGTGCAGCGAGTGGTGGGAGCCAGCGATTCCGTCCAGATCATCTTCCCACTGAGAACGTCGAAACATTCCAGCGTGCGAGATTCCGGTGGGCCGATGAAGCTGAGAAGCTGCGTACCGCCAAACCACAGCCAATTGTCAACCAAAGGCACTGGTCGCCGAGTGAGCAATTCGCCATCGGTCGCGCGAATGACCCAGGCTTCCGACTTCTGGGTATCCAGCAGCAGGACGTGCTGATCATCTGCCACGGATTCGGTCTGCGATGGCATATCGCGACGCATCCATAAGATCTCGCCCGTTTCCGGGTCAGCGGCCATCAGGCGAGACCCCACCTGATAGCAAACCTGCTGGGTGCTCGCACCAATGAACTGGCCCACCGTGAGGTACGAATCACTTTCGACGGCACGAACTCGTCTCCGGCCGCTAGGCATGTACTCCACACGCACCGTGACCCCGGATGCTCGCAACGAGTTTGCCATGGTTGGCAAGGCTGGATTCGGGGTCGTCTGCATCAGTGAGCGATGCCACAGATAGCGTGGCACGGCATTGGGTGTGGCCACGTCGAACACCAGAAAGGCCGTACCGAACGACAAGGCGAAGTAGGGACCGGAAATGTGCAATTGCGGGGCGGAATTGCGAGGGCCGAAAAAGGGCTGATTCTGGATCAACTCGAACGGCAACGCGACCGACCACCGGCGATGGCTGGCGGCATCGCGAGCAATCAGGATCGAGGGAGCATCTTCCGTGATTTCGAATGTCCAGTTGCCATACACCGGGTGCCTGGGACCGACCTGTTCCACGATCGAGGAACGACGGAATTCCGGCGGACGTTGCTCCCGAACAGCCGACCATTCTTCCACCGGCCAGGCCCTTGGAGCACTGCCCGAGAGGGCTTCGAATTCTTTTTGCCACGACTGAATGACCGCCTGCGCCGACATACCGGGCGTAATTTCCTGACTAGGATAATCACGCTGAAGACGTTGCATCCACGCGGCGGCTTCATCGGCACGACGACGATCGAGGCCAGCACGTGCCAATTTCGCGATGGCATAGGCCGCAATGGCGGGTTCACGGCTGTCGGTCAATCGCGACCACGCCGCCATGCGCTCAGTGACGGACAGATCCGTAGAAAGGTTTAATTCCTGCAGGCGGATTTCATCGGCCAGACGGGTCCCATCGAAGTAATCGAGAAAACGTTGATGGCTTTCGGGATCTTCCGGATCGATCAGGGCTTTGGCCCGTTCCGCCAGTTGAGCCTCCATGATTTCGCGATCTTGCGGATTGGCCATGGCCAACAAACTTTGAATGTGACCACGAATCAATCGATCGCGACGGACCATCAACTGGTCGTTCAAACGCTCCAGTTGATAAGTCGGGTTGGCGTCGAGAGTCAGCCGCAAAAATTGTTCGAAGGCTCGACGGTATTCGCCACTCTGTTCAAAACCGGCAGCCACACGGGTAATAAATTCCGAGCGTTGTTCGGGGTCAGTAATCAAACGATCGATCGCATCGATCTCACCGCGAAACTGATTGAAATTGGCCTGCAACCCTTCAATCATCAAGTCCGCATACACCATTCCTGCATGCAGATTTGGCTGTTGCTGCAACGACAATCGCAAATCGCGCATGGCAGCGGTACGGTCCCCGGCGAGCAGTGCCAACTCTCCCTGCAAGGCAAGAGCCGCAGGATCTTGTGGTTGCTTCGACAAGACTTGTGCAACGTCTTCCTGAATCTCAGAGACCGATCGGTAGGCCGTCAATGATGCCAGGTTGAGCGACACCAAGGCTCCCGATCCCGCGGCCAGATTCCCCGGGCGGTAGCCTTCGCCAAGTCGTGACTGAAAGCGAATAGCTCCCGTGCCATAGTCGATGCCCATGATCTGCCCGGAAGAGAGCGGCAGCAGATATTGATCGGCGAGTGCAATCCCCCGCCCCGACGGCTCAACAATCGGAAGAGGCTTCTGCCAGGCAGGGTTACCCGACTTCAGATCGATCGCTTCAACTTGCTCGCGCCCCACCAGGAGCACCTTGCCCCCCCGCACCCCTGCCACATACAGCCGGCGTCCGCGCGGCTGCTTCCATTTCAGTTCCCCGGTTAGCAGATCGAGGCAGTGCAAGTCGTGTGAATCTCGCGGTGTCAGCAGCACATGTCCGTCGGCGATGATTGGTGCGGAATCGAGCCAGCGGGATTGCCGTTCATCCACATCGCCTGCGAGCATTTGATTCTGCAGGCGGAGAACGGCCACTTGCCGCACATTCGTCGCGAGTTGGGCTTCTAACGATGGATACTCATAGCCCCACACCAGCCGCCGTTGTAAGGGATCGACAGCCACGACCAGTCCGGAACTGGTCGGACAAATCAATAAATGATCGGCTGCGGCCGGGGTCAGTCCCGATAATCGACGAAGCTCGGTGAACTGTAAGGGGAAATTCGGAGCCGCGATCACCTGTGACCAGACCAGCTCTGGTTGCGGATCGCAGGTCAATTGAAACAGACGCAGTTCACCGCCAATTTCCCCCAGCACAAACAATTGGTCATCGATGCAAACGGGTGGTCCCAGAAAATAGGTTCCCGCGAGCAATTGTGGCGTCTCGCGACGGGTTCCCCCAATGACCCACTCCAACCGGCCTCCATCGACGGCATAGGCCGCCAAATGATTCGTCATGGAAATCGCGGCTTCCAGGCCCCCGATCATGACGGAGACCTGCGATTCCTGAGAGAGATACGGCGGCTGCTGGACGGCATACACGCGCTGGCCATCCGAAGTCAACTGGCCGGAAATCTGGTCCCGGAACAGGAGTTCTTCCAGATATTTGCGAGCGTTGCCGCGCCGCTGTAACGAGATCTCTTCGTCTTCTTCGGAAAGTATGATCGGCTTCATCGCGCGAGCCAACGCTCGTTCAGTCAAAGCCGACCGCCATTGCAAGGCCCCCGTGCGGAGATCGTACGCTTCGATATCAAAAGGCGTCCGGATGATGACCGTGTCATTCACAACCAGTGGCTGACTGCCGGGCTGCAATAACAAATCTTCGATCTGATACTCTTCAACCAACTCCTGCAGTTGAGCACGCCAATCCACAAGATTACCCGGCCGCCCGAATTCGCCCTCATACCATTCCGGGAAACGGAGATCGAGTTCGTTGGTCCAGACGCGTGCCCCCACAGGTCCAGCCGGAGTGGCCATGCCATTGCCATTGGTGCCGCCACGACTCATCAGCCACTGACGCTGAGCAGTCGGCGACACAACTCTGGAAGGAACCTGTTGTGTGAACCACGGAAATAAGGCTTGCTGCTCGGCTGGAATTTGCCATTCCTGATCTCCCAGCACAACGAGTTGCGGCCCGTCTCCCTGCCTGCGAGCCAGGGTGGCGACCGCCCGCGATGGCTGCCCGACCAGCCACCAGGACAACGCATGCTGTAACGTCTCAGAAACATTTGCCGGGGCCGAAGCGATCCCTTCCCATAACCTGGCTGCATCGAGATAGCGGCCGTCATCGTAGGCACGCAAGGCTTCCCAACGGACGGCGTTATGTCCCACGGAAGTCATGCGGTAGCGACTGAGCAACTGCTGGCGATCCGCAAAGTGGCCGGACTCCAAGACCTGTCGTTGCAGAGCTTGGGCTGCGGCCTGATATTGCACCTCATACGGTTCGAGTTGTTCCGGCGTGAATTCCGCCAAAATGTCTTCCGCCGACTGTTTCAGACTTTTCCGCAGCGACGGGTCGGCAAAAAAGTCCTCGGGGGCATCAATGATGAACTGGAGAAAGACCAGTGCTGAAGCCGTTTCTCCGGCTGCAATTTGCTGACGGGCATCCTCGATGACCGAACGCAATTCCCCGGGCACGGGAACGACGGGTGTCAAACGTTCCGTCGCATTCGGATCGGGTTGAAAGCCGCCAAATTGAGCGGCGGAATGGCTCGCCAGCAGACCCAGCAGCAGCCCGCTTTGAATGATCGAATTCCGTAGTCCCATCACGTCCGGTGTCTCCTGCCACCTGACCCGCTCACTCCGTGAACTGCTTCGCGCGCCAGCTTCACGTTTCGATACATTCGCTCAGGATAACGAACTTTCTGACAACGCGAAATCAGAAACAGGCCCTGATTCGGGTTCAGAAGCCGGGAAACACTGCCACTGGAAGACTCCGTCACCAGCAATTCTGATATCGGCAATGGCGGCTAATAGGCCAAAAACGCCGTGTAATAGAACCAAAGCCCCGTGACAGAAGTGAGCGTGAGATCAACCGTCGAGATCCAGCCGAGCAACTTGTGCAGTCGACTATGCGATGACGGCAGAGGGGGATTGGGGAAGCGTCGGAGTGCCAACACGATGGTCGTCACCCACAAAAACGGCGTCGAAATGGCAAAGATCAGGTGAATTCGCAGCACGGTCCGCACCCAGGCGGTTTGTGCCTCGATTAAAGGCGGGTCTTGCTTGGCGACCACCTTTTCCCATCCGCCTTGAATGAAGTGCAGGTCGATTTCAAAGGCACCGACGGCGGCCAGCAACACAACCCCCAGCAGCAACTGCAGAAACTTGTGCCGCGCATATTGCCGCTGCACCTTGACGGAATACAGGCTGTACAACAGGATGGGCACCACCAGGACCAATGCGACGACCACAAAGTCGAGCATGAAGGACGCGTGGTTACCGAGAAATCCGTCGCGCAGCATGGCCGCTTCCTAGTCCGGGCAAACTGTTATTTCCTGCAAATCGTGCGGAACAGTAGCACATCTGAGCGGAGACTCCAAGATGACGGCAGGGACAATCAAGCAGTCACGGCATTTGCCTTACGTTCTCACCGTCGCGTCAATCCTAATACAGATGCCCGGCCAACTGATGGCTCAAGCCCCCAGTCCTGAGTCCAAGATCGATCTGGCAGCGATCAATCACAAGATTGAGGAGCAAGCTCAGGAACTGATCGCGGACACTTCGAAGCAACTCGCCACCCAACCGCAAAGTTTGCGGCTCTACTCGCAACGGGGGGATGGCTATTTTTTTCTGGGCAAATTTTCGGAGGCCGTCCGCGACTACGACAAGATGGTAGAACTGAACCCCGAGGAAGACGCAGGACATTGGCGACGGGGCATCGCCTATTTCTACGCCGGTCGTTATCCCGATGCCGCGGGTCAATTCGAACGCTACCACTCGTTCGACAATGTCGACCGTGAAAATGGCATCTGGCGGTACCTGTCGCAGCACAAAGCCTATGGCCGTGAAAAGGCTCGTGAAGGTCTTTTAAAGTACGAGAAAGACGATCGCGAACCCTTTCCGGCGGTCTACGAACTCTTTGCAGGCCGCATCACGCCCGCAGCAATTCTGAAAGGCATCGCCGACGCCGAGATCTCTGCCGAAGAACGCGAAAAGCGGCTCTTCTATGCCCACCTTTATATTGGCCTGAATGAGGCGGTGGAAGACCGTCCCGAGACTGCGAAGCAGCATCTCGAAAAGGCAGTCGCTAACACTTGGGGACCGAAGGCGGGCTATGGTCCGCATTACATGTGGCAGGTGGGCCGCTTGCACCTCAACCTTCTGAATGGGACGCTTAAAAGTGATCGTCCAAAATAACCAAGCACGGCTTCAATCGCGTAACGTCAGCCACCGATATGAATTAAGAGCCGCTCGACACTGTGGTGCTATGTGTGACAACTTGTGACCAGCGATCCTGCAATTCAGTATTCTGGCGGATATCATTGAGTCCAGTCAGCATCATCCGGTTCGAACTCTGACGGATCGTCGATTTCGCCCAACTCCAGCATCGTATTTCGTTGAGTCTCTAACTCAATGTCGCGAAAATGTGAAAGCAAGTTTTCCAACATCTCCGTTGAGACCGGAGTCGCCGTACCGTCATCCGTGAGTTCGGATATGGAAAATGGAATGGCGGCTGATTTGATATGATTCACAATTTCTACAAGCTTACTGCGGTCTTCATTCCAGCTGTTAGAAAAAGGCGTGATTTGTATCAGTGGCTCTTCGTTGATGACTCGGCTGCGGATTTCAGAAATAGAAAAGTTGGTCACTTTTCTCAGCTGAGTGATTAACGATGCAGAAAGCGATAAATCTTTTGGTAGATGAAAACAGACCAATGACATCTGACCGTTCCTTTGAGCTAGGGAACTAGGGTTTTACCGCGAAGACTTTAACACTGGCGGCGTAGTCATTCACGTTGTAACGCCGCAGTAGATCGGCCAGCCGCTCGTGCAAACCAGCGACATCGCTCGTAGGTTGTGGCGTGCAGCATCCGCTGTCCATCATGGGCAAGCCCATCGTCGAATCCAACTGCACGGTGGCCATGCTGGGGGAACAGCAGCCCGATTGATTTTCCACCTTGGCGTATGCATTCAAGTCGGCACCGGAATCGATCACCTCGACCGCGGTGAACCCGGCCGCTAGCAATCCCTCGCGGTAATCTTCGATCGGAATGGCTCCTGCGATGCAGCCCACCAACGCGGCGACGTCCTGCGCGAGTTCCTCTGGCAAGGGTTGTTTCAAGGCGATATCGCTGACAGCCAGGCGGCCGCCGGGTTTCAGAATCCGAGCCACTTCGCGAAATACGTCTGCTTTGTCGGGAGCCAGATTGATCACGCAGTTGCTGATCACGCAGTCCACCGAATCGTCCGCGAGTGGGATTTTGTCGATCGTCGCCTGATGGAACTCCACATTCGTGTAAGCCTGCGGAGCCGCTGCGGCATTCCGTTTTGCCAAAGCGATCATGTCCGGCGTCATGTCGATGCCAATCGCTCGGCCGGTTGGTCCCACCTTCTGAGCCGCGAGAAAGACATCGAGTCCGCCACCGCAACCCAGGTCGACTACGACTTCGCCGGGCTTCAGACTGGCCATCGCCGTGGGGTTGCCACACGAAAGCCCCATGTTGGCTTCGGCGGGAATGGCTGCTAACTCGGCGGCGTTGTAGCCAAAGGCTTCAGCGACGGCACGCACACCCTCGTGGTGAGACGACAGCCCGCTAGTGGCAACCGCTCCATAATTCGCGGCCACGGTTGAAAGCAGATCCGTTGACATATGGTGTTCCTGCTTGTTCATCGTCGCTGCCGATGGCCTGTTCGATTCCAATGGTTCAGGCTGGCCGTTTCGGGTCTTTCGCCAGTGGCAAGGCCACCCGCTTGCCTGTCCATTGAGATTGGTAAATCCCCAGAATGATTTCAACCGCCTTGCGGCCTTCGGCTCCCGTGATCTTCGGAGCGCGACCGGTTTCGATGGCTTTGACGAAGTCTTTCAACTGTTCCATGTGGCCACGGTATGAGATCGCCTTGGGATCGCTGGCCCCACCCGTCCCCCCGACTTTGCGGGCGAACTTTTCCATGATCGTCTTGTCTTTGGCCTTCATCTTGGCAAACTGCCACAACAGCACATCGTCCTGCTCGACAATCACTGAGCCTTCTGTGCCATGGATTTCGGTCTTTTTGAGCAAGCCCGGCCAGGCTGCGGTCGTGGCTTCAATCACGCCCACAGCCCCGTTCTTGAACTTCAAGGCGGCGACACCGACGTCTTCGACTTCGATCCGTTCATGGGCAAGCGTCGCCGTCACGCCGCTGATTTCCGCGACATCGCCCATGAACCAGTAGAGCAGATCGACGTTATGAATCGCCTGATTCATGTAGCTGCCCCCGCCATCCAGAGCCCAGGTGCCCCGCCAGCCCCCTTGGTCGTAGTACTGCTGCGTCCGCCACCATTTCACATAGGTGTCACCGAGGGTCAATGTGCCGAAGCGGCCGTTCTCAATCGCCTCTTTCAGCGCAAGATTGGCCGGGCTGAACCGCGACGGAAAAATGGGGCACAACTGCACGCCATACTTTTCGCAGGCGTTCAGAATGGCGTCGCAGCGTTTCAAGGTAATTTCGAGGGGCTTTTCGATCACCACATGCTTGCCGGCCTGAGCTGCCAGCACCGCCGGTTCCATGTGAGCCCCGCTGGGCGTGCAGATGGTCACGATCTGTACCGCGGGATCTTTCAGCATCTCGGCGTAACTGGCGTAGGGCTTCGCACCGGGATTCGCCGCAGCAAACCGCTCGGCCGACGCCGGAGTCGCAGAATAGCAGGCAACCATCTTGGCGTTCCGCATGTTCTTGATCGCTTCCGCATGGAAATTCGCGATCATCCCGCAACCCACAATTCCAAATCCAACCTGAGGCATGAATCTGTGCTCCGAGTTTCGAAAAGCGTTCTTGGCCGCTCTCCGTCAAAAATGTCGAGGTGAATTTATAGCGTGAACATTTCCAGTAAGACCGCAGAGATCGCTGTGGCCGTTGTCGCATCCAGTTTACCAAGGCGTCGAATCAGTCGCTGGCGATCAACCGTACGGATCTGATCGAGTGCGACTTGACCTTGTTTGCGTTGAAAGCGGCAGACCACCCGTGTGGGATACGAGCGAACCGTGGTGGTCAGGGGTGCGATAATCACGGTCTGCAGATGGCGATTCATTTCATCTGGGGAGATGATGACACACGGACGCGACTTCTGTATCTCATGCCCGACCGTAGGGTCAAGGTTCACCAGATGGACATCGAACCGCTTCACCACGTCCATTCGGTCTCATCCCAGGCGGAAAGTGTTGTTGGCACTTCCAAAAACTCTGCCAGGTCGCTGCGGGTGACATCGGAAAACGCCGCATCCCAACCAAACCGCGGAGCATGCACCGGCCGGAGTAGCAATCCCTCTTCGGCGGGAATCAGTTCCACATCATCCTTGAGCCCCGAGCCATCGAGCAGAGATTTGGGAATACGGACCCCTTTGGAATTCCCAATCCGAATGATTTTGGTCTTCATGCCGACTGGCCCCCCGTACCTATGAAATGTGACTACAGTGTAATCACTCCCTGCGACTTACAACATGTCAGATTCGTATGCGCACGAGATGCGCCTAGGAATGTGAGACATCAATGGACTCAATTTTGCGTAATCCCTTTTTTCCCATTCCAAAGACCAGACCATTTTCAATCTTTACTCGGTCAGACCTATTCATCAATTTTTTCTTTTCACCGTTCTCGTAAACAAACACCGCACCCTCCCGAAGTTTGCGTACTGCTTCGGAATATGACGGGCAGAGTTTGGATTCCACAAGCATATCGCCAATTTGCATTGTGCCATCAACCGCAAGTAGGTAGTACTGCTTGGGTACTTGATAAGGTTCGATGTCAGTTGGAAGTTCTTTGTCGCGAACCTCCCTCTTCCATTGGGCGACTGCTGTTTCACTAGTTCCAGTCTGGTGAAACTCGTCAATGACCAGTTGCCCAAGTCGAAATTTACTTTCTTGGGGATGCCCTGCGAGAATCTGCTGGACTTCAGCGAGCGGGATATCGGTGAGGAGTTCGTAATACATCTGCATCACGGAATCGGGCAGTTGCATGAACTTCTTCATCATGTCGTACGGCGACTCGCTGACGCCAATGTAATTGCCCAGGCTCTTGCCCATCCGGCGGACCCCGTCAAGTCCCACGAGAATCGGCGACATCACGCCGATCTGCTGCGGCAATGCCCCCTCGGCCGAACGGCGCGACTTCACGTCGTCGTTCATCCACTGTTCGGCCAGGGCACAGGTCGATGGATCTTTCTGCAGGTCGCGAGCCAGCATGAAGCTGTAAAGCTGCTCGGTGCCGCCGAGTTCGATGTCCGCCCCGATACAGACCGAATCAAACGCCTGCATCACGGGGTAGAGGCACTCGTGCAGGAAGATCGGCGTCGCGGCGGCATACCGCTTGGCAAAGTCATCGCGCGTCAATAACTGAGCAATGGTGACCTGACCGCACAGCCGCAAAATCTCAGCGAGGCCCATCGCACCGAACCAGTCGCCATTGCGATGGACTTCCGCTTTCGAGAGATCGACGACCTTGCCGACCTGATTGAGATAATCGCGGGCATTGGCTTCGATATCTTCGGCGGTTAATTTCTTGGCCCGGGCCTGATCGCGGCCGCTTGGATCGCCCACCATCGCCGTCGCGTTGCCGATGATGATCACGGCCTGATGCCCGAGCTCCTGAAACTGCCGCATCTTCCGCAAGGGAACGGTATGTCCCAGATGGACATCAATTCCAGTCGGGTCGATGCCATATTTCACCCGCAGCGGACGACAGGTTTTGCGGGAATGCTCCAGTTTTTGGGCCAGTTCTTCTTCTGGAACAATTTTCTCCACGCCACGGCGGATGATGGCCAGTTGATCTTCAACGGGGGGAAACATGGTCGATAACTCTGAATGATCGGTGCGAATCGAGAAACATGGAAACCTGCGGGAGCGTATCACGACTGACCGGTGTTCTGCCAGTGGCACTCGGCTGAGACCGCAGCCGGTACTGGACCGAGATGTTCATGGACTGGGCGGTGAGGCCTGCATGGCGATCAATGCCAAAGCCAGGTTGCCAGCGTTGAACAAACCGTGTGCCAACACGACGGCGACATAATTCCGCTGACGGTCGTACACATACCCCAACATCAGGGCCAGGGGGATCAATGCGAGACCATCGCGATAACCATGCACCATCGCGAAGATGATGGCGATGACTGGGATCGCCAGTGTCGAACCGATCCGGCGTTGCCACCATCCCTGCAAAGTGACGCGGAACATCAACTCTTCAGAGAGCGGCGCCACAACGACAGCGGTGAGTGCCAACCCGGCGATGATCCCCGGGTCCGGTTTGTCAGCCAGCAACCGCAGCAGGGTGTGCTGTGTCTCTCGGCTTCGCAGGGGAAACGTTACCAGCAGCATGATCGCCGTAGGTAAAATCGCCGCACAACAGATTGCGAATCCTATGATCAACGAATGTCTCAACCGATCGAAATCGATCCCGATGTCCCGCCACGTATAACGATTATTGACCAGCAACAAGGCGAGAATCACCACGAGGACGGTGAGCGACAACGAGAGTGCGCCCCAGACCATTTCGGTTCGCGGTTCCAACGGCTGACCACGGAGATCGACCAGAATTCGATCGACCAGTGACAGCAGCACCCAGCCGCTTGCCGCTAACATGGCCCATAACGAAGGGGCCGGAGCCGATGTTTCGCGTTGATCGACCAGCGGCCGCCCTTGAATGCGACGTTCAGCCAAACGGGACCAGACGACTAGGCTGCTGCCCACGCCGGCACTCAAGCACAGGGGTAACAACCAGTTCATCGCAGGGTCTGTCCCCATAGGTGGCTTGGGTTTCAGAGAAATTAGGCAGCGAAAACTCAATTCGTGCATGGTATCTTACAGGCAGACAGACAGCGAATGCCTGAACCCCCGCCTCTGAAGTGACGACACTCGCAATGAACACCACAGTTCCGAAAGACAACGTTCTCGACCGCATTGTCGCCCATAAACGGACGGAAGTCGCGGCAGCCAAATCGGCTCGACCGCTCGAATCGTTGCAATCCCAATTACACTCAGCTCCACCGTTGTGGGACTTTTTAGGGGCACTACAGCAAGCCCCTTATATGGGTTTGATCGCCGAGGTTAAAAAGGCGTCCCCGTCGGCCGGTGTGATCAAGGCCAATTTCGATCCATTGGCGATCGCACAAAACTATGAAGCGGCGGGGGCACACTGCCTCAGCGTGCTAACCGACGAACATTTCTTTCAGGGTCATCTCGATTATCTCCGTCAGATTCGGCAGACCGTCACGCTGCCGGTCCTGCGGAAAGACTTCATCATCGACCGATACCAAGTCCTCGAAGCGCGGGTGGCTGGTGCCGATGCCATTCTGCTGATCGCTGAATGTCTGAATGACTGCGAACTGCGGGATCTCTACTTTTATGCTTCGGAACTGGGACTGGAATGTCTCATTGAGGTCTATGAACCAGAGAATCTTGACCGTGTGTTGAAACTGGAACCACCGTTAGTCGGGGTCAACAATCGGGACCTGCGATCGTTCACCGTCGATCTGGATCAAACGGTTCAACTGGCCACGAAAGTCCCGGCGACGACGCTGCTCGTCAGCGAAAGCGGCATCAAATCCCGGGCAGATGTCGACCGGTTGAAAGCCGCCGGCTGCGGAGCCATTCTGGTGGGAGAAACTCTGATGCGATCCGGTGATGTCGCGTCGAAAGTGCAGGAATTAGTAGGAAAACCACGGAAGTAACCCTGTAAAACACCGCAATCCACATCAACATTGCGATTCTGGGAACTTTTGTCGGCATTTATCCGTCCGAAATCATGAACGATCGTGAATAATTCTCCCGATCACGAACTGATCCACTGTTGCCTGAATGGTGACAGGGGTGCCTTCGGGCTGCTGGTGGAACGATACCAGCACCGCCTTTACGGAAGTCTTGTGCACGTCACAGGTTCCGCAGATCAAGCCCAAGATGTTGCCCAAGAGGCATTTGTGCATGCCTATGAGAAGTTGGGAACTTTTCGGGGGCAATCCGCGTTTTATTCCTGGCTGTTCCGCATTGCCTTGAACGCGGCGGTGAGCGCCCGCCGTAAGGCCCAGCGGGTGACGGGCTCGGTCGATGCCATCCGGGAAGCCACCGGTCAAGAGCCTGTGGACGGGCGTACCGGCTCAGCCCCTTGGGAATCGCTGGAGACGGCCGAACGGCAGCAGATGGTGCAGCGCGCTCTCGGGCAACTTTCGGAGGAATATCGGACAGCGTTGGTCTTGAAGGAAATGGACGATATGAAGTACGAGGAGATTGCAGAAGTCCTGCAAGTTCCTATCGGTACCGTCCGCAGCCGCATTCATCGGGCTCGGATGGAATTGAAAACCCAATTGGAAGTGATGCTCCGCCGCGAGGAATGAAGGGGAGTGATTTTACGTTTGACGGTTTGTGAGCGGTGGCATCCGGGATGGCAAGCCGCTCCCAACAGCCAGTTGCGAGAACGATTGTGAATAACGGGAACGTTCATTTCGACGAAGATGAACTCCTGTCGGCCTATCTGGACGGCGAGGTGACGGAGGCGGAGCGCGCCCTAGTGGAAGCTCGGCTGGCCCGCGATCCCTCCACACGGAGTCAACTGGAAGAACTGCGATCTCTTTCCGCGTCGTTGCGGGCATTGCCACGTGATCCGGCCCCGGCGAACCTGCAGATGGCGGCCTTGCGTGGTCTAACTCGTCCGACCGTGAAGGTTGCTAAACCGTCGCGGTGGTTTCGGCGGCGTGAAATCTGGGCGGCCAGCAGTGCGATTGCCGCCACGGTGCTTGTGGTCGGCTTACTGCCTTGGACTCAGCAGGTTCCATCGGAGATGCCGACCATCAATGCTCCCTCGCGTATCGATCTGGCCTACGAACGCTCCCCGGCCGCATCCTTGCCCCTTGTCGCCGGTGTTGAATCGAATGACTTCGCCGATTCCATGCGAGGCACGTCGCTGGCCTCGAGTGTCGCAGATGAAAAACGGCAGTCGCCAATTTCTGCGGGGAATCATTTGGCAGACGGTGTCGACTCCACGCCGAGTCTTGTAACAGCTCGTGCCTCCGGTGGACCGAATGCCGAATTGTCGAAGGAATCCACCACATGGGCTAGCAAGACCGAAGCGGCCAAGGAGGCAGAACAGCTCGCGCAGACGATGATGGTTGCCTCTAACGACAGTGCAGCCGCTGGTAAAGATCTGCTGGTGCGTCTCGAACCCTGGCAAGAGATTCAACCCTACCTGGGATTGATCAATCAGAATTCGGGCGTGGTGACCAATTTCGATATGCACGTGATCGATACCGTACAGGCGGCGGATGAATTTCAGGTATTGCTGCTGCAGAATGGCATGGTCGTGGCCGATGCTGACAGGCGACAGGGTTCCAGCTCGCCCGCCAATCCATTTCCCCCCAAAGACCGAGCTGCGGGCCTGGCGACTGATCAACCGGTGTTGGTCGGCGTCTACATCGAAGCCGACGATACTGAGCCGGTGACGAAGACACTGGAAACCATGGCCCGGCAAAACACACTGGTCGGACTGAAGCTGCAACCGCCCCTGCAAATCCCGGAAGATGTGGTGGCCAACTCGGTGGGACAACCGGGACGTCGCCGTGCCAGCGAACCCGCCGACGAACAATTGGCTCAAGGTCTGATTGGCGCTTATATCGACGTACAAAATGGCCGCACCGATGCCGATGTCGTGGCTCAGGCACCTGTCAGTGCGTTGTCCGCATTGCCCGGTGGGCAGGCGTTAGCCCGTCTGGGTGATGAGTCGGGAACACGTACTCTCTCGGCTCAACCCAACACGCCATTAGGGGTTGCCAATGCTCTTTCGGTGAACGATCCGCTAGCGTCGGCACCGCGAGCCGAAGCTCCCGTCGCGAGATACAGCCAGATTGTCAATGTGCCACAGCCCGTGGACTGGTATGCCGAGCTTCAACAGGAGCAACAGAAAACTTCTGGCGAATCTCCTGCCGATCTGGCCTTCAACAAACAATTGAAGTTTGGCTCGAACATGTCGCGATTGATGGAAATGAAACGCGATTTGCAGGCGAACTCAGCGGGACGGTATCGGCTCTTTTTCGTCTTGAAGCCAACCAATGAGGCAGCCACTCCCGCCAAACCAACCGAAGCCAGCAGTGCTCCCGAATAAGCTGTTGCATGCCGTCCGCATCCTAAATTCTGTCTGAGCCGCTGAAGTCCCACAGTAAAGTGGCCTGTCGGAAACTTCGCGATCTCCAACGATTTACCGCGCGGGAGTTTTTTCGTTGCCTGGGCTTGCGTCCAACATGCGTTTTGCACGGGCGAGTTCGCTGGCAGCGCGGGGGTGATCGGGTTGGAGTTTGACAGCTCGTTCAAGGTAGGGGATAGCGTCTGCAGGACGGCTGTGAAGCAGATAGAAGGCTCCACGATTATAGGCGACCATTGGGTCATCGGGGCTTTGTTCACCGGCTTCCTGCAATAGCCGTTCGGCATCGCTGGGTCGACTTTCTGCCCACAAGGTGGCCAGATTGAGCCGCGCGGAAACAGCAGCCGGATTGACTTCTACTTCGGCTTCAAATTCTTGGATGGCTTTGGACGGATTGCCCATCGCCAACCAGGCCGATGCTAAAGCCCCGTGGGCATTGGCAAAACGGGGATTGTCACTCAGTAGCTTTTCGAACTGCTGAATGGCTTCCGGAAGCTGTCCCATTTGAGCCAGGGCATGAGCCAGGTTGTAGCGAGCCGATTCGGCAGCCGGGTCGATCCGCAAAGCTTCTTTGAAGAGGGGGAGCGCTTGAGAGAACTGTCCCGTCGTTGCCTGAAGTGCTCCCAGGTGAATGAGGGCATCCACATGATCGGGCTTGATCGCCAGGGCCTGCTCATATAGTTCCATTGCTTCCCGGGATTGCCCCTGTTGCTCCAGTAACTCCCCCAGATAAACGTACGACGACAAGTGCCTGCGAGACTGGCGGAGGTTGTCTCGCAGAATCTGTTCTGCCTCCGTGTACTTTCCGGCATTCAGCAACGCAAGCGCATCATCGGTGCGGTTGTCGAGTGGCAACATCTCTTTGACATCCGGCAGCGGTGCATCACCGACCTGATTGACTGGGGTATCCTTCGTTCCACTCCCGACGTACCCCAGCCCTCGCAGGGCATTGATCTCGGCCGTGGAGAGTTGGACACGGTTGCTTTCACCAGCCTGCAACGAGTCGGTGAATTCTTTCAGTTTCCGTTCCATCGCGGCCCGCTGCGCCGGTTCGGAATCGATCAAATTGTGCCGCTCATCAAAGTCATCGGCGAGATGATACAGTTCGGGTTGTGTTGTCTGGATGTACTTCCAGTCACCATCGATCAGGCATTGCAACGGCGACCAGTCATTCTGCAGGAACGGATCATCAGTGGCGGCGTAACAGAGTCGATGGGAAAGTTCCCCACCAGCCAGGGCTGCGAAAGCACTCAGGCTGTTTTCACCTAGTTGTGCCGAGACGCCGACCGCATCGAGCAGTGTCGGTGCCAGATCACTCAGGGGAAACGCTCCGGATATCCGTCGCTTGTGATGCTTCTGCCCCGGCAAAGAGACAATCAGCGGCACTTGTTGGGTCACGTTATAGATCGTGTAACCGTGAGTCCGTTCGACTTGGTCACCAAAGCCTTCGCCATGATCGCCCACCACCACCACAATGGTCTTGTCGGCTTGCCCCTGCTGCTGAATCTGGTCGAGCAATTGGGAAATCAAGCGATCGGTGTAAGCGATCTCCGCATCATACGGGCGGTCTGCAAACCGGTCGCCAAAGTCGTCCGTATGAGTGAGATAGGGGGTGTGCGGATCGTAGAGATGGACCCAGCAGAAGAAGGGCCCGGTTTTCAATTGGCTCAACCAGCCGAGGGCTTGTTGCACCGTCTGGCGACCATCCCGCTGCTGATGCAACCGATCTTCGTCGGGGTCCGATGTCCAGTCATCATCGTACAGGTCAAACCCTCGATCGAGGCCGAACCGGGCATCCAGTACGAAGGACGACACGAATGCGGCGGATTGATAGCCAGCATTTTTCAAGGCGACTGGCAGCGTTGGGATCGTTTCCGCCAGTGCACCGCGACCGTTGGTTCGCAACCCATGTTCGGGCGGAAGCATCCCTGTCAACAGGCTGGCATGTGACGGCAACGTGAGTGGGGCCGGTGAAAAACACCGTTCAAACACCACCCCCTGTTCCGCCAATCGATCAATCGTCGGCGTCTCAGCCTGTGCATACCCGTAACAGCCGATGCGATCTGCACGGGTGGTGTCGAGGGTGATCAGCAGTATGTTAAGCGAAGGCCGCGACCACCACGACCAGCCCCAATATCCCGCCGCCAGTGTTGCCAGAAGCAACATCGTCAGCGGAATGTATCGTCGGAATCGCATGGTCTGGTCCTGTCGTGCTATCATACTGGTCTCAGGCCGCCGCTCGCACCGGTTTCTGATGCTCGAAGTCTATAGGGAATGAGGCTCGTTTCCCATTGATCATACAGCCAGTTGACCCTGATGAACGACGCATACCGGTCGATGTCAAGACTTGGCGGTTCGCGCAAGAGGCAATAACTCGGCCGTGCGGTTGGATCGCTCCGTCGCCACACCATTCTGGCCGGAGTGCCTGAGCCATGTTCATCGGGAATCGCTGGGTTGACTTCCTTGCAAGCTCGGCTGTTATTGTGGGTATCGCCCTACTTGCGGTACTATACATCAGTGTCCGCGAACAATCCCGTCTGGCCATCAGCCCCCGTCCCTCAGAATTCTCCAACGCCGTAACCGACGTCAAGTTCGTGGGAGCGGAACGCTGTGCGGCCTGCCATGAACCGCAGTACCAATCGTTTCAGCAGACCGCTCATCACCTGGCCTTTGGCCCGGTCGAACAGCCCACGTCACTACCAGCGGGTGAGTTTTCAGACCCGGTGATGCACCGCAATTACCGCGTCTACTGGCAGGATGGACAGATGCGGCACGCAGAAACTCTGCTGCAACCGGATGGCGACCCGTTGCTGGTGATCGATCACGCGATGAAGTACGTCGTCGGTTCCGGTCGATACTCGCAAAGTTATCTGATCGAGCAAGATGGAAGTCTGTTCGAATCTCCCGCCACGTGGTATTCGGAAACACAGTCGTGGGGCTTATCGCCGGGGTACGAGCATTCCAACTCCGGCTTTCAACGCCCCATTGAGTACCGCTGCCTGCAATGCCATGTGGGCCGGATTGCCTCTCTGGAGAACAGCCCGCAGAAGATGGCATTTCTGACGGCGGCGATTGATTGCGAACGGTGCCATGGCCCCGGTGAACTTCACGCCGCCCGCTGGGAAAATCCTGCCAGTAAAGCGGAATCAATGGGGTGGAGTGATCTTACGATTGTCCATCCCGGACGGTTGGATCGGCGACGCGGCGAAGACATCTGCATGCAATGCCACCTCCATTCGGCGGCCACGGTCGAGCGTCCCGGTCGGCAGTCGGCGGAGTTTCGTCCGGGTGATCGCCTCGAAGATTATGTCACCCACTTCGGCCGTCGGAATGCGGGCCAGCAGATGGATGTCACGGGGCACGGAGAGCAGATGCGGCTCAGTCGTTGCTACACGGAAAGCGAAACTTTCACCTGCACGACCTGCCATAATCCCCACGCCAGCGTGCCCGAAGAAGAACGGGAATCCTGGTACCGCAGCCGTTGTCTGGAGTGCCATGCCGAACAGTCCTGCCATCTCCCGACGAAGGAGCGTTTGCAGATATCGCCTTCAGACTATTGCGTGACTTGTCATATGCCGCGCGGTCCCACTGAAATCCCACACTTTGCCTTCACGCATCATCGAGTGGGGATTCATACGGCAGATGCATCTCAGGAGACGCCGACAACGTCCCTGCACCAACTGGCCGCCATGGATGAACCCGAGGATGTGTCTGAAGACGAACGGCAACGTAATCTCGGGCTCGCCTATCTGCAGTACTCCGACACCGCCGAAGGGCAGCCTTTTCGCAGGCAATACCAGCAACAGGCCCAAGCCTTGCTGATGTCTCTCAGCCGGCGAGATGCCGAAGTCGCGGCGGCATTGGCTCGACTGTCATTCGGACAAGACGCACGCCTGACCCTCAAGATGGCGGATGAAATCGACACTGCAACAAACGCATCGCCTGATGCCCGTGCCACGGCTCTTTTCACGCGAGGTGCGACACTCTTTCAACAGGGGCAGACAGCGGCCGCCATTCCTTGGCTGGAACGTGCCGTGGATGCCAAACCGATGGCCGATATCTGGCTGATGCTGAGTAATTGTTATCAGCAGCAGGGCGATTCCGACCGGGCGCTCTCTGCGGTGCGTAAAGCTGTGCAGTTGGCGCCGATGAATCCGCGTTGCCGGGAACGCTGCTCGGAACTTGAATTCCAGTTCGGAGAGCCGAGCGACCCTGATGCCGCACGCATGATCCAGGAGTTAAGGGCTTACTGGGATCGCGTGTCGGGGAGATAACAGGGGCGTATGACAACCATTCTGGGAATCTCAGCGTTCTTTCATGATGCGGCGGCGGCTCTCGTTGTCGATGGAAACATCGTGGCTGCTGCGGAGGAAGAACGCTTCACACGCCTCAAGCACGATGCCAGTTTCCCCACCCAAGCGATCGCGGCCTGTCTGACGCAGGCCGGTCTGACGGCGGAAGCGATTGATTATGTGGCGTTCTATGAGAAGCCGCTGCTCAAGTTCGACCGGTTGATGGAAACGTTCCTGTCGACAGCACCACGGGGTTTTCCGTCCTTCGTCAAAGCCGTCCCGCAGTGGCTGCATCAGAAGCTCTTCCTGCGCCGCGAAATCCGCCGCGGCTTGAACGACACCTACCAGCGACAATGCTTGTTTCCCGAACATCACGAATCGCATGCAGCGAGTGCGTTCTACCCATCCCCCTTTGAGAATGCCGCCATCTTGACGATCGACGGCGTGGGAGAATGGGCGACGGCCACCATCGGGGAAGGCCGTGGGAATACGATCCGCCTGACTCACGAGCTGCGGTTCCCCCACTCGCCGGGGCTGCTGTACTCGGCATTCACGCATTATTGCGGGTTCAAGGTGAACTCGGGGGAATACAAACTGATGGGGCTGGCACCCTATGGAACGCCGAAGTATGTCGACCTGATTTACGAGCATCTGGTCGACCTCAAGCCGGATGGTTCGTTCTTTTTGAACCAGCGCTATTTTGACTACCTCGCCGGTACACGAATGATCTCGAAGCGATTCCAACGGCTGTTTGGTGCACCGCCACGTGTCCCGGAAAGTCCCATCACTGAACGCGAGATGGACCTGGCGGCGTCCATTCAGGTCGTTCTGGAAGAGATTGTGTTGCGCATGGCCCGCACGGCGCATCGCTGGACGGGGCAATCGGCACTTTGTCTGGCGGGTGGTGTGGCATTGAATTGCGTCGCGAACCGCCATCTGCAATGCAAGGGGCCGTTCGAGAAGCTCTGGATTCAACCTGCCGCGGGCGATGCCGGTGGGGCACTGGGGGCGGCATTACTCGTCTGGCATCAACTCCTCGGTCAACCGCGTGTGGTGCAGGAACACGACGCTCAACATGGATCGTTATTGGGACCATCGACCACAGCGGCGGAGATTCGTTCGAGTCTGGAAGAACTGCATGTGGTGGCCGAACCGATTGAAGATGAGAGCGAACGACTGCAGACCGTGGCTCGTTTGCTCGCTGAGGGAAAAATCGTCGGCTGGTTTCAGGGGCGCATGGAATTTGGTCCCCGTGCCTTGGGCGCACGGAGTCTATTGGCCGATCCGCAACCGGTTACCATGCAACGGGTGATGAACGAAAAAATCAAACTACGAGAAGCCTTTCGCCCCTTCGCGCCCGCAGTGCTCCAAGAGCGTGCAGTCGATTACTTTAACTTGCCATCGGGTGCCGACAGCCCTTACATGCTACTGGTGGCGGACGTGCAACCGACGCAACGGATTACAATCGACGATACAGCGACAGATGCCCGCGGATTTGCTTTGCTCAACCAGCGACGATCCACCATTCCGGCAGTGACCCATGTCGATTATTCCGCCCGAGTGCAGACGGTCGATCCGCAACGGAACCGGCCCTTCTATCAATTGCTCAAGGTGTTCGAGAGTCTTACGGGATGTCCGGTGCTGATCAACACGAGCTTCAATGTGCGCGGAGAGCCGCTGGTTTGTTCTCCCGCCGACGCGATCCGCTGCTTCCTGTCGACGGAGATTGACGCCCTGGTGCTGGAAGATTATCTGATGCTCAAGTCAGCCCAATCGCCGGAAGTGCTCTCTCAATGGAACCATCAGGCATCCCGTTTTACTTTAGACTGAGCAGGCTGTTGTTCCCATGCGTCCCTTGAATCCTACGGTTCGCGAACTGCGCTGGTTTGCCGCTTTGCAACTACCCTTCTGGGGGCTGGTCGCGTGGCTGAATTTTCGAGTTTTAGGACTCGTTGGCACAGTGGTTCTGCTCGGTCTAGCGGGGCTGCTGACGATCGTGGGTCTCTTGTCTCCGCTGACGATCCGTGGTGTGTATCGGGTCTGGATGACCGTCGCTTTTGCGGTGCAGACCATCATTTCGTGCCTGCTGATGGGTCTGCTCTTTTTCGGGCTGATCCTGCCAATCGGCCTGATTTTGCGGTACCTGCGTCCAGATCCATTACAACGGTCCTGGCCCGCGCCGCAGGCAACGGGTTGGCATTCACGTCCCGAGCCCGGACCGCCGGAGTCTTATCTCAATCAGTATTGACGTTGTCCTGTTATGATCTTGAATTGGAATGCGTTTCCCATAGCGACAACCGAGTTGGCCCACAATGTCTATCACGCCTCCACCGCCGGATGATCGGCTGCAAAATCTTTCCGATCGGATGGACAAGGCACCGCCGAGTCTGGTCCAGGAATTTCTGGCATTTCTCGCCATCAACAAGAAATGGTGGCTGTTGCCAATCCTGTTGGCTTTGTTGGCAGTGGCCGTGCTGCTGCTGGTTACCGCCACGCCACTGGGACCGTTTTTGTATCCGCTGTTCTGAAGGATTGCAGTTCAGGTTTCAGCACCGCAACTGGCCTGTCGCCAAATGCTGCACATACCATTCGTAGGTCTGGCGAATGCCGTCTTTCAACGGCCACGTCGGCGACCAGCCCAACGCACGGATTCGTGAAACGTCCAGAAGTTTTTGAGGCGTGCCGTCGGGTTTGGCAGGATCGAACTCCAGTTCGATGCCCGGGACGATGATGTCCGCGATCATTTCCGCGAGTTCACGAATCGTCAGATCCTCTCCAGTGCCGACGTTGATCGTCTGTTCGTCATTGTAATGGTCGAGCAGGAACAGACAGGCGGCGGCAAAATCTTCGACATGCAGAAATTCACGGCGAGGCATCCCCGTCCCCCAGATGGGGACCGATGAACGGGATTGCAAACGGGCATCGTGAAATTTGCGGATGAGAGCCGGCAGCACATGGGCCTTCTGCAGATCGAAATGGTCATAGGGGCCGTACAGATTTGTGGGCATCACCGAGATGAAGTTGCAACCGTACTGACGGCGATAGGCCTGACACGAAACCAGCCCGGCAATTTTCGCGATGGCATAGGCCGCGTTGGTCGGTTCGAGAGGACCGGTCAACAAATACTCTTCGCGAATCGGTTGCGGGCATTCGCGCGGATAGACACAGGAACTGCCAAGATACAACAACTTCTCTACTCCCTGTTCCTGGGCCGCCCGCAATACCGTTGCATGAATCATTAGGTTGTCGTAGAGGAAGTCGACGGGCCGTTCGGAATTCGCGAGGATCCCACCGACCGTGCCAGCCGCATGGACGATGTACCGCGGTTGAGCCTGCCGCATCCAATGGCTGACCGCGTGTTGATCCCGCAGGTCGAGTTCCGATCGCGGGATCGTCAGAATTCGGGAAAATCCAGCGGCTTGTAGACACCGCACAATGGCGGACCCGGCCAATCCACGATGGCCCGTTACCCAGATGGAAGCGTCTCGCGACAGCATGGAAGTATCAACGGCCTTGGGTAGGGAAGAACGATTGCGACTGGACTGGAAACCGTCTTTGGTGCCCGATCCGTAACAATTCTATCCGTAAGCACAAAATCCCGGAGGGCGATCTTTCAACAAACTTACAGTCCCTATTCGTCAACGAGACGTTCGCGTGCTTTCCCGTTCAACGGATCAATCTTCAGGCACTGCTGGAAATCCGCATCCGCAGCAGACCTTTGGCCCAGGGCAGAGTGCACCAACCCACGATAAAAGAAGACTCGCGATTCCTCTGGCAATTCGCGGCTCAATTCGTTCAGTTGGCTGAGTGCAACCGCGAGTTGATTGGTCCGATACAGGTCAACAGCCTGTTGCAGTCTGGCCGCGAACTGTTCCTGTCGGGCAGCATCCTCATCACCTTGAGCCCCCAAACCTGAGGCAAGCAACTGATGCAGCATTGCCGTCGGCTGGGCAGCGCTCGCCCGCTGCCATTGCTCCAGGGCCAAATCCAACTGGCCGGCTTCCTCCAGCGCGCCCCCCCAGACGAGCCGCACCTCAGGATGTATGTCCATTCGCTGCGACAGTATTTCGTACTTGGCCAGGGCCGCTTCCGGATGATGGTTCTGCAAATCAAGTCGCGCACCTGTCGGAAGGACCATCTCCAGAAACTCAACCGGCGTGCTTTGAAAGACCTCTTCAAAGACCGCCGCAGTCGCAATGGGTTGATTCGTTCGATCGAGTTCCGCACCGCGACCCAAGATGGCGTTTAAGCCATAACGCGAACGAATCGGTTCCAGGATGTCCTGTGGATTGGCAATGCGATAGTGACTCACGGCGCGGTCGGCCCGCTCGGCGGCTTGCATCGCATCCCCAGATCGGCCCAGTTCCAGAAAGACCTGAACCGCAACCATCTCGGTCCGGACATCGAGAGCAGAGTCTTCGCGCAAGGGCCCCAGAATCGATAGCGCGGCCTCGGATCGCCCCGTCCGTGCCAGGAGTCGCGCGCGTTCGACTTGAGCTCCCGGCATATCGGGACAGGCGGCCCAGGCAGCCTCTGCACCGGGAAGGTCGCCTAGCCGCAGACAATTCCGGCCGATCTGCGATTGGCAAGTCTGCAACTGTTGCCGACTGCCCAACGCGATTGCGGACTGAAACTGCTGGTTTGCCTCTTCCCACCGACTGAGTCGCTCCAGGCTGCAGGCATGCATGTAACGCGTGGAATAGCGTGCGGGCAACCGCGCGACCGCCTGACGCAAACAAACTTCGGCCTCGGCACAGTAACCGAACGCCAGGCAGGCTTCCCCCAGTTCTTGCCACGTCTCACCGCGATCATTCCAGACATGGGCTCGCAATGACTGGAGTGCCTCTGCGGTCAACGGCGGCAACCGCGACAGATGGAGTTCTGGAGGTGCAGAGCGCGTCATTCGCCAGGCCGCAAAGCCGAGCGCGACGATCAATTCGATTCCCACCACCAGGCAGAGCATGCGCCGCAGGAAACTCATGGCGAGCCCTCCCCGCGGTTCCACCAGATTGTGATGCCGCTGTTCAAAGAGAAGGGTGCCGACAGCTGCATTGACCCAGCGATAATATCCAACCGGCCATCACCATCGAGGTCACCGACGGCCGCCGTGACTAGATGCCTTGGACTGTCGTCAATCTGCCAGGTCTGGAATTGCTGTTGGCCATTATTCTGCAGCCAGACAATACTGGCATGCCCCGGGCGATCCCAGTCATTGAACATGCTGACTAGCACAACATCTGGATGAGTGTCTTCATCGAGATCTCCCGCAGTTGCAGCATAGGTGCCCCCGAGCGATGCAATTCGCTGCTCTTTGAACGTCCAACCGCCCTGATTCTCGAGCCAGAGGCACCCATGATACGGCTGAGGATAACTGTAGAGGTCTTCGAGATTATCTCCCACAGGCAAGAGTAGGTCGGGGTCGCCATCGCGGTCCAGATCAGACAGAACCAAGCCGGCACTCCCCAGTTCATCATTCAAGGAACCGAACAATCGTCGGGCTTGGAACTTCCCTCGGCCGTCGTTCTCGAAGCCCCAAACTTCCTCATCGTCCTGCGAGACTACAGCCGCGATATCCAGGTCGCCATCGCCATCGTAATCGGCGACCGGAACATGGATGGTCCCCGGAGCTGTCAACAACGTATGTGGTTCAAACTGTAACGGTGTGTGTTGTTCCAGCCATAAGATTTCGCCCCGCGCATAACCGAACACGGCGACCGCCAGATCGAGATCACCATCGCCATCAAAATCACCGGGTTGAACATCGGCGACACGGCGAACATCGTCCAGCAAGAGTTTCGGCTGATACCCGGACTCCGTCCGTTCCAGACAGACCACCCGGCCAATCACATCATCATTCGGCCAGATGCTGCCCAGAACAGTCACAATCACATCGCGGTCACCGTCGCCATCGAGATCGACAACAGTGGCATGTGCCGGGGCAATCAGATTATCGGCCAGGATTTCGCGTCGCCAGTGCGTACGGTCTTCCTGGTAATAGCAGAGGACCTGATTCCAACGGGCATCACAGGCCAGGATATCGGCTAAACCATCCTCGTTTAGATCGACGATTTGAACGTTGGTGATCCATGGTGGAGGATTCGTTGGTTCATCCAGAGATTGCTTCTCAAACGCCAGCGGTGAGGTAGGAAAACGGCTGCCGTTAGAAATTGCCTCTAGCTCCGGCCCCATCGCTGGTAGGGCAGGTAAGAACCACCAGACTGCCCAGGGAATCGCAATGACTGCCACTGCCAGTAGGGCATTCACGAAACGCCACTCACCGGATGCAGCAGTGTCAGGCACGGCATTCCGAAATCGAAAAACGAGCATGAAAGCCCGGTGACAGACAGCACGGACAGCACCGGGCCGAAAGATCTACTTCGTCTTGATGTCCATATCGAAGGTATTCGGTCCGTCCTTCACTTCCTCGATCAATCCCGAAAAGGTGTTATACCGATCGGGAATTTTGAATTTAGCGGGGGGCGCATCAGCCCCAAGTGCCTCAACTGCCGACACGCGGACCAAGTGTTTGCCAACAATGGCCCCTTTTCCTCCGCCGGAATACGACAGTTCATATTTTCCAGTTGTGTCGGTGGTCGCGAGTGAGGGCTTGCCGACGATCGACTTCTCCTTAGAACTCGATGAATTGTCGATTTGCGGTTCGAACGTGACCAGCAAACCTTCTGCTGGTTTGCCGTCGACAGTAATGGTGCCGGTTACCGGTGCGAGCTTGGGAGCAAAGTCAGTACCGCCTCCACAGCCAGCGGTACCGAAGAGAACCATCAGCCCCACACAGATCGGACCACAGACCCGCCGGACCATGCCAGAATTCCTTCATCCAGAAAATGAATCGCACGATTTAACACGTTGCAAACACGCGCGAACCAGATGTTTCAACGAGTACTTGGCTGGGTTCGTCGATCTGCATAGCCCAGCCAAGTACTCAGCCGCAACGAACAAAACGAGAGAACATCAAGCATTCTGCATCAATCACCCAGCGGCAGGATCTCCGCATTCCGGATGGTGATTGCCGCCTTCAATGTGGCGTTATCAATATTCTCCGAGATGAATTTTACCGATCCATCTGCAAGTGCGGAGTGCATGCCACCGACGTGTGCACTACCCATGCCCCAAGCTGTTGGGCAGACGATTTCCGGGCGGTTTGTACAATTCCCGCCCCATGTAATGGCAGTCGTCCAGTGACCGTTGATAGCCCCCGATGCCTTCCATGTCAAACCATTTGTGTAATTCCAGCCGGTCCAGAAAGGGCCGTAGTTGTTGGAATGTTTTAGATAAGGACTTTCTGCCAACATCATGGTGTTGCTCGTGCCATCCTTAACTGCTGTAAGGCTGGCTGCCCCATTGATGCCAAACATCGCCTTGGTGGTGATATTGTTTTCATTAGCATAGGTCGTCCCGAGACTTTCCATAACGGTAATCGCAGGAAACCAGTAGCTCGAACGACGGCCATTAGTGATCGCATAGTGAGCTGTACCACCAATGTTCATCGGATCTGCATACACGGCATCACTTGGACAATTCCAGATCGAGATTGCTGAAGCGAAAACTGCACCTTGGTCGGTGGCCGGACCAGTGCCGCTCCGCTGTGCTTTGGTGATCGGTAGCGAGAAATTGATCTGATTATAGAGGGGGGATTGATCGATGTATGGCAAAATCAGGAGCGACCAGGGAATGTTTCGGCATTCAACAGCGCAATTACTTGTATAAGGAAGCCCAGCGACGGTGTTCACTCCAGGGTTAACAGCTCCTGGCGGCAAAACGTTAAACGTGTCGTGGTAGTTATGCAGAGCCAGTGCCAATTGCTTGAGCTGGTTCCGACATTGAGTCCGTCGGGCGGCTTCGCGAGCCTGCTGAACAGCGGGCAGTAGTAGCGCGATCAGAATCGCAATGATCGCGATCACGACCAGCAATTCGATCAGCGTAAACCCGCGAACTGGTCGCTGATCTGAGGGTGTGCCCTGACGTTCGGGGGCGACTGCAGAGAAGATGTGTGCCATCTGGAGCTCCTTCAGAAATGAGCTGAAGAAAGAAAATGGGGAATCCCGAAGCGCGAATACGGATAGTACATACCCGTATCCAAATATTCAAGCTCTTAAATATGATGCAAATCCGCACCACAGATGGTTAAGGGTTTCCTCTTGAAACACCTGGGCATTGAACATACTAACAGATGCCATTGGGGCTTAAAGGAATGGTCAACGGGAATCTGCCTAGCTTGGCCGTCGGCTGGAAATCACTCTGGGATGATGTTTCAAGCTGCGAGCGAATAACCGTGGGGCGGCCAGACACTAAGACTCTCTTGCTAGTTGACTGCTGCTGGTCCCCGGCTTGTTGCGAGAGGCCCCCCCCGGTATCAAAATGAATCCTGAGAGCGGATGGCATGGGCTCGTGGGCTGTGTGGCAGTTTCCAACAGCCCCACGAAGAATTCCGGGATTGCTTGAGTCAAAACGAGCGAGAGCACAAAAGCCTGAGCCTTGCCCGATCCCAACGACACTGCAATGACTCACCATTGAATGATGAACTGAGGAAGGCTTCCCCGCCAGACACATCTGGACTGCCTGACTCTCAAAACTCGCCATCATTCGTAGCGATTGGGGTGGGACGCGGAATATTTACCCATCCGCAAGGATCGGTCGCACACACTTGGCGGCGCTACCTAGTGTGCTTTACTTCTTCATCTTCAATGTTAGCTCGATTGTGTGATCGTTGTT
Organism: bacterium; assembly: GCA_016125225.1. Classification (GTDB taxonomy): domain Bacteria; phylum Planctomycetota; class Planctomycetia; order Planctomycetales; family Planctomycetaceae; genus DSVQ01. The sequence goes on along the minus strand of WGME01000027.1, from coordinate 3,504 downwards.
ACCAGCCGTCACCTGTTGTTTCAAGGTGCTGGCGGAATCGTATTGCGGAGGAATTTTCAAATCGATGGCGACGGCATCAGCACCGCCAGCAGGGCCGACATCCTCACCGTTGCCCGCCAAAGCATGAATGCGGACAGTATGCTCCCCCAGCACGGCCCCCGGCTTCTGCCCCATATACTTGAGCTCATATTTGCCTTCGATATCAGTCACTGCCATTGAGGACGATCCCGCAACACTCGCATCCCCCTGGTTCTGAGGTTCGTAAACCACCTCCAATGGCGATGGTGGAATCTCTCCGTTGATGGTCACCTTGCCTGTCACCATAGCAAGTTCGGGCGTTTTGACTCCTCCACCGCAACCAGAAAAAGCAATTCCAAAGACCGCAAAGCCCAGAACACAGAAACGACACGACTTCATGGAGTATCCCACTTCACCTTGATTTTGCTGACTTGTGAAACGGACATCTGTTTCGATGGCAAGGCACAACCGCGGTAGGCCTCTACCAGGAATACATCTCAGGATCAACGCGCGGAAATATCGATTGGCCACACGATAGAGGTGGCAGGATTGATCACGAATCTCAATACAGCCAGGCTGGAAAGAATCAAGCAGAAAAGCAGCCTCGAATACATCAACCCGTCGGCATTAGAAAAGTGGTGCGGCCTGAGGAAAGATCACCAACACGCCGCCCCCCCTTGAAACAACCTAATGCAGAAGAACTCTAGTATTCTCCGAGAACCTCTCCAGATTTAATCGTAACCAGGCCACGAACAATGGTCATTGAAACGTTTTGACTCAGGAACGTGACTGATCCATCTGCCTTTGCCATATGCATTCCGCCAACATGCTCGCTACCACCTCCCCAGGCATAGGGGCAAGTATATGGCGCACCACCGCAGACCGTCGCTGCGCGACTGTTAATAATCTGCCCGTATTCAACGCCAGACGTATAATTCCAAGCCGTCCAGAATGGGCCATATTGCGGGTAATTTTTCTTGAAAGGGGTCTCGGTCAACATCATGGTGTTGCTGGTACCATCCTTCAGATGCTGCAGACGAGCCCCCCCATTGATTCCGAACATTGCCTTATTCGCGCTGCCGTCTCCGTCGTAGAAGGTGTTTCGGTCTTCCAGGCGATCAATTGCGGGAAACCAATAGCTGCTGCGACGGCCATTCGTGATAGCGTAATGTCCAGCTCCGCCCGAATTGTAGGGATCGGAGTAAGGCACATCGGAGGGGCATTGAAAGAGTGTGATATTCGTGGTGGCAAACAAAGCCCCCTGATCTGTTGCGGGTCCCGTTCCACTCCGCTGAGCGCGGCCCATTGGTAACGAGAAATTGATCTGATTGTACAGCGGACTCTGGTCGATGAACGGCAGGATCATGAGCGTGAAGGGAGTGTTACGACACTCCACAGTGCAGTTGCTGGTATAGGGCAGGTTCGAGGAAACCTGCACTCCGGGATTCATCACACCAGGCGGCATGATGCTGTGAGTGTCGTGATAGTTGTGCAATGCCAGGGCGAACTGCTTGAGTTGGTTCCGGCACTGCGTACGACGGGCGGCCTCGCGGGCTTGTTGCACGGCGGGCAAGAGTAGGGCGATCAGAATTGCAATGATGGCGATAACCACCAGCAGTTCAATCAGAGTAAAGGCGGCACGACGAACCCGGACGGAAGACATGCGAACTCCTTTTGTGACAACTGTACGAATTGGAATAGAAATAAAAGGTCAAGCCTCAGACCGAGAGCCTGATCCAGCAATCAGTACCAGAAAAGATGGGGGGGGGGGCATTCAATTGCCCGAGTACCGAACTAACCATCAACGCAAGTGATGTACCGTTGCCAAAGAACTTGTCAATATTTCTTGTGCATGCCCAACGACACAAGGAAAACAGGTGGTTTTTCTATGCTGATCTCGTTTGATATCACCTATGGGGCCACCTAGCCGCAGCAAAAACAGGCACTTGTGTGTAAGGGGCTAGCGATTCGGGCGGCACCGAAGGGTTAGCTGTCGCTTGGAGCTGACGATTTCGGAAACAATTCATGATGGCTGAAATCAGCCCTTCCCGCATAAGTTCTCTTCGCAATTCATAAGGAGCTCAATGTTTCCGATGCGGATTCGGTGACTAGCGATGGAGCGAGTCCAAGTTTGACCATTAAGCAGGAATCACCGATCGAATGCAAAAGCAGGGAGTCACTTATGCTCAACCGTTCTCTTTTTCACTTTTGAGATGACCAAAGGCTGGTAGCCAGAAAAAAGCCGATCCGACCTGAGGCTCGCTAGTGAACGAGAACTGTCCTCAGGCCGGAGACCACGCACTTATATGCGATAATAGAAGCGAGGCTTGACTAGGACGTCACAGCCCTAAGCTGCTTGGAAATTAGAATTCGCCCAAGACTTCGCCACCCGAGATCGTGACGAGCGCCCGGACCAAGGTGAAAGCCATGTTTTCGGAGACGAACGCCACCGCACCATCTGCTTTCGTAATATGCATGCCTCCGGTATGGGCACTTCCACCGCCCCAAGCATAGGGGCAGCCGTTCGTGCCACCGCCGCAAGCCACGCGGGAATTGATCTGCTGGCCATAGGTTACACCTGAGGTGTAGTTCCATGCCGTCCAGTAGGGGCCATACACGGTTGCGTTTTTGCGGAAGGGGGTTTCAGACAGCATCATGGTGTTGCTGGTCCCATCCTTAATTTCGCTGAGCTTGCAAGCTCCGTTCACACCAAACATCCCCTTGGTGGTGTAGCCTTCCAGCTTGTAAGGTCCAATATCTTCCATGATGTTGAGGGCCGGAAACCAGTAGCTTGAACGACGACCGTTGGTGATGGCATAGTGAGCCGTTCCGGAAACCTGCATGGGATCATTGTAGGGCACATCCGAGGGGCAGACAAAGGCCGCCAGATTGGTATTCGCGAAGAGCGCGCCCTGGTCGGTCGAGGGGCCGGTCCCGCTCCGTTGCGCCTTGCCCATCGGCAATGAAAAATTGATCTGGTTATAGAGGGGGGCCTGGTCGATCTGAGGAAGGATCATCAAGGACCAGGGAGCATTGCGGCATTCGACAGCACAATTCGACGTGTAAGGAAGCGAGGCCTGCGTTTGCACACCAGGATTGATGGCCCCCGGAGGCATAATATTAAACGTGTCGTGATAGTTGTGCAGGGCAATGCCCAGTTGCTTCATATTATTCCGGCATTGCGTCCTTCTGGCGGCCTCACGGGCCTGTTGCACAGCAGGCAAGAGGAGGGCAATCAGAATCGCGATGATGGCAATGACCACCAGCAATTCAATCAATGTGAAGGCGGAACGGCGAACTCGGACGGAAGGCATGCGAACTCCTTTTGTGATCAGCGTTGAACAGACTAGAGGCGGTTTCAAAACCTCAATGAATTAAACTTGCGCCCTGGCTGGTTTTCGGTTAAGAGAGCAGTCGAAAGGAGTCTTTCGATGGCGCTCAGGGAAGTTCTGCTTACGGACGCACAATGGTCCAAGATCCAGCCTT
>WGME01000040.1 GCA_016125225.1 bacterium | reverse complement strand
CGATCTCCTGACCGAAATGTTGCGCCCCCGGATTGATTTGGAAGGGTTCCCATTGAATATCAGAGAGGCCTTTTCCGTTCTTCATATCCTGCATTGGAGCAAGAAGCCACTTGTAGCTTTCGCGGATCATCTGCTTGAGGGCGTCCTGTGCATCATCAAAACTCTTGGCCGCCTGTCTCGACTGAAACTGATCAAGGTTCAATTTCATGTCCTTGATGTCATCGACGATAGAGCGCCACGCGAGCATAGATTTTGTCTGATCTTTTACGCGCTGAATGCTGTCGCCATCTGCTGCAAGGAAGAGAAGTCTATTTTGTTTTGTGCGGGGTTGCTCTCCGCGATTCTTGAGCAATTCAAGCGCGGCCTCGATGGACTTGTTGTGCCCGCTGCGGCTGTACGGGCAATCGGGCGAAAGTACAACGAGACGCGCTCCCAAATCATCTGGAACGTCACCGCTTTTCGTGAAGACATGAACGCCACCGAAGGCATTGGTCACGATACCTTTTTGAATTCGTTCGCGCACTGCCGGGTATACATCTTCTTTGTCGTTGAAACGGCGCTTTCGCTCCTCCATTTCTCTCCGAAGATTGGGCCTCGTGTCGAACCAAAAACGGTCATTGGCAGAGTTCAGGTAGTGAAGCCGCTCCACAAGTCGCGCCATCGCGTCCTTGTAGAGTCCAGTCTGCTGTCCTGGCTGCGAAGTACCAAGGATGATTTGTTCTTTCTCGATGCCGCGCACCATTTGGCTGGGCGTCGTGGGCGCGCTTCCAAGGAAGATTGTTCGTGCGACACGGCGGCAGGCCTGCACGCTGCCTAAGCGCGTATCTTTGTTCTCCATGTCGGTTGTTTCGGCGCGTTCACCGTCGATGTCTTTCTCAAGGACCGGGTCCCAGCCCTGGGGCAAGTAATAGATGGCTTCGTTGCGCACGTCGGCATCATAAAGAGGAATGCTGCCGGGCATTACGAGCATGTCGTTGTTGCCATCTTTCCAGAGACGATGGACCACTTTGGCCATGAGCTTGAGCACGCCGCGAGTGCGTTGAAAATTATCCAGGGAAGACCAGTCTTCATATAGACGGTCGAAAACTTCGGGGTGAATGGGATACGCATTCAGCAGCCGGTCGTAGTATCGGCTCTCCTGCGTTTCGTGGGGAAAGTCTGTGCTGTTGGCAATATAAAAGTCTGCGAAGGCTCGGCATACGGACTCTGCGGTGCTCTGGTCATTGATGCTGGTGAACAAGCGCCGACGGACGATCTCAAAAGCTTCTTCGGTGGCGACGGGTTTCCAGAGGGCCTGAACCCGCGCGAAGTAATGCTCCATGGTGCGCAGGGCATTGACGCCGCGCTGGCTACCGGCCTCTTTGTCGGATTCAGGAAGCGAGGCCAGGAGCACCGCCGACGGAACGGCTTTCAGTGCTTCCGTGAGTGCCTGTATGAAGGACAGATTGGAATCGTAGGTGCCACCGGGGTAGGACTTCCCTTCTTCGAATTGGCGGATATAGGCGACGAGCTCGTCCACGAGGATGACGCAAGGAGCATAGGCTGCGAGCAGTTTGGCAAGAACGTCTTTTCCGGGTGAAGTACCAGTTGCATCGGCATCCTTTACCAGTTCGTAACCTTCGTCCTTTCCCAATTGCCAGGCGAGTTCGCCCCAAAGCGTACGGATGGATAACTTGCCCTGCTTACGCGGTGAAGCAGGTGCCAGATTGTTTCCATCGAGGACCGCCAGACTGGCCTTTGGAAGATCGGCAATGCCCGCTGCTTCGAGGATGGGGGGGATGCCCTGTAAGCGGTCCGCAGAAGTCTCGCCCTTGGCTAAATGGTAAACAGCCAGGAGCGTGTGGGTCTTGCCACCGCCGAAGGCCGTTTGTAGCTGGATAACGGGGTCACCACCGTTGCCGGAAATCCGTTTCACTACGGAATCGAGGAGCAGACGCATGCCCTCCGTAATAAACGTGCGCTGAAAGAACAGGGCCGCGTCTTGATACTCCGAAGATGCAGTTCCGTTGTGCACTCGCGAAAGATCAGCGGCAAACTCTGCCTGCTGAAATGTCCCCTTGAGCACGTCCTCGTGCGGCACGGCAACTTCGCGCCAGGGCTTAAGCTGAGACATATTTTGGTCCTTTCCGGTCTTCATCTACTCAGATTCGGGAAATGTCGATCTGAAATCCTTGAGCGACCATTTCCTTTGCGAGCGTCAGGCCCGCTTCTTTCGCTAAATCGTCCTTGAACGGTATATAGATGAGACCGTGTATGTCGGAGGGGCGCTCAATCTTCTCTTGCTCCTTCAACAGAATTGCTACTCGATGTCTTCCAAGTTTCGACAAGAGCATGCCCAATTCCAGCACGACATTCTGGCGAGCTCGAAAGAGAAGTTCGTCAGGATGATTCGCCCGGTGCCCCTGGTCATCAGGCGTGGCAAGAACAACAGCAAAGCTGGTTTCGGTTGTATAACTTTCCAGTTTCTCAATGATGGTCTGCCCCTCTGAAGGAAGCTGATCGAGAATCAGGGGCTCCAGGCCCCAGCGCCGCAACATAGCTTCTAACTGCGTTCGAGATTGGGTGTCGTGTCCGTAGACTACAAAAACCCGTTTCGTTCCCGAATCTGGAGCGCCGTTGACAGTCAACACGCCTTGGCCAAGAATTTCGTTTACTCGATCCTGCTCTTTACCTTGAACACTGAACTTGCCCGTATCGAAGACATTGACTATAGACCCGTTGTTGAATCGCAATCCGGTACCATGCTGGATTGCTTTTTCCTCGGTTAGAGTGAGCCCTGCGTCCACCAAGCGCTTTTTGATATCTTCAAGCGTCATACGTCCATTTCCTCTTGCTTCCCGACATGGCCGACTTCGTGCGAACTGGTCTCGATGCCATTCCACGAGGTAATGAGATCGTTGTAGGCGCGGGCGTCTTCGGCCCAGCCTTTGCGTTCACAGAGCGTGTAAAGGCGATAGGCCAATTGACGCATCGGTTCGGCGCGGGTGGGCATTTTGGCTAGAAGTGCTCCGGCGTCGGTCGCGCTTTTCTGTTGAAGCGTCAGAATCATGTAATGAAGCGCTTCCCAAATCGGCGTGCGGTGATCTTGTTCCGGATTCCAGTCTTGGGGATAGTCACGCCATCGAAGGAGCTGTACGACTCCTTTGGCCGAAGCTAGAACACCAGCATTCTTAACTCCCTCGACGCTGGTGCCTTTGGCGCGTGCAAGCACATCAGCCTCACCGAATTTGCCTTCACTCCAGCCATAATTGTCGAACCAGTGCAGGCAGAATTGGGTGTCATGATCGAAGTCGTCCTCCGCTAGAAAGCGATTGATAAGTTGCAATGCGGTCTGCACACTCATACGGGAACCATCCGCCTCCAGCACCGCCGAATACTTGGAGAAAATGGCCATGCCAGGTCCGATAATCGCCTGGGAAAGATCGACAGCAGCCACGGGAGAATTCACTCCACCGCGGGTCATTTCGTCTAGTGCTATGGGAAGCGCCTCATTAAGTTCTCGAATGAATTCACGACGGGAAATGGCAGGAGCATCCTCCGAGCGCTTGCGACAGACCAGCAATATGCTTGAAGCAAGAGCATTGGCTCCCATTCCGATAGATCTTGCTGCCCGCTCCGTTCGCAACGGCCAAGTGCCGCCTATGGATAGGCCAGCACTCATGACAGCCTCGAGAAATGTTTCCCAGCCGGTACTCGACGTTCCCGACGATTCCTTCGTCTCTGATTGCTTAAAAGCATAGTAGATCGTAATTGGGAAAGCAGGATGGCATTGGGAAAGCAGATTGTGGAGTGCCCGTGACATGCCGACTAGAAAGAAAGCCTCAGCTTCTGTTTTGTTGCCATGGCGATAGGGACTCGCCACTAATTCTTCGGCTTTCGGGACTGCGACAGTCGCGAAAAGAGACGGAAAGAAAGATTTGAGTGCAAGCCGAAGCCAGATGTAAAAGAAGTCTGAAAGTTCCGCATAGTTTATGTTGTCATAATAGGGGGGATCTGTTGAAATGACCCCGTTCTTTGACAACGTTTGAGTTCGGGCATCAAGCTGATGTGCGGACCCAGGCACGCCCGGAGAAAAGCAGTCGAAAGACTTACCTACCCATTTGCAGGCTTCTTGCCATCCGCAGTGAAAGTCTCCAAGCGGATTGGCTTCCGGGTAGTCCCAGGTCATTGGAATCGCTTGCTTGGAGAATACGTGCCCGACGGTCCCTCTGGGCATCCACGTAGAAATGGTGCACCAGTAGTCAGAACATTTATTTGCCGCGAATGCGAGATATGTTCCGATAGCTTGTCCGTACGCAACGGCCCCTTCTCCGCCGGACTCAAGACCTCGTTCGTCGTCCGAATAGCCAAGACCCAATGCCGCTTTGCGAACTTCACCCACAGTCTCTTGAATTAAGTCAGATAATGTAGTGAGAGCCACTAGCTGTCGGGAAGTGAACAAATCGGCGAACGTACCTATCCCATAATTCGGTGTTTTGAAGTCTCTGGTGTTGTTTGGAAGCTTCAGATCGGGTGACCAACTGGGAGATGCGGAAATTGCGACCTCTTCATGCACATCGTTTGGGGAAAGGTATACGCGTCCGATTGGAGACTCAGCCACGATGGCCATTAGCTTGTGGCTCATCCGGCCCGCTTTACCTTCTTCGCGTATGTAGGTGAAAGGCATCGGACTTCCGGACAACAGGCATATACCTCCCTTTCGATTGACTGTCTCCTCGATACTGGGCATGCCGGTAACTCGAACGACGAAAGTGTAGTCACGGTCCGTGACGACTGGATCCACCCAGGCTTCTTTTCCCTTGTTCGTCGAAATTCGAAAGGATGAAACGAGTGGCACATGCACATGAGAGAAAGCGGGATTGGGGCTTTTCACGGTGCGCGTCCAAAGCCAGGAAATTACCGTGAGTTGGTGGCCCACAAGTGGCTCTAGGTCGGGACGGTCCTTCGCCATTGCGACCGTTACTTCTACTTTTGGGTATAGGCGGCCTATTCGCTTCTCAGCCTCGGCGCGTATCCACGCGCCATAGCGCCGCACGTCCTCGGCCAAGCCTTTCGAACCAGACCAATCGTCATGTAAGTTTCTCTGAGACTCTTCTGGCGAAATGGGTCCGACCGCTGGCTTGTTCGCGAACTTTGGGGGAAGCTCGATCATGGCCCTGTTGATAAGCACGGCGACCGGGTTGAGGTCACTGGCGTAGGACTCCAGACCAAGGCGCTGCGCCTCCAGCGGGATAGCTCCGCCGCCCGCGAAGGGGTCGTGGAAAGCCGGCAGCTTATCGGGATTAAACAACTCCGCCGCCTGGGGGTGATCCTTGTTTAGCTTGCAGGTCTCCCGCCAGCTTTTCCAGATTTCCTTGCGCGAAGCCTCAAGCACCTCCTCATTATTGGTGTTCTCCCAGAGGACTAGCTTTTCAATGATCTTGAAAAGCCTATCCCGTTCCAAGGCGGCTTGTTCCTTATTTACACCGCGTTGGAGATGCCGCTCATAACCAGGGTCGTTTACCAACTGCGCAAATAAGACAGCCCTCGCCGCCGCCAATGGTCGCCGAGCCCACCACAAGTGTAATGTACTCGGGTGACCGTGGCGGATAGATTTCTCCTTCGATGCGGCAGCGTTTATCGCGTCCAACGGAAGTGCGACTTCAATAAGTTTCTTAGGCGTTTTCACAGGATACTCAGACATGGTGAACTCCGGGCAGTTCTGCCCGTTCGAGCAGGGATTTGAGGTCGAGATTGATGCTGGTGACGGCCCAATCCGGCTCCTGAGAAAAGGGTTGCCGAACGTAGTAAGGGCCTTTGTGTTGGTCGCCATCGACAACGACGATGGCAAGGATGAACTTGTCGGCCTGGTTCAGCCCGTAGAGAATTTCATTACGCGTAACGGTGATCGTAGTGCTGCCGTGGGCGCGGCCTTTGACTTCAATATGCCGAGTGGGGGGGAGCTTGCCGTCGAGGGGCTGCGGGATGCTGGTAACATCCCAACCACACTTCTGGGCGGACACGTCGATTACTTCGTGGCCAAGGGCTTTCTCCGTATCCATCACAGCGTTCATGGCAACCTTCTCGATGACTGCACGGGCCTGAGCATCCGCGCTCCAGCCGGGTTCCCCCTTCCTTTGGGCCAGGAGGCCAGCGGGAATGACTAGCGCTCCTCCGAGAATTACCGGAGTCGCGGAAACGACGTGCCGCATGGCCTGCAATTCGGCGGTGCGGGTCTGAAGGCGTGCAGTGAGGTCCTCCATGGTACGCACAGCGTTCTCGTAGTTGAGTCGTGGCTGTTTGCCTGCCTCCATGTCTGCTTTCAGCTTAATGGCCCGGTCCTGCCAGAAGTTGATTTCTTTAACGAGTCGCTCATGGACGGCGGCCAAGGTTTTGTCTACGTGGCGTTCGCGCCGTCCCTTTACTTCTTCGAAATGTCCCGGCACAAGGTCACTCGACGCGTATACCAAAGCGTTCTGCTCAAGGTTCTGTGTGATCCACGGTGCGTGAAGTACATCCTCGAACAATGTGAGCTCTTCAGAAACGATGGGTTCAAGATCGAGGTGTGGAGCCCAGCCCGCGTGAATGGTTCGTCCTTCGGCGTCAATCTCCACGAATTGCATGCGACGGGAGATCGTTAAGGACTGATTGGCCCCCTCCTTGACTGAATGATCGATAATGAATAGCACCTTGGGAGCCAGACCCATGTCATTCGGATCAACGAGCACTGCACCTTGTTTGAGTTTGCCCCGGTGTTGTTCCAAGACGATGTCCGTAATGGACTGCATGAGTGGGTGTCCGGGATGGATGAGACTAGCCATCGCCGCGCCAGGGCGTTCGGGAAGGCGAACGAATTGCTTCTCGAAACAGACGCGCTCGTAACGTTTGAGCACGGTGTTCGCGTTGCGGCGGTCGCGGCCCGTGATCTGGCGGTCGCGCTCCCGAATGATTGCGGGAACGTGTGTGATCTCCCAGCGTCCGGTTTCACGGGGACGTAATTCGCCTCCGTTTTGTTGGAAGGCCTGGTCGAAGAATGCCCGGATGAAATAAGGCTGAAGCTTGCGCGCTTCTGCTTTCTCCATTTCCTCCTTCACGGCAAAGAGACGCTTTTCGTCCATGACTTCTTCGCTCAGGGCGTTGCGGGCGATAATGGCGCGGACGTGGTCGGCGTCGAGTATGCCATCGACGTTCTTCCATTGGCGTGCGCGTACTTGCGGGTCATCACCGTATCGTATGGCTTCGATCAGCAAGTCGCGGAGACTCTTTTCCTCAAAAACCTCGCCGAGAATATCGAAGACTCGGCCTCCTAACGCCTGGCGAATGGTTTCGAGTTTCTCAAAGAGTCGTTGGAATACGTCGCCCTCGCGAGTCTCTGCTGCAACTACATTCCAAAGGTGGCAGATCTCCGTCTGTCCGATGCGGTGAATTCGCCCAAACCGCTGCTCCAGCCGGTTGGGGTTCCAGGGAAGGTCATAGTTGACCATCAAGTTCGCGTTCTGAAGGTTGATGCCTTCACCAGCGGCGTCGGTCGCAAGGAGGATGCGGGTTCCAGGATCGTTTCGAAAGAGCTCCTGAATCTTGCGGCGTTCTTCGCGTTTAACGCCGCCGTGGATGATAACGACGGCTTCTTCCTGGCCGAGTAAACCGCGTATCTTGACCGCCAGATAATTCAGCGTGTCCTTGTGTTCGGTAAACAGAATGAGCTTGCGTTGGCGGCCCTCCGCGTCACGCATTTCGGGCGTGTTCTGGAGAAGCGTTGAGAGCTCATCCCATTTCTTGTCCTGGCCCGAATGAACGACGTGCTTGGCCTGCTCTTCCAGGGCTTGAAGGATGATGATCTCCGCCTCCAATTCTTGAATTGTCTGTGCGGCCGTCGCCTCATCGACCAGTTCTTCTTCAAGATTCTCCTGCTCTTCGGCGTTTAGATCGTCCTCGTCCTCTGGAGGCGTCCATGAAACCGTTTCCGCCAAGGCCATACCGCCGCGTTGGAGAAGTTTTTCCTCTTCGACTCGGCGCTTGAGGCGAAGATGGCGGCGTTTGAGAGATTGGTATATGGCTTCGGGGCTCGAAGCTAGTCGGCGTTGCAAGGTGGTGAGTGCAAAGCCAACGGTGCCTTTCCGTTTGCCATCCGTCAAACTGTCGGCCTTGTTCATTTCTTCTTTGACGTAGTCGGTAACGGACGTGTAGAGCGCAGCTTCCAAAGGGGAAAGTTTATAGTTGACCGTGTAGGCCCGTCGCTCCGGAAAGAGACGTGTACCATCAAACTTGAGCAATTCCTCTTTGACCATGCGCCGCATAAGATCGGTGACATCGACCTTGTGGGCACCGTCGCGGAACTTACCGTAGAACCGGTCTGAATCGAGGAGGGAAAGGAAGAGCTGGAAGTCTTCTTCCTTGCCGTTGTGCGGCGTGGCGGTCATCAGCAGAAAATGTCGGGTAATGGAACCCAACATTTCACCCAACTCGAAGCGCTTGGTCTTATTGATCTTGTTGCCGTAGTAGCTTGCGGAAAGTTTGTGCGCTTCGTCGACGACCACGAGGTCCCAGTGACTGAGCTTCAGTTTTTCCTGCAAGTCTTCATTACGGGAAAGTTGGTCCAGCCGTGCTACCACCAAATCAAAATCGTCGAACGGGTTGCCGCTGTGGCTCTGCTCTATTTGGTCGCGCGAGAACACAGTGAATGAAAGGCCGAACTTCTCCCACATTTCGTCCTGCCACTGCTCGACGAGGCTACCGGGAGCAATAATCAAAACACGCTTTGCGTCTGCCCGCATGAGCAGTTCACGAATGAAAAGTCCGGCCATGATTGTCTTGCCCGCGCCCGGATCGTCCGCGAGAACGTAGCGTAGCGGCTGGCGGGGGAGCATGGACTCATATACGGCGGTGATCTGGTGGGGCAGGGGATCCACGTTGGACGTGTGAACCGCCATCATGGGGTCGAATAGGTGAGCAAGATTTATGCGGTAAGCCTCGGCGGCCAGCTTAAAGTCAGCACCGGGGGCATCGAAGGCCCAGGGGCGGCCCGCTTCGGCAAGGGAGAGGTTGGCCTCGTCGGTACGAAACAGCATTCGTTCCAGAAGGCGGCCGTCGGAAGTCTTGTAATAGATGGTGAGCGCGTTGTCGCCAACGGCTTCCGTGGTGACTACACGCACGACCTGGCCGGGTTCGACCCCAGAAAGAGCAGCGTCTTTCTTGATGTCCTCCAGTTTCAGCACAGTTTGTTAATCCCTTCCGCATTTCGATGGCGAATGGTTGCTCAGACACCAGCTTTCCGGCACTCAATCCTGTTATTAAGGTTTTTGGCGGTCGACAAATCGAATTTCCACATCCTGCCCAAGCGCTTCGGCAATGCGCTTGAGCATTGTCAAAGAATGCGCCTCATACTTCGAGCTCTCCAGTCGGCTGATTACCGACTTGGAGGTACCTACGCGCTCGGCTAATTCTATTTGAGTGAGTCCCGCTTCTCGCCGAAGTAGCTGAAGTTGGACAGCCAAGCCTTCATCTTTGGCCATTGGGACGGAGTCTCCACCAGTCAAAAATAAGCAAAGTGCGGTTCGCAATATTGCGACTGTACCAAGTCGTCGGGAAAGGATTCAACACAATTACCACCGGGCATAGGTATCTAACGAGGGTGCGTTCGTCGATTCTGGGGCGATTCTGAAGCCCTCTTTTCCTGGGATCTGCCCAATAATCGGAATTGAGGCTATTTCAGATGGCGATACGTTCGATCTCGTCGAGTGTGATCGTATCGCTCGTGCGGTCGTAGAGCTTCGTCGTTCGCGCCGACTCGTGCGCCGCGATGGCTTGGGCGTGCTCCAGGGTGCCTCCGTTTTCAAGATAGGCGGTGATGCCCGTGGCCCTGAACGTGTGGCACGTGATGCGGTCGGAAATCTCGGCATCCTTTGCTCGCCGCTTTATCATCCGCAGTGCGTCAACGCGGGTCATGGGGAGTCCGTTAGTTGCCCCGTGCGCCCACGTGCGGTGCGAAACAAGGATGTTCGCGGCTGTTCCAATAGGCCAGATTGCTCCAAATACGCGTCAAGATAGGCCTCTGCGTTGTGATGTGCGGGTACCTCGTGAAACTTGCCGCCCTTTTCGTGCAGGCGTAGCCACCAACGTTTTCCGTTGCGGTAATAGTCGTCGACCTGCATTCCAACCACAGCGCTCACGCGAGCGAAGCTGTATACCATAACCCCAATCATTGCGCGATCGCGGAGCCCTACGACGCCGGTAAGGTCTATGCTGTCCAAGAGCACGCGGGCTTCGGCTGCGGAGAGCACAGGGGTCTTGCCTCGTTTCACTACGTGCCTGGAGCCGCGTACCGAGGCGGCCGGATTGAAAGGCACGACCTGGCCCACGACGAGCCAGTCGAAAAGCATGCGAACTGCGGCGAGATGCTGTTTCACCGTAGGCGGGGACCCCGGATGGGATTCGATGTAGGCGGCTACTGCCATGGGCTGAATTTCGGACATCCGAAGTTGTCGTTCGTCACACCATTCAAAGAATTGAAGCACAGCCCGAGCGTAGGCCTGGCGCGTGTTTCGATTCCTGATGTTGACCGTGAAGAATTCCAGGAATCGTCGTGTGGCGTCTTCGCCAGCCTGCGCGACGATGGGGGGGAGGCGAAGGCCCAATTCTCCGGCCTTCACAAGGGAATTCAGGGGCATCAATTCGGTGGTCATTTACGATCCGACTCCCGGTTATTTAATGATTCATAACGTCCTTTATGATGCACTATTCGGACGGAGATCTAGCGAGCGGATTCCGATCACCAGACATCCTGGACAAAGGGGCTTGCTAAGTGCGTCAGGGTAGTTTTAGTCGCTTCGGATGTTCGAAATTGAATTGGCCCGTCTGGATCATATCGAAGGTCTGCTGGATGCTGGGCCGGTCACCCCAGAAGGTTCCATAATACGCGAATTGCACGATACCGTCTTTGTCGATAATTACTGTGGCAGGCCGGTTGATCCACTCGGCGTGCACGGCAAATGCCAATGGCTGAACGCCATAGGTGGCCCCGACCGCCCCGGCGAGGTCGATCAGATGACGCCACCAGATCTTGCCTTGGTAGGCATCTTGGGGGGATGTTTCCGAGAACCAGTAATCTGGCTGGAATTCGCGGCCGACCATGACTCGGCACCGATACGGGTCATGGCATTCAAGGGTGACAACCTCGACGTTTTGTTCTTGGAAGAACTTTTTCAGTTCAATGAGCTCGTGGAATTCATTGTGGCATACCGGACACCAGTCGGCGAATACCCAGATGAGGACTACGTCCTTTTTCCCCCGAAAATCGGAAAGACGCCACGTATCCCCCTCGGTATCGGTTAACTCGAAATCAATTGCCTGTTGTCCGACCCGGATCGTGCCGAACATGGACTCGTCCAGATCTGCGTACGCGGCTGAAAGGTCGGCCCCCGGTACGGAGTATTTAGTGATCCGGTAGACCGCCAGTTCGCATTGATGGCGCACGTCTCGGCTCGGGTCGTCTTTCGCAAGCTGCTCCAAAAAAGGAAGGGCACGTTGGCTTTTGATTTGGGATAGCGAAAGCACGGCTTGTGAGCGCACGATCGGATCGGCGTCCCGGCGTAGCAGGTCGATCAATGCATCCTCTGCGCCTTCCGCCGGATTGAGTCCGAGGGCAAAGGCGGCTACATGGCGCACGTGTTCATTTTCATCTTGAAGAGCGCTGATGAGTGCTGGAACGGCCGCCGACCCGGCGCGTGCCAAGTCGCGAATGGCGATAAGTCGAGTCAGCCATGACGCATCACGATAATCGGCTGAGCCGTCGCGCTTCAAGACGGGATCTTGTGAACGCCCGTCGAAAACGGGACTGAATGGAAATTGCCGGATCCGCTCCATTATCTGTTGCACGTCGATCAACGTCAATCCTCCCTCGGAATTACTTGTTGCCTGGCCCCATACCTGCGTGACCGCAAAAACAGCGATCACCGTTACGACGATTGCACGCATGTTCAAGGTACCTCCAGATTGTTCTTTAAGATATCGGGCTTTGATTATCCGAAAAAGCGTTCCTCCGTAAAGATACTCGCTGAATCGCTATATCCCCTTCCAAGCGAGAGCCCAGCGGTAGCGGTGCCTTCGAGAGCGATTCAGAGCCTGTTTCGGCGAAACGATGCTGGGGTCTATCTGAAAGTTCACTTCAGCCTCTCGTGATCTGGCTGCGCGCCAAAGGCGAGCCGGTCTTTCATCTTCCTTGTGCCGCACGCGAGCGGTCCTTGCGGCAATCCGTTCAAGCGGAGTGGGTGTTCACGGCGGGTTTAGTCGATGGAGAAACCGGAATCGCTTGAATCCGATATCTGGTAATCGGGCTCCAGGGCCACTTCAATAGAGAAACCCTCTGACGCTGGTAACCAGGCCGGCACAGTCCACAGGAATGCGCCGTCATTGGGGGTGCCCACTGCCACGATTAGCGCCTTATCGCTGTTTCTGAGGCGTATCCTGACGGTCTCGCTGGACGAAAGCCTCGTATTCCAAGCGATGGCTACCTGCTCGCCCCGTTTCCAGACTTCGCCGCCATTGGGCGACACGACTGTCAGTTCGCCGGACGCCGCCGCAGTTTGGATCGTGAACGGACCGTCGCTGGAGTCCGTATCCGCTGGATTGGCGAGCGACATCACCTCGATACGATAGCCCGTGGCATCGGGTATCCAGGCAGGTACGGTCCAGATGAACTCACCGTCGCCAGGCGTGCTGCTTGCCAAGGTCAACGAGTGGGGGCCGAATACCAGCCGTATCAGCACGCTTTGGCTGAATGTCGTGCCGGACCAGGCAATGGTGTCCTGGGCTCCTTTCACGAGCGACTCGCCGCCGTTTGGCGTCAGGACGGTAAGGCCGCCTTGTCCGGCGCCAATGCTGAAGAATCCATCGCTGAAGTCCCCGAGAGCAGTATCGGCAATCGGTGCGACCTCGATGAGGTAATCGTTCGCGTCCGACAGGAAAGTTGGCACGGCCCAGTCATAAACCCCATCGTCCTCCGTGGCGCGCGTGACATCCAGAAAGCGGTTGTCCTTGTGAAGCCGTATCCAAACCGTTTCTCCGGGCGATCCCGTCGGCACCCAGGCAATCCTCTCGATAGTTCCCTGTACGTAAGACTCGCCACCGTTTGGGGTAATGAGTGTCAGTGTACCGCTGGACGCCTTGCCAAACCATGGTTTTGCAAACGAGGATTGGAGAAAAAACTCAAGGAGCAGCTCACTGACTTTCCTGTTTCCACTAGCGCTGGGATGGGTACCGTCCTGCGCGAAGTCGGTGCATTCCCATATGAGCCCGTCGTTCCGTGGTGTCAATCCATCTGCCCAAAGGTAGGGCCCCCAGGCAAGCCATGGGGCGCCCGTCGCCAGGTCCAGGTCGCCCGCCCGCGGGTCAATATCTTCGCCCGCCATCTGCCGGATCTGGGCCTCGACGACCCATTTGACGGCGAACCCGGATTCGTATGCGAAGGGTTCTGGATTCAACGTTGTGTCGGCATAGCCCGCGTAAGTCCGGCTGCTAATGAATACCATCTGAAGATTGGGGTAGCGCACTGCCAGTGCTCGGGCGATATCTCCAAGCTGGCGTGTAAGCACGAAGGCGTCCGCTTGTGGATCCGGCAGCGAGATCAGGGGGGCTGGATTCGCCACCTTGACCCAGACTACCTGCACCTGTGCTTCGGTCAGACCGGAAGGGGCCAATACACTGTCACGCACGCGGTCGTAGTTGGACGCCGATGAAGACGTCCACGCGGACGCCGATTGACCGCTTGCCGCACCGTTGGCCAGGACAAGGTAATCCGTATTTACATCGGGATGTGCGAAGGCATCGGTCCTGAAGCGGGAAAATTCCAAGGTTGTATTGGAGAGTCCCACGGAGAGGAGTACGGCCACACCATTGGGATCGGGATGGCCGCCTGAATCGAGGGGCTGAACCGTCCCGGCTCTTGCCATCCCCTCCTGGGCGTGTGAATCCGGAACGGAATTGCTCCCATCGGGATAAAGCCCCCCCGGGAAAATATCTAGATAGGATTGCCCCACCAATTCGTTAATGGGAACGAGCCCGGTTGATGTTGCGCCGCAATCGGATGCGTGTGCACTGGAGACGGAGAATGTGGCTATACCGGCCACAAGCAGAAACGCGGGGAAGATACGATTACGCATGAGGGGCACCTCTTCTGTCTTGTTGGACAGGCTGGACTTCTACCTGTTGTTACG
The DNA here is from genome assembly GCA_016125225.1 of bacterium. GTDB lineage: Bacteria > Planctomycetota > Planctomycetia > Planctomycetales > Planctomycetaceae > DSVQ01. The sequence continues at coordinate 42,764 of WGME01000040.1, read as the reverse complement.
GAGCTTTCGACTCCTCGTACACGAGGGTATCGGGGTAGAACGCCTGCCAGGCAAACCAATAGACTCGGACGCTGGGAAGCTCCGCTCCTGACGAGTCACGTACCAGAGCGTGGTCGTTGGCTGCATCCCAGCGGAGTACGATCTCTTCTGTCTCAACTTGCGCTTGGTGGACTCCGTTCGGCTTGAGTCGATCCAGCGGGAACGCCATGGCCACGCCGTCCACGATCACGCCAATGACCCACGATTTTCTCGGAAGATCCAGCCGGTTCTCCGCGACGGGAAACATCGTGGCATCGGAGGCAAAGTAGGCTTGATACGGCATAGGTTGGCCGGTACGGCGCGGCTTATGCATATCCCCGGCGAGGACCAGGGTCTCCGGGTGCTCGGCAAGCCAGTGTGACCATTTGGTCTGGGCTGCCGGGATCCACTTAAGTGGAGTGCCCGCCTTAGGGCCACTCACGGATTGCATCTTCAGTTGGGACCAAAGACTTTCTGACTCACGGTCGTACATGAGCACATCGCTCTGGTAAAGCAGTCCGGACACGCCGAAGGAGAGAGCCTGGCCGTCAAAGCTTCGCTTGAACATCATTGCGGTGCCACAGAGGGGGCAATAGGTTGCCAGAACCGGTGTCCCGCCGAAGTCGTCGTTCACTACTTCGTGCCATACCAGGACCTTGAGCGGATATGCCTTGGCGGCCCCGTTCAGCTCGAAGGCAAGCACGTCGTCATCGGGGTGCATCCAGTCGGCCTGGGCGGCTTCCACGAAGTCCGGGGCGTCGATGGAGGGAATTCCGTCACGGGGCGGTCCGCCTCTGAGAATCTCGCCTTTTGGGATGAGAAGCTGGCTAAGGTTAAAGCCGTTGTACTCGCGATACCGGTTTGGCTGTGCTTGCGATTTCGAGGTGTTCCAGACGGATACCCAGGCGATGGCGCCAAGAATAAGAAGCGCTATTGATAGCAGGCGGCGCCAACGAGTCGCGTTGAATCGTGACGGCTTATGCGCCTCCGGTGAGCTATTCATTTCTTACTCTCCCTTCCGTTTCGCGAAAGCATCACGGCCGCGGATGGCACAGGCGCCTCCGGCGCATCTGCCGCTATCTTGCAGCACCCATTCGCCATCTATTTTTCGATAGTGATATTCAATGCCCTGGATATCGAGTGCTCTCCCGAGTCCACTTACGCGCTGGAAAAGCTCGATTTTCGCGTAGGGAGCCCCAAACAGTATGTAGTCGCGCCCTACGGTGGTAAGCGATGCCATTTCGGATTCCGGCAGAACGTTTTCGGAGGCGCACATTTGTGCAAGCGTTTCGGCCTGGAGGCGTAGTTGGTGCTGGTCATACTGGTTCACGGCGAACAGCGCCAAAGCTGTGGCGAGCAGAAGAGCCAAAGGCTTCAGGCGGGTCCTGGGTGTCTGCTTGGAAGATTCGCCGTCGATAAGTTGATTTGTGGAATCGTGCGACATATCCATCATTTCTTCCCTTTCCGGCGCGCGCAGCAGGAGCCTCTCGCTGTTCAGGGCAGCGGCGCGGTTTCTCCCCGTGCGTAACGGATTACGTCCACAAAGTCGATAACGAGAGATACGCCGTTTACAGCGATCACCGCGCCGAGCCAGACCTGAAAACTCGTACCGGGTTCCACCGAGGCGAACTTCCATCCGAACCATCCGAGCAACGGTGGCCAGAAGATTAGATGCCCCAGACCCAATAAGCGGACGAAGCCCTTTGCCGAATACACAACCGTCATGGTCATGAAAGCGCCAACCATGGCGGCGAGGGCAAGTTGCCCTTCCAGCGTCCCAATGAAATAGAAGCCGCCAATTACATTAACCACGGCAAGGAGCGCCACCCAGACGTTCCAAGGAAACGGCATGGCGAGTATCCGCGTGCTCAGTCCGACGAAAGACTGCATTACCCAAGAATCTCCGATACCGGTTGAAGTACCCGAAGCAGATTGTCCGCAGGATGGCTTCCAGCCACTGCGGCGAGATAGTCTGCCACGATGGCGCGTTCCTGCAGGCCGCCACTGGCGTGCGCCTGCTCGATCCGCAGGGCGCCATCGGTATCCCTTGGCGCGACATAGAGCTTTACCGGGAAGCCGCAGCAGTTGAAGAGTATTTCCAAAAGCGAGCCGTCATTAGAGACGCCTTTGCGTACGCCGAGCAGGGTGACATCGTGACCAGAATCTGGAAGAAGCTGATTGAAGTCCGCCAAGGCAAGTTGAACCCCGTGATCCTGGAGGAAGCGCTCTACGGCGGCGCGGTCCGCTGGGGTTTGCGATTCACGTGCAAGTTCCGCGACGGACGCGGCCATTGGGGGCAGAGCGGCTGTGGAATCGGCCTCCCGGAACCCGAAACCAGTGGGCATCCAGGGCAGGGCACTTACAACGATGACGGCGGCGGCAGCCACGGCGAACCAAGGCAGCGCCTTCTTTGCGCGTGTCCACCGGCTCGAACCATTCCGAACCTGTAGCAGAATACGGCGAGACAGTGCCTCTGGGCATTCGGATCCATCGAGCAGCCGTTCCATAATCAGCTCTTCGAGCCGGTATTCGCGGGATAGCCGCTCCTGTTCGGCGGGGCTTAGGCGCGATTCGAACTCAAGCGCCTCAGCCGGTGTGAATTGCCGGTCGAGGCTGGCCATCCATGCCTGATCCCTGTCTTCTTTGCTATTCATTGTGGTCACTCCCCGAGCCTTTGCTCGCGGTTGCCGGGATCGCCCGGTTTCGTCAATAGACGGGGTTTCTGACGCACGAGCCCGCGATTCTGGGCGTATGTCATCAGCTCTGTGCGTAGTTTGGCGCGGCCACGCGCAAGATGGGTCATTACCGTGCCAGCGGGAATTCCCAGTATTTCAGCAATTTCGTTATAAGATAGCTTCTCGCCACCCCGGAGCAGGATGCAGCTCCGTTCTGCGGTCGAGAGTTTTGTGAATGCGCGGTGCACCTCGTCGCCGCAGGACTCCATGAAGCGCTCGGAGTCTTCGAGTATGTAGCCGTAGGTCCTATCCTGCCCCAGCGAGGCAAACGCCCCTTCGGGCACATCATCGATAGGCAACGGCGTCCGTTTGGTTTCCCGATTCGCCACAAAGCACTTGTTTATCAGGATCTTGTACATCCAGGCGCGGAAGTTGGTGCCCTGCTCGAACTTGTGCCAGTTCTCCCATGCCGCGAGCACGGCTGAGGCAAAAGCATCTTCCGCCACGTTTCGGTCCCAAACCGTTTTCACAGCGAAGCGGTAAAGCTCGTGGCGATAGCGTTCGAATTGTCGAGTGAACTCTTCCATAGTGCGGATGCGTTCCCTTCCTGCCAGATTCCAAGTCAATCGTTGAACCGACGGTAATATCGGGCAATGGAATCGGGCGAGAGACCGGTCTCGTAACCCAGAATACAGAGTTGATTGATCGCGAAGACACGAAGTAGTCCAAGTTTTTGCCATCGGCGTGCCGAGGTGATGGCCGCCAGGCGGGAGATCACAACGAAACCCTTACGTCGCAAGCGTTTAGCCATGTCGTAATCCTCCATGATGGGGATATCCGCGAATCCACCAAGCTCGTGGAAAGTAGGTCGCCGCATGAAGAGACCCTGATCGCCATAGGGCAATTGAAGCCATTTCGCCCGAAGATTGACCAGACGCGCCATGGCTCGCATCCCGAGTCTCGGGTTGTCGGTGGCAAAGCGAAAAGCACCCGCCGTGACGGCTGGAAACGCGAGTGCTCGTATTACCTCAGAATCCCAGCCGTTGGGCAGTCGGGTGTCGGCATGTAGAAAGACCAGATAGTCCCCCTGTGCAATGCCAGCGGCGGCGTTCATGCGGCAGGCACGGTTCGCGGTGCTCACCTGGACAACCGCTCCATACTGCGCGGCCAATGCCATGGTGTCATCGGTGCTGCCTCCGTCCGCAACGATGACTTCTACCTCCGGGATTAGACGCAGTATCGATATGGTTTTGGCTATGCCTTTCGCCTCATTCAGTGTGGGAATGATGACCGTAATGGGGGGTTTGCGATGCGGTTCACCTTGAGCAGATTCCCAGATGGGCAGGTCCTCCGGCCGGTCAATGTCCGGAAGAGTTATCAGCGAATGGACCAATAAAGCATGTTCTTGTGCTATTCGAAGGGTCTCTTCAAGAACAGTCCCGGTCCCCCAGCTTGGCCCAAAGAAGAGCGCACGGCTCCGGGGCCAGGCGCTTCGCCGGGTTCCGATGAGGTAGTAACCTCCGTCATCGGCAGGGCCGAGAACGACATCGTATTCAGAAAGTGACTCGAAGGCCTTGCGAAGTGTTGTCTCGTCCAATCCCGGACAGTCCGTCCCGATGATGACCGTGAAATCCCCATCGTGGGAGAATGAGGTCTCGGTTGCACGGGCCATGCGCTGGCCAAGCGAGCCGTCCCCTTGTGGTGCGAATGGGATGTCTGAGCCAAGCCAATACCTCATGGATTCTTCACTTCCCCCTTCGAAGCATACCTGGGCCTGACAAACGGTGCCGCCTAGAAATCTTCGGACTTGCGCCATGGTCCGCTCCGCCAGCGAGCGATGAACCTGTGCTGCGCCGTCGGCGCCCAAGGCAGGTATCAGCCTTGTCTTGGCTTTGCCGGCTTCCGGAGAGCGGCAAAACACGATAAGTCTCTTGGACGGAGGGCCGTTGGGCGAGAGTATTTCCCGCGCTATCGTCCAAAGAATTTTCGTGCCCGCAGCCAAAACTCCTTGCACCGTGCCGGAAATCTTCGAATGGCCCTCGCGTTTACGGTAATCAACCGGAACTTCGGAGGCGCGGACACCTCGCTTTGCGGCCTTGATTTGCATCTCTACGGTCCAACCGTAGTCCGGATCACGCATGTCCAGACTTTCCAGAGTCGAACGCTGTATAGCCCGGAAGGGCCCAAGGTCCGTATATCTCGCCCCCCAGAAGAGGGCGATCAGGCGCGTGGCCAGCCAGTTGCCAAAGCGCGCCTGCGGAAGCAGCGCGCCAAGCGCGGCGTTTCCAAGTACCCGCGATCCCACAACGAAGTCGGCCTCGCCCTTAGCGATAGGGTCCACCAAGCGATACATTTGCTCTGGATAGTCGCTGTAATCGCCGTCAAGAAAAACAACTATATCCACTCTGCCAAGTGCTGCGATACCCGCTAGACACGCAGAACCGTAGCCGCGTCGAGATTCCTGAACAATACGAGCACCCTTCTCGACAGCAATTTCTGGGGTGGCATCCGTCGAACCGTTGTCGGCCAATATGACCTCGTCCACCCAATCCGGTATGGCATCCAATACCTTGCCGATGGCAGCAGCTTCGTTCAGCGCAGGAATGATAACTTTTACGATTAGTCCGTTTCGCAAGAAGATTTCCTCGCAGTGCGCTCATAGCCACGAATCCCGTCAAATAGAAGAAGAAACCAGGCCGGGAGATACTCGAGCCAGACAAGGTATTGGTCGAAAATCTCAACATGACCTACCTCTTTTAAGTAGAAGCGAAGGTTGTAAAGGAAGAGGATGCCCGATAGCAGAAGCAATCCACGACTCGGATACAGCGGAAGGAGCGGCATGACCCACAGGTAGTACCAGGGAAACTGCGCTGGACTCAGCATGAAAAGCATCGCTACAACAGCAAGTACGCGCCCCGCGAGCACCGCAGGTGTTGGCGTATGGGGTCGTGCGATGCCGAGGGCGAACAGGACAAACAGTGCCGCAGAAATCCCGCGAGCCACAAGCTCCGGGCTTGACCAAGGCAGCTTTTCTGCCAGCCACAAGAGGAGCATAAAGAGGGCATCGTTCATCTGCCACTCACGACCATAGGCAAGCAGTCCCGCGCTTTCTCCACCAGTAAACGCGGGCAAGAAGGCCCATAACGGCAAAGCGAGCACAAGCCCGCCCGCGAACGCGGTGGCAAGGATTAGCCGAGGTCGCTTGATTAGAGGAAGAAACAGTACGGGGGCAAGCGCAAGTGGCCACAGTTTAATGGTGCTTGCGGCTGCAAGGGCCATAGCGGCGCCTATTTGAGCGGAAGCGCGTGATGGCTGCATGACCAGAATAAGCGCAATTAGAACAAAGGGGGTCAACGCAATGTCCACGTGTGCGGCATTGAAGCCTTCCTTGATGACGAGGGGAGACCACCAATAAACGGCGATGTAGAGCGGTGAACGGTCCACACGCCGGAGCAGTCCGAGGAGGAGCAAGAGGGAGGCTAGATCGAACGCAATCAGCAGTCCTCTCCAGGAAGTGAGACTCCATGGAGACAAGAGATAAGCCATTGCAAATAAAGCGGTTGCGCCAGGGGGATAGCAGGTCGCGAGATCAGGATAGCCCACCTTGTTGATCAGGCCTTCGGACTCTTTCGCCAATAGAACAGCGGCAGCCGGAACCCGCTCCGGTGTGTTGATAATGGACTGCGGCGAAATCGTTGCCGGATTGAGACCGCTTGCCACAAGCGCGCCTTCCCATCGGTACCGGAAATGGTCGTCTTCGAGAATTGGTGACGACCAGAACATGCCTATCCTCATGAGCATGCCGACGGCGAAGATCCATGCGAAAATCCACCGCACAGCGTGCGTTCGGGGTATCATGGCCACGGCGGCAAAATGCACCATCGCGGCGCTGAGCAGGAAGCCGGTAACCCGCAGAATCGGAGCCTCGGTCAGGGCGGAAGCGTTCTCGAACTGCAAGGAAAGCCTTACCACAAGAAACATCAGGACGAGAAGCGCGCTGCCTGCCGCAAGCCAACCCGCCGCGATACGCCTACTCGTTTTCAACGACGATTGGCTGTGTCGTTGAGGCTCCAATCATACTCGAGCCAGGTGATTGCCGGTTGCTTGCCGCAGGCCAGAAGTGCATCAAGTTTCGGCGCGAAACGCGCCGCGTACTTAAGTACAGAATCTGCGACTTGCTCAAAGTCTCCGCCGTACCATTCATACAAACGGGTTAGGGCGAGCTTTGATTCATCCTCGTGTAGTTGAAACCATCGGGGATTCTTGTGCACATAATCGGCCTGTGCTTGAAGTTGCTCCTCGATACGAGTTCCGGAGTAGGCCTCGGCCCGAAGCGGCGGGCAGCCCACCGCAGCGCAAACCAGTGCAAAGTGAATGCGGGGCTCACGGAAGTTTGGGCGAATGCGCTCGTGCTCCAACTCATTCAGGCTCATCATGTTTCCTGCGAGGTTCCAACGCACATCATCCCATCGCCGGTCCTCAGGGATGTCTCGTATTGACGCTAGTGGATAATGCTCGACGATCAACTGAAGCGTAAACGCATTGTAGGCATTTATCATCAGTGCCAATTTTTCATCCCGGCCCAGCTCGTCCAAGGGGGCGGTGGCCAGCGTCTCAAGGTACGCCTGAAGCAGTGCTCGTTCCTCCTTGAGTCTGTCGTAATCGACCCATCCACCTTCGGAAACATGACGATGAAGCAGCGCATCGAAACTCGAATGATCGAAGGTTGCCAAACTGGAAATGTCGGCGTACTTCTCGGCCAACACGACCTGCGGCGGCCCGAACATCGCCACGATGATGTGGCCCAGGCCACCTGACTTTGCCTGTATGATCGCCCCAAAGACGAGTATGAGCGCAGCGACGGCTAGCGTGGCCGTGTTGCGAATTGACCCCGTCACGGAAGGCAATGCTGCGGAGGAATGCGAGGCTTCCGTCTCGACAGTTGGCGAGATTTCTGCTAGGCGCCTTCTTGCCAGACGGGTCAGGTACACGGTGATGGCCACCGTGGCCAGCAATCCAACAACCAGCAATCCCCACTCCATCGGCGACTTGCCACGTCCAGAGGCCACAGAGCCTGCGGCCTGACCGATGTATACGTAAAGAAAGGTGCCCGGAAGCATGGCCACCCAGCTGGTGAGGACACAGGGCCAAAACCGGATGGAGGTCAGTCCGTAGAAGTAATTCTGCAAACTAAAGGGGACCGCTGGCGATAGCCGCAGCATGGCGACAATCTTCCACCCGCCTTCGTCGATCGCCTTGTCCAAGGCTTTGAGCTTGGGTCGGCTCTGGATCGCGCGCTCCACGCTTCCTCGCGCCAGGTACCTGCCAATCAGGAACGCAAGTGCCGCTCCTAGAGTCGAGGCCACCGATACCGTGACCGTGCCCAGGCCAAGCCCAAACAGCGCGCCCGCCGCGATGGTGAGTACCGAGGCAGGAACCATGAATATGGTGCCTATAACGTAGATCACCCCAAGCGCGAGCGGTCCCCACGGCCCAAGCGCAGCTATCCATGACTGGATTTCGCCCGCTGCCGAACCGGATAAGGCAGACCGCATGATGACGAGGAGCGATAGCAGGATTGCAACGATGGATAAGCGGCGCACCAGCGTAACGATTTGATGGCGATAGGCAGTTTTGATCAAAGGATTTAATCCTCCCGGCTGGAGAGTCTGGCTTAACGCATCGTAAAGATGCGGCCATGCATTCCAACTACCGCAGGTTCCATGTCAGTACCGGCTCGACTCGGCCAAATTGCGTTCGAGTGCGGGGTCGCAACCGGGGCGTGCCAAGGCATGACATGGTTTCCCGCACGTATCGAATGCATCGGCGCTTCAACGGAGAGCATGGATGTGTGCGAACTCGGAACTGGAGCGTCGGACCGCAAAGGCGGAGTAATCATACTCTGCGAAAATGAGAGGAATTTGCCATGAGACTTACAACGGCCAAGGTGCTTGCCACCATCTCCGTCATTTCCGTGTCGCTTGTTGCTTGGGCTCAAGAGGCCAGTCTTGGGGATGCCGCGCCGCCGCTTAGCGTTTCGAGTTGGGTGAAAGGGGAGCCGGTCGACTTGACGGCATCCAAAGGGGAAAGGGTTTATCTCATCGAGTTCTGGGGAACTTGGTGCCCGCCTTGCAGGGAGAGCATCCCGCATCTCACGGAGGTTCAGAAGAAGTATGGAGAACGCGGACTGGTGATTGTCGGCATCTCGGATGAGGAGGCGGAAACGGTTCGGCCTTTTGTCGCCAAGCAGGGGGATCGGATGAAGTACACCGTCGCGATCGACAAGGAGCAAAAGACTACCGAAGCCTACATGGGGGCCTTTGGACTCGATTCCATACCCTCTGCATTTCTGGTTGATCGGAAAGGAAAGGTCGTTTGGTTCGGACATCCCCAGGATGAGGAGCTTGAGGAGCGTCTTGAGCGCCTGTTCCCTGAAAAGGGCGACACTAGCAGGCGCTGAGCCCCATTCCATTCGCCCTTTCGTCCGTGTGATTTGCTGTAACCGGGCATGCGATGTGGCGATATAGTCGGCAACTTGCATAAACGCAGAACATTGGAGTCTTTCGTGGTATGGAAACTGAAGTGAGGCGGCGCTACGCGTCGGCGGCGGAAAAGATGGAACCCCAGCTTTGTTGTCCGGTGACTTATGACACGCGCTATCTGGAAGTCATTCCGCAGGAGATCATCGAGAAGGATTACGGTTGCGGCGATCCGTCGCGGCATGTGAATGAGGGCGAGCGTGTCCTTGACCTTGGCTCGGGTGGGGGGAAGATTTGCTACATCCTGGCGCAGCGTGTTGGCCCCGAGGGTTCCGTAGCCGGCGTGGATTTCAATGACGCCATGCTTGCACTTGCCCGCAGGCACCAAGACGATGTTGCGAGGCGACTGGGATACGCAAATGTATCCTTTGTCAAAGGACGTATACAAGATTTGGCGCTTAATCTGGAGATGGTCCAACATTGGCTGGACGCAAATCCTGTCCGGAGCGTGGAAGACATGGAAGCCTACGATGCGGAATGCGCGCGTTTGCGGCGCTTTCATCCCCTGATTCCAGATGCGTCGGTGGACGTTGTCGTTTCTAATTGCGTCCTGAACCTTGTCCGATCCGAAGAGAAGGAGGCGCTATTTCGGGAAATTCGGCGTGTGCTCCGGCCCGGTGGACGGGCAGTCATATCTGACATCGTTTCCGACGAGACCCCGCCGGACACCATGCGGGCCGACCCGGAGCTTTGGTCTGGTTGCATTTCCGGGGCACTTCGGGAAGACGAGTTTCTATCGAGCTTCGAGGAGTCTGGTTTCTACGGTTGCGAAATCCTGGACCGCTCCAACCTGCCCTGGCAGACCATTCAGGGGATTGAGTTTCGTTCGCTCACCCTAAGGGCCTATGCAGGCAAGGAGGGCCCCTGCCTTGAACGCAACCAGGCTGTGATTTACAAGGGGCCACGGCGCAAGGTCATAGATGACGATGGTCATACGCTCACCCGGGGCCGCCGCATGGCCGTTTGCGACAAGACCTACCGTATCCTGACCGATACCGCAGGGCCTTACGCGAATAGCCTAATACCGGTTCCCCCTGCGGAGGCGGTCCCACTTGAGGAGGCGACCGCCTTCGATTGCCGAGGCAGCGTATATCGCGAGCCAGCAGCGACCAAAGGGCGCACCTCTGAGGAAGTAGCCGATTTGTCGCCAGCTTGTGCTTCCACTTCGGGATGCTGCTGATGCATCGAATGGGACAATCAGCTTTTTAGGAGCGCGCCACGTGCAGTACCTTATTCTTCTAACGGCGGTCTTGTGGCTCGCCTATGCCAACGGCGCAAACGATAATTTTAAGGGGGTGGCCACCCTATACGGTTGCGGGAGCGCCAGGTACCACACGGCCTTGTTGTGGGCGACCATAGCTACGCTTTTGGGGAGCGTGGTTTCCGTTATGCTGGCGGAGCAACTGGTCAAACTCTTCAGTGGTGCGGGGTTGCTTCCCCCGTCCCTGCTAGGTACGCCCGGAGTATTGATTTCCGTCGCGCTCGCCACCGCAGTCACCATTATGCTTGCGACCTGGCTGGGGATGCCAACCTCCACGACGCATGCGCTCAGCGGAGCCTTGGTCGGCATAGCCTGGTCCGCCACTGGTTCGACTCCCGAGTGGGCGGCCTTTTTAAGGCTTTTCGCTTTTCCATTGCTACTAAGTCCTATTCTGGCGATTGCCATCACGACCGCTCTATATCCTGTGCTTCACAAGTTGCGTGTCGCGGCAGGGATTACGAGAGAGTCCTGCGCTTGTATAGATTACCCTGACGGTGTGGGAGCGCCTCAATCCACTCCGGCGTTCGCCATGTTGCCAGCCCCACGGCTGTGGGGAGGAGAACTTCCGGAGTGCGCCACGCGCTACTCCGGTCCAGTTCTTGGCATCAGTGCGGAGTCCGTCGCCGGAATTGCGCACTACCTAAGCGCGGGAGCGGTATGCTTCAGCCGGGCGGTCAACGACACGCCCAAAATTGCGGCGTTGATCATCGCATTCGCGGGTACGAGCGTCACACCCAGCCTTGCCTTGGTCGCCGCCGCCATGGCTTTTGGCGGTCTGATTCAATCGCGCCGTGTGGCGGAGACGATGAGCAAGCGAATCACTCCGCTTAATCAAGGTCAGGGACTCTGTGCGAACTTGGTCACGGCAGGCCTCGTACTCTTCGCCTCCCGCTTTGGCATGCCCGTTTCCACCACCCACGTGTCCTGCGGATCGCTCTTTGGTATCGGATTGGTCCAACGGCAAGCCGAATGGCGTGTAATTGCAGCGGTACTTGCTACTTGGGCAACCACTTTCCCCTTGGGGGCGATATTGGGGGCTTTATTCTACGGGGGATTCTGTTCATAACGTGCGAAGTTCTCTTCGTGGCCATTTGCTGAAACTGAAACGGCGCTTAGCATCTACCCGTCAATTGTACGGGCGGGCACTTGACCGAACCATAGGAGCAAAACACGCAACAGTCGCCAGGCTTGGGTCGCAACTGGGTCTTGCACTGGTTGCATTGGTAGAAGAAACGGCATGCATCTTTGGGCATCGATTCGCATTTCACAAACCCGCATTCCGGACAGGTGATTAGTGACTCACCGATTACTTCATTCATGGAAGAACATCCTTTTGCATTGAGGAGGGATACCCGGCCCTCTCGATAGCCTTGGTCAACTCGTCCCGGGATACTAAAACGGGATCAAAAGTGATTCTGGCGAGCCTCGTCTCAACGTTCACGCGAGACTCATGAACGCCCTGCAACCCGTTCAGGGCTTTTCGGACGGAAGCCGCACACACCTCGCAAGTCATGTTGTCAATCTTCAGTATGATTGTTTGCGAGGACACGTGGGAAGAATCGCGAAGATTCACGGCCTCATTTTCTTCATTGTTCACATAGATCTTTGTCGCGATGTATGGGAACAGGACTAGAGCCAGCGAGAGTCCCGCAATGACCCAGAACAAAAGCCGCCGGAAGTGGACGCTCCTCGGCTCAGCGCAAGGTACATCGGGATCGCAAGCGAGCCGCCGCGCATACAATTGCCGATAGGCAAGGCCAAGAAACACGAAAGTCATGGGCACAAAAAGGAAGCGATATTGCTCCAACGCTGCAAAGCCCCCGGCCCATGCGCCGCCGATTCCGAACGCCAGAAGCACTAAGGGTCCTATGCAACACGCGGATGCGCCCGCTGCTGCCGCCAGTCCCGCAAAAAGAGCAGTCTTACCCGAGAACTTAAGAGTCATCGTTGTTTTCTCGCATTCATTGCTTGTCATTCGGTATTCTGCACTCCGTACCTTGGTACGGAGTCAAGGAGAATCTTTATGTCGCCTGCAATGACGATTAGTAAACTCGCCCAGGCGGCGAGAGTAAACGTCGAGAGCGTTCGCTACTATCAACGCAGGGGACTGTTGGACGAGCCGCAAAAGCCTCATGGCGGTGTCCGCCAATACGCCACGCAACACGTGAGACGCGTGCTTTTCATTAAGCGGGCACAGACGCTTGGCTTCACGTTGGCGGAGATTGCCCATTTGTTGCAGTTAGATGAGGCGAACAATTGCGCAGAAACACAAGAGTTTGCGCTCGACAAGCTCGCCCTTATCGAACAGAAGCTCTCGGATCTAACAGCGATCAGAAAAGCATTGCTGAACCTTCTTGCTCAATGTGATTCAACATCCACCGGAATTTCTTGCCCAATCTTGGACTCGCTGTCGGGCAACTGAGCTAGTCTATGCTCCAGATCGGAGCCTTCGGCGCTCCCGTTGCCGACATGGCATCTGCGGGACACTTCCACGAGTAATGGTTGACATGGCTTTTTGCCTCGATCGAATGCATGCCCAGTATTCGGAAGAGCCGCACGGCGCAGTCCGCCAGTCGGCATGGAATTCAACCAGCCGCGTTTGAAGTGCGGCGTTACAAGGAGCACGGATTATGGAACACAAAGATGTTTCACGCAGGGACTTTACGAGGCTTGCCGCCGCCGCCGTTGGAGGTATGATGGCGGTGGGCGGCATCGCCGCCGCTTCGGAGAAGAAGGGGGCAAAAGCCGCAGGTTCCACCAAGGCCGCCGCCCCGGCGGCGGGCGAGGGCCCCGTGATCAATGTCGATCCTGGCCTGCTGCTGCAGGACAAGAACGTGTGCCGCGGCCTCAACGCCTGCAAGACGGAAGGCAAGGGGGAGCACGTCTGCGCGGGACAAGGCTCCTGTGCAACGGCGGTTGCGCACTCCTGCAACACCATGAATGAGTGCAAAGGGCAGGGGGGCTGTGGAGGCTATCCCGGACAGAACACCTGCTCTGGCAAGGGGCATTGCGCCGTTCCGCTGAAGCAGTCCACATGGGACCTGGCGCGCAAACAATTCGAGCAATTGATGAAGGACAACGACAAGATGGTAGGCGCGGCTCCGGCCGCGTAGCCGAAAGTGACTATTTCGCGCCGGGAGGGGATTTCCCCTCCCGGCGGGTTTTCAAGAAGAGGAGCAAATACATGAACGAGCCTAGACTGGGACACCCGAACCTGGGGTTGGGGCTGGGACTGCGCAGTGTGCACTTCCCGTATATTCTCGAACATCTGCCCGCCGTGGATTGGTTCGAGATTATCAGCGAGAACTTTATGGACTCACAAGGACGCCCCCGGCAAGTCCTCGAGCAGATCGCCTCGCGGTACCCAGTCGTCATGCACGGGGTGTCTCTCTCGATAGGATCCTCGGATCCGCTGAACATGGACTACCTGCGACGGCTCAAGGCGCTCGCCGACGCCATCCAGCCACGGTGGGTCTCCGACCATATCTGCTGGACTGGCGTCGCCTCGCGAAACACCCATGATTTGCTGCCCATACCATTCACCGAAGAAAGCCTGCGTTATGTGACCGAGCGCGTGCGCATTGTTCAAGACTTCTTGGAACGGCGGATAGTGCTCGAGAATCCCAGTTCTTACATCGAGTTCAGCGCTTCGAGCATGAGCGAGGCAGAGTTCATTTCCCGGTTGGCGGAGGATACGGATTGTGGACTCTTGCTCGACGTGAATAACGTCTACGTATCGAGCTTCAATCATGACCTCGAGCCTTCGGAGTTCATCCGTTCGCTGCCGCACTGGCGGATCGTCCAGTTTCATCTGGCCGGGCACACGAACTACACCACCCATCTCATCGATACGCACAATGACCATGTGATTGATCCCGTCTGGGACTTGTATCGCCTGGCGCATCAACTCACGGGGGGCGTTTCGACGCTGCTCGAATGGGACGCTGATATTCCGCCCTTTCCCGTGCTGCACGAGGAAGTGCTCAAGGCGAAACAATACATGAATGAGCAGCTTCCATCGGCGGGGATGGCTTCCGAGAAGGCCGCTGACTCTGGAGCGCCCGCGCATGGCATCGCCCTTCCTCAACCGTTGCATTTCGTCACGGCGGAAGTCGAATAATGCCCATGCAGGAAGCGAATGAGAATGCGGATTTTCGCGCGCCAAATTTATCCGTAGCACAACGATGGTTTCAGGCTGTCGTCACGCATCCTGATGGCGTCTTGGAAGGCGCGGCCTCTGACGCTGCATCAAGTCTTGTTCCAGTCGCCCGCGACACGCTGGAACGGATGGTCACCGCGTCGAAGAACCTGAGCGCCGAGGAGCGCCTTTCCATCTATGCGCATGCCTACCATGCGCGGCTTATCGAATGCCTGGGCGAGACCCTCCCCGCGACGAAGCGAACCCTTGGCACGGATGCCTTCAATGGATTTGCCTTTGGGTATCTGCAGGCGTATCCATCGAACAGCTACACGCTGAATCACTTGGCCGACCGTTTCGCGGATTATCTTGAAAACACACGGCCTGAGAAGGAAGGGGGCGCCGAGGGCACGCCAAGTTGGCCCGATTTTCTCATCGATCTTGCCAGGCTCGAAAGCGCGGTGGACCATGTGTTCGATGGTCCCGGGATCGAGGGACATCGTACGCTGGACGCAGACACACTCCTCGATATTCCAACCGCTTCCTGGCCAGGCTTGCAGCTCATGCTGTCGCCCTGTGTTCGGCTTCTCGGCTTTCGATTTCCGGTAAACGCCTTCTACACGGCCATGCGCAGCGCGATGACAGAGGCTATTCCCACACCGCCTGCGCCTTTGGATTCTTATCTGGTGCTATCTCGACGCGATTATGTGGTGCGCCGCCTTGAGATCTCACGGGCGCAATTCGAGCTGCTCTCGGGGTTGGCAGACAGGCAATCACTGCTCAAGGCGATAGCGGTAGCGGCGGAGTATTTCGAGGGCGACGATGACATGCTTGCCGCAGAGATACGCCGGTGGTTTTCGGAATGGACGCGTTTACAGCTCATCCAAGGGATATGCCCAAGCAATTTGCCGAAAGCCACCCTATGAGGGGAAACATGGTTACTATACAAAGCAGTATGAACCGTTTCGACGAACACGTTGCCAAGGCCGAGGACGCGGCTCTGTGGAGCCACGACATAGCAACGATTCAAGTCAATGTGGGCCTTCAATGCAATCTAACTTGCGAGCACTGTCACGTAGGGGCAGGACCGAAGCGGAAGGAGCAGATGGATTGGACGACCATGGAATTGGTCATTGACGCAGCACGGAGTAGCGGCTGCGCCTTGGTCGATATTACGGGCGGCGCGCCGGAGATGAATCCCCACCTGACACGATTCATTCGGGCTCTGCACAAGTATGGCATTCGCTGCCAAGTTCGGACGAACCTTACCATCTTGCTGGAGTCTGGATACGAGCCGATGGCTCAATTCTTTGCCGATCACCAGGTGCGCCTCACGGCGTCGCTGCCCTGCTATCTGGAGGACAACGTTGACGCTCAGCGCGGTCAAGGCGTATTCCAAGATAGCATTGCCGTGCTTCGCGGGTTGAATGAGCTTGGCTACGGCATTCGGGAAGCGCTTTCCCTCGACTTGGTCTACAACCCGCGCGGGGCGACATTGCCGCCGAATCAAGCTACTTTGGAAGCGGACTATCGGCAAGCGCTGCGCAAACGGTACGGCATCGTATTCTCCCGGCTCATTACGATTACCAACATGCCGATCGGACGCTATTGGATGCGACTGCGCAAGGAGGGGAGGGCGGCCGATTACATGACCCTGCTTGAAGATGCCTTCAATCCCGCCACTTTGCCCGGATTAATGTGCCGCCACCAAATCAGCGTGGATTGGAACGGCCTTTTGTACGACTGCGACTTTAATCTCGCTCTGAAGCTGCCCCTGGAAGATCGCTCTTTGCCGCACATCCGCGACTTCTGCGAATCCCATGCAGTCCGGCGTATATCAACGGGAGGCCACTGCTTTGGCTGTACGGCGGGTTGCGGTTCCTCCTGCGGCGGAGCACTTGCCTGATCGATATCGCAGAAGCATGCGAGCAACCACATCGCGCGAAACCTGCGGCATGCACTCCCTGCCGCAATCCAAATAATCCCACGGAGATACTTATGACCCACGAATACGGCAAGATTATGCCCATGGACGCCTACAATGAGTCGTTGCTGGCCAACGTTCATCCGACTGATTGGCAGAATCCCACGCCCAGCGGGCGCTATAACATGGTCGTATTGGGAGCAGGCACGGCGGGCCTCGTTACGGCGGCCATATGCGCCGGCCTTGGCGCGAAGGTCGCCCTAGTCGAGCGTCATCTCTTGGGGGGCGACTGCCTGAATACCGGCTGTGTGCCCTCCAAAGCCCTCATTAGCGCAGCGCGCATGGCGTCGGCTTGCCGGAGTGCTGCCGATTTCGGCATTCGGAACGCTGACCAACCTGACGTGGACTTTGCAGCCGTGATGGAGCGGGTGCGGAGGCTGCGCAGCGGCATCAGCACCCATGATTCCGCCCAGCGCTTTCGGGATCTTGGCGTGGATGTCTTCATCGGCGATGGCCGCTTCGTGGACCGAAGCAACATTGAGGTGAATGGGGCAAGGTTGACGTTCAAGAAAGCGCTTATTGCCACGGGCGCACGCGCTGCTGTCCCACCCATCGATGGCCTCGCCGAAGCGGGATTTCTCACCAACGAGACCATTTTCTCGCTGACGAAGCGGCCAGAAACGATGGCTATTATTGGGGGCGGCCCCATTGGCTGTGAGTTAGCCCAGGCATTCCAGCGCCTCGGGGTCCAAGTTACCCTAATCGAGAGTGGGGCGCAGTTTCTGCCGCGTGAGGATAAGGATGCAGCGGCGATTCTCGCGCATGCCTTGCGGCGGGACGGCGTGCGGGTGTTGCTTGGCGCGCAGATAATGCGTGTCGAGCAGCAAGATGAGAGCAAGATTATCGACGTCGGATGCAGCACGACGGACGAGAAAGTCACAGTAGAGCAAATTCTTGTCGGTACGGGCCGACTGCCGAATGTTGAAGGCATCGGGCTGGAGACGGCGGGTGTAAAATTCGACCTGCGGAAGGGCGTACTCGTGGACGACACGCTACGCACAGAGAATCCCGCCATCTTTGCGGCGGGCGATGTCTGCTCCGCCTACAAATTTACGCACACGGCGGATTTTGGGGCACGGATCGTGGTCCAGAACGCACTCTTCCCTTTTCTGCCGAAGAAGAAGTTCTCCAAACTTGTCCTGCCGTGGTGTACGTACACCGATCCGGAGATTGCCCATACGGGAGCCTACGAGCAGGAGTTGCACGACCGCGGAACTACGTTCGACACGCTGTTCGTTCCGCTGGAGAGCGTGGACCGGGCGCTCCTTGAGGGGCACACGGACGGCTTTCTCAAGGTGCATACAGCGCCGAACGGCACCATCCTGGGCGCAACGCTGGTTGCTCCGCACGCCGGAGACCTGATCAGCGAAGTCACGCTTGCAATGAATGGCAAGCTCAAGATCGGCATCATCGGCGGCACGATCCACCCCTACCCCACCCAGGGAGATATCATCCGAAAAGCCGCCGACGCCTTTAACCGCAAGAAGCTCACCCCTGGCCGCCAGCGCCTGCTCGCATGGCTGATGGCGCGGCTGCGATAGCCCAGCGCTCCCCGTCTCTGTACCAACCTAAATGTTAGAAATCGGCTTTTCCGGGCCAGTTGGTTTTGCCCATTGCTGGGCGGTTTCTTCCGAGGTAGGGGGTCGAGATTAATTGGAATTACTTTGCCAACTGCGCGGGATTAATGAGACCGGCTGCGGCAAGGAGCCTTGCTTGGGCGAGATTCAAGTCCACTATGCTCTCCACGAATCTTAATCTAGCCTGTGCGGACATGCTCTGTGAATCGAGGGCTTCAAATGCAAGCGCGGTTCCTCCTTTGAATCGGGCAAGGTCGATGGAACAGGTCTTTTCGCTGGCGTCGAGTTCTACCTTGGCCTGAGTCGCTATCCATACAACGGATTGAGACACTCCAACGCAAGCGGCTCGAATTCCTCCCGCCTCATATCTGGCAACCAATCCCGGCCACAAGCGTTCTCCCTACTACCACGAGCCACGCGCCTTAAAAGTTCCCGCAATCGCGGGGACCGTGTGCCGCCCGAAGCGCCAAGGTGATGTTAGCGCATCAGAGGGTGTCTGGGTGTGGTTCGATGAGCATAGCGCCATACATGAAGCAAACCACCGTTCGCCTACCGTCTTCGGACCGTCGTCGTCGGGTGACCAGAACGGGGAGCGGACCGCGTTGAAGCGGGGTCAAGGAGGAACGCCGCAGGCGTAGTGTCCTTGAGGCCGCGGCGCGGTCTGCTATGCACCGGAACCCGGCGGCGTCGGTTCGAGGACGGTGCGATGCGCAGCTTCACCCGCCTACCGGATCGGTTCCGGAGTCCGAGGGGGGGGCAACAAACGGCGTGCAACTGCTCGACATTGGCCTCGAATGGCCTGGCAGGGTCATCGGAGGCCCAAAATACACCCTGGCCGCTTTCGGTGGCGACAACGGAAGCCACGGTAAGCGGCCCCATGAAAGGGGATCGCGACCTGTTTCCTAGGGAGCATTCACGCGCAGTTCGAGATCGGCCAGTCCGTGCTCGATGTCCTCAAATGCCGGTACGGAACCAAAGAGCATGGCCCGCATTTCGCGGTAGTCCTCGATCAGGGCCTTCCGATTGTGCCGTGGCGGAAGCAAACGCAGGGTTCCGCGCCGAGCGGCGTCGTAGTTCGCCCACGGCGAACGGTAGAACTGCTTCTTGAATGCGACCACGTCTTCCAGGAGGTCGAATCGCTGGAGGGCCGCGTCGGCGACGGGCGCGAGGCTCATGCGGTACAGATCGTAGTAGTGGCGCGAGTAACGCGATGGCATGGGCTTTTCCGGTTCGCGATGGGCTTCCTGGTGCAGGATGGTCGCTTTTTCCCAGAATGTCCGTTCGGCGGCCACCGTGGGAACCGGCGTGGCGGCTTGTTTGAACGCTTGGGGAAACTGCTCAGCGGCATAGGGACGAATATCCCGGACGGACTGGGGAAGCCACGCCGCGATAGGACCAATTTCCAGGCGGACCTCCGGCTGGATGGTCTGGAGAGCGAAGGCCTTGGGGTAGTGTATGAGGATATTTTCCCCTTGTGCAGTGACCTCAAGCGTTCCGGCTACTCGTCCAGGGAGCTCGGCGCGCAAAGCCGGTGCAAGCGTGTTCGCGAGGAACACCGCCGTGCGGCGGTTGGCCTCCTTGCCGAGCCGGTCCTGTTGCGTGGCACTTCGTGTTCGCATCGGTTCGGTTTCGTCGTATCCCAAGATCCGCCAGTCAAGCACCAGATCGATGTCTTCGGAAAAGCGCTCGATAAGGCCGTAGGCCTTGGAAAGGCTGGTACCGCCCTTGAACGCCAGATTCGCCTTCCATGTGCTGTCGTGAAAGAGGTAGTCCAAAATCCAGCAGACCCAGTAGTCCTTCTCCGCAATCGCGGGATGTACACGCATGGCCGCGGCCGTTTCCTGAAACAAATCCCGGCGTTCGGCCTCCGGTTGTAACGCGACACTACGCATGGCGCGCGGATTCCTTAGGGGCAAGACGCTTGATGGCTTCAAAGATCCAGGTAGTGGTGTATCGGGCTTCGCGCAAGGCCTGTTCCCGGTCTGGGCGGCTCAGCTTTGCACGCAGTGTGACGAGCGTCTGTTCGTTCACGCGCGATTCGCCCAAGGTTTTAAGCGCTTGCACGACGAGAGCGGTCGTGGGGGAGAGGCCGGCCATTTCTTTGTTGGCGCGGTGTTTTAGATGAATGCTGCCGCCGTCCCAGTCGTAGGACTTCGTGGGTCCGTCGCTGAGGTACTGCCACTGGGCGGGTACCTGCGTGGACAGGCCAAGCACATTAAGGGCTGTTTCTCCGGTTGGAATGAGCGTCCATCCGTAGGCGCGCGCGATGGCGCGCGCGATGGCGTCGGGATTGGGACTGGCAGGCCCCTTCCGGACGGGACTGTAAGACGGAAATTCGTAAACTCCGCGTAAAATACGTCGAATCTTCCCCGTGTTTGCGAGGCGCTGCAAGGCTTTTTTTGCGGCTTCATAGCTGGCGAGGTCGAGGAAGTCCTTGGCGGTAAAGGCGGTGTATTCCTCGGCGGCGATGCGTTCGAGGATGCGCGATTCGGTGGAGTGTATGGATTTGGTACCGGCCATCTCGTCCCGAATTATACTATCTTTTCGGGACATACGCAAGGGGTCAAGCCGGAGACGATGTATCAGTGAAATGGATGAATGCCGTTCCGGCCTCGGATGGCCCGACAGGGTCATCGGAGGCCCAGAATGCCCCCTGGCCGCTTTCGGTGGCGACAACGGAAGCCACGGTAAGCGGCCCCATGAGCGTGTGTAATTGGACGTGCAAAAAAAGGAGGGGAGGCCCGGTGGTGCAATGGGCCTCGAAAACCTCACACGTGACTGTGTTCCTCCGCGGCCGCGTTGGCGGCTTGGCGGTTCGCGCTGGAAAATATCCAAGCGTGGGCCATGACCTGATTCACGTCCCGTCGCACGGTCCACCTCCACGACAAAAAAATTCAGCCGATACCGAGGATCAAGCAAAGCCTGCGCGCCAAGGGTTCGCCGACTCTCCACAGCCTCGCGCAAGAGGCGTATGACTTCCTCAAGCGCCCGGTAGTGGGCCTCTCCGTCATCATCATTGTCGTTGAGCGCCGCTGAGCGTAATTTTCGCTGGGCCCGCTCTAGTGTGCGTAGAGACTCGTGGCCGACCCGACGCGGGCGCAATTGAAGATACTGGTCTCCACGGAAATTCACGCGCATCAGTGTCTTGTTCAGATCGCCAACGCGCTCCTCGATCTCGGTAACCTCGTTCTCGACCTGTTTCAGCAGTTGGGTCGGTCACTTCAGCGCCAAGCCGCTCTCGTGCCCTATCGAGACCCTCCTCCGCCGTGGTGAGTTCTGTCTTCAGGCCGCCGAGTGATTCGCTCAACTTCTCAGATTTCGCCCGTGCTGTATCCAGTTCTTTCCGAGCGCCGTCGAGCTCCCGCTTTGCCACCGCCGTGTCGGAACCAGGGTCCAATAGTGAGGCCAACTGCTTTTGAAGCGACGCGAAATCTTCCTCGGCGCGAGGGAGATCGATCTCGACGAACTCGAGTTTCCTGACCTCCTCAGCCATCATGGCTCGGGCACGGGCATTGTTCTCCAAGTTGGCGCAGTCAGGGAGATGCTGCCACCTTCCCAGTCGTAGCGCTTGGTCGGGCCGTCACTGAGGTACTGCCATTGGGCGGGAATCTGCGTCGACAGACCCAACAAGTTCAGCGCGGATTCTCCCGTTGGGATCAGCGTCCAACCGTGGGCGCGGGCGATAGCGCGGGCGATGGCATCCGGGTCTGGGCTGGCCGGACCCTTGCGCACGGGGCTGTATGCGGGGTAATCGTAGACGCCGCGCAGCGTACGGCGGAGCGTCCCGGCATTGGCCAGCCTCATCAGGCTTTTTTTTGCCGCTTCGTAATTCGCGAGATCGAGAAAATCCTTGATCGTAAAGGCGCTGCCTTTTCCCGATCCCTGAATTCTCGCGAGTATGCGCTTCTCGGTCGTTTGCATGAGATTTATCCGTTTTCTTGTCCCGAATTATACCCATTATTAGGGACAAGCGCAAGCGGTTTAACGGTGTGTGTTGAGGCAGACAGGGTGGGGCAGAAGGTGGGGAGACCCGGTGGTGCGCGGGTCTCAACCTTGTGACATGGGGGAGTGGGATTACTCCGAATCGTCCGGCTTTTGCGTGTGCTGAAAGATCCAGGAGTGGGCCATGTCTGCGACTTTCGCGACCAGGGGGAGTTCGTCCCGGCCGAAAGAGTCCGACGTTTTCCACTCATCACCATCTTTGTACAGTCTGGTGATCCGGACGTTGTACCGGTGGCCGTTCTTGGCTTCATTCTGCCAAATGGCGGCCTTGATAGTTCCCATCCGAACTTCGTTGATCGGTTTGTTGTTCTCCGTCTTCTTTGCCATATCGATAACCTCCTTTTTGAATGGGTTACGCGGCCAACGCGAGAAGGCTGGCCGCTTTCACATCGATTTCCGTACGGTCACCGGCGTTTTGGAGTTTGCCGGAGATCCGTGTGAGCGCATCCACCAACGCAAAGATGGTGAATCGTCCGTGCTGCTTGGCAATCTCGGTTGCCTCGTGTCCAACGCCTCGGGGTATGCCGTGCTTGACGAGAGCTTTGAGCACCTCGTCGGCGTCCGCGCCAAGGCGCTCCTGCATGGCTTTCCGGATCACGTTCATGAAGCCGTCGCGCCGCGCATCGCGCCTCTCGACAAGCTGTTCAATGATCCGGCGGATCTCGTCCATGGAATCGTAGACCTTCGCCGTGTGCTTTCGCGTGAACTCGACGACTTCCACGGCGTCCCAGACGATGTGGTTCTGGCACACGGCCTGAAACCAAAAAGTCTGGATACCCACGGAACGCTTGCCAACCTCCGAGTTCCACAGGAAGAAGCCGGGAGCGAAGGCCTCGCCCTCGATCTCCGCCCATCCCGTGGGATCGATGAGAAAACAGAACATGTCCTGTTCTCCGCAGTAGAGCCCCGTACCGCCACCCATCGCCTCTTGAGGCGGCTGGAAGTCTGTGGCGAATTCCTGGAGCATGGACAACAGGTCCGCATTGTAGAGCCGCGTGTAGCTTGCCCCATGGATGGAGCGCACGCCGTCCCCTTGGGTGAGTACCTGTATGGGCCGAGTGCCTCCCGGAAACGTTTCCGTGAGCACTTCGGTCGCGGTCCTGGGCCGCAGTTTGTTGACGGTATCCTTGCTGACCCTGGCCAACTGACAGACCTGGGAAAAACTCCAGTCGTTCAGTCGGTAGGTACCGTCCTGGTCGAGTCGGAGCGTAAGGACTCCCTCATTGATTTCCGGATGGATCAGGGCAGGGGGCTGCCACTGTTCGACCGATTTCTCCTTTTCCTCCTGACAATGACGCCAAAGCGCATCGAGGGAGGGGTACCGTTCGTCCGGCGTTCGCCGAAACAGTTCGTCATGAGCACGTGTTAGATGTTGCATTTGAATGCCTCCATTCGTTGTTAACCTCTTGAAAAAACCTGGTTGCACCACCGGTCTCCCATATAGATGAGAGACGGGGTTATCCCGTCTACCCGAAATGAAGTTGAAAAAGAACGATTACAGGGGGGGTTATGCGTTGAGACGGTCCCGGCGTGACATTTGTCATGCCAGTACCCGGGCGGATTGTCTACCGTCTCGGCCGTCGTCGTCGGGTCTCACGAAGCCATGGCCCGACGCACGATGGCCGGGGCGGTGGGTGCGCAGCTTCCCCGTTCACCGGATCGGTTCCGAGTCCGAGGGGTCTCTTGGGGCTTCGGATGGACCGCAGGGGCATCGGAAGCCTTACTGTGAGGGTCGGCGCTTTCGGAGGCGACAACGGAAGCCTCGGTAAGCGGCCCGTACAAAAAAGCGGGCGGGGAGGTTCGCAATCTCCCCGCCCGCAGGCTGGTTTCCTATAGACACAAATAAGGTTTCAAGACTGTTATGCCTGAACCGATGGAGGTGTAGCGTTAAGCGTGCAACTTTTTTTGTTAGGGCTTCAGGTAGCCCAATTCGATCAGTGTGGGACCGAGTTCGATGAGGTATTTCTGAATCTGATCAATACGTTGCCAATCTGCCGGGGACACTGGCCTGGCCCATGATGGCCGGGGATTGGATGCATCCGTGGCCAGCAGAACAAGTCGCTCGCGTCCTTTTTCCGTTGGCTCCAAGGCACCGAAAACGGAAATGGCCGCATAGGAGAAGGGTTCTGGAATCTGAGCCGTTTCCCATCGGACCATGGGCTTGGCCGTGCCGTTCCGTGTCGTGCGCGGCCGCATGGTTGCCTTGGTGATAAAAGGGGCGAGGGCTGCCTGCACTTCGGCGTTCTGCGCCAAGGCCTTCAGTCGCTCGACCTCGGCCTGGGCGCGGATTTCAGCTTCCTCGGCCTGGCTTCGGCCTAGCAGGGCATCGGTTCTTGCGGCTACAAGGTCTTGCTCCTGACGCTGTAGCGCAGCCGTGGCCTCAGCTTCGGCAATCTGACGGGCATCCTCGATCATTGCCACCCGTTGACCTTGCTCGACCGTTTCCAAGCGGCTCATCACCACTTCGAGTGTCTCTTCTCCCTGGATCCCCGATTGTTTCGCCGCGGACAGGAAGGCATTGATTGCATCGATGTTTTCCCGGTAAGGACGAATCGCTTTGTTCACTTCGGTGTCCAGGTCCGTGAGGCTCTGCTCGACTTCTTCCTTCGGAGGGCTGACCGTCGAATCCGAATCCAAAGCACGTTGAACGGGGTCGAGAATCGTGTTGAGCCTTTCCTCGAATCCAACGATTTCCGTTATGTTGAGTGGCACGACGCGATTGTACAAGCTCCGGAAAGAAACTGCGTTTTCGGTGGTGCGGGCCAGATAGCGGCCATCATCATTTGTGAGCAGCCCCGTGATCGTTTCCTGCCATGTGTTGTGCAAGCGCCGGAGTTCATCAATACTTTGGCGAACCACGAGGCCGCGTTGCTCAATGCGCTGATATCGCGCACGTGACGCCGCGAGAACTTCCTGTTGCGCGTTTTGCACACCGGCCTCATCAAACACGGTAGGACTCATCGGACCGGAGGGTGTGATTTCCGTGCGCGTCTGCAAATCGGCAGGCCGAGACATAACGGGCATAGAGGGTGCGGGAGGACCGGGAGAATCCATTAACTTAAAGAGTAGTGCGCCTACAACGAGGATTCCGGCCGCCGCAATAATTGCGACGTTCGTATTGAGTTTCATGCGATCTCCTTCCAGGGCTGCGGCCGCAGGGCTACGGCTCGCGCGGTATACGCAATTGCGTTTTCAAATTATGATTTCTTTAAATGCGGGTTCTGGGCGTAAAGCTCCTCGAACACCGTTTGCACATGTGCAAGTTCGTCCGTGATCTTCTTATCGATTTCTTCCCGGCCTTTTTTTGCGACGATGACTTTTTCGACGCCGAGCTCCTCCGCTGAGGGCCATGGCGCTGTCTGCGAGCGTTCGGTGTATTGCTCTTGAGAGAGAGGGTAGAACATTTGAATGGGCACGTGGGCTCCGGCGAACTGGGTGTACCCGTCGCCCTGGCGTAATTCCATGTACGCCTGAAGCGGATGATCCGTGATCTTGAGAATGTCGTTGGTTGTTACTCGAGGTTTTAGCCGGTGCGACCATTGCTCGAACATGGGCAGGTCCGGTTCCTCATCCAGCGTGGGCGCGTAGAATCCCGAACGCAGATACGCGAGTTCGTCGCCCGATCGGGCGGAAAAGGATTGCATCTCCTGTTCGTCGTCCATGGCGAAATAGAATTTAACGCGGGTATTCTGTTTCACGGTATTGCGGAGGTCGAACGCGGGCTGCTTGAGTTGCGCAATAGATTGGTTGGAGAGAACGGCTGCCAATCCCCACTCTCGGGCCTGTTCCAGGATGACGGAAAATTGAGCTCCTGCGACGTTCTGAAACTCGTCGATGAAGAGATACGTTTGATGAGTCGGTTCGCGCCGTTGCCGCCGCCGATAGGCTGCGGAGAACAGGGAGAAGATGGCGAGATTGGCGACCACGCGGGCCGTCATGCTGGTCTCGACCACGGGCAGCCAGAAATAGGCAATCTGACGATCCTCGATTACGCGGTTCATGGAGATGGCATTCGTTTCGGATTTGTCGCCGTCGATGGCGAGTTGTTCGCAGTCCTGAAGCGCATAAACCGTGGCGATCAGTTCATACGCGCGACGGCGTTCTTCACCTGGAAGCTCAGCGAGCGCTTCGTTCAATTGTCCGAGATCGGTGATATTGCCCTTCTCGAATAATTGCCGGAGTTGGACGAAGTTCACCTTCGAGAAGAACGACCGGCCATAGCCCGGCCCGTGGTTCAGTTCGAATGCTTCGCAAAGGAGATTGGCCAGGTCTGTGAGGCTGCGATCCTCGGTCGCGAGGTCCCCGAATGGATTAAAGCGGTGCGTGGCCGCTCCCTTCTCGCAACTAAACAACCGGAATACATCGGTGAACGCGCGTCCGTCCTTTTCCGCGCGGCGCTTGGCCTCACTCATGACGGTGTGCAGCAACGCATAGTCGCCCTTGAGATCGATAACGACGATGGGAGGGAGCGCTTCAACGTCGTTGGTGGCTGAAGCCGGTCCTTTTTCCGGCTGAGGTGATTGGCCGTTCGCCGATGTCGCCCAAGGTCGAATGAGCTGGACCAGGAGCGAGAGGACGCCCAGCGAGGTCTTGCCCGAACCCGATCCGCCGGAGATATAGGCGTGGTGATGAAGAATCTTTCGGGATAGCAGCACGGGAAAGCCGTTCGCCGCTTCGAGCCCCAAGAAGAGGTGCTCTCGCTCAGAAACCGGCTGTGCTCGAAGCGAGGGCAGAGGCGATTGGGCCTGATGTTCGGACGTCCGAAGTCGAGAAACGAACCAGTCCCAATCAATGTCCGCATCGGCGTCCATTTCGTTTTCGACCTTGTCCCGAAGCTCCAGGAGCTCGATCAAGGGACCCTGGCAGACGGCAAGGAGCGTTAAAATGGGCAGGGTACAACCGAGAATGAAGGCCAACGGGAACAAGAGGCTCATGGACAGATGGCCGTTGAAGATGCCGGTCAGCGCGATAATGATCCAGGCGTTGGGAGACGTTCGCAGGGTGTCCGCCAGTGCCGTGAGTTGCACACTGCGGGCTTGATCGAATTCCCTGCGGGCGACAACCCAATCTTTGCGAGCATCATCCTTCTCTTCCAGTGACACGGTGGTGATGAACTTTTGCTCGGCGACTTTCGCGTCCCAAGCAAGTTTCCCAATTGTCTCCTCGTCTGGGACTCCGGCCCAGTGCACTTCGGGAGCCAAGGTGCGGACGACGGCCATCGCAGTGTTTGAGCTGTATACGTCTCGCTCGAAGGTGTTGAACAGGGCCTGCTTTACGCCCGGCATATCCCAGGGCAGGAAAGTCGCAAAGGCGAGGGCGTAGAGGAGGATAAAGACCGACACCAGCGAGAGAAGCATGGAGGACCGGATTGTAGCGTTGAGTTTTGGTTGCCACACGCCGGGCAAGGGCATGTGAAATCGCGAGCCGTAGGTGAGGCATTCCGTCAAGAAGAGATGGCCCTCCTCGACAACTCGTTTCATGCGCTGAAGGGGTGCGCCTGCACAATAGCGGCCAACAGGCCCCAGGCTAATCGCGCCGTAGAGCGTGAGCAGCACGGCAAGAAAAGCCCAGAAGGGAGAAACGCGCGGCAGAAAGATGATCTCCGCGACGAGCAACGCGAGAAGGGGAATGTTGGACTGGGAGATGAGTTCGGGCGCGTGCTTCCGGGACTCCGAGCGCAACCGTGGAAAGGTGTAAATCCATTCCCGGTAGAAGCGAAATAGATTCCCTGGCACGATGTATGCGCAGACAAGTGCTATCAAACCGATGACGAGGCTGGCCTCGAATCGCATGATGAGGGCGGAGGAAAGCCACATCAACGCAATAAGGCCTGTGAACGGAACCACGAGGGCTACAAGCCAGTGGAGTCCGATGTACGTGCGCGTTCGAACAACTGGCGCGAGAAGGTACGCGAGGCCTATGGCGAGAAAAGGGATAGTGGCCGAAGTCACCACCGTAGTGACCACGGTAACCGCCATGAGACCAAAGACGATGTAGAAAAGCACCGCGACGAAGGCGTGTGCATAAAAATCGGATCCGTCCGGGCGTTCGTAGAAATCCTCGCGGAAAGCGAGGTTCATGCCTTCGTATTCGTCCGGCTTGGGTAAGAGCTTTCCGTTGTACTCGATGGGCGCGCGCGTAAACCTGAGTTTGGAGCGTCTGATCGATTTCGCCGTTTTGTTCCAGGCCCTATCCATCGTGCGTCCATTCCTTGAGACGCAAATGGCGCTCTTCCCAGGCGGATACGACCGCCGTCTTGATCGGAGCGGTCTTGTCGTGGCCCGACTCCCGGAGATGAAGTTTGAACCGGTTAGCGCG
Organism: bacterium; assembly: GCA_016125225.1. GTDB lineage: Bacteria > Planctomycetota > Planctomycetia > Planctomycetales > Planctomycetaceae > DSVQ01. The sequence goes on along the minus strand of WGME01000040.1, from coordinate 14,252 downwards.
TTGAGGTTTTGTCACGAGAATCATGCTTCCATACTTGCGCGCCTTGAGAAGGTTTGCGGCAAGCGGGAGCGCCCGCACTTCCCCGTAATCCAGTCGAATCTTTGTAAGCACCGATTCGACGGATGTCCGATCGCTCGGGACATGAATGCGCCACAGGCGATAGTCCTCGATGTTCGCGCAGTAGAATCGGTTCCGTGTGATGACCTGGTCTCCAAGAATCTGTGCGACATGCGCGTCGTCCAACCGTGTCAGGGTCGGTTCGGCGATACAGCAGAGCCAAAGAATCTTGAATGCTTCCGGCAGGCTGCGTTCGCGTTTCAGTATCTCAGCCCGATCCTTTGGTACGGCCGCGACTCTGGTGCCTGAAAGGGTGAGATGCCACGCAGCGAAGTCGGATTTCCCTTCCTGTCCGTTCGCGATGAGTTTGGCAGTCTTTAGTTTCTTCAGTCGGGAACTCAGGGAGCTGCCCGGGCTGAAGAGGCGTTCCATGACGCAACGGAAGGAAATGCGGTAGCGCCCTATGTGTTCAAGGAGGGTGTAGTCGAGGTCATCTAAGTCTGGACGCGCTACCATAATTCATACCGGAGTCCCGTTCCGGAACAATAGTCGTGGAAGGCTTGAAGCTTGGCAGGCACGTACCGGCCAGCGAACTCTATGGCTGTGCGTTTGGGACGGGAGATGATGGCGTCGGGCAGGCGGTCGCCCGCCAATTTTCCCTTGAGCTTTAACTTGAGACGAACAAGTTCTTCCGATTCCCAGAATGAGGCCGCTTCCGGATTTTCTCGGCGTTTGGTCAAATAGACCGCCGCGAGGTGAAGGTCATGCGTCTGCTCGGTGGCCCTTGGCATCCGGCCTCCCCAGCCTCCGTTTTCCCGGCCCGCCTCGGCGGTGGCGACGACCGCCTGCTGCGTGATGACATTCTCCGTCCATCGGATCTTCAGGCAGTAGGCCAGCCCATGGAAGTCGGGTTCCGGATCCCTCGGCTGCCAAGCGAGCACCGGGTGCAGGAGGGGGATTTCGGGATGGGCGAGCAGGCTGAAAAGGTGGACCTTCCCCGCTTCTTCGAGTTGCTTGAGTCGACGCGCGGCCAAGGCCGTCGAGGTCTTGGCCTCCTCCCACCAGGTTCGGGCTACCTGCTCTATGGTGAGCATTCGCACCCGAAGCGTAAGCGCGTCGATGATCTCAATATCGCGTTCCGTCAATTGCAAGAACCGTATAGCCTTCCGAAGTTCCGTTCCGAACTTCTTTGGCTCTTAGATAGGTTCTGATGTTCGGAACAGAGTTGCGCCAAATCCTTTGTTAAGAAGGAGTTTACGGTTATCAGGACACGGTTTTCCAGCACCATTTCTGAGCGGTTGAAAGGTGGTGGGGAAGCCTTGGCCACGGCGTCCAGACGTGGCCGCAGAAAGGCGCCGACCGTTCAGGGAGGCGCAACAGACGCTGCACCTCGCCCCAGCGAGGTCAGCGTTAGGCGCGAGCGGCCCAGCGAGCGCATAGGCCGTTCAGGCCGGGAGCTCTTGCGCCCCAGGCGCAAAGCGACAACCGGTCGTTCAGACCGGAGGACGACGTTCAGGAGTCCCAAGAAAAACTGATGCTCTGCGGAATGCGAAGAGCGTGACAGCTTCGCTGGCGCGATTCTTCGATACGCAGGGCAGGCAAACAGTGTAAGAGGCCGAGCGACATCCGGGCGCGGATTAAGCGAGGCCGTGGGGTGGCCGAGCCGAGCCATCTCTTGACCTGGGCGACTGGTCGAGAATGGCGAAGGTTCGGTGAGGGACCGGTCGATGTATTTCCCGCTTTAGCGTGAATACGAGCCGGGGCCGACCGCATCAACAAACCGAGCGCATCGCGCGAGTCCGTTGAAAGGGCGCGCGGAACGACAGTGACGCGGGTGGAGTGGCCGGATGGGCGGGTGTGGTGGCAATGGCGGGGCGGCAACACGCTGGGGCAACCGTAGGGAGGGTCGCGAGCGGAGGCTTGTCCCAGCGTGAGTAGCGAGCGCCCACATCGATGTCCTGGCCGAAGGTCGGGAATCGAAGGGCGCGAGCGCAAACAAAGAGGCGGGCCGAAGGCCCGGCGCTTACGAGCGATGCACTACGAGAAATTGATTCGAGGAAATCCTCGGCGGTCCTTTTCCAATTCAAGCGCATGGATCAATACCATGGATTCCAGGTATCGGAGTTCGCTCAGTTCCAAAGCTGAGCTGCGAAGATTGGCCAGGAGCAAGGCGGAACGCAATTCGAGATGCAATTGGGCCATCATGCAGGCGATGTACAGCAAATGGGTCATTGGAGGATACATGCGTTCCTGGGCCTGGTCGGTAGAGCCCCAATCATTCCATAGGACACCCGGATTGTCGAGTGCCTCCCGAACTTCGGACGTCCGAAGTTCGCAGGCTGCTTCCGGGTCGATATTTCTTGACCAATTAGGGATGGAATTTGGTATAATCTGTTCAGTCAAGAAGCCACTGATAGTTGAATCTGTTCACCCTCTCCTTTGTACCTGGAGTTAAAACACGGTGCAGCATCGCTCAGCTGAGTTCACCTCCCTAAGTGTGCAAATCACGGTTTGTAGACCAAATGGAGGAACGTATGAGAGAAAAAAGAAAACAGCATGAGCAAAATATTGTGATCGTCCATGTTCACAAATCCAAAGGCGAGATCCTTTGGGAGCGGGTCAAACTCACAGCAATCGCCTTCACGTCCGGGTACGTCGTGACCGTCGGGATGTATTGGTGATATTGAGTAGCCCGTAAGTAATTGAACGCCCCTCCTCGTGAGGGGCTTTCTTATTTTGGGCCGGATGTAAGAACGGGCCAAAAGGTCACGAGTATCGCCATCAACACACCCATGACGAACGCGAAGGCTGCATCACTGAGCATCTGTCGGCGTGTATATTGATCTTCATTGTTCATACACGACTAGCTATCAGAAAAACGTCCGTCAGTCTACCCAACGCAGAAAGAAAATGGGCGGCCCGAAGACCGCCCAAAGCGCAAAGTTGGTTTTACTTAGTTTGATTCGGCCGATGCGTACATCCAGTCGAAGGCCTTGTCCGCAACGCGGCTCAAGAGCGGCAAATCGTCTCGATTAAAGCTATCGGTAGTTCGCCAGTCGTCGCCGGTCTTGTAAAGCCGACAAAACTGCACGCTGAAGAACGCGCCCTGATCCGAATCGTTTTGCCAAATGGTTGCTTTGATTCTGCCGTAGCGAATCTCGTGTGCTGGTCGTTGTTTTTCATTGTCCATTGTTTTTTCTCCTATATGGTTTTTATTCAAGTTCGTGACTACTGGCCTGGTTATGCCGGCGTCAAGGAGGAACGTGCTTCAGCAGGTAGTATCCTTGAGGCCGTAGCGGCCAGGCCGTACGCGCAGCGAGTGCGAACGGAATGCAAAACCTTGGGAGAATCCACGGACATACAACGGCACGTGGCCGGGATTGCCGGTAGGCAGGAAGCCCATCTTCGCTGAAAACGATTCGCGGTGTCGTCGCAACGGGAAGCGTCTCGGATCAAAGACCGAGAATGATTGGCGCTCGAAATGCTATCGGAACAATGGCCGCTGAAATCGTGTCAGGAAACCGTTCGGCGATCCGGATGAACAACCGAATCAATCGACAAAGAAAAATCCCGCCTGCGCGAATTGCGGGAATCTGAGGACCGGTTGGAATGCCAGGCGAAAGGGCGAATGAATTGTAGACATTTGCGCATATATTTGATATGATATACAGTTTACTATTCAAGTGAACATAAGATACATTATCAGACGCTGGAGGGGTTGCCCTCTCTTGCGTCGAGAGGCTGGGCCTCGGTCCGTTTCGAACCTGACGCGACGGGCGAAACGATTGCTTCCCGCGATCCCGCCGAGCTAAAGGTGTCCGAGGATGTCTTTCATCCCGGTGGGTGGAAATCGCGGAGGAACTGAGCGTGTTCCGCAGACTTCAACGCAGCTGCCCGAACGAATTGTCACACAAAATCGCCGCCCGCACTCCGACTGCGAGCCGAAACCAAAACCGCGAATCGGTTTCGTTCATGCGGTGTAAGATTCGCATGAAGCCCTTGGCGACGTTGGAAACGATACAGTCAGCGTGGCTCACGTCGCGGGCCATACGGTGCTGATCTCAAAGCGGACAAACTCCCCCACTCCAAAAATCGTACTCAGCAGGGGAAAGGTTAGTGCAGTTTGTCGGGCCACTGGTGACGGAAGAGCATGCGATCGGCATCCTCTCCCCCACGTTTTCGGAACTTCGGGCGTCCGAAGTAACGGCTTTAAGTTCGTCGAACGTGGGTCTGGATCAGTTCGTAATCCAGTTCAGTTCTTGCAATCGGTTCCATGCCACCACAATGTGCTGGAATTTGAACATATCGCGTTTGCGCGTATTCCACGCGTGAACGGCCGCGACAGCCTCCTGCTCGCTGGTGGCCGGAGCGTCGGCTTTGCAGGCGATCCAATGAACACTGGCGAGCAACTCCATTCCATACGGCGTCTCGAACCCTTCCACCAACTCCCCCACTCGCATCAAACGCGTCCGTGAGTCCGGGTGCTCTCGCAGAAATTCTTCCGCTGCCATGACAGCTCCGGGCATTAGTGCTACTTCCACATCCGGCTTCTGACTGTCTCCGTACCCCCGCGTGAAATGGCCTTCGATTCGCTCAAGCACTTTGTTCAGGTTCTTGGCATACGGCCCAAAGTGTCCAGGCTCGTACTTCAGGCGCAGCGGTTCGCCAGCTTCTTGGAGAAAATACGCGAGCTTCTGGATTTCGAGGAGGGTCAACCGATACGCCATGGTCTGATACTGGTCCATGAGCTTGATGAAAAGAGCGCGCGCGGAAGTCATCTTAGGCGGGGTCGTGCGAATCGGCATCGACGTGGCGTCCGGTGTCCCGGTAGGCGCGAAGAGCAGCACTTGCACCTTGGATACCCGCGCGAACGCGTTCTCGATAAGCGGGCGAACCTCGGACCAAGCCAAGCCGCCGTTGCCACAACCCAGGGGCGGAACAGCGATGGAAGAAATCCCCAAGCGATCGATCTCCTGAATCAGCGCATCGAGTCCCGTGGCGATATCCTCTATCCTCGAGTTGCCACGCCAATGACGTTTCGTTGGAAAATTTATGATGAACCGAGGGTTGGCGAGCTGACCGGTTTCAAAAACGAATACCTTGCCGGGCACAATTTCCTTGGCTCGGCACGCCTTCTCATACGCTCGAAAGTTGTCCGGAAAAGCCTGTTTGAATTGCAGAGCGATGCCCTTGCCCATCACGCCGACACAATTGACTGTGTTGACGAGGGCCTCCGCCTCGGCTTCGAGCAAATTGCCTCTTTCTCGCTTAATCATGGAACTCATCTCCGAATTCACCTTAGCACTTTCAATAGTACCAGTCACGTTTAACGCGCACTGGACAGTGAAGCGTGGGGGGGAATTCATTCAGTCTTGTTTGAACGTCCGCTTGGGTTTGGGTGTCGATACAGACAATTTCCTGGATGAGCGACCAATCGCAACGCTCGTGAACCAAGAACTCGGCTTGCTTGCGCCGCTGCCGATCCATGTCGTCCAGCGTGTCGGCCCAGTACTTCGCATTGACCGTGAGCCAATCCACTTCAGTCAAGTGTTCCACGTCGTCGAACCAGGTCGTGTAGGTAGCCAGGCCATGCCCGTCCGAGAAAACGAATCCGCTTCCGTTCGCAATAACGGCCTGCACGGTCGAGACCAGATACAGAAGCGGGCGCTGACCTTCTGCATACCCTTCGACCCTTCCGGTTTTCAGATTCAATAGCATTACGGACAACGGACCAAAGTAAAACGGGACGTAGTCATGGATGACGCCGCCCGGCCCGCACGCTACGGAGTGGGAATGTCTATTCGCCTGGACAGATTCGCTATGTATCGGTTTCCAGTGCAGTCCGTCCTCCGGAGTATGGTTCCACGAGTACAGCGCTTCCCGATTCAGGCATACCGCAAGGTTCTCCAGGTGGATCATCCGAAGAATGGGTGTTGGATGCGGTACGGACATTCATAACTTTCCACGTAAATGTATTGACCGTTATTCGGCCTTGAGCGACTTCAGCGCAGACTCAAGGGCTTGAATCACCGCACGCTTTGAAGCCGGGCCGTTTTTGAACGTGACTTGAATAGCGGCATTTTCGGTCTCGACGCTAAACGTCTTGCGGCGAATTTTGGCCGCACTCTCCCCCACTTTGTCGCGATCTGATTTCGTGCCGGTCTTCGCGGTCGACGGCTTGTTCTTTGCGCGATCAATCTGTTCTCGAATCTCGCGATTCGAACGGCCCTCAAGAACATCCTTCACCAGGCGCTGCTGAAGTTTGCCATCGTCAACGCGGGAGATTCGCATGACGGCGTCATACGGCACCGGAGCTTCGGACGTCCGAAGTTCTTCCTGAAGCTTGGCCGGGAGCGTCAAGATTCTGAGTATGTCGCTTACCCAGGATTCGCGCTTGCCAATAAACTTGGCGAGGTCGCGCTGGGTCTTTATGCTCGGGTCTTCGTCGAGCAACGACTGCAATGCCTCGGCCAATTCCACGGGCGGAACATCTTCGCGCTGAACGTTGCTTACGATGCTCTTTCGACGGCGAGCCTGTTGTTCTTCCGGATCGGTGATGACTACGCGTAGCTGTTGAATCCCGGCTGCCTGCGCCGCCCTAAAACGCCGATGACCGGTAACAATCATGTAGCTTCCGCTTTCGTGTGCGGTAACCGTTAGCGGTTCGATCACGCCCATAGACTTGACGGTTTCGACTAGGCCTTCCATGTTCCGAAAAGTCTTGCGTTCGTTCTGCGGGTCTTCAATCAGAAGGCCGATATCCAGCAATTGCGCCCCGCGCTTTGGAATCGAGGGTTTCGCCCCTTTGCCTTTTTCGCGAATGAGTTGGAGGCGTGTTGGTCTTGGTTCTGATTTTGCCTGTGCTTCGCTCATGCGTTTGCCACCTTCTTCCGTTTCTTCGAATTAAACAAGTCGAGAACTTCATCGCGCAATCCCAAAATGTCCTGAGCGCCTTTTGAGCGGGGCCGATACTTGAGAATGGATCCGCCGTGCTCGTCGACCTGGGCCAACCAGCCGCAATTACGAATCTCCGATTGCGCGATCGGTATATGCTCCTCGTGCATGCGCTCCATGACGCGTTTTCTGAGCCCCGCCCGATGTAGATTGTTGAGCACGTGGAGAAGGTGATAGTCGTTCGCCGGGCGAATTTCCATAAGCAGGCTGTAGAAATTGGCGTACGATTTCACGGCCTTCGTGCTCTCAAACGGAATGATGAATAGATCCGCTGGGTAGATGGAATTCTCCATGATGGGAGAGATTTGGTTGGGCGCGTCGACGATCAGAAAATCGAACAGCTTGGGCGAGAGCTGAGCGAGAACTCGGCCATACAGTTCGTAATAGTCGTCGGACTGAACGATGTCGCGGCCAAATTCCTCGAGCGCGAAAGCGCTGGCGATGAAGGAAAGGTTTTTGTGGATGGTCGGATGGATGACATCGGTCAGTTCCGCATGCCCCAACAAGGGCGCAACAATGGTGTCTTCCCATGTAAGACCGTCGGTCGCGTGAAGCCATTCTGTCACTTGAGCTTGCGGGTCCATGTCGGAGAGGAGGACTTTCGCACCGTCCTTGGCCAACGCTGCGGCCAGATTCATCGCGATAGTTGATTTTCCACAGCCGCCCTTAGCATTGATGACCGTTACAATTTTCATGCGCTTGCCGCCTCCTGACCGAAACCATTCGGATTAATCTGTTTGTCCCATTTCCAGAAATCGAGAGCGACATCCTCCGAGTCCTGGAAAAACTCGCGAAAACGTTTGATGTGCTCACCGGGGGAATCGAAGCTCCGGAGCATGTCGCCGCGTAGTTCCTCGGAACTGCAATAGGGTGAATCAACGAGGAACTGACGCCTTTGGGCCTCATCGGATTCAAAGGCGTTGTACATGAGCGGCTGCTCGTTCCGGATGCGTTCTTCGGCTTCCCTGAGAAATTCAAAGTACGAATCTCTGTGCTGATCGTAGTGAGCACGGTGCGCCTTCTCGATTCTCTTTTTCTTCCAGGCTTCGACCTTCCGCTTAAAGTGTATGAAGAATTCGTCGCCATGACGTGTTAGGGCAAGTTTGAGCGAACGGGGCATATTGGGATTGCCTCGTTCCTGTTCCCGGACGTAGTCGCCAAAACTTCTTGCCATGCTCGGGAGCTTGTCCTCCCGAGGATAGTGACGAAGAAGTTGGGCGGTGTATTGTTCAGCGGCGTCGATGTCGGACGCGATGGCCGGGGCCGCAGGTTCTTCCCGGTTTCCGGCCCAGGCCGCATAAAAGTGCGAGGCAAAAATAGCGCCCTGTCGCTCCATGGCTTCCGCTTCCGGAGTGGGCCAGTTCTCTTCAATGCTTTTACGAAGCATGCCAAGTCGGTTGCGGCTGGGATTGCGCTTCGGCAGGCAATCGCATTGGACGATGATTTGATGTGGGGGATAGGTTTTGACAAGAGCCGTTGCCGTAGACTTGTCGAATCCTTCATTCATCAATCTCAAAAAAACTTCAGCAGCAGCAGCACTTTGCTGTTGTTGTTTAGTGGTTTTATTTATAGGTGTTATTTCTATATCGGTGCCGTTCTTGAACCGCTCCGAGTGTCCTTCCTGAACCGCTTCCGGTGCCGTTCCTGAACCGCCTCCGCCATCCTTTTTGGACTGGGCAGGAGGGGGGATTTTGAACTGGTCCGAGTGTCCTTTCTGAACCGGTCCAGATTGGTGCCGGTTGGTCGCGCCCGTGATTTTCCGGTTGCTTTTTTGAACCGGTAATTCCTGAGTATCCCGGTATCCTTTTTGAACGGCTATTTCGGCCATCGCGGGTTCGGTTTCTGAGTATTCCGGTATCCTTTTTGAACCAATGGCCGGATAAGATGATGTATCACACCACTTTATGCCGTAGGTTGCGGCCCGGCTCTGTCGGCCCGCGTCGGCGTCAAAGTAGCCCTCATTGAGACGTACGATGTGGTTGTTGGCCATCGCCTGTTGGATGGCGTCATTGAGGCTGCGCCTCGATGATATTCCGGTAATGCGCTGTAGCCGGGTAAAACTCAAGTCTATCTGCTGGCGTCGAAATCCGAACTTCGTTTGGAATCCGATGGTGTATCGAATGATAGCGCCGACGACTTTGACGACGGCGAGAGGCTCGTTGGGAACGGTGTAGTCAAAGAAGGCATTGGGAATGTAGGTGAGATTGCCGTTTCCAGAGAAAAAGCCCTGGAATTCGGCCGGGTCCTTGACGTATTCGTCCCGGTCGTCCCAACACAATTCGTAGAGCGCCGAGACGGCGGATTTGCGGTGGCTGGACGGCTGGCCCTGGCGAATGCAGCGGATGTAATTGGCGCTGATGGCTTCATCGAGAGTGGGGGAGATGGCCCCTCGGCTAATACCGGCGTCCCGGATCAATTGGTTGTAGGCGATGACAACCTGTGGCTCCTGCGGGTTGCCTTCGGCGTCAGACCAGCCGAGAGTCTTTCGGATCATGTAGGAAACGAGGCGGACACAACCACGGGAGTTACGACGCAACACCACGTCGAACAACTGGTTCGGCGTGTAGGTCGTGTTGCTGGTAGGGGCGGGGTATCCCTTGAAGCCGGGCTTCCCGTCTACGGTATGTGAATCTCCCTCAGTCATGAAATTATGCGCTTTGTCGCCGTTCCTCTTCTGCGGCCTTGCCGATGGGCGTTCCATTATTGGCCGCAAATTCTTCGATGATCATATTGACCACTTCGCTTCGAGATCTTCGTTGAAAAACGGGCGAATCCGTGCGCAGCGTGTCCAGGAAAGACAAAACCGCTGCCTCAAAATTAATGCCCGTCGTGCTTTTCGAGCCATTAGAAGGCCGTTTTCGTGTATCTGGCATGTTAAAACTCCTTGGCGAACCTTGTCGGTGTGCGTTGATGTTGAACAACGTTCGACAACTTTGTCAAGGAAAAAACGTCGGGTACCGCAAAATGCGAGGTACTTCGGCTGGATCATACACAACATGTTGCGCGCCGTAGGCGAAATCGAGAGCGAAAATCGCCCAAAGCCGGAGAGTTTACAGCACTAGGAATTATACGAATAGCGATAGAAAAATAGTCAACAGTTTATTCCTGAGGTAAGCGCGGTACCATATGTTGTGGTTTTGGGAAGACTGGCGGATCGCGATTATGTACTGGAAATTCAATCAGTGTTTGTTATACTGACTGGGCAACGCCGAGGCGTTGTTGTCGGCACACCAACATCGTGTCGGCAGACTCCAAGTGGGCCAATGCACTCGGTAAACCCGGTTCACCACCGGGCTAAGAGGACGGATTCACTACCCGTTACGCATTGGAACCGTAGAGCCGGATGCGTGGAGACGCGCTTGTCCGGTTCGACGGAGGCTTGTCGGAGTAATCCTGCGGTTGAGTTCACCAAACTCGTCCGCAAAGTAATCCCGGCATTCTATCCGATGGGCGTAAGCCCTGGAAGTGGGGCGACGCGGAAAGGCCTCGATGAGGAAACAGGTTCTGTTACTTCATCGAGGCCGTGTTGTTTGAAGACGGTGCATTGCGAACTTCGGACGTCCGAAGTGCGTAGTAAATCCGCCCAGGGGGATCGTGACTAAGGGGCGCAAGTCCTAAGTTCGTTCAACCTGCGCTGGCGTGGGGAGTGCTCGTCCTGGCAACAGGCGGGTCCGGGTCTCTGATCAGACTCGGCGTTCGGTTCAAAACACCGACGGCGAAGAGCTCAACCATGAGAGGGGCGAAAGCCCTTGCCAGTAAGATTCACGTGAGACGGTGCCGAACCGTGAAAGACTTCGGCTGGCGGGTAAGGGGGAGCTTCTTACTTCTGCCCCCTGAAATCATCTTCCGACGGAAATCCTCGGGAGTATGGAAACTGCATTCGGACGGGAGTCTGAATGTACAGTCGCGAGTCCCGAAGGTTAACCCCTTCTAGCGACGTGACGCGTGAATCGTCAAGCAGCACTAACGCGGGAATCACTGTGGCGGCCGGGGTAGTGCCCGGTGCCTCGATTGATCATCGAGGTGTTTCAAATGCCGTAGTGAGGGAGTGTGGTTCAAGTAGAAGCCAGCATTTCGCTGGGTGAGGCCGTGGCAAGGCAGTCGCGATCTCATTGGTGCGTTGACGGGTGGTGCCGGACGTGAATACCACGACGAAAGAACCGACGGTTGTACCCATTTGGAGTTTGCCTGGGGAGTGGTTGGACGGTGTTCAACCGCTCCCCATTACCTTGGCAGGAACACGAATGGCCGTAGTGCTTGACCTCGGGAGAGGTTGTGCGGTGCGGTGGAAACACCGGCATGGACCGGTTAAAAAGGAAAGGAGGTTTTGTCAGCGAGTGAATTGGATTGCGCTACCGGTATGGATTGGGCGCGGGGCACTTATGGAAGTAAGTGTCTCGCGCCGATGCAACGACCGAATGGGCATTCAACGGCTAACGCGCAACATCGCAAGGCGCTGAAATCATGCAGCGAATTCATAAGGCATTGCGGAAAACCGTGAGAGCTGGTATGAAATCGAGTGAGGCGCTTGTTTCGAGTTCGCTTCCGAACATTGCTGTTTCTACCGCAATGGAAGTATCGAAACAGGCGCTTCTGCATGAAGTAGGCCGTGCCAATTCCGAGCTCGCAACGGGTTTGTTTCTTGATAGGCTTTGCGAGATTGTGCCTTGAACAATCTCGCCTCTGCACAATTGTTGTGCGCCTCGACGAGTGAGTATGGAGTATCGATGTGTCGTCACCAGCTTGAGCGGATTCGTCCAGCAGGTAGCTACCGCCTACGTCCCCCACGGGTATTGGTTCTACGTCCAGGGCTTCGTCCCCGATGGCAAGAATCCCGACGCAGTTGATAGGAAACTTATCGAGGCATATGGCGTCTCGGTGTCCAAGTGGCAACGCACGAGACGAAAGCAAGCAGGGCTGGCGAACCTGCAATACATTCGCGTTGGGCGGACGTTCGTTCTGCTCGCGACCAAGGGGAAGCATCCTTTTTTCGAGTGCGAAGCCTCGTCCATTCGCGACATTCGAAAGACGCCGATAAGAATTGGCGGCTATTCGATCAGCGCTCGAAAAGGTAACGATGGGCGGCTGCACAGCCATGTTCGAGTCGACCGGAAGGCATATAGCGAACTGCTCGCATGGTTCGTCGAACGTGCGGCCCGTGACGCGACCGGTGCCTTGACCAAAGCGCTCTACAATCTGCCATACGAGCCTTATGCGCCGGTGCGCCGTCAATACTTGACCCTCCTGCGTCGAATCAACGAGGTGCGCGTCAGGCACGGTCGCGGCAGACTGCCCGTGGAAGTGCTCCCGCTTCGCCGGCGCATCGTGAGGCCTTTCGCTCAGACAGGCGATGAACGGATCAGCGTAGCGGGAGTTGAGGCTAGTCGGTGTTCGGGGAAATTCCCGCAATGATCGCCGATGAGGTTTTTCGGATTGCGTCTAACGAAGCCTCTAGAGTTTCAACGGTGCCATCGTAAATCTGAATGTAGTCGCTTGAAGCCGTGCCCGCGTCGAGACCAATGGCGCTTGAAACGATGAATGCCACCGCTTCGGCTTCGGTCTCTCGAACGGTCTTCGTGGTTGATTGCCGCTGTTCACCCCAATGAAGCAATTCATGAGCGAGCTCGTGGGCCAAGACGGAAAACTCCATGGCGGGATCAAGATCCTTGCGAATCCTAATCTTGGAGCCAGACGAGCTCCCGTCTGCGCCGTCGAGATCGTCGACGTACTCGAGAGTTATTTGCTTGGCTTCGATAAGCGCTTTAAGTCGTTCGGTGTAGCCGCCTGGATCGCCGCCCGTTTCAGCAGGATGTGGGAGAGGTTCACCGTCTGTTTGCGACAAGTCGAAAACGTGAGCGGCTCTATAGCGCACAATTGGTCCTTCGTCGGAATTCGCCTTTGTATCGGTTGTCTCTTTACGCGACAGCATGGGCGCGATGATCGTGATGCCTTGCTCGCCTTTCCTCACGTAGCGGCCAAGTTTTTTCCAGGACCGGAACCCAGCGACTTGGGTGGCGTTTGGAAACTGGGACACGATGAGCATGATGTTTCGGAAGCTGTACCGGTGGAACTTAGCCATGGCCGCGATATAGGCGTCAAGCTGGTCGCTCTTCCCGCCTTCGAGATTCTCTAGCAACGATGCCAGGCCGTGGTCAATGAGTTGCTTTACTTGTTCTGATTTTGATGTGTTCATAGTCGTCTCCTTTGGATGTAGGTTGTTTTCTTCGCGGAGACGACCATGCGGAGTGAAGCCCGCTGTCAAGGTGGAGACGGAGTACGACCTTGACAGCCGTAGGGCACAACGGAGCTAGTCATTGCGAAAAGAAAACACCGCCAAGGAGACGGTGAGTGCGACACGAGGAATGAAGCGAGAAAAGTCTAGGACGTGCCGGACTCGAACTCGGCGTTCTTGAAGTGAAGGACGTTGCAGTTTTCCTTCACGGCGCGCTGAATGCCTTCATCGAAACCAGCGTTGGATTCTGCTTCGATTTCTATCTTGATGCGGACATTGGTATCAGCTCGCTGTGTGAAGAGGAGAGCCACCTCGTCGACGATTTGGTTGAACTCGTATTTTGCTTTAACCGGGTCCAATTCGATCGCGCCATAAAAGTGTCGTCTCGGTGTTGCCCCAGCCTTCCCGCCTCCGGTTGATGGCGTATAACCATCCGCGATTGGATCTTCCCTCACATGCGAAGGTCCGTCGGTGCCGGTCGTAGAAGTTTCGTCGGTGCTTTTGGCCGCTTCGGCGGCTTTCAACGCGTCCGCCTGGGTACGCGCCGTCTGTGGTTCGATCAACAACAATGAGCCATCGAATATTTGAGTGGTCGACTGGCCGAAGCTAAAACCGACGTAGTTTCCATCTTCTTTACCGTACGACAGTCCGAAGAAATCAAGGCTTCCCGCGCCCGCTTCTACGGTTCGCCGGAACACAGCCTCGTCACGCAGGCGAGGCAGATACAAGTATTGGCAGGTCTTCTGCCAAACGTCCAAGGCTCCGGTCTCTTTCACGTCATCTTTCCAGAACCAGGTCTTGAGCAGATTGGCGAGATGGATGGGGGACCACTGGTCAATGAGCAGCTCGTTCTCTTTAAGAACGCGCTCGATCTCCTGACCGAAATGTTGCGCCCCCGGATTGATTTGGAAGGGTTCCCATTGAATATCAGAGAGGCCTTTTCCGTTCTTCATATCCTGCATTGGAGCAAGAAGCCACTTGTAGCTTTCGCGGATCATCTGCTTGAGGG
>WGME01000004.1 GCA_016125225.1 bacterium | reverse complement strand
CGATTGACGTCGGTCGAACATTCACAGGTGGATGGCCAGAATCGTCGATATCTCCAGTCGGTGCCAGGCATTCAACTTCGGATGCAGGCACTGGCAGAGCCAGTGGCACACACCCATTTGAACCCCTTCCCGCCAGTGCCACCCCGCCGTTGTTTGCTGTGGGCTCCCATTGGTCAACCTCAGCCACTCGTCGCATTATTTCTTCGCATAGGCGTCCAAGACATCCACGCAGATGCGCAGGCGTTGCCTAGGCGTTTTACACAACTTGTAAACTAGCTGAGAATTCTCCATCCCCGAAGTACTGCAAATCGCTCCCGCAATTCTACCAATCATGACGGACTTGCCATTCTGGCCGGGATCATCTGCTGCAATATATTTTTCCATCCACACCATGAGGTCTTCATGCGGAATTGCTTTCACAATGTCGCCGAAGAATTCTTCGTCTGCGAATTCGTGCCACAGGGCATCTATTACGTCCGTTGAAGTCAGTTCACTTGACAGGATGTCTTCGCTAACCCGTCGAGCATTTCTGAGATCATTTGAACGAATATATAGTCTCAGGATTTGCGTCTTTGCGAAGAACCTCTTCCCGCTATTCCAAGTCTCGGAGATGTTTTCCAGCGTTTTCATGACGCTCACGAAAGCCGCAAACTCATTGGCGTGCAAAGCCACTTCCGCCCTGCATCGACTGCGGATGAAATCCTGGTCATCCATTTCCAAGGTCAGAGTCGGCATCGCCTCCCGGGAAATTTCAAGCGTGCGTTCTTCATAGTCTGCATCACCGGGCAATGGTTTGCCTCGATAGCGACTCATTTCGACTTCTAGACCAATCCGCTTTGCGTTGTCTTCAACTTGATCGATCAGTTGTTCCGCGTCATTGAACTTTCCCTGCTTCAGCTGTGCCTTTGCAATTAGTATCAGCGCATCCTGCTGCTGACTCTTATCAGCCACCTGTCCAAGCAGTTCCATGGCATCAGCATGATCGCCACGCTGTGCTTGCCGGGCGATAACGAGTACCATTGCCCGCTGCTTAAAGGGCATATCAAGACGATCTGCTGTCTCTAGTGCTTCCGCCAGATAATCACTTTCAGAAAGCGCTGCGGCAATTAATACCAAGCAGGAATTCTGTTGTTTTGGCTCGCCATACCGCGTTGCTAACTCGATGGATTGCTGAGCCCGTCCCAAGCGTCCAAGTGTTGAACACGTCAGACTCAAATAGTAGCTCCGACGGTGTTGTTCGAGTTGCTCTTCTGCCAATACCTCACGCGCATGCGTGATGAGTCGATTTGCCCAATCGTCCTGTTCGACCGCAATGGCATCGTGGACTTGTAATCCGGTAAACACTAGCCCCATGCAGATCACAAATTGATAATGGTATCTCCTCATGGCTAGTGAGGGTACTTGCGGCATAGCCTACCCCAAGACTTTGTTCCCCGAGACAATTCTCAGCTCAAATGTACGGGTTCTCGACAGACTGCAACTTATGCATCGTAACTCATTCTGCTAACATCACAAACACCGATAGCCGAGGCGAATGGTCGCCTCGGCTATCGAAGGGTGATCCGAAGAGCTGCTCGCGTCCCGTCCCTGGCGGAGCAGTCTCGTCGCGACGCTCGGATCAGGCAAGCTGCTTCTTGCGGCCCACGAGCGTGCGGATCCGTTCGGCGAGCAACGCTGCATCGAACGGCTTACGGAACGTTTCATTAAACACCGAGCGGTCAAACCCGCTGGCGGTGTCGTCATCGCTCAACAGAGCCACCAGCACAGCGTCGGCATAGTCGCCGTTCTTGCGCAGGTTCTGAGCGATCATCATCGCTTCGGTCCGGCCCATGCCGAAGTCGATCACGATGCAATCCGGATGCAGAGATTCGGCTTGAATCCCGGCTTCGAAGCCGCTGTTCGCGGTTTCGATTTTGTAGTCTTCAGGCGGCATCAGGTCGAGCAGTTGGCCGCGGACCACGGTCTCGACGCCGACGAGGAGCAGCTTGCCCATCGCTTCGTCTTCGAGTTCACCGAGGGGCATGCCATGCTCTTTCAGGAATCGAATCAGGTGCTCGCGGGGAATGCGGCGGTCCTGCGATCCTGGGATGCGGTATCCACGCAACCGGCCGGAGTCAAACCATTTGCTCACGGTACGCGGTGCAACTTTACAGATCTTAGCGACCTGACCAGTCGTGAAGATCGTCCTCATTGCGGGCTCTCCAATCACCTATGTGTTGTCGCTCAGAAGGGCGTCGCGACCCTCCGGATCATCACCCCTCGTACATGTACGTCGCGCGGCTGTCCTAGCCCGCAGGGTCTCAGGCACGGCCGCCTCGGTCACGCGGGGCCAATCAAACGTTGGGACGGAACAACACCGGGTGATGCTGTTATGTGACCGTTTCAATTACTGGGTACGGTAACGGGGTCGGTCGATGCCACGCTCCGATCCAAGAGCGCACCATCGGTGGGGAGATAAGACCGGTCCGGCTCCTCGAAGCAGAGCGTCCCGGCTCATAGGCGAGAGTCCCGAATTGTCCTAGCCCCCCGACGGCGTTACATCGATTATCCTCGGGGGCTTCCGTATGACCCCGATTCGGCGTAAGCCGAGTGGCACCGATGCAAACCGTCTGCGTGAGATGATCGGCACTTTCGCGATTGCACTTGACACGAGTTCTTCACTCAGAACGGGTACAGACCGGAAGTCGTGAAAGTCCGGCCCGGAAAAACGCATTTTGCCCGCAAAGTCAGCCCAGTTTGTGGGTTTTTCGCGTGACAGGGCGGTCGCGATTCCAGAAGGCGACCACGATTAGAAATTTGTGATCCAGAGGCCGGCCGGTCAAAAAAAGTTCGCCACCGAGCTTTAGAAACGTTCGCCACGCCGCCGTGATGCGCGCTTTTCACCCGCGAAAGAATCCATGCGTCACTACCGCGCGCACTTCATCTGGTGCCAAGCTTGCGGCAAACACGTCGGTTGAAATTTCCGACTGAAAGAGAAATAGGGACGGCGACCGCACGGGAGCCGTATTAGTTGGACACGCTGTCCTGGAAGGCGAGAATCTGATCGATCGCCTTAGCCTGGTTCGTAAACCGGCGAGCGTGGAATTCCCACGTCTTCCGCTTCGGTTCGCTGCCGGCCACCTTCGCCAACCGCTTCATCTTGGCGGCGAGTTCGAGTTTCACTTGACGCTTGTGTTCGAGTGACTTGGCCATGGCAGACAAAACTTCACACAGAAACCAGGTAAACAGCGGTGGCCCAAATGTGCCGACCGCCCGAAATTTCGAGTCCGGAACTATAGCTGGTCGGCTGGCGGAACTCAATGGAGTCGATGTGGAAAATCGCAGCCAGAGAGCTGTGTCGGCTACCGAAAAGCAGATTTCGTGGGATCGTTGCCCCGGAAAAAGACGCAGGCCGAGCACGGGGCTCGGCCTGAATCGAATTCTCACAACATGAAGGCTGGCAGAGAGTTACTCAGCCTTGGGAGCGGCTGGCTTCGCGGCCGGCTTGGCCTTCGGAGCAGCGGGCTTCTTCGCGGCAGCGGGCTTAGCCTTGGGCGATTTGGTGGCCTTCGCGGCCGGCTTGGCCTTGGGGGCAGCCGGTTTCTTGGCAGCGGCCGGTTTCGCTTTGGGCGACTTGGTCGCTTTGGCGGCAGGCTTGGCAGCCTTAGGGGCAGCGGGCTTCTTGGCAGTGGTCTTCTTCGCAACTTCAGCCATTTCCGTGGCTCCTACAACAGGGATGTGGGCACCCTGCTCCTTGAACCGGTCGTCAATCTTAGGTACCCGCAAGATTGACAACACATAACACAACGATGCTGTTCAGGGTCAAATCCGAACCTTCGGCTGACTTACTGCTCGCATCTGAACCTCAGAATTATCGGCTTTCGAAAATTCCGTCAAGCGGAAATCTCTGAAAAATAACGTTTTGCCGTCATGGACACCGCTGTAAGTTTCTATCAGTCGATGGCTGATCGTTGCCGTAAGTCTGACTGAATCGACTTCGGAACAATGGAACCAATCGAAATTCGTCCAGTGAAACAGGGCGTCACACTGGATCGAATATGCCGATCGCAACGATCGGGCTTAAATCACCGAGTTGATCGGCAAGTCAAACCACGCCGGTTTGAGGAAAAACAGCTTTTGACGATTTTAGGTGGAAAAGTCGAAGCGAACCGTTCGGGCGAACTGCGGCGACACCTCTTTATCATCAACAGTGGTTGATGGCTTCAGCATAACAGGGAAACCAATTCCGGTAGAGATGACCGACTCACCGAACCCCGCGCTTGACGCTCTCCTCTCTGCGGTTGGACAATATCGCGCGCCGGACCATTCACGTCTGACTTCTATGATATGGGAGACGAAGTGGATGCCGGGCGTTGTCTTGGCTCCCAATGATTGTTGCCTCAGCCGAAAGTTGACCGTCCCATGCCTCTTGAGTATCGCTTGTCGCCCGCGTGCCAAACCCTGAAGCCTTCCGCCACGATCGCCGCCGCCGCGAAAGCGAAAGAACTCAAAAGCAAGGGCATCAAAGTTTATGACTTCACCCTCGGCGAACCCGACTTCAACACACCGCAGCATATTCGTGAAGCAGCCGTTGCCGCGATGGACGCTGGTCATACCCATTACACAGCGTCGGGGGGCATCCTCGAACTCAAGCAGGCGGTCTGCCGTTTGTATGAGCGCGACTATGGCCTGAAGTTCGCGCCGAACCAGGTACTGATCTCGAACGGGGCCAAGCACTCGATTCACAACGTGATCACGTCGCTGTGTGGCCCGGGCGATGAAGTCATCATTCCGACTCCCTACTGGGTCAGCTACAGCGCTCTAGTGGAACTGACCGGTGCCACCGCCGTGCTGGTGCCAACCACCGAAGCGAGTGGCTTCACGTTATCGGCCGAGCAGTTCGCGGCGGCGATCACACCGCGCACCAAGCTGATGATGCTCAACAACCCATGCAACCCGACCGGGGCCGCTTATACCCCGGCACAGTTGGAGGCTCTGGCAAAAGTTGCCGTCGAGAAGAACATTCCCGTTTTGTCGGATGAGATTTACGAGAAGCTGATCTATGGCGACACGCAGTTCCGTTGCTTTGCCACCTTTGGTTCAGAGGTCGCCGAGCGGACGATCATTGTCAGCGGGGTCAGCAAGGCCTATGCGATGACCGGCTGGCGGATTGGCTGGACCATTGGCCCTGTTGATGTCATCAAGGCGATGGATAATCTGCAAAGCCAGGAAACCTCGAACCCCTGCAGTATCAGCCAGTATGCGTCGATTGCAGCCATCGATGGACCGCAGGAAAGTGTCGAGGCCATGCGGGTCGAGTTCGAGAAGCGCCGCGACTACGTCGTCGGCCGGTTCAACGAAATGCGTAGCAAGTTCGGCGTCACTTTCGCAGAACCGGGCGGCGCGTTCTATGTCTTCTTCAATGTCGAAAAATCGTTCGGCAAAAAACTCGGTGGCGGCCGCGTCGTCAACAATGCGACCGACTTCTGCACCGCCCTGCTGGAAGAAGCCCACGTCGCATTGGTCACCGGCGACGCCTTCGGTGCCCCCGGCTATGTGCGACTCTCCTTCGCCACCAGCATTGAACTCCTGCAAGCCGGCCTCGATCGCCTGGAAGCCTTCCTCGCGGGTTGAATGCCAGATTGAAACGCGGAGATCGCAGAGAGACGCAAAGACTTCAGAGCGTGCGGGAATAAGCACTCTATCTCTTTGCGCACTCCGCGACCTCTGCGGTTCTATTTCTGCTCGTCTTCACCAATTCTATGTGTCACAATGCCCTGTTCTGAGTATGACAACAGGGGCAGACTGATTGTGACACCATGGCGCACGGCATCGGCCGATCATCGATTGCTCAATTCCTGATGATGGCGTCAGCGATCTTCGGGTCTTTATTTCCATCGCAATTGTGTGCCGCCGGCGACTGGCCGCGGTTTCGGGGGCCGCAGGGTGATGGGATTGCGGTGGATGAAACGCTCGCGGAGAACTGGCCGGAGTCGGGGCCGCCAGTGTTGTGGGTGCGGGAGATTGGGGCGGGTTACTCTTCTTGCGTGATCGCGAGCGGGCGGGCTTACACACAGTCGCAGTCGTTGTATGAGCAATCGCTGTTGTGCCTGGATGTAGCGACCGGCGAGACCGTGTGGTCGTACCGTTATGGCTGGCCGTACGACGGGGGCGGGTTGTATCCCGGCCCGCGGGCGACTCCCACGGTGCATGACGGGCATGTTTACTACGTTGCCCCGAATGGCGATGTCGGTTGTGTCACGGTCGATCACGGATCGCTGGTCTGGTCGTGTAATCCGAAGGAACAATACCGTGGTCGCGGGACCGACTTTGGTGTCGCCGCGTCGCCGGTGGTGTATGACGGCAAGGTGATCATTCCGGTGGGTGGTCCGCAGGCATCGCTTATCGCTCTGGATGCGCTGACCGGCAAAACCGTCTGGACCTGTGGCGAACTGCCGGCCAGTTATGCGACACCGATTGTGGTGACCTTTGCCGGTCAACCGATCGTGATTGCCCCTCTGGAGAACTCGCTACTGTGTGCCGATCCCACTACCGGCCGCAAGTTGCGGGAACTCGATCTCTCGGCGGGTTATGACGAACACTCGGCGGCCCCTTTGTATCGCGAGCCGTTTCTGTTTCTAGCCGGACCGTTCCGCAGCGGGGGGACGTGTTATCGGTTGGTCGCCGAGGGGGAACCACCGGGTTGCCGTGTCGAACGCGTGTGGGACACTTTGAAGATGTCGAACGACATTGCCTCGAGTGTGCTGCTCGGCGATCAGATCTACGGCTTCGATTTGAAAGATGCCCAGTCGCGATTGCATCGACCGAGTCGCGGCGAGTTCCGTTGTCTCGATTGGGCCGATGGAACGGTCCGCTGGTCATCGGAGGAGATCGGTCATGCGAACATCATTGTCGCCAATGACAAGGCGTTGCTGTTCAACGATCGGGGGGAACTGCGGTTGTGCCGATTGTCGGCGGACGGTGTCGAAACCTTGGCGGTCGCCACGGTCTTCCCCGAGGATGTGGTGTGGACCTCGCCTGCTTTGTCAGAGGGCCGGGTGATCGTGCGGACGCATTCGCAAGTGGTTTGCCTGGATGTCGGGCTGAAGGACAAGCCGAGCACATCGACCACCATTGCTGACATTCCGCAGCCGGTGAAATTTGACCCGACGTGGCTGCTCGGTGGTGAGCGGGAATTCCCGGCGGCGACACCGGAACTGAGCGATCTGCGGCTGTGGTACGGCTGGATGCTGGCAGGCTGGACGGCAAGCTGGTTGCTCGGGATGCACTTGACCGGTTGGCTGGCACGGTGGTCCGCACCCACACGGGAGCGGATCTATTGGCTGGGGCTCGTCTTCCTGGGAGCCGGTGGAAGTGCGGTTCTCAATCGTTATGGCCAGCATTACATCTTCACCTGGCCGTTGGCGATATGGGCTTTGTTTCTGGGGAGTTACGGCAGTTTTCTGCATGCATTGCAAAGTCCGCGACCGCCGTGGTCGGTCACGACGGCCCGGCTCAGTTTAGTGCTGTTCCTGCTCGGTTGTGGTCTTTATTTTCATCTGTGTCGGTGGCTGGGAATCGCGATTGAGTGGTGTTTTCTGACGGGTTTTGCGGCTGCGGTACCGGTTTTGCTTCTGACAGATTTCGTGCGACAACGGAGTCCCCGTCTTGCGGGCTGGTTATGGCCGGTGCGAGACGTACTCGCCTTTTCGGCCTACTATTGGGGCTGCGTTGGATTCATGAAATGGTGGCTGCCGGTGGGAAGTTAATTTCCGGTGGGTCGCTACGAGGAGGTTGTCATGATTTCACGACAGGAAGCTTTGGAACGGGTGAAGCTCGGCTTCTGGATTCACTTGGGTGCGTTTGCGATCGTGAATGCGGGCCTGGCGGCACTCAACATCGTCAACAACCCGGACCGTTTATGGTTCGTATGGGTGGTGCTGGGGTGGGGCATCGGTGTGGCTGTTCATGGCGGTCTACTTTATTTCCATGAGCCCAGCCGAGAGCGCATGATTCAGCGCACGCAAGCACGCATGGAGTCGCGCGGCCAACCCACATAAGATCCGTTGTGGCATAAGATCCGTTGTGGGTTGAGATGAATCGGCCTCACGGTTCAGGCCTCGACGCGGCACCAGAGGACTTTGAGATACTCCGACTCGGGGCAATTGCCGGAGACGGGATGATCAGCCGCGGCGCCGGTGCGATCAAAGATTTGCAGCCGACGTTGAACGGCATTGGCCGATGCGGCGACCATTCGTGAAAACTCGAGCACATCGAGCATTCCCGAGCAACTGCACGTCACCAACAGCCCGCCGGGATTGACGAGTTGCATCGCAAGGCGGTTGAGATCGAAGTACTTCTGCTTGCCTTCTTCGATTTCATCGCGATGCCGGATGAGTTTCGGCGGATCGAGCACCACGACATCGAACTTGCGGCCGTTGCGCAGCATGTCGCGTTGATACGGAAAGACATCACCCTGCACGAACGCGACCTTCGCTTTGTTGAGCCGGGCATTCTCTTTGGCCAACTGGCAGGCGGTTTCATCGAGTTCCACGCCCGTCACATCGGCGGCATCACCGAGAACTTTGGCCTGAATCGCAAAGCCGCCCGTATAGCTGCACAAATCCAGAACCGACTTGCCGCCCACCAGGCTCGCCAAACGTTTGCGGTTATCGCGTTGATCGCAATAGAAGCCTGTCTTATGTCCTCCGGCGAAGTCGATGCGGAACTGCGTGCCGAACTCTTGTACCGTCACCTTTGGGGGAACGAACTCCGATCCGACGGGCTCTGCATTGAAGCCTTCGTGCTCATCGGAAAGTGGGGCACACCGCAACACGCCGTGCTGCGTGCCGCACAACGGGCTGAGCAGATCGAGCAGGGCTTCCGCCCGCTGATACATCCCGAGTGCGAAGGCTTCAACGACCAGCACATCACCGAAGCGGTCGACCACCAGTCCCGATAGCCCATCCCCTTCCGCATGAATCACGCGGTAGGCATTGGTCACCTCATCGAGCTTCAGTATCTCTCGACGCAATGAGACCGCCGAAGCTAACCGTGATTGCCACCAGTCAGCATCGGGCATCGCCGGCTGTGATGTCAGAACACGGGCTGCGATTTCTGCATGCGGATTGAAAAGTCCCCAGCCGTGATGTTCGCCCGAACTGAGCATCAGCTGGATGAGATCCCCCGGAGCGGCGGACTGCGGAAATTCCCCCAACCGACGGCGGAACAGATAGGGATGAAACGTGGGGGCACGGACTTCCAACGGGGCTGGCGACGTGGTGGGATCGGGGCTTAACGGCCGCTGAGCGATCAGTTCCGCCAGCGGTCGCTTGGGAACTTTGGGAGCAGAGGGGCGGCGGGCAGGGGGCGGGGGACGACGGTTCATGACGGCATTCTACCGCCGCCGGTAACCTCGCACCAAGCGGAGAGGTCTTCCGTCATTTTTGCAGGGAAACTGTAAACATGCCGGCCTCACAAGCGTTGTAGCCTACAGACACATCAAGAACAGTCCACATGAAATGAGGGTCGGATGAGCATTCCGGGACCGACACGGCGAGATTTTCTGGCGATCACCGCCGCCCTGGCTGCCAGCCCGTTTGTCCCGGCGCGGGTCTGGTCGGCCCCCGCGAGTTATGGTCCCGGCCAGCATCCTTTTGATGCCAATGTGAAAGTCACATTCAACGATACGCACATGATTGTGCAAAGTGATGGCATCCCAACGCACAAAACGGCGACCTATCCCAACCGCGACAATCCCAATCGCATTCTCAAGCAGAACTACCGCTTTCAAATTCCATTGCGACCGCAGCGGGCCAGTCAGACGACACCCTTGCCGATGGGTCCCATTGGTGTGGCCATCAACGGCATCCCCTTTTACAACCCGTACAATCGGGAGATGCGCGATGCGGTAACCGGCCCTTTCGCCGAAGTCTTCGACTCGTGCTGCGGCCATCCCGATCCGATGGGGCGGTATCACTATCACAAGTATCCCGTGTGTGTGAAGTCGCCGTTCCGCGATCCCGTTGGTGAGCATTCGCCGTTGATCGGTCTCGCCTTTGATGGCTATGCGGTGTACGGACCGAACGATGCCGATGGTAAACCGGCACAGGGACTCGATGACTGCAACGGCCACACCGACGACGATCGCGGCTACCATTACCATGTCACCAAGGCCTTTCCCTACATTCTGGGAGCCTACCGAGGCGTGGTAGAGCTGGCGAACTTCGATGGCCCCCGCGGCCGTGGTCCTGGTGGACCTGCCGGTGGTCGTCCGCCCGGTCCGCCGCCGTTTCGTCGCTGAGAATCGGATTACGTTTCCGCAGGGTTCCCAGGCATGGCGATGCCTGGGCTTCGGATGTCAAACTGCTAACCCTTTTTCCTGACGGATGCGGCGTACTTCGGCGAGCACGCGTTCCACCACTTCGCCATTCTGGAACAACGCGGTGTATTCGAAGTAATGGGCTCTGACATTGGCCGCGAGCGCAGTCAACGCCAGGGCTTGATGCAGTTCCGCCGGGGTGAAACCGAGCCAACCCGAGAACTGCATGGGGGAGGCCGGGTCAGCCGCCGCGCCAAACGCTCCCGTGGCGAGCAGCAGCAGAAACGCACCGATCAATACGGGAATGACACGGTACTTGATCGACTGATTCTCGCGATAAAGTTCAGGACTCAATCGGTAGGCGTTCGAAGTCTCTTCAATCCACCGGCCGGTTCCCATGAAGTAGGTCAGGACCAGCGCATGGACCAGGGTCGCAAAGCACAACGATGCCAATGCCATCAGAAAATGCGTCTGCACCCCCTGTTGCACCACACGATCGGCAACACGCGGGTCATCGATCTGCCAGCCCAGCACAAAGGTAATGATCAGACAGACCGTGCTGAGAAGACTCAGAGGTAAGAAAATGCGATTCATGGGTCACTCGGTTATTCGTCAATCAGTCGTACATCGACGCTCGCACTATGAGCCGTCAGCCCTTCCGTTTCCGCGAGACGGCGAATGTCTTCCGCTGCGTCATCGAGGGCATTTCGATTGAAAGCAATTACGCTGGAACGCTTCAGGAAATCGTTCGCACAGAGTCCGTTGGCAAAGCGGGCCGTTCCCCCCGTGGGCAACACATGCGAGGGCCCCGCGAAGTAATCGCCCACGGCGACCGGGGTGTAATGCCCCATGAAGATCGCCCCGGCATTCTGAATCTGCTCGAGTTGTTCTTCCGGATCACGCGTGGAAATATGCAGATGCTCGGGAGCCAGCAGGTCCGTCAATTGACACGCCTGGTCGGCGTCCCGCGCGATGATGCAGGCCCCGTAGTCGTTCAAACTCGCCAATGCCAGATTGCCCCGTGGTAACTTCGCCAACTGTTGCTTCAAGGCTTCGATCACTGCGGGAACCAGTTCCCGTTGCCAGGTGATTAAGACACCGGAACCGGGGCTGTGTTCCGCCTGTGAAATCAGATCGCTGGCAATGAACTCCGGATGAGCCGAGTCGTCGGCCAGCACCACCACTTCACTCGGACCGGCGATGCTGTCGATATCGACTTCGCCATACACATGCTGCTTGGCCAGAGCCACGAAGAGGTTGCCCGGACCAACGATCTTGTCGACGCGCGGCAACCCTTCCACACCGTAAGCCAACGCAGCGACGGCCTGAGCACCGCCGCAACGGTAGACTTCCGTCACACCGACTTCCGCACAGGTCGCCAGCAGGTGCTGGTTGTAGGCTCCGAAATCGGTCGGTGGCACCACGACCGCGATCTCTTTGACCCCGGCGGTCTTCGCGGGGACAGCGGTCATCAAGACGGTTGATGGATAAGCCGCCGCTCCACCGGGCACGCAAATACCGACCCGCTTTAATGGCAGATAACGCTGCCGAAGTTCGACGCGGGAGACGCCGTCTTGCCGGACCAACCGCACGTCTTCGTTCAGCAGCTTCTGTTGGAATTCGGCGATGTTCTCCCGAATGCGACGGATCGTGCCCAGAAACTTCGAACCGACGGCCGCATGTGCGGCTTCCAACTCTTCCCGGGGAACCCGCAAAGTTTCGGCCGTCAATTCTTTGCGATCGAGTTTCGCGGTGTATTCCAGAACGGCTGCCAGCCCACGCTCACGGACATCCGCGCAGATGCGGTGGACCACTTGTCGGGGCGACAACGGTTCGCCGAAGAGTTCCACCGTGCGTTGCTTGCCCGCTTCAGAGACGATGTCGCCCTGCACACTCAGTTTGCGGCGGAGTTCGGCGAGCAGTTGCAGCGGGTCGTCTTGGGAGCAATCGAGAATCGGAATCCGCAGGTCCATGAGTTTTCGCTATCCACGTTTGTCGGGGTATCCCAGCAAACAGTACAGTGTAAAACAGTTTCCCGCGCTTGCCCACTGATTGAATTTCTTGTGGCGATTTCTGGAGCGACCACATATGACCTCGCGTCGCATTGACTTACGCAGCGATACCGTGACCAAACCCACCCCCGGCATGCGGAAAGCGATTGCCGGCGCCGAAGTCGGTGATGATATGGTCGGCGAAGACCCCACCGTCAACCAGTTGGAAGAGAAGATTTGCGATCTGCTCGGCAAACCGGCGGCAGTGTACGCCTGCTCGGGAACGCAGTCGAACCAGATGGCCGTCCGCGCCCATTGCCAATCCGGCGATGAACTGCTGATCGAAGAAACGGGCCACATTGCCAACTGGGAAGCCGGGGGGCCAGCGGTGATGTCAGGAGTGACCGTGCGGACGGTCCGCGGCGATCACGGCTTGATTGATGTGGCCGATCTGGAAGGCAAGGTCCGTCCCGACAATCAGCACTACTGCGCGACCAAGCTGGTTTGCATCGAGAACACGACAAATCATGGCGGCGGGCGGGTTTATCCCCTGACGCAAGTTGCCCGCATTCGCAAATGGACAGCCGACAACTTCCTGCAACTCCATGCCGATGGGGCACGCCTTTTCAATGCCTGCATCGCCGGCAACTACTCGGCCAGTGCCTTTGCAGGATTGGTCGATTCGGTGTCGATCTGCTTCTCCAAGGGACTCGGCTGCCCGATGGGATCGATCCTCGTTGGTGAAGTTGACGTCATTCAACGGGCCCGGCGAGCGAGGAAACTCTTCGGCGGAGCGTTGCGGCAAGCCGGGATGATGGCCGCCGCGGCAATCTACGCGCTCGATCACCATGTCGAACGATTAGCCGAAGACCATGCGAATGCCCGGCGATTCGCGGAACAGTTGGCCGAGATTCCCGGCGTCGTGATCGATCCGAGTGTCATCGCTTCGAATCTGGTCTTCTTTGAAATTGAGCCCGGTTACGGAACAGCGGCAGAAGTTGCCGCGCGGCTCAAGGACCAAGGCGTGATTCTGTATGCCACGGGCCCGCAACGCATTCGGGCCTGCACGCATTTAGATGTCACGGCCGAGGAATTGAGCGTCGCAGCTCAGACACTGGAACAGGTGTTAAATGGCGCGGCCACGCAGGTCGCTGTCACCGCCGATGTCGCCTACTGATCAAAGTTGGTTGACTCGTTGAGTTTAACGGTTGTGCCGTCGCCAACGAATTCACTGGAGGCAGCGGCGGAGGGTGACCGATGTCCGACAGTGAGTGTGACTGGATCGAACGGTCAGCAGGGCCGCTGACCTCGATCTCCTGTCGATATTGAACGCTACCCTGGCACGGGCCGGGTTTCCTGGCGTTCGCTGCTCGGCGAAACAAACAAGGACGTGGTACGCCGATGGCTGACGATTCCCGTACGCGCTCTGCTGGTGACACCGCCTCTGGACGATCGGGCTTGGCCCGTCGTTTTCTGGAGCGGATTGCCCCGCTGTGCTCATTCCTGGCATTCTGCATCGCCGTGGCAACCGCGGCGTGGGTCTTTCTCTCCGGCCGTCAGGATGTCTCCGCACACGACTTCAAGAACTATGGCTACAGCTTCAGTAGCCCGGAAGATGCGCTGCGATCTGTGCTATCAATGCGGAAGAACGGCGAGTTCACCGCGCTCCGCAGTTTCGACGTCGCTTTCAACAGTTCCGTCATCGACGAAAAACTGCAGACGCTGACCATCCACAAAGTCCGCGAATATGATGGCCGCCGCATTCTCTTCGTCTCGTACAAAGAACGTGGCGACGAGAAATTCGCGACCGAAGCCTACATCCGCGATGCACATTCCGGACTGTGGGGTCCCACACGGTATGAGTACTACGATGTCGGTGATCGCGATCTGTCAGCCGAAATGCGATCCTGGCTGGAAGGATCGACGGCCCGGGGTTAATGTCGCATTCAATGGTCGAACGGGTCTGCTACGGAATCTGCGGTGCAATCGCCGGCCGCAATTCCGCCGAATCTGCCATTCTCAATACTCAACAACTTCCGACAACATTCGCTATGACCACGAGTTGCAAACCCTTATGCGACTCTGTGCGGCTCCCCGTCTTGAACATTTTGTCTTCGCTTTTTCACAGAACCTGACGGTCGCTTACCGTGTCACCTGACATCACAAAAACTTACAGTGGTGAGACGGAGACACAGAATGCCCCACGCATTGATTCCGACCGATACCGCTACGGCGATGCTGCCGACCGCGGGCAAGACCAAGCCGATTACCGTCATTGGTACCGAGGCGATTCGCCAGACATTCGATGAGATGTGCCTGCAGCAGGCGATCAATTCGCGGCTGGCCCCCGGCGTGACCGATCTCGTGCTGAATCCCGACGCCCATTGCGGCTACGGAGCGCCCGTCGGTTGTGTGCTTGTATCACCGACGCATGTCTATCCGGGTCCGGTCGGTGTCGACATCAAATGTTCAATGAGCCTGTTGCAGCTCGATCTGCCTGCTGACGCGATCATCGATAAACCGGTCCGCCGGGCTCTCATCAACGCCATCTGCGAACGGACGCCGACGGGGGCCGGTCGTGGACAACGGCATGCGAAAAAGGCTCGCCGCATCGACACCGAAGTCGGCCAACTTGCGCTCATTGAAGGAGCCTCGCCCGAGGTCTGCACGGCACTCGGCATCCCGCCGGAATGGGCTGATCGGTGTGAAGATGCTCATCACGTCGGCCACGATGACACACGTGATGCACTCGCGGCTCGCTTACAGCGGCATCTCGATGCGGCCGAGTTCCGCAAATTCGACGACAAGGTAAATCAACTCGGTTCCTACGGCGGCGGAAACCATTTCGGTGAATGCGAAGTGGTGCAGGTGGCTGAGAACGATCGCGCGCGACGAGCCGCCGAGGTCTTCGGACTTCAGGATGGCAAGGTCGCCTTCCTGTCGCATTGTGGCTCGCGGGGCATCGGGCATGCGCTGGCGTCGCACCAGTTCCGCGCGCTGCAGCACAAGTTCGCCACCTGGGATATCCCGCTGCCGGGACAGGATCGCGAATTGGTCTATGCACCGCTCGGTACGCCGGAAGCCGATGCCTATCTCGATGACATGGCGTTGGGGGCCAACTTCGCGACGGTGAATCATCTGCTCATCAATGCGTTGGTCCTTGAAGCCTTCCAGGAAGTGTTGCCGGGTGTCACGGGACAACTGGTGTACTTCATCAGCCATAACATCGCCCGGCGGGAAATCGTCGAGAACCGTCCGGCCTGGGTGCATCGCAAGGGTGCCACGCGTGCGTTTCCAGCGGGACATCACGCTCTCGCGGGAACGGTGTACGCCGAGACCGGCCATCCGATTCTATTGCCAGGCAACCCGCAAGCGGGGTCTGCGGTGATGGTCGCCGATGAGGGTGCCAAGTTGAGCTGCTACAGCGTGAATCATGGAGCGGGACGGATGCTCGGCCGCAAGCGGGCCATCCGTGAATTGGACCAGCGGGCGATCGACCAGTCGTTCGATGCCGCCGACATCCTCACCAACTGTCGCAGCTATCCGAAAGACGAAGCCCCAGCCGCGTACAAGGATTTCGATGAAGTGCTGAAGTCGGTCAAGACCGCCGGCCTCGCCACCGAAGTCGCCCGGTTAAAAGCCCGCTTCGTCATCAAAGACGGCGACTCCGCGGATGATTAACGAGCGGGGGGCATCAGTCCCCTGATTGGTCGATGGTTGAAAGTGGTTGGTCGATGGATCAGTCAGCGCGAAGCAAACGCTAATCGCTAACAATCTCCATTTAGCCCCCCGTTGCTCGTCAACGGGGGGCAGTTTTATTGCATGGCCCCTCCGTGCCCCCGGTTGTAAACAACCAAGGGCTAAATCCCCGGCTCGCTGGTGGAGGCTTGCTCCGGCGGGAATTCGACCCGTTGATAGATCTCCGCGATGGACAACATGACATCCGCAGCGGGAACGGGCAGGCTGCCGGTCAGGTCCGATGATTCCCACAACGTCCAGCCGCCATCGACCCCCCGGCGGTAAGACTCCACATGCACGCGATCCGAAGCAATCAACACCAGTTGCTGGAGCGAGGGGAGCTGGCGGTACTGCATCGCCTTGGCTCCGCGGTCGTAGCCTTCGGTCGATTCCGAGATGACTTCAAACAGGACCAGTGGATTGAGCAGCGTATCGACATGAGCATCTTCAAACTGCGGTTCGCCACAGACAATGGTGACATCGGGGTAGGTGTAAAGTCCCGACGCCTGGACTTTCACCCGCATGTCGCTGGGATAAACCTCGCAGGGTTTGCCTCGTAACCCGGAATGCATCGACGCGACTAGGTTCGCCACGATCAGGTTGTGTTCGCGGCTGGCACCAGCCATCGCGAAGATCTGCCCCTGATAGTAGTGGCTTTTCGTCGTCGCCTGACGTTCACGGGCCAGGTATTGCTCCGGCGTCCAACTCAACTTCTCAGCGGTCGACATAGAGGGTACTCCCACAGCCTCGTTCGAGCCAAGTGCTCAGTGGCGAGTGCCCAGTGACTCATCCGAGTCATCTTCCTCACTTGGCACTCAGCACTCAACCCTTAGCCTCTTCACCCATCATACCCCAAATTCGGGCTGAGCCAGCGTTCGATTTCTGCGACGGGGCGGCCTTTGCGGGTAGCGTAGTCTTCCACCTGGTCCTTCGTGATTTTGTCGACCGCGAAGTACCGGGCTTCGGGATGGGCGAAGTACAGGCCGCTGACCGAGGCCGCCGGATGCATCGCGTAGCTTTCGGTCAGATGGATGCCTGTGGCACGCGTGGCGTTGAGCAGTTCGAACAGCTTCGGCTTTTCGGTGTGATCGGGGCAGGCCGGGTAGCCATACGCCGGTCGTATGCCGCGGTACTTTTCTTCAATGAGGTCCTCGTTCGTCAGCCCTTCACTTTGGCCGTAGCCCCAGTCGTTGCGGGCCTGCTGATGGAGTTTCTCGGCGAAGGCTTCGGCCAGCCGGTCGGCGAGGGCCTTGGTCATGATGCTGTGATAATCATCATGCAGTTCGTCTTCGAACTTCTTCGCCAACTCATCGCAACCAATGCCCGTGGTCACGGCGAACGCCCCGAGATAATCACGGCGGCCGCTCTCCTGCGGGGCAATATAATCGGCCAGACTGCGGAACTCGGTTTGCCCGACACGTTCCCATTGTTGTCTTAACATTGGAAAGTGGAGGGACGCCCACGGATCGCCATCCGTGGGTTTCAGGACGATATCATCGCCCTCAGTGTATGCAGGCCAGAAGCCGTAGACGCCGCGGGCGGTGAGGAGTTTTTCGTTGATGATACGGTCGAGCAAGCGGCGGGCATCGTCGTATAGCTTCTTTGCTTCCGCTCCGATCTTGGCGTCCTCAAAGATGCGCGGGTACTTGCCCTTCAGTTCCCAGGTGAAGAAGAACGGCGACCAGTCGATGTAGGGCACCAGCTCCGCGAGCGGGTAATCATCGAGCACTTTCGTGCCGAGGAACGACGGCGTCGGAATATCGACGGTGGCCCAGTCGGTCGAGAACCGCTTGGCTTTCGCCTCGGCATAGGGGACCAGCTTGCGTGACGCTTGCATCCCCGCGAAGGTGATGCGGTCGCGTTCCTGCTCGGCCCGTACCTGTTCGATGTAGGCCGGTTTGCGGTCCGCATCGAGCAGGCTTTCGACCGCCGGGACCGACAGCGACGCATCGACCACGTGAATCACCGGCTGTTCATAATGCGGGGCGATCTTCACCGCCGTATGCCGGGCACTGGTCGTGGCTCCGCCGATGAGCAGGGGGACCGTGAACCCGGTCCGCTGCATTTCCTTGGCGACAAACTGCATCTCTTCGAGCGACGGCGTGATCAACCCCGACAGACCGATGATGCTCACGCCCTCTTTCTTCGCGGTCTCCAGGATCGTTTCGCACGACACCATCACACCGAGGTCGAGCACTTCAAAGTTATTGCACCGCAGCACGACCGCGACAATGTTCTTGCCAATGTCGTGGACATCGCCTTTGACCGTAGCGATGAGGATCTTGCCGCGGGATGTTGAATTGCTGATCGATGGTTGCTGGTCGATGGATTTCCCACCTTCGACCATCGACTTTTCACCATCAACCTTTTCCTGCTCCATGAACGGCTGCAGGTAGGCCACCGCTTTCTTCATCACGCGGGCGGATTTCACCACCTGGGGCAGGAACATTTTGCCCTGGCCGAACAGGTCGCCGACAACTTTCATGCCGTCCATCAGCGGGCCTTGAATGACGTTCAACGGCCGGCCGTACTTCTGGCGGGCTTCCTCGGTGTCGGTCTCTACGTGATCGAGAATCCCCTTGAGCAAGGCGTGCTGCAATCGCTCTTCGACGGTCCCCTGTCGCCAGGCTTCGACCGCTTCCGGCGACTGCTCTTTGCTCGATTTGATCTGTGCAGAATAGTCGATCAGCCGTTCGGTCGCATCGGGCCGACGGTTGAGCAGCACGTCTTCGACGTAGGTCAGCAGTTCCTTATCGATCTCATCATACACGGCGAGCTGACCGGCATTGACGATGCCCATATCGAGCCCGGCATTGATAGCGTGATACAGGAACGCCGCGTTCATGGCCTCGCGGACCACTTCGTTGCCCCGGAACGAGAAGGAGACGTTGCTCACACCGCCGGACGTCTTCGCGCCGGGCAATGATTTTTTAATCTCACGGACGGCTTCGATGAACTCGACGGCATAGTTCGCGTGCTCTTCCATCCCCGTGCCGACGGTGAGGATGTTCGTATCGAAGATGATATCTTCCGGAGGAAAGCCGACCTTCTGCGTGAGGAGATCGTAAGCACGGCGGCAGATCGCCACTTTGTTTGCACGGTCGGTCGCCTGGCCGACTTCATCGAAGGCCATCACCACCACGGCGGCTCCATACCGTCGGATAATGCGAGCCTGTTCCAGGAACTTTTCTTCGCCTTCTTTCAACGAAATCGAGTTCACGACACCTTTGCCGGCGAGGCACTTCAACCCGGCTTCAATGACCGAGAACTTCGAACTGTCGACCATCACCGGCACCGTATTCACGGCGGGTTCGTCGGAGATGAGGTTCAGGAAGTGCACCATCTCGGCTTCGCTGTCGAGCAGTCCTTCATCGAGATTGACGTCGATCATGTTCGCGCCGCTCTCGACCTGCTGCTGAGCCACCGACATGGCTTCGTCGTACTTCTTCTCCTTAATCAGCCGGGCAAACTTCCGCGAACCAGTGACGTTGGTCCGCTCGCCAATGATGAGGAATGGCTGAGTGCCAGAAACACTTTCATCAGCGGTAGTGTCTTTACTCTTAGCACTTAGCCCTTGACCCTCAGCCCGTATTTGCAGAACTTCCGCTCCACTGTAGGTGGACCAGTGCGGGACTTCGGGAATAGTGCGCGGCGCGATCTTATCGACGGCGGCGGCAATGGCACGGATGTAATCCGGATTGGTGCCACAACAACCTCCGACGATGTTCAGCCAACCCAGTTCAGCGAACTGCTGGATGTTCTTCGCGACATCGGCCGGGGACGAATCGAAACCGCCCATGCCATCGGGCATACCGGCATTCGGATAACAACTGATGTACCGCGGCGCGATGGTGGCCAGGGTCTCGACGTAAGTTCGCATCTGTGCCGGACCGAGGGCGCAGTTGAGACCGACGCTCATCATGGGGAAATGCGAGACCGCAGCCCAGAAGGCTTCCATCGATTGACCGGTGAGCGTGCGGCCCCCTTCGAAGATGGTGCCGGACACCATCACGGGAACCCGGCGAACACCTTCGTCGAAGACCTGCTGGATCGCGAACAGACACGCCTTCATGTTGAGCGTGTCGAACGACGTTTCCGGCAACAGCAGGTCGGCACCGCCTGCGATCAGACCACGGGCCTGATCAGCGTACGATGCGACCATCTCATCGAAGGTCACCGGGCGATAACCCGGCTTGTCGGCATTGAACGACAACTGGAACTTCGTCGGCCCCATGCTCCCCGCGACAAAGCGGGGTTTGCGTGGCGTCTTCTCGGTGAATTCGTCGGCACATTTCCGCGCGAGTTCCGCCGCGGTCTTGTTCATCTCGTAGGCCAGACCATTGAGCTGCAACTCATGCAGCATCAACTCGGTGGCCCCGAAGGTGTTCGTCTCAATGATGTCCGACCCGGCGGCGAGGTACTGCCGATGAATGTCGGCAATCATGTCCGGCCGCGTGAGGACCAGCACATCGCTGACGTTCTTCAGATCGATGGGATGTTCGCGAAAGCGTTCGCCCCGGTAATCGGCTTCGGTGGGCGAGAAACGCTGGATCATCGTTCCCATCGCCCCGTCGAGAATCAGGATGCGTTCGGTGAGGAGCTGTTCGACGAGCGAAGGGGCAGTGGCTGCGGACATCAGGCGGGTACTACTTGACCAAGAGGGAAAACCGGAGCGATGACCTGCATTAGGGACAATCGTTCATGCCCTTCAGGTTCGCACGAAACCGGTAGTGTCGCGAATTTCGGAAGCCCAGCCAAGCTTGAACGCTTCTGTCGGCCGCGCAGATTCTCTAAAATCCAGCGAACTTTCTTTCTTCCAGGAACACCTCCATGCCTTACACCGTGTCTCGACGTGATTTTGTCCGGTTGGCCGCCGCCGGATTGGGGGCCGCGTGCCTCCCCGGGTTCAGCTTTGCTCAGCAGGCCAAGCCGCCGCTGTTCCAGATTTCGCTGGCTCAATGGTCGCTCAACAAGTCGTTCTTTGGCCGGGGCGGCGTGGAAAAGCGCGACCCGATGACCTTCGCTCAGATCACCAAGGAAGAATTTGGCATCGACGCTGTCGAATACGTCAACCAGTTTTACAAAGAGCAAAAGGGAAGCGACGAGGCTCTGAAGGAATTGAAGAAGCGGGCCGACGATGTGGGCGTGAAGAGCCTGCTCATCATGTGCGACGGCGAAGGGGCCTTGGGCGACGCCGACGAAGCCAAGCGGAAGCAGGCGGTCGAAAATCATTACCGCTGGGTTGAATGGGCCAAGTACCTCGGTTGCCATTCGATTCGCGTGAATGCCCAATCGAGCGGTACCTACCGTGAACAGATCGGCCGGGCTGCGGACGGTCTCCGCATGCTGACCGAGTTTAGTGCCGAGCATGGCATCGGCGTGATCGTCGAGAACCACGGCGGGTTATCATCGAATGGATCGTGGCTTGCGGAAGTGATGCGGACGGTTGATCATCCCGGCTGCGGCACTCTGCCTGACTTCGGCAATTTCTTCGTTCAACGGCCGCACATCGAATATGACCGCTATCAGGGCGTGCTCGATCTCATGCCGTTCGCCAAGGGGGTTTCGGCGAAGTCGCATGACTTCGATGCCGAAGGGAATGAAACCCACACCGATTACCTGCGAATCATGAAAATCGTGCTGTCGTTCGGTTACCGGGGTTACGTCGGCATCGAATACGAAGGCTCGCAGCTCAGCGAAGCCGACGGCATTAACGCCACGAAGAAGTTGCTGGAAAAGGTTCGCGGAGAGTTGGCGTAGCCTGGGTTCACTCCTGCCCAGGGATAACGATCCCTGGGCTTCTGGAAGAGTTGTCATGTCCACGATTGTGATCGCGTCAGAAATCGACACGCCTCCCGTGGAGATTCCTGGTGGCATTCAAACGCTGACAGGGTTTCGGCGGTGGGTCTTTTCCTCACGGTTTCCAGAAACCGGGCGGATCGATTACGTACGCGGTCGCATCGAGGTGGATATGGCAGCCGACGACCTGTTCGTGCATAACTTTCCGAAGACGGAACTCACCAGCAAGTTGTACCAATTGGTTCGAGCCAGAGATCTGGGCTGGCTGTTTGCTGGCGGGGCTCGCGTCTCATGCCCGGAGGCAGAACTGTCTGTCGAACCCGATGTCGTGTTTGTATCACATCGATCCTACGATTCCGGCGAAGTCGCATTCCGCAAATCCAAATCTGAGTCACACACGGGTTATGTGGAGATTGTTGGTGCGCCCGATCTGGTGATTGAAGTGGTCAGCGATTCTTCCGTCCGGAAGGATACCCGTTTGCTCCCGGAGTCCTATTTTGCGGCGGGTGTCTCTGAATTCTGGTTGGTGGACTGCCGCCGGAACCATGTCGACTTCAACATCCACACCCGTGGGCGTGGCAAGTTCAAGCTAATCAAACCCGATGCCGAAGGCTGGCGGGAATCGCTGGTCTTGCAGACGTCGTTCCGATTATCCCGCAAACTGGTCCGACCGGAAATCTGGCAGTACGATCTCGAAACACGCTAACACCTGCTTATTCTCAACCCCTTTGAAGGTTCTCGCTCGATGAAGCATTTCATGGTTTCTCTCGCGGCGGTGCTGCTGACGGCGACGGTGGTCGCTGCAGCTAACGTCGATGAATCGCCCCTTGCGGTCAAAATTGTTCCCGCCTTTCCGGAACTCAAAATCACCGGGTGGGAAGAGGACATCAACGGCAAGCCGAATCCGCTGCGGCCGATTATTGTCACGCACTTTGGTGATGGTACAAACCGCGTGGTGATGGCGACCGAACAAGGTCAAATCCACGTTTTCGACAACAAGGCCGGCGCTCAAGAAACGAAGATGTTTCTCGATCTCTCGCCGAAGGTAAGCTACAAGGACAACGAAAACGAAGAGGGTTTCCTCGGCCTGGCGTTCCATCCGAAGTACAAAGAGAATGGCCAGTTCTTCGCGTATTACACAGCGAAAGATACGCCGCATACTTCGGTGGTCTCACGCTTCCGCGTTTCCAAAGATGATCCCAATAAGGCCGATCCGACCTTTGAAGAAGAACTGATGCGGATTCCGCAACCGTTCTGGAATCACAACGGCGGTACGGTCTGCTTTGGTCCCGATGGTTACCTCTACATCGTGCTGGGCGATGGTGGGGCAGGCAATGATCCGCTCGGCAATGCCCAGAACCTGCAAACGCTGCTGGGTTCGATTCTGCGGATTGATATCGACAATAAATCCGAAGGCAAACCGTATGCGATCCCGTCCGACAATCCGTTCCTGAACGAGGTGGCTGCCGGAGCCGGCGGCAATAAGAAGCCGCTGGTGGCCTTGCCGGAAATCTATGCCTACGGTTTGCGGAACCCGTGGCGGTTGTCGTTTGATCGTTCCACCGGCACCGGCTGGATTGCCGAAGTCGGCCAGAACGTCTGGGAAGAAATCGACATCCTCGAAAAGGGGGGCAACTACGGTTGGAACCTGCGGGAAGGCAAGCACGTCTTCAATCCCGCCGGGGCCGGGATTCATTCCAACCTGATCGATCCCATCTGGGAATACGATCACAGCGTGGGCAAGTCGATCACTGGCGGTCAGGTTTACCGGGGCAAAGAGGTGCCGGAACTCGCCGGGCATTATCTCTATGCCGACTATGTCTCCGGCAAAGTGTGGGCTCTCAAGTACGATGAGAAATCCAAGACCGTGACGGCGAATCGTTCCATTGCCCACAGCATGCCCTCGCTGCCGGTGATCACCTTTGGTGAAGATGAACCGGGCGAAGTTTACTTCGGCATCGTCACGCCGACGGGGCAGGGACTCTTTAAGTTCGCGTCGGGTAAGTGATCTGAAACGTTGATGACCATGTAATTAAGAAGCCCAGGGATCGCAATCCCTGGGCTTCCTGCATTTCCCCATCAACACAATTCGTGATTAGAATTCACGCGTCTTCTTGATGCCCGGCATTGGCACCGGATAGGTACCATCGGGACCAGCCATTAACGGGGCCGGACCATCCAGCGTCAGTTCGGCCAGTTGCGGGGCGAACTCGTGCTCGCAGTTGAGCATGTCGTCCCAGGTGACAATCTGGCCGGTGTGACAGGCCATGCGACCCATGGCCGTCGTCAGGCTGGAACTGGTGCCGCGATGGGCTTCGTTGTACGGCTTGTCTTCGCGAATCGCCGCCATGAAGTCGTCCCATTCCATCTGGTACGGATTGGGTTCTGGTTGCTCGGCCGACCAGATGACGCCTTCCTTGTTCGACATGTTCTGGTCTTTGTAGATGCGGGCACGGGACGGCAGGTGACCCGCTTGCGAGACCACCGCCGACCCTTTGGTGCCGTGGATATAGGTTGCGAACTCGCTGTGACACCCCGCCATCGTGCGGCCTTCAAGGAACAGCTTCGAGCCGTCTTTGTAGGTAAATTCGGTGGTATAGGTGTCGAAGTTCTGATCGACATAGTCACCACGGTAATGACGGCCACCGAAGCCCTTGGCTTCCACGGGGAAGTCGTTCTTCATCCAGCAGGCTTCGTCAATGTTGTGGATGAGGAAGTCGCTGTAACCCCCGCCCGACAGCCACAGGAAGCCGTGGAAGTTACGGATCTGGTAGAGCAGTTCGCTCATGTCTTCGGGTTTCTTATCGACGAAGGCGGAACCTGTGGGACCAGCGGCCCGGTAAGCCCGCATCATCGTCAGGTCGCCGAGTTCACCGGCCTGCACGCGATCAAACAGCTCACCACGACGACGGCAGTGACGGCACATGAGACCAACGGCCACCTTGATGCCACGCTTATCGGCTTCTTCAGCGAGGGCAAACATCTTCTTCGAGCTAGGGCCGTCGACCGAGACCGGCTTTTCCATGAAGACGTGCAAGCCCTTCTTGATGGCGTAATCGAACATCAGCCAGCGGAAGGCCGGCGGAGTCGCCATGATCACCACGTCGCCCGGCTTCAGACAGTCCATCGCCTTCTGGTAGCCATCGAACCCGATGAACTTCTGCTCCTCGGGAACTTCGACCTGATCTTTGAAAGAGTCTTTGGTCGCATCGTGGCTGGCCTTCAGGCGTTGATCGAAGACGTCGGCCATCGCGACCAGCTTGGTCGGGCCGACCTTGGTCGACAAGGCCTGTGAGATCGCGCCGGTCCCACGGCCGCCGCAACCAACCAAGGCAATATTGATCGTACTGTTCTGGCCAGCATAAACGCTGCTGGCCAGCGAACCGGTCACGAACGAGGAGGCCGCCAGGACCCCGGAAGTTTTGAGCAGGTCGCGGCGCGAGACGCCGCCGAATTGTGTGTCACTCACGATGTCGATCCTCGAAGAAGTCTGAATGAAAGGGGGCGTGTAACCGGAAGACAGGCCACGGCCACACGGTAGGGGAACGAACAAAGCCGCGGTCGATTGCCGCCGACATCCATCCACCTGTGTCTATGAGTTTAGGTGACGAACCCCGTTCTCCACAACCGCAACGGCCACCCATCAGCCTCGCGAACTCGAGATTACGGGAACTTCAGTCGGGTTCTCGCGAACTTGAATGGCTGCCGTGGATGGTACCGAATGGCGTCTGTCCTTCGTTCGGATGCAGCCCGCAGCCTCTGCGGTTACGATAGCGTCACCACTGGTTCTGAAATCTTGCGGAGAATGTCTCGATGAAATGGCCGATCATTTTTGCATTGCTCACTGGGCTCTTCTGGGGCACCTATGGCCCGGCGTTGGGCTTGGCCCGGGCCGCGGAAGGTAATAACCCGTTCAAACCGTACCTGATGATCGGCATTGCCTATCTGGTTTGGGCCGTCATTGGCGGTTTTGCGGGCATCAAGTACACCAACGTCGATATGCATTTTTCGTCCGGCGGCTTGACGTGGGGATTCATCGCCGGTTCGCTCGGTGCCTTCGGAGCGCTCACGCTCACGCTCGCCATGTTTGCATTTCAAGGGACCGGGATTAAACCAAGGCCAGACATCGTCATGCCCATTGTGTTCGGGACAGCTGTCGCAGTCTCGGCGATCACTTCGACAATTCAGACACGAGCGGCATTCAATCCGTTGCTCTGGGCAGGCGTTGTCGGCATGGCGATCTGCATCGTGATTGTGGCGTCGAACACCCCGCACGCTGCACCTCACAAACCCAAAGCCGGCGGCGACAGCCACGGTACTCCCCCCGCCGCCGCAGTCCCCACCCCGCCCCCGACGACATAACGGCATCGTCTTAGCCCCCGGTGAGTCACCGGGGGCCGAATGATTCGACATCAAACGACCGTGTGGCCCCCGGTCATTGACCGGGGGCTAAGACCACCTGTGACCCATACGAGTTCAGCACCTCTGAGGTTGCATGACCTACCCCGAAGACCTGCCGCGTGCGGAACTCGAAGTCCGTCAGCTCACGAAGCTGCAGGCGATGGTCGCCGATGTGCAGGCGGGCAATCGGTTTTGGCAACCGCGTCTGCAGCAGGCGGGACTCACGGCGGATTCGCTCACATCACTCGCCGATCTGCAACGACTGCCGACGCTGCATAAGTCCGATCTGAGTGCCGATCAAGCCGCCAGTCCGCCGTATGGCACGAATCTCACGCGGCCGGTCACTGAGTACACGCGGCTGCATCAGACGTCCGGGACCACCACCGGCCAACCCCTCCGCTGGCTCGACACACCACGCAACTGGGACGGGTTGATGGAATGCTGGCAGCAGATTTACCGCCTGATGCCGCTACGGCCCGATCATCGCTGCTGCTTTCCGTTCTCATTCGGCCCGTTCCTCGGCTTCTGGGCCGGCTTTGAGGCGGCGGTGTCGCAAGGCCGCTTTGCCGTTGCGGCGGGTGGCCTCAGCAGTGAAGCCCGGTTGAAACTCATTGCCGACAATCAAATCAACCTCGTCGGTTGCACGCCGACTTATGCCTTGCGACTCATCGAAGTCGCCGCTTCGCAGAAGGTCGATTTGAAGTCGCTCGGCGTGGATACCATCCTGGTAGCGGGTGAACCGGGCGGAAATGTGCCGGCGATACGCGACCGCATTACCGCCGCCTGGGGAGCCCGAGTCGTCGATCACTGGGGCATGACCGAGATCGGGCCGCTGGGCGTGAGCCGCGCCGAAACTCCCGATGAACTGACGATCCTTGAAACCGAGTGCATCGCCGAAATTCTGCAGCATGATACTGATAATCCCGTCGCCACGGGTGAAATCGGCGAACTCGTTATCACCACATTGGCCCGGCCCGACTCGCCCGTCTTCCGGTATCGCACCGGCGACCTGGTCCGTGCGGTCACCACGCCCGATCCCACCGGCCGGTCCTTGCTACGATTGGCCGGCGGTGTGCTCGGTCGCAGTGATGACATGCTGATCATCCGCGGCAACAACGTCTTTCCCTCGAGTGTCGAGGCGGTCCTGCGGGAGTTTGAGGACATCGTCGAATATCGGCTTGTCGTCACCAAAGACCGTGAAATGCAGCAGCTGCGGATCGAACTCGAACCGACCGCCGATCTCGACGCTCCGGCTCAAACCTCTTTAGCCAAACGCGTGACACATGGCATGAAGGACCGCTTGAACTTTCATCCCGAAGTGGTCACCGTCCCGCCGGGTTCGCTGCCGCGCTTCGAGATGAAGGCGAAACGCCTCGTCCGTGAATCGTAATCCACAGCCGTGCGGGCTCACGCCTGGGAAATCCTATCGGAACCTCAACATGCCGCTCTTTGGTTCGCATCTCTCCATCGCCGGGGGTTACTACAAGGCCGCCGATGCCGCTACCACCCTTGGCATGGAGACCGTGCAGATCTTCACCAAAAATAACAATCAGTGGAAAGCCAAGCCGCTGACCGATGAAGACGTGCGGCTGTTTCAAGAGGCTTTGCAACGCGGCGGTTTGCAGAAGCCGTGTGCTCATGACAGCTATCTCATCAATCTCGCCAGCAC
Source organism: bacterium (assembly GCA_016125225.1). GTDB lineage: Bacteria > Planctomycetota > Planctomycetia > Planctomycetales > Planctomycetaceae > DSVQ01. Next base: position 465,657 of record WGME01000004.1, on the reverse strand, counting down.
CAATGAAGAACTCTGGCAGAAATCGGTCGACGCTTTGATTGTCGAAATCGAACGGGCCGAAGCCTTGGGACTTGCGGGCGTGGTGATGCACCCCGGCAGCCCCGTCGACGGCACGCCAGAAGACGGGATCGCGAACATCATTCGCGGCATCGACTCCGTGCATCACGTGACATCAGGAGTGCAGACGGAACTCTGGCTGGAAGTGACCGCCGGGCAAGGCAAGCATCTCGGCCATCGGTTCGAACATCTCGCCGATATCATCGCCGGAGTGAAAGCCCCCGAACGTCTCGGCGTGTGTGTCGATACCTGCCACATTTTCGCCGCCGGTTACCCGCTCATCACCGATGACGAGTATCAATCGACAATGGATAACTTCGGCGATGTTATCGGCTTCGACAAACTGCGAGCGTTCCATCTAAACGACAGCAAAAAGCCGCTCGGCAGCCGCGTCGATCGGCATGAACACATCGGCGAAGGTTGCCTGGGTCTCGAACCCTTCCGGCACATCGTGAACGATCCACGCTTCGCCGACTTGCCGATGTATCTTGAAACCGAAAAAGGGGAACGCGACGGCGAAAACCTGGATGCCATGAACCTGCGCACGCTCCGTGGTCTCATCGCCCCGAGCGAAACGGCTACGCCTCGCCGTCGTCGTTAACACACACCGATTTAATTTTTCGATTTGATGCCAAAGGTTTCCATGGCGTTCGAACGGAATTCGCCCTGGGCTTTCTCGCCGTCACCAGGGAACCCAGCGTGTTGCACTAACCAGACGGTGATAATGCCATGTGCCAGATCGGCCGTGGTGTTCGTCGAATAGGCCCCGCCATGTCCGAAGCTGCCGTTGCCAACGGCGAAGCCCAGGCCATAACTATTGGGGATCTCGGCCGGGGTTTGCCGCTTCGTCAATTCCGCGACGGCTTCCGGAGACAGAACTCGTTTGCCGTGCCATTCGCCCTGGTTCAATAACATCTGATAGAACTTCGCGACATCTTCGGCCGTGGAGAAAAGGCCACCTGCGGGCATGGGCGTACGAACCGTGCGGTCGGTCAGCGGGTAATGCAACTGGTCGATGGTGGTGGCGACCAGACCCATCTTATTGGGGCCGGGCTTGTAAGCTGTGGCGATGCGGGCCGCTTGTTCTTCCGTTGGCCAGAAGGTGGTGTCGTGCATGCCGAGTGGTTGAAACAGCCGTTCCTGCAGGAAGTCTTCAAAGGTTTGGCCGCTGACCACTTCGATGATGCGGGCCGCGGTGTTGATGCCCGCGTTACTGTACTGGTACTTGGCGCCCGGCTCGAATTGCAACGGCGTCATGGCATAACTGCGAACACGGGCCGAGAGAGGATAGATATCGAGTGTCGGAGCTTCCAATGCCGACTTGAATGGCAAGCCGCTGGTATGGCTCAGCACTTCACGAATGGTGATAGGGTGAGCGGGCGGTTTGAGCAGCGTGTGTTGAGCATCCTGTTCAACCACCAGCAACTGCCCGCGAAACTCCGGCAGATATTTTTCGACCGGGTCATCGAGCTGCACCTTGCCCTCATCCACCAGCAGCATGAAGGCCGCCCCGGTGATGGGTTTCGATTGGGACGCAATCCAGAACATCGCGTCGGTTTTCATCGGCTGCTCTTTCTCGACGCTCGCCGAGCCGACCGCTTCTAATGTGAGGACCTTGTCCTTATCCGCGACTAACAGCACCGCCCCGGCCAACTCATGCCGATCGACAAAGGGTTGCACCGCAGGGGCCAGAGATTGTGCCCAGAGTGCGGATGAACCGCAGGAGAGTATCACGGCCAGTAACAAGGCACGGCAAATCAGGCGAGCACAGCACAACATCATCAGAACTTTCATCACGGTGGTAACGAACGGGTCTCTTTATTCCGAAGAACTGGTGGTTTCTTCTGTGGGCAACCCGCGAAAGATCCGTCGCTTCAGCGGATTGTCGCGCGTGGTAAAAACCAGATCATCAGCCGTTGGCGGTGACGATAACGCCATGGCCATCATCTGGAACTTGGCGTCGATATCATCCGCGTAATGAACGAGCAACGCTTCCGGCGTCGAGGGAGCAATCGGGCTACCCCACTCCGGCAAGGCCTGATGCGCCACGATGATGTGTTCCAACCGCAATAGCGTCTCAGCATCGAAATCTTCGATGCGGCTGGCGTAATCTCGGACAAGATCGCGACCGAGCAGGATATGGCCGATCAACCGTCCGGCCGGTGTGTACTCGGCCCCTTCCGGCCGGTGTTCCAACTCCAGCATCTTGCCGATGTCGTGCAGAATGGCCCCAGCCACTACGAGCGATTTCGACAAGGGCGGCTGCATACCCGGGTAATGTTCAACGTACTTGTCGGCGAGATAGATGGCCGTTTGTGTGACAGAAACCACGTGTTCCAGATAGCCACCCTGATAGGCGTGGTGGTTATGAGCGGCGGCGGCCATCAGCACCAATAGTTCCTGGTGATCACGCAGCAGGCTGACCGTGAGTGTCTTCAGGTCGGGTTGACTGATGTGCTGTTCGGCAAGACCGACGAGATCATCGAACAATCCGGCGGTATCGAAACGTGTGGCCGGATGAAATTCGGCGGGATCGAAGCCCTGAGCCGTGTCGTTCGGTTCAATCGGCCGCCACTTTTCCAGATCAAACTGCGGGCCGTACTGGTTCTCCTGATACCGGCCGCGCAGTTTGTAGTATTCGCCGACACGCCACTGTTGTTCGCAATCTTGGAACCAGCCGCCATCGAGCCAGATCATCGTGGCGACACTACGGTGCGCATCACGAAACGTGACCCGATAAAACGGCTTACTGTCGCGGGTCTGGCCGCGATCCTTCTTGGCCAGCAAAGCAAAAACATCGGCGGTCTGGCCCGGTTCCAACTCGTGGAGGCGAGCGATGCGTGGTTCCGCCGGTGTCCGAGCCATGGCCGCACTCCCGGGCGTTATTGTTTACGGATGGCCCACAGGTGCTGGAAGGTGCGGACATAAATCGTGCCGTTCGCAATAGCGAGTGAGGACGACAAATCTTCGTTGAGTTCGTTCTCCGCCACGATTTCAAACTTCGGCCCCGCTTTCACCACGGTCACCTTGCCATCGCGAGCGCCCAAGTAAATATGACCATCGGCATAGACCGGCGAAGCACGATGACGTTGACGGTTGGTCCGCTCGAAGTAGAGTTCCTTGCCCGACTCGCGATCGAGTGCCATCAGGTTACCGTCCTGCATGCAGAGATAGACGATGTCATCGAGAATCAAAGGCGACGGAACATCGGGCGTGCGGTCGATGGTCCAGAGATGCATCGATGCGTCTTTCGTGATATCGCCCATGCCGGTCGGCTTCAGTGCGAGGAGCGGGCCTTTCTTCGCGGTTGGCACGAGAATGATGCCCGGCGCGACCGCGGGTGAGGCGACAAACCGCAACGTCGGGTCGTAGTTTTCCTTGCGGTTCAGTTCGCCACACCGCCAGATTTCTTTGCCATCACTCAGGCGATGAGCCACGATGTAGTCGTTGCCGTGCGTGAGCAGAAACTTCCGCTGGCCATCGTTGTACATCATCGGCGAGGCATACGAGTGTTCATTCTCGGCATAACCATCGCTCGGGCGACCCACAGCCCAGATCTGTTTGCCGGTCTTCTTTTCGAGGGCAACGATCTGCGCTTCCTGCGTTTCGACTTTGCCTTCACCGTGAATCAATTGCAGGTACAGCACGTCGCCATCAACCAGCGGGCTGGAAGTTAGGCCGAACTGAATCTGAATCTTGCCGTAGCGTTCCTGCACATTGAACTTCCAGACGGGTTTGCCGGTGACCGTGAAGCAGGCCAGCGTGCCCTCGCCCATCAATGTCCAGACGTGTTCGCCATCGGTGACGGGAGACGGTGACGCGGAATTCCCTTCGTCGCCGCGGACGTCCTTATTGCCGCCAGCAATCTTGTGCTTCCAGAGTTCTTTACTGTCTTCACCATAAGCCATCAGCCAGAGATCACCGCTGCTATCGACCGTGGTGAGGAAAATGGTGCCTTGAGAGATAACGGGTGTCGAACCCGCTGGACCGGGCAAAGCGACTTTCCATGCGACGTTCCGCGTGCGGTCCCACGAGGTCGCGAGATTGACTTCGCTGCTGATGCCATTGTTCAGCGGGCCGCGCCAACTCGGCCAGTCTTCGGCCACAGCAGGGGCCGCAAGAGAAGTTAACAATAGAGAACATACGATCCAGTGACGCAGCATATCCGACCTCGTCGTGGCAGAACGGATCAAGGGGAGTTGAATCGATATGACAGTGTGGCGGTCGAAACCGGCAGCGTCAACTGGGTAACCACAGCCAGGAAAGGCGAACGTGATTGCCCCGGCGTGAGTCTCATTGTCGGTTCTATCCCTCTGCTGATACACTGCGAGAGAACTTGACGCAGGCTGTACCGCGACAGGACCGACGGAAGCGACGGATGCCGAAACTGACACAGGCCGACCTGGCCCCCTTGAACCAGACGTTCGATGAACGGACACCTCAAGAATTGCTGCGCTGGGCCAAGCAGGTCTTCGGCGACCGGTTAGCAGCTCTCTCCGCGATGCAGATGGCGGGCAGCGTTGTCTGCCACATGATGTCGCAACTCCAGCTGAATTCACCAGTTCTGTTTGTTGACACGGGGGTGAATTTCGCGGAAACCCTGGAAACTCGGGACCGGATCGCAGCGGACTACGGTCTGAACGTCATCACGTTGCAGCCCGATCTGACGATGACCGAACAGACGGAAAAATACGGCGTGCTTTATCTGACCGTCGAAGGTCAGCAGCAATGCTGCGACATGCGAAAAACGGCACCGCTCCTCAAAGCGCGGGGACAATTCGACGGTCTGATTGGGAGCCTGCGGAGAGCCGAAGGGGGAAAACGCGATCGGTGCCCGATTTTGTCGGTCGATCCCCCGATGAATTGCGTGCGGATCAACCCGCTGGCCAACTTCGACAACGAGCAGATGCAGGCTTATATCGCGGAGCATAACGTCATCGTTAACCCCCTGCACTATCAAGGGTTTGCGACGATCAGCTGCAACCGTTGCACAACCCCGGTCTTGCCCAATGAACCGAAGCGAGCCGGTCGCTGGCGGCACTTGGGACCGTGGTCGGTCTACTGTGGAATCAATCCGACAGACGTGGATGGAGGCACCGGGCCATCCGTGGAGCTTTCACAGGACTTGATCGACCGCATCTTTGGCCGGGTGACCGATTTCGCCATCTAAAACGGCGTATCTTCTTTCGCAGTTTCTATTTAATGCGGAATCTGCGTATCAGACAGGTTTACTAGACAAATTTGGGGAAAAATCACTTACGCCCCCGGAATCCGTGAAACATTCCCGCAAAGTTGGTCAAAGCCCTCTAAGAAAATGCTTGACAATTTGGCTTCGGAACCGATACCGTCATACGCATCGAAAAACGCCCACATGATGCCACCGCAGTAACCCTGCCGTAGTGCCAGCCCCGCAGCCTGCCCAAAGTCAGAAGTGATCCAGCCCTTGAGAATTTAACACTGCTTAAATTCTTACGGATGATGAAGTTAAAACATTGTCGCCACTTGGGAAAGTGGTCAGATTGGGCCAGGATCGGCCGTCCTTATTAATCGATTTGAACCGCGTTCTCAGGACCTCAACTGACAGTTCGTCAGATATTTCTGGAGCAAGCCGATGACGTCTTCCTGTAACCCTTCGCATTTTGCACAGCTCAATCGTCGTGGTTTCCTGTCGGTCGGCTTCCTTGCGGGAACCGGTCTGGCGTTGCCCGCCTTGCTCCGCACGGAGCGGGCCTTCGCTGACTTGAAGGACTACAAGAACTTCGAGGGAACCGCAAAGTCGATCATCCATATTTATCTGCCCGGCGGGATGGCCCACCAGGAATCGTTCGATCCCAAGCCGTTCGCCCCGATCGAATATCGTGGCGAAATGCAGCAGGTCAAGACGAAAATTCCCGGGGAACTCTTCGGTGAGACGCTGGTCAAGACGGCCGATATCGCTGACAAGCTGTGCGTCATCCGCTCGATGACCCACGGCGAAGCCGCCCATGAACGCGGCACCCACAACATGTTCACGGGTTACCGCCCCAGCCCGGCGTTGCAGTACCCGAGCATCGGTTCAGTGATCAGCCATGAGTACGGTCCGCGGAACAATCTGCCTCCGTACGTCTGCATTCCTAACCAGCCGAACGAATTCGCAGGCAGTGGTTACCTGAGTTCAGCCTTTGCTCCGTTTGCTTTGGGGAGCGACCCGGCACAAAACGGTTTCAAGGTACGTGACCTGGCCCTGCCGAACGGAGTCGATGACTCGCGGTTTGCCACCCGCCGCTCAGCCTTGGACGCCGTCAACGCCTACTTCCAGAAGAAGGAAAAGTCCGACGACCTGACGGCGATGGACACCTTCTACGACCGGGCTTACAGCCTGATCAGTTCGCCGGAAGCCCGGGCCGCGTTCGACATCGAACAGGAGTCGGCTGAGATCCGCGATGAATATGGTCGCAATCAGGCCGGTGCCCGCATGCTGCTCGCCCGTCGACTGGTGCAAGCTGGTGTGCGTCTCGTCAATCTGACTTACGGTGGCTGGGATATGCACGATCAAATCGTGCGGGGCTTCAAGAACCAGATGCCCACGTTCGACCAAGCCTACTCAGCTTTGATCCGCGATCTCGATCGCTCGGGACTCTTGAAGGAAACCATCGTGATGGTCTCCTCCGAGTTCGGCCGGACCCCGAAGATCAACCAGACCTCTGGTCGCGATCACTGGCCGAAGGTATTCAGCGTGGTGCTCGCCGGCGGCGGCATCAAGGGGGGTATGGTCTACGGCTCGTCCAACGCGACGGCTGCGGAACCGGAAGACAACCCGGTGACAGTCGAAGACCTGTTCGCTACGGTTTACCACACCTTGGGTGTGGTGTCTGACAAGGAGCTGATGGCCCCGGGTGACCGACCGATTGAAATCGTCGACGGTGGCCAGGTCATCAAGTCGCTCCTTGCCTAAGTCAATACGATCAACGTGAAGGCCCAGGGACGTGCCGTCCTTGGGCTTTTGCATATCTGGAATTCGACAAGGCGTGATGATCAGTTCCGTCGAAGTCCTGCACAACATAATTGATGCGTTTCACGCGAAATCTTGAGGGGGGCCTCATGCTCGGTCGCGTTCGTTTTTGCTCATGGACATTGTCGCTGACTTGTTTCGCCTTGTCCTCGCTGACTTGGTGTGAAGCCGCCGCTCCACGTCTGAGTACGGTGACTCCTCGCGGCGCCCAGCGTGGCACCGAAGTGGAACTCCTCTTCCAGGGAGAGCGTTTCGAAGATGCACAACAAATCGTCATCTATCAGCCCGGCATGGAAGTCACCAGCCTGGAAGTCGTCAACGACAAGCAGGTCAAAGCGAAGGTGAAGATCGCCGAGAATTGCACCCTCGGCACCAAGCATTTCCGTGTCCGCACAGCCTCTGGGTTGTCCGACCTGCAGTCTTTCCGTGTTGGTTCGCTGCCGGTTGTTGCCGAGGTCGAGCCCAACAACGAATTCGCCACACCGCAGGCGATCGGAATGAATGTCACCATCGATGGCCGTATCACGAATGAAGACGTTGATTACTATGTCGTTGAAGCCAAGAAGGGGGACCGCATCACGGCCGAGATCGAAGCGATCCGCCTCGGCGACTCGTTCTTCGATGCCTACATCGCCATTCTGAACGAAGCCCGTTTTGAACTCTCCACCAGCGATGATGCGGCGTTGGTCTATCAGGACGGGATTGCCTCGATCGTCGCGCCGGAAGATGGCAAGTACATTGTTCAGATCCGCGAAACATCCTACGGCAATGGCAACTTCTATCGTTGCCATATTGGCCACTTCCCCCGCCCTCGGGCCATTGTTCCGGCTGGGGGCAAGGCGGGCAGCACCGTCGCCGTGAAATATCTGGGTGATGTCGCCGGTGAAATTGCTCAGGATCTGGTGATTCCGGCCGAAGCCTCTGGGGAGATCTTTGCCCATGCTCAAGATGCCTTGGGTTTGGACCCCTGCGGCATTCCGTTCCGTATTTCTGACTTGGACAATGTGATCGAGCAGGAGCCGAACAATGACCCGGCGACCGCTTCGGCCGCACAAGCACCAGCCGCTTACAATGGCGTGATCGGCGAGTCCGGTGATGTCGACTTCTTCAAGTTCACCGCGACCAAAGGGCAGGTGCTCGACATTCGTGTCTATGCCCGGCAGATCCGTTCGGAACTCGACTCGGTGATGTATGTGCATAACCTGCTAGGGGGCAACATCGCGGGGAACGATGACACAGGTGGCCCGGATTCCTACATCCGCTTCAATCCTCCGGCCGATGGTGAGTACCTTGTCTCCGTTCGAGACCATCTCGGCCGAGGGGGCCATGCGTTCCATTATCGCATTGAAGCAGTGCCGGTCGCCCCGCGTCTGGAAGCCTCGATTAATGAATTTGATCGTTATGTCGAAACCCGGTTGGTCGTGCCCCAAGGGGGACGGCTGCCGATCTTGATTGCGACCACCCGTCGGGATTTCGGTGGACCGATCGAATACCTGGGTGAGAATCTGCCCGCAGGGGTAACGATTGAATCAGCCACCTTGGCTGCCGATCAAGCCGTGGCTCAAGTGCTGATTGCCGCCGCAGCCGATGCTCCACTGGGAGCCGCCTTGTCCAAGCTGACAGGCAAGCTGGTCGACCCCAATCAACCCAACACGGTAGTCATCGGCAACACCCGGCAAGATGTCACAATGGTACGTGGTCAGAACAACCGCGACTTCTTTGTGGAAGTTCCACCAGCCCTGGGTCTGGCCGTGTCGCAGAAAGCCCCGTTCAGCGTGCAGATTGTCGAACCCAAAGTGCCCTTGGTACAGAGTGGCGTGCTGCAACTGAAAGTGGTGGCCACACGCGATGAAGGGTTCACCGCCCCCATCAAGGTCGATCTGCTGTTAAACCCACCCGGAGTCAACAGCAGCCGCGAAGTCTCGATTCCTGAAGGCCAGACGGAAGCTTCGATCACGATCAACTCCGCTGGCAACGCACAGGTTAACGATCACAAAATTGCTATCCGCGCGAAAGCGACGGTCGGGAATGGTCCCGTTGAATCAGGCTCCGCCTTCGGCACTCTGAAAGTGGCGGAACCCTATGTGAAACTGAAGTTCCAACAGGCGGCGATCGAGCAGAATGCGGATTCGGCGATGGTCGTGGAAGTGGAAGTCGTGAAACCGTTCGAAGGGGACGCACAGGTCACGTTGATGGGTCTGCCCAACAAGGTCACCGCACCGGCGATGACCATCAACAAAGAGACCAAGGAACTGATCTTCCCTTTGAAGGCGGAAGCAGACGCCCCTCCGGGAATGAACAAGAACATCTTCTGCACCGTGGTGATTACCGAAAACGGCGAGCCGATTACGCACAACATTGGTTCGGGAGTGCTGCGGGTCGACAAGCCCTTGCCTCCTAAGGCGGATGCTCCTGTGGTGGCACAAGCTCCGGTACCCATGCCGGAACAAAAGCCAGCAGAGGCCCCCAAGAAACCCCTGAGCCGCCTGGAACAACTGCGGCTGGAACAGAAGCAGAAGCTGGAAGCCCTGCAAAACGGCGGAGCCGAAACCAAAACCGATAGTCAGTAATTCCCATTGAAGCGGAGAGACCAGATTGCCAATGGTCTCTCCACTTTGATGACACCCCGAAAATCCGCCGGTCATGCCCACCTTATTGCAGCTCTCTGAAGGAATGAGACCAATGCTTCGTACCGGAACTGGCACGTGGCTTTGCCTGGTAGTGACGTGTGTGCTGGGCACTTCGCTGGTCGCCGAGGCCGACGCTACTCTCGAACGCCTGTCTGTCTTCCCGGACAGCATCAACCTCACCACCAACGGCGATCGCCAGATGATCGCCGTGCAGGCCGCCTACAGCGACGGCATCACCCGCGATGTCGCTAAGGATGCCACTTACACCATCGCCAACCCGGCATTGGTACGGCAGGACGGCCAGGTCTTTCACCCGCAGGCCGATGGTCAGACCGAATTGAAAGTCGATTTCGGCGGACAATCGGTGTCGATTCCCATTAAGGTGGAGCGTGCCGCCGAAGCCCGGCCGATCAGCTTTAAGCTGGACGTCATGCCCGTCTTTATGAAAACGGGTTGCAACAGCGGTAGCTGTCACGGTGCGGCTCGCGGGAAAGATGGCTTCCGGTTGTCGCTGTTCGGCTTTGACCCCGATGGTGATTACCAACGCATCACCCGTGAATTTCCGGGGCGTCGCATCGACCTTGCCGTGCCGATGTCCAGCCTGCTGATCGAAAAATCGATTGGTGTCGTGCCACATACCGGGGGCAAACGGTTCGAAACCGATTCCGAATACTGCCGTTCGATGGAAAACTGGATTGCTGCGGGTTGCCCGCAAGACCCGGCCGATGTGCCAACCTGCACCGGCATTGAATTCTATCCGAAGTCCGGAGTTCTCGATGGTGCCGGTGCCACGCAGCAGATGATGGTGCGTGCTACCTACTCCGACGGTTCCGATCGCGATGTCACCTCGCTCGCCCTGTTCCTGTCGAGCAACGACACCTCGGCGGCAATCAGCCAGGACGGGATTGTGACCGCTGGCCAGCGCGGCGAAGCTTTTGTGATGGCCCGCTTCTCGACCTATACCGTCGGAAGCCATTTTGTCGTGCTGCCTCAGGGTTTGAAGTGGGAAGATACCCCGCAGCCCAGCCGCAATTATATTGATGACCTGGTCAATCTGAAGCTCAAGCAACTGCGGATGGCCCCTTCGGCCCGCTGCAGCGACGAAGTCTTCCTGCGTCGGTTGTACCTCGACATGGTGGGACTCCTGCCCACGGAAGAAGAGTACAACGCGTTCATGTCCGACACCGATCCCGCCAAGCGCGACAAGCTGATCGAGACCTTGCTGGAACGGAAAGAGTTCACGGAGGTCTGGGTGTCGAAGTGGGCCGAATGGCTCATGATGCGGTCGAACAACAATCAGGTCAGCACCAAGTCGGTGGCGTTGTATTACACCTGGCTCAGTGAGCAGGTGGCACAAAACCGCCCGTGGGATCAACTGGTCCGCGATGTGCTCGCCACCAGCGGGGGCACGTTCAAGACGCCGCAGACAAACTTCTACCAACTCGAACGTGACACCTTGAAGGTCTCGGAAAACGTCGCCCAGATCTTCATGGGCATGCGGACGCAATGTGCACAGTGTCATAATCATCCGTTCGACCGCTGGACCCAGGATGATTACTACGGCTTTGCCGCCTTCTTCTCACAGATCGGCCGTAAAGACGGGGAAGACTATCGTGAAACAATCGTCTTCAACAGCGGTGGCGGCGATGTTCGCCATCCCGTCGGCAATCGAGTGATGGCCCCCGTTTATCTGGGAGCGGGTGCCGCCGATCTCCAAGGCCGCGACCGCCGGGTTGCGATGGCGGAATGGCTCGCCTCGCCACAGAATCCGTACTTCGCGCAGAACTTTGCTAACCGCATCTGGCAACATTTCTACGGCATCGGCATCATCGAGCCGGTGGATGATGTCCGGGTCAGTAATCCGCCTTCCAACCAGCCCTTGCTCGATGCGCTCGCCAAGAAGTTCACGGAATCGAACTACGATCTGCGAGTGCTCGTGCGAGATATCTGCCAGTCGGAGGCCTATCAACGGTCGACCGATGCCAACCCGACCAATGAACTCGACAGCCGTAACTTTGCCCGTCAGCAACTCCGCCGCATCAAAGCGGAATCCATGCTCGACGTCCTTTCGGAAGTCACCGAGACTAAAGACAAGTTCCCCCGTTTGCCGTTGGGGGCTCGGGCGGTACAGATCGCGGACGGAGCGACTTCGACATATTTCCTGACGACCTTCGGCCGAGCCACGCGGGAAACCGCCTGTTCGTGCGAGATCAAAATGGAACCGACCTTATCGCAGGCGTTGCATCTGCTGAACGGGGAATCGACCAACAACAAGATTCAACAGGGCCGATTGGTCGCGACCTGGATCAAAGAAGGCCAGACCGCGCCGCAGATTGTCGAGAAGATTTACATTCGCGCTCTTAGCCGGAAGCCGACCGCCGAAGAAATGGCAGGTCTGGCCCCGTTGCTTGAAGGGGAAAAACCATCGCAGCAGAACCTGGAAGACATCTTCTGGGCGCTGCTCAACAGCCGCGAATTCGTGTTCAACCATTGATCGCCAGAGTCTGTCAGCCTTGCCTGCCTGAATCTTCTGACCGACTTTGTGACCTTGCCAAGAGTGAGCCGTTTGCCATGCTGCGAAGCTGCGTGATTGTGTGGGTGATGACCGGCGGAGCCGTCGCCTGGGCACAGGAACAGAAGCCTGCGGGGGATCAGAAAGACCCCGAAAAGATCACCTACGAGCAACACATTCTGCCGATCTTCCGCGAGAAGTGCGGAACCTGCCATAACGCCAATGATAAGAACGGCGACCTGGCCCTCGATAACTATGGTGCCGCGATCCAGGGGGGTGCCTCGGGTGAGGTCATCAAGACCGATGGCGATGCCGATGGCAGCAAGCTCTATCAGGTGGTAGCCCATCTTGCCGAACCGAAGATGCCCCCCGAGCAGCCAAAACTTCCGGATGCTCAGCTCGCCTTAATCAAGAAGTGGATTGAACAAGGGGCACTACAGAATTCCGGCAGTGTCGCGAAGATCAAGAAGTCGGCGGTCACTCGCGTTGAAGTCTCGATGGATCGTCCGTCGGGACCGCCACCGCTGCCGGAACAACTCTCGCTCGATCCGTTGCTGGTTTCCTCGCGAGCCAACGGCGTCACGGCCTTGGCCGTCAATCCCTGGTCCCCCTTGGCTGCCGTCTCGGGTCACAAGCAAATCCTGCTCTACAATACAGCCACTCAGGAACTCGCTGGTGTGCTGCCCTTCCCGGAAGGTCAGCCGTACGTGCTGAAATTCAGCCGCAATGGGGCGATTCTGATGGCGGGCGGCGGACGCGGTGCCCACTCTGGCAAGGTGATTCTCTTCGATGTCCGCACGGGTAACCGGGTCGCGGAATTGGGCGATGAATACGATGCCGTGCTCGCTGCCGATCTCAGTCCCGATCAAACCATGGTTGCCTTGGGTGGCCCGAAAAAGATCATCCGCTGCTACAGCGTGGCCACCGGTGAACTTCTCTTCGAGCTGAAGAAACATACTGACTGGGTAACGGCACTCGAGTTCAGCCCCGATGGCGTGCTGCTCACCACGGGGGATCGCAGCAATGGCCTCTTCGTGTGGGAAGCCGGTACCGGTCGCGAGTTCTATGCCTTGAATGGCCACACTGGTGTCATCACCGATATCAGTTGGGCTCCTGATTCCAACACGGTCGCTACGGCCAGTGAAGATGGCACCGTGCGACTCTGGGAAATGCAGAACGGCAACCAGGTGAAAAACTGGGGCGCCCATGGCGGCGGGACTACGGCCGTGGAATTCTCCCGCGATGCCCGCATCGTGACCACCGGCCGCGATCAAAGGGGCAAGCTGTGGGATGCCGCGGGCAATGCCGTCCGCACCTTTGAACCAGGGCTGTCTGACTTAGGGACCGCTGCCGTGTTGTGTGTCGAAACAGATCGCGTACTGGTGGGGGATCTCACCGGAATGGTGCTGATCTATTCGGCCAAAGATGGCGCGCGACTCGGTGAGTTGTCGACCAACCCGCCAGCCTTGGTAACGCGCATTCAAAGCACTCAACAACAACTGCAACAGGCCGAAGCTGTCGCGACGCAGGCAGCCGCTCAGGTCGCCGCCTTGAACAAGGGCATTGCCGATCGAAAACTGGCGGCGGAAATGGCGACCAAGCTGGCGATGGAAGCCCAAGCGGGCCTCGATGCCGCCAATAAAGCGAAAGCCGCTGCCGACGCAGATGTTGCCTCGAAGCAGCAAGCCGTAACCACTGCCGACGCCGCTCTCAAAGCCGCAGATGCGGCCAAAGCCAAAGCTGCCGGGGAAACGGATGCCATTGCGAAGCAAGTCGCGACGGCCCAGACAGCCGCGAAAACAGCGGAAGAAGCCTCTGTCGCCGCGGAAGCTGCGGTGGTTCAAGCGCAACAAGCGGCAGCCGCCAAACCCGACGATGCGGCCTTGAAAGCCGCCGCTGCCACGGCTGCACAGAAAGCTCTTGATGCCTTAGCCGCCGTAACTCAGGTGGCTAACCAGCGAACGGAACTGGTGAAGCAACTGGCTCTGAAGAACGATGCCCAGATCGCGGCCACCACGGCTTACAATGGAGCGAAAGCCACATTGGATCAGGCGAACGCCACCAAGGTCGCAGCAGATAAAACGGCAGCCGAAGCCGCTACGAAAGTACAGGCCGCAACCACTCTGCTGACTACCCGCAAAGCGGATGCAGAAAAAGCCGTCGCGGCGGCCGTGGTCACACCGGAACAACAGAAGCAACTTGCCGATGCAGATCAAGCGGCCAAGTCAGCCACAGAGAATGTCGCGGCGATCAAAGATCGCCTGGGCCGATTGCAGGCCGCACAGAACCGTCCCACTCAAACCGCCGCCGCTCAATAGGTTGTCATCCGCTCAACGGTGACACCCAATCGTTCCAGGTGTCCGCATAACGTGGGGACATCGGTGAAAATCTCAGCGTGCAGGCCGTAGGTGCGTCCGGCTTCCACATAGCGGGCGATGTCGTCTGTATAAAACGCGGCTTGTGGCTCGCAGTGGATTGTCCGGAGTGCGGCTTCAAAAATGGGGGGCTCCGGTTTGATTGCTCCGGCTTCAAACGACAGGACAAACGCATCAAACCGATCGAGTACATCGAATCGATCGCGAATGAATTCGAAGTGCCAGACACTGGTATTGGATAACAACACCAGCCGGTAATTTTGCCGCCGCAAGGAATCGAGCACCGGCACAATCGGTTCATTGAGTTCGAAGATGTCCGAGGCGGCCTGAACGAGTTCGGTGACCGGAATCGATTGCTGCACCAGTTCCTGCACCTGCCAATGGAGTTCGGCCGGGCTGATGAGTCCCCGTTCAAAATTCCATTGTAAACCCGATTCCATCAGCAGTTGCTGAATTTCGCGGCCGGTGCGGCCACACAAGTCGCCAATCTGACGGCACATGCGGTCGTGACAGAAATGGACGAGGACATTTCCCATATCGAACACAATGGTCTTCAGCATTCGCCGTACTCGCTCTAAATTGCCACCGATTGCATCGCCCCGCCAATTCTCCTACAGTGCCGGTAGGCAGGGAACAAGTCGGGCCAGCGTGCGGCAGCCAGTTTGCCGCCGAGAGGGAGAGTGTAGGCTATGTCGCGGCGCCATGGGGACGCCAGTTTTGAAGCTCTATCCACGGGACGAGCTCGCAACTGGCCGTGTCTGAGGCAGTTTGTGGTCTTTCTCGAAAACCGGGTGGGACGGCTGGGCGAACTGATGCGCCAGGTCGAATCGCTCGATATTCGCGTGCTATCGATGAGCATCGACGACTCCGTCGACTGTGCTAATGTCCGGCTGATCTTCAACAATTCCGACCGGGCCCGCGAGCGTCTCGAACTTTCAAATTTCATGTTCAGCGAAAGCGATGTCGTCGGCGTGGAACTCCCCGATGATGACCGCCCATTCGATGCCATCTGCACGGCACTTCTGAAGGTGGAATTGAACATTCACCATGCTTCGCTGCTGCGCTATCGTCGGCAGGGGCACTCCGCCGTGGCGATGTATGTCGACGATGTCGATCTCGCCACGCGTGCCTTCGAAGACGCTGGTTTCCGCATCATCACCGAAGGTGATCTGTTAGACCAGGACGACTATCTGTAGCTTGGTCTGGTGCCCATACCGATCGCGTCAGGCCCCCAGTTGTCGCCGCAGTTCGGCCAGTTCCTCTTTCAATTCCTCGACCTGATTTCGCAAGTCCGACACCGCTGACTGCAGTTCGGCGATAGTGTCATCTTGTTCTGAAGTTTTCGGCGCGACAGCACTGGCTACCCGGACGGGAGCGGAACCGGCGGCGGGTTCCTCACCCAACTCGCTCAGCGTTTCGCGATTTTCTCCCGGGTTATACAAATTGTGATCGACTTCAATACCCCGGCGTTCCAGAGACCCGTTGGCTCGGACCATGCCACGTTCCAGCAGTGACTGTAACACGTCGCGGAGTTCTTCCAGAGAAGGAATGGCGACCATGCGACTGGCCCGCGTCCGTAGTTCACCCACCTGCTGACGGCCCCGCAGCATCAGTTCCGTCATCACCGCCATCTGGGCTTCCGTCAAATCGGTGCGATGCCGCAGATAGTGGCGATACCGTTCGGTACGTCCCCCCTCGGTATGCACTTCGCCAACAAACCCGATCTCACGGAGTTCTTCCAAGGCCGTTGCGACATCGTCTTCGTCATAATTGGTGACGGGGTCCCGATTGCTTTTCTGGTTACAACCCGCCACCGCCGCCTTCAACGTCAGCGGGTATTGATCGGGAGTTGTGAAGGCTTTTTCGAGCAGCGTTCCGAGCACACGCCGTTGTTTCCGGCTCAATTGTGTCAGTGCGATTTTTTCTGGCGACGAGTCCGACACGGCTGCTCTTTCTGTCCAGCAGTTCACATAGGGTGACGATTCTGACGAGCATGGTACTGTAACTTCCCTCGACTTCCACTGCGAGGGGATTGCTGTTCGCGGGCCGCTGGCTTACAGTGTTTGTTCAGCCTTTGCCGCGAAAAACTCCTGCTTGTGGTCATTCTGCCGTGCTATCTGTCCGCGTGCCCTACCTCGTGAGCGCCGGTATGCACGCCCTGCTCTTCTGGGCATTGGCGAGCGCGGATGATTTTTTGAAAGTGGAATTCGCGGTCCGGTCGGGCCAGGCTTTGCCAGCGGTCTCGGCCAATCGACGGGCTCGGTCGTCACCTGTGATGCTGGACTCACGGATCACGGCTGAAGAAACTCCGACCGTAACGTTTCCCGCTCCCGCATTGCCGAAGATTGCCGAGTCACAATCGCCCCCCCCGAATCCGCTGGCGGTTGATGATCGCTATGTGGCAACGCCACCCATCGAGGAAATCCTCCGCCGACGCAGTGAGCGGAGCATGGAACTCGCCGAGTTGCCTGATGCCCCTCGGCAGGCGGTTCCCCGACATGAGAACACCCCGGAAGTTCAAGGCCGGCCTAACAAGCCCCTGTGGACCGCGATGCCAGCACCGGAGTCGCCGCCGGTCAGACTGGAAAGGCCAGACCTGTCGCCCCCGACACGCAACATCGCGCAGACTGAGGTGCTGGAACCCGATGATGCCGAGCGATCTACGGTCGGGGCACAAACTCCGCAGGGTGCCAAAGTCGATGCCCTGCCCAAGCCCTTGCCCACCAATCGCGAACCGGTCTATCCCGAGGAGTTGCGTCGTCGTCAAATCGAAGGTCGGGTGACTCTCAAAGTTACGATTGATCAGGAAGGAATTGTCGAGCGCGCCGTTATCGAGATCTCTTCAGGTGAACCTTTGCTCGATCAATCGGCACTGACGGCGATTCGAGCGTGGCGGTTTGAACCGGCTCGGCTGGGTACACGGGCGGTGAAATTTGACGTGCGAATTCCGGTGAACTTCACGATCCGCCGTTAGGCCAAAGGGTTACTCGGCCGGTTCTGTCGGCAACTGTTCGAGCGGAGCACCCAGCAAGGCGTCGGGCAAAGGATTGGCCGTTTGCAGTTCGCCATTGACCGAGTGCTTCACGTCCTGTACGCGAATCTGTGAAAACGATCGATTACGAACCGGCTGCGCCCAGACGACGGGGGTGTTCAAGGAATCAGAGACTTCCGAACGTTCCCACCAACTTTTCCAGGCGTTGAAATCCCAGCGATCTTCCTCGGGAGGTGCGACAAAGCGCACCAGCCAAAACGTATCGATCCCATCAAACCGATTGTGCTCTTCCGACCAGATCAAGAACTTGCGGACATCCATGGTCGACATCGCAAACTGCTGCTCAATGAGCGGAGCCCCGGGTCCACACGAGAAAATATTGTTCCGCGCGGTGATTTGAATCGGCAACTGCCGCCCGGAGACATCGTCGTCATCCACGACACGAATGAGGCCCTGGCCCAGTACGCAAGTTGTATTCGTCAGATCAATCGACAAGCGTGAAGAGGTGCTCATTACATCGGGGGCAAATTCCTGCTGGACCAGCCATTCGCCAATGGCTAACAGGCTCTGACGAAACTCGAGATTGAACGGCATGGCATCATGCAGCACCAAACCATTGGCTTCGCCGCGAATCACCGATTGCTCAATCAGAACTTCTGTGGGAATGACTGGTAGGGCATCTTTCATGGCCCCCATTTTGGTGAACGACGTTGTCGCCGGTGCGGCACTCTCGACCACGGCCGCAGCCAGCAGCGAGGGGTTCACAATCGTCAGATGCACGTTCTGCAATCGTAACCGATCGGGCCGCTCGATACGGAACATCGCCCATAAGTCGGCAGTTGACCCTGGACGAACCTGCATTTCGATCGCGAGATTCGCCAAGGCCAATGATCCACCGGAAACCGTCATCATCCGCGCTTGCAGGGGATCGCCGCTCGGTCCTTTCGGAGCAAAGGTGATCACCGGCTTGCGGCCGCGAGCCGCCTGAATCGTAATCCGCTTGTTGACAATACGCATTGGCCGTTCGGGCACGGCACGGCGACCGTCATAGTGCAATTCAATCACGCCCTGGTCACGAACCTCCATGCAGGCGGCTTCCAGAGTGGCATACGATTGCCCCGTACCCAGAATAAGGAAGGGCAATGTGTTCTGATTCACGACAGCCGCAGGACTGGTCCCCGAACTTCCGGCGGGACTGATCGGATTCTGAGGCAACTTCGCATCGGCACTTCCGGCAGTCGAAGCGATGACTTCGGGTGCCGAAGGGGCATCCGGTACACGCGGCGGAGACATGCCCGCGACATTCGGACCGACAGCAGGACCAGTCGTACCGCTGCTGCCCGGAGTGGAATTGTCTGTGACAGTCGTCGGCAACGGACGCAGCGTCATCGGACTGAAAACATCCTGCAGCGATGGATCGCTGAACGGGGGGAACAGGATGGATTTCAATTCGGTATCGATCCCGACGGGCCGTGGAGACGCCGATCCATCGGCCGCCGCAGTGGCAATTGGTGTCGGTTCTGTCGCCGTATCAACCGGCAATGGTTTGACGTTCGGTGTTGTCAGTGTCCGCTCAGCAAGTATTGGGGTTGTTGTCGCGGGCTGCATCGACAGTGAGGGCGAATCCGTCCCTGTCACAGGGGGCTCGGCTGGTACGATCACGGGAGATTCGGCTGCAGGACCAGAGATCGTGGCCAGAGATTCCGTGGGTTGCGTCAACTGCGGAAATGCCTGCCAGATCGCAGCCGCAATCAGCAACCCGGTGGCCGCCAAAACCCAGTTCGCGTTCTGTGACCACCATGTGTGTCGCGGTCGCAGTAACTCGGCGTAATGGGTTTCAGGACCGAGCGAAGTGCGTAGCCCCATCGTCGCCGCGACCACCAGCAAATCGCTGAGCAGAGCCTCCGCTGTGGGGTAGCGTCGCTTCGGATCGACGGCCATCATTTTGCGGACTACGGCTGATAGTGCGGGCGAAACCCGGCGATTCTTGATCGCTGGGTCAGGCGGTTCTTTTTCCTGATGATCGAGCAACCGCTGCAGCACGGTTCCCTCGGGAAAGGGTGGCTCACCGGTTAAGGCGTGGTAGAGAGTGCAACCGAGCGAATAGATGTCGCTGCGAACATCGACATTGCGGGGATCTTTAGCTTGTTCGGGTGAGATATAATCGAAGGTGCCTAGCGTCGTTCCCGCTACAGTCAGATGGGCGGATTCTTCCAGACTTTCCTTGCGGGCCAGACCAAGGTCAACCAGTTTGGCCTTGCCCTGATGCGTGATAATGATGTTCGAGGGCTTGATGTCGCGATGGACAACGCCGGCACTCGAGGTATGACAGAGAGCCGAGGCCAGTTGCAGGGCATACGCGACCACATCTGCAGCTTCGATCCGGGTTTGCGACCGAATCAGATCGCGAAGATTAGCCCCCTGCACATACTCATAAGCGATGTAATGCAGCCCCTGATCGTCTCCATAGAAGAAGACGCGGGCAATGTGGTCATGATCGAGTCGTGCAGCTGAGCGGGCCTCATTTAGAAAGCGATGAACCGATGCCGGGTCAGCGGTCTGCTGCGGCGACAAAACTTTCAAGGCCACCGGTCGCTGCAGCTTCTCATCGTCAGCCAGGAAGACCGTGCCCATGCCGCCGGCGCCAATGCGGCGACGAATCCGAAAATGGCCCAGCAGAGTGCCTTCGATCTCGTTCTGATTTTCTGCGCGCTGCTGACCCGGAAACAAGGCCATGGAAATCGGCGACGGCGGAACCAGAGGGCTGGTGGCCAGCGTGGTGCCGGAATCCGAGGGAGAACTGCCATCCGTTGCTCGAGGAGCCGAAATCACGGTGGCATCCGCACCCACAGCCATGCCAAACCCGTGATACGGGAGGCGCTGCTGGCTGCTGGAGCCAGTTTCAACGGGCGGCGGTTCCACAGGATTAGTCATAGCGAACGGAAAGCGATAGCTAAGGACTTACGACAAAAACACCTGATCCCTTTGACCCGGCGGCTTGCCAGGAGGTCTGCGTGTGTTATTACCGTTTGGGATCACACTCGGGACAAGGATTTTATCAGTCGAGACGTTGAGTCAACAAAAAGGTTCCTGTTTGAAGATCTCGAAATGGCAACGGGAAAACCCGTTCTTTCTCCAAACTTCCCTATTCACTACACACGGACCGCAGAACTGCAGCCATGAATCATAAAGCTATGCCGCTATGAAAACCGACTGCGAACAATGACAACCATCGACAGGACAAATGACAGGCATTGGACAGGCACACGAGAATCATCAAATTCTATCACGATCTTGGAGTTTACCAGTCCCGGAATCGGACTTGCTCGGTGCTTTTCGCAAGTCGCATCCCAGGCAACTGGCCGATTGGCAGAACTTACACATCCTGACCGTGGGGATGCAGAATCTGGTCGGCTTCGCTGACAATGGCACGCCCGTACTGCTCAATTCGATCGCACAGTGTCGACGTAAACTCTTCACCATCCAGCACCACTGCCACCAGATTGCGCACCGTCACATCGGGCAAATCGTCGTCACGCAGTTGTGAACGACTACGAATATCCTCCTTGATTCGTTGGATTTTGGGAATCACCGCCTGATCCAGATGCTCCATTAACTCCCGCGCCAAAGTCGCACCATCACGGATCTTGTCGCGAAATGTCAGCGTTTCAATCCGGCGCTGGGGCAGCATTCTGACCTCCGCGAACAGCCAACTGTCTATGTGATCGAGTGGATCAAGAGTTTCGGCAGATTCTGCCACTTTGACACTTGCAGGGTAGCGATCGCTCCCAGACAGCGATTATAACGGCAAATGCCATGCCATGTCATCAGGTTGTTTCAGAATCGGCCCGCACCTGAACAGATCAAGCCTGCATGGTTCACCATCCGAGTCGTCTCCCCGATCCCTCGGTTCCATTCATGAAGATTCTGTTACTTGCTGACATCCACGCGAATTGGGCGGCCCTTTCAGCGATCCGCGAATCGTTTGATGCCTGTTTGTTCCTGGGTGACCTCGTGGAGTATGGCACCGATCCGGTGCCCTGTATCGACTGGGTGCGGCAGCATGCCCATGCCGCCGTGCGCGGCAATCATGATCATGCAACTGTGCAACGCGTGACCACCGGTCCAGGCAGTGGGTGTCGTCGATTGGCTGCAGCTACGCGACAGTTGCATCAACAAGTGCTCACCCCTTCGCACTTCAAATTTCTGGCCCGCTTGCCAGTCACGCAAACACTCGATCTCGATGGTCTTCGATTCTTCCTGGTGCATGCCACGCCACGCGATCCGATGGATGAGTACCTTGGTGCGGATGTTGCTGGTTGGACGACACGGTTAGCCAATGTCGAGGCCGACTTCGTGTGTGTCGGGCATACTCACATTCCACTGGATTTATCATTGGGGAAGAAGCGGCTGATCAATCCGGGAAGTGTCGGGCAACCGCGTGATGGCGACCCCCGGGCGGCCTATGCCGTCATCGAAAACGGCAAGGTCGAATTCCGACGACAGGCGTATGATCTTGATGCAGCGATCGCGAATCTCCGTGCCTCCGGGCTCGATGCGGAATCGCTGGAGATTGCCATCGAGATGCTGAAGACCGGCGGGAGATCGACAGATGCTTCACACAGTTCACGTTGATCCGGCGGCAAATTCTCGCCGTCAGTTGTTAATCGTTCCCTGTCTGCGATAATTCGCCCACTCGCTTGGCTCTCAGAAATTCCGATCAGGATAGCTCGATGCACTTTGAAACCCGTTGCGTGCACACAGGTGTCGATAAAGACAGTACGTTTCTCAGCGCGACGACGCCGATCTATCCGACCTCAACCTTCCGTTGGGACGATCTCAACGGGCACCGGGGTTTCGACTACACCCGCAGTGGCAATCCGACGCGACGCGCGCTGGAGGAAAATCTCGCGGCCCTTGAAGGGGGCATCGATTGCCGGGCCACCTGCACCGGCATGTCCGCCATCACTGCCACCATGCACCTCTTCAAGCCGGGCGATCATATCATTGCCGGGCATGACATTTATGGCGGTACCTGGCGGCTGTTTGCCAGCCTCTTTACCGACATGGGTCTCAAGTTCAGCTTTGTCGACATGTCAAACCCGGAGAACATTCGACAGGCCGCGACGCCTGCAACCAAATGTGTGTGGATTGAAACGCCCAGCAACCCGCTTCTGAACATTGTCGATATCGCCGCCGTAGTGAAGGTTGCCCAGGAGATCAAGGCCATCACCATCGCGGACAATACGTTTCTATCGCCGTATCTGCAGCGGCCGTTTGATTTCGGTGTCGACGTCGTGGTGCATTCCACTACGAAATATCTGAATGGGCATTCGGACGTCGTCGGCGGTTGTGTGATCTCACGCGAGAAACCCCATGCGGAACGGATCGGCTATGTTGTCAATGCGTTGGGTCTGGCCTGCTCGCCCTTCGATGCCTGGCTGGTGTTGCGTGGCGTTAAGACGCTCGGTCCGCGAATGGAAGCTCATCAACGCGGGGCACAGGCACTAGCTGAGTTCCTGGCTACCCATCCGCAAGTCGCCAAGGTCTATTACCCCGGTCTGAAATCACACCCGCACCACGAGTTGGCTAAGCGTCAACAAAAGGGCTTCGGTGCCATGCTGAGCATCGATGTCAAAGGCGGTCGGCCCGTCGTCGAAAAGCTGCTCGCCAAGCTGCAACTCTTCCAACTGGCGGAATCACTCGGCGGCGTGGAATCGCTGATCGAATATCCCGATTCCATGAGCCATGCCTCCATGACCGAAGACGCACGCCGAGCCGCGGGAATCAGCGAACAGACGGTCCGCATCTCGGTCGGTATCGAACATCCCAACGATCTGATCGCCGACTTCAAGCAGGCATTTAGCGGCTGAGTCAATGCTGTGGCGGCTAGGGAGCGTCACCCGGCAACTCGCCGACACCACCGATTTCGCTCACAGGGGCATTGTCGGGAGTGTTGTTGAAGTGTGTCACGTCGGTCGTAATCTTTTCGACACGGCCCATGCCCATGATGCTCAGCAGGAACAACAAAATCACGCCAATCCCAATGAAGAGATAGCCGACACTGCGTTCAATACCGCCGCCGGGGAACAACCCCCCATTGGCACCATCAGCCGGGGAAGACATGGACAACGCTCCAACGACACTGGCCCAAACGTGTACAAAGCAAGAGTGCGTCCCTGCAATCAATCAGCGGAAGCAAATTCAGTTCCCTGAGCACCGGTCCGTACACGGAAATCGTCTATTCTGCTGCAATGAAGCAGCTTAACTCTCTTCCCATCTGGCACAGTCTCCCCACCATGTGTTTACCCAAGTGAACACAGTGTCTCAATTTGGCAGCATTTGGCCAGAATCTCGGGTAGGGCGAATCCTGACCGGGCCTGGGCGGGGTTAAATGAAGATCACTACTGCCTTCGATGGAAGAGGAACTTTCGCGATGCCGTCGCCGCTTTCCCATGGGTTCCGAAAGTTTGTGCTACTCCTTGTAGTGATATTGGCAGCTCCGTGGTTGATCGCGGCCGACCCAGCGAACAAAGAGTCGGCCGATCTGGTCGCCACCTTGAAGCCGTGGCAGAAACTGATTGGCTCGTGGCGCGGCATCGGTCAGCCGAAGCGTGGTTCGAACAAGGGAACCTGGCAGGAAACTGCGGAGGTCGCCTGGAAACTCAATGGGCCCGACCGTGGCATCGTGCTCACTGTGGCGGACGGCAAACTCTGGTCTGCAGCCCGTCTCGCTCTTACCGACCAACCCCAAGAAGTGCTGCTGGAACTGCAGCTCGAAGGAGATCAACGTCGGCAATACCGCGGACCCTTGGCAGCCGATCGTCTGATTCTGGAATCACCCGCCGATGACCAGGGCGAAGTCCATCGCCTGACACTCAGTTGGCTCGGCAACGACCGTGCGATCTGGCTGTTCGAGAAGCGTCTGGCACAACAATCGTTCTATCAGCGAGTCGCCGAGGTCGCCTATCAACGGCAAGGGACCAAGCTCGCGGCGAAGGATGGCAGTGGTCCGGAGTGTGTCGTCACCGGCGGGCTAGGGACGATCGCCGTGATGCACGCGGGCAAGACCTATTACGTCTGTTGCACGGGTTGCCGTGATGCCTTCAATGATGACCCCGATGCGATCCTCGCGGAGTATGCCGCGCGGAAGCAAGAAGGGATGCAACAATAGCGAACAATACGCAACGTATTGCCGCAAGCCAGACAGAGAATCACGACAGAATTCTCCTGTAAGAAATTCACCTTGACCGTTTCCCCGGTTCCCGGTGACATGACGGCATAAAGATTCCGCCTCAAGGCTAAGGAGAGCCAACCATGTCAATCGCCTCCGGACTCATCGTCACCTGCCTGCTGTGGGGACAAACACCCTCGCCGAGACCAGTGACTTGGGGTATCCCAACAGCCCCGCAGCCCATTGGTCCCGCCCCCCTTTTCCAGAGCTCGTTACCAGCCGAGATGACGGCCGAGCAATTGCAGTCCCTACGATCGGCAATTGAAGATCTGCAAGCCGCCGGGTTGAAAGAATTGGCTCAAAATCTCCAGCGGCAAATGCAGTCGCGGACCACGGATCTGGAGAAATCCCTCAAAGCCAAGCAGGAGCAGATCGCACGATTACAAGCCGAAGCGCAGGCAATCGAAGATCTGCTGCGGCCGCAGATTCAGGTCCAGTTCCAACTGCAGATCTGGGAAATGGATCATGCACAACTGCTGAAGGAAGCGACGGAAGAGTGCCTGGCCTTGCACAAAATTCTGACTCAAAAGTCGCCGACTGAGCGGGAAAGCACTCTGCGCTTCAGCAGCAAATTCTACGAACTCGCTCTGCATGCCAAGGCACACCATGCCATTAAAATTCTTTCCACGCCACGAGTGATCACATTGCAGGGCCAGGAAGCCCTGGTGCTCATGGGACAACATGTGCCGATTGGTGTCGGATGGCCTTACCCTGTTCAAGTGGGTTTCGAGAACTTAGGTACGAGCATCAAAGTCGTTCCCTCCGTAAGCCGCCCTGATGAAGTCACATGCAATTGGGTGATGGAATTCTCGTCGATCAACCCACCGTCCGAAGTGACGCCAGCTGGCTACGGACTGATTGCGCCAGAGATCAATCGACAGCGTCTCGAAGTGACCACACGCAACCACAATGGTGAGTTCTTTGTGGTGGGTCAGCCGTTACCCGCAGGGGAAGGGAAATCCATCGTGGTGTTTGCCACCGTTGAACTACCAAAGCCACAGCCTGAGCCGTCGAGAGAACCATCGCCCCGCAAGATTGATCGTGATCTCGAATGACATCGGGTGGCGGGGGCGCTCCGCGTAGCGGTAGCCCCCGGAATTTTGTTGCCAAGTCTCGGGGGCTTCCTGACGGAGCGCCCCCGCCACCCCTCGCTCAGCATTGCGCGGCGTGGCTGAGACCTTGCCAACTGGGTAGAGTGAAACACCATCTGTGATGTTTCACTTCTCGATTGGCAGGGTCTGCTCATGCGCCCCATGATGTTTGCGTTGCTCCTCATTATCACGTCGGCGACGACACCACTTCGGGCAGAAGACGACGTCTTCGAATCAATCGGTTTTCTGCCACTGCCGACCAACATCGAACTCGGGGCTGTCTCGGCTGTCGCAGTCGATGGGGCCGATCAGATTTACGTGCTCCACCGGGGCAACCCACCCGTGCTCGCATTTGATGCCGAACTCGATTACATCCGGGGCTGGGGCAACGGGCTGTTCAAAGTGCCCCACGGACTGCGGATCGATCCGCAAGGGCATGTCTGGACCACCGACAACGGCAATCATGTGCTCCGCAAGTTCTCGCCCGATGGCCAACTGCTGCACACTCTGGGAACCGAAGGCAAGCCACAAGCGGGAGCGGACGGATTTCGCTCGCCTGACGACCTCGTGTTCGATTCGCAGGGCAACATCTACGTGGCCGATGCAGGCAATGGTCGCATTGTCAAACTGGATGCCAGTGGCAAATTCCTGCTGGAGTTCGGCAAAAAAGGCAAAGGTCCCGGTGAATTCGCCACGGCTCATAGCCTCGCCATTGATGCGCAAGATCACATCTATGTCGGCGACCGAGGCAATCAACGCGTGCAGGTCTTCACCTCTTCAGGAGAACATCTCGCCGACTGGACGGGACTCGGTAACCCCTTCGGACTGGTCTTTTTCGGTGACGAACTGATCGCGGCAGAAGGAGACAAACATGTCCTCGGCCGGTTCAATCGCGAAGGCCAACTCGTGGGGACGTGGGGGAATCCGGAAACACTGAAGCTGCCGCATCTGATGGCAACCAATTCACGAGGCGTGCTGTTCGTGTCCGAAGTCAATGGCCAGCGGGTGCAACTGCTGCGACGTCGGATGGATTGAAAGTCAAGAGCCAGAATCGCCAGGATCTCTCGCCCTTCTTGAGGTCAGCCCGTCTGCGACCTAAGATACCTTGATACCAACCATTGGGGTTGGCTTTTCCGGGGTGTGCACAAACTCACTATGTCGCAGAACGATTTCTATCAAACACTCTGTGTGTCGCGATCCGCGACGTCGGATGAAATCCGTAAGGCCTATAAAAAACTGGCCCGCGAGAACCATCCCGATGTCAAAAAGGATGACCCCGCCGCGGCTGAACGCTTCAAGCAGGTGCAGGAAGCCTACGATGTTTTAGGCGACACCGAGAAGCGGCAGCAGTACGACCAGTTCGGCACTACGTTCCCCAAAGGAGGACCGCAACCGGGTGGCCCCGGTCCTGGCGCCGGACGGTCCTACACCTGGTCATCGGGTGGCGGACCCGGCGGCGGTTTTGATTTCAGCGATCTGTTCGGGGGCGGCGGAGTTGATCTCGAAGAACTTCTCGGCGGTGGACGGCGGACCCGTGGCGGACCGCGTCCTGCCCGTGGACAAGATGTCGAAGCCACGGTCAGCGTCTCGTTTGAAACAGCGGTCCTCGGCGGCAGTGTCGACATCCAGGTGGAGCATGGTCATCAGCACGATCAACTCTCGGTCAAAATCCCGGCAGGGGTCAATACTGGCAGCGTGATCCGCTTAGCTGGGCAAGGTCAGCCGGGTCGCTTCAGCGGTCCTCCGGGTGATCTGTTATTGACCATTGAAGTCCAGCCGCACCGGTTCTTTCGCCGGGAAGGTTCCAACCTGCTGATCGACGTTCCGATCACTCCCTCGGAAGCCGTGCTGGGTGCGAAGGTCGAAATCCCGACCTTGTCCGAAGGTTCGGTGGTGGTCACCGTCCCGCCGGGAACCTCCTCGGGAGCCAAACTGCGACTCCGAGGCAAAGGGGCCATCGACCCGCAGACCAAGCAGCCCGGCGACCAATATGTGGTGGTGAAAGTGGTGGTGCCGCGCGAACCGAGCGATGACCTGAAGGAACTGTATCGCCAGGTGAGTTCGCTGGAATCATCGCCGCGCCAGGGATTGTGGTAACCCCGTTCAAGGAACATCGCGTGTCGCTCGATCGACTCAAACGTCTGCGATGGTCCCTGCTGTGCGTTCTGAGCTGTTGCCTGGCTGTGTCGGTTCTTGGCCGGGACACGGGGTTCGCACAGGAACCCCCGGCGGCATCCACTCCGCTGGAAGCCCCGCCCCCACCGGCCGAAGATCCTGCGGAGCCGCCCGCCGCTGATAAAGAAAAGCTGACCATGGCATATATTGGTCTGCTGGCATTGGTGGGGATTGTGGTGCTTGGCTTCGGTACCTTGGCGATCTTCAGTCTGTGGGCCAGCCGATTACGCCGCATCAACCGGGATGCCCCGTCCCGCACGGTCATCAAAGATGAACTCTGGTTCCTGCAACCCGCGCGACCCGGAAACGATCTGCCCAACCGCAACCCCTCACAGGAACTGCCGCCGCTACCGGAAGTCGATTCGGATCATGACGGAGAGGCTGATAGCGCTGCCGATGGGGATGCCGGGGGCGACTTCTGATACGAGTATGAGACTCAGATGACTTCGTCGGAACTGGCACAAATCGAACTGCTCGCCCAGATAGATGATCTGCTGGCCCGGCTCACCCGGTGGTCTACAGCATCTACCGCCTGGCAAAGTCTGCATCAGGCCAAAGCCGTCCTGCACCGCGTGTTGACCCATGTCGACCCGTTGCGGATTCGCTTCGACAGCCCGCTGGTAGTCGCAACCTTCGGTGGCACCGGCGTCGGGAAAAGTTCGCTGGTCAATGCCCTCGTTGGTGAAGAGGTCGCCGTCGTGGGACGGCAGCGTCCGACGACAACGGCCCCCACCATCATTGCTCATCCGGAAACACAACTGGATGTCTACCTGTTTCCGGCCGACGCCCGCATTGTGCGCCGTGAAGCCCGCTGGTTGCGTGACTTTTTGATCGTTGATTGCCCTGACCCAGATACCAGTGAGCACGAATCCGTGGGATCAAACCTGGCAAGGCTGCATGAGCTGATTCCCTTGTGTGATGTGCTGCTGTATGTCAGCACGCAACAGAAGTATCGCTCGGCGCGGGTCAGTCGTGAACTGGCCCAGGCCGCTGAAGGGTGCCAACTGCTTTTCGTTCAAACCCATGCGGAGACCGATGTCGATATCCGGGCCGATTGGCGCGGCCAGTTGGAACCGGCCTATCAGGTCGCTGATATGTTCTTTGTCGACTCGCGACGGGCCTTGACGGAACAGCGGCAAGGGCTACGCCCGACGGGAGATTTCGGCCGTTTGCTCGATGTCCTGTTAACCGAATTGACCGCGGCTCAGCGGGTCCGCATCCGTCAGGGAAATCTGTTCGGCTTGCTGTCAGCGGCCTTGGAACGCAGCCGTGAGGAAGTCGAGGCGCGTACCCATAAAGTTCGCGAACTGCAGCGGGCGTTGAATGAGCAACGGGGACAGTTGTCTCGGCAGTTGTCATCACGATTGTTCGACGAACTGCAGGCGAGCCGTGGCCTGTGGGAACGCCGGTTACTTGCCGAAGTGACGGAACTGTGGGGCATGAGTCCCTTTTCCCTCGTCCTGCGGGCCTGGCATAGTCAGGCGAGTCTCCTGGCGTCGTTGACGTTGATGCGTGCGCGGTCCACCGCTCAGATGGCAGTCTGGGGGGCCATGCATGGAGCCCGCTGGATCGCCAGTCGACAGCAGGATCAGACCGATGCCCAGCGGCTCGAACAAGCCGCGCTGTTGCAGGTGGCGGAAGGGGACTGGCAGGAAGCCCGCCTGATCATCGAAGGGCATGCTCGCTCGGCCGGACTCACTCGCGAAACCATCACGGCGGCCACACAGGACCTCACCCGTTCCGTTGCCATTGCGGAGGAGGAGTTCTGGCAACTCGCGCAGCGTCGCCTCGATGAAGAGATCGCCGAGACGGCACGGCGGCAAACGTCCGGTGGAGTTCGTGCACTATACGAAGTGGGCTTTGCCATTCTGCCGGCTTGGCTGATCTACCGCATCGGCAAGAATTTTTTCTACGACTCGTGGTGGCTGGAGCGACCGTTACTCGAAAGCCATTTTTACATTCCAGCGTTGCTCTTTCTCGCGTTGTGGACTGCCGGAGCATTAATGCTGTTTACCGGACGGTTACGCCGGGGCATGCAACAACGGGTACGTCAACTCGCCGAAGAACTGGCCCAGTCCCGCTTGCCCGGCGGACTCTTTCCCCAACTCGATGCAGAATGCCAGAGTTTCCACCATGACGCGGCACAGCTCACTGAGTTTCAGGCCACTGTTCACGTCATTCGTGATGAGGTGAGCGAAACCACCAGCCTGAGCCAGAGTCGCACGCCACCGGCACTCCACACTCCCACATCTGCCGCGTTACCCTGAGAGTGATCAACTTGGCGTAACAAGCTTCCACCAAGCCGATACTCGCACGCCGTTGGCCACGGTCTTTAGGGATTCGGCAGCTTGATTTCCTTGCCGACCAGATCGTACTTGGGATCGTGGTAGTGCTCGCGAAAGCTCATGCCGAAGCCGACGTTGAGTTCCTGCTGAGACAGATTGGCCCAAGGGGTTCGCGGATGGAGCTTGATCACTTCCTGGAACTCTTTGCGGGCCTGATCTTCTTGAGCTTTCAACTCATCCAGGTCGACACCCGCCTGCTTCACCTGCACCGGGTCGGGCGTCAGCATCTGCGGCACGCGGACCAGGTGCCATTGATTGCTCTTCTTGTCTTTCGGCTGCGGCTTCTCTTTCTGAATTTTGTCGAGAACCAGAATGTACTGGAACAACCGCACGCGGTAGGCCAGCAACTGGGCGTGGATCAGGTCGTAATGCGCCCGCCAGCGTTGTGACTCTTCCTTGTCGCGGAGCGGCTTGACGGTTTCGAGAAAGACCACGGCTTGATTCATCAACTTGAGAGCACGGACGGCCTTGGTGAAGTTCGCGGCCCCTTCTTTTGCGAAGGCCTCTGGTTCCATCGGGAAATGGTGTTCCCGCATCTGCAGATCTTTGTCGACAAACGGGTTGACCTGCTGGATCACCTGGAAAATGACATTGCGAAATTTGCTGGAATCCCGCTCTTTCTGATACACCACACGGGCACTCAGATCGGGCAGATATTCCTTCATGTCCAGCAGTTCGTACTTACGCTCCAACTGCGAACCGCGACCGGAAATGTTGTCTTCATCGCCGGGCAAGAGGAAGAAAATCCCCCCTGTCTCACGACACAATCGCACCTGTTCGTAAGGTCCGAACCCACTGGAATAGACATCCCAGCGTTCGTGAATTCCATCGAACTGCAGACATTCGGGAAACGGCGTCTCCGGGCCACGCTTGATCCGCAACCAGTGGGTCAGTCCGTACTTGGGATCTTTCCAGGTCATCCGGGCATAGGGAAATCCGAAGACGGCGTAGCGACCCATGAAGTAGGTCGAGACCTTACCACGTTTACAGAGTTCAACCGCCTCTTCCACCTTGCTGCCATCGTCGCCCGATTCGTCAGAGACCATAATCAGCACCAGCTTGCGTTTCTGGCTGGCGGCCATGCGTCCGTACTTGTTAATGATCGATGCCGCAGAGGTGCAGAAATTCTCATCGCCCCCTTCATCCTTGGTGATCTTGTCGATCGCGGTCCGAATCTGCTTGATGTCCGATGTTGGCTTCTGGGTCAGTTCGGTCGCATTGGTGTTAAAGGCAAAGATCGATGTCAGAATTGGTTCGTCGGTGTACCGCAGTTTGTCATCCGATTTCGCGGCGAGTCCCAGTTCTTCGTAGACCTTATGGAAGTTGTCACGAATTTCGCGGCGATCATCTTCCATTGACTCGGACGCATCGAACATCCAGCAGGCGAGTACCTTTTCTTCCCGCATCAGACGAATGAGTTCCTGCGTGATCTGACCGAGAGCGGCTCCATATCCTTCGACCACACGACCGATATCGCCGGTCACCTGTCCGGAACCCAGGTCATTCGAGAGAACGTTCAAACCGGGAACGGTGATAGGGCCAGCCTTGAAGGTGAAGTCGGGTTCTTTCAGCGACTGTGACTGGTCGATTTTCGTTTGTGCGGCGACCGCCCCCGTTCCTCCACCTACTGCCGTTGTATTCGGAGCCACCGAGCCGGCGATGAAATTCATCGTTTCCGCGACATCGGTGCTGACGTCAACTTCCTGCTCGAACTCTTCCTGCACACGTTCTTCGGAAAAGACGGAGTCGAGGGCGACTTGCACATCGCTGTTCGCGATCTGGTATTTGATAAAAGCCAAGGCCAGTAAGGCCACACCATGCAGGCTGAGCGAGATCGCGAAAGCGGAATAATTCTTCGTGTTCATGTATGGCTGCCGTCAGGTGTCGAGGTGACGAATCGAAGTTGCGACGAACGTCCCGAACACGAACATCCTTGCTCGTTGTCCGCTGTTTGGAGAGTACCGAATCAGCGGACGGTCGTGATCCTGTCCATGGTGATCAGATTTCCCGTTTCGGAGGTGGTCCCCCGATCATCTTTTTAATCTTCTTACCAGTTTTAGGATCGACGACTTCTTCAAAGCGGGGGCCCTGCTTGTCCTTGCCATTCCCCATGCCCGCTGGTTGCGGATTGTATTTGCCTTCTTTCCACTCCCAACCCATCGGAGTCTGATACTCCAGTTCGGCCAGCTTGGCCCAAGGGGTCCCGGAGTGTTCATCAATGACTCGTTTGAGCAACTCTTCGGCTTGCTTGGCGAGCTTTTTGGTGGCCGGACCCGAGGCGATGTCCTTCGATGGGACAAGTCGCCAGCTGTTATTGCCTTCGGTCTCAAACTTTTTCGGGCTCGACTTCATTTCCGCCAGCATCATGTTGTAGCCGAAGCTGCGGGCTTTCATGGCCAACACACGGCCCAATGCCAGGTCATACACGGCTCGCCACCGGGGTTCGGTGATCTTAGCCCGGTCTTTCTCACCCACTTGCAGCCCCTGCAGCAATTCATCGAGCCGATAATCCAACACAGCTAACGGCTTCTGGGCCTCGCTGACGGCGACTCGCAAGACGTTGTCGTTTTCCGCCGGGAAGAACGTCGTCGGTACCGGAATCGATTCGACCCGGGCTTTCTCGCAGAGTCCCACCAACGCGCGTTTGGCTGCATTTGCCTGAATGTCCGTTTCGAGCATCTTGATCGGACGGTAATCGGGGGCATAGCTCCGCATGATGATCGGATCGATCCCCGCGCTCATGCCCGTTTCGCCAACCAGGAAGAGTCCATTGGTTTCCGCACACAACCGCGTGAGACCGTAGGGACCGAAGCCCGAGGAGATGTTTTCGAGATGCCCGCCATTCACGCCGAAGTAGGGCAGGTTCAAGCGATCCTGGAAGTACCCTTCCGGTCCGCGATCCATCACACCAATGACGGTTTCGCCATTATCGAGAGTGAATTCGGCTTCGACCTTCTGACGGCCCAAGGGGGCGGCATCGCCCACGCAGAAGCACTTGATGCCGTACCGCTTAGTCAGTTGGATGGCCTGTTCGAGCTTGTCGGCATCGCTGCCCGCCTCATCGGTCACCACGATGATCATCATCGCGCGGTTCTGTTTGGTGCGGTAGGTCAGGTAACGTTGCGTGGCGGTGAGCACGGCGTTGAAGACGTTCTCTTTGCCCGATTCTTCCGACTTGATGCTGCGAACGGCCTTCACGACATCAGCGGTTTCATCAATGGGGTCATCGGTCACCATCGAGGTCTTTTCACCGAAGACACCAATCGCGGTCCGCAGAGCCTTATCCGACCCAACATTCAACGTGTTCAACTGGCCGTAAACATTCTCCACGCGGTCGGCGATCTTTTCACGACGCACGCTGAGAGAGGGAGAGACGTCGAACAACCAGACGACGAGCGTCTTCTTTTCACGGAGTGAGTTGGCGATTTCAAAGGCGAGACGATCGATCGAACCTTCCACGCCGCCCGTGTATTCCGTGCCGCCGGTGGTCGCCACCTGAGAGAGCATTTCCGCCTTGGGAGGCTCGACGATGTCATTCGGCGAGGGCACCTGCACATCGAGCGTTTCGTCGATCTGGCTTTGAATCTCTTCCTGAGGATTCTTCCCCACCGCGGTGGCCGCGGCTTGTGATGCCGCCAGGGTGTTGACCGAACTATCATTTCCGATCTGGTCAACGGCGGTCGCATCGAACTTAAACTGATTGGGGTCAGCATCATCGAAGACGCTGTCGATGACCGTCGTGAGATGCTGTTCGACATCGAAGTAAATCAGCGACAGCCCCAACAGGGCCGCCACATGCAGCCCCAAGCTAAGACTCCAGGCTGATAAATCAAGCAGTCGGAATTTCGTTCCGGAAGCAGCAGCATCCGTGGCGATTGTTGACCCGGTTTTCACGGCGAACTCCCTCAAAATTAGGGGCACGCGAGGCGTATGCGATGCAGACGCATCCGGCAAGGATGCGACGATATTTCAGAAGCTCTCATCAACCCATGTTAATGACAGCAACGCGTGATGGTGACACAGATTGACTCACTTTGTTACTTTACTCCTGCTCGCGGTCGACTGCAATTGCCTGTTCTGCCGCGAACACCGTTTCCACGATGAACAGCCTTTTCACATCCTGATGTGTGGAATGATCCTGATGATGGTGAACAGCCTCTGCGACTTCCCATTCTGTCAGCGGAGATTGCGACAGGCCGTCCGGTTGGGAATCGGCCTGACAATCCTGACGCAACTCTTTACAAACCCATGTGTTGCGCAGAACTCCCCCGCAGAAACCCCGAACTCGACAGAGTTCCACCATTTGCACACCTCAGGAATTCGTGAAACGTTCGACCGAATCCGCGTGGCTGTGCTGAAAAATCCCCAGGCAGCGGATACTCTCGCCGCCCGCACCTGGGTACTGGAAACTGCTCGGGACTATGGTTGGGAAGCCGCGGCCATCGAAACCGCACAACTCCCCAATCCGCCAGATCTTGCGGTCACTCCCGAATTTCACCAACTTGCGCAATCAGTGCTGGCAATCGGCTGGGCTCAGCGTGGTGATATTGAGGCGTCGACTCAGGCCTGGACGCAATTTCTCCGCGCGTTGCGACTCCGACTACCGAACATCGCCGGAGACCTGGCACAGTCCCTGGCATTGACTTGGCAACTTCGCGGACAACCCGAGCAAGCCGACGCCGTCTACCAACAACTGTCTGAAACCTATTTTCTCAACCCGGAACTGAAGGACTTTGCGGAGCGTCGACGGCAGCGACTGAAGCTGGTGGGACAGCCCGTTCCGGCATTGGCCGCCGCTGACATTCACAGCCAACCACTCGACTGGTCAACCCTGCAGGGAAAAGTGGTGATGCTCGATTTCTGGGCGACGAACTGTCGTCCCTGCATAGAAGAGTTACCACGGTTGCGTCGGCGGTATGCCGAATTTCATAGCCTGGGAGTTGAATTCCTCGGGATCAGTTTTGATGAGTCACCCGGCGATGTCGAACAGTTTCGGATGAGCCAGCCGATTCCCTGGCGGGTGGTGCTGGACCGCGAAACAGCCGAAGAGGCCTTCCATGTGACGTTGATTCCCTGCCTGATGCTGGTCGATCGCACGGGTCACATTGCCGCAACGGATGTCCGCCCGGATGACCTGCGGGCCGCTTTGGATGCGTTACTTCACCTCGCCGACAGCAAGTGAGTCCGTCCGTGAGCAATACGACTGTTGGCGAAGAGGTCACCGAGTTTGTGGCCCGTGATGGTCTCAAGCTTTTCGTGCGTCTCTGGCGTCCTATTGTCCCAATCCGTGGCTCAATACTGTGGGTTCATGGCGGGTGCGAGCATGGTGGGCGATACGATCATCTGCGTCCCCTCTTCCAACAGGCGGGATGGCTGGTGATCTTGCCCGATCATCGCGGACATGGCCGGTCTGGAGGCGAACGGACTGATGTTGTCAGCCTGGAAGATTATCTGAATGACCTCACCGATCTGCAGCAACAATTCTGCCCCGGCGGTCGAGCCGATGTGGTGCTGGGCCACAGCTTTGGCGGGCTGCTGGCATTGCGGTTGGCGGAAACCACCCCGCCCCCCAAGGCGCTAGTGTTAACCGCCCCGTTGCTCGGCCTGCTGCATCCCGTCGCGTTGTGGAAACGGGCGATCGGCCGCGTGCTGGTCTACCTCGCGCCCCAGACACGTTTCCGCACCCGCATCAACCCACGCAACATGACCCGAGATCCGGCATTTCTCGAACAGCGGCTGGCTGATCCGTTGTTAATCCGGTCGGTCACGGTGCGGTGGTTCTATGCCATGCAACAGGGACTACGCGATGTCTGGCAGCAACTCGATGACGTCACCTGCCCTGTGCTGGTGCTGCAAGGCCTGGCTGATCGCACCGTTGACCCGGCGGCTGTAGAGCGATTCGTGGCTGCCCGGGGTCAGCGGTCCACGCGACTGATTACCTATCCCGATCACGTTCACGAAGTACTGCAGGAAGCCGATTGGCCGGACATCGCCGCTACAATCTTAGCCTGGCTCGACGAGCAAGTCCCTGTGGGAAAAGACGCCCCGGCTCAAGCGAATCACGCGGGCAAGGGGTCATCCGGCAGTCCCGCCAACCACTGATTCTGCAGGGGGACCAGAATCGACAGGATCTCTTTCAAAACTTCAGCGGGCGACTGCATCGCATCGATCTGCGACACGATCTCTTTTGGGTAGTAGTTGATGACCGGTTCCGATTCGGCCTGATAGACTTCGAAACGGTTGCGAATCACTTCTTCATTCGCATCATCGACGCGGTTTTCCCGAATCGCACGGCGTTTGATGCGGTCGACCATAGCATCGACATTGGCACAAACCAAGTGGATGACGTGCTGGACGTTGATCAGGTCCGCCACAATCTTCGCCTGGTGCTGATTGCGGGGAATGCCATCGAGAATCAGAAACTCATCAGGGGGTTTGTACCGCGAGATGGCAATTTGCCCATGCAGGGCTTTCTTCCAGACCCGCACGGTCAACTCGTCGGGCACCAGTTCCCCGCGCGAGCTGTAGTGATAAATCTCACGCCCCTCGGGAGAGTTGATGTTCAGCGAGCGAAAGACGTCGCCGCAGGCGAGATGGTAGAACCCGGGAATGTGCCCGAGAATGGCTCCCTGAGTTCCCTTGCCCGCACCGGGGGCTCCGAATAACAAGATGGTAGGAAAGCGACCATCAAACATGATCAGACCCCGACTGCATTCCGATCTGGTTGCCAATCTCTCGGAATTGTAAGCGACACAGCCGCATCACAACAGTCGAACGGCCTTCTACTGTCAGAAAGCAGCGAGACTCGGTGACGCGGCTGATGCTCTGGCCACCGGGACATCCATCCCGTGGCCAGCGATCCAGTTTTTCGAGGTTAGCGCGACATGAAAGCCACGACACGCCCCAGCTCGATCGGCAGGGAAACGTCGGTGCTGGTCGGCAGGGCGACCACGCGGGCTTCCAGTTCCTTGGCGTCGAACTGCACCCATTCACAGGGTTGACGGTTCGAGCTTTCGACGGTGTCGCGGTACATCCGCTGAAGGTTGGGACGCTTGCGGATTGTGATCACATCGCCCGGCTTGACGAACATCGAGGGCTTATCGACCGTCTTGCCATTCAGTTGGAAGTGCCGATGCACGATTCCCTGGCGGGCTTGCGGACGGGTGGAGGTGAAGCCAGCCCGGCGGACCACGTTATCCAGCCGCGATTCGCACATCACCATCAGAATGTCGCCGGTGTTACCCTTTTTGGCTTTCGCAATGCCAAAGTAGCGACGGAGTTGCGCTTCGCGAATACCGTAATAATACTTGATCTTCTGCTTGTCGGCGAGGGCTTCCCCATACACCGACAGCTTGCGACGACGTTCTGCCATGCCCGGGGGAGAATTCCGACGTTCGAGCGCTTTCACCGCACCGGTGTTCTCGAAAACCATCGCACCCAACCGGCGATTCACACGTCCCTTGGGACCTGTGTAACGACCCATCCGACTCACTCCCGTGCGGTCGATGCCGCACCTGATCTGCCTAGAGAACCACAAAAGAGTCCGGCATGATGGCAACTTCACTGCCAGACGTCAACCGTCCAGCGACGATCAATTCCTGCAGTTCTGGAAGAAACCACCCGTTTCTCTGCTGGTTCCGCTGCAGATTGAGCGTTAGTCTAAAA
The DNA here is from genome assembly GCA_016125225.1 of bacterium. GTDB lineage: Bacteria > Planctomycetota > Planctomycetia > Planctomycetales > Planctomycetaceae > DSVQ01. The sequence continues at coordinate 427,590 of WGME01000004.1, read as the reverse complement.
GAGGTCGCCCTCCGCTGCCCCTGTCGCCCCCTGTCTCACAGGAGCCCTAAGATGTCGGAATCCCGTTCGGACAGGAAGATTGCGAGCGTTGTTCGGACTTCCAGATCGCGACCGCTGTGCAACTTGCTGCTCCTGAGCCGGTGCGTGTTTCCTGTCCACACATGTGCAATTGCGTTCATCATTTCCGGTAGCGCGATCGCAGAATCTTTTGTCATCCGCCAACGCGATGGACAGCCAGACACTTCGATCGAGGCCCGTCACCTGGGTTATGGCCCGGAAGGCCATGCCCTGGAACTCGAAGATGGCCAGTTGCTAATCATTCCCGATGCGTTATTGGTCGAACGCAAATCCAGCCCCGATCCAACGCCCATTTCGCATGAAGGCATGGTCCTACAATTACAGGAGGAATTCGGCGCGGAACGGCTGGTAATCGAAGTCGAGAAGCCCTTTGTCATCGCCCTGATTCGCGCCACGACGGCACCCGCCGATCTCCAATCCCAGAAACAGTTTCAGTCGATCGTCAAAAAGGCGGGGGAATTCTTTAAAGGCCGCCAGACCACGTTTCTACAGTTCGTCAAACAGGCCCGCGTGGAAACCACGCCCGTCAAATATCCGCTCGTGGCACTGATCTTCGAATCGGATCGGCAGTTTGATGCCTACACCGTCATGGTGACCGGCCAGCAAGGGTTGTCCCCAGAAAACATCGCGGCATTTTACAGCCTGCTTTCCAATCGGTTGGTCATCCGGCTCCGGGAATGTGCGACGTTCGACACGCCGTTGCATGAAGCGGTCCATCAGCAGGTTTATAACCGTGGAATTCTGCAGCGACTGGCCCCGGTGCCCGCCTGGTTCAATGAAGGCATCGCCACCGGTTTTGAAGGAGATGGCTCGCGAGTCACCAGTGGGCCACGGGTGGTGAGCGATCGCTACGGACCGCTGGCTTTGAAAGCCACCCGCATTGGCTGGAAAGACGTGATTACCGAGGACGCCGCGTTTCAGGGAGATGTCCTGGCTGCCGAAGCCTACGGGCATGCCTGGGGACTGCACTGGCTGCTGGTGACCAAATATCGCAGTCAGTACAACAAACTGGTGCGTCACTACGCACAAAAGAAACCACTCAGCGTCGATCGACCCGATGCCAGGTTGTCGGAATTCGAAGACATCATGGGCAAATCGGTCACGGAACTGCAGCGGGAATTCGAACTCGAACTCCCGAAAGCGATGAAGCGTCGCGAGCGATAATCCCCTCTCTGTGCTTGACTTAGGCTCTGGCAGGCTGGCCTGGCCACAACAACGCCGACACATCTTCGCCAAAAATTCACAACCCGTGTTTTGGCAGGGAGTTGCGTCGAACGGTATGCTGTTGCACCGCGTCCAGACTTCCGATCTGTTCCCGCTGCCGGGAAGTTCCCGTCCTCAGAAGATCGATGGGGAATGCGGATGGACGGTTATCGCGAGTTATCGACCAACCGAAAGCGACGAGCCTGACCGGGTTTGTTGACCGATCATGTATCCGCCGGAATCACCGTCTGTCGCGACGCTCTCAGGGACAGTTCCGATGTCCGCAGATCGAGAGCCGAATCTAGCGTCGACAAAAACTCATGCTGTCTGGCAAGAATTTGGGGGCGGCCACACCAGCTTCTGGACGATCTGTCACGACCTCTGGACCCATCGTGAACTGATTGTCATTTTCGGCCTGCGTGATCTCAAGGTCCGCTACCGGCAGACACTCATCGGTGTCGCTTGGGCCGTGTTACAACCCTTGGCCCAAATGCTGATCTTCATGACGATGTTCGGTCTGTTAGGGTCTCATCCCGCAGAGGCGAGTGTCCCTTATTCTCTGGTGTTGCTGACGGGCTTACTTGGTTGGCAAGTCTTCGCAGGGACGGTCTCTCAGGGCACGAACTCGCTGGTGCTGAATCAAGCGCTCGTGACCAAAGTCTATTTCCCGCGGATCTGCCTGCCGCTGAGTTGCATCGTTCCCCCGCTGCTGGATCTGCTCGTGTCGTTGCCGCTTTTGGGTGTGATGCTGCTAATCTGTCAGCAACCGTTATCGCCGACGGCTGTCCTGGCACCGTTTTTCGTTCTGGGCATCATTCTCTGCTCCGCAATGGCGGCGGTCGGACTGGCCGCACTCAATGCTCTCTATCGTGATGTCGGTTTCGCCGTGCCGTTCCTGTTACAGACCGGCTTCTTTCTGTCGCCCGTGGTCTATGAGACATCCGCTCTGATTCCCACTCAATGGCGCTGGCTGTTTCATCTGAATCCGCTGACCGGCCTTCTGGAGGGCCTGCGGTGGTCACTGCTTGGTACCCCCGCGCCGACACTGTCCGAAGCATTAATCACGCTGGCAGCAATGAGCGTGATCACGGTCGGCTGTGTCCGGTACTTCCTGCGTGTCGATCGATTCCTGGCAGATCGCATCTGAATCATGAGCCACCTGGTCTTACAAGTCGATCGTGTCAGCAAACGGTTCCAGATTGGAACGCGAGAGCCGTATTATCGCCTCTCCGAATCGTTATATCACCTGGGAAATGCCGCACGGCAATGGCCTCGGAAGTTGTGGCGACAGGGGACTCGATGCATAACCGAAACCGAGGCCACAACCCGCGATTTCTGGGCCTTGAACGATGTCTCCTTCGAAGTGCGGGAAGGAGAAGTGGTCGGCATCATCGGTCACAACGGAGCTGGCAAAAGCACGCTGCTGAAGATTCTCTCCCGCATCACCGAGGCGACCTCCGGCCGCATACGTGTCCGTGGCCGGGTGGGTAGCCTGCTCGAAGTGGGCACGGGGTTTCACCCGGAACTGACCGGCCGTGAGAACATCTATCTCAACGGTGCCATCCTCGGCATGAGCCGCGCCGAGGTCCGCCGCCGCTTTGACGAAATCGTCGCCTTCGCCGATGTCGAACAGTTCCTCGATACTCCGGTCAAACGCTACAGCAGCGGCATGTATGTCCGCCTGGGCTTTGCCGTCGCCGCACATCTCGAACCCGAAATCCTGATTATCGACGAAGTCCTCGCCGTTGGTGACGCCGCTTTCCAGAAGAAGTGTTTGGGGAAAATGAGCGACGTGGCCCGCAGCGGCCGCACGGTGCTATTTGTCAGTCATAATCTCGTTGCGGTCCGCTCTTTGTGCCAAAGAGTTCTGTGGCTAGATCATGGCGAGTCACGCGACATCAACGAAACCGGTCACGTTCTGCAACAGTATCTCTCAGACATTCAACGGCCTTGCCTGGAAAAACACTGGGGCACACCCGACACCGCTCCCGGAACTCCCGCCGTACGGCTCAAGAGAATCGCAGCATTTTCTGACAATGAAGATCCGCGGCAGCTGACGATCGGCTCATCGATTCATCTGGAGATCGACTTCTGGGCTTTGGAAGACCAGTTGCTGCTGAACCCCAGCGTTGTTCTGCAAACCGCCGAAGGTGTCCCCGTTTTCAATACTTACCCCATGTTGCGAAATTCCATCCTGGCAGAACCGCTGTCACGCGGAGAGTACCGCTGCACCTGCACGATTCCTCCCCATCTGCTGAATGACGAAACCTATCGCCTGCAGCTCTACATGATTCGTGATCGCTCTGCCTGCGAATGGCGGATTGATGATGCGTTACTGTTGACGATCGCCGACGATACTTCGCGTGAAGAATGGTACGGCAAAGTGATTGGCGCGGTGCGGCCGCAACTTTCCTGGTCTGCTATCCCGCTTCTGTCCGCACCTGAGACGACTGGCACCGTTGTTGAAGGAACATGATGCTGACATTGCTTTCACGCGCAACCAATTTGATGAAGTCGCGCCGTCGCAGGCGGATTGCTCAGCGACGTTTGCTCAAGCGGCCTCAACCCTACCAACTCCATCTTGGTTGTGGAGACATCCACTTTCCGGAATGGATTCATCTGGATGCAAATCCCGCGCTCTCACACATTGACGCCGTGTGGTTCGCACAAGATGGACTCCCCTGCCCCGATGCATCTTGCCAGTACATCTATAGCGAACACTTTCTGGAGCATCTCAACCCGCAGGATGGCCTGAACCTGTTGAAGGAATGCCGCCGCGTGCTGCAACCTGGAGGCGTGTTGCGAATCGCCATGCCCGACATGCGAGAGTGCGTGCGCCAATATATGGACGGAGATTGGCAGCAACAGCCCTGGCTGGAGAAATATGGTTACACGTGGATCAAAACCGGGTGCGAGATGGTCAACATCTGCTTCCGCGAATGGGGGCATTTGTGGCTGTACGATCGTGAAGAACTCCACCGTCGCCTGCATGAGGCCGGCTTCACGCAGATCACCGATGTCGGTTGTGGCGAGAGTGATCACATTCCGCTGCAGAATCGCGAAACGCGCCGCGAATCGTCTCTCGTCTGCGAGGCGTCATAGTCATTTTCAATCGACCTTGTCTTAATGACCAGCACGGTGGATGTATGCACTGTTACACTCCTGAAGAACTCGCGGCATTTCGTTTCCGTCATTGCGGACAGGATGTGCGGCTGGACCGGTCGGTACGAATTTTTGGCAGCGAGCACATTTCCATTGGAGACCATGTCCGTATCGACTGCTTCTGCATGTTGAGTGCCAGTGCAGAGGGCTTGACGATTGGAAATCATGTTCACCTGGGAGTCGGTTGCTACATCTTTGGTGCCGGTGGTGCTGTTACATTCGAAGATTTCTCTGGATTATCAGCACGCGTCTCACTCTTCACTTCGACCGACGATTTTACGGAAGGATATCTCACGAATCCCACAGTACCGAACCAGTATCGCAGGGTTACTTCAGGCCCGATTCATTTGCACCAGCATGTGATTATCGGTAGCGGCGCAGTGATCTTACCGAATGTCACGCTGGAATATGGATCTGCTGTGGGCGCACTGACACTCGTCCAAAAGTCAGTTTCGCGAGGAACTATCGTTTCAGGTAATCCTGCACGAGTCATTCCGTTGTCGCGAAATGTCAATCGTCTGCAAGAACTGCAGCATCAATGCCTTCAGGATCCCTCAGCGTGACATAGGGCCAACGTGAGTACTCCGCTCCTACGTTCTGCGATATTACCGCACCCCTTGCATGTGGGTCGCCCGAATACGGGTGATCGTCAACGGTTGCAGGAGCGGATCGATGCTTTGCTGGATCGCAACTGGTTGTCGAATGATGGACCGCTGGTCCGCGAATTTGAGGCGCGGGTAGCCGCGATTGCCGGCACCAGGCATTGTGTCGCGATGTGCAATGCTACGGTGGCGCTGGAAATTGCCACTCGTGCGGCCGGTCTGACGGGCGAGGTGATTGTCCCCGCCTATACGTTTGTGGCGACGGCGCATGCCCTGCAATGGCAGCAGCTGACTCCCGTGTTCTGCGATATCGATCCTGTCACGCACAACATCGATCCGGAGCAGATAGCGCGGCTTATCACTCCACGCACATCGGCGATTATCGGTGTGCACGTCTGGGGTCGCGGCTGCGACACCGACGCGTTGGAGTGTATCGCCAATAAGCATGGCCTCATACTGATGTACGATGCAGCTCACGCCTTCGGATGTGGCCATCAAAATCAACCTATCGGGTCTTTTGGTCTTGCAGAGGTCTTCAGCTTTCATGCGACAAAGTTTGTGAACTGTGCAGAAGGTGGTGCAGTCGTCACGAATAATGATGCGCTCGCCGACAAAATGCGACTCATGCGGAATTTTGGTTTTTCCGGTTATGACCGCGTGATTTACATTGGTACGAATGGAAAGATGAGTGAGTTCTCTGCGGCGGTGGGCCTCACTTCTCTTGATAGCATGTCGGACTTTATTGCAGTCAACTACCGAAACTATCAGGCCTATCAACAGGCCCTTGCTGATTTGCCGGGCATCACGGTACAGAGTTACAACGAATCCGAGCGACAGAACTATCAGTATCTGGTTCTCGATGTTGACCCCGCAGTCTGTCCATTGACTCGTGATCAGATTCTGCAGGTGTTACATGCTCACCACGTGCTGGCCCGACGATATTTCTTCCCGGGCGTGCATCGCATGGAACCTTACCGCGCCTACTATCCGAACGCCTATCTGCTGTTACCGGTAACCGAGGATGTGGTGCAACGAGTGATTGTGATGCCCACGGGAACCGCTGTGACGCCGGAGATGATCGCTCAAATCGGGGATATTCTGCGTTGGGCGATGACTCATTCCGCGGAACTGAGTGAGCAACTGGAAGCCCGGCTTGCTCCGGGCGATGCGTTTGATGGATTCTCTTTGAGATGACAACCAAGAAAGTCAGCGTGTGCATGATTACCTACAATCATGCACACTACATCGAACAGGCCGTACGAAGCGCACTCGATCAACAGGGTGTCGCTCCACTGGAAATCATCATCGGTGAAGATGCTTCGACCGATCGTACTGCTGATGTGATTCGTAGCATCGCCACAGCCTATCCAGGACAGATTCAGCCAAGGCTGCATGCTTCCAACCTGGGGATGATGGCCAATTTCCTGGATGCGTATGCAGCCTGCACGGGGGATTTTATTGCGTTTCTGGAAGGGGATGATTACTGGACCAATCCCCAGAAACTGAAACTGCAGATCGAAGCCCTCGAAGCCCACCCCCATTGGAGCGGTTGCTTCCATCCCGTGATCTATGTGAATCAGAACGGGCAACCCACGGGGCAGGTCCACCCTCGACACATTGCATCGGAAGTCACATTCGCTGATCTTTGCCGTGGCAATTGCATTCAGACGTGTTCGCTTGTCATCCGCCGAGACATGTTGCCAGCACTTCCAGACTGGGTGCGGACGATGCCCATGGGTGATTGGCCGCTGTGTCTCCTCGCCGCTCGATGTGGCCCAATCGGCATGCTGCCTGAACCCATGGCCTGCTATCGATTACATTCCGGCGGCGTCTGGAGTACACAAGCCTGGTTGACCCGCTCTCTCAAACTCCTTGATGTCTACCCCCAACTTGCAGAACATCTCCCGGCGGAATGCCTGCCAGATCTTTTTGCGGGGCAGCATCACTTTGCACGGCACCTCGTGGATGAAATGGGAGAGATTACGCAATCCCTGAGCCACCGGCTGGGATTCGCACTGACGTGGCCGCTGCGCCGATTGATTAGTCGACGATAGCCGAACTCATATTGATGTCCCACTTACCAATATCGCTGATCATCACACATTACTATTCAGGGAACATCCGTCTTCAACGACTCGACTGCAGCAACTCGAGCAGGTATTGGCCGTAGGTGCTTTTCTTGAGGGGTTCGGCGAGGGCGGCGAGTTGTTGCTGATCGATGAAGCCCATGCGCCAGGCGACTTCTTCCGGGCAGGCGATTTTCAAGCCCTGTCGTGATTCGAGGACGCTGACGAAGGTCGCGGCTTCGAGCAGTGACTCGTGGGTGCCAGTATCGAGCCAGGCGGAACCACGGCCGAACTCTTCGACATAGAGTTGCCCCCGTTCCAGATAGATGCGGTTCACATCGGTGATTTCAAGTTCGCCACGAGCCGAAGGTTTCAGATCGCGGGCAATTTCGATCACCTGCTGGTCATAGAAGTAAAGACCCGTCACGGCGAGGCGTGACTTCGGTTGCTTCGGTTTTTCGGCGATCTCGGTGGGTCGGCCGTGGGCATCAACGACGACCACACCATACCGTTCGGGGTCACGCACGGGGTAGGCGAAAACCGTGGCCCCTTCCGTCCGCTGCGACGCCTGCTGTAAGGTTTCAGCTAATCCATGCGCATAGAAGAGGTTGTCGCCGAGCACCAGGCAACTTGGATTGTCACCGACAAATGAAGCTCCAATACGAAATGCCTCCGCCAGTCCGTTGGGTTGTGGCTGGATGGCGTATTCGATGCGAATCCCCCAGGGCGTGCCATCTCCCAGCAGGGCCTGAAACAACGGCTGATCATGCGGCGTGGTGATGATCAGCACGTCACGAATGCCCGCCAGCATCAGCGTGGACAATGGGTAGTAGATCATCGGTTTGTCGTAGACCGGCATCAGTTGCTTACTGATGGCCTTGGTCGCCGGGTACAACCGTGTCCCCGATCCCCCTGCGAGAATGATGCCTTTGCGGGTCATGTGTATGGTCGATGGTTGAGAGTTAAGGGTTGATAGATAAGAGCAAGGCATTTGGATTGCGGGGCCGAACTGAGAATCATGTCTGAACTCTCAACTCTAAACCCTGAACCCTTAGCCTTTCCCGAGTCTTTCGCCGTGGTAACGGCCGGCCATGGCTCGTTGACACCATCCCTGATTGTCGAGATACCATTCGACGGTTTTCCGCAAACCGGTCTCGAAGGTTTCCTCTGGTTTCCAGCCGAGTTCGCGTTCGATCTTGCTGGCATCGATCGCATAGCGTTGATCGTGACCTGGGCGATCAGTCACGAATTGAATCAGCTTGGCATGTGGTCGGAAGGGCGAAGCTGGCACGAGTTCATCCAGCAATCGGCAGAGTTCGTGCACCACGTCGATGTTTTTGCGTTCGTTGTGTCCGCCGATATTATAGGTCTCGCCGACTTGGCCTGCGGTGAAGACCCGACGTAGCGCGCGGGCATGGTCTTCGACATACAGCCAGTCGCGGACATTGGCCCCCGTGCCATAGACCGGCAGTGTCTTCCCGGCGAGGGCATTGTGAATGATGAGCGGAATAAGCTTTTCGGGATACTGATAGGGCCCGTAGTTGTTCGAGCAATTGGTCACAATCGTCGGCAGGCCAAACGTGTGTTCCCAAGCCCGCACCAGATGATCCGAGGAGGCCTTACTCGCCGCGTAAGGAGAGTTCGGGTCGTACGGTGTGGTCTCGTAAAAGTAGCCGTCCTCCCCCAGCGATCCGTACACTTCATCGGTCGAAATGTGATGAAAACGGAACGCGTCGCGGTCGGCACCAGCCAACGTCGACCAATAATTCCGGGCCGCCTGCAGAAGCGTGTAAGTGCCCACAATGTTCGTCTGAATGAAGTCGGCCGGGCCGTCGATCGACCGGTCGACATGGGATTCCGCAGCGAGATGCATCACCCCGTTCGGACGATACTGATCGAACAGCCGGGCGACCTCGGCTACATCGCAGATATCGACCTGTTCAAAGACGTAACGTGAATCGCCGGAAACACTTGCAAGTGATTCCAGGTTCCCGGCATAGGTCAGTTTGTCGCAATTGACCACGCTCCAGGACGTTTGCGTCAGCATATCCCGGATGACCGCCGAACCGATGAAGCCTGCTCCGCCTGTGACGAGAACCTGCATGCGAATCTACCGCCTGAACTCTTCGCAAATCCTTAATGTTGAGCACGTTACGACATATGTCTTAACACGCGCAACCCATCCCGGGCAAGGGGAGAGATGGGAAAATCGCTCCCCGATCCCCAATTGACCGGAAACCGCCGGAACAGCTACCATCCGCGGTCCGCGCCAGGCCGGCGTGGCAGCGAGACCGCAAGGAGGCGGACTTATGCAAACGGCAGCCGCGGCCGTTGTGCCCTATTCGCATTTTGAGCAACTGCGTACCGCGCGAGACGTGATTGTCCACGAAGGGCAAACTCTGCTCGATTTATCTCGTCGGCTCGATGCGTCGTTCTGTGCCGCCGTCGAGCAACTCGCTCAATGCACCGGCTGTGTCATTGTCACCGGCGTCGGCAAGGCGGGGTTGATCGGGCAGAAGCTGGTCGCCACGTTTTGTTCCACCGGCACGCGCTCGTTTTTCCTGCATCCCACCGAAGCCTTTCATGGCGACCTCGGCTGTGTCGGTCGTGACGACGTCATGCTGATTCTTTCGAACAGCGGCGAAAGCAGCGAGGTCGTTCAACTGCTGCCTTCACTACGACAGGCGGGAGTGCCGCTGATTGCCATGACCGGACGTCCCCTGAGCACCCTGGCAACGCAAGCCGATGTGACTTTGTGCCTGGGACAGATTGCGGAAGCGGGTCTGCATGGGTTGCCACCGACATCAAGTGCGATTGCCATGCTGGCCCTCGGTGATGCCCTGGCGATCGTCGTTGCGGAATCCCGTGGGTTTACACCGCAGGAGTTTGGACGGTTTCATCCGGGGGGCAGTCTCGGACGGCGTTTGACACCCGTGAACGAGATCATGCGGAAAGGGGACGAACTCCGCATCGCCTGCGAGACAGCCACTGTCAGAGATGTGCTGACCACACTGTGTCGCCCCGGTCGTCGCACCGGTGCGGTGATGCTCGTCGATACCGAACAATGCTTGAGTGGTCTCTTCACCGATAGCGATCTGGCCCGGTTACTCGAACAACGCCGTGACGAACAACTCGATCGGTCGATGTCGGAAGTGATGACGGCCCGACCCATCACAATTGCTGAGACGGCGATCCTCGGTGAAGCCGTGCAATTGATGAGTCAACGCCACTTGAGTGAATTGCCCGTCGTCAATGCCACAGGTCATCCCGTGGGTCTCATCGACATCACCGATGTGCTGGGTCTGATGCCGAACATGACCTGATCGCTGCCACCTCAATGGTGGTGTTTTCACGCGGGAATTGTGAACAACGATTTGACCAACCACGATTCTGCAAGAGCCGTTTGAACCTATGGTATCCCGGTTGTTATTCACGGTCGCTGTCGCCCTGTCATTGACAGGGGTCTACGTCGGCTATGCCGTGTGCATGCAACCCCTCATACAACTCCCCACGTTGACGGTGAGTTCGCCGGTCATTCCACGAGCGCCGGTCTCTTCGCGGCCTCTCGAAAATGTGCGGGTTGCGAAAACGTTTCTTCCGCAGCAGGAATGGGCGGCTCAGGCCCGTTATAACCTCCACAGTTCCAATTCGTTCGTCTATACGAATCAATGGATTCCGGAAGGAGACGCTGGCCGCATCCGCCTCCAACCATTCGCCCTGGTCTGGATGACCAAGAATCCCAAAACGGGCGACGAAGAAGCCATCACACTGGTAAGCGAATCCGCCCTGGTGAAATTTGCAGGGTCCTTCGAAATGCCAGACCCCAAGCCGGGTCGCATGGTGACAGCACAGTTACTCGGCCGGGCTCAAATGACCGGCCCCAATGGGATGTTGCTCGATGGTCGCAACTTCTATTTCTCGGAAGCGGGCGACGCTCTCTGGAGTGATTCCCCTGTTCGCTTCGAGTATGCCGGCAATCGAGGCAGTGCGGATAAAATGCAGGTCAATCTGATTCGTCAAGCCGGTTCTCCGGGCAATGACCGGCCTCACATTTTCGGCGTGAAGGATCTGCAACTCAGCCGCAATGTGCAGATGAAATTGCAGCTCGAAGAGAAAGACGAACCGCTCGAATTGACCGTGAACTGCAGCGGCAGCTTTATCTACGATGTGTTACAGCAGCGGGCGGTGTATTCCGACGATGTGGCGGCATTCCGACAAACCGGACCGACGGAGTATGACTCGATCGAATGCGATCGCTTGAGCCTGCAATTTGCCGCTCCGGACGATGGCCGACCAACTCGGATGTTGCCGGATGAAGGCCAGCCGGGATTGTATCAGCAGCTTCATCCCCGGTTGAAGTTCCGCTGGCTGCAGGCCGAGGCCTATCCCAATGAAGAGGGTGATGAGATTCCCGTCATCCGTCTCTCTTCCACGCAACATCAGCTTGAATGCCGGGCGACAACGCTGTGGTATCACGGCGATCAACAGCAAGTCCGACTGACCCATCCTGAAGGGGTGGTGATCCTGCAGGCCCGCCAACCGATTCTGCAATGTCCCGACGTGACTTTCACACTGGGAGATCGCCAGAAACTGAAATCGGCCATGTGCCGCGGTCCGGGTTGGGTGGTCTATCGAGATCCCAAAGATCGGGAAATTGCCTTTGCTGCCGATTGGCGTTACCAACTGCAACATGGGTCCGACCCGGTGAGTGGACTCGATCTGATCGAACTGCGAGAGGCCGCCTCGTTTCGACAACCACGGGAAGAAAGTGCGCTCGGTGCGGAACTCATCCGTGTCTGGCTCCGGCCGGCGCAAACCTCTTCAAACGATACCAAAAGTAACTCAGCGCTTCTCACGAACATGCGGCAGGTCGAGTTGGAACGCATGGAAGCGCACGAGAATGTGGTGCTCGTCAATCCGCAAGTCGAAGCGCGGGGCAAGCAACTCCTCGTCTGGCTCGACCACGAAGCGGCCCTCTCCGAACCGGAAGGGGTCATGACGGCTTCCAATGAAGTCGAACAACCGGCTGCACAAGATGCCCCAACAGAGCAGTCGGCGAAGCAACCCATCGATGCCCATGCAGAAACCATCCGAGTCCGTTTGCGACCCCGAGCGGGACAAACGCCTGATCTGGCCGATGTCTGGACAGAGGGCCGCGTGGTGCTGGAGCAGCCAAAGACCGAAGAGACGCAGGGCTTCACGGTCATCGCGGATTCGGCCCATGTTGAAAATCGGAACATGAACGATCAGGTGCTTCATCTCTATGGCAAACCGGCCGTCATCCGAAATGGAGAAACCCAACTGGAAGCGGGCGAAATGCATCTGCACCGCGCCGATAACCAGTTTGACATTCAGGGCCGCGGGGCCTTGCAGTTTCCGATGACTTCCGACATGGAAGGAAAGAAGCTGGGAACGCCCGCCCTGCTGAACGTCTCTTGGGAAGACCGCTTGTCGTTCGATGGCCAACTGGCAACGTTCCGTGGCAATGCCACCGCGATGCTCGAAGGCCGACGCCTCTCGTGCACGACAATGGAAGTCACGCTGACCGAACCGATCAACTTCATGCGGCCGCCGACCGACCTGCACAACATTCAACTGAAGTCGATTACCTGTCGCGACCATGTCGAACTGCTGAGTTTGATCTACGAGGCCAATAAGCTCATCGAGAAGCAAGCCGCGGAAGTCTGGGAGCTGCACATCAACCGCCTCTCGGGCGAGATGCTGGCGCAAGGGCCCGGAGTAATGGAAATGTGGCGACGTGGCAAAGGCCCACGCACCAACCTGGTGGCCTCGCAATCGGCCCGGCCGAACGCCCCCATCCAACTCGATGCCTCGGAATGGCAATACACACGCGTCAAATTCGATGGCCGCATGGATGGCCATATGCATCATCACTATGCCGTCTTCAAGGAACGGGTCGAAATTCTGCATGGCCCGGTGAAGCTGCCCAATCAGACACTCTCGCGCGACCAGTTACCCAAAGGCGGGGGCTTTATGTCGTGCTCGGTCCTGGAAGTCCGTCAAGTTACTCTTCCCGATCGACCCGAAAAAGCCATTCAGATCAAGGGCGATGGCAACGCCTGGCTGGAAGGCGATGGTTTCGCAGCCTCCGCAGACCAGATTGCCTTCGATGAAGTTCGTGGCACTTATCAACTGGTTTCGCGCGGCAAGAACAAGGCCCGGCTCTGGCCGCAAATTGTGCCGGGAGTGGAACGACCGCCCGTCAGTCTGCAACGGATTGAATTCAATCCCGACACCCGGGAATGGCGCGCCGATGGCGTCTCCAGTGGCGAAGGCTCGCGGTAGATTTCAAGAAGCTGCACGTGAAAAGTGGGCGACAGCAGCATCCAGTCTGGTCAGCAGAGCTTTTGCGAATCGATCCAGAGACCAGCGTGATTCACCAATTTGTAGCGTTTGTTGCGACAGCGTTTTGCGCAGTGACGGATCGCGGAGTTGTATCATGGCCTGCTGAAAGTCACTCAGGTCTCGGCAGAGGAATCCGCCCCCTTCCCTCAACTGCTCACGGAAGCCGCCCATATGATCGACAATGGGAATACAACCGGCACGCATGGCCTCGGCCACCACGCGGCCAAACGATTCCGGCAAGGTCGGATGGTGATACAGCAAGGCGTCCCAGCATCCCAAAAACTGACGCTGTTCCCATCCCGCGGGAAAGAATCGAGCCCGCCCCCCACAGGCTTGCTTGAGCCCAGCCTGCAATTCGGACGGACAGCCGACGAATTCCCACCACACCTCCGGAGCTACCGGCGACAATGTTTCATAGAACGCGATCAGCTCCATCGGCCACTTGCATAACTGGGGCGTGCAGATGCGGCCGATAATCAATGGGCGATCTGTGGCAGATGTTCGCGCGACATTGACCAACGGCACCCCCTGCCAGAGCACATCATCGCTATCAGCCTCAAATTGCTGAGCCAGCCAGTGAGAACAGTAGACCGTGACATCGGCTTCCGCTTTCCTTCCTGCAGAATGGACGTATTGCACGGTCGGAATCGGCAACCGCTGATTCAGCTTCTGCGGCGAGATGTTATGCAGCAGTACAACATCCGGACAGACCGATCGCACAAGGTTTAATGTCACCGTTGTCCAGGCATGCAACGTTGCATCCACAAAGACTCGCCGGGTGTCAGCGTGAATCGAGCTGAGAAAGGCCACGTGATGATCGAAGCCCGGCAAGGCCTGCGTCACTGTCCAGGCACAAGCCGCCGTGCCACCGCAAATCTGCCCGACATTCGCAATCTGCAACAGACGTGGTTTCATGAATCGCGTTCCAATCGCCGACGTCAACCGACCTCTTGCGGCGTACGATACGCATCCTGAAAGCGATGCCCTGCCGCGATCCAGCCTTCGGCTTCGACCAGTAATTGCGGTGCATCGTCCGGCTTTCCGGGTTTCAACGGAGAAGGGGCCGCCGACCAGTTGGGCGGCTTGACATCCCGCATCGGCCCTAAGAGCGCGGGAGCCCTGGACGCTTGCTGCGAATACAATCCCCGGGTCGGTTCCTGTCCCGCATCACCAACTCGCAATCGCATCTCGTCAAGGACTTCCGCGACGGGCTGATACGGAAAGTAATCGTTCAGCCGGCTTTCCGGTGTCACCGAAATCAACTGCAAACCATGCTGTGTCAGATTTCGCCGTGCTAACCGCAGGCATTGCGTGATCCGATAGTAATGCTGATCGGTCTGCACAGCCGCTCGCAGCGATTTCGATTCATCGAAGTGATAGATGGCAAGGTCCTTGGTTGCGGCTGTTTCTTCCGACCATAGGCCATGAGTTTCACACGCCTTGAAGAACTCACCGAGCAAGCCCCACGGTTCAACCGGGATCTTGCGCTCCAACGCCTGCTGCCATAACTCTGCCGGCGGCCGCACCCGCAGTTCGCAACCCGCGAGATAGATTTTGCGAAAACCGAGCCGGTAAAGCAGATCGATCGCCTGCACCATGGAGTCGGCCCAGTCGATGATGCCCGGAGCATTGGGACTGAGGAACGTCGAAAAATCACGGCCGTCATGACGATCGAAAAAGATCACACCCGGGCATTCACACACTTTGAAAGTTGTCTCAGGCACCAGGTCCATTGACCGGCGACGATGCACAAACTTGAGGATGCCGGGATCGAGATAGATCGATCGATGAAACCGTGCCGTGGGATCGTATGACGTCCAGAAGTTTGGCCGCAATAACCCCGTGCCGCTCAAGTTAATTGTCATCTTGGGAATCGGACTGCGGGCGATCTCCTCACAGGGCAACTCGCAGAGCGACGGTCCGCCACCAATCAGCCAGCACGTCGAGGCTTGCGGCCCGCCATATAGATCCTCGAGAGGCATCGGCTGCACATGCTGGTCGGTATCCAAGCGATAGAACAGCGGCGAATCTTGAGTAGCGGATGTCATCGATGTCATCCCCGTTCGGCGTGTTGTCGTTGACTCAGACATCAGATTGATACTGTCGATCAACCCGCGTCTGAAGCCCAGGGATCGCTATCCCTGGGCGTCTTGATCGATCTGATTTGTGAAACCCTCAGCTAGAGCGATCCCGTCCCCGACCAACCGCTGCCGCCGCTTCCACTCCCGCCTCCTCCACTCGAACCGGGTCCCGACCACGGTGGCGGCAGTTCAGACGACGAATCGCTATCGAAACTCATGTCGGAACTTGATGCGTCCGATATCAGCATGCTCGACGAAACCAGTGACGAATCACTTCCGGAATCGGACTCAGCAGCCGAGGAGCTGGCGGCAGACGATCCTGCATCGGAACCTGCTTCACTGCTGGACCACGATCCGCTCGAAGTTGTCATGTCGTCCGAAGAAGAACTGGCGGTGCTGGTGAGACCACTGCTCTCATCATCGCTGGAAGAACCGAAGTCGCTCGGTGGGTCAGTGAGATCAAATTCTGATAACCGTTCACGTGGATAGCGTTCTTCATGCGGCGGCGACGGCCAGAGTTTGCGGGGATCATCCGGCCCGAGTTCAAATGTAAGCACAGGGGTGTGGTCGAACTCCACGATGACACGTTCTGGTTGAGCGGTGATCAGTTCATTGCTCTCACTATCCAGCAGCCGCACGCATCCCAACCAGGGCCAAGGGCAGGTCGTCGGATTTGCGATCGTCACTCGGAAATGATTGGTGGGCTGGGCATAGACATCGAAGAATTCCCGCACGAATTGCTGTGAGTCTTCGCTGGTTCGAATCCAAGGGACCCAGATTTTGATGCGACGTTCCCCATACGTCGCGATGCTCGCCGGTTGCCGATAATTGGCACGCCAGCGGGCGGTGCCGAGCGGACCATAAATGTAGCCACCGGTGAGCAGCACACGATTGAAGATTTGATCGTGAGACACTGACTCACGGAGTTCGACCGCATCCACGCTTTCCTGGCACGTCATCAGCAGCGTGCTGCGTTCCGGCAGAAAGTAAAATTGACCCGCTTCATTCACACCCCACGCAGCGTGCTGCACCCGCAAGGCCAGGTCTTTGAGAATCGAACTGACCGACTCTTCGCCATAAAACTTCAAGCTGGCGACATCGGCCATGACGTCGGCATTCTCCACAAGTTCCGGCACATAGGTGATGCTGGTCGCCGAGACGACATACTGCGACAGCAGCAGCCGCACGATGTCTTCCGGACGTTCGACCACATCAAGTGTTTCCAGAGCACGATCGGGATCTTCGGAAAACAAATCGGTGAGCGCATACCGATGCGGCGGATCATCACTGTCGACACCGAATCCCCCGGGAAAGACCTGCTGCAACTGTTGCGACAGACCCGCCAGTTGCAACGTGATCCCCGCCGGACTCTGGGTGACCCGTTCCACAATCTGGCCCAGATACCAGCGATCCCCATCGGCATACTCGCAGGCAATCCAGGTTCCGACGGTCAACGCCGCACGATCGGCAAAAGCATCACGCAACTTCAATTGCCCCGCACCGCAACCGCCAACACGTTCGAGGGTAAATCGACAACCGGCAATGGCCCGCTCATCCAGCGATTCCAGCAGTTCATCCGGCGAGGGACCATAACGGAGCAGGCGACGTTGATAGGCCATGATGATTGGTCCGTATGCGGAAGGGGGCGAGCGAAACGCGAGTTGGCTTACTCCAGCCCGGTCGTATAAAGCTGCGGATCTTCCGCATGAATCTGCAGTTCATAGCGGAACCGCGTGGCATCGCTAAGGTCGTATTCGAATTTCAATGTCGAACAGTCGCGGAAGTGGCGATACGTTTCAGTCGCGGCATCGAAATAAAGATAGAGCCGATAGCGTTCGGTCTCACCGCCGACGTGCAACGCCGCCCGCAGGCCTTCGAGCGTTTCGAACATGGCCTGTTCATCGAGTTGCAAAGTCCCATCATGACTCAACACATCCCCGGACAAGGTGATCACCACGCCATTGCGAGAATGCCTCTGCCGGGTTTCGCCGTCACGCAAGGGAACTTTGAAGCCTTCGCTGTCCCAGGTATCGACGAGCTTCAATTGAGGCAATGGCCGCGGCAGTTCGTACAACGTCTCGCCACGCACAATTGCCGGTCGGAAAGTGAAGGGCATGATGTTGGCTCGCTGGAAAGTTAAGAGTCGATGGTTGAGAGTTGAGAGCAAAGGCGGGATACCAAAATCTCAAGTCTGGCTTTCCGCTTTTTGCTTTACGCCTTCCGCTGTATCTGTTTAGCCCTTAGCACTCAGCCCTGAACCCTTAGCCAATCACTGTTCCGCCAGCACGTTGCCGGTCCATTGCAGTTGCCAGAGTTGTCCGCCGGGATGAGCCGTTTTCTCGGATTGGTTCTGGACTACCGCGTCCTGGAAACGAACTCGGCCAACGATGGGATCACTGGAAGAACTGCGGACGGCGATGGCCTGCCCACTGAAGACCAAGCGGGCTTGTTCCAAGAGCGCAGTCACCTGTGCGGCCGTGATCGTAGGCTTGGCACAGACGGTCACTCTCACATCAATGGACCCTTGCACGGGGTCACCAGCACGCGGCCAACGGGGTGTCCAGGACTCGATGATCAGTTCATACCAGGTCGACCATTGGTCGGTGTTGGCGAACATCTGGGGATATATCGTCGGGGGGGTGGTGCCCATCGCTGCCGACCAGGCCCGGCAAAGTGATCCGGAGATTTGTGACAAAGTGATCGTGGTCATTTCCGAGCCTATGCTGAGTGGGTTCAATCGCGGCGGACACCGGTGACTCGCAGCCAACCAGCGGCTTCCGAAACGAGGATCTCGATGATGTCGTAACTCACGTCCTCAATGATCACGCGGCGGGTGACGCCAGCATCGATCTCAGGCCAATCGGTAGAACGGACAAGCAGGGATCGCTGTTGCCGTTGTTGCTGGCCTGGTAGAGATGCGTGGACTTTCGATTCGAGCGGTCCCAGGATGGCGAGCAACTCGGTCGTGGCGGTGGTTTCCGATACCGTTTGCGTTTCGGCATCAAACGCGGCAGTGACGGCCAGATGCGTGATCGTGACGCCCCAGTCTGCCAACGCCAGTGAAAGTTCTTCCGAGCGGTCTGGGATCACGAGTTGTCTCCAATTTGGCTGCTGATGACTGGACGGTCCATCGACGAAATCATAAACCCGCCACTCGGCGGTGGCGGCTTTTCAACCATCGACCACTACTGCAGTCGATGCAGGAACGCGTTGAAGAGCGAACCCAACACAAACGTGCTCACGGCAATCACCGGCGTGAGGTTGTTCCGCCAGGTTTCCAGTCGCCGTAGTCGTTGTTCATGATCCTCGGTGACATCAATCAGCCGATTGAGCGAGACTCGTAGGCTTTCGACGCTCACGGCCACCTGCTGCAACGACTCCAGGACGCGATCGAGTTTGTCGTCCATGGGTTACTCCGGAGTGAAAGGGGAATCATCGACACCCTGCGAGACTTCCCAGGCCGGGAAAGCCGTGAGCAACGTTTCATAGTGCTGACGGGCTTCGAGCAAGGCCTTGAGATTAGCCGCCCGATCGGCGCTGGGACCGATGTTGGAACCGACGGCATACTTCACCGCAGCGAGCTTGCCATCCCGCAGCAGGTTGGTGATGTCGAGGTCGATCTGCGCGAGGATGCCCCGAATCTGAGCTTCCGATAGCGGTTGCCCTGCGATGCTGTCGAGCGATGTCAAATCCGCCATAATCCATCGACCTGTGAATGAGGTGGAAGAAAACCGCGGGGAAATGGCCCCCGCGGCTCGAAGGACGCCACGTGACTACGCGGCCCCATCCACTTTGGTGACGAAGACGGTATCCACCGCCGATACGCCGCCGTAGTACCGCACTTTCACCCGCAGCACGACATCACGATCGAAAGCGGCATCGCTGTCGGCCCGTTGCAGGAAGGTCTGCACCGGCCAGATTTCGGTCCACAGGAACTGCTTCTGGAAGTCGCCGATGTACCAGTCATTGATGGCTTGCCCGCCCTGCTCATCAATGAAGGGTGAACTCAGCACTTCGACCAACCCCTGAACGGGATTCGCAAATCGCGTTTCCTGGTCACCATCGGAGACGGTGATTTCGGTCGAATGAATGATGCTGCGAGCCGTGCCACGGAGCCGTTCGGGTACCAGGATCTGTTTGACCGGTGCCATGATCGGCCTTGCCGTGCCGTCGATGCGGTCATCTTTGACTTCGGTCGCCCGATAGTTGAGGGCCGTGTCGATATCGGTCCAATCAACGAGCGGAACGGCGGCATCAAAATCCTCGGAAGTCGTGTTCCCGGCCCCGATCCAGTTGCGATGGGAACCATCGATCGCATAGAGCGCGGTGCCCTGACCGCTGGGGCGATAGACGTATTTGCCCGCAGCAGCATCGGCGTCGGTCACCGCGCGGACAATGGTCCGCTCCCGTTCCTGCCGCAGATAGAATCCGAGCGCTCGTGCTCGGCGGTTGATCTCACCCGTTTGATCGAACGCGATCAACTCTTCATTGATGGAGAGGACCCGCCCCTGCTTGGTTTCCGAGGTGGCAACGTACTTTTCCTCAAAAGTTGACTCTTCGTACGGATGCCCTTCATGGACTTCGGACGGTCCCGACAATGCTCGAAAGCCGGCGATTTTCGTGTTGCGGACACGGCTGGGCATCACGGTGACGAGTTTGTCGCCAATGAAGCCCGATTTGTCTTCGTACCCCTCGATCACCTTGCGACCGATGAGTTCGCCCGTCACCACCTGGAACAGGCTGGTATTTACGCCGGGGTTCGATTCCCGCAGCAGCGCGGTTACCGGCGTGCCATCGGCCGACCATTCCCGCAGCCGTCGCAACTGTGGCAGCACACCACAGGCTTCGGCGAGTTCGTAGTAACTGAAGTCATCGACCGACAACTGCTGCTCGTTGAGCAACGTACAGAGTTTGTGGTAGAAGCCCTCGGCTCCGAGCGACTCCACCAGATGTTTGAGGCTACTGCCTTGCATGGACAATTCCTTTGATGTGCGAATGTCGAAACTTGAAAACTGATGGAGCGTGCGGCCTACCCGATGGCGGCGTTCACGTTGGCCGATGCCGCATGAAACGCCGAGGCGAACTGCACGCGGAGCAGAGACGCCGCGGTCGCTTTGAACTCGCTGGCCCGGGCGATGGCATGGGCAGCATTGGTCACCTTGGCGAGCTGCTGGGCGGCCAGGCCATCGGAGTCACCATCGCAGGCCAGTTTGTTGCCGAGTTCAAACGTGTCGGCGTCGACATCGAACTCATAAACCGCCAGCGGACTCAAATCGACCGAGACATCGGCGGTCTCGCCATCCGCCGAGGCTTGATGACACACCCCTAGAAAGACAGCGGCAAAGTTACTCCGGGTGGTTGCGAGATCGGTGTCGAAGGCGAACTCGCTCGCCGGTTTGACATCATCGGTATCGAGATAAACCAGGTCACCAGCTTCCAGCACGGTATCGCTGTTGACACGCACTTTGTGCAGTTCGACCTGACCACTGCGAAAACGCAGACGATTGGACATGGAACATGACCTTTCAGAAAGAAGAGGAATAAGCGGACGAGGCAACGAGGCCCCTAGGCCTGGCCGCACAGAACACCGCCGCGGATTCCCCGCACGGCCCGCACGAAATCCCCATCGCCTGAACTACTGGGAACGAGACGCGCACGACTCGCCACGGCTGGTCGCATCGCCCGCTCAATGAGCTGCTGACGTTCGGTGATCAACTGCCGACGACGATCCGCATCGGGGCTGGTAGCCAGTTGCTGGCGAAAGGCATCAGTCATCGCGAAGGCTGGGAGATGTGCGGCGGAGAGCAGAGCCTCCAACTGCTCGGCGTCGTGTTGCTCTCGCAGACATTTCTCGAGTCGTTGAACTTCGGCGCGAGTGCTCCTCAGTTGCTCGTGCAGCTCACCGATCGAGGCCTGAGTGCGTAAATCCGTTGGGTCTACGGGCCGCAATTCGTCTCCCAGCACGACGCCCTGCGGACTCAGGGACCAGGAGAGTTCGGCACACTGCGACGGAGTTCCCTCAGCTGAAGTCTGCTCGATAATCAATGATGTGCCGAAAACCGCCACCCGGCGAACGCTGCGCTCTTGCGAGGGATCAAGCTGACTGAGATGGGCCGGTAGCAAGGCATCGATCTGCTCGACAACGGCTTCCCACGATCCCGGCCACAGGGCCTCGGTACTTTCTCGCCAACCGCGTGTGGTCGCCGGAAAGACCACGGCATCGACACTCACCACGTCGTGAATCTTCTCGACCAGTTGCGATTGCGGGCCGCGTTGCGCCAGGACGACATGACTCAAGCCAACGGGCGAATTCTCGGCAGCCAACAACGCTAGAAAAGTGCGACCGGCTTCGGTATCCAGAACCTGAATGTCGCCGAGAATATGTTCGGCGTCATAGCGGGCGTTCTGTACCATGCCAACGAGATCACGCGTGCTGCGTTCATACGGCCGCGAGGTATTGGCCGCATGATCCAGAAAGACCGGCTTCCGTTCGTAGAGAGTCGCGGCGGCCTGCATGGCCTCGGTGGAATAGCGGTAACCATTCCGCGAATGGGCTCCACAAAGCACCAGGTTCTGCACCCGCCGGGCTTGGGAATCGACCTTCAGGTCAGTGGTCCGCCAGTCGCGGATATGTTCCGTTAAGGGTTCGCAGTCGATCGAGGGTGACGACATGGTCATTGAAGGACTCCTTAACCATGAGAAAGTGTTGCGCAGGAAAGGCATCAGGATGAGAAGGCCGGGTTAACGATGGGGGACGAAGATGTGGTTTGCAGCCAGCGTTCCAGTTGCCGACGGGTGCGCTCGATCACGCCGGGCGAAGCGGGAAGCACATGCGACAGCCACTTCGCCATTCGCCAGGGAACCAGGGCATACAACCCCGATTCACGGCGACACGGAACCGCCGGTCGAGACCACGGCGTGATGTCGTGCTGTTGGGCGAGATACCCCCGCAGCTGTTCCGACAGATGCACGCGCCGGGATTCCGCGGATTCGAGCCATTCAAGAATCAGCAGCACATCGTCCATGGTCGCCGGATGGCACACGGCATCAGGATGTGGCGGCCGTTCAAACGCCAGCCATAGCAAGCGCGACATGGGATGTTCCAAGGAGGAAGGCGGAAGGATGAAAGGAGAATTCGTCAGTCAGCGTCGGTTGCCGCTTCCTGCGCGATCTCGGCGGCCATGACGTGCGGATCGACGTTGTCCCTCCGTGCGACTTCGGCCCGGCTCAGGATCTCGGCCTTCACCAGCTGTGCATCGACCTGCCGTTCTTTAGCCCGATCGCGATTGACCAGTTGCGGGAAGGTCCAGTGCGGCGTGACTTGATCAAGCACGTCCGTGGGCAGAAGTCCGAAGGCGGCGGCTTCCTGCAGCACCCATTCCCACAACGGTTCGAGTTCCCGGGCGAAGAAATATTGCTCACTTTCGAACAACTTCACGGCCGGACCTTCAGCCACCATGGTCGAGGAATAATTTGAATTCGAAGCATCGCTGCTCAACATGAATTCGGGGACACCGGCACCGGCAGCAATCCCCAACAGCACGAGACGCCCCAAGGGCACGGCGTCGCCAAAGTTGGTATTGGGTTGCAAGAACTGCAGGTCGGTACTGTGAGAGGTCGTGAGGATGGTTCCCGGTCGATACCGTTCCCGTCGCACGGAGCCATAGGGATCGGTGCTGTTGGAAGAAGCCGCCGCTTCAGCCGTGGCCGTTACCTGACTCGGTCCGCCTTGAACTTTCCGCCAGAGGACAATCGACGATTGCAGCTTACGGGCCTGCAATTCGGTATCGAGCCATTTCTCAAAGTAAGCAAGAGAATCGAGAATCGACGCGAAGATGGAAACACCACGGCGTTCGTTGGAATCGGCATTGATCTTGAGATGCAGCATCTCCTCTGCGGGAATGGCTTCGAGCAGTTCGCCGGTACTGGTATCTTTATGCAGATAGGCGACGATCGATTCGATATCCTGTGGCTCGGTGATGAGACCTTCCGAATCGGGATGCTCAGTGCTCGCCGCAATCATTTCCGGATCGACATACCGCACACTCGGCGGCCATTCCGCTTGGGAGAACAACCGCACAAAGCATTCCCCATCACGCCAGGTTCGGCGGGCGGTTTCGCTGAACGTGAAATGGCGGCGGTTGTGCCGGAGAAATTCCTTCCACAGCCGATCGCACTTGCGCAGCAACTCGACATCGGCGTGATCGGGATGGACGGGCATCGCCGAAACGCGCAGACCCGGCCCCGTCACATAGACTTCCAGCAGCCGCAGAATGTTGCGGGCATAAGGGTTGGTCTGAACGAGTTGCCGCGACTGCTGGCGGATCTCACCTCGTTCCAGGGCATCGACGGTCGACTTGCCACCACCCAGCAGCGACCATTGACCCGGCTCTTCCGACAAGGTCTGGCTGGCCCGCTCTTCGATCAGTTCCAGGACCTGTTCCTGAACGAGTCGTTGATAGCGGGCTTTGAGTCGGGCCGTGCGCCACTTGTCGCGGAAATAATCCCACATGCAGTTTCGCTCCGTCGGGAGTTCTCGGTGCTTTCAACCGAGGAGCGAAAGTTGCGCGGCAGTGCCGAAATTCAGCTGCGGGATTTCAAGACAAAATAGAGAGCCGCATAGACTTTGGGATCGATGAGCTTGCCCAGTTTCACCTGTCGTTTGAGCCAGCGGCTGATGGTGGCGACAGCGGGCGTATGCACCGTGATCTGTTCATGAGACACGCCGCCGCCTGTTCCTTGTTTCTGAACTTTCCTGGCAACGAAATAGGAAAAGATTTCGTTGGTCAGCCCAGGTGATGACGGGCAATCGGCGACATGAACCAGTTTTTTCGCCACATAACCCGTCTCTTCGAGCAGTTCGCGTTGGGCTGACAGGGCGAGTTCTTCGTCTTGTTGACCGGGTTCATCACCGGAAAGTCCCGCGGCGATATCGATGACCAATTTTCCGACCGCAGGCCGAAACTGTTCGGTGAGGATCAGTTGATCTTCTGCTGTGACAGCAATGACGGCCACCACACCCTGACAATTATTCCGCTCGGCGAATTCCCAACGGCCGTCACGGACCAGCCGGACAAAATGGCCTTCGCCGAGAATCTCACGAGCAGCCGCCAGCTTTCGTTTTGCCATGTCTACTTTCCAGAGCCCGAGAAGAGATGCACGCGAGTGCACTTGGCGATATCATCGCAGAAGACTCTGAACTCGCAACCATTCTGAGAGGAATTCTTCCATGTCGATTCGTTTACTGACACGCTGGCTGACGGCCGGCGTCTTGCTGGCCACGATCTCTGCCGTCTCGCACGCCTCAGAGCCGGTCAAAGTGTTGATGCTCACGCAGAGCAAGGGCTTCACGCACGGTTCGGTGAATCGGAAAGACCAGCCGTTGTGCGTTGCTGAAGTGGCCATGACTCAGTTGGGGCAGAAGACCGGCCTCTTCAATGTCACCTGCACCCAAAATGCCGAAGCCGACTTCACGAAAGAGAACCTGCAGAAGTATCAGGTAGTGATGTTCTACACCACCGGTGATCTGCCGATCGCTGAAGCCGATCGTGAGTACTTCTTCAAGGAATGGCTCCCCTCCAAAGGCCATGGTTTCATCGGGTTTCACTCGGCAACAGATACGTATCACAACGATCAGCGTTATTGGGACATGATCGGTGGGACGTTCAATGGTCATCCGTGGGGTTCGGGCGAGACCGTGACCATCAGCGTCAATGATACGTCCCATCCAGCGATGAAGCCGCTCGGTGCAGAGTTCCAGATCAAGGATGAAATCTATCAGTACAAGAACTGGCAACCGGAAAAAGTGCATGTACTGATGAGCCTCAACATGGAGAAGTGCAAAACCAAGCGACCATACATGGTGCCGGTCTCCTGGGTGAAGAATTATGGTGAAGGCAAAGTCTTCGTTACCAACCTGGGACACAACGAAGGAACCTGGACCAACCCGATGTTCCTCGACCATGTCACCGGTGGCTTCCAATGGGTAGTGGGATTAGAACCGGGCGTTGCGACGCCGAACCCGGAACTCTCCGCTCAACTGGAAGCGAAAGCCAAAACGGACACCGAAGCCGCCGAAGCCAAGTAACGATTTTCGTGCTTGGCCCTCGGTCAACGACCGGGCTCTGTCACGGCCTATCACCGATTCCCTTGCGATGCCCCTGGTGACTCACCGGGGGCTATGACAATTTGAGACCATGAAGTCCTTGTGGAGTACTCCATGTCGCGGCGTATGTTGTTGGCATTATTCGTGAGTTTGTCGGTGGGCAGTCTCGCGGTGAGTAAAGAGTGGGTCAGCGGGATCGTCTGGCCGGAACCTAAAGTCATCGAGCCGGGAACCAACGGAAGCCCGCCGTCCGATGCGATTGTGTTGTTCGACGGTCAGGATCTGTCGCAATGGAAGGGGGGCGAGCAGTGGACGGTCGAAAACGGGTATGCCATCTCAAAAGGGGGCGGCATTTCGACCAATGAGAACTTCGGTGACTGCCAGTTGCATGTGGAATGGGCGACGCCGGACGTGGTGAGCGGTTCGGGACAGGGGCGGGGCAACAGCGGCGTCTACTTGATGGGCAAGTACGAAGTGCAGGTGCTTGATTCTTATCAGAATCCGACCTACTTCGATGGTCAGGCGGGTTCTCTCTACAAGACGAAGCCACCGCTGGTGAATGCCAGTCGCAAGCCAGGTGAATGGCAAAGCTACGACATTGTTTTTCATGGCCCGCGATTCGATGAGCACGGCCAGTTGCTGCGGCCGGGATACGTCACCGTGCTGCATAATGGCGTGCTGATCCAGGACCATACGGAATTGCTCGGATCGACGGCTTGGGATACCCCGCCGACATATCAAGCCCATCCCGAGCGGTTGCCTATCAGCCTGCAGTTCCACGGCAATCCGGTGCGGTTCCGGAACATCTGGTTGCGGGAAATTCCCGATCTCGTGGCTCAACGGCCCGAGTGAATGCGAATGGTCATTTGATCAAACGACAGAGCCCGTTCCTGAGAACGGGCTCTGTTTGTTGAATCCAAGCGAAATCATCGCCGAAGATTATTTGTCCTTCTTGGCCAGTTCAAAGCCCTTGTCGAACGCGGCGTCTTTGAAGACGAGTTCTTTCTTTTCGTCATCGCCAGCTTCGGCCACTTTGCCCTGACAGTTTTCACAACAGAAGGCCACCTTCACACCGGCAACTTCCACGGTCTTGGTGGGATCAATCTTGCCACCCGACAGCGGGCACTTCACCTGAGTGAATTGCTTGGTGGTGACCAGTTGCATGTTGGCGGGGATGGCGAACTTCTCCGGACCTTCCGCGAACTTGCCTTTGCAGTTGTCGCAGCAGAAGTAGACCTTGCCACCTTTGTATTCGGCGAACTTATCGGGCTTGGCGTCGGGCTTACCGGCGACCACGCACTTGGCAGTAAATTTTTCGGCTTCCGCGGCGATGGCGAAAGTGGTCACGAGTAAAGCAGCGACACAGAGACCCAAACGATGAACAGACATGCGATATTCCTTCACGTGGCATAGAGGTTCGGTCGGTGGAAGAGGATCTACCCGACCGGGAATGGATTGGAAGCGGCCGCGAATCACAGGTTCAACGGCCCAAGAAATCAGATGAGCATCGGGGATCAGCGAAGCTGTCACGCCAGCCAGCGGCAGAGGAGGATGCAAGCACTCTGACCACCCACATCCCATCGAAATTCCGAAGGCAATCTTGCCAAGCTTTGTACGCCGGACGAAATGACGCCGTCATCGGGGCGGCACAGGCTGATCTCGAGGAACGATAACGATTCCGAGGTCAGCTGGAATCGTCCTGCCAAAGGCATGGCTTGGCTATGCACATCGAAGCGGCAGTTGCAGTGGGATCGCCAAGCGTCTTTTGATTCACGCTCTGCGGACTGAGCTTTCAGTCGTGCCGCGCAGCAGGCAGGGAGTGCCGCAATATCTGTGGAGACCGCTGGCGATGAATGATCCAGCGAGCGGGTTCGACAACAGCAATCGCTACGGCCCCCGCTGGGAATCAGCAGGCCGAACACCAAGATCAGCGACACTGTAGAACGGACAGCCAGCACGGTGTACCCGACAGCTAGGGAACATCTGTGAAGACAACTCACTTTGTGAATATAGACCATCCCCGATGTGATGACGAGGGCAAAATTCCAGCGGGTTTGCAGAATCTCTGAGATATAGCGCCTAGTTGAGTTTTACAGGCTCTGCTTGTTGTGTCGTTTGCACGGAAGGCACGCAGAAGACGGCCCAGTGAGTTTATAGGCATCAACTCGGGATGGAACGACGATGACGCCTGTACTGAACAGCCCCTACGAAGTTGCCAAATTACCTCATCATCCAATTGCTGAGGTGGGAGGAGCGACCTAGAGTAAATCGAGCGGTGAAATACCACCGCACCCGCTCAAGGACGTTCATCTGTGAGGAAAGTGGATATGAATCAGAAATCGGGAGTGTTGGGACTGGCTGTTGCAGCCCTGTTGCTGACGGGATCGGTCTGCCTGCTGCCCCAATCGTCAGCGACGACTTCGCATCCCGCCGCGGGTGCCCGGCAAATCAAGCCACTGGTTCGCGTGTGTGGGACCAGTGATCTTGTGGAGCGCGATGTCGATCTGATCGAACGGTTCATTGCCGCCGAACGTCGTCGTCGAGGATTCAAACCCGGTCAGGTGTTACCCGCTAATGTCTCGCTGGGCACGATCCCTGTGGCTTTCCATTGTGTGTATTACGACTTTGGTTTTTTCGGCGGTTCCGAAGGTTTGCTGACCGAAGCCGACGCACAGGCACAAGTCGACGCCTTGAGTGCGGCCTACACCAATGTCGACTTCTCGCTCGAGATTTTCACTCAGACCCAAAATTATGACTGGTTCTTCCACTCTCCGGGTTCTCAGGCTGAGCGGAACATGAAGCTCTCTTTGGGGGCAGACAGCAGCGAATTCCTGAACATCTACTCGACCGGGCTGTCTTACGTCGGCCTGCTCGGCTATGCCAAATTTCCTTGGAATCAGCGCAAGAGTCCCGAACTCGATGGCGTGGTCATTTCCTACGATTCCATTCCGGGTGGTCTGGCTCCCTACGATGAAGGCGATACGGCGGTCCACGAAGTGGGTCACTGGTTGGGTCTCTACCACACCTTCCAAGGGGGATGCCGCCGCCGTAACGACACCGTTGATGACACTCCGGCTGAAGCCGCGCCCTTCTATGGTTGCGTGACCGCCCAGCCTGATACGTGTCCCGCACCGGGAGTTGATCCCATCTTCAATTTCATGGATTATTCAGACGATGCCTGCCTGATTGAGTTCACACCGGGACAGGTGGACCGCATGAATACCATGATTCAGCTCTTCCGACCGAACATCTTCCAGTAAGCGGAAGACCGGAAAACGATAGAAATTGAGCAGCCGGTCGCTCTCGCAGGGTGACCGGCTGCTTCGTTTTTCGTGGGGTGGAAATGTCAGTGGTCTACTCAGAACGTGCTGGAGAGCTACTGCAGTTCTTTCACCGCCTGCAGTAATTTCTCTGGTGCGGGGCGACCAGTTTTCGTGCCATCGATGACAACTCGAATCTTACCCGCCTGGTCGACAACATAGGCGTCATAGCCTTCGGGGCTGTAGGGCTTGGTGTGTTCGCCTTTCGGATCATCAAGCAGCAGGAATTCTGCTTTCGAAGCCATCTGCACTTTTTTCAGTCCGGCAACGCCTTCTGTGTTCTCGCGAAAGACTGCGACCACTTGTGCGCCGGCACTTTCGAATTCGGCGAGTTGCTTTTGCAGGGCCTGCATGTGTCCCATGCAGTATGGGCACCAATGGGCTCGGCTGAAGACCAGGACCGTTGGCTTAGCAGCAGTCAGTTCCGAGAACCGCACAGGCTTGCCTGACAGACTCATCGCGGTGAAGTCCGGGACCGCATCTCCGACCTTCAGGACTGGCTCTGCCGCAGTGACAGACAGGCCAATCAGGCAACAGGCCGCCATTCCAAGCCATTGGCGAATCGTTAGCATCATCAGTGCTCCTCATTGCGGATCTGGAGCCAGAGTCACAGCGGTCACGCCGCTCTGGCTTGGGCCCTGCAAGATTTCAACGGCATATCTCGCCGATCACCATCGTAGAAACTGACAATCCCTGTTCTCAGGAGTGTACCAGAGGACAACCTGTCTTGCCGATGGGTCACAGTTCGCCTTACACCTGCTGGTTTTCGGGCCGCCCTTTTGATGCCGCTCGGCATGAGAAGTGACATTCTCGTTGGCGATTTTGTCAGGAAAGCCTGCCCATGATTTCTGTTTGTCGGCTCAGGCGTGAACTTCTGGGCACAACGGCACTGCTGGTTTTGGGATCGTTGCTGGGCTGCACGTCTGCACGGTCATCGAATACCGCACGAACGGCACGTGAACAACTCCTGCTTTCGAATGCGGTTGATCAGTCGTTGTCAAAGGTTGACTTCTCTGCCTTCCAGGGAACAAACATCTACATCGAAGACAAGTACCTCGATTGCGTCGACAAGGGGTACATCATTGGCTCGTTGCGTCACCGGGCGATGGTCAGTGGAGCACGTGTCGCAGCCAAGGCCGAAGAAGCCGATGTCGTGCTGGAATTACGATCGGGTGCGGTCGGCACCGATACCGCCGACTCTTACCTCGGTATTCCCGAAGTGGTTTTGCCAGGCATGTTGACACTGCCGGAAGTCCGGCTGATCACCCGTAATAATCAATCGGCGGTCGCCAAACTCGGCATTGTGGCCTACGACGCCAAAACCAAACAGCTCCTGGGTCACGGGGGCGTTTCGTCATCGCAATCGAAAGATAACAACTGGTACGTATTGGGGATCGGTCCCTACCAGAATGGCCAACTGAAAGACGAAATTCAGAAAACCACGATCCGTCAGCCGGGCATGGCCAACCAGCCACTACCCAGCTACGTGGCCTTTGACACCCCCACCCACGACGACACCCCCGGCAAACTGCAGTTAACGGGGCAGGAACAGGCGGAATAGCGCTCGGGTCCGCATCGGTGACGGCTGTCGTCTCTTCCGGTATACTGCGAACTTCGGGTTGAACTGGCGGAATCGCCCGGTTCAACGGACTCATGAATTTCGCAGGATTGGTTGGACGGTGGCATGCTGACGGTTGAACCGGGAAAAACCCGCATTGGCTGGATTGGGACGGGCGTGATGGGGTCGAGCATGGTGGGCCATCTGATGGCCGCCGGATACTCGGCGACAGTGTACAACCGCTCGAAAGCTAAGACCGAAGCGTTGATCGCCAAGGGTGCGAAATGGGCCGACACGCCCAAAGCCCTCGCCGCCCAGTCGGACGTCATCTTTTCGATCGTCGGTTTTCCAGCCGATGTTCGGGAAGTGCTGCTTGGAGCTGAGGGGGCGCTCGCGGGTGCCGCTGCCGGGGCGATACTGGTTGACATGACCACCAGCGATCCGTCGCTGGCCATCGAAATCGCGAACACTGCGCAAGCCAAGGGTGTCCACAGTGTCGATGCCCCCGTCTCCGGCGGTGACATCGGTGCGAAGAATGCCGCGCTCTCGATCATGATCGGCGGTGACAAAGACGTGGTCGAAGCGTTGCAGCCGTTGTTCGCCTGCATGGGCAAGACGATTGTGCATCAAGGATCGGCTGGGGCGGGTCAGCATACGAAAATGGTCAATCAGATTCTGATCGCCACGGGGATGATCGGCGTCTGTGAAGCCTTGTTGTACGGCTACAAAGCGGGTCTCGACTTGCCGACAGTGCTGCAATCGGTTGGTTCCGGGGCGGCTGGAAGCTGGTCGCTGACGAACCTCGGTCCGCGGATGATGAACAACAACTTCGATCCGGGTTTCTTCGTCGAGCACTTCATCAAGGATATGGGCATTGCCCTCGCCGAAGCAAAAAAGATGGGGCTGTCACTGCCGGGGCTGGCCCTCGCGGAGCAGCTTTATCTGTCGGTGAAAGCGAAAGGCTGGGGCCGCAATGGCACGCACGCCTTGTTGCTCGCCCTGAGTGAAATGTCCGGTGTCGATTGGCGGAATCGGTAATCTCAATGTCATTTAAGACGCCCAGGGAACGCTATCCCTGGGCTTCCGTGTCGTATTGCTAAAGAGAAACATCATGCCTCGCAAAGGTGAACAGTTCGCAGGGTTGACAGTCGCCATCATCACGCCGTTCAAGGACGGCAAGGTTGATGAGGTCGCGCTGAAAAAACTCGTCGACTGGCACATCGCGGAAGGCACCAACGGCTTGTGCCCGGTGGGCACCACCGGCGAAAGCCCGACGCTGACGCATGAAGAGCACGAACGCGTCATCGCCATCGTCTGCCAACACGCGGCGGGTCGCATCAAAGTGATGGCCGGCACCGGGTCGAACAGCACCCTGGAAGCCATCGAACTGACGAAGTTTGCCAAAAGTGTCGGCGCCGATGGGGCCATGATGGTCGCCCCGTACTACAACAAGCCGACTGGCGAAGGCTTCTATCAGCATTACAAGGCGGTCGCCGAAGCGGTCGACATTCCGATCATTCTGTACAACATTCCGGGACGCACCGCGAAGAACATGGAACCCGATGTGGTCGCCCGCATCGCTGAAATTCCGAATGTGGTGGCGATCAAGGAAGCCACCGGGTCGATGGATCAGGCCTCACGGACTTTGGCGGAAACGAATCTCACCGTCCTGTCCGGTGATGACAGCCTGACATTGCCCTTGATGGCATTAGGCGGCAGTGGCATCGTGTCGGTGGTGGGCAACATTGTCCCCAAAGATATGCTGGCACTGCTGGCCGCGTTCAAAGCTGGAAAACTCACGGAAGCTCAAGCCGCCCATTACAAGCTGTTCACCCTCTGTCGTGACATGCTGGGCTTGGCGACGAATCCCATTCCGGTGAAAGCCGCCATGCAGATGCTCGGCCGCGATTCCGGCGAACTTCGTTTGCCGATGACGCCGCTGGGTGAAGCCGAAGCCCGCAAGCTGCGGCAGACGCTGGTCAGCTACGGACTGTTGTAATCGGCCCGTGTTTTTCCGGCGGAAAACGAAATCACTGCGGGAACATGGACTCCGGTCGTTCCGCGTGACACAATCACGGAATCGTTGGTTCCGCTGTCTTGATGTCTGCGCGTTCGCTGGGAGATCTTCCTGTGGTATTTGGGTTGTTCGGCCGCAAAGGGAGCGATGCTCGTGATGACGACGAGGATGATGAAGACATCGAACTCGTCTCATTCCAGGGAGCCGTGAACGGAAAAGATGTCGATCTGGCAGCGAATGGTCGCCTGGCCCAAGCGGGCCTGATTCCCGCCAAAGAACTGGTCACCGATGCGATCGGTCGACGCGCCGAGCAGGTCAAAATCGAACTCAAGGGTGAACGCGCGCAGGTTACCCTGTATGTCGATGGCATGCCGTATTCCGGGGGCAAGCTGGCCAAGCCGCAATTCGTCGCTGTCACGCAGATGCTGAAGCTGCTCGCCGGACTTGATCCGAAGCTGAAGGGGCAGGCACAACATGGCGGCGTGAAAGCCGATTATCAGGGCACGCCGTATGAAGTCACGGTGGATGCCACGCCTCAACCCGATGGTGCCGACCGTGTGATTCTGCGCACGCGGAATCTCAAAGCCAAGATGAGCACGATGGAGGACCTTGGGTTTCCTCCCTCGCTCAAAGCCACGTTACGCGAAATCTCTTCGAAGCGGCACGGCCTCATCATCGTGGCCGGTCCACCGGGCAGTGGTGTCACAACGACCGCTTACGCCTTTCTCAAGGGGCTTGACCTATATATGTACTCCGCGTTCACCATCGTGAAGATGGGGAGCCGCGAAGTTTATAACGTCCAGCAGTTTGAGCGGAACGAGGGTGACGATTACACCTTCACCGCCGAACGTATGATCCGCTCGGAAGCCGACGTCATCTTCCTCGATCCCATCGATGGACCTGAGATGGCCAAGACAGCGGCCGCCGTCGCCGATCGCGTAACCATCCTCTCGGAAATGCCCGCGAAAGACGCCGCGAGTGGCATTGTGCAGTTCCGCGACTGGATCGGTGATCCCGCCAAGATGTCGGAATTGATCGAAGGTTTCTTCAGCCAGAAGCTCATTCGCACTTTGTGCGTAGGCTGCAAGGAGGCCTTTCGCCCCAATCCGAAGTTGCTGGCAAAGGTCGGCTTGCCCCCCGAGACCAAAGTGCTGTACCGCAAACCGGAATTCGAGCCCGATCCCAAAACCGGCGAGATGCCCGAACCCTGCGAGAAGTGCGGCGGCCTCGGATACCTCGGCCGCATCGCGATGGTCGAATACATCCTGGCTTCAGAAACCATCAAAAAGTTGATCGCTGAAGGTGCTTCAGCCGATCAGATCAAAGCTCAAGCCCGAGCCGAAGGGATGCAGACATTGCACAAAGATGGCTTGCGGCTGGTGGCCGAAGGCAAGACCTCGCTGGAAGAACTGCAACGGATCTTCAAGGCGGGTTAATTTCACGCTCTCACCGAAGCCCAGAGAAGAAATTCTCTGGGCTTCCTCATTTTGGAGTTCCATATGTCGTCTGTCGTGCTCGCGATTGACCAGGGAACCACATCCAGCCGCACGATTCTCTTCGGACGTGATGGCCGCCCGGTCTCCTCGGCTCAGCAGGAATTCCCACAGATTTATCCGTCGCCCGGGCATGTGGAACATGATCCGGAATCGATCTGGTCAAGCCAGTTGGCCACCATGCGCGAGGCCATGGATCGAGCGCGAATCACCGCGGGTGACATCGCCGCCATTGGTGTGACCAATCAACGCGAAACGACCATTCTGTGGGATCGCCGCACTGGTCAACCCATCGCCAACGCCATCGTCTGGCAAAGCCGCATCACATCGCCTCGGTGTGATCAACTGAAACGCGAGGGGGTGGAACCCGTCATCCGGAAAAAGACGGGGTTGGTACTCGACGCTTATTTCTCCGGAACCAAGATTGCACATCTGCTCGATACGATTTCCGGCGCGCGAGCAGCCGCCGAACGGGGCGACATTCTCTTCGGAACCGTGGAGACATTTCTGCTGTGGCGTCTTTCGGGTGGCCGACTCCACATCACCGATGCGTCGAATGCCAGTCGCACCTTGCTCTGCAATATTCACACGCTCGATTGGGACGACGAACTACTGCAGATCTTTCACATTCCGCGGGCGATGTTGCCAGAGATCCGCAGCTGCAGCGAAGTCTATGGCGAAACTGATCCACAACTCTTCGGCCAGGCGATTCCGCTCGCCGGCGCAGCGGGGGATCAACAGGCCGCGACCTTCGGACAGGCCTGCTTTGAACCTGGCAACGCCAAGAACACCTACGGCACCGGCTGTTTCATGTTGATGAACACCGGCCACGATGCCGTCGAATCTCAGCACGGGCTGGTCACCACCATTGCCTGGAAGATCGGTACAGAGGTGACTTATGCCTTGGAAGGTTCGATCTTCATTGCCGGAGCCGCGGTGCAATGGCTAAGGGATGGGCTGGGGTTGATCGAATCCGCCCCGGAAACCGAACAACTGGCGTCAACGCTGACCAGCAACGAAGGCGTCTATTTTGTGCCCGCGTTTGTAGGTCTCGGTGCTCCCTATTGGGATTCCGACGCTCGTGGATTACTGATCGGCCTCACCCGCGGCACCACACGGGCCCATCTGGCACGAGCGGCTTTGGAATCCATGGCTTATCAGACACGCGATGTCCTTACGGCGATGCAGGCCGATGCGGGGGTGCCATTGTCGACGCTCAAAGTCGATGGGGGGGCGACGGCGAACAACTGGTTGGTGCAGTTCCAGGCTGACCTGCTCGGTGTGCCGGTCCAACGCCCGGTCGTCCAGGAGACAACGGCTCTCGGGGCGGCCTATCTGGCAGGCTTAGCGGTCGGTTACTGGAACGATCTCAGCGATCTCCAACGAAATTGGGTTTTGGATCGCGAGTTTTCTGCCAGCATCCCATCGAACGCCGCAGACCAGTTGTATGCCGGCTGGCAAGCCGCCGTCACCCGTTCTCGCGGCTGGAATACGTCGTGCGGAAGTTAGAAATCATAATGTGATTATCAAATTCTGATAAATCGAGAGATGCCATGCGGGACTCAGTTGCAGCCATCGTCGGCGTGATTTTTGCGGCATCATCAATCATCGCCATCTTGAATTGGTCTATGGGTCAACCCAGTCCGGAAGTCTGGACCACACGAATCGTCAGCACTGTAATCTCGGCAATCTGCGTGATCGCGATCCTGTTTCTGGAGTTTCAGCCCGATCGTGCCCGGGATTATCTCAGAGATGCCTGTGGTGAGTACTTCAATCGAGATGGGTTTGCGTTTACCGTAGATGTCATTTGCGATGACGATGCAGCCTACTTTCTCTTCACGTTTCAGAATCAGTACGACCGCCCCTGCGAATCCCGCATCGCTATCAGTCCAATATTACGGAAAAAGCCACGAATTCAGACGATCGAGCGCGTCGGTGTCGAAATCGTTTGCCCTCCGGCGGGTTTTGGTGCAGCCCAAATGCCGTTTGCGGTTCCTGGACGTTTTCAAGGAATGACATTAGATTTTGAAATCGGTTGCACGGCCATGTATCCCGAAGGTCGGGGACGTCGAGTCCGATTTCATCGAGGTGTAACTCTGGATGCCGATGCCAACTTTCGCAATCTGCACGCAGAACTAATGGTATTGGGAGGCCTGCTCGCCGGTAGGGTTCCTCTTGGTACCATCCAACCTAACCGCATGGAGTTCCTGTTGCCGATCGGGACTTTCGAGACCGTGCCGAAGATTGCCCGGCCACGCATGAAAATTCTCTGGAAGTGGGGCGATCCGCCGTTATTGGCCGATGAAGTACGCCATTCGAATTTTCCGTCCGCGAGTTAGCTTCCATGCTCAGTAACGAATGATCAAATCGACATACAGCCGTGATTGCAGGATGTCTTTGCGATTGGTCACCGGGAATTCGTAACCCGCGCCCAGTTCGTTGTACTTGCCGAACTTCTTCTTCCCGCCCAGGGCGAGCGTCACAATGTCGTTACCGGCGACATCGGTCGAACCGAGATTGAACAAATCGCCCCCTTCAAAGTTCACGGGCAGGGCGTTACCACTTTTCATCCAGTGGAACCAGTTGCATTCCAGCAGGGCATACCAGTTGTCGCGGAATTCGTAGTCGACATGATTGGACCAGTACCACATTTGGCTGCGAGCGGCGGTGTCGGTGGGAAGACGGAAGCCGGTGGCACTTAGCCAGTGCATGTGAGGAGAAAGCCCTTTTCCCATCGTCGTGAAGAGATGGAATTCTCCATCGCCCCGTCCTTGGAAGACGTCGTGGGTTCCCACATCGGCTTCGAAGGTGAAACCGGAACTGACGAGGAATTGTGCGTGGGGATCGCGGATGAGGTTGTATTTCAAGCCCGCCGCCACATCGGCGAAGCCATCTTCATCGGGAATGGCGGCTTCGTTATTGCTGTCCAGCCAGATGTATCCATCTTTCGTAGCAATGATCGAGAGCCGATCCGTCAAAGCAATGCGAATCTGAGCCGCGAGAAATTGCGCGTTGCCTCCCTGGAAAGCCGGATTGCTGTCGGGAATCCAGTGGTTAGCAAAAATCGGCCGAATTTCTGAGAGCGTGCGAGGGTCTTCGAAGAAAAGTGCATTCGAGATCGGGCTGACAAAGTCGGAAAAGCACATATCGGAGGGAGCAATCAGGCCGAACAGCTTTGTCGACTGACATCCACATTGACCGCAGGTGCAAGACGATCCGCAGGACATCCCTCCCTTGACAGGCGCGCAGGGCTGCCAGTCATAGGAAATCGGCTGCACTGCGGGGGAATCCCAAAGCGATGATTCGGCAACTGCGGGAACTGCGGTGCCAGTTTCCTCAGCCGGAACCGTAGTCGTATCAGCCAGCACAGCACTTTGGAGAGCCGAGCCTGCCAGCAATACTGCAGTCCCCACCACGCGTTGCAGATCCATGATCATGAAACGGCCCCTCTTCTCGACAATTGCGCAAGATCCCGCAAATCCGGAACAACCAACATAACCACGACTTGTTATCGAGAGCTGTCAGCACGATTATTTCAAAACTGTCAGGCAGCCCGTTTGAATTGCCAACCTGATCCAGTTTCACAAACACTTATGGCTGTTAAGATTGCGACAAATCCCTCCGAGGGAAATGCCTGCGGGAAATGCCCCACAGATCGCGACAGAGTTGGGGGCTGAACGCCTGGCGACAAGTCGCATGCTTGACGCGCCGCAACTGCGGCGGTACGGTTTTCGCGTCCGCAGAGATGGGGACGGAGCGCCGTTGGTGTGCGCACTAGGTCCGGTGTCACTGCCTCTTCATCTGCTACACAAAACCTGCCGGAAACTCACAGTCAGGTCTATCACTATCCAGGACGGCAAGCGCCATCCGTGGCCTGATATTAAGAACCAGATGCCTCCGGCGACGGCTTAGGGCGAGAAAGTCACGCAAATGTCTACGAAGTACGTCTTTTTCTTCGGGGCTGGCAAGGCCGACGGCAATGCCAAAATGAAGAACGAGTTGGGGGGCAAAGGGGCGAACCTCGCCGAAATGACCAACATCGGGTTGCCGGTCCCCGCGGGCTTCACCATCAGCACCGAAGTCTGCACGTACTATTACGATCACGGCAAAACCTATCCGCCGGAACTCGAAGCTCAAGTCGATCAGGCGATGGCCCAGGTCGAGAAGGCGATGGGCAAGAAGTTCGGTGACACCACCGATCCCCTGCTGGTTTCCTGCCGATCCGGTGCTCGCGAATCGATGCCCGGCATGATGGATACCGTGCTCAACATCGGCCTCAATGACACCACGGTGTTGGCATTGGCTAAAGCCTCGGGCAACGAGCGTTTCGCCTGGGACAGCTATCGCCGCTTCGTGCAGATGTACGGCGACGTGGTGATGGGACTTAAGCCCGAGAAAAAGACCGACATTGATCCCTTCGAAGATCTGCTCGAAAAGAAAAAGCACGCCGCCGGCGTCGAATTCGATAACGAGTTGAGCGTGGCTCAGCTGAAGGAACTCGTCTCGGAATTCAAAGCGGCCATCAAGGCGAAAACCGGCAAAGAATTCCCCGCCGAACCCAAGCAGCAGGTCTGGGGTGCCGTCGGCGCCGTGTTCAGCAGCTGGATGAACGATCGGGCCATCGTCTATCGCCGCACCTACGGCATTCCCCACGAATGGGGCACAGCCGTCAATGTGCAGGCCATGGTCTTCGGCAACCTGGGCGACGACTGTGCCACCGGTGTGGCCCTGACCCGCGATGGTGCCCTCGGTGTTCCGGGATATTGCGGCGACTACCTGATCAACGCTCAGGGAGAAGACGTTGTCGCCGGTATCCGTACTCCGAAGCGCATCGAAGAGACGCTCGCCAAGGAAATGCCGGCCGCTTACAAAGAGCTGGATAGCATCGGCCTGACCCTCGAATCGCACTACAAAGACGTGCAGGACATCGAGTTCACCGTCGAGCGTGGCAAGGTCTGGATGCTGCAGACCCGTAATGCCAAGCGAACAGGTTTCGCCGCAGTCCGTATCGCGGTGGATCTCGTCGAAGAAGGTAAGATCACCGATAAAGACGCCTTATCACCGAAGCGGATTCCAGCAGACGATTTGAATCAGTTGCTGCAGCCCGTGTTCGACGTCGCCGCCAAGACGGCCGCTCAGTCAGGTGGGAAGCTGCTCACCAAGGCGATCAACGCCGGTCCGGGCGCCGCGACGGGTCAGATCGTGTTCCACGCTGACGAAGCCGAGCAGAAGTATCTGGCCAATTCTTCGATCGAGATGATTCTCGTCCGCCGTGAAACGACTCCAGAAGACTTGCGCGGCATGAAGGTCGCCAAGGGCATTTTGACCGCGTTCGGCGGTGCCAGTTCGCACGCTGCTCTCGTCAGCCGCCAGATGGGTAAGGTTTGTGTCGTCGGTGCTTCCGATCTGAACATCGACTACGAAACAGCCACCTTGAAAGTCGGCGGGAAGACCTTCAAAGAAGGCGATTACATCAGCATCGACGGGTTCACCGGTGAAGTCTTCGAAGGCAAGGTCGACACCAAGCCCAGCGAAGTCATTCAGGTGCTCATCAACAAGACGATGAAGCCGGAAGAATCGGAAACCTACCAACGGTTCGCCAAGCTGATGACTTGGGCCGACAAGTACCGAACCTTGAAGGTCCGCACGAATGCCGACGAACCGAAGCAGGCGTCGCAAGCCGTCGCCTTCGGTGCTGAAGGCATTGGTCTCTGCCGCACCGAGCACATGTTCTTCGACCATGTCGATGACTTCCGTGCCATGATTCTTGCGGCAGACCTGCCCGCTCGCGAAAAGGCTTTGGCCAAGTTGCTGCCCTATCAACGGGGTGACTTTGCTGGCCTGTTCAAGGCGATGGGTGGCCGCCCGGTGACCATTCGTCTGCTCGATCCGCCGCTGCACGAGTTCCTGCCGCACGACCAGGCGTCGCAGTCGGCCCTGGCACAGAAGATCGGCATCTCGGTCGATTACATTTCCCGTCGCGTGCACGAACTGCACGAATCCAACCCGATGCTTGGTCATCGCGGCTGCCGACTGGGAATTGTCTATCCAGAAATCACCGCCATGCAGGCCCGGGCGATTTTCGAAGCCGCATGTGAAGTGAAGAAGGGTGGACTCGAAGTGATTCCCGAAGTGATGATCCCGCTGGTCGGGTATGTCACCGAGTTCAAGAACCAGGAAAAGGTCATCCGTGAGACCGCCGAGAGGGTCTTCGCCGAACAGGGCGTGAAGGTCGAATACCTCGTCGGCACGATGATCGAAGTCCCGCGGGCTTGTGCCGTGGCCGATCAGATTGGTTCGGCCGCTGAGTTCTTCAGCTTCGGTACCAACGACCTGACGCAGACCACCTTGGGCATCAGCCGTGACGATTACGGCGGCTTTATCAACCACTACAAGGAAAACGACATTGTCCCGAACGATCCATTCCAAACGATCGATCAGGCCGGTGTCGGCACCTTGATGAAGATGGGTGTCGAAAAGGGTCGCAGCAGCCGTTCGGCTCTGAAGATCGGGATCTGCGGCGAGCACGGTGGCGAACCATCGAGCGTCATGTTCTGCCACAAGATCGGTTTAGATTACGTGAGCTGCAGTCCGTACCGCGTGCCCATCGCCCGGTTGGCCGCCGCTCAAGCCGCCATCATGGACGCCAAGTAATTAATTGCTTGGAATGAATTCTGAAGTAGGTCGACGCAACCCCCGGTCACCACAGGCCGGGGGTTGTTCATTTCGTTCAGCATCGCATGATCAAATCGTGAATTCCTGTCATCAAATCTCTTGCAACTGGCTCAAATCGCTCAGTACCGTGAGAAACATCTCTCCTGCATCAGAATGATCTGCCAGGCTGAAATCGCCGTGGCAAGTTCCGAATTAGATCGGTGTGCTCGCCGTACTGGCTCGAGCCCTTCGGGGAGGCTCACACGCCAGTTTATGAAAGGGTGAATATGTTTCACACATCGCGCGCTCTTGTGTGTGCCATCAGCTTTGTTACGGTCCTGTTTGCATCCTCGGCCCATGCCGACGTTCCCATCACGGACGATGTCATCCTCGATTGGAATTTCCTGGTTTGTGAAGCCAATAAGCACGATTGTGATTTCGTCCCTCCCGACCAGGGTGGACCAACCCGCACGAGTCGTGCCTTCGCAATTGTCCATATCGCGATGTA
Organism: bacterium; assembly: GCA_016125225.1. GTDB lineage: Bacteria > Planctomycetota > Planctomycetia > Planctomycetales > Planctomycetaceae > DSVQ01. Next base: position 386,377 of record WGME01000004.1, on the reverse strand, counting down.
CGACGCCTTCAACTCCGTGAAAGGCATCGGCCAACCGTATCTGCTAAGTGTGCCCGGAGCATCGGCTGCTTCAGAAAAGGCTGCTGTAGCTGTTGCGGCGCATCTGACCCTGAAGGCCATGTATCCTTCACAAGCTGCCATACTTGATCAGCAACTGGCGGAATACCTCGCCGCCATTCCGGACGGTCCACGCAAGGCCCTTGGGTTGGCTGTCGGTAAGATCGTCGGCAATGCCGTATTGTTGTCACGCTCCACGGATGAGAAGCGGATCGCAGAGAAGGTCAAGTACCATCCCAATGATCTGCCGGGCACACACCGTCCCGACCCACTCAATCCAAACCAGGGGTTTTTGACCTGTGGCTGGGGATTGGTCCACCCATTTGCCATCGGTAACGTCGATGATTTCGAAATCCCACCGCCGCCTGCACTCACGACGCGGGACTACGCAGAGGCTTTTGATGAAGTGAAATCGATCGGTGACAAGAACAGTCTCACGCGCACGGCAGATCAGACAGAAATCGGCATCTTCTGGGGATATGACGCCCGTCCGGGAGTTGGCAGTCCGCCGCGACTTTATAATCAGTGCGTACGCACGATTGTCGCCCTCAAGCATAACACCCCGGAACAGAACGCCCGCCTGTTCGCACTGGTCAACATCGCCATGGCCGACAGCGGAATCGCCGCCTGGGACGATAAGTACATGTACAACTTCTGGCGACCAGTGCTCGCCATCCGCGAAGCCGATCCTGGAACGGGACCAACAGGATTAGGTGATGGGAATCCACACACTGTCGGCGATCCGTCTTGGGAACCACTCGGCGCACCGTACAGCAATGGTATGGGCAATAATTTCTCGCCCCCTTTCCCGGCTTATGCTTCGGGACATGCCACCTTCGGTTCAGCCACTTTCGTGATGCTTCAGCTCTTCTATGGAACCGACGACCTTGCTTTCACATTAAGCTCGGACGAATACAACGGCATAACGACCGACAACACAGGTGCTGTGCGACCCATCCGAACTCGCAGCTATACAAAGCTGTCGCAAGCCTTGAAAGAAAATGCGGATAGCCGCATCTACCTGGGCGTGCATTGGCGATTTGATGCCACACAGGGTGTGAATCAAGGAACCGCAATCGCACAAAAGGTCTTCAGCCGCATTCTGAAGCCGACCCGAAACAACTCCAACAGCCAGGTTGCCAGAACTCGCTGAGTGGATGGGCACGTTGAGATTCAGGACTTGTCGCGCAAGCACAGTCTTTGCAGTTGACTCTGCCAGATGCGTTTCCAGGTCTGGCGGTAATACCAAAATGGTCGCTTGAAGGGACGCGCCTGCTTTTGAGCTGCCTCGGCTGTTAAGTTCCACACGTCAGCCCGGCGCAACCAGGCAACCACCTCGTACAAGGGTTCCGTCCAACTTCGATTCTGCAGAGACTCGTATTGCTCAACGAAGTCAGCCGGATAGGCTGCGGGACGGTAGATCTGCGGCGTGGTGCTTGCCAATGTCTGCCGCGTATTGGCATTTCCATAGGCCAGATGTGTCTCAGCATGCCAGAAGTATTCTTTGCCCGGGAAGTATGGCACTCCCACCGATCGGCACACTTCCTGCAATCGCTCGGCAGGTTGTTCGACCAGTTCGTCGTAACACACACTCACGATTGGTAACCGACATTCCGCCAACTGTCGATAATAGCGCACGTAGCGAGTCAGTGCGGCTTCAATTGTCTTGCCACGTTTCCACCAGGAATAGGCATACAACTGGGGCGACTTCCAGATCGCGATGTTCGCCACCGATTGGTCGTGACGCCTTGCCCAGCGATTGCCATCGATGATCCAGGCCAACCGTTTGGTGGAGTCAATTACGGACGCATATTGGCCCGCTGCGAGCGCCTGTTGATGAAATTTTTCTGCCGGGACAGTCAGCATCGACTCCCAGACCGGACAATCCGAGTCGCCGCATGAACAGAGCAGTTGATGATGTCGCGATTCAACGGGGCGGTACCAGAATCCGACTTCACCACAACTGAAGGTATTCGGCCCATGACCCAACATCAGGTCGAGCATGGTCGACCCGGAAAAACTCGGGGAGCAGATGAAGATAACTGACGCAGTCGTCACATTCAGTGGCGACATCACACCCTGAAGGTTCTGTTCCTGGTTTGTCGCGAATGTCTCGACGAGTCCAACTTCTGTCATCGTGCTGTCTCCTCCAATCGTCGAGCGATTATGAATCGCTGACTTCGAAGTGACCATAACCGATGATCAGACCGGGCAGACGCACGCGGGAGACTTTGAGACGATCCCATGAACGTGAACAGATCAACCGTTCAGAAACCGCCTGATTACGGTTCCAGCGTGCCATTCACGTAAAAGCCGCCGATCCCTTTGCCGGAGGGAATATAAATAGGATCTGTCGCTCCAGAGACAGTGTTATCGTAGTTACCAAAGAACTCGACATCGTCTCCCAGAGAATCAAACCGGATGCCGCGATCAACACTGGAACTGCTCGATGTCAGATCGATCACGTTGTCTTCAATCTGCAGTTGCGACAGATCAGCAACGTTGATGAACTTCATCCCTGTTCCACCACCGCCCGAGCTATCATCAATCACGTTCGAGTAGATCCAGGTTTGCGTTTCGGCATCGAACTGTAAGCGGAACCCGATGTTCCCGGTCGTCGTCGTGACGATCTGATTGGCGCCGAGCGTAGTATCGCTGGTGCTGGTGCTCAAAATATCGACACCAATGCCGTTGGAGCCATTCATGTAGAGATCATTCGAGGTAATCGAGGTGGAAAGATTATCGTCGGGCGATGTCGCATGAATCTCGATCCCCGTCATGGATGATCCGTTGAGCTGGATCGTATTGCTGGTAATGGTGGCCCCCACCTCGCCATTCCAGTCAATCAGAATCGCACTCTGGCCGCCCCGTGTTACCAGGAATGTATTCCCGTTGATCGTGGTGCTCAATTTGGCTCCGGTGTCGTCCGCCGTGGTCACAAACTGCAACGCGGTACCACGACTGTCACCAATTCCATTATTGTTGAATTCTGATCGGTACAGGTCGGACTGATTCGCGGCGACGCGAATCGTCCCGGCATCGAGGGCGCCATTGTCAGTAAACGTCGAGTTGTTGACCGACAGCAACGCATCATTCGTCGAATCGAGTGCATAGCCGGTCGTCTCTGTGATCGTCAGACCATCCAACCGCAAATACTCGGCCCCTTGGGATTTGATGCCAACGTCGTTGCCGGTCAGCACCAGCGACTGGAGATTAACGGTTCCCACTTCGTCGAGATCCACAGCCGTCGCGGTGTCATCGATTGTTCCATCAAGAATGGAAACGCTGCCCGTCACATTGCTGAGTCGCATGCCCACCGGACCGTCGGTGACCTGAACGCTGGCCAGCCTGACGGCCAGTTCCGAGTCGGTCAGATCGATCGCCGGACCACCGGTGGTTTCAATACTGCCATTGGTCACCGTCAACAGTTCAACATTGTTCGCGATGAGTCCACTCCCCCCGGCGTTTTCCAGGGTCAAAGCTGAAAACTCGACGTCACCCAGAATATTGGACAATGCGACTAACGGGGTCGCGGAATTCCCGGTGATCTGCAAATCGGCGAACTCTACGTGGCCCTCGGTATTCAGAATGTTGATGTGGCTCTTGTCTCCCGTGATCATGGTTGTGCCATAGAAGTAGGCATCACCACTGCCGCTGTCGAGAAAGATTGATGAACCATCAGTGTCATCGATGGTCAAGCGAGTTGCGACGAGGTCTCCTTCGAGATTACGCACGCTAACAGCTTGCCCTCCAACCTGACTGATGTCGAGATCAGTCAGCTTCAAGGTGTTCGCGGAAACCCCGGTGAACTGGATGGCATCACCAGAGATGTCATGCAGTTCCAGATCTCTCAAGGTGACATTACTGCCATCGCTGCCGACAATGCCGTTCCCGTGAATGTCGTCGATCACAAAGCCCGTCAGTTCGCTGTTGCTGCCAATGGTCACGGCATTGCCGATGACACCCGTGATGCGTGGCGTATCGGCACTGGAGTCGCTATCACCCGGGAGGGTTAGCCGTCCGAGATTTGAGGTATTGATCGACTGCAAGCCATTCATCCCCCAAACCCGCGTGTCATTGGGTATCACCAGAGTTTCATTCAGCACCGACCCGCTGTGAACGAGAATGATGTCCGGATTGCCGCTGGTTGCGGGAGTGAAGTTCGCATAAGGAGTTTCGGCGGTTCCGTCTCCACCAGCCGCCGCATGGGTATCCACATGCTGGAAGAAATAGGGTTGAGACGTGAGAGGATTCATCGCGATGACATCGGCTGCAAATGACTCCTGTCGATCCAAGACAACATTGTAATTTCGTTTGACGGCACGGAAGGGAGTGGGTGTATTGCGTTTCCAATTGGAAGATGGGTGCGCTCCGCCCCAGGGGAATTGCAGCGTGACACCTGCGAAGACGTTTTGCCCATACTCATTATCGCTGGTGTATTCGACTTGAGTAATCACGCTACTGTTAATTGTACTTTCCAAGCGTGTGCGGAACCCGTTGATGTCATCGCCGGTATCTCCCACGAAGTGATATCCGCCCACAAAGCCACGAATGATCGTGGGAATGTCGAATGGTTCGATCGCCCAGGTAAACCCGATTTCCCCGTCGACACCCGCTAATGAATTACCGACCGTAGTCTGCTGATCGAACCACAACTGATGTCCCACAAAATGCTTGTCGACGGCAGTCTGTTCGAGAATCTGTTGTCGATCGCCAACAGGTAAGTACAAGTTCGAACGTGCTTCCCAACGGTTCCAGACGGCTTCAAATCCCAACCCAAGTTGCGTAAAGACTTCGCCCGATGTCTGATCGACATCGACCCAGCCGTTCACGCCGTACCAGCCACCGAGACCTTCATTGAGATGCCGGTAGCCCGCACCGATGTTGCCGCCAAAGTTACCTTCCGTGGAGACGAAGCCCCGCACATCGGCGAACACAAAGTGAGGATCGAAAAGCATGTACGGCATGACTTCCAGGGGAGCGATCGAGTCGTCACGCCCCAAAGTCGGCCCGGCGAGAAAGCCCACGCTGGTCAGCACGCCGGGGCCATCACTCGTGGCCGATTTGCGGAAGGTGCGCGGTTGCGGTTTGGCGACTTCCGGTTCTGGTTCCTCGGCATCATCGTCCGCGATGGCCAGCACCGGACATAGCAGGCAGAGAATCAACCACTGGCAGCATTTCATCCAACTGCAATGAGTGGCGTGGTTCAAGCACTTACGAGCAGGAGAAACGACTGTCATCGACGTTTTACCTCCGATGAGTCCAACAGCGCACCGTCTTCCCGCACTGCCAGAACGGAAGTGAGGTGACGTCTCGTCGATGGGGAAACTGGAAATGGGAGGGCAGGGATTTATCCTCCGCCGATCAGTTCGTCAACTTCAACTTGAGCCAGAGGGACGCTAACAGACAACTTTGAGAGGATTTCGGACCGGGGAAAGCGTGAAACATCTGGCATCATCGATAAGATTAGCGCCGAGGCAGGCTCGATGCCTGAACGTGTTGGCGGTATTGCCACGGGGAAGACTGGTACTTGCGGCGAAAGGCGACACTGAAGGCAGAAACCGACCGATAACCGACCCGCCGGGAGAGCTCTTTCAGCCCCAAATCACTCTGCAACAGTTCACAGGCGATCCGCATACGGATGGTGGTCAAAACGTCCATCGGGGCTTCGCCCACGACTTGCCGAAAGCGGCGGGCAAAGGTGGACCTGGCAAGCTGGCCAGATTCGGCTAATGAGGCAATGGTCCACGGCCACTCCGGCTGCCGGAGCATTCGCGACATGATCGGCCCCAGTTCAGCATCTCGGAGGCCCCGCAGCCAGTTGGAGAGTTCAGGGGGATTGCCCTGCAAGGCGTGGCGGGCCAGATGCATCAGAACCAATGTGAACAAATGATTCACAATAACCCATGACCCAGCCTGCTCGTCCTTCAACTCTTCGGATACGTTCTGGAGAATCTGCGAGATCCCTTGTCGATGGGGATCATCGCGGCGAAGGACGATGCGCGAGGGCAGGGAATTCTGTAGCAAAGTCCAGTCGTTCCCCGCGGCGTGAATGCGTCCTGTGAGTACTTGCACACAGTCATAATTCCGTCCGGAAGAATCAGCGATGCCCATCCCCGGAGATCCCTTATCCGAAACCTGTAATCGATGGGGAGTCCCCTCGAACTGCAAAAGCAGATCGCCGGCCTCCAGAGGAAGCGTCGTTTGTGCATCTTCAAAGAGACAACTCCCTGCCACTACATAGTGGAACAAGGGTTGTAAATCTGAGCACTCAACAATATTGGCCTCGGGACTCAGGCTGTTCTCGTGCGTGGTCTGACAGCGCAGTTGCAAATGCTCCAGCAACGCCGAGGTAGGATCAGGATCGATCAGATTGTCTGGCACCACTGTCATGCGATGTCCCATGCCGGAACTTGAGAGCGAGACATAGGACGGTGGCATATCGGGCCGCAGTTTCGTCGGAATGATCACCGCTGATCCTCTCACACAATGCCTGTTCGCGCCCGCAATACCGGTACTGGCTCAGATGCCAACAGGGCTCCACCAAGAGCCCATGCCAACGATCCCGCTGCCAACGCGGCGTAATCACCCCGGAAACCGGGCCTGACGCTAAACCGTAAGGCAGCAGCCCGCCGGCTCTTTGCACCAAGGATGACCATGATGCGGGTCGGCCACCTCGTGGAGGCTATGCGACAACCCATGTCCCTCGGGGCCAAATTTCCCGATGCAACCTCGTAGAAACCCCAAATGTCACCTCAGTTGCCTGACAAAATATGAGGTGCAGTCCGCGAGAAGACAGAAGGCTCTGTGTCGCGAGCGAGGGAAGATTATTCGTGGCGCAGAGCTTCGATCGGGTCCATGTAGGCCGCCGATCGCGCGGGATAGATGCCGAAGACCACACCAATGCCGACCGAGATGCCAAAAGCGACAGGCAGACTCCACATGGCAATTTGGGGGTGCATATCCGTGAGCATCTGTCCAAGCGGCGAGGTCTGTGCCGAAGGGTCCAGCACGAAGTTTTCCACGACCCACTGAATCCCTTTGAAAGCAAAGGGGGTGGATAACCCCAACAGCACGCCGATCAGCCCACCGGCCCCGGACAAGACAATTGTCTCGGTCAGGAATTGCGAAATAATGTCCTGACGGCGGGCCCCAAGAGCCCGCCGGATACCGATTTCGCGGGTGCGCTCGGTCACCGTGGCAAGCATGATGTTCATGATGCCGATGCCACCGACCACCAGGCTGATCGCCGCAATCGAGCCCAGCACGATATTAAAGATCTGCCGGATCTGATCGGCTTGCTTGAGCAGTTCCAAGGGAACAATCACGTCCCAGTCTTTGACGCGGCCATGCGTCCGTTCCAGAGACTCTTTGACGACTTCCGCCGTCGGCAACACGTCCTCGACATCGCGCACCCGCAATGTGATCTGATTCAGTTCTACTTTCTCAGCGGAAAAACTTCCCGCGGTGGCATTCGCGACGGCATCACCAATGCGGACCTGCAAGGTCTTCAGCGGGATATAAACGTCCTTGTTGAAATCCTGCCCCGACATGCTGCCCCCCACTGCGGCAGAAGCGGTCCGCTGCCGAGTGACACCGATCACCCGATAACGATAGTTCTTGATCTGAATCGCCTGATCGATGGGATTATCGAACGGAAAGAGGATCGATGCGGTCTCGGCACCAATCACGCAAACGTTCGAAAGCTGTTCCTGATCCTGATCGCTGATGAACCGACCGCGTTGTAACTCCAGATGATTCATCTCGAGATATTCTGGCGTGCAACCGACAATGCGCGCGTTGATGGTTTGTGCGAGATAGCGTGTTTCGCTAGGCACCTCGCGCATCGGCACGGCGCCGTTGATTGTCGGGATGGTATCAACCAGCAATTTATAATCGGATCGCAGCAGCCCGTATTGCAGCATGCGGGTTCGTGACCGGCTGCCACTGCTTCCGGAAGCGGCTCCGGTATCTTCGGGCGGCTTCACCGACAGTACGATGATGTTGGTGGCCCCCAATGCGAGCACCTGTTGTTGTGCCTGGGCGCTGGCCCCTTCACCAATCGCCAGCATGGCGATCACCGAGAAGACGCCGAACACAATCCCCAGCATCGTCAAGCCGGAGCGCAGCTTGTGCAGCAACAGGCTTTTGAAGGCCAGGCGAATCGCGCGAATGAGTCCGGTCGGTGACATGGGATTGGGTATCAGGAGTCGGGTGTTAGCAATCAGGTCAAAAGTGTCAGGTGGGTTTCAGGGATTTCATTCTGATCCCTGAAATCTGAGACCTTGGCACTACTTTCCATCGTGAGTCATCAGCATTCCTTCGCGGGCCACCAGTCCGTCTTTCATCACGATCTGTCGGCGAGCACGGCTGGCCACCGACGTTTCGTGAGTCACCATGATAATCGTGCGGCCTTCTCGATTGAGACTGGTCAGGAAGTCCATGATCTCTTTTTCCGTGACTGAATCGAGATTCCCCGTCGGTTCGTCGGCGAGAATGATATCGGGATCATTCACTAAGGCCCGGGCAATTGCGACACGTTGCTGCTGACCGCCGGACAATTGAAACGGGCGGTGATCCAACCGTTCCGCCAGTCCGACGCGCGACGCCAGATCAAGACAGCGATTCATATCCTGCGCACTGAGTTGCCGGTGATCGCGGCGGTAGTGCAAAGGAACCTGAATGTTTTCCAGGACCGTGTACTGAGCAATCAAATTGTACGACTGAAAGATAAACCCGATCCGGCGGTTGCGGATTTCCGAAAGGCGATCGTCATCCATGATGCTGACGTCATCGCCCCCCAGAATATAATGCCCGCTGGTAGGTCGATCGAGCGCACCGAGCACGTTCAGCATCGTACTCTTGCCACTTCCCGAAGAACCCATGATGGCAACAAAATCGCCGACCGGGAAATCGAGCGTGACGCCCCGGAGCGCACGGACAGTGTGCTCACCCAGCTGGTAATGCTTCTGCAAATCGATCAGTTGAGCGGCGTACTGCATGGGTGGGCGTCAGGTAACAGGAGTCAGGTTTCAGGAACTGACGATGGGTCATACAGAGACTGGCAGGGACCATGGCTCTGTTCAGCCACAACGACTGGTCATGAGCCGGATTAGATGACTCATGACCGGCGGCCTCCATTCCCTCAACCACCACCCGGTAATTCTTGGCCGGGACCACCCGTGGGGGGACCACCGCCGGGCGGACGATTGGCCATCCCAGCCTGGAACTCGGTCAGACTGATCGCACCGTCACCATCTTTGTCGAGTGATGGTGCCCGCTCTTTGAATTTATCCGACCATTCACCTGCCACCAACTTCCCATCGCTGTCGGTGTCCATACGCTGGAAGATCGCCAAGGGATCAAACGCTGGGCGGCCCGCACCTTCGGAACCCGGAGGAGGCGACATGCCGGGGCCATTAGGCAAACCACCGGGACCGGGCTGCGAACCTGTGGGTGGTGCAACCGCTTCTTGTGGTGTCGCAGCTTCCTGAGCTCCCTGTGCGGCCTGTTCCTTAATCAACTCGGTTTCGAGTTCCTTGATCTCGCGTTCAAAGTGACTCTTGGGGTTCATCACCACCACATCGCCGACATCGAGACCTTCTTTAATCTCGACCATCCGGTCGTTGCTTTCGCCAATTTTCACTTGCCGCAACTCGGCCTTGCCATCCTTGATCACAAAGATGACCTGCTGGCTGACCACGGTCACAACTGATTGAATCGGGGCCTGCAAGACATCTTCGCGAGAACTGACGAGGACCACGATTTCCGCCGTCAAACCCGGGCGCAATTTGCTGACCTGATTTCCCGTCCCCAGAAGACGCACGACCGCTTCATATTCTTTAAGATCGCGACTGAAGAATGAACCGGTAGAACTCGGAACTGATGCTACGGTATCGACCGCCGCAGGAAATTCTTCGTCGGGATAGGCATCGACTTTCACCGTTGCCGAGAGTCCCGGCCGCATCAGGCTGATGCGTGATTCGTGGATGCGGGCATTGACCTTCATTTCACTCAGGTCGGGCAGGTTCACGATCGGCTGGCGTTCGCGCACCGACGAGCCTTCTTCAATCATCACCTGATCGCTGCCGCGACCATCTCGATTGTTGGCGTAGACCACCTGGCCATCTTGCGGGGCAAAGATCTTGCAGTTGGCAATCTGCTCTCTGAGCCGATTGTGCTTGCTGACTTCCACATCATGGGTCAACCGCTTGGAAGCAAAGTCGGCTTCTGCCTGAGCCAGGGCGGCTTTGGCTTTGCGTTCAACACGGCTGAGTTCGCGTTTGAATTCGGCCGCATTCGCCTTGAGTTCGGTGAGCGTGCGCTCTTTGGTGTAAGTTTCGAGCAGTGCCAGTTTGCCCTGAGCCGTCTGCAGATTCAGCGTTTCGGTCTGCTTGGTGATCCGGGCACTTTCCAACTCGTTCTGGGTTTTGTAACCCTTCTTGACCAGTCGCTCGGTGAAGTCGTAGGTCTCCAAGGCTTGTGCCACCTTCTCGGCGGCGAGTTTCACCTGCGCATCGAGTTCGGCCCGTTGAGTTTCGTAGTCGCCTTGCTCGAATTTTTCGAGATCGAGGTCCGCCAGCTTCAACTTCAATTCCGCGGCGGCGATGTCACTGTCGTTTTGTGTCTTCTGAATTTCGACCGCTTCTTTGGCCGACTGCAAAGCCGACTCAGCCTGAGTCACCGAGATTTGCTGCTGCGTTTCCTTTTCGACCATCGCAGACGAGTCGAGTTCACAGACGAGATCACCGGCTTTGACGTGTGAGCCTTCCGGAACGATGCTAATGATGGTGGTACTGCCTTCCACTTTCGAAGCCAGAACCGCGTTCTTCAGCGAATCGAGCGTGCCACGTTCAGTGACAGTGATACGGAAGGGGCCACGCTTCACAGTTTCCGTGACCAACCCTTCGAGACGGCGTTCCTTACGATTCAGGAACGGAAAGGTCTCATGGAGCTGCGTGAGCACTGGTTGCAGGTACGGCTGTAGCGGGCCGTTGGCGAGGGCGCCAACCGTCACTACTCCGGCGAGAATCAACAGGACCACGGTCCGCAGGAACCACCGGCGGCGCGGTTTCGGCGTACTGGACCGGTTCAAGGACGGGGCCGAGGGCTGCTGCGGGTTCAGGCTGGCCGGGATCGATGGGGAGGACCCGAGGAGGGTCGTTTCGGGGCTGCTCATCGGAGGGCTCGCTCAAGGTGGGAGGAGTCGCGGAGATGGACGACAGGTTTTGATAGACCGGATCGATCCAGACCCCGCGTTCATCAACCTGCATAATATCCATATCTCGGTGGATGTTAATGCGATTCTGCTCATATTGTACCCAAATTCCGATCAAATCGTTTTGGGCATTCAGCACGCTCTGCAGAGCGTTCAAGAGATTTAACCCCAGATTCCCCGAGTTGGACCCGCCACTTGTTACTGTTCTTCCCGCAGTTGGGGCATTTACGTTTTCAACAGCACTGTCCAACTGCACAGCGGCGATCCGCAAATTCTGCCTAGCCGTTTCAATGTTCTGACGCAGCACCTGCAATTGCCGCCATTCTGTACGCACATCCAGTTTCACATTGTCTTCCAGCTGCATGTACGCCCGGCGAGCCCGCTGGTAGGCAATTTGTGACTCGCGGTAATTGTTGCGCTCCAGAACCTGATCGAGCGGGGCCGTGAATTGCACCCCCGCGCGAAATGTGCTCTGGTCGCCCCGGAAGTCAAACGGCTTGTTTCCACCGGAGGTCCCGATGTCGCCCGTCGCGACCACATTCAGCACCGCTTCCAGCCGGTTGGCCGCGACTTCCATTTTCCGACGGGCATCCATCACCACACCCCGGGCGTTCATCAGATCAAGGCGGTTTTCCAGAGCCATCTGCACGACCTCTTCCTGGGTCATGTGAAAGTCCTGAATGGTGATCAGTTCTGAACGCAACCCCGCCTGCACGGCCTTCAGGCTCTGCGTGACCTGCAACAGGACTTCGCGAATGCTGTCAATATCCTGAATTGCGGTGGCCCGGGCCTCGGTCTGCAATTCCGTCGTTGAGGTCAGTTTCTGGATCTCTTCGAGATCCTGCGTCAACTCAGCAAACAACTGCAGCACAACTTCGCGATAGACGACGCGGCTGCGCTCCAGATCTTTCGTAATGATGTCGCGGTCATAATCATCGCGAACTTTTTCCAGGCGCTCGGGCAGAATGTCATCCACCCGACGGAAGTCTGTTTCGATCAGATCCAACCCCTCCCGACGGACACGCTGCCGCAGTTGTTCGATGCCCTCAACCGCCTTTGTCACTTCTTCCGGTGTCACGCCCCCTTCTTCGATTTCCGCCAGTTGTTGTTTGAACTGCAGAATCCCTTGCTCGAGCGTATTAATTTGTGGATCAATCAACTCGAACTGTTTGAGGAGGCTGGTGTCGATCGTGATCTGAAAATCGGTTGGCAATCCCAACTCCAGCTTGTACTGATCCAGCGAATCGAGGAATTGGCGTTCTGCTGATCGCAGGCTGTTTTCCTGCGAGGACAACCGCGTGAGCAACTGTGCCAGATCGAGAGTCACGACACCCGACTGGGCCCGCGAAAACATGTTCTGAACTGCGGTCCGCCAGGCTGGATCGTTACTGAGTTCCAGCAGGCGGTCGCGTTCCGTCGGGTCCATCGCCCCGCGCCAGGTAAGCCGCCCACGAATTGAATCATGTCGGAGGCGATCAGTCATGTCCTCGGGAATCGCGAGGTTTTCAGGCAGGGCTTCTAATGGTTCCGGTTGAGGTTGAGCGCTGGTTTCACGGAGCTTTTCGATCTGGACCGCGAGAGCCAGAATGTTGCCACGCTGGTTGAGCACCTGCTGTTGCTGACGCAACAGACCGAGATAGCCCCCCCCATTGCCATTCACCACGATGTCGCTGAAGAAGATTTTGCGGAACCGGGCCAGCGTCCGCACATCGTACAGCACCGAGCGTTCACTCTGGGTCAGGCCTTCGAGGACGATCTTGCGACCAGCCCCCAATAGCAACGGCTGCGTGATGGAGTAAGACAGCAGCGACGACGAACTGGTTTTGTTATCGCCCGAGAACAGCCACAACGTGTTGTTGGCCAGTTCCAACGCCCATTGTCCGCCCGTCGGGAGCAGTTGACTCACACCAAACCGGGAATTGAATTGCACATCGTCACGCACCGATGGCGTATTCAGGTAGGTCAGCGACGATGACGGTTCGTTGTTCCCGATTCCGAGATACCGCACGTTGAACTGAAAGCGATCAAACGTCAGCAGCAGTGACGACAGATAAGCATTTTCGATCTGCGTCTGATAGTCGCGACTGTGGATGTTCGCCAGTTCAATCGCCTGATCGAGTTTCAAATTGCGGATCGAAGGAACCATCGGTGCCGGCTGCGCTTCGACGGCAGGGTCGTCCGACTTCTCCCAACTCGCTTGTTCAATGCGGGTTTCAAACGGGAAGTTGGCGAGCCATTGTGGATTTTCGACCGTCATCGAGTCGCCAAACGCATGCCAACTTTTGTAGCCGGGCATCTTGTCGACTTCGTGCATGTAAACATGGGCCGCCGGATCATCGGGCGGCAGCGGCGGCATATCGAGATCGTGACTCTCGAAGAAACGACTGCGCGGGTCGGCTTCAACAGTCAACCGCGGCAAGTCCCAGCGAGGGTCCTGGGTTTTTTCCAGGAGCTGGTTGTACGTGTCGAAGTCGGCTTGTGAACGCCAGAACATCCGGGAACAGCCGGGCAGAGTGAGCAGAAATCCGACCGACAGGCCCCATGCTGCCACATGGAGTGATCGACCGGAAAGCAATTTTGTGTAACGACTTACAGAACGCATGCGGCCAATCCAACCAGGGCATGGCAGCGATATCCGACGGCGCGGACGTTCGCCGTATCGCCCAATTCGGCATCGGCACAGTCGTTTCAACAGGAAAAATCAGCATTCTCAACCCAGATCGCCCGCTTTCAAGCTCTGGCCGTATGGCAGAATCTGCCGATCGACAAATGACTCGCTTTCGGTAACCCCACGATGACCCAGCGTGTCACGGTTCTCTGAAATTCCGCTGTCGGTGTTTTCTGTGTCCTCGCCGAGGCTCTGCAGCCAGCTACCGACGTCTGGCTTGGCTCGCTACCATGCTGGGCTGGCAGGTGTCTCCGTGATCATCTGAAGTTGGGAATCGACAGTCGTGACCATGCATGCCCCGTCGTTCGAGCAGTTCTGCGAGTTGGCTCAGAACCATGATCTGGTTCCTGTCTACCGCCAGTTGATCAGCGACACCTTAACGCCAGTGAGTGCCTATTGCCGTCTGCCTGCCAGTGAAGACTCCTTCCTGTTTGAAAGTGTTGTGGGTGGGGAACGGATCGGGCGGTACAGTTTTCTGGGAGCAGGGCCGTATCTCTGGCTGGAAGCCTACGGGACACGCGTTCGCCGACGTGAAGGATCGGATGTCACCGAATGGGACTGTGCCGACCCGCTCGGCGAGTTGGAGCGGTTGATCAATGAGCATCGGGCTCCCCATCTTCCGGGATTGCCGCGATTCAGTGGCGGGGCGGTCGGGTATGCCGGTTACGATACTGTTCGATACGTCGAAAACTTACCCCATCCGCCACCTGATGACCGTCAGTTACCCGACCTGTCCTTTGCCTTCTATGATCGCATGGTGATCTTTGATCATCTGCGGAAGACCGTGCTGGTGGTCGCTCATGCCGATGTCCGTGGCAAAGACTTACGAGCCACATACGATCAAGCATGCCAGCGGATCGATCAACTCTGCGAGGCCCTGGCCCAACCCCATGATGGTTTGACGTTGACCGATCTGTCCCTCACCGGCGATCCTACGATCACCGCCACTTCGAATATGTCGCGAGCAGACTACGAAGCCGCCGTGGAAAAGGCGAAGGAATACATTAAGGCGGGTGACATCTTTCAGGTGGTGTTGAGCCAGCGAATGTCGGTGACCACTCAAGCCACCGCGCTCGATATCTATCGCGCATTACGAGTGATCAATCCCAGCCCGTTCATGTTCCTGCTGCGGACCGCCAATTCTTCTCTCATCGGCAGTTCGCCTGAAATCATGGTCCGTGTCGAAGATGGCGAAGTGACGATTCGGCCGTTGGCGGGAACTCGCAAACGTGGTCGCACTGAAGCCGAAGATTTGGCGCTCGAAACCGAGTTGCTTGCTGATGAAAAGGAACGGGCCGAACATGTGATGCTGGTGGACCTGGCCCGCAACGATGTCGGCCGTGTGGCGGAGTATGGTTCCGTACAACTGAGCGATGTCATGAAAGTGGAACGCTACAGCCACGTCATGCACATCACCTCGAATGTCACGGGGCAACTCACTCCCGGTAAATCGGCGTTGGATGCCCTACGATCGGGTTTACCGGCAGGCACCGTGTCCGGGGCGCCAAAAGTCCGGGCGATGGAAATCATTGATGAACTGGAACGCCACCGCCGTGGTCCCTATGCCGGTGCGGTCGGTTATCTGGATTTCACCGGTAACATGGATACCTGTATTGCGTTACGAACGATTGTGCTGCAGGGGCAGACGGCTTATGTGCAAGCCGGCGCGGGTTTGGTGGCCGACAGCGTCCCCGCGATTGAATACGAGGAAACCCTCAGCAAGGCCCGCGGGTTGATGAAAGCCCTGGAAGTGGCCGAAACGCAATTGCATCGCCCGGCGAAATCATGAATTCGCGTTGACCCCAAGACGGCCGCACCAAATAATCAAACTTGAGATTGAACCGACAGGTTCAAGACGTGGTGGCTGTTCACAACGGAAGATGGGTCGATGGCGACGGGCTGGTTTCAACGCGCAACGGCCGCCTTCAGTCGCTCGGAACCGATTCCGCAGAAGTACGATGTGAACTGTGATTGTGGTGCCCGGCTGACCGGCATTCGCGTGCCCATCGCACAGAAACCGAGTTGCCCGGAATGTGGCATTATCGTTTTCATTCTGCCGGCGACCGTCTACCCGGTGCCCGCCTCCGTCGAGCGCCGCTGGCTGGGAAATGATCTCCCGGAAACGGTCGCGACTTTTCCGAAGAGCAAAAAATATCGCTCCGTCCGCGAACAACGGCGTGACAAAGAGCGAGCCCGCAAAGCCAAGGCGGAACGGGAAGTCGTCCAACCGCCGAGCGAACCAGGCATCCCCTTCAGCCAACGCTTCCGGCAGCTTTTTACACCCATCCGACTGGTGATACTCACCATGGCGGTCGGCCTGCTGCTAACCGGGTGGGTAATGATCCGCAATGTCCGCCGCGATCGTGCCCAACGCGAGTTGCAAGGATCGCTCGATCGGGGACATGCTGCGTTGGCCAACGATGATTATCCAAAGGCCGCCCAGGAGTTTCAGCAGGCTACCGCGGCTCTCGATATTCTGGGCCGCCAGGACGACATCGCCCGGCAAGTCCGCCGTACTTCGCGGGAATCGATGGTGACCGCCGGATTAAGCTCCCGATCTTTCTCGGAGACTCTCGAGCGTTGGATTCTCAAAGCACCGAAAGACAGTGCGACATCTCTTGGCGATAAAGCTGGCTGGTTCTTGTTCGAGGCGGAATTGCATCCTTCGACAGCCTCTGAGTATGCCGGGGAACCTACGCCACTGGTGATCGATTTGCCCTTGCAAATCGGCAAGACGCCCGTGGTTGTGTTAATGGAACCGCCCCCTTGGAAGAACTGGCTCACCAGTGAAGCGGGGGAACAATCGCAACGTGTGCTCTTCGCCGCCCAGCTACGTCGTGGGGAAGTTCCGCAAGGCGATCGTGCCGTGGCCCGCGTCTGGCTGAATGAATCGACGGCGATCCTTTGGTCCAACACGGAAACCTTACCTGAGTCGGCTTTGCCCGCTGATGACGACGAAGCCAGCCCCTGGTCGGATCTGGTTGTGCGCCAGCGAGAGTTTCTGGAGTCTCAACCATGAACATCAATGTCGCTTCGCATCTCCGGATGACCCTGCTGAGTGGGATCTTGCTGCTGGTGATTCCGACGATCAGCCATGCCATTGAACCCCTCTGGTCAATCGAACGGCTGAATCAATCCAAGGCCGAATGGTCAACATTGACGAGTGTCACCTTGCGCATCGAGGGACGCGTTGCTTCACAGATCAAGGGCCAACTCCGCTTTCAGAAATGTGACCTCACGTTTCGTTTGACACCCGAGCAGGAACGCCGAGCATCACAGTCGAAAAACCTGGAAGTGACCGGACAACTGCGACTCAATGGTTCACAGCCGTACTTTGAAGTCGCTACGGTTAGCCCTCAACCGGGAGATCTTGAACAGTTTCATTCGCGCGAAGCCGCCCTAAAGAATCCGAAACCACAAGACTGGTATGAGTTGGCCGACTGGGGCATTCAACGTGCGCAGTTCTACGCCGACGATTCACTGCAGGAAAAAGCGCAGGCCTGTCGTGCACGGGGAATCGCCCTGGAACTCACTCGCCTGGCACGTGACGACTATGCGGGCCGCTTCGCCTTGGTGGATAAGGCGGCCTCTTTCGCCTTGCCCGAGATTCTGATTGATGATCTGCGTCACGAAGCCTATCGCCTCTGGTGGATTCAAGCGACGCCGGTATCCAATCCCCAACCCGAAGTCCTTCAAGCTTTGATGGCCCAACTGAAACGCGACTGGCCGGAAGCCCTCACACCCGGTTCTCCCTTTCCGACCGAACTCCAGGCTCGTTATCTGCAAGATCCCGTAGGAACATACCGGGCCGCTGAACCCGGGCAACGCCAGGTTCTTCGCCGGATGTTCGCGGCGGAAGTTCAAACGAAACAACTCGATCTGCAATTGGCCGCCAATGGACAGAACGGTCGCGAGATCGCGGAACAACTGGAAGCCCTGGTGCCGGAACGCAAAGCGCTGGCGGAACGTTATCGCATGGCGGCCCTAACGTATCGACTGGGCGAGATCGCGACGGCATCGCGTGCCGAAGTCGTGGACCTTGCCACCCGATTTCGCGAACGGAAACTACCGGATCAAGCCAGTGAGGCGATGCTGCGGTGGCTGACGGCTAAAGAACGCCGCCTGCGTCCGGAAACGGCTCCGGAATTTCTCGAACTCGCCGACGACTATCTGGCATTACTCCAGGACGAAACGCGAGCCGTGAGTCTGCTTTCGGAAGCCCATAAAAAAGAACCCGAGTCCACGGAAGTGCTGCGACGGTTCGAACAACTAGGGTACAGCTACGACGGCATTCAATGGAAGAAGTCTAAGCGACCGGTCATGCCTTCGGCTGATCCCACGGACGACGGCATGCCCCATCAACTGCAAAAAGGCATGACGCTCAGTCAGTTGCAGCAAATGCTCGGACAACCCACCACCCGACAACGCATTGTGACTGCGGCGGGCGTTGAACAATTCTGGATCTTTGGCCGCCCCGGGGAAGGTTCACGCCTGGTCATCGAGTTGCATCGTTCAGAACCGGGGGCTCCTTACCGGGTGCGAGATTTCTATAACCGTTAACTTTCACGCAGTCTGTCATTCAATCGGCCGATCCGGTGTATGAAATCATGGCCTTGATTTCGCCGTCAAACCGTCAGGCTCATGGTTTTTCCTAACCAGGAATCTGAGGAATTTCTGCTGAGTGATGCTGCTCTTTCGAATCGCGATTGACAGACCACATTCCAGACTCAATCCTGATTCGATCTCTCTTTTCCTGCCGCCAGTTACCTAGATTCGTTCCCCATCCCGGCCGACAGGAATCGGCAACAGGTAAATTCTTGGGCTTGAAATACCGGTGTTCTGCCGGATGTTTGCGGACCGCCCGTTCCATTTGCGGCCCGATTTTATGAATGAAATGCACATGTCCAGCAGTTGCCCGAAATGTGGGTATGTCTTTCACGACCCTGAGGCTCGATTTGAAACCACACGCCCCGTTGGTTCCGGCACCGACTCGGAACGAACCTGTCCGCAATGTGGTGAAGAACTCGAAATCGATTTTTTGCAAACGACGGCACTGGCCCATTTATTAGAAAGCGACCTTGCTGGAACACGGGTATCGCACTTTTTGTTAGCCCGCAAACTCGGAGCGGGGAGTTTTGGAGAAGTCTGGCTGGCGGAAGATCAGACGCTCGCGAGAAAAGTGGCGATCAAGCTGCCGTTGATTCAAGGGCTGGGGGAAGCCTTTCCGCTGAACGAAGCCCGTACCGCTGCCAGCCTGAATCACAACAACATTGTCCGTGTGCTGGAAGTCGGCAACGATGGACAGCAGGTCTTCATTGCCAGCGAATACATCGAAGGCATGACGCTGCGCGATCGGCTTTCCGCGGGAAAGTTGACGACGCCGCAGATTCTGGAATTGCTGATCGCCATCTCGGAAGCCCTCGACTATGCCCACCAGGCGGGCGTCATCCATCGCGATGTCAAACCTGGCAATATCCTGCTGAATCAGGAAGGCCGACCATTCATCACGGACTTCGGCATCGCCCGGCGAGTTGATGGCGACTACACGATATCTCAGGAAGGCCAGATTCTAGGCACCGTCCGGTATATGTCACCGGAGCAGGCCAGTGGCAAATCGAGCGAATTGACCTGCCGCACCGATATCTACGCCATCGGTGTCATGCTCTTTGAAATGCTCACCGGAGATCTGCCCTTTCGTGGAACTTCGCAGGCCATCCTGCACCAGAAAACCATCGCGGACGCTCCGTCTCCCCGTTTGCTCAATCCGCAAACCTCGCGCGATCTGGAAACCATCTGCCTCAAATGTTTGGAGCGCGAACCTCTCCGGCGTTATGCCACGGCCCGCGAAGTGGCAGACGAACTCCGCCGAGTGCAACGGGGCGAACCGATCCTCGCCCGACCCGTGACCCGCTTGGAGCGCGTGGTTCGCTGGTGCCAACGCCATCCCGCAACTGCCGCCTTGCTGACATCGCTGTTGCTGAGTTTAAGCCTGGGTCTATCGGGCGTGACCTACTTCTGGCTGCGGGCGGAAGATCGCGGGGCTTCGGCTCGCCGGGCGCTCTATTACTCATGGATGAATCTTGCCGCCGTCCATCTCACCAACGGAGATTACACCGGAGTCCAGCAGATTCTCTCGCGGGTGACTGACGATCCGCAGATGAATGCGTTGCGGGGGATGGAATGGAACTATTACGACTCGGTCACAGCCCCGTTGAATCAGGTAGCGAATCAGGGCGATGTGGTGCTCGATGTGGCTTTATCTCGCGATGGAGACTTGTGTGCCTCCGTTGCGCAAGGCCAGGGCATTCAGGTGTGGGACTCTAATAGCGGAGAACTGGTCCGCACCTTACGTGTGGATGATGTGGCCTTCCATTCCATCGACTTCTCACCCACGGCAGCTTTCCTCGCAGCGGGTGCCAGAGATGGTTACGTCCGACTCTGGCAACCGGCGATGCACGATCGATCGCTGCAGCAGATGGAACATGGTCCGCCGGTCAAACTTGTCCGGTTCTCTCCCAACGGCGACCGCCTGTTGTCCGTCGGAGCATCCGGTGCGGTGCGCCTTTGGAATATCCCCGATGGACAACGCATCGCGGAGGTTCCGACCGGCAAAGGGTCCGATGTGCGTGATGCCCGCTTTTCCCCTGATGGCCGCACATTGTATGTCGCCACCCGCAATGGTCAGATCCGCGAATGGAATCTCGATCGATTGCCCCAAGCTCCAGCGTTGACTCGGGAATGGACATTGACCAACACCCTGGAATGCATGGCTGTCTCGGATGATGGCAAGATTCTGATCTCAGGAAATTACGATGGCGAACTGACGATCGATTTCCTGACCGGGGACGAAGATTTCACCTATCGAAGCATCTGGGGACGAATTGATGACCTCGAATTTCTGAAGGACAGCCACACCGTTCTAGTCACGGCCAGCGACGGAGAAACTCAAATGTTTGATCTGCAAAGCCGCCATGAATTCCGCAGCGTGCACACGCATGGGTTCTCTTATGGCATGCTGGCTCGCTCTGCCAATGGGGCGTCGTTCGCGGTTGGTAGCGGGAACGGCGTGGTCACGCGCGTCACGATTGATGACATTCTGCGACCACAGATTTTGTGGCAGGAACACGCCGTCCGCAAACTGGCAATTTTCCCTGATACCCATGAGCTGCTGGCAATCGACGATCGCGGTTTGATTCGCCTCTGGCAACCGACGCAAATGCAGCCGACACCGTTTCTTCCGGAACTCGACGGCAGGTTTCGTCGTATGAGTCTAAATGCCGACGGTACGCTCATCGCCTTGGCAGATACCGCGGGCACCATCGAAATCTGGGATCGGCTGCAGAAAACCCTGGTGCATAAAATCACTTTGCCCGGCACGCACGCCACCGTGGTGCAGTTTGCCGACGATGGCTCCTCCTTGGCGATCGGCACACGAAAAAATCAGGTTCTGGTCTTTGCCAGCGACAACTGGAATCAAGCCCGCTACACGACCGAACCAACTACCGATGCGATCAATACCCTGGCCTTTTCCAGCGACAACCAGACGCTCGCCGTGGCTCGGGACGGAAACACAGTCGAGCTGCTCTCACTAAAGAGCGAGAAAGTCTCAGGGCCGTCGATCAAGCTCCCGGCTGAACCAACCGCCCTGCTCTTTTGCGACGAATTCCATTTGCTGGCCATGGCGACATCGACCGGAGAAATTCATCTCTGGAACCTGCAAACACGGCGACCTCAGATGTTCTTCAAGGGGCATACGGGCCGCATTAACACCATGGCGCAATTGGCCAACCAACCTGTCCTGATCTCGGGAGGCCGCGATCGGTTACTGAAGCTATGGGATATGAACACCGGCGAATTGATCACACCTTTGAGCGGTCATGCACGCCAGGTTTTCACTATTGCTGTCGCAACCGATGGACGCACCCTTTACTCCGGAGGACTGGATGGCGACATTCGGATCTGGCCCAGCCGTCGAAAAGAATAACGGGATCGACTGCCGTTGCCATTATCGTTGGTAAATCTACTAGGCCAAATTTCGACCTGACTGCGAATTTCATCTCACAGTGCAGGGCCAGTCCTTGCTTCAAGACCCACCCTTGCCTAATCTTCCAGAAGTCACTTCAGGTCTCGTCGAATCTCATTCAATGAATGCCTACGGGAGAATTTGATGCCAGCTCAACGTGGTAATGCTGTCCAACGGAGCGGTCAGGTAAAGGCGCCAGAAGCCAATCAGAAGATTGTTCTCACCAAGGCGAATGCTACATATCGTTTTTTCAATACTTCGAAAAAGCCTTTTAAGATTTCAGTACGGCGTGGAGTCTCCTCGGAATTGCTCCAGGACATTGATCTCTTCCCGAAATGCTCAATTGATATCCGTCTGACAGGCCCCTGTTATGTGGTGCTGAAAGGGGGCACTTGGACACTGGAAAATGGAGCAGCCGTCACAACAGATCTCAGTGACATTCAATGCGTCTATGATGTCATCAGCGATTCCATTCCCGTCCGCAGTGGTCAGTTTAAGAAACCCAAGAAATATCAGGGGCAAGCTTCCGTCAAGATCGCGAACATTGGTTTGAATATCAGCTCGGGGATGTATCGCATCTTCAATGCGGGGGAGACTCCGATCCTGATCGGCACTTCCACCGATCCATTGCCACCCGCCTGCTCGCGCGATGTCAATGTGCTCGATCTGGTCGATGTCAGCTCGCCCGATGCCGCGAACCTGGTCATTCAAAGCGAGGTCCCCGAGAACGATTTTGTCGGTCTCTTTGATGTTCTCGAAACGGGTGCCTCGGTTCGAAGTGGACGATTTGAACTCTTCGAAGCAGACCCTGCAAACGTCCACTTGCTCATCAACGCGGAGAATTATTCCGATACGCCCTATCGCTATCGGTTGTTTAACACCGGCACAGAAGCGTTTGAAGTGCTGGCTGATGGAGCATCGTTGGTCAAACTCGATAAAAACCAGTCCATCGATTTCCAGGTGAAGGACGGGGCTCAATTCGTCAAAAAGCTAGGCGTCAAACCCCTCGCTGCCGGTCAGACGATTACCGGGGTTTATGATATCATTGGCGTCCGATAAGACCGATTCTCGCTGCAACAATGGGGTATCACTCCGCGAACAAAGAGGTCGTCATGGACATGGAGCAACTTCCCGCAGATGAGGATGAGCAGAAGCTGAATCGACGGCTATTTTTACAGTATTCCGCCTCGGGTACACTGATCACGGCAACGGCAGTGGGCATCGCCTTGAAGAGCGATGCCATCGCCCAGCAGGTCTTTCAGCCGTTGATCGTGGGGGGGAATGCCAGCGAGTGGATGCCCTATCCCTATCATGGCGGCTGAGAAGGGACGGGGATGGCATTTGGCACTGTGCTGCTGGTTTCCGGCTCCGCTAACTTCTCGACGCGCGATGTCTGGGATGGTTACCGTCTCGCCCTGGAAGCCGAAGGGGTGCGGGTCATCCCCTACCCTACTTTTTCCTTCCTGAAGGTGCTCAGTGCCGATTCCGTCTGCAATGACATTCTTGGCACGGCGTTGGATGTCGCGAATTCGATTGACGGTGTGGTCTTCGTCGATGGTTTGTACTTCCGGGGTCAACGCGCCAAGCTACCCCGCTCGCTGCGGAAGGCGGGGTTACCGACCGTCCTGATCGCGACCGATGATCCCTACGATCAAATTCCGCATCTGGATGAACTTTATACGTATCGCTTCACCAACGAAATTCGCTCTGCCACGAATGGAGCGATCTATCTACCCACGGCTACCGCCCGTCTGCCACAGATTCCTCGGGTCAAACACCCACAGTACGACGTGTCTTTCCTGGGCACGGTCTTTGAAGATCGCCTGCCGTTTCTGATCGCGATGGCGGAGTTCTGCGAATCCCATGGATACCGGTTTCTGATCGCGGGGAACTTTCCCACCGGCACCGACGCCTTTCAAAAGTTCGCCTCAACGGCAATCCGCGCGCGGACCATCGATATCGTCGAAAAGCTCGACATCTACTCTCAATCTCGACTGACGATCAACCTCTTTCGGGAATCGGATCAACCGGCCGATGCCCCCAGTCCGCGGATCTTTGAAGTGACTGCCTTCGGACAGGCGGCACTCCTCACCGGTCCGCGGCGGTCGGAGGTGACCCGCATTTATGGTGAATCGGTTTATCACTTCGATACCACGGATGAAGCCATCGCAAACGTTCGCACGGCGCTAGCAGATGAAGCCCAACGCGTCTCAAAGGTGGAACAAGCCCGCAGCATCACCTGTGCAGACCACTTGTATGAACATCGCGCCCGGCAATTGATCACGACGGTTCGTGCTGCCGAACAGGAACGGACGGAATGGGCCACGTCCTCTCAGGAACGCGTGGGCTGGATCATCGGCTGTGGGCGGACCGGGTCGACCTGGCTGGCCGAAATGCTGGGCGATTTGCCGAAGATCCGCCGCTGGCACGAACCTTACTTCGGCCGCTTCCTGAAACATCTTGAGGAACACCCGGAAGACCAGGATCGGCGGGCGTCGTTTTTCTTCCGCACTTACCAGCGTACCTGGATGGATGGATTGAGGGACCTGTTCTTTCAAATGGTCCGTGCTCGCTATCCGCAGTTCGGTCGCCACGCGTTGGTTGTCAAAGAGGTGAATACACCAGAGTTGTATCCGTGGATTCCGGCGATCTTCCCGCAAAGTCGTCTGATTCTGCTCTTACGCGACCCGTTTGATGTGCTCGATTCCTATCTCGATTTGCAAAAGCCTGGCAGTTGGAATCAGACGTTTCAGGAAACACGTGAAGACAACCTACCCGCGCGAGTCCACCGTACGGCGACACATATCCGCGATGCGATGACGATTGCCTTACGGATTTACGAGAACTTTCCGCTCACGCAGCGATTGCTTCTCAGGTATGAAACGTTGCTGCAGAATCCGGTGCCGGGCTTGTGTGCCTGTGGCGAATTGCTTTCGACTCCCATCTCACCCGAGGAAGCCCGGCAGGTGGCCGAGCGGCGTTCGTTTGCCAAGTATGAACAGACGGGAGCATTACAGTTCCGACGTAAAGGTCAGGCGGGAGCCTGGATGACATCCGAGAATTTCACACCTGAAGTCCGCACGATCGCCGAAGAGTTTCTGGGAACATTGCGTCAACGCCTTGGCTACGCTTCTCCTGACTCCGGTAACTAAGGCGAACGAACTCGGAACCGGTTATCAATCGGTGGGCACTCCGACTCAGCGGGACTCCCCCACGACCAAATTCTGGTCAGAGTAATCGAGTTCCGTTATGGAGGGATTTGCCGCACCATGACAGCAGTGGAAAAAGTCACTTCTCTTCCTACTTTCCGACTCGATCAATCCAGAAAGGCAAACACTTATCGTTGCCTTCGAACTGTCGGTTTCGTAACAAAGTCCAAGATATCACAAGGAAATTTGGCAGAAGTGAAGACCGTGGCATTCGGCATGCAGTACTGTTAGTGGGACGGTCTGTTTTCAGGCCGTTCTGCATGATTTTTGCGCACGGAAGCACGCTTTTCTCGCACAATCCGCAAGACGGCGGTAGTAACCAGTAGCCTGTGCGGGGGCCATACGGTAGAATCTCAGTAGTGTGAAGTAACATGCTAAATCAGCGTGCGACTGACGCTGGATTCGACCGCAAAGAGGCTCCCATCGTGCAGGCGAAGACGCTGCCGCCATCAGGTGCTCGACCGATAATGTCCAGCTCCGCTGCTGTCATGAACAATGCCCGAACCGATGCACCGGTCATGGACGGCATGATCGGCCAGAGTCATGCCATGCGTGAGGTTTACCGCCTGACGCGTCAGGTAGCGGCTTCGTCGGCGACCGTGCTGTTGCTGGGTGAAACAGGCACCGGGAAAGAACTGATTGCCCGGGCGCTTCATGAATTGAGCCTGCGAGCTTCCGGCCCATTCATTCGGGTCAACTGTGGTGCCTTGAGTGAAAGTCTCCTGGAAAGCGAACTCTTCGGCCACGTCAAAGGGGCTTTCACCAACGCTTATGAAAACCGCACGGGCCGGTTTGAAGCAGCTCACGGTGGCACCATTTTTCTCGATGAAATCAACTCCATGAGCTTCACGCTGCAGGTAAAACTGCTGCGGGTGCTTCAGGAGCAGGAATTCGAACGGGTCGGCGATTCTAAAACGATCCGCGTCGACTGCCGGATCATTGCGGCGACCAATCGTGATCTGACCGATGAAATTGACGCCGGAAAGTTTCGCGAAGACTTGTACTACCGCCTGAATGTCGTGCCGGTCTATCTGCCCCCGCTCCGCGAACGGACCGATGACATTCCGGCTTTGGTTCATCACTTTGTGAAGCGTTATGCCGCGGTGAATAATCGTCCGGTACCACGCGTGACTGACGAATTGCTCAATTATCTGAAGAACTATGCCTGGCCGGGGAATGTCCGCGAACTGCAGAACAATATCGAGCGGGCGATTGTGCTGTGTCAGGATGAAGAGCTGACCATCGACCTGTTTCCCCCGCATGTGCGAGGTCTCGCACCGATCCGGCTCGGTCGAGCCAAGGGCGGAACGCTGGAAACCATGTGCCGCGAACTGGTCACGCTGGGCATCACCGAAGCGGGCGAAGACTCGAACAGCGTGCATGAACGCGTGGTCTCGCTGGTGGAGCGTGAAGTCATTCTGCAGGTGCTCCGCGGCTGCCAGGGGGTACAGACGAAGGCCGCGACTCGCTTGGGCATCAATCGCAATACGCTCCACAAGAAAATCGAGGATTATCACCTCGAATCAGAAGCCCGGTGATGTGGTGGAGACTACCGAGCGGCTGGTCTCCAGCCGTGTAAGCCGAACCGGCGTCGAATGTTGAGCGAAATCTTCCCGGTGGGAGTTCTCATCGTGGTTGTTTTTCGTGGCGATCGTGGGACAATTGCAGGCGGACTCTCCCCGCCGACCGGAATTGCCCTCCATGTTGCGAGTCAGTGTTCTCTGCTTCTTCGCCAGCTATGTCTTGGCGTTCGGCTTGGAATGGACGCGGCTGGTCTCTCGCCACGTCTTCTGGAGGTGGATTGCGCTCACGGCAGGTGCGGCAGGACTGTTGGCTCAAACGTTGTACTTGGTGGTGCGATCGCAGCAGACCGATTTGCCCCCCCTGCTGAGTTCCATGCAGGACTGGCTGCTGGTGCTGTCGTGGCTGGTGGTAGTCGTCCATCTTTTTATCACCATTGCAGACCGGGAACTCGCACTGGGCTTTATCGTCTGGCCGTTGGCCTTGGCATTGATTGGAGCGGCCCAGTTTGCTTCGCCGACGGCGGGGGCTGGTGTGAATGCTCACCACAACTGGACTATGTTGCATGTCGCCTCACTGGTGCTTGGCATCGTGGGCATCGTCGTCGGGTTTGTGGTGAGTCTGCTGTATATGTGGCAGCACCGGCGATTGAAGCATCGCATCTCGGCGACATCGGGAATGGAACTTCCCAGCCTCGAACGGCTGGCACGCGTCAACCGCTGGTCGCTGCTGATTGCCGTGCCATTGCTGACATTCGGCATGATCAGCGGGGTCGGGTTGGCGTTGGTTCGCAATCCCAACATCTCGCGCCGCAGTGTCTGGCTTGATCCCCTCGTGCTGGTCAGCGGGGTCTGCTGGGTCATCATGGCGGGGTTGTTTTTCTGGTTATTGTCCCGCAAGCAGAACCCTGGCAAGCAGATGGCCTGGTTGACGGCGTGGGCTTGCGGGTTCCTGTTGTTCACAACCGTGGGAGCACAGATTCTCTCGCAAGCGATCTCGGCTCCCGCGATTCATGGTTCGGCCCATGGCGTCGAACAGACAACAGAGGGGGCCGTGCGGTGAACCTCTCCGTCGTTTTTGTGACCCATCAAACCGCCAGCCTCAATGTGCGGGAACGGCTCGCTTTTCCCAATGCCGATGTGCTGGCTCGTGCTTATCGCCGACTTGAAGATCTCTATCCCGATCTGGAGGTGGTCATCCTCTCCACCTGCAACCGGGTGGAACTCTATCTGGCTCAACCGCCGTCGACCACGCTGCCGAATCTGGCTCAACTCTCGCAGTTCCTGGCCGATTTTCATGGTGTCCCGCAGGACGATTTTGTCGGCGAACTGCGGGAACTTGTCGGCCCCCCTGTAGTGCGGCATCTGTTCGAGGTCGTCAGCAGCCTCGACAGCATGGTGCTCGGCGAACCGCAGATCGTGAATCAGGTCAAAGAGGCTTACCGCAATGCGGAAGAGAACGACGCCTGTGGTCCGCTGACACATGCCCTGTTTCAAGGAGCGATTCGAGCGTCGAGCCGCGTCCGCACCGAAACCCGTCTCTCGGAAGGTCGAGTGAGCATTGCCAGTGTCGCGGTGGGGGAATTCGCCCGCAACATTTTCGACAGTTTTCTGGATAAGCTGACGCTCATTATTGGCGCCGGCGAGATGGCCGAAGAAACTTTGCGGTACCTCAAAGATGAGGGAACCAAACAGGTGGTGGTGGCCAACCGGAGTGCCGAGCGTGCCGAACGACTGGCCCGCGAGTGGGGAGGCAGCACGGTCCCCTGGTCAGAACTCGACCACTGGCTCGGTCGGGCCGATGTCATCATCAGCACCACGGGTGCCGACTACCCGATCATCGATGTGGCCCGGTTTCAGGCGGCTCGCGCACAGTCTTCTCATACGGTGATTGTGCTTGATCTGGGGGCTCCCCGTGACTTTGCCCTCGCGGTGGGCAATCTCGATAACGTCTTTCTCTATGACATCGACAGTCTGCAGCAGACCTGCGAAGAGAACCGCAAAGCCCGGCATCGTGAAATCGACAAAGCCCACCGCATTATCGAAGAAGAACTCTCGGAGTTTCTCGCCGAGTTCTATCGCCGAGCCTCCAGCGATCTGGTGGTGCAGCTTCGTGAAGGCTGGCACGACATTGCCCAGCAGGAACTCGAACGGTTGTTCCGCAAGTCAGACCATTTTGATGATGCCGACCGCGAAGCCATCGCGCAATCGGTAAAGCGGATTGTCAACAAACTGCTGCACCCGCCACTCGAAGCCTTGAAAGACGAAAGCAAAGACGGCCACCCGCACGGCCTGCTCAATGCTCTCAAACGACTGTTCGGACTGTGAAGTCGTAAAGCCACGGCCGCCGTAGCGCAGGCATAATCCAGCTTCGCTTCAACAGCCTACGGCATGGCGCAGAATTCATTGTGTTCATAGCATCCAATACAGATTGTATGTACATTGCTCCTGAGAGTTGCCGAGCGATCACTACAGGATCGCGTGGGACGATGGTTCACACTCGGGACAATCTGCTGTGGTGGCTTCCTTCGAACAATACACGCAGCAGCTGATCTCCACGGGCCTCGTCACAGACTCTGAACTCACGGCCCTGCTGGGGAGTCTGCCGACCGACCTTCAGCAGGAAGTGGAGCCGCTGGCCGAGATTTTGATTCGCCAGCACAAACTGACGGCGTATCAATCACAGGAATTCGCCGCTGGCCGTGGTCAAGGGTTAGTCCTTGGCAACTACCTCATTCAAGGCAAGCTCGGACAGGGAGGGATGGGAGTTGTCTTCAAAGCCGAGCATCGGCGGATGAAGCGCGTCGTGGCGATCAAGGTGCTCTCTCCTGATGTTACCAGTTCTCCTGAGGCCATCGCCCGTTTCCATCGCGAAGTTCAAGCTGCTGCTCGACTGATCCACCCTCATGTGGTTACGGCATTTGATGCCGACGAAGCCCATGGCCAGCACTTTCTGGTCATGCAGTATGTGGATGGACAAAACCTGTCTCTGCTCGTGAAGTTTAAAGGGCCGTTATCTGTTGACTTGGCGGTCCGATATATCCAGCAGGCCGCGGAAGGTTTGCAATTTGCACACGATCAGGGCATTACGCACCGGGACATCAAGCCGGGTAACCTGTTGGTTGATCAGGAAGGCACGGTCCGGTTGCTTGATATGGGTTTGGCCCGTCTGGATGGAGAAAGCGGCCAGGAGTCAGACATCACCCATACCGGCATGGTGATGGGAACTGTCGATTATATTGCCCCTGAACAGGCCATCGATACGCGGCATGCCGACGCCCGCAGTGATATTTACAGTCTGGGAATCACGATGTGGTTCCTGCTGACGGGCCGCCCCGCTTACAGCGGCACATCGAACATGGCCAAGCTGCTGGCTCATCGGGATGCACCCATCCCGTCGTTGATGTTAAACCGAACCGATGTGCCTCAGGCACTGGACGACATCTTCTACAAAATGGTCGCGAAGCGGCCGGAAGATCGATATCAGTCCATGACAGAAGTGCTGTCCGCTCTTCGCAACCTCCGCTTGAATTCTGGAGTGGCGCAGCCCACGGAAGTGATCGCCATTCCGCAAGAGCTTCGAAAGCAGCCGCTGCCAGGTCAGACTACATCATCGAACAGGACGAACGTTGCGAGCGATGCCAGCGCAACATTGACGGCGTTCGCGGGGGCGGCGGGGCCACGCACCATTCCGATCAGCAATGCCGATACCGAACGGCAACTCCCGCGTAGTGTGGTCTCACGACTGCGTCCGCCCGCTCGTTCTGCTTGGTGGAAGAGCCCCACCGGAATGATCACGGTCGGGTCTCTGGGAGTGTTGAGCCTGATCATGCTCGTGGTCGGTATGGCTTTGCAGCCCGTGAAGTCTGTCGTCCCACCGAAACAGACCGCTACCACAATAGCTGAGGTTGAAGAAGCGGTTCCGCAGCCCGTCACACCTGCGGAGGAGGCCGCCGCCATTCCGACCGATTGGCCGGCAGATGCCCCGCCACTGGCTCGTTTTCCCTTCAACAAAGACCAGGCCGAACAGCATCAGGAAGCTTGGGCCAAATACCTAGGTGTGCCGGTTGAGTTCACGAATTCTGCCAAGCAGAAGTATCGACTGATTCCCCCCGGGACCTTTGTGATGGGCCTCAGCGAAGCTCAAATGGACGGGCTGAAGAATACGGTTCTCGACGATCCACCTGCCGGACTTCGTAACGCGGTTCCTTCACGTGCAGTCTACATTTCACAGCCGTTTTACATGGGCGTTAATGAAGTGACGGTTGGGAATTTTCGTCAAATGGGTATGACCGTATCCGAAGTCGACGGGCAACAGTCTGATGACTCCCCATTGATGGCAAGTGTGGATTGGGTTGATGCCCTGGACTACTGCAATCGACTCAGTCAGGCCGAGGGCAAACGCCCCGTCTATACGATTGACGGCAACACAGCGAAAATGGATTCCGAGGCTGAGGGCTATCGTCTCCCCAGTGAAATGCAATGGGAATACGCCTGCCGTGCCGGTACCGACACACTGTGGCATTTTGGTGATGGACCGTTGCAGGATCGGTTTCTCTTGAGATCGGTATCGTCGTTTGCTAATCCCTTTAACCTGCGCAGGATGTATGCCGGCAGCAGTGAATGGTGCTGGGATTCCATGCATCACTACCACGGTGCCCCAAAATCCGATCGAGATGTGCCTTTGGAGCAGTATGGCCTCGAACATATTGTTCGCGGCGGATCGGATCACGCCGGGGGTGGAGGCACACGTAGCGTGGTCAACAGTTTTGCCAGGTTCGGCTGGGGGAAAGCTCAAGGCGGATTCGGCCGCATGGTCTTGCCCGTCGTCGTCCCACCGAAATCGTGATGGATGCTCCTGCAGGCCGCGCAGGAATCCGGCAAGTGTGGCACGCTCGCTCTCCCGACGAATGTGGCCCCACGTCTACGCTTCAGCGCCACCGCAGATACCACACGCTGAGCAGCAGCCAGGCACCGCCGGTCAAGGCCAGCAGCGTCAGCGCTTCCCGTTGTCGGCGTTGCGTGTTGACCCGTGCCGGATTCGTCGGCATATCGGAATAGAGGTCGTTCTGATCGGGGGCATCTTCGGGCGTGGTGAGATCGTAACCGCAGGACAGCACACGCAGGCCACCATCGGGTAAGGCCGTCACGCGGTACGGTGTCCCCCACGGATCGTTCTCGGCCAGTTCGAAATTCGCCGTGGGTGTCGTCAATAGGCGATGATAAGTCCTGACCATGTTATAGGCCTGGGCGGTCCGCGCTTCATTGCGCCCCATTTCCAGTGGTGGTGCCCATAGGAGCAGCATAACCAGACACAGCACTCCCAGGCCGCACACGACCGCGACATCCTTGAACGAGAGCCTGGGGGCTTTCATCTTGCAGTTCTCGCAGATGGCGGAAACATGGTGATTGAAATACGCCAATCGGCAGGAATCAAGAACCCATCTTCATACAGTGGGCGGCATCGATTTGACAATCCCAGTCAAGTTCGCTCGAATTGGGTTGAGAGAATGCTCGCGACAGGCCGTGTCAGAAAGGCGATGTATGAGACGTTGGTTGTGCCTCTTCGTCACAGCAATGTGTTTGTTCCCGCAGGTTGCCCCGGCAGCAACACCTGCAGAACTGCTGTCACAAATTCGAGCCGTGGGCCCTAAGGGGACCGGACATGCGGAAGCGATTGCGGCGGTGAAAGCGTTATCACAGGCCGATGCCACCGCTTTATTGCCCATCCTGCAGGCCATTGATGGCGCGAGTCCGTTGGCAGCCAACTGGATGCTAGGAGCGTTCGAAACCATCGCCGACCGGGCCTTGGATGAGAAAACATTGCCGGCCAAAGACCTCGAAGCATTTGCCGTTGATGTGAAGCAACATCCGGGAGCACGACGGATTGCCTATGAGTGGCTGCTCAAGGTCGACCCGACAGCAGCAGACCGGTTGATTCCCGGCATGTTGCAAGACCCCAGTGCCGAGTTCCGTCGCGATGCCGTGGCCCGCAAGCTGAAAGAAGCCGAGACTTTGCTGGCAGACGAGAAGACCGACGCCGCCAAGTCCGCCTTTGAAACCGCGCTATCGGGGGCTGTCGATGATGATCAGGTCAAAGCCATTATCAAACCGTTGCGTGAACTCGGAGTCAAAGTCAATCTGCAGGAACACTTCGGCTTCCTGGCCCATTGGGAACTGATCGGACCGTTCGACAACACCGATAAGCAAGGCTTCGACGTCACTTATCCGCCCGAGCAGGAACTGAAGTTCGACGCCTCGTATCCCGGGAAAATGGGCGAGGTGAAATGGACCGAGTTTGTCACCGAAGAGGAATATGGCACGGTCGACCTCACCAAAGCCCTAGCACCGCATAAAGGGGCCATCACCTATGCGGCCACCACGTTTGATAGCCCCAAGGCTCAAGCCGTGGAATTGCGTTTGGGGACCCCCAATGCCTGGAAGCTGTGGGTGAATGGTGAACTGGTTTTCGCACGCGATGAGTACCATCGCGGTTCCCAACTCGATCAGTACCGCGTGCCCGTGTCGTTGAAAGCGGGTGCCAATTCCATTCTGCTCAAGATCTGCCAGAACGAGCAGACCGAAGACTGGGCACAGAAGTGGGAATATCAGATTCGCGTCTGTGACCATGCCGGTGCTGCTATCACAGAAGTCGATACTCAAACGTCACAGCTCTCGGTGCCCGGTGATTTGCGTCTGGCTCTTGAAGGACGAAACGAATGACACGCGGTTATCTTTCGCTGGCAATGGCCTGCATTCTGAGCGGTTCAATCGTCACGCCATCCCATGCTGCGGACTGGCGTCAGTTCCGGGGCAACGATGCCACGGGGGTGGTCGCGGACACCG
This sequence comes from bacterium, assembly GCA_016125225.1. Classification (GTDB taxonomy): domain Bacteria; phylum Planctomycetota; class Planctomycetia; order Planctomycetales; family Planctomycetaceae; genus DSVQ01. Next base: position 352,836 of record WGME01000004.1, on the reverse strand, counting down.
AGTTGGTTTCCGCCGCCGATTTAACGGTCGCCTGGAAAGCTCCCCTTGAAGGACGCGGACTCTCCAGCCCGATCATCGTCGGCGACAAAGTCATCGTCACCAGCAGCAGTGGCTACCATCAGGATCGGCTGCATGTCGCCTGCTTCAACGCGGCTGACGGTGAGTTGCTGTGGGACCGCCAGTTCTGGGCGACGGGTCGCACGATGTCGCATCCGAAAACGTGCAATGCCGCTCCGACCCCGGCCAGTGATGGCGAGCGGATCTACGCGTTGTTCTCCAGCGATGACCTCATCTGCCTGAACCTGCAGGGCGAACTGCAATGGTACCGCGGTCTAATGGTCGACTTCCCTAATGCCAGCAACAGTCTGGGCATGGCCCAGTCCCCCTTGATTGTTGCCGGGACGCTGGTCGTGCAGATTGAAAACGACAGCCAGTCGCTCGCCTTGGGAATTGATCCATTGACCGGGGAATCGCGCTGGACGTCCGACCGTCCGAAGCGGGCGAACTGGACATCACCAGCGGTTTTACCGGGGCCGACACCGGCAGAGGATCTGGTGCTGTTGCAGTCCTCCGCGGGTTTGGCTGCCGTGGACCCGCTCACTGGGAAAGTCGTTTGGAACTATGGAAATGGTGCCAGCACGATTCCATCGTCCACCGTGCATCAAGGGACCGTCTATATTCCTTCGAATGGCATTACGGCCGTCAAAATGTCCCCCGGCAGTGCTAACCCCGAAGTGCTTTGGAATGAAGGCAAACTCGGCCCCGGAACGGCCAGCCCGATCGTCGTCGGCGATCAATTACTGGTGCTCAACCGGGCGGGTGTCCTGCTGGGGGCCAATCCCGAAGATGGCAAAATTGCCTGGCAAAAGCGGCTGGAAGGCCCCTTCAGTTCCAGCCCTGTCGCCGCCGGTTCACACATCTACTTCTTCAATGAAAATGGATTGGCCCAGGTGGTGAAGCTCGATGGTGAAGGCGAAATCACTAAGACCAGCGATCTGGGGGAAACCATTCTGTGTACCCCGGCGATCTCAGGCGATGGCGTCTATGTTCGCAGCGATAAGACTCTGTGGAAAATTGGTGGCTAGTTCCCGATCAGGCTAGAGATCGTTCGTCCCCGGGACATCTTCCACGGACTTGCCCTTTGCCTTCAGGAGGGACGGACTCCAGAAAATTTCCCGCCAGCATGGCGAAGTGGCCTACGCTGCGTGAGAATAACGGCAAAGTTCGCACGATCACCGCTCGAGGTTGTTGAGTTGGGCTCGCCTGCCGCGTTGGCTCACTTATGGCCTCGATGTTCATACATCTTTCGCCGATTTCTCCTGTCTCCCTTCTGCAGAAGTGATGTCTCACGATGGATCTTACGCCGATCCTCGATTTTGTGGGCAATGCCGTCTACGTCTTGCAAGCGATAACGGCCGTGCAGGGCATTTTTCTGTGGATTCTGGTCCTCAGACGCATTCAATTGAAGCGGTTTGGCAGCCAGGCCGCAGCGGATGCGTTCATGGGCGAAGTCCGTGAACATCTCGCGGCACGACGGTTTGACGACGTCGCCCAACTCTGCGACTCGCCGAACTATTGGGCCAAGGCGACTCCACAACTCATTCTGATCGCACTCGCCCATCGCGATCGACCCATGGCAAAACTGCGTGCGCTGCTTGCCGAGCGATTCAGTTCCGAAGTCATCGCCGATCTGGAATATCGTGTCGCCTGGATCAATACCATCATCAAGACGGCTCCGATGCTCGGACTGCAGGGGACCGTGCTCGGGATGATTTCGGCGTTCGCTAAAATCGCCAGCCGTCAGAAGTCGGGCATCAATCCAGCCGACCTCGCTTCGGATATTTCGTTCGCGTTGTGGACGACCGCCATTGGTCTCCTGATTGCCATTCCGCTGGTGATGGCCGTCTCCGCGATTCAAGTCCGCCTCAGCAAGCTGCAAGACTCAGTCCAACGCCAACTGGGCGAATTTCTGGAAATGCTGGAAGCTGCCCTGAGTGACGGGAGACGCCGCGGATGAGTTCCAGCACTCTGTTCGGAGAAGACGATCCCTGGGCTCGCCAACGCACCAGCGGTGTCGAAGTTGATATGACTTCGATGATTGACTGCACCTTTCTGCTGCTGATTTTTTTCATGGTCTGCTCGACTATGCAGAGCCAGCCCGATATCGATCTGCCCGTCGCCGCACACAGCATTGGAGTCGATACGCAAGGGGCTTCGTTGATCACCATTCTTGCGGGAGCCTTCAACGAGCCGCCGCGGATTCTGCTCGGAGATGGCGTGGGTGACGAGGTGGCCCTCGATGAAGTTCGCCGGTTCGTCTCCGATGCCGTCGCGGCCGGGAATTCCCGCATTGTTGTCAAAGCCGAAGGGGACGTGTCGCACGGCTTTATTGAAGATGTCGCACGGCAGATCGTCGCGGTGGAGGGAGCTCAGCTTTACATGGGGGTCGGCGATACGCCCGAAGATTCCCAGCCATAAACTTGTCACGGTCTTTGCGAGGGTCTTCCAGGCCAGTTGAACCCATCATGCCGATCCGATTTCGCTGCCAGCATTGCCAGGGTCTGATGAGCATCTCGACGCGCAAGATTGGCGCGCTCGTCCCCTGTGCGATCTGTGGTGCCGAGGTTCTGGTTCCGGCGGAAGATGATTTCACTCCAGCACGTACAGCAGCACCGCCCCCAGAGGTCGTCTTTGCCACGCCTACCGAACCGGTGTCAGAACCACCTGTCGAGCCGCCGCCGTGGCGTGAGCCTCTTCCGTCCGCGCCCCAAAACCAACCGCCGGATGAACCATCGACGCTGGCCAATGCCGACAAAAATGCCGCAGCCATCGATGAGGACTTCACCCCGCTCTTGATCAAATCCAGCAGGTTTGCCGAGGAAGAACTCGATCTAACAGCGATGGTCGATGTCGTGTTTCAGCTACTGATCTTTTTCATGGTGACGGCATCATTCAGTTTGCAGAAAAGTATCGAAGTGCCTACCCCCGACCAGCCACGACAGGGCGTGTCTCGCGCTTTGCAACCACTGGAAGAACTGCAGGATGTCGCCATTTTAGTCTCCGTCGACGAACGGAATGTCGTCTCGGTGGATGACGAACCGCTGGCCGATCTCTCGCAATTAGCCGACGTGCTGAGCGACCGGATGCGTCGCGACCGCAAAAGTGAACTCATCGTGACCGCTGCCCGTAATGCGGCTCATCGCACGGTCATCAGCGTGATCGATGCCGCCAATGAAGTGGGGATGCAGCGAATACGCCTGGGAACCGCGAAGCTAGGAGCAGATTGATCGCCAGCGTTTTCTTCTCACCCGAAATTGACCAGAACCTCCGTGATACTTCGACAGTGATGCCCTATGCCGCAGATTGAAGTTCGTTTTGCTGATGGCCGTCGCAGTGAGTTTCCGCTGAACCGGAAGTCTCCGCTGACGATCGGTGCGCAGGCCTTCAACGATATCGCGATCTCCGATGATGGTGTCTCGACACTTCATTGCCGTATCGGCTGGAACAAAACCGGCTACGAAGTCACAGCGGCGACTCCCAAGGGGGTCGATCTGAATGGAACCATCGTTGAGCACGCCTTTCTGAAACCAGGAGACGTGTTGCGAGTCGGTTCATGTGATCTGGTCTACCGGGCCGATGCGGAAGCCAAATCCAAGAAGGCAGATCCGGCCAAACCGGCGGAACCTGTCTCCAAACCGCCAGCAAAACCTGCGCCGCCCCCTGCTCCAGAATCGTCGATTTTTGAAGGCGAAATCCTTGTCGATAACGATTCGGCACAGGCGATCGATGAATCGCTCGAAGATCTTCCCACTCTCAAACGGTCCAACAAAGAGAAGGAGAAACCGGCGGTTCCGGCTCAAGGGGTCATGGGTCAGGTTGGCCGGGAACTGCAAGGCGGACGTCGCCGACCCGGCGAACAGGAGATCTTCAAGTCGCCGTTGATCCTCGGATTAGGCGGCGGCGGCATCGTGCTGTTGCTGGTCGCGGGCACCATCTGGTTTCTGATGGGGCGTGAAACTTCGGCCCAGCTTTTCGCCCAAGCCGAGCGCGAACTGGGTGAAGCCAGGTACGCTCAAGCCATTGAACTTTTTGAGCAGTATGCCACGCGTTATCCGGGCAGCACCCGCACCAAAGCGGCGAAGTTGCAAGCGGCCCAAGCCCGGGTGCAGAAAGAACTCGCGGGTGCCACTCCGGCCTGGTCGTTGGCCATGGAACGCCTGCAGGGATTGGTGCGGGAGTACCGGAACAGCACTGAGTATGCCAGCCTGAAACCGATCGTGCGGTCCTATGCCGAACAGGTCGCCTACGGGGCCGCCGGTTCAGCGGAACAAACCCGCGATGCGGCGTTGCTACCGATCTCTGCCGAAGCCTTGCAGTTGATGGAGCGTTCAGCCGATCCGGAAACTCCGCAGGGCCCGATCATCGCGAAGATTCAGGAAGCCACGCTGAAAGCCGAAGCTGCCATCACCCGGCAACAGACACGTGACGCGGCCGTAGCAACGATGCAAACGCATCTGCAGCAAAGCCATCCCATTGAAGCCTTGGCGGAACGTGAAAAGCTGTTGCGAAAGTTTCCCCAGTACCAAACCGATCGCGGTGTCGATGAAGTCCTGCAAGCGGCATTGAAGATGGCTCAGTCAGCCGTCACGGTGGAAGATATCGAGCAACCGGCCCAAGCCGACCATGCGGCCACCGTGCCTTGGCATCTTTGGCCGGTCTCTCACAGCCGTTCGCGGACCGATGAAGCTTCGCTGGGTCAGACGGTGTGGCTGATGGCGGGGGGCTGTTGCTACGGCATCGATACGGTCACCGGCGAACCCCGTTGGCGTGTCGTCCTGGGGGAAGCCTCGCCCTTCGATCCCGTGGAAGTCCGTGGAGATCCCCTGGCCTGGATTCTTTACGACAATCGTCGCCAGGAACTCATGAGTTGCCGCGCTGATACTGGTGTAGTGCTTTGGCGACAATCTCTGACGGCTCGTCCGCAAGGTGCCCCTCTCGTCGATCAGGGGCAGATCTATGTGGCACTCGAAGATGGCCACCTCGTGCGGATTGATGCCGAAACGGGTGAACTCACCGCCCGGTTGACCTTTTCACAACCGGTTCAAGGCCCCCCAACGCTCGACGTCACCGGGGACATGCTCTACCTCGTCGGCGAGCGCGGAGTGATTTACAGCCTGAGAAAACGTCCCCTGGAATGCGTCGCCGTGACTTTTGCGGATCACGCGGCCGGAAGTGTGCGAGCCCCCATTGTCAGCATGGGACAGTTGCTGCTTTTGTGCGAAAATGATCGCTCGGCCAGTGCGCGACTGAGATTGTGGTCCGCCACGGAACCCACTCGTCCCTTGAAGCCCGTCAGTGAACAACGGGTTGCCGGACTCGTCTTTGATGCCCCAGCTTTACGCGGTGCACAACTGGTGGTGCCCTTGAATGGCGAGCGGATTGCCGCCTTCGTGGTCAACGATGAACCAGGCCGCATGAGCATGACGCTGGTAGGCGAATACCGCGTTCAAGACGGGTATGACGGGCCGATGTATGTCATACTGGGGCCCGATCAGATGTTCTGGCTGAGCAGCACCGCCCTGCGCCGGTTTCACATCGCCAGCGATGCTTTGCAGCTGTCTCCCACGATGGCCGCTGTCGGACTGACCGCACAGCATCTGCAGGCTGTCGGGGAGATGTTTTTTGTGGGGCGCCGCCTGCCCTACACTTCGGCGGTCCAACTCACGAATATCGATCGTGATCGGATGACGGGCACCTGGAAAACCGTGGCGGGAGCAAAACCTCTGGCAGTGATGTCGGGCAACTCTGGAACGACGGTCGTCGTCACCGATTCCGGCCTCGTGTTCCCTCTCAACACCAGTCGACGCAATGGAGGGGGAATGGAACGTTCTGCCAGCGTCGACCTGGATTGGCCGCCTCAGCTTTCTGCGCAACCGATTGCATCGACACTTTCCGATGGTCGCGTGGCCATCAGCATTGCGGCTCAACCCTCTCGTCTATGGCTGGTGGAACCACAGGGCAGGGCCGGGTCGCCGATTGAGTTGGCACAACCTTTGGAATGTGCTCCGGTGCTGCTCTCCGCGGGTCTGGTTTTACCCCAAGCCGGGCGCCTCACAATCCGTCCACAAAGTCCGTCACAACGTTTCGAAGACTGGCGGGCACCGGCAGCGGCCGATCAGGAACCGACTCGGTGGGTGCATCTGGCACGAACCGGAGACGACGAACTGCTGGGGATCGATTCGCAAGGACATTGCCGCCGCTTCCAACTCCGCATGGGCGAAATTCCGCACCTCGCGGAAGTCTCGTCGATCGATCTCACGCCATTGTCTGTCGTCACTCCGCTGCTGATGAATGAGTCGCTGGTTTTTGTGAACATCGAACACGAACTGATTCAGCTCGATCATCGCACACTTGCCCCCTCAGCACGGCGGGCATTCGCAAATCCGATCCTGGGAATCGCCGTTGTTGAGAACGATGTGCTGGCCTGGGATGCTGACGCCTTGCGGTTATTAGATCCGGCCAACGATTTTGCTGATCGCTGGTCAATCCCGTTGAAGAGCCTGCGACCGGTGGGCCGCGTGATGATCAAAGACGACGATCTGTGGATCGCCTGTCAGTCGGGTGAAGTGTTGGTACTGAACCGTCAAACGGGAGAGGAACGAGGTCGCCATGTGGTCCCTCAGAATTTGACCTGGGGTATCTGGTCGCAAGGATCAGAGATTTGGGCGATTGCCACGGATAGCACGCTGTATCGCCTGGAGCCCGCGATGGAGGCTCAACCATGACGCTGGCAGCATTTCGCGTGCTCGCGGTAATGTGTCTGTGTTGGAACCTCGCCGGGATGGTGGGGGCACAAGCCCCCGCAACAACGAACACCGACCCGGCTCCGCTAACTCCTGCCGAGGCCGAAGAAGCTCCGCTCCCCAAGCTCGTCGATCTGAAAACTCCAAACGCTGAAGAGTTACTGCGCGGCAAACCGGTCGACTGGCTGGTTCTGCTCAATCAGGATGTCATCTTTGTCGAGCCGGTCAAACCTCGCCCCGACACATTGGCGATCCTCAAGCAACGGTACGAAGAGACACTCAAGATTCCGACCGCGGTGCTCCCTTTGGAAGAAAAGCAGGCCAAGCTGCACGAACTGCAACGCATCGCCGTCACATTGCTCGACCGCAGTGAAGATCCCGAGTATGTGATTGAAACCCGGTTCCTCGAAAAGATTATCTATTTCGAAGACCACATTCTAAAGCGAGTGGCCTTGCTGCTGGATGAGCGGAACTATGCAACGGCGTATGAACTGCTGATGTATGTCGACCGTCGGCACCGGGGTTGGCCCGGCTTCGACGAGCAGTACTATCGGTTCCTGTTTCTGGAAACGGGGCACTGGGCCGATGTCGGACAGTATGAACGGGCCATGATTCAGGCCGAGGAACTCTTTGCCCGCAAACCCGATTACCCGGAGCTGGCGCGGTTGTTCGGTCGCATCATCGACGGGCTGCTGAAGGAACGTCTGGCAGAAGAAGACTACCGGGCCGCCAGACATTTTCTCGCGCGACTCAAACGCATTGATGCCATGCATCCGACCGGCGAACGCTGGACGCAGTTGCTGCAGAATCAGGCGCAGGAACTCGCGCAACAGGCCCGCGCTGCTCAACAGCAGCAACAGCATCGCGAAGCCTCGATCCTCATCGATCAGGCGGTGCGTATCTGGCCCGACTTACCGGAACTGAGAGCCACTCATCGGGAACTGGTCGACCGCTATCAGATTCTCCGCGTGGGAGTCGTTGTCCCGGATGACTCTTCGATCAAAACCATGCGAGCCGCCTATCCGTATGAGACGGCTGCGGACCATCGACATCGACAACTCTGCGAACTACCGTTGTTTGAACCAGAGCGTGTGCAGGATGGACTGGTGCAATTTCGATCCCGCTTTATTGAGTCGTGGGAACCGGGCAATCTGGGACGTGATATCGATTTCCGCTTGCGACTGCGTCGAGCGGCCTGGGAATCCCGCCCGGTTCTTACCAGTGGCGAAATCGTGGCTTCACTGGCCAATGCTCTTGATCCACAGCGACCCGAATTTGATGGACGCTTCGAACACGAAGTTCGTCTGGTTTCAGCGACATCGCCCGAGTCGTGGCGGCTGCAACTGACTCGGATTCCGTTACGGATTGAATCACGTTTACGGCGTGATGTCCCGTTGACTCCGGAAACTCTGGCTTGGAGTGGCGACCTGAATGTCCAGGCCGCCACACGACCTCATCAGCAGCGATTCTTTCAAGCAGAAGATCCGGGTGACGTGCAGATCTTTCAACGCACCCGCCTACAACCAGCCAGTCCCGAACCCTGGCACATCGCTGAGGTGCAAGAGTGGCCCTTCCCATCCTGGGAGTTGGCCTTGCAGGCGTTGCTGCGTGGGGAAATTGACCTGATTCCTCAAATCGATCCGACCGACTTGTCGGCGCTGTCGAACGATTCGCGTTTCTTCGTGATTCCATTGGCGCTGCCGCAAACGCACATCCTGCAGGTACATACGGCTTCACCCTTAGCCCAGAATGCCTCGTTACGACGGGCACTGTTGCATGCTCTCGATCGGTCCCTGCTGCTGAAAGAGGAGATCCTGCTGAATGCCGCCCCCGAGACAGGGCGACTGACCACTGGCCCATTCGCACAGAATCTCTCGGCTTACAATCGATTGCTCCGTTCACCGAATTACGATCCCATTCGTGCGGCCGCTTTGGTGGCAACGGCTCGCAAGCAACTAGGTGGCGAACTGCCCCCGTTGAAAATCGTCTTACCACCAGACCCTGCCGTGCTGCGTGCCTGGCCCGCCATGCAGTCGCAATGGAAACGCGTCGGGTTGACCGTCGAACAACAGATAGAACCCAATGGCCCCTGGGATCTGGGCTATCGGATGGTTCAACTCACAGAACCGACGGATGATCTCTGGTCGCTGCTCCATCCCAGTGGTTCCAGCGACTGGGCCGATTTAACGGTCTATCCGCATTGGTTGCGCGAGCGGTTGTGGGACCTGGAACAGACCATCGACTGGACCGCAGCCGAACGCGTGCTCCATCAGATTCAAGCGGAGTTTCTCGTCGAGGCCCGCTGGATTCCGTTGTGGGAAGTCGATGAGCATCTGATTGCCCGGCGACGCATGGGGGGGCTATTCACCAGGCCGATGCACCCCTACCAGAATATCGAACGTTGGACGTTACAATCGTGGTATCCCACGGAAACACCCTGAGGACCACATGAGAGATATCACGCGGTCGTTTGCTGTCGGGGTCGCCGTTTTGTGGGCGTGCTGCTTCAGTTGGGGTACGTGGGAACTCCGGGCGGATGAACCCCTGCCCCTGCCGATTGAGTTTCAGCCCTATGTGGTCGATTTTGAAATCGAGATCATCACGGCCGATGCTGACACCCTACTTTTGCAAGCCGAGTTATCTCAACGCTTGCCCGAGACGATTGAACGTTGCATCGGCAGTCGCTGGCAACTAGCCAACGCGATCCAACCGTCAGTTCTGTCTGAAGCGTCTGTTCCCGCTGACTCCGAACAGGAATCGGCGGAAGGTTCCGACAGCGATGTGCCGGAGAGCAAAGCCGAGGAACCGATCCCGGTGGATGTGCAGTACCACATTCAAATATCAACGGTCCCCGGCCGCATCACTGTCGAGGTCTCCGCGATGGAACCGTTGTGGGAACGTCGTAGTCCCACGTTGACTATTCAGACCGGAGACCGCCGCGAACTGCCGTCCAGGATTGTGGCGGCCATGCATCGATTGTTCCGACCTCGTGGCTTGTGGGAACGGATTGATGACGAACAGGTGAGACTGCGGGTGCAGGGTGCCGCATTTGCCACGCCGGACCCCGAGTTGCCGCTGCTGAATCCCGTGGAGGTCTTCACACCGTGGATGGTGTTTTACACACGAGAAGGGACCGTGCAACGGCTGGTCCCCGTGCCCTGGACATTGCTGGAACTCAACAATTCCGTTGAGGGTTCGGGGCTGGTAACAGTCTACAGCGGACTGGCTCAACCTCTGGGTACCAGCCCGCGCGGACGTGTGAAGCTGTTCGCGGTCGCCGAGCGCTCGCAATGGGAAACGAGCGAACTGCTGCTGCAAACGCAGTCGCAACCACCTCAGCCGCTCGTGGCCCATCGTGTTGAACTGCATCGTGAAGTCGTTGCTGGTGATGACGAGCCGATCGCCACGAAATCGCTGATCACGAATCGTCATGGAGTGGTGCCCCTCTCGCGAGTCGAGCAGCAACCCTGGGTCTGGGTGACAGTCACGAGTGGTGATCAGCGATTGGCTGAAGTTCCCCTGGTGCCCGGAGCGGAACGCCGCATCCAGCTCGATGTGCCCGACGACCGGTTGCGGTTGCGGACTGAAGGGGAATTGCGATTACTGCAAAGCGAACTGGTCGCCAGCGTCGCGGAACGGCAGGGACTGATTCTCGCGGCCCGCGCTGCCGGGAAGAAGCAAGCCTGGAACGACGTGACAGCCCTTACTCAGCAACTGCAGCAACTTCCGGGTGCCGACAAGTTTCGTGATCAACTCGCCGGCATTCGCGTCTCGGCCGTCGCACAAGCCCGTCAGCAGCAAAATCGATTGGCTGAACGCCGCATAGTTCGCATGTGTGATGACACCAACGCGTTGATCACTCGGTATCTTGCCGACGATAAAGTGCGATTACTGCTGGAAGAACTCGATGAATTGAAGGCCGCATTGACCACAGATCCGCCCCCGTAATCCACCTCTGAGAGCGGTCTGTTCAAATCATTTCCGCTGGCTTCATTTCGAATTGCCGTCATTTGACTCACGAAATGCAGCACGAATGAGCTTGCTTACTTCCAGTAATGTCACCGGAGTGAGAGCCAAGCCGATGATCCAGCCCCAGTCGTAGAGCGTCAGCGATTGGGTTTCCAGCATTTTCTGGAAGAACGGAATCATCACCACAATCGCCTGGAGTGCTGCCGAGATCGCAATCGCAAAGAACAGTGTGGGGTTGGTGAACAGACCAAGTTCAGGCATGGTCCGGGTCGCGCTGCGACATCCGATCGCATAGAACAACTGCGTGAAAGCCATCAGGCAAAAGGCAGTCGTTCGGGCTTCTTCCAGATGTGCCGGATCGCCTTGATAAACCATATAGAAACCGAGCAACGCGGTCCCGGCCATCAGCAGGCCATGCCATAAAATCTGCAACCCATTCGCGGTACTGATGACAGGAGCTTTGGGGGGACGAGGAGGACGCTGCATGACGTCGTTTTCCGTGGGTTCCACCGCCAATGCCAACGCCGGAATGCCGTCGGTAATCAGGTTGATCCATAACACCTGAATCGCCCGCAAGGGAATCGGCCAGCCAAAGAGCGTGGCCAGAAACATGAACAGGACTTCGCTGGCGTTGCAGGCCAAGAGATAGAGAACAAACTTCTGAATGTTGTCGAAAATGCCCCGGCCTTCTTCGACCGCATTGACGATCGAGCTGAAGTTGTCATCGGTGAGAACCATGTCCGACGCTTCCTTGGTAACGTCGGTCCCAGTGATCCCCATGGCAATGCCGATATCGGCCGCCTGCACGGCTGGTGCATCATTCACACCATCCCCCGTCATGGCGACCACATCGCCGCGCCGCCGCCACGCATCGATAATCCGCAGCTTGTGCTCTGCCGAGACACGGGCATAGACCGGAATCTCACTCACCTTGCCGGTCAGTTCGTCCTCGCTCCAGGATGTGAGAGTTTGGCCGGTGACTGCTCGTTGTTCGGCGCCGGCGATACCGAGTTCGCGGGCAATGGCCAACGCAGTTTCCGGGTGATCGCCGGTAATCATGACTGGTCGAATACCCGCCGCGCGACAGCGGTTGACCGCCGACTTCACCTCATCGCGAGGTGGATCAATCATCCCCACCAGTCCCGCAAAGATGAGTTCCTGCTCCTGATCGACCGAGCCAGGTTCCGGAGGTTGATCGCGATAAGCGAGCGCCAGGACTCGCAGTGCTCGCGAGGCCAACTCGCTGTTCACTTTCACAATGTTTTGTCTTCGTTCATCGGTCAGGGGACGCACCTCGCCCTGCCAGCGTTCGGCAGTGCAACGGCGCAGAATCATTTCTGGTGCCCCTTTTACCAGCAACACCGTCTTATCATCAGGACGACGGACCACCACCGACATCGTCTTGCGGTCGGAATCGAAGGGATTTTCATGCTCGATTTCGCCGGGATGATGTTCTTCCGCGGTGTATCCGTGCTTGCGGGCCAACACGATTAATGCGGCTTCCGTGGGATCGCCAATCACCTGCCATTCCGATGTCTCGGCATCTTGCGAAACCTCAGCGTTGTTGCAGACTGCTCCGATGATCAACGCCCACAACAGATCGCTCTCTACCTGCGGGCTGAGCGTTTCCTCTTCTGCCGGACGGATCTGCCCCTCACTGTCGTAACCAGCTCCGGAGACATGCAGAAGCTGCCCTCGGACATACACTTCGCGAACGGTCATCTCGTTGCGGGTGAGCGTGCCGGTTTTGTCAGAACAGATCACCGTGACAGAACCGAGCGTTTCCACACTCGGCAATTTGCGGATCAAGGCATTGCGTTTCACCATGCGTTGCAGACCAAGCGCTAACGTGATGGTCACAACCGCCGGCAAACCTTCCGGCACCGCCGCCACTGCCAGACTGACGGCGACCAGAAACGTATCGAGCAGCTTGCCACCACGCATCAGTTGCAAGAGAAAGATGATGCCGACCAGTCCCAGGCAGACAAAAATCAGTACGCGTCCCAATTCTTCCAGACGGCGCTGCAACGGTGTGGTTTCGATGGTTTGCCGCTGCAGCAAGCCAGCGATCTGTCCCAACTCGGTTTGCATCCCCGTAGCAGTGACCACGGCGGTGGCTTTGCCAGAGACCGCTTCGGTTCCCATATAAAGCATGTTGTCGCGGTCGCCGATGCCCGCATCATCCGCAACCTGCGACTCGGCATCTTTATGGACCGGTACCGATTCCCCCGTGAGTGCGGCTTCCTGGACTGACAGCGAGAATGCCGATAACAACCGGCAATCGGCCGAGATATGGTCGCCCGCTTCGATTTCCAGAATGTCGCCCGGCACCAGGTCGACCGCAGAGAGAGATTGCAATTTGCCATCGCGGATCACCTTGCACATCGGTGCCGACATCTGCTGCAACGCGGCGAGTGCCTGAGCCGCTCGGGCTTCCTGTAGGTAACCGAGCACGCCATTCAGAATCACAATCGAAGCAATGGCAATCGTATCGGTCAGGTCGCCCAGCAATCCCGAAATGATGGCCGCCGCAATCAGAATCCACACGACCAGTTGATTGAACTGACCAAGCAGTTTTTTCCACCAGGGTTCTGCAGCGGCTTCGGCGAGTCGATTCGGGCCAGAGATTTCACGACGACGTTCCACCACGTCGACAGCCAGCCCTTGCTCCGCATCTGTCTCCAATTGCTGGAGCAGTTGTTCGCGCGTTTGTCGATAGGCAGGAAGTGCATCCACTGCGGTCATAACGTCGACGATCCTTCAATTGGTACGTCAGCCCCTCTCTTCGATAGTGACAACCTTCGCCGGTGAGGACCAGTCACGATAGAGAACGTGGTCCCTCTCCGAATTCTCGACTCATCGGATGTAAAATAGACTTGACCATCCGAATGTTTGGTTTATCATACACGCAGGGTTCGTCGAAACATTTGCGAAGCAGGAGCAATTCCAATGATGTCTGCCATGGAAAAAATGGCCTGGAGCGAGGTTGTGATCTCAGGCACGGCCACATTGTGCGCGTTGGCGTTACTCCCCTGGTTGGGTCCAGGGGCAGCGGGAGCCTTCGGCCTGTTGGGGCTGCTTCCCTGTGGAAGCTGGTTTTTGCGGCGACGAGGTACCGCCGTCATCACCGATGAACGTGACCATGACAATGAAAAGCGGGCCACGTTTTTAGGTATCCTGACGGCCTGGCAAGTCACCTTCATGTCACTGATCGCGATGGTGCTGTGGACGGTTTCCCAGAATCGCGACATCCCCGCAGCATGGCTCAACTGGCTGATCTGGGTGCAATTTGCTCTGTGCTACCTGGTGAAAGGGTGTGCCTTTTTACTGATCAATCGGAGGCAGCACCGTGCCACGGCATGCTGAACCGACTCTCATGAACCGCGTCCGGGAACTCCGGCAAGCCGTTCCGGGACTCACGCAGCAGGCTTTAGCTGAGCAGGTGAGTGTCACGCGACAAACGATTATTGCCCTGGAAAGCGGTAGCTATGCCCCGTCGCTGGCCTTGGCCTTAAGGCTGTCGCAGGTCTTTGCCTGCCCTGTGGAGAAGATCTTCTGGCTCGAAGAGTCCACGTCGTGAGGCTTTGACCAGTTTGGCGTACGCGGCTTCACCCGTTATGGTATGTCTTCTGGTGTGGCTCTGAGTTTCTGGAATTGCGTTCGTTATTATGATGACCGTGGAATTGCCGTATGGCGCTCATTCTCAATTGACCTGGACGTTACCTCCCACGTGTGCCGCACGGTTATTCAGCGGACCACGGGAGGAAATTGAGTTACTGTCGACCACGCGGGATTGCCTCGCCAGTCCTTTGGATATGCCGCCGTTGACCGCTGCGCTGGTTCCCGGCGATCGTGTTGTTCTGGCCGTGGAGCGGAATATTCCACTACTCGACCACGTCATTGCAGCGGTGTGGTCACAGTTGAGCGAAGTCGGTATCGATCCGGGCGATCTCACCATTCTCCAACCGGCCGATCCTTCGATCACTGAACGTCACGATCCCCGTGTGAAACTTCCCACAGAGATTCGGGAACAGGTCGCCTGGAAAATTCATGACCCCACACTCGCCGATGGGTGTGGTTATCTTGCCTCCAGCGCCTCAGGCGATCGGATTTATCTGGCACGCGAGTTACTCGATTCCGACTTCATTCTGCCGATCAGCCTGGCGGGGTTCGATGCCATGCTCGGCTACAAGTCACCGTGCGGCATGCTCTATCCCGGGATGTCGAATGTCGAAGCCTTCCAGAAGACCCGGGGCGAAGGCCATCAGGAACTCAGTCCCGATGATGAACGCCCTCTCCGGCAACTGGTCGAAGAGATTGGCTGGCTGCTCGGCGTGCAATATGTGATTCAAGTAGCCCCCTCGGGACAACGGGGGCAAGCCGCTGAGATTCTGGCGGGGGGC
The DNA here is from genome assembly GCA_016125225.1 of bacterium. Taxonomy (GTDB): domain Bacteria; phylum Planctomycetota; class Planctomycetia; order Planctomycetales; family Planctomycetaceae; genus DSVQ01. The sequence goes on along the minus strand of WGME01000004.1, from coordinate 337,661 downwards.
ATTGATACCGTCTCGCGCCGGGCCCGCAAACTGCTAACGCGTGATTGGAAAGTGCAGGTCCCGGAACGCGTCGAAAACGTGATCGTGGCATTGCCGACCGATCAACAGGCGGTTTCGTGGAATTTGCTCGGCGCGGCGCTTGATGCTGCGAAGCATCTGGTGGAACGAGGTGGCCGCATCATCGTGCTGACCGATTTGCAGCAGGCTCCCGGACCTGGCGTGCAACTCATTCGTGAACAGCGATCCGCCAAGCTGGCCCTGCAACCCCTGCGGTCACAGGCCCCTCAAGATCTGCTGGCAGCGACACAACTGGCCGCCGCCGCAGACTGGGCTCGCATCTATCTGCGCAGTGAACTCGATACTCAACTCGTCGAGGAGCTTTTCTGCACGCCGCTCGGCAACGATGACGAAGTCTTGCGGCTGCTGAATACGCTCGACAGTTGCGTGATCCTGGAAGCAGCCCAGTTCATGCACACGGAAATCGCAGACCAACCATAACGAGCATCATCTTCCCGGATTAGTCTGGCAGCGTGCCTCGGGCCAGTTCATCTTCCCATTCTTCCAGCAACGGCCAATCGACGGCGCAGGTGCCGAAGTCGGCCATGTGAGCGTACTCATTCAGCCGGTCAATGGTCTTTTGCACCATCTGCGGGTCTTTACGGAAATACGGGCCGTGGCTGGGCAGTAACCATTCGACATCGGCATCACGAATGCGTTCGAGCGATTTGATAAAGGCGGCGATGTCGCTGCCATGATGAGCATCGATGTTTCCGACACTGCCATCGCGGAACAGGTTGTCGCCCGAGAACAACAGCGAACCCATGCGGAACGAGAGTTGTCCCGGCGTGTGTCCCGGTGTCGTCCAGACATCGATCTTCAGCGACCCGAGCTTCAGCACGTCTCCTTCCTGAATCGTCTGCTGCACTTCCATCGCCGGCAGATCGATCGAAATCCCCTGGGCGGCAATCTCCGCAAAGGTAATGATGCGGTCAGGACCGGCCAGATGGACTTTGCAATCGGGATGTCCCAGCAGCTTCGCCGAGGGCAAAAGTTCCTGCGCCCGTTTCATGCCCTGAATGTGGTCGACATCGGCATGCGTGCAGATGAGGTACCGGCAGTTCGCCAGCGAAAAATCCATCTGGCGAATCAGGTCGACAATCTCCTCGGCGGTATCTTCATACCCAATGTCGATCAGCAGCCAGTCAGCGTCGTCATAAATCAGATAGACCGAACAGCCCAGCCGCTGACGGGCCTGGTAATTCATCTCGATGACATGCGGAAACAGATCGCGACGCGGAATCATGCAACATACCGAAAGGGGGACGGAATTCTCCGGGCCAGGGAACCTGAGATTCCCAGAACATCAGGGATTCTAGGAAAGCCAGAGGCCGGGAACAACTGGTCGCTTGGCTCGCGGCTTCCACCAGCGTTAACATAAACAATGCATGATTGATGCCCTTCTTTCTGAGACGACACTTCTGGGAGCACTCTTCGATGGCTCGCTTGACGATGACGGGATTGACGATCTTTGCCTTGGCCGTGGGGCTTTCTGGCTGCGGGACAGCCAAAAGTGACACCGCAGGAACTGGAGGAGCCGACTCGGGGGATGCCGTGAAACCGCTGCGGATCGCCGTGATCCCGAAGGGCACGACGCACGAATTCTGGAAATCGGTCCATTTCGGTGCGGAAAAAGCGGCGAAAGAAGTGGGCGATGTGGAAATCATCTGGAAAGGCCCGGTGCTGGAAAACGATCGCGAAGGTCAGATTCAGGTGGTGCAGGACTTCATCGTGCAGAAGGTCGATGGCATCTGCCTCGCCCCGCTCGATTCGCAGGCACTGGTTGAATACGTCTCGCAATCAGCCGAGAAAGGCATTCCGGTTGTGATCTTCGATAGTGGTCTCGATCGCGATGAAAGCATTGTCTCTTACGTCGCCACCGATAACCGCAAAGGGGGCGAACTGGCAGCCCATCGCCTCGCCGAAGTCATGGGCAAAACCGGCGACGCCGTGCTGCTGCGCTACAATCAGGGGAGCGAAAGCACGTTCCAGCGGGAAGAAGGCTTCCTGGAAGTCCTGCGGAAGGAGTACCCGGATATCAATATCCTGGAATCCGAGGAGTACGCCGGGACAACGCCGCAGGAATCGCTCGCCAAAGCCCAGCAGGTCTTGCAGAAGCATCGCGATACCATTGATGGCATCTTTGCCGTCTGCGAACCCAATGCCACCGGTGTCCTGCAGGCGCTGACGGAACTGGAATTGGCAGGCAAAGTGAAGTTTGTGGCCTTTGACCCGAATGTCCCGTTGGTCAACGGGCTCAAAGATCACAAGGTCGACGGAATTGTCCTGCAGGACCCTGTGCAGATGGGTTATGAATCGGTTAAGACGATGGTCACGCAAATCCGTACCGGACTGGTTCCCAAACGGATCAGCACCGGCGAGTATGTCGCGACCCCGGAAAACATGGACGAGACGCGTATGCGGGAACTGCTCGATCCCCCGCAGTTTGGTGAATAGCTTTGACAAAAGAATCGTAACCTGACAGGCGTTTATTCGATTAGCTGGCGGAGTGACTTCGATGCGATATCTCATCGGCCTGATGATCGCCGGGACTTGCGGTCTCGGTTCAGCGGCGGCAGTGGAATACACCGTCACCGAGAATGGCGAGGAAATCCGCATCGAAACACCCCAGCTTCAGGCCGCCATTCGCAAGAAGGGCTATGTCACCGGCGTGGCCCGGCAATCATTGGTCGATAAGAAAACCGGGGCTAAAGACCTGGGGTTTGGACTCGATATCGCCGACTGGATTATGGAATCCGGTAGCGACGAAGCCTATCGCGATCAGTTGAAAGCCGCAGGGAATGAAGAACTGATCTACGAGTTCGGCACCCCGTATCATGGCAAAACCCAGAAACGGGCCATCGAAGGACCGCAGATTTGCACGCAGGCCAAAGAGCTGAAACCCGAGATCATCCGCGGGCCCGACTTCGTCGCCATCCGTCAGTCGTATCAGTATCACACGGCCGCCCCGGGTAAGAAGACGGGATCGAAATGGACCCAGATTCTAGTCTTTCCGGTGGGTCAGCGCTATTTCGTGTCGATGCAGAAAATTGACATGGTGAACGACAGCGACGGGGCTTTTTTGCGAATCGATATGCCCGGCCATATTCAGCACAAGAATGGCGACACGTTTTCGGAGATCTATCTCAGCTATCGGGGCAACATTCCTTCCTCGGAATTCGCCGTGAACTTTGCACCCGATGAAAAGTTCAATTACACCCGCGGTCGTGATCCCGTTCCGGAACGGTTCATTCGCGCCTACCACATCCGCAATCCCGAAACACAACAGGATGGCCCGTGGCTGGCCGGCATGACTCTCGACGCTGAAGTCGTCAGCGAAGCCTGGTGTCATCAGCGGAACTATGTCTGCCTGATCGAAGAATTCGGCGGTCGGCCCATCAAAGCGGGCGAAAGTTTTTCAGCTGCCTTTATTGTGGGCTACTTTGATTCGCTCGACGAAATGCACAACACCTATGATGCTCATCGCGGACATCGTGATCTGGCCGTTTCTCCGGAACGCTGGGAACTGCTGAAGTAACGGCGACCTGCCCGCAGAGATTCTGAGAGTGCTTCAAGGACCGTGACTGTGGCCAGTGTCCTGCGGACCCGTTCGACATTGCATCTTCCCATCACGCTGAGTGTAGCGCTGATGGTACTCAACGTTACGTTGATGATTTGCTGGATCGTGCTCCTCGCCCAATCGACCGGTTGGGGTGCGCTGATCACCGGCGTGATCGTTTTCGCAGTGATTCTCGCCGGTCTGTCGTTTTACATGGTGCTGATGATCAAGGAGGTTCGCCTCAATCAGCGGCAGGCGAACTTTGTCGATAGTGTCACGCATGAGCTGAAATCGCCCATCGCCTCACTCCGGCTCTATCTCGAAACACTCCAATTGCGCACGATACCGGACGATCAGCGGGCGAAGTTCTATGGCGTGATGGAAGACGAACTGGAACGCCTTGATCACCTGATCACACAGCTTCTGGAAGTCGGTCGACTCGATGCGATTGGGCAACAATCGGAACCGGAAGAAATCGATGTCGAACTGCTGCTGAAAAAGTGTGGAGAAAGTGCCTGCGCTCTGCATAAACGTGATCCTGCCGACACATTGGTGTTTGATGTGCAGCCCGCCATGATGCATGCCCGGCGGTTGGTGGTGGAATCGGTCTTTCGCAACCTCATCGATAATGCCATCAAATATGGGGGTGATCCGCCTGTCGTTGAAATTCAGTCTCGGCTCAGCGATCGTGGCCACGTCACCACACGCATCACGGATAACGGGCAGGGGGTTCCCCCGGAACTGCGAAAACGCATTTTTGGTCTCTTCTTTCGCGGGGGCAGCGAACTCACCCGGCGACAAAAAGGGACGGGCCTGGGGCTGTATATTGTGCATACCCTGGTGCGGCATCTGAAGGGACGTATTACGATTCAAGATCGCGTGGGCCAATCGGGTTCGGTTTTTGAAGTCGTGTTGCCGGGAAGAGCCCCAACATGAAAATCCTCATTGTCGAAGACGAAGCGGCGATGGCCGCCGGATTGAAATTCAACTTCGAACAGGAAGGGTATGAAGTCCTGGTCGCCGGGGACGGTCCGAATGGTCTGAAACTGTTTCAGGATGCCAAGCCACCCGTCGATCTGGTCATACTTGACCTCATGCTGCCGGGCATGAGCGGCTACGAGACCTGTACAGCGATTCGCGGTCTCGACAAGCTGGTCCCCGTACTGGTCTTAAGTGCCAAGACCCTCAGCGAAGACAAAATGCATGCCTTCGACTGCGGTACCGACCAGTACATCACCAAGCCCTTCGCGTTACCTGAGTTGCTCAACCGGGTAAAGAACCTGATGGAACGGCATCGCACGATTCAGACCGCAGCGCGTGGCGTGAATGAAACCCCATCGGCGGGCGACGAATTCCACTTCGGGAATGTGCACATCAATTTTCGCACATACGAAGTGCGCGTGGGAGAGCGGACCCACAATCTTACGACTCTCGAAATGCAACTCCTCAAATACTTTGTGGAACACCCCGGCGTGGTCCTGCCGAGGCACAAAATTCTGGAAGAAGTGTGGGACGACACGACGGATGTCACCACGCGCACCATCGACAATTTCGTGCTTCGTTTGCGGAAGATTCTGGAACCCGATTCGGCTCGGCCACAGTACATTCTGTCGGTCCGTGGTACCGGCTACCGGTTTGTGACAGGGGAAGAGACTTCGACCCCGTGACCTGCGGCAGCGGCACCAACACAGCCCATCCCGCCCAAAACCGCTATTCCACTAGTCTATCAACCACGCCCCATGCGTCCAGATACGACGCAAAGCTATATTATGAAACACTTTGCGCTGTGACAAAAGTTTGACACATCCGTGACGGTCTCCTGACACTCAATTTCCGATCTGACGCTATAAATCGCCTATGGCTGTGGCGTCACCCCCGAGTGGTCGACGGCAGTCCTCGCCGGATGGATCCGACGAGCAAAACCTCCCGAGGACGATGGTCAAAAGGGAATACGATGTCCACCACGATTGATCCCTCCCGCAAATCCACACGGCACAAGCCGTCCCACACTGAACCGCATCCCGAACAACACGTCGTGTTGCCGGTAGAGCAGCAACCGAAGCTGACCACGGAAGATATCTACGCCTCGTTTTCGCCCGACCGCTTTACTCCCAAGCACTTGGACTGGGTGGTGTTGGCGTGGATGGTCGCCATGCACGCGGCATGTTTCGCCGCTCCGTTCTACTTCACCTGGCCCGCGTTTGGGGCCTTCTGCCTGCTGCACTGGTTGACCGGCAGCATCGGCATCACGATGAGCTATCACCGCTTCCTCTCGCACAAGTCGATGAAGCTGATGTGGCCCGCCCGCTTCTTTGGTCTCTTATGCGGTGTGCTGTCGGGCGAAGGTGATCCGCTCACATGGGCGGCCACACACCGCCTGCATCATGCCCGCAGCGATCAGACGGGCGACCCGCATTCGCCTTTGCATGGACCGTGGTGGTCGCACATGTGGTGGATGCTGGTGTATCGCACCAAGGACGAACGCGAAGCTCTGTTCAATCGCTATGCCCCAGACCTCGTTAACGATCCGATGATGATCTTCTTCCAGAAGACGTTCTTCCTCTGGCAGGTGGTGCAAGGCGTGGTGCTGTATGCGATCGGTGGTCTGCCGATGCTGCTGTGGGGCCTGTGTGTTCGCATGGTCGCGATGTACCACTCCACATGGTTCGTGAACTCGGCGACCCACATCTGGGGTTACCGCAGCTACGAAACCCGCGATGAATCTCGCAACCTGTGGTGGGTGGCGGTCCTGAGCTACGGCGAAGGCTGGCACAACAACCACCACGCCCATCCGCACACCGCCCGGGCTGGTCACCGCTGGTGGGAACTCGACCCAACCTTCTGGGCCATTCGCACGCTGCAGTTCCTCGGCCTCGCCCGCGATGTCGATGACCGCAATCCTTCGAAAGAAAAGATGGCCATCGACGGCTGATCGTCCAATGCCATCAAACTCTGATCGAACAGCAGAAGCCCAGGGATCGTCATCCCTGGGCTTTTTTATTGAACCCTGTTACGCGATCAAACCATTCACCACGTGCCCATGCACATCGGTCAAACGGAAGTCACGGCCCTGAAAGCGGTAAGTGAGTCGTTCATGATCGATGCCGAGCAGATGCAGAATCGTGGCATTAAGATCGTGCACATGGACTGGGTTTTCGGTGACGTTGTAGCTGAAATCATCGGTTTGTCCGTAAACCTGTCCCCCTTTGATGCCTCCCCCCGCCATCCACATCGAGAAGCTGCGGGGATGGTGATCGCGGCCGTAATTCTCTTTGCTCAATGTTCCCTGCGAGTAAACCGTGCGTCCGAATTCGCCGCCCCAAACCACCAGCGTATCGTCCAGTAACCCGCGTTGCTTCAAGTCTTGAATGAGAGCGGCACAGGGTTGATCGGCGGCTTTCACCAGATTACGGATGGCCCCCGGCAACCCGCCGTGATGATCCCAACCACGCAGGAAGACCTGCGTGAAGGGGACACCCCGCTCTGCCATCCGCCGCGCGAGCAGGCAGTTGTAGGCAAAAGTTCCCGGTTGCGTCACCTCCGGGCCATACATGTCCAGCACGTGCTTGGGCTCGTTCGTGATATCGACCAGGTCGGGTACCGATGTCTGCATGCGGTAGGCCATCTCGTACTGAGCAATTCGTGCGGTGATTTCTGGATCGCCGACATCGGTGAACTTCTGCTGATTGAGAGCAGCTAAACCGTCCAACATGGAACGCCGGCCATCCGCCGAGACTCCGGGCGGGTTCGACAGATACAGCACGGGATCGCCGGAAGATCGCAGTGAGACCCCCTGATGCTTCGTTGGCAAAAAGCCCGAACCCCACAGCCGTGAAAACAGGGCCTGCGTTTGGGCACCATTGGCAATCCGCGAGATGAGAACCACATACGCAGGCAGGTCCTGGTTCGGACTGCCGATCCCGTACGACAACCAAGATCCGAGGGATGGACGGCCGGGAATTTCGCTGCCGGTTTGAATAAACGTAATCGCCGGGTCGTGATTGATCGCGTCCGTTTGCATCGATTTGACAATGGCGATGTCATCGACGACTTTGGTCATATGCGGCAGTAGTTCGCTGACCCATGCTCCGCTTTGGCCATGCTGCGAGAAGTTGAACAGGGACGGAGCAATCGGGAAACGGGCCTGTCCCGAGGTCATGGTTGTAATCCGCTGGCCATTGCGGACCGATTCCGGCAGATCTTTGTCGAACCATTCCTGCAGACCGGGCTTGTAGTCCCACAAATCGAGTTGCGAGGGACCATCGGCCATGAAAAGCCAGATGACCCGTTTGGCCTTCGGGGCATGATGCAACTGCGGCAACGAACCACCAAAGGTGTTCGCCATTTGGTTTGCGGGTGCCGCGAATAACTGCGGATTGAGGCACGACGCCAATGCCGCCGCCCCAAGGGCATTCGTCCCCTGCCCGAGCAGATACCGTCGCGACATCGCCGTGCGGAGCCGTTCAAAATCGAGGAATGACATAGTCTGGCTTTCTACCAAGCAGTCGTGGTGATGGTCAGGCGTTGGGGTTATCGAGAATCTGTTGCAAGCGTTCCGCCAGAAGGGCGGGATAGCGGCTCGGCCAACTGAGATCAATCAGTCCCACCTGCACCAGATCCTGCAGATGGACCTGATCTTTAAGGCGGAACGAAGTCAATTTCATACGCACCAACGCCTCCAAAGCGAGTACGCGATAATCGCGGCCCATTTCGGCTTCCGCCACTGATGGTGCTGGAATCGCGTATTCAGCGCGGACCCGTTCATTGGCAAAGACCACATGCACGGCATCTTCAAACTTACCGCCGTTGTCATCAAGAAAAAAATCGATACCAGCCGCATGGCGATATTTGAATCCCGACTGTTCCAGCGCGGGAATCATGGCTGCGAGATCGTTCCTCTGAATCAATAGGTCAACATCTTTGGTGAAACGTACGGCGGACGGATTCATCCGTGAAACCCAGTTTGCCACGGCATTCCCGCCGATCACGGCATAGGGAATTCCCGCATGATTTAGGGCTGTTGTTGCACGGTATAAACGCTCTTCGACTCGTTGGATCGCGTCCACGATTTTCCCAAAGTCAAACGGTCCTAAAGTCGCAATAGGCATACCAGATTCCGCTCGTGAAATGACTTTCATTCCTTCGTCACCGCTTCATCCAGGTTTAACAGCAGGTTCGCCACCATGGTGTAAGCGGCGTGTTCCTGCAATGGGAGTTGCTCATTACGAGGGGTGGCACCGACCTTCAGCAGCGATTCCGCAGCGGCAGCATCCGTGGTATAGCGGTTCAATTGCTGATCGAGCACTTGCTGCAAAACCGTCTGCTCGCTTGAAGTCGGTGTGCGGGCGGTCACCAGGCGAAACCCCCATTCGAGACGATCGGCCGGTTGGCTGCCACCATCAAGCAGCATGCGTTCGGCGAGCTGGCGAGACGCTTCCACATACTGCACGTCGTTCATCAAAGCCAGCGACTGTAATGGTGTGTTGGTCCGCGCCCTGCGGACCGTGCAATTCTCGCGGGAAGGAGCATCGAAGGTGAGCATCGACGGGGGCGGGCTGGTCCGCTTCCAGAAGGTGTAGAGGCTGCGACGATATAACGCTGCCCCGCTGTCCGGCTGGAATTTACTGGTGTTGCTGCCCACAAAAGCGACAGCTTCCCAAATGCCTTCCGGCTGATAGGTGCGAACGCTTTTGCCACCGGGTCGCTCGACCAAGAGACCGCTCACCATCAGGGCGGAGTCGCGAATCACTTCCGCATCGAGTCGGAAGCGTGGGCCACGTGCGAGTAACCGGTTGTCCGGATCTGCGGCGAGAATTTCCGGGCGGACTTTGGACAACCGTCGATAGGCTGCGGACATCACAATCTGCTTCTGCATGCGTTTCACATCCCAGCCCGACTGGATGAAGTCGGTCGCCAGCCAATCGAGCAGTTCGGGATGGACCGGCCATTCGCCCTGGGCACCGAAGTCCTCAGCCGTCTTGACGATGCCCGTGCCGAAGTAGTGTTGCCAGTAGCGATTCACGATCACGCGAGCCGTGAGGGGATGCTCCGGCGATACCAGCCATTGCGCCAAGCCGAGTCGGTTGAGAGGTGCCCCTTCGGGCAAGGGCGGAAAGACCGCCGGTACACCACGATCCACTTTATCACTCGGTTTGTCATAGGCCCCGCGAACCAGCACAAAAGCGTCACGTGGCTGAGGCATGTCCGCAGAGACCATCGTCGCGGCAATCTGCCCATCGAGTTCGGTCTTCTGCTTGCCCAAGCTGTCCCGCTTTTGAATCAGCGGCTCGAACGTCGTGCGGGTGTCGGCCGAAACGTGTTCCAGGAAGTAATTCTGAATCTCGCGTTGTTGATCGGGCGTGCGTTTGTCTGCTTCGATCTTAATCAGATTCAGGATGTTACCTGGCACCTTGGAATCTCTGCGATCACGCTCTCGATCTTCCCAAACGAGTAACGAGCGGATCGGCGGGTTGGGTTGTTCGCGGGTGACGATCCCCGCACGATCCCAGTAAACCGTGCCGGCAAATTGCGTGAAAGCCCAGCCGTTGAGTTGAGCCCCCGGCTTCAAACCGACCTGCTCGGCGGTGATTTCGAGCCGGGTCCATTTCCCCGCCTCCGGTAACGGGCCGACATGGAAACGGGCCGGGCTGTTGACTGCTCCCCAATCGATCTTGTTCTCGCCCCAATAGGCCCGGTGTTCCCAACTGCCATCGTTGAACTGCAACATGATGGTCTGCGGTGGGTTCTGCGGATCGAGATATACGTACGCGAAAAAACGGTCGCCTTCGCCCACGGGCAGCATCGGGCTGGCATTGGTGAAGAAGTGCTGCGATAGACCGTCCGCCGTCCGCTTCGTGGCCTTGCTGCCGCTATGGACGGGACCTTGATCGGCGGTGATGAATTCCCACGGCGTATTGCCTTGCAGTTGTGCTCCCGAGGGAGTGTCGTCATCAATCCAGACCACTTCGCGGCGCAGCACGCTCAGGGCATCCGCCGGTTCAGTCCACGCCGGGTCTTTGTAATCGATCGCCGCGAGTTGCTTCCCGATTTCCGCTTGTGTGGCTGCCAAATCCGCATCAAGTTGCTGCATCTGCTGCGATTGAGCCTCTGTCGGTAGCTTCAGAATGGGCGGCGGTAACAGGGCGTTGCCATCCATCGCGGCATCGGCCAGGGAATTAAAGAAGGCGTACAGCGAATAAAACTCCTTCTGTGCAATCGGATCGAACTTGTGACTGTGGCAGACCGAGCAATTCAACGTCAGTCCCAGCCAGACAGTCCCCATGGTTTCCGTGCGATCGACGGCATAGCGCACCAGCACTTCCTCGTTGATTGATCCCCCTTCACTGGTGGTGACATTGCAACGATTGAACCCGCTCGCTACCTGCTGGTCGATCGTCGCGTTCGGCAGCAAATCGCCCGCCAATTGTTCAATCGTGAACTGATCGAAGGGCTTGTTCATGTTGAACGCATTGATCACCCATTCGCGGTAAGGCCACATCGAGCGTTCATTGTCGAGATGCAGACCGTGCGTATCGCCATAGCGTGCCGCATCGAGCCAGATGCGGCCGAAGTGTTCGCCATACCGTGGGGATTGCAACAGCCGATCAACCAGTTGGGAGTAAGCTTCAGGGGATTCATCTGCGACAAAGGCATCGACTTCGGCGGGTGTCGGTGGCAACCCCGTTAGATCGAGTGTCACTCGGCGGATTAGCGTTACCTTGTCGGCTTCCGGATTCGGCTCCAACCCCTCTTCTTCCAGCCTTGCCAGCAGGAACTGATCAATCGGATTTCGCACCAGACCTTGATGCTGAACCGCCGGTGGCGTGGGAGCTTGCGGGGTGATGAACGACCAATGCCCCTGGTATTCGGCTCCTTCGGCAATCCAGCGAGTGAGAGTGGCGATCTCCTCTTTCGACAGAGATTTGCCACTGTTCGGCGGGGGCATGACCAGATCGTCATCGGTCGATGTGATGCGGGCGATCAGCGAACTGGCGGCGACATCCCCCGCCACAATCGCTGTGTCGCCTGACTCCAGTTTCGTCACGGCGGCGTTGCGGTCATCCAGTCGTAGACCGGCCTCCCGTTGCTTGGCATCCGGGCCATGACACAAGTAGCAGTTATTGGAAAGAATCGGCCGGACATCGCGATTGAAACTGAGCGGCCGCTCTGCTGCGAACGAAGCGGATGCCGTCAGAATCAGCAGAAACAACGAACAGAAAAGCGGGCGCGTTACAGGCATGATCGATCGTTCTTCACGAGGCAGGGAGAGAGAGATCGGAACGGACGAATGCGATCCATCAATCTACACCGATTTGATGAGTCCTGTCTATGGGTGGCTGTGAACGGTGGGGGAATCGATTAAACTGCGGGTTGACCCCCGATCCATCCTTGAATTCGCAGAAATATCGTTCCATGCCCGTGTGTCAGGCCGATGGTGTTGTCTTCCAGTATCCCGAAGGTTGGGAATTGACGCGCGAAGTGCATGGCAGTGATGTCACTTGGCATCTGCAGACCGCAGGAAGTGCCTTCTGGTCACTGACTCTGCTCGCCTCGTGCCCCACGGCCGATGAAGCGGTCGACGCCGTTCTCGCGGCCTATGAGGAGGAATACCCTCAAGTCGACATCTATCGCGGGCCAGAAGGACAACTGCCGGGGCCGGCCGCCGGCTGCGATCTCGATTTTTCTTATCTCGATCTGGTGAACTCGGCACGCATCCGTGCGGAAGCGACCAATACATTCACAGCCCTGGTGGTGTACCAGGGGGAAGATCGCGACATCGAAGCCTTGCGAGAGCAGTTTGAAGCCATCACGGGCAGCCTCCGTTATCAGGGAGACTGGGGGAGCGACGAAGAGTCGTCAGAGTCTCAATCTCATCATCACCACGATCATGATGGTCACGACTGCGGACACGACCATGGGTGAACTGAGATCTCTGTTTGAGATTCTTGCGCAAAATTGATGAAGCCACCAAATGGCTTTTGACCAGTACATCAGAAAGTCTTTATACTTTGAAGAGGTGGCTGCCACGAGAGATCGACGACCGCAGCGACTTCCCTTCTCGACTGTAAGACATTCCCGGAGTAACGCCTGTTATGAGCAACGCGAGCCTTGATGCGCAGTTGCAACAGGCTCGGGCAATGACTCGTCAGCGCGACTATGAGTCCGCAATTGCCATCTACCGCGACACACTCGATTCCTATCCCGATGCGGTGGCGGCCCACGAAGGTCTGGCGATGGTGGCATTCGTTTCGAACGATTACCCGTTAGCCATCTCTGAGTTTCAGCGTCTCTCTCAACTGGAGCCAACGGAAGCCCGGCATTATGTCAATCTGGGGGCGGTCTTCAATCGGACAGGCGAGCACGTGAAGGCCGCCGATGCTCTCCGCAAGGCCATTCAACGAGATCGCCGCTGTGCCGATGCCTATTACAACCTGGGCATCGCGCAGCGGAAGATGAATCAACTCAGCATGGCCGTCTCGGCTTATAAGGAAGCCATCCGGATTGATCCGCAAATGGCGGAGGCCTACCAGAACCTGGGCAATGTCTATTCCGAGATGTCGAATTTCCAACTGGCTATTTTGAATTTCAAAAAGGCCTTGGAAATTCAGCCCGACTTTGAAAAAGCCCGCGTCGGACTATTACGTGCTGAGGAGGCCGTTAAAAAAACTCGCGCCTCCGCGAATCCGTTTGGACGCCTTGTCGCCGGAGATGCCTCCTCGGTTCTGCGAGCCCCCCTTATTGATGCCCGCGAACTCACACCAGCGGAGCGCGTGGTTGATCGGCAACAGGTGCGGCGGTTGGCCGACGAACTCCATTCGCTCGCTTCGGAATGCAACGAATTCCTCAAGACACGGTTGGAACCTTCGATTCTCGAATTGCAGCGGACCGTGGCTGAAGGAGATTTCCGCGGGTTAGCCTTTCACAAGGCTTCGGCTCGTTTTCGCGAAGACCTCGATACCTGGGAACAACTCCGGCAATCGATGAAACGCAAAATGCTGGAGTTACGTGGTCATGAAGAACTGATCGCCATTCCCGGTGCCGTGTTGAGTTGATGCAGCAGGCTCAGCCTGGGTGCATCAGCGGAACGGTTGAACCGTCAGTTCTCCCTCGGCGGTGATATGGCAACGAATGCGTCCCGAGGTGGCAGTGCTCCAGAGACGAGTTTCTGGCGGGTAGCGATCTTGTAATCCATCCAGAATTGATGGATTCGACCCGCTCACGATGACGGCCACCGGATTCGTCCACGCCCCAAACTCTGGCGGGTTCGCATTCCGGCTGCCATGATGCGGACTGATCACCAGATCCACCGCTTCCCGCGGCAGACGCAACACGTCTTCCAGACCTTCCCGTTCGAGATCGCCCGTCAGGAGCACTCGCCGTCCAGCATACTCCACAAGGATCACCAGGCTGTTGGCATTGTCGCGAGAATAGGCTTCCTCTGACGCCGGATGAATCACGCTGAGTTGAACGTCGGGACTCCAGAGGATCCGATCACCACGAGCCATTTCATGATGCACTCCGCCGGAGTCCGACCACGAGGTGAGTACGTGCTGCACCGTCGTTCCTGTGTGTCGAGCGAATGTGGGATGTGTCAGCAAAGTTCCGCATTCAAAGCGTTCCGTCAGCCCCGGTAAGCCGTTGCAATGATCAGCATCAGCATGGGAGATGATGCAGGCATCGATCTGGGTTTGTCCGGCCGACCATAACGCCTGACTGACCGCTTCGGTGGCAATGTCGGGACCGGCAAGACTGCCTGCGTCATAGAGGAGAGTTCGCCCGTCAGCGCTGTGCATCACCACAGCCAATCCATGCCCCACCGCCACAATCTCACAAGTGAGGCCCGTCGAAAAGGAAGGCAGTAACCCCCACGCTAAACCCACATTGATCCAGACCGACAACCAGCGACATTGACTCCCCCACGACCACAGGTCGCTCCTCAAATGAGCCAATGCGAGACCGGCATACAGTGTCATCAACCACCAGTCCGGTGGACCGATGAAGTAGTGGTGCCCCAAGGACCACTGGCCGATGTGGTGCGTGGACCACAGCAGCGCCTGGACCACAGCAGCGCCTGGACCAGACCAGCAAACGGCCAGAGCAACAGCTCGGCCAACGGTGGGGCAACGGCGAGCACCATTAGCCACAGATAGCCCAGCCACAACATGACGAGGATCAACGGGCTTAAAAGCACGTTCAACCCCCAGCCGGCGAAAGAGACCAGGTGATAACGGGCGGCGACCAAGGGAGCCGTGACGCACCAGACGGCAGCGGTCGACAGGTTCACTCGCCAGAGTTCGCGTGGCAACCAGTGTCTCCAGCCATCGGACCAAAGGTCATCAGCAGTGTCGTCAGTTTCAGCGATCTGACTCGGTTGATTGCAGAACTGGTTGACACGGGCCAACACGGCGACGGAGAGAAACGAGAGCCAGGCCGCGGGATTAAAGAGATCGGTCGGATTGCGGATCATGACGACCAATGCCGCCAGAGACATGGCCTGCAAGGCGCTCACGCGACGACCCGAGAGTTCCGCCAACTGCCAGACACAGGCAAACGAAACGGCACGCATGATGGGCGGATTCGCATCGGTCAGCCAGGCATAACAGATCAAGCCTCCAATCACGATCGCGTGGCTGGTCCGCAAGGACAGGCTGCAGAAACGACAAAGCCGCATCAGCCCCAACCAGATGACGGCGACATTGACACCCGAAATCGCGAGCACATGCAGCAATCCACTTTTGATCAGCCCGTCTCGAATGTCATCGGGCAGTTGAGACCGTGTTCCCAACAACAAGGCTTCGCAAACGGCGGCGGTCGGTGCATCGAGCGATTGTTGCAGTGCGTCTGTGGCACGTTGCCGCAAGCGCTGCCGCCAATTGACCAACTGATCCCAAAACCCCACGGTCGAAGATAAACGAGTGATCGCTTGCTCGTCTGGCACCTGAAACACCGCTTGAATTCCCTGCGTGCGTAACCATTGCCGATAGTTAAACCCACCGGGATTGCCAGCGACCGGCGGTCTGACCAGTTGGCCCGTGAGTTGCCAGCGATCACCCGCCCAGGCCATCACTTGGGGCTCATTGATCTGCACACGGAGTCGGCCGGACGTGGGGATGCGGCTGCCATCACCGGTCACGACTGCCTCCGCCGCGAACAGCACGATGGTTTGCGGATCGTTGCCAGCACGTTCTCGAGTCCAACCGGGTTGGACCACGCGACCCGACAACTGCATAAGCCGACCGGCTTCAGTCGACCAGTGATAAATCTCCTGCGGAGGAGGATCGGCCCACCACTGATGATGCCAAAGGCCGAACAGACTGGCCCAGGCCACACACAACGCGGCCAGCTGTCGCCCGGGGTGGGCTCGCATCAATACAGTTGTGGCGACGCTCCCCAAAACCAGACACCACCACACACTCGGCGGTGGGGCATTCCAGCGATCGAGCACGATGCCGACCGTTGCTGCCATGAGCAAGACCGCCGCCGGAGATCGGGGAGTCTTCCGAGACGATTCGACAGGCAGCGGTTCAAAGACCATTACCAGCCCTGATCAGAGGGGAGTGAGTAATGTCTCGAGATGCAAGGCCACACATTCCGCCAGGCGATCCACATGGTATCCCCCTTCCAGCAGGCTCACGATGCGACCGCCACAATACTCCGCCGCGACTTGCTGAACCATGCGCGTCAACGTGGCATAGTCTTCGGTTTCCAGATCGAGTGATCCAATCGGATCTTCACGATGGGCATCGAAACCGGCGCTGAGCAGAATCAGTTGTGGGCGGCACTTTCGGGCAGCGTCCTGCAACATCGATTCAAACCGTGTCAGATAGGTTTTCCGTGCGGTTCCATATTCCACCGGCAGGTTGAACGTGGCACCTAAACCGTCTCGGCTGCCGGTTTCGCTAGCCGTTCCCGATCCGGGATAGAACGGAAAGCGATGAGCAGAAAAGAAACAGACATCTTCACGTTCGTAGAAGACATCCTGAGTACCATTCCCGTGATGCACATCCCAATCGATGATCAAGACTCGCTCAAGGTCGTGAGCGCGGAGTGCATGCTCGGCGGCAAGTGCCACATTGTTGAAAAGGCAGAACCCCATCGCCCCTTGAGGCAAGGCGTGATGCCCCGGTGGACGGACTACGCAAAGGGCGGTTCGATCGGGTTGGGTCAGGACCGTATCCACCGCAGCGAGAGCTGCCCCGACCGCATGCAGAGCCACTGTGCAGGATTGCGGGCTGACTACGGTGTCAGCCTCAATGCGTCCTCCTCCTTTGGCAGCAAATTCCGCTAACGCCGCAACATATCCGGCCTTGTGCAGACGTGTGACCTGCTCAACGGCTGCGGGCGATACGACACCCGCCGAGCAGCGTTCCAAGAGACCGGATTGCTGAAGTTGGCGTTCGATGGCCACCAGCCGTCGCGGTGATTCCGGATGCTGCCCGGTCAGATGCTGTTGAAACAACGGATCGCGATAGAGCCACGTCATCGCCATGTCCTCAATGCAAGAGATTCCGGCGTAGATTGTCGTCGATCCGGTAACGAGAGATCAATCACCGGCTGTTGGCCGCGATGGCTTCGAGTGCTTCCCAGCGGGCGTAAGCCGTCGAAAGTTGCTCGTGCAGGGCTTCCAGCCGCTGCGTGGTTTGAGCCAGCGTGTCGCTTTCCTGCTGATAATACCCCGGAGCCGACATGGCCTGATGAATCGCTTCCTGCTCGGCTTCCCAGTCTTCAATTTGCTTCGGTAATTGTTCCAGTTCGCGTTGTTCCTTAAAGCTGAGCGACTTCGGTCGATTCGTGGCTGACGACTTTCTCGCAGAGGCGGCGACAGTCGGTGTGGCAGCCACCACAGGAGTGACAGCGGCCGCGCGCTGTCGGACCCAATCGTCATATCCCCCGGCATATTCCTTGACGACCCCATCGCCTTCAAAGACCAGTGTTTGCGTAACGATGTGATTCAAAAACGCCCGATCGTGGCTGACCAGCAGAATGGTGCCCGGATATTCGCCGAGCACACATTCCAGGAGTTCCAGCGTTTCCATATCAAGATCGTTCGTGGGTTCATCGAGCACCAGCACGTTGGATGGTCGGGAGAACAATCTCGCAAGGAGCAGCCGATTGCGTTCCCCGCCCGACAGAAATCGAACCAGTGTCCGCGCCCGTTCGGGTGTGAACAGGAAGTCTTCGAGATAGCTGATGATATGCCGGCTGCGGCCATTGATCTGCAGTTGATCCTGCCCATGAGCGACATTCTCGATCACGGTCTGCTCTTCATCCAGCTGTGCTCGCAGCTGATCGAAATAGGCCACATCGAGTTGGGTGCCCTGCCTTACGTTGCCCTCCATGGGAGTTAACTCGCCAAGTAGTAGCCGGAGCAACGTGGTCTTACCACACCCATTCGGCCCGATGATGCCGACTTTGTCGCCGCGCAGTATGACCGTTGAGAGTTCCTGCACGATAGGTTTCTCTGGAGTGGAGTAACCAATCTTCTGAGTTTGCAGCACCAGATTGCCAGAGCGTTCGGCATCCTGATGGAGTTCCACCTGGGCCGTCCCGATTTTTTCACGCCGGTCACTGCGCTCTCTCCGCAACTGTTCGAGCGCCCGCACACGGCCTTCATTGCGTGTCCGCCGAGCTTTCACCCCTTGCCGCAACCAGGCTTCTTCCTGAGCGAGCTTCTTATCGAAGAGTGCCTGTTGCCGATCTTCCACCGCCAGGGCTTCTTCTTTGCGCTGCAGGAAGGTCGGGTAGTCGCAGGTCCAGTCGAACAAGCGACCGCGATCAATTTCGACGATGCGGGTCGCCAATTTGGACAGGAACATGCGATCGTGCGTGACAAAGATGAGCGTCCCGGCAAAGCGTGGCAGAAAGTCTTCCAGCCAGCGAATCGCTTCAAGATCGAGATGGTTGGTCGGTTCGTCGAGCAGCAGAATTTCAGGATCATTGACCAGAGCGCGAGCCAGCAGGACGCGACGTTTCATCCCCGCGGAGAGCTTCTCGAACGCTGCCAGCGGATCGAGTTCCAGCCGGGAGAGGATCTGGTCAACCTGATGCTCGCATACCCAGGCTTGTTCCGGATCAATCGTAATCTCGACAGCGGATGTCAGTTGCCCGTGATCGCTGGCCGATGTCGTCAGGTGAGCCCGGTGATGCGCAAACACAGCCGGCGCGAGTTCCCCCAGTCCCCCCGCCACGACATCCCAGTTGGAGCCAGCGAGATCACGGGGAACTTCCTGAATCTGCCGGGCAACTTTCAAGCCGGCGGATCGTTCGATGAGGCCCGCCTCTGCAGCGATCTCTCCGGCGATCAACCGCATGAGGGTCGACTTACCGGTTCCATTTCGCCCCACCAGGGCAATGCGTTCCCCTTTTTCGATGCGCAGATTGGCCTGTTCGACCAGCGGCCTTCCGCCATAGCCAAAAGCCACGTCACGCAAATTCAGAACGGCCATCCTGTCAGCACTCCCGCCTTAGTCTCATTGTCGCTTCGGGAGGCGAAGTTTAACGGATTCGCTCCGGCATCGGCACAGTTCCCGGAAACTTCAGGCGAGTCCGTTGAGTCTATTGAAGAGAGGTCGTTTGCAAAGGAGTCTGGGCGTTCCAGTCGGAACCCGTGACCCACCTTTGCAGAACAGGTGTCAAAATCTGAAGAATCGGTCAAATCGGGTGCGTTGCTCTCACGGCGTCACTGAAAATTCCTCAGCGACAGGCACGCAGTTCCGGACTATACAACAGGACATGCACATCGCCCGACATTATGACGTAATTTCCGGCCAGATGGTTAGTTGCGTCTTGACCTGTGTCACCACGCGCGAGAACGTTATGTTCGCACATCCCGGAAAGCGTCGACGGAGAACGGGAAAGTCCATTGGCAGTCGCTGCCGACAATGTGGTACACTTTATGATCTTCGAATCTCAGACGGCATCCTGTCATCGAACTGAACGAATCACCCCTGACGCTGGTGTGGGGTTGGCACTTCTGAAGGATAGCTCCGTGCGACAAGTCCGGTTTTGGTTTCCGCGCGGTAATTCGCCTGCGAGTCTGTTCTTACAGCCCGCAGGGATGGTCTGTTTTGTGCTGGCCTTTTATTGCATTACGGAACCTCTCCCATCAAGCGCGCAGGCTCGTTCTACCACTAACCAGCCGCGTACATTTGGCGGACGTGCCGCTGCCCCAGCCCCGGCTCAGAAGAAAGATGCCGCGACTCCACCGACCGCGCCCGACCCGGAACCCGCCCCCAATGGTGGCTTGCCGACCGACTACAAGCCGCCTCCCGCGCCACCGGAGATGATGACGCTGGAAGCGCCGTTGTTGACCGAAGCACAAATGGAGAACTGGAAGAAGATCAAGAGCCGTTATTCGTCTATGGTCCGTGGCTCCTCCGATTTAACGTCCGCGGCCGACAAACAATTGCTCGAAGAGGGACTCAAATACCGTCTTTACATCATGACCTTGAAGGATCAACTCGATAAACGCGAGTTGCATGATCGACGGTTGGAGTTGACCAGTACTGACCTGCAGACGGCAGGCAAGTTGCTGAAACCGCAGGATGTCCGCAAATTCCGGCAGACGATCTGCGAAGCGATCGTGCGGTTGACCGAACCGTTGCTGAAAAACAATTTCTACGTGCGTTTACAGGCCGTCACGCTATTGGGTGAACTGGACCTGATTGTCGAAGACACGCCGCGGAACCTGAAGCACGAAGCCTACACTCCCGCCTGCGAACCGCTGGTGACGGTGCTGCTTGATCCGGAACAACCGGAAGCCGTAAAGATCGCAGCCGCTCGCAGTATCATTCGCCTGATGCGGTACAGCCAGGCACCTGCCGAGTTAAGGCAGAAGGTTGCCTCCGCAGCGATTTCCGAATTCAATCGCCCCGGTACCCATTTCTGGTATCAGATGCGTCTGGCGGAAGTGTTGTCAACCATCGATTCTCCGGTCGATCTCTCGACTCGGAAGCCTTTTATCGTGACTGCCCTGCAGAATGCCCTGCGTGATCCCAAACGGGATGTGCGGGTGCGGGCAGAAGCGGCCCGGTCGCTTGGGCGTGTTCCGCTCGACCCTTCGGTCGACATCTCCTCGGTGATGCGGGACATCATGGCCTTGGCGCAGCAGATGGCAGCAGCTCAGCAACAAAGCCCGAATCAACCCATCTGGAAGCAAGTCTTTTTCGATCTGTACCTCGCGTTCAAACAGGTCGACTCAAATGACAGAACTCCCGATAAAAAGTCGGAAGGCGGGCTGCTGAATAACCCCGCGGCATCGACTCTGGCCAAGCAAACCTATCCCATCATCGTGCCGATGGTTAACGATGTGTTGAACGATCGCCAGATCAAAGCCCCGGATGTGCAGAAGCTGCAGGAATGGCTGGCACAAAATGCTCCCAAAGCACCGCCCGGAGCTGGCACATCCGAAGCACGGCCCGCAAGTACATCCTCGACAACCGGCGTGAAGTAATCGCAGCCCATTTGCAGGGCTTCTTGGACTGGATTGAGCCGAACTGATGACCGACACCGCCGCGCCCCGTTTGTTATTGGATCGCCAGGATGGTGTCTGTCGTCTCACCTTGAACCGTCCTGAACGCCGCAATGCCCTGTCGGAAGATCTGCTCGACGATCTTTCCCAAGCCCTTGATGAAATCGGCCAATCCCGCGACATTCGTTGTGTGGTGCTGGCAGCCAATGGTCCGGTTTTCTGTTCCGGCCATGATCTGAGCGAAATGCCGAATCGCAGTCCGGCTGAGTATCAAACGTTGTTTGATCGTTGTTCACGGGTGATGCTCAAGTTCCGGCAGATTCCACAACCGGTGATTGCCCGCGTTCATGCCTTGGCCACGGCAGCGGGTTGCCAACTGGTTGCCGCCTGTGACCTTGCTGTCGCGGTCGCGGAGGCTCGGTTCGCAACGCCCGGTGTGAAGATCGGCCTGTTCTGTACCACGCCGATGGTCCCGCTCATTCGCAGCATTCCCGCCAAAGTGGCGATGGAAATGCTGGTAACGGGGCAACCAATCTCGGCTCAACGAGCTTATGAAATTGGCCTGGTAAACCGCGTGGTTCCGGCTGATCAACTGGATGCTTGTATTGCGGAGTTTACGACAGCCATCACCTCTTCCAGTCCGCTGGTCATGCAGCTTGGCAAGCAGGCCTTTTATCACGAACAACCGCTGTCTGAAGCGGCGGCCTATCAGCATGCCGTCCAGGTGATGACCACCAATGCCACCGCGCGGGATGCTCAGGAAGGGATCACCGCCTTCCTGCAAAAGCGTCCCCCGCAATGGCGTGGCGAGTAGCCGTCACGGCTGCACTGCGGCTTTCAATCGCTGCAAATCTTTCGCGGCCGGGCTGTCAGCAGGAATGCGAGAGAGGATCTGCGAGGCCATAGCGTCGGCCTCACGGGGTTGACCGAGACGGGCCAGCATCTCCGCCTGCAGGACCAATGGCCAGACATCGCGCGGAGCCAGCCGGGCCGCCTGCACGAACTTCTCATAAGCCGATGCATAATCGCCGCGTCGGCGTTCCAGTTTTCCCCAGGCCAGCCAGGCAGCACTGTCGAGCTTGGTGGATTGAAGCAGGCGGCGATAAACGGCATCGGCGGCATCCAACTGGTCGGCTGCTTCATAAGTCGTAGCAAGTGATACCGCCAGCCTGACGGACGCCGGATGCCATTCGCAGGCCCGTTCGAGAACTGTAATGGCTTCCGAGAGTTGTCCCTGCTGACGTTTGAGACGTCCCAGATTCAGTAGCGCTCGTTCGTGGTGTGGCTGCAAAGATAACGCCCGTTGATACCATATTTCAGCGACGTCGAATTGCTGCTGTTGTTGATAGACAGCACCAAGGTTCGCGGCGATCTCTGCCGAGTTTGGGGCCAGCGTATTGGCTTGGATGAGATATTGGATCGCCTCTTCGGGGCGACCGACTCGCCCGCAGGCGATGCCCAGCAGACTGTACAGACTGGCCTGCTCAGTGAGAGTTGGCTGCGGCTTACGCGGGTCCTGTTGATACAACGACAGCGCCCGCTCGAGTTGTTTGATCGCGGGGAAATCGGCCTGTCGTTCCAGTAAGGCGGCAGCATAGTAGGTCCGCACGCGCGGGTTCTCGGGGCAATACACCAAGGCCTGTTGCCAAAGTTGTTCAAGGCTCTGGTAATCCGCATTCCGTGCCCGTGTGCCGACTATGGCTAGTAGTCCCACGATCACAACGCCAGCCGACCAGATCATACGTTGTGCGATGACCGAACGAACGCAGCGATCGACAGCGATCGTCCAGAACAAGATCAGCAACATCATCACGCAGAGTGACGGCAGATAGGCCCGGTGTTCCACCGCCAGGTCACGCAAGGGGATGATAGACGACGTGGGAGCCAATAAAGCCAGGTACCAACTGCTCAGCAGCAATGCCACACCCGGGAGACAGATGCGGCGGGTCGCACAGGTTAACTCACAAAAGCCCGAGCGGCGGTTCGCGACAAACCACCAGCCGATTAATCCCGCAAAATAGAGAGACCAGCCCGCCAACGGGACCACAATCGCGGAGAATGAATCAGCAACTTTCCAGCCATGATCAAGCGACTGTGACTGCAAGCTGATCGCGAGCCACACGTAGTAACCAACCACGCCCATCTGAGTTCGCAGATACTCGCCACTGGTGATGCCGGCGGTCCCAACACCAGCAGAGGGATGGTGCTCTGCGGGAGAATCGGGAGAAGCCATGACTTCTGACGATGTCAACAAACCTGCCGCGGCCGTATCGATCACAATACCGACAGGCGGCAGCATCAATAACAGCAAGACACCCCAGCGAATTCGTCGCGGAGTCTGAGCCGGCATCGCAAATTCACAACTGAGCAACAGAATCGGCAACGAAACGGCCGTCGGTTTGGACAAAGCCACTGCGATCGATAAGAGCAGTGCAAAACCATACCAGACCAACCGACCTCGCCATGAGATTGCCCTATTTCCGTAAACAAAACACAGGCAGCACCCCAGCATTCCCCCCGCCGCCAGCACTTCCGAACGCTGGACAATATAGGTGACGGCTTCGGTATTCAGAGGAAGGACGGCCCACAAGATCGCCGCCGCTCCCGCCAATGCCTCGCCGGAGAGACTCCAACGGTCGGCGAATGCCGAGCGGATGAGCAGTTCCCGCAACAGCCAGTAACCCACAGTGGCTGTCAACAAATGGAGCACTACGTTGACGCGATGAAACGGCACTGGGGAAAGTTCTGGCCCTGTCGACTGCCAGGCGAATGTCCAAGTCGTCAGCGGTCGAGCCAGCGGCCGCCAATTCGTGGTCTGCCATGTCATCTGTTTCAAGGCAGGATTCTGCGTGATCGCGGTGAAATCGTCGAGAACAAACTTCCCGGTGTAGCAATTGGCATATGCGATCAGCCCGGCCAACCAGATCCCGGCCACTGGAAGCCACTTCATCACCACGGCACGCGAGGCTCTCACCACGATGGCTCCTTACAATCCCTCGCGGATTGCGGCTTCCACCGCATCGAGCCATTTGGCGGTTTGCACAGCAGCGGGACTGTTACGCGGCAATCGACGCAAGGCATCCTGCAGATCTCGCGCGGCTGCCGTGTATCGGCCTGCCTGCGCATAGATCGTGCCACGATTCATCAACGCATCGATCAATTGTGGATCACGCTCGATCGCTTCCGTATACATGGCAATTGCCTCATCGTACCGCTGTTCTTCCGCAAGGAGATCGGCCCATGTTAGCCGCACCCGGGCATCTTGCGGTAAAAGCGCAGCGGCAATCTCGTACTCTCGAGCCGAACGCGATCTCTCGCCCAGAATGGCCAGACAGTTGCCGAGATTCATGTGGGCCAATCCCAGACTGCGATCACATTCAATCGCCTGTTCGTATTCCGACATCGCGGCGACATAATCCCCCTGTTCATGATAAGCCGTCCCCAGACGGTTATGCATGTTGCCGAGTTCGTGCGGCGTGATGAACCGGGCATTTCGCGGGAGTGTGGCCAATTCCAATGCCTGCTTCAAAGGAGCAACGGCCGCTGCGGGTTGCTGATCTTCAATCAACCGATGCCCGAGATTGTAGTAAGCACGGGCATTCAACGGGGCCACCGCAATGACGGTTCGCCACAATGTCGCTTCATTGTGATAGGCAAGGCTTCTGCACCATGTTCCAACGCCAGCCATCAGGACCACAATCGTCACCGCGACAATAATCCCAGCGGTTGAGATGCGTTCCTTATATCGCTCGACATAATGAGCACAAATTCCCACCAACAAAAGCAACCAGAACATCAACGGCAGATAGGCCCGATGTTCAACGGCCAGGTCACGAATCGGCAGGATGCTTGATGTGGGTGCCAAGGCGATGAACGGAGCCAGACCGAGAAATCCCCAGACCGAACCACGCAACCAGAACAGCATTGACGCCAGCAGCACCAAACCGACCAGGATCATTCCAGGGAGATATTCGACTCCATGTTCTGCCACCGGCCACCCATAGTCGAAACACTGTGGATAGGGCACGACTGCAAGCCGCCAGTAATGCAGAATGACGCCGCCTTGGGATCGCAGGTACTCCCACGGCGTGACGGCCTGATAGCCGAATCCTGCAAAACTGTCGTTCATCACCGTGTATAACTCAGTCCCGCGACCATCAGCGGTATCGATCGAAATCACATCACGGCGTTGGACATCCACCGCGTTGTCACGGGGAACCACCAGTTGCAAAGCCCATATCACAGCAGGCAGGGTCGCCAGATAGTAAAGTCCCCGGCGGTTGAGTCGATCCCATCCGGTCCCTGTACCAAATGTTCGCTCATAAAGCAGCACCAATGCCGGAGCCACGATGCCTGACTGCTTCGCCCCGATCGCCAGTGTACTCAACAAGGCTGCAAGCAGACTCCATAACCGTGGCCGTCGCGACGTCAGCGCCTGTCCATAGGCCCAGAGTGTCGCCACGATGAACATCGCTGACAGCGATTCGTAACGCTGCACCAGGTAGGTGACCGCTTGTGTCGTGAGGGGATGCACCGTCCACAGCAGGGCGACTACTCCCGCGAACAACACGCCATCTGCCGACCAACTGGCAGCATCAATAGCGTCTCCGCCGTGGTGTTGGGACACGACGGGCAATTGCCACGTCAACAGGATCGTGAGAAAGAGCAGACAACCCGTCAGGAGATGGATCGTCAAATTGACAATGTGGACAGCGGCAGCATCGCGGCCCCACAACTCTTGACCGAGCCAGAAGCTGAAATCGGTCACGGGGCGACCACTTGAGATCGCGACACGCCAACCCTCCGCCCCGGAGTTCCACCAGGGACCGCCGATGACCACGCCCCAGTCATCGAAGACGAAAGTTCCCTGCCAACTGCTGCTGTAGGCCAACAGACCCACGACAACAATCGTCAGCAGCCAGAACCACCGGCGGGTTGTCAGATTCCACAGGGGATGACATTGATTTCGAGCCAGCATCAGGAGAGGTCTCTCTCGGGTGATGATGTCACGAGATCAACGCCCTCCGCAATGAAGGCCGTACGCATCCCGAGGATTATGAACTGGAATTCACATCAGGTGGTCGGAAGGTTCCTCTGAGCTGGGACTCAGAAATCATTGGCGATGAGTTTCATCAACACCAGCCGATGCGTTACACTGAAGGATGTCGTATTCCGCCCGTTGTCCCGCCTGGAATGTTGCCATGTTCCCCCGATTTTTGGCCTGGTTCATCGTGTTATGTGGGGCACTCTTCATGTCCCCGTCCAGTCGTGCTGACGAACCTCTGGAATTCAATCGCGACATCCGGCCGATTCTGTCGGAACATTGCTTTGCCTGTCATGGGTTCGATGCCAAAACGCGGCAGGCCGAATTGCGATTGGATCTCTCCGAGGGTGCCTACGCTGATCACGAGGGAACTACGGCAATTCAACCGGGGGATCTGGCACGCAGCGAAGTCTGGCACCGGGTGAGTTCGATCGATCCCGACGTCATCATGCCACCGCCGGAAACCAAAAACCCGCTCACGCCGGAGCAGATCGCCACACTCAAACTCTGGATTGAACAGGGAGCGAAGTACCAGAAGCACTGGGCGTTTGAACCACCGCAAAAGGTGACGCCGCCGCAGATCGATGAAGCACATCATACCGTGCGGAATGAGATTGATCGGTTTCTCATTCCGCAGATGCAGGCCCAGCATCTCGTTTCCAATCCGGAAGCTCCCAAGGAAGTGCTGATCCGCCGCGTCAGTTTCGCCTTGACCGGCTTGCCTCCTTCGATGGCAGAACTGGAAACCTATCTCGCAGACAAGTCTTCCACGGCATATGAGGCGATGGTCGACCGCTACCTCAATTCGCCGCGTTATGGCGAAGAGATGGCCCGGCACTGGCTCGATGTGGCCCGGTACGCTGATACGCATGGCCTGCATCTCGATAATGAACGCGAAATGTGGGCGTATCGCGATTGGGTGATCGGTGCGTTCAACCGCAATCTGCCGTTCGATGAATTCACCATCGAACAATTGGCCGGTGATCTGTTACCGAACCCGACCAAAGACCAACTCACCGCGACAGGTTTCAATCGCTGCAACGTCACCACCAGCGAAGGGGGTTCGATCGCCGAGGAGTTTCTATATCGCTATGCCGTCGAACGAGCCAGCACCACGGTTCAAGCCTGGATGGGACTGACAGCCGGTTGTGCGGTCTGCCACGACCACAAATTTGACCCACTCTCGACCGCAGAGTTTTATTCGCTGTACGCCTTCTTCTACAGCGCCGCTGACCCGGCGATGGACGGCAACACTCGCGACACCGCTCCGTTCCTCTCGCTGGCCAACGCCGAGCAGGCGAAACAACTGGCCGAGCTGAAATCGCGGGAACACCAGGCGAAACAGCGGCTCGAACAGTTCGTGACACACTTCGAACCGAACTATCAAGACCCATCGATGAGTAATCAGAGTTCGCCGCGATCTGTGGAAGATGTCTGGCTGGATGATGTGATTCCGCCGGCTCAGCGCATTACCACCACCTCGCGCAATCAGGCCCTGTGGAGCACGCAGGATGAGGTCGAAATCCCGCGCGGTCGGCGAGCGTTCAAGCAATATGGCGGAGATCTATACCAGGATCGTTTTGATCAGATCGCCGAGACGTTCATCATTCCCGATGAAGCCGCCATCGAAATCTATGTACGGACCGATCCGCAGGAACCGCCGAAATCCATGCTGCTGGAACTGGTCACCTCGCGCGGCGTACGACGGCTGCTGCTGGGAGATAACAGCAAGCTCGCAGGCGGCGGGGCGGCTTCTCCCGAACGCATCGTACGCGACTTGCCCACACCCGGTGTCTGGACGCCCTACCGTGTGTCTGCTGCCGATTGGAAACTGCAACCCGGTGACGTGGTGAAGACCATCGCTCTCGAAGAGTTCGGCGGCGTTTGCTGGTGGGATGGGCTGGTCGTGCGGGGCCAGTCGAGCGGAGACCTGCGGGACTCCTTCCAGAAGTGGTGGACCAATCGCACTGGACAAGAAACCTTCGGTGTACCCGGTGCCCTGCAAGATTTGCTGAAGCGTGGGCCCGATACTCTGGTGAACGATTCGATGGCACCAGCCAATGCCCTCGATCCCGCGAACTCGGCCGAAAACCGCAAAGCCGCCGAACAGCGGCAGGAACTGCGACGCTACTATCTGGCTTACATTGCCCGCCCAACGACACCGGAATGGCAAGCGGCAAAGGAAGCCTACCAGCACTCCATCGTAGATCGGGCCACGTTTGAGGACCGCATTCCTGGAACGTTCACTTTCGCCGACATGACGAATCCGCGAGACGCTTTCGTCATGCAGCGCGGGCAGTACGATAAGCCCGGTGAAAAGGTCGAGCCGAAAGTTCCAGCAATCTTCCCGCAGATCACGCTTCCGCAGGGACGCACGCGGGCCAGCCGGCTTGATCTCGCAAAGTGGCTGGTGTCAGCCGACAACCCACTCACGGCTCGTGTCGCGGTGAACCGGTACTGGCAACAGTTCTTTGGCACAGGACTGGTGGAAACCAGTGACGACTTCGGTTCGCAAGGGGCCGTGCCCAGTCATCCGGAACTGCTTGATTGGCTCGCCGTCTGGTATCGCGAACACGATTGGGATACGAAGCAACTTGTGAAATTGCTGGTCACCTCGGCAGCCTTCCGGCAAGCAGCAACTGTGACCACTGAATCACTCACGGCCGACCCGAACAATCGGTTGCTCGCTCGCGGTCCCCGCCTGCGACTCGATGCCGAGCAACTGCGAGACAATGCCTTGTACGTCAGTGGATTGCTGAATCTGGAGATGGGTGGTCCCGGCGTGAAGCCGTATCAACCGCCGAACATCTGGGAACCCGTGGGTTATGCCAACAGCAACACCCGGTACTTCATTCAAGATCACGGCGACAAACTCTATCGCCGCAGTATCTATGTCTTCCTCAAGCGGACGGCCCCGCCGCCCTTCATGAGCAATTTCGATGGCCCGAACCGCGAGCAGTTCTGCTCACGGCGGTCGCGGAGCAATACCCCGCTGCAGGCCTTGCAATTGCTGAATGACACGCAGCATGTGGAAGCCGCCCGCGTGTTTGCCGAACGTCTGATTGAACAGGGCAACTCTCCGGAAGAACGTCTGACGTTCGCCTACCGCACCGTGCTGTCCCGCACACCGACTCCAGCCGAACAAGCGGTCCTGCTGCGGACGCTTGCTCAGTACCAGGAACGTTACCGGAGCGATACCGCCGCGGCCTCGAAACTGCTGACCGTGGGCGAAACCCGCACGCATGTGGTCGCCGAACCCGCGGAACTCGCCGCCTACACGCTGCTGTGCAACCTCATTCTAAATCTCGACGAAACCGTGAACCGGAACTGAATTCATGCACCCATTTTTTGAATACCAGCGGTCACTCACCCGGCGGCAATTCTTTGGTCATACGGGACTGCGGATGGGCGGCGTTGCGTTAGCTTCGATGCTGGCAACATCGGGCAGCTCGCCGCGACTGCAGGCCGCTGAAGCCCGGATGCAACCGGCTCTGCCGGGTTTGCCACACTTTCCGCCCAAAGCGAAATCGATCATTTATCTGCACATGAACGGCGGTCCGTCGCAGATCGATCTCTGGGACTACAAGCCGAAGTTGCAGGACCACTTCGACGCTGACCTCCCGGAAAGCATCCGCAAAGGCCAGCGCATCACCACCATGACCAGCGGCCAGAAGCGGTTGCCGGTCGCTCCCAGCAAGTTCCAATTCACCCAGCACGGGGAATGTGGCCGCTGGGTGAGCGAACTTCTGCCTTTCACCGCAAAACATGTTGATGACCTCGCCGTCGTCAAATCGGTCCATACGAACGCGATTAATCACGACCCGGCCTGTACCTTCGTAATGACTGGCAGCGAAGTCCCCGGCAAGGCCAGTCTGGGATCGTGGCTGAGTTATGGGCTCGGCGCCGAAACCAACGAACTCCCCGCCTTTGTGGTGCTCACGCCCACGTGGTCTTCGCAGTCGGCGGCACAGGCTTTGTTCACACGGATGTGGAGCAGCGGCTTCCTGGCAACCAAGCACACCGGTGTGGCCCTCCGCAGTGTCGGCGACCCCGTGCTCTACATTCAGAACCCGCCGGGAGTGAGCGAACACGACCGCCGCGTGATGCTCGATGCCTTATCGGTCTTGAACGAGCAAAGCTATCAGCAACTGCACGATCCCGAAATTCAAACCCGAATTTCGCAGTACGAGATGGCTTTCCGCATGCAGGCGAGCGTGCCCAGTCTGGTCGATTTGACGACCGAAACACGGGCCACGTTAGAGATGTACGGCCCCGATGTGGAAAAGCCCGGCACCTTTGCTGCCAGCCTGCTGCTCACCCGCCGCATGATCGAACAGGGCGTCCGCGTGGTCCAGATCCTGCACCGCGGATGGGACCAGCACGGCAACTTGCCGCGTGATCTGTCTCTGCAATGCCGCGATATCGATCAACCAATTGGCGCCCTGCTAACGGACCTCAAGCAGCGGGGCTTGCTCGATTCCACGTTGGTTGTCTGGGGTGGGGAATTCGGCCGGACCGTCTATTCCCAGGGGACTCTTACCAAAGAGAACTACGGTCGCGATCATCATCCCCGCAACTTCTGTATGTGGCTCGCCGGTGGCGGCATCAAGGGGGGCGTCAGCTTCGGCGAGACCGACGACTTCAGCTACAACGTGGTTGATCAACCGGCCCATGTGAACGATCTGAACGCCACAATTCTGCAATGCATGGGCATCGATCACGAACGGTTGAGTTACAAATTCCAGAGTCTCGATCAACGTTTGACCGGCGTCGAACCCCAACACCCGATTCGTGAGATTTTGGCCTAGTCAGCCGTGACGATCTGACAACTCTGAGCAACAAAACGAAAGACCTGTGATGGCGAATGTGCGCGAATTTGGTGCCATGGGCGATGGCATGCATGATGATACCGCCGCGATTGTGCATGCGCTCGAAGAGGGGGATGGCGAACTGGAATTCCCCCGGGGTGATTATCGCATCACGTCCACCATCGTTGTCGACTTGCAGAAGTACAGCCGCACCGCGATTCATGGCACCGGCGGAATCGCCAAGCTGCTCATGTATGGCGCCGGCCCGGCGATCTTTCTCAAAGGGACACACACCACCTCGGCCGACCCGTTAAGTTTCCGCCCGGAGGAATGGCAGCGCGAACGCATGCCGACCATCTCGCAGATCGAGATCGAAGGTAAGCATGCCGATGCTGACGGCGTAAAGATTCAAGGCGTGATGCAGCCGACACTCGCCGGTGTGCTCATCCGGCAGGTCCGGAATGCGGTCCACATCACCGAGCGGGCCCGCAATGTACTCCTCAGTCACTGCCATTTCTATTACAACACCGGCATCAATGTCTGGCTCGATCGTGTGAATCTGCATCAGATCATCATTACCGGCTGCCATATCAGTTACGGACGGCTGGGCGGAATCCGCATCGAAAACAGCGAAATCCGCAATCTCGAAATCACCGGCAACGATATCGAGTACAACAACAACCGGGCCCATAAAGTTCCCGATGCCGACGATATTCCTACTGCGGAAATCTATGTCGACTGCGGCCCGACCGGCACCGTGCGTGAAGTGACGATCAGCAGCAATACCATTCAGGCTACCTACAGCCCCAAGGGTGCGAACATCCGCATCATCGGGTCGGACACGCCCGAACGGCAAAAGGCCGGTATGTGCTGCATCAGTGGCAACGTCATTGGGAGTCAGGAAACCAACGTCCATCTCACCAATGCCCGCGGCATCACCATCGAAGGGAACTACATCTACAGCGGGCATCATCGCAACTTCCTCGCGGAGCGTTGCCACAGCCTGGTGATCGGTTCGAACTGCTTTGGTCACAACCCGGACTATCTGGAGAAGGAACTCTGCACCGGCATTCGGCTGGAAGATTGCGAGAATATCACCATGACCGGCCTGCAGATTCAGGATGCTCAAGCCGGGGAACACACCGTCGCCGGTGCGGTACCCATCAAGCGTGACGGCCTGATCGAACTGATTCGCTGCCGTCGCGTGAACCTGACCGGTGTGCAAGTTTTCGAGGGTTATCCCGATGCCCTGCATCTGGTCGATTCATCCGATGTGCTGCTGACAGGCTGCTCGATTCTCGATACCCGCGACGAACCGAAGACGGCGGCCTCGATCCGCTGGACCGGGAAGGCTCCGGGCAGCCGGATCATCCAATGCCGGACTAATCGCCCTGTCGAACTTCCGGCGGATGTGCTGGTCGATGGTCCGCTGGGAGAGGCGTAGAATTTCCGCAGTATCTGGATAACCGCCACGCGAAGTCTGCTGCAACACGAAGGCGTCACTCATGCGCCAGATGTCTCGAATCGAAGTCCGGGATGTTGATCGCCGGGCGATTGAAGACTACGGACTTCCCGGCATCGTGCTGATGGAGAACGCCGGTCGCAATGCGGCCCTGTTACTCGATTCGCAGCAGATCGCGGGGCCGATTCATCTGGTGTGCGGTAAAGGGAACAATGGCGGCGATGCTTACGTGATGGCCCGGCATCTGGAGAATCGTGGCCACACTCTCCGAGTCCTTCTGGCGTGTCGACCCGAGGAAATCACGGGAGATGCCCGCATTCATTTTGAGGTGATCCAGCGGGCTGGCATTACCATCGTTGATCTCAGTCAAGCGTCACGGGAGGACTGGGAGCGGGAACTCAAGTCTGCGGCATGGATCGTCGATGCCCTGTTGGGGACCGGCTTAAGCGGTACCGTGCGGCCGCCGTATGTGGGGGTGATCGAGGCGATTAATCGTTCTGGCCAGCGAGTCTTTGCGGTCGACCTGCCCTCGGGGATGGACTGCGATACTGGCCAACCGCTGGGAACCTGTGTGCGAGCCACGCTCACCGGGACCTTTGTGGCTCACAAACAAGGCTTCAGCGCTCCGGGAGCCAACCTGTGGACCGGCAAAGTGCATGTCCTCGATATCGGCGTGCCCCGGGCTTTGCTGGTGGCTATCGAATCGGCTGGTGACGCAAGGGGAAATCTTCAGTGAGTCTGCAACGGATCACGTTCCCATTGACTGGCCGTGACGGTTAAGCCGCTGCAGCGTTCACTCAACAAGGCGGCGAGTTGCTCCATGCCAAGATGCTCGGTGGCAAAATGGCCTGCGAGGATCATGGCGAAGCCTGCGTCGCGCACTTCCAGACAGCCGTGGAAACGGGACTCGCCCGTCAGCAGCACATCACATCCCGCCTGCCGGGACTCTTTCCAGAACTCGGCGGCAGACCCGCAGGCAATGCCCACGCGTGAGACCTTGGTTTGTGGATCGCCCACAAATTGCACGCTGGATGACGGTAACTTTTCCCTGACCGTGGCGGCCAGTTCTGTCAGCGTGCACGGCTTTGCGAGCGTCCCCATCCGACCCGCTCCATGCGGTGAAGCGAGCGATTCCACGGGGATCACGTCGATGGCTGGTTCTTCATAGGTATGGGCCAATCGTAAAGCTGCCAAGGCAGATTGTAGCCGCGACTTGGGACACAGCACTTCCAGCCGCAACTCCTCCACTCGTTCCAACTGACCCGATTGACCGACGACTGGCTCCGCTGAGGAATTGCCCCAGAAGCTGCCATGCCCCGGCGATACGAAACTGCAACAGGTGTAGTTGCCGATTTCGCCACACCCGGCATCCCACAAAGCCCGCTGCACCACGTCGAGAGTGTCGACGGGAACGAACGTGACCAGTTTGTAACCGGCGGGCGACATTTGCCGACGGATTGGTTCCACATCGTGAAGTTTCAAGCGTTCCGCAAGTTGCTGATTGATGCCCAATGGGGCATTGTCCCAGGATGTATGCGGACTGTAGACCGCGATGCCATGCTTCGCGAGATTCCAAAGCGTCTGACCTTCGATGGTATCCGCCGTGATGCGCTGCAGCGGTTTGAACATCAACGGATGATGCGACACCATCAGTTGCACGTTCCGCGCAACTGCTTCCGCGACCACATCCGGAGTCAACGTCAGGCAGGTCATGACGCGTTGGATATCGGTCGTGCGATCACCCAGGAGCAGTCCGGTATTGTCCCAAGACTCCGCGAGATACGGCGGGGCCAGCGATTCCAATTCGGCGATGATGTCTTGCAGACGCATTGGTTCACTTCTCGGCTTCGCGGTCTACAGGGCAGGACTCACCGAATTTCCACATCAATGCTGTTGCTGTCATCCAGAACATTGACCATCAGCGGTGTTTGCTCAGCCGCCATATATCGTGCCGGCACCGGGTCGACGTCGCCCATGTGAACCACGGTGACACGGTTGTTGCCGATAACCGGGCCGTGAGTCGCATCGAGTTTGTAGTCGCCATTCCGGATCATCGCCACGGCGACGGGAGCCGACGGATTCAACGGATGAAAGGCAACCTGCCCCCGGCTGATGGGTGTGCCATTGAAGACAATCTTTCCGGAGATGGCAGCCCGCTGCACATCGGCGAGCAGGCCGGAGTTCTTGAGCCAGTCGTGCAGACGATCTTTCCAGGTCGACAAAGCCGGATCGCCCGAAGCAAAGCCGACACCGTGGGGGCCGAACTGGTAAATGTGCATTTCGCCAGGCACTTTGTGCTTCCGCATCGCCGTATAAAAGGCGAGAGAATTCTCCACGGGAACGCTCGTATCTTCCGCAGTATGAAAGAGGAAGGTCGGCGGTGTTTCCGAGGTAACCATCAGATCGTTGGACAGCGATTTCGCGAGTTCGGGATCTGGTTTGTCGCCGAGCAGATTGCGTTTCGATCCACCATGCCCCCACGGTTCCGTCATGGTGATGACCGGATATGCGAGAATGGCAAAATCGGGACGGGAACTGACCCGGGCCAAGGGGTCGGTGGATTGCGGGTCCCCCGCCAGGAAGTGCGTGGCGCAGGTGGAGGCGAGATGCCCTCCCGCTGAGAAACCCATCACGCCAATGCGGTGTGAGACCACGCGATAGTTCCCGGCGTTGGCGCGAACATATTGCATGGCCCGTTGGACATCCTGCATGGGAGCCGGATGGTGATAACGTGGACCCAGCCGATACTTCAAGACAAACGCCGTGACCCCGAACGAATTGAACCAACGGGCGACCTGCGACCCTTCATGTTCGAGGGCAAGTCCCCCGTAACCGCCACCGGGACAGATCACGACTGCGGTCCCTGTCGCAGTGGCCTTGTCGGCGGGATAGACCCACATCCACGGCTGATCGACGTCTTCATCACCGACTTTGCCGGGAGTTCCCTCGGGCCAGAGCAGCACCATATCAGCGGCTTCGGTGCGATACGTCGACAGGCAGAGAACCCCTAGAAGGACCACGCTGACGATACGGCGATACCGGATCATGAATCGTAACTCCCGGATGTCAGACTCAATGGTGCAGACAGGCAACCACAGCATCTTGACACGTCGGGAGGCGATGAGCAAATGTCGGCGGGCTATTCTTCCAGCGAGACATTCCAGATACGGGCGGTACCATCGCGACCGGCGGTGGCCAGTTGCCCCCGAGAGGAGAACGTGCTTGTATACAACGTGCCGGTATGGCCGACGCGCTGCGGCAGCGGCTTCAGGGTCTCGTAGTTCCAGAGACGAACCACACGATCTTCTCCCACGGCCGCAATGATGGGGGCTTTCGGCGAGAACGCCACCGACCAGACGTCCGACTCATTGCCCTGCAACACCCCCTGTGGCGATCCGGAAGAGGTCTCCCATAACCGCACGGTATGGTCCCAGCCGCCGGTTGCCACACGCTTACCATCCGACGAGAAGGCGATGGAATAGACGCCGCCGTTATGTCCTTCGAGTCGAGCCCGTTCGCGACCGGTATCGATGTTCCACAACCGACCGGTTTTGTCGCCACTGGCGGAGCCGAGCGTCAAACCATCGGGAGAAAAGGCCACGGAAACTACTTCCCCTTCATGCCCGGGCATTTCGAGAACCTTTTCGGCCCGCTCGGCATCCCAGATGGCCACCTTGCCAGAGCGGGTACCGACCGCCAGCAGGGAACCCTTCGGGGCAAAGGCAACACTACGCACGGCACCGTCGGCCGCAAAACTATGGACCAGCGATTCCGTCGCCGTGTCATAGATATGGACCTTACCGTCCCCATGCCCGGTTGCGAAGTATTTGCCGGAGGCGGAGAGCGCACTGGCCCACACGGGTCCGTTATGCACTTTGATCGTTGATCGCAGTTGGGCACTATCAACATTCCAGAACTTCACGGTGCCATCGTCGATGCCCATCATCAGCGATTGGCCGTCGGGTGAAAACGCCAGCGTCCAGACTGGGCCGGAGTTGCCGACCAAAGTGGCGACAGCCGCCGGACCCGAGGGAACCACGGCCGGTTGAGTCTGCATGCGTCCCAGGAACGGCAGCATCGCCGCCAGCATGAGTGCCCCGCCGAGCAAAGTGCCCAGCACCAGAAACAGCATCCGCATCCGTTTCTGCTGCCGCTGCGCCGTCTGACAAGCCCCCGAAGTATGCACTGCAGGGACCTGTAGCGGCGAGACGGGTTCAAACACGGAAAGCCGATCGGCCAGCATCTCGGCCACGACTGAGGCCGAGATCGGTCGCTGGTCGGGCTTCTTGGCCAGCAGTCTTTGGATCAGATCGCTGAGCCAGGCTGGGATTTCCGGGTTGGCCGCGCGGACCGACCGAGCCGGGGTATCGGTAATCTGCTTGAGCACGGCCAGCGGAGTATTCCCAGTGAAGGGAGGCTCGCCGACACACATTTCGTACAGCACCGCTCCCAGGCTGAAGAGGTCGGCCCGTTCGTCGATCTCTTCACCCAGCGCTTGTTCGGGTGCCATATACAACGGCGTACCGGTGACAAACCCCGTCCGCGTGATCTTCATGTCTTCTATGCAACGAGCCAGGCCGAAGTCGGTCAGCTTCACGCGGCCGGTGGTCTGCTCCAGCAGGATGTTGCCCGGCTTCACATCGCGGTGGATCAAGCCTTCGGAGTGAGCGGCCGCCAGACCGGCCGCCGTCTGCATGCCAATCCGCAGTATCGTCGGCAAAGGGAGTTTGCCTTCGCGAGCCAGCTTCTTCTCCAGCGTTTCTCCCTGGATGAACTGCATCACAAGGTAAGGCAGTTTGGCTTCCGAGGTCCGTTCCACCTGATGCACCGCCACCACATGTTCGTGGGTGATAGCGGCGGCGGCGCGAGCTTCGCGACAGAACCGCTGCCGGGCGACTTCATCATCAGCAAGATCCGGGGCGAGCACCTTCACCGCAACGGTGCGATGCAGATGCGAATCGTAGGCTTCGAGAACAATCCCCATGCCCCCGTTGCCCACGACGCGGGCCACTTCAAAGTGTCCCAGACGGCCCAAATACGCTGGGTCTTCGGCACCTTCAAGGAAGTCTAGCGATAACTCGCCGCGTGAGTTCCCACTGCGGGGCGTGGAGTTCTTTCCGGGCACCAATGTTTCGCCGAGGCTGCCCTGCAACTCTTTGAGCGCCGGCCAGTAGGCGGAATCCGATGACGGTCCGGCCTGATCGATGTGTTTGACCAACTCACACACACACGATTCCGAGACAGCGAGATGTTCCAGTTGCTGCTGGCAGGCCGGACAATTTTCGAGGTGCTGTTCGAGCGACATTTGTGCCGTCTCAACCAGGCGACCGTCGAGCAGATTTTGCAATTCTGTCGGTTCAGGACAGCGACACGGTGTCACAGGAGGTTGCATGATGATTATTCCTCGTCATCCAGCGCTAACCGGCGCTGAACCTCATCTTTGAGCCGAGCAAGAACGCGGCTCTTGGCAACATAGACGGCTCCCGCCGACATGGATAAGCGCCGCGCGACCTCACTGGCTCCTTCGCCATCCACGGCGGTTCGCCAGAAAGCCTCCCACGTTTTGGGTTGGAACTCGCTGCGAATTTCATTCAACGCCAGCGAAGCCAGCTGCCGTTGATAATCCTGCTCCCAGGCGGCATCGAGGTCGGGGCTTTGATCGGGGTAAGAGGCTAACTGAGCATGAGCCCCGGTATCCCCCGTGCCCCGTGCTTTCCCTTTGCGGGCCGAGAGATGATTGAACACCTTATTCCGGGTGATCGTGAACAGCCAGCCGCGGAAGCTCCCCTGCTTCGGGTCATAATCGAGACGTTCGATGGCATTGCTGACCGAGCGCAAGACATCCTGCATCAGGTCGGCGGCGTCGGCATCCTGCAACCCGCGCTTGCGGGCAAAGCCATAGATCACCGGGCTGTACAGATCCACAAATTCCGACCACGCGACCTGATCGGTCCGGTCGCGTAAGCGTACCAATAAACTGGCACGCGTAACTGGTGAGTCGGATGTGGCCACAAGCCTCTCCTGCCAGGAGATTCGATCCGTTGCCGTCTGGTGAGCCTGCCGCAACGTGACATCATCATAACCCGCAACTCGTCCAACTTGCGATCGTGCCACCCGATTCCGGAGGCACGACTCCGCAACCTCGTTTTGTGGCGAAAGACTTACAGCACGACCTTCAGCACCACGAAGGTGATGACTGCGGCAACTCCCGCGGCGAAACTCTTGAACCAGAAAGCCAGGGCCTGTTGACGGCGCAGCGCTTCGACGAAGTCTTTGCGGGCCAGAATCTCCAATTGCTGCGTTTCGGACATGATCAACCTTTGATACCAATGCGGTTTGCGACGGCCAGGCTGCGAGGCGGCGCGGCGTCAGCGTTATCTCGTCTGTTGCCAACGTGGCGTCGGCGGTTACAGCGAGTTGTATCTGATAAACACCAGATGTCGACTGTCGGATCAGAAACATGACGCACTTCTCAGGTTCGCGCTCAGAATTCCCCATCGAAACCTCTCGATATCAACAGGAATTGAGACGAAAAGATGGCGGTGGCAACCCGCGACACAGACTTCGTTTACGGGAAATACCGCCCGGCCGCGCAGAACTTACAACACCGGGCGATTTCCGCCGATTCACGCCTCAGGCTGGTAAGATCTCACGGCCGTCACCAGTTGGCGGACGAGTTCTGGGTGATTGGCGCCTCGCTGATAGACTTGGCATCTGAGGGAATGTCCACACCTCAGTGATTTGTCGAGAGACGCCATGTTGAAGCCCATGATCTTGCCGATTCAGATCACCACACTGGTCGTCTTTTTGCTAGCTGTGGGCCTGTATGGCTTTCTACGTTACCGAACGAAGTATCAGAAATCGGCTGCAATGTTGTCGGTATTCTTTGCAATCATTGCTTTCATCCCAGCCCTGATTGCCACGGGTTTTGCTGTCGATGCAGTCCGATATGGAATTTTCACCTACCAGACCGCCACTCAGGTTCAAGACCCCTATGTACTGTTACCCGCTTCGGCGAAAGACATCACACTACACAAATATGCTTCGGGGCACGAAGTCATGTTTTCGGTATCGCAAGCCGAGCTTGTGGCCTGGATGGTCAAAGTCACCCAGAAACTCCGGGGGTACAACCAGAATGCGACATCCTTTGTGCGAGATGACACACTTTCAGACCCTCAGATTGCGGGCCAGTTTTGGTCGCTGGATTTCGGCAAGTTGAACTGGGAGTATCCGCCGGACGTGATTTGCTACAAGGGCTGGCATTCGCAGCGGGGCACGGGGTTCGATATCTGGTACTCGCCATCAACTCAGCGCGCATTTATCCGGGCGAGCTACTGGTGATCACCAAGCCACCGCGTGTGCTATTCCGGTTGCCAGCTTCGAATGGCCGCGACCATTTGACACACACGTTCGGCAGAAACCGGTGCGTCGATTTGTCCGCCGGGTTTCAGACTGCTGCCGACGATGACGCCGTGACAGAACGGCAACAGGCGTGGCAGGGTTTCCACGGAAACACCACTGCCGACAAAGACCGGGCGACCTTGAGCCGCAGCGACGACTTCCGGCAGGTCGGTCAGATTCACTGGTTTGCCTGTCGCGGCGCCAGACACGATCACGCCATCAGCCCCGGCTCGCAGCACGAGTTCTTCCGTCTCTTCGGATAACGGTCGGCGTGTAATCGGTGCCGAATGTTTCACATCAACATCGGCGAGAATGCGAACCTCGTTCGCGGCCAGTTGCTCTCGCTGTCGCAACAAATCGTAGGCCGGTCCGGTGATCAGGCCTTGATCCGTCACACGGACGCCGCTGAGCACATTCACGCGGATGTAACGGGCACCGACCGTTGCGGCTATGCCAAGAGCCGCCAGTGCATCGTTCCGTAGAACGTTGATCCCCAAAGGCAAGGCAAAGCGTTGTCGGACTTCAGCGGCGAGACGCGTGAGACTGGCGACTGTCACTGCGGAGACTGCCCCTGCCGTAAAGGGGACATCGCCAAAGTTTTCAAGCATCAGCCCATCGACGCCGTTCTCTGCCAGCGTCTCCGCATCTCGCAAGACATGCTGGAGAATAGCCTCCATTGATTCCTGATAACGTGGCGAACCGGGCAACGGCGGAGCATGCAACATCCCGATGATGGGATGCGTCACCGTTGACCACTCAGGCAAAAGCACGGTCATCTCGTCGCCTTACGGGGCCTGATGCAACTGTCGGACAATCCCATCCAGAAAATCGGCAAGGCGTTGCGAAGCGATCTGGGCCTGCTCGCGCAGTTGCAGCATGTCCTGATAACTCCCCGGTCGCTTCCACAGGGCACCAATCACTGCCCCAACGCGCACCGCCCCAGTGGCTCCCAGCAGGCTCAACACTTCTGCCGGCAGATCACGCTGGGCATCATCACTGAGCGCACGGACCGCAAAGAACCGCTGATGCTGTTCCCGGCATAAGGCCGCCACAGCATAAGTTTCCATATCAACGGCGAGGGCCTGATGCTGTTCTGCCAAGGCCCGCTTCTCAGCAACAGTTCGCACAATCGCTTCCGCGGTGACAATGCCCCCGACAAAGGTCCGTTGCTGTTCATCGCTGGGCATCTGAAAGTCGATCTGAATCGGCGGCAACTTGGTGTGCAAAATCCGGTTACCGACAATCAGGTCACCAATTCTCGAAGTCTCTGTGAGCCCGCCACCAAATCCGCAGGAGAGAATCCAACGCGGATGATGGGCATCGATCAAAGCCTGCGTGGCCCGCCTTGCCCGTGACTGTCCGGTGCCTGCTTCGACGACCACCACGCGAATGCCGTCATACAGGCCGCCGCGAAAGGTGAAATCGCGGCCTTTGTAAGTCTTCACTCGTTCACAACGCCGGACGAAATCGGCCAGTTCCATGGGCAGCGCACAGACGATGCCGATATCGGCCTGGGCTGCGTCAATCTCGGCGACATCTTCACTCATAGTCTGCCCATTAGAACATCAGAAGCCCAGGGATCGCCATCCCCGGG
Organism: bacterium; assembly: GCA_016125225.1. Lineage (GTDB taxonomy): Bacteria > Planctomycetota > Planctomycetia > Planctomycetales > Planctomycetaceae > DSVQ01. The sequence continues at coordinate 296,266 of WGME01000004.1, read as the reverse complement.
CTTCGTGTCATCTCGTGATCGTGGTAGGAATCAACCGTTCTGATGTTCAAATTCCCTCAGGAATTCGATCAGGGCGTCGATTCCCGCTTCGGGGAAGGCGTTGTAGATGCTGGCCCGCATGCCGCCGACACTACGATGCCCTTTGAGTCCATCGAACCCGGCTTTCGTAGCGGCCGAGCAGAACTTGGCATCGAGTTCTTCATTGCCGGTGACGAAGGTGACATTCATCAGCGAGCGACTGTCGGGCCGGGCCGTCGGCTTGAACATGCCGCTCTGTTCGAGATACGAGTAGAGCTTGCCAGCCTTGCGTTGATTGCGTTCTTCCATGCCCGCCAGGCCACCGTGCTCCTTGATCCACTTGAGGACCAGGCCGACGACATAAATCGCAAAGGTCGGCGGAGTGTTGTACATCGAATCGTTCTTGGCATGCGTGCGGTATTGCAGCATCGCCGGGAGATCTTTCGGGCCACGGTCGACCAGATCGTCCCGCATGATGACCAGCGTGACACCCGACGGGCCCAGGTTCTTCTGCGCTCCGGCGTAGATCATGCCGTACTTCGAGATATCGAGCGGTCGCGAAAAGATGTCGCTGCTGGCATCGCAAATGAGATCGGCACCGGGAGGCGGTGTCGGCTCACTCCGGAACTGTGTCCCGAAGATCGTGTTGTTCGAGGTGAAATGCACATACGCCGGGTGAGCGCTGAATAGGCATTCGCCGGGAATGTACGAGAAATTGGCATCTTCACTGGAACAGGCGGCATGCACGCTGCCGAACCGCTGAGCTTCGTCGCGGGCCTTTTCCGCCCAGGCCCCCGTGATGAGATAATCGGCCGTGCGATCTTTGGCCAGCAGGTTCATCGGCGCCATCGCAAACTGCAACGACGCTCCGCCTTGCAGGAACAGCACCTTATAGTTGGCCGGAATGCCACCGACTTCGCGGCACAGGGCTTCCGTTTCCTCGTAAACCTTGAGGAACGCCTTGCCCCGGTGTGAGTGTTCCATGATGCCGATGCCGCTGGTTCCCAGCGACAGCAGGTTGGAGCGGGCTTCTTCGAGGACGGCTTCCGGCATCACCGCCGGACCCGCAGAAAAGTTCCAGATACGTTGAGTCATGTCCATTCCTTGATGGGAGTTCCGCACGACCTGAGGCGGAGTTTCCCCGTTGATGTCCGCACACTATCGCCCGCGCGGGGTGAGAGTCAAACCAGTCGCGGCAGGTTCGCCGCTGGCCAAGGCAGGTCTATGCCTGTGTATTGGACGTGTTGAACTGGTGTTCCAGTCGGCTGAGGCGCTGCTGCAAGCCCTCGACTTCGTACCGCGTCAGGGCCAGATCCTGCATCAGCCGGACCGAAGTCCGCCGCGTGCGGGTCAAAGAAAGCGAAACCGACATCGAAAAGAGGTAAATCGCCCCCAACGCCAGAAACAGCACGGCTGATGGATACGCCAGCCCGGAATTCTCGGCGAACCCTTTGATCAGTTGCGGAAACAGGCCCAGCAGCAGCAGTACCGTGGCGACCGACATCCACGCGACGGCATACTTTTCCCGCAACTGCCGCCCACGCACCCAGTAGAACGTCAGGCAGAAGGCGGCCATTCCGCCAAGCATCATCAGGCGTTCGGCGTTCATGTTTCAAACCGCTCCAGCGGACGGAACCGGTCGATCAGAATCGCCAGCGTCACCTTGATCATGTAGTACGCCGTGCGGAGCGAACGGATCGACGAGACACCGGTACTTCGTTCCTGCATGCGGACCGGAATCTCACCGATCCGCAAATCATTCCGGGCACACCAGAACAGCGACTCCGGTTCCGGATAGTCATCGGGATAACGCTCGACAAACGCCCGCCAAGCCCGTGGCCCGGCACAACGGAATCCGCTGGTGGGGTCGGTCACCCGTTGCCCGGTGAGCAGCGAAATCAATCCGGCGAAAAAGCGGATGCCAATGCGTCGCAGAAATGTGGACCGGAACTCATTGCCCACGCCGGAAAGGAACCGCGAACCGATGCACAAATCGAGTTGCTGGTCTTCGCAGGTCTGCACCAACCGCGTCAGATAGTCGGCTCCGTGCTGACCATCGGCATCGAATTGAATCACATACTGATAGCCATTCTTGCGAGCCGCAAAGAGATAGCCCGTTTGCACCGCCGCACCGATGCCGCAGTTCGCCGGCAGTGAAACCACATGCAAGGGCAAGCGACTTTGCGTTCGCAGTTCGCGGGCTACAAGGGCGGTGTGGTCCTGTGAACCGTCATCAACCACTAGCAGCTCATACCCATCCGGCAATTGCTGCAGCGTCCGAACCGTCGAGGGCAACGCCTCGGCTTCGTTGTACGCGGGCAGCACAATCAGATGAGTCGCCACGGAGAATTTCCACCGGAGAGCCAACGGTGTTGCACGTTGCTGGGTCGCCTTCCGTGCGATGAGTTGAATCCGTCCCTGTCGACGCATTGTGGCTCCGCAAAATCGACATCGGCAATCACTGTCGTGGTCCGTCCGGCAATCCACATCAAAAATTCATACCCGGCCATCGAATCACGGCGAATCTTCGCGGAAACTACATCATTCCCTCGCCGACCCTTGGGACCATCTACGGCCGGAGAACAGCGTGACCACGGCTGAAGTGCTTGAACAACCAATGCCCTCTGCGGTCCGTCCACGCGTTGCGATTCTCATCGTCGGCTACTGCCAGCGTGAGTTACTACGTGACTGTCTGACCGCGGTCGTTCTGCAAACCGCTGGCGACTTCGAACTGATCACGACTTTGGTGGTCGATAACGGTTCCCCTGCCGAGACATTCACGGGGCTGGCCGAACAGTTTCCGCAAATCGAGTGGCTACGACTCGAAGAAAACCGGGGCTTCGCGGGGGGCAACAATGCCGGTTGGCGATGGCTGCGGGAACGCTACGAACTCGACTATGTGATGTTGCTCAATCACGACACGGTGGTACAACCAGGTTGGTTACCGCCGCTCATCGACTGGATGGAACAGCATGCCAAAGTCGCGGCCGCACAGTCGTTACTGCTGCTGGATCAACCGGCTGGTCACATTAACACTCTCGGCAACGCCTGCCATTATCTCGGCTTTGGATTGATGACCGCCTATGGGCAACCGATCGAAGTGGCACCGCAGCAACCCCGTGAGATCGCTTCGCCATCGGGTGCCGCCGTTCTGATTCGTTGTGAGGCGATGGGCACCGAAGATCTCTTTGATGCACGCTATTTCCTGTATCTCGAGGACACGGAACTCGGTTGGCGATTGCGTTCACGCGGGCTGCAATGCTGGCTCGTCCCCGAAAGTCAGCTGATCCATCGCTACACGTTCACGGCCCCGTTCCAACGGTACGGCTATCTCGAACGCAATCGCTGGTGGCTGTGGCTGACCTATCATCGACTGCCGACACTGCTGCTGTTAGCACCGGCGATGCTGCTAATGGAGATTGGCCAATGGCTCTTCGCCGCTCAGCATGGCCTGTTACCTCAGCGCTGGTGGGCTTATCGCGAACTTCTTTCCCCAGCAGCGATCCGGCATCAATTTCGCATTCGACGGCAGCAACAGAGATTGCGTACCGTCAGTGATCGGGAGTTATCACGCAACCTTGTGGCCATGTTTGATGAAACGCTGTTGCCCGGTTGGCTGGTGCAGCGCGTCGCCAATCCCGTGTTCGCCGCCTATTGGTGGTGCATCCGCTGGCTGATCTGGTGGTAAGCCAGATATGGCCAGTGATGTCAGACGTCTCAATCGCCATCTTCCGATGTGCTGAGGACAGCGAGGAAGGCCTTCTGCGGGATTTCGACCGCGCCGAATTGCTTCATGCGCTTCTTGCCCTCTTTCTGCTTTTCGAGCAGCTTCCGCTTGCGGCTGATGTCGCCGCCATAACACTTCGCGGTCACATCTTTACGCACAGCAGAAATCGTTTCACGGGCAATCACGCGGGCCCCGAGCGCGGCCTGCAGCGGAATCTCGAACTGATGCCGGCTGATTTCTTCTTTCAGCTTCTTGCACACAGCCCGACCCCGACGCTCGGCCTGAGTCCGATGCACAATCACGGCCAATGCATCGACCTTTTCACCTTTGACGAGGATGTCCATCTTCACGAGGTCGGCCGGGCGGAAGCCGATCACCTCGTAGTTCATGGTGCCATAGCCCTGCGTGATGCTCTTCAACTTGTCGTACATGTCGAAGACGATTTCCGCGAGCGGCAGCTCATACACCAACTGCACGCGGTTGGGGCCGAGGTATTCCGTAGTGAGATACGTCCCCCGGCGATCGGCACTCAACTGCATGATCGGGCCGATTTTGTCGCTCGGCAGAATGAAGTGCACCTTGGCAATCGGTTCGCGGAATTCGTCGATGGAACCGACATCGGGGACTTCCTGCGGATTATCGACCTGCAGGATTTCGCCGTCGGTCTTCACGATCTGATAGGTCACGTTTGGCGCGGTCTGAATCAGATCGACATCGGCTTCCTGCTCCAACCGCTGCTGGATGATTTCCATGTGCAGCATGCCGAGGAAGCCGCAACGGAAACCAAAGCCGAGGGCATCGCTGGTGTCGGGCGCGAACGAGAAGCTGGCGTCGTTCAGACTCATCTTCTGTAGTTCTTCGCGCAGATGCTCGAAGTCGGTCGCATCGACCGGATACATGCCGCAGAAGACCATTTGCTGCGGGACTTCATACCCCGGCAGCGCCTGCGGTGCGCGGTGCAGATAATCGGTAACCGTATCACCGACGTGGACCGAGCCAAGTTCTTTGATGCCACAGATGATGTAACCCACCTGCCCCGCACTCAGGTCATCACAGGAAACCATGTTCGGGCGAAACTGTCCCAGTTCGAGGACTTCATGAGCAGTGCCCCCCTTCATGAAGTAGATCTTCTGTCCTTTCTGAACACGTCCTTCCATCACGCGGATGTAGGTAATCACGCCGCGATAGGTGTCGTACTTGCTGTCGAAGACCAGCGCCTGCAACGGCGAATCGACAGAGCCCTTCGGCGCGGGAATCCGTTCGATGATGGCCCGCAGGCAGTCCTTCACGCCGATGCCCGATTTGCCACTGGTCTTGAGGACGTTGGTGGTATCGAGACCGACCACCGTTTCAATTTCTTCGAGGACTTCCGGAATGCGTGTGACCGGCAGGTCGACCTTGTTGACTACCGGGATCACTTCAAGGTCGGCATTGATCGCGGCATAGGCATTGGCCACGGTCTGGGCCTGCACACCTTGAAACGCATCGACCAGCAGCAACGCCCCTTCACACGCGGCGAGACTCCGTGAGACTTCGTAATGGAAGTCGACATGGCCGGGCGTATCGATGAAGTTGATCTCGTACTTCTGCCCGTCGAGTTCGTAGTTAATGGCGACGGCCCGCGCTTTGACAGTGATGCCACGTTCGCGTTCGACTTTCAAATCGTCGAGCAGCTGTTCTTTGAATTCACGTTCGCTGATGGCCCCGCTTTGCAGCAGCAACTGGTCGGCGAGGGTGCTTTTGCCGTGGTCAATGTGGGCCACGATCGAGAAATTGCGAATGTTGCGGGTATCAAACATCGGGGGCAGGGTTCGCGCGGGGAGTCTGCGTCGGTTAACGGTCTCTGGTCCGGGGCGAGCACGGAACACCCCGATGGCTCCGCCCGTCGCACGGCGGAAACCGAGAATTGCCATATTCTAGCCGAATCACCGGGCAGCGGAAACGGCAGATGGAAACCCGGAAGTGGGAACGCGGAAGGCGGAGTGTGTAATGGGTTGAGCGTGACGGGTTGGCGGGCATGTGGCCTTTCATTGAGCCCCTGTTTGCCACTAACCGGGGGTAACCATCTGTTAAGACCACAATCCTGTGGGCACCAAAGGCAGTTCCGGCACCAGCGCTCGGGGCGATAATTGAGCCAGAAACAGCACGGCGGCGGCGACATCCTCCGGCGCAAGCGCCTGTGAGAGCACATCTTGCGGCGTGGGAACCGGACGTTGCTGCAGAATCTCGGTGTCACACAATCCGGGAAAAATGACCGATGTGCGGATGCCGTTCGCCCGTTCTTCCTGCCGCGTGCCATGCGCCAAACCGACCATGCCGTGCTTACTGGCCTGATAGGCCACGCCGGAGACATCGGGTCGCTGGACCGCCGCCGAAGAGAGATAAATGATCAACCCGCCCTGCTGCTGCCGCATCACCGGCAACACCTGTTGCGTGCACAGAAACGCTCCGGTCAGGTTCGCGGTGAGCAATTCCTGCCAGCGGGCCGGCGTCAACCGGGTGAGAGCCCGATCCGGAATGTTGGCTCCCGTCGCATAGACCAGCAGATCAACCCGACCGGTGGCTTCGACCGCGGTCGCAATCATCCGGGCGACATCGGCTTCCACGGTCGCATCGGCGACTATGGGCGTGATCTGTTCGTGGGATTCAGCGAGTTGATCGAGCCGTTCGCGTCGCCGCGCCGCTGCAAAGACCCGCCAGCCGTGTTGAGCCAGAGTCAAAGCCGTCGCGGCCCCCATGCCACTGGACGCGCCGACAATAATTGCGGTGCCATTGGTGATGGTCATGTCAAAACTCACATCACATGATTTCGCGGACCTCGATGCCAAGCAACTCAAGACCCTTCTTTAAGATCCTTGCAGTTAGATCACATAACAGCAATCGACTTTGCCGAATGCCAGCATCTGCTTCTTTAAGCACAGGGCATTCCTCGTAGAATGTCGCGAAATCATTGGCCAGCTTGAACAAGTACTGGGTCAAATAGTGCGGACGATAATCAGTCACAACGTCCAAAAGTGCACTTTGGAATCCAATCAATTGCAATGCGAGCGTTCGCTCTTCAAGTCTGCTAATGTGGATATTCTGTGATTGACAACGCAAGGAATTGATGTCAATTGATTGTTTATTGAAGATTCCTTGGGCACGCGCATAGGCGTATTGAATATAAGTCGCCGTGTCGCCGGTTTTGGCGAGCATCTTCTCCCAGCTGAAGACGTAATCGCTGTCGCGGTTGTGATGCAGGTCGGCGTAGATAATCCCCCCAATGCCGACAACTTTTGCAATCTCATCGATTTCGGAAGCACTCAGGTCGGCACCGTGGACTTTCCCGTCGATGTTCTTTCGAACAATTATTCGAGCATGATCGATTGCTTCATCAAGCAAGCTTTCAAGCCCAATTGTATCACCAGATCTCGTTTTGAACGCACGATTATCTTCCCCCAGCACGGTGCCGAAACTCACGTGCCGCATGTCGACGGTATCGAAGCCGATCTTGCGGCACGTGGCAAAAAGCTGCTGGAAGTGTTCGCTCTGCCGGGCATCGACCACGTACAGAATGACATCGGCCTGCCACTCCTTGACGCGATATTGCACCGTAGCAAGATCGGTCGTCGCATAGGTGTAGGCCCCGTTCGCCTTGCGAATGATGAACGGCGCCGCGAAGCCGTCGACGAAGACGCAGATGGCTCCATCGCTTTCGGTCGCGATGCCGCGCTGCAGCAGATCCTCCACTACACCGGCGAGCAGCGGATTGAAATGACTCTCGCCCAGCGTGTGATCGAATTTCAGATCAAACCGGGCATACATCTTCTGCAACTCGGCGAGGCACTGCGGGATGAACTGGTCCCACAGTGTCTGATTCTCAGCGTCCCCCGCGTGGAGTTTGGCCGTTTCGGCGCGGGCCAGCTCCGCGATCTGGGGATGAGCATCGGCAAGCGATTTGAGGGCAGGATCGTTCTCAACCGCCTGCCGTTTCTTCTGAGCGGAAGCAAGTTCGTCCTGAGCCGACTTCAGATCGTTCTGCGCTTTGCGGGCCGCACGCGCCAGATCTTTGTCTTCCGGTTTCTTAGTTGCCGTGGCTTGAGCGAGTTCCAGTGTGCGCGTCGCGGTGGTGACCGACGCTTCTAACGCCGGCAGTTCGGTTCCCAACGTGTGATAGTCGCCGAGTTGATTCACCAGCCGGTACAACCGCGCGAGTTCACGGACGGGATCGGCCTGATAAGCGGCGTCATCACGGAAATGTTTGTAACCGTAGATGATCATGCCGAACTGCGTGCCCCAGTCGCCGACATGGTTGTCACTGATCACCGTGTGACCGAGGAACCGCAGGATTTTGTCGAGGGCATGGCCGATGACCGTCGACCGCAAATGGCCCACGTGCATGGGCTTCGCAACATTCGGGCCGGAGAAGTCGACGACATACGTGCGGGGTTCTGTGACCGGTGCGACACCAAGCCGATCATCCCTGATCAGTTGCTGTGTCGCGGTGGCAATCTGGTCGGTCTTCAGGCGGAAGTTAATGAACCCCGGTCCGGCGATCTCCGGCGGTTCACAGAGATCGTCGAGCGACAGTCGAGAAACGATCAGCGTGGCGATGTCGCGCGGCGGCTTGTTCAGTACACCTTTGAGCGACATGGCACAGTTGGCCTGAAAGTCGCCGAACTTGGCATCTTGCGCGGGCTTGAGCATGCCGACATACGGAGCCGGATCGTCCACCAGTCCGGTGAGAGCTTGCGACAACCGGGCACGAAGTTCAGAGAGAAAGTTCATGGTCGATCGGCACCGTTATGCAAAATGAGAGGCCCAGGGATGGCGATCCCTGGGCTTCAAGAAACTTCAAAACACCTTACCAGGCGGATCATAGTGCTTCGGTGGTTTTCGCCGGGGGTAAGCCCAGATGTGCCCGCCAGTCGATGACCTTGGCATCGGCCCACAACCGTTCGAGATCATAAAGTTCGCGGGCGGCTGGTTGGAAGACGTGCAGCACGATGTCGCCATAATCCTGCACCACCCACGAATTCTCCGCATCGGCTTCGGTGCCTAACGGACGATTGCCGCGTTGCTTCATGACCATGCGGACCTCTTCCGCCAAGGCGGTCAACTGCCGCGGATTGGTGCCAGTGGTCAGAATGAAGTAATCGAAGATCGGGGTGACTTCGGTCAGATCGAGCACCAGCGTGTCTCGGCCGCGAAATTCTTCGGCGATCTGTGCGCAGCGGCAGGCATCGTCCAGGCTGCGAAGGCGTTGTGTTTCCAGAGTGCTCGTCATGGCGTTGTTCAGTTCGTAGCTCAATGTTTCTTCAGTTCCGGTCCATCACCGGCGGTTTTTTCGTAGCCGTTCTTGGTCTTCACGTATTTGGTGAAGCCCAGTTTTTCGAGGCTTCTGTCCGAGAGCTGTTCTTTTTTGTCGATCTTGTTGAACGGCTTCGGGGTCCAGGGAGCGGTCACTTTGCGGCGGACGGGGACCTTGGTTTCCGGGTGTTTCGTCAACGCGGGGTCGTGGATGCTTTGCAGAAGTTCAAACGTGTTCCCCCCGGTCCCATCAGGGAGAACCTCTTCATAAATGTACAGTGGCATCTGAAAGCGATCTCCCACGCAAAGAAATTCGCACGCAACCTCCAGTATATCCGAATCGCTTCACAATGCGACCAGCGACACTGATGCGAAGGAAAAGTTCAGGTCACGGACTCTCGACATATAGAGGGAACTCGCCGAAGCGATCACTAAAATCGTTGCAGACGGTCTGGATTCTCATTGACGGCCAGGGTTTGCACGGTATAAGAGGTGAATTCTTTGTGGGTGTGCCAGTTCGGGACGTTGTTGCAGCCGGCATTCGTAATTATCCACCCAGGCACACAACCAGACCCCTGCGGACAAGATTCCCAGGGGTTTTTTGTTGGCTTGAGAGATCGAACCTGTCCGGCAGAGTCCGGGAACTTTCTTTCGCAAACGGGCTGCCGACGTGCAAAGCCTGCCTGCAGCGCGTAAAGTATCCCACGTTGTTCGCGAAATTTCCCGTCTCTCTTCCGTGTTGGTGTCGTCTCCGACGGATCTGGCTTCCCATGAATTCGAGTGATTCATGATGGGGAGGTCCGACGTCGTTTCGTCCAGGGTGAGTGCGCATGTCCGTCAAAGTTCGCTGCACCGGATGTGATAAAGTTCTGACAGCTCCTGATGCGGCCCGGGGCAAGTCGATCAAGTGCCCGAGTTGCGATACCAAGGTCAAAGTCCCCGCCGCTGACAAACCGAAAAAGTCGGCGAGCAAAAAGCCGGTCGACTCGGAAGATGCCATCGCCGCGCTCGATTTGCGGCAGGCGGAGGACGAAAACGTCCGCATCTGCGGCAAGTGCGGCTACGACATGTCGCACCGTGACGAAGATGAAACCGAATGCCCGAAATGTGGTTACGATTCGAGCATTGGTGGTCTCGGGGAAAAGGCCCAGAAGCGCCGGCTCAAAGGTCCCGATCCCGATAAATTCTATGCCGGGCTCTGGAAGAGCAACTGGAAGTTTGTCTTCAAGAATCAGGGACTCGCCTGGCGGACGATGTTGTATACCCTCATCGCCTCCATGCTGATGTTCCTGTGTGCGTTCATGTACCTCTACATCCCGATGTGGCCGCCGCGGATGTTCTTTGCGATGTGCGCCACGGTCAGTGGATTGATGATCCCCGGATGGCTGTGGTTCATGGACCAGGAAGTCATGGTGGGGACACTGCAGAAGAAAGACAAACTGAAGCGTGTGAACTTTGACTTCTTTCTGTGCAGCGCGCTCGGCATTCGCTGGGTGGCTTGGCACATTGTGTTTGCCCTGCCGGTGATGCTGGTCCCCTTGCTGTTCGGCTGGATTCTGACCTCTTTCGTAGGACTGCCGCCCTTTGTTTTCTGGATTTTTGCCGGGCTGGGTTACCTCCCGGTGCTGGCGATGATCACGATTTCTACGGGTCACTTTGTGATGCCGGTTCAAGCCCCCGGCTGGATGTTCTGGAAAGTTGCTCCCGCCTGGTTCCGAACACTTAAGCCAACCCTGATCTGGTTGTTCCTGACATTGATGCTGCATGCCCCGGCGATTGGATGTCTTGCGACCATTGGTGCGCTCTATGGCCCGCAGATCAACCAGGTCGTCGCGCAGATGGAAGAAAACGCCGATACGGCTCGCTTCAAAGCCGCCAAGGAGAATGCTGGCAAAAAGGAACAGGCCAAGTTTGCTGACGATCCGCGCGGCGATAAGGAATATCATAAGATCAGCTATTCACTGTTTGTGGTGCCAAGCATTCTCTGGGCGACAGCGTGTCTTCTCCTCGGCTTTCCCGCCGCTTATTCCTGCCGGGTCAATGGCCAGTTTATCTATTACTTCCGCGACTCATTGGACCTGGTCGCGCTGGCGAAGGAATACAAATACGTATCGAAAGCCCGTCCGGAGGACGAGGAAGACGAAAAGCCCAAGACCATGGCTCAGGTGACGGTGGATGCCGTCGCCGTCTTTGCCATTTCCATGATTATCGGTCTTGTCATCGGATTTGTTTCGGGGGCACTCGGTGAAGAAGGCATGGTGGTCGGACTGCTGGCCGGATTCTTCATTGGCCTGCGTGTCGCCTTCTTCAATGGCAGCTCGATGATTACTCAAGCCGCTTGGGAAGAAGGAATCGGTTGGGGGCTGTGGGTTGGTGTCTGGCCGGTTTCGGTCGTCGTGCTGATCGTCTGTGGGTTCGTGGTTGCCTTCGTTCCTGCACTGATGATTGTGGGCCTTATTGCCATCGGGCTGTCTTTGATTGGGGCTATCGGCGCGATTGTGTACACATCCACCCACTGGATGGAAGCCCGTACGGGCTGCCTGGTGTGCCTGATGTCGCTGTTTGTCAGCTTGATTACTGTGATCTTGATTGTGGTGGGAGTGGTGGCCGCCTCGGCGGCGCTCGGCTTCGACCCGAATCAGCAACAGGAAGAGGCGGCGCAACAGGAAGTAGCCCCCGACGCGGCCCCCGCAGAGGCCATGCCGATGCCGGAGGCTGCCGCCCCCTAACTCCCTATTTTCAAAGATGATCCAGCGGAAAATGGAAAACCGTGACGATTAGAAGGCTTAGTTGAACGCCGGACAGCAATCGGTGGTCAATTCACATTGCGGGTCGATCAGGACTCTGTCACAATTGAAGTTTCCGATGGGTGAAATTCACCCCTGTTCGTTCCGTGTCAGCCGCTCGACACCGCCGGAGTTTGCCATGCTCGCTCGTCGCGATTTCCTCACGCAGTCTGCTGCCGCACTTTCCGCTGCGGGTTTCGCGGCCAATCTGCGGGCCAACGAAGGCGAACACGGCAGCACGGTTGATATCCCGCGGGGCAAGGCGGAACACTGTGTGATCGTCTGGCTCGGGGGTGGTTCCGGACAGATCGACACCTGGGACCCGAAACGGCTCGGCGACCCGAAGTCCAAGAAGCCGGGATCGTACTATTCGGCGATTGATACCGCGGTGCATGGCACTCAGGTCTGCGAACACTTTTCGAAGTGTGCGCCGATCATGGACCGCTTCAACCTGGTCCGGACGGTGCATCACGACGTCATTGATGAACATGCCGCCGCGACCAATCGGATGCATACCGGCTACCCGACGAGCGAGACGCTGACCTATCCGTCAATTGGTTCGGTGATCGCCGATCAACGGGGTGCCGCCGGCGATGGTGTGCCGCCCTATATCCTCATCGGTTATCCCAGCGCGACCCGTGGTCCCGGCTATCTGGGTGCAAAAGCGGGTTATGTCTATCTGACCGATACGGAATCTGGTCCGGCGGGACTCGCGCGGGCCGCCGAAATCACTGCCGATCGTCAATACCGCCGTGAAGCCATGTTGGCCAAGATGCGAGAAGCCTATCTGGCCAAAGAACAAGGTAACAAGCTGGTTCAGAACTATGACGGCATGATCGGTGAAGCCATGCGTTATGGCGGGCCGCAATTCATGCGTCTCTTCAACCTTGCGGAAGAATCGGGCTCACTGCGTGATGAATACGGCGGCGAGTTCGGTCAACGCTGCCTGCTCACCCGTCGCTTGCTGGAAGCCGGGGTGCGTGTGGTCGAAGTCTCCCACAACCTCAACTTCCTGAATGGCACCGGTTGGGATGTCCACAATCAGGGCATACTGAACCAGCACAAGCTCATCCAGGAACTCGATCAGGCCTTGGCGGCGATGATCCTCGATCTGGAACGCGTCAAGCTGCTCGACAAAACGTTGATCATGGTCATGAGTGAATTCGGTCGCCCCGCCGGTTTCGATGGTGGTGGCGGACGCGGTCATCATGGCAAATGCTTCACCGTCGCTTTGGCGGGTGGCGGCCTGAAGAATGGCCTCACCATCGGTGAGACCGACGAGCTGGCGATGGAAATCGTCTCGCGGCCCGTCTCCGTGCCCGACCTGCATGCCACGGTCTACAATGCCTTGGGTATCAATCCGAAGGAAACGTTGTACGCCGGAGATCGCCCGGTCCCCATCACCGATGGTGGCACACCAGTGCAGGAACTGTTTGCTTAGGTTGATCCGGTCGGTTCCAGGGCGGGGGAGGTGAAAGTCCCGCGCTCGCCTGTTGACGTGGCTTCCCCTCTGGCCCTAAGATTTTTATTAGCTTCCGCCAAAGGATGATCTGTGACGGCCTCTTCCCCCTCTCGAAGTCTGACAACGACAGTCGTGTTTCGACTGCTGTTGGCGGTCTCGTTATGGGATGGTCCGGTGCTGTGGGGGCATCAGCACAACCATGACGCCACAGCCGACGCCGAACATATCGCCCGTTATCACGCGGGTGATCCCGAGGCCGCTCTGCTGGGTTGGCATTGGCACTGTTCGCTGCCCGAAAGCGACCCGTCGGAATCAGAAAGCCCATCGCATCAGCCGCTATCCAAGGTTGCGGTGATTGCCACGCTGACAGCCTCTTGCGGTTCGACCACAACCGTTGACTTCGACCACATCGTGGTGTTCATCGGTGGGGCACAATGGCTGTCGGAAGTCGCCGCCGATCCAGGTCATACCGCAGACTTTTTCACGTCGCAGATGCTCACGCACTCGCCACAGCAGTTGCTGTGTCGCATGGTTTGCTGAGCGTTCATGACCCCGCAGTTTTTCTTGCGGGGATTCTCTGCAGTGCCTTGCCATTTTGATAACCGGCTGGCTTAGCAGATTCTCCTGATCTACGGCTCTGCACAGCCGTGCCAGATCCGGATTCCTCTACAGTTGCCCTCGGACCCACCCCTGCTGGCATCCACGGCGCTCCATCAGCCCGACCTCGCTGACCATTTTTGTCTTTTGGAGAGTGATCATGAACTCCTCCCCCATGAATCGTTTGGGACTCTTTCTGTTATTCGCGGCGATCCTGGCAGGCGGAGGCTTTCTGCTGCGGGAGCATTTCGTCAAAGGGGCTGCAGAGCACACCAGCCATGACCATGCAGAAGCGGAGCACGGTGCCGAACACGCCTCAGCCGAGGAACCCGCAGCATTCACAGAGAGCATCGAGTTTCCCCAGGAAATGTGGGAGTCCGCTGGCATCAAAGTCCAACCGGTCACACGTGCTCCTTTGAATGAGGTGATCCAACTCACCGGCAAGATTGCCCTCAACGAAGATCGTTTGGCACATATCTTTCCGTTGGTCGAAGGCCGGGTCGATGAAGTGAAAGTGCAGTTTGGCCAGCACGTCAAAAAGGGCGAACTGCTGGTCGTCGTGCAAAGCAAAGAAGTCGGCCAGGGCATGCTGCAACTCTATCAGGATCGCTTGAAACTTGAGTTTGCTGAACTGAAAGATCAATGGACCAAAGAGATCAGCAGCAACACGCTGTCAATGATTGAGATGCTGCGGGCGGGGAAATCGATTGACCAGATCGAATCGTCGCTGAAAGACCGCATCCTGGGCGACTATCGCGAGCGGTTGATGACGGCGTATGTCAGCAACCTGAAAGCCGAAGGGCATCTCGCGCGACTGTCTCCCCTGTCGGATTCCGGTGCCGTTCCCGCCCGGCAACTGCTGGAAGCCAAATCGGATTTGAATGCCACCCGAGCCACGCTGCAGGCTTTGCTCGAACAGATTTCTCAAGATGCCACCCAGGCCGCGCGGCTCTCTGCCCAGTCAGTGCAGGAATTAAAAACCAGCATTGCCATTGCGGAAACCAATCTCCGCATCCTGGGATTTCAGGCCGCTGATCTTGCCCAGATCGATCCCGCCGCTCAAGGTGAAAAGCTGGCCCATTATCCGGTCATGGCTCCGTTTGATGGGACGGTCATCTCCAAAGATGTAGTGCTGCTGGAACGTGTGGGACCAGAGCGGCAAATCCTCACGATCGCGGATTTATCGACGGTGTGGGTGACCGCAGATATTTACGAAACCCACCTGCCACTGCTCGCCCAATTGAGTCAGCAGACAGTGCAATTGCGATGTGAATCCTGGCCGGACAAAACCTTTGCCGCCCAGATTTTCTACACCGGCGATGTGGTTCAGGAGACCACCCGGACCATTGCGCTACGGGCCACGGCTACGAACGCCGACGGCTTGTTGAAGCCCGGAATGTTCGTGACCGTGGAATTGCCCAGCCTGCACTCGGGCGAAGTGCTGCAGGTGCCGATGTCGGCCATCCAGGATCACGCGGGGGAAACGTTTGTGTTCGTCCAGACCGGTGATGGCACATTCGCACGCCGAGATGTGACGCTCGGACGCAATACTCCAGACGCCGTTGAGATTGTGTCTGGTGTTACCGCGGAAGAACCCGTGGTGATCGCAGGTGGCTTCGCCTTGAAATCCAAAATGCTGGCGGGGTTGCTGGAAGAGTAGTCGTCAAACACTGCTTCCCCATCGCCTGATCGACAACTCTGCCCAAGGAACCATCATGGTTGGGTCTTTGATTCGCTGGTCGTTAGAGAACCGCTTTATCGTCATGCTGCTGGCTGTGGTGTTGATGGGGGTGGGCGCCATTTCGGTTGCCTCGCTGCCTCTCGATGCGGTGCCCGATCTCACCAATGTGCAGGTCCAGGTGCTCACCACCTCGCCCGCGCTGGGCCCTGTGGAAGTCGAGCAGTTCATCACCTTTCCCGTCGAGAATGCGATGAGCGGGTTGCCGCATGTGGGCGAAATCCGGTCGATCAGCCGCATCGGCCTCTCCGCAGTGACGGTCGCCTTTGAAGATGGGACCGACATCTACTGGGCACGTAACCTCGTCAACGAACGCCTGCAGCAGGCCCGCGAAAACATTCCACCAGGCATGGGCGATCCGCAGATGGGTCCGATTGCCACCGGGATGAGCGAAATCTATCAGTTCGAAGTGCGTGCCAAGCCGGGCTTCAAATACAGCCTGATGGACTTACGAACCATTCTCGATTGGCAGATCGCGTTTCAACTCCGCAGCGTGCCCGGCGTCATCGAAGTCAACACGTTTGGGGGAGAGCTGAAAACCTACGAAATCCAAGTCGATCCCCACAAACTTCTCAACTACGACATCAGCCTCAGCAGGGTCTTCCAGGCACTGGAAGAAAACAACGCCAATGCCGGCGGGGGATATATCGTCCACGGTTCTGAACAACGTTTGATCCGTGGCGAAGGGCTGGTCAATTCGCTCGACGATATCCGCAACATCGTGCTCGATGATCGTAGTGATGGCACGGCCATCCGCGTATCCGATGTCAGCGAGGTCAAGTTCGCCCCCATGCTGCGTCAAGGGGCCGTGACTCGTGACGGTGACCGAGAAGCCGTCACCGGCATGGTGATGATGCTCATGGGGGGCAATTCGCGGCAGGTTGTCGCGGACGTTAAAGAAAAGATCAAGGCGATTGAATCCACGCTCCCCAAAGGGGTCTATATCGACACGTTCTACGACCGGACTGAATTGGTCGAGAAGACCATCCACACCATCGCCGAGAACATTGGCGTCGGTGTGACGTTGGTCATCATCATGCTCTTCCTGCTGCTGGGCGATGTGCGTGCTGGGCTGATTGTCGCGGCCGCGATTCCCCTTTCAGCCATGTGTGCGCTCATAGCCATGAAAGTCGCCGGGGTCTCCGCGAATCTGATGAGCCTGGGGGCCGTCGACTTCGGAGTGATCGTCGACGGTGCTGTGGTGATGATCGAGAACGCGGTTCGTGCGGCGAGCGCTCATCTGCGCGAGACAGGCGATAAACGAGTACCCAAGTCCGTCTTTCTTAAGAGTTCCCAGGAAGTCGGCACACCCATTCTATTTGCCGGTTTGATCGTCATTATCGTCTTCCTGCCGATTCTCAGCCTGCAGGGTGTGGAAGGAAAAATGTTCCGTCCGATGGCTTTTACTTTCATGTCGGCATTAACCGGAGCGTTGATTCTGTCGGTGACCGTGATGCCGGTGATGGCCTCGCTGTTTCTGGTGCGGAACGTGAGTGCTCAGGACACCTGGCTCGTTCAGGGATTGAAGCGGGGCTATGTGCCATTGCTGAATCATGCGATGGCCCACCCGGTGATCATGCTGGCCGCTTCGGCGGGGGTCTTTGCGGCGAGTCTGCTGGTGGCCTCACAGTTTGGTGTTGAGTTTGTGCCCAAGCTCGATGAAGGGGATCTGGCAATTCAAGCGGCTCGGTTACCGAGCGTCTCTCTGGAAACCTCACTCGAAATGACCAGCGCGATGGAGCGGACGTTGCTTAAGTTTCCGCAGGTGGAAAGTGTGATCTCGAAAACCGGTCGACCCGAAATTGCGAACGATCCGATGGGCGTGCACCAGACCGACGTGCTGATCCGCATGAAACCCCCGCATGAATGGCAGGAGCATATCGACAAGAATGAGTTGATCGAACAAATGCAGGCCGCGCTGGAAAAAGAAGTCCCCAGTAATGCCTACAGCTTTACTCAGCCGATCGAACTCCGTGTGCAGGAACTGGTCGCAGGGGTGCGTTCCGATGTGGGTCTGAGTTTATACGGCGACGACCTCGACGTGTTGAAAGCTGAGGGCGACCGAATCGTACGCGTGTTAAGCCAGGTTCCCGGAGCCGCCGATGTGCAGGCACAACAGATCGCCGGTTTGCCTTATCTGCGAATGATCATCCGTCGCGATGCCATCTCACGCTACGGCATCAACTCGAGCGATGTGCTGAATGCCATCAATACCATTGGGGGTATGCCGGTGGGCGAAGTCTTTGAAGGACAACGGCGGTTCCCCATGCAGGTGCGTATTGCTCCCCAATGGCGGCAAGACATCGAAAAATTGCGGGAACTGAAGATCGACGATCCAAAAGGCCGACAGATCCCGATTGCTCAACTGGCCGATATCCGTATGGAAGATGGACCCTCGGAAATCAGCCGCCATGCCATTCGACGGCGGCTGCTCATTCAATGCAACGTGCGCGGCCGTGATCTGGGGGGGTTTGTCGCCGAAGCTCAAAAAATCGTTGAGGACCAGGTGAAATTGCCCTCCGGCTATTCGTTGGAATGGGGTGGTCAATTCAAGAATCTGCAGCAGGCGAGCCAACGCTTGATGATCGCCGTTCCTGTCGCTCTGTTCCTGATCTTCTCGCTGCTGTATGTCACGTTCAACTCCGTCAAGCTGACCTTGCTGATCTACCTCAACGTTCCCATTGCCGCCACGGGGGGGATCTTCGCGCTCTGGTTAAGAGACATGCCCTTCTCGATTTCTGCGGGGGTCGGATTCATCGCGCTCTTCGGCATTGCCGTGATGAATGGCGTGGTGTTGATCGAGCATGTGCGGCATCTGCGAGAGCACGGACACGATGCCCATTCGGCGGTGATGACCGGGGCGATGGACCGTTTGCGACCTGTCTTCATGACAGCTATGTGTGGTGCCCTGGGGTTTGTCCCCATGGCCGTGTCGGGCAGTGCAGGGGCTGAGGTGCAGCGGCCCCTGGCAACTGTGGTGATTGGCGGACTGATCACCTGCACGTTGCTCACTTTGCTGGTTCTACCGGCCATTTACCGCTGGTTTGATAGCCCGCCGACCGGAGAACATGAATGAAGCGACGAGCTCATTCACCTCGATGACGTTGCCCCTTGCATAATCACAGTCGCCGGAGGATGATCATCCCGTCCTGACAGGTGGACTTGTGTGATCATGCCAGGTCCGGCGGGCGCTCCGCAGCCTCAATGTTCAATGGACCGTCGATCGACGACTTGTTCATGGGGGAGGCTGCAGACCCATGCAATCACCGCTCACGCATATGCTTCGCGGAGGGATCTTCTTTGGTCTCACGACGATCATGGCTATTGCGGGTTATATGTGGGCAGGCTGGGATCTGCTTGACGCCGTCTATATGACGGTCATCACCATCTTTGGAGTCGGCTTTGGTGAAGTCCGTCCGCTGACGGAACCTTGGCTCCGCGTCTTTACCATGTTCGTCATCATGGCCGGGTGTTCCTCGGCGGTGTATGTCATCGGCGGCTTTGTCCAAATGGTTGCCGAAGGGGAAATCTATCGCGTTCTGGGAGCACGGCGGATGACACGCGGCATCGAACTGTTGCAGAACCATGTGATCTTGTGCGGGTATGGCCGTGTCGGTCAACATCTGGCCCGCGAACTCCAGGCGGCTCATCAGCAGTTTGTCATCGTCGATACGGTGATGGAACAGCTTCGTGACGCCGAGGCGGCGGGTCTTCTGGTTCTGGTGGGTGATGCCACCGAAGAAGCGGTCTTGAAGACGGCGGGCATCGACCGGGCGCGCGTGTTGGCGAGTGTTCTCTCCAGTGACGCCGCCAATGTCTTCATCACTTTGACTGCGCGGGAATTGAATCCCAAGATTGAAATCATTGCTCGCGCGGAATCGAATTCGACCGAGAAGAAATTGCTGCGATCGGGGGCCAATCGGGTCGTGCTGCCTACGATGATTGGGGCCACGAAAATTGCGAATCTGATTTCCCGCCCCTCCGCCGAGTCACTGCTCATTGATGCCGAAGGGAAGCAGCATCTGAACGATGAACTCGACCATATCGGCCTGAAATTGCAGGAGTTTGAACTGACCGAAGGCAGCCCGCTGGTGGGGCAACAGATTCGAGAGATTGAGGTCAGCGGTGCTTCGGGTTTTGTGGTGGTGGCGGTCCGCCGGGCCGATGGCGTCGTTGTTCAGCAACCAGTCAGCACCTTCATGCTCAATCTGGGCGATACGATCATTCTGCTGGGGCATCGTGACCACTTGGCATCCATCGCCCGCAAGACCATCGCCAAACGCGAAATCCGTTATCGGGGCAGCACCACCTGATCGAAATGCAGCCGGAACTCCCAGCAACAGACACGGGTTCACGGACCATCGCTCTTTTGCTATCGTCCCAGTCTTAATGATCGATCCGGTCGCGATCTGGTACCCCAGGAGTCTGCATCCATGGCTTATTTGCCCATTGAAAACTACGGTGTGATCGGCGATATGCACACCGTGGCCCTGGTGGGGAACAATGGGTCGGTCGACTGGTTCTGCTATCCGGCTTTTGATTCGCCAAGCGTCTTCGCGGCCATTCTCGACGATCAAAAGGGGGGCCGCTTTCAGATTTCTCCGACCTGTAAGGTGAAGACCTACAAACAATTCTACTGGCCGGAAACCAATGTGCTGGTCACACGCTTCCTGGCAGCCGATGCCGTGGGGGAGGTCGTCGACTTCATGCCGATCGGTCGCCGGGCCGATAACACGCCCTTTCATCGGCTGGTGCGACAGGTGCGCACAGTGCGCGGCAGCATGCCTTTTCGGATGGTTTGCGAACCCGCTTTCAACTACGCCCGCGATACTCATGAAATCCAGATCACGCCGATGGGGGCCCACTTTCACAGTGAAAAACAGGGCTTGTGGCTATCTTCCACAATTTCCCTGTCTCCCACGGAAAACGGCAAAGGTGTGACCTCGGACTTCACACTCGAGGAAGGCCAATCGGCAACCCTGGTGTTGCGCGGTGCCATTAAACCAGGGGAGCCGCATGAATCGGTGTCGCGGGAAGACGCCGACCGCCAGTTTGATATGACGGTGCACTACTGGCGGAACTGGCTCGCCAAGTGCCAGTACACCGGACGCTGGCGCGAAATGGTACATCGTTCAGCATTGGCACTGAAGCTACTGACCTATGAACCGACCGGCGCGATCGTCGCAGCCCCCACGTGCAGCTTACCGGAAGGCATTGGTGGTCAACGCAACTGGGACTACCGGTACACATGGATTCGTGACGCTGCTTTCACCGTCTACGGCTTCATGCGGTTGGGCTTTACCGACGAAGCCTTCCACTTCATGGAGTGGATTGATGCCCGCGCCCATGAAACAGGACCGGGCCGCCCGTTGCAAATTATGTACGGCATTGATGGCCGCCATACGTTGACCGAAGAAACGCTCGACCATCTCGATGGGTACATGGGGTCCAAACCCGTGCGCATCGGCAACGGTGCCTACAACCAGTTGCAGTTGGATATCTATGGCGAACTGATGGATTCGGTCTATCTCTTCAACAAGTACGGCACGCCGATTTCATTTGAACAATGGGAACACTTCCGGGAACTCACCAACTGGGTGGTCAACAACTGGAAGCAGAAGGACGAAGGCATCTGGGAAGTCCGCGGCGGACAGCAGCACTTCGTCTATTCCAAACTGATGTGCTGGGTCGCTGTCGATCGTGCCTTACGATTAGCCGACAAACGCTCCTTCCCGGCTGATCGAACTCTGTGGCTCAAAACCCGTGATGAAATTTTTATGGAGATCATGACTCAGGGGTGGAACAAGGAAAAGCAGGCATTCGTGCAGCACTACGGCAGTGACACTCTGGATGCCGCCAACCTGATCATGCCATTGGTCTTCTTCGTTTCACCAACAGATAAACGCATGCTGAAGACGCTGGACGCGATTAATCGTCCACCAAAAGAAGGGGGCCTGGTATCGAACAGCCTCGTCTATCGCTACGACCATACTAATGGGATTGATGGACTCACAGGAGAAGAGGGCACCTTCAATATGTGCACCTTCTGGCTGGTCGAAGCCTTAACGCGAGCCGGCAGTAACGATCGTCATCGGCTCGATCAAGCCCGGCTAATCTTCGAACAAATCCTCGGCCATGCTAACCATCTGGGTTTGTACGGCGAGGAAACAGGACCAGCGGGCGAAGCCCTCGGCAACTTCCCGCAGGCCTTTACCCACCTGAGTTTGATCAGCGCCGCTTACAATCTGGATCGCGCCCTGGGACAATAACCCGGTAAGTCACTGTGCGGCCGGTTTCGGCTTCAGTCCCCGAGGTTGGCCATCGAGTTTCCAACTCGGGTCGGGCGTAATCCCGAGATGAGCCAGGGCCGTAGCAATGATATCGACCTGATAACTGTCTTCTTCAGTCCGCGATTTGATCGCCGCAGGTCCACTGACAATCATGAAGGTGCGGTGGATTTCCGGGATTTGTCGTCCACCGCCATGATTCGTGCCCACGCCTCCATGATCAGTACCGATCAGAATCAGCCAGTTTTCGTTCTGAATGTTTGGGCGAGCGGCGATGGCTTCACGAACCTGACCAATCAATCCATCGACACGTTCAATGGCCGCAACATACTCGGGGACTTTCGGATGAAAGCCCTTGGCATGCCCCGTTTCATCCACCTGCCCGAAATACAACATGACCGCATCGACCGGTTTGGTACGAATGTAGTCCGCACATTCCGTGGCCAGTTCGGCATCTTTCTTGGCATAGTCGGCGGCACCGTGGGCGGGAAGGTCAACCGCATAATCGGCCGCTGACAGAATCTTGTCTTTCAACGGGTCCCAATCCGTAAACGAAGCCGTCAACAATTCGGGACGAGCCGCTTTGATCCGGGCAAAGTAATGCGGATAGTCGGTGTAGTTTGCTCCGCGGAATGAGTTATCGAGCACGCCATGCTTATCGGGCCAGACTCCGCACAACAGGTTCGACCAGCCAGGGCCGCTGACTGTGTCTCCCTTGGTTTCATGCGGAGCCAGTATCGAGGTACCAACAGCCAACCAACCCTGCTCGGTTAACGCATTGATATTGGGCGTTTGAGCCGCTTCTACGGCGTCCCACCGGCAACCATCGATCCCAATAAACAGGACTTTCGGCTGCGGTTCTGCGCCATACACGGTTGCGGACAGCATCAGCAGACACGACAGAGATGCGAACCAGCGTTGCATGATGTTCTTTGCTCCTAATGTTGCGTCGCGAAGACAATCCCAAGAATGATCGCCGCGATGCACAACACGAGCAATGTGATTTTGACCCAACTGTAGGGCCGCTCGCCTTGAACTTCGCCGGTGGCTGCATTCACCGTCACGCGATATGTTTTCTCTTTGTACCGGTAAGCGAGCAACCAGACCGGTAGCAGAATGTGTTTGAACGTCACAGCATTATACGCCGTTTTCTGCGTCGACACACGCTGCTCATCGCCACCAATCCGCTGACAGATGTCCTGTCGTAAAGCCGCATCAATCCGTTGCTTCGCGAGTTCAAACCCCCGATCAAGAGGGACATCATAGGTTCGTGCAAAGAAACCCGCGAGCACTTCCGGAGTAAATGGCCGACACTTCGCAAACGGCCAGGGCTCCAGTTCCTGCAGCAACGTGGCCTGATCATCTTTTAACGACAACACGAGCACGTCATCAAAGAATCGGGGAAACTCGCCGCTGCGATAACTCCAACTGGTCCGCCGTTCCTGGCGCGTTTCCTTGCCAACTCGCACTGTCACATAGTAATGATCGCCGCGTTGACCTTCGTAGCGCGTGAAGGTGGCCGAATCAAACGTGAAATAGGGGTAGTAACAACCGTTGAATTTGCCCTTGCCGCCGAGTTGCTTGAAGTCGTTGGGAGCAAACCAGCGTGTGCGGACCCAGTTCTTCAAATTGATTGCAGCCTTCTCCCGCGGGACCAGAAAGGGGAGCACGGCATCGACACGGATGCGGGTGCTGGCATTGTGAACCTTGTCACGCTGCAGGGGTGAGGCACAGTACGGACAAGTGGAGCTGGTGAGCGTGCCCTGAAAGACGACATTCGCCCCACAGGAATCGCAACGCAATTCATTAACGTCTTCGGCCCGATATTGAGCCTCGGTGCCTTGCTCTCGCTGTTCCTTGAGAGTGGCCAGCATCTCGCGGTAATCGTTTTCGCGAATCTCGTCGACAGGCGGTGTCAAGTTTTTGACAAAGCCACAATAGGGACACTGCAAACTCTGCTGACCGATGGAGAATTCCAGATCGGCACCACATTGTTCGCAGGGAAAGATGCGCCCACGACCTTCATCGATCGACTGCCCCAGTTCGCCGGTGGAACTTGGCGGCGTTTCCGAGTCAAAAATCGGCTCTTCACGGTCGGTCATCGCTGGCGAATCCAGATACGTGTCACGATGTCGTTCGATGATCAGGCAGACGAAGGATCGCCTGCATTTTCACGATCGCTGGCCGTGAACGCAAACACCCCGGCAACGGATCAAATCCGGCCGGGGTGCTGAAGTCAGAATCTGACAAAACTCTGCTGGCGATTAGAAGTCGCCGATGGTTTCGCCGTCAGCCGGATCGCAGAGACGACGGATAATCTGCAGATCGAGGTTTTCAGAGAGGAACTTCACGCTGCCGTCGCCGAGCAGAGCATGGCAACCACCGGTGTGGAGGCTGAACGGCTCATCGTTCGGACCGCAGTTGTTGGTCGACCACGGGCAGGTTGATGGGCCACCGTTCGGGCTCTTGTTGTTATTGATGATGCCGCCACGGTTGGCGGGCGGGCCGGAAACGCCGTTGCCAGTGTCAGGATCGGCCCAGCGGTTCGGGGCCGAGTAGTTGCCGTTCAAAGCTGAAGGCACGGCGTTCTGCGTCGCCATCATCTGGGTCGGGTCAACACCCTGGTTCGGGAACTTGGCGACAGCGTCGTAGTTACCACCGATGCTGCCCGGCTTGCCCGCGTCTTCGAACATCAGCACGGTGTTGGTGGTGCCGTCGGTCAAAGCAGACATCTTGTTGCCGCTGAGGCCCAGAGCACCGTTCTTCAAATACTGGTTCGGGTTACGCAATCCGGTGACAGGATCGAGGTCCACATAGGCGACCGGCATGTAGTCGGCGAGGCCGTAGCTGGCCGGATCGGCGGTCGTGATGGCGTTGCTGGGGCACAAGAAACCGGCAATCTTGGTCTTGGCAGCGGTGCGGTTCACGGTGTTCGAGTAGTGCAGGCCCAGGTTCATCTGGTTGTAGACCGGAGCCTGATCAATGTAGGGCAGAATCAGGGTGAAGGTCGACTGGGGGAAGAAGACGCGTGTGCCGGGCAGACCAGCCGAGGTGTTACCGTTCCACCAAGTGCCAGTGATCAGGGTGCCTTCGCCCGATGACGGAAAGACGGTAAAGGTCGATTCATAGTTATGGCAGGCGAGGCCCAATTGCTTCAGATTGTTGCGGCATTGTGTCCGGCGGGCGGATTCACGGGCTTGTTGAACGGCGGGGAGCAGCAGGGCAATGAGGATGGCGATGATGGCAATCACCACGAGCAATTCGATGAGTGTGAATCCTCGTGAGGAGTGGCGGGGTGACCCGGCGAGGCGAGCGGAGGGCATACGGAGTTTTCCCTGATACAAAGAGCCTGGGCATAACAGCCAGGACAAGGCCAACCGGCGCTCGTGCTTACCCGACTGTTCAGAGGCCGGGAATGTTAAGACACGATTGTGAACATAAGATGAATGTTTGGCGAGCAATTAGTGAAGTATGTGAAGAACCTCGCCCGTCGCATCAAAAATGAAGGTGAATAACTCACGGCTGGACAAGGGCTTGTGTCCGATAAATCGCACTTGATTTTTCGCTACCAGAAGTCCATTCATGTGAATTTTTATGGATGTAACCATTTGCCAATATGAAGGTTAGCCACCAAAACTGCACTCCGATTGCGACTCGGCCGCCCCTTAACAATGCAGTAGAGTCTTCACAGAGCGTCCAGAGCCGACATTTTCCGTAACTCATGCTCCCGATACCTCTTAACAGTCTGGGCGAAGCCTCCCCAGCCCAACGCGCTACCGAGGCCGCCGATCAATAGCAGCGGATAGCACACGCCATATGGTTGTTGAAGACAGATCGCCACCAGACCTGCTAGCAAACTGACGACGGACAACGTTCCAACAACCGCCAGTGTTACCAACGCGAATCGCTTGGCACGCCCTTTGGCGACTAAGGGACCCACGACGGCTCCTAACAGGATTCCCAAAACCGATCCGCCGATTCCCCCGATGTAGCCTCCGGCCCGGTCCGACCACCAGGCATTAGCCGGAGAACCTGACAGCGCCAGATCAGCCGGGGCAATCAGTTCCAGGTCGGTCAGTTCAACAATCCCAGAACCCGGCAAATGCAGATTGATTTCCAGCTTCTGGGGCGGGGGTTCATGGTTCTTGAAGAACGGCAAAGCGAAGTCTCGCCAATCCGAAGTTCCGGTCAATTGCCCCAGCGTCCCACTGGTCGCCAGAGTGCGACTGAAGTACGGACTATCACCGAAGTAGTTCAAGAGTTCGAGATAACCCACTCCTGTGACATTTTCATAACGGACTCGGCCGCGGATCACATAGCTGACGTGATCAGTTGTAATCGGGGGATCATTCAGCACTGCCAACTGAAATTGTCGTGGCCCCGCCCCCTGGTGTTCGAGCCGTAACCGCGTTGGTTCAGTTCCTTCAGCAGCCAACAATTGTCCTGAGGATAACTGTTGAGCGGCTTGCTGGTCCTGCCAGTCGATCTTCAGCAAAGGACCCGGTGGTTTGGATTCTGCCCATACCGGAGAAACCCAAGTCGCAAGCAGAGTGAACCCGACAATAGAGCAGATCGATGGTCTCATGGGTTGCCCTTCTTGAGTTGCTCCAGATCAAGCCGGTGAGCTTCCAACAGCAGTTTCATTGTGGAGAGTTCAAGCTTGCCCTCGGCGGCCAGAGCTCGGAGTTGCCGTTCAAATTCGGAGAGTCGCTGTTCGCTATCAAAGATCTTGATTTTCTCAATCAAACGATCGAGCCGGAGACGGATGGTGGGGTAGCTGACACCGTACTCTTCTGCCATGGCCTTTAATGAGCCCGACGCGAGCACAAACCGCTTCAAAAACGCCCGCTCTTCATCGGAGAGGCGATCAATCCAGTGACGGGGTGCATCCATCGCTCTCGAGCTCTGAATTTATGAAAATTGAACTTCATTTCGATTATGACTTTCATTTTCATAAAGTCAATATAAATATTATCGACTTTTTAGAACTCAAGTTACTTAAGGGATGAGCAGCGGGATTGACGTTGTTTTCCCCGGTCTGGTACTCACAACACTCCGCGTTTAGCATGACTCAACGCGTTCAATGGATTCTGGACCAGCAACCGGAGACAGCTGTCATGCCGGCGAAATGCCTGCTTCTCGGTCTTACTTTCTGGTGGGCGACAGCAACGGCTTGGTCGTCAGAAACTCGGCCACCCAACATCGTGCTGATGCTCGCAGACGATCTCGGTTACGGTTCGCTGGGCTGCTATGGTCAGAAGCAGATTGCCACACCTCGGCTCGATCAGATGGCACGGGAGGGCCTTCGCTTCACGCAGATGTATGCGGGTTGCCATGTTTGCCAGCCCAGCCGTAGCGTGATCATGACCGGTCGGCACACAGGTCATACCGCGTGTCGTGCGAACGACTATCGTCAAATGTTATTGCCCGAAGATATGACGCTCGGCAAGACACTAAAGGCCGTGGGTTACGAGACCGCTGTGTTCGGCAAATGGGGTTTGGGTTTTGAGGGAACCACGGGGCATCCACTGCAGCAAGGGTTTGATCGCTACTTTGGACAACTCTTGCAGGTGCATGCGCACTTCCAGTACGCGGGCTGGTTATGGAATGACAACGACCGTTATCAGCTCACAGCAAATCACGGCCGGAGGCAGCAGAGCTACGCCCAAGATGTCATCCAGGCGCGGGCTCTGGAGTGGATCAAGTCGCGTGACGGAACCCGGCCGTTCTTTCTGTATCTGCCCTCCATTCTGCCCCATGTGGAACTGGTGGTGCCGGAGGACTCGAAAGCCCCATACCGTGGAAAATTTCCGAACCGCGCCATTCTAGATGGTCGCCCAGGATATCTCGATTCGCCGGATGATGGACTGGCCACCTTCGCCGGCATGGTGTCGCGGCTTGATCGCCATGCCGGTGAAATCCTGGATCTGCTTAAGGCAAAAGGTTGGGATGAGAACACCATCGTCATCTTCACATCAGATAACGGTGGCCAGAACGGCGGCGTCAACAATGGTTGGACGGAGATGACCGATTACTTTCACGGCAACGGCATTTATCGCGGCTATAAAGGAACCTGGTACGAAGGAGGCATCCGGGTTCCTTTCCTGGTCCGCTGGCCTCAGCATATCCCCGCGGGAAAAACGGTCGACACGGTCGCTGGGTTTCAAGATCTCTTGCCCACTCTGGCAGAACTGGCGGGGGCTTCAGCTCCCGTACAATCCGATGGACTATCGCTGGCCCCCACCTGGCTAGGAAAGAAGCTGCAGCCCGGTCATGAATTTCTCTATTGGGAATACCCGGCACGTGGGCCTCTGGGAATCTCGCGGGCTGCACGGATGATGCAGTGGAAACTGATTCAGTCTCCCCCGAAACTCACGGCAGAGTTGTTCGATCTGAGTGTCGACCCGGGGGAATCGCGCGACATTGCTGCGGAACATCCGGACATCGTGAAGATCATGCTGGAACGCATGACAGCCGAACACGTGCCACCGCGACAATATCCGGCTGTGGGTAGCTACCCTGGCATTGATGAGTTTGTGAAGTAACATCGGCTATAATCCTGCCACACTACTCGCGGACGAACCTGCGGTCTGTCGCTGGTGTCGTTGATCGCGAGAGGTGAAGGAATGGCAATGCCGTACGTCTGGTTTCTGCTGATCTGCTCCATCTGGGGCAGCAGCTTCATTTTGATGAAACGGGCCGCGGTCTGCCTGTCTCCAGCGGCCATCAGTGCCGGACGGGTCGGCTTTGGGGCTTTGGTCGTGGGGCTGCTGGTCTGGAGGCTTGGGGCCGAACTCCGTTTTCGTCGTCGCGATCTCCTGCCATTGGCGGGCGTGATTCTGACCGGTTTTGTGTGGCCCTACACGGCACAACCCTGGCTGATCGCCAAGCATCAGAACAGTGCCTTCATTGGCATGACCGTGGCCTTCACACCGTTACTCACTATCGCCGTCGCGTTGATCGTCTTGAAGACGCAACCCACCCTGCGGCAAACACTGGGTGTCTTCGGAGCCTTGGGCTTTCTTTCCATGCTCATGTGGGATGGCTGGAAGCAACAGCTACCGCTCGCAGACCTGACATTGGCCTTCTCTGTTCCCCTGGCATATGCCATCGCGAACACCTGGATTCGGCGCTGGCTGGGTCATGTTCCCCCGTTGGAACTAACGTTGTGGTGCTTGCTGGGTTCACTAGCCGTACTTCTGCCACTCGCGCTGACGTCACCAGTTCCAGCGACTGCGACGATGGGTTCTCAGGAACTTGCCTGGGGAGCCGTGATGATCCTGGGAATGGTCGGCACCGGCGTTGCTACCAGCATCTTTCTGCGGATGGTGCAGCAACAGGGTCCGCTCTTCGCAGGAATGGTCACGAACCTTGTGCCCATCGGAGCGATGGCTTGGGGTTGGCTCGACGCGGAAGCGATTACCAGCCGCCAACTCGCTGCAGTCCTCGGCGTGCTGTGCATGGTCGGATTGGTGCAATATCGATCTGCGGTCACACCAGCAGCAGCTCCATCAGTGACCGAGTTGGAACCGATCGCAGTGGAAGCCTGAGACGCTCACACCAAAAGATCGGCCACGACTTCACCAGCCGGGACCACTCGATGGGGGCGAGCGAGCTGATCATAGATTTCATACTCAGGGGCGACACCCAGCGCCGCATACATTGTCGCCAGAATGTTCGCGGGAGTCTGCGGGCTGTGTGCCGGGAACGAGCCCGTTTCGTCACTGGCTCCGTAGACCAACCCTTCACGAAATCCGCCGCCGAACATCTGCAGGCTGTAACAGTAGTTCCAGTGATCTCGTCCGCCATTGTTCCCATTGATGCGGGGGGTACGACCGAAATCGCCGAACACCGCCACGATTGTTTTCGATAGCAGTCCACGATCATCCAGATCGGTGACCAGACTGGCACAAGCCGCATCGAGTTGCGGCAGCAAGGTCGACTTCAGACTTTGAAAGTTGCTGCCATGGGTATCCCACGTGGCATTGGCATGCGGAGCCCACGAGATGGTCACCAGCCTCGTCCCGGCTTCAATCAAGCGCCGTGCCAGCAACACACTTTGCCCGTACACGTTACGCCCATAACGCTCTCGGCTGGCTGCAGGCTCGTCATCGAGTCGAAACGCCAGCCGGGTTCGATCGGACGATAACAGATCCATCGCCCGGGCCTGCATGGCGGTCATCTCTTTCGAGGCACCTAACTCGCCCGAGAGTTGTGGCAGTTGCGATGACAACGACGAAAACAATCGCCGACGATCATCCAATCGAAGATTCGTTACCTCTGACTGCAGGGTGAGTTCCGGGACGGTGAAATCAGCCGCATTGGGGTCTTTCAGTACAAATAACGGATCATAAGACCGGCCGAGAAATCCACCGAAGAACCCAGGTTGCGGTGGATTCCCAGCCCCTTCCTGGGTGATGTACGGCAAATGCACATGCGAAAGGGTATCGACCGCTGTCGGCCGCAGCTTCGCCAACACTGCCCCCATGTGAGGATGATCAGTCGGCGACGCCAGCCCACCGGCTTCGCCCCGGTCGTGCCCCGTCAATGCGGTATAAACCGCCGCCCCGTGCGAGTTATTGACCGTGTGATGCATCGATCGCACCACGGTACTGCGATGAGCCAGCTGAGCCATCCGCGGCAGATGTTCACACATCGTGTATCCGGGGAGCGATGTGCTGATGGGCTGGAATTCGCCCCGAATGCCATCCGGTGCCTGGGGCTTCATATCCCACATGTCCAGATGGCTAGGACCGCCATCGAGAAAGAGCAAAATCACATTTTCTGCCGTCGCGGAACCGCTGCCAGCAGGCGTGGCGGAAGCGGCGGTCAGCAATCGGGGGAGTGACAGACCACAAGCGGCCCCGGCACAAAGTCCACGTTGAAGCCACTGGCGACGGTGAAGATCAAAAGAGGGGGCAATCGTCATGACGGCGCTCGCGACGAAGTAAGACGGAGGAGAGGCCGAAACATCAGCCAGTTTGGATGCGTCTGCATTGTGACGGATAACTGCATCGTGAACAAGGGTTTCCGGCCCAACTTCCTTGCCCCGAGTTTGTCCACGTGCAATCTCTGCCGATCATCGTTCCAATTTCAGAATTCTTTCCTCTGAGGGTCGCCTCAACCAAACTTGATCCATTCTCGCGAGCCGGGACTTTGCCTTAAATTTTCGATGGTCTGGAGCAGTTCACGAACGTTAGCAGCGCCGCTGGCAGCATCGAGAAATCCTGCTCCGATCTACCGGGAGATTTGGGCATGTGGAAGCGGGCAAGACGCTGGCTGAGTCGTTGGACGGGAAGCTATCCCCTCGCGCTCAATGGGCAGACATATTATTGTGACGCGGCACATGCCAAGTTCTGGTACCAGCTCGACCAGGGCCGTTGGGAACCGGAAACGCTGCAGATCCTCGATACCATGCTCACCCCGGATTCCTGCTACTGGGATGTGGGGGCCTGGATCGGGCCGACCGCCTTGTACGCCTCCGGGTTATGCCGTCAGGTGATTGCCTTCGAACCCGACCCCTTTGCATTCCGGGTTCTCCAGCGAAACATCAACGGAAATCATCTGGAGAACGTTCAACTCCAGCCAGCGGCTGTCGGAGCCACCAGTGGTGAATTGAAGCTCGCGCCGCCTCAAGGATCAAACCTGGGCAGCAGCGTCACCAGCGTGCTCTTTGCCGATCGCGTGACCAAAGACTTTGTCACGGCCGAGGTGCATCATCCGGCCACTTGGATTCACGAACATCATCTGCCCGTGCCCGATGCGATGAAAATTGATATTGAAGGGGCCGAGTTCGACCTGATTCCCGCGCTGGGAGAGTTCTTCGAGGAATATCGCCCCAGGGTTTACCTCTCGCTGCATGCCCCCTGGAAGCAGGAACCACTGGTTGCCTTGCAATCGCTGCTCCCCGCGTTGGAACTCTTCCCCTATTGCTACGATTCTCAATTGAATCTCGTGAACTCGTCCGATTTCCTGACGGGCAACCGTGCCGCCCGCGAATTCACGTCCCTTGTTCTCAGTTTCGATCCTCTCGTGCCGATACCCCAGCCAGCCGCGTGTTCACTCCGCTCCGCTGCATGAACAGGTGACTACAAAACTTCTATAGGCAAAACCCGCAACGGCTGCTATGGTTCGCGGCCAAAACCGGAACTGCGCCATGGGCGGTGGCAGCTAACGGTTATCGAGGGGGAAATTCATGTCGCTGGCTCAGCGAATTCGTTGGACTTTTCGTGGACTACGCCACGTTGCGGTGCGAAATCAATCGTCAGTTCCCTATATCCCGGCTTGGCTGGAAACGGTTTGGAGCCAAAGCTCTCCCCTGCAACGCCGCCACCCCTGGATGACTTACCGTGCAATCCAATGGCTTAAAGGGACTCTGCGCCCCGAGATGCGGGTCTTTGAGTTCGGCTCTGGCGGTTCGACGCTCTTTTTTGCTGAGCGCGTGGCACAGGTCATTGCGGTAGAACATGACCCCATCTGGTATCAACAGGTTCAGCAAACGCTGAGCACATCGCACCTCAGCAACTGTCAGGTACAACTTGTACCCCAGACGCCAGCCACTGAGGGACCGCAAGATATTTACGTCGGCGAAAAACGGGTCAAGACGGGCGGACGCTTTGAAGCTTACGCCAAATCGATTGATGCCTATCCCGACAGGCATTTTGATCTCGTCGCGGTCGATGGTCTGGCACGTCTGGCTTGCATTCAGCACGCAGTGTCCAAGATCAAACCGGGGGGCTACCTCATTCTGGACAACGCAGAATGGCCGGAATTTCAGCCCGCACACGACCAGTTTCGTGACTGCCTCTGCGAGAACTTCTATGGATTGGGTCCGTTTGGTGACCGCCCGTGGATGACAACGGTCTGGCAGCTACCCACCGATTCTGCAGTTCGCGCCGCGGCTTAATTCCTGCCTGCAACACAGACCGCTGGCCCATGAAGCCCTGCCCAATCTCTGATGGGTTAAGGCTGCCGTGCCTGACCGGAATCGGGATCAATCATTAGCGACGATTCGTCGATCGCTTCGAGATCGCTCCCTTTGATTTGTGCGAGTTCGCGGAGATGGTCGTTGTTCCAGCGGTCATCTGGGACACCGCTGATGTACCAGTCCGATCCGTTATCCGCGAGTATCATGCCGTAGCGTTGAAGCGCGATAAGAATCACGCGCGTCTCTGGTGAGAACGGCGTGGTATTGAAGTTCGCTTTCAACCGAAATCGCTGACCCATCGGCGGTAGATTGGGATCGGTGTTCGACGAAGCTTTATGCCGCGCCGGCCAGACATAAGCTGCTCGCGTTTGCGAAACTGTGAACCGTAACGCATGCCGAATTTCCCCCGCGGCGACTTCGTCCCAGCGACACAGACCCGGCAACAACGGCAGTCCTGCCGCATCGGCTGAGGTCCAACCCGCTGGTCGTAACTCATTCGATGTCATGTCGAACACCGCACCACTTCCCGCCAGCCACTTCCTGCCATTATTGAACGGCACACATCGATAGCCCTCATAAAGCCGTTTGTTATCGACATCAAGCACCAGCACATGCCGATCACCGGTGCTCAGCTTGCCGCCTTCAATCGGCGCTTGTGGTGGAAAGGGATACGGCCCGGGATCGCTTTCGTCGGCATACTGAAAGCGGATCGGCACCAGCGGTTGTGTGCCTCGCACGGTCACAAACGGAATGCCGATGGGTGCACCGCGATATAGTCCCGCACCGAAGTCGGCCTTCAATGGATCGTTGGGGCCAATCGACTGAATGTAGGCCGCGGAGTGGCTATCCACCGGCAAGTGATCGATGCGGGTATTCCAGACGTGGTCGGCGGGCAGAATCGGTACGCCAGAAATCGTCGGACTCTGCGCAACAGCAGGGGCGGCAACCGCACCCATGCACGAAATCACGCACCAGACCAGAATGAGCGCACGCATGATCGGGTCTCACAGAAATCGAAACGAAGTACAGAAGTGATGCCCGGCCCGACACATCAAGATGGCTGTGTTCGCTTCCGAACGCAAGAGGCATTCGCCAGCAACCGCGACGGACAGTGCACGCAATCTGCGGTGTCTATCACCAGCGTTATAACCTGCCGGTATGCCCTTCGCCGGACTGATGACAAATCGCCACAACCGCGAAGCTAGAACGCATCATTCGCGTGGGGATAGATGAAACAGCGTGCGGGTTCCCGAGGGTAAATCGTATCGCGCGACCAGATTAAATCGGCTTTGCACACCGGCTTCGAAGCGTTCCCGCGTGTAATCGGGTTCCTCGATGGCCCGGTGCGCTAACAATGTTTGAACTTGCGGATCGTCACGATCCACGAATTCCAAGACCACCTCGGCCCGGCGCTCCGCAATCCAGTCCAGCACATCGTCCAGCAACAGATTCTCGCCGAGAACGAGATGGTGAATAACGGCCAGCATGAGAATCAGGTCGGGTTGGCCACGATCTTCAAATCGCCGCCGTTCCAGACCTCGCCAACCCCAACCGGGTGAGGCATCAGCCAGGTTCATCACCACCGGTGTAATGCCCGTCTCACCAGATTGAGTCAGTTCCTGATACAGAGTGTCAACGGTGAGATGATCAAAATCGATCGCGAGGACCAGATCGGATTGCTCCGAGGCGATACGTGAATAGCGGCCGCGATTGCAACCGATGTCCCACACCAGCGACCAGCGCTGCTGACGGGTGATTTGCTGCACCAGTTCTTCTTTCACGGCGGCATCGGACCGGACCGGGGCAGAGCAACGATCATACTCCGACCATCGTGACCGGTTTGGCTGCCAGCGGAGTCGCTGAATCAACTTTCGCAGGCCTCGTACGTTCTGCAGCACCATGTCTTTGGTGAAACCGCTGGCACGGAGTTGCGACGAAACCGTCGAACTATCGACCTGGATGTTCCGTTCCATCGCGGCATGCAACCAGACATGGCTGAGCAGACCGGGTCGCCAGAGATCGGTCCAGGAAAATAACGACCGACATTGTTGTGGACTGATGCCGGAAAGAGAGCCGCGCAGCCAGGCTTGAAAGTCACACCCGCGATACGCCTGCAATAGCAGAGGATACAGAAAGAGCTGGCAAAACTGGCGATAAGCGAGCCACGGTGTGCCGGGAACATAGGGGGTAAACGAACCAACATCAATGAAGATGGGTCGCGTACCGATGAACTGAATGTTGTATGGCGTAGCATCTTTCAAGGTGATGTTGCTGGCCAATGCATCTTCGAGGATCTGCAGTTGCAGTAAGGCTGCTGACTGCAACATGCCAAACGTCCACTCGTAGGGATAAGAAATCCAGGCTAGACGGGGATGTTGCAACACGGCCGCCCACGGTGGGCCGACCAAAGCCGCGGCTTCAGTAGCATCTATGACCTGCGAAGAAATCAACGAACCGGCCGAGAGATGCTGTTGCCAGAATTCGCATTGAGACGCAGACTCCCAATGCGCGAGCGCGGCACTGGAGAGAGCACGATAGATCTTTCCGTGGTGCGCGAAAACGCGGCTATCACGGTCACGGAACGAACCGGTATCGAATCTTAGTGTGGAATTGGTCGTTCGATCGGTTGCCACATCGGGCAGGCTTGAAACCATCGTGTTCAATCGATCCGTATCGACTGAGTAAGTGAGTGTCCATCCCGGCGATCGCCTGTGCAAACGCTAAGGCAGCAACAATCGCGATCGCCAAGTCCACACGCATACCCACCACTGTTATGGTCGGTTGCGATCGCAAGGCCTCAAGAACGTGTGGCTGACGAAACCAGGTAGGTACGCCACAGGTGCTTTGCAAAAATGTAAAAACCGGCACTACCGCCGACAAGCGCTTGCATCAGCAGGCTACCCACACCGGGGTCGACATACGCCAACAAGGAAAAATCGCTCATGGCATCACCAAACCGCTAGGAAGGAGGGCGCTGAAGCGAGCGGCATCGCTTTCAGGCAGGGGGCATTGGGGCGGGCGAGGCGACAAGAACGCCAATCAGCAATCGGCGTTCCCTAGTTCGCCGTGTTGCAATTTCCGCCCACATGGTGGTTGTGATGAGCAACGCAACCATGCTGCAGAATCAACACTCGGGAAGAATGAAGGTTTCGCCCTGTCGTTTCTTTTCCGGTTTTCTGACTGTCTTGTAAGAAAGGCAGAAAAATCAGCCCCAAGAACGGCATGACGGGGCGTGCCCAGGCCATGTTTACTAAGGAAAAGGGCCTTCCTCGACTTGCGGCTGCGGATTTTGCGGGCGGTTCTGTTGTCCCTGCTGCGGTTGCTGAGCCTGCTGTCGTTTCTGTTCTTTCAGCAACTTTGCCAGTTTTTCCTGCAGGACATCGGTCGGGACATTCTGGCCCACGTGCACCACCTGCATCGTCGGCAGCTTGGGAACCGCAGCCTGATCGAGCCGTTCCACAATCATACGGATGTTCAGAAGGAGCGTTTCTGTAGATGACACAATGATCGAATTCGAAACTTCATCAATTCCGATCGACAAAGCCCCTTTGAACCGTACCGGGGCAGGCGGATCAGAAGCCTTCTTATCGCCGCCCGAATCTCCAAAGGTGTCATAGACATAGGTCACGGATCGGTCGGAAGCCCGTTGCTGCTCCTTGTTCTGATTCTGCTGTTGCAGCGCTTTGTCATTTTCACTCAACAGGTCGCGATAGACATCTTTAATTGCCTCAGCAATGGTCTGCGCCTGGGAATGCTGAATCTGAAAAATCTCGGTCCGCCGGAGAGCCTTGGCATCAGACGCGACCGGCTGATCATAGTATTCAATGAGATCTGCGATGGTTCGCAGTTGATGTGGGTCGGCACCGACAACCAGGATCGAGTTGGAATCACTATCGGCAATAAACTTCAACGGGCGACGCTTCGAAAGCCGATTGGCTTCCTTCTTTTCCTGCGGGGCGGAGTCGTAATAGTAGTAGCGTCGGGTGTTCGGGCTGGACTTCTCTTCTTCATCCTTGAAGAACTCTTCCAAGGTCAGGGCAATCCCATAGGCCCACGAGGTGCTGTGCTGAAGTTGGAACAATTTGTAATCGCGACGGGGTGGCGAGAGTTCATTCAGCAAATCTTCTAATTGATCGAGTGCGGCGGTGTCTTCCGAACGCAGCACCCAACGGCCTTCCGGATCGAGTTCGATCATCACGGGAGGCTTCGACGTGGGGCGTTCCTCGATTCGTTCCCGGGGGAGTTGTGCGATTGCATGATCTTGTTGCGCGGGGCCAATCGTCACAATCTGCGGTCCTCTGTCGAGAGTTTCGGGCAGAGACGGAGCCGGCGGACGAACAATTGACGAGTCAGCTTTCTCATGAGCGACAGCCAGCGTTCTGGCTGCCCCGGTATGACTGACCGATGATTTGGAAAAGCGGAAAACGGTGGGCAACGTTTCCAGGAACTCGCTGGGATCAACACTGGTTGACGGGTCTTCTTTTGTAGGTCGATTCAGGGGCAAGGGCAACGTGGGTTGATCGCCGTCATCAGCTCGCGGATGAATTTTGAGCTGCAGCGGATTGTCCCCCAATCCTGGCCAGGCTTCACGCAGCCGTTCAATCAGGTAGGGAGCATCTTCCAAGGGAATGGAATCGAGCCTGCGGAACGTGGCGGCACGCGATCCAGCCGGGGGGATTTCCCCCAGTTTGACCAGCAGATTCTGAATCTCTTCGAACTCGATATCGTTCACCCAAACGAGCAGCCGATTATGTTCAACATCCGCATCAACCCGAAACTTGCGTGATGCATTCTCTTCCGAAGAGCCGCCGGAACCCGCACCGAACGGGTCATAGAAGTAGTAAGAACGCCGCTGTTGCTGCGGCTTTTCTTCTTCGCCCATCATGAACTGAATGGTGCCCGCAACGTAGTCTGCTTCCAGCTTGCGTAAACGAATGACTTCAAAGCGTCGGTCGGTGCCATCCAGCTTCTCAATCATCGAACGAATCGTGACATGGTCGGCCAAAGTGGCGTAGGCGATGATCGACTTGTTCTTTGCATCGACGCGGAGCTGCGTTTCCGGATCGAGGTTACCAACCTCCGACAATGTCTCGACCAAGGGTTCGGGATCGATCGAAGCCAGGCGATAAATCTGCATCCGATTCGGATTCTGCAGCAGCGAATTGGCCGAGTCGGGTGACACATCGAGTTGTTTGACGGCCTGTTCGACGATGGCCACCTGATCGGGCGGGCCATTCACCAGAATGCTGTTTTCACGGCGATTCACCACGAGATGAATTTCGCCGGGCTTCTGTGGCTGAGGTTTTCCGCCTTGTTGATTCTGTTGCATTTGCTGCATCTGCATCATCTGCTGCTGCATCTGCATCATGCGACGAGGGTCCATCGGGCCTTCGTCTTTCTTGGGCTTCTCTTTGCCCAGCAACCCCAGCAACAGTTCGTAGACTTCATCGGCTCGCGTATGCTCCAGGCGAAATTCGCGAACGAGGCGTTCCTGCCCATGCCCTGACTGCTCATCTTTGAGCACATCATAAATGGATCGCAGATTGCCGACGGCATCTAGTGCTTCAATCCGATTAGTCGCCTTCAACGCCCAGATTTTTCCATTCGGACTGAGGAGCGGTTTGAGTTCTTCAACGGTTTGCTCAGCGATCAACCAGTCGAGCTTGAACGAGGTTCTGACGAACTCATGTTCCTGCAGATTCTCAAGGTCTTCCGGCATGACACGCGGAACGAGTGACGGATCGAGCTTTTTGAGATTCGCGACGATCAGAACTTCGCCGCTCCTTAGCAGCGTATAGCCCCGGTCCATCAGATGCCGATTCAGCACATCCCGAATTTCTTCGACGGAGTAGCTGCGCTGCGTCCGCAGGTTCAGATAGTCACCCGGGACCTCTTGCCAGTCGAGACTGAGATTGGCGATTTCCGCATACCAGTCGAGTACATCGAGCCACTTCTGGCCCTGAAAATTGAGTTGAACCTTACCTGCAGAATCGGGCCGGATCGTCAGTTGCTGGCGATCGCCGGAACTCTTGGGTGTCGCCGGTCGGGTGATGGCGGGTGGGCTGGCGGCATCCCCCTCTTTCTTGGCGTCGGCTGGTTTGCCATCAGCTCCGGGGGCACCATTGGGGGGTTGTCCCGGCGGTTGGCCAGGTTGACCATTCGGAGGGACAGGACGTGGACCGCCCGGTCCATTCTGGACGACGACTCCCGGAGGTTGTGCCCAGAGGGCAGCAGTGAGCACATTGAATGTGATCAGCAAGGGGAGACTTACGCGTTTCATAGCTGTCAGACCCGACTTTGATGTGAAAACGTAAACTCCGAACCGCCTGTTAAAGAGCGGTGATTTCCCGCAGAGTCGACCTGTATCGGGCAGTGAACCGGGCTTCATCATGCTCAGCCGATTGGCTCCCTGCAAGACGAAAACAAGTGCCGCCGAGATTTCGTCTCACGGACGTCGGTGCTTCCGCCCTATTCACGCAGAGATGTTCAACATTTCGTGCAGAATTGTGTCATTCTGGAGAGATTTCAGCTCGCAACCGTCCGCCATCAGACGACTGTGTTACCAGTAGAGAGACACCACTGCCCTGGCGTTTTGTTCCGGAAATTCGGCTGCTCGACGCACTATGATGTCAATGGGCGACCTGAATCGGGTTGTAGCGGTCAGAACGCTTTTCCGACGACGCCGCCGTCCACGAGCAAGGTTTCGCCGGTGATGTAGCTGCCGGCATTCGAGGCAAGCAGTAACGCTGGGCCCACCAGTTCTTCGGGATCGGCCCAGCGGCCCAATGCCGTACCGGCCGCGAGTTTCGCCAACTGTTCTGGACTGAAGCAGCTCTTGGGAAGATCGGTGAGGAACGGCCCCGGCGCGAGACAATTCACTGTAATTCCATAGGCCCCCAAATCGAGCGCCTGGGCTTTGGCCATGCCGACAAGTGCCGCCTTGGTGGCGGAATAAGCGGAACGTCCCGCCGTTGAGACGAAACCCATGATCGAGGAGATGTAGATCACACGTCCCCACCCGTTCGTTTTCATCGAGGGAACAAGTGCCCGCGTGAGTGCCATGCAGGAAGAGAGGTTGAGTTCCACCAGCCGATCCCAGGTGGCATCATCAATGTCTTCGATCGACTGGGGAGTGTTGCTCCCAGCGTTGTTGATCAAGATGTCGATCTGCCCGAACGCCTGCAACGCCTGATCAGCCAGTTGTTGGGCCGCAGCCCGCTGGGTGAGATCGGCGACGAACCACCGGCCGCGCCGCCCGGTTCCCTGCAGAATCTGTTCGAGGGCCGGAATCAGTTCCTTTTCATGACGGCTGGCAATGACGATATCGGCCCCGGCTTCGGCCAGACCGCGTGCCATCGCGAGACCTAACCCTTTGCTGCCACCCGTAACGAGTGCCACCTTACCCGTGAGATCGAACCGTTGTGAGAGCATCTGTCGCCCCGGATGTTGCTGTATCATCAGTCGTTGGACACTGATCGTACCAACCTCGCCCGGGAACGTCTGCTCATGCCTGCTGGAAAGCAGGCCAAGTTCAAGCGGCAGCCGGTAGTGCCTCGTCTTCGATCACTGGTAATCCGCGGCCAGTATGAGACCGAAGCAGTTCATCATACAGGGCATACATCGCCCGACTGATGCGCTCGGGATTGAAGTCGCGGAGAGCACGCTCACGAGCCGCCAGGCCGTGACGTTGTCGCAACAGATCATCCGCAAGATACAAATTGATCGCCTCTGCCAACCGGTTGATATCCGGGAGAGGCACGATGCGGCCCGTTTGGCCATCCACAATGGCATCAATCGTCCCCGTCGCTGAGAAACCGACGGTGGGAATTCCCGCACAGGAGGCTTCGAGAATGACGTTGGGGAACCCTTCACGATACGACGGGAAGGCGAGCAGACTCATCAAGTGGAAATACGGAGAAGTATCACTGACAAACCCCGTGATATGCACGGCTGGATCGTGGCGCAAAGCCGTTTGGACTTCACTCGCGACAGGATCACCCGCTTCAAAGTCGCCCACAATCAACAAACGAGCGGCTGGCCAGCGTTGACGGATTTGCTGAAAAGCAGACCAGAGCTCAGCGATTCCCTTATCACGGGTTAAGCGGCCCACGAACCCAATCACCGGGGCATCAGCAGGAATGCGGAGTTCATCCCGAAGCGCATTCACTCGCGTCATTGGCACATCGGCAAAGCGGGCGAAATTTACGCCATTGGAAGAACCCGACTCCAGGATACAAGTCTTACTCGCGGCCACCAGACCATGGGAAATCAATTCCCGCCGAACACTTTCGCTGATGCAGACCACGCGATGGGCACTGGCACAGGCCAGCTTCTCTGCTGTCATCAGCAGCCACCGTTTCCAACCCGTTGCCGTCTCATACCGTAATCCCCGCACGAGATAAATTCGCGCAGGTATGCGGCACATCCAGCCAGCCAACATGCCCAGCAACCCCGCCTTCGGAGTACTGGCATTCAAGACGTCCAGTGAGCGAAATTCCCGCGAACCGAGAAGGGCCAGCAAGGCCCTCAGATCGGCTAGAGGTTTCATCTCGCGGCTGAATGGAATTGGAGTAATGCGTCCCAATTCTCCCTGGTCGGACGGTGAGTGATTTCCGCCACAAAACACATTGGGTTCCAAGCCGTGAGCTTTGAGATCGCCAATCTGAAAGCGGAGAAAAGCACGCACCGTACGCGCATCACTGACGGCATAGCCCACTCGGACCGGCGATTGTGGAGGCATCGTCACAGGCAGTTCATTCCGATGGTTACTTGTAGCCATAACGGTTCATCCAGGGACGGACCAATGCACTGCTGCGGCGATAGTACCACGGCAACCGCTGGCTCCATTCATCGTCATACCGCAGTTTGATTTTGGGATTGCGACGCATGCGGTTACCGGCAACTCCATGTCCCGCATCAAAATCTGCCTCATTGCGAACGTTGACTGCGGTCTGGGAAAAATCGAGCTGCAGGAAGTTGGACAATTGATTCAACGAGTTCTCGAACTGCTGAACGAAGTCTTCATACCGAATCCGCAACAGCCGCAGTTGTGGATATTTGGCCTGAAGATGATCGACGCAGGAATTTGAGTAGGCCCAACTCATCAGGCCTTTATAGGGCGTGAGCCAGCTGACATGATGATCGCCCGCTTCCAGCTTGCGATTACTGCCACGTGCGGTGGAATACATTACGGCGCGCGGGTCGCGGATGAGATGGATGACAGCGACATCACAAGTTTGCGATGCCAGCATGAGTTCCAGTCGAAACCGGGAAAGCCGTGAGTTTTTCGAGGAGTCAACAATCGTGGTACAGCCGGTGACATCCGCCATTGCGTCCCACGTGGCATCCCATAAACGGACATAGTCTGCCACTTGGGTTCGCCACGAAAACCATTGCTCCTGAGAGAGTGTTAGATCGGCCGCTGCAGTGAGATTGAAGTGGGGCAAACGCTGGTGCAGTTGTTCCACCACACGGGTCCATACCGGGCAGGCCTGCAGATCGGTCCCGCAGGAACAGGTCTGGTGCTCCAGTATCTGCTGGAATAACCAAGTGAGTTCACCGCCCCCGAAAATCGCCGGGTGATTGGACAGCACGGTATCCAACAACGTGGAACCGCTGCGACCATAGCCCGCCACATAGATGAGTTGTTTTCGCTGCGTTGTCATCTGCCAATCCATTGGAAGTTCTGTCACGCGTCCGTTCGACGGTTTGGTTATGAACGCAAGCTATGCTGCCTTAGGCCGAGATCGCTGCGGAGTGGCAGGGATTCTGACCGGAAGTTTCGGGCGTCCTCCAGAGTTTTGTCCCAGCGGTGTTGATGGATTCGTGCGGACCGCGGCGGCGAACCGCATCGCGGCCACCGTGCCAACACCAGCAGCCAACATGAACATACGGTCGCGGTAGACACGGTTATGCCCCATGAAGATCACCGCTCCGACAAATATGGCGACCAGAATCACGGCCGCGATGTCACTGCGTGGGGATGATACGGTTTTCAACGAAATCCAGGCGGGATAGAGGATGAGCGCCAAAGTGCAGAAGTAGAGCGGCAAGCCACCTTCCACCATCATGGCTAAGTGGCCGTTGTGGATTTCATGTTCACCGGTGGCACCAATGCGGAAGCCCTGCCCGAGCCCTATCCCGAACGGAAACCAGGCATCGGACGTGTCATAGGCGTTGTGAACTTCCACCATCAGCCAGTTATCACTCGAATCGAGATTATTGAAGGCACTGGAGTAGCGCTGCATGACAAACGAATCACTGAGGCCAGAGAGATTCGCGAGCAAGAACAGTCCCCCCGCAACGACGGAGGCCAGGGAAACCTGATACAAACGACTTTTGGCAAAGCGGGTGCCAATGACCAGAAAGGTCAGCATCATCGCGACCACGCCAACCAGCGCCGAGCGACGGGTCGAGGCCACAAGAATGAAGCACCCCGCCATCACACCGGCCAAAATCAACGTTCCAAGAAACTTGCGATTAGATAGCAGTTTGTAGGTGGCACCCAGAAACACCACGGCAGAAAAGCCATACGAAGCCAGTTGCCCACTCTTCTTGAACGTACCACGCACACGCCGCTCCATGGCATCGACAAACCAGGGATTTGAGGGCAGAAGAAAGTCGTGAGCAGCAATCAGCAATTCACCAAACAGGCCTAACAGGGCCCCAAGGGTGAGCCAGTACAGAACTTTTTCGGACATCGCTGCGGTGGCACCGGCGACCACGAATGCCACCGCAAAACCAATGGCGAGAAATGCCTTTGCGGCTTCTATAAATGTGTCGCCATCGTTGTGACGCAGCATTGCCACAGAGAAGGCATAGAGCAATGCCCCAAGATAGAGCACCGTGGTGGATCGAAATTGGAGCTGTGTTTTCAGACCACTCAGAACCAGAAAGCCAATGGCCATGAAGTCAGCCAGAACCACGCGATCAGTCAGCGCGCCACTTGTGCTGGTAACATTCTGTTCCAGAGTAATAATGGGCAGCGTCGCCCCCAGTAAGAAGGCCAGCAGCTTAGTCACCGGCCCGGCTGAAGGAGTTGGACGTTGGCCGATCTGTGGTTTTG
The DNA here is from genome assembly GCA_016125225.1 of bacterium. Lineage (GTDB taxonomy): Bacteria > Planctomycetota > Planctomycetia > Planctomycetales > Planctomycetaceae > DSVQ01. The sequence goes on along the minus strand of WGME01000004.1, from coordinate 252,370 downwards.
CCCACAGCAACGAATTTGCAGGTTGTGGATAAGTTGCCAGACGTGTCATAGCAAAACCGTCAGAATCACGCGGCTCGAACATGGGAGAACGGAACAGGCTCTGTCTGACCAATCACGGGTCGAGCCGCCAGCACATCACTGCGGATTCCCAGTTTCTGTTGAACGGACCAGGCCATACAGGCCTTCCAAAGCGTGACGGCTGTGACTGCTGAGACGGCGATCGCATAAACACCGAGAACAGGCGCGAGCAGCCCCGCCATCACAAGATTCAAGAGCCCCGTGTAGACCAGCAGCCGATTCGATATCGACTGATGACCCGTCATCTGCACGATAACCCCGACGGAACCAAATCCGGCGTTGAACAGCGATCCGACAAACAGCGTTAACGTCACGCCATAAGCCGGCAAATAGTCCTCGCCGAACAGGCCCAATAACCAGGGACCTAACACCGCAAAGCTGACACAGGCAATCAACATGAAGGCCGTGGCCTGTCGTGCCGAGGTCGTTACCAGAGACTGAAACTCACGGTGCTTACCGGTGGCATGTAACAGGGCATACTGCGGAGCCGAGTACTGATTGACCGAGACCAAACCTAGCAAGGCGACATCGGCACAACGCTCTGCAACGGCAAATAATGCAGCATCACGATCGGTCAGTAACAGCCCCGCAAGCAGTACACCACAACGGCCTTGTAGCCACGCCATCAATCCATTGAGCATCAGTCCGGTCGATGTCCGAAACCAATAGCCAGGCGTGTGAAATTCGATGGCACCTTCTACGATTGAATCGCAGATGGACAAGGACTGCCGTTCATACAGGAACAATCCCAAAGCTACCAGCGAACTGGCAAAGCAGTAGCATCCAAAAGCCAACTCCAGCGTGCATTTCCACCCGCTGACGACGGCAGTCAGAATCAGAATGCCTGTGAGTAGTGGACGGAACACGGGAGCCAGCAAGCTGGGAATCAGTTGCTCATTGGCCCGTAACCAACCACTGAGCATCATTGAGATGCCAATCCCTGGCATTGAGGCAGCAGCCAACCACCAGACGGTCAGCGGGACATGGCTCACTCTCAACTCGACCAATCCGGTCGCGAGCGCTCCACCTAGAAACATGACACCCAGTCCCGAAGCCCAGACAAGTTTCCAACTGTAGCGGCGAAATTCGGCCAGTGGCTTGCGATCGACAGCAGTCCGGTACGCTGAAAGAAATCGAAGACCGGTTGCTTCCAAGGCCCAGGACGCAAAAATCGATGCCAGCAGTGTCATCGAAAAGACATACGCGAACTGGCCAAACTCATCTCGTGACAAGAGGCGGGCCATCAGCAATTGCAGTCCGACGAGTGAGAGTCCCCCTCCCACACGCAATGCGAACACAATGGCCGGTCCCAGCAGCTTCACAGCCCCTCCTTCTGATCCCACCCAATCGGCGCAGTCGTTCCCTGCACCTGTGAGGTGAATGTCGCCGGAACATAGGCGAATTCCGGGAGTCGCGACAAGACCAGTTCGATGCCCAAACCGAGCAATCTGGGGTTGACCCAAACCCAGCACTGGCAGGACATTTCCCACTCGATGGAAAGTAGGAATCGCCTGCATGGCCGGGAGTCAACAAATGGCTGCAAAAAACACAACAGGCTGGTATCGTCGTGGTGGAAAACGTTGCCTGGACGCCCTTGCCGCGGCAGGCATGCTGTTGCTGCTTTCTCCCTTGCTGGCCAGTCTGGCCGTGCTCATCCGTTTCCGCCTCGGATCACCCGTGCTGTTTCGCCAAGACCGCCCCGGTTTGCAGGGGCGTGTGTTTTCGATCTACAAATTCCGCACGATGACCGATGCCCGTGATGCAGCGGGAAACCTGCTTCCCGATGACATCCGCCTGACAAAATTCGGTCGCTGGCTGCGATCCACCAGTCTCGATGAACTCCCCGAACTCTGGAATATTCTTATCGGCGACATGAGTTTTGTCGGTCCGCGTCCGCTGCTGGTTCGGTACCTCCCGCTGTACACACCCGAACAGTCACGGCGACATGACGTCCGGCCGGGTTTGTCCGGGTGGGCACAAATTCACGGCCGCAATGCCACCACCTGGGAAGAACGCTTGGCTCACGACGTGTGGTACGTGGACCATCTGACACTGCCGTTGGATGTCTCCATCGCCTGGGCCACTGTGGGAAAAGTCCTCAAACGCGACGGTGTCAGCCACGGCGAAACCGCCACAATGCCGGAATTTACAGGCACTTCGGTGCCCGCAGTCCCTCAACGTCGCGCTGCCTGAGACTGTTTCCCTCTCAGAAATGGCTCTTGACCCTGAAACGCATCGCCTCGTATAAGTTCGCGACTCAGCAAAATCTGCCGATCGACCAGTCTGATCGGTGAGTGGACTTGCATCGGCACGGACGCCGGACGATGCCTCATCGCTTCGTAATTCAAAGGGATTTTCGCTATGAACCTCACCGACTTCTGCAGCCAGCTCGACGATCTTTTCGAACTCGACGCCGGAACCGTTAAGCCCACCGACTCGCTCCAGCAGATTCCCGGTTGGAGTTCGCTGACATTCATGGGGCTGATTGCGATGGTTGACGAAGAGTACGAAGTCACTCTGAAACCCGCTGCCGTGTTGAAGGCGGCTTCTGTTGCGGATCTTGCCAGCCTGATCGGCGGCGACTCCGCTGGCATGTCCAAGGCGGCTTGAGTTATTCGCGCGATCGCATCGAACGTGCGCCGAGTTAGCCGAGAGAGATCGTCTGGCCGTACTGCATGGTGCCGACATTCTCACGGCGGAAATCTGAGGGGGGCATCATGGCTCAAGCGACCATCTCTGGCGTGCGGCTGGCTGGCATCACCTGTGCCGTTCCATCCGCCATTGAAGATACCAGTACCGATATCGGGTTATACGGCGAAGAAGAGGCCCTGAAGTTCAGCGAAACGACGGGCATCAAGTCTCGCCGGATTGTTGATTCGCAAACCTGCACGTCTGACCTGTGTCAAGCTGCGGCTGAGGACTTGCTGGATCGACTCGGCTGGGAGCGCGATTCGGTCGACGCGTTGATTTTCATCACGCAGACGCCTGATTATCTGCTCCCGGCGACGAGCTGTTGCCTTCAGTCTCGCCTCGGACTGTCAACCAAGTGCGCGGCCTTCGATATCAACCTGGGCTGCTCTGGGTATGTCTACGGCATGTGGCTCGCATCTCAGATGATTGGCACCGGCCTGAAACGCGTGCTGCTCCTGGTGGGTGATACACCGAGTCGCGTCTGTCGGCCGGAAGATCGCAGCACACGACCCTTATTCGGTGATGCCGGAACTGCTACGGCGATCACAGCCGATCCATCGGCCGGCCCCTCATACTTTGTGATGGGGACCGACGGAGAAGGGAAAAACAACCTCATCGTTAAGCATGGCTTATTCCGTGAATCGGATCGCTTCGGCACAGCCCGAGGCAATACGGCAGAAGGGCCGTTGCTGTTCATGGATGGAGCGGAAATCTTCACTTTCACGCTGCAGGAAGTCCCGCCGCTCATCAAGCAGACATTGAAGCTTGCCAACTGGTCGATGGACGATGTCAACGCCGTCGTCATGCACCAGGCCAATGGTTTCATTTTGAACTATCTTGCCAAGCGGATGAAGTTACCGGCCGAGAAGATGCCACTTTCGATCGGTGAGTTCGGCAACACCAGCTCCGCGACGATTCCGCTGACCATGGCCGCCGCCATGAATACAGCTCTGACCACCTCGACACAAAAGCTCGTGATGGTGGGATTTGGCGTGGGGTACTCTTGGGGCAGCGTCGCCATGGAATGTGGTCCCCTGCCGGAATTGAAAATTCTCACAGTCGAACCCTCGACGAACTCTTTGACACAGGAGCAGGCGGCGTGATCAACCCGATGGATATGACCGGCCGCCGCGTCATGGTCTCGGGAGCCTCATCCGGACTCGGCCGTGCCACGGCAATTCAACTGAGCCAACTCGGTGCTCAACTGGTGCTCGTTGCGCGAAATCGCGACCGACTCGAACAAACCCATGCCCAATTGGCAGGCGAGGGGCACCACATCATTGAGCGCGACCTCGGCACCGAGATCGATGCCATCCCCAAGTGGATGAAGCAGGTCTGCGAAACCACAGGACCTCTGCATGGCCTGGTTCACAGCGCCGGTGTTGTCTCGATGTTGCCGTTGCGTGTCCTCTCACTATCGAAACTCAACGAGTTAATGGACATCAATTTCAACTCGGCGGTGATGTTGACCAAAGGCTTTCGTCAGCGCGGCGTGGTGGCGAATCCCGCCAGCATCGTCATGTTGAGTTCCATCGCTGGTCTGATCGGCCAACGGGGATTGTCCGCTTACTGTGCTAGCAAGGGGGCTCTCATGGCCCTCACGCGTAGTCTGGCACTGGAGCTGGCCGAGGAACAGATCCGCATCAACTGTGTGGCTCCAGGCCTCGTGGAAACGGAAATGGCCAGCAAGCATGAGGGCGAACTTCCCGATGAAAAATTTGCCCAACTGGAACAAGGACATCCTCTCGGTTTAGGTAAGCCCGAAGACGTGGCCAACGCCGTGGCATTTCTTCTGGCTGAGACTGCACGCTGGATCACAGGTTCGACATTGGTAGTAGATGGTGGCTATCTCGCCAATGGTGTGTGAGTCACCAAGGAGTGCAGCGCCTCATGTCTTCCGGAAGTCGTACACTGATCGTCGGCGCGGGTGGGTTTGCCCGCGAAATCTACTGGTGGATGCAGTCGCATACCGACCGCCACTGGGCGAATTCCTTTGCGGGGTTCCTGGACGACAACCGCCAGGCTCTGGACGGCTTTTCAGATTATGCCCCGGGCATCATCGACAGCATCTCGGGTTATCAACCACAAACCGGCGATCAACTCGTGATGGCCATCGCGGATCCGACCACCAAGCTGAAATTGGCAGAAACTTTGCGGGCTCGCGGAGCCGAGTTCGCAACGTTCGTTCATTCCAACACCATCATCGTGCCGAACGCACAAATCGGTTATGGCAGCGTTATCTGTCCCGGTGCGGGATTGAGTTGCGACACGACGATCGGTGAATTCGTCACCATGAATGCCTACGCCGGTGTCGGTCACGATGGACAGGTCGGTGACGGTTGCACGATGTCCGCACATACCGAAGTCATGGGCAAAGCGAAACTCGGCCGCGGTGTCTTCATGGGCAGCCACGCATCGATCCTGCCCGGTGTCTCCGTCGGTGATTTCGCCAAGATCGGGGCGAACAGCCTTGTCATCCGCAACGTCCGTGCGGGCAACACCATGATGGGCGTCCCGGCTTCCAAACTCGACTTTATGTCTACGCCGTCCCCCTCGGCTGAACGTCGAGCCGCGTAACAAAGACTTCCTATGTACGCTGCGATTCGACACATTGCCTGCTACCTGCCAGCCACGGTGCTGACCAACGAGGAGTTGGCGCCGCTGGCGGAGCATTGGACACCCGAGAAGATTTTCGAGAAGACCGGCATCCGTGAACGGCACATTGCCGGGCCAGACGAATGTGCATCGGATCTCGCGTTTCAAGCGGGCGAACAACTGCTGAAGGCAACGGGCATCGATCGCGGTCGGATCGATTACGTGATCTTCTGCACGCAGCTACCGGACTATCCGCTGCCGACGACCGCGTGTCTCTTGCAGGACCGACTCGGTTTGCCGACAGCGTGCGGTGCGTTGGATATCAATCTCGGTTGCTCGGGCTATGTCTACGGACTCGGTCTCGCCCAGGGATTGATCGAAACCGGGCAGGCCAGCCATGTGCTACTGCTGACGGGCGAAACCTATTCCAAAGTCCTGCGGGACGATGACGTCAGCGTACGGACACTCTTCGGCGACGCCGGTTCCGCCACTTTGATTGAAGCCGTTTCCACCGATGATCGTCTCATTGGTCCCTATGTCTATGGCACCGACGGTCGCGGCGGTCCGAACCTCATGCTCAAACGGAACGCCTGGCGTACGGCGGCAGTGACCGTCGGCGAGCATGTCGACGAGTCTTCGTCGGACAGTGAGGCCCTCACGATGAACGGCCCGGAGATTTTCACCTTCACATTGAAAGCCGTGCCGAAAGCGATCCAAGCGTTACTGCAACGGGCGGAACGACAACTCGACGAGATTGACCTGTTCGTCTTTCATCAGGCGAACCAGTACATGCTGACTCACCTGCGGAACAAAATTGGCATTCCCGAAGAGAAGTTCGTGATCGCCATGGAACATGCAGGCAACACCGTCTCCAGCACGATTCCCTACGCCTTGCAGGCCGCATTACAGGATGGTCGGCTGACCCCCGGCAAACTCGTGATGCTGGTCGGCTTCGGCGTCGGTTACTCGTGGGGAGCCACCTTGGTCCGCTGGACCTGACGCGTTAGCCGCGAGGCAACGCCGAGCGCTGTGTGACACGCGCCCAGCGCTCGGCGTTGCCTCGCGGCTCAATAAGAACCCTCAACCATTCCCCCTCAACCATCGACCATCATGAAACATACCTTCCCCGGTTGGCCGCAGTTTGATGACGAACAACTGGCCGCCGTTGAACGCGTGCTGCGTTCCGGCAAGGTCAACTATTGGACCGGCGACGAATGCCGCCAGTTCGAGCGGGAATACGCTGCATCACTGGGCGTGAAGCATGCCATCGCCTTGACCAACGGCACGGTCGCTTTGGAACTCGCGTTGTATGCCCTGGGGATCGGTCCCGGCGATGATGTCATCTGCCCCAGCCGTACGTTCATCGCCTCGGCGAGTTGTGCCGTCGCTCGCGGTGCCCGGCCGATCATTGCTGATCTTGATCGTGACAGCCAGAACCTGACCGTCGAGACCGTGCGTGCCGTGATGACGCCGCAGACCAAGGCGATCATTGCGGTGCACCTCGCCGGTTGGCCGTGTGATATGGACCCGTTGATGGAGTTCGCCAACGAACACGGTATCGCGGTGATCGAAGACTGTGCCCAGGCCCACGGCGCTTTCTACAAGGGCCGACCTGTCGGATCGATCGGGCATATCAATGCCTTCTCGTTCTGTCAGGACAAGATCATGACGACCGGCGGCGAAGGCGGCCTCGTTACTACCAACGATGATGCTCTGTGGGAAAAGGCCTGGAGTTACAAAGACCACGGCAAAAGCTGGGATGCCGTTTACAACCGCCCGCACACTGGCACGTTCAAGTATCTGCATGAATCGTTCGGGACCAATTGGCGACTGACCGAAATGCAGGCCGCCATCGGCCGGATTCAGCTCCGGCACTTGCCCGAGTGGATCGCCATCCGCCGTCGTCGAGCCGATATTTTGCGGGCCGGACTCGAAGGTATTCCCGGTGTCCGCATTCCGCAACCGGCTGCGGACACCTATCACAGCTACTATAAGTTCTATGCGTTCATCGACCGTGCCCGGTTACAGCCTGGTTGGACACGTGACCGCATTGCCAGCGAGATCATGGCTCGTGGGCCGTTCTGCGGTTGCGGCAGCTGCGGCGAAATCTACAAGGAACTCGCCTTCGCGAATGCGGGTCTCGGTCCGGATCAACCGTTACCCATCGCTCACGAACTGCACGAAAGCAGCCTGATGTTCCAGGTCCATCCCACCCTGTCGGACCGCGATGTCACCCTGACCGCCGAAATTGCGCGCGATGTTTTGACCCAAGCCCTCGGAGTCACAACATCCTCGCTTCGCCGTGCTGCTTAGCCGCGAAGCACGCCGGACACTGATTTCGTCCTGGTTCCGATTACCGCTTTCTCTGCGCTAAGTGTCGGCTCACTCTTAAAATAGATGCCATACCTTGCAGACAGGAGTCCGCGACAGGCATAGTTGGGCGAAGGCGATCGGACGCAGGACTGACCGTTGAGGTCAATCCTGTCCATGACGGATGGCCGCAGGCTTCAATGATGATCAGCGACAGCAAATCAACACAAATCACTGCATCACAAAAGGTTAAGAAAAGCCGCTGATCAGATTCGAACTGATGACCTACGCTTTACGAAAGCGTCGCTCTGCCAGCTGAGCTACAGCGGCGGCTGGTCGGAAATCATAGCAAAAGTGGCCTTCGGGGCAAGGGACGTCGTGGATATCAGAAGGCGGGAATCCGTCCATTGCGGCGATTTTTCGGGGCCTTGCGGGTCAGGGCTGTTGTGCCCTTCTCGTTAGGGAACATGCGATTGAGCCGATGACGACGGCATTTCCCTTTCAGCAGCGGTCGAAAGCTGTATCATGACGTGTGGTTTCGTTTTCAGGCTTTGACCCGGTCGCACCCGCCCTTCCGGAGTCGGTGCGAATTCGCTTTCTGCTGGGGAGGTTACGATGTCGGAGTTGCTCCGTGGTCGATGTCTCATCGCCTCGCGACAACTCAATGACCCGAACTTCCAGAAGACCGTGGTGCTAATCGTCGAACATGGGTCGCACGGTGCGATGGGGCTGGTGATCAATCGGCCGTCATCCATTCTGGTCAGCAATGCTCTCGCGAAGCATTTCGATTTGCCGGACATCGATGAACTGGTCTATGTCGGCGGCCCTGTTGAGCCGGCGGCTTTGCTAGTGCTCCATAATGTGTCGGAACTCTCGGGGGAAGAGCCCGAAGTGATTCCCGATGTCTTCATTGGAAACAGTGCGGAAGCTTTTGAAGATGTGGTCCGGCGGGTTTCCGAAAATGATCCGGCTTTGCGGTTCCGTATTTATTCCGGCTGTGCCGGCTGGGCACCGGGTCAGTTGGAAGGCGAACTTGAGCGGGGTGACTGGCACATTGCAACCCCGTCCTCGCAGATGGTCTTTCATGACGATCCGTATGCGGTCTACGAATTGATGCTGCACCGAGTGTTGGAAGAATGCAAAATTCTGCCGCCGGCACCGGTCGATCCGCAGTGGAATTGATTCGGAGTTCAGACGGTGTCGACCGCAGAACCGATGATTGCCTGGCGACGACGCACCGATCTGGTGGCGCGATCACAAGCCCAAGGCTGGGTCCTGAAAGACCCCATCACTCAGCGCTATTATCAATTGGGCCATGAAGAATATTTCGTGTGGTCGCGACTCGATGGCCGGCAGACTTTGGTCACGCTGTGTCGAGAGTTCGCGGAGAGGTTTGCCCCACGATTGCTGAGTGTAGACGAACTTCAAAAGTTCCTGTCGCAACTGATGCAGCAGGGGTTGATCTGGGGGGATAGCCTGGGGACAGCGAGTTATTCGGCGCAACGGCGATCAGCCTTGCTTCGTTCCTCGGCCTGGGGGAACTGGACGAATCCGCTAGCGATCCGCTCGCGCGGCGTAAATCCTGACCGCTGGTTGACCGCATTACTGCCGTGGTGCCGCTGGTGTTTTTCACCGCTGATGCTGTTGGTTCAAGCTCTGATCATCGTTTCAGCACTTGGGCTGTGGTTAACGCAATTCGATGAAGTGCGGCATCGACTGCCAGAAGAAGCGGCGTTCTGGAGTGTGGCCGATCTGGGTTCGATGGCATTGGTTCTGGCGGGCCTCAAGATTGCGCATGAGTTGGGCCATGCGCTGGTGTGCAAAAAACTGGGTGGCGAGGTGCGCGAACTGGGTGTGCTCTTCCTGGTCTTCACGCCCTGCCTGTATTGCAATGTTTCCGATGCGTGGCTGCTTCCTTCGCGGTGGCAACGCATGGCGATCAGTGCGGCGGGGATGTGGGTCGAGTCGGTGTTGGCCGCGATCGCCTTCTGGTTATGGTGGTGCAGTGAACCCGGCTGGTTTCACAGTGCCTGCCTGCAACTGGTGTTAATCAGCGTGGTGAGTACCTTGGCCTTCAATCTCAATCCGCTGTTGCGCTACGATGGCTACTTTCTGCTATCGGATTTGTGGGGCCAACCGAATCTGCAACAGACCGCGGCCCGGCATCTCTCGCAAGCATTACGAGAACTGGTCTGGCCAAACTCGGAACCAGCACCGTTTCGCATCCGCTTCTCACTGGTGCTGTATGCGGTGACAGCGATGCTGTACCGCATCGTCATGGTCTGCACCATCATGTGGTTTCTGTATCACTGGCTGGAACCGCAGGGTTTGCGCACCGTGGCCATCGCCCTATTAATGGTCACCCTCGTGACATTGTTCCAGATGCCCGTCCTGTGGATCAAAGCCCTTTGGAATAGCAGAAAGAGCACAACGACTTCATGGTCGTGGCCCTCCTGGCGTGTGATTCCGTTGGGGCTGTTACTGGCCGCGTTGCTCTTCTGGCCTTGGCCGCAGCGGGTGCATACTGCCGCGGTTTTGCTTCCGGCTGATGCGGAAGCGTTGTACATCACGCAGGAAGGACGACTGCTGGAACTGTTAGCGCCAGGGACGGCTGTTCAAGCCGGCGACGTTGTCGCGCGGCTGGAAAATCTGACCATGCAACGGGAACTGGCCCGTTTACGGGGCAGCATCGCCGCGACGCAGCAACATGTGGACGGGTTGCTGCGCCGTCGCGTTACTGATCCCCGTGCCCAGTTGCAACTCCCCGCCGCTCAGCGTCAACTGCAGGACTGGCAGCAGCAACTCGCGGCACGCGAGCGTGAAGCCGACGAGTTAGTCATTCGTGCCCCCGACTCGGGCATCTACTGGCCGGCTCCGGATCGCCCCGCCACATCGGCTTCGGGACAACTTCCCCATTGGAGCCACGCCCTCAACGATGTCGAAAACCAGAACGCCTATTTGACCTCAGGCACGCATCTCGGCTGGATTGGTGCGGCGGATCGCTGGGAGGCCATCGCTTATGTGCCGCAGTCGCAATTCCGGCATCTGGCCGCCGGGCAACCCGCCCATGTGGCTGTCGATGCAGCACCCGACTGGCCGAGCACCGGGGAAGTCACCGAACTCTCTCTGGCCCGGTTAGCGACCATTGCCCCAGACTTCTCTGCCCGATTGCGATTACCGCTGGTCCAGACCGATCAGGGACCACGGCTGGTGGGCTCATGGTATCAGGTCCGGATTGCCCTCGCAGGCGAGCAGGTCTTACCCGTCTCTTTGGCCAGCAGTCAGGTCGCCATCCGAGTCTCACCGGCGTCTCTGGTCCAGAGAGTCTCCAATTGGCTGCGGGAAACCTTTGCGCTGGTCCGTTGATTTCGACCGTCGAATCTCACAGCATCTGGTTCGAATCATCATCGAAGACCGAACCGGATGATCTCACTCAGAGACCACCTGCACACCTATCAAGGAACACCACATGACGGAAACACCACTGGAGATCAGTTGTGCCGACGTTCAACAAAAGCGTGCCGCGAATGAGCCGTTTCTTTTTCTCGATTGTCGCGAGGCCAGCGAATATGCGACTGCGAAGATCGCGGGGACCACGCTGCTGCCCATGAGCGAAATCACCGAACGCGTGCAGGAAATTCTTCCACACCAGAACGATGTGGTGATCGTGCATTGTCACCATGGCGGACGCAGTCTGCGCGTGGCCCGCTGGCTGCGGCAACAGGGCTTCCCACATGCCATGAGCATGGCCGGAGGCATTGATGAGTGGTCGCAACTCATCGATACCAATGTTCCGCGCTATTAGTGCGTGTCGCACTTACCTGTGGCGGCTTTTGTACGAATATTCTCGTTAGACACTGCGTCTGCGCCGCCAGAAGCCGCGACTGACTCTGGGAACGCGCTCTAAGCGTTAACACAAAACTCATAACGCATGAGCGACATTTGATCGATGGCAGAGGGTTCGCTACTCTGCCTGTCATCGCTTGTCGCTGCCACTGATCCCCCTGCTGCGGAACTTACCATGCGAACACTCGGACTTCTTGTTGCGGCTCTCGCTTTGTTGTCGCTGAGCCTGCTGCTGAATGCCTCGGCTCGGTTCGCCGCGAGTGAGCAGGCCGAAGTGGTGCAGCTCACTCCCGAAAACTGGGAAAGCTATTGTCCGGCAGGGAAAGAGATCGACGCCATCTACGGCGATTATGTCCTTCGGAACGACTACCTGACGGCCGTGATCGCTCAACCGCTCGCGACGCGGAACGCCAATCTCACCACGAAAGACATCGGCGGCGGCCTCCTCGATCTCACGCTTCGGCATCACCAGAACGATCAACTGACGGTCTTCCTGCCCGGTCGCCGGGCCTTCCCGTATCGACAGGTGGAAATCCTGTCGGCAGACTCGCAGGGATCGCTGAAGGCACAGACCGATGCATCGTCCACGCATGGTGCCGTTGTTGGGCTGACGATGATTGCCGAGGGCAGCGCCGACCGTCCGGAAGTTCGTACCACTTATAAACTCGCCGCGGGGCAGGCTCCGCTGGTTGTCGAAAGTGTTTACCGCAATGCCAGCGACAAGCCTTTAACCGTCAAGCTGGAAGACGACTTCCGTGCCGATGGTCAAAAAGAAGATATGATCCGTACCCCCAATGGCACGGTCTCCGCGTTCTGGCTGCAAGATCGCTACTGGGGTCAGGCTTATGGACTCACCGCTTCAGATCGCCAACTGCAACTCAACAGTGATGCGAAGACCTCGCAAATCAAGTATGTTGATACGGTGGGGCAAAGCGAAATCACTTTGAAACCCGGCGAGCAGTTCACGCTGAGCCGCACGTTGATTGCCGATGCCAACATTCTTGGAATTCATGCCCGGCAATCGACCGCCAAGGTTTTGCCAGTAACCCTGCAATGTATCGATTCCCAGGGCAAAGCCGCTGGTTCCGACATCCGTGTGGAGCTGTTGAAGGGTGAAACACTCTACGGGACAGCGGCGACGGACAACCATGGACAGGTCACGGCATCACTCCCGACGGGCGAATACACCGTCCGCTTTTCACAGTTCGGCGTCAGTCTGGCGGATGACGCTTTAGTGTCTGTGAAAGAGACTGAGAAGCAACAATTTGACTTCAAGTTGCCGCGTTGGAACTTTGGCACCCTATCGCTGACTGCCGTCGATGGCGACCAGCACCCGATTCCCTGCAAAGTCGAAATCCGTCCTCACGATGCGGAACTGAAGCTCGACTTTGGCCCCGAAACCGCAGAGTACGCCGTCCGCAATCTCTGCTATGGACCGAAGGGGGCAGTCACGCAAGCCTTGCCACCGGGAAGCTACGATCTTGTGATTTCGCATGGCCCGGAATATGACATCGCGAAAGCCACGGTGGAGATCCAATCGTCACACTCCACTCGGCAAAGCGTGACCTTACCCCGCACGGTTAACACCAAGGGTTGGGTCAGCAGCGACTTCCACAGCCATTCCTCACCCTCCGGTGACAACACCTCGAGCCAACTCGGTCGGGTCATCAACCTGGTGTGCGAACACGTCGAGTTCGCCCCCTGCACCGAGCACCAGCGCATCGATTCGTATCAACCGCACATCGAAGCGTTGGGTATCGGCAAGTTCATCTCTTCGGTCACCGGCATTGAACTGACCGGGCAACCGCTGCCGCTCAACCACCAGAACAGTTTCCCGCTGATCCATCATCCACATACCCAGAATGGCGGCGGCCCGGAAAATGCCGACAACCTGGAAACGCAGATTGAACGGTTAGCTCTGTGGGATAACCGGAGCGAGAAGCTCGTGCAGGTGAACCATCCGGACATCGGCTGGATGTTCTATGACAAAAACGGCGACGGAGAACCCGATGCCGGTTACGAGCGAGCCTTCCCTTATATGGACGTGATGGAAATTCATCCCGTGGATCACGCGCTCGATCTCGCCCCGTATTCCACCTTCCCCAATGGCCGGAAATTCCACAATACGGTCTTCCGCTGGTTGCAACTGCTCAACCAAGGCTACCGAATTTATGGCGTGGTCAATACCGATGCCCACTACAACTTTCATGGTTCGGGACCGCTGAGAAACTGGATCCAGTCGACCACCGATGAACCGTCGGAAATTCAGTATATGGACATGGTTCATGCCTCTGAACAAGGGCGGTTGGTGATGTCGAACGGACCATTTCTCGAAGTCTGGGCGGTGGAAACCGGGCGAGCGGATAAAGTCACCGCCGGACAAGATCTCATCACAAAGTCGAAAAAGGTCAGCTTGAAAGTGCGGGCGGAAGCACCGAACTGGATCGACATCGACCGTTTGTTTGTGCTGGTGAACGGCCGGATTCACCCGGTTCATAATTACTTCCGCAACGAGCATCCGCAGCGTTTCCAAAGCGGTGCCGTCAAATTTGAAGGGACGCTGGACATCGAGTTGACCGGTGATGCCCACCTGATTGTGGTGACCGGCGATCTCGGCGGTTCGCTGGGCGATGTGTATGGCGACGCCGAGAAGTACAGTCAACCGGCGGCGTTGTCGAACCCCATCTTCGTCGATGTCGATGGCAATGGCTTCACCCCGAATAAAGACACGCTGGACGCCGCGTTACCAGTGAAATTCGGAACAGCGAAGTAATCGGCGTTGAGTCGACCACTTCGCTTCACTGCACTAGCGGCCGCATCGGGCTTTCATCTACACTCGTAGATATGACGAGGTGTGGAGAGACTGGTCGACCGCGGTGGTTGAGATCTGGCTTTCCTGTACGGAGTGGTGTTATGCCAGGTCTGCGACGGTGTTTATGGCTGCTTTCGGTGAGTGCCTGCTGGTGCCTGGCGGTGTCCTGGAGTTTCGCCGCTGACGATGCAGTTCCAGCCGCAACCCAGAAAGCCGCCACGAAGTCGGACAAACCTGCCGATCTGTATGCCGTCCCGGATGGCACTCCGCAGGAAATCATGGGCTTCGTGCAGAAGCTGGCCCGGTTGCCTCGGCAGTTTGAATCTCGTGAAGAAGCACGAACTCATGCGATCAAAGTCCAACGGGCGCTCATTGCCGCAGGCGATAAGATTCTTGCTCAAGAGACCGATGTTGACACCGCCTACGCCGCGGCGGAAATGAAACTCGACGCCATTACCTTGCTCGCATCCGCCGAGATCGAGGGGGCGATGGATGAAGCCTTGAAAGCGTCCGCCGCCCTGTCAAAAGACGAACGGGAAGAGATCGCGGACCTCGCGAAACAGTATCTCAGCACGCTTCAGATTCTGAACGCCCCCCGCTTACCGGAAGCGGAACGTCAAAAAGTGGTCGAACAGTTCATGCAGGCGATTACTGATTCGATGTACTCGCGCGAGTCGATTGGCGCCGCCTTGCAATTGGGTGAAGCCTTTGAAGAACTCGAAGACTCCAGCATTCCTGCGAAGTTCTATACCGATCTGGCGAATCTCCTGCTGCAAAAGAAGCCGCAGAGCGAGGGCATGATAGAAATCGCTGAGATTCTGAAGGCCAATGCTCGCCGCTTCAACCTGCCCGGCAACAAAATGGAAGTGACCGGCGTCTCCCTGCATGGGACGGATTTCGACTGGTCGAAGTATCGCGGCAAGGTCGTTCTGGTCGACTTCTGGGCCACGTGGTGCGGCCCCTGTCGCGAAGAACTGCCGAATGTGAAAGTGGCATACGAGAAGTATCACGGGCAGGGGTTTGAGGTCGTGGGAATCAGCCTCGATGATGATCGGAACAAGCTTGTGAGCTTTGTGGAAAGCGAGCAGATTCCCTGGACCAATCTGTTTGCAGAACCTGTCAACGGTGAACCTGTCGAACCTCCGACAGCCAAGTACTATGGAGTCACCGGTATTCCGACCGCCATCCTCGTTGATCGTGAAGGCAAGGTGTTGTCTCTGCACGCGCGCGGAGAAGAGTTGATGAACTTGCTCGCAGAGCAGTTCACGAAGTCGGCGAAACCGAACTGACTTTCGGCTCTTGGTTTCCTGCTCAACCACAGCCTGCGGCAAATGTCCGCAGGCTGCTTTCATTCCGGTAGACTTCTGCGGCAAATGCGCGTAACGTTGAAGGTGCGTCGCGGATTTCTGACGGAGTGGTTGTGCCCATGCCTTTGCATCCTCAAGCTGCCAAGTTTTTGAAGACCTGGAATTCTCTCAAACAACCCCCAATGGAAACCCAGCCTGTTTCATGGAGCCGCCAGGTAACAATGGCCGGCGTGGGTCTGCTGCCCGGCTGCCCCGAAATGGCACGCGTCGATGACCGCAGAATTCCCGGTCCCGGCGGTGACGACCTGCGCATCCGCATCACCACACCCAAAGAAGAGGGCCCATACGGCGTCTGCCTTTATTTTCATGGCGGCGGGTGGGTGCTCAACAGTGTGGATACCCACGATGATCTCGTGCGGCGTTTAACCGCCGCGGCGGGTTGTGTTTTCATCTCGGTCGACTACCGCCTCGCTCCAGAACATCCTTACCCGGCGGCCGTGGAAGATGGTTATGCCGTGCTGGAATGGATTGCCGAAAACGCACGAGAGTTCGATATCGATCATCGGCGGATCGCGGTCGCAGGAGATAGTGCCGGGGGCAACATCGCAGCGGCCCTGTGCCTGATGTCCCGCGATCGGAACGGGCCACCCATCCGTCAGCAATGCCTGGCATATCCGATCACCGACTGCGATTTCACCCGGCCTTCGTACATTGATAACGCGGAGGGCTACTTTCTGACCGCGAGCCAGATGAAATGGTTCTGGAATCATTACTGCCCCGACTTGGCGCAGCGATTCGAACCGTACGCCTCGCCGATTCGTGGTGATCTGTCGGGGCTTCCCTCGGCATTGGTTTTGACGGCCGAGTACGATCCACTTCGCGATGAAGGCGATGCCTATGCCCTGGCCTTGCAGGAAGCCGGTGTCGATACCATCTGGCAGCAATATCCCGGCATGATTCATGCATTCCTGCGGCGGACGGAATCGTTTGATGCCGCCGGTGAGGCGATCGAAGACATTGGCCGCGTGCTCCGGCAGGCGTTTGCCTGAGCCAACATCACGGATGGTTCCTTGCTTGACGATCAGGCATCAAGACTTCCGCATCCTTGCTTCGTGTCCGGTCCGGGGCGTACACTCTGGAGTTCTTGCCTGACGCCACGGAGGGTGCCCCCTGACCCAACCTAAGATGCCCTGCCTGAGGATTGCTGGATGTCCGCACCCGCTGCCAAAGCTTCCGCATTGACCGCCACTCAATGGCTCATCTGCACGATCGCTGCCATCGGCTTCGCCTTCGACATTTATGAATTGCTGATGTTGCCGCTGGTGGTACGCCCAGCTTTGATGGAACTCGGCAAGATTGCCCCGGGAACCGATGAATTCGCCCACTGGGTCGGCATGCTGTTTTATGTGCCCGCATTGTGCGGCGGGGTCTTCGGCGTGATGGGTGGTTATCTGACCGATCGACTCGGTCGCCGATTTGTGCTCACCTGGAGCATTCTGCTGTATGCGGTCTCGGCGTTTTGTGCCGGCTTCTCGACCAGTTTGTACATGCTCCTCTTTTTCCGCACGACGACATTTATCGGTGTCTGTATCGAATTCGTCGCTGCTGTGGCCTGGCTCGCTGAACTGTTCGACAATCCGCATCAGCGCGAAAAGGTGCTCGGTTATACGCAAGCCTTTTCGTCCATCGGCGGCTTGCTTGTGGCCTTTGCCAATGCTTTAACGATTCAATATGCCACCAGCTTACCGGGAATTCAGTTACCCGGATTTTTGAGCGGTTTGGGCAGTATCGCCGATCCGCATGCGGCGTGGCGGTACACGCTGATGTCGGGTTTGATTCCCGCCATTCCGCTGGTCTTCATCCGCCCATTCCTGCCGGAATCTCCGAAATGGGCCGCGAAGAAAGCCGCCGGAACCCTGAAGCGGCCCAGCTTTGCGGAGCTCTTCTCGCCGCAGTATCGGCTGACCACGATTCTGACCACCATCATGTTCGCAGCCAGCTATGGCGTGGCGTTCGGTGCGATTCAACAGATCCCGCAGATCGTCCCCGGCATTGACGAAGTGAAAACCGAAGTCAAAGAGAAGATCGAAGGCAAGCCGGAAGGGGAAGCCAAGAAACTTCAGGCCATCACGATTCAGACCGCTGCTGCGGATTATGTAAAGTCTCAGGAATTGGGCGGACTCTTTGGTCGCTTTGCCCTGGCCGTCATCATTATTTACTTCGCCAGCCGCCGGAAGTTGCTGCGGGTGTTCGTGATGCCAGGCATGATTCTTGTTCCGTTGATTTTCATCGCCTTTGCCAAGGGCCATGAATCGACCTACTTCAGCCTCGATATCAGTTTCCTGCCGGGCTTCCACGGCTTCCACGTCTCGCTGCTGGGGATCGGCATTTTCCTCGCGGGCTTCTTCACCGTGGCCCAGTTCAGCTTCTGGGGGAACTATCTACCGGGCGTTTACCCGTTGCATCTGCGCGGGACCGGTGAAAGTTTTGCCGCGAACGTAGGCGGCCGGATGATCGGAACGCCGTTCGCCTATCTCACGCAGGTCTTGGCATTGCAATCGTTTGTGCCGGGTGCGACTCCGCCGGAAAAACTGGCCTATGTCGCCGCGGGAATTGCCGCCGTGCTGTTCCTGACGAATTTCGTGCTGTCGTTCTTCCTGCCCGAACCGCAGGCCGAGCATCTGGAGAGCTGAACATCCGGGCGGCGGCGTGGTGTTCTCTATCGCCTGCCGGTACTCTGTGTTAACTTCCCGCCGGAGTTGCGGTTTCCATCCCGTACAGTTGGGTGGTGGCGGTCACTGACCTTCGCTGAGACAGCGAAAGTGGCTGCCCCGGCTGTCCGAGAGCAAAGTGCCCCATAATGTCTGAACGAAGCACGGGTGATACAGGCTCGAAATCGGCTCCGATTCTTGCGCTCGTCGAGGAAACCATCGGCCGGGAACTGCTCGACGCTGAACAGATCCTGATCGAGGAACTTTCATCCAGCAACCCTTATGTCAGCGATGTCCTGCAGCACATTACCCGCTTTCGTGGCAAGCGGTTACGTCCGATTCTGCTGCTGTTGACAGCTCAAGCCGCCGGTGGCATTCGTCACGAACACAAGGTGCTCGCCGCCGTCGTGGAGATGATCCATCTGGCGACGTTGGTGCATGATGACGTCCTCGACGATGCCGAAACCCGCCGTCATGTGGCCACCGTGAATGCCCGCTGGAACAACGAAACCAGCGTGCTCTTTGGCGACTATCTGTTCACGCACTCTTTCCATCTGGCGAGCAGTCTGGAAACGACCTACGGTTGCCGGATGATCGGCCGTGCCACGAACATCGTCTGCGAGGGGGAACTCTCGCAAATTAAGGAGCGGGGCAACCTCGATCTGTCGGAAGAAGCCTACTTCCGGATCATTGATGGCAAGACCGCCGAACTGACGGCCCTGTGTGGGCAACTCGGTGCCCATTACGCCGGGGCGGAACTGGCCGTTGTCGAAGCTTTGGAACGCTACGGCCGCTATCTCGGACTCGCCTTCCAGATTGCCGATGATGTGCTCGACCTGCTGGGCAATGAACGCAAGACGGGCAAAACGCTCGGCAGCGACATCGAAAAGCAGAAACTGACACTGCCCCTCATTCGGTTACTGAATCGGGCGAGTGAAGCGGATGCCAATGCCATTCGCCAGTTGCTGCTGCATCCGGAAGAGAACACTCGCGAGAAGCTGGCCCCCTATTTCGCGAATTCGGATGCCCTCGCTTACACGCAACAGCGGGCCCAACGCCTGGCCCAAGATGCCCGGCAGCAGTTGGATGTGCTGCCTGCCACTCGCGCACGCCGGATTCTCGCGGAAATCGCGGACTTCGCCGTCCAACGGACGTTCTGAGACTGACCCAGGGATGGCAATCCCTGGGCGTCCATTACTTTGATAGCGCCGTGCTCCAGTCGAAAGCGATATCGAGCGCGATTGCTGAGTGGGTGAGCGCACCGATGCTGATCCGTTCGACGCCGGTTTCCGCAATTGCCCGTAACGTCTCCAGCGTCACCCCCCCCGACGCTTCCAGTTGAATCGTCTTAGTCCCCGGCGAATCGTTGGGAGGCAACGCATCCCGGATCGCGACCGCTTGCTTCAATTGCTCCGGCGTCATGTTGTCTAACAGCACAATGTCCGGCCGACCCTGGATCGCATCTCGCAATTGATCGAGCGTGTCGACTTCCACTTCAATCGAAATCCCCGGCGGTGACTTCTCACGCGCAGTCTTCACGGCGGCGGCGATGCTGTCCGATGTGGTCCAGGCGGCAAGATGATTGTCTTTAATCAGCACGCCATCGTAGAGTCCCATGCGATGATTCGTCCCGCCACCACACCGCACCGCATACTTCTCCAGAATGCGGTAGCCCGGATGCGTTTTGCGGGTATCGAGAATGCAAGCCTTCGTGCCGGCAACCACTTCGACATACTTCCGTGTCAGTGTCGCAATCCCTGAAAGATGCGTCAGAAAATTGAGCATCGTTCGCTCGCCGATGAGCAGGTAATCCAACCGCCCGGTCACCGCTGCAATGATGTCGCCACGCTGCAGAGGTTGCCCCTCATCGATTTTCTGCTCCCACACAATCGACGGTTCCAACCTGGAAAAGACCATGTGACCAATCGGTCCGCCGGATAGCACGCCATCCTTTCGAGCCACCACATTCACGGTGGCCAGTTGTGATGGATCAATAAGAGCCTTACAAGTGAGGTCACCGACATCGCCCAGGTCTTCCATGAGGGCCATATCGATGAGTCGCGCCGCTGCCAACTGTTCCCGGCGGGTGAAATCACAGATGAGGTGCGTCATATCTCTCTCGCGAGCAGAGGGCGTTTGCCCCCTGAATGTAGTTTAAGTTGTCCTGGATTCTCGTCGTCGAGTTTTGCTGTCAAAGTCTGCTACGATACGTGAGACCAAGCAGGGGCTGACGCCCAGCACTCACCAGAAAACTGACAAACGGAATCGACCCATGATCGTCGGTGTGCCCAAGGAAGTGAAGCAGGACGAGTACCGTGTCGGCATGATTCCCGCCGGAGTCGAGGAACTGACCACGGCCGGGCATCTCGTGATTGTAGAAACTCAAGCGGGCATCGGCAGCGGTATCACCGATGAGCAATACCGCGCGGCCGGTGCCGACATCGTAGCCACCGCTGCCGATGTCTGGAGTGTCGCCGACCTCGTCGTCAAAGTCAAAGAACCGCAACCCTCGGAATGGCCGCTGATTCGCCAGGGGCAACTCGTCTTCACTTACTTTCATTTTGCCGCGAGCGAAGAACTGACGAAGAACATCCTCGCGACAGGTTGCACGGCGATCGCCTATGAAACCTTGCGTGGACCGAAGGGTGATCTGCCGCTGCTGACACCGATGAGCGAAATCGCCGGCCGCATGAGCATTCAGGAAGGTGCGAAGTACCTTGAAAAGCCGCAACTCGGCCGGGGGATTCTGCTCGCAGGTGTGCCAGGCGTCGCTCCTGCCCACATCACCATTCTCGGCGGCGGTGTCGTCGGGAAGAACGCGGCCAAAATCGCGGCTGGCTTTCAGGCCGATGTCGTCATTCTCGATATCAACGTCGAACGGTTGCGATACCTCGAAGACGTGATGCCGGCGAATGTGAACACGCTCTTCAGCGATCGGCACAACATCCGTGAGCAGTTGCGGCTAGCGGATCTGGTGATCGGTGCGGTCCTCGTCGAAGGCGCCCGGGCACCTCGATTGGTTTCCCGCAGCGATCTGCAATACATGAAACCCGGGGCAGTGATCATCGATGTCGCCGTCGATCAGGGGGGGTGCATTGAAACCACGAAGCCAACCACGCATTCCAACCCGACGTATGTCGTTGATGGCATCGTCCATTACTGCGTGACCAACATGCCGGGTGCTGTCGGTCGAACCAGCACGTATGCCTTGTGCAATGTGACCTTGCCGTACGTGATGAAAATCGCCCAACTCGGATTGGCGGGCGCCTGTGGACAAGATAGCGGCATTAGACACGCCGTCAATCTGCACGCAGGCCAGGTCACCAACGCCGCCGTCGCGAAGACATTCGGGCTACCGTACGTCGAATTCCATTTCTGACAAGCCGGGCTTCAGCGGCCGCAAAAAAGGCACATAAGACGCAAAAAGCAATCGTTGTTTGTCCTCTTCAATCTTGTGATTTTTGTGCCTCTTTGCGGCTCATCCTGGCTTTCACTCCCAGGAAAAAAGGCTCGAACGCATCGACCGTGTGGCCGATGCGTTGACCCTACCCCTCTGGGGTCCGATACTGCAGAATCACTTCTCCTTCTGTGACGCGCTCGGAGTCTTCGCATGAGTTCTTATCTGATGATCACCCGCCCGGAGATCGGGCATACTTCCGGTCGCTTCCCCGACTTCCGTGTTTGGTGTGCGGTGCTGTTTGCTGTCAGTCTGGTTATGCATTCGACTGCCATCGGGGTCACTGCGGCAGAGAAAGCAGCGCCGCCAAATGTCATCGTTATTCTGTCGGATGATATGGGGTTCAGCGACATCGGCTGCTATGGCGGCGAGATTGCGACGCCGACACTTGATCGACTGGCAGCGAACGGCTTGCGGTTCACGCAGTTCTATAACACGGCCCGTTGCTGTCCGACGCGGGCCAGTTTGCTCACGGGGTTGTATCCCCATCAGGCCGGCATCGGCCACATGATGGATGACAAGGGCCTCGATGGTTATCGCGGTGACTTGAACCGCCACTGCCTTACGTTCGCTGAAGTTCTCAAGCCGGCTGGTTATCGGGCTTATGCCACGGGGAAATGGCATGTCACCAAGCAGACCCGGCCCGATGGACCAAAGGACAATTGGCCGTTGCAGCGAGGGTTTGATCGCTACTATGGCACGATCCATGGCGCGGGGAGTTTTTATGATCCGTCGTCACTGGTGCGCGACAACACCATGATCACGGCCTTCAATGATCCGGTGTATCAACCTCAGACGTACTACTACACCGACGCCATTTCCGATCATGCCGTGCAGTTCGTGACGGAGCATGCCCGCGACCATGCCGATCAACCGTTCTTCATGTATGTGGCCTACACGGCGGCGCACTGGCCCATGCATGCCCTGGAAGCCGACATTGCCAAGTACCGGGGGAAATACGACGCGGGTTACGAGGCCGTTCGTCAGGCTCGTTTTGCCCAGGCGAAAGCGATGGGCCTGATCGATCCTCAATGGGAACTGGCTCCGACGGTGGGCGACTGGTCGCAGGTCCAGAATCGAGAATGGGAACTGCGGTGCATGGAAGTCTATGCCGCCATGATTGACCGCATGGATCAGGGCATCGGTAAGATCGTCGCCGCCCTGGAACAGACGGGACGAATCGACAACACGCTGTTGTGCTTCATGCAGGACAATGGCGGATGTGCGGAATCGATCGGCCGGAAAGCCAACCAGAATCATCCGGCCGGGCCACGACAGCCCCAGCCATCATTGCAGCCGTTGTCGAAGGATTTTCTGCAAACGGGCAGTACACCCCTGCAGACACGCGATGGGTTCCCGTTGCGCATGGGACCCAAGGCCATGCCCGGCCCGGCTGATACCTACATCGCATATGGTGAAAACTGGGCCAATGTTTCGAACACACCGTTCCGCGAGTACAAGCACTGGGTGCATGAAGGAGGCATCTCGACTCCGTTGGTGGTGCATTGGCCAGCGGGTATTGCGGCGAAGGGCGAACTACGTCATCAACCGGGGCATCTCATCGATATCATGGCGACCTGTGTGGATGTCTCAGGGGCCACGTATCCGACGGAGAAAGCGGGCATTGGGATCACGCCGTTGGAAGGCCGCAGTCTGGTCCCTGCCTTCGCCGATCAACCGCTCGACCGGGTGCTGTATTGGGAACACGAAGGCAACCGGGCCGTGCGTCGGGGCGAGTGGAAGCTCGTGGCGAAAGGGCCACGAGGTGCCTGGGAACTCTATAACATGGCGGCGGACCGCACCGAGCAACACAACGTGGCCAGCGAACATCCGGCACTGGTCAAAGAACTGCGGGGCTTATGGGAGGCCTATGCCCAGCGTGCCAACGTGTTGCCTTGGATCTGGAAGCCGCCGTATCAAGTCTCACAATCAACGCCAGAATGATTGGGGCCGTGGCGAATTATTCCACATGCCAGTCGCGATCGTCGCCTTCGGTGTTGTATGTCGCGGGAGCGATGGTTTCCTGATCGCCGGGAGATTCTTCGTAGTGAACCGTTTGCACGGCACTGGTTCCCAACCGCATTCGGCGTGATGCCAACGGTTCCACGATCTTGGGCTGTTGCAGGGCTTTCTCGGCCTTGTAGTCTTCCAGAATCTGTTTGACCGGGTCGACGGCTGCTCCACGGGCTACCGCCTGGTCACGCATGGGACTGCGTTGATCCTGCAGAGAAATCGTGGTGGTCCGCGGCCCGACACTGGGCTGTGGTCTGGTCAGTACCGAAACCAGAGAAGAACCATCCTCAACGCTTGCCGAACCATTCCGCTTTTTCCCCCGCATCGTGATATGCGACGGATCGGAAAGGACTTCAGGCGCATTTTTCGGCATGTATTTGAGGCGGACCGTGCAGACGGCTTCCATGTTCCCCGGCCGTGTGTAGGGAATGAAGCAGTGATAGGACGGACCCAGTGAACCCGATTTCAGATGCCGATTCCAGGATAAGGCATCGAAATTGAACTGGTGGACGGGAGCGGCTTGCTCTTCTTCCGTGCCGATGTCATCGAACACAAACACACTGACATCGCCCTCGACCGAGACGGGTGTGCCCCCTCTGTTCCCGAGAAACAGAATTTGTCCGGCAAAGCCGCGGCAGGGCACCCCTTGCGGATCACGACCCTCGGAGGGTTCCCACATGCAGACGATCTGCATCACGGGGTTCCGCCGCGAAGCATGAGGCATCTGTTCCAGCCAGGGGATATCAACCGTGGCACACCCGCTGCATAAAGTCAGTCCGAACAAAGTGACGGCCTGCAGAACGCGACGTGCGGACAACATGGTTTGATCCTTACAGCGATACCAACAATCTTTGACGTGGGGCCTCGATCCGAAGACCAGCCGTTACTCCGTCTTCGCAGCATCCCATGGCTTGCGGCCCAGCTTGATGCTGCCGGGTTTGGTACTGGTCGTCGCCATGGTAGCAGCGTGATTCGGCACAGCCGGAGTTGAGACCGGCTTGGCGGGACTGCTGGCCCAGCGACCGGCGGATGGTGGTGGCGTTTCAAATTCGGCCACGGTCTGCTGAATCATCGACCGAGTCGGTGAAGACGCTCGCGAGACACCACCGGCTGGGACCACTTTATCTTCTTCGTCGAAGGGGATGGGACGGAACTCACGGTCGGCAGCCGCATCGTCCTCGGCTGGAGGCGGCGGAGGTGAGTTCGACGGGACCGGCGACAATGTGGGTTCAGTCGGAAACGCGGGTGACGGCGGTGGAGGCGTGGTCGGCGGAACAGCTGGTAGTGGGGTCGGAGCAGGTGCCACCGGAGTCACCGACTGAATCACCGAACCCGGCGGCAAGCCCTCCAGAAGTTGTTGATTCATTGGCTTCGTCGTCATCGGCACCGGGCAGTTGGGATCATAGGCACCTTCATGGAAGACATCTTCCGCGGGGATGCCACGCAATGGTCCATGCATCTCTTCGGCCGCCGCTTCGATGAAGTGCATGCGGGCCATTTCCACGTCTTTGATATGTTCCGATTCGCCATCGTCCCAGATGATGCGTGGCGTCAGGAAGATCAGCAATTCGGTCCGCTTGGTTTGCAGATAGTCATAACGGAAGGCGTAGCCCAGCAGGGGAACATCGCCCAGCCAGGGAACCTTGCGATGAACTTCATCGGTCCGTGAGGTGATGAGACCACCCATGACCACCGTTTGCCCGCTGGGAACGCTGATGGTGGTGACCGCCGTGGCGATGTCTTTCACGGGCGCTGTCACCGTATTTCCCGTTGAGGCATCGCTGAAAATCGTTACCCCTGAATTGAGGTTGTACTGACTCTTTTCCGCCGTGAGAGCCATCACGATGTTGCCATCGGGGCTGATGCGTGGCGTCACGGTCAGGATCACCCCGGCGTCATCGCGCTCAATCGTCGGATTCGCGACGTTATTGGTAATGATTACACCGTTCGCAATTGGCACGTTCTGACCCTGCTGGATCTGGGCTTGCTGGTTATCCAGCGTGCGGATCTGCGGACGGCTCAACACACGGACCTGACGGTTTTCCTTCAGAGCACGCAGCAGGAAGCTGACCGATTCCGAACTTGCCGACAGCACCAAGCCACCAAAGCCCAAATCTCCATTGGTTCGCCCCACCGAAAAGTTACTCAAACCTTGAGAACCAACGCGATTGGTATTGGCCGCACCGACATTATTGCCGAGCGGCGTGGTGGGATTGCCGAACAGAAAGCCGGGTGTCGCCGCCTGCGAGATAATGTTGGTTTGTGTGACCGTAGTGTTGTTCTGTGTGGTGGTCGTGTTAGTGGTATAGGTGTTGGCCGCATCGACGATGCTGCGGTTGAACAGAATCGAATCCTGGAAACCAAGTTCAATTCCGAACTCATCGGTGTCATTCAGCTCGACTTCGACGATCAATGCTTGAATGATCACCTGTTGCGGGGCCGCATCGAGCTTTTCGATCAAGCGGATGATTTCATCGTTGTACCGCGGCGTGGCCGAGATCATCAGACTGTTGCTGACCGGCTCCGAAACGACAATGACTTCCCGTTCTAACTGTTCAACCGAACTGACAAGGTTCGGATCGGCGGCGGCAATGTCGCTTTGCTGGGTGAAGAAGTTCGTAATGGCCTGGGCGATGCTGTCCGACGGGCTGTTCTTCAACCGGTAGATGGTGTTCTGCCGCGAGCGGATATCGCTTTCATCGAGCCGTAGCATAATGGCTTCAACCACCCGCAAGGCATCGGCTCCACCGATGGCGATCACGCTGTTGGTGCGGGTATCCACCGAGAACCGCAATGGAATGAGTCCGCTGCTGGCGTCTTCAGCACCCACCACTTGCACACCGGTCAGCTGACGCTGTGCTCCTCCCTGCCCCGTCGATGAGACGTTGAACAATGCCTGAAGCTGTTGAACCATCAGCGAAGCATCAGCGTTGGATAGCGTAAAAACCTTGATCTCCGCAACCTGATTGGTCGGTTTGTCCAACTGCTTAATCAATTCAGCAATCAGCGACAGGCTCGACTCTGGCGCTGTCACGATCAGGGCGTTCATCCGCGGATCGGGCGTAATCTTGATGTCGGAAAGAATCCCCGAACGGAGCTTCTTTTCGCCATCTTTGTCGATCGCCAGGAACTGCAGCACGGTTGATCGGACATCGCGGAATTCATCGCTCACCTGCGCCGAACCACCGCCGGTGTTGCCAAACACCGAGGAGGTATTCTGCGAGGTCGGCGGGGCAATCACGCTTTGGATGGCCAGGTTGAGAATGGCCGACATCTCCGTCGCGACGGCATTCGTCAACGGAAAGATCTGCACCTGATTGGCCGACATGGCTTCCGTGTTTTCGATCTTGCGAATCAACGATGCAACTTCGCTGAGATCATTCGGTCGTGCCGATACGATGAGGCTGTTGGTTCGCAGATCAGCTCGAATGCGAACCCGGGCACTCAAACCGGTCGGCTCGGAATAGAATTCCGTGAGATGGGCTTCCACTTGTGAAGCGACGGCGTTCTGCAAGTGGAACACCTGAAACTCGGTTTCCGGATCGACCGGTTTATCGAGTTCATCGGCCAGACTCTTGATGCCTTCAATATCGGCATCCGGAGCGACGATCAGAATCGCATTTGGTTTTGTGACAGGCAGGATCGCCACACTCTGACGTGGTTGCGTGGCTTTTCCGGGGAACTTCGTCAGGCTCTCGTAAACGGTAGTCAACAGTTCGGCCAGGGCTTCGGAATTGACGTTCTGCAAGAACAATAGTTCGAGGCGCGGTGCCGTCTGTTCGCTCAGCCGTTCCAATTCCTTGATGACGGCCATCACGCGTTCAACGTCTTCTTTGTTCCCCTTGATGATCAGCACACCCAGGTCGGGAATCGATTCAATGTTCACCCCCCCTTTGATGTTGCCGAACATATCCCCGGGCATCGTGCCTAGAGGCACGCGCACTTCCTCTTGTGGATTTCCCGCATCGGCTGGTGGGGCCGCCGCATCGGCCTGAGCGAATTGATCGGGCAACATCTGCGGCATTTTGGCTTGGGCAGCCCGCAAACGCATCAGCGGGCCATCCAACTGCATCGCCACTTCGCAAGCGGTGCGAGTGGTGGACACGAGTTGAATCGGCTGCTCTTCCAAGCCCGGTGTATCGAGCTTCCGCAGCAACTTCAGCATCGCCTCGGCTTCCGTCGGCCGGGCATCGACGACAATCTCTTCCTGTTGTTCGTCGATGGCGACGGCGAACTCGATCGGTCGCGTGACTTCATTGGACTCGGCGGCTTGCACCCGGAACGCCGGCAGACCATTGCGGCCTTCTTCCAGCAATTCAGCCCGATCGCGGAACGTGCGGAACAGATGCTTGGCCAATGTCGTGGCTCGCTGATTCCGGGCACGGAATGCGACCGAGGTTGCGACTTCAGTTTGATCAGCGGTCGCATTGCGATCTTCATCACCCAGAAAGACTTCTTCAGACCGGGAACGTGGCCCCATCGAGACTTCGGTGGCTTCGTAACCCGCCTGCTGAATGCCGCTGTTCTGACGCGAACCGATGCGGGCGGCCCCCGCCGTTTGTGGTGCCGTGGTCGCGGGAGTGACCCGATCGACCTTCTGCGTCAGCCCCGAAGCAGCCGGCGTGGCGTTCGCTGTGCCGGCACGCGGAACAATCGCCCGATCATACCGGGGGCGTTGAGCCGGCAGGTCGATGACAACGAGGTAGTCCCCTTTTTCCAGCATCCGGAAGCCGAGCTTTTCAATCTCCTGATTGATAATCCGGACGGCTTCTTCACGCGTGTATTCATTTTTATCGCGGCGGCTGTAATTCCCTTTCGGGACACGATCAGCCACTAATGTCGACTCGGTTTGTTCGGCGACATCTTTCAGCACCTTTTCCCACGACGAGTTGAAATAGCTTAATTTGACCGGCGGGCGTTCTGGCTCGACATCGTCTGGAGTCGGTTTGGGATTGGCATCTTTCGAAGTAAATCGCGGCGGGGCAGCCGACATGACCGTGGGCCAAGCCGGACCGGCCAGAATTGCCGCACCCAGCAGCAAGGGCAGCGGGCGACAACGGCGACGGAACCATTCGGAAACGCTCATGACTCGTCGACGGGGCGTGGTCGGGGGGACTGATGCAGCCATGCGATCCCTGCTTGCCTGTGTGAAACTGAAGCAAATCGGCGCGGCGACCTACCGTCGGCGCAGACCTACTAATCGTTACTATCGGCAGGGCTTAACACCCGCTTGAGCCGCAATGTCTCGGCAGATCGCCCGAATTGACATGTTCAACACAGTGAAACACTGACGAACGCGGTCCCGATCGGCGAAGGTTGCCGAATGGCCTGTCACCATGCCCGGGAACGTACGGATCCCATTCAAAATCGATGCGAGACCGTCTTAATAGAGGGGCCGAACCCCATCCACATGGCAACTATAAAAATTCTTTCGCAGAGTCGATGAATTGAACGTCGGCGAACCCATAGGCTGATTCGTCGATCTACGAAAGAAACCGTCGAGCAGCAGTTCCACAGGCGAACTTGTGCCACCACTCAATCTGCCGCAAAATCGTAGCGGTGAATTCCCCGCATCCGAGTTCTCGCAGAAATGACATCCATGAGCAGCAGCTTTCCGCTCAATTGGGATCTCTCCACGTTTTTCCCGGCTCCTGAGTCCGAGGGTTTTCGGCAGCGGCTGGACGAGTTCCGATCGGAACTGACGCAGCTCGCGGATCAGTCAGACAGTTTGCCGCCCCTGGCCAGCGATGTCGAAACCGTGCAGACATGGGAAACCTTTCTGCAAAAGTACGAACAGGTGGAAACCATCTTCGGCGACCTACGGGCTTTCATGGGGTGCTGGGCCGCGGGAGACGCCGAGAACAAGCTCTATCAAAAGTACGAAGCCGCATTGTCGGCCCTGAGTCCGCAGCGCGATCGGCTGTTGACGAATGTCGATTTCGCGTTGCAGGCCACATCGGCGCAGACCCTCGCTGCCACATTGAGTGAATCGGCTTATCTCTCGAAGATCGCCTATTATCTGGAACACCGACGACGGCAATCGCAACTCCGGCTGCCGCGCGAGCAGGAAACACTGGCATCGGACCTGGGTGTCGATGGCGTTCATGCCTGGGGTCGGTTGTACGACCGCATGTCGGGAGCGTTGCGGATTCAGGTGATTGAAAAAGGGAAAATAGTTCAGAAATCTCCCGGACAAGTGCTGTTCGATTCGCCGCAGCGCACGGTTCGAGAGAACAACTTCTATGCCGCCGATGCCGCATGGGCGAGTATTGGTGACACCTGTGCCGATGCTTTGAATCACATCGCTGGAACGCGGCTGACGATCTATCGCCGCCTGGGCGTTCAGGATCATCTGGTGGCCCCGTTGCGGTACAACCGCATGAGCCGTGAAACGCTCACGTCGATGTGGGAAACCATCACACAGAGTAAGCGCTGCCTGCTCGATTACTTCAACGCCAAGGCCAAGCTGCTCGGTTTAGAACGTCTGGCCTGGTACGACCAGATGGCTCCACTGCCAGGCATTCCCGGTAACGCGACCGATGAAAAGATCTCTTACGATCAGGCCTGCAACTGGATCATCGAATCCTTCAACGACTTCAGTCCCGACTTCGGCCAGTTTGCCACGATGTCTCTGAAAGAGCACTGGATTGAAGCCGAAGACCGCAGCGGCAAACGCCAGGGAGGCTTCTGCACGGGCTTCTTCGGTGCCAAACAGTCCCGCATCTTCATGACCTACACGCAATCAGCCGACAGCATGTCGACCCTCGCTCATGAACTGGGGCATGCCTATCACAGCTGGGTTCTGCGTGATGAGCCGATCTTCCTCGGCGATTACCCGATGAATCTCGCCGAAACAGCCTCAACCTTTGCCGAAGCCGTGCTGGCCGAACAACGGTATCAACTCGCAAAGACCGATTACGAGCGGCTGGCCTTGCTCGATGGGTTACTCGGCGATGCCGTCGCGTTCCTGATGAACATTCACGCCCGGTTCCTCTTCGAAGATCAGTTCCATAAAGAGCGTGCGGACGGCGAGCTCAGCACCAGCCGCTTCTGTGAATTGATGAACTCTGCTCAGAAGACTGCCTATCTGGATGCCTTCACCGATGACGGCTGGAACCCGCACTTCTGGGCATCGAAGCTGCACTTCTATATTACCGAGCTGCCGTTTTACAACTTTCCCTACACCTTCGGTTACTTGCTCTCTCAGGGGCTATACGCCATCGGCCGCGATGTGGGGCCGCAGTTTGCCGAGCAATATCAACGGCTGCTCATTGCAACCGGCTGTAAGGATGCCGAAGACGCCGTGCAATCGACTCTGGGTTATGACCTGCGCGGCCCTGAGTTCTGGCAGAAGAGTCTCGACCTGATTGCCGGTCGCGTGCAACAGTTCGTGACCCTTTCGGAAAGTGTGCTGTCGAAGACCGGCAGTTTATAGCGGTACCAGTGGCTAAGCGCAGTCGCTATGAGTTACTCTTATGGGTAGCGCTCAGCCCTGCCGATTGTCTTGCTGCTTCGAAAGGCTGCTCGATGCCCGCCCGCCTCGTCTTCGTTATCGCGATCGTGTGTGGTGCCTGCTGCTGGCCGGCTGCCGTTCAAGCGGAACTCCTCGCCGGAGCCGCCAAGGTCGACTTCACCGATTACAACGCCGGGCCAGTCAATGACCCGCTCTTTGTCAAAGCCCTAGCGCTACGGTCCGGCGAAACCACGGCTGTCATCATCACACTCGATGCCGTCGCGGTCGGTGAAATTGGTTATATCAAGAACGATTATCTTCCCACGCTGCGCAGCCGACTCGAGAAGGAACTGGGCATTACGCCAACTCATGTCCTGGTCAATGCCAGCCATTGCCATGGCATTGTCGCTCCCGATGTGGGCGAGAAGTCGTTTCAGGCGGTGGAGCAGGCCTTGAAGCAGTTGATGCCGGTCACCGTCGGCTATGGCGTGGGGCAGGAAGACGGCGTTTCCGAGAACCGTCGCATTCTGATGAAAGATGGACGGACCATCGATGTCCGACATGCCTATTCGCTACCGGCTGATGAACAGATCGCCGCGGTCGGGCCAATTGATCCGAGCATCGGTGTCTTACGGCTTGATCGCCAAGATGGCCGCCCCCTTGCCGTCGTCTACAACTTTGCCTGCCATCCGATTCAGGGCGTTCCCTCCGGGGCCAACACCGCCGACATGACCGGCTTTGCCTCGCAGGTGATTGAAGACAACCTTGGTAATGGCGCAGTCGCTCTCTTCATGCAAGGCTGCGGTGGCGACATCAACCCCGTCTTCTACAAAGCCATCGATCACGCCCGTGATGCCGAGCCGCTGGGCAACAAACTCGGCCTCAGCACTCTCAAAGCGATACATAAGATTGCGACCAAAGTTGATGATCGGTTGATCGTGCAGAATGAAATGCTCGCTTTGCCACGGTCAGACCTTGCCGAACGCGTTGCCCTGCAGGAACAGGAACAGCAACGGCTGATGACGTCTCTCAAAGGCACCACGCTCAACCTGAAGACGTTCCTGCAACTGATGGTGAAGCATGGTCTGGCGGAGGAGTTTCCGTCTTATTCCTCTGCCCGGTATCTGCACGAAAAAGGACTCGGCCGCGAACACCTGGCCCGCCTTGATGCCGAGAATCGCCGCAATGTTGAAGCCTACCTGCACAATGTGCTGAGCATGGAAGAATTGACCCGCGTGCAGACCAATCTCGCCTTGCTCCGGAAACATCAGGCACAGAACATCGCAGCAGGAAAGCGGACCGTCGATGTGGAACTCGTCGGGTTGCGGGTCGGTGAGTTCGTGCTGCTCACCTTTCCCGGCGAACTGACCGTACAAATCGGCTTGAACCTGAAAGCCGTGTCGCCCCATTCCGGCACCTGCATCGCAGGCTACACCAACGGCTACATCTACTACGCCCCGACGAAAGAGCAGCTTCTCAACGTGGGCAATGCCCAGGAAGATAGCGACTGCATCCTCGCCCCGGAATGGCAAGCCCTCTTTGAAGCGAAGGCCCTTGAGATGTTGAAAGGTCTGTGAGCCGCAACAGGCGGCATTGATTGCGAAGTCATGGCACTCTCAGACGGTCAACACCGTATCAACCAGTTGGCCGAAGTGCATCACGCTGGTCACACCAAATTCTTTGACGATGTAAGCCACCTGCTCGGCTGCATGATGGTCGGCTACCTGCACAGTGAAAATGGCTCCCCCACGCTCAAGGAGAATTTCCCCCTGCTTGAGACTCTTTTCCGTCTGCTCTCCCCATGTTTCCTCGCCCATCATCTCATCCCATCGATCTTTGCCATCGGTACCTCGAAATACTTCGATGCGACTCTCTTCAATGCCGGCATCTGAGAGGGCCTCCCGCAAACTTTCCGCATTGATGGTGGCAGCGAGAAATCCCATCACTTTCCCCCGTGGTCCAACATCATCGATATGTGGTGTGGTGATTTTGGAATCGCTCATGGTCGTCTCCTTTCAAACCGTCATCCCTCTTGCGATCAGGTCTGATACTCAGCGTGGCAACAAGTTGCTTTGCATAGACCAGAGAGATGAGGGCTGCAAGTTACATTCCAAGCGGAACAGGAGACATGAATCATTCCGGGAAAAGCGTTTTCAGCCATTCTCACGCGTCACTCTGCAAAATCGTGCGTGCTGAGCGGCCAGTGTGACTTCTTAACGGACACCGACTCGTCGCTGAGCACCACAAGTCGTACGATAAGAATTGCCCAGCAACTGACAGGTTATGCCTCGTACACAGAAAGGCTCCCACCATGTTCGACAATCGAGATCGCGCAGCGGAAGTTGCGATGGCGGCCAAACGACGTGTCGTGGCCAGGCTCGGGGAAATCTGGTGGGCGATCCTGTTACGCGGACTGCTGACACTTGGGTTGGCGGTCTGTGCGTTTGTATGGCCGGAGAAAACGCTGGAGATCTTCGTGACCCTGCTCGGGGCCTACTTCCTGATCGATGGGGTGATTGGAGCCATCAGCGCTTACCGGAGCGGCGAAAAAACCTCACCCCTGATGCAGGCTCTGGTCAGTCTGGCCATCGGGTTGGTTCTGCTGCTCTGGGCCGATGTCAGCGCGAAAATCTTTTTGATTCTGGTGGGCCTCTGGCTGTTACTGCAGGGAGTAAGCCTGTTGGTGGCAGCGTTCCGAATGGAGCGCGATGATGCGCAGCGCAATCTGGCCATGGTGATTGGCGCGGTCATGGCGGTGATCGGTGGGATCTTTGTCTTCTGGACCGATACCGGCGTGGTCGCCATTTCCTGGCTCATCGGGTTGGGAGCAACCCTGATCGGCAGCCTGCTGATTTTCCTGGCCTCACGCGTAAGACGCATCCGAGAACGCATCGACACCATCAACACGCGCTGAGAAGCCGGCGCAGACACCGTTTCCTAACAAGAAGAGTCGTGCAAAAGCCACCACAGGTAAGTGCGACCCGCACTAACCCAGGTTCATGCTCATCAGGAACTCGTCGTTGGTTTTGGTGCGACGCATCCGGTTGGTCAGCAGCTCCATCGCTTCGACCGGGTTCATGTCGTTCAACACGCGACGCAGAATCCACACGCGGCGGAGCTCTTCTTCTGTCATCAACAGTTCTTCACGGCGGGTGCCGCTGCGATTGACGTCGATCGCCGGCCAGATGCGTTTTTCGACCATGCGTCGGTCGAGATGGAGTTCGGTGTTGCCGGTCCCCTTGAACTCTTCGTAGATCACATCATCCATCTTGCTGCCGGTGTCGACCAAGGCCGTGGCGACAATCGTCAGGCTGCCGCCCTCTTCCACATTCCGGGCAGCTCCGAAGAACCGCTTGGGATGCTGCAAGGCATTGGCATCAACACCGCCAGTAAGAATCTTGCCTGAGTGTGGCACTTCGGTATTCCAGGCCCGAGCGAGACGGGTGATCGAATCGAGAAAGATCACCACGTGCTGGCCGAATTCAACCATCCGCTTTGCCTTCTCGATGACCATTTCCGACACCTGGATATGGCGGCTCGGGGGTTCATCGAACGTGCTGCTGATGACTTCGCACATGCGGCCCTTCACCTGACGTTCCATGTCGGTGACTTCTTCCGGCCGTTCATCGATGAGGAGCACGATCACATAGATGTCGGGTTCATTGGCCAGCACGGCTTTGGCGAGTTGCTGCAGCAGAATCGTTTTGCCCGCCTTGGGAGGCGAGACAATGAGGGCCCGCTGGCCCATACCGATCGGGGCCACGATATCGACGACGCGTGTGCTCAGCATCGTCGGATCGCCCGATAACCGCAGGCGGCGTTCCGGATGCAGGGCGGTCAGGTCGTCAAACGATACCTTCTCGGTCAACAGGTTCGGATCGTCACCATTGATCGCTTCCACGCGCAGCAGCGCAAAGTAACGTTCATTTTCTTTCGGCGGACGAATCTGCCCGGCAACCGTTGCCCCGGTCCGGAGACCAAAACGGCGGATCTGGCTGGGCGAAACGTAAATGTCATCCGGGCAGGGCAGATAGTGATAGTCGGGACTGCGCAGGAAGCCGAAACCATCGGGCAGGATTTCGAGCGTTCCCTCGCCGAACATCAGACCATTGATCTTGGTCCGTTCTTTCAGGATCTTGAAAATCAGGTCCTGCTTTTTGAGTCCGGTATAATCCGTAATTCCTTCTTTCCGCGCGAGCGAAATCAGCTCTTTCATCGTGCGGCGTTGCAGTTCGGCAATGTGAATGTCGGTTTCGCCGCGCTTGATTTCCTCGTACCGCTCATCAGCGGGAAAGTTCAGTTCGTCATCGTCGTCGTCATCTTGTGGCAGACCAGACAATGGTGCAGCAGGTGGCCTGGTGTCTTCCAGCAGATCTTCTGCGTCCCAGCTTGATGACTTGTTGTCCGATGAGGCCTGGCTGGACGGTGAGAGGGGTCCGGGGGTGCCCAGGCGCGGAACTGACGGACGGGGTTTCATGCTGCTCATGGGATTGAATTCAGTGGTTGAATGGAGGTCGGATGCCGTTCCGAAGTGATGATCGTGCGATCTGACGAACTCCGCATCGCGGCAGGGTCGACGAAATCTGCCCGTCAGGACAAATCCCGTTTTTCAGCGAGACTGTTGGTCAGGTTACGAATCTGTGGTGTCACGAATCTGGTGATTGTCTGAGGAAACTGATCAGGAAGGTGCAGTCAGCCCCCTCCCTGGGAACGAACTTCTACTTGATGAGGGCAGACCAATACGATGGTTCGTGGCGCTAAGAACCGAATCGTAAGCAGAGAATCGGATGTTGATCGTCTTGGGTGGGAAAACGCATGAGCCTTGGGATGAGTTCAGGAACCCTCACACATTATGGAATGGGCGGCACCAAAAAAACAACTCCCTTCCTTCAGAAATGCAGGCAAATCGACGTATGTACGCTTGTTATTATGACAACTTTGTGAACAGCCGCCGCAGTGTGTTCCAGACAGCTGTTCCAGTGGTAACGATATCGCCGGTATTGGGGAGGACAGCGGTTGCGGCTGCCTGCTTCCGCTCCAGACTCCACTGGCTGCGTTCGCGTCGTTCTAACTCCTCGGGTGACCAGCCACGCTGCCGGGCCACACGCTTTCTGCGAGTCTCAAGCGGGGTATCGATAAACAGGATGGCATCACAGATATCGGACCAACCGGCCTCGAGCAGGACCGCAGCATCAAGCAGTACGAGTTGATCGGTCTGCGGATCAATCTCGGCCAGTCGCTGTTCCATCGCCCGGCGAATCGCGGGGTGCACAATCTGTTCGAGTTGCCGTCGGGCATCTTCCTGGCTGGCTTCTTCACCAAACACCAGACTTGCCAAAGATTTACGGTCAATCTCCCCCTGCGGGGTGAGAATTGATGATCCAAAGGCCGCTGACAGCGAAGCGATGATTGCGGGGTCTTTTAAGACGAGATGCCCCAATTGATCGGCATCAATGACCCGACCGGAATGATGCTCTGCGACCCAACGGGCCACGCTGCTTTTCCCCGATCCGATGCCGCCGATGATCCCCACCACGGGGACGGCGGGACGATTGGTTGCAACGGCTGACGACAACAGTTTCGGATGCATATCGGAATTGTCGTCAGCCATGCGTGCCGAGGGAAGCGTCGCGATTAGCGGTTTCGGAAGCGGCCACGCATTCCACCCCATTGAATCTCACCCTGAAATGGCACGCCCTGCACTTGCTGCCAGCGCATCTGCTGGTCGGCTGTGAGTAACGCCATCGTACGGGCGTCGGCCTGCTGTTTCGCGGCCTGAGCTTCCCGCACCGCATCGAGCAAGGCCCGACCACGACCGAGTCCGGTGGGCTGCTGGGCCAAGCCCGTCAACTGGGAAATGAGCTGTTCCTGAATGGTACGCAGTTGCTGTTGCTGCATGGCATTCAAGCCAACCGAGGTCGCGACATCGGGATTGGTCAATCCTACCAGTGGTCCGGCCTGCTGCAGGCTGATTTCCTGCAAGCGTGCATACTGTGGGCGAGACAAAATTTTCAAAAGGCCCTGCTGAGAGGCATCGCGAGCGGCGGCAATTTTCTGAGCGGCTTCGGCTCGGGGAAGTTGCGACAATCCCTGCAAGCGACTGCGTTGTTCTTGCGCGAGTGCGGTCGCTGATTGAATCTGCTGCGATGTGAGTTGCAGTTCCCGCTGGACCGAGGCTTGTTCCAGCATGGCGAAGTTCAATAACACTCCGCCTCCCCGCAAGCGATCGAGCATCTCGCCCGAACCCGCGGTTTGCCCTAATGCCACCGAGGCTGAACTACACAGCAGCAAGGCCCACAGGGCCATCGTATGTCGCATTCCACGCATGATACGGTTCCTTCCAGACAGAGACATGGAGCACGGGCTGCGGAAATCGCAAACCACGTGCCGCACACTCTATTGTCGAGAAGGTTGACGGCGGGGACACGGGATTCTCAGCCGAGGCATCTTCGCCGGGGAGGGCTGAACGACGATGGAATTTCGGGAAACCTTGTGATCATCCGTCATTGGGCACAGCCAAGGCTGCCGTCGCGCGCTCCAGATCGGGATCGGGACCTAACCCCAGGTAGTTTGCGGCTTTCTTGAGGTTGTAATCGAACTCTTCTTCGGCCGGAGAGGGTTTTTCGCGGGCAGTTTGCAGCATGTCGTCGAGTCGGTCACGGGCAGCCCATAAGAGTGATTGCCGTGCCGGATACTGGCGACTCGCTGTACCTTGAAGCTCGTCAACCATGGGTTTTACCGCCGCCATGGTCTCCGAAGTGAACTGCTCCCAGTCCCCCGAATTGGCATTATTTTCTCGAAGGTACTTAAAGGTCGTGTAGATTTTTTGTAATTGTTCCAATTTGGCCCGCTCACCCGCGGTACTGGCTGGCAATAGGAAGAGGAAGGCGAAAATCAAACCGACCGCTGCTACGAAACCAACGGCTCCCAAAGTTTTCGGATCGCTGGTGAGTGCGGAGAGATCGAGGGAAACACCACCGCCACTCTTTTGACGGGCCGGTGCTTTGGCTGGTGCCCTTGCTGGACTGGCGGGTGGCGACCATGCTCCAGTCGATGAAGACATCGCCGCCGCGGGAGTTAATACTACCGGTTCCGGCCGAGTCTCTTCCACCGGCTTCGCCACGGGAATAACCGCAGCCGCTTCGGTCTTGGGGGCAACCGCTGCCGCAGGTTGGACCGTAACGGGTGCCACTGCCGTCTTGTTTGCCGGAGCAGGCGTTTTGTTCTCCACCGGCGGCGCCGCGGTCGCAGGCTTGGCTGGCGGCGTTGCTGTTGCCGGAATCGCAGGAGCTTTCACAGCGACCGGAGCAGGTGTCTGGATGATGTACTGCGACAAGGTCTGTTCAATGGTGGGTGAAGGCGGCATCCAGGAGCCATAGGCCCCGTACTTCACAAAGTCGGTCGCGGCGATTTGTCCCGCCTGCAGGAATTGAGACAACTGCACCAGACTCGACGGCCCATACTCGACACCACGAATGAACGCATACCACGAGGCTTCTGTCGCGGCGGGGTGATACTGAATCGTTACAGGAGCGGCAGGTTCTTCCCGGACCGCAACAGAACTTTCAGCTGTCACCTGAGCGACCACTGGGTCACTCTTCTTCACCACTTTTTCGGGCACCGAAGCATATGGCAAACAAGCCGCGAGTTTCCCTAGAGAGCCGACTCGTCGATACTTGCCATCGATGCCGAATTTGATTTCATCATCAGCGGAAAGCGAACCCTGTTCGGCCAACTGCCGCAGCTCATTGAATGAGACCGGTCCCAATTCCTGACCCAGGGTCTGGTAATACCAGCTGAGTTCATCATCAGGAGAATGGTTCGAGGGAGCAGCCACGGCAGTCGCTCGCGATGATTCCACCGCCGGCGACATCGCTTTTTGGTAAGCGATCCACTGTGGGCTATCCGCAGCACGGACCTCATCGGTGTCACTGAGCGTCCCACACTCGTGCAAATCCATCAGTGTGGGAGTGTCGATAGGCCCGAATTCTGTATCAAACAGGCGGTAATACCAGAGAGGCTCCATGGGGATGGACTCGATACGCGGGCAGGTGGGGCGGGAGCGACGCGGTGCAAGCACCGATCACGATCCCAAGATACCCTATGACAACGTCGATTCGCCACCGAAATCCACGGCTTCACAAATGCGAGTAAGCATGTGAAGGATTCGTCAAGAAAAAACGCCGCATGAGCGAACTCATGCGGCGCTATAACTCTTTATCGTTTCAGGAGATCCGTCCGGCAGACTAGACGGCGGCGGCTTCGCCAGCGACGGCCAGTTTCGGACGGGCCTGACGCTGTGAAGCACTCGAAGGTGGCATGATGC
Organism: bacterium; assembly: GCA_016125225.1. Lineage (GTDB taxonomy): Bacteria > Planctomycetota > Planctomycetia > Planctomycetales > Planctomycetaceae > DSVQ01. The sequence continues at coordinate 212,771 of WGME01000004.1, read as the reverse complement.
CCCGAATGAGTTCTTTGACCTCACACCGGTTGGCACCAAACGCCTTTCGCAGCACATCGGCTGCCAGACGTGGCTTTGTGGTGTCGCCGCAGGTAAATACGTCGGCGGCCACATAACCATACTCGGGCCAGGTATGCACCGAGAGATGGGACTCAGAGAGCACGGCGACTCCCGTCACACCGTGCGGACTGAACGTGTGGACGTTCAGGTCGAGCAGCGTGGCTTGCGCTGCTGTGACGGCATTCAGCATCGCCGTCCTGACCAGTTCAGCATCATTGATGCTGTCGTTACACCCCCACAATTCGATGATGACATGCTGACCCAAGTGCTCCATCAAAGCTCTCCCTTGTAAGTAGCTATCCAGGTGCTGACACGGCCCATGTGAGCCACGACTGCGATCTGCAGGACATACAATCCTGTTCCTCGTCCACCCCGAACCTTGGTGGCGACATTCGATTCTCACGGGACAAAACCATCACTCACGCGATGGCGCTGATGTGGTCCCACTCACACAAACAGCTAGCTGCGGCTGGTTCGAGCCGCGAACACGTACGCCTTACCTTCGGCGTACTTCCAGAACACCCCATTCCGGGGGAACCCAGAATTATGGAGGAAGATGCACCTTAAGTCAATTGGCGTTGAGGTTTAACGTCGGCAGACGTGTGAACTTTTCTTGACGGGAACCCTCAACGGATCTCGCTAAAACGCGATGTATGAACTATTTGCGAATGCGGTGACATTCCGGCAATCCGATGCGGCAAAATCTGCCGGTCTGCGAGTGGGGTGTCAAATTCGCCCCATCGACACCCAGGGATCGCGATCCCTAGGCTTCTCTCGCAGGATTGTCACTCTGGGCGTGAGGATCGCCTATCGGCGTTCAAAAACGAGAGGGTGGTCCGACTGTGGGTCTGCCACGCGCAGGAGAATTTTGCCATCGAGCACATCGGTCAGCAGATCGCCGCAGACTTCGGCACGCCAAGCCTGGGTCAAACGGGGCGGGTCGCCTTCTCGCTCATTATAAACGTGCCAGCGCACGAGGTGCCGCAGGTCGGCCACCTTGCCCACCAACCCCATCGCGACATTCAGTTCGGCACAGCGATTGGCCAATGCCAGTCCCAACAGTTGGCCAATCACCTGTTCATCGTGACTCTTGTCGTTACTGAGCAGCTTTGGAAGTTCCGGCCAAGTCGAAGGGTCGGACTGCAGAGCCTCGGCGATCGCCGCCAGAATCTCCGGGGCAGCTTTCCGATACTCCGGTCGATTGAGGTCCCGACAGGCCAGCAGATCAACTTCACTGGTCGGACGGCGGCGAGCCAGTTCAATCACCAGATCATCTCGCAGCACTTTGCGTAATGGCCGGTTCCGCGTGGAAGCTTCGTTTTCACGCCAGCGATGAATAGCCCGGATAACAGCCAGTTCCCGTCGCGGCAGCTTCTGCAGCCCTGACAGACGTGTCCAGGCCTCCGGACCACGCTCGGCGGCGACTTCCGAAATCATGCGGTCAAATTCCGCGGTCGCCCAATGCAGCCGTTTTAAGTTTCCGAGTGACTGCTTCTGACGATCCCAGATTTCCAGAACATGGCGGACATCGTCGACGGCGTAGGCAATCTGCTGGTCGGTCAAAGGTCGGCGGCGCCAATCGGTGCGAGTCTCGCGACCATGGGCATTGCGGCCCAGCACGCGCTTGACCAATGCATCATAGCCGAGAGGAAAACTGCGGCCCCGCAGACCTTCCGCAACCTGCACATCCCATAACCGACCCGGTGGCCGATCGGCATAGTGCAGACAGTAACGAACCTCTTCGCGCCCGCCATGCACAATGATGTCGGTCTGGTCATCGGCCATGATCTCCCACCAGGCCGATAAGTCGGGAACAGCGAACGGATCGACGGCAACGCAGCGTTCACGGGTCGCCAACTGCACCAGGCAAAGTTCTGGTCGGTAGGTAAATTCCGAGACAAATTCCGTATCGAACGCCACCGCTCCGGAGGCACGAATATGGTCGCAGAGTTCGTTGAACTCGCTCTGTTCGGTAATCAAAGGCGTAGTCATGACGTCGTGCGATATCCCAACCGCTTCCCGCGATGGAAGTTCCAACAGGGTCAACACCTAGCAAAAATCACCCGGCGGGCGTTGTGAATGACCCCGTATGTGCGGGAATCGTCGCATGCCGTGCCAGTTGCCGCAAGCGTGACATGCGATGTTCGTGCATTCTGGCGTAGAGCGGGCTGTTTCACACGACTTCTGCCACGGTGAAGTCGGTCACCACGATCCATTGGCTAGGGGTGTAACAGCCGGGGCACAACTCCGACAATCACGAGTGCCAACGAAATGGCAACGGCCCAGGTGATGTGCCAGAATCGGTGAGCGGGCAGGTCACGACCGACGGGTGATTCGAGAATCAGCAGACGGGCCATTCTCCCACCACAAGCCAAGGTCGCAGCCAACATGAGTCCGGAGATGATGGCCAGACTGCGTAACCCAAAGTGCGACAGGACAAGATCGTTATTGCCCGCGACATGGATTCCAAGCAAAGACAATCCGCAGACAAGTTGCGTCCAGAATCCCCAAGTGAGGGGGAACCCGGTCAGACTCGCCAACGTCACCAAAAACAGCACGGCGCGCTGCGGTGCCAGTTGGCCTAACCCACGCAACTGATCGCGATACCACGGTCCGGGTCGGTCGAGGAGCAAACAGAGCGTACCGAGTAACAGTCCACCTTGGGCCAGTGTCCAATGGAAGACCGTCATCGCGATGAGCCGATCGGGAATCAGGCTGGTCACCAAAGCTCCCGGCGTTTCCACAAAGGTCGGCTTCCCAAGGAAGCAGATCGTCGTAAGGAGCCAGATGCTCCACGTGACTAAGCTGATCGCCGTGAGGTTAAAATCGAGACGTTGTCCGTCTGCCAGATTGCGAACGGCAAACCCCCAGGCACACAACACGGCAACCATCACCAGCACAACCACCGGGGTTTCCAGACCCGTCAGTCCCCCCTTGAGCCATACCATCAAGGCCGCACCAGCCGCGAGTTCGCGACCTGCCAGCGACGACCACCAGATGGAAGGCGATGTCGTGGGCACAGGACGGCAGGCGGTCAACAAGACTGGAGCGATCAACCCGCAGACCATGAGGGCGAGGGAACCCACCAGCACAATCGACGGCCGTCCCAACGCCGATCCTCCCACGGGGACGGCATAGGTCAGATCGAGAATTTGCCGAGATTCTGAGAACGAGATCGTGCCGGTCACTCCGAGCCAACCGACCACACCAGCCACCAGCAGCCAACGGCAACTGTGGTCGGCCAGTTCCTGCGAATCATCACTGTCAATAGCGGTGCCGAAACGTGTGAGTTCCAAAGCGAGAACCCAGGTCACTAGATCCTCAGCGACCACCAACCCCTGCAGACCCGCCAGCACGGCCGTGTACCGTCCCCAGACCTGAGTGGATAAGGCACGGTCTGATCCCGCGGCGAATTGATGGCAAAGCCACCACACGGCTGCCGCCCCCCACAGCCAAGCAGAGTCCATCGTCGCGGTGGGCCACACCAGCGGGGTAACGACTCCTGCTACCACGGCGAGGTTCAAGAATAATCGAACCCCACGTGTGTGCCAGCGGGTCGGCAGCAGAAACCACAACGCGGCCGCTGCTAATGTGATCCAAATTCCCACGGGGAGCATCATCGTGCGATGCCCTCCAGCACTCCGCTGCAGATGACAAAGTTCAAACCGGCTGGAATGAGGACCGCGAAGATTTCCAGGGGCGTTAGGTCATCAATCACCACATCCAATACCGGAGGAGCGTGCCATGAGGGAGTCTCGGGTTGCGGTGAACTCGCCGTGAAAAAACGGGGGTCGGGAAGTGGTTCCCGCAAGCGGCCGAAGTAAATTCGTTGCAACAACCAGACGGTGGACCAAGCCACCAACAGTTGCCCCACGATGCCCATCAGCCAACACCCCGGAGCGATCCCCAGCAATGTCGCTTGCCAGGCCCACATGTCCTGCGACCACGGCAACCACGGACTGACGACCGCCCACCAGGCAACAAGGCAACTTACGGCAGCGAGTCGTGGGCACTTGCGCGACAGCCCGCCAAAGGCATCAATTTCTCGAGTGTTGTAGCGGCTTTCGAGCAGCAGGACGGCACAAAACACGGCCGTAAATTCCCAAGCCGATCCACACAAGGAAAGCCAACCCGCACGGACATCGGCGGCCGTGGCCAGACTGATGCCCATCCAACCCCAGCCATGTCGGCTGAGCCAGGCGTAGGTCACAAACTTTCGCAAATCGGTTTGTGCCAGGGCGAGGAATCCCCCCACGATCGCGGTGATCGCGCCGCCATACAGGCCCCAGGAAAAGGGGACGGGTTGCACCGCCCACAATGGGGCCAACGTGTGCAGGTACAATGCCCCGGCCATTAACCCCAATCCGCCTGTTTGCAGAATCACCAAAGCCGGCGGGGCTTCCTGAATCCACAACGGCAACCACCCATGGCAGGGAACCAATGCACTGCGGATGAACAAACCCGCCGCAAAGACCATGACGATCAGCGATGAAGTCACGGCCCAGTATTCAAAACTGGAGATGTAGCGCGAGACGAACCGCGGCAACAGAACCGCTAGTTGCGACCAGCCGAATTCGATGGCGGTGGGAGACGACCGCAGTTCCAGTTGCACCCACACCGCAGCCATAGCCAACGCCAGCAAGGCAAACCACCAGAGTCGCTGGCCCAGCCAGGCTATGGCGGCATAACGCTGGGCCGCCGCTCGTCGCTCGCTGCTGCCATACCACCCGGTTAGCCACCAGCACAGACCGATCAATAATTCGGCCGACCCCAGGCAGGTGACGGCATCCTGAGCGGCAAAGTGGATCAATGCCAACGCTTCCACGCACAACACGCCAGCATAGAACAAGGGCGGACGTTGCGGCGATGTCAGAATCAAACTCGCGACCGCCAGCCAGGGGACCGCGAGCAAGAGCGGACGATTCACAGATTCCATACCCAAGGAGAGAGCTACCTCGATCGACCACGGCGGCGATGCGGGGGCATCAACCGTCCAGGACCAATAGGGAATTTGCAGACCTTGTGGCCCCGTTGCTTCGGTATCGCCTGATGCCACTTGTCCCGACAGGCTGATCAGAATGGTCGCGAGCAAAGCCGTGACACTGGCTTGCGCGATCGCCGTCTGTCGGGCCACCGTGTTGGAAGAGCGTCCCGCCCAAAGCGTGGCAAGGGCGCCCAAGACTGGCGAAATCACCAGCAGGGCCAGCCACAGCGGTCCCGACGTTTCGATCGTCTCCCACACGTTTCGAGCGCCGCCACTTAAGTTCGAGGAAATGAATCAACACCAATCGATAACCGAGACCGATGCGGTCTGACGAAATCGGGTTATTGGGACAGCCACATTAACGTGAAGGCCACGGCCAAGGCTCCCATCCCGACCGACAGAGCATAGAACCCTGCCTCGTGAGGATGCAAATCGTCATCCGATCGGCGGCTCTGGCTCAACAGCCAACCCATCCCCTTCAACAAGACACCATCAATCAGAAACCAATCGAGAAATCGCAACAGTTGAGCCGCTGCCCGCAACGGCAGATTGAGTCCCAGCAACCACAACTGCGAGACATACAATCGTCGTTGTCCCAGACGCTTCAGTGTTTCGAAACTCGTCCGGCGGACGTTGGCACCGGTTGACGATCCCCCGGCCCAGCCGCAAACGATGCCGACCAGAACCGCGATGCCTGTCGCCATGGTCTGCAGGTTGGGAGATACGCGGGCCCAACCGGGATGGACCTCCGCAATCACTCCAAAGACCAGCCAGGGAACCAGTGGCAACACTCCCACCAGACACCACAGCCGAGCTGATGCCGGAATCGTTGCCCGTTGCGTAGTCATCACCAACCGCGTCAATGCCCATAACCCGGCTGTCAGTGCGAGCAACGAACCCAGAGAAACCTCCGACATCGGGGAGCTTGCGATGGCTTTTGATTCATCGGGCCTGTTCGTCAAGACTGTCCCCACAGGCCAGGCCGCACACACCGCCAGCGGTCCCAGCGCCAACAACAGAGACAGGCAGGTGGCCATGCCGGGGCCTCCGACCGCCGTCACGTGTCGAGGAACCGCAGGGGCCGCTTCCGTGCGCCCGAACGGGTTGCCCGCCTGCTGCAGCGTGCGTGACATCGCCGACCATGAAAAACTCTGCTGCCGACCCGACTGCCAACTGGTGAAAGAAAAGATCACCGGTTCCTCCACCGTCGACTCGTGTTCGGCCGGCGATGTGGCTGCTGACGCTGTTGCTCCATCGCATTCTGTCACCCACAGTCCGAACCAGACCGCGATCACACACAGCCCCGATGTCCACAGCAGTAAACTGAGTCGGGGTCCCGTGTCAGCATCGGTCAATAAGGCGGCGATCACGAACGACCCTTGCCAGCTGCCAAGCCACGCCAGTTTCACCCGCGGATCGACCGAGCAGAGACTGAACCAGGCCGATAACCCGGCGGATAACATCGCCGCCCCCTGCACCAGATGATAACTTTCCGGTGAGAGCCAGAAGACTGGTGACGCCGCGCTGAGGTAGCGCCAGCCGATCGGTGCCAGAATGATGCCGAACAACAATCCACACGCGCGGCCATCAAGTTCGCTGACGCGGTCACACAGAGACCCCAGCGGAAACTGCAGGCCTCTTGCGAGTACGCCGCACCATAACGCAAGTCCGCACGTGGTGACGACGACGGGAGCCGACTCGGCCCAGCCCTGCCAGTCAGTCAGCCGCGAGCCTGCACTCCAACTGGTTGTTTGAAACTGCAAAAACCACCACAACGCCATCGCCCATAACACCACATCGCCACAGGTCAGCGTGATCCACATCTGACGGGCCGTCACAGGAGCGGAGGCATGAGGCGAGGACCAGGCCACCCAGAGACACCCCACGCCCAGAAGTCCCGCCTGAGCCAGCAGTGAGATCCGATGGTCATCACTCAGCCAGAACAAATTCGCCAGACATAACACCCACCAGCCGCAACGGTGTTGAAACAGCGACCACAGTTTTTCGGAGGGCGACCACAATACGGCCCCTAGCGCGCTCGCCGTTGTCAACAGTGCGAATGCCCGCGTCAGATCGATCGTCATTGTGATCGACGAATATGTGGAACCGGCCTTGTGGAATGGCCAGGTGAGGACATCCGCATCCTGCCCCCATGACAGCCATCCCAGAACTGCGCACCACTGCAAGAGCACGACGCCGCAGAGACCAATTGGCACGGTCGACGATTGCAAACCGCGTCGCAACCATGCGGCTGTCAACGCCCCCACCAGTGGGACTACCAGCAATGCCCCGATCAACGCCTCAGGCATCGCTTGACGCCTCCTGGTGCAATGCGGTCACCGCCGGGAAGGTCCCCTCGGGTGGGCGTTCGTGATCCACTGTTTTTGCGGGCGACGTCGCGGTCGGCCAGAGCAGGGGCAAGGCCATCAACATCAGCCACCAGCTCAATACATCGGCCGCGGCGGTTTGCTGCCAGCGTCCCACAGCGACCAAGCTCACAGCCAATGCAAAGGCCAGTAACACACTCATCCGTGCGGGTTCAATGCGAGATCCCGTCATCCACAACGCGACTCCCCCCAAAGTCGCCACCATCCCGGCAACAATCAATATCAGGGAGCATTGAGCTTCCGTCATGAGACCACCTCCCCGACAGCGGTCTCTTCGCTCGTTATCCCATGCCGCCGACCAAGCCACACGACTATCACAACCGAAGCCGCTAGAATCATGTGTGTGGGTGACACAGCCGTGCCGCTAAGCGCATCACCCGCCATCGTCCGCCAGCGCTGCACCGCCTCCACAGCAGGGATTACGGTGTACCAGCGACTCGGTCCGGGACGTTGCCCTTCCACACGCAACCCGTATTGCACGACCCCTAACCAGGCCACACACATCAGCGTTGCGGCGATCGCCACGAGGACCGCAGATGATCTGCCGGGTCTCGACTGAGAATCATGATCTGCTGACTGCGAATCGAGCAGGATCAATCCACAGGCCGCTACCCCCATCACTGCCAATTCGAACGACTCCAGACAGGCCGACAGTCCAGACAACCCGAAATAGGCCAGCCCGCTGCCCCAGCGCCAAGAACGTGAGGATTCGCTACAAATCGACCAGAGTGCTCCACCCAGGGCCGTCACGCTGCTGAAACCCGCACACAGTCCCCAGGTCCACAACCCCATCGACCAGTCCCGGGGCCACGTGCTTTTCAATGACATGTAGAGGACCAGGGCCGTGTAAACCACGATGAGCCCGTTCAACCAGCGGTTCCATTCCGAGGACACGGGCAATGACCGCCGCAGACACAACGTGCCCACCCACAAGGCAGAAAGGATCCACAACCACCAGGGAAACGGTGCGGGAAAGGTGAGCATCAGCGGGGACCATCCATGAGACGCAAACGGTACGAGCCGATCTTACGCGAAACCTTTCCGTAAAGCCTCCCCGGTTCCCCGGAAAACGAGTCAAAATTCCGGTAGCGTTCCGCCGAGGAAGACGCAATAATACAGGTTGATGCGTTGTCCCGCCCCCCTTGTCCCCCCTGTCGATTCATCCCACCTGCGGAGGTTTGATATGACCCGTCCACTGGCCGGATGTCTGTTCGTTGCTGTTTTCATTGGGATGCTCCCCAGTACGGCCCGTGCTCAAGATCTCGTCGTAGAACCGGCTGAGGTAACGCTCTCCAGTGCCTTTGCACAAACGCAACTGCTGGTCCGCCCCGCATCAAACGAACCGATTTCCCGTGTATCTGACTGGACGGTGATTGCGAAGTTTTCCGCACAAGATCCTGCGATTATCGATGTCACGGCCACAGGTCGCGTGATCCCCAAAGCCGATGGGACCACCACCATTCTGGTCACAGCGAATGACAAAACCCTTTCGGTTCCCGTGACGGTCTCTGGGGTGGTGGCGGAACCGGTGGTCAGCTTTCTGGATGAAGTCCGGCCGATCCTCACCAAATCGGGCTGTGCTCTCGGCGCGTGCCATGCGGCACAATATGGCCAGGGCGGCTTCAAGCTCTCGGTCTTCGGCTTTGATCCCCCTGCGGACCGGTTGGCAATGGTGCGTGATGCGCAAGGCCGCCGCATCAACCTGCTCGATCCGCAGCAAAGCCTGCTGCTCCGCAAACCGACCATGCAAACCCCGCACGGTGGCGGTCGTCGTCTCGAACCTGGCTCGCGTGATTACCTCACCTTGGAAGCCTGGATTCGTGGCGGTTGCCCTGAAGGCAAGACGGAAGAACGTGTGATTGCCAAGTTAACCGTCTCGCCGCAGCAACGTGTCTGTGAGCCGAATATCGATCAGCAATTACGCGTGGTCGCCGAATACGCTGACGGTGAAGTCCGCGATGTCACCGCCTGGGCCCGTTTCGATACGCTCGATGAAGGCGTGGTCACGGTTGATAAGGAAGGCCGTTGCCATGTGCAGGGGCAAGGTCAGGCCGCGGTGATGGTGCGGTTTGAAGGTCAGGCCGACGTCTGCACCTTTGTGGTCCCCTATCAACCCAACTTCCAACTCACCGGCTGGACCAATCAGAACTACGTCGATGAACTCGCCGCCACCAAGTTCCAGGAACTGGGCATCGAACCCTCGCCGTTGTGTGATGATCACTCCTTCCTGCGACGGATCTTCCTCGACGCCACCGGCACATTACCAACGCTCGAAGAAATCAACGAGTTCACCGCGTCCACCGAACCCAACAAACGGCAGATCTGGATTGATCGACTGCTCGGCTTCGCCGACTCATCGCACAAGGGACAATACAACGACCGCTACGCCGCCTATTGGACGTTGAAATGGTCGGACCTGCTGCGGACCAACAGCCGCGATCTGCAAGACCAGGGCATGTGGTCGCTGCACAACTGGATCAAGGAACAGTTCCGCAATAATGTCACCTTCGACCGCTTCGTTGCAGAACTGGTGCAGGGCAAAGGGTCGGTCTATTCCAATGGTCCGGCGAACTATTTTCTGGTGAATTCCAATCCGAACGACATGGCTGAATCAACGGCGCAACTCTTCCTCGGCGTGCGACTGCAATGTGCCCAGTGTCATCATCACCCGTTCGAGAAGTACAGCCAGGACGATTACTTCGCCTTCGCCGCCTTCTTCGCTCGCGTGGGGATCAAGAATAGTCAGGAGTTCGGTCTGTTCGGACGTGAACGCGTGGTGGTCGCCAAGACCTCCGGCGAAGTCCGCCAACCACGCACCGGCAAGACCATGGCTCCGAAACCACTCGATGCCGAGCCGGCCGACCACCCGCTCGATCGCCGCATTGCCCTCGCCCACTGGATGACCTCCGCCGATAACCGGGCCTTCGCCGATGCCGTGGTCAACCGGTATATCAGTTACCTCCTCGGTCGCGGTCTGGTCGAACCGGTCGATGACATGCGGGCCACCAACCCGCCTTCCAATGCCGCCCTGTTGCGAGCGTTGTCGGATGACTTCGTGCAGAGTGGTTACAACCTGAAGCATCTGATCCGGGCAATCATGTCGAGCCGGTTGTACCAACTCGATTCGCAACCGACGTCGAGCAATCTCGCCGACACGCGGTTCTACAGCCACTTCCTGGTGAAGCGGTTACCGGCTGAACCGCTGCTCGACGCCATCGATTATGCCTCCGGCTCACAGACGAAATTCAAAGACCTGCCGCTCGGCACACGGGCGATCGAAATCCCCGACGCCGAGTACCCGGATTATTTCCTGAACACCTTCGCCAAACCCCGGCGTGTCAGCGTGTGTGAATGCGAACGGGCACCCGACCCGAATCTCGCCCAAGCGTTGCACACGCTGAATGGCGACATCATCACCAACAAGATCGCCGACAAATCGAGCCGCGTGGCCAAGTTGCTGGAAGAAAAGAAGCCGCACGCCGAGATCGTGAACGAGTTGTATCTCGTCACGCTCAACCGCCCGGCGACCACGAACGAAATCTCCTCGGCCGAGCAGTTGGTGAAAGACTACCCGTCGCCGAAAGAAGGCTACGAAGACCTGCTGTGGGCACTGCTCAACAGCAAAGCGTTTTTGTTTGTGCGTTGAATTGACTCTTGAAGCCCAGGGATCGCGATCCCTGGGTGTCTGCAACACATGAGGATCGACCCATGGTCACTCACAAGATCACACTTGCCTGTTTGCTGCTAACCACGTGCACCATCGCCAGCGCACAGACTTCATATCCTATGGTCATGGGTCTCAAACCCGTCGCGGTGCAGGCAGGGACCACGGCCGAATGCGAAGTCCAATCGCGGTACACCATGCTGGGGACGCATCAGGTCTTTGTCTCTGGCGAAGGGGTGACAGCCGAAGTGATCGCTCCTGAAATGCCGGAACTCAAACCGGGGGAGAAGCCCAAGGACCTTACCAAACTGAAACTGAAAATCACCGTGGCGACCGATGCCTTACCCGGCCCGCGTGAGTTCCGCCTCGCGACGCCGAATGGTGCCAGCACGATCGGTCAACTCGTGGTCGTTCGCGATCCCGTCACGATGGAACCCACCGGCGACAACAACACACCTGACAAAGCCCAGGAAGTCACGCTCCCCGCCACAATGTGTGGCGTCATCGAAAAGAGCGAAGACACCGACTTCTGGAAGTTCCATGTTGAAGCCGGGCAATCGTTCACCTTCCTAGTGCGCGGCCAACGTCTCGAAGACAAAATCCACGACCTGCAAAACCACATCGACCCGATTCTCTTTCTGCGGGATGCCTCAGGCAGCGTGGTCGCCATGTCGGACAATTTCTTTTATGCCGACCCGTTCCTCGCTCATACATTCGCTCAATCGGGGGAATATACGCTCGAAATTCGCGATGTCCGTTATCAGGGGAATGTCTACTGGGAATACGCCATCGAAGCTCATGCCCGGCCGGTAATCGCCCAAGTCACGCCGCTCGCCGTGAACCCCGATCAGGCGACCGACGTGCAACTCACCGGCTGGAATCTGGGTGATACGAAATCAGGCCAGTTGCTCGCAGCGGCGGGGTCACTCGGCCAGCGCTGGTTGACTTTGCCCCTAGCCGATGGTCCGTCCAACCCGGTGCCAGTTTATGTCACCGATCAACCGGTGTTCGCGGAACCCGCCACCGAGAACGACACCGCCGAACAGGCCGTCGCCATCACCACGCCGGTCGTCATCAACGGCCGCATGGAAAAGACCAGCGATGTTGACGTCTACACCTTCGAAGCAAAGAAAGGGGATCAGCTTTCCTTCGAGGTGCTGGCCCGGCGGTATGATTCGCAACTCGACAGCCTCGTACGCATCCTCAACGAAAAGGGGCAACTGCTGAAAGAGGAAGACGATTCCCGTTCTGGCAAGCTCACCTATGCCGATAGTTGGATCGAAGGCTGGACGGCTCCGGCCGATGGCAAGTACTTCGTTGAAATTCGTGATGTCCATCTGCGTGGCGGCGACGGATTCGGTTATGCCCTCGCCATCACGCCCACAAAGCCGTATTTCGAGCTACAGGTCGATACCGACAAAACCAATCTCACCCCCGGCACGCATGGTGTGATCTTCGTCCGTGCGATCCGTAAGCACGGCTTCACCGGCGAGATTGAACTCGCGGTCGATGGTCTCCCGGCGGGTGTCACGGCAACCTGCGGACGGATTCTCCCCGGCAAGCCGGTTGATGGTGCCATCATCTTATCGGCCGCTCCTGACGCGCCGCTCGAAATGGCCCGCATCACCATTCGCGGAACAGCGGCCCATCCTCAGGGCGAAGGACAACCGCCGCTGGAACTTGTCGCACAAGCCAGCCCCTGGCAGGAGATTTACATGCCAGGTGGAGGACGGGGCCATTACATGTCCGATGATCATGTGGTCTGCGTGGGTGAACCGTCAGACATTCGCAGCATCACGCTCAGTACGACAGAAGTGCGACTCAAGCCGGGCGAATCGCAGGCGATTCAGGTGAAACTCGAACGGGCTCCTGATGTGAAAGCGAACATCACCCTCGATTGCCTGTTCCAGCATTTGAACTCGGTCTTTGCAAACACGCTGCCGGAAGGGGTCACGATCGATGGCAGCAAAAGTAAGACGCTGCTTTCGAATGGTGCGAGCGAAGGGTTGATTGTCCTAAAGGCCGACAAGACCGCCCCGCCGGTCGAGAAGCAGGTCTGCTCGGTGATGGCCAACTTTGCGATCAACTTCGTGATGAAAGCCACCTACAGCAGCCCGCCGGTGTTCGTGTCGGTGGAGGCCGCGAAGTAGGTTCGAACGGCAGGAGCTACTGTCAGCAACTGAGCAGGACTGATTGTGTGCCACTGGCTCTGCCAGTGCCGAGAAACAATCAAGCCGGTATGCTTCCCCTCCACGGGGAGAACAACCGATGCCTCATCGGAAGCAGGTCAAGTACTACCACGAGCCGGGACATCTGCACGAGTTCACCTTCTCGTGCTATCAACGAAGGGCCTTGCTCACCAACGACACTTGGCAGGAACAGCTCTCTCGAACGATTGAAGAGGCCGGGCGACTTGAGCAGTTTGATCTGGTGGCTTTCGTGTTCATGCCCGAACACCTCCACGTGCTGACGAATCCCCGATCGGCCGAGCCACAGTTCGGTCGTTATCTGGCCCGGATCAAGCAGCCCTTTTCGAAAGTCATCAAACAGATTCTGATCGACCGAAACTCTCCGTTGATCGCAAATCTGACCGTTCAAGAACGTCCCGGTAAAACCTGTTTCCGTTTCTGGCAGGAAGGGGGTGGTTTTGATCGGAATTTCTTCAGTCCCCCAGCCATCACGGCCGCCATCGACTACATCCATCAGAATCCTGTCCATCGAGGTTTGTGTACTCAAGCGACCGATTGGCCGTGGTCATCCGCCCGGTACTATCTGTGTGAACCGCCCCGCCAGCAGTTCCCAGAATTACCCTTCATTCACGGCCCTCCCCCCGGAGTGTTCGATTGACGCCGATCGGCACTGGCAAAGCCAGTGGCACACAAGAAGCATGGTATGCTTTTGACAGTGCCACCCTGCCGCGGTCCTTACGAGTGACTGATCATCACCCTCTGACACCCTACAAACGCAGAAACCCCTCGGTCAATTCCGTTGACCGAGGGGTCCTGACGCCAAGCGGCACGCCAATCCATCAGCAATGTCGTCGGCTGTTTTTTGTTTTGTCGAGAGGCGAGGGTCCAGAGTCCAGAGCCAGAAAAATCAATGCCTGGCTCTGGTCTCTCCGCTCTCGACTCTTGTCTCAACTACATCCGAGGCTGTTGCCGCAGTTGTGGCAGAGGTAGCAGTTGCCGTTGCGGACGGTGATCGCTCCGCAGTTGTCGCAGCTGGGGGCGTCGGATTGGAACTTGGCGAACTGGGCACTCCGTTGATTGCTTTGTTCTTCCAGGCTGCCGTGACCATTTGAAGGCGTCGCCACCTTCAAGCTGGTCTGCATCCGATGCTTGATCATCGTGGGGAGCCGGTCGGCGGCGGCTGGGGTTGTTGGCTCACCCTTGGGGGCAACCACAGCCGGACGATGCGCTTCCGCGCCGTCGTCCTCTCCCTCTTCACCGGCCGAGTCCACAATCCGTTTGGGAGCGTTGGCCTCGCGGTAACCGGAAATGAACTGCATCGCCATCCAGCGGAAGATGTAATCGACCACGCTTTTGGCGTTCGGCACATCCGGGTTGCCCGTCCAACCGGCCGGTTCAAACCGCATGTGAGAGAACTTGTCGACCAGCACCTGCAACGGGACACCATATTGCAGACACATCGACGTTTCGGTGCCGATGACGTCCATCAGCCCGCCGATGGTGCTGCCTTCCTTCGCCATGCTGATGAAGAGTTCGCCGGGCAAACCGTCTTCGAACATGCCGACCGTGATGTAACCTTCATGGCCGCCCACTGAGAATTTGTGGGTGACCGACTGGCGGGTGGCCGGGAGCCGGCGGCGTTGCGGGCCGCTGACCTGACCTCCCTTCTTCCTGTCGCCATCCTTCTTGGTATTGAGGGGCTGGCTCTGCTTGGAACCGTCGCGGTAGATGGCAAGGGCTTTGAGGCCCAGCTTCCACCCTTCGATGTAAGCTTTTTCGATGTCTTCGACCGTCGATTCGGCCGGCATGTTGACCGTCTTCGAGATGGCTCCCGAGAGGAACGGTTGAGCCGCCGCCATCATGGTGATGTGGGCCCGCCAGGCAATCGAACGGGTGCCGTTCGCGGCCTTGAAGGCACAATCGAAGATGGGAAGGTGTTCGGCCTTAATGTCGGCGGCACCTTCGATGGTGTCCTTCGCTTCGATGTGCTGGACGATCCGTTCGATCGCCGCCTGTTCGTAACCCAGCTTCTGCAGGGCCAGCGGAACCGTGCGGTTCACGATCTTCAGCATCCCGCCACCAGCAAGTTGCTTGTACTTCACCAGGGCGATATCGGGTTCGATGCCCGTGGTATCGCAGTCCATCATGAAGGCGATGGTCCCGGTTGGTGCGAGCACGGTGGCCTGGGCATTGCGATAGCCGTAGGCCCGGCCGGAATCGACGCACTCGTCCCAGACCTTTTCCGCTGCCTTGCGGAGATATTCCGGGCAGGAGTAATCGATGCGGTCGCAGGCATCGCGGTGCATGCGCATCACCCGCAGCATGGGTGCCGCGTTCTCTTCATAGCCCGCGAACGGACCGATGAAGCTGGCGATGCGGCTGCTGGTGAGGTAAGCCTGTCCGGTGAGGAGCGCGGTGAGTGAACCCGCGATGCCACGGCCGGCGTCGCTGTCGTAGGGAATACCCATCGACATCAACAGGCTGCCGAGATTCGCGAACCCGAGGCCGAGCGGACGGTATTTATGGCTGTTCGCGGCGATATCCGGCGTGGGATAGCTCGCGTGATCGACCAGAATTTCCTGGGCCGTGATGAAGATCGAAGCCGCCTTGCGGTAACGATCAACATCGAACGTGCCATCGGCCTTCTGGAACTTCCGCAGGTTCAAGCTGGAGAGGTTACAAGCGGTGTCATCGAGGAACATGTATTCCGAGCAGGGGTTCGACGCGTTGATGCGGCCGCTGTTCGGGCAGCAGTGCCAACGGTTAATCGTGGTATCGTACTGCACGCCGGGATCGCCGCAGTACCAGGCCCCTTCAGCCATCTGCCGCATGACGTAGCGGGCATCGTAAGTGGGACCTTCGCGGTTGGCGTCGGTGACCCAGCGGGTCTTCCACTTGCCGTTGGTTTCGACGGCTCGCATGAACTCATCGCTGACGCGGACCGAAAGGTTCGCGTTCTGGAACATGATTGAGCTGTAGGCTTCACCGTTGAAATTAGAATCGTACTCGCCCGACTCGATCAGCACGCGGGCCTTCTTCTCTTCCTTCAGCTTGCACTGCACGAATTCGAGAATGTCGGGATGCCAGTCTTTCAGCGACTGCATCTTGGCAGCCCGGCGGGTCTTGCCACCAGACTTCACGACGGCCGCGATCTGGTCGTAAACCCGCATGAACGACAGCGGGCCAGACGGTGTACCGCCGCCGGAGAGTTTTTCCTTCGAACCGCGAATGGTCGACAGGTCGGTCCCGGTGCCGGAGCCGAACTTGAAGAGCATGGCCTCGCTGGTGGCGAGACGCATGATGTCTTCCATGTTGTCATCGACCGACTGAATGAAGCAGGCCGAGGCTTGCGGGTATTCATAGGGTGTCGTCGGACGATCAACCTGCTCGGTGGTACGATCCCAGTAGTAGTTACCACGAGAACCGGTCACGCCATACTGATGATACAGGCCGACATTAAACCACACCGGGGAATTGAACGATCCGTACTGGTGCAGGCACAGCCAAGCGAGTTCGCGGTAGAAGATTTCGCCATCTTCGCGGCTGGCGAAGTAGCCATCTTCGGTGCCCCAGTCGGCGATGGTGCGGGCGACGCGGTGAATCACCTGGCGGACGCTGTGTTCGCGCTCGGCGGTGCCGTGTTCACCGTAGAAATACTTGCTGACGACGACATTGGTCGCCAGCGGGCTCCATGGGGCCGGGATTTCGCAGTCGGTCTGCTCGAACAGGACTTTGCCGTTCTCATCTTTGATCGCGGCGGTGCGCAGATCCCATTGAACGGTGTCGAACGGGTCTGCCGCGTTCGTGGGGCAGAAAGTCGGTTCAATATGCAGAGGTTGTCGCTCGGGCAGGGTACGCACAGAAGAGGCTTTTCCATTAGAAGCAGGTGAGGGAATTGTTGGCGCGGCATGACCATTTCCGTGACCATTCGAAGTCACCGAAACTGATCCCGCTGCGGACACTCCATTGGTCTCGTGCATCATGCACACTCCATCATTGGACTCGGGGACTGAACTGCCGACACCCGGCAGCAACATCGGCGCGCACACAATTTTCTGGTGAACTAATGTTGCTCATACTGGGGGAAAAGAAAGGAAAATGACACAAGAGCTGGTAGATTCTACGTGTCGACCCCCAATTTGTTGTGCGTGGCCATTCGCAGCACTTTAATCTGCGCTTCAAGATTGTCAAGACGCCGAAACACAACGACTAGGGTTTGCGTTGACAAAAGACCCCACAACTTGGGGCGAAATCAGCGGTTAGAAATTTTGAGTTTTTTTGAAGAGTCCTTAATGCTGACACAATCCTTATCATCCGATCACCGGCTGAATGCCGCACGTCGGCACCAATGTCACGCTATAACCCATTACTATGAAAACACTAACGACGCATCCCAAAAGAAGCACGACGCCGTGATTGCGACCTGATCACCGGGAATGCCGACATAATGTTCAGATTTTCTGAATGACGGAACGGGGCCGACATGTCGACCATCCTGCTGTTGCTGATGTCCAACATCTTCATGACGTTTGCCTGGTACGGGCACTTGAAGTTCAAGTCGTCTCCCTTGTGGCTGGCGATCCTGGCCAGTTGGGGAATTGCCTTCGTCGAATACTGCTTTCAGGTACCGGCCAACCGCTATGGGCACGGCCAGTTCACGGCTCCGCAGCTCAAAATTCTTCAGGAAGTCATCACCCTGCTGGTCTTTGCAGTCTTCTCGGTCTCGTTTCTGGGCGAGCGGTTACGCTGGAACGACTGGTTGGGCTTCGTCTGCATTGCCGGAGCGATTTACTGCGTCTTTGTGCTGAATCCGCGGCCTCACTGAGCCGGAGATGACTTTCAGAAGCCTGAAAAGCGGCGGAGATTGCCGCTTTGTGTTCACTGTCGACCAAGACTTTTGCGTAGAAAGAGAGTGGACTTCACTTCCGAGCAATCGGTCAGACGATGTATAGTCAACTGGGATGGCCGGGTGTGGGTCGTTCGCACTCCTAAAACTGCCATCGGGACGAATTTCCTACCGTAGCACTGAAACGACAAAAACTATGGGATTGTCGACTTCGACCCGCCGATTCCGCCTCCGTTACCACCCTCAGGCTTACGTGTTTGTCACTGAGGCGTTGCACGAAGCGCAGGAACTGATGGGACTGCAGGTGAAGTCCGACGTCGAAGACGACAGCTCACATATCTCTGGCCAGGAATTGCTGGATGGTGTCCGCGTTCTCGGTCTCAAGCGTTATGGAATGATGGCCCCCAGTGTCTTTAAGTCGTGGGGCATTCTTGCAACGGAAGATGTCGGGCACATTGTATTCGAAATGATTGATCGGGGTGAGCTGCGTAAGACCGATCGCGATCAGCTCAGCGACTTCTTCGATGTCTTCTCTTTCGAGACTGTCTTCCGCGACGAATACCGCATCGACACTTCGAAGGCCTTTCAGGATTGACGTCGGCCACCCTCCCCGCTCCGCCGCCCACTCTGTCTCGTAAGCCGCAGAGTTGGGGCATTGCCGTACTGGCCTGTTTGTGGTGCGGCATTCTGGTGACACTGGTTTTCCTGGATTCCAACCCGGTGGTGCTGAATCCGGTCCAGGTGCAAGCCGCCACGTTTGTGGTTCAGGGAACGCTGTCGTCGAGTCAGCCCCCGCAATTGACGGTCACACGGGTCTGGAAAGGGGAACTCGCGGCCAAGACCTTGGCAATAACGGGAGAACTGCCCGTTGCCTTGCCACAGGGCGAAGTCATCGTTCCGCTATCGCGTGGCATCGAGCCTGGGAGCTACATAGTCACTCAAGGGCCGATTCCCAATTTCCCTCGAAAAATGCCGCCAAGAGAAGGCGAACCTGCCGGCCGCATGTCGCACGTTCAGCCTTTCATTTATCCAGCAACAGCCGAGGTGATTGAGCAGTTGCAGGCCTTATTGCCAAGCAGTCCTTGAGTTTCACGCGTCGCTGCCTTCGTCAGATCGAGTGGTCTTCCGTGAACACGATCTCTGCAGAGGAACGAGCGAAGCTACCGCCTCTGCAGAGCAACTCCGCTGGTCGTGGGCGAACCATCCGTGTGATACTAGTCTTAGGCTGGATTGTGGCCTTGCTCGTCAGCCTATGGTCGCAACAGGTTCTATGGCGACTTCCCTGGGATGTGGTGCTGGCTCTCGTGCTGACCTGGCGAGGCGGCCGCAAACTGGGCTGGGTCGTGTTGTTGCTCATCACTGGCCTCACGGCGGCTTTGCACTGTCATCATCCAGATTTCGTCCAACTCTGGCCCATGCTTTTCAGTCAATCGCTGGCGGGTATGGTTTTGGTCTATGGTCTCGATGAATTGCGTTGCCTCTGGAACAAGGCGGAAGTTCTCGCACGTCGCGATTACCTCACGGGCATCTTTAACCGTAAAGCGCTTCATGAAGCTCTGACGGCCGAAATGGCTCGACAGCATCGATATGGCCGCCCCTTTACCCTGGTCCTGTGGGACTGCGATGGCTTTAAGATGCTGAACGATCAGCAGGGACACCTCACCGGAGATCGTGTTCTGGTCACGTTCGCGGAGACTTTGCGAACTCATGTCCGCCAATACGACACCGTGGCTCGTCTGGGTGGCGATGAGTTTGTCGTACTGCTCGCCGAAGCCGACTTAAGTGAAGCAGAGCCGATTCTCGAGCGTTTACGAACCGAAATCCGGTTCGCTCTCGAGCGGCAGTTTTCACCGCTCTCCGTTTCTGCCGGCGTGGTCGTCTTTCGTCGGCCCCCCGATACGGTTGAAACGTGTCTCTCCCGGGTCGATGCCGCCATGTATCGCGCCAAGCGTCGTGGTCCCGGTGAGACCGAAATTGAACTCTTCGACGAAGTAGCCACACCGAGCACCATCTCTCTGAGCCTCGGCACTTAACACCGGCAAACAGCATCGCCGAAAAGTCATGCAATTCACCCCAATCCGCAAAATCGATTCAATTTATCAGTTAGAAGTGTCGATCCCTCCCAATTACGGCAGCATGACGGAGGGAGTAGGGGCGTGCGCAGGAACGGAATCGATCAGGCGAAGCACACTCGGTGGCTGCTGCTCACGATTTCTGTTGGCCTGATGGCTTCGATTGGCTGTACCCGCAGTCAGACACGGCAGGCGACTTCATCCTTTGTTCCCTGGCATCAGAATAGTGAGGCTGCGACCCAGGAAGAACCGGTCGCGAAAGTGACGGCGAACCAGATCGACTGGTCTGCCCAAGCCGCCGACTCCGCACCAGCAGGTGTCGCTTCCATTGATGATCCATTCGAGACCGCCGAGCTCACAAATGCAGCGACCGGTGAATCGGCCTCCACTGCAGCCTCTCCCGAAGCCATCACGCAAGGTGATTTGAATCCGCTCCCGTACGGTGGGTTCGAGTCGAAGGAAATGGCTGCGAGCGACAGGGAGGCCCAGTTAGTCTCTGCCTCAATCGCCGACCCTGACCAGCGCATTCAACAATTGAAAGCCGCTCTTACAGCGGACGCCGAGAAGCAGGAAAGCCAGCAACTGGCTGAGCAGCAACGGCATCCCTTACAGCTCCGGGCTGAGGCGTTAGTCAGTTGGGCACAGCACCTCTTGCAACTGGGACGACTGAATGAGGCCAAGCGAGCTGCGGAACAGGCTCAAGAATTATCCGAGACGGCCCACCTCGATTATCTGCCGCATGAAGACCGCCCCCGAGACCTGCTGCGGCGAATTGAAGCCGCGATGCATCAGCGTCAAGAAGCTCCGCAGCCTGTTCTCGGTCCGGAAGAGTTGGCAACCTGGCCACTCGACAGCATCGAGCCAGAGGCCAGATCTCAACCCGCCATCATGGAACCCCGCATCGAATCGATCCCGGAAGCGATACCGATCGGTTCGGCCGAATCAACATCAGCGGAATCGAGCGATCACACGGGGCAAGTGATGGCCAACCGATCGGCTCTTACCATGGTCCCCGCAACGGCTCCCGAGGCAGTGCCGGCCAACCATCTCCCGCCTGAACAGAGGGTCCATCTCGCCGCGATCGGTGCCGGGAATTTGCGCGATCTGGAGCCGCTGCCCGCTTTGCCACCCTTTTTAGGGGAAGGTTCAGAACGTCCTATTTTGGACGCTGAGACCTCTCATGCCATGGCTCCGGCTCCTCCGGAAGTGGCCGCACCGGAACCCTTTCCTTCGATCGCCCCACGCAAACCGATCGCGATTGCCTCAGCGCCACAATCCGAACAAAGCAACGCCTCGATCCGCGGCATTTCCCGCACCTGGTTTGGTGCAGGCTTGTCAATCGCAGCCATTTTCAGCATCGTGGGTTGCGGTTTGCTGATTCGCAAAGCAAGCGAGCGGCGTCAGACAAACACCTGAGCCCGAACTTGAATCTCACCAACGAATCTGCCCGAACTAATGCCCGATAATTGAGCAGATGCCACAAGACCAAGCACTCTTTACAAGCCGGGCTGCTGGCGAAGAGGAACTCTGGTCGGCGAAAGGGAAAAGACTCGAAGCGTTACCTCTGTGTTGCCAAGATGTTACG
Source organism: bacterium (assembly GCA_016125225.1). Taxonomy (GTDB): domain Bacteria; phylum Planctomycetota; class Planctomycetia; order Planctomycetales; family Planctomycetaceae; genus DSVQ01. Next base: position 190,984 of record WGME01000004.1, on the reverse strand, counting down.
CGAGCGGTACTACTGGTATCAGAATTCGGTACAAACGTAAGCTGACATGGTATCCGGGTTGCTCTCTGCCTCGAAGCGAACATTGATGCGCCCTCGCTGCCGGAGTCTCCCATGTTCGAGAACTACGAATGCGGATTCCTGTTTGATGAAGCCATTCAAGCCGAAGGTGCCCCGCGACCCGGTGCCGAATCGTTAATTCAACGCCTGCAGTCGCTCTCCTCGGAGGAACTGCAACGACGTCAGCGGATGGCTGATGCCACCATGCTGAATCTGGGGATCACCTTCAACGTCTACGGGCATGAAGGGGGTACCGAAAAGATCTTCCCGTTTGACATCATCCCCCGCATTGTCGAACAGCAGGACTGGAACCACATTGAACGTGGACTCCAGCAGCGAATCCGGGCGCTCAACCTGTTCATCGACGACTTGTACAACGACCAGAAGGTCGTCAAGGATCATGTCTTTCCGCGTGAGTTGCTGGAGACGGCAGCCACACTTCGACCGCAATGCCAGGGAGTGCATCCGCACAAGGGTATCTGGTGCCATATCACAGGGACCGACTTGGTTCGTGATCGCGATGGCACCTTCTATGTTCTCGAAGACAATTTGCGGGTGCCTTCCGGCGTCTCGTACGTGCTGGAAAACCGCGAAGTGATGAAGCGGATTTTCCCGCAGGTGTTCGGCGGACTTTCCATCGCACCGGTCGAGAACTATCCCGAGAAACTGCTCGGCACATTGCAGCACTGTGCTCCTCCCGGCATCGATCAGCCGAACATTGTGGTCTTAACGCCGGGAATCTTTAACTCTGCCTACTTTGAACACTCGTTCCTGGCCCAGCAGATGGGAGTCGAACTGGTGCAGGGCAGCGATCTGGCCGTGGTTGGCGACCGCGTCTATATGCGAACCACCAAGGGTCTCAAGCGGGTCGATGTCATTTATCGCCGCATTGATGACGACTTCCTTGATCCGTTGTGTTTCCGAGAAGATTCGGCGCTCGGTGTCCCTGGACTAATGGACGTCTATCGCAAAGGCAACGTCTCACTGGCCAATGCACCGGGAAATGGTGTCGCCGATGACAAGGCGGTTTATGCCTTCGTCCCGGCACTCATCAAGTACTATCTGGGTGAAGACGCGATTCTCCCGAACGTTCCCACCTATTTGTGTCACAAGCGCGAAGACCGCCAGTATGTGCTGGATCATCTCGCTGAAATGGTGGTCAAACCCACCAATGAGTCGGGGGGATATGGAATCGTCATTGGCCCCAAGGCTTCACGTGCAGAACTGGACGATGCCCGCCAGAAGATTCTTGCGAACCCGCGAAACTTTGTGGCGCAGCCATTGCTCCACCTGTCGACAGTTCCGACCCTGATCGATGGTGCCATCGAGGCTCGGCATGTCGACCTCCGCCCGTTTGTCCTGTGTGGTGAAGACATTTACGTGCTCCCCGGGGGACTGACCCGCGTGGCACTGAAAAAGGGTTCGACGGTGGTCAATTCCTCCCAGGGTGGCGGCAGCAAAGATACCTGGGTGGTGAAGCGCAATGGGACGCACGCACCAGGAATGAATGGAGCCGCACAACGTCAGTCGCAAAGTCAACTGGCCGGAGTCACGTAAGCATATCACCACGAGTCGGCAGGTGTCCGCTCAGTTCGGAGCTGGCGGGCCCTGCTGATTTTCGTTGACGGCACAACTACGTCAGAATGAAACCTCACCGATGCTCAGCCGCGTTGCCGATTGCCTGTACTGGATGAGTCGTTACATCGAACGGGCCGAAAACTTAGCCCGGTTCGTGGATGTGAATCAGACAGTGGCGCTCGAACCGGGAGACGTCATTGATGATCCCTGGGCTCCACTGATTCTGACCACGGGAGACTGGGCGTTATTCGCGGAACGCTACGGTCAGACCACGCGTGAAAGCGTGCTGCGGTTTCTCACGCTCGATACGGAATATCCGAACTCGATCGTCTCCTGCACACGGGCTGCCCGCGAAAACGCCCGGACCGTCCGGGAGAGTATTTCCACACCGATGTGGGAAGAAATCAATAAGCTCTATCTGCTGCTGAACCGCGCCGCCCGCGAACTTTCGCCGGAAGATCTCACCTACGACTTCTACAATCAGATCAAACTCGGCAGCCAATTGTTTATTGGAGTAACCGACGGCACCTTGTCGCATGGTGAAGGTTGGCACTTCGTACGGATTGGCCGACTGATTGAACGTGCCGATAAAACCTCACGCATCCTCGATGTGAAGACCTACGGTTGGGAACAACAGCCCAACCCCGGTGATGTTCAAAGGACGGTGGTGCAATGGACGGCACTACTTAACTCAGTCAGCGCGCTGGAAATGTATCGCAAAGTGCATGGACGAATTCGTCCGTCCGATGTGATCCAGTTCCTGCTGCTCGATCGTGAATTCCCCCGTTCGATTCGGTACTGCCTGCGTTATGCTGAAGATTCCATCCGCATGATGACCGGCTCGACGACGGGCACATTCTCCAATCGCGCGGAACAACTGCTGGGCCGGTTGAGTTCCGGGCTCGATTTCACCAGCATCGACGACGTGCTGGCAGACAGCCTGCATACGTATATCGATACGTTCCAACTCAATCTGAATGATGTCGCGGCGGCTCTCTGCGATTGTTACTTCGCTCCCCCGGCGATTGAACTGATTAAATAGCGGAGATTGATGCCCTGAAGTTCCGGCGATCGCGATCGACTTAAGGGGCCTTGGTTGGTGCTACCCGCTGATCCAGCAGATAGCCAAGCAGGTCGACATACTCCTCAGGCTTCAATTTGTCCGAGACGTTGGCCGGCATGGGCGACAGCCGTGTCTGTTGACGTTCTTCTATGTCCGCCTGATTCACCCGCACTTCCTGTCCCTGTTCGTTAATGAGGACGATGACCGCTCCTTCTTCGCGAGCCACTAATCCCACCAGCACTTTGCCATCCTGGAGAACGAGCACGGTGGAACGAAACGCCCCGTCCACATTCCGATTGGGGTCCAACGTATCTTCCAACAGACGATCCAGACCATGTAGGCCGACGCCATCAAGTTCCGGGCCGACTTTGGCTCCCTTGTTGCCGATGCGATGGCAGGCGGCACATGTCTTTTCGAACATCAGCCGTCCCTGCTCCAGATTGGGAGTCGCCGACAGAAATGCCTGTTTCCGTTGCTGAATCAACTGCGTCAGTTCTTCACTGACTTCGGGTAATCCTTCGAGCAGCTTGGCCCGACGGTTATCGAATTCGGTCAGCTTGGCGGCATGCAGCCGCTGGTCGATGGTAGCATCGGTCAACAATCGAGCGGAGGCCTTGCCCGTTTCGATCGATTGCAACAGCAGTTCGGCTCCCGTGGGAGTGAGGGCCAGACCACGGCCGATCGCCAATGCCATGTTGGAAGGAGCCGTGCTCAACCGGGCCAGCAAGGCAGCACGGGCATCATCACGATTCCAGCCGCCGAGCAACTGCGCAGTCTGCTGCCGCAATTCGACCGGCAGGTCTTCACGACTTAACAAGGCGGTCGCCGTGGTGACGAGTTCCGGGTGATCAAGCGCTGCCAGAGTTTCGAGCATGACGACGAGCAGTGATGGTGGAAACGAGGACTCCGCGAGGCGCTGCGGTAGGAGAGTCGCGGAATTGATCAGACGCAGATCACGAATCAATTCGAGGCCGATCCGTAACGCTCCCTCATCGTTGCGGCTAAGAAACTGACCGGCGAGATCGTTGCCCCAAGCCATCCATGACTCGGGCAATGCTTGTCCGCGCTGTTGCATGCCACGCAGACCGGACCGCACGATGGCCAACTGTAGCCCTTCACCTTGCGTACGGTAATAATTCAACACCCACTCCACCTCTGCCAGTCGATCGGCGGGTAAGTACCGCATCACGAACTGAGTGAGATCGGCGGCCAGGGGTTCCGGCCACGGTTCGATGCGGAACATCCGCAGGGCCAACTTTGCCGCAGCCGCTTGATGCGTCCCCAGAATGGCTTCCAGCAAGCAGCGGCGTTCGGCACTGCTCCACATCCGGAGATCGGACGAGATCTCGCTCTGCTCAGAAACCAGCACATCGCGCACGGCCATCTTCGCCGTGTGAATCAGCAGGGCATCATTGGGAGCCGCCTGCAACCAGACGGCAATCAACGGACGTTCCAAGCCGGGCAACGGATGTCGGCCGACGGCATCGACCGCCGCGCGACGCACAAAGGGATCACTGTCAAAGAGGAGTTGCTCGGAGGCAATCTGTCGGGCCACAGCCGTCCATTCACTTCGCTCCGCCAGGGCTTTCGCCAGATGCACCCGCACCAGCCGATCCGGTTGCGCGGCCGCCGCCTGCAATTGCTGGTCGCTTAACCCTGCCAGACGTTCCAAGACCCACAAGGCATGAGCCTGTTGCGTGGCGGTCCCGGTCTCCAGAAGTTGGCTCACGGCGGTCTGGCAATCCGAACCCATCCGATCCACCAGTTGATGCGTGGCCTGCACGCGAACCGGCAAATGCGGATGATCCACTGCCTGCAGCAACTCTTCGGTGGTTGCCTGTGTGAGATCAGCGATGCGAGGTGCCGTTTGGTTACCATCGGTACCAACATAACTGACACGCCAGATGCGGCCCCGTTCGCGATCACGGCCGGGGTGCGTCAATGGCACCTCATAGTGACCGATAATGCGGTTGTAAAAATCGGCGATGTAGAGTGAACCATCGGGTGCCAACTGCAGGTCCACTGGCCGGAACCAGGGATCATCACAGGTCAGAAAATCGGGTTGCTCAATTGCCTGATATGTCGAACCATGAACTTCCAACCGATCGCGATTGATCCGACCGGTGACTGGGTTGCCAATGATCAGATTATCGTGAAACTCCGCGGGGAAGTGTTGAGCCGCGTAGTAAACCACGCCGGCAATACCGGTCGAACCATGCAGATGCTGCATCAACTCCGGGCCATAACCCAGACCGTCATGCGGTTTGCCGAAGCTGGGATAATACGCCCCCCGCAACACCACATAGGCCGGTTTGGTATGGCAATCGGAAACGTATTGATTTCCGAGCGGGTCAAAGCACATGCCGAAAGGATTCACCTGGCCGTGAGTCACATACTCGATGTGAGAGCCATCGGGTCGCAAGCGGTACGTGTTCCCGGAGTTCATTTTGACCGGCTTGCCATCGGCCCCGGTCACTTCCGAGTCGTTCGCAAAACCGTGGCAACCGTAGACCCAGCCGTCAATCCACCAGTTAAGCGAACTGCACATGCCGTGTGTATCACGGAAACCAAAAGTGCGATACAGCTCGCGCTGACTGTCCGACCGACCATCGCCATCGAGATCTGCAAAGGCATACAAGGTAGGAATGGAATAACCCAGCACTCCATCGGAAACCGGTGTCACACCGATGGGGATATTGAGCCCGGTAGCGAACACCGATGTCTCGTCGGGCACACCGTCATCATTGGTGTCGGTCATCACACGGATGGTGTCACGCCCTGTTTGCCCTTCTTGAATGGGCCACGGATACTCAATCGATTGCGTAAACCATAGACGGCCTGCCGCATCGAACTTGAGGTTCATCGGTTTCTGGCAATCGGGTTCCGTCGCAATCAACTCGATACGAAAGCCCGGCGGCAGATGGAACTTTGTGAGTTGTTCTTGCGCCGTGAGCGGTTCCGTTTCTGCCACGAGCAGTGGATTCTGTGCCGAAACCGGACAGGTCCACACCAGACACGGCACGGCAAATAAGACCGCCCACTTAAGATATCGAACCATGCGACAAGACCTCTGAGGCGACGAGGAATATGAAGAGATTCTGAACAAGGTAGGGCAACATGGTGCACAGGGCAATCGTGCCCGGGAATTCGATTTCTTCGTCTCGGGGGGATTGCAGAGGTGATCGTCCGCCCCCACAATGCGAAAGAGATAGGGCACGCAGCCTCACATTTCATGGAGTTCCAACCCCAAATGCAGCACTACTCACCGATCGTGGCACCAACCCGGTCAGCGGCTCGACGAGGCGATACCACCAAAGTGATCTTGATCACGCTCGTTGTGATCTTCGGCTTGATGATTTTAGTGTGCGCCGGAGTGGGTGTTGGTGGGTACTTATGGTTCAAGCAGAACCTGGGCCAGGCTTTCGTCAATGATCCTGCCGTGATTCAACAGATGACGACGGAGATCGCTGACATTTCCTTGCCTCCCGAATTCGCGCCGTACAGTGGAACACGAATTTTTGGCGTCACCATTCTGATGTATCGGTATTGTCCGGAAGGCAATTGTCCCCCGGCTCAAGGCTTTGACGCGGAAAACGATATCGATGCTGATGCGGCGGGGGATAGTGAGAGTGTCGATTTCGAGACCTACGATCTGTTGACGCTCTCTTCCTATGGCAAACAGGATGACGAGATGGTCGCGGTCGAAGATCCCGAGGAATTGGAGCAGCAACACTCCGAAGAAGGCTTGAAGGAACGCTACAACAACGCCACCGTTGAGAAGAAAGTTCTGACGATCAAGGGCCGTGAGTGCACCTTCTACATTGTGCAAGGGGAAGAGATCGACTGGACTCAGGTAGAAGACCAGAAAGTGGCAATGGCCGACGATGGCGAGGAAATGGTCGTCCAGGAAGAGACGGTCACCACTCTTGCCGAACCTGCCCCGGCGGAACCTGCAGCGGAGACCCCTCCTGCGGATGTCGATCCCGCGGCTCCTGCCGAAACCCCTGCCGCCCCGCAACCTGGCCGCAAGGTTGTCGAAGTCCAGGGGATCTTCCCGGGCAAAACTAACGATGTCACCTTACGGCTCTATATGTCCGCTGAGAAATACGATCCGGCCAAGGTGCAGCAGTTACTGGAATCGATCAAGTAACACCGGCAGAAATACGAAAAGCCGTTGCGATCACTGTGGTCGCAACGGCTTGATTTATTGTGCTGTGACAAGATTGTTCGCGAGACCGATCTTGTCAATCTCAGGCGGTGAGCTTAGGAAGCCGCCGCTTGCTTGTTCACCTTCTTGGTCAGACGGCTCTTCAAACGAGCGGCCTTGTTCTTATGGATCAGGTGCTTATCGGCGGCTTGATCGAGCTTCTTGATGGCGGTCTGCAGGGCCGACTTCGCCGCGTCCTGATCGGTGGTGCCCACGGCCACGCGCACTTTCTTCACCGTGGTCCGCAGCGCAGAACGCTCGGACTTGTTCTTGATCCGCCGACGTTCGGCTTTTCGCAAGGCTCGCTTGGCACTCTCGGTGTTAGGCATATCAGGAATTCGCTGCGACAAAATTGGATAGAGCCAACGCGGGCAGGCGTGTTCGCACGCTCTCCCGTTGGGAACGGAAGAGTGTATGCCAAGACGGTCCGGAATTCCAGTCTGGCAGCCCGGAACGATAAATTCTCCGTAAAACCTTTCCCGAAGATATGTTACATCGCATCCAGGCCGACATCCGGAAGCCGTAAATCTCTTTTCCAGCCGCGACTTGCATTACGTGGCCCTGGGAATGCTGGCTAAGATGTGAATTGAAACTTCATAGTTCTCTGTCTGCAAGCTGCCTGGGGATGGTGACGCATGTCGTCGATCACTGAAGGTTGGAACGAATCTCCGCACTCGTTTCCCCACTCCTTTATGGAAGGCGACTGGCAAGACCGACTGTCTCATATTGTGGCCACCATGCGGGAAATGAGCCTGCAGACTGATCCACAGGTGATGGTCAAAGTTTACGGGCAACGGATGCAGGAGCTGATGCCGGTGGACCGCCGGCTATCACTCAGCAGGCGGGGTCTGACGGAACCCCAGTATCGCATCACACGGTTCAGTGGCTGGCTCGATGAAATCAATCCCTGGAAAGAGGAAGAACGGTTGCCGCTGCTTTCCGGCGGTCTGCTTGCCGAACTGATCTATAGTGACGAGCCCCGCATCATCAATGATTTGGATCTCGACCCCGCTGATCCAGCCCATGAGTATCTGCAGGGACAACATTCTCTGCTGGCATTGCCCCTGTATGATCAGGGCGTGGCGATGAACATGGTGGTCGTCACCCGCAAAGAGCGTGGGGCTTTTCGACCAGAAGAACTGCCCGAGCGGGTCTGGATGTCGAATCTGTTCGGCCGAGCCACGCAGAATCTGGTCCTCGCGGAGCATCTCGACCAGGCTTATCGCGATGTCGATCGGGAATTGAAAGCGGTCGCTGATATCCAGCGCTCGCTACTCCCCGCCCAACTCCCGCACATTTTGACCATGAAACTGGCAACGCACTACCAGACATCGCAACGGGCGGGCGGTGATTACTACGATTTCTTCCCCTTGAAGAACGGACGCTGGGGGATTCTGATCGCCGATGTCAGCGGGCATGGAACCCCCGCGGCGGTGATGATGGCCATCACTCATTGCATTGCCCACATGCACCATGGAGCGGCGGAACATCCCAGCGACTTGCTGCGTTTTCTGAACGACCATCTGACAGCCCGTTACACTGGCGTGTCAGGGCATTTTGTCACGGCGTTTTATGCAATCTACGATCCCCGCACCCGGCGGTTGATGTATGCCAGTGCCGGCCATAATCCCCCGCGGTTGCGGCGTTGTGGCACCCGCAGCATTGTGCCTCTCAATCGTGCGAACTATCTGCCGCTGGGCATTGCCCCGCAGCTGGAATATCGTGATGGTGAAATCGATCTGCAGTCAGGAGACCGCCTCGTGCTGTATACGGATGGCATCACCGAGGCGGCTCGCGGGGGTGAGTTATTCGGCGTGGAACGGCTCGATGATCTCATTTCCGATTGTGGCCGCGAACCCTCAGCGACACTCGGCCGCGTATTGGAAGCCATCGAGGAATTTACCCAAGGTGACCCGCCCAGTGATGACCGCACGTTGGTGATTGCCGATATCCTTTGAACACAACCGGCATCCTTCTACCGGATGTGCGGCTCAAGTCCCTGAGTGAAACTCTCCGAATGTGCGGCATCACCGGCTTTCTCGATCTTCAGCCATCGACTTCCGCGGAAGAACTCACGGCCACGATTGAACGGATGGTGGCGATGCTGGTGCATCGGGGTCCCGATGATCGCGGGATCTGGGTCGATGCCGCTGCCGGGATCGCTCTGGGACAACGGCGTCTGTCGATTCTTGATCTCTCTCCGGCTGGGCATCAACCCATGCCCTCACACGATGGCCGACTCTGGCTCGTCTATAACGGAGAAATCTACAACCACGAGGAACTCCGGCGGGACCTGGGACATCTCGGGTTCGCGTTTCGTGGAACATCTGACACCGAAACCCTGGTGGAAGCCATCCGCGTGTGGGGTGTGCCTGCCACCCTGCAACGCTGCCGGGGCATCTTCGCCCTCGCCGTGTACGACACGGTGACACGCGAACTGACCTTGGCCCGCGATCACCTCGGCATCAAGCCATTGTATTACGGTCAGCAGGGACGTTCGTTGCTCTTTGGTTCGGAACTGAAGGCACTCCGTGCCCATCCCGATTTCCAGGGCGAAATCAACCGTCAGGTGCTCCCTCAGTACCTGCGGCACAATTACATTCCGGGGCCGTATTCGATCTATCGTGGCATTCAGAAATTGCCCGCCGGGACGTACTGCGTGTTCCGATCCGACAAAGTGCAACCAGTCCCCCAACCCTACTGGTCAATGACTGAGCACGCGTTGGCCGGTGCTCAGCAGCCACTCAACGGCACTATCCACGACATCACGAACCGGTTGGAGTCCGAACTGATCCGGGCGGTCGGTGAACAGATGCTGGCCGATGTTCCGCTGGGCGCGTTTCTGAGTGGCGGCATTGATTCGTCACTGGTCGTCGCTTTGATGCAGCGGCAAAGTTCGCAACCCGTGAAGACCTTCTCGATTGGTTTTGAGCTCGCGGATTACAATGAAGCCCCATTCGCGGCGGAAATTGCACAGCACCTGAAGACCGATCACACCGAGCACTATGTCTCCGCGCGGGAAGCGCTCGATGTGATCCCGTTGTTGCCCACGATGTTCGACGAACCGTTCGCGGACTCCTCTCAGATCCCGACTTATCTGGTATCGAAACTGGCGCGGCAACAGGTAACGGTCGCTCTCTCGGGTGATGGGGGGGACGAACTTTTCTGCGGCTATCTGCGGTACTTCGCTCCGTTGTTCGGATTGCGGGGGGGGCTGCTGCCACAGGCCATCCGGCAACCGGCGAGTTGGGGGGCTCGTGTGGCCGCCGGTTGGATGCCGTCGGCCAAGTGGCGGAAATTTCTGTCGCGGGCCAGTCAGTTTCTGGGCGACGCCGACCCCGATCAGCGTTATCTCCGCGGGATGTCGCACTGGGCTCTCAACGACGGTGTTGTCCTGGGCAATCCGCAGCCGGTCGACACCGCGTTCCTGCATCCCGATCAATGGCCGAACTTCCCCTCGCCGCAACAGCGCTGGATGTGGCTCGATACCTTGAACTACCTGCCGGATGACATCCTCGTCAAAGTCGATCGGGCCAGCATGGCGGTCTCGCTGGAAGCGCGGGTGCCGTTACTCGATCCGCAAGTGGTCGAACTGGCATGGCAGATTCCCCATGGACTCAAGGCTCAGGGTTGGTCGGGCAAACGCATTTTGAAAGACGTGCTGGCGAAGTATGTGCCGCGTCCGTTGTTCGAACGTCCCAAGAAAGGGTTCGGTGTTCCGATTGCCGAATGGTTGCGTGGGCCGCTGAAAGACTGGGGGGCCGCGTTGCTGGACGCCTCACGGCTGCGGAATGAGGGCTGGTTCGACGCCGGTATCATTCAGAGGACTTGGGAAGAGCATCAGTCAGGCCGAAATGATCGGGCCTACCTGTTATGGGACATTCTGATGTTCCAAGCTTGGCTTGATGCGTCACGGTCCATTTAGCCCCCCCGTTGACAACCAACGGGGGCGAAATGGGAATGGCTATTCCTAGGCTTCTTTTTGAGTGTATACTCAAACGCATCCGCAATTGTTGATTGATGCTGAGGCTGTGATGATGCGCTGCTGGCTGTGTCTCGCTGTATTCACCTGGATCGCCATGCCGGTTGTCGCCGAAGAAGCGTCACCCGCGGCGATCGAGTTCTTTGAGAAATCGGTTCGCCCGGTTCTGGTTGAACATTGCATCAAGTGCCACGGTCCCGAGCAGCAAAAGGGGGGCCTGCGGGTGGATGCCCGGGCGGCGATGATGCAGGGGGGCGATACCGGCCCCTCCATTTTGCCCGGCGAACCCGACAAGAGCGTGTTGATTGAAGCCATTCGTTACACCCCGGATGGCTACCAGATGCCCCCCACCGGCAAGTTGAGTGATGCGGAGATCGCCGCCCTCACGGAATGGGTCAAGCAGGGAGCCATCTGGCCCGGTCAAGTGGCCGGTGTCATGACGGCGGGCAAGGAATTCGATCTCGAAGAACGTGCAAAACACTGGTCGTTCCAACCGGTCACACGCCCTGTTCCTCCTGCGACGCCACTCGATTCCTGGTCCCAAACGCCGATCGATCGGTTCATTGCCCGGAAGCTCACCGAACAAAGCCTGATGCCGAGTACTCCGGCTGATCGTGCGGTGTTGCTTCGCCGCGTCAGTTACGACCTGATTGGTCTGCCACCGACACCCGATGAGCTGGCCGCCTTCCTGGCCGATGATCATCCCGATGCCTGGGATCGTGCGATCGATCGGTTGCTGGCCAGCCCGCATTACGGCGAACGCTGGGGTCGGCACTGGCTCGATCTCGTGCGATTCGCGGAGACCTCGGGGCACGAGTTCGATTACGAAATTCCCTTTGCCTGGCGGTATCGCGATTACATCATTCGCGCGTTCAATGATGACTTACCATATGACCAATTGATCCGTGAGCACATCGCGGGCGACTTGCTGGCTCCGCGGTATCACACTGTTACTGGGATGAATGAAGCCGTGATTGCCACGGGGTTTTACTGGTTCGGTCAGGGGAAGCATTCTCCCGTGGATGTGCGGGCCGAAGAATGCGACACCGTTGATAACCAGCTCGATGTCATCGGCAAAACGTTTCAGGGCCTGACCATCGCCTGTGCCCGCTGCCACGATCACAAATTCGATCCGTTACTGCAGAAAGATTACTACGCCCTGGCGGGGTTCCTGCAGAGTTCCCGGCAAACCCTGACCGATGTGGCTCCGGCCGAACTTCGGGTACAACTGGACGTCGAACTGGAAGTTCTGCACGAGCAACAGACACCGTCGTGGCTCCAGGCTTCGGCTGCTGCGGTTGAGCCGATGGTGCGATCGTTGAAATCGCGTTTGCTGTCGGCTGATCCTATCGATGTGGCCTGGCGTGATTCCTGGGCAGAAGCGGCCCGTAAGGACCGCAGCCATCCGTTCCATCTCTGGGTCCATTGGGCTCATACCGATAACATCCCCCACCGGATTCACGACTGGCAACAGTTGCGGGAACGGGAAGCGACCGCCCGGGCGGCTTCGCCGCCAACTCAGCAACTCGCCGCTCCCTATGAAACCGTCGCCGCTGATGGCACACCGTTGTCGCCATGGATTACCGAAGGCCAGGCTTTCCAGCATCCAGGGGAATTGAGCTGGTTGCCGAGCAACAGTCCCGAGAAGCCGCTCCGTGGTGCGGTGAGTCCCACGACATGGGCCCACAGCGGCCGTGTGACGGGCAAAGATCATGGGGTCTTGCGATCGCCCACCTTCACCATCACCACTCCCTACATTGATTACTGGATGCACCGCCGGAGTGGCGATGCTCATCCGCCGCGCCCCAACAAACAGGGGCAAGTGAGCCTGATTGTCGATGGCTTTCAGATCATCCGGAATCCGCTGTATGGCCATCTGACATTCAACGTCGAACAGGCCGAGCAGCCCAAATGGTATCGGCAAGATGTCGCCCGCTTCATCGGCAGTCAGGCCTATATCGAAATTGAAGACCTCGATGACGGGGAAATTATTGTCGAGAAGATCGAGTTCAATACGCAGGGTCCGTCTCCCACGGCTTACAACACGCTCCTCACGGCCCGCGTCGATGCGGCGGACATTTCAACCACGGAACAACTCGCCGACATCTACCAGGCCGCGTTTGAGACGGCCCTTGAGCGGATGCATCGCGAAGGCCCGACCGGAACAGGCGATGATGCCGCGGCACTGGCGGTTCTGATGGATTGGCTGCTGAAGCAAGCGCCCAATGTCGACGCAGAGACCGCGAAAACTCTGGCCCCTGCTTTCGCCGCTCAGAATGAAATCGAAGCTCGCTTCCCCGCCGCACAATGGACGATGGCTTTAACCGATGGCACGGCGGAGGACGAACATCTGTTGATTCGCGGCAATCCGAAGAAGCGGGGCGATGCCGTCTCACGAGAGTTTCTCACGGCGTTGCAACCCGTCACGCTGACCGGTCGCCTCGGACCCGAGAATGAACAGGTCGGCAGCGGTCGGCTGGAACTCGCCGAGTGTCTGGCTGACCCCGCGAATCCGTTAACAGCCCGCGTGCTGGTCAACCGATTATGGCAGCACCATTTTGGTCGCGGACTGGTCCCCACGCCCGATGATTTCGGCAAAATGGGCCAGCCGCCGTCTCATCCCGAATTGCTTGACTGGCTGGCCAGTGAATTCGAACAGAGCGGTTGGTCGATCAAGCACATGCATCGGCTGATGCTGACCTCGGCGGTCTATCAGCAATCGAGCCAGTTGCAGAATGCGCAGGCCGAGGAAATCGACCCGCGGAACATCTGGCTGCATCGTTATTCGGTGCAGCGACTGGAAGCCGAGCCGATTCGCGATGCCCTGCTGCAACTGTCCGGTCGTCTCGATGACCGCTTGTATGGGCCGAGTGTGTTGCCCCATCTGACGCCGTTCATGGAAGGCCGTGGTCGCCCGTCGAGTGGTCCGCTGGATGGCAACGGTCGTCGCAGCCTGTACATCAATGTCCGCCGGAACTTCCTCTCACCGATGTTCCTCGCTTTTGACTTTCCGACCCCCTTCACCACGATGGGACTGCGATCATCGTCGAACGTGCCAGCCCAAGCCTTGACGCTGATGAACAATCCGCTAGTCGTGCAGCAGACGGCAGCGTGGGCTGACCGCGTGATGGCCGCCACTCCCACACCGACAGACCGTGTCCGGCAACTCTATCGGGAGGCCATGAGCCGCGAACCCTCAGACGAAGAGCTTTCCGCGGCGCTGCAGTTTGTAGAGTCGGCCGGGCAAGACCCTCAACGCTACCGCGATCTGGCCCATGTGCTGGTGAATGTGAAAGAGTTCGTGTTCATCGAGTAACGGGAAAGAGATCCGCGACACGCTTCGCCCAAAGCGATGTGAGCCGCTCGGCATCTTCCGGCAGCAGGTAACCATCGGCCATCAAGCTGTCGCAATACGCGCTAAAGACCTTGAGATATCCTTCGGCGTTGCCATAACGTTCAACGACAGAGAGTCGGGGATCGCTGCTGGTGATGCGATCGCCGGGGGTGCGGGGAAAGAGAATCATGCTCCCTGTCAGACTGACGAGTTCGCCACCGGCACCGGCCGAATGACGACGAATGTTCCAACCCGTGTACGTCGCCACCGGCACTGCGACCTCCAGCGGTAACAGGCAAGCCTGGTCATTCCCATCGGCATCACAGTGCGGCACCAGTGGGGTATACTCGCCGATGATCTTGGGAATCTTGCGATCAATGATCCGCTCGGTTTCCCAGCGCGGACCACGGTCGAGACACAGCGGGGCATGGATGACCTGCGGGTAGGCCACGCCGGGGATCTGCGGGAAACCGGTCGATTGCTGAGCGAATTTGACCAACGTTTGCGCATCAATCCGGGGGTTGCGACTGGCCGGTGGTGCGACATCGGAGAGGACCCAGCGATCGAGACTCAACAGCAAGGCCCGCAGAAAAGGACGGTAATCGGCCGGGTTGGCTTTGTTCATGCCGACGCCATAGCCCGGTGGATAGCCACTCGGACCATGCTGCGTGCCACCGAACGTATAGAACCGCACGTTCTCCGGCGGCGAGGCATCCTGAGTGCCCAGCGGATCGGTATGAGGCAGCGAACCGCCCCGGGTCCAGTACTCGGCCGCCGATTGCGTGTGCATCAACTTCGGTGCCGTGTCGGTTGCCAATGCTTTCACCATCAGGCCGTCTTCCAGACCGGTGAAGGGATCGCGTTGGAGTTCATAAGCGAAGGGAAAACGGTCGGGCGGGTAGTCATGATGATCATGCTGACTGCCGTGGCGGGTGGGCTGGGCGAATCGATGATTGAACGAACCGAGCCCGCCCCCCGCGACATGGGGCATCAGACCATCGAAGACCCTTGTCCCTGTTTCCGACTGGTTGAAGCCGGACCACAGGAACTCGCGCAGAAACCGTCCCGATTGCGAAACACCGAAGCCATGCGCACGATTGAGATACGACTGTCCGTCGATTAGAAACGGGTTGTGATCGCCGGTTCCTGCTTTCATCGCCGCCATCAAATCGCGCACGGCTGCCAGACCGACTCCCATAACCAGCGGGTCTTGGGCTTCGTAGATCACTTCGTACAACAGCCCCGGTTGCAGGCCCCCCTCGACGGTGAGTTCCATCTTGGGCAGTTGCGTGGGCACATCACTCGAAACGTCTTCGACCGTGATAGCCCATTGGCTCCGTGGCAACACCGGCCGCCGATCACCGGGTTTTTCACGGACGGTCAACGTCGCCGTTTCCAGACCATGTACGGTCGGCCGATACGAACCATGATTGGCCCAGTTGAGAGGGGCTCGATTGGTTTGGGAATCGACCACTACTTCACATCGCACGAAGCCCGTGATGGGGCCGTCTTCAGACTTCGCCATCGGAGCCGCCAGCCGCAGACGATCACCGCCGGGCAACAACTCACCATCCCAGCCGCTCCAGACCAGGGTGAAGCCGTGCCGCATCAGGAAGCCGTGGCCAAAGTCACTTGGCGCCGTCGGATTGTTACCGCCGCCATCGTTGAACATCCGCAGAGCCAGTTTGTTGCCGCGATTGTTAACGTCATACAGAATCGCCCCGTTGGCTTGCGTAGGATCAGCGGGGGTCAACACATCGAGATCGGCCCAGAATTCGACGCGACCACGAGCATTGCGCGGTGCCAATGAAAGGTCGACGACCGCCTGATTCTGCGGCAACGCGGGGTCAAGTTCATAATAGACACGGCCACGGATGCGTTCGTAGGAACCCCGTTCACCGAACGATTGACCCTCAGCAACCACCTGGCGATCGGTGATCTCGAAGCGGACCAATTCCGCCGATACGGGTTTGGCGAAGCTGAGGAAGCCAACCCAGATACAAACGGTGAACCAGCGCATGCGAACTCCTCATCGGAAACGACGAGGCCAGCATAACAGGCTGGATTCGCGACGGCAAAATGACCATTTGAAAAGCCGTCACCGCCGCTCGGAGTCATATAACGCCGTAACCTAACGGGCACCGCTACCGGTCAAGACAACGCGGACCGTGCGTAACAGAATCTTAAAATCGTTCCACAGGCAGCAGTTCTGCAGATAGAGCAAATCGAACTGTACCTTGCGTCGAAAGCTTTCCAGGTCGGCGTCATAACCGTTGACGATTTGTGCAAGGCCGGTCAGCCCCGGCTTGAGTCCCAACCGGTTCAGATAGTTCGGAATCTGCGACGACAATTGCTCCATGAATTCCGGACGTTCGGGACGCGGTCCCACCAGCGACATTTCCCCCCGCAAGACGTTCCAGAGTTGCGGCAGTTCGTCGAGACGGGTCAGGCGCAGAAACCGGCCGATGGGTGTCACGCGGGCATCATTCTTGGCAGCGAACTGAGCGCCCGCCTTCTCAGCGTCGACGCGCATTGTCCGGAATTTGTAAAGCGTGAAGTGCTTGCCATAGGTGACCTGCCGACGTCGATCATGACCGCTACCGCGGCGATCGACCCCATCTGGCGGCAATTCCGAACGGCTGCGTCGGTCCCGTTTCTTTTCCCGCAGGTTCAAACCCACTCGCGTCTGCCGGAAGATGATCGGCCCGGGAGACGTGAGCCGGACTGCAATGGCGACCAGCAGCATCACGGGGGATAACAGGATCAGGAGGACAGAGGCCCCCGCCAGATCGCCCAGCCGTTTCGCCAGTCGTGTCGCTTCGCCCAACGAACGGGTGTTTCGCCTGGGACGATCGAGATGCAGCGTGGTTAACCAGTCCGGAGCCGGGAGCGACTCATCGGCGGCATACTGATCGAAAATGTCAGACAGGTCGGCAGAGCGTTGCACCTGCGGATCGTCCAAAACTGTAACACTCATGAAGCGCTTCCGGTGGATGCGGGAATCTGTTCGATAGTGGAAAGAGATTCCTCTGTATGAGCTAACCTAGTTCATACTGGCGGGATTGGTGTGACCAACGGACGTTTCCAATCCCGCTGGTCGAACAGCAGGCAACGAATCTGACGATTTTGACGGCATGCCGACTGGCAATTGCGTACAATGCCCGACATCCTCGTTGAGAACTGTTCAGGAGTAGGCGAAATCATGGGGGAGTTGGCCGAAATCTCGGGACTGCGGACGTTGGCCGTCGACATAGGCGGAACCGGCATCAAAGTGCTGGTGCTCGACGAAGCCGGAGAACCGCTGAGCGAACGCAGCCGACGTCCCACAGCCCACCCCGCCACACCGGCAGCGATGATTGAAACCATTGTTGCGATGGCCCAGGAACAGCCCCATTATCATCGCGTGTCGGTCGGTTTTCCCGGCGTGGTACAACACGGCGTGGTGAAGACCGCTCCGAACCTCGATCAGAGTTGGGAAGGTTACGATGCCGGACGTGAACTTGCTGATCGGTTGGGGCAACCGGTGCGGCTATGCAATGACGCCGACATGCAGGGCTTTGGTGCCATCCATGGAGAAGGCCTGGAAATGGTCATCACCCTGGGAACGGGGATGGGGTCGGCGTTGTTTGTCGATGGGATTCTGGTCCCCAACCTGGAACTGGCCCACCACCCTTTCGCCGAGGGCAAAACCTATGAAGAGTGGCTGGGTAACAAGTCGCTCGAAAGTCTCGGTGAAACCGCCTGGAAAGACTGGCTCGATCGCGCGGTCGCCCAAATGCGTCACACCTTTAACTTCGACGTGCTCTATCTTGGCGGGGGCAACTCCCGGTTGCTGGATTCCGAGACTATGCCGAACGATGTGCGCATTGTCGACAACATCGCTGGCCTGCTTGGCGGCATCGCCTTGTGGACGAACGTACACGGAACCAACCTGGTCCGTGCGCCGCATTCCACCGGGGCTCACAGCGTCTTGCCGACGATGAACCCGGCTTGAACTCTCTCATCCTTCCCTGCCACTTGAGTCCGATTCAGTGCGGAGGGGGAGATTCCGCAAATTCGCCCGACATAACCGGACCAATCCCTACGCGTGGGGAAAACGGCTGATTCGCTGCCACCGGTTTCCGATACACCAGAACGTATGGGTGTCGATCGCCCATCGGCCTGGCAGAGGATTCACGGGAATGCTCCCTGGCCGGTGACCTGGGAATGCGGCACAACCAGCGGCCACGGAATGGAGTCCATGGGACGCGAACTGATTTATTCCGGCCTTGTTGCCGGGATGATGTGCGGTTGCCAATCGGCACCGAAGTCATCCTGTTGCGACGATTGCGTGCCGCCCAAAACGTACTCCTACTGCCCCACCTACTGGCAGTGGAAGGACGAGTACATCACCCAGGGTACGGCGGTCAAATGTGCCAACGATGACTTGAAGGATCTCAAGAAATCGTGCGGGAAGATTTCGTACGATTTTCAGGATGGTTACCGACAGGCCTACATCGATCTGTCGATGGGTCGGCCGGCACTCACGCCCACAGTTCCGCCCAGCAAATACTGGAATGCCTATTACCGCTCTTGTGCGGGGGCTGATAACGTCGCCGACTGGTTTGCCGGGTATCAGTTGGGTCTCGAGCGCGGTCAGCAAGGGGGCATTTCCCGATTCAACCGCATCGCCACCTCATGGTCGAATGCGGGTGCTTGCCCAACGGCACCGGCCTACTCCAACGGGCCCATGCAAGGTCCCGTATACGGTCCCGGTTATGCTGCCGCTCCCACCGAACGAGACGCCCAGTCTCGCGATATGACCTCGGCGAATGATGCGACTGCTTCACCAGCAATTTCTGATCGTTACGGACAGATGGTGCCGGTGAATTTTGATGCTGGCGAGACTTCACCACGTTTGCACTAGCCAGCCGCTGCTGGAACACCCAGGGGATGCGACTTCTATGTTGAACGGGATTGCAACTCACCGACTCGGATGGGCGGCTATATGCCTGCCACTGGTGATGGGCTGCGCCGCGTTTCATCCCATCAAAGGTTTACCAGCCCGATACATGCCCGATGAGTTCCGCGGGCCGTCCCGTTCCGGCAAGGAAACGATCGATCTTTCTCTTTTGCGGCAGTCGCCCCCCGCTATGCATCTCGTTGACACGGGCGACTTGCTCAGCATTTACATTGAAGGCATTCTCGGTCGCCGCGAAGAACAGCCACCGGTCTACTTCCCGCAGAACAGCAACCTGCCTCCAAGTGTGGGCTATCCGATTCCGGTGCGTGATGATGGCACCATCTCGTTGCCGCTGGTGGGTGCGATCTCCGTTCGCGGGCTTTCGCTGCGAGCCGTCGAAGAAACTATCCGCAAGGCCTACACGGTCGACCATAATTTTCTGCAGAAGGAACGCGATCGGATCTTTGTCGCCCTGCAACAACCCCGATCGTACCGCGTGCTGGTCATCCGCCAGGAAGCGGGCAGCCAGTTGTCGGTGGGATCAAACGGCACCCTCAACATCGGCGACTTGAAACGGGGAACGGGCAAGGCGGTGAACCTGCCGGTCTACAAGAATGATGTTCTGAATGCGCTCGCCGAGACCGGTGGTCTGCCCGGTCTTGATGCAGAGAATGCGATTTACATCATTCGAGGCCGCAACTGTCCACCGGGCCAGTCGCCCCCTTCGCAGGCCTATCCCCCATCGCCGTTGCCACCGGCGTCGGCTCACAAGTCGGACTACATCATTCGGGGACAATCGCCCACGGGTGGGTTCAATCCGCAGGCCGACTATCGCTCGGCGGGACTGATGCGGTCCGCTCCGGTTCAACAGCCCATGTCCACATCGTCACCACAACCAGCAACCACTCCCATGGTCCAATCGGCGCTGCCGAGTGCTGACGGCTCGGTTCAACCGGTGCAATACACACCGTATCCGCCGCCGCAGGCCACCACCCTGCATCAACCGTATGGTGCGCCATATTCAGTCATGCCGCAGATGACGCCACCGCCGCAGTCGATGCCGCCTGCAGCGCAACCGTTGGTTCCCATGACCGATCCTCGCATGCAGCCGCCGTCGATGGCCTACGGTCAGCCGCTGCCCCCTCAGCCACAACCGGCGTACTCAGCGGCTCCGATGCCAGTTGAAGCGATGCCTGCGCCTGCATGGCCGATCTCGCCCATCCCGGAAGCGGCCGTGAATTATGGTCCCAACACTCTCGGGGACTGGCCTGTGGATATCGGTTCGAACCTGGATAACCGACACATTATCCGCATCCCCATCCGCCTCGGCCCTGGCGAACAGGCCGACGTGAAAGAGTCGGACATTATCCTCTACGATGGCGACATCGTTTTCATCGAATCTCGTGAGACGGAAGTCTTCTATACCGGCGGCTTGCTCGGTGGCGGACAATACACCCTGCCGCGTGACTATGACCTGGATGTCCTCGGTGCGATCGCCATTGCTCAAGGCAATCGCGGCGGCGGTAGTGGCGGCAGCCGGGCAACGCAATCGGTCGGCGGACAGTCCGCCTTGAATGCCGACGTGTCGATTTCCGCCAGTCAACTAATCGTGCTGCGACCGCTCACCGATGGAAATCAGGTGACACTGCAGATCGACCTGTATGAGGCGGTCCGCAATCCGAATGAACGCATTACCATCCAACCGGGTGACTATCTGATTCTGCAGTACACCCGGGGCGAAGCCTTCATGGCCTTTGTCGAACGCCACCTGTTGGAAGGCGCGCTCTTCAGTGTCGCCGCATCGAATCTGAACGGCGGCGGGAACTAAAGCCCAGGGATCGCTATCCCCGGGTGTTGATGATGCGTTTCAGTTGCCCCAGCTATCGAACACGCGGACCTTTTCCCAGGTCTCTTTATTCTCGGCGATAAATTCCAGATGCCGGGGATGAGTCTGGTAGACGTCGTGAGCCGCCTTGTCTTTGAAGGCCACGCACAGGCAGACGTGGAAGTCCTTCTGGTTCACCGGGCGGCTCAACTCTTCCACAACCGGTCCGGCGGCAAAGTACACCACGCCATCATGGCCATTGAGATACTTGTGGCAAGCCGCCGTCAGCTTGGCGATATTTTCTGGTGAACCGTCTTTCAGATTGAAGTAGACATTATGGACCAGCGGTCGCGCGGTCGTGGTTGAATCGGCCATGGATGAAGTTCCTGTCAAGAAGCCGCAGGTGATCAACACGCCAGCCAGAAACGCCAGGCCAGTTTTCCCAGATCCGCGTTGCATCGTCCGGTTCCTTTAAGTGCTCATGTCGGTCCAGTACACGCCGACATCACTGAACATGATAGCGACCGGCATGGCCCACGAAAATCATGCCACATCAGGCATCGGCTCTGGGCAGTGGGTCATACGCCGTGATGAGCAACTGACCTGTGAACTTACATGCTATCTGACCAATCAAGACAGCCCACATCTGTACCGTGTACCCATCAGATCACGTGATTGATGCTCCTGAGTGTTTCTCAGAAATGGGTATCTTCTGATCCTCACACTTCTTTCACATTTCCTTCACAAACGATCGCTAACTTAGCCGCGCCAAAGGTTCGTTGTGTACTTCGTTTATCCTCTGGCAAAGCCGCCCGCGCAGGATTTTGACATCACCGATTTGGAGTTGATTTTCAAGCAATTTGTCGGTGCGTCACAACAGGACGCGATGTTTTGGTGGCAGACAGCAAGTTGAACCGTATTCTCCCGGTTTTCGAACCGCAACCGCTGCTCACTCCGGTTCCGAGTTTCAAGCTGTCGAACTCTTCTTCGAGTGAACAAGAAAGATTCAGAATGAAAAAGCGGACAGGCTTCACGCTCATCGAGCTTCTGGTTGTGATTGCGATTATCGCAATCCTGATCGCACTGTTGTTACCAGCAGTGCAACAGGCTCGGGAAGCCGCACGACGTACTCAATGCCGCAACAATCTCAAGCAGATCGGCCTCGCACTGCATAACTATGCCGATGCGTTCATTGCCCTGCCCTCGGGCAGCATCGTCCTCTGGAACGGCTCGCGGTACAACGGCCACGGTTGGACTTGGCATGCCAGCATTCTGCCCTACCTCGATCAAGCGACTCTTTATAATGCCATCCAGGGCGATGATGGGATGGGCAACGAGAACGGCGACCAAAACACCGGCAAGACTCAGGTCTTCCGCAATTCGACCTTCTCCGTGTTCTGGTGTCCGTCTCAGCCGGATGTCCGCACGGCCTCGCAGAAGAACGGCTACCAGACCTGCAACTACAACGGCAACATGGGAACCCGCATCGGCGATGGTTCCGATGACTGCATCAGCGGTTCTGTCGCTACCCCTGCCGATATGGTGAATAAGCCCTGGGGCTGCATGAACGGCAACGGCATTTTCTACATCAGCAGCGCCGTCCGCTTTAGCGATGTGACCGACGGTCTCTCGAATACCATCTTCGTCAGCGAAGTTCCCGATAGCGGTGGCGATGCCATCGGTCAGTTCGGTGCTGGCTGCGATCGTCGAGCCATCTTCTCAAGCGGTGCAGATTCGAATCCCCCCACGGAGATGTCGGAGTACCTCATCGCAGCAGAAAGCAACGACCCAATCAATGGTGGTGCTGAAGAAGCCGCAGGAAGCTGGCACGTAGGCGGCGCTCACTTCCTGCTGGGCGATGGCTCAGTACGGTTTCTGTCCGAGAACATGAACATGCCCACGTATCAGGGTCTGAGTACTCGCAGGGATGGCGAAGTCCTGGGTGAATTCTAGAGTCGGTGCAAGTGGGTGCCCGGATGCGTCTGCTTCCCAAGCGAATCGACTGATAAGCAGACCACCGGGCCACAGGCCCATATCTAGTTCAGCCTCAATAGTTTCTCCAGTTGAAGCGAGTTCTGATTGTGAAGACGACTCAAGTCGCCCTGACCGTACTTTCTCTTTCGATGCTGACTTTCCTGCTGCCCGGTTGTGGTAGTGGAAGTGATCAACCGGAACTCGGTCTGGTCACTGGGACGATTACGATGGATGGGGAGCCGTTGCAAGGCATCGCTGTGGTTTTCCAACCCGACAATGGCCGTCCCGCATACGGGAAGACAGACTCAACTGGCAAGTATGAATTGACCTATATCCGCAATACTCGCGGAACCAAGGTGGGCCATAACCGCGTGGAAATCGCCACGAGCGAAGAAGGGGAAGAAGACACCGAGGAAGAACTCGGCGATGACGAAGAGAGCACGGGGGGCGGCCAGAAGTCCTTCGAGCGCAAGAAAGTCAAAATCCCCGTGCGATACAACCTGAAGTCCGAACTGGAAGCCGACGTCCAACCCGGGGAAAACGTGTTCGACTTCCAGCTTACCAGCAAGCCGAAAGCGTGAACGCGGAAAGCAGCAGTCGATTCAAGCGACTTGAACACCCACTGCAAACCCTCCGTAATGTTCACCTAGCCATCAAACGCAGCCACTTGGCAAGGTCTTCACCATGAGGGGGTTCGTTTTTGCGGACCTCCTTTTTCTATATTAGATCCCGGTCCATGCAGCGGGCTCGACTCCACTTTCGGATAGTTCAACCGTCGTTTATGCTATCGTGACTCAGATGCCGAAAAGAATTCTGAGTGACTTTGCGACTGTGACGACGAGATTCCGAGAGTAAGGTCTGTGATGATGCTGACGTGCTGGGGTGGTCGACAACAGTTTTGCGATGGTGTCTCACGCCGCTCGTTCCTGCAAGTCGGGGGTTTGGCAGTCGGCGGACTGACCCTGGCCGACCTCTTGCGGCAAGACGCTGCCGCCGCGGCGACTCAACGTCACAAAGCGGTGATCATGGTCTACCTGTCGGGTGGGCTGGCTCATCAGGATACGTTTGATCTGAAGCCACTCGCTCCTAAGGAAATTCGAGGCGAGTTCGCGCCGATTGCCACCTCGGTTCCGGGAATCGAATTCTGCGAGCATCTGCCGAAGCTGGCGAAAGTCGCCGATCAGTGTGCCATCGTGCGGTCGATTGTCGGACAGCGAGATGAGCATTCCAGCTTTCAAAGCCTGACCGGCTACACCATGGGCGATGTGCAACGCAGCCAGTATCCCAACTTCGGGTCAGCAACGGCCAAGGTGCTGGGACCGGTGGACCCGCTCACGCCCCCCTTCGTCGACCTCTTTCCCACCATGAAGCATCGCCCCTACAACAGTACGGGAGCGGGAATTCTTGGCAGTGCTTATAACCAGGTGCGTGCGGATGGCGAAGATATCGCAAGCATGAAACTGCGGTATATTCCAACCCCGCAATTTCACAGCCGTCAACAACTGCTGAAGAACCTGGGACAGATCCGTCGCGATCTGGAAGCCCCGATCGTGCAGGATGTCGACGAGAGCTATCGCCGGGCCTTCGATGTGCTGACTTCGTCAAAAATCGTCACGGCGATGGATGTCGAGCAGGAAGACCCGCTGCTGCGTGAGAAATATGGCAAAGGGTCTTCGAAGCACTTGGGCGATGGTGCCCCCCTGTGGAATGATCAGTTGCTGATCGCTCGCCGGCTGGTAGAAGCGGGCGTGCGAGTGGTGACCGTGGCTTACGGTTTCTGGGATACGCACGGCAACAACTTTGCCCATCTGAAGCAGCATCTGCCCACTGTTGATGCTGGCCTGTCGGCTTTGATTCAAGACCTCGCCGATCGCGGCCTGGATAACGACGTCTCGGTAGTGGTGTGGGGCGAATTCGGTCGCACCCCAAAGATCAACACCAACGCGGGGCGAGATCACTGGGCACCGGTACAATCGGCCTTGTTCGCGGGGGGCGGCATGCGTCGCGGCCAAGTCATCGGGGCGACCGATAAAGATGCGGGCTATGCCACCGAACGCCCGATCCATTACCGCGATGTCCTGGCCACGGTCTACCATAACCTGGGCATTGATCCGCACAGTTATGTCCGCGACATCAACGAACGGCCGATTACCTTGTTACCCGAAGACGCCCAGCCAATTCGCGAACTGCTGGCGTAAGGTTTGTCGAGTGTCAAGAGCCAGAAGAATCGTAGCCGTTCTACTGGTCTGGTCACTCAGCCCTTAGCCCTTGACCATCAGCTCATGCTCAATGCACGATGGCGAATTCGTTGGAATTCAGCAGGGCCCAGAAGAGGTCCTGATAGCCGGAACCGCTCACGCGACTGGCGGCTGTTTTGCGGTTTGCCGAACTTTCATGCACCAGCCGCTGCATGGCGGCGAGTTCCTTGGGAGTTGGTTCGCGAGACAACGCAGCCAGGCAAAGCGTGCGAATCTTCTCAGTCTCGGTGGATTTCGAGCGAACGAGTTCCCCCAGAAAAGTTCCCGGCGATAAATCCACGGCCTTGTCCATCAAATCGCCGTTCATAACCGTGAGCGCCTGGGCATACGTGCCCGACAGCGTTTCGCTCTCGCCGTTCTCATCGTTCTGTAAAGAGACCACGAACTCATCGAGCCAGGCTTGCCGTTGGGCTTCCGCGGCGGCCCAGTCACTCACTCCCTGCTGGTGTGCTTGAGTCGCAGTCAGCAGCGAATCGTAGAGTTGTTCGGCTGTCATCGGCTTGGGATAGACCCGCGAGAACAAGGGAATGTCGCCAGTGGCGATGTCATCGCTGATGTTCTGCTCACCCGGCCGACTTGCCAGCTGGTAAGCTTCCGTGTCCGTGATCCACCGGACGAGTCGCTGAATATCGTAGCCGCTGCGAACGAATTCCTCGGTCAGAATGTTCAAGACTTCCGGGTGACATGGAGGGTTATGCGGCCCCATGTCATCGACCGGCGTCGTAAAACCTGCCCCAAAGAAATGAGCCCACATCCGGTTCACAAACGCCGCCGCCAGTTGCGGCTGATCGGTGGTGGTCAACAAAGTCGCCAGTGCTTTTCGGCGATTGACCTCCGGCGCGGGATCGACATCCTGCCCGTTAAAACGGGGGAAGGCGACTTTCATGAGTCCGTTAGTCGTCTCATAGTAAATCGGGCCTCCTTCCACTTCGGTCGTCAAGGCAGCCATAGCGGGGCCGCGACGGTTGTCCGTCATCATTTTCGGACGTTCCGTCACCACTTTCGCTTGCTGGAACAGGCTGTTGAGTTCCCAGAAGCTCGACTGCTGCACATCGTTGAAGGGATGATTATGGCACTGTGCACATTGAAGCTGCTGACCGAGAAATAACCGGGCCGTGATCGCGGTCGCCGGGACCGCCTGATTGTTGAGATGGGCCACCAGATAATTCGTGGCTCCATTCTCGTGCGTGTTCCCCTCGGCAGAGACCAGATCGGCCACCACGGCATTCCACGGCCGATTCGTCGCGAAACTCATCCGCAGATATTTGTGAAAAGCCTCCTGATCCACATCGGGCTGCGGGGAACGGCCGATTAACAGGTTTGACCAGACCGTAGTGAAGTTTCGCGCGTACTCGCCGTCGGCCAGAATCTGATCGACCAGTTCACGGCGTTTGTTCCGTGATTCCTCCGACAGAAACGCCGTTACTTCCGGGACAGTAGGAATGCGCCCCGCCAGATCGAGCATGGCTCGCCGCAGCCATTGTACATCGCTCACGCGCGGCGAGGGGGAAATTCCCATCTGTTCCCAATCGGCGGCGAGCCAGAAATCGATCCGTCGGGAAACCCGGCTGATTTCATCAAGCGATTGCGCGGACCAGTCGGGTTCGACTCGAGCAGGAACAGCAGCCAGCGTCGGAATGGGATTTGTCACCGTCGTGTCAGTGGCTGGATTCGCCTGCGTGAGAGGGTTGCCTGACAGTTCCACCGGCCGATGCCGAGTCGGCTCACGATCAGGAACAGCCACCACATTCGTGGCGGGAATCACCTCTTCGGTGGGCTGTGCTGCCAATTGGTCGGGAGTCGAAATCTCCGGAGGCGTGAGATAACGGCCTACCAGTATGCCGCACAACAACACCAAGGCGATCATGGCCGACCACTTCAGTTGCAGCCCGAACTTGCGGTTGGGCTGAGTGGCGGGAGGCATGGGCAGGGCGTCTGAGGGTGGCACGTAGCAGGCCAGCTCCGCGGCCGTATCTGCTCCACCAGCGGTATCCCAAACCAGAGTACCATGCAGATCGAGGTAGGTGAGATACAGCCAACGGGCCTCTTCGGAAGCCAGTACCAGACGTTCGATGTCCGCGATGTCTTCTGCCTGCGCACGCTGATCGCACACGGCATCGAGCCGTGTCAGCAATCGTTGGCGTTCAGCATGGGACAGTGACACGATCAAAACTTTCGCTGGTGACTCTCACTCTTCAACAAGATTTCGGTTCGTTTCAGGTTACGGCTTCAGCCGCCAATCGACGTTCGATACATTCCAGCAGTGTTCGTCGAATTCTTCCTAAGGATTGATAGACGGAATTCGCCGGGCGACCCATCGTTTCCGCCAATGCCTTTCCCGATTCCCCGGGAGCATAGCGTTGCTGAATCAACTCACGATCCGACGGGCGGAGCTTCTGCAGGCAATGCACCAAAGCCAGCCGTCGTTGTTCGAGTTCATCAGTACGGGCGAGCGATTCCTGGGCGACGACTTCCAGAAACTCCTCACTGAACTGCAACCGCTCTCGCCGCTTCCGGCTGCGGTACTTCATGATTTCAAAGGTCGCAATCTGCGAGACCCAGGCGAGAAAATTCGTCCCCAACTGAAACTGGGCGAACTTGCTCCAGGCGATGAGATTGGTTTCCTGCAGAATCTCCTCGGCGTCGACCGGATGTGTCACCTGCATGAGAATGTGCAGGTACAGGCGGCGCTGATGCCGGGTAAATAGCTGCACAAACTCGGTGCTGGGACCACCGGGAAGAGACGGCGGAGAGGTTTCCTGAGTACTCACGCTGGCTGTTCCGCAGGGATGAGCACGTGATCCTCGATGAGTCTGCTCAAATCGGGAGCAATGCGAGGGGCAAACATGCCCCCCGCATCACTATCCATCCCGAAACTGCACCCCGTAACAATCATGAAAATGAGAGTCACGGGTTGATCATTCACTAGGAAATCAATTCCTGGATCGGCGAACCACCGTTGGCGATCCGCATCGGACGACCACGCTTGGAGGTGTGGACCGTATCGAGCGGGATTCCCATCTGGCGAGCCACCGTCGCCCAGATATCGCCGGGCAGATAGCTCTTGCCGCTGGCGATCGAGGTGCCATCCTTGTCGGTTTCGCCGACGGCGACGCCGCCATTGAGGCCACCGCCGCCAATCATCACCGACCAGCTGGCTGCCCAGTGATCGCGACCGACATCCTGGTTGATCCGCGGCGTACGACCGAATTCACCCATCCAGACCAGGGTGACGTCATCGATCATGCCCCGCTGGGTCAGATCGGCAACCAACCCGGCAATCCCGGCGTCGAGTTGCGGCAGACGCTGATTCTTCAGGGTGTCGAAGACGTTGTTATGCAGATCCCAGCCACCGAAGTCGATTTCGATGAACGGAACACCGGCTTCGACCAGACGACGGGCCATCAGCAGGCCACGACCAAACTGACCGCCGCCACCCATCATGCCGCCCTGTGCCGGAGCACCGGTGTACATGGCGAGGGTTTCGGGCGATTCCTGATCGACCTTGAAGGCTTCCATCTGCTGGGAAGTCATCAGGTTGACCGCTTTCTGATAGATGTCCTTATGGGCTTGCGGATACTCGCCGCGCTGCGACTTGATGAAGCCGTCTTCAATCACGCCGAGCATTTCGAGGCGTTGATTGAGGCGAGCGGGTTCCAGGTCGCCCATGTCGGCATTACGAATGCGGCCGGAGGTATCGACCAGGAACGGCGAGTGCGACATGCCGAGGAAGCCCGGGCTGCTGCCACCGCCACCGATCGAGACGAACGCGGGGATTTCGAGTTCCTTGCGCTTCGTACCGACTTCGTAGCTGACCACCGAACCAAAGGCCGGGTGGACGACGGTGGGGTTGGGGACGTAGGAAGTGTGCATGTAGTAGCGGCCACGACCGTGGTCGGCTTCACGGGTGCTCATCGCCCGCACGACCGAGAGCTTGTCCATGACCTGCGCGGTCTTGGGCATGTGCTCGCTGATCTGCAGGTTGCCTTTGGTGGAAATCGGCTTGAATTCACCACCGTTCTTGGAACCAGGCTTCAAGTCCCAGATGTCGATCGTGGGAGGACCGCCGCTCATCCACATCAGAATGCAGGCCTTGTTGTTCCGCTTGAGTTGGGCAGCATTGGCCTGGACGTGGGAGATGAAATTCAACGCCGGAATGGTCGCCGCGCTGGCGGCCAGATGTCGCATGAAATGGCGCCGGTTCATGCCAGCGGGGGTCGGCAGATGCATGGATAACTCCAAAAAGTGGTCGCTGCGATGTGAATGGAACTGCGTTAATTTGGACAGAGTTAACAGGTGACACAGATGAACGTTGGCCCGCACATCAATGTTCGCCGAATTCCAGCATTAGTGCACCAGAATGAATTCATTCGAGTTCAATAATGCCCAGAACATGTCTTGCAGAGCCATACGCGGGTCGCGATTGGCCCTGAGAAACTTCTGCATGCCATTCAGTTCCGACCGCGTCGGCATCCGACTCAATGAGGTCAGGAACAACTGCTGAATCTTCTGAGCTTCGCCTCCCGGACCCGCCAGCAACTCGGCAAGATGGCTGCCAGATTCGAGGCTCACCGCTCCTGACATTAATGTGGCGTCGCCGCCCTGCGGACGGGGATTGGTGTTCATCATCATTAAGGCTTGCGGAATCGTGCCGTCGAAGTTGTTGCTTTCCTCAGCCATGTCGTTCCCGAAGGCCCGCACGAACTGTTGCAACCACTGTTGCCGCTGCCGCTCGGATTCTTCCCAACCCGACCGGCCGGAACGATGGGCATTCGTGGCGACGATCAGCGAGTCATACAACTGCTCGGCCCGCATTGGCTTGATGTACATGTGGCTGAAGAGAGCGGTCTCGCCAGCACCCGGACTGTCGTGAGTATTCTTGGTGCCAAACTTACTGGTCAGGCTGTAGGCCTCGGAGTTGGCGATCCAACGGATCAATTGCTTAACATCGTAGCCCGATTTCACGAACTCTTCGGTGAGGCGATCGAGCAGTTCCGGATGAGTCGAAGGGTTGTGCGGGCCCATGTCATCAATCGGACGGGTGAAGCCGTACGAGAAGAAGTGGCCCCACGTCCGGTTCACCATCGCCGAAGCAATCAAGGGCTTTTCGCCGCTGGTGATCAGCTTGGCGAATTCCACGCGGCGATCGCTGGAGGCTCCAGAATCGATTTCGTGACCTTCGAAAATCGGGAACGCCACCTGCATGGCGCCGTTTCGCTTTTCGTAGTAAACCGGGCCATCGAAGTCGCGGAACACGATTTCGGCATAGTCGTCTTCCATCTGGCCCGTCTGCGGATTGAATTTGCGATGTTCCCGCTTCTGAGCCTGACGGAAGAAGCTGTTGAACTGCCAGAACTGATCCTGCTTCCAATCGTTGAACGGATGGTTGTGGCATTGCGTGCATTGCACCTGCAGACCGAGGAACAACCGGGCGGTCATCGCCGTGGCCTGCACGCCATCGTCATTATCCTGCATCTGTGCCAGCAGGTAATTGACCGCCCCATTTTGTTCATAGTGCCCGTCGGCGGCAACAAGGTCGTAAACGACTTCATTCCACGGACGGTTGCGGCCGAAGGCTTCACGGAAGAACTTTTCCATGCCCGCGCGGCTGACGAACCGGGGCGTCTGCTGACCGATACAGTTGTTGGTCCAGACGGTGGTAAAGTTGCGGACATAGCCCGGGTCTTCGAGCAGTTTTTCAATAACCTTGGCCCGCTTGCTTTTGTCTTTATCCTTCAGGAAGGCTTCAATCTCTTCCACGGGGGGAATGTGGCCGACAATGTCAAGATAGACCCGGCGGAGCCATTCGGCATCTTCTGCCGCAGGCGAGGGCATCACTTCGTTGTCGGTCCACCCCTGGCGGATTTTGGCATTGATAAACTCCACGACTGGATCGCCGGCCCCGAGTCGGACACTTTCATCGTCCGCGGCAACAGCCACACTACAAACCAGGGTCGCGAGCAGCATGCCAGTGACCACGCTGCCATTCATCCAGAATCGTTGTTCGCTGCGCTGACCGAAGGTCATGCCTGTCCCCTTATGTGCCCTAACAAGCCCGCCCGTAAACATCGCTGTAACATGCTTACACCACCGGGGTTGTGACGGTGCCGTACACTGCTGTCTGAAAGAATCTCTCCCGGATTTAGCTGGCTAATAACTATACCAACCCGGCCGGGGGAATGTTCGCCAGAAAATATTCTGAAATGTTCCGTTAGTCGTTGCAAGTTCTTTTCTGATATTTAGATAGCATCCGTGTTCAGGCCTCTCTGTCGGATACCCTCCGGCTGGCTCAATCGGTAAAGTTGACACCGTGTTCACCCGGCGAAACTCTTTGTTGTCTCACGCACTCAAACGACATTTGCTGAAGGCGGCTCATCGTGACATCACCCCGCACTGCAATTGTAACCGGCGCCGAATCGGGCATTGGACGAGCCACGGCGTTGCGGCTGGCACTGGCCGGATGCCGCGTTTTCACCGGGGACGTGCAACTTCGCGACGAAAATCAAACGATTTACGGTGAATTAGCCATCTCCCGGCAGGTTTGCGATGTCCGGTCTGAAGCGGATATCGCAAACCTGATCAACTCGGCGGTGCAGGTCACTGGGCGACTGGATGTGCTGGTGAACAATGCGGGAGTCGGGCTGGTCAAGCCGATCACTGAAGTGACCGAGGAAGAATGGGACCGCTGCCTCGACACCAACCTGAAGGGGGCGTTTTTCGGCTGCAAGCATGCCATTCCCCTCATAAAGGCGGGTGGCGGGGGAAGCATTATCAATGTGGCGAGCAATGCCGGCCTGCTGCCGCGAGCCCACGACCCGGTTTACAGCATCAGCAAGCTCGCGCTGGTGGGGCTCACGAAAAGCCTGGCCTTGTGCCATGCCCCTGACCGCATCCGCATCAACGCGGTCTGCCCGGGACCGGTCAGTGACACCGGCATGGTGAATGCCGATTTGGGTCGTGCTCCCGATCGAGAATCCATGCGGCAGGCTTTCATCGATGCCAGCCCCATGGCCAAAGCCCATCGTCGGATGATGACCCCCGATGAAGTCGCACAAGCCATTGAATACCTCGCCAGCGATGCCGCGATGATGGTCACCGGCACCAGCATTGCCATCGATGGCGGCAAATCACTCGGCGTCCCTCCGAAAGTTTGAACGACCTCACGAAACCAGCTTCAGGCCCTGTTCGGTGATTTCGTAGGGAACGATCGATTCCTCGCAGGCGCTGCCACGGTGCTTGGCAATGTACAACGCCCGCCGCATTTTCAGGCCGTCGCGAATCTTACCCATCAACAGAATCGTGTTGGCATTGGCCAGTTCGTCCCCACTTTCAATCGGGCGGCTGATGAGATCATCCAGCATCACCTCGTGCGAGGTATAGAGCAGCATCGCCGTCAGGTGCTGATGATCGTAGGCATGCTGCAGCACCTGCGGTTCAAATTCGCGGTAATGCACCCGGAACAGATCGCGGGCGACCCAGTCATGATCCTTATGCAGAATCTGGTGGTAGATGTAATCGAAGACGTGAAACTGAAACGACTCGCTCGCTTTGTCGGCCGGTTCCACGCCATCAATCACGCACCGCCGCACGCCATGCACAAAATTGGCGTAAAAATAGGCAATCGCCTGATCGAGCTTGCGATTCAGCTCGGCCTTCCATTCCTGCCACTGGTCATGATCGATGTCGTGAACCGTGACCCGGCGGCCGCTCCGTTCGAAGATGTGAAAGTAATCGAACCGTGAGGCTTCGCAGTTCCATAAATCGGCGGGGGTGAACGTCCGATCGAGCGGTCGTTCCCGCAAGTTCCAGTCGAACATCCGCTGGGCATAAGCCGTATGATTCTGGGCGTCACCGCGGGTGGTCATATCGAACAGGCAGCCGCGCTGACCATCTTGTGCCAGACCAGCATTGGCGAACTGCAGACCGAGTTGCGTTTTGCCGATCCCCGTGGCCCCCATCACTACCGTCATCGTACCAGGAATGAGCCCTCCTCCCAGAAGTTGATCGAGATCGGGAAGGCCTGTCGAAACGCGCTGCATGGTCGGAACCTGTCTGGAGATGAAGTTCGGCGAGCATAGAATCGTCTCTGCGACCAGTCGATGCAAGGTTAGCGGAAAGTCAGTAGCGGGGTGGTTGTTTCCGCTGGTGGTCCCTGATCGCCCGGAGTACATTCGAGAGGGTGGGGGCATCCTTCAGGTTCGCGAAACAGGTTAAGAGCGTGAGTCTGTTGGCAGAACACAGTGATGTGCAAAGCTGGCATGGGCCGCTGGTGGTGCAGGTCACTTTCGAAACCACTCTCGGGTTGCTGGCCGCGTTTTTCATCGGCTTTTTTGCCCCGGTCGTCTTCGGCATTCTCGCGATCGTCGGCTTTGCACAAGCCCGCTGGAATCTGGTGGCGATCATGCTGCCGTTGATGTTCGCGACCGGGTGGCTGGCCTTATTGATTGCCCGCATGGCGGCCGAAGCGTCGGTCGGCCGGCTGCATGATTCCGATGAACCCCCGTTGACGTTTGATCCGACGCTGCCCGTGATCAAACTCCCCTTTGCCCTGGCGATGGCAGCCCGCATGCCGCTGCTAACCTGGTTCTGGAAACCCTGGATCGCCGCCTGGTGGCTGGCCCATTTCTGCGTGGCGGCGGCGATCGGGCATACCGTCGCCGTGAACCTGATCAAGCGGCTCGATGTCGCCACGGTGCTGGTCGCCGTCCCCCTCGCCGTGGTGGTCCACTTCGCGTTTCTGTTCGCTTCGAACCTTTATCTGGTGCTGGCTGCCCGAGCCATCGGCCCCACGCCGCGATGGTGCGTGCGGGTCTGGAAATACCGGTTCGCCATCGATCTGGTGATCGCCACACTACTGCTGTTACGCGGCTTGCGATGAACAGCCGATGAAGTGAGGACTTCATCCCATCCGCACAACATCGTTGGCAAAGCCGCTCACGGTGTTCTGGGTGAGTTGAATGTCTTTGGTCAGTTCACCCAGACGGATGCCAACGCGTTGGGCCGGGCTGCGGGTTTCTTCGAGCGTGTTGCCACGGATGGTGACCGATTCAGTCCCGCCCTGCACATCAATCGTGGCAGCGGCATCGCCACCATTGTTCACGAACGTATTCTGTTCGATGACATTGCGATGCGCACAGAACGACGGCCCGCGTTCCGGCCGGAAGATCAAACCAACTTCCCCACTGTTGATCACGCGGTTCCGACGGACGAGGTTATCGGTATCGCGATGTCCGATCGAAATGCCATAGCGGTTGCCATCACAGAGGTTCTCTTCCGCGAGGCCATACTTCACACCCCAGCAGAAAAAGATGCCAATGTGGTTGCCGCTGAGGGTGTTCCGCCGGATCAGCGGTCGTTGTGAACCCGAACCGGGATGCAACCCCAGTCCCGCGTGATTGGTGCTGCGGCAATCTTCAACGACCACATCGTGACAGATCTGCCAACTGATGCCGTCGCCGTTGTAGTTCTGGGCGGTCACATTCCGAATCGCAATGTCGCGACAATCCTGCAGGAAGATGCAGCCCGCGTAGTTGCCATCGAGGTTTTCGTTATTCGCGCGATCGCCATCGAGGGTGAGCTTCTGAATGGCGATGTCTTCGATCTCTTCCCCGGTGAGCAGAGGGAACAGGGCATGCACCGTCGGTGTTCCCAACTCCCAGAAGTTTTCCTTGAGGGGCTCATCAAGTTTGAATCGATCTCCGGATCGGGCAATCAACCGCCGCTTGAGGACTTCCGGATTGCCGTAGTGAGCATTCTTGGCCCGCAGGCAGATGCTGTCACCGACCTGGAATCCATGTCCCGGTGCGAAGGTGAGTTCCTGATCGTACCAGTCGGAATCGGCGGCGAGTTTGCTGCTATGCGACGGGATCTTCGTGATGAATGTGTCGTCGCCGATTCCCAGCAGCCGCACATGCGAATGGAGATGGACCGCTCCCCGGAAGACATACTTGCCCGGTTGCAGCAGCACCGTTCCGCCGCCGAGGTTACCGACATAATCGACCGCCGCCTGCACCGCTTTATGACTGGTGCCGACGATGTCCGCGTCTTTTGGACCGACGGAAACGGTCAGCCGTTCGTCCCAGTTCGGTTCGACACGCTGATCGAACGAGGTCGCCCGGGGATTCGTCACCGGCGGACGGTCATCGCCGTAAGTGTTTTTAGCAGAGAGCGTTGCACCAGCCGCGGCAGCAGAGACCGAAGAGGCCAGAAATCCGCGACGAGACAATCCTGGCGGCGTCATGGAAGGGTCTCCGACAGACAGCATCAACGAAAATATGCGGCGCGGCTGATGCGTAGTCTACCGATCTAGTCAGGATTACACACCTCAACCCGGATTCAAGCGGGCCTTGCCGACGTTTTACGCCGACGCCTTGCCGTGGTAAACTCACGGTTTACGACTTTGCCGCGGTTCCTACCGGGGCGTGCCAACGGCTGTAACGTATGACTGCAGATGCGTCTTCCACGGCTCCCGCATCGGGAGACCTTCACGTTGTTGATCCCCAGCAGGAAGAGTTGATTCTCGTCCTGGATTTCGGCTCGCAGACGGCGCAGCTCATTGCCCGCCGCATCCGCGACCGGCATGTTTTCTGCCAATTGGTCCGGCATGACTTGTCGGCCGAGCGGATTCGCGAACTCAACCCGAAGGGACTGATTCTCTCCGGCGGCCCGGCGAGCGTGTACGGCGAACAATCGCCCAAGCCCGACCCGGAAATCTTCAAGCTCGGCATCCCGATTCTCGGCATCTGCTACGGCATGCAACTCGCCTGCCAGGTGCGTGGCGGCGCGGTGAAACCCGGTGCCAAGCGTGAATTCGGCCGGACCGAACTCCACGCCAAAGCGTCGGACGGACTCTTCGCCAATCTGCCTGCAGCGTCAACAGTCTGGATGAGTCACGGCGATCAGGTCGAAACCATCAGCGACGAATTCATCTCGCTCGCGGAAACCGATACCTGTCCCATCGCGGCCGTGAAGCATCAGTCGCAAGCGGTCTATGGCCTGCAGTTCCATCCCGAAGTGACACATACACAATTCGGTACGCAACTGCTCGAAAACTTTGTGAAGCAGATCTGCGGCTGCCGGGGTACGTGGCGGATGAGTTCGCTGATTGAACGCGAAGTCGCCGCCATCAAAGCCCGCGTCGGCAACGCCCGTGTCATTTGCGGCTTGTCCGGCGGTGTCGATTCCTCGGTCACGGCCGCCTTGCTGTATAAGGCGATTGGCTCGCAACTGTCGTGCATTTTTGTCGACAACGGTTGCCTGCGAAAAGGGGAATCCGACAAAGTCCGCGACCGCTTTCAGAACCACTTCAAGACCGACCTGCATGTGGTTGATGCGAGTGAGCGGTTCCTCAAGGAACTGCACGGCGTTTCCGATCCGCAGCAGAAGCGGAAGATCATCGGCCGGGTCTTCATCGAAGTCTTCCGCAAGGAAGCCGAGTCAATTCCCGATGCCCGGTTCCTCGCTCAGGGGACGTTGTATCCCGATGTGATTGAGTCGGGAGGTCATGCGGATGGTCCCGCTGCGACGATCAAGCATCACCACAACGTCGGCGGCTTGCCCGAAGAACTCGGTTTTGAACTGATCGAGCCGTTACGCGATCTCTTCAAAGACGAAGTTCGTCGCATGGGTCTGGAATTGGGGCTCAGCGAAGAACTGATCTGGCGGCATCCGTTCCCCGGTCCCGGTCTCGCTGTCCGTCTGCTGGGAGCCATCAATCCCGATCGTCTGGACAAGCTGCGGGAAGCCGATGCGATTGTGCTGGAAGAACTCCGCAAGGCGGGGTTGTACCGTGACATTCAGCAGGCCTTTGCGGTGCTGCTGCCGGTGCAGTCGGTCGGCGTGATGGGCGACGGCCGGACCTATGAAGACGTGATCGCCGTGCGGGCCGTCACCACCGACGACTTCATGACCGCCGACTGGTACCCGATGCCCTATCCGGTGCTGCAGAAGATTTCAACACGCATCATCAACGAGGTCCGCGGCGTCAACCGCGTGGTCTACGACATCAGCTCAAAACCCCCCAGCACGATCGAATGGGAATAGCATCGCCCTGTTAGCCGCGAGGCAATCGCCGAGCGCTGATTGATGGAGAAATCCGTTTTCGGCCACAAAAAGCACAAAAGACACAAAGAGTCTGTTCAGAAGTTCTTTTTGTGAATCTTGTGCTTTTTGTGGCCAGAATCATCTGAATTTCTCTTGTTCACCGCGACGATCCGTTGGACACCGCTCGACAACAGGTCGCCAGTTATCACTGGTTTTTCCGTGACAACTTGCCGGTACGCGCGGCATAATAGATGTGTCTGCCTGCCCGCTTCTCCCGCCGAAATGAGAGCCTGCCATGAGTCACCTGGGCTGCCAAAACTACGAACCGTTGCCGTTGTCTCGCCGCGAGTTTCTGGCCCGCAGTGGGACCGGCCTGGGGACACTCGCGTTGGCCAGCGTTCTCGCGGATACTTATGGTCTCTCGAATTCGGCCGATGCGGCGTCTGCCCCGATGCTGCCCCGTCAGCCGCATTTCCCGGCGAAGGCCAAGCACGTCATTCACGTGTTCTGTAATGGCGGGCCGTCGCATGTCGATACCTTCGATCCGAAACCAGCGCTCGCCAAGTATGCCGGGCAGATGCTGCCGACTGAGAACCTGCGGACCGAACGCAAAACCGGTGCCGCCTTGCCGTCTCCGTACAAGTTCAAGAAGTATGGCGAAAGCGGCATCGAAGTCAGCGAGATTTTCGATCATGTCGGCCAATCGATCGATGACATCGCCGTCGTGCGTTCCATGTATGCCCAGGTGCCGAATCATGAGCCAAGCCTGATGCTCATGAACTGCGGTGATTCGACACTGGTGCGGCCGTGTGTCGGGTCGTGGGTGACTTACGGTCTGGGCACCGACAACCAGAATCTGCCGGGCTTCATCAGCATGGTGCCGGGTGGTTTACCGATTACTGGTCCGCAAAACTGGCGGTCGGCGTTTCTGCCAGGGGTGTTCCAAGGGACGTACATCAACACGAAGCACAAAGAAATCGACAAGCTGATCGAGAACATCCGCAACGATTTCGTGCCTCGTCCGGAACAGCGGCAGCAGGTTGATTTGCTGCAGGCGCTCAATCGTCGCCATGCCGAGGCCCGTAATCAGGACCCGGCTTTGGAAGCCCGCATTCATTCGTTTGAGTTGGCTTACCGGATGCAGATGGAAGCCACTGACGCTTTCGACATTGAGCAGGAACCCAAGCACATTCACGAGATGTATGGCAGCGGCGTCCATGCCCGGCAGTTGCTCGTCGCCCGGCGGCTGGTTGAACGCGGCGTGCGGTATGTGCAACTCTGGCACGGCGATGGTCAGCCGTGGGATAACCATGACGACATCGAAGTCAATCATCGCCGGTTAGCCAAAGACATCGATCAACCGCTCGGTGCCTTGATCAAAGATTTGAAGCAGCGCGGCCTGCTCGATGAAACGCTGATTCTGTGGGGCGGTGAGTTTGGCCGAACGCCCACCGTTGAGTTGCCGCAAGCCGGAGCCAATGCCGGGAAGATCAACGGCCGCGATCACAACCATTGGGGCTTCACCGTCTGGATGGCCGGCGGCGGTGTGAAAGGCGGACAGGTTTACGGCGCGACCGATGAATTCGGTTTCCAGGCGATTGAGAACAAAGTCGCCGTGCATGACCTGCATGCCACGATTTTGCGACTCTTGGGCTTCGATCACGAACGGCTCACCTACCGGTTTGCCGGCCGCGATTTCCGCCTGACCGATGTGCACGGCAATGTGGTCGACGCGCTGATTGCGTGATGCGATCAGCACAATTCGAATATCGGATTTGCAGCTACGCTGCCCGCTTGGCTCCGACGTCGCCTTCGCTGTAGTTCGTCTGGAAGGTGCCTTTGCTTTCGATGATCGAACTGGCATCGAAGCGTTTGCCGAAGTAGTACTGCTGAGCATCGGGATGGGTGAGGACGGCCTCGGCATCGCCACTGCAGAGAATGCGGCCGGCGAACACAATGTAACTGCGGTCGGTAATCGTCAGGGTCTCGCGTTCGCGGTGGTCGGTGAGCAGGATCGAAATCCCCTGATTCCGCAGGTCGGCGATGATGTCCTGAATGCTGTGAATGGTAACCGGGTCGATCCCCGTAAATGGTTCATCAAGCAGAATCAGCTTCGGTTTGCTGGCCAGACACCGGGCGATTTCCAGCCGACGGCGTTCCCCGCCGGAGAGCGTGCTCGCGACCTGTTTGCGTTTGTCGGTGAGACCAAACTGATCGAGCAGATGATTCAGTCGTTGCATGCGATCTTTGTACGACAGCGGCAGAAATTCCAAGATCGCAATGATGTTCTGTTCCACCGACAGTTTGACGAAGATGCTTTCATCCTGCGGCAGATAGCCCATCCCCTGTTGGGCCCGGCGATAGAGTGGCCAACGGGTGACATCGACACCGTTGAAGATCACGCGGCCCTGGGTCGGGGCGACCAGACCACAGGTCATACGGAAGCTGGTAGTTTTGCCCGCTCCGTTGGGACCGAGCAGCCCAACGATCTCGCCCGTTTCGACGTGAAAATTAACGCCATCCACCGCCCGCTTGGCACGTCGCGGGTACTGTTTTACAAGACCGATGCATTCGAGTAGCGACATCGTGAGTCCTCCTTGACTCGGGTCGTGCGTTGTTCACTCCAGGGATGGTGATCCCTCAGTTTCTCTCTTATCGAATCCGTTTCAGCAGTCGTCCAAACTGCGGATAAAACGGAATGGTGTAAGCCGGATAATTTTCTACGTGGCTGTTAGTGCGTGAATGCGAAACGATGCCGTAGCCTTGGCCGTCGTTCAGAAAGGGAATGCCATGTGGCCAGTAGATGGCGAAGGCCTTCCCGACAAACGCATTCCGAGGGACGGCATGGCGGTTGATAGCCTGGCGGGTATTCGGCCATAACCGACTGTCGAGACTTTGAGGGCTGTTGTCGCCCATGACGAAATACTCATTCCCCTTTAGCTCATGGAATTCGATCGGTCCCAGGTTCTCGCGATACAACCGGGCATAGTCCGACGGATGGCTCAAGGCATCGTGCAAAGGACGTTCGAGCGAACGGTTATATTCCCCTCGATTCATTTGATCAGGAAATGGGCCGACATCATCATTGGCTTCCGCATAGGCCTGATAGTAAATGTCTCGCTGCAGCTTCAGTCGACTGAACTCGACCACCGCCCCTTGCGACTGAAAGCCCACCGGTAACAGGTCGGCTTCCTGCGGATCGGGGAGTGCTGAAGCCTTGTACGCAGAGTCGGCTCCGAAGGGAATCAGACGATTATTGATCCACAGGCACAATCGGTCATCGACATTGGCGAAGACAAAGTCAAAGCGACCGGGCGGACGCATGTAGGTGTTCCCCGTCGCGAGCACAATCGGTTCGCCATCGGGATTGAGTTCGTTGGTATGGCTGAGTGTCGCCTTCCCTGTGGACAGTTCAATCTCACACCAATACCGACGAACCCCTTCCACCAGTTCCAGTTTGACGGTGGCCTGAGGATCGTCGACCGAGCGGATATGCATGCGGCCACTAACCGTTAGATCTCCGACCCAGAAGAAACTCGGTTCCGGTACCGGCCGCCCTTTGGCATCAAAGGAGTTGTAAGCGTAGAAATCGGTGATCAGTTCCGGACGAGGATTCGGCGTGGTCGACAACCCCTCGGTCACACTTCTCCAGTCGAGATCGTTCGGCACGAAGTTGCGATAGCGCAGCCAGGCTGCCGATTTGCCGTCCAATGTGTAGGTTCGATTCTCGGCATCAAACGTCAGGCCTGCACTGGAATCGGTCCAGCCATCCAGCGATCCAGCATCACCTGAAGGTTGCATGCCCGCCCAGCGTTCGGGCCAACCCGCCTTGAGCAACTGGCGGGGGGGGTGTGTGTCATCCGCTACCAGAATCTGAATCGCCCGCTGCTTTTCCGGATCTCCTTTTCGCAGAATGGAGAACTCTTGACCATCGACAGGCCGTGCGTAGACATCGCCCCGCTTGATCCGGATGGTTTCACCGGGCAGACCAACGAGACGCTTAATGTAGTTCCGCTCGGGATCTTCAGGATACTTGAAGACACAGACATCCCAGCGCTGGGGCTGCCCCAGTTCATAGGGAAACTTGTTGACGAGAATGCGATCGCCTTTGAAGGCCAGCAATTCGTGGGCGTCGGTCACAAATCGGCAGTTGGGACACTGCGCCCGAGATAGCCGCCAATCCAGGCGGTTCCCATCGTCGGTCATTTCACAACTGGCACCGACTTCGTACTCGACGCCACACTGCGGACAGACGACATCTTTATGCCGGCCGAACAACGTGGGGGCCATCGACCCCGTGGGAATCACAAAGGCTTCAGCAATGAATGTGCGAAAGAGAAACGCCAGCACGAACGCGACCACCACCGATTCGACGGTCTCACGGACGCTGTCCTGCGAGCCGGGCTTCTTCGATTCGGCTTGAGTGGCCCGGGCCGCCTCTTCAAGTTTTGATTTCTGGCGTGCCATGGAAACCTCTTTGCGGCGTGTCTGCGCCGATCATCCCACCCCTATCCAAGACCTGTAATTTAACAGAATCCGGGACCGCGGTGAATCGGAAGTTGGCCGCTGAACCCTGTCCCCGATCGGAAAGTCTAAGCCGCATGGCGGAATTCATCACGGCATGGGCAAATCGCATCCAATTTCTTAGCAAGAACTTGCGCGCCGGATTCCACCACAGTCCCAATCTGCAACGCGAACACTTTGTCTGCCAGCGGATGACTGGCCGGGATCTTGACGGCGTCTTTCAGAGTGGTAACCAATGCCGCCACGCCAAGTTCTTGCCGCCAGCGTTCCAGCGCATCGAGATCTGCGGGCGTGTAATGGTGATGATCGGGAAAGAGCCGTTCGACGACCACGTTGGCATAGGGTTGCAGCGATTGCCGGAACCCAGCAGGACTACCGATGCCGCAGAACATCGCGACGCGCTGGGTCTGCCAGGTGCTCAGCGGGCATCTCCTGCCATCAATCGTCAACCATTCCTGCTGGCGAAACTGAATCGGGAGCGGAGTCTCCCCGGCACGATGCTGTGCGATCTCCGTCGAAAGCAATTCCAGTTCTGTCCTGGCGAGTTGATCGGCACGGGTGACCAGGACGACATCGGCACGCTGCAGGGCAGACCGCGGTTCACGTAACAGCCCGCGTGGCAACAGATGCCCGTAACCCCACGGCTGCAGCGCATCGATCAGCACGACATCGAGATCGCGCTGGATGCGGCGGTGCTGGAAAGCGTCATCCAGAACAAGGACATCGCAGCCGAACTGATCGATGGCCCGCTGACCACCCCGCACGCGATCACGGTCCTGCACATGGGGGACACCGGGGCAGAGTCGTTCCAGTACCAGGGCTTCGTCGTTGATGTGACCATCAAGACTGCGATAGCCCCGGCTGACGATGCCCGGTTGGTAACCCCGCCGCAGAAGTTCGCGGACGAACCATGCCACGACAGGCGTCTTCCCGGTGCCGCCGGTAGTGATGTTGCCGATGCTGATGACCGGCACGGGAAGTTTCGTCGCCGGTAACCACCCACGATCATAGCCGGCGTTCCGCAACGCGATCGCGGCGGCATAACCCCAGGACGCAATTTGGCAGCCCGCGCGCAATCCGCAAGCGACGACATCCCGTCGCTCGCCGGAGATCACGGCAATCGCGGCCCGCTCATCCATGAGCGTCGTATCCTTAATCGAACAGAAGCCCAGGAATTGCGATTCCTGGGCTTCCGAAATCAACACTACATCGATTGCATCTTCTTGCAGATCGCTTCGGCCATTTGCATGGTGCCCACGGCCGTCGGATCGTTGCGATCGTTCTTCAGGTCGTAGGTGACATCTTTGCCTTCTTCGATGATCGCGGCGACAGCGGCGTCGAGTTTCTCCGCCGCTGCCTTTTCACCGAGGTGTTCAAGCATCAGCTTGCCGGACAGAATCAATGCGGTCGGGTTGACCTTGTTCTGTCCCTTGTACTTCGGAGCGCTGCCGTGCGTCGCTTCGAAGATTGCGGCATCGGGACCATAGTTGGCACCGGGGGCGACACCAAGACCACCGACGAGACCGGCACACAGGTCGCTGAGAATATCGCCATACAGGTTCGACAGCAGAATCACATCGTACAACTCGGGCTTCTGCACGAGTTGCATGCACATGTTGTCGATCAGGCGTTCCATGTAAACGATGCCGCTGCCATCCGGCACTTTGCCGTCGAGATCTTTATCGGCGGGGACGGCGAGTTCCGGCCATTCGTATTTGGCCTTGTAGGCCGTCGCAACAGCCCGGGTTTCGTCGTACCACAGTCCGTCGGTGAACTTCATGATGTTCGCCTTGGAGACTGAAGTCACCGACTTGCGGCCGGCCTTCACGGCGTAATCGAAGGCGAAGTTGGCGATGTTCCGCGTCCCTTCGTAGGACATCGGCTTGATGCTGACGCCGGTGGTTTCCAGCCCGGTGCCGATCTTCTTACCGGTGGCCTTGGAATTGATGAACTGGATCAGTTCGGAGGTCGCAGGCAGTCCGGCCTGGAATTCGA
Source organism: bacterium (assembly GCA_016125225.1). Taxonomy (GTDB): domain Bacteria; phylum Planctomycetota; class Planctomycetia; order Planctomycetales; family Planctomycetaceae; genus DSVQ01. Next base: position 147,203 of record WGME01000004.1, on the reverse strand, counting down.
CACCAGCGTACAAGTCTTCGGTGTTCTCACGGACGACGACCAGATCGACCGGCACATTCGAGAAGAAGGACCGCACGCCCTTGTAGCTTTTGCACGGCCGCAGACAGGCGTACAAACCAAGTTCCTGCCGCAGGTAGACATTGACGCTGCGGAAGCCCTTGCCGATGGGTGTGGTGATGGGGGCCTTGAGGGCGACCTTGTTCTTGCGAACCGAAGCGAGGACCGAGTCGGGCACTTTGCCGACCTTTTCGATCACTTCGATGCCGCACTCCTGGACATCCCAGTTGATTTTGACGCCGGTGGCTTCGATACACTTCTTGGTGGCTTCGGCGATTTCCGGACCAACGCCGTCGCCGGGAATCAGTGTTACGTCGTACATGTTAGAGCGATGCCTTGCTGTCAGAGATCTGCACGACTCGAAGAGCGTGCGGGGTGGGCGGAACAAACCAGCGTTCCGAACAGAGAAAACTGTACAGCGCGGCGATTGCTGCCGACAAGTAAACCGAGTTCAGCGATTGATGCGGACGCCACCAAAGATGAATCCCTCGGGTGGTGAAGCGGACTTCTCCTGCTCACCCCCAAGCAGATACATCCGGAATTTGATACCGTTGATTTCGTTGGAAGGCTCAGGCAGCGGGGCCGGTTGTGTCCCCGGTACCGGATTCGCCGGTGTCGCGAAATATCGCGACGGTATGGGAGTGACATACTGCACGGCGGGTTGCACGCCGGGATTCTGTTCCAGACGCGCCAGCCGCTGTTCCAATTCCGCGATGCGGCGTTCCAGTTGTGTCACCCGATCATTCTCGGGACGCAAGGCATCGGCAGCGGGTCCCCCCGAAGCAATGCCTGCCATGCACAGGGCGACGACAGACGAAAACGCCCCAATTAGGGAAATACGGGACATGGTCGAGCCTCCTTGCTCGGATAAAATTGCAAAGTCTATTGGCTAGCGAATTGAGCCTGTTCCGGTCAGTAAATATGCAGTCCTGATGTCTGCCTTCTGTCGCAAACCGTCCAGATACTTTTGCCGCGCTGCAGCAGATCCGATCGACTGAGAGAACAAGTATTCGTTGGCCAAACGCTCTTGCATCCAATTTTGCTTGCACAAGTCTAAGTGAGCTGCATCGAGAGTGGCCCTGGACGTAGGATCTGACAATTCCCGTGCCAACTCTGGCAAGGCAACTTCCTGCCATTGTCGCTCGATCAGTGTTTGGACTTGTTCAAGTCTCTCCGCACCAAACTCCTGTTCTGCCGCCTGAACCAACAACGTTAGATCAATCTGTCGAGGTAGGTCACGAGCAACGAGTTGGTGGATGACACTGGCATACGCCTCTGGTGTCAAACGCGTTCGAGCATCCTGCAGGTAAAAATGATAACGGTGAATTGGCTCACGAAGGTGAATCACATTGCCATTCACATTTGCGATGGGGGTTTCCAGCAGGGCTTGTTCATCCACCCTGCGAACGTCATGCCTTGTCATTCCAGCGAGGCGTGCTCTCCAGACGGCAGCGTCGGCTGAAGCAGGTGCGTCGATTTGACCAAGAGCCAGCGACAGACAGATGCAGGTGAGCATGCAACACTCCTTCGAAAAGGCACACTATTCCTGAAACAAAGCCGTTGACAGATACCGTTCGCCACTGTCGGGCAGGATAGTGACTATGACTTTGCCTTCCGATTCCGGACGGGCGGCGACTTTGAGGGCGGCGGCCATGGCAGCACCGCAACTGATGCCGCAAGTGATGCCTTCTTCGCGCATCAACCGTTTGGCCATTTCGAAAGATTCGTCGTCAGTAACGGTCACCACTTCATCGATGATCTCACGATCCAGAACTTCGGGGACAAACCCGGCACCAATGCCCTGAATCTTGTGCTTGCCCGGTGCTCCGCCGGAGAGAACCGGACTGGCAACTGGTTCCACAGCGATCGACTTCAAGGCGTGCAACTTCTCTTGCTTGATATACCGCGAGACCCCGGTGATCGTTCCGCCGGTACCAACGCCCGCGACAAAGATGTCGATTTTGCCATCGGTATCGTGCCAAATTTCCGGACCCGTCGTCTTAAAGTGGATGGCCGGATTGGCCGGATTCTTGAACTGCTGCGGCATGAAATAACCGGGGGTCGCAGCCAATTCTTCAGCCTTGGCAATCGCCCCCTTCATGCCATCGGCACCGGGTGTGAGAATGAGTTCCGCACCGAATCCCTTGAGCATCATGCGGCGTTCGACCGACATGGTTTCGGGCATCGTGAGCGTGAGCTTGTAACCCCGAGCGGCACACACGTAGGCCAAGGCGATGCCGGTATTGCCGCTGGTCGGCTCGACCACATGCATGCCGGGCTTCAGCTTGCCCGACTGCTCGGCGTCCCAGATCATGTTCGCACCGATGCGGCACTTCACACTGTAAGCCGGGTTACGCCCTTCGATCTTGGCCAGGACGGTCGCCTTCAGTCCCTGCGTGAGACGGTTGATCTTCACCAGCGGGGTACGGCCGATTGTTTCCGAGTTATCAGCAAAGACCAACATGCAAGACTCCTTCCAGGCGTTTTACTTCGCAGTGTTTCAGTGATGTCATTATGGTGCAGTTTCTGTAGCGCGAGAAGTCACAGCGACAGAAGGAGCCACGGGGAGCCTAGAATCCCCGCGGTGAGGCCGGGCGTTGAGGCGGTGGCCGCTTCGCGGGTTCCGGGAAAGTGGGAGCCGCCTCGAATTCCACCGGAGCAAACGGGCTGACGGCATCGACGGCGGTGGTCGGCACCAGGCCTTCAGACCGCGCGAAGACGTCGTTCATGGAACCGGGGGAATCGGGCAATTCACCCACCGAGTCGAGCAGGTAGCTCACCAGCTTCGGCGAGGCTTCGTGAATCACCACCACCCGGCTGGGAATCTGAGGATTCTTCGGCCGAACGATGCAGATGATCTCGGCATCTGGAGCCTGCCCCAGCACTGCATGCAATTCTCGCGACGCCTGCGGATCATTCCCACCCCGAGGTTTGGCAGTCGCATCAGCAAACAGGGCAGCCGGGTCGGCCACATTCGTCAACAACACATCAGTTTTCGGCTTCACTGGGCCGGTTGTCCCCACGGGTGCAGCCGCCGGAGATGATGTCTCGGCAAAATGTGCGGGGACGGCCGAGGGACGACCCACGGGCAAGAGGTGACCAAACCCGGTTTGTTCCAGGATGTCGTAAATGGGGTTCAAACCCGTGTAGACGCCGCGACGGTCTTTCGGATCAGCCGCGATGCAAACTCCCACAAGCTGTTGGCCACGGAAGAGACCGCCGCCAGATCGACCGGGGACCGGCAAGCCCGTCCCTTCGATATTGTCCGGACCATCGTACTTGTTGACCGCAGTAACTTCGATGACTTCCGTCGTGGGCAGATCGCCGCCACTGCAACCGATGCTGCGAACCGTATCACCGACTTCCAAGGGTTCGTTCATGGATGCCAGGCTGATGACTGATAGTGGTTCCGTGGTGGGAATCACCACCAGCCCCACATCGGCATCCAGATCGTAGTGCAGCACTTTACCGATGTAAGTGACGGGCTTGTCGCCCTGCGTGAACAGATCGACTTCGATGACACCCTGCTGTTCCAGATTCCGAAAGATATGACCACAGGTCAGAATCAACGTCCGACCGACTCGGCTTTCCAGAATGGTTCCGGAACCGTAGTTGATCCCTTCGGCGTCTTTCACCCGCAGGCGTGTGCTGGCCGAGAGCGGATCGTTCGTCGGCTTCTCGGCTGGTGCGCTGGCATCGCCACTTTGCCCTCGCACAATGGCAGGTTCCGCCACTTCCGCCACGACTTCAGGCTTTGATTTGTTGCGACCGATGAATGGCAACGGTAAGCCACCGAAACCTCGCTTGGGCTTATTCTCGGCAAAGACTGGAGCCAGCGGTTGGGCATCACCTAAGTCGATCGCAAATGGCGATGCTGGATGGTCCTGTGGTGGAGCCGCTGGTCGGCCCGGTTGAGATTGCCGTGCAAATTCCTGTTGCCAGTTCGGAATCTGCAGCAACATGCGACGCAGTTGGGCTTCCGATGTTGCACCGGTTTGCCGCATCACTTCCTGGCCATTCACGACCAGCACGAACGTGGGCATCGCATCGATGCGAAAGCGTTCCGCGAGAGCCCGATGCTGATCGACATCGACTTTCCTCACCGGGTAACCCTGCTCGGCCAACCGGTCGATGATCGGGCTCATCTGCTGACAGGGACCACACCATGTCGCGGTGAAGTCGAGCAGCACGGTCTCGGGCAATCGACCCGTGGCAGTGGCTCCGGCTCGCAGCCGCGATTGCGGTGCAGCCGACATGATTAATGCCGCCCCCGCCAGGAGGCTGGCCAGGCATACCGCGCCGGCCCAAAGTTTTTGTGTCCAGGTCGATTGGACAGACGATGACGGCGCAACAACGCGATTCGGGTGCATCAACTCGGCCTCCTTGCCTCGTTTGGCACGTGGTCACGGTTTGTAGGACCTACAAACCAACAGTTCCCCGCTGGCAATTCTTACAACACACCGCAGCCGTCATCATCCTGATTTCGACCGTGATGATTCACGGAATCTTCTGATTTCATTGCGAGTAATGTTGCCGGGACTGGCGGCAGCTTGTCCCGATGGTTGTCGCGAAATCGATCCCGCTGTCCTAATTTCATGCACACCCGGTGCCAAATGCGGCAGAAATCGCCGATGGGTGACAAACCTACATGCGGAACGATTTCCGGCACAGCGTGCAGGTCGCGACAAATGCTCCACACAAGCCAAAGGCCAAAAGGATCTGCCACCAGACCGGTGGGAAAATGAGCCAGAAGCCACGTCCTTTGATGATGGCGGAATAACTGGATACGCAGAACGGCATGAGAAACAGCCGCATGATCGTCCAGCGGTCGGGGCGATGCTGTCCGTTAGTCGTACTCAATACCAGGGCAAAACCAATGATGGCACTCATGCCCACGGAAGACAGCCACAGATTCCAGCGAGGTTCGAAATACAGGGCGACAATCGTGAGATACCACAGCAGATAACACCATAAGATCAACCGGTTCAACGAGAGGTGGCCGAGATACCCGGCCAGTGATCGCAGACGGTTCGGCATGCTGTCAGCCCACCTTCCGCGACGCCGCGAGAGAATGGAAACTTCGACTGTAAATTTCCGCGCCTCCTACGGTTTAGCCGCCTCGGCTTCCATCACAAGACCCATCGCATCCATGACGACTTGCCGGCGTCCGAAGAACCCGGTGACTTTCTGGCCTTCGCTGAGGACGGATTTCACCTTTTCCCCTTTGGGAAACCCGATCCAGTCACTGGTGTACTGGTCGGCGGGATCGAGGGAACCATCGTCTTTGATTCTCATGAAGACCACCTGCATGGCCGTCACATACTGCTCTGCCTCCAGATTCAATCCTCCGACGGCATAGCCCGATTTGGCAAAGGTGCGGGTTTGCCCGAAGGTTGCATCTTTAGCAGACCATTGAGCCGAAACGCCGCCGATGCAGTCCTGATTGTTCCATTTGCCATCTCGATGAATAAAGCCCAGCAGATGCTGGCCCGGGCGAACCTGTCGGAAAGGTCGGCCGCCCGCGCCACCGATTTCCAGAGAATCCTGTTCGCCGGGTGACGCGGGCAACCGACGGGGAGAAGCGTTAGGCTGCGGCTTCTCTTTCGCATCGCTGTCCGGTTTGGCGACGGGCTCGGGTTGAGGACGCGGTTGGCTGAATCGCGTCGTTTCTTCCGTCGTCCAGTTTCGCGCTTTTGTAATTTGGGGGATGGTCCCGATCGTCACCGAATTGGAGATTTTGAATCGGGCCGCTGGTTCTCCACGCGAATAGTCGACCATCTCCACATAGACTTCCATGTTGCTGGTTTTCGTCGACTGGCCGAAGAAATCTTCCACCAGCGACCATTCTCCTGCCAGGCCGATTCCGGTGCTTCGCCCGTTCCGCAAAAGAGACGACAACCGGCTGAGAGACGGTGGTCGGCCGGGATACCCCATACCAATTCCAGCTCGGGGATTACTGATGAATTCGTGTCGTTCTCCACGATCGTTCTTCACGACCACCACGAATTCACAACGAGGATATTCGGCGAAGACGATTTCCTTGTCGGTATGGTAGGCGATGCACAGCACCTGCCGCTCGTGGGTACTGGTAACAAACGGACCTATTCCCGGCCCCCGAGATTCCGGACGGCAGGAACCCTGTTGGATTTGCAACCAGGGATCGTGTTTGCCACGACGAAGGGGAGTATCGAGGGTGGCCGCATCAGCAGCCAGCGTCCCTTCTCCCCCTTGATCCCCGTACGGGTTTGTACCCAGCACCGCGGCCGCACCTCCGCAGCCTCCCGAGATCATGAGGGCCAGAATTCCGCAGCCTGTTAACAACACTTTACGCAGAAAATCCATAGCCGATCTCCCCGCACAGGCAAACAATCTGGTTGGCAGAGAATAGAGCGACGCGCATACGAGCCGGTCATCGTCGAGCGCAGATGACGGAAAATCAAGACTTTGGGTTGGTTCCTGTCGAAGGGGGAAACTTGACCGTCGCGTTCAGTGCCTGGCCCTTTTCCGCCTCTGAAAAGCGAACCCGCTCAACCACCGCAACCAACAAACTCACCCCAAATTGGTGGTTAAGTCGCGATCTTGATTCATTTCTTGAGTGGGCGGTTCAGAAAATTGACCAATCCGCTGACTCGTGCTCTGCCCCGCTATTCCAGATTCAGGGAACGCGTTTGACACCGCAGAAGCGGGGCTCGTAAGATTCAGGCTCATTTTTGGTCTTCTCCGACTTGATTCACTCAATCAGATTCGCATCGGGAGCCAGTTCCTTATGTCCGGTTCGATTCAGTCCGTTCTGCAAGAAACGCGTCTCTTTCCTCCGACTCCCGAATTCGTAGCGCAAGCGAATATCAGCGGCGAAGAGCAGTATCAGGCGATGTGGCAGAAGGCCAAGGATGACCCCGCCGGTTTCTGGGGGGAACTCGCCCGCGAAAATCTCACCTGGTCCAAGCCCTTCGACAAAGTCCTCGAAGGGGAAATGCCGGAAACGAAATGGTTCACCGGCGGCAAGCTGAATGCCAGTGTCAATTGTGTCGACAAGCATCTCGGTTCGTGGAGGAAGAACAAAGCCGCCATCATCTGGGAAGGCGAACCGGGTGACACCCGCGTGCTGACCTATCAGGATCTTTATCGTGAGGTCTGCAAGTTCGCTAATGCCCTGAAGCGGCTGGGCGTGCAGACCGGCGACCGCGTCACTCTGTACATGCCGATGATTCCCGAACTGACGATCGCCATGCTGGCCTGTGCCCGTCTGGGTGCCACGCATTCGATCATCTTCGGCGGCTTCAGTGCCGATGCCGTGGCTGATCGCAACAATGACGCCCAGGCCAAAGTGGTGGTGACCGCCGATGGGGGCTGGCGACGCGGGAAAGAAGTGCTGCTCAAGCAGGCCGTCGATGAAAGCCTGGAGAAATCGCCCACGGTGCAAAAGGTCGTCGTGGTCCGCCGGCTCGGCCAACCCATTCACATGGTTCCCGACCGCGATTACTGGTGGCACGATTTGATGTCCGACGTCACCGCTGATTGCGAACCGGTCGACGTTGACAGCGAACACCCGCTCTTCATCCTCTACACCTCCGGCAGCACCGGCAAACCCAAGGGCGTGTTGCATACCACGGCGGGCTATCTGCTCGGCACGCAGATGACCACCAACTGGGTGTTCGACATCAAGGAAGACGACACCTACTGGTGCACGGCCGATATCGGCTGGATCACCGGACACAGCTACATCTGCTACGGCCCACTCCAGAATGGGGCCACGGTGGTGATGTACGAAGGGGCTCCCAACTGGCCGAACGAAGGCCGCTTCTGGGAGATCATCGAAAAGTATGGCGTTTCGATTTTCTACACCGCGCCGACGGCAATTCGGGCTTTCATCAAGTGGGGCGATGAATGGCCGGCGAAGTACGATCTCTCCAGCCTGCGGTTGCTAGGTTCAGTCGGCGAGCCGATTAATCCTGAAGCGTGGATGTGGTATCACAAGGTGATTGGGGCCGAACGCTGTCCCATCGTCGATACCTGGTGGCAAACGGAAACCGGGGCGATCATGCTCAGCCCGCTGCCGGGTGTGACACCGACCAAGCCGGGCAGTTGTACGCGGCCGTTGCCGGGTGTGGTCCCCGACATTGTCGACAAAGAGGGCAACAGCCTGGGCGCGAATGAGGGCGGGTTGCTGGTGATGAAGCAGCCGTGGCCCTCCATGCTGCGAACTTTGTATGGCGATCACGAACGCTTCAAGCAAACCTACTTCAGCACGATTGCCGGTCATTATTTCGCCGGAGACGGTGCCCGCAAAGACGAAGATGGTTATGTGTGGGTGATGGGCCGCGTGGACGATGTGCTCAATGTTTCCGGCCATCGCTTGAGCACTATGGAAGTCGAATCAGTCCTGGTGGCACACCCACTGGTGGCGGAAGCGGCGGTCGTCGGATTCCCCCACGACCTCAAAGGCGAAGGCATTTGCTGCTTCGTCACTTTGAAGAGCGGCGATGGCAACGAATCGCTGGAGCGAGATCTGACCTCACACGTCCGCAAGCACATCGGCGCATTGGCCACACCCGACAAAATCCGCTTCACGGCGGCTCTGCCCAAAACGCGAAGTGGAAAGATCATGCGGCGGCTCCTGCGAGACATCGCCGCCGGTCGTGAATCGACCGGGGATACCACCACACTGGAAGATCTCTCGGTCATGGCCAAACTGCGAGAGCAGGAAGACTAATTTCGAACCGTGATTCATCCTTGCTCGCTTCCGGTCGATGTGTTGCTGAAGGAATGTGCCGCAACGACATCGCGCGGTAGCGGGCCGGGTGGGCAACATCGGAATAAAACCGAGTCGGCGGTGGTGCTCACGCATCGACCCACCAATGTCACCGGCCAGGCCAGTGAGCGTCGCAGCCAGATCGAGAATCAGCAGAAAGCATTGAAACGCTTGCGTGTGAATCTCGCGCTCGAAGTCCGCAGTGCCGAGCAGGGAGAATTTGCACCGTCGGAACTCTGGAGACAGCGTTGTCCGCAAACGCGGATCATCATTAACCCGGACCATGCCGACTTCGCTGCACTCCTGGCGGAAGCACTCGATGTGCTCGCGTACCGTCATGCACAGTTCACACACTCAGCCGAGCAATTGGCCTGCACTTCGAGTCAACTTCGCAAGTTTTTGCGGTTGGAACCCCGAGCCTGGCAGCTCGTGAATCAGTGGCGAAAGCAGTACGGACTACCCGTACTCGAATAGTGCTGCCGCAAACAGAAGGTCTCTTACGACCGACAGACGACCGGGTTGGTCGTCGCTGATTTGAGCAGACGTTGCACCATCTCCAGCAGTGTCTGGCGTTGGACCGGCTTGCAGAGATACTCGTTGCAGCCAACCGCCAGGCATTTCTCGCGGTCACCCTGCATCGCATGAGCGGTCAAAGCCACGATTGGTCCCTGATATCCTGCGGCGCGTAGCTGCTGCGTGGCGGTATAACCATCCATCACAGGCATCTGCATATCCATCAGCACGATCTCAAACGCATGTTCGGTCGGTGCTGCCTGCAGAATCTCCGTGACAGCAATCTGACCGTTCTCTGCAATAGTCAACTGAGCCCCTGCTTTGACGAGCAAGTAACTGAGCAACCTCTGGTTATCGGCACTGTCTTCAACTAACAGAACGCGACGCCCATCCAGCCGCAATTCCTCAGTAGCAGACGAGAGTATCAGAGCCGTCATTGATTGCGGTGTGTCAGCCTGTGCGACAACAGAATCAAACTTCGGATCATGAGCAGGTAACTCGATCCGGAATTTCGTTCCGATGCCCGGAGAACTCTCAACAGTGATGGCCCCGCTCAACTGTTCGACGTAATGCTTCGAAATGGTGAGCCCAAGACCTGTTCCGCCGAAGTTTCGTGCGATCGAGACATCGGCCTGGCTGAATGGCTGATAGAGCCGCTCAAGCTGCTCGGGCGTCATGCCCATCCCGGTGTCCTCCACTTCCAACACCAGAGTTCCATAGCCTTCTTGCTCAGACTCGTTCTCGAAGTAGTCGAGATGAATTCGAATGGAGCCCGCCTCAGTGAACTTGATCGCATTGCTCACGAGGTTCATCAGCACTTGCTTTAACCGTGTCGGGTCGGTGAATAGCGACACGGGCACATGGGAAGCGATGAACTGCTGGAATTGCACTTCCGGACGATGGCGAAGACGTACCTGCAACAACTCCACAACTTCATCAATGATGCCATGCGGAGAACAATGCAGGCATTCCAGATCGAGCTTCCCGGCTTCAATCTTTGATAAGTCGAGAATGTCATCGAGGAGTTTCAGCAGATATCCGGCATTGCGACGGATGGTAATCAGTGGCTGATCACTATTCGAAGCCTCAGCACATTCATCGATAAGGACATCCGCGAAACCCAGAATGGCCGTCATCGGTGTGCGAATTTCATGGCTCATATTCGCCAGAAACTCGCTCTTCGCCTGACAACTTTGCTCAGCGGTTCGCTTCGCTTGTTCCAATTCGCCGATGGACTGTTCCAGCAGTCGGCTCTTTTCCTGTTCCTTCAAACGCAGTTGTTCCAGCGTTTCGATGGATTTCTGGAGGTGACGAGCCGTGCGCTTATGCTGGGTGATATCTTCCACAGCGGCCACATAGGACATACCGAAATCGGTGATCAATGGACGACAGCGGACATGAATCCAGCGAACACCCCCATCTTTGGCCCGTACCCGGCATTCCGCCGAGAAGGGTTCACTCCGTTCCCAGGATGCCCGCCAGCTTGCTGTGAGTTCGTCACGGTCATCCTGCACAACGTGATCGAACCAACTGCCAATGAAGCCATCGAGAAAAGTAACGCCGAGAATTTCCGCACACATTGGTGTCAGGTATCGGCAGCGTCCTGCGATATCGGCTTCCAATACACCAATCGGCAGACTTTCCGTCAGCAGAGAAAGGCGCCCCTGCACATGCTGTAACTGTCTCTGAAGTTCGGCATCTGAGACCACAACGGGAGACACAGCCGTCACCTGTGACCGAGTCTCTCGTCGTTGTCGCGCTAATTGTCGACTCGCCAGAAAGCCGCAAATCGTGCCGAATGCAATCGCCGCGAGATACCACGGCAGTTCCATCCCCGGTAACGCGGCCACATGCTGTGTCAGGAACGCGGCCAACACACATCCAGGCAGTCCGAGCAGTAGGGCCCACAGAAGAGGTTCGTATTTTTCAGCAGGAGCGATCCAACGTTGACGGCCTGGGGAACGATCCAACAGGATTGTTCCCCAGAGCATCAGGGCACTGGCAGTCATTGCGCAGCCGATCAGAGCTTCCAACCCAGAGGCTTGGAAGAACCAGCTCCGCAGCAACGCCGGATCGATCAATCGCAGCATGCCTACCTGTCGCGCATTCTCGTACAGTTGATTCGGTCGGCTGAATCACGGTGAATGCGGTTCGTGAGGCAGACCCGGAAGACACCATCGGCCCACCAGACCGTCGAGTGTCTTCCGAATATAAAGCTAGGTTAGGATTTGAGGCGAATCCTGCCTCTGCCTGCATTCGCCCAAAACTCTTGGGAATTTCTCAGATGTCTGGGTGCTGTAATCGGTAACGGCGGCAACGATCTCGCACTTTGGAGCGTCACTCAATGCCGATGGAAACAATTCATCCGATTCTGATGATTTTGCCGTGCTGCTGATTCTCAATCTCAGACAATGATCGAACGCTTCGTCTGCGCGAGTTCTTCCATGAACTTCAGCATCTGGGCAGAAGTCTCCTGGGGATTCGGGTTCAAGCCGTCCTGCAATTGAGCACAGGCCAGCAAATGCTTGCCACATTCGCGGATGAACTCTTCATTGTCCGGATTGTTGGTCAACTCCGACAGACGCCCGATCAGAGCCGCCTGTGGATTGATTTCCATGACCGGTTTCACCGCCGGAACTTCCTTGGCATTCTGCCGCAAGACCTGTTGCAGCACACGGCTGTAACCCCCTTGCGGGTTGATCAGCGAACATGCTGCGGGTCCGAGTGTGGACGATGATCGAACTTCCTGAACATCGCTGTCGACGGCACCACGGAACAGTTCCAGCACTCGCTCAAACCCGGCTGGCGGCGCTGCGGTTTCCGACTCCGCCGGATTAGTCGATTCCGGGAACTGCACGTCCGCGGAATCAATGGAGACCAAACGCTTTTCATGATAAGTGCCGAGTTGAACCAAGGCATATTCATCCACCGGGTCGTCCAGCAATAAGACTTCCAGTTGACGCTGACGGAACGCGGCCAAACGCGGATGGTTGGCCAGCGTTTCCCGCTTCAGACCGGTGAGATAATAGATCTGCGATTGCCCCTCGGCTGCACGTTTCAGGTAGTCATCCAGCGAGCAGAGAGCTTCGCGATCATCACCGTAGGTCGAATGGAACCGCATAAGTCCGGCGATCTTTTCGCGGTTGTCCCAGTCCGATGCCACTCCGGTGCGCAATATGCTGCCGAACTCTTCATAGAACCGGCGGTATTTGCCAGCGTCTTCTTCGGCGAGTGTGCTGAGATGATCGAGCACTTTGCGGGTCAACACGCGCCGCAACTTGGGAATCAGCAAGTGGTCTTGCAATGTCTCCCGCGAAACATTCAACGGCAGGTCTGCGGAATCGACCAAGCCATACAAAAAGTGCAGATACTCCGGCAGGAGATCCTGATTGTCAGGCTGAACCAGAATGCGTTTCGCACACAGGTGCAGCCCATGTTCCATCCGCCCGAAACCTAACAACTCAAAGTTGGTTTCCGGGCAGTAGAGAATGGCTTGAAACTGTAGCGGTGAGTCTGCGGAGAGATGCAGATGCCATAACGGCTTTTCCGTGCTGCGATGCGACAACCACTGATAGAACCCGTCATATTGTTCGGCGGTCACCTGATGCTTCGGCTCCACCCAGATGGGGGGCTGATCATTCACCGTCTGGCCTTCAATCTTCACCGGATAAGGCACAAACGTGGAATACCGTCGCACAATCTCCTTGAGACGGGTCGGCTGCAGAAACTCTTTCAGATCGGACTTCAGATGCAAGCGAATCTGGGCTCCACGCGGCACGTCTTCCGTGGCTGCACTGATGGCAAATCGCCCGCTGCCATCCGATTCCCAAACCCAGCCGCAGCTTTCCAGATACGAACGTGTCACCACTTCGACTTTATCAGCAAGCATGAATGCCGAATAGAAGCCCACACCAAACTGGCCGATCAGCGAAAGATCGCCTTGCGATTGATGGCTCAACTTTGTGAGAAACTCTTTGGAACCACTCTTGGCGATAGTGCCCAGGTTCTGCACCAGTTCCTCGCGCGTCATCCCGATGCCATTGTCCTGAATGGTCAGAATGGTGGTGGCCTCATCGGGCAGCAGAGTGATTTCGAGCGGTTGATCGTCGCGGTACTGCTCTTCCGTCAGTTGGATGTGCCGTAACTTGTTCAACGCGTCCGAGGCATTTGAAATCAATTCACGCAGGGCGATCTCACGATTCTGATACAGCGAATGCGAGAGAATATGCAGCAGTTGGGCAATTTCGGCCTGAAAAGTAAATTCCTGCTGATCGGCGGCAGTACTCATGCGCAACTCCCCTGCAAACAGTCTCAAACGGTGAATTCGTCGGGATTTCAATGTCCGTCACACCGGGAAAACTGCCAGATCGACAGTGTCCAAGCGACCACACACCGGGGCGAAACCAGCCCCGACGGTCAAATTGACAGACCGAAGCATCACACTCCCTGAAGATAAGCAACACGCGCGCCAAGCAGTGGGATGGTGCACGCGGAATGAGACTCTGCTGGCAGATCACATGGAAACAGCGACCGATGGTCGATCAATTGAGCTGCGCCGTTGTGGCAGCGCGACGCGGCATCGTTCCCAGGGAGATCCGCGATGTGGACCCTGAAGTGATCACCCGATGTAACGCCTGCAAGACGGGATCGGGAAGATTCAGACCGTCATCCTGCTGCATTTCCTGCCAGACATCGAGCGGAGTCGAATCGGCTGGGCGAAAGGTACTGTGTAGCCGCAAATCATAAGCCCTGGCCGCTCGAATGATTTCCGCAGTCACAGGGGCACGACGTTCCGGGTTCGACACGCGATGGTCTTGTGTCACCCATTGGGCAATGGGAAACGCTGATGTCAGTACGTTGCCCAGCGAGCAGACGAGCTCACTTCCGGCAAACGTTCGGGGTGATGGATCTTCCTGCAGCTGGTCGACGGCCTGGCGAATCGCACGCGAGGTGATTTCGACGGGTTCCAGATCGACCAGTAAGGCTGCGACCCGCATATCCTCAAGTTCCATCTCTCCCAGGTTCAATTGTTTCCCCAGCCGATCACAGATCTCCATCACCCGCTGCGTTTGGGATTGTAGCCGAGGATTAATCGATTGCAGATAGGCCCGGAGCACATCGACCACGCCATGCTGAGCTTCGCGGGCTTCGTCTCGTTTGAGTTCGCGATCATCACTTAAGGTTCCGACCAGCACGGCTGCGAGCCCCAGAACGGCTGCCCAGACGGCCAATTGCAGGAACACTGTCAATGGATGGGGAGGCAATAGAAAACTGTGAAAGTCGGACATGACCACAATCGTGGTCAACACCACGGAGAGTAATGCCAGAACTCCGGCCCGATAACGTCCCAGAAAGAACCCACCCAGAATGACGGCCAGAAAGAAGAGATAGAGCACGGTGCTCTTCTGGGTCGGCATCAAATGCGTAAGGCAGCCAATCCCAAATATCGAAAGGACAAGCGAGACTTCGATGAATCGCGACTGGCTGGAAGAGAGCAGATGCCGCATCGCAGAGATTCCCGAACGAGAAGAATTATTGTCCATGAACTGTTGAAGTCCAGGTGAACTGATTCTGATCGGAATCGTCTTCAGTCGAGAGAATCGACAACAGGACACGTTCCGATTCAGCCGTCAACATCGCTTCCGCGTGCTCGCGGCAGCGGCTGGCCAATGGCTCGGCTTTTTCCAGAACATCCATCTGAACTTCGATATAGCGTTCCCGGATATGCTGAAAGTCATCGGCGATGAGCAGGAACGCTTCCACAATCCGTGGATCAAATTGCTTGCCGGCCTCCTGGCGAATGATCTCTACGCATCGGTCGTGCGGGATGGCGGCCTTATAGACGCGACGGGCCGACAAGGCATCATAGACATCTGCGAGGGCGACAATGCGGGCAGAAATGGGAATCTCTTCGCCAGCCAACCGATGTGGATAGCCCGTCCATCCCAACGCTCGTGATGATGCAAGGCAATCTCATGAGCGAGTTGCAAGAAATTCGCATCACCCAACCGTCGCCCAATCTGTTCAATACACTGGGCTCCGACCAGAGCATGCTGTTGCATGCGTCGGCGTTCATCGGCAGTGAGTGGCCCCGGTTTAAGCAGGATGGCATCTTCGACGGCGACTTTGCCAATGTCATGCAAAGCCGAACTGACACCGATGTCGAGCACAAACTGCCCCGAAATCAAATCCTGCAATTCGGGGCGGGTCCGTATCACGCGAGCCAAACGTGTGGAATAGGCAGCGATGCGTTCCAGGTGATGACCGGTATCGGTATCTCGCGACTCCGCCAGTTTTGCCAGGCCAAAGACAATGGCATCCCGCAAGCGCACGACGTCGGCGTTCAGCCGGGCATGTTCCTGCTCCAGTTGCCGCGATGCTTGTTTGCGGATCACACGGATTCGACCGTGATACAACCACAAAGCAAACAATTGGATGGCTGCAATCCACCCAAAACTGATCAACGTCGGAACGTAATCGACGTGATTCAGAACTGGCAGGAGAGACGTCTTGTTTGTTGACGTGGGTTGAGATGCAAAGGGTTCAGAGAGTTGCGATGTGATCAGAGCAGATTCGATTTTGGCTCCTAACCACAAGCCAATACCGAGGGCCAGTATCTGGGAGATGACTAACCATCCCAGAATATGCGCTTCGTTTCGCTTGCCATTGCAATAGGGCATTGAGATCAAACTCTGAACAGCGAGCGAAAGCAAACCGTTCGGAAACAAGAAGAATCGAGACCGAATCCGTTGTGAACCTAGATCAGATTTCGCAAGTTCTGATGAGGAATTCCTCGCATACCATGGGAAATCTTCCACTACAATCGTCGCAGGCGTCTCAAATCGCCTGAACATCCGCCAGACAGGCATGAACGAGAGTTTGATCCCTGGAATTTCTGCCGGTTGACTGAACTCACTCACCTCTGCGGTTGACAGCGGCCGTTGCGATCTTGACGATCAGGGGAATTCTGCTGCGCCCACAAGCTCCACAGGTCGCGGCAGAGATGAGGTGGGAATGACGCAGCCAGATTCTCGAGCCAACCGTCGACGTCGCTGGTGGCTGCGCGCACAGGCGGCACTTTCACGATGGGATTATCCCGGGCTAAGATCCGAGACACTGCCCCCTGCGACAACTTACGTTGCTGAAACCGACTGGGACTATTGGCGGACGGCCTCGGCTATCCCTCCCGGTGTGCAATTCGAACTGGATGATCGCTGGTCGGGTCAGAGGCTTGTGCTACCCCTCTGTGAACCTCGGCTTGTCATTGGTCACGGAGTCGGCTGCGATGTGCAGATCGAATCGCCGCGACTGGCACCGCGAGAGCTGGCTTTGATCTGGTTGTTCGGTGAACTCTACCGTATCGATCTGACAACGTCCGCCCGTCGCTGGCACGATGCTGTCCATCGTGTCTCTGTTGACGATTCCTGGAACTGGGGCCGCTGGTCCGCCCGCATTCGGGGGTCGCTCCGCAACCCTTCGGAACAGCCCGACCACCTTGCCGACCTGCAACTGGAATTGGAGTGGAGTCTCGGAGGCCAGACGGAAACTAGTCAGATTGACCGCAACGTGACCTGGATTGGTTCAGCTCGCGATTGTGAGGTGCGGCTGAGCTGGCACGATGCCGCTCCCATCCAGGGCATGCTACTACGTACGCCACGGGCTTTGCTGGCGATTTCGTTGAGCGATGACCTGCCGTTCTGCGTGAATGACCGACGCATCATCTGTGCGAGACTGGATGCGGGCGATGTCCTGACGCTGGGTCAAAGCCGTGCGCGCGTGACGATGTCCTGGAAAGCCGGTGCACCCGCCGTTCTGACCGGGGCCGAGACCATTCACCGAACGCGATCACAGATAGCGGCGAGTCGCAACACGTCTCATCCGCTGCCGAGTGGTGATCATGATGGTGTTCCAGAACAGCCGCCGGTGCTGCCACAAGCACAGCGACCGGCAGACTCCGTCGCCCGTTAGTGCACGCCTAGTCTCAGGGTTGTCGTTCCGGAGCAAACGGGCGGTTCTTTTCATCCGGTTCGTACTGCCCTTCTCCCGACTGATAACGACGACCATGGAACCAGCCGAGTTCCACATGCGAGCCAGGACCATCGTAATCCCAGCCCCAGGTCCCTTCGTGCCAGTAGCGGATGTCACCCCCTTTGGCCGCACCGCCGCCAACATAGTAGCCACGGTCATACTTCTCTTCAGAACAGCGTGCCCACTTAGAAAGACAGAAGGGGTTGCCCGCCCGCTCTAACCGTTCGGAATGTGTAGGAGGGCACGGACGCCGCCAGAAATGGGGCATCCAGTCGGCGGACAGGGCATATGACCCTGTGACTCCGATGACGATCATGGCCAGTCCGAGGTACCGCAAAGTTCGGTGCATGTGGCGTGTTCCCATCAGCCAAACGGATTCCGCAGGAATTTGCTGTACGGCAACCGCACATCTCGCACAAAGGTTTGATCTGCCCGGATGACGGTTTGCCCATCGGGCAGGTATCCGTCGGAACCGAGCGCCGTGACGACATCGTCCTGATCGACACCGTCGCCGCTGATTCCAAAGCCGCCTACTAGTTCTGTTCCGTCGTTCTGGTAGATCGGTGTGCTACCGGGGAAGAAGATCACGCCATTCTGGTTCGCCGTCGGCTGCGACACGCCCCCCGCCGCTACGACACTGGCATCTCCCAGGTCATGGAAATTGGTCATGGGGTTGAAGGCGTCGTAACCCACCACGGTGCCGTCATAGACCGAGGCAGGCAGCGGTGCTCCGATATTTTCCCCCGTGGCAGGATCGATCCCGGGTGCATTCAGAATGGAGAACGGTGACGGTTCCGAGCCGTCGACGCCTGACGGATAGCGGGCTTCCGACAGGAACCGGAACGTGCGGTTGGTAAAAGCTGTCCCGGCATCGATTCCGTCGACCTGATCTTCCGGTTGCAATGCCGTCGCATCAGCGTAGTAGCCTGTATTACGAGACTTCGCCACCGCGACATCGATGGAAAAAACGGTCGAATCCTGCATGCGGTACAAACCCAGGATCTCGCCGCTGGTATCCGCCACGGCAATCACCATGCGGGCGCGGGCTCCCGGTCTGGGATCGCTGGGATCGCCGGTTAGACGAATGGCCGATCGTGTCAACTCGGCCGCGGCAATCGCCTGATTGACGAGTTGCTCCACATCGGCAGCGGTGAGATTGTCGACCGTTGAATCGTGCGGATTCACGAGCCAGCCATCAGGCACGACATAACCATCATCGTACAAAGTGTCATCGGGAGTAAAGAACATCCCGTCCAGACCGGCATCGAGCGGCATGTCGATCCCACTCGAGGCGAACGTGCCAAACGCCTGACCGCCAGTGAGCTGCAACCCGAAATTCAGTAGATCGATGACACCTTGAATGCCCGGCGTGGGGCCAATGACTTCCAGTTCGATCCCCACGAGATTGAGTCGACCAAATGGGACGTCAAAGGCATCAGTCAAACTCGGTGTCACTTGATCGGCACCATCTTGAAAGGCACCCACGCTACCACCTGCTGTGAGCAGGGCAATGAGTTCTGCTTCCAGGACTTTGGGTGCATTTGTCCGCTCATACTCGGTTTGCCCGATCCCTGCGATGAAGTTCTGTTCAAAGGATGCGTAACCATCAGTCCCGGGGAAGAAGACGCCGACACCTCCTACGAGCGTGTCGCCATATCCATCCATGTTGGTATCACGGAACAAGGGAATGCCACCGGGCAAAGTAGCGATGCCCCGCGATTGAGCATCCGGGTCCAGCCCCGAAACAAAGCCATACGATTCTGGTGCGTAAAGTTCCTGACCCGCGTCCACATATGTGGGATCGATGTTGAACCGGCTGCGAAGTTCGAAGTCATCCGCCGTGCCTCGGATACCATCCAGTCCTGGATTGATGATACTGTCGCGATTTGTGTGTTCGATGCCGAAAAGATCGACCGGCGGTGTGTGTTGAATTTCCGGTGGGAAATGCCCCCCCACACCAATTGGTGCCACAAACCCGGGGCCCCTCTCGGTCGAATCGGGGTCCTGAATGTTAGGGTTAGAATTCACTTCGCGCTCGGTCACGGTCGATTGCGAGATGAAGCGCACCAGCCGTGATGTCAATGGCGTGGCGTTTCCGTTGGGAGAATAGTCATCGACATTGGTCGGATCGCCATTGGCAAAGAACGCGGCGGTGCGGGCCTTGGCAACGGCCCCATCGATGGCAAAGACCAGTGTCGCCGTGTCAGTGATCGTATCGAGCACATCTTGTTCGACACGTACCCCGAGAATACGACCATTCCGGTCGACAATCGCAATAATGGCATCGTTGCTGGGTGTAACAGTCGAGGCAAACTCCAACCGCTCCTGAACCTCTGCCATCGTGATCTGGTTGGGATCGGCAATCATCGGCGAAGCATCAACCTCGAAGGTCTCTCCCTCATTCCAGGGCGAGTAATCCAGTAACCCCGAGGTGGCCACGGTATTGTAAAGATCGACGATGGTCCGCTCGCCCTGATAACCGCCATTCAAAATCGTATCGTCGTTCGGTAGGGCATCTTCCAGCCCTAGCACATGCCCTAGCTCATGCGACGCCACGGTGTAGAGATCGAAGGTACCAGCAACATCGCCATTGCCGATTTCATTGTCCCAGTTTTCCGCCTGATCGAGCCAGACCACTCCCTGCAACTGCGGTGTACCGTCTTCTGCGAAGGAGAGCGTGCCGCCACCCAGACCCAGCGAGCCACGTTCGGCACTGCGGCCATTGAACAGCGCAAGATCTCCCATCCCCACATTCAGGATGGCATCATCGGGGGCTGCCGTATCACGCTCGAATCGAACCGCACCATGCAGTGCCAATTCCCAATCCTGCATCGCCTGCTCGACCACGGCCATCTGTTCCGCGGTCAACGAATTGGCGAACTCCCCCTGATCGCGGAAGTCGTATTTGATCACCAACGGATCTTCGCTGTTTGCGGAGGTCAGCAATTCAGCAATAGCCGCACTGTCCCCATGGCTGACGACGGCATTCGAAGGGGCTGCCGACGAACTGGAGTCGGTACCATCCGAGAGCAGGATAGGGATTGAACCCGCTTGTGCACCACCGGCCTCGGGATCAACGACTTCCAGAACGGGATCGTCGCCTGAATCCTCGCTGCTTGTCGCGGTTGTTACCGGGGCAGAAGCGCGTGACTCGACATTCGAACTGTCGCCCGCGGCTTGAGTGGTCCCTTCGTCGATCGCCGCGGGCAGTTCCGTTGCCAACAGCGTGGTCACTATCTCATCACTGGTGGGTTCTTCTGGAGCACTCTGAGTTGTGCCACTGAGAGCGTTCGTCGCATCGCTGGCAGAATCCGTCGCTTCCAACGAGGGAGACTCAGCGGTTCCCAGAGATTGGCTCGTCTCCGCTTCGGTCACCGAGGATTCATATGAAACCAACTCGACGATCGCGGGTTCTGGTGGGGGCGTCGTATCAGTCTCGCCCCAAGCTACGGCATCTGTACCGGGTAAAGCTCCCAGATACAATCGGGTTTCCAGGAGTTGCACAGCGGCGGTCCGGATCGACGGACGCAACCGGTGTGTGCCATGCGATGGACGCGGCGCACCTCGAAGAGACATTAGCCAATCAGACCACATGGCATCCCTCACGCTGCGGTCACAATACCGGGCGGGAGGGCAGGTCACTCAGATTAACAGTGTCAGACCTGACTGGCGTGATTCGCGGACAACGCCAGCGCTTGCGAAACGACAGAATCCCCCCCGTCGGCACGCTCCGTATCGGTGGGTATCGACCACGCTACAATCCGAAATCGCCAAAATTTCGTTATAGACAGAAAAATCCCTACAAACCGGAAAATCGGCAAACTTTCCCAGAGATGTCGCCGAATTCATGTTCGTAGAGTGCGCTTGTGCGCCGAGCCAACCCACCGGGTATCGCAGGGACATCAAACCTGCATGGGAGGCCGGACGGACACCAGCGGTCGCTTGAGGGGGGATTTTTCATCGTGCCGGTCTCGTCGACGCCTCACCGCCGACGTGCATTTGTCGCGCTGAAAGTCCAGGCGGGCTTTCTCAAGTTCGCCCTGCTGACTCTCATTGCCTCGGTAGGACCAGCTGGCAGCGCGTTGTCTGCCGATGATGACTGGCTAGCGGCAGAAGTTGCCGCACAAGACCTCACCACACCGGCCACCGAATCGAGCACGCTGTCTTCCACGCCCAAGAACGCCGGACAACCAGAGTCGCAGCTGGTCCGTGATGTGGTACGCGGCCGCATCCTGAGCGGTCTGAACTCTCCTGAGCCACGCCTGCGCCGCAAAGCTCTGGAAGAGTTGGAACAACAAACGTCGCCGCCTGATCTGGAAATTTATCGCCGGGTAGTAGAGTTGGTGGAACACGATGCTGATCCGCTGGTGCAAGGTCGTGCGGAATTGCTGCTGATCGACTGGGGACCCGAGAAATCGATTCGCTCGGGAGATGAAGCAAGCAACTTGCCGCTCGACACTCCCGTCGCTGTCGCGGTGACTCCTTCGACCGCCCTCCCAAAGGTCGATCCCGCTGCCTCGAATCCAATGACCAAGATGTGGTGGGACGACCTCGATTCGCTGACAGAGAATCAAATCGAGTCCGAAGCTTGGGAAGATCGTGGGGTTGTCACTCTCGAATTCGACGATGTTGAAACGAATTGGGATGACATGGACGACGAAGCACCGGGCGTGGCCTTGGTCGTCGGAGAAGAACCCGAAGTGCTATACCGGCCGCTTGAGCAACCCTTTGCTCCTGAGACCGAGACCGAGCTGATTCCCGACTTCGAAACGATGGTGTATCACCTGCGGGAAGCGCCGACGGGGTATTCCGGAGCATCGAGTGTTTTGCCTTCGGAAGGACAAACGAACGGCCACTTCGTACCCATCGAAGACCGCTGGCGAGTCGGCTTGCCCTACTGGGATCGCTATGACAAAGGCCACCCGCCGGTTGACGACTACCAGTATGTCGAAGGCCACTGGTGGGACCCCTACAACCAGAACGTGCTGAAAGGGGACTACCCCGTCATTGGTCAGCACACGTTTTTGAACATCACCGCTCAAACGGTAATGCTGAATGAATTTCGCGGCGTACCAACCGGCACCACGCCGTTCGAGAGTACCGTCGATCCCTATCAAGCGGAGTTCTTCGGCAACTCGCAACAGTACTTCTATAACCAGAACTTCTCGTTGTCACTGGACCTGTTTCATGGCAACGCGGCTTTTAAGCCCGTCGATTGGCGTGTGAAGATTACTCCCGTCTTCAATCTCAATTATCTAGACGTGAATGAACTCGGGATTGTCAGTCCCGATGTACGTGCCGGAACCACGCGTGCCCGTCAGGACTTTGCCTTGCAGGAATGGTTTGTTGAACGCAAGCTGCTGGACATTGGCCCGGACTATGATTTCCTCTCCGTGCGAACCGGTTCGCAATTCTTCAGCAGCGACTTCCGCGGCTTTATCTTCAACGATGTCAACCGTGGACTCCGGTTCTTCGGAACACGTAACGCGAACCGCGATCAGTTCAACCTCGCGGCGTTCGACATGCTGGAAAAGGAAACCAACAGCCAGCTCAATTCGCCGCATGATCGCGAGCAGACGGTGGTTGTCGCGAACTATTACCGGCAGGACTTCATCTTCCCCGGCTACACCGCGGAAGCCAGTTTCCACTTCAACAATGACGGACCGAGTTTCGAGTTCGATCACAACGACTTCCTGGCCCGCCCCGATCCGACCGGCTCGTTCCGTGAACACCGTGTGGAAGCCTATTACCTGGGTTTTGCCGGTGATGGGCACATGGGCCGCATCAATGTTTCGAACGCCTTCTATTGGGTTCTCGGCCGCGACTCGTACAACCCTCTCGCAGGTCGTGAGCAGACCATCAATGCCCAGATGGCGGCGTTGGAACTTTCGTATGACCGTGACTGGGTGCGGTTCCGTTCGTCGTTCTTCTGGGCCTCGGGCGATGACAACGTCTTCGACAAGGAAGCCCGGGGTTTCGACACCATCATCGATAACCCCGCCTTCGCCGGTGGCGGCTTCAGCTTCTGGCAACGACAAAATATCCGCCTGTTCGGCGTGGGTTTGACGCAGCGGGAAAGCTTCGTGCCCGATCTGCGATCCAGCAAAACGCAAGGGCAATCGAACTTCGTGAACCCCGGCTTGTTTCTGTTCAACCTGGGACTCGATGCTGACATCACGCCGAAAGTGAAGCTGATCAACAACGTCAACTTCCTCTGGTTCCACAAGACGGAAGTGCTGGAACGCTTCGTCTTTCAAGATGACATTCAACACTACATCGGTGTCGACCTGAGTTCTGGCGTCGAATATCGACCGTTCCTGAATGACAACGTGATCATCGAAGGGGGGGCAGCCATGTTACTCCCGGGTGCCGGGCTTGATGACCTTTTCGGCAAAACTGATCCATTTAGCACGGCGAATGCCACCAATTTTGATTCATCGATTTTGTACCAGATCTTTATGGATTTTGTGCTCACGTTCTAAGGATGTGAGGAAACCGCACGGCGAGGTGACTCGCCGACGCAGCAAGGATGCGGCGACATGTTTCGCGTTTCACGAACCACTTGCGGTGTGCTGATCGGCCTGGCCGGCTGGCTGAGCCTGGGCATTTTCATTCCCCCGCAACCGGAAGACGCCCTGCTCATCCGCGCTCAGGATGATGTGCCGATTCGCCGTGCCTCAGCCGTCACTCCGATCCAACCGCCACGCACCGATGCCGGTCCCGCGCCTTATGCCGATACATCCTTCCCCGTGCCTCCCGAGTTTCAGGGGCTCGATCTGACGAAGCAGACCAAAGACGAAGCGATGACCAAAAGCTGGGGCTGCATGGGCTGTCATCGCAATGTCCGCGATCCCCATTTCAGCGATGCCTTGCACATTGGCTGCACCGATTGTCACGGCGGCAACGCGAACACTTCGGAAAAACATCTGGCTCACGTGCAGCCCTGTCTGCCCGATGTCTTCTGCTCGTCCGCCAATCCCGTGCGATCGTATGCGGCCCTCAATCACGAAAGCTGGCAGTTCATCCGCTTCATGAACCCCGGGGATCTGCGGGTCGCCCATTTGAGCTGTGGCACCATCGGCTGCCATCCATCGGAGTCGCTGCAGGTCAAGAAGTCGATGATGACCCACGGCTGTATGTTGTGGGGTGCCGCTCTCTATAACAACGGGGCGGTGCCGTTCAAATGGTCGAAGTTCGGCGAAAGCTACAGCATGAACGGCAACCCGCAGCGCGTGCAGACGGTGCCGCCGCCAACCGAATATGAAATGGAAAAGAAGGGTGTGTTGCCCTATCTCGATCCGTTACCCCGATTCCAGGTGACACAGCCGGCGAACACGCTCCGGATCTTCGAACGCGGCGGTCGTTTCGTGGTCGACACCGGCATTCCAGAACGGCGTGAAGAACCAGGCCGTCCACGCACTCGAGTGAGTAACCGTGGGTTTGGAACGCAGAACCGCACCGATCCGGTCTTCATCGGCTTACAGAAAACGCGGCTGCTCGACCCCACGTTGAACTTCATTGGTACCAACGAAAGTCCCGGCGAATTCCGGCAAAGTGGTTGCACGGCTTGCCATGTGATCTATGCCAACGATCGCTCACCGGTTCACTCCGGACCCTTCGCGAAGTATGGCAATAGCGGTCTGGCCGCCGTCGCCGACGATGGCTTTGTCACCAATGTCGATCCCTGCATTCCGAAGAACGAACCCGGCCATCCGATCGAGCATCGCTTCCGCAGCGGGATTCCCACCAGTCAGTGCATCGTCTGTCATATCCACCCTGGCACCACGGTCATGAATAGCTACACGGGGTACATGTGGTGGGATGAAGAAACGGATGGCGAGTTCATCTATCCGCACGAGCAGAAAGATCCGACCGCAGAAGAGATCACACTCGCGAACATGACGAACCCCAACGAATCGGCCGCGCGGAACAATCTTTCCGACCACGAATTCCTCGCGAATGTCTCGGATTTGAACTCGCAGTTCCCCACCATGCACGTCGCCGATTACCACGGTCACGGCTGGTTGTTCAAAGCAGTCTTCAAGAAAGATCGTGATGGCATCCATCTCGATCATCATGGCAATCGTTTGCCCGAGGTTTCGATTGAACAGCGGGAAGCGGCGACCAAAGTCCCCGAAATCGCCAAGGAAATCTATCGCAACGCCGACTACTACGATCCGATTTCCCGGGCCGAAGTCCTGCGGAAAGAAGAACAACTGCGCGAGTATCAGAAACACATCCCCGTTCACATGCTCGATATTCACCTCGAAAAGGGGATGCATTGCGTCGACTGCCACTTCGTGCAGGATATGCATGGCAATGGCAAGCTGTATGGCGAAGTGCGGGCCGCTGTCGAAATCCAGTGCATCGACTGTCACGGCACGGCTCAGGAGTACGCGAAGCTGCGGACATCGGGACCGGCGGCCTATGAACGCGCTCCGGGGGAACCGACCGGCCGCGATCTGAGCGCAATGCGAACACCGTTCGGCAAACGCCGCTTTGAACGGTCTGGCAACCGTGTCGTTCAGAATTCGATGGTGGAAGAAGGGGTCCGCTGGGAAGTGACCCAAGTGAAGAACACCGTCGACCCGATGCATGAAGATTACAATTCGCTCTCCGCCCTGGCAAAGACGGTCCGGTTCAACGCTCAGGGCCAGATGACCTGGGGCGATGTCCCCGCGGACGATCATCAATGTGCCCATGCCTATGGCAACATGAGTTGCATCGCCTGCCATTCCTCGTGGAACCCCAGTTGTTATGGCTGCCATCTGCCTCAGAAGGCGAACCGCAAGATGCCCGACCTGCACAATGAAGGTGACATCACGCGAAACTATGTGTCGTACAATTTCCAGACCTTGCGTGATGAAGTCTTCATGCTCGCTCGGGATGGCAACGTCACCGGCAACCGCATCGGTCCGTCACGTTCTTCTTGCGCGATTCATGTGACGTCATACAACGGGAATCGTGAATCGATTTACACGCAGCAACAGACAATCTCGGCGGAAGGACCGTCGGGCATTTCGTTCAGCACGAACGTGCCCCATACAGTGCGCGGCAAGAACGAAACGAAAATGTGTGCCGATTGCCATCTCGCCAGCACCAACGACAACAATGCCATCATGGCTCAGTTGCTGATGCAGGGGACCAATTACTTCAACTTCATCGGCCGGTACTGCTGGGTCGCCTGTGAAGACCACGGTATCTTCGCTGTAGATGTCACCGAGCGCGAGGAACCGCAGGCGGTCATCGGCAGCACGCTGCATGAAAAGGCCTTCCCGGAGAATTTCCACGAGCATCTGGAACGCGGCCGCATTCTGCCGCACGCTCATGAACATCCGGGGAACGACATCGTCGAGAACATCACCCGGCCGTTCAAGAAGCCGGAAGTCCACAACGTGATGATTCGTGGCGAGTTTCTGTATGCCGCTTGTGGCCCGGCCGGCTTACGAGTTTTCGATGTCGCGTTCATCGATCACAAGGGCTTCTCGGAACGCATTCTGACAGCCCCGGTCTCGCCCGTGGGGCAACGCTTCTACGTGCGAACGCCCGATTGCGCCTATGTGACGGCTCCAGCCACCACGGCCCCCGACCCGACACGGACCCATGCCCCGGAAAATCATGAAACGCCGATTCATCCGCTCTATGCCTATCTGCTGGTCGCCGACCGTGAGGAAGGTCTGGTGCTGGTCGGCGCGGGGACGCTGCTGGATGGCAACCCAACCAACAACTTCATCGAGAAGGATGTGGTCTTCAATCCGAACGGGATTCTCAAGGGTGCTCATTACATCACCACGGCCGGTGTGTATGCCTATGTGCTCTGCGATGCGGGACTCGTGGTGGTCTCGCTCGATGATCCGAAATGTCCGCAGGTGATGAGCGTGGTGGGTGAAGAGTTCCTGCACTGTCCGACCTCGGTGCAGATTCAGTTCCGCTATGCCTTCGTGACCGATCACGAGGGTCTCAAGATTCTCGATGTCACGCACCTGACGCATCCGCAACCGGTTGTCAGCCTGCCGATCGGTCATGCTCACAGTGTGTATGTCGCACGAACCTATGCTTACATCGCAGCGGGTGAGCAGGGCCTCGTGATTGTCGACGTGAAGAACCCGCTGCAACCCTTCGTCGATCAGATCTACAACGCGAATGGCTGCATCAACGATGCTCATGATGTGAAGCTGGGCATCACGTATACCAGTGAGTTTGCCTATATCGCGGATGGCAAGAACGGCGTGCATGTGGTGCAACTCACGTCGCCTCATCTGTCGGGATATGAAGGCTTCAGTCCGCGACCGGGGCCGCATCTGATCGCGACCTATCCGATTCCGCATGGGGGCCATGCCGTGCAGATTTCCGAAGGAGTCGATCGCGACCGGGCGGTCGATGAATCGGGGAACCAGCTATCGGTGTTCGGCCGCGTGGGTGCCCGGCCCATGCTGCTCCACGAGCAGCACCAGCTCTATCTGCGAGGTGGCAGTCCGTGGTTCGTTGATTCCGTGCATCGGAACGCCAATCTGCCGGACAACCGCAGCCGGGAAATCGATCTGCAACGCCAGGTGGAGCAATCGAACTTTGGACCGAGCCAGCATCCGCGGGCGAGTGTGCTCCGAGATGGCTTGCCCCCGCCTCCGCAGAGCACGGAGGCTCCACGGCGTGATGCGAAAGTCATTCCGGTACGCGGCTGGAAGTACAACGGTAGGAAGTAAAGGACCTCGGTTCGATCGATCAACGCCAAGAACTCGTCGGTTCATAGCGATGGTAACGCATCGCGTTCGAAGTGATCGAACGGGATAGCACCCGTGCCATCAAGGCCGCCATCAGCTGCTGCCCGGTATTCGACAGATGAATTCCGTCGACGGTGGCCTGCTTCGCTGTTAGCACCTGCATAAACTTTCGCTTCGGAATGAGGCGCACGTCATATCGATTCGCCAGACGACGTTGATGCCAGCCATACCGATGACCCAAAGGGGGCAACGGCAGTTCACACATCACCACGGGTTGCGTGGGATAGGCCGTACGCACATCACGCAGCAGCTGGTCCAACTCTTCGGCATAGAACTCGACCGGAACATATTCGAGCACATCGTTGCCGCCGATCTCCAGGAGGACGGCTTCACCTCGACCGCCGAGCAATTGTACCTGCTGTTGAGCCGAATGGCAGGTGGCCCCCTGCTGAGAAGCATCATGCACGGTGATGCCGTACCGCTTCGCAATGACCTGGGGCCAGGTAACATCCGAGTCATTCAGCCCGGCGGTCACGGAATCACCAATCACAGCCAATGCAGTCACCTTCGGTGTTTGCGGCAACACCTGATACGGCCATTCGCTGATCAGCGACAGCAGGCACATCCCGTACACCAGCCTACGGGTGCGATCGGTTGCCATGGCTGATGTCTGTCTGATTCTCGCGATCAACCAAACTGCAAGACTCAACAACAACCCCGCTTGCATGACCAGACTCGGCCAGCTTGATAGCACGATCCACAAACCGCCGAGGACTAACAGCAGAGCCACAAGTGCCGGTCGCCTGTGACGGCTGTGACGGCTGTCAGCCCAGACCCCGAGAGCCACCCCCAATAATCCGATGGCAAGGGCATCTCCGCTGCCAAAGTGAAACAGCAGTCCACGATAGATTGCCCCGGGTTCGTTCATTCTCGTGACGCTGGGATATAATTGAGGCCCCACTGACGGCAGGTCAGCAGTTTGGGCTGGTCACCATCATACCGCAGTTCCCAGATTTTCGGTGGCTCCGGATGAGCGTCCAGTACTTCTTCGGGAATCAGTAAAGCCCAGCGATTCAGATAATCGGGGTCAGTAAATGTCCGTGTGACGCCCACGATCTGATCGTCAATCGAGATCGCCAGCAAGACCGGCTCGGTTTCCTCGGGAGCTAAGTCGAGTTCCCCGCGAAACAGACTGGGGACAATCGGAACGACCGTATCTCGGCCATCCGCACGACTGAGAACTTCAAGCCCGATACTCCGCTTGCCGCTGGTATCGATCTCAAAGTCCTGAATGTTCCGTCCGACAAGTTCCGGATGCAGGCCCAGCGACCAGAAGCGGGCATCGCGCGGGCCCTCTCCAAATTGCTGGATTCGACGTTCTAAGGCTGCACTCCGCATTGGCACGATGCCATTTAATACCAACGGATGACGCATCACCACCGTTTTCCGCTGACGGGCGGGTGTGGTGGCATAGACCGATTCGCCATCCAGTTCGCCGGGCCAATCGATCTTCAGGACATCCGCAATCGTCGGCAGGACATCAATCGTTTCCACATTTCGGTCGGAAACGCTTCCCGTCTGCTGGTGCGGTCGTTTGATGAACAACGGAATGGGGAGAATATCGGGCAGGCTGGCCGCTTCGGGTTCGCGCTGAGAATGGCCGACGCGGAACGAGCACCCATGATCGGCGGTGACCACCAGCAGGCATTCGTCTAACAAACCGGTTTCGGTCAATCGATCGAGAATCTTCCCCAGCACACGATCAACATAGCCTATCTGCAACAAATATCGCTGCCACGATTGATTGCAAGCCAGTTCATCGGGCCCCCATAGCTCTCCCACTTCGCCGTGGGTGCCATCAGGAAACATCGCTGCACTCTGCTCACCAGTGTAAGCTCTGCCGCTGGGCAGATATCGGAAGGGATAATGGGGCACCGCAAGATGAGCAAACATCAGCCGCGGCTGCTCACCGGGAATCAATCCATTCAGAAAATGCGAAGCCTGAACTTCCCGCTCGATGTCCCAGGCATAGCGGAACAGTCCCGAGGTGTCCTCTGGATCGATCACAAAGGTCGGCGGCAAACTGAACCAGGCCATCGGAATGCTGGGCATATTTGCCGAGACGTTTTTCAGAAAGGCAATTTTGAGATAGACGCGTCCCAGTGTCGACAGAGTGTCTGTCACCTGCTGACGCAGCGGTCTCAAACTTTGCTGATGCTGCAGTTCGGGAGGACAGAGGCGGGTATAGGGCTCCAACACGAAGAACTCGTATTGTCCCGAGCGATGGAATTCGTCAAAGAGATTGTGCGGATACAGATCCAGCACGGGCGATGTGCCATCGACCGGATACTTTCCGGATAAGATCGCTGGAATGGCATGATCGGTCCGGGGATGAACCGTGGTGGCATTCCGAAACCAGTCGGCCTGCTTCGCGAGCCGGGCAAAATTCGGATATCGAACGGCGTCGATTTCCTGCTCAGAATCAAGCAGGGAGTTTAGAGCGAGTCCGTCAAACACCACCATCACCAGGGGTACTGGCTGTTGAATGGCGATTGCTCCGGAATCTTCCGGGGCTGGCCTCCAGAAGGGTTGGATTGCCGGCGTGAAGGCAAACGACAACGGAAAAATCACCAGACCTGTCGCCGCAATTGTAAACATGCCTCGCCCGATGCGCGTACGGTTATACAGCCAGTAAAGTGTCACGAAGATGGCCGCTGCGACTGCCAGTTGAACAACATCGATGAATCCCGACATTTCCAGGTTGTAGCCCCGCACGAATGATCGGGCCGTCAACATACCCAGCAGTGCGCAGAATACACCCACAAGAGTCGTATGCAGCCGCCCACGCGCCGCCGGCCGAACGAATGCGACACTGATTTCCAGCAGGCACAGCAGCAGCGGTAACCCACACAGCAACGCAACCGCGATCCAGATGACTGCGATCCCCGAGAGTCGCTGCTCCACAATGTAGGGGGCATTGCCGCTCAGCTGCGACAACAACGGTTGCGCAACGGCAAAGGCATTCAAAACCCAAAGGTGCAACAGATCTGGCAGGAGCTGTTGTCGCGGGTCCGAGACAGCATGGGCTACGCCCACAGATTCAGAGGCTGACATATCGCCACCATTGCGGGGGAGACGACTTCGATCGCTTACGCCTGCGACCGTAAACGCCTACTCGCAGTGTAACACTTCACCCGAGGCGAAGTGTTGCTGGGCTCACCGTTTTGTCAGCACATTTTCGTCAACCCGGAGACTTACGCTGCCGCCGTATCGTTCGGGTCGACGGGAACGGCTTGCGAGAACTTCTCGATCAGTTGCTCACTGAACTTCACATCGGGCGACAAGCAGGGGTGTTTATACTGCTCGACGCTTCCGCCGAGCTTCGACTGCCGATGTCGCACGAACCGCTTCCACGTGCCCTCGGGAAGGGCCAGAACTTCCAGGGGAGCGAGTCTTCCCGTCCCGCGTTTCTCACCATACTCGCAGTTCAAATGAGCCAGCTCGCGATCGACCGAGGTTGCCAATTGCGATGCTAAAGCGGCATGCGGCAGGTCACCGGCTTCCAAGTGCAGCCGATAGAGCGGGGGTTCTCCCCAGAACGGCGAGAGTGTAAAATAGCTCAAATCAAGATGCAGCCGCTGCAGACAATTCCGCACGGCAGTCACCACTTGTGATTCGGAGATCTTTTCGCCCGTGAGATTCGAAATGTGCGCCCCTTTGTGCAGAAACTCCAACAGGGGCGTAGTGCCGTGATAACCACAGCAGCGAACCACATCGCGTATGTTGTAACGATATAAACCAGAGGTCGTCGTCAACAGAATGTAGTAGTGTTGATCGACTTCCAGTTCGTGAGCCTGCAAGACTACCGGCTGTTCCGATTCGTATTCCGCTTCGGGAATGAACTCGAAGAAATGGGAGTCCACATCGAGCAGGCCGTCTGGTATGCCATCCTGAAAGGGGATGGTCATGCGGCCTTCACTCGCGGAAAGCCCATGATCTCGTACCGGGACATTGCCAAAGTAACGTCGCATGGCGGAGAGATACGCCCCGGCACTTCCCCCAGTCCAGACGGCCACGAGGGCCAATTCCGGCCAGATATGTTCCGGAGCAAGCCGTCCATGTTGATGGACCAATGCTTCCAGTTCCTGGGCTCGGGCCGTGTCTTTCCGGCACCGTCGGAGCAATGACTTGCGAACCGATGTCGGCAGATGGTCGGCGACATGCAACGTCCCATCCGCCAGATCGCGGATGAGCGATTCTTTTTCGTGATCGACCATTTTCCCGAGGTGCACGAGCGTGCTGGGGTTGGCGGTCATCACCAGGCCGATGTAGGGATTGGCCACCGACAAACGCAAAGCCGTGTAGTACTTGGCGTCGGGTTCGCCAATCTTCATCACCTCCTGCGGAATGGTATACATGCTCCGCACGATAGGGCTTTGCATCGCACTGACCAGACCGCTGATGTTCCCGCAGGGAATGCCTCCCGCCGTGCGGAATTGATCGTAGTCGCTGCTGAGTTGCACAATGTCGAGCCTGTGAATGGAAGGATGAGCATCAAAGGCTCGAATCCCCCACATCGACCAGCCTCGGCGATAGTCAGCCAGAAAGGCATCAGTAATAGGAATGAATTTGGATTCGGCTGTGGTTCCGCTGCTCAACGTGAACATCAGCAGCTTGTTACGCCGACCCAGAAGGGCTTTCGAATCACCCAGTTTCAGGCGTTCGACATAAGGGCGATAGGTTTCGAAGTCGGAAACGGGCACGGCCCGGCGAAAATCGGCCACCGTCATGCCGGGACTCAGTCCACGTTCGCGGGAGAAGTCGCTCTCGGCATTCAATCCCAGGACGCGATCCAGAGTTTGGCGCTGCTGGCCGATGCCATCTTCAGCCGCCTTGAGATAGGCCGCGACCTTCGAGCGCAACCGAGCCTTCAGCGGATAACCAGCAATGGGTCGGAGAGATCGGAGCATACGCACCTGCCGATGGTGCGCAGCCAACTCCACAGTCGACCGAGATTTTGCCCGCCGAATGGTAAGATGACGTTTGGATGCCACTGCACGGATGCATGACAATGCCACCGACAGTGACCATTGGCAATCGAGGCAAACTCCGGCGAACCGCAGGTCCAGCTGCAACGGGGGTCGGGAATACCGCTCCGAGGCCCCACGCTGCATGTCTGCGAGGAGTGCAGGCCTTACTTTTTCTTGGCGGCCTTTTTCTTATCGGCCTTGCCGTCGGCTCCCGCCGCTGCTTTCTTCTTTTTCTTGCCGATCACCAGTTTGACGACGCGCAACTTAGGCAAACCAAACGGACTTTGCCCATCTTTCCAAGCGTCGTCTTCCTTCATCTTCAGGACGCGCTCATGACGCTGCAAAACATTCCGCGTACGGGAAAGGCGGCCTTTACGCTTCAGTGTCTTGTCGATCGTCACGGCTCATCAACTCCCCGGGAGACCTGTACGTCTACTCACGGTCAAGGAAGGAAACTGGCAATTCAGGAGCGTTTCGGCTGCCAAACTCGACTACTTGAGTGAATTGGCCGCCAAATCCCAGAGCCCTAATTACTTTTAGAGCATTGGGGAAGAACGCAGGAGTTTAGCGTCCTCGTGGCTTGGCTGCAAGTCTCACCCGGCTCACTGGTCGATGTAGTCTCCCAGACCAATTCTGCCGAATACAGCGATCGTTCGCAAAAAATCGAATGCCATACGTGTAAGGTTTTGAGCGCCTGGTGTAACTCACTCTGGCTGGCAAATCACGACACTGATACATTTCGAGGGTGGGTCGCTGTTTGATGGGGTCACCCAAAACTGCGAATAGTCGCAACGTGAACATGCTGCCTCACCGTGGAAGCTGGTGAGTCGAATACGCGTCAGGGATGGACAATCAGAGTGTTCAGTCAACGCTGGAAATGGATCGCGGTCATCGGAGGCACGGTTGTCTTATCGACAACCTTGTGCTCGGCGGCGACTCCAGCAGAATTGACCAGTCTCAGGCTGAAATCTCAGCCGGAACAAGCGGTTTTTGGTGAAGCCGAGCCGGTATTCACCCCCCCGCCCCCCGAAGCCGGCATGTCGTTACCGACTGTTGAACCGGTGCCGATGCAGTCTGTGCCTCTACAGTTTCCTACGCTAACTCCCTACCAGGAAAGCTACGAAGAACCCTGGACGTGGCATGTGCTGCCCGATGGACTGGTCTACAAATCCTACCTGGCAGGCGAGCGTGAACCCCGCTTGTCGACGGCATTCCTGCATGAATCTGGCGGAGAATGGCTGTGGGATAGCGCCCTGGGTGGTCGCGCATCGATACTGCGTTATGGCACCAGCGGTTCTGTTCAGCCGCAAGGTTGGGAATTGCAGGTCGAAGGAGCGGCCTTTGTCCGATTGCTGCCGGAAGAAGACCGCGATGTGAACGCCGTCGATTTCCGTGCTGGTGTCCCGTTGGCTTATCGGAATGGGCCGTTTCAGTACAAATTCGGCTACTACCACATCAGCTCCCACCTGGGAGATGAATTCTTGCTGAAACGCCCGGGTTACGATCGCCTGAACTACAGTCGCGACTCGCTGGTCCTAGGGATGGGTTACTTTCCCACCGACAACCTTCGGTTGTACGCCGAAGTGGGTTGGGCGGTGATTTACACCAGCGGCGGTGCCGAGCCTTGGGAATTCCAAACCGGCTTGGAGTGGCAAACCCAGGAACCAACCGGCATCCGCGGTGCCCCCTACTTCGCGATGAACATCCACCTGCGGGAAGAAGTCGACTGGGGTGGCAACATCAATATTCTGGCGGGTTGGATGTGGCGGGGATACCACGCTGATCACACGTTCCGCCTCGGACTGCAATACTTCAACGGGAAAAACGCCCAGTTCTCATTACTTCAGGACAATCAGCAACTGCTCGGTTGGGGCATCCGGTACGACTTCTGATTCCAATTCCCAGAAATGATCGCTGCAAAAAGTAGAGCCCGAAGAACACAAGTCCTTCGGGCTCTGTATTTTAGTTACATCGCGTGAAGTAGTTTATTCTTCCGGAACGTACGGCAGCAGGGCCATAAACCGGGCTCGCAGGATCGCATCACGAACGGCCCGCTGATACTTGGCACAGCAACCGGTCTTGCGGCGCGAGAGAAGATGACCTTCACGGTCGATCATCGAACGCAGCGTCTTTAAGTCTTTGTAGTCAACGAAGATCGGACGCGGCGGCTTATCGCAGCCTTGGGGGCAGAAGCGGCAACGCAACTTCTTCTTGAGCCGCTGACGCTTCTTGCGAAGCTTCTTGATTTCGGTCTTGGTATAGGCCATGATTTCTCTATCCTCTGGTGGAGAGCCAACTTAAGCTGACTCCGTCCCCAACAATCCGGGAACGCAGAAGGCATTCTTGCGAAACAAGTTCCGCGACGAATGCGTGCTCGGTAACAGTTGCCGAGCGGGTTGGGTAGTATTTCGACTATCGCCGCGACTTGCAAGCCTCAGTCGACTGGAATCTTGCCTCACCCTTGACCCTCCAACGGGTTCCAACGGAATTTCTCTGCCACTCATGTATACGATTTTATTTGATATTGATGGGACGCTGTTAAGTTCCGGCGGTGCCGGTCAGGCGGCCATGGAAGAAGCGCTGCAGCAACTCTATGGCAAGTCGGAACCTACCAGCGAGATTTCCACGGCCGGACGGACCGACTTTGCCATCAGCCGCGATCTCTTTGCCTCCTACGGCCTACCATGGGATGACGCGTCGGGCCTGGTCTTCCAGGAGACTTATCTGCAGTTATTGCCGGCCCACCTTTCCTCGCGATCGGGAATGGTTCTGCCGGGTGTGGTCGAACTGCTGGAGCACCTCAGCCAGCGGGAAGATGTCCTGCTCGGGTTACTGACCGGCAACTACGCCCGTGGAGCCCGAGTCAAGCTGCAGCACTTTCAACTGGATCACCATTTCGCCTTCGGTGGCTATGGTGATCATCACCATCATCGGGATGATGTCGCACGCGAGGCCTTGTCTCAGGCCCGGCAGTATCGCCCCGATCTGGTTGAGAACCTGGTCTGGGTGATTGGCGACACGCCGGCAGATGTTCAATGTGCTCGAGCCATTGGTGCCCGCGTGCTGGCCGTCGCCACAGGGGTTTACTCTCACGAAATTCTGCAGGCAAGCGCTCCGGATCTTTTGCGTCCGAACTTGTCGGAACCATTCGCCTGGCTGCAGGAAATGTTATCGACCTCTGATGCCTGCCTGGCTGACAACGGACAATAAGTTATGTTTTCCTGTGATCTGCAAGTCAGGTCAACACAGACGTCAGGACTATCGATGAATGCGGTGACGGAAAGCCTCTGATGGCACGCTGGATCGAACGACAACTGCAGCAACTTGAAAGCGATCCGGTCGCACTCGAACATTCGCTGCGCGATTTCGGTTTTCATGACACGCCAGTCGCAGCCAAGCGACTGCGATACCTGATGTCTCAAGGGACTGATGCGGAAGCCACTGGACTCACACTCGCGACATTGCTGGCTGGCCTGCGCGACACCCCCACTCCCGATGGCGTACTGCTGAACTTTGAACGCTATCTGGCACAAACTCAGGACCCCACGCGCACTTATCGCGCTTTGGCCGACCGACCGCGGGCCATTGAAATTCTTTTAAAGCTCTTCATTGGCAGCCAGTACCTCACCGAAACTCTGCTGCGCAGTCCGGAGTATCTTGAGCGACTAATCCTCCCTCGCGAACTGGCAGACATCAAAAGTCGCGAAGACTTTCAGCAAGCCGCCCTGGAAGCGGCTCAACAGTACCCTGACCAAGCCGGCCAACTCGATGCCCTGCGGCGTTATCAACGCTGGGAGATTTTGCGGATCGGGGTCTGCGACAATGTGGGTTTGATCGATCTGCGCTCCTCAACCATACAACTCTCGTTACTGGCCGATGCGTTGATCCGCGTCTGTCTGCAGTTGGTGGCCAAGCCCGGCGATCCCATTGACTCGCTCGTCATTCTCGGCATGGGTAAGCTCGGTGGCGAAGAACTGAATTACAGTTCTGATATCGATCTGATCTTTCTGGCAGATCAGCATCCGGAACAGTTAGTGCCTGTGGCTCAACGCCTCATCCGGGCCTTGCAGTCGGCGACTGGAGAAGGCTTTCTGTATCGTGTCGATATGCGACTGCGACCGTGGGGCCGAGCCGGGTCGCTGGTCACTTCGACGAATTCGTTTCTCGAATATCTGAAAAAAGATGCTGAGCTATGGGAACGGCAAGCCTTAGTGAAAGCCCGGCAGATTTCCGGTGATCGCAAGATCGGCCAGAGCGTGCTTGATGCGGCCTATCAACTGGTGATCGGTGACGACCCGATCGCAGTGCGAAACAGCGTACGAGATTCCAAGGAACGCATCGAAGCCGAACTCGATCGACGTGGCAAGACCTGGGGAGAAGTGAAATCGGGTACGGGTTCCATTCGCGATATCGAATTCCTCGCGCAATATCTGCAAATCGTACATGGCCATGCTCAACCCCATTTACGAACCGCCAATACTCTGGAAGCACTGATCCGTTTAACCGATGCGGGGCTGCTGCAGGCCGACGAGTACCGCCATCTCACGGGGGGCTATGTCTTTCTGCGAACAATCGAACATGCGCTACAACTGATGCATAACAAGCAGGTGCATCGCCTGCCGACCGATTCGCGCGAACTGAACTACCTGGCTCAGCGGCTCGACTTCTCTCATGGAGAAGCGTTTGTTGCCCATTATGAGCGGCATTGTCGAGCGATCCGCAAGATCTACGATCGACATTTGGGTGTTGAACTGCCGGCCAGCCCGGCAACTGTCGCCGTGCGCACCTCGCCCGTCTCGCAGTTCAGTGAAGAACAACGGGCGCTGCATCGAAAACTCCTGTCAGCGGTGACTGCCGATCAACCCGTTCAGATCGAAGCCACGCTGGCAGAGGGTCCAGTCTGGCATGTAACGGTCGCCGGCATCGATCAACCGGGCGATCTCTCGATGATTTGCGGCCTGCTGTTCGTGTATGGCTTCGACATTCTGGACGGGCTGGTGACCACGGGGTGGTATCCGGAAACCTGGTCGGTCTTGCAGAAAGCAGCCAAGAACCAGTCTCGCTCGCGCGAATCACCGCGAGACTTCATCGATGTCTTTACGGTTCGTCCACCGCTGGAAATCGCTGAACCGAGCGTGTGGGTCCGGTACCAGTCCGACCTCACTGAACTCTTCCGGATGTTGCGGGATGGTCGCGATGATGAAGCTCACGGCCGCCTCGCCAACCGCGTGGCTGCGGCTTTGGAGGAACCCACGACCGAACCGTCACGACTCTCGCCGGTGAGCGTGCAGATCGACAATGATTCCTCGGCGACATCGACAGTGCTGCAGATTCAGGCCGATGATTCTCTCGGTTTTCTCTATGAATTGTCGAACGCGCTGAGTCTGAGTGACATTGATATTCAGCAGGTGATCATCCGGTCGGAAGGTCAACGTGTCTTCGATACGCTACACGTGAACGACGCCCGCAATGGCCGCAAGATCACCGATCTTCGCCGTCTGCAACAACTTCAAGCGGCAGTCGTCTTGATCAAGCATTTCACGCACCTATTGCCTCATGCGCCCAATCCTGAAGCGGCGTTGCTCCATTTTCGCAGCTTCGTCCAAGAACTCTTCCAGCAACCCAACTGGTGGGAAGAATGGTCAGCCCTGGAGCAACCCGAAGTTCTGGAAGCCTTGGCACGTGTCCTCGGTGTGAGTGACTACCTCTGGGAAGATGTGTTGCGATTGCAGTACGGCAACCTCTTTCCTTTGCTACGCGATCAGGCCGCATTGCGTCATCGCAAGTCTCGTGCGGGGATGGCAGCTGAGTTGCGGTTGCTGATGGCCGATACATCAACAACGCCACACCGCGTGCAAGTGCTCAATGAATTCAAAGACCGGGAAATGTTCCGCACGGATATGCGGCATATCCTGGGCTATATCTCCGAGTTCAATGACTTCGCCGCAGAGCTGACCGATCTCGCGGAAATCGTGGTCAGCACCGCCGCAGAGATCGCAACGACGGAACTGCAAGATCGCTTTGGGCAGCCAACAGATGAGGCCCAGCAACCCGTGGCATTCTCCATTTGTGCGTTGGGGAAATGTGGTGGGCGGGAATTGGGATTCGCGTCGGACATTGAACTGCTCTTCCTCTACACGTCGGAAGGGCAGACGACAGGGCCCGAAGTGATTCCGAACGCGACGTACTTTCAACGGTTTGTCGAACTCTTTACGCAATCGATCAAGGCCCGTCGAGAAGGGATTTTCCATATCGATCTGCGATTGCGACCGTATGGCAAAGCGGGACCAGTCGCCACGTCTGTCACGGCCTTCGAGAACTATTATTCGCAAGAAGGACCAGCCTGGCCGTACGAGCGTCAAGCCTTGGTGAAGCTGCGGCCCATTGCCGGTGATCCCGATTTAGGTCAGGCCTTGGTGAAGTTGCGTGATCGCCTGATCTATACCGGAGCCGCATTTGATCCCGCTGCGATTCGGGCGATGCGCGAACGACAGGTCAGGCAACTCGTCCGCGCGGGCACCTTTCACGCCAAGTTGAGCCCCGGCGGACTCGTCGATCTCGAATATCTTGCACAAGCCCTGCAGTTGCTGCATGGCCATAAGTCCGCGGCCATCAGAACACCGAACACTTACGAGGCGCTTCAGGCATTGGCTCAAGCAAAAGTGATTGCAGCCGAGGACATTCCCCGCGCCACGGCCGCCTACATCTTCTTTCGCCGGTTGATCGATGCATTACGTATGGTCCGCGGCAATGCCCAGGACTTAACGGTCCCGTCTTCACGCAGCGAAGAATTCGAGTTCCTTTCGCGACGATTGGGAGCCGGCAGCGATGTGGCACGAGTGAAAGCGGAAATGCAGCATCACAGCCAGCAGATCACCGAACTCGTTCGCAAGTACTTGCCCGCCGATATCGGAGCCACCTAATGACAGAACGTGCTCCGGAACATCTGCGGGTATTGAGTTACAACATTCACAAGGGCATCGGTGGTCGCGACCGACGGTATCGATTGCAGCGGATCATTGATGTCATTGCCCACGAATCCCCTGACCTGGTCTGCCTGCAGGAAGTCGATCGGAATGTGAAACGCTCGCGGTTCGATGATCAACCTCATCAACTCGCCGAGCAGTTGCAGTTTCCTCACCACCTTTTTCAGTTGAATGTGAAAGTACAGACGGGCGGCTATGGCAACCTGCTGTTGTCGCGCTGGCCGATTGCGGAATCGCATCAGGTATCGCTGACCCTGCGGCAACGCAAACCGCGGGCAGCCATCTGGGGTGTGATCGAAACGCCGAACGGTCCGTTACGGCTGGTGAACTGGCATTTGGGATTGGTGGAACATGAACGGCACTGGCAGGTCCGACGACTGCTGGAACATCATCTCTTCCGCAATCAGCCGCATGCGGCCACATTGATTATCGGGGACACCAATGACTGGCGGAATACGCTGGGCAACGGTCCCTTCAGTGTGCACGGCTATGCGTCCGTGACATCACCGCCGTCCCGCTTTCGCAGCTTTCCCGCCTGGCTGCCGATGGGTTCGCTGGACAAGGCCTTTGCCAGCCCGCATCTGGTCATTCATCGGGCCCATGTCGTGCAATCGCGATTGGCTCGCGATGCTTCCGACCATCTGCCCCTCGTGATCGATTTCGAAATCCAGTGACCCGCCGCTCAGTACGCGGCTTACTCGGCTTGCCACTCAAACAGGGACTGCGTTTTCACCACCGCACAATGGTCGGGAAACGTATGAAAGGCGTGCACCACTGCCGAATTCCCCGTCAGATCGAGCTTGATCATGCTCAAGGCGGCCGGACTGAAACGGTTCGGGCTGGGAAATTCCAATGCCAGATCGGCACGAGCCAGGTCGCCCAGCAATTCATCATGCAGGTGCAGATACAAATCGGGTTCCAGCGTTTCCAACTGACAACTGACGTCGTAGCGGAAACCATGAGCCAAGGTGACCGACCGCGTGCGGCACCCTTTCAGCTTTTGCTCCAGTACGCAGTGTTCCCGTGGCAAAGGCTGATTGCGCTCGGTGATGGCTTCAGTTACTACCGACTTCCCCTGCTTCAGGCACAACGCATGTCCCGCGGAGCAGAGTCGCAGATGAATGGTCACCGGTCCGGTTTGTGCAACGGCGAGGGCATGGCAATCAAAAAAATCAGGATGCAGTGCGCGCGGGTAAACCCGCAGCATCAGATTGGCAACATTCGGACGGGCGAATTGAACGGTCATATTCGATCTCGCGGGGAATGCGAGTCAGATCTCCAGTGGCGATTATAGCGCGGAGTGAACCGCGCACAACTGAGCAGACCAATTCCCCGAAACAAAATCGGAACCACTTTTTTTGCCGCAGACTTGCATCGTGTTCGACAGGTGATTACTGCGATGCCGACGGCTTGGCCGGTGCGCAAGCTGCAGCGGCCAGCAGACCCCAACCGAGCAGGAAGAAAACGCCGCCAATCGGCGTCACCGCGCCCCATTTGGTGACTCCGGTCAACGTCAGCACGTAGAGACTGCCCGAGAAAAGCCCGCACCCCAGCAACAGGCACCATCCCGCCGCATGAGCGCGTTTCGATGGCCTTTGTGCCGCGAGCACGGCCACTGCCAGTAACCCCAGAGCGTGGTACATCTGATACTCGGCACCGGTCTTGAAGTCTCCCAGAAATTTCTTCGCCAACGGCACGGTCTCGCCGACCACGGTGCGCGTTTGCCCCGCATATTTCTCAGTGAAAACCTTGTCCAAACCGTGCGCGGCAAAGGCCCCCATCGCGACCGCCAGACCAGCCAGTACGGCGGCCACCACTGTCCAACTTCGATGCATAGCTGTCTCTTCGATTTTCTGCGGAGGCTTGGAGCGTCCCCAACTCACAATTGAATCTGGGCACCCAGACACGACACGAACTCACGCAACCATGCGGGATGGGCTGGCCAGGCCGGAGCGGTAATCAGATTTCCGTCGACATACGCCTGATCCACCGGGATCGACACATACTGACCGCCAGCCAATGTGATTTCGGGTCCACAGGCCGGGTAAGCCGTGCATCGACGATTCTGCAGCACCCCAGCGGCGGTGAGAATCTGCAGACCATGACAGATGGCCGCCAACGGACGGTTCAGCGCGGCGAACTCCCGGACAACCTGCAGCACTTCAGGATTGAGTCGCAGATATTCAGGGGCTCGTCCACCGGGAATCACCAGGCCCGCATAATCTGCGATCTGAATGTCAGCAAAGTTGGCGGTCAACGTGAAACCATGCCCGGGCTTTTCGCTGTAAGTCTGGTCGCCTTCGAAATCGTGAATGGCGGTCTTCACGCGATCGCCCGCCACTTTTCCCGGACAGACAGCATCGACGGTATAGCCCAGCATCTGCAGGCATTGAAACGGGACCATGACTTCGTAGTCTTCGACGAAGTCACCGGCGAGAAGCAACAGACGCGGAACTGTCATACCCAGGGTCTCGATGTCGTGTGCTGAATGATCACGTCATCGTAGTCACCAGGGACAGCCGTCACCAGTGTGCCGGAGCGTTACTGAATGCCTGCGGGAGGCGACAGCACAATGATTTGTGCCGCTTCGTAGAGCGCTTTTCCCGTCGGGTCTTTGCGACCGGGATCGATGCGGCCTTTGGCCAGCACCATGGACCCCGGCTTGAGATCTTTCAACGCGGGATGCGGGGCAAAAACAAAGCTGCCACCGAACTTGTCATCGATGTCCGGGGCCACGTTGTAGATGATGTCCCAGGTGCGAGTATCGACATCGTAATCGACCAAACCCCGCAACCAGGAGTAGGACTTGCCATCATAACCGTAAGGATTTTGTGGCTGACCAT
This sequence comes from bacterium, assembly GCA_016125225.1. Taxonomy (GTDB): domain Bacteria; phylum Planctomycetota; class Planctomycetia; order Planctomycetales; family Planctomycetaceae; genus DSVQ01. The sequence continues at coordinate 104,273 of WGME01000004.1, read as the reverse complement.
TCGTAGCCGGAGCAGCGGGATTGGCTGCGAAAGGATCAAGGTCGGTGGGTAATTTCGTGACGGTCTTCGGCACTTCGAACGGATCAGGATCGTTACGAGTGGTTACGGCAGCAACCGGCGATGCCTGAAACGGTTGATTCTGAACCAAGGGCACGGCACGAGGTAACGATGCACCGGGGGGAGGCGAATCAAAGCCGGGGTCTAACTCAAAGGGCTGCGGAACCGGGTTCGTTGCACCGGGATTGGGTTTGTACGGTGGCGCATCTTGCAGGCCGTTGCTGCCACCCTCTGGTCGCCATGTCGGCGTCGGTTGCGACGGGTTAATGGGTGTCGGGCTGAGGCCAGGATTTCCGGGCAACGGCGTGGGTGAAGGCCCCATGTTCTGTGGAATGTAAGCGGGGCCAGGTGCCACGTAGCCACCCTGAGGCACCATCGTGGGACCCATCGGATACGAATTGTAGTTGTAGTAGCCCGGTCCGTACGGAGCATGGTGACAGCCGGTGAGACTGCCCATGACTGCAAGTATCGGCACCAGACTCAACAAATGTCTTAGCGACATAGTCAGAATCCTTGGTCGGGGACAACCCCGAGTCGCAGTGCCGTCTGACGCTCCGAGACTCTGGGCGCGACGACGCCACGTGGTTCGCAGCGCGGATGTTAATGATCGGCTGCGACCTGTCCAGAGCACTTCGGCAGATTCCGCCGATGATTTGTCTCGACCAGCAAAAATTGCCTGCTCCCTCGCATGGCGCAATGGGAGAATCGCCTTCTCTCACCTCTGGGAGAGTGCACACTCGGTCACATTCCGGACGATTTTCAGCAACTGCTGGCGGTCGATCGGTGTATTCAGGCAGGCATCGTAGCCCTGGTCTCGCACGGGAAATGCCCCATAACTGGTTACAGCCACCATGGGTCCGAGGAATTCCAACATCCGCCGCGGAGTCGTGTGCAGGCTGTCAGACACGCTGAGTTCACTGTCCACAAAAATCAAGTCGAATGGCCCCCCCATCAGTTGGGTGCAACTGACCAGATCGTGCGCCTCAGACAAGGTTCGTGCAGCATCGACACTGGCTCCCGCTGTCGCCAGGGTTTGTCCGATCGCAGCGATCACCTGCAGATTCTGGTGGACCACCAGCACATGCAAACCCTCGAAACGAGACTCCGACTCGGCATCGGCAGTTTCGGTCGATGAGGTGTCTGTGTCAGTCTTGGGATCGTCAGTGGCAGCCGGTTCGAGGGGCAACGTCAGCCGCATGGTAGTGCCCACACCCGGTTCCGAGTGCCAGACCTCCAGATTCCCTCCCAGCAGCAACGCCATGCGCCGACTGATGGCCAACCCCAACCCCGTCCCACCATACCGGCGTGTCATCGTATCGTCGGCTTGGCAGAACGGGCGGAAAAGCTGGGCCTGTTGTTCCGCCGACATACCGATTCCTTGATCGATCACGTCGATGTGCAACAAAGAGTTCTGAAAGGATACGACGATTCGTACTTCGCCTCGTTCAGTGAACTTGATGGCATTACCAACAATGTTGATCAGAATCTGCCGCAAGCGTGTTGGATCACTGATCAGTTCTTGCGGAACATCTTCCGCGGTGTCCACGGAGAGCTCCATGAACTTGCTGATCAGGCGGACCTGCATTAACTCGACGACGCTCTGCACCACTTCATCCAGCCGACAGGGAATCTGCTCGACCGTCATCAGTCCGGCTTCAATCTTCGATAGATCCAGAATGTCGTTAATGATGGACAGCAGGTTGTTGCCACTGCGTTGAATAGTCTTGAGGGAATCGGTCCGCATCTCGTCATCAAGGTCGTCATCATCCATCAAGAGTTCGGTGTACCCGATGATCGCCGTCATGGGGGTCCGAATTTCATGGCTCATGTTGGCCAAGAACTGACTTTTGGTGCGATTCGCGGATTCTGCCGCTGCCAGCAGTTTGAGGGCCTGCGCTTCGCGCAAGCGAAGCTCTTCCGTCTGATGGGCCACTTCCAGAGCAATCAGATCCCGTTTGGATTCGAGTTCGGCATGCTGCCTGGCCCGGTCCCAGAGGTCGCGCTGAGCATCGCGACAGGAATAGATCAAGACGATGTCTTCGAAGATGACCCATCCACCGTGCTCTAATGTGCGCCAGAGCGCGAACGCGTAATCTCCATAGACAGATTCCGGTGCAATCCAACCGCGAATGCCATGGTCAAGGACGACGAAAGTCGTGGCAGTGAGCAGAACCCGAATATCACGATACAACGCCAGGAATGCCAAAGAGCCGAAGATATGAAAATGGGTTTCGATCCGGCCTTCGGTGAGATGAATCAGCAAGGCTGACCAGAGTACCTGCGTGACCGCGAGCGCCTGTCGAGTGACGACCTGACCGGGAAAGCAACGGATCATGGCGATCGCCGGCCCGGAAAGGCACGTTCCCAGGACCAAAGCCCCCCAGACATGGGGATGGGGCATGGCATCCAGTCCGTCCCAGCGTTTCGGTGCTACCGTGAAGGCCAACAGAACGCCGAAGCACCACTGCAGAACCATGAGCACGGCAAAATAGCGATCGACCACCACGCACTGCTGGTGATAGCGCGCCTGAAACCAGTCGCGTGCTCGCAGATCGATCGGGGTATCCAGCGGTTCCGGGGGGAATGAGTTCCGCAGGAAACGTAACCAGGTCATGGTGACACTTCCGTGGGTTGAATCAATTGACAACCAAACGCATGACAGGAATTCTGGGCAGGGAGCTGATGGTTCAGGACATCCTGCACGGCCAATTGCCCGACATTTGTTCCTTCGTGACCACGACTGGGGGTCAAGCCCCCGCGAAAGCACAACTCTCCACGACGGTTGTAGACGCGGGCTTCACCCGAAACCTTGGCTCGAAACTGCTCCGATTCGCGGCAGCCATAATCCACCACACGCCGCAGTCCTGGGATTTCAGCAGCGGCATGCCACAACGCCGTCTCATGCCAGTTTCTGCCTCGGATTTCGGGTTGTTGAAAGACGACGACATATTCCGTGTTGGCATGCGATTCTGACATGAGCCGTGATAACTCTGCCAAGGTCGCTCGACTACAGGCACAATGCGGATGGAGAAAGACCACCACGGTAAACTCTTTCCCACGCGGGAGACGAGACTTGGCCGGCCAATTCGACGGAGCTTCGCCCATGGCCGCTGGTGTGACGGAATCGAGCACGAGACTGGAATACCCGGCACTGACTGCCAGCAGCCAGGCACACAGACACGCCAATTGGAAAAGTCGCTTGGTCATACAAGGTCCAATGAGGCTGAAGTCCGGAAACCGTAAGCACTCTATGGACTATTCAAGTTCACATCCCGCCGTATGGAGAGTGGCGGCCATCGCCGGAGGCGAAAGAAACAGCGTGATCCAGTTCAACACCGGAATATGACGACACTGCCGGTAGTATCAATTGGCTGGAGAGTTCGACAATGCGAATTCTAACACCAGGCGGGCCGTACGCGCACCGGCCCTGACATCAACAGAAAGAAGTCAAGAGAGAGACCCGCGGACTCTTGAATCACGACAGGGGAGATCCCGTCAGTTTTTCGTAGGCCTCCAGATACTTTTCCCGCGTCCGCTCGACGATTAACTCGGGCAGTTCCGGTGGCGGGCTGTTCTTGTCCCACGTGGTCGACTCCAGCCAGTCGCGGACAAACTGTTTATCGAACGACGGGGGATTCCGCCCCGGAGCATAAGTCTCCGCCGGCCAGAACCGGGAACTGTCCGGAGTCAGAACTTCATCGATGAGATAGATCTCTCCATCGAGCAGGCCGAATTCAAACTTCGTATCAGCAATGATGATGCCCCGGGTGCGAGCATAGTCGGCGGCCCGCTGATAGATGGTTAACGTCAGGTGCCGCAGTTTCGCCATCAATTCGGCCCCCACCAGTTCGCCCGCGCGCTCGATGGAGATATTTTCATCGTGGCCGGTCTCGGCTTTGGTGGCTGGGGTGAAGATGGGTTCCGGCAAGGCGCTGGCTTCGATCAGTCCGGCCGGCAACTTCAATCCACACACCGTCTGTGACTGACGGTATTCCTTCCACCCCGAACCGACCAGGTAACCCCGGGCTACGCATTCGATGGGTACCACCTGCGTTTTACGAACCACCAGGCTACGACCTTCCAGCAGGTCGATCGGCGTGCCATGGGGCAATGGCAGCGATGACAGATCTTCGTCGATGAGATGATGCAGCACGCCCAGACGCGCAAACCAGAACCGGCTGATCTGCGTCAGAATGCGGCCTTTGTCGGGAATCCCGGTGGGCAACACCCAGTCAAACGCACTGATGCGGTCGGTCGCCACAAATAACAGGCGATCTCCGAAATCGTAGACATCCCGAACTTTGCCACGACGGACCGGTATGCCCGGCAGATCGGATTGCAGCAGGACAGGTGGAGACAACGACATAGCGACTCAAACCGACTCGTGACAGAGAGCATTCCGGGGGCCACTACGGCCCAACCCATCGCACAGCATAATCAATTGTGTCTACGGTCGCGCGGCAGAACCGCGCTGATGAACTTGACGAGCATGGGCCAGTAAACGCTCAATCACGTCCGACGAGCGAATCCCCTGCCCGGTGGCGGCGAAGTTCGTCACAATTCGATGCCTGAGGACAGGAATCGCTACGGCCTGCACATCTTCTGTCGTCACATGGAAACGGCCTTCGAGCAGGGCGCGGGCTTTAGCACCGAGAATCAGAAACTGCCCCGCCCGTGGTCCGGCTCCCCACGATACCCATTCGCGGACAAAATCCGGGGCATCGGGTTCTTTCGGTCGTGTCCACCGGACCAGATCGCGCGCGTAGACAAAAACATGCTCGGCGACGGGAACTTTGCGAACCACCTCTTGTAATGCCAGAATCTGTCGGCCATTCAGCACCACATGCAGATCGGGCTGCTCACCGCCGGTGGTCTGTTTCAGAATCCGCAGTTCCTCGGCGGCATTCGGATATTCCACCACCACCTGAAACATGAATCGGTCGAGTTGGGCTTCCGGCAGCGGATAGGTCCCCTCCTGCTCGATCGGATTCTGCGTGGCCAGCACGAAAAACGGCGTCGGCAAGCGATACGTATTGGAACCCACGGTGACGTGACGCTCTTGCATCGCTTCCAGCAAAGCCGCCTGAGTCTTCGGTGGCGTCCGATTGATTTCATCGGCCAGCAGCAGATTCGTGAAAATGGGACCCGGCAGGAATTGAAATAGTCTTCGGCCCGTTTCCGGGTCATCCTGCAAGACATCGGTCCCGGTGATATCCGCGGGCATCAAATCGGGTGTAAACTGAATCCGCCGGTAGGCCAGCTGCAGAATTTTCCCAACCGTGCTGACCAGCAAAGTCTTCGCCAGACCGGGCACACCTACCAGCAGGCAATGTCCGCGACAGAACAAGGCAATGAGCAGTTGCTCGACCACGTCATTCTGACCGATGACGGCTTTGCCGATTTCCGACCGCAGGCGCGTGTAAGCGGTCGATAGCCCTTTCAACGCCTGGACTTCACGATCAACGGCTGCTGGCTCGGGAACAACGGGATCAACAGCGGCAGACATCGTGGCTCCCCGCGAAACACTTTCGACAAACCAGCCCGGGACTCGCGAAATCGTAAGATTTTCCTCATCCTCAGCTAAACCGCCTGCGTTGTCCACTACCTCATCGCGAAAATCTCTGCGGTCACGACTCAAAGGGGGAGAATTCATCGGCCTGACACACGGAGCCTGAAAAACCAGGTGAGAGACCCCGCAAGGAAATCCTCTGGCTTCCCAGATTCCGTTCAGAAGTGTTAGAAATCCCGCAGGCGAATCCCTGACCAGAATCGCGGGGTTTGATTACACTATCCGGTCCGCGGACTCGATTTGCCCAGGGCCATCCGAATCGACGTCTGATTCCGTATCATCAGTTGACTGGAGTCTGGTCCTTTGCCGTTGTTTCGCAGACCGCGGTTAACGATTTCCCCGCATGAGACGGTTGTTCTCTACCCGTCCTATGCGTACCGAAATCCCGAGTTGAACTGGACGATTGTCGTTCAGGGGTGCGTGTATCATTCGCGCATCACCTGGTTGCGGCGAAAGCCGGTGCTGGCGGTCATTCGGCGATACATGCGCGTCGGACAGGAAGGCGACACTTACTTCAAGCAACGCATGCGACAGTTTCTCGCGCATGTGGCTTCGGGCCGGCAGGTGTCACTCCAGCTGGGTGATCAACAGACGACTTTGGGGCCTACGGAACAGGCAGGCCTGTTGCGCGGGGAATGGACGATTCCCGCCGCGACAGTTGCGGTCGTATCACAGCCCGATTCGACTTATGGGCAAGCCTGGGTCGAATATCGTTGCACATTGCCCGCCGCCGACACTCGCACGTTTCAGGGTCGGGCGCAACTGATCGACCCGGCCGGTCTGTCGATCATTTCCGACGTCGACGACACGTTAAAGCACAGTAATGTGCCTAACCGCCGCGATCTCTTCCACAACACCTTCGTGCGCGACTTTGTCCCGATTGATGGCATGCCGCAACTTTATCGCGATTGTGCCTCCGTCGGAGTTGCCTTCCATTATGTCTCCGGCAGTCCGTGGCAGTTGTATGAGCCCCTGTCGGAGTTCTGGCTGCATCAGGGATACCCCGCCGGATCGTTTCACCTGAAGCGGTTTCGGTTGCGGGAATCGGCCCGGAAACTGCGATCGATGTCTCCACAACAGGCTCATAAGCAGGCGGCCATCGAACCCATTCTGCAGGCGTTTCCGCGACGGCAGTTTGTGTTGATTGGTGATTCCGGAGAGCAAGACCCGGAAATCTATGCCCACTTTTTGAGAACCAGGCCCGATCAGGTACGGCAGGTCTTTATTCGTGCCGTGCGGGGTCTGTCGGTCGATCAACCGCGGCTGGCCGAAACCTTTCGCGATTTGCCACCCGATCGCTGGAGCTTGTATGAATCGTCGGAAACGATTCGTCCGCAACTCCTGCAGATGGCAACCGATGCCCGCAAGCTGGCGATTACCACACCGGAACTTCTCTAACTGCCAGCCTCATGGAATTGCTGGCGAATAAAAAAGCCCGGCAGGAACTCTGCCGGGCTGAGCTTGCACTACGCGTTGACTATTGCCGAATTTGCGTGATCGCATATTCCGCGGCAGCCCGCAGGTCGGCATTGGGAGAGGCGGCGCACCGTTCCAGATCGGGCAATGCGGACGATGCCACCGGGCCAATCTCACCTAAAGCGTAGGCAGCTCCTGTTTGCACTTTCGTCACCGGGTCGTGGAGGGATTGCTGCAAGGCCTCCACGGCGACTTCCGATTGCGGGGCCAGTTCGGCCAGCGAATAGGTAGCCAGCCATCGCACGTTTTCGTCGCTATTCTTCAAACTGTCGTTCAGAGCATTCAAGGCCGCATGCGACCAGTCCGCATGCCGAATCAGCACTTCCGCCACATGCAGCCGCACATAGCCATCGGAGTCATTCAAGGCGGCCGACAACGCAGGCAACGCATCGGCGGAATGCGGTCCCATTTCGGCCAGCACCGCAGCCGAGAACGATCGCACACCCGGATCGGGCGACCGCAGTCCGGCAATCAAGGTCTGAGTCACATCGCTGCTCACATGCCCCATGCGAACCAGAGCGAGTGCGGCATGGACACGGACAAAGCCATCCGGATGTTGCTGCAGGGCACGCAAGGCCGGGGTGGCAGCTTCAGCATGGCTTTGCATCCGTCCCAGGCGATGAATCGTCCGCTTTAACGATTCCGGATCTTTAGTATCAAGGGCTTTCACCAATTCCCGCACTTCACCGTTGGCCTCGGGACAGAGTGCCAGCATTGATGGTGGCATCGCGGGGGCGATTTCGATCACTTTCTTCTCAGGGAACCGCAGCCGCTGATCTTCGGGGGCTGGTTGCCCCGGTTGGAACTGCGTCGCGTTGACCTGGCTGATGACCGGCTTTTGTTCCGCTTTGGCGATCGGCATCTCTGGTTCATCGAGCGCCCATTCAGGCAACCCGCTGTTCGATGCCGGTGTTTCAAACTCGGCGACCGTCGTCTGTGAGGCAGAAGCCAGGACCTGCGTACCTTGAGCTACCTGTCGATTGGCAGACGGGGGCTTCAAGACACCGTTCGAAAGCTTGGCGGTACCAATGGGACCGAACTTCGGTTCCATCTCGGGAGCTTCCTGCGTCAAGTCAGCCTCGGTGAAGTCTTCGAACGGATCGAGCGGTTTCGCCTTGGGCGTGGCTTTCACGATCGGAAATTCGTCGAACTCAGAGATCGGATCGACTTTGGGTTTGGTCGGCAAATCTTTGGCGGAAGCCACACGTGCTTCGACGTCCGCCGGTTTCTTCGCGGTCTTGGTGCTCGGCTCGAGCTTATCGCTCTTACCGGCCACTTCCGCTTTGGGACGGCTGGCACGGGAATCCGCCACGGTCACGTCGTCTTTCGCAGAGACGCTGGTCGTGGAACCAGACTTCTTCGATTTGCTCGAAGAGTCGGCAACCTTGGTATCGGCCTTGGAAGACTTGGAGTCTTTCTTCTCGGCCGACTTGGCTCGGCTGTCGACGTCGGCGAGTTGTTCGTCGGCCTTATCGCGGCCCATCCAGCGTCCCACGGTTCTCGACGTGCTGGCACACCCCATCAATTGAGTGGCCAGGGCCGCGGCTAACAGAAATCGGCAAGGGGCGTACCACTTCTTCATGTTCTCACCAACCTCGACTTCAGCGGCATTGCGCAGGGAACTCGGCAACACACCCCCTCAGCCAGAGCTGCTGTGGGAATGTTTGGGACGTGCGAGGATCTTGCAGGGTCCGCACATCTTCTGTTTCTGCCATTGCTATCGGTTATGACGAACTTGCGAGTTCAGCCTACCGTGCCGAAAAATCCTGACTTGAGTGAGATGCCATGTGTATTCAAGTGTAATTGACGCAAAGGTTTGCGCGTTACAAAAAGTTCAGCGAAACGCCGCAGACCACGCAGGCGGAAAAATTTGCCAAACTTACGGAGCATCCGTCTGAAGAAACCGCTGCTGACGCTTCGGGCCCTGACCCGAGCGTGCAGACTTCTCTTGGGCCGTTTCCACAGAGGTATCTGAACCCTCTGATGACGTGGTTGATAACCAAGGACGCAAGCAGGCGGGGTGATCGGATCGCCCTCCCCGTCGATAATCGCGAAATAACATCGCAGCGATTTCGGCTTGAGGCTGCCCCTGCACGTCCGTAAGGTACCGCCAGACGAATTCCAGCAAGCGTGGCAAAGCAATCCCATGCGTGCGGCCCGCTTGCTCATACAACCAGCGACTGAACTGATGCACCGCAGCAAATGGTGAGGATTCCTTAGCCCAGAAAGCTCGCGTGGTCTCCAGGAAGTTGCCGCTGTTCGCAATCAGATCCCAGGTTTTCGCGAACCGTCGTAACTCCTGTATGGTGGCAAAGTCGATGAGCCGGTTCTGCAGGATCTCATACGGGGGCGAGGTGGCAAAGACCATCTGCCATTCCGCATCGTGCCGGGTAATGGGTGTGCCCCGCAGCCGCTTCAAAATGCCGACCTGTATCTCCTGCGGTTCGAGACGCACCAGTCGATCAAACCCTGCGGCAAAACTCTCGAAGTCTTCACCCGGCAGACCCACAATCAAGTCTGCATGCACATGGACGCCGGTCTCTTCGCGCAGCCATTTCAAATTCTGCTCGGCGGCAACATTGTCCTGTCGACGGCTGATGAGGACGGCTACGTCGTCGTTCCACGTTTGAATCCCGACTTCAAACTGCAAAGACCCGGCCGGGAACTGTGTAATCAGAGCCTTCAACGCTTCCGGCAAGTGATCGGGAATCATTTCAAAGTGCAGAAACAAACCGGGAACATACCGTGCCAGAAAGAACTCGAGGATCGCACGACTCACCCGCAGATTGAGATTGAACGTGCGATCGACGAACTTAAACTCACGACAACCCCGATCGAGTAACCGCTGCATCGCCCCGAGAAACGTCTCCAGGGGAAACTGTCGCACGGGAATTTCGAGCGCGGAAAGACAGAATTCACAGGTGAACGGGCAACCACGTGACGCTTCCACATAGATCACGCGGTGCTGCAGATCGGTGTCGCTATACAGATCGTACGGAAGTTCGACACTCGCTAGGTCCGGAACATGAGAGAGTTGAGTGGTCGCAAGTGGTTCAATCCGTGGCCGTTCTGAACTTAGCTCCACATCTTCAGCCAGAAGCTTCTGACAGAGATCGGCGAAGGCCAGATCGGCTTCACCAGCGATGAGATAATCGGCCCATTGGGTAAGCGACGGCAAATCGTGGGGATCGCCCAGTTCTGGCCCCCCAAGGACAATCATCAGGTCGGGGCGCAGCGACTTGAGCGCGATCAGCACGCGTTCGATTTCCACCACGTTCCAGATGTAGACGCCGAAGCCCACAACGCGAGGTGATTCACGCAGAATGGTCTCGACGATATCCAGCGTCGCCTGCTGGATGGTGAATTCCAGCAACGTGGCCCGTGACTGCAACTCCTGCAGATTGGCGAAGAGGTACCGCAGACCAAACGCTGTATGATGATAGCGGGCATTCAGCGTGGTCAGCACGATCTCGGACATGGTCATCACATGGGTAGCAGAAGATACCAAGCCGGTCTGTCAGCGCGAATTTGCGCTGAGATCGCCCGTGGTTTCCTGTATTGAAGCGCCGCTCTGGGACCACGTCAACACTGTACGGCAGACGGCCGGGAAGTGATCCGGGATTGAGTGTTGTCAGGAAACGGAGTATGTTGAAGAACTAATGAAGGCTAAGGAGTGGCCGATCCCTCATCCTTTCATGGTGCTGTTGCTCGCGCCAGGCAGGCAGGCGACGGCACACGTTCACCGTGGCTCGGTAATGTCGTGATCGTATCGAAACCCGTCTTGAGCCCGGTTGATCTGGAGAGACTGATATGGCATCCATTCGTGCAGAAGCGGTCGCGGAAGTCCTGTGGGAACTGAAGCAGTTAGAGAAACTCTCGACCTATTCACAGGTGGCAGAACGAGCGGGCTTCAAGCCGGGTGTGAATGGCAAGACCATCATGACCTGCCTCGAAACCGTCAAGAAAGAATGGCCGCATTTGCAGTGGTGGCGTGCCGTGCAAGACGAAGGCCGTCTGACCGCAGAATCGGAACAGGCGGAAATTCTGGCCGGTAAGGGTTATGAACTGCAGCCGCTCTCAGGGCGGAAAGCAGTGGTCGAAATCGTCAACTTCGAAACCCACACCTACTTCTGGACGCATCAGACCGACGCTGCCGCCGTGGAAGCCACCGCTGCCGTGGAAGAGTAGGCCAAGCCCATCGGTCGGTGACGGTGATCTGTTGACTGTGATCGGTAAGGCGACAGCGGCGCATGAATCAGGTCATTCCACCAAGGTTTCTGTTCCGCTGGTCCTTTCCCGTCCCTTATGACGACAGCCTGCCCGGGTCAACCACTGGCTGCGCGCCCATCTCCGACTCGGGACAGCTCCCGAAATTGGACGAGTTCGACGGAGCCCCGTCCTTCGCCCGTTGGCAACTCGCCTGGAATACTCGGGGATTGGGCATCGCGGTGGACGTGGCTGGCAAGAAATTGCCGGTCACGTCGGACCTGTTGCGTCCCACCGAAGGGGATGCCGTTTTTCTCTGGATTGATACCCGCTGCACGCAGAACGTCCATCGGGCCACACGGTTCTGTCACCGGTTTTGCATTTTGCCCGCAGGGATGGGCCGCAAAAAGCAAGACCCGTCCGTCATCGCGCAGCCCTTAGCCCAGGCCCGCGAAGAGACCGGCAAACGAGGCGAACAAGCCATTCAGATCACCAGCACGATCCGCGACGATGGCTACCGGATCGATTTGTGGTTCCCTCCGGAAAGCCTGCACGGCTTCGACCCCTCATCCCATCCGCGTCTGGGATTCTACGGTTTGGTGCATGACACCGAATTGGGCGACCAACCCTTAACCGTCGGCCCGGAATTCCCAATCGACTTCGACCCCAGCATGTGGCAAACGCTGGAACTGGTCCGGTGAGTCAAGAGACCAGAGTCGAGAGGCCAGAGCCTGACAGGGTCAAAGCAACGATCGTACTGCCTGTTTTTCCCCCGTTTTTCTGGCTCTGGACTCTCGCCTCTGGACCCTGGTCTAACACCCGCGTGCCATTTCGCAAAATTCTGCGAGATGATTGAAATTTCGTCCGTTCGGCCGCCGATAATATCTCTGGCGGTTGTTCCGCCGCACACCGAATCGCGACGTAACCCTCGTTATAGTCGTAACTTGGAAAAGATTCCCAGGTCGGTGCCGCTTGTCCGGGTTCAAGAAGATCCCCCGGGCGGACAAAACTCAGAGAGTTAGTCTGTCCATCGCTTGGATGCACGGGGATTTATCATGTTTCAGCCCGGTTTTGAGGCCCAATTGAATCGTTTCCCGGTTGTCGGCTATGATACTGTTCGTGGTGGAGTCTCTGGTCGGCTACCCAATGCCCGCCAGACACTCGGCCCCGTCCAGGAAGGGAGGGCAGACATGGACGTCCGAAATATCGGTTCGGTCTCCGGGGCGACGCCGTATCGACCCGTCAGTGGTACGCCCGCACAACGGGACACCTCGGTCGCACGGCCGCAGTTCCCACGCGATGAACTCGTCCTTTCCAACGCGGGGAAACTCTTGGACCAACTCAGCCAGAACAGTGACATCCGCCAGGAGCGCATCGCGCAGATCAAGGCGGCCATCGCCGATGGCACGTATGATACCGATGACAAGCTCGAAGCGGCTCTGATGCGCATGTTCCAGGCCGTCGAGAACGAACTGGATCAGGAATAACACGCATCATCGAGGCTGGTTGTGAGCAACTTGGGAACGATTGACGAGACCGCAGCACCCGTCAACAAATTCCGCGAATTCCTGCTGACGAAAAAAATGCGGCTGACCCCGGAGCGGGAAGCCATCGTCCAGGCCGTTTACTCCACACACCATCACTTTGACGCCGAGCAGTGGGTGGGAGACCTCGCTCGGCGATCGGGCCAGAATGGGGCCAGCCGTTCGACCATCTACCGCACGTTGAATCTGCTGGTGGAAGCCGGCCTGTTGCGCTGCGTGGCCCGCACCAACGATCGCCAGGTCTATGAACACGACTATGGCTACCCGGCCCACGATCATCTCATCTGCCGCAAATGCAACGCGATGATCGAGTTCCCGAACGAAGCCATCGCAGAGGTCCTCGAAAAGATCGCCGCCGAACATGGCTTCCGGATGGCCGGCCATCGGTTGGAAGTCGACGGCGTGTGCGCCGAATGCAGCCGCCCCAAAGAACGCAGCCACCGCAAGCTCGACATGATCTGAGTATTGTCGTTTAGCGAGCGGCGGGTGTCAGCCCGCTGATTGGTTCACCTGCGAACATGGTGCGCATCGCATTAGCGTTGTGCCGGGCACGCTCCTGCCGCACAATGGATGGGAATTATCCGCCGACCTTAGAAGGAACCCTTCCATGCGCACCATCTTGACACTCTTCGTTGGCATCGTGGCAGGGGCCATCGTCATGCAGACCGTCACACCATCGACACAAGCAGCAAGTCCAAGCGACAAAGTCCTGAGGCACATCGTCCTCTACAAATTCAAAGACGGGCTGCCGGAATCCGAAGTCCAGAAGGTGATCGATGCCTTTGCGGGGTTGCCGCAGCAGGTCGATACGATCATCGGTTTCGAGCACGGCCCGAATGTCAGCACGGAAGGCAAGTCGGAAGGCATGACCTACGCGTTCCAGGTCACCTTCGCCAATGAAGCCGGGCTTGCGACTTACCTCAAGCACCCGGCTCATGATGCTTACGTGCAAGTCGTCAAAGACCGCCGTGAAAAAGTTCTCGTCTTCGATTACTGGGCTCCCGCGAAGTAGCGCGCTTCCATCAGCCCGCAGCGCCAGCAAGGGATCACCATGCGTATCGGTCACTGCCAGCTCGATTCGCAACTCGGCGATTTCACCGGCAATCTTGCCAAGGTGGTGCAAGGGTTGGAACGCGCGGACCGTGACCGCATCGACATCCTCTGCTTCCCCGAATGCTTTCTGACCGGTTACCCCGACAACGGCGACATCGCCCGCCGTGATGCCTTCGCCATCGATTCTCCGTCGATGATGCAGGTCCTCGATCGCACCAGCGGCTTCGAGGCGATGTTCATCGTCGGCTTCAATGAACTCCGCGGCGATGACCTTTACAACACCGCGGCGGTCATCCACAAAGGGCATCTCCTCGGCCGTTACAGCAAATGTGCCGCCTATATGCCCTTCCACAAACAGGGCCGCGACTTCCCGGTCTTTCAGCACAAGGGCCTCACCTTCGGCGTGGTGATTTGTGCTGATGGCGGCTACATCGAACCGGCCCGGCTACTCGCCTTGCAGGGGGCGCAGGTGATCTTCGCGCCGCATTTCAACTACATCAGCAAAGAAGGCCTGATCAGCCATTTCATGAAGGTACGAGCCGACCACATCGCCCGGGCTGTTGAAAACAGCGTCTACTTCGTCCGCGGCAACAATGTCTCCCTCGGCCCGGAAGAGTGCATGACCGACCCTCATCGCGGCGTCGGCTACGGCGACAGTTACATCGTCGATCCGTATGGCGAAATCGTCGTCCGCAGCCGACGTCATCAGGAAGACCTGATCTTCATCGACATCGAACCGGTCACCGACAAAGCTTGGGGCATCGGCCGCTCACTATGGAGCGCCCGCGAATTCGGCGAGCAACTGCTGGCAATCTCGAAGGCAGCAAAGTAACGGGCACTTCCGTCTGGCATGTTCCCACCTGCCGTTCCCTGCTGCTGGTTGAAGTAGTGGAGTCGATCTCGCGATATCTTGTCGCTACGCGACCCTGGCACAGTTGTGGTCGGACTACCCTGTGTGTTCAAGTTTCTTCCTGAACCGATACCCAATTTGGCCTAACAGATCGTTCGTCAACAGAAATTAGAACACTTGATGAGGCTTATTAGAGTCAACAGCCACCTCATCTTGTTTGAGGCGTGAAAAATTTGCGAACAGGGTTGATGACGACCGACGACGAACTTCGTGCAAATGGCCATTTGCGTCGAAGTAAAAGAACGCGCTGATCGCAGCAATTACAAAAAAGATAAATGGCAAAACAGAGTATGGTTGCCAAAGCGAAGCGATCGCAATCACAAAGCACGTAAAGGACGCAAAAACAGCGCGCTGACGCTTGCGGACCAAACTGTTCTGCAACCTCTGTTTCTCAGCTTCTGCAAGTTGAGATTCAAGCTTCTGAATAGACATGCAGCCTTCCTTGGGAATGTCTCATTGACTAGATATCAGATGTAAGAACCTGACTCCAAAGCTTCGATTGCAATCCGTTTTGCCACGAGGACAGATATCTCCAAAAGCTCAACTATTTCAGCAGGGCGAAACCGTGAATCAACCAGCAATTTCTCACACTGCGCTTTCCACTCGTCGTCGTCAAGCTCTTTTGGATGCTGCACTTTAATAAGTTCTATCGTCCATTGGCGAACTGATCGCTTGTAATCAGCCCATCGCTTACGGTCAAAGTACCATTTTGCAGTGGCTATAATAAAGGCTGATCCTCCGAGTGCTGCAAAAAGATTGACAGCATCCATATAGGTTTCAACCCCTTGTCGTATGTGTCGTTTTGTGCAGATACACGGGCAACAAGGTACCTATCCACATCCAATTTGACAATCGAAGAGAAGACTTACTACGTTTCAGTTGTGTGATTTATGAGAGAAAGCTCACGCCATCGCCCGTTTGCCGGGGGTGGCGCGGGGGATGTGTTCGTTGCCGCAGCCGGCGGCGGTGGGGAGCATCTTGCCGGGGCTGCAGCGACCGTCGGGGTTGAAGCAGTCGCGGATCGATTGCATCACGGCGAGGTCGGCCGGTGAGAACAAGCGGTTCATGAAGCTGATCTTCTCGACGCCGATGCCATGTTCGCCGGTCACGCTGCCACCGAGATCGATGCAGCGATTCAGAATCTCGTCGCTGGCTTCCAGCACCCGCTGCACCTGATCGGCATCGCGTTCATCGAACAGCAGGATGGGATGAATGTTGCCATCGCCCGCGTGGAAGACGTTGACGATCTTCAGTTGATACCGCTGGGCAACATCGATGATGAACCGCAGGATTCCAGGCAGCTTGGTGCGGGGGACGACACCGTCCTGCGTGCAGTAACTGGGGCTGAGGCGGCCGATGGCTCCGAAGGCCTGCTTGCGGCATTTCCACAGAAGTTGCCGTTCTTTCGGTGTATTCGCCTGCCGGACTTCGCGAGCCTTCGCTTCGGTACACAATGCGATGATTTTCTGAGCTTCTTCATCGACGGCGACTTCGAGACCATCGACTTCGATGAGGAGCACGGCCCCGGCATCCAGCGGGAAGCCAAAGTGGAACGCCTCTTCCAAGGCCTGCACAATGCCCTGGTCCATCATCTCGAGCGCAGCAGGCACGATCCCCGCGCCGATAATCGCACTGATGGCCTGCGTGGCATCATCGACGGTTTCAAAGACGCCGAGCATGGTGCGATAGGCGGCCGGATCGCGCGTGAGGCGGACAATCATCTTCGTGCAGATGCCGAGCGTGCCTTCGCTGCCGACGAAGAGCCCGGTGAGATCGTAACCCGGCACGTCTTCGGTCGGTCCGCCGAGTTGGACCACGGTGGCATCGGGCATCACGACTTCGACGCCGAGCACGTGGTTCACCGTCACACCATATTTCAGTGTGTGCGGCCCGCCGGAGTTCGTGGCGAAGTTCCCGCCGATCGTGCACGCCCCCTGGCTCGAAGGGTCGGGGGCGTAATGGTAACCCGTCCCCTTGAGGGCCTGCGTGAGATGGGCATTGACGAGGCCAGGTTCGACAACGGCGTAACGGTCGCGGAGATTGATTTCGAGGATACGTTTCATCCGCGTGAGCGAAATCATCACGCCGCCACCGACGGGGAGGCAGCCCCCGGCGAGGCTCGTTCCGGCACCCCGCGGCACGAAGGGCACGTTCAATTCGTTGCAGAGACGGACAATCTCGACCACCTGTTTGGTGGTGGTCGGAAACACGACGACATCGGGCTGCTTCTTTTCGACAACATAGCCGTCGCACTCATACACCAGCAGTTCATCGGGCGAAGCAAGAACGCCGTCGCTGCCGACGATGGTGGTGAGGCGGGTGAGGAGTTCGGACATGTCAGCCTCTCAGCGAGCGGGGGGCGTGAGCCCCCTGATTGCGGTGTGCCAGAGTCACAGAGTGTCAAAGTTCCAGAAGAACTCCAGGAGTGATGGTTTGCCCGTCGTTTCCCTCTGGAACTATGTCACTCTGACACTTCGTTACCTGCCTGCCATTCCATTCCGTATCCAGGGGGCTTACGCCCCCCGCTCGCTTTGGGACTCGTACTGCTGGGCTTTATCGGAGATGTCTTTGCGGCACCAGGCGCCGTCCCAGCGGATGCACTTCACGGCCTGATAGGCGTGCAACTTGGCTTGAGCGAGATTCTCACCCAGCGCGGTCACGCCGAGCACGCGGCCGCCATCGGTCAGCACCTGATCGTCTTTCAGTTTGGTGCCGGCATGGAAGACCTTGGCATCTTCGACGGCGGCGGCTTCGGTGAGACCACGGATGACCTGCCCCTTCGCATAGTTGCCGGGGTATCCTTCAGCGGCCATCACCACGCACACCGCCGGGCGGGTATCCCATTCCAGCGGTTCGATGTCGGCAAGCTTGCCATCGGCAGCGGCATACAGCACGGTCGCCAGGTCCGACTTCAACCGCATGAGCACGGCTTGCGTTTCAGGATCACCGAGGCGGACGTTGAATTCCAGCACTTTCGGTCCCTGATTGGTCAGCATCAGACCGGCATAGAGGCAGCCACGGAAGTTACGGCCATCTTTCCGCATCTCATGGACCGTGGGAATCAGCACTTTCTCGACGACGGTATCGATCAGATCGGGCGTGATGACCGGCGTGGGTGAATACGCCCCCATGCCGCCGGTGTTGGGGCCGGTGTCCCCATCGTGCGCGGCTTTGTGATCCTGAGCGGCTTCCAACGGAATGATGGTATGACCATCGACAAAGGCCAGCAGACTCGCTTCCTGACCTTCGAGCCGGTCCTCAATGACGATGCGTTCGCCAGCCGTGCCGAATTCTTTTTCGAGCAGAATGCGTTTGATCGCCTGCCGGGCTTCCTCACGCGTTGAACAGACGACGACCCCCTTGCCAGAGGCGAGACCATCGGCCTTCACCACCACGCGTTCGACTTCCCGTTCATCGATGTAGCTGATGGCCTCGGCGGCGTTGGTGAAGATGCGGAAATCAGCAGTCGGCACCGCGGCCTTGCGCATCAATTCCTTGGCAAAGCGTTTGCTGCCTTCGAGTTCGGCGGCTTTCTTGGTGGGACCGAACACCCGCAGACCCGCCTTAATGAACTCATCGACCAAACCGGCGACCAGCGGGGCTTCCGGGCCGACTACGGTGAGGTCGATTTTTTCTTTCTGGGCGAACTTCAGCAGTTGGGGAATGTCTGTGGCGGCAATGTCGACGTTGATCGCATCGAGCCCGGTCCCCGCGTTGCCGGGGGCACAGTAGACCACCTCCACCTGAGGCGATTGCTTCAATTTCCAGACCAGGGCGTGTTCACGGCCGCCCTGTCCAATCACGAGAATCCGCATAAATGTCACTCAAAGCACGAACGGTCCATCGAGCACGGGGAGATGGAAAACCCCACATCCACCACTATACCGCCACGAAACCGGTCTCTGTAGTCCATCCGTTGGACTTCCCATTTGCGGGCGGGAATTCGCTCTGCCTACAATACACGTTTCGCTGATTCGGCGAGAATTCGGTCTTTTTAAACCTTGGACGAAGGAACTGCACGGTGTTCGGAACAATGGCGGTGGTGGGGGCAACGGGGGCCGTAGGCCGGATCATGGTCCGTTTGCTGGAGGAACGGCCCGATCTCGCCAAAACGTATCGGTTCCTCGCTTCCAAACGCTCCGCCGGTTCCAAGCTGACGTTCAAGGGCCGCGAATATACGATCGAAGAACTGACCCCGGCGGCATTCCAGGGGGTGGATCTTGTCGTGGCGACCACGCCCGATGAAACTGCCGCGGAGTTCCTGCCGCACGCCGTCGCCGCCGGTTGCAAGGTGATCGATGAATCGGGCTTCTTCCGCATGAAGCCTGATGTCGCACTCGTCATTCCGGAAATCAACCCGCAGGACGCGCTGAATGCGAAAGGGATCATCGCCAGCCCGAACTGTTCCACCACGCAGATGGTGATGTGCCTGAAGCCGCTGCACGATGCCGCGACCGTGAAGCGCGTCGTCGTCAGCACCTATCAGGCCGTGAGTGGGGCTGGGGTCAGCGGGACCGAGGATCTCATTGAAGGGACCAAAGCCCATCTGGCCGGAAAGACCTACGAACAGAAGGCGTTCAAGTCGCCCATTCCGTTCAATGCCATCCCGCAAATCGGCAGCTTCAAGGACGATGGCTACACCAGCGAAGAACTGAAGATGGTCTACGAGACCCGCAAGATCCTCGGCGACGAGAGCATTCAGGTCTGCCCGACCTGTGTCCGCATTCCGGTCGCGAACTGCCACAGCGAAACCATTCTGGTCGAAACCGCCTGCCCGGTCAGCCCGGAAGAAGCCCGCAAACTCTTCACGGAATTCCCTGGCATCAAGGTGGTCGATGAACCCACATTCGGCGGTTACCCGATGCCTCACACGGCGAACGATTGCGACATGGTCTACGTTGGCCGCATCCGCAAAGATCTCTCGAATCCGAACGGCCTGACCTTCTGGTGCGTCAGCGACAACCTGCGCAAAGGCGCCGCAACGAATGCCGTCCAAATCGCGGAACTGCTGGCGAAACATCAGAATTAGGCCGACTAGTGGAACGTTTTGATGAATGATGCCACGGTATTCTCGTTCTACCGAGCTGCGGGGCAACGCATCGCTGCGGCTCGGGTACTGCTGACCGTGGCGGAAACACTCGATGCGACCTACCTCGGTGGATATGGGATTGAATGTTCCTTAAAGGCAATCATCCTCAGCTTCACTCCATCACCACGACGGCAGGAGGTGGTGATGGAATCATTCCGTGGTCAGGCGGCACATAATCTGGATTGGCTCCTGTTTCAGACCCACAGTCGGGGCTGCAACCTGCCATTGGAACTCTTGAAACGGATTCGACGTTGCATCCCGATCTGGTATGTTGATCTGCGGTATCAATCCGGACGATTGCGTGCCAAAGATTGTCGCTATGTCATTGAAACGGCCGAGCAAATCTGGAGTTGGACTGGAAAGCAGATTCCATGAGCATTGGGCAGATCCACCACCAGATCACCGCAGAATCCGAACTGGTCCGGCAAACACTCGCCGAACATTTTGAGCGGGTTGAAGCCTATCAGTATCAACCACTGGCGATTCGCGTCCGCTTGATCGATGAGCAGTTTCGATTGATTCCGAAACTGGATCGGATCGATCTGGTCGAGCCGTGGATTGATCAGCTTCCAGATCCCATACAACGGCAGGTTCTCTTTGTTCTCTGTATGGCGGATGGAGAAGAAACCCAGTCCGACTACCACTGGTTGAATCGAGAATTTGAAGACCCGGAACCCGCCTAAGCGAACTCTTTTATTATTTCCAGGCATCAACAACTTCAGAGCAGAATGGCCAGCCTTTTAATATGAACCCCTTCCCCTACATCAATAACGAACTTTACTGCGAAGACGTCCCCGTCAGCCGTTTGGCGGTCGAGTTCGGCACGCCGCTCTGGATCTATTCGAAGAACTTCCTGCTGCATCAACTGCGGCAGATTCAAACGGCGTTCGCCGATGTTGACCCCGTGCTGTGTTACTCAGTGAAGGCCAACTCGAATCTGTCGATCCTGAAGACGATGGCCGAAGCGGGTTCGAGCTTCGATGTGGTCTCCGGCGGTGAGTTGTACCGCGTGAAAGCGGCCGGGGCGGATACGACGAAAGTGGTCTTCGCCGGGGTCGGCAAGACCGATGACGAAATCCGCTTCGCCCTCGAATCGAAGATTCTGATGTTCGATGTCGAAAGCGAAGGGGAACTCGATGCCATCTCGGCCATCGCTGGGGAGATGGGTGTCGTGGCTCCGGTGGCGTTGCGGCTGAACCCCGATATCGATGCCAAGACGCACAGCAAAACCACCACGGGAAAGAAGGGGAACAAGTTCGGCATGGACATCGAGCGGTTCCAGGAACTCGCCGCGAAGGTGTTGCATGACCCGAACCTGAAGCTCACCGGCATTCACATGCACCTCGGTTCGCCGATTCTGACAACCGATCCGTATGCAGCCGCCGGTCGCAAGGCGATTGATGTGGTTCAAGGACTGCGAGCCGCTGGTCATGAGATCAACTGGATCAACCTCGGTGGCGGGTTCGGCATCAGCTACCGTCAGGATGAAGGTCTGCCAGCGAGTGCTTATGCCGAGGTGATTGTCCCGGCCGTGAAGGAAGCCGGTTGTCGGCTGGCACTCGAACCGGGGCGGTTCATCTGCGGTAACTCGGGCATCCTCGTGGGCAAAGTTGTCTATACGAAGCAAGAGGGGGGCAAGACGTTCGTTATTCAAGATGCTGCGATGAACGATCTCGTGCGTCCGGCGATGTACGATTCGTTCCACCGCATCTGGCCGGTGAAACCCAGTGTCGCGATGCCCGAAAACCTCGAAGGTGAAATCAGCGGTTGCGACAAGGTCGATATTGTCGGCCCGGTTTGCGAATCGGGTGACACTTTCGCCAAGGATCGTTACTTCCCTGAAGTCCAACGGGGTGATCTCGTAGCGATCTTCAGTGCCGGGGCGTACGGCACCGCCATGAGCAGCAATTACAATTCGCGTCCACGTGGCTGTGAAGTGCTGGTCGACGGCGGCAAAGTCACCGTTATCCGTCGCCGGGAAAGCTATGCCGACCTGATTCGGCATGAATTGCTGGATTAACATCCCACTTACTGCGAGGCAACGCCGAGCGCTCGACTTCGTCTCGCGGCTAAAAAATCGCTACAACCGGCATCGTACTAACAATGCGTGCCCTCGAAACGACAGGCCCGACCGTTACGTTGAACCGCCGAGGTGGGGTTCGCGCGGTTGAAAGCCCTGTCGCGGCTGGAACCGTTGTGCCGTGAGTGCCGATAGCCAACCGAGACGTCGTCGTCCAGAGATTTGGGTTGCGCCGTTTTTTGATTGCCAGCAGGGGAATCGTCATTTTAGGATGCGATGTCTGACTGGAAATTGATCACCGGTGTCTGCAGCGCTAGGGGAGTTCTCGGCATGGCCCGCTTTGTTCGCAGTCTTTGGGCGGTATGTGCCTGTGCGGCCTGTTGGCCTGCCGGGATGGTTCTGGCACAGCCCGACGCGGACACCGCTCCCCTGGCATTACCAGCCGGTGTCGAGCGTTCCCCCCTCATCGAAGAGCCTAAGACGCCCGCCGAACTCTTCGATGCTGTTGTGTTGCTGGTGGAACTCGCACGCTTCGATATCGCGCCGGTCTATTTCCAGGCTTTCCTCGATACCAATCCCAGCGATGCCGATCTCATCGCACTGCGTGATAAATACGGCACGGGCGAATTCCTGCGATTCACCAAAATCCCGCAGTTGGAAGCCCTCGCCAAACCGCTGGTGCAGCGACTCAATCAGATCTCGAAAGCACAATCACAAGATCCGGGATATGTCGACTCGCAAC
The DNA here is from genome assembly GCA_016125225.1 of bacterium. Classification (GTDB taxonomy): domain Bacteria; phylum Planctomycetota; class Planctomycetia; order Planctomycetales; family Planctomycetaceae; genus DSVQ01. The sequence continues at coordinate 81,607 of WGME01000004.1, read as the reverse complement.
TGCAGCGGCTCACCGGTCCCGCCGTTGAACGCGAAAAGGCGACATTGGAACTCCGCAATCTGGGAGCCAACGCCGTCCCGGAGATGCTTCGGCAACTGGCAGTGGCGGAAGACGGCGATCTGCGTGACGCGATTACCATTGCCTTGTCACGCATGGGTCAGCCGGTGATTGCCCCGTTGATTGCCGCCCTGGATTCCCCGATCGACCGTGTCAGTCAGGGATGCATCGAAGCTCTGATGTATCTCAATTCCGAAGAGGCTGTGCTGCGGCTCTGGCCGATGACTTTCAGCGAAGACTTCAACGCAGGGATTCGCGATACTGCAGCCCACGCCTTGGCCAAAATCCGCTTCGGCAATGCCGAGCGAACACGTGACCTCTCGAAGGTTGTGGCTTTACATGAACTGCAGCAACGGGCCAATGCCTTGCTCACGCGAGATCTCATTCTCGTGCCAGAAGTTGAGGGTCAACCGATCGTTGTATGGAGTTGGGACAACGAGCAGAAGACCGTCGTCTCGACCGAAAAATCGCCCGATGCCGCCTCGCTCGATGAAGCCCTGCGACTGTCCCGAGATGCTTTCCGCCTGAATCCGGAACAGGCCCGCTTGCAGACGATGTATCTCGCGGCTTTGCTGGCTCACGAGGTGGAACGGGCTGGCTGGGATACAATTCTGACGGCCGACACAAGCCCGGCAATGCAGACCGCCGTTTCTACAGGGGTTGTGCCGCTCCAGGATGTCTTGAAGCTGGGCATGGAGATGGGCCGGACCGATGTCGTCTGGGCGGCATTGCAGGGGTTGAGTGCGATCGCCTCTCCTGAACTCTTGCAACCGTCCGGCGGTCAGCCCTCACCAGTGATCTCTGCGCTCAACTACCCCGATGCCCGCGTGCAGTTCGCGGCGGCCAGCGTCATTCTGCGAACCAATCCCCGAGGAGATTTTCGCGGGGCCACACGGGTGACGGAAATTCTCCGGCGTGCCTTAACCGACCCCGGTCAGGCGCGGGGTCTGGTGATCGATTCCGATCGTGATGAATCGACTCTGTTGGGAACCTACCTGGCATCCGAAGGTTATGATCCGTTGCAGGCCTTCACTGGAAAAGAAGGATTCACGAAGGCCGCGGAACTGGCTGGCATTGAACTCGTTGTCGTGCAGACCAACATTTCGAACTGGGCGTTGACGCAAACGCTGGCGAACCTGCGCGCCGATGCCCGTACGGCTCATCTTCCCATCGTGGTGTATGGCCCGGAAGATGTCCGCAAAGACACAGCCCGGCTGGTGAAGCGGACGGGTAACGCCATGTTTGCCGGGGAATCTCCCGCTGCGGAATCGTTCTGGTGGCAGGTAGGTCCGTTCCTGCAATCTCGCCGGACGCCGCCCATGTCGCCTCAGTTGCGCTCCGATTTCCGGGCGATTGCCACCTACTGGCTCGCGACACTTTCATCGGCCCGAAAAGAATTTGATGTCACGACCGCCGAGCCGGAACTTCTGCCTTTGATTCCCGATCCCGCACTGTCACCAAACGTTCTGGCAGCCTTGGGGCAGATTGGCACGGCTGAAGTCCAGACTCGGCTCGCCGACTGGGCGTTCAATGATCAGGCCAGTCTGAACCTGCGTGCCGCCGCCGCCGAGCGACTCGTGGCCCATATCAATCACTTCGGCCTGGTCTTGTCCCCCGCGACCGCCGAAACGCTGCAACAACGACTCGGGCAGCCTCAGCCCTCGGAATTGAGCGGGGCCTATGCCGCCATCATGGGGTGCCTGAAGCCGAATCCTCAAGCCGTGGGCGAACGTCTTCGCAACTTCGCTCCCACGCCATGAGCCGAGGTTGCTCGGCTATCCTGAGATCGGATTGCGGCAACTCACGCTGGCCTGGCTGAGAAAGACTTGCTGTCTCAGGCGGTCTTTCCGGCAGCACGCTTCTGGATATCGATTTCGATAGTCCCGAAAGCCTGTTCATGCCGTTGGAGAGCCACGCCCAAGGCCATCGCCATGCGCTTCGCGGTATAGAAGTTGACGACCAGCCGCTGCGACACTTTCACCGGCACCGCCCCTTGCCCAAAGGGCTGCGGATTCAAACCAAAGTCGAGCACCAGTTCTTCCGGCGTGCTCGAGACGCGGCAGAAGTTCGCGTAGATCGGTTCGAGATCGGTCGGTTCCACGAGGGGTTGCTGTTGCCGTGCATCTTGCGGGGCAGTGCCGTCAGCCATGACAGTGTCCTTGAAGGATCGAGGTGCTGGTTCCGAGACAGCGCGTATCTTGTCGTAGCATGGGTGCAGATGTCAACGTTACCACGTGGGGAATATCTGCTCCTGTGAACGATTGCTGCTCATGTGCCTCAGCTAGCCAAGGCATTCATAAGCCGACCGCTTCCTGTGGAAATTCCGTGAAGTCGTGATAGCCGCATAGCTCGACTTCTGTGCCGTGAAGTTGGACGAGTCGACGCAGGTTGCTGAGACTCCGTCGCCGTTGTGCATCGTCTTCCGCACGTAACGTTGCCAGGGCCGATACGGGATGATCATCGGTCGTCAGCTCGACCCGCAGGTAATACGCATCCCCGACATGCAGTAGCCAGCGACCGCCATCTCGCACCACCACGCCGCAGTGTCCCAACGTATGACCGAAAAGGGGTATCAGATACGCATCTGTTCCACCGAGAATCGACAGCGGCCTGGCTTCCATCCCAAACCACTGTTCCGATGACGTGTCATGCAGAACCCAATTTGGCTGATGAGCGAACTGTGAAATCGAATAGCGAGGGTTGCCAGACTGCAGTTGCGCGAACTCTTCCACGGAAACATGAACAGCAGCAGTCGGGAAGTCGGCCAGTCCGCCCGCATGATCCGGGTCCGCATGCGTGAGCACAATATCGGTGACAGCGCCAACCTGGTAACCCCTCTGCTCAATATGCCGGGCCGCGGTCAGTCCTTCATGAAACTGAAATCCAGCAGCCTCAATCGCGAACTCTCCGATGCGCCCTGCCGGATCAGCAATGTCATGCAGACCGATGCCAGTATCAATGAGTGCCAGTCGCCCCTCCTGTTCCAACAACAGACAATGACACGCGGCCCGCGGATTCGGCGGCGCATGCAACAGGCCGCAATTCAGATGGTAGAGGTTCATTTCTTTTTACCTGTAGTACTCAAGACGAACTTCGATACACAATCAAGCGTCTCCAACGCGAAAACAAAAGCGTACAACTGGATAATGGAATACTTTCAAGTTGGATAATGTGCGGATATACCATATAAGTGCTGAATGCAATCGTCTGGATAGCAAAAGGCACTTGGAGCATCATCGTGGAACAATCTAAAGAAACTGCATACCGATTTTTCCATAGCCTTGCCTTTAACGTCCGGGTTATTCCAGAGGCAAATGAAAAGCGAGCAGATCTCGCTTTAGACGATGGTTGCAACGAGTATCTTGTTGAGGTGAAAGAGAAGGAATCCGAGGACTTGTTCACGGAATGTATGAGACTTGAAGACAAGGACACAGATATCCTCATAAGGAAAGACCCACACTCTCGATCCAACAGAATAGATGGAATTCTCAAGCATGGCGCCAAGCAACTAAATGAAACACCAGCGACTGATTCCACTTTCCGCATCATATGGCTGCAGTCAATTGGCATGAATGCTGATATGACTATTCGACGTGCATTACAGTCGTTCTATGGAATCGCAACTCTTTTACCAAAGTGGCCACACAAAGGTGAAGGAATCAACTGCGTCTATTTTGACTACAGTGCATGCCACTCAATGCAACATGTTGATGGATTGATGCTTGTTGAGAATAGGGATCTTCTGCTTTGTTTGAATGAGTTCTCACACAATTACTTCGAGTTCAGGAAGTCTCTTCTCGTAAAATGTCTCGGCGAAGCAATTTGCGACCCGAAAGACTTTGACGGAAAAGAAGGAACGATCGTCCTTAGAAGCGACATTTCAAGGAAAAATGAGCAACACGTACTCAATGAGCTCGAACGTCAGGTTGGCGTACGATACTCAAAAATCGTCATAAACCGCTACTCATTCGGCGCACGTCGACATTAAGCTCGCCAAATAGGCCGCTGATACGATTAGTACGTAAACAGTGAGCCGTTCTCTAATCTCACATGGGCAACACAATAAAACAGGGGGGCTTGCGCCCCCTGTCTGCTGACCATTATCCGCACATCGATCAGGCCGGGTACTTGCGTTCGGCGGGGCCGATGTAGTTCGAGGACGGGCGGATGATTTTGTTGTCGCTGATCTGCTCGATCACGTGGGCACACCATCCCACGATGCGGCTGGCGGCGAAGACGGCGGTGAAGAGGTCGCCAGGAATGCCCATGTAGTGCTGCAGGCTCGCTGAGTAGAAGTCGACGTTGCAGTTCTTATTGATGGCGGCTTTAACGCACTCCTCCATCTTGATCGACATGTCGTACCACTTGGGTTCGCCGGTCTCGATGCCCAGACGGCGGGAGAGTTCTTTCAGATGCTTGGCCCGTGGGTCTTCCACTTTGTAGACCGCATGGCCGAAGCCCATGAATTTGCCCTTCTTGGCCCGGGTCTCTTCGACATAGCTGGCGACGCGGTCGACGCTGCCGACTTCCATCAAGGTTTTCAGCACTTCGGTATTGGCACCCCCGTGGAGCGGTCCCTTGAGTGCACCGATGGCGCCGGTAATCGCCGAGTGCATGTCGGACAGCGTGGCGGCAATCACCCGGGCTGCAAATGTGCTGGCATTCAGGCCGTGCTCGGCGTGCAGAATGAGAATCAGGTCCATCGCTTTTTCTGCATCAGCCGAGGGAACTTTTCCATTCAGCATGTACATAAAATTGGCGGCATGGCTAAGTTCTGGCTTCGGCTGGATCGGTTCCTGGCCATCACGAATCCGTCGGATGGCGGCAACAAGCGATCCCATTTCCGCGGTCATGCGGATCGATTTCTCAAAATTGGCCTGCGGCGAAGAATCTTCAGCAAGGGGATCGTAGTGGGCCGAGACGGAGACCGCCGAACGCAGCGCCGTCATCGGGGGCGTGTTCCTCGGCATCCCCTTCAGAAATGCCATCAGTTCGGGTTCGATGGCGCGGTGTTTTGCGAGCGTCGCAGAGAAATCGGCGAGCTGCTCTTTGCTCGGAAGTTCTCCCTGGAACAAGAGATAGGCGACTTCTTCAAAGGTGCTGTTGACCGCCAGATCGTCGATGTCGTACCCGCGATAAATCAGCTTCCCGATGTCGCCGTCGACGTCGCAGATTTTGGAATCGGCCGCGACCACTCCCTTCAGTCCTCGGGCGGCCATTTTGTCAGCAGTTTCCTTTTCAGCGGCATCGGCAGACATGTCGGGTTCTCACTGAGTTAGGGCGGAAAACACGCCAGATGATCAAGTTCGAGGCAGCCGACACCACTGTGAAAATGGAATGCCAAACCCCCAGCCCGAGTATAACGTGTGCCTCCTTGACGGATCAACGAAGACAAGGGAGATGCCTCGGAAGCCGATACAACGTTTGTTCCCGACCAGTTACCGTGACTCACCCCGTGATGCCCCACCAATCTATGAAGGTCGATAGGTTGTCATCGTCTCGAAGCGGAGGAGATTAAGGGTGCATGAATCCGACCGACGTTATCGGCCGCTTCTCAGCTCGATATCGGAATGGATGCCAGATCTTTCAGCAGTCTGGAACCAAAGTTGCAGATTCAGCGGGGCAGCACCCGACCAGAACGCGCTTGCGGACGGTGCAATCTGGTTTCCCTCTGCTCCGCCTGCTTCATTTGCGCTCACAAACTGATGCTTTCCAACACACTGACCATCCTTCTGGCGGGAGGAGTCGGCTCACGCCTGCATCCTCTGACTATTGATCGTGCGAAACCTGCCGTCCCGTTTGCCGGAAAATATCGCATCATTGACTTTGCCTTGAGCAATTGTCTGCACTCCGGCGCCCGACGTGTCCTGGTTCTCACCCAATACAAATCCCATTCTCTGCAAAAACATCTCCGGGACGGTTGGTCAATTTTCAACCCGGAAATTCAGGAGTACATCACGGTTGTTCCCCCGCAGATGCGGACGGGTGATTCGTGGTACAGCGGAACCGCCAACGCGATTTACCAGAATCTCTATCTGCTGCAGCGCAGTGGTGCCGAGAATGTGCTGATTCTTTCAGGCGATCACATTTATCGCATGGATTATGCGGCCTTGGTCAAGTCGCATCTCAAGTCCCATGCAGATGTTACGGTCGCCTGCATGGATGTGCCTGTCGAAGAGGCCAGCGACTTCGGCGTGATGGCGGTCAACGATCGGCATGAAATCATCGAGTTCCAGGAAAAGCCCAAATTCCCCAAGCCGATGCCCGGCCATCCCGATCGGGCCTTGGTTTCGATGGGAATCTACATGTTCCAACTCGACGTTCTCATCCGCGAGCTGGAAGCCGACCACGCCGATCCGAACTCGGCCCATGACTTTGGCAAAAGCATTATCCCTCGCATGATCAAGGGGTCGAGCGCCGTCCACGAATATCGCTTTGGTGGCAAAGCCGGCCGCGTGACCCAGGACCGCTACTGGCGCGATGTCGGGACGCTCGATGCCTACTATGAAGCCAACATGGACCTGCTGTTGCCGGTTCCGCCATTGGACCTTTATCAAGATGACTGGTCGATTCGCACTTACCACGGCCAGAATCCCCCGGCCCGCATGGTGCCCGGCCGGTCGGGCCATCAGGGAGAGCTGATCAACTCGATTCTGGGAGCGGGGACCATTATTTCCGGTGGCACCGTGCGACACTCCATCCTTTCCGCGCGCGTGGTCGTTGAAGATCTGGCGGAAGTCGAAAACAGCATCCTCTTTGAAGATGTGCGTGTGGGGGCGGGAGCCAAACTGCAGAAATGCATCGTCGATAAAGACGTCATCATTCCCCCGGGAACGATGATTGGTTTCAACCCCGAAGAAGATCTCGAGCGGCAGTTCACCATTTCCGAGCGGGGTGTCACCGTGGTACCCAAGGGGTATCGATTTAGCTGATGACCTCTCATGCGTTGAGAACATCAATTCGTGAGAGGCATCCAAACTATTTCGCAAAAGCCCGCTCTGCCAATTCACGCACATAATCTTCGGAATGGTGACGCAATAGTTCGAGTTGATCTCGCGCGGCGGCTTGATGATCACCGCAGCGCTCAAAGAGCAGATAGGCCCTGCGACGAATCTGGCGGTCTTCACTTGTGAACAACTTCACCACCCGCTGCACCAACTCTGGCTGAGGCCCGCTGACATTCCGAGAGGCTTCCAAAGCAGCCAACTGCACGTGAAGATCGGCATCATCCCATAAGACATGGAGGTCACGGGCCCACGGATGGGCCGCTTTTCCCCAACCGCCGATGATGCGAGCGATCCGCGCCCTGACAACAGGGTCGTCACTATCTAGCCAGTCCTGCAGGAACGGGCCGACGAGAGGACCAATGGCCTGCAGGGCATTCGCGGCGGCATCCTGCACTTCGACCGATTCATCGGCCACCAGATGTTCCAGTAACTGCGGAGCCACAATCTCGCTGGCCACTCCGATTCTCATCAACGTCTCGGCCGCTAGTCGCCGTGTGATGGGGTCGTGATCGTCCAGGGCACGAGCCATGACTGGAATGGAGATCGCCGCGGCCGACCCTACCATCCCCAACGCTTCGATCGCTGCCTGCCGCAGTTCGATGGGCTGTGGTGATAATGATGTGGTGTCCCCCGCGACAGATAACAGACAAGGGATCGCCGACGGATGAGCCGGGCCGATTTGTGAAAGGGTATCCAGAATGGATAACCGTGCGAGATGGGACGTTGCGTCATCGCGGTAGATTTCCACGAGCGTCGGAGCGGCCGAGTCCGCGAGCGGACCATATAACCCCAACGCCTTGATGGCCCACAGTTGCGGCGCCGTTGCGGGGTCAGCTCCCGTATCATCGAGCAATCCCACAAGAATCGGAATGGCTTCGACGGAATGAGGACCCAACCGCCCCAGCGTCAAGGCCGCCTGTCGCCGCGTGAACCAGGGAACCTCTGCTGATTGCATCAGTTCAATCAAACCCGGCACATAGCGGGCACTCGCGGGATCTTGCAGATCGAGTTCGCTGATCGTCCGTCGCCAGTCCTGGAGGGATCGACCAGCCACTTCGACAGCGTCATCCGACTCTTGCGCGACGGCTTGCACGGACGTCACATCCAGTGACACCATCAAGACCAGTGTTGTCAGCAAGGCGATAAGACCACGGCGATCAGCATCGTAACTACGCATCTCTTCCAGTCTAATTCGGTGGTACGCACTGTGCAGCCCTAATGGTCCTTCAACTCCTCCGATTCTGTGTGGTACGGCGGATACCCGACGCGTTACGCTGACGAGTTATGAACACCTTGCCGCTCGATCTGCCGGTCATTCAGAACTGGAGTTGCCACAACTGTGGTGGCTGCTGTACGCAGCATCTCATTGAAATCACCGAGGAAGAACGTCAACGGATTGAACAGCAGAAATGGACGGCTGACGACGGAGTCACACAACCACCGGTCGTCTCCTTGACCCGCTGGCCTCGAAAGCCGCGCTGGCGACTCGCCCATCGCGACGATGGTGGCTGCGTCTTCCTCAATGAACAGGGGTTGTGCCGGATTCATGCCAAGTTTGGTGAAGCGGCGAAGCCTCTGGCCTGTCGTGTCTATCCGTATGCGTTGCATCCTCACGGCAAGTCGGTCGCAGTCAGCTTGCGCTTCAGTTGCCCCTCGGTGATTCGGAATGCTGGCAAGCCGGTCAGCGAGCAACGGTCGGACATCAAGACCATTGCCGAGTTGATCGTCCCGGATCATGCGAATCGCATGGCGGCTCCAGCGGTCACCAACCAGGACCGGCTCGACTGGCCAGAGTTTGAACGTCTCATTGAACCACTCACAGGACTACTGACCGACACGCACATACCCCTGCTCGTACGGATCTTTCGCAGTCTGGGCTGGGTCAGCTTGCTGCAACAGTCGCGAGTCTCTCAACTCACAAAGCCGCAACTCAAGGAATATCTGGGGCTCATCACCCGGGCGGTGAAAATTCAGTTTGAGGAATTACCGTCACCCATCGATCCACCGGGAAAAGTGGGACGACTTTACTTCCGATTGTTTGCGGCTCAGTACGCACGCAAGGACACGGTTCAGAGTCTATCCGCAGGTTGGCGTGGCCGCTGGAAGTTGCTGCGCGCGATCCTCGCCTTCTCCAAGGGTCGTGGAAATGTTCCCGCATTGCAGTCGGGATTGAACCCGGTGCCGTTTGCTGAACTGGAATCGTCATTGGGCGGCATACCGGAAGGGACCAGCGAACTCTTCACGCGGTACTGGCAAGTGAAGATGGAGGGGATACACTTCTGCGGCCCTGCCTACTATGGCTTCTCGTTCGTGGATGGCTTTCATAGTTTGATGCTCGTGTTACCCGTGACCTTGTGGGTCGCTCGCTGGCGGGCCAAATCGCAAGAGCGGACGGCGATCACGTTGGAAGACGTACAAAGCGCACTGGCGATCGTCGACCACAACCACGGGTTTTCGGAAGCACTGGGCCAACGCGATGCTCTCCGCAGAATTCGCTATCTCGCGGAGAGTGGTGAGCTCGCGCGGTTGTGTGTGTGGTATGCCCAGTAGTGTCGCAAGATGCCATCGTCTCACGGGAGCACTGCATTCGGCTCAATCTTCTGAGCAGCGTCGAAACCCGTTGAAATCGTGATCTGGCAGGCGTTGTCATCTACAGAATGCGTGACAGCCGATCTGTCATGTAACCCATCGCGACGATCGCCATCGTCTTCGTCGCCGACCGCAAACGCAGTCGGGCTGTCCGTTCGCGCGTCTGCCCCTCTGCACAGCCCGGAAAGCCAAAGGTGTCATTATGACGAGGAAGGTACGTACCTGGGGGATTGGCCGCTGGTCATCGCTGATGTTGGCGATGGCGGTGAGCCTGATTGGAACCACCGCGGCCCATGCTCAATGTATGGGAGGCGGCGGAGGTAGTGGTGGTGGCTCTGCGGCCAGTAGCAGTACGGGAACGAGCACGGGAACCGCGAGTTCCAGCAGCACCACTAGCGTGAGCGAGGCCCTGGCGGCCATTCAACTGGTGCAACAGGTGCAGCAGATTCGCCAGCAGCAGCAACAGCAATACTTCGCTGCGTTGCAACGCCAGCAGCAACAGTTGGCGCAACAACAGGCGACCCAGTTGCGACGGCAAACGGAGTTGAATGAGCAACGCCGTGAAGCCCGTGCCGCTCAACGGGAAAAGGAACGTCAACGCCTGGAAGCCCGACGCAAGGCCGCGCAGGAAAAGGCGAAGACCACGCAATCGTAACCCAAAGGCTCCGGAATCCGACGTCGATGTTGTGCCATGTCTGGCATGGCGGCCGCATACGCAGTCAACGGCGCTCGGATGCCGGGGCGATTCGATCTAGTTTCACTCGGCCCCACGGATGCGGGCCGGAACCTCGGGGACTTCTTCGGTGAGAACGTTGGGTCCCGTGGTGGGCTTTGTGAGCGTGAAGGCATCGTACAAGCGTCCGGCGGCGGTCTTCGCCTGATACCGGAGCGTCTGGCCGTCGATACTGATCACCTGAAACAGTTGCGTGTCTTCCGCCACCCGCACGAATTCGGCGTTCTTGTCAGCCCCTAACGGATACATCTTCGGTCCACTGACAGAGACGACATACACCGTCCCCGAGTCGTCCTGTCCCGAGGTTCCTGTGTCCGTATTCTGCGTGCCGACCAGTCCTGAACGGGCATAGGCGTGGTCATGTCCCTGCAACACCAGGTCGACATGATATTCGTCGAACAAAGGCTTCCAGGCTTCCCGTAACAACGGGTTATCGCGATTCTTTGCCGCTGAGAACAACGGATGATGGAAGGACACAATCGTCCAGCGTTGGGGGTTGTTGGCCAGCACCGTTTTCAACCAGGCGGTTTGTGCATCCTGTCGTTCATTCGAGTTCAGCACGATGATGCGCACGCCCTGGAAATCGATGCTGTAGACGGTTTCGGTCAACGTCTCTGGCCCATTGCCGGGGAGTGCAAACTGCGGTCGCCAGTGATTCGAAACGTTCACTTTCCCCAACAGACGACCGGTGTATTCATGGTTGCCCGTCACCGGCACGCTGGGGATCATGCCGTTGGCCCAGCCGCCCGCTTGAAACCATTCGCCCCATTCTGCATCGCTGTTGGCGTTATTGATCAGATCGCCCGCATGCAGAAAGAAGCGGGTCTGCGGGGCATCGCGAAAGGCTTCCCGAACCACCCGCGACCAGTGCGAACGCACATCATTCTGTGCATCACCAAAGTAGACGAAGGAAAATGGCAAGGGTGCGGTTGAAGCCGTTGTGAACTGAATCCACTCACTCCAGTTCACGCCATCACCCACCCGGTAGACATATTTCGTCGCCGGTGTCAGACCCTGGAATTCGACGGTGTGATAGTGTGCTTCGCTGAGGTCGGATTTGAGTGGCGACGTTTGAGCAGTGACGCGTTCTGTTTGTTTCACGAACTCGGGGCCATCGGTTGCGACCGCGAATTCAGCGAACGCCGTTTTAATGGTTGTATCGGTCCGCCAGGTAACCGCCTGCGTTGTAGTGGGGTCACCCGTCCAGGTCAGAATGATCCGATCGGGCAACGGCGTGGGACGATACGCTTCGGCATTGGCCACCTTACGTGGGGGATGATCATCGTGAGCCCCCGCCGGTCTCACGGTTGTGGTGACGAGGAGACAACCGAGAAAAAACCACAAACACCCGCGCATGACGAACAACCTTCGACAAACGAACCATTCCCCGTGACAAATCTCAACCACGAACCAGCGGGCGCAGTTCTTCAAGATACTTGGGAACCGCCGTGAACGGGTCTTCGGCGGCTTCGTATTCCAGGGCGATATAGCCCCGGTAGCCCGCGTCTTTGAGAATCTGGACCACGCGAGCAAGGTCGGCTTCTTCCTTCTGGTTGTTGGGGGCGATCTCTACCTTCACCTGCGCGTTGATGGCATAGGGTGCAATCTTCGCGAGGTCGGCATAAGGGTCGGCTGTCCGGAAGTTGCCGCCGTCAAAGTTCACACCGAACCAGGGCGACGGCTCGACGGCTTCGATGATTTTCAGCATCTGTTCGGGAGCAGCCGTAATGCCGCCATGATTCTCGAGGGCCAGACAAACACCCTTGGTCGCGGCATATTGCAGCGACTCGTTGATGGCGGAGACGCAGCGTTCCCGTGCAGCGTCTTCGGTATCGCCCTTGGGAACCGTTCCGGCAAAGATGCGAATGGCTGGTGCCCCGAGAATTGCCGAGTAATCGATCCAGTTGCGGGTCATCTCCAGTTGCTTCGCCCGTTCTGCCGGATCGGCGACACAGAAATTATTGCCGATCGCCGTCCCGGAAATGTCGAGTCCCAGGCGAAACGCCCGTTCTTTCAGACTCAAGAGATAGTCGGTGGTGATTTCTTTCGGGAAGTAGTAGGCCGTGAGTTCACAGGCATCAAGATTCTGGGCGGCACAGAAATCGATGAAGCCTTCCAAAGTGAATTTGGCGGCATCGCGTTCCTCGGCCGTCCATGCTTTGGGCAACACGCGATTGAATGAATAGGCGGCCAGGCTCAATTTGCAGAAGGGAGTACCCGGACGTTGCGGCGGGTTCGCCGCAGATGCTCGATGACCCATCGCCCCCAGAACAGCTGTGGCGAGTGAGGCCTGCAGGAAATCACGACGGGAAAAACCAGATGCCTGCCTTGCGGATGCGAACATAAAAACCTCGACTTCTCAGGTCTGGGATATCGACACATGACTCTGCCCATACTGTCGATAATGGGCGAACTCAGGAATAACACTGGAATTCTACCCGATTGAAGATTTCCACAGCGACTCTGTGCTTCCTCAATTCAAGAGAATTGAATGATCCCGGCGTATTCGTCTTGTCCCATCGGTTGACTTGACTATGCTAGGGGATGGACTTTCGCGGGCAAATTCTCCTTACGCTCAGGAAGGAATTGCTCATGCCCCGCACGCTTCTACCTCCGCAGGCCACACCTTCCCCGGAATTCCTTCCGCATCAGGTTGTCCATCACGAACCGCGCTGGCATCCTCCTGAAACGGTGCTGGAAGTCCCCCTCTCACGGATGGTCGAACACCGTCTGGCAAACAGCGGCTACCAGCCACTGCGACACATTCAGGTCATGCTGATCGACGGGCGTATCCGCCTTTTGGGTTACCTGCCCACGTACTTCCTCAAGCAGATGGCCCAGGAAACCGCTGCGGCGACCCCCGGCGTTTGCCAGGTGGAAAACCAGGTGCAGGTGCATAAGAGAAATTGATCGCTTCTTGAACCTGACGTCAGACTATCTTACTGCTATTGATCGGCAAACACGCCACGCAGCAGATTATCGACTGGGGCATAATCATCCGTCAGAATTTGCCCCTCCGCCAGTTCCAGCAGCGATGACATCTGCCCCCGCAATTCCAACGGTGCCCCCTCGCTCTTGCGAACCGCTTCAGCAAATGCAGCGATCTGCCAGTCGTCTTCCCCGCTATCGGAATCGGTGGAATACACGGTTCCCAGATCCGTCAAATCGATCGGTTGTTTCGCACAGACCACCACATACGTGTCTCGGTCAGACGAAGGCTGGCTGCTGGAGGTACTGAAGACCGTCACATGCGGGAAAACTGTGGTCATCGTGTGGACATAGCGACCGAGAAATCGGCCGACCTTCACCGATTGACTTCGCTCGGCACCGGCATCAATGACCAGTTGCCACGCGCGATCGCTGGGTACCTGATTGACCAGTTGTTCCCGTAACGTTTCGGGGAGTTGCCCGCGAAATCCCAAGGCGTAGTTCGTGTCATTCCAGCGATAAACCTCGATCCCCGCAAAGGGATCGGGACACGGCAGCCATGTGTGGGAATAGAGCAAGTCAGGTCGAAGCCCCTGCGGAAGGGCCATCGGCAAGGGCAGCTTCTGTTGTGAATCGCGTTGCAATTGCGAAATCGCGCTCTGCCAGTCATCGTCATCGGCCTTCAATGCCCGCAGACGTGTTTCGACCACACTGGGCAAGACTCCTGTCACACCCAACTGGCCAGCCGACGTCCAGAACACCGGAACAAACTTCGACGCCACTTGAGGCAGCTCCCCTTTTTCCGGAGGAGCGAATAACCCCTCGGGAGCATTGCCCCGCAAGGTGACGAACGTTTCGGTGATGGTGCCACCGGGCACTTCAGTCCGGGGATAGATTTCAATGATGTTCGCCAGAAACACGCCGCGATCGGTGAGCAGATCGGCCAGTTTCTGCGTGAACTCCTGCGTCGTGAGATGCCAGGGGACACTCAGATCATTGAACGCATCGCCATAGATGAAGTCATACCGTTCCGGTGGTAAGTTCTGTTCGACCCGCAACTGATTCGCCCGCAACAGATCATCCACCGTATTCCGGGCATCGCCGATGAGCGTGCGGATACGCTGATTCTCGGCATCGGTCAGTCCCATCTGCTGTCGCACGGCGGCATAAACAGCCGGGTCAAGCTCCGCGACATCGACCCGCTCGGCGGCCGGGAATTCCGCCAGAATCCAACGGGGAAACACGAATCCACCCCCGCCCAGAAATAACGTGTTCAACCGCGAGGATTGCTTCCGCAGTGATTCAACAGCCACGTACCAGGGATGCTGCGGACTGAGCGCGAGTAACGTATCGCGTTCGGCCGGTGTCACCGCCTCATACGCCGACAATGCCGTCAACGTGCTGTCATACCGGATCGACTTGGTGAGATCGGTGGGAATCGACACGCCCTCGGGCAACTGATCGAGGGTCACCGTCGAGAAGCCGCCCCAATAAGCTTCTGTCGTTTCCTTATACAATTGATTCACCGCCCGCCAGTAATCCGCCGACGGCGACAGATTTAACAGTGCATCAAGCAAGGCCGGCTCGCGTGCGGAAAGGGATAGCCGATGAGTCGCCGCATCGTAACGGGCTCCTTCGGGCAACTGGGTTACCAACTCGTCGCGACCCGGGAAGTCGGCCACGGCGATACTCAGTTCTCCGTCATCTTGCGGTGCAGCCCGGTGGGTGATCGCGGCATAGATCTCTTCGTATTCATAGTGCAAGGCTGTGGGTTCGGTCGGGTCGAAGTAGCTGTGGTCGAGATGATCCAGCTGCAGGGCCCGTACCGAGTGGCCATTCACCAGATCATCCCGCACCTGGATGTAGCTGTAGCTGCTTTCATCGTGGTAGGCATCGAGAGCATCGCCACGCAGCTTCAGCAGCAACCCGAGTTTGTGCAATTGCTGTCCAACATCGTGCCCATACGTGCTCCAGCCTCCTTGAGTTCCCATCACCGTGCTGGGCAAGACCGCTTCACAACGCTCGGCGAATGCCTGTGACGAAGGAGCCGTAATGGTGGAGATAACCCATAACCCCGCGAGCAATTGCATCCATCCGAAGAGGACACCCGTCCGGAACGCATAACGCGAACCCGCCACGGCGATGGCAAGCAAGGCCAGCAACGCCGCAGTGAAACCGATAATCGCCCGCGTGCCCCACACATCGACGAGATAAAACCCGGTGAGAAACGTGCCGATGATCGAGCCGAACGTCCCCCAGGCATAGACGTTGCCCACGGTCAGACCGGTTCGCGTACTCCGCTCCAAAGCCAGGCTGGCGACCAACGGCGAGGTGGTTCCCAGCAGCATGGCAGGCAGAAGGAACATGGTGCCCACCACGCACAACACCCAGGCCGGCCAACTGAAGTTGTCGGGCCGAGGCATACCACTCACGAGTTGATCGAGCCATAACACACTGGCACAAGCGATGCTCGACAGCAGAAACATCCAGGCGAGCGCTTTGGCCCGTGGAAAACGGTCGGCCAGCCAACCCCCGAGGTAGTTCCCGAGCGTGATCCCCGCCAGTACCACACCAATCACCGAAGTCCAGGTATACAGCGAACTGCCCACGTGCTTGGCAATCAGTCGCGAGGCCGTCAGCTCCAGCATCATCACACACAGGCTGCTGAGGAACACCAGCACGTTGCAGCCCATCAACACCCAGGCATCGCTGACTTGACGCTTGCGGGGTTTGCGGGCGGTCGGTGCCACGGGCGGCGACGCCTCCTGACGAGGTGGGCTTTTGCGGACCGTGCCATCACTGTTGGGTGGAGCGATCTCACCGGGAATCCAGCCCGAAAGGCCGCCGGGAATCTTGTAGGTTTCGGCGTCGCTCCCCTCGCCCGATTCTCGTTCCGGTGGTTTTCGTGAAACATCCGAGTCCCAGACAAAGGCATCGTCATCAGCAGGGGGATTCGACTCAGACATGGGGGTCAAGCTCAGCAGAACAACTGACAACTCAGAAGATCGACAGATTCATCGTACCGCGGCTGTCGACCTGACGACAGCGGACAATTCAATCGGGTCGAATGGACCTTTAGTAGCTTTTGTGTGAATCCTCGGTGTCTATGCCTCCCGAGATCGTTATGGACTCAGTCAACACGAACCGGTCTGGCTTTCAACCCAGTAAGAGTCGGTTCATTTGGCTTGCAACTCTGTCAGCTAAACAGAATCACTTCTTCCAGCCGGTGAGGCCAGTCGTATATTCAAGAGGAAGACCAACTCCTTCAGCCCTGCAAATCGACACCGATGAAATCCGTAGCTGACGGACTTGGCCTAAGATCGGTTCTGCTTACGGCCTGTGACGACCGCTGACCGATCTCGACGATGCCCCGAGGGTGGCTCATCGCGTTCGCACCCCAATGGGCAGCATGGAGTGGAATCATGTTTCGAAAAAGCACCTGGAAATTGACAACTCTGGCCCTCTTGGTTGGCGCGTTGCCTTCGCTGTCGTTCGCCGCTGATGCGTCTTATCAGCACATCGACCACAAGGCACGTTTCGATTATGAAGCGCGCACCGTTCTGCATCAGACGCATCACCAGCAGCATGCTCGACCCATCCTGACGAACGTGGTGAATCCTGTCCGTATGAATCTCACCCGCCGTTGATCGAGCCGAGTCACTCGGGTCTCTTCCTGCGAGACAACCGAGTCGTCGCTTCACACTGACGAGCCTTTCGCACCGGCTCGTCAGATCCGTACCTCCCTGTCGTCGTCGCTGCCGTGTGCGGCTGGTTGCGTGCCCGTCACCAATCGCAACCAGTCGTCTCACGGTAGCGGCTGACGATCGCGGTCTTTACACGCGGACAACTCTCATTCCGGTTTCGACAGCGACTCAATGATCGTGCGGACTTTGCGAATCACCTTCTTCGGATTCACCACGGGTCGTATGACTACCAGTGACCGGGCCTTGAGTTCGTAACTGGTGAGACGCAGCTTCCGGGGAACCGGCGGGGTCGGCAAGGCGGTATCGACCAACATCTCCCAACGCTGCACCCGGGCCAGCACAGGCAACTTGAACGAGATTGGCTCGTGATGCGCGTTGAGCAGAATCAGCAGCGTGTCACCTTTGATCGGTCGACCACGGGCATCGGTCTCCGGAATGGCATCACCCGTCAGCAACATCCCCAGACACCGGGCAAAACCGACATTCCAGTCTTCGTCGGTCATCTCCAGACCGGATGGGGCCAGCCACAACAGATCCTTGATATCGCTGCCGCGAATGGGACGCCCCTGGAAGAACTGCCGCCGACGCAGTACCGGTTGGTCGGCCCGCAGTTGAATGAGGTGACGGACAAACTGGAAGAACTCCAGCTTTTCCGGCGAGATGGACCAGTCGATCCAGCTCAGTTCGTTGTCCTGACAATAAGTATTGTTGTTCCCCTGCTGTGACTGCCCGAGTTCGTCACCCGCGAGAATCATCGGCACACCCTGAGAGAGAATCAGGGTGGCTAGCAGATTCCGGCGCTGCTGGACCCGCAACGCCAGAATCTCCGGATTATCGGTTTCGCCTTCGATGCCACAGTTCCAGCTATGGTTGTCGTTCGCACCATCGCGATTCTCTTCACCGTTCGCCAGATTGTGCTTGTCGTTATAGCTCACGAGGTCCGTGAGGGTGAAACCATCGTGACAAGTGACGAAATTGATGCTTGCATGCGGTCGGCGACCGCTGTGCTCATACAGATCACTCGATCCACTCAACCGCGAGGCCAGTTCTCCCGCAGTGCCCCCGTCCCCTTTCCAGAAGCGTCGCACGCAATCGCGATACTTTCCATTCCATTCGGTCCACAAGACGGGGAAGTTGCCGACCTGGTAGCCACCGGGCCCAACATCCCACGGCTCGGCGATCAGCTTCACCTGACTGAGAATCGGGTCCTGGTGAATAATGTCAAAGAAGGCCCCCAGGCGATCAACTTCGTGGAGTTCCCGTGCGAGAGCACTCGCCAGATCGAAGCGAAAACCATCGACGTGCATTTCCAGCACCCAGTACCGCAAACTGTCCATGATCAGTTGCAGCACGCGCGGATGACGCATGTTGAGCGTGTTGCCACACCCGGTGAAGTCCATGTAATACCGGGGCTGTTCGGGAGCCAGCCGGTAATACGCGGCATTGTCGATGCCCCGTAGCGACAACGTCGGCCCGAGATGGTTCCCTTCTGCCGTGTGGTTGTAAACCACGTCGAGAATGACCTCGATGCCCGCGGAATGGAACGCCCGCACCAGCCGCTTGAATTCCCGCACGGCATCATCAGCCGATCCGCTGGAAACATACCGCACATCGGGAGCAAAGAAGGCCAGGCTGTTATAACCCCAGTAATTGACCAAGCCCCGATCGACCAGATGGCGATCATCGACATGATGATGAATGGGCATCAACTCGACAGTGGTCACGCCGAGCTGTTCGAGGTGCCTGAGGACCGGGTCGGAGGTCAGTCCGGCATAGGTGCCCCGCAGTTCTTCGGGAATATCGGGGTGTTGCATGGTGAAGCCCTTCACATGCAACTCGTAGATCACGGTCCGATGCCAGGGGATTCTCGGCGGACGATCATCGCCCCAGGTAAACGCGGGATCGACCACCACGGCGAGTGGAGCAAACGGGGCACTGTCGCGATTATCGATGGCCAGATCTTCGCGCGGGTCGCCGATCCGGTAAGCAAACATTTCGTCCGACCACAGTACCTTGCGGGCAATCGCCTTGGCATAAGGGTCGAGGACCAGCTTCTGCGGATTGAAGCGATGCCCCCGTTGCGGCTCATAAGGGCCATGGACTCGATAACCGTAGCACTGATTCGGCCGGACATCTGGAAGGTAGGCATGCCAGACCTGATCGGTCTGCTCTTTGAGGGGAATCCGATGGCTTTCCTGCGTATCTTCGGGGGAATTGAAGAGACAGAGATCGATGGAATCCGCATGTTCCGAGAAGATCGCGAAGTTCGTGCCTCCACCATCCCAGGTGGCACCCAGCGGATAAGGATTTCCCGGCCAAACACGCATTCATCGGCCCTTCTTGCGTGAACGGTTTATCAGATCGGTGAGCGTCTGGAAGTGATCTTAGTCAGCTCTGGAAATGGAACAAGCCCGGTCAGGGTCGACCGGGCTTGTGACTGTCATTTCAGAAACCGCTAGTTCTTGGTCACAGGCGGCATGAACAGGCGGCCAGAACCCCCCGGACCATGATCGTAGCAGTCACGATCATGCCACAGCGGGACGCCAGCGGCATAACGAGCCGCGAGCATGAGCACTTTTTCTTCAGAGCCAGGCTTGGCAGCCGTCGGTGAGCTCGGGTCGATGCCGAGAGCTTCGAAGTCGATGTCTTCAAACGACATCTCGCCTTCTTCAAACTCGTCGTCGAACTCTTCGTTGCTTTGCAGCAACATGTCGAGCTGGCTGTCTGCGTCTGTCTCATCCAAGTCGTAATCGAACGACATATTCAAATAACTCCAACCGATGACGTTCCATCCAACACATAGTAAGCATTTGTGTGAAGCGCGGACGTGGAACGCAAAAGAAGGAACCGAAGTTCCTGCGTCCGTCGGCCTGGCTTCCGCCTCTCAAATGAACCGAACACTGCATCGACGTCGTCGGGACCGTAGGTCTAACGAAATCTGCCATTCTTGGCGGAAGCGGAAGATCCGCAGGCGTCTTGCCGGGTGGGACAGTGGGCGGGTCGTTCACTTGAGCGGTGGTATTTTTCAGGGAATGGCCGAGATTGTCAACAAAAATTCTCGGAACGTTTGGCAAACAACCCCTTTTCCCGCTTCTGAGACCCGGTCGGCGGACTTCGAATCTTCGCACACGGCAGTTCCTGCCGTCCCAGCGTCTGTTGCAATCGCTACGCTCCCCAAATCTTTCCTGCCGTGAGCCTTTCGAGGGGCCAGATCGACTCGTTACGATACCCGCGTCCATCTCTGGCTGATGGCCTCATCTGTCGGCCAACAGGTAAAGTCTTCGGTTTTCCACTTCGCCACGGAAAGTGCGCTGCGAATGTCCGTGCTGCTTCGTTTTCTGCGTTCGACACTGGCCAGTTTGGGGCCGTTGCTGGCTCTGATCATTGTCGTGCTGCTCTTTTCCATTCTCGAAGCCCGGCGGGTCGACCATCCGGTGTTTCTGACGGCCGACAACCTGCGACTCATCACCGTGAATTCGGCCGTGATCGCCTTGTGTGCTTTGGGAATGACACTGGTCATCATATCGGGCGGAATTGATCTGTCTGTCGGCAGTGGCGTCGCCTTATGTGCCACCGTGCTGGCCTGCGGACTCAAACTCGACTGGAATCCGTGGCTGTGCGTCGTGCTCACATTGCTTTCCGGCTGCCTGCTGGGAGCGATCAATGGCACGCTGGTGAGCCTGCTGCGGGTAGTCCCGTTTATCGTGACTCTGGGCACCATGACGGCCTATCTGGGCGGGGGCAAGATGCTGGCAGAGCAGGTTGACAAAGGTCAAACCGTGCGACCGGCGGTCTATGCTCCCGGGGATCGTAATTTCGATAAAAACCAGGTCCCCGTCTGGTTGCAGGAATTCACCAGCGTCCGCGAGAAGGCATTGATTCCCCATAAAGATCGCGTCCCCGCCGGTGTGTTGCCCTTTGTCGACTGGTTCCGTTGGCCGTTCGGCATCTGGCTGGGATTGGGGATGGCAGCGATTGTGGCCGGCCTGCTGCGGTGGACCGTCTTCGGCCGGTATGTCTTCGCTCTCGGATCGAATGAAGCCACCGCACGGCTCTGCGGCATTAATGTGCCACTGGTACGCATCGCCGTGTATACACTCGCCGGGTTATTCGTTGGTATTGCAGGCGTCTACCAGTTCTCGCGCTTAACCAGCGGCAATCCCACCTCGGGCGTGGGCCTGGAACTCCGTGTGATTGCCGCCGTGGTGATCGGCGGCGGCAGCTTGAGTGGCGGCCGCGGCTCTGTCCTGGGGACCCTCGCCGGAGCCGCATTGATGGCGGTGATCAACAGCGGTTGCACGCAACTTGGCATTCCGAACCCGCTGCAAGATGTGATCCTCGGGGTGATCATCATCGCGGCGGTGACACTCGACCAAGTCCGTCAGCGCCGCTTTGCCGGGGCATAAAGACTCGCCACTCGTCGGTGGCGGCTTCATCATTCCTCACGCTGGTACGCCACCCGGTCGACGTTGGAAGTACCACCACTCACCAAGTAACAAGACCAGACCGGCGATAGCGAACCAACCCCATAACGGCTGGTCCGACTTGATTGTTGTCGCCGCCGTGCTCACCGAGGTCTCCGGGAATTGCAGCTTCTCGACGCTGGGCAGTTGCGTTTCACTCGACGAGAGTAACCCGGTCCCGATGCGAGCCACTTCGTTCTCCCCTTGCTTGACGAGATAGATGCCCGGGTCTTTCGCGGTGATGCCAGTGAGTAATCCATTCGGTGAACTCCGACCCCGCTCGGTACTGCCGTCAGGTGTCTCGACGATAAAGTCCGTCTCCGGTGTCACACTACGCGGCGGCAACGTGCCCGTCGGCCACGATCGTGCCTCAGCCAGTTCCGAGCGCTCCAAGGCAATCTGCAACGCGTTCGCAATCAGAATCGGAAAGCCAACCCGATACGGTAATGACGACCGATCGGTATGAAACAGCAGGTAGTAATCGACACCGCCGACCGTGTTCTGTTCGAGGATCAACGGACCACGTGCCCCTTGCGCCAGGATCTGATAGCCCGCCAGCTCGTAGTCGCGTTCGCCAATGCCCGGTTGCGAGACCGGATTGTCCGCGATCTGCACATCGAGCAATTGCACATGCCGCAGCAACGGTGCCGTGCGGTTCCAGTCGACCACATCCACCAGTTCGGTATCGATCTTCACCAGCTCCTGCAAAGCCGGGGGAACAACTCCGACATGCACGGTCACCCGCGCGGAGGGAGCCGCATCAATCGCATCGGCCGAGAACTTCAAATCGACCGCTTCCGGTGTTGTGACTCCTTCGCGCGGAAAGAGTTCAATCTGCTCCATTGCCAGCAAGGCATGCCGATAGCTCGACAAGTCTTCGGCACAGTAAACACGGAGATTCCGTGGCTTCGGCAACTCGAGAAACGCGGTGTTATCAATGGTCAGCGAGTCGAAACCATCGGGACGGATGCGGGCTTCCAGAGAGACAGCTTCGGAGGTCTCCAGGGCAAAGGCCACGCGCGAACTCTCACCCGCCGAGACCCCCACTGATTCCCGCTTCAGCAACGCACCATCCTGATAAAGCTCGACTTCCACCAGAGTGCGCGGGGCAGGTTCCTCGGGTTTTGCCTCGTCAGTGGCAGGAGCATCTTCCGACTTCTTTCCCGAGGCTTCCAGCCGCGCGAAGACGTCCCAACCATTCGGAGTGCGGCGGGCATTGAACTCAGTGATGCCGATGTTCGCACCCGCCGGTGACAGTTGCTGATAGTTCAACTGGTAGGGCAATTCGAAATCGATTACACCGGGCACATTGCCATCAGAATAGAGCAGCACACTTTGGACCCGGGCGGTGCGGGCGAGGGCCTCGGCCATCCGCAGGCCATCTTCCAGACGGCTGGTCACCGGTCGCACCTCAAGGGCATTCAAAGCATCGTGCAGCACGCGTTGATTATCAGTGAAGTCGGTGAGGCGACGGGCCGTGGAATCGACCGCGATCAAACTCAAGCGTTGATCGGGCAGCAGATTATCAACCAGTTTTCGAATCTGTGTCTTGGCCTCATCAAGCCGAGTGATTCCCTTCTCGGCATCTTTCGCTGCCATACTCGCCGAGACATCAATCAGCACCGGAATCGACTGTGCCGATTCATTCCCGGTCGGCCAGTAGGGCTGCATCGCTGCCAGGATGAGTGCACACAGCAGAAGAATCTGTAACAGCAGCAGCAGATTCCGCTTGAACTTCTGGAAAGGCGAGTTGACCCGTTGATCGTTGATGACCTGTTGCCATAACGCCAGCGACGGAACTTCGAGCCGCGGCCGTCGCAATTTCAAAAAGTAGAACAGAATCAGTGGCCCCAGCAACAGAAAGAGCCACGCGGACGACAAAGCACTAAAGCCCGGCCAGCTCATGAGAGGGCTCCGTGGCAGGAGCCGCGGAAAGCGGTAAGCATACAGCGAAAAGCCAGAGTCGTGTTATCGACCGCCGTGTTATCGACTACCGTGTGGAAACTCACCGTGAACGCGGTCCGCCATGCATTGGCTGGCTGCCCGCTTTCCGCCTTCCGCTTTCCGCCCTTCATCGTACCCACCCTTTGCGTCGGAGGGTGTCGAACAGCAGCGACTCAAACGGTGTGCTCGCATCGACGCACAAATACCGGCCGCTGCGCTGTCGGCAGGCGGTACTTAATTGGTCCTGCAATGCGGTCAGATGTTCGTGATAGATGCCGAGCAGGTCGCCCGCTGAAGAGATATCGAGCGTTTGATTTGTTTCGCAGTCCACAAACCGCAGATCGCCCGTTAACTCGGGCCGCAGTTCTTCCGCCGCCAGGAGTTGCACGGCGAAGACTTCCAACCCGGCGCTGAACAATCGATTGAAGCCGCGGTCGAGATCACCAAAGGTCAGGAAGTCGGAGAGCACCACGGCAATGCCTCGCCCGCGATGCTCCTTGAGGACATCATCGATACTCAACTCAATCGGTGCCTCGCCGCCGAGCGGGATCTGTTCGAGAAAGTCGAGCAGCGATCGTAACTTGGTGCGACCCGTACAAGGTGGCAGCGTCAACGGCCGGGCCCCCGTTTGCTGGCAGGCATAGATGCTCACTTTTTCGAGGTTCATCAATCCCATGATGCCGAACGCGGCGGCGAGTTGCCGGGCCCGTGTGAACTTGTCGCCGTACTGCATCGAAGCGGAACTGTCGAGGAGAATGACGACGTGCATTTCCTCTTCGTGCCGATACAGCTTCAGATACGGCCGCTGAATGCGGGCGAAGATGTTCCAGTCGACATACCGCACGTCATCCCCGGCGGAGTAATCGCGGAAGTCATGGAACTCGGTACTGGTACCCCCCTTTCCCGCCAGATGCTCACCGCGACTGCGATTGGTCAACCGACGGTTCGGCAGCAAGCGCATCCGCTCGATGCGCGACAACGCAGCATTATCAAAGAGTGTCGTAAATGTTTGCGGCATCCCAGCAGCCGTTGGTCACAAACGGAAGAATCCCCTGCTGATAGGCTGTCAGGTTGGCCGGCTGTTCGCAAGTCCGTTGGGATCATATGGAATGGCAGTCGCCCAACGGGACCACATCTCAGGTGTGCCAACTATGTAACGGCGAGAGCGATTGATGGTCGTTGCCGGAAGTTGAGGTACGGAACGTTGTCGTCGTGCCAAATGATCGAGACCTGATATTGACTTAAAAATTGCAATTGTCTAGAGAACCATGCCCCTCACATTCAAGTCATCTCGATTCAATTTCTGACCCTTACAATGCCTAAATTCGCCTACATTCGCTGCTTGCTGTTGCTAACGATTTGTGTTGGATGTATTTCCTACAGCGCAAATACGAATACGCATCCGACGATGGGGCAGGAGATTATGGATTTGAAGACCGCACGTGACTCCGGTGCCATGACTGACAAGGAATATGTTGATGCACGGAGCGCGCTCATCGCGAGACCGCAATTGGAGTTTGTGTCCACGATCATCAATGCCGCCGCGAGCCAGCCTGTCGAAACGGAATAAAACACGTGCGCAGGCGATGCGATACATTGTTGGGCATGCTTTTTCGCAAAGTAGTGCAGCCACTTTCAACCAGTTGTCATAGGCACACAACGTTTCGTCATGGATCGGGAGCAAGTCACCCGGGCGTGAAGTCAACATTCGCGCACCATTGGACAAGCCAACTGTGGCACCCGCAGACGTCCATCCAGTTCGCGAGCCAGTCTGCTACAATCTTCACGCAGAATTCCTGCCGGGGCCATCTTGCATGCATGCTCTCTTCCATACACTGGGTGCGTTTGTCGTTCTGCCTTATCTGGCGTTGGCTTTGCTCTTTGTGTTTATCGGGCAGGTGGCCAAGGCCGAAGGTCTGCTGGGTATTGTTAATGTCGTCTGGAACAACGTCGACTCGTACCTCGGCTGGTGGATATATGTGGCTCCGGTGCTGTGGTTGGGATTGATCGCGGCGGGTTTTGTGCCACAGCTGCAACGAGCCGGTTCGCTGTGCCTGGGCTTCCTGGCAATCGCCTGCGTGCTGGTGATTATCACCCTGTCATCCAGGCCCGTGGGATTAGGCGAACTACTGTTCCTGCTCCCCTGTGTCGCCGTGGCTGCGACCAGTGCCTGGCTGTTCTTGCGTGGCGGTGCAACAGGGGCGGTCGGCGTGACAGAAAACGGCTGATAACAGATATCGACCGAACGGGGACTTGCATCGGAACGTCACTGCCCCCCCGTTGCGAGGTGAATCCCCGCTCAGCAAGAAATCTGGAGGCATTCATCCAGATTCAATCTATGTTTGTACTGAGCACCTGCGGGCTGCCACTCAGACAATCCTCAAGCAAAGAGGGCACCACGCACGGCAAGAGATTCGAGGAACCGCGCGATGTCGACCACTCTGAACACTCCCAACCCCACGACCGACGCAGACCTGCAAAACTATCAAATTGTGAATCGACAGTACGGCTCGTGTTCGCTGAAGCCTGAGTTCTTCGACGATTTCTACGCCGACTTCACCAGCCAATCGCCGGAAATTCGAGCCTTCTTCGCGAAGACGGACATGCCCGCTCAGAAGCAGGCTCTCCGTTCCGGCCTGGCGTTTCTGATCATGTATGCCGCTGGCAAGCAACTGGCCGTGTCCAAGCTGGAACATCTTGGCAAGACTCATAGCCGCGGCGGATACAACATTCGCCCCGAACTCTATCCGTTATGGATCGGCGCATTGATCCGGACGGTGAAAAAGCACACGCCGGACTTTGATGCCACTTCCGAAAAAGCCTGGAAGAGCGTACTGCAAAAAGGTGTCGATCTGATTACTTCGTGGTACTGAGTTACCCGAAGATATCCGTCACCGGGTTTGCGTCTTCGAGAATCGGGACCGGGCGACCCTGAATGTCCGGCAGGCGGACGTGCGGGTCGATGCCCATGGCTTGATAGATCGTGCCTGCGAGATCTTCCGGTCGAATGGGAGTGGTCGCCGGGTAGGCTCCGTCCTTGTCCGACTCACCATAGGCAATACCGCCGCGCACACCGGCACCGGCCATGAGGACGGGGAACAAAGTCGACCAGTGATCGCGGCCGCCGCTGCGATTCACATTCGGTGTCCGCCCCATCTCACCACAGGCGATGACCAGCGTTTCGTCGAGCAGCCCACGTTGCGACAGGTCTTCCAGCAGGGCGGAAGCCGACTGATCGAACCCTGGCAGCAGATTGTTGGCGACATCGTTGGCGTGGCTGTGAGAATCCCAACTGTAACCATCGGGACAGTCCCAATGGACGGTGACGAAACGGACACCGGCTTCCACTAACCGCCGGGCCAGCAACGTCGATTGGCCGAAGAGATGCCGCCCATACCGTTCACGCAACGCGGCGGGTTCGCGGGTAATGTCGAACGCTTCGCGTGTCTTTTGCGAAGTCACGAGATTGAGGGCCCGCTGCTGGAAGCGATCGTATTCGGAGAGGGAACGGGCGGAATCAATCCGGCTGCGTTCAGCATCGAATTGAGAGAGGAGCGATTGCCGCCGATGCATGCGGTCGAGCGTGATCTCCTGCGGTGACAGCAACCCATCGAGCTGGAACGTGAGTTCCTCGTCGGTACAGGTGCGGAAGTACGGGTTGTCTTTCTTATCCCGCTTTTCGATGCGGGTGGTGACCGGGTCGTAACCACGACCGAGCCAGCCGGCATATTCACCGGGCCGCACCAGTTGCACCGAGTACGTTTGAATGCGACCGAGTGAGTTGGGGACCACGGCGTAGTTCGGCAGGTCGGTGGGAGCTCCGTACTTCTGCTGTTGGATGTAGTCGACCACGGAGCCCATCGACGGCCAGTCTTTGGGGGTCGCGTTGAAACCGCCGCCGACGGGAATCTGCCAGCGTTGACCCGTCTGCAGATAGTGCCCGCCGCCGCTATGGTCGTTGTAAGCATGCGACAGCGTCCGTAACACGGCGAACTTGTCGGAAATGCTGGCGAGCCTATGGAGCTTTTCGCAGATGTGCAGACCCGGCGTGCGGGAGGTAATGGGGCTGAACTGGCCGCGGATTTTGTCCGGGGCATTGGGCTTCAAATCGAATGTTTCGTGTTGGCTGGGTCCGCCGAACAGAAACAGAAAGATGACCGACTTGGCTTTCGCGATGGCCTCGGTGGTGACTTCTTCGGCCGCGAGCACTTTCGGCAGCGACAGACCGAGCAAACCCGCACCGCCCGCCTGCAGCACGCGCCGTCGGGGTAAACGGTCGGTACCATGATTCCAAATCGACAACATCAGCAGACTCCGCAATCAGCGGGTGACGGATCAGCGCGGGTGGATATGTTATCGGCATCTGTGCGAACTGTCGAATGATTTTTCGCTGGATTCTCGCTCTCGCGTCTTGTGAGAACGCCTGTTCGCCGATAGAGTCAATGCACAAGCGCCAGTTGATGGGTTGAATCGCGAGGGTCGACAATGGCAGCGGGCTGGCAACATCCCACCACAAACCGACGGACCATGCTGCAGGCAGGGGCGGTGGGTCTGTTGGGCTTGGGGACGAACCATCTGGCAGCCTTGCGTTCCGAGGCCGCTACTGCAACTCCTCACCGCAGCGTGATTTACATCTTTCTGTCGGGCGGATTGGGCCAACACGACAGCTTCGACCCGAAACCCTTGGCGCCGGAAAATATCCGCGGGGAATTCGCCCCGATTGCCACCCGCACGCCGGGTTTGCAGATCTGCGAGCATCTGCCCAGACTGGCCGAGCGGAGTCAGATGTGGTCGGTGGTCCGCTCGCTGACCCATACCCGGAACGAGCATTCCGAAGGCCATATGCTGATGCTGACCGGTCGGAACACATTGCCGCCGACCTTCAGTGCCAGCAAACCGATGCCGCAGGATTGGCCAGCCATCGCGTCGGTGGTAGGCGATGTGGTCTCCGCACGGAATAACCTGCCGCCGGCGGTCGTGTTGCCGGAACGGATGATCCATCGCACCGGCCGGGTCATTCCCGGGCAGTTCGCCGGGCAGATGGGCAACCGCCGCGATCCGTGGTTCATCGAAGCCGCCCCGTTCAATTCGACCACATATGGGGCCTATCCGGAATACGAATTCCATCACGCCCGTGGCAAAGAGAACTTTAAGGGACTGACGTTTCAGGCCCCGAGCTTGTCGCTGCCGGACGCATTGTCGCAACAGCGGGTGCTGTCTCGGTTGTCGTTACTCGGAACCATCGACGAACAGCGCCGCCAATGGGACACCGCCGCCGCGACCGAACAATTCGACCGGCATCGTGAGAATGCCGTCTCGCTGCTGACCGACCCGCGTGTCCGTTCGGCGTTCGATGTGACAGCCGCTCCCGATGCGGAGCAGGAACGTTATGGTCGGAACTCGTTCGGCTGGTCGCTGCTGATGGCGAAACGCCTCGTCACCGCCGGCGTCAGTCTCGTGCAGGTGAATCTCGGGAATAATGAGACCTGGGACACCCACGGCAATGCTTTCCCGCACCTCAAAGACTATCTTTTCCCGCCCACCGATCGAGCTCTTTCCGCGTTACTGGACGACCTGCAGGCAACCGGGCAACTCGATTCGACGTTAATCGTGATGGCAGGGGAATTCGGCCGGACTCCCAAAGTGTTCGGCTTAACGCAACACTACAAGCACCCGGGGCGTGACCATTGGGGAGCGGTGCAGAGTGTCTTCCTCGCCGGGGGTGGCATTCAAGGCGGCCGCATCATCGGGGCGACGGACAAGATTGGTGGCTATCCCACCGACAACCCACAGACCCCGGAAAACCTGGGGGCGACCATCTACTCCTCACTCGGTCTGCCCGACACCATTGCCTGGCACGATGACCTCTCACGGCCGCATCAGGTCTACCATGCGGAACCGATTGCCGGATTAACCTAAATAAAACTAGCAACCAAAACATAGAAGCCCGGGGACCAACTCCCCCGGGCTTCTTTCATGTCTCAGTCAACAACCGATCGCGATAGAATCTAGTGATTCAACAGCGTCCGGAGTTCAACAAGAGCCGGCGTGATGTTCGACGACAGCCGACCGAGATTGGACCGGTCGCTCGTTTGGCACTTCACCAGATAGTTGTAGACATTCCGCCAGGTGTTGTAGAGCTGTTCCGATTCGGTCCGGAGCTGGGACAGCGATGCCCCACGCACAAGATCCTGGTTCAGCCGGGCGGTCTGCTGCTTCATTTTGGCGATTTCCTGCATGCAGGCCGTGGCGAATGACTGGCGGTCTTGTGAGAACCACCGCTGAGCCGCCCAATCGAGCTGGTCAGTCAAGGTTTCAACGTTCGCCGCCAGATCAACCGCCCGCTGACGATCAAAGTCATCGCGTTCCACCTGCAACGAGGCACTCAAAGCCTGAATGGTGACTTCGATCTGATGCAGAGCCGCAAGGGCTTCGTCACTTTCCATGTCGTAGAAGACATTCGCGAAATCCCGCTGAGCATCTTCGATGTAGCGGAACGAATCGACCAGTTGGTCGTACTTGGTATTCGAGTTGACTTCGTCGATGAAGTGCTCGCACACGCCATAGAACTCACTGGCGACCACCGCCACGCGATCCGCGCGGGGCATATGCATGAGGAGCTTCAACGAGGTCCGGTCGAAGAACTCATCAATGTCCTTCTTCAGTGCCGAAGTCAGATACAGCAGTTGCTGATTGTCGACCTTGGTGGGGAGCAGCAGCAACTGATGGATTTCGCCGTCGGTCTGGGTAATGCGGCGGAGGCTGCGTTCAAAGTAACGGCTGTCGTATTCCTGCAGCTTCACGCGTTCCGGATACCACATCGTCTGGAACCGCTTGTACTCGTTCCGGATCATTTCGATATCGACGTTCGATTGATTGATCATCGAAGCGATGTTCAGGATCTGCTGACGGGCACGGCTCAACGACAGCAGGAACGGCTGGGCTTCGCGAGGACCCAATTCCGCCTGCACATCATCGATGAGGTTCCGCAGGTCTTGAGCGAGCGCGTTCGTCTTGTCGTACAAGTCGCGGCTGTTGAGCTGCGGTGCGATACCGATGGCAT
The DNA here is from genome assembly GCA_016125225.1 of bacterium. GTDB lineage: Bacteria > Planctomycetota > Planctomycetia > Planctomycetales > Planctomycetaceae > DSVQ01. Next base: position 51,119 of record WGME01000004.1, on the reverse strand, counting down.
TATCGATATCGTTGTTGATCTGATTCAGCGAGGCCACACGGTCCAATGTCCCGCGGCTTAAACCGCGAACATTACCGAGCCGGTAAGCCAGTTCCCGCCAGCTCGCATCCAGATTCTGGACTTCGTTGAGCACGAACTGATGGTCATTGACCTGGCTCAGCAGGGTGTTGAGACCTACCGCCTGGGAGGCCACTTTAATGGCATCGGTCAGCATGGGACGAATGGTCGGCACACGGCGGACTTCATCATTCAGCTCGTATGTCAACTGCGACATATCGTCGGAGAATTCCTGCATCAACGGCCGCAGTGTGCGCATCTGTTGCGTGAGTGTACCGGTGTTTGCCGGGCGTGTGTTCCCATTGTTGCCGTTCCCGAATGGATCATTCGACCCGGGAAAACGACGACGTGAGAAGTCGTTCATGAAATCATTGCTGAGGGTATCGATGATGTCCCGAGTTTGCTCGGGACTGTACGACACCCGGGTCGCTGGTGGACGATTCGGGGTCAGCGATGGCCGCGACCCTTGAGCCCAGCCCGTTGAACCCATTGCACTCCAACACAGGGTGGCACACAACGCCACGCTCCCCCACTTGCCTCCCGCCGGGAAGAAGCCCCGGCTGTTGTCTTCGCGACGCATGGTGCAGCATCCTTTCCTGGATTTGCCAGATTCCATCCTTGGTCCGCTCCGATCGCGCGGGACCGGTGATCGCGCGGAAACTAGCAAAATCTGCCGATCGCTCCTAGAGCAATTTTCGCGTTTTCTCGTACCATAGCGACCAGATTGCCCCGCTTTTCTCTGATGGTTCCGTGATGTCTGATTCCGCTCCCCGACAGTTGCGCCGGTTGCTTGATCGCCCGGGCATTCTGCGGACATTGGCCCCGCACGATGTCTTCACCGCCAAAGTCTGTGAGCAAGCCGGCATGGAACTCCTGTTCCTTGGCGGGTTTGGCGTGACGGCGAGTCAACTCGGTCTGCCCGACCTGAGTCTCCTCACGATGACCGAAATGGCCGACCAGGTGCGGCGAGTGGCGGCAGTGGTTTCGATTCCTGTGATTGTGGATGGCGACACGGGTTTTGGTGGTCCGGCCAACATCGCACGGACCGTCAGCGAATTCGAAGCTGCCGGTGCGGCGGGGATGCTCATTGAAGACCAAGTCTTTCCCAAGCGTTGTGGCCATTTTGCCGGGAAAGCTGTGGTTTCGACCACCGAGATGCTGGACCGCCTGCAGTATGTGTTGGAGGCTCGACACAATCCCGATTTTGTCATCATCGCCCGCACCGATGCCCGTTCTGTCGAAGGCTTGGACGCCGCGATCAAACGGGCTCAACACTATGCCGATGCGGGAGCTGATCTGATCTTCGTGGAAGCCCCGGAATCGATCGAGGAACTCCGCCGCATCGCCACTGAGATCCGAAAACCGCAGTTGGCGAACATGCTGGTCGGCGGCAAAACCCCGATTCTTTCCGCGAGTGAACTGGAACAGATGGGCTTTAAAATCTGTGTTTCCCCTGTGGAAACGTTGGCTGCAACAGGGCACATTGTGCAGCGTCTCGCTCAAGCGATGCTGCAGGACGGCCGCGTGGATGGCTTGGCTGACGACATGTGGTCGTTCGCGGAGTTGAAAGCGTTTCTCGGTGTCGAACGGTCTTAGTCACCGAGGGCAAATCGCGTCCGTCACTCTATGCAAACTGCTGTTCCGAGAAATCGACTGATGGCATAAACTTCCCCGGTCATGTGGGGGAGAAATCGCCGTGAAAATTCGTAGTCGTTGGTTGAACAAGCTTGCTGTCTGGTTGGGAATCGTGGGGTTTCGGACGTTGTTCGCAACCTGCCGCAAGATTCATCTGGCTCCTTCCGAGCGGCTGACCTTGAAGTACATTGCCGGGCCGGATGATCCGGAACGGTTTATCCTTTGCACCTGGCACGATGCGTTGGTTCTGCCGACGTTCTGCTCGGTGAAACGGGTCCGCGAACGGACGTGCTGCCTCGTCAGCCGGCATCAGGATGGGGGTTACCTTGCCGACGCGATGGCGATCCTTGGGTACAGCACGGTCCGCGGTTCCACCAGCAAGGGCGGTGCCCAAGCCCTGAAGCAACTCCTCGATGACACGGCCGGTAAGCACATTGTCATCACCCCAGATGGACCCCGCGGCCCGCGTCGCGAACTGAAGCCCGGGGCGGTTTTTCTCGCCTCCCAGACCGGCCGCAGGATTTGTGTCGCGGCCTATGTCTGCCGGAGTGGCTGGCGGATTCAGGGGAGCTGGACCGACATGCTGATCCCTAAACCGTTCACCACCATTTACCTGCTCACCAGCGAACCCATCGCCGTGCCCCCCGATTTGTCCCGCGAACAATTGCACCACTATGTCGGCGTGGTGCAGACTGCGCTCGATGATCTGCATGTGCAGGCGGAACGCGTGCTGCAAGGGAAATCACCAGTTTTCCCGTCACCGGCTGCCGCCGAACGACGGGCCGCCTGATTCTGAAGCGTTCGTGTTGTCGACTGCTCGACCCGCGCGAACCGGTATGCTATTCTTCCTCTCTGTCGCGCGGGCGGATCACACGATTCAGCTCGCAAACCACTCCGGCCGAGTGGCGGAACAGGCAGACGCATCGGACTTAAAATCCGAAGTCCCGCAAGGGGCGTGCGGGTTCAAATCCCGCCTCGGCCAATGTGCCATGGCACAAGTTATTTTCGCGAATCCTCGTAGTATCTCATCAGACCTTTTTCAGAGATCTCGCGCGAAATCTTGACGGCTTCCTGCAACACCGCCTGCTCATTCTCCGTCAACTTGACGTTGTCTTCCAAGCCGTTTTTTTGCAGGTTCTGCAGAACTTCCAGTCCGGACGGGCCGCTGTAGGCTAACCCATAGAGTGCCATCGTGCGGAGTTGCTGATTGCGATATTCCGCCGTTTTCCCCTTGGGAGGGCTCCAGTGGAGTTGACTTACAAGAAGCTCATCCTTTCGGACAACTTCCTGCAGCAGCCGAAAACCTTCTGGGTTTTTGTAGCGCTGCAACAAGTGACCGAGATGCACCAGTGCCGCCTTCTTCGCGGTATAATCGGCATCGCTGAGAGGCCCTTCTCCGGCCATGATGAATTCCATGACTGACGCCGCGGACCGTTCATCTCCAATCAGGCAGAGGGTGGTGATGATATTCGCCCGATACGGAGCGTTTTCCGGATTCTGCAACATGTCGAGCAGGATCTTGGCATCTCCCGGCCCATACTTCATGGCCTCGTCCCAGGGAATACCTTCAAAGTACATATTGCGAACAAAATCCTGCACGCTCATGGCAGGCCCTTGTTGCCCCGACTGAGCAACGGCCTGGGTCGACAGAAACGCTTGTGATTCCGCTTGATTGATCCGTGTGTGAGTCTGGTGGACATAGGCCTTCATCAAGACATCAGTACCGTGCCGATGAGGCAGTCCTTTGTTATGGCCGATTTCATGAGCCCATAACACACCTTCTTCACTGGCCGTATACCGTTCGACAACAATCGAGTCACCCGGAGTATCGGCACATCCAATCGCTTCCGGTTTGGGCCCACCACACCAGTTCAACTCATCAACGATTTTGACCTGTCCCGGAACTTTCAGAACGGCTTTGTAATCAGCTTCGGAATCGACACTTCCGTTGCCCTCCGTAAACTGCTTGACCGCCCCCTTGCGTTTGAACTCCACGGGGCAGGCGACATCATCAGTACCGTCACAGTCCTGCAATAGCTTCGAAACATCGGCCAGAATTCTGTCTGCCTCTCCGTTGGTGAAGGTCAGAGACTTGTAGTAACGAATCTGTAGCAGGTGGGTCTGCAATGTCGACTGGGCTGTGGCCACCCCCTGAAAAACTCCCAGGAAGACCACCAAACATTTCAGAGAACAGCTGGTGAACATTCCATCGCCCCTTTTACGACCCAAAACCGAACACTGAACATACTCATCGTACAGTCAATCGACTTGTCGCGTGAAAATCAATCTTTTTCCCTGGGCCGTGCAGAGAATCGGCTTGAGATCGTTGAACGTTACCCAAAGCACTGCCAACCGAGGCGGGCCGATTGTTTCCGCAGTTCGCCGGTGCTAGAACTCACATAGCACTGTGGGGCCATTCCAACATCCAAGCCCATTGATTTGTCCAGCCAGGATCGTCCGATGCCGACTGAATTCCAACTGCTTGAACGTCTTCGTAACCTGCGTGACCCGGAAGTGGGCCGTTCGCTCGGTGAACTCGGCATGCTCAAGGGAGCCAAACTCGGCGACAAGGGTCAGGCGACGATTCAGATCGAACTGCCAACCCCTGCCTATCCGAAGCGGGAACGCATCGCCGATGCGGTGCAGGCGGCCCTCGCGGGTGTGCCTGAACTTGGCCCGGTTGACGTGCAGTTCACCGCGGTTGTCAAAGGCAAGAACACCGGCGGCTCGATCGGCCTCAAGGTGAAGAACGTCATCGCCGTAGGTAGCGGCAAGGGGGGCGTGGGAAAAAGCACGGTCGCCACTTCGATCGCGTTTGGTCTGCAATCGCTCGGCTGCAAAGTCGGTCTGATGGATGCTGACGTGTATGGCCCCAGCGTGCCGCATCTGGTCGGCGGCGGTGGTCAACCGATGGCCATGAAGACCCAGCTCGAAAACGGTGAAGAAATCGAGCGGATGTTTCCCGTCGAAGTGAACGGGCTCAAGGTCATTTCGATCGGCTACTTCATCAAGCCCGATCAGGCGGTGATCTGGCGCGGGCCGTTGCTGCATCGCGCGATCACGCAGTTCCTCAAGGATACCGAATGGGGCGAACTCGATTACCTGATCATCGACCTGCCCCCCGGTACCGGTGATGTCTCGCTGACCTTGTCGCAACTGCTCGGGCTGGCCGGGGCGATTGTGGTGTGCACCCCGCAACAGGTCGCTTTGCTCGATGCCGTCAAAGCCGTGGCAATGTACCGGCAGGTGAAGATCCCCGTCTTGGGGATGGTCGAAAACATGACGGGCGAAATCTTCGGCCGAGGCGGGGCTCAGCAGAAGGCCGCCGAGTTGGGAATTCCTTTTCTCGGCGAAATCCCCATTGATGCTGGCATTCGCATCCGCGGTGATGCGGGGGAAATGGCGAAGCTCTTCAGCGAAGACAACCCGTCGCGATCTCATCTGCTGAATGTCTGCGAAAACGCCGCCATGCAGATCGCCAAGTCACTGCTGGAAACCCCCTCCATGCCGACGTTGGAGATTCTGTAGCGCATCATCCCCCGGTTGCGAGCAACCGGGGGCTAAATGGGTTGCTTAACATTTTGTGGCAGGAATGCCGATAACGCTGTGAACAGGGACAGCATCAGGCAGAGCATCGCGAACCAGTCGCCGTAGCTCACATACAGGCTGCCCCGGGCATCGAGTGGCACGGTCGAAACCACTGCCGCATTCAGTTGGCGATACCAGCGGCCGGTGCTCGGGTCTTTCGAGGTCTTGCGGCCCCCTTTATCGCCATCAATGAAGACATCGGGCTCACGGATCGCCCCATCACCATCGATGACTGCAGAGATGCCGGTGTTGACCGCACGGACCATCGGGGTCCGGCATTCCACGGCTCGAAACGCCGCCGTGATGAGGTGCTGATCGAGACCGCTGGAACCGTGGAACCAGCCATCGTTTGAGAGATTCACCAGTACATCGACATCACCCTGCGGACTCGTTGACGCTGAGTGAACCATGTTGCGGACCAGATGGGGCACCGTGTCTTCAAAGCAGATGACGGGAAGCATCCGCCAGTTCTGATACTCGAAAACCGAAGTCGAAGTCCCCGCATGCAAGCCGAAGTCCGCGGGATAAGGCGTGAGTTTGTGCAACCAGGGGAATGTGTCGTGAAATGGCAGGTACTCGCCGAAAGGAACCAGGTGCATCTTGTCATAGCGACCCGAGATGCCCATGTCGGGCCGGACGAAGACGGCCGAGTTTCCATGTTCGATGCTGCCATCGGTCTGCAGATCGACACAGGGGATGCCGTAGATAATGGCCGCCCCGGTCTTCTGCGATTCCTTCGTCAAGGTTTCGCGCACGCTGGTATCGCGCCAGAATTCCGGCGGAGCTTTCGGGGCCAGTTGCTGCAGTTCTTCATCACTCAAGCCGCTCGGTGCCGAGGTCAATGGCCAACGGAACATCCCTTCGGGCCAGATGATGACATCGGGTTGTTCCCGCACGGCGAGGGCAGTCAGCTTCATGTGGGTGAGGTACTGCCGACCATAGTTTTCTTCAGGAAGTCGCAAGGACGCGACGAAATTCCCCTGAACCAGACCCACCCGCGGACCGGGAGTGAAGGCCGCCTGTTCGCGCCGCACAAATCCATAACCCAGAGTAAAAAGCACCAGTCCTGTGGCCACGAAGGTGGGCAGCCGAGACGATGGCCAGACTCCGACAATGGGAGCGACGCCGGGTGCCAGCAACTTCAGTCGCGAGAACCAGCCGATGGGAATCAGCGAGGCCATGGCGGCGGCACTCGCGGCCATCACGAAGCTCACGCCATAGCCCCCCACGAGATCGCTGATCTGAATCAGTTCCAACCAGCGGTATTGCGAATGGCCCAACAGATACCACGCGAACCCGGTAAAGAGGTGTGCTCGCACATACTCCAGAGCGACCCAGACGATGGGAACCGAAACTACCATCGGCACCGACCACCGTGTTCGGGCCAGTCGACACAAGCCGACCAGCACGGGAAATGTGACCGCGAGATAGGCCGCCAAGGCCAACCAGGCGACATACATGCTCGGATCGCCCAACCGCATCCATTGCAACGTGGGGAGGAACCAGGCCAGACCGCCCAGATAGCAGGCTAGTGACATCCGCCGCGTGGGTTGCCGCAGGCGAATAAGCATCAATACGGGAACGAGTGCGATCCAGGCCAGCGGGCTGAAATTCAACGGATAATAACTTGCCCACATGGCAAGCCCCGACAGCAATGTCAGCGAGGCTGCCGAGCGAAACGGGGCACGCGGCGGTTGCTGCGCCTTGACGGTGCGCGCGGCGGCGATAATTTCGTGAGCCGTCCGATCAGCCGGTACGGTAGGAGTCTGTGAGGTCTGAGGATCGGCCACGCTAAGGCTCATGCTTTCCATCCTTGGAAGCGGATACCGTTGGTTTCTCACGTTTCTCCTGGTTGCGGGCAACCAGAGGTTCTCTATTCAAGCATCCCAACTCACCACGTCCACGCGATCGCCGGGTTGAAACAGTTGCTCTTCCGCAGGAAGCACCGCCATGCCATTTGCCGACACGGTGGCCCGTAAATCGGAAGAGCCCTGCCAGGGCAGCAACCGGACCTGTGGCCCCGTCGCTGTCCAGGTGATCTCCGCCGGGTGGTAGGTTGGTCGGTCACTGCGGTGTCGAAACACGTTCAAAACTGTCGCCGAGATCGCCGCGGGACGGGCGGGTTCGCTTCCCATCAGTCGCCGCACTGCGGTCCGAACGAACAGTTCGAAACAGACCATACTGCTGACCGGATTTCCCGGCAAGCCGAATACTGCGACCGTGCGGCCCGTCTCGGGCGGAGTAAAGGTGCCGAACCAGACCGGTTTCCCAGGCTTCATGTTCACTTTGTGGAAGACTTCACGGACTCCGGCGGCGGAGAGTTCCGAGGGCACCAGATCGAGTTTCCCCGCGGAAACCCCCCCGGAGAGGACCAGAATATCGGCCTGCAACCCCTGCTGGATCTTCGCCGCCAAGTCTTCCCGGTTGTCCCGCGCAATCCCGAGCGGTACTTGCACGGCTCCGGCCGTCCGAATCTGGGCACACAACATCGCTTCGTTGGTGTTCCGAATCTGCCCCGGTCCGGGGACTTGATCGATGGGCACCAGTTCATCTCCCGTGGCCAAGACGGCAATCCGGGGTGCTCGACGGACGGCCACCTGAGCCTGCCCCAGTTCCGCGAGGGCCCCAATCCGAGACGGAGTCAATCGAACTTCCGCTGCCAGCACCGTTTCACCGACCTTCAGCGAGGTTCCCCGGCGAATCACACTCGCCTCTGCTGCCACGGGTTTCCCGACGATCTGAACGACAACTCCGTCCAGTTTCGTGTCTTCGATCCGCACCACCGCATCGGCTCCCTGTGGTAAAGGAGCGCCAGTCATAATCTGGATGGCGGTCCCCGATGTCACAACCTGTGTCGGAACCTGACCTGCGGTAATGCGTTCAATGACGTTCAATGTCGCCGTCCCGGTAGCGACATCGGCGGCCACCACCGCGTATCCGTCCATCAGGGCTTTATCGAACGGTGGCGAATCGATGTCGCTGATGATCTCATTCGCCAGCGTCAATCCGAGGCAGCTTTCCAATGAGCACGGTTCCGCCGGGAAGGGTGCGACAGTGCGGCAGACGGTGTCGAGCGCGGCAGAAAGTTCAATCATGGTCGGACACAATCATTCCTAAGTGGCGAATGCGAAACGGATTTCTTCGCACAGTCCGGGGCGTTTCATCATAACATGCCGTCGAATTTGATCTTGTGAGATTGCGTCGAAAGTCCTACTTTTTGTGGCTCTATAATCACGGGAGCTTGCCGACATGCGACGCTGTGCGACGACGTTAGAAGCCGAAATGACCCCGGCCGAACATCAGTTGCTGCTGGAAACGCTGCAACAGGCACCCACGGACGGACTACGGTTGGAAATCGGTACGGCTGCCGGTGGGACTCTCTGTGCCATGCTCGATGCACTACCGGTTGAGCAACGCCGATTTGTGGTCGTGGACCCGATGAAGTACTTCCCCCAGCAGTTAGACACCGTCTGCAAGAATCTGCGGGATCATGATCTCGATCCGGGGACCGTCGATTTCCGTGTCTCCACCAGCGATGTGGCGTTTGAAGACGCGTCTGCCCGCCAGGAAGCCTACAGCTTTATGCTGATCGATGGTTGTCACAAAATTCGTAGCGTGACGATCGATCTTAAATGGACGCGACTCCTCGCCGTCGGTGGGGTCGTCTGCTTCCATGATGTGGTCCCCGAGTTACGGGGCGTCTGGCTGGCGGTGCAACGATTCGTCTCACGGCATCCGAATTACGAACTGATCGCCCAAGCCGATTCACTGCTGGCTCTCCGCAAGACGGCAGAAAGTGCGACCCCGGAAATCGATACGAGCGACGAATGGTATGCCCGCATGTGGTATCTGCCGCTACAAGTCGAGCGGAAATGGAAGAAGCTGCACAAAGCCGCATGAGTCACAGGTTGATGGTTAAGAGTTGAGAGTGAGATAAAACACAAAGACCCACCCGTAACTATCGGGTGGGTCTTTGTGTTTCTGGCACCACGTTTCAGGCGCGGGATTTTCTTAAGTCCCAACAAACAGTCACGCCATGTTGCGGGTTCGGTCGCAACATGGCGTGATGGGTTTACGTGGACTAACAGGGCAGCACTCGGCGTTGCCTCGCGGCGAACGCGAGTGCTACTGAGGCGTGGTGGCCCGTGGGGAGGTCGCCGTTGCCGGACGGATACCCGTACGAACCGGGACTTGACCGCTGGTCTGCTGAATGCCGCCAGCCGCAGCGCCATTGAAGGGGCGATTCGGACCGGTCGACGTTTGTGTCAGATAGTTGTCGATCTGCGTGTTCTTCTTGATGTCTTCGAAGATTTTGGCGATCGATTCCTGAGTTTTGGCTTCCATCAGTTCTTCGTAGAGGCTGTCACGAACTTCGTCGATGGTGGTCACCACCTGTTCGGTTCGGCCTTCACACTTCAGGATGGCATAGCGACCCGATTGCAGTTCGATCAAGCCGGAGATGTCTCCATCCTTCAACTTGAAGGCGGCTGTTTCCAGGGCCTCGTTGCCGGAATAACGCGGGATGGGAGGAATCGTACCACCAAGAGCCCGGCTGTTCGGGTCGATGGAAAAGTCCTGAGCCAGCTTTTCAAAGTTTTCAGGATTCTGGGCGGCCAGTTCCCAGCATTCCCGGGCACGGCGGGGGTTATCGAGCAGAATGAGCCGGGCCTTCACGCGCTGCCCATAGTTCCGCACAAAGGCTTTGTTCATTTCTTCTTCGGTCAGATCAACCTGCTCACCAGCCAGCTTCTTCAAAGCCAGCATCGGCCAGATGACGCTTTGGCGGTACTGCATCGGAGTGATGTTCCGTTCGGCTTCCAGCATCTTGTACCATTGATCGGCAGCCAGATTGAACCGCTTGGAAATCCGCATCACTTCGGCGGTGACTTCTTCTTCTGACACCGATACTCCCTGAGCTTCGCAAGCCTGGAGAATCAACATCCGGTTGATCAGGTCGTCGAGAACTTCCTTGCCATAACGGGCCACACACTCTTCCGCCACCATGTCATAGGTGATGGAGTCTTTGCCGACTTTCGCGTAATTCGGTCGCTGGGTGGTGGTACCGAGTTTGGCTGTCCCGGCCGATTCCGCAGCTTGCCCCGGTTGTGAGCGGAACGTCTGCATGACGACGAGACCCGCGATGAGGACCACGGCGGTTCCGCCGACGATCATCAACATACGGTTTTGAGGACGCTGTGAATTGGCCGGGGTTGTCCCGGTTGTGGACAGGTGATTCCCTTCACCCATGATGAAACCTCTCCGAACCTTGAGGAACGAGGTGCCAGACGCTCCTCGAGCCCCCCCTGGGACCCGTGCCTGACTCCGAGTGGCGCGGGTTATAGAAGAATTTTCAAAATGGGGTCAAGTTCGGTTCCGCAAATGCCGAGAAGGAGCACGACTGCAGGGTTTCCACTGCTGCCCACCCCTTTCCGAGCCATCACAAACAATCCAATCGATACAATCATCCTCGCTTTCCTTGCTCATGAGCATCGCATACACTCACCACGGCGGCGTCCCTACGCCAGTGCCTGGCGTCACCGAGATGGAATTCGGTTCAAAAGTCTGGAAGGAATAAGGCATGCGTTATCTGGTCACCGGCGCCGCGGGATTCATCGGCTTTCACGTCAGCCAGAAGCTACTCGACCGGGGTGATGAAGTCGTTGGGCTCGATGTCGTCAACGACTACTACCGCGTGCAGTTGAAAGAAGACCGGCTGAAGCAACTGGCCAACCGCCCCGGCTTCTCGTTCCACAAGGTCAATCTCGCCGACCGCGAGGCGATGGATCGGGTCTTCAAAACCGGCGGCTTCGAGATCGTCATTCATCTCGCAGCCCAGGCCGGTGTCCGCTATTCGCTCACCAACCCTCACGCCTACATCGACAGTAACATCGTGGGCTTCACGAACATCCTGGAAGGCTGTCGGCATCACGGCATCCGGCATCTGGCCTATGCGTCATCGAGTTCGGTGTATGGGGCCAATACCACCATGCCGTTCTCGATTCATCACAATGTCGATCACCCCATGAGCCTGTATGCCGCCACGAAAAAAGCCAACGAACTGATGGCTCATTGCTACAGCCAGCTCTACAAACTTCCCACAACCGGCCTGCGGTTCTTCACGGTCTATGGCCCCTGGGGCCGTCCTGACATGGCGATGTGGCTGTTCGCCGAGGCCATCCTGGCGGGGAAACCGATCGACGTCTTCAACGAAGGCAAGATGCGTCGCGATTTTACGTTTGTCGATGACATTGTCGAAGGCGTGATTCGCGTGGCGGACAACACCGCCGCTCCCAACCCCAGTTGGACCGGTGCCCATCCCGACCCGGCCACCAGCTTTGCCCCTTACCGCGTCTACAACATTGGCAACAACCAGCCGGTGGAATTGATGTACATGATTTCTGTGCTGGAAGAATGCCTGGGCAGGAAAGCCGAAAAGCGGATGCTGCCCATGCAGGCCGGCGACGTCCCCGCCACCTTTGCTGATGTCGATGATTTGATCCGTGATGTCGGTTTCAAACCGGCCACGACCATCGAAGAGGGCATCAGCCGCTTTGTGAAATGGTACCGCGATTACCACAAGGTGTAATCGGCGAGATCCCGCAAAGGATCACGGCAGGATCGCCATCAGCCGTACCGGGCCGCCCGTACCGGCTTTGATCTTCACCGGGGCAACGGACAGATAGAACCCGCTCGCAGGCAGTTGTTCCAGCCGGGCGACGTTCTCTAATCCGTACCGTCCGGCCCCATTGATAATGTGATGCACGATGAAGTCCTTCGAGGGACCATAATCGATGCTCAGCGTGTCGATTCCCACGCCTCGAACGTTGCGTTCCTTGACCAACCAGCGGGCGGCCTCGGCGGAGTAACCGGGAAAGTGCATTTGGCCCATCGCGTCCTGATTCTTGTAGCGCGGATAGTTCTTCCAGTGCTGGCCCCAACCAGTCAACAGGAAGACCACTGCCCCGTCGGGAATGCTGCCATGATCGCGCTCCCAATGCGCGATGTCCGCCACACTCAAGCGAAAATCGGGTTCGACTTCACAACGCGCGCTGACATCAATCACCACGCCGGGTGCGAAAAGTTGAATCGGTTGCAGTTCATCAACCGATGGCTGATTCGCCTCGAAATGATTCGGGGCATCGAGATGGGTTCCCAGATGCTCCGGGGTGTAGAACGCCTTGGAAAGGACTCCGTTCTTTTCGAGCGTCGCGATCGTCGTCAACCGAAAGGGTTCGTAATTCGCCGCCGGCCAATAGGGATTGGTCTCATCAAGCGTCCAGGTAAGATCAACGATCTTCAATCGCCCGGAGACAAGAGCGTCGAGCGTGGGAGAGGGTGGTGTTCCCTTCTCTTGCGCGGACACCGAGTTGACCCATCCAGCCAACGCCAAGATCACGGAAATGACGCGCATCAGAAATCGCATAACATCAAGCCTCGTCGGCGGGTTGATGGGAGTGCTGGAAGATCTCTTCCAACTTGATCGCCCGGTGTTCTTCGACCGATTGATAACAGGCGTCGACTAAGGCCATCGTATGCAGATTGTCGCGGCCGGAGAGTCGGGGCTGGTGCCGTTCTTCCAAGGCGATCAGCAAATCGGCCATCGGACCAATGAACGCATCCGGGAACCAGACGTCCTCCCAGCGGGGTGATTGCCATTGGTCGCCGAGATCGATCGTGGTGTAATCGAGCGTGCTGGGTGACCGTGCGGGATAGTCTGGCCAGCCGATCGTGCCACGTGCGATGCCCCGGGTCCCTTCGATCCGCCAGTGAATGCCAATGTCGCTCGCCGAGCCTTCTTTCGCGGGACCGGTCCAAACATCATCACAGCCCGAAGCCCGCAGACCATGGGCGTACTCCAGAATGTACAACGCAATGCCATCATCATGCGGGAAGGTCGTCCGCGGATCGGTCCGCACGCTGGCAAAAACACGTTCGGGGCTGCCGAACCAGTAACGGAACGTATCGAGATGGTGAATGCTCATGATGCGGAGCGTCACCCAGCCCTGATGTTGCTGCCAGGGCATCCAGTGCGGAATGGCCCGCATGTCGATCGTGGCCAGCACCGGTTCGCCGAGGACACCGCCAGCGAGTAGCGACTTCGCCGTGCGGATGGAGGGATCGAACCGCATGTTCTGATTGACGGCGAGGGTGATGCCCGCCCGCTCGCAGAGCTCCACCATGTGGCGTGCCTGCTCCAGGTCGATGCCCAATGGTTTCTGAGCGAGCACGCCGCGGATATGCCCGGCGTGCTGTACGACCTCTTCGATCACTTCGAGCTGCACATCGGGCGGGACGGCGATATCAATCACCTGCACATCAGGATTCTGCAGCAGTTCGCGATAGTCGGTGTAGCTGTGCGGAATGGCATGCCGAGCCGCCACCGCTTCGACCCGAGTACGATCACGCGCAGCAATCGCCACGGGATTCAGACCGTGCTGACGGTAAGCGACCAGATGACAGTCGGCCATGATGAACCCGGCCCCGATGCAACCGATGCCGGGCGACTTGTCACGCGGCAGCGGAATCGGCGTCGGGAACTCATCTGACATCATGACCTCAAGACGCCCAGGGATTGCGATCCATTCGTCTCAACACATCTCAATATGGACGAATTTGACGGAGAAATCGCCAATACCGCGGTCATCCATCGCAGTGTCTTAGCCCCCGGTGAGTCACCGGGGGCCGCGCGCTCCAAATAATGTCGACGGTTAATCGGCCCCCGGTCATTGACCGGGGGCTAAGACAGACCATGATTGGCTAACAACACCTTGGTCGTCAATAGGACGACTATTGTAGCGTGATCGTGAAGGTCTTGCGTTCGCCGTCGCGGATCACTTCGAGTTTCACCTTATCGCCTCGTTTCTTTTGCTGCATTGCATGGGCGAAGAGTTCCTGTTCTGAGGTGAAGTCGTGTCGGTCATCGTAACCGATGAGGATGTCTCCTTTCATCAGACCCGCTTGCTTGGCGCGGGCGTGATCGCCGTACTGGCCGACGTGTTCGATGAATAAAGCGAGCTGATGATCGGCCGTAAGCTTGAGCGAGTTGCGATCTATCGAATCGGGTAACGGCTTCAGCAACATACCGCCGAAGGCCATGCGGCGCAGTTCCCAGGAAGAAACCCGCCAGGAAATGTCGGACGACTGACGCCAACCTTGGGGCAAGGTAATGGCGTGTTGAATCGTCTGGCCCTCATGGTCGATGGTGAATGTGACCTGACCTTCATCGGGCGTGCGGTGCAGCACCCATTGAGCATCGGCAACGGAGAGCAACGGCTGGCCATTCATCGCCACCAACCGATCGCCCGGATGCAGGTCCATTTCCGCAGCAAGGGAATTCGGCAGAACCTGGCTGACCGTGGTCGCAGTTTTCGGATCACATTGAATACCGATGACTTTGAGCGACGGCCAGGGATAGAGCACATCATCCGGCAGTGGTTGACCCGAGAGGCGATAGGTCAAGCGGTCGGCATCACGGATTTGATGGCAATGAATACAGCTCTGCACCACCTTGCCGGAGTAATCGAGGCTGTCAGTATATTTGTCTTTCAGTGAGGGATAGAGCTCGGGCGATTTGTAGACTTCGGGGGCGGGACCCATCTTGCCACCAAGCGATTCGCGGACGTCATCGAACTTCGCATCGAGGTCCAAAGCCCGCTGCATCGACTCGGCAAAGCCTTCGAGTTGCATGTCTTCGGCTTCGTTGTCTCTGCCGGTGCGGGTGCCGAAGCGGCCGAGCAAGGTCCCATCGTGATGCAGAAACATCACGGCGAACGACATATCGTAGTCGTATTGGAACAGGGCCAGATCGAGTCCGTTGGCTTGAGGGATGCGGACACAGACAAAGTGATCGAGCAGTTCGCGAACTTTCGGATCGCGTTCGACGACCTGTTCATCGAAGTCGTGACAGGCTTCGCAGGGAATGCAGCGCAGCACCACCAGCACCGGCTGCTTCGTCAGTTTCGCCTGCCGTAAACCACGCGGAAGATTGTTGTAGATCCAGTGGTCACTGTTTTCGAGCAGGGCCTTGTCGTTTCGAACTTTGGTTTCTCGATCCTGGGCGAATGCGCTGGCAGTCATTCCGCCGTACAATCCTGCCAGCAAAAGCATGCATACAGCACGAGACATGGCATTTCTCCAGAAGGGCTGGGTGGATTCCGGAGGCGGAATTGCCCCTTCATCCGAACCTGGCGTCAGGGAGTTTCCGGAGGCTTTGCTTCCGGCGTGGGTTGCGGAGCATCATTTGGTATCGCCGGGCCTGGCAGCGTTGTTGTCGCGGACGGGTTTAATTCGTTGTTGGGTTGTGACTCGGGAGACGGTTTGGCATCAGCTGCCCCACCTGCGGCAAAGACGCCGGCCGGGGAGGGGAGTGGTCGATTTTCCAACCTGGCTTCCGCACAGCGCAAGAAATACTGCACCATGCGTTTGCTGTTATCAGCGATTTTCGGATTTTCACGCCGCTCCATTGTCGAGGGCCAATAGTCGCGGATCGCCGTCAGCACGAAGGGCTCCGCGTCTTTCAGAACACGCCGCTTATCGGCTTTCTCTAGATCAGCGATGATGGGCG
This sequence comes from bacterium, assembly GCA_016125225.1. Classification (GTDB taxonomy): domain Bacteria; phylum Planctomycetota; class Planctomycetia; order Planctomycetales; family Planctomycetaceae; genus DSVQ01. The sequence goes on along the minus strand of WGME01000004.1, from coordinate 35,275 downwards.
TGAGTCGATTCTCGCACTTCTTCTTAAGCCGCGACCATTCATCTTCACCGGCCATGTCGTACTTGGTGAGCACTTCACGCCATAACTCATTCGTGGTTTCGTAGTACTCACGTCCGGCCTTGGGACGCGGCAAATACCAGTACAACAGCCAGCATGCCGTGAGTGTGATCAGCCAGGCAAACTTTCTCCGTTGTGCCCAAAGTTGCTCTCGGACGGGAATCTTGGCGATGGCTCGTAAGGCGGCTCCCCGATCCGCGAACATCTCCCACATCTGATCGAGTTTCATCAACCGCAAGATGTCTTGCATGTCGGTGGAGGCCCCGCACAGGGCGATGCGTCCGCCGCGGGCACGCACCGTATTTCCCAGTTGAATCAGTGCCCCCAACACGACTGAGCCAAAATAATTGCCCGACTTGAGATCAACGACCAGATGTTTCGTCAAACCTGATTCGGCCAAGCCCATGATCGATGCCATCTCGGTGTTGACCGAGGAGACACTGAAGCCAGCGGCATCCCCTTTGGGAACCACAACGAGCGTGTCGCCCCAGCGTTCGACCAGATACACACGATGCAAACGCGTCTGAGGAATGACGGGCATAGGGAGCAACTCCCGGCAGATCGATCGATGGGATGGCTGGCAGGAAAAGGGAAACCGACCAGGGTGCGGCTTTCACGTATCAGTGTGCGGTTCTGCGTCTGGCTCTGCAACTGGGTCGCCGAGAGAATCGTCAGCCACGGCGTCTGTGCGGCGTGCGATCACAATCCGCATGCTAGCCACTTCCAACTCTTCACGCGGTTCCCAAATCGCGGGTAACTGTGGATGAGATTCGCGAGACGTCCGCACAATCAAGAGGGCCCCCGGTTCGCTGAGGTGCGGCCGGCCCAACCGTTGCAGAGCACGATACCACTGATCGCCGGGAGCAATTGATTCCGCGTCTTTATAGGGCGGGTCGAAGAAAATGACATGATAGGGCGTCCAGGCAATATCCCCTTTTGGCTGAAAGGAGCAACGGGACAAATCGACACGCCAGCAGAGCGATTGCGATTCCGCCCCCAATGTCGCCACATTCTGCCGGAGAAGTTCATGCGCCTTGTGATCGCGCTCAGCAAAGACGGCCCGTTCGGCCCCACGGCTGAGAGACTCGAGGCCCAACGTCCCCGTCCCACAAAAGAGGTCAGCCACCCTGGCACCGGGGAGCCAGTCGCGAATCCGGTCAAACAAAATGACCTTGGCTCGATCCAGCATCGGCCGGGTGGTGTTTCCCGGATTGGTATGCAGCTTCCGTCGACGATATTTCCCAGCAATGATTCGCATGGATGCGGAGCATATGTCGCCCGCAGACCGATCTCAATTCCGCTGGCAGAAAAGCCAACAGCGAGAAAAGCAACGCATACCACTCATTCATCCCAGCCTGCTATTCTGCCTTGTAGTTTTTGCAAGCTTTACAGGCAGAGGCGAATGTAACGTTTACAACGCCTGGAAGGGATAGTCGGAAAAAGCCAATTGCCAGTTTTTCAATAATTGCTCGATCTGCTTTGTAAATCAGCAGTTACGAAAATCATTCTCCACCAATTTCAGACTCCCGTAGTGATTCGGCATGCCCTGTGCTAAATGGTTTCTCGGCGAAAGCCAATGAATGTTACGGAACACCGGGTTCAGTTTCACTGACCCGATCTGGTTCGAGAGAGAATACCCTGCCGGCCCGACGGGAGACGGGCCTCGCCCTGCCCACACGCACACCTCATTCCTCATGCCCTCAGCAGGCCGGATCACTCCCGCAGTGATTCGGCCGCTCGCCTTTTATGGTCCTGGAAACGGTGAGGATTTCTCTCACACCTTGGCTGCGTCACAGTTACGATGGGTCTGCTGCTCGAAAGTCCTACCGCCCGGTAGGAGATCCTGCATCACGATTGGGACCTCTCATGCCGAACCGTCTCCGACGTTTTCTTCAGCGTGTTCAAGGCACTCAACGCACGATCCTTTTGATCGCTCTGGTCTACGATCTTTACTTGTATAAGACCATGGTGGATGGCGGCTTGACTGGGTTTGTCTTCCTCGTATCCGGCTTCGGCATTGTCGCGGGGATCATGGCCGGGGTTCTTCTACAGTCTTCGCCGATCATGCTAGTTCGGGTGGTTGATGTCGCGGCTTTCACGGCCATGGGCATCCTGCTCTCCGGACAATGTTTTCAGTTGGGCTTCCCCCTCTGGGTGTACGGCGTGGCCCATACCTTTGTCTGGTTCTGGTTTACGGCATTCTTCTGGCTCCACAGCCGACCTTTCGAGTATGATTTCTTTGCGGACGAATCCGACGACTGGCAGGATGTTTGATGCAGCCATCGCGATGTGAGATGGTCTGCGCGAACTTTGTCTGACCTGCTGTGTCTGATTCTCTCGCTGACGGACTGACAACGATTTCCTGAGCGCCCCCTTGCAGAGTCACCGCATTGGCTGAACCACTTCGCGAAGAACTTCAAGTTCAACATCGTACCGCCGTTCTGGTGGCCGTTCCGGATGGCGAGCCGAGTCTCCCGAAAGATCGCATCCTCGATGAACTGAAAGGGCTGGTGAAAACGGCGGGGGTCACCGTCGTTGGCGAGATCGTGCAGCTGCGTGGCAAACCCCATCCGGGCACTTGCCTCGGTAAAGGAAAGCTCGATGAACTAGTCGACCTAGTCAATGCCACCGGTGCTGAACTGGTGATCTTTGATAACAACCTTTCCCCGTCGCAAGGTCGTCATCTGGAACAGGCGACCAAGCGGATTATTGTCGATCGCAGTGAACTGATCCTCGACATCTTTGCAACGCATGCCCGCACCTTTGAAGCCAGGCTACAGGTTGAACTGGCTCAATTGCAGTACACCCGCACGCGACTGAAGCGGATGTGGACTCACCTGGAACGCATCGACGGGGGCATCGGAGCCAGTCGTGGTCCTGGGGAAAAGCAGATCGAAATCGATCGCCGGCTCATCGATGTGCGGATTTCGGAACTGAAACAGCGCATCAAAGAAATCGAAGTCCGCCGGGAACGCATGGTCCGACAGCGAACCGATCATGCCCTGGTCTCGCTGGTGGGCTATACCAATGCTGGCAAAAGCACGCTGATGAACGCGCTCACGTCATCGGACGTCTATGTCGCCGATCAGTTGTTCGCGACTCTTGATACTCGTACTCGCAGATGGACATTGCCCGGTTGGGGTGACGTGCTGTTGAGTGATACCGTGGGTTTTGTTCGCGACTTGCCGCACTCTCTGGTGGCTTCGTTCAAATCGACGCTGGAAGAAGCGCGTCAGGCCGACCTGCTGTTGCATGTCGTCGATGCGAGCAACCCGGAAGCCGAACAACAGGTCGCCACGGTGGAGCAAGTGCTGGAAGAAATCGGTGTCGAGATCCACGACTTTGTGCTGGTGCTGAATAAGGTCGATGCCGTCGAAGACCGGGAAATCGTCGACATGCTCCGGGCGAAGTATGCGTCCTCGGTCACGGTCTCGGCGAAGACTGGTAAAGGGCTCGATCAGCTTGCATCTATAGTTGCCGATCGTCTGGCCAATGGCTTTGCCGATGTCGATATCGAAACCTCGGTCGGCAATGGCAAGCTGTTTGCCTGGTTGGCGGAACACGCCGAGGTGATCGATCGCACCTATTTGGAGGACCGCGTGTCATTGCACACGCGATTGCCGAGAAAACTACTGTGGCAAGTTCGCGGTGACGATGTGTCGGTGCAGGAACGAATCAATGGGGCCTTCAGCACGCCAGCAATCCACTGACTCTTTCAGAACCGGATCGATTGCGATTCCTCTACCATTCAGCCACACCCGACACATTCGATAGTGCCAGTTCCTGGTTACCGATCATCAGATACGCCGAACCATCCTTGACCTGCACAGCCGAGACCAAACCGCTGATCGAGGCCTCATCCTGGGTTCCTTCAGCATACTTCCCAAGGAAACCGGCGGCGCTGTTCAATTGCTGACTCAACGTCAGCGAATCGAGCGATTTCTCCAGTTCGATGCTGGCCTGCAAGGAACGCATGTCAGAAATCTGATTCAGCAGTTGATCGCTGTCCATCGGATTCGACGGATCCTGATTCTGCAATTGCGCGATCAGGATTTTCAGGAAGTCTTCTGACTTCAAACCGGCGAAACCAATTTCATCGGCAGGCACTATCGGAATATCAGTCGAACTATTGATGTTGTCGACGCTGGCCATGATCTGATCGCCTTCCTGGCTGTTCTCTGATTTGCACTGCGTGTGGACATCCTGACGACGGCTACACGCGGACATTCAACTCCTGGAGTCGCTGAAATGTGGCGACCGTTTTCGTGCGGTTGGCTGACCGATGATCGGCCAGGCGTTCCTGTTCTAATTGTCGTTGTCGCTCGGCATCGGATTGCTGTTGCTGCGAGAACGAAGGCTGAGCACCTTGATCTCCCACATTCGCCGACAGTCCCGAATCACGCACCGTGCTCGGATCGGTTATACGGACAATTTCGATCCGTTCCGTCTCCATGCCCAGATGATTCAATGTCTCGTGCAATTGCGGCAGATGCTCGGTGAGCAGTTGCTGCGCTTCGCCCGAACTGGCTTCCATGCGGACCACCACTTCTCCCTGGTGGCTCTGCACATCGATGGAAATCGTGCCCAGATCTGGCGGCGAAATCTTGGCGACCAGTTGCTGACCCCGATCATGCGAATCAAGCACCAACTGACTTAACTGCTCTACGAGTTGATGGGAATCCCTAGGAGAAACCGTCGTTGTGACAGCCGATGATGTCGAGAGCAACTGCTGCAGTCCAACATCCTGAGAACCTGTCACCTGTGTGTTACCGCTGAGTTCCTGGCGATCAGCAGACAAGTTCTCACTCGTCCCGGAATTGTCAGCTTGCACCGATTCATGTGGCTTGCTGACTGGGGTAACGGCTGTCGAATCAGTCGTTGACGTTGTGGATATTGTTGTATCGGATGTCGTCGAAAGTTGTGCGACCAGTGGGTCGGTCTCGATCAGATCATTGGTCTTGGTAGACTTGTCGGAATCATTCGTTTGAGTGATTCCCGTGACAGTCACTGCGGCAGCGCTGGTGGCAATGGCGTTCAACTGGGTTGCCGAATCGTCCGTTGAATCATCAGCGTCGGTTTTGGCAACGGGGTCAGCAGAAGGCATTGACGTAGTGACCGGGTCCGCGAGCTGACTCACAGTTGCCTGAGGAGCAGCCACATTCGAAATGGAATCGGCCAGCGGGGCATTCCGTCGTGATCCATTGCTGACTTGCGACAGAGATATGCCTGTTGCCAGTGGTCCCTGCAGCGATTGTGTCACATGCTGAACCAGATCGCTCGGCAATGATTTGGAAATGGGCAATGTGGCAACGGCGTTCACCGGTGTTGGGTCAGCCGTTACAGCAACATCCTTGTCCGAATTCTCTGTTGCTGGCGCGTTCAATGGAGCGGTTTCGCTGCCTTCCGATACTGGATTATTCACAGGTGTCACGGGCGCTGGAATGATTAACGATTGCGAGATCGCCGCTATGATGCTGATGACCGCGGGATCGAGGTCTGCTGATGTCGCATCGCTTTCAACCCTATCGCCGGCTTGATCAACCGTGATGGTATCATTCACCGGCAAGGCCGGGGTCGTGACAGAAGATTCCGCCGCCGTTGTGATCGTCGGAGTGGATATCGGCAGATCTGTGACCGGTAGGACTGTGGTTGGCAGGACTAGACTGGTATAAATGGGCGGCAGCAGATTGACGCCCGGCGATGTGGTTGTTGCCTGCGCTGGAGCAGCAGGAGCCGCCGATTGATTCGCAAATTCAACACGCGCCTGAAATGCCTCGGTCTTGGTTTCGACACTGGCATCGGCGGTCTTGGTGTCCCGTGGGCTGGGCGTGCGGGAAGCAAGCAGTTCTGGCCGGGAGATTTTCTCGTTCACATCCATGAGCCGGCCCTATCCGGCGCGGCTGATGGGCTCGCCCGGAGCTGTTTCCAATTGATCCATCGTTTTCTGAATGAGGCTTCGTTCCGGCTCCCCTCGGTAGAGCGCCTCAAACAGTTCTTTTCCCCGTTCGACCGACTTCGCATCCAGCTGGAAGGCCTGCAGGATTTTGGCAATCGACTTCTCCGGCAGTCCCCGGAGCAGATTCGTCCCTTCTTCGACGGTCAGCCCCATCAACCGATTCACCGACTCTTCCGGAGGCGATGCCAGCAAAACCGTGCGGATCTGCTCGGTGGAGGCGGCGGTCGAATCGGCTTTGAGTCGATCTAATTCCTGACGAAATCCGGTTTTCAATTCATCGAACGCCTCACGGTCAGAAATCAACTGATTTGCGGATTCTGTGGTCATCCGCTTCAGGAAAGAAAGCTCGTTTTCACGGACTTGCAGGTCGAGCACGCGGACCACACGGGCTTCTTTCACCTCCGTTTCTGACGGCATGTCCGGCACCTTATCTTCTTTCTCTGCATCGACTTCCGACTCGGTATCCTGCTGAATAGCGAGGCGAATTTCGCGCAGGGTAGAGGCCGAAAGATAGCCACGGGACCATAGCAGGCCCAAAGCGGAAACCTGGGCGAGGAGGATGACGGTCGAGAAGATCCCGATGGTGGCAAAAATGGCTCGAATCATCTCGCCAGACTCCTTATTCGACTCATTTCTCTTAATCTAGCTCGTTTTCCGCTGACTTGACCTGGAATCCGCTACCGACCCTGCCAGTGTCCGGCTTGCCAAATCTCTTCCCGCTCTCTGGACGACTTGTCTTCCTCAGTCTTTTCAAATTCCGCTCTCTTCTTATCTTCCAGATTTTCCAGAACCTTCACCTGCTGATCGGCCGCGACCAGTCGGGCTCGGCTGGCGGCGATCTGCTCAACCAACTCCCGCCGCTGCCAATCGACCTGATGGATCTGGGCCTGCAATTGACCGATGTGCTGACGTCGTGAAGTGATTTGAGCAATCTCAATCCTCGTGTCGGCCAGCCGTTGCCGGAGTTCCTCCAGAGTCGCAAGTCGGGTGCTATCGAGTTCTTCTCGCTGTTCGATCAAGGCCTGGTCTTGGGCCAGCAGTTGTGCCAAGGCCTCACGACACTGATCGCGATGATGCTCGCGCAGTTTCTGCAGAGCCTGCAAGCGAAAGGTGAAGCCTGCCATATCCTCGTTTCAATGTGCTGGAGTACCACGGCCAAGCTGCGATGGATTACTTGTCGGGAGTTGGGTCAGCAGTGCGTTTGGGTAAGTTGTCACGCAGTCGGGCCAGCTTGATCAGGACGTCGCACGTTTCCTGCAGACTCGATTTTTCATCGACCCGCTGCTTGAGGAAATGATCAATCGCTGGCTTCATTTGAATCGCAGTATCAACCAGCGGATTCGATCCGGTCTGATATGCCCCGATGGTAATCAGGTCTTCGGACTGCTGATATGCCGCCATCAACTGTCGAATGGTGAGTGCGGCTTGTTTCTGTTCCGGGCTCGCAAGTTCGCTCATCAATCGCGATAGGCTGGCAAGAACATCAATCGCGGGGAAATGCCCCTGCTGAGCCAGTCGACGTGACAGCACCACATGACCATCGAGAATCCCACGGACCGTATCCGAAATGGGTTCGTTGGTATCGTCACCTTCGACCAGCACGGTATACAGGCCGGTGATGCTGCCTCGCGAATTCCGACCGCTCCGTTCGAGCAGTCGCGGCAGCAGGGCGAAAACACTGGGTGGATAACCGCGTGTGGCAGGGGGTTCGCCCGCAGCCAAGCCGATTTCGCGTTGGGCCAGGGCAAACCGTGTGACACTATCCATCATCAGCAAGACGTTGCGGCCTTGATCGCGAAAGTATTCGGCGATGGCCGTGCCGAGATAAGCCGAGCGCAGGCGGAGCAATGCAGGGTCATCGCCGGTGGCGACCACAACGACGCTGCGGGCCAACCCCTCGGGTCCGAGATCGCGCTCGATAAATTCCCGGACTTCGCGACCCCGTTCGCCGATCAACACCACCACATTGACATCAGCCGTTGTAGAGCGGGCAATTTGTCCCAGTAGCGTGCTTTTGCCGACACCGCTGCCTGCGAAGATCCCCAGCCGTTGCCCTTCACCGCACGTCAGCAAACCATCCATGGCCCGCAGGCCCAAGCCCAGTTTGCCAGTGATGCGCGGACGCTCCAATGGAGATAGGGGTGCCGGATGTAAGGGAACTCGATCGGGCAGAATCGCGGGAGGCAAGCCGTCGATGTAACGGCCCCGGCCATTGATGACTCGTCCCAACAGGGCATCGCCAACACGGGCACCGGGTGTCGATTGCAACAGCGTCACCGGTGAGCCGCGGCGGATGCCCCCCAGGTCACCATAGGGAAGGAGCAAGGTTTCCTGATCATGAAACCCGACGACTTCTCCTTCGATTGCTGACCCGTGTTCGCGCTCCAGACGCACGATCGCACCGACCGGCACGGGAAAGCCCGACACTGCCGCCGTCAAACCGACCAGTCGCGAAATGCGGCCGGAAATCCGCATGGGCAATATGTGCGACAGTTGTTCGGTGAAACGAGTGGTCATGGTTCATCGGATTCAGGTTGCGAGCAGTTCATCGGTGATGCGACCCAGCATCACACTCAGCCGGGCATCAATCTCTCCATGTCCGGTATCCAGCCGACATTCGCCTGGCGATAATTGGGCATCGCCCACAATCTGCGGCTGCCCGCATGCCGTGAGTGTCTTAACCAACTCTTCGGCGTGAGAGCCGAGACGCTCCAGGTCGGCGGGATGCAGACGCACAAGCAACTGCGGTTGACCGGCCGCCAGTTCCAAAGCGGCCGAGATCATTTCGGTGGCCCGCTCGGGTTGGGCCTGCAATGTGGTCCGGAGCAGTTTCTCGGCGATCGCGACACCCAGTTCCACAGCCGCCTGTTCCCACCGGAACCGCCAGTGGTCCCGTTCCAACTTGAGTGCCTCGGCCACTTGTGCAATGGCTGGCAAAGTCGATTTCAAATGTTCCTGGAAGCGCTGCTCTGTCAATTGCTGGACTTGCTGATCGATCAGTTTCTGTGAATCTTTGAGACCTTCCTGTTTCCCCTGCGCGCGAGCTTCATCGAGGACTTTTTTTCGCTGTGCTTCCGCCTCTTGGCGTGCCTGTTCCAGAATCTTCGCGGCTTCGGCCCGAGCTTCGTTCACATGCTGGGCGGCTTGAGTCTGCAGATCTTCAAAGTTGAACGCCGTTCGCGCGGGTAGTTCCCGTACGGCGTGGGCTTTCAGAATACGAGTGGAAGAATCTGCCATGATGTTGATGTCGTTGAAAGCCGAACTTCAGTAACCGTCTCGAAGAAAACTGAGAGAAGACATCAGGAGATGAACTGCTCACCACCGCCGGACGTGGCAATGACAATATCACCGCTGTCTTCCAGCCTGCGGACGGTATCGACGATCTGTTGTTGCATGGCTTCCACATCGCTGAGCCGAACTGCCCCGAGGTATTCCATTTCCTCTTTGAGCATTTCGGCGGCGCGTTGCGAAAGATTGCTGAAGACCTTCTGACGGATTTCGTCGGCAGCCCCTTTGAGGGCCACAGACCATTGACTGTTATCGATTTCCTTAAGCAGGGCTTGAATGGCCTTGTCGTCGAGTTTCTGCAGATCGTCGAAGGTGAACATCAGCCGTTTGATTTCGTCGACCAGTTCGGCGTCATCCTGCTCCAATGACTCCAGGATGCCCTTGTTGGTCATACGGTCAGCGACGTTCAAAATCTGGGCGACCATCGGTACGCCGCCCCGTTTTTCCGTCTGCTGGTTGAACGTGCTCATTAGCCGCGATTGCAGTGACTTTTCGACATCGGCGATCACTTCGGGATTGGTCTGCTCCATCGAAGCAATGCGGCGGACGACATCGAGCTGCTTATTCGACGGAAGACCCCCCAGGACTTCTGCCGCCTGCTGAGCCGTCAGATGCGACATGATGAGGGCGATGGTTTGCGGATGTTCTTCAGAGATGAACGTCAGCAGGTTGTCAGCACCGACTTTCTTGAGAAAGCCGAACGGGGCCGAATTCATCGACTGCTTCACGCTATCGAGGATCTGTCCCGCGTTGTCTTTCCCCAGCGATTGTTCCAGCAGTTCGTTCGCAAAGTTCAAGCCGCCGCGCTCGATGGGGACCACATCGCGGAACTTTGTCGAGAACTCCTCGATGACGGTTTCCTGCTGATCACGGCTGACGTCTTCGACACGGGCAATTTCGATGGTCAGGCGTTCGACCTGTTCGCGCGGCAGTTGGCTCAGCACCTCGGCGGCCAGGGGCTTATCGAGACTCAGCAACAGAATCGCAGCTTTGCGGGTGGCGTCCATAATCGGCGAGATCACAGAGGGTTCAAAAGATCGTTAAGTCAGAAAGACATTCGGGCTTTACTGGGCCGCTGATAACCATTTGCTGATAATCTGCGCGGTGGCTTCGGGATTGTCGCGAACTAAAGTTTGAATCGTGTCACGTTTGGTTGGTGGTCGAGGGACCGCCGATTCAGTTCGTTCCTGCGTCGCGGCAAGGGACTGCGAATTGATTTCCGGCGTGGCCGTCTCGGGAAGACTCCCGGTGGACTTGCGCAAGCTCATCAAGGCGAACAACGCGAGACCCGTGAGGACCAAAGCCCCACCCCATTGTCGCAGCCAGTCCCACAGGTTGTCGGTAAAGGGGACGGTATGTACCGGGGCTTCGACGACAACGCGATCAATCGAGTTGACCGTGACCGCCGTGGTGGGTGAGTCGGCCGGAATGAGATTTGTCACCGTGGCTTTGACTGCGGCCAGCACATCCTGCTCAATCTGGGTGGGATCAAGCTTCGTCGGCTCTTTTTCCCCTGCGGCTTCTCGCTGTGTGGCCACCGAACGATAGTAGTCCCGTGGTATTGTCACGCTGACTTGCACGGCTTTCGGCATCGCCGCGATCAATTGTTTTTCGCTGACTTCAAACGATACGCCATTGACGGATTGCGTGCTGGCATCGGAGAACTGTCGGTTGCGATCAACACCCGGATTAGCAGCAATCGCTGCTGGGCGATTGGCAGCCTGACCCGCTTCGCCTTTGGCAGGTTGTTGCTGCTGGGAATCCTTGACGTTCGATTCCTGGGCAAACACCGGCGCGAATTTCTTGGGATCGACCACCTGATTCCGAACGACCGAAGACTTCAAGTTTTCGACATCGACATTCACCGTCACGCCGATATTCGGAATGTAGGACAACGCCTGAGAAATCTGGCGTTCATATTGCATCTGAAATTGATCGATCCGGTGGACCAGTTGATCATTGAGCGGGTCGTCGGCCGAATCAGCCGTGTGTGTGACGCCGTTGCTGGCATCCAGCACGGTGACATTCGCGGGTTGCAGATCGGGAACCATACTGGCCACCGCCGTTCGCAAGGAACGAACGAGCTTGCTGGAAAGTTCGTGACCACCACGGGCGTGGACCGTCACATTCGCCGTGACTTTCGGTCGCTGACTCCAGGTCTTCATACCGGAACTGGCGATCGCCACATGGGCATCTTCGATTTCCGGAATGGTCCGAATGACGCGACGCACTTCCTGCAACAGCATCGCTTCGCGGCGTTCGTTGCGTTCCTTCTCGGTGCTGAACGGACCCAGCGAATCGTAGTGCTTGAGAAGTTCAGCCCCCATATCACGCGGGGCCACACCCGAAGACGCGATGGCCTGATTGTAGGCATCGGCTTCGAGAACCGGGACCATAATCCGCTGGCCTTCACGATGAAAATCGTGCAGCCCGGCCGTGATCAAAGCTTGTTCGGCCGACATCAATTCTTCGGATGTAAAAACTTTGCCCCAGGACAATGCGGTTTCGTTACCGCCACGCTGCTGCATCAACAGCCAACCGAAGCCGAGCAGAATCAACGCCGGGACGGCAATCAACGTCATGCGCTGACTGGGCGCCATCGAACGATAGAGTTCGCTGAACTGTTTGAACATCCGCTGTAACGCGTCCATGCGTCATCCATCCGTCGTCAGACATCCGTTCTGACTAGAATCGTAACTGCTGCAATTCCTGATAGGCGTCGACCAGTTTATTGCGAATCTGCATCATCATGCGTAAAGCAATGTCCGCTTCGCGCACGGCCGTGAACGATTCCACCATCGACAAATCCTCGCCGATCAAGCTGTTCTCAATCGAGTTCGTGGCTTGTGCGTTCAACGCCTGCGTTTGTTCCCAGGAAGCCGAAAGCAGTTCCGAGAAGCTGGTCGCCGGTGCCGATTCTTGTAACGCCATTGCGGGCGGCACAATCGACAGCGGACGGGCGGCGGTGATCGCATTCAGAGAACTCATCAGTCAACTCTCATCATTTCCAAACTTCGTGATCTATAGTCATTAACCCAGAATCTGAAATGTGCCTTCGATCATGGAACGTGACACCTGCATCGCGGTCAGGTTGGCTTCATAAGCCCGGGCGGCTTCCAACGCATTTACGAACTCGGTGATCACATTGATATTGGGATACTTCACGTTGCCTTCCGCATCGGCATGGGGATGTCCCGGGTCGTGGATGATACGTGGCAACGATTTTTCATCGACTTCGACCTGAGCCTGGACACCCAACCCTCGAATGGCCTTGCTCTGCTCGGCGGCGGCTTCCAGCACGACCAACCGACGGTGAAAGGGTTCCGGCTGGCCTTGTTCATTCAACGTAGTGTGTGAGTTCGCGATGTTGCCCGCGATAGTGTCCATACGCAGCCGCTGGGCCACCAAACCAGAACTGCTGATTTCAAGGGTTCGCAACATCGGTTCTCACCTTATCGGGCTCGACGGGCCATGAATCAGGGACGTTCGGTGATGACCATCTGCAACTGATCGAGCTGCGTCTTCATGAGCTGAATGGCAAATTGCTGCAGCAGCTTATTCTCCGTCATGTTCATCATCTGATGTTCAATGCTGCGGTTGTTCGCATCCTGAAACGTGATGTGGTCCTGCGACAAGCCGGCGTCGGCTTGAAACAGGCGATCGGGAAACAGGCTTTGTTCCAGGGCGACTAATTCTTCGGGATTCTCGGGAGTCAGCAGCGGTTGCGAGAGATCCCCCGGTGATGCCGGCTGATGACGCAGTTGCACGGCCCGTTCCAGTGCCTGTTGAAAGTCGTTCACGGGCAGGTCACGCATGCGGTAACCCGGGGTATCGATGTTCGCGATGTTGCCCGCCAGCACTTCCTGACGATGCTCTGTAAAACGAGCCACCTGTTTGAGCAGGGGCACGCTCGTACTGTTGAGCAGGGATTGCAACATGATTCGAACTCCGCGACTGGGTATCACCAGTAAAGACTCATGAGGTGCCGTTTGTTCAACGGCACCTCGGGGCATCAGATTCTGATCGAACTAGGCGGCCCGTTGTTCGGCAGCGTCTTCTGGATAGACGACTGTCGTCGGGGTCCAGGCCTTGAGGTTGGAACCGGGGCCGCCCCGCGGCGGGTAGCCATACTCACGCAGTTTGCCCGACAGCGTCCGAATTCCAATCTGCAAGGTCTTCGCTGTCTTCTCGCGATTGCCTGCAAACCGAGCAAAGGTGCTCTCGATCAACTGGCGTTCCATCGTGGCGAGAGTCAGACCGGCTGGCGGTTCGTCATCGAGACCCGTCCCGAGCCATGGTTCGAGCATGGCGGCCGTCAGCTTGCGGCTGGGGTTCACCGTACAGGCTCGTTCAATCACGTGTTCCAGTTCGCTCATGTTGCCCGGCCAGTTGTATGACTGCAGGCGGTGCAGAGCGTCGAGCGTGAGACTGCGGGGCGGCATGCCTTCCCGAGCTGCAATTTTTCGCAGGAAGGATTCGGCCAAAGGAGCCACGTCTTCCGAACGGCTGCGGAGAGTCGGAATGGTGATGCGGCGTTGACCACCGTGTGCCAGCAGTTCTGTACGGAACAGACCGCGACGTTCCTGATCATCCAGATCGATGCAGGTACCGAAGATCACTCGGACATCGAACCGTACGCGTTCACCAGTCGATTCGTGTTCGAATCGCTGATCGTTTAGGACCGTGGCGAGGCGGCGTTGCAGAGGAATGGCGATGGTGTCGACATTCTCCAGCAGCAGTGTACCCCCATCGGCGAGTTCCAGCCGACCAGGTTGCCGCGTGTGACCAACCCCCGGAGTGGTGGTCGTGGTGCCGAAGAGTTCTTCTTCGAGCGTTTCCGCGGAATGGACGCTGCAGTCGACGGTCACGAAAGGTCGGTGTGCCCGCTTGCTGGCTTCGTGAATGCCGAGCGCCACCTGCGTGATGCCGGAACCACGTTCGCCTTGAATCAGGCAGCCTTCCGCTTGTTCGGCCTGTTGCTGAACCTGATCTCGCAGTTGCTGCATGGCCGGGCTGTGGCCCACCATTTCACGCAGATTGCGGTTGCTGAGTTGGCGTCGCATCTTCTTGACTTCGCCCGACAGTCGTGACTGTTGCGAAGCTGCCGCCACCAGCCAGGAGACTTGCAACACCGCGACGGGTTGCGGAATCCAGCCGCAACTGATGCTCAGGGCCGGCCCGGTCGCCGTCACTTCATGCAACTGGGTGAGCAGTTGCGTGGGCCAGTTGTTGCGTTGAATGGCCGCTTCGATGGTCGAAACCGAATCGGTCGGCGACAACGGCCCCACCAGGCAGACCTCGGCGGGAGTCGACTGCAACCATTGCAGCGCTGATTCCACACTGGAAGCGGCACGGGTTGCGAAGCCACTGGCCTGCAACTCTTCCGACCAGCGCTGAGACAGCGACAAATCAGCACAGACGATCAACACCTGCGGCCCTGATTCGGGGAGCGGGCTGGTCGCCAGTCGACCGGGAAACGGAATAATGTCGGGATGTGCCAAAGTCATGCGGCCCACCATGTGAAAGGAGGAAAGGACGGGAGATGGGATTCGAGACAGACAGGGTTATAGGTCAATATTCAGTCGTCGATGGGAAGCCCCGGTCGACGATGCGTCATAACCATTCAGCGCCACGCCTGCCTGCTGGACCTGTTGCAAGGCTGTTTGCACAGCCTCATGACGGGTAGCAACATGCGTGGTGCATTGTGCTTCTTGCTGCATTAACTGACGTAACAAAGTTTCCGTATCATCGAGAATGGTTTCACAGGCTGCACGATCTGCTGCGGAGAGCCGATCGCGACCCTGTTTCCACTCCTGCCAGAGATCGCTTTCGGGGGCTCCGGAAGAGACCAGCAAATCGATCAACTGTTGTTTGTGACTTAGCAGACCCAGCAATCCGGAATAATCTTCCGCAGCAATCAGTTGGAACTGCTGCTGCGACAGATCGATCAGTGCCAGGCAATAGGCGCGCCGTTCACTGAAGGCCTGCAGATAGTTCTCGGAAGCTGTCATGGTCTGGGAATTCAATTCGCGGTCATGAACCTACTGTTGAATTTGTCGGGCCCGTTGCAACCATTGATCCCATTCCGCACGGTCCAACGTTGTGGTTGACGTGGAAAACGCAGTCGGAGGAATCTGGCTCTGATCGAGCAGTACTTTGGCCTGTTCGATCATGCTGCGGGCATCGATCGGACGATCGAGTTGCATGTAAGCCTCGGCCATCTGAATGAAAGCCGTCAAAATCCGAATGTCTTGCGGGAAACGGTGAATCGCCGCGGAGTAGGCGGTCACAGCTTCCTGATACTGTTCGAGGGCAAACAAGGTATGCGGAATCTCGAACCAGGCATTTTCAAAAATACGCTGCTGCAACACGGGGAGATGATCCAACTTGGCAGCGGGTTCCAGTTCCGACTGAATGAGCAGCAGACTTTCCAAAGCCCGCCTTAACACGGTTTGCATTTCCCGTTGTGCCTGGGTGCGTGTGTTCTCGGTTTCCGCGAGCAGAAACTGTCGCTGCCAGACGTCACCTTGCAGTTGCAGGCATTTCGCCAGGTGATAGTCGGCTTCTGGCCATTGTTCCGATCTCGGATAGCGGGCCCGATATTGTTCCCAAAGTTCGATGGCTTGACGGGCCTGTCGGCTGACATCGAGCCATAGCACTTCGAGTTCCTGTTCGGATAACGTCTGGCTTTCGATCTGACGACGATGCCAGGCAGCTCGTTCGGAATACAATGTTGCCAGCGAAAACAGCGAGTCACGCCATTCGATAGCAGCAGGGGTTAAGACCTTGGATGCCAGGATTTCACGCCAGGCATTCTCAGCCAGATCGGCCTGATTTTGTTCCAGATAACAGACGGCCAACTGATACGCTGCCGTGAAGGCTGCCGGGCTGGTGGGATACTTCTTACGAACTGCCTCAAACTCTTTGGCGGCCGCTTGAGGACGGTCGAGATCGAGCAGAATTTGTCCACGACGAACCATCGCCACCGGTCGCATCGCCTCAGAGGCGGTCTGCAGGAAGAGATCCACCTGCACCAGGGCCGACTCAAAATCATGCCCGCGATAGTAATGTTCGGCGGCTTGCCAGACGGCTTCGGGATAGTTCAGAGCGGTTCGGCGAGCATCAGCCAATTGAGCAAAAGCCGCCGCGACATCTCGCCAGAGTTGTTCGAGTTCAGGTTCTCGACGAAGCTTTTCTGTTGTCGTGGCGGTCGATAGTTCGAGTTCCAATTGTTCGGCATGCCGCTGCTGCACTCGGGCCGCGAGTTCGTAGGCTTGATCCCGCGGGAAGGTCGGGGTCATCCAGCGAGAGAGAGCACGGGCTTCGGTGTAGTGTCCATCCTGAATCCATTGGTTCCAGGCCAGCAGGATGCGTTGACGATACTCATCCAAGCTCATCCAGCGGTTATGGTAGTCTTCGATCGACTTAATGCTCCGGAGAGCAGTACCGAACGATTGCAGAGCCTTTTCATGAGCGCCTTCCGTTTGCTGCAGATGACCCAGCAAAACTAATGAGGCTAGGGCTTCGTCACTGCCTTCATACTGTTCGATGACCTTGCGATAGAATTCAATGGCTTGCTGGCGATATTCCACCCGTTCCAGATGGGTCACGCCGCTTTCCACGCTGTCGGCTGGTTCTGATGGAAGTTCGTCAAAATGCTTGTGAGCCGCCCATGCCAGAAGAAACGCTGCCTGACGCGGATAGTAAGCGTCGAGCGCCATCTCATGAGCAATCGAATTCAAAGCTTTGCACGCTTCGACATACCGATGCTCGCCAATCAGCACGCGGGCATTAAGCACCGTTTGCGCGGCCGCGGTGTCGGGAATCTTCGCCAATTGGGCAATGGTTTCACGGGCTTCCGTGAAGCGTTCCAAAGCGAGCAACAATTCAATCCGTTGCGTTAAAACCCAGGCTTCGGGCACAACGTCGCTCGGTGTGATCTGGGCATTGAGACGCAAACCCGATTCCAGGCGTTCCGTTGTCCGCCAATCAGGGTCGAGGTAAATGTGGCATAAATCGATGGTGGCAGCATCGCGATGGACGTTATCGGACACCGTCGCCGCTTCCAGCAAAGGCAGACTTTTGCCGTAATCACCGAGGCCGAAGTAGGCTTCCCCTAAGGCATAAGTCCATTCACCAACCTTATCGGCCGGGATGCCCCGTTGATGGGCTTCCAGCAGATGGACGGTAGCCGCAGCGTACTGAGCCTTGGCTTCGAGCCTGGGTTTTTCTGTCCCTTCCTGGAAGTAACACATCCCCAGGATGTAATCGATGCCACCGGCAAATTCGGTATCTTCAAAACCCTCTTCCTGCAACGACTCGGCAATTTCCCGAGCCGCCAGATAGCGGCCTTCCGTGAGTCGCTCCAACGCCTCTGCTTGCCGATCAGCCGGCAGGACATCGGGGGGAGACAGCAGGTACCAGGCCAGCCCTCCGGCCAAACTGACGACCGCGATGGCCAGGCTCGCCAGTTGCCACAACGGCCGACCACGACGAACAGCCGTGGCTGTCGTGGGATCTGCAGCGGAGGGCGTGGCGGCTTTAGCCATGACAAACAACGATCCCGTACCGTGCTTCGATGAACGAAACGCGATGTCAAAAATAGACTTAGGCGAATTGATCAGGGAGTGAACAACCAGTCGATGGGAGTCGGTGACTGGGGTCACCAACAGTCTTGGCAGACACAGAGGGTCTGAAGACTGTGGGAGACTTCGGCCACCAGCGAAATCGTTCTCACACGCTGAGCAACCAACGTCCCTTCATGGCGAAGGACACGCTGAAATCAGTCGTGCTGGACCATTTCGTCCGGCTCTAAATATTGGCTAACGCTTGGGAGTGGCGGAGTGTTATCCGCAAAGGCTGCCGGATGTCAATCGCGATTGTCAGACTTCTGCCGAATCTTCCAGAGAATGCGCATCTTCTGCGAGAAACGGTTGTTGGGGCACAGTTTCTGGCAAATCGCCTCACACCTTCCCGTGGGCATCCCCAACCCCGAACGATGCAAAAAATCACAAGCTATGTTTTCCCAACGAGCTGTGAAGCGCCGCGCTGACGATCGCATTATTTGACAAGTCAGAACGAATATGACTGAAACCTCTGTATTAAACCCGCCGAGTCCCACAGAACTCGTCACCGTCTCGGCTGATGAACTGATCGTGGGCCGCGAACTGGTTCATCCGGTTTACGATGAACACGGCGTTCTGCTGTTAGCGGCGGGCAGTCTCATCACGTCTGAGTTTAAGCGGCTGTTGAATCAACGGAGCGGTGGCTCCTGCCGGGTGCATCACACCGATGCCAGCCAGATTCGTCTTTCTGTCGATGCTATCACCTGCGCTCAGAATTTGAGCCTCGATGCCAACGTGACGAACCAGCTCGATAAAATGATCGAATCGGGCTTGTTAACCGTAACCAATTCCGGGACAGCGGCGAAAGACCGACTCGTCTATCACGGTCGCAAAGCCTACAACCTCGATCGCCATGCCACCCTTCAGGATCAACGGCAGGCTGCCAGCGAATCGGTTACCAATCTCATCCGCGAATCTCTTCAGGGCAAAACTGTCAGCAGTCAAGCCATCACGCAGATGGCAACACAGTTTCTGTGTGACCTTTCGGATGATGCCGACTGTGTTATCGACGTGGCGATGCGAGCAGGTCGTGATGAAACGCTGTCAGAGCACTGTATGAAGATGGCCACGCTGGGTATGGCCATCGGCGTGGAAATGGGCTTGGACGAAGAGAACTGTAAGAAGATTTGCATCGCCGGACTCGTGCATGACTGGGGCATGGCTGCCGTCGAGTGTCAGAAGCGAATGGAACCCCGCATTCTGTCGCAGCACGAAATGTTTACGATTCGCAAGCATCCCATTTACACCGTCAACATGCTGGAACGGATGCCAGGTGTGCCTTCGGTCGTCAGTATGGTGGCCTATCAAGTTCACGAGCAACCCAACGGACAAGGTTACCCACGGGCCCGTACCGGCGAACGCATCCATCTGTTCTCGCGGATTCTCGCGGTAGCCGATTGCTATGCCGCTTTGACATCACCTCGACCGTTCCGTCCCGCGATGATGCCCTATGCCGCTATGGAATCGGTCGTCCGCATGGCGAAGGTCAAACAGCTCGACCCGCAGATCGTGCGTGCCTTCCTGAAGGTTATGACATTATTCCCGATTGGCAGTTATGTCGTTCTGAGCAATAGTCAGGTAGCGCGAGTGATTCGCCGCCAGCACGACCAATATACGACACCGATCGTGCAGGTGATTCAGGATGCGGCAGGTCATCCCGTGGCGGCCGATCAGGAATCGGCTGTCATCGATCTGTCCGATAGTTCGCTCCGGATTGTTCAGGCATTACCCACTCCAGGTCGGCAGGAAGTGGGCTGGCAGGAAGATTTGCAGATCATTCGACGTCCACTCACGTAGTCTATTGGTCATCGATCTCTGAGAAACAACATGACTGTTCTGACTCACGGACCACGACAGATCTCCGTTCAAGAGCATATGGCTCTTGAACGAGTGCTGGAAACTTTTGAAAAGTTGCACGTGCGTTCGGAGCATCAGTTTGGTCGGTTGCGTCAATCGGTGCGGCGTCCTTTACGAAACGAAATCTCGCTCTTCATTCCTTCGGAAACACAGCAGATACTGCCTCGCAATGGCGACGATCTTCCCAAAGCCTGGTGTTACAGTCTTTCGCAGGGTGGCATGGGTTTTATCAGTCGAGTGGCCGAGCTGCCTGACGGTATCACAATCGGCTGGCATATCCCCGATGGCGAGGTTCGCTGGCTGACGGGATTGGTTGTGCGTCGTCGTCCGATTCCGGAAGAGGCCTATTGGGACTACGGCTTCAAGTTCAAAAGGTAATGCGTCAGTTTTCGGGGGCTGATTTCGAATTTGCCTTTCTAAAGAGTTTAAAGAACAGCAGTCGTATTAGAAGGCTGTCGGCGAACGTGGATAACTTCCGGGTCTGGTCTTTAAGCCCCTTTTTTTCTTGCAGTTCCGTCGCGTTATCCACAGAGTGTTGCTGTCGATATCTGGTCAACGTTGTGTGATCAGAACGTCGATGCTTGCTGGATAACTGCTGGAGATACCGACAATGTGTCGGTCGAACTGAGCATTGTGTGGAAGCCTGCCGTTTGCATGCTCCGTTTGCCTCCCGGTTATCCACAATCACTCCACAGTTGCTTCTGTAACCGCGTGCGTAGATGCTCCAAGCGTTGGCGGAGCGAAGGGACCAGGGCGACTTCATCTTGCAACTTGCGACAGTTGTAAGAAACTGCCGCATGCGTTCGTCGTCCAAAGTAGTGCCCGATTTTTGTCATGGGCCAACCGCCAATATCGTGGGCCAGCCACATGGCACATTGCCGTGGAATGCGGCAGCTTTGCACGCGGGTCGACGTGCGTAACTCCTGAGTCGAGATGCCAAACTCTGTCGCGACTTCCTGAGCGATGGCTGACAGTGACAACCGCGGTTCCTGCTGGGAAGCCAGCAACTGCTGCAACTCGGCTAGTTCCGTGACCCGCGCGGGCGGAGGGTAGGCCATGGCCAGTCGATCAATCTGTTCCCGCAGCGAACCAACGGTGCCCTTGGATTGAGAGAGTAACCACAACAAAACGTCATCGCTGAGAGAGAGTGGCTGCAATTCCGCGGCCCACTTCAGATAGACGTGACGACTTTCCGCTGCCAATCCAGGAATGCGGGCGAGCAGGCCACCATGCAATCGACTGACAAGTCGCGGTGATAACCCAGCCACGGCACTGGGAGACTTTGAAAGTGTGACTGCGATTCTCAGCCCCATGTGTGACCAGATATCGAACACATGGGCCAGGCGGTCGGAGATCTCTTCCAGACCATTCCACTCATCAAGGTTTTCCAACACTACGGCCTGCAAGTCCGCAGGTGGAGTCGAGGTCTGATGCCAGAACAAGCGTGCCTCTTCGGTGTCAAAGTCTTCCGGCTGTAAGATGGCTACAGTCGCCCGCTGAGCACGACGAGGTTGTTGTCGCAACGCTCGACGGACAAGCATCGACTTGCCGGAGCTACGTTCGCCAATAATGACACTCAATGCTGACTTGAGATCGTAACGACTGGAGGGAGCCGTCAACCGGCAAGCGGCCAGCCAGGCAAACTGCAATTCAGGCAGCAGGCAGAACGGTTCATCCACCAGTTCCGCGCGGGTGCGTTCCAGGACTGCGTCGAACATCCGCCACGACTTTCAGACGTCGGGTGCGGCAGCGTCCTTGTGCGGGGAGTCGTCCTTGATGAAGCTAAGGGATGGGAGTCCCTGAGAAGCGGTTTTCAAATCTCTCGGCTAAGTGACTAGTGCTGGGTACCAAGTGTCAAAGGTTGGGAAGTCTTCAAGATCTGACACTTGGCTCTGGGCACTTCGCACTTGGCCAGAGCACCTGAGAACCGAATCACGCTGACACTCTACAGTTTCCGCATGCGGCCGACTACTGTCACGACCCGGTCGATGGCGTCGTCGATTTCTGCCTCGGTATTCCACAGACTGAGCGAGAACCGTACGCTCGACCGATACACATCGGGCGGGCAGCCCATCGCGACAAGAATGGGGGCCGGTTCGGTCGACCCACTCGCGCAGGTCGTCCCCAGCGAACAACAGAGCCCCGCCAGATCGAGCGCCACGAGCAGCGCTTCCCCATCCAACCCCGGAAACGCGATGTTCAACGTATTTGGCAATCTCGCCGCATGTTCGCTGTTCACCACGACCGGCGCACATCGCTCACTCAACCCGTGCTGCAGCCGGTCGCGCAAAGTTTGCAGGTGAGTTGTTCGGCGATTGCGGTCCGCGTCCCACAATTCCAAGGCCTTCGCCATCCCGGCAATCAACGGGACCGCTTCCGTCCCCGGCCGCCGTTCCTGTTCCTGATGCCCGCCGTACAGCAACGGAGTTAGCCGCGTGCCCCGTTTGACCAGCAGACCCCCGATGCCGCGTGGTCCATGAAATTTGTGAGCCCCGAAACTTAGCGTGGTCGCTCCGAGTTCATGAAAGTTCACCGGAATCTTGCCGACCGCCTGAACCCCATCGAGATGCCACGGGCACTCTGATGTCGTCGCCAGTTCCCGCAACAACGCGGCGTCCTGTATGACACCAGTTTCGTTGTGAGCAAGAAGGATGGCGAAGAGTTGAGGGTTGAAAGTTGAGGGTTCAGAGTCAGTCTCAAGATTGTTCCGGCCCTCAGCCCTCAGCCCTAAACCCTTGACCCTTCCCTGTTCATCCACCGGCAGCCGTTCCAGTTTCCATCCGCGTCGCATCAGCACCCGGCAGGCTTCGAGATTCGCCGGGTGTTCGCCGGGAGAGATCGCGATCGTGCCGGAGTTGCCTCGGGCGAGGCCGAAGATGGCGGTGTTGTTCGATTCTGTGCCGCCGCTGGTGAAGAGGACTTCGTCGGGGTGAGCCCCCAGAATGGTGGCGATCGATTCCCGCGATTCTTCCAGCACCCGCCGGGCCTGCCGACCGAGAGCATGCCGACTGCCGGGGTTACCCCAGGTCTCGGACAGATGCCGCGCGACTACCTCCACGACTTCGGCCAGCGGCCGCGTGGTGGCATTCGCATCAAGATCAATCAACGTCGGCATCGGTCACTCTGCGCGGAATCTTAGCCCCCGGTCATTGACCGGGGGTCATACGATATTCAACCATCCTACGAAGCGCACGACCCCACGTCATTGACGTGGGGCTAAGACGACATTTTCGAATCTGCGATCCAGTCGTCGAAAGGCAACTCATTCCTCTGGCATCCAACGCTTCCGGAAGCTAGAATCCCATCAGTAAATGTTGATGTCTTCTGGTTTCCGGGTTGTTCGCATGCAACGTCGTTCGTTTCTGACCGCCGGTACATCGGCCGCCATTGGTTCGTTCTGGGGGAACTGGCTGCGTGCGGCACAAACCAAGACGACCCAGCAGGGAATGGCAAAACCGACGGGGAAGGCGAAGTCGGTTATTCTGATCTTCAACTGCGGTGCACCCAGCCAGATCGACCTGTGGGATATGAAGCCCCTGGCCGGTGACAACATTCGCGGCGAGTTTCTACCGATTCCCACCGAAACGCCGGGGATCGAAATCTCGGAACTGATGCCGAATCTCGTCCGGCATACGGGGAAAATGGCGATTCTGCGATCGGTGCATCATCAGCACGGCGGCCACAACTCGGGAATGTACTGGTCGATTGTCGGGAGGCCGTATCGCATCGACAGCACGCTGATTAACCCCAGTCGGGCCGATTTGCCCAGCATTGGCACATTGACCGGGTGGCTGGCACAGCAGGATGGGTATTCCGGGGCGTTGCCACCGTACGTGATCACGCCGAAGCCGCATTGCGACAGTTTTGCTTACATCACGCCGGGCCAGTTCGGGGCGTGCCTGGGGCCGAAGTACGACCCGCTCGTGCTGGATGCCGATCCGAACGACAAGAATTTCAAGGTGCAGAACCTCGGGATGCCGGATGGAGTTGATTCCCAACGGTTGCTGGCCCGGCAATCGCTGCTGGGGCAATTCACCGCCGCCCAGACGCCGATCTTGCATCCTCAGATCGCGGATATGGACGTGAATTATTCGAAGGCGTTCACGCTGGCATCATCGGCGAGCGCGTCTGCAGCGTTCGACTTGTCCCGCGAATCCGATAAACTTCGCGACAAGTATGGCCGGCATTCCTGGGGGCAATCGCACTTGCTGGCCCGGCGGCTGGTCGAAGCCGGTGTGCCATTCGTCACCACGGTGAACGGGCCGAGCATCACCTGGGACACGCACAAAGATAACTTCGGACGGATGAAGAACACGCTCGTTCCACCGATGGAAATAGCATACGCGGCACTGCTCGACGATCTGTCGGAACGCGGCCTGCTCGATTCAACGCTGGTCGTCTGGATGGGCGACTTCGGCCGCACCCCGATCATCAATGCGGACGGTGGCCGCGACCACTGGCCGCAATGTTACACCATGATTCTGGCAGGCGGCGGCATTCGCGGCGGCCAATACGTGGGCGAATCGGACAAGACCGGCGCGGCCCCGTGGGTGCGTCCCATCACTCCGGCCGACGTCCACGCCACCATCTTCACGGCCCTGGGCTACGACCCGCACGCCATCACCTACCACACCACCGACGGCCGCCCGATACCACTCTCAGAAGGCCAGCCGATCCGTGAAGTGCTGTGAGGCCCGGTCTGTCTTAGCCCCCGGTCATTGACCGGGGGTTCATCAACGTTGAATATTCCACGGAGCGCCCGGCCCCCGGTGACTCACCGGGGGCTAAGACGGCACAACAAAAGGCCATGGTCTGGCGGACCAACCCTGTGCCAGATTATGTCGTTCCACATAGCTGATTCGATTGTGCAATGTCGGCTCATCAAAGCTGAAGCGTTTATCGTAACCAGCGGTCCAGATCGGACGACCCATACACAAGCGATATCGCACGGCATCTTTGGCACATTTGACGACATCCGCGATTGGGGAAACGGAATCACTCACGACAAGATGTACATGCCACGTCTGGACTGTCAGAGCCAGGATGTGTTGGTGCAATCGCCTGCACAATGACTCACCTATCGACTGGCCTACACACATGAGCTGTTCTGGCAGAAAACAAAACGGCGGGTATTTCAATCGATTTCGATCAGCGGCTTCGAGAATGGGGTCAGGGGGATAGATACGGCCATCGTCAACCCACGATCGAGCATCACCACGTAACCAGGTACCGTAAGTGGTCATAGTGACCATGACACCATAGACGTGCTGCATGCTCCCTCCTGTCTTAGCCCCCGGTCAATGACCGGGGGTTCATCAACGTTGAATATCCCCCGGAGCGCCCGGCCCGCGGTGACTCACCGGGGGCTAAGACGGCGCGCTGAGATCGAAACTTTTCGTTACCACGTTCCATCTTTGGAAATCAACCAACTGAGACCTGTATCACGTGGACCATTGAGCCATTGGAATCCTAGTGATCCCTCAACGAAGGGGTCCAATAAACCGATGATGTTGTCCCAAGTGGCAGAACTCCATCGACAGGTAAACTGTGATGGTCCGGTGTGTTTCAATCCAGTTTCCTGACGATCGCAGGCCAGTATGAGTTCGCAGTCGGAAACTGCATTCAGGAATGGCAGTTCATGAACTGCGAGAATTGGAATATCCCCGGCCATCAGGTTGTTCAGTTCATCGCGGAATCGACGAACTTCGTCTGGAGAAAACTCTGAAAGACGAAGTATGGCGCAATCGGCAATGAAATCGAGTTTCATGGCAAGCGGCCCTCAACACACCGCATTTCCCTCTGACACCCTGTCACTCTGGAACTCTGTCACCCCGTTGTGGACGCAATCAGGGGGCTCACGCCCCCCGCTCGCCATCACGCCAGAATGTCCGTCACCACGTGCCCGAAGACGTCGGTGAGTCGCATGTCGCGGCCGCTGAAACGGACGGTGAGCTTGGTGTGATCGATGCCGAGGGCGTGCAGCATGGTCGCGTGCAGGTCGTGCATCTCCAGCTTCTTGTCGATGGCGTGGTAACCGTAGTCGTCGGTGGCCCCGTAGGTCATGCCGCCACGCACGCCGCCCCCGGCGAGCCAGACCGAAAACCCGAACGGATTGTGATCGCGGCCGTCGGACCCTTGGGCCATCGGCGTGCGACCGAACTCTCCGGCGAAGACCACCAGCGTGTCATCCAGCAGTCCACGGGATTTGAGATCGGTCAGCAACGCACCAATCGGTTGATCGACCGCCCGGCAGTTCTTTTCGTGACCATCCTTCAGGTTGCTGTGCTGATCCCAGCGGTCATGGCCGACGCCGGTCGAGGTCAGTTCGATGAACCGCACGCCCCGTTCAATCAATCGTCGGGCGATCAGACAGTTGCGGCCGTAGATCCGGGTCGGCTCGTAGTCCGAGAACAGCCCGTACAATTCCTGAGTGGCTTTCGATTCGCTGCTGACATCGGACAGTTCAGGCACAGCAGTCTGCATGCGGGCGGCGAGTTCGTAGTTCGCAATCGCTGATTCGAGATCGTTATGGCGACCCATGCGGCCGAGGACGCTGCGATCAAGCGTGCGTAACAGGTTCAACTTTTCCTGCTGAGCTTCGACCGTCGGTTCTGTCCGATCGAGATCGGCCACCGGTGTTTTGCCCGGCTTGAAGATCGAGCCCTGATGCGTCGCCGGGAGAAAGCCGTTGTGGAAGCAGTCCATGCCTCCGGGCGGAATCAAACCGCCATTCAGAACAATGAAGCCCGGCAGGTTATGGCATTCGGTCCCCAGGCCGTACGAAACCCATGAACCCATGCTCGGCCGCCCCTGCAAACCATGCCCGGTATGCAGGAAGTAGTTGGCGTTGGTGTGCTCGCTGAACTCCGAGGTCATCGATCGCACGATGCACAGGTCGTCGGCATGCTGGCCAATGTGCGGAATGATGGTGCTGAGCGGCAGACCCGATTCGCCATAGTTCGCGAACGGCCACGGCGACTTCAGCACAGTGCCAATGTTGTTGAACTGCGTCGGTTGAACCTGCACCTTGATCGGTTCGCCGTGCTCTTTGTCGAGACGCGGCTTGGGATCGAACAGGTCCATGTGCGACGGCCCGCCATCCATGTACAGGAAGATGACGTTCTTCGCGGTCGCTGGGTGCATCGTCGGCCGTGGCGTGAGCGAACCGGGATCGAACGACGGGGCCGCATAAGCCGGATTGTGCGCGAGAGCCGCCAAGGCAACGCCCCCGAAGCCACAGGCCACCTGCGACAGAAATTCCCGGCGGGATGCGGCGACAGGATGAAAGCGGCAACAATGCGACATCGGGCAAGCCTCTTCTGCAGTGGGTCGGACACCCATCAATTATGCCGCATGAGAAAGGGGATTGAAATGCGGAAACCAAAGCCGCCGCCGCCGTGTGGCGGGCATTTTCTGCGTACAGCCAATCGAGAAATGCTCAGGCAGCCACAACGAGGAAGAAAAGTCGCAAAAAAGACAGTGGTCTGAATTGGAAGCGATAGCGGTATATCAGATTGGCTTATTGGAGTCGCACCATTCTATTAGGTCATAAATCAACCGCAGATAGTACGGAAAGATCATGAGATGAGATGCGGCCAATTCTTTCGTAAAAGCGTATCCGGATGGGTGCCCGGCGGAATTTCGCATGTCACGGAAGTATGAGAAGACGTGAATCATCGCATTGTTCATACCTGTCAGCCAGTCCGGACCATACGCACTCTTGAGCTTCGGACTTAGCTTCTCATATTCCTTCATAAAAATGTCGTGGTGCTGTTTGATACCTCGTGCCTTGGACAATGAACGATCGTACGCAGCTTGAGCGGGCGGGTTAAGCGCATCTCTGTATGCATCGGACAGCAAGAGAAAGGCCTTCTCGGAAGCACATCCCAACGTAACTGTCGATGAAAGGATGCAGTTTCGGCGAAGTGTCTCAGCCGATTCCGCAAGGTATCTTTCGATAACTGAATCAATTGCAGGGATTCGCTTTTTGAGTTCCTGCAGATAGCTAGACGGATCATATGGCGTGATTGACCCTGAAATTGCGGTCTTCCCATGTTCAGTAACATGAATGCATGGCAGATCAAATGGCTCGCTAGTTCCTCTTCCAGGGCGAATGACACCTTCGATTATGAGATCCCAGACGATGCGCCAAATCGGTGCTCGCAAATTCGCATGCAACTCGGGTATTTCGCGTTTCATCGTCCAAGCATTCATGCCTGAACTGACCTCAAGTCCTCTCTGCTTAGCGATCTCTGCGACTTCGCGAAAAAGATGATCAACCTGAAACGGCTCGCCTCCACCAAACTGTGGACGTTCCTTACGAAGTATTTCAATGACCACAGTACGTAGAATATCTTCGTTTAGAACCATTACTATGCCTTAGTTCAACAAGTCAAAAAACAACTCTGTTGCTATTTACCATTGTACTCCCCCAAGCGTTCCGCCGGCGGAAGATGATCTTGCAGTTGGAACTTTGGGCGTGGGTGTTGGTTCACGTAGGCGGCGATGTCCAAAGCCTCTGCTTCGCTCAAGTGGGCATCATCCAGCGGCATCGCGACTTTCAGCCAGGCAGCCAGTTTGGGGACTTGTGACAAACCGGCACCGTCGTTGTAGGAACGGTTGCCCCAGACCGGTGGGTTATCGGCGTCGCCTTGGCCATCGTCGCCATGACAACTGGCACAGCGTTTGTGATACAGCGTCTCGCCCCGTTGCGGGTTGGCTTGAGCCGGGTCGATCTTCAAGGGGGGAACGGCTCGTGGACCGGTCGGCCGTTGCGGGTTCATCTGAATCGGCTGCTGTGACGACAGCCATGTGATGTACGTCGTGATTGCGACCGAGACTTCACTCCCCAGCGGCGGACGGATGCCGTTGCAGCTCCGCATGAAGCAGTTGAGGACGCGATCTTCTAACGTGATGACGCGCTGTTCACGCGGCGACCATGCGGGATAGGCCGTCGCGACGCCGAGAAATGTGGCGGCTTGTGGGTCGGTGCCATTCTTCAGATGACACGCCGTGCAGGTGAGGGCGTTGCCGATGTACGGTTTGCTGAGCGGATGCGTGGTGGTGTGCTCGACCAGTTCGCGACCAAGGCGAATCGTATCGCCCAACGGACCGGGAGGGAGTGCGGGTTCGGCTGTTGTCGGAGTCGTGTCGGGTGTTTGACCGACAGCCAACATGGCCAGAACTACCATCGCGCTCGTTGCCAGTAACAGTTTCATGAGGGGGTTCGCCATCCATGCTGATGAAATGTCCGCACAGCCCAAGTCAGGGATTCGTGAGCAGGTAGAACACGTCGGTTACTATCAAACTGGGGTCGACGTTCCATTCGGGTAACCAGTGGCCATAGATTTCCCAGCGGGGTCCGGCGAGTTGCCGGCCCTGTTGCTGACACCACTGATGAACGGCCGCGTGAGCGTGATGCAACCCGCCATACGGCCCAAGATGTGTCGTGGTGACGACGGTCCCGGCCGGAGTCATAGATCCGACTACGTCGCCATAACCGACGAAAGGAGTTTCGAGTTCGACACCGACTTCGAGATGGATCACGTCATCATAATAGACCGCAACATGTCGCCCCGCGCCGGGAACGTTTTGTGATCGGATCACGTTCCAGACAATCCCGCAGGCTTCCGGAACCACCTTTGAAAGCTGCGCCGGTGCCGCGACTCGCCGGACGACAGCGAGCGGCCGACCGACGTGCTGTTCGACTCGGATGTGGTAGTTCATGCAAATCACAGTGCCAGAATGTGATTCACCGGTCAATATGTGATCTGCTGAGCTAGAGGCAAACAACACCAAATCAATGAAGGGCGATACACAAGAAGTGATGATTAGTCATGGCGAAGAAGACCACTCATCGCAACAACGCTAATGATGCAACCCAACCAGAAGAGGAATTTGAAGAGTACCCAACCGCGACTGTGGCTCCAGGCGGGTTGATCGATACCACGTGCGGTCCAATATAAAAGGTCGATGGCACCCGTTGAAGAAAACGCTCCTCCAAAGATCAGCAGCAGCCAAAGCCACCAGGGCATCGTTTTCGCCTTAGATCACCCGCCAGGTTTGTCGGCTCAGAACTCGACCGAGAACCGTGTGCCAATCGATTGGAAGCTGCCCGCAGTGAAGCCGTCGACTTCATTGTGATCATGAATGTTGCCGTTGATATAGTCAATCTGCATGCGGGCGTAAGAATTCCAGTACCAGTTGAGGGCCAGGGTCATGGTGCTGTCGATGCCGCCCATGATGTCGGCGTCGGTGAGGTCCGCGTAGGAATACCGGGCTGCGATTTGCCAGGCGCCCCAACCGGGTTGCTTACCTTCCGGGTCACGCACCATGAAGAAGTTGTGCTGCGGGACAATGCGGGCCAACTGGCCGGTTTTCCGATCCCAGGGCATGTAATCGTCGGTCAGAAAGTAAGCCACATAGACGTACCCACCCTGAAACGAGACATCGTTAAAACCATCGCGCTGGACCCACGCCCGCAGGTATTCTCCGACCACTTGGAGTTGGCCGACATTCAACAAGGCTTCGGTACCGGTGATCTGATACGACTCGGCTCCGGAGATGACGCCGGTATCGATCCAGCGATTGCTTGTTCGGGCTTCCGGACGAGATGTAAATTGGGCGGTGCTGGCAGACCCGGCGTTGCCATCCGTGCTGGCTGTCACCCCCGACATCGCCAGGTGGAGATAGTTCCGCCCGTCACATTCATACCAAGCCGTTTGTGCCAGACGACCATCGAATTCGGCCTGATAGCCACCACTCGGCGTTGCCAATGCCGTGCCGATATTCTGCAGATCGCGACCCATGAAGCCGCCATAACGCCAATTGAAGCGTTCATCATCAGAGATACCATATGAGACCAGGCCAAAGCGGCGAGAATCGGTATTGAGCGCATCAACAATCGCCGGGCGTTCCAGAAAGACGGTGTAACGACTGCTCTCAATCGAGTCCAAACCGTACGGCCGCTTCTGATTTCCGAGCAGCACCGTTTGAAAGAACGGTAGATCATTCCAGCCGATGAAGTTGTCTTTGAGCTGCGGGCTGTTCGGATTGTTGAAGTCGACTTCGAGTTTGTAGAGCATGAAGTCGGGGATATCGCCTTGGACACCGATCCGCAGTCGACGGAACAAAAACCGATCATCGACCGGGTTCATCGAGTCGCCACTCTCAAAGGCGTCTTCACCGGGCGACTGGCCCGGAAAGGCCCAGTAGTCGGCTTGAATGCGGCCGGTCCATTTCATCGTCGGCTTACTGGCGTCGTCCAGTTTCTTCTTCGCCGCCGCATCGGCCTGCTTGTTGAGTGTCTTTTCGATGGAGTTCAAACGCTGGACGACATCGTCGGCCAGGGAGGGCGGCGGAGCGGGTACCGGCGGCATCTGGTCCACCGCTTCCAGTCGACTGAGCCGCTCTTCGGCCTCCATCAGACGTTGCAGCAGCACAGCTCGTTCAAGGTCCTCCGCCGGTGAAGTGAAGCCCCCATCCTGAGCCCAGCCAGCCATTGGCAGGCACATGACCAACACCGTGCAGGTGAATGCTACGTGAGAGATCCGAATGGGCATGCACGAATCCGGGCGATGACAAAAGGGGGCCGGCGAAGTCGGCAGTGGACTTTATGAAAACTTCATCGGCTGAAACAACCGGTACATTCAGTCATGTTTGCCTGGTCTACGGAATCAATTCGAGAGTGGAGGGATTCGCTGGCAGGAAGCGCAATTGAACGGCTATTTCCGGCGAATTCTGCCGGAAATAATCGAACCTGATGGGAAGTCGGGCGGTCATCATCCCTTGCGGATTTCCGTAAACGTACGTTTTTTTCTTGGAATTCCGTGATGTTTTGATACGCTGAAAGATGTGATTCACGTCGCTCGGTGATCTCCTCTCACTTGTCTCGGGCCTTGCAGGAGGCCGTCATTATGCGCCCACATTTCATTGAAGAACCGGCTTTGAACCTCGAACAACTGGAACAGTTGGAGTCGTCGCGGTATCGCGGCATGCAGCCAGCCGACCTGGAAGCGGACATCGCCCTGTTCGACGAGTGGCTGGAGCCGACTCCCAGCCGTCGCAGCGATAATGCGCACCGGGAATTGCTCAAGCAACCTCATTTTCAAGATGCCTGAGCGGGCAGCATGGCGGCCATGAAGTCGCCATGCGATGATGTGTGCCATGCATGTTGCCCACATCATTACGCGCCTGATCATCGGCGGTGCGCAGGAAAACACGCTCCATAATGTCGAGGACCAAGTCCGCGATTATGGCGATCGTGTGACGCTGATCACTGGTCCCGGTCTGGGACCTGAAGGGTCGCTGGAAGAGCGCGCCTTTCAGAGCGGGGCCGATGTCCGGTTGATCCCTGAGTTCCGCCGGAACTTGCACCCGGTTCGTGACTGGCACAGTTACCGCGAAATCCTGCGCCTACTGCGCGAAACCCAGCCCGATCTCGTTCACACGCACGCCTCCAAGGCAGGCATCCTTGGTCGTTGGGCCGCCGCGAAGCTGGGCATCCCGGCGGTCCACACCATCCATGGAGCCTCCTTCCATTATGGTCAATCACGGCTGGCTCATTCGCTGTATCAAACCCTGGAAAGGCACGCGGCACGTCGCACGGCGAAGTTCATCTCCGTCGCCGATGCGATGACCGATCAATACGTGGCTGCGAAGATCGCCCCACGTAAGAAGTTCGTCACCATCTCCTCGGGGTTCGATGTTGAACCCTATCTGAATCCGCCACGTTCACCACAAGCGGTCCGTGCCGAACTGGGGCTGCGTCCGGAACATCTCGTCATAGGCAAAGTCGCCCGGTTGTTTCATCTCAAGGGACACGAGTTTGTCATTGAGGCGGCGAAGCCGGTCCTCGAACGCTTCCCCGAAGTACGATTCCTCTTCGTTGGTGATGGCATTCTGCGGGATACCTTTGAGCGACGGTTGGAGGAACTGGGTATTCGCGATCGGTTTGTCTTCGCCGGTTTGGTTCCACCTTCGCAGGTGGCAGAACTGATCCATGCGATGGACATCGTGGTCCACACCAGCGAATGGGAAGGGTTGGCCCGCGTGCTGCCGCAGGGTTTGATTGCCGGGAAACCAGTCGTCAGTTTTGCGATTGATGGAGCCAAAGAAGTGGTCATCCCCGGCGAGACGGGGCTGCTGGTGCCGCCGCGTGATGTCCCAGCGTTAACGGCCGCGCTTTGCGAACTCGCCGCCGATGTGGATTTGCGATTCCGTCTGGGAACCACCGGTCGAGCGAAGTTTTCCGAACAATTCCGCCATCAGACGATGACCCGCCGCATCCGCGAGGTCTATGAAGAGGTGTTATCCACCCGACATTGATCTTGCCGAGATCGCCTGAATTCTCTATACGCTGAACAGGAAGCCGCATCGCCGCGGATCAGCCCAACCAGAGAATTCATCCATGCCCGCTGCGCCGCGATTCAGCGTGATCATTCCGACCTATAACTACGGCCGTTACGTTTCACGCGCGATTGATTCTGCGTTAGACGCGCTTGGTCCGATGCGGGAAGTGATTGTCGTCGATGATGGTTCGACAGATAACACTACGGACGTTCTGGCGGGTTATGGCGAGCGGATCATTGCGGAACGGCAACCCAATCAGGGGGTTTCCGCGGCTCGGAATCGTGGACTCGATTCCGCCACGGGTGATTACGTCATCTGCCTCGATGCGGATGATCGGCTGTTGCCGGACGCGTTCACCATTTTCGAATCGATGATCATAGCTCATCCCGATGCGGGTTTGGTCTTCGGTGGTTATGTGTCGGTGGAAGAGGACGGCCGCGTGAAACCAGGCCGCATTCCGCCGCAGATGCGTTCGCCCCTGGAAAACTTTCGCGACTACCTGCGGCATCGGTTCACCATTGGAAATGGTCGGGCGGCGATTCGTCGTGAACTCTTTGACCGCATCCGCTATCCGGTCGGGGTCACACATGGCGAAGACCTGGTGGTGTTCGGACAGATTCTGGCAAACACACCGGCAGTCTCAACCACCGACTGTGTCTCGGAATGTTTCGATCATGGCCTGCGTGCCCGGCGAAACTTTGAACGCTTTTTGAAAAATGGCACGCGGACCATTGAGGCGTTGTTCGATCCGGATCTGTTACCGCAAACGGCTTTGCAGTTACGTCCCGAATTTGAAGCCCGCTGGCTGATGGAACTGGCTCGCGCGGCTCATAAACTCGGGCACATGGACGAAGCGCGTCGGCTTTATCACCGAGCGTTCCGCTGCCAATGGCAGCAAGTTCTCGACCTGCGGCAAATGGGCCGTTATCTGCGCTCCTACTGGCCCGACCGCAAGGCGGCCTGAGCGGGAACCCGCATCATTCCCATACAGCTTGAAGCAGCTCAGGCAACTGGCCCCGTTGACGAAGACGGTCGATGCGGAAGAAATTCCAGCGACTTCGCCAACTTGGTCCGTATAGCAGCGCACCTCTGAAAAGCCTTGCCGCCTTCGCGATGTCACCTTGTTGCCAGTGGAGTTGGCCGGCATGTTGGCACAACTTCGCTAAGGTCCGCCGGGCACGTTCGCGGTTGAGTCGCTCGCGGCCTTGTTCGTCTTCATAGAAGCGGTGCAGCATTTCCGCCTGGATGCGAAGGGTGCGCGCGGGATTCTGGACTGAAGCCTGGCCTGCATGTTGACGACGCAAAGTCAGCGGACGATCGATGTGGCCGATGGGGTTCGCCATGGCCAAACGCAACCAGTAATGTTGGCCGGCACTTAAAGGCAAGGTCGCATCGAACCCGCCAAACCGTTGCCAGACTTGTCGGCGGATGGTCACCGTCGAGTCGTGAATGGGATTCTGATTGAAGACTTCCCCGAGCATCCAACCGCTGGGGCAAGAGGCCAGAGCGCGCGGCAGAAGTTGACCTGCGGCATTCATCGCGGCGACGGGCGTGTAAACCACATCGATGTTGGGATGTTGTTCGAGATAACCTGAGACCTGGGCGAGCTTATCGGTAGTCCACAGGTCGTCATCATCCAGGAAGGCCACCGCATCTCCCGCGCAATGCCGTAGCCCAGCATTACGCGCGGCTGCGATTCCTGATTCCGGGATTGCCAGTGACCGTACGGCATCGCCGAGTGAACGCACATACTCGGCCGTTCTGTCGGTGGAACCGGCATCGACGATGAGGATTTCATCAGCCGGTC
The DNA here is from genome assembly GCA_016125225.1 of bacterium. Classification (GTDB taxonomy): domain Bacteria; phylum Planctomycetota; class Planctomycetia; order Planctomycetales; family Planctomycetaceae; genus DSVQ01. Next base: position 336 of record WGME01000004.1, on the reverse strand, counting down.
TGGTTTGTGCCAGCACGCTTTCAACCGCCGCTCGCAGGAAGTCGCAGCGATTGTGCGTCGTAATGAGGGCGGTGAGGCGGAGCATGGGGAAGTGTCAGAGGGAAGGAGTAACAAAGTGGCAGAGTAAAAAGGTTAAAGAGTGAAAGAGAATCAAAATGAAAAGCCGTTGCGGGTTCAATTCGTGGAGTTGCAATGTGGACTTACCCACATTTGGTGGGCGCTGGGAAAGGAGTAAGATTTCTTTTCAAGGAGCCCAGCGAGATGCCGAAGAAGAATCGGGTTTACACTCAGGAGTTTAAGCGTGAAGCAGTGGAGTTGTTGACAGTCCGTGGTCTG
>WGME01000009.1 GCA_016125225.1 bacterium | reverse complement strand
GTCAAATCGAGTGCCGGTCTTTCCGGCCGGGGGCTGATCATGCGACGACACCTTATCAAAGAAAGGAGTCGTCCGTGACGAACGTCACCAGCCACGGTTGACCACGCGGCCCCGATACTAAAACCGAGTTGTCAAAGAGCAGAAATGGCCCATCAACAACTCTTCCGCAGTGCGTGACATTGAGTATAGGCCGCTGTTCCGGACTGTTGTAAAGCACAGAATTGAGAAAATCAATAAAAACATTTCAGAGCGTTTCTTCAATCGCAGCAAATAGTCCGAGGCCGTAGTGACTGGCATAGCCCAGTGAGATTGGCCCTCGAATCCGCTGATTGAATTGGATGCGAAAAAGGCCGCTCGCACGGTAGCCATTTCGGGCATGTTTGGAGCGTACCCTACGATATTCAACGGGTCGCGGGCGCGGCTTCCAGGCATCATCATCCACAGCTAACTCTTCAATATTCTCCAGTTGCACTCCATGAAATTCAGAAATTTGTTCCGCTAAGCGTCGCCACTCACGCGCGAGGGCTTTTCTCAAGTCCTGAAGAATGGTCTTCGCCCCGACATGATCTGGACCGAGAAACGGTGTGATGGAATGAAATGTATGCGAACTGTGAAAGAGTTCGTTGCGAAAATCTCCAGGGTTTCCCAGGCCTACCAGCTGAATTCGTAGTGGTTCGCGTTCGCCATTCCATAAAGACTTGAATAGCAAGAGGCCATTGACCTCAGCCTCACTCAGCCCTCCCCGCGCGAAGATCGTAAGATGTGTAATCCGGCGGGAATCCATGCCTTCGGCTGTCGGGAGATAATGCGCATGTTGATGGCGGACGAGTGTCGTTATGCCATCAAGGGCTCTGCCGGAAAGTATGGGTGATGAATAGCGGCCGGTTGCATCGGTCCGGGCAAAATCCTGGGCAGCAGCTGGGTTCTGTTTGCACCAGTTCTCGAAGCAGGGCATGGCCGCTGCCCGGAACTTCTCAGCGACGACGATGGTGTCTGTGATGAGTGGCAGCACCGGACCATCGAGCACGAAGCGTGCCACGGTATAAACCACAGGTGATCGTCGTGATGTTTGCACCGTGGTTGCTTCTGACGGGCGGGCATAATTCACCCAGCGACTGCCGGGAACTGTCGGCCAGCGCTGCGCGTGGATGGTTTCGGTATCCAGGCAGAGATGCCAGGGCGGGCAATCGAACAGATAGTTGACCGGATTGATTTTTCCTGCGGCCAGCTTCTTGGGATCGTGCCGAGGATAATAGTCGCAATCGAAGGCAGTGGCTGGGTCGGGGCAGAGCACGGAAACCGGATTCTGGTCAGCTGTGTCCGCCAGCGTGAGATTGCAATCGATGTCTTCCTCCAAGAGCTGCGCCTCCACCCAGGCCTCGGCTCTGCCGAAGGTTGTGAGATTGCCCAGCAATTGACGCAGCGCGACTAAATCGTCAGCCGACAAGTTCGCATTTTCCCACGCGAGATATAGCGAGTCCTGCCGATTCACGGCGACGAAGGTATCAAAAACCAGCGTACGATCTTCCGGCCCCTTTTTCTCCCAGGGCATGTAATGGCGAGTATGAGCGACCCGATGTGGCGGAAGCTTGAACCGGGGTGGCTCGGCGAGTGTCGTCAGAATCCGCTGGACCTGCTCGGTTGGGAGTGCTGACAACGTACGCTGCCAGACGGCGACCAAGGCACGCAAGAACCTCCACGGAGAAGGTGGCCATTCGGGAACCCCTTCGTTGACATGCCGTCCCCAAGGGGTCGCGTGGTAGCGACCGCTGAGGAACTTCATCTCGATGGTGAGTGACATTGGCCGTGAGCTCCTAGCCTTTGGGGTTGTTCCAGGTGAGTTCTGTCACAGCGGGAGCAGCAAATCGCGACTGATTCTTTTGAATCAACTCACGAATGGAATTCGCCAAATCATTGGCTTCTGGCAACACGAAGCCTGTCGGACGTTTTCCCTGAATGCTTGTCGCATTCAGCACTTCCAGTTCGCAGGAGGTTCGCAAGCGCATATTGGAATCCAGAAATTTGCGGACTTTCCACAGCGACAACGCAGTCAAGAGTTGCTCGGCCTCGACACCCAGGCCATATCCACGGATCTGGGCCAGATCGATACTGAAATACGCAGTAATATTCTGGGCAGTGAATTCCGTGCGATGGAACGGGACATTCCCATACCCCCCCTTTGCATCCACCTTGGCCACGCTGGGTTTGGGTAAAACGCGGTCGAACTTCACACCCCCGCTATCGACACGTTCCACCCCGGTCGCCTCGATGAACGCCGAAAGAGCCCGGGGGTGTCGTAATCGCCCGGCGATCTTCTCCAGAAAGACGCCATGAATCAGTGAGTTGGGATCATATTTGAAACAGACGGCAGCGAGTTTGCGGAGATTGACCACACCCGCTACGTCGCCAGGTTCTTTATCGCTGGAGGCTTCCTCAGTTGCCGCTTCCGCTTTGGTTTTTCCAGCCCTTTTCTGTGCGGCTGAGGCAGATCCTAAACCGAGTTCCGGCTTCAGAACTTCGGCAAAGCTTTTCCCATCGCTGGTTATGCCGTTCATAATGTAGGGAGAATTCAAGCGATGGAATTCGAGGAAACTCGTGGTGGTGTTTTCCTGATCCGACAAACCGATCAGGTTCACTTTGACATAAGGCAGGCCTTTCAGTTCCGGCACGATGTCGTTCGACGCGTCATCCCAACAGACGGCTTCCAGGCGATTTGCCATCGACTGTGCCGATTCCACCAGCAGCGTGGGAACCGTCCCGCCCTGGCCATCGGGGGCGCTATATGTCGCGGCTCCGAGATCCGGGAAACCCGTGGGCTGAATGCGCGAACCGGCCAGCGGCTTCAAGGGCACCTCGAACAGCATTCGCGGCGAGTTTTCCAAAGTTTTCAAGTCTATGGACATCAATTACTCCTCAGTCTCAGGGGGATACAGAACGGTATTAGCAATTCGAGAAATGTCGATTTCGGATAGCGGAAACAGCATGGCCGCCAACAGTCGTTGTGGGGAAATCAATGATTGCACACGCAACGATTGCCCGGATTGCAAGCGATTGCGATAGCCCATGACCAACAGTCCACCTGATTTCAAGCGTCTTGCTGCTCGATCGACGCTGTCCGCGACAGAGGCCGGTTGAGTCGAAGCCAGCGGATGAAATACTTCCGCATGGGGATGCACGTTGCCTTCAATGGCCTGCGACGACCTCCAGGCACCGTCAACCGCCGAAATCTGTCGAGTTTGCACCAACAGCCGCAAACATCCAAATTCAAAGGGAGCAGGGCTCTGCGATGACTCGTTTAAGTCTGGGTACGAGGGAAACGTCACACCCAGCAGCCCCCATAACAGGTCTTCGAGTTTCGCATCGTCGACCTGGCTTCGCAGGAAACGGGTGATGTCACTCAGGCTGGCACAGCGTGACGATGGGAGTGGCACACCAGGGCAACCGGCCCGGAAGGCTTCCATCTGCCGACGGCGAAACACAGCCGCGAGATTATCGGCCAGCGACTGATTCGACCACACCGCGGAACAACTGCCCGGTTCCCATTTGGGATAAGAGTCTCCGGCAACTTCCTCAAGATAAGTCCGAATCGGACCAACCTCAGCGCCGCGCGTGCCCTGAATGCTTGCCAGCGACATCGCCAGGCGAAACTCGACACTGCCATCGTTGGCCTGGTTGAGCCAGTCCGCGTTGAGACCAGACAATGGATTCAGGTATTTGTCCTGAGCGAAGCGCAAACCTTTGGCCAAGGTTCTTTCTGCGCGTCCCAGCATTCTCAAGACATTCAACAGAAATGGCGCGTCATTCCCTGTTTCACTCCGATTCGCGAACTCAAACATGGCCAGGTCGATATTCCGCAGGGCCATTTGATACCGCAGTGGCGTTTTCTCCTTGTCGCGGCAGGCCGTACGCCAGCGGTCCAGCCAGTGTGTCAGTTGCGGATCTTGCAACAACTGGGCGTGTGGACGAGGGGTAACAGTGACGCGACCCAAGGGTGTCGCGAGGAATGACTTACCACTACGATTCAAGAATCCGTAGCGAACGAACGAGCAAATACCACGATCTACACCGAGCAAGCTAGCCGAAAGTACAAATTCCACAGCGTTTTTTGCTTGTCTGCGGCTAAGTTGGGCACGCCCCTCTGAAAACAGATACTTCACTTCCTTGTATGATGCCGGCTTTGGCCAAAGCGGTAGCCAAAGTTCGGCACGTGAACCATCTGTTGACTCTTCCAATCCAATTGCAGAGCCATAACCCACCGCGATTGAATCAACTGTAAACGGAAATGCCGCTTTCACAGATTCGCTGGAACCGAGTCGTCGCGCAACAGCTCCGGCAAAAAGTAAAGTACCTTCGAGCATCAACACATAATCCCACGGGTTCACACGAAAATCTGCTTCGAATTTCCCTTGTGTACCGTTTGGTCCACCAACTCCTCCAGGATTAAACTGACCAACAGCTGACTTCACTTGGCTGACGATCGTATCAGCAAATAAACAAGCATTTAGAAAGTCATTGGACAGACTCGGTGAGGATTCATTCACATGAAAGTTGATGACGTCAGCTAATCGCTGAAATAAATTGTTTGTAAATTCCAGCCTCAGGTCGTTACCGCCTGTCCCAAGTAAGGGAAAGAATTTCCTACCTTTTTCACTCAGAACAAAGCAGGAATCCAGCCACGCGCCCACCTCATCACTCAATTCGTTACGACACGCGACCAGGAGTCGAAGTTTCTCTGCATCCTCTGTAGGCTTTTTATTGGGGATGAGTGGTCGGAGTGCAGCAATGGTTTCACGGTAAGCTCGCAATCGCGGAGCCGTCGAAGCTGCGATCGCTTCCAAAGGCTCTGCGCCTCCACCATAAAAGCCGCTGCCGCCATTCCACGGAGCAACAATCGGCGTGGGTTGATAATCGCTTAAGAAGAACTGGACCAGTTGCTCGCGGTCAAACTTTGTCTGTAAAACCGCAACTCCCCCAGACCAGAACAGCCGAGCCTGAGGGTCGCCATGGTCCCGGTCTTCTGCCAGCAGGCGAAAGACTCCCAACGCCTTGAGGTAGTTCATGAGCGGTTCCGGCGAACAACCGGTTAATTCAATCGTGGACATGCCCGGCCTCCTCTCGACTCGCTTGCACGTCGGCCACTCGCAACAAGGTTTCCAGATAGCTCAGTTTGAAGGGCCCCAAGTCTGCCAGCAGGTCGAGCGCGCGGCCTGTCCAGCTGGTGTCGCCCCCCAACTGCATAGGGGTAAGATCGAGAGCTGTCATCGCCGATTCCACTCCTTCACCCAGTGGAACAGCAGGCAGTTCATCCCCCTGCTGCACTCCCAATGCCAAGAGCCATTCCGGTTGATCCGGCTTTTCGCCGGGGAGGCTGCGGATGCTGAGGCGAACTCGACCATGGTGCGTAGCAATCAGATAGGCCACAGCAAACACGAGCCCTTGTTGCAATGCAGCGAGCGCGGACGCCAACTCATGCCGAAAATGTTTGCGGTCTCCGTATGTCAGCTTTCCTTGCTTGCCTGACTTGGCCCAGAGTTGATCACTCGACAATTCAGGGTTTACCGCGTGCAGTCCTGCCTGAAAGGCCGGGTGAGCCTTGCCCAGATCGTGCCAGCGGGCCGTCTGCCGGAGAATTTCCGCGTGGTCAGTCAGCGGAAGAACCTTCAGCAAGCCCTCCAATTTCGCGACGACATGATCGGTATGCTCAGCAATCGTGTAGGGAGTTTGATTTGTCACCGAATTCGGATCGGAATCGATCGATTCGGACCGACGCGGCGGCTGTAGAAGTGGTACTACTGGCACCCGGGATGTTGAGCCGGGATCCCAGCCCAGGTCCGAATAACCACCGGCAACGCTTGGTAAGAGAATGACCATGCCAGGACGAAGGTCACGCGGATCGAGTTTCAACCACTCGCCATCAAGATGGTCCCAGATCCAGGCCGACCCACGTCTCTTATCGGCAAGGGTTTCAAAATATGACTTTGCTTGGCCGATGGGAACAGAGCACAATTCCCGTCGTTCTGGCTGCGGCTCATTAGGCACATCACCTGACCAGTCTCGCCAGAAAACTTGCACATCGGTTTCTGGATCATCACTGCGGACAAACCGGGAAATATCGATATCGTTGCCAGAAAGATCGGGCGTGGTATCGAACAAATCCAGCAGATCACGACGTCGCAGCACATGCCGATGCTCAAACGGGAGTGTTATGCTCTCTCGCCGCTTGAACTCCGCCAGCGCCTGCGGTGACACAATCTGGCCATCGAGTTTTGCCAGTTGCTGTCGTGAAAATTCGAGGTCAGGCAGGTCATACGGCAGTGCGAGCTTGTCTTCAACATCAATCCAGTAGACCCTCGCGGGATCGGCGAATGATCCCTCGTGGCCTGTACGATTGCAGCGACCGAATCGCTGCACGAGACTGGCCCAGGGACATAATTCTGTCAGCAAAGTTCTGGCTGAGATATCGACACCCGCCTCGACCACCTGAGTGGCGACAATAATCCGATCCCCAGCCGCATCGTCTTTTGCCTGTAACAATTCATTCCGTTGCTGGCGTTCGAAAGGGCGAAACCGCGAATGGACCAGCAACAGCGTCGGCTGATCCGCTTTCTTGCGGAGCTTTACCAGTTCATCGTAAGTCGATTTCGCGCGATCCACCGTATTGAGGACGACCAGGGTCTGCGTCCCCGGCTGATGCTGGTTCCACGCCGCCTTGGCGACATCCTTCATGTCTTTTGTCGATGCCACATTCAGCTTTGTCAGTCTTTTGGCGGCTGTCATGCGGCTGTGCAACGGCAACCGTGGGTCATAGTCAGCTTTCGTCAGCTCCTGGGGCGTCGTGTTGAACTTCCCACGAAAGTCGACGGTATTGAGCCATTCCGGTTCCAGGGTGGCCGACATCCACAGCGACGGACATGGGCCATAGGTCTGCAGGCTATCACGCAACCCTGCCAACTGTGCCGAGGTACTCACTCCTCCCGCCATGAGTTGCGGTTCATCAAAGACCCACAAACAATCGTTATTCAGCAGGCTAAAATCGATGGGCCAGTGAAACCGGCTGGCGGCATAACCGCGATTGAGTGCCCGCGACAGCAGCATGTCTTGCGTGCCGATGAGAATCGCGGGCCGTTCCGGATGCAGAAACCACTCCTCGGATTCCACGCCCCCCATGAGCATGTGGACGTTCGCGTTGATGTTTCGCTCGGATTTCAGCCGCTTCAACCATTCCCGGGCCTCGCGCTCTGTCTGCTCGACCAGCACACGCATCGGTAAGCAATAGACCAGTCGCCGCGACGTCTGATCAGGCCGTGCGAACCTGCGCCACAACCATCCCAACACAGCGGTCGCGGTTTTGCCCGCCCCGGTCGGAGCATTCAACAAGAGCGGCAACTCTTCCGCCATCGCGAATTGCTCTTGATAGGGATACGGATCGCGTCCCCCCGTGGCAGCTCGGAAGAAATCTTTAAAGGTCATTATTGTACTCTTGCTTTAACCGAAGGAATTACTCGACCTCATTACGTGAAATTTGGCCGTGAAATCTCTTTGCACGCGGCAACGAACCGGAATTTGACTTGAGATCATATTGATCTAGGGCTTTTGTCAATGCCGTTGCAAGGGCCTCTCGTAATGCCTCTGGTTCCAGCACTTCTGCCATGGGGCCGAAGCTGAGAATCCACGACGTGAACTCCTCGAAACTGGAAAGGGTGTATTCGGCCAGCACATGGCCATCCCGTTGGGGGAAGAGTCGTTGGGACGGATGGAACTGTTTCTCTTCCAGAATGCGCACGACCTGGGCGACAAAGCGGACTCGAACGGTCTGTGGCGGGCCATCGCCTGCGAAGATGCCGAACGAATGGGCCAGGTATTCGGCGGGATGAAAATCGACAGGACGTTCAAACTGTAAACCGTGGAGAGTCGCTGAAGCGATACGGTCGATTTTGAATGTGCGAATTTCTTCGTGGTCTTTAGACCAGGCGATGATGTAGAGCGCACCGCGATGATGCACCATCGCGTAGGGATGAATGTCATACAGGGTGACCGGTTCAGTCGCCCGCAGACTCTGGTAGGTAATGACCGTGAGTTTACGGTCCTCAATCGCGATCATGAGATCATCGATCATCGTGCCGCGCGATTGATAATCAATTAGTGCGTGCGACGTGAGATAGAAACTGACGGCCAGTTTTTGCAGATGTCTCAAGGCCGGTTCCCCGAGGGCAGCCCGAATCTTGGTGAAGGCACTCTGGGCTCCCTGCCAGAACAGCGTCCCGGCCAAGCCTTCTAGAAATTGCCGGCCCAGGTACAGTGCAGCGGCTTCTTCGAGGGAGAATGTCAATCCGGGCAAGCCATCGACGTTTTCCATCGTCCAATGTTTGCGGCCGTGAGCCCCGACCGTCTCCGTTACCGGAAATGCCAGTCGTTGCATGAGCCGCAGATCTCGAAGAATGGTCTTCTGCGAAACGCAGGTTTCGTTGGCCAATTCTTTCAGCGTGGCCCCATGCCGACGTGCGGAGAGCATCCGCAGAATCGTCCATTGGCGCAGCAGTTGTACAGAATCTGCCATCTTGGGCCCGCTCACTGACCAGCCTGTCATGGCTGTGTACGGAACAGATTATCCAAGCGACAGGCCCGATCGCGTCTTACGTTACTGGTGTTCAGTTGTTGTAGCAAGTGGTCAGGCGGGTATCTCGACTGGGTAGCCAGTCGTTATTCAGCCATCAGTGAAGGTTGTGCTCGGTGTCATAAAACTTCTTACGACCCACAACCTCCCGGCTATACCAATGGTCCGGACCGTCGGGGGCGTTATAAGTCGGTTTCCGGAGGGAATCGGTTCGGTTTCACCATTGAATTCATGACGTATCTGACAAAGCCGCTACAGCCCTAATCAGTCACCTACAGTGTGAACTGCGTCAACGCCATGGAGCTGCTTTCAGTCGTTGTTTCAGAGTTCATGCAGTGCAAGACCACCTCTGACAATGGTGCAAATTCATGTCTTGATTGCAATTATAGCGATTACACCCGCTTGATGAGTCTCGGGCTTACGCTCCAACATAAGCCCGAGACTCATCAAGCGGGTGTAAATGACTCCAAGTATTCTCTGGCCACCGTAACAGTGGAATGGTTCTTCATGCCCCGGTCAGACATTTGATCTCTGTGTCTTGAGATTACCAAATCGTTCGGATCAGACACAGACCAAAAGCCAGGATTGGCCGCACTCTGTCGTGAGTGCGGAGAAGACTAAACTTCCTGTTCAAGTGCGTCATATACCTATGAGGAATGTTACCCCTCACTTGACCGGAATAATTCTCTCCACCAGAGGAACCACTTGCATGCTTAACGATTCACAGAGCCATCGATCTGATCTCAGGTCTGAAGAATCCGAGACATCATTAACACTCGCTGAGAGAGTCTTCAGCGACATGGTGGGCGAGGCTTTAGCCGAAATGTGGCGCCGCGAACCCCAGAAGCGCTCGACAAAACCACCAATAAACCTCAAGCGTCCAACGGCCAAACCGCAGCAGGAAAGTCGCTGAGATCGTGGCTTGGCAGTCGCGCCTGAATCAGCCGTATTCAACAGCAGCCACAATCGAATTCCCGAAACTGCGATGTTCATATGACCACAAAATCTCGGGCTAGCCATCCCGTGCCGAGAAAATGTTCGCAACAGCCGTTGTGGAAATGCTTTACGGAATTTCTGCTAAACAGAGTTTTTTGCGTTCTCTACGAAATATCAGTCCTCTCGATATTGATCTGCTGCTCGATCCGCTGGAACAATCAATGTTGGTTTTTCACGCCAACTCACTGAGATTGAGCATATGGATCTGCCTGCCGCTACGCCCCTGCCAGAGAATTTGTTTCCACAGGAATACCTCCTAGCTGTTCGTGAACTGGCCGAACGTGACGCGGACGAAGTGCAGACCTTTGTGCGCGAGCTATTGGCCCAGATCTCCCCGTCAGGCTTATGCCCCGAAACTATCTTCCTTCCATCAACCATACTGACCGGGATCGGCATGGCACTTCGATTACTGCGCTGGGAGTCGCTCAGCATTCCCTGGATACAAGAAAATGATCTCCCGACCTCCACGCAGTTGCTTCACCGAGTCTGCGGTGACTTTGTACAGGGAGACTACCAGGAGTTGGACCGGTATCTCGCCCAAATCTCGGCCCGAATCTTGCGGATCCATCACGAACACTTTGTTTGGTCAGTCCATGAGATGCCAGCGCTGGCCGACATCGCTGTGATCAGCGAGGTTGACGCGGAGTTTATTGATGCCCTCTGTGACTTTTTCATTCAGCAAATTCAAAGGGATCCTCGCTCATGAGTCAGACTGCCTCCCAATCACGTCCCACATCGGGTGGGCGAGGCTGTTTCTACATGCGTGACAGTGGCGGCAGGCATGAACAGTCGCCAGCTTCCTATGTCGAATGGGCCGCCAGTCGGGCTCGCGAACTCGGCGTTCGTTTTTCCGGCACACCTGAAGCCATGCACCAGATGATGGCTGGTGGTGAACCTCAGCGCGGTGATTTGTACTTTGACAATGCCGTGTGCGGGAACCGGTTATCACGACCGGCCTTGGATGCACTTCGTCATGTGATCCAACATGATCAAGATATCACGCACCTGTTCATTTTCCGCCGTGATCGACTGGCCCGTCCCGATGACGCAGCTGATGGAGTGCGGATGGAGGCCGAATTTCGCAGCAGCGGTGTCACACTGGTTTTCCATGACAAGATTCTACCGCCCCTGCGACGGGGTCAGCGTCAAGATCTTGGTGAAGCGATTTCCGCCTATATTGACTACGACAACAGCGGTCGGTTCCGGGATGACCTCGCCGAAAAGATGCTGCATGCCCAGATTCAGCTGGCACGACGGGGCTTTTCGACCGGTGGCAGGCCCCCCTTCGGTTTTCGTCGTGTTCTCGTCGATGGTAGCGGTCGAGTTGTGCGACCTCTACAGGATGGCGAGATCGTGCGGCAGGCAGGGCATCATGTGGTCTGGCTTCCTGGCCCCGACCACGAACTGGATTTGATCCGACGCATCCTGTCTATGTTGGAATCAGTACCTGCAAATCGCATTGCCAAGCAATTGAATCAGGAAGGGATTCCCTCACCTGACGCAGGACGGATGCGAAGGGACGGGGGAGTACTGCACGCCGTGAGCGGTCTATGGCATGCGACGACCATTACCGGCATCGCCCGAAATCCGCTGTTGCGAGCCGTGACCATCTATGGCCGGCGCGCGATGGGAGACCGGCGACGGCTCTCGACCAATGGGCCTCGGCTGTTGGAATCCGAGGACTATGGACATGGCAAACGCCCCAAGGTCGTGCAGAATCAGGAGTCGGAACGGATTTCAGCCCCAGCCCATTTTGAGCCGATTGTGCCGGTCGATCAGGTCGAACGACTGCAGAACCTGCTGAACACTCGCGGGGGAACTCAGCGAGGCAAGCCACGTTCCCGAAATCCTGATCAGAATCCTTTGGGTGGACGCGTCTTTGATATGGCCTGCGGGTGGCCGATGTACCGCGTGCCGCTCTCGGGGACATTCCGTTATACCTGCGGCTACTATCTGCAATCCAATGGCGATCATTGCGACCATAATTGGGTTCATGGACCACAAGCCACGCGGTTCGTGTTGGCAGCAATTCGCCAGCAATTACAGGCACCGCACTTTCGAGAACTGATGGTCAGCCGATTGCAAGAAAAACTGCGCGCGTCGGCCAGCACCCATCCGGCGGCGTCTACCGCAATCGAAGCGAAGCGATCCGAACTCAGCCAGCGAGAAAGCCAGATCAACCAGGTAACTCGCAACATGGTCTACGCAAACGGCCCGGAGATGGTTGAAGTCTTTCAAGCCGAACTACGACAGTTGAAATCGCAGGCAGACCAACTACGAGCAGACTTGCAGGCATTAGAAGCGGCAGCCCCACGACCATCCGAGAAACCCGATGACCGATTGACGGCCTGCCTGAATCTCTTGGATCAACTGCCAAAACTTGCCGAATCTGTGGAAAATCTCCCGGCAATCACCGAACTCTTTCGACGCATGAATGTGCAACTCTATCTGCAATTCTCGCCCGAGAAGAAAAAGAAGCGGGTCCTCAACAAACTGCGACAAGCCATCTTGACGACCGGTAACGCCACTGCTCCAATCAGAAAATACGCTGGACCAACCGGACGACGGGCACTTCACCAGACATCCGGTACTGCACAACCCGCCGCAAAAAGCGGGAGTGCAGGCACCAAATGTCCAGACGACTCAAGCCAAGAGGATGAGTCGTTAGGAAATACCAATCGGGGCGACAAGACGGCTATTGAACTTTTCCTGGCCGGAGTCCGGGGCTGGGAAGCCGGATTGCGGCGGTTTCTCTGCCCATCTACAGATGGGAAATGATTCTAGGAACGAACTCACCTGCCCGCCCGGTTTTGCTGGCCAGTCGAGTGCGGCGTGCCTTTGCAGCAAGCTACTTGGCCCACTCCGACCACATGGCCGACGGGTGTACGCGGGCTACCAACTTAAACTTCCCGTCCCCGAGCGGCTGGAACACCACCAGCTCGCCCTCGCCCAGATCGCCGAACTCCTTCCCGGCCGCGTCCTGAAGGTTTGGCTTGTGGCTTACGATCACGACATTCTTACCCTCCAGCGGGGTGGTACCGAGCAGCTTGCGGAGGGCGGCTGCCCGCCGCTGGTTCTCCTTCGGCGACACCACTAGCCCGCCCTCGGTCACATCGACCGACGTTTCCACCTCGCCGAGGTCGAGCAGCTTGGCGGTTTCTTGGGTGCGATGGAACTTGCTCGCCAGTACCTTGCCGACCGGAACCTTGAGCTTCTTGAGGGCCAGCCCGAGCGCCTTGGCCTGCTCGCGACCGGCGTCGGTCAGGTGCCGCTGGGCGTTGACGTTGTCAAGGTTCAGCGGGTCGGTGTCGGCCTGGTCGGGGTTGCTCTGTGGGTGGCGGAGGAAAAGGACGTACCCGCCCTTCTGGACGGCGGGGACGACATCACCTTTTGCCGGCGGGTCGGCCGCGACGGCAACAGTTCCGACCACTGCGAGCACCAAAGCGAGTAACAGTCGCATCCAGTAAACATCCTCTTCCGATTGTGATTCGCCAGATCTAATGCCCTTAGAATACAAGTTGGCAACCGAATGTCAATCTCCGTGGGGCCATGGGGATTAGTTTGATTTGACCGCGGGAATGACTGAGCATTTTTTGCGCAGGACACGAGGCGACATGAAGCTCCTCGATCTGTATGCATCCAGTATACAGCCGCCTGCAAGGTCTGCCGACTGGCCGCCCGCACGCTCCAAACCTACCGACGGTGGGTAGAGGAATTCCTGTAGTTCCATCATGACAGCACTGGCCGGTGGATTCACCCCAACGACATGGGTGAGCCAGAAGTTGAGGTCTTCCTCAAGCAACTGACCGCCAACCGCCGCGCTGCGGAGAGCACGCAGAACCAGGCTCTGGGTGCACTCCTCTTCCCGTACCGTCACCTCGTGAAAAATAACCTGGGCTCGCTCGATGCGGTCCGACCGAACAGACCGAAACGTCTGTCCACAGGGCTCATCTAAAGAATGATATCCGCCGGCTGTTCGCTACGATGCTTGAGAAAGGCGCCCACCGACTCGTTGTCGAGTTGCTCTACGGGACCGACATGCGGATTTTTGAGTTCTGTCAGTTGTGGGTGCGGAACTGCTCGGCCACAAAAACGTCGAAGCGACGAAAGCCGGCTATTGAACTTTTCCTGGCTGCCACCACAACGCTGGCATCGGAGTCACGCTTCAACGACATACTGAGATTGATGATTCGCGCCGAACAAGGGGATTTATGTACGTGAATCGTTTCGAGGAATGGTGGATCGCCTTTTCCGGTCATCCCAGAGCGTCCGGTTGGCATGGGCATTAGCTCGCGCGCACGAGGCGGATATCGATTTCCCGTTCGACGAATTTCCACTCCTTTGTCTCTCGCAGCGCGGCGACTAAATCATCAAACGCCGCCGAATCAGCCTTGGAGTAATCGAATAATGTGAGGAAGTCGAATAACTCGGCATCACCCAGATCCCGACAGTGATGCAGCCGCCGGGCGATGGCCGGCAGATATTTCAGACCGATCTCAACGTGTCTGGACTGCTCCTCGAAAATGGCCCGCCGTTCGTCCTGAGTTAGCGCCCACCACTCGGTGCTCTTTCGGATTGGGATCAGGGCGGCATGTGTAGCGTCTGGCCGGCCCAGCGCGGCCTGCTTTGCGATGAGCGATTCCTTTTCGCCTCGCGTGACGTACCGGTCGTTGCTTGTGACGCCGCGCAGAATCCAGGTCCCGCCATCGGGAATCTGTGAGATGGCACCGGCGACGATGTCGACTCTCTCAACGGCGGGGAGAGGGTCGCCGACGACGGTCTCGATCGAAACCACCGACCACCCACTCCCATTACCTCCTATGAAACTGAACAGGCGAGGGTTCACCGAGGCAGCTCCTTTGTCCATAGGACATGTTGCGCGCCTGACAAATTGGCGCGTATGCAATCGTACTATCACAGGTTATCGTCAATGATCGAACTTCAACCTATGCCGAGCGACGAATTCGGATAGCCGGGCCTCCGTAGGACAGGCAAGCGCTACGTACCCGTCGGGCCGGACCAAGTAGATCCCATTTCGATTGAGTCCAGCATGTCCGGCCGCTTCCGACCATGGGAATTCGTAGATCGCTAAGGCGAGGCCACCAGCCAGCTCTCGAAACTGAGGATCTACCTTGCCATAGACGTGGATTTGCCATTCTCGCGAGCGGAGCGGGTCGAAGTTGTCGCCGCCCTGCACCCACGGCAGCCGGTCCCCCCCATGCACAGTTCCTACAGCGCCAGCGGCGAGTGGACGTCCGCGGTAATTGATCCGAACCTGGGAGACAAGTCTGAAGAGCAGCCGTCGGGCACGTGAGAACCACACGAAGGCCGGGACGAGGAATGGGAGGACTGCAGTGCGAAACAGCCGCCCGGTAAGCCCGTGCCCGGCCACCAGCGCGAACACCCGGTCGGTAGTCTTTACGAGTGACAGGGCGAACGGGTGCCGCTCCGGCTCATAAGTGTCGAGAAGCGATGGGGCGGCCCGGCCATTTACTACGGACGCCAGCTTCCACGCCAGGTTTACCGCGTCCCCGATCCCAGTGTTCATCCCCTGGCCGCCGACCGGACTGTGTACATGGGCCGCGTCGCCGGCCAAGAAGCAGCGATCGACCTGGAATTTTTCTGTCACCCGGTGGTGGACTCGGTACGTCGAAAACCAGTTCACCTCCGTCACTCGGACACCGATGAGTCGCTCGGCGTACCCACGGACATCGTCGAACTTTAGTTCGTTCCTGCCGGAGTGCTCGGAGGGCACGATACCGATCAGCCGCTGCATGCCACTGCTATGCACCGGCAGCATCAAGACGAATCCGTCCCCGGCGAAGTTTACGAATCCGTCTCGTCGGAAACCGCCCTCGACTTGCACGTCTGCGACGTAGTAGAGGTTCTCGTACGTACCGCCCACGAAGCTGAGTCCGAGTCCGTGCCGGACCCGGCTGTGCGCCCCGTCGCACCCGCAAAGGTAGTTGTATTCGACGTTGTCGATGTTGCCGTCGCGGCGGAGGGTCACTCGCACACGATCCTCAGCAGGCCCAAACTCGACCAATTCGGTGTTCCAATCGACCGCAACCCCGGCCTCCCGGAGCTTTTCGACCAGCAGCCGCTCGTGGTCGTCCTGCGGGTAAGCGAGCATGAATGGGAATGGCGTGATTCCGGTACCCATGTCCCGAAGCGGGAGTTCCGCGAACTGGTGGCCAGCCTTCTGTAGGTGGATCGCCTCCAGCCGCACACCGCCCGCGACCACCGCGTCCGCGAAGCCAAGCTGGCGGTAGAACTCCAGAGTGCGGGCGTGGGCGACCATCGCCCGCGACGCCTCGCCGGGGCCAGCCTTAATGTCGATGATGCGGACCGGGACGCCGGATCGGGCAAGCCACAGCGCAAGCACAAGGCCGGTTGGCCCGGCCCCCACAATAAGAACCTGTGCTGGCGCTGCGCGAGTAGGCGCGGCACTTTCATCGCTCGCTATCATATCGGACGCGTCCCTTGTCTCAAGGCGTTCCCCAAGTGCTCACCAATTACAAAACTGACCGAAACCGGACTGAAGATGTGCTTTGGAATCCTCTCATACTGCTCCTCTCTCACACGCCTCCGCCTATCCGACTACCGTTCTCTCCCGCTTCACACGAAGTGGGCTTCAGTAGCCCGTTCAACACAAGATCGAGATGAGCTTGCATGAACTGCTGGATGTTCAGCGGGGCGGCGTCGTCGAAGGTCATGCGCCAAATCGTCGCCATTACGGCCGGGCCGATGACGACGCGAGGTTCTCGAACCGCTAGGCAATCTCGAATCTCGCCCTTGTCGCGTGCTGCGGCGAGCACCATACCGAGAAGCCGCTCTGCAAACTGTAGAACTTCCCGGTGGTAGAACTCGACCAGCTCAGGAAACTGCCTGCCTTCCGCGATCAGCACGCGCATGACGGCCCGCCGCGTCGGTGACTCGACCAATTCGCGGTAGACGATGTTCAGAACTTTTTCAAGAAGCTCGGCGACCGACGAGTCAGATTGATGAAGCACTTGCTCCATCTGGTTGAAAACGGGTGATACGTTGGACCGGACAATCTCCTCGAAAAGCTCTTGCTTCGTTTTGAAGTAGAGGTAGACGGTTCCTTTGGCGACGCCAGCGCGAGTCGCTACCTCCTTCATCTGCGTTAAAGCAAATCCCTTTTCTGCAAACAGTTCGACCGCCGCAGCCAGTATCTCCTGTGGCCGTTCTGCCTTGCGCCGCTTACGTGGCTTGTCCTGGGCCATGACCTCATATCCCTCTGGTTCAAGGTGTGCTTGGGCCGATCCATGGCGGATTCTGCTGCACATACTGCTTCCGTTTTTCGACATATCCCGGTCGGCCAAAAAACGCCCTTGACTTTTACTGACCCGAAGGTCATTATCAGTATACTGACTCGGGAGTCATTATGCAAGGGTTTAAGAAGTTGGCTGAAGAAGGTCGTGAGTCATGGCGAATCGGCTGGCACCACAAAATACCGACGAAATCGCTGACGCGGAAACAAGTTCCGCAAACCGACGCGGCACTCCCCAACTTACGCGGCAGTCGGTGAACCGGTCAGCGGAGATAGTCGCCAAGCGGCGATTCCCGCGTCGGGCCATGATCGGTGCCTTATGTATCACTGCGCTTGCCGGAGTTGTCGGCTACCAGTTCCGCGACGAATTGCGCCAGCGATTCTGGCCCAGGTTGGAATCACAGATTGTCCAGCCGCAGAGTGATCGCGTCTATGCCTTGGGCCGGATCGAGCCCAAAGGCGAGATAGTGAAAGTGGCGGGACCGGACGGCGCGGCCACTGCCCGAATCAAGCTCCTGAAAGTCGAGGAAGGCGACCGTGTTGAAGTAAAAGCTGTTCTGGCGGTCCTGGACAATGAGGACCGGCTGCTTGCCGAACGCGCGACGGCGGAGCGGCGCGTCAAAAAAGCACAGGCGGTTGTCACTCAGACGCGGCTCCTGGTGGAGACCACGCGCAATGAACTGCTGGCCAGCCTGGAGAGCGCGAAGGCCACACGCGAACAGGAAAGTAAATCTCTGTGGCGTCAGCAACGCTTGCGGCAGTCAAACGCGACATCGGCTGAAAGCGCCGAACAGGCCCAACTTCAATTTGACGTGGCAGAGAAGAAGGTCAAGGAGATTGAAGCCAAGTTGGCGCGCTACCGAGTCGCTGCTGATACCGAAGTGCCCGAAGTGCTTGTCGCGCTTGAGGACCTCGCCGTCGCCGAGGCGTCCTTGAATGAGTCGGTGGCCCGACTCGAACAAGCTTACGTCCGGGCACCCATTGCTGGCACGATCCTCGATATTCACAAGCACGCTGGCGAGCCGGTGGGACAGGGTGCTGTCCTCGACATGGGCGCGACGGATGCGATGTTCGCTCGCGTCGATGTTTACGAAACGGATGTGCCGCGCCTCAAAGTCGGACAAGCGGTGTCGCTGACTTCTGCGGCAGCTTCAAAGCCGTGGACGGGTCAAGTGCAGTATATCTCATCGCTCGTCAAGAAGCAGTCAGTCGTCGAAGCTATTCCAGCGGCCAACACGGATGCCCGCGTCCTTGAAATACTCGTAAAGCTGGACGAGGAATCGACAGCGGAAGCTCGCAAGTTCATTGGCCTTCAAGTCCGTGCGGAGTTTCAGCCATGACGGAGTTGCTGACCCGGTTGCTGGGCCGGTTGCCGATTGGCTGGTTGCAGCTTCAGCACAATCGCCCCCGCCTGCTGGCAGCGGTTGGTGGCGTCACGTTCGCCAACGTGCTCATCTTCATGCAGCTAGGGTTCATGAACGCGCTCTTTGAAACCAGCGTCATGACGCATCGGACGCTCGATGCAGACATTGTCCTCGTCAGCCGCGACTTCCGATCCCTTCGGGAGGCCAACCCGGTGCCCCGTTCACGGATGTACCAGGCTCTCGCGGTTCCCGCCGTGGCCGAGGCAACACCCGTCTACTTGGCGACAATGACGTGGACTGATCCTGAAACCGACGACACCACGAACTTTCGCGTCATGGGGGTCGTGCCCTACGAGACCGTGTTCCTGGATGAATCGCTCCGTGAACAGACGAAAGTGGTCCGGGAACCGGATACTGCGCTGATCGACAATCGAACACGCGGCCTGAGCCCGTTGATTGATCAAGGCCTTAAGGAAAGGGGCGAGTACCTGATCGAATCTCTGGGACGCCGACTGACGATTCGCGGCCTCTTCTCACTGGGGGCGTCGTTCGATGTCGATGGTTCCCTGGTCGTTTCGGAGCAGACGTTTCTGCGACTATTTCCGATGCGCCTTCCCGGCACGCCGACGCTTGTCTTGCTGAAATGCGACCCTGGCGCTGACCTTGACCGAGTCGCTCTGGCCATCAACGATCGCCTCCCGGAACGCGACACGAAAGCCTTTACCAAACAACAGTTTATTGATGCGGAGAAGAATTATCAGTCCAGTCAGACGCCGATTGGTTTTGTGTTTTCGTTCGGCGTCATTATTGGCCTGATCGTAGGATTGGTGATGGTCTATCAAGTGCTTTCCACGGATGTGCAAGATCATCTGCCTGAGTACGCCACCTTCAAGGCCATCGGCTATGCACCGCGATTCTTCCTTGGCCTCATCTTTGAAGAAGCCCTTTGTCTGGCCACGCTGGGCTTCATTCCCGGAATTCTCATTGCGATCGCGCTCTACGCTTTGGCCGGCAGTGCCACCGCGTTGCCGATCTCGATGCCTTGGACGCGGCCAATCCTCGTTTTCGTCTCGACGGCGATCATGTGTGTGGTGTCCGGGGCGATTGCAACTCGGCGATTGAATGCAGCCGATCCTGCGGACCTTTTTTGACGGAGCGGCACAATGATGGACGCGCAGAGTGGCGAAAGGGCGGTGGAACTTGCTGTGGACATAGGTCATCTCTCGCACAGGTTTGGTGAGGGGGAAACGCAAGTGCGCGCCCTAAGCAATATCGATCTGCAAATCCGTCGCGGTGAGGTCATCATTCTGATGGGGCCGTCGGGTTCCGGTAAGACGACGCTGCTGACGCTGATCGGCTGTCTCCGGTCCGTGCAAACCGGCAGCGTCAAATTGCTTGGGCAGGAACTGAACGGAGCGAGCGAATTGACACTGATGGCGATGCGTCGCCGGCTCGGGTTCATCTTTCAGGCCCACAACCTCCACAAGAGCCTTACGGCGCTCCAGAACGTGCGGATGGGCCTGGAAGTGCATGGCGAGTCTGGATTGCGCGACTGGCGTGACGCCTGCGAACAAGCGCTTCGGTTGGTCAACCTGGGAAACCGGTTGGAATTCCTTCCTGAGAAGCTTTCGGGTGGCCAGAAACAGCGCGTCGCTGTCGCCCGCGCTCTGGTGGGCAATCCCGATGTCGTCTTCGCTGATGAGCCGACAGCGGCTTTGGATCGTGAGAACGGGCGGCTGGTCGTTGATCTTTTTCGCAATCTGGCCGACCAGCGGCAGACGACTGTCCTGATCGTCACTCACGACCATCGAATCATGGATGTCGCAGACCGCATTCTCAAGATGGAGGAAGGACGGATCGTTGAAGACTTGGCGGTCGATGCTGCTGTTCTTGCTGCCGAAGGCGGCGCTATGCCGTCAACCTAGCCAGTATCGAACAGCTCTTCGACCGAATGGTCGCCATGCCGCGGATCAGCGTCATGGACACTGTTCTCGCGGGTGGTCGGCAAGTCATTTGAACATTTGTCGCCTGCGTCTAACAACGCGACAGCAACGTGAATGCAATGTCACTGCAACTAAATCGGGGCGGCAAGACGGCTATTGAACTTTTTCTTCGGGAAATCCGGGGTTGGGAAGCTGGATTGCTGCGGCGGTTGGACGACGGTAAGTCTTGTCCAGATTGACAGTTCCAGTCAATTGAAAGTCTCGATTTGTGTGAATGGTGCCATGAAAAAGCCGCGTTCGCTAATGCAGCCTGGGCGCTGATCCTCGGCGAGCATTTCAAGCGACTTCCCGGCGTTCGCGACCGCCTGACCATTGTTCCGATTGGCTCCGATGCCTTTGAGTGACAGGCACGCCATGTTGCCGGCGGGATTGGCGCAGACCGTGCCGCTCCAGCCATTGTCATGCCAGGGAACGCGAATCGAAATGTGGCGAAGGGGAAGCATGGTGGTTCTCTAGCGTTGTACTATCCTGCCTACTATCTACACCATTCGGACAACTTTGTAGCGGTGTTCTTACGGTAATCATAAACCATCCAAATAGAATCGCTAACTCCCTGCATCTGGCCCCACACAATGTGACGGTATAGGCCGAGATATTCTTGCCTCGCCCACGCTTGGTCTCCAGATGTTGTGGCGGTTGGGAGCAGGGCAACATTTTCAGGATTGAGTTCTGAGTCACCGATCCCAAGTTCCCACGGAACCCACCTCGAATCCTTGCTGTTTGTAGTTACGAAGACCACGAGGCGCTTGCTTGACTTGATCTGCTCTTTGACGATTACAGCAGTTTCGGGGTTAGGATTCTCCGGCATTCGCTCATCAGCGAGATCGCAGTACACAGACGCCCCGTGGTTTTCCAGCAATGTAATGACACCGGGAAGGTACTCTGCATCCTTTGAGGAGTGCGAAAGAAACGTGTCCTTTTTCTTTGCGGTCCGCGAAGCTGCCGCAGCTTTCAACATTCGCTGTTCGTTGACCGTCAGCTTGCTCGTAAACTGCTGAAGGTCTCCATAAGTGGCAAATTCAATGGCCAAACCTGCCCCCTTAAATTACCCTTGCTGTGAAGACCCTCGCCCGGCACACAGGCAACACGCTTACGTAAGTCATGTTCTATTTCTCCGTTGAGTTCCCTGGTTTGGCAGTCTTCTCACGGTCTTTGTGACGGGATTGAGATGAATAATGGGTGTCCGCTGATTCAGGGCGTATGCCACCGCATCGTCGGTGCCTCCCGTTCCGGGAGCTTCCTCGCCATTCCACACCGCCACCAGAAGATCGACGGTGTCAATAATCTTCTTCCCGGCAGCCATGAACGCATCCTCGCTTGGCTTGGGGTAGTCGAGCAGATCGACGGTCGATGCTTTTGAAATCAAGTATAGGTATTTCCCCAAATCGTCCTGCGTCGTGAATGTTCCTTCGTATTCCGAGCATGGCACAATCACATGCAGTTTTGCTCCGCGATCAATCGCCACCAGCGCAAATCTCTGGTCAGCGCCGATTGCCAGTGAAGAGTAAGCTTCAACGGGCACCGCAGAATCATCCTGGAAAATCTGCTCTAGCTCCTGCTGAACCCACTCCCACGCATCTTCCGATTCCAATCGTTGATGGCCTGTGATCCCGACCTTCATGTCAGAACCTCCTGTCCCTTGCCAATCGCCAATAGAATCGGCCAAGCCCCGTGAGACGCACTCCGGTAGCGTTCATGCAGGCGAAATAAAGGTCGCCCTTGTCTTTCCCAGGGTCAACCGTTCGCAGCATCCGGGCATTTCGGAAAAGCTTTAGGCAATCAAACACTTCAACGTTAGCATCAACTTTTGAAGGCTCAGTGTGCTCGTAAGTTTTATCGAGCGGCAGAGTTGAAGTGGGATCTGGGAAGATGTCCGGAAGCCGTCGAAGGGTCGGCAGAGGAACCTCTGGATTGCACCGGCGAATCGGCGTCAACCGCGAAGCATGTGACTTATACATCGGCCGCTGGTCCCATGCACCGAGTGCCTGCTCGGCCAGGGCATAGACACTGGCAGCCGAGACATTGCCCAGAACGTCAGTGGCCCCGCCGTGAAGTGCGTTGAGCACCAGTGATGTAAATACGCCGTGGCCATTGAACTCAGCGGATGTTTCCGTCGGCCTCGAAGCGGCAAGAATCGTTACCCCTTCACGCAGCAACGCCCGATTTTCCAGATCACCGTTCTGGATGCTGGCTGGATTCCCCAAGGAGCCGGAAAAGCAGCAATCGAGAATCAGCAGCACCTCTTTGGCTTTGGAGTTGTTGGCCATGTCCAGCAACTCCTGCATCTGAATGCCGACGTCATTGTTCTGACCGTCCTGAGTCACGAGGAAACCGCCGACTGAGGTTGGTGCCCCATGTCCCGCGAAGTAAAACAGGACATCGCCATCAAAGCCGCCAAACAGATTCTCCAATGCCGTGCGAATAAACCCTCGTGTCAGGGCATCGGGTCCGGGACTGGTATGAAGTCGGCATTCATAATTGGGGCTGCCGTCTTCATTGGTCGCCAGGACATCGGCCATTGCGCTGGCGTCCTGGACGCATCCGCTAAGTCCCGAAACATTGTCGTATTGGTCGATGCCGATAAGTAATGCCCGCCTGGCCATTACATGCCTTCCTTAAAGAGAATCGATGAACTTGGCGATGCCATCCCACGTCCAGTCGATGACTTTGTTCTTGCCGAACTCAGCGGGAATGGTGACAGCTTCACCTTTCTTCGCCCAGATGCCGACCATCGGCACGCTTTCTTCGGTCGCACACTTCATTTCCCACTTCTCGCCATCTGCGCTGGCAGTGTTCTTGGACAAGATGGCGATCACGCCATCGCAGCCTTTAATCTTGGTGCGGCATTTCGTCTTCCACGCCGAATCCCACGGCTCCTTCACGGACATGTCAACAAACTCGAAGGGCGAATCTGCGTGTTTTGCCTGCCCAACGAGCAGGTCGCGGAGACTCCGATCTTCGATGGCGAAGCTAATGAAAATGCGATTCTTTGTTGCCATATGCGACTCCTATAGTCAGGAAGTTCAATACACCACCTCACTGCCACTTTGGCAGACAGGAGGCTCCCAAGCGGTTTCCGATTTACCAGAACCGCCACCTTGGCAGTCAAGCAGAGGATTGTTCAGTACGCAAGGGGAAAGGCAAGGCATGTACCAATCTACAAGAACTTGCCCCAGTTGCATTTATACGACACCTTCCACGATCGCTCGCACATATGTCTCCTTATCCTCCTCCTGGAACACGATGTGCCAGTCCTGCATCTGCTGCTTGGTCACGCCCCAGAGCAGTCGCATGGTGTGGGACGGCGTGCCGGAGACAAGGAACGAGTGCAGATGAACCGCCGGATCGCCGAGGCGTTCTTCGATTTCATTGATGGTTTTGTAAAACTGGACTTTGGGGTCGGTGACGCCGACCTGGCGGATGCCTTTGGGGTCCACGAAAATGATATGCTGTTTGTCTCCGACCAACAGCCAGAGGATGAAGTCAGGGTGGAAGTTGCCGGCCTCGAAGAAGCCGACGCCTTTCCCCTTGCTCAGGTTTCGCAGCAGGTAGAGTTCCCTGCCCTCGAAGAAGCCGCCGTCGTTGTCGTGGAAGGCTTTTAGGTCTTCGACAAAGGTTCGCTCGCCACGGTTCAGCGGGACGGGACTGATTTCCACAATCTTGTCCTGCATGTGCAGGAGCGGCTGATAAAGATGCTGGCCGAACCAGATGGCCTTCATGGAACGGAATTCCCAGGACTTTAGCTCCCGGCGTTCGATGAGACCTTTGAGTTCCTCCAGCTTGGCGACAATCTCTTCCTGCGACCGGTCAATCAGGATGCGGTAGTAGTTGTCGTTCGGGTCTTCGCCGACGCCGAGCAGGTTTGGGTCGTTCGGAGACAGTTCGCGGTATTCGAGGTGCGGAAGTTCCCATTCCCGCTTGCGATAGGTGTAGTAACGCTCGGTGTATTTCTTGAGCAGGGCCAGGGCGATCTCCTCCCACAGGGCGACCTTCTCGAACGAATCGAGAGCCAGTTCTTCTCTTGGAATTAGAAGCTGATACCAGCTTTGGTCTTCCAGCAGTTCGGCGATCCCTGCTTGTGTGAGGTTCAGGTTGAACCAGCCGCGTTCCGCCTTGAATCGCTCTAACTCGAAATAGAGTCTGTCCAGGTTCAGGAAGGCGATGTGCGACGCCGACAGGTGGGCATGGTTCGGGCTGGCATCGTCCTCGCCGCCGTGAAGCCCGGCGGAATGCAGGGCCTTGATCTTCGGATACCAGTTCAGAACCACTTGGTTCTTTTGCAGGTAAACCGTTCCGGCATCGCGGGTGGGATCGGGCTTGCCGACCGTCGGAATAGGTCCCAGCCTGCGGAAAGCGTCGCCGAACTCTGTGCTGACGCCGTTGATCTCCTGTTTCAGGCGGATCATCTTGAGCGGACGCGAGCCAAGGTTCTTGATGACCGGCAGGAACAGTTCAATCGGATCATCGTTCGACGGCAGCCCTTCTTCTTCTAGGTGCTTGCGGAACTCCGCCATGTAGTCGGCCCGGATGCCGAAGA
This sequence comes from bacterium, assembly GCA_016125225.1. Taxonomy (GTDB): domain Bacteria; phylum Planctomycetota; class Planctomycetia; order Planctomycetales; family Planctomycetaceae; genus DSVQ01. The sequence continues at coordinate 374,399 of WGME01000009.1, read as the reverse complement.
TGTTCAGCGTTTCCAGTGCAGTAATGTGGCGGGGGCGCTCGATCCCGTCTGGCAGGTGGGTCTTGCCGCTACGTTTCAGGCTGACGTTGTAGCCTTTGAGCCGCACGCCGCGACCGAAAAGCTGGATGATCTGCGCTCCTTCGCCACGACCGACATTCATCAGCCCCATCGTGCTGACGCGCCAACTGCTCCAGCCCTCGGTGAACTTTTTGGAGCCGATCAGGACGTTGACGGTAGAATTCGGCGCGTTGATACCGTGGAACAGCGAGCCGGAGAATTCGAGTTCGCCTGTGGCAAGCCCATGCTCTTCGCAGAGACTGACCAGCTTGGAGTCGTCCCCAACATTGATAACGCCGAACGGCTCGTGGTCGGCCCCCAGCCGGAGAGCAATTTCACCGGTCGCCCCTTTCAGGTTCTCAATATAGAGCTGGCCACCACCAGGCGCATTGAACAGCGTGGTAAGCGTTTCGTCGAAAATCTGCGTTGCCGTCAGGCCAGTCGTGTTCAGCCAGGTAAAGCGATTGGCGAACAGGTTTTTGCCAGTGGCCGTCACCAACCCCTGATTGAGCACGCGCTCGATGCGGTTGATGCTCTCAGTCCGGCCAGCGACATATCGGGCGAGGAATCGAAGGATTTCCACGATGTCCGAAGCATCGCGGGTGGCAAGCGTCTTGGTGACGCTGCCGCCGACGAAAATCCAGAGCGGTTTTTCGATGTTGAAGGGCCGGTAGGATGCCCCATGTTGCTGAAACAGCCGCTGCTGCTGGTAGAAGGTAAGCAGGCAGGCCGTCAGGTACAGGTCGAGATGGTTGTCCTGCGTTCCCTCGTCGAGATTCAGGATTTGGTAATCCTTGCCGAACCCGTCGCCGTAAAAATAACGGTACGAATAGTTGAACAGGATGTTCTTTGCGTAGAGATTGGTCAGGCTAGCGTTGCCGGTGACCGCCTGCTGAAACGTGGCGGAATACTCGAACGAGAATCCTTTCTCGCACAGTTTGGCGCGGGCTTTGAGCCAGGCTCCGTCTTCCCCGCCGCTGGTGCCGCGATGGCCTTCATCGACCAGCACGAGGTTGTTCCCCTCGAAGGCATCCACGGCCACGGTCTTCTCGCCCATCTCCTCGCGGAGCCTCGTGACCTCGATGATCTCGACAAGGGGAAGCTCGGTGCGCGTGGTATTGCCGAACGGAAGCATTGGCTGGGATGATTTGGAACCGCCATTCTTATCGAAGAGTTCGGCATTGATTCCCGCTGCCTCGAACTCTCGCAGATGCTGGAGGCTGAGTCCCTCGTTGGGGGTCAACAGCAGGATTCGGTTCATCTCCCGCGAGCGGTTGTGCTTGTGCAGGTAGAAATGGTGCTGGAGGATGTTCGCGTGCATCAGCAGCGTCTTGCCGCTGCCGGTCGCCATCCAGTAGGCCAGCTTGTTGAGTTGTGGCCATGCTTCCGCCGTTTCATCGAGCGGAGTGATCTGGTCCGCATCGGGCTTGTCGGCGTTGTATGCCTCGACCTGCTGGTTGATCTCCTTGCGCAGCCCTTCGGGATCGCGGAAATAGCGGTCCAGGTAGATTTCGGTGAAGAGCAGCGACAAGTATTGGAAATACTTCCAGACGATCGGCTCATCGCCCCGCGTGATCCGCTGTTCGTTGAGTTGCTGCGTATGGCGGACTATGTTCTGGTCGTATTCCAGGAGCAATTCGGTCGGCAGCTCCGTGAGGTTGAACAACTGAGCCGTCAGCGCGTGGTGGAAGCGATGGATATTGTTCTCATCCATGCCTTCCAAGGCTTCGTTCTTCAGGTGCTCGGCCAGTTTCTCGAACTTGTCCACATTGAACAGGGACAGGAGCCACTGGTTGAGGATCAGCTTGTACGGAAACGGCACCTGTGGGCGGTTGTTAGCCCGTCGCGGGCGAGGCGTGGCCGCACTCGCCGCTCGGGCAGCTTTCTTTTTCGCCATCACGCGCCCTCCGCTGCGAACATCAGGCGGTGGAAGTCTTCCTCGATCAGCCGGACCTTCCACAGGTCTTCGGGCGTGCGCAGGTTTTCCAGGTTGTTCGTGCCGTTGACGTAGATCAGGCCGAACTCGCTGTCCTTGCTGGAATAGCCCTGTTTGGTGAACCATTCGTCGAGGATCAGATTGTCCTGCTCGACTCCTTCCGGCGTTTCGCCGCCGGGGCGCTTGCGCCAGATGACAAGCGTCTTGCGTCCGTCCGGGGTGGTACCGGTGACGGTACGGAACCAGTAGCCGCCATCGTTGTCCTGCTTAAGGCGGCCCTTGAGTTGCAGACGGCCTTCGCCATCGCGTTCAAACTTGGCAGAGAATTGCTGCGGGGCGGCGATGTGCTGCACGGTCAGGCCGATCAGCCAGTTGAAGGTTTCCAGCAGATCGACGTTGACCTCGCGGGTTTCGTCCGATCCGGGACGCTTGACCTTCAGCTTGTAGCTGGTGGGATCGGTGAAGGCCCGGACATTCAGGAGCGACTGGCTCCCTTCCGCCTCGACATTCAGCATGTAGCCGAGCAGGTACTGCTCTTTGAATCGCGACGCTTCCGTGTTCTGCGCGGCATCGAGCAGCGATTGCTGAGCCCTGGAGCGACGCAGTTGCAGGTTGTTGAGGGCGTCCTCATAGGATTCGAGTCGAATGTATTTGACGATACGAGGACCTCTTGTCCCTTCTTCCTGAGTGGCATGGCGGCTCGGCTTGCCGTCCTTCCACTCGGGTGTAAAAGTGACCTTTTTAATTCTTGGAAGAAGTACCGTTTCGGCGTAATCGCCCATTTCAACGATGGCAAACTTCCGTCTTCCACCTTCTTCGCGGTTCAAATGGATGACCGCATGGGCAGTCGTGCCTGAACCACCGAAATAGTCCAACACCATCTCACCGGGGGTCAGGCCAAGAACGCGAAGACAGTCCACAACAAGGTTGATGCTTTTCGGGTAGTCGAAATCCTTTGCACCAAAAAGGTCTTTCAGAACCTTCGTTCCGCTTTCACTGGCAGAATAGCCAGCGTCGTCCCACCAAGTTCCAGGGAGCGCACCATCTTGGTTCGGGCGATATTTCTTGTAGATCTCGATGACACCATTATCTCCGCGTTCATATCTGATGTCGTCAATCTCCCTGTGAGCCCGTTCCGGCGAGCAGGTCCAGACCTTCTGGGTGTTGGACGAATCAATCGGATATACCTCTGTTTCGCCTTCATGAGGCTTGTCGAGAATGTCCCAAGACTCCGTGTCCTTGTTGCGGACCATCTCAGGAATCCGCACTCCAGCGTCGGACACGTAGACAGGGTAATACGACCAACGCCTATCAGCGCGATCAGAGTCCGTCCCTGATTTTCTGAAATTCGCCCAAGTGAAGATTCCATTTTCATCGCTATGGGGGTAACGGTCAGCTTTGCTGCCAGACCGTGGCAAGCGACTAACTTGCGATCCCTTGGAACCCCAAAAGACCGCATATTCGTGGTTTGCTGAGAATCCAGCTGTAGTTGGACGACCTTGCGGTTTGCTGCGAACAACTGCCGTTGCAAGATGTTCACCAGAAAAAAGGGCGTCAAGAACACACTGGAGATGGTGATATTCAAAATCGTCAATTGCCACGCAAAGCATCGACTCCTCTTTGCGTAGCAAGGTGTCGAGATTCAGCCGGTCAGCAATTAGCGTTGACCAAGATGAGTGCCGATACCCGTTCTTGTAGATTATCGGGCTTGCGTCGGTGTTGTATGGAGGGTCGATGTAAACAGATTTGATCTTGTGCCGGTACGCCCCCTGCATCATTGCAAGGGCCTGGAAGTTCTCTCCGTGGAACACTACGCCATCGGTCAACGTGTTGACTTCTGGAACAGAATCCAAGAGTTTTGAACAGAAGCCTTCGTCGAAGTGGCGAGTATCAACCACTAACGTCGGATGTGCCTTCAGGAACGCGACCGTCAGCGGCTCGGAATAGCCGGGACCGGTCAAATCCTTCTGAATCTCGTTGATTGCCAGCAGTTCCACCCATTCCTTCCGCTGGTCGTCATTGGCAGCGATCTCGGGGTAGAACTCCTCGGGGATGCTCCCGACCGTGATGCAGTAGTTCGTCTCGACGACAAACTTCTTCTTCAGCCAGAGCTTCTTCTGGAAGTCTTCGAGATGGGCTAGGAAGGTAATAATCTTGGCGGCGATCCGGCGGATCACGCGGACCTTCGACAGATATTGCTCGACGCGCGCAGCCTGCTGGCCCTCGATGTCGTCGAGGTGCATCACCTCGTTCTTGATGTAGAAGTCGAGTTCCCGCCGCAGGAACCCACTCAAATCCTTGTGGATGAAATAGTCCCAAGTCCCGCGTTTGATCCAACAGTCTAACTGCCACATCAGCCGCGAGTAATCGGCCAGTTCCCCATCGGACTTTTCGTGCGGCTTGCCAAGCTCGGCGATCCAGTTGGCAAATTCGCCGCCGGCGGCCATGATCCGCGACACGGCCAGTTCGGTCATGTCCTTCTGCGTTGGCGGCTTTTTTTTGCCGTCACGAACATCGTCCGGCCAATCGGTCAGCGTAGCGGGGCGGTACTCGAACTGGAGCGTCAACTCCGGTCCCTGTTCGCCTTGCTCGACGGAAGTAAAATCCTTGCTGGCCAAAATGAAGATGCGATCCTTGCCTTCGGCGGCTTTGACGTTGCCGTGTTCACCCTCGGCGGCATCGACCAGCCGGAAATGCACCCGCATGGGCTTTTGCTCATCATCGGGGTGCAGGCGAAATGCGTAATCCCGCAGGTATTCGCTGGTCTTGATGTAATACTGGTCCGCATTCGCCCAGTGCAGCTTGACCTCTTCGCCTTCGTAGGGGATGGCGTACACGCCGGACTTGTAGACCCGCTTGGAGAGGAAATCGCCTTCGGAGTAATAGCGGCGGAAGAAGCCGTAGAGATGGTCGTAGACTTCGGACTCCAGCCCGGCGAGATCGACGGAATCGCTGGCGATCTTCTCGCGGAGTTCCCTGACCTTGGGTGAGGTTTCAGGATCGACTTCGGCGGCCTGCAACCCAGCGATGACCTTGGCAAGTTGGGCTTCCAGGTCGGATTTGTCAGCGGTCTTGTATTGTGCGAACTCCTGCTGGACCTGGGGAAGCAGGTCGCGGTCGAGGAACTGCGTGATCTCAGCGGACTTGGCGTGCATGATGCGGTACAGGCCAAAATCGAGATCAGGCTGGTCTAGCTGAAACAGTTCCTTCAGCAGTGTTTTCAGCTTTTCGTATTTCTTGCTCATTCGTCGGTTCGTCCTTCCCGGTTGTTTCTTCAGTTGTTCTCGTGTTCGGCGGACTAGGTCACGGACCAGCGAATGGCAAACAGGGTCTCGCTGCTGGTTCGCTGCGCCAGGCGTTGTTCCAGGGTGTCGATCAGGGCGTCGCGTTTGCCCATGATCTCGTCTTCCACCTTGAAGATGTCCTGGCGTTGTCGCCGTTTTTGCTTCTCAAGTTTCTGAATTTCTTCCTGAAGACGATGTTGATCGGCCAGCGTGGTTGCCTGCCTGGCTTCTCGCTGGAGCACTTTGATGCGTTCCTTGGTATCGCGCAAGGCTTTTTCGGCGGCGATGACCATGTCGTCCGCCCATTGCTCCAGCTTCTCGCGGGCCTGCCGGAAATGCTGGTTGTTGGCTTCCAGCGATTTACTGACGGTCGCCTCGGCGTGGCGCTTGATTTCGCCGTAGAGCCGGGAGGCGACGGGATCAGGAACCGCGATGCCGGTTTCAACCGTGGCCGGGCACTGGAACAGCTTTTCCAGCGTTTCCTGGTCGAGCGAATGGCCTTCGTCGTCGAAGCCTGAAAAGAGCAGATAGTCTTCCGTTTCGTAGGAGTCGATCACCTGCCGGTTCAAGGTCAGGTAACCGCTTTTGCCGCGCAGGGCTTCGATCACATGCAGCCGGGCGGGATGGTTCGTCACATCGAAGGTCAAATGAGCCGTTGGAGTCGGCATCGCCTTAGCAACGCCGATCACATGTTCGCCGAGGGGATGCGAAAGCCGGTAGAGGAACTGTCCAGCATCCTCGTTCGTATCCGGCGCGGTTTCCGGGCGGACCTTTGAGATGAGGTGATAGCGTCCAGGCTGCACCCCGTCGCACACCGGCTGCTGCAACTGGAAAGTGAGCTGGTCTTCGTTGAACTTAGCGGCGTTGTCGAGGATCAGCCGTGTGACCGACCAGAACCGCTTGCTCACGCGGTCGAGTTGGGCCTTGGTGTCCGCCAGCTTGATACGGAGGCGTTCGTGAACGTCTTCGTCGAAATGTTCCAGCAGTGACCGGCGGGTATCGTCGAGACGAGTACGGATTTGCTCGTCCATTTCCTGCTGGAGCAGCTTAAAGGCTGCGTCAATCTCCGCCGACGTCCGGCATTGCTGGTAGATGCCGAGGATACGCTTTTCAAAATCGACGCCGGACTCGATGGAGCCGAGCACGTCGTCCGATGCCCCGAACACCCCGCTGAACAGCTTGAACTTTTCCGAGAGCAGTTCGAGGACACGCTGATCTGCGGCGTTGCGTTCGTTCAGAAAGTTGATAACCACCACGTCATGCTTCTGGCCGTAGCGGTGGCAGCGTCCGATGCGTTGCTCGATCCGCTGCGGGTTCCAGGGCAGGTCGTAATTGATGACCAGCGAGCAGAATTGCAGGTTGATGCCTTCGGCGGCGGCCTCCGTGGCAATGAGGATGGTGCCTTCGTCGCGGAAGTGCTCGATCAGAGCGGTGCGGACATCGACGGCCCGCGATCCCGTGGACCGGCCCGAATCTTGGTTGGCTTCCGCCCATCGCTCATAGATGGCCGTGGCTTCCGACCCGCCGTTCGTGCCGTTGAACAGCACCACCTTGCCTTGGTAGCCGTGGGATTCCAGGAAGGACTTGAGGTAGTCTTGAGTCCGCCGGGATTCGGTGAAGATCAGGGCCCGCTGCTTCCCACCGATCTCGGCCATTTTCTCAAAGCCTATCTCCAGGGCGCTGAGAAGAGTGCGGGTCTTGGTGTCGATGCCGATGCTGTGCGCCCAACGCGAGAGTTGCTCCAGGGCGGCAATTTCCTCCTTCAGCTTCTGGCGGTCAATGGTCGTTGGCTCTTCCGGCTTTTCCTCTTCCCCGTCTTCCGCCAGGATTTCATCGAGCAGGTCGTCCTCCATCTCTTCGCCTTCGATCAGCTTTTCGGCGAACTCCGGGTCGTTCGCGGCCTGCTGGTCTCGTAGATCTTCCAGACGCTCTTTGAGCTTATCGAGCGTGGCGGCGATGGCTTCCGAAGACGATGCCAGCAGCTTTCGCAGGATCAGAGCCGTCAAGTGCCGTTGCCGCTGCGGCAGGGCGTAGCTGTTTTCGCGTTGCAGGAAGGCCGAAACCGCCTCGTAGAGGGCGTGTTCATCATCGGTGGGACGGAATGGCCGAGTGAGGGGTCGGCGCTCGGTGTAGCGGATATATTCCGTGACCTGGTTTCGCAGGGTGCGTTTGCAGAAGGACGAAAGCCGCTGCCGGAGGGCATCAAGATTGCTGCCCGCGCTGGAGTACTGAGAACGGAAGGAATTGACATCCCCAAACAAGTGCTCGTCGATCAACGACGAAAGCCCGTAGAGTTCGACCAGTGAGTTCTGGAGGGGAGTGGCGGTCAGCAGCAGCTTGCGGCAGTCTTCGGTCGCCCATCGGATGCCTTGCCCGACCTTGTTGCTGGGGCGGTAGGCATTGCGGAGCTTGTGGGCCTCGTCGATCACCACAATGTCCCAGACGATGGTTTTCAGTTCCTCGCGGAGACGGTTGGCGTAATTGAATGAAACGATGATGACCGCCTTTTCGTTCAGCGGTGAACGACCTCCTTTGAGGGCCTCGCGATAGCCTCTAGCGTCCAGCACATACGCCGGGAGGTTGAACTTCTCCCCGAGTTCCAATGCCCATTGCTTGCGAATGGATGCCGGGCAGATCACCAGCAATCGACGCTTTCGCTCCGCCCAGCATTGGCAGAGCACGATTCCGGCCTCGATGGTTTTGCCCAGTCCGACTTCATCGGCCAGGATCACCCCTTTGGACAGCGGCGATTGCAGCGCAAAGAGCGCTGCTTCGATCTGGTGTGGGTTCAGGTCAACGGCAGCGTCAAACAGCGACATTGACAGCCGGTCCAGACCGCTGGCGGCGCGACGCGTAAGATCGTGTGCGTAGTATTTCGCGTGAAAATTGGTGATCATGGCTGCTCCGGCTTGTCGTTGGCTGCCGGTGGCATGACGGCATAACGCCAGCCATTTGGCCCTCTGACTGCTGTGATGTTGTGTCCTCGTTCGCGGAGTGCCTCCACGCTGCGTGAAATGGTAGGTATGGAAACACCGATCTTCTCCGCCAGGGCGGGCGTTGAGTAGTTGCCCGTGCGTATGAGCTCCAGCACGGCATCAAGCCTCTGCTCGATCTCTAATGATCGCTGGTAGCGCATTGACGGACTCTCCCTGACAGTTTCTGCACTGACTTGTCTATCTCTTTGTGATAGACAAGTCAAGGAGCCGGAGTCTTCCGTCCTGGGAATTTCCATTCACCGTCGCCGTCGGAGTGTTTCGTCGCGGGGGTTCACAAGCCCCGCGCCCCCGCGACGAGATGCGACAGAGGCAGAGGTGATGCCTGCTGGTCTTTCTGGTCCATTCACCAGAGCCTGAGGTGGATTCTGAGCGGGGGTTCTTTCTATCTGGCCATCCTGGCGCGCGGGCGGCGGCATTTTCTGGCTTTTGCAACCGAGAGCGAAGGAAGGTGGGGCTGGAGGCGGGAAGCTGAGGCCTCTTGTCCTGCCCCCGGATGTCTTCGAGGGACGAGTGGATAACCATCCTGAAGCGACTGTTGCTTCACGCTTGGCAACTAGAGAACAATAGACTATTAGGAAACATACTTAACACGCATGTGTAAAATGATTGTAAGAATGTATTATTGAATAGATATGACAAAGACACCGGATGCCAGCCGTGAGAGAGAACTACTTGAAATCTGTAAGACGTGGCAGGGCACATATCGCATGGCACATCATCCTAAGTCGTCATGGGCGACCACTTATAGCGACGAATTCATAAGAGCATCTGCGGACCTGTACCAAATCTACAAACAACGACAACACCCGCATCCAGAATGGATAATGTCTAATGAGTGTTGCCATTATGGAATTAGGTCATGTCGAGGCGCGGTAATGACAACAGACAGGGTACAGTACTTGATCGAGAAACATGTCATTCCTTACCTAGAAGAATCGTATACTGTCGCATGATACAGAGTTACCTAACTTGCCCGACCTTACGGCAGGCTCGGCTCGCGGTCGTTCCGTTGGCGTTCCATTGCAATGCGCTCCTGAAACGTCATCGGCTGCCTGCCAGATGAATCATCCCCGGCTGCCGGCGGCGGCTGGAGGGCTGACGGTTCCGGCGAAACATCGCTCTCGACGGGATGTTCCGATGCGGAATTCGCTTCCTGCCGCTTGCGGATGCGAGCGGTAATCGGTTCCTCGGCGGTTGCTTGCCTCGACTGAACCCGCTGTGGCGTGGCCTCGATGGTGTTGGCGGCTTTCAGTGCCTTGACCCTGTCGGCCAGTTCGGAAACGGTGGGACCGTTTTCATTGCTGGCGTCATGAGCCGTGGCGGATAAACCGGCCTTGAGCTGGTCGCGCAGGCTGGTCAATTCCAAGAGGTAGGCGTCGTGTGCGAATGGCCTGCCCAATCGCCCCCGGTAATCACGCAGTTGCGATTCGGCGATGGCCAGATCCTGCCGGACGCGCACGCACTCGGAGCCGTAGCCAGTGGCCAGACGTTCGAGGGCGTTTAGCACGGCACGCGGCCCCTGGTGGTCGCGTGACAGCGTGGAATGGCGCGTGATTGCACCTTCCAGGTACACATCCGGCGGGAATTGCGGACGAAGGATAAGTCCAAACCGTAGGCCCCGGTAAACGCCGACCGGCACGCGGGTCGTCTCGCGGACGTTGCTTGGCAATTGGTCGAGCTGACTTGCCAAGGCATTGGGTACGTCCTCGCGTGCCCGCGCGTACTTCCCGATGGTGACCGGATCGGCGGCGTGGTCGGTGGCGGTGGCTTCGTCTGCGGTCAGTTTTGACAGTCGTTCGCCCAGGCTGCTGATGGTCCCCGGCAAATCGCGAACACTGCGACGGGCGACGTATTGCTCGTCCATGTGGTTCTTCTTGAGGAGATTGAGACGCTGCAACTCGGCGTCGGCCTCGGCGAGCGTCAGCACGGCCGGGTTGCCGGACGCAATTGCTTTGACCTCGGCGTAGGAAAGTTCCTGGCTGCCGATGTCCTCGGCCCGGCGGGCGGCGTTGTCGCCTGACATGACCTGACTGATAAACCTGGCCTTCGTCTCCAGCGCCTGCCACATGTAGGCATCGAAGGAACCTTCGGTGACGTAGCGGTAAATCGCCACTTCCTCATTCTGGTTGCCCTGACGCAGGATGCGGCCGTCGCGTTGTTCGACCTCGGCGGGCTTCCAAGGTGCATCCAGGTGATGCAAGGCAACCAGGCGTTTCTGGACGTTGGTGCCGGTGCCCATTTTCTGGGTGCTGCCGATCAGTACGCGGACGGACCCTTGCCGTACCTTCTCGAACAGGGCCTGTTTCTTGGGATCGGATTCGGCGTCGCCGATGGCGGCGATCTGGTCGCGGGGGATGCCGTGGGCAACCAGCTTCTCGATGATTTCCTCGTAAGGAGAGTAACCCCACGCCGTTGGGTTGACGCCCATGTCGGCGAAAATCATCTGCGTTCCGCGTGTGGGAGTTGTCCTCCTCCAATTGTCCACGACGTTTTCAACGAGCCGGTTGACCTTCGATTCCGGGAAATCCGGTGCGGTCGGCGACAACATTCTGGCATCAGTGGCGAGCTTGCGTCCGTCGGTGGTGATGGCCAGTGCGTTATCGACACGCGGGTCCACCTTCTGAGACCGCAGCCGTTCGTAGCGTTCCACCAGCTCCTGTTGCAGCTCGTGCTGTTCCTCGGACATGGGGCAGGCAACCACGGTGGGCTTGCCGCCTTTCAGACGCGGACGCGGCAGGTTCAGCATGTCGGCTGTCTGCACGTCGGAGAACTGACGGAACATCTGCTGGAGTTCCGGCAGGTTGGTGAATTTCGCAAATCGGCTGCGTGGACGCAGCCCCGCGCCGTCCGGTGAGATTTCCATTGTGTCCACGACTTCGCCGAACGTAGCGGCCCAAGCGTCGAAATGCTCCAGCCCGCGTTCCCGAAGTCCCTTCGGATCGAGAAAACGCTGCATCGTGTACATCTCGACCATCGTGTTGCTGATCGGCGTTCCCGTCGCAAAGGTGACGCCGTGACCGGCGTGCTGTTCGTCGAGGTAGCGGGCCTTCATGAATACGTCGAAAGCGCGTTCGCTGCCTCCGGTCTGAATTCCGGCGACACGCTCCATCTTGGTCGGCGTCTCCAGGTTCTTGAAGTAGTGTGCCTCGTCAATGAAAACGTGATCGACCCCGAGTTCATCGAACACCAAGCCATCGTCTTTCTTTTTCTCGGCGAGCAAATCCTTCAGGCGTTCGCATCTGGCTGCCTTCTGTTTCTCGATGGTCTTGATGAGGTTGCGGTTGGCTCCCCTGTCGGCGGCGTGCTCCCGTAGCAGTTCGTCATATTCTGCGATCTGCTCGGTGAGGAACTTCTCCTGGTAATCCCGCGACATGCCGATCCGCTCGAAGGATGAATGCGTGACAATGATCCCGTCCCATTCGCCGCTGGCGATCTTGGCGGTCAGCATCTTGCGGCGCTCCTTGGTCAGGTCTTCCTTGGAGGCGACCAGCAGCCGGGCATTCGGGTAAAGCTGCATGAACTCGCGGGAGAATTGCTCCAGCAGGTGGTTGGGGACAACGTACATTGGCTTTTTGATGAGACCGGCTTCCTTCATCTTCATGCCCGTTGCGGCCATCGTGAACGTCTTGCCTGCGCCGACAACGTGGGCCAGCAGCGTGTTGCCGCTGCTCATGCCCCGCCACACGGCATCCTTCTGGTGGGGCCGCAGAGATAGCGTCTGGTTCATGCCGGGGAAGTCGAGGTGTCCACCGTCGAACAGGCGGGGACGCAAATTGTTGTAGGTGTCGTTGTAAATTCGTACCAACCGCTCGGTGCGGTCAGGATCGCTGAACACCCAGGACCGGAATCGCTCTTTAATGAGCTTCTGCTTCTCGCGGGCGGCCATCGTCGCTTCCTGGTTGACGACGCGCTCCTCGCGGTCGCCATCATGGATGGTGTCGTAGATGGTCGGCGATTTCATGTTGAGGGCCAGTTCCAGCAGCCCGGTGCCGTTGGCGCGAGAAGTGCCATACTCGGAAGTGGCGGCGACGGATGCCTTGGCGGCGTAGCTGGCGTCGAGGCTCCAGACGGCATCTTTTTTCAGATGAGCAACCGGGACCGCAGACGGCTCGACGTGGAATAGATCAGCCGCAAATGCCTGGATGTCGCTCTCCGGTATCCACGGTGCGCCCAGATTGGCGTCGATGTCGCCGGGCAGAACGTCCTCAGGTTGCACGGTGCGCAGGGCGTTGACGTTGCGGACAAAGGGAGAACCGGCGCGTTCAGCGGTGGCGAGTTTGGCGCGGACATTCCCGGAGAGATAGGCGTCGGCGGTCTGCCAGGTTCTGGTTTCCGGGTCAGGATAGATCAGGTCGCCCAACTCGGCGACGATTTCTGCTTTCTGCTTGCCGTAAAGCGTTCCGATGAACGGCAGGTCCACCGCTCCTTTTTGGTTGAGAGATACCAGCAACCCTTCCTCGGCGCTGCGGACGTGGGTGATGGGCGGCGTTTTCCCCACCACGTCCCTCGTCATGATGGCGGCTTTGGTTCCTTTCCCCGTAACCTCGTCGTAGTCCTCCAGCGACATGACCAGCATCGCGTCCGGGTCTTCGCGGAACTTGACGAGATTGGGCATCCGCCGGATCGCGCTCCCATCGGTGGTCGCGCCGAAGGTGGTCTTGTTGATCGGTCCGTAGGTGGTCACGAAACGGTCGTAAGCCAAATTCAGTTCGCGACGTGCGGTCTCACGGTTTGCTTCGGGCCAGCCTTCGTTCTGTGATTGCAGTACGCGGCGGGCACGGTCACGTAGCCCCAAGAGGGCAGCCAGGCGCTTTCCGGTGAGCGTTCCATCCGCCTTCAGCGTTGTACCGCCGTAGACAACGGGGCTGCCCTGTCCGCCTTCGGATTGGTAGATGATGCGGTCATCGCCGATGAAAAAGCTGCCTTCGCCGATATGCCGCTCGGGTGGCGGTGGGACAAACGCTGGTGCTTTTTCTTCCTTCTGCTCCGTCGTCGCCCGAATGCCTTCAAATCGCGGTAGGCGGCTGACGGCTTCCCGGAGCTTCTGGCTCAGGTCGCCGTTGCTCGTAACGCTAAAGCCTTCCCCGCCGTACAGCGTGTCCTTGCGGGACCAGTTGCCCAGCACCATTTCGGGATGGTTCAGGAAGTAGCGGTTTACCGGAACCTCTGCGCCATCGATCTCCAGCGGTGCGATGCCCAGCCAGTCGGGATCGACGTGGCGGGCAGGTTCGCCCCGGTCACGCTTCCGAAGAAAAACGATGTCGGTCACCACGGCGGTTCCTTCTCGCTTGAACGCATCCGATGGCAGCCGGATCGCTCCCACGAAGTCGGCTTTCGAGGCCAGGTATTCGCGGATCGCGGCATTTTGTTTGTCGAGGGTGAAGTGCGAAGTCACGAGTGCCAGCACTCCGCCGGGCTTCAATGCGTCCACGGACTTGGCGAAGAAATAGTCGTGCAGGGAAAACTTCTGGCCGTGATGGTCGAGCTTCAAATCGGCAAACGGCACGTTGCCGATCACGGCGTCAATCCGATTCTCAGGCAGCGTCGTGTCGCGGAAACTTTCGATGCGGATGTCGTGTTCGGGATGCAGGGCACGGGCGATCCGGCCGGAGATGGAGTCGAGTTCGACGCCGATGAAGCGGTTGCCCGGCTTCCCCTGGCTCATGAAATTGCCTGTGCCGCAGCCTGGCTCCAGGATGGTCGCCGATTCGGGCACGCCCAAGCGGCTGATGGCATCATGAATTCCGCCGATGACGGTGGGTGACGTGTAGAAGGCGTTGAACGTGGTCCGTTTGGCGCTGTCGTATTCCTGCGGCGTCAGCAGCGATTGCAGTTCCTCACCGAGTGCTTGCCAGCCGGTGTCCTTGTATCTGCCGGTCACGGGATCGGGAAAAATGGACAGGGCCACTGCACCGAAGCCGCCGAAGCGGGCGAGCGCTGGCCGTTCGTCATCTGTCGCTCGCCGATTTTCGTTCTCGATGTTCTTCAGCGTGCGGATGGCGGCGATGATGTCGCGTGCTTTGGATTTCTCACCGCTGGAAATAGTTGCCGGTGCGGAAAGCGGCGGCTGAACCGCTGGCTTCCTGGGTTGTTCCGGTGGAGCCGTAAATCGGCTGGGTGGCGGTCGGTCTAGCTGAAAGCTGAGTTGTGTTCCTTGCACGTCGTGGTCTCCCTCTTGCGTTTCCGGCCCCGCAACTGGGGCCTGACGGCTCGCAAGAGAATCAGCCCCAGACCGGGGCTCCGCTCGCGTAGCGACCGTGCCAGCGGAAAATTGGGGGAGACCTTCAGGGGGAACCGATTTTTCGCTTGCATGGCCCGGCGGGCTGATTAGCGTGCCGTCATGTGAAGGCCCTGGCGGGACCGGTTCGGCGGGAGATGGGTCGTCGGAAAGGGAATCAAACAGCGTTCGCTGCGACGCCTTTAGCCGCGAGACGTGCGATTGCGGACGAAGGCCATTGCCGCGTCGAGGGAGAGTGCTTCCTGATCGTTGTCGTGCGATGCGGTCTGCAAACGATCCTCCAGTTCCTTGACTGCCATCTCCATTGCTTCGCTGGCGATCTGGCTCAGATTGCTGGCAGGGTTGCTCTGGGAGAGAGTTTCCTTCCAGGCTTCGTGGCTGGTCTTCAGTTCCCTGGCGTAGAACTCCAGCGCCGGGAGCAGCTTCCGCTCCTTGCGAAGCTGGTCGTGCATCTCCGTTTGTTGTTGCAGGAGTTCGAGAACGATTGTCTTGTACTGCATGTTGGTCTCCTTCGGGTTGAGGGGTTGCGTTGTCTTGAGGCTCAGGCAGGATACCTGGGTCGAATGAAAACAATGAGGGTTGTCGCCAATCCGGCGGTTTCCGTGCCATCGTCAGGAACCATCAGCTAATCCTGGTTCCCGGCATTCGGCCCGGCTGCCGCCTCGTATTTGCCGGTCTGTTGGCAAGGTACTCATCTTGACCTGCCGCGACCACGTTCGGAACCCGGTGAACCGAACACGTCTCTCAAGATTTGGGTGGCTGCGGCTCCAGTCATGACGATCATGGAGCCGAGGGCGACATACTGAAGAATCATCGCCATCCGCTCGTTGTCGCAGTTTTTCGACATAAACTGGGCCTGAGAGCCAAGGTCATGAAGATTGTATTTTGGGGGTACGGTCATAGAATCACTTCGACTCTCTGTTAGAAGGGAATTTCCTGTCCGGTCTCGATGCCCTTCTCGCGCCGGATCATTTTGCACACGTCCTGATAAAGCCGTTCAGCCTCGATCCGCGTGCTCATGGCCGAGTCGGACCTGACTGGATAGGCCCATATCCTGTCTGCCGGGTTCCACCGGAATCCTGCCTCTTTCATCTTGTCGATGACCGCCTGGCTCGGCTTGTCCTCGGGGCGGCCTTCGCCAAACTTGATTGCCATTTGGCGATCCTGCTTGCTCTCGAAGAGGCGGACGCCGGCAAGGTTATCAATGGCGATGCCGAACGGATCGGGGGCGGTTACCCATTTCCTTTGACCAACCCTTTCGGCGAAACTCGGCCTGGCTGGGCTGGTTTCGGCTGTGGGTGGTTCGGCGACGACGGTGGTGGTTTCTGTTGACTCTTGATCTGGTGTGCGTTCACGTTCTGACATGTGAAATCCTCCTTGACGATATGCGGGCTAATCATTAACCCACATTCACGATATTAACACTTTATATATGGTCGCGCAACAAGGCTGAGTGCGGGTTTGCGCGTGTTCGTGGGAATAAATATGAGTGTTCCTGCGGTTTACAAAGCTATAGAGTCTCGCAGATGCGCGGAAACTCTGGCTTTGTGCCGGTTGCGCTTTTCCGTCCGTTTGGGGCAATCTTTCAATTGCACAGCCGCCGCCTGCCTATCGCCCCGACTTTGTGGCGCGGGTCCCAAGATGCGATCATGGATGCCGCAACTTGGGTAGCCGGAAAGTCGAGAAGGCGCCCCTCGTGTGAAGCAATCGCGGCATTCAGCTATGACGCATTGCGACGCCTGTGACGAAACTCGCCAGTCATTCGTGGCTGTGCATTATGCAAGCCGCGATATGATGCAGTTTCGTGACCAGGACAGGCATCTTTCCCCGGGAAAGTCGGCCTATGCCGTGCATAGGGGAGATGCCTGTTCAAAAAACGGATTGGCAACCCTCGAAAAAACTGCTCCTGCACACCTGCGAGTCGGGATGCCGGTACTGCCTTGATGCAGGCCCGGCGATGCGGTGTGCGTGCCTCGCCTTATGCGATGCAACGCGGAAGTGGCGGTGGCCGGCAGAGACGGCGGCACCGGCGGGGATACGGGCATCATGCGGGGCATTCGCCGGCGGCTCGCAGGTGCTCGCCGGGATAGGAAAGCGGCAGCCGAACGCCGGTGGTTATCCGGCTCTCGGAAATGATGTCTGGATGGCGGTTCGGCCTGTGGGACGAACGCTTCAGATGGAGAGGTATGGAAAGGTGTACTGACCATAGGACGATGATAGCGCGGATCGTCGGTATTGTCAAAATATCACCCGTGTTTGTGAACGTCACTGCACACCAGGCTCAACAGGTGCTGGCGACGAGCCATTAGCGAATAATTAACGCTGACGTGATAGCCCGACGACCATGCTTCGGATCAGCGAACAGAGTAGTGCCGAGTACGCCAAGCGGTGTTATGCAGCGGCCGGATATTACCGTGACGGACGGGGAATAATCGGCTTCTGGGGTGGCAAGGGCGCGTGTCGGCTTGGCCTGAAAGGAACGGTGGACCCGCTCTCCTTCCGCCGATTGTGCGACAACCAGGACCCCAGAACCGGAACTCCCGTCACGGTGCGAACTCGCTCAAACCGGACGGTAGGTTACACTTTCAGATTCTCGGTGTCGAAGTCGGTGTCGTTGCTTGACGGGATGAGTGGCGATTGGGCCATTCTGGACGTGTTCCGTGCAGCGGTCGGTGAAAGCATGTGCGAGATGGAAGGAGAGATGAAGGCACGTGTGCGCAAGGCACGCCAGAACACTGCGCGAACAACCGGCAACATGGTCTGGGCAGAGTTTATCCATAGGACTTCGTCGCCGGTTGGGGGGCTGTGCGATCCTCAGCTACAGGCTTACGTCTTTGTGTTCAACATGACCTGGGATGAACAGGAGAGCCGCTGGAAGGCTGGTCGATTCCGGGACATTAAGACCGATGCCCCGTACTTCGAGGCAGCGTTCCGCGTTCGCGTTGCGAACAAGCTCCAGGACCTGGGCTTCAGGGTGCAGCGGAAGCGGAAGGATTTCGAGATTGCCGGGATACCGGCAGATGTTCTCAAACGGTTTTCCCGGCGGACAGAGCGGATCGAGAGGGTGGCCCGTGACCGGGGTATCACGCACCCGGAGTGGAAAGCGGCACTGGGGCCCAAGACGCGCGAAAAATGGACCGGGATTCCGAAGGGCTTCGAGGCTTTGCGGAAAGAATGGAAAACCCGATTGACCGCGCAGGAACGGCAATTGTTGGCGTCGGTTTACCGCCGCGAGACGCCTTGCGCGCGGGAGGTCAACGGAGAAACAGTGGCGGTCGATCTTGCCATTGCCCATTGTTTCGCAGGAGCGTCGATGGTGCCGGAGCGCAAGCTCGTTACCGAGGCATTGAAACACGGGATAGGCACGGTCACGATTGAGAGCGTTACGCGCGAGCTGGGCCATCGTCCGTTGATCTGGAGCGACGTGGCCGGTCGCAAGATGGCGGCATTAAGGCCCTAGTCTTCCACAGAGCCACGTGTGCGGTCGGGTTAGGCGTCGGTGCCTCCAGCGGCGAACAGTTTGCGGAACAGTCGCTCGGCTTTCTTCTTCCCAGCGTCGGTGATGGCGACAGACTTGGTCTTGCTTCTCGGATTGCTGATATAGCCCTTCTGAGAGAGGCGGTCCAGTGCATCCCAGTCATGGCCTTTCCAAGCCCGCGTTTCAATGCGGTTGGAGTGCATCGTGAGGTAGAGCAAAGCCAGCACGGCCTCGTCTACTTTGTCTTTGTCGTAGTCCATCGCAGGCTTGTAGCGCAAACAAGCGGCCCAAGTCAATCGGCATGAACCGCACGCGCCGGGCGCTACATTCCACAGTTCGGTGCGACTATCCGGCACCCTGCCGCGAGGACGGCCGGGATTTGTTGTTGCTACTCGCCCCGTGGCTGAACCGGATGATGTCGGTGCAATGCTGCTTCGACCGGGTACGGAGGGGTAGCAGGTCGCGAATCTATTGGCATTGTCGCCGCGATGCCCGAACGGGCGCGGCGTTCCCGGACGCTTGGTCGGCCTTCCTTCAGGTCCGGGTTGGGATGTTGAATCAGTGATTCCCGCTTCCGCTGACGTGCTCCCCGTTTTTTGTACCAAAGTCGATCCGAGTCTTCTAAGTTTCAACCCACGAAAGGAGACTCGACTATGAAGAGCAATCGATACAGTGAAGAAAAAATCATTCAGGTACTTAAAGCTGGCCAAGCCGGCATGAAGACAGCCGACATCTGTCGTGAGCATGGCATCCATGAATCAACGTATTACGCTTGGAAAGCCAAATACAATGGGATGGAAACATCGGATGTTCGGCGGCTACAACACCTGGAAGACGAGAACCGCCGGCTGAAGCAAATTGTGGCGGATTTGACTCTGGATAAGCAGGGGTTGCAGTTTCTGCTCGAAAAAAAATAGTAACGCCCGCCGCCAAACGGTTAGCCGTTGAGCAACTAGTGGCTGGGTTTGGGATCAGCCAGCGACGGGCATGTAATTTGATCAAGGCTAACCGTGGCAGTTGCCGCTACCAGCCGGTGCAAGATGACGCCGGTCTGGTAGGGCGGCTGAAGGAACTGGCTGTTGAACGCCGCCGGTTTGGCTACCGGCGTCTGCACTGGATGCTGCGACGGGAGGGATATAACATTAACCACAAGAAAATCTACCGCTTGTACCATGACAATGGCCTGACTGTGCGTAAGCGAGGTGGCCGCACGCGGTCGCTTGGGACACGATCACCGATCATGAGCCCAACCGGTCCCAACCAGCGTTGGAGTCTCGACTTTGTTCACGACAGCCTGGCCGATGGCCGCCGGTTCCGGGTATTGAACGTCGTGGACGATTACACGCGGGAGTGCCTGGCGGCGGTGGTCGATACGTCGTTGCCGGGTGTGCGGGTGGTGCGGGAACTGGACTTCCTGTGCGAGCATCGTGGCTGTCCCCAGATGATCGTGTCCGATAACGGAACGGAGTTTACCAGTCGAGCCATCCTCACTTGGGCAGAAACACGGTTGCACTGGCATTTCATCTCGCCTGGCAAGCCCATGCAGAATGGCTTTGTCGAAAGCTTTAACGGCCGCATGCGGGATGAATGCCTGAATGAGCGCTGGTTTGTAAGCCTAGCCCATGCCCGAGACGTGATCGCCGACTGGCGTGAGGATTACAACCATGTCCGACCGCATGGCCGTCTAGGTAACCTTACGCCGTCGGAGTTTGCGGCAGCCGCGCAAGAGCGTACTCTCACTTGCCCTGTTGAGGGGCGAATCGAGCACGCTCTTGCTTCTATCTTTAACTCAGATTATAGGTTTCAGCGACTCGGTTCCGCACTGGTATAAAACTGGGGAGCACGTCACCGCGAAACGCGAACAGCGTTTTTCGGCGGAAGGGGGGCGAAAGCCCAAAGTCGAAGGGGGGAGCGGAGTCAAGGACGTTCGGTGCGGAGGGGCACCCGGTCTGCACAAGCGAGGCTTTGCGAGCGCGGAAGATTGGGGAGGAGGCCGCGCCGAACGCCGAAGGGAATCCTTGATGCAGCGGGGGATGCGCCCCCTGTCATTCCGTCAGAAAGCGCCCGCACCGAAGGTGTCCGATTCAGGCCGATAGGCCGCTGCACAAGTGGGCGGAAGGGGGCGGTAGCCGTCCCTCGCAGAGGACCGGAGCGAAGCGCAGCCCGTGAGCACGCGGTGGCCCGGACGGCGATGTGCCCAGAATCTGGAATCTTGGGATTGGAAACTGTAGAAGCCGTGGATGATATACCGGAACCCGCTGAGCAGGCTCCGGCAATCGGCAGGTCAGGAATGTCGTTCTCCGCCTGTCTCGGCCTCGTAATGCCAGCGAGCGCGATCGAGGGCCATGTCGAAATCGAAGTTGTTTCGGTCGGCCCAATGCATCAGATCCCCCAGCAAGTCACCCAGTGCGTCTTCCTGGTCGGCCCCGGTCCTTTCCATGAAAGCCCGCAGAGCGACGGCCGCCCAATCGGCGCGACTGCTGTTCATGTTATCTGGGTCGGGCGGCAGCCGGTTTCGTTTGCGAAAGCCTTTCAGCTTGCCGGTGAACCCGCACTCCGGGCATTGGGTGCCGCTTTCGTCGTCCCAATCGTGATCGCCGACCGGCTCGCTGCCGCTGTCGGTGACGACGCAGGTAATGAGAGCAGTGATTTTGAAGCGATTCTCCTGGCCGCACTGCGGGCAGCGGATGCCTTCAAGGCAGTTGGTGTTGGTCATGCTGGCCTCCCGGTTGCTTCGGCGATGGCGGCGGTTGCCTCGCGATAAGCGTCTCCTTCCTCGTTTTCGGATTCATCGCAATCCGCAAGGAGACTGGCACAGACGACGAGTGCGGCAAGCAATCTCGGTGCCGTTGATGCCAGTCGGGCATTTGCTTCCTGCGCGTCGGGGTCCATGTCCTCATTGGTATCGAACAGCTTGTTGTGGTCGGCATCGAAGATTTCAAAAGCCGGGATTTCGGTATCGACACCGAGTGCGCCGGACTCAGTGTGGACAGCATACGAGTTGTATTCGTAGCTCCAGGGCGCTGGGGAATGCTTGAGAGCAGTCATATTACGATTCCTTTCTGATGAGTGTGATTTACAGAGAACCGGCGGGCCGTAGCCCGCCGGTGATCCGATTCAGGCGGCAGCCTTCGCCGCTTCCTTGCGGCCCTTGGCGTCGGCCTGCTGCTGGTGCATGATCCAGGTGTGGGCCAGGTCGAACAGCTTGGCCATCGTCAGAAGGTCATCGAAGCCGAGGCTGTCGGTTTCCTTCCAGGCGTCTTCCTGTTTGTAGCCGCGACTGGGAATGACGCTGTACCAGTTGCCCTTCTCGCCGTGGTTTCTCCAGATCGTGACTTGCAGGACGCCGCTGCGTATTTTGTGTGCCGGTTGTGACATGTTGATCTCCTTCTCTTGAGTTTCAGCCCCACCACGGGGCCTTACGGCACGCTCCAAGAGCCCGCCTCAGTCCGGGAGCTTCAGCGACGGTCAAGCGAAAGGCCGAAGGCTTCCGCGTGCGGAAAGCGGCCTTGGCAGCTTTACCGGCCCCGGCGGCGGGATCACAGTGCCGTGAATGAAGGCCACTGTAGGGGCTGGCTCATGCCGGGAAGGGAGCGACATGGCTTACCGAGCCCAACTAACCGTCGGTGCCAGTGAGTTGAGTGATGAAGTGGCTTACTTGCGGGAACGGGGCTTCTTCGCGGGCTTCTTCGGAGACGCCGTTTGTTCGAGGTAGTCAGCCCACCATTGCATCATCTGGCGGCGCTCGGGAAGGTACTCGGCATGGTTGTATGCGGCCCGAACATTGTTCCGCTCGCTGTGCGCAAGTTGCCGTTCGATGACATCTGGCCGAAAACCGTGCTCGTTCAGGATCGTACTGGCCGTGCTCCGAAACCCGTGCCCGGTTGTCCGTGAATGGTATCCCATGCGATACAGGGCGTAGAGCATGGTGTTCTCGCTCATGAACGTGGACGGGTTATGGTTGTTAGGAAAAACGTACTGCCGATTGCCGGAGAACGTCTGCAACTCACGGAGCGCAGCGAGGGCTTGACGGGACAATGGCACGATATGCGTTTGTTTCATTTTCATCCGAGTGGAGGGGATACGCCACTCGGCCTTGTCCCAGTTGATTTCAGACCATTCCGCCGCCCTTAGCTCGGTCGTCCGAACGAAGGTAAGGAGAAGAACTCTCAATGCCAGTGTGGTTTGAGGATGACCGTCATACGTTTCGAGTTTCTTCAGGAACTCTGGTAACTCGTTTTCCTTCAGGTACGCATAATGGCCGACGGTCGGCGTCTGAATTGCACCGCGCAGGTCAGGTACGGGGTTTCTTTCGGCTCGCCCTGTCGCGATAGCGAACATGAAGACCTGCCCGGTAATCTGCATGACGCGGCGGGCGACATCGAGAGTGCCCCGTCGCTCCAAGATTCTCAGCATTTCCAACACTTCGGCGGCTGAAATATCGGCTATCGGCTTCGCGCCGATTTTTGGCAGCACGTAGGCTTCCAAACGCCGCAGTTTCACCTCGCGTGTGGATTCGGACAGGTGATGATTCCTCTTGTCGAGCCATTCGCGGGCAATGGCTTCAAAAGAGTTCGACGCCTTAATCGTTTCCTGGCGCTTGGACTCTTTCTTTAACTCGCCTGGATCATTGCCGTGGGCCAGCATCTTGCGAGCCTGGGATCGACGCTCGCGGGCCTCGGTCAAGCTGATTTCTGGATACACTCCCAATGCGAGGAGCTTTTCCTTTCCGCCGAAGAAGTATTTCAGTCGCCAGTATTTTGCGCCGGATGCCAGCACGAGGAGAAATAGCCCCTCGCCGTCGGCTATCTTATAGGGCTTCGATTTCGGCTTGGCATTGCGGACTGTGGCGTCAGACAGACTTTTTGGCATGGGGTACAAACGAGTTGTTGCTGGGGTATCTGCCCGGATATGTACCCCTGTTTTAACTCGAATGTCAACAACTTTGAGCGGACCGCAACGGCGGCTCGGCGGCTTCTGATCGGCTGTGGCCCTGCGTCTAACGGATATTGGCGGCCATCGACGTTTAGTGAGATGGTGCCCGGAGCCGGTATCACACTGAGTATCTATCCATTTGGAAAACAGCCATTTTTCCGAGTTTGCTCGTGGGGTATACCCCAGATTTGTACCCCCGAACCAAAACGACACATTTTGGGATCAATGGTGCAAGGTATAAGTATCATCGGATAGCTGTTTAATCAACTCCCGAATGTCCTCTGCTCTCCATGCTGTGCAGCGTTCCGACAGCTTCACGGGTTTCGGAAACCGCCCGGATTTGACGCCTTCCCACCAGCACGTCTTGCCGAGGGGAATGACACTGAGCACTTGCGGCAAGCGTAAGAACCCTGTTTCTGGGATGTCTTTCATATCAAAGCCTCTCTCTTTCCCAACGTCCCATATTATCACGATTGACACGTCATTGTCTCGGAGAATCGCACTGAGAGCCGATCTCCGGGGTTTCGCGGCGCAATCCCATTCCGATACGCGAACGGTCGATGTTGGGCTGTTGGCTGGCGAGCGGAGTGTCCGTCAAGAGCAGGCACGAAGGAATTTCAAAAAGGCGGTTCCCCCGAAGGGAACCGCCGCCACGAAGGAGTGGCATTTGGTTCGCGCGGCGGTGATATTGAGGATCAGCAATATCGCGCAAACGTAGGCTGGCTGCGGTGGAGCACAAACAAGTTAAGGAACAATTAACGAATGTGTGATAGCGTAGAATTGAGGCATGATACGCATCACGCAACAGAACAGCGCCTCCTCCGCCAAGCGTTACTACGCGACGGCGGACTATTACAGCGAAGGCCAGGAAATCGTTGGCTGCTGGGGCGGCAAGGGCGCGACCCGGCTCGGGCTGGAAGGGATGGTAGACAAATTCTCCTTTGAACGGCTGTGCGACAATCTCGACCCACGGACCGGAGAACCGCTGACGGTGCGAACGCGGGCGGAGCGGAGAGTCGGTTACGATTTTACCTTCAGCGTCCCCAAGAGCGTTTCGCTGCTGTACGCGATGAGCGGCGACCAGGACATCCTGGAGGCGTTCCGAGCGTCGGTCGATGAGACGATGCGCGAGATCGAAGCGGAAATGAAAACGCGCGTTCGCAGGAACGGCATGGATGGAGACCGGGGCACCGGCAACATGGTCTGGGCGGAATTCATCCACACCACCTCGCGGCCCGTGGACGGCCTGCCCGACCCGCAATTGCATGCCCATGTGTTCGTGTTTAACACGACCTTTGACGAAGAAGAAAAACGATGGAAGGCTGGTCAGTTTGCAGAGATCAAGCGTGATTCCCCGTATTTTCAGGCGGCATTCCGGGTGCGGCTGGCGAACAGGCTTCAGGACTTGGGTTTTGGTGTCGAGCGGAAGCGCGACGATTTCGAGATTGCTGGCATTCCGAAGGATGTGCTGGGACGGTTCTCGCGGCGCACGGCGCTGATCGAAAAAGTGGCTGAGGAAAAGGGCATTATCGACCCGAAGCGCAAAGACCTACTTGGAGCCGAGACGCGGGAGAAGAAAGAGTCCGCGCTGAGCTGGGAATCGCTGCGGAAGTTGTGGAACACTCGCCTCACCGACCAGGAGCGCACGGCTCTGGCGACGGTCCACCGTCGCGACCATGTTGCACTCAGATCTCGGCATGGCGAAGCACTGGCGGTCGATCACGCCCTTGAACACAGCTTCGTGCGTGAAGCGGTGATGCCGGAACGCAAGCTCGTCACCGAAGCCTTGAAACGTGGACTCGGTGCCGTGACGGTTGAGGACGTGACCCGCGAGATGCGCGAGCGTCCCTTGATCCGCAGCGATGTCGCCGGTCGCAAGATGGCGACGACGAAGGAAATGCTGGCCCTGGAGTCGAAGCTGATCGACTTCGCACGGCTCGGGCGAGGGCGTTGCCGGCCACTCGGCAGTCCTGAGCGTCCCTGCTCCCGCGACTGGTTTAACGAAGGACAGAAGGCGGCGGTTGCCCATGTACTGGGTTCGCGTGACCGGGTGATGATTATTCGGGGTGTCGCTGGAACGGGGAAGACGACGCTCGAACAGGAGATTGGCGAAGCCTTGGCGGAAGCCGGGAAACCCGTCGTGGCTCTGGCCCAGTCGGTGAAGGCCAGCCGGGAAGTGTTGCGCGAGGAAGCAGGGTTTGCGAGCGCAGACACGGTGGCGCGGTTCCTCAAGGACAAGGAAATGCAGGCATCGGCCAAGGGCGGCGTCATCCTCCTCGATGAGGCGAGCCAGCTTGGCACGCGGGATATGCTCCGGGTGTTCGATGTGGCCGAAGGGGTCGGGGCGCGGGTGATTCTGGTCGGTGATCGCCGCCAGCACCGGAGCGTGACGGCGGGTGAGCCGCTGAAACTTCTGGAGGAAAAAGCGGGGCTGCGCGTCGCGCAGGTCACAGAGATTCTTCGCCAGAAGGGCGATTACAAGAAGGCGGCACAAGCTCTGAGCGAAGGACGAACGGGTCAGGCATTCGAGGAGCTTGATAAGCTCGGCTGGATCAAACAGGTTCCTGATGAAGTCCGGTACGAGCAACTGGCCGCTGCGTATCTCTCCGCCGCCGCTGAAACAAAGAAGGACGGCAAGCCGAAGTCAGCGCTCGTTGTCTCGCCCACGCACGCGGAAGGAGCACAGATTACGTTGGCAATTCGCACTGGCCTGAAGAGTCAGGGCAAGCTCGATCATGAACGAACGGTTCAAGTATGGGTGCCGAAACACCTGACCGACGCCCAAAAAGCGGATGCGACTGAATACGAGACCGGCGACCTGCTCCAATTCCATCAGAATGCGCCGGGCCACACCAAAGGTTCCCGCCTGATTGTGGAAGACGGAATGAAACTGCCCACGGAACTGGCCAATCGGTTCGAGGCGTACCGCCCGATGCAGTTGCCCCTGGCCGTCGGCGACCGGGTTCGCCTCACGGCGGGCGGCAAGACCAAAGACGGCAAACACCGCCTAAGCAACGGGTCGCTTCTGACCGTCGAGGGATTTACGAAACGGGGCGACCTCATCGTCGATCACGGCTGGGTCATTGACCGGGATTTCGGTCATCTGAGCCACGGCTACGTTGTCACCAGTCACGCCAGCCAAGGCGTGACGGTGGATAAGGTCTTCGTCGGGGTATCGAGCGAATCGCTCCCGGCGACCTACCAGCGGACGGCCTATGTGGCGCTGACGCGCGGGCGGGAGCAGGCGCAGATTTACACGGACGACAGGACCGAGCTTATCAAGGCGGTCAGCCGCGCCGACGAGCCATTGTCGGCGACGGAGATTTCTGAGACTCCGCAGCAGAACCCGGACTTGCCCGCCCGGCTGATGAAGCGTCTGGGATTCGGGCGTGGCTTTACTGTGTTTGATGGACGGCAGAATTCCTCGCAGCCGGGAATCAGCAATGAGCACCTGAACGACAGGGGATTGGACCATGCGGGATGACACACCACACCAGGACCGATTGCCTCCCAGAGGACTCAAGGGGATTCTGGAGTCCAGGGAACCGCCACGAGAAAAGGAAAAGGATGTCGAGGGAACAGAGGCGGCGTGCCAAGCGTTTGGCTATCTCCGTGGCATCCGCGATCAGTCGGCAGCGGTGGAATTCCGCTTCCGGGACGGCAACAGCATCTGGTTTCCGTATAGCTGGCTCGGAACCTGGAAGTTCAATCCTTCCGAGGGGCTTCTGCTGAAATTCTCCGGCGATCTCGTGTATCTGGTGCTCATCAAAGGCAGCAACCTGGACAAGCCTCTCAAGGACGGTTCCGTCACGCTCACCCATGCAGGGTTTCAGCGGCACCGGCTGCTATGGGTCCGCGAGATGACGGAAGCGGAAGTCAACCAGGTGGGAGAGACCGAACCGACCATCGACAGCATCGAGGTCGCGGAATTCGAGTCACATACCGCCCTCAAGGAATGGCTGAGCAAGAAAGCCCCCGCGTTCCTTCATCGGTAAAACGTGAGGGCCTCGCGAACAGCCCCCGGGTGCCGTCCTTTCTTGCCTCTGATCTCACGCGCGGTTCCATCTTCTCTGTTGAGCGGCTCCAGGACGCAATTCAATGGCCGTCCTGCGGCATTGGCACCGTCACTCTGCCTGACCAGACCGTGTCAGCTGGGCTCACCGTGACGGACGCCAGCGAGTTTTCCTCGTCTTGTCAGTTCCTTAGCTAAAAATGCGAATCATCCGGTGTTCCGGTAAGTCTATGTGAACACAGTAGCTGCCGTGCCACTAAGTGATGCATTTTTGCATCAGGTGCGCATATTTCACCCGTCTCTGCCCCATGTTTGTGACGTTTCTTTTGACCATCGCTCCAACAATCGTTAACAACATACGCATATGCTCTCAAGCATACATCTATAAGTCACGTGATCCACATTAACTACAAAGGAAAACATTATGAAACAGATTCTCCTTGCTACGACGACCCTCATCGGTGCAGTCGGCCTGTTCGCAGGTGCTGCGCTCGCTGAGACCCCGAAAGTAACCATCGGTGGTTACGAAAACTTCGAAATCGGTTACGTCAGCGACGATATGGATGCTGCCGCTACCGCCGCTCAGGCTGGTAGCAGCCAGCGGGAATCGGCGTTCCGCAACGACACCCAGGTAGATTTTAAGATCGACGGGAAAAGCGAATCCGGCCTTAGCTACGGCGGTGAAATCGATCTGCTGGCTGACGTTACCAGCGATTCTTTCGGTCGCGGTGTGAATGCTAGCAAAACCTACATGTTCTTAAGCGGCGACAAATGGGGCCGTGTAGAAATGGGTTCTGAAGTTGGCGCCAGCGGCACCATGAAAGTAGATGCTGGCACGATCGCCCGCGCTACCGGTGGTATCAACGGTGACTGGAGCTACTTTGCAAACGCTGGGGATCAGTTCCTGGCTGGTGCTAGCCTCCCGCTCGGTTATGGTAACCTGAATCCTGCTGGTACCACGAACTTCACGGGTGACCACACGGAAGAAAACATCAACAAGATCACCTACTACACCCCACGTTGGTCGGGTTTCCAGGTTGGCGTAAGCGTCTCTCCTGATGAAACCAACCGTGGTCAAGGTTCGGTAACTAGTCTCGCTGGTGGTACCGCTCCTGCTGGTGTAAACCGTACGGATACCAACGCTGGTTTCTCTGATAACATCTGGTCGGGTGGTATCAACTACGATGGTAAGGTCGGTGATGTTGGAGTCAGCGTTGCTGCAACCGGTGAATGGGGCAATGCCCAGGTTGCTGGCTATGAAGACCTGAAAGCTTGGAACGTTGGTGGTAAACTGGCTTATATGGGCTGGAGCATCGCTGGTTCTTATGGCGATTGGGGTGATAGCAATACCCTCTCTGCTGATAACGCAGACGGCACTTGGTACTGGGACCTCGGTCTTGCTTATGAGCATGGGCCATTCGGTGTCAGCTTAACCTACCTGCACTCTGAATTTGATTGCGGTCTGGCTACTGCTGCTGCTGGTACCACCTTCAACTGTTCTGCTGCAGGCAAGAACGACTTTGACAACTTTGTTGCTGGCGCAGACTACAAGCTGGCGCCTGGCTTTACCCCGTATGTTGAAGTTTCTTGGTACGACCAAGATTCTGCCAACCTCGCGGCTCCAAGCCTCGACAACAAGGGTGTCCTTGGTATCGTTGGTACACAGTTGAACTTCTAATCAGTTAGAGTTCTTCTGATGAAATTAGGGCGGTGCGAGAGCGCCGCCCTTTTTTGTCTCGATTGTTCTCGATGACATTCTATTGTTGACACGAGACTTACATGTGATATGCCAGCGGCTGGCGCCTCGATGTGAATCGACTGCGTCGGGGACCAGAGGAGACATCGCAAAGAGGCATCAACCTAAATCCTTTTAGAGAGTAATCCTCTGGTCCGCCTTCTTGAGGGGTCTCTAGCGTCCATTGTTCAGAACGTGTGTGGCAAGCGCATAGGGACATAACATCGTTACGGCGAATGCGATGGGAGTATAGTCTGTCAGCCGTTCGTCCTTCCCTTGCCGAATGGCACCACGCTTTTCCCGGCCATCGCCGAAGATTTTCAGAACCACGTCCGGGCGCAGCATGGGCGCAGACGAGCGGGTGCGCACGTTCAATTATGACGGTGAACGTGACATCTCAAATCGCGGGCTTCTCGAACTGATCGAGACGGGCAAGTCTCTGTTGCGACTCGAATCGCAACATACGTCGCAGCAAGGCTTTAACGGCCTTGGCCGCCCATGCCGTCTTCGGCTGGCGTAGGTGATGCCAACCCTCGTCACATCCACCTCTTGGTGAGCGTTGAACGCCGGAAGTGATGGATTGCCTTCCTGTTGCGCCGTCATTCGTCGCATCCAAACTGGCGGCCAAGCTGCGCACCCTGCTGAAGTGCGTTTTGCCCGGTTCGCAGGCCGCGAGAAGAATTCGTGTGACGAGTGAACGACTGGGACACAGGAACAAGGTGATCGTCCTGACGGGACGTTGATCGTCGGCGAAAGACGGCTGGGTCCGGCGAACACGAGGGAAGTTTATCGAAGGCGATCCACCGATGAAGTCATCTTTGGAAATGCAGCCGGTCCGGCTGACATCACGAAAATCAGTCGGACGATCGCATTGCGGTAGGGCATTCGTGACGGAAGTGCAAGCAGGATTTCACGATGAGCATACTCGGCATCTCGGGGAAGACGAGAAACGCCGTAAGGTTGGGAACAAAGGTCATGGAGACCGGTCGCCAGACGCAAGAACAGTGAGCAAGGGAAAGAAACCACGAAGGGAACCAGTCATGAACGAGTTGATTGAGATCACGGGTGGTGGCGACCTCGACATGGCAACCCAGACGATCTACTCCGCCTTGGCGAAACACCAGCGGGATGAGGCGTGGGGCGGCCAAGGGATGATCGCGGGCCTCCAGACATGGGCGGCTCGTTTCATCGTGGAGTTTAAACTCGACATCGGTGACATCGCTTTGTGCGTGGATCGGCTGCCGAGCGGACAATTCGGTCACTTCCGGCAGGGCCACAATGGGTTTGGGCTTCGTGGCGAAATCGCCATCAACTCCCGCTATCTGTTTGGCCAAAGGCAAGTTTGGGAAGTGCTCGGGACGCTCCTGCACGAATTACTCCATGCCTGGCAGGAAGCGCACGGAACTCCGGGAAAACGAAACCACCACAACGCTGAGTTGCAGGCCAAGGCTCGGGAGCTGGGCCTCAACATCGATCGTCGCGGCGTGACGGGCTACGCCGCCAACAGCCTATTCAAAGACCTGTTGCGTAAGTGCGGCGTGAGTGTTCCCGATCACGAGATCAAGGCTCCGACGGCGCGGCCTCGGGGCGACTCGAAATTGAAAAAGTGGTCGTGCGGCTGCACGACGGCGCGAGTCGCGGTCCCCGACTTCAAGGCGCGGTGCCTCAAGTGTGGAAACGAGTTTAAACGCGACGGCTCTTCAGCCCAGGCTGAAGGGAACGTGGCTGTTCAAGGTCGCATCGCAGGTGCGGCGACTCGGGATACGTGTGAAGCATTGACGGAAACAACATCGACGAATGTTCGTGTCGTGTAACGACAGAAGTGCCGTTCAATGCACGAGTTATGGTCGAGGCACAACAAAAACTGGATGGGTTCCAGGCATTAGGTGGGAAAAGCAATCAGACGCCTGAAGCAAGCCAACGGAAGCACGGGCGGAAAAGGAAAAGCGGCCGACACGAAAGTCGGCACGAACAAACCCGGAAGGAAACGACCATGCCATCACTTACCACCAAACCGCTGTCCTGGTTCAAGGCCAAGCCGCAGGTACGGAAGGAATTCGACGAGAACGACCTCCGGCAACTCGGGGAGTCGATGAAAACCCACGGTCAGTTGCAACCGGTACTGGCTCGGACTGACGGAACATTGAACGCCGGTGAAAGACGGCTGCGTGCGGCGCAGTTGGTGGGC
The DNA here is from genome assembly GCA_016125225.1 of bacterium. Classification (GTDB taxonomy): domain Bacteria; phylum Planctomycetota; class Planctomycetia; order Planctomycetales; family Planctomycetaceae; genus DSVQ01. The sequence continues at coordinate 343,540 of WGME01000009.1, read as the reverse complement.
CTGCCGACGTTGCAGGTCATCATCACCGAGGAGTCGCTGAGCGAAACGCAAATCAAGGTCATCCAACTGACCGAAAACCTACACCGCGCCGACCTGCGCGACAGCGAAAAATGGCAGGCGTTCGAGGAACTCCTGCGGCTCAACCCCGCTTGGTCGAACAAGGACCTGGCCAAGCACCTGAAGCTGAGCGAATCGACCGTCACGAAGTACCAGGCTCCGTCACGCTGCATAGCTGAAGTACAGAACGCTCTGGTCGCCGGTCAAGTGGGCATCACCGCAGTCTACGAGATCAGCCGAGCGCCGGCCGAGCAGCAGCCGGAACTGCTGCGGCTCAAGCTCTCGGGCACGTCGCGGGACGGACTGGCCGAGCGCGTTCGCAAGCAGAAGCGAAACGCCACTCAGCAGGTGCGCGTGAAACGCATCTCCTGCCCGCTTCCATCCGGTGTGGGCATCGTGGTCACGGGCGGTGAGCTTTCACTCGACGACCTCATTGAGGCATTGGCGGAGACATTGCGCGAAGCCAAGAAGGCGCGAGAGCAGTCGCTCGACATCAAGACGTTCAGTTTGTCGATGCGCGACAAGGCGAAGTGCGCCAAGTGAAGGAACTGTTACATGGGCACTCTTAAAAGAAAGGAGGCAATCATGAATTGGTGGATTCGATGGCTGGTCATCATTTGGACATTTCCAGCCAAGTAAACGGAAACGAAGGCGCGGGGCGACGTGTCGTTGCCCCCGCTTTCAACCTCTCAACAATCAAGAACAAGGAACTACGACATGTTACTTGCCAACGTGTTTGAACAAGCAGTCGGTAACTTTTTCGCCTGGACGATTCTGCTGATCGTGATTGCAAACCTCTTGGCGAAGAAATTCTTCGCTGCCAACCCTGAGGTTTCTGACGCAGCGAAGAAGGCGGCGACCTCCAAGATGCTTCAACTGATCAGCCGCTTCTTGAAGTAGATCGCATTGGGCGGGGATCGGAATCCCCGCCCATCCTAGCGGGGAACTCATCTCCTGATATGGGGTGTCACATGAATCCGGAGTTGGATTTTTGGTTGCGGCAAATCGGCGCTGCGACAGTTTTCTTCGTCGTCGGCGGGATCGTTTGGTCGGCTGGTATCGCAGTGTGGGACTGGATGAACACAAAGCGTTGATGGAACGGGCGGCTCGCGCCCGTGAACAGCAAGGGAGACTTTCTATGTACAGATTATCTCGACTCATGTTGATCCTGAGCGTGGTCGCCGGCCTCTGGAGCCTGCTGATCCTTGGGCTGAAGCTCGGCGGAATCGGCTATATCGGGATCGCCCTGTTGCTGTTCATGCTCTTTGGCAAACGGGGATTCCAGGCACTGACGGCCTTCGGAACAGCACGCTGGGCCGATGTGGCTGACCTGCAAGCAGCGGGAATGCTCGACGCCCATTCGGGCCTCATCATCGGTCGCGTCGGCGGCTGGGCAAAGCCGTCATTTCAGAAGGCAATGCGACAGCTATTCAACTCCTGGGTGCCGTCGAAGGAAGCCTGTGAACAGTTCCTGGCGTCGATTCGCGTCGGGCGCAAATCGAAGCTGCCCCCGCCGCTGGTGAGATTGCCGAAGGCGGTACATATAGCGGTCTTCGCACCGACGGGTGTGGGCAAGGGTGTGTCGGCCGTCATTCCCTTCCTGCTGGCAGCTGACGAATCTGCCGTCATCGTAGATTTCAAGGGTGAAAACTCTCAGATCACTGCCGAACACAGGCGGAAGATGTTCGGCCACCAGATTGTCGTGCTCGATCCATTCAAATTGGTTTCGCAGGCTCCGCAGACATTCAACCCGTTGGACTTCATCAGCAAGGATTCTCCGACGGCGATTGATGAATGTCGCGACCTGGCCGAGGCGCTGGTGATTCGCACCGGACAGGAAAGGGACCCGCATTGGGTCGATTCCGCCGAGGCGTGGATCGCGGCCTTGATCGCCCTGGTTGTGTACTACGGCGAACCGAATGACCGGTCGCTGCAAACCGTGCGGACACTGCTATCCAGTCCCGACAAATTGGAAATGGCCATCAAGCTGATGTGCTCTTCCGACGCCTGGGACGGAATGCTGGCACGCATGGGAAGCCAGCTCACCCATTTCGAGGGCAAGGAGCGTGGCTCGACGCTCACCACGACAAGCCGCTTCCTGCGGTTCCTCGACACGCTGGCCGTCAGCGACAGCACCAAGACGAGCAGCTTCAACCCGGACGATCTGCGGCGGGGAAAGACGACGGTGTACCTGATCCTCCCGCCGGAACATCAGCGAGCGCAATCGCCACTGCTGCGGATGTGGATCGGATCACTGCTACGAGCGGTCGTGCGAGGAGGATTGCAGGAACAGAACAAGGTGCATTTTGTGCTGGACGAGGCGGCGAGCCTCGGCCACATGGAGGCGCTCGACGACGCGGTGGACAAGTACCGGGGCTACGGAGTCCGGCTTCAGTTTTACTTTCAGTCGGTTTCACAACTCAGGAAGTGTTTCCCGGACGGGCAGGACCAGACGCTGCTCAGCAACGTCAGTCAGGTGTTTTTCGGAATCAATGACCTGCCGACGGCGGAGTACGTGAGCAACCGGCTGGGTGAAGAAACCATCGTGGTCCACAGCGGCGGAACGAGCACCGGACGTTCGCAGCAAAGCTCAAAAGAAAGTCTCAGCCACACCTCGTCGTCGAACGAGAACGCGAACTGGGCGCAGCAAGGCCGGAAGCTGCTCAAGCCTGATGAAGTCCTGGCGCTTTCGGATCGGACCGTCCTCACGTTCACACCGGGCGTTCCGCCGATCTGGACGAATCGCATCCGGTATTTCGAGGAACGCAATTTGGGACAGCGGCCGGGATGGTGGCAGCGATTCACGGCGATGGCGAATGTCGTGATCGGATCGGTGATCTTACTGCTGGTGATGTCGGGATGCCTGGTCATGGTGTGTTCGCAGAGTTTCCGTTGACCGCCGGCAGCGCAGCAACGTGCGGCCTGCGATCAGCAACGAGTGATGATTGACAAAAGGGAGACGAGTCATGGCAAAGCGCGATTTTGTGGAGGTAATGAAGGAAGCGATCAGTGCAATCGCTCCTGGACTGGAAAACGTCGGGCCACAGGTCGGTGCTGAACTGTCCCGGCTCGGCACGCAAGGAGCGATGGAAATGGCTCAGGCATTGTTTAACGGGGCCGCCTTCACGCCCTATGGGCCAGGCCAGTACACGCCGACCCCGGAGTTGGATCAGGGCAGCCACGAACAAGTAGTCCAGCCAGCGGAGCCGCAACGGGAACAGGAGCAAGGCGGACGGGAAATGTAGTGACCGGCAGGCCGACGGCGTGACGCAATCGGAAAGTATCGAAGGGCAAGGTAACAACCACAGACCAGCAGGTGTTGGTCGCAACAAGGAGAACTGACATGAGCAGAAAAAGCGTCGGACAGGAAATCGCGGAAGAGTTGATTGGTAAGGCCGTGGTTTGGGGACCTCCCATTGCCGGAGGACTCCTCCTGGGGCCTGCGGGGGTAGTCGCCGGGGTTGCGGCTGTGATTGCGATTATTTCCTCATGCAACAGCGGTGACGACTCGGCTCCGAATGCATCCCAGTCAAACGACACGGGGTCATCAACCCGATAAGGCGCTCCCGGTATGGAACCGGAAAGTGTTGAACTGGCAAGGAAGAATGGCGGACCGGCGTGAGTCGGTCACAACAAGGAGAACTGAAATGAGCGACGAAAGTGACGACCTGATTCGCGAAGCCATATGTATCGGCGCTCCCATCGTCTATGGAAGCGTGTTTGGGCCTCCAGGGGTAGTCATTGGGGCTGTGGCTGCTGTCATCGTCGCAGCCTTGGACAAGAACTACCAGAACAGCGGCGGCTCGGCTCCGAAGGCATCCCCGTCGAACAAGACCGGCTCATCGAATTGATGGGCAGGCTCCCTGCGTGTGTGTTTCGAGTAACGAGGTCGGCGGAGTCTATTCGGCTCCGCCACGTGTTGAGGAGAAGAATGATGATATTCGGAATTGCAATCGCATTTGGTGCGGGACTTACCCTCGCCGTCATGCTTCTGTGCTTCAAGGTGCAGACAAAAGAGGCGTGGCAAAGATTCGAGCTGGAGATGAACGTCCATCGCAAGCATGTGGATAAGTTGACGGCGGAAAACTCCAAGTTGCGGGTCGCGCTCGCTGCCGGCGAGATGACAAACGACGCCAAGAAGGTGGCCGCGATGACGATGGCGGCGCTGGATGCCATCATCGGCAACGAGAAAGTCGCATAGGCGGGTTTCGGCGGGATGAAAGCGATCATGTGGAATGATCGGGTCAGAGTAGTCAGTTCATTATTCAAGGAGGTGTGAAATGGAAAGGCGAAAGCGTGTGATTTGCACAGTCGTAACGGTCGCCGTTGTCCTGGCGGTCGCCATCGGATGGCAAAAACATCGGATGCAGCAGAACATCCAGAACGTGATTCAACAGTACCAGGACGGGCAACGGCAAGAGCGTGCACAGCCGGGCGTAGTGGTAGACCCGGATGGCACGATCCGCTGGGGGAATTAGAGCATCCACAGCGAACGGTTATTCGTGATCGCTCAATCTGGCGGTGGTGAGCGACGGTGTAACGATCTGCGCGGGAACACCGCCCCCGCGATTATCTTCGGAGACATGCAATGGAATTTCTCATCATTGGATTGATGCTGTTTGTGCTGACGATGCCACACGACCCGGAATAGGCAGGTATGGCCATGACGCTGGAAGAACGCCTTGAAAAGATCGAGTCCATGCTCGTCGTACTGGTCGAGCGCCAGCAGGTGCGGGAGTGGTACTCCGTCGATGAGTTCGCCCGGAGCGTCGGGCGTGCGGAGTTCACCTGCCGCGAGTGGTGCCGAACAGGCCGTATCAAGGCGGAGAAGAAGCAGAGTGGCCGTGGTGCCCACGCCTCTTGGGTCATCTCCCATGAAGAGTTGCAACGCTACCAGCGAGACGGGTTGCTGCATGTTCGCTGAGCAGCAACCCCTCTCGTGTGATTTAACCTTCCCGCGCGCCGGGACGCCGTGGAACGTGCGCGCCTTTGTCGAACCTTTTCTTTCAGCGGTGGTGAGTTCCAGTCATGGCCCGAAGCAATCGAAAAACGGATTGCAAAGTCGCGGAGGGTGCCCAGACGGGCATCGTCCCGGCGGGGACGCCCGACTGGATCACCGCTGAACTGATCGAAAAAACCATTCTCGTTTGGCAACCGTACTACGAGGCTGTGCTGACCCCCGAAGAAGCCGTTACAATGATCCAGTCGGTGGGTCGCTTGTATCAGGCTCTTTCTTCGGGGGCGTCGCCATGAAACAGTTCGCAGCATTGGCACGAGTGAGCAGTCGGGAGCAGGAACGCGAAGGCTTCTCGCTCGAAGTGCAGGAAGACGCGCTCAAGCGATATGCCACGCAAGCTGGCGGCGAGATCGTCAAGTTCTTCAAGATCGCCGAGACGGCCAGCAAGGGCGACGAACGCAAGACGTTCCGCGAATTGATCGCCTACGCCAAGAAGAACGCCTTCGCCCTTGACGGTTTGCTGTTCTACAAGGTGGACCGGGCCTCCCGGAATCTATTCGATTACGTTGAACTCGAACGGCTGGAGTCGGAATACGACCTGCCGTTCATTTCCGTGTCGCAGCCGACCGAAAGCACGCCAGCCGGTCGGATGATGCGACGGACACTGGCGAACATGGCCAGCTTCTACACCGAACAGCAATCGGTTGATGTCCGCGAAGGGCTGAATCGCCGCGTCCAGGAAGGCTGGTTCGTCGGCCTGGCTCCCTACGGGTACCGCAATCTCCGCAAGGATGGCCGTGGCGTCGTCGAGGTTGACCCAGAGGCCGCCGCCAACGTCAAGCGTATCTTCCATCTCTATGCCTACGAGCACTTGACGCTCGATGGCGTGGTCGAACGAGTCAACGCAGAGGGGCGAGTCTGGCGGAAGTCACAGTCGCAGTTCCCCCGAAGCTCCGTTCACAACATTCTCAAGGACCGGGCCTACATCGGCGAATTGCTGTACCAGGGCGAGTGGTATCCCGGCAAGCACGAGCCGCTGATCGACCGGGCGACCTGGGACCGCGTGCAAGCCTTGCTTGGCGGCCACGTCTATCACGCGCAATCGCTGACCTACGCCGGGCAGTTGATCGCCTGCGGGCATTGCGGGCATCCGATCACCGGCGAGCTGGTGAGGAAGAAGACGAAGGACGGCATCCGGCACCACGTCTACTACCGCTGCACCTACTACAACCGCAAGGACCATCCTCGCGTTCGCGTGCGTGAAGCAGACATCGAATCCCAGGTGGTGGCGATCTTCGACAAGATGAAGGTCGAGGACGAGTCGGTCCGTGATTGGTTCCGTATGGTGCTGGCCTCGCAGACTCGCGACGCCCAGGCCGATTCCCGCGCTCAACGGGCTGAACTGACCCGGCAGGAAACGCTCATCATCCAGCAGCAGGATCGCCTGCTCAACATGCGGCTCTCCGACGACATTGACCAGGAAGTCTTCGCCAGGAAGCACACTGAGATGCGGGACCGGTTGGCTTCAATCAAGCTGCAACTCGATGTGCTGGACCGCTCCCACGACGAAACCGCCGAGTTGGCGGCGAAAGTTTTTGAACTCTCGCAAACTCTTCGCAATCAATGGCTTATCGCCGATTACGCTGCAAAGCGTCGATTGCTCGAAATCGTGTTTTTGAACTGCCGCCTCGACGGCGTAACACTTGTCCCTGAAATGAGAAAGCCCTTCGACGTTCTCGCCGAAGGGCTTCTCGTCTCATCAAGTCGGGATGACAGGATTCGAACCTGCGACTTCCTGCTCCCAAAGCAGGCGCTCTAGCCAAGCTGAGCTACATCCCGAGGTGCCTCATCGTAGACGGTGCCGATTATGGGGTCAACTAGACCCAATCGGCCCGAGGACTCCGGCCAGCATTTCTGCTTGATCATGAACTTGGATTCCAAGATCTCTGAAATCCTTGCCACGGCGTCACCTGCGTGTCGTTTGATCTGTGAGCAGGCAGACACGCACATACTCCATCGGTTCGTTTCCCTTCGTAGACAGCACAGTGAGCGCACTGTCAACGGCGGTTTTCGCCGGTTCCGTGGGGTATAAACTTCATCTTTGGTTTCTTCAGCGAGCTAATCAGTAGCCATACGTTTATGCAATCATTTTTGAACATGGTCATAAGACCCATGCCAGCTGAGAGATATGACGACAATCGCCACAAACCCACCAAACACACAATGTGGAATAATCTCCGCAACCGGAAAAGTCGATACATTGGACAGATGGCAAAGGGGTTGCCATGGCCGGGCAATTTACAGCCGCATAGGCGTGCGTGCGGCTGTGCAGAGTGTGATCAAGCAATATGCGGTGTTACTGGCTGATTGCCGTGCTGATGCTGTCAGGCTGCGCCTCAATCCGCGATGCCGTTTTGCAGGACAAACTCTATCTGCGGAACTCGAAGGAAGCCGCGCACGCATGGCGTGAGTTTTGTGACATTCGTACCAGTGGCAACGACGACTGGGCCACTGAACACTACAAAATCGGCTTTCGCGATGGATATGTCGGCGTAGCGATGGGAGCCAATGGCTGTCCACCGACGCTACCCCCGAAACGCTACTGGAAACCTGAGTTCCGTACGCCACAGGGAAAAGTCTGCGTCACCGATTGGTACAACGGTTATGCGGAAGGTGCACAGTCTGCGAAGTCGGCTGGTGCCCCGGAACGCAACCGCGTGTTGACCGCTGTCGACGTGTATGGAGTCGGCACTTCATCGAACACTCCGTTAGCTCCAGTGCCCATGCCTGCTATTCCTCCTGCGCCTCACATGGAACCACCAGGGATCGATCCCACGCTCACCCCTTTCCCTGGGGCGAATCAACGGGAACTGCGATCACCCGCTCCGTTACCCGGATCAATTTCGTTTGGCCTGAGTGCCGCCCAGTGAACTGAGCCAGCTCAGGGAGATCTCGATCTTGAACACAACCAACAAAACTCGTTCTCCAGTGACCGCTTGGCGGAGTTGGGTTCGTTACGGATCGTATGTCTGGACCGTGTTGTTGCTATTCGTCAACAGTGGCTGCGTCACACTGAGTTATTCCCCGTCGAACATGCTGACAGTTCCTGCCCACGAACTCCCGCCGGAAGTTTTAGGTCGACCGCGGGATGATATGCAACAAATATCCATATCGCGATTAAGGCAGAGACCTCCAGCATCGTACTTGTTACAAGCGGGAGATGTCCTCGGGGTCTATATTCAGGATGTGCTCGGGCAGCCGGAAGAATCGCCGCCGGTCCACTTTCCAGAGAATGGCAACCAGCCTCCGGCCTTGGGCTTTCCGGTTCCCATTCAGGAAGATGGCAATATCGCGTTGCCGTATCTCGACCCCTTGAAATTGGCGGGACAGTCGTTGTCGGAAGCGACAGAAAGCATCAAAGCCGCCTATATTTCCGCACAAATTCTGCCCAAAGGACAAGAGAACATCATCGTCACGCTGATTCGCCGTCGCACAGTACGTGTGCAGGTGATCCGTGAGGAATCTGGTGGACGTGAAGGCGTTGCGAAACGTGGGACAGGGCAAACGATCGACTTACCGGCTTACGAAAATGACGTGCTCCATGCGCTCAATGAAACTGGCGGACTGCCTGGGACCGACGCGAAGAACGAGATCTATATCATTCGCGGCAGCTTTACCGAGGGGCGCAACCAAGACGAGATCATCGCGCAGATTCTCAGTTCCAAGCAGCCCTGTGATTGCCCTTCACCATTACCAGATGACCCCAGCGTGACTCGGATACCGATCCGTTTTCATTCCGATGAACTCCCCCAGTTCACAGAAGAAGAGATCATTCTGAAATCAGGCGACATCGTGTACATTCCGGGCCGCGATGCGGAACGCTTTTACACCGGCGGAGTTTTGCAAGGCGGGGAACACGTGATCCCTAGAGATTATGACCTCGATGTACTGAATGCAGTTTCATTAGCTCGTGGCCAAATTGGTAGTGGTGGTACAGGAATTATCAGCCTGGGTGGTCAAGGGCAAAGCAGTACTTTCAATCGGAGTGGCGGCTTTGCAGGCAAGAGTGCCTCCGATTTAATCGTTGTCCGTAAGCTACCCTGTGGAAATCAACTGGCCATCAAAGTTGATCTGAATCGCGCTCTCACGGACCCTTCCCACCGTATCTTGGTGCAACCGGGCGATACTTTGATCTTGAGATACAAGATCTACGAAGAAGCGATCAACGCCGCACTGAGTATCTTCCAGGTGAACTTCTTCTTGAACAGCATCGGTGGCAACTGACCTAGAGGAAACTTCCCTAGCTTCAGTCGCGAGCACATGCGCAAAAACTGGCAAGCCCATGCGGATCAGGGCACGCATGGAATGCGATTTGCGAAGTTGAACAATCTTGCATCGAGCTAGCGTCTCAGCAGCAGTGCACACGATCAGTAGGTGATGCGAGTGCACAACACACTGAAGTTGTGCGCGAAAAATGCTGTACCTGCGGTCGTGGCCAATCCTTAGGAATGAGTTGTTTTGTTCAAATATTCACTCGCATTCTTCTAGTGCTTGGGTATCATCTTCGGCGACGGGCCCGAACGATGATCGATGAGCCACATGACGTGGCTCCGGCATGGAGTTTGAGCGGGTGATAAATTCCTGCTGCATTGTTTAGGGCCGCCAGTGCTACTGCATAAACCATTGAAAACTGTCAGTATTCCTTGGCGTTTTGCGCCAACATATCGCCCCCAGATTTGGGGCGGCGATGCGTTTCAGCGAGTGCTGCAACGTCAACTCGTAACATCGCAACCGCTGGGTGAATCGTGGGAAGTCTACAGCGGCAGCCGGGTCTCGGATGAGGTGCCTCAATCCGGTGCACCATGCTCACTGGCAGAGCTTGTTGACCAGCATGGCGACGATGTGTTTGGTCACCACTGCCACGTTCGCACTTTCCCATGGACCATCAAATGGCTCGATTGTTCCCTGCCCTTATCAGTGCAGGTGCATCCAGCCGATGCCTTGGCTCGCCGCATTGATCCCAGCCATCGTGGCAAGTCGGAAGTCTGGGTGGTGCGTGATGTCACCGATGATGCTCAGGTCTATCTCGGCTGGAAACCAAGTGTCGAGTTCGAGGATATCGAGCAGTCGGTCTTGCGTGGTGACGATCTGACTCCACTCATGCAAACCTTCAAGCCCCGTAAGCATCAGGTTATCTCTATCCCTGCTGGAACAGTGCATGCGGCATCAGGGGTGTTGATGGCCGAATTCCAACAACCGAGTGATACAACCTACCGGCTGTACGATTGGGGGCGGACCGATTCTGCAGGTCAGCCTCGTCCACTGCATATCGCAGCGGCGATGGCCTCTCTCGATTTGAAGTCAACGGGATCGGTTGTTGCTTGTGATCACGCTTGCGACGCCCCAAGCGAGCAGTCAGTCTTTGAAGCGGACTGGTTAAGCCTGAAGCGTTACGTCGTGGAAGATAGTCTCGATGTTCCATCGGATGGGAAAATGTCTGTGTGGGTAGTCTTCGAGGGGCACATGGAAGTTTCGGCCTGGAATACAGAATTTCTTCAGCAGGTGGGCCAGGGCCAAACGTGGTTGATGCCGGCCGCCTGCACCGGACTGACTTGGCGTGCACAGAGCCCAGGTCAGCCTGCGGTTCTATTGCGTGCTGAACTGCCTTAGGACTGAGGCCGCAAGACGTGGCGATTGATCGTCAGGACTGACGAGATCGCGTGGCTGAAACACCACATTGATGGTGTCAAGAAACAACGTTTCTGCTGTTATTGCTCGTTTATGTTGGACACCGTTCGCACTGCCGTTACGAACTCACCACTGGCTCCGGGCAGTGTGGTGATGGCGGCATTGTGTGCGCTGCTCTTGAGCCTGCTCCTGACGAGATTTCTGATCTGGGCGGCTCCTCGAATCGGACTGGTAGATGCTCCTGATGGGCATCGAAAACTTCAGTCGCAGGGCATTCCGCTGGGCGGCGGTATTGCCATCCTGATGTCGATGCTACTCACGTTGTCAGCAACGGTGCTCCTTGTTCCCTCTGCGATTGCGGTCTTGTCGAATCACGTGACGTTGTTGCGTGGGCTGCTTCTGGCTGTGGGCATTACAGCCTGCATCGGCGTGATTGATGACTGGTGGGAAATTCGGGGTCGCCAGAAGCTAGCGGGTCAGATTATCGCGGCTTGGCTGATTGCTATTTCCGGCTTTTCTTTCATGCGGATATCGCTTTTGGGTTATGAGATTGAGCTGGGCTTGCTCGCCATCCCATTCACGATGCTGTGGCTGATTGCTGCCATCAATGCGGTGAATCTGATTGATGGCATTGATGGGCTGGCGGGAACAATCAGTCTGATTGTTGCTTCGACAATTGGACTGCTGGCTGTCAGCGGTCACCACACGATGGAAGCCCTGTTGGCCTGGGTTCTGGTTGGAGCGATTGCGGGTTTTCTGTATTACAATTGGCATCCTGCCCGTATCTATCTCGGTGATGCCGGAAGCATGACGATTGGCCTGATCCTTGGAGTGCTGGCCATTCGCGTCTCGATGAAAGGTGCCACGACCGCAGGGCTTGCTGTCCCGGTCGTCATCTGGTCGGTGATGTTTTTTGACGTCGCCATGGCGGTTTTACGCCGCCAACTCACGGGGCAAAGCATCTATGCCACCGATCGTGCCCATTTCCATCATGTGCTGCAAAGACATGGCTATTCGATTTCCCAAGTTGTCGGTGTGATTGGTGGCGCGAGTCTCGCTTGTTGCCTGGGAGTACTGTTATCGGTCGGCCTCAGTCATGAATGGATCTCGGTCGTCAATGCCGTGGTCGTCCTGGGCTTCATCGTGGTCAGCGGGTTGTTCGGTCGAAAAGAAGTCGTACTGTTCTTGCGGCGACTGAAACACTTCGTCGGGTCACTGTGTCGCTTGCCCGGTCAGTCTGCTGCGGCTGTGGTTCCTATGGAATCGCGTTTTCATGGCCAATGTGATTGGGAGCCGTTGTGGCAAGAACTGGTTCAATATGCAGAACGCTTTGATCTGTGCACGTTACAGCTCAATGTCAGTGCCCCCATGATCGGTGAAGAATATCATGCACACTGGCACCGTAAGCAGTGTTCCACCTTGCGAGAGTTGTGGCGCTCCGAGATTCCCTTGATCGCCGGCCCGATCACAATCGGGCGGTTGGTCTTGAGTGGTCAGAAACAACGCGGTTCCGGCGTTGACTGTCTATCGGATGTGGTAGACGGTTTGAAACCTTTTCAATTTCAACTGGAAGAAATGCTACGCGAGCGTTTGCCTGCATCGCTCGTTGGTATCACTGGAGTCTGGTCCTCTGAACAGATTCCAGACGACCAGCAACCGTCCAATCCGCACGACTCTCACGAGCCTGAGATTTCCCTTTCGGAAACCTCGAGTGAGGTTGGACAGCCCGTTGAATCCTCGTGGATATTGTCTGCAGATGGGGCACAGGTCAGGAAGACCATGCCCGAGAATTGTTGATACCGTGGGGACTTGGGTCCCACGGTGATTGGAAATGATTTTGACCAGTCTCACAAGGAGTGTGAACTGCCATGGGTGTGTTGTTGATCGACTGCACCCACGTGCACGAAGTGCGCGCAGTCCTTCGTAGTGAAGTTCAAATTCATGCCAATCCTGCAAGCCGAGCCGACGTATTATCCCGAACACCTGTTCGATGACAGTGGCTTGGCCGTTTCCGAACCGTCAGGCATCGTCGAAGGGGAAAACTGGTGGGCTCTGTACACTCGGCCTCGTGCTGAGAAGATGTTATTGCGGAAGTTGCGAGCTTGGCAGACGACTCACTATTGCCCGATTGCCCCGCAGCGCCGTTCATCAGGTCGCCCGGCATCACGTGTCTCACGCATTCCGTTATTTGCCAATTACGTCTTCCTGCGAGGAACAGAAGTCGATCGTTATCGTGCGGCCTGCTCCGGAGATGTCCTGCGTTGCATCACGGTCCCCGAACCGGTGACGTTCTTTGAGCAGTTGCGAACTATCGAACAGATGATTGTCTCGGGCTTGCCGATTGAACTCGAGTGCGGATTGCAAGTGGGCGCCGAAGTTCGAGTGAAATCGGGAGCGCTGCGAGGTCTTCGCGGCCGCATCGTGAAACGACACAATCAGTCACGCTTCCTCGTCTATCTGAACTTCCTCGAATGTGGTGCTTCAACCTTGTTCGACAACTGGGACATCGAAGCGATTTAACCGCGGAAGTTGCCCCATAGGACTATACGTTCTTGTGCTCTGAATGCCGGCTCGTCAGACGGTAAAACTCATACTCAACAAACTGGCACATAGGCCCAAAATGAATCAACAGCGAGCCTTGATCACAGGCATTACCGGGCAGGATGGTTCCTATCTGGCAGAGTTGCTCCTGGAGCGGGGGTATGACGTCTGGGGTATGATCCGGCGTGCATCAACTAACAATACATCACGGATCGATCATCTGCTGCAAGCCGATTCTGCGACGTCGGGGCGGCTGCACCTCAGCTACGGCGATCTGCAAGATACGGCGTCGATCACGCGTGTGATGCGCATGTCACAACCCACGGAAATCTACAACCTGGGGGCACAATCGCATGTCCATACATCCTTTGAGACCCCGATTTATACGGGAGATGTGACAGGTTTGGGAACGGGGCGAATTCTGGAGGCCATTCATGAACTGGGCTTGGATTGTCGCTTCTACCAGGCAAGCTCCTCGGAACTGTATGGCAAAGTACGCGAGACTCCTCAAACCGAAGACACACCATTTTATCCTCGCAGCCCCTATGCTGCAGCCAAGGCTTATGCTTTCTATGCCACGCAGAATTATCGTGAGTCTTACGGAATGCATGCATCAAACGGCATTCTGTTCAATCACGAGTCGCCGCGCCGTGGTGAAATGTTCGTGACTCGCAAGATCACCATCGCCGCTGCTCGGATCGCAGCCGGTCAGCAGGAATGCCTCTTCCTAGGCAATCTCGATGCCCGTAGGGACTGGGGCTTTGCAGGCGACTATGTCGAAGCGATGTGGCTGATGCTGCAGCAAGACACTGCTGATGATTATGTGGTGGCCACCGGCGAAATGCATACGGTTCGAGAGTTTTGCGAATTGGCCTTTGAGCGGATTGGCCTGCCTCTCACTTGGGAGGGAGAGGGTATTGATGAACGCGGAATCGATTCGGCCGGTCGCGTCCGTGTTCAGGTCGATTCCCAATATTTCCGTCCGGCTGAAGTGGAACTGCTCATTGGTGATGCCACACGAGCTCATCGCCAATTAGGATGGAAGCCACGTGTCTCATTCCTGGAACTTGTGGAAATGATGGTCGAACATGATCTGCAAGCGGAGGGTGTCGATCGTCCGACACTCAAATCATCAGGATCACGCTATATCAATGCCTGATTGAACCATCCGCGTGTGATGTGCTCGACTCATGATCGTTGCCACGAACGAAAATAACTCCCTGATGTCCCGACGTACCATTGCTGACGAAGACGATTTTGAATCGGCGGCTGGTCCACAGTTTGATCCGATGCAAGTGGTACTGCATCACAAATGGTTGATACTGGCCACGGGGCTTATCGGGATTGCGTTGGGCTATCTGTACTACACTCGTCAGGCACCGGTTTATGAGTCGTTTGCTTCACTGCTGGTTGTGCCTGAGAAATCGAACAACTTGCCCATCGAAATGATCGAATCGACTCGGTCTGTTGATGACAGCATGTCCACACAGATGATTCTGATTCGCAGTTCTCTGGTGATTGATAAGGCCGTTAAAAATCCAGACTTGGCAAAGATTCCCTCGATTACCTCAAGCGGAAATGCTGCTGCTGCAATCCTGGGGGGATTGTCGGTAACACAGGCACGTGCCTCGAATGGTAATCTTGCTGACGAGATTCTCGAATTGCGATACCGCGGTGGCAATGCCGAGGATTGCGGACGTGTGCTGCAAGTTGTCATTGCGGCTTACCAGGAATTCCTGGGTGAGACTCGCCAGTCGATCAGTTCTGAAACCGTAGAACTGATTACCAATGCCAAAGACAGTTTGCTGGGCGAACTTTCCAAAAAAGAGCAGGAGTACCGTGAATTCCGGAAGCAGGCACCTCCCAACTGGCAAGGGGAGGCGAGCAGCACGATCCGTGGTGACCGACTGGCTCAAATCGAATCTGCACGCACAGGAATTCTGATCACCACCAGCAAACTCAAAGCCCAAATTGCCGCACTGGAGCAAGCCTTAAAACATGGCACGAGGCGCGATGTTTTGGAATTGCTGGCCAAGCAGATCAGCGCCTCATCCGAGACGGCATTCAATCCAGAACTTTCTGTTTCCGGCCTGAACTCCTCTCTGAAAGAGCAGCTCAATACTCTGAAAATTGAAGAAAAGATTCTGAGCGAACGCTTTGGTGCACGGCATCCACGCCTGATCGATCTGCAGCGTCGTCTACGATTCATGACAGAACTGATCGAAGAAGAGGAGCAACCCAATGAAATTCAACTAGCGGGTGGTGAGGCACCCAAGCCCGACATTGTGCAGCTCTACCTCGAATCGCTACAGCAGGAACTCGCTGTAAATTCACAAGAGAATACCGAGCTCAATGCGGCCTTCGAAAAAGAGCTGGAGGTCTCTCGCGGCTTGGAGGAATATGAGAGCGAGAACATGACCCGGCTGGCCGATATCGCCAGAACCACGGAACTGTTCGATGGCATCGTGAAGCGATTGCAAGAGATCAGCCTGGTCAAGGATGCTGGCGGAACTTATACGCAGATCATCGCGCAACCGGGCCATGGATTTAAGGTGCTGCCCCGCCTGACAACAACGGTGGCATCAGGCATGCTGCTCGGAGTCGCTCTGGGATTCGCTTTTGCCGCCGCCATTGAGCTCAGCAACCGCGATTTCCGTTCGGTCGATGAACTCTCGAAACAGCTACAGATTTCTGTACTTGGACAATTCGCAGACGGACGGGCGAAACAGAAGATCTCTAATGCCTCCATCGTTCATTCGACCGTCGTAACTCATCACGAACCACAAAGTCTGCTGGCGGAAGCGTATCGTAGTCTGCGGACCTGCCTCTACTTTAGTACGAAGGATCTCAAGAAATCACCACGCGTGATTCAGATCACCAGTCCGATGCCGGGAGATGGCAAGTCGACCTTGGTGGCAAATCTCGGCGTGGTCATGGCCCAATCTGGAAAACGAGTGGTTGTGGTCGAAGCCGACCTGCGGAAGCCGCGTTTGGCAAACATCTTCGGAATCAGCAACAACACGCCAGGTATTGTCTCACTCCTCAGTGGTGTGGCTGATCCGGAAGATAGTATCATGGCGACAGAAGTTGCCAATTTGTGGTTGCTGCCCGTTGGAAAGCGACCAGAGAATCCTTCAGAACTGCTGGGCTCACCCGCATTCCAGGAACTCCTCGAGATTCTGCGAGAACAATTCGACCTGGTCTTGATCGATTCGCCACCGTTACTACCAGTGACCGACGCCAGCGTGATTGCGACCATGGTTGAGGGGGTGGTATGCCTGTTCAAGGTTCGTAAGAACCTGAGTGCTGCAGCACGGGCGTCCATGAAACGATTGCAATCCGTCGGGGCTCCTGTGCTTGGAGCCGTGATTCACGGTCAGTTCCAACGCCAGTCCGATAAGCACGGCTACTATGGCTATTACTACAATGGCTACGGAGATAGCGAATACAAAGACTCGTTGCCTCAAGAGTCATCGGAACTGCTCGTCAATGCTCGCTGAGATTTTCCCGCCTTAGATCCCTGGTCCTAATACCTTCCGGTCATCAAGTTTTCTCGCCCACCTATAGTATGCGTATCTGTCACCTTGGCAAATTTTATCATCCTCATTCGGGGGGGATTGAATCTCACGTACGCACCCTGGCTCAGGCACAGGCGGCCAAAGGCCACGATGTCAGCGTAGCCTGCATTGCTCACGATTCAAAACTCCCGAATCGCACCGTCGATGGGTTGGTCAAAGTCCAGCGATTTCAACCGCGGATGAGTGTCGCCAAGTTTGACTGGTTGCCCAACGTCAAACGGTATCTTGAACAATCAGAACCGGACATTCTGCACCTGCATCTACCGAATCCGTCCATGACAATTCCTGTGCTGGCCATGAAGCGTCAGATTCCACTGGTGATCACTTACCACAGCGATGTCATCGGCATGTCATTGCGGAAATGGCTGTTTGAGCCACTGCAAAGACGCCTCATGAATCGGGCAATAGCAATTGCCGCCACGAATCCATGTCTGGCAGAGACAAGCCCGCTTTTGCAGCGCTACCGTAACAAAGTCTGTTCAATCCCTTTAGGGATTTCTCTGGAGCGCTTCATCACGCCGGAAAGTGCGATTTGCCAGCGTGCCAGGGAAATTCAACAGCAAGTTGCCGGTCCCCTCTGGCTGATGTGCGGCCGACTCGTTCACTACAAAGGACATGAGATCGCTCTGCGGGCCTTGAAGACAACCCCTGGGACATTGGTCATCATCGGAGATGGACCGCTAAAGGCGTCGCTTCAGTCATTGTCACGCGAATGGAATCTCACAGATCGGGTACAGTTTCTGGGGCATGTGCCAGATGACCGGGATGTTCATGCCTGGTATCTCGCAGCGACGGCTCTCTGGCTGCCATCGATTCTCCAGAGTGAAGCCTTTGGGCTTGTTCAAGTCGAGGCAATGGCCAGTGGCTGCCCGGTAATCAATACCGATATCCCGGGAAGCGGCGTCCCTTGGGTCAGCCAACACGAGTTGACAGGCATTACGATTCCCATCGGTGATCCTGAGGCGTTGCGAACTGCAAGCTTACGAATACTCACGGAAGAAGGATTACGGGAACGCTTAGCAATGAATGGCATGATACGGGCCCGGTCGGAATTTAGCGTAGAAACCATGGTCGATCGGGTGGATGCGTTCTACTCGCAACTGCCGCCGTGCACGAAACTCGAATCCGCTCACGTGGGCGTTAGTATCTGAATGCAATCGTCAGTCCGGATTTCGGATTGAGGATGACAACGATATCCAACATTTTGAGATTGGTTTTTCAGAAAGAACATGGGCTGGGGCTTTTTAGCATTAGCGACCATCGGCAGTTACCTCGCCGCGCGCAGGTCGCTGGGCTACGGCATTGTCGCTGTGATGGCGGTGGGCTATGTCAATGGGTACATCCGGGCGAACTATCTGGGTGTTGCGACCACACTGATGTTCGACGGAGCCCTCGGCGGACTCTATGTCGCACAACTGCAATCACTGCTGAGACCGGGACCAATAGAACGGCCAGGACTTCGAAAGTGGGTGACAGCACTTATCCTCTGGCCAACAGTGTTGCTGGCAATCCCCATAAACGATCCGCTGATTCAGTTGGTTGGTTGGCGAGGTGATGTCTGGGCCATTCCGATGATTCTCCTCGGAACCCGATTGAAGCGAGAAGATTTTGCGACCATGGCTGTGGGAATCTCGCTACTGAACTGCATGGCCCTCATGGCAGGGATCTATGTCTATTTCAATGGGTTGGGTTCGTTGTTCCCGCGAAATTCTGTGACAGAATTGATGTATCGATCCACCGATATCGCCGGAGGGCACGCACGAATTCCGGCCTTGTTTCTGAATGCACATCAGTATGGTGGAACAATGGTGCAATGCCTGCCATTCCTGTTTGGCGGCTTGCTGCAACCCTCTGTCAGTTTTCTGCGTACCCTCTTGATGATAGTGGGAGTCACGACGGCTTTTGCGGGGATTCTCATGTGTGGAGCCAGGCAGCCAGTTGTCATTCTGGTGCTAGTCGGGATTATCGCCTGGTACTGCTCCGGCCTCTCTTTGAAGATGCTACTGATTGCGGTCTCACTGTTGTGCGCTGCCACCGGCGTTGCCATGACCAACCCCCGCTTGCAGCGGTTTATGCAGTTGCAAAGCACCGACTACGTCGCCAATCGCATCCATGGCAGCAACAACGAACATGTTTTGGATATCATGTTGGGGCTGCCATTAGGAGCAGGCTTGGGAGCGGGCGCTCCGAGTATTCCGTTCTTCCTACAAGACCGTGCCCCAGATGCGCCCGCAGCCGAGAACGAATATGCCCGAATCACAATCAATCAGGGGTGGGTTGGTTTAGGTATCTGGCTGAGTTTTCTCTTCTGGTTGCTGTCTTACGCATTCCCTAGACACGAGCCCAGCTTCCAACATTGGATGCGAATATTAGCCTATTCCCTGGTCTTTGTTGGATGGGCCAGTGCAATCCTTGGTACCGGGGCTCTCGTCGCAATTCCGATGAGTTGCATGATGCTCTTGCAGATAGGAATGATCAGCCAGCTACCCCTGAAATCAACCCATCGCAGACATCAAGAATCCCATGCAGATGAAGAGTTGCCGACCATCCATGGACGTCATTCAACTGGGCAACCAGCACTGATTGGATTGTGACAAGTATGAAATCGTGCGAACTCGAAACGATCCACTTCACATAAGATGAACCTGCGAGTCTTACATCTGGCGGCTGGTAATCTGTACGGGGGCGTAGAGACATTCCTTGTTACGCTGGCCAGGTTGCGAGATCTTGCACCGACGATGGAACCAGAATTTGGCCTATGCTTCGACGGACGGTTGCAGGATGAACTGAATTCAACCGGTGTGCCGGTGCATCATCTGGGAGAAGTAAGAATCCGTCATCCATGGACCGTGCTCAGGGCTCGGCGTCAGCTCAAAAACCTATTGGCTGAGCGTAAGCCCGACGTGGTAGTGCTCCATTGCGGATTATGGGGTCATCTGGTGTTCGCCTCAGCCATCAAAGCGAAGAAAATCCGGCTGGTGTATTTCGCACATAACCCGCCAGATCTCCCTTCGCTATTTGACCGCTGGGTGGCCCGAATTCGTCCCGATCTGGTAATCGCGAACAGCAGATTCACAGCCGCGAGTGTGCCTCTAATATTTCCTGCCGTGAAAACGGAAGTGGCTTACCTGCCTGTCCAACTGGAAATTCCAGCAGACCGTCAAGCCGCACGGACCGACGTGCGGAAGGAATTAGGAGCAGCAGACACAGACACGGTCATCCTCACATCCTGCCGGCTGGAGTCATGGAAGGGACATGCACTCCTGCTCGACGCTCTCGGGCAATTGCGGGACCAGCCCGGTTGGATCTCGTGGATCGCCGGTGGCGCGCAAAGGCCCGCGGAAATCGCCTACCTGGAAGAATTGAAAGCCAAGGCCCACTGCTTAGGTATCTCGGACCGGGTCAAATTTCTGGGACAACGTTCCGATATCCCACGACTACTCGTCGCTGCTGATATCCACTGTCAACCGAATACCGGTCCTGAACCATTCGGGATCGCTTTCGTAGAAGCCCTTGCCGCCGGTCTACCAGTCTTAACAACGGCGATGGGCGGGGCGTTGGAGATTGTGGACGATACTTGTGGAGTACTGATTATTCCTGATGAACCCGCAGAGCTAAGAAATGCGATTATGGATTATCTGGAGAATAAGGAGTTGAGACGTCAACATTCCAAAGCCACCACATACCGCGCCGCAGCCTTATGCGACCCTATCCAACAAATGCAACAATTTGCAAACTGCCTTTATAGCCAGAATAAATGCACGCCCGCCAATCTCCATGCCAACTAACATTCCATAGCATGTGATGACTTGCTGTAGTAGCTGTAGTGACACAACCTTGTGTTTATCTGTAGGTATTTCAGTGTTTGAAATGTCTAGAAAGTCAAGAGTGCTCTGAGCGCATTATGCAGATTTCTGCTATCATTCCGACAAGAGGACGAATCCAGCATCTTCTACGAGCTATTGACTCGGTGAGGAGGCAAGCTGGAGTGAATCCAATTGAACTCATCGTTATCGATGACGCTTCGGACCCACCTTTGCCAGATCTCCCCAAAGATGTAAATGTGATTCATTTTCAAGATGCTGTTGGAGCATGTAAAGCTCGGAACGCAGGAGCTGCTGTCGCAAGAGGAGAGTTGCTGCTCTTTCTTGATGACGATGCCGAACTGGAGACAGATGCCATCGCTGCCCGCTCATTACAATGGTTTGAATCCCGTCCACAGCTTGCCGCCATCGGCTATCGACAACTCACAACCACGGGTGACATACACTACATGCAACCATGCCAAAGTGAAGTTCCCGCCCTCTCTGGCCTGTTCTTTAGCTATGGATGCATGCTCCGTAGAGACGTTTATGAGAGTGTAAATGGATTTAACGAGCTATTTGAGTATTACTATGAGGAAAACGAACTTAGTCTCAAGATTTATGTTGCTGGCTTTGAAATTCTCTACGACCCTGAACTCCTTGTCCGTCATCACCAAGACAGTCTCCATCGTAATCATGAGCATATCCTTAGGGTAAACACACGCAATGCGATAATTAGCTATTTGCAGCATTACCCAATACTGCTATGCCCACCTATGATTGGCAAATGCCTCGTACAAAATGCCCGGCAGCGTAATATTTGGATTGTACCAATCGCCGACATCATTTGGCTTGTAGACCAGATTCTCAGGCGAAGAAGAGCAATCTGCCATAATCGACGGTCAGTCGGATGTAGCACCGTGTTTCAATTCCACGCGCTTTGCAGAAAATCTCGCAGAAACCCAACGCCAGTCAGGAGCCCATTGGAATGAGATCTTGGTTGACCGGCCTAGTCAAGCGCGTATTGCATGCTGCAGGCTATGATATAAGAAACCGCCGCCATGCTTTCATTGATCCATTCGCGGATATCGCCGAAATGCTCAAAGACGTCCCAGAGCCGGTAGTGTTTGACGTAGGCGCTAACCGAGGCGAGACAGTTGCTATTATTCGCAAACTATTGCCACGCTCGCAAGTGTATGCTTTTGAGCCAACTCCCGATCTTGCAGATGCATTGCGGATACGATTCCACAAAGACTCTAGAGTTAGAATTGTAGACTCTGCGGTCAGTAACTGCGACGGTTCTGCTGACCTCCGACTTCGCGACTGTAGCCTGCTCAATTCGCTTCTTGATTTCCACGACTCTTCACACTCCTATTATGAAGTGAGAGACACTGGATCAACGCCGGTCAAAACAACAAAGCTTACAACCTTCTGCAACAAAAACTGCATCAACTATGTGCACGCCCTTAAGCTTGATATTGAAGGTGCAGAAAAATATGCGATTGAGGGCAGCCGAGAGCTACTTAATAGCCATGCTGTCGGCATTATCTATCTTGAAATTCATTTCTCAAAGACATTTAAGAATCAGACAACTCTGGGTGATATCGACACAGTCCTCCGACAATACGGCTATGAGGTGTATGGTATTTATGAAATGAATCGCTTCATGTCGGGTTCTTTATACTATTGCAACATAATGTATCTTAGCCACCAAGTCTACAATACGCTGCCCTCACATGGTGTGTTCTGATTCAGTCCACTCCGTGGCAGATAAAATTGACCTTGAGAATATGTGCGATCTAGCTGTCTTAAAATGGCGGAAAGTATTGATCATATCAGTAGAGAATACCGCTTGGTTCAGCGCTTCTCTGTCTCGTCCGTAAAATGGTTTGCCATCCTTGAATTGGAACTCTACTATTGACCGCCCTTGACATCACAGCCCGTACTCGCCTATCCCGTGGTGCTAGCGGCGATCCGATTTATCGAGCGGTGGCGAATGCTTTGCAAAGGACACCTGTAAGTGGCACGGTCCTTGACGTGGGCTGTGGAACAGGGTCGCTATGTGGTTACGTGCAAGAACAGTTTGAACAGTATGTGGGAGCAGACGCCGTTCATTACGACGCGTTTCCCGTCGAACAAGAATTCCACGCCATTGATCTGGACAGTGGACGGGTACCGGTTTCAGATGGTTTTGCGGACGAGGTGAAGGCCGTCGAAGTCATTGAACATCTGGAAAACCCACGCCAATTTGCTCGGGAACTCACTCGCCTAGCAAAACCTGGCGGTTGGATCGTTGTAACCACGCCTAACCAGCTCAGCTTGCTGAGTAAACTCACACTGATCGTATTCAACGAGTTTAATACATTCCGTGCCGGTAGTTATCCGGCCCACCTGACCGCACTACTGGAAGTCGATCTTCGCCGCATTGCAAGAGAATGTGGATGGGTCGATGTACAGGTCCAATATACTGGCGTCGGTCGAGTGCCCGGGACGGCATGGCATTGGCCGCGATGGATGTCCCATCTTGCACCAAGGGCATTATCTGACAACGTGGTTGTAGTCGCCCGCAAGCCTGGCAGCCAAGATTGATCAAAAAGTAAACCGATCCAACGTGACTCGATACCAACTCATTCTTGAACCCGGACGTGCCGATCGCCAGTATTGGCGTGATTTATGGACGTTCCGAGAGCTGCTATATCAGCTGGCGCGTCGTGACGTAGCGGTGCACTACAAGCAGACGGTGATCGGTGCCGCCTGGGCCGTAGTCCGTCCCCTTGTAACGGTAGTCATTTTGACAATGGTCTTCAGCCGGGTCGCAGGGCTGACGGCTGATGGAGACGTGTGGTATCCGCTGTTTGTCCTGACCGGCATGCTACCCTGGCAGTTCTTTGCTGCCATTCTCGGCGAGGCGTCGAACAGCCTGGTTGCAAACGCGAACTTAGTATCAAAGATCTATTTCCCTCGGCTGCTGGTACCGCTCAGCACTGTCGGCGTGCCACTTGTCGATGTAGTCGTTCTATCCCCTTTTCTGATCGGCATGATGGCCTACGCTGGCGTTATGCCGAGTTGGCCGGTGATCCTTGCACCGCTGTTTCTGCTGCTCGCGGCGGCCTCTGCCTTGGGGATGGGGTTAGGACTGTGTGCATTGAACGTCAAATATCGTGACGTCCGCTATGTGATCCCGTTCATTCTGCAGTTTGGCGTCTACGTTTCTCCTATCGGCTACTCCACCACTAAAGTACCTGCCGAATACCAGCTGCTTTACCATCTCAACCCGATGGTTTTTGTTATCGATGGACTCCGGTGGAGCCTCCTTGGTGTGGGCCAGCCATTTGCTGGTGGCGGATGGCTGTTATCTCTTTTCGTGAGCCTGATCCTTGGGATCACGGGCGTCTGGTTTTTCCGTCGCACGGAACGCACTTTTGCGGACGTCATCTGAGAACTATGTCTGAACCGATTATCCGCGTTGAGAACCTCGGCAAAAAGTATCAGATCCGGCACCAGGAAGCCGGACCGCGCTATCGTGCCTTGAGGGACGTACTGGCAGACGGTGTGAAGTCGGGATTCGGCTTGTTCAATCGCCATCGAAAGTCCAGCACGACGCGAGAAGAATTCTGGGCCCTGCAAGACGTGAATTTCGAGGTCAATGAAGGCGAGGTTGTGGGGATCATCGGCCGGAATGGAGCCGGCAAAAGTACGCTGCTCAAAATTCTCAGCCGCATCACCGAACCGACAACCGGACGCATTACCCTGAACGGGCGCGTGGCCAGCCTGCTGGAAGTTGGTACGGGGTTTCATCCCGAGCTGACCGGCCGCGAAAACATCTATCTGAATGGCGCAATCCTTGGCATGAGCCAGTCAGAGATTGCTCGTAAGTTCGACGAAATTGTGGACTTCTCCGGAGTCGAGAAGTTTCTAGATACCCCAGTAAAACGCTACAGTTCAGGCATGTATGTGCGACTGGCCTTTGCCGTTGCGGCGCACCTCGAACCAGAAATTCTGGTCATCGACGAAGTCCTCGCCGTTGGCGACGCCGAATTCCAGAAAAAATGCCTCGGCAAAATGGGCGAAGTGGCCCGCGGCGGCAGAACGGTACTGTTCGTGAGCCACAACATGGCCGTCATGCAGAATCTCTGTGCTTCCGGCGTATTGCTTGGAGATGGACAGGTCATTCAATCGGGACCAATTCATGACGTCGTATCTGGCTACCTTCTCTCACTAAATGCAAAAAATGACTGTGAAGTAGACTTGTCCAGTCATAAAGGTCGCATATCGAATGCGCTCCCCATAATCAGGTCGGTTAGACTCTATTCGGATGATGACATCGGAACAGTCATATTTTCTTCGGGTGCAACGATGGGGATCGAAATACATATCGACCCCTTAGATATTCCATTGCATGCACCAGAAATTGGCGTGGGGGTTAATGATCAATACGGAAATAGATTATTTACGGTTGGAACCTACTTCTCAGAGTGCGGCTTGGCAGACATTACCTGTCTGACGACGATCCGGTGTGAAATCCAAGATCTACCACTTGCACCTGGAGGATATACACTGACGCTTGCCGCTGGGCCACAGACAGAACCCACGCGAGACTGGCTTCATCATGCAGTGGCATTTTCAGTAACCGAAGCTGACTACTTCGGCAGCGGAAAACTGCCTAGGCCAGGACAGGGCTCTCTTCTTGTTCGAGGGCAATGGTCAATGAAGTTAAACCCATTAACCACCGTATCTGAATCGATTCGCTGATGTTGCTCACCTTAACCCGACGCTTGCTTCCCACCTCGACAAAGCAGTTTCTTCGAGAACGATGGCGTAACTACCAGTTCAACCGTTGCATGAGACAGTTTTCTGAACTCAGGCACACCGAACCGGCCCCCAAGCAGTTGCTTGATGAGCTCGTAAAATGGTGGGGAAACGAGTGGTCAGCACGTTCCGAGTACCTTAGTGCTATCATTGATCAACTTCGAGAAACGACCGGCCCCGTTCTAGAGTGTGGCTCAGGGTTGAGCACACTTTTGATTGGTAAACGCTGCCAGCAACTTGGACGGGAACTATGGGCTCTTGAACATCATCCAGGTTGGGCTCATCGAGTGGAAAAGGCGTTGCATGACCATCATGTTCCCTGCGCACGAATTTGTCTTACATCGCTCATTTCGCATGGCGAATTCGAGTGGTACGATCCGCAAGTGCTACCAGTTGGATTGCAATTCGGTGTCGTTGTGTGTGATGGGCCGCCAGCAAATACTCAGGGTGGTCGCTACGGACTATTGCCTGTAATTGGAGAACTACTACTTCCACAATCCCGGATATATCTCGACGATGCAGCCCGCTCAGAGGAGCAAGAAATCCTCCAACGTTGGCAGTCTGAATATGGGGGAAATTGCAGGATTGAAGGTCTGTCAAAACCCTATGCGATTCTGGATCTAACCTGACTGTGAGCTCAAAGACAATGTTATGAATGCAGTTCATCCCAGCGTTTCCGTGGTCATTCCTTGTTACAACGGAGTAAAATACCTACGCGAGACAATCGATTCCGTGCTGGTCCAGACTTGCCCAGTACATGAGATCATTTTGGTCGATGATGGCTCCACAGATGACTCTGCAGCGATTGCGGAATCCTATGGACCTCCAGTACGTGTAATTCGTCAGCCGAACCAGGGTGAATCGGTAGCCCGCAACCGCGGAATTGACGAAGCACAAGGAAACTGGGTCGCCTTCCTGGATGCCGACGATCTGTGGAAGCCGGAGAAAATTGAACGACAGCTCTCGCGAATTACGCCAAACGTATCTGCTATCTGCACCGCCAACGAGAATCTATGGCCGGCGGGGGCGGCAGTCCCTGTGACCTGGTTTCATCCGCGCCCCGAGTCGTTTCGTCGAGCCTGGGTGCTGGAGTTTGGTGCTCCGTGCCATATCTCCAGTTTGCTGGTTCGGCGTGAGTTAGCCGTGCGATTTCCAAGTTGGACGCAGTATGCCGAAGACCTTGTCTACTTCCTGGACCTGCTGGAAGAAGGACGCACGATTGAAGTGGTTGACGCTCCTCTCATGAGTTACCGATTTCATGGTAACAATCAGACATCGAAACCTGAGATTGGCATTCAACGCGAGAAGACCTTGCAAACCTGGCTCCAACAGCATCGAGGACACCTGCGAAGCGAGGAAGCCGCCGAGTTAGAAATAGCAATGTGTCGTCGCAACAAGTACTGGTTAATGAGTCAGGCGATCACTGATCGCAGGTTCGGATCATCTGGACGAGGCTTTGTAAAATACTTGCGGGTGTTGGCTAGCAGCCTTATTTCGTCGTCGTCACGAGACATCGTCAAAACGGCATTCAAAGGTGCAGCAGGCGCCATCCTTGAGGTAAGCCGTTTGAAAAAATACACTTACTGACCCGATGGCGAACCAGAGCCTGAATCACTTCTCACCCTCTGGTTTGGGTTCTCGCAGTGAACCTTGCTCAGACACGGCTGACGTCGAGAAGTCGTCTAAGGTGTATCATGACGCGCATTCCTGAAACAGCAAGCCCTCAAGAGGTGGCATGACCGTTGCTCAAGTCGTCCACCTCACTCCAGCTTTGTTCGGGCACAATGGTGTTTATGGTGGTGGTGAGCGGTATGCTTATGAGTTAGCGCGGCATATGGCCCGGGTTGTGCCGACTACACTGGTTGCATTCGGTGACACTCCCCAGCGATTCTCCACGCCAGACGGTCTGCAGGTACGCGTGATCGGCCCTGCCTGGAAAGTTCGCGGACAACGATCGAATCCCTTCCATTTGAGCTTGTTCCCCATCGTGGCTACGACGGACGTCGTCCATGCCCATCAGACGCATATCCTAGCCTCGGAGGTCGCTGCCTTAACCGGAAGATTGTGCGGAAGTCGTGTCTTTGCTTCGGATCTGGGTGGAGGGGGATGGAATCTTTCTGCTCGCCTCCAAACAAGCAAATGGTTCCACGGCCATTTGCATATCAGCGAGTACAGTCGTTCGTTGTCGAACGGATCAGCGGATACACGGCATCACGTGATTTTAGGCGGTATCGACACCGAGACGTTTTCACCTGACAACACGATAGCACGAGAGCCGTTAGTACTTTTTGTGGGCCGGCTAATGCCACATAAGGGGGTTGATGATCTGATAATCGCTTTGCCACCAGGCTTGACTTTGGAGTTGATCGGAAAGCCATACCATGAGGCGTTTCACGTCCGACTCAAAGAACTGGCTGTTGGCAAGCAAGTGATTTTTCGCACGGACTGCACTGACGCTGACGTTATTAAAGCGTACCGAAGGGCACTATGCGTGGTTTTGCCAAGTGTGTATCGCGATCACTATGGGAACGAGACGAAAGTGCCAGAGCTGCTGGGGCAGACTCCGCTTGAGGGCATGGCATGCGGGTGTCCAGCTATTGTCACAGATGTCGCCAGCTTGCCAGAAGTGGTTGAAGATAAAGTGTGCGGCTTCATCGTGCCGCCGAACAATCCCGATGCGTTACGTGAAAAACTGGAATGGCTACGGGATCATCCGGATGACGCCCGGCAAATGGGCGCAGCTGGTCGACAAAGAGTATTAGAGGGCTTCACATGGGCAAGCGTTGTACAGAGGTGCCTGGATGTGTACTCATCATAGCCAATGCACGCAAGCTACGTACATTCTATAGTAGTTAGCACCTGATGCTCTCGTGTTCAACATCACACTCCTACTCCGAATTCGCTTATCAGTAGCAAGAACTAAACATGTCCTGGCGCGGCAATTGGTGGTATTGGTTACGCTATCGATTATTCTGGCGTTTCGTGATCAGTCAAGCAGGGTACAAGCTCTCGGCATCACAAACTGGTGAAGATATGATCGTAAGATCTTTGCTGGAGTCTGTGCGTGATGGGTTTTATGTCGATGTAGGCGCTTATCATCCAGTTCAATTTTCCAACACCTATCACTTCTACCTGCAAGGTTGGCATGGACTGATCATTGATGCGAACCAGAAGTCTATTAATCAATTTCGTATGGTTAGACCTAGAGACAAACGCATTCATGCATGCGTTGGGGTGAATAGCGGTGCCAGAGTGAACTACCTCAGTTTGATCTCCCTGCATTGAATACCATTACTGAAGAGGGCGTTGAGAGTGGCTTGAAAACGCATGGAGCAAACATAATTGCGACAGCGCAGATGACCACATGCTCACTGAATGATCTACTGAATGAGTATGTGAATGAAGGACAGACCATCCACTTTCTATCCATTGATGTCGAAGGGCTGGATCATGACATTCTCAGTTCCTTTGACTTTCGTCGCTATTCTCCTTGGGTAATTTGTTTTGAGGATCGGGATGCGTGTTCAGGAGAAAATCTGGCTTCGCCAACGATTCACTTACTGCAGAGTCAAGGATATTCAGTAGCTGGCGTTACACCCCTTTCAGTTATCATGAAGAAAGACAACGTTTAAGACGTCTGGCTGAAGTCATGAATGCCGAATCCAAGATTCTACCGCCTAGCTCGCAGAACACAGCACTTGTCTATTTACTTCATCCACAGGAAGTGCTGGCAGAATCAACTGCTCATAACGCCGCCTGTTTTGAACAGATTCACGAGTGGCTCTCACATCAGTCGAGTAATTCTCACCAGTTCGTGCAAGATCCAATAAATGCAGAATTTGTTCTTGCGCCTATTCAGGGCGGAGCGTATGGCCCTTTTCTGGAGCGGCTTCGAAATTCGAGCATCTTCCGTCGGATGGCTCGCAAAGTTCTGGTTTATTCTCCTGATGACAATCAGTTTCCCGCCGTTCGTGGTTTGTACACATCTGTATCACATAAGTTGTCAGCTTCGAGCTGGGCCCTTCCAGCTCACTATATCTCCTCACATATTCACCGATTTCATTTTCAACGAGAAGAGCTGAATACAAAAGACGTATTGTTTTCCTTTGTTGGGTCTTCGAATACACACCCAATTCGTCAGGAAATTCTGCAACTGCGACACGCAGCAGCCATTCTCCGAGATTCCACCCCCAAGTCGATGGGTACTAAGTACTGGTGGCAAGAGCCTAATGCAGAGGATTTCTTCATAGATTTCCGGGAGATCACCCGCCGCTCTCAGTTTGCCATCTGTCCTCGTGGAATCAGCCCGGCCTCGATTCGTTTGTTTGAGGTTATGGAAGCGGGATGTGTGCCGGTGGTTGTATCCGATGGCTACATATTTCCCCATGGTCCGGAATGGCCGGAGTTCACAATTCATGTGCCAGAACGAGAGGTTGCGACTATTCCTGAGCGAATTGTTCAGGCGGAACCGCGAGCCAAAGAAATGGGGGCTGCAGCTCGGCAGGCGTGGGAAACTTACTTTTCTCCGGCATCGACAGTGAATTCGTTAGTCACCTGGGCACGCACCATTCTGTTGCAATCAAATTCTGCTCCTCCTGTCACTTTGAAGGCTGAAGAGTATTTAAGACCTCGAAATCTATTGGCCAAACTTCGCTTTCGCATGAAGGGTTGAGGGCTAGGATATTTCCTCAATAATCGCACCTTGATTTCTCAATGATAACGAATGATTGAAATATGCGAGTGTTAGTTGCAACGGTGCAACGGGCAATCATCGGCGGCGTTGAGACATATCTAAGAGCGGTATTACCGCAGCTACGGGATAGTGGGTTGGAAGTCGGCTTGGTAACAGCATTTCCTCCGATTCCTGGCAAACCTGATATTCTCGACGGCTGCCCTGAACTTCCAGCGTGGGTGGCCGAGAGTCCTGCAGACGTTGTGATCGCTGCGAAAACTTTCCAGCCGGATGTGGTGTATTCGCACAGCTTGCCAGATCCTCGGGGTGATGCTGCATTGGTCGAACGCTTCCCGACAGTTCTGTATGCTCACGCTTATTATGGATCGTGTGTGAGCGGAACAAAATGCTTTGCCTCACCTGAGTGGAAAACTTGCTCACGACGACTCGGACCAGCATGCCTGGCTCTCTACGGGTTTCGAAGGTGTGGCGGACTCAACCCCGTCACTGCCTTGCGGCTCTATAGTGAGAATCGTCAGCGGCAAAAATTGTTACCTCGGTATCGGAGCATCCTTGTCGCTAGCCGACATATGGCTAGCGAAGTCATCCGTAACGGTGCCCGTGAAAATCGGGTGGCCGTGGCTCCACTCTTCCCACCGGAAGTTCAACCGGATTCAGAGGAACCCCGACCTCGGCCGTGGACAAATCGAGTTCTATTTGTGGGCAGGATGACAGCACATAAAGGATGTCTTGAACTGATTACCGTGATTCAGCGGGCATCGTCGGTACTCGAAAGACAGCTTACGCTGGTTATGGTGGGTGATGGGCCTGACCGCCCCGCGTTTGAAGCGGAAGCCCGAAAACAAGGCATCCGTGTGGAACTGCTTGGTTGGTGCGAGCACGATCAGGTTTTAGACGAGATGCGTGCTGCGGATGTGTTGGCAGTCCCCAGTGTGTGGCCTGAGCCCTTTGGACTGGTGGGAATTGAAGCAGGGTGTGTGGGGTTGCCAGCAGTCGCCTTTTCGACTGGCGGAATCGCTGATTGGCTCATTCCCGGAGTATCTGGCGAATCAGCCCCTGGTGTTCAACCACAGGCAAATGAGATGGCTGATGCACTGGTACGCGCATTGAGGGAAAATGCCCATCATCAACAGCTGCGAGTAGGGGCATGGGAGATGGCCAAGCAGTTCACTGCAGAAAACCACCTTGAAGGATTGACTGGAGTGTTAAACAAAGCGTGTCAACCATTGCGAATTCCAGCCACAAGATAATCATGAGCGAGACCGAAGCTGAACGCCTGGAATATAGTGCAGTCAACCAACCTGTCCTCGCTCTCATTCCGCGCGATGCCCAGCGGATTTTAGATTTAGGGTGCGGTGTAGGAGCACTTGGGCAGGAGATAAAAAGGCAGCAATCGGCCGAAGTCGTCGGGATAACGATTTCGTCTGTTGAGGGTGATCGAGCCAGTCTTGTGCTTGATCGGGTCATCGTGCAAGACCTGGATAATTTTGACCCGAGTGGGTTGGGGACGTTCGACTGCGTCGTATGCAGCCATGTGCTTGAGCACCTCCGTCATCCTGAGGATGTTCTGATTTCTGTCCGCTCGCTGCTATCTGCAAGCGGTTGCGTGGTTGTGGCATTGCCCAACGTTCTCGTGTGGCGACAGCGATTGCAATTCCTGTTTGGTCGCTTCCGATACACCAACGGCGGCTTGATGGACCACACTCATTTGCAGTTCTTTGACCACCAAACAGCTCAGAATCTGGTGACATCGGCTGGGTTTCAGTTGGAGACAGTAAAGGCGGATGGGGGTTTCCCTCTCTCTCGGTTCCTACCCGGGATAGGGCGATGGCTCGATCAAATTGTTCTGACTGCGTTACCCGGGTTGTTTGGTTGGCAAGTCGTGATGCGAGCCAAGCCAGAATCTGGAGTGCGGTGATGCAACCCATGGTTTCTGTGATTGTCGCAACGTATCGCGCGGGAGAATACCTGCAACGCGCGATCGCATCCGCTCTGGCCCAGAAATTCGGCGATTTCGAAATCATTGTTTCCGACGATGCTGCAGACCCGGCTGTGAAGGAATTGGCCGAGTCTTTTCACGATTCACGTATCCGCTATCGCGCAAACGCGAGTCGATTGGGACCAGCTGGCAATCATTGGGCGGGATTTACCGACGCCAGAGGACGCTATTTGGCAATCCTCAATCATGATGACATGTGGCATACAGGTTTTCTAGAATCATTGATTCCTCCATTAGAATCGGATGCCGACATAAACATCTCCTTCTGCGATCACGAGGTGATTGATGGCGAAGGAAAAATATTAGTCGAGGCGACAGCGGAAACATCACAACGCTGGGGGCGGACAAATCTAACTCCGGGACATCATCAGACGTTCTACGGATTGGTTGCGCAACAGACCATACCGATTGCCATGGGATCTGTGTTTCGCAAGTCCGCGATCGATTTTGCGGCGCTTAAAGATGTTGGACCAGCGTATGACTTGTGGCTTGCTTATCTGCTGGCTCAAAATGGAGGGAGCGCCTGGTATACCTCACAACGATTGAGCCAATGGCGTGTGCATCCATCTCAGCTCACCGCTTGTGCCGACTTGTCGTGGTCATCTGGGTCAGTGCAGTGTTGGAAGGCGATGCGGGATGATGATGCTTACAATCGCTATCGCAAACTCATCCATCAGAATCTTGGCAGTGCCGCCATCGAAGGTGCGAGAATTTCGCTTGCCAAGGGCAGTCATGAAGATGCCCACCGATTCTCAAGGCTTGCGTTAAAATCCGCACCAACACATTGGCGTTCCTGGGCCGCTTGGATGCTTTGTTGCTTGCCAATGTCGCTCCAGAATTCATTGACCCGGAAGTTTAAGGTCTCGTGACCAGTTGGGCTATACTGACTGGTGAGTATCCACCACAGCCGGGCGGCGTCAGCGATTACACTTGTCTGATAGCGCGAGGATTAGCGGCGGCGGGTGATCGTGTAGTTGTGTTTGCTCCACCATGCCACGAGTCGGAACGCCCTGATGAGGGTGTAAACGTTGTGCGTCTTCCAGATCACTTCGCCCGCCTTGGTCGAAGCTTAGCGATCAGGGAATTGAAGGAGCTTTCTCCCGACCGAGTCTTGGTGCAATATGTGCCTCATGCTTTTGGGATGAAGGCGATGAATTGGCCATTTACGGCTTGGGTCGCCCGTGAGGTGCGCAAGATTGCCCCCATCTGGGTGATGTTTCATGAGGTCGCCTTTCCATTTGTCCGTCGCCCGCTACGCCATAATATCGTGGCTGTCGCGAATCGACTCATGGCCCGGCAGCTAGTAAAGAACGTATCGCGGACGTTCGTGTCCATCCCGACCTGGGGAGATCTGCTGCACAAGATCGCCGGTCCATCGGTTATCGCAGAGTGGCTACCCATACCGTCCACTCTGGAGAGTGCCGTTGATGGCCAGGCTGTGACGGATTTGCGAAAGAGCTTGGGGACTTCGAACACCGTGATCGGCCACTTCGGCACTTATGGATCGCCAATCGTCCAATGGCTCGAACCGGCCATTCTCTCATTGTTGCGGAAATCCGCAGATCGAACAGTGCTACTGATCGGTCGTAATGGAGAAGCCTTTCGCGAGACGCTCATCAAAAACCATCCTGACCTTTCGGAGCAGATTGTGGCGACCGGGGGCGTTTCGATCGCATCTGCGAGTTGGCATATTGCAGCCTGTGACTTGCTGCTGCAGCCTTATCCCGATGGTGTGAGCAGTCGACGTACCAGCGTGATGGCAGGGCTGGCGCTCGGTGTGCCTGTGGTAACCAACCTCGGTGAATTGACGGAGCCTGTCTGGGGCACCGAGTCGAACGGCATCATGCTGGCTGCAGAGCCATCGTCGATCGCTCAATCCGCCGAACAGTTGCTGACGGAAACGCCGGCAGAGCGTCGACTGCGAGGAGAGCGGGAACGAGCATGGTATGCCAGCCGCTTCACTATTGAACGCACCATTGAAGTCCTTCGGGGAGATTATCGTTCGTGAACGCCTCGCGATTGCGGATCGCATTCGTTGTGCACGATTACAACCGCCATGGAGGACATAGCCGGTATGTCGTGGAGCTGGCACGTCGCTATCGTCAGGAACATGACGTTCATGTCTTTACCAATACGATCGATGACCCGGAAACTGAGAAGATTACCTTTCATCATGTGCCTGCCTGGCGTCCGAATGCTTTAGCGTCCATTCTGTCGTTTATCATTCCGGGGACCTTCGCCGTTCGCGGTCCGTTCGATGTTGTGCATGCTCAGGGGCTTTGCGGCTTGCGTCATAACTTGGCTACAGCGCATTTCTGCCAGGCGGCCTGGTATGCCGCCCTGGATGCCCAGCAGCAGCCGCTCACTTGGAAGCAGCACACCACGCGGCGATTGGTGACGGGGCTTGAGCAGCGTGCGTTATGCCAGACAGAAACGCAGCGAGTTATCGCGGTTTCCAATCTGGTGCGGACGAATCTCGCGAACTATTACGGTCGAGAATCGGGTGTCGATGTGATCTACCACGGCACCGATACGGATCGCTTTCAACCGGGAAATCGCGAGAAATTCCGGACCGCCATTCGAGCCTCCCTTGGTATTCATGATGATCGATTTCTCGCTCTTTATGTCGGCGATCTAAAGAAAGGAGCCGTTGCTGCCGTGCGGGCGATCGCCCAAGCACCGGGCACCACGCTTCTCATCGTGTCCGGGTCTGACCCATCCGTAGTTCAGAGAGTTGGTACGGAGTTGGGTGTCATGGACCGCATCATCATTCACCCACACACCAAGCAGATCGAAGCCTTCTTCGCAGCGGCCGATGCCTTCGTTTTTCCAACGGTCTATGATCCTTTTGGATTAGTCATTACCGAAGCCATGGCCAGTGGATTGGCGGTCGTGACCAGTGCCGCAGCCGGAGCAGCCGAATTGATCACCTCTGGTCAAGATGGCTTCGTGACGGAGCAAGCCTGGGATGCGGAAGCGATTGCTCAGCACTTAATGGTCTTACGCGATGATGTCTCCCTGCGAGAACGGGTCGGTATCGCTGCCTGTCAACGCGTTCAAGCACTGACTTGGGATCGTACGGCCGCGGAGACTCTTAGTGTCTATCAAGCCATGCTGGCCAGCTAAAGGAAGATGACGAACTCGATGCGCGTCTTGTTTCTGGTCGAAGGAAATACGGATATCCGGTTTGTGGCGGGCCTGGCTGAAGTCTGCAGCCTCACTCTTGTCGTGCCAGAGGCCGCATATACCCAAAGCGGCCTGAAAGACCGGATTGCACAATTCGGTGCAAAACTCACGATAGAAACTCTTTCGGGTGGTCGACTGTTGTTTCCGTTACGAGCGTTCCAGTATTGCTATCGTCACGCCAAGAGCTTTGATGTCATCCTCGCTCAGGAAGTGACCCGTGGGGCTCTTGCTGCGAACCTGGCCGGATGCTTTGCCAGAACGCCGGTGTATAACTACATGGGCATCTCCCCGTTGGAATACTGGTCTTGCCGCTGGGAGCGGCGGCAGATTCCCTATTGGAAGCACGTGCTGGGCTATACCGTCATCAAGATGTTGATGACGATCAATGGCTTATTGGCCACGGGCTGGCTCTGCATGGGAACCTACCTGAGAGATATTGGCCTGCAGTATTGTTCCAATAGTGACATCGGTCGGTACTACGGCATTGATACGGACTACTTTCATCCCGTGACGGCTGCTGAGCGGGCGGCTTTGAGACAGGCCCACCAGCTCCCGGCTGATGCCTTCCTGGTCTTTTTTGCCAGTCGTATGAGTCACGAAAAAGATCCGGAAACGCTTCTTCAGGCGGCCCATCTCGCTCGATCCCAGGGATTGAATGTGGCCGCCCTGAATCTTGGCGGCGGTTACGAGCAATTCCTGTCGTTGGCCAACTCTCTGGGAATTCCCGATGCTGACAAATGGGTCATTGGTCGCCCTGCTGCCCACCCCATGACCGAAGTCGCCAGTTACTTTCAGGCAGCCGACGTGATTGTTCAATCGTCGCTGGAAGAAGGGTTGGGGTTATCACCACTGGAAGCTCTGGCTTGCGGAACGCCTGTGATTGCTACCGCCGTGGGGGGAATGAATCATACGCTCCCTGGCCGTGGGCGATTGGTCTCTCGCCGCGATCCTCAAGCCATGGCGGAACAACTCCTCGCGATGGCAAGCGACATCGATGCCGCACGGGCTGAGGCGATTCGTGTCAGAGAAGAGTACATCATTTCTGAGTGGAACAAATCGAAAGCGTTTGATGATCTCTTGAAGGCCATCGCCCCGCAAAAAGAACGCCTGGAAGCCAATCGAGTGGTCACAGCAGATCAAGTGGTTGGCTGATCGTTTCGCGTTATGAGATACATGAGTTATCGAACCACGATTTCGCAGGCCGAGATATGACGCCTCGGTTGTGCCTCTTGCCCGTCTTTCGTCAGGAAGCCTGGCCGAGCATCGATCTCTGCGCGGAGATGCTGCGACAGTATTTTCCGTCTGGAGATGATTCGGAAATCCATGCCGAGATGGTGACACCCTCTTATTCGCCTTGTCCGGGACTGTCGGAACGTTTTCGACAACGGCGTGCAACTCGGAAGCTGGAGCGTCTCTGGAACCGATTCGTTTGCTATCCACGGCAAGCGAAACGTTTGCGATCCAATTACGATCTGTTCCATGTCTGCGACCATAGCTATTCGCAACTGGTACATGCAGTCCCCAATGGGCGAAGCGGTCTACTGTGCCAGGATCTGGATACGTTTCGGTGCCTGTTAGAGCCGCAGGTGGAACCCCGATCGTGGGCGTTCCGTTTGATGACACGAAGAATCCTCAGCGGTTTCCAAAAGGCCGCTGTGGTGTTCTACACGACAGAGCATGTGCGTTCGCAGATTGAGAAGTATCAACTGGTCGACCCTGCCCGCTTGGTGCATGCCCCGTTGGGAATTGCCGCGGAATTCTTGCAGGACCATGCCCAGTCGCAGTTGCCTGAAGGTGTACGTCAGCCCTATTTGCTGCACGTGGGAAGTTGCATTCCCCGTAAGCGAATCGATGTGCTGCTTAAAGTCTTTCATGGAGTCCGTCAGCAACGGCCCGACGTGCAACTGGTTAAGGTGGGTGGGCCGTTTGATGTTTCCCAGGAGCAGATGATTCGTGATCTCGGACTACGTGACGGAATCGTCACTCTCTCCGGATTGTCTCGCGAAACACTGGCGGGGCTCTACCGGCAGTCGGCGGTGACGCTGGTTCCCAGCGAGCGGGAAGGCTTTGGTTTGCCGGTAATTGAAGCCCTGGCCTGCGGTTCTCCCGTCCTGGCGAATGACATTCCCCCGCTTCGTGAAGGTGGTGGCAAGGCGGCAACCTATCTCCCCATCTCAGATATTGCGAGCTGGGTTGAGCAGACACTGCGTTGTCTGTCGCAACCAGACAGTATCGTCCCGGTCGAGATCCGCCGTCAGCAGGGGCGAGCCTTCCGATGGGAACGGCATGCTCAAGCTATCCATGATGCGTACCTCGCGTTGTGGGATCGCATTCAAGCGGCCGAAAAGCCGACCGATCTGCCCGCGAAGGCATCGGTCTAGATGCTCGCTGGTGTCGCGGTGCTGACGCGCGACCTTCTCCCCTGCCTTCCCACTTGTTGTGCTGCTTGCGGCGACTCGTCGCTGCGGGGGGCATCAGGTATCTCCTGACATGACTCGACTGGTCTTTGCGAATCCTATTGGTGGTCTCGGTGGGGCAGAGCTGTTCCTGCTGGAGATCCTGTCGCAGGTTCGTGCTCTTTGCCCGGATTGGGATCTGCACCTCATTGCTGGTGCCGATGGTCCGTTATTGGATCGGGCGACCGAATTGAAGGTCACCGTCCACAAAGATTTTTTGCCTCGCCGTCTAGCCGGGCTGGGAGATTCCGCCGTGCATGCTCCCGGCCAGACAGAATGGCAACGCCTGTGGAGGCTCGGCATCCGGGCAGCGGGCGGGCTGGGTGACGGCATTCAGTATGTTCGCCGTTTGCAACGGCGCTTGCAGGAACTGCAACCCGATCTGATTCATTCCAACGGGTTGAAGATGCACGGACTTACGGACCTCAGTTGTCCGAGTGACTGCCGCCTCGTGTGGTTCCTGCACGACTATCTTGGCAGTCGTGCACTCATGCGCCGTGCGTTGCCCTGGGTATCGCGACGTGTTTCGCGACTGGTGGCAAATTCGCAATCGGTCGCCGATGACGCGTCCAAAGTCTTGCCACGTCTGCCGATTGATGTCGTGCATTGCGGTATCGATCTTGGCCGCTTCTCTCCAGCAGTCGGTCAGCCCGAGCAGTTGGATGCCTTGGCAAGTCTTGCCGTCACTCGGTCGAATACCATACGCATAGGCTTGGTGGCTACCTATGCCCGCTGGAAAGGCCACGACACATTTCTGAAGGCCGCTGCTGCCGTGCATGCGCAGTTTCCGGAGGTGCGGTTCTATGTCATCGGGGGGCCCATTTATGCTTCGGCCGGTTCGCAGTATTCCCAGGACGAATTGCAGGGGTTGATTCACGAACTGGGGTTGGATGGCGTTGCGGGGTTAGTTCCGTTTCTGTCGGAAACCCCCTGGGCTTACCGCAGCCTGGATGTCTTCGTGCATGCCAGTCAACAACCGGAGCCGTTTGGCCGCACAATCCTGGAAGCGATGGCCTGCGGCAAGCCGGTGATTGCTGCGGAAGCGGGCGGAGCCGCAGAGATCTTTGTTCCCGAAGTGAGTGGCATCGGCATCCAACCGGGGTCGGTCGAAGACCTCACTAAGGCTCTTTGCCGAATCGTCGCCGATGGCACGCTCAGAGAGCGTCTAAGCCGAGAAGCTCGACTGAGAGCAGGACAGTTCTCGGAAGCGAGCATGGGAAGCAAGCTGACCACAATCTATCGTCAGCTCTTAGATAAAACTGTCACCCCTGCAGAAACGGCGGTGCCGCATGTCTAAGACCGGACCGTCCGCCGTTCACCACCGGGTTGGCTTAGCGATACGGGTTCTGCAGCACGAACAGCAGATACAGTATGATCGCTTTCCGCAGGATCGGGAAACGCGGAGTTGCATGCAACAACTGTCCGGGAACTTCTGTCTGGCCACCACGATTGATGGTCGGCTGGCTGCTGGCTGTGGCAACACTTGTTGGAGCAATCGTGCGGACTGGAGTGCTGCGACGTGCTTCCACCCGCTGAGAAGCCCCCAACAAGCGACTCAATGGAGCAGCCTGAGCCGACGAGGCCATGCTCATCAGGACAATAGCCACCACGGCAATTCGCAAGGATTGAAGTTTCATAGCCAAATGCTTTCCGCATCAGGGCACAAACTTCGGGAGTGCGGTCCGAAATCTGCCACCGGTCAAGTACTCGCCTCTTATGATACAAGGTCAAACCGCGGCCTCCAATACAATCATTCCATTTTCACGAACTTCTGCAGAGTTCATCGATGTAAGAATTGCAGTCGATGTGAACACACGTATTCAGACACATGGGCATGGTGCGATGCCGTCTAGCCAGTGAGGCGATTGGGTGATCGAAAATTCGGTAAATGGTGCAGCCTTGTCTCCGGGGTGGTTCTCTGTCGGGACTTGGTGCAGCAGGGTCTGCCTTCTGATGCTGCTTGTGGTCGTCCCCTGGCTATTCGGGGGAGTCGATCCCTTTTCACAGACGCTGATATTTCCCGTGCTTCTGCTGGCTGTGGCGGGAACGGGATTCTCGGAATGTCTGGCGAAAACGCCGACTCACCGGTTTCCCACCTGTGCGATCCCAGCGGTTCTCTTGGTGGCCTTTGGCTGGGTACAGACTTGGAATATCGGACCGGCAGCCATGACGTGGCTGTCACCCACAACACAGAACTGGCGAACCGAGTTGCTATCCGAACCATCGGGACCAACGGCTTCCGAGAACGAACCACTTCCCGCGAGTTCGCTAGACACCCCGGCAACCATCTCGGTCAACCCGTCTTCCACGCGCCGTGAAATGTGGTTACTGCTCGCGGGCCTGACGGCTTATGGACTCGCGATGCGGAATTTTTCCGGCCGCTCCGAACGCCGTCTGCTCACGGCCGTGGTTGCGATGAATGGGGCGGCCATTGCTTACTTCAGCCTCGTGCAGATGATGAGCTGGAATGGCCAACTCTTCTGGAGTGTTCCGATTGAGGGCACAACCCCTTATGGCCCTTTTGTAAATCGGAATGCCGGCGGTGGATTCCAGGTGATGACTTTGGCGGCCTGTGCTTACCTCGCCAGCAGCCTGCTGGGTGACGGGCCTGCGGATGATTCACAACGGCAGTTGAACCACCGTGCGATCTGGCAAACTTGGCTGCCTCCCCGACATGTCTGCTTGTGGACCCTGCTGGCAGTCTTGGTCATGCTTGTGGCGGGAATCACACTGAGTTTATCCCGCGGAGCCTGGTTAGGGGCTGTCGTCGGGGTTTTGACAGTCCTTCTTTTTGTGCGTCCACAACAACTGAAGTGGCAGCACTTCCTGACGATTTTGGGTTTGTTAACAACCTCTGCGGGATTGCTGACCTGGCTGAGTCTCACCGATGTCGTGCGACAACGCATTCCGGAATCTACTGCACACGTGGGGCATCTGGATGGCCGCCTCGAATTATGGGGAGACATCTTGCGCATGATTCCCGCTTACTGGCGTACGGGTTCGGGGCTGGGAACTTTTGGCTTGGTACAGCCGATTTATCAGCAGCGGCCAATGCTGGTTTGGAGTGATCAGGCCGAAAATCTCTTCCTGCAGATTCTGGTTGAAGAGGGTATCCCGGGCCTGTTACTGCTTTGTCTGCTGGTGGTTTGGGCGGGACGAATCCTGCTCACGGCTGCACGAAGTGCAAAATCAAGCGAACTGCGAGCGCTCATCGGACTGGGGTTGTACCTCATTGCCAGTCAGGCCACGTGTGCCAGCCTCGATTTCGGACTCCGCTATCCAGCCAATCAGCTCACGCTGGCGGTTTTGCTCGGAGCAACTCTCGGCTCAATCCAGCGATTACCAAACGGCACAGCGATTCAAATTCCGCTTCGATGCCGACGTACGTTACTCGGCATGACGTACCTGACACTCGCGGTGCTGTTGGGGGTTGCCTGGCGAGAGATGGCCTGGTCGGGGGGCATTGAGCTGGCGATCGATCGCGGAGATTCATTGGCTGCGTTGAATGAAATGAGCGAGGCAGAACTGGATGACCTTGAAACGGCACTCACAATCTTGTTGGCCGACCAACCCCAGAATGCCGAAGGACAATTGCGCCGTGCCGATCTGGACATTCAGCGCTATCGCCGGGCCGCGATGCAGGATCTTCTGCAAGAGTTGGGCGAGAACTCGGGACTGAGCGAAGAAGAACTCTGGGAATTCACTTCGTTGGCCACGGTTCGTCGCGAAGCCATGGCGGCAGCAAAGGCCGGTGATGATCCGTTGCTGGAAGAACTCCGCACACAGCCGTTGATTCAAACACATCTCGGCGATGCACTTCAACGAGTAGAATTGGCACGAGCCGCCGGACCGTTTCTCTTTCGAACTCATCAGTTGCTGGCAGAACTCTCGTTCTTGCGTGGCGACCCACGTCATAATTCCGCCGATGTGATGCACGCGGTGCAACTGGTTCCGCAGCAACCCGATGTCCGCTTCTGGGCTGGCGATATCGACTTTCAGGCGGGCCGTATCGACTCCGGTTGCATCAACTGGCAAGTGTGCCTGCAGCAGACATCCAGGTACGATCGCGAGATTTGTGCCACGGCGATCGTTGAATTGCCTGTGGAAACATTTGTCCGAGATGTCTTACCGAATGACGTCACAGTCCTGGCACGTTTGATGGAAGCCGGACAGCTTCAGTCGATCTCTGCATCAGCTCCCGATCTGCTGGGACAGAAGCTCATTGATGCGGCGACAGGGGCTGCGGAAACTCAGCCGGAGCGGGCCTATGTCAATGCATGGGGCTTCGAGTTACTGGGCCAAGCGGATGAAAGTGTGCAACACCTGCAGCGCGCTCTGGCACTGGCACCTGAGCGCACCGGGTGGCGACTGCTGTTGGCCGATCGACTATTGCAACTGGGTAAGAAAGTTGAGGCCCTGCGCGAAGCCGAGGTCGCGTTACGACTGAATCCTGCAAGCGCACAAGCCCAGCAGAAACTGACCGAAATTCTCCAGTTGGCAAAGCCCTGAACCGCCTCAAAGACGATCTTGTGGCGACAAACCTATTGGATCTCGGTGGCGACCAGCACCCCCTTGGCACCAGTTGTCGAAAAGCCGAAGCCGTACATCACGGCAGGAACCTTGAGTTGACTGGCAATACGCCCCACCAGACCGCGGGCCTGTTTCGGATCGATCGAAACCACGGTGTAACGCACATAGTACGGGTCATCGACCGAAATCGCCGTAATTTCGGCCTGCGTCACGGTGGCTCCCGGGGGGGCATCATAGCTGGAACTGTACGGCCCAGAGCCATTCAATTTGATCAGACATACGCCAGTGTCGTCGCCAGAGTTGCCGGCAACAAACTGCAATCGCAGGCTTGCCGTCCCTGCGAAGTCGGCGACGGCCCCCGCGAATGTTTGTCCGCCCACGCTCGCACTCGCCAAGTTGCAGAGCCCCAGCCATGCGATTCCAACATAAACCAGGTTTTTCATGAGAACTCTTTCCCTCGATCTGCCAGGGTTGGTATATCAGCGCGACCAACCAAGCCCTTGTTCGATGCTGTTTGATATGGATTCCGTCGCCACCCGATGCGATCGCCGATCGACCAGTAATCGCAATCCGAATTTCCCCATAGGGGCTGACTGACAACGTTGCAATTGAGGTCGATCTTACGAAATGAGTCTAGCGATTGCGCAGACTGGGGGGTAGGGGTTGATGTTCGATTCCGCACAAATCTCGTCTGACACGAAGCCCTCTGTAAAAACATGTGACATTACGACCATTCATTTTGATCATAAGATCACGTTCTTTCCTCTGGGCACATAGGTCCAGTGAAGATGGGTTGAATTTGATTGCTTTTCCGGCGCTCTCGGCGCAGAATTAAGCTGGTCAAACTGGAGCACCCGCTCGAATTCACTCCAGACTCTGCTCCTGACCCAAAGGATTTGCTCAATGTCTCGCTGTCTTGCCTTGGGATGTCTCGTTGCATGGATGCTGTGGTCAGACATGTCGGTCACGGAAGCGACTGCGGCAGTGCGCGGGAACTCCTATGATGTGATCGTTGAAGAGGTTCCGACAGGAACCTTCGACGATGTCTACACCTTTCGCACGGGCGGCGGTTTCGTATCGGACCGCGGTGGGGTTGGCACCTGGAAAGAGTTGAACCTGATCGTTTTCTCGGTCTGGACCAGCACCTTCACCGATGGTCGCACCTATATCACTCTCACGGGTGTACAAGTCGGCTCCAGTTTAAATGGCGTGGGCAGCAATCAAAACGGCCACACATTTACGGTCACCGGCACGAAAGTGGCGCCATAGTCCAGTGGCTTCTTTGACTATCGCTGATATTGGATCATGAGAACGACGTAGCATGAGCAGTGCTG
Source organism: bacterium (assembly GCA_016125225.1). GTDB lineage: Bacteria > Planctomycetota > Planctomycetia > Planctomycetales > Planctomycetaceae > DSVQ01. The sequence goes on along the minus strand of WGME01000009.1, from coordinate 299,909 downwards.
CGTCTTTTTTATGCCCGTAGCGAACCCGGCATCGGTTCTCAGGGTGCCCGGGGCATCGCGGAATCTGCCGTGAATGAGTTCAACGGGCCGGTGGCCCACTCGGCTATGACTTTGCTGGCGTAGCTTCTGTGGTGGCTGTTGCGGTAGCAAGTTCGCGCAGGTTCTGGCCGAGTTCCAGCCGGTGAACAGCTTCCCCCTGCTTCAGAATCACGAAGTCTTTGCCAATCTCCGAAACCGTGCCTTTCACGTCCGAGATGTTGACCTGATCTCCCACGCGGATAACGGTCTGCTGGTCTCGAGCGCGGTTATACAGCCACGCCTGCCAAGCGCCATCGACTGAAACGGCCCCCACCAGATAGGTGAAGGAAGCCGCATCGTCTTCCACCTTGACAGGAACGGCGAGCGCTTTTGATTGCGGTGGCGTCCCTTTATCGGTGGCTGTCACATTGATGGTCACGTCGCCGGGCTTTGTGGTTGCCGGCGGTGTCCAGGTCAACTCTCGTTTTGTGGCATTAAGCGCCACACCTTCGGGCGGATTATCGAGCTTCAACTCCAACTGATCGGCCGGTGTTTCGGCGTCCTGGAAGGTAAGCGGAAACGTCCAGGCTCGGCCGATGTAGGCCATCTGCGGCTTGGGGGTCTCCACTGTCGGAACAGAGTTCGGCTCTCGGAACACGATCTTCAACGTTCCCGTTTCTACGCCCTTAGTCGCTGACGGGTGTCGCACTTCGAGTTCCAGCGGGAACTCACCGATCGGCTGATCGGCTTTCGGTGTCCAGGTGATCTTGCCAATACCACGATCGAGAATCAGTCCCGGGGGCGGATCGTTCTTCACCACGAATTCCGGCTTGCCGAGCGTGGGGTCGTATTCTTTCACAGGAATGGTGTAAGACAACGAGTCACCCCGCGCGAATGCCTGCTCGGTCAGTGGGCCAAGTTGCAGTTTGTACTCTTTCGGCGGCGGCGGCTTGATGAAGATGTTCGCCGCCAGGAGTTCGCGAAACTCTTCGGGAGATCGTGACGGCACGTGGGATTTGACCGGCGCGAGTTCCACTACGTCACCCGCTTTGTGAGTCGCGGCGTACGTTCGATCGGCACCACGCTCGATCGTCCAATCCTGTCCCGCGATGGCGGTGACTGTCAGATATTCGTTACCGATGCGAATGCGGAACGGCACCTTCTTAGGGAAGGCGTCGCTGGCTTTCACAGCAAGCGTTTTGGCCTTGTCATTGATCTCTGCTGTTAAGGCGGTTTCCGGATAGATGGTTTTCCGCCAGGGGACATCGGTCAACGCGAGCCCCATGGTTTCGAGATCGATCTTCAAGATCGGATCACCCGTGGGGCCATCCCGATTGACGATTTCGAGCTTGGTAATTTCCTGCAGCAGGTTCGCTCGATAGTAATGATCAAGGAATGTGCAGAGCTGGCTGAAACGACCTTCCGTTTCAATATTGATCTTCACCCCAAGGGCGACCGTCTTCGCGGATTGTCCTGTACCGATAACAAAGGTTTCCCGCTTGCCCCCCGGCTTAACAGTCGGCGTTTCAAAGCCGGACAACACGAGCAAATCGGTCACCCATTTGGCATAAAGTCGCTGGGCATCGAGCGCTTCGGGCTTTTTAATGGTTGCCGCACCACGGTCGGGCGGCAGGCTACTCTTTCGCCAGTCGGCGAGTTGCGCCTGGGCTTTCAGAATCAGAAATTCTTCGTCATTGAGTTGGCTGGTTTCCTTTTCTAAGCGGGCAATCTGTTCCGATCGTTCTTGGAACGGCGCGGCAATCCAGTTGTAAACCGGACCACGGACTAGAGCACCAACCACGATCACACCCAAGGCGATCCCCAGAAGTTGTTCTCGTTTGAGCGGCAGGTTTTGCATGATGAACGATCAATCGAACAAATGGACGGTAGCCAGTACTCGCTTGTCGAATCCGGTCAGGTCGTGGGTTTCGCCGCAGTGGTGTCAGCCGTTGCGGCGGCGGGCTTCTTCTTGAGCAAATCGAGATCGAGCTTATAACGTTGCGAGTACTTGGTGTCTTCGGCCCGGTCATTGTACTCGATGGAATGAGGCACCAGCTTGTATTGAGATTGCTCGGTGATCGCCCGTTGCAGGGCTTCCACATCTTCCCGGGTTTGAGCCGCAGCCGTGGCCACGATGTCACCGAGGACATCCCGCGTTCCCACCGTGAACTCGTAGTTCAGCAGATAGGGCCGATCGAGTCCGCCCGGCATCAGGCTTTCCAGTTCGACCAGTTGTTCGAGTTGATTCCGATCACGCACGGCCCAGTTGTCGATCAGTTCTGCATGTTTGACGAACTTTCGGCCCGCTTCCACGCTGTCTTTCAAGCGGCTGCGCTCGCTGAAGAGTTCCTCAATGCGGAGATCGAGGCTGCGGAGACGCATTAAGTTCCCGCCGCTGAAGAAAAAGATCACAAACAAAGCCAAGGCCGAGAAAACAGCCAGTTGCTGCTTGCGAGGATCGCGTTTCGGCGGCGGTTGTCGCGGCTTGAGCAGGTTCACTTTCGCGGTGATCGGGTGATCGAGCGTGGTGGCCCCCAACAGAATCGCCGCGCTGGCAGGCCGCTCTTGCCAGCCCCCGAAGAGCCCCGCTTGTGCATGATCCTGCGTGGGGTTCACGGGTTGAACGGGGCATTCCAGCCGCTCGACCAAAGCCTCCGCAAGTGTCGCATCGCCACCGATCAACCAAGCATGATCGACACGCAATCCCGGCCGGAGACGGCGGCCGGCCACCATGGTTCGGCTGACTTCTGCGAGGATCACGGAAGTCGGCGTCTGATCGTCTTCTAATGTGATCCGGGCCGCGTGAGCGAACGTGAGCTCATGGCCGGTGACCACGGTTAATTCCACCCGGTCCTGCTCGATGGCGATCACCACCGTCGATTCATTGCTGTTATCCGGTCGCGTGGTCAGCAGGCGGCGATCGGTCTGCTCGCCCCATTCTCCCAAAGCATGAGCCGAGAAGGAGACGCCGACCAGTTCCCGCTGGGCCGTGCTCACCAACCTGCGGATCGCTTCCAAGCTGGCTTTCGGCAGGGTAATGGCAAGGACATCGCGGCCTTCCCGTTCGGTGACGGAAGGCAGCGGGAGGTAATCGAGACTGAGATGTTCAATAGGAACCGTCGAACGGCTGGCCGCCTGGAATCGGACCATGTCGGCCAATTCGTCGTCGGGGGCTTGTGGCAGTTCCAAGTGCCGTAGCACCACGTCTTCACGTGGGACGATGACATGCACCTGGGTCGCCGTCAGTCCGGCTGACCGCCATTGATCAGCCAGCCACTTTCCCGCCATTTCGGGTTGTGGCACCGGCTGAATGCCCTCCGGCCAGCTTTCCGACCAGACGGCAGCAATCCGGTGCGAATGCCCGCCGTCACACTGCAGGGCGGAGACGCGGAGCTTATCCCAGGTGACAATCAACACAGTCGACATAACCAGTACGTTCCGACAGGGGTTGCGCAGAGTCTCTCATCATCTTCGGCGGAAGAAACGCCGTCGGCAAGATGAAACACCGCAGACCGCCCGAATGGACCGAAACTGAACAAAGTCTGACGGTGATTCAGTTAAGAACGAGGCGGCGTGCCCTCGATCAGGCGTTGCAGCAGCGTGGGAGAGACCCGCCCGCGAAACCGGACTTTGCCATCACACACCACCACAGGAACACACGTTCCGTATTTCTCCACCAGTGCGGGGTCGGCATCGATATCGATTTCGCGGGTTCTCGGCAGCCAGCGTTGATATTCGGCGAGTGTGGCCAGGGCTTCTTCACAGAGATGACAGTCCTCGCGCGTGTAGACCAGGACTTCCATGAATCGGAGGCCCGGCTGGCTCGGTCGCCAGTTGGTCCGCAATACCTGCAGGCTGTGTGGCACCTGCGTCCAGATCCCCGCCATGACGCTGCCGAGTCCGAGCAGCCACCACATCATACGGTTGGTGTACCAGAACCGGGGCATGCCCGAGATCCCAGTCGCGTCCTGCACCGCACAGGCCAGTAGAACCAGCAACCCGCCGAATAACAACCCCGTACTCAGCGGCCCCGTGCCCGGCCGCCGCTGAGTCGGCGTGCTTACCGCTGGACAAGAAATGGTTTTCGCCATCTTCAGCCTTTCCCAATGAGCTGACTACAGCCAGTGTAGCGGATGAGAAAATGCAGGTAAACGTGTTACCAGAGCATCGAAACAGGGCGCTGTATACGCTGATTCGTCGAGAGTAGTTTGCTCAATGTACGCTGGCTTTCAGCGCATATCAGGTCCAGTCTCAGATTGCTGCATACATAATTCGAAGAATCCCGACGCCACCAAGATTGGCTCGGGAATTTGATCAAACGACAGAATGCTTTCATGGTCCATTCGCACGATTGGTGCATCCGAGTTTCGCTTCATCTGCCGAGCGTCAAAACATATACGGTCATAATTTCCAGATGCGGGTCGGCCAAACGGAAGAAATCCAGCATCTACCAATGTGTCGGTCAGATATTGGTCTTCAAGTAATCCTTTCAGGTTATCTTCCGCAGAGATCAAGTTGCCATGCACTAGAGTCTCACCAATGGCAAAAGCTTGAAAGGCATATTCCCGAATCAGATTCTGGAAGAAGCTTGGATACTCGAACGGAGGGAGCCACCGAGGGCCTTCATCCATAGGCATATTCGAAATTGCGAGCGATTTCTGCAGCACATTGATCAGACGGTCAAATTGTCGTTCTGACCGTTCATCCCATTGCATTCGATCAAACTCCGTCTTCTACGGTTTATCCGTCGGATCGCAGCTACAGACAAAATTTCCGCAACCGGGGCAGCCTTGGCCGTATTTCAGGCGGATCGCCGCGTCGAGATCGACTCCCGCCACGTTGGCGATCGTCGTCAACCACGCCAGCACATCGGCGAACTCTTTGGCCAGTTCTTCATGCGGTGAACCATCCCGCAAAGCGGCGGCCAGTTCGCCCACCTCTTCCATCAGCCACATGAACGTCCCCTCCACTCCGCGTGCGGCGTCTTTATCGCCGTACATCTGGTAAATGAGTTGCTGCAGATCACGAAGGGTGAGGGCGGGTGGTGTCACGGTGGTGGGGCTATCGAAGTTAGATGTCGGGGAGAGACTCAGTAGTCGACGATCACGGTGGCGATGCGGCTGCGGTCGGCATACTGGCGGAAGTCGTCGAGCATGGCCCGCAGATCGGTTTCCAGAAACTGCGGTGGCTTTGCTTTGCCGTTGATGTGCACATCAACCCGTTCATTCAAATTGATCAGGCCATCATACAATCGCAGCCTCACCTGCGTCGCCGGAGATGAAACATACACGCTGTTGCCCGGCGTGATTTTGCCAGTGATTTTCATGGACTTCACTCCCCGCGTGTTTCCCCCCGGTTGCGGTAACACAAAAGTGCGCGGCAGTTCGGCGGTCACCCAGAACGGGCTGTTATCGACCTGTCGCAAAGAGAGATATTCAAATTCCAACGGCAATGGACGGCGGACATGCAACTCGAACCAGCCGAAGAGGCGGGGGAGTTCGTCGGCATAGGGGTCGAGTCCGCGGCCGGGGAACTCGACATATACCATGTCGTATTTGGCTCCTTTCACAAACCAACGGTCGAGGTACTTGGCGAAGGGTTCCGAGGTGGAGTCACGGCCGAGTTCCCCGCGAACGATGTACCACGATGTCAGCTCGCCATTGTCCGAATAGAAACGGCCATAGAGATCGCTGACCCCGCCTATGGGCACCACGCCGGCAAATTCATCGGGATGGGCCAGCCCCAGGTCGAAGGCGGCATCGGCTCCCATATCGTGACCGACGAGGTAGGTGCGATCGGGATCAATGCCGAACCGCAATCGGGCATCGCGCAAGCAGTCCATCACCGTTTGGTTCGCGGGAGTGCTATAAGGATATTGGCGGGTCGACTCGGGAACGTAATCGGGGGCAATCACGATGTAGCCCCGCCGTTGTGCCCAGGCGGGTTGATCCACGGTGCCTGCCCACCAGACCGCCGTTTCTTCCGTGGATTTATGTTCGGGACGTAACGCCAACAGGCAGGGATAGAGTTTGTTCGGCGAATACTCCGGCGGCACAATGACGTGGTACGTCCGCTCGGGGTCATCGGTCAGATACTTCGGCAAGGTGATCAGCGACGTCTCGCCAGGAACAATCGTTTCCGCATCCAGCACTGGCGGGAGTTTCTTGAGCATCTGCTGAACAACATCCGGCCCCACACTTTCCAGCACGCGGAGCTCATCGAACAACTGATTGCGTACGACGGGATCGTTGGATCGCAGAAATTCACGAATCAAACCCCGGGCATCCCAGATTCGCAGGGCACGATTCAGGTCGGTGTTCGCATTCTCGGCACCAAGCATCCACCCCGTCACGGCGAGAGCCAGACTTTCGCTCGGGGTCACACGAGGATCGCTCTGTGCCTGGAGAAAGGGTTGCAGGCGGTCGAGGCCGACCCGGTCGAATTCCCGCAACATCTGTGGACGAACTCGGGTCATCCCCGCGCGTGCGGTTTCGTCGGTCAACTTGGCCTGCAGATCGCCCAGGGCAATCGTGATCCGATCCAGATCTTCGACCTCTTTATGGCTGATGGCCTGTAACTCAAGAATTTCCTGCTGAACCGAACCCGCGAGTAACGGCAGCGGCAATTTGGACAACGAGTCATCCGCGAGTTGAAGCTGACCCGCCTGTCGACGCTGCCTGATTTCCGACAGAATGTGCCGACCGAAGATCTGCATCAATTCCTGACGAAAGGTTTCGACGCTTTCTTCTCTATCGGGGAAGTCGCGGGCAATGCTCTCGAGCTCGGCAAAGGCGGGGAGATACCATTCCGCCGCAACATAAAAGCGAGCCCGTGCAAGACGATCTTGTGCTTCATTCGGCTTGCAGACCAAGGGATTCTGCAGGACCGAAATGATGACGTCCTGAGGCACCGCAGTAAGACCGATGCCATAATCCCAGACGTAGTTATGGCTGACGATGTTCACATGATCGGGGGCGATCAGACTAATGCCTTGCGTGATCTGCAGCGGCTTCTGAGCCGTCGCGATCGTGACGGTCCGACGACCGAACTGTAGATCGAAGGGGGTCGCGGCGAGAATGCTTCCCACGTTCTGCACGACCAGGCTGCGTCCCTGTTTGAGTTGAGGCACCGTGAACTCATCACGCCGTGTCAGGGAGACATCGAGATTCAGGCCATCATTCGGGACTTGCCAAATCGGCACGAAGGTCCGTCTCCAGCCATTGTTAACCAGCACGACATGATAGATGGTGGTCGGGCCCGGTTTGCCCACTGGAGACCGATGCAGCGACTGAATTTTCACCGGCTGACCTTCAAGGATCATGCCGTTCTTCAATTCGACTTTGCCTGCCCAAGCCACTGCCGTCAGACAGCAGTTGACGGCAAGAATCGTCGTAACGATTCCTGTCGGCAGTCGGTGGAAGGGGCGGGCAAACAACATGCGCGACTCGAAAGTTCCCACGGCGATTTTGGAAACGCTCCCCGTCCTATCGACCAACTTGTCGACACAACGGCAGGTCATCCCCCGGGTGATGGCGTCGGTGTCTCGGGTGTGGCAGTCGATGCCGGTTGTGCCGATTGTGTTGGGCTACCGGGGATCGCATTCTGCAACTGCTGGCGACCGTAGTTCATCCAATAGTAGTAGGCACCGTAAGCCAGTCCACCCAGGATGGCCAGATAGAGCACAAAACTGACGATCCCCATCACACTACGGAACAGTCCCAGGAACCACTTCTTCACGCGATACGTGAATTCGTGCCAGCGGTAGTTCTGCAGCAGCTTCTTGGTTTGCCCGCCCTGCTTGTCGGCCTTCTGCTTAATGAGCAGTCCCTGCACGGTTTGAGCAAACTCCGGAAACTGCGCGATGGGAATCAAGGGGTCAGCGTTTTTCTTACGAGCCTTGGCTCGATTATCGATCGTGCCATTCCGCAGCATCTGCAGGACTTGAGCCGTCGAACATTTGACGATGGTTTTCTGCCCATCGGGTTTGCGAAACTCTACCTGCCAGGCAAGGTCGGGTTGTTCTTCGCGGGTCGCTGCCAAGGCTTCCAGACGTCCCGAGGCCATTGGCTTGGTGACGGTGGCAGAACGCTGCAGCCTCGGATTGGACTGGGCCGCTGCCGACTTGGCAGCAGACACGGTCACCTTATCGGGGGCGTCAATAAAGCTGAGCGAGGAGTTTTCGAGGCCGAGGCCAGCGAGAACGCGAATGAGTTCACCGCAATCCTGAAATCGCTGATCGACCTTCTTATCGATCATCTTGCCGACGATGAGGTCGAGCTTGTCCGGAATTGCCGGGTTCAGTTTCCGGGCGGGTTCGTAGAAGCCTTTCTCCTTGGCGAGAACCACTTCCATGGCTGAGTCACCCGTGAAAGGCAGCTTCCCTGTCAAAATTTGAAAGAACGTGATGCCCAGCGCATAGATATCAGATCGTCGATCCACATGCTTGGCATTCCGGGCCTGCTCAGGAGCCATATAGTAAGGCGTCCCCAGCCCAGTCCCCGACTGTGTCATCGACATATCTTCATCGTCGAGAGCTTTAGCGAGGCCGAAGTCGGAAACCTTTACCTGCCCCCGACGCGTCAACATGATGTTGTCGGGTTTGATGTCGCGATGCACCATATTGATGTCGTGGGCGACTTCCAGGGCTTCCGCACATCGCAAGATGATGTGTACGGCATCCCCAACCGATAGTGTGCCGAGTTGACGCATCCAGTCTTGCAGGCTTTTGCCATCCACGAATTCCATCGCGACGAAATGGATGCCATCCGCCTCATCGACGGCGAAGACCCGCACGGTTTGCGGATGATCGATCTTCGCCATCGCACGGGCTTCACGATAGAACCGCTTGACGAAGTCGGGCTTATCAGCCAGATGCTTGGCAAGCACCTTGAGCGCAGCGGGGCGATCGAGACTCAACTGGTGCGCCAGATAGACTTCCCCCATGCCCCCTTGGCCGAGTTTACGAATGAGCCGGTAATCACCGATCTGATCTAACCCGTGAGGTCCAATCGGACCGCCTGAAGTGGGAGCTTTGGTAGAACCGCCAACTTTCGGAGTGGACTTCGTTACCCTGGAGGAACTCTGAGACGCGCCCGACTGCGAACTCACCTGCGTAGGCCCCACATGCGTCGCAGATACCCCTGACGCAAGATCGTCACTCGCCTGAGTTTCATCCAGCAGTGGTTCCGATGTGATGTGTGTCGACTCCAATTCCGCCGGTTGAGTCCGCGTGGCTGGCGACCGTGGGCGATCGGAAGGAGACATGCTGATGACTTTCCTGCAATGGGGACCGAGGCACGGCGGTACGATGCTCAGCCGAGAGCGATCTCAACGGAGTGCTGCAAAATCAGGAACAAACCGTTGGGACAGGACCGCAACGGACAGTAGCCGAAGATCCAGAACACCTTGCCGGGCAGGGAACCTGCAAGGTCTTTCCATGAGGAGTCTTCGTCGCCGATATTATGGGCGACTCCGCTGTTTTTCAGCAATTGCGAGATCAGCCTGGCGCTCCAATTCGCCGGAGAATTCTGTGTGAAGTCCATTTGTGGCTCATGCAGATCTTCAGTGGGGAAGCCGTTTTCCGGACAGAAACGTCTGGCAATTCTGAACATATCTTGGCACGATACATCCCCGGCAAAAAATGGAGGCGGCATGCGAGGAATTCCCTGGCGCACTGTGGCACTCGTTCTCGTGGGTGGCATTCTGCTTGCCGTGGCATTTCTTCCCGACCCGCAGACGCAAAATCTCTCCTCTCTAACTTCTGAGCAATTGATCGAGGAGTTGAATTCGGATCGCGAAGCGGTTCGACGTGCCGTGACCAATCAACTCGTCGCACGCTCCAAGACCATTGTGCCATTGTTGGAAGCCGCGGTTCGTAAAGCCGGCCCCGAGCAAAAACCGCGGTTGTATGATGTGCTTGAAGAACTGATGTTGTCCGACGATCTGGAAGTGGCCGATGCCACCGAGTCGGCCTTGGATCGGTTGATGACGTCGGTTGATCCGCAGGTTTCCGATGGAGCCTTGCAGATAATTTACAGTAATGCCACGTTGCGGCATGCCCGAGCCATGGGGCAATTTCTGGAATTGGGCGGTCAATTTGCCAAAGATCGTCCGTTGCACTGGCCCGCTTCCGTCCATGATGTCCTCAACACTCCGCAACTCTCGCCCCGCGTTTTGATCCTCGATGAAAACTGGCAAGGGCGTGACGAAGGCCTGCGGTTCATCAATCGATTATTCCCGGGTGAACCGATCGCGGTCCATGTCAGTGATCAAGCCGTGGTCTCCGAAGAAGGTCTGAAACGCCTGAGGAACGAACGCGGCTATCTGATCGTTCGGCATGAACAGGAATCATGTCTTGGTGTGGTTGTTGACGAACTTTCCAGCGGCGAAGAACTGCGGGTTTCTGACGTCGTCCCCAATTCGCCGGCAGCACAGGCAGGCTTACGCTCTGGTGACCGAATTTATGAATTTGACGGAGTCGCCATCAACAACCTGAGAGGTTTGCGAGAACAGTCGCGAACGCATGAGCCCGGGACTCGGGTGGAATTGCGAGTTCGGCGTCAGGCGATGGAACTCCGCGTGAAGCTGATCTTGGGCACCGATTTCCGCACCGGTGATTGCCAGTGTCCCGGCCAGACGACGTAGTGATTCCGGCTACTTGCTGCCTTGTCGCACGACGTCCGCTTCGTAAGGTCAGACCAACGCGCTCAGCCGGTATTTCAGCGGAACGGAAAGCTACTCCCATCGAACCACTCGGTGGGGGCTGGATCTCTGCATCCTGGCAGGTTTGACAGCAGGCAGACAAGCTCATGCCTTGCCTTCCCAAAATGATATCACCCGTGAATCCGTCACGGATTCACGGGTGATGAGGGAGCCTAGTTAGCTCGCGACGACAACCGAACGATTACGTCAATTCCCACCACTCGGAGGTGCTGGACTTCTTCGTGGTGGATGTCGTCGACGAGGTGGCAGTCGTGGCTGCCGAACCTGTCGCTGTGGCATTGGTCGATGAGACGCTTGTGCTACTCGTCTTTGCAGTACTTGCAGCAGTCAGCGGCACGCTACCAGTGCTGTTGACGACAATTGTAATCGTGGCCTGACCCGATGCCGCCGGGGTACCGTTGTCGGTCGCACGCACCACCAGGTTGAAAGTGGTCGCAGTTCGTGGTGACCGGCTGACGGTGATCACTCCCGTTGAGGCATTGATAGCGAAGGTGTTGTTGGTATTACCACTCACGATCGAGAAGGTCTTCGTTTGACCGGCATCCTGATCGGTCGCGGTGACCGTCCCCACCGTTGTACCTACTCCAGTACGGGTCTTCACAGCGAAGGTTGCACTGTTGACGACCGGTGCATCGTTCTGGTTCCGCAGGTTCACCGTAATGGTGCCAACACTGGAAGCCGCCGGGCTGCCATTGTCGGTCACACGCACCTGCAGACTGAAGGTCGGAGTGGTCTCGAAGTCGAGAGCCGACTTGTTCGACACGGTGATCTGACCATTAGCGGCGTTGATTGTGAACGCATTACCCACGTTGCCGCCGATAATCGCGTAGGTCTTCAACTGGGCCGAGTCTTGATCGGTCGCGGTGACGGTTCCCACCACGGTCCCGGCATTCGAATTCTCGTTGATGGTGAAGGTCGCCGGTGTGAGGATCGGCGGGTCATTCACATTCGCGAGATTGATCTTCGCCGTACCGTTAGCAGTCTTACCACCAGCATCGGTCACCGAAATCGACAGTGAGAACGTGTTGAGCGCCTCAAAGTCCAAGGCTGCCGAGTTGGCTACGAAAATCTGTCCGGTCGAGGCGTTGATGCCGAACGCATTGTTGACGTTCCCGCCGGTGATCAAGAACGACTTTGTATCGCCTTGATCCGGGTCGATCACGTTCATCGTCCCCACCACAGTATTGACCGGGCTGTTTTCATTGACCGTGAAGAGCTGCTGAGTCGGCGAGAAGACCGGAGCTTCATTCACGTTGGTCAGGTTGACGGTGATGATACCGGTCGACGACATCCGGGGTTGGCCGAAGTCGGTCACCTGCACCGTCACCGTAATTACCGGGTTGGCCTCGAAGTTCAAAGCTGCCGGTGTGCGAACGGTTAACAGGCCGGTCGATGAATCGATAGTAAAGGCGTTGCCGACGTTGCCCCCGACGATCGCATAGGCTCGCCCCTGGCCAACATCTGGATCATTCACCTGCACCAGACCGACCGCAGTACCGAGCGGACTGTTTTCCGGCAGAGTGAAGGACTGTGACGGGACCACAGGCGGGTCATTGGCGTCGGTCAGATTGATGGTGATATTCCCCACCGTCGATTGAGCCGGGCTGCCATTGTCGGTGACCTGCACCATCAGATCGAAGATCGGGTTGGTCTCGAAATCGAGCGGAGCCCGGTTCTTGACGAAAATCTGACCGGTCGAGGTGTTGATGCCGAAGGCATTGCCCGTGTTGCCCCCCACAATCTGATACTTGAGGGTTTGCGCGGGCAGATCGGGATCGCTCGCCGAGACGGTGCCTACCACCGTTCCAGAAGCAGAGTTCTCGGCAACGTTGAAGCTTTGGGGTGGTACCACCGGGGCTTCGTTCAAGTCTCCCACGCTGATGGTGATAACCGCCGACGAAGACAAGGCTGGGCTGCCGTTGTCGGTCACTTGCACGGTCAGGCTGAAGACCGGGTTCGTTTCGAGGTCGATCACCGTCGAATTGGCCACAGTAATAGCCCCAGTCGCCGAGTTGATCGTGAACGCAGTCCCGGTGTTGCCACTGATGATGGCATAGGTCAGCGCTTGACCAGCATCCGGGTCGCTTGCGACCACAGTACCGACTAGCGTCCCGGCATTGGAATTCTCTTCCACGATGAACTGCTGTGGTGCGATGACCGGTTGCTCATTCAAATTGGTCAGGTTCACCGTTACCGTTGCTGTGCTGCTGAGAGCGGGCGAACCGTTATCGGTGACCTGAACGGTCAAAGTGAACACCGGATTCGTTTCAAAGTCGAGCGGAGCCCGGTTCATAACGAAGAGTTGACCGCCCGCCGTCAGACCGAAGGCGTTCCCGGTGTTTCCACCGATCAGGCTGTACGTCAAAGTTTGAGCCGGTGAGTCAGGATCGGTGGCCGTGACACTACCCACAATCGTTCCGGCGACGGTGTTCTCTGCAAGATTGAACGATTGCGGTGCAATGACCGGCGGATCATTTTCGTCATCCAGCGTGACTGTGATCGTCGCCATGCTGCTTTGGCCACCGGCGTCCGAAACCATCACGGTCAGCGTGAAGACCGGATTGACTTCAGCATCCAGAGGGCCCTTGTTCTTGACGAAAATATTGCCGGTTGCAGCATCGATACCGAAAGCATTGCCCGTATTGCCCGCAGACAGCAATTTGAACGTGAGTGCGGTCCCTTCCGGATCACTGGCAACCACCGTCCCCACGCTGGTCCCCGGTGCCGAGTTCTCCGGCACGCTGAACGATTGTGGAGAGATGAGCGGAGCTTCGTTGACATTCGTCAGATTGATAACATAGGTCTTCGAATCACTCAGCAACCCGGTGTCGGTCGCGGTCACCGTCAAAGAGAAGGTCGGCGTCGTCTCAAAGTCAAGAGCTGCCGAATTCGCCACAGTAATGGCGCCAGTGGTGGAGTTGATGGTAAAGGCGCCGTTCGTATTGCCACCCGTGATGGCGTAGCTCACATTGTCGCCGATATCCGGATCTGTCGCGACCGCAGCACCCACCGAAGTTCCATTGGCGGTGTTCTCTGCAATCGTGGCAAAAGGATTGGCTGGCGTTGTCAGCACCGGACGTTCGTTAACGTTGGTGATGGTAATGGTGACCGTTTGCAGGGCAGTCAACTGAGGTGTGCCGTTATCCCGCACGCGAATTAACAGATCCACCGATCCGCCGGTCGCTTCAAAGTCGAGCAGCGAGGAATCTTTGACATAGATCACCCCCGAAGCATCGATATTGAAGATCGGGCTACCGCCGTTGATGGCATAGGTCAACGACTGCCCCATATCGGGATCGGTCGCCACCACCTGACCAACAACCGTGTTATTCGGGGAATTTTCCGCCACGGTGAAGCTGTTGCCCGAAGTGATAACCGGAACCTCATTCACATTCTGGAGGTTGACGGTGATTGTGGCTGTGTCAGCCAACTGCGGAGTAGAGCTGTCTGTGACCAGCACCCCAAGAATAAAGGTTGGGTTGACTTCGAAATTCAGCACCGAAGGATCGTTGACGATCAGGTTGCCAGAACTGTCGATCCGGAAGAAGCCGGTGCCATTTCCACTCGTGATTGAGAAGTTAAACGGTGCCGTACCGCCGGGCATCATTGGATTCGGGAAAACGTTTCCGACTACAAAGTCCAGCGGCGAGTTTTCCGGCAGATTGAACGACGTATCGTTAATGATCGGCGGTTCCGGAGTCGTCGATTCTGTAATCGTGATTGAGACAATCGCGGTGTCGGTCAACGACGGAGAGCCATTGTCCGCCACTCGCACAACGAGGTTAATCGTTGGGTTCATGGCGAAGTCAAGGGCACCAGGATTATTGACCAGGATAGCACCACTCACCGAATCAATCTTGAACGCATTGCCGATGTTGCCCCCTACGATGGAGTAGGTCAGCGTTTGCCCAGCGTCCTGATCCGAAGCGACCACGGTGCTGACCAGGGTGTCTGGTGCACTGTGTTCCAGGATCGAGAAAAACTGGTCTTGAATGACTGGGGCATCATTCACATCGGTTACGGAAATGTTGACGAAGGCGATATCGGCTGTCATGGGTGTGCCGTTATCCGTCACCTGTACTGCCAATTGGAACGGTGTTGAACCGACCACTTCGGCATCCAGTGCCGCAGGATTATTCACCTGAATCTGCCCTGTCGACGCATTGATGCTGAAGGCGTTGTTGGTGTTCCCTGCCACAATCTTAAAGGTCTTACCTTGCAGGATTCCGTCAGCATCATCCGGATCAACGACCGTCACCGGAGCCCCCACGTTGGTGCCTGCTGGTGAGTTTTCTGCAATCGTGCGGGTCTGGTTGTTGATGTCGATCTGCTCATTCACGTCATTGATGAAGATCGTGATAATCGCCGTATCGAAGAGACCAGGCGTCGCAATGTCTGTCGCCTGAACCAGCAAGTCGTAACGCCGCGGCCCAGCTTCAAAATCCACTGCCGAGTTCAGCGTGATCTGAGCATAGTTAGGCTGACTTGGTCCGGGATTGATGGTGGTGATGCCGAATGGGGTCCCGGTGGTCAACAAGCCATAGTTGATTTTCTGCGTCGGTTCGAGCGTGATTCCTGAGAAGGTGTAAATCACAGTAGTGGCAGGAGTGTCTTCGTCAATCGAGAGCGACTGATCATCCAGGATCGGTGCCAGTTCATTCACGTCAGTGACGTTGATGCGAACCACGCCTGTTGCCGAAGTGTTCTGGTCGCCGCGGTCAGTAATCCGGATGCCGAGGTCGAAAAACGGTTGCGTCTCGAAGTCCAGCAAGGCGTTGCTGTTGACAGTGATCTGCCCTGTGCTGGCGTTGATATTGAAGGTCGGCTGGCCATTGCCATCCAGCAGGTTTCCGTTCGTGATCTCGAACAACAGGCTACGGACTTGAGGCAGGTCGGGATCAGAGAAGGAAACCGATCCCACAATGGTACCATTCAACGCCCCTTCACGGACATTGAAGTTCTGGTTCGCGCCGATGGTGGTTTGCTCGTTGACATCGTTGAGGTTGATGTCCACGGCAACCACGGTTGAAAGAGTCTGGTTGCTTGCCGATGTGTCGGTAACCTGGACCAGCAGTCGGTACGACGAACCGGCTTCAAAATTCAGCTGCGACGCATTCGCAACCGTAATTTCCCCAGTCGTGCTGTTGATTGCAAAGGCATTGTTCGTATTACCGCTCACAATTGAGTAGCGGAAAATTTCCGAGGGCTGTTCGGCATCGGAAACACCATTGAAGACGCCCAGCAGCGGCACGTCGGTCTGCGCGAGCGCTCCAGTAAAGGTCACCACCCATTGCCGACTGGTCGGAGTGATGGTTCCGTCCGTGACAGTCACGTTACCAGCCCCGATCGTCGACAGGGCCTGCAACTTGGCTTGCACCGTAGCAGCGGTATCTGTTTGCAGAATTCGACTGGTGGTTTGCCCCTTAAAGGTCAGTGAGAAGCTGCCGGGATTCGTCGCTCCGGAAATCACTTTCGTAATCGTCTGAACTTCGTTTACACCATTGCTGGGAGCCGTTGTGGGAGACACAGTTACCAGTGCCTGGCCTAACGAATTCACCGAGTCGTTAACCTTGCCGACAATCAGGCCATTGGTTGTGCCGCTGTTCGGAGCGAACTCATTCAGCGTGTAAACTTCGTCCTGCACCACTGGTGCGGCTTCACTGGAATCAAGCAGGTTGATGCGGATGTATTCGCTGTAGCTCAAACCCGGATTGAATGGGTTGGCAATATTACTGTTAGTCAACGGTTCAACGATGGATTGGTCACGTGTGCGGACCAAAGCCAGGAAGGATGCCGTTCCGTTTGCTGTGCCTTGGGCAAGACCAAAGTAATCCCGCAGGAATTCAAAGCCCGAACTCAATCCATTCGAACCATCATTCCGGCTGCCGACCAGGAAGCTGGGGGCAGCGGGGGCAACACTCACACGCCCCAATGTTGGAACGTCATTGCTGATTTCCACAAGGTCGCTGAGGTTGACCACGACCGCCTGGCTCAGAGACTTGTTGGCCAAGGCTCCCTGGAAATTCAGCTGCCATCCCGTGTTGCCGAAGGCGTTTGTCGTTTGCGCGACGGAGACGTTACCCGTGCCGATAGTCGGCAAAGCCTGCAGTGCAGCGAGAACGCCACCGGCACCCGCTGAGTAATTCAAGGGCGTCGTGTAAGAGGTCATCAGCAGCTGATTCTGGTTCGCGCTCGACAAGGCCCCTTGGAAGGTGATGGTGAAGCCACCCACGCTTTGAATCGAATTGACATCCACATTGGCCAGAGCACCGCCGAAGGTCACCATGTACGGGTCCATGGTGGTCCCAGTGCCCGTGACGGTTACGTTACCGCCAACTCCACCAATCGTGCTCAGCCCATTCAGGGCCGTCTGGACTGTGGCGGCACTAGCTCCGCTGGCGATCGCTCCTGTCGTCACGCCATTGAAGCTGAGCCGGAACGAACCACTTTGGGGAGTGGAGGTCAGGTTCAGGCTCTGAACCTCGCTGATTCCCACGCCCCCTTTGGTGGTTTGAACGACATTCACCAGATCGCGAACCTGAACGTTGCCCGCCCCTACTCCAGCGAGTTTCTCAAGTTCCGTCTGAACCTGTGCTGCAGTGGCAGAGTAGAAAATCGGCCCTGTTGTGAAGCTGGTCGAGGGATTGCTGGTAGTCGTAAAGGTGAGAGTGTAGAACCCGCTTTGTGTATTGCCGAAGTCGAGTTGCTGGACTTCGTTGGTCAAGGTCATCCCATTGCCTTCGGTGATTGTGTCGACCGTCAGGTCGCTCTCGAAGCCAATGAGAAACAAACCAGAGTTCAACGCGAAGTCTTTAACCACGCGTTGGACTTCGCTCGTCATCATGTCCACGCCTTGCGTGACCGTGGACGACGAGGCCCGCAGAATTTCGTACCGAAGTGTCGAACTCTCAGTACCATCGCCGCTAATGGTATCGGTACGGCCCGTTACATCGACGCGATTGTTACCGCCCGGAATTGAGGACGGGTTGTTGGGATCGACGTTCGTACCAACATTGACGGAGGCATTGGTATCGTGGTGCAATTCCGACCGGGCATGAATGATGCCTCCGGAATTGATACTATCAGCCCCGATAGTGACCGTGCCCGCCGGTGCATTTTCAATGATGTTGAAGTCCTGAAAATCACGAGGCTGATTCGCATTGTTCTCCAGGGTGATGTATGGAATATCGTTGCGATCCGTCAGATTGACGGTAACACCAACTGTCGCAGATTCTGGAGCTGGGGTGGCACCGTTTAAATGGTTGTCGGTCAACGTGACGTTGAATGTCAGCGTCGGACTTTCTTCGAAATCGAGTTGCTCAAAGTTGTTGACATAGATTTCAACGAACTGCCCAACCAACTGAACACTGAAAGCGGAGTTCGAGTTGGCACCTGGTTGGACGGCCATCGTCACAGCTTCGCCGGTATCACCGGCACCGGCGTCGACCAAGAAGCGGCCCACGTAGTGGCCGTTCGATGTATTAGACTGGACCGCACCGGTCACAGGGTCAACGTAGGGGTCTGAAGTGGCGGCCGTCCCGGTACCGGTGACCGTCCCGTTCACACCAATATTCTCACCAAGTGTAAACGTGGTAGAGACGTTCGGTGCCACGCGTGGTGCCGCGAGCAGCACGCGCTGCTCCAGCGATTGCACCAGCGCGGCTTGGGTCGCGGCGGCCTTCCGAATGCGGCGGCGGACCTGCTGTTGCTTCATCGACGCGGTCAGGCTGCGGAGCCAGTTACGTGGCATGACTGCTGCTCTCTGCAAATTAAAGGGGTACGAATACGACGCTGATGAGGACGTCCGTGTGGCTTCATCTGGGGATGATGCAGATCGTTTCATTGTTGAGACCTGCCTGAAGCGCACGCCAGAGATTGCCAGCAGAATCTGCAAATTTTCTGATATTCTCAAGCCGTTCATACTGAACAACCCGACTCAGCAGTGACACGTGTGCTATGCGTGCAGAGGTGTTGCGGTTTCACCACGCGAATGTGGCGGTTCCGCAACGCGTTTTCTGCTGTGATTGCCGAGGGTTTTGAAACACTGTGGTCACAGTCGCAGATTCAATCACGACCAGCATCGCCACGATTCGAGAAGTACGATTCTGTCGAATGTGATCATTCGATGGAATGTGCTCAGGATGCTCGAGAGACACATCAGAGCGACGATGCCGAAAGAATCAATCGCACGCGGCGATGACGGCATCGAAGGTGAGGTTGTTGTTCGCCAGGATGGTCCCCTTCCGGTAGTCCAGATCCCACAGCGAGATGTTGTAGCTGGCGAGGCTGCGGTAGTACTCCGACTGTGCCTGAGCCAGTGATTGTCGGGCTCGCAGCAAGAGATCGATCGTGCTGCGGTCACCCCGACCGGCGCGATACTCGGCTTCCAAGGCATCGACTTGCCGTTGAACCGCTTTGCGACGGACGTCATTGGTTTCCATCAGGGTGTACCAGCGAGCCAATGTCTGCACTGTTGACGTTAACTCATAGCGGATTTCCCCTTCCTGCGTGGAAAGAGCCGCACGCGCCTTGGCCAACCGGAGTTCAAGGTTGCGGACTTGGGCCTGTTCCGCGCGGAAACCCAAAGGCATCGAGAACTGCACCCCCACATTCCAGGAAGGCTGCTTGGCTTCAAACAAGGCCGAATAAGCGCTGTTGTAACCTTGATCGGTAGTGCCATCCTCTGTTGATGTGGCAACCAGGTTGTCACCAAAGCCATTGAGCTGATAGCCACCGACGAAATCGAGGCGAGGTTTCGTGAGGCTGTTCGCGGCCTGCAACTGCCAGTCGAGACTTTGAATCGACAGCTTCTGGCGATGCAATTCAATTCGGTGGGCATAAGCATCGCCGAGCACCTGATTCCAATCGGGAGACATTTCGCTCGACATGGGAATGGCATTGGGATGAATCAGTTGCCCATCACTGATGGCAATGCCCATCAGACGACGTAACCGGGTTTCCGTTTCGTACACACCCGAAAGTGCATTCTCCGCTCGTGAGCGACTTTCCAGATAAGTTTGCTCGGCCTGGGCAACCACGGCCCCGCCCAAGGCATCTTCATTGGCCTGCAGCTGTTGCCATACGGAATAAGAGGCATCACGAACCTCAGCGTTGGCTTCATGTTCGCGAAAGGCTTGAAACAACTGCCAGTAGACTTCGCCTACTTCCAGAACCAGATTGCGGATGTTGAGTTCCAGATCAACCGAGGCGATGCGTTCATTGATCTGGGCGATACGAATCCCCTGAGCGACGCCATTCTGCACACTGGAGCGATTGGCAATGGGGCCTGCGATTTCGGTGTAACCCACGCCTGCACCGGCCAGCAATGGTTGGCGAAACTCAGCCCCCAGGTTGCCAGTGTATGCGGAATCAAACAACAACTGCGGCTGGTTGCTTTGCAGGTAATTCCAGTTATGGAAGACCGAGAATGTTCCGCCGGTGAGCAAGGGTTGATCAACACGCGAAGTAAAGGCACCGTTGTCTTGCACCAACGTCGTTCCGGGTGCCAGACCACCACCGAGAAACAAACTGTTCTGCACATTCAGATCACGTCCGACGGTCAGGCTGGATGACACCTGCGGCATGAAGTCGGACAAGGCCGCTTCCTGCCCGCGTGATCCAAAGAGGACTCCGGTGTGCTGCAATGCGATGTCAAAGACCGAGGGATTCGTATCAGGGTTGGTCATCAACGTACTGGTGGGCGACAGGAACTGTGAGTTCTGGCGAATCACCGGGTTATTGCGAATGGCCAGGTGCACCGCTTCGATTAGTGACAACCGCCAGGGGACATCATTTCCTCGCTGGCGAATCGTGCGTGGACCAGCCTCTAAGGCCGGTGCCATCGGAATGTCTTCTTTGGCAACCGTCTGACTGACTTGCTTCGCACGCGTGCGGTAATGCTCGGCGTCATCATCACTGACGATATTGGTTGACGAACTGATCGGATCGCGATCCGAAACGACCGCATTGCAGCCGGAAGTGAGCAGGGAGCAGCAACAGGCGTAAACCGTCAGACGCCACCACCCATGACGGGTCGTAGCCGACTCTGTTAACGCAAGTGCCCCGCGAACGCCCACGGACGCCCCTCAATGACTTTGAATTCGAGATGATTTGGTGAACGCCCAAGGCAAGTTGGGCAGGAGAGATGTTCAGCCGTGCGGGAAATAACTGATTCGCGAACACGAGTCCAGACGGAATCGGCCGAAAGTGCCGATCGAATTCACGAAACGGCAGAATCCGCGCATCGCTCCCAAGTCGCCAGAAGAATTGCGCAAGGGCTCAGCGGACTGGTTCGACTTCCGGAGGCCGGCTGGTATCAATTTCCATGCGGGCCTGAACTCCGGGACGTAATTGCAAACCGGCATTGTCAATTTCGGCCCAAATTCGGACCCGTTGTGAGACGGGCTCCACGCCGACATCGACGAAGATAAGTCGGCCCTGCACATTGCCGGTCACCTGAGCCGTGGCATCGTCGAGTTCTTCATGCACCAGGACGGTCATCCCGGCACGTAACCGGCGGGCTTGGGTGGCGGTGACATAACCTTCGACTTTTAATCGAGTTGCGTCGACAACTTCGGCCACTGGGTCGCCCATTTGCACCGACTCTCCCCGGTGTTTGAGAACGCGAACCACTGTTCCGGCAAAGGGCGCCAGAAGTTGGTAGGAACGCAATTCGGCTTCCAGTTCAGACTTTTTGAGCTTGGCTAAATCCAATTCCAGCACAGCTTTATCAATTTCTTTCCCGGCTCGGAGTGCCGCGACTTCGAGTTCGAGCATTTCCGCTCGGGAAACGGCGTCAGTGTTTCGCCCTTTTGCTTGTTGGGCGATCTTGAACCGCTCGACGGCAAATTGCTCAGCCAATTGCGCATCTTCAATTTTGGCAGTACTTTGCGGACTTTCTGCTTCCTGAATCAAGGTGGCAAGCTGGGCTCGTGGAACGTCATCTTTCAGGTGAGCCACCCTCTGGCCCATGCGAACCGTGTCTCCTTCTCGGATATCAATTGCCGAAACCACTCCATTTCTCTCGCTTGCCAAAACCGCCTGTTCGATGAACTTGACCCGGCATTCGGGGACGACAATTTGATCACTGTCTGCGGCTTGGACCGGAAATTGCAGAAATGCCGTGATGAAAATTGGCAACAGGCTGTGGTAGTCGTTCATCTGCATTTTTCCTCGCCAAATTGTACAGAATCGCTAACCGTTCTGTTGGGACGCGGTTCGGCAATCCCTCTGATCTTAGAGCATCCCCACTTGTCTGTTACCGAATCGCAACAGAAAATTTGATCAGTGCAGCGAATCTCGCAGGACGCCCGTCGTGCGCTTCGCCTTGTGTGTGGAAACGGACACTCAGCCTGACAGACTTACCCTGAACCAGCCAGCTACGGCAACGAGAAACTGTGTTTCTTCTTCCGACAACCACAACCTGGAGCCGATGGTCCCGCGAATGGCGGATGATCGGACAAATTGCGTCCGTCCGATCGCAATTGACCCACCTGTCGGATCGTGAGCTGACGAACCGTGTTCGATCCATTCAATTCCGCATCCGCAGTGGTACGCCTCTCGATCGTGTTCAAGTCGATGTGTTCGCCTTAGCGACCGAGGCCATCCACCGAACACTCGGAATTCAACTTTACCCGGTGCAACTTTATGCCGGTCTGCTGCTGTATCGCGGCGTCATTGCCGAGATGCAAACTGGCGAAGGGAAAACGGTGACCGCCGTGGCGCCGGTGGTGCTACGAGCGTTGGAGGGTCAGGGTTGTCATGTGATGACTTCGAATGGTTACCTCGCTCAACGCGATGCAAAAAAACTGCGGCCCGCCTACGAGTTGCTGGGGTTGACCGTCGACTGCGTGCATGCGGATCTGGAAAAGCCGGATCGGCGGAAGGCCTACCAGGCCGACATCACCTACGGAACAGCCAGTGAGTTCGGTTTCGACTATCTGCGCGACCGGCTGGAACTCAATGGCCGGGAAGAACCGGGAGCACAATCCGTGCTAGGGACCGCGTCGGTGGCGGATACCGTGCAGCGGGGACGACATTTTGCCCTCATCGACGAAGCCGACAGCATTCTGCTCGATGAAGGACGCACGCCGCTGATTATTGCGTTACCCAATCCGTCCGAGGAAAGCCTGCCGCCGCTATTGCACTGGGCCCGCAATGTGGCCTTGCATCTCGCGGTGGGAGTCGACTTCGTCTTCGATCCGAAATCGCGCGCGGCTCATCTGACCGACTCGGGTTGTCGACGAGTGCTGTTAGCGCCTCGGCCGCCTGCTGCCTGGCGATACGATATTGAAACCGTGTTCCGCCGAGTGGAAATTGCCTTGCAG
Organism: bacterium; assembly: GCA_016125225.1. Classification (GTDB taxonomy): domain Bacteria; phylum Planctomycetota; class Planctomycetia; order Planctomycetales; family Planctomycetaceae; genus DSVQ01. The sequence goes on along the minus strand of WGME01000009.1, from coordinate 276,843 downwards.
GCCGAACTCGTGTTCCAGCGGGATCGCGAATATCTGGTCAAAGATGACGAAGTCTCGATCGTCGATGAATCAACGGGGCGCTCTCTCGATGGACGACGCTGGCAACATGGTTTGCATCAGGCCATGGAAATCAAAGAAGGGCTCGCTCCCACCGAGGAACATGGCATCGCCGCCCGAATTACTCTGCAGCGGTTTATCCGGTTGTATAAACATTCCTGCGGCATGACGGGGACCGCACGAACCGCGTCGAAAGAGTTTCGCAAGCTCTACAGTCGCAGGGTCTGTCGCATTCCAACCAACCGCCCAAACCAGAGACGAGCCTTGCCAGCAAGAGTCTTTGCCACGCTGGCTGACAAGTATGAAGCGATTGCGACATCGATTGAGGCACTACGCGATCAGGGTCGGGCCGTGCTCGTGGGAACACCCTCGATTCAGGCATCGGAACAACTGAGCGAGAGGCTGTCGATGCATGGCATTGTGCACCGCTTGCTGAATGCCCGGCAGGATGCGGAAGAAGCAGCAATTGTGGGTGATGCCGGCCATGCCCGACGGGTCACTATCGCAACCAACATGGCAGGCCGCGGGACCGATATCGAACTGGAAGACGATGTACGGGCGGCAGGCGGATTGCATGTTATCGCCACCGAGGTGCATACATCGCAGCGGATCGATCGCCAACTGATCGGTCGATCGGCCCGGCAGGGTGACCCCGGTTCGTACCAGTTCATGGTCTCGATGGAAGATGAATTGTTCGATCAGGTACCGGATGAACGGCGGCTGCGCTGGCAACAACAGGCCCGCAAAGCAGGCCCCGGCGAAATCTCGCGACGTCGTTGGCTGCCTCTCTTTTATCGTGTCCAGAAGATGATGGAACGGCGGCACGCCCGTGATCGCCGGAGTTTGCAAAAGTCAGAAAAAACGCGGTGGAAGACCGCACGGAATATGGGACTCGATCCCACGTTGGATCTGGTGGAGGATACATGAGCCCCAAAGACGATACGGCCACACAACCGCAGTCACAGACACCGCGTACCGGCTGGGATCTGATCAATGATCTCAACGAACTGCGTGATCTGTCGCTTCCGGCTTTCTGTCAGCAACTCGTGGAAAAACTCGTCGACAGCGAGGAAGCCCTGGGTTGTGGTTTGTGGCGGATTGAACCGGTCAAAGAATCGGGACAGGCGACCGTCTCGCTGGTGGCCGACGATGGCATTCTGCATTCGCCATTGATCAAAGACCCTCGGATGGCCACCGATCATCAGATGTGGCTGCGCGAAGTCATTGCGGGGCAGGCCAAAGATCAGAGGCGATGGTATCAGTCCGATCCCCCCGTGTTTGGTCCCTTCGTGACCGATGCGGCGAGAATCAGTTTGCGCGGGGAATGCCTGGCGATTCTGGAAACGGTACGGTACGACCACCCGGTCGATCCTTCTTCAACCTTTCGTGAGTTGATCGAGGAACTCGCACGCTTAATCGAACGCCGCTGGCAGGCGGTGATGACCAGCTTGGAGGCGCCGGCTGAAGCCCCTCCCAAACCACCGATTGCGGCGACAAAAGCCCCGGCCAGCGCTAAAGTGACCGGGCCCAAACCGCCTGTCCAAGGCCAACAGTCCCCCGCCTCGGTCACGAACGGCGTGCCTCAAGTCGTCGGTCCGCATGTGATCGGACAGTCCATCGCTACGGTTCAACCAGTGATCAGTAACGGTGGTGCATCGCCTCCGCCGATTCCCCCCTTGTTGGCCATGCCACCCGGTGTTCCAAGACCCGTGTCGGCGTCTCCGGCCTCACCTCCTGTCGTAGACAACTGGTGGCAGGAACTGCTGGAACTCTCGATTCAATTACAGAAGTCGCTGTCAACTCGCACTGTCGCCGAGGTGGCTGCGAATGACGGTCGCTTGTGGCTCGGTTGTGATCGCGTGACCGTGCTGACGGGGCGGCGTCCACGCATCACATCGGTCAGTGGCGTGGCCCGCTGGTCACGTCGTGCTCCCTGGGTTCCATTGCTGGAACGTTTGGCCAAAGTGGTTTGCGATGGCAAACAGGTGCTGGAGTTTCCCCAGGAAGAAGATGAGCTACCCGAACAGTTAGCAGAACCCCTCGCGGAATACGTCGCCGAGGCGGCTCCGCGAGCGGTCATCGTGATACCGCTGGCTGTGGAGAACCAGCTTTCCAGCGATCCCGATCAACCGAAAATCTCTCGCCGGGCCATCGGTTGCTTGATCGTCGAACAACTCGTCGAGGGTGACGCAGTGCCAGACTTGGCGTTGCGGGCTCGGCAGTTGGCCGAGTGCCTGTGTCGTCCGCTCGATAATGCCGCTCAGTGCGATGCGATTCTGCTATTGCCGCTGTGGCGAGCCTTGGGCCAATTCACCCGCTGGATGCGTGGCCGGCGGCTCGCCTGGACACTCGCGTGCCTGGCATTGGTGGCTGCTGTGTCGACAGCCCTGGTGATGATTCCCTGGGAATACCGTGTTGAAGCTCAAGGACAATTTCTCCCGGCTCAGCGACGCGATGTCTTCGTTCCTATCGACAGTGAAGTGCAGGAAATTCTTGTCACCAGTGGCCAGCAGGTCGCCGCGGGTGATCTTGTGGTGCGATTGAAGAACGAGGAACTGGAAACCGAGTTGGTGGCCGCCCGTTCGGAACTCGACGAGAAACGAAAGCTGTATCGAGCGCTGCAGTTCGAAATCGATCAAGCCCAGAAGACCGGGCAGAAAGATCATGAGCTGCAACTCTTTGGACGCTTGGAAGAAACCCGCGTGCAAATCGGCGGCTTGTCGCGCAAGGTGGCGATTCTGGAAAGCCGGGCCGAAAAGCTGGAAGTTCGCACGCCGGTCTCGGGCACTGTGGCCACGTTCCAGGTCGATCAACTCCTCAAACATCGACCGGTCCAACGCGGTGAAGTGCTGCTGTCGATCATGGATCAATCAGGGCCCTGGCAGCTCGAATTGAAAGTCGATGAAGCCCGGTTGGATCACCTCATCCAGGCACAAGCGCACGATTCCACGCACTTGCCGGTCGAATATGTCCTCGTGACCGCTCCTGATGTGCATCACACGGCAGAACTGCGGGAAGTGGCGACACGCGCCACGATGGCCGAAGACGATCGGCTGGTGGTGCGTTTGATTGCCGACCCGGAGGGCGACACCGCTCCGGAACACCGGATTGGTGCCGAAGTGCGAGCCCGCATTGCCTGCGGCGAGAAGCCGTTGGGTTATGTCTTGTTTGGTGATGTGATCGAGTTTGTGCAGCGGTATGTCTGGTGGTAGTAGAGTCAAGAGTGGAATGTCGAGAGTCCAGAGCCTGAACGGCACGCGTTACTGCAGGAATTTGTCTGGCTCTTAACTCTGGACTCTCGTCTCTGGACTTCTGGAGCTAACGAATGTCTGCCGGAATGATTGCGTCGTCGTATCGATCGGTCCCGCTGCGGCGGCGGCCGGATCTGATCGCTGCGCAATTGGGCGATGATCAGAACGCGGCCTGGGCAGTCAAAGATCCGCTGGCACTCGAGTACCATCAGTTGGAAGCCTCGCAATACGCGGTCCTATCGCGGCTCGATGGCTCCGTCTCGCTTCACCAACTGGAAGAGGCGATCAATCGCGACCATCCCGCTCAGGCCCTCACGATTGACGACCTGCAGCGGTTGGTTGTGGATCTGCATCGAAAAGGCCTGGTGGTCAGCGATCGCCCCGGTCAAGCTGAAACTTTTCGCGAACGCCGGTGGGATCGGTTCTGGGCTCAGCTCAAGCAGGCACCGAAACAACTGCTGTTTACCAAGCTGCCGGGGTGGAACGCGTACTATGTGCTGGAAGCGATGTTGCCGTGGTGCCGCTGGATTTATCATCCCGCGACACTCACTCTGGCCTCGATGTTCATTGTGGTCTCATGGCTTCTGATTCTGGTGCAGTTCTCGGAATTTCGCAGTCGTTTGCCTGAGTTCCAGCAGTTCTTTGGCTGGTCGAATCTGCCGTGGTTGTGGGTCACGTTGGGCGCTACGAAACTGCTGCACGAATTTGGTCACGGTTTAACCTGTCATTACTATCGCCGTCGCTGTCATGAGATGGGGGTGATGGTGATGCTGTTTACGCCGACGATGTACTGCGATGTGACCGATGCCTGGTTGATCCGCGAGAAATGGCCTCGCATCTGGATTGGTGCGGGCGGGATGCTGGTGGAAACATTTCTGGCCGCACTTGCCACTTACATCTGGTGGTGGACGCAGCCGGGCTTGGTCAATCACCTGGCGCTCAACGTGGTCTTTGTCTGCGCGGTGACCACCGTACTGTTCAACGCCAACCCGTTAATGCGGTACGACGGTTATTACATGCTGGCCGACTTCCTCGGCATTCCGAACATGCGTCAGAAGGCCGATCGGTTGCTCGACCGCAGCCTCGCCCATTGGGTATTCGGTCACGAAACATTGCCCGACCGGTCGTTGCCGCAACATAACGAATTCTGGTTCATTCTGTACGCAATGGGATCGACGGCTTACGGTTGGTTTGTGATGGGCAGCATCATGATGTTCCTCTATTCCTGGCTCAAACCGCATCAACTGCAGAGCATTGGTATCACGCTGCTGATCTTCTCTTTATCCGGGATGCTCATCTCGCTCTTCTGGCGGATGTGGCGCATCAGTCAGGGACAGAAGCATGGTCCGCCGCGCTGGTGGCGGATTATCACGACGGTTGGCCTGCTGGTGGGATTGCTCATCGGCCTCTTGTCGATCCCCATTCCCTGGTATGTGGAAGCGGCCGCGATTGTCGAACCCGCCGGTGCTGTGGAAGTGATGAACCCGGTATCGGGCCGCATCCTCGCCATTCATGTGCAACCCGGCCAACAGGTCGCCGCGGGTGACCTGTTGCTTGAACTGGAAAATGAGGAACTGGCTGACAAGCAGCGGCAACTCATTGATGACATCGCCATGCAGGAAGTCACAGTCTCCGCAGCCCGGTCCAAAGACGATGCAGCCGAGTATGCGGTGGCGTTAGAACGCCTGGCGGGATTGAAGAAACTCCTGGTCGAAGCGGACGACCAACTGCGTCAGTTACGGATCACCGCTCCCATCGCGGGACAGGTCGTGGCGGCAGAGTTTCGCAGCCCACCCCCGGAAATGAACACCGAACGGTTGCCGCCGTGGCATGCCACACCGCTCGATCCGCAGAACATTGGCGCATTTCTGGAGCCGCGTACCAGCATTGCCAGTATTGCTCCGAGTGATGATCTGAAGGCGACCTTGTACTTGCCGCAAGCCCATCGAGATGAAGTTCAGGTCGGTGATGCCGTCAGCTTGAAATTCGATGCCATTCCCGGTCTGGTCTTTCATGGCACACTGGCAGGTTTGTCCCAAGAGCACGCCGATGTGGTTCCGTTACCCCTTTCCAATAAAGTGGGCGGGCCACTCGCCACAGTCACCACTCCCGATCAACAGGAGCAGTTGCAGGAACTGGCCTACGCGGCGGAAGTTCCCCTGGTCGATGAGTCGGGAGTTCTACGGACTGGATTACGTGGCCGGGCCCGCTTCCTGGTCTCGCATCACACCACGGCATGGTGGTTGTTGCAGACCGCCCGCCGGACCTTCACCTTCCGGATGTAAACTTCCGGTATTGGTTCTCGCCCCCGCAAACTCTACGCGATCGATTCATCCCTGCTACGCATTATTGAAATCAACATCGGCAGAAAGATTCCAGCAAGTGGGATCGCGGACAATCCCGAGCAGTGAGACATCAGACGTCTGTTTTCCGGTCACCGGTCTCTCCCGGAAGCCACCGTGTTCCTGCTCATCCAGAACCTGCCGTTTTTGCCGCTTCGCCGCTGGTCCGGCCTTGTGCTGCTGGCGTGTTACATGGCATCGCCATCAGCATCGGCACAGGAATTTGCAGGCCCCTTTGCCGATGCCATCCGTGGTGAGTCGACTTCAGACGTTGAAGCAGAACCGCTGGAAACCGATCGAGACTCGTTCACCCCGGCGACCACACTGGTGGACCGTGGTCTTACGATGATCGAAAGCTCTTACTCCTTCATCGATAACCGGCAGTCGGCCGACAGCCACAGCTTTCCCGAATTGCTGACCCGTGTGGGTGTGACTGATCGCTTCGAACTTCGCCTCGGTTGGAACTACGAAGCGGGGGGTGGCGGAACTGTTTCTGGATCAGAACTGGGGGGCGATGAGGAAGAAACCGCAGGAGCTGAAACCGAAGCGAACATTCTGTACGGATTCAAAATTGCGGTCACCGAGCAGCAGGCCTGGTTACCGCGTTCGGCTTTGATTGTGCATGCCACCACCCCTACGGCTGGCCCCAATACGGCGACACAATTTGTCACTGGTTACGTCGCCGGCTGGACTCTGCCGAATGATTGGGTCCTCGATACTGCTCTGCGGTACAACGCCGCAAACGAAGAACATGACCATTTCAATCAATGGGCCCACTCGGTGGTCCTCAAAGTCCCGGTTCACGAACGGTGCAACACTCACATTGAGTACTTCGGTCTCTTCAGCGATGGTCTTGCCAACGAGCACAATCCACAATACATCAGCCCCGGCGTACATTACCTGATCTCGCCGAATTGCGAGATTGGGGTGCGAACCGGCTGGGGACTGAATCAGGATGCCGCTCAGTTCTTCTCGAACGTCGGTATCGGCATTCAGTTCTGACGGTATGGCTGGCGGGCATCGACAATTGCGTTGAATCCCCCACGATCCGATTGACGAGTCCCCGACCGATCGGTCATGCTGTACGCATTCCCATCGTCGAATTTTCCGTTGCTCTCACGGAATGTATGGCATGCGTCGGCCAGCCTTATGTCTTCTCGTCGTGATCGCGTCATCTCTGGTGGCGTTGCCCTGTCGATCGGCTGAGCCCGTTGTCCCGGCAGATGCGACGGGTTATCAGAAATTAGTGGCCCCGTTCCTGAAGACTTATTGCCAGGAATGCCACTCCGGAAACAAACCGGAAGGGGAATTCTCTGTTGAGTTGAAGCATCTGGCATACCAGTTCACAGAGGCGGCGACGCGTGCTCAATGGCTGGAAATCGTCAATGTGCTGAACTCGCACGAGATGCCGCCGGAAGGAGAACCACAGCCGAAACCCGCGGAAGTGGCCGCCGTAGTTGACTGGATCACACAGCAGGCCGTGCAGGCCGAATTAATTTTGCGGGAACAGCAAGTAGTCCTGCGGCGACTCAATCGGGCCGAGTATCGCAACACCATTCGCGATCTCATCGGCATCGACTTCGATACCTCTGGCTTTCCTCAAGACCCACCTGCTGGAGGCTTCGATAACAACGGCAGCGCCCTCACCATGTCACCGCTGCATATCGAACTCTATTTGAACGCCGCCCAACAGATTCTTGACCGAGCCTTGGTGGAAGGCGAACGACCGGAGACGATCCACTGGCGATTTGATCCGAAAGCCGGACCGGCCGATCGTACACGCCTGCGACTCGATGCCCAGAACAACCCGCTGGTGAACGGGAACAACAATCAGCAGGAAGGCGACTGGGTCGTTATTCATCACAACTCGTGGGACAAAGGCGTGGGCGCCCGTGATTTCCGTGTACCGACGGCTGGTCTTTACACGATTCGCATCAAGGCCGCGGGACGGCGACCAACGCGTGAGCAAATTGTCAAAAGTGCCGAAGCCATTCTGGTCCACCGTCGCGATGAGCAAGACGCAAAGAACCCGAAAGGTAAAAAGTGGACCCAGGAACAATTTGAACGCGACCTAGAGCACTTCCGCACCGATCGCATGTACGACTATGGTCCCGCTCGCATGCGGCTGGTGCTGCAACTGGGGCCGCAACCCAAAACGATTGCGGAATTCGATGTCCCCGCGACTCCCGATCAACCGGGGACCTATGAATTCACCACGCGATTTACTACCGAGAAAGCGGGTATCGGCTGGGAGTATGCCTATGCGATCCCGCGGGAACTCGAGAATTTCTGGATGCAGGGCCACGACACTTTCGCCCGACCGGAACTGATGATCGACTGGTTCGAAGTGGAAGGGCCGATCTATGACAACTGGCCGCCCACATCGCACACCCGCATTCTTTTTCCGTCTCCCCAGCAGCAGACAAACGAAACCGCCTATGCCCGCGAGGTGCTGTCGCGGTTCATGCAGCGGGCCTATCGACGCCCCGTCACGCCGGACGAAATCGATGCCAAACTGGCCTTGATGACCGCCAATCGTGCCGGGAAATCGTTCGTCGAGGCGATCAAGCTGCCGTTGATTGCCGTGCTGGCTTCACCACACTTTCTCTATCTCTCGGAGCCACAACCGGGTCCGAAAGCAGTGCCGTTGGATGATGATCAATTCGCGACGCGGCTGTCGTATTTCTTATGGTTGTCCTGCCCGGATGAGGAACTGACGAAGCTCGCCGCAGCGGGTCGGCTTCGTGATCCGCAGGTCCGGCAGCGGCAGGTCGACCGCATGCTCGCCGACCCCAAAGCCGCCGAGCTGGTCACCAACTTTGTCGGGCAATGGCTTGGCATTCGAGAAGTGGGAGCGAATCCCCCGGCGAGCGATCTCTATCCGCAATACGATCGGCATCTGGAGACCTCAATCGTCGGCGAAACGGAAGCCTACTTCAGGGAATTCCTGCAGCACGATCTCGATGTGCGGCAGATGTTGCGGAGCGAGTTTGTCACGATCAATGAACGCCTCGCGCGGTTCTATGGCATTCCCGATGTGCGCGGCGATGAATTCAGGCGAGTCGCGGTCTCACCCGAAGTCCATCGCGGCGGCATCGTGACTCAGGCTTCAATTTTGACCATTACCTCGAATGGGACACGCACTTCGCCCGTTAAACGAGGGACCTGGATTCTGAAAACATTGCTGGGAACCGATCCAGGATTGCCCGTGGCCAATGCCGGGGAAATCGCTCCCAAAGTCCCGGGCATCGATAAAGCCACCGTGCGGCAACGGCTGGAGATTCATCGCGAGTTGCCGCAGTGTGCCCGCTGTCACAGCAAGATCGATCCGCTGGGGTTTGCGCTTGAGAACTTCAACGCGGCCGGGGAATGGCGGGAGCGGGAAGGCTTTGGTTACAAAGGTCGTGTCGGTCGCGATGACCCATTGATCGATGCTTCTTCGCGAATGCCCGATGGCACCGAAATCAACGGGTTGGCTGGGTTGCAAACAGCCATGCTGGCTCGCGAAGAGCTGTTCCTTCAATCGCTCACGACTCACCTCTTGACGTATGCGTTGGGGCGGGAGTTGGGGCTTTCAGATCAACCCACGGTTCAACAACTGGTGCAAAAGCTGCCGCAGGATGGTTACACGCTGCGAGGTCTACTGCAGAGGATCGTGTCGTGCGAGGCCTTCCAAACCAAGTGATCTGCTGATCGAGACGCTCAGACAGGAATCGAAGAATGTCGAAGCCCAGTCAATTCCGGTTATCGCGCCGGCATGTTCTGCGAGCAGCGGGAGCGGCGATCACTTTGCCGTTGCTGGATGCGATGGTCCCCCGCAGCTGGGGGGCTCCTTCGACCTTTGAAGCCCTGAGGAAATCGGACGTAGTGCAACCGCGGCTGTTGTGCTGCTACATTCCCAACGGCGTCAACATTCTGGAATGGGTGCCAGAAACCAGCGGCAAGGACTACACACTGTCTCCCACCTTGAAAGCGTTGGAAGAACATCGCGAGGACTTCACGGTCATTTCCGGCATCGGGCATCCGGCGTCGCAGGGTGGGCACAGCGGAGCCGATACCTGGCTGACAGCGGCGAATCTCAAAAGCAAACCGGGGGCGGATTACATCAACACACAGTCGATCGATCAGGTGGTCGCTGCGGTCCATGGACCGCAAACACGGTATCCGTCGTTACAGTTGGGAGACCAATCGGGAACGGGCAGTGCGGGGCATAGTCATACATTGTCTTTCGATTTGAATGGCACGCCATTACCCGCCGAGAATTCACCCCGGCGGTTGTTCGATCGACTCTTTGTCCCGGAATCGGCCAACGATAAAGCGGCCGCTTTGAAGCGGTATGCCGAGCGGCGATCGATTCTGGATGCCGTGAATGCGGAAGCGAATTCCTTGCAACGTCGCCTGGGAGCCGCCGATAAACGGAAGCTCGACGAATATCTGTCGAGTGTCCGGCAAACGGAAAAACAGGTGGAGCGGTTGCAGGACTGGATTGATCGGCCGAAAGCCGAAGTCGCGGAGAAAGGGCTGCAACTCAACAGTCAGCCGGGCAATGCCCACGACCGACCGATGTGGCTCGATGTGATGCTTGAGTTGGTGTACCTGTCCTTCCTGACCGACACCACGCGCGTCATCACGTTTGAGTGGTCACGCGAGGCGGGCGGGTATGGGGGCGGCGGTGAGAACCATCATGAGTTGTCGCATCATGGTGGCGATGCCGGCATGCTCGCCAAACTCGCGACGATTGACCGATTCCACCTCAGCCGGTTGGGGCGGTTTCTGGCCTTGCTGAAATCGACCGCCGAAGCTGATAGCCACATGCTCGATCGGACTGCGATTCTGTTCGGTAGCGGCATGAACTCCGGCAAGGGAGGCGAACACTCGCCGAAGAACTTGCCGACATTGGTGGCAGGAGGCCGCAAGTTGGGTTTGAAGCATGGACAGCATCTGGGCCATGACGTCGACAAACATCCGCCGTTGTCCAATGTGTTGCTTACACTGGCGCAAAGCCTAGGCGTGGAGACCGATCAGTTTGCCGATGCGTCGGGTACGCTGACTGGTTTGATGTGACAGATTCTCATTCGATACGAAAAGCAGAAGCCCAGAGAAGGCGTTCTCTGGGCTTCTGTGTTCAATGGTTTGAGTCACGTCCGTTAGCGACCATAGTCGCCGGGGTTGCCGAACAGGCCGCCGCCGCCTTGCGTGCCAGTCCCGCCCCGCAACGGCTCTTTCCGTTTGCGTTCGTATGACTGACCCTTGCTGGGAGCCATGTCTTCATCTTTAGGCTCTTCGGGCTTGGCCTTCAGAGCCTTCAGCGACAGGCTGATGCGTTGCCGCTCGGGATTCACTTCCAGCACTTGAGCCTGAATTTCCTGGCCGACATTCAGGACATCGCCCACACGCTTGACGCGCTTGTGATCCAGTTCGCTGATGTGAATCAGACCTTCCACTCCGGCTTCTAGTTCCACAAACGCACCGAAGTCGCTGATGCGGGTGACACGACCACTGGCCGTCGTACCGACGCCATACTTTTCGACGGCAATGTTCCACGGGTTCTGCGCCAGTTGACGCATCCCGAGGCCGATTTTCTGCTTCTCACGATCGAGTGACAGGACCACCACATCCACTGCCTGACCTTCCTGCAGAAGATCCGACGGATGCTTGATGCGGGTCCAGCTCATTTCACCCACGTGCAGGAATCCATCCACGCCGCCGAGATCGACGAAAGCACCGTAATCTTTCAAGGTCTTAACAGCACCGGCATACTGCTGGCCGACTTCCACCTGCTCCCAGAACACACCGGCTTTTTCTTTGCGTTCCTGAATGACCAAGGCCCGGCGGCTCACCACCAGATTGCGCTTGGCCGGGTTGACTTCCGTGACCTGGACGGGGAACCGCTGCCCGACATAAGTTTCCAGCGAGGATACGAATCCGACATCGACCTGGCTGGCTGGCAGGAAGGCCCGCATGTTGCTGACGGTGACTTCCAGGCCGCCTTTGTTCGTCTTGTTGACAACGCATTCCACGATTTGGCCAACCGCGAGTTCTTCCCAGTTGCCACGGGGACGGCGGGTCGCCTTGGGCAGACTAATCAGCACGACACCGTTTTCGGCATCGTACTTATCAACCACCACCAGAAACTCTTCGCCCTCACGCGGGTGCTTGCCTGCGGGGAACTGCTTGATGGGCAGCAGGCCGGGCGACCGGAAACCAATTTCGCAGAAGACGTTTTCCGTGTTGACCGACTGGACCTTCGCCTTGAGCTTAGATCCCGGTTCGAGTTGATCTTCGGAACCCGGCGCGACGGTGACTTCGCTGGTCACATCGCCGGTGACAGCCGGTGCCGACGTCATCGCGCCACTCATAGCCGCATTGATTTCGGCTTCGAGACCGGCATCCAGCGACTCGGCACGGGGCACATCGACCGGACCGGTGGGACCTTGCATGTAGGGGGCAGACGCTGCCGCCATGCCTTCGACCGTCGCGGCGGCATCGCCGACCCCGTATGTCGGCACCGCTTTGATTTCAGCCTCATTCACCGTGGGGTTCAACTGCACGCGACGCTTTGGGGCTTCCGCGGCTTCACCCTCTGCGGCAACGACGGGTGCTTCGACAGGCTCATCAGCAACCGGCACAGGTTCTGCCGGAGTCGGTTCCATCTGTGGAGCAGGTTCGCTGGGCGCAGCGGCCATCGTTTCGCTGACAGGAGTATCGACGGGAGCAGCTGGCTCAGCCGGTGGCGGCGTCGGCTCTCCAGCAACTTCCAGCGGACGTTCAGTCGAATTGGTTTCACCAGCCAACGGTTGCTCGTCGTTCATCATCGAACTCAGCCTGCTACAGACCCATCATGGGTATGCGACTAATGTCAGCACACCGCGATCCTGTGGGGTCGGACCAGTCCCGCGCCTGCACACGATAGCGGAACGTCTGATCCGATGCCACCTGCCGGCGATTTCCGCTGCGTTTTGAAGATTTCATGAACACTACGGAGTCGAGATTTTCGACCGCACGCAACGAAAACCGACCGCGTCGTCCTTTTCCGTCTTCGAAAAAGCGCGGCGAGCCGCGCTGGTGAGCCGGCCGGCAGGATCTTTCCAGGAACCACTTTTTAACGTGATTTGCTGCGGATCGGCCTCTTTTTCCGCATGGGAAAGGCTCCAGTCATCAGCCGTGAATTCCCACAGGTAGCCGTGCATATCGTACAGGCCCCAGGGATTCGGCTTGAGCGCCCCGACCGGCGGATCGTTGCCCGCCGCATTGCCCGTGTACCACGCGAATTCATCGAGAATCGAATTCTTCGGGCCGACATCGCTCTCTTTGCGGATGGTATCGCCGAACGAATAGGCCGTGGTCGTGCCCGCCCGGCAGCAGTATTCCCATTCGATTTCGGTGGGCAACCGGATCACTTCATCGGCGGCCAGCAGTTCCGCCTCGCGCATCAACTTCGTGACCCGTTCGCAGAATTGCCGGGCCTCGGACCAGGTCATCATTTCGACGGAATTCCGCGGCCCTTTCCAGCGACTGGGATTCTCACCCATCACCGACTCATACAGATTCTGTGGCACTTCATACTTGGCGATCGCAAAGGGCTGAGACAGGGTCACCTGCTTCACGGGGCGTTCTGCCGGACCGCCAGAGTCCGACCCCATGGAGAATGTCGCGGGGAATTTTTCCGTCCCCGGTTGGATGACGACAAACTCGCGTTGAAACGTCTCCAGGAGTTCCCTCTGGGTCGGTTCAGCAGCGGCAAGAAAAGGGCTGGTTAGAGCCACACACACAACCGCAATCACGGCATAACTCAAGCGGGTTCGATTCAAAGCGACGAGTCCTACCAGAAGATGGAACGGCCGACCGATGATGTGCATCACCATAAGCCGATCGATGGAATGACTGCAATCGTGGATGGCCATTTCGATGCGACTCAATCGCTTTCCGCTCTCTGACCATTGGGAGTGTCATTTCTCTGGAGCAGTAACAGTGATGGTCACCGGGCGGCTGGGCATGGAGACGAGCGTTTTTGGTTTGTCGGTTGCGGCGGGGTCTTTGTTGAAGGGGACCTGGGCCTGGCCGAGCACGGTCAACGTGTAGTCTCCTGGTTGCGTCCCCGGTTGCACGTTGATGCTCAAGGTCACTTCATTGGAGCCGCTGGCGATGGTGCCGTTGCCGAGTTGGAACTGGCCGGGGAAATTCAACGGTTGATAGTCGATGTTCCCCGTGAAGTTCGACCAGGCACGGGTCGCCCGCAGTTTGAGTTCCAAGGGTTTGCCCGCCTCGACCGTGATGCGTTCGGGTTCCAGTTGCAGCGCATACGGTGCGGGTTCACGCACGCAGATCATTTGCTGCCGCATCGTCCGGCTGCCGGTTTGCTGATAGGCCCGCGTGTAGGGCCGCACAAGATGTTTCAGCTCGCGCTCAGCATGCTTGGAAGTCGCTAACAGAGTAATGGGCCCAGTGAAATCGGCGGCATCGGCAGCGGACCATAACACGAATGTTCCCCGTGTATTGTTCGTAATGACCGTCGGCGAAGCATGCACACCCGCTGGCAATCCTTCCGCGGTGATGGCGACCGGGAACTGATTGCCGCCATCCTGATGATGCAGCACGATATCGAGATACGCCGCCCCCCCTTTCCACAAATTGGTGCCAGCGGCGTTGGTGTTGCTGTGAATGGACTCGGCATAAAAGTCGCTGCGCGCTTTTCGCACGCTGAGCACATACTGATACCGTGGACCACCGCGTTGGTAACGGTCCTGAACCAGCAGGCGGATCTGTTTCTTGGCCGGCAAACTGGTCTGCACCGAAGGATCACGCAGATGCCCGTCAAAGGCACTGATGCGGTGGCCGAAATCGTCATTCTCGAAAAAGCGGTTTCCCTGATCGTCGTACAACGCGAAGTAGGGATCGCAGCGGCCGTCAATCCGTTCGGCGTAAACATCAAAGCCATAGTTACCTCCGGTCTCGTCGGTCTCGAAGACATACCAGTCGGCATCGCGCGGCTCATCGAAGCGGCCACTCACCATCGCGGGCAACGCGAGGGGCTGCGGCTGTTCCTTCGTGTCGTTCGGTTCGGCTTCGAGGGATGTCGTTTGATCGGTCAGCAGCAACACACACGGGTCGGCATCAAACGGCAGAATCTGTTCGCCGGTGATGGTGCATGTTGCCGCCGTGGGAATCACGGAATGTTGCAGTGTATGGATTCGTTCGCGAAACAACCCCAACGACAGAATGTCATTCGGGGTTGTGTAGCTGAACGTCTTGCGGAACAACGGAACACCTTCAATAGCCAGATCGCTGGGTTCGGCTCCGTCTCCCAGATTGCTGCCAAAGGCCGTCAGCTCCACCGTTTGCCCCGCGGTGACCGCACGCGGAAAGACGTTCTCGACATGCGGCCGATCGTGAATCAACAGCCGATAGGGATGCCCGCCCCGGTAGGTAAGATCGCGGACCTCGATGCAGTAGTCACCATCCACCGGGGCGATGAAATCGAGAAACGCATCGCGGCCGTAATAGTCCGAATTGGATGCCACCTGTTGCCCCTCGGCGGTGAAGAGAATCAACAGCGGGTCCATCTCGGTTTCCAACCGGGCCGAATGACAGTCGATAGAAATACGTTGCCCGGCTTTGAGGGATAGGCGGTAGACATCGCGGTTGTTGCCATCGCCGGTGCCATTGATCGCGGAGTTCAGGTTGACTGTTTGCGGCATGGCGAGCGTATTGTTCGGCTCGACCTCGGCGACATCGTTCAGGCCGTGCGTAATCTGTAACACTCGGGGATTGGTCACACCGAAGCGGCCGATAGCGGTGACATCGTAGGTACCGTGGGGCACATCACCCGCAGACATAATCTTGAACGTTCGTTCCTTGATGAACTCGGCGGAGAGCCCCGGATGATCGAAATGCAGGGTCTCACACCCCTCGAGATCGGGTCCGGTCAGAGTCACCTCGACCGAAGTTCCGGCAGACAGTCCGACAGGATTCAGCACATCGAGCCGGGGCGATGGAAGTTCGGCCTGCAGCAGCGTTGTGCCAAGGGGAATGACGAGTCCGGCCGCAATAACAATGGATCGCATGGGATGTGCCGTTCATGAGGCAGAAAACGGATGCTGGTATTCTGTCGCGGAGAGTGGGCTGCTCGCAAGGCGATGTCACCCTTGGCAGCACGGCGGAGGAGGACTAATCTCAATTGAGTGAAATCTGACGTGTGTTCTGAGTGTGTCCGCCGATGTTGTCCGCGCCGATCCCTGCGAATGAACAGGAACGCCTTGCCGAGTTGCGGGCGCTGGCCATTCTCGATACGCCGCCGGAAGCCCGCTTTGAGGTGCTGGTGCGGCTGACGCAGCAGTTGTTCCATGTGCCGATTGCCTATGTGGCATTGATTGACACCGAGCGACAATGGTTCAAAGCCCATGTTGGTTTGAATGTCATTCAGACCGATCGTGGAATCTCGTTCTGCGGGCATGCGATTCTGGAACAGCAACCGCTGATTGTTCCCGATGCCCGGCTGGATCGCCGATTTGCGGATAACCCTCTCGTCACTGGCGAACCGTTTGTACGGTTCTATGCCGGTCATCCGCTGGCCGGGCCACGGGGATATCACGTGGGGACTTTGTGCCTGGTCGATCGGGAACCCCGCACGCTGACCGAGCAGGAACTCGCCGTTTTTGGGCAACTGGCCCGCATGGCGGAATCACAGTTGCAACTGGTCGATGTTGTTGCTTCTCAACATCAATTGCTGGAAACGCAACGGGAATTGCTCGCGACGCAGGAGCGGTTAGCCGCCGAGTTGCAGGAGGCGGCCGACTACATGCGGTCACTGCTACCGCCACCGCTTACCAATGGCCCGGTGCAAACCGAATGGTGTTATCAGGCGTCGTCACAATTGGGCGGCGACATCTTCGGGTATCACTGGCTCGACGATGATCACTTCGCGATGTACCTGCTCGATGTCGTCGGACATGGAGTGGGTTCGAGCTTGCTGGCCAGCAGCGTGCAGACCGCACTTCGCAGCCAAACCCTCGCCGGCTGTGATTTTCGCGACCCTGATGCCGTGCTGTCGGCACTCGATACCGCCTTTCCGATGGAAACGCATCACCACAAATTCTTCACCATCTGGTATGGCGTCTATCAGCCATCGACCCGCGAACTGAGGTGTGCGGCGGCGGGGCACCATCCGGCCTTGTTGTTGAATTCG
Source organism: bacterium (assembly GCA_016125225.1). Classification (GTDB taxonomy): domain Bacteria; phylum Planctomycetota; class Planctomycetia; order Planctomycetales; family Planctomycetaceae; genus DSVQ01. The sequence continues at coordinate 260,008 of WGME01000009.1, read as the reverse complement.
TTTGAGGACGGCGTCCTACCGATCGGACCACGCGGATTGATCATCGGCCTCGGCTCACCCCGAAGACCACACGCTGAGATGCATGTGTTGCCACCGGGCTCGCGGCTTTATCTGTGCAGTGACGGCGTCTTCGAGATTCACAATGCCCGCAACGAAATTCTGGGTTGGAACGGACTGGGCCTGATCCTCAAAGACGTCCGCGACGTTTCACAGGCACGAACGACCGCAGTGCGCGATCGCCTGCAGACATGGCAGCAGAGCCCGGAGTTCCCGGACGACTTTTCGCTGGTCGAATTTGTATTTGCATGATGGATTCGTTCTCGCATTGATATCAGGGAAAGGATTGCCAACCGATGTGGGCGAAATTGGCCGAGTGGTGGGCTGGCAAACCGATGTCGGACGAAGAGTTCGCTGCGGAACGCCGCAAACTGCTCGCTAAAACTCCGGTGCCGGTCTTCTGGCTGTTCGGCAAAACCGGCAGCGGCAAATCGTCGATCGTCAAATATCTGACGGGGGCGACAGCGGCCGAAATCGGCAATGGCTTCCGTCCGCAAACGCAGCAGTCGTTTGAGTACGATTTTCCCTCGCAAGCTCAACCGGTCGTCAAGTTCCTTGATACCCGCGGGCTCGGTGAAGCCCGCTACGACCCACGGGAAGACCTGGATCACTTCGCCGATTCCACGCATCTCATCATCGTCACCGCGCGTGTGGCCGATCAGGCACTCGAACCGATTCTGACACCGCTGAAAGAGATTCGCCGTGAACAACCATCACGGCCGGTGGTGCTAGTCCTGACGTGCCTGCATGAGGCTTATCCGCAGCAACAGCATCCGCTGCCCGACCCGTTCGATAGCACGCACAACTGGCCAGACCCTTTGCCCGGCGAACTCCGGCGAATGCTCATCGCCCAACAGGAACGCTTTGCGGGGTTGGTCGACCGCATCGTGCCGATTGATCTAACGCCGATCGAAGAGGGGTTCGATCAACCGCAATTTGGCGGTGCCCGATTGGAAGCGGTTCTGCAGGAAATGTTGCCGGCGGCCTATCGGCAGACGTTGTTCCTGCTACACGAAGTCCGCGAGCAATTGCAGGATCTAGTGGAACGCAAAGCCTGGCCAATCATCATTCAATACAGCAGCCTGGCTGCCACTGCCGCGGCTACGCCGGTCCCATTGGCCGATATCCCCGCGGTTCTCGCTCTGCAGGCACGGATGGTGTATGTCCTGGCCGATCTGTTCGACCAACCGCTGCGCGCGAAGCTGCTATGGAAGATGGCGGCGGCCTTAGGCGGGCAGATTCTCGCAAGGTTCGCGCTGCGTGCCCCGTTGAAGTTGATCCCCGTGGTGGGGCAGAGCGCGAATGCCGCACTGGCTTTCATCTATACACTGTCGCTCGGCAAAGCCTGCTGCTGGTACTTCGGCGAAGTGAAGCACGGCCATGTCCCGAACGAAGCCGAGTTGAAGGAAGTCTGGGGCAACCAATTGAACGACGCGATCGCCGCCTGGAAAAATCGCGGTGGAACCAACACCACCGGGGCGACCACGCCGTGACAGTCCCTATCCATATCACAACACGACATTTCTGAAGTGCAGCGCCTTTGTATGCGATAGAGCAGGCTGCTTCTGAAAAACAGCCACTCTACCGAGGCGAATTTATTCGTCGTCGGCCGGCATCATTTTCGAAGGGCTGTCGTCCATCAGCCACTCCAGAGCCCGGTCGTGTTCGTCCATTTCGTGCGGGGCTTTAGGCTGGGGTGGAGGGGGCGGGGTGACGGGTTTGGGACGCTCTGACGGGGGGCGACCTCGATCGCGGGGAGCCAATCCCGCTTTCTCCAGCAGGCTTTTCGCAAACGGATTCACGTCTTGAATGACAGGAGCGGGCGCTAACGGATCGGGAGTGTACCGGATCTCGAAACAATGCTTCGCAAAGCAGATTGTGTCCGCTGGTTGCAAAAACCGCTCTTCGATGCGTTCCCCATTCACCTTGGTGCCATTGGCCCGGCTCAGGTTCCGTATCTGCCAATAACCATTCAGGTACTCCAGTTCTGCATGCTGCGACGAGACATTAGGAAAGTTGAGCACAATATCGCAACTGTCCCGCCGTCCTACCAGCAGCAGTGATTTAAAGAGTGGAATGGGATCACCCCCGCCGAGGGGAACCAGTTCGCCCAGCATCTGTGGCGGACCTCCGTCAAATTCTGATGAATTCCGAAGCTATTTTAGGCCACAAACGTACAAACGGAAGTCTCATCTACAGCCGGTGATCTGTTTTCCGACAGGTACGGCTAAACCTGTTGAATCAGAATCGTCTGACGTGTTGGCTTTTCCGGTCATCGGTGGTGGGCTACGATGAACCTTTCACTGTACCGACCACTATGACTGCCAAGGATTTGCAATATGTTGACGTTGCGACTCGCGGCCTGTGCCTGGATTTGTTCGCTCTTCTCATTCGTTGCCGTCAACGCAGCGGACCCTTGGCTCGAACTTCCGGGTGGCGAAGGCATTGGCCACGGCAAACACGTCGTATTAATCAGTGGTGATGAAGAATACCGCTCCGAAGAAGCCTTGCCGCAACTCGCAAAAATTCTCTCCAAGCACTACGGATTTCGCTGCACCGTGCTGTTCGCGATCGATCCCGAAACCGGAGAGATCAATCCTCAGAACACCACCAACATTCCCGGCCTGGAGGCTCTCGACACGGCTGATTTGATGGTCATTTTCACGCGATTCCGCAATCTGCCAGACGAGCAGATGGCCCACATCGCCAAGTATGTGGAATCCGGAAAACCCGTGGTCGGCCTGCGAACGGCGACCCATGCTTTTAACAATCCGAAGAGCGAGCGATTCGCCAAATACCATTGGCAAGGCAAGGTCGAAGGCTACGAACTGGGCTTCGGGAAACAGGTGTTCGGCGAAACCTGGTACACGCATCACGGTCATCACGGCCAACAAAGCACTCGCGGAATTCTCGTTGAAAGCCAGACATCTCATCCGATTCTGCGGGGGATTGAACCCGGCAGCATCTGGGGACCCACCGACGTTTACGGCGTCCGCACGCCTTTGCCGGAATCGAGCACCGTGCTGGTGTTAGGTCAGATTCTGACGGGCATGAACTCCAAAGATCCCCCGCTGGAAGGGGAAAAGAACGACCCAATGATGCCCCTCGCCTGGACGAAAACCTACACCGGCGAATCCGGCAAGTCCGCCCGCGTCTTTGTCACGACGATGGGGGCCTCAACCGATCTGGTGTCGGAAGGGACTCGGCGGCTCATCATCAATGGGTGTCTGTGGGCCATGGGATTGGAAGACCAGATTCCCGAGCACACCAATGTCGACATTGTGGGCAAATTTGAGCCGACTCCCTTCAAGTTCGGCGGGCACAAACCCGGAGTCAAACCGGCCGATCTGCTGCAAGACTAATAATAAGGTCGCTTCCGCTACATCGGGTTCGCTTTGCTTCTCGGCAGAAGTCTGAGTGAGATTCCTTGGACTTTGCCGTGCGGTAACGTTGTGCCGAAAGAGTGAACAACCGGGCAATAGAGGCTAAGAATTCCGCGGAAGTTCGAACGAACCGTCGTGATTCAGCATTACTACCGTCGACCTTCGCGTATAATTCAAAACTGGAGTCCGCTGAAGGCAGCGGGCTCCCCTGATTCTCCCTGAGACTTTGCCCCGTGGCCGGATCCCGCCGACATAAAGCCCGCGAAACAGCTCTGCAGATGCTGTATCAACGCGATTTGAACGCCGACGTTGCCATAGACGCTGTGCGAACCATGATTCAGGAATCGTTGCACGACGAGGAATTGAGTCGGTTTGCCTGGAGCCTCTTCGCTGGCGTGATGGAGCTGCGCGCGACACTCGATCAAAAAATCGAGGGAGCTGCCGCCAACTGGTCACTCAGCCGCATGGCTCCGACCGACCGGAACGTGATCCGTCTGGGGCTATTTGAATTGCTCTATACCGAGACGCCGCACAGGGTTGTGATTGATGAAGCCCTGGAGTTGGCGAAAACGTTCGGCGGAGCGAACTCCCCCTCGTTTGTGAACGGGGTGCTCGACCGGCTGATTCCCGATGAGAAACGCTCGGGAGCCTAACGGCGTCCGTCGCGAAGCCAACCCACCCAAACGACCCAGTCTTCCTGAAGGTTGCCCTTTCACAGCCAGTTGGGCGTCAGATCCCGAACAACCGTCACAATTTCTCATTCGTGGGTTGTTTGAACGAAGTCTCTTTGGCTCGCCATCCGATACAGGTGATACAGCCGTTAAAGTCGGCCTGTTCGCGCTCGTGATTACGCGCCGTGCAGGCTGGGGATACAGGGATGGTACCGGGATTCTCCAGGAAGGTGAACATGGCCAGGTGGAGCACGCTCACCTCGCTGCTCTTGTTGACGATCGGTGTACCGGTCGCCACGCGGGCGCAGTCGTATGAGTCACCGCAACCGGGGGTAACACCGGCGGGGTGGCAGTCGCCGGGCTACACCCAGGTGGGACACAAAACAAAAACCCGATCGATGGGGCCAGTTGGTCCCTTGCCCGCCGGTCCAGGCCGTACCATCTACGAGGAATTGCCGGACGATACCGGTTGGCTCTACGAAGACACGCCACTCGAACGGGCGCTCAAAGAGACCTTCCGGCATGCTACGTTTCGGGTCGACTACCTGAACTGGTCGGTGAGCGAACCCGGAAACAACCTGATTGGTTCCGATACCGCCATTCTGGGGCTCAATGCCCTCAGCCCGAACTCCTTGAACGACGCGCTCTATCCGAGCGATCCAACCGAGCCGTATGTCTTTCAACCGTATCGAGATCCGTTGACGGCGTTTCAGATCAGCAATCCCGCGACGGTGAATCAATCGCTGATCGCCGTGGTGCAACCATCGCTCAAAGACGTGCGGGTCGACAGCAACAACGGAATTCGTGCGACATTTGGCCTGCCGGTGTTGAATGCCGGCACGTTCGAAGCCAGCATTTTTACGCTGCAAACGAGCACTTCGCCAATCATCCGCAATCCAGTTTCTCAGTACGACATCTACGACAGCAACGGAAATGGCATCTTCGGGGAAATCTTCACACCACTGACCGTCGGAGAGTTCGATCGGAACGGTAACGGCCTCTCCGATGATGTGGTCAACGATTTCGAAGCCTTCGCGATTCCGATTTTGATCAACGGCCAAGTCCCACAACCGTTGTTGAACCCCTCAACACCCGGGACGTTTTCCCCGCCCATTCCTACCATTCAAAACCCGCTTAGCCCGGGAACACAGATTCAAGTCGATGGCAATGGTAACCCGGTTCTCGATGCGAATGGGAACACCACGATTGTCGATATTCCCAGCCGGGGCGATAACTTCCGCATCGTGTGGGATCAGGGTTATGTCGCTTCGCTGAAAACAGCCATCTGGGGCACGGAAGCCAACTTCCTCATGGAAACCTTTGACCCCAACAGTCCGGTTTCCATTCGTCCGATGTTCGGTTTCCGCTATTTCCGTTACGCGGAAGACTTCCGTCAGAATGGGGCCTACACGTTCTCCACGCTCAATACAGCTACCAATACGTTTAACTCACAGATCGTCAATCGCAAAATCGATGCGACGACCATCAACAACCTGTACGGACCGCAGGTCGGTCTGCGGGCCGAGTTGATCAACAAATGGGTGACTTTTGGAGCTCAGCCCAAGGTGATGATGGGATTGAATACCTACAAAGCCAACCTGGCCACCGATAACATCCTCAGCCCGACCGATATCGATCAGTTCCTGACTCAAAATGAGTCGACCTTTGGCGTGGTGGGTGACCTGGAAGTCTATTCGCGAATCCGGATCACCGAACACCTGAACCTGATGGTTGGTTACAACCTGATGTGGGCCGGAATGCTGACGCGTCCTTACGACAACATCGTCTACAACGCCTCGCAAACACTGAATGACCCAGATGGTGATGGCGTAGGGACTTACGATTACGCATCGGACTTTAAGCTCGACGTCAAGTACTCTGGTGCCATTCTGCAAGGTCTCAACGTCGGTGGCGAGCTCACCTATTAGATCGCACACACCATGCTGTGGCGATCCTGCCTGAAATGATGCACGTTAAGCAAACGCCCGGCGCGATGCTGCCGGGCGTTTGGCTTTTCAACCGAGCGGTTGGAGATCTGTGAAGTCGGGGGCCTTTGCAATGCCCTCATGGTCATCGGCGATTTGTGCCGAACCTCACAATCGACACAATCGCTACAAATTCACAGATCGAGTCGGCTTTGTGCCAAGTTCTCTGACCAGAACATCCGATACCATCGGTATAGCCGTAAAAGTCGGCCGATTTGCGCGTGCGTTATTCGCAGTCGGAATCTAGGGATGGACGTGAGAGACTCCAGGAAGATGAACATGTCCAGGTGGTCCACTCTCACCCTGCTGTGCCTGTCACTGGCGCTCCCGGGCGTGAGCCTGGCGCAGTCAGCCCCGCCGGGTTATTACCCCGATGGATCAGCGGTCTATGGCGACATGGGGGCCTACGGGTACAGCCGCCAGAAAACCAAGTCCAAATCTCGGAGCTATGGACCGAATGGTCCGTTGCCCGCGGGACCGGGCCGCACCATCTACGAGCAACTGCCCGACGACCAGGGTTGGTTGTACGAAGACAGCCCGCTGGAACGGGCGCTAAAGAATGCGTTCCGTCATGCTTACTTCCGTACCGAGTATCTGTTGTGGGACATTTCAGATCCTGGCGACAACATTCTCGGTGCACCGACGAACCTGACGCTGGCCTCCAACAATTCGATTCTGCCGATTCCGGTTTCGGAAGTCCCAGCCTTCTTCCTGACTGACCAGAACGGCAACCAGATCGTGGCCGTTCAGCCCAGTCTCGACAAAGTTTTTACCAACGAGAACAACGGCATCCGCATGACGTTCGGTTTGAACTCCACGGAAGCTGGTACCTTCGAAGCCAGTGTCTTCGCTTTGCAATCCAGTACGTCCCGCATGGGTTTCCCGGACTACCGAAACCTTGATCTCGATGGTGACGGCGTGGTCGATGTCTCGGGACTAACACCGATCGATACCAATGGCGACGGCCTGTTGGACAACTTTAGCTCGTCCAATATTGTGGATGCTGTGGCTCAAGCCGTGCTGATTGATGGTCAACTTCCCGCGGGAGATAATTTCCTGCTGGTTAACGATCTCGACTATCAGTCGAGTTTGAAGACCAAACTCTGGGGTTCGGAAGCCAACTTCCTGTTTGCTCCATTCAATCCGAATAGTCCCCTGGTAACGATGCCGTTCATCGGCTTTCGCTATCTGAATTTCTCGGAAGACCTGCGGCAATCGGGGCTATATACCTTCAATGATTTCGACTTCACCACGGGTTTACCCACGTCTCAGGTGGTTTCTCGCAAGATCGACTCGACTACGATTAACAACGTGTATGGTCCGCAGATCGGTTTGCGGGCGGAACTGCGTAGCAAGTGGTTCGTCCTGGGGGCACAACCCAAAGTGATGATGGGGCTGAATTCGTATCGAGCGGAACTGAGCACGGTTCAGGTTCTTGGTCCGAACGATCCATCGCAATCGCTGTACGAAAAGAACACCACCTTCGGCATTGTGGGTGACCTTGAGGTCTACTCGCGGTTGAATCTGGGCGATCACCTGTCGGCCTTTGTGGCTTACAACTTCCTGTGGACGGGCTTGATCACTCGCCCTGCTGACAACATTGTCTATAACATCCAAAGTGCGACAGGCGGGCAGCCGCAGCAATCGGATTTCGGTCTCGATATCGATTTCTCGGGAGCCATCCTGCAAGGTATCAGCGTGGGGGCTCAGCTCGAATACTGATCGGTTTTACAGACGCTCACTTCCACAACCCGTTCATAAGGTTAGGCTATCCCGAAACCCAACTCAGTTCCGGGCAGCAGCCCCCGGCAACGGGGAAACATTACGACCGCCAATCGACACAACACCACGGGACTCGCTTCCGTGGTGTGTTTCTTTAGTGGGAATTCTTGTGGAGAGTCCGCGAAGAAACGACTAGGATGCTGGTATGCATCCCGACTCAGAAATCCCCAGTTCCGGTTGGCCGGTATTTGCCACGTTGCGGCGGCGGCTGCGGCGGGTCATTTGGTGGTCGGGGTTGAGTGCCTGTGTGGTTGCGGTCCTGGGCGGCTCGCTGCTTGCGGGTTTCTGCGACTGGTGGTTGCGGATTGACGATGTCGGGATGCGGATTCTCCTGTCCATCGGTCTCTGCGGACTGGGGACGTTCACGCTCTGGCGAACCTTGTGGCGGCCCTTACGGTTTCCCTTGACCGATCTGGTTCTCGCTCAGCAACTCGATCGACGCTTTCCCGGCCTGGCCCATCGTCTTTCCTCGGCGGCGGAGTTTCAGAGGCAGGCGGTCGACCCGCGTTATGGTTCGCCCGAACTTCAGACCGTGGTCATTCGTCAGGCTCAGGCCGACCTGCAACAAATTACTCCCGATGATCTGATCGAAGCCCGCCGCATCAGTCCGCTTGTATTGGCCGCACTGGTTCTGTGCGTGGTGGCTGCTGCCGTCCTGCAGGCGTATCCCCTGGAAGCCGCAACAGCGGTGAGACGGTTAGCCTGGCCTTGGGGACGGATCTCGTGGCCACAATCGGTTGTCTTACGGCTGCTTGATGCGGACGGGCAGCCGTTGCCTTGGGACCCTCGCGATGCCGTGCATGTGGTGCGTGGAGATGAACTGTCGCTGGAAGTGGAAAACACACGCGGCGACTTGCCGGAAAATCTGCGGTTGCAACAGCGGCCCGCTGGTTCCCAGAGCCCGGGTGCCATTGAAGAATTGCCACTCTATCCCCGCAGCTCAACCGCGACCGATACTACCACACGAGCCACGGCCCCCATCACACTGTTGGCGGAACATGACGCGCTGGAATTCCGGGTTGTCGGTGGTGATGACCAGACCATGCCGTGGTTTCGACTTGTGGCGGTCGATCCGCCGCGCGTGTCGGAACTCGCCATCACGGTCACGCCCCCGGCTTATACACGACAACCTGTGGTCACCTTGCCCACGGGTTCGGCACAGGTTCGTGGTTGGCTGGGCTCGGATGTCGAATTCCAAGGCTCGGCTGATCGACCCGTCGAGCAGGTGGAGCAACGGGTGGGGCAACAACCGTCACAAAACGTGCCGGTCTCTGCTGATCATCAGCACTGGACATCAACGCTCAAAATCGCACAGCCGGGGAGTGTGACGCTCAACTTTGTCTTGCGAGACCATCGTGGCTTCGCAGACACTCGTCCTGCTGCCTTGGAAATTCGAGGCGAAGTCGATGCCATTCCTGAGATGGTGCTGACCGAACCAACGGCCGATGTCTGGGTCACGCCGACCGCAACGGTTCCCTTAGCCATGCAGGCTCGCGATGACCTGGGACTCACGCAACTGCGGCGGTCGTGGGAATTGCGACGGAACGACCCGAATGGTGAGAACTCTGCGGCCGCAATTCAAAATGATGTGCTGCAGGAGTTGTCCGCCTCACAGCCGCAACAGGCGGCCTATGGTGTCGACTGGGCCTTGGAACCGCTGCAACTTCAGGCCGGTGATCGTATTGTCTTTCGCGTTGAAGCATTGGATGCTTATGACCTGGGCGAACCCCATATCGGGAAGAGTGCGCCGCGGACTTTGCTGGTGGTCTCCGCTGACGAAAAGCAGCGGGAATTGACCGGCCGGATCGCCGATATGGTGGAAGAACTCCGCGCGGCACAGCAGGAGCAGGCGCGACTCCAGGCAGAGACGACACAGCTGCAAACGCAATTGAGCGAAACTGGCCAATTGCGGGCCAGCGATCACGATCGGCTCAGCCGTCTGCAAGCCGATCAACGTCGTCTGACCGCCCAATTGACCAACGAAGGTCGTGGTTTGGCGCCGCGGATTGCCCAACTGCGAGCCGAATTCCCGGCGAATCAACTGCACGACGCGGAAGCCGAGCCGCAACTGGAACAGCTCAGCCAGCAACTGCAGGAACTCGCTGAAAGCACCTTCCCACAGCTCGATCAGGAACTCGCTCAGGCTCAGAAGCAGCTTGAAGCTTCACAACCCGTTTCCGAATCGCCGCAAACTCCGCCCACTGATGCATCAAAAGAGGCAGCGGCCGCCGGTCGACAGAAACTCGCACAAGCAGAACGATTGCAGGAGGCCGTGAAGCAGGCCCTGACTGAACGCCTGCTGCAACTCTCGCAGTGGCAAACCGATCGGCAATTGGGCGAGACGTTGCGCTCGCTGGCAGATCGGCAATCGGAACTCAATGAGAAGTCGGCCGAACTCGGTGCTCAAACCCTGTCACGAGCCTTGCCCGAACTGACACCGCAGCAGCGGGCCGACCTGGCAACATTGGCCGATGAACAACGCCGCATCGCACAAGAAGTCGATGAAGCCCAAAGAGATTTCGCCAAACTCTCGCAACGCTTGGAGGCGGATGATCCTCAGCGATCGGAACAGGCTCAGGAACTTGCGAACCAGGTGGAACAGGACCATCTGGGCCAGCAGCTGCGGCAAGCCGCCGATCAACTCGCCAGCAACCGCCTCGGTGAAGCTGGGCCGGTACAGCAGCAATCGACAGAGACCTTGCGGCGATTGTTCGATGACTGGACTTCCGATCGTCCCGATGACACCGAACAGTTGGTCAAACAAACCCGCGCTGCCGAGCAGCAGGCAGAAGCCCTGCAAGATGATCTCGATCAGTTGCAGAAGCGGAACGAAGCAGCCCGGCAGTCAGGCCCGCAGGCCCCTTCGCAGGAAGCCTTGTCGCAAGATGCCCAAGAGTTGCGGAAGCGCATCGATCAGCTGGAACGTCAACTCGAACGGTTGAAACTCCGTCGCGGTGCCGATGCCGCCCAGTCGATGTCGCAACGACTGAAAGCGGCTCAGCAGGCCTTGGAAGCGGGCGATCATGAATCGGCGGCTGCCGAGTTGGCTGCCGCCGCCGAAGAAGCCGAACAGCTGCAGGAAGAACTGACCGCCCAGCGCGAACAGGCCGAAGAACAACTCGCGCAGGAAGAACTGGAACGCATCGCCGGGGCACTCACCTCGATCAAAATCCGACAGGACCGTGTGATCGAAGAGACCACGCGACTCGATACCGAACGGCAGGCCAAAGGCAAGCTCTCACGTGGTCAATTGCGGTCGCTGCAAGATCTGTCGGCAGTGGAGCGCGAACTTCAACAACTGACTTTGGAAGCCGAGAACAAAGTCGAGCAGGCGGTGGTCGCCAAGGCGGCTTTGGAAAGTGTGGCCCGCAATCTTGATCAGGCGGCTCAGCGGCTCGAAAACCGCACGGTCGATGCCATCACTCTCATGCTGGAACGCGATGCCGCCCAGCGGCTCAGCCGTATTCTGAAGGCCTGGGAAGAGTCGCAGGCAGCAGCGGACGACAGCGAAGCGGAACAACCGCCATCAGAGAATTCCGAAGAAGAGAACGATTCGCAGAATGCCGGGCCGCCAGGCGAAAGCCTGTCGATCAAACTGCAACTCACCCTGTTGCGGGAGCTACAGGCCGATTGCCTCGCACGGACGGAATTCTTTGAGACACAACGCCAGGCCGATGGGACGTTCCCCGCAGAACTGCTCCCCTTGCTGGCCGATCTCACCGACGAACAAGCCGCGTTGATTCAATTGACGGAACGGTTAGTGGAGCTGTATCGCCAGTCGCAACCCGTCGCGCCGGCAGCCAATGATCAAGCCCCGGATGATGACGCATCCCCAGTTCCTCCGGCTGACAAGGAAAAACCATGATCCTCTGCTGGTCACGATGGATGGGTTGTCTGTTGGTCATCGGCTGCGGTCTGCCCATGGTTTCGGCCGATGAACCCCTGCCGGTAAAAGATCCGCCAGCGACGGCGGATTCCGCGATCAAGCCGCCGAAGTCCGAACCCGGTGCGATTGATGCCCGGCTCGAAAAATTGACCGAGAAAATGCAGCAGGCGTCGACACAGCTCAGCGAAAAGCAGACCGGGCTCGACACGCAAGAACTGCAACGCAAAATCATTCAGGAACTGGATGATTTGCTGAAGCAGCCCCCGCCGCAAAAGTCCTCCAACTCCCAGAACAACAGCAGTAGCAGCAACGGTCAAAGCGGAAGCAGCGGTCAGCCATCGCAGCGAAAGACATCTTCTTCGAGTAAGCCATCGCAGTCATCTCAACAGAACGCAGCCGGCAAGGAATCGTCTTCCGCCGCAGTGCCGGGTGAGATGCAGAACCGCACGCAGGCCGAGGATTCTGAAGAACGGACCGGTCCGACCCGTGATGTTCCCGTGGCAACCTTGCCCCGCCGGCGTCTCGAAGTTGATGTCTGGGGCCACCTGCCCGACAAAGTCCGCGAGCAACTCCTCAACGCCTATGGCGAGCGCATGGTCCCGCAGTATGAAGACCTTGTGCAGCGCTTCTACCGCTCCCTCGCCGATACCGCCGAGAAGAAATAATGTCTGCCCTCACCCATTTCGATAACACCGGTGCCAGTCGCATGGTCGATGTCGCGGCGAAAGAGATCACGCTGCGCACGGCCCGCGCCGAATCGTTCGTTACCATGCAACCCGCAACTGCCGCACTCATTCGAGACAAACAGGTCGCGAAAGGCGACGTGCTCGAAGTCGCCCGCCTCGCTGGCATCATGGGAGCCAAACGGACCGCAGACCTGATTCCGCTGTGTCATCCCCTCGGGCTGGACGGCGTGGAACTGCAACTCGCCTTTGTGGATGACCACACCGTGCGAATTGAAGCCACGGCTCGCATGCATGGCCGCACAGGTGTCGAGATGGAAGCTCTCACCGCCGTCTCCGTCGCCGCCCTCACCATCTATGACATGTGCAAGGCGGTCGATCGCGGCATGACCCTCGGCCCGGCACGACTGCTCGAAAAGACCGGTGGCAAAAGCGGCCCGTATCTCGCCAAGTGACGCGTTCGTCGGAACTGGCCAGCCCTCATCAGTAGCCGCGGCACTATCGATTCTGCTGGACACAAGCATCAACCAGCATTAATATGTCGCCACGCTCTCGCACCCGGTCCGTTCCAATCAACGGGCTCTTCTTTCGGGATTTCGCGGCATGTTCGGGTCACTGCCACGATCGACGCCCCCCATTTCCCGCCGGGAATGGCTGCGGTTGGGCGGCCTCAGTCTCGGTGCCCTCACCACCGGTCTCGACCCGGCCTCCCGGCTGTTGTTCGCGACAGAAGAACGCACCCCATCAACGAACAATGACTTCTCCGTCATTCTCTTCTGGGCCAACGGCGGACCAAGTCATATCGATCTCTTCGATCTGAAGCCGAACGCTCCCGCTGAGTATGCCGGGCCATTCCGTCCGATTTCGACGAATGTTCCCGGCATTGAGATCACGGAGTGTCTGCCGCGGGTGGCTCAATGTGCCGACAAATTCACGCTGCTCCGCAGCCTGCATCATCAACGGGCCGAGCATTCCGGCGGTACGCATCGGTTTCTCACCGGTTACAGTTCGCGTCAGGCCAATCTGCAAGACGCCGAGCATCCCGAACTGGGGGCGATCGTCGCCGAACAGTTGGGTGATCCGTCACAGGGCATTCCGCCCTTCATCGCCAATACCAAATTGTATGGCAGCGGACCCGGTTACCTCGGCCCGGGTTTCGCACCATACATGCCGACACCCAACCCGCTGACATCGACCGGCAACAACACCTACGATCCCGTGCCGCTCTACACCACCGGCGATGCCGCGACCGATGCGTTGGCGATCACATCGCAAGGGGTACTGACCCTCAATCGTCGGACATCGCTGCTGCGCGAACTCGATACGCTGCCGCGCTGGGTCGATGCCACCGCTTCGGCGACAGCGGTCGATCGTTTTCAGCAACAGGCCTTCGGCATGCTCGCCAGTCGGAAGACACAAGAGGCCTTCAACCTGTCGCGGGAAACGATAGAAACCCGTCAGCGATACGGCGATTCGCATTGGGGCAAGAGTCTGCTCACGTGTCGCCGACTGGTCGAAGCGGGCGTGCGATTCGTGCAATGTCAGGCCACGTTTCGTTTGAAACCGGAAACCGGCCGCACCTGCAACTGGGACGATCATTCCGTCAACTCCGACATCTTCACGGCCTATCGCGAAAAACTTCCGAGCCTCGATCAATCGATGTCGGCCCTCATCGAAGACCTCTTTGCCCGTGGGCTTGATCAGCGTGTGCTGTTCATTTTCTGTGGCGAATTCGGTCGTACGCCGCGCATTGCCTATCAGGACAAGAGCCGCCGTCCGGGTCGCGATCACTGGCCGCGAGCCATGTCGGTCCTGCTGGCCGGTGGCGGTCTCAAGATGGGTCAGGTGATTGGTGCCACGAACTCCAAGGCCGAGGAACCCGTGGTTCGACCGATGGACAGCAACTGTCTGCTAGCGACCATCTATCACCGCTTCGGCATCGACTACCACCAAAGCTACCTCGACAACGCCGGCCGCCCACTCCCCATCTTGCCCAGCGGCGAACCGATCGCTGAGTTGCTATAACAGGCTGGTCCAGTATCGCGGACTCGGCTTTCCCACAGGATGAACATCATGTTGCGTGCGTTCTGTCTTATGATGCTACTATCGTCGCCCTTGATCGCGGCGGACAAACCTAATGTGCTCTACATCGCGGTTGATGATCTGAATCACTGGGTCGGTTATCTCGGGCGTAATCCGCAGACGAAAACGCCGAATATTGATCGGCTGGCGAAGATGGGGGTGCGTTTCACCCGCAGTTACTGTGCGGCACCGGTCTGCAATCCGTCGCGGGCGGCGATGATGTCGGGACTTCGGCCGGGGCAAACCGGCGTCTACGACAATGGCCAGAACTGGCAGCCGGTGATCGATCCTTCGAAGACCTTGACGACGCAGTTCCTGAACGCGGGCTACAACGTTTACGGCGCGGGCAAGATTTATCACGGCAGTGCTCATCGTGATCCCGAGTGGACCGAGTACTTCGAGAAATCGGGCGGCGAGTCGAAGCAGTTCGCCCCGGGCGTGAAGAATGACGGTGTCGGCGGCATCAAGTTCGCCCCACTCGCCAGTGAAGATGCGGACATGCCCGACTACAAGGTGGTCAGCTATGGGCTGGAGAAGCTGTCATCCCAGCAGGAGAAACCGTTCTTTCTCGCGATCGGTCTCGTGAAGCCGCACATGCCCTGGAACGTGCCGCAGAAGTATTACGACCTGCATCCGCTCGATGCGATTCAACTGCCGCCGACACAGGAGAACGATCTCGCCGATATCCCGCCCTCGGGCATCAAGATGGCCAAGCCGCAGGGCGATCATGCGGAAATGTTGAAGTCGGGCCGGTGGAAAGAAGCGGTGCAGGCCTATCTGGCAACGATCTCGTTCTGTGATGCGATGGTCGGCCGGTTGATCGAGGGGTTGGAGAAGTCGGCTTATCGAGACAACACCATCATCGTCTTCTGGGGCGATCATGGCTGGCATCTGGGTGAGAAAGAACACTGGCGGAAGTTCGCATTGTGGGAAGAGGCGACACGGGCACCGCTGATCTTCGTGGCACCGGGGGTGACCAAGCCGCATACCGTGTGCGAAACGCCGGTCGATTTCATGTCGGTCTATCCGACGCTATGTGAATTGAGCGGCATCCCAACCCCCGCCCATGTAAAATGGCCGAGTATTCAACCGTTATTGAAAGACCCCGCCACACCTTGGACGCAACCAGCGATCACCACGTTCCACTTGCAGAACCATAGTCTGCGGTCGCGCGAGTGGCATTACATCCGCTACGCCAATGGCGACGAGGAACTCTACAACGAGACGGCCGATGCGTATGAGTGGAAGAACGAAGCCGCGAACCCACAGTACGCAGCAATCAAGCAGGACTTCCTGAAACACCTGCCGACCGACAATGTACCGGAACTCCCCAGCAACGCCGGTGGCGGCGGTAACAAAAAGGCGAAGAACGCGAAAAAGAAGTCGCAATGATGCGAGAGTTGAAAAGCCGGCGACGGTGTCGCCGGAAATGCTCCATCCACTAGCCCGCAGCGCGAGCAAGGGCCTATCCCGCTGGGAATGCCCCCTTGCTTGCGCTGCGGGCTGGTCGATCGCTTGCCGTTCGCGTATCTTCTGCGGAATCCGTTACCGAAAACGTTCATGGAGGATGCGTCGCGCATGTCTGCCTTATCGAACCCGCTGTTAGCTTCATCCGGCCTGCCCGATTTCGCTGCCATCCTTCCGAAACATGTGCTTCCCGCCGTCGAGCAAACCGTCACGCAGGCACTGGAACATCTGGCGACCATCGAAACACAACTGCAGCCGACCTGGGCCGGCACGATGGGGCTGATCGAAGATCTGGAGCGGCCCTTCGAGTATGCCTGGAAACCGGTCGGACATCTCTTCGGCGTCCATAATTCGCCCGAACTGCGGACCGCCTACGACATCGCGATGCCGAAGATCGTGGAATTCAGTTTACGCGTTCGGCAGAGCGAACCGCTGTACAAGGCGTTGGTTGCCCTCAAGGATGGCCCGGAATGGGACAAGCTCAATGGCCCGCAGCAACGGATTATCATCGACCGCATCAAAGACGCCGAGCTCGCGGGCATCGGACTCCCTGTCGAACAGCGTGCCCGGTTTAATGAAATCGAGCAGGAACTCTCGAAGCTGGGCTCGGAATTCTCGAACCATGTGCTCGATGCCACGAAGGCGTTTTCGCTCGATGTGACCGAAGCGAGAGACGCCGAAGGCTGGCCGAGTTCGCTCCGCCAACTGGCCGCACAAGCGTGGAACAAGGCGAACAAAGAGGCCGCGACACCGGCGACCCCCGAAACCGGCCCCTGGCGGATTACGCTGGAAGTCGCCCTTTTCACCCCGTTCATGGAGCACTGCCGCATTCGTGAACTGCGGGAAGAACTCTACCGGGCCTTTGTCACGCGGGCCTCATCCGGCCAACTCGATAATACCCACCTCATCACGAAGATTCTCGCGCTCCGCAAAGAGAAAGCGACGCTGCTTGGTTATCCGCACTTCGCGGCCGTCAGCCTGATGCGTAAGATGGCCCCGAGTGTCGACGCCATTCAGGCGATGTTCGAACAACTGCGCACGGCATCATGGCAACCCGCGCAGCAGGATCTGAAAGATCTGGAAGCCATCAAAACCCGCCGCGGTGATGCCACGCCGCTCGCCTTGTGGGACATCGCCTTCTGGGCCGAGCGTCTGCGGGAAGAACGTTACGCCTACACCGACGATGAAGTCCGGCCCTACTTCCCGTTTGAACGCGTATTGAACGGGCTGTTCGATCTGCTCAGCCGGTTGTTCAACATCACCGTCACCCAGGTGACCGAGGGTGTTTCGCTGTGGAACTCCGATGTGCGTTTCTATCACGTGAACGACGCCTCGGGCGAACATCTGGCGTCGTTCTATCTCGACCCCTATTCCCGACCGGAGAACAAACGCCCCGGTGCGTGGATGGACGATTGCCTCGGCCGTCGGCGGATCAACGGCCAATTGCAGAAGCCGATTGCGCACCTCGTCTGCAACCAGACGCCCCCGGTTGGCGATAAGCCGGCCCTCATGACCTTCCGTGAAGTCGAAACGCTGTTCCATGAAATGGGACATGGCCTGCAGCACATGCTGACGACGATTGACTACCCCGATGCGGCAGGCATCAGTGGCGTGGAATGGGATGCCGTCGAACTGCCGAGCCAGTTCATGGAGAACTGGTGCTATCACCGCCCGACCCTCATGGGGATGACCGCACACTATCAGACCGGCGAACCGCTGCCGGAAGCGTTGTACGAAAAGATCTGTGCAGCGAAGAACTACCGCGTCGCCTCGATGATGCTGCGGCAGTTGCAGTTCGGCATGGTCGATATGGAATTGCACACCACCTTCGATCCTGCCGGTGAGGAAACGGTGTTCGACGTCCACCGCCGCATAGCCGAGCGCACCAGCGTGCTACCACCGTTGCCAGAAGATCGTTTCCTGTGCGCATTCTCCCACATTTTCGGCGGAGGCTATGCCGCTGGTTATTACAGCTACAAATGGGCTGAAATTCTGAGTGCGGACGCGTTCGGCGCGTTTGAAGATGCCGGCCTCGATGACCCGGCCGCTGTCACGGCGACCGGTCTGCGGTTCCGTAACACCGTGCTGTCTCTCGGCGGCAGCCGCCACCCGTTGGAAGTCTTCCGCGAATTCCGAGGCCGCGACCCACAGGTCGAACCCCTGCTGCGTCACGCGGGGCTGTTGCACTGATACAGGCAACATGAACTCAATGGCCTTGCAGATTCCAGGCTGCAAGTTCTTCCGCTTCGATTTCGAGACGCAGGACACGCAAACCTGCAGTGACCACATCTTGATGCGCGGATCGGACGGCCTCCTCGAGACTCGGGGCATCTCGATGAAATTTCACGTACGGTTTGCCGCAGGAAATTCCTGGAGAACTGTCATCCGCGCCGGCGGCCAGGAGTGCTCCTGACCAATCATCCAAGTCGCGCGGATCATCGGCAAGCCAAAGCTTGAATTCGTACAACCGCTCCAACATGAGACACTCCTGACTTCTTGCAACCCTCTCAGTTTTGATCACAGTGAGGGCACTTGTCTACCTCACGACGAATATCGCGGGCGTGAGCTTCCGGATTTCGTGGTGTCGACCATACGCTCTTCTGACATCCACCACGCATGCCGGCCGGGCAATACAGAATGCAAAACGCGTGGTGTCCCGGACGCAGGGTCCAACCCTTTTCCTGAGCATACTCGATGGCGTCCCGAATATGTTTATTCGCGTGCTTCATAACCGACCCTCAGGGATTCGGAGGACAGGCGTAATCCGTGTTCGAGCCGTGAGCTGCAAAATCAGCACATGCACAATCTTATAGTGGTTTAAATCAGACGATGAGTGTAGTAGCAGCTGCCAATCACCGTCAATTTTCCGTCGACAAACCGACCAAAGTTCTTGTCGGATGGGCGATTTCGTCAATTCCTCATCGCAAGTTCATGAAGCCTGAATCACTCCCGGATAGATAATACTAGAGGACAGCATGTTGTCTCCGGCGGGGGCGGAGTCTCCCGCCGACGGCAGCCCGGGTCTTGAGGGAAGTGAGTCGCTTGAGTCTATCCGTTGCCCCTGTGTCGGAGAGTATCGACATGTCGGCTACACCAGCAAGGACGCGTCGCCACGTTCGCTCACTCTTTGTGAGCGAT
Source organism: bacterium (assembly GCA_016125225.1). Taxonomy (GTDB): domain Bacteria; phylum Planctomycetota; class Planctomycetia; order Planctomycetales; family Planctomycetaceae; genus DSVQ01. The sequence goes on along the minus strand of WGME01000009.1, from coordinate 240,874 downwards.
ATTCACCTCGGCTGTCGGCATGCCCATGTCGACGAGTTCCTGAAGTTTCTGGACCAGTATCATCCCGAACGAATCTTCATCGTCGGGGACTTCATCGACTGGTGGAAGCTGAAGAAGTCGCACGCCTGGCAACAGGTCTTCAACGACATTCTCTGCCGGCTGTACGAGCTGTCGGAACAGGGCGTCCGCATCTATTACACACCGGGCAATCACGATGCGTTTTTGCGGCTGTTTTCCTGGAATTTCAGCTTCGTGAAGGTGCAGGACGAGTTCGTCATCAAGCTCGCTGACGGTCGCAAGTTTCTGGTGACTCATGGCGACAAATTCGATCGCGTGGAGTGTGCCGCCCGCTGGGTCTCCGTGGTGGCTTCCTATGGGTATGATGCGTTGCTGTCAGCCAACCGGTTGCTGAGTTGTCTGCGGCGGCAATCGGCGGGGGACACCTATTCGTTCAGCAACTCGGTAAAGCGGACGGTTAAGCAGTTTGTGCGGTACATTAGCGATTTTGAGCATCGGCTGGCCGATCATGCCCGGTCCAAGGGGTGCGACGGAGTGATCTGCGGACACATCCACAACCCTACATCCACCGAGATTTTCGGGATCGACTACTGCAACACGGGCGACTGGGTTGAGAATTGCACGGCGTTCGTGGAATATGACACCGGCGTGCTCGAATTGATTCGCTACTTTGACGAGGATCGCCCCGCTGAGCCGTCGGAACCCGTGGAATTCACCGAGTTTCACCTCCCGTCCGACGTCGAATTGCCCGCCTTGGTCGACTGGGAAGAACCCGAAACCGCTGGTGTCCGTTAGTTTGATTGCCATGAGCCGCCGAGAAGTTCCGGCTGATGGTACTTGGATGTAACGTCAGACAGTGAAATCGGTTAAGTGTTCTGTTCTGGTCACCAAGCACGGACACGGTCTCCGCGGCGCGCCCGCTGTCGCGGCAGATATTATGGTTGGTGAACGGCTCAGTAAGACCTTTTTCAAGTTCGTCCACGGACGCAACATCGTCTACAACCAGTGCTGGGAAGACCCCCGGCTCGATCGGGTCGCGCTGCAGCTCACCCCGCAAGACCGTGTGGTGGTGATCACTTCCGCTGGGTGCAACGCCCTTGATTACGCCCTCGCTGGGGCAGGTCATGTGCACGCGGTCGATATGAATCCCCGGCAGAACGCCCTGCTGCAGCTCAAGCTGACGGCCGCCAAGCATCTCGATCACGGCCAGTTCTTCCAGATGTTCGGACGCGGCAAAGTCCCCGATTGGAAAACGCTGTACCCGCAACTGCTGCGGCCGAACCTGGAACCCGAAGTCCGTGCGTTCTGGGATCGTAAAGGCGACATGTTCCACGGTAAGGGACGCCGCAAGTCGTTCTACTTCCGCGGCACCTCGGGCACCTTTGCCTGGATGGTGAACTACTACGTCGACCGCATCGCCAAGCTGCGGGATTCGGTCAACGCACTTCTCGCTGCCGATAGCGTCGAACAGCAACAGGACATCTATCAGCAGTACAAGATGGCCGAACGGCTTTGGCGACCCATGATCCGCTGGATCATGCGGCGTGACGCTACGCTCGCCATGTTGGGCGTGCCTCGTTCGCAACGGCGGCATATTGACGAAAGCTATCCCGGCGGGATTCTACAGTTCGTCATCGATCGCGTGGAAACCGTCTTCACTCGGCTGCCACTGAAAGACAACTACTTCTGGCGGGTCTACCTGAGTGGGGAATACACGCCAGATTGCTGCCCGGAATACCTGCGGCCGGAAAACTTCCAACTGATGCGGACCACGGTACAAGAGACCGTGACCACGCATACCAGTTCGGTACTCGATTTCGTCGAACAGCATCCCGGCGAGATCACGCGGTTTATTCTGCTCGATCACATGGACTGGTTGACGCGTGAACCCGGCAAGAAAATTCTCACGGCCGAATGGCAGGCGATCGTTACCAAGTCGGCTCCCGGTGCCCGCATTCTGTGGCGCAGTGCCGACCTCAATGGCGAGTTCGTGAACACGCTGCGCATCAAAAAGGATGGACAGGAATGTGATCTCGGCAGCCTGCTCGAATACAACCGTCCGCTCGCCGAAGACCTGCACCGCCGCGATCGCGTCCACACCTACGGCAGCTTCTGCATTGCGGATTTGAAGTCGTAAGATCGAAACGCCAGCCTGCAGTGCCAGCACGGTGATTGATGCAGGAGCTATCATCTGCATTTCAGTGTCACAGCGGGACGCAAGTACCTCTGTGAACGAACGCGGAAACCGGGATATTGACCATGCAACCGACCTCTGACGGTTCTGTCGATTCACTCCAGACGTCGGCCCCCGTCAAGCCGGTTGTCGATCGCGCTGTGGCCCGGCGGTTGGTTGCGCTCGTGTTTCTGGGTGCGGCCATCATCATCGGGACCACCTGCTGGCTGCAGTTTGGAGGACATAAATTGGCACCCTCGAACAATGCCATTCTGGTGATTGCCCCCTACGTCGACAGCGGCACCTGGGTGTTCGATGATCCGGCCGTCGGCTTACGGAAGGAACCCTTTGTCGCCGGTATTCCCGAGATGATCGACGAACTGGTGAAAGACATTCCGAACGCGAAATCGGGTTTTCGGCTGTTGTTCTCCGCCCAGCCATTTCCGGGCCATCAGAAGCATCTCTCCTGGACACGCAGTGATGGGACCGGCAACTATTATCAGCTGGATGACCCGCCGATGGAGGGCTGGATCTGTCCCGCGTTGTTTCAATACTATTCGGAGCCTCCGAAGCATCTCTACGTGAAAGCGGAAGCCATCACCCGCTGAAAGACGGGCTCCAAACCGGTCTTGCTGGCTATCATCACAAGTGTCGCAAAGCGGAATCTCACTCTTAACTTTCCGTACTGGTGCATGCCATGCAACATTCCCTGTTACTGATGGTTTTGCTCACTTCGCTGACAGTCTTTGCTCAGGAACCCCAGACCAAAGGTGACCGCCGATCGGGTGAGCCGCGTGGGTTTGGCGGGCCGATTGTGTTGGACAAAGACGATGTCCCTGCGTTTCCGGCTTTGCCTGAAGGGGCTGATGCGGTCCGCGAGAATGTTCCCCATGGCAAACTGGAGATGATCGAGTACGACTCCAAGTCGGTCGGTACCCGCCGCAAGATGAACGTCTACACGCCGCCAGGGTATTCCAAGGATCAGAAGTATCCCGTGCTGTATCTGCTGCATGGCATTGGCGGGGATGAAACCGAGTGGGATCGGTTTGCTCATACGCAGCCGTTCTTGGATAACCTCATCGCCGATGGCAAAGCGGTGCCGATGATCATTGTGATGCCGAACGGCCGGGCACAGAAGAATGATCGGGCGGAAGGGAACATCTTCGCGGCGGCTCCGGCCTTTGCCTACTTTGAGAAGGATCTGCTCGAAGATGTGATTCCCACGATTGAAGCCCGTTACAGCGTTCAGAAGGATCGCGAGCACCGGGCTCTCGCCGGGCTATCGATGGGGGGCGGACAGTCATTGAACTTTGGCTTGTCTCATCTGGACACGTTCGGCTGGGTCGGCGGTTTCTCTTCGGCCCCGAACACTAAAGCTCCGATGGAATTGCTGCCTGATCCCGCCGCGGCGAAATCGTTGAAGTTGCTGTGGCTGTCGTGTGGTAGTAAGGACGGTCTGATCTTTGTCAGTCAGCGAACGCATCGCTATCTGAAAGAGCACGAAGTGCCCCACGTCTGGCATGTCCCCGCACATGGGCATGACCCGCAGCAATGGCAGCAAGACTTGTACTACTTTGCGCAGAAGCTTTTCCAATAGCGGGATTCGCGAACCCTTGCAGAAGCGTCTCGCGTATTGAGCCCTCATGACCAGCGTGTTTCGTCCTGCCGATGAGCTGGCCAATCTGGTGACGCACGGGCTCGGTTTGATCTTCGCGATCATTGGGACCGTCTATTTGCTGGGGTGTTCCGCAGAGTCCCCAGCAGCCGTGCGGTGGGCCGTGGTTGTCTATACCACCACCTTACTTCTCGTGTATTCCTGCTCCACCCTTTCACATGCGTTCTATGACCCGCGGTGGCGGGAACGGTTCCGCATGCTGGATCAGGCTAGCATCTATCTCTTCATGGCCGGGGGCTACACGCCGTTTGCTGCGGTGTATTTTCATCAGCTCAGCTGGTTATGGCTGCTGGTGGCGATGTGGGTTGCGGCCTGTCTGGGAGTCTTGAGAGTCTGGCAAGTGCGTGATCTCTCCAGCCGCGACAAACTTTCCTTCGGGGTCATGGGAATCTTGCCCATGGCTTGCCTGCCTGCATTGTCCCGACTGGCCCCCGGCATGGTCATTGTCTGGGTGCTGGCCGGCGGAATCTGTTATGGCCTGGGTATTCCCTTTTTTGTTCGTAGTGCTTCGGTGCGGTATGCCCATGCCGTCTGGCATTTGTGGGTGATTGCGGGGAGCGCTTGCCATTACCTGGCCATTCGGCTCATCATTCTGGCCGCCAATCAATAATCAGACATTCTCGGCTCTTCCCGAAACCGCGGGGGGAGAATTGGGGTTTTACTGCTACGGGCCAAGTTGTACAACGATGAGACCATACGGCATGTGAACCCCGATTCGGAGGCACAACATGGCAGGGTTGCGATTGGCAGGGGGCATCTTGGGTGTGGTTCTGATTGCCAGTGCCACAGGCCTGGAACCGGTCCAACGTGATGTCTCTTATGTGGAAACGAAGGCGGCCCCGTCTCAGTCGCTTGATATTTATGCCCCGGCGAAATCCGATGTGCTCAAGCCAGTGATGCTCTTTATTCATGGCGGTGCCTGGAGAATCGGCGACAAATCACAGGTACAGGAGAAGCCGCAGGTCTTCGTTGATCGGGGCTATCTCTTCGTCAGCCTCAACTATCGGATGACGGCAGAAACGTCTCCGCGTGAACAGGCAGCCGACGTCGCCCGTGCGATCCACTGGGTGCAGACTCACATCGCCGAGTACGGGGGCGATCCCGCCCAACTCTTTGTGATGGGACATTCTGCGGGAGCCCATCTGGCGGCATTGGTCTCGACCGATGAGCGGTTCCTGAAAGACGTCGGGCTGCCGTTATCGACAATCCAAGGCACCGTGCTGTTGGATGGAGCCGCATACGATGTGCCGCGACAGATTCAGATTACGCCCTTGCCCCGCATGCGAGAGATCTATAAATCGGTCTTTACCGAAGACCCGGAAAAACAGCGGGATGCTTCGCCGATCACACATGTGGCCCGAGACAAGAACATTCCTCCCTTTCTGATTCTGTATGTCGCCACACGGAGAGATGGCAAGCTGCAATCTGAAGCGTTGGCCGACGCGTTACGTGAATGTGGAGTCTCGGTGGAAGTGATCGGCGCGGAAGGGAAGACGCACATGACCATCAATCGGGAAATTGGCACCCCGGATGATGCGGTCACAGAATCGATTTTTGCTTTTTTGAAGTCCCGAAGCTCGGCCCGGGAGTCACCGTAGCAGACATCGCGAATGGCCAAAGACAAAGCCCGACCTGCAGAACAGATCGGGCTTTGCGATATCAACTGAGATGCTTCAGCTACGGAACTATTCCGGCTTGGCTTCAGCGGGGTTTTCTTCGGCAGCAGGTTCCGCAGGTGTTTCAGCCGGCTTTTCTTCCGCCGCCGGAGCTGGAGTCGGCTCGGCGGGGGTTTCTTCGGTAGCGGCCGGTGTCGGTTCGGCAGTCATCGGAACTTCAGCGCCACCACCGGTGGTCGAGCTGCTTTGTTCCATTCCACCTTCTGGCGCGTGTGGTGCCGTGGTGCTGGCCGGTTTGGCACAACCCACACAGAGACTGGCTGCCACAATCACTGCACACCAATTCCAAGACATACGAGGCATGGATAACTCACCTGTTCTGCAAAGGCCCAGAATAGCTCAGCGTGTTTTTCATTCCGTGACCGCGAGCCGTAATACCATCATCGAGGGAACCAGCCCTGTTTCCACTCGTCGCGCTCTGATCTTATGTGACTATTACAGCGCGCAATCGTGATGATTTCAAGTTCCAAACCCTGAATGCTGCGGAACTTCCAGCAAACAGGCTTGGGGGAAGACGAATCACTCCGATCGCGTAGACTCTACCTGTGCCTCTGGAACGACCAGCGAGCCGGTCTCAACCACGACGGATTGATAGAGCGCATCAATCAGGTTCCGAGCGGGTTCCCGCAGATGCGTCTGCAGCACCAGCCGTAGCCGCGCCAGTGTTTCCCGATCGTGCCGAATCTGCTCCGCAGCCTTATAGACACCATCGAGTGTCAATCCGCCTCCCACACCAACCTGGCTGGCCAGGGAATCCCAATCATCGTCGTTGAAGTCCAAAAATCTTTCGGGAGCCCGTTCGCGAGCCGCTGCTAAAGCGAGGTTCGTTGACCAGTCAAAGGCTGATCGCTCGGCTCGTTCACGGTCTTGCGAGTGGTTGACGGAATCGCTGACCGTCTCCTTTTCCCAGCCCTCCGCGAGCGATTGGGGGTCGATCTCCAACGTTTTGGCCAGACGGGAAAGGGTCGATGCCCGAGGCTTATGGGTACCCCGTTCGATGTGATGCAACGTCGTCCGTGAGACCCCCGACTTCTGCGCTAAATCCTCTTGATTGAGTCCTTTGCGAATACGACCGGTGCGAATGAGATCAGCAATTCCGGGCGGCATCAAACGCTCCTAAACAAAACAAAGATGAACGTCTTTGAAAATATTAAACAAATCAACACAAGAGGCTTGTACACAGTGTACACACTGATACAATGGCTGTCGACTGATAGCAATTCCGACGTCGCCAGAGAATGGCTCACAGAAAATGACGAGATGCCTGACGCCATAGAAAAACAGGCGTCTACGAACATGTTTTCCTTGGAAATACATAAGCCAGCTCATGCCGAAAATTGTTTCAAAAAATCCGTCAATAACGAGAAAGTCGCACAAATGTCTCGCCCATGTTCAGTGGGTGCCCAAAGTTTTACCGCAACTCGACGCTCTTGTGTTCAGTACGACGTGGTTCATAAGAGGACAGTTCCCGAAGACTGCCTATGAAAAACGCCAACGTCTGATATGCCGGTTGGATCACGCTCCTTCGTCTGCCATTGCAGGTCAACAAACGCTGCAGCAGCCTCCTAAGTAACCCCACAGAAGGAGATTCGGAGGCTATTAGGCGAATGTTTTTGCTCTACCTGTCGGTCGACATAGGAAAATCCCTCCCTTCTTTCTGTCGCGACTGCAAACCAGCGTTCATGATGTAAGGCATTATTCAGTAATAGGTTGTAGGGAAATCTCCGGGGATGCTGCTGGCAAAAAAAAGTTCAAATCCGTTGAGTTCCAAAGTCGTCCATGTAAAGAAATGCTGCATAGCATGCGAAATTCACAAAGCCCGTCCGCCTTGTCCGAACGCTGGAATCCTGACTTCCCACGCGATACGAATCCGCTCCGTCCCAGCTACCCCAGCGATCTCAGTAATGCTCAATGGACCTCCCTCTCACCCTTGCTGGAACGGCATTCGAATGTGGGAAGACCACGACGGCATACCTTACGGAACATCGTGGATGCAATTAACTATCGCTGGCAAACCGGCTGCGTGTGGCGCATGCTGCCTCATGACTTCCCGCCGTGGGAAACCGTTTACAGCCAGTTCCGCGATTGGCAACGCCGTGGACTGTTACGCCAGATCCGTGAACAGGTTCTGCGACCCGAACGAACGAAACCTGTGGCAAGACCCCAGCAATATCCGCTTGATCCGATCCATGAATCATGACGAATTCCCCTGTGACTACAGATCTTCCCCGTCGTGGCGTCCTGGTGGGTGTCGATCATGGCCGCAAGCGGATCGGTTTGGCCGTGACCGATGTCAACCAGACGATGGCACTCCCGTTGACCACACTGGTCTCGAAGTCGCCGCAACACGACGCGCCGTTGTTACGCCAGGTTCGAGACGATTACTGTGCCGTCGGCTGGGTGGTCGGTTTGCCGCTGCATATGTCGGGCGATGAAAGTGCGCAATCGCAACTGGTGCGGAAGTTCGGAATCTGGCTCGCGGAGATCACCGAGCGGCCAGTGATTTACTGGGATGAGCGGCTGACATCCAGCGCGGCGGAAGCCATTCTGTGGTCACTGGGCGAATCGCCGTCTCGTAACAAAGCCCGCATCGACGGCCTCGCTGCCCAGGCCATCCTTCAGGCGTATTTGCGAGATCGTCCGGCCGTTCCGCTTTGAAACGAATCGCGTCGGCGGACTACCATAGACCGCAACCCTCTCTGACCACTTTGAACCCAAGGCTGCCTGTGCCATGCCTGTTCTCGACCGCGAAGAATACATCGAGCAGGCTTATTTCTTCCGCGTGTTTGGCGAGCGGCTCGATGAGAACCAGCCATCACAGGAAATTCTCAATGACATCCGCGAAGAGATTCTGACGACGACCCGGCTGCCATTGGCGATTGATGTGCTACGTGGTGAGTTGATGCATTCCGGGCGGCTCAGCCAGGGCATGCGTGTTCTGGGTCATTACTTCACGCCGTTTCAGGCCTATGTCATGCAGAAGGCCGAGGAAGATAAGCTGAAATTCGATCAACGGACAGCCTTGCTCATCTTTGAACGGGAAGCGAAGTATCGCAGTGAAAGTCCGACCGCAGCCGGGTTGTTCATCTATCAGTTCGAATGCCTGGCCCGTAATCGTCTGGGATACGATCGCGGACTGGAAGCCATCGCCGGTGATCCGATGTACGACGCACTCTGGCAGGAATTCATACTCAAAACGAAGCGGCGGCTGGGTGAGAAAGAATTCAGCGATCTCATTTATTATCGCTCGGAGTGGTTTGTCGAGGAGAAGCGAAAAACTCGCCCCGATTATGCCGCCACGGTGCCCATGCTGTTCGGTCGGTCGGAAGGCCGGATTGCGAAAGCCAATCGCGGCAAAGACCCGCTCTATTTGTTTGCGGCATTGCAGCGGCAGCTCAACTATCCAGCGGTGCCCCGGGCCAAGCCGCCGACTCCACTCGAACTCCCCCCCCAACTTGAACAGCGGTTGCAGCGGCTAGAGAAGCGGTTGCAACTAATGGAAGGGGAATCGCAAGGGAAGCTGGATCTCAGCGAATTTCTCGCGCAGCCCCCGCACTTCGCTGATGATGATCTCACGTCCTAACTCGATCATCGACAGTTAATGTGAGAGCATGCCGGGGCGTGATGGCACGGCAACCGCTCTCACTTCAACCGTTGGGCCACATTCGCCATAAGGAAGAACATTTCCTGCGCGATCTGTCGGCTTCGTTCGTCGTAACGGGCGGCTTCTTCCGGGGTGCCGTCCGAGACCTTGGGATCGAGATACTGCAGACTGAAGCGTGCGGAGGCCCCGCGAACAATCGGGCAATTCTGATCAGCGTCGCTGCAGCACATCATCGCGAGATAGTTCGACTGCGGATTGCCTTCTTCAGAGTAGACCTTCGAAAAGACCTTGAGGGCTGGTGCCGACTCAGCGTACTGCACCAGGTAGACGGGGTTCTTGCCCGGCGTCATCGTTGCCACCGATAACCCAGCCCGACGCAGCGACCGCACCGTGCGGATGTTGCAGGCCGTGGCCTCGGTTCCGCCGGAATACGTTTCCACGCCCGGCACCTCATAATAGGCTGCGGCGACCTGGCACCAGATTTGTGCCAGATGACTGCGGCGGGAATTGTGCGTGCAGATGAACGTCAGATGCACCGGTTTCCCGGTCTGCACACGGCTTACCACGTCATCGGCCACACGCGTGAGAAGCTCCTGGCGTTCACTCGGCAGGCTATCAATCGTGGCGACGACTTCAGCGACAAAAGGATGCAACGGTTCCAGCAAGGGCATTTCGTTTCCCGCGATTTCCAGGGGACTCAACAGACAAATCGAAACCAATGGACCAACAACGGTGAACAGCATACTTCGCTCAACGATCAAGAACAAAATGGCAATCATCATCAGCTAGCGAGCGTGGGCACCTTTATAACCCGGTCGGCTGGCACTGACGAGAGAGGAAGCCTTCGCCATCAGACTGACTTCAGGTGGCGGAGAACGAATTACCCCCCTTTGATCACCGGAAACATGCCCCCTGCGAGGAGAATCCAAATCCACGGCGGCCAATGGGATTTCGGACTCTCAGCACGTGGCACGATCGTCGGAGGCTTCGCCCAACGGGCACGCTGATCGAGGGCCTCCAGGTTATCGGCATAGACCCGTTCAGCATCATTTAGAGTAATGGCACTTTGGCGACTCGGAACGTCCACTCGCGCGCCAGACGCTAATTCCAGCGAGAATTCTTCGCGCGGACGGGATTCGTCCACAATCAAATCTGTCACTTCCAGGACTTTAACCCGCCAGGGAGCTGTACCATCAGGCTCGTTAATTATAACCATCCGTAGAGGAAACCAGCGGTTGTCGGCACACTGCCGGGCGGCGGTCACATACATCTCATGAGACCGTCGAGCTCCAGGTGTGCGTATGACTGTCGCATAGGTCAACAGAAACCCCTGCTGGGGATCGAAACCGAATTTCATGATCTGCCGGGTCTCAGCCTCCAGGCACCACAGTTCCTTCCCGCGCACCGTCTCGCGTCTAAAGTGGATGGGAAAACGTCCTGCAAGCCCCTCGCGGATGTAGAGATGGTCGGGACTGGAGGTTTCATCAGACCCGAGGATATCAGGGTTGAACGGAGTCACCCGAATTCCCTGGGAAGGCAACTCGCCGTTCAAAGTCAGATTCCCGACAAGGCCGGTTTGATCTGTTTGGAGCGAAACATCAGGATTTCGCAAATGCATTTCGCCGAGGCAGCGGACAACATTCGCTACGGGTTTCCCATTTGGGGTGGGAACGGACTCAGGCGTCGTCGAATCCAGAGACAACTCATGGGGATTCGCTGCGTTTTGTTCGTCGTGACAGAGGAGTTCGTAGTACTCCAGGCCATCATCAACCAGCCAGTGCCCCTTCATCGTCATCGAGTTCTCGACAGAACCTCCGGACAGGACGGCCTGAATATCACCGGTCTGGCCTTCGATCCAATCGAACCGGCAATCGATCTGCTGAAATGAGTCGCGGTTTCGTCGATACCCTTTTGCGATGGTATGCAACGCCTCGCGATCATCAGCGATGGCGGGCAGCGTGAGTGACAGGCTACTGAAGAACAAGAGCCAGCATCTCCGCACCATGGCTGATCTCCATGCGATCATCCCGAGAGTTTTCAACGAAACAATGACACTCACAAAGTGAGTCGGTAACAGTGGACTCTCAATGTGACAGTTTGCACTCTATCGATACCGTGCCAGATTACATAGTTAATTCTGCGGAGATCGTCTTTCCTCTGCAATGCTTTGCGAGTCCTCGTTCGAGCCCGTCATTTTGCCACCGAATCAAGGATTGACAGTGCGTTCCGAGGGATACCGATGGTTCATTGTCCCCCGTTGATTGACCGGGGACCAAGACTGTGCATCATGGATGCGATATCGATCGACACCCTGATATCTCATAAGGACCATCCGTATGTGCCGCAGCCTGATGCCTCTCTGGATTCTGCTGGCCGCTGTTCCGGTTTTCGCCGCGGATCAACCCGATTTACCGTTGCTGGACTTGTCGGACGACGCGTCACGCCAAGTGGTGATCGCCGCTGGTACGCCGACTTTGTATCAAGGTCATCCGACCACCGTGCTGATGCCCGATGGCAAGACGATTTACTGCGTCTGGTGTGTCAATCATGGTGGGGCGGCCGGACCGATGGCCCGCAGTGATGACGGTGGCAAAACCTGGACCCGCATGGACGACACGCTCCCCGCCGGGTTCAAAACGCATCAGAACTGCCCGAGCATCTATCGCATGGTTGATCCACAAGGTCAGGAACGGTTGTGGGTCTTCTCGGCAGCTCTCGGCAAACGCGGCGGCCCCGGCATGCCCTCCATCATGAGTGCCGACGGTGGCAAGTCCTGGACCGAAATGCCCCCGCTCAACTACCCCTGCGTGATGACCTTCAGCAGTGTGGTCCGGCTCAAAGACGGCCGTTATCTCGGGCTGTATCACAAAGGCCCGGATGGTGCTGATCGTTCGCCGCTGGAAGTCCTGCAAACCATCACGGCTGATGGCGGGCTGACGTGGTCGCCGCCGCATACCGTCGCTAAAGTTGAAGGCAAAGATCCGTGCGAACCGTTTGTCTTCCGTTCGCCCGACGGCAGTGAACTTTGCTGCCTGTTGCGTGAGAACAAGCACAAAGGTCGCAGTCTGGTGATGTTCAGTCGCGATGAAGGGGCCTCATGGACCGAGCCAACCGATACGCCGTGGGGTCTCACCGGCGATCGGCACATGGGCGTCTTCACCAAGGATGGCCGCCTCGTGGTCGCCTTCCGCGATCAGGCGATCAACAGCCCGACGCGCGGCCACTTCGTCGCCTGGGTTGGCCAGTACGAGGACATCGTGAACCAGCAACCGGGGCAGTACCGCGTGAAGCTGCTGCACAGCCACGCCAGCCGCGTTAGTGATTGTGGCTACCCCGGCATGGAACTCATCCCCGACGGCACCATCGTCGCCACCACCTACATCAAATACCGCCCCGGCCCGGAACAACACTCCGTCGTCAGCACACGCTTCAAGCTGGATGAGACGGATCAGATGTTGTCGAAATGATTCGGCATCCGTTGTGATCGCGATGCCATACGGTTTTTGGTATGACTGTTTCCAAGCGAGGTCATTTCCATCCGATAGGTTATCGCGTGTCACAGTTGAAGCTGAAACTAGGGCAAAAAGAAAAGCTCCGGGTCATTGCCGGCGACTGCCTGACGGTTCTTCCCACGATCGATACGGGCACCGTGCAATGCTGTATCACATCCCCCCCATATTGGGGACTACGTGACTATGACCACGCGGACCAGATCGGTAGTGAACCGTCCCCTGACCTTTACGTCGAGAACTTGGTCCGCGTCTTTCGGGAAGTTCGCCGGACGCTCACGGAAACAGGCACGCTTTGGTTGAATGTCGGTGATGGTTACGCGCGGAATGGAGGGACGGGCAAACACGGCCCCAATGCCATCGTTGGTAATACCAAGCGGATGATTCAGCGTCGCAATTGCAAGGTCCCCGAAGTCTGGGGACTTAAAGACCGTGATCTGATGGGCTTACCGTGGCGTGTGGCGTTTGCTTTGCAGAATGATGGCTGGATTCTGCGATCACGGATCACGTGGATCAAGAAAACAGCGATGCCAGAAAGTGTGAAGAATCGGCCGACCAGTGCCACTGAGGAAATCTTTCTCTTTGCCAAATCACCGAACTATTACTACGACTCACAAGGTGTACGGGAAGAGACGGGGGCTAACCTCAGGAATTACTGGGTCTTGGGACCAGACCCTGGAAATCATGGACATCCTGCCGCTTTTCCTCGAGAACTAGCGCGTCGGTGTGTTCTATTGGGATCGCGAGAAGGTGATTGGGTCATCGACCCGTTCGGAGGTTCGGGAACGACCGGTATCGTGGCGAATACCTGCGGTCGTAATGCCATACTGATCGAGCTGAACCCGGAGTATGCCGAGACCGCGAAAGAAAGAAGCTCGCATGCCCAGTCCTAAAAGAGCTGGTTCCAAACAGTTGATCCTGAATTTCTTTATGGCGAACCTGGGAAAGGTATTGGAATCACGAGATATCCAAGCGGCGAGTGGAGGAGCCGTGGAATGGGCACGACGTGTCAGAGAATTGCGGAACGAAGAAGGTTATCAGATTCTTTCGCACAAAGACCGTGCTGACTTAAAACCCAATCAGTATTTGCTGGAAACGACCAAAAGACTCCCCGCGTTCAAACGTGGTATCTCTAAGGAAACAAGAGCTTGGGTATTGGAGCGAAATGGTTACACCTGCCAGATGTGCGGAGCCGCAGCCGGTGATCCTGATCCCCTCAATCCTGAACGAACGATTCGACTGACAATGGGGCATGTAGTCGATAAATCCAAAGGTGGCGACGACTCTGCACAGAACCTTCGGGCTGTCTGCACGAACTGCAACGAAGGCCTGCAAAATACCAGCCCTCCCAAACCCGACCGAATCCATTTGCTGGCACAAGTCCGCCGGGCAACAATCGATGATCAACGAGCTGTTCTGCAGTGGCTCTTGCAGAAATTCAAACTGAGCCTCTCGCCCGAGCCAACTTCCAAATAGCCATCCCGCATTGTGATTACGGGAGACTCTGGTAGAATCGCGGGATTGGGCAGTTCGTGCTGGTTGGATTCCCCTCGCTTAGCTGGTTCCCCGCGGATGCGGTTTCGTACGTCATCCTCTTTGTCGCCGTATCTCGATCCGCGGTTGCAACGCCGGATGATGGGGTATGTCGCCATCATTGCCTTGGGTCTGATCGCCTTGCAGTTCTTACCAGGCAAACAACTAGCCCCTCCGGCGGATGGCAACGCGGGCGGTGTCCATCCCGATCAGCTCGATTTTGATGTCCGTGAGCCGATTGATAATCGGCTCGGTCCGGACGAATTTCGCTCTTTTCCCGACGGAGAAGTGAACGCGGAAAATCGCCCCGGTGATGCCCGTCTGCAGGCCGCGATTGATGATGGAACGCGCATCGACCCCGCTGTGCTGGCAAGCGTCAAAGACAATACACTCGGTATCCGGCGTGATGAATCGGACGCCTTTTACGAAGTTCTCGATCGGGCCCGACAGACTCCGCTGGAACGTTTGCAGCGGGCCGCACCGCCAGGGGTGCAATACCTGAATATCATGACCGATCCCACGTTGTACCGCGGTCATCCGGTGACTCTGGTCGGTGAGATGTGGCGGCTCTACGAATTTCCGGCGAATGAAAACCTGTCTGGCATCAACAAATTGTATGAAGCCTGGATTTTCACGTCGGATTCGGGCACTCATCCGACGCGTGTCGTCTGCTCGGTGTTAGACCCGCCGTTGCAACCGGGTGATGCCCAGCGGACGCCCGTCAAAGTGACTGGGTACTTCTTTAAGCGCGAAGGTTACAATACCCCCGGTGGCTTGCACGTGGCACCGACGATTCTCGCGGGACGTTTGCAACCCTACCGTTCGCCGCAGGCACCACCCCAAGCTGATGGCATTGTTTCGGTGATGTTGACGATCATCGTCGGCGTGGGCCTCATCTTGGCGACGACCTTGTTGTCGTTTGCCATCAGCGATCGGCAGACGCCCCGCAACACCAAACGGTTGCCGCAATTGTCGGCCGATGCCGCAACACAACTGGCCCAACTCGATGCCCGCAGTGTCAGCGAACAACTGCGTGAACTGGAAGAGCAGGAACGCTGGGCCGAGTGGTCGAAAGAGTCGGGCATCACCCCGCCACGATCCGATCACCACGAGCCACCGACCTCGCCATCTCCGGAAGTCATCGAACTGCCGACTCCGTTGCCCCCCACGCGAGTTTCTCGTCCGTCGATATCCGATCAACCCGAATAGTCTGAATGCGAAAATCCGGACAGACCTTGGGTGGATACAGCGGTTCTCAAGACTGAATCAATGCCGTTAATGCCGTGAGCAATGTGTCGATTTCAGCGGGGGTTGTGTAGAGATGACACGAGACGCGGATGTGCCGCCGTCCGTGCCAGTCAACCACCGGGATCTCGATGCGGTGCTGCTCCCAGAGGGTTTGGGTCCACGGGTCCCACGAATTGGGAGACGAACGCAAACTCGGGCCGGGGGGCAATTGGACCGTGATCATCGTCCCGTACCACTGCTCGTCATCGGGCACAAGAGATTGTGTTCCGCACAGGGCTTCAATGCGCTGGCGTGCCTGCTGGGCGAGTTGATGGCCATAGTCTCGAAACGTCTGCCAGCCGATCGACTTCAGAAACTCGATCGCTGCGGGGACCGCGAGAAACCCGGCCGGATCGCGCGTGCCGAGCCAGTTCCATTCGTCCTGCCAGCGCGCGGGACGACCGGCCAGACTCTTCCCCCAACTCAATACCGGCGGCGTCAACTTACCCTGCCAGCGACGATCGACATAGAGAAAGCCCGTCCCCAACGGAGCACTCAACCACTTGTGCAAGCTGGCGCAATAAAACGTCGGCTTGATGCGGGCGAGCGACACCTCACGCATGGCAATGGCATGAGGACCGTCAATGCAGACCGGTATCCCCAACTCTCGAGCGCGGGCACATATCTGCTCGACCGGAAAAACGATCGCCGTCGGTGAAGTGACATGGCTGACGACGATCAATTTGGTTTTCGGTGTGACGGCGGCGAACAACGGTTCCAGCACATCGTCGACCGATGCAATCGGCACCGGGATGCTGGCACAGCTGAGCCGGGCCTGCTGGCGATCACAGACCCGCTGCCAGATGCGGCGGACCGCCCCGTATTCATGATCGTTCAGCAGCACTTCATCGCCGGGGGCGAGCGGGAACGATTCCGCGACCGCGTTCATGGCAACGGTGGCATTATCAACGAACACCATGTCGCGGGCATCAGCGCCGATCAATTTGCCCAACTCGGCCAGGGCGGCATCCAGGGCCGGTTCCATCTGCCGCAGGAAGAAGTCCATCGGCTGACTGGCCAGACGTTGCGACCAGGCTTCCTTCGCCGCGAAGACCGACTTCGGCGTCGGCCCAAACGATCCATGATTGAGATAAATCACATCATCGGGCAGGGACCACAACGATCGGTCGATAACAGGACGAACAGGCGCAGACATACGTTCTCAAATCACACGGAGGGCGAAGTTCGCTGTCGCCCAATTACGGCAGCGACTTCACGATGATGCCCGTCATGTCATCGCGTGGCAATGGCTGGCGGCTGAACGCATGCGCGATCGCAAACAATTCTTCCAAGATCAGGTTTGCCGAAAGATGCCGCCGCATGAGAATGGTCCGGCAGAGTCGTTCATGTCCGAAGAGTTCCCGATCGGGAGACAACGTTTCGTGGACTCCATCGGTCGCGATCAGGAGCAAGTCGCCCGGTTCCATGGAAATGACCGGTGACAATTGAAACACGGCGTCGCGCATCAATCCCAGCACCGTGCCCGTGCTCGGCAACCTTTGGATGGTTCCCTGAGAGCGAATCAGCGTGGCATCGTGACCAGCCCCAACGTACCGAAACTCCCGGGTCGTGGGATTCAATTCTGCCAGCAGCAACGTGACAAACGAGCCCTCGGGCACATCATCGTGCAGCAGACGGTTCAAGGCCTGCACGGTTTCATTTAAAGGGAGCGACTCTTTGAGCAGCATCCGCAACATGGCCCGGGTTTCAACCATCTCTAACGCTGGCGCAAGACCATGACCACTGACGTCGGCCACGCAGAACACCACATTGCCATTGGGTCGCAACAGGTAGTCGAAGTAATCGCCACACAAGTGCGAGGCCGCCAGCACCTTTCCATGAATGTCGAACCCTGCGATTTTGAACTCGCCCACAGGAAACAAACGACGTTGAACCTCTTGAGCCAACCGCAACTCTTCGGTGGTTCGCTGCAGCCACACGCGGTCCGAAATATCGGTCGAGATTCCTGCGATCGAAACGGTTTCGCCCGCCGCATCGAACAAGGGAAACTTGACCGACAGATAGTTATGCAGGCCATCCGCATGCGGCGCGACTTCTTCAATCTTCAGCGGGAGTCGCGATTCGATCACGCGACGATCGTTGCGTTGAAACTCTGTCGCCAGGCCTTCCGGAAAGAGATCGAAATCGGTCTTCCCCGCGACATCGTTCTGCGAGACGTGAAACAGCCGGGCGAACTCGCGATTCACAAACTGATAGCGACCGTCACAGTCTTTGACATAGATCACCGCCGAGGTGTTATCCAGAATGGCCCGTTCGCGTTGTTCCAGTTGTTTCAGTTGCTGTTCCATCAACACCCGATCGGTGACATCCCGGGCGGAGGCAAAGACGAGCCCTTCCTTTACGAACGCTCGAGCCGTCCATTCAAACCAGGTATAAACGCCATGCACATCGCGATAGCGATTCCGAAACGCCGTGACATCGCAACCGGAAATGAGTTGCGACATCTGTTCCTGCGTCGCGGCCAGATCGTCGGGATGAATAAATGCCAGGTAGGGCTGCCCGGTCAATTCCTCGTTGTTGTAGCCCAGTCGCTGAGAAAACTGCGGATTCACCGTGAGAAAGAATCCGTTCAGATCGGCGATGCAGCAGAGATCGATCGAGTCCTGGAAGTAGCGGGAAACCTGTGCCGTGCGGTTTCGTCGATCGGCTGGCTGCCGGGAGTGGTGGCGAAGATGTCGCGGATCAATCCGCCGTGTGGTCAGCGAAGCACGCGAGGATTTCGCCCGGGACGGCATGGTTCTTCGACGGCAACCAGAATTCAACCCCACTCGGTTTGGCGGTTGACGCAGGAATCGTAGTCGCCGGAAATTGACGGCCCCAACCATATTTCCGTGCCATCACCAGGGATGTTGTGGCCACGTGACATCAACATGTCTGGGTTCTACCGTAGCAAGCTCTTGGGGTCGGGTTCGAGGGAAAAACACCTCCTCAAACAATAAGAGACGATGAAGGCAGGATTTGCCTGCCCCCTGGATGTGCAGAAGATTTCACTAGCAAAAGTATGGAGCAGGCTACGGAAAACCCTGAGGCGTAGTCAAAGGGATGGGGTGCAACGCAACATCACCCCGCCAGCAGTTGCTGCTCAAGATTGGCCATAATTTCCTGGAATGACCAGGATCGAGTTGCCACACGGATGACATCGTTGTCTGTGATCCACTTTTGCACCTTGCGCTCGGCAGACATCACCGTGCTGTGATTCCGTCCGCCGAAATGCTGGCCGATTTCGCTGTAGGCTGCCTGCGTGTGTTTCCGCGCGAGGAACATCGCCAGCATGCGAGGTTGAGCCACCGTTCGTACGCGGCTGTCCGACTTCAGATCCTTGGCTTTGACGCCGAAGACCTGACAGATCACGCGCTCAATATCGGCCAGTCGAACCACTCGCAGGCAATCGCGTTCCAGATCGGTCAGGACTTGCCGTGCAAGGGACAGCGTCACTTTCTGCTGCGTCATGGTGTGATAGGTCTGCAGGCAATTCCAGGCCCCCTCCAGTTCGCGGATGTTGCCGGAAAACTTTTCGGCGACATAACGGAGAGCCTCGGGAGCCACGGCGGCTTCACAGCGGGCCGCCTTGCGATTCAGAATCTTCAAGCGGGTTTCCGCATCAGGTGTTTCCAATCGGCAGATGAGTCCCGATTGAAAGCGTGAGACTAGTTCGTCATTCAGCTTGGTCAGCAACCGTGGATGTCGATTCGTAGTCACGACAACCTGTCGGCCATGATCCACTAGATCGCACAGGGTGTGCAGGAACTCTTCCTGAAAGACACGTTTTGACTCGAAGAATTCGACATCATCAATCAGCAGAACATCAACACCTCGGAACTTATGCCGAAAGCTCGGCAGCGTTCGTTCGGTCAAGGCCTGCGTGAAGTAGTTCGAAAAGGCTTCGGCCGTTAACAACGCCACTTGCAGGTGAGGCTGCGTCTTGCGGAGTTGACGGCAGACACCTTCCAGCAAGTGCGTCTTGCCTGTTCCCACTGGTCCGTAAATGACCAGAGGATTGAATTGTGCGGCTGGCTGATTCGTGACCGAGCGACACGCCGTGAGCGCGAACTCTGTCATGGCGTTGGGCTGAAAGTCAGCCAGATCAGCCAGACGGCGTTGTCGCGATGAAGGTGATCCCACAATCGGCGTGGCTGCCGTCGAACGAGCCGATGTCGATGCAGTCGATCGGGGCGCAACGGGCGTCCGAGCTTCGGACCTCGACAGAACCGTGGCCGGGCGGGCCTGCGTGGACATACCCGGTTGCAAAGACAACGCCGCATCGACCGTCAGCACGACTTCACCAGCCGGTCCCAAGACCTGCTGGGCGATCGTTTGCAGATCACGGCGGAACTGCTTCTGGATGCAGTTCACCAGGAACGGGCTGCCCACCGCCAGCTTGAGCTGAGCCCCTTCAAACTCGACTCGAGTTTTTTCCTCGAACCATAGCGCAAAGGAGCGGTCTCCCAGGCGGCTGCGGAGTTCGCTGAGTACCCCCTCTGCCCGAGCGTCGCTCGAAGAAGTGGAGAACTCGCTCGGAAGAACCTCTGACGATGGATGATCGAAATCCAATGGCGTCATGCCGGGCTGCATCTTGCTACCCCCCCACTCCCGCTCGATGGCAAACAGCGAGCCCGTTCGAATTGCAGAGAAGCAATTCGATACTGCGACCTTATGGGCCGCAAACCAGGTTCGCAAGTTCGTTTTTCGAACGTCAGGACCGGATAAAAATCGTGACCCGGCTCTCACCCCAGGTCACGCGGAAGTTTCAACGTGAGGCACGATCCTAGCTCCCCACGCCGGGGTGTCAAACCATCTCTCTTCACAAAAAATTTTGCACAGAATGAGACGCTCGATGAAACGACGAAACTCCTAGAAACGCTGTGCATTGCCAAAAAAAAATCTCGACTGGTTGACAATCGAAATCATGAGGCTGCTGTTAAGAACCTGTGGATGATTTGTGTGCCGCACCGCCACGTGGACGGAAGCACGCCCGCCGTCGAGCCAGCTCCGCGAAATCGAACGTGGCATAAAGGGTGTTCGCATAACCGTTTCCAGCATCGACGGCCAGAAAAATCGCTGCCCGGCCCGTGTTGCGAGAGGTCGACAGGGCACGCTGAATCACGGCGCGGCCCAATCCCTGACCGCGAAACTCCGGCGCCACTCCGAAGTAAACTAACTCAACGGCATCCTGACTCGCATGCTCGCTCAGCAATAGCAAAGCAGCATCGCGACCATCGATTGTGAAGATCTGCCACAAGTCTGGCCGGTGTTCTCCGGAGAGCTTGTGGCTTGCCAATGCTTCTTCGCCCGTACGTATGCCCTCCAGAATTCGGCAATCGAGCGAGTCCTGATAAGTGGATTCGATCAACTGGGCAAAGCGGGCATGTGTGGCAGAGGAATACGATTCCACGGACCATGCCGGTTCTGGAGATTCCGTCCAGGGTTCGGTGAAGGTGCGAGCCAGAAAGAACAACTCGGTCTGCCAGTGAAATCCCCACGGCATCAACGACTCCGCCAGATCCGCTTCACTGGCATCGAGCAGCACTTGTCCGAGTCGCGAGCCATCGTGATCCAGAACTTCGCAGATGTCGCCCCAGCAGGCCTGTTCGATATCCTCTCGCGAAAGTTCTGCCGACGGTGCGATAACAGGAGGCCAGACGAGAGTCACATGGTCGGGTTGTTGCATCGTCAGAAAAATGCCGACGGGTTGTGCTCCCCACCAGGCCTGCCGCAATCCGTCCAGGCTTAGTGTTCCGGCTTCAACTGCAGCCAAGGTGGCGTCGCGCCGCTGTATGCGTTCGTCTTCGGGAAAAGGGGCCAGCAGCTGCAGCAGTGCATCCGGCCGGTTTTCGGGAGCCACACTTTGAAATCGAATGTCTTCGGCAGCGGCCCGCGCTGTGGTCATATCTGTTCGACTTTCCCGATCACTCACAGATAACGTAGCGGCGACGCCCCGATGTTACGCCTGCCACAGATAGTCCAGAAGGGCTTCCGCTTGCTGATAATCGGGAACGACGATGCTGGCCCCGGCTTCGATCAAGGTGGGGCATTTCGATTCATCGGTGATGCCGCTGCGATGCGTTTCATCGCATGCCACGGCGATGGCCAGCCCCCCTTGTTGAGCCACGCCTCGTGTTTCGACGATGCCATCACCAAAGCCCAGCAAGACGTCCCCTTCCGTGTCATGTCGGGCGAGCAGATCGGCAATCACTTGTTCTTTTGCGAAGGCGCGGGCTTCCGCGCCGGGAGCAAAAATGCGGCCTTCGAAGAAGTGAGCA
Organism: bacterium; assembly: GCA_016125225.1. Lineage (GTDB taxonomy): Bacteria > Planctomycetota > Planctomycetia > Planctomycetales > Planctomycetaceae > DSVQ01. The sequence goes on along the minus strand of WGME01000009.1, from coordinate 219,118 downwards.
AACCCCAGCAGTTCCGATTCCTCCCGCACAAATTCAATCTCTGTGCCGCTGGCCAAAGTCAGTTCGACTCCGCGAGCCACGAGTGCTTCCAACAAGGCATGCGTGCCGGGTACGGTGAGGTCGGCTTGCTTGCAGTCCCCCGCAGCCAACCGGGCCTTGCGTTCCGTGATCCGCTGCCCGAGCCGCCGGAGATACTCCTGATGATAGACACTCGCCGGTTCCGGTGTGGCACCACGGTCCCGCAGTTCTTTGGCAAAGCGCTCCATCTGATAGACCGTCGGCGCTCCGTTCAGCGAGAGGACGTAGTCTCGGATCAATTGGCGTAGTTGCTCGACGGTTTCGTCGGGCTGACGGAGTGCCGCGAGATCTTCATACATCATGTAGACCATGAGGTCGGTCCAGCCGCCGCGGATCAAACTGAGCGTGCCATCAAAATCAAAGACGGCAAGCTTCGGAGGCTTGCGACGATCCCACGGACGTACCAGTTCAATTCGCGTCCCGGGCAGAAAACTTCGTGACACAATAGTTCCTCAGAATGCTCAGGAATCGTTGACCCCGGCATCGTGCTTACAGGCCGTACAATTCCGAAAACTTCGCCGTCAGCTGCCGCATCAGTGGTTCATGCGACAACGGTTTTCCGGTGACAACTTCGACCAGTCGCCCCGCCGGATAACGTTTTCCGTGAGCATGGATGTTCGCGTTCAGCCATTCTTTCAATGGCCGGAAGTCCCCGGCGGCAAACAAGGCATTCAAGTCGCCGAGTTCTGCCTGTGCCGTTTCAAAGAACTGGGCAGCATACATGTTGCCAAGGGCATAAGTCGGGAAGTAACCGAACAACCCCGCACCCCAGTGAATGTCCTGCAGGCAGCCGTGGGCATCATTTTCGGGGGTCAACGCAAAGAACTTCTGGAAGGTTTCATTCCAAGCCGTCGGGACATCTTCCGCTTCGAGTTCTCCGCTGAGCAGCTTCTGCTCCATCTCGAACCGCAGCATGATGTGCAGGTTGTAGGTCACTTCGTCGGCTTCAACACGAATGAACGACGGCCGCACATCGTTGATGGCAAAGTGAAAATCATCGAGCGAGACATCCCCCAAGGCTGTCGGAAACGCCTGCTGAGCCGAGGAATAGAAATACTGCCAGAATGCCCGGCTGCGTCCGACGAAGTTCTCCCACATGCGGGATTGCGATTCGTGAATCCCCAGCGAACAGGCTTGGCCCACGCCGAGACCCATCTGATCGGCCCGCAGCCCCTGCTCATACATGCCGTGCCCCGCTTCATGGAGGACACCGAAGAAGGCCGAGTTGAAGTGGTGATCGTGAAACCGCGTGGTCAATCGGCAATCCCCGGGACCAAACCCGCTGCAGAACGGATGAGCCGATTCATCGATCCGCCCGCGTTCCATGTCGAAACCAATCCGGCGAGCGGCGGCATCGACAAAGACCTTCTGGGCCGTTACCGGGTAATGCCGTTCAACAATTTCTGCTGGCGGCTGCTTCGGAGCGGCCTGAATCGCGGCGACCAAGGGCACCAAGGCATCGCGGAGCGGCGCAAAAACTTCCGCCACACGGGCCGCTGTCATGCCGGGTTCGTAGTCATCCAGCAGGGCGTCGTAGGCGACACCGCTGGGTGCCCCATGGGCGGCGGCTTCCTCCCGTTTCAGTGCGATCATCTTTTTCAGCCACGGCAGAAACTTCGCGAATTCCGAGTCTTTCCGGGCGGAAATCCACGCCTGCTGAGCCAGCGACGTGGTCCGTGACAGTTCTTCCACCAGCCGCTTCGGCAACTTGGTCGCCCGCTCGAAGTTACGCTTGGCTTCCCGGACATTCACAGCGACATCGCCATCCGGGTCACCCAAGTCGGCACTCTGCAACTCGGCGAGAAGTTCGCCAATACGGGGCGAGACACGGCGCTCGTGGGTCAGCCCGGCCAACAAGGCGAGTTGATTGGCTCGATGCTCTGAACCGCCGGTGGGCATGTAAGTCTGCTCATCCCAGCTCAGCACACTGCCAGTCGAATTCAGCAGTTCGACTTCACGCAGCAGGTCGGCAAGTTCCTGATAGACAGCATCTGTGGAGGACATGCGGAATCCAATGTACCAGGGCGGCGGCAAGCGGTCAGTGCGACAGAAACACCGTATTGGCAAGATATTAGCCGATTTCTGATGGTATCTCCATTTCACAGCCCACGATGCCTGTCGGGAATGGCCTCGTGTTGAAATGTCCTTTACGCCGACAATACATGCGTGTAGATTGATATATGCGCTCGGTCCGGCCGTGACACGTTTCAAGGCTAGGTCCCCTCCATGTTCTCTGTCTCGCCCACCGCCTCGAGTCCGCATGCTTTCACTTCGTTTAACGGACGCACCCGCGACGGCGTTACCGTGGCGGGGCGTCGCAGTATGCTCAAAGCCAGCCTGGCCGGAGTCGCCGGTCTGAGCTTGCCCGGATTGCTCGCCCAACGGGCCATCGCGGGAAACTCTGCCGGCCAACAGAAAAGCGTCATCCTGATCTGGATGACTGGTGGTCCGAGCCATATCGATACTCTCGATCCCAAGCCGCAGGCCCCCCTTGAAGTCCGTGGCCCGTTCGGCGTCATACCCACCGCATTGCCCGGCGTGCAGATTTGCGAGTTTCTGCCGAAGTACGCCGCCCTGATGGACAAGCTGACGGTCATTCGCTCGGTCGATTGCCGGAACTCGAACCATGAACCGAACATGGTCATGCAGACGGGCAACCTTGCCGCCGCTCCTCGTGTGAACCGCGAAGGCGATAAATTCCCGGCACTTGCTTCCATCATCGGCCGTGAACGTCGCGACGCCATGCGCGATCTGCCGCCGTATGTGGTGCTCAACATGAAGTCGCGTAGCCATGTTGCCTGGGGCGGCTATCTGGGCAAATCACATGATCCGTTTCTCGGCAACGATGTCGGTTCGCTCTTCCATCTACCGGGCGGGTTGTCGACTGACCGGCTCTACACCCGGCATGCTCTGCACGAACAACTCGACCGGCTGCGGCGTGATCTCGACTTAGGCGGTTCCATGGCCGCCGCCGATCGATACAGCCAGCAAGCCGTCGACATGGTACTGGGACAACGGGCGCGGAATGCGTTTGATCTCACCCAGGAAACGGCCGAGGCCCATGCTCTCTACGGCAAACATGAGTGGAGCCAACAGGTGCTGCTGGCCCGACGGTTGGTGGAAGCCGGCGTCAGCTTCGTGACCATCGATCTCAGCAATCATGGAGCCTCCGGCACATGGGATACCCACGGCGATAACATTCCACCCTACGGTGGCATCTGGAACGGCCTGCGTCCGCTGTTGCCCGTGTTCGATCATCTTTTCACGACGTTGATTCACGACCTCGAACAACGCAGCCTGCTGGATGACACCCTGGTGATCGCCATGGGTGAGTTTGGCCGGACCCCAAAAATCGGGACCCAGGGCAGCAGCGATGGCCGTAACCATTGGCCGATTGTGATGTCGATGACCATGGCCGGCGGCGGTTACCGTCATGGCCAGGTGATCGGGGCCACCGATCGTGATGCGGGACAGATTAAGGAACGGCCGGTCACTCCGGGGGATCTCGCTGCGACGATTTTCCATCACATGGGTGTGCCGCGCGATATCACCTATGAAGACAATCGGGGCCGTCCACGCTTCGTGATTGAATCGGGCGCTCCGATCGCGGAATTGACCGGTTGAGCGACATCAAACGGTTTGCCGCTGTGATACCGATCAATGGTTGCTATGATTCTGTCAGCGAATTTCCGAGGGGTGGAATATTCGCCCGTCACGACAGGATCTTCTCATGCAACGCACTTGGTTGACAGCCGCCGTATTGATTTCGAGTTCCGTGGTCGCCTCGGCGGATGACTGGCCGCAATGGATGGGGCCGGGACGGGATAATGTCTGGCGGGAAACGGGCATTGTCGACACGTTTCCGGAAGGCGGACCCAAGGTTCTCTGGAAGAAGCCTGTTGCCGGGGGTTATGCCGGCCCCGCGATCGCTGGCGGTAAGGTTTACGTGACGGACTATGTCACCGAAGCCAATGTCAAAATCGACAACTTCAGCCGCAATTCCTCTTCGGGGACCGAGCGGGTGCTGTGTCTCGATGAGGCCACTGGCGAGTTACTGTGGAAGCATGAGTATCCGGTCACTTACACCATTTCCTATCCGGCCGGGCCGCGCTGCACGCCGAATGTCGATGGCGACCGTGTTTACACGCTGGGTGCCGAAGGCAACCTCTTCTGTTTTCAAACGGCCGATGGCAAGATTCTGTGGTCGAAAGATCTGAAGAAAGAGTATCAGTGCAAGGCGGCCCTCTGGGGTTATGCCAGCCATCCGTTGATCGATGGCGACAAGCTGATTTGCGTGGTCGGCACCGAGGTCGCCCATGTCGCCGCCTTCGATAAATTGACCGGCAAGGAAATCTGGACCGCAGGCAAAGCTCCCGAGCAAGGGTACTCACCGCCGACCATTATCGAAGCCGCGGGTGAACGCCAACTGGTCCTGCTCAAGCCGAACGGTGTGTATGCCGTCAATCCGGAGACGGGCAAAGTCCTGTGGGAAACCCCGTACGGTGCCGACAATGGTTCGATCATCATGTCGCCCATCAAAGTGGGCGAGTACCTGTTTGTGGGCGGCTACCAGGAAAAGAATCTGCTGCTCAAGCTGAACAATGACAAGCCGGGCGTGGAAATCGTCTTCCGCGACAAACCCCGCAGTGCCATTTCTCCCATCAATGTGCAGCCGTTCGTCGCTGATGGTTTGATTTACGGTTTCCACGAAAAGGGCGACCTGCGGGCCGTGGAAGTCCCGAGCGGCAAGATCGTCTGGCGAACCCCGCAACCAGTCGGAGAACGGCAGCAAGGCTCAGCGACGGCGTTCATCGTGAAGCAGGCCGACCGGTACTTCCTGTTCACGGAAACGGGTGACCTCGTCATCGGCAAACTGAGCCCCGAAGGTTTCACGGAAATCGATCGCACCAAGCTGATTGAACCGAGCAACTTCGCCTTCGGTCGCGATGTCGTCTGGTGTGCCCCGGCCTATGCCAACCAGAAAGTTTTCGTGCGGAACGATCACGAAATCGTGGCGGTTTCACTGGCGAAGTGACTTCGCCGTGATGGAGATTCGTTGGCCGCAAAAAGGCACAAAAAGCTCAAAAGTATCAGAAGAATAACCTCTTTCCTTTTGCGACTTCTGTGCCTCTTTGTGGCTGAAATGCCTTCTGTTTGGTCCTCACGGATCAACCAGTTCCAAGTCCGGAATGGCGTGGAAAGCAATGCGCGTGCTGGATGAACCTTCGTAGCCGTGCATCCCGCCGAAGTAAACCGACTGGTTGCCGAAGCGGGCATTGAGGGAATCCATCGCCGATGACAACGCCCGGCGTTTGCGGTCATCTTCGATCAGCGACGGGGAAGCATTCTGGTCCGCCACGATTTCCTGGAACGTCACCCCCACTTTGAGGAGGCGACCCGGCGGGCGTTGCGACCAGAGTTCTCCCGTGGCCTGCAGCAGTGTGAGCGTGTCCTGACACAAAGGAACGCGCAACGACTTGTGCCAGTGATCGCCGCCGAGGTACGACACGGCGACATCCACCCGCCGTGCCCAGTATCCGGTTTGCCGCAATCGTCCCGCGGCTTTATGAACCAGCCGCATCAGCACCGCCCGGGCCCCGGTTTCGTTACGGAACTCCGGGGGCAAAACGTGCGAATGGCCGATGCTGCGGTGATGTGTCGGCGGGGGTGGCACGTCTTCGCCACGCAGCATGCGGTACCAGCTATTGCCGATAATGCTGCTTCCCCACAGCCGGTTCATTTCCCCGGCGGTGAGGTCGCTGAACTGTTCCACCGTGGTAATGCCCGAGGCATGAAAGCGTTGCTCCATCCGCCGTCCGATGCCGGGAAAATCCCGCAGGTCGAGAGCGTACAAGCGGTCGGGCAGATCGGCGGGATGAATGACGGTCAGGCCATCGGGCTTCTGGCAGTCGGAAGCGAGCTTGGCCAGCATCCGATTGGGACCGATACCGATCGAACACCGCAGCGACTTCCCCACCTGCTCGCGAATCGCTGCCTTGATGGCCTGGCCGAGCATCACGGCCTGGTCTTCCTCCTGATCGTGGCCTCGTAATCGGCAAACCATTTCATCGATCGACAGCACGGCGGTCACCGGCAGGCAGTTTTCCACAGCCTGCACAATCTGGTGATGTAACTGAATGTACATTTTCGGCCGGGCTTCCACGACAATCAGCCCGGGACACATCTGGCGGGCATCGCGGACCGAAGTTCCGGTTTTGATGCCGAACCGCTTGGCTTCGTAACTCGCTGCTATGCAGCAAGTTGTGTCGGACATAAGGGGAGCCACCGCGACCGCTTTCCCCTGCAATTCCGGCCGCAGGTGCTGCTCCGCCGAGGCAAAATAGGAATTCATGTCCACAAACAGATACCGCAACATCATGTCCTGCACCTCACAACACGATATCCTTATGTATCGTATTTACGCGCAGGTACTATTCAAGAGAATATCGGTAGGAATTCTGGTTTACAGGTTTTCACATGGCCGGTGCGGTCCATTTCTACTGAACTCGACAGTTGTGAGTGGCCAAGGGATGAGGTATCTATCAACAGTGGTGGATGAATCCCCCCTGCCCCGCGTTCCCTCCCGCCGAGTGCTCACCCATGCGGAATCGCTGTTCTTCGTCGCCGTGGCCCCATCCCGCCATTTCGCGGCGCAGCCTGCTGCAGGTCGGCATGTCGTCGGCGGTCGGGTTATCGGCCCTGCAGGCTCGCCCTCTTGCGGCGGCTTCAGTGAATGCCGAGGGCACATCGCGACGAGCCAAATCGGTGATTCTGGTCTTCCTCACCGGGGCGGCGAGTCATCACGACACCTTCGACATGAAACCGGAAGCTCCTGCTGAAATCCGGGGGGAGTTCCAGCCGATCGCTACCAGTATCCCCGGCTTGCAACTGTGCGAGCATCTGCCGCGACTGGCGAAGATCGCGGATCGGTACGCCGTGTTACGCACGTTGTCCCACAGCGACAACAATCACCTGATGTCGACGCATCATGTCCTCACCGGGGCAAAACAACCGGGTGGCTTCTTCGACAAGATCGCCTCGCGCGATGACTGGCCGTGTTATGCCGCGGGGTGCGAATTCCTGCGTCCGCGAGCCGATGGGATTCCAAGCGGCGTGAACCTGCCGACCTTCCTGATGTCGAGCCCGCTCACCTGGCCGGGTCAGCATGCCGGGTTCCTGGGAGCCAAGTACGATCCCTGGCAGATCAACGGCGAGACACATCAGGCCGACTTCAAAGTCGAGAACCTGACCCTGCCCCAAGGGCTCGATATCTCACGGTTGGGGCATCGGCAATCACTACTCGGGGAACTCAATCGGCAGCAGCAGCGGTTGGAAGAAGGGACCGAATCCCGCCGCCTGGAAGCCAATCAGCAACTCGCCTTCACGATGCTGACCTCCAGCCGCTTATCACAAGCCTTCGAGTTGCAACGGGAGTCGACCGCTGTCCGCGAAGAGTACGGCATGCACCAGACGGGGCAATCGTTGCTGCTGGCCCGGCGGTTGGTCGAAGTCGGCGTGCCCATCGTGCAGGTCAACATCGGCCATGTGCAAAACTGGGACAGCCATTCGCAGGTTTTCAAGACGTTGAAAGATCGATTGCTGCCCCCATTAGACCAAGGCGTTGCCGCGTTGATTTCCGATCTCAATCGGTCGGGTCGCCTCGATGACACGCTGGTGATCATGCTGGGTGAGTTCGGACGTACGCCAAAGATCAATAACGACGCCGGCCGCGATCACTGGGGGCACTGCTTCTTCGGTCTGTTCGCCGGAGCCGGTGTGATTCCCGGCCAGGTGATTGGTCAGTCGGACAAAGACGGGGCCTTCCCGTTGACGCAGGCCTACTCGCCGGATGATTTCGGTGCGACGGTCTATCAGGCTTTGGGCATCGAACCCCATTCCGTAGTCCGCGACCGACTCAATCGCCCGGTCCATCTCAACCAGGGCACCCCCATCGCCGCGCTGTATGGGGCGTGATCGGTCGGCATGTTCTCAATGACTCTACGCAGCTTCGTCCGGCAACCCCGTTTAGAGAAATTCGGCGATCACACGGTCGGCAATGAAGCGTCCTGCCTGTGTGAGGCGCAGTCCCTTCGGATCGGAAACGAGTGATCCGAACTCCACTTGGCGGGTAATGATGTCGCCAGCGAAATCCTCCAGGTTCCAGCCTGTTCGTCGTTGGAAGTCGGTTCGGTCGATCCCGGAGTTCCGTCGCAATCCGAGGAAGATCAACTCGCGGGCCTGGGTATCCGGAGACAGCTCATCGACATCGGCAACCGGAGTCAGGCCCCGATCGAGCTTGGCCAGCCAGCCGAGCACACTGCGGATGTTGGTTTCCCGCCGCCGGTTCAGATATCGGGCCGCCCCGGGTCCATAGGCGTGATACTCGTCGCCCCGCCAGTAGACTTCGTTGTGCTGACAGCGAAACCCCGGCCGTGCGAAGTTCGAAATCTCATACTGCTCAAAACCTGCGGCGGGTAACATCTCCATCACGAGCGCATACATCTCGCGTTCGAGGTCTTCCGGTGTCGGCTGCAGTTGTCCGCGCCGCCGCCGGGTTTCGAACGCCGTCCCGGATTCAAAGGTCAATCCGTAGGTGGAAATGTGCGTCGCGCCGGAGTGAATCGCCTGTTTCAAGGATTGTTCCCAAGCCGCGAGTGTCTGGCCGGGAATGCCGAAGATCAGATCCACCGAAAGATTCGGCAGGAACCGTTGAGTCACTGGGATGATACGCTGCAGATCGACGGCGGTATGATCGCGTTCCAACTGCCGCAATTCATCGTCATGAAAACTCTGCACACCGAGACTGATCCGATTGACCCCGTGATCAATCAGCACCTGCAACTTTTCCTCGGTCAAATCGAGGGGATTGGCTTCGACCGAAACCTCAGCATTTTCCGCCAGTTCAAAACGGTCCCGGACCAGTTGCAGCAGTTTCGCGAGATCAGCGGGGCCGGGATGCGTGGGCGTGCCGCCCCCGAAAAAGAGCGTCTTCAAGTCCGTGCGACCCGTTGGCGGATCATGGGGATGGAATCGCAGTTCCCGTTCCAATCCGCGGAGATATGCGGGGACCAGATCATCTCGACCGGCGATCAACGTAAAATCGCAGTAGCCACAGCGATGCCGGCAAAACGGTACATGAACGTAAGCAGCGGTGGCGGTTGTCGACACGGTGAATCGGCCAGTCTTTCCGAACGGACGGCGTTCGGTTATATCCTAGTGGAGAGACCAGAGGCGAGAGTCCAGAGCTAGAAACTACGGATGACAGTCGATCAGATCCCGCTGATCCATCCACGGAAGGAAGTCCGATGCCGCGCGATCTCGTTGCGAAAGTTCTGAAGTCCAGCCAGCCGGGCAGCACCGTCGATGTCCGTGGCTGGGTCCGCACCAAGCGGGAATCCAAAGGGGGCTTTGCCTTCCTCGAAGTGAACGATGGCAGTTGCTTTGGCAATGTGCAAGTCGTCGTCGATGGCAAACTGCCCGGCTATGAGACGTGGATCAAGGAGATCACCACCGGTGCCAGCGTGGCAATCCTCGGCGAAGTGGTCGAATCGCCCGGCAAGGGACAACGCGTCGAAGTTCGGGCCAATGAAGTCCGCGTACTGGGGACCGCCGATTCTGCGACTTACCCGTTGCAGAAGAAAGGGCACAGCTACGAGTTTCTGCGGGAGAAGGCCCACCTGCGTCCGCGGACCAACACCTTCGGAGCGATGGCCCGCGTGCGGAATGCCCTGTGTGACGCCATTCACCGCTTCTTTCAGGACCGTGGATTTCTCTATGTCCACACGCCGATCATCACCACCAGTGACTGTGAAGGAGCCGGGCAACTCTTTCAGGTGACGACGCTCGACATAGCGAAACTCGCGAGCGGGGGACGTGAGTCCTCCGGTTCAACCTCGCCCGTCGACTATGCCCACGACTTCTTCGGCAAGAAGGCGGGGCTCACGGTGTCCGGGCAACTGGAAGCCGAAATCTTTGCGTGTGCGGTCGGCGATGTCTACACGTTCGGACCAACGTTCCGTGCCGAAAATTCGAACACCACGCGGCATCTCTCCGAGTTCTGGATGGTCGAACCCGAGATGCCGTTCTATGAACTCGAAGACGATATGGATCTCGCGGAGTCGTTTGTGCGGACCATCATCAAGGATGTTCTCAACCGCTGTCCGGATGATCTCGCGTTCTTCAATGAACGCATCGAACCGACCTTGCTCGAATCTTTGCACCACATTGTCGAGCACGATTTCATCCGACTCACCTATACCGAGGCGATTGAAATTCTGCTGAAGTCTGGCCAGACGTTTGAGTACCCGGTGAGCTGGGGGACCGATCTGCAATCGGAACATGAACGCTATCTCACCGAGCAGCACTTCAAGCAGCCGGTGATTCTGACTGACTATCCACGGCAGATCAAATCGTTCTACATGCGCTGCAACGACGATAGCAAAACGGTCCGCGCGATGGATGTGCTGGTACCTCGTATTGGCGAAATCATCGGCGGCAGTCAACGCGAGGAACGGCACGATCTCCTCGTCAGCCGGATGCAGGAATGCGGCCTGAATCCCGAGGATTACTGGTGGTATCTCGAATTGCGGCAGTATGGCACGGTGCCGCACGCGGGTTTCGGTCTGGGGTTAGAGCGCACGCTGCAACTCATGACAGGCATGCACAACATCCGCGACTGCATTCCCTTCCCGCGCGCACCAAAGACTGCGGACTTTTAGCCGCGAGGCCATGCCAAGCGATCGACTTCGTCTCGCGGCTAATTCCTGCTTGGTTCGACGATCAGCGAACCGAGTTGTCCTGGTCGCAGTTCGAGTTTGGGATTCTGAATCTCGGCCCAGAAGCGGACCTGGCCGTTGATCGGATCGATTTCGGGACTGACGAAGACCAGTTCGCCGGGGAACTTTGCCGCCGGTCGGTTCGGCAGGTCGACCGTCAAGGTCACCCTGGAGCCGACCGTATCCACGCCGAGCGCACTGGCCGGGGCAAAGCCTTCGGCCCGCAGTGTGTTCAAGCGGATGATCCGCACGACAGGTTGGCCGGGTTCCACCCATTCGCCGGGATGCTTCTTCCATTGCACCACCATGCCGGTGATGGGGGCCGTGATGCGTCGTCGCTGCGCGCTGAGTTGGGCCAGTTCCACATCGTGCTGCTTCAAATCGCGGCTCAATTTGGCAAAGGCGAGATCAATGTCGGCCTGCTCAACTTCCAGCTTGGATTTCTCGGCGAGAAGTTGCAGACGGTCCAATTCGGTTTGCGAGACGCTACGATCGAACTTTTCCGCGGCATCTTTGGCCCGCTGCAGTTCGGCGACCGCGACATCGGCCGACTTCTTCGCAAACCGAACTTTGATATCGTTCTCGGCAGTTGCATGTGACTGAGCCAGTTCCGTGCGGGCTTTTTCGAGTCGCAGCCGGGCATCGTCATCATCGATCTGTCCCAGAAGCTGCCCCGCTTCAACGGTGATGCCTTCCTTCGCCGCGATCTGCATCAGCACACCGGCTTCGCGCGCCGGGACATCGGCCTGCTCCATCAAGGTCAGCACGACACCGGGGATCGATGTTTCGGACGTTGAGGGAGCTGGTTCTACACTCAGTACCAGCACAAGCAGGCCGTACCACATGACCGGCTCACATTCACGTTTGAAGGATTATCGAACCTGATACGTTTTAGCGGGGCGGCCAGCAATTTCGACGGTGTAGCTGTTCCCATCGGGAGCCACCGAAGCCTTCGCCCACACTCCCTTGCAGTCGGCGGTCTCAGCCAGATTGGCGATGAATTCCGCCGGTGTTTGCTCGTCATCGCTCAACTTCACATTGCGATGGAGTTGATAGATCGCCTGCAGAGACTGGCATTCTTTGAGGACCGCCAGCGATTGCGGGCTGCCACCCTTGGTCGGGCCGTTGCAGTAAATGGCGACACGGGGATCAATCGCCAGAACCATGGCTGGGTTGTTACTGACATGCAATCCGTGATGCGTCATCATGAAGAGGTCAACCTGGCCGACCGGGTTATTTGGCGTCATCAACTTGGCTTCGGTGTTCCAGGTGAGATCGCCGCAGCAGAGGAAGCGGAATTTACCGAACGACCAGAGCGTGCTGATGCTTTTGGCATTGTCGCTGGGGTCATCTTCCATCGCAACATGCCGATCGGCGAACGGATTCGCGGGGCCGTCATTCGGAATGACCTCGCCGCTCGCCGTGATTACTTTAACAGCCAAAGGCGTGCTGCCCGACTTCAGCGGCAACGTGTCGCCCGCTTTCAAGGGCTTGGACTGATTCTGCGACGCCGCACGGTACAGGGCCACGCGTTCTTCGAACTTGGCATCTTCCATCAGAGTATCGGGAATGCCGCGGTCCCAAAATGTGCCGATTTTGATTTTGTCGGCGAGTGCCGCATGGTTGCCGTAGTGGTCGAGATGCCAATGGGTGACCAGGGCATGATCGAGATGGTCACGTTTGGCGACGTCTTTCAGCACATGCAGAATGCGATCGCGGTCGCGGTTGCCATAGTCGGGGTAGCCAGAATCGATGAGCAGCGATTCCCCTTGCGGCGTGATAATTAAAGTCGCGGCTCCGCCTTCAACATCGATGAAGTAGAGGTCGAGCCGTTGATCGTGTTCATCGGCATGGATGGAACGCGTGATCAAACAAAGGCTGAGACCAAGCAGAATGGCAATCCGCATGATGGAGGCTTTCATGATGTGGTCGAGGGAACTGTAGCGGCGGAGTCGTGCCGTTCCTGGGCGATATTCCGCACTTCCTGGTTGAAAATCTGCAATGCCGCAGTAAAGCAACTGGCGACGATGGGACCGATGAAGATACCCCACAGCCCGAAGACATCCAACGCACCGAGCACGCTGACCAGAGCAAGCAGCGGGTGCAATTGTGCATCGGTATTGAGTACGTACATGCGGACCACATTGTCGGCCAGGCTGACTCCCAGGCTGCCATATAAGACGAGAACGATCGCCCCGGTCCAATGGCCTTGCAATGCAAGCAGAATTGCACAGGGCAGCCACACCATCCACGCACCGACCATCGGAATCATCGCCGCGATGGTCGAGATGACCAGGAAGACCAGGAAATGGCCGAAGCCCAGAAACTGCAGGGCGACGGCGGTCATGAAGCCCTGCACCATCGCGGCCAGCAATGTCGCTGTCACGACGGCCCGGGTGACCTTTGTGAATTCGTGCGACATCCGCGATTGCTGTTGCATATCCACGGGAATCATTTCGCGAATGCTGGTCGCCAAGGCATGGCCATCGGCCAGAAAGTAATACAAGGCGACCAGAAAAACCGACATCGCCACCAGCAGCGTGACGATGGCCCCGACCGTCGAAGAGGCCAGTTTCAGGGTGTTTCCCGCGAGCCGATCGGCCAGGGCTTTCAGATTGTGCGTGATATCCGCTTCTAATCGTTCGGCTGTGTAGTCGGGAATCCAGGAAGCGATCGTGCCGAGTACAGGGTCGACATGGTCTTTCCAGGCCTGTTGCTTTTCCATGGCCTCGACCGAGAAAACCTGCTGCACAAAGCCGGCCAGTTGCAGTGAGGATAACACTGTAATCACCAGCGAGGGGAGCAACACCGCGCTCACTAGAATGGCCGTCGTCGCCCCAGCCGCAACCGTCCTGCGATTCCGGCATTTTTTGAGCATCCACTCATGCAGCGGCTGAGCCACGATTGCGGTGATGGCTGCCAGAAACAAGGGCAACAAAAATGGTGCCATCAGTTGATAGAACATCACGCCGAGCGCGACCAGCAGCGCGAGAAGTCCCAGCAGTGATATTGTCCGTCCCGTGGGCATGGCGTTTCGATCAGGCAAGTGACAGGCTGCCAAGCGGCTTTCCGTTCCGGCAATTAACGGCTTGAAGAGGACATCGGGTCATCGGGCTTGGGAACTTGTCGTGGTGACATCACGTAACCCAGCAGATTTTCCACTTCGGCCGGTGTCAGCAGGTCGAGCAATCCCTCGGGCATCAGTGATTGCGTGGTGACAACATGCTCATCGATCTCGGCCACACGCACGGTTAACAGGTCGGTCGCGGTTTGCACCTGCCAGGTCTGTTCGGTTTTGGAAATCACCACGCCGTTGATCACGCGGCCATCGTCCATCACGATGGTGGTCATGCGGAATTGCGGGAGCAACGTCGCCGAGGGATCAATCACGTTTTCCAGCAGATAGTCAAGATTGTGGCGTTGTGCCCCAGTGAGATCAGGGCCGATCTTGCCCCCTTCACCGAAAAGTTGGTGGCACTTACCGCACGATTTTTCCCAGAGACCACGGCCGGCAGAGAGATTGGCATGGGACAACGCCTCGGCAGTCAGCTTCTTCCGGAACGCTTCGATGCGTTCTTTCTTATCCGCCGTGATGGGGCGTAATTCCGGCCAGGTTTTCTGCACCAGTTCCTTGAGTTCCGCATGATCGTAATTCTGCATCTGCCGGACCAAATACACTGGCACGTAAGTCCGCTCGATCTTTCCAGCGGAGACGGCGGTAACCAAGGCGAGGGCATCAGCAGGTCGTGCTGCGAGAGTCTGCACGGCGGCTTCTTTGCCAGCCGGATAGAACCCATTGAACTTGCTGACCAACAACTGCGATGTCTCTTTGTCACCAACGGTTGCGAGACCACGAATGGCTTCCGGTGACAGGTCGCGATCATTCAGGATGGACCGCAGCACTTTGCCCAAGTCATCGGGCTGGGCTTCAATCAGCGAGGCAATAGCCGATCGTCGTGTGGCGATGTCGGCCTCACCGGACAGGGCAATCTCTTTGAGTTGATCCATTGCCCGGCCATCGCCGAAGACCACACCGAGTTCGCGAGTGAGTTGCTGCACATCGGCATTCGTGCTCTTGGCTAAGGCCACTTGGACATCAGCCCATTCCGCAGGCGGGGTGACTTTCCGCCAACCCCGCAGCCCGGCATTCATGCCGGTCAGCAGGTCACGTCGTTGAGTGTTGTCAGCCGATTTGAGCGTCTCAATGAGGGCCGAAGCATCAGCCGGTTTCAGCTTGTCCCATTCCTGCGCCAGCCGTCGCGCTGTGAACTGGCGCACCAGTGGCAAATGAATGCCGGTCGCGAAGGTGATCGCCGCTTTCGGATTCTGCGGCACTGCGGGTTCAATGCCGTACCACACCATTAATGGGAAGACGGAATCGCGAGAGAATTCCGCCCGTTGACCCAAGGCCGTGGCGATGCGGAAGCGGGGTTGCACAGCAAACTTCGGCAAGATGGAAGCCAACGTCGAAAGCACCAGGCCGGAACTGTCTCGGGCAGCCATCCGTGCGAGGTCATTCACCTGCTTGTTGATGTCCGGCTGCTCGGCGAGGAACCGCAAAGCGGCGACGCGGATGTGTTCATCGGTGTGTAGAAGCTGCACCTTCAACCAGTCGGTGGTGGCTCCGCCCACGGCGTTGATGGCAAAGAAATACCGCAACTTTTGCGGGGTGTTCGTTTCGGTGTCGTAGACGGTCTGCAAAGCAGAGATCACCGCAGTCATGTCCTCGCCATTCGCTGTTCGTTCCTGCAACAGGCGTCGAGCCTGTCGGACGGGCCATTCATTCGCGGACTTCAGCACATCGACCAGTTCCAGCGAGGACAGCTGCTGCAGGTCACGCGGCGGTTGCGGTTTCAGATCGCCGTAGGAGATTTTATAGATGCGGCCCGAGGTGCGGTGTACGCCGTCGTTTTCATGACATTCGCCGACATCCGACCAGTCGGCGATGTAGACGGCCCCATCAGGACCGTATGTGATCTCGGTGCCACGGAAGTAAGGATCGTCCGAGAAGATCATGTCCTTATCATGATGGCCCACATAGGTCGCGCCGGTTTGTTCGAGGTTATCGACATTCACGCGGTAACCATGCATGTTGAGCGTGAAGACTTTGCCTTTGTATTCCGCGGGCCAGTTGTCTCCCAGGTAGATCATCATGCCGCAGTGGGCATGACCGCCCCCGGCTGCCGACGTGGTGTCCGAAACGCCCTTCTTGGCTTCATTCCAGGCTTCCGCGGTATCCCAGTGGAAATGGTCAGCGGTTTGCTCAATGACCTGATACACATACGGATTCCGGTCGGCTCCGAACATGCGGCGATAGTGGGCATTGGGCTGCACATGCCAGAGATGCCCGATCACGGTATTGATGAAGAAGAGTTCGCCGTGCTCGTTCCAGTCGTGACCCCACGGATTCGTGGTGCCGGTACAGACCTCTTCCACGGCATGGGTCACCGGATGATAACGCCAGATGCTGGGACCAACGGGGACACGCTGGTCGTCGGGCGTGCCGGGGCGTCCGATCTTGCCGGGAGCGGTGATACCGACGCGGCCATACAACCACCCGTCGGGTCCCCACTTCAAACCGTTCGCAAAGTTGTGCGTGTTCGACGGGCCGATTTCGAAACCGTCAAGCACCACGATCGGGTCTGCATCGGGCTTCAAATCGCGATCGGCATCGGGAATGAAGAAGAGGTTTGGCGGTGCCAACGCATAGACGCCGCCAAAACCGACCTCCACACTCGACAAGCCTTTGAACTGATCATAGAAGACCGTGCGCTCGTCGGCCTGACCATCTCCATTGGCATCTTCCAGAACGATGATGCGGTCCTGCAGGTTTTTTTCGAACCGCAGAGGTTGCTCGGCGTAGGTGTAGTTCTCCGCGATCCACATGCGACCGGCAGCGTCGAAGGTCATCGCGATCGGTTGACGGACATCGGGTTCCGCAGAGAACACCGTTGCGTGGAACCCCTCAGGCATCCGCAGTCGCTTCAGGGCTTCCTGCGGCGAAAGGAACGGTTCCTTCGATGGTTCCGTATTATGAACTTCCGGAAAGGGCTCGGCCGCTGACAACGGCAGGTTGTCAACCAGACACACACAACCGAGAGCGAGAACCCAGCCGCAGCACAACGCACGCATGGTGATGACCTCAGAGTCGCGACAATCGAAAGGGAGCTGTCAGCATAGCCGAAGACTCCACAGAACAGCCAGCGACTGGACTATCGCCGATGCGGTGCTCAAGGTTCGCGGTGGCGATCAGCGGGAACTATTCCCACTGACCGTTCCATTCGACAACCTGCTGGATGAACTCGACGAGGCCTGACGAGAACGACGCGAACAGATGCTCGCCCTTTTCCGGGGTCGCGAACTGCGGCGAGCCAATGTGCCCCGGGACCGTGCGGTCTTTGGTGATCCAGCCACGATAGGCCGGTTCAAACGCGAAACCGAAATCAACGGTCTCCAGGTTCTTCACATCTTTGACCAGGTGCGGCTGAATCACCTGCATCATCGACGTTTCCCATTCGCAGGCATGGCCCATCTGGCGTTGCACCAGATCATCGCGGGTTTCCCACGGCTTGGCGAATTCCCAGTAGGTGGCGAACAGCAGGAGCAAGTCGCTGCTTTCGCGATGGTTCTGCCGCATCTCGAAGACGGCCTGTTTGCCCGGCGTGATGTTGCCCCCATGCCCATTCAGGAAGACGATTCGCTTGAACCCATGCGCGAGGGCATTTTCGGTGAGATCGTTGAGCAGATCGAGATAGCCCCGTGGACTGGCCGACAGAGTTCCTGCAAAATCAAGATGGTGATGCGAGTTGCCGAACCATTGCAGCGGCGCGAACAATACCTTGTCTTTCAAGGCCAATTCCGCCCTACGAACCGTTTCACCCAGCAGATAGCTGTCGACATAAACGGGCAAATGCCGACCATGTTGTTCCACCGCCGCTACGGGAAAAACCAGCGGGGTGTCAGGAGCAAGTTGCTCCACTTCCGGCCAGGACAAATCGGCGAGATACATGCGGTTCCCTTGAGTTAGCCGCGAGACGAAGTCGAGCGCTGTGATTCAACATTAGCGCTCGGCGGTGCCTCGCGGCTAAGGAACAGCATACTACTCGGGCAATCGACCTGTGGCGACCTTGGGGAAGCTCCCCGTGCAGGCTTCCATGAAGGCGACGAGATCCTGCTTTTCCTGTTCGGTCAGCTTGAGCGGCACCATTTTGTCGCTCAGCCACTTGTTCGGCGTGCCCCCCTTGTTGTAATGCTCGACGACTTCCATCAACGTCTTCTGGCTGCCGTCATGCATGTAAGGGCCAGACAAGGCCACATTACGAATGGTGGGGGTTTTGAACGCCCCCTTGTCTTTCTCCAGCTTGCTGACTTCGTAACGGCCAAGATCAGGATTCTTGACGTCCATCCCGACGCCGAGGTTGTGATAAAGCTCGTCAGTCAGATTCGCACCCACATGGCAGGCGGTACAATTGACCCGCTTGCCGAAGAAGAGTTCCTGTCCTCGCTGGGCCGATTCCGACATGGGATGTTTTTTCGTGTCCGCGAGGGCCTCCTGATAGGCCTTGTAGGTGTCGGGGTCGTCTTCTTTGAACTCAGCGATGTCTTCAGCGGTGAACTGCTTAAATGGTTGGAAGCGGGCCGCATAGTCGTACGGTGTCGGGCCTGTCACGAGGCAGCGTTCAAAGGTGGCGATCGCCATGCCCACATGATCGATGGTGAAGTCTTTGGTGCCGAAGATTTTGTCGAACTGAACCACATAGCCCGGGATTTTTTTCAGATCAGAGACAAAGGCCTCGTGGGTGTGACCCATTTCGATGGGATTGGCAATGGGACCAATCGCCTGGGCTTCGAGAGAATCGGCTCGGCCGTCCCAGAATTGAGCCCCCGACAGAATGCGATTGTAGCTGACCGGGGAATTGCGTCCGCCCAATTGCCCGCCGATGCCGAGGCCGAATTGTGTTTGTCGCCCATAGCCTTCATCGGGATGATGGCACGAGGCACAACTGATGGTGTTATCGGCCGAGACACGGGTGTCAAAGTACAACTGGCGGCCAAGTTCGATTTTGGCCTTGGTCAAAGGGTTCTTGTCGATGCCCGTGATCTTCTGCGAACCGGCGGCAAGACCGAGCGGCAACTCTGGAGTCAGGATGACATGGTTCGCCGGGTCGGCCAGCCACTTTTCGATGTCCGCGAGTTTGAGTGGCCCTTTGCCGGGGATGCCCAGCAGCAAATCCCCTTCGCCCAGCTTCACAGTCACGTCCGCGGCGGTCGCCACACTGCCCAATGAGACAACGAGCAACGCCGTTGCAGTACTGACCCAATTCCCGATTCGTCGCAAGGAAATCACTTCGTAGCCCTCTTGTGTAATTATGTTACCGGTGGTCAATCGTCAACAGTTAGTCGCATTCCGATCTATTTACTATAGACCACACGCCGACAATCGTCCACATCATCAAATCCTGTGGCACGGCTGGACATCGCGTTCGGCAGGGTTCAAGATGCCGATACACCGCCCCGCATGGCCCACCCAATTCCGGAGCCTCCATGACTGCCGCCCTCCAGGTTCAGCAACTGTTCAAGCAGTTTCCGACCGCGAACGGTTCGCTGGAGATTTTACGCGGAGTGAATCTCTCGCTCGAAAGGGGACAGGCCCTGGCGGTGACTGGTCCGTCGGGCAGCGGCAAAAGCACGTTGCTCTATATCATTGGCGTGCTCGATGCTCCCACTTCGGGGAACGTCACATTGCTCGATCAGCAGCCGTGGAAGCTGGCGGCGGAAGCCCAGGCGGCGTTCCGCAATCGGCACATCGGCTTCGTCTTTCAAGATCATCATCTGCTGCCGCAGTGCACCGTGCTGGAAAACGTCCTGATTCCAACATTGGCTGGTACGGGGACCAACGCTGCAATTGAAGCACGAGCGAAACAATTGCTCGATCGCGTGGGATTATCGGACCGGCTCGATCATCAACCCACGCAATTGTCTGGCGGAGAACGGCAACGGGTGGCGGTCTGTCGGGCATTGATCAATCAACCGACGTTTCTGCTCGCCGATGAACCGACGGGCAATCTCGACCGTGCCACGGCCGACGCCGTCGGTTCGTTGCTGCTGGAATTGAATCAGGAGCACAACACGATTCTGGTGTGTGTGACCCATAGTCAGGAACTGGTGGAGCGCTTCCCCCAACGCTGTGAACTTCGCGACGGCTTGCTCGTCGACCTGTAACCCGCACAGAGAAAAGTTGAGCCACGATGCGGATCGCCAGCGCCATTTTCGCATTGATTTTCGCCTGGGGGCCTTGCGCCTGGGCACAGGACGAATTTGAGGACGATCTGCGTCCCGGTCTGATGATCGACATGATCACACCCTTGGGGAACGCCACCCGCTGGGCTCGTGAGATCGATGGTTCAGTCTCACAGCATGACGCAGCGACCTCGATCACCTGGCGTGGGTTGCTGCTGATTCGCAATGATGACGCCCATCAATTTCATGCCTATGTCGCGGGCAAAATCCGCGTGCAGATGGGCGAAGACGTGGTTCTCGACACCACACGAGAGACAGCGGGTTGGGTCAGCGGGAAGTCGCAGGCCTTTCCGCTCGGTGAGCAACCCTTCGTCGTTCAATATGAACCGACCGACCCGGCTCAGCCGCTATTGAAGTTGTATTGGTCCGCCGACAGTTTCCCGCTGGAACCGGTGCCCCATCATGTGCTCTTCCATGAGGACGACAGTGCACCGCAACGCCTGGCAATCACCGGTTTGCAGCAAATGACGGCAGCGAATTGCACAGGTTGCCATGCCACTGCGATCACCGTCGCCCCCTTGTCCCGCTACTCGCTGAAGCATATTGCCAATGGCCGTTCATGGTCGGCGATGCGGGAACGATTGATGCGAGTTGATGCCGACCCGGAACACGGTCGCATGCCAGCGTACGGTCTCTCGGCTGATGATGCCGACGCCGTGCTGGCCTACCTGGCGAAAGAGACGACTCCGCTAGAGCTACCGGAACCAGCGAAATTCAAAATCGATGCCAAGACGACACCCACGGGTCGAGAGTTGATCAAATCGGTCGGTTGTCTCGCCTGTCATGAATGGCAGGGACTGGGGCGGCTGACGCCATTCGGTGGTGCGAAGCTTGATGCCATCGCCTCACGCCGGACGCGAAACTGGCTCGATCAGTGGTTGCAACAACCAGCGAACATCAACCCCGGGCATCGCATGCCGGTGTTTAATTTGAGTGGTGCCGAACGCCAGCAGATCATTCAAGCCCTGATCGGCGAACAGACGTTTCCCAAGGAGAATCCGCCGCCGAAGGTCACTGACGAACTCGTTGCACGCGGCCGTGAGGTGATCATCGCGAACCGTTGTGCCGTGTGTCACGAGTTCCCCGGCGAGTTTCCCGCTGTCACGCCGACACTGCCGGCTTTGACTGTGAAGAACGTGCAGATGCAGGCGGGTTGCTTGTCAGACTCACCCGATCCGTCGAAATCACGGCCGATGTTTTCGCATGTCGATGCACACGCGATCGCAGCCGCCCTGACGCCGGAATTGAAACCCCGTTCCTTGACGATGCTCGATCGATCTGGCTGCGTGAACTGTCATGATCGCGATGGGCAACGGGGTCTGTCACAGATCACGTTGTCGGTTCTTAAAACGGAACCGCAATGGGAGGGGCAGACGCCGACGTTATCCCCGCCGCCACTCACGGCCGTCGGCGACCGGATGCGGGATGACGCCCTGGCCAAAGCCGTGCGGGGCGAATTGCCGGTGCGGTTGAACTGGCTGAAAGTCCGCATGCCAAAGTTCCGGGAAGATCAGGTTCACGAAATTCCTGCCCTCGTCATCGCAAAAGATCGCATTCCGGATGAGGCTCCCGCGACGCCGAGCTATCCCATCGCCACCGACAAAACCGACCCCCAGGTGATGATTGCCGGCCGCGAACTCACGGGGGGCAAGGGGTTCAGTTGCGTGGCCTGTCATCAGCTCAAGGATTATGTTCCACCCAAGGTTGCCCTCGGCACACGCGGCTCCGATCTCTATCAACTCGGCGAACGGATGCGGGCTCCCTACTTTTTCCGGTGGACGCGGTCACCGCTGCGTATTCTGCCCGGTGTTGAGATGCCTTCGTATCAGCGGCCACATCCAACCTTGTTAAAGGGCGACCTGAATCGGCAACTCGCGGCCATCTGGGATGCGCTCCACGATCCGCAGTTCACGGCTCCCACCAACCCGGCTGTCGTCGAACAATTGTGGGGAACCTCGGAATCGGGCCGCGCACGTGTGCTGCGCGATGTGTTCACACTCACCGATTCCGATGGCAAGACGGTGACCTTGCCGAAGACTTTCGCTGCGGGTTTCAGCAATCGGCACAACGTGTTGTTCGACCTCGAACATGGCTGTGTGCGGACGTGGACTATTGGCGACTTCGCTCGGCAACGGACCCAGGGGAAAAGCTGGTTCTGGGAACTGGCCGGGTCTGCCATCGCCGACTTCCCGCTGACCACGGATGTCTATCTGTTCGACGAACGAACCCGCGAAGTCATTAGCCCGGAAACCGGCTGGAAACCCCACGTGCAGTTTGTCAGTTCCAAAATTGAGGCGGATGGCTCGGTCCGTTGGCAATATACCTTGGCTTGGTCGCGCGAGGGTGGTCCTCTGGAACGGTCCACACATCTCTATGAACGTTGGCGGCTGGGTTCAAGCCGCCGCTGGGAACGAGGCATCGATTCGGACGAGGCACCGCTGGGTCACTCAGTCTGGTTCCGCAAACCGCAGTTGCTGCATCCTCTCGGGAATCCGTTGATCAAACCGGATTCGAAATGGTCACGGCCTATCGAATCGGCTCCGGAAGGCCGTTTGGTGGCGGAACCGTCGAAAGTCGGATCGCCTTGGTGGATCTCATATGAAAGCGATGTCTATCCGCCGCTTATCAAAACGCAGCCCCCAGTGACCGAGACGATCGTGCCACAAGAAGTCACGGCATTACCAGGCTACAACGGCGTCCGGCTGCCTGTTACCCGTTCTATCATGCCAACGGCGATGACCTGGGATGCGAAGCACGAACTCTTTTTCACATCATTAAAAGGGCAGGTGTTTCGGGCTCATGATTCCGATGAGGATGGAATCGAAGATCAGTTGGAAGTCTACACAGAAGGGTTGGCAGCACCGTTTGGAGTGCTCGCCACCGAGCGCGGATTACTCGTGGCGCACAAACCGGAAGTCTTGCGGATCACGGGCCCCGGTCTGAATCGTGAGATGGTCACTGGGCAGGCCCAGATTTCCGAAGTCGTCGCGACCGGTTGGGGTTATACCGAAGACTATCACGACTGGACCTGTGGCATCGTGCGGGATTCCCAAGGACGTTACTACATTGGTCTGGGGAGTGACTACACCCACAAGAACCGACTACCCGCAGACAGTCGCTGGCGTGGTCAGATTCTGCGGTTTGATGGCCGTGGCCAGGTGGAACCGATCGCGACCGGACTCCGCTATCCGACGGGACTGGCGATGCTGCCGGGCGACCGCTTGATCGTGAGTGATCAGCAAGGAGTGCAGAACTGCTTCAACGAGTTGAACTGGATTCAGGTCGGCCATCGATACGGTGTGCCCGCGAAACTCGATCCCCGGGATGACACACCCGCGGATAGCCCCGCGGTACAAATCCCCCATCCCTGGACACGTAGCGTGAATGGGCTGGCGGTCTGGCCGATGATGATCGAGCTGCCAACACCCGCGACCGGTGATAATTCCGTTCGCTCTCCGGATCAACCGCCGCCAAAGGTCTCTTCTCGGCATCCTTTTGCGGGACACGTCGTGGGAGCGGAGTACAATGGTCGGTTTTTGATTCGGGCGTCCTTCGAGATGGTAGGGGACCAGTTGCAGGGGGCGGTCTATCCGCTCAGCAGGCCAGGCACCACCAATGGACCGGAAGAACTCCTGGGGCCGATGTGCGTGGCCTTCACTCCCACGGGAACAGTCTATGTGGGAAGCCTGCACGACAGTGGCTGGCTGGGAGGGTTAAACACGGGCGACATTGTCCGATTCACCCCCGATGGCCCGCTACCAAACGGCATCCGCGAAGTCCGGGCAGTTCCTGAAGGATTTGAGATCGACTTTGTGCGTCCTGTTGACGTCGATAAAGCCTGGGACCACTCCAACTATCAAATTTCTGGATACACCCGCGTTTGGGGAGGAGACTATGCCACTCCCGATTCCGGACGGCACACCGCTGAGGTCAAAAAGGTTCGAACAAAGAATAATTTCTCCACGGTGACTCTATGGGTCGAAGGGCTCAAGCCAGGGCACGTTTACGACCTGAACGTTGGAAATCTCGGAAGTGAGAAAACGTGGTGGCCGGGAATCGCTCATTACACGCTGAAAAACCTGCCAGAATAGGGGGGGAAGCCAGTCGCCAGCGAGATTCCGCTTCGCTTGCGTCTCTGGGTTGGCTACCTATAATTCACGAGTGAGTTGAATCGCGTGGAGTGTGAACTACTGGACCGACGCCTGCTTAGCGCAGCGTGGGATCGAAAGCACGCCAATGATTGAATGGTTTCGCAACGTCTGGGTCGCCGTTTCGACGCTGATCACGGGAATGTGGGTGACGCTCCGCACCATGCTGTGGACGTATCGCCGGAACACCTTCACCGAAACGTATGAGTATCCGGAAGTCCCCGTGCCGGTGAAGGCCCGCTTTCGCGGCTTTCACCGCTTCGACCTGACGACTTGTATCGGTTGCGAAAAATGCGCGGCGGCTTGCCCGGTCGACTGCATTTACATCGACAAGCAGAAAAGCCCGGTTGGTAAAGGGTTTCGGGTCGATGGCTTCACCATCGACTATACCAAGTGTATGTTTTGTGCATTGTGCGTCGAACCTTGCCCCGTCGACTGCATCTTCATGGGATCGAATTACGACCTGAGCTGTTATAGTCGCGATGGGTGCATCGTCGATTATGCCAAATTGCCTCTGCCGGTGGCCTGGGGGCAAGCCACGCTGAACCCCACGGTGGTGGCGGAATCGAAGGTGCTGTACCAGCCGGTCTGGGTGAAAGGGGAGCCGAGCCCCTTCCAGTTTGTCGAATCGGGCGAAGACCACTAATTTCCGTTGGATCTCCAGGAATCGAGTGTTATGACGGCGACCCCGCAGCCAGTGAAGCCTTTCACGGTCGCCACCGCGAACCGCACGCTGCCGCTGGTCCGGGCGATTGTGAGCGACATCGTGACCTTGCATCGCGATGTCAAGGAACGCAAAGAGCGCCTGGATGCCCTCCGCAAACGCCGCGGACATCAGCACGACACTCAGCCGGATCTGTATCGGGAAGAAGTTGATCAGATTCAGCAGGATCTCCATCTCGACGAAGACCGGTTGCAATCGTTTGTCGATGAACTGGCCGAAATCGGCATCGCGCTCAAAGACCCGTCGGTAGGAATGGTCGACTTTCCGACTCTCATGGATGGGAAAAACGCGTTTTTGAGCTGGTCGTTAGGCGAACCGGAAGTCGAGTTCTGGCATACTACCGAAGCTGGCAGTCAGGTCCGCCAGCCGATTCCCAATCGTCCGGCCGATCACGCCGTGTAAGCCGCAGCCCCATCCTGGATTGTTCCCTCGCTGTCCGAAGGCCGTACCTGAAATGACAGACGTTGTTGTTCACTTTCTGATTTTCAGCGTGGTTTCCGTTCTGGGATTGATGGCACCGCTGATTCTCGGCCAACTCGTCCGCCCGACCGGCAAGCCTTCAGCAGAGAAGGACTCGATTTACGAGTGCGGGGAACCGACGATCGGTTCCAGCTATGTGCAGTTCGACCTGCGGTTCTACGTCGTTGCTTTGCTCTTCATCATCTTCGATGTCGAAGTGGTTTTCTTCTTCCCGTGGGTGCTCGCCTATGGCGGCGCGACACAACTGGCAGACACACGGCTGACCGATGTCGAACGCACCGCCTTGAGTGAGCGCTTTCTGAGCCGTCCCGACATGATCGTCTCATCCGAAGAGGCGCTCCGTCTCGGCTGGACATCGTTCTTCGACGTGCTGTTCTTCTTCGCGATTCTGCTCGTTGGCTTCGCCTACGTCTGGAAGCGTGGCGACCTCGAATGGGTGCGGGCCTATACAAAGAAATCCAAAATGGGTCGCCCGACCCCGCGGCTGCCCGATACGACACCATCGCCGGCCACCATCGCCAGTTAGTTGTTCTGTCTCGGTGCTCCCCTTCCGGCCCCACATTTACGGATCACGCAGGCATGACCCCCGCAGAACTGCATCAGACACTGGTCGACCAGTTTGGCAGCACCGTCATTCTGGGTTTCCAGAGCGAAACCAAAGATCCTTGGATTGAAGTTGCCCCGGCATCGATTCACGAAGTCTGTGTCTTTCTGCGTGATGATCCACGCACCGAATTCGATACCATCAACGACCTGTGTGGTGTCGATTGCCTGGAAACCGACGCCAAGAAAAAAGACCCGGTCGACCCCCATGTGGAAGTGGTTTATCACCTCTACAGCTACACTCACAAGCACTGGGGCAAGCTCAAGGTCAAACTCCCCCGTTGGCAGAACGATCAGGTTGGCAA
Organism: bacterium; assembly: GCA_016125225.1. GTDB lineage: Bacteria > Planctomycetota > Planctomycetia > Planctomycetales > Planctomycetaceae > DSVQ01. Next base: position 192,705 of record WGME01000009.1, on the reverse strand, counting down.
AATCCCCTGCGTTCCCTCCGTTGCCGATGTCTGGTCGGTCGCCGACTGGCATGAACGGGAAGCCTACGATCTGGTGGGCATCGAATTCACCTGCCACCCAAATTTGAAACGCATCCTCTGCCCGGAAGACTGGGTGGGGCATGCTCTCCGCAAAGATTATGAGTTCCCGCTGGAATACCACGGCGTCCGCGGACGGTAAATCGAATAGGCCTCGTTTCACCGAGCACCCTCTACTGAATCGATCGATCATGCAAGTTGAAGATCCCCGGATTATCGAGTTTGACGTCCGTACCGACGAGATGCTCGTCAACATGGGACCTCAACACCCCAGCACGCACGGTGTGCTCCGGCTGCTGTTACGGACCGACGGCGAAATCGTGCACGAGGTCACGCCGCACATCGGTTATCTCCATCGCTGCGCGGAGAAAATCGGCGAACATCTCTCGCCCCCGCAATGGATCCCTTACACCGACCGCATGGACTACCTTGCGGCGATGAACATGAACCTGGGCTATGCCCTGACCATTGAGAAACTGATCGGGATGGAAGTCCCCGATAAAGCGATGGTCTTGCGGGTGATCATCGCCGAGCTCGGCCGCATCGCCAGCCACCTCGTCGGCATGGGGGCGTATGGTCTCGACCTGGGCAGTTTCAGCCCGTTCCTGTACGCCTTCCGCGAACGTGAAATCATTCTCGATTTGTTCGAGGAAGTCTGCGGGGCCCGCCTGACATACAGCTACATCACCCCCGGTGGTGCCACACATGACCTGCCAGACAAAATCACCATCCCGCCCGGCCTCGCCCAACTGACCGATCGCAAGCCGACACTCACGCTGTCGTGGATGGATGCTTGCCGGATGTTCCTTGATCACATGACCCCGCGAATCAAGGAATACCACACCCTGCTCACCCGCAATGCGATCTTTATCAATCGGACAGCGGGCTTGGGGATTCTGCCACGGGAAATGGCCACGAGCTATGGTTGCACCGGACCGGTTCTGCGAGGCAGCGGCGTCGATCACGACCTCCGCCGTGATGGTGAAGCCATCTACACGCGCATGTACCAGGGCTACGACTATAAGATTCCAGTCGCCCCTTTTGATGCCGCCCCCCCGGAAGCGGTGCTTGGTGACAACTGGTGCCGCTTCTATGTCCGCATGATGGAAGTGGTGGAGTCAATCAAGCTGGTTCGACAGGCGATGGATAAGTACCCCACCGCGCAAGGGGAATACCGTCTGCCTTTTAAGATGAACCAGAAACTTCCGAAAGATGAAGTCTATCTGGAAACCGAATGTCCACGCGGGCAGATGGGCTTCTACGTCGTGGGAGATGGAGATGCGGAACCGGTCCGCGCCCGGGCGAAGAGCTCCTGCTTCTGCAACCTCTCGGTCTGTGGCCCTCTCTGCGAAGGCGTCCTGATCGCCGACATCCCAGCAATCGTCGGCTCGCTGGACATCGTGATGGGTGAAATTGACCGATAGCTGAAGCCTGCATGTCGTTTAAGACGTGCAGTTGGTTAAGCACAGAAGTTCTTACGACTTCTACCCATTCGAGGGCGTTCCCTTCGAGTTGAATTACGAATTGGGTTCTCTTATTCCATCAAGAGCAGCCCGATCTCGTACTGGAAGCTGATCATGCCGCTGTGCCAGTGGACGTTACTCCTCTTTGGTTCCCGCCATCCTGATGGCCAATTCTAAGCAGTGTTCCTCATTCAGCCTCTCCGCAATGAGGCCACCTTTCCCTGCAAACTTGTCCCGTCTGTGCCTAGAGCGGGCACTGATTGGGTCGATTTGAGATGCGTGCCTTGGCATTGTGAAACCTCACTCGAGAAGACGCGCAAGGGTTTTCTTGCATCTTTCGTGAGTTTTACAACTCGTTCCTGGGGCATATCCCGCATGATCGCCTCGATACATTCAGTATAACCACTGATATTTGCGCGACTTTTCCTGGGATATCAGAGAAATCTCTGCAATCTCTGCGGATTTTTCCGGCACCGCTCTGGCGTACGGGTAAAACCTGATACCAAGATGGATGTCTAGGTGGGAATACCTAATTCCTTCCTGATCAAGACTGCCATTCTAGTCGCTCTTACCCGTTGCCTCGTTCGAGGAGCCCATCATGTCTGAGATCGATTCCTTCTTTGCAACATCTGTCCGCGAACTGACAGATACCTTAACTCGTCTCGAATCGCAGATTGATCCGAATGCCGAACCGAATGATGCGGCGATTTTGAGTGAAGTTATTGCGGCCATCGATCGCTGCGAGCTTGCTTGCGAAGAGCTAGGCAAGAGCTTGGCCAACGATACCCCGCTGCTCCGGAAAACCCAGCAACAATTCCGTGTGATCATTGCGCCATGGTTCTCTTTGAGCTGGTATATGCGGCACGCACTCTCGAAGCCCCGGGGGTATGCGGGCGACTACCTGATGCTGACGGCCATCTACGAAACTCGCACAAAATCGCTCGGGATTGGGGGCTATCTCGATCGGTACTTCCTGCAAACCGAACTCGGTAAAGCCGTGAAGAACCGCTTGCTCATGGCACGAGAGTTCCTCGTCGATGAGTTACTGCAACGTCGTCAGATGACCGTGCTCGACATCGCTTCCGGCCCCGGTCGGGAATACACAGGCCCGTTCGATTTGCCGGCTGATACCTTGATGCAGGTGGCCTGTGTCGATCAGGACGAAGCAGCTCTCGATTCGATTCAAGAGGCGATTGTTCCTCAGCTTCCTCCTCAGATTCAGCTCACTGGAGTGAAGCACAACGCCCTCAAAATGGGCAATGCCCGACTGAATATCGAAGCGTTCGGCCGCCGGGATGTGATCTACAGCGTCGGTCTTTTCGATTACATTCCCACGCGTCTGCTTGTCAAAATGCTCACTGGCATTCGCAACAGTCTGGCAGAGGGTGGTGTGATTTATCTCGCCTTCAAGGATTGCCGCTATTACAACGCCACCAAGTATCAATGGCTGGTGGACTGGTACTTCTATCAGCGGACGGAAGAAGAGTGTCGAGATCTGCTGGTCGATGCGGGTTACAACATGCTGGATGTGACCATGACACGCGATGAGACCGGTTCGATCATCAACTTCATCTGCCGCAAACAGCCTGTGGATGTCGTCTCGACGGCGACGGAACCGGCGGACGTTACGGAAGGTTCTGAAGCGATTGCCGAATAACTGAACTACCCGGACTTGAACTCGAAGCCACGGCGAAGCTGCCGTGGCTTTTTTTGTGATCTGACGCGGCTTTGCGAACGTATTCGGCAGATGTGCGGTGCGCCTATTGTCAGTTGACCGAAGCCGCCGTTACAATCAATGCTAACCGTTCTGTTCGCTGCGTTTCGCGGAGTCACCAATCATGGGTCTGTTCGACAAGCTGCGTCATGAATTCATCGACATCATTGAATGGCTCGATGACACCCGCAATACGCTGGTCTGGCGGTTTCCACGCTATCAGAACGAGATCAAGCAGGGGGCGCAGCTCATTGTTCGGCCGGGACAAATCGCGGCCTTTGTCCATCGCGGACAGGTCGCCGACATTTTTGAACCCGGCACGCACACTCTGAACACCGAAAACCTGCCGTTGCTGAGTACGCTCGCCGGTTGGAAATACGGCTTCAACAGCCCCTTCCGTTCCGAAGTTTATTTCATCAGCACGCGGCAAATCACCGATTTGAAATGGGGCACGCCGAACCCCATCATGCTCCGCGACCCCGAGTTCGGCCCGATCCGCCTGCGGGCCTTCGGGACTTATGCCCTCAAGGCCACGGATGCCAAGGCCCTACTGACCGAGCTCGTGGGCACCGATGGCGTGGTGGAAGCCGATGAAGTCAGCGAGTTGCTGCGGTCCATCATTAACGAAGCCTTTGCCGATCTGATCGGCGAAAAGCAGATCGCCGCACTCGATCTCGCCGCCCATTACCGCGAGTTCTCAGAAGATCTACGGAAGTATGTCTGCTCGAAAATTGATGATGAATACGGCCTGGAAGTTCCTCAGTTGTTCATCGTCAACATTTCGTTCCCAGAAGCCGTCGAAAAGGCCCTCGATACCCGCACCAGCATGGGCGTCGTCGGCGATATGCAGAAATACCAGCAATACCAGTTCGGCACTGCGATGGCCGAAGCGGCGAAGAACCCCGGCGGTGGCGGCGATGGCCTCGGACTGGGGATGGGACTCGCGATGGCTGGCCGGATGATGAACATGCCAGGGATTATGGGTGGTGCCGCGCCGACGGCGGCCTCAGCACCCCCGCCCCCACCAGCGGGCGTCTGGCATGTTGCCATGAATGGGCAATCGCGCGGGCCGTTTGGTCCGGACCAGATTCGACAGGGCATCGCCACCGGCGAAGTGACCCCGCAGACCTTGTTGTGGGCACCACATCTGTCGGGCTGGACCGCGGCTAATCAGGTTCCGGAATGGCAAGCCGCGTTCGCGGCACCCGTGGTCCCACCACCTCCGCCTCCACCCGCCTGATATGACGGCAAACTCCTGGATTCTGCCTGTTATTGATCTGCTGGACGGACAGGTTGTGCGCGGGGTGGCTGGTCAGCGGTCGGAGTATCAGCCGATTGCCAGCCGTTGGTGTGATACATCCAATCCGCTGGACATCACGCAAGCGTTGCGTCAGCAGTTCGGTTTCCGGCGATTTTATGTCGCCGATCTGGATGGCATCCTGCAGCAACGCCCGAACCTCACACAGTATCAGCAACTTATCGAACAAGGGTTTGAACTGGTCATCGATGCGGGCATTGTGGATGCTGTCTCTGCTCAAGCATTGCTGGCACAACCGCAGATCACGCTTGTCGCTGGACTGGAATCGTTAGCCAGCCCGCAAGTGCTGCAGGAACTTTTGCAGCAGACTGATCCATCCCGCTGGGTCTTCAGTCTCGACCTGCGGAACGGTCAACCGATGGCGAGCACGACATGGCCGTGCGATCCCACCGCTATTGCAGACATCGCGATTTCCCGGGGCATCACCCGGATGATTGTGCTCGATCTCCACGATGTCGGTATGGGGACCGGTGGCAGCACAGTCAGCCTGTGTCGCCAGTTGCTACAATCACATCCCAAGTTGTCACTCATCGCCGGTGGCGGTGTGCGCTGCCTCGATGACGTGGCTCACTGGCGGGAACACGGGGTTTCACAAGTCCTCGTCGCCTCGGCCTTGCACGATTGCCGCATCTCACCAGACGACTGGCAACGTTACTCCGCCTTCCAATCGGCAATCCAGAGTTGACTGGTGCCATCGGCCCCGCGGGTGGAAGTCCACATCAGCTTGGTGCCATCGGGACTGAAGACCGGCAGCACATCGGCTGCGGTGCTGTGGGTGATCTGCGTGATCATGCCGGACGAGACCGTACCCTTCTCCCAGTTCAGATCCATCTGAAATAAGTTGAAGTGAGCACCCGTCGGTCCGCGACTGTAATCGGCCCGGGACCAGATGATGTATTTCCCCGACGGATGGAAGTACGGGCACCAGTTGACCTCATCGAGGTTGTTGGTGAGCTGCACTTCAGTCTTGCCATCCATCGAGATCGCATAGAGTTGCAGCATGTGCTCTTTGTCGCGATCGCTGCGAAAGATTACCCATTGACCATCCGGTGAGAAAAAGGGGCCGCCGTCATATCCCGGCTGGTTCGTCAGCTGCCGCGTGTTGCTGCCATCAGCATCCATGATGTAGAGATCGGCATCGCCATCGCGCGAGGAGGTAAAGACAATCTGCTTGCCATCGCGCGAATAGCTCCCTTCGGCATCGTAACCCGGCGTATCGGTCAGCCGTTTCATACCGGTACCGTTGAAGTCGATAACGTAGAGATCCATATGCGGATCAAAGTCCCACATGTAACGGCGACGGCCCCCTTTAGCGGCCTCTTCCCGCGCGGAGAGTTCCGTCTGATCGATCTGCGGATCGGTATGAGCCGAGGCGAACAGAATCTGCTTCTGGTCGGGTGAGAAGTAGGCACAGGTGGTGCGACCACGGCCGGTGCTCAACAAACGGGGTGTTGTTTCATCGAGCTTCTGCACATAGATCTGATAGAACGGATAACCGACGGGGTAAGCCTGATAAACGATCCACTGGCCATCGGGTGAGAAGTAACCTTCACCTGCCCGAGGCAACCCCGCCGTCACCTGCCGCAGATTGGTGATGTGTTGGGATTCGGCAGCGGTATCGGTAACGGCGTCTTTCGGGGGTTGAGTCAGAATCAGGGTCAACAGGGCGGTGGTCAGCATCTTCGGTGTCCTTGAACGATTTTCAGACCGGTCAATGTCTAACTTACCAGAGACAGGACCACCTGAGCAAAGCGGAGACCCGCATCCATGGTTGCCTGCATGGTTTGCACAACCCCGGGAGAAGATTATCTTCGAGTCAAAATCGCCGATTGACCCATACCGCAAGGAGCAACGCCATGACCGGCTACACAGTGCATACCGGCTCGAACGACAAGTTTTCCAAGGGCTGGGACAACATCTTCCAAGGCGGCAAGAAGGCCACCAAAGCGGCGGTTGCCAAAGAAGAAACCGCTAAATCGTCGAAGAAGGCCGCGAAAAAGAGCAAAAAGTCGGCCAAGAAATGAGAGACTTTGCGGGCTGGGGAAAGCTTGATTGCTATCTCCGGGGCTTGTGTGACAGAATCGCACGCTCGTCTCAATGCCACACGCCACACCGCCGATAACCTGCCTTGCCGACTCGATTTATCGGCTCGACAGTATTCCAGGCACCCAGGAGGCGGCCGTGTCAGAAGAGATTGAATACGAAGAAATCAACAGCGACGATGTGGATCGGATTGTAGCGGCGCTCGAAGACCTTTCGAGTTCCGTCAACAGCGAAACGATTAAAGCGTTCCTGGAAGAATGTTCCACGAACATCTACTACCTCGTTTACGATGACGATGAAGGCTCCGATAACTTGGCAGCCTGAGTTTTATCGACCAGTGTAGACAATTCTGACGTGCGTTTGCGGCACTCCTCCGCCTGGAGCAACGCAAACATCATGACAAGTGTCTCCATGGTCACTGTTGACGGTGACCAATCCCGCCCGTGCGGTTGGCCGTCAACCTGTCCGACAATTCGATGCTCGCACAGCGGCAATAGGGAACTGTTGAACCGCTTAATTAAAACGCCATGAGCGTTTGTGGCAAGGACGGCACAGACCGCATGCTGACAGGTCTCGCAGACTTCGCTCTGCGAGACCTTTTTCCTTTCAGGGCGTAAATCTCCAGGTCACTTTGGCGGTAAGACTACTGGCCGGAACCCCACTTCATCCGGATGGTGCGGCTGGAAACATCGACCTCTTTGTTCGTTCCCATCGTCAGCTTTTCAGCGAATGCCGCCGGATCGGCAACAGGCCGAAGTTCAATCACCATTTGACCGTTGCTGTTACTCGATGTACGCGTCGCACGGTCGGGCTGGTCAGACAACTGTTCGAGATCATTCAGAAGCTTTGTGTAAGTCTCGTTATCGACCTCTCCCTCGATGATCAGCATCACGCCATCAGACGGCCCCTTCTGCTTGGGCGTGAACTGCGAAGCCATCTGCATTCCCTGAAGAATCAGTGGAAAAGCCGCGGCCTGCAGATCTTCCGGGGTCTTGGCAATCAGCATCTGCTGAAAGACCCCATTCAACAGCCCGAGAGTCTGCATCAGCGGTTCTTTTTGTGCAGCAATGGATTTAGGTGTCAGCGACTCCAGCCGCTCATGACTGGAGTGAATCGTATCCGTCCACGAGTTGGCCAGCGACTTGGGAATCCAGCGTCCCTCAACCAGCACAAACTCTATGTCCTGCGGATAAGGATCGCTCGGGAATTTCAGGCTGACAATTGACGTTTCGCCTCCCGTCGAAGCGGTCATCTTGATTTCGGTCTGACTGAGTTGGTCGATCGGATTCTGTCCGGCCGCCGAACTCAATTCACGAAGAGCGGCTAACAGCTTGTTGCCGGTCCCAGCCAGAAATTCTCGCGTACGGATCGTCTTTAACTTATCGAGACGCGAAAGATCGCTGTCGATGGCCTGTTCCAGCGCATCGACAATGCCGTCCCAGTTTTTGGCGAGCTGCTTCTGCTGTTCCTGTTGTTCCGGCTGATCAGAGTTCGGCATGCTGGCGAGAATGAGATCCTTCTGCTCACGTAGAACTTTGACGCCGCTTTGCAGAGTAACAAAGAGTTCTTCCCAGAGTTCCGGGTCCATGCGCTCAGCAAAATCATGCACCACGCCATCGATGTCTGACTGAAAGTTCGGCGGCAGAAAGTCGTAGGCATACTGCAGTCGGCCTGTCTGCACCGCATCAATGGCATTGCGAACAGCGGTTTCAGCCGAGTAAGTGCTTGGACCCATACCCGGCGGTCGCATGCCGCCCGCAGCGAACATCTCTTCTTCGCTCATCGGGGCCGCATCGGAGGGCACAGATGCACCAGGCTCGGTTGTCGGCTGTGATGTGCCACAGCCTACACAGAACATGATCCCAAGGGCGAGGCCGAGTCTGTAAAAGCCGTGCAATCTCATGACAAGAGTCCTCAGCGAGAACGTGTAGGGCTGTCGATTCGGAACCTGAGAGCAGGCAGGGAGTTCGATGAATTTTGTTGCCAACTCAGAAGAACCGCCTCAGTCTAATCCACCAGTCTTGAATTTGCGCCCGGTGAACTTGGTTTTCGAATGAAATGTGCTTCTCGTTGGTCTATGGGTTCGCACATGCTCACAATATCAGTACTCGCAAGTGGTTCGTGCGTCTGCAGGAAAAAGCTGTCCATCCGGATGCGGATGAGTCTCTGTCGTAATAAGTCTTGCCGTGGAACAGCATTGCATGCAATTGTTATTGTTTCCCGCATGCGAACCATGAGATTTCCCTCAGGAAATAAGGGGAAATCCTGAGAGAGTGGCCCGGTCCGCGGGAGGGAAAGCGGGGAAATTCCATCGGAAATCAAGAAGGCGCTTGACGTCTAATATCTCAGATTCCTAAAATCTCCGCACGTAAACTTCCGATACTCATCCTGTCTGTCTATTGGAATTTTCGATAAAGAGTCGCTCATGCATCTCCGGGATCTGGAACTCTTTTGTGAAGTCGCCACGCTGCGCAGCTTTTCACGGGCTGCGAAGGCGCTGGGTGTTTCACAGCCGGTAGCCAGCGAAACCGTAAAGATGCTGGAGGATCGCCTCGGCTTGCCATTGATCAATCGAGGGAAGCGGCCTCTTGAACTGACACCGGCCGGCCGTATGTATATGGAAGGCTCGCGCGAACTGCTCGAATCGTTCCGGCGTCTGGAAGATCGGGTGCTGCAACTTCGGGACAAAGTGGTTGGTCCCGTCCGAGTCGCGGCGATTTATTCGGTCGGCCTCCTGCAGATGGATTGTTACGTCAAGCAGTTCGAGCATCTCTATCCCGATGCGGCTCTGGAACTGCGTTATATCCATCCCGACGCGGTGGTTGAGCGCGTGCTCAATGACGAGGTTGATCTGGGCTTGGTGTCGTTCCCACCCCGCCGCAGCGCTGACCTGACCTGTATTTCCTGGCAAGAGCAGGAGATTGTGGTGGTGGTGCCGCCACAGCATCGACTGGCCGTGCGTTCCTCGATGAAGTCGATCGAGTTGGACGGGGAATCGCTGGTAGCGTTTACACCCGAACTGCAGATTCGAACCGAGATGGATCGCTGGCTGAAACAGGCGAAAGTCTCCGTCGACATGGTGCACGAATTCGATAACATTGAAAACATCAAACGGGCGGTAGAAGTGGGTTCGGGCGTGGCGCTGCTCCCCATTCCCACAGTACGCCGCGAGTTGGAAATCGGCTCGCTGAAGGTGCTGCATCTGGATGATGTGCGGTGGGTGCGACCGCTGGGAATTGTGCATCGCAAACACAAAGTGCTGACCACGGCCGTGCAGCGGTTTCTGGAACTGCTGCATGAACCGCCGGAATCGTTCTTCTACGCCGGTCCCGAGGATGCAGGGGCCAGCAAACGTGCTGTATCCGCAGCAGATGCGGCCCCGGCATGACGCCGTCAAGTGCCCCCTCTGCTGACCTGTAACCGAGGCGATGGATCGCCAACCCTTCGTGTGCTTCCTGATCTGTCCACCGGCCCTGTGAATTGTCAAAGGCCGGAAGCGTTAGTTGTGAGATAAACCGATGGCTGACACCCCCCTGATGCAACGTCGTCCCGAGCTGTTTACCTCTGATGGTCGGCCCAAGGCCCAAGGGTTATACGACCCGGCACAAGAGCACGATAGCTGCGGGGTCGGGTTTGTGGCTCATATTAAGGGTCAACGGTCCCGCCAGATTGTCGACGATGCCCTGCGGATTCTGCGTCATATGACCCATCGCGGGGCCTGTGGTTGCGAGCCGAATACTGGCGACGGGGCAGGCATTCTCACCTCGATTCCCCATGACTATCTGCGAGCCTCGGTCAAACGCGATCTGGGTCTCGATTTGCCTGCCGCGGGCAAATATGGAGTGGGGTTGGTCTTCCTGCCGACCAATCCGGAAGAACGGGCCGAATGTCGCAAGAAAGTGAACCGCCTGATCGAAGAGCAGGGGCAAAAACTCGTCGGCTGGCGGAAGGTGCCGGTGGCTCCCAAGGAAGCCGATGTCGGTCCGTCCGCTCTGGCCGCCATGCCCGCCTTCGAACAATTAATTGTTGCTACGGCTGAAGGCTTGTCGCAAGATGCCTTTGAACGGCAGTTGTTCATCATCCGCAAGCAGGCGAGCCATCTCATTCGTGAGGGCAATCTGCCGCAGGCGCTGATGTTCTACATCTGCTCGTTGTCGAGCCGGACTCTGATTTACAAGGGAATGCTGACCCCTGAGCAGGTGGAAAAGTTCTACGTCGATCTGCAAGCCCCTGATTACACCACGCACCTGGCGATGGTCCATTCGCGGTTCTCAACAAATACATTCCCCAGTTGGGACCGGGCCCATCCGCAGCGGTACATTGCCCACAATGGCGAAATCAATACCGTGCGTGGCAACTCGAACTGGATGTTCGCCCGGCAGGGCATGATGAAAACGGAACTGTTTGGTGACGATCTCGCCAAGCTTTTCCCGATTGTCGAACCGCACTGCAGCGACTCGGGCAACTTCGATAATGCCCTCGAAATGCTCGTGATGTCCGGCCGCAGCCTGCCGGAAGCCGCCATGATGATGATTCCCGAGGCGTGGCAGAATCACGACTCCATGCCGGAAGACAAGCGGGCCTTCTACGAATACCACTCGGCCTTGCAGGAACCGTGGGATGGCCCTGCCAGCGTGTCGTTTACCGATGGCCGCATCATCGGCGCGACGCTCGACCGTAACGGTTTGCGTCCGAGCCGTTACTACGTCACTAAAGATGATCGCGTGGTGATGGCCAGCGAAGTGGGCGTGCTCGATATCGCTCCGGAAAACGTGAAGTTCAAGGGGCGTTTGCAACCGGGCAAGATGTTCCTGGTCGACTTCGAACAGGGGCGTTTGATTCCCGACGCCGAACTCAAAAGCGATTACGCCAACCGACGCGATTATCGCACTTGGCTGAAGAATCAGCGGTTGCTGCTTAACGAATTGCCTGCCGCCACTCCTCCGGGACGCATGACCGGCGACGAACTGCTGCGGCACCTGCAGGCCTTCGGTTATACCACCGAAACCTTGCAGTTCATGCTCGTACCCATGATCACCACCAAGAAAGATCCGCTGGGATCGATGGGTGATGATACGGCATTGGCCTGCATGAGCGACCAGCCCCGGCCATTGTACGATTACTTCAAGCAGCTTTTCGCACAGGTGACCAATCCGGCGATCGATTCGACGCGGGAAGAAGTCATCATGTCTCTGGAATGCTACATCGGTCCGGAAGGGAATGTGCTGGAGACGACCGAGGCACAATGTCATCGCCTCGCCGTGCCTCATCCCATTCTGACCAACGAGGAACTTGCGGCCCTCAAGCAGCTCGATTATCGGGGTTGGAAAACCAAGACCATTGACGCCACCTACCCACGGACGGAAGGCCCCAAGGGTCTGAAGCCCGCATTGGAACGGTTGTGCAAGGAAGCCAGTCAGGCCATTGCCGATGGTTACAGCCTGGTTATTCTCTCGGACCGTGCAGCGGGTCAAGAGCGGGTGCCGGTCTCATCGCTGCTGGCAACCGGTGCAGTCCACCACCACCTCGTGCGGAATGAAGAGCGGACACGCATCGGCATCGTTGTGGAGTCGGGTGAAGCTCGCGAAGTTCATCACTTCTGCTGCCTCGTCGGCTACGGGGCTGATGCCATCAACCCATACCTCGCTTTCGAAGCCTTGTGGCAATTGCAGGATAGTGGCGAACTGCCGGGAGAATGGGATCACGACCAGATTACCGCGGCCTATCGCAAGGCGACCAAGCAGGGCATCCTGAAGGTGATGGCCAAGATGGGTATCTCCACCCTGCAGAGTTACAAGGGAGCCCAGATCTTCGAAGCGGTCGGCCTCAGCAGCGACGTGGTCGACCTCTGCTTCCGTGGTACCGCCAGCCGCATCAAAGGCGTGAACTTCGAAATCCTGGGCGAAGAAACCTTACGACGTCATGGGATCGGTTACCCCGAACGTGCCGAAAATCGTCTGCCGGTGCTATCGAACTTCGGGTTGTTCCACTGGCGTTCGTCCGGCGAAAAACATGCCTGGAATCCGCTGACCATCGCCCATATTCAACGGGCGGCCACCAGTGGTGACAAGGCGGCCTTCAAAGAGTTTTCTCGGCTGATCAACGAACAGGTCGCGCGAGAATGTCATCTGCGGGGCGTGGTCCGTTTCAAGCCGGCCAAGGCGATTCCCATCGAAGAAGTGGAACCTGCCGTCGAAATCGTCAAGCGTTTCTGCACCGGAGCGATGAGCTATGGCTCCATCTCCGCGGAAGCCCATGAAACCCTGGCCATTGCCATGAACCGTCTGGGTGGCAAAAGCAACACGGGCGAAGGGGGCGAAGATTACCGGCGATTCGCTCCGCTGCCCAATGGTGACTCCAAGCGTTCGGCCATCAAGCAGGTGGCGTCGGGCCGCTTCGGCGTGACCAGTTGGTATCTTACCAATGCCAATGAAATCCAAATCAAGATTTCGCAGGGGGCCAAGCCAGGTGAAGGGGGCGAACTGCCGGGTCACAAGGTCGACAAGGTGATTGCCGCGACCCGACATTCGACGCCGGGCGTGGGGCTCATCAGTCCGCCGCCTCACCACGACATCTACTCGATCGAAGATCTGGCTCAATTGATCTTCGATTTGAAGAACAGCAACCCGAGTGCCCGTATCAGCGTCAAGCTGGTCTCCGAAGTCGGTGTTGGAACCATCGCCGCTGGTGTCGCGAAAGGTCATGCCGACAACATCCTGATCTCGGGCGATTCCGGCGGTACGGGTGCCTCGCCTTTGACCAGCATCAAGCATGCAGGACTGCCGTGGGAACTTGGCATTGCGGAAACCCATCAAACGCTGGTCCTTAATGATCTCCGCAGCCGCGTGCGGTTGCAGACCGATGGTCAATTGAAGACCGGACGCGATGTCGTGATCGCCACGCTGCTGGGAGCCGAGGAATACGGCTTCTCCACGGCTCCGCTCATCACGATGGGCTGCATCATGATGCGGAAGTGCCACCTCAACACCTGCCCGGTCGGCATTGCCACGCAAGATCCTGAGTTGCGGGCCAAGTTCCACGGCCAACCCGAGCACGTCATCAACTACTTCTTCATGGTGGCGGAAGACACTCGCGAAATTATGGCACAACTCGGTTTCCGCACGATCAATGAAATGGTCGGTCGATCAGATCTGCTGGAACAGGACCCGACGATCGCTCACTGGAAGTCCAAGCACCTCGATCTGACGCAAGTGCTCGCGCCGGCGACTAAGCCGCATCCCAATGTGGGCACGTACTGTCAGATCAGCCAGCAGCATGGAATGGAGTTCCAGCTCGATAACGATTTGATCAAGGAATGCCAACCCGCCATTCAAGATGCCAAGCCTGTGCGGCTCGACATTGAAGTTCAGAATATCGACCGGGCTTTAGGGACCATGCTCAGCCACGAAATCTCCAAGAAGTGGGGAGAGAAGGGGCTGCCCGAAGGAACCATTCATGTCCATTGCCGTGGTTCGGCCGGACAAAGCCTGGGGGCCTGGATGGTGCCGGGCGTGACTCTGGAAGTGGATGGTGATGCAAACGACTTCGTCGGCAAGGGCCTCTGTGGCGGTCGGATTATTGTCTATCCCCCCGCCAACTGCGACATCGTGCCGGAAGACAACATCCTCATCGGTAACGTCGCGCTGTATGGGGCCACTGCTGGCGAGGCTTACTTCCGTGGTCGGGCGGCCGAGCGGTTCTGCGTGCGGAACTCGGGGGCCGTGACCGTGGTGGAAGGGGTTGGCGATCATGGTCTGGAATACATGACCGGTGGTCGGGCCATCATCCTGGGACCGACGGGCCGCAACTTCGCCGCCGGGATGTCGGGCGGGATCGCTTATGTCTGGGATCGTGCAAGCGAACTCCTCGGCAACTGCAATCTGGAAATGGTCGAGTTGGAATCGGTGAATGATGCAACCGATATCGCGGAACTTAAGATGTTGATTGAAAAACATCTGAAGTACACCAATTCAAGTGTTGCCGCCGCCATCCTGAAGAACTGGGACACTGAATTGCCTCAGTTCAAGAAGGTCATGCCCATCGATTACAAGCGAGCCCTGGCCCAACAGGCACAGGAAGCGTTGGCTGCGAAGTCCGGTCACGGTGCTTCGGCCACAGTGTTAACCTCGTCCGCCGGCCAGAATTGATTCATTAACGTTATAAGGCGAATCGTTGTGACTCTTATTCACGGTTTGCCTTGGCTGAGGCTTCATGCGCGTGCATGAACAATTTGTGAACAAAAAATGCGGGGAAAAGTCTCGCGAATTGAGTGGAATTTCTTGAGCATCTGAAATGCCATCCCTACACTGAAAACTCATTGCGTCCTACGCGGTTTCAGTTGAAGGGGAGCGTTTTACATGCGTCGGCGAGGTTTCACACTGATTGAGTTGCTGGTCGTGATCGCCATTATTGCCATTCTGATCGCTTTGCTGCTTCCTGCTGTGCAACAGGCACGAGAGGCGGCTCGGCGTACACAATGTCGCAATCACATGAAGCAGATCGGACTGGCATTACACAACTATCACGACCGCCACCAGTCCTTTCCGATTGGCGTGACAGAAACCAACAGCCAATTGAGCTGGCATGCCTTCATTTTGCCCGACCTGGATCAGGCCCCGTTATACAACCGCTTTCAGTTTCAGGACGGCATCTACGGTTCTCAACCGAATGGTGAGCTGTGTCTGCAACGCATTCCCACCTATTTCTGCCCGAGCGGTGGCATTGAAAGAAGTCCGCGCGAATTCTGGCCCGTCTGGTGGGATACTGCCAATGTGGGTAAGCCTCAGGTCTTCACCGTGTCGGCTCACTACTACGGAGTGCTCGGACCATTGGCACCGAATCCCTATGCGGGACCCAACAATGGCCCTGGCAAGCCGAACACAAATCCGAACGATCCCACGGGACCCAGCACCAATGGGGGCCCCAGCAGCGGCGACCCGCAAAACAATTTCCCCCGTTTCGACCCGGGTGGCCCTGGCAACGATGGGACATTCCCGGAAGCCGATTACTGCAAGGGCGGACCGAACACGCACGGCGGCTTCGGAAACACCGGCATCCTCACTCTCGATAAAGCGACACGCATCGGCGAAGTCACCGATGGAGTGTCGAATACCCTCCTCGTGGGCGAATTGTCCTGGAACTCGGCAAACGTCTATCGCTGCTGGTTCCGTGGCGTGAACGGCTGCGGCACGGGCGGCTCCAAGAACATCAAGTACCATTTTTTCCAGCGGAAATTCACCATCTGGTATGCCAATGACGTCAGCTTCGGCAGCGAGCACGTCGGCGGTTGCCACTGGGTGTTTGGAGACGGCCGCGTCAATTTCCTCTCGGAAAACATGGATCTGCAGTTACTGAAGAAACTGAGTAGCAGAAATTTGAATGAGGTGGCTTCGCTGGATTTCTAGCGAAGTCATTTGAGACACCTTTAGAAGAGACGACCCACGATCATGGGCAAGCCCACCGGATTCAAAGAGTTCACCCGCCAGATCCCCACCGATCGCGAGCCGTCGCTCCGCGTCCTCGACTGGAATGAATTCCACGAGCACATGGATGAACCCTCGCTGAAACGCCAGGGGGCTCGCTGCATGGACTGTGGCGTGCCATTTTGTCATACGGGATCGCTCCTGAATGGCATGGCGGCTGGCTGCCCGGTGAATAATCTCATTCCGGAATGGAATGATCTGGTTTACCGCGGCCATTGGCGGGAAGCCCTCGATCGTCTGCATAAGACGAACAACTTCCCGGAATTCACAGGCCGCGTCTGCCCGGCTCCGTGCGAAGGTTCGTGCGTCTTGGGCATCACCAATCCGCCCGTGACGATCAAGAACATCGAATGCTCGATCATCGACAAGGGTTTCGAAGAAGGCTGGGTCACGCCTTGCCCGCCGCCGGTCCGTACCGGGAAGAAAGTGGCGGTGATTGGTTCAGGCCCTGCCGGTCTCGCTGCCGCCGCTCAACTCAACAGTGTCGGCCATCTGGTCACGGTCTTTGAACGGTCCGACCGCATCGGCGGCCTGCTGATGTACGGCATTCCTAACATGAAGCTCGACAAGCAGGATGTCGTGCAGCGCCGCGTCAATCTCCTGGCTGATGAAGGCGTGATCTTCCAAACAAACTGCGACATCGGCAAGACCATTCCTGCTCAGCAGTTACTCAAAGAGTTCGACGCCATCGTCCTCTGCACCGGTGCGACCAACCCCAACGATTTCTTCGCCAAAACCCCGGGCCGCAACCTCAAGGGGATTCACATGGCGATGGAATTCCTGCATGCGAATACTAAAAGCCTGCTCGATTCTCGACTCGAGGACGGCAAGTACATTTCCGCCAAAGGCAAAGACGTCGTCGTCATCGGCGGTGGTGATACTGGCACCGACTGCTGCGGCACCTCGCTGCGTCATGGCTGCAAGTCGCTCGTTAATTTCGAAGTCGTCGCGCAATCTCCGGACAATCGGGCACCCAACAATCCCTGGCCGCAATGGCCCCGTGTTTACAAGAAGGACTACGGCCACGAAGAAGGAGCTGCCCTCTTCGATTATTCGAAGGTGCCCGGCAAGACCCTGCTGAACGATCCGCGCGAGTATGCCATTCAGACCGTCGAATTCCTCGGTGACGACAATGGCAACCTCCGTGCCGTGAAAACCATGCGGCTCGACTGGTCCAAGCCCGATCCCGAGAAGAAGACCCCCTTCTCGCAGGTTCCCGGCAGCGAAGAAGAATGGCCCGCCCAACTGTGCCTCTTCGCGCTCGGCTTCCGCGGTCCGGAACCGACCGTGGCCGAACAACTCGGCGTGACCTTCGATCCACGGACCAATTACGCCGCCGACTACGGCAAGTTCACCACCAATGTCGATAAGGTCTTCGCGGCCGGTGACTGCCGTCGCGGCCAAAGCCTCGTCGTCTGGGCCATCAACGAAGGCCGCGCCGTCGCCCGCGAAGTCGACAAGGCCTTGATGGGGTCGAGTGATCTGCCATAATAATTCTTGACAATCAATCGTCGGCCCCATATCAGTCCGGAGCGAGATATGACGCACAAGGAACTGGCAAGCCAAATGATCTCGCAACTGCCCGATGAAGTCACTTTGCCTGAGATCATTGAGGAATTGCAGGTTTGCCTGGCCGTCGACGAGGCTTTGGCTGATATCGATGCGGGCCGGGTCTACCGGCATGAAGACGTTTTAGCTCACTTTCAAGCTGGGACTCCACTCCCTGAGTTCAGCCAACCGGATGCCGCTGCAGCTAGTGAATAATCTCGCATCTTCATGTCAGTGACTGGCTAACCTTTGTACCAAATTCGCTGGTCACGCCGGGCAACAAAAGAACTCCAGACGATTCGAGATTACATCGCAGAGCATAATGAGTACGCTGCAACGCAGGTGACAGAACGAATCTTGAAGCAAGTCTCACTACTAGAATCAGTCCCGCAAATTGGGGCGCCTTATACTGATGCTGCAGGACGACCCGCCAGGCAATTGGTCAGTGGCCGATATCGAATACTCTATCGTTTTGTTGCGGAGTCAGATCGCATCGACATCCTTTCCATCTGGCATAGTGCGCGTCGCGATCCAGATCTTTCGTAACCATTGCAAACTTTCAGGCGTTCAGCATGCGTATCGCTCTTGGTTGTGATCATGGCGGGTTTCCGCTCAAGCAACGCATTCGCACGCTCATCGAAGCGGCGGGGCATACCGTTGTCGATTGCGGCACCGATTCCGACTGCTCCGTCGATTACCCCGACTTCGCGTTGAAGGTGGGCGAGGTGATTCGATCCGGCCAGGCGGATCGTGGGATTCTGCTGTGCGGCAGCGGGGTCGGCATCAGCGTCGCCGCCAACAAAATCCCTGGCATCCGAGCGGGGGTCTGTCACGACACGTACTCGGCTCACCAAGGGGTCGAGCATGATGACATGAACGTGCTCTGCCTCGGGGCTCGCATTGTGGGTGAAGAACTCGCGGTCGAGTTGGTGAAAGCCTACATCGCCGCCGAGTTTACTCACGAAGAACGCCATGTCCGCCGGTTGAACAAGGTTCTGGAAATCGAACGCCGGGCCACATCGGGTGATTTCAACTAATCTTAGCCGCGAGGCGAATGCCGAGCGCTACCGGAACAATCTCAGCATGTTCACCGGACTCGTTGAAGGCTTAGGCAGCATCACAGCCGTAGTTCCCGAAGTGGCGGGCATTCGGCTGACGTTGCGTCCCCCGGAAATCATGATCGCCGCTCCCGATCATGACCGCTGCCAGTTGGGAGACAGCGTCGCGGTTAATGGATGTTGTCTCACTGTGATTGAAATTCATGATGGTGAATGGTCGTTTCAGGCGGGGACGGAAACGCTGTCGAAGACCAATCTGGGCCGCTTAACCGCGGACGATGTGGTGAATCTTGAACGCTCACTGCCGGTTCAGGGTCGGCTGGGCGGCCACTTTGTCCAGGGGCATGTCGATGGCGTGGGAACCGTGACTGCCATTGAAACGGATGGGGACTGGATCACCATGCGATTCCAGGTTTCTCCAGATTGGGCGAAGCTGATGGTGCCCAAAGGTTCGGTTGCGGTCGATGGTGTCAGTTTGACGATTGTCGATGTGAACAGTCGGCAGTTCAGTATCGCCCTCATCCCGCATACGCTCGAAGTCACCACCCTCGGCCGACGGAAAGTCGGCGATGCCGTGAATATCGAAACCGATATCCTCGGCAAATATGTGCAGAAACTGCTCGGGAAATGATGTCACGGACAGCCCTGCGATCGAGCCTGCAATTTTTCTGCGGAACATCATCGAAAGTTCATCCGCTGTCGGGTATGCTTAGCGGATTGATCCCGAATTCGAGCGTTTTCTTACCCGAACATGGACGAAGCCGACCGGCAAACCCGCTCTCGTTTGATGCGGCTCTTTGAGCAGCAGGGAAAACAGCCGCGCCATGATTTGGGCCAGAATTTTCTCGTCGATCTCAATCTGCACCAGTTGATCGTCAAACATGCGGCTCTCTCTACGGCCGATGTTGTCCTTGAAGTGGGCACCGGAACCGGCGGTCTGACGGCTCAGCTCGCCGATCATGCCGGGCATGTGATCTCGGTCGAATTCGATGAACACGTTTATGGCCATGCAAAACATCTGCTGGCGGGCCGCAACAATGTCACGTTGATTCATGGTGATGCCCTCGCCAACAAAAGCACGCTCGCACCGGAAGTCATCACCGCCATCGAACAATCGCTGGTGAAAGTCCGCGCGGCCGAACAACGCAACTATGGCGGCCTCGGCGATGCCGTTACTGATGCCGATAACCCTTGGCTGATGCAACCAGCGGTGACCACGCTGAAGCTGGTGGCCAACCTGCCGTACAACATTGCGACGCCGGTGATGTCGAATCTGATCGCGGGGGACTGGCCGTGGTCAAAGATGGTGGTCACCATTCAGTATGAACTCGCTGAGCGAATGCTAGCCAAACCCGGCACGGGAGATTACAGCGCACTCACGGTCTGGATGCAAAGCCAGGCAGAATTGAAGCTGATCCGCAAGCTGCCGCCGGGTGTCTTCTGGCCGCCGCCGAAAGTCGATTCTGCCGTGTTGCGGGTCGATCGTTCCCCGCAATTACAGCAACAGATCGAACAGCGCGACTGGTTTCATGCGTTCGTTCGCGATGTGTTTACCCTGCGACGGAAACAGATCCTCGGTGTGCTCACGCAGCAATTCAGTGAAAAGACTGTTGCCGAGCGAACCGCTCATCATTCAGCACCTCAACCCGTGTATACACGGGAAGCGTTATCGGATGTGCTGGGGGCATTGCAGATCGCACCGACGGCTCGCCCCGAACAATTATCTGTGGCCCAGTTTGTAGCTCTCAGCAACCGACTGGCCCCTCAACCAACACTCACTGCGAAAGCCTGATCGCCGACGCCTCTGATAGAACAGGATTGATCGCCATGGATGATCGCATTGCTTACCGCGGCATTACCTTCGACGATGTGTTGCTCGAACCCGGCTACAGCGAATTCATGCCGAGCGAAGTCGAAACCGCGACGCAATTGACGCGACATATCCGCCTGAACGTGCCCATTCTGTCCAGCCCGATGGACACGGTCAGCGAAAGCGATATGGCAGTCGCGATGGCCCAGGAAGGGGGCATCGGCATCATCCACAAGAACATGCCGATCGACCAGCAGGCCCTGCAGGTCGAACGCGTGAAGCGCGCCGAACACGGCGTGATCGTTGACCCGGTCACTCTGCCACCCGATGCGACGGCGGGATCGGCCTGGGAAATCATGGAACAACGCAACATCGGCGGTGTGCCGGTGACGCAGAATGGCCGGTTGATGGGCATCCTCACGCGGCGCGACTTGCGCTTCCTGCCCTCGCGCGACGTCCCGATTTCCGAGGTGATGACCAAGGAGAATCTGGTCACCGCTCCGGAAACCACCACGCTGGAAGCGGCCGAGCAGATTTTGCTGGAGAACAAGGTCGAGAAACTGCTGCTGGTGGACGATGCCTATCAGCTCAAAGGGCTGATCACCATAAAGGATATCGACAAGAACCTGCGGTATCCCAAAGCCTCGAAAGATGCCCGTGGCCGACTGCGTGTCGGAGCGGCGATTGGCGTTCACGATTACGATCGGGCCGCGATTCTGATCGAAAAGGGTGTCGATGTGCTATGCGTCGACAGTGCCCACGGTCACTCCAGAAACGTGATCGACACCGTGCGTGAACTCAAGAAGCGTTGGAGCATTGATGTCATCGCGGGGAACATTGCCACCACGACAGGCGCACGGGATCTGGTGGAAGCCGGGGCCGATGCAATCAAGGTGGGCATTGGCCCGGGTTCCATTTGTACAACACGGATCATCGCCGGTGTCGGCGTCCCGCAGCTTTCCGCGATTGCGAATGCGGTGAAAGCCGTGCAAGGCACCGATGTGCCGATTATTGCCGATGGTGGGATTCGGTACAGCGGCGATATCACCAAAGCCATTGCCGCCGGGGCATTTTCAGTGATGCTCGGCGGGTTACTTGCGGGCTTGGATGAAAGCCCGGGGGAAACGGTCCTGTATCAGGGGCGAAGCTACAAGCGATATCGGGGAATGGGGTCTTTGGGCGCGATGGTGAAAGGGAGTAGCGAGCGCTATCGCCAAGGAAGAATTGAAGACGGCAGGGCTGGAGCGTCGAAACTGGTTCCAGAAGGGGTTGAAGGCCGGGTTCCCTATCGAGGTTCGTTGCATAGCCTGCTGTATCAACTGATTGGTGGGTTGCGAGCCGGGATGGGGTATTGTGGCGTTCGTACGATCGCCGAACTGCGCACGGAAGCCAAGTTCATTCAGGTCTCACCGGCTACGGTGAGGGAGAGTCATCCCCATGACATCACGATCGTTGAAGAGTCCCCGAACTACTCCGTGGAGCATGCTCCTGCGGAAACCGCGTGAGTTGGCCACCGCGTCTCTCGTGTTTGCTACTTGCGTATCAGCAGTGGCAGCCGATGACGTAGGACGAGCCACAGTCACGCCGCTGGAACAATTGAAGCAGGAAACAGCCCAGCAGCGCTGGGAACGGTTGAAGGCCAAGTATCAGCCTATGACCGTGGACGCGACGGCGACCGAATCGCAATCCGCAAAGATTCCGGGCAGCACTCAGCCGATTCCTGAATCGGCCGATGCCTATGGCTGGGGACCGACCCGACCGATTTCGGCTCCCCCCCTGCCCGACGGCAGCGATGAGCCCGCTTGGGTCAAAACCGCAGCACCCGTCGAAGTGTTGACGGAACCATTGAACGAATCTCCGGCCCCGCAACCTGTCGCTCAGCCATACCCGGCACCCATGGCGGAAGTGGTTGAACCCGTGGAGTTACGCGGCGGGTTGGTTTCAACAGTGGCCGCTCAATCGGAATCCAGTCTTCCCCCAATGCCCAGCATGAACGGCAACCCGATGGACACCACTGTCCGTAAGGCCGTTCGTCAGATGAACGAAATCAATCCGTTCTATGACCGGATGGTTGATCAGGATATCCGCACCTATGCCAATGAAAAGGCGGCCGAGTACGACGTGAAGTTTGGTGCGGAAGAATACCAGCCACGGATTTTCCCAGACACCGCCATGACTTGGGAACCGACGAACTACTACCACTATCCGCTCTACTTTGAAGATGCGACGCTGGAACGGTACGGCCATACTTATCCGTTCCTGATTCAGCCGTTTGTCTCGGGAGCGAAGTTCACGGGCCAGTTGCTGGCGTTGCCGTACCAGATGACGCTCGACCCCATCACCACGCCGAAGTATGCCCTCGGCTGGTACCGGCCAGGCGAATGCGCACCGAAGCTGAAATATCAAATCCCCTGGAACGCTCAGGCTGCGGCTGTCGAAGCCGCCACGGTCACCGGATTGATCTTCCTCATCCCGTGATCACATGAATTTCGAAATGTCAGCGACTTCATCTCCGGCCTCTCGATGATCTGCGGATTGTCGAGAGGCCGCTGACATTGGTCTGCTTGTTGATGCGGTTCTGTCCGTCTTGAAGGCTGGTATTCCGAGGGAAGACCAGTCCGCCCGCCACGGCAAACCTCTGTACAGACCACAAGAATCCGCATGCAGGTGCCACTGTTGGATGGTTCTGCAGTGTAAATCGTACGCTGGGAGCTGTTCTGTGCGTGTTGACGTGTGCTGTGACGGCAAGCATTAAGAGTCGAGTCTCACCGCTCGCCTACTTCTCTTCTTCGCGTTGCTTCTTCATTCTCAGCAAGCGTTCCATGGTCGATTCGGGTTGGCTTTGACCATCCGTTGGCGTCGCGGGGGGGGGCGGCGATGTGGGTGTTTGAGCCGCTGGTGTCGTGGCTGATCGCGGCGGCTTCGGTTTGACGGGTGTGCTGGGCGGGCTCAGTGGGCGTTCGGGTTTGCGTTCCAGCGTGGTCTGTACCTGCTGTTTGCGTTCGAGCAAGGTGCCCATGGTCGCTCGTTGCTCCACACGTTTGCGCCGGAATAGAGACGTGATCGCAGACAGATCGATTTGAATCCGACGGATGGCGACATCGAGTGGAATGAGACACACCAAGGCGATGAGAAACCAGTCGAAGATCGGCCGCGTGGTCTGTTTCACTTCGCGACCGGCGTGGTAAACGTCGTCCTGCTTGGACTCACCGGTGAGCAATCGCCCCCCTGTCCGTTCCGCGATTTCGGTCAACGTCTGGCGGTTCGAACGGAAGCGAAGATATTCGGGAGAATAAGGGACGATGAAACCACCAAAGGCCTGCTCCTTGCGGCCGCCGCCGGTGCTGCTCGCAACGGCGTGATACCGACCATGACCCCACAACGGAACCGTCGCCTGATACCGACGGGGTGAAACCTGTTGCAAGGTGACCGATTCACTTTTGCCATCCGGCCCCGAGAGTTGAGCCTGCACTTCCAGGAAGCTTTCATCGGGATGAAAATCTTCCGCGACAATGACCGCCTGATTTCCGGTCGTATATGTGGAGAGCCGCAGTTCCCCCGATTTCTGCACGCGTGAGATATCGATGAGCAACTGCTTGATGAAGACCTGAAACTCGTTCCAGTCTTGCCAGTTGGCGGCCCACTTTGGCGACAGGTCCGATGTGAACGCCGCGGTTTTTCCCAGGCCATGTTGCCAGATGGCGAGGATCGGATCTTGCTGCGAGGGGTCTTGTTCATCGGGCGGCGCGTTCAGAATCGTCATGGCGGGCGACGATTTGGCCGAGGTAATCACGTAGCCCTTGAGTTCCGGCAGTTCGGTGATGCCTTTGAGCACCGGGGAAGCAAAGCTGACTTCTGGCGTGAAGATCTTGTTCTGAAGCATGCTCCGCTTCAGCGTCTTCGACTCTTTAATGAAGATCGCAGGGAGCACATCGGGGTTGTCGTTCACAAAGTAATACCGGCCCCCCGTGGCCCCGGCGATCGACTGCAGCGAGGTCTCTTCAAATCCCCCATGAGGGAAGACCGCGACGGTGGAGACGCTGATCTTGCCAGCGACAAACTGGCCGAGCAGTTCGGGAGCGGGGGGCGAAGGATCACCATCCGAAATGATGATCATGTGCTTGGTCGACGCGTCGCTCTTTTGCAACCCGGTCAGCCCGAGTTGCATGGTGGTCGCGAAACTGGGCATGTCGCCGATCTCGGCTCCATCGATCAACGGGGCAAATTTCTCGTACTCACTGACCGGCGTCAGCTCAAAGATCCAGTCTTCGCCGGTATTGGTATAGGCCAGCACGCCGGCTTCATCGCGACTGTTGAGAACCTTAATCGCCTGCTTGGTGATGCGCTTGGCCCAGGTATTGCCGGAAGCGAATTCGCAGGTATGCAGGATGATGGCGAGGGCCCCCTTGGGCAGCACCTTTTTGTTCGAGATGTCCATCGTCACCGGCAGAATCTCTTCCACCACGGTGCGGTTCCAGCCCCCCGGACCAAAGCTCGCATCGCCCCCCACCATCAGGAAACCGATGCCCACATTGAAGACGGCGTCTTTCAAGCCATTCAGTTGACCAAAGTCGAACGCATCGTGGGGCACATTGCAGAAGATGATGCAGTCATAAGGCAACAAGGCAGCAGTGTCGGACGGAAAGTCGTAGGCCGGGATCACGCGGACGGCACGCTCCGATTGTTCAATCACCTCTTTTAACCGTTGCCAGTCCTGCTCGCTGCCTGCAGGGTCGGTGACCAGCAGCACCTGGCCTTCGCCTTCGACGAAGATGTATCCGAGCACTTCGTTGTTCTGCGTCAGACTGTCATATTCCCGATCAACTTCAATCGTCGCGGAGTACTCATAATAGCCCGCATTCCGCAACGTAATCGGCACGGTGTACCGGTTCTTCCCGGGCTGAAGTTCGACCGGTTGCTCGGCGATGATTTCTCCGTTTTCACGCAAGGTGAGTTTACCCTGACCGGCCTTCAGAGAAGACAGCACCATCGCGGCTTCGTATGTCTCGCCCAGTTTCACCTGCTGCGGAAGATCGATTCGTTCCAGCCAGACTTCATCTTCATAGGAATAGTCGATCGGCAAGACATCGACGGCGATGCCCCGGGATTTCAGATCATCGAGCACGCGCGACAGGTTGCCCGCCGTCTCGACGCCGTCACTGATGACCACCAGCCGTCCCTGGTTATCCGCCGGTAACATGGCTGCGGCGAGGGACATCGCCTGTTCGACATTCGTCGAGCCTTTATCGACCTGGGAATTCACTGCTTCAACGATGTAGTTCATCCGCGGCGGCTGTTCAACGGCGGGTGTTTCTCCGAAAATCAACAGGCCGATTTCATCTTTCGCAGGCTTTTCGGCGGAAGACTCCACGACATAGCGCATCGCACTATCGACTGCGTCTCCACGGACGGAATCCGAAACGTCGACCAGGAACATGGCAGAGACGACATCGCGTGTGCGGACCGACCGGGGTTCTGCGAGCACCATCACCAGCAGGGCAAAAATTCCGAACCGAATCCACAAGGCGACTAGCCCGCGAATCTTCGGCAGACCGCCATAACCGGCCACGTGCAGCCACCAGATCCAGATGGCGAAAACCGACAGCGTGAAGGCCAGCGGTCGGGCAAACAGCACCACCCCGCCCCATTCCAGTCCGATGACCAGCGAAGCGAACAGCAGACCAAACAGCACGATCGGCACGCCGTCCCACATCGTCAACCGCTTGCGCGGCACGGGACAGAGTCGATGCCAGAACTGCTGAATCCACTTCACGGGACGGTTCTTT
This sequence comes from bacterium, assembly GCA_016125225.1. Lineage (GTDB taxonomy): Bacteria > Planctomycetota > Planctomycetia > Planctomycetales > Planctomycetaceae > DSVQ01. The sequence continues at coordinate 166,426 of WGME01000009.1, read as the reverse complement.
GTATCCGTGATGCCAACGAGGTTCCCGTATCAAAGCAAGTTCGCTGCACGAAGTCGATCACGAAGGGTGATGATCAATTCGCCGGTGTCAGTTCCACGATCCGCCGGTTGCCTGTATCAGCCACTAACACGCGACCATCGGGCATCACACTCAGACCCCACGGCGTGCTGAATTCTCCCTCATCCGCACCGGAATGACCATACCGCCCCAGCAATGCACCTTCGGCGGAAAACCGTGTCACCCGGCCAGCTCCGTATTCCACCACAAAGAAATGCCCCTGCGGACCGAGGGCGATATCGTAGGGGTAATGCAGATCGGCCGCGAACGCCTGCGGATCGAGCGGCACGGGTTGCCCTTGTTCATCGACAACATGGATGCGATTGTTGAACGCGTCGGCAATGTAGAGTCGACCATCCTGCCAGACGATGCCACTCGGTCGTTGAAACTGTCCGGCAGCGGTCCCGAAGCTGCCAAATTCCGAGACATAAGTGCCATCGGGGCGGAAGATCTGCACGCGATCGTGGCCGCCATATTCGCACACATAAAGTTGCCCACGATCATCTTCCGCCACGGCTACGGGATAAATGAACTCGCCGGGGGCTTCGCCTTTTCGGCCAAACATCCGCAGCACTTCGCCCTGCTGGTTGAAGACGACGATCCGGTGGTAATGCGTGTCGGCAATGACGAGTTCGCCCGTGCTCGTGACCAGAATGCGTTCGGGCTTACCGACGCTGTACTCGGGCATGAACCAGGACTTTTGCACTTGGCCATGATCATTGAAAACCAGGATGCGACCGGCATTGTCCAGAACATACACCTGATTGTCGGGGGCCGCGGTGACCGCACGAGGGGCAGGAATCTTCAGGCCTTCCGGCGGCGGAGACCAATAGGTCTCATGAGTGACCGACAACTCTGGATCGGTCGCAGAGCTACCACATCCAGGAAGCCAGAGCAGGCAGAGCAGCAACGCGAGCCAGACTAATCGCACGGTGTGACCCGGTTGCAAGGTTGGTTGTGCGGGTTGATAGGCCGTCGTCAGTTGCTGTCCCGTGGCTCGGTGCCGCAAGCGGACTTCTTCGCGACTGCCGACAAAATCGGCCTGGACTACTTCGATCGGACTTTGAGCACAGGGTTCAATGCCGAGCTGATGCGGCCGTATTCGCACACCGCCGGGAAATGCCGTTTCCGGCAACGGCATTCGATCAAACCACACATCCCATTCATCCTGTGTCAACCAGGTGATGGGGCCTAACAGTTCGGCAATTTCGCGCGTCAGCGGGTAATGATACAGTTCCTGCGGCGTGCCCGCTGCCAGACAACGCCCCTCGGACAACAGCAGGCACCAGTCGGCTTCACGCATCGCCACTTGCGGATCGTGTGTGGAAAAGACGAGCGACAGTTCGCGTTCTTCTACGACTTGTCGAATCTGTTGCCAGCAGCGTGCGGTGCGTGGGGCATCGATATGAGCCAGCGGCTCATCGAGAACGATGATCGCGGCCTCTGTGGCTAAAGCCCTGGCAACACTGAGTCGAGAGCGTTCGCCGAGCGAAAGTGTCGCCGGAGAGGCCGTGGCTACAGACGTCAATTCAAACCGTTCCAGCCAGTTGTTTGTGGCTGGCGCACCCACCGCCGTGATGTGTTCCGCGACCGTCAGATGAGGCCACAAGCCATGATCGGCAGGACTCCAGAACAAGGGCAGCCGAGTAGCATCTGGCGCGGCTGCCTTCAGGCGTCCGGCAGTCGGTTGTTCAAAGCCGACCAGCAGATTCAGCAACGACGTCTTGCCTGAGCCAGAGGGGCCCAGGATCGCCGTGACTCCATGCGGGATGGAACACGTGATCTGATCTAACCGGGGCCGTGTGCCGCCAGCGAGCGTGACCGCATCGAATTCCCAGAGGTCATCGGGGGTCACGAACGAAGTCCTCGCCAGAGTCGTGCCAGCCCCCACATCAACCCCCAAGGTCCGACCATCAGCACCAGGGCTTCGGCCGACAGGGCACTGGTCCGTCCGAAGTGCATGAAATTGTACAACCGCACCATGCCAGACGGCATCCCATTCGGGGCGAGCAGATACGCCGTCGTCAGGTCCAGGTAACTCCAGCAGGTTAATAGTCCAAGGGCCAAGGCGATGGGTTGTTCGACCAGTCGCCAATGAAGTTGCTGACCCTGACGGCGTTGTGCTGCAATTGGGGAATCACTGAGTAGCTGTGACAAATGCAGTCCGGCGGTCTGATTTCGCTCGAGCCAAAGTCTCAGCAACATGGCGCGGGGTAATGTTGCCAGCGAGGCTCCGATTAACCAGCGTACGGGAGTGGCATAGACCCACGCAAGGAGTGGCCATTGAAACATCGCCACCAGTGCGAGCCCGAGGATCAGTGAGCCCAGCAGACCCGGCAGGCAACACACCAAACCGATGACCGGACGTCGGAACCGAGTGATGAAGACTCCCGCGGCAACCCAAGCTGCGGAAGCCGCAGCCCCTGCGACAGCCAGGCCCGTCAGCATTTCGCGAATCAATCCCTGTCCACGCGAGGGTTGCCCAGCCAGTTGCCAAAGCCCTGTTGGCAAGCCTGCGACCAAGACTCCTGCGGGAATGACAATGCCAAAGATCCACATCAAACCCAGCAGGACGACGGCTGCTCGGGAGTGAGCGCGCGGAGCAACGCCCGGGGTCGTCGATCCCGGAACCAAAGGGGTTCGTTCGACGGCCACAATGGCCACACCAATCATCGCCAGTTGCAACAGCAAGGGCAGCCCACAGGCCTGCAATGAGGCTCCCAGCGAGAGTCCCCCGACTTGTTGCACGAACAGCCAGTCGGTCCAACTGGTCGACTTCAGTAACGCCGCCAGTTCGAACTCCTGAAAGTTGACGAGCAGCATCAGCATGAGGGCCGGACAAGCTTGCCGCAGCGGGCCGAGGCACCACAACCGCCACAGTTGATAACGGTCATGCCAGGTGCGCAGTTGTAGACGTCGACAGTGGATGGCGGAGGGCGTCACCAGCGTGGTCGGCGTCAGCATCCGCGCCACCACCCCCACGGGAATGATGCGAATGATCAGGAGCAACTTGGTGGCGATTTCGGCTGGTATTGGCAGACCGGCGACGGCCGGGGCATAGGCATAGCCGACCAAGAGTTCGGGGAACAAAAACGGCAACAGCACGGCTGCTAACCGCCAGCGACGGGGCGATCCATCAACCGACGAGACCCAGGCTTCGAGGTTCTGCACCACGGGCCAGGCAGCGAGGGTGACGAGCACCGCGCGGACCAGCGTGCCCCACACGGCCACCGTGTAGGTCACGGGGCGTACTCCTGCCGTAACCAATCGAGCACTTGCCCGCGGATGGGTAACAGATCGCCCAGTTCGACCGATTCGCTGGCCCAGGTGGCCAGTTGCCGGACATCGTCTGGTAGTTCACCGGCTTCCGTTGGGCCGAGGGGAATCTGCCGAGCGGTCGACTTCGCCAGTCGCAACTCGATCTCTTTCGAAGTCAAGAAGTCGACCAGTTGCTCGGCTTCCTGGCGATGCTTCGTGCCGCGAATGATGGCCACGGTGTTGGGGATGGCGATGGTTTGCCTGGACACGCGAATGGGCAGCATATCAACGGGGAACCCGGCGTCCTTGGCCACGAAGGTATCGTCGGTATCGGTCCAACCGGCATCACACGTTCCTGCGGCCACCAGGTCTTTCACCAAACCATTTCCAGGGACTTCACGGAGATCGCGCAGGCGAAGGTCGGCGTGCCATTCCTGCAACCGAGGCAGTCCCCATTCCCGCGCGAGGACGCAGTAATGTGTCAACGTAGTACCGAACATCGGTTGGGCCATGGCGATGCGGCTGGGTTCCAGTTCCAGCAGTTGAGCGATGTCGGATTCGCTGGCGGTCATCTGCCGGTGATTGACAATCCAGACCCGCAACCGTGCGCCAATGCCCACCCAGTTTCCCTGCGGATCTCGAAACTTCGGAGGGATGCGTTCCCAGCCTGGGCCCTGGTAGGGTTCCAGCAATCCCTCAGCCTGCAAGGCCAACGTGCCGAGAAGCTCGTTGTTCCAGATCACATCGCATTGCGGATGAGCCCGTTCCCGCTGAATGAGCTGCACCAGACCCAGCGATTTGGTGGCTTCCGTATCAAAACGGGGTTCGACTTGAATGCCGGTCTGCCGTTCGAATTCTTCCAGAATTTCGTCGGAGTACACGGCGTCGTGCGCACAGTAGACGACGAGCGCGGAGGTCGACGAAGTGCTCCACCAGAGCACGAGTAACACGACCGCAGAGACACTCGCCAGAAGAGCTAATGGACCAGCGTTATTTCGGGGCATCCGCCGGTTCCAACGCGTCGAAGTACTTCTTGATCTGGTCGTGATAACCGGGCGGCACCTGTTCTTGCAGAATGGCTTCGCTGACGCCGAGTTTTACTTGATTGACCAGTTGCTGATAATCGACTGCGACGTTGCCTCGTTCCCCCTGACCTTTCGATTTCATGGAGAGGAGGACTTTCCCAGCGGTCACGGCCGACTTGGATTGTTCGGTTTGAAACTCGGTGGTGATGCTGTTGTCTTCGGGAGCGATATTGCCTTCGCCGATACCACGGCCCCCCATTCCCGCGCCATTACCGTTGCCGCCCTGGCATTGGCCGCAACCGGCACATTTGCCTTTGCCCTGGCATTGGCCGCCTTCGCACTTGGACAGCATTTCTCGATAGAGCTTTTCATAGTCGCTAAGCGATTTGCACTTCTGGCATTCCTTACCGTCGAGCTTCTCATGGTCGTTGAGACGCTTCGCCATGCGTAGGGTTTTGAGAGCTTCTTCCAGCTTCTTCAGCTCCTGCGCCGTTTTAGCCAGGTCTTCGAGCTCCATCTCGGAGAGTTCCAGGGATTCCATGGCCCCTTCGAGCGCTTCCGACGACAGGTTGTCGAGACTCGACAAATCCATCTGCTGCATCGCCCGCTGTAATGCCGACGCGAGGGGCTTGGAATCCAAGTTCTTCTGGGCGAATTTTTCCAAGGTTTCCAACTTCTTCTGAATCTTCTTCTGCAGCTCCTGCTTCTCCAGCGGGTCTTGAGCCTTCGCGAGTTTCTGCAGCTGATCTTTCAGCGATTGCAGTTCCTGTTGCAGCCCCTCCGTGGAACCCGATTGCAACTCTTTGTTCCACTTCTGCAAGAGTTCTTCCTCAGCCTGACCGAACTGTTGCTGCGCCTGCCGGTCCGCCTTGAGCAGGTTCTGCAGAGGATCGGTCGCGAGCTTTTTCCATTGGTCGGCCAGTTCCCGCTGACGATCCATCAGCGATTCCATGTTCAACCGTTTCTCTTGCGGTTGCATCTTATTGAAAGTCAGCTTGAGCTGGTCGATCGATTGGTCAGCTTCGGTGGCTTCGCCGAGCTCATCGGCGCCCTTTTTGATTTCCGCAATTCGAAGCTGCGTCGCGACACGGCTGTCATTGAGCCGGTCTTGCCGTTCTGTCGACAAAGACGCCGCTGCCACTTTGCCGAACGGGTCGAGTTGCGGCAGGAAGACCATCGCGAGAGCCACCACGCCAGCGAAGGCGACGGCTTGCCAATGACGGCGTTGCCAGGTCAGAGGCACCACGCGTGCGGGTTGCACCTTCGGAGCTTGCGATTCGGCGGCCTGCACCACCAGCGGCTGATATTCCCCGGCCGCTGTCTCCAGCAGCGATAAAGTGAGATAGAGATCACGAACGCCCGACGACTGATCCACCACACGGGCGGCGTCTCGCAACCCCGGCCGCCGATGCAACACCACGGCACTGACCAAGGCCACAACCGGAATCGTCACCAGTGACATCGGTGAGAACCATTCCGGAAACAGGCCCGTCAACCGGCTCATCAACAAAGCGGCCAGGTAGACCCCGCATGTGATGATCAGCGACCAGTGCAAGGTGGTCACGAAGGATTGCAGACGCAACCGGCGACCCACGTGCTTGAGCAATTGGAATGAGTGCGGAGCGGTCGGCATAGCCCAGTCTCCAAAGGGGATCGCGATTTGCGACCTCGTCATACTTCCCCACATGATAGACGTGTGGTCACTGCTCGGCAAGAACGAAGTGCGGTCGCCCGCGGGAAACGCTAGGCTATCGCGAAGATGTTGGCCATGCTTCCGGATCGAGTTGGACTATGCCCTGGATTCGCCATCGACTCACGCTTCCCGCCTTTCGTCGCGGGTTTCATATCATCACCCGACAGGTTGTCGACGCCCTGCCGGAACTGAGTACCATTCAGATCGGCACGTTGCACGTCTTCATTCAGCATACGTCGGCATCGCTGTCGATCAACGAGAATGCAGACCCGGATGTGCCCGTCGATCTGGAATCGTCGTTCAATGCCATCGCACCGGAAGACTTTCCCTATCAGCACACGTGCGAGGGGCCGGATGACATGCCGGCCCATGTGAAGGCGTCACTGCTGGGGAACTCGCTGACCATCCCGGTCGAACGAGGGCGGTTACTGCTCGGGACATGGCAGGGCATTTATCTGTGCGAGCACCGCAACCACGGCGGCTCCCGGTCCCTCATTCTGACGTTGCACGGCGAGTGAGTTTCGCGCTTCCGATGTTGGACCATGCGGAACGAACGGTCTGCTCCGCCGGATCAGGCACGCTCTTCTGTTCGAGAACCACGGAAGAGCATGAGTCCCGCTCCGCACAACAGGAGTCCGCCCCCGGCGAAGATCAGGCCGACCACGCGGGGCGGCACTTTCCACGTTTGAGATAAGTGGTGAATCAGCGAAGTGGACAACGTTTCCGAGCGACTCACGGCGACACTTTGCGCCGCTGTCTCCGTGGGTGAAGAGACCGTTTGCATCCAGGCCGTGGGGCCAGTTGGTAACATCAATTCGTCCGGCACAACCACTGCGGGTTTCGGTGCTACGGTTGGAGCCGGCTGGCTTCCATCCAACGGAGTCACCACCACCGGCAAGGCCGAATTGGCGGTCACGGTCATCCCGGTGGTGATCACCGAGGAACCTGAATTCGCAGTCGGTGAGTAGGCCACAACGACACTGGCGGACTTCTGCGAAGTCTGTGCCGATGAGGGATCGGTGATGGGGGCTTCGTAGTCGGGCTCCTGCGACGTGTTGACCGGAGCAGACTGTGGTCGCACGGGTTCCCAGGCCGATTCTACCTCTTCATGCCGGGTGCGAGAGATGGGCTTCCGGCCTCCATTGGCCGAGGACCATTCCATCAACGAGGCATCAATGACGGCCTGCTGGTTTTCACTATCGGTAACTGGGGAAGCTGGTGTCCGAGTCGGCTGCGGCTTGTGTGCCAAGTCGACTGTTTGTGGCTGTTTGGTGGCTGGCTGAGGGGTGGCCACGGGCTCCGTTTCCACCAGCGGCAGTACTTCCGTGACAAGTGGCTGCGGCGCGACAAAGGTCTCGTCGGGTTCGATGGCCAGGGAATCATTCACCGCAGCCGGCACGGGCTGCTCATAAGAACGTGCCACGGTGACGACTGGAAAGTCCCAGTTGTCCGCTTCTGCTGGTGCTTCGGCCGCTTGAGCTAACTCCGGGACTTGGATCACATTTGCCTTGCTCGGCTCTGTGTCATCCATCGCAAACACCAGCCCCATGGGATCGTCGGGAAGGGATGCCTCCGCGAGTTCCGGTTGGGCCGGTTCGTCATCGAGCGTCATCGATTCAGAAAACGTCGCGACATACGGGCTCATCGCCAAAGTCGTCAGCGGGGCATCTTCCGGAAAGGCAGGGGCCGAGGCTGTAAGCGGACTGGCCACGGCATGATCGGGCAAGGCAGGAGCAGCCGCGTTATCCAGCAGAGCAGAGCCGCCCTGATCGCCATCCACAATCGCGAACCCACCGAAGGGAAGATAAGACTGTTGAGTCGGCGTCGAGTGCGGTTGCATTGTCGTGTGTTCGGCCGAGATGACCGGATGGGTCGTCTCATACTGACGCCGTAGCGCGATTGGTGCGCCGGAGACAGCGTTTGCCGCCCCGACAGCGACCGCCATTGGCAATGCTTGTGCGGAAGCAGGGGCCGGTGTCAGGGGAGGAGCAACGTAGGGCGTATACGTGGGGGCTTGAGGAACCGTCGCAGCGATGGCCGGGCGTTCGCGTTGCTCGGGACGTTCAATCACCGGCGGTTGCGGATACTGTGTTCTGACCGCAGGAGTCGGCCTCTGAACCAGATTGACCGGCGGTTTTACGGGTTGTGGTCGCACGGGGACCGACACGCCCGGCGCGGGAGCCGGTTTCGTCAGAGCCACCTTGACTGGGGCAGGCGTGACGCTGGGTGTTGTCGTGGCGATCTGACGCTGCGGCATCGCAACAGGTGATCCACCCTGATGAGCTTGCAGGACTTGCAGGTCTTGAACCAGTTGCCGGGCAGCTTCCGGTGAGCAATCGGCATGCGGCCCGAGAACCCCTTGTGCTGCATCCGCCAGTTTTTGTGCTCGCTCAGCCGTTTGGACCGCGGCGTCAAGCTGGCCCTGTTCGGCTTCCCGCCGGGCCTGTTCCATCAATCGCGTAACCGACGTCGCAAACCCGTTTTTCGGAGCCGGTGCCGGGACTGCGGGGCTGGCATGCGGGCGACCCCATTTCCACCCGCTTTGGGCCGGCGAACTACCGGGAGTCGCGGTCAATAACACGGTGGCTGCAACCACCGGCGGAGCCACCCGGGTCAACAGGCATTGAATGACGGTATTCCAGCGGGGGGAATTCGGTGTCAGCATGGCACTCTCTCTCAGAACCCGGGCCCGCGAACAGTGTTAATTACCGCCCTAGAGCCGAGATAATCCGGTCTCTCTTCGGTTCGGTTTTCACGATTGCAGCGCTGAATCCGGTTTCCCGGGATGTACCGATTCCAAGGGAAGTAGCGAGTATGCCGTCGCTAGACTTCTCCTATTTTGACAGTCGGACACCCTGCCCACATGACGGGAGGGGTAAGATTCCGTGGAGAGGCTTCCGGCCTCGCACGCTTATCGAAAGGGTGGCTGTTCAGTCGCAGAGCCTAATGCTGATAGGAGTTGCGTCTCAACGCTTGCCCCGGCAATGTGTTCAGCAGTATCTTGGTGGTGGAGCAACTGGGCCAGGTTGCCAGTCGGGTTCGTCCAGGATGGACAACGCCTTTCCATTCGATCTCGGAATCAAGAACGCATTGACTGCTGTTCATCGATTCGAGCTTTCATGCGACGCAGGTCACTTCACAAAGAATTCGGATTCCGCTTCAGCTGGTGACCTTGGTTCAACAGCTCGGGAATGCGGTCTCTTTGTGAAACGCAGGAGATAGAGACAACGTGGCAATGCGTGAACCGACGACCGATGAAGCGTACCTCGTCGTGAAAACGGGGCCGCTGGAAGGCCGTGAATACAAGCTGTCTTCCGGACAGATCGCCACCATCGGCCGGGCACCCACGAATCGGATTGCCGTTCCCGACGAAGTCTGCAGCCGGAACCATTGTGAAGTCTTCTACTCAGGTGGTCGCTGGGTGATCCGCGATCTCGACAGCCGCAATGGCACGCGCGTGCAGGGCGAGTTCATCGAGAAAGATCATATCCTCACGCCGGGGGAACAGATTCAACTCGGGTCGACGGTGCTGTGGTACACGCTTGACCCGACTCCCCCCACGCCCGAGCCCGGCGGACGGAATCCGCTCGATGCGGATACGGCGTCTGAATTGCGGTTGGATGGTCAGCAACCAGAGATTCTGCATCGCACCCGCGACTCACGTTTCCGCACCGCCGAGAAGGATACCCGTGATCGGTTGGGACGTGACCTTGCACGGCTGTACAAACTGGCCATCGAAATGGGGGCCGCCCCCGATATCAGCGGTCTCGCAGAAGCCGTTCTCGAAGGTTTGCTGACGGGGACGGTGGCAGACCTGGGTGCTGTGCTCATCTTCGATGGTGCCGGAAACCGTACCCCAAATTCCGAGCAGCTACGGGTGATTGCCTACAAGTCGAGGCATGGAACGAAATACGAGCGCGTCTCGGATTCCCTCTCTCGATTGGCCATCGACGAACGCGACGCAATTCTGGCGCGCGATGTCACGGGTGACGTTCGGCTCAAATCTGAAAGCGTGCACGAGATCAGCGCTCAAAGCGTGATTTGTGCTCCCCTGCGTGTCCGCGAAATGCTGCTGGGGCTGATTCACCTTTACTCGACGGACCTCGACAATTCCCTCGAACCCGAGCACCTCGACTTTACACTCGCCGTGGCCGATCAGTTTGCCCTCGCGCTCGAAAAACTGCATCAGCGCGAAGAGCTGGCGGTGGGACTGGCCCGCGCGGAGATTGAAAATCGAACTTTACGCGAGCAACTGCGTGTTGAAACAGAACTGATCGGCAATAGCCCCTCGATTCAGAAGCTGCGCGATCGCATCGCCCGCATTGCCCCCACGGATGCCACGGTCCTCATTCGTGGAGAAAGCGGTGTGGGTAAGGAACTTGTCGCACGGGCTCTGCATACCAACAGCTCACGCAGGCATGGGCCGTTTGTCACCATGAATTGTGCCGCCTTGAGCGAGACGTTACTGGAGAGCGAACTGTTTGGGCACGAACGTGGTGCCTTCACCGGAGCCGTAAATCGCAAGATCGGCAAGTTCGAGCAGGCTGATCGCGGGACGATTTTCCTCGATGAAGTGGGCGAAATGAGCCCGGCCATTCAGGCCAAGTTCCTGCGGGTGCTGGAAGGCCACAAATTTGAACGTGTTGGGGGTGCGGCAGCGGTACAGGTCGATGTCCGTGTCGTCGCCGCCACCAATCGCGAACTGGAACAAGCCGTGGAGGACGGGGTCTTTCGTAAAGACCTTTATTTCCGCTTGCAGGTCGTGGAGCTGACTGTCGAACCTTTGCGGATGCGGCACGATGATGTGGCGTTACTGGCCCGCTTCTTTCTGGAACGCTTTGCCCGGAAGATCGGCCGTCCGATTCGCGACTTCACACCCCAGGCCGTGCAGATGCTGACCGCCTATGATTGGCCCGGGAATGTGCGGGAATTGCAGAACACCATCGAGCGCGCTGTCATTCTCGCGCATGAAACATTGGTCGACGCCGAAGACATTCAACTGTCGGCCTTGGGGGCACGACGGCTGGATGCTCCACTTGACGTCGAAGTCAAGAAGCCGTTCCGCCCGGTGCCGCTCGACATTGTCGAGCGGGAACATATCCTCGCGGTGCTGGACTGGACGCAAGGCAACAAATCTCAGGCGGCACAAACCCTGGGCATCGAGCGCTCCACACTCGACCGCAAGCTGAAGCGGTACGATGTGGAACGCAAACGCGAGGGCTGATCGCACCCGTAGTGCGATGTGGATTAATGCTGGAACAGGAACTCCTTCGAGTTCAGCACGGCCCAACCCACATCTTCCAAACCTTGGCGACGGTCAGCCTGAGCCGCGATGTGGGCCTTGGCCGATGCCAGCTCTTCGGGGAGCGGTGCTCGTGAGACCGCCGCCATGTAGATCGCGGTGATGATTTCGTCATCGGTCTTCATGGCGGCCATCATCTGGGCAATGCGGCCTTTGTCGTCACGCAGTTTGTTATGCACGACGGGACCGTTAATCATCTGCAGAGCCTGCGACAGGTTCGATTCACTGGACCGCTCACATTGGCAGGCCATTTCCCGCTGCGGCTGACCAAATATCTTGAGGAAGTAATTATCGGTCGGCGGTTCCGAGAGCTGAGTGGCCCGCATGCCTGCCGGGACGCCGGGGAATGCTTCAGGCACCTGCGTTACCGCACAAATCGCGTCGAGCAACTGCTCGGCCGCCAACAGGCGTGTAATGGCATGCGAGTTGTACAACTCGTCCTGCTTGTTGAATTCGTTGCTGCGCGAGCTGAGCTGATACACGCGGCTGTTCATGATCAGACGCAGCACATGCTTCTGACGGAAGCCGCTTTGCACGAATTGCCGTGCCAGCTCGTCCAGCAGTTCCGCATTCGAGGGCGGGTTGGAATCACGGAAATCATCGACCGGTTCCACCAGACCGCGGCCCATCATGTGACCCCACATCCGGTTCACCAGCGACTTCGCAAAGAACGGATTGTCTGGCTCCGTTAACCACTGAGCAAAGACTTCACGGCGATCCTGCTCGGGCGGCACATCGACATCGCCCTTCAGCAGCAGGTGGACTTTCATCTGCTGGCCGGTGCGGGGTTGTGTCACTTCACCGTTTGCCTGCGTGAAAATCACTTCTTCTTCGCCGTCCACGGTGTTCTTGCGACCCACCCGGGCAAAGGCGGCGGCGATACCGTAATAATTGTCTTGGGTCCAGCGTTCAAACGGATGGTTGTGGCACTTGGCACATTGAATCCGCACGCCCAGGAACAGTTGAGCGGTGGTTTCCGTCGCATCCTGCGGATCACGGCTGGCACGCCAGTAGTTCGCAGCGGGGTTTTCGAACACGCTGCCACTGGCCGTCAGCAATTCGCGGGCAAATTCATCGAGCGGCCGGTCATCGCGAATGGTCTCAAAGACCCAGCGACGGAATTTATGCACGCCCGCCAGTTTCAGTTTCTTGCTGTTCGAACGCAGGATATCGCACCATTTCAATGCCCAGAACGACGCAAAATCGTCGGTATCGAGCAGCGTATCGATCAGCACTTGCCGCTTGGATGGGCTGGCATCATTCAGGAAGACTTCCGCTTCCGCGGTTGTCGGGAGACGACCGGTGGTGTCGAGATAGGCGCGGCGGAGAAACTCATCATCGGTACAAAGTTCCGATGGCTGAATCTGCAACGTTTTCAGCTTGTTGAAGACCAGCGTGTCAATCACGTTGTGCTCCGCAGGATTCGTCCAGGCAAAACCGGGAACGTCTTCCAGGAACATCAACTGGCAGGTGGCCATTTTGTCGAGATAACGGGCCAGCACCGCCGTTTCTCCCCGGCCTTGCTTGATGACCAGTCCGGTGCCATCGACTTTGCCCACGGGTTCACTGGAGGAGCTGAAGTCGGCCAGTTCGGTCAAATCGCGAACCGAACCATCGGAGAAATGCCCTAAGACGACCAGTTGCTGACGGGCGGCCGGTGCCCGCAGTACGCGGCGAGAGGGCAAGGTTTCAATACGCAGCAGCGCGGGTTCTTCCGGCGGGTCGAGTTTCATCCCTTCGGCGATCCATTGTTCCAGCACGCGATGGCTGACATCGCCTTTCCACAAGCGCTTGCCGCCACCGTGAGCCACGTCCATCAGCGGCTTGCGGAGCAGCAGACTTTCCGAGGGTTCCATGATGTTGGTGCGGCGACCGAAGAACTCGCTGCGGAGCGTCATGATATCGAGTTCGTTGTCGTAGGCCCGCAGTGACAGACGGAAGCCCCCTTTGCCTGATGGTGAACCGTGGCAAGCCCCCATGTTGCAGCTCGACTTGGTCAACGCCATCTGTGTTTCATACTGAAAACTGATGGGAGCCGGTTGGTCAAAGCGTTCGACCTTGCAGGTCACGGCAGAGGTCGCTGGTCCTACGGTGGCGGTGATGGTGCATTCGCCATTGCCCGTCGGGATGACGATGGCATTGACGATTTTCGCCACCGCTTCGTTCGACGACGTGTACTGAACCGCTGGCGTCAGATCACGGACGGCATTTTCGGAATAGCTTCCCGTGACGATGAGTTGCTGCTTGGCGCGTGGCCCCCGCAGCGTGAACCCGTTCGGTTCCAGCACGATCTGTTGAGGAGTGCCGACATCGATGGCCGCAGCCGTTTCTTCAGCCCATGCGGAGCTGCTGGACAGCGACAGGCCGCCAGCGACGAGCAATCCACACACCAGATTTCGGATCATCGATTCCACTCCAGGACGGAGGTCACGGATCTTGAGCGACACAAGGATTCTTCAATTATTCAACGGTCAAGGTCGCGTTCGGCGATACGGCTTCGAACTTGGCATTTCCTGCCGCCGCCGTCAGTTTCACCTGCACGTTATTCACAGCCCCCTTGGCCGCATCGGCCGAGGCGGTGAGCTTGACCATCGTTTCAGTTTGATCTGCGGGAATGGTGGCTGCTTCCGCAGTCACACCCGCCGGGAGATTCACAAAGGCGACTTCCACGGGGCCGGACAAGGCCGGATTACGTTCGACTTTGACTTTGGCCAGCAGTTCACCACCAACAGCGAGTTTGCCTTCGCCCAGTTCGACCTGTGATTTCAACGGGTCGGCGATGATGACGCGAACGGCAATGGGTTGAGTGTGCGTCGTCTTGTCTTGCTTTAAGGTCCCCACCATCGCGATGGTGTAATCCCCCACGGCGGCTTTGTCGTCGGCGGTGACCACGATTTCCGCAGTGTTCGCACCTTTGTCGATGTTCTTGACAGCCACGGTGATGCCTGCGGGCAAGCCGTTTTGAGCCGGTTGCAAAGCGACGGTGATGGCTTCATCGTTGCCCATCCTGCGGGTGGCCGTGATCTGGAATTTCGATGACAACTGCTTGCCCAACGTCACTTCCGCTGGTTCGGCTTTCCAGGAGTAACCCGAGGCCCCTGTGGCCGAGATCGCCAGGGTGCTCGCGATGGTCTGCGGTGGGAACCGCATATTGGCGAAGCGTTGCTTCAGGACGCCGGTGAATTCCGCGGTCGATGTGACCGGCGAAGCTCCCATCATCCCCGTTCCCGCGAGGGTCGCGGTCTGCAGCGATCCAGCCGCATAGTTCGGACCAGCGGTCAATGTGATCACGGCGTCATTGCGACCAGGGCCGATCACCGAACGGCTCGCGGTGACCCCTTCCGGCAGACCATTCACAGTCAATTCAATCGGCCCGCCATAGCCCGCGCGCTTCGTGGTCACGGTCACCATGACCGATCCCCCCGCTGGAATGTTCAACGTGTCGGTCGAGGCCGTGAGCGAGAATGCCGGAGCCGACGGAGCAATCGCCACGCGATAGGCATAGTCGGGGCCACCACGGTTCGCCAAGTCATTGACGACCAGTGTGTAGTCGGCTTCTTCCGGGAACTTGACCGTCACGGTCCCTTCATCGGTTCCCGTGTCATCAACAATAGCAATTTGACTGCCGTCGGCCTTCAGCACTTTCATGTTCAAATCGGTCGGCGATCCCTGCGTGCGAGTCACCCCGGTGAAGACAAACGAGCTGTCTTTCGCGGCTTTGAACACAAAGCGATCGACATCGCCCGGTTGCTCGAGACGTCCGTTGATATCGTGCGTCAGTTCGACACGCTGAGGCTGTTCGGCGGTGTTGTTGGGTTCCGCATCCAATGCCTGCGGGCGATCGACCACTTCGACATAACTGAAACCGCTGGCCTGCCCATTCGGGGCTTTCAGACTGACCGGCCAGAAAGCGACAGCGGCATCGGTCGGAGCCGTGATGGCCAAGGGGGCCAAGCCTTCAACACCACTGCCGGTCAGCGTCAGTTGAGCCGGTTTCCCCCGTTGAATCGCCATGGGGTAGGCCGTGGTGGCCGCGGGAAAATCACCGATACGCAAGCGGTAGGGGCCACCCTGATACTTAATGTCCCGCAGTTCCAGCAGATAATCACCCGCAACAGTGAACGTGTGCGACAATTGGGCATCGCCACTCAGGCCCGGAGCGTCATCACTGAAGGCGAGTTCACGTCCTTGAAGGTTCAGCAGGCGAATCATGGGATCGAGCGGCGAGCCAATCCGTCGGGCCAGCACTTCGAATGACAACCGCTGGCCTTCGGTCGCCGTGAATTTGAAGTACTGCACGCTGAGATTGCCCACGTTGCCATCGACAGCGGTGGGTAACGTCAGTGCCTGAGCCGTTTCCGCCGCGGTGTTGTTGCCGGCCTGGGCTACCGTCGGCAAGTCATCGACCAGGAGAAACCGAATGGGCGAGACACCGTGATCCGTCAGAATGCGGACCGCATGAATCCCGACGGGGACATCGGAACCCGGCGTGATGGTGATCGAAACCTGATCGGCCTTGGTTCCATTTTCTGGAGCTTCGGTCAGACCGGCGGACCCTGCAAAACTGGTCCACACACCCTTGGCACCATTCAGATTGCCACCAGAGACCGCAATGGCGGTCCCCTGACCGGGCAAAATCGCTGACGGCGTCAGTTGGTTGATAACCGGTTCCTGAGCCCCAGCAACGGCGGCTGAAACCAGCAGGCATCCGCAACTGACCAATCGTGATCGCATGTCATGCATGCCGTGGGTGCCTCGGCAGGAGTGAACGAAATCGTGGGCATCGACAGGGCCGATGCATATCGGGCTGGGCAAACAGTGGGAAGCCGTGGATCATCCAGCAACTTCCGGCGGGAGGGCTCAACAGTCGTTAACCATCAAACCCTGTTGATAGGATCATACGTTACTCCCCTCACGGTCGTCAAACGGAAAGGGATGTTCTCAGCAAATCCTGCGGAAGGGTCGAGACGGGCAGGAAGAGTCCGCCGGTGGTTCCGCCTTTGACAGTCAGATGGCCGGTACCCCACAATACACGGGCGCTGTCGCTTTACCTCATTAGATCATAGATGCCCGCATGCACGCCGAAATTCTGAGCGTCGGTTCTGAAATCACCACGGGAGCCAAGCTCGATACCAATAGCCAGTGGCTCAGCCTGGAACTTGCCGAAATCGGCATTCCCGTGGTCGCGCACACTACGATCTCCGACGATCTCGACGCCATGATTGGCGCCCTGCGGATTGCCTCGGAACGCTCCGACATTGTGCTGATGACGGGCGGACTTGGGCCGACGCTCGATGATCTCACCCGGGATGCCCTGTCGGCCTTTCTCGGTAAACCGCTGGTGATGCACGAACCCTCACTGGAACATGTGAAGCAGATGTTTTCGCGCCGTAACCGGGCCATGCCGGAGCGGAATGTTATTCAGGCGATGTTCCCCGAGGGGAGCGAACCGTTGAGCAATCCGCGCGGGACGGCACCGGGCATCTGGGTGGTGGTACCGCGACCCAATCGATTTTCGCCCTGCCGCATTGCCGCCATGCCCGGCGTTCCCAGCGAAATGAAAATGATGTTTCGGCAGCAGGTGCTCAGCCGGCTGGATGGCGGCGACCGTGTCATCCGGCGGGCCCGCATCAACTGCTTTGGAGGCGGAGAATCGCAGATTGAAGAGATGCTCGGCGATTTGACGGCACGAGGCCGCGACCCCGACATCGGCATCACCGCCCATGAAGCCACCATCACCATGCGCGTCACCGCCCAAGGTTCTTCGATCGAAGAATGCCGGGAAAAGATCGACAAGTCTCGCGTGGCGATCGTCAATCGGCTGGGAACTTTAGTCTTTGGCGAAGAGGATGAGGAACTGGAACATGCCGTGATCCGATTGCTGCAACAGCGTCGTGCATCTCTTTCCACAGCCGAATCGGGAACCGGCGGCTTGCTCGCTCACCGACTGACCGGCGTGAAAGGTTTCGAGGCCTGTTACATGGGGGGCGTGGTGGTACCGACGAATATCGCCAAGCGCGAACTCGTTTCCGTCCCAGCCGATTTACTCGCGGATCAGGGCCCCATTAGCGCGGAAGTCGCCCAGGCGATGGCGGAAGGTTGCCGGGCCCGGTTTGGCACCGACTTTGCGATCGCCGTGACCGAAGTGCCGGAGTTCGATCCCAACGATCCGCTGGCACCGGTTCCGGCTTCGTATGTCGCCGTCGCAGGACCGAACTGGCAACGGACCGAACAGGTACAGCACTTCGGCGACCCGGCAATCGCCAAAAGCCGCACCGCCAAATCGGCCATGAATCTGTTGCGTCTCAGCCTGATTGAAGGCGTATAACCGGATCGCAGTTTCAACAGGAAGCGTGTGTCAGGATGACAACCACGGCTCCCCGTTCACGACGCCTGCTGATATTGTCGCTGCTGGCGGTGATTGTGGGCGGAGTCATCTACGAAGGGGCCGATCGCGACCCCGCTGATGCTTCGCGGCCATTGGTTCATCATGCCAATGAATCGACAACCAACGGGGCCACGCCGCTGTCCCGACCGCTCACCAGCAACTTCGTGACGATTGCCAGCTTCAACATCCACAGCGGCAAAGGGACCGACGGCCAGACCGACTTGTCCCGCATTCAAGACCTCATTGGCGGTTGCGACCTCGCCGCCCTTTATGAGGTGCGGGCTCCGCTTCTGGCAGAGAATCAGGCGACGCAGCTCTCGCCCAAAATCTACCGAGAGGCATGGTTCGCGGCGACCGAACGACACTGGTACCACGAACATTTCGGGAATGCGTTACTGTCGCGGGTTGCCGTGACTCAAGTCCAGCGGCTGCCACTGCCGGGAACTCGCGGCAAGGCCTTCCGTAATGCGATTCTGGCCTATGTCCCCTGGAAAGATCAGACGCTGAAGCTGCTCGCAGTCCATATCGACCGCGAGCAGGATCGGCAGATGCAGCTCCAGTTGATCACGCAACTTTTTCTCGCGCTGGAGGCCCCGGCGATTCTGGTCGGCGACCTGAATACCCCTGCGAATGACCCGCTACTGGACGATCTCCGCCGACAACCGCAGGTGACGAGTCCCTTGCACGATGTCATGAACGATGGCGTTCCCGCAGGCAATATCGATTGGATTTTTGCCAAGGGGCTGACCACGATGACCGCCGACATCTTCGAGACCGAAGCGTCGGACCATCCGATGATTCGCGCGAAACTCCGCCGCACCACCGCGGACGATGAGCCAACTCAGACGGAATAGCCGCTGAGATACGGAATTTGACTGGTCCGAGCTTTCACGGCGTCGAGTCCATCGAGCAGTTGGCCGAGGAAGTCCCAGTTGCCGGACATCAGTGATTGCCGGGCGGAATCGAGCGTTTCTACCTTCGCCACAATGTCGCCGCAGCGGACTTCCAACGCCTGCAAATCGACCGTGACTTCGGCTTGTGGATTCGCAGTGATGGCAGCGGCTAACCGATCCAGATCGGCACGACTCGCCCGCAGGCACGGAATTCCCATGCCTGTGCAGTTGCCGAAAAAGATCTCGGCGAACGACTCGGCAACGATGGCTTGAATGCCCCAGCGAGCCAATGCCTGCGGAGCATGTTCACGCGACGAACCGCAACCGAAGTTCCGTCCCGCCACCAGAATCTTGCCCCCTTGATACTGCGGCAGATTGAACGGATGCTGCGGGTCCTGCTGGCGATCATCTTCAAAGGCATGTTCGCCCAGACCATCGAACGTCACGCAACGCAGAAACCGCGCGGGAATGATGCGGTCGGTATCGATGTCATCCAACACCAGCGGAACACTACGACCCACGACGGTTAGAATTTGTTGAGGCATGATTGCTAGTCAATCCTTACTATTCAGGGAACCAATTCTGGAGAACGCTTACAAGTCGCTGAAACGACTCATCCTGGCAGCTTTTCCAACTGACCTTTTGGGCCATCTGCCGAAATAAACTGGATGAAAGAACTTCACTAACCTCTTGAAGGGCCGCTTCTAAAGCCTCTTTCGGGCGTGTCGGCTTCCCCGATGATGACAGCATGAATCGCTGAGCGACCCACGTTCTTAAATCGGGATCACGCGCGCTCCAACCACAAACTTCATCGACTTTCCTGGAAGAGGACCAGACCCAGCTCTCAAGTTCTGGCACGACTACGATCACTGAACAGCGATCCTGCCATCCGGATCGTGAAAGTTGTTCATGAACGGCATTTTCGATAGCAGTCGGTGGTTCTTTCTTTTCTCTCCCGCACCCTTCGTAGTCAAATATGACTAGGCAGTGGGCATATTGTCTCACCATAGGTCGGAGAAACTCTGCTGAATTCTGGCAGCAACCTGAGTCCTTTTCCGGGTGTGCTTTCACATCAAACGTCAGTCTGCGAATTTGCAAAGAATTGGATCGCTCACCCAGCAAGCCCTCAATTGTGGCCTTCATTTGCTTGTCGGCAACAAGGACGATAATGTCTTTCAGCGGCTTAGAATGATTCATCCCAAGACGCCCGACACAAAGTAATCTTGCAGGCTGACCTCCTGTTGCCAATCCGTCAGCATTGGATGCCGGTCACCACGGACAATGTCCGTAGCACCGGCATCGTTGCGAGCGAAGCGCAAGATTTGTTCAGGTTTCACCATCCCCAAGAGCACCGGGGAATGCGTAGCAACAAGAATTTGGGCGTGATAAACGCAAGACAATGCCTCGTACAAAATCTCAACGGCCTTCGGGTGGATACCATTCTCTGGTTCTTCGATGAGAAACACACCATGCAATTCAGGCAAGAATGCTGGCAAAGTGAGCGCTAATAGGCGAAGTGTACCATCAGAAGCCGTCCATGAAGGGATCTTTAGGCCGTCGTCGTACTCTAGACGAATATACCGATGCTTGTCCCACGGTTGCTCATAAGTATCAACATCGTGCAAGGTTGGTAGCGCTTCACGAAGATGCATCAACCATTTCTGAAAACGTTGCGGATACTTCGAACGGAAATCCTCAATTACCCAAGGAATGTTTGATGCATCCGTCTTGAATTGACGTGGCTGATTAGGAGGGCTTGCGCTTCTCAAAGTTCGACCGTCTAAGGCCAGCGTTTGAACCCCACTGGTAAGCAACTCTTTCAGCCATGTCGAGACGGGGAATTTGTCTTGATCTTCGGGTAGATTTGCGAGTGCGGATTTCTGCGGACCTAATCTTAGGTTGATTGTCCAGCCTTTGCCTGCCTTTTTGTCTGCTTCGGAATAGAAGTTCGTAATTCCAGTCAATGACTTGCTAAGTCCCTTCCTGACACCTTTCACGGATTTCATCACGAGGCTGTCTGGTGCATCAACTTCATCTGGGAATAAACTCCTCTCAACAGCAGCCCGCTTGCTACGATTCAAGGCTGACAAGAATCTTACAGCTTCAGAATCAACCAGAACTTCGTTTGAAGAGGAGTTCGCCGCAACGGCTAGTTCGTAACGACAAATGAGATCAGTTTCCGAGAATGCGGTTCGCGCCTTTAAGTTTTCTGGAACAGCAAATTCCAAGGCCAGCTCGAATCGTTTTCCCGCTCGTCCAAAAACCAGATCCTGAAAATTTGGAGAACGTTTTTCCAAGGCCAGCTTCAAGCCCCCAGTCACAAAATCCGAGCAGAAGGCAACGACATCCAGAAATGTTGTTTTTCCACTCGCATTTGGACCTACGAGTACGTGAAACCGATCAAGTGGCTGTCGGATATAGTGCAAACAACGATAATTTAGGGCTTCGATCAGAGTTATCATCTGAAAACTCGTAACTCTTCGTCGAGTGAATAAAAAGACAATTTCTTATTCCAGCGGTTCCCAGTCATCCGGCAGCAATTCGTTCACTGGCACGGTCCACCCCGGGACTGCCGGTTCCGCATGGGCGATGTCACTCGGATGAAAAATAATTGGCGTGAGGGGATCACTTGCCCGATACATGCGGATCACCTCGTTGGAGCGCAGATCGACATCCCACACCACTTGCGTGCCACAAGCAAAATAGTCTTCGCGTTTCTCGGCGAGCAATCGTTCAGCGCGGGGACCATAGTCACCGAGGCTGCGCACTTCGGCAGCGAAAACAGGTGCCCCTTCGTAATAATGTTGCGGATGTCGGCCACCAACATGATAAGCAGCATCGGGCGAGAAGGATTCGCGATGCGGGAGATTCACCCGAAAAGTCTGACCATCAGTCACTGCCCAACCACGTCGAACCTGGCGTGCATAACTGCGGAGCGCGGAGTAGATTTCCGCAGCCACTTCTCCGGACCAAGGCTGTGTCGGTGACATGATCACAATCCTTCCGTCCACGATCTCCGCTTTGCCATCGATGTGCAGAAGCTGATCAAACAACCGTTCGATCTCAGGACGTGCCGTGAGCATGTCGGTCGAAGTCATCTCAATACATCTCCAGCATCTGCTCGCCGCCGTGGGCGGGGTTGCCGATCAAGCGGCGTCCGGGGGGATCGACGACGAAATCGAGCAGTTCCAGCGGGACCTGGCCAATCAGGGCCGGTATGCCATCGGGCAATTCCAGCACGTCGACATTACAATCACGGCCTTGAATGGTCAGCTTGACGGGGCCAAAGATCCGAGCCTTTCGGGGGCCCTGGCTCGACATCGATACCCGTTCTCCGAATGACACCAATCCCAGTTCCTCGATCATCGAGGCCGGCAGACAGAGCGTGGTTGCTCCGGTATCAACAAGGGCTTCATTGATGGCTACACGACGGACTTCCTCTTGAGGGATTTCTCCCCGAGCTGACCGAAAAAGATCCTCGACACTTTCCACCAATGCAGGAACCAGCACTCGGCCCATCTCGATCGTCTCCGTCATCAAACGACCTCCCATCGGACTTCGGCTATAACAACTCTCTGACATCGGTCACCTGGCCAGTGAGGGCGGCGGCGGCGACCATCGCGGGGCTCATCAGCAAGGTACGGCCGGTGGGACTGCCTTGGCGGCCTTTGAAATTGCGATTGCTGGAGGACGCACAAATTTCGCGGCCTTTCAGCTTGTCCGGGTTCATGGCCAGACACATCGAGCAGCCCGCTTCACGCCATTGGAAACCGGCGGCTTCGAAGACCTTGTCGAGCCCCTCTTTCATCGCCTGTTCACGGACCTGTTGCGATCCCGGCACCACAAGGGCTTTTACGCCATCGGCCACATGCCGTCCTTTCACTAAGGCGGCGGCTTCCCGCAGATCACTGATGCGGCCGTTGGTGCAGGAGCCGATGAAGGCGACATCGATTTTCAGCCCCTTGATCGGTTTCTGTTCCTGCAGATCCATATACTCGAAGGCTTCGCGGATGCCCTTTTGATCATCGGCGGGAAAGCCCGACACAGCCGGCAAGAGTTCCGACACGCCGATCGCTTGCTCAGGATTGATGCCCCACGTGACCGTTGGCTCGATGTCCGCCGCATTGAACGAAACGTGGTCATCGAATTCGGCATCGGGACCGGAAGCGAGACTCACCCACCACTGGGCAGCACGTTCAAACTCTTCCCCCTGCGGAGCAAACGGACGGCCGCGGATGTAGTCGACCGTCGTCTGATCGGGGTTCACATAACCGCAACGAGCACCCCCTTCGATGCTCATGTTGCAGACCGTCATGCGTTCTTCCATCGTCATGGCATCGAAGACTTCGCCCGCATACTCGTAGGCATATCCCACGCCCCCCTGCACGCCGAGCTTGCGGATGATGTGCAGGATGACATCCTTGGCAAAGACCCCTGGCCGCAGTTGGCCGTTGACTTCGATGCGACGCACCTTGGGTCGGGCCAAGGCCAAAGTCTGTGTGGCGAGGACATCCGCCACCTGGCTGGTACCGATGCCGAACGCGATCGAACCGAACGCCCCGTGCGTGCTGGTGTGGCTGTCACCACAGACGATGGTCATGCCAGGCAGTGTCAGACCCTGCTCAGGCCCCACGATGTGGACCACACCTTGACGGTTGTCCTTGAGGTCGAACAACCG
Source organism: bacterium (assembly GCA_016125225.1). Classification (GTDB taxonomy): domain Bacteria; phylum Planctomycetota; class Planctomycetia; order Planctomycetales; family Planctomycetaceae; genus DSVQ01. Next base: position 143,132 of record WGME01000009.1, on the reverse strand, counting down.
CACACCAAAATCGCGGCAGTTCTGCTCGATCGCCGACATCATTTCTTCGGCAAGGACATCCGCAAACGGGCGGGCCTGGTTGTCGGTGGGCACAATATGGTCGACCGTGGCCACGGTCCGTTCCGGGAATGGCACCTTCAACCCGCGCTCACGAAGAATCGCAAAGGCTTGCGGGCTGGTGACTTCGTGGATCAGGTGCAACCCGATGAAAAGTTGCGTTTGCCCCGAAGGCAACGTGCGGACAGTGTGCAGATCCCAAACTTTGTGGAACAGATTACGACGGTCGCTCATCGATCGATCTCTTGGCGTGGTCAGCAGTTACGCGGTGGGTAGAGAATCCGCGTTGAATCCGGACTATTGTAACGTGGACAATCGCGGAGGGCGAATGGCTTTGGGCGGACACGAAAAATTCCCGCAGGTTCGATAGGATCATGCCCGCAACCGCGAACTCTACCGACCGGTTGCACTCGCATTGTCCTGCAATCGTAGCCGACGTCCGTGCACTACCCCCACCAATACACCTGCATTGTAGATCGTTACCTTTCCGGGGTGCGGATTGACACGTTTCTGGAGAAGCAACTGCGTAGCTATACCAGTTGGCGGCTGCATCGCATGGTGGCCGCTGGGGCGGTATCGGTAAATGGTGAAATTGTTCAGCCGGTGCAGCGTGTCCACACCGGGCAGGAAGTTTCGATTCGGTTGCTTGAACCGCCCGATGACTTGATGCCCCCGGAAGACATTCCACTGGAGATCATCTACGAAGATGAATGGCTGATCGGGGTGAATAAACCCGCCGGGTTGATCGTCCATCCCTGCGGCGAAAGTCCGAAAGGAACGCTGACGAACGCCGTGCAGTGGTACCTGGATGCTCAGGGCCCCATCAAAGGTCTCTACAAACCGGGCGTGATTCACCGCCTCGACCGCGATACCAGTGGCGTGATCGTGTTGGCGAAGGAACACCTCTCGCATCGGCAACTGTCAGTCGAATTCCAACGCAGCCGGGTCTCAAAAACCTATGTCGCGATTGTGGATGGCCTCTTGTCAAACGATACCGGCGTGATCGACCAACCCATCGGCCGGGTACGTGGCTGCAGCAGTGCCTTGATGACCACGCGTGGGGATGCGATCGACGCCCGGCCCTCCAAGACGGCTTATGAAGTGCTGGAACGACTGCCGCGGCATACCGTCGTCAAAGCGAAACCACGCACCGGGCGGTTGCACCAGATTCGGGTTCATCTGGCCTCGATCGGGCATCCCATCATCGGCGATGAATACTACGCGGCATTCGGAGAACTGAAGCCGCCGCGGCCGCCGCTCAATCCCGATGGGACTCGTCAACCATCGAATATTTCGCCCTACATCGGCCGGCAGGCGCTGCATGCCATCGGGTTGGGATTTCCCCATCCGATCACACAGGAGTGGATGGAGATCACGGCTCCGCTCCCCGACGACTTTACTTCCGCACGGGAACAACTCCGGGAACTGCCGAGCCCCTGATGTGTGCTTGATCGGCAGTTTCTGCCGGTGTTGAAGTTCCCGACAATCCGGGCAGACCAGCTCAAGCGACTGTAGCGATTCTGCCGATGAAAACACCCAGCGCCCTCACATCCCCGGAGATGGTGCGCCCGGAGGCAGAAATGGTCGATGCCAGCTTACTCACTGTGATTGAACAAGCCGCTCATGATCTGCTGGTATGGGTCGGCTTCGGCACATTGGTGGGACTGGCAGCCAAGGCCATCATGCCCGGCCGCGATCCTGGCGGCACCATCGGCACTCTGATGATGGGCATCGGCGGCAGCGTCATTGGCTGCGGACTGTTGCTGCTGATCGATTCGAGCTATCGCATCACGCCGGTTAGTCCGATGGGATTTGTCGCGGGAACCGCAGGGGCGTTCATTATCCTGCTCTTCTTCCGGATTCTGTCCAACTCCTATGTGGTCGAAGCGCAAGATGGAGCGGCAGGCATGGCCCCCGGGGTCAGCACCGTGACGTACTATCGTCGCAAGAAACGCCGCGCGGCTTGAACGCCGACATTAATAGGCACTGCCGCGCTGCCGCATTCGACGTGTCGGCACATGGCGGACTAGAAGACGATGGCCGGGACGACGCGGGGCTTCAAAGGCATACCGTAAGACATCGGCGGTGCCCCCGACAGCTGTCGACGGATGGCCGTCCCATAAGGCAAGCAGCACATCGCTGCGATTGACGATGTAGCGTCCCAGACGCCGGTAATGATCGTCGCGGCAGGCCTTCAGACTCTGCAACGCCTGCTGTGATGTCCCCTCTGCCGCCGGCAGGCAGAACCAGCCCGTAGTCCGATTGAGCGTCTCCCGGAAATCGGTCAGCGTTGCTGCCGAGGTAAAATCCGTTTCGTACAACTCCACCGGCAAGGGCAACGGCGACCACAGCGGAAGTCCACGTTCCAACGCCACATCAGCGAGCAACTGGTCCGCCCCTTCCGCCAAGGGAGACAACACGCGAAGTTCATGCTCGGGAAATTCCTTGGCCAGATCTTCCATGGCCTGATGTAACTTGTCGAACAGGACGGGGACATCGTCAGAAAACAGATCACGATGGCCGGTCACACCAATCGACAATGTGCGTTCCGAAGTTCCTTGAGCCACGGCATGGCGACCGGTCAGTTCGAGATAGCTCCGCAAAGACGGATCAATCGTCCGTGCCCCGGTGGTAAAGCCGATGGCGACATCGCGGATGGAAACCCATTCCCAGTCAAGTTCGCGCAGAATCTGCGAGGCGGAAGCCACGTCCGGCATGAACGCCGAAACAACCTGCGTACGAATACCGGGATTCGCCAATGCCGTTTCCAGCGGCCAGCTGAGTTCGGCGGTGGGTTGTTCGGACAGAACCAGCGAGCGGGCCAGTTCCGTCCCGGCGCGTTCCGCCAATCGCTGCCAGATCAACTTTCGTGTCAGCGGCCCGCCCACTAGTTGCGGCAGTTCGAAACGATCGCGCACGTGGCTCCAGGCCAGCAGCACGCGACTTTCGTCAGCGAACTGGGGAGTAATCCAGAGTTGAGTCATCGTGGAACCATTCATGGTTGCCAGCTCCCGTTGTCCAAAGCGGGGACGAGGTTTTGTCATGCGGGCCGACTTGTTCAATTTCGCCATAGGTGTCGAATTTTGCTCATAGACCGACAGGGGTGGGTTGCACCTCGTCAGCCAAAAGGAAAGTACGATGAGTGCCAACGAATTCCAGAACGGTTAGATCACAGGGAAGCCAACAAACGGGAGGATTGCGAACCGTGAGGAATTGTCATCGACAGGGTCATCAGGGACTTCAAATTGCCTCTGAAACCCAGTAACGCAAAATCAATTCCGATTTGTTCATCACCCTAAAGAAAAACAGGAATCTCGAGTGAAGAATGTAGAAAGAGCTTGCTTTAGAGGGAAAACGATTGCCTGTAGTTCCCGGTTTGTGCGGTCACAACCCGGAAGAAAAGGTTTCTGTCGCGAATCAGAGACAGTTCGCGACACTTTTTTCGAATGGTCATTCACAAGCCCTGATTCCATGAATACAAGCTGGTGGCTTGTCGACCTCTGCGGTGGCATTCAGTGCAATTGAACATGGTCCTTGAAATCGTGGTAGAAGAGGAAAACGGCCAAGGGTGATACCACGGCCTACTGGCAAAGGGGTATCAGGCGGGAATCCGCGCAATCGAAGCGTTTCCCGCCACGACGATGCGGATCGATAAGATTCGGGCAAAATGAGATTCGTCGAGGGCTGCTACTCTGGAACCATGCCTCACTCAACCCATAGAGCCGGTGAGACACAGTGACGCGCTGGCAGTCAATCACAAACCGGAACAGTGACCCACTGCCTGATTTCCATGATGGTTGATCAAGCAGGGTTTTCCTGCGGTTCAGGAATGGGCTATGGCCCGAACGCCCCTTCCACTACGTTACTACCGCCAGAGATCGCAAAATGTTCGTGAGCATTTTTCTGAAATCACCACGTTGGTGATTTTTCCATGGAGACAGATCGCCATCGGCCCGGGCTGCATTGTTTCAGTCAGCCCATTCGAACAACGGATTCCTACCAGGCCCGGAAGCCGGGAATTCTGCAAGCAGGAGTACGGGAATGTCGGTGTACGATCCGCATCGCTGGACCAGCCATCTCTTCGATATCAAAGGCTCGCTGGTCAAGGAAATCCTGGGTCGGGTGGCATTATGCGTCGTATGGGCCCTGCTGATCACCGGTCTCCATCAATGGTGGGGCACGGCGGGCAAGTCTCTGGAAATACCCGAGGTGGCACACAGCCTGATCGGGGCCGCGTTGGGCCTGTTGCTCGTCTTTCGCACCAATGCCTCTTACGACCGTTTCTGGGAAGGTCGCAAATTGTGGGGCGGAATTGTCAATGAGACACGCAATCTGGCCCGTCAGGCCAGTGTCTTGTGTGCTGCCGATGCCGCTCTCGTCCGCGAGATTGTCCTGTGGACCGCGGCCTTTCCGTATGCCTGCCTGCATCGTTTGCGTGGGGAAAAAGGACTGGGGCCGATTCAACACGACCTTGATCCAGCGACGGTGCATCAGATCGCGACGGCTGACCACGTCCCCTTAGCCACCGCACAACAGATAACCCGTTTACTGCGGGAAGCTCATGCCCGGGGCCTGGTCGGGGAATATCAACAAATGCAGATCGATCAGAATGTTCAACTTCTTATCGATTACATCGGAGCCTGCGAACGAATTCACAGCACCCCCATGCCCTATGCCTATGCAGTGCATCTGCGCAGGGCGCTCATCTTGTACTGCTTCACGCTCCCTTTTGCGCTCGTCGCCCGGTTTGGATGGAACACGGTCCTGGCAACGCTCATGATCACCTATATTCTCTACGGCATTGAAGAAATTGGCGTGGAAATTGAAGACCCGTTCGGTACCGACGACAATGATTTGCCGTTGGAAAAGATCTGTGCGAACATCGAGCAGAACCTGCGTGCCGTTCTTCAAACCCTGCCAAAGTCGCTAACTTAACGCCGCATTAGACTCAGCTAGCCGTTACTCTTCAGTGACCCGACGATACCGCTGCCACCAGCGGGCGGAAGTAGCACTAGCTGTCTGGACCGGATCGAAGTCGGGCGGAGAGGGTTCCTGAAACCACGTGAAGGCGGTCACGACCAAAACTGCAGCTGAGAACAGGATGAACCAGCGCAGGGGATCACGGGTTGCCACGGCCTCTAGCCACGGAAGCCACGCGGCGGGCAGGAAGTTAGTGACAGTTGTCACCAGCGGAGCCGAGGAATCCGTTTGCAGGGTGAGAGCCGTCTCAACCGGGATAATCTCCTCCCCGGGTTCCGCCACGGCAAGTTCCCAGCGCGTCAACTCGGCGACAAAAGCCGGATCATGGTCAAGGGCATCAACCACCTGCCGGAGTTGATCGGTCTGTTGTTCAAGCTGTAGCAGGCGCAGTTGCTGAGACTGATACTGCTGCTGTAACTGACACCAGGTGATGAGCTTGGGGGATAACGCGACCACGCCATACCCCACCGCTGACGTCAATAACGAACACCAGAAGGCCAGCAACCACAAAGCACTCCGCCAACCTGCCGCAGGCTGGCCGTGACTCGGAAGTGGATTGGCAACAGGTCCCACGGCATTTTCCCGGCAGCTTGCAGACTGCTGCATACACCTCTGCAGACATATTCTTCCCGATTGCGATTTTGCATCGCATCTTTCACAATCGACTTGATCTCCCCAGTGTTTCAGAGAACTTCCTCGGACCGGCACAATCTGCCGCAGTATGCCTCGTCAACACGGGGCGATCAGCGTGACGCACGTCTTTCCAGCGACCCGAACGGCAGTTTCTGCCGGTACGCGTCGTCGCAAGTGATTGCCGTCACTGCCCTTGTGGCGTTTTTATGTTTTGGTTAACGTCCCGCTTCTCCCGCAACATTATTTCCGCTTCTGCAGGACATCGCGATGCGTGCGATCTTGCTCTTATTGGTTGGTCTGACGGCGTGTCTCACGATGGCCGCAGGGTGTTCGTCAACACGCTGGGCTTGGCAAAGCCCGATTGTTGCGGCACCGAAACCGACAACCGAAACCTCGAAAGAGACCGACACAAAGACCTCGGAAAGCCTCGCCAAGACTGATACTGGGTCAAAAACCGAACCCCAAACCTCGGACAAAACCGCTGGTACGACCAAAACTCCACCAGAGACTCCGTTCAAATCATCACGAGATGGAGAGTCGAAATCTGTAGCCGGTACAGCCCCAGAAAAGCTCGCGATTGCCGGGGGACCGAATGACGCCGGGAGCTTTGGCAACCCTCCTCCATCCAAAGATGGCGAAGCCAGTTCATCGTCTACCGTGGCGAGTGCCGGATCATTAACGCCGGAAGTCCTGCAACTGATCAATACTGAACTCAAAGATGCCACCGCAGCTGAGCGTCAGGAATGGTATGAACAACTCAAAAAGGTCGATCCCAGCCTGATTCCCGATATCTTGCGAGTGCGTCGGATGTCGTTGCAGGCGACGGCACCGACGCAAGTAGCGGCTGCGACTCCCTCAGCGGCATTTCCGCCCACCATGAATGGTCCGGGGCCACGTCCTCAACCCATGATGGAAGCGCCCGCGAACCCGTGGAGCCAACCGGCCGCAGCCCCCCTCATCACGCAGGCGGGATATCAGGGAGCTCTCCCCGAGTCTGGGATTCAGACCGCGGGATACACCCGTGGCATGGGTGAATCGGAGGCGATCGAATACGCCGTCCATCGGATGGACCCGGCTAATCCCGCCAATAGTCAGGCGATTGTACTGCAGAATCATGAGCTGCCGCCGACTGCCGGAACAACTCTGTCCAGCGCAGCAGGTGATCCCCAACGATTGCCTGCACAGTCGGCTCAACCGGCGGGGGTCATCTGGCCCACGCCCCGGGTTGAACCTCCGGCCACCAATAACAACACGTTTGGCAATGTTCCGTTTGCTTCCGGGCTGGTGCAGAACGTGGTGAATCTGGTACCAGGACGGGGCACACAGAACGTTGGTGCGAACATGCCTGCGGCTGTTCCGGCCACGATGACTTCGGCTCTGCCCCCGGCGGGCGACTGGCATGTCTCGTTGGAGCAAACCATCGGACTCCTGGAACAGCAACTGGCAACCTTGCCGCCCGCTACCACGCCGGAAGCCAAGCAGGAACTGCTTAAGCTGCATACGTCATTACGGATGCTCTACCTGATCGGCAATCACCAAGAGCGGGCATTGACCGCGATTCCAGGTATTGAACCGGCGGAGCAGGAGTTCTGGCAGCAACTCTTCTGGGGCACCATCAACGCCCTCGATGCCGAGCACATTCCCCTCGCCAAAGATCGTGCCACGCAAACCATGGCGCAGCTCAACTCGGCCATTCGGCGATTACAGGAACAGGCCGATCTGCAGGTCCGGCACGTCACCTTCTGCCAGCAGATTGTCGGCTTCGGGAACTATGAAAAACTCGCTCGCAGTGAATTCTCACCCGGTCAGGAAGTGCTGATGTATGCCGACATCGACAACTTCAAAAGCGATCCCACGGCCGATGGACAATACCGCACGCTGCTGCGATCGACGATCGAACTGATGAGTCCGTCGGGCGAGGTCCGCAAACGGATCGACTTCCCCGCGACGGAAGATGCCTGCAGCACCTACCGCCGCGACTACTTCCACAATTATCAGTTCCGCATTCCGGAGCGCATGCCGCTCGGCCCGCATGTGCTGAAGCTGACCGTGTTCGACGAACTCAGCGGCAAGATGAACAGCTACTCGCTGAACTTCGTCGTGAAGTAGTGAGCGAGGGCATCCGCCAACGGAACGAAGTTCCAAAGTGACAGAGTATCAAAGTGCCAGTGAAATGAACTCCCAGGCATTTCCCTGTGTCACTCTGAAACTTTGACACTCTGTCACTTCTTCTTCAGCGTCTGCACATACTCGATGACATCGACCAGTTCATCGACGGTCATCGTCTTCTGCAGGTCGGCGGGCATCAGTGAAACGGGTTGCTTCACCAGTTCGTCGATGTCCGACTTCTTCAGCGTGCGGACAATCGCGTCCGAGCCTTTGAGTTGCAACTCATCGCCAGTTTCCGAGACTTTGATCCCCGTCACCGAATTGCCATCTGCTGTGACAGCGGTCCATGTTTCATAGTTGTGACTGATCCCTGCTGATGGATAGAGGACCGATTCGAACATCGCCTCGCGGCTGAGCTTGGAACCGATCTCGCTGAGGTTCGGGCCGACTTCCTTGCCTTCGTTGTTGACCACGTGGCAGGTGTTGCACTTGCCGACGGTGTTGAAGACGACTTTACCTTTATCGAAGTTGCCCTGCCGCTTGTACAACTGATCGAGCGGCGGCAAGGCCTGATCATTACGAGACGGCGGCAGCGGAAACAACGCGACGATATCGCCCCGGAATTCGCCAAACTGCGAGTTCTGCAACGCGAAGGCCACGGCCGGTTTCACGTCATCTGTCAGCTTGTTTCCCTTGGCCCGTTCCAGCAGTTGCATGACCCCTTGCTTCGATTTCGCCAAACCTTTGGCCACTTCCTGACGCACGGCGAGGGGGCTCGCGACGTCATCGAGCACCGGGGCCAGAATCTGAGCGGCCCGGTTATCGCCGGTGTTGCCAATCGCCCGGGCGACAGCAGCGGCTTTGAGCGGGTCCTTATCGTTCAACGCGTTCTGCAATAACTTCTTCTTGCCGAAGAGAGCCTTAGCGGCTTCGACGGCAAACTGGCTATCGGGCTGTTCCTGCACCATCGCGATCACTTCCGGGTAGCGATCGGCCATCTGAAAACGTTCGATGAGTGCCAGGAACTGCACTGTGCCACGGACATTATCGAGTGCTGCATTCACCGCCGCTTTCTTATCGGGATGCTGGTTGATATCGAAGCCCGGCACACGATCGAGGGCCTCGGTCATGATGAGGGCTGCCCGCGCGTTGTCATCAACTTTGGTATTAAAAGCGAGTTGGTTGATAGCGGCGGTCTTGCCGTCCCCCGTCAGAAAATCAAAGGCCCGGAAATAACGCGGCAGTTCTTCGGCCGGTGTCTTCGGATCGGCGATAATCTGTGCCAGCAGCTCGGGGGTCTTCGTCCCGCGTGAACGCCAGATGATGTCGCGTCCGGCTTTGGTTTTGGCGGCGTCAGGGATCGCTTTGAGATAAGCCTCCAGACGCGTGTCCCATTGACCCGTTGCGCCAATTCCCAGAGCTTCCAGTTCCCAGCGATCATGGCCATCGTACTCTGCTGCCAGAATCGTCCAGATGGCATCGGCTCCAGCCCCCTCCTTGCCATGCAGCAGAATGGCAACCTCACGTCGCAATTTGGCATTCAAACCAATCGGACGCGGAATCATGCTGCTTCTGTTGGTGTCGATCTCTCGCAAAGCCCGGATCGCCGCACATCGCATGTCTGTGTTGGAATCATTCAAGGCCTGTTGAACGTACTGCATACCACGGGGCGGGAACTTAGCCAGCAACCAGAACGCGCGGGCGCGATTCCGCGGGTTTGAATCTTCGCGGTACATGGTTGCCAAAGCGGCTTCGGCCTTGTCACCCATTTTGTGCAACGCCTGCCAAGCCAGATACCGTGTCGCCATGTTCGGACTTTTGATCGCCGCGATGGCTCCCTCCACGGTGGTGAAGTCGGTCTTCGGCACGGTGTATTTCACTCCTGGTGGAGCCACGCGGAACAACCGGCCGTGGTCGACATCGCCCTGACGATGACCGCCGACGCCGGGGTCGTACCAGTCGGCGATGATCAGCGAACCATCGGGAGCTACGCAGACGTCACTCGGCCGGAACCACTTGTCGCGGGTTCCTTCGAGGATGTTCACAATCTCCGCTTTGTAACCGGCTCCATCGGGTTCGGTGATGTAAGCCCGCACCACGTTCGGCCCGGCGTCGCAGTGAATCAGAGCACCTTGGAAAATCTTGGGGAGCAACGCGCCTTCGTAGACGCACATGCCCGTCGGTGAACCGGCTCCGGTTTGCAGCAGGTTCGGCACCACGCCGGGATCGTTCAGATGCCAGTGCCGGAGAGGAATTTCCTCTTCGATGTTTGTGCGGGCATCGCGCCAGCCAGCACCAGTGATTTCGTCGCGGTAGCCGTAGTTGCCGAACTCCATCACATAGTTGATGCGGACGCCACGGTTGCCATCGTCGTCGTTATCGGACTGCCACATGGTACCGAAGCTGTCGACAGCCACTTCCCAGTTGTTTCGGAAGTTCCAGCCGAGTGTTTCGACTTCGCTGCCATCGAGATTGCAGCGGAAGACCATGCCTTCCTGATAGGGCTGGCGGCTGTCGTTGATATAGTTCCCCGCCTTGTCGCGGATCGGGTTGCCGTTCTTGTCTTTGAGTTGCTTGCCCGAGTTGCCGAAGTTGAAGTAGAGCTTGCCATCGGGGCCGAAGACGACGGCGTGAATGCCGTGATCGTGTTGAGTGCCGCTGATGCCGGTGAAGAGGAATTCCTTGGAGTCGGCGTCGGCTTTCAGATCACCATCGCGATCGTACAATGAGAAGACGCTGTCACCAGCCGAGACGATGACCCGATCACCCAGCACGCAAATACCGTGGCCGCCATCCATGTCGCGACCCTGGTAGAAGACGGTTTGTTTGTCGGCCTGGCCGTCGCCATTCGTGTCTACCAGAACCAGAATGCGATCCCCCTCGGGACGCTCGGGGTTATTCTGGTTGGCAAAGTGCCGGTAGTTCATCAGTTCGACCACCCACACGCGACCGAGGTGATCTATATCGATATTCGAGGGGTTCTTGAGCATCGGCTCGGCCGCGAAGAGCGTGGCCTCCAGACCTTCGCCGACATCGAGACCGGCCAGGGCATCAGCCGCTTCATGCGATGCGGCTTCAGGCCCTTCGGAACCCTGCAGCTGTTTGGCGGTCGGCTTCTCAACGAAGACCAGGAATTGCACCGTGCTGCCACACCCCTGCCGGGTCCCCGCGGTATCCAGTCCGCATTTCGCCTGGAATTTGGTGGAACCCTCGGGGATGTCGAACACGATGACCGAGTTGGCATGCGTGCCCAACCCATAACTGACGGCTTTGCCATCAATCGACATTGCCTGCCCCTGGGCATTGCCGTTGATGTGGACCTGACCGTAACCAGTGCTGGCGGACTTCCACTTAAGTTCAGTCAGTTTCTTTTCGCCGTTCGGTCCGATCAGTTTCGGTTCGACCCAATCGGCCCAATCGCAGCCAAAGCCATCGCCGCCATCTTTCGCGACGAGGTACAACTCTTTCTTGCCCGTGACGTCGACATCGATCGACTTGCTATGACCGGGCGTGGAAGAGGTAATGACACCGGAATCAAAAACAGGCTTGGGATCAGCGCCGTGGGCCAACGCCACGAACCCGAGAGACAACGCGAGCGATAACATGAAACGCAGCATGGTGCAAAACTCCGCAGCAGCCGAGGAAACGGCAACAGATGTTGATGAGTCGATGATAATCTGTTGCAGAAGCGAGGTCACGCGTGCGGCGATGGCGGCGTGCCATCTCTGCAGCCTACTGTTCGAGACGCAGGCTAACGCTTTTGATACGCGAGCACATCGTGTGACGGCGGCGGCTGTGACGATCAATAGAATACAAGAGATCGGCAGACCGCGTGAACCGGGGAGTTTACCGAGTCACGGCAGTGGCCTGTTATCGCCGGGCAGCTCTTGCAGAAGACGCGGTTGCACATCCGCGTGGAGAAAGAGAGTCCCCACATGTCAAGCATTCAGAATGTGGCCTGCTCCAGCACACAAAGCCTGTCTCAGGCGTATCTTCAGCGTGCTGCGGGCGCGTCTCAGGGAAATGGCTTGCCGCCGGGCCTGGAGAAACGGCTGGATGCCGAACTGGCCAGTTCCGGTTTGACGGAAGACCAGCAGGCATCACTCAAGTCAGACCTGCAAGCGGCGTTGCAGGAACAGTTTGACTCCGGATCGGCAACACCGCCCGACCCGGAATCGGTCAAGTCGGCCATCTCCGGCGTGCTGGAGAAATATGGTCTCGATGGCGACCAGTTGGCTCAGCGTCTGGGGCCACCGCCCGGACCGCCTCCAGGTGGACCTCCGCCGGGATCAGGAGGCAACTCCGGCTATGACGACTCGTCTTCGACTTCGCTGGAGGAGACATTGCAACAGTTACTGGAGCAATGGAGCGAGACCAACAGCGATGCGACGCCCGAAGAAACCGCTCAATACCTGACGTCGGCCCTTATTGGATTGGACGCCAAGGCGTAGCACGGAAATCCGGCTATGTGATTTCATCTACGGGGAGGCTGTGGAAGGAACGGTACAGGTACGTACCAGCCAACCCACAAGACAGAATCGCATTGATCCAACCGATGATTTGTAGAAGCACAAGCCGCTCGGAAAATGCGAAGTAGATCAGGAAAAAAACGACCGCACCGATCACAAGTAAATAATGTAGAGTGACTTGCAGATACGACGGTCGTTTTGCAGGGCTTGCCATCATCGGCTGCCTAAGCGGGTCACCAAAGTGACTGAAAGAAAGCGGGTGACGGGAATCGAACCCGCACAACCAGCTTGGGAAGCTGGGACTCTACCATTGAGCTACACCCGCGCAGGATTTGGATTTTATCAGCGGTGCGGCAGCATTTGAAGGGGTGCCGACGGCGAATTCCTGGCCATCGGCGATCCTGCCATGCCGAGCGACCGTGAAACCATGTTTCCGGGCGGGGGTGTCCAGTCGACCGTCAGCCAGATGACTGCGGTGCCATCGCGGCTGCTGGTTAACACCTGGCGACCGTCCGGCGAGAACGACACGCTGGTGACGTCATCCGTATGCCGGTTGAGTGTCAGCACTTCTTTGCCGGTCTTGGCGTCCCAGAGTTTGGCGGTTTGATCCTGGCTGCCGGTAATCACGCGGGCACCATCGGGGGCAAAAGCGACACTCGCCACGGGTGCCGTATGGCCGGACAACGTCAGCAGGCAGGCCCCGGAGCCCACGTTCCAGACCTTGGCCGAATTGTCTTCGCTGCCGGTGATCAGGAAGCGTCCGTCGGGCGAAAAGTCAGCTGACAGCACAGACCATTCATGGCCAGTAAATTCCTGCAGCAGCTTGCCATCAGCGAGGGCCATCAGACGGGCGGTCTTATCGTCCGACGTCGTCAGCACGGCGTCACCCTGTGGTGAGAAGATCGCCGTTCGCACGCGGTCGGTATGCCCGGTAAAGGTGCGCACCACCGTGGCGGACGCTGACATTTCCGGGTTGTTGTCAGCGGGGAGCACGACCTGCCACAATTTTGCGGTGCCATCATCACTCGCGGTGAGTACGTATTGACCGTCGGGCGAGAAGACGGCGGAATTGACGAAACCCTGGTGGGCCCCATCGAGTTTGACGACCGCCAGTCCCGATTCCGCATTCCAGATCTTCGCGGAATTGTCCCAACTACCCGTCACAATCCAGCGGCCATCCGGAGAATAGTGAGCACTGGCCACGGCGGCATGGGGACTGAAAGTGATACGTTCCCGCTGCGATTTCGTATCCCATAACCGGGCATCACTGCCCCCCACCGTGAGGACTTCATCACCCGGAGCAAAAATCGCGGCCCAGACCTGTCCGCCCATACGACGCACATCGAGCAATGGGCCGAGACCGCCGTTACCTTTGGGAGATTTCAGTTCTTGTCCGGTGGTTAAATCCCACAATCGCACAGCGCGTTCTTCGGCATGGGCTGTCAGCAACCGTTGACCATCCGCCGCGATCGATAACGAATGGATCAATTCGGGAAACGGCCCGAAGGTCTGTTCCACTTCGAGTGACTCTCGATTCCAGACGCGGACGATCCGGTCAGCACACGATGTGATCACGCGATCGCCCTCCGGAGAGAGGACCATCGTTAAGACGCTATCGGGATGCTTGAGAATGTCTTTCGTGATTTCCAGCCCTGCCTGCGGGTCCCATTGAGAGACCGTTTTGTCACTGCTGGCGAGCAAGGCCCGTGAGCCATCGGGGAGCCAGGCCGCAGCACCAATCCGGCTGGTATGGGCTTTCAGACTGTGCAGCAGTTCGCCGGATTCCATTTGCCAGATGCGACCGTGACCCTTGGCATCGCCCGTGAGGAGCCAACGGCCGTCGGGAGAAATCGCGGCGGCGGTGACTTCGGCGAGATGTCCGTCAAAGCTGCGCAGCCGTTGACCCGTTTGCGGGTCCCAGAGTTGGGCCTGCCGTTGATCTCCTCCGGTGACCAGCAGACGGCCATCGGAACTGATGGCGAGAGCGGCGGACCGTCCGGTGCGATCAAGATGATGCAGCTCGGTCCCCGTGGCGACATCCCAGATGCGAGTGGTGTTGTCGACAGCGGCCGTGACGAGTTTCCGTCCCTGATCAAAAAAGATGGCCGACGAAGCGAGGAAGGCGTGGCCTTCCGTGAAAACGTGTTCGCGCTGTCCGGTCAGGGAGTTCCAGGTGCGAGCCGTCCGATCTCGACTCGCGGTCACTACATGAGCCTGATTGGGCGAGAAGGCCGCGGCCAGCACGGCATCGGCATGCCCCGACAGTTCCCGGCCTTGAATGCTGCGAAGTTCTTCGTACCCCGCGATGCTCCAGGTTCGCACCGTGGCATCCTGGCTCGCGGTGACCAACGTCCGGCCATCATGACCGAACGCGACACCGCGTACCCAGCTATCGTGGCCACGGAAAGTTTGCACCACGCTGTTCGTTGTCAGATTCCACAAGCGGACCGTGTTGTCCTGCCCGCCACTCAACAGGAACTGACCATCGGACGATAGATTGAGGCAGCGAATGCTGGTGGAGTGCGTCCCCAGCAGTTGATATTCGGGTTGCGGCTCCACCGCGGCCCCTTCTTCAAGCTTGCGAAACTCGAACGGCTTGAGAGTCGCCGGGTTCCAGGTCAGCAGGCGATGATCGTAGCCGCCGGTGATGACTCGCTCGCCATCCTGAGTAAACGTGGCACAATAGACGGGGCCCTGATGTCCTGTGAACGGGGGGCTGGGCTTACCGGAGGCGAGATCCCACACCAGGGCCGTGGCATCTTGACTGACGGTGACCGCGCGCGAGTCATCCGGAGAAAACGCCGCCTGCCAGACCCACCAGGTATGGCCGCTCAGGACCTGGGGTCGGCTGGGATCGGCCAGTTTCCACACGCGCGCCGTCTTGTCATAGGATGAGGTCAGCAGCCGTTGCCCATCGTGTGAAAAGGCGACACTCAGAACGGCATCGGCGTGACCATCGAGAATCGTGGTCCGTTCGCCCGATTTGCAGTTCCACAATTGCACATAGCCCGTGGGATCGTCGCTGCCGGTCGCGAGCGTCTGACCATCCGGCGAGAAGGCCACACTGTGGACGTACAGCCCGCCATGACGGAGTTCATGCACGAGCTGCCCGGTCGACAGGTTCCAGATGCGCGCAAAGCCATCCCACCCCCCGGTGGCTGCTTGCGTGCCATCGGGAGAAACGGCCAGTGAATCAAGGGGCGCCTTGGCGGCAATCGTCTGCATGCTCTGACTGCAGAGATGCATCAAACGGCCCCATTCCCAGTTCCGCAGGCTGGGCGTGCAGTTTTCCAGGATGGTCCGGGATGATTCAAACGCGTTTTCATTGATCTTGGCGGCAGCTAACCCGATCTCGGCGATGTAGGCTTCGTACTCTTCTTTCCGCTTGGCGATTTCTTCGAGCTTGCGGGCTTGTTCGGCTTCCTGCCGCTTGGTCTCCGCCAGGTCACGCGCCGATTCCGCGTCCTTCTTGGCCAACTCTTCCTTCAAACGGGACTCTTCTGCTTCGATCCGTTTTTGCTCGGCCAGATCGCGGGCACCGATCGCGTCCTGCTTGGCAAGTTCTTCCTTCTCACGGGCGACATCGGCGGCATCTTTTTCCTCGCGAGCCACCTTCTCTGCCGCGCGAGCCCGTTCGGCTTCATAACTCACCCAGAAGAGGCCGATGGTGACCGCCGCGACAAAGGCCGTTCCTACCCCGTACAGCATCTTCCGCTGCATGGCAATACGCTGCAGGCGGGCTTCCCGTTCCTGCTTGTCTTGCTTCAGGAGCTTGCGGAGTTCTTCGTGCGCGACCTGGGTGGCATCGAGCAGCGATAGGCCGAGATCGAAGTCGCCTTTGCGACGGGCACTTTCGGCATAGGCGAGTTCCGCCATATGAATGCCGGCCCGTGCCCGCTGATTACCCGCCCACAGATCATAGGCTTCCTGAAAGCCGAACAAGGCTTTCGCGTAAGCCTGATAGTCGTCCGAAAGTTTGGCCTCTTCCAGATCTTCTTCGGCCCGGGTTGATAAGAGAATACTTTCCGAGTGCGACTGGTATTCGCGAATCGCCGTCTGAAAGGCACGCACATCCTGATAGCGCATCGCCGGGTCGGTCTGCATCGCCTTCCGGGCGATGTCGATGAGTTCTCCCGTTTTCTCCGTCGGTGTAATTTCGTTGCGAGCGGCCGCCATGAGGCACTTCATGGCGTTCTTGCCAGTGTGCGGAGGACGGCCTGTCAGAATTTCAAAAAGGATCGCCCCCAGCAGATAGATATCGCTTAGATGGCTGATGCGTTCGAGCGGGCCGGTGGCCATCTCCGGTGCCATGTAGGCCGGAGTTCCCCCCATGGTGGAGGTTTCGGTAATGCTCGATGACTTGCGGAATCGGCGCGAGGGTTGGGCCAAGCCCCAGTCCATCACCAGGACTTCACCGAATTCCCCGAGCATCGTGTTTTCGGGCTTCAGATCGCGATGCACTACGCCGCGTGCATGGGCAAAGGCCACGGCATCGGCGACTCGCAGCAGAATCTCGACATTCTCGGCGACAGTTTTCTGATCGATCACCTGGTCCCACGGAGTTCCGGAGACCTTTTTCATCGAGTAGAAGAGCGCCCCCTGATCATTCCGGCCGACATCGTAAATCGGCACGATGTTCGGGTGATCGAGGTCGCCAGTGACGACGGCTTCCGCCAGGAACTTCGCCTGCTGCTTTTCACTTTTTGCAGCGGCCCCTTTGATCATCTTCAGGGCGACATTGCGGTCGATCGAAGTTTGCCGTGCATCGAAGACGACCCCCATGCCCCCTTCGCCGAGGACTTTCAGGAGTTCGTATTCCGGGTCTTTGCCGGTTCCCGGTCCCGCCACCTGCATGTCGCGCAGTTGACGGGTTTTGATGATCAACGTGCTCTTGGGACTCTTGATCCGATCGGTATCACCGTCGCGTTCTTTACCCTTAATGGTCCGTGTGGGCTGCTCCGACGATTCTCCGTCATCAAAATTCGATTGCAGCGTCTTCAGGAGTGCTTCAGGGACTTCATCGGAGATGAAGGTCTTATCCGCCGCGGCCTCATTCCCGGTGAATGCCGTACCCGAGATCGTGCGATCATCGGCAACGGCCTCGGACACATCCTGCATGATGGTCCGGTCAATGCGATTGACCTGCGCCCGCAGATCCTCGTTCAGCGTCCGTTGTCCGGCTTCGGGGTCGCCCGGGTGAACCACATCCCCCTCTTGAGTACGATTCGCATCGTATTCCAGATCGGCTGCGATGGTGCGCTCGATGGTGGCATCGGACGAAGCAGACGGTGTTGCCGGGGCTGCGGGAGGGGCTTCGACCCAGTCATCAGAGATGTAGGTTTGGGCTTCTTCGGCAGACTCGGACGACTGGTCACTCCCCATGCCGGAATCGAGCGTAGCCGTATCACGGTCGTTAACGCCGTCGGCTCCGACCGCAGGGGTGAGGCCCAAGTCAAAACTCTGGTCCAGCGAGGCTGACAACAACTTGGCGGCAGAGTCGGACGGGGATTGCGGGTCCGAGGATTCCAGCGAAGAACCGAGCTCGCCCGGCGACACCCCTTCAGAAGAGATGAACGTTTTGGCGCCGTCCTGGAAATCACCCGATTCACTGACCGACAGCCGTTGCTGGCACGCCGAGCAAATGCCCGTGAGCAGATCGGGGCCTTTCACCCGAACACCGCATCGCGGACACTTCAACATGGAATCGCCCCCTGCCGATCCTGATTGCCTGTACGTACCGATCGACTAATAGACTCGCCCCCGGATGTCATACCATCCCGAAAGGAAACAAGCGTTGCAATTTCGCAGCAGATAAACTTCATCTTACTCTTGTGATGCATACTTTCGGAATAATCGGGCTGTGCGGCTGAAGCGGCCCGAAGTCGCTGAGGTCACCGCCAGGGGAACCGTCTCGTCAGCATTCCATTCCGGTGTGTGCGAATCATCGGCTTCGGACTCGCCAAACTGATGGTTATCAGTGTCCACGGAGTCGCTCACAGCGCCAAACAACCGGGTCGTGGCCTGTCTCCAGGCCCGCTGTCCACGCCAGGACAGCACCGTCGATGTCGGCTGGCTGACCGAATCCACCGAGGCATTTTCCGGGTCGAGGGCATCTGCGGGAGTGGAATTACCTTCGGTCCCCGCAGGGTCGGCGGGCGTTGCCGGAAGATCCTGATTCTGCGGCATGGTGTTCCGTAATGAGCGCGGACGGTTCTGGAGAGATTCCAGATCGTCGGTGATTTTCCCTTCATGCACTTCCACGTCTTGCAGCAGACGTGTTTGTGTCTCGCCCGGTTCTCTCAGCAGGAAGCGGTACCGGCCGTCGGGAAGATTGCCGATCACACCATCCAGGTTATCGAGCACATCTTCGGGCAGCAGAACCGTTTCACGCAGCTCGCCGTTCGGCGACAGTACTTCGAGCAGCACCACGCGCTCTTCAAGTTGTCGCTGCTCGACTTGGCCAGCCACATCGTGCGTTGTATTCCCCTGTACCGGAGGCTGCGAGACATTCAGCAAAGACGCATCAGGAACCGATGGTTGCGGGAAATCGAGCAATTCCACCGGCGGGGTCAAATCGAACGCGAAGGTCGCCAAACCATCGCCCGGCGTTTTGAACACGGAAGTCACCGTTGTTTGATTCAGATCTCCGACCGGGTCGTCCGCAGGCGTGTCACCATTCGCATAGAAGCGAATGTTGGGCACATACGGCAACGTTGTGACCTGATTGGTGCCGGCCGTCGGCGATGGCATGGTACCCGACGTAAAGCTCGGGTTGATCACCGTCACAGTCAACGGAATATCGGCGGCCGGGTTGGCCGGGTCGGGTGGTCCGAGATACTGATGCGTAAAGGTCAATGTCGTTTCACCTTCGTCAGTGACGACGAAGGTTTCAACGGTGCCATCCCCCCAGTCGATGATGATGACCGTGCCCACTTCCAGCGGACGCTGCACCGTCATGGTGATCGTGCCGATCCCCAGAGCACTGATCTGGGGGGTAATAACGTCCATCAACACGGGTTCGGTATTGGTGACCACGCCAGTTGCGGATTGAATGACGACGTTGCTACCAATCGTCACATCACCGCCGGCTTCTCCCAGAATCTCGCCGCCATTGACCACCGAGATATCGACGGCACTACCGGAATCGTTGATGACGAGATTGTTGCCTGCGACGAGATGAATGTCTCCACTGCCACGAGTGGAAGTGATGACCGCGTTGACGGTGAGGTTCGCAGTACCGGGAGTTGCAGTGAGGTTGATGTCGCCGCCGGTGGAATTGCGGACCATGCCATTCACATTGATGCCGCCATTATTCGTCAGCGTGATATTGGCCGCCGCGGTCCCCGTGTTAGTAATCCCGATGACGGTGCCCACCTGCCCGATGGTGAGCAGACCACCGGTGTTATTGTCGATCTGGATCGCTCCCGATGTCGTATTATTGGCAGCGAACAGCGACACCGCCGTTTCCATGGCATTGGCCGAGCCGATGCCGGTCACCGACTGAACGACCAGCGAACTGGCAATAATGTCGGCTCCAGTGCTATCCCCGCCATCCACGATGCCCGCCGATGTCGAGGTGAGCGAGACCATGTTGGTGGTGCGTAACTGGCTCACGGTGATGTTCTGGTCGGCCTGCATCGCAATGTTGCCGCTGCCCGCGTTGATGACCGACCCATCAGCCAGGAAGATTTCGCCACCGGCTCCATTCAGCGAACCGTCAGCATCTGCCGTGATGGTGACATTTCCCGATGTGGTGACGATGCTGGCCGCCGCACCCATCCGCACATCATCGGCTGCATTGATGATGATCGCTCCCGATGTCGTGAGCACGCGGGAATCGACCGTAACGCTCGCCGTAGGTGCTGTGGCATTCAAAGTCACCGTGCCCGATGTCGCGGAGATACCGGGCTGGCTTCCCACCACCAGCAGATTGCCGACGGTGTTCACCGTCACGCTGCCGGTGGCGGATTGCGTCAGTTCGAGAATGCGGAGTGCGTCGACTTCATCGATCTGGACCATGCCGGTGGTCGTGTTGGTAAGCTCCAGTCGATCGATTTGCGTTTCGATCGCCGCATCGGCTCCGTTACCCGTCGCGGAACCCACACCGCTGGCGGTTTGAATGGTGACCATCGCCCCTGTGGAGTTTGCGATGATGTCCGCTCCGCCGGTGTCGCCCCCGTCGATCAGACCACCTGTCGTGCTGGTCAGCACGACGGCGGAGGCCGTGCTGTTGGTGGTAATGAGCTGACCGAGCGTGATGTCATTGCCAGCCAGGACCTGAATTCTACCGGTCGCGGTGCTGATGACCGCACCATTCTGCATGGTGACGGCATTGTTAACGGTGGCTGTGAAATCTCCATTCGCGGTCAGGACATTCGCCGTCGCCGCCATGTTCAGATCGCCGCCGATTGTGAATGCGACATCGCCCGTGGCTGTTGTGATGGTGGAGGCGAGATTGGTCGTACCGTCAATCATCGCGGTGAGATTGCCACCCGCTGTGCTGATCGGTGCGGTGACGGCGATCGTGGTGTTGCCGGTGATATCGAGCGAGACCTCGCCACCCGCAGTCGAAATACTCGCAGTCAGGCCGAGATTTCCGCCCACCCTCAGGTCGATATCGCCGCCGTTGGTGGTGACCGGGGCCGAGGTGGACTGCATAAGATTGCCCGTGACATCGGCCGACCAGTTGCCACCGTCCGTGTTCAGCAGTCCCGCCAGCATCGAATTGCCAGCGACGGTCATGGTCACATCACCGCCCGCCGAGGTAACGGGGGCCGTGACGGCTTGCGTGAAATCATCACCCACGGTGATGCTGATATCACCGCCTCGCGATGTGACGGCGGCGTTCAGGACCAGATCGGACGAGTTGCCCGTGGTGATCAACGTGATGTTGCCACCCTGGGTCTGAATGCCCGGTCCACTCAAACCAACCGTCATCGTGCCACCGGATGTGAGCGTCACAGCTCCCGGTCCATTCTGCTCGACACCCAGAATGGTGATCGCGTTGACTTCGTCGATTCCCACATTGCCCGAAGTGCTGTTGACGATCGAAAGCTGATTGATTTGCGTTTCGATCGCCGCATCGGCTCCGCCACCTGCGGCACTGCCGACCCCGGTGACCGCGCTGATGGTCACCACGCCGGTGGCATTTGTAACAACGATATCGACATCGGCGTCACCACCATCCACGATGCCGCCGGATGTCGAGGTGAGCACGATGGCCGACGTGGTGGCGTTGTCGGTGGTGATCTGGCCGAGCGTAATGTTCTCGTCGGCAGTCAGTGTCAGTGAGCCCAGTCCGGAATCGATCACCGCGCCGTTGGCCATGGTGATCGCTCCGCCGGAACCATTGGCGTTGCCATCGGCATCGGCCGTGAGCACCACATCGCCCGATTGCGACTGGACCAGCCCCGCGGCACCGAAGGTGATGTCATCATCGGCCAGCACCGTGAGATTGCCCGACAGCACCAAGATGGAACCGGTAATCGAAATATCATTTCCAGCGTCGAGCAGAATGGTATTGCTCGTCGTCGCGGAAAGTGGGCCCGAGACCGAAATGCTGTTCGCCGTCAGCAACGTCAGGTTCTCATCCTGTGAGACCTGCCCATCGGCCCCCACGCTGATGCCACCCGTTTGCGTCGATGAACCAATGACGAGATTTGCGGCGTGGATGGTATCGAGCTGCGCGTCGGTGAAATTGAGATCCTGGGAGGCATCTTCCAGGCCGATTGACGTCGTGTCCGTCAGCGTTTGCAGGGTGACCGTGGAACCGATGGCGTTCGTGAACGTCGTCGGCAACGTGATGGCATCGGCCGTCAGAATGATGACATTGCCGTGGCTATCCATCGAGGCTGTGCCGGCTGCGAACTGAATCGAAGTCGTCGTCAGTTGAATGCCATCACTGCCGAAAGTGTTGACCGCACCGACGATGCTGGTCGCGCCGGTGCCACTCTGTTGCAGCAGTCGATCCGCTGAAATCGCCCCACCGAAAGTGACGTCATCCGCAGTCGTGATGATGATATCGTTCAAGGCAGTCGTGGTTCCCACATTGCCGGTGATCGAGATGTCACCCGCATTCGTCGTGAGGAATAACGACTGTGTGAAGGCGGTCGTGCCGTCGATCGTACCCGTAACCTGGATTTCGCCCGCAGCACCGGTATTCATCGTCACGTCACCGGTAAGACGCACGGCACCGGTGATCAGCACATCGCCACTGTCTGTCGTGATCTCGGCGGCGGTGATGATCTGCGGAGCGGTCAGCACCACGCCCCCCACACCTGCCGTGATATCGGCTGTCTCCGCGAGCGTCAGCGTGGTGCCGGCGGTGATTGAAAGTTGATGGCCCGCGTCCAGCGTTTGGGTCGCTGAGAAAGCCGTGCCCGCATCGATGGTCACATCGTTCCCGGCATCCACAGTGTTGGTCAGCGAAACGCCTTGGACCGCAGTGATCTCAAGGTCTGTTCCCGCAAAGAGTGCACTATTCGAGGTGACATTGGTCCCTGCCGAGATCGTCAAGTTTCCATTGGTGGCGGTCACCAGAGCGGTGATGGTGACGGCGCCCACCTGTGATGTCAGCGAGACATCAGATGTCGCGATGAGATCATCCTGCACGCGGACCTGTCCGTGGGCCGTGTAGGTCGCATCGTTCCCCACGGTCGTGGTGGACTGCTGGGTGATTGTGCCGCCGCTGGTCACCGTCAAGTTCTGAGCAATCGTGAGCACATCGACAAACGTCACACTGGTGGTCGCATCCTGAATCGACAGGTTGTCGACAGTGACCACATTCTCGAAGCGGATTACGCGGCCATCTTCGATGGTGACATCGCCGCCGCCGGTGAGCGAGGATTGGAACGTGAGATCGCCCGTCGCTCCGGCATCGACCGTGAGGTTGAAATCGGCCGTGGCGAGGGTGCCTTGAACGGTGATCGCCGCCCCGCCGGTTTCGAAGCGATCGCTGTCCCACACAACATCGCCCGTCAACGTCACCGGACCGGTGAGCAGGATCGCTCCGTTGTTCGACCGCATATCAGCAGCCGTGGTCAAACTTCCGGTGATGGTGATGCCGCCCGGTCCGGCGATCAGATCGGCCGTTGCACTCAGCGTAGTCCCATCCACCGCGGTCAGGGCGATCGCATCCCCCGCAGTCATGGCTCCCGTGGAAGAAATGGTGGTCCCGGCGTTGATATCGATTGTGCCGGCCGTTGCGGAAATCGGCGCGGTGATGGTCGTCGATGTGGCCGAGTCAATCGTCACATCCACCCCGGCCGTCACTTCGCCGCTCAGTTCAATCGATGCCAGATTCGAAGTCAGCGCCACATCATTCCCGGCATCGACAGTGCCACTGATGGTCATTTCGTCGTTCGCGGTAATCTGCACGTCATGCCCCGCCGTGATTGGCTGGGTGGCATCGAACGTGGTACCGGCGATGGCGATGACATCATTGTTAGTCGCGGTAACGGTTCCGGTGAGGTCGATGAACGAACCGGCGTTCAAGAGCACATCGATATCGGCCAGCAGACTGTCCGTGACGGTGATCGAAGTGCCGGCATCAATGTCGATAGAACCTGCGGTCGCGGTGACCGGCGCGGTGATGGACGTCGAGGTGGCCGAGTCAATCGTCACATCGACCCCGGCGGTTACTTCGCCGCTCAGTTCAATTGATGCCAGATTCGATGTCAGCAGCACAACGTTCCCGGCATCGATCATGCCACTGATGGTCATTTCGTCGTTTGATGTCACGGTGACATCATGACCGGCCATCAGAGGTTGCGTGGCGTTGAATGTCGTACCCGCGTTCGCAGTAATGTCGTTCGTGCTCGCAGTGACTGCTCCCGTCAGATTGATGGCAGTCCCGGCAGTCAACAGCACATCGATATCGGCCATCAAAGCTGCGGTCGCCGAGATTGAGGTTCCCGCGTTGATATCGATCGTACCTGCCGTCGCGGTGACCGGTGCCGTGATGGTCGTTGATGTGCCAGAATCCAGAGTCACATTGTCACCGGCTGTCAGTGCCCCCTGAATATCGATACTGGTGTCGGCAGCGAACATGACATCCACTCCGGCATCCAGCGTGCTTACCTGCGTGATGCTGCCACTGCTTTCGACTGTGACGTTATTCGTCACCAGCACAGCGTTGTGGAAGGTGACCGAGGTGGTGGCCGACTGGATTTCGAGTTCGTCCACGGTGATGGCCGCGAACTGTTGCACGTCGCCATGCAGGACGGTGAATGTGCCACCGCCGGTGACAGCCGACTGCAAAGTGATATCGCCTTGCGTACCGGCATCTATCGTCAGATCGAAGCCCTGCGTATCCACAGTGCCGACGATCCGCAGGTCTGCCCCATTCGCACTCGCGGCGATGGTTTCCAGCGTGGCGTTGCTGGTGAGAACCACATCATCGTTGTAGGTTTGCGTGGAGGTCGTCCGGACCAGACCGCCGCCGATTTGCGTGGTGCCGGTGGCATCGGTGGTGAGGGTGCGGAGCGCCTGAGTTTGCCCCACGGCTGCCTGGAAGTCCGTCAACCCGGATGTATTCACCGTCAATGCCCGCGGCGTCACGGTGTCGCTATCAACCGTCGACACAAACGTGATCGTCCCCGCCATCTGGCTCGTCAGAATCACATCGGCACACAGCACCACGGCGTCGGTGTAGGTCTGGTCGTGCACCGTGGTGATATTCGCGCAGATTTCCGTCGTTCCACCGCCATTTGTGGTGAGTGAATCGATCGTAAAGATCGGTCCCACATTCGCCAGGAAGCGTGTAACACCCGCTGCGGTGATCGTGAGATTCGATGAAGTCAGACTATTTGCATCGTCTTGGATGATCGAAGAGAACGTGACATCCGCCCCGGCCGTCACCTGCAGATCACCAATCAGAAACACGGCATTATCGAACGTGACAGACCCCGTATCGGCTTGAATCGTCGACTGCAGATAATTGTTGTCGGTTGTGAAGTGAATATCGCCGTCGGTGGAATGAATCTGGCCGGAAACATAGATGTCCTGATTCGGGCCGAACGTGATATCGCCGACGGCCAGCACCTGATCATTGAGGCCATCGGCTTCAATGACGATGCCATCGTAAGCGGCGGTGCTTGACAGGTCAGAACCATCGATGGTGACATCGGCCGCTGAGTTCACTTGCCCGGCCGTCGTGATTAGCACCCCGCCAATTCCATTCTGTTCGGCATCGGCGGTAATCGTA
This sequence comes from bacterium, assembly GCA_016125225.1. Taxonomy (GTDB): domain Bacteria; phylum Planctomycetota; class Planctomycetia; order Planctomycetales; family Planctomycetaceae; genus DSVQ01. The sequence goes on along the minus strand of WGME01000009.1, from coordinate 117,680 downwards.
ATATCACCCACCGTGCTGGAAACAGTCGCCAGGATCACAATATCGACATCGGCCGTCAGTTGCAGATCTGTCGCCGAGACGGCTGCATAGATGTAGATAGAATCTTCTGTCTCGTAGATTTGTGTCGTCTGCGAAAGCTGTGGTGCAAAGATGAAAATATCACTGACATTTCCACCCGTTCCCACGCCGCCGTTCAGCGTGATGTTCCCCGCTCCTGCGACCAGGGTGGCATTGAGCACACCTCCAGTGACGACGATAATTCCCCCTGTGCCGGTGCCGGTATCGATGACTTCATTGATGTTCAGAAAGTTCACCGTCGATATGGTGACATCGCCGCCAGCGCCCGGCCCACCGGTCGTGATTCCAGAGACACCGTTGACAGTGTCAACAGACAGCTCCAGCAGACTGCTGACAGAGACGCTGCCTTCCACATCCGCAGCAATGACAGAGAATGCGCCATTGACTTCAAAGTCGCCGACACCCAGCAGGAGAACTTCGTCCGCATAAACGACTCCGGAATCGAAGATGACACCGGCTTGCGAATCAAGCGTTAATGTCGCGGCACCAAGATTGATACTAGGCGGATTCGTACCGACAGGGACTTGATTGGTGAGCGTCAGCGCACCGCCAGTGGTCAGCGTCACATCATCATTCGATGTTTTGATGCCGTAGGTCTTCATCAAGCTTGCATCGTCAGTCACCGTGCCAATCGTCAGGGCATTCGCGTCGGTGTAGGCGATTGTACCGTTGTAGTTCGCGGCGAGGATGCTGACGTCGTTGGCCGTGTCGTTCAATGTGATCGTGCCGCTGCCGAGGAGTTGCAGGCCGTTGGCGGTGATTGCACTACCAGCCGTTTGTGTGATCGCCCCCACGACGTTGAGGGTGAGATCGCCAGTGCCGAGTTGAATATCGTCCTGGCCCAATGTGCCGACGGCATCACCAATCGTCAGACCACCAGTCAGCAAGGCCAACTTGACATCATCGTTCGAGGTGGTAATGCCGCTCGTCGTCATCAGCGAGGCATCATCAATGACCGTGCCGATGATGAGGCCGTTGGCATCGGTATAGGCAATCGTGCCGTTGTAATTCGCGGCGAGAGTGGCCACGTTGTTGCCCGACTGGTTCAGTGTCACCACGCCGGTTCCGAGGAGTTGCAGGCCCCCCGCGAGAATCACATCACCCGATGATTGCGTCACATTGCCGACGATATTGAGCGTGAGATCGCCCGTACCGAGATTGATGTCGTCCTGCCCATTCGTGCCGACCGTGTCACCGATGTTCAAACCACCGGCGAGAACCGTGAGTTTGACATCGTCATTCGAGGTGGTGATGCCACTCGTTGTTACGCCGACCGTTCCGTCAGTCACGGTCCCAATCACCAGCGTGTTACTGTCAGAATAGGCGATGGTCCCGTTATAGTTCGCGGCAAGCGTGGCGACGTTGTTATTCGATTCATTGAGCGTCACCGTGCCCGAGCCGAGCAACTGCAGACCACTGGCGGTGATCACATCGTTCGCCAGTTGCGTGACATTGCCGACGACGTTCAGCGTGAGATCGCCCGTGCCCAGGTTAATGTCGTCCTGTCCCGCTGAGCCGACGGCGTCACCAATCGTCAAGCCTCCGGCAAGGACGGTCAGTTTCACATCATCGTTGGATGTGCTGATGCCGCTGGCGGTCACGCTCGTGGGGTTATCGGTTACCGTGCCGATGACGAGAGCATTGCTGTCGGTGTAGGCGATGGCCCCGTCATAACTGGCGGCCAGGGTGCCAATGTTATTGGTGGTTTCGTTCAGGGTCACCGTGCCCGTGCCGAAGAGCAGCAGCCCGTTGGCCAGAATGGCATCGCCCGCCAACTGGGTTACCGCCCCGGTGACATTCAACGTAAGATCGCCCGTGCCGAGATTGATGTCATCCTGTCCCGCCGTTCCGACGTTATCACCGATCGTCAGGTTGCCATTGACGGTGGTGATTTTCACATCATCGTTCGCAGTCGTGATCCCGCTGGTGGTGGTCATCGCCACGGTATTGTTGACCGTGCCGATCACCAGATCGTCGACATCGCGGAACGTCAGCGTTCCATCGATATTCGCGGCAAGCGCATTAACGTCGTTGCTCTGATCTGCTGTAAAAATGCCCGTACCGAGGAAGAGCAGTTGATTCGCGGTGATCACGGAACCCGTCGATTCCGTGAAACCACCCTGGGTGTTGATGACCACCGTACCGTTACCGGCCGCGATGTCTTCTCCGGTAACGCCGAGGGTCAACAGCCCACCGGTGATTACGGTGACATTTCCGTTGTTGGTGGTGATCCCAACAACACCGCCCCCTCCGGACGCCTGCGAAATCGTGAGATCATCGGCATCGCGATAGGTGAAGGCCTGGCCGTTATTTGTTACGACGGAGGCCAGAACATCCACATCGTTGGTCGCCTGATTCATATCGACGGCATCATACGACCGAATCTGCAGTTCGCCCGCAAGGATGTTGCCCCCTGTTTGCGTGATGCCGCCGCGATCTCCATCCGCTCCGGACGCTTCGTGGTCGGCGATCATGTTGACCCGGCTGAGAGTGGCCGAGTTGCCATCAGTAACGGTGATTGTTCCTGCGGTCTGAATGATGTCATCGCCCGCCTGGAACGTGATTTCGCCGATGCCAGTGAGATGAGTAATATCCGCAGAGATCGTGAGATCATTGACGAGGCTGGTGCTGTCACCCGCGATAAAGTTGAACGTGCCGCCGACCTGAGTTGTCATGGCGATGGTCAAAGATGCTGATGCGAACACCGTGCCGCCTGAGAAAGCGAGCGACGTCGTCAGCCCATCGACCGTGGTCAACGTAAGATTGCCGCTATTGGAGACGTTCACCAATCCCGCGGTGCAGGAAAAGGCCAACTGATCCAAAACCGTGTTGATGTCGTCAGCACTGCCGATACCGCTGGCCGAACGCAATGCGGCTGCATGAGCCGTGATGTTGGCCGCTTCACCGGTCAAGTTGTCGACGATGGAACCGCCGGCCGTGATGGACACCACTCCGGTTGTTGTTCCGGCTCGAATATCACCGATGTTCGCATTGCCCGTGCCACCGACTTCGATATGCACGGCAGCCGTCGTCTGGTTGGTCGTGCGGATGATGGCTGAACTGGCTTGAGTCAGGCTTTCGCTGCCGGTTCCATCCTGATTGGCCAGGATGGTGATGGTTGCTGCTCCGGCGTTGAGTCCGGCATTGGAGTTGAAGGCGATGCCGTTGTCGGCTGTGAGTTGCACGGCCCCCACCGTCACCACATCGGTCGTGTTGAACGTGATGGCATTCGTGCTGACGTTGAGTTGGCCGCCAATTCCCGTGCCCGAAGTGCCGGTGAAAGTGGTGGTGCCCGTGCCATCCTGTTGCAGCAGATCGCCCGTGAGACGCACGGTACTGCTGAAGGTGACATCGTTGGCATTGGTGATGGTAATGCTGTCGAGCGCCGTGGTCGCGCCGACGGCTCCGCTGAACGTGATGTCGCCCGTGGTTAAGGCGGGGTTGGTGATGGTGAGTGTGAGATCGGAACCCGTTTGCACGGCGGCTTCGTTCAGCGTGCTCGCAAAGCGGATTGTTCCGGCGGTGATGGTCACATCATGGGCCAGTTCCACGGCATCATTGAAGGTGACCGTTCCCGCCGTGATGTTGGCGGTATCAATGCGGGTCAACCCGGCGGCATTGGTCGTCAACGTCCCGTTGATATTGATGTCACCCTCGAAGGTGGTCTGCCCCGTGGCATTGATCAAGAAGTTCGTGAGATTCGTAACGGTATCGTGGAATGACGCGGCACCGCTGCTGACCACCGTCAGGCTTTCCGCTCCAGTATTTCCAGCAATGGTGTCGGCGAAATCGACACTCGTGGTGCCGGTGATCGTAGTGGTAGTATTGATCGTTACGGCATCATCGAAATTGATCACCCCGGCCGTGACCGCTGATGTGTTGATGACCGTTGACCCGGCGGCATCGGTATTCAAGCTGAGCAGGGCCGTTGTTCCACCAACGACGCCATTGAACTGCGTGGTGCCCGCCGTATTGATTGTCAGGTTCCGGACCCCATTCACCGTTTTCTGAAACGTGATATTGCCACTGGTAGTGCTGGTGAGCAGGGCATCATTCGTGAGCAGCACGGCATCGTTATAGGTTTGTGCCCCGACCGTGCGGATGCTGCCGCCGCCGATCTGTGTCGTTCCCGCGGCGTCGGTTATCAAGCTCGCTAAGGCCTGTGAATTGCCGACGGTTCCCTGGAAATCGGTCAATCCGGAAGTGTTGACGGCCAGCGATCGATCCGCAACGCCATCTCCATTGACGGTATTCTGGAATTCAATCGCACCACTGCTGTTACTGGTTAGGGTGGTATTCGCACAGAGGATGACGGCGTCGGCATACGTCTGCCCGTTCACCGTCGTCACGCTGCCGCCGCAGAGTTCCGTTGTCCCGCCGGCATTCGTGGTCAGTGAATCAATCGCCGACAGATTCCCGACTGCTCCGGTGAATGTTGTGGTGCCAGCCGTCGAGACCGTCAGGTTCGATGTGGTTCCGGTATCCGTGTCATCATTCACCGTGGCCGCGAAGACCGCATCAGTCCCAGCGACGACGGTGAAATCGCCTGTCAATACGACCGCATCCTGGAACGTGACCGACCCGGCATCCGCAGCAATCCGCGTTTGAGCCAGAATGGTATCGAGAGCATCAATTTCGATGTCGCCGGTCGTGGAATGCATGCGGCCATTGATGACGATATCCGCCCCCGCAGGTGCCGCCGTGCCACTCAACAGGGTGATGTCGCCCACGGCGAGCAGTTGGTCGTTCGTGCCATCGGCATCGATGCGAAGGCTGTCGTTCGATGTCGCCGTCGCGAAGAGATCGCTACCTGTCAGCGTGATCGCATCGGCCGAATTGATCTGGCCATTCTGCGTCACCTGCACGCCACCCACGCCGTTGAGATCACTGTCGGCGGTGACAATCACGTCAGCCCCCATCCCGGTGGTGGTGATGGTCGCGTTGATGATCACATCGCGGGTCGCCGAGTAGGTGATCGTGGTGGCCGATGATTGCGCGACATTGATGATCAGGTCGGGATTGCCCCCCGTCAATGTGATGTCACCCGCCCCGGCGATGAGCTGGGCGTTCAGCGTGGCCCCAGTGACCGAGATCACACCGCCGCTTCCCGGGGACGTATCGATATCGTCATCAATCGTGAGATTTCCGGTCGCGGTGATCTCGACATCGTCGCCGGTGGTTGTAATGCCGACCGTGGTTTTCACCGTGCCAATGATAAGGTCGTCGATATCGACGAAGGTCAACGCGTCATCAATGTCGGCGGCCAGCACGTCGACATCGTTGCTCCGATCGAGCGTGAACACTCCACCACCGAGGAGTTGCAGATTATCGGCGGTGATGGTGAAACCGGTCTGCTCAGTAACATCGCCGCCCAGCGACGTGAGCGTCACGCAAGCCCCCGCGGCGAAATTGGCATTCACCGCCGAGAGCGTGCCGTTGTTGGAAAGCAGCATGGCGACACTATTAACATTGCTGCCGGCGGTTGCGGTGAGTGCGATATCGCCGGGATCAATGGCTGAAGTCCCGGTGGCTGTTACGGACGCATTATCGATCACAATCCCGTGGTTCAGCCCGCCGGCATTGGTGCCGCCAATCCCCATGAATGTAACGTCGCCGGTTCCGGAAGTGGTCACCAGCCCGCTGTTGGTGACCGCGATCCCGAACTGCGATCCGCCACTGTCATCACCCCCACGACCGGAGAGTGTGATGTTTCCCGACCCCGTCGATTGCAGCATCGCCCCATTGATGCTGATGCCGACAAAGTTGCCGGTCTGTTGCGCGCCCTGATCGGCATCGAGCAGCAAAGTCCCATTGGCAACCGACACGATGGCACCACTATCGACGACAATGTTCCGAGCCCCGGCCGCACTGTTTCCGGTGATGGAAATTGTCCCCGAGCCGCCGGTGCTCACGTCTTCGCTGATGGTCACCGTGCGATCGGCGGAGAGCGTGATCGCACCGTTATCGGTCGTCACGCCGGAGTTCATCAGAATCGTCAGATCGCTCGTACTCCCCAGGGCAGTAAGCGAAATGGCATCGAAGCCGGAGACCTGTTCGGCGACCGTGAGCGAACCGTTCGCCGTGATGCGGATGGCCCCCGAAGTGGTCACATCGACGCCGCCCAGTGTGCCATTCACATTACCAATGGTGACATCATCGGCCTCTTCGATGGTAATGCCGCCGGTATCGGTCAGGGCTTCGAGATTGGAGACATCTGTATCGATGTCGCTGGCCCCGCTGCCGCCGATCCCCGTGACTGCCGTGAGAGCCGTCGCGGCTGCAGTGATATTCGCCGCCTCACCCGCCGTATTATCCGTGATCGCACCACCCACCGTGATCGTGACCACGCCGGTCACGGTGTCGGCACGCAAGTCGCTGATGGCAGCGGAACCCGTGCCATCAACATCGATCACAATTGCTGTGGCACTGTTATTGGTGGTTTGAATGACCGTGCCATCGGCTTGAGTCAGGCCCTGGCTGCCGGTGTTGTCCTGATTGGCTTTCAAAGTGATGGTCGAAGCCCCGGCATTCAGCCCGGCACTGGTGTTGAACGTGATGGCGTTCTGAGCCGTGATGACCACAGCCCCCACCGTCACCGCATCGGCCGTGCTAAAAGTGACTGTGTCGGTGGTGACGAGCAGTTGTCCACCAATGCCCGTGGTACCCGTGCCATTCAACGCCGTGGTGCCGGTTCCCGCCTGCTGTTCGAGGTCGCCGATCACTTCCACAGTCGAAGTGAACAACACATCATTCGCCGCGGTGATAGTCAGGCTATCCAGGGCAATGCTGCTTCCCACGGCCCCCGTGAAAGTAATATCTCCGGCCGCCACATTCGGGTCAGTGATCGTGAGCGTGAGATTCGATCCGGCCGAGGAAACGGCTTCATCGAGCGTGCTGCCAAAGGTAATCTGCCCGGCGGTGATGGCCAGATCCTGACAGAGTTCGACGGCATCACCGAATTGCACAACGCTGGCATCGATCGTGGCCGTATCGATCTTCGTCATGCCATTGGCATCGGTCGACAGCGTACCCGCGATGTCGATATCACCCGAGAACGTCGTCACACTGTCCGCGTTCACGGTGACATCGTTGAGATTCGAGATCTCGTCGTCGAAATCGACCGTGCCGTCGCTGTTGACCGTCAGGTTCTCCGTCCCGGCATTGCCTTCCACTGTTGACTGGAACGTCACCGAGGTCGTACCAGTGATCGTCACCGATTGATCGAGTGTAACGGCATCGCCAAAATCGATCACATCGGCCGCGATGTTGGCTCTATCGATCGTCGTTGTGCCGTTGGCATTGGTCAACAGAGTTCCAGCGATGTCAACATCGCCCGAGAACGTCGTCACGCCATCGGCGTTCACGGTGACATCGTTGAGATTCGAGATCTCGTCGTCGAAATCGACCGTGCCGTTGCTATTGACCGTCAGATTTTCAGTTCCGGCGTTCCCCATCACCGTCGACTGGAACGTCGCCGAGGTCGTACCAGTGATCGTCACCGATTGATCAAGCGTGACTGCATCACCAAAGTCAATCACATCGGCCGTGATGTTGGCCGTATTGATCGTTGTTGAACCATTGGCATCCGTTGACAGCGTGCCCGCAATGTCGATATCGCCCGAGAACGTCGTCACACCGTCCGCGTTCACGGTCACATCATTGAGGTTCGATATCGCATCGCCGAAATCGACGGTGTCGTCGCTGTTGACCGTCAGATTCTCGGTGCCGGCATTGCCTTCCACTGTCGACTGGAACGTTACGGAAGTTGTGCCGGTCATCGTCACCGATTGATCAAGCGTGACGGCATCACCGAAGTCAATCACATCGGCCGCGATGTTGGCCGTATCGATCGTGGTCGTGCCATTCGCATCCGTCGACAGCGTGCCCGCAATGTCGATATCGCCCGAGAACGTCGTCACACCGTCCGCATTCACGGTGACATCGTTGAGGTTTGAAATCTCGTCGTCGAAATCAACCGTACCACTACTGTTAACCGTCAGGTCTTCCGTTCCGGCATTGCCTTCTACTGTTGACTGGAACGTCACCGACGTCGTGCTGGTCATCGTCACCGATTGATCGAGCGTAACGGCATCACCGAAGTCGATCACATTGGCTTTGACATTCGCCGTATCGATCACCGTGCTGCCCGTGGCATCGGTCATCAACGACGTCAAAGCGGTTATACCACCCACGTCCTCTTCAAAAGTGGTGGTGCCGCCGGTATTCGCGTTGAGGGCAAAGGCTCCATTGACCGTGCCACTGAGGGTGATCTGATCGTCGCCCGTCGATTCCAGCACGACGTCGGCCGTGAGAGTGACATTGCCCTGGTAATCCTGAAACGCGGTCGTGGTGACATCATCACCGAGATCACTGGTTCCCGTGACCGTCACGGATGTCGCCGCGAAAGTCGATTCGGTGTCAATACGATCGGCCTGGAAGACGCCCAACCCGGTCACGGCATCTGCAAACGCAGCACCGCCAGAGATGGTCAAATCAAAGTTGCCACCGGTCAGCGTGCTGCCAAATTCGATGGCTTCGCCGGACGTGTTATTGTCGGTTCCGGTGAGTGTGACATCGGCCGTGAGCGTGACGGCATCGTTATAGAATTGATCGAACGCGGTGGTGACATCGGCACCGATCTGCGTGGTTCCTGCGGCATCGGTGGTGAGCGTGCCCAGTTCCTGATTCGTGCCTCCGCCGATTTCGCCCTGGAAGTCGGTCAAGCCCGAGGTATTCACGGTCAGCGAATGCTGCAGGCTGACCGCACTGTCGATGGTCGATTGGAACACCACGTCGCCGGTGGCGTCGATGGTCACGTCATCGCACAGCAACACGGCCGACTGGAATGTAATGTCGTTGACAGTGAAACCGGCATCGAGCTTGATGCCGCTTGCGGCCTTCAAATCGACCATGCCATCGGCAGTGAGTGTGTCCTGAATCTCCAGTGTGCCACTGCTGCAGATCGAGATGTCGCCGGCATCCATTCCTGCTGTGGTCGCAGTGACCGTTCCTGTCAACACAATGCTGGTGGTCGCATCGAGAATGGTGAAATCGTTGACCGCGATGGTGGAGTAGGTTTGCTCGTCGCCTTCTTCCACAATCAGGTCACCGGTGCCCGTGACGTTGTCCTGCAGGTCAATATCGCTGCCGGTTCCCGCATCCAGCGTCAACATGAACGTTGCGAGATCGATAGTTCCCGTGACGGTAATATCCGACGTGGTGTCGTTATTGGCATCATCGATGTCACTATCAAACCGCACATCTGCCGTGAGGGTGACGTTGCCGGTGACGGTGATCGTGCCATTGTTCGTGAGCAGATTGCCGCCCGTGGTCACATTGCCCATGATGGCGATGGCGGTCTCGGCCTGCAGATCATCCGCTGCGGTGATGCCCGTGGTCGCGGTCAGTTTCAGTTGATCGCCAGCGGTGACGGCGGCATCGAGGGTGATCTGATCGGCCGTGAGGTCAATGGTTCCCGTGGTGTCGAGCGTGGAATCGGCATTGATGTTGCCCGTGGTCGTGACCGTCAGGAAGTCGAGCGCCGTCGTGTTGCCAACCGCGGCCTGAAAATCGACCAGTCCATCTCCGGCATCAATGTCCAAACCTTCGGTGTTCATGCCGTTGGTGTTGTCGGCATCGACCGTGCCCGCGAACGTGACCCCGCCAGTGACCGAAGTGATCATGACGTCGGCCGTGAGAACCACATCGCTCGCAAAACTGACGGCATCACCGGCGTTGATATCGCCACCCAAAGTGACATTGCCCGCACCGTTTTGAGTGACCGTGGTTCCGGCCGTGGTGGACTGCTCCAGAACAAGCTGGCCTGCATTGGTGAATTCGACACTACCAGCAGTGGCCTCGACCATGCCCTGGAAGGTCATGTCGCCTGCCGCTGTTGTCGCCGAGAAATCGGTCGCGGCCGTGGCATTCCCGGCAATGTCGATGCTGCCCAGTCCATTTGCGGTCAGGGTAATGGAACCCATCTCCGAAGTGATCGCCCCGTCGGCGGTAATGCCCGTGTTGCCAGCCGATGTCCAAGCGATGTCATTGACAACGGTGACATCATCGGCGGCGGAGAGATCTCCGGATGCATCCACGGTTAATGAAGTGAGAGCCGTTTGCCCGCCGACGATACCCTGGAAATCGATGTTGTCACCATTGACATCCAATGCGGATGACGTGGCCATCGGGTCGGCATCGACCGTTTGCTCAAAGGTCACATCACCATTGGCCGTGATGGAAAGATCGTCGAGCAGGTAGACCGCGGAAGTAAAGGTGACGGTGCTGTCGATCACCCAGGTGCCACTGGCATAGAAGTCGCCGCCAGCCGTGACGGCCAATGAGACCAAACCATCGGTATCGCTGCCGGGGGTGGTGCCGCTTCCCAGATCGGCTTCGATGATGACATCACCCGTGGTGGCGATAATTGTCAGGCCATCAACCGGGGCACCACCCAGATCGTTCGAATCCAGAAAACCATTGATCGAAATGTTGCCGGAACCACTCATTAATGTGAGGGAGTTATCGAGCCGCGTGAACCCATTCAGCTCGATGTTGCCATTGGTCGTGGTGATGTCGCCAGTCAAAGTTGTAAGAAACGTGCTGGTAATGGTCACGTCGCCCACAGTAGCGCCGGTCGTGTCAATCGTCCCTGAGACGAGCACGGATTCTGCTGAAAGCGTGACGTTACCCTCGGATGTGATGTCCCCCGAAAGGACGATCGTTCCGGCTGGCGCATTAGATGTGAAGGCCAGATTACCAGCCGCAGTCGTGCCGCCTACTTCCGCAGACGTCAGTATGACGCCCCCCGAAGTGCTGGTCACTGTGAGATTCTCGCCCCCCGCGTCGCCATCAATCGTGTCGAGGAATGAAACAGAGCCCTCGTCAGTCGTGATCGTCGTGGTGTCGAACAGGATAACGGGCCCGACCAGGTCGACATTGCCTTCGTCGGTGGTAATATCGCCACCCAGACGGATGTTGTTTGCCAGTATAAAGACTCCACCACCCAGTGGATCGCCGTCCTGAGTATCGATTGAACCGGTGAGTTCAAATTCATCAGCAAAGACGGTGAAGGTGCCCAGCAGGGGGCCCGCTGCAGCCAGTTGCACGGCGTCGCTGACCGTAACCTTGCCAGAGACGTTGATATCGATGGACCCGAGTTCATCCGTTGAACCGACAGCTAAATCAAACGTAACGTCGTTTCCGGAGGTGATGCTGAGTTGATAAGCGCCATCGACGGTTCCCTCGAAATCGATGTTGCCCGAATTGGCCGCGAGAGCAACGTCGGTCAGCAGTTCAACATCACTGTGGTAGAACTGGTTGCCGTCCGTGGTGACATTGGCATCGAGACCGATTACGCCGGTGGTGGTTGTGAGGTGCAGTTCCGCGGTATTCGCCGTTAACGTGATGCCGTTCGTCGTGTCGATGAGGGATACATCAAATCCATCGGCATCCAGATAGGTCAGGGCACCATCCAGATTCGCCGCGAGATACGCGGTCTGATGCTCTTCATCGAGGATGACATCACCACTGCCGAGGATTTCCAGTTCGCTGGTGGTGATGAGCGCCCCGGTGGAATCGGTGATCCCCGTGACCGCTGTTAGAGTGGTAAGTTCTGTGGCTGTTAATGTGCCCGACAGCACGATCGCTCCGCTGCTGTCCAGGTCATTGAACCCGGCCGTCACAATGAGATTAAGATTCGAAGTCGCGGCCCCGTCGATGATGACATCATCACCGGCCTGCAGAATAAGCTCAGAAGCTCCCCCGGTCACGGAAACGGTGACACCGGTATTGATCGTCAGATCGTCATCGTAATTTGGGGCATCATTGGATTCGCCGGCCGTAATGGTCATGGAACCGACGGAGGTGACGTCGGCCGCGATGGTCACCGGACTATGAGCAGTGACTGCTGTGGTGCCGCCCCCCAAGTTGCCCAGCTCAAAACCCGTCGTGCCATCCAGAGTCCCCACGGTGGTGAGGGTGAGTGCCCCGGTGTTCTCAATCTGCACATCGCCGGAGGCAGTATTACGGAAGGCAAGATTGGTGACCGCCAGTTCCAGGGCATCGCTGCTGCCGATCCCTGTCCCCGCCACCAGCACGAGGCTGGCCACGGTGATGTCGATGCCGGTGGCGTTTCCATCAAAGATATCGGCGGTGGTGATCAACTCCAGCGTCGATATTGTGGACAGATCGATGGCATCCGAAATCGTAATGGTGCCGGAATTCGCATCACCGATGACCAGCGTTCCAGCGGTAATGCGGGCAAGTTCGTCGCTGGAGATCGCCAGCGGTCCGCCTGCGACATCGCTGGTCGAACCCAGGTCGATTTCGACCGTACTTGTGTACTGCTGGATGCTGACCGTTCCCGTCCCGGCATCGACAAACGAGAGATCGTCGATGGTCAGGCTGTCGCCGATCAATGTGATCTGGCCGTTGCTGGTCTGAGAAATGGTCCCTTCCGAGGCAACACCGATAGCCACGGCTGAAGCGCCACCGCCTTCAATGCCCGTGACTTCCACGTCTCCGCCGCTGGCAGTGATCAGAGAATTAGTACCGGTGACGAAGACGCCGATGTTGGCGAGGCCCGCTCCGGTTCCGCCCGTTCCTGCCACGGTGACGGAACCAGCCCCTGTCGCGCTGATTTGCCCGCCATCAACGACGTACACACCAAATCCAAACCCTCCGTTGCCGCCACCTTCACCGCTCACTTCCACGTTCGCGCCAGAGGATGTGAGGGCCGAATTCGGACCAGTCACCATCACGCCGACAGCCGAGGAGGAGAGAGTGCCGCCGAACCCTTCGATCACTGCGGTTCCGGTGGTTCCCGCAGTCACCATGGCCCCATTTTGAATGACGATGCCGTGCTGATTCGCCGTATCGTCACCACCGCGGCCGTACAGGCTCAAGCTGCCGGTGCCCGTGACTTCCACCGAGGTGCCCATACCATCGATCACGATGCCACTGAAGGTTCCCGCCTGCTGGGTGCCCTGATCGGCATCCAGCGTGAGATCGCCGTTTTCTGTGCTGATGGTGGCGTCGTTATCGATGAAAATATTGAGAGCGCCTTCATCCATCGCCCCGGAATGGCCGCTCAAGGTGATGGTGCCCATGCCGTCGGTCATGACATCAGCGCTGATGTGAATCGTCTGATCGGCAAAGAGGCGAATGTCGCTACCGATGGTGGTCACGGTCGCGCCGCCGTTGACCGTGATGCTGCCGGTGGCTCCCTCGGCAGTCAGATCAATGTCGTTGCCGGCGGAGATGGTATCGGAGACCGTAATCGCCCCATCGGTGGCGTCGATGGTGACCATGCCATCGGCATCAATGGTGCTGTTGATCGTCACGGAGAGGGCATCGATATCGACCAGTCCCCCCGCATCCAACGCCCCGTCCGTGGTCACCGAACCATTATCGGTCGTCAGTTGGATATCATCGACCGCGGTAATAATTCCTGTCTGAATGTTGCCATTCAGGCTCGTGAGGTGCACCTCCATGCCGGAATCGATGGTGGCCGCGGCGTTCTGGGTGATCCCCATACCGGCTTCGAGAGTGATGCTGCCGGTGGTGGTCGTCAGCCCGCCCGACGCACCGATGTCAATTGTGTTGGCGACATCGATCGAGATGTTTTGAGATGCCGCGACCGTGGTATTGATATCGAGATCATCGACGCCGTCGGTAATTGTCAGCGAAACCAGGCTGAGGGTGTCCATCCCGGTCAGCGTCACCGTCTGCACATCAATGTTGTCGCCATTAATGATCAACGACTGCATCGTGGGGTCAAACATGATGGTCGTATCGGTACCATCATCCAGGCTGTCGATCGTGAGCGTGTCGACACCATCAAATGAAATGGTGACGTCGTCCATCCCGGTGATATCGACGACAACATCCGTCATTGTCGGTGTGGTTACAGAGACCGACAACACGCGGCGGTCTTCCAGCCGCTGCACGCTGAGTTGGGCATAGGGCGCAAGGGGATCGTGCGGCGCGGAGCGAACCCGCCGTGACGAAAGCCACTGCTGAAACCATTGCGCTATCGGCATGTCGCTGTGTTCCCCGACCTGTCGAGTTACCCACGGTAACCGGCAAATCACCCCACTTCGCCGTTGCCGCGCGGCAACGGTCACGCACCGTGCGCGCTGGCATGGGTCGAAGAAGAAGCTGAACGCATCAGCTTCCGGTGGAGTTAGGGGGCCCCACAAAAAGTGTACAAATCCACCCAGCGATGTGATTTAGTCTAAAGTCGCCGGGGAATCGATGTCCAATACTTCTTGCCCGAATCGTCTATCGACTACTGTACGACACCCGGACTGCGGCGATTCACTCGCACTTCAATTGTTGCGTAAAACCTTGTCGATTGGGCAGCTTTTACCTGGAAGTCGGAATGAACTGGTTGCAGCAGCCGTGACAAGACGAACAACGAAAGGACATAGTCCGATCGTAACTTCATCCGGCCGGGTTCCGGAGGGGCCTTGTGATGCAGTCAATTCACTTCAATTCACCCTCTGCTACTGCCAGGCCCACTTGGGTCACGATTTGCCGCATCGTCATGCTTGGACTGTTCGGGCTCGCAGAAGTGGGCCAGGGGTCGGCGTTGTCGGCCCAAGATGCATTACCCCCCGTCCCTGCGGAATCTTCCCCCGCAGCGGTTAAATCGAGTGTGACCGATGCGCTGCTGCAAGATCGGCCGATCGGCGATCTGCAGGCGAGCCTGTCGGCACCCACACTGAATGCTCCAGAAAATCTGGCTCGACCTCGGCTGGCTGAAGCGGGTGTCGCACCTCAACCCGGTGGACTGGGACGCGGCTGGTGCCTCGAGCCGTTCGACTGGGAAGCCTCGGCGATGCGACATCGCCCGTTGTACTTTGAAGAGCCCAATCTCGAACGGATGGGTTACTATTACGGTGCGCCGGGACTCAAGCACAACAAGCTGACCTGTAACACCGGCCTGTGTGCGTGGATGCCGGAAGACGAACTGCTGCAGCCGTTTGTTTCCGCCGCGCACTTCTACGGCCGCGTTGCAGCGGTGCCCTACATGATGGGTGTCGATTATCCGTGGGTAGAAATCTATACGCTGGGCGATGATCGTCCTGGAAGCTGCGTCCCCTATCGGACCTATCTGGTCCCGCTCAGTCTGAAAGGGGCCTTGCTTCAAGGCAAAGCCGTCCTGGGGTTGGCGTATATTATTCCGTAGCGCATTACTTCTTTGCGAAGTCATGCGGCAATTCCAGCGTCCACACTTCGCTATTCAAAGGCTGAGCATGGCCGCCAGCGATCCAGAGCTTGCCCTGAAAGACGAACGTGGAATGTTCGTGCCGTTCTTTCCATTGGACGTTTGACTTTAATTCTTTCCAGTCTTGGCCATCGCGTGAGTACCACACATCGCCCCAGTTTTTCGCGGGATGATTCGACCAGCCGCCGATGACCCACATGTGGTCGCGATAGGTCGTCGCCGAGAACCAGAGCCGTGGCGACCACGGGGCATGTTCGGTCACCTGTTCCCAGGTCTTGCCATCCGTCGAACACCAGACGTCATTGTGTGCCTGATACTCCGGCACATAGTTGCCGCCGCCGAAGACCCAGAGTTTCCCGGCATGTGTCACGACCTGATGATACGCCCGCGGTGACCAGGGGGCATGTTCGGTCGCCTGTTCCCAGGTCTTGCCATCGGCAGAAGACCAGACGTCATTCTTCAAGTTCGACGCGTCGCCGAAGTAATAGTTCTCATGCCCGCCGATGATCCACAGGCGATCGTTGTGCACCGTGATTCCAGCGGCAAGTCGCGGCGACCAGCCCGGCTTGTTCGTTGCGAGGTTCCATTGGCGGCCGTTGGTTGAAGACCAGATCTCCGCGGTGGCACCATGACCCGGCAACCGGCCGTTGGTCCACCCACCCAGGAACCACATCTGATCGCGAAAGACGGCGGTCATCGGCAGATCGCTGTACTTCCACGGGGCTTCCGGAGAGATCTGTTCCCAGAGTTGGCCATCGGACGACGACCAGACATCACGTGGCGGGGGAGAATAGGAATCGAACCAACCGCCGAAGATCCACAGGCGATCCTGGAAGACAAGTTCACCACTGGAATCGCGGGGTTGCCAGGCGGCCTTCGGTGTGACCTGTACCCAGTCGACTGTAACCGGTTCGGCCGCGGTGACCATTGATGAAAGACAAAACCACGCGCAAACGATCCACCGCATTGATGCGTCACCTTTCAACCATTCACGGGGAGTCACCTCACGTTCGTGAGTGCACCGACAGCGCTCGGCGTTGCCTCTCTGTTAATGTAACATTCCTGGCCAACCATCAACCAGCAACTCACACCCAGCCCATTGACCGAAGTTCTCTTCAACATCGACTCGCAGCCGATCGACATAATGTTTGGAGGCCGCTTGAATCACGGTTCGCAATCGCCCAGCCATCCAATGAGCAATGAGTTCCGCCGTGGTGTTCGCGATCGGAAGTAGAATGCAATCCTCCAACGGGAAGACCCAGCGGCGTTCCTCGAACCGTACGGTGACTTCGCGATCGTCTGCCGTGACGTGAATCATGGGATGCTGCGTGGGCAACAGCATCCGGTGATCAAGTTCGTTGACCAGTTTCTGTGTGGCATCTCGCAAAGCGATGAAGTCAAAGACGTAGCCATTCTCGTCGAGCAGACCTTCGACTTCGACCGAGACCCGCCAGTTGTGACCATGCAGCCGTTCGCAGATGTTGCCGTTGAAAGTAATAAAATGGGCGGCACTGAAGACCAGATGATCTTTTGTGACACGAACCCGGAAGCGATCTGCGGACATGGTCTATAACTTCTTTGAGGAAGCGGAGGCAACTCGTTCTGCATGCTGCAAAACCTCGGCACGCGTCGGCGGTGTGATCCATCCTTTCCGAATCACGTAAAAGAGACAAGCCGCCAGCAGATCGGCCGTGGTCCCCGGATTGCGGCGATGACCATCGCCACGCAGCCAGCCATCGAAACGAGTGATCAATTCGCGACCAGTCGAGTTGACCCAACCACCGGCAGCAAGAATGGCCTGAGCCTGCTGTGCGGCTGCATCGCTCACATCACGACCGCATTTCCTTGCGATCAGTGTATCGCCACGAGTGAGGAACCGTAATTGCGTTTGCAGAATCGCCAGTTCCCACGCAGGCACCACGATGCCATTGAGATCAATTGACGCCGGATGCTGTTGGGCATGGTCCCAGGCTGCGACGAGCCATTTTGTCAGTTCGCCACGAATGCCCTCAAACCCGTGTGCCCATTCCGTGGCAATGGCGTCGCGCTCCTCAGCCAGCCGCATGGCTTCCATCAAGGAAATCGTGGGAACCGCTGAGACATCATGTTCGTCAATCTGCCCGAGACCACCGGCGGTGGCCAGACGAATCGCGGTATAGACGGCCTCCGCATCGGCGATCGTGGTCGCAGATAAACGCTCAGGCAACTCCCGATCAGACTGCTGCATCTCTTCAACGGCCGCAATCGGAGCGACCAACAAACAGATGCCGAGATTCACATTCGTCTGGCAAACGGCCCTTGTTTCACGAACGGCGTTGAGGATCGCCGAGCCGATGCCTACGGCGGCTGCTTCTGCGAGTGGCAGGGCACACGCGGTGGCGGCATTCACGAAATCGGTATATGTCAGATCATCAAACGACGCCCCAGGATGAACATTTCCCGGTTTGCGGGCCGTCGCCTCGAGCAGACAGGCTAACTCGATTTGCTCGGCGAGCGTCCTGGCACTCGATGCTGTCACGTCGCACCGGCGAGGCTATTGAAGCGGACCGGGACACCGCGTTCGGCGAGGTACTCTTTCGTTACGCCGATCGGAAACATGCCGTAGTGGAAAATGCTCGCCGCCAAAGCCGCATGGGCATGGCCTTCGGTGAGAATCTGATACAGATGCTCTGGGTTACCCGCTCCCCCACTGGCGACCACGGGAACGCTGACCGCATCAGCCACCGCACGGGTCATCGGCAGGTCATAACCGTTTTTGGTACCATCGGCGTCCATCGAGGTGAGGACAATCTCCCCGGCACCCAACCGTTCCACTTCCTGGGCCCAGGCGACCGCTTCCAATCCCGTCGGCACGCGGCCGCCATTGATGTGGACTTCCCACACTTCGCGGCCGTCTTTGATGACTCGCTTGGGATCGATATTGACCGTGATGCACTGGCTGCCAAATCGGAGCGCGGCTTCGCGGATGAAATTGGGATCTTTCACCGCCATGGAGTTGATGGAAACCTTGTCGCAACCAGCGGAGAGCAACCGGCGGATATCATCGAGCGTGCGGATGCCTCCACCGACCGTCAAAGGCATAAAGCAGACTTCCGAAGTCCGGCGGACCACATCGAGAATGATGTCCCGCTCTTCGTGGCTGGCCGTGATATCGAGAAATACGAGTTCGTCGGCCCCGTCGGCTTCGTAGCGCGCCGCGACTTCGACAGGATCGCCGGCGTCCTGAAGATTCAGAAAATTGACCCCCTTGACGACTCGCCCGGCGTGAACATCAAGACAGGGAATGATACGTTTGGAGAGCATCGGTCTTCTTCGCCCTTTCACAGAATGTTGCTAACGTAATCAGACGAGAGTCGAGAGCCAAGTGTCAAGAGCCAGAGGACGTTTGCTGCTGGCGGCCGATTTGATACCAGTAATCCGCATCTTACGGTAGAAAGAACTCGCATGTTCCGTATTCCGATCGTTTCTCTGTTATGTGTCATGACACCGCTGCTGGCTTCGGCCGCTGATCCGCAGACACCGCTCCAGCGCATTGCGTTCGGTTCCTGCTGTAACCAGAACAAACAGATGTGGATCTGGGAGGATATTGTCGACGCCCAGCATGATGTCTTCCTGATGATCGGCGATAATATCTATGGTGACAGCGATGACCTTGCCGTGCTCAAATCCAAATGGGATCAACTGGGAGCAGTACCGAAGTTCCAGGAGCTGCGGGCGAATTGCCCGGTGCTCGCCACATGGGATGATCACGACTACGGCAAGAACGACGCCGGAGCCGAGTTCGCGATCAAAAAGGAATCGCAGCAGTTGTTTCTGGATGTGTTTGGCGAACCAGCCGACTCACCCCGACGAAAACAAGAAGGGGTCTACTGGTCGTATCTGTATGGTCCGGAAGGGAAGCGGACGCAGATCATTCTGCTCGATACCCGCTATCACCGCAGCCCACTCAAGTCACATGGCATCCCGCGTGAGAAAGGCAAACCCTACTACGGCCCCTACACGGATAATACCGATACCGGGGCAACCGTCCTCGGCGAAACGCAATGGGCCTGGCTGAAAACGCAATTGGAGCAACCCGCCGACTTACGGATCATCGCCTCAAGCATTCAGGTTTTGCCAAACGAACATCAGTGGGAAAAGTGGGGCAACTTCCCCGCCGAGCGCGAACGGTTGTTCCGCCTGTTACGTGAAACCAAAGCCAACGGCGTGCTATTGATTAGTGGTGATCGACACCATGCCGAAATCAGCCGGAATGATGCGCTGATTGGTTACCCGTTGTACGATGTCACATCGAGCAGCCTGAACCAGCCGGGTTCACCCACCGATGAGAGGAATGCCCACCGCAAAGGAGAGATTTATCGGCTGATGAACTTCGGCGTCATCGAAATTGACTGGGACACGCAACCCGTCGGCATCACCCTGCAGATTCGCGATCTCTATGGCAAACCTGTGCTGAGCGATCACATCACACTGAGTGAATTGCAGCCGAAGTAATCGACATCTCGAAGTCGGCCGACCTCATCTACAGAGCCACTGTCAAATTCCGGAATGGTGGTGGACGGTTGACCCGCCCCATGGACATCGGCTTCAATGAGCCCACTCCCTTTCGAAGCTCCTCTCCGGAAACGCTGCCATGAAACGCTTGTCCTGCCTGTGTTCGCTGCTCTGGCTGGTTGTTCTGGGTTTCGCCCCTGTCTCGGCGCAGGACTCACCCAACTTGATTGCCGAAGTGAAGTCGGTCGAAACCAAAGGCAAGACGACCATCCTTACCGTGGTCGATACGGCGAGTTCCACGGAGTATCAGTTTCAGCTCACTCCCAAAGTGGAAGTCGAAATTGTTGCCAATGGCGATGACACCTTTCTGGCTGAAGGGGTCCTGATTCGCACGCAGGCGACCGAAAGCAACAAGTCGCTCTTCGCGACCAATATCGACGCCTACCCGCAGTACTCTGGCAAGCCCGTGCCCGCGAAAGCCGTGAAAGCTCCCCCCAAGCCAGGGCAAAGTCAGAATAGCTATATCGTTTCTGGTGAAGTGGTCGAGTTGGAAGCACCGGCGGATGAGAAATACAAGGTGCTGCAGTTGAAGGTGAACGCGAAGTCGAAGATGCCGGTCTATCTGGAGCCGAATCACAAAATTCGGGTCGTGCTTACCGACGCCGCTTCGATTAAGGAAGGCCAGCAGGCGGAGATCACCGGCCGAGTCGCCGGGACGAAGCTCATTCCCAGCAAAGTGGTCATTCAGACCGGCGAAGACCTGGTGGGTAGCGAATTCCTGCCGACCTTGCCGAAACGCTGAGAACCCTGGCGACGTTTCCGCTGCAAGATTGTCTGGGCGGGATTGAGGCATAACGGGTTGCAATTGGCTAGACTATCCGGCAGGTTCGGACAGTCCCGGGCCGTTTGAACTTGTGAACTGCCAGAAGCGTTGCCTGATGCCTGCCCAGTACATTGTTGGAATCGATCTCGGAACCACGAATTCCGCGTTGGCGTATGCGGCTCTCGATGCCGAACAGCCCGATGTGAAGGTGTTGCCGATTCCGCAGCTGACGGCTCCCAGCACGGTGGAAGCCCGGCCGCTGTTGCCCTCGTTCCTGTATCTCGGCACCAAGGCCGAAGCCGCCACGCAGGCCTATGATGTCCCGTGGGCGAGCGGTCGTGATTTCGCCGTGGGTGATCTGGCTCGGCGACAATCGGCCGACTTGCCCGAACGGACCGTCGGTGCCGCGAAGAGTTGGCTGGCCTATTCCAAGGTGGATCGGCATCAGGCCATTCTGCCGTGGGGAGCGGGCGATGACGTCCCGAAAGTCTCGCCGGTCACCGCCGCTCGGCGTTACCTCGAACACTTGATTGCCGCCTGGACGCAGGCCTTTCCCGAAGCCCCGATCAGCGATCAGCAGGTAATTCTCACGGTGCCGGCGTCGTTCGATGCCAGTGCCCGCGAACTGACTCGGGAAGCCGCCCTCGCTGCGGGTTTGCCCGATACGCTGGTTTTGCTCGAAGAACCTCAGGCGGCGGTCTATGCCTGGCTGGCCAGCACCGGAGATCGCTGGCGGAAGTTGCTCAAAGTCGGCGAGACGCTCTTGGTCTGCGATGTCGGCGGCGGCACAACAGACTTGTCTCTGGTCGGCGTCGCGGAAGAAGGCGGCGAACTCACCTTGCAACGCATCGCCGTCGGCAGTCATCTGCTGGTCGGTGGCGACAACATGGACCTGTTGCTCGCGCATCATGTCGCCGGGCTGTTCGCCAAGAAGGGCACGCAGCTCGATCCCTGGCAATCGGTTTCCCTGTGGCATGCCTGCCGACTTGCTAAAGAAACGCTGTTGGCCAAAGAAGGGCCTAAGAAGCATCCCATCTCGGTGCTGGGCCGTGGCAGCAAACTGATCGGCGGAACGGTGACGGTCGAAGTCGATCGCGATGCGGTCCTCGATCTGCTCTCCAACGGTTTTCTGCCGAACTGTGCCGTGGGCGATGAACCGCAACGGCCGCGAATGTCGGGCTTTCAGGAACTCGGTTTGCCCTATGAAGCCGATACTGCTATCACCCGGCACATTGCGGCCTTCCTGCGGAGTCACGGCGACGAGGGAAGCGCAGTACACCCCACCCATGTGTTGTTCAACGGCGGCGTCTTCAAAGCCGACTCCCTGCGATCACAATTGATGACGGTCCTGGGAAGCTGGTTCAGCGAAGCCCCCGCTCCGCAGATTCTCGCTGGCGAACACGATCTCGATCATGCCGTCGCACGCGGCGCGGCGTTTTATGGTTGGGCCAAACGCAACGGCGGTGTCCGCATCCGTGGCGGTACGGCCCGGTCGTACTATGTGGGGATCGAAACCGCCGGACTCGCCATTCCCGGGGCACCGCGACCGCTCCGCGCGCTATGTGTGGTCCCCTTTGGCATGGAAGAAGGGACGGAACTCGACGTGCCCTCCGAAGCGATCGGCCTTATTGTCGGTCAGCCCGCCCATTTCCGCTTTTTCAGTTCGTCTGTCCGTAAAGAAGACGAGCCAGGTTCACGCCTCACCGCCTGGTCCCCCGAAGAACTCAGCGAAACCGATGCCCTGGAAGCGACTCTCCCGCAAGATGACGCTGAAGACGATCATTATGTTCCCGTCACGTTTCACAGCCGCATCACAGAACTCGGCATGCTCGAACTGTGGTGCGTCAGCACGCGCGGCGAGGGACGCTGGAAACTGGAATTCAGTGTCAGGGATGATGCCGACACCTAACCATCGAAGCCCAGGGATCGCCATCTCTGGGTCTCCGGGAGAGAATCCGAATGCTGCGTCCGTTTGCTTGCTGGTTACTCTGCTTGTGTCCGCTGGTCGTCTCGGCGGCTGACCCAATCGTCGCTCCGAATGCTCAACTCGAAGAGTTATGGAATGAGGGCGAGTTTACAGAAGGAGTGGCCGCCCGTGCCGATGGCCTGATCTTCTTCAGTGATATTGCGATCGGCGGGATGAAGCCCGGCCGTATCATGACCTTCGACCCCGCCACCAAAACCACGTCGGTCTTTGTTGCCGATAGTGGTCAAAGCAACGGCATCTTCTTCACTCCCGAAGGCAAACTGCTCGCCGCCTGTGGGGCCGTGAAAGGTCACCGTGCGGTCTGCGAGTTCAGCCCCAAAGGGGAAATGAGCGTCGTCGCCGGCAAGTTCAACGGTAAGGTCTTCAACTCACCGAACGATCTCGCCGTGCATCCCAAGGGCTGGGTCTACTTCAGCGACCCGCGCTATGTCGGCTCGGAACCGCTCGAACTCGACCTGATGAGTGTCTACCGCATCAATCCCGATGGCAGCGTGGTCCGTGCGACCAACAACATCAGCAAGCCGAATGGTGTGATCATTTCCCCCGACGGCAAAACGCTGTATGTCGCCGAGACCGACAACGGTGCCACTGGCCTCGAACCGGAAGGGACCAAACCGAAGCCGCCGCGGTTTACGCTCAATTCCTTTCCCATCGCCGATGATGGTTCGCTAGGAGAAAAGACTGTCATCGTCAACTTCGGTGATGAAATGGGCATCGATGGCATGACCGTCGACACCACCGGCCGCGTCTATGCCGCCATTCGTAAGGAATCGCGTCATGGCATCGCCGTTTACTCACCGCAGGGTGAAGAAGTCGCGTTCATCAAGACGGAGCCGCTGCCGACGAACTGCACCTTCGGAACCGGCAAGGAAGCGAACGTGCTTTACATTACCGCCGGTGAAGGTCTCTACCGAATCGCCACCACGGCGAAGGGGTATCATCCCTAAAGCCGCCACCGCCGAGTGGCGGGATTTCTCAAGCAGACCCCGGTGCCTCCCGGCGGTCTGTTTTTCTCGACCGTGCAGTCACCTACAGATCGGACGGTGATACAACTCCTTCACAATCCCTTCGAATTGTGCCTCGCTGAAGTGGTCGGAAGACTCAACACTTCCCGGTCTGACAGGTCTCATTGGTTACGACGAGCGTATAACCCTTTGACGCCACGCCAGAGCAGCACGGATATCACGCTTAGTGTGATGATGAGTATCCAGTTGGGCCCGGGATCGGATTCGTGTTCGGCAGGTCGTCGCGGTACTTCAGTGATCAGCACGGTGATGGGATCACCGTAACGGTATTTTTGCCCAGTGATATGATTTGTCACAATGGTGTCATCATGCATCGGGGGAAAGAACAGGCTGTCCGGCAGTTCCGGGTTGAGTTCCACCTGTGAGATCTCCCAGGATTGCAGAAACTCTCTCGGTTGCCCGTCGATCGTCATGACATCGAGAATCCGGCCCCGTTGGGGAAACCAGAAGTCCGGTTGAACTTCCTGAAACTCTTCGACCGTGTAGCGATCATGGTTATGGGGTTCGTAACGAAACCGCTGTGGCAGATACCCATGCTCGGGGTCGAGTGTGACGACATACCTGGAACCATAATAACCGTCAGAAAAACCCAGCGGATCGCCTGACACGTCCAGCATGCCATCGGCTGTGACGACCGCTTCGGAGACGCTGGGAATCCGATCACCAATCCAGGAATGGGAATCGCTATCCCATAAAATCCACATCGGTTGATCGAATCCGCCCTGAGAAACGTTCACAGAAATTATGTCCTGAATCATCACCTCGCGGGCGAACTCGCTGTCGCCGTCGAAAGAGCAGGTGTATTTCTTGGCAAGGTTGGCCAGGCGGAGACTGCGTGAACGGTGCCCCCCATCGTGGCCACCGACACTCTCGAAGCGAAAGCGGCCAGACGCTTCCCAGATCCAATCGTAATCCCTCCAGTCTTTCGTGACTTTGCTGCCTTCAAAACGATAATTCGTGGCGGCTTCCGACGAGATGCGGGCCTTGATGCGAATCGACTGGAACGATTGTTGCCAGGCCGCGAGTTGCCGCTTCGCCTCTTCCAGATCAGCCGCTTGTAGGCCCGATGGCAGCCCGAGCGCAAACATTCCTGACACAAGAATGGCTCGAAACGTTGGTCGCATGAACTTGTCCGCATTTTGCGGTCGTGCGAGGACCGGCGATCCAGTGATTATCTATTCCGACCCGTACTTTTTGCGTCTTTTGTGCCTCTTTGTGGCCGAATGGATTTGTGGATCGCGACCGGGAAAGACCGCCACACGGCGGTGGCGGCTTTGCGATGTCCTGACCCGACATCACTCCGGAATCAGCAACGCCGAGATTACCTGGGCATACACACGATGGCCGAAGTCGTTGGGGTGATTCACGCCATTGCCCGTCTGGTCGCAATCGAGCTTGCGTTTCAGGAACTCGGTCCAGATGGCGGTGACATCGGCGAGGGCAATCCCCGGTCCACACAACTCTGCCAAGGCATCGCGATAGGCCGGGAAAAGTTCCTGCTTCAATCGCGTCCAGTCCGCATTGCCCAGCATCGACGCGACGAGAATGAATTCCGTCTCCGGGCGGTCCTTGCGGATCTGTTCGAGCATCTGCCGCGTGAATTCCTGATACTCTTTCGCGGGTCGACCGGCGGAATCATTCATGCCGAACGCGATGACGATGAGATCGGGTTGGGCTGCGAGCACTGCGGGGACTTGCGTCACACCCCAGGGGGTGTCTTTGCCGCCGACAGACAGATTCGTCAATGTCACCTCGGTCTCAAACTGCTTCGCCAGATTGAGCCGCACGAGTTCCGGATACGCTGGCTGATAGGGAGCCGCATCGTACATCGCCGAGGCATTGGCCCCCGCGGAAATGCTGTCGCCGAGGACCACCAGTGAAACCGGTTGCTTCGATTTGAGTTTCTCAATGGTGCGTGGCAACACCGTGGCATCGAACTTCGGCAACGGTCCGTTCCAGGAGATCGGACCATGCTCATAGGTCACACAAACCTGCATCGCCGCGTATTCCAGTCGCCCGCCAAAGAGAATTTCACCGTTGCCATCGCGATGCGTCAGGGCATATGGTTGCGTGCCCGGCTGCCGTCGTAGTTCACTCGGCAGGAACGACGGAATGCGCGACTCCTTGGTCAACAGCAATTCGTGCGAACCCGGCTTCCAGAGATAGTCGCGACCTTCTTCGTAGGTGATATCGCCCGCTGAACTCTTGATCGAAACGATTTGGTTGATGGGGAACAGAACCACAGCATCGGCGGTTTCAGCTTCCGGGTCTTTGAGAAACAGCACTGATTCGCCATAGACCGTGGCTCCCTGCCAGAACGGCTGCAGTGCCTCGGCCGACCATTGCCATTTGGTCTCTTGTGCGGTCACCAGGGAAGAACATAGCAGCCAGGCAGAAGACATCCAGACGAGAGAACAGAACCGCATGATCACCTCATCATTGTGAGCAGAATCCATCGACGAACGGGGAGATTGAACTCGATGCTGTCACGTTACCACGGCGGACCACAGAGATCGATCTCACCAGCGAGTTCGGGTACGCGATTGAGAGGATGGATCATCGGCATATTGAACGTGAAGGGGACACGCTCGCCCCGCTGCAGCACCCACATCCTGCCCGGCCAGTATTGCCAGCCGAGATGTTCATACAACGCGACCAGAGACTTCTCACAGACCAACAATCCGAAGTCGACATTTCCCATGGCATGGAAATAATCGAGACTCGCCTTGATCACGGCAGGGGCATGCCCTTGATGGCGATGCTGTGGATGTGTCATCACACCACCGATGCCCCCGATCGTGACCGGTTCCCCGGCAAGCAAGCCAGCACGCACCTGCAGACAGGCATTCGCCATCGCCTCGGTCTGATCGGCATTCCATAGCAGCGCATGCCAGGTAGGCCGCGACCATTCAATCACTCGCCCCGGCCAGTTCGCCACGTCTTCGGGAGAATACACGGCCGAATTCAACCGCCCCGACGCGGCCCATTGGTCATCGGAATAGTCTGCGCGCGGACGGATGGTGATCTCAGCAGGCATGGTACTTCGTTTCTCTGAACTCTGAGTCATTCACGCGTCTGAACAATAATTCCAGAGAATACCATCGCTGGGAGCGAAGTCGAACCGGTTTCCACGTGTCGCCGCATTTCGTCCATGCCCGCACGAAACGCATTCGTAAGTGTGGCGGGATCAAGTATGCGGCAATAGTGGGTGTAAATGACGGCTTCACGAAGAATCAGAAAACCACGAAGCAATTCGGACGAAAATTCTTTCAACGGTCGCAGGGATTGATAGCCTTGGAGAAATGCCATCGATAATTCCTGACAACGATCGGCCAGTTGGTCATCTTGCACTCGATGCAGCAGTCGGCAGTAAATCGAGTCGTAAAGAATCACCGCGAAGTCCTGCCAGATGCAGCCGATTTCGCAGTTATCAAAATCAAAGAGCCAGAGTTGATCGCCATCACGATGGATGTTGGAGAGTGACAAATCCCCATGAATAATGCCGAGTTCCTGTTCCACGCTGGGACGCAATTCCGCGATCAGGCTGGCAACAGCCCCTTTGAACGGCGTCGCTGTCGTGGGGCAATATCGCTCGATATCGGTCGTCAGCAGTCGCGACTCATACCAGCGAGGTCGATCCCGTAGCGTGATCTCTGGCGGGGCAACATCGAAACTTGCGGCATGCAGTCGAGCGGTCAGCCGGCCTAAGTTCTGATAAAACCCAGCGTCAAGGTCACTCAGTTCCAGCTGTCGACCAGGGGCGTGATCAAACAAGACGGCATAGCAATTGCCATCCTCAAATGCCATGTGCTCACACCAGCGACCATGCAACGAGCGGCGTGGCTGGCATACCTGGCAACCGCGTTCGGCAAGATCACGTATCCAGAGCAACTCGGCTTCTATCTGAGCCAATGTACGGCCACGATCAACCGAGACACGCAAAACAGCTCGTCCTGCAGCTCCATCGTAACTGTAAACCGCATTCTGCGAATGACTGATAAACCGTAAGCCTGCAGGATCAATCCCGAAACGCTCGCAGATTTCTGTCAATCGTTGATGATCAAACATGGTCGCGCTTGTGCATCCTTTTGCTGTACAGATACCGGAACTATTGGCCTATCCGCGGATCGAAGGACTGCTCGTAATAAAGGATATTTGTATACTTTATTTCGCGGCATATCGCAGGGAAATCAGGCATCCACTTGCTATCAGAACAACCGCAGTTGCCCATGGCTCTGTACAGCCGAACGGAACTGGCTGGTGTCGAGCCTTAGCAAGTCGCCAAAACCCAGCTTCTGTCGAAAGACGGCGAACATCGTCGCGAACTGCTCGGCGATGGGGCCGGTTCCCCGCATACGTTCGCCCCAGTTCGCGGAACTCATTTCGCCGTGCCGCATGTGCCGGATCAGTCCTTCCACCTTCTCGGCTTTGGCCCCCTGAGTGCGAGTCAACCATTCGCGGAAGACCGGTTCCACGGTGAGGGGCAACCGCAGCATCACATAGCGGGCATCCAGGGCTCCGGCTTCCCGAACAGCTTTCATCACCGCCGGGGCTTCGTGATCATTGAGACCCGGAATGATCGGCGCGACCATGACACGTACGGGCACGCCGGCATCGGACAGGGCTTTAACGGCCCGCAATCGAGCAGCGGGAATGCTCGTCCGCGGCTCCATCACCCGTGCCAGTTCCGGGTCAAGCGAGTTGATCGAAATATGGGCATGCACGAGTTGCAGCTTCGCCAACTCGGCCAGCAAATCAACATCACGCACGATGAGGGCATTTTTTGTGATGAGGCTCACGGGCTGACGGCATTCCAGCGCCACTTCCAGGCATTGCCGCATCAAGCGGTATTCCCGCTCGGCAGGCTGGTAGCAATCGGTCACCCCACAAAAAATAATGGGTTCGCAACACCAGGCATCACGGGCCAGAAATTCGCGAAACAACTGCGGTGCCTGCTGCTTGACGAAAATTTTCGTCTCGAAGTCCAGCCCGGCATTCAAGCCCAGATATTCATGAGTGTTGCGGGCATAGCAGTAGGCACAACCGTGAGCACATCCACGGTAAGGATTGGCGCTGTAACGGAACGGGATGTCGGGCGAGTCATTGGAGGTGACGAACGACCGAGAAGTATCGGCCAGATACTCGATCTTCCGATCCGACCAAGTCGGATGAGGTTCGGAGACTTCATCCCAATGGTCGAAATCGGGCACCTGCTCGGTGCTTAAGAAACGATTGGCCGGATCGAGCCGGGAACCATGCTGCATGATGTGTGCCTTCCCTTGATGTGGAATTATGTCCACTCGTCTTGGAAAGGCAAGCTACAGAATCGAAACGGAGCAAAACTCAACCGATCTGGCTTGATTCGATCTCACTGCTCGGCGGTTCTTGCATGCGCGGTTGGAAAGTAGGCGGGTTGGGTCGGGATGTCGCCGAAGACCAGGTCGCCAGTTCAGGTCCGGACTTGTACTGATCGAGCACGATCTTGATCTGCGAGGCGTCCATCACTTCCTTCTCACGAAGCTCTCGTGTGAGGTGTTCCATGGCTTCGCGGCGTTGTGAGAGAATCGCATGGGCGATTTCGTAGCAGGCATCGATGATCCGCTTGATTTCGATGTCGATCTCGCGGATCGTGACCTCGCTGTGAACATGTTCGCCGGTGCTCTGCACATTCCCCAGGAACGGCGAGCGGGTGGTTTCACTGTAATGGACGCGGCCGAGGCTGGCGCTCATGCCGAACTCGGTAATCATGCGGCGCGCGAGGTCGGTCGCACGTTGCAGATCGTTCGAGGCTCCGGTGCTGTTCTCGCCATAGACAATTTCTTCCGCTGCGATGCCGCCGAGCAGCACGCAAATGCGGTTCTGGATTTCGGTCTTGGTGATCAGCATGCGGTCTTCTTCCGGCCGCTGCAGTGTGTAGCCCAAGGCACCAAGGCCGCGGGGAATGATCGAGACTTTATGCACCGGGTCGACATGAGGCAGGGTGCAGGCCACGAGGGCATGACCAATTTCGTGATAAGCGACCCGTTGCTTTTCATCTTCGCTGATGATGCGGTTCTGCTTTTCGAGACCGGCGACCACGCGTTCGATGCCTTCTTCGAATTCCTTCATCCCCACGCGGGTTTTGTTATTGCGAGCGGCAAGCAAGGCCGCTTCATTCACGAGGTTCGCGAGGTCTGCTCCGACGAAACCGGGCGTCAGCCGGGCGATGTGTTTCAGATCGACATTGTCGTCGAGTTTCACCTTGCCCGCATGGACTTTGAGAATGGCTTCGCGGCCGTTGATATCGGGGCGATCCACGAGCACGTGCCGGTCAAAACGACCAGGCCGCATCAAAGCCGGATCGAGCGTTTCCGGACGGTTGGTCGCACCCATCACAATCACGCTTTGATCGGATGAGAACCCGTCCATTTCAACGAGCAGGGCATTCAACGTTTGCTCGCGTTCATCATGTCCGCCGGGCATCCCACTGCCGCGTACCTTGCCGAGGGCATCCAGTTCGTCGATGAAGATAATCGCGGGCGACTTCTGAGCCGCCTGTTGGAACATGTCCCGTACGCGGGCCGCACCGACGCCGACGAACATTTCAACGAAGTCGGAACCCGAGAGCCCGAAGAACGGGACACCTGCTTCACCCGCGACCGCTTTGGCCAGCAAGGTCTTGCCCGTACCGGGGGGACCGACGAGCAGCACACCACGGGGAATGCGGCCGCCGAGTGCCTGATACTTGCCGGGATTCCGCAGGAATTCGACGATTTCGCGCAGCTCTTCGACGGCTTCGTCGATGCCCGCCACATCGTTGAATGTGACCCCTAAGTCTTCTTGTGCATAGAACTTACCGCGACTGCGGCCGAACGACATTGCCGCTCCCGGCCCGCCCATCCGTCGGAAGATGAAGACCAGGAAAGCGACCATCAGGCCGACCATCAGCACCATGTAAATGATGGGCAGCCACTCGGCAGGGATGTCGCCGCTGTCGTAGGAAATCCCCTTCTCTTCGAGAAGCGATTCAAGGTTTTCGCGTCCCCCGTCGGAGATCCAGACCACGTTCACATAGTACGTGGTGGGAGTCGATTTGCTGCTGGCATCGGCCGCTTTGTCTTTATAGGTGATGCGGCCCTGCTCGAACTTCAGACCGATGACATTCGTCTTGTTAAGCGTGCCATCTTTCAATTGCTCTTTGAACTTGCTGAATTCCAGTTCCACGCCGCGACGCGCGCGGCTGCCGAAGGAGAATGCCAGCGCGGCGAGGAAGATCCCGATTAACAGGTACCAGAAGAGATTTCCGGATGATCCGCGTTCAGGTCGGCGGGGTGTCGAGGGCTTGCGTGCACCCGGTTCGTTGGTGTCATCACTGCTGGAACTGGGATCAGAGTTCGACATCGACAGGTTTCACCTTGACTGCAAACGACTCTCACCGCTGCTCGATAACCTGATGTCCGCCCGACGGTTACAGCAAGATTATCACTTCGAATACGGAGCACAGCACGCTGAACTTTATGCCGCAACCGCGTGCCGGTCAACCGGACAGCCCAGAACTGTGCCACAGAACGGGGTAGGAAGGCTTTGCGAACCTTCCGGAATCCTCTGAACGGAACGGCCGCATCGTCACGTGAACGACTGCGGAGAGCAGGTCGATCGGGTTATGATGTTCGGCAGCGAAGGTGATAGCACTTGAAACGCTGGTGATCGCATCGACTGGCCTGCCTGTTTCTGTCCGTTCATTTGTGACCGAGTGAGAACTGAACGACTATGACTGCTGAGATTTTGTACTGTGGGGACACGGAACTCTCTGGAGCCGCGTGTTATCTCGCGGGATTGATGGACCATGCCGGGTGGTCTTTTGACTATGTCCCCAGCCACATCCCGTTGACGTACTATTCCATCACCCATCCCCGGCGACTCTACATTTTTAGTGATTACCCGGCCATGCAGGCCAAGCCCGAGTTGCAGCATCAGATTGTCCAACACGTCGAAGCGGGTGCCGGACTGATCATGATTGGCGGCTGGGAATCGTTCCATGGATTGGGTGGCGATTGGGATCAGACCCCAATTGGCCAGAATCTGGGAGTTGAGATTTCCACGACCGACGATCGTTGCAACAGTTCGTCGCCTGCCTTGTTGACGGCCGAGGCCGCTGCCGCGATACATCCCATCACGCGGTCGTTGCCGTGGACTCTGCATCCGCCGACAGTGGGCGGTTGGAATCGTGTGGTCCCGACAGCGGCGCAACAGTTACTGACGATTCGCCAGTTCGGCCACTGCCAGGTTTCTGAGACTGGCGAACTGACCGCGCAACAGATCTCGGCCTCATGCGGTCTGGCGGTGCAGTCCTTCGGTCAAGGCCGGGTGGTGACGTTCCTGTCGGACATCGCTCCGCATTGGGTGGGCGGCTTCGTCGATTGGGGCGACCAGCGTGTGACCGCCCAGGCAGCCGGTGCGCCTGCGATTGAAGTCGGAAACTGGTATGCTCAGTTCTGGCAGCAACTGCTCGGGTGGGCAGGGCGGCTCGACAGGTCAAATTCCTGAGTCTCTCTGCGATCATGGTTCTGTTGACGAACTTGGCAAAGAAGGTCTTCACGATGCGTGGGCTCGTCGCGAGTTGTACCCTCCTGCTGACGATGTGTGGATTCGGTTGCGGTCGTCCGCCCATTCCTCAAACCACGAACATCCAGGTGGTGACCGATGTGCAGGGAACACCTGCCGCGAGTCTGCCGGCTCCGCATTTTTCCTCGGGCGACTGGCCCGGTTGGCGGGGACTGAATCACGATGGCATCGCCTCTGCCAGTGCGGTGCCCACCAACTGGACCGAAACCGAGAATGTGGTCTGGAAGTCGAAGTTGCCCGGTCGCGGACATTCCAGCCCCATCATTCTCGGCGACCGCATTTATCTGGAAACCGCCGATGACGCCGCCCAGAAGCAATCGGTGCTCGCGGTCAACCGAGCCAACGGGAAATGGATCTGGCAAACCGTCATCTTTCAAGGTGGGTTTGAGCAGGCCATGCACAATGAAAACACCCAGGCATCGAGCACTCTGGCCAGCGACGGCGAACGCTTGTTCGCCCTGTTCCTCAATGACCGTCGCATCTGGTGTTCGGCACTCACTCTGGAAGGCGAAGAACTCTGGCGGCAGGAAGTCGGTGGCTTCCGTTCGCGATTTGGATACTCGGCTTCTCCCGTGGTTTATCAGTCACTCGTGATCCTTGCGGCTGATCACGAAGAGGGGGGCTTCATCGCAGGTCTGGATCGCTCGACGGGGCATATCGTCTGGCGTCGGAAACGACCGAACAATGCCTCGTATGCCTCACCGCGCGTGGTCACCTTGAATGGCCGCGATCAGGCCGTGATCTGCGGGTGTCAGAAGGTGATCTCGTATGATCCACTGACGGGCGAAGAACTCTGGTCGGTTAATGGCCCTACAGAATCGACCGTGGGAACTCCCGTGGTCGCGGATGATGCCGTGATTGTCAGTGGTGGCTATCCCGGAGCCGAGACGCTGGCCGTCGATGGGACTGGAAAGGTTTTGTGGCGGGCCAAGGAGAAATGTTATGTCCCGTCGCTTCTTGCGGCCAATGGTTTTCTGTATCTGATGCAGGACGATGGCATTGCCCGGTGTCTGAATGCCACGAACGGACAAGAAACCTGGAAGCATCGCGTGGGGGGGAAGTTTCGTGCCTCGCCGTTGCTGGTGGGAGACAACATTTACGTGACCGATATGTCGGGCAAGACCACGGTCTTCAAGGCTGATCCCAAGGGGTTTGAACTGGTGGCTGAGAATCAGCTAGGCAACGAGGGTTTTGCCAGCCCGGCCGTCAGTCAGAATCAACTCTTCCTCCGCGTCTCAAGCGATGCCGGCGGGCGTCGGGAAGACTTGCTGTATTGTCTCGCGAATCCTGCTCGGTAGTGCCCCGCGGCTGAGTCTCTTTGCATCAGCCGATTGATTTTCACCGAGACTGGCGTTTCAGCGGCCAAGTTGGGGGCTCAGCGACCGGATCTGATGAGCAAATAGGCTTCATTTCCCGGAATTCTCCGCGATCATTTTTCTTCCACGGCGGCACGAATTCTGTTCGTGAATTGAACCACGGACTTTGTCTGCGAGTCCGTGGGAATCGGTTGTAACGGATCTACGGTGGCTGCCGCATGTCGGCCTCTTGCCGGGAAGGAGAGTCGTGCCCGGCATAGGGTTCTTGCGGCACACGATTTTCTTGAGGAAGCAGATCGGCCGGTTGTGCCGATGAAGCGTCTCAATCGCCTGCCAGCGACTGCTTCGCTGCGGAAAGATGCCGTGCCGAAAATCACGCGGCGACACCACCAGTAAACCGGGGGATGAGTTCCATGCTCAATAGTGCGCTCGACGGCCAGGCAGCCGGAACATTGAACTCCGTGTCTGCGGTCCACCCCGGTGGGATGTCGGCGCCTTTGACGGAAGTCTATTCCTCGGTCGCGGCACCGCGAGTGATGGAGACGGAAGAAGTCCGCCGCCGGATGCTGCACATGCTGCCCGGTCTGTTTCCCTTCATCCTCTGGGGCATCCCGCATACCGATCCGTGGGGACCGATCATTACCGACGTGGTCATCGGCATCACGGTTTTGATTGTGGGCACCGCCCTCTATCGATTCTCATCGTTTGCCCGCCCGGGTGAAGCGGATGGCCGCTCTTCCGTTCTTGGTTATGCCTTCCCGATCATCGTCGGTCTGTGGGTCTTCCACGGTTGGGAAGAGATTGGCATGATGACGTTGACCATCCTCGCATTTGGTGATGGCTCGGCAACGTTGTGTGGCATGACCTTCGGCGGTCGCCGGTTGCCCTGGAATCCCAAGAAGACGATCACCGGCCTGATGTGCTTTGTGCTGATCGGCGGCCCGTTGGCTTCCGCCGCGTTCTGGGGAGAGTGCCGACCTGGGACGACTTGGCTGATTGCGTTGGCCTGTGGGTTTGGGTCGACTTTAGTGGCAGCTTTGGCAGAATCTGTGCCGTCGCGAATTAACGATAATCTGCGAGTGGGTGCAACGGCGATGATCATGGGTGCCCTGTTGCACTACGCCTTGATAAGCTAACGGCGAACTCCGTTGGCACGTGTGTTGCGGTATTGTCCGCACGATGGGCCAACCTGGTGAGACGTCCCGAAAGCTGATCAACGTGCCGTTGCTTGAAGTCCGCCACCTGAAAAAGAGCTACGGCAGCCATCTGGCTGTCGCTGATGTGAGCTTCGAGCTCAGCGGCGGTGAAGTGCTGGGTTTGCTGGGCCCCAATGGGGCGGGCAAATCGACCACTATGCTGATGATCGCTGGACTCCTCACGCCCGATGCGGGGGAAGTTCTCGTCGATGGGGAAGTCTTCAATCCGCAAGACCCCATCCAGCGGCAATCGCTGGGTGTTGTCCCGCAAGAACTCGCGTTGTATCCCGAATTGAATGCTTGGGAGAACCTGCGGTTCTTCGGCAAACTTTATGGCATTCGCGGCAACCTGCTCGAAGAACGCTGCCAGCATCTGCTCGAGCAAGTCGGCCTGATTGAAGCCGGCAAGCGGGCTGCGCGAGAATACTCCGGTGGTATGAAACGCCGTTTGAACTTTGCGATCGCACTCATCCACGGTCCACGGATTGTGATTCTCGATGAACCCACGGTGGGTGTCGATCCGCAATCGCGGTCCCATCTGATGGATTGCATTCGAGCGGTCGCCGCTGATGGTGTGGGCGTGATTTATGCCAGCCATTACATGGAAGAAGTGGAAGCGCTGTGTCAACGTGTGGCGATCATCGATCATGGTCGCATGCTCGCGTTTGATAAGATCGACACGTTGCTGTCGGGAATGTCGGCCGACCTGCATCTCACGGTCACCGGTCCCAAACTGAACGGGCAACTGACCGATCTCGCGAACATCGTTCACCCGCAGGAGGGCGAACAGACCGTCATCATTCCGGCTTCTTCTGGCGATCGCGGAGAAGTGTTGCGGGAAGTTCTCACGCGGCTCGATAAGGCCGGCGTGCATGTCGACCGAATCGAAACACAGCAGACGAATCTCGAACGACTCTTCCTGCAATTGACGGGGCATCGCTTAAGGGACTGACGGCATGCTCGGAGCCTGGGACATCACCTGTAAGGACCTGAAGCTGCTGGTGCTCGACAAGCGGGCACTGGTCCTGCTGTTGTTGTTGCCATTGCTGTTCATTGCCATTCTCGGAATGTCGACCGGACAGTTCCTGACCACCAAGCAGAACCCGGATACCTATCGGATTGCGATCATCGATGGGAACGAGTCGGAGCTTTCTGAACTCGTCATTCGGAATCTGAAGAAGCACCAGGATCTTGAAGTGCTGACGTTTGCGAATCAGGCAGCCGTCGACGCGACAGATACGAAGGAACACATCTCGGCAGTGTTGACCATTGGACCGCAATTCACTGAACGCGTTGATGAACTCAACATGCGCGACATGATGGGCGGAAATGCGGGCGGGCTTGCCACTGGTCCGGAAGTTGTCGACCTGAAACTCGATGTCCGGCCGACCCTCGCCGAAGGTGATCTGATCAAGTACTTCCTGTTCGGGGAAATTTACCGCACGATCTTTCCGGAAGTGGCCGCTCGGAATGCTTTATTCCGGCCTTATCTGCCTGAGCCGGAAGAAGAAACCGCAGCCACGGAGGATGCGCATGCAGCAACAGCGACGACTCCAGCAACGAAACCGAGTTCATCGGGCAATGTCGTCTACCGTTTCCTGGTGCCGGGCTTCACGGTGATGTTCGTCTTCTTCCTGATCAATATCATGGCCCGTTCGTTCATTGCGGAACGCGAAATGGGGACGCTGCGACGGTTGCAACTCGCCCCAATTCCGCCGGTCGCCGTGCTGGTGGGCAAAACGCTGCCGTTCTATCTGGCATCGATTGTTCAAACGTCATTGCTGTTTCTCAGTGGTCGATTGCTGTTCGATATGTCGTGGGGACCGGAACCGATTTACCTGATCCCCGTGATTCTCTGCACGTCCGCGGCAGCCACGTCGTTAGGGCTGATGCTCGCCGCGTGGGTGCGGACCGATCAGCAGGTGTCCGCGTTTGGGACTTCGCTGGTCCTGATTCTCGGCGGCATCAGCGGTTGCTTCATTCCGCGGGCCTGGCTACCCGACCTGATGAAAACCCTCAGCCTGGCCACGCCGCATGCCTGGTCGCTCCGGGCCTTTGATGCCGTGCTGACCCACGACAGTGTCGATTCCATCTTGGTGATCGATCATTGCTTCGTGCTGCTGGGCTTCGCCACGGTCTTCTTTGCCGGCGGCTGGTGGCGGTTCCGACAAGTCGACTGACCTGAGTGCCACGCGGCGTGTGCCACTTGCGGGCGCTCATATCAGTGGCGTACAACATCGTGCAGCGTTCGGTGTTTGCTCCCCGCCTCTTTCCCTCCCTCCGGAGCCCTGCCCGATGTCCCCGCTGATCTTCGATGCCCACCTTGATATGGCTTGGAATGCGCTTGAGTGGACCCGCGACCTTATGCTGCCCGTCGCCAAAATCCGCGAATTTGAACGCCAGTTTGAAGGCATCATCCCCGGTGAATGCACCTGTTCCTGGCCGGAACTGAAGCGCGGCAAGATCGGCATTACCATCTGCACGCTGCTCCCCCGCCTGCATCGCAAAGACAAACAGCTCACCTTCCCGCAATCGCGCGAAGCCGCTTATGGCATGGCGATGGGGCAGCTGGCGTACTACCGCGGTATGGTCCGCAAGGGCGTGCTCCGCGAAATTCCCGATGCCCCCACGCTCACCGACCATGTGCACAACTGGCTCACCAAACCCGGTGAGGATCTGCCGATCGGCTTCATCCTCAGCATGGAAGGGAGCCCGCCGATTCTCGATCCGGAACAGATTCCCGAATGGTTCGCAGCAGGGTTACGGATTCTCGGCCCGGCCCACTACGGCCCCAGCCCGTACTGCTATGGCACCGGGAGCAAAGGGGGCGTGAATGCTGACGGCAAACGCTTGCTGCAGGAGATGGACAAGGTCGGCATGCTGCTCGATGTCACGCATCTCGCCGATGAATCGTTCTGGGATGCGTTAGAGATCTACCACGGCCCGGTCCTTGCCAGTCACCACAACTGCCGTTCGCTGGTGAATGCCGATCGCCAACTGACCGACGAGCAGATCAAGGCTCTCATCGAACGCAAAGCGGTCATCGGCGCTGCCTTCGATAACTGGATGATCCGCCCCGGCTGGATCATCGGTGTCTCCGATCCCGCGACCGTACAGATGCACCACATTGTCGACCATATCGACCACATCTGTCAGTTGGCCGGAAGCGCAAAGCACTGCGGCATCGGTTCGGATCTCGACGGCGGCTTCGGCAAGGAACAGTCGCCGAGCGATCTCGAAACCATCGCCGACCTGCAGAAGATGGCGGGTCTGTTGTCCGACCGTGGTTATTCTGACGCCGACATCGAAGGCATCATGTGGAAGAACTACGTCGACCTGTTCCAACGCGCGTGGGGATGATGCAACCAAAGCCGCACACGCTGCGGTACGAGCATTTTGAAGGGTCCCGTAGGTCAGATTGGCCTACGGGATTTCTGTTGGTGAGTTCGTCGCTTGAGCCATCCGCGCGGTTGTAATTTCCCGGCGGATGCTGCATTCTTCTTCGCAGGTGCCTGACGACGGTGCATTCTCTGGGGAATTCTCCCATCACAGAAACGACGTTCAGAAAGCCACACCATGAGCCAGCAACCCCTCACGTTCGTTGCCAACCGCGAA
The DNA here is from genome assembly GCA_016125225.1 of bacterium. Classification (GTDB taxonomy): domain Bacteria; phylum Planctomycetota; class Planctomycetia; order Planctomycetales; family Planctomycetaceae; genus DSVQ01. The sequence continues at coordinate 79,310 of WGME01000009.1, read as the reverse complement.
TCGAATCAGTATCTCACGGTCTTCGACGGCGAAGCTCTGTATCTCCTCGAAAATGTCTCGGCCAAAGTGGCTCAAGCGGCACTGCTGGCCGTTCAGAGTGGCCAACCCGTGGATGAGGCGATGGGTGACAAAGCCATGACCATTCCCGCCGCCGACATCACCCGCGTGCGGACGGCGGAACACGACGACTTCGTCCAAGTGCGATACACCAAAGCCGGAGCGGAAAAGCACTATGTGGTCGCCATGCCTGGACTCGACCAGCAACTGGCCCTGGTGCGAGCGATCGGTGCCACCATTCCCAACGCCGAGGAAGTCCGTGGCCCGATTCCCGTGGCTCAAGCGTTGATCGGCCCCGGGTTCGCCACAATTTGCGTCGTCGGTGCGACCGTGGTCTTCGTGATGCTCGCCCGAGATGTCGCTTCCGGTGCGGAAATCGACACGTCGGGCCGTCGCGCCGGGATGAAGATTCTCATCGCCAAGGTGCTGGGAGTGATCGGCATGCCCGGCGTGATCGCCATCGGAGCTGTCGCGTTAGCCGCCGCCTTATTCTGGGGCTACCAGCGCATCAAGTCCCCGCCGATGCTCACCACGTTTGAACGCCCGGTGTGAAGGTGAGCCAGGTAGCATTGTTTGGCTCAAAGTGTCCCTATCGGTGACGCGAAGCTGTGTGACACTGTCCACAGCATGGGTCAATAGATTGTGTGCCACTGGCTCTGCCAGTGCCGAGGAACATTCGGTTCGGTATGCTTCCCCACCAGGTGGAGAACAACCTATGCCTCATCGTAAGGAGGTCAAGCACTATCATGAACCGGGACATCTGCACGAGTTCACCTTCTCGTGCTATCAACGACAGCCCTTACTCACGAACGATTCGGGGCGTGAACAGCTCTCCCGAACGATGGACGAGGCCGGGCGAATTGAGCAGTTTGATCTGGTGGCTTTCGTGTTCATGCCCGAACACGTCCACTTGCTGGCGAATCCCCGATCGGCCGAGCCGCAGTTCGGTCGTTACCTGGCCCGGATCAAGCAGCCTTTCTCGAAAGCCATGAAACAGATTCTGATCGACCAGAACTCTCCGTTAGTCGGCCAATTGACTGTCCACGAACGTCCCGGAAAAACCAGTTTCCGTTTCTGGCAGGAAGGAGCTGGTTTCGATCGGAACTTCTTCAGCCCCTCGGCTATCACGTCTGCCATCGACTATATTCATCAGAATCCTGTCCGTCGGGGTCTCTGTGTCCGGGCAACCGATTGGCCATGGTCATCGGCCCGGTACTATCTGTGTGAGCCACCCCGGCAGCAATTCCCCGAATTTCCAACCATTCACGGCCCTCCTCCCGGAGTCTTCGATTGACGTCGATTGGCACTGGAAGAGCCCGTGGCACACAAGAGAATGTGGTCCGATTTGACAGTGCAACTCCGGCCGAGGAGATCGTGTTTGTGAACCGTTTTAAACCCACTAAGGATGATGCTGGGCTCGGCATGATGCGTGCTGCCGATCAAAACGCATATTCTGTCGTACGACTAGAAGGAGAGGTGCCTGGTGTCGGTACCTGCACCGGAACAGGCTTTTTCTATCAATTCTGCAAAAAAGACGGCCTTCACATCCCTGCAATTGTAACGAACAAGCACGTTCTTCAAGGAGTTGAACAGCTTACACTACGGTTTCATATCAGAGCAGATAGCCCGAATATCCCAGAATTTCCGACATTTACAGTCACTGATCGCCACATTGCAACTCGATGGATTCCCCATCCTGATCCCAATATTGATCTCGCTGTTATTTTGTCGGCAGGCTATGTAAGCGAGTGTCGGCGAGATGGATTCAATCTGTTCTGTGTCTCCTTGACCTACCGCGTCACTGCCAGCGAGTCTTTTCTCTCGCTGATTCCGGGGGGCGAGGATATTCTAATGGTAGGTTATCCCAATGGACTCTGGGACTCGCACAACAATTATCCAATATTCCGTAAGGGTGTGACAGCAACTTCACCACGAAATAACTATGAGGGTCGCCCAGAGTTCTTGATAGATGTTGCTAGTTTTCCCGGTTCTAGTGGGTCTCCGGTATTCCTGTATCACGCTGGGCCGTTCAGTGTAAACCTGCCTGTGTTACCCGATGGCACAGCACATTATTCCACCTTGATTGGAATAATGTATGCTGGACATTATCAGAATGCAGAGGGGGTTATTGTGCCCGCCCCAATTCCAACCATACTAGGAAAGACCGTAACGGGCATTCCTATCAATCTTGCCTGCGTCATCAAGGCGACTGAACTATTAGCATTTGAGGCGATGTTTGCACAGATGGAAGTTAAGCAGGGTCCGCTGTGCGGACCGGTGCCGTAGCCAGAGCGATGGTCCGCGCCGGGTGCCACTGGCTTTGCCAGTGCCTGCTTCCACTGTCGAGTTCTTGGCACCGAGAAGAATTGCCACGATTCATGTCTCTGGCCCCATGAGCTTCGACCGACATCCATTAACACTGGCAGAGCCAGTGGCACACATGCGAGCCGGTTTTTTGGTCTGCGAATCTGCTGTCGCGGCAACAACTTGTGGCAAGTCTTTCAATTTCTCAAAAAATCCCCCAAGATTTTCCACCGGCGTGCGAAGGACTGGGTGAATGGGTCAGTGCGGCGTGGGGCCGTTGACCAGGCACCTGTCATGGGGACACGTCATCATGCTGAAGAAAATTGTCGTCGGGTCCACGCTCGCCGTGGTGTTGGGAGGTTGGGTTTTCGGTCGCGACCTGTGGAGCTATGTCCGCACGGGAGCCCATTCGGTGCGTCAGGCGGTGAAGGCCGAAGTGCCGATCGAATTTGAAATTGAACGGGCCCGGTCGCTGGTCGATCATCTGGTGCCCGATATCCGCAAGTGCATGCACGTCATCGCAGAACAGCAGGTCGAAGTCGAGCATCTGGAACAGCAGATCGCCCGCCGTGACACCGAACTGACCAAGCAGAAAGACGCCATGCTCGCCCTGCGGACCGACCTCGGTAGCGGCCGTTCGGTCTTCGTTTATGCCAACCACAGCTACTCGTCGGATGATGTCCGCCGTGATCTGTCGGCCCGGTTTGATCGCTTTAAAGCGGCCGAGGAAATTCTGGCTGCCGATCAGAAAATTCTGGTCGCCCGGCAGCAGAACCTGAAGGCGAATCAGGACAAGCTCGATGGCATGATGCACGCCAAGAAAGAGCTGGAAGTGAAGCTCGAACAGCTGCAGGCCCGAATGGAAACGATCCGCGCGGCCGAGACCGTCAGCACGCTGGCGATCGACGATTCCAACCTCAGCCATGCCCGCCAGTTGATCGACGAGTTGAACCGTCATCTCGATGTCAAGCAGAAGGTGCTCGACGCCGAAGGGCAGTTCACTGGTTTGATTCCAGTCGAAGCGGACAGCGCGACGCCGGCTCCGAAGGACATCGAAAAGCAGATCGATGCCTACTTCTCGCCGAAGGAATCGGAAGCAGCCGCCGTTGTGAAGATGGAGTAATCGATCGTCTTAGCCCCCGGTCATTTAGACCGGGGGGATGTGTTCTATGGATCACATCCGGAGCGCTCGACCCCGCGTCATTGACGCGGGGCTAAGACGAACGTGAAAACCGTGAGCCAAACCGCTGCGGTTCGCGTTACACTGGAATCGACCACTTTCCCGGGATCTGCCGCCATGAAATTCACCTACCAGCCCGATGCCCGACCCGTGGATGGCTACACCATCCGCCGGGGGATTCATCGGGGTGGGTTTGGTGAAGTTTATTACGCGGTGAGCGATGCCGGGAAAGAAGTCGCCTTGAAACTGTTGACGCACGACCTGGAGACGGAGCTCCGGGGTGTGCGGCAATGTCTGAATCTGAAGCACCCGAACCTCGTCACCATCTTCGATGTCCGCAACGATGCCGATGGTGATACCTGGGTGATTATGGAATACGTTCACGGGGCCAGCCTCGAAGATGTGCTGGCCGCCTTTCCGTCCGGGCTGCCGCATGAGGAGGTCCGCGACTGGATGCTTGGCATGTTCGCCGGGGTGGCGTATCTGCATGACCGGGGGATTGTCCACCGTGATTTGAAGCCCGCGAATGTTTATCGCGAAAATGGGCAGGTCAAAATCGGTGATGTCGGCCTGTCAAAGCAGATTGGCGGCGGCACGCGGCGGCAGCATACCGAATCGGTCGGCACCGTTTATTACATGGCCCCGGAAGTCGCCAAGGGACAATACGGCCCCGAGGTCGATGTCTATAGCTTGGGGGTCATGCTGTATGAATTGCTGACCGGTCGGCTGCCCTTCGACGGAGAAACGACCGCCGAGATTTTGATGAAGCATCTCTCGGCCCAGCCGGATCTGTCTGACATTCCGACGAGCTATCGTCCGCTCTTAATTCGCGCGCTGCAAAAAGACCCGACGAAACGCATTCATTCCGCGCGGCAGTTCGAGGAAGAGTTACGGCGGATCGCAGAGTACGAACCGATTCCGGAGTCGGCGTTTGAGCCGCCGCCGGTGCCTTCCGCCAATCCCACTCCGCGGAGCGTTCCCGTGGTCACTGCGGCTTCGACCAAAGTCCCGGTGCGACCAGCCATGCAAACGCGGCCGATTGATCGTGGAATTCTCGGCGAAGTCTATCAGCATGTGGGACCACGCTTCCGCCGCAAACTGGATCGCGTGTTCGATCGAATGGATCGGCATCGCGAACGGCATCTGCGACCGAAGCCGAAACCTGTCCCCAAACCCGCGCCACCACCGTCGGTGAAAACGCAGGCGCCGAAACGGACCGGCGTTCAAGCCTGGTGGCTGTGGCTGCCGGTGGTGTTTCTGGTGTTCGTGCCGTGGAACCGCATGAGTCAGGGCGATGCCCTGGAATTGGTGGGGATTATCGGTCCGTTGTCCGCCGTGCTGATAGGATTATGGTACTTCAGCCAGCCACCTTCTGCCGACCTTTCATTGTCCCATCAAATCCGCGGCAATCCACAAGTTACCTTGATGGAGCAGATTGGCACTTCGTGGATGATGGCCCAACTTGCGGCGGTGTTGCTGACGCTGGTGGCTTATGTCGGTCTGGCACAGGTTCGACAACGTTTCGGGATGTGGCAACTGAACGAGTTACTCTGGATGGCCGCAATTTCGTCGTTGGGTTCCATTGCCGTGGTAACAGTCTTCCAACTGGCCCGCACGCCGCATGGTCATGCGATTCCTGCCCCGTGGCTGATGGTCATCGCAGGCTTGCTCGTCGGTTGGGGTTGTGGACAACTCGGCGATTTTCTGGAGATCCGAGATGGTTCACCGCACCGTCCGCTGTTTCTGTACATTGGACCTCATGCCTTGCGTGATGGTGCAGAGCCGACCGTTGCCGCCTACATGACATTTTTCGCAGTCGCTCTCTGGTTTCCCAACTGGATGAAAGATCTGGAACCTCAACGGCCTTATCGATTGCGATTCAGTCCGATTCTCTGGTCGATGGGTTTTGCTCTGCTGATTGCCCCCATGATCGGAATCCCCCGGGAAGTAGCGACGCTCTGGGCAGGAGTCGTTTCCGCATCGGCTCAACTAGCCGCACCGTGGCAATTGCCGATGAGTTCCCGTCCTGTGACGGTGGAGGCTGCCTAAATGGCTATGATGCCCATCATACTCTTACTCGGTCTATTCTGTCTGGCACCGGTGCTCTTGGCCGTGGCGATCGTGCTCGGCATCTGGGCCTGGCATCATCGCGACCGCTGGCCCGATCCCAAGGTCTTCCTGATCTGTGGCGGCGTGGCCTTGTTACTGTTTCTGATGCTGGGGGTGTCCAGCAGTTACGGGGTTGTTCATCATGATGTCTCATCGCCAGTCATGGTGACCTCGCAACACTTTGGGGAAGAGGCTCGCCAGATCGCGACGCAAACGCTGCCGCATCAGATTACGGTGCCCGCGCCGGTGATTGTCAGGCACTATCCGATGGCATGGGGACTGATTCTGATCCTTGGCCTCAACGTGCTGTTCGGATGCATGGTTGCTTTGTATTGGCGGATGCCGCGCACTTCTGCCGAGCCTGGAATGTCAACAGCGGCTAGATCAAGTAAAACGGCGGCCTGGCTGGTCTCGGTGGGTGTGGCTGTCGGGATGGCCGTGCTGATCGCCGGACTGGCGATGCCCGTCATTCAACAGGCGCGGGAAGTCCAACGACGCGAAGCCGCTAAAGCGGAGTTGCATCGGATTGGTGAGGCGCTGCATGGATTAGTGCCAACCAGTCCAACGTTCGAGGAGTATCCAGCGCCGGTGGTTTATCAGACCGACCTAACGGCATGGTCGCTGATTTTCATTGCGGGAGCGATATTCTTAGTCGCCTGGTTGGTCACTTGGTTGTTACGCCGACCGAACGTCCCGGAATCGACACATTCCCACGACCGGCATTCAGGACGAACATCAGCCGCAGGAATTATGGCCTTCACGTTCGCAATGGTCCTGCTGGGATTCATCGGTACCTACCGTTACCGCAGCGTCAATGTCCATCACGCCACTTTACAGACCGAGCAACACGCGATCCGCGAAATCCAAAAAGTCGAAGAAGAGACTCTGAAGCGTCTGTCGGAGGACGCAGCGGATACCCGGATTCTGGCTCCGCAGACCGTGGCGATCGACACCGGTTTGACCCGCATTTCTGACGGCGACATTGCTTCCGCCCTTACACCCTTGAACCAGGAACCGGCGGAGATCGTCACAGACCCTGAACCCGAGTGGCTGAAGAAGAAACCACCGGCACCGGTCCATGGCAGCTACCATATTCTCTCCGGGGGCGAACATGTCACGGAACAGGAAGCCGAAGACTCGGCCCGTAATCAAGTCGCTCAACTCGTGGAGATCGATGCCCGGAAGTACATCTCGAACATTCCGTTCCGGCTCCGCAACCTCTCACTGACACCCCAAACCCATATGGCCATCAAGGATCGCTATCTGCGAGTGAAGGAACGCGATTTCGGTAGTTTTAAGGCACCCATGTACCGCGTGACTTATCTCTTGGAGCTGTCTCCGCAGGTCCGCGAACCTTACATCACCCAGGTCCAGGCTTCCGCGAAAGAAGGGCGACTGATTGCCGCTGCCGTCGCTTTCGGAGCACTCTGGCTGGCTCCGCTGGGAATGGTCCTTTCTGCTCGACTTGTCCGTGCCATGGGCGGAAAAGCTCGGCGGGGTCTGCCTCTGCTGGCAGGCCTGCTCGTGCTGCTGAGTTGGGGGGCCACCGCGGTCGTGCTCAACGAATATGTCGTGATCTTTAATGTCTGAGGATGGTCGTGGTACGCTGTGCCGTCATGCCCCAATCCTCTGATGATGATCTGCTGATTGCCGCCATACGCCGCGAAGACCCCAAGGCGTGGGAAAAGCTGATCGATCGTTTTCAGGGGCGGTTGTTGGCTTTCGCCAAATCACGTTTGCAGGATGCGGCTGCCGCTGAAGATGTCGTGCAGGAAACCTTTCTGGGATTTCTGACGTCGTTCCCCAACTATGATGACCGCACACCCTTAGAAGCGTTTCTGTTTTCGATTGCCGCCCATAAGTTAGTTGATGCCCTACGGCGTCGCGGTGTGCGGCCGCGGTTGCTCGCAGAGACTTCAACGTCTGCCGAAGATCCGTTGAGTCGTCAGCGTAAGGTTTCGAGTCTGGCGCGGAGTCAGGAACGGCGCAAACTGGCCGACCGTGTGCTGGGCGATTGCCTCTCACAACTGGTGCAAACGTGGATCAGTCGCGCGGAATACGAACGGCTGATGTGCAGCGAACTTCTGTTCGTGCGGGGATTGCCGAACAAAGAGGTCGCCCTTGCGCTCGATCTTTCGGAGCAGGCCGTTGCCAACCACAAAGCGTATGTCATGCAGAAACTGAGGGACGCCGCGGCCAAAGCCAAACTGCGAGAGGACGAATATCAGATCGACTAAGGCCTCCGCGTTTCTAACAATCAGCATCGAACCGTTGCCGCAGGGAGGTCACTTCACTTCAATCGGCAGGGCATCGATCTTGGCGGCGAGAATGAAGTCGTTTTCGGACAGGCCGCCGATGGCATGTGTCCAGATTTCGATAGCAACATTCCGATATCCCACCAGATGCAAATCGGGGTGATGGCCTTCCTGCTCGGCCAGCCAGCCGACGCGCTGAAAAAAGGCCAAGGCATCGCGAAACTGGCGGACGACCCAGGCTTTGCGAATGCGTTCGCCATTGTGGGTCAACTCCCAGCCCGAGACGCTGTGCAACAACGCCTGGGCTTCATCGAGCGTGAGCTTCGGCACGCCCCCTTCACAGGGCACGCAACGCTTGGCCTGCAGTTCACAGAGTGTCGCAGTGGGCATTGAGAGTTCTCCTGTTGCTGATGTGATTGCGAATAGCCTCGCCTGCCCTAAGGATTTCTGATGGCGTAAGGCAAGTCGACCTTATGCGGCTGCCAGCTCTTTCAACCGATGTCCAATCAGAATGTGGCAGAGCACACAAGTCACAACTGAGATCATCACCATGCCGCCGCCGATCGTATCTTCATCGATAAAGCGATCCATCAGAGCAATGCATCCCATAAAAGGCAGCCATATTACGGCGAACGCTAAGGGGACCGCTCCCCAGCGAACATACAACGAGAACAAACAGGCCAGATGAGCCATGGCCACAAAGAAGCCGATAAATCCATAGAAGGGCGGATCATCCAGGATTTGCCAGAGATCCGCCTGACCGGTGAAAGTAAAAAAGACCAGAAAGACCAAGCAACAGCAAACCGGAAGTAACCCGAGGAATGCCGCGGCCACCTTCATGTAACAGAGTTCACCGAAAGAGACGGGGAGGCTGGCCAAGGTGGACCAGGTTTGCCCACGCACTTCTTCAGAGAACAGGCGGCTGGCCAACCAGGCCCCTTCCGCTGCCAGGAACATGTTCAGGAAGACCACGCTCGCGCTCACCGCATGATCTCGCCCATTCCCCCAGTTGGGTGTTCCAAAGACACCAAGGACATGCCAACAGACCCACGTCCCAGCTATGAAGAGTAAGTAGAGTCCCAACCGCAGAGCCAAGCGCGGCCAGCCACCCAGCAGAAAATAGAATTCCTTCCACAACAGACTCGAATCCCAACAGCGACCGGGGGTGAAATACCGTCGTTTGCCGATGGAAAAGCCGAGCCATCCGCGGGTGAGAGGTTCGGTATCGGGTTGACGCGTGGCCCAACCAAACAGCAGCCACGAGAATCCGAACGCCAGTCCACCGATGGTCAAATTTGTGATTTCCAAGGGCGACATCAATGTGGGTGTGCCGGTTGAGCGGAAGCAGTCATCCATGCGGTAAAAGATTGTCGACCGCCAAAGCCAGGCAAGCCACTGCCCCAAAGGAAGCAGCGATGCTGGCAAGGGACTCATGCCAGAGCCAGCAATCAAAATGCCAGTTGGCGACAAGCGCAAGGAACGCAAGATGCCCCAGAGGACTGACGAACCCACGCAATACACGATCATCAGCAAAGTCATGCGAAAGCCGGCTTGACGGGAGTTGCGACTAACCACCGACAACAGCAACGCCAGATTTGCCGTCATGAACAGCAGCGTCATTAACGTCAGCATGGCAGCCTGAACTTGCTGGATCGTCACTCCTCCCAACGTGATTCCCAGCAAGGCAAACGGCAGTTGCAAAAGAATGATCAACCCAGCCTGGATCAAGCGACTGCCGAATTTCCCCAGAATGATTCCCAGGCCACTGATCCCCGCCATCTGCATTAGGCCCAGCGTTCCCTCTTCCTTCTCTTCCGTAATCACAGAGACAAAATACCCGAGCCCCGCGACGGCGATCAGGCAGGCATTCAGCCCCATCCAGGTTTCAAAAAATCGCAGGCCGGGTGCCCCCCAGAAGCGGCTTCCGTTGGATGCCGCGATCAGGGCACCATAACCGCAAACCAACGTGACAAGCCGCATACCATGAGTCCAGCGGTCACGAGCGTCGATCCGCAGAGATCGCTCCAGCAATGCGCCAATGCCGCGTACCATCGCGGGTCCTTCAAGCAGAGCCGATTTTTCAAACTCAACGGCTGAGGCATTTCATCAAGCGACGCTGGGCAGATTCTAAAGGGTCGAAGTGAAGGAAACTATGAAATCCGGGCTCGGACCATCATTTTTTACGTCACCATCTTCTGCAAACCACTCCAGAGATTGTCTCAACCGAATTGAGAATCGTTATCGAGCGCACCAGTCGACCTCTGCGGCCTATTGCGGTAGCATGGCGGTTCCTCTCACGTTGTCTTCGCCGCTCCGATCGGATGAAATCCATGCGTTACCTCACAGGTTGGACGTTCTTGCTGATTGTCTCAATGTCATCAGGTCTTTTCGCCGCCGAAGGGGTTCCACCGTCGGCTCCGTTGATGACTCGCTGGGCGAAAGACGTTTCGCCGTTGAACGTTCATTCCGAATATCCTCGACCACAAATGGTCCGTGAACACTGGCTCAACCTGAATGGCCTGTGGGACTATGCCATCGTGGATCGAGATTCAGATCAGCCCTCAGAATGGGACGGCCAGATTCTCGTCCCCTTTCCGGCTGAATCTGCCTTATCCCTGGTGATGAAGCCTGTCGGTCCAGAGAAGGCTTTGTGGTATCGTCGCACCTTTACTATTCCTGCGGATGCCGTCTGGAAGGACAAGAATGTTCTACTGCACTTCGGTGCTGCCGACTGGGAAACCACTGTCTGGGTGAATGGCCACGAAGTTACTCAACATCGTGGCGGGTACGATCCTTTCTCGGTCGATATCACAGCACATCTGAAAGCCGTGGGCGAGAACGAACTCATTGTCTCAGTCTTCGATGGCAGCGACGCCGGTTACCAACCGCGGGGTAAACAGGTCCGCAATCCGCACGGCATCTGGTACACGCCGACCACGGGCATCTGGCAGACGGTCTGGCTCGAACCGGTGCCGAAGACGTACATCCGTGGCGTGGCGATTGAGACCGATATCAAAAAGGCCTCGTTCACCATCAAAACCGACATTGTGAATCCTCAGCCCGGCTGGAAAATTGGCCTCTACTTGTCCTCGCAACCTTCATCCTCACCTCAACACCCCGTCGTCTCAGGCATTTTCAATCGGACCTGGCTGCTCGATCTCGATAAGGCCCAGACCATTCACATCGATCAACGAGGCCTGGATGTCGCTCCTCATCTGTGGTCGCCGGAGCAACCGCACTTAATCGATGTCTATGTTGCCCTGGTGCCAGATAAGGATGCGAATCTGCTCGGCTTCGCGCAGGAGTGGATGCCCCAATTCACCAATCCAGCCCCGGAACCCAAACCGCCCGTCGAGATGGTCGATTGGGTCAAGTGTTATACAGCCCTGCGCGAGATTTCCATCGGCAAAGACGCCAAGGGTGTCACGCGTCTCTTGTTGAACGGCCAGCCCTACTTCCAATACGGCCCGCTCGATCAAGGGTTCTGGCCCGATGGTCTTTATACCGCCCCCAGTGATGAAGCCCTCAAATACGATATCGAAATGACCAAGCAATACGGCTTCAACATGATCCGCAAGCATGTGAAGGTCGAACCCGCACGATGGTACTACTGGTGCGACAAAATCGGCCTGCTGGTCTGGCAGGATATGCCCAGCGGCGATCGCAATGCCACGTGGGACCCCGTCGGCGGACATGATGGGACGGAACTCACGCGCTCGCCGGAGTCGGCTGCGAATTATCGTCGCGAATGGCAGCACATCATCGATGCCCTGAAACCGTTTCCCTGCATCGTCATGTGGGTACCGTTCAATGAAGCCTGGGGCCAATTTGACACCGTCGCCGTCACCAAGTGGACTAAAGAGTACGATCCCACGCGGCTCGTCAACTGTGCCTCCGGTGGCAACGACTTTCCGGTCGGTGATGTGGTCGATGTCCACCGTTATCCCGGCCCGTTTGCCCCCAAGCCCGAAGAACATCGAGCAGCCGTGCTCGGCGAATATGGGGGGCTCGGTTTGCCCCTTAAAGGTCATACCTGGCAGGCCGAGAAAAACTGGGGTTACCGCAGCTACGCCAGTCCGGCTGCTCTCACCGAAGCCTATCTCGATTTGCTCGACCGGCTGCATCCCATGATTGAACGCGACGGCCTCTCGGCGGCGATCTACACGCAAACCACCGATGTTGAAATCGAGGTCAACGGACTCATGACCTATGATCGGGAAATCGAGAAGATTCCCGTGGACATCGCCGCGAAGTCGCATGCGAAACTCTGGCAACCCGCGCCGACTTATCAGACGCTGGTACCGACATCGGAGCAGTCCCCTCAATCATGGCGATACACCGAACAAACCCCGCCGGAGACCTGGTTTGCCGTCGATTTTGACGCAGGTGCATGGAAAGAAGCACCGGGTGGATTTGGCGAACGCACCACGCCGGGATCGCAGGTAAAGACCGCGTGGAAGTCGAACGACATCTGGCTGCGTCGCGAGTTCACACTCACGGAATTGCCACAAGGCGAACTCCGAGTGCGAATGCATCACGATGAAGACGCCGAGGTTTATCTCAATGGAGTTCTGCTGAAAAAGGTGACGGGCTATACCGTGGACTACCAATCGTTCCGCGTCTCAAGTGATGCAGCCCAGTCGCTCAAAGCCGGAAAAAACATTCTCGCAGTCCATTGTCATCAAACCGGCGGAGGCCAGTATATTGACGTCGGACTGGAGTCAATTACGTCCGCTCCGTGAGTCCAGGGGAAACGCGTGAACCTAAGCCATCAGGTAGCGAAACGCGTCTTGGGCCTGCTGTTCAATTTTGGGAGACTCGACGAATCGCAGCAGTGTATAGAAACCGTACAGAGTCTTGATGCGGTGGGTTAACCGGGCTTCATCGCGTTTCAGCATGCCCGCCCAATAGACGGGATCGCACGGGTCATGCGCGGACTTGGGCATCGGGCCCAATTCCTCGGCGACATCGGGCAGTGTTCGCCACAATTGAATGTGCTGATGATGAGCCGACAGTGCCTCGGTCGCCAGGTCGTGATACCCCAGACGATCGAGCTCCGCAATCGCGGCGGCATGGTTGATGATGTGCCACAAGCCGCCGAAGCCCTGCCGTTTGAGTGCGGCCGTGGCGACCAGTTCCTGCAAAGTCACGTCCACCATTTCGCCCAGCGACTGGTATTCCGGAAAGCTGGCATCAGCGGCGAGCGGCACCTGATTGCCGGTCTTCCAACCGGCCGCTTTCCCATAGTATCCACGACCGCCGTGCGTGGTGTTGAAACCTGCGATCAACCGGCGCACCCCGGAAATTACTGGCTGTGTGGCGAGGTCGGGATGATCGTGAAGCGCCCGCAATCCAATCGCAGCGAAGATGACATTGTGTCCTGATTGCCGCAATTGGCCGACATTCTCTCGCAGGGCTACGGCAATCGAACGGATCGCCTCCGGTTGCGAAGGGCTCATGGGAAACGGTTCGAACAGGTCGGCAGGGGTCACTCCCGCCTGTCGGGCATTCCACCAGATGGCTTCTTCCCCCGCGATGACCCGCCGAATCTCGCCTTCGATGCCCCGGTAGACTTCGTCTGGCAGAGCGCTCTGGTCTTCGCCAAAGAAATACCCGGCCGTGACCGCTGCCCCCAGATGGCCCGCCATGGTTCCGGCCAGATGCGCCCGGGCCAAGCCGACCAATCCCGTTTGCAGGTATTGAAAATCAATCATGGCCGACTCCGAATTATGAGCAGCAGCATCGGAAATTGGACAGAGTTATGCTTCACCTGAGACGGCGACATTCATGATGGACTCTTCGGTCCAGTCCTGGGTGTCGCGGATCTCTTTCAACCGGCCGCGTGACATTACGCCAATGCGATCACAGACGGCGAGCAGTTCCGTCAGATACGAACTGACAAACAGCACGGCTTTGCCTTGAGCGGCGAGTTCACCCATCAACCGATAAATTTCTGATTTGGTGCCGACATCAATCCCGCGAGTCGGCTCATCGAGCAGAAAGACTTCGGCATCCTGATGCAGGACCCGGGCGATCGCAACCTTCTGTTGGTTACCGCCGGAAAGTTCGGCGATGGCCTGATCCTGAGAATGCCGTTTGACCTGCAACCGGTCGAGCCAGTGATCGACAGCGGATCGCCGCTTGCCCAGATTGAGGAAACCGCAGCGGGTATAGGGGGCCAGACGGCTGTAAGTGAGGTTATCGGCGAGGGACCGAGTCTGGGCCAGACCTTCCTGCTTGCGATCCTCCGACACCATCCCCAGACCGGCGGCAATGCGGCCCCGTGGTCCATGCCTCGGCGTCTTGCCTTCCACGAAGATCGTTCCCGTTTTCATGGCATCGAGACCGAACAGGCAGCGGACCAGTTCCGTGCGACCGGCACCAACCAGTCCGGCCAGCCCGAGAATCTCGCCGCGCCGCAGAGTCAGCGATGCCTCTTTCGGGGCTTTGCGTCCGGTCAGCGAACCGATCTCGAGAATGGGTTCCCCCGGAGTGTGCGGCACTTGCGGGAAGAGTTCGTTGACCGTGCGGCCGACCATCAAGGCCACAATCTGGTCTTCGGTAACGTTCGTCAGTTCCCCCGCACCCACGGAACGGCCGTCTCGCAGCACGGCATAGTCATCACAAATCGTGCGGACTTCTTCGAGAAAGTGGCTGATGTAAACAATGCCCAGCCCTTTGTCCCTCAGTCGCCGAATGACATCGAACAACCGGGCAGTATCGCGCTGCGTCAGCGAACTGGTCGGTTCATCGAAGACGATCAGCTTGGCATCCATCACCAAGGCGCGGGCGATCTCAACGAGTTGCTGCGCCCCGACGGAAAGATCTCCGACAATCGCTTCCGGCGAGAGATCGGGATGCCCCAGCCATTCCAAGGCCTGGGCGACGCGCGGCCGTTGTTTTGCCCGCTGCAACATGCCGAAGCGCGACGCCTCCTGACCGAGCATCACGTTGTCTTCGACCGACAGATGCGGGGCGAGATTCAACTCCTGATAGATCATGGCCACGCCGGCTTGTCGGGCGGCAAGGGGGCCGGACGGCTGATACGGTTCATCGGCCAGCAGCATCGCTCCGGTGTCGGGTCGATGAGCACCGCTGAGGATTTTCATCAGCGTGCTTTTGCCCGCCCCGTTCTCCCCCACCAACGCCAACACACGCCCCGCCTGCACATTGAGCGAAACGTCCTCCAAAGCCTGCGTGGCTCCGAAGCGTTTCGAGATGCGGGAGACGGTGAGCAGCATGGCAGTCAAGAGTCCAGTGACGAGAGTCAAGAGCCAGAAATTACAAATCCCAAGTTCGTGACTGGCACTCGACTCTGGACTCTCGTCTCTCGACTTTTGGTTACAGATAATCGTTGATAATATTCTCGATCAGTTCCTGGCGGCCGGACTTGTTCGGGGTGATTTCGACCTTCTGCAGCACGTACTGTTCAAGGGTTTCGAAGGTCGCGGTGCCGTTTTCGATCTGTTGACCGATGCCCGAATTGTAGCTGTCATAGCGCTGCGAGACGAAGTCGGCGAGCACGCGGTCTTTGCGAATCGCGGCGGCGATCTTGGCACCCCGGGCGAAGGCGTCCATCCCACCGATGTGGGCGTAGAACAGGTCGATCGGTTCGAAACTTTCGCGACGAACCTTGGCATCGAAATTCACACCTCCGGGTGCCAGCCCCTTCTGATCCAGAATGACCAGCATGCACTGCGTGGTGAGATAGATATCGGTCGGGAACTGATCGGTATCCCAGCCGAGCAGCATGTCGCCGGTGTTGGCATCGATGCTGCCGAGCTTGCCTTGAATCGAGGCGTATTCAAGTTCATGCATCATCGTATGACCCGCCAAAGTGGCGTGGTTGGTCTCGATGTTCAGTTTGATGTAGTCCCACAGATCGTGCGCGCGGATGAAGTTCAAGCAGGCCGCGGCATCGAAATCGTATTGATGCTTGGTCGGTTCCTTGGGTTTCGGTTCAAACAGGAACTGGCCTTTGAATCCGATTGCCTTTGCATGGTCGACCGCCATGTGCATGAACCTGGCGAGATGCGACAGCTCGCGCTGCATGTCTGTGTTATAGAGGTTCTGATAACCCTCGCGGCCGCCCCAGAAGACGTAGTTCTCGCCGCCGAGTTCCATGGTCACTTCCATGACCTTTTTCACTTGAGACGCAGCATAGGCAAAAACATCGGCATTGGGGCTGGTAGCGGCTCCGTGCATGTAGCGAGGATGCGAAAAGAGATTCGCAGTGCCCCACAGCAGCTTGATGCCGGTCTTTTCCTGTTGTTCCTTAAGAACTTTCGCGACGGCGTCGAGGTTCTCATTCGATTCCGCGAGCGTGGCCCCTTCTGGTGCGACATCACGATCGTGGAAGCAGTAGTAAGGCACGCCGAGTTTCGACATGAATTCGAAAGCGACTTCGACACGCTTCTGGGCATTGCTGACCGAGTCGGTGCCATCATCCCACGGGCGGACCATTGTCCCCGGGCCAAACGGATCGCCACCCGTGCCTCGGAAGGTGTGCCAGTAAGCGACGGCGAACCGGAACAGGTCCTTCATCGTCTGACCTTCGATGACCTCTTCCGGGTTGTAGTGCTTATAGGCCAGCTTGTTTTTGGACTTCGGGCCTTCGTAGGGAATGACGGGAACTTCGGGAAAGTATTCCATGATGTAGACCTACAGGTGTGCTGCTGAACCAGCGGTCAGAACCCGACCACGGGGAAATGGGATAATCTCGCTGCTTATAGTGTAGCCGCCGCATGGTTGTGAGCCAATCGTTGCGGTGTTGCGAACCAGCCAGCGGAGACTCAGCGGCAACCGCTGGGCAATTTCACTAGAATTGCCATGGTCCGACGCATGCGGACTTTCGGAAAACCCCAGAGATATCGGGCAGCCTTTATGCGAATTGGTTTGGCACAGCTGAATCCCACCGTGGGCGACCTCGTCGGCAATGCTCGTCTCGTCGTCGATGCGGTTCGCCAATCCCTCCAGCAGGGGGCGGAACTGGTGGTCACCTCGGAACTGGTGCTGAGCGGTTATCCGCCCAAAGACTTGCTGTTACGCGAGGGGTTCGCTGCCGCTTGCGATCGAGCTGTGGAACGTCTCGCCGGGCAACTCCCCCCGGACATCGGCGTGCTGGTCGGCCATCCGTCGGTCCGTGGTCTGCCGCCTGACCGCATTGCCAATGCCTGCAGTCTGCTACACGGCGGCAAGATCGTCCAGACCATTCATAAGCTGCTGCTGCCGAATTACGACGTCTTCGATGAACGCCGTTACTTTCGCCCGGCGGATCATCTGGAACTAATGGAGTTCCGCGGCCGCAAACTGGGCGTGCATATCTGCGAAGATGCCTGGTGGGGTGAAGCCGATACGTTTTATCACATCGATGCTCCGGTCTATCCCGACCCCGTCGCGAAGCTGGCCGAACTCGGGGCCGATGTCTTCATCAATCTTTCGGCCAGCCCGTTTGAAGTGCACAAGCCGAAACGCCGCGACGGCATTTTGCAAAGGCATGTGCGGCAATATCAGCGGCCGTTCGTATTCGTCAATCAGGTCGGTGGCAACGACGACCTGGTGTTCGATGGCAACAGCGTCGTCTTCAATGCCGTCGGGGAAAAAGTCGTGCAGATGCCGGGGTTTGATTCGGCGGTTCAGCTGATTGATCTCGATCAACTGCCAGCACCGATCACCCAGACCGAAGCCCCGGAGCCGGCCCAGTTGCTCGATGCGCTCGTCCTGGGCCTGCGTGACTATATGCGGAAATCGGGCTTTACCGATTGCGTGCTGGGCTTATCGGGGGGAATCGACAGCACCTTGGCCGCTTATATTGCCGCCCAGGCCGTGGGACCGACGCACGTGCACGGCATTCTGATGCCCAGCCGCTACAGCACCTCTCACAGTGTCGATGATGCCGTCGCCTTGGCGGAGCGGCTCGGCATCGATGCGCAGGTAGTACCGATCGATGCCGTCCATAAAGCCTATGAATCGCTGGACATCGTCGGGCCGGAGTTGTTATCCAAACCCGCCGCCTTGCCCGATCAGAATCTGCAGGCCCGCATTCGCGGCGCGATCGTGATGATCCGCAGCAACCATCACGGCTGGATTCCGCTCGCCACCGGCAACAAAAGCGAACTGGCTATGGGCTACTGCACATTATACGGCGACATGGCCGGCGGCTTCGCAGTCCTCGCGGATGTGCTGAAACGCGATGTGTACGCCATCAGTCGGTACATCAACGATGTGCGGGAAGGTCGAGAAGTCATTCCTCGTAATGTCATCGACAAACCCCCCAGTGCAGAACTCGCCCCCAATCAACTCGACCAGGACACGCTGCCGCCGTACCCGGTGCTCGACGCGATCCTCTCCGGACTCATTGAGGAGGAACTGTCGGTCGAAACGTTGTGCCAGAAATATCCCGCCGAGATGGTCCGCTGGGTCGCGAAACGCCTCGATCAGAACGAGTACAAACGCCGCCAGATTCCCCCGGGCATCAAACTCTCCACCCGCGCCTTCGGCAGCGGCCGCCGCATGCCCATGGCCGCGAAGTATGTGTTGGAGTGATGCGGTTGATGGTCCGCAATCGAGTAAGCGGCTTGCTTCTGTGGTGACGGAAGCGGGATAATCCTCCGCAGGGGAAGTCCCGCACATGACAAGGAGCAATGACGATGAAAATTACACGCAAAGGGTCGGCGGTCTGGCAGGGGGGCATCAAGGATGGTCGCGGTGCCATATCCACCGAAACCGGGGCGCTCGACAATTATCCCTATGGCTTTTCCAGCCGCTTTGAAGGCCAGAAGGGCAGCAACCCGGAAGAACTAATTGGGGCAGCTCATGCGAGTTGCTTCACCATGGCATTGTCACTGATTCTCGGTGAAGCGAAACTGACCGCAGAGAAGATGGAGACCACCGCCGCCGTAACCCTGGAACAGGTGCCGGACGGTTACGCGATCACCAAAATCCACCTCACGCTGCGGGCGAAAGTCCCTGGTGCCGACCCGGCCGTCTTCACCGAGCTCGCCAACAAAGCCAAAGCGGGTTGCCCAGTCTCCAAACTGTTCAAGGCCGAGATTACCCTGGACGCTGCTTTGGAATAGCCTTGATTCAATGAATCAAAACCAAACGGCCCTGCTCGTGCAGTCTTGTGTGAGCAGGGCTATTGTTTTTCGAGAAGTCTGATAATAAGAGAGCTCTGGTGAAGAGCCTCGGGCCGCCTCAAACGACCGCAGAAAGAAAACTGAAGGAAAGGCGAAATCCGTCCCGAAGCGGGGAAGTGCCGACAATCACTCCTTGTAATTCATGTGGCAGCGTGGCAGAGTGAACACCACTGCTGAACAACTCGGTGCAAGCCTACGGTGTGGGAGATGAGCATGGTGACAAGCGCAATTCGCAAGGCCCTGTTAACTGGTATGACGCTGTGTGTGGTTCTCGCGGGTGCTGCATCGGGTCAGGCACAGGAAGGCGAAGCCGGTATCACGGCTGCCATCAAAGCTTATGCGGCTGCATTTAATGCTGGCGATACGAACCGCTTTGCACAGTTCTGGGCGGAAGACGCCGACTACACGGCCAGCACCGGCGAGCATTACAGCGGCCGCAATGCCATCAAATCGCTGATGGCGGCCGAGGCGGAAGAACTTCAAGGAACCAAGCTGGAAATCACCGATGTGACGGTGCGAATGCTGAAGCCCGATGTCGGCTTGCAGGACGGCATCCTGCAGTTCACCAGTGCCGATGGGTTGATAGACCGCAGTCGTTACACCGCCGTCTGGACCAAGACCGGCAAGGAATGGCAACTGGCCAGCGTCCGCGATCTGGGAGCCTTGCCCACGGTCGAAGCGCCGGAACAACGGGTCAATCCGCTGGCTCAACTTGATGCCTTAACCGGCGAATGGACCGCCGCGGATGACGCCGCCAAGGTGGATCTGACCGCCGACTGGAAACTCAACCGTAACTTTCTGGAATTCCGCTATCTCGTAACCCCCAAAGAGGGCGAACCCTTTACCGTCTTGCAGCTCATTGGCTGGGACCCGATCGATGAAACGATTCGCTCGTGGTTTTTCGATTCAGCAGGCGGACATGGTAGCGGTGTGTGGGATAAGACTGAAACGGGCTGGTCAGTCCTGTCCAGTGGGGCGACTCCCATCGGTCAACTTGGCGGCGGAGTTTATGACTACTCGCTGCAAGGGAAATCGCTGACCCTGAAAATCACCAATCGCGAAGTTGCCGGTCAACTTCTGCCTGATGCTGAAGTGAAGTTTACAAAGAAGTAACAAGGTGTCAGGCCTCAGGTATCAGGTTGGTACACTCGAACAGCCTCCATGCCCCCTCTGCTGGGAGTCGTTTCATGACCCGTTATCATTGGATCTCTTTGACACTCGTGCTGGCGTTATGTGCGGGCGATGTCTGGGCGTTGCCGCGTGGTAGCAGTGGTGGCGGCCGCAGCCCTTCGGCTGGAGGTCGCAGCGGCGGTGCTTCCAATCTGGGGGGAGGCGGTGGTCTGCCGAACAAAGGTTCCAAGCCCACCAGCAAACCCAGTCTCTCCGCGACCCCATCGTTCAGTGGCGGAAACGCACTCGGAGGAGGTTCTCGATCGCCAGGAAAGACCAACCTGGGTGGCAATCGACCGATAGGTGGCAGTGGTAACGCGAGCAGCAAATTGCCCAGCAGCGGGGGCAATCGTCCGAACCTTGGCTCGTCAAATGCCAACTTGGGGCAGCGGCCATCGGGGGGAAGCAACGCCGTGAGTCGCCCGGGCTTTCTCCCTTCGAATAAGCCCGGCAGCAGTAGCGGTCAGATCCCAGGCAACCTGGGCAGCAACCGACCGAACATCACACCCGGGAATCGCCCCAACCTCGGCGGCAATACGCCGGGAACGAATTTGCCGGGTGGCGGGAACAATCTTACCAATCGGCCGAATATCACGCCGGGGAATCGTCCGACTACACTTCCCGGCAATACCAAGCCTGCCTTACCAGGAACGGGGAACATTGCCAATCGTCCGAATGTCACGCCGGGGAATCGACCGGCAATTGGTAACCGTCCGAACATCAACACTGGCAATCAGACGAAGCCGGGCATTGGCAACGATACGAATATTGGAAATCGGCCAAACATCAATACGGGCAATCAAACGGGCATTGTGGATCGCGATAAAACCAAGATCACCAATCGGCCCGGCATCAACATCGATAACAGCACCAACATCGGCGGCAACCAGCCGTGGTATGCCAACCGGCCCACCCGCCCCAGTTATGAATCTCGGCCGGTTATCAACAATGGCAACCTCGGCGTGGGAGTGAATGTCGGCAGCAATAACGGCAACAGAATCAACGTGGCCGCGGGGAACAACGTGTTCGCCCCCACCATCAACAACAACATTTATAATGGCCCCGTCGTCAATAACCGACCGTGGTACGGGCAGCCGTGGAATGCCCCCACTTACCAGTACCACTACGGGTGGCATCAGGGCTACTGGAACTATTGGCCGCCGTCGTCTTATTACGCACCGGCGGCCTATGCAACGGGCCTGGCCACGGGTTGGCTGCTGTCGTCACCCAACTATGTCTACGTGAACCCCTACTGCTCGGTGCCGATGACCACCTCGACGACCATCATCTATGACTATTCGCAACCCATCCCCGTGACCCCACCACCGACAACCACTACCAGTGCGCCGGTCAATGTGAACGTGACAGTCGATGCCTCAACGACGGAGTCGGGCCAGCCACCAGTGCCGAACCCACCGGTAGAGGATCCCAAGACCAAGGCCGCGGTTGAGAAGTTTGATCAAGGCCGACTGGCATTCAAGGCGGGTATGTATGATGACGCGTTGAAGCTGGTGAATGAGGCGATTCAGGAGTTGCCCGGCGATCCTGTCCTGCATGAATTCCGTGGACTCGTGCTGTTTGCGAAGCAGGACTACAACGATGCCGCGGGCACCATCTATGCCGTGCTGGCCGCGGGGCCGGGTTGGGACTGGGACACGCTGAAAAGCCTGTATCCCAACGAGGAAACCTACGCCAAGCAACTGCGAACGCTGGAAGAGTTTAGCAACACCCATCCCGATGCCGCCGATGCCCGCTTCCTGCTGGCGTATCACTACCTGACGTTGGGGTATACAGACGAGGCGAAGGCCGAGCTGGAAGTCGTCTCGAAGTTGCAGCCCAACGACGAACTGTCGCCGCAGTTGGTCAAGCTGCTGAGCGGTGAATCGCTCGCCGATGAAACCGAATCGACGAACAGTTGAACTCTGTGAGTGATCAAAAACCCCAGCTAGCATCTGCCAGATGGGGTTTTTGTGATGCGGTCTCGCTTGCGGTTCTTCCCGTCCTGCTCCGTGGTGCTACATCATGATTCGTGTCTTGCTGCTCATGAACGCGCTGTGTGTCTCTGTCGCTCCAGCGGTGTTTGCGGCGGAGCCGTCTCAACCGTTCAATGTGTTGTTCATCGCGGTCGATGACCTGCGGCCAGAATTCGGTGCCTATGGTGCCGAGTATGTGCATTCTCCCAACCTCGACCGTTTGGCGCAACGCGGAGTGACGTTTCGGCGGGCCTACTGTCAACAAGCGGTCTGCTCGCCGTCGCGTTCCAGCCTGTTAACGGGCACGCGGCCCGATACCACGAAAGTCTGGGATCTGGAAACGCACTTTCGGACGGCCTTGCCTGACGTGGTCACGCTGCCGCAACTCTTTCGTCAACAGGGCTACTTCGTGCAAGGCATGGGCAAGTTGTACCACGGCGGATTCGATGACCCGCCGTCGTGGTCGACTCCCTGGACTTCCCCCAAGGGTGGCCATGGCACGTATGGCCTACCAGAGAACATGGCCATTGTGAAAGCCAAGATTGAGGCTTCGAAGACCGCTCCCAAGAAAAAGAAGGGCGGCAAGGTTCGCAATTATGGGCCGGCGTTTGAAGGGGCCGATGTTCCCGATAATTACTTCCACGACGGTGCCTTGGCAGACATGGCCGTCGCCGCATTGCGTGAGCGTGCCGAGCAGCAGCCCTTTTGGCTGGGTGTGGGCTTCATTCGCCCCCATCTGCCGTTCGTGGCCCCGAAGAAGTATTGGGACTTGTACGACCCGGCTGCGATCAACTTGGCTCCCAACCCGTACCCACCGCATGATGCTCCCGAATATGCCGTGTTGCCGGGCGGTGAGCTGCGGGCTTATCACGGTATTCCCACGGGGCCCATTCCCGATGATCTGGCCCGGCAACTCAAGCATGGGTATTACGCCGCGATCAGTTATATGGATGCCCAACTCGGCCGGGTTCTCGATGAACTCGATCGGTTGAAGCTGTCAGAGAAGACCATCGTGGTCCTCTGGGGTGATCATGGCTGGAAACTCGGCGAGCATGGCGCCTGGTGCAAGCACAGCAATGTCGAGAATGATACGCACACGCCACTCATTATCGCTGTTCCGGGGCTGAAGACCGCGGGCCAACAGACTGAATCGCTTGCCGAGTTCGTCGATATTTATCCGACCCTCGCGGAGCTATGCGGCTTGCCGTTGCCGAAGCATTTGGAAGGCACCAGTCTGGTTCGCGTGCTGCATGATCCCGCTGCGATCGCCAAGACGGTGGCTTTCAGCCAGTATCCCCGCGCGTTCCAGGGAACGGCCTTGATGGGTTATTCAATGCGGACCGATCGCTATCGCTTCACAAGGTGGGTGGAGCGCAACAACCCCAAGCAGTTGGTCTCGGTTGAACTGTACGATCATCAGACCGACCCGCAGGAAAACACCAACATCGCGAATGACGCTGCGCATCGAGGACTTGTCGACAGCCTGACGACGCAGCTTCTCGCGGGCTGGCAAGCCGCCGTCGTCACTGAATAACCGCGACGGATGACGTGCCTGAGACCTTATGTTCGTACGGAACGTGACAGGTGACTTGTCTGCCACCATGTGGCCCGTCGTCACTCCGCTTTTCCGCCCGGTATCCATAACACATCGCCGCGGCCGTTATCATTCGCGAGGCGGGCCCAGGCGAACAACAGATCCGAAAGTCGATTCAGGTATTGCAGCACCAGCGGATTGATGGACTCTGTTTCTGCCAGCCGAACGACCCCAATCTCGACTCGTCGGCAGACCGTGCGAGCCAAATGGAAATGGGCCGCCAACGGTGTGCCACCGGGCAGAGTAAAACTCGTCAGCGGTTCGAGTTTCGCCGTCGCCGCATCAATCCACTGCTCTAACTGTTCCACCTGCCGTGTGGTCACGCGTAATGGAGGATAGTCGGTCGGAGCATCGGTTTCCGGAATGCAGAGATCCGCCCCCAGATCGAACAGATCATTCTGGATCTGTCGCAATGGTGTGGCGAAGCCGGTGGAGGGCGCATGCAGACAGGCCAGTCCCAGGACGGCATTCAACTCATCGACACCACCATAAGCCGTAATGCGGGCATGGGTTTTGGAAAGGCGTGTGCCATCCCCGAGCGCTGTCGTACCATCATCACCGGTTTTGGTATAGATGCGGTTGAGATAAACCATGTTCAACAAACCTGGTTGTGCATGCAGAAGACGGGGACACTATCAGGCTGGGGCGGGCTTGTGCCGGGGCTGAACGACGGCTTCGAGTTGTGCCAGCTGTTGTTCGAGCCAGTCGCGCTCGGTCGGTGGTAGTTCCTCGCCGCCATAGCGTACGGAATAAAATGCACGACTGACACGCTCGGGTAATTCCCGCAGTGCGCCATCGGGCGTGATAGTCCGGAACCGTTCTTCCAGACTCTGTGCGAATTCGAGCGGCGTCTCGCTGGGTGCTCGCTGAATACCCAGCTTCTTCAGCGACTTCAGAAAGCGCTCATAAAAGACCACGGCCAAAGGCATGGGCTGAGAGGCTTCCCACCAGGAGAGGCGAAACCCCGAGTCTGTCAGAAATTTCCAGAGCCATTGGCAGAATCGCACGAACAAAAAGGACGAGAGCAGCAGCACAAAAGTGAGAATGCCACCCGTAATGCTCAGCCATTCGGAAGGATGCGTGGCGACATAGACCAGGCTGTTCCAGAACGATTCCCAGGAGCCAAAGACACGCTTGCTTAAGGCGACCAGCTTGCTGAAGAATTCCTGCAACGGTCGATACAGCGACTGCTTCTGACGTTGCAGATTGATATTGACCACATAGTCTTCCCACATCATGGATGAGGAAGATCGTAGCTTGCCCCAGAAACCAATTTTGCTGGAAACATCGGCAATGGTTTCCTGCCGTGCCAGACCCGGTGTGGGGTCCAATGTGATCCAGACATCGTTACCCGTCCAGGCTTCCACCCAGGCATGGGCATGGCATTCCTTGACCTCCCATACCCCCCGCAGCTGATTGTAGTCGCCCCCCTTAAAACCGCTGACGAGTCGGGCGGGAATGCCCACCGAACGGAGCAGCAGCGTCAAAGTGGAAGCGAAGTATTCGCAGTGTCCTTCTTTCCGGTTCTGCAAAAAGTCTTCGACCGGGTCGATCGATGGATCGACCACGGACAAATTGAGGGTGTAGCCGAACCCGCCGCTGTCTCGCAGGTAATATTCAAAGTGCTGGGCAATTTCATAAGGTGTCGGTTCATGGCCCAGTTGATTCTGCAGGTCTTTGGCAAGCTGCTGGCCCAAAGCCGTCAGCACCGGAAACCGTCGCTGATCGAAAAACTGTGTCCGCCGTAGATAAGACCGCTCGATATTCTGCCACCAGAGTCCACGTGCCACCGGTGTGCCTCGCACGCGTCGCAACTCCTCGGAAATTGGTTCCACATATGAGATGTAGTGCACGCGCTCGCGTGATTCCGGCCGTGTCTCGCGAACCATGATGCCGGTTGAGAGATGCAGGAAAATGTCTTCACGTCGCGACAGCATTTCGGCGGCGGCTGGCGTGCCGACACAAAACAACACTTCCTCGACCGTGGGTTCCATTACCACTTCCTGGCGAATCCCCGGCTTATTGAAAATGCGGCTCATCCGCACCGGCTGATCATTTCGCTCGGGATACCAGTTGCCGCGTTCATATTCGGTCATCACGGCACCGCGGAAGTAGGGCTCTTCCATGCCGAGACGCTGCGACAGAGCCTCCAGGGTGACAGGTTCTTCCGTGAGCGCATCGACACAGGTCACCGAGAAGACCGGTTCCAGACTTTCCAGAATTTCGCCCAATTCACCGAGTCGGACTTCACGAGCAAACCCGGTGGTCGATTTGCGGTCGGTCAGCCCTTCGATTGTTTCGTCCCCAAAGATGTTTTGCGGCCCGAACCAGACACGGGGCGTGAAGGCGAAGAATGCCGCCGACACACCGACCGACATCGATGTGAGGATCAGCATCCCACCAAAGAATCTTCGCGAGAGCCATTGCTGAGATTCATCGTGCTGGACTGCAGGAAGAACCATGATAGATGCGATTTCACCGGACGGACTATGGCCGTTGGTCAATGGCGTTTCCCACTGCCAGCCAACCTGACCGGACCCATACAACTGCTGCACTTGGTACAGAGAAGCGATACTCATCGTCCACAGCGCGCCGCAGATGTAAACGACCAGATACAAGCCAAACCACGGCCCCGGAGAGAGAACCGACGCCACGGCGACCTGCAGGACACCCAGGCCCATCACCCACCAGTACATGCGGTAGGTTTTTTCCTGGAACATCACAATCCAGGTGGCATAGACCAGGAGGTGAGCCCCGGAAAGCAACTTGGCTTCCTTATCGGGGAAGGAGAATTCCCACGCGGCGGCAGCGACGGCCAATGCCCCCAGAAAATTGGCTGGTCCCGGAGGTAAGGACCGCCCGGGCTTGGATTCGATCACGAGATAGGCCGCGATCAGCACGGGTAGCGTGATATACGGAATCCAACCGTTTTCCGCGCTCCCCAGCATCCAGGCCGCTAAAGCCGTCAGAGCATACAGGCTGATTTTGAAGAGTGACACCACCTGCATCAGGCTGTCTCCTGCAATACGGGGGTGACCACCGAAGCCGGTTGCCGTGGCAGCTCATCAGGGAATTGAATCAGGTCTGCAAACGTGGTGTCATCCACATTCAACCACTGGATCGCTGCGACCGACAACGATTCCGTGGGCAGGGAAGCGTCGGCACGCAAATCGATGGCTTCAACACGGGGTGATATGGCAACCACGCGCGTGTTTGTTGCCATCTGGCTCATCGCTTTCCGGGCTTGCGGAACAAAGTCGTTCTCACGGCTCGGCTCGACCAACGCCAGACGATCAAAGAGAGATTCCAGCCCCGACGAATTGGCCCGGGCTTCCCACCGCCAGGTTTCTTTGCCGCAGCAAACCACTGTCAAGGTGGCACCGCGACATTCCCAGCGATGTTCAGAACACAACGTCGCGGTGAGTGACAACGCCTGTTCCACCAAGCGGCGACTGGTTTCAGCAGGCTGGTTCGAAAGCCATAAGTCGACGAGCAATAACAGATGGTGCTCGCGATTCTGCTGGTACTCACGCACAATCAATTGATTCCGTCGGGCGGAACTTCGCCAGTGAATGGCCCGGGGATTATCTCCCGACAGATATTCCCGCAAATGGTGGTATTCGTCATCGAAGACACCAGAGCGCGGTTGTGGCGTTTCAATCAATTCACTCGCACCGAGCAACCGCCGCTTCCATTGCGGCGACAGCCGGCCGATCCGAGGATAAATCAGCATCTCGCCAAAATCGCGAAATAAGCAACCTCGTTCGATGAGCCCCAAAGGAAAGCGGGATGTAATTCGTATCGGTCCAAAATGATGACGCCCCCGTTGCATTAACCGCATCTGGTAATGCCCGGCGATGACCGACATGGAAGGAACACGTGTAAACAGTACCGTGGGCACCCAGGTGGAATGGCCGTATGTCACCTGGTCTTGAGCGACCATCATCCACATCGAAACGAGGTGAGTCTGATTTTCCAGATCGATTTCGACGCTGAATAACTCACCGACCATGGCCCGCGCGGGAGGAGTGCGAGACGCCCGCACATTCTTGAGCATGGTATAGGTCACCCAGCCGTTCACCACGAATGGTCCGGCCATCGCAGCGAACACGAGGAGCAGCGTGTTCGAGTGCGTCAGCGACGAACCGATGAACAGCACCGTCATGATCAGCAAATAGCCAATTCCCTCACGGGGAATCGTCATGCGATGCCGACTGAGCGATGTCAGCCGTTGTGTCCAATGCGTCGGCAACGTCAGGGCCAACACGCCATAGATAACCAAGCTGGCAATGAACATCCAGAACAGCGGATAATAGTACCCAGCCCAACCCGCCCGCATGAAGGGCGCCTGGTAGTACACCAGCACCAGCACCATGGCGATGAAGATCGTCGTCATCCCTGACAACGCGGTTTTGCGCTGCCCCTGCTCGGCGGCAATCACCTCTGTCATGCAATGGCATCCAGTGACGGTGTTCAGCGATCGGCTTCACATGAATTACAGGCGGTTCGTGCTCTCAGGTCCAGTGTCAACCGCTCCCATCAAAGAGATTTCATCATTCCGATCAGCGAAAACCACGGAAACGGTTTGCCGAATCGGTTGGCTACGACACGTTGACAAAGACCTTCAGTGCGTCCTTCTCTTCGACCAGCAACCGCATCATTTCCTGATAATGGTCGAGACCCTGCACGGGGTTGGTCAAGATTTTTTCGGTCACGCCGGGAAAGGCGAGCTCCCCTTCGGCCAAGGCCGCAATGCCCTGCTCAAAATGATAGCGGTTGCCGTTGACCGAACCGACGAGCAACTTGTTTCCGAGCACCCATTGCAGATTGATCGCATCGGCCGGAACCGTTACTTCCTTCTTACCGCCGGTGATGCTGGTCCAGACCAGTGCCCCATTCAGTCCGAGGACTTCCATCGCCTCGAAACAGAGTTGGCTGTTTCCCGTCGCTTCAAAAATCAGATCGGGTTTGCCGACTTCCTTCGCGAGGTCTTTCAGGCTCTTGGCCTTGGTGCTGACATAAGTGGCACCATAACCTTCCGCGATTTCCGCCTTGAGGTTCGGCTTCGGTCCGCGGGCCAGGGTGTAAACTTCCAGACCCTTAAGACGCAGCATCATCGTGGCGAGCAAGCCGATCTGACCGGAACCCAGTACGAAGGCCTTCTTCGGCCGCCATACCTGCAATCGCTGTTGCGCCAGATACGCCTGCTCGAGCGCCTTCGCACAGACGCTCGCCGGTTCAGACAAAACGCCGAGGTGCTTCAGCCCCTGCGGCACCTTCACCATGAATTCGCAGTCGTCAACAAAGTACTCGGTGAGGTAACCGTGCCGCAGGTTGATCCCGCGCTCGTAGTATGTTTCCTCACTGGTGATGTCATTACGACCGATCTGATCGTAGATCGATGTTCCCGGCCGACGCACGGTGCAGGAGACGAGATCACCGGGTTTCAGATCGCGGACATTGGGCCCGACTTCGACCACTTCGCCAAAACTTTCGTGGCCGATGATGAGGTAGTCGAATCCCGGGGGCGGATTGCCATAGAGGGCTTCGTTGATTTCCCGGTCGGTCGCATCAACGCCGATTTGCAGCACTTTCACCAGTACGCCCCGCCCATTGGGCACATCGTTGAGTTGGGGCATCGGAGCTTCGGTGAGATGGACGCTGTTCGGGCGTCCGGGGATCACAGCAACGGCTTTCATAGCGAGCGATACTTCACAATAGACCACGGAGAATCGGGAATCGACACGAACCAGGTAGTGTACCGCGTGACGTTTCCGGGAGCCAATGTGGGGCGGTAAGACTGGTTGACCGGGAGCATTGTTGGATCGCAACCAGTCCGCAGTGCGAGCAAGTGCCGATGAACGCGGAACCTCTAATCGCCCTTACTGGCGCTGCTGGATGGTGACTGTCCTACTTGACCTCCACTACCGTGTATTGCCCTATGTACTCAAATCCTGATGACGACGTCACTGGCATGGTTGCATCTATCATTTGTTCGGCATCGGTGTAACTCAGGCCGGCCTGTATGCGGGCCTCGACATTGGATTGTGTGGTCAGATAGCCGATCAAGTCCTCGCGGGAAAATGTCAGTGGTAAGGTAATCGATTGGTGAGCGAGTTCAGCAAGTCCCTGATCCGCTGGCGTCACCCAGAAGGTCGTCGGTTTTCTGGGTGGCGAAGGGAACTCACAGAGGTACCATTCCTTGAGCCAGCGTTGAAACGTCGTGTCACCAGGTCGTCCCGCAAAGGCGAAGTTGCTGATCAACCAGATCGCTGATGGTGCCGAAACTCGCCTCAACTCAGAGATCGCGAGATCGCGATCAAACCAATGCCAGGCCATACAGACGCTGATGAGATCAAAGGGACCAGTGGGTAGTTCCTGATACGATCTCTGTTGAACAGCGAGACCTTTCGCGGCCGCAAACCGGAGCATTTCCGCAGAGGTGTCGATACCGGTGACTTGGTTGGCGATCTCCATCAGTGGCACCGTGGAGTCGCCGGTCCCACAGGCCACATCCAAGGCCCGGGTGAATCGTCGTCCGGGAACCACGGTCGCTAACCAGTCGAGCAGCACGCGATGCACCTTGGGACGATAGCGATCGTACCGGCATGCGGCCTCAGCAGCAGTGAAGTATTGCAAGCTCATGGTTTAAGGAGATTCATCGGCAATTTGCCAGTCTTGCGGAGCATTCGGGTCCACAACATCCACATACTTTCTGCACTGGGGGCACAACTGCACGGTGCCGCTGAGTGATCCAGCGAACTGCAAAAGAGAACGGCAGTGCTCGCACTCCATTTGAATGAAGTCCACGGCTGCCGAATTTCTCTGGGCGGCCGTGCGAGTGGCGTTCTGGCAATCATAGTCCGTTAGCAGAGGTCGGGCTCGTTCGATGTCATCGCGTTCAATGAAGACTTGCGGCTTGTGAATCTCACTGACCGTGCCACCGACCCATAGCCCAGCCGTTGAGACATCTTCCACAACCATCGCCTCGACACCCGCTTCATTGAGCAGCGTGCAAACGAGATGGGCCTCCAGGTTGCTGCTGGCGTTGTAGGCAGCGATGGGATCTTTTAGCGGCATATCGTCAACCTTATAAGGCCTGACAGCACTCCAGCATGATGCAATGCCGATAGCTCAGGAGCAATGCTAACGATTGCGGATTGGTTCTGAAAATGGCGTGACGTGACTATTATGAAAACCATCTCCTTTGACCATACTCCGCGAGACCGACATCATGACACAGCCAGGCAATTCACGACGGAAATTTATGCGCGCCGCGACCGCTGTTGCAGCGACGGCGATGGTCACACCTACCCAGGCAGCCACGAAAGCGGCGACATCTCCGCGACTTTCCAAAACGATCTCCGTCGATGTGCTGGTGTGCGGCGGCGGTTGTGCGGGGACCGCGGCAGCATTGGCGGCGGCCCGTTCCGGGGCCCAGGTGCTGCTGGTCGAGAAAGCGCCGTTTGCGGGCGGTATCATTACCAGCGTCGGGTTACCCTACTTCGATGGCATTGCTAACATTCGCGATCACCGTATCGTGGTCCGAGGGATTGCACTGGAACTGTTATCAAAGTCTGGCGTTTGTGCGGCGGATGCCAAGACGGTCGCCAAGCACAATCCCACCATTCCAAACACCTTCGAGTTCAAGCTGCTGCTCGACCGATTGCTGAAAGAGCAACAACCACGGTTGCAGGTGTTGTTCAATTCGCTGGTGTGTGATGTCATCACACAAGGCACCCGCATTCATGAGGTCTGCGTTGCGAATAAGGATGGCATTGTCCGTGTGCAGCCGAAAGTCGTGATAGATTGCACTGGTGATGCCGATGTCGCTGCGTGGTCCGGCGCTCCGTTTGAACAGAACGCTGAGGTCCAGCCACTCACATTGCACTTTCGGATCGGTCATGTGAAGAAGACACCCGACCTGAGTCAGAAATGTCGTGCGGCATTGGCGATGGCTCAGCAATCGGGTGAGCTGCCGATGTACTACGGCCCGGGCGTGATGTTCCTATTCGGCGATGACGAAATCTACGTGCATGGCGTGCGTGTGCCTGCGAACCCCACCGATGCCGCCGATTTGTCACGGGCCGAGATGCAGGGGCGAGCCGATGCCCATGCGATGTTTCGCGCGTGGAAACAGCATGTGCCGGGCTTCGAAAACTCGTACCTTCTGGAAGCCTATCCTTGGATTGGTGTGCGGGAATCACGCCGGCTGATTGGCCAATACGTGCTCAAGGAAGAGGACCTGATGCAGAGCCGGCGGTTTGACGACGCCATTGCCACCGGGTGCTGGTATCTCGATTTGCATCCGAACAAGGTGACGGTGGGCAGTGCGAATGATTTCGCGCCCGAGAAAGTCCAACCGGAGCCGTACGACATTCCCTATCGCTCACTGCTGCCACAGCAGATTGAGAATCTGCTGGTCGCGGGACGTTGTCATTCAGCGACGCGCGGGGCGCATGCCTCGACACGCGTGACGGTGACCGCGATGGCCATGGGAGAAGCCGCCGGGGTGGCTGCCGCCTTGTCGATTGACCGGA
Source organism: bacterium (assembly GCA_016125225.1). Lineage (GTDB taxonomy): Bacteria > Planctomycetota > Planctomycetia > Planctomycetales > Planctomycetaceae > DSVQ01. The sequence goes on along the minus strand of WGME01000009.1, from coordinate 46,990 downwards.
AATCCTCACCGCAAGAGATCGGCGGCATCACCGTGCGGGAACAATTGGCGCGATTCGGCGGCGGACCATTTACGGAGGCATGATATCAACGATCACGCGGCCCGTGGCTGGGTGGGAGTGCTCATGCTGGAGTTTGATTGGTGAGCCACGGGCTTGCTCCCCCGGCCGACAATCCACTGTGTGGCGAAAATCTGTCGGTCATTGATGCCCGCGTCGGTCAACCACTCGGTGAGTTTGTCGCGACAACCGGGTTGATGATGCGTCGCCGTCAAACGGTCGCACATCGCCAGGCAGGCCCGTTCGTGCTGGACCTCGCGGGTGCATAATCCCAAAGTATCAATCGGTGCGATGGGCAATAGCCGCTCCAGCCGCCGACCAATTCCCGGCACCATCCCCAGAGCCCGCTGCACCGGCAGTAAGGCGTTGGTGAGAGCCATCGAAAACTTGAGGGCCGTCGCCCGGGACATGTGACGTGTCAGGAAGCGCAGCCAGGCTGTGGGACCAAAGCGGCGGAACCAGCGTGGCGGCGCAATATCGACCGCTAGCTTCCCACCGGGTTTCAAATGGGTCGACAGATGCAGAATGGCGGAACGCGGGTCGGGCAACCGATGCAGCAAGCCGAAGCAATACACATAATCGAACTGCGCCGGACGAAACGGCAAACCGTAGATATCGCCTTGCACATAATGCAGCCGCGGATCATCGCCCAGATTTTTATGGCAAACATCAACGGCCGTGGAATAATCGACCGCAACGATGTTCGCACCGGCTTGAAACGCAATCTCGGTAAAACGGCCGACACCGCAACCGACTTCAAGAATCCATTTTCCTTGCAGCTCGTCAACAGTCCAACCGCTCTGTTGCAGGAAGCGGTCATGGTTCTGCGTCAGACCTAAAGCACTGTCGAGGACTGCATGTCGAAATGCGTCCCATAAAATGCCCACGCTATCGGCATAGGCTTCGCAGGGCACAAATCGCGGAATACCCGAAATGATCGCGAAGCGTTCCACGCAAGCCAGGCAATCAAGCCAGCCGGTGGTGACGTCGTCATAAGTACCGGCCTCGACCTGTAACCCCAGCCGACCCTGGCAACGGGGACAGCGCAGTCGCTGGTAAAGTTCCGGCCGCATCAATCGTTCGCCCGCAAAACATGGCCTTGGGCCACGAGCGGCAAAATCTGCCGAAGCTCGCGGCGGGCGAACTCTAACGGGGGCTGACGATCAGAGCAAGACGAGTTTCAACCGTGTTTTGCTGTAAAAACAGCCTGTCTCTCAGCGGGCACCCAGAGCTCTGCGTTATGAACCTCCGGGAGGTTTTATTCATGCCGCTTCGTGCGGAAGGCCATCACAACGAATATCAGGCCCACAGCCAGGGCGGCGTAACCAATTCCTAAAGAAACATGATCCTTCAACGTCACGCCATGCGCAATAAAACGATAGGCGGCGACAAACGATGCCAAGGCCGTCAGGCGAAACCAGGTATCTCGTGAGAAATTCATGACGCCGTCTCATCCCATAAGCGGGTTGAATTGCGTTCCGGGCCAGTAACAAGGATGATTCCGTACCGTACGGCTTTGCAGCGCCGGTGGAAATCGTTTTCTCTGAAATCTGGAGTCGCCATGTCTCGCGGTTGGTTCCCGTGCCTTGTGATCAGCTCATGCCTGTTTCTGGTTGGCGGAGTCTCAGCCGCACCACCCGCCACTGTCGCTGAAGCCGCGAAGAATTTCGATCTGCGAACTTTCCCGCTGGCTCCCAAAGCGGAAACGCCACCCTCACAGACGCTCGCCAACCTGAGCTACAACGCCCCGGGGAACGTGGCCAATCTTACCAAATATCATCAGGCCGCTTTGGCCAAGCAGGGCTGGAAAGAACTGCCCGGCAGCACCATTTCCGAGGCCTATGCCAGCGCGACATTCGAGAAGCAGGGCTACCGGCTGGCACTTTCGGCCTTTCCTCAAGGGGACCTGGTCAGCCTGAGTCTGCAACAGTTGGGCAATGTCGACTTAAAGACTGTGCCCGCGCCTGCCGGTGCCAAAGTCCTTTCTAGCTTTCCGATCACGCAACTCTATGTGTCCGATGCCAAACCCGAAGCGGCGTTGGCTGAGTGCATCAAGGTCCTCACCGCGAAAGGCTGGCAACCGTATGGCAGTGCAGGGCCGATGCATACTTTCAAACAGCATGCCGTGCTGTTGCAACTGCTGATTTCGGATGCCCCCGCTCAGCCGGGCAAGACGATGATCAACTACACCTCGAGCCTGATGTCGGCCGATTTGCCCGCCCCGCCCGATGCCCAGATGCTGCAATACGCCGACACCACGACCACCATTTCCTTCGAGACCGCACTCGATGCCGCAGGCCTGCAGAAGTTCTATCAGTCAGCCTTGAGCAAGGAAGGCTGGCAGGCCACCACCGATCACTTCCTGAAAGTCGATTTCCGCGAAGAGCTGATCCTCCGCAATCCCGCGAAGGATCTCATCGAAATTCAATTGACCAAGGTCGATGAGAAATATCAGGTGCTGGTCAAACATCAGACGGCCAAAGTGGTGGCCGAAATCGAAGCCCGGGCCAAAGCCGCCGCCATGAAAGCGGCAGCTGCTGGCAAGAGCGCTCCGAAGACGCAAGTGGCTATCACCCTGCCCGCCGAGGCCAAAGACGTACAGACCAAGCCCACGAATATCGAGTTCAAAACTGCGGGCGGCAAAGCGAAGTCGCTGGTGGTCGACTGGCAGAAGGCTTTCACCAAGGACGGCTGGAAAGAAGAAGTCGCCACGCTGGATGACATGGCGGGCACCGTCGCATTGAAGAAAGGCGACCTGTCGCTGACCTTCACTTATATCGATACCGGCTTCCTCCCCGCTGAGATTAGCATCCAACTCATCGGCGGAGAATTTGCGACTACGACCGCGAAGAAGTGATTGGCTAACGCCGAACCTGAAGGTCGCCCCGAGCCAATGAAACCTGATAAGCTGCTTTCCAACAGGGTCCGCGTGGAATTCACGACTCGACTCATGGAAAGCAGCTTCTGAAACATCGTTTCAGCAGAAGTCGAAGGTTTGGCTCATGACGTCCTACTCCCGCCGTGCGTTTCTGCAATCTCTTGGCTTGTCGTTCACCGCGTGCCAGTTTCTTCAGCAGCGGTTATGGGCTCAGGATGCCTCATCGACCACGGAAAAACTGCCGCCGGTGCGGGCCATTACGCACGGTCCAAAATTTCACTGGCGGGGTTATTACGACAAGCTGCTGTTTGATCCGACGAATCAGCTCGTCTTGGCCAACGAAGTCGATTTCGAAGGCCGTTCCCCCACCGCCGACGATACCATCCGCGTTGGCATGGTCGATACCAGTGATCATGATCGCTGGATCGAACTGGGGTCATCGTCCGCTTGGAACTGGCAGCAGGGGTGTATGCTGCAATGGGTCCCCGGTACGGCTTCACAAGTCGCCTGGAACGACCGCGACGGCGACCGGTTCGTCTCCCACATTCTCGATGTGCAGACCGGCAAACGCCGCACGCTGCCAGTGCCTTTCTACTGCCTGAGTTCCGATGGTCAGACGGCGTTTGCCCCCGACTTCCGCCGTTTGAACGATACCCGCCCCGGCTATGGTTATGCCGGAATCGTGGACCCGAATCGTGACGTTCTCGCCCCCGATGACGCCGGTCTCTGGCGGATCAATCTACAGACGGGGCAACAGGAACTGATCTTCTCGTTCGCCGACGCCGCACAAATTCCCTACCTCGGCCGCGAGGAAGCCGCCTTCCGTCCGCAGTCGAAGCACTGGTTCAATCACCTGCTGTGCAACCCCGATGGCTCGCGGCTCTTTTTCCTGCATCGCTGGCACACGCCGGGCTTCAAGCAGGCCTTTTTCACGCGGGCCATCACCATCAACTACGATGGCAGCGACCCGTATGTCCTCGACCCGCATGGCGGCACGTCGCACTTCGTCTGGCGTGATCCGCAACACATCTTCGCCTGGGCCTGGCACCCGTCGCTCATGGACCGGTTCTATCTCTACGAAGACCACACCGAACACGTGACCCCAGTCGGCCCTGATGTGATGACCAAAAATGGCCACAACACCTATGTGCCGGGGACCGATAACACCTGGGTCTTGAACGACACCTATCCCGATGCGGCGGGCATCCAGCACCCGTACCTGTATCACATCCCCACCAACCGCCGCGTTCCGCTCGGGCACTTCGTCTCACCCCGGGAATACCGCGGCGAATGGCGCTGCGACAACCACCCGAGCGCCAGCCGCGACGGCAAGAGTGTGGTCTTCGATTCCCCCCACGCCGACGGCCGCCAAGTCTATCTGGCGGAGATCGGCGAGATTGTGCATGGATGAGGCATCGCCGAAGCGATTCGTGTGCCACTGCTGGCCAAGCCAGCAGTGGCACACGCGAGGTAATCGTGGACGGTGTCATTCTCGTGTGGGCTACATCGGCAGGAGTGAGGGTGAAGATTCGAGCCAGATTTACACCCTCAATTTCAGCAAGGCCCCAGAAATAACGGTAACATTCGTACACACCAGGTCTATAGGCGAACAAAAATCCGCCTATGGACCCGTTAACGTGAAAACTTGAGTAACAAGAAATAATGAGACGTAAACCACTACCAGGTAAAATTTTGCAACTATGTTACAGCAGAGATTTACCCGGTATTCCCTGTGCCAATAACACACACAAAAAAAAAACGCTGCGGTTGATTGACAAACAGGGTACCAGACCACTAACATCTGCGATTCAGCATGACTGGAAGAATTTTCTTCCGAGTTCTCAGCTAGTTATTTGTTGTTGATTTCTTTTGTCTCCTTCTTTGCGGGATGTTTGAGTTCTGCACTAGCTTCCAGAAGCTCGGCAATGAAGATCGACGTGTACGCAAGAACGTGCCCCCCGGGTGAATCCACCACAACAAGGGAGCCATAGCCTACGACACGTAGAAGTGTTGGCAAAGACATGGCCAACTTCTTTCTAGTGCGGCAATAACAAAGAATGCCGCTCACGGGGGGCCGCAAAATCCACCGAGAGCAGCAATGCACCTCGCTTGCGGGTACCAGCCGCAAGCGAGGTTTTTTTCATTACGAGCGATGTAAGATGGCGGAAGATACAGCCCATTTATGAAGAAATTATGAATGTTTGGTGAGGATTTGAAGAAGCATGTCAATGTGGTCTGCCTTTGGATTCTGAACCACGCGGTATGATGGTCTCAACCGCCCCCTAAAGGCCCACGAGATCAGAGATGAAAGCGCAGGAGTAGATTGTTCGGAAGCTGCGGTACGCGGAAGCGAAGCTGAATGCCGACAGTGACATAAGCTGAGTTAGCGGAGCGTAACCCAGCTTCTTCTGCATGATCCAGATGGCTGCCCGTTCGATTGATTGTCATGGCTGGGTTACGCCTAGCGGCTAACCCAGCCTACGCGATCAGATACCCCGCCACGCGGCGGTGGCGGCTTTACTATCGCCGATACAACACGGGGCGCAGTTCTTCGCTCGCGGTTACTGCAGTGGCACGCGGACGAGTTTCATGATGCGGCCGGAGGTGTTCCAGTCTTGTACGTAGAGGTTGCCGTCTTTGTCCCAGAAGGAGCCGTGGGTGCCGCTGAAGAGGCCTTCGATCCATTGTTCCTGCGGGACGTTGAAGCTGCCGCGTTTGCTGGGGTCGGGGTTGTGACCCAGCACCGCCATGATGGTGTTGCTCTTATCGAGAATCACCAGCCGCCCGTGCAGATCGGGGACCGAAACATAGTCGCCCTGGATAGCGACCGAGGTGGGCATCCCCAGGCCGGTGACGACTTCTTCAAGAAACTCGCCTTCGAGCGTGTAGTGCAACAACCGACCCTTCGGCGTGTGATTGCGGTCGCAGATGAGCAGCCGCGGCGGATCATAACGGGTATCGAGGGTCATGCCGTGGGCGGTGTTGAATTCCTTCATGCCGTTCCCCTTCACGCCGAAGTGTGAAACGTATTTACCGGTCTTGTCGAACTTGAAGATGTGGTTGCTGGCATAACCGTCGGAGAGGTAGATCTCGCCGTTCGGTGCGACGGTGATCGCCGTTGGTGCGAACTTGGTGAGTTTCAGGCCGGACTCTTCCGGGTATTTGAGCGTGAGTTGAATGTCGCCGGTTTCTGCATGGAACTTGATCCCTTCGGCCGCCGCGTTGCGGGCTCCGTAGATGAACTCGGCGTCGCCTTCGTCACGAATTTCCATGTCGTGAATGTTCGAGTATTGATCGCCAATGAAACGGCGGACGATTTTGCCTTCGGGATTGAACACGAAGACGCCGATTTGAGCGCTGGTGTAGATGTTGCCCGCTTTATCGATGACCACGCTGCCGTGCGTTGGGCCGATCTGCGATTTGCCGTCGTCACCCAGCCCCCAGCCGGGCACGGTTTCGAACGTCATGATGCCGCAACCCATGCGGACGGGTTTTGGAAGTTCGGCGGCCGGAAGTGCCGAGACACACCACGCGAGGCACAGGCTGAGTCCAACACAACGCTTCATGGCTGCCATCCTTTGAGAATCGAAACGTGAGATTCGGGATAAGAATTGTGATGTCGTCAGTATCAACTGGTGTGCATATGTTTGCAACCACGGCCGCTGGCTTGGCCAGTATGGTGCAGCTCGGGCAGCTCAACGGTCGTCTGAAGGACTTCTTTGATCTGTGGCTCCTGTCGCGGCGTTTTGAATTTGATGCTCGTTTGTTATCTGAGGTGATCACAAGGACTTTTCAGAATCGCAAAGCCGGGACTTTCCCGCCATTCCACAAACAGAACTGTCCCGGTTGATCTCCGGGGCGTCTGCCATCCCTGAACTGGCACCATTCGCGGAGCAGTCCTGATCTCAAAATCAGCAAACTCTTCGCATAGACACACCGGTTGGCCCCGGTGGCGTGGATGGGCGGAGTGCGGTATCTTGGGGCCTGTTCGTCGTTCTCCGCCGCGTACTCTCAGCATCAAGCAGGATCATGGAAGCCGGAATTGTTGGTCTGCCCAACGTGGGCAAAAGCACACTGTTCAATGCTCTCACGATGTCGAAATCGGCACAGAGTGCGAACTATCCTTTTTGCACGATCGAGCCGAATGAGGGCATCGTCAGTGTGCCCGATGACCGACTGGTTCGGATCACGAAATATATTGTCCCGAAGAAGATTGTGCCGACCGCGCTCAAACTGGTCGACATCGCCGGGATTGTGAAGGGGGCCAGCGAAGGTCAGGGACTCGGCAACAAGTTCCTCAGCCATATCCGTGAAGTCGACGCCATTCTGCAGGTCGTCCGCTGTTTTGAAGATGACGATGTCATTCACGTCGCCGGTGCGGTCAATCCGGTTTCCGATATCGAGACGATCGAAATCGAACTGATGCTCGCCGACATGCAGACGCTCGATAACTCGCTCCCCAAAGCCGAACGTTCGGCGAAGAGCGGCGATAAAGAAGCCAAGCTGCGTGTCGAAGTCATCAAGAAGTGCCTGGCTCAGCTGCAAAGCGATCAGCCGCTCCGCAAGATGACCTTCGACGAAACCGAGCAGAAAGCGGTCTCGAGCTTTGGTTTGATGACGGCGAAACCGATTCTGTATGTAGCCAATGTCGATGAGAACGACCTCGCGGGCGAAGGCAAGCTGGTGATGCAGGTCCGCGAGTTCGCTGCGAAAGTGGGGGCCGATGTGGTCCCCGTCTGTGCGAAACTCGAATCAGAACTCGCCGAACTGGAAGAAGCCGATCGGTTAGATATGCTCGAATCGGTCGGTCTGAAAGAACCGGCACTCGCAGCTTTGGCGCGGGCGGCCTATCACACGCTCGGCATGCAGAGCTTCTTCACGGCGGGAGAGCAGGAAGTGCGGGCCTGGCCAATTCGCGTTGGTGCGACGGCCCCGCAAGCCGCTGGGGTGATTCATACCGACTTCGAAAAGGGCTTCATTCGCGCCGAAATTTATAACCTCGACGATCTCGAAACCTACAAGACCGAAAAAGAAATCCGCAACGCGGGCAAGCTCCGTGTGGAAGGGAAGCAATACATCATGCAGGACGGCGACATCTGTCACTTCCTGTTTAATACGTAGGAAACAGGGGTCAGGTTTCAGGGGTCAGGTCTGAACCAGTAGGAACACGCAGCACCAGCAGGGCGGCGATGACTCGGCCGATCCAGGATGTGGCGAAGATCAGCCAGAAGGCCGTGAGTGGAATCGTCGGTTTTCCGGTATCACTGAAGACCGTCAGACTGTCGAGCCACCAGCCGCCGAGGATGCCCGATAAGCCCGCTAAGGTTCCGGCGACTTGACGGAACAACGCGAGCGGAACGGTGGTTTCGTGACGCGGACTCAGTGCGAACAGCAGATTGGGGCCAGCAACATTCACGGCTCCGAAGGCTCCCCAGCAGACGAATGCCCCGATCAGCCACCACCATTGCTCGCGGGATGCCAGGCACCAGAACAGCAGCGAGAACGTGGTGATCAATGTCCCCAGGAACAGCACGCGACGGTGATCGGCCGCCGTCCGGCAACGTCCCGCCCATAAGCTGGTGATCACCTGCAAGCCATACATGATGTCGGCGAGCAGAAAGTATCCGGTCAGGCTCAATCCCACGACCGTGATCTGATATTTGAAGAACGCCGCCTGCGTGAGGCCATTCGCGATCGCCAGGCACCAGCTGTGTGCGAGCAGACGACGCAGTGAACGATCTTGCCACCATCTGCCGAGAGATAAGACTGGCGGGCGGGCGGAGAATGTCTGACGAGGCTCAGGATCGGGAATCATCCACAGCGGCCAGATGGAGATCAGCAATAGACCGATGCCGATGGCAAACACGATGGCATAGGCCCACCAGAGTTCATCCGCCGGCATCGAGCGTTTCCAGCGATCACGGATCAAACCACCCAACACGGGAACGGTCATCTGGACAATCAGGCTGGCAATGTTGCGGCCCGCGAAAAGGCGGCCCCAACCCGTTGGTGTTGTGAGATCTGTCAGCCAGGCGAAATACAAGGTGGTCGCTACGCCCTGGAATGATTGGCTGATAAGAACCAGAGCGAGTACTACCCATGGCGACGACAGGCCCCACAATTCCATCTGCGGTGCGCCGGCCAACGGAATCAGCATCGTGAAGGCCCGGGCGATCACCGTACAAACCAGCCACGTCACCTTACGTGACCCCACCCACTGACTCAGCCAGCGGCTCCACAACCCGGAAGAACCGACTAATTCAGGAGCCGCCGCCAGCAATCCCAGCAACAACGAAGACGCTCCCAGATCGACAGCGAAATAGGAAAGAAAGGCCCCGGATGTCAGCGTATGTCCGGCCATCCATAACGCGGCATTCCACCAGATCGCGCGACGCTGCCGAGTGGTGATCGTATTGAGCTTCTGCTCGGACTCTGGCTTTCGACTCTCCACGCTGGTCTCTCGACTTATTGCGGATACGGGTACATGTTCTGCCGTTGTGGATCACCCAGTCCTGCCAGATTGATCGGGGCGATGGACCCTAGAATCGATTGCACCACATCGTCTGTCGTAACATCGGTCCGACCGATCATATCGATGGCTTGATCAACAGCAGTTCGCAGCTGCGGCTCATCTGCGCAGAGAAACGCCGTCGGTACATCAGTTCCTGATCGTCGCCGGAATTCCGACCAGATCGCCGTTGCGAAATAGAACAGGGACATGGCAACCATCTGCGGGAAATCGCGAAAGCCTCGATAGCATCCGGCGACAATGCGGTCAATCAGCGTCAATTCGGCCTGCAGGGTCTGGTCATACCTGGCTAATGCGGGACCTAAGCCGGGGGATTGCCAATGCTGCTCGAAGATGGAAATCAGTCGCTCTACTCCCATCAGTGTATGGGCATTGCCCGTGCTGTGGAGGGCATCAATGAAGCCCGCCGCATTCGGCAACATCGCCCAGTTCGAGCCAGCGGCCTGACCAATCTGGCGTTGTAACCGCGGAGTGGCAATCAATCGGCCTTGATTCGAAATCACCTCCGCCTCAGCGAACTGCTCGCCGATGCTGGGATACTCTTTTAACAACCGTGACCATGTGACTTCCGGAGCCTCGGTTATATCGAGATCGCTTAAACTGAACCCCGCGGAAGTGATGCCGGAATCGAATCCTAATTGATACATCCACCCACCATCGAAGACGTGGTGTAAGGCCGCCTGATCGCAAGGAAAGGGATGATCGGCTACATGGCCACCCGCCGCGACATACAGTTCTTCCCACGGGCGCACATGGCGAAAATGTCCATAGATGGCCCGCGAATGGGTTAGTAGCGACGATGTCTGAATCGGCAGGTCCAACACCTTGGCCAGGAAATTTCCGCTGCCACTGGCATCGATCAGGAATGCAGCTTCGAGCGTCCTGTTGGTTCCCGTGTTATCGGTCACCGTCTGCGCTAACCACGTCTGATCGTTCAATTCCAGGTGAGTGATGCGTGTGCGTTCAAACACCGGGATGCCAGCGGCCCGGACTTGCTCAACGAGAAAATGATCAAAGTCGGCCCGCAACCAGTGCGTATCAGCATCATCCGGACCATGACTCGCGGCGACAAGAAGTTCATTCGCGTGATCAGCCCGGGGCGTGAATGCCTCTCCGCGTATCTGATGGAAGTAACTGAAGCCGCGTTTCAAGCCCACATCCAACTGTGGATACGCAGCTTTCCATGAAGAATAGTTGGCCAGAGGACGGAGCCAGGGAAGATGGTAGCGATCCGCCATCGATTCCAATACGAGGTTGGCTAACGGCGTCGTTGATTCCCCAATCATAAATCGGGGGTGAGACTGGGCATCGATTAGGACAGGCCGCAATCCAATCTGCTGGCAAAGTCGTGCGGCCAGACTGCCACCGAACCCCGAACCCACGATCAGCACATCAAATGGTTCTGACATGGACGGGCCAATCTCGGCAGATGCATGAGTCAGCAGGTCGAAAGCCTGAACGAATTTGCGGCGTGTCACGATTGTAACGCCTCGGAACGTCGCCGTCGCCGATGGTCAGGGAACGTTAAAACCGCTGCGGTCACTCTAAACCAGCCATGCGTTGATTTCCGTCAACAGATGTCGCGAGGAATCGCGGACTGATTTGCTCAATGCTTGACAGAAGCTAGGTTTCGCGATGAGGACGAGTCCTTAGGCGCCGCTTCGCAGTAGGTTTCAGAATGTCCGATCATTACATGTCATCGGTCACAGATCAGCTGTATCTGTCCGAGGCGCAGGCCACGATGCTGGCCCCGCACGCCGGATGCGATGCGTCGCGGAATCTGGCTTTGCTGATGCGGATGTCCTGTACGGCGGTCAGAGAGGCGGAAACGCCTGAGTTACATGCCAGTCTCGATGGCATCATCAGCCCGAGCGTGCTGCGGAATCTACTCTCCGGTTTGCATCATCGTGACATCAATACCATGCGGCATTCGCGCCGCGTTGCCTTGCTGGCTGTCGGCCTCGCTGAATATCTGGGCTGGGAAGGGCATGCGCTTAAGCTGCTGGAAGTGGCCGGGCTGCTGCATGAGATCGGCAAGATCGGCGTCCCTGATCACATCTTGTTCAAACCGGGCCGCCTCAGTCCAGATGAGCTCGAACTGATTGCCTTGCATTACAATATGGGACTCGACGTGCTGCAGGCCTGCCGTGTCGATCGTTCCCTGCTCGAACTGCTGAGTCAGGCACAAGCCCGATATGGCGGTGGCGATCCCCTCAAGCAGATGGGCCGTGAAACTCAACTAGGGGCACGTATTCTGGCAGTCGCAGCGGCTTATGAGTCGATGAGTGCCGTCCGGGCGGATCGCCCAGCACGGACACACGAAAGCATTCTGGAAGTGCTGCGAAAAGAGGGCGGCACGCAGTTCGATGCCAATGTGGTGGCCGCCTTGGAACGGTACATCGCTCGGCATGGCCTGCCCTATTCCAGCGATGGCTCCGACTTTGACGCCGTGCAGATCTGCAGTCCGGCTGGACCCCAGCAAATGCTGGAAGCCAATTCCCTATGCCACGTCTTTAACCATCTGTATGTCCTCGAAAGTCTGTACGACGGTTTTGCCATTTTTGATGCCGATCTCCGCGTACTGGTTTGGAATCGAAGCCTGCAGAATCTGACGGGGCATCCCTCCACACAGGTTCTTGGCAGCCGTTGGAGCAGCGGGTTGCTGAAGTATTCCGACCTGAATGGCGAGCCGCTCAATGAAACCGATTGTCCGATGCACCGCGTGGTGCAAGGGGGTGGACCGGTTGTCTGTGACGTGCAGCTGAACCGTGCCGATGGTCGTACCTTGAGTGTCGAATTGCAGGCTTTACCTATTCACGATGATACCGGACAGCTCCTGGGTGTCGTGGAGATTTATCGTGACCTCACACGCAGCGGCCACCGTCGTCCGCAGGAGTTGCGGGAATTGAAGCTCGCGGCGACGCGCGATGCGTTGACTGCCGTCGCCAATCGCGGAGAGCTGGAAACGCAGTTGACGGTCCACCTGAATGAGTTCCAGAAAGATCCCGAAAGTCCGTTCAGCCTGATCTTCGCTGATGCTGACTTCTTCAAAAGCATCAACGATACGTATGGCCATACCGTCGGCGATCAGGTGTTGATTGATATCGCTCAAACCTTGCAGCGGGAAACCTATTGCGGCGAACTTGTGGCGCGTTACGGTGGCGAAGAATTTGTCATTCTTTGTCCCGATACCACTCTCGAACAGGCGGAGCGTCGGGCGGAACGTCTGCGTCTGGCCATCCGGTCGTGCCCCATGGGAGGGAACAGTCGCTTGCGGGTGACGGCATCGTTTGGTGCCACCGAAGTGGAAACCGGCGATTCGATGGAAAGCATTCTCCGCCGGGCAGACAAGGCATTGTATAACGCCAAAAATACGGGGCGTGACAAAACCTGCGTGCTGACCAACGAACAGATTTTGGCGAGTGAAAACGAAGCTGAAGCGGCCAAGGAACTCGAAGGCCCAATGATCAGCAACGTTTGGTTTTCCGCAGTCGTTGCGGCAGATATGGTCATTTACAAACTGGGTGGCTATGTCGAAGACTATGGAGCCAAGCTGCTCGAAGTGACGGCCGATCACGTACTGCTGCAACAGGGGCGTAGCACGTTGTTCGGATTCTGGGGCAACACTTCGGAATCACAACCGGTGGAAATCCGTGTGCAGTTCAGCAATCCTTTGGGCGCACAGGCCCGCAAGGGACGTAACACCGCAAAAGTCAGCATCGGGCTGAAGATTCGACCATTGGGATGGTGCCGCAGCCGCGAAGCCTTCAATCAGCGCGTGCGACGCATCACACGGGAAATCAAGCACTACTTTGCAGCCGACTGATCGCGGCCTCATGTCTTTTGGGGCTTCGACGACTGCAGATCTTTGAGTTGCTGCTGCGTGTGGTCATACAACTCCTGCAGATCCGCCTTGAAGTTGGCAGGCTGGGTCTTTCGAATCTGATCCCAGGCATCGAGTGCCTGCTGGAACTTTTCTTCTGCCTGCTTGCGTTCCGTGGGGACTTCAGAATCGGAGAGCAATTGACCGGTGTTTGCGCGAACAATGCCCAAATCGTACCAGTAATGCCATTCTTCCGGCTGTAGCTTCGTCAGGGTCTCGTAAATCTGTTCGGCAAGTTTGAGGTTGAGGCGAGCCCAATCGCGGTCATCGGGCAACTGATCATTCTCGAACAGCTTCAATGACAGCATGGCATCAGTAAAGTAGACCCGGGCACTCAAATCGCGAACCCGCGATGGCAATAGCTGCAATACCTGCTGCGAAAGCTGGGATTTCAAATCTTTGGCGGCCACCACATTACCCAATCCGAGTTGCAGATCGATCAATTCCCGCAAGGTTTCCACCAGCCTTTGGTGCGTGATCGCGTTCGGTTGCAGTTGATTCGATTGATGGAAATTATCACTGGCGGCTTCGAACTGCTGTAAGGCATCGTGAAACTGCTTCGCCGACCCGGAGGCATCATTTTGTGCTAGTAGCACTTCACCAAAGCGAGACAAAATGCGTCCCATGAGATACTGGCTTGATGCGAGATCTCGCCGTGCCGCCGCTGATTCCGGATGCTGCGTGGCCAGCACCTGACGCCCCGCAATGGCCGCCGCCAAACGTGAATTCAGCAGGTCCAGAGCTTCACGAAATTCATTCGTCGGTTCGGGCAAGTTACTTTCGAGTTGCGGATTGAGTCGATTCCACGACAACTCCGCCAGGTTATGCAACGCCGATAAGCGTTTGCGTTCATATTCCCACAGGGGAATGCCCGGCGATTTTTCCAGCGTGATTTTGCCTGTCGTGAGATCACTAACGAGTTGCTCGCGCTCCTGCAGACAGAGTTCAAACTGACGAGTCGCTTCCGCTGGGTCTTTCCCGATCGCATTCTGTCCCAGTTGATTGTGCAGATCAGAAATCAGCAGTTGAATTTCTGGATTCTGTGGTGCCTCTGCATGGGCTGCTGTTAATACCTTTAATCCATCCTGCAGCCGGTCCTGTTCAGCTTCCTGGTTTTCATTGTCGAGCAGTTCGGAAATGCGTAGCGTGAGCCGGGCATACTCGATCTGGTTGTTCAAAGACGTGTCACTGTCTTTGATCTCTTCGAGGTCGGTCTCAGCTTCTCCAATCAGCCAGTGACGGATTTCCGTGAGCAACTGGACCTTGGCAGCGTCATCTTCTCCGGAACCGAGCGGCAGATCCTGTCGGTCAAGTTTGTTCCAGACTTGCCGGAACGCATCGAGTTTTTCCCGCTTATAGGTTTCTGCGCGATGACGCTGTTCCTGCTCAGCCACGCGAGCTTCTTCAGCAATATTGTAGTTGTTGTAGAAGATCACGCAGAGCACGATGACAAAAACCAGCGAAGTCACGGCAATTGTCATATAAGGCATGAACGAATGGGCCAGAAAATTCAGCCGTTGCCGCGAGCGTAAACGTCTGACGCGACGTTCCAGTTCAGCCGCCGAGTTCAGCCGTTGCGTAGGATCGAAATGCGTGGCCTCTTCAATGTCTTCCCGGAGCAGCTTCGGTTTGACGAGTTTGATGGCCGCAGGTTCCAAGGATTGCTGCAAATCTCCAATCGCAAACTGAAACAGCAACACCCCCAGCGCATAAACGTCGCGCACGTCGAGCATGGCAGCCGGCGTCTCGGTCAACTTGCTGTTGGATGAGCCACCGGAGACTTCGCGCGGGATGTACATATGGCGGGCCGTCCGGCTTCCCGAATGCCGGTCGGTTCCCGGAATCATCAGACGTTGCGGACTGACTTTCCCATCGACTTCAACGGCTCCAATCCCGAAGTCGGTGAGTTTTGGTTGCCAGCTTCCATCCGGTAACTGCTCGATCAGAATATTGGAGGGTTTCAGATCGAGATGAAATACTCGCTCACGATGGGCGGCAGCCACGGCCGCGGCAATCTTAGCGAAGATATCTAACCGTTCTTGTAACGGAATGGTATGGAGGCCGCCGCGTTCCAGCGCCCACTCATAAAGGTTCCCCCCATCGACATATTCGAATTCCAGAAAATACGGAGGTCGATCAAGGTGGGCGCCGACATATCCGACGATATCGTTGCGTCGCAGAAACTTGATCTGCTTGAGAATCTCCAGCTCATTTCGAAATGAATCGAGACGGTCGACGCTGCGACAGAACTTGAAGACACGCTGGTTACCGCTATCGTCGAGAGCTTCTCCCAAATAAGCGGCACCAAAACTTCCTTCCCCCAGTTTGCGGACCAGCTTCCAGCCAGGACGGTCGGGAATGCCCGTCAGATTCAGTTCGCCTTGCGGCGTTTCGGGTTCCCAGTGCTGATCAGCCAGATTGATGACTTTAGGAGGATTGCTTTTGGGTGCCTGTGGAACCAGATCGTTCAGACAGGCTTCGCACAATACGACGGACTGATCGACCCCCTGAATGCGATACTCGCCATGCTTTGAAAGCGTGACCTTGGGAGATTCCAAGCCTGTTTGTTGGAGACTCATTTGCAGAAAGGCCACCGCCTGCCGTGCGATTTCATAGGCCGTGAGCGTGAGTAAGGTGCGGCCACCATCGGCGGCACTCATCACGCGGCTGGCAACATCCACGTTGGAACCAAAGACATCGACCGGCCGACCATCGATGGTACGAATCACGGCAAAACCAATATCGATACCGATGCGTGTCAGCACTTTCTGATCAGCGGTATCGAGTTCCCACGGGTAATTCTGCAGTGCGTGATGAAAACGCAGCGAAAAGCAGACGGCATCCCGAACATCACCAAAGACTGCAAGAAAACCGTCACCTAAGTGCTTGATCTCGTGAGCATGCTGATACTCGCTGAGCAATTGGCGAAAGATGCGGTCATGCGGTTCCAGCACATTGCAGACATATCGCCAGGCGTTGAGCTGGCCTTTGAGACCCGTGGAATTGACCAGATCGGTGAACAGGAACGCATACTGTTTTGCATTCGGTTCCTGGCTGCCTGGCACCAGGAGTTGTTCAACGGAATCGCTCGACATAACCCGACCTTAATCGCAGGCAGCCACTTCGACAACGAACCTGCTGCTGTAACTCGTCCGATTGGGACCTGTTGTCTCTGCTGCACGGTAGCACCATGCGCGAAGATCCAGCGGCCCATGAATCCCCGCCGCGTATCTTACTCAAAGTGGAACCGCGATGTCGCGAAAGAAAAGACCGCGGCTGAATGAGACGATGTCAGCGAGAAACCTCAACCAATGAGGTTGGCGAGCCAGCCGAACAGCCCGCCGGGCGATGCGGCATCCTGTTGTTCCTGTAGAAACTGCTGCCGATGCGCATTCGCACAGGCCAACACGGCTTGCCCCGTCATACGGTGTGCGGCGTCATGCGGGCAAGCATAAACACAGCGGGGAACGCGCTCGGTCTCGGGGCTTTCACGTTCGATGGGAGATTGCAGACTGGAACACAAATCGCAATTGGCCGCCCGCAAGCGGGCTTTGGTTTTGGAATTGGCAGCGGCCTCCGGAGTGGTGTAGCGGTCCGCGAGGTGAGCCCATTCCGTACGATCGAGCTCATGCTCATGCCCCAGGTCGTCACACTCGACCATGCGGATGCTGCCGAACGGGCAATTGGTCGCACACACCGAGCAGCCAATACACCGCTGGTTGTCGATGACAATTTCCAGGCCAAAATGCTCTCGATGGATGGCATCAACCGGGCAGCCATTGAGGCACCGCGGATCGTGACAGGACCGGCAACTGATCGCCACCAGAAACTGCTCGAATCGGGGGCCATCGCGAATGACTCGTGTGAGGCCGTGATGCCCATCGGCACAGGCACGGACGCATTCATCGCAACGCGTACACTTTTCGAGGTCGAGAACCAGCAGTTCCTGACCTTCGTACAATCCCAGCTCGATGAAATCTCGCTGCAGGGAACGGTCGATTTTGGTGGCGGTCGTCATGATGGCACTTACCGATTCTGTTGCTGCTTACGCTGCATGGCGGCCGACATTTTTTCCAGGATCGGTCGCTGTTCCGGCAAGGCCAGAAACTCAGCGACAGGGACAATCGGAAATTGAAACAATTCGACACTGTCCAAGGCCACGATATTCGCAGAACGCGGCTTAACCCGTTGCATGATCTGCGACAGACGAAATTCTCCAACCCATTCCTTGGGAGGAGGATCTTCAATCAGACTGAGCGCCAGTTTCACCAACGGAAAGTCGCCAAAGTATTCCTGTTGGCCCATCAGTTCCCATTCGCCGTTGGGAAGTTCGATTTTCACGTAGCCCTGGTAGATGAAATAAAAGTCCGCGGCCACATCTCCGAGTCGACAGATCGTTTGGTCGGGATAGCACTGCACCCACTGCGGGTTCACTTTCGCTTGCAGGATGCCGTCGCGGGTACCGTCCGACAGGCTAGCGTCATCAGGCTTGTTCTGATCAGTCAGGAAATTGAACAGCCGCTCCACCTCGGCTTCCACGAGCTCTGCAAAGAGCGAGCGTTGAAAGGCCGACGATTTCGCTCCGGCGAGATGGCCATGGGGTTCCGAACGGAAATTGTTGAGGGCCTGACGGGCATAGTTCTTTTCGATTTTTTTGCGAAGCTCTGGTACCCGTAATAGTTCCGACAGAACATTCCGGTCGATTTCGAGGATGCGACAGTCTCGCAAGGCGATGAGTGTTGCGGTTCGGCGGTCGTGAGTCATCGGGCTCATTTCGCCAATCACCCGGCCAGCGAGATCTTCGGCATCTCGCCCTGGTTGGGCAGCATCTAGCTGAGCGAATAGCGGACCGTGCAGTCGCTCAAAACGGGCCAGCTCTGATGATGAAAGGGAACTGGAACGTGCGGCTGCCCGTTGTTCCGGAGTCTGCGGGCGACCGAGTTTGCGGAACGCCCCCAGATAAGTCGCGTTGTCCTGACCGGGAGTCGCCCGTTCCATCACGAACGCCACATTTCCGAATTCGCCTTCCCGGGCAATGACCGTCCCCGCTTTCAACTCACGCCGACGAATGGCCCCTTTATTCCATTCCAGGAAGGCTTTGGGAATTCTGAGAAACGGTTCGTACTCGCGTAAATCGGCGGCAACGGCCTTTTGCAATTCGTGGCAGTCCACCACGGTCGCAGAGTCACGAGCCAAATCGCGTTCCCATGCGGCAATGGCCTGGGACGACTTGGTCCCCGTGCTTTCCCGCAGGGGAAGAACCAGTTCGTGAAACGTAATGGCTCCGGTCGGACAGGCCTTCATGCATTCGCCGCAAGACCGGCAACTGGAGTCATACATGGCGAGGCCGTCGAGATCGAAAGCAATGTGGGCTCCCGCCCCTTTCCCCGAGCGGCCGAGAACATCGAATTCCCGGACATCACGACAAGAGCGGATGCAGCGGTCACAGAGAATGCAACTATCGTAATCGACTTCAAAGGGTTGGCGGCGATTGGGATCGCTGCCGGGTGGCTGGGAACTGCCATCGGCACGTCGTGGCCATTTCACATGCCTGGTCGATTGAATTCGCTCGAGTCGCGAAGGAACACCCTGGGCATCGACCGCCAGAGGAGGCACATCAGGGAACGCCGCCGAATTCGCATCCAGCGTGGCTTTGAGTCGCGCCAATTCGTTCAGATACTTCTGGCCGCGCTGTTCGGGTCCCGTGTCCATTTCGGGGCGAAAACATTGCGAAAGCAGCAGTTCCGTCAACACCTGCACATTCCGGCGGACAGCGATGCGTTGCTCATCGGCCTGCGGTGCCACGCGCTGCAGCGTGGGAGGGATGTCCGGATGATTCCAGTTCTCCTCCGCGGTACTCCACATCGTGAGAACTGCTTCGACCTCATCGACACGATGTTGACAAGCAGGCACGAGATTCCGGCTGATGCGATTGCGCTTGCCATCGACAATGCGAACCGCACAGACCCGGCACATCGCCACCGGCGTGAGATGATCCTGATGGCATAGTACCGGAATACGACGGATCTCTGGATCATTCGTGGGTGGGAACAGAATCCCATCGCCCAGCAAACGCCGGATGGCCCGGGATTGCGGCGAGGCATTGGTCGGCTCGGTTGGTCGTGCCGCAGCCCCTTTCGATGGCGGACTGGGCATGGGAGGATCGAACTCATCTTGCAGATATCGACGCAGCGAATCTCCGAATGCCGCATCGGTCTCAGCCCGTTGACAGATGGCGTCGACAAAAGTCCGTTCGTGTCCGCGCTCGGCGGGAACTCCCAACTGTGTGGCCAACCACTCGGACAAGTGTTGCGACGGATCGTTCTTCCAGCCCAGGCGGACGGCAACCGCAGAACGCAGCTTCTCGCCGCGTGTTGTTGCCTGGGTGATGGCATCGAGAAGCGTGGTGGCCCGAATTTTCTCGCTGCCGTCTTTGTTTTTCAGCGGGGCTCCCAAGGCGTCGGTGGCCAGGCAGGCTTTCGCCACCCGTAAGGGGACACCATCGACATGCAGGCTCAAAGGCTTGTCGAGGTCTTCTTTCACCGATTTCGTGACGCGAATCAGCCGGCCGAACTGGTCCCGGTTCTGATATTCGTCGATTTCTTCGCCACGGACGGCCCGAGCCATGTCTGTCCTCTTTTCCCAGATCGTTCGGTCGCGCGGTAACAGACTCTACCCGGTCAGGTAACTTTCGATAAATCCCAGAAATACTTCAGCAGTGACATTAGCGGTGCGGGGACCGACGTGCCCAGAGCACAAATTGATGTTTCTCGCAGGGCTTCGTCGAGATCCGAGATCAGTTGCAGATGTTCGCTGGTCAAGGCATCAGGAGTGAGTTCCTTGAGCAACTGCACGAAACGACCAGATCCCAGGCGACAGGGAACGCATTTGCCACAGGTCTCGCGACTGAAGAACTCGGTCGCATTGCGGGCGAGATCAATCATGTCGACCTCTCCCGCGAAGACAGCCATACCGGCTCCCAGCAAGGCTCCGGCGGGGAGGTGTACGGCCTTGGCTCGTTTCCAGGCGGGGGCATCTGGATCGATGGACGGGCCTAATTCAAGAAACTCATTGCAAGTGGTTCGGAAGGCATCGATGTCGAGCGGTAAGCCGAGCAGATCGATCACCTGGCTGTCGGCACCGTCTGGCATCAACTGATTGCAGAAATGTTCGAGGCGGCGGTTGCGGGCAATGGTATCAGCCAGATCGCTTTGAGCCCGGGCAATATCGCGTCCCAGTGCGTTCAACCGGGCATTCCGTTCCTGAACCTCGGTCGGCGAACCCGATTCCCCCAGTGCGATCCAGGCGGCTTGTTCCTGACGTAAGGGCTCGGCATCAGCGAGCAACTTGCGCAACGCCTGTTCGCTGCGGTCGACACCCTTTTTGCAGCGGCCGGCCTGATCAGTCAAAACGAAACGGAAACAGGCGACGAGATTCGGATCGGTGATGCGGGCTGGCAAAAATCCGCCTGATGGCCCGGAGGTGGCTAGTGCCCGAATTTGACTTTCGCCACCGATCGCACCTCCCGCCAGTTGAATCAGGTCGCGTAGCGGAGCGCCAATCGGCATTTCATACACGCCCGGATTTCCCACATCACCACAGATCGAGAAGAGCCGTCGGCCCTTGTAGGCCGTACCTGAAGCGGTCTCGAAGACTGCTTGCGGGTCGTCGCTGGTGGCGACGGCATCCACCCCCGTACAAAGACGAATGGCTGGCGGTCCCTGATAGTTCGGCCGATAGCCTTGTTCCGCATACCAATTCGGATCTATGGCAGGCGGGATCAATGATGCCGTGGCTGAGGTGACCATAGCAGCGGCGGAACTGGCGGCCGGGGGTTTCGCCTTCTGACGTGGTGCGGAATACCCCAACGCGATCGCCGGAACCCAGGCAAAGGTTTCTACGTTGCTGAGCAGTGTCGGATTGTCGAAGAGGCCATTCGATTCCAACCCCGGTGGTTTACTGCGGGGTTGAGCCCGGTGCCCTTCCATCGCCTCGATGAGGGCACTTTGCTCGCCGCAGATGTATCCCCCCGGGCTGACGAAGACGCTGAGATAGAAATTGCGTCCCAGCCCCGCCACGTTATATCCGCAGTAATTATTCTGCTCGGCGATGCGAATAGCCTCGCGAACGGCTTCCGCTTGCTCGTGATATTCATGCCGAATGTAAATGTAGCCCCGTTCGGCTCCGCAGTGCAGTCCGGCAAGAATCATCCCCTCAACGACCAGATGCGGGGTCCGCAGGAGAATTTCCCGGTCCTTGAATGTGAGCGGTTCGCTTTCATCGGCATTGCAGACGATGTAGCGCGGCGTATTCGCCGGGGCATCGACATCGGCCATGTCGCGCCATTTACGTTCGGCCGGAGCCCCCGCCCCGCCCATGCCCCGCAAGTTTGCCTGTTTTAACTTATCGAACAATCCGAGCTTGGATTTGGCGGCGTCGAAATCACCGGCGAATTCCTGATTGTGCAGTTGCAACCGCCGGATCACCGCGTAATGCACGGGCAAGGCCGCGGCACCACTTCCCTTCTTCGGGAGCTGGTAAGGATCGATGTCCCAAGCGGAGAATGTGGGCGGCAGGAAGCTAGCGTCGTCGTCGGTTTTGGCCAGTTCATCGGGCCGTTTTTCTTCCGCCAGACACTGCGTGAGGACGCGAATCAGTTCTTCGGCGGAACGCTGATGCATGCCGTACAGCTCGGCATGTCCGTTGCCAGCGGAGGCATTCGTCGATTGACCGGGGGGTAAGTCACTCTCCCGTTGCTGGGGGAATTCAATAAACGCAGCTGGGGCACGGTCGCAGCGTCCCAGACAGGAAACTGGTCGAACTACGATGTTTTGGGGAACTTTTCCGGCTGGTTGATCGGGAAAGGCCTGCTGTAATTCGGCGATCAATCGGGCAGCACCAGCGCGATGGCAAGCCAGATCGCGGCAGACATGAACTTCGCACACCGGGGGGCGTTCACGTCGAAAGTGCGGGAAGAAACTGACCACTTCTTCCAGCTGGTGCAGCGGCGTTTCCAGCTTCTGGGCCAGTCGCAACAGATCTTCATTGGTCAGATAGGCCAAGCGCTGCTGCAATTCCAGCAGTTTCCAGGTCACCGTCTGATGCACGGGGTCATCAGCGATGGCCGAACTGGGAGCCACGCGACCGGTGGTCTGCAGCGATTCGACCATGACACATCCTTCGGCGGTTTGGCCGACACCATCCTGGAGTCACAAGCTCTGAACGTTTCGACGAGGGTTGGCCATGGGACACGACCTCACGACAGAGCTGTCTTCGGCAGTAACCTACGTGGCAAAGAAACCAGGTGTCAAGCTAGGTGTGAGAAAAGTTTCAGGCGGACGCCATTGCATCAACAGGCGGACTGACGTTACTGTGCTCACGCCTGTACTACTACGGTTGATGATGAGGGATGATTCAAGGTGCGTCCCGGGGTATGGCCGATTGATGGCAAGGTGCGTCTGGCATGGATCGCCAGCATGCTGGTCCTCTGCGCCACGGTTCCCGCCGCTGAAACGACTCCCCCCCGCCCACAGTTTTCTACTCCAGCTGGCGTGGAGACTTTCGTCGGTCGAAGTTCATGCACGGCACGCGGATGCCACGGTGGGCCCGACCGTCAGGCGGTTGCTGGTTCTCTCGATCAGCTCGCGATCATCCCCGCTCAGCTAAAAAATGCGGCGACGTTCTGGAATCACTATGATCCTCATTCACGGGCCTATCGGACCTTGCTGACCGCCCGGTCACGACACATCGTGCAGCGCTGGCGTGGACTCAGCAACGAAGAAGCCATCAAGTCGCCTCCCCATCCGGAACACGAAACCCGTTGCCTGGCCTGTCACACCACGCCCACGTTGGCGACAGCGACCGCTCATGATCAACCAAGCCTTGTGGCTTTTCGGTCAGAAGGTGTCAGCTGCGATGCCTGCCATACCACGACCGGAGGCGACAGTCGGCAGTGGCTCGACTCGCATGGCCG
This sequence comes from bacterium, assembly GCA_016125225.1. GTDB lineage: Bacteria > Planctomycetota > Planctomycetia > Planctomycetales > Planctomycetaceae > DSVQ01. The sequence continues at coordinate 23,670 of WGME01000009.1, read as the reverse complement.
TGGTGGACTTCAAGCCGCTTATGCTGCCGGTGGTCTACGACGGCTCGAAACGGCCGAGCAACGGGCCGCAGTCTGCGTCGGTTGCCATGTTGGTGCTGCCGCTTCTCCCCAGGACGGTTTGCCAACACGCGATATGAATCATGATTTGATCGCCGCGGGACATCCTCGGTTCCTGTTCGACTACCAGACATATGTCGAGCGGCTTCCGCCCCATTGGCAGGATGAGGAGCTGGATACTTCTCGCGAGCTGACAGCCAGTCGTGATACGACGTCGATACCAAAGTGGAATCGGGTGCAGAATGCGATTCATGGACAACGCTTAGTCGCGACAGCTGAACTGGCACTTCTGCGAGACCGGGCACAGCGGGCGGGCGAATCTCCGTCCCCGTCCTGGCCGGAGTTTGCCAGCCTGGATTGCTACGCCTGCCATCATGGTTTGCACGGAATCGACTGGCGACTATCGGCCGTCCGGGCCACCCGTCCCAGTCTGGCTTCGTGGACGGGTTGGTTGAATGGTGGCCCAGCGCAACTCGCTCTGCGTGGTCAGTTGTCGCCCGAGTTGCAGACTCAGCTCACGCAGCTGACCCGGCAGGTCGAGCGATTTGACTCGCCCGATGCCGTAGTGACGCTCGCCGCTCAAGTTCATGCACAATGGCAGGTGGCCGTCCAACCGCAATCGAACGGGAGCGATGCCGTTTTGTTGACCGATGCCATGCCGGTTTGGCCCGTTGATCATCCCGGTGAATGGACCTGGGATGAGGCAGCCCGGGCTTACTATCTGTTGGCCACTTGGGAGCGACAGACTCAATGGCACGTATTACCAGAGCAAACGGAATCGCTGCAGGAGATTCACCAGCAACTGGCGGGGCTCTACGAAAAATTACGTTGGCCTGCACATGCCGAACGGAGTCCGGTCCGGTATGCTCCCGAACAATTGGCCGAACCCTATAACCGGTTGCGAGACCGGATTGTACATTGGCCGATGCCCCCCGATTCCGAGTGACTGATGCCGAGATGACGGCCGCGACTGAACCAGGAATGTAAGAGTGCTGATTCGACAACCCATTGTGCCACCGCGGGAGTTTGAACCCGGCCGTCGCCGTTGGGGTTTGTTCCGCGCACTCGAACAGTGGTTACTCCGGCACGCGAAAACTCTCAGCGTCCTGCTGAGCCTGTTGATCTTCAGTGCTTGCCTGTCGCTCTGGATCTGGGCTGCCAGTGTCACGAAGACGTGGCCGCGGGCGGGTTCCCCGGTTGGCCTCCTGATCGGTATCGCGGCCACAATGGTTGCGGCCTTCGAAATCTGTCTGGTAATTCGCAAGCGAATGCGCGTGCGGCAACTGGGCGGCCTGATCCCGAACGCGGAAATCTTCAAGGTCAAATACTGGATGCTGCTGCATCTGTGGTTGGGGATCATTACGTTTCCCCTGTCATGGATGCACATTGGCTTTCGCTGGGATTGGGGAGCCCCCTTCTCCTGGCCCTGGTGGTTGATGTGGACCATGTTCGTCATCAACGTCAGTGGAGTGTGGGGTCTGTGCATGCAGACCTATCTGCCCCGGCGGATGCGGAATACGGTCGCGGTTGAAGTCCCTGCCGTAGAGATCGAGCCGACCTGTGCCAAGCACGCGGCCGAGTATTGCCGCCAGCTCGATTGGGAAATGAAAGTCAGTCGAGACGCCTTGGAAACTCGGCTGCAGGAACTGCGTCAGTTTTATAGGGAAATTGCCGAGCCGTTCGTCCTGCGGCGATTTCGGCGCTCGGCTTTAGTCAGTGAAGGCGGAGCCATGCAGGCCTTCCGGCGGTTGCGTCGCGACCTGCAATCACGGCCTGCCGGGAATGAGCCCCTGTTGCTGAATCTCGTCGACCAGTTGGAAGAGCTGTGCAGCCTGCGTCGTCAGCTGGAAGTCCAAAGACGATTGCATTTCTGGTTGCATAACTGGATTTGGGTCCATCTCGGACTGACATGGTTTCTGGTTTCTTTATTAACGATTCATATCCTCACCGCATTGCGGTATTTGTGAGCCGGACTGTTCCATGCTGTTGCCCAACACCAGCAAAACCAAGTCGCAACGCACGTGGTGGGGATATCACCATCACGATCAGGTCGTGGACCGATTGGAACAGGCCCGCAAATGGTCGGGTCTGATCCTGCTGCTGGCCGTGGTGGTGCCGGTTGTCATCTGGTCGATGTCGCTTGGACGCGGCGCCGGTCAGGCGAGTCTGTTTGACAGCCGCACGTCACCGGGAGAAGTCACGCGGGCACACTCCGCCTGGGACCAGCAATGCGATGCGTGTCATCAACCGTTTCAGCCCATGCAGACCGAGAAGCCGCTGCCGTTGATGCAGGGGCTGACCATGTCGAGCCTGCTCTCCAATTTCGTCCCGGAAGAGGAGTTGGCCTACACGGCCGATTTACGCTGCCAGCGCTGTCATGAAACGCTCACACATCACGACAACATGCTGACTCGCGATGTGGGGCAATGTGCCGATTGCCATCGTGATCATCAAGGGAAAAATGTTCGGCTGACCAGCCTCGACGATTCAGCCTGCACGCGGTGTCATTCCGATCTCCAGCATCACCGGGAACACGAACTCGCCAACGGAATCAACGCACTCGCCATAGCCGGATTTACGCGGGGGCATCCTGAATTCCGAGCCGTCGCCCCATTACCGCCCGATGCCAAACAAACCGAGTTGACATCTCATCACCCGCGTGGCTTGAAGTTCAGCCATGCTGTGCATATGCAACTGGGTATGGGACTCAAACGGACCGATCCGCGTGAGGAAACGGCCACCACCGGCATGGCCTTCCGGTATTCGGAAATCGATGCCGCTGTCCGCGAGCAATATCTCAAAGGTCGGACAGTGGGAATGGATGATCCCGTCCAACTCGACTGCCACGATTGTCATCAGTTGGATGCCGGACGGCTGACCCCGACCGTTGCAGCCATCGACGGATTACCGGGCGAGATGTTGTTGCCGCCGCGTGGCCGGGGTGGCGTCTATTTGCCAATTGTTTTTGAGAAGCACTGTCGCGGCTGTCACCCGCTGGGCTATAGCTCCGAGGCTAACAGTCCCACCGTACCGCACCGGTTACAACCGCCGGAAGTTGAGCATTTTCTCTTGGGCGAATTCAGCCAGCGACTGGTCACGGATCGGTTGAAGCAACGTTTGGAGCAACCGCAACGCCCGCCGCGACTCGATCCGCCTCTTGAACTCTTGACGGAAGAAGATCGCCAACAATTGCGTAATGAGGCCGAGCAAGAAGCGAAGCAGGCCTCTGAGAATCTATTTGCCTTGCTGGCCTATGCCGCACCGGCTGCGGAGACTGCGATCGAAGATGCAGCGGTCCGCCTGTTTGCCGGGCGGACCACCTGTGGCGAATGTCACTTTGCGGAAGGCCAGTCCGCATCGGGGCTGCCGGTTCCCGAACGTATTCGAGCGGTCAACACCCCGACAATCTGGCAACCGCGAGCCCGGTTCGATCATCTGTCTCACGAAGTTTTGGTCTGCGGCGTTTGTCACCCGCGATCAGCCAGCGAGAATCTTCCCGAAGAACGTGCCGCAGCCTTGGCGAATTCTGTCACCAAGACGTGGGATGGGGTGTACCAGCACCCGCCGGATCTGCCGAGTATCGAGCTGTGTCAGAAGTGCCACGCACCAGTCAACCGCCGAGAGCGTACGGGGGGCATCAGCCACCGCTGCACCGACTGCCACACGTATCATGGTGCCCAACATGGGCTGCAGGGGCGAGGTGCCCGACGGATCACCGACCCCAACCACAAAGTCGATGATCCGCACAAGATGCTCTTCCCGGAATTGCCGGGTCTGAAATAGTTCCCAGAGCCTCAGCGGGTAAACATCGGCAGGAATTGCCGGAAATCTGCGAAGTTTGCCCCGCAGAGCGGCGGGAATGGCTTGGCAGTTCTACCGATATTTGATGGTTCAAAAGGTAGACTCTTACGGTTTTGCTAGTTCTTCCGAACTTTCCATGTGTACCGGTCGTGCTGATTGCCGATGAACCAGACGACGCTGTTTTCGTGTGCTCTGGGGGTGCGCCGGCGTCGTTGAAGGTCATCGGGGGGATCTCGCCGTGCTGCGAGGACCGTGGATCTCATGGGGACGCTGGCTGGCTGCCGCCGCAATGGTGGCGCCGGGGTGTGCCCATTACACTCCGACCGCGGAATCGACAATCGATGTCGACAACGGGCACTATGCCCATCTGGCACGGCAAGTCGAGTTCCCGAATGAAGTCACCCCGGCTGATGATTTGATCGCGACCACGCAACGGCCCGTCTCGCTGGGTGTCGACGAGCCTCATGAATATCTCGACCTGTCACTTGAGGAAACGATGCATCTGGCTTTGGCCAGTTCCAAAGTCATTCGCGACCTCGGGGGATTGGTCCTGCGATCACCCGACAACGTCCGCACCAAGCAAGACCCGGCACTTGCTGAAAGCAATCCGCGCTTTGGTGTCGAAGGAGCTTTGGCGGCATACGACGCCACCTTCACCAGCAGCTTTTCGTATGAGAACAACGACCGGGCTTTGAACAACGTGTTCTTCGGCGGGGGCACCCGTTTGCTGCAACAGAACTTCGCCGTCTCGCAATCGCAGTTGGCGAAGACCGGCGCGACCGGCACTCAGTTCGCCATCAAGAACTACACGCAATACGACTGGAACAACGCACCGGGCAACTTTGTACCGAGTGCCTATACTACATGGTTCGATGTGGAAGCTCGGCATCCCTTTCTGCAAGGGGGCGGAATCGATTTCAACCGGATTGCTGGACCAAATGCCTCACCGGGACTCATCAACGGTGTGGTCGTGGCCCGGTTGAACTCCGATGTTGCCCTCGCTGACTTCGAACTCTCCGTTCGAAACTTCGTCAGTGATGTCGAAAACGCCTACTGGGATTTGTACTTCGCTTACCGCGATCTCGATGCAAAAATCGCTGCCCGGAATGCGGCCCTGGAAACCTGGCAACGCGTACATGCATTGTACGAACAGGGCCGTCGGGGTGGCGAAGCCGAAAAGGAAGCTCAGGCTCGCGAGCAATACTACCGCTTTCAGGAAGAAGCCCAGAACGCTTTGCAGGGGCGACTGATCGATGGCACACGCACGAATAACGGCAGCACCGGTGGCACATTCCGCGGTTCCGGCGGGGTCTTCGTCACGGAACGCCGTCTCAGGCTGTTGATCGGGTTGCCGATCAACGAAGGCCGTCTGATCCGTCCTGCCGATGAACCGTTGAAAGCCCAGGTGATCTACGCCTGGGAAAACAGTCTGGTTGAAGCACTCACGCGGCGCATCGAATTGCGTCGTCAGAAGTGGCAGATCAAAAAAGCCGAAGCCGAACTGACGGCGAACAAAAACTTTCTGCGTCCTCAGCTCGATGCCGTCAGCCGTTATCGATGGCGAGGTTTCGGAGATGAATTGCTTCCCAATGGATCGGGTGTTCCGGGCCAATTCAACAATGCGGTCGCCGATCTGGTCAGCGGCGACTTCCAGGAATGGCAACTTGGTTTCGAGTTTTCCATGCCGATTGGTTATCGCCAGGCATACGCTGCCGTTCGAAATTCCGAGCTCAAACTTGCGCGTGAACGAGCCATGCTACTGGAGCAGGAACGCAGCGTCGTCTTCGACTTGAGCAATGCCGTGGCCGATGTGGAACGGGCCTATGCGATCGTGGAAACGAATTTGAATCGTCGCATCGCCGCTCGTCAGCAGTTGCAGGCGACACAAGCAGCCTTCGATGCCGACAACGCCACACTCGATCTGTTACTGGAAGCCCAGCGCCGAGTGGCGGAAGCCGACGTGGCCTACTTTCGATCACTGGTCGAGTACACGCTGGCTGCCAAGAATGTGCAGTTCGAAAAGGGTACCCTGCTCGACTACAACGAAGTTTATCTCGAAGAAGGGGCCTGGCCGCATAAGGCTTATCACGACGCAGAACGCAAGGAATGGCTGCGTGGCGAAGCGATCCATCCTCGCAATGCCCCCAAGACGCTGGCCCCCGCCGTGAGCACCGGTGTCTACCCGCAGATGATCGAACCAGGCCCGCAATTGTTCGACCTGCCCGCCAACTCGGAAGCACCCGGCGTGCCTCCGGCGGTCGAACCTGCTGAAGAATCCGCGGGCGCTGCCCGGTTGGAGTAATCAGCGGGGCTTAGCGTCGGCCACCACCTGAATCGGTTCATCGTGACGGATGGGACGCTTCAGGTGATCTGCCGAGATCTGCATTTCGAGTCGGCTGTCACCCGCGGCTTTCGCTTCGAGCACCAGTTCGTATGCGGCCGAGCCGTTGGCATCGATACTGGCAATCGGATCGAAGATCAGCCGTTGCCCATCGATTTTGTAAGTCGATGGTCCCGAGGCGGAAACGAGCTTCATCTCGGTCGGCAGGTCGATCTGCAAACCAACTCGCTTAGCGGTCGCCGTGCCACGGTTTTGAACTTGGACTTTGGTGGTGAGCTGTTCGCCGACACCAATCAGTCGTTCTTCGTTCAAGCGCTCGACCGACAGAGACGGGAAACCTTCGATCGCGACTTGCGGCTTAACCATGGCGGTGCTGCCGCTGGGGCCTGTGGCCGAGACGACGGTATCGAAGCGACCGAGCGTCTTCGCCGCCAGGGTGACGGAAACGGTTGATGCGGCTCCCGGGGCCAGATTGGGAATGACCCAATTGACCGTGCGGTCCGTCGAAGAGTAAGTCCCGCCCTGGCTGGCCTCAACGAACTCAAATCCATCGGGGACGACCTCAGTCACCTTGATCTGAGTGACAGGCCGTTGGCCTTCGTTGGTCACGTTGTTGGTAAAGACGGCGTTGCGACCGAGATAAACCCGGTCATGTCCGCTACGGGTGAGGAGCAATTGTTCGCCGATCACTTCCACATTGGTTTTCGACTCCGTGGAGACATCGCCATCAGCGGTCACAATTGTGGTGGGGGTCGCACGCCCCGGTTTGAGGGCGGTGACTTCCAGCCGAACTTCACGCGTTTCGTTCGGTGCCAGCGTTCCAATGGTGTATTCCAGATCGGCCCCGGCCGGGTGCTGCAGACCTTCCGGCAAGACACTGCGCACAATCACGTTGGACGCATCGCCCTTGCCCGGGTTCGAGACCACGAACGTAAGAGGAATCGTCTGGCCGACCTTGGCTTCGCTCGGCGCGTTGACCGCGAGTTTGAGACGCGGAGCATAGACCGTGATTTCCGCAGCGATTTCGGTCACGAAGGTCACTTTGGCGACGCTACCGATGGGGCCTTCTTCTTCGGGAATCACCTTGATGGAGATCTTACGTTCTTCGCCAGGCTGCAGGTTGCCGAGCTTGCGCCAGACGAGCCGCTTCTCGATCATTTCGGCTTGAGGAGCCGTGCCTACCAGCCGCGATCCACGAGGAATCCGATCCTCGACCGTCACTTGTTGGGCGGCACTATTGCCAATGTTTTTGATGACAATGGAATAGACGACCGGCTGCCCGATCACCCCTTGTGAGAGAGCGAGTTTTTCAATCGACAAGCGAGGTTCCTGCACACCACGCGGGGCATCTTGCGTCACCTCACCATCGCCACGGAAGAGCAATGCGGGATCGGCTTCACGCGGGGGCAAAGGCGTCCGTCGCGGGGGCGGTGCTGTCTCGGTCGGTTCGGTCGGTGCGACAGTATTGGTACGGGTTCGGTCGTTCATCCCCGGCAAGGGAGCCGCTTCCGGACCGACATCCAACGGTAACGGCGACGGGGCTGGCTCTCGCGATGGTTGTGGGACAGGTTCGGCAGGGAATGGATCAAAGCCCGGCGGTTCATCCAGGTCGATCGGCAGCTTGGGAGGATTCGCAGGTTTGGCCGGCATCGGCGGCGGGGCGGTATCAAAGGGATCAAATTCCGCCGCCGGAGATGGCACCGGTTCCGCTTTTGGTTCAGGCTCCGGGGCTGCTCCGAATGGATCAAAGTCTTCAGTGGGAGCGGCGGCCGGTGGTTCTGCAGCCATCGTCGCGGGCTTCGGTTGAGGCAAGCGCGGTGACGAAAGGTCGGGGGGAGCGGAATCCGCAAAGGGATCGGCTGCTTCCTCGGCAGCGGTCAATGCGATCTTGTTGGGTTGACCGGCAACGGGCGTCGGTCCGAACTCTTCAGCGGCATTCACCACCTCGGGTTGATCTGTGAGTTCCGGCAAGGCGGGGACACTCTCCTCGGCACTCGCCAACCGACGTGGCTCAACCGACTCAAAGGCCGCCGGATCGGTTGGGTCTGCGGGTTGGGCCAACTGAGGGCTGCGACGGAAATCGAGTCCTCGGGTGTAGCGTTCTGCATCGGGCATTGACGGGGGAAGCGGCTCGTCAGACAGTTGAGGACCGGTGGCCGGTTCCGACTGAGCCGCCTCGGGGCTGTTGGCCACATTGGGGTTCCCTTTCAGATCGAGAAAGGGATCGATTTCTGGAGGGACCGAAGCGTTGACTTCGTTCACCGTGGAGGCCGACGCGGTACGCTCGGGGGTTAAATCCGGTGCGTCCTCGGCTGCGGCTGGAGCCAGCGTGATCGCCGGATCTCCGTTCGCTTCCAGACTTTGTTGTGCCTGCCAAACCACGACCAAGCCCGCACCGATCACGGCCGACATGGCTGCGAGCTTCCACAATCCACGCATGGGGAATCCTTTCCCGCCCGAAAACAACGCCGACGACGCCCTTCGCCGACACCACGACCTGGCCCTAAGACCGTGCGGCATATGCCCGTCTACCATATTCCGAACTTCAGGGAAAGATGAGATTCTTTCGGAATTCGTCAGAACCGAAGGATACGTCTCGGTAAGTTCGGCGATTTTTACTGTTCTGGAGGATGTGACAGGCGTGTCGTCGGTTCTTGAAACGGCTCTGCAGGCTGGCCGATCACACCGGTTTTGGACTACAACACACCAACTCGTCTTGCCGTTCTGGAACACACTTGAGGATTGGCCACATGGTTTGCCGGTTAGCGTGGTGGACACTGTGCTTGGGGTTGGCAGTTTTTCTTCGCGTCGCTTCTGCCAAGGAACCGACAGCAACCCCGGCGGAAAGCCTGAAAGTCCTCAAGGATTTCCAGGTCGAACTGCTCTACTCTGTCCCACGTGAGCAACAGGGATCGTGGGTCAATCTATGCGTTGACCCCAAAGGCCGACTGATTGTGTCCGATCAATATGGCGGACTCTTTCGTGTCACGTTGCCGACTGCCACGACGGCCATCAAAGTCGAACCAGTTCCCGTGGCGATTGGTGAAGCTCAGGGCTTGGTCTGGGCGTTTGACAGTCTGTATGTCGTCGTGAACTCAGCGGGTGGTAAGTATCAGGCCGGTGTCTACCGTGTGAAAGACACGAACAACGACGATGTTCTCGACAGTCTCGAAACGCTGCGGCTGTTCGAAGGCCGCGCGGGTGAACACGGTCCGCATGCCGTGGTCCCGACTCCCGATGGCGAAGGGCTTTACATCGTCTGTGGCAATCAGGTTCCCTTGACCCAGTTCGACAAAACGCGCGTGCCGCCAGTGTGGGGTGAAGATCATCTGCTGCCCCGCATGCCCGATGGTCGCGGCTTCATGAAGGATGTGCTCGGCCCCGGGGGAGCGATCTATCGGATCGATCCGGCTGGTAAAGAGTGGGAACTGGTTTCGGTCGGCTTCCGCAACGAGTTCGATGCCGCCGTGAATCGGTTCGGCGATCTCTTCACCTACGATGCCGACATGGAATGGGATGCGAACACACCGTGGTATCGTCCCACGCGGATCAATCATGTGGTGAGTGGGGCCGAATTTGGCTGGCGGAACGGGGCCGGCAAATGGCCCGCCTACTATGCCGACAGTTGGCCCGCCGTGGTCAACATCGGCCCCGGTTCACCCACGGGAATCACCTTTGGTTATGGAGCGAAATTCCCGGCGAAATATCAGGACGCGTTGTTCATCTGCGACTGGAGCTATGGCAAGCTCTATGCCGTCCATCTGACGCCGCATCTGTCGACGTACACCGCGACCAAGGAGGAATTCATCACCGGCACGCCGTTGCCGCTCACCGATGTGGTGATCAATCCCCAGGACGGTGCCATGTACTTTGCCATCGGTGGTCGCAAAACGACATCGGGCTTGTACCGCGTGACTTATACCGGCAGCGAATCGACCGCGTCCGTACAGACGATTGATGATCCCGTAGCCAATGTTTATCGGAATGTTCGAAATACACTGGAAGGCTTCCATGGTGAAGTCGTGCCGGATGCGGTTCCGATCGCCTGGCCCGCGTTGGCTCATACCGACCGCATCTTGAGGAATGCGGCCCGCGTGGCGATTGAATCGCAACCGGTTGCAACCTGGCGTGACCGCGCTTTAAACGAAACTGATCCCGCGACGGCCATCCCCGCTTTGTTGGCCTTGGTGCGAGTCAGCGGCAGCGATCCGTTTCATCGGAAACCGGATCAACCCGCCACGCAACCGGAACTACTAGCTCTCGTACTGGCAGCCCTCGATCGGATCGACTGGTCGGAATTGTCACCGGCTCAGCAATTGGATCTGGCCCGCGCTTATCAACTGGCTTTTGTGCGACTGGGACCGCCCGATGTCGCGACTCAAGTGCGATTGATCGCCAAGTTCGACAAGCTGCTGCCCGCTGACCAGCCCTTTCTGAATGCGGAACTCGGCCAGTTGCTGGTCTATCTTCAGGGACCGTCGGCCGCTCCGAAACTCGTGGCCTTGCTGAATGCGGCCCCCACTCAGGAAGAGCAGATCGAGTATGCCCGCTCACTCCGCATGCTCAAGGCCGGCTGGACGCCGGAACTCCGCCAGCAATACTTTGAGTGGTTCGTGAAGGCGGCGGGTTATCGCGGCGGGGCCAGCTTCGCCCTCTTTGTGCAGAACATCAAGAAGGATGCGATAGCCACGCTGACGCCCGAAGAGTTTCAACGGCTGCAGCCGATTCTGAATGCCCAGCCGCCGCAACAGATCACGCAGGCCGTTACACCGCCTCGTCCTTTCGTGAAGAATTGGACATTGGAAGAACTGGTCGATAAGACGTCGCCGGGTCTCAAAGGCCGAGACTTCGACAAGGGCAAGGCCATGTTTGCCGCCGCGAACTGCTTTGCCTGTCACCGATACGACAACCTGGGCGGCGCTGTCGGTCCCGATCTTTCAGGAGTCGCCGGACGATTCAGCTCGCGCGATCTGCTTGAATCGATTGTTGACCCGAGCAAGGTCATCAGCGATCAGTATGCCGCCGTGACTGTCGTGACAGAAGATGGCAAAGCGGTGACCGGCCGGATCGTGAACCTCAACGGCGATACGATGAAGCTCAACACGAACATGCTCGACCCGGATGCCCAGGAAACCATCGACCGCCGCAAGATTGAAGAGATGTTCCCGGCCAAGACCTCGATGATGCCGAACGGCCTTTTGAACACGCTGCAGGAAGAGGAAATTCTCGACCTGATGGCCTACCTGCTCTCCCGAGGCGATCGCACGCATGCCATGTTCGCGAAGTGATTGGCCGAGGCTTCCAATCATAAGCCCCCCCGGTTGAAACCAACCGGGGGCTAAATTTTCAGTCTTCGAATGTGGATCGTTTGCGCAGCAGATGATGGTACTGCTGCGCAAAACGGTGCGATTCGTCTCGCACGTACTGCAGCAGTCGCAGGGCAAAAGAGTGCTTGCTGAGAATCTTGGGCTCGCTCTCTCCCGGCAAGAAGATTTCTTCCTCGCGCTTGGCCAGTGAAATCACAAAGGGCGGCGTGATGCCGAGATCCTTGAAAGCTTCCATCGCGCTGCTGAGTTGCCCCTTGCCACCATCGATCAACAGTACATCGGGAAAGACTTCTCCTTCCTGCTGCAACCGGCGAAAGCGGCGGCTGACGACTTCCCGCATTGAAGCAAAGTCGTCCACGCCATCAACACTGCGGATCTTGAACCGCTTGTAGCCGTGCTTGAACGGCAGCCCATCAATGAACTGCACGAGGCTGGCCACGGTTTCGCCCCCCTGCAGATGGGCAATGTCCATGCCTTCGATCCGCCGGGGTGGTTCCGTGAGTTCGAAGATTTTCTGCAGGCCGCGAACTCCCTTTTTCGGATCGATCTGAAAGACTTCCGGTTGGGCGTGCTCGTCGAGGTTGCCTCGGAGATTCAGATTTTCGAGCGCTGTGATCTGATCACGCAGCCGGGCTGCTTTTTCAAACTTGAGTTCTGTGGCCGCCGTCTGCATCTCGGTTTTCAGTTCGCGAAACAGCCGCGACTTTTTCCCTTCCAGGAACATGATGAGACGGCGGATATCACGGCGGTACTCTTCCTTCGAGACCCGCAGATTGCACGGGGCGGTGCATTGCTGAATGCTCGCGAGCAGACACGGCCGAAACCACCGCCAGCGTTCATCCTCGGGGCGAATGTCGAGCGAGCAGTTGCGGAACCGGAAGATCTTCTGCAAGACGGCAATGGCCCCCCGCAGCTTCCGGGCATTGGTAAATGGTCCATAAAGTTTCGTGCCCCGCGGCCGAGGTTTCCGCGTGAACTCGACTCGCGGAAAGGGTTCACGAATAAAGATTTCCAGATAAGGAAAGGTCTTGTCGTCTTTGAGTTCGCTGTTGAACCGGGGCTGAACGTCTTTGATCAGCCGGGCTTCGAGCAGCAGGGCATCGACCTCATTGTCGGTCGAAAGAAAATCGATATCGCAGATTTCGGGGATCAGGTCGCAGGTGCGCCGATCGATGAGGGCCTGCTTCGTGAAATAGCTCCCCGCGCGACTCCGCAGGTTCACCGCCTTGCCGACATAAATCACCCGGCCACGGGCATCTTTCATCAGATACACGCCGGATGTCGTCGGAAAGGTTTTGACCTTCTCGCGCGGATCGAGCGGCGGTTCCACGGCGGCGGGGTCTGGTAGCGGTTCGGTCATGCGGCGTGATGTGCAGTCGAGGAGAAAGTCGTTGCGATCACAACTTCACGTTGCTACGCACAGGTCCACAATGGGTGCAAAATCTCACATCGATTTTCGCGTCTCAGACTGTTCGAGGAAAGTCTGGACGCATCCACAGGTCAACGAACGGAGTTGACCCTGCGGCTGAGATGAGCTTGATGACGAGCGTGACGGTCGTCAGAAACCTTGCACCGGAGCGTTGCCACCTCCCGGTGAGGCAGGCACTCCAGGCTGGCCCATCGGTTGTCCCCCTGGCACACCACCACCCGTTGGTGCGGCGGGTGCAGCACCTCCACCAGCGATCCGCTCACGGCGCATGGCATAACGGATGGGGAACGAAGACCAGAACGTGTTGTCCAGCGGCTTGGCCGGATCACCGACCTGAAAATAGGGGGCATCAAAGCCGTGTGGTGTTCCCGGAGGAGCTCCCAGATAGACACCGACGTCGTGCCGAGCGAGGGCGTGTTCCGAAACATACTGCGTAAACCCCAACCACTGACTATCGGGAGCCAGACCGAACACGTTTGCTCGCTCGGGAGTAAACCCGAGGATTTCACGAGACACCGGCGCGGTATGCAACGCGGTCAGCAGAATTGCCATGGTGACGTAACCCGTCCCCAATCCGAAGGCCCAACGACCGACCTGATCGACCATCGCATGCACTTGAATATAAGACGGGGCCACACGCTCGCCGAGCATCCGTAACAGAAACACACCACCGGCAAACAACCCCAGCAAGGCAATGACGTCAAAGCGGTCATCCCAACCGGGCAGACTGCGCGACAGCAGAATGGCCGCCGGTTCAAAGAAATTCATGGCGACCAGACCGGCCAAGATGACACTCAAAAACGTGACACCGGCCGACCAGGCTCCCTCACTGGCGACAAACCATGTCACGCCTGCCAGCACACCAATCATCACCACATCGATCATCGGTCATCCCGTTATGTTCGCCACCGGAGACTGTTCCGGTAGAGTCAGTCGGCCCACTATTTTACAACGCGGAGCAATTCATCGAGTGAGGTTGTCCCCCGAACCACCAGACGTAAGCCCTCTTCCCGCATGTACAACATGCCGTTCTTGCGGGCCTCCGCCTTCACCGCCGTCATGCTCTGTTTCTCACGAATCAGGTCGCGGAGACGGTCGCTGATCACCAGCAGTTCCACCACACCCGTCCGACCGAGATAGCCGAGCCCGTTGCAGGTGGGGCAGGTGCCTTCGGGCTTGTGGGGTGGCCGAAAGAACTTATCAACCTTATCGGCGGGCAGCCCCGCTCTTTGTAACTCATCCGCCGAGGGCTTGTAGGCTTCCTTGCAGTCATCGCAGAGTTTGCGCACCAGTCGCTGGCCGAGAATCCCCGACAGAGAATCGGCCAACATGAAGGGTTCCACGCCGAGGTCGACCAGTCGCGACAAGGCGGTGATGGTGTCGTTGGCGTGCACGGTCGAAAAGACCATGTGACCGGTATTCGCCGCCTGACAGGCGATTTTCGCGGTCTCGCCGTCTCGAATTTCGCCGATCATCACCACGTCGGGGTCTTGTCGCAGGATGCTGCGGAGCGAGTTGGCAAACGTTTGCCCCGCCTTGGTGTTGATCTCGATCTGTGTGATGTTCTCCATCTTGTATTCAACAGGGTCTTCCACGGTGATGATGTTGTTTTCATAAGCATCAATCTCGTGGAGAGCGGCATACAAGGTGGTCGATTTACCGGCCCCCGTCGGACCGCAACTGAGGAAGAGGCCGTGGGGTTGATGGGCGATCTCGACCAGTTGATCGAGCACGGCTTTCCGCAGCCCCAGATCGCTGAGCCGCCGCACCGAACTGCCGACGTCGAGAATACGAATACTCATCTTCTCGCCAGCTTGCAGGCCCTGCGTGGCGACGCGGAAATCGATCTCGCGATTTTCCATCTCTGCCCGAAAGCTGCCGTCCTGCGGCTTGCGTCGTTCGGTGATGTCCATCGCCGACAACACCTTGAAGATGTTGATGATGGCATCGCCGGTCGGGCGATCAAAGGGCTCCGCGGGATACATCACCCCGTCGATACGCAACCGGACGCCCATCTCATCCGCCTTGGGTTCGAGATGGATATCGGTGGATCGCCGCAGAATGGCATCGTAAATCAGCTCTTTGGCCGCCATGTAGCCCTTGGAGTTTTCGACCTGACGCGAGCGGTCGACCTCACCGGCTCCCTTGGTCGATTTGCCAATCAGGCGGATCGGTGGGCCACCCACATGCACCGTCGCTTCTTTGCCGCCCAAGCGAATTCCCAGGCGACCCAGCATCCGGTTTGCCACCGATTGCAAATGCCGGGGCGTGAGCACCTTGCCCGACTCCGGCACCCGCTGATTGCGTTCAGCGACATAAATTCCCATGGGGACGGCATAGGCCAAGGTCAGGCACAGAAACGAGAGCAAAAAGCTGGGGCAACAGAGCGCCAAAGCGAATCCGCAAATACCCACCAGCAACACCGTGCTGTTCCAGAATTCCTGACGGACTTTGAGTCGCCCGGAATCGTCGTCGATCCAACCGGCGGTCCACACCCATAGTGAAAAGAGCCCCAGCACAAAGATCAGGCTAAACCAACTGAAGTAGAAGCCGGCGAGATGCTCCTGCGGAAGAATCAAACCTTCTGGAGAAATTGTGGCGACACCGCGAAAGAAGACGCCGCCGGGCACGGGCGGGTAACGATCTCCAAAGCCCGTCGAAACACCGCCTACGACGACGGGAACCGGGGCCATTGGTCCGCCGACGGGTTGGGGAGCGGCATTGGGCAGTCCATTATTGACTGGCGGGGGTGTCGAGAACTGGTTGTCCTGGGCAGTCGCAGAAGTTGCGGTGCCGATGGCTCCGATCAGGACGATGATTGCCGTCAGTTTCCACCAGCCCGACATGCGTACCTACCCCAACTCGTGCAGCGCAACGAACTCAGCTTGGCTTGAGGAAACCCCAACAAGCCAGCTAGTGTTCTGTTTCTCAGTCGTTTCCCTGCAGAAAATCCCGCAATGTCGTGCAGAGAACAATCGTCCATTCTAAACCGCCGTGATCGCGAGAGACAATTGCCAACGGGTCGCTTCGTCAAAACATTGGCAATGTTCATGTCGGTTCAGGAATTCGCGAGCGGCGAACCCTGCCGCCATCAGCGGACAGCAGCTTGGACGTTCTCGGAGATCTGGCGGTGAAATTCCATATCAGTGATCAGGCAGGGGTGCTTGTACTGTTCGACCGAACCGCCGCGCTGTGCCCGCCGCTGTTGATCCCATGCGGCCCAGTACCCGGTCGGCAACCCTTTCAGAACCACCCGACCAAGCCGCGCTGACGATCGTTTCGAGGCATATTCGATATTCGCGTCGCACAATTGGCGATCGAGCTGCTCTGCAAAATCCTCGGGCCAGGCGGCTTCACCCGGCTGCGGTTCTTCCACGAACAAGCCGTAATAGGGGGCCGATTCATCCCAGCACGGGGCCAACGAATACGTGTCGATCGTCCGTCCGGCTTGGGCCAGCGTGCGCGTCAGCGACTGCACCACCTGATGCTCGGTGAGCTTTTCCCCGGTGATGTTCGAGATGCTGCTCCCTTTGTTCAGGAATTCCAGCAGCGGAGTCGCATGATGCCAACCCGTGCAACGGACCACATCGCTGATATGGTACCGATACAGGCCACTGGCATTGGTCAGCAGAATGTAGTAGTCACGGCCTGCCTGCAGTTCATGGGCTTCGAGCACGGTCGGTTGCTGCGCATCAATCTCATCGACCGGGATGAACTCGTAGTAACCGCTGACAATTTCCAGGACGCCCGCTGGTGTCCGGTCGGCCACGGGAAACGTCATGCGGCCTTCACTGGCGATGAGTCCCAGGTCGCGAATGCGAATCTCGCCAAAATACTCCGGGAAGGATCGCAGATAGCTCTGCATGCTGCCACCGGTCCAGCAACCGAGCAACTGCAACTCGGGCCAGACATCTCGCGGTAACAATTGGCCGGTGCGCTCCACCAGTTGCGAGAGCACTTTCGCTCGCTGAGGTTGTGGTTTGAGTGCGGTGCGCAGAACCTGACGCAATGCCTCGGGCCAGTCGAAGCGCGACGTCAACGTGCCGTCATGCAGATCGCGGAGCAACTCTTCGACGTGTTCGCTGCCATATCGCGCGAGTTGAACCAACGTGCTGGGATTCGGCGACATCCAGGAACCAATTTTGCGTCCCAGACCCAGTCGCCAGGCCAGATACCGCCGGGCCTCGGTCGCATGGAGCTTGCCCGATTCCGGCGGTAAGACGTATCCCTTCCGCACGACCCAATTTTGCAAATGGGCCGTGTAGCCGCTGATGCTGCCACAGGGGATATCTGTCGGGGTACGGAATTCATCCCAATCGCTGACAAACGTCAGTCGACCATGGCGAAAGAGAGCCGGGTTGGGCTGATAGGCCAGCAGACCCCACGCCGTCCAGATGCGACGATAATTGTCGAGCACCCGGTCGGTCACGGGGATGAACTTGCGGGATTGGGTCGTGCCACTGGTGAGGGCAAACATCCGCACCCGCTGCTGATGAAATAACGCCGACGTCTCGCCCTGCTTCACACGTTCGATGTAGGGTTCGAGATCTTCATAGCGCTGAACGGGCACCTGGCGACGGAAATCGGACAGATTGCGAATGTCAGCGAATCGGTGATCACGGCCGAAGGCGGTTTCGCGTTCGCGCTGCAGCTGATCGAACAGAAACTGGTGCTGTGTCTTCAGCGGAGCGCGAGTGGCACGATCGTACCGGGCAATATCGCGAATGGCTCGCTGCACGGTCCAGGCTTGAGCGATGGCGGAAAATAGCCCCATGCGAATCTCTCCGAGCCGTTACCGTCACGGCTCGCGGTACTCCTTAAGAGACCGATACGGCCTGCAGACGACCGACTTCCAATGTTTGCCCCGTCAATTGATCACTCAGCGGCGAGGCCAGAAACAGCACGGCATCGGCAGCAGCGGACTGCAAGGCGACGGCATCGGTCGCGGTTTGAACGGCATTGACGTTCACTTGTTGACCGTGAAGTTCCCGAGCCAATTGCCCCACGGCCTGTTGCCAGGCCCCATGTTCGGCGGCATGCAAGCCAGATAACTGGTGCGGAGCACGACAGGCCAGGGCGATCAGTTTGCCGGGCCGGGCCGATTTTTCGAACCAAGGCTGAGCCGCTTGTGCCAGCAGCACCAGTGGGCACACGGTATGCGAGAGCAGCGACGATCGGGTATCAAACCGAGCCGACAGGAGCGGCGTGGTCGGCGGCTGCGGCACATTGCAGACGACGATATCAAGCCGACCGAACGACTGGCCAATCCATTCGATCATCGACTGGACATCATCGGGTTCTGTCACGTCGGCTTGCACTTCACCCACACGGCGACCGAGATCGGCGATTTGTTCAGCGAGTTCATCAGCGGCATCGCGAGAGTTCGCAAAGTTCACCACCACATCGGCACCGGCCGCTGCGAGCTTCAAGGCCACGGCGCGACCAATGCCTCGGGAACTTCCCGTCACCAGAGCCACTTTTCCGGCCAAATCGAACATGGTTCTCACATCCTGTCGAAACATCTGCCGCAGACTGTCAAACGGTGCTTTTGTGCTGGCTTACAACCGGTCTTTGAAATCCCCATCCCACAACGAGGCATCGGCCCCTTTGACGGTCTTCACGCCGCGGTAGCCTTCCGCTGACAGCAGCAGGTCGCCGGGTTTGCCGAACAGGTACAGGTCATAGGTGGTGTGCTGTTCGTCATTCCCGCGATAGAACAACCGCAGCGTGCAGGTTTCATCGGCAGAGGGTAACCGCCCCACTTGCAGATGTTTGATCCCTTGCGGAATTTCGACCCGTTTATTCATCAGAATGAACAGGTCGACACCGCAGGCCACCAGGCAGGAATCGAGCATGGCGACCGGCAGGAACCAGTTCCCCTGGCGAGCACCACCCAGATCTCCGGCGGCGACTCCCACCACTTTCCCCCAGCCCATGTGACGCTGTAACGAGAGTCCTTTGAGGCATTGGAACAACGGGCCATGGACCAGTTGTGCCTGACCTTTGCTGGCATATTGCATCGGGCTGTAAGGGAAGGGAGGCGCTTCCATTGAGGGACCTTCCAGTTGAGGCAGCGGATCACGGAAGGCAATTGTGGCCTGCTGCAACACCGCCGGTTTTGCCCCGGTACTCAACAAGCAGCATTTCCAGCCATCCTGGTGACGCTCCACCGCGACCTGCACCGTTTGCGGTTCCTGCTCGCGGAATTTGCACGGGCCGAGAATTTCGAAATTCCGCACCACGGGAGAACGGGCCTGTCCGGTCAGCGAAGCGGCTTCAATCATCGCTTCCAGACCGATTACCGCCGGCAGCAGCGGGCGACCACTGAAGCGATGTTGATCGAGGAACGGATCGTGCTGCGGATGGAACAGACACTCGGCCAGCAGTCGATCGTTCGATTCCCAGTGTGCGGCTTCAATCAATGGTAGCGACGACAACTGCACCGGCTCGATGCGGGGCAGGGCACTGGCCGCCACAACGTGCGGCGTAGCGTTCTTGCTGCCCAGCGCTTCTTGCGGCGGAACATCAGATTTCGGTAACGGTGCCGGAGCGGGAAGCGGCGAACCGTCGGCGACGGAGGCCACGCGTGGTTTACGTAACGACGACGTCGGTGGCAACGGAGCCGGTGCCGGACCCGCGGATGAGGCGACTTGGGTCGAACTTGCGGGAACGGTATCGGCTGGGGATGAAAATACCGTGCCTGTTGGTGCGGTCGTTGGCGACGGTGTTGTCGTTCCCGTCTTCACTTGCACCATCTCAAAACCATCGACCTGGACCACCACCTGGCCCTGGGCATCCACCAGCACCCAATCGGTCAGAATCATGCGTTCCGCTCGCTGACGCAGCCAGACGCGGCAAATCAACGCTTCGCCCGGTTGCAGAGACCGAGCCAGACGAATGCGACCGAACGCGTGCGGCAAATCGGCGACATGCAGCGTATTCCAAACCATCAGGTCAGCAGCCAGCAGTCCGGCATCGATGGTCGCGGACGGCCATTGCCAACCGGCGGCGTTCCTGTCTCCGGCAATTTGGGACGAAGGTGGCACGATCAGCTTGGCCCACAACCCACCCTCGACCAGGGCATACTCTTTCAATGCCTGGAAAGGGGCTCCGTGATACACGCGGGCTTCTTCCGGGAACTTCATGGTCTGCCAGTCGACCACATACTTATGTGGGGTCCATTGCGTCGGCTTCGGTCCAAGATCGACCGCAGGCAAGGCTGCAGCCTTCTCGGCGAGTTCGAGCGTGGCATCCATTTGCAAGCGGTGGGGTTCCACCAGTCGCCCCTGGCGATCACAGAAATCGGCTTCCAGGCGACATCGCGTGCCCTCCACAACCACCCGGGCTCGCTGGGGACGATCGGTATGGAACCGCAGCCCCTGATGGACCGTCATGCCCGAAATACCCGTGACCTGCTGGCCATTGGCCGCCAGAATAGTCGCGGCTTCAATCATGCTTTCCATGCCGACCACGGCGGGCAGAATCGGTGTTCCCTGATGACGGTGTTCCAGCAGGAAGGGCTCGACCGTCGGATCGAAACGCAGATCGGCGATCAACGATTGACCGGGATTCAGGCTGTGGATGGTATCGACCACTGCCGCCGCTTGAACCAACGGTTCACGACGCAGATACTCGGCCTTCACCGCAGCCGTGGGCATGGTCTGATCGGTATCAATCCGGTCGGGCTTATCGAGGAAGAGGAGTTCGCTTTCCCCGGCGGCCGTCAGCAGTTCGTCGAGCACGTGCGCTGCCCCTTCCAACGGAGGCATGAAGGTCAGCCCGCTTGATTGCAGTGCGATCTTACTTTCCGGACGGGCGGCCATTCCCACATCGGCCCAGGGTGGCCAATGCAGTCCGATCGCCGCGACTTCGGGTCGTTGAGTCCGCAGGTCAGCACACAGCTTGCACAACATGTCCGACGCCATCGAGTAATCGCATTGGCCCATGCCACCAAACCGGCCACTCGTGGAACCGAAGCCCACGAAGTATTCCAGCGGGTCATTCGCCAGCAACTCGATCAACGAAACAGCAGCATCGACTTTCACGCCGATGGTGGCCCGCACCAGATCACGTTTTTTCTTATCGAACCGGCAGGCCGCTTCCAGCCCCGCTCCATGAATCACGCCATGAATGCCGCCGTCCTGCTGACGAATCGCGTCGAGAGTTTTCGCCAGCGAATCATGACTGGACACATCGCAGGCGTGATATGCCACGGCGACACCCTCAGCCCGGAAGGCCCGCAGGGTGCGATCGATTTCGATGGCCCGCTCGGTGTTTTTCCAAGTGTTGGCGGGGTTCTGGCCAGCCGCACGCGCCTGATCCATCACGGTCCGTTTGAGTGACTTCAGACCCGCTTCACTCAGATTACGCCAACTCGGGTCAATCTGCGGTTCCGGTGTCGAACCCAGCAGGTGCAGTTTCAAACCGAACCGCTTACCGAGTTCTCGCGCTACGACAGCCGTGACCCCACGCGCTCCCCCGGTCACCACCCACACACCGTGCGGCTGTTTGCCTGACGGTCGTTGTGACGACGCCTGTTGCGGTACGGCCTGCACAACCTGTCGTTGACCACGGATCAGTCCGACTTCCAGCGGGCCTTGAGTCTGTGTCAGTTCCCGCAATGCTTCGGTAGCCAGGGTGTCAGGATTTTCTTCAGCCGGAGCATCGACGACCTTCACGGTCATCTCGGGAAGTTCTCGATGCAGGCCCTTGAACAAGCCCGTCAATCCGCCCCCTTCGAAGCTGTGCAACCGACCGGCGATTCCGAAGTCGCCGCCCATGGCGGTCACCGCCATCAGACTGGCCTTGCCGGTCAGCTTGGCGTCCTGGATCAGTTGAGCCCACTTCTGGCAGACCAGGAACGGTGTCATCACGCCTGATGTCACCCGTTCCGCCCATGTCTGCGTTCCACACTTCGCGGCCTGTTCATCGCGGGCCGTGGTTAAGAAGAGATGCAACAACGGTTGCTGTTTCCACAACGTCTGCAAGGCGGTCAACGTGGCGTCGGCATCTTCCGTGACGGTCAACTGGTGAACGGCAATCCCGATCGATTCCAGCTTGGCCTTTAATGCCGTGGCGACTTTGTTCTGACCCAGGACGACCGCCGCACCTGTCAATGAGGGAACTGCGACCGTATCTGCGGGCAACGGGGCCGACCGCATCCGCAGTACATGCCGCTGCACAAGTCGCTCGGCATCCGTGGGCAATCCGGCCCGCACATCCGCAAGCGGTTTTGACACTGTGCGAGTCGCGACCGTGGTCGTGACGACGACTGGCGATTCGCCGTTCTGGTGCCCTTTGCCGTTTGAAGAAACATGGTGCCCGTTCCGGGCGGCCTGGTTCGGTGACCGGGAAACCCCCAGCAGATCACGCACATCGATGCGGAAGTAGTTGTCGACGAGGTTGCCGGAATGAGGCCCCGGAGTGACATACAGTTCGCCGTACTCCGGCCGCATCACGATGCTGATCTGGTTGTCGACCCGACGAATCGTGTTCATCGTCGCATGGGCCGTCAAGCGACCACGTCCCAGATCGAATCGATCCCGCAGCACCTGCTGAGCCAGTTCCAGAGGGACACCATCGCGATCGGCTTGAGCCATGAGTTGCTGCAGCCGTTCCAGTCGATATTTCGAGTGCTGGGGCACATCGGCCACCGGCGTTTGCAGCAGACTGTGATTCGTGGTCAGCACTGTCGCGGGGCGATCCTGGATTTCGAGCGATTCGCCATCGTATTCCAGGTAACACAGCCGATCGGAATGGAACTCACTCAAACAGAGGCTCCAGGCCCCTGCCCGGTCGATGGTTCGCAGTAATCGGACCGCATCTTCAATCGATTCGGCCTGTTCCAGCAGTCGCTTCACCACCACCGGATGCACTTTGCCAATCGCCGTTTCCACACGTCGCGGGCAATCGAGCAGCAGCGTGCTGGTGATTGCCAATCCGGCCGCATTGATGCCGTTCAAGCCGCCGAGTTGCCCCGACACACTGAACGTCACATGCGGAATCCCCCCCGTGGGACGACGAATCTGCACGATCCGCGACAGACAATCGGGGAGCGTTAACGACAGCGGAGAATCTTCATTCACCGCATGCACCAGCCCGTATTTCGGATTGCTTTGCCGGGTGAATGCAAACTGGGTGCAGCCGGGAACATAGTCGGGATACATGCCCAGGTTGTGAGCCAGAATGGCTGCGGGGGGCAAACCAGCCCCATCCGCAACGCCGCGCAACTCCTCCACTTCGGCTTCGCCAAAGTACATCGTCGGCTTGGCGAGGGCTTCTTCCAGTTCCGGAATGTTCTGCAGGCGTGGGCCGAGCATCGCACTGTAGCGTTCGAGGATCACGCGAACCGCCGCCCCCTGGCTTTGGCCATGCTGATAGCCAATTTCGTAAGGCGTGCCCGCTAACGAGACCACGCTGAAGGCGTTCGTCAGTTCGTCGTGGGAATTAACAGCCGAGACCTGCTCGGTCGCCGGGGAAACGCTCTCAATGCGGGTCTCGGCGGGTTCTTCCGCGACGGCGACCGCGACCGATGACTCCACGGCGGACGCGGAACTCGTCACAAACCCCAACAACGAATCGAGCGTGCGGAAATCGTCGAGCGACAGTTCCTGTAGCGACCCGGCCAGATGCGCCAGTTCAAAGTTCTCCGCCAGTTCGCCGATGAGCTGCGCCTTCTTGATGCTGTCGATCCCCAGGTCCGCTTCCAGATCGGC
>WGME01000008.1 GCA_016125225.1 bacterium | reverse complement strand
CAGACCACGGACTGTCAACAACTCCACTGCTTCACGCTTAAACTCCTGAGTGTAAACCCGATTCTTCTTCGGCATCTCGCTGGGCTCCTTGAAAAGAAATCTTACTCCTTTCCCAGCGCCCACCAAATGTGGGTAAGTCCATTTCCGTACTCTCCACTTTCAACATTTTTGCGTCTTTTGTGCCTCTTTGTGGCCGGAAAATTGCATTCTGAGTTTCCCCCGCCCAGCGCTCGGCATTCGCCTCGCGGCTAAATGTCGGCCACCCCGTTTCGTGAAGCGAACTGGACCATTGTCCCTCGTGTCGGTCATAATCTCGGAAACGCTTTGTTCCTTTAGCTCGCACTGGTCATCTGATGAGTTCCCCGGCTGAGTCCGCCTTCCAACGCTGCATCCACCCCGACTGTGCACAAACGTTCTCGGTCAGCGAGGTCCTCACGGCCTGTCCGAAGTGTGGCAGCCTGCTCGATATCGCCTACGACTGGAGCCGCGTCGCCGTGCCTAAGTCGCTGCGCGAGTTCGAAGCCCGGTGGATGACCCGTCGTAATCCCGTCGATTTCAGCGGTGTCTGGCGGTTCCGTGAACTGCTCCCGTTCGCGACCGATGAGCAGATCGTCACCATCGGCGAAGGCCAGACGATTCTGCAGCAGTCGGACTATGTCGGCCGCTATGTCGGCATGACTGGCGGCCAGTTGCACCTGCAGTATGAAGGGCTGAACCCATCTGGCAGCTTCAAAGACAATGGCATGACCGCCGCCTCGACCCATGCCCGCATGGTGGGAGCAAAGATCGCGGCCTGTGCCTCGACTGGCAATACCTCGGCGTCGCTCGCCATCTATGCCAGCACCGCCCGCATCTTCAAGGTGGTGGTCTTCGTCGGCAGCGGCAAAATCGCCTATGGCAAACTGTCGCAGGCTCTCGATTACGATGCCCGCACCTTGCAGATTCTCGGTGACTTTGATGACGCCCTGGCTCGCGTCCGTGAAGTCGCCGGGGAAAAGGGGATCTATCTCTGTAACAGCGTGAACCCCTTCCGGCTGGAAGGCCAGAAGTCGATCATGTACCGCGTCCTCGAAGCTTTGGCGTGGGAACCGCCCGACTGGATCGTGGTCCCCGGCGGTAACCTCGGCAATTCGAGTTCGTTCGGCAAAGCGTTTCAGGAACTCAAAGACCTCGGCCTGATCAGCCGTATTCCGCGACTGGCGGTCATCAACGCCGCCGGTGCCAATACGCTCTACAGGCTCTACGAACAACAAGGCCTGCGCTGGAACGGCGGCCGTCCCGATGAGACGCTGGTCAAATCGTTCTATGACGACATGAATACCCAGCGCCGCCGGGCCTCGACCTTGGCCAGCGCCATCGAAATCAACCGGCCGGTGAACCTCGAAAAATGTCTGCGGGCCCTCGATGTCTGCGACGGTGTCGTCCGTGAAGTCGACGATCAAGCCATTCTCGATGCCAAGGCTCAAGTCGGTGCCGGTGGCTTCGGTTGCGAACCAGCGAGTGCGGCGAGTGTTGCGGGGGCCAAGCTGCTGCGGGAACAGGGTGTGATTGCCCCGAGCGATAAGGTCGTCTGCATCTTGACGGGCCATCAACTCAAAGACCCGACCGCGACGGTGGCCTACCATTCCGCCGATGTCGAACTATTCGAGGAAAAGCTCGGCCAGCGCGGCGTGAAGTCCGCCCCATTCGCCAACCGTCCAGTGGTCGTCGACAACGATTTGCAAAAGATCATCGAAGCCCTCGGCGTGTGACCCGCATGACGAAAAGCCGCCACCGCCGCGTGGCGGGAATTCGGATTGGATTACAATTTCAGCCGCAAAAAGGCACAAAAGTCGCAAAAGAGAATTTGAGTTTTTGCCTTAAACCCTCAGCCATAAACTCTCAACCCTCAACCTTATGACGGACGCCCTCCTCGCCACGCTGCAACTGACGATGATTCCCGGCATTGGGCCGCGGACGTGGCAGCAGTTGCTGAATGTGTTCGAGGTGCCGGAGCGGATTCTGCGGGCGACTTCGCACGAGTTGCAGGAGGTGAACGGCGTCGGTCCCAAGCTTGCGAAGGCGATTCAGTCATCCACGCGGGAAGCGGCCATCGTCGAGTGGGAACGTTGCCAGCGGACCGGTGTCGAACTCATCCTGCGAGGCAGCGAGAAGTATCCGGCGGCCTTGGAACGGATCATTGATCCGCCGCCGTTGCTGTACTGTCGGGGTGATGTGCTCCCGGCGGATGAACTCGCCGTGGCGATTGTCGGTTCGCGACGTTGCACCTTGTATGGTCGGCAGACCGCTGAGAAACTAGCCGCCGGTTTGGTCCGCGCGGGCTTCACGGTGGTGAGTGGTTTAGCGCGGGGCATCGATGCGGCAGCCCATCAGGGAGCACTCAATGCCGGTGGCCGAACCATCGCCGTCTTCGCGACGGGACTCGATCAGGTCTATCCGCCGGAACATGCGGACCTCGCTCAACAGATCGCGAAGCAGGGGGCATTGCTGACGGAGTCGCCGCTTGATCAGGCACCGTTACCCGGCTTGTTTCCGCAGCGAAATCGCATCGTGTCGGGGATGTCGGTCGCGGTGATTGTCGTCGAAGCGTCTCGATCCAGCGGTGCGTTACACACGGCCCGGCATGCTCTGGAGCAGAATCGCGACGTCTTCGCGGTTCCCGGTCGCATTGATTCCGACCACAGTCTCGGCTGTCACGACCTCATCCGCGATGGCGTCCCGTTGATCCGTGGCGTCGATGATGTGCTGGAATCGCTCGGCCCGCTTACGCAACCGGTGAAACGGTCGCCACAAGAAACGGTGCATCATCCGGCCGAGTTGAAACTGACCGATCAGGAACGCCGGGTGCTGAACCTGATTGCGGCGGAAGCGACGGCGGTGGATGATGTGGTCCGCAGCGCGGGGGTGGAAACGCATCAGGTGCTGACCACCCTCACCATGCTGGAAATGCGACGCCTGATCCGCCGCTTACCCGGTGGGTTCGTCGTGCGCATGTAGTGACAGGTCGAGAGAAGCGAGTCCAGAGCCAAGCATACAGGACATTAGCCGCGAGGCATCGCCGAGCGCTGAGATCATTGAACTCAACAAAGCCGCCACCGCCGCGTGGAGGGCATCAAAGAATTCCCCACGATGACTACGGAAATTCCCATCGAACAGCGGCTGGTGCAACTGGAATCGACGTTGGCCCATTTGCAGTACGATTACGATCAACTGCACGGCGTAGTGCTCGCCCTGCAAAGCGATGTCCGCTTGCTGCAGCAGGGCATCACCAAGCTGAAAGGCCGCGTCGAGCAATTGCAGATGGAACCGGAAACACGCTCGCCAGAAGACGAACGCCCGCCCCATTATTAATCCTCATGAAAAGCCGGGACCGCCGGTCCCGGTGGATTGGGGATCATAAGAAACGGTTGTGATCTTGGCACCACGGATTCCCTCCACCGCACAAGAATTTGAAGCTCTCTTCTATCGACTCGGGGAGATCGGGCAACATCATGATCGCGAGGGGCAGGAAGACTGTGCCTTAGCGATACATGCCCTAATGTTTGCACTTGGACGTAGCCAGCGAGTGCAGTTTGAAGCGTATTTGAGCAGGATAGAATTGGGCCTGACTGACGAGCAAAAGGAGCATCTTCGATCAATGGGAATTGATCCCGATGCCGACGAGGAATGAGAGTTTGAACTTGTTATGGCCATTCCCCCCGTTGACAAGCAACGGGGGGCTAAATGAATCGCTCATCTGACTGACTCCGTGAGCCTCCACCATGCGACACTTGCCCCTCTTCGAAGTCGACATCGCGCAGTTCCAGCGCGACGGGTTTTTGCTGTTACCCGATCTGCTCGATGAGGAAGAAACCAATCTGCTGCGCGAGATTGCCAAAGCCGATCAGGCACTGGAACGCGATGCGGGCAGCCGGGCCGATGGGGAAGGGGGGGCGGTCAAGCTGGTCGTGCGGAACGAGCTACCGGAAGACACCATTTACGGAGCGATCGTCCGCAGTGCTCGCATTGTCCACACGTGCGAGCAGGTGCTCGGCGACGAGGTGTACCATTATCATCACAAGATGATCCTCAAAGAGGCCAAGGTCGGCGGAGCCTGGGCTTGGCATCAGGATTACGGCTACTGGTACAACAACGGCTGCCTGTGGCCTGACATGGCGAGTTGCATGATCGCGGTCGATCGAGCGACGCAGGAGAATGGTTGCCTGCAGGTGGTCCGTGGATCACACCGCCTCGGCCGCATCGAACACGGCAAGATCGGCGATCAAACCGGAGCCGATCCCGAGCGCGTGGCAGAAATCGTGAAGCGACTCGAAACGGTCTATGTCGAAATGGAACCAGGTTCGGCCGTGCTGTTCCATGGCAACACGTTGCACCGGTCCGATCAGAACAAAAGCGATCACCCCCGCTGGGCCTTCATCTGCTGCTACAACACCCGGCACAATGATCCGTACAAAGATTCCAAGCACCCTCGCTATTCCCGCATGGATGTGTGGGACGATGCCCGCGTGAAAGAAATCGGCCGCGAACATCGGCAGCGACAGCTTGAGGCAGCCAAGTGATGAGTGGCCAATGCCAAGTGTCTTTGTTCCATCCACTTGACACTCAGCTCTTCCTCTACTTCCGCGTATACACCAGCGACACACTCGTCACATAGTCGCTGGGAACACGGCCGGGGTTGGGCTGCGAGTTGTAGGTGAAATTGAAGCCGAGCCGCAGTTTCCAACGCTTATCGGTATCAAGATCCATCAGCAAAGCTGATGTCGCAAAGACGCGCACCAGTTCGAAATCGAGCAGGCTGGGTTGCACGCGGGTCTTCTGTTCGAACGAACTCCATTTGGACAACGGCCAGCGCAGTTCGACTTCCCCGAACAGATCGGGCGATTCGCGATGATCGTACGGTTCCCGGAAAAGTTCGATCGTATAAGCGGGGCCAAAACGGGTGATGAGACGTCGGTCGGCGTCATTGTAGAAGCGGTAACCATATCCCGTGGAGATCGTGCCCCGATAATCGAGATTGGCCGGGCGGTCATATTCATTCTTGGCGGTGAAGAACATAATCCACTTCGCGTTTTCTTCCCAGATGCGCCAGTCGAAGTTGCTGTTGAGGGTCCATTTATTGGCAGTCTCGCGGCTTTGATTGCGGCCCCATTGACCGCTGACATCAATTTGACGGGTTAGCTTTGGCGTACCATTCTCAAATTCAACCTGCATGTTGAGCAGGTCAGTCTGAGCGTTGCCATCGAGAAACTGGCCGCCGAAGTTAATGCGGCGCGTCCAGCGACTCGCTACATCACTGAAGAGCACATACGAACGCGAGACGGTCTGATAGCCGTAGTGCAACGGGGTCAGAAAGGGCACCGACTCCACCCATGAAGGTTCTTCGGCTTGAGTATCGGGACCGGGAAGCGTGGATGTTGTGACTGCCGTGTCAGCCGCGGCCGGAGCTGGAGGAATTTCCGTGACCGCTGAGACCGGTTCCACGCCATCCAGATCAATGCGATCGACGAATTCCAAGGGGACTTGCAGCAGATGCCCGTCCCTGAGTTCCCAGGTGACCTGGCCATCTTCAACGGAACGGCTCTGACCGGAAAGCTGATCACCGGAATGCAGGATCAGCAGCTCACTCGTCTCTTCGGCCGCTTGAGCGCATGACAGGCAGACGCACAGCCACAGCACCGCCGAGAGACCAAATCTCTCCCTGCTCGATCGCTGATGATCTGCCACCGTCACCATTCAGCCAGCCCGCACTTCGAAGATCCCCGTTCACTTCTGGTAATCAGGGGCGGGAAGTTTAGCGGGTTATGACTGACCCGACAACACGAATGTCGCCGTCTTGTCGGGAGGTGTGGTTTGCGGTAACTTATTGTGCAGCAGCGACTTGTGGCTTCAGTCCTGGGGCGGCCGGGAAGTTCAGCAGGCTTTGTCCATCGTCCAGATTCCAGACGCGAACCTCTCCGTCGTGGCTCCCGGAAACCACGCGCTTGGATGCCGGATGCACCGCCACGCTGTACACCCAGTCGGTATGACCAGAAAACGCCCGGACTTGTGCTCCATCAGCCAGTTTATGCTGGCGGATCTGCTTATCGGAACCGGCCGACAGCGACTGACCATCGGGCATGACGACCACTTTGAAGACCTCGCCGCCGAATCCGCCAATTTCGCGGGCCTGCTTGGCATCGGCGACATTCCAGATCCGCAGTCGCTTGTCACGACCCGCTGAAACAACCTGATTGCCGTCGGGCAGGAAGCTCACGCTGTAAACCGGTTCGCTATGACTGTTGAACGTGGCGATGGCTTCCCCGGTCTGGGAGTTGAAGACCTTGGACGTTTTGTCGCGACTCGCCGTGGCAATCTTCGAACCGTCGGGTGACCAGGCAACATCGAGCACCCAGTCGGCATGGTCTTCGACAAACAGCGTCCGCTCTCCCGTAGCCCGGTCGTAAATGCGGATGCTGCGATCGGCACATGTTGCGGCGATTTTCGTGGCATCGGGACTGAGAGCCACGCTGAAGACTTCATCGTCGGTGGTGAAGAGATCGCGAACCAAAGCCCCGTCAGCCACGTTGAAGATTTTCACTTCACCAAGTTGGCCGGGGGTGCCCGCGGCGACCAACAGTTGCTGACCATCGGGTGTGAACTCAATGTCGTGTGGACGTTCGGCGAGGTTCGAGATCCGGCGGATCAGGGCTCCATCAGCCACATTCCACAGAATCACTTCGCGATAACCGGACGAAGCCAGTTGCGTGCCATCGGGGCTGATCGCCACGGCGGTGACAGGGACCGCCACGCGGTAGGCTTCGGGAGGCGTTGGTTGCACCGGCTTCGGCATGATGGTGATCAACGCCGCTGTGGCCGAAACGCCCGCATCGAGCGTGGCTCCGGTTTGGATCCACTTTTTGACGAGAGCCATTTGTTCGGGTGTGAGCGGATCGGCCTCTTTCGGCATCGATCCCGATTCGATTTCCATTTGCAGCATCGAATCGTCGGGCTTGTGAGCCAGCACGGTGTCACCCGATTCGCCCCCCTTCATCAGGTTGGCGTAGGTTTCCATGTTGAGCCGACCTTTGGCCGTGCGGGCGTTATGACAGGCCACGCAGCGCTGGGCAAAAATCGGGGCGACCTGCTTGGCAAACGAGACGAGTTGCCCGGCTTCCACCATCGCTGTTTCGAGTGCGATCTGATGATCGAGAGCTGTTTTGGCCAGGGTTCCGTAGGTGGTTTCAGCCATCGCCAATTGCGGGGCAAAGTCAGCGGCGGCTTTCTCGGCAGCGGCGATCTTCGCAGGATGTCCCGACAAAATGATCAACGATTGCGTCGCGGCGTCTTCGGTCGGCAGCACGGCATCGGCCGCTGTCTTGGTGGCCGTTACCTTGGCGGCCAGTGCCTCCGCTGCTTTGAGATAGGCTTCGTTGGCAGCGGGAAGGGTGTCTTTCCCGGCGGCATCCAGAACGGCTTTTCGGGCAGCGGTGAAGGCATCGAGGGCGGCTTTCCGTTCGTCCTCGGCCTTTTTCAGAGCCTCGGTGGCTTGAGTCGCTTTGGTGACCAACTCGGCCTGCGTGGCTTCTGATTTGGAGTACTCAATCTTCAACTGGGTGACGGCATCTTGCAGTTGCTTCATCTGCATGCGGGCGGCCGTCACAGCCGGTTCACCAGCCACGCGGGCTGCTTCAGATTGCGTTGCGGTTGCTTTGAGTTGCTCGATATTCGCGGCGGCATCCTGGCTGAACGCCTGGCTTCCAAGTGTGCTCAACAGCAGGGCTGCCAGCGAAATGTGACGGGCAATCGTCATGTGTCTTCCTTGCCGCTTGAGAGCAGGTGGCCAGAGGGTTGCACTGACCAATCAGGTGGGAACATCAGCCGGGGAGATCGATCAGCATCGCCTGATGTGACAGCGATGTCAAGGAGTGCTGCCGGTTTGTGAGAATGAGCCGGAGAAATTGACTCATTCCTCTGACCGCGCAGCAAAAAGCCGTGCTCGTTATCGGAGCACGGCTGGCATCTTTCATCGATGACGTAACCTACCAAATCTCAACGACTTGGAAGTGAAACGGCTTACTTGCGATGGCGAATCTTCGAACGCATTTTTCGCTTT
The DNA here is from genome assembly GCA_016125225.1 of bacterium. Lineage (GTDB taxonomy): Bacteria > Planctomycetota > Planctomycetia > Planctomycetales > Planctomycetaceae > DSVQ01. The sequence goes on along the minus strand of WGME01000008.1, from coordinate 161,961 downwards.
TTGCGGCCAATCTTGCGTCGTCCTTTGCCGGTCTTCTTCACACCCATCCGAACTCAACTCCTGAACATATTCTTAGAGGCTCTTGGGCCATTCATTTTCGGGGAATCGAAGAGGATAACCGACGGCCGTCTGCGGATCAAGCCAGTCGTGGGGATTGCTCAGCATTCCCCGTGTCTCGGGATGTCGGTCGTTGAAAAGCCGCCACCGCCGTGTGGCGGGGATTTTGCGAATGCGGAAGCCCGATCGCGGCTTGATATTGAGCGCATCCCGAGTTCTGCTTTCGACACTCTACGGCCCCCTTCCGCATTCAAGCACCGCGTCCTACAGTGTCTGCTGAGAAAATTTCGTCATGCCGGCGTGAGTCTTTCCCATGCAAAATGCCACCCTTGCCCAGCTCTTTGAAGAGTACGCAGATTTATTGGAACTCCAGTCTGCCAATAGCTTTCGGGTGCGTGCCTATCGCAATGCCGCCCGGACAGTCGAGGCCCTTCCCCAGGCCATCGCCGACCTCGTGGCTCAGCCCGATCACGATCTGACCCGAATCGAGGGAATTGGCAAAGACCTCGCGGAGAAACTCGCCACCGCCGTCCAGACCGGGAGTTTCCCGCAGCTCGACGAAGCCCGGAGCCAGTTCCCTCCCGATGTTCTTAAGATGCTCAAAATTCCGGGCTTAGGACCGAAAAAAGTCGCGGCACTCGTCGACCAACTGCAGATCAGTACTTTGGCCGATTTGAAAGCCGCCGCTGAAGCCCACCGCATTGCGGAACTCAAAGGCTTTGCCAAAAAAACGGAGCAGACGATTCTCGAAGGTCTGCAGTTGTTGGAATCGGTGGGCAAACGAGTGTGGCTATCCATCGCCAAAACGGCGGCAGATGCCATCGTCGAAGATTTGCGAGCTTCCGGGACCGTGCAAACCGCCGAAGTTGCGGGGAGTTGTCGACGGCGGCGAGAAACCTGCGGCGATCTCGATGTGCTGGCGATTGCGGATGATTCGACAGCAGCCATGGACCGTCTGGCTCAACATCCCCTCGTCGATAAAGTGCTGGCCCGTGGCGAGACCAAACAACGGGTCCGGCTTGAGAATGGCTTGGAACTCGACTTGCGCGTGGTCCGGGCCGAATCGTATGGTGCGGCGATGCAGTATTTCACGGGATCAAAAGAGCACAACATAGTCATCCGCAAACGTGCACAGGAACGAGGCCTGAAGATCAACGAATACGGCGTCTTTCGCGGCGAGACATCCATCGCCGGGGCCACCGAGGATGAAGTCTATGCCGCGGTCGATCTGCCGTGGATTCCCCCGGAATTGCGGGAAAATCGCGGCGAAATCGAACTCGCCGAGCAGGGCCGCTTGCCGACGCTGATTGAAGTCGGCGACATCCAGGGCGATCTGCATATGCATACCACGGCGACCGACGGGGCTGCGACCATCCGGGAGATGGCCGAAGCCGCCAAGGCCCGCGGTCTGAAGTACATCGCCATCACCGACCACTCCAAACGCGTTTCCATGGCAAACGGTCTCGATGCCCCACGCCTCCGGGAACACTGGAAAGCGATTGATAAGGTGCGCGGTCAGGTGAGCGGCATCGAAATTCTCTGCGGCATCGAATGCGACATCCTCGAAGACGCCACTATGGATCTCGATGACGACGTGTTATCTGAAGCCGATCTCGTGATTGCGGTGTTGCACTATGGATTGAAGCAGCCACGGGACCAGATTCAGAAGCGGTTACTGGCAGCGATACAGAATCCGCATGTCGATATCATCGGGCATCCCACCGGGCGGTTGATCGGTAGCCGACCGGGGGCTGATATCCATTTCGAGGAGTTTCTGAAAGCCGCTGCGGATTACGGGGTCATGCTGGAAATCAACGCCAATCCTCAGCGGTTGGATCTGGATGATATTCATGCAGCGGCGGCGAAGGCTCGGGGCATCTCGATTGTGATCGACACCGATTCGCATAACGTGAATGGTTTCGATGTGTTGCCGTATGGAGTTTTTCAGGCTCGCCGCGCGGGACTCACCAAGGCCGATGTGGCGAATACCTTGCCATTTGAGGAGTTTCGCCAGAAGCTGAAATGAGGGCAGGAGTTCTGCGGGTTTTGGCGGGTGATCCACGGCCTCCGGTGAACATTGGCGATTCCGGGGTCAGAACGACTTGACCCGCTTCTCGGGACGTCAGTACATTACAGGATCGCGCCAAAAGGCCAGTTCCTCACAATTTCCCATAGCGTCGAGGTCGATGTGGCTCGTGCCATCATCAGCGATATTCACGGAAATCTCGAAGCCCTCGAAGCGGTGCTGGCGGATATCCGCGCCCAGGGAATCACGGAAATCTACTGCCTGGGGGATATCGTCGGCTATGGTCCGAATCCCTGCGAGTGCATCGATCTGGTCCTGAACTGTCAGATGTGCCTGCTTGGCAACCATGATCAGGCGGCCTTGTTCGATCCCGAAGGGTTCAACGCGGGAGCCGAGCGGGCGATCTTCTGGACCCGGAAAATGCTGGAGTCAGCGAGCGGCCCCAAAGCTGAAAAACGCTGGGATTTCCTCGGGGAATTGCCGCGGGTCCATCGTGAGCCGAACCTGATGTATGTGCATGGTTCAGCACGGAACCCGCTCAACGAATACGTCTTTCCGGAAGAGATTTACAACCAACGGAAGATGGAACGCATTTTCTCGCTGGTTGAGAAGTACTGCTTCCAAGGTCATACGCACATCCCCGGAGTGTTCACGGAAGATCTGAACTTCCTGGCACCGGAAGAGATCGACTTCAAATACGAACTCGGTCCCAAGAAAGTGCTGGTTAACGTCGGCTCGGTCGGACAGCCCCGCAATGGCGACAGCCGCTCTTCCTATGTCGTGCATGATGGCAACACGCTGCACTTCAAACGGGTGCAGTACAACTGGGAAGCCACCCGCAAGAAGATCTACGAGATCCCTGAACTCGACAATTTCCTCGGCGACCGGCTCGCTGAAGGTCGATAGTGAACGATTTGTCAGATTTTCAGGTGATCTAATCCCGCGAAAGCGGCGCTTTCTCCCGAGATTTCATTGATCGGAGACCATTTTCCCGCGTTGTCGCGATCAGGGGGCAGAGCATGTTATGATGTCTCCCCGGAAAAGGTCGGAGCGGGGCCGTTGACCTCACGTGCAGCGGACGTTCGTTTTCATCGCCGACGGGTCTTCCGAGCCCGTCCTGGTTTGTTGGAATTATGGATCAACAACGTCGTCTGTTGCTGTTTTTCACGGTGTCTCTGGCCATCCTGATCGGCTGGTCGCAATTTGTCGTACCGATGCTCTTCCCGCGCCCCTTGCCTGTGCCGGGTGACTTTGAGGAGCTGGCTGCGGAAGATGGCCCCGCGAGTGCCCTGTTCCCAGAGAATCTGGCGGCGATTCTGGAAGCCGAAGCTGTCCCCAATGCCCCGCTCTTTGAGAAACACGAACCGACAACCGTGATGTTGGGGTCACCCGACCCGGCATCAGGTTATTTTCTGTCGGTGAAGCTGACCAGTCGCGGGGCTGCCGTTGAAACGGTCGAGTTGAACGATCCCCGTTATCCAGAGTTCGGCATGCGGGGCAAGCCACTCACGCTGATCGGGCATGATCCGCTGGTCGCCCAGAAATCTCTGGCGACACTGCTGCCCAAGATCGACGAACAACTCGAGGGCAGTTCGCTGGAGGAGATCGAGTGGAAGCTGTTGCCGGAGGGCACGTCAGCCAGTGCGGCGGCCTTTCAGATCGACTTTCCCAAGCTGCAACTGCGGCTGACAAAAAGCTACGACTTGACGAAAGTGACGCCGGCCGAGAACGCCACCTATGCCAATGATGGACGCGATACCGTCACTCAGGGGTACCAACTGCATCTCACGCAGACCATCGAAAACCTCGCGGCCGAACCGCAGAAGGTGAGCTACACCCTGCGTGGCCCCGTCAGTCTGCCGCTGGAAGATCCGCAAAACATTTCTAAATTCCGTGATCTACGTCTCGGTTTCCTCCGTGAAGGAGATTCGGTCGATCACACCACCTTCTTTGCAAAAACGGCGGTCGAGCAATTTCACGAAGCCGAGGAAGGCCCTGTTTTCGATCCCACGAAAATCGAAGTGTGGAAGCGACCGATTCAGTACATCGGCGTTGATACACAGTACTTCGCGGCTTTGGTGCAGCCATTGGGAGATCAATGGAAGTCGCCGACCATCGAATCGTCTCAAGCCGTTGTCATCACCGAAGGCACCGAACCGCAGTTCTCGGATGTCAGCGTGTTGTTGACGTCGCCGGAGATCGCGCTGGGAGCAGCCGGAGCGGCTGATGGCAGTGCGATCCGTCGCGATGAATATCAGGTCTATCTGGGGCCGAAACGTGAAGCCCTGCTGGCACCGTTTCAAGCGCAACCCATTATGGACTACGGCATGTTCGCCCCGGTGGTGCGGATCATGCTGGTGATTCTGCATACGCTCCATGCCGCGGGATTAAGCTACGGCATTGCGATTCTGGCCCTGACCTGTCTGGTTCGCGGGGCGATGATTCCGGTCACGCTGCATCAGGCCCGCAGCATGGACAAGATGAAAGAGTTGCAGCCGAAGATCAAAGTCCTGCACGAGAAGTACAAGAAAGACCCGCAGTCACTGACGGCCGAAGAAATGCGTCAGATGCAGGAAGTGAATCTGAAGATGTTCGCGGGCTGTCTGCCCCTGCTGCTGCAGATGCCCATCTTTATTTCCTTGTATCAGTCGCTGCAGCACTCGGTCGATCTGCGGATGGCCCCGTTCCATCTGATGGGGTCTTGGATTGATAACCTGGCCTCGCCCGACAAGCTGTTTGCTTTGGGCTTTGCCTTGCCGTTTGTCGGTTGGACAACATTCAACCTGTTGCCGATCGTCAGCGTGCTGCTGATGCAGATGAATCAGAAGTTGACGATGCCCCCGCCGGCGGATGAAGAACAGGCGATGCAGTACCGCATGATGAACATCATGATGTATGTGATGATCATCTTCTTCTACCGCGTGCCGTCGGGCTTGTGCCTGTACTTCATTATGTCGAGCATCTGGGGCACCTCGGAACGGCTCTTGATGAAACGGTTCGCCGCGAAGAAAACCAATCCACCAGGAAGCGGCGATAATCCGGCCCCGACACCGGCTCCAGTGTCACCTGCTCCAAAGACCGGCGATGCTCCGGAAAAGCCGTCGATCTTTGCCGACTTCAAGGCCAAGCTCAAAGAGCTGCAGGAAATGGCCGACAAGGAAGGGAGCATCCGGAACGAGAATAACGGCCAGGGGTCGAAATCGAAAAAGCAACGCGGTCGCAGGTAAGTCGAGAGCAAAGGCCCGCCACACGGCGGTGGCGGCTTTTCACGGAGAATAGCCTCACGCTCCGACTTTCGTGTTCACCCCTTCGCACATTTCGATCAATGCCGATGTCCGCCCCCCGCGGCCATTTGCATGGTGCGTGCGCGGGCCATCGCATCTTCAGCTTCGGGAATCTTCCCACACCGCATGCAGATCACCGATAGTTGGGTGAACGAGAACGGATCGTTGGGTTCCAGTTCCGTCACCTTCAGGGCATGAGCGACTGCTTCATCGAAGCGTTTCAGCTTCTGCAGAATCACCGCAAGGGCCGAATGCGTGAGGACGTGTTGCGGTTCCTGAGCTTCCAGTTCCTGCAGTTTTGCGGCCGCACCTTCCAGATCGCCCGCATCACGCAGTCGAATGGCTTCATCGTACATTTCGGTCACGGTCGGCATCACGCGGTCCTGTCAGTTCGTGAGAAGGCAGAGGGTCTGTTATTATCATAAAGAATTGACCGTCTGAGACCAATCCACGCCCGAAATGCGAGCCGAGCTTGAGTCGCCCGCCTATTCCTTCTGCCAGCCCTGCCTCTCCGCAAGTCGAGCGATGCGAACGCTTGTGGTTGCTGGCGGCGATCGTGGTCGGCGTCTGGTTGCGGTGGGGTTGCCTCGGACGATTGGCGGTCGAGCACTATGACGAAGCAGTCTATGCCTCGAATTTGATGTTCGGCCCGGAAGGCGGATACGAGTACCCCGGCCGACAGTATCACGCCCCGGCTTTGCTGCCTGCCCAGATCGAATGGCTGACGATTGCCTGGCGAATGATCGGTTTGACCGATGTTAGTTGGTTGCCGATGCTGACCGGTCTCATCTGCGGAACTCTGCTGATTCCCTCCGTCTGGTGGGGCGCCCGGCAGTGGTTCAGTCCGGTCGCCGGGGTCGCGGCTGCATGGCTGGTAGCCTTGTCGGAATATCATGCGTTCTATTCGCGGTCGGCCTTAACCGATCCGGAGGTTGTCCTGTGGATGCTATGGGCGGTCCATTTCAGCTGGCAATCCCTCGGAGCCGATCGCGTACGGCTGGCAGTCGCTGCCGGCGTTTTCACGGCACTCGCCTGGTGGACGAAATATAGCGGTTGGCTGCCATTGGCCATCACCTTTGCCGGTGGCTTGTGTGCCATGGTGATGAGTACCGAACGCTCTACAAACGGCCGCCGCTGGCTGAAGACGATGGTTGTTCAATCGCTGGTAGCGGCAGGCTTGTGGTCACCCGTGCTCTGGGATTGCCAGATTGTGGGGGGCTACGGAGCCGTGGCGGCGAACCATCGCAGTTATCTGCGCGGCTGGTCCAGTTGGGGTTCCGATTGGCTGCAGCAGAACGCGAATGTGCACTGGTATGCGGGAGCGGGGTTGGCCCTCGCGATGCTGGCGATATTGATCGCGTCCAGTCTGAACCTTGGGTTGAAATCACCGACCGTGCGACAGCGCCGCGCGTGGATGGCCTCGATCCTGCTGCTCAATTTGTGGTTGAGCTATGCCGGGTACTCGTTTGCCGCTGATTTACTGGTGGGGATTTGTGCGATTGGTTCAGCCCTGAGAGCATGGCAGACGCACAGCCTTACGGAAACCGAATTGCGGGCGGGTTGTCTCCTGTCCGCGTGGTTTGCCGGACTCTTCCTCACCACGCCGCTCTATCATCCGTATCCGCGGTTGTGTCTACCAATATGGCTTGCCGGGGCGATGGGCATCGCCTGGTGGGTGCATCGCCAATTAGGTCCGGCAGTGAGTTTCACAGCGGCGGACCCACGGGATCAGAAATGGCACATGGCTTGGATTGGCGGCGTGACCGCGACGGCTCTCTCCTGCTTGACGATTCTTGGCAGCCCGGCTTGGGAACCACGCACCTCGGCCCGTGTTGCCGCGAAACAACTGGTGCAGCAACTGTCGCAGCCGGACCAAAGTCTGGCCTATGTTTTTGCCGATCCCGGCATGTTCTTCGAACTGAACCGGGCTGGATTATTGGCTTCGCCTCGGGGAGATTTTCGGATTGAACGGGTTCCGCAAGCTGCCGAGACATTGCTGGTCCTCGGACTCTATGTCGACCGCATCGGCAATTTCCCGGCCGAATGGGCAATGGAAGCCGATCGCTACGAACGGGTGGCGGAACTGGACGCAGAACCGAGTTCCATCGTCCTGCTCGACAACGATACCCCGTGGGATTTACGGGCCAAGCCCAAACTGCGTCGCCGCGTCTGGCGGGTCTATCGGGTCAAGCCGTAGTTGAGGGGGGAAGGGCTAAGGGTTGAGTGCTGAGTGACAAAGGCAAAACAAATTGCGGCAGGCTCTCGACTCTGGACTCTTAACTCTCGACTGTACCTCAGGCCGACCAGGCACGCAGATGGGGTTCGGGAACAGCCGACGTTGTCTCTTCAGCGAGCCGCGAGCCGAGTTCTACCCAGGTTTCCCGATGGATTTCGAGAATGCGAATGGCATCCTGAATTTTCTGCGGATCACGCAAGGGGTCGGCGAGCACCAGATTGCGGTAAACATTGGCCAGCACGCCTCGCAGTTCGTCGGCCCATTCGAGTCCGGAATCGCTTTTGACGCCCGCGATCAGATCTCCCACACAGTCGCGGCTGCGCGACAAGGCCAGTTCGAGAGCCTCCCAATCTTCACTTTCGAATGCAGCAAGACCAACGCGGGCAAACTTCAATGCCCCGTCAATCACCAGCAAATGCAGCCGATAGGGAGAAGCGGAAAGGACCTGCGATTCGAGGTATTCCTGAGCAGCAGCGTACACGTGTGGCCCCGGTACGAGTAGACAGTACTATCAAAACATAGCACTAACTGCTGCTCGAAGATGATTTCAGATTCGACAGCACATTTGATAGCCCGGTCAGAGCTGTCTGCTGCGATTGCAAACCACTCAGGGTCGATTCCAGATTTGCAAACTGAGTTTCCAGAATGGTCCGTCGTGTGGTCAATCGATCGTCGATGCTGGCAATTCGTGCTGTCAGTTCATCGACATTCGATTGCAGTGCATCGTACTGCGCGGTCAGACTCCCATCATATTGGTCGTTATAGGAATTGAGCGCCTTATCAAAAAGAGCGCCAAAACCGGTATTGCTTGCCGAGAACAAATCCTGAACTTCCTGCGGTGCGGAATCGAGGGCATCGCTTAATCGTTCAGAATCAAATGTCAGTTTGCCGTTGGTCGTGAGGCGAACCCCAACATCGGAGAGTGACCGGATAGACTTGTCGGACGTTGCAAAGAGCGTGTTAACGAGGGTGTTGAAGCGATTCAGAATGATTGTTGGTGTCGCGACCCCTTGCAGGGCCGAACGGGTGCTCGTGGTGGTGTCGTACTTCGTCAGGCCATTCGACAAATCGACGTAGCTGTTATATGCCGTCACAAAGGCCTGCAAGGTGGATGTGACGGCCGATTTATCGAGAGTCGTACTCACGCTGGCTGGAACATCACTGACCGAATTCAGCGTGATGTCCAGAAAGCCCACGGTATTGGAAAACGTATTCGATGAACCGGCGATGAGAAAGCCAGTTTCCGCATTGCCTCCCACACGGAGCAAGGCATCGCGACCAACATCCTGCGTGGTGACATTCAGACCAATACCGCCGTCATCCACAACGAAGCGGCCCGCATCGCCACTGATCGTAGATGCAAAGGTGAGACGGTAGCCATTCACCAGAGCCCCGGTGTTCACCACGTTGGCCCGAACCGTGCCACCGATCAGATTCAGCTTTGAAGTGATGGTGTTGAGTGTGTCAGTGGCTTCGACATCGACAACAAGAGCTTTGCGGCTGATGATTTCCTGATTGCCGCTGCTGCCTACGGTACCACTGCCCAAAAGTCGCAGATCGGCCGCGGTCCGTCCACCCGCCTCTTCCACCGTGAGCGTGCCGCTGCCAGCGGCATCATCCACTAACGCGATTCCGTCACCGGTATCGTTCAGCCGAGCCGTCACATTGATGCCGGTGGCATTGTTGATGGCATCAATCACATCGCCCACCGTTTTGACGGCGCTGGTGACGTTAATCACCGCCTGATTGCCCGCAGAATCGGTGATGCGGAACGACCCCGTAGAGACCGATCCCCCTTTGGGCGAGTAGGTGCTCAGAAGTGTCGCGGCGTTTACAGTTTGTAAACCGATGGAACCCGAGTTGATCGAATTCGTATCACTGTCGACCGCGATGCCCAACTCATCCGCTAAGGTGCCCCCACCGACATCGGCGATGATCAGATGACTGGCGGTCGATCCAGATGTGTCGGTGATGGTGATGCCGTTACCGTTGGCATTGAGCTCGGCCGAAAGCTGCAGTTTGACCGAACCGCTCGATTCCGCAGAATTAATCGCTTCGATCACATCATCGAGAGTTTCCGCGGAAGAAAGATCGATCGTGGCGGTCGTTCCCGTCCGGTCGGTCAGCGTGACTTCGCCGAGTTGCGAGATTCCCTGCCCACCCCGCAGATTGCGTAGCAGAACAGAATTGGCTCCGCCGATGAGCCGCTGGCCCGTCAACACATTCCCTGATGGTGTGGATTCCAGACCCAGGACGTCGGTGGCATTACTGTTATTGAGATTAGCGACGCTGAATGTGCCGCTGCCGGTCGTGTTATCGGTCAGCACAAGGCGACCGTTGGCCAGCGATGCGGTCAGCTTTCCCGCGTTGTCCGTATGATCGTTGATGGTCGAGAGGACATCGTTCAGGCTGGCATCGCCATCGAAGTCGAAGGTGAGTACGGTACCGTCCTGCAGAGTGGCGGAGAGTTCGGGCGATCCAGTGATGTTCCGCAGCCCGCCGCCGTCGTTGAGTTGGCTGAGAGTAAAATCGCCCGTGACCGTAAAGACATCGCTGCCCGTGAGCGTGTTCCCTGCGACCGACTGAGCAATTCCTAAATCGGCGGCGGCATGTCCTCCGTTGACATCGCTGATGATCAGATTGTTCGTCGTCTGACCCGTGGTATCTTCGACGACGAAGTGACCATCGACAACACGAGCTTTGACGCCGATATCGGCCAGATTGATCGCCCAGACGACATCATCGACATTCGCAGCAGCGGACAAGTCGATGCTGGCCGACTCACCACTGCGATCCGTGATGCGGATTGTGCCGCGGCGGACTCCCTGAGCTCCGTTCAAGAGTTCCAGGCGGACGGGACGATCGAGCTGATTTTCCCGCGAAATCACGAGCTTCCCGGCTGTGCCAATCTGCTGCGTATCGGCATTCGCAAAGCCACGCGAAATGGCGCGATGGGTGCTCGCGAGTCGCACCGCCTGAAACTGATAGTTCCCCGCCAGTGATGTGGAACGGGTGCTGACCGTGAGTTGCGAAGTGTCAGTATTTGAGACCGTCAGCTTGTTAAAGCTGCGGTAATCTTTCAGGGGTGAGACGACTGTGGACAGCGATAAAAGCTGAGCCTGCAGTGCACCAATTCCCGTCTGCACAGCCTGCACGTTTTGCAGCCGCGATTCCAACCGCCGGGCTGGCGCACGTTCGGCATTGATGAGCGCATCGATTAACGCACCGGTATCGATACCGCTAATCAGGCCGGTGGATGTTTTGATGCCCGACATCTGCCACGCCGAGAAGTCACGCTATTGAGACTACTTGTTAGTGTAGTCACTCACATCGGCATCGGTTGGTCGGGTGGCAAAGCTTGATTAATGTCTCGTGCGTTCCGGTTGTAACGCGTGAGCGGCCTCGATCTTTCAGGTGTGAGCAATCAGCAGTAGTTGCCGGTTCGGAAAAAGATGGCGGTGTTTCATAGGAAATTACGGTGCCCATGTCGTTTCGGGCTCAAAGGGCCACATGGGTTGGCGGCGCTGTGTGTAAGCAAGCTGCCGCATGTCGGCTGTGGTCACACCGGGGGTGTTCACACGAATGATATTCGGGCAGACGGGTTTGTAGGCGGCCAACGGAGCGTTTACTCCTTTCGCCACGATCACGCGGTATTCCTGCGGCGTCAAACCAAATGTCGTGAGTTGTTTCAGACTGAAGGGCGGGGCGCGGCGTGACGTCAGCATCACGGTCAACCCGTTATCCGAAATCACAATCGCCGTCCGCCCCTGATCGAAACGCGTAATGCCCCCATGCCGGACTTCCGATTCCGTGAACGCGCCATGAGAAATACGCATCACCGTAAACTCGGCTGTTAACGGAGCACCATGGCGATCGTCGGTTTTGCCTCCGAGCGACATGGAAAGCCGGGCTCCAATGCCCGCATGTTCGGCCTGGTGAACGGACTCGGGATCGTTGAGAATCACCAGTGACGGACCAATGCCGCGACGATGGAGTTCCCACGCCAGCAGGGTGCCATCAGCAGGGCTGCCCCCACCGACGTTGTCCCCCATGTCGAGCAGGCAGACCGGGCCGCGGAGACTGACGGCCTGTGTCACCGCATCGCTGACTGAAATGAAATTCCCCGCCAACCCTTCCCGCATGACCCACAGCTCGTCACCCAGTTCATTTGCGATGGACTGGGCCAACTCGGGGTTATTGTCGGTCACCACGAGCAACGACGAACCCATCTCGGGGACATCGGCATACGGGAAGCCGAGTAACAGACTGATGGCCAGCACCCCGGGGCGAGTCCGCGCGGCATCAAGTCGCTCGTTGAAATTTGATAAGGGCTGTTCCGACGTGCATTGTCGCTCTATGTTGATGGCCATGGGAAGGAAGCAGGCCGCTTGCATCGGACGGACTTCGCCACGGACTGTGCGAATCATCAGATGTGCCGCCTCTTTCCCACGCTCCAACTGATCGATATGGGGATTCGAGCGGTAGCCCATGAGTGCATCGGTGGCGGCCACCATGGCGGGAGAAAGATTCGCATGCGAATCGAGCGTGCCGATGATCGGAATTGTCGGACCGACCGCTTGCCTGACCAGTGAGAGCCAGTAACCATCCGCGTCGGGATGAGACGCGGCCACGGTGGCTCCATGCGGAGCAACCAGCAAGCCATCCAATTGTCCGGCGCGTGCGATCTGCTGCTGTAACCGTTCGACAAGCGATTGGAATGTGTCGCCGGTCATCGTCCCAAAGGGATAGGCCCGGGCCGCAAAGAGGGGCACCGTTTCAATTGAAGGATCTTGCAGCCCCTGGAAGAAGCCGCCGACCTCATGCAAAGCCGTTGCGAACTGGAGACGGACCTCTTCCCCGGTGATGAGGACATCCTGCTGGAAATGGGCGAGCGTGGTGGCCTCGCTGAGAAACGTGTTCGATTCCTGGATCAGTGTCACCACACCAACGCGATAAGCCATGAGTTCTCCATCACCAGCCAGCAGAAACCAGTCGCGCCCTGGCCTCTATTGAGTATACTGACACGTCGAGGAATACGGTTTGGCCAGCCCAGGAGCGGCACTGTTAAGGTGCTGGCTTGGGCAGATCCGTTACCGATTATCGAGTGAACTTTGAGCCAATCAAGGAACAAGCTTGTGAAGACACGGGTTCGTCAGCTTTGGATCGCGACAGTGGCGTTGATTGGGGTATTTACTCTTAATATTGAGTCTTTTGCCTCCGATTTGTTCCCGCCGGAACTTGTGAATTGGACACCGCTGACCGAACAGCCAGTATTCACAGGTGCCGGAGAAGGGCATTGGGATGTGAAAATCCGCGAGCGTGGCTACATCCTCAAAGAGGGCGACCAGTGGCGGATGTGGTACACCGGGTACGATGGCACCCGGGAAGGCCAGAAGTTCCTCGGACTGGCAACTTCCACCGATGGCATTCACTGGACACGCTTTCCTCAGAACCCCATCTATCGCGAACATTGGGTGGAAGACGTCTGCGTGGTGAAACACGGGGACGGTTATGTAATGGTCTGCGAAGGGCTGCACGATCAGGCACAGATGCTCACCTCGCCCGATGGCATCTCTTGGACCCGTACCGGAACACTCGATGTCCGCCTGGCCAATGGAGCACCCATTCCCCCGGGGCCGTATGGTACGCCAACCCTCTGGATTGAAGGCGACACGTGGTACCTCTTCTATGAACGGCGCGACCTTGGCATCTGGCTGGCCACTTCAAAAGATCAGAAGGTCTGGCTTAATGTGCAGGATGAGCCAGTCCTGTCGCCGGGACCGGAACTGTATGACCGCGACATGATCGCGCTCAATCAAATCCTGAAGTATCAGGGCCGGTATTACGCCGTCTTTCATGGAGCACCGAACGAACCACAACCGCGACTGTGGTCAACCGGTCTCGCGACTTCAGCAGACCTCGTTCACTGGGAAAAGTACCGCGGTAATCCACTACGCCCGATGATCGAGAACAAATCGAGTGGGCAGCTTGTTCCCATGGACAAGGGATTCCGGCTGTATACCATGCATGACCGCGTGGAGGTCCACGGACCAGTAAAATGACCGTTGTCATGACAGTCAGGAAACGCGTTCATCCTTCAATAATTCCGTGGTTTTCGGAACGTCCATCGTGCCTTCTTTGATGTATCGACGGCAGCAGATCGTGGCTGACGCCTTGGCTCATCTCTCGGTGAGCGACCCCGTGCTGGGGCAACTCATCAACCGTGTGGGGGAGTTCAACTTGAAGCTGGACCGCAATCGGTTCGGCATTCTGGTCCGTTCGATTCTCTCGCAGCAGATTTCCACAAAAGCGGCCCGGGCGATTCGGCTCAAGCTGGAAGCCCAGACCGATGGTCTTGGTCTGACGCCCGAGGCCATCAGCCGCTTGACCGATCTGCAATTGCGAACCGCGGGTCTTTCGGGACAGAAGGTGACTTACCTGCGTGACCTGTCGAGCCGTGTGCTGGATGGTCGGCTCGATCTCACGCGATTACACCGTATGACCGATGAGGACGTCATCGCCGAGTTGATTCAGGTGAAGGGTATTGGCCACTGGACCGCCCAGATGTTCCTCATGTTCAGTCTCGGGCGGCTGGATGTCTTTCCGCACGATGACCTCGGGTTGCGGGCCTCGATGCGCGAACTCTACCAACTGCCTGAACTCCCGAAGAAGGCCGTATGCCTGGAACTGGCTGCTCCGTGGCGACCGTATGCCACGATCGCGAGCTGGTACGTCTGGCGGCTGTCGGATCTCAAAGCCGATCCCACGATGGATGCCAGCCAGTACCCGGTGTGACTGTCGAGAGTCCAGCGTCCAGGGACGAGAGCCTGAAAGGTCGGCGGCGGCCTGCTGGTCATGACCGAAATCACTTGCCACTGGCCACTCAGCACTGGGCTCTCAGCGCTATTTAACCCGGTAGCCGATGTTGCTCAGCAGCGTTTTGAGACGCGCGAGATGATCACCTTGAATTTCGAGGGCAGCGTCCACCAGGGTGCCGCCGGCTCCGCAATGCGATTTCAGTCGGGTGAGCAACTCCGGGAGATCGTTTCCCTCGGCCGAGAGGCCACGGATCACCGTCACCACTTTGCCTTTGGCCCGCTTCTCGACACGCAAGGTCGCGGTCTGCTTTTCCGGGGGGATCAGAATCTTCGGAGATTCAAGCGGCGGACATTGGCAGTCCGCTTCCAAGGCCCCACAGCGGTCACAAGTGGGGGGGCGATCAAACGGCGTTCCGGCAAACAAACGGCTCATGCGGGCAGGCTTTGAACTCTCGACACCGTGCGGAAACGTTACGCCGCCTCTTTGACGAGCTGAATGCGACCTTCGCAGAGTTTCACGGTGCGGTGTGCCTGTTCGGCGATGAGCGGGTCGTGAGTGACCATCAGGATGGTGAGTTGTTCCTGATCGTTCAGCTTATGCAGCAGATCGATGATTTCCTGCCCGGTCCCCGCATCGAGATTCCCGGTCGGTTCATCGGCGAGCAGCACATCGGGGCGGGCGACCAGTGAACGGGCGATCGCGGCTCGTTGCATTTCCCCGCCGGACAGTTCCGACGGCCGATGCGTGAGGCGATGGCTCAAACCCACCTTCTGCAGGATCTCCTTAGCCCGATCCTGAAACTCGCGACGGCGTTGCCAGTAACTCCACACCGAATGACGGATCATCAATGGCGAGAGGACGTTTTCCATCAGGTTCAGTTCGGGCAGCAGATGATAGAACTGAAACACGAAGCCGAAGACACGGTTGCGGATTTCATCGCGCGTGCGGGCTGGCAGATCATCAATGCGCTGGCCGTCCAGCAGGACTTCGCCGACATCGGGAGTATCGAGCAGTCCGATCAGATGCAACAGCGTGCTTTTCCCGGACCCCGATTGCCCGATGATCGAAACCAGTTCGCCCTTGCGCAAGGTGATGTCGACGCCGCGCAGAACGGGCACCTGATGCGACCCTTTGCGATAGGCTTTTTCGATCGCCACGGCCGAAAGTTGCGGAGGAGGCAACACAATCGATTCACGGGACGTCTGCATCTGCGGAACCAGCGTGGCAGTCATGGGACAGTTCCTTGGTCAAGAGTCCAGAGTTGAGTGACGAGAGCCAACCGAGTGCACACATCCGTCTGGCTCATGACTCTTCGCTCTGGACACTGGACTCACTTCACTCGTATCTCAAGGCTCGAACCGGTTGCAGGGCGGCGGCGCGGCGGGCGGGCAGAATGCTCGCCAGCACCGCGATCACAATCGCTCCAAACGAAACCCAGGCCACCATCCACGGGTTGACGTGGGTCGGAATCGACGGAAAGTAATAGATCCGCTCATCAAACACCTTGTGCCCGGTCAGCTTGGTGATCAGCGTTTCAATTTCATTGATGTAGGCCACAAACAGCAGCCCGGCGATCGTCCCCGCACCACTGCCCACCAATCCGAGCGACAGGCCATAGCTCAGGAAGATCGACATCACGCCCCGGCTGGAAGCCCCGAGCGCTTTCAGAATGCCGATGTCTCGGGTCTTCTCGACCACGATCATGAAGAAGATCGCCAGAATGCCGAACCCGGCCACGGTGATGATGAGGAACAGCAGCACATTCAGAATGGCCGATTCCACATCCACCGCCGCGAGCAACGGCCCCTGCTTCTGTTCCCAGGTACGAATGGTGTACATACCGGGGGGGAAGGCGGCCCGCAAGCGGTCGACAACTTCGTCCGCGTCGCGGTAGTCCTTCAATTTGATTTGAATGGACGTGATGGCCCGGTCACCCGACACGGGTTGCACCATCCCGCGAATCTGCTGCAGATATTCCAGATTGCAGAAAATCAGGCTGGAATCGTACTCGCTCATGCCGCTCTTGAAGACGTCGACAATGGTGGCATTGAAGTGTGCCGGTTCCGGCGGACGGCCTGCTGTTACCGTGCTGATCTTCACATCATCGCCTGGTCGAGCCGTCATGATCGTGCGGGGCTTGCCCGTGGCTTCATCTTCATCAAGGTAGCTGATCAGGCCCGCACCGATGTAGATCCGACCGGGCAACAGGGCACCGGGCTCGGTCGGTTCCAGCATCAGGTCATCCGCAGGGAGGTCTTCGTCGAACGGGTTGCCTGAGGCCGCGGCGTTGCCCGTGGGGCGTTCGCTCAAACCCTGATGCTGAGCCTGTTCTTCCCGCAGTTGTTCGAGGAACCAGCGTTGCCGTTCGGCCCATTCGCGGCGGTACTTGGCCGCCGATTCTGTCAGTGCCCAACCGGGTTTGACGTCGCGAGTGCGTTCCGCGGGGCGGATCACTTTGCCGTCTTCGCGTTCCGGCTGATAGCTTTGCAGATAGTCGACGAGCGGGCCGACTTCCGCTTTGCTCTCCGGGTCGATGCCGATCAGCGTGACCGGCCGCGTCACCCATTGCCCAGCATACTGAAACGACAGCATGCCATAGATTTCGACCGTGGGGGTCATACCGGCGATGTATCCGCCAGCGACTTTTTCGATGAGGGCTTTGTGGGCCAGATACCCATCGACCCCATCGAGGGTATTCGTCTCGACGACGATATCGGCGAGAATCCCTTTGATGCGGTCGCGCATCTCACTGCCGAAACCGGCCATGACACTATTGACCACAATCATCGTGGCCACACCGAGTGTGACACTGATAATGCTGGCCAATGCGATGTAGCGCGTACGCAAATAGCGAGTACAGAGCAGCAGCTTGTACATCAAACCCGTCCTTGGGCAGCGTCTCGGTATCCGTTCCGAGGCTAATTCGACGGCGGTCCGAGACGGAACAGCGGTCGTTGAACGCGGTACGTTATCGCGACTCAGGAATTCTGCCAAGTCCAAACCGGCAGGAATTGCGGGAGGGCTCAGTGCCAAAGGCTAAGGGCCAAGAGCCAGATTCAGAATCTGACACTTAGCCCTTGACTCTCAACCCTTAGCTTATCCCACTACGCCATCACATGGGCTTCGAAGGAAATGCCGTATTTCTTCATCTTCTTATAGAGCGTGGTGCGGTTGATGCCCAGGGCGGCGGCCGTGTCTTGTCGATTCCAGCCGTGGGTTTCCAGAGCTTCCAGAATCAGTTGCTTTTCCGGAGTGGCGAGTGCCGCCTTCAGATGGTTTCCGCAGCCGTTGTGCAGGCTGTTGTAATCGACCGAGTGTTCTTCATTCCGAATACATTCGGGAAGGTCGGAAATCTGGATGACGCCATTTTTGGTCAGCACCACCGAGCGTTCCACTACGTTCACCAGTTCGCGAACGTTGCCCGGCCAGCGATACCGTTGCATCGACTGCATGGCCGCTTCGCTGAACCCGGCGACTTTTTTCCCCGTCTGGTCGACGAACTCTTTGAGATAGTGTTCGGCTAACAGTGGGATATCAGAAATCCGCTCACGCAAGGCGGGTTGATGCAGTGAGACGACGTTGATGCGGTAGTACAAGTCCTGGCGGAAGGTTCCTTTGCGAACCTCTTCTTCCAGGTCAGCATTGGTGGCCAGAATCATCCGCACATCGACCTTGTGGGTCTTGGTGCCGCCGACGGGTTCGAATTCCCGGTCTTGCAGCACGCGGAGCAGTTTGACTTGCAGTGACGGCGATGCGGTGCCGATTTCGTCGAGGAAAATCGTGCCGCCATTGGCCTGCAGAAACTTCCCCTGCTTGTCGTGATTGGCCCCGGTGAAGGCCCCGGCGACATGGCCAAAGAGTTCACTTTCCAGCAGCGAATCGGGCAAGGCCCCGCAGGCCACTTCCACAAAGGGCTTCTCGCGGCGGTTGCTGAGCTGATGAATCGCTCGTGCGGTGACGGTTTTGCCCGTGCCGCTTTCTCCCAGCACCAGCACGGTGGTCCGGGTATCGGCGACGCTTTCGATCAATTCGAACATCCGCTGCATGCGGTAGTCGTGACCGACAATGTTCCCGAGTCCAAACCGCTGGTTCAACTGAGCTTTCAGATTGCGGTTCTCGGTGACAATCTGCCGTTGACCCAAGGCCCGTTCAATCGAAAAATTGAGTTCATCTTCGATGATCGGCTTGGTGAGGTAATCGAAGGCACCAAGGCGAATGGCATCAACGGCACTTTCGATTGTCCCAAACCCGGTCAGCAGAATCACCTGCGAGTCGGGAACCTGTTGCCGCGACCATTCCAGCAAGGCAAAGCCATCCTGGTCGGGCAGATTGACATCACAAATCACCACATCAAATGGGTACTCTTTCATGCGGATCATGGCATCGCGGCACGTCGTGGCCGTTTCGGTGCGATGTCCCAGACTGCGAAGATAATCGGCCATCGATTCGAGCAAAGGCTGGTCATCGTCAATGACCAGTAACGATCCCTGATACATGGGTACGCTTTCAGCGGATGGTGTCTCTATCGGCAGCGCAAAATCACAGCGGGCAACAGGGTGTCCAGCGACACAGCGGTGAGTTCCATCCTGACGTCACCATGCATTCACTGGACAAACAAACCCTGAGTCCGGGTCCTGTGGCAAAACCGGTTGGATACAGCCCACATAGGGCACGGATCAGCCGACCATTCCACGGGCGCTGGGAGACAATTCGAGGGTACCACGAACCTAGCTTACCGATGCCGGATGTCAACAAATTCCGGCAACACGTGTGGAGAGCGCGCATCATTGAGCACGTGCGCCTTGGGTTTACGTCAATTCGATCGGCGTCCCGCAGAGCGGACACGGGGAAATTCTGGGCTCGATCGCCTCCCCGCAAGCCGGGCATTTCACGCGACCCGCTGGCTGATATGCCGCAAGGTCCGAGGCTTTGGCCCCCATCAATCCGACACGAATGCCAGCCGCCTGCAACCGTTTCGTAGCCCGTCCGTTCAGAAACAGCAGCAAGATGAGCGACAGGCAGGGGACGAACTGGAGACTGACAAAGACAACCGTCAGCCATCCGTCCCGATTTGCGAGACAAAGCCGAAGGATCAAGTATGCCTGGATGACAGACATGACTAAGACCGTGAGACTTGATCCAAAATGGAGTAAGAACCACAGGTTAAGGCTGATCGATGCAATGAAATGATCGAACTTGGTGATGCGGCATACCAGCAGGTAAGTGAGACAGATAGAATTAACCAGAATGATGCCAACCAGCCATTTTTGAATTGCTGCAATTTTCTGAATTGCTTCACGAGACGCGGGCGGCATTGTTTTCTCCGGGAGATCACTGAAGACAACATCTGAACGTACGACAAGTTTTTCCGTCAACCCCCCGAACCCTTGCCCTGCTGGAAATCTCGGATACACTGTCCCTTTCTCCGCGCGGCTTTGCCCGTGAGGGGATTCGGCGGTGTAGCTCAGCTGGTTAGAGCAACGGCTTCATAAGCCGTGTGTCGTCGGTTCAAGTCCGACCACCGCCATTTTTTCCGTCCAGAGACCAGAGACGAGAGCCTGACCTGATCTGGCTCTTGACTCTCGTCACTCGACTCTTGACTTGTTTTCATGCGCACCATCCGTCTGACACTGGCCTATGACGGCACCCGATACTCTGGGTGGCAGGTGCAGCCCGACCGGCTTTCGCTGCAACAAGTGGTGGAAACGGCGGTTTCAGATCTCTCTGGCGAACCCGTGAAAGTCGCCGCTTCCGGACGAACCGATGCCGGGGTTCACGCGGTCGGCCAAGTTGTGAGCTTCCACACCTCATCATCTGTGCCGGTTGATGGTTACCGCTGGGGACTCGTCACGCGGCTGCCGGATGATATCGTCGTCACCGACGCGGTCGAGATGCCCTACGGCTTTCACGCCCGGTTTGATGCCCTTCGAAAGCGTTACCGTTACGTCATTTACAACTCAAGAACGGCCAATCCCTGGCTACGGAATGCCGTCTGGTGGTTACGGGCACCGCTCGATGTCACTGCGATGCAAGCGGCCGCAGAAACTCTCGTTGGCACGCACGACTTCCGCTGCTTCGAGACCAACTGGCCTAACCGCTCCAGCAGTGTGCGGACCATCTTTGCCGCCAAATGGTCGCGTTGTGAACTCTGGTCACCGTGGAACGCCGCACAAAGTTCCACTGCATCTCCCGCTCTTAGCCCTCAACCCTCAACCATCCACCCTCAACCTTTCCTCTATTTCGACATTACGGCCGATGGCTTCCTGTACAATATGGTGCGGGCCATTGTTGGTTCACTGATTCATGTCGGTCGCGGCAAATGGACCTCGGACGATTTGCGCCGCATTCTGGAATCGGGGACTCGCAGTGACGCCGGTGATAACGCCCCGGCTTGTGGTCTGTATTTGATGGATGTGGAAACCGTCGTCGATGCCGAGCGCATCGCAAAACGGCTGGCAAAAACCCAGATCCCCGAAGACGATTCGAATGACGATTAGCCGCGAGGCATCGCCGAGCGCTGGCAACTCAATCCGTACGGCGAAAGGTTAGGAGTCTCGATGTTTGAAGCCTTGATCGAAGAACTCCGCGATCTGGACGACCAGGAAAAACTGGAATTTCTGGTGGAATCGGCAGACGAACTGCCAGGACTCTCGCCGGGGCGAGGTATCGCTCCATTTCCGTCGGAGTGCCGGGTGCAGGAGTGCCAGACCCCGGTCTATCTCTGGGTGGAACTGCAGGACGGGCGGGTGCAGATCGAAGCCGATGTCCCTCGGAACTCGCCCACCGTTCGCGGACTGGTAGCGCTGATTTTACAAGCGGTCTCGGGGGCCACGCCGGTTGAGGTTGCACAGCTTCCGGAAGATTTGCTGCCTGTATTAGGATTGCAGCGCGCGCTGGGCATGACACGTCAGCAAGGTGTACGGGGAGTGATTCACCGCATTCAACGGGAAGTCGCTCGTCAATCCTTAACGTCGCTGGGGAAGTCCGAAAAAAATGGCTGAAAAGTGATTGTTCACCTCTCCCATCTGTCAGACAGATCGGTATTCTATGGAGACTTGATGAATTTCTCGGGCGCGTGACCCCGGACGGTCCCCCGCGATGCCATCAGCCTGCCTTCATAACACCGGTTGTAGATGGAACTTCCGGCAACCGGCCTGCCAGTGGGTCCGGAGTCTCTGCCCAGGATCGCGCGATGCTTTCGCCGCGAGTCGGGATGGGGTTCCGATTTGGCAAGCCGGGTGTCTGTCGGGGTTCTGAGGAGTTGTTAATGTTGCCCTCTGCTGTAGAGCCTGTTCGTTTGTTGCCGTCCACCGAGTTGCCGGCTTATGCGTTTATCACCGGGATGGAGTTGCCGCACCCCTATCGTGACCCGCGCGGTCACAGCTATCAACGGAAGCATCCGACACCGCGACCTCTGACCGGACATGGCTGGGCAGAGAACCGCAGTTATCTGCTCGCGCTCGACTACTTCAACTATGGCTACTACTGGGAATCTCACGAAGAGTGGGAGCGTTTGCTGCGGGGGACTGGCGGCGATGGGCTGCCGGGTCGCTTCCTGAAGGGACTGATCAAGCTGTCTGCCGCCGGAGTTAAAGTCCGCGAACGCAGCATTCACGGTGTCCGTCGCCATGCGGCCTCGGCCGGTGAAGTCTTCGCCGATGTCGCCGCGGAAGTCGGCGAAGCCCATTTCTGCGGACTGGAGTTCACGCTGCTGCAGTTTGCCGCCGATCGTGCTGCTCAGTTGACCTACAAGGAAGAAATCGCTCCCGGCCAGGCCACCCGCGTCTTCCCGTTCGTACTGTTGCCCGAACCGTTGCCGCTGGCCACCCCCATGCGTGCCTGATCGCTGCGGTCCTGATGTCCAAAGATTCCACCCGGTGGCGTGTTCCGTAGCCGGGTGTTTTCGTGCGCACTGTCTCGCTACGATGATCGCGTTGACAATAGTGTTCCTCATCTCGCTCAGGGAACCAGCATGACGGTCGACGAGATTCTGGCGGCACTCAAAGATCTCGGTCGCGAATCGACAGCCCGGGTGCTCCGCAATCACGGGGCACACGACCCCTGCTATGGCGTCAAAATTGGCGATCTCAAATTTCTGCACAAGCGGATCAAAACCAACTATCAACTGGCCCTCGATCTCTATGACACGGGCGTCTATGACGCGATGTATCTGGCGGGCATGATTGCCGATGACGCGCGGATGACCAAGCGCGACCTGACCCGCTGGATTAAGACGGCCTCGAAGCCTATCGCCAGTTATGTGGTCGCCCCCGTGGCTGCCGGTAGTCCGGTCGGTTGGGACTTGGCCCTGGAATGGATCGAATCGAAGAAGGAGATGGCCAACATCGCGGGTTGGTCGACCCTCTCCGCAATTGCGAGTGTGCGACCCGATACCGAACTCGACCTTTCACAATATCGGCTTCTGTTGAATCGAGTGACCGAGACGATTTCTCAGTCTTCCGATTCCGTTCGTTATCAGATGAATGCATTCGTGATCGCCGTGGGTTGCTTTGTGGCTCCGCTGAATGGCGAGGCCAAGAAAGCCGCTCTGAAAATTGGTCCCGTGGACGTGGATATGGGGAAAACGGATTGCCAGGTTCCGCTGGCGAGCGATTACATTCGCAAGGTTGAAGACCGGGGCACCGTGGGCAAAAAACGCAAATCGGCGAAGTGCTGAAACCCGGAATCTAAGTGAAGAATCGAGAACCGTTGTCATCCGTAGATGCGACCCGCCGGCCTCAACGATCTGCACTCTGGCGGTGGCTGGGTCTGTTGCCGGGGGCGACGATCGCATATCTGATGACATCAGCTCTTGCTGCCATCATTGCAGGAAAAGCCCGTGCAGCGGGGCTGTTTCAACCGGGCCAACCCAGCGTCGTTTACTTTTTGTCGGTCTTCCTTGTCTACTTTCTGAAGGCCCAGGTTTTTGTACTGATTGGAAGCCGACTGGCTCCCCGAGCTCAACGCAGTGCGGCAGTCGCGTTGGCCGGGATCATGATCCTTCTCTCGCTGGCCACTCATGGGTGGCTCCCACAACGTGTGGGCTGGGTCAACGGTTTGCATGCCGGGGTGGAAGCCTTCGGTGCTCTCTGTGGAATGGCATGGATATGGTTAGTGGGCTACCCACGTCCGGCCCAATCCATAGACTCTTCGAAATAAAAAAGGCAGGTGGATGGCGAACCATTACACCTGCCCTGTGGAGAGTCAGCGGTTTGGGAGTGCTTACATCTGAATCTCGAAGCCCTTGCGGCTTTCCCGTGCGAGGAACGAGTTCGCCTGGGCATCGCCGATGATTTCGCGCTTCGCCGGGTCCCACTTCAGTTCGCGACCCAGCCGCATAGCGATGTTCGAAAGGTGGCAGATTTCCAGCATGCGGTTATGCGACCACACATCGGAGATCGGCTGCTTGCGGGCGTGCATCCCTTCGATGAAGTTCGCCGTATGATTGCTACTCACCGGGCCGCCATAGACCGCTTCGATGGCACCTTCCGGGAGTGGGTTCTCTTTCAGATCTTCCACGGGCTTGCCGGTGATCTTGCCGCGGTTGACGAAGAACCGGCCTTCCGTCCCTTCGAAGAGAATGCCGTTGTCCCCTTCGCTGGTGATAATCATTTCAACATCGTTCGGCATGGCCACGCGGATGTTGAATGACGTGGCGGCGTTGTACTGATCATCGACCAGCGGGTTGCCATCTTTGTAGGCCACCGGAAGTTTATACTCGACCGGGGTCACCAGACTCGGGCCGGTGTCGCTGGCACCGAGAGCCCAGCAGGCGATGTCGACGTGATGGGCACCCCAATCGGTCAGCTTGCCGCCGGAGTATTCGTGCCAGTTGCGGAACGAGTAGTGGCAGTTGCTGTAGAGAGGTACGCCGCCGCCGTAACCCTGCCGCATTTCCGGCAACGCCCGGTAAGAAACTTCGGGAGCCGGACCCAGCCAGAAGTCCCAGTCGATCCCTTCCGGCACTGGTGCCACAGGAATGACTGGTGACGCTTCCATCCCGTTGATGCCGCAGGTCACCTTTTTGACGGTACCGATGCGGCCATTCTTGACGAGCGCGATCGCTTGCAGAAAGCGCTGGTCCGATTCGGTCCGCTGCATCGTGCCGACCTGGAAGACACGGCCGGTTTCCTTGACCACGCGTTCAATCAGCTTGCCTTCATCGATGGTCAACGTCAGCGGCTTCTCGCAGTAGACATCTTTGCCGGCATGCATCGCTTCCACGGCGATCTTGGTGTGCCAGTGATCGGGCGTGGCGATCATCACGGCATCAATATCTTTGCGTTCGAGCACCTTGCGGTAATCTTTGTAAGCATCGGGCTTCTTGCCCTGGCTCTTCGCCACCTTGTCGACATTTTCGCCGAGAACATTCGCGTCGACATCTGCCAATGCGGCGAAGTCGGCATGGCCGAACGATTTGCTGGTGATGGTCCAGCCTTGATTCCGCAACCCGATGGTCGCGAACACCGGCCGAGAGTTGGGTGACTGATAGCCAAAGGCCCATCGTGGTGAGGGCAGGAAGGCACTCGCGGCACCGGCTGCTGCCACACCTTTCAGAAACTGACGGCGCGAAGTCTGACGGGAAATAGCCATGGGTGAAAATCCTTCTGATGCACAACAAGGAAACAATATCGAACAGATCCCCAGATCGGGTTCAGACAGGCACAGGGCCAGTCACACCCTATGAAACCCGCCTCTGGAACAAATGAGGCAGGTTCGTACGAGCAACTGGCTCTTGCCATCATAACCCAAAAGACCGGTTGCGTGCACTTGTCCAGTAAGTCTCGCCGGATCATCTGCTCTGGGAATCGTCGACGGCCCCGCGATCTGGCAGGCAGACCATTCCCAGGGCATTGCCTACTAACTACACTGGGGTCATGGTTGTTCCGTCTGATCAGGGAAGTTGTTGGCATGCCCACATTTGAAATTCGCACGGAAGTTCAGGTCTCACCCGAGACGTTGTTCGATTTCATCATCCGCCCGGCCAATATGCAGGCGATTTCGCCGCCGGAAGTCGGCATGGTGATTGTCGATGCCCCGGAAATTCTCGAAACCGGCAGCAAGCTGGTGTTCAAGGTTCAGGGATACGGCATGGTCCAGCAGCTCGAGCATGAAATGGTGCTGGTGGAACGGCCACGCATTCTGCATGAAAAAATGACCAAAGGCCCCCTGCCCAAATGGGAACACCAGTACGTGGTGGAACCCGCCGACAATGGCCAGGCCGCCCTGATCAACAAGATCGACTTCGAACCACCCGGCGGGATGCTCGGCATGATTCTGACGGCCGACCGCATCTTGCAGCAATTGGAAGAGAGTTATGCCCATCGCAGTGAGGCATTGAAGAAAGCTCTCGAATCATGAGCGCTCCCCCGGCTTCGATCCTGCAGCAACTGGCGGAAGTGATTGAACAGCGAAAGACGGTTTCGCCTGCGGGGTCGTATACAGCCGAGTTGTTTGCAGAAGGGCATGCTGTCATGTCCTCCAAGGTGATTGAGGAGGCCTATGAACTGGTGACGGCCTGCGGTGAAGAGACGCCGAACTATCCCGATGTGGTGCACGAAGCCGCCGATGTGATCTATCACCTGATGGTGTTGCTCGCCGCGAATGATGTGGCCTGGCGCGATGTGGAACGCGAATTAACTCGACGCTTTGGCACCAGTGGTCTGGTGGAAAAGGCCCGACGTGGACCAGAGGAAGCCTGATGCCTCGCCCCGACGATCCCGGTCGCGACGCCCGCACTTACAGTGTGCTGCTGGCTTTGTTGTTCCTGGCTGGCTTGCTGGTCTTCTTCTTCGCGTTGGTCTTGCCCCAGTTTCTGGTGGTCTTCCTGGTGGTCGGCGGCTTCATCGGCATGATCGGGCTGCAATATCTCATCTGGGGCTGGTGGCTCAGTGAGTTGCTGTCGAAGCCGGATGAGCCCCCGTCGGAACAACCGTAGGGAAAGTCGAGTGGCAAGAGTCCAGAGACGAGAGCCAAGAAATTGCCTTTGTTACTCCGCCCTCAGCCTTGAACTCTCAGCCGTTTGTGCTGTCAACAAAAATGAAGCCCGGGGATCGTCATCCCCGGGCTTCTATCATTTCCGAGTCAGCGGGATGCGATCAGTTGATCACTTCCATCGCGACCGGGTTACTGGCAGCACCATCACCGCGGATGACCAGCACCTGAGCGGTTTGCTCAATCCCCATGGGCAGGTTGGGAACCTGGAAATTCACACCCAGGTCGTACCAGCCATGAATCTCCGCCGGGTATTCCTGATCACCCACAATCACCACAATTTGTCCTGGTTCCGGACCGAAGCCTTCACCGGCAAGGCTCACCAAAGAACCCCGACCCGCCGTGCTGACATCGGTGGAGAAGGCCGCCGGATCGATCGGCAGAACTTCACCCCGGGCAATCGCCAGACCGTTGTTGGTTTCATCCATTTCCGGCAACTCACCGTGGCTGTCGACCAGCACGTGCAATGTGGCAAACGGAGCATGCTGGCCACTGCTGGTCAGATTCATCCGATTCGCTTCGAAGGGCAAACGGATATCGACGGGGATCACGGCATCCGGTTCCATTTCGGGAACCGTCACACCGGCTTGAGGCAAACCCGCAATCAGGTTGTCATCATTCGCGGCGACCAGAGTCACATTGAATGGCGACTGAATCGGCCGGAGCGAATTGTTCCGCAACCACACGCGATAGCGGGGGCCCAGATGTTCTTCAGGATGACCCGGATCAACGAAGCGTACGGCAAGCAACTGGACATCGTAACCGCTCGGGACCGAAACAACCGGGACGTCCACCCATGTTCCACACGCCACGGTCGGCAAAGGTGACCAGACCGGGTACTGATAGGCCACAATCGGCGGACACGGATCATAGTAGTAAATCGGGCGGCAGATGAATGGACGCGGATCATAGATCACGCTCGGATGACCCCAAAACGACCAACTGACCCACGGGCTCCAGATCGGCGTCCAGCAGTACGACGGATACCAGGCCGGTCCCGGATACCAGGCACTGAAGTGGGCCGAGGTGTAGTTGTTGTAAACCGGTCCGATAGGCCGTTTCGCCCAGCCACCCTGAGCGATCAGTTGTTGGTTCAGGTTCAATTGGCGGGTAATATCGCCCTGCATGAACAGGTTGAACTGCTGATTCAGGTTGTACTTCTTGCCGATGTTCGTCTGCGCAATATTCTTGTAGTTGCCGTGGCGAATATTCGCCTGGAATGCCCCCGAGAAGTCGTTAAGTTTCAGGTTCGTATTCTTCAGGACATTCTTCACTTCTTGTGTGTTGCCGATGCGATCAAATGTCCGTTGCAGATCGTCCGCATTCTTAATGCGGTCATTGCGTGGGCCGCGATCGACGATCGGCTTGACGCCGTCCAGGTCACGAATCAGGCCGTTCTTTTCGATACGCAGAGCTGGTTTGCCCTCACGGTTGCCGAGCACTGGCGAGTTATCTTTATCGTTCGGAAGATTCACATTGCCCGGACGGTTGTTGAGGCCATCGTTGAACCGTTCCCGAAGACGATCGGTTTCTGACTTGGTGTTCGCATTCAGGTCGGGCTTCATTGTTTCAATGCGACCGCGAAGTTCATCGAGCTTGGGTGTCAGATTCGGATTCTGCGGCCGAGGCAGTTTGTCCTGATTGCCAACCTGGTCTCGCAAGGAATCACTGGGCTTGATGTTCTTGACACGATCGCGGAGATCATTATTCTCATCTGGCTTCTTCGTGCCCGCTTGACGTTGTTGTTCCAGTTGTTGCTGCATGCGTTGGCGCAGTTGGTCCGTCGCATTATCGCCAGATCCGTCCTTCGCGATGGGCGATTGGCCACGAATCTGTTCGAGACGACGTTCCAGCTGTGACCCGTTCGGGTTGATGCCAGTGTTTCCCGTAGCATTGCCGCGTGGTGTGCGATCGATCGCGACCGGTGGAGTGGCTTGGGGCAGTTTCCGGGGCGTCGCGTTCGCAGACGTAGAGGGTTTAGTTTCCATCTGCTGTTGTTGACGTTGTTGATTCCGGAACTGTTCGAGCTGCGGGAATTTGCTCTGGGAATTTCCTGTAGATCGCGGAGTCACCACAGGGGTTTCCGGTCGTGCCGGTAGCACCTTACGGGGAGGGGGCGTTGGGGTGCTTTGGGTCGTCTTCGATGAGTTCGAAGGCGCAGGAGCGGAACTCTTCGGGGCTTCGCGTTTCGGACGTTCTTTGTCAGCGGAGACCGCGGTGGTTGCGGTCGCGGCGACCAGCATCAACCCGCAGGCGACTCGATGCAGCGGTCGATTGTACATGGCACCCTCCCAGGGATTCGAATGCGGCCCGCATTCCAGTGAATTTCCCGTCACGATGGGGAGAATAAGCGTAAACCGTACCACGCTACATTTTTGTAATGTTGCCTTGGCTCTCAGAAAATAGGGAACTCTAATTCATGCAGGATGTTAGGGAGATTTTTCTGGCGTGCGGGCAAAGAGAGACAAGATCGGTCTGAGTCTCCGGCTCAAAGATTGCGTCGTCAAGCTGATGACAAACCTGCGGCCATTTCTGCCGATTTTTGATCGCCCGGCGGACACCCTCTGTTCGGAAATAGATCAGATCCGAGACGACCGCGTTTGCGTTCTACTTCAGAGGCGACCGAAGACAGATAAGGGAGGCAAGACATGACTGACAATGTGCTGGCGGCAATTGTGGTGGGTGACACAGGCTATGCGGTTGGCTGGATGACTTTGTCGCTGCTGAACGCGGGGCTGGCCCAATCCAAGAACCGCAGCGGCTTGTTGTGGTGGCTGCTTTCACTCTTCCTGGGGCCGATCGCGACCTTCATTCTGGTCGTCTTCTGCGGCCGATTACCGGAATCCCATTAGCCGCGAGACAACGTCGAGCGCGACTCGGCTTCGTCACTCCATTGCGACATGGAATTCAGGCCACCGCACCCGTTGCCAGTGCAACGGCGATGCGGCAGGCCTGGAAGTAACTTGGCAAATGCAGATGTTCGTTCACCGTATGGATCGCGCGCTGTCCGCAGCCGAGCGTGACCGCCGGAACACCGTGGGCTGCCATCCAGTTGGCATCCAGGCCGCCATTGCCGATCACGCGTAACGGTTCCATCCCGAACGCGACTAAGGTCTGCTCGGTGACGGTGACCACCGGGGCATCCTCGGCGAGACGGAAGGCTTCGTACTTCATCTCGGAATGAAAGTTGATGCTTCCCTTGCGACCATCCGCGGTCGTCAACGACTTCGCCGCACGGACGAATGCCTTGCGGTAGGCATCGACGATCTTCGCACGAAATGCTGGATCATGGCTGCGGGCCTCAGCACGAAGTTTCAAGAGCGGCATCACCACATTGGTGGCTTCGCCGCCGTTGACCACGCCGATGTTGCTCGTCCCCTGCTTACGGCCTTTGCGGACGAGTCCGTGCCAGCCGTTGGCTACGAGATCGGCAATCGCGACCGACGTGATCGCCGCTGCATTGACTCCAAGTTCGGGATGCACTCCCGCATGACTGGCAATGCCCGTGACTTCGATTTCGATCAGATCATCGCCGGTCGCACCAACGCAGATGGTATGCGGTTCGTTGCCATCCCAGTTGAACGCCAACGCCGGTTTGCCGAGTTTATTGACCGAGCAGTAACGGGCCCCGATCAAACCGATTTCTTCCTGCACCGGCAGAAAAATGGTCAGCGGTGGATGCGGCAACTGATTGACGAGAATCTCCCGCACGGCCGTCAGCACCGTGGCGACGCCGCCGCGGTCATCGCCCCCTAATCCGGTTGCGGGATTCGCTGACCGTACATAATCGCCATCAATCACTGGTTGCGTGCCGACGCAGATGGGCACGGTATCGACATGGGCCATAAGCAACCGACGCGGCCCACGCTTCGTCCCCGGCAGTTTGACGATCAGGTTGCCGGTCTCGCCGCCGCCCGGAGCTTTGCGATGGGCATCATCAATCGTGATAGCCACGCCCGGCACACCCCACGATGTGAGCAGGTCCCGAATGCGATTCTGCACCGCCAGCTCCTCGCGGCTCTTGCCGGGAATGCTGAGCAGATCGAGCAACAAGGCTTGAGCCTGAGCCGTATCAACGTCGGGGACCATCGCCATCTTGCACCATGCGGAAGGGGGTTACGGTTTCAACGCGGCGGACCACACACGCGGGCGGCCGCTCATATCTTTGTGAGGCACCGGCGTCGCATAGCCGCCCTGTTGTTCTGCCAGTTGATCGACTGCGCCGAACTGGGCCGGATCAATCTCCAGCAGCAGCCATCCACCGGGTTTGAGCCGCCGCGGTGCTTCGGTGATGATGCGGCGGACGAAGTCCAAGCCATCAATCCCGCCATCCAAAGCGAGCGTCGGCTCATACTTCTGCACATCAACGGCGAGCGTCGGCAACTCATCTTGTCGGATATACGGCGGGTTCGACACGATCACATCGAACCGCAGCGACTCATCCAACCCCGACCACAGGTCGCCATGATGCAGCACCCAGCGATCGAGCACGCCATGTTTCTCGGCATTCTTCTGAGCGATGGCGAGAGCCTCCGGGCTGATGTCGCTTGCATGTATGGTCGCTGCGGGCAGATTCTTCGCGAGCGCGATCGCCACACAACCCGATCCGGTACACAGGTCGAGTAGTGTGGGTGAGGCCAACGGTTTGGCGATATCGAGCGCGGCCAAGACCAGTGTTTCAGTATCAGGACGGGGAATGAGGACCGCCGGGTTGACGTCGAAATCGAGGCTGAAGAATTCGCGATGGCCGACGAGATAGGCCACCGGTTCATGAGCCGCCCGGCGTTGCACCA
Source organism: bacterium (assembly GCA_016125225.1). GTDB lineage: Bacteria > Planctomycetota > Planctomycetia > Planctomycetales > Planctomycetaceae > DSVQ01. Next base: position 130,752 of record WGME01000008.1, on the reverse strand, counting down.
GCTCGCGCATCTGTGCCCGCACGGCGTCGGTCAGGGGTTCGTCGTAATCGGTATAGAGCTTAATCCGCGGGCATTTGCGGGCGTGAGCGAGCAGAATCTCCGCTTCGAGCCGGGGCGTTTCGCTGCCATGCTTCTTGAGATGCCCGGTGGTCCATTCCAGCACGCGGCGAACCGTCCAAACTTCCTGAGCCGGGGGCGTCGGACTCTCCTGTCCCATTCCATCATCCGTGCAAGACCGTGGTCAAATCGCGAAAGGGGTATCGTACCGGAGAGCCGGGAAAAGTGCACGGGTAAGTCTCGGCTGAGTTGGGGCAACATAACTCAGCAATTCCTTGACACTGTAGCTTAGGGTTGTCTGCTAACCTAGCCACAGAGTTGTGGTGAAATCAGATCGGAGAACCCCTCATTAATGCTGCGCGATCAAACTGGGCTAGCACAGATGCAAGCCTTGGCTTATGGATCAGCCGATACATTTGACGGAGAAGAGCTTTCTTGACCGAATTCATCAAAATCAGCCCCGCAAATAATGCAGTAGCTGATGAAAGTATGAATGAGGTTAATACTACTTGCTCTATGACGCGGATGTGCATTTTATCATAAATGGCTTGGATTGCTTCCTTGGTTGATTGATCTAATTCAGAGCATGCTTCATCAAGTTCTTTTCTTAGACTTGTGACCTCAAGTTGATTTTTGGGAGCAGCAACGGCTAATGCAATGAAATCCAAGATTCCAAACTTATGGCCGAACTGAATTGTTCCGTTAATCGTGTTGCGTAGCATCACATACGCAGGATGCGAATAGTCAATCTTCCCCGACCGTGCCAGATCAAATAAATCATCCCTGAGCTCAAACAAGGTTTGGCGAAATCTGTTTAGTCGATAGTCTCGCCAAAACCAGAAGAAAAGTATCCAGATCAAGGCGCAGGAGATAAGGCTGGAAAGGTTATTCATTGGCTGTCCTTCGGATTCGTTTGGCCACGCTCATTCAGATTGCTGGAAGTTCTCTGAGGGTCGAATCCCGTTTCGAGTTCGCGGATGCGCCCTTGCAACCGTTCAATCGTAACTGACCGAAGATCGTTCTGACGCCAGCCATATCCTACGCCGCCAATACCGAAAATCCACGCGAGGACCTCACTTATGGAGATTTTCGAGTTGAATTTGACGCCTATGTCGGCGACTGTGCTTTCTCCTGCAAGTGCATCGACGGAACAGTATATGAAATATGAGATTGCGACTAGACCTCCCCATCTGAGCAGGTTGTTTATGACGGAAGCGATTGCCAGATAGTAGTTTGCATTGCGCAGCACTTTGAGTTCAGACTCAAGCTCTGCACGAGATTTTTTCTGCTTATTTGCCATGCTGAATGCCTATCCTTGCACTGATGATGTGTGCAGATATTACACGGCAGCATTACCCTTGCAAAGTTTGTGACTTAGGTTTACAGCAGACTTTGCTCAAAGTACGGTGGGGAAGGCAGTTGCAAGTACCCATTCCACTCTAGCTGGGGAGTTGCGCACTCCCGGTCTTTTGAGGTCAGCTGCATTTCGTGGGTAACTACGAGTGGCCTATAATTAGGACAGGATCACCTCTTGGAGTTACGCAGTAAGCCTTATCTGGACATCTTGCAGTAGTTTTCCGAGGTTTTCGCTGTCTGAGTAAGCCGAGCAGCATCTAACTGGGCGGTACATGCAATCCCCAACAGCAGTATTGAGCGGTTTTAGCCATCACTTCACCGGTAAGGTGCGGACGAAGTGGATGGCCTGGTCGATCCAGGCTTGCAGGGTGGGGCGGTCGTGGAGGTCGGCGGCGTCGACCATGACCCAGCCGCGCATTGGTTTGCCGGTGATGTCGAAGGCTTTCACGCCGGGTTGAGTGAGGGCCGTGGCGGCTTGTTCGGGGCCCAGTCGCAGGATCAGGAATTCCTTCCAGACGCCGACGCACATGTTCCCGCCGAGCAGAAACCCGATGCCGCCGAACATCTTCTTCTCCACGCACGCCGGTTGTGACCGGAAGAACGGGCGGATGCGATCGGCGAGAGCGGGGTCGTAGGGCATTGGTCAGTCGAGAGTCTAGAGTCGAGGGACCAGAGCCGGAAGTCGAGGCCAAGTGAGCCAAGTGATGAGTGGCAAGTGCTAAGTGGGCAGAACCGATAAGCAGTAGGATACCACTGCCTTTGTCACTTGGCTCTTAGCATTCAGCCCTTGGCCCTTTATTCTGGCAGCTCCTGGCCGCTGGTTTCCGGGAGAAAGATCAGAAATATCAGGCCGAGCAGAAAGAAGCCACCCAGGCAGGTGACCGCCGTTCGCAGGTCGTAGGTGGCTTTCATCCAAGCACTCAGCCAGATGAGGACCGGGGCGGCGAGCAAGCGGCCGGTGTTGAAGCAGAACCCCGAACCCGTGGCCCGCAGATGGGTCGGAAAGAGGGACGGAAAATATGCGGCGTACCCGGCATGAATCCCTTGCGCGAAGAAGCCGAACGTGGGGAGAAGAATGAGCAGCAGCGGGTAACTGTGGAAATACGTCGGCAACCAGCAGACGGCGGGCGTCAGCAGGCAGGCGGCAATGTGCATGAAAACGAAGGTCCATTTGCAGCCCCAGCGGGCACTCATCGGACCAAAGGCCAGCATGCCCACACCGGCTCCCGCCGTTTGAACGAAGCCGAAGGCAATCTTCGATTGGCTGGCCCAGTTGGGATCACCCGCCCGCTTGAGATAGTCGGCGGCGATATCCTGTCCCGCGACGACAACACCCCAGAAAGTCGCCAGTCCCACCATCGCCAGCAACGCTCCGAGAACAGCCCGGGAACGCCAGCGGGCTTCCCCCAGCAATTCGCGGAAGCTCCCCATGCGTTCGCGTTTGCTTTCCCGGGCGGCCTTCCAACTGTCGGGTTCTTTGATGCTCAGGCGAACCCATAACACCAGCAAGGCGGGGAGCACACCCAGCAAGTAGGCCGTCCGCCATTGCGAGCCGACATAGAGCCCCGCGGCCGCTGCCAGCCAGAGGCCGCCGACACTGGTGGCATGGAAGATGCCCCCGGCTCGTTCGCGGGCTTCTTTCGGGAAGACTTCCGCCACCAGAGCCGCCCCCACGGCCCATTCGCCGCCGACACCCATCGCCACGAGAAACCGCAGCACGCCCACCTGCCAGACTTCATCAGCAAAGGCTGTGAGTCCCGAGAAGAGCGAATAAAAGAGAATGGTCAGCGACATCACCGGGTTGCGGCCCCAGCGATCAGCGAGCGAACTGAACAGCAAACCGCCGAAGGTACCACCGATCAGAAAGATGCCCAGAAACCGTTCGCCCCAGACTTTCACAATCGGAGCATCGGCTTCCGACTGCAACAATTGCGGCAGCATGTCGGCCCGCGTGAGGTTATAGATTTGCCCTTCAAACGCATCAAACATCCAACCCAGCGAGGCCACGATCAAGACCAGCCATTGATAACGGGTGACGTGGGTGTACCAGGCGGATGAAGGCATCGCGAAGGTTACTTTCGTTCGGCGGTCGTGAGGGGAGTCACGGGGTGAGGAACAAGACGCTGCTGCCGCTCATTCAGTCGACAGGTCGGCAAACGCGGCAGAACATAACGGGCGAACAGGTCGCATTCATCGAGGTGCGGATATCCGCTGAGGATAAAAGCCCGCATCCCGAGATCGATATAACGGTTCAGCTTGGCGAGCACCTGATCGGGATCGCCGACAATCGCGCTGGCACAACCACTGCGTGCGAGACCAATCCCGCTCCACAGATGGTCCTCGATATACAGGCTGCCGCTCCGGGCACGGAGTTCATCTTGTCGCCGGACCCCTTCGCTTTGGGCGTCCATCGAACGGGCCTTGATCTCGGCCCCTTTGGCTAGATCGAGTCGGCTGATGAGCCGGTCGGCCGCGGCACGGGCTTCGGCTTCCGTTTCACGGACAATCACATGACTGCGAAAACCGAAGTCGATGGTGCGACCATAGGCCGCGGCTTGAGCCGATAGAGTCCGCATGGTTTCGGCGATGCGATCTTCCGTCTCGGGCCACATCAGAAAGACATCGCAATGCTTCGCACACAAATCTTGAGCGGGGGGCGAAATGCCGCCGAAGTACAGTAGCGGCCCACCATTCTGCTGATAAGGTTTCGCGGCCTCTGTATTCGGCAAGCGGAACTGATAATGCTCGCCTTGCCATTCGAACGGGCCATCCGCCTGCCAGAGTCCCTGCAGGATCTGAATGATTTCGCTGCTGCGGGCATACCGCAACGCCCCGTCTTCTTTGAGTCCCGGCATGTCCGACGAAATGATGTTGATGCAGAACCGGCCTTGAGCCATGTGATCAACTGTGGCGATGGCTCGTGCCAGCATCGGCGGCCAGACTTCTCCCATCCGCAAGGCCACAAGTTGATTGATCTGCGTCGTCTGCGGCGCCATCGCCGCGGCAAAGGTCAACGCATCCTGCCCAACAATCCAGCCCGAGGGGAGCAGAATGTTCTGGTAACCCAACCGGTCGGCCAGGCGAACAATGTCGCCACAGTGCTGGAAATTCGAACGCAGCGTACCGTCGGGAACGCCAAGGAACTCGTAATCGTCGCCGCATAACGCCGAAAACCAGGCGACTTCGCACACACGATCGGTCGTTCGAATGGGAATGTCCGGCATGAGAGTCCGCCATCAAGGTGGGGAAGTCGGTTACTCGTAAATCGGGAAAAACGTATGGAACGCGGCTTCACAGAAGACACCGGGGTCGTTAAACCGCCGGTGACAATTGAGCGCGGAGATGGCGACCATTTCCTGTTCGTTGAGCTGAAAATCGAAGAGCGACAGATTCTCGCTCAGCCGTGCGGGATTCATGGTTTTCGGCACTACGGCGGTCCCGCGTTGCACTCCCCACCGGAGGACAACTTGAGCGGGAGTCCGGCCGTGAGTCGCCGCAATCTTTTTGACTGACGGGTGCTCGAGAACGGCTTCGGCCGCGTTGGCCATGTTCAAGGAAAAATAGGACTGGGCTCCCAGCGGTGAGAACGCCGTCACCACGATCCCTGCTTCTCGGCAGAAGCGGAGCAGCTTTTCCTGTGTGAGATACGGGTGGGCTTCGATCTGCAAGACCGCCGGGGCAATCTTCGCTGCGGCCAGCAGATCGCGGAGCAAGGCCACACCAAAATTGCAGACGCCAATGTCCTGGACTAAGCCTTCCGCGACCAGCTCTTCCATGGCTTGCCAGGTCTCCAGCAAGGGAACGGGATCGGGTTCCATGCGCGGCGACGGTGATGCCGGATCATGAATCCAGCCGGCCGGATAGCGTTCTTCAAAGGGGACATACTTCAATGCGATGGGAAAGTGCATCAGATACAAATCGAGCGAGTCGAGCCGCAGATCGAGCAAAGTTCGCAACAGCGCCGGTCGAACATGCTCGGCCCGATGATAGGTATTCCAAAGTTTGGAAGTGATCCACAAGTCCTCACGCTTCACGAGACCTTGTTGCAAGGCGTGCGACAATCCCTCACCGACTTCAGCTTCGTTGCCGTAGTCACTCGCGGCGTCGAAATGGCGATAGCCAGTTTTCACCGCCGACACCACGACATCGGCCGCGTGCGAACGATCGATTTTCCACAATCCCAGACCAACCGCCGGGAGTTGTGCACCACTCTTCAGAACGAATGATTCCATAAAATTTCTTGCTAAGAACGAAGATTCGTCATGGGTTGCCAGTGCCGTGCGGCGAGGGCCGCCGCTCCTAGCGCACCGACTCGATCGCCCAATGTGGAGGCCACAATGTCGGGCAGTTGAGCATGGATCAACGGCAGATGATCGCGTACGGCTTGCCGCAATGGTTCGACAAATGCGGCCTCTACAGGGGCCAATGCCCCACACAAAATCACCCGCTGTGGATTGAGCAGCAGGATCATCTGTGCGACGGCTCGACCCACTTCGCGTGCGGCTTCCCGCAGAACTTTCCAGGTCAAGGCATCGCGCTCGGTAATGGCCTGGAAGAGCGCAGCCGAGGTGACACGATTACGTGTCATGGTCAGGGACGTGGGTTTGCCGCGCCTGACGGCCGTCGTCAGTCGATTGAGTATCGCACGCAGGGATGCAAAGTCTTCCAGGGTCGTCGCGGAACGTCGGCGAATGGGCCAGCCCCCAATCTCACCGGCCAACCCCGTCGAGCCGCTATACAGTTCCCCGTGCATCAACACGCCCGAGCCGATGCCGCTGCGGATGCCGAGGCACAGCGCGTGATCAATTTCGTTGGCCTGCCCGAACCACCGCTCAGCCAGTGCCATGGCCCGCACGTTGTTTTCCAGGCAGACAGGCATTTCAAACTGCTCTTGAAAATGGGCAACCAGTGGCAGCTGCTTCCAACCACGAATGAACTGATAGTGCAAGCCGAGGCCCTGCTGGATGTCCACGGCTCCGGGAGCCGCAATCCCAATTCCCAGCAATGGCCGCTGGCGGTCATGCAAATGGTTGAGAACCTGTTCCATGCGGAACAGGATTTGACGGGCATCATCCCGCGCGGCAATCGGGACCGTGCATTCCTTTAAGGGGCGCTGTGCGAAATCGAGACTCACACCATAGATTTCGCGGGCATCGAGATCGAGACCCAGAAACTCTCCCGCATCGGGATTGAGGCCCAGAACTTTGGGCGGCCGTCCCGCCAGAGTCACGGCTGATGGAGTCTCGCACAGATATCCACGATCAAGCAGGCGATCGACATGCAGCCCCATCGTGGATGGAGAAACCGACAAACGGCGAGCCAGATCGACACGCGATGCCTGTCGACTCAGTTGCAGATGCCGTACGACGGTGGTGTCGATGTCGAGTGTGGCCATGTCTGTTCGCGCGGCAGAGTGATTGAGACCGCTGATATTCCGGGTAGCGGCAATTATTTCTAAATCGAAATAATTGCCAAGTCAACCGATTTGATCTCGCTGGAACTCCGATTATAGTGCTCTGTCGCGGCAGGCAGATTCGCGATCGACCATGTATTGCCTGCCATTTCCGAGGAACATTATGGCCATCGAACACACTGTAACCCGCTGCGGGCTGATGGGATTTGGGGCCTGGGGGAAGCATCATGCCGATGCGATTCACAAAACCCCCGGAGCGGAACTGGTCGCAATTGCGGCCCGCAGTGAGGCATCCGCTCAAGCGGCGCAGCAGGCCTATCCGCAGGCCCGAGTCTATACCGATTATCGCGAAATGCTGACGGCTGGCGGGCTTGATCTGGTCGATATCGTGGTCCCCAGCAACCGGCATCATGAAATGGCCGCCACGGTTCTGTCTGCGGGGATTCCGTTACTGCTGGAAAAGCCGATGGCGGTGTCGCTGGCGGAATGTGACGATCTGATTCGGATCGCCGATGAGCAGCAATGCCTCTTCGCGATCGGTCATGAATTGCGGCTGTCATCACTCTGGGGGCAGGTCAAGCAGTTGATCGATACGGGGTATATTGGTGAGCCACTGTATGTCCTGGTCGAGCTGTCGCGGAACCCTTATCGATTGGGGGCCGATGGCTGGCGGTATGATATTGATCGCGTCGGGAATTGGATTCTCGAAGAGCCGATTCACTTTTTTGATCTGGCCCGCTGGTATCTGAATGGCGTCGGTGAACCCGAGACCGTGTATGCCTCGGCGAATTCTCGTCAGCCCGATCATCCGGAACTGCAAGACAATTTCAGTGCGATCGTGAACTTCACGAATGGCAGTTACGCCGTAGTCACGCAAACTTTGTGTGCCTTCGAGCATCACCAGACCGTGAAGGTGACCGGGACCAAGGGGGCGTTATGGGCATCCTGGAGCGGTGCCCTGGATCGCACGCGGCATGCCACCTACACGCTGCGGGGTTTCAACGGGCAACAGGTGGAAACCTTGCCGATCGAGAAGCCGACGGGGGAACTGTTTGAGCTGGAAGATCAGATCGCGATGCTGGTCGATTGCCTGAAGACCGGTGCCGCGCCGGCTTGCACGGCACGTGATGGTCGCTGGTCGGTGCTGCTGTGCCTGGCTGCGGCGGAAGCCGTCCGCACGCAGCAGATCATCAACATCGGCGACTTTGCCCGGTCAGCGGTTGCGAAGTCGTAAAGTTACTTGGCGTCCCGCTTGAGGCCCAACGGACGGCTGATTAGACCTTGCAGCTTCGAATGGTCGTCCACGAGCTTGCCGGCGAGGATGTCTTCTTCCGTGAACTTTGCCAGCAGAATTTCGCCATCGGTGGAGCGGTTCCGATCATACGAGATATAGATCCGCCCATCGGGGGCCTGGAAGCCATCGGGGTAAGAGACTCCTTTGCGATCATCGAGCACCAGACCACCTTGCCAGCTTTTCCCATCATCGTCCGACAGCCACGCACTGAGTTGCACGCGGCCATGATTGGCATCGACCTTGTCGCCATGCTTAATCAGTAACAACTTTCCAGAAGCCAGGCGTCGAATATGGAAGCGGGCATTCGGCTGCTTGATGTCCGAATCAACGGGATTAGTCCAAGTGCGGCCGCCATCGGTTGAGGTTGTTTCCATGATGCCTTTGGCGGTGCGGGCCAGCATCCATAGCGAATGGTCCCGCCGTTCAACAATCATGTGCTCATGCCAGTCGGGGTTAGGGAACGTCGCCATGCCACGGCGTTCCCAGGTGGCACCGGCATCGGTCGAGACAAACACGTTCGCGCCGCGAAACGGATCGAGTTCGGCGAAACAACCTTTGAAGGGACCGAAGCCACCCCGTTGATCGAGCGAGATCGGCAACATCCATGATCCATCGGACAGTACCGTGGGTTTATTGAGGGTCACGCCATGCCAGATGCGGCGTGGAGTGGACCATGCCGGTGTCTCGGCATCGGTGTTTTCGCAGATCGTGGCCCAAACTCCCGCGCGACCATCGAACATATCGATCGATTGATCAAAGATCAGCCAGAGTCGGCCTTGTGGGTCACTCCAGAGATTGCCGACGAGTGTGCTGCGGGCGCGGGGTAACTTGTCATCATGAGTATCGATGACCATGCGCGGGTCGGACCAATGCTCGCCGTCATCATCGCTGGTGGCCAACACAAAAAAGGCTTGGGGACTATCTCCCCCCGCGACCCAGCAGGCCCAGAGCCGCCCGCCGGGAGTCCGTTCGATACCTATCGTCATGCCGTAATCAAGCTGGTCGTACCCATACTGGGGCAAGGGATGCAGGTTGAGTTGCGGCGTTTCGAGGGCTGCCGCCGCAATCTGCTCCATCTGCAGAATTTCAGACGATTTTTCGATCGTAACGGCTGGCGGTTCAGCCGCTTTGACCGCCGTGCAGGGGATATTGAAGCCGAGAGACAATAACACGAGCTTGGCAGAGACTCTGATCATGAGCGAGCAACTTTCGACACAGTTGTGGATCAACAGTTAGCAGATTCCGTCAGGATGAATTGTTTCCTGAATAAAGACCGGGAACAAGGGCTTGCACTGAAGGCAGATCCAGTAGGGTGGGGCGAGGCCACGAGTCCCACCAAGCTGAGCAGCAGTCTCAAGCCAGCGCCTTCGTGATGATGTGCCGTTCCTCCACGCCAGTGAGGCGCTGGTTTAATCCCTGATGCAGGTAACTGAGGCGGGTATGATCGATGCCCATCAGATGTAAAATCGTGGCATGCAGGTCGCTGACATGGCAGCGGTCTTCGACGGCGGTGAAGCCCAATTCATCGGTCGCACCGATGGCTTGTCCCCCGTTGACCCCCGCACCCGCCAGCCACATTGAAAAGCCGTGCCAATCATGGTCACGTCCCAGCTTATCGACACCTTCACTGGTTGGCGTGCGTCCAAATTCGCCCCCCCACACCAGAAGCGTTTCGTCCCATAAGCCAGAGCGTTTCAAATCGGCGATGAGGGCCGCAATGGGGCGATCCGTTTCCGCGGCATGGGTTTTATGATTGGTGATGCAGTCGGAATGGCCGTCCCACGTTTCTTCCAGATGCCCGCCGCCGGAGTAGAGTTGAATGAACCGCACGCCCTTTTCGATCAGCCGCCGCGTGATCAGGCACTTACGGCCAAAATCGGCGGTGACGGGATTATTGAGTCCATACAAGTCCTGAGTCGCCGCGTCTTCACGATCGAGCTCCACCACATCGAGTGCTTCGGTCTGCATGCGATAGGCGAGTTCGTACGATTCGATGCGGGCGAGCAGTTCTGATTCGTCCGGATGCTGCTGCCGGTGTGCTTCGTTCAAGGCATTCAGTAGATCGAGACTACGCCGTTGAGTGCGGTCTGTGGTTCCGGCCGGTGTGGCCAGATCAAGCAGTGGCGAACCCCCATTCCGAAAGAGTGTGCCTTGATAGGCGGCGGGCATATAACCGGCCGACCAGTTGGAAGCACTGCCGATGGGGCCGCCGCGTGGATCAGTCATCACGACGAAGCTGGGAAGATCCTGATTCTGCGTCCCCAGTCCATAACTCAGCCATGAACCGAGACTCGGCTTGCCAATGAAAATGCTCCCGGTATTCATTTGCAGGCAACCCGACGCATGGGCGGCGGTATCGGCATGCATCGAGCGAATGACGCACAATTCATCGGAAAACCGCGAGAGGTGCGGAAACAGACTGCTGATTTCCAGACCACTTTCTCCATGCCGCCGAAATTCAAACGGAGATTGCATCAGGTGACCGATAGGACGGCCATTCGAGCCCACTTTGGCATCGCCGCTGTAAGGTTGTCCGTGATACTTCTTCAAGGCGGGCTTGGGGTCAAACGTATCAACCTGACTGGGGCCGCCATTCATGAACAGGAAGACGCAATGCTTTGCTTTAGCGGGAAAATGGGCGGGTCGCTCGGCCGTCGGAGAGTGAGCCTGCCCCGTCGATGCCAGCAGATCGGTCAGTGCCAGACCGGCGAAGCCACCGCCGACCTGCCAGAGGGATTCGCGGCGGGTCAATCCACATGGCGTACGGTTGGGAATGAAGCGCGACATGATCACTCCGGGTAGACGAACTCATTCAGATTCAAGACCACGCGACACATTTGCTCCAGCGACTCTTCCCGCAAGAACTGCTGCATCAGTTCCTGCTCGGCGGAACTGGGTTCACGGCAGAGTGCCAGTTGCCAGGCCCGTTGGATTTGTGCGATAGGATCATCTCCTGCTTCCCGGCGCAAACGCTCAGCAAAGTGGGTCGCCTGCTGGATAGAGAACTCACCGTTGAACAGCGTGAGAGCTTGCGGTGCCACGGTGGTGACCTGCCGTTGCGGACAACTGCTGACAGTATCGGCGAGATCGAGCGATTCAAAAAGAGGGACCACCAATCCCCGCTTGATGAAAGCATAGACACTACGACGCGACGCCTCGGGTTCCGGCGAGGCCTGCCAGACTTTCTCTTTGTCGCTGTTGGCTTCCAAGGCAGCGGCTGGAATTGGTGGTTTGAAGGCCGGTCCCGAACGCTGCGGGTTCAACTGGCCACTGACGGCGAGCATGGAATCGCGAATGGCTTCGACTTCCAACCGACGATAACGCACCAGCGAATTCGGTGTCTTCGCCTGTTGCCAGGTCTGACTGGTGAGGATCAGGCGATGAAGTTTTTTCAGCGACCAGCCCGCATCGTGCATGAACCAGTGGGCCAGCCAATCGAGCAACTCCGGATGACTGGGGACGGAACCCATGAGGCCGAAATCATTGGCCGTGGTGACTAAGCCCTGCCCGAAATGCTGCTGCCAGACGCGATTCACCAGAACCCGTGCTGTCAGCGGATTCTCCGCACTGGCGATCCAGCGGGCCAAACTCAAACGACGCTGAGACGTTTGTTCGTCGGGTTCAGCAAACGCGGGTTGATGTGCGACCAGAATCGCCGGGACCGCCGGTGTCACACGTTCACCCGGGTTGGTCGGCGAACCACGTTTCAACAGATACGTTTCCGGTGCGATGGCGTCTGGCTCTCGCCACGCATAAATCTCCACGTCGTCAACCATCACGGTCTTCTCGGTGCGGCCGGCCTGTGGGCGTTCCAGCGGATTGAAGACCGCCACCAGACTGTAATAGTCACGGGCCGATAGCGGTTCAAACTTGTGATCGTGACAGCGGGCACATCCAATCGTGAGACCAAGAAACGCCTGCCCTGTCGTGCTGACGATGTCATCTAGCTGGTCATAACGATCGGCCTGCGGATCGGCGGGTTCATCATCCCAATGTCCCAACCGCAGGAACCCCGTGGCAATCCGCGATTCCAACGTGCGATCGGGCAACTCATCGCCCGCCAACTGCTCCATGATGAACCGGTCAAACGGCTTGTCCTGGTTCAAGGATTCGATCACATAATCGCGATACCGCCAGACAAACGGCTTCTCGGCATCGCGTTCGTAGCCATTGCTGTCGGCATAACGCACCACATCGAGCCAGTGGCGTCCCCAGCGTTCGCCATACTCCGGCCGCTGTAGCAGAGACTCGATGACCGCCGTCAAATCGGGCTGTTCGCTGAAGGCCTGTTGTTCCGCCAAAGTCGGAGGCAAGCCGATCAGATCGAGCGTGACCCGCCGCAGTAACGCCGTCGGCGATGCCGCCGGTTCCGGGGCGAGATTCCGCCGTTCCAGATCGGCCAGCACGAAGGCATCGATTTCGTTACGTACCCAACTGGACTGCATCGCCGCAGGCACATCAGGTCGCTGAATGGGTTGGAATGACCAATGATCGGCCGGACGTGGTGGAATGATTTCGTCGGTCGGGTAGATGGCACCGCGATCGATCCAGGCACGCAGTACCGCGATTTGATCGGGCGAGAGCCGTGCTCCTTCCGGAGGCATCCGCTCCGATTCATCTTCAGCGAGGACACGTTGAATCAGCAGGCTGTCGCCACTGTTGCCGGGCATCACCACCGGTTGCCCGCCCCCTTTCAGGATCAGGGCCCCCGCATCGAGCCGCAGGTCGGCCTCCTGCTTGACCGCGCCATGACAAGAGATACAACGCTCCTTAAGCAGGGTCCGCACGTCGTGTTCGTAATCCACCGCGAACACAGAAGACGGCAACAGCCAGAACCCGATCAAAAGCGCCAAGGTCGGTCTCATGGCAGACTCAACGAGAGGAACAGCAGCAGAGGTGCATCAGGAACCGTTGATCATTCCCGATAAGCGCACCGCTGTCCAGCCCTCGGCGGGAATTCGCGTGTCAGCGATGGATCGCTGCTCAGCAGTTGACGCCGGGTGGTCATAGAGCCTGAACGGTCTGAGCAACTGCATCAGTAAACTGGGTGAGGTCATCGGCTGCGAGCACGAACTCAACCATGGAATCCTCTCCACGCGCTCGAAGCCAAAACCTGTTGGCAAACTCCCCGTCCTTCACGAGCAACACGGATGCACCATGAAGCGAGCCGACGACAATTTCGGAGAACACAAGACAGCCGGTGTGCTCACGAAGAAAAATAGCATCCGTGACACTTCGGCCCGTGCGGACAAACGGAAGCGGAATGACCAACTGCGTGCGGCGATGCTCATCTGCAAGTCGTTGGGATCATCGAGTGCCTCATCAACCTCGATATCGAAACAACAGGTGCTTCCGACCGCCGCCGCTCCATAATGTTTTGTTGGGATGGCTGACATGCGGTGTTCTGCGAACGTCCCTAACGCCCTAAGCTCAGCGACGGCCTCGGCGCGCGGGTGGAGCGCACGGTGCGCTCGCGAACTCCCGCGACGCTCGAACGGACGGCGCAGAGGCCGTTCGCTGGAGCGCATGGTTAGGCGACTGCTGGGTCAATACTCTTGATCTCATCGCAAATCTGCTGGAAGCGGTCGAAATACTCCTTCTGGAGCTTCCGCTGCGAAAGTGAAAAAGCCTCGGACGTCGCAGTGAGGCCAAGACGCTGCGCAAACTGTCGGGCGTCGCTCTGAAAGGTCGGATACATGTCCACAGCGTTAGCAAAGTCACCGGCGTTGCGCATCATGTAATCGGCAACCCAGAGACAATAGACCAACCGCTCCCAGTCGCTCAATCCAGCCACACCAACCTGCGCCTTCTTCTCGACGACCTGTCCGCCTCTCCTCACAACCCAACTCTCATTTTCTGAGTGCGCATTCATAGTCGCCTAACTTGTGATTATCAGAACGAACTGCGTTGAGAATACCCGGCGGATTTCGCCCGTCAATCCCAACAGGCTCAGCGGGATGCGTCGAATTTTACTGCGCGAATTGACCGAACATTTCTTGCGCGGCGGGGTGGCCGGGGTCAGATGGTCTCACGGATTGTTTTCAGCCTGTCAATTCCATGTGACAGACTATCTGCCCCCGGGCATCTTGTCAGATTTACTGGGGGCTGCGACCCCAGCCACACTGCCGGGCTGCGAAGGATCTTGTTCTCTTCCTTCAGGAACTGGACATACTTCGCCAGTTAGCGATCGGTTCCGGAAGCGATCAGCGCGGCAGAAGGTGGAAAATCTTGGCCATTGGGGTATTGTCGTGACTACTTTATTCTGATTGGAGTTGCACATTCGTTACATCCTGCGGGAGATGGAATCGTCTATGAAATCGTGGAACCGAAGCCGTGCATTGTTTCTGGTGATCGCTGCATCGCTCAGCATGATTGCTACACGCGCAGTGGCGGCAATTGGTGGCGAGCTGCAAGACGTCGCCTTCACGGCAGAAATCGATCAAACCGAGCAGCGATACGTCTTGCTGCTTCCCGAGGATCAGCCTGCCGATCACGTCGATCTCCTCATCGCTCTGCATGGGCATGGCAGCGATCGTTGGCAGTTTGCCAAAGGCGATTTCGCGGAAGCGAAAGCGGCACGGGACACCGCGAAGAAGTATCGCATGCTGTACGTTTCTCCCGACTACCGGGCGAAAACATCCTGGATGGGGCCAGCCGCCGAGGCCGATCTGGTCCAGGTGATCCAAGATCTCAAGCGGCGCTACCCAGTGCGAAAGATCATTATTTCCGGCGCTTCCATGGGTGGATCATCCGCTTTGACATTTGCGGCCTTGCACCCGGAGCTGACCGATGGCGTTGTGTCCATGAACGGAACAGCGAATCATCTGGAGTATGAGCGATTTCAGGATGCCATCTCGGCCTCCTTCGGCGGGGCGAAAGCCGACCTTGCTGGAGAATACAAGAAGCGCAGCGCTGAGTATTGGCCGGAACGGTTCACCATGCCGGTGGCGATGACTGTTGGAGGAAATGACGCCGTCGTTCCGCCGCAAAGCGTGCAGCGTCTGGCGGCCGTGCTCAAAAAA
Source organism: bacterium (assembly GCA_016125225.1). Taxonomy (GTDB): domain Bacteria; phylum Planctomycetota; class Planctomycetia; order Planctomycetales; family Planctomycetaceae; genus DSVQ01. The sequence continues at coordinate 115,610 of WGME01000008.1, read as the reverse complement.
CTGGATCGTCCCGTTCTGTTAATTGACCGTCCCGAAGGCGGCCATTCCACGACTTACGCCGATGCGGTTGAAGCCTTCGAATTTGTCATGGGACGAGTGAAGTGATGACTTCGAGACCGATTCTGACTGGGATGTAACTGTCGGCCCAGTGCTGGGAATGCATCGCGTGGAGATCCGGGCCACCCAATCGCGGTAATGATTTCAAAACTCGGGGTGTCAGATTTAACGGGGATGGGTCACATACTGAGACCGGAAACGCAAAAACCCCTGTAAAAACAGGGGTTCTCACGAATTTAGTAGCGGGGGCAGGATTTGAACCTACGACCTCGAGGTTATGAGCCTCGCGAGCTACCGGGCTGCTCCACCCCGCGACAAGAACCTGATCGGCTGACCGACCGGTACGGAGAGTATATCGGCTGCGGCGGAGAAGGAAAGGGTGCTGGAATCGAAGTTTTTCATTTCCTGCACCCAAGGGCACTCCGCTCGTGACTTAAATGGCGATTTGGTAAGATATTGCACCGTCACATCCACTTCGAAATGGGAATCTCTGATGCGTGCCTTCTGCCGACCGTTGTCGAAAATTCTGGCTGGGGGATGTTTATGGCTGCTGCTGTCGGCCAGTGACATCGCCGCTCAACCGCCGGCCGCCGGACCGGAACGCTTTGCGGCGGAGATTGCTAAGTTCGAAGCGGCCGATGAAAAATCGCCACCGCAGCCGGGCGGAAACCTTTTCATCGGCAGTTCGAGCATACGCATGTGGGACTTGCCGCAATCGTTTCCCGGTGTGCCCTGCGTGAATCGTGGCTTCGGCGGTTCGACCTGGCCCGATGTGCTGCATTATGCCGACCGCATTCTGGCGAAGCACACTCCGGACGTGATAGTGGTTTACTGCGGCGACAACGATATGGGGCGGGGGCGTACCGCCGAGCAGATCGCCGCCGACTACCGCGAATTCGTCACGCGGGTGCACAAGAAACTGCCCGAGACGAAAATCGTCTGGGTTCCGATCAAGCCGAGTGGCAAGCGGTGGGCTCTGCGAGAGGTAGCACAGCAGGCGAATGCGCTGGTACTCGTTTCGCAGAAAGATCAGCCGCTGGAAGCCTCGATCGATATCTGGGACGCCATGCTCGGGGCCGATGGTTTGCCCCGGCCTGAACTCTTCAAGCCCGATCAACTGCACATGACTATGGAGGGTTATGCCCTCTGGGATGAGCGGTTGCGGCCGCTTTTGAGCACGACCGCTGGTCGGCGGTGATCCTTGCACGAAACTTTTGCCAGTCTTTCGGGTTCATTCTCCCCATGGCCCGACGATCTCCATCAGACGTCCGTTCTGAACTCCGTGGCCGTTCATGACACTTTCCGAGGATGTGCGATCATGTGGCTGACACGCATTTCACTGACGGCGACCGTCGCCGTCGCCATGGGTTGGACTTCGTTTGCGGCCGCTCAGGATGGCGTTCCCAAACCCGAAGACTTGTTTCAATCGCTGGATAAAAACGGCGATGGCAAATTAACGGCTGACGAAGTCGGCGAAGGGCAGAAGCGGTTTTTTGAACGCTCGGTCCGCGCCGGCGACAAAGATGGCGATGGCGCTTTGACCAAGGACGAATTCATCGCGGCCAATAAACCGACGGAGAATCCGAGTGTGCCCTTAGCTCCGTTGGGTGGCGAAGGTCCGCGCGGTGGCATGGGCGATGCCCGTCAACGGTTTGAAATGCTCGATCGTGACAAAGATGGCAAGGTGACTTTGGAAGAGGTGCCTGCCGAGTTTCGGGATCGGATTCGTCCGCTGTTTGAACGCCTGGGCAAAGACGCTTTGACGATGGAAGACTTTGGGCGGTTCGCTGGTGGCCCCGGCCCGGGCGGCGGTCAGATGTTCGAGCGGCTCGATCAGAACAAAGACGGCAAGCTCGCTAAGAGCGAACTCCCCGAGTTCTTGCGGGATCGCATGGGCCGTTTGTTTGATGAAGCGGGTAAGGATGAACTGACCCGCGAAGACTTTGAAGCCTCGATGCGGAAGATGATGGCCGAAGGCCGACCCGGTCCCGATGGTCGCCCGAACCCCGAGGGACAGCCCGGTATGGAAGGTCGTCCGCCCATGGGTGGCATGGGGCGCGGCCCGCGCGTCTTTGCTATCCTCGATACCGATCACGATGGAGCGATCTCGAAAGAAGAACTGGCCAAGGCCGTCGATCACTTCAGCGAACTCGATACTAACAATGATGGCAAAATCGATCCGCCCGAACTGATGGGCTTCCCCGGCGGTCGCGGTCCGATGCCCGGTGGTCCGGAAATGGCACGACCCGAAGGTCGGCCGGGAGACGGAGAACGTCCGGCGGGTCGCACTGGTGCTGGAGCCAATCCCTTCTTCGCCCGGATGGATGCCAACGGCGATGGCAAGATCTCGAAGGACGAAGCGCCCGAGCGTCTGAAAGAAAACTTTGCCCGCATGGACAAGGACAGTGACGGCTTCATTACCGAAGCGGAATTGCGGGCCGGTTTCGAAGGAGCCCGGGGACCACGACCCGGTCAACCGGAAGGTCAGAACGACGGGCGTCCCAAGCGTCCCGAAGCCGAGTAATCACCGCAGTCGATCTGCGTGAATCGAAAGGATGTAGCGAGCCCCCAGCGTGCGCTACATCCTTTCTGCATTCTGTCCCGGATCAAATCACGCGCTGGGCAATACAGCTCAATAGAGCCAGGATCAATGAGAGAGGGCTCGGCTTTGCCCGCAGTGACGCAGCCAATGATCGGCAATCACGATGGCGACCATCGCTTCCGCCATCGGGATGAAACGCGGCAACAGGCACGGGTCATGACGTCCCTTGGTTTGGATCGTCGTGGCTTCGCCTTGTTGTGTCACCGTGGGCTGGGCGATCGGCAGGCTGCTCGTCGGTTTCACGGCAGCCCGCAGCACGATCGGTAACCCGGTGGTGATGCCCCCCAACATGCCACCATGCCGATTGGTATCCGTAGTGATGCCGGGATGACCGTCGGTGGGATGTTGCGGATCGGGAATAAAGTGGTCGTTGTGTTCGCTGCCCCGCATGGTCACACAACCAAAACCGATGCCGTATTCGACACCAAGCACGGCCGGCAAACTGAAGAGGGCCTTGGCGAGATCGGCTTTCAATTTGTCGAAGACCGGTTCGCCCAAACCTGCGGGGACATGTGTCGCCACAATCTCTGCCGCGCCGCCGATGGAATCGCCCTGTTTGCGGACGGCTTCGATCAGTTCGACCATCTGAGCAGCCGCAGCGGCATCAGGGCAGCGAACAATGTTCGGTTCACCGTTCGGGAGCTTCTCGACCTGCTCCATCGTCACGGCTGCGGGATCGGCAATGTTGGCCCGGATGTGGCCCACCTGAACCACATAGCCGATCACTTCGCCCCCAAACGCGGCTTGCAGAATCTTCTTGGCGACCACCCCGGCAGCTACCCGCACAGTCGTTTCACGGGCACTGCTGCGTCCGCCGCCCCGGTAATCGCGGAAGCCATATTTGGCATCAAACGAATAGTCGGCATGGCCCGGGCGGTAGACGTTCTGGATGTTGCTGTAATCTTTGCTTCGCTGATCTTCATTGCGGATCAGGATGGCCAGGCTGGTACCGGTAGTCTTTCCTTCGAAGACGCCGGAGAGAATCTCGGGAAGATCGGCTTCCTGCCGCTGTGTCACAATGTGACTTTGTCCGGGGCGGCGGCGATTCAGGTCGAATAGCAGGTCTTCGACAGACAAGGAAATCCCCGCGGGGACACCATCGATAATCACGACATTCCCCGGCCCGTGACTCTCGCCCGCCGTGGTGATCCGCAACGCTTGCCCAAATGTATTTCCAGCCATGCGGTCATTTTATCGGAGACGAAATGCGTTCGCGAGTCGCATTCAAGAACAGAATGCGGAAAGCAAAAAGCGGAAGGTAAACACATTGGTTTTGCCTTCCGCCCTGAACTCTCAACCCTCAACCATCGACTCTCAACCTTACTATGGACTCGTGATTACTTCGTCGAATGTCGTCAGAATCGATTGGAAGGAGTTCGTGCCCCCACCCATGTTGATCAGGCCGTCGGCAAACTTGCCCGCGAAAAGGATGAGCGAATCGCTTCCCTCTCCCAAGTCGACGGTCAGGCTGGGTTTGCTGGCTTTGAGGATGAGCGTTGAGGCTTTCCCGTTGATTCGCGTTCCATGCTGGCCGACCAACATCAAGCCGGCGGGAGTATGCACCACCATGACCGAATTGTCGCCGCGATTACCAATGACATACACCCGGTTGCTGGCCTGATCAAACTGAGCCGTGACATCGCTGGTCACACCCGGCGTGAGCAGGAAAACATTGTCCGGCAGCTTGGCCACAATCGTGTTCGCACGAATCACATCGGCCAAGGTCAGTTGCGAGAGATTGATGGCCGCCACCGCGGCAACTTGCTGCAGATCGTGATCGCGGATGAAGAAGAACTTGTCCCCGGCGACGGCTCGTGTGAATTGGTCCGCCAATCCAGCCGACAGCAACGGTCCCAAACTGCTCCCCGGCAGGTGATCTTCCGCGAGGGCCCCGACCCAGACATCGATGTTATCAACAGTCGTGTATAGCTCTTCGAGGGCCTCCTGCACATCTTTTCGGGATGTGATTTGTTTGAAGCTGTTGGCTCGCTTGAGACCATAAGCCACTCGAACCGTATTGTAGTCGGGCAAACCATGATCGCGGCCGCGCTGGATATTGAGGGCTGCGAGATCCATCCCCCCGGCTCCGGGTGGGCCAAACAGGAAGTTGCGGACGTCGTCCACAATTTTGTTGTCGATCTCCTGAGACTTCTGGAACCCGAAGCCTCCCAGTAAGCGATCGACATTTTGGGGATCGTTCGCCAGAAATGCAGGGTTGAAGAACGCCGTCAGCAAGGGCACACCGGAAACGACTTGCCCATTCTCAGCCAGTGGCAGATTCGAAGAGAGCAGGGTATGACCGACACGGAATAAAGCCGTGGAGAACTCGGTAGTGACTCCGGCATCGACATTGGGATCAAACGAAATCTTGCGGATATCCGGCGCCCGTTTCCCCATCAACGCGGGTAACCATTCCCGATAGGTAATCGCCTGGATTTCTGCTCCGACGATTTTCCGGGCGAGTTGATAGATCACTTCATCGGTGGCGTCCGGGTCTTGCAAGGCGAGCAGTTGTGCCACACGATTGTGTTCACGCACAAAGAGCGTGTGGAGCGAAGTGAGCATCACATTTTCATTGGAACGGACATCGCCCGCCAGAAACTGGTTGGCTCCGGTGCCTCCGGCGTTCGGTAAGCCCGCGGTGTTGAACGGCAGCAGATCGCCAGTACTGGTTTCCAGTAGCCCGTTCTGGAAGGTTCGCAAGGTTTGCGAGCGAATCAGGTCGGAACCATACACATTCGAACCATCGAGGAAAGCGGTCAGTTCATTGGCCTGCTGCCGTGGTGAGCCGGATACCCCAGTGCCCGAGACAAACAGGGAACGATCAAACGGAATCGGGTTCGGTCCCAGAATATCGTTGGGATCTTCGAGAGTGATGGGGGCAGACCCTGCATTCGGGCTGGTGCTGGTCAGGTCGAGATCGTGATCAACAAATTGTCCCCAGGCCCAGATGAAGTCTGTCAGATTCCGATTATTGACAATCGACTGATTTCCCTGAGCAGCGATGCGATTGCTGATCGTGCGGGGATTGGCACGTCCCGGACTCGTCAGAATCGTGGTGCCCGTTCCATCATCGGGATAGTCGACCGGACTGATACGCAGCAGAGTCGCATTGGTGGCTCCGGCTCCATCGATGCCGGAACTGTTCGTGCCATCGATCGCGCGAACCCTGTTGACTTCAATCAGGCTGGCACTGTTCGCGGTCGATTGTGCCGGCGGATTTTTGGCCGTGATTCGTTGAGCCTGCGCCGTTAAAGGCTGTGCCATGACGGCGACCGCCGCCAACGTGAATGTGAACTGCCATGTTCTGGTGTGGAAACTCATGATATGTGGACCCCCGGTAATGGTGTTCGCCCCAGATGTTCTGATCCCAACCTCAACTCTGCACCCGATGCGCACCCCGATCCGCACAAGATGGCTGACGAATCGCCCGTTGTTGGCTCTGACCAGCACGTTCAACAACACCAAGGTTGAAGACGGCTCATCGTTGTCCCAGTGCTTCTGGCCAGGTCATCCCCGCGAAGACTGGTAGGTTCCGGCGATGTGTGAGCAAGTTGGTCTGCTGGTGATCAACAAGGCTGGAAATGTTTGGCCCGCTGTTCCTTTCAACGCACGATCGTCGCCAGAATTTTCAGGAAAAAATGAGTGAGTCCGCCAGAGTTCCGGAGTCATTCCAACAGTGGTGAGGTGAAAACGCAAAGTTGTTCATTATGAAAAGCACCAATACGCGGCTGGCTGGTGATGGCTGCTCCACAACCGACATGGTCCATACGTGCTGCAGCGATTGGAAGATCACAGAACGGTAAAAAATCTGCACGAACCGTTGTCGGTCTTGTGTCGTCAATCAATTAGGTGTCAGGGAGCCCCCTGCCGATACAGCGTGCCGAACATGCGGGTTCCGACATAGTACATGCGGGCTTTGTGGCGGCAGAGCAAGGGGTGGGGCGAGCAGGCACAGGCATCGTACATGCCGGCCAGAAACTGTTGATCGCAGGCGAAGCGGGAATTGTACGGATTAGCCAGACAGGCATCGTGCTGGGCACAGGCCGGGCGGAAGTCGACACCATAGAAGCCTTGAGGCATCAGAAAATTGCCTCCAAAGGTGTTGCCGCCACCACAGGGCCTCCACGGTGGGCAGCCGCCCCAATCCTGGCCAACAGCGAGTTCTGGCGTCAGACCGACGCACATGAGTCCCAAGGCAATCCATAAGCCGCGCATGCCGTCAACACTCCACATGAGTCCGATCAGGGCGCCGCGTTCGATTGACGTCTGTGCGCACATTTCCCGGATGATGTGGCAATTATGCATCATGCTGGCGAGGAAGACCTGACAGACCTTGCAGAAACTGCCGAAGTTAGCTGCTGACTGTGCCAACTCTACCAAAAAAAACGATCTTGAGGTGAAGAGGATCATTCTCCGATTGACCCACTTCGTGACATCACTATACTCCCCGCCACACTTGGGTCAGCCAAACACCTGACAGCGTCCAACAACCTGGCAGGTAACGGATTGAGCCCAGGAATCCCATCAAAACTGCCTATCGTCATTCATGAACTGTGGAGAGCTGTTTCCGTGGAATCATCCACGGAACGGAAGAGTCGTCGGCGTGGGGTCCGCGCCGGCCATGCCGCCAATTTGCCGGGCGGGCCGCCTTTGCACGAATTGAACCCTGCGAAACACGACTTAACGAAAGGAATATGATGAAGACGACGACCTTGATTCGCGGCGCCGCTTTGAGTCTGGCGGCCATGGGAATGTTGGTGCCCCAGGCGCCGGTATTCGCTCAACCCGGTAAATCAACAGCGACAATTGTCGCAAAGTCCGATGCCAAGCTGGCAGCCGATGTGGTCCTGCTGAATGGTGCGTTCACCGGTCGCGTCGTCGATCACACCGGAACCGCTCTCAAAAATCGGGAAGTGGTTGTGAAGCAAGGCGATAAGGTGGTCGCCAAGACGGTCACCAACGAGAAGGGCGTCTTCTCAGTCGAAAACGTCCGTCCTGGCAACTACACCGCCTCTGCAGGCAACACCCAGGGAACCTTCCGGGTCTGGAATGAAAAGGCCGCTCCGCCGGTTGCGAAGGGACACGCCCTCCTGGTGATGGGCGAAAACGGAGCCCGTGGCCAGTTTGGTGCCGTCGATCCGACCCTGCTGCTTCTCACAGCAGCAGTCATTGCCAGTGTCATCATCTCCGCGATCACCCTCGATAAGGTGAACAGCGTGGATGACAAAGTGGATCAACTTGGTAATACCGCGAACTAGTGCTGAGCATTCCCACCAGAAGAATCGATCGCGGTTGTTCGTTTCCCCCCACGACGCTGCGTATCGAACGGCCGGCCATTTCCTGCCCCCCGGAAATGGCCGGCCTCTTCGTTTTTTGAGCGTGCGCAGAAACCTCATCTGGTCAATGAACTTCAGCAATTTCTGCCGAACTCTTGCGAAACTTTGCGGATTCGCGAGACCTGTCGCGGATTTGAGCGAACAAGCCGGAAAATCACGACGATCCGAGTGAAGCAATCTTTTGGGTGAGTCCGATAGATTGCAATGGACTGGGTGCGGAGGATGTCGGCACGCAGGAAGCTCGCGTAGTGTGTCGCTACATAGAGACCTGTGTTGTTTTCATGACCTCGGGATGGTCGGCATATGCCGCGACGCTCCAGTCGTCCTCGCTGCTTTTGTGACCGTGAGCTGGCAGCGGGAGCCTTCCCAGGATGGGTCACAAGGAGAACGACGCACATGAAGAACTTCTCGCTGGTTCAAGGGGCGGCCGTGGCCCTTGCCACACTCGGCCTGATGATTCCCGCCCCCTCGCTGCAAGCCGCTCAAGGCTCGCAGAAGGTTGCCGTTCAGTCGACCAACGCTTCGATTCTGGACATCGGTCTGGAGCAAGGCGTGTTCGCTGGCCGCGTGGTGGATCATACCGGCACCCCCGCCAAGAACGCCGAAGTGGTCGTCCGTCAGGGCAGCCATGAAGTCGCCAAGACCACAACCGACGCCAATGGCCGGTTCGCCGTCAAGGGTCTGCGTGGTGGTGTGTACGAAATTGCCAGCGGCAAGACCGTCGGCACCTACCGCGTCTGGCAGAGCGAAGTCGCTCCTCCCGCCGCAAAAGAACAAGCCCTGCTGGTTCTGGGTGAAAATGGCACCCGTGGTCAGTTCGGTGCCATGGGCGGTGGTACGGTCATCATCGCGGCCGCTGTGATTGCTTCGCTGATCATCAGCGCGATCACCTTGGATCGCGTCAATGACATCGACGACAAGGTCGACACCATCGGCAACACGCCGAACTAGTCGATTGGGCGAATGCTCAAAAATCGAATCAACACAACGGTCAGGCCATATTGTTATGGTCTGACCGTTGTTGTTTTCCATGTGATTCGAACTTAATCTTCCTGGGAATCTTTCGCGGGCTTCTTCGCCTCCGCTTTTTTCTTGTCTTTCTTCTTCGGCGGCAATTCGTTCGCCGGTGCGGGTTCTTCAGTAATCGTCGGGTAGAGTTTGGCCCGCTGAGCATCGATTTCGTCGCGGATCTTCACCACATCGGTCGGCTGCTCACCACACAATTCTGCCAGCGACTCTTCCACTCGTGGCTGTATGTAGTACGACCCCGCCGTCCAGGCACCACATCGCGAGTGTCCACGAATGACGTAACTCTGGTCGAGACTGCGAATAGCCGATGCCATCTCGGTCATTTCGTCGTTCACGGCCGAGGCGGCCGCATTCAGTCCCACAACCCCACCCAACACGGCGACGCTGCCAATCATGACGGCCTCCGCAGTCAGGATGGCACCCTGCTCGTCTTTCCATAACTGATGGAATAGATTCATTTTAACTCACTCCAGCCAGGAGAATGTCGGGGGCAATGGCTACCAATCGATTCCGTTCCGATTGTGACGAATATAGCGATTGCAATGGTTATAGCGATTGTAGGGACTGTGGCTAGGTTTGTAAATATGGGAAAATTGCGTCGCGTGGGCGAATTCGCATCCCCTGTGATCTCAAGGGGTTCGACCGTTCAAACCTAGTTCTGATGAATTCGCGACTCTCGGTCCCTGGCAGATCGCGCGTTACACTGGCGGGGGAACTGGCGAAAGAACTGATCTTCGATCCAACACAGCACTCCGTGACCGCGTAAGAACGGTACGGAGACATGAATGACGCTCGTTATGAATCCCGCTGACGCGGACACATTCGCGACGGAAGATCACGGCAGCATCGGCAACGAAGCTCGGCTGGTGGATGAAGTCCGTCGTGGGAATCGTGCGGCGTTCGGCGAACTGGTTCAGCGTTATGAACGCCGTCTGCTTCGCCTCATTGCGCAATTCATACGCGATGAAGACACGGCGGAAGACCTAGCGCAGGAGACTTTTGTCCGGGCGTACCAACGCCTCGATCAATTTGATCCTTCCCGCCGCTTTGGTCCTTGGTTGTTCCGAATTGGTGTGAATCTGACGTTGGACCATCTGCGGGCCAAAAAGCGGCGGGGCTGGTGGTCGCTGTTCAGCGAAAGCCCGAGTGATCGTCCACCGGACCCGGAGATGAGTGATCCTCGTGAGGCACTCGACCTGAGTCAGGAAGTTCATGCGGTACTGGAACAGTTGCCGGAAACCTATCGCACCGTGCTGGTGATGCGTGACCTTGAGAATTTTTCGACTTCGGAAATTGCTGCGATTCTGAACCGTAAAGAAGCCACGGTTCGCTGGCGACTCGCCGAAGCGCGGTCGCGTTTCCAGCAGCTATGGATCAAACGCACAGGGGGTGAGTCATTACCCACTTCCGACACCGAAGCTGATGATACCGACAAGATTGATGAGTAAATCCGTTCGATGGACAGACCGCCCGAGGGGTGGATGTAGCGAAGTTCATAAGTAGAGGATGATCTGGTGATGGACTGTCGACAGGCGAAACACTGGATTGCATTGATCGCCGGGCAAGATCCGACCGATTCGCAGACGGCAGGTGCTGTGCGGCAGCATGTTGAGCATTGTGCCGATTGTCGATGTTTTCATGCATCCGTCGGCCAGGCACTTTCGGTTCTGCCAGATGCCCGCCGTGAAGTCCGTGGGACGCGTCGTCTTTGGCCGCGTGTCGCGCAGCGGTTGTCGGAACTCGATGTGAAGCCGCAGTTTCTGCGGTTCAATGTCTGGATTCCCACCGTCTTGGCAAGTGCCGCTTGCCTGCTTTTGGTCTCTGTGGCGATCGTCGAGGTGCAGCAGCAGAGTGGTCAAAGCCTGAACTGGCAGGCGGCGAACGAACGCAACCTGTTTCAGTCTGACCCGCAGTTCAACCAGCACCGTGCCCAGCAGCCAACACCCCAGGAAATGCGGCAATGGGGCATGCAACCCGGCGGAGAGTTTCCCGAACTCCGGCGTCAACTCGACGTCCAGCCGGCCCGTTCTCGCCTGTGGTAGAACAGACCGTGGCAGGATTGTTTATTCGCCCCAAATGGCTGGTACGCGAAAGTCCTTGGCCTTGGGTGCAGACTTAGGAGCCGCAGCCGCTTGAGCGTAGACATTCAAGCGGGCTTTCAATTCACGCACCTTATCGGGGTGTTGTTTTGCCAGGTTGTGTTCTTCTGACAAATCTTGAGTGAGATCGAAGAGTTCGACACCATCGTTTTCACTCAGAGATTTCTTGCCTTTTTTCTGCTTGGCATTACTTGCTTCCTGATCTTCCGTGCTTTGACCACCTGCGATGACGAGTTTCCAACCGCCCACGCGAATAGCACCGTTGGTCGGTGTGGTATTGAGCAGAATCTCTTCGTGCGGTGAAGGGGCTTTGCCAACGATGGTCGCCCAGGCATCTTTGCCGTCGAGGGGCAGTTTCTGATCGACCGTGGCCCCGGTCAGCTTCATCAATGTGGGGTACCAGTCGACCATATGCAGCGGCTCATGACATTCTGTCCCAGCAGGCAGATGTCCAGACCAGGTGGCAAAGGCCGCGACCCGAGTACCCCCTTCATACAATGTGCCTTTACCGGCACGCAGCTTGCCGTTGGTGGCCCCTAGTTTTGTGGGTCCGCCGTTGTCGCTGGAGAAGATGAACAGCGTCTCTGTCGTTTGTCCTTTCGTGGCAATGGCCTCGGCAATCCGGCCAACTTGCTCATCGACACAGTGCACCATCGCGGCATAGGTTCGCCGTTGTTTGTCCTTGATGTCTTTATAGATTTCCAGATGTTCCGGCAACGCCTGCAGCGGCGTATGCGGGGCATTGAACGGGACATACAGAAACAGCGGCGTGGCAAAGTTGTGCTGGTTGATCAACGACGTCGCTTCATTGCCGAGCAAGACCGTGGTATATCCTTCGTCACGATTAACCCGATCATTGCGGTGCCAGTCGAAACCGCCATCGCGAATGTGCGTGAAATAGTCGAGTGCCCCGTTGTAATGCCCATATTGATGATCGAAGCCACGCTGCATTGGCAGATAGGGTTGTTGGAAATGGCCGAGATGCCACTTGCCGCAGATCGCCGTTTCATAGCCCGCGGTCTTCAAGCCTTGCGGTAGCGTCTGTTCTTCTAACGGCAAACCATACTGTGCCCAGGGACGAACCACACCCACCTGCAGACCATAGTGCGACGGATACCGCCCGGTCATGAGGGCCGCCCGCGTGGGAGAGCAGACCGGTTGCACGTAAAAGGCTTCGAGCTTCACACCCGCATTCGCGAGGCGATCGATATTCGGTGTTTGAATCTCGCTGCCATGAAAACCGACATCGGTAAAGCCCAGATCGTCTGCCAGCAGAAAGACGATGTTGGGGCGTTCCGCTGCGAACAGAGGCCCAAACAGGAGGACAGCCCAGATGCCGATCATTCCTCGAACAATCACGGAAGCAACCCGCATGGTGAGATCCTCTGAGGTACGTCTAATCGGAGGGATTACGGCAGACGCCGTGAGGCGAAAATGTAACGAGAAGTGTCAAGTGGGCTGGATGCCCACATCGAATACGTCGGCCAGTGGAATCGTTAACCCGGGCAACACGGGGGCGGCATCGAGCATTCCCTGGCTATCAATCACGGTTCGGTGATCGGGACTGGTATAGATCTCTGCAAGTTTCCTTGCCGGGTCGATATACCACACCAATCGCGATCCCGCCTGAAAATAGTCCCGTAGCTTCTCTGACATTTCAGCGGGTGTATTGGATTCGCTCAGCACTTCTACGGAGAGATCGGGATAGAGTTCCGGGATGGAAGGTTTACGGGGCAACGTCCCATCGGGAAGTTGGTCTTTCGAGATAAAGCAGACATCAGGAATCCGCACGCGGCCGGGCCAGAGTTGCAGCATGCCTGCTTCGCCGAGAACAATTCCCAATTTGCGTGGTTTCACGAACTGCAAGATGTAGGTTGCCAAAATGATCCCAACGGCTGACTCGTAGGCACCCATAGTCTTCCTGATCAGGATCGAATCGACGAGTTCACAGAGTTGTTTACCTTCAGCGAGCAATCGCTCTACATCCTCTTCGGTGGCTTCACCGGGCGAAGGATTGGAAAGAATCCGCCACGCGGGCATGGGACCGAAGCGTTCCGCCAGATCGGTAATGGTCCACAGGGCAGTGTCTGGGGCGGTGGTCGACATGAGTTCTCCGGCGAAAAATACGGCCCCTTCATTATCAGTCGGGCAAGATCAGGCCGCAAGATCGTTCGACAAGCCGACCATGGCACTACAACCGCTTCGACAAAAACCATGTGGGATCATCGAACGATCCATATCCGGCTTGTGCATAGATCCGCCGTGCCGATTCGTTGCGGTCGAGGACTTCCAATGTCACTTTGCAGCATCCCTGCTGGCGGGCGAAATCTTCGACCGTGGCGAGCAACCGGGAACCGATGCCCTGGTCACGGTGTTCGGGCAACACCGCGAGATCATGCAGATTAAACAGAGGGCGTGCAGCGAAGGTGGAGTAACCAAGAAAGCCGACTGCTATGCCTACAGGTTGATGATCAATACAGGCAAGATAGACGACAACCGTCGGGTGGTGAACGAGATCTTTCGCCAGACGTTCACGAACATCGTCGGCTAAGGGGTGGCCTTGTCCCGTGGGTCCTTGTGAATAGCGATCGAGGAGTGTGACTAACGCCGTAGCATCGGCAGAGTCGTTCAAGTCTGCTCGACGGATCGTGACGTTCGCTGCCATTAATCATCCTCAATCGATCCGCGCTGCTGATTCTTTTCCATCCGCATCTGCAGCAACTCGATGCCCAGTGAGAAGGCCATCGCGAAGTAGATGTAGCCTTTGTCGATCTTCTGATGAAAGCCTTCAGCAACCAGCAGCACGCCAATGAGTAACAGAAACGCCAACGCCAGTAGCTTGATCGCGGGATGCGCATCGACAAATCGCACGACCGGGCCTGAGAAGAGAAGCATGATGGCAACCGATGCCAGAATCGCTGCGACCATGATGGGAATATTGTTCGACATGCCCACCGCGGTAATGACCGAATCAAGTGAGAAAACGACATCAATCAACAGCACTTGAGCGAGCATGCCTCCTAGTGAGCTGGCACCAGTGGAGTGAGATTCGCCATGTTGAATGCCCCGGACCTTGTGATGCATCTCCCACGTCGCTTTGCCGATCAGGAATGACCCGCCGACGATCAGGACGAGATCTTTGCCGGAGAACTCGTGGTGCATCAATGTGAACCACGGTTCTTTCAGTTTCATCACCCAGCCGATGGCAAACAACAGCCCGATGCGAGACAGCACTGCCAGTCCCAACCCAAGTTGCCGGGCCAAGTCGCGTTGCTTCTCGGGAAGTTTACCCGCCAGGATCGCGATGAAAATGACATTGTCGATGCCGAGCACAATCTCCAGGCTGGTGAGCGTGAAGAACGCAATCAGGTTTTCAGTGGTGAGGAGTTCGCTGAACACTTGGGGCTTTAGCGATAAGGGTTTCAGGGCTTCGGCTTATTCCGCTTGGCTTCGGCTTCTTTCCACAACGGGCCGTAGGGAACCTTGTCGAACGGCGGGCAACCGGTCGCATATTGGCCCAAGGGATGATCTTTCGTCCGCATCAGGTTGGTGCAGTACGAAAAGGTCCGACAGATCGTTTTGCGATGTAGTTCGCCGTGCTCCTTCAGATGCTTGGCAAAGTCGGGTTGCGACAACGTGCCACGTCCCAAGCCAACAAATTGACATCGCCCGGCCTGCACATTCGCCGCTCCGGCCTGCGGGAAAAACTCCTGCAGCCAGGTGTAGCCGCTGCCCACCACCGCAACGTCGGGCACGGCTTGTTGGATCATCGCCGTCAACTGAAAATGTCGCAGCACCCCCAGAAGCGGATGTTCCGGGGCATGGTAGCCATCCACCGGCGGGAATTCGGCGGGTCGCACATAATGCGGGTTCGCGTACGGATTGCCGCACGAAATGTTGATGAGACTCACGCCCCAATCACGCAACCATTTCACCACCTGCAAAGGTTCCGTCATGTCGGATTGCGTGTGCTCATTCGCCGCAACACCAAACGCCGTGGTGATCGGCGTCTGATACGGCACCGGCTGGCCGACAAACTCTTCTCCTTCGCCACGGAACGGCACCCCATCAAACACGTTCATCCGCGTGGCGAGAATGAGGTCGGGAAACTCTAAGCGAATGCGTTGGATGACATTACGAATCAAACGCGTGCGGTTTTCCAGTGAGCCGCCGTATTCACCGGTTCGATTCTTTGCTCCAAGTAGTTC
The DNA here is from genome assembly GCA_016125225.1 of bacterium. Lineage (GTDB taxonomy): Bacteria > Planctomycetota > Planctomycetia > Planctomycetales > Planctomycetaceae > DSVQ01. The sequence goes on along the minus strand of WGME01000008.1, from coordinate 100,276 downwards.
TGACAACAGATACCGATGACACTGCTTGAGATCGATGAAGTCGTAACCGGCGGCGACTGCCAGGCGGGCCGCGATCACGTATTGGTCTTCGATGCGCTTCAGATCGTCATCAGTGAGAACAGGGTAATCCGCCGCGATCGGCTGGCCGGTGGTTTTGTCTTTCGTGAGTGGGTCAAGGAGCGGGCAGCGGGTCGCAATCTTGGGGCCACGGTAGCTGTAACGCCCGGAATGCGTGAGCTGCAAACCGATGAGCAGGTCCCCATCGTCCATGCCGTTAGACCGATGGGCATGACGGCATTCGACCTGCATCCGCTCGATGGAAGAAACCGTGCGATCATGTATCCACAGCTGCCGGGGATTCATGCGGGCATCGTCGGCAATCGCAGTGGCTTCGGCCCAAATGAGTTTCGCACCACCGGCTCCGAAACGGCGATACCGGCGGAATGTCAGATCATCGGGCTGGCCATCGAGGGTGCCATCGCAACCTTCCATCGGCTGCACGCACAAACGGTTACCCACGGTCTTCCCACCGATGGTGATCGGTTGAAACAACGGCGACAGATCGTCCTGCAGTTCGATCGACTGCCCGAGTTCGCGGGCATCGGCGATCACATCGGCCGACGATTTGTATTTGAAGTAACGGGCCATGTTGTGAATTCATCAAGAAGACCTTAGCCGCGAGACAAAGTCGAGCGCTGCGTTCCTATCACACAGCGCTCGACGATGTCTCGCGGCTAAGTCGGATGCATCAAAAATGGTTAGCGCTTCAGTGTGCCACCGTACTGGGCTTCGGAACCGAGGATTTCCTCGATCCGCAGCAGTTGGTTGTACTTGCAGATGCGGTCGGTGCGGCTAGCGGAACCGGTCTTGATTTGTCCGGTGTTGAGGGCCACGGCCAGATCGGCGATGGTGGTGTCCTCGGTTTCGCCCGAACGATGGCTCATGATCGCGGTGTAGCCGTTACGGTAAGCGGTCTGCACGGCGTCGATGGTTTCGGTGAGGGTGCCGATCTGGTTCACCTTCACCAGAATGCTGTTGCCCACGCCCTGAGCAATGCCGTCTTTCAGACGCTTGGTGTTGGTGACGAACAGGTCGTCGCCGACGAGTTGGCACTTGCTGCCGATGGCGTCGGTCAGCTTCTTCCATGTCGACCAGTCATCTTCCGAGCAACCATCTTCGATCGAGCAAATGGGGTACTTGGAAATCCATTGCGAGAGAATTTCGACCACGCCGTCGCCATCGACTTTCTTACCGTCGAGGTCGTACAGGTTGGTCTTGGTATCGAAGTATTCCGTCGCGGCACAATCGAGACCGATGCGGATCTGCTCGCCCGGCTTGTAACCGGCCTTCTCGATCGCGGTCATGATGACGCTCAGAGCCGACTCGTTGGTTTCGAGAGCCGGAGCAAAGCCCCCTTCGTCACCCACGGCCGTCGCAAGCCCCTTGTCGCTGAGGACCTTCTTCAGGTTATGGAAGACTTCCACACCGGCCCGCAGGCCATCGCTGAAGCTGGTGAAGCCGACGGGAACGATCATGAATTCCTGCATGTCCAGGCCGTTATCAGCATGGGCACCGCCGTTGATGATGTTCATCAGCGGGACAGGCAGGGTGTTTGCCCCGACGCCGCCGAGATAACGGAACAGCGGAAGGAAGCTGACGCGGGCGGCGGCATGGGCACAAGCCAGCGAACAGGCGAGGATGGCATTGGCACCGAGGCGCGACTTGTTGGGCGTGCCATCGGCTTCGATCATCATCTTGTCGATCATGGCCTGATCGGTGACGTTAAGATCGATCAACACGTCGGCCAGATGTTCGTTGACGTTCTCGACAGCCTTGCGGACCCCCTTGCCGAGGAACCGCTTCTTGTCGTCGGTGTCGCGCAGTTCGCAGGCTTCGTGAGCCCCGGTGCTGGCCCCGCTGGGAACAGCCGCGCGGCCGATGGTGCCATCTTCCAGTTCGATATCCACCTCGACGGTCGGGTTGCCCCGGCTGTCAAGAATTTCACGGGCACGGACTCCGGCAATCGCCACGCTCATTGTCTGATCCTTTGGGTCGCAACAGTAAATAAGAGGTGCTGGTTCACATCGGGGAAGCGGTGGCTGACGGAACGCATAAGCCAAGTCGCCGACAAATTCCCGCGAAACGCCTACAGTCTTACCAGAAACGCCGCCGCGTCTCCAATCGGCGGGGCTGGAATTTCGCCGCATGAAGTTTGCTACATACGAGCCCCGATTTCGCGGGCCGGCATACCGGACAGAATCCAGCCGCCTCCCATCAGGCGTTCGTCATCGTAGAACACCACCGCTTGACCGGGGGCGACACCGAATTGCGGCTCGTCGAAGATCACGTCCAGCGTGTCGTCCTGCCGGGTCACGGTCGCCCTGGCGGCTTTGTGCTGATAGCGAATCTGGGCGTAACACCGGAACGATTCGGGAACCTCAGCGATCTGCCAGTTCGTGCGATCGGCGGTCAAACCACGACAGGCGAGATCGTCCATCGTGCCCAGAACAACATCGCACGTTTCGGCATCGATCCGCACGACAAACCGGGGTTCGCCGAACGTGACCCCTAACCCGCGGCGTTGCCCGATCGTAAAGCGTTCAAACCCCGGATGTTGGCCGAGTACACGGCCTTGGATATCGACAAAGTTACCCGCCGTGTTTTCGACACCGCGATGCCGCTGCAAAAACGCGGCGTAATCATGATCGGGCACGAAACAGATTTCCTGGCTGTCGGGCTTGGTCGCCACCCGTAAACCGGCTTCACCAGCCAGTTCGCGAATCTCCGGCTTCAGAAAATCTCCCACGGGGAACACGATCTTTTCCAGCAGATCGCGCCGGATACCGAACAGCACATACGATTGATCTTTGGAGCGATCACGCCCCCGGATCAACTGCGGACCAAGCTCACCGGTGGCAATGCGGGCGTAATGACCGGTGGCGATGGCATCGGCTCCCACCTGTTCCGCGAACTCCCACAGCTTGCCGAACTTCAGCCAGTTGTTGCACATCACACAGGGGTTCGGTGTGCGTCCGGCGAGATATTCGTCGGCGAAGTAATCTTTGATGCGGCCAAACGCATCCTGAAAATTGAGGGCGTGAAACGGAATGTCGAGAGCATCAGCCACGCGGCGGGCATCGGCGGCATCACTCGCACTGCAACAGCCCTGCTTGTTCGATTTGGTGGAAATGACGGGCAAGGCGGAACTGAGGCCGGTCTGGCACGCGTAATCTTCCGTCGCCCCCGACCGCATGAAGAGGCCGATGACATCGTACCCTTGGCGTTTCAACAGCACGGCCGCTGCCGAACTGTCCACACCCCCACTCATCGCCAGCACAATGCGTTGTGTCATGCTGATATGATAGCGGATCGCGGCTCAACGTTCAGCCACGGCGGCTGTCGGCGAAATCAAACCGCTGTCGAGCAGGTGGCGGACGTATTCGCGGGCAATTGGTCCTGCGGTGCGGCTGCCGCTGCCGCCGTGTTCGATCACCACGACAAAGGCCACGCGGGGGTTTTCGGCGGGGGTAAATCCCGCAAACCAGGCATGATCGCCGCGACCGGAACCAGTTTCGGCGGTCCCGGTTTTCCCGGCGATCGTCACCTCGTCCAGCCGCACGGTCTTGTAGGCGGTCCCCTGGGGATCATGCACCACCCGGACCAGACCTTCCCGGATCGCGGCGAGGGTTTCGGGATGCAAGCTGGGAATCGCCACCGGATCGGGATGGGCAAAGACGGGTCGCGATGTCAGCATTTCCTCGGCATCGAGACTGACGGCACCGCCGTTGGTCGCCAGATGGGGGGTAACGAGGAATCCACCATTCGCAATCGCCGCCATGGCTCGGGCCATCTGCAAGGGCGTGACTGTTAGGGAACCCTGACCAATCGCGAGGCCCAAAGTTTCCCCGGCAAACCAGCGGCGTCCCGGTTCTTTGGATGGTAACGTGCCACTCGATTCCGAGGGCAAGTCGATTCCCGTTGGTTGGCCGATGCCAAACTGCTGTGACCATTGGACCAGCGGTTCCGCTCCACTGCGGCGGGCACCGGTAAAGAAATAGACATTGCACGATTGCATCAAGGCCCGCGACAGGTCGGTCTCACCATGCCCGAGGTTGTAATGCCGGAAGATCAGGCAGCGATATTGGTCGGGCTGGTCGAGGTAACCCCGGCACTGAATCGTGTCGTGCGGCGTGAAGGTTCCCGACTCCTGCAAAGCGACGGCGGTGATCGCTTTGAAGACCGAACCCGGCGGCAAAGCCATGTGGGTGACGCGTGGGAAAAACGGCTTGCGGGGATCGGCCGCCAGGCGGTTCCAGCGTTCTTGGTCGGCGGTGATCAGCAGGTTAGCATCGAACCGTGGGGCCGCAGCCGCCGTCAGCACGGCTCCGGTATGCACATCCACAGCGACTAGCACACCCCCTTGCGGCAGTTCCGTCGGAGCAGCCGCCTCCGGGGCGACATCGTCCCCCGTTCGCGACACTGTTTCCAAAGCGGCATCGAGCAGTTGCTCCGCATGACGTTGCAGCCCGAGATCAATCGTGAGGACCACATCACGACCATGCTGCGGCGGCTCGACCACTTCCGTCAGCAGGATTTCGCCGTGTCGATTGAGTACCTGGCGTTGCTGCCCCGCGTGACCGGTGAGTCGGTCATGATACTGCCGTTCGAGCCCGGTCCGGCCTTGCGATGTGGGGGGGCTGTTCGGGGGGATGTCCTCTGATTTCAATACGGTCCGTGCCCCCAACAAATGAGCCGCCAGATCGCCATGCGGATAGATCCGATGAGAACGGGTCGCGATCTTCACGCCGGGGTAACGGTGTGGATGGGCGGTGATCTCTTCCGCGACCTCCGCAGCCACATCACGCACCACGAGGTGATAAGACTCCTGTTCCTGAATAACCAAAGGCTCATCGGTCCGGCGTTCCGGCGGGGAGGAGAGTTCAGAGACCGCTTGCCACCACAAGTGCTGGACGATGTCGGTCCAGTGACCGTCTTCTTTAGCGATGTCCGAGTCATGGGAAGTCGGGGTCGTTTGAGACCGTTGTCGCCGTCGTCGATCGACCGTTTGCCAGATCTGCTCAACGCGAATCTGAATTTCCCGATTGGTCGATTCCAACTCCACCGGATCAATCTGCAGAATCTGCGACAAATCGTGCCAGAGTTCATCGCGACGCTGACGGACCTTCGCTTCGGCCCGTTGGACAACAGCCGGCTGACGGCGTTCAGAACGCGAGACCTGTTCCCAGGCTTTGCGCTTTAACCAGCGGACATCGACGGGGTCTTCCAACCAGCGGTAATGGACCAACAGGTCGTAACTGACGGCATCATCGGCCAGGATGCTGCCATCGGCGGCGAGCAGGCGGCCATCACGGGCGGGCAGAGGTTCCAGCAGTTCGTGCGTTTGCAGGAAGGGAGCCACATAGTCGGCCTGGCGTTCCAGTTGTAACCAGCCCGTTCGGGCCAGTATTAAAGCCAGCGGCACCATCCACAGGGCATACAACAACCACAACCGTCGGTCCGGAGCGGTGTCCAGATCCCAGGCCGCTTCGCTAGGCCGGTTCGACGATGTCCAGTGGGTGTGGAGTTGATTCCGCATGTCAGTTCATCAAATGACCAAGTCGACTCTTTAACCTTCCGATAACCGTAGCCATTGATTCTGCACTTCCATGCCTCGCGGCGAGTTCGTGGTCTGAATCAGACGTCGCAGAATGCCGATAACCACGACCGCAAACAGGACCACGCTCGCGGTCACCACGGCTGATCGGAACGATTCTGCTAACAGATGGGTCGGTGTGGCATCCAGCGTGGGGTTCAATGTGTGGGCCACGAGAGCCGTTGTCGCAGCGTGAGCTCCCGTCAGACAGAATGCCAAGCACGGGGCCGAAGAATCACGGTACCTCCATGCGGCAGGCCAACCGGCCAGCAGCACAACGGTCCAGCCGCTCAAACTCGCGAGGTGCAGTCCCAGTTGTTGATGACCGGCGAGATCACAGCTCAGGCCACACAATGCGGCGAGCAACACGACTTGGGAGTTCGGTAACCGGACCAGCCAGCCGCTGAGAACAACCAGCACCCAATGCGGACCATGTGCGTCACCGTAGGCCACATGCAGAACCAATGCGACATACAGCGAAACGGCTTGTGCCAGTCGGATCAACCACAAATTCAAGGTTTGTTCCTTCGCCAATCGCTAGTTGGTCAGGATGCGTTGCGGATTGAGGGCGGCTCGCAGAACCTGCACTTGAGTAAGCGATGACGGTCGCGAAGCCGGCTCCACAATCACGATCCATTCGCGTCCATCGTTCGTTAACTCAGCCGTGGTAACTTTGCCGTAGTACAATGGGGCATCGAGCAGGCCGTCACGATCAGCCGTGTAAACGTCATCGCCAATGCGTACCGTCATGGCACTGGAGAGACCCTGGAGTTCGCATCCTTGCCCGTTCCCTTTAAGGACTCCCTTGGCTCCCCAGACGGCTCCGGTCGAAGAGGCATGTAACAGTTGAGCCGGCCCGCGAAACTCTTGATCGGTGACTGGCAGATACGTACTGGTCCAGCGGCCCACGACGGCCACTTTGCCCAGCACAACGCGACCCATCAGCAACGGGTCTTCCGGTGAAATCTGGTCGGGTTCTCCCAGATCGATGAGCGGAGCATGGCTTTGGATCACCAGGGCGGCTTCACGAACTCCCGAGGGCCAGCCCCGATCGAAGACCACACCTTTTCGCCAGGCTTCCGACAACGAAGTCCCCAGCACATGCCCGGTGATCAACGCGGGAGTGAACAGCGGGGGCACTTGATCGGCTGATGATTGTTCGGTGGCGTGGGATTCTGACTGGTCCGCCAGCAGGACCGACAATCGACGGACACGTGCCTCGGATTGTGCCTCTGCCGACTGGGCCGCGGCAAGTTCTCTCGACAATCGCTGCACCTGTTCCGATTGCCAAGTCAATTGTCGTTCATGGATTTCCTGTTCGACGTACTGTGCCGCCTGCAAGCCGGGTCGCAGAATATCGAGGAAGACACCACGGCACTTGGCCACCATATGCGGCGGGGCAAACCAGACGGCCGTTCCCATGAGGACCATGCCCAGGCCCATCAGCCAAAGTCGTGACGTTGTTGGTTCAGCAGTCGCGGGCATGCAATCGACTCCTTAACCATCACGGAATTCGTCTTCGAGTGCATCACGCCAGCGGTCGAGATGTTCGGCACAAATCGCGGCGCCACGCACCGTCATGCGTTGCGGCTCATGCGGCACACGAACCGGAATGCCCAGCCGTTCCTGAAAGAAAACATCGATGCCTGGCAGCATCGCACCGCCCCCACACAGCACCATGCCGGTATCCGCCAGATCGGAAACCAACTCCGGATCGCAATGTTCGATGACGGTTTGCAAGTGTCGCAAAATGATTTCGAGCGGTTCGGCGAGGGCTTCCCGCAGTTCTTCACTGGTGATGATCGCTTTGCGTGGGACACCGCTGACAAGATCGAGCCCGCGCAATTCGGCCGTCAGTTCCTGATCACGCGGGGCCGCACAGCCAATGCGCATCTTGAGTTGTTCGGCCGACTGCGTGCCGATGCGTAGAGAATAGTTGCGACGAACCGACTCAACGATCGCTTCGTCCATCTCATCACCCGCGATTCTCAAGGAGCGACTGGAGACGATTTCTCCCAGACTGAGCACAGCGATTTCCGTGGTGCCACCCCCGATATCGCACACCAGGCTGGCGAGCGGTTCGGAGATCGGCAGGCCGGCACCGATGGCCGCGGCTTTACAATCGGCCATCAGATAGACATGTCCGGCACCGGCACGTTCGGCGCTCATGCGCAGTGCCCGGCGTTCCACAGGCGTGATGCTGCCCGGCACCGGCATCACCACGCGATGCCGCAATCCCAGCTTTCTGCGGCCGATCTTCCGTAGAAAGTAGCGCAGCATGGCTTCGCAAAGTTCGAAGTCGGTGATCACGCCATCCTGCACCGGGCGGGCCGTGGTGATGGAGTCGGGCGTGCGACCCAACATCTGCCGGGCAAGTTTGCCTACCGCGGTCCCTTGCCCCAACACCCGCCGCGATCCCTTTTGCAGGGCAACCACCGTTGGTTCATCGAGAACCACGCCCGCCCCCGGTACGGCAACCTGAGTGTTCGCCGTTCCTAAATCAATGGCCAGATCCGGGCAGGCCCAGCGGCGAATCTGGTGGAACATAGGGGCTCACGCGTCCTGAGAAAATGCTGAGTGTTAAAGGCTGAGGGCAAAGTGACACGGAGGTTGGCCGATGTTTTTCGGCCCTGGGCTCTCGACTCTGGTCTCTAGACTCATAACGGGTCGGGACTTGTAGCTGAGATCGGCCAAATCGGCAAGAGGCAGTCGCGGAGCGGCAATTTCTGCCAATCGCGGCCGCCGCGAGAAAATCGACGCCGATTTTGATTGATAATTCGAAGTGGTGTTATTAGCCTAACCAAAGATTTTGATCAATCGAAAATATTTCGTTGCTGGGAGATTACATGCGTATTAACCCTCGATCCAACGTGCCGCAATTTCGTCGTAACGGGTTTACTCTCATTGAGTTACTGGTAGTCATTGCCATCATCGCCATGCTGATCGCCTTGCTGTTACCAGCCGTACAGCAGGCGCGGGAAGCGGCCCGGCGGACGCAATGCCGTAACAACTTGAAACAACTGGGGTTAGCTGTTCACAACTACGAGAGTTCGCACGGTTGTCTGCCGTCGGGCTACATCTCCTACGGCAACTATCCGGCGATCGGGTCGCTCAATGCCGAGGATTACGATGCGACCACCTGGGATGCGGCACCGGGCTGGAGTTGGGGCACCTTGCTGCTGCCCTATCTCGATCAGGCTCCCTTAAGTCAGTCGTTGAACTTCAGCCTGCCGATCTGGGATACGAACCATCGGGCCGCTGTCACGACCAAACTCACGGTCTTCCTCTGCCCGTCCTGCAGCGGAGGTGACGAGGCTTTCGGTTTGGTCGATGCCACAAGTGCCCCCCTCATCAAACGTGGCCAGCAGGTGCGTTTAGCCCGCAGTCATTACGTGGGGAATCATGGCCAGGAAGAATGCTGGTCCACATGCTCGGGACCGGCCGGCGGTTTAAATGGCGAGACATCGCGACTTGCCGATGGTCCGTTCTATCGCAACTCGCAGGTCAAGTTTCGTGACGTCATTGATGGTTTGTCTTCCACGGTATTACTCGGAGAACATTCCGCGAAGCTGAGCGACAAAACCTGGGTGGGCGTGGTTCCCGGAGCGGCGATCATTCCCAGAATCTCGACTCCCGACAACAGCACCGAGACCGCTGCCACACTCGCCCTGGTCCATAGTGGACCGGCGATTGGCGAAATGGATGCCTTCGGCAATCCGATTATCCATCCCCCGAACTATCCCACGTTGCATGTCGGCCAGATGTATTCGGAACACACCGGCGGCGCGCATGTGCTGCTGGGCGATGGTGCCGTGAGATTTATCTCGGAAAACGTTCATCGTCCAACATTCGCGGCTATGTCGAGCATTCGCGAAGGTGAGGTGCTGAATGAGTTCTGAGCGTCAAATGCAGCGTAAAATGGAGTGGAGGACGGCGCTGCTCCACACGATCTGGCTCTCAAGCCTCGTTTGCCTGATCGGCTGCCAGCGGTATCCGGAATTCAGTCCCGCGGCCTTTGAACTCGCCAAAGCGGTCGACAATCTCTGCAATTTGAAGAATGCCGAGCAATTGCCGTTGGCACGGGAAAAGATTGCTGCGGAACATCAGTCGGGAGCGATCACCGACCGCGAGCAGCAATGGCTTATCGAGATTGTCGCGGCGGCAGAAGCCAATGATTGGGAATCTGCCAGTGCCCGTTCACAACAGATGTTGCAGTCACAGCAGAACCGGTAGCTCGCTGCGGGCTCTGAGACGAATTTCTCAGAGTTCGTCGAGTTGACGTTTGAGTTCGTCACGCTCCTTGCGGGTCATTTCCAGATCGAACATCAAATACTTGATGTCGAGTCGCAGTTGCGACAACGCTTCCTGCACCAGCGAGAGAATGCGACGGCGGCGGCGGACCGAATCGACCACTCGGCCGAAAGCGAGCTGCAGGTCTGGCTGCTGGCTGCCCGTGAGTGCTGATATGCGGCGTCCCAGTTCCAGGAGTTCCTGGGGGAGTTCTTCAGTATCCGACTCGGGCAATCGCGGGTGTGTCATATGGCATTCCTCTGCCGTTCGCAGATCAGATTCTGTGCCGAACCGCATCGCTTCGCAAGGATTGTTCCTAAATCTTTTGTGGGTAGTTACTTACGCTGTGAATTTTTGACCAGTCGTTGCGGGGTGACTGTGGTAAAAACTCCACAACCGGTCTAGCTCAAATGCGTCAAATCCTGTATGAATGAGAAGTTACAGCAAATTGTAGGAGTCGCTGAGACGTTGAGCTTTCACCACACAAATCGTGGGGGGATGGCTTGACCCTTATCGATATCGCCTCGTGGTTTTCTAGCAGAACGTGTCCACCGAATCGATTTCGGTGAGTTTGATGGGATTACCGGCTTCAAGGATGATGCCGCGATTACCGTCGTCTGTGCAGGGCCAACCGCGGTCGTTTCGATCGTTGGTTTCTTTCTTTGCGCGGTCCGCTGGGCTCTGTGCGGTCTTGTTCGCTTTCGCTGTCCCCATGCCAGCGGCCGAGCCACTCCGTGACAACTTCGAACGGTTTGAACCCGCCTGGGTGGTGGACCTCTCCGATCCCGCTCAGCAGTCCATTCGCAGCGAGCGCTCGGATGTGGTCGGGCGGAACGGCGGAGGCGAAGTGATCCGCATGGAGTCGTCGCAGGCGGGACTGCCAACTCGCCTGGTTTATTCCGTTCCGGCCAGTCGTGTTCTCGATGAATTGACGGCCTCGGTATGGGTTCGCTCGCCCAGTCCAGGATGGATTCTGGGGATTGGGATCATTGTTCCGGGGGTGATCGATCCCGACACCAAGCAACCGGTGGAAATCATCATCTCGGGGAGTGTCTTACAGGAGACCGACCGCTGGAGCGAACTGACATGCCGGACCAGCGACCGGGAAGTTCGGGGGCATCTCGTACGATTGCGTGCGAAATATCCCGACATCGCGAACTTCGGGCAGTTGTACGTCGATCGACTTTATCTCGCCTGTCGAGCGCCGGCGGGGAGTACCCAGATCGCCATCGATGATCTGGAAATGAAGCCGATTGTGCCGATCGAAATTGAACGACCGGCGACACTTGAGACTCCTGCTTTGAGTAATGTGCCACAGGTGGAATTTCGACTGGATCGGTTGCTGGTCGATGGCCGTCCGTTTTTTCCGCGGATGGTGCGGTACCACGGCGAACCTCCCGAACTACTCCGCGACCTCGGATTCAATACGGTCTTCATCGATCAGGCCGATGACACGGCACTCATTCAAAAGCTGTGGTCAAAAGGGTTATGGGTCACGGCCACGCCGCCGCGTCCGGCCGATGATCAGGGACAACCCCTGGAGTCGAGTTCAGCGGGTTTGGTACCCTTCACTCCCGATGTTGATCCGGTGCTGTTCTGGATGCTGGGCACGCGCGTGCATGGCGACCAGCGGGAAGCCTACACGCATTGGATCGAACAACTGGAGTTCGCGGACCGCCGCCGTGTCCGTCCTTTGGCGTTAGATGTGGCTAGTGATGAACGTCTCTTTTCTCGCGATATCGAACTGCTCGGCATCAGCCGCCATCCCTTACAAACCACGCTGACACTCGATGACTATCGCCGCTGGTTGCTCGATCGGAAGTCGCAGGCACGGCCGGGGGCTTTCTGCTGGACTTGGCTGCAGGTCGAGCCCTCGCCACAGGTTCAATCGACGTTAACAGCCAGCGGTGCGACCCCATTGCTGGAACCGGAACAGATCCGATTGCAGGCCTATGCGGCCATTGTCGCGGGGATGCGGGGCCTGGGTTTCTGGACATCGACCTCTCTGGCAGAAGATTCGCCCTTCGCGGAAGAACGTCGCCAGGCGATCAAACGCGTGAATCTGGAATTGCAACTGCTCGAACCCTGGCTGGCCCATGCGGGCAACTTTGAAGCGATCACGTGTCAGGTTAAGGGGGCTACGTCCACCAATTTTGCCCGGAATTTGCCGTTCGGCTTGAACCTGCCCAATGTTGTGGAACGCGATGCTCAACTCCGGAGCCGGTCTCAACAGTCTCGACAACTGGCCGGACGCGATCAGGAATTGTCAGCCTATGTGCTGCGCACCGAGCATGGTTTGCTGGTCTTGCCATTGTGGCTAGAAGGTGAGTCGCAATGGGTTCCCGCCCAATGTGCGGTCTCGGATGTCACCCTGATTGTGCCGGGTTGCGAGCAAACCGCCGAAGTGGTCGAGTTTACTCCCACGCATCTCCATCGCCTGCAGTCTTCACCGGCAGCCGGTGGGAAGCGGATCGAACTGCCCCGTCTGGACGAGGTCGGATTCATCTGGGTGACTTCGGAACTCTCAAAAATTCAACGAATGCGAGACCGCATCACGGGCATTCAAGCGATCGCGGCGAAGAACATGGTGCAACTGGCGAATCTCAAGCTCGATCGCGTGGGCTTGGTCGATCAGCAATTGCAACCAATAGCCCCGGCTCAGCCTGATGCCCCTCAACTGCTCGGCGGAGCCAAATTGCGGGTCGATCAGGCAACATCGGCCCTCAGCCAAGGGGACTTTCGCTCGGCGGAAGACCTCGCCGGACAGGCCTGTCAGCAGTTGCGTATTCTGCAACGCAGCCATTGGGATGCCGCCGTCGATTCGCTTTCTTCCCCCGTCAGTTCGCCTTACACCTTGTGCTATCAAACACTTCCCGATCATTGGCGGTTAATCTCAACGTTCGGTACCAGTCGACAGTTGAATTCGCGAAACCTGCTCCCCTCTGGTGAGTTCGAAGACTTCGCCACGATGACTGCCGAGAAGTGGCAGAACGTGCATCGCGCTCCGGAGATTCTGCAGACCTCGGCGGCCTTGTTCCCGACAGGACGCAAGAAAGGCTATGCCCTGCGGCTGGAATGCCGTCCGCATCCCGGTGTGACATCGGTCCTCTTGTTAGAGGAATCGCCGGTCACGGTGACAACGCCCCCCATGCCGGTACGGGCCGGTCAGATCCTGCACATCAGCGGTTGGGTAAAACTGACGGAACCAGTGAAGTCGAGCCGTGATGGCGTCCTGATTTATGACAGTCTGCTGGGACGTTCGGCCGGACTCCGGGTTTATGATGCCGAACAATGGACGCGGTTTGAATTGCTGCGGATTGTTCCCGCGAGTGGCGAATTCACGGTGTCGTTTTCGCTTACCGGACTGGGCGAAGTGTTGCTTGATGACTTGCAGGTGATCCCGCACGATCCGCATCGCAACGGCGGGGAAGATGCGACCTCTACCGGTGTCATTCAGCAGACCAAAGGGGAAAGCCCGTCGGGATCGGGACTCTTCTCGAAATGGCCACGGCTGCCCCGGATGACGCCGCGCGGCGAATAGCCACAGACATCACGAATTCGCAGATGTCTGAGCGTTAAGCAGCCCTTGTGTCCCCAAGGCATAGAACGTGTATTCCACATCGGGCGTGCGATCCCATCCTGCGGCAAGAAACCCCCCGGTCGGGAGTTCCAGCTCTTTCAGATATCGGGCCAGCTTGCGCGTGGGGAGCAATTCCGGATGACCAATGTCGAGGCAGGTCAAGTAACCCGTGAATGTCGACAAGGCATCGGAAAAGGGAATGCGGGTATTGGCCTGGAACCCGCCATCATCTCCCCGGACCTGTTCGAAAAAGTTCACGGCTCGGGTGCGGATCGGGGATGTCATGGCGTTGTAGATGTTGAGAATGCCGATGGCGGCGGCGGTGGGGTTGGTGCCACTGCGACGCATGGCTGCCATCTCGACAAACCCCCCGTCCTCCCGCTGCCGCTCGATGATGAACTGCACCAGTCGATCCACATCGGGCAAGGTCTGGCCGATCAGTTGATAGCACAGCACCACCAGGTACGAATGATAGGTGCTGCCGGAAACACTGGCCGTCGATTTGGCATAGCCTCCGTCTTCACAGCGGAGTTGTTCCAGCTTCCCGGCCAGAATTGTTGGCCAGTCGGCGGCGACATCGGCCAGCAAATCTTTCCCACATGCGGCCTGAACCATCGCGGCGGTGTACAGCCAGCTCACGACATCGATCACCGATAGTAACCGACTGGCGAAGGGCTGCAGCCATAGGCCAACTAACTCGGCGGTGTCTGTATCGAAGCCCTCCAAGGCCGCCAGTCCGCGAACAGCGAAGGCCGTGTAATACAGATCGGCCTGCACGCCGTCATCAAAGACCGGGTTCCCCTGCAGATCCACATCGCGACCCGCAAAGCCCCCGGTCGGGAGTTGTCGCGATAAGAGAAAATCACGATGCCGGCTGCGGAATTCTGCAGAGCTTTGTTGCAGGCCCCGTTGAATGCGCTCGCCGAGTTCCAGCAACGAGGACGACATTACGCCCGACCCGGATGGGCCATCACCGGCAGCAGAGACGATCCCAATCCCTGCAAGGTGACCACGGCCGGAGGCGTCGCGGCATCCCGCGATAATACCGAATCGATGATGTAATACAGGAACTGCCGCAGAGCCATCGGTTCGGTTTCATCGGCGAGAGCTTCAGCGCGGCTGCGGCATTTCTCCGCGAGTGCTTCCGCCTTCTCGAAGACGCCGAGTTCCACGTACCAATGACGCAAGGCCGAAATCCGCGACCCGTTGACCAGCTTCTGATCATGGAGCATGGCTTCGAACTCAGTCCGCTGATGCGGAGCAGCGGCTTCCAATGCCAAGGCGAGCAACAATGTCGGCTTGCAGCTTTCCGCATCGCGGCCGGCGATCTGCTTGTTGGCTTCGCCTTCTTCCCAATCCTGCAGGTCATTCAAAATCTGAAAGCCCACGCCGAGATGCCGACTGAACTGCGAAATCATCGTGTCATACTGATCGGTCGGACCGGCCAGTCGCAGGCCCGAGTAGAGCGCCGCTTCGAAGGCGGGCGAGGTCTTCAAGGCATAAATCTTCATGGCTTCCAGCGGCGTCAACTGGGTGACATGGTCGCCGTTCCACCGCATCTCGGCCCCTTGCCCCTCGCACAACTTAAGATGAGCCAATGCGAGTCGATCGGAAATATCCGCGACAATCGCCGGGTCGATTTCTTTCCGCGTCTGGCTGACCAAACGATAGCCCATGCCGATCAGATGGTCGCCGATGTTGATCGCCGTGCCGACATCGTAGCGTTGATGAATCGTCGGTTGACCGTAACGATAGGCGTCATTGTCCTGGATGTCGTCGTGCACTAGCGAAGCCTTGTGGAAGGCTTCCATGGCAGCGGCCACACGTCGCACCGCGAGCGGGAATTCGACGTCATCATTCAGCAGGTTCGGAGGTTGTTCGGGATCACGGGTCAAGGCTTCATAGGCCGCGAGTGTGACGAAAGGCCGCAGCCGTTTGCCGCCGTGCGATAACCATTGCCGAGCCACTGTATCGGTGAATTGCAGCGGGGAATACGGGTCGGCATCAGTCCGTCCCTCACGCAGTGGTGGTACAACCTCGTCGAACTGTTGATCGAAAATGCGGTTCGCCGCCCGCATCAGCGGCACATACCCGGCCGTCTCGGCGGATTCCAGCGGTTCATACTTATCGAGGCATTCCCACACCCACGATTCATCCAGCGTGGTGTTCTTGCAGTCGCCCGAATGCAGAGGGATGGCATACGAAGGCACGCCGGCCAGCAGCACCTTATCGATCGCTTTTTCCAGCACGTTCAAACAAGCCACGCCGAGAATGCCATCAATATGACCCGAGACGATGATCTTCAATACAACCGGCGAACCTTCCGCCACCAGCACTTTGTAGCCGAGTTGCTCGGCCCGCACTTTGTAGTCGGCAATCGAGCAGGCCCCGCAGCGTTCGCAATCGAGACCGAATTCATCGTAGTCGGCGGGGCAACCATCGGCATGCTTCAGGCAGTGGGGCAGCAACAGCATGCGACGGTTGAACGGCAACGCCAGGAACTGCCGCTTCCAGAAGAAGTTCCCGATCATCACCATCGCAAAGCCGAGATAACCTTCCGGCTGATGCAACTGTTGCAGCAACTGGCGGCCGTGCTTCTCCAACTCGTTGCGGGTGAAGGGGCGGCTCTTATCCAGCATTTTGGCGTACTGTTCCGCTGCCTGCTTGAGGTGCTCGCGTTCCGGCAGAGTCGGCGGGACGAGCTTGAGATGCGAGGTGCTGCGACGGCCCGGCTTTTCCGTGGGCGTGGGTTGAGTGTCGGCCATCGTGGGTTCGGAGACCTCGTGCCGGGTATCGGTGTCTGCCGGCGCGGGCTGGGCGTCAGTCGAGTGCATCCGAGGTCACTTTCTGTGAAGTCCATGCGTGTGAGCGGGCGGTGATATCCGGGAACGCGGGTTCCGTTGATGTCTGTCGAACACGTTTCAGGGCGCGTCGCAACGCCGAGGCGGTAAACACCAGCGGATAGAGTCGTTCAAAGTACCACAGCTTGGCAAAGTAGAACCCAATTGGACTGGGGTCTGCAATCGAACCGGTGTTCACCTGTGCGATCAGCCAGCGGAGTCCGCCGTTTTGTGCCGGTTGCAGAGTTTCGTCACCCATTTCCAGAGCATCCACCGCCAGGGCCGTCTCTTCTACGGTGGATGTCAGCCCGCGTGAGCCGCCCCAGCCACCATCGGCATTCTGCTGATCGGTCAGCCACTGCAAACCGCGTTGAGCCGATGGAACGGTCAACCGTTGGCATTCGCGGTAGGCCATCAACACCCGTGTGGTGCCGTAAACGGGGTTTTCGTCATCGCGACCATGCTGATTGCCGAACCACAAGGGCAACCAACTGCCATCGGTCCGCTGCATTCGCTCGAGGTAGGCAAAGCCTTTCTGCATGGCCCGGTTGATCCGTGGCATCTTATCGGCGATGGAATGACCCGCCGATGCCATGCGGTTCTGCCAGATGTGCATGGCCCGCAACACATGGGCCGTGATATCGGCGGAACTGCGATCGAACGGCAATGCTCCCCAACCCCGGCAGAAGGTTGGCCAACCGCCGTCACGGTTTTGCAGATCGAGCAACCATTCGATGCCCGACGATGCAGCCGCAAGTCCGTCGGCTGCAAGATCGGTCTCAGCGGTCAAATTCAGCACCGCCAGAATCGCGCCGGGGGTATCATCGGCATCGGGCACACCGCCGGGCAGGTCGGTCCAGGCCCAGCCCCCCGGGGCCGCTTGCGTATACGGATGTGTCTCGCGCCATTGCTGGCCCAGCAACCACCGGGCAATGGCCTGACGTTGTGTCGCGGGGAGTGTCTCGCGGTCTAAACCATTCACCGCGAGCGTAGTGACCCAAGTGGCCAGATTGGTATCAATCGGCCAGCCGCCATTGTCCCGCATCGAGCTCAGCAGGAATTCGATCCCTTTCTGCACCACAGGATGTTGACTTTCCCCGAGGGCGATCAGGCTCATGCAGACAAAACTGGTGAGCGGCGTGGCTTCCAGAAATCCGCCACTGCCGGGTTGAATCTCTGTGAGCTTGCGGAGGGTCGGTTTCCGTGCGAGATGACGCAAACCACGCAGCAACGGATGGAATGAAGGTCGCTGGACGTGGCGGATTTGTCCAATCGCAATCAAGGCCGGTAAGGCATAGCTCACCACCGGCAACCGGACGAACTTGTAGAAACTGTGCGGCAGCCAGGCCAGTTCAAAGGGCAACGCGGCCACTTCCCGCCAGTCGACCAACCCGGCCAAGGCACATTGCGTCAGAATCGGTGCCGAGAACGTGCGGTCTTTGCCATACCGGCGATGAACCGCCGCCACTCCACCAGCCTGAGTGATGGCGGCGGCAGCGGCTTCGATCGCCGCGGTAAAACGAGGGTCATCCCGCTGCAGCCACAACACACTGTGGGCCAGCATGGTGGTGGAAATGTTGCTGATGCTGAGGACCGTATCGCCCCAACCGCCGTCCTCATTCTGATGATCGATCAGCCACTGCAGGCCCTTTTCGATCGAGGACTCCAGCGCTGGCGCTCGAGTCGGCTCCTGCTGAGCGAGCAAGGACAATGTCATCACGGCGGTGGCCGTTGACAGAGCCGAGGTCGATAGCTCACCTTCCCAATGACCCTGCGGAGTGGCCTCCAACAACAACCGCTCCGCGACCTGATCGTAGGCCTGCTGAATCTCAGTTTCCGTCAACTCACTCACGGTGACGGCCCGAGCGTCAATGGTGTTGTTCACGGTGCTCATCACAAGTCCAGAGCATCAAGGCCATCCATCAGGTCATCGAGATCATCGCGCTGACCCGACGGTTTGTCCGCTTGCCGTTTCGGGATTCCCACCGTCATGCCCACGGCGGTGCGGCCATCGGCGACCAGTTCGACGTCTCGTTCCTGGGCCGCAATTTCCAGGGCCGAGGGGGCACCGAACAACTTCGAAAGATCGATTTTGAAATCCCCGGCGTCTTCTGTCGGTGCTCCCGCGATGGCAGGCGTTTTGTGCTCGGGGAAGATGATCGCATTGGCCGGACAGACACGGCTGCAGGCCGGGCAACCCTTTTTGCATTGGTCCTGCTCTTCCACCAGAATGCGGTCCATGCCATCGACGCCGTAGACACCGAACAGGCAGAAATCGAGGCATTCCATGCAATTTGTGCAGCGGCTGTAGTCGATCACCGGGTACCAGCGGCGACGAGCTTCGACGGCGACCGGCGGGGCATCACTGCCGGCTGTCAGCCGAAAATCGAGTGGACTCGTTGCTGGCCTAAGTGTCGGTGCGGGACTCGAATTGTTCCCGAGCGACACGGTATTCGGTGTGCTGGGTCCTAGCGAGAATCCACCCAGCGAAACCAGGGGCACGGTTGCTTCCCGTGCGATGCGTTCGATCTCTTCAAGATAAGGCTGCGGCTGCGTGTGCAGCTTCAAATCGAGCACGAAAATCCGGCGCGGCGGAACATTCACGCTGCCGATGCCGGTGGCTTGTGTTTCCGTTAACTCGGCCGATTCATCGTCCTCTTCACTGCGCAATAATGTGAGACCTTCACGACCCCGGACGCCGTTGCGGTCCAACGTCCACCGCAAGGCTCGGGGATATTGCCATCCGAGCACCACCATGTCTCCCGGAATCGACTTGAGCCACAGCCAGGCGTGATGGTCCTCCGGCAAGTCGTACACTTGCGGAATCAACGAGACTTCAGCCGTTCCCGCCAGCATCAACTGGGTCGCGAGATCTTCTTCCAATTGCCGCTTGTGAGGATTTTTGCCCGGTGCCTGCGAGATCACGACGGTCAGTTTTTGCGGTTTCGACATCGTCTCTGTGTCCGTCGGGGAGAAAACTCTGGCGGGTCTGTGCGGCTATCTCAGGCAGGGTTACTCGTTGTATTGGCTCTTCAGCAAACGTTGTGTGGTTTCCCAGGTCGCTTCCAGGTGGGCATAGTATTCCTGAGCCGAAAGCAACGGCGATTCCGTTTCCAGTTCGTACAACCAACCGCTGCCATAGTTGTCCGCATTGATGAGCGACGGATCGTTATATAGCGCCGGGTTGAACTCACGGATCAGCCCCTCGGCCGGAGCATACATCGCCGAGACCGCTTTGGAACTTTCGATCTCGCCAATCTGCTCTTTCTCCTTCACCGCCGTCTGGGCATCAATCGTCCAATCGAGGAAGTATACGTCCTGCAGCAACCGCACGGCATAAGCCGTGAAACCGACGCGATACCCAGTTGCCAGGGGCGATAGCCAGAAATGAGACCGCGTGTACTGCCGATCGACCGGCATGCGGGCCTCATATTTTCCCATAGGGAAGACAAGATCGTCGGCTGGCATCACGCGGGGCTCAGGGGCGGGTCAGTCGAGTTGGGAAGAGTTTCATCCGCTTGATCGTGGTGGTCTGATGCAGGCTCGTCAAGCTCGTGGCCAGATTCCTGAGGGTTCTGCAGAACCTGCCCCGAAATGGAATCGAATTCCTGGGTCAGGCGTTCCAGTCCACCGACACAGGCGTTCATGGAAATTACCGCCTGACGAAAGTTCGTATGATCCGACGCCAATGGGGCATCATGCGCGAATTGCTCGGCGGCGGCTCGCAGCTTTCGCAGCTTCTTCTTCATTTGCCGAAAGTAGGCGGGGGGATCATCGATGCGGGATTCCAGCGACCGGCTGGCATCGAACACCATGCGGGCGATTTGCATCAGTTCGGGGAAGTCCTCGACTTCGGAACTGTGTTTGACGAATGTTCGCACCATCCAGGCATGGGCCCAGATGTCCTGACAACGCTGGACGAGGGCCGCAGGAGTCGATGTGTCTTCCATCATGGCAGGTCGTCTTCCAACAGGAATGGCGATCGGTCCGGCAAGTTGGCCTCGCGAATCTCCGCTGCAAACCGCTGAATTTTCGTGATCGCCCGTGCGACCTCCTGAACGGCGGCTGATCCGGCCAGTAGCACCGGATGATGCAGCACCAACCACTCGGCATCGGCACGCGTGGCCTGGAGCAAGCTGTTGATCGTGCGAAATCGGCTGCGGGCATGAATGAGATGCAGCCCACGGAACCCCGGATAAATCGCCATCCCCTCCGCCTGTAACGCCTGGGCAAACTGGTCACGTGATAACCCGTCACAGGCTTCCGCATGATAA
The DNA here is from genome assembly GCA_016125225.1 of bacterium. GTDB lineage: Bacteria > Planctomycetota > Planctomycetia > Planctomycetales > Planctomycetaceae > DSVQ01. The sequence continues at coordinate 79,639 of WGME01000008.1, read as the reverse complement.
CGCAATAAGACTTTGTAGTAGTCCGTTCCTGCAACTTGATCTGGTGGATTCATCAACTCCACCGCCGTGCCATCAGCCAGGGCGGCGGCCAATTCCGACACGCGCTGACGACGTTCTATCCGGCGTTCATCAAGCTGCGCCAATTGCGGTAACAGGACCGCCGCCTGAAGTTCCGAGAGGGGATAGGCCGTATTGCCCCGTTCGTTATAACGACGAATTCGAGCGGCCACATCCGCCCGATGGGTAACTATGGCTCCACCGCGACCCGCCGTGAGCAGTTTGCTGCCGCCGAAGCTGATGACGCCCACATCGCCCGCCGTGCCTGCAAGATGAGACGACAGCGGAGCCAACGGCATCTGGCAGGCATCTTCGATGATGGCAATTCCCCGGTCATCGATGGCCTGGCGAAGTTTTGGCAGCCAGACCTGACCGCCGTGCAGATGCGAGGCAATCACGGCCCGTGTCCGGTCCGTACAAGCTTCGGCAATCTGCGTGACATCCAGTTGCCCGGTGGTCGGGTTCACATCGATAAGAATGGGCCGCGCTCCGACGGTGAGCACATCCAGAAAGTTGCCTTTGAAGTCGTAACCGGCCAGCAGAACCTCATCGCCGGTCGAAATGTTCAGCCCCCGCAAAGCCAATTCGATGGCGGCCGTGCCACTGCTGCACAGGAAGACATGTTCGACGGCATGCCGGGTGGCTAATTCATGGACAAGTTGCTGGCAGAAGGGGCCAGCATAACGGCCCCAGTCGCCCGCGTGCAGACACTTGAGCAGACTCTCTTGAACGGCTGCATCGGCAATGGGCCAAGTTGGTGGGGCACTTTGCCGGGTCGGCGTGCCCCCGAGACATGCGGGACGTTCCTCAAGCGTGGACATTTTTCGGGAATCGTTCTCGGGGGATTGCTCGTGTGCGCAGAAAGCGTTTACCATGCAGAGACCATTTTGCTGCCAGAGTCCATCGGGAAACAAGGCCACGCAATGACGAAACCTGCGCGAACAATTCGCTTTATCATGGTGGGTGGTTTTCTGGGAGCCGGGAAAACCACCACTCTCGCGCGACTGGCCCGGCATTATACGAGTCAGGGATTATCGGTCGGCATCGTCACCAACGATCAGGCCAGCGATCTCGTCGATACGAATTCCTTGCGATCCCAGGGCTTCGATGTCGGTGAAGTCGCCGGGGCCTGTTTCTGTTGCCGCTTTAACGATCTGATCGGCTCGATTCAGCAACTCGATCAGAGCAAGGCCCCGGATGTGATTCTCGCGGAACCGGTGGGGAGTTGCACCGATCTCGTGGCGACGGTGTTGCAGCCGCTCAAACAGTTGTACGACGCCCAGTTCTCTGTCGCCCCGTATGCGGTGTTGTTGAAGCCGAGCCAGGGTGGCCGCATTCTCCGCAACGAACCCGGTGGCGGCTTTTCCCCCAAAGCGGCCTACATTCTGGAAAAGCAACTCGAAGAAGCCGACCTCATTCTCATCAATCGCGTCGATGAACTGAGCCCGGCCGAAGTTCATGAGCTGCATACATTGCTGGACGAAAAGCACCCGCAAACCGCACGGCTGGCGGTCTCCGCGAAAACCGGAGACGGCTTTGATGCCGTGCTGGAATTCCTTGATCAACAGGGCGACTTTGGCCGCCGCGTGCTCGACATCGATTACGACATCTATGCCGATGGAGAAGCCGAACTGGGCTGGTTGAACAGCAGTCTGCGCTTGCACTCGGAGCAGTCCTTCACCTTGGATGATGTTCTGCTCGAGATCGTGCAGAGTCTGCAGCAGTCCCTGTCAGACGCTGGTTTTGAAGCCGCTCATCTGAAGACCATTGGTTTGTGGGAAGGGTTCTTCGGCGTGGCGAATCTGATCAGCACGGCTGTGGCCCCGGAACTTTCATTGCCCTCGCATAGCCAGGTGAAAGAGTGCGAACTGGTGGTGAATGCCCGTGTGGCTTGCGACCCACTGGTGTTGGCCCAGCAGGTGCAGAACGCGATCCAGCGGGTCTGTGCGGACCATGGAATTACCGCCACCGAACAGCAGACGCAGCAGTTCCGCCCGGGTCGTCCGATGCCGACACATCGGTTGCAGCCGGCCTGATCGGTTCGCCTCCCGTTTTCCACTGTTTACCTGCAATCGAGACGAGAATGTACTTGCGCATGGCCAAGCGGCTGCTGATGGAAACCGACAAACGGTTGCTCTGGAAGCTGGCCTATAACTTCGGTTTCAAGGGGGCCTTGTCGGTCCAGCGGTTCAAACGGCGGATGAAACGGGGCGTTTATTTCCCGCCGTTTCTCTACATCTCGGTCATCAACAGCTGCAATCTGCGCTGCCAGGGGTGTTGGGTCGATGTCTCGGCGAAACAGCAGACCATCGACCTCACCGCGATGAATCGGTTGATCCGCGATTCACAAGCGGCGGGCAACTCGTTCTTTGGCATCGTGGGGGGCGAGCCGTTCATGCATCCGCAACTGCTGGAGATTTTCGCCCAGCATCCCGGTTGTTATTTTCAGGTCTTCACCAACGGCCATTTCATCACCGATGACGTGGCCCGTGAATTACGACGGCTGGGCAACGTCACGCCTTTGATCAGCGTGGAAGGAACCGAGATCGTCAGCGATGAGCGACGGGGGCGACCCGCAGTCTTGTCGAAGACCATGCAGGGGGTCGAGAACTGCCTGAAGCACAAGCTGATCACCGGCGTCTGCACCAGTGTCTGTCAGACCAACATCGATGATCTCGTTCGTGAGGAATGGGTCGATCGTCTGATCGAGATGGGGGTGCTTTACACATGGTTCCATGTCTACCGGCCGATGGGGCCGCAACCGAATCCTGACTTGTGCCTCACCCGCGAACAGCAACGCCGCATTCGGCAGTTCGTCGTTGATATGCGAGCCCGCAAACCGATTGGAATTGTGGATGCGTATTTCGATGGAGAGGGGCAGGCGTTATGCCCGGCGGCTGCCGGATTGACGCACCACATCAACCCCTGGGGCGGCATTGAACCCTGCCCGATCGTGCAGTTCGCGAAGGAATCGATTCACGATCCCCGGCCGATCGATCAGGTGATTTCGCAATCAGAGTTCCTAAGGGATTTCCGTCAATTGGCAGCCCAAACGACGCGCGGCTGCATTGTGCTGGAACGACCTGATTTGTTGGAAGAACTCGTCGTGCTGCATCAGGCAGGCGATCAGACAGTGCGGAAAACGGCACAGGCCGAACTGCAGGCGATGCTCGCTCGCCCGTCACAAGATGCCCCCGGCGATGAAATTCCCGAACGCAGTTGGGCCTACCGTCTGGCCAAACGCATGTTCTTCAACGACTTTGGCGTCTATCGCGATCTGAATCGGCAGCGACAGTTGTCAAAGGTTTGATGCCGATTCCTCGCAGGCCGTCTCAGAGTGACATCCATTCTGTTCGGCAACGGTCTGTTGAGCTGGCTGCCTGCCAACCTGCGACAAGATGTACTTCTGGAAGGCGAAGATGCGTTCTTCGCGGGCCGAAATCAGACCGCCCCCATGGGGCCGCTCTTGCGTCGTATTGCCAATCTGAATGCCGGGGTAAATCGCGGCGTCTTCCTGATTGATCTGTTGGCCGAGATACTTGCCATAGCGCTTGAGAACCCGGTGGACTAAAAACGGCCACAAACGCCCGCGCGGTCCCGAATAGTGGAACGTGTAGGTCAGCAGTCTGCAGGTTGTCGGCGTCAGCGGAAAGACGATCAGAAAGTAATAGAACGGCCCCGATCCACCCACGGCGATATTGGGGTATCGCAGAATGTGACGCCATTTCAGGTCGAGCGGTTGCCCCGTCAGATGGCAGACAAATCGTTCGGTGTTGGCAGAGTCGGGTTCGTCCTTGAAGTCGTGAATGTAGTAGTCGTAAGTGTCGTGAAAGGTATGCGTGCAGTGCTCGGGAACGGGGAACCGTTTGAAAGTACGCGGATGTACATTTTCAATGTGATACGATTCGAGCAGGTTTTCGATAACGATCTTCCAGTTGCAGGGCTGCTCCCGATCAAACCAGTACGTGATGTGGTGCTGCTTCGAAAACCGTTCCTCACACAGCGAGGCCAAGTCTTCGCCGAGATATTCGCGCAGGGGTGGAGCTTGCGGATTCAGCGTGACAAAGACCAGTTGCCCCACCATCTCCACGCGATATTCTTTCAGCCCCAGTTCGCCTTTCTTCAAGGGGCGAAAGCTCTGGGCATCGGGAATCCGGCAGGTATTCCCTGTCTCATCGTATTCCCAGCCGTGATACTGGCACTTCATGTTCTTCTGGAAGCAGCCGGTAGGCCGATCGGTCAGCATACTGAAGCGATGCGTGCAGACATTCAGAAACGCCCGAATCTGATCTTGCCTTCGCCAGAGAATCAACGGAGTGCCGAGCAGATTCGAGGTGATGTAGTCGCCCTCTTTCGGAAACTGATCCCACGCGGCAAGACAATGCCAGCCGGATTGAAACATCGTTTCCCGTTCCCGCTGATGCACGCCCTCGTCGCTATAGTGCGAGGTGTCGAGCAGTTGCGGCAAATGGGTCTGGCTGACAAACATGCGCTCGCCCGATTTAGAATTCGAAGATCAGATCGATAAAAGACAGTATGGTTCTAAATTGAATCGCCGGAAAGTTCGGAAAGCACTTTCGAGGTTGGACTTTCCAATCATCTGACCGGCAATCGGGGTTCACGGTCGCTACCTGAACTTGAAGTCGTAGCCAGCCATTCCCCCATCTCACGCCTGAGGTTGAACATGCACCATGATGGAAAAGGGCATCAGATGGAGAGTGCTGGTGGAACGAGCGGCTTCACCTGGACGGAGTTCGCTGCCCGGTCCCTGCCAACGCGGATCGGCGGAATCCAGCAGCAAAGTCCATGTTCCGGGGGCCTCGGTCAAAGTCAGTTCGCAAGCCGCCGCACCGAAGTGGAAAATCAATAGCAGCTTCCTCCCGGCGGTGCAGTGCTCAACAATCATGGTTTGCGTGTCGTCATGACTGGTGATCGTCATGCGATCGCGATCAGGAAATGTCAGAGACGTTTCACTCATCCGCAATTGAATCAAGGCACGATAAAATTCGCGCAAGACCCGATGGTGTCCGCCTTGCTTTAGCGTGTGGTTCAATTGGCAGCGCTGGAATGTTTCCTCAGCTTGCGGGTCGGGCGGTTCGTGCTTCCAGCGGAAACTGGCGAACTCGTGTTTGCGACCACGGCGGACGGCGGCGACCAGATTCTCATCCAGGTGGCTGATGAAAAACTGGAACGGCGCTGGTTCGCCATACTCTTCGCCCATAAACAACATTGGTAAACAGGGTGAAAGGAGCACGGTCGCTGCCGCCAGTTTCTGCTGCTCAAAGCTGGCCAACGCGGTCAAGCGTTCGCCCATCAGACGGTTGCCGACCTGATCGTGATTCTGCGAACAGACCACCAGCCGATAAGGTTCAATATCCCGCACCGACCGCCCGTGTCGATGTCTCAGGAACTTCGAGTGACGGCCATCGAGCACGAAGCCATCCCGGTAAGCCTTGACGATGTCGCTGAACCCCTCGTAATCCATGTAGTAGCCCGAGTGCTCGTGGACCAGCGTGCTGCGCAACGCATGATGCAGATCATCGGCCCATTGGGCATCGAGTCCCCAGCCCCCCACTTCCGACGGGGTTAACAGTTTCGGGTCGTTCTGGCCCGATTCCGCGATCGTATAGACCCGCCGGTTCAGCCGTTCGCCTTCCAGATGAATCGCGGCGGCCAGTTCTTGCAAAAAGGGGCGTGCGGAGAAATCGTAAATGGCGTGGACCGCATCGAGCCGCAGGGCATCGATGTGGCATTCGTCAATCCAGTACAAGGCATTTTCGATGAAGTATCGACGGACCTCGTCGCAATCGAGGTCATCGAAGTTCATCGCCGATCCCCACGGAGTCACATAGCGATTCGTGAAGTACTGGCCAAACTCCGGCAGGTAGTTCCCTTCCGGACCAAGGTGGTTGTAAACCACATCGAGAATGACAGCGAGACCGCGCTTGTGGGCCGCATTCACCAACCGTTTCAAGCCATCGGGTCCGCCATAGGTATTCTGAACCGCGAAAGGCTGCACCCCGTCGTAACCCCAGTTGCGTCCGCCGGGAAACTGCGTGATGGGCATCAGTTCAATCGCCGTGATCCCTAGTTCGCAGAGATCATCCAACTGTTCAATGGCGGCGTCAAACGTGCCTGCTGTCGTGAAAGTCCCGACATGCAGTTCGTAGATGATGTATTGCCGTAACGGAATCCCATGCCAGTCCTCGTCTGTCCAGGCGAATGTCCGGTCCACGACGGCAGAGGCTTGGTGCACGCCATGTGGCTGGAGTCGCGAGGCGGGATCGGGCCGATCACGTTGCCCATCGATGCGATAGAAATACTCGGTACCAGGCCCCACGCCATCCAAAGTGAGTTCGTAATAACCCCGGTCGAGTCGCTGCATAGGAAAGACATGCGGAGTCGGCCCGGTGATTTTCAATTCGAGTTTTTTGGCATGCGGTGCCCAAACCAGAAACCGGCAGCGATCGGGGCCGATGAGCGTTGCACCAAGGGTGGGAGGATAGTCTGGGTGAACGATCATCACGATCCTTTTCCGGGTTAGGGATTCTGGTGAGACACCAGCCACCAGGCCTCACGATTTCAATTGCTGCGAGATGCCCTCCAGCGGGATGGCAACCCAGTCGGGACGGTTGTTCAACTCGTAGCCCAACTCATACACCGCCTTTTCCAGCAGATAGGCATCGAGCAATGTCTGCAGTTCGGCATGATCATGCGGCAAAAACTGTCCGCTGGCGGCAGACGACAAATAGGATTTTAGAAATGCCGCCGCGCACCAGTTGTACCAGACGCTAGCCCACGCCTTCACATAGGGGCTGTTCGCCGACTGCAGCAACGCCTCACCATGCGAACTCCGGAAGACGGCATGCGTGGCATAGTGGAAGGATCGCAGCATGCCCGCCACATCCCGCAATGGCGAGCGTTTGATGCGGCGTTCGCTGATCGACCGCGCGGGTTCTCCTTCAAAGTCGATAATCACAAAATCCTTGCCGGTATACAGCACCTGGCCCAGATGGTAGTCGCCGTGGCACCGGGCTCGCAGGGCGGTGATCCGCTCATTGAGAATGCGAGAATAACGATCGAGCAGATCGGCTTCACGAGACAGTAACTGTTCGGCCAACGTCATCGCTTCACCCGGCAGAGTTTTCTGACGACGCCGGAGCAAGGTGAACATTTTGCGGGCTTCGGCTCGCATTGCCTGGTAGAGACTGCGCTGGTACAGCTTGGAAAAGGCTTCGGGAGCAAATGCCGTCTCGGTGCCACTTGCCAAAGCCAGATGCATTTCCGCCGTGCGTTCCCCGAGTAACTGGGCCGCATGCAGATAAGGACCGATCAACTCCTGAACTTTGGGGGGAACTTCGAGAGTCGACAGGGTTACTGGTGACGCTTTCAGTGGCAATTCCGTCGTACTGGGAGGGCCTGTGATTTCCGTTTCTACACGTTCCAGAAAACGTCCCAGTTCGTCGAGGGTATAAACCCAGGCATCTCCCTGGTTCGGGACGAATTCGTGCACCACCGCGATCGTGTACCGCTTCCCTTCCCGGAATCGATACTCAAGCGCCCCGGCGACGCGCGGCACGCAACGCAGTTCCGTACGTTCGGTCAAGAAGCGACCAATTTCGAAGTCGGGATTTTCGCCTTCGTTTAAGCGGCGGATCAGCTTGAGAATCAGTTGCCGACCCAGGATCGCCGACGTATTGCTCTGCTCTCCACCGTGGACGGTCGCTTCCAGTTTCAGATCGGTAGACAAAGTCTGGCAGGCCGAGGTTTGGACCGCTTCCAGAACGCCACGCTGTCCGGTAATGGCTTGCTGTCGGGCCAGTGCATCGAACAGCAGTAACCAGAATTCGCATTCATAGGTGGTGTCACATAACGTTGCCAAGCCGCCGTCGCGTGATCGCTGAACTGTCAGTAGCCCCGCGGACGGGCGGTCTGCGACGATGTTCTCGCTCTGGTGTCCCTGCGCGAAGACGACGGGCAGCAGATAGACATCGGGATCACCTTCCGCGTACTCGACCTGTACGAACAGAACCCGTGTTTCGGCGAGGGACTCGGGGTTGGTGCTGCCGAAGCGTTTGACGGCCGCCGTTAATGCGGGCACATCCTCGATCGTTAAAACATCGATGACATTGGTCCGTTGCATCACCCGGGCTTTGCCAGCGAACCACCGCTGCTGTTTCAGATAGCCAGGCAACAGAGATTCCAGGCGTCGCAACAGCTTGCCTTCAAAGATCTCGTCCCACCGGGAAACCACTTTGAATTCCGGCAACGGAGTGGAAATGGTGCTGCTGTCGCTGCTGATGCCTTCGATGCGAAACCAATAGAACCCATAGGGCCCCAATGTGAGGAAGTAGGGTAACTCGCCAATCATGGGAAATCGCGATTCGGCAAACAGTTCCACCGGGACACGACCACGAAACCGCGACAAATCGAGTTCAGCACACTGCACCGACCGCGAGAGATTCACGACGACGAGGACCGTTTCTTCGCTCGATTCTCGGAGATAAGCCAGAATTTTTCCGTTGTCCGGCGTCAGGAATTCGATGGTCCCGCGTCCGAATGCCGGGTGCTGCTTCCGCAGACCGATGATCCGCCGCATCCACCATAACATTGAAGCCGGGCGGCTTTGTTCGACCTCCACATTCCGCGAGGCATAGTGGTACAGAGTGTCGATAATGACCGGCAAGAATAACCGCTGCGGATTGGCCCGGGAAAACCCGGCATTCCGGTCATCGTTCCACTGCATCGGTGTCCGCACGGCATCGCGATCGCCGAGATAAATGTTATCACCCATCGCGATTTCATCACCGTAATAGATCACCGGCGAACCGGGCATCGATAGCAGCAGACCATTCATCAACTCGATCTTGCGGCGATCGTCACGCATCAGAGGCGCCAGACGACGACGGATACCAAGATTGATGCGGGCGCGGGGATCTTCCGCATACGCGCGATACATATAGTCGCGCTCTTCGTCGGTGACCATTTCCAATGTGAGTTCATCGTGATTGCGCAGGAAGACGCCCCACTGGCAATTGTCCGGAATCTTCGGCGTCTGTTCCAGAATATCGATGATGGGAAACCGGTCTTCCCGCTCCACGGCCATGAACAGCCGCGGCATCAACGGGAAATGAAAATTCATATGGCTCTCGTCACCGTCACCGAAATAGGCGGCGGCATCTTCGGGCCATTGGTTCGCTTCCGCAAGCAGCATTTTATCGACGTATTTCTCGTCGATATGCTTCCGAAGTTGCTTGATGAAGGCATGCGTTTCCGGCAGGTTTTCGCAGTTGGTCCCTTCGCGTTCATACAGATACGGAATCGCGTCGAGCCGGACGCCATCGACCCCTTTATCGAACCAGAAATCGATGGCTTCGAACATGGCCGTGTGAACATCGGGATTGTCGAAGTTCAAGTCGGGTTGATGGCTGTAAAAGCGGTGCCAATAGTAGGCATTGGCAACGGGGTCCCATGTCCAGTTCGAACGTTCGAAGTCTTGAAAGATGATGCGGGTTTCGCTGTAGCGATCTTCGTTATCACTCCAGACATAGAAGTCCCGCCATTTGCTGCCCGGCTTAGCACGGCGTGATTGCTGAAACCAGGCGTGCTGATCAGACGTATGATTCATCACCATTTCAGTGATCACCCGCAGATCGCGGCGATGGGCTTCTTCCAGGAACTTCTCGAAGTCCTTCAGCGTGCCATAGGCCGGGTTCAGGCGAGTGTAGTCGGCGATGTCGTATCCATCGTCGCGCAAGGGCGAAAGGAAAAAGGGCAACAGCCAGATGGTGTTCACGCCCAGACTTTGGATGTAGTCGAGCTTCTGCGTCAGACCCGCAAAATCGCCGATGCCATCTCCGTTCGCGTCGTGATAGGCACGTACGTGAATCTGGTAAATGACGGCATCTTTATACCAAAGCGGATTGCCAGCACTGGGAATCTCGGTGGCAGTGCTCTCCGAAGCGTCCTTGCTGGTCACCATGCTTGATCCTCATGCCGTGATCACGATGGGACGTCAGTTCCCGCACGGGGGAAGCCGCCGCATATGCAATCGTTCGGCCGAGCATTCGACATCAGAGGGCGATAGCGATCTCTGATGTCACAGCGACTGGCTGACATCCTTTATCTGTCTCAGCCCATGTTAGCGAACGGGCAGCAGGGATGCGACCGAATCAGGCCTTTCGGATCTTCTCGCGGCCCGAGGTCACATTCTTCGTGGCATTGCGAGTATCCAGTACGAAACTCGAATGCTTCACGATGAAGTCATAGTCATACGCACTATGATCGGTCGCAATCAGCACGCAGTCTTGAGCCGCGAGATACCCGGGGGTCAGTTCCTGACTGGACATGGCCGGCAGATCGGGATAGTGCCGCATCTTGGGCAATGTGGGAACATGCGGATCGTTGTAGGTAAGATCGGCTCCGCGGGCGAGCAACAGCTTCATCAGTTCGAAGGACGGGCTTTCACGCGGATCGTCCACGTCCTTTTTGTAGGCAGCACCCAGCAACGCAATCTTGCTGCCCCGCACCGGCTTCGCCGCATCATTCAGGAATTCGCCCAAGCGCTGAATGACATAGGTGGGCATATGGGTATTGATTTCCCCGGCCAGTTCGATGAACCGCGTTTGCTCTCCATGCTTGCGAGCCAGCCAGGTGAGGTAGAATGGATCGATGGGGATACAGTGCCCCCCCAGACCCGGGCCCGGATAGAACGCCTGATAACCGAACGGCTTGGTCTTGGCGGCGTCGATCACTTCCCAGACATCGATGTTCAGCTTGTCGTAGAGGACCTTGAGTTCGTTCACGAGCGCGATGTTCACCGCCCGGTAGGTGTTCTCCAGAATCTTGCAGGCTTCCGCGACTTCCATCGAGGAGACCGGAATCACCTTCACCACGGCAAAGCCGTACATCGCACAGGCGAGCTCTCCGCTCGCCTGGTCGTAACCACCGACGACTTTGGGAATGGTCGCCGCCTGAAAGTGCGGGTTGCCTGGGTCTTCGCGTTCCGGACTGAAGGCGAGGAAATAGTCTTTGCCAACCTTCAACCCCGTGGCTTCCAGCACCGGCAACACATTGACTCGCGTGGTGGTGGGATGCGTTGTGCTTTCTAGCACAATCAGTTGCCCCGGCCGCAAGGTTTCCGCGATTGACTTGGCGGTGCCTTCAATGTAACTCAGGTCTGGGTCGCGACTTTCGTTCAGAGGAGTCGGCACGCAGATGATGATGCAGTCGGCCTCGCCTAACCGGCCCATGTCTGAAGTTGGTTCAAATTTCTTCTGCTCGATCAGCGTTTTGATGGCCGATGAGTCGATGTGCTTGATGTAGCTTTTGCCTGCTTTGAGTTTGTCGACTTTGGTTTGATCGACATCGAAGCCGAGGCAACGGAAACCTGCGGCGGTGAAGGCCCGAATCAGGGGCAGGCCCACATAACCCAGGCCGATGACGCCAATCTGGGCTTGCTTGGACTGAATCAACTCGGCGAGTCGTGCCTGACTCATGGGGTGACCATCCTTGTGGAAGGCAGCAAAGTCTGCCTGGACCAGCGAAAATACCAGTTCCTCACGAATTGCCAAGATCATATCAGTCGCAACAATTCGCAGCAACAGGAGTTGCGACGGTTCGGCGGATCAGCCCTGCAGCATCAGGCGGGTGAGATGTCGGCTGGCTGATTGCGGGAAAACGAGTGTCCACGGGTTGGCCGTCTCCGTCTCTTCTTCGAGCAGACCAGCCAGAAGTTCCAGGTAGATCTGTTGTGAGCGGCTGACACCTCGACCGAAGGGGAGGCCATCGTGGATGACGACGATTTCCGTATCGGCAGGCAACCACGATAAATCATGCAGGCAATCGTTCAGGGCATCCCAGTTTCCGCCAAAATAGTCCGGGAACAGAAGCTGCCGTTGGTAGGCCGCAAAAAGTTCCCGTTTCTGGCGAATGCGTGAGGAAATCCAGACGCGAAGACCGTCCTCTACGACGACCTCATACGGGTCTTCGACCAACAGCAATCCCCGCCCGGCACTCATCGCAACAGCTTCTGAAAAGACTCGTAATGGTCGGGAGTGTAATAGATTTCGCCCGATTTTCCGAGGACCACGCGTTGGGGCCCCGGGCCATTGACCCCCGCGGTGGGATGCACGTATTCCTTGTAGTAACCGCCGGGTTGACGGGGGAGTCGGCCTTCCAGATTGCGAAACGTGCCGCCGTCGTTGCGGTGTTCATGGCGTTCGCCCCGGGCAATACGTTCCAAGGTTGGAGTCAGATCGATATCACCCCGAAAGAGAACACGGCCTGATTGATCACGAATGGTCTGGTTGGCGACAATCACCCGGCCGGATTCGGTTGTCTCTGCCGGGGCGACCGCAGGAAGTTCGGTCTCGGGTTCGGTAGGTAAGGGGGACGATGTTGCAGGTTCAACATCGTGAGCAACAGGGCTGTCGATCGCGAGTCCGGCCCCTTGTTCCGTGAGATACTGCGAAGCCGTACTGATCCCGATCAGGATCAAAATCCCGAGAATGGCGAGATGCCGAAGTGAGAACTGGGCGGGTTGCGGCGAGCGTGACGACATAACAATCTCGAAATCTGGCCGTTATCTGGCAGGCAGAGGCCGGTATCCGGAGCGTCTCTCTCCCGCCCGGGTCGCAGGGTCGGCTATAATCCCAGTCTTCGCAGACTTTTGGTGAAAGATCGACTTCCCATGCCTCGTGTCGGACTCTTCATACCCTGTTATATCGACCAATTGTACCCCGATGTGGGTCTGGCGACGCTCGAACTGCTGGAGAAATTCGGCTGCGATGTCGAGTTTCCTGCGGCTCAAACCTGCTGCGGTCAACCCATGGCCAACACCGGCTGTGTCGACGATGCCCGGCCGCTGGCCCGCCGGTTTCTCGAAATCTTTGCTCCCTACGACTATGTCGTCTGCCCTTCGGGAAGCTGTGCGGCCATGGTCCGGCAGCATTATCACGATCTGGTGCACGATCATCCGCAGTTTGAATCGGTGACTCACAAGACCTATGAACTGTGTGAATTTCTGGTCGATGTGCTGAAGGTCGAAAAAATCGAGGGACATTTTCCGTATCGGGTCGGACTGCATCAGAGTTGCCACGGCCTGCGAGAATTGCGATTGGGGTCTTGCAGCGAAGTGATGGGCCCCCGGTTCAGCAAAGCCGGGCAATTGCTGAAATCGCTGCCGGGGATTGAACTGGTCGACCTGCAAAGGCCCGACGAATGCTGTGGCTTCGGCGGAACTTTTGCCGTGCAGGAAGAGGCCGTCTCGTGCATGATGGGACTGGACCGCGTGCATGATCACGAACAGTCCGGCACCCAGGTGCTGACCGCGGGAGACATGTCGTGCCTGATGCACATGTGGGGCCTGATCGAACGCCAGAAGAAGCCCATCAAGGTCATGCACATTGCCGAAATCCTGGCGGGCCGCCAGCCGAAGTAATGGAAAGTAACTTCCAGTTGTGGCGAGGGGAATCATGAAAGCCGTGATGACCGACGTGCCCGAAAGCTTGCTTGCCGAGCGTCGTCGCACCGGAGCCGACCAATGGGACGAAATGTGGGAAGGCGTTCTGCACATGACACCGGCACCCAACGTCGATCATCAGGATCTCGAAGCCAGTCTGGAGTTCTGGTTGCGACAGCACTGGGCGAGACCTCTGGGGAATCGGGTTTATCATCAGATCAATGTTTCAGCGGTCGGGGGTTGGCCGACAGATTTCCGGATTCCCGATCTCGTGCTGCTGTCTCCGGCTCAATTTGCGATCGACCAGCGGACCCATTTTGAAGGGCCACCTTTGGTCGTCGTTGAAATTCATAGCCCCGATGATGAATCGTATGAGAAACTGGATTTCTATGCGGCAATCGGTGTCCCCGAGGCATGGATCATTCATCGCGACAGCCGCAAATCGGAACTCTATCGTTTGCGGGGCGGAGAATACGAGCAAATTCCCGTTAACGATGCAGGCTGGTTCGTGAGTGAAGCAACGGGCATCTGGCTGAAGCCACGCAGACCCAAGAAACTGTGGCTGCAGTTAGGGGCCGATGAAACGACGGGGGAAGCGATTCCCGCTTGAAATCCGTACTCGATACAACGACGGTAACGAACCTGCGACATCATAGATCATCAGCACAAAGTTCCTACTGGCCATGACAGACACCATCGTTCGAGACCATCCGGATAATGCCGCCGATTTTGTGGCCAACGATGCCCGTGCCCACTGGCATGATCAGTCGTTGTGGTTTGTCCGTTCCAAACGCGACAAGATGGCCGCGACCCTGCCCGAGTGGGAACAACTCCGGCAGAAGGCTTCGGAAATCAAGCTGCATACCATGTCGCGACTCGGCGACTACCTTGAAGAATTTGAACGCAACGCGATCAAACTCGGGGCCAAGGTTTACTGGGCACGCACCCCGGCCGAACACAACGAAATCGTGCTCGGCATCATTCAGCAGCATCAGGCGAAGAAGGTCGTCAAAAGCAAGTCGATGCTGACGGAAGAATGTCATCTCAATCCGTACCTCGAACGGCACGGCATCGCGGTGACCGATACCGATCTGGGCGAATGGATCGTGCAGTTGCGTGATGAGCCGCCCAGCCATATCGTCATGCCCGCGATCCATATCAAAAAAGAAGAGATCGGCGAACTCTTTCATGAACATCTGGGGACGGAAAAGGGAGCGACCGATCCACCCTATCTGGTGACCGCGGCGCGCAAGAAACTGCGGGAACAGTTTCTCGGAGCCGACATCGGCATCACCGGAGTCAATTTTGCCATCGCCGAAACCGGTGGCTTCGTCGTCTGCACCAACGAAGGCAACGCAGACTTGGGAGTCTCGCTGCCGAAGGTGCACATTGCCTGCATGGGGATCGAAAAGCTGATCCCGCGGCTTGCCGATCTCAGCATCTTCCTGAGATTACTGGGGCGTTCTGCGACGGGGCAGCCGATCACCACGTATTCCTCTCACTTTCATGGACCGATGGCCGGCGGCGAGATGCACATTGTGCTGGTCGATAACGGCCGCAGCGATATTCTCGGCAGCCCTGAATTTCGGCGCTCTCTCAACTGCATCCGTTGCGGCGCGTGCATGAATACCTGCCCGGTCTATCGCCGCAGTGGCGGGCACAGTTATCAGACGACTGTGCCGGGGCCGATTGGTTCGATTCTCGCTCCCTCACGCGATGCTGCCACTTACAGCACGCTGCCATTTGCCTGCAGCCTGTGTGGTTCATGCAGCGATGTCTGCCCGGTGAAGATCGATCTCCACACGCAACTGCTCACCTGGCGGAAGGAAATCGCGGTTCGCAAATTGCTGCCGTGGACGAAGCGCATGGGCATGGCGCTGGCCGGTCGCGTGCTGGGTACGCCTTGGCTGTATCGCACCGCCGGTTGGCTGGGCCGCAAAATGTTGCCCATCCTGCCGCGATTTCTGGTGTACAATGGCCTGAATCCGTGGGGCAAACAACGCGAACTGCCACCGATGCCCCGCCAAAGTTTCCGGGAACTGTATGCGAAGCAACGAAAGCGGACTTTGAACGATTGAAGTTCGAGGCATTAGCTCATTTTCAGCGTCTATCGGAATCCAGATGTCCTCGCGTGATACCATCCTGAAATCCGTCCGTCAGCATTTACCGCAATCGGCCCCTTTGCCGGTGTTAGATGGGCCTTGGATCACTTATCCCGATCCTGTGGCACAGTTCTGCTCGGTGCTGGAGATGATTGGCGGCAAAGCGATTCGCGTGCCGGATGTTGCAGCGATTGATACCGAACTGGAGCGATTGCCCGTCTATACCACTGCGAACAAAACGCTTTCTTTGATACCCGGAGCTGGTCGGTCGAGTCTAGATCTGGATGCCGTCCCTGATCCTCACGAGTTGGAAGATATCGACTTCGCTCTTCTGCCCGGGGAATTCGCCGTAGCAGAGAATGCGGCCATTTGGGTGACCGACAAAACGCTGAAGCATCGGGTGGTCTATTTCCTCTGCCAGCACCTGGCATTGATGGTGCCGGTCGACCAGGTGTTAAACAATCTGGCCGAGGCCTACCAGCGGATTCGGTTCGATCGTCCCGGATTTGGCGGGTTCATTGCGGGACCGTCGAAGACCGCCGATATTGAACAGTCGCTCGTGATCGGAGCCCATGGCCCGAAATCGATGACCGTTTTCCTGGTGGGTTGATCCTATGGTCGCATTGCTGCGTTAGGATTGCAGATCGGCAGTGAAACCGATGTTTGTCTCCACCACATTCTTCCGAGAGTGATTGAAATGTCCCGCTGGAAGCTGGTTGTGGTGGCTGTGCTGTCGCTGCTGCCGTTGCTGCTGTTTGCCGGCTTCGGAGCGGTGGCCCTGTATCGCTCCGGTAACTGGTTCTGGATCTGGTGGACGCTGCCCGTCTGCTGGGGGCTCAGCGCGTGGCTGGGTCGCCAATGGTCGCGCGATCTGCAATTGCCTCTTCCCCGGCTGGAGAATCAGCATTGGACGATGCAGGATCACGCCGCGACCGCCATTGTGCAGGCTGAGCAGGCCCGCATCGATTCGCTCTCTCCCGAACAACTGACCGATCCACAGTTCTATGCCCAACTCACACAACAGCTCGCGTTAAAACTGGCCCGGCACTACCACCCACATGCTCAGGACCCGTTAGAACAACGCTCAGTCGTCGAAATCCTGGCGGTGATTCAACTCGTCTCGGAAGATGTCGAAGAGTGGTTTTTGAAATATGTTCCGGCGAGTCATCTGATTACCGTCAAACAATGGAAGCTGTTGTCTCAGGCGCCAAAATGGTGGCAGACCGCGAGCAATGCGGGCTGGGTCGCTTCGATCGCCCTCAATCCATTGAACCTGGGGCGATTTATTGCTTCCCGCGTGGCTTTGGAACCCTTTACGAAGCAGCTTCAGCAGAATCTGCTCGGCTCGTTTTATGCCTACTATGTCCGTCAGGCCGGGTACTATCTGATTGAACTCAACAGCGGTCGATTACGGGCGGGTTCCAAGCGTTATCGCGAAGTGATGCAACGCTTGCATCCCGAACCGGCGGCGACCGCTGTGCCGGAAATCATCACGCCGCAGTCAGGTGATACCCACTCACGGGCACCCGTGACAATTACGCTCGCGGTCATCGGTCAGGTGAAAGCCGGAAAATCGAGCCTTGTGAATTGTCTGCTGGGTGGACAGAAGGCCGAGACCGATGTGCTGCCCGCGACGCAGATGGTGCAGCGCTATACGCTCAATTGGCCGGAGCGGTCGGAATCACTGGTGATTCTTGATACTCCCGGTTACAGCGATGCTGGAGCCACGGCGACCCAACTGCATGAGACGCAGCAAGCCGTACAGACGGCCGACCTGGTGCTGCTGGTTCTCGATGTCCGCTCACCTGCGCGGGATGCCGACATCACCACCTTGAAGGCGTTGTCAGAGTGGTATGCCACCCAACCGCGGTTGCGTCCACCGAAGATCCTGATCGTCCTCAACAAAATGGACGGCCTCAGCCCAATGATGGAATGGCAACCGCCCTACAACTGGAAATCGCCAACCTCGAACAAAGAAAAGAACATCGCAGCGGCCCGAGCTTATGCCCGCGAAGTCTTCGGAAACACGGCCGTGGATTTCATTCCGGTCTGTGCGGATCGGGAACACCGCCGTGATTATGGGATCTCTCAAGATCTGATCCCCGCGATCTCGGATCATCTGGATCAGGCACGTGGCAACGCCCTGCTCAATGGTCTGCACAACGACTATGAACGCGACAAAGTCCGACAAGTGGTGCAACAGACTGTCGCCATTGGCAAGCAATTGTTCCAGGCGGTCGATCAATGGCGGAATACGGGCAATTAGCGCGGTTCGCTGTGACTTGAGTCGGCTATGCGAACAGGCGTTGATAGAGAGGCGGCCCCAGAATCAGCAGGCCCACGATCACGGCGGCAACACTCAACAACAGAACAGCACCGGCGGCGACATCTTTCGCGACTTTGGCCCGTTCATGAAACTGTGGTGATAAGAGGTCAACCAGAGCCTCTACCGCTGTGTTAATGGTTTCTGCCACGAAGACCGCCGCCATGGTCACGGTTAGAATGCTCCAGCGTAGCGCATCGAGACGCAGCCAGAAACCAACGATGATCACCGCGATCGCCATACCGACGTGAATTCGGGCGTTGCGTTGAGTTTGCACGGTCAGCCACACGCCATGAGCGGCGTGACCGAAGCTGCGCCACAGGCTGGGTTGCTTCACGTCATCTCTCACGCCGCCCGTCGGACGGTCATCGGTTCGTTCCAGGCTCTCGCCGACAGCAGGTCGACAATCCGTTCGGCAGCACGACCGCTCGGCGATGATCTTTCGCCAATCCTTGCACCGGAGCTGTGGGTGGCCAGCGGTGCATTACGCGAGATGCGTGCCAGATGCTCGCTGATTGGGGCCGTCAGCGAGAAATCCCAGCGAATGACGGGGGCATGGAAAACCTGTGGCTGGGCTGCATCGACTTCGGTCGCCGAGATGATCAGACCACAGTGAGTTTTCAGCCACGCCTCTTCCACCAGAGAGGTGCCAGTCCACCGCTGCAAATTCAGTGCGTCCGGTGACGTGCCGTTATGACATTCCGTGTCCGAGGCACCCAGCAAGACAAACTGCAGATCAGGATGGCGATCGGCCAGAGTATTGATTGCCGCAAATTCGCTGGCATCAAGACGGTGCGGCGTATGGGCGTCAAGCACGACGAACGGCCGATTGTGCAACCAGGCAAACCGATCGCAAGAGGAATCGATTTGAGACAGTGCTTTGCTGGCGAGTATGCTCCAGGCATCGACACTGGAATCCCCCGTCACATACACCATATGTCGAGGATGTCCGGCCGCCTGCAGACGTTGGGCCGACTGTCGGGTGGGTACGCAGTGCATCTGGGCTAACCAGCCCGCCGACCGTCGTTGAAACTGTTCCCAGTGCGCATCGTTCCGAGTCGCAGAAGTCCCTTGAGGATCAATCTGCACGATGGGAATTCGTGAGGCTGAGGCGGCCAATCCCGCGGCGAATGTCGTCAGACTGGCGCCGTGCAGGACCACGCAATCCCAAGGTCGGCTCGACCAGATGCGGTCGAACTGCGACAGCAATTCCGTGAGAGTCTCAATCGGTGCGGCGACCGTCTCCGCGGGAAGGATTGCCAGGGGCGATGGCAAGTCGAAATCGATCGCCCCGGACGCCAGCTCCGCAGTCATGATCAGGTCGACATGGACATCAGAACGTCGCTGGCAAGCCTGCGACAATGGGGCCAATTTCAGCAATTCCGGGCGAGAACCCATCACAAGGCCGGCACGCAGGGCGGTCACGGTCCACCTTTCATCCCGTATCGGTGAGACGCAGCAGCGAACGCGCTCTGCCTCAACGGCTACGGAGTGTATGTCCCCCTGCGAGATGTGACAAGATGGCTTGATGGCCGCTCAAGCAGCGGAGTGTCATGGTTGCCGACACTCTCGGCTTTCATTGCAAGAGACCCGCACCGTTCTTTTCGATCACTGGCTTTATCGAACAACGGCATCGGGACGGCTCATCCAGGCTCGTGCGGCCCCGGGAACAGGTCGCCGCATCCAGGGGGGAGCCGATTGGCGGGAAGCATCCCGAGGGAAGGGGATTTGATTGCGGGGAATTTCCGGCTTCAGCGATTCTTGATTCGATGGGCTCGTCGTTGCGGGCTCAGTGGTTGTTCCCGGCGCCGCCTCGGGCAGTGGATCAAAGCCCGGTTCCATTGGGGGCATGGGGATCGAGATTTCCGGTGTGACTTCGAATTCCGAGGTGGGACTCGGCAACGGGGACCGTCGCGGCGGTTTTCGTTGAATCGGGTTCGATTCGAAATCGGGCATCGGGTTCAGATCCGGCATCGGAACCGGTTCGGTCATCGGGGCTGGTGGATCTGCTGGGACGGGGACCGGCGTCTCCACCGGTTTCGCCACGGGTCGGGAACGGTCTTCCGATGGCGGGGCGTATTGCGACGGCGGCAGCGAGCCATCCGGCTCATGAGGTCGGAATCCATCGTCTGGGATGGGTGTCGGGCTGGGAGACGGCGTTGGAGTTGGGCTGATATTCGGACGCGGATCAACCTGCGGGGTGATACCGGAGTCACAGCCCGACTCCATAGCGAAAGGCTCGCAGCAGGCGTTCTCGGGGAGATATTCCGCTTCCCAGCCCAATGGACCAGCCGTCATCGGTTCCGGAACCCAGGCGTCATAACCGTACGACTCTGCTCCGTACATCTCGGGGAATCCCATGGGAGTTCCCCATGGCTGTCCGTTTCCCCAGCGGTTCCAGCGCCACGGCCAATGGTCACCCGCATCCACTGGAACTACCACCGTTCCCAGGATCGTCAGGGATAAGAGACCGGGCAGCCAGCTTTGCATCATCAAATCTTTCGCCTGGGCCGAACGACAGACGGACTTTCAGCCAGAAGACGGATGGTCTCTGGTCGTATCGGCAATCCCCGCCGATCAATTCCATCAGAATTGGGCAATTTCGACGAAAGCGATCGGGACCGCCGTTAGTCGTCATCCCAGGCTGAATCCAACTCAGCGATGTAGCTGAAGGCTTCCTCCAGCGTGCAGACCGTGGCTCCGGGAACGCGGCCCGCTCGATCCAGCCGAGCCAGCAGCAAGACGTCTTCAAAGTCTTCGGAACGTCGTAACGATTTTGGACATTCCCCGGTCTGCAGGTACTGCGTGGCGACAGGACGTTGCTCGATCAAGAATCGCGTGCGATCGGTGATCAACATTCCCAGGGCATCAATCGCCGACAGAATCGGATGTTTCGGATTGATCGCATGGCCGACATCGTGCAGCAGACAGGCGAGCAGAAATTCCTCGTCATAAGGCCGGGCTTCCCGTCCCAGTTCAAAGACCTGCAGACTGTGATATAGAGCATCGCCTTCCGGATGGGAACTGCTCGGCCACACCACCCGCGATAACGGTTCCAGCAGCAGTTCAAAAATGGCGAAAGCATCGGGTGGTTCGATGTCCGTCAGGCTGAACTCACCAATCGGTTGCTGATCAATCCGCGACTGCAATTGCTCGCGGTTCAGCCACTCCGAGGGGTGGTTCTCCAAGTCGTCGAAAGTGCCGAGAATCTCACAGGGAAACTGCCCACGTAGCCGTAATCGCCAGGTGACGTGGGCGGGACTGGCCAGATCGTGGCTGTCGATCGGCAGGCTTTGTGGAGCATACCCGGCCGCAGCCAGACGTTCTCGAATCACAGCGACATCGCCTCGGACCAGAATGCGGGTGAGCGCTCCCGCCACGGGTCGCGACTCCGCTTCTCCGCAATCGCACAGAGCCGGGAATTCCTGCAGACACGCCAGCAACTGGCCGGTCCAGTGATAGATCTGCGCCAACGTCGCGGGGTCTTGCTCCTGATGCTGGATACCGCAGAGGGCCTGCATCTGCACCTGAATTTCCTGATTCGAGGGAATCTCGTCGCGATGTAACCGGCGGCGTTTCAACCAGCGGGCAGCACGTTTCCGTGCCGCGGCATAGTCCGATTCCTTCCCCCGCAGCATCAGCCGCGCGGCTTCGGCGGCAATCCTCTCTCGAATTTCGTCTCGGTGCATAATCATGCTGCCTCATCCAGGCAGCGACTGTTGCGAAGCGGACACGGACAGATCAGACAGTCTGACTTCCCGTCAGCTTCAATTGGGCGCGAATACTCTGCTGAATTTCGGCCGCCGACAGACTGCCATCGGCCTGAATGACCAGTTCCTTACGACGGAACAACTCCAGAATGGGTTCGGTTTTGGTGCGATAATCATTCAGCCGCGAACGGACGGCATCGGGATTGTCGTCATCCCGGGCGACAAGTTTTCCGCCACAGACATCGCATTCATCGGCGACAGCGGGGCGATGGTGAATCAGGTTGTAATCGAGTCCGCAGTGACTGCACAACCGCCGGGCCAGCACACGTTCAAAGACGACATCATCCGAGACATCGATATGGATCACGGCATCAATGTCGTAGCTTTCCAGGAAGAATTCCGCTTGTGTGCGATTGCGCGGGAAGCCGTCGAGAATAAAACCGTAGTTCCAGTCGTGTTCTTGCAGACGCTGTTTCACGATGTCTTCCACGACATCATCGTGAACGAGGTGGCCTTCGGCAATCAGACGCTTAATGCGGGCGGCCAACTTGGTATGTGACTGAATATGCCAACGAAAAATGTCTCCCACGGAGATATGAACGAGGTCAAACTCCGCCTTCAGCATTTTGGCCTGGGTCCCTTTGCCACATCCTTGGGCTCCCATAATGATGTACTTGTGCATACGCTTTGCTTCATTCCTGCCGACCAAGACCAGGATGTGTCCCGCGAGCGACGCCGCGACACCACTTGCCGATGGCAAGTCTAACGGCAGCGAAGAGTCTGCGGCAGTGCGGCGCGTTCCGTCGGACAGATTTCTTCAACAAGATGGTGCATTGACCAGCAGCCCGGTGCGAGGGGATGTGTTGGGGGGAAACCCGCAGGGGTACGCCACATCTGAGTATCAGTGGCAACATTTAGTGCGAAAAAGCGTTGCGATTCGTTAGCGCTCACAAAGGTCAATGCCGCATGGATTTGCGGTGAAACTCTGAAATTGGCCATTCTTGACAGAAACCCCACAGCAGGTGGTCACACCCTCCCGACTTCTTCAGTTAGGTTACAGCATTCATCTGTACGCCAAGACATTAGTCCCGGCGATTGTCGTTTCATTTTTAGTTCATATGGTTTCAACGTTTTGCAACATTGGCACTGCCTTAAGTCCCATACGCAGTCTGCCTGATCTTTGAGCCTGATCGATGCTGATGCCGGAATCTCAGACAGTTCCTTGCCCGAAGTGCCAGGCTCCGATTCAGACCACAACCCAGTCTGTTTTGCGGGCGAAGACCAAGGTCGGCACGGTCGTCACCTGCCAGGTGTGCCGTGAGTCCTGGCTGCTGCAATTCACCCCGGAACCGACCTTTTCGCCACTCTCATTGCCCCGTTCGAAAAGCAAACGCGGTCCCGCGCCGAAAATTTCGATGGACCCCGACATGGATGCCTTTCCTCCACGGCAAGGCCCGAGGGGCCAGAGCGCGGAGTCTGCTGGCGAGGCCCCGGAATAATCGGTCAGGCATATCGACCAACAACCGCTACCGGTTACACTGTCTCGTCTTACATGTTGATGGCACCGTGCAGGGCCGTCGTGATTTGACGCGAAGTGGGCCGCGATGTCGTCTCCAGCCAATCGACGTGATTTTCTTGCTGGCCGGGCCTTACGCTCGCAAATCGAAGACGCCGGGCAACAGTTTGCCGACCATCTTGCTTCATCGGCCCCACCCGGGCGTGGTCCCGCATTGATGTTGCGAACCACGGCCATGGCCACCGATTTTGATATCCTGCTCAATCCCGATGGCCCGCCGCAGCAACTGGAGGCCGCCTCGGCCGCGCTCGAT
The DNA here is from genome assembly GCA_016125225.1 of bacterium. GTDB lineage: Bacteria > Planctomycetota > Planctomycetia > Planctomycetales > Planctomycetaceae > DSVQ01. The sequence continues at coordinate 56,156 of WGME01000008.1, read as the reverse complement.
GAAGTGGCTCGGCTGGAACAACAGTATTCCGTCTACCGCAGTGGCAGCGAACTCTCGCAATTGAATGCGCTGGCTCATCAGGTCTCCTTCCCCGTTGAGCCCCGCTTGCTGGCGTTGTTAGAGCAAGCCCTCGAATTGCATCGGTTAACGCAGGGAGCCTTCCACCCAGCGGTCGGCCGACTGATTCAACTCTGGCGAGCCGCCCGCAAGGCCGAACGATTGCCCGCGACAGAGGAACTCAAAACTGCGATTGCCGACGCGGCAGTGGAACACATCCAGGTGGACCGCGAGAATTCCACCATCCACTTTTCGCAACCGGGCCCCATGTTCGATCTGGGTGCGATCGGGAAGGGCTACGCGGTGGATCGAGCGGCCGAAATTCTGGATGCGGCCGGTGTGGAACACTGGTTGATACACGGTGGCAAAAGCAGTGCCCTGGTGCGGGGCGGTCATGCCGGTCATGACGGTTGGCCGGTGGCCTTGCAGAATCCGCTACTGCCCGACCGGCCGTTCGGGACGCTGCTACTGAAGGATGCCGCCCTTTCCACCAGCGGTACGGCTGTGCAATGGTTCCGTCATAATGGCCAGCGATATGGGCACATTCTCGATCCGCGGTCCGGTTGGCCCGTCGATGCCATGCTCTCGGTCAGTGTGATTGCACCTCAGGCGGCACTTTCTGATGCCCTCTCGACGGCTTTTTTCGTGCTAGGGGTCGAAAACGCCCTCGCCTGCTGCGATAATTTTCCAGAGGTCGGTGTGATTCTGTTCCCCTACCCTGCCGATGGTCGGACACTACAACCCATCATGCGGGGAATTGCGGCCGAACGTTGGTTTGCCGCCGAATCGGTTTGAGCCTCATCAGCCCGATTGGTCCGAACGCCCTGATTGCCCCGCCTGAGTTTGCACCCCTGATGTTCGAGAGTGAAAGGGCCCGGCGTGCCCGGTGATGAACGTAAAATCTCCCGTTTAGCCTGCTTCTTTCTGGTGACGCTGCGGCTGTTCATCGGCTGGCACCTTCTGTACGAAGGGCTGTGGAAGCTGAACACTCAGAAGACCTCGCAACCCTGGTCGGCGGAAGGCTATCTCAAAAATGCCACGGGGCCGTTCCGCGATCACTTCCGGAATTTGACCGGTGATCCGAATGATCTGGGCTGGTTGGACTACGACCAGATGGCCGCGAAATGGGACGCCTGGTATGCCCGGTACGTCAGTCATTATCCTGGTGCCACCGAAGCCCCGAAAGGGAGCCGCAGTGTCGCAGATCAATTGAACCTCATGCTCAACGGCCCGAAGGAATTCGTCGCCGAGTTGGCCCAACTGCCGGATGGGGTGGATCTGTCGAAATGGAGCAAAGCCATTCGCTTCGATGCCGCGAAGAAGCGGTTGATCGTCGATGGCAGCTACCATCTGCTTCCCAACGAGCGTGATGCGATTCTCGACCAGGCCCCGTTGATTGCCGAGCCCACCACGGAACAACAGGCCGAAGCCGATTTACGCAAAAAATTTCATGATGCGATCAATCGGGTTTACACACTCAACAGCCGCTTGTCGTACAAGGAACAGTTGGCCGCATTGCTCAAGGGCGATCCGGAACGCGTCGGCATTTTGCAGAAGACCAAGGAAGGGGCGGTCATCGAACAGCGGATGGGAGATGTGGAGCAGTATCAAACTCTGATCGCCCGGTACGAGGCCAATCTCGCCAAAGCGGAAACGGCTTACCAGTGGGACCATCTCTCGCGGCAATGGGGAGAACTCCAGCAACTGCGGAAGTCTTTGGTGGGGCCGGTCCAGGCACTTGAAAATGAATTGAAGACCAAAGCCACCGAGCTGCTGAGCGAGTCACAGTTATTAGCTGGCCCCGTCCCGGAAGCGATGACACCCGTTCGGTCAATCAACCTGCAGACCATGTGGGGGTTGACCATTCTGGGCGGGCTGTTGATCGCCGGTCTGTTCACTCGGTTCGCCGCATTGGGGGCCGCAGGGTTGCTGACCATGTTCTATCTGGCCGCACCTCCTTGGCCGGGCTGTCCGCCGGAAGTCGGCATCGAACACAACTACATCGTCAATAAGGTGCTCATCGAAGCCACGGCGTGCTTGGCATTCGTCTTCCTGCCCACTGGCCGGTGGTTCGGTGTCGACGCCCTGTTGGGCCTGCTGTTCCGCCGCAGGCCGCGTGACTAGCGAGTATTCAATTTCTTATCGAGTATCGAAATATCCACGGGGGCATAAGCCCGCGAATTGACTGAGGAGAACCAGCACATGCAACTCACACCCGAACAACAACGGCTCGGTAAAGACAATTTTCATGAAGCCGTCAGTTTTACCCGGCGGTCATTCCTGGTCGGTGCCGCGGCGGCGGTGCCCGGTCTGGGGGCGGCTTACTTCGGCTATGAGCATCTGCAGGGCAACCCGGTGAAGGTGGGCTTCATCGGTTCCGGCGATGAGGGCAGCGTGCTGCTCGGTCAGCATCCGCCCGCCTACATGGATATCGTCGCCGTCGCAGACCTGCGTGACCTGAACCGCGTGCGAGCCTTGCATGGCGATGGCAACGACGTTCGCCCGGGCCTCATCAAGAAGCTCGGCCGCGAAACCGCGATGAAGATCGAGCTTTATCGCGATCATCGGGAACTGCTCAAAGCTCACCCGGAAATCGAAGCGGTCGTCATCGCCGTCCCGCTGTGTCAGCACGCACGCGTGGCGATCGACTGTCTGAATGCCGGCAAGCATGTTCTCACCGAAAAATTGATGGCCCACTCGGTCACCGAGTGTAAGGAAATGATCCGCATCGCTCGGGAAAAGAAACTGCTCCTCGCGGTCGGCCATCAACGCCACTACAACGTGCTGTATGACAACGCCAACGAACTGATCAAGAATGGCTTGCTCGGCGACATCAAGTTCATCCGCGCCCAATGGCATCGCAATAACAGCTTCCCCGGCCGTGATAGCTGGCAGCCCGCGATTGCCAAGCAGGACCGGGCGGGTCTTGATGCCATGGCGAAGGAACTCGGTTTCAAAGATGCCGACGAACTGCTGTCGAAAGACCTCGGTTATCCGTCACTCGACAAGCTCGTCAAATGGCGTCTTTACAACAACACCGGGGGTGGCTTAATGGCCGAACTCGGTAGCCATCAACTCGATGCCTGCAGCATCTTCCTCGGCAAGGTGAAGCCGATTGCGTGCCAGGGATATGGCGGCAAGAACTTCTACGGCGTGAAGGGGATCGGCTCGCCCGAACAGCAGGCCGATGACCGCGAGATCGACGATCATGTTTACATGACCTTCGAATTCCCCGGCCCGCATTACGCTGAGGATAAGAACGACATCACCATTGTGACTTACTCGTCGATCAGCACGAATCGCATGGAGCCCTATGGCGAAACGGTCTTCGGCAGCCGGGCCACGCTGATTATGAAGCAGGAGCTGGAAGCTATGCTCTACAAGGAAGCCAGCCCGGTCACCGGCGGCGGTGGAGCCGATCAGCGGTTGTACGTCCTCAACGGCAACGATGGCAAACCGGCCTTGCAGGCCAGCGATAGCACCGGCCCCTCCAAGGCTGCCGCCGTGGCCGACATCGGTCAGGTCAGCCGTGGCTACACCGAAGAGATGGAGCATTTTGCCTACTGCATCCGCACGAACAACTTCGGCCCGATCGCCGAGGGTGGCCTGCGATGCCCCGGCGAACAGGGGATGAAAGACGCCATCATGGCGTTGACTTCGAACCTCGCGATGAAGCACAAGAAACGCATCGTCTTCAAGGACGAATGGTTCGACCCCACCAACGACGCCGTTCCGGAAACCGATCCGGAGATCGTGGGTTGATCACTTAGCCCCCTGTTGCTCGCAACGGGGGGGCTGTTTTTTCTCGATTGCCCCCGGTCCGTGGGACCGAGGGCTAAATGGGTGGACATGGCCCGCTGGCCCGACAATTCCCGTGCGAACATCATCGGCATGGCCCTCGTCTTCGGCCTCACGCCGCTCCTGTGCTGGCTGGCATGGTGGTGGCTGCGCGGATGATTCGCAGTTCGGATGGCGGAAGTGGGATGGGGGAATCAAAACCGTGGACGATACCCCTTCTCAGCCATTGTTTGATCCAGCTTGCTCTGTAACCTTGGCCTATCAACGATTGGCAGATCTGGTGGCAATCTTGCAGGATTCTCTCGCTCTTGTAGTGGATTTGTAAACCGAGCATGCGTTGCTGGTCTCGTGCACGAATTCACGGAACCTCCGAGCCACTGTCATGTCCGACGTGTTGCCTTATCCGCTCAACTGGTTTGCCCCTTGGACATGGTTCAGCCCACGTACGTGGCGAATGATTGCCATCATTCTCGCCATCTACATCATCCCGTATTTGTTGCTGTCGCGCCGTGGTTATTGGGAAGCTGATGTGTATGACGGAGACGGATTCTACTACTTCACTCCGCAAAACACCGATCGTTGGAGACTCGCAAACCGGACGTGCATGTACTTTTTCTATCCGGCAAATCAGGTGGATCAAGCTTTAGGTTTCGGAAGACCTGCTGGTTGTGATCCGTTGTTTGAGATTCAATAACTCCCGGCAGTCACAGACAGGCGTGGCTGCTTCAATTCTGCTATCCTTTCGTCATTCGTATTTCGACCTTCGACATTTCCCCCGCTCAAGGCCTGCCTGTGTCTCGTTCGCCGTTGTTCATCATCTTCCTTGTGGTCTTTATCGATCTGCTGGGGTTTGGCATCGTGCTGCCGTTGTTGCCGCGGTATGGCAAGCACTTTGATGCCGCAGGCTGGCAACTCGGCGTGCTGATGGCGTCGTTCTCGGCGATGCAGTTTCTCTTCGCGCCGGTCTGGGGACGGCTGTCCGACCACTTCGGTCGTCGGCCGATTCTGCTCATCGGCCTGCTCGGCTCGACTTTGTCGTATGCTGCGTTCGGTGGCATTACACAGTTGGGTAATCAAGGCTTGATCCTCGGCCTGAGTCCACTGTTGTGGTTGTTCATTTCCCGTGTCGCAGCCGGGATCGCGGGGGCGACCATTCCGACCGCGCAGGCATACATTGCCGATGTCACCGATGCCAAAGGGCGGGGCAAAGGAATGGCCCTCATTGGGGCAGCATTCGGGGTCGGTTTCACCTTTGGACCAATTCTGGGAGCCCAGTTTGTCGCTGAGGCCGATGTCGCCCCCAGTCCTGCGCCGGGCTATGTCGCAGCGGTGCTGTCGGGGATGGCGTTTCTCGCCGCTATTGTGATGCTGCCGGAATCACTGAAACCGGGCAGCGATCCCGCTCGCAAACGGCATTGGTTCGATATGGCTTCGTTCCGCGTGGCGATGACACGGCCCTATATGGGCTGGTTGTACTCGACAATCTTTCTGTCAACGTTTGCCTTCTCACAGTTTGAAAGCACGCTGTCGCTGTTAACCGATCATCTCAGCCTCAATGCGAAGTACAACTTCTATGTCTTCGCCTACATCGGCTTCATTCTGACGATCGCCCAAGGCTTCCTGATCCGCCGGTTCCTGCCCAAGGTGGGCGAGTTCCGCATGGGAATCGTCGGCGTGATCATGATGACGATCGGCCTGCTGCTGATTGGTGTCTCGAGCCTGCAGTCGTCCCTGGCCGTGCTGTATGTGGTGTTGCCGATCACCGTGGTGGGCTTCTCGGCGACCACGCCTTCCATCAATTCACTACTATCGCTGAATGCCGGGGACGACGAACAAGGGGGCATTCTTGGCGTGGGACAAAGCATGTCTTCCCTGGCGCGAATTCTCGGGCCGATGCTCGGACTGTCACTTCTGGGACTCGACGGAGCCAGTCAAGCCTTGCCTTATTGGGTCGCGGCGGGTGTGATGTCGGTGTGTGTATTGATGGTCCTCGGCCTGCGTAACTGTACGACATCGCTCACGAAGACTGAAGCCCAGGGATAGCGATCCCTGGGCGTCCTGCCCTCAACCCTTAACCCTCAACCTTTCCATGACTGCACTCAGCGTCAACGTCAATAAAGTCGCCCTGCTGCGGAACAGCCGCGATTTGGAGATCCCCAGCGTGCTGCGAGCCGCAGAGATCGCCATTGCGGCCGGGGCGGATGGCATTACGGTCCATCCGCGACCCGACAAACGGCACATCCGCCGCAGCGATGTCTACGATCTGGCCCGCACCATCAAAGTCGAACTCAACATCGAGGGCAATCCGCTGGAACCCGAGTTCATGGAACTCGTCACTTCGGTCAAACCGGCTCAATGCACGCTGGTGCCCGATGCCCGCGATCAGTTCACGTCGGACCACGGCTGGGACTTGCCGAAGCAAGCGGATGAGTTGCGGCCGATCATCCGCGAACTCAAAGACAAAGGCATTCGTGTCAGCATTTTCATGGATGCCGATGCGACATCGTGGGACATCGTGCGTGATCTCGGTGCCGACCGCGTGGAACTCTACACCGGCCCTTATGCCGAAGAGTTCACGACCTCCCGCAAGGAAAAGATGACGGCTCAGTATACTGAAGCGGGCCGGCAAGCCACCGCCGCGGGACTGGGGATCAATGCCGGGCATGACCTCAATCTGGAAAACCTGGGTCCCTTCCTGCAAGCGGTGCCGGGCGTGCTCGAAGTCTCCATCGGCCATGCCCTGATCGCCGATGCGTTAGAATTCGGCCTCGCCGCGACCGTCGAGAAGTACCGGGCGATCTGCCAGGCAGACGCCCAGGGATAGCGATCCCTGGGCTTCCATCAACGCCGTTCGCGGACGATGCGGGGCGTGATACTTAATTGCAGACGGGGTTGTGTGGCCGGTCGTGGTGCCAGGAATTCGGTCTCGGTTTCCACGGTTACCCAGGCGGGTTCTGCACACGGGGCCGCTTCCAGCACGTCGCCAATCCAGCGGATGGGCTGGCCATGTGCGGTGGTGAACCGGCTTTGTGCGGGCGTGGCGATCGCGGACGATGTGGTCGTGTCCTGCGAAATCTGCAATTCAATTTGGAAGGGGCGGGCCGTCAATTCCGCCAGCAATTGATCCACCTTGGCAATGACTTCCACACGGTCACGGACCAGGATCGCCGACCGTTCGGCGGTCGACGTTTCAGCGGTACTCGCCAGCAGCCCAACATCGGGAGATAACAACGGTTCCACAAGCGGCCGGACATCGGCGACGGTGAGATCATCCAGCGGGTAGAGCTTGGTAACCAACTCCGGTGCCGGAATCGCCGTGAGGGCCGAGATCGGCGGGTCGGCAGGGCGGTTCATCTGGCCGATCAGTTTCGTCAGCCGCTCAATCCGTTGCGATAGCATCGCATACTGCGTGTTGTGCTGATCTCCGTGAACGGTAATCTGCTGCTGAACGGCGAGTTGTTGTTGAATCGCTGTCAGTCGTTGTTCTATTTCGATAAAGGAACTGCTGTGCGCCTGAGTCCGCAGAACTCGCAGTTCGCGTTCAATCTGCCCCAGCGCCACGCGAACTTCCATGCGAAAGTCGTCGATATCGGGGCATGAGAGATCGGAAGCGACAGCCGGTTCGCCGTCTTCCGCGTCCTCCACCGGAATTTGATGATCGGCTGTGGGCCGATCGATCGGGTGATGCTCAATCCATGCCCAAGGCAATCCCGTGGTGCCTTTCGGTTCCGCTTGCGTGGATCGCCAGCAGATGAGCACGACGAGCACGATCCAGCAGAGCAAGCCAATGCCCGCAGCACCGTGCGCCACCTGCAGCGATGAAAATCGGCCCAGCACATGCCCCTCCCGCGACCACCTGCTTCGATGCTAATCGGCGATGGCCGCTTTCATGGCCGGGTTCTCCCCACCCCGGCAGATCGCCGATTGTGCGGCGTTCTCATTCATTGAATGAACGAAAGGCATAGGAGTTTTGATCCGGGCCGCTTTCGCGACCGAGGCCCCGAGCAACAGAACACTCAACACGGCTGGCAACACCACCCACCCATACCAGAACAACCAGCGACGCGGTTCCTGTTGCGGCATCCGATAGTCCCTGCGAGTTCCGGATTCACTTGAGGCAAACAGTCTCGGTATCGGCAAGATTTGCGTAAAACTTCGTTCGAAGTCGCTGCGATCGTTCGGATCGTCACAAATTGACAGCCTTCGCATCCGAAAACGGCAGAAGTCCGGCGCCGGGCGAGTTGCATGCTGTGGGTGCTCGCCGCACAATGATGCACGCGCGTCGATTTCTGCTGTTCTGGATACCGGGGCATGCTGGCGAAACTCTCCACCTATTCTCTACTGGGGATCGATGCCCTTCCCGTTGAAGTGGAGGTCGACATCTCGCCGGGGGCGATGCCCAAGACCATTCTGGTCGGTCTGGCGGAAGCCGCCGTTCGGGAAAGCACCCATCGCATTGAACGGGCATTGGTCAACAGTGGCTATGTGCGGCCGATTGATCGCGTGGTGATCAATCTCAGTCCTGCGGACCTCCCCAAAGATGCGGCCTCCATGGATCTCGCGATCGCCATTGGTCTGCTGGTGGCGAGCGGGCAACTGGAATCAGACAAACTCGCCCGTTATGCCGCCGCGGGAGAACTGGCCCTCGATGGCACACTGCGACCAGCCAAGGGAACGCTGTCGATGGCACTCGCCGCCAAAGAACGCGGGCAGGCGGGCATCGTAGTGCCGGTGAGCAATGCCCGCGAAGCCGCCGTGGTTGATGGCGTTCAAGTGATCCCTGTGGCATCACTGACCGAAGCGGTCGGGTTCTACAGTGGCATGCTCGATATTCCACCGGCAGAGTTTTCGTGGATCAACGCCGTCGAAGAGTTCGGGCGGTATGCTATCGACTATGCCGATGTGAAAGGTCAGGAGAGCGCGAAACGTGCGGTCACCGTGGCAGCGGCTGGTTCGCACCATCTGTTGATGCTCGGTCCGCCGGGAACTGGCAAGACATTACTGGCCCAACGGCTCGCCACCATTCTGCCCAATCTTTCTCAAGAAGAAAGTCTGCAGACGACGCGCATTTACAGTGCGGTGGGACGATTGGAACCCGGTCAGCCGTTGATGCTACGGCGGCCGTTTCGTTCACCTCACCACACTGTGAGTGAAGCCGGTTTGGTCGGAGGGGGCAGCACACCATCGCCGGGCGAAATTTCGCTCGCCCATCATGGCATTCTCTTTCTCGATGAACTGCCGGAGTTCAATCGGCGGACGCTCGAAGTGCTAAGGCAACCGCTCGAAGATGGCACGGTGACCATTTCGCGGGCCATGGGAAGTCTCACCTTCCCGGCGAATCTCATGCTGGTCGCGGCGATGAACCCGTGTCCCTGTGGATTCCGGGGCGACCCGCGCAAAGAGTGTCATTGCAATCCACAGGCCATCGAACGGTACCTGGGTCGGCTGAGTGGTCCGTTACTCGATCGGCTGGACATCCACATCGAAGTTCCGGCCGTGCCGTTTCGGGAACTTTCGAATCAGCAGAGTGGCACGAACTCGGCCACCATGCGGGAACAAGTGCTGCAGGCCCGCGAAGTGCAACACCGGCGGTTCGGTGCGCAGTCGCTAAAGCTGAATGGCCGCATGGCCCCGTCGGAAATTCGCAAATACTGTCGGTTACAGACCGACGCCGAGAACCTGCTTAAGCAGGCGATGGAACAGATGGGGTTATCGGCTCGTGCTCACGATAAAATCCTGCGGATCGCCCGGACCATCGCCGACCTCGCGGGTGAGGTAGAGATCGGCGTGGCCCATTTGAGCGAAGCGATCAATTATCGAGCGCTGGATCGCAGTTACTGGCATTGACGTTTGAGTCAGCGAATCCCCGCGGTTGACACCTGCGTGCTGCCGAGGTACTCCGCACTGGTTTTTGCCCCCGGGGAATTGTTCGCGGGTGTTGCTTGCGGCTTCATCAGAAACTTCGGCAACTGCTGCGAAAGATAAATATTGTAGTTGGGTATCGCCTGCAGCCGCTTTAAAGCGTCAGACATCGATTCCCCATTCTGACGTGTGACGATGCCCGGCACATTGCTGCCGACACGCTCCCAAATGGTTTGACCATTTAAGAGAAATGTGAGCTTGCTGAGTGTGGCCGGGAAATCATACTCATCAAAGCTGCCGAAGAATCGCAGCTTTTCGCTCTTGCCGGGAGTCACCGTAGCGACCAGTGAGAGAGGGGCACGGTCGGATACGGTGCAACCGTTCGCCGTTAGCTTTTCCGTGAGCGATTTCTGGATTTCGGTCCGCTTCGACGCATCGCCGACGCCCTGAACATCAATCTTGACGGCCGAGCCCGGCTTGACGGCGAATAGGTTCGGGTCGTCTTTCATCTGTTCCAGTTTGGTGAGTGCAGCGGGGTGGGGCAGTCTGGCCGCTACCACAATGCCTGGCTTGCCATGACCGGGAGCGATGGGAAAGAACGTCCATTCATCCAGCGCCAGGGGATGATTCCAGGTGGCAAACGGCGGGGGATACTGCCAAAGCTTAATGTTGTTCGGCAGGTCGATCACGTTCTGATTGCCAATCATCACATGGTCATTGGACGTGAATAAAAGCCCCGCGTTATGGCCTTCATTCCCAGTATACAGTTCATTGAGAACATTCCCGGTGTTCAAGTCCCAGGTGTAAAGCCACTCCCAATTGAGCAGACCAAGTTTGGTGCCATTGGGACTGAAAGCCAATTGAGGATGTGTTGCCCGCCCGGTCCCCGGAATCGGTAACGCTGCCACACATTGTTCTTCCTGCAGATCGATGATGGCGACATAGGTATCTTGAGCGAAGGCGACATAACGGTGATCCGGGCTGAGGGCGGGGTGGCAGTAGCCATCACAGGCAAATCTCATTAAAGGCTGCAAGGGATCGAGTTGCCAGACGACAATCTGCCCGCCCACTTTGGTGATGCAGCGGTCATCTCCCAGGAAGCGCGCCCAGCCGATATCGTGATTCTTGCCGTTGCTTTCGGGGTAAGGAACGAAGGAGAGCAGCTTCGAAGTTCGGCTGCCCGCGATCTTCCAGACTTCCAGGCGATCATTGTTGTTGTGGCCCCAGACATCGCGAATCATCAGTGCACGCTGACCATCGTTATGCAGATCGGCAATGGCATAGGGTTCACCTTCCATTTTGCCGGGACTGGCTGCCCGCCCCTTATCCCAGTCGACCAGCGTGACATAGTTGGTGCCCGTACCGCTGCCACGTTGCCCTTCCGAGAAGAAACTCAGGGCGAATTTCTTGGCGACAGGGTTGAGTGCGGCTTTCTTGAAACCGGCCTTGTTATCGGGCTGAGAGATCGCGACGGCTTTGAACGATTTCACATCGGCTAAAGGACCAGTGATTGGTTCAACTTTGTACGACCAGTCCCCTTGAGGTGGGGTCGGAGCAATTTCCTGGGCGTCTTGCCAGTTCACTGGAGGGTCGATTTGAGCCGGCCCACCCGCTGTCGGCTCGTCATCGTCTTTGCTCATCGCCTTTTTCTGGAATGGATTGTCTGACTTGGCGGCGAAGGGGTTCTGACTGTCGAGGCTTTCCAGAAATTTTTTATCGGCAGCTGAGAGTTTCGTGAGCGGGATTTCGAACTCTTTGCCGTCTTCACCCTTGAGGGTGACCGACCCGTCATCCACGGAGACCAGTTCGGCTTTCAGCTTGAACTTTCCCGAAGCGTCGGACCAGGTTCGCAGGTCTGCCGCGGATGTCTCTGTGGCGAATATCAATGTCGACACAACGACCAAGCTGAGCATCGAAGAAAAACTTTGGCGCATGGTTCTTCCTGTCTGATCAATGCCAGAACGTAACAGTTGCCACTGCAGAAATGCGGTGGATCGAATGGAGTCTGCATTAAAGAACAGTAGGGGTGGGATTTCAACCAGCAATTGGAACTCGTGGTGGTATTTGAAGAGGCGGGAAGTCCGTCACGCTTTGATCTCGGATTCGGTTTGGCTACCATTTCTCCTAAGGGAATGGACAGTTAACGTCCTCGCTTTCACCGTGCTGATACAAAAGGATCTCACAACATGTTACGCATGCAACGCTGGTGGCTGAGTCTACTGGTGATCGGTCTTATCACCAGTGGCAACGCTGTTGTGACCTTCGCCCAGGACGAGGCGAAACCCGAAGCCAAGGCTGAAGAGAAGCCCGCAGCCGAAAAACCTGCTGAAGAAAAACCCAAAGAAGAGAAGCCCACCGAAGAAAAGCCAGCGGAAGAAAAGAAGCCGGAAGAGAAACCCGCTGAGGAAAAGCCGGCTGGCCCCGCTTTCACCGAAGAGGTGGTGCATCTGGATAATCCTTCCGGCGTCACCGTGCATCCAGAAACCGGCCACGTCTTCGTGGTCTCGAAGCAGGGCGTGTTTCGCTATGGTCCCGGCAAGCCCAAAAAGGTTTGGCTGGAAGTCGACTCCTATCCAACCGACATCTACGGCAAAGGCCCGATGTACGACATTGGTCCTCTCGGCGTGGCCCTGTGGGGTGCAGACCGATTGATCGTGGCCGATGGCAGCCGTAAAGATGGCGAAGAACTGGTCCGCGTCTACAAGATCGAAGCGACGCCTCCGGCCGGGAAGCCGAAAAACGAAGCGGAAGCTGAGTTCACATTGGGGCCGATTGCTCCGGGAGATCTCAGCCCGAAGGGTGAAGGCAACTTCTACGGCGTGACGGTGTTCAAAGATGCGATCTATGTGACCTGCAACGGCGACGACACCAAGGGTTGGATCGCCAAGGCTGCTGTGGTCGATGGCAAGCCGGGCGAATTGATTCCCACCATCGCCACCAAGGAAGCGACCGAAGTCGATGCTCCGATCGCGATCACCGTGACTCCCGATGGAGAGCAACTTGTCGTCAGCCAAGGCGGCGAAGTCAATCAGCCGGGGGACTCGCTGTTGACGATGTACGATGCCGAAGGCAAGCTGACCAAGAAGTTCGCCACGGGACTGAACGACATCACCGGTCTGGCTTACAGCCCCAAGACCGGCAAGCTGTATGCCACCGACTTTTCCTGGGTCGACACCGCTCAAGGCGGCCTGTTCGAATTAACGATCGATGGCGAGACCTGTAAAGCCACGAAAATTCTCTCCTTCGATCGTCCCACGTCTTTGGCTTTCGACAAAGAAGGTGGCTGCTTTGTGACGATCTTCGGCACCGGCAAAGATACCGGTGAGAAGCCCAAGGGTGGTCTGGTCCGCGTGGAGCCGGGTCTCTAATCGCTGGCCTGTGTGGTCATCCCAGACATCATCAACGGCCGCAGTGTGACGAACTCGCACTGCGGTCGTTGCTTTTTATCGCTCTCCACTGGCATCGGCCGGAGTGAAGTGTCACGATAATCCCATCCCCTCGTGATAGGCCCATCTCCGGGAATGAGCGGCATGCCCCAGGTCTATGTGGTTGATACGCCCAGCGTCCAACGCGATGCGCTGATCTATGTCTTCAAAGAGGCGCGACTGCCCATCGTGCCGATCGATCAGGCCGAGCAACTCCCTGATTTGCGTGACAGCTCCGACACGGTGCTCGTTCTGGTCGGAGAATCGCAATTTGCTGCGATGGATCGGGTCCGGGACCGGTGGCAGGTTCCGAATGTGGTGTTATGGGGCCTGATTGAACCCGGCAGTTTTGCGAGCATCGTTTCTGCGTTGCAGTTGGGAATTGAAGAGGTCATCAGTCGAGATCGACCGCCGCGTGACCTGCTTGCGGCCGTGCGGGCGCTGCTGTCAACATCCGCTCCACCCCATCCTACCGACCCTGCGGGAGTGACCATCGAATTATCGGGCTCGCAGCAAGCCTTTCAGGTTCCACCCGAACGCTTTCTCACGCTCATTGCCCAGCTTTGCGAAGATGTCGGCCGGTTGAAGCGCCGGTACGATAACGAACTCGATCAACGGCGTCGTGTTGAACAGGCGCTGATGGAGTCGGAGGCGTTTTATCAATCGCTCGTCGAAACCTTGCCGTTGGCTTTGTTCCGCAAGGACATCAACGGCCGCATCACCTTCGCGAATCAACTCTTCTGTGTGGCTTTGCGGCGGACCCCTTCAGAAATTCTCGGTCGGACCGATTTCGAGTTCTTCCCGCGTGATCTGGCGGAGAAGTATCGTCGCGATGATCGGCAGGTGATGGACAGTCGGCAGAACTTTGAAACGACGGAAGAGTTTCAAACACCAGCTGGCGAACAGCGCTTTACCCATGTGGTGAAGACGCCGGTCTATGACGCCACGGGCAAGTTGGTGGGCATTCAAGGGGTCTTCTCGGATGTCACCGACCGGATTCTGACGGAGCGGGCGCTCGATCAGGAGCGGAACCTGCTCGACAGCCTGATGAACAGCATCCCCGACAATATCTATTTCAAAGACCGCCAGGGCCGTTATCTCCGCATCAATCCGGCCAAGGCGAAACGCAGTGGTCTTGAAGACCCGGCTGATGCGATTGGCATGACCGACTTCGACTTCTTCCCAGCCGAGCATGCCCAAGTATCGATGGCAGACGAGATGCAGGTGATCCAGCAGGAGCAACCCCTGATTGCCAAGGAGGAGTTCATCGAATACCCCGACGGTACCAGTCGCTGGATGTCGACGACGAAGTTACCGCTGCGCGATCAACAGGGGCAGATCGTGGGGACCTACGGGGTCTCGCACGACATCACGCCATTGAAGCATGCGCAGGAAGCATTGCGGCAGGCGGCCTTGGCAGCCGAATCGGCCAACCGTGCGAAAAGCGATTTTCTGGCTAACATGAGCCACGAAATTCGCACACCGTTGAATGCCGTGCTCGGCATGACGGAACTGGTGCTGGGCACGCCCTTAACTCCGGTGCAGCGTGATTACCTGCGACTGGTGCATGAATCAGGCGAATCTTTGCTCGCGGTCATCAACGACATTCTCGATTTTTCGAAGATTGAAGCAGGCAAGCTGCATCTGGATGAAGCGGTGTTTGAACTCCGCGAGTTTCTGGGCGACACGCTCAAATCGCTGGGATTGCGGGCCCATCGTAAAGGCCTGGAGTTGGCCTGTCAGATTCAACCCGACGTGCCCGATGTGCTCATCGGCGATGCCAATCGCATTCGGCAAATCGTCGTGAATCTCATCGGAAATGCCATCAAGTTCACGGAACATGGCGAAGTCTTGGTGAGCGTGTCCGTCGATGGCTCAGCCAAAACTCCTGCCGACTCTGTGATGCTTCATTTTGAAGTGGCAGATACAGGCATCGGTATCCCCCTGGAGAAGTTCCGCGCCATCTTTCAGGCGTTTGAACAGGCCGATGCATCGACCACGCGTCGCTTTGGTGGGACGGGGCTGGGACTTGCCATCTGCTCGCGTCTCGTGGATCTGATGGGGGGCAGCATCTGGGTCGACAGTGAAGTGGGGAAAGGGAGCACATTCCACTTTACCGCCGTCTTTCAGTTGGCCAACGAAGCCGGAGATCAAGCGATACCGGCGGCACCCGAACTGCTGCAGGGCTTACGTGTCTTGATCGTCGACGACAACAGTACCAACCGCCGCATTCTCGCCGAGATGTTGAGCAGTTGGGGGATGGCACCAGTGCTCGCCGGCAGTGCGCCCGAAGCTCTCGAAGAACTCCGATTTCAGGCCACCGCCGGCAAACCCTATTCGCTGGTGGTCACCGATGTAAATATGCCCGGGCAAAGTGGCTTCGACCTGGTGCATGCCGTGCGCAAAGAGGAAGCCCTATGCCGCGGCATTATCGTCATGCTGACTTCCAGTGATCGCTCCGACGATGTGCAGGAGTGCGCCGATCTGGGAGTCGACACGTACCTGATCAAGCCCATCAAGCAGTCGGAATTGTTCAATGCCATTCTGCAGGCCTTGGGGGCGAAGCACGCCGAAGAATGGAAGACCGCGACCGTGGCGGCCCATCGACAGGCGTCGCGGCCGCTACGAATTCTGCTGGCGGAAGACAGCGTGATCAATCAGAAACTTGCCGTCGGTCTGCTGGAACGTTGGGGACATGTGGTCGAAGTGGCTGGAGATGGTCGAGCTGCGGTCGATCGGGCTCTCGCGGAACCCTTCGACCTGGTGCTGATGGATGTCCAGATGCCCGAACTCGATGGGTTGGACGCCACCAAATCCATTCGGGAATGGGAAGCGATTTCCCATCGCCAGCGACTGCCGATCGTGGCGATGACGGCTCATGCCTTGGCCGGAGATCGCGAGCGGTGTCTCGCGGTCGGCATGGATGATTACATCTCCAAGCCAATCCGTTCGGAACTGCTGTTCCAGGCGATTGAATCGATTGCCGAAAAGTTGGGGGCCAGTTCTCATGCGGCGGCGCAAAGACCGCAACTGGGGGAAAGCCCGTCGATAGTGGTCAGCCCCATTACGGATGCGGCCGTGGTTCCGAAAGACCTGATTGACTGGGAGCAGGCGTTCTCGGCGACAGGGAACGATCAAGAACTCTTTGCGGAAATTGCCGCAGCGTTTTGCGAGGAAGGTCCCGATGTGTGGTCACAGTTACAGATCGCGATGGAATCGAAGGATTTGAAGTTATTTGCCCGAGGAGCACATACGCTCAAAAATGCATTTGGAACATTTGGAGTCAAAGCCGCACAACAACAGGCCCTGGAATGGGAACGGAAGGCAAAACAGGCAGAAGAACTTCCCCAGCCAGAAAACATGGAGTCACTGGGGGAAGTACTGACATCTGTCATCGCCGAACTGCAACACTACTTGCAGTCGCGAGCATGAATGGCGACGATAGAGCCATCTCAACCGCACGTCTTCCCGAATTCCAGTCCATCCATTGAGTGGGAGACCACAACGATGCCATCTGTACTTGTCGTCGACGACTCATTGGTCGATCGACGTTTGGCTGGAGGACTGTTGCGCGGCCGAGAGGGCTGGACGATTCATTTTGCGCAAGACGGGCGTGAAGCGCTGGAAGAGATTGAACTGCACCTGCCCGATCTGGTCGTCACCGATTTGAATATGCCGGAATTGGACGGGTTGGAACTCGTCAAAATGATCCGGCAGAACTACCCGCTCGTTCCCGTGATATTGATGACGGCCCAGGGCAGCGAACAAATCGCCGTGCAGGCCTTGCGCACGGGTGCCTCGAGTTATGTGCCGAAACAATGCCTCTCGGCCGACTTATGTGATACGGTCGAGCAGGTGCTGTCGATTTCCAAGGCCGATCGCGCTCAGGCTCGGCTGATGCGTCGCCTGAAACAGCAGCATGTCAAATTCGAACTGGAGAATGATCACGAACTGGTCTCCACCATGGTGCAATACCTGCAAGATGCCGCGCTCGGCATGGGTATGTGCGATGAAAGTGACCGCGTCCGCATGGGGGTCGCCTTGCAGGAAGCTCTGGTGAATGCCTGTTTTCATGGGAACCTGGAAGTCAGTTCCCGTCTCCGGGAGGGAGATCACCATGCCTATTACGACCTCGCTCGGGAACGGGCTTCCATGGAACCCTACGCTCAGCGGCGGATCTATGTTTCGGCAGATCTCTCGACTGAGCAGGCCGTGTATACCATTCGCGATGAAGGCCCGGGGTTCGACTGGTCGAAACTCCCCGACCCGACCGACCCGGCGAATTTGGAGAAGCCATCGGGACGAGGTTTGCTCCTGATGCAAACCTTTATGGATGTCGTGGAGTTCAATGAGACGGGCAATCAAGTCACGATGATCAAACGCCGTAAAGCCAAACCGGCGATGACGAACGGAGAACAGTCATGAGCGCTGGCGAATACTTTCACCTGACGCAAGACCGCGATGTGGTGGTGTTGGAAGTGGAACGTCCCGTAGGCAGCCTGTGCGACGATGCCGTCATGCGCGAACTCGACAGCGTCCTGAAAGAGCTGCGGAACTGTCAGTGCCGAAAACTGGTGATCGACTTCCACCAGACCCCCTATTTCGGGTCATCGATGCTGGAAGCACTGCGCCTGATGTGGACCACAATTCACAAAGATTCGGGCGAGATGGTGCTGTGCAACCTGTCGGAAGTCGGTCGCGAGATTCTGCAGGTCTCCAAGTTCGATCACATCTGGCCGATTGTTGCTGATCGAACCACCGCATTATCGCAGTGGGCATGATGGCCTGCTGTCGGATCAGTAGTGTTCCCGAGTCTGCATGAAGAGGGCTTTTTTCTCACCCGGCAAAGTGAAATCGAACCCGCAGCGCTGGAAAAACTCCTCCGAGGATGTGATCGCCATAATCTCGAAGACCCGCCGTTCCTGGGCGCGCTTCACACAGGCCTGAACGAGGCCTTTGCCGATGCCGTGACGCTGATAGTGCGGATGCACGGCCAGACTGCGGATTTCGCCCAACTTCACGGAATAAACTTCCAGGGCGGCGAACCCCACGATCTGGTTATCAAGAATCGCGACAAACCCGTCTTTGGCAAGGTCTTCCAACTCGTCGCGCGTGCGGGGCAGCAGGCGTTCCTGGGCAATAAAGGGTGCTAGAAACTGGTCCAGTTCGGCGACGTCCCGCGAGGTCGCGGGACAGATTTCAAAGCTGTCAGGGCTGCTCATGCACATTCACTCTCGGGAATCGTCAATCGGGGAACTGGTGACACGGTACGAAAAAGGATGGAGCTCCGACCGGTCGATCCGGCCGGTGTTCCCATCGTCGCAACCGCTGGAGACAACTGCAACGGCCACGATGTGTGACTCCACATAGTTTCTGCTATAGTCGTGCTTGTGAGGTGATACACAAGCTCGGGTGGCGGATCAAGGTGCGAACAACATGTCGGTTGTGACGCTGACAGATATTGATACGGGAGCGACGGCGAAAGTTCTGCCCGATTTAGGGTTTAACTGCTTTCAGTTCCGGGCGATGGTCGCGGGGCAGCCGGTCGATGTGCTCGACGCGGTCCCCAGTTTTGAATCAGGGCAGGAACGTCCCAGCCGTAGCGGCATTCCCATCCTCTTTCCCTTTCCGAACCGAATTCGTGCCGGTCAATACACCTGGAAGGGGCAGGCCTATCAACTGCCGGTGACTGCCGCTCAACCGAATGCGATTCACGGCTTCTGTCTTGATCGTCCCTGGCGTGTCATCAATCAAGGGACCAATTTTGTCACCGGGCATTTTCAGCTGAGCGTTGATGCACCCGATCGACTGGCATTCTGGCCGTGTGACTTCATTCTCGAAGTCGATTATGAACTGCTGCACAACCGTCTGCGGGCCAACTTCCGCATCAGTAATCCGGGCGACCGCTCTTTGCCGTGGGGATTGGGGACGCATGCCTACTTCAAATTGCCGTTGGGGCCAGACAGCCGCATCGGAGATTGCACGGTCGAAGTGCCGGCCCGCCGATACTGGCCGCTGGATCAATCATTGCCCACCGGGGAAACCCTTCCCGTGGATGAAGGCCGCGATCTGACCTCTGGAGCGTATGTCGACACTTTGACTCTGGACGATGTGCTGACCGATATCGATACGTCCGGGCCGCAGTTCGATTGTGTGATTCTTGATGAACGGGCCGGGTTGCAGGTGACGCAGACGTGCCCGCCCATCTTTCGCGAGATCGTGGCATTTACG
Organism: bacterium; assembly: GCA_016125225.1. Lineage (GTDB taxonomy): Bacteria > Planctomycetota > Planctomycetia > Planctomycetales > Planctomycetaceae > DSVQ01. Next base: position 36,783 of record WGME01000008.1, on the reverse strand, counting down.
CCGCCGCAGCGATCAGCGATTTGTCTGGAGCCGTACACATGCCCCACGGATGCCATCAACCTGCAGCAGCAGGGCCACGATGTGGGTTGGCGAACGCTTTCCCCCGGCAGCGAGTTTCATACCTGGATTGATCTTTCAGTCGGTCCGATTCTCGTCTGAAGTGCGGCGTCCGCGCGGGTGACCAGTCTGCCATGTCGTGCATCCCTATTGAGCATCTCGACGACCCGCGCGTGCAGGTCTATCGCCAGGTGAAGTCCGCCCCGGTTATGCGCCGCGGAGATTTCTTCATCGTAGAAGGATCGAAGACCGTTCAACGATTGCTCGAAAGCCGTTATGAAACCGCCTCCGTTTTGTTGACGCAGAAGCGAGCCAGCGAATGGTTACCCCGCATTCCCGAGCAGGTGCCCTGTTATGTGCTGCCCGATGCGGTGGCGTCGATGCTGGTCGGTTTTAACTTTCATGTGGGAGTGATGGCCTGCGGCCGACGGCAACCTTCTCCCACTCTTGAAGCTGTGTTTGCGGATGTGTCACAACCAGCGACGATCGTGCTTTGCCCCAAGTGCGATAATCCGGAAAACCTGGGAGCCATCATTCGCATTGCCGCGGGGTTTGGCGTTGATGCCATTCTGCTCGGACCAAGCTGCAGCGATCCGTACATGCGGCGCGTGATTCGGGTCTCGATGGGAGCCGCGTTATCGATGACCTTGCTGGAATCACGCAATCTGGCGCGCGATCTGGCGCGGTTGCGATCCGAGTTCCAGTTCGAATTGGTCGGGACGGTCTTGAATGACCAGGCCGTTCCCTTATCCCAAGCCACCCGCGCGCGGCGGTTGGGATTGCTCTTGGGCAATGAAGACACCGGCCTCGACGATGAAACGCTGTCACTCTGCGATCAACAGGTCACCATTCCGATGCATCCCGGCACCGATTCCCTGAACGTCGCGATCGCGGCGGGCATCTTTCTGCACCACTTCACGCAGACACTTCCCCTACCGGCATGAGTGGCCGGATCGTCAGGCAAAGTTCTGAGTGAGAGCGGTGTAGTCCGCCTGCAGTTGCTGGGTGATCGGCCCGACTGTGAATTTCAATTCGTCGATCACACCGACCGGAATCACTTCGACGGCGGTCCCGGTCAGGAAGATTTCCTGGGCCTTGTGCAGTTCTTCCGGGAAGATGGCCCGTTCAATGATTTCGTAACCCCGCTTGCGAGCGAGATCCATCACGGTACGGCGGGTGATGCCATCCAGGAAACAGTCGGGAGTCGGCGTATGCAGCTTGCCATCCATCACGAGGAAGATGTTGGCTCCCGTGGCTTCAGCGACCTGGCCCCGGTAATCGAGCATCAACGCATCCTGAAACCCGGCGGCTTCTGCGGCATCGCGGCTGAGCGTACAGATCATGTACAACCCGGCACACTTACTCGCCGTGGGGGCGGAATCGGGCGCAGGACGACGCCATTTCGAGGTCAGCAGTTTGATGCCGTTCTTGCGGGCTTCTTCGCCGTAGTAAGCCGGCCAAGGGAACGCAGCAATGGCGACATGAATCTTGGCACCCTTCGCAGAGACGCCAATGACTTCACTGCCGCGCCAGGCGATGGGCCGCACATAACCCGTGGTGACGCCATTCTTTTCGACCACCAGCCGACTGGCGGCTTCGATCTGCTCGACGGTGTAGGGGACTTCGTAGCCAACAATTTTGGCTGAGGCCAGCAGTCGCTCGGAATGCTCCTTCAGCTTGAAAATCTTGCCGCCGTAAACCCGTTCGCCCTCGAAGACCGAGCTGCCATAATGGAGGCTGTGGGTCAAAACATGCACTTTGGCTTCGCGCCAGGGCACAAGTTCTCCATCCAGCCAGATGACGCCATCACGATTCTCTAAAGGCAACGCAGACACAGAAAAACTCCACGGCTTCGAGCGGTCAGCTGTGCCCCGGATCTCGCGGGGGCAACTTGGGACAACAGGATATCAGTGCCATTCAATCCCCACAACGGGGCATGCGTGCCTCCTGCGTGAAAGATTGTCGATACCAAATCCAACTGTTATTTGCGTTTTTTCTCGCGATACAGGTTGATCAGTTGGTTGGTGGAACTGTCGTGCTTCAGGGCCGCAGCATGGCCAGCATCCAGTTCCGGGGCAATCTTTTTCGCCAGCACTTTGCCCAGTTCGACACCCCATTGGTCAAACGAGTTCACCTGCCAGATGGTCCCCTGCACGAAAACTTTGTGTTCGTACAGCGCCACCAGTGTTCCCAGCACATAGGGAGTCAATTGCTCGACCAAGATGGTATTCGTCGGATGATTACCGTCAAACGTGCGATGGGGCACCAAGGCTTCGGCGACACCATCGGCCCGCACTTCATCCGCCGTCTTGCCGAATGCCAACGCCTCCGTTTGCGCAAAGCAGTTGGCAGTCAAGAGATCGTGATGGATACCGACCGGGTTCAATGACCGACAAAACGCGATGAAATCGCAGGGGATCAGCTTGGTTCCCTGGTGGATCAACTGATAGTACGCGTGCTGACCATTGGTGCCCGGTGTCCCCCACACCACCGGCCCGGTCTGATAGTCGATCTTCTGCCCATCCAGCGTAGTGCGTTTGCCGTTGCTTTCCATGTCGAGTTGCTGGAGGTAGGCACTGAACCGCCCGAGATAATGATCGTAGGGCAGAACGGCGTGGGTTTCCGCACCGAAAAAGTTGTTGTACCACACCCCCAGAAGCCCCAGAATCACCGGCAAATTGTGGTCGAACGGAGCTGTGCGGAAGTGCTCGTCCATCGCATGAAAACCGGCGAGCATATCGCGGTAGTTATCGGGGCCGATGGCGATCATCAGCGAAAGTCCGATGGCGGAATCGAATGAGTAACGGCCACCGACCCAGTCCCAGAACCCGAACATGTTCGCGGTATCGATGCCGAATTTGGCGACCTCGGTCGCGTTGGTCGAAACGGCAACGAAGTGCTTCGCGATGGCGGCTTCATCCTTCAAGATCGCCAGACACCATGTTCGCGCGGAGTGGGCATTTGTCAGTGTTTCCTGCGTGGTAAAGGTCTTGGAGGCCACGATGAACAGCGTCTCAGCGGGGTTCAGATCGTGGACGGCTTCCGAGAAATCAGACCCGTCGATATTCGAAACAAACCGGAATTGCAGGCCACGGTCGCTGTAGTGCCGCAAGGCTTCATAGGCCATCACAGGCCCTAGGTCAGAGCCGCCGATGCCAATGTTCACAATGGTTTTGATGGGTAAACCCGTGTGGCCCCGCCAGGTTCGATCTCGCAATTTTCCGGCGAATGCGGCCATCTGGTCGAGAACGGCGTGGACATCGGGAACCACGTTCTCTCCGTCGACGAGGATACTGGCTCCGCGTGGCGCGCGCAGGGCAACATGCAAGACAGCACGATCTTCGGTGATGTTGATTTTGTCGCCACGAAACATTGCATCAATGCGTTGCCGCAGACCGGACTGATCCGCAAGGTCGACCAGCAGCGTCATCGTTTCACGACTGATGCGATTTTTTGAGTAATCCAGATAAAGTCCGCACGCTGCTTCCGTGAATTCCGTGCCACGTGCCGGGTCTGCCGCGAACCAGTCACGCAAATGCTGCTGCTGAATCGACTGGTAATGGGCCTGCAATGCCTGCCAGGCGGGTTGGTGCGTGCAGAGCGTGGTCATGGAAAAATCCTGAAAGAAGTGAACGCGGGCCTACGTTGCGTCATAACGCATTATAACGGTAACTTCAATTCTGCTGGCGGGATGGGATCGCGCCGTGTCTCTTGTTCGCATACCGTTGCATCTGGCGCGCCCTCCAGATACACTTCGCGATTCCCGCCAGGCAGGCCAAAGGGCCGATTCCCGGCGGATTAGGTCTCTTTGAGCCGATCCTCTGCCGATCGCTCGTTGAATTACCGGATAAGAAAATGTCGACAGAAGTTCAGTTGTCGGTCGATCTCCGCTCGGCTCGCGGTTCCAAGCAGAATCGCCGGCTGCGTGATCAGGGCTTTGTGCCGGGGAACATTTACGGCCACATGGACGAGCCGCAGGCCATCATGGTCAAGGCTGAGGCGATTGCCCCGCATGTGAAGGCTGGCGTGAAGGTTTACGACGTCACCCTTGATGGCAAGACCAGCAAGACGTTGCTGCGAGAACTGCAATTCGATGCCTTGGGGATTGAGCTGACCCATTTCGATCTGCTGCGTGTCGATCCGACCGAACGCGTGACACTGCATGTCCCCGTCATTCTCAAGGGGATTGCTCCTGGCTCGGCCGGTGTGCTGGAACAACCGCTGCACTCCTTGCACATCGACTGCCTGGCCTACCAGATTCCGGATTCGATTCCCGTGCGAATCAATATGCTGGAAATCGGTCAGGCCATTCATGTGCGTGATCTGGAATTGCCCGAAGGCATGCATGCCCATCATCCCCCAGAAGCCATTGTGGTGCATGTGGTGCCCGTGCGATCGGGTGACTCTGCTCCAGCGGATGTGGCTGCGGGTGCTCAACCCGAAGTTGTGGGCAAGAAGACCGAGGATGCCTCCAAAGACAAATAATCCCTGTCGGGGTGTCCTGTGCATGTCATTGCAGGACACTATGAAGGCAGGCTGCGATGAAAATTGTGGTGGGTTTGGGAAATCCCGGTTCCAAATACGACGGCACGAGGCACAACGTCGGATTTGAAGCCCTGTGGGAACTGTCACACCGGTGGCAGGCTCCCAAACCCAAAGGAAAGTTTCAGGGCGAAATCACAGAAATCAATATTGCGGCCGAAAATGTCCTGTTGGTCTGGCCGCAGACCTATATGAATTTAAGTGGAGCCTGTGTGGCACCACTGCAGAAGTTTTATCAGGTTAGTAGTCAGGATCTGGTCGTTCTTTGCGATGATTTGAACTTGCCCCTCGGACAGTTACGACTGCGGGGCGGTGGGTCATCCGGAGGGCAAAAGGGTCTGCAAAGTATTTTGCAGGCGGTGGGAACGAACGACGTACCGCGTTTGCGGATCGGAGTCGATCGACCGCCAGCAGGTGTGGATGCCGCCAGTTTCGTACTGGCGAAATTTCGGTCGGCTGAACGCGAAGTCATGGACCGGGCGGTGCGGTCGGCGGCGGATGGCGTCGAGTTGTGGTTGTGGTCGGGGCTGGAAGCAGCCATGAACGTCGTCAATTCGGTCAAAGCGGGTGATGTTGCCTCGGACTGACCAGAAGGTGCGGTCGGTCGCGTTGGCAATGTGCTCGAAATTGGGTACAACAGTCGGTGACTTCTGCGGCTTCGCCGGTAGCGGGCTGCAGGACTTGGGGAGTGTGGAACGTGTCCGAATACATGTACGAAGGGATGTTTCTGCTGGACAGCAATCGCTTCTCAGCAGATCCCGCCGCCGCTCAACAGGCGGTCTTAGGTATGCTGGAACGCGTGGGCGCCAGCGTTGTGGCATCCCGCCCGTGGCAGGAAGGCAAGCTGGCTTACCCCATTGAGAACCATCGCAAGGGCTTGTACTACCTTGCCTGTTTCAAGATGGATGGCGGCCAGATGGACGAACTGAACCGTCTCGGCAAGCTCAACGAAACGGTGCTGCGTCAGTTGGTGATCCGTCACGAGCCGGTCATTTTCGATGCCATGGTGCAATCGTTGACCTCGAATGACGGTACGATTCACAGCCCTGAGCAGAAAATGGATGACCGTATGGACCGTGGTGATCGCGGCGACCGCCCGGATCGCGGCGGTCGCCGTCGTGATGACGACGGAGATATGGGTGACGATCGCTAGTTTCCCGCGGGCTTCCGGCGTGGCAACTTTGTGAGAGACGAAGAGAGGCACCATGGCCAGCTTCAATAAAGTGATTCTGGTGGGAAACCTCACTCGTGACCCACAAGTGCGATACACACCCGGCGGAACGGCAGTTGCGGAAATCGGTCTCGCTGTCAATCGCCAGTGGTTTGACAAACAGACCAATAGTCGTCGTGAAGAAGTGACCTTTGTTGATGTGACGCTCTGGGGTCGGACAGCAGAGATCGCTGGCGAATACCTCGGCAAAGGTCGTCAGGTGTTGGTAGAAGGCCGGTTGCAGACAGACACCTGGGACGATAAGGAATCGGGTCAGAAACGTAGCAAGTTGCGTGTGGTCTGTGAAAACATGACCATGCTCGGCAGCCGGAATGAAGGGGGCGGCGCTCCCGCTGGAGGAGGCAATCGGGGGCGTCCCGCGGCAGCAGCCAGTGGGAACTTCTCGGATGCCGAATCGTATGGTTCAGAACCGTCGAACTACGATGTCGGGGCTCCCCCTGACGACGAGGTTCCGTTCTAAGCCAGTCGACTTTGTGGTATCAGCCAGATCAGTGATGTGAGTTTTCCGCTGTCTCAAGCAGATGGCGAGTTTCGCGGAAAGATAGAATTATGGTTCGCCGGAATCTGACAGCCTCGGGTCGCCCGCGTATGCATCGTCAGGTCGAATTGCTCCTAGCTGAAGATGTGGAACAACTGGGGAAGCGTGGCGATCTTGTGAAAGTCAAGTCGGGCTACGCTCGCAATTACCTGTTGCCGCAAGGCTTGGCGACCATTGCCACGGCCGAAAACAAGCGTTTGGTCGCTTTGCACCAGCAGAAGCTGGAAGAGCTGAAGAAGCAACAACGCCAATCCTTGGTTCAACTGGCCGACCGCGTCAGTAAGTACAGCGTGACACTGGAAGCCAACGCCAACGAAGAAGGCCATCTGTACGGCTCGATCGTGGCCACCGATATCAGCAAGTCGCTGGTGACCGCCGGTTACGCCGTCGAAGCCGACCACATTCGCCTGGAAGGCCCGCTCAAGGAACTCGGCATGTACACGGTCAAACTGCAGTTTGACCCGGAAATCAAGACCGAAGTGAAGGTCTGGGTGGTGCCAACCGCAACCCCCGCCACCCGTAAGTAGCAGACCCTCTGCGGGTTTGTCGACATTGCGGATGACTATTCAGGCGATACGCTTTCATGGCGTATCGCCTTTTGCTTTACGGTCGGCGATGTGGACCCCACAATGTCGGCTTGGCTCTTGCGCCGAAAGGAGTGCGCTGCATGTCGACGCCGCCCAAAAATGAGTTTGATCGCCATCTTCCGCCGCAGAACGTGGTCGCGGAACGGAGCGTCCTCGGCAGCATTCTGTTGCACAACGATGCGATAGATGAAGTTGCGGACTTTCTGCACCCCTCCCATTTCTATAACGACGCGCACAACCAGATCTACGCTGCCATTCTCAAGATGCGAGAGGCCGGGCTGCGCGGGATCGACGCCGTCACATTAGCGGAAGAACTGGATCGCCAGCAGCAACTCGATTCCGTCGGCGGAGTGCGGTATCTGCTGGAGATTCTGGAAGCAGTCCCGCATGCGGCTCACGTGAAGTACTATGCCGAAATTGTGCGCGACAAGTGGATCTTGCGTTCGTTGACGAATGTCTGCACCGATGTTTTACGGGAGTGTTACGAAGGGACCAACGAAACCCCCGAGGTTTTAACGCAGGCCGAACGGGGCATCTTTCAGATTCTCGAGCAGCAAGAAACCGGCACCAAGTTGAGCATGGACGAAATCCTGCTCGACACGATAGCACGGATCAACACGCGAATGGGTCGCGAGGGTTCGATCAGCGGCCTCTCTACAGGCTTTGCCGACCTCGATCGTCAGACGAATGGCTTTCAGCCCTCGGAGCTCGTGATTCTGGCAGCCCGCCCTAGTATGGGAAAGACTGCGTTTGTGTGTAACATCGCCGAGTGGGTTTCCGGGCCGGGACAAACCGGCGTGCTGATTTTCAGCCTGGAACAGTCGAAACTGGAACTCGCGGAACGCTTTCTCTGCATTCGGGCCCGGCTGGATGGTCACCGTTTGCGGAAGGGGCAACTCGATGCCCCGGAACGAGATGCGCTTCTGCAGGCCGCTCACGAGTTGAGCACCATCCAATTGTTCATCGACGACACGCCGGGACGGACGGTGGGCCAGATCAGCGCAATTTGTCGTCGCCTCAAACGCCGCAATAATATTGGCCTGGTCATCATCGACTACCTGCAGTTGATTGAGCCGGAAGACAAACGGGCCAATCGTGAGCAACAGATCGCCCAGACCACGCGTCGTCTCAAGGGGATCGCCAAGGAAAACGATCTGCCGCTCATTGCCCTCTCGCAGCTCAATCGTGGCGTCGAACTGCGTGAAGATAAACGCCCACGGCTAGCGGATTTACGTGAAAGTGGCGCCATCGAGCAGGATGCCGATATCGTGATGTTCCTGCACCGCCCCGACGCCTATAACCCGGAAGATCGACCGGGAGAGGCCGAAGTGGTGGTCGCGAAACACCGGAGCGGTCCGACGGGCATCGTCAACCTGCGCTGGCGCCGCGAATCGATGCGGTTCGAGGACTACACCACCTTCAATGACCCGTCAGATTTCGACCAGTTGGGATGAAAGTCGCGCCGGAGTCTTTCGAGAAGGGTCCCAACATTTGACGATTTCCATGCCGGTCGTTATGCTTTCGCGTTCCGGAATTCATGAGAGACAGAATCCGCGCAGCGTGCGGAGTCGAGATTCATCAAGCTGAAGACGGTAGTGCATCTTCGGGGACAGGAGTCGGCGAACGTGTCGGAAGTTGTGATCAAGGATTTTCTGGACGCAGGTATTCATTACGGTCACCGCACCAGCCGGTGGAATCCGAAGATGCGTCCGTATATTTACGGTCGTCGTAACCTGATTCATATCATTGACATCAAGGAAACCGTCCGGGGTCTGTTGCGGGCCAAGCGGTATCTTTCCAAGGTGGCCAGTCAAGGCAGTCTGGTGCTGTTCGTCGGTACCAAGAAGCAGGCGTCCGATAACATTCGCGAACTGGCCACAGCCTGCGGCATGCCCTATGTCGATTACCGCTGGTTGGGCGGCCTCTTCACGAACTTCCGGACGATCCGCAGCCGTCTGAAGCGACTCGAAGAACTCGATCGGATTTTCGAATCGGGCGAAATCGACACCTACTCGAAGAAGCGTCAATCGGCTCTGATTCGTGAACGCCGCAAGATGCACCGCAACCTGAACGGTCTGCGGCACATGAACCGTCTGCCGGAAGCGATCGTCATGGTCGACCCGCGCAAGGAACACAATGCCGTGCATGAAGCCCGTCTGATGGGCATCAAGCTGGTGGCCCTGCTCGATACCGACTGCAATCCCGATGATGTCGATCTCCCGATTCCGGGGAACGACGACAGCATCCGCTCGATTCAACTGGTGCTGCAACATCTCGCCGCGGCGATCAACGAAGGTCGTGGCCATTTGCCGCAGGACCCCGCTGCTGAACAGGCTGCTGCTGCCGTCGAAGAGCAATACAAGCCCGTTCCGTCGCTCTAATAACATCGCGGCGAAGCGAAATACGGTGCGGAGCTTTCCGCTGAGTGAACCTCGCCCCCTGGGCGAGGTTCTATAACAATTGCCGATGTTCACACGCCATTCATCTGGCAGTGTGGCGTCACTTCCCGATCTCTGGCACAATACGCAAGCCGGAGACGCGAATTTCACTGCAAGTGCTGTAAGGAGTCTCGTTCCATGCCAGAAATCACGGCCCAAGCCGTTAAGGAACTCCGCGACAAAACCAACCTTCCGATGATGGAAGTCAAAAAAGCATTGGTGGAAGCGGGCGGGGACGAAGCCAAGGCCATCGAGATCCTCAAGGAAAGCTTCAAGAAGCTGTCGATCAAGCGGGCCGAGAACGCTACCAGCGAAGGTTTGGTACGCGTGCTCATCTCGGAAGACGGCAAGACCGCTGCGATGGTGGAAATGCAATGCGAATCAGCTCCGGTCGCCAAGGCCGACGACTTTGTGATGCTGGCTGATCAGTGTGCCAAGCAATTGCTCGTCGGCCCCGGTGCCGAGACGCCCGAAGCTCTGCTGGCTCAACCTGCTCCGGACAAGCCGGGGATGACCTTGCAGCAACTGCTCGAAGACGTCTTCAACAAGATTCGTGAGAAGATCGTGCTGGCCCGCGTGCTGCGTGTCGAGGGCAACGTCGGTGGTTATGTCCATCATGACGGCAAGACCGGCGTGCTGATGATCGCCGAAGGTGATCAGTTCAATGCAGCCGTGCTGAAAGATGTTGCGATGCATGTCGCGGCCTTGCGGCCCGGCGTGACGCATCCGGAAGAACTCGACAAAGCCACCGTCGCAGCCGAACGCGATCGCCTGACCACGGAAGCTGGTGCCTCGGGCAAACCGGCCAACATCGTCGAAAAGATCGTCGATGGCCGGATGAAAACGTTCTATGCTGAGCAGGGCGTGTTGACCCATCAGCAGTTCGCCAAGGATGACAGCAAGACGGTCAGCCAGGCGTTGTCGGAGTGTGGTCTGAAAGCCAAGAACTTTGTTCGCTGGGTGTTGGGCAACTAACGCTCATCCACTTCACTTTGCCAATTATAAAAGCACCTCGGTCGTGATGAACGACCGAGGTGCTTTCGTTAATAGATGACTGCAGTGAGCGATCTGCGACGAGTTTAGAAACCGAAGCGGGATTTGAGCGATGCGGGGACCAGTTCCACGAACTGGCCTTGAACCAGATCGCCCGCGATCGAAGCACCGCCACGCGGTCGGCCGTAAATCCGGCGGACTCCGCGAATATCATCGGTCAACAAAAATGCCGTACCGGGGCCGAGATAGCGTTCGGCATAAAATGGGTTCATCACTGCTTCGCGGACTTGTTCATGATTGAGCCCCAGCGTGTGTCCCACTTCGTGGACACAAACTTCGAGGAAATCAATTTTGCCCGGACCGGGTACGATGGCCCAGTTTTCACCATCGTCAAAGTGCAGGTCCCCCGACAATCCTGCTGAGCTGGTGCTCAATGGGAAGTAGGCATGAGCCAGCACTCCGCCGGGCCCATCAAACGGGTGATGGCCAAACCGCAAATTCGGGGTATTGATGGCTGGATAGGATGTCTCATTCGCATCAGGCAAGGGGCCGGAATCCGAGACTTCCGTGAAGACCAGGGGAGCAACTTCTGCCCAGACGCTGAGGGCTTCCTCCACGGCATCGCGAATTTGCATTGGAGTAATGCCGTTGAGACTATTGTCGAGAATGTTGCTGTAGCTGTAGGAGATATTTACAGGACGACCACGACCGCCGGGTTGTGGCCATCCAGCCCCCGGAACCACCGAAAATTCTCCGGTCGTGTTGGTGTTGGGGGTATCTAGCCCCAGGAACTTGGGACGATAGCGTGGGTGATACATGGCACACACGCCGGTGCCGTGCTGGCAGCCGAGTGCAACATGGCCAGTCGCTGCGGTCTCTGTCGCTTCGTGTTGAATCGCATGGGCGCAGGGAATCGCAAGATGATCACCATCGGCGAGAGCGGGCCACGTTGACGGGCCAGTAGAAGCCCAGAGACACAGGCCTCCAGCGACCAGGCTGGCAAACATGATCGAACATTGACCGAGTTTCGTAGCGGTGAACCAGTGAGCAGGGGATCGCATGCCGGTTTCTCCAAAGGGGCAGTTCAGGCAATTCGCTGAACATTAGCTTGGAAAAACTGAGGTGCAAGTTTTTTGTCCGGGAATCCCCCTCAAATTCATCGATCCGCGGGGAATTGCGTTCGGGTCTTTGTGGATCAAGACACTTCGCAGGACTTGATTATGTGTCGGTGAGAGAATTACCCGTTGTTTCCCAGGATTTCTGCAACGCGCACACAGAAATTGTCATTGAGAACGAGCACTTCCCCCCGGGCGATCAGCCGCCCATTCACGAGAATATCAACCGGATCGCCGGCCAGCTTATCCAGGGGCACGACGGTCCCTTCCCGAAGTTGCAGCACCTCTTCGATGAGGAGTTCCGTACGACCCAATTCGATCCGCAAATCGAGTTCCACATCCTGCAGGGCTGCGATGGGAAACTCGATCTTGGGGCGTTCCTGGCGACTGGCTCCCAAGTCTTCGAAGGAAAACGCCGTTGCAGCCGAAAGATCGGGCATGCTGGAGCGGGACGAACTCGCCAGGGCCGCCGAAAGATTGTCTTCCGCCTGCTGCAGCAACTGATCGGGCGAGATCGCCTGAGCGGATGCCGGAGGGGGAGTGGGGGCGGCAGGTTTGGGGGTGGCTTTCGGAGGCGGTGCACTCGGGGCAGGGGACGGACTGCTGCCCCGCGCGGCCGCCATCAGCGCCTCGATCTCCTCCGGTGACAGTAAGTCGTCATTGCTGGCCACGGTAAACTTTCACTCCAGCTTGCCGCTGGGACACTATCGCTGTCAGGAACCGCCCCCTTAAGGAGCCACCGCAGATTACTGCTCTAACATGCGGAAATCGTTGATCACAATTTCTGTCACGTAACTTTTCCCCAGAATCTTGTTGGTTTCTTCTCGAACTAACCTCTTCAGAGTGCTCAAGTTCGGGTCATTCAAATCTTCGAGGCTCGAACTTCGGGCGATGCGTTCGATCGATTGCCGTACGCGAGTTTTGTGCGTGCGATTGGCTGCCTCTTCAAATGCCAGCTTCTGCTTGGAACGAACGATGCCGATGACTTTGAAACTGAGATGAATCACCGAACCGGGGGCGACTCGGTTATTGGTGCAGTTGAACGAATCAATCAGGACTTCGGCGAATTCATCGGTCGCGGTGGGATCTTCCTCCAGTTCCTCGTCTTCTTTGACTTCTTCTGTGGCGTTTTGTTCACTGGCGTTGACCGCAGACCCTTTCGGAGGCATTACAAAGAAGATAATGGCTGCCTCCAAGGCCATCGCGATCACGACGACACCGGCAATAATCAGGGTTTTCGCATTCAATTTCATGGCAAGGGCCTTTAATCGCGAGGCCGAAATTAACGCACCACCTTCAATTCCCACGACGGAAGCCGCTGTCGGGAAACCGATCGGGTGGCGGAACTGTCGGGCGCAGCCGCTGCGGATGGGGTGGTATATTCGTCAATGACAAATACGTCAATCCGATGATTCTGGGCTTGACTGTCCGGGTCACGCGAAATTGTACGGGGTTCGCTGTCTCCCGCGGCGGTCACCGCAATCCGTTCCCGAGCAATTCCACATTGCATCAGAAACTCGGCACCGTGCAATGCCCGTTGAAAAGAGAGGTCGACGGAGTCATGGAACGGAGAATCGGCCGGCAACGATTCGCGTGAGGCATGGCCACGAACTACGATGCGATTGGGACGTGGACCGATAATATTGGCAATAATCTCCAAGTCTGATTTGGCTGCCTCAGTCAGATCGGCACTGAACCGATGAAACAATGCCGGTCCACCGAGGGTTATTTGCGTGCCATCTCCGATGCGTTTTACGGTTCTCGAAGGCCCTGCCAAACCGGCCGATTCGATCCCCATCTTCTCGGTGCCCCCTTCATTGCGGTTTCCGCGCGAGGCAGCCCCAGGGTTACTGCTGGATTTGGAAAAGACCTGGCCGGGAACACCGTACTGGCCCTCGGTCGGACCGAAGCGCTCTTGAAGGGAGTCCATCATCATGCGGAGCTTGCCCTCCTGTTTGATCTCAGCCATGGAGACCAGCATGATGAAGAACGTCAGCAGCAGCGACATCATGTCGCCGTAGGTTACGACCCATTCGGGAACGCCGGGCGGTGGATCGTCAGGTGGAAGCGCCATAAGGTTATCAGCAAAGGCCCGCGTTCGTGATTACGCTCAGGCGGCCTCTTTCTTCTTGGCGATCGCTGCACGCTGTTTCGCCGGCAAGAACGTCAGAAGTTTCTGTTCCAGCACACGTGGGTTATCGCCATTTTGAATCGAGAGCAGCCCCCGTACGATAATCTCGCGAATCTCCAGCTCTTTCTTGCTGTAGTACCCCAACTTGTCAGCGAACGGGAGACAGATGGCATTGGCCACATAGGCCCCATAGAGTGTGGTAAGCAAGGCCACCGCCATCCCGGGACCAATGGCATCGGGATTCGACATGTTTCCCAACATGATGATCAGCCCGATCAGGGTCCCAATCATGCCGAACGCCGGAGCATAGCGAGCCGTCGTTTCCAGAGTCGATTTGCCCTGTTTATGACGCACGGCCATCGACTCGATTTCCGAGCGCATGATGGCTTCCATGATTTCAGCGTCGGTACCGTCGATGGCCATTTGCAGGCCCATCAGAATAAAACCATCCTTGATTTCGCTGGTCTTATTTTCGAGGGCTAGAATGCCATCACGGCGAGCGATTTCCGCGAACTCGACTAATTGCGAGATGACCGGGCCCACCGGTTGCACGTTCGGCATGAACACTTTCTTCACCACGTTGATCGTGTTGAAGAAGACGCCAAACGGATACGCCACCATAACGGCGGCCACACCGCCGACGACCACCATGATGAGCGAGGGCATATCGTAGAAGGCTTTGAAGCTCGCCCCCGCGACGACAATTGAGTACGCCATGGCGCCGTTGGCGAGAATCACACCAATGAGTGATGCTTTTTCCATGGTGAACTACAGTTTCCATTCAAACATCAGAAACGAAGCGAGGACTTGTTTTGCTGGCGAGATTCCTTAACGCGTCAGCCCTGGCACAAACCGAATCGAGCGGGCATAAGCCAGGCTGCGTTCCATCACTTCCTCTAATGACTCGCGGACAATGACCCGTTCATCGGTCGTTAAGGTAATAAAGGTATCCGGCCGCCGATCGATGTAGCGGATCAGCTCAGCATTCAGGACAAATTCTTCGCCGTTTATCCGGGTGAGTTTGATCATCGTATCTCCCTCATCAGGGATTAGGACCGTTCATCAGGGGATCTGGTTACCGACCCAGCAGCAGCAGTTCGTTGACCAGATCCTGGACTGATGAAATCACACGGGCATTTCCCCGGTAATTGGTGGAGGCCACAATCAGGTCGACCAGGTTTTTACCGATATCGGTATTGGAGAGTTCAATGGCCCCCGGGCGAACGGTGCCGACTCCGAAGGTTCCCGGTGTCACTATGGCTGCCGTACCAGAGCTGACCCCTTCCTTGTAAGTGGTGCTGCCGTCTTCGATCAGTCCGTTCGGGTTGGCAAACCGGGCCAACGTCACCTGGCCGAGTGTGCGAATAATACCGTTATCGAAGACGCCGTTGATGACGCCTGATTCCGAGATCACGAAGCTCTGCAGAGTTCCCGGTGCCGCCCCATCCTGATCGATGAGGTTAAGGTCACTGCCCGAACTGGCCGAGGAAATCCCGGAGACACTGCTGAAGTCGATGTTGACCTGCATGGGGCTGATCGCACCCACTCCGTCACGCTGAATGGTGACGTTGACAATGGGATTGCCCGCAATCTGTCCCTCATTGTTGAACGAGACAATGCCCGATGCCAGGGCGATATCACTGCGGCTGTCGTCTGCCGATTCGAAGTAGTATCGCCAGTTCGTATTGTCGGTAGTCCGCGATTCCAATGTGGTTGACACGCGCAACCGAATGGGCTGCCCTAATGAATCATAGACCACGAATTCCGTCGAAGTCCCTTCGCCAACTGCTGTCTGGTCTTTAGTGAAGGTCAGGGGAATGACGGCGCTGCCTGAGCGCAGATCACCCGCGTTCAGGTCGAGATCATTCACAAGGCCAGAGTTGCCAACAATCTGAATTTGTCCGCCGGAAATACTGATGCCTGGCTGCACGCCGAGGACACCATCGTTGGGGACTGTACCGCCATTGACGATACCATAGGTTTCGTCCATGAACGCCATCAGATCATCCACCGTGGTGGCGGCTGTGACATTCAGACTGATGTCACCAATGGTCCGGCCCCCTTTTTTGGGAGTGAATGACAGCGTTTGCCCCAGAGTGAAGGCGGCATCACCATCTTCGTTCTCGAGATCGACCAGCAGCGATGTCCCTGTCGCGTTGGCTGATGTCGAAGTGTCGGTCAGGACTTCGCTCGTCAAAGCCGACCCCTGGGTGGCGAGATCACCCGAAGGGTAGAGAGCCCCCCCCAGTCGAGCGTCCTGTGTCCGCTGTGCGATATTCAGGTCACCGAGAGGAATGCTCAACGGTGATAGTTCGGTGGTGACCAGTTGGAAGTTATCATCGACGGTATAACCCAGCACAAAGGCCCCTTGATCGTTGATCAACTGGCTTGCACTGTTCAACGAGAAGTTGCCGTTGCGTGTGTAGGCACGACCATTCGGGCCGTCGAGGACGAAGAAGCCGTTCCCCTGAATCG
Organism: bacterium; assembly: GCA_016125225.1. Taxonomy (GTDB): domain Bacteria; phylum Planctomycetota; class Planctomycetia; order Planctomycetales; family Planctomycetaceae; genus DSVQ01. Next base: position 20,676 of record WGME01000008.1, on the reverse strand, counting down.
CCAGATCGGACGGGCTGGTGCTGTTCGAGATGCTGCCTTGACCAAAGTCTCGCGAGATGACGGCGACCGAGGCCCCGAGACCGACCTGCAGTGGATTGGTTCCGCCAAAGCCATCGGTCGGACGTGTTCCCACGCTGAAGGTGCGTGAAAGTTGTGTGGCAAATCGCACGCTGGAGGCTTTGAACCCGTTGGTCCCCGCGTTGGCGATGTTATTGCCCAGGACGTCGATCGTGGTTTCGTTGAGAGAGAGACCATTCAGCGACGTATTCAAGGCCGAAGTCAAACCCATACCCGTATCTCCCGCTGCTGGGCCGGGGAGGTGACCGCCTTGGCCAACACTTCAGTCAATGACGCGAGCGCAGGCAGACACACTTCCGGCTGAACTTGCTATCGGACAGGAATCGCCGTCAGCTTGGCCCAGTTGTGGCAGGAGTAATGGGGAGAACTCATTCGCCCGACACATTCGGTATAACCCGCACAGTTTGACAGACACCCTGAGACGTTGCCGGGCACAAGTGGTCGCAGCGGGGCAGAAACACCGGCGGTCCTTGCCGGTGTCGCCTGGGTCGCTATACTTGCGGAAACTGCGGTATAAACCGAATAACCGCTGCACATTGCCAGACTGATCACAGGGGCAGTCTGGACGATTCGAAATCTGACGCCGAACCTACGAGGAAATCGCACGATGTCTGCAACCGTCGGCCAACTGGCTCCCGACTTTTCCGTACAAGCATACGACCGAACCAAGAACGATACTCCGGGCGAATTTGTGCAGGCGAATCTGGCGGACTACGCTGGCCAATGGGTCTGCCTGTACTTTTATCCGCTCGATTTCACATTCGTTTGTCCGACCGAAATCGTCGAGTTCAATGACGCCCTCAGCCAGTTCGCCAGCCGTCAGTGTGCCGTGCTCACTGCGAGCACCGACAGTGCGTTCTCTCACAAGGGCTGGTGCGAAAGCCATCCGCAACTGCGGGACATGAAGCACCTGATGCTCGCCGATACCACCCATGCCTTGTCCAAGGCGTATGGCGTGTTGAAGGCCGACCAGGGGATTGCCTACCGTGGTACCTTCCTGATCGATCCCAAGGGGATTGTGCGCTGGGCCTCGGTGAACGATCTGCCCGTCGGCCGGAACATCGACGAAGTGCTGCGGATTCTCGACGCTCTGCAAACCGACAAACTGACCCCCTGCGGTTGGAAGAAGGGCGAAAAGACCCTGAACTAACCAGACCGGTTGGTGTTGCGAAATCTCAGGCCCGGCAACGGTTGGTTGTCGGGCCTTGTTTTTTCATCGCATGCGCCGCTCTACTTCAGCCCGGCGATCCGCAGGAAATTTTTGAGCAGTTCGCTACCGTGGTCGGTCAGAAAACTTTCCGGATGAAATTGCACGCCGTGGATCGGATATTGCTTGTGCCGCAGCCCCATCACCTCGAGCGGATGGCCTGGATATTCGCACCAGGCAGTGACTTCCAATTCAGGGCTGACATCTTCTTCGCGAACAATCAGGCTGTGGTAACGGGTTGCCTGAAACGGCTGAGGTAACCCCGCGAAGACTCCCTGCCCATCATGATATATGTCCGCCACTTTGCCGTGCATCAGGCGTTCGGCTCGGACAACAGGGCTATGAAAGACCTCGGCCATGGACTGATGTCCCAGGCAGACGCCCAAAGTAGGAATGCGTGGGCCCAATTCGCGAATTACATCCATCGAGATGCCGGCCTCATGTGGCGTACACGGGCCGGGAGAAATCACGATCGCCTGGGGATTCATCGCGGCGATCTCGGGCACGGCGATCTGATTATTCCGCGCGACATGGAGTTCCAGACTGCGGTCAATCTCGCCAAACCTCTGCACCAGGTTGTAGGTGAACGAATCGTAGTTATCGAGCAGGAAAATCATGGAAAACCCGTGGAGAGTTCGGCGGATGCTGCCAGTGGCCTCTGCGTACAATAAATGCCCCGAGAATGGACGGCAATCGTGACCCGACACCAGTTTGCGAGGCCGTAGAGTTGACACTGCCGGGGCCGACGGGGTTCGATACGCTCTAATATCGGTTGCCGTCCCTGTCGCGTTCGCCGTTTCTGGGGAGTCTCTTCCATGACGTCGTCTTTTCCGTCCCGTCGTGAATTCCTGGCGGTGACTGCCGCTGCTGCGGTGGCCGCACGCACCACGATGACAGCCCATGCCGCCGAAAAGCCCGCAGTCCCGGTGGTCGATACGCATACGCATTTTTACGATCCCACGCGATCAGAAGGCGTTCCCTGGCCGGGGAAGAACGATGCCTTTCTGTATCGCCCCGTCTTGCCGCCCGAGTACCAGCAGATGACGGCTCCGCTGGGTGTGGTCGGAACTGTGGTAGTCGAAGCCAGCCCGTGGGTGGAAGACAATCAGTGGATTCTGGACCTGTGTGACCGTTATCCGTACCTGCTTGGTCAAGTGGGGCATTTGCAGCCGGGGTCCGACGAATTCACGCAGCACTTTTCGCGGTTCGTGAAACATCCCAAATGGCTTGGCGTGCGAGTGAATGCCGACCCGTTGGCGAAGGGCTTGGACAACCCGCAGTTCCTCGCGGATGTCCGACGGTTAATGGAAGCGGGGCGGGAACTCGATGTGAATGGTGGTCCGTCGCTGTTACCGCTGGTCGATCGCTTGGCGAAAGAGTTGCCCGAACTTCGCATCGTCATCAACCATCTGGCCAATGTCAGGATTGATGGACCGAACGTTCCGGCCGACTGGCAGCGCGATGTCGCGACCGTCGCGGCACATCCACATGTCTTTATGAAGGTGTCAGCGTTGGTGGAAGGGGCATCGCAAGGCAATCGTCAGGCTCCGGGCGATGTGGAGTATTACCGTCCGACTCTCGATATCGTCTGGCAAGCTTTTGGTAAGGACCGGGTCATCTATGGCAGCAACTGGCCGGTGAGTGCCCGTTATGCCGACTATGCCACGGTGCAACGCCTCGTGCAGGAATACGTGTCGGATCAACCACTTTCAGATCAGGCGAAATTTTTCCAGGGAAATGCACAGCGGGCCTATCGCTGGCCGCAGGTTGGATAGCATTCGCAGTTCGCATCTCCACGGCGACTATGGATACTATTCGGAGATCACCTCTGCTGAGTCTGGCGTGGTACTGGCCTTGAGGGTTTCAGGTTGCTGGGCATTGACCAGCCAGACACCGACACCGATCGCGGTAAACAGCACGGCCGCCATGACTGCCACAAGAATCGTCCGTTCCCAATCGCGCGGGGTTGCCTTCGCTACTGATTTCCGTGCAGCGGTCGTCGGTGTTGGCTTGCGTGGTGCGGGTTCTTTGGTCGCAGACGCGGATGCTGCTGCAGGTGGTTCCACCGGTACCGGTGTGGGAACGCTGCGGAGCCGTGGAGCCAGCGTGACCATGGGCATCGAGTCAGAGACCTTCGGTGCTGACGAACGCTTGGAAGTTGCAGGCGGTTGGGCAACGCTATCACTCTCGCGGTTTTCCGGGCGATGGCCAACAGCTGCCAGCGACGACGTACCACGGGTATGGGTCGCCACCAGCGAGAGATTGTTGTGCCGCCAGTCATCCGAGGCATGGCGAATCAGCCACAGCGATAACGCCCGGGAAACCTCTTCGGCCGATTGAAACCGGTCGTCGGCCTTCTTGGCCATCATGCGTTCCAGAATCTCCAAGAGATCATCGGGGACATCGGCACGGTCAAAGCGGACAGACGGCGGCTGGCGCGTCTGATGTGCCAGGAGTCGCTGGACCAGAGACCCATCGGTAAACGGCGGGTGCCCGGTCAGGCTGTAATAAAACGTACAGCCGAGACTGTAAATGTCGACGCGATGATCGACATTGTGACTGTCGATCGCCTGTTCGGGGGCCAGATAATCGGCGGTACCCAGCACCTTTTCATCGTGCTTGATGGTCAGCGATTCTTCTTCTTCCGACTTAAAGAACCGGGCGAGTCCCAAATCGAGCAGGTGCACTTTCCCCTGGGAATCGATGAGCAGATTCTCGGGCTTCACATCGCGATGGACCAGACCGTGGTCATGGGCATGGTGCAATCCGTCGGCAGCCTGACGGATGTAGTCCGCCGCCTCGATGTAGCCAAGCGGCCCTTGTTGTTCGACGATTTTGCCGAGATTGCGGCCATCCACGTACTCCATGACGAGGAAGTGAATCTCAGTGCCCCCTTCGCTCTGCTGATCGACATCGTAGGCTTTCACGATGTTGGGATGGTTAAGCGTGGCGACCGCCTTGGCTTCACGCAGGAACCGTCCCAGATACGAAGTGTCTTTGACCTTGGCCGCTGGCAACACTTTAATCGCACAGCGGCGTTCCATCGTCACGTGCTCAGCCAGATAAACCGCAGACATTTCTCCCGTGCCCAGCAGCGCCAGTAACCGGTACCGGCCCAGCAGAAAACCTTTGTGCCGTCCTTGCAACAATTTTTCCGATTGCCAATCGGTCAATGCCCCCCGTTGCACAAACGCGGCAGCGATGGCGGCGGAATCCGCGAGATTCACGCCGTTCGACTGGCATTCGTCCAGCAGACGGTTCAATTTGTCCGCGGGAATCAGGCCGCTTTGCTTGACGCCTGTCAGAAAAGAAGCGGCGGTCAGTTTTAAACTCATGGTGGTCTGCACCTTGACAGATCGAAGTCGCAGAAACTGCGGCGGACGTGATGGGCTTTATTGAAAAAATGGAATCACAAAATGGACTTAAGCGAAGGGTTTAAGTGAATACAATCAGACGGTTTCCAGAGATGGGGGACGCTGTATCGAGAGGATTTCGACATCATATAACAACGTTTCACCCGCCAGGGGATGATTCGCATCCAGAATCATCTCATGTTCGCGAAGCTGCTTGATCCATACGTCAAGACCCGACTCAGCCGGCTGAGTTTGAAGTTGAACACCTTCCTGCACGTTGTCCGGAAGGCCACAACGTGGAACGGTCGGTTGCAGGCGGCTCTGTCGTAACCCAAAGGCGAGTTCCGGCATCACCGGAAAACGGTGCGTTTGACCTTCCGCCAGACCGAGAACCGCTCGCTGCAGGCCGGCGACAATCTCGGAGGTACCGACGACAAACTCCAGCGGTTCACGATTGCGTGAGGTCTCAATCAGGCAGTCGTCCTGTGAGTAAGTGGTGTAATGCAGCACCACTCGATCGCCCGTTTGAATTTGCAGGTTGTCCGCGTTCATAACAGGTCTCCCAGCACATGCGATTGCCGGTTCTGCAAGAGCACCAGTTGATCGGTCAGTTCGTCTGCGGTGACGGCTTCTCCCGCATTGCGCAACACCGGAATCCAGTCTTCGCAAATCGTGGTATCCGGCGTCTCATCGGAAGCATTCCACAAGCTCAAAACCCGTTGCATCCAGGGTCGGAACGCCTGGAAGTCACGCTGCAACAGATGCAACCGGGCCAGCCGCTCGACAATCTCCTGCACGAAACCCGCTGGCGCCTGGTAGGACCGTTCAGCGATAGCCAATGCTTGCTGAAAGGCCGTCACCGCCGGTGCAAAGGCCTGCTGCTGTTGCAGGGCCTGGGCTTGACGGAAGTACAAATTCGCGACCGATAACGCTTCACCTTGTCCTAGCAACTGACGGAAGACCCGTTCCTGCTCACACAGGGACAAGCATGTAGCGAAGTCTTGCTGCAGCAAAGCCACATCCGCAGCAACGGCGGCCAGTTGTGCCGCTTCTTCGGGAGGATGGGTCGGCAATGCTTGCAGGATCGCAAAGGCTCGCTCACAGGCCGTCGCCGCTGCGGTTAGATCGTTCTGTTTCAGTGCGACGAGCGCTCGCAAGCGGCGGAAAGTCAGCCGTGACCGCAATGAAATCTGTGGCGATGTGCGCATGGCATCGGCACGCGCCAGATGCTGATCGGCGGTATCAATATTCCCCGTTTGCAGGGCGAGATCGGCAGCCGTGAGAAAGACCTGAAATGGCAATTCCGCTGCCCCGGCATCGGTTCGCTCAATCTGATCGAGTGCCCGTTGGATAGCAGCTTGAGCAGTGGCCCAGTCACCGCGAGTGGCGGCGATGATGGCATGCTGCCGATGGGTTTCCGCATGAGCCGTCGCTTGCGGATGTAAAGCCAACTGTTGAATGCCCAGGGCCTTCTGAATCGATCGTTCGGCATTCGCCAGTCGACCAAGACCAAGGTAGAGCCGACTTAAGGCCACATACACGGCCGACGTTTTCGGATGCGTTTCTCCATGTAACGTCAGCACCAGTTGCAATGCGGCATCGAGCACGGGTTCGGCCTCGCGGTACCGACTACGCTGGCACAAAATCTGTCCCAGTTCCAGCAGAGTCCGAGCCATCGGCACACGATCGTCGGGTGCGGTCGCCTGACGAGTCTCGAGAACCTGCCGCAACAATCGTTCGGCCGTCGAAAGATCGCCTTGAAATACCAGCAAATCAGCCTTGAGCATCAAACCATGCAAAGTGATGGCATGGGCCGAGCCGAATCGACGGGTCGCAATCTGTTCGGCCGTCTGTAAGACTTTTTCGGCTTCGGTCAACTTGCCCGTGGCCCGCAAAACTTCGGCGAGATTCTGCAGCGGTATCACCAGGCCGGCGTCCTGTTCGCCGTATTGCCGGGCCAGCAATTTCAGATTTTGACGCAGCAGTCGTTCGGCCAGCGCGAATTCACCTCTCACGACGTGAGTCGCCGCAAGATTGTTGCGGGTCCGAACCATTTCATGATGGCTGGTCGGCACCACATCGGTGAGCCAGGCCAATGCCTGTTGACTGGCCGTGAGTGCCGTTTCATAACGGCCCAGCGCATAGGTGACTTCCGCCAACTGATTCAGGATGTAGGCCAAATCGAGTCGCGGGGGTTGTGGTTCCTGATGGAGTATCTCAATCGCGGTCCAGAGTTCCGTCTGCTCGGCCTGCAATTGTCCCAAGGCATGCAGGACTTCTGCACGGCGGACATGCGCCACGGCTCGGTCAGCCAGCTTGGCATCCGGCAGGCCATCAAGTTCCTTGATGAGGTTGGCCCAGCGCTGCTCGGCATCGTTGAGCCGCCCGACGCTAACATACCAGTCGGCGAGATTCTGGCAGGCGTGCAACACGCGCGGCTGGACTGCCGTCCCGTTTTTGCGGGCGTCCGCGATTTGCTGCAGAAGTTGGGCTTCGGTATACATGGTGTTGCGTTCGGTTAAAACACCCAATCGGACGCGGTCGATGTCGAGGCTTCGGTGGTCGGTGAATCCGGCGTTTCATCTACAAGCAGCGTGCGAGTGGATGGACTGGATTCGTGAGGAAACATCGGACGCGTGAATTCTGGCGAACTAACCCGCTGCCACGATTGCCGCAGCACATCAATCTGCGACCACAGTCGACCAAAGGTGAGCGTGCGTGGAATGGAAATCAGCAGGCGATCCGCCCGTTCGGTCCATTCTTCGCAACTCTGCGCCGTGATCTGCTGGGCATCGGCAGCTGCCTGCATCTGTTCAATCAGCTCGGTCAACGACTGGTGTGCCTGCTGGCGGCACTGCTCCAGACGTTGAGATCGAAGTTGTCGCAAGGCGGGCCGTTCGGCATCGTCCCAGACCGGTAAGTCGAGGAGCCGCTGTGTCGCCAGATGATCACCCTGCTGGCTTTGGAGTTCGACGGCATCGCGCCAGGTCAATTCGTCCTGATGAACGGAATCCATCAGTTGGGGCAGGGCATCGCGCAGGTCCAGCAGTGGTTGCCATTGTCCATCGAGTTCCAGGTTAGGCACCTTCAACAGCACGGCTCGCAACACTTCGTGCAAGGTCGGTTCCTGAACGGCGAGCGTTTGCTGACCGGTGCAGAGTCGCTGGAGATATTCTGTGATATGACGGCAGGCAACGGCTCCGGTCATTAACCATTTGGCCGGACGGGTGCGTGTTAGCAGATCCAGTTCCTGCAAGACCGCCGGTATCCGCTGACGGAGGTCTTCCAGCAGGTCGGCCTGATCTTGCGAAGCCAGCACACGGGCCCGTTGGGGAGCCGCCGCGTCCAGCCGCAACCAGCGATGTGCCAACTCCAGACCTTCTCGCACAATGTTCTGCTGATGCTCCGTGAGGTTCAACGGCGTTTTCGCTTCGAAAAGCGAGGTCGGAGCTTCCAGCCAGTTCGTCAACCGCAGCACATCGGACTTCAGTCGCTGGCGATCCACCGGCCCCGTTAGCCGTAGTGGTCGCAACAACTGATCGAGTTGACAGAGGACGTTCTGCCAGGTCAGCCAGTGTTCCAACCGCTCGGGACTCTGCTGCACGGGGCGGGTCATTACCGTCCAGTGGGCATGCACATATAAAGGCGATGAGCGCGTGTATGTCACCGTGCGTTCGGGGAGCAGAGTCCACCACTGTTGCAGATCACGCTGCAGTTTGGCTTCGTCGCTCCGCCATGAATTTTCGTCCGCCGTGGCCTGAAACATTTCGGCCGCGAATCCCTGCATCCGCTCGCCATACGCCGCGACCCGCGAACAAAAGTTGTAAAGCTGGCTGGTCCCGGGTTCGATGGGAAAACTGCGCAGCAGCGTTGTTGCGGCGGTGGAAGCCCCCAGCATGGCCGGTGGCAAACAGGCCGCACGGACGATCAAACCCAGCCCGAATTCATCGTCAGCGGAATAAGCCTTCGCGGGCAAAGGCGGAAGTTGTCGCAGATCGCGATCGAGTTGATGCGCCAGGTCACCGCTGGGATAGCTGATGTGCCGGGCTAATGCACAGGCTCGCAGCAATTGGGCCGAGACCGGGCAGTGCGCGGAGAGGTCGGCATCCCCGGCTTCAACAAGATGGGCCGCGAGGGCAAAACGCTCTTCACGAATCAGCTTCATCACCGCATGAGCAATGTCGTGCGTGGCATTTCCCCCCGCATGAGGAGGCAACGGTGTGGAAGGTTTAACGAGCGTGGGCACCTGCGGTAATGGCGCGATGTCGGTCTCTGATCTTTCCTCCAACGATTCGGTTGGAAGAGTCAGGCTACCGCTTTGCAACTCAGGCGGCGGTGCTTGCTCCCGATCCTCAGGTGGAACTTCCAGCAATGGCTGAATTGACCAGCGACGTGGTTCCGGTGGCGATGGCGTATCGAAGATGAGGTCTTCACCGACCGGTGCGGAATCGACTTCAGACAACCCCTGCTCTGTCGGTAGAACAGGGTTGTCACTCTTCGCAGAGGAATCCGTGATCAATTCATCGACTGTAGCATCTTGTTGCGGAGTGGTCTCCGTGACGGCAGCGATACAGATATGCCCACGGATCAACGCCGTTGTTAGCCGTGGACCGTAACTTTGACTCACGCGGTCCTGAAGTTCCACCCAGGCATCATCCTGCAGGTCATCGGCTTGAGTCACCAAAGCCAGAACGGCGGCCAAGGGATGCTTGTAATGCGAGAGATCCGCGATCTCAAGATCGAGCCAGTCCCCTTCTGTTTCTTCATTGAGCGCTTGCAGCCGCTGACTGGCCGCCTGCTGAATGGGAATCAGTGGTTCAAAATGATCGATCGACGTATGTTGCAGACGGACTAGCTGCTCCAGAATGTCGCGAGCCTGCTGTCGTTGCCGCAGCCGTTGTTGCTCGGCGTCAATCCGTTTCCAGCTTAATGACGCATCCGCAGGCAGACGGATTGTAGAAGCCAGTCTCATTGCATGAGATTGTAGCTGCTGCTGGTAGTCGGCTGCCTCTTGTATCAATGACGTGGATACGGGGCTGCCGGTCATGCCGAGTTCGCGTGCGGCCCGATTCAGCGCATCGGCGAGCGACTGTGCTGCCAGCCAGAGCCGAGCATGTTCGCGATCATCGAAATTCGGGGCAACTTGGGATGTCATGGAAGTCCGAACAACAGCCTATGCGGTAGTCGAATGCAAGTTGAAACCGGGGCGGGCGGACCAGATCAAGGTCGGACCGGGGCTGTATGAATGCTGTCTCCCTCTTCCAGGTCGAGTTCCAGGTCGTCCTGGCGCTGTTGAGCCGCTTGAGACAGCAGATGCTTCAGGGATGCCGCCCGGGGACCGGCCGCGGACGGCGGAACACCATCCTGTTCCAAACGCGTTTCAAGGGCTTTCATCAATTCGTGAAAGACTTCGAGTTGCACGTCGTGCGATTGAAACGCATTCACGACCGAAGCCATGCCTGGCAGATACGACATCAGGTTTTTGTAACGGCAGACACTCATGATGCTATCCCGGAAAGTGGTATTAATTGTCGCTCTGTGAAGTCCTGCATGATCTTGGATGCCCGCGCTCAAGAAGTTCAGGCCAGTGATTCCGTCACACGGCCCCGAGCCACGGCGGTCGCGAGTTCTCGGCCAAACTGCCGGGCTACCAATTCCTGTAACGATTGCCAGCGTTCATCGGTTAGGCTGTCGGGCTCGCGCACCAGTTGCACCAGGGCGGCAACGGCATGTCGTCCTTCCACTAAATCCTCCGCCGTTTCTCCCGACGCGCCCGGGGTTGCAAGCTGTTCGCGTAACGACTGGCAGAGTTCCAGCACACGATTCAGCGGAGCAAACGCGAGTTGCTCGCGATGCTTTAACCGACTGGCCGAATCGAGCACCTGCAGCGCTTGCTGCACATGCTGCTGGCTTTGCAACAGCACTTCGAGATCGTCGAGAGACGGGTTGCCGGGGAGTTGGGGATAGGCTAAACGCAGGCTGGCCTGCAAGGTCTGCAGACGCATGCCGTATCGACTCAATTGCGTTAATAGGTCATTCGGAATACCGCTGCCCTGATCGCGCAGGTCATCGGCCGCTGCGAGCAGTTGGGCGCTCAATCCCTGACTGATACCGCGTAGTTCCAACAGTTCCTGCTGCCAGCGAGCCAACTCGATGGACATAAAAGCACTCCGCACAGAAGGTCTGGCCGATCTCGACGTCTACTCTGACGCAAATCGTGTACTCAGTGAGAATAAGAACACCGAGAACTTGCCAAGACCTGGGGAGTACAGACGACTGTAGCCGTTATGAGGGTTGTGTCGGCTGGAGCGGTTCTGCTCAGTGCGATCACGCCGAATCTGCGGGAAAACAGGCAAACCCATGTCTCAGTCGCCACACAATTCGTGATGCCTTTTGTCCCCATCAATGTGGCATTCCGGCAACAAACACCAGCTTGGATTGTGATGGTGAGAGCAGACTCGGCTCGCGGAAACCGGTCTCTCCGGGTACAACAAAGGGACTGTCCCAGCGAGAGACGAGATGTCGTACCGCACTATCAAAAAACTGCTCGGCGAAACCAGCTTGGAACGGAAGTGCCGCTTCCTGTTCGGGAGTGGTTTGCTGCTGTTGATTACCGGCAGCTTCTATCTCTACGCCCGGCAAACGACACAACTGGTCTACGAGCAGAATGAAATCGCCGCCCGGTTGATGGTCCCGACTGTCATTCTCGAAAAGCACTGGAAGTGGTCGGAATCGGGGCAAGAATTCAGCATGGCCGAACACGTCGGCAAGATGTCAGCCGAGCTGAAACCCGCTGATCTCAAAGAGTCGAGCTGGGCGCTCATGACATTGGACCCGAACCCGACAACAGGCCCTGTCGGTGAAGACTATCGCGCCATGATGGAGATCGGCTCCGGCAAGCATGAAGTCGTTTACATGCGCAAGGACGGGGTGGGCAGACGGTTCAATTATTATGCCGGAGTCTATGCGACCGAATCCTGTATCGATTGTCATCGTGCCAAGCAAGCGGGGCAGAATGCGAATCTGAACGTTGGCGACGCGATCGGCATGGTCAAAATTTCCTTCCCGCTCGATAAAACTCACCGCGCTTTGGCCTGGAACAACGCCACGCTGCTGGCGACGGGCATTGTCACGGCCTTTCTGGCAATGCTGGCCGCCTATGCAATTGTGCGGTACGTCATCGTGAAACCCGTGCTGCATCTCAAGGATGTCTCCGACAGCATTGCTCGCGGAGCCCTCAATCTGCGAGCCGACATCCGCACCGGTGATGAGTTTGAAGAACTCAGCCATGCTTTCAACCGCATGCTGCGGCACCTGGTCACCGTGCAGGAAGAACTCCAGGCGGTCAATCGCGACTATGAAGGCAAGAACGATGAACTGGCCCAGGCCAATATGCGGCTGTACGAACTGAATAACCTCAAGAACGAGTTTCTGGCGACGATCAGTCACGAACTGCGTACACCACTCAACTCCATTCTCGGCTTCAGCGATGTGCTGTTGGGCATGCAGAACTTGAACGACAAGCAACGCCGGTATGTCGGCAACATCCAATTGTCCGGACGAAACCTGCTGTCATTGATTAACGACGTGCTCGATCTGGCAAAAATTGAGAGCGGCAAAATGGAACTCCATCTGGTGGAGTTTTCGGTCGCCGATCTGGTTGAGCGACTGGTGGGGACCATGCTGCCCCTCGCCGAGAAGAAGAACATCGACCTGGGTTGGGATGTCGATCCGCGAGTCCCCTTATTGTGGCAAGACCCCGGGAAACTGCAGCAGATCCTGAACAATCTGCTTTCGAATGCCATCAAGTTCACACCCGAAGGAGGGCGTGTGCGGGTGCGTGCCGAAGCCCGGGGGCGCACTCAGTTCGCCATCGTCGTGGAAGACACCGGCATCGGCATTCCTCTGGAAGAGCAGGAACGTATCTTCGAGAAGTTCCGCCAGGGACGTAATGTGCCCGGTATGCAGGATACGTTGACGCGCCAGTACGAAGGCACGGGATTGGGGCTGTCGATTGTCCGTGAGTTGGCCAAGTTGCTCGGCGGTGATGTCCAACTCGTCAGCGAGTTTGGCAAGGGCAGCATCTTCACGGTGATCTTGCCCACACGATTGGAGAGTCCGCTCGAATCTCCCTCGACCATCCGGTTGAAAGCAACAGGAATCGTCGGTGATGGCCAGCATGGCGTTGCGAACGAGACGGGCAAAACAACCGTCATCTCACTGTCATAACTTGAGGTTCTGGCATGTCGCAGATTGTGGTGTTGGGGGCACATGGTCAACTGGCGGCCGACCTGTTGCGGCGCTTGTCCAGTGAAACCGTCGCTTGGGGACGAGATACGCTCGATCTCACACAGCCTGAATCAATCGCCACGCGATTGACCTCGCTGGTTCCGCGACTAGTCATCAATTGTGCGGCCTATAACCTGGTCGATCGCGCGGAAGAGGAACCGGCGGCCGCGTTCGCGGCGAATGCGTTCGGTCCACGCCACCTGGCACTCTGGTGTGCGACACAAGGCGTGCCGTTATTGCATGTGAGCACCGATTACGTCTTTGGTCTCGACTCCGCTGTCGAACCACTCACCGAATCCGCTGCAACCGGTCCGGTGAGTGTTTACGGGGCGAGCAAACTGGCCGGAGAACAATTCGTGCGGGCCTGTTGTCCGCAGTCGTGGGTCGTTCGTACGTGTGGTCTGTATGGTCGACATGCTTCCCGCGCGAAGGGAAATTTCGTCGAGACGATGCTGCGACTTTCCACGCAACGACCGGAATTGAAGATTGTTGCCGATCAATTCTGCACGCCCACCAGTACCGCTGATCTGGCGGAGATACTGGTTCGGCTGATCGAAACCGATGCCTACGGCTTATTTCATGCGACAAACGCTGGCGGTTGCAGTTGGGCCGAGTTCGCTACCGAGATCTTCCGATTGACCGGGGCGTCAACCCGAGTGCTTCCCATCACGGCTCGAGAGTATGGCGCCAAAGCCAGACGTCCCGACTACAGCGTTCTCAATTGCCAGAAGATCGGTCAAGTAACGGGGATGTCTCTGCGGCCGTGGCAAGCTGCCTTGGCCGATTATCTACAGAGCCGAGAGTCTTAGAAGAGTGCTGTCAGCGCTTGGCCGCCATAAACGCGATGGGGGCGGTTGAGTGCGTCGTGAATGATCTGATCTTCGGCCACTCCTAATGCGTGATACATTGTCGCGGTGATGTCGTGCGGGGAGGTGACATCGGTGACGGGTGCCGCACCAATCGCATCACTGGCACCATAGATCTGCCCCCCGCGAATGCCGCCTCCGGCCATCACGGCGGAGTAACAGCCCGGATAATGATCGCGACCAGCAGACCCGTTGATCTGCGGAGCACGACCAAATTCTCCCACCCAGACGATCAGCGTTTCGTCCAATTCTCCCGACTCAGCGAGGTCCGCCAGCAGGGCCGAAAATGCCTGGTCGGTCGGGGGAATCAAGTCGTTTTGCAATCGTGGGAAATTATTGCCGTGAGTGTCCCAGAAGTTGTGGCCATCATCGTGCCAGTTCACGGCGACCAGGGGCACACCCTCCCGAACCAGCCGCCGGGCGAGCAGGACACATTGCCCATGCAGATTTCGACCATATCGATCTCGTGTTTCGGCCGATTCCTGCTGGATGTCAAAAGCACCACGGACCGCAGCCGAGGTGAGTAACCCGAAGGCTTGCGATTGCTGAGCACCCAGAGCCTGAGTTGCCGCACCGAGTTCCCAGAGCTGCCGCTGCTCGTCGAGTTGTGCGAGCAATTGGCGGCGTTGTCCCAGACGTTCCGGCGATTGACCATCAATCAGTGTTAAGGCCGGGACTTGCCAGTTCGGCTGATTCGGATCGCCCGAAACCAGAAACGGATCAGCCGCCCGTCCCAACCAGCCCGCATGTTGCCCCGGGGCTTTGCCCCCCGGTGCCGCGGGATGCGACACAATCCAGGGCATGGTGACAAAGCCCGGCATCGCACCCGCCGGTGGACGCAGACGCGTCAGCACGCTGCCGATATGCGGAGAATCGCGATCGCTCGGCGGTTCCGCATCGCTCTTGTTGACCGGAGGAAGTTGCCCCGTCAGTAAGGTATGGACACTCGAAAGATGGGCCGGATCATCGTGCCGCAAGGAACGGACAATCGCCAGTTTATCGGCGTGTTGGGCAACCCGACGGAAGTGCTCGCTGACGAACATCCCCGGGACATTCGTGGCGATGGTCTGGAACGGACCACGGACGTTGTCTGGGGCTTCGGGTTTCGGATCGAACGTATCGATGTGGCTCGGCCCACCCCACATAAACAGCAGGATGCATCGCTTGGCCCGTCCAAACCCAGCGACGGCATCCGTGGGATTAGCAGTCCGCGCTGCCAGCCACTGCGGCCATGTCAGACCGGCGACCCCGAGGGCACCCGCCTGCAGAATCGCCCGACGAGGCGCAACAACGGAACTCCCGGATGGTCGAAGAAATCGGGGCATAAGGTGGGACTCGAGCGGCAGACATCAATTATTGTTGATGGATTGTGGCTCACATGACCCGTGGAGTCAATTGCAACTACGAAATCCGTCACCAAAGAACTGCATTTCATGCCCCAAATTCTTGCCCTGACGAACTTTGATGACGAATCATCCGCCGGGTCATCAGCACTTCCATCACCAGGAAGACCAACAGCAGATACAGGAGCCAGGGAGCCAGTTCCGTGCGTCCGGCATCTCCCACCCAGGCGGTGCCCAAGTCTTCCGCAGACTCGACAAATCGCAAGGGGCGATTGGCGGTCAATTGCTCACGTTCCCCGTCCGAGAGCGGTGTGAGATCCGATTCCTGAATGTCTGCCGATGCGGCAAAGGCATCTCGCAAGCACTGGGAGAAAAGATCCTTCTCTGAAGGACCCGCCGCTGTTTCACCTGGCCGGTCGGGAAGAAATGGGTAAAGTCCCGGCCAGCGAGCGGACGGTAAACGGCAGCCGACCCGTTCATTTTGAGACCACGCTTCGCCCGGTTGTGATCGTCCCGTGGGAGTCAGAAACGAACCACGGAGTTCGGTCAGCCCCGGTTCACAGGTGACGACCAAGGGTTCGCCCACGTTCACGTTGCGATGCGTGACCGGGTCGAGCAGGGCAAACAAAACCTCGTGCCACCAGGCGACGTAATCTGGCTTGGAAGGAAAGGTGTTCCAATCCGCATCGATGGAGGACGTCCAGACGGCGACCGTGCCTAGTCCACGGGATTGAGCCAACAGGGCGGGTTGGCCATTCGAGAACAATGACCAGGGCTGCGGCGTGGGTTGATTCTCTGCGTTCTGCGGCGTCACGTCCCACCAGCGGGAAAAGCGGACATCATTGAGTCCGCCACTTCGTTGCCGAGCAAATCTCTCTTGCCAGGGAAGCTGCAAGGAATCGAGCTTCCAGGAAATCGCGGCATCGGCATCATCGGGGTCGCCACCGATCTGGTCCAACCGCACCGGTAACCAGCGTTGCCATGCTATCGGTTCTGCCGCGGGCGTAGCTGTCATCTGGTTGCCCAAGGTCAACAGCACAACTCCTCCCTGCTGGACATAACGGTCCAAGGCGAGAACATCGTCTTCGGGTACATCCGCGACATTGGCCAGTACTACGGCCGCATACTTCGAGAGTGTAGTCGCATCGAATTCTGACATCGGGATGTGCGTGGCCTGTATCCAACTGTCGGTCCCCGCGTCAAAGGCTGCCGCCAGAAAATAGAGTTCACTCTGGACCGGATCAGATGCAGGCGAACCATCGACGAGCAGCACTGGCCAACCCGAGCCCACCTCGATCACAGCGGTGGAGGTTTGATCGTTGGGCAGTTCGTCATCATGTTGCAAACGCAGGGTCAACGCGTGGCAACCGGGGCGGTCGAGCACGACTTCAAATTCGATCGGCGTCTCACCATTGCCGGGGACCCGTACCGTACTGATGTGTTGCGGTGAGGCGATGCCATCGATGTCGAGCGCGACTTCACACGTTACGGGGTCGGGTGAATGAAATGAGCGAATCGGAGCGCTGACACGAACCACGCTGCCGGGCATCGCCAATTCTCGCGAGAGACGAATCGGGCCGAGAGCGAGATTCGCGGCCGGTGGCGACGATTCATTTTCTGTTAGCAAGACCCAGAAACGAGGAGCGACACGCGCCTGTTGACGCATGGCATCGAGCGATTGCCAGGCGGCCACGTCACTCGTCCGCCACGATCGGGACTGTTGATCGGTCACAATCACAATGTCACGGTCAAGGTTGCCCGTCTGCAGCAGATCACGCATGGCGAGCGTGATCGCGGCGGGCAGATTGGCCGATCCCGTCGGCACGGGAATATCAAGCAGGGCCTCTTTCGCCGCTGCCCGGTCTCTGCGAAATCCTGGCAGTAATGCCATCGGCGACTCGCGGGCATCGTAAATCTGCAGGGCATCGCTTTCGTCGAGCTGATCGATCACCTGGCGTGTCAGACGGCGGACATCATCACCCACTGTGCGGTTTCCCAGTCGACGTTCCAGGCTACCCGAACCGTCCACAATCAAGGCGATATCTTGTGCCCGATTGTGAGTCAGTCGCGCCAACCAGAGAGATTCCCACCAGGGTCGCGCGAGGGCCAATGTCAGAACGGCAATCAAACCGATTCGGAGCAGCATCAGCCAGAAGTTTTCGAGCCACAGCGACCGTCGCTGTTTGGGCGATGGCTCCAGAAACTGCATCGCCCCCCACTCGACGATGTCCTGCTTACGCCGCGCGAGAAGATGCACGAGGATCGGAATGATCAATCCCGCTAGTCCCAGCAACATCCACGGATTGAACACATCCACGGCGAACACTCGTCATCGTCAGCGAAGGGAATAACGGGCCATGATTCCCCCGAAATATCTCCAGCCCTCAATTCTCTCAAGTCGACTCTCTCAACCACTTCGCGAACTTCTGGCGGAACTTGGCAACCTTGGGCGAGACGACAGCCGCACAATACGCCTGCTGCGGATGGGCTCGGAAGTACCCCTGGTGATAGGCTTCCGCCGGATAGAAGGCCTGCAAAGGCTGAAGCTCGGTTACCAGTGGGCCGTCCCAGACTTCCGCGGCAGCGACCTCGGTAAGTTTGGCTTCCGCCTGTTGCTGCTGTTCCGGCGAGTGGTAATAAATCCCGGAACGATACTGCGTCCCCACATCGGCTCCCTGGCGGTTCAACGTGGTCGGGTCATGAATCGCGAAGAAAACATCGAGCAGATCGGAAAACGTAATGACTTGCGGGTCAAAAGTGATCTGCACCACCTCCGCATGCCCCGTGCGTCCTGTGCAAACCGCCTCATACGAGGGGTTCGGCACATGGCCGTTGGCATAACCCGAAACGACACGTTCGACACCCCGAAGGGCTTCAAAGACAGCTTCCAGACACCAGAAGCAACCACCGGCCAAAGTGGCCACTTCTAGCTTGTTTTCAGACATCAGCAATTCCTTCAGATCGAATTTCAGCGACCGATCCACTCATGATCGTTTACGGAATCGTTTTGAACATGAAACGCAAGCAACCAACTTATGCAAAAGAACTGACAGCCGACTGGACAAACCGCAAGTGGAAAACAACCCGCTTCGGCAGACAGAAGTATTTCCCCTTCCCGTTGACGGAAGAGGGATACAAGCAAGCTCTGATTCAGTTCCGCCAGTATATCGCAGAGCACCAGCTTTCCGCCAAACGATCAGAAGGACAATCCGATCAAGTCCAAATGTGTCGCTTCGATACGACTGTGAACCAACAGGTTGCCCAATATCTGAACCATCTGCTCAGAAGAGTTCGGGGAACCGCCAAAGTTCCGCTCAGCCCACAGCGATATGCTGCAACACAATCTCTCCTCAAGCACTTCACGCGGGAATATGGGGAACGATCCGTACAGAGTCTGAACAGTGGAGACGTGCGATGGTTTGCTGATGTCATTTGGCAAGCGGTCACTGATGAGAAGATGACTGTAACAACAGCCTCAACTGTTCTGGCCATCGTTTCATCGTTCATCCGATGGCTATGGCAGAATGACGTGTTGGAGACGCTACCCCGTAACATTCGAGAACTGAGCGTGACGGTTCCAAAGACCAAACCGAAGGTCATCACGAAAGAGGAAATCAAATCGTTACTGGAAGCGGGAGACGATGTCCGTAGACTTTACATTCTCTTGATGCTCAACTGTGGCATGACCCAAAAAGATATCGCCGACTTGCGGCAATCAGAGGTGGATTGGCAGACAGGACGGATAACCCGAATACGATCCAAACGACAACACGCTGAGAACCCTCCAATCGTCGAATACGTCTTGTGGAGAGAGACCTTTCAGCTACTTGTCAAACAGAGAAGCACAACCGAGCGGGTTCTTCTAACCCGAAAGGGAACCCCACTTGTTGAAGAGCAAGTGATTGAGAATGGCTTTGCACGATCACGCGACACAATCTATTCAAAGTTCTTACACTTTCCCGCATTTCAATCACTGAAGGAACGCGGGATCAGCCCAAAGCACTTCAGAAAGACGGCCGCAAGCATGCTAGACGCACATCCCGAGTTTTCGCGATTCGCACAGCACTTTCTCGGACATACCCCCGTCACAATTGCAGAGCGGCATTACGTTGTCCCGTCTCAAGAGCGGTTTGACGCTGCTGTGAAATGGCTGGGGGAACAGTTCGGTTATTAAGCTGAACTACAAGTCGACAGGTACTCAACAATAGAAAATAAGAAATACCGCCGACAGAATACTACCGAGAAGTGCGAATATGATTGACCATACAGTTAAGGTGAACTTAATGGAGCATATCCCACTCAGGACATAGATGTGCATTCGCAACTCTTCTAGCAGATGCTCACTGTCGGAAGTTCTGCTTGCTGCACTGAGAGAAGTAGCTGAACCATAAGCCAGAACATCACCCCAATAAATAAGCCCTGTTCTCTTGACGTGCTTCTCTTGCAGGAGCCATTCACGCAAAGTCGATACACCGGGAATACTCCACAGCTTTGGGAGAATGGAAAGGACAGCTAGCACAAAACCAATTGCCAACAGACCATGTGCCGCTATGCTGAGATTGCAAGAACTGGTAGTGATTTGCGTCTGGTCTGCGGTCTCCCCTAATGCCATATAAATGAAATGCTGATGGGCCAGTTTCTCAACGAGAACACCAAAGAGTGCCGAGCACCACACGATGACGATTGCTGACTTAGTATCAGAGAATCGAATGTACTCATTGATGTAAGAGTGAGTGTTCCATAGGAACTGCATTTCATGATCATTCCTGTCCATCTCTTACCAGCCTTCATGTATTAGTATTCTAGAGAAGAATATTGTAATCTGATGGATAATCTATCCGATATTTCCCAGCACTCAGGAATTTGAATGATGCTTTTCCACCGTCCGCTGTTGGGAAAGCATCCTTTGCTTCGTTGCTAATATGAATCGCAGAGTTTCCATCATGGAGCTTGCAAGCACGATTAACAGGTGGGCCATACACGGTTGTTTCGTGGGTATTCCTGTCGCCTACAGTAGTCACCACTACCTTACCAATATCAATTCCAACACCAACCTGCATCGGATCGAAGCGGCAAGATATTCCGTGTTCTTGCAGTAGTGGGCCAACTACTTGTAGGGTTGCATCCCTCATCGCTTGCCCGGCATTCGTTGCTGACATTATCGATTCCTCACAGATCGTTTTCGATGGATTTGGGGCACCGCTCTGCAATCTGTAAATAGAGAATCCACATATCATACCATCGCCACGCAATCCGAGTACTGTTCCATGAAAGTGTTCGGCAATAAACATCATCGTTGGTAGAAATGTATGCATTGAGATGTAAGTGTGCTTTGCACCCAATGCTATCGCGCGATCACTTGACTTACGAAGGTCCAGTGAAAGAATTGCAGAATAAGCATAGAGGCGGTTTCAAAACCTCAATGAATTAAACTTGCGCCCTGGCTGGTTTTCGGTTAAGAGAGCAGTCGAAAGGAGTCTTTCGATGGCGCTCAGGGAAGTTCTGCTTACGGACGCACAATGGTCCAAGATCCAGCCTTT
>WGME01000033.1 GCA_016125225.1 bacterium | reverse complement strand
CCTGAAAGAATACGGGATCGTCTGTTCCATGAGTCGCAAGGCCAACTGCTGGGACAACGCCCCGATGGAATCCTTTATGGCAACGTTAAAGAAGGAACTCGTCCACCACGAAGACTACCAGACCCGAGAACAGGCTCGTCGAAGCCTGTTCGAATACATCGAAGTCTTCTATAACCGAAGCCGAAGACACTCCGCACTCGGATACCTCTCACCACAACAATTCGAACTTGTCGCCTGACGATTTCCCAGCGCCCACCAAATGTGGGTAAGTCCAGTTCGGCTGTCATCGAACGCGCGACGAAGATTGATATACAGCGCGGGCTTGTGCGCATAAACCCAATCATTACCAATGGTCGCAGGCATGGATCCGTCGCTGCCAACCAGCTCAATAGCGTGTTCGCATCGCCCGATGGAGGTGAGTACAACTGGCTCGTCGGCGAACCCCCGAACAATGACGAGTACGGAATCTGAGTTTTTCATTTCTGAAAATCCCTAACCTCAACTCACGCGGTGATTACAGTTACGGAAACAATCCGTACTCACCCGTGTGACGAGGGCGGTCATGAGCGAGGAAGCAGTTGACAAAGGGCCGGTGCATCCGCACATCCCGCGGAAGACGTTTGAGAACTACGTTGCTAGGTGACAGGGAACGACCACTCCGCACACTATCGACGGTTCGGCGATGTCCGGAATGGCTAGTGGAATGCAGCGGCAGCTTAAGTCCGCATTGCGATTTCCTGGCCATATCGACGTCAGCGGGGTCGTGCAGTCGTCTTTCAATACGCTGGTCAAGGCGCATGGAACCGACGGTTGGCCTGAGGCCGTTCTCGTAAATGTCGTGAAGCCCTATCACAGGGTTACCGCCAATCTTCCCATTAACAACGCGACAGCCGCGCAGCTGAGCGAGTGTTTCCGGAATAGTGGTGCGCAGGGCCAAGTCGTCGACAAAGCCGTTCGATTCTGGCTCCATGCGATGAAAGAGGCCAAGCAACAATTCTCGCCATTTTTTAGCATGCACTAAGAGCGAACTCCGGGAACGAGGAAGCCCAAGAAAAGCGGTGATTCCGCCAAAGGTGCGAAGAAGGCGGATACCTCTGCGGAAACACCTGCGGATACGCGACATAAGCCGCATGTGCCACCCCCGCCGCAAGGTCATGGGCATCCGGGGACAGTCTCGTATCCACTGAGGTTCAAGGGTAAGCCGGAAGGCCAGATCGTAATCCCTGAAATGCTTGATGAGACAGATTTTACGGTGCTTCAGCTTACCGTGGACTTGATAAAGGCCTATGCGTCGCAAGGAAAGTGATCGGAATTCGTGAACAGAATGGAGTAGAGCATTCATGATACCCACCCGCGGGTCAACACGGTTGCCCGTGAAGCAAACCGAGCACTCGTGTGCACAGTTGGTGTTCTCTGGGTTGTTTGCTTTTGTCCGGCGAATCCTCAGAGGGCACCTTTTCAAGCCGCTGCGGGACGGAGTCCCATCTCTGAATTTATCGGCGTTGCTCCCCAGCGATCAACCCCTGGACTCTGGGAGTTTTCAAGAATGAATAAGAAACGGAAGCCGCGACCATCTCGCGGCAGCAACAGGTGGACCACAGCCTATCAGGTGTGGAACGTGAAGGCTGGGCGTTATATTCGCCGCAAGGACGGGAAACCGTTCGTGTTTCCGAACAGCCGTCGCAAGTAGGTGACCGCTGAGCTAAACCCTCAGCATTTTTGAGATGGAGACCGGAGTTGAGTGATCAATTTCCGGTCTCCATTCTCCATTTTTGATGAGTCAAGTATATTACCGCCGTAGCGAGTGAATTCAATGACCGGCAGTACGACTCTCCCCCAGTCCTCGTTCTGAACGGCTGAGCATACTTCGAAACCGCATGACTGAATCGCCTTGATCAACTGCGAAAGAACTCTCGGCGATCCGGATGAAACACACGGGCTTTGTCGAGGTTGGCCGTAATCGGCAACGAAAAGAAGGCCTTCACGAGTCAGCTTTCCTCTAATAATCCCTGGTTGCTCGAGTTCAGCGGACCGTGTACTCAACGAAGACGTCAGTCACAACCACATTCTCCTTAAACTCCTTCCAGTCCTTGGCACTGACTCCTGCGGGGCGGTTTTTCAGCAATTCTTCTGGGGTGTGCTTTGAATCGGCGGATAGCCGACTCCACCAGGGAACAGGAATTTCACGGAGGGTGCTCCAGCGGGGACGAACAGAGACGCATATTTCCGAATTGCTGCATTATCGATGGCGAGCCAGCAGGAAGATGCTGAGTGCTGCCAGCGGATGGAGCAGGAGCCATCCCAGCGGCCGGGTGACTTGGTAGAGGGGACAGGAGAGGAGAGCTTGTGGCGGTGGGGGCGATCTGGATTGATATTAGCAGACGGTACCGATCTGCCGGGTTTTGCAAGTTCCTGAGAGCGAGGTATGGATGGGCCGACCTTCCGTGGCCTTGGTCATTCTCCTGGTTGTCCTTTCCAAGGGACCAGAGTGATACATCCGATTTTGGTCTCTGGCAAGAGGAGCGTTCCCGCCGATCCCTGCGACACGTCATCGTCGCCCGGAGCGCTGAGGTCTCCCTCTCTACGTCCGTTTTCGCCGAGTTTATCACTCACGAAACGGACTCAGTATCAGAGGGCAGGTCAAATGGCCTGAAGCCTCAAGCGGGTCATCTCATTTGGTCATTCTTCATTGCAGCTAACAGCAATGAGGTAGCAATCGCTATCCATGCTCCGATAGAATCAGACCTGAATGCATCCCTTGTGTTTGACCAGCCATGCGTCTCATACGACTTATCTCGAAATCCATATCAGCACGGTTCAGTTCCTCTTGCCGAAATTTTCTCGGCAAACAGCGTACTGCCCAGACACTGAGTTCGATTACGGTCATTTGCATTTTCATGGCAGTCACCCTGATTTGGCGGGGAACTGTCCAAGACTCCACATCACCTCGTGATGTCATTGAGAGCCGAGATGGTTGGGCAGATGAACGTCGTTGCATAGATTGCCACGAACAAGCTGAATCGTTCCTCAGAACGGGTCACGCTAACACCCTTCAACGGGCTTCTGAGCGTCCCTCGCTGGCGCTGTTGGAACAGTGGAACCTGTTGTTGGACGAGACTCGGACAAAGATCAACGTAATCAATGGTCAGCCGGTTGTGAGTTATCGAGATGGAAGTATCGAAAGAAACATCAGCGTTGATTGGTGTTTCGGTTCGGGTGCACATGCCCGGACGTGGACCGGTATGCTTAGTGACAGTCAGGGAGCCAGCGATCTCCTAGAACTTCGATACACTTGGTACCACGTGATAAACGGTTTTGATGTCACACCAGGACAGCCTGCCGAAAGTGGTCGTGATCCGTTACAGAATCTCGGCATGCAGTTTGATGGCCCGAAAGCGCTGCGCTGTTTTTCCTGTCACGCGACCAGAGTGCCGATGCAGGATGGCAATATTGTTCTTCAAGATGTGGTTGCGGGAGTCCATTGCCAACGGTGCCATGGCCCGCGAGCACGGCATGTCGCCAGCAATGGCCAAGAAATCGATTCTGATTGGGAATTCCATGACCGTATGGATTCTGTTCGCAGGTGCGGTCAGTGCCATCGCATGCCGGAAGAACGAGAGACTCATGAAATCCGGCCGGGCAACCCAGATATAGTCCGATTTCAACCGATGGGCCTACTCAATTCGGCATGCTTCAAACAATCGGAAATGACATGCACGACCTGCCACGATCCCCACAGATCTCTCAGTGAGCAGGATTCCAAGGGACTGTGGCAGTGCATGCAATGTCACGATCCCGGACGCCCGGAGCACACCCTTTGCTCCCGGGGAGAGCGAGAGAATTGCTTGAATTGCCACATGCCTAAAGTCGACATGAAATTCCCTGTATCGTTCACGGACCACTGGATTCGCATCCCGGATATGGGAGGAAAGAATCCATGACACAGGCTGACCCACGGCGATTCTGGGGGTTCTACTGGGTCATAGCATTCCTGCTACTGATTTCACCCACCTCTGTCGCGCTGTCAGAATCGGTATTCGTTCTGGCTCCAGTCGATCAGAGTCTGATCGCCGCTCCACGCCTGTGGAATGTTCCCTTGGCTGAGGTGCTGCCAGTGGAGTCCTACTATTGGTCTCGGTGGGGTTTCTCGCTATTCGCTGCGTCAGTCATTTCCTTGCTTGTCGGCCTTGTATGCAATCGTTTTAACAGCCTGGTAATTCTGTCTCTGCTTGTGGGATTGAGCCTGTCCTTTCAACCCCGAGAAATGGCCAACCTGGCGTGCATGGTAGCGTGGGTGGCACTGAATCATCGCAGTGCTGATCGGAATACCGTGCAAATTGCCAGAGGATCAATGCTCCTGCTTTTCGCGGGATTGACATCATTGGAGCTGGGAATCTTCGTGCTGGTGATGATGACCATGATATGGCAATCTCAGCGTCAGACCCGTTTCGTGAACAAAGCTGTTGTATCAGGACTGCTGGCTGGCTTGTTGGTCACAATCATATTCAGCGTCCCCAGTTTCGGAGCCATGTTCCTGCGCCCTTTGAGCTGGACTTGGATGAATTACGCCTCTTTTTGCATTCCCGATTTACAACCTGTCCTGTCGTTGAAACACTTTCACGCTGGGCCGTTTTTCTTATTTCTGGTGATTTGCGACGCTTTAAAACGAGTCTGTCTGTGCCCGGAGACTACTTGGATGACTAGAGTCTCTGCGGTGTTGCTAGCCAGTCTCGGTAGTCTATGCCAATGGTACACTTCGCTAGCAACCGTGGCTCTGATCACCTTTGTTCCTCGGAGCGCTCAGCAAATCCAGCTTCCGGCATCGTGGTTAACACCTGCCGTAGGGGGCATTATTGCACTCGGACAATTGTCCCTCGTTTTTTTTGATGAGGGTACATCTCGAATCTTAGGCAGCGATGGTTCCAGAATCGTCGATGTTGAACACTGGCCCGGGCAAGGGGCTGTTTTTCTGACGAATCTGTCTCAATCGCATCAATGGCAGTCGCCAAAGTTGCGAAAGCAATTTCCGCTGCTGCTCAGTGACCGCTGGGATGTCGGGGCCGAGGCCGTCGAGTCTTATGTCAAGATTTGCGGTGATCTGGTAGCAGGCAAACGAGAGCCATATCGGAAAACGGACGGAAGTTGGGGAGGATTTCAGCCATTTCTTCTGGATCACAAGGTCGCAGTTATTGTAATCGACTCCAGTAATCTGGAAGCCATTCGCAAAACATCGCTGGACCCCCAGTGGCGAATTCTCTCAATTGACGCCCAGCGAACAACGTTTGGCCGGTTTGACAGGGCCGATACAGGGCCACAGGCCGAGCGGGCAGGCAGGTTACTGATGCACCTCGAATGGCCACGGCCTGTGTTGGCAGACACTCTCGACGGCACTCTCGAGTTGGGCTCACCAGCTGATCGCCGCAAGGTATCAATGGTACTCAACGCGATCAGACTTCCTTACGCTGCACTCAAACTATTACCGGAAGATAGTAGTTGGGATACGGAAACTGTCGCTACGTGGAGTTACGTTGAACTGGCCCAGCGAAGCCTTCGACAGGCAGGGACAGTTTCACTGACCGATCATCCTCGAGCGATGCGGGGGTTGCAGCGAATATCGAGCAGTTGGTGGATTAACAACTCCGATCGGAAACTGGCTAGGAACTGTTACGCATCGCTCACTCACAGAGCGCACTCAACGATCAATTTGGAAGCAAGTCCAGCAGAAACGCAATTTCGGAGCGGTATCAGCAAGGGAGACTGGTCCGCAGCGGAAATGACGCTATCAGAGATGCCAGCTGCAACTCAACGCTACTTCGGTGTCTTTCTGAAGTCCGGAAGTATCCACAACCTATCCGATGACCTCAGCCAATCTATTGGCGATGAATTGCCGCAACACCTGCAGGCTGAAGGCTGGTTTCTACAGGCTGGGTTACAATTGGAACTAGGAGATTTAGCAGCTGCCAAGTCTAGTTTGGAGCGTGCGGGCGTGCTTGATCAAGGCAACCCCTATGCAGCACTGAGAGAATTCTACTCCGCACAAATGCAATGACTGAATATTGATTGAGCTGCAATCACCGAACGATAAGGCTCAAACCCAATCATTCCCACCAGACACACAGTTTGTGTGGATAACTGCTATCAACAGAGCAGCGTATCGCTGAAGCGGGAATGATTCAGGTCGAGCTTTTTGGGGTGGCTCGGTCTTCATAAACCTATTGACTGGCTTTTCCAGCGGACTTTTCCATGTCCATTTGCTCTTCTGTGAGATTTCCTGTGTCCTCGCCAACCTTTGCGTCAGCGGCTGGGTCGGAACCACCGCCGCAACCAGAAACAACCAGTCCCAAAAGCATCGCCATCATCAGCCAATAGGGTTTCATGTTTTCCGCTCCGAATTCTCGCTTAAATGAAAGGCCGGGATGGGAGCGAACCCCACCCCGGCTATGGTTTACTTCAGCACGCAACAGGCGATGACTACTGGTTGACAGACTTTGTCTCACCGTTTGAAATCGTGCCGGAACTGATCCAAATCCCTTGATCAACATTGTCACTGACAAAAATCACGGCGCCGTCGGCCATCAGGGTGTGAACACCACCCGTGTGATGACTGTTCGCGTTCTTCAGGGTCATCGTCGTCACAGACGTGTCATTGTCACAGTGCGGACCCTTTGGGTTGGGCGGCATCAATGTGGTGAACCATGGTCCCCAAGCCACTCGGCCCGCAGCCCAGAAGCGGCCGGTATCATCAGCGTCACCGTTTGCGACTGAAGTCGTCCAGGCAGCCGTACAGGCAGAGTAATAAGTTCTAATCGCCGCAATGTTGGCCGGGCTGGAATCGAAGTAGCGATTCCAGCCTGTGCCAGTCGCTGTTGTGAGGTCGCCCGCCTCCATATTGATCCACGTATCGTCGCGTTTCCCATCGTTTCCGCCGATCTTGCACTCTGAGGCGGCAATTGTGTTCGTGGTCCCATCCGTAATGTCCCGGATTCGGATGGATGAATTGAATGAAACCAAGCCGATTTTGCGAGTTCCTACATCCCAACTGGAAACAGGACCGGCAGAGAAGGCATAGCTGCAAGGACCGGAATCGGCACGGGGCTTCGCGCCAGACCGTGTATCACTTGGGCATTGCAGGCCAGGAATCACCGTGCGGTTGACCGTGCGGTTATCCGGTGTAGTGGTGTCCCAATAGCGCCCAAAATCGGCACGATTATAAAGCGGGGCCTGATCCATGTAAGGCAGCAGCATGGCCATCGGGCTCCAGCCGTACCATCCTCCACCGTCGGTCGTGTTCCACGGAGCGTTGGTGCCGCCGTAGGTACCCGGGAATGTGTTATGCGTGTCATGATAGTTGTGGAGTGCCAAGCCGAGTTGTTTCATGTT
The DNA here is from genome assembly GCA_016125225.1 of bacterium. Classification (GTDB taxonomy): domain Bacteria; phylum Planctomycetota; class Planctomycetia; order Planctomycetales; family Planctomycetaceae; genus DSVQ01. The sequence goes on along the minus strand of WGME01000033.1, from coordinate 13,222 downwards.
GTTGCGGCACTGCGTTCTCCGAGCTGCTTCCCGCGCCTGTTGTACTGCCGGCAGGAGCAAGGCAATCAGAATAGCGATGATCGCAATCACCACCAATAACTCGATCAGAGTAAAGCCACGCAAACGAAGTTTCATAGAGCCTCCAGGATGAAGAAAAGATGGGAATGCGAGCGCCGAGAGTGATGGGTGGATGAGGCACTCGGTCGCAAAGATATCGGCGGAATACGATACGCTCAAGCCTTAAACGCATTCCTTAGAATGTTTCAGTGTAAAACCTCTAGCAGAATCTTAGCCTGCGGGTTACCTGCTGATTCTTGAGGCCATTTTGCGGCAATTCTTGAATTTCCCTGTAGGTTCTATTATCCCAAGACAGGGCCAGCAGCCGGAAAATCAAGGCTCTAATACCGTTATCTCCCGCGCAACACCATTCCATTCAATGAGATTCGACCGCCCGGTTGGCCAAGTCAATTTGATCTGGGTCGCCCGAGCATGTCCTGCCTGCTCGTAAGGTAGGCCCATGACTGCAGTGGGCATCGTCGAACTGGTCAGATAGCCTCCACCGATCAGCCGATGGACTGCAGTTTGCTTCTGCGCGTTGACGACTTCAATTCGAACGTGTGCTGCAGAACGATTCGAAGTTCGACCAATGAGCCGCAACACTACACCATGTCCTGTTTTTGGCGACGTGTTCTGCAGCAACTCTACGTGATGGTATATCGGAGCAAATAGCAGGTCGGGCTTGCCATCACGGGTGAAATCTCCAGAAAGAACGCTACGTCCATGCCATTTTCCCGGTAAGACAGCCAACTGTGGATAGAATTCGCCTGTCTTGGCTCCCACAAAGAAAGATACAGGCTGTTCAAAGTCAGCAGTAGGTGATGGAGTCACATGTCCGTTGGCAATGCACAGGTCGTAGAGGCCGTCTAAATTGGCGTCAAAAGCTGTGGCTGACCATCCTACCAGAGAACGGCTCATCGAACTGATCGCGGTGTTCCGCGATTGATCCAAGAAAACGCAATTCCCTTGATTGATGTAGATCAAATTGGGCTCATGAATAAAATTTGTCGTGAGAATATCCAAGGCCCCATCGCCATTGAGATCCGCACAGGCAATACCCATAGATCCCATCGACTGCCCGTCGGCGGAGTAAGCGATGCCGGACTCCGTGCCGACTTCAGTGAATCGCCAACCGCTATTCCAGCGAAACATCAAGTTTCGGTCGCCGTCGTTGGCCACAAACACCTCAGGAACTAGATCGTTATCGAAATCGGCGATGACAACGCCCAGTCCATATTGCCGTTCGGCAGCCACGCCGGAATCGATTGATCGATCAAGAAACGTACCGTCCCCCAGATTCTCAAAGAGATAATCTGGAACTGCTGGATAGTGGTGAGGGTGGCAATGAATCCGTTGGCCACGTTCATCGCAATACGGCGTTGGGCGTGTTGTCGGCACATCAGCATAAGCGGTCACGTAAAGGTCAAGATCCCCGTCGAGATCGAGGTCGCCAAATGCAGCTGTAGCACACCAGCGATCCATGACGAGACCAGCCGGAGACGTGACATCCTGAAATGTGCCGTCTCCTAAGTTGAGAAACATCACTGATGACAGGTAACCAGTAATCAGGAAATCATCGAAGCCGTCATTGTTGAAATCGCCGACACAGCAGCCATGGCCATAGCCACGCCAGTCACAGCGAGCTAGTGCTGCAATGGGCGTGAATTTGGTTGGTTCCACGGCCTTGAATAGATGCAGTGAGTTCGACGTTTGCTGGCTCGACAGAAAGGGGTCACCGCCATTCACGAAGACCAGGTCGGTCATTCCATCGCCATCGAAGTCGCTGGCTCCAATCCCACCACCCAGAGTCTCAGCGAGGTGATATTCGTCAGTGGCCCCATTGTCATAAGTGAAATCAAGGCCTGTGTCAGTCACATTCTCAAAACGAATGGCCGGTACATCTTGTGCGGGTTGCGAGACAAATCGCACGGCATCAACCTGATCGAGAAGAGCCTGCCCGTTCTGCGGGACTAGATCGCGATCTCCTTGCCAATCGCTCGCTGACTCCCACCAGAATAGCAGGTAATAGCCACAGAGAGCGGCCAGCAGAAATAGCAGCGTTCGCAGTAAATAGGGCATGAAATCCAGCAGGATCAAAGGCTGAACTGGCGTATTGAGCAAATGCTCGCGATGGGATTCTAAGTCAAGGAGATCGAGCGACTTCTTCTAACAATGCGGCGTTGTGTTGATCGCCCACCTGACGACATTGAATTGCCAGTTGCTGCAGCAAGTCTGCGCTCCATTCCGTGGCGGGATTTGTGGCGACTTGTTCGAGATTCTGCAGTATTTGAAGATTCTCGGATTCTTTCTGGTTCTCGTCCAACTTGCCAGCCAGTCGCAAAAACTCGCAGAGCTGAGACCGGTACTGACGATTCAAGGGTCGCAATGAGACGGCGCGTTTCAACGCGGCAACGGCATCGCCGTATTGCCCCTCGGATTTGAGCTGCATTCCTTTCAAGATCCAATAGTCGCCATTTGATTCGACAGCGGCAATGTTCGGCAGTTCCTCTAAGGCAACTTCACCTTGCCGTAGCCAGCGGGTTCTAAGCAATTCGATCTCCGTATCCGGCGATAAGCCTCCTGCCTGTAACAACGTTTCGGCCTCAATAGAACGCCCCAATTCATTGAGAACTTTGGTAAGTGCCAGTTGAGATTCGAGATCTCGCGAATCCTGCGCAACGAACTGCCGCAATCTGGACTCCATCGAACCCGCGCTGCGATGCAGTGATTCAGCTCCGATCAACAGGCGGATCGATTCTGGAGTTAATGGGGCAACTTGCGCTCGCAATCGAATGCTCTGGGATACTGCTGCTGAGTCAAGGCGGAGACCTGCCAGGCTGATCAATCGGTCGTGCGCCGGCAGGAATTCGCCAGAGATCTCCAAGCAGCGTTGCCAGCAACTTTCAGCTACCGCAGCATATCCAGCACGCAGAGCGAATTCCCCCGCTTCGTGGTAACTTCGTGCGGCTTCGGGCGATGCTTCCGGGACGCTCATCAATACTGCGACATGCGAGAGGGGCTGGCCATCGTGGGCCGCGACTTGAATGAGCACTGCGCGCGCCGCGTCGGCCTCAAGATCACGTCCCAAGGCGTTCCGCGCTAATCGCTCAGCCTCAGCAACATGGCCGTTGTTCCATTCATCGACCGCCCATGCGCAGAGCGTTTCTGTCGAGGGACGTGTCGCATATCGTAACCCGATGCCCACGAGAAACCCGGCAATAATGATCAGGGCGATTCTGCGAATGTTGCACATGGTAGACAATAAATCGGCCTCCTTGCTGCGAGCGCCGATTGTAGAAAGGATTCGTCTGCTCGACTCTTACCGGTATACATCGCTTCGCTCTCGACACCCTACGGGATACTCGACTCTCACGAGAATAACAAGACGTCGGCAGCAGAGTTGGAGATGGCCCGGACCTCGCAGCCGGATATCGAGCGATCAGTGGTGGAAAGCCCACAACTATGGACTCAAGCGATAGAAAGGCGAACGTCGTCTGCGGAACCGAAGCGGCAGTGCGATTTAGGGTTTTGGTAGACCGGGTAAGAACGCGTTGGTGGTGCGACGGTATTCGGCATAGTCAGGGCGGCGTTCTTCTATGGTCGATTCCAGCAATGTGACGCCTGAAATTCGCATCAACAAGATCGACATCAGCACGGGACTGATGATGGTCCAACTGGCACCATCGGCAACGGCAAAGAGATAGAATCCCCACCAGACACAGAAATCTCCGAAGTAGTTGGGATGCCGGGTGTAACGCCACAACCCGTATCGGAGCACTTGGCCGCGATTCGCCGGGTTCGCCTTGAACCGAGCGAGTTGCCAGTCTCCGATGGCTTCAAAAGCAAAACCAATAAGCCACAGCGTCGCACCGAGAATATCCCAGAGATTCCACTCGGATGTTACGGACGAAGTCGTGATCGCCAGAATCGGCTGGGCGACAATCCATAAAATCACGGCCTGGAGCCAGAAGACGGTAAACAGACTAATCCACGGGAACCACGGACCGTGGTGACGGCGCATCGCGGCATACCGCTCGTCTTCGCCGTGTCCCGCATTGCGCCAGAGAAGATAGAGTGAGAGTCTCAAACTCCAGATGGTGACCAAGGCACAAACCAAAAGGGCGCGTGGTGTGGTTCGTGACGAATGCCAAGCTATCGAAGTCCAGGCCAGCATTAGAAAGCCGGTCCCCCAGAATGGATCGACAATGCTGACGTCGCGTCGCCAGAGACTGATCAACCACAATACCGTCATCGCGATCAGCAAGAGCCCGAGTCCCCACCAGGGGAGTGACCACAGTGACGGCATCTCTGGATCTCCTCAGCATTCGATCGTAGTGCGTTCGGTCTGCTGCGAAACCGCGGTTGGCTCAAGCAACAGGTGCGTGACGAACCACTCCTCGCCCCGCGCAAAACCGAATAATTCCGACACAGAGAGAAGAAAGATCCGCCAACGTTGGAACCAGCGGCGAACGTCGCGGGGCCCATAGGTCTGTTCCAGGATTCTCAGTGCCTCTGAACGATGTTCGTCCAGACGTCGCAACCAGGCATCGGCCGTTCTCTGGTAATGCATTCCATTCCAGTGCCACTGGCGGATGACGGAAAGGTCTCGCGAAAAGTGCCTAAGAAGATCGGCAGTTGGCATCAAGCCCCCAGTGAAGAAGTAGCGACCCATCCAGTTGGCAGGTCCTTCCACTTCAAATGGATAGGCGATCCGGCGGTGACAGAAGTGATGCACGAACAGTTTGCCGTCCGGGTTTAACCAACTGGCAATCCGCTGCAGCATCTGTTCGTAATTGCGCAGGTGCTCGAACATCTCGACAGAAACGACCCGGTCGAATGTCTGCTCGGGATGCAATGCGTTGACGTCCGCCGTGATCACACGCAGATTGTTCAGCGCACGTTGAGTCGCTTTCCGTTCAATAAATTGCCGTTGCGGTTGGGAATTTGACACCGCCACAATCTGACTGTCCGGGTAGTGCTCGGCCATCCAGAGTGACAGCGAACCCCAGCCACAGCCAAGTTCCAGGATGCGGTGCCCATTTTCGAGTTCAGCATGCTGGCAGGTTAGCGATAGAGCTTCGTCTTCAGCGGCCTCCAGGGTGGTCTCCGGCGTGAGAAAGTAGCAGCAGCTGTATTTCCTGCGAGGCCCCAGCATGAGTTCAAAGAATTCCGCGGGAAGCTCGTAGTGCTGTTCATTCGCTTTTTCCGGGCAGAGGGCCAATGGCTCCCCGGCCAGCGACTGGATGAACTCAGCCGTTTCCTGATGGGCAGTATTGTTGAGGGCCAACCTGGCACGCTCCGAACATAAGCGGCGAATCGCAGCGCGGGTGATGAAGTCAGGAACCAGCCCTCGTTCGACCAAGTCGATGCCGAATTGTAGTGGATCAAACATGTGCGGATTTCTCCTGCGGACGGACCGCAGCAACGACGTTGCCAACGTGGTGGGCAGCACGGTCGCGGTAGTAGTTGGCGGCCTGATGACTCAACAGGAGTGGATCGCGGCGGCACAGGGGCTTGTCGAACTGTATCTGCACCACACCGACGGTGCGTTCCTCAAATGCCGCCTCGCAATAACACAGATAATAGTTCCACAATCGGATCAACCGCTCGGGATAGCCGAGTTCGCGCACGCGCGGAAGCTGGGCTCGAAAAGCGAGTCGCCAGCTCCGTAATGTTTCCGCATAATGTGGGGCAAAGTCTTCAATGTGGACCAGCCGCAAATCTGTGGTCCGGCCAGCGGATTCCAGCATCGAACCGACAGACGGGAGGCAGCCTCCAGGAAACACGTAACGCTGAATGAAGTCGACAGTCTTCAGGTAATCAAGATAGCCGCGTTCCGGCATTACAATCGCCTGCAGCACCATGGTTCCGTCCGGTCGCAGAAGCTGGCTGCATTTCTGAAAGAATTGATCGAGATAACGGTGCCCGACGGCTTCGATCATTTCAATCGAAACCAGTTTGCTGAACTGCCCGGCAAGATCGCGATAGTCCTCCTGCAGCAACTTGATTTGCTGGTTCATGCCTGCCTGTGAGAAGCGATTGCTGGCGATAGCATGCTGTTCGCGGGAGATGGTGGTGGTCGTTATCTGACAGCCAAAGCGGCTCGCAGCATGGAGTGCGAATCCTCCCCAACCCGTACCGATCTCCATCACCTGGTCTTCCGGACTCAAATCGAGTTTGCGGCAGACGCGATCAAATTTTTCGAGAGATGCGTCGCGAAGAGAGTAGTCAGACGCCGCAAAAATGCCACTGGAATACGCCAAGGTGTCATCGAGCCAGAGCTTGTAGAATTCATTCCCGAGATCATAGTGGGCAGCAATGTTACGACGGCTGCCGTTCCGTGAATTCCAATGCCACGCGTGGTACAGCCGATGCCCTAACTCGGTGATCCGGGCCCAACCTCGATCGAGTTTCGCCGTCTGAGATTGATTCCGGAGGAAAATTCGAAAGAGAGACGTGAGGTCATCAGAATCCCAGTCACCTTCAAGATAGGATTCTGCGACCGCTAGCCGCCCACCAAGCGAGGCACGTCGGAAGAACCGCGGATGATGAACCTGCAGCTCGGCATGTAGTTCTTCCGTCTTTCCGAACTGCTGAACGTTGTCTGACGTGCGAAGGGTCAAAGCTCCCTGGACGAGAGACGCCAGATGACGTTGAACAAGTCGCTCTGCCCAACGATCGGTAAAGCTGACTCGAGCTTGAGGAGGTGGAGAAGTCGCAGCGCTGGTCATCTGGAACAACCTGATGATGTTTGAGACGGATGGCGTGGTGAATCAAAGGCCTGACTTCCGCAAGTGCTGCCAGAATCTGCGGACGAACGGTCAGACACGACTTCCGATGACGGATGGGGATGCGGAAAGTAAGGCGTGCGTTTGAGCCAGAGACGAAACGCCTGCCAGTAAATGCCGGCGTAAATCTGAGCCGTCATCAGCGGATAGCGCAGCAGAGCCGACGCCAGGTTGGCTGACGTCAGCGGGCGTCGAGACAGCGTCAACGTGGCATCAAACGCCAATGTTGGCGGGTCGGTGTCCCTCGGCAAATTCTCAATATGGACGAACATAGACTCACTGGGCTGAGAGAGGCGAAAGCGATAGTCATAGTTCATCCCCAGAAACGGGGAGACGTGAAAGACTTTGGAAGTCGTGGCCTGGAAGGAATTCGATCCTGCTCCCCGGACATCCAGGACATAGCAGTGTTGCTGGTTCCAGGGCGTATTATTGACCTCAGCGACAACGAACTCCAGGGATTGCTGCTCGCTGAAGCAGTAGTAAAGGCTGATGGGATTCATGGCGAATCCCGCATAGCGCGGCTGAGTCAGTAAACGAATTGCTCCGGTAGGTCGGATGCCTGTCCGCTCTTCGATTAGCTTACGTACGGCAACTACCAGCGGTACTGCAGGATCGCCCAGATGATCGGCTCGTCGGAACCACACGAAGTTCTGTCGATCGGCTGACCACAGCCAGTATCGACGAAAAAGTTTGGGTAGCTCGTCGAGATCGACATACAGCAGGTAGAGCTGTTGCCGGAACTCGCGCCGATGAGGCTCGAAGCGACGATGGCGCACGTGGCCTTCGTACAAGCAGGAAGCCAGCGTCATGGGCGGACTCCTGTCAGTGACGACGATTTGCTTCGTAGACCCGGCCAACTGGACGTAGAGGCATCCAATGCCGCGACGACTCGCAAAGCACTCACCACGCCGTCTTCATGGAATCCGTTTCTCCAGTAGGCACCGCAGAAGGATGTGCGATTTGCCGTCAGCAATTCGTGATGGCGGGCCTGCGCGGCGCTTCGTTCTGTCGTAAAGATGGGATGGTGGTATTCAAAACGGCCAAGCACGCGTGCCGGATCGATCGAGGCTTCATCATTCAGGGTTACACAGAACGTGTGCCGCGACCGCAAACGCTGCAGCATGTTCATATTGTAAGTGACGGTCGCGGGCGCCTCGGCATCATCAGTCAATCGATAATTCCAGCTGGCCCAGGCTCGGCGTTGACGAGGTAGCACCGATTCATCGGTATGCAACACCGCGATGTTCCGGCTGTATGGAAACTGCCCCAAGACTTCACGTTCCAGAGTGTTCGCATGCGAGCCCAGAATCCGGAGAGCCTGGTCACTGTGACAAGCGAAAATCACATGATCGAAGCGTTGCGGCTCCTCACCGCGAACTTGAACTTCCACCTCGTCGTCCAATCGCCTGACTGATGTAACGGGACTGGAGAGACGAATCCGGTCGCGAAAGGACGTGGTCAGAGCGTCGACATATGTTTGCGAGCCGCCAGTGATCACCCGCCATGTCGGTCGGCGCACGACGTTCAAGAGGCCATGATTGCGATAGAATTCGATGATGAACTGAATCGGGAACTGTGAGAACGTGCCAAGCGGACAAGTCCAGATGGCTGCCCCCATCGGCAACAGGTGCTGCCGCGCGAAGGCCTCCGAATATCGCCCGGCGGCGAGAAACTCTGCGACGGTCATCTGGGGGGGAAGTTGATCGGCCATGCGCAGCGTCTGACGATTGAATCTCAGAATGTCGGCCAGCATGCGTAGAAATCGCACGTTGATCAGATTGCGACGTTGTGCAAACAGTGAATTGAGGGACTGGCCCGCATACTCCAAGCCCGTTGCGTCATCACGCACACTGAATCCCATCGTGGTGGGTTGAGATGGGACGCGCAATTCGTTTAGTAACTCAATGAAATGCGGGTATGTCCATTCGTTGTAGACGATAAAGCCGGTGTCGATTTGATGGGACTCGCCGTCCCATTCCACAGGAATCGTGTTCGTATGGCCGCCGGGTTTGACTGCTGCCTCGAAGACGGTGATTTCGTGCCGGGAGTGCAGACGATAAGCCGCCACCAAACCAGAGATGCCTGCTCCGACGATCGCAATCTGCATAACGCTTGCCCGCAATAAACGTTCAAATCGTTCAAGCAGATTATAGCCAGACGATATGAGCGTCAAGTGTCGCTTCGCCTATCCTGAGGGTATGTCAGCATTTCAAGCCGGATTAATCGTCCTACAATCATGGTTGGATTTGACTGTGCAGAATTCAGCGATACAATACCGTTCAAAACATTCAGTGAAGCGGAAAGCTTGTCTGCGACGCGAACATGAATCCTTCCGCTGATCATCCCCATTCTCCGAAGCAGGTGGCCCGCGTTCTCGGCGTCAGTGAGTCGTCGTTGAAACGGTGGTGCGATCAGGGACTGCTGCAAACGACACGCACTGCAGGTGGACATCGCAAGGTGCTTGCCGCTGAGGTGATTCGTTTCGCGCGAGATCGCGGCATCACTATTGCTTCGCCGGAATTGCTCGGATTGCCGCCCCTTGCGACGGCAACTGAGTCGAACTGTGAGCGAAGTGCCTGCCTGCTCGCTGAGGCACTTCTGGCAGGTGATGAATCGCTCAGTCGCGAGATTGTGTTCCATCTGGCGCTCGGCAACTGTCCCGTGGCACGCCTCTTCGATGACGTTATCGCCCGGTCGTTTGCAATTATCGGAGACCGCTGGGCCTGCCAACGGGCAGAGGTCTACCAGGAACGACGGAGCTGCGAAATCATCCTGCGAACGCTGATGGAACTTCGCAAGTCTCAAACTGTATCGCCCGGTAGCCTCACGGCCTGTGGGGGAACGGCAACCGGCAATCTCTACTCGCTGCAGACACTCATGGCCGAAGTTCTGCTACGAGACTGCGGCTACCAGGCGACATCGCTGGGCACCGCCATACCATTTGACTCACTAGTCCAGGCGATCCACGAACTCCGCCCGACACTGTTCTGGTTGAGTGCCGCACATATTCTCGACGAGGCCGAATTCCTGGAAGGGGTCACGAGAGTGTCGTCGGCCTGTGCTGCGACGCAATCGGCCCTGGTTGCGGGAGGTCGAGCCCTGACGCCACAGTTACGCGAGCAGATGATTGACGTCACGTGTGTCGACAACATGCAGCAACTGGCCGGATTCGCTAAGAGCCTCCTAAGAGTTCATCGGCGAACTTTGTCGAGCAGTCAACAGCCTGCAGACCGGACACCGTAATCCCACAATACTTCCTATCCGATGCCCGATGATTCGATCGGAATTCATCATGATTGTTGAGAAAAGAAAAGCTGCCGCCGCTACCGCCATCTCGGCGAAAGAACTGACTAATTCGATTCTGAGTGCGGTTGAGGAACGGGCATCGACAGGGACGGTGTGTCCCTCCGAAATCGCCCGCAGTCTCTGGCCGGAAGAGTGGCGTAATCATCTTGAGGAGATCCGACAGGTTGCTTCGCAACTCAGTGCGGCGGAATTACTGCAGGTGACCCAGCGCGGACGACAGGTCGAACTTTCGAACTGCACAGGCCCTGTCCGATTAAAAGCCAGTTCAGTAGTGCCTCCCACTTCACGTTTCCAGGGACGACTCGGACTTTGCTGCCAGTTTTCGAAGGAACCGATCGCCTTCCGCACCACCACGGCCACAAGCTTGTCTCGCTTACCGCGAGACGCTCAGCTCCAAAAGCTGTCCGCACTCTGCGTGTCTAACGTCCGCGCACTGCGTGCGGCACTCGCATATTGTTCGTCGAAGGGCATCGGCGCGTTTCGGATTGCGAGTTCGCTGTTCCCAGTGCAAACGCATCCGCAAACAGGATACTGCCTCGATGATCTTCCTGATGCGGGACTGATTCGTGACATTCTGAAGGAGTGTCAACAATTCGCCGCACAGCAGAGCATCCGCACATCCTTTCATCCTGACCAGTTTGTTGTCCTGAATTCACCGCGACAGGACGTCATCGACAATTCGCTGAAAGACCTTGCTGCACATGCCGAGCTCGCTGATCTGGTCGGCGCCGATGTGATTAACATCCACGGCGGAGGGGCTTTCGGTGACAAGCCCGCAGCACTCAAGAAGCTCATCCGGCAAATCCTTAGGCTCCCCGATCGCATTCGCAATCGGCTCACGCTTGAGAACGACGATCGAATCTTTACCCCGTCCGACTTGCTGCCAGTCTGTAAAACTACGGGAGTTCCGCTGGTTTACGACGTGCATCACCATCGTTGTCATCCCGATGGCCTCTCCGTTGCTGCCGCGACCGACGCAGCTCTATCGACCTGGAATCGGGAGCCTCTCTTTCATCTATCAAGTCCGTTGGAAGGTTGGACCGGTCCGCGACCCGAGCGGCATCATGACGAAATTCACCCTGGAGACTTCCCGCGAAGTTGGCTCACGCTTGCGATCACAGTCGACGTGGAAGCGAAGGGAAAAGAAACAGCCGTCTTAAAGCTGATGAAGTACCTTGGACACGAAGGTTGACAACACTTTCTACCATTTGTATCCAGCTATTCCGGAGGAATCTTCGATGAAACTTCTGATCCAATTCCTCGCAGTCGCAGCATTCGTATTTGTCGCCGATTTTGTCTGGCTCGGCATAGTCATGAAAGCGTTTTATCATCAGGAACTGTCCGAAATCATACGTCAAGGACCGAATGGCTTCGCTCCTCGTCTGCTACCGGCGCTGCTGGTTTACATACTCATTCCCTGCGGCATTATTCTGTTCGTCGGCCCACGGATTCAGGCCACATCCTCGTTGCTGATCGCGGCCGGTTGGGGAGCGCTCTGGGGCTTGGTGGTATATGGGATCTATGATCTGACCAACCTGGCGATCCTGGAACACTGGTCAACGCGTGTGACAGTTGCAGACATCCTATGGGGCATCGCACTCTGTGGCGGATCCGCAGTCGTATTGAAGCAGATGAACTCTATCAATCCTCTCGGCACTTGAGCAGCCTTTGCAAAAGTATCGTTCCCCACATGCTCGAAGCGAACTGAATACGGCATAACCATGCCGCCAACATGAGCTTATATGTAGTGAAAGCTGTTTGGTTAACGCCAAGCGAGTTCGCTACCATTTCCGCGGAGGCTAACCGACTGTCGAGTCGAGTTCATCAAGCTGCCTCACGGCTTGGTTAACTTTTTGCAGTTGCCTCAGACCGAACCAGAGAATTGGTAGTGGAATCAGGAAAAAGATGTAAGCTCCGCCGAAGCCACGGCGGACGACGACGCTGCCAGGATCGGCGGGGTCGTACCAGCAGGGAATTGTTTTGCCGGCAACCCATTCTTCCATTGCAGCCTTTCCGATCACCTGGCCGCCGATGTGCAGGGACGTGCCGGTATCGAAGCCGGATGAAATGATTTCGTGTTCACCCGCTTGATACTTGAGAGCGAACTCCGGTGTCCGGGTTGTGCTTGTCTGTCTCCGCTTCCCAGGCTCCTTTCGCGTCTCCGTCTTGATGACTTCGCGTCGATCAAGGATGGTCGCTTGAGCCTCTTTCCAGCTTGTGAGGGATTGCAGATCACGCCACGCGAGTCCTGCCGCGACCATCAGAAATGCCACTGGAGCCATGATCAGCGCAACGAGCGCCAAGGCGGGCAATCGACGGACCCGAGAGGGCAGCACGCTGGACTTCGGATGTTCCCGAAGCCACTGCAACCGAAATCGCAACCAGACGAAGAACAATCCGCCACAGATCATCCATCCCAGCACCCAGAATGCGGCGGGATGAAACCTCAATCCACCAATGACAACTCCCGCCGTCGATGGTGCGCTGCTGATTTTGATCGAAAACGCTGTATCGAGACGGGCATCAGCGAGAAAGTTTCGGACTTCGATATCCGACGACAACGTGTGTTGTGCCTCTTTACGAGATGCCAGCAGGTCGAATGAAAACGGATACTCTCCCCCCTCGGGGATGTTCACGACAGCTTCCACTTCCCGCTCGTCGTCGTCTCGCTTCAGTTTGGGGAGTTCATCAATCCGCACGAGAAACCCGTTGTGCGGAAATCGAACTCGCACATCAGTCCCATGCGACGGCGTGTCTCCTGAATTCTTGAGAACGACATTTACCGTCACCACCGTCCCCGCTGGAACCGTTTTCAAGTCGGAAGAGACGGTTGACTGACTCAAATCCACCTCTGCCACCGCCACACGTGCAAAAAAGGGAATGACAGCAATCAACATCACGACGACTCTGTTCATATGGCCTTTTCTGAACGGAAGTATGCACTTCGCAAAGCAGTTGCTGAACCTGAAAACGGCTAGTCTTGTCACTGCTTCACTTTAAGAGTGTTTTCAACGACACTCCAGACGCCTGACAGAATCGCCGGATTGTACCGATGCGCGGGTCTCCCCCCT
>WGME01000042.1 GCA_016125225.1 bacterium | reverse complement strand
CAGGGCTTCGTGAGGTTCGAGCGTTTCAATCCACAGGCCGCTGAACGCCGCCCGCAGATACTCGGGTAAGGTGTCGGTGAGGGACATGGGGGTTCTCGCGAAAGAGGAAATGGGAAGGCAGAAGGTCAAGGTGTCAGGCATCAGGGAGAAAGTCGAAAGCCAGACCAGGCTTTGCTGGGGACTCTCAGACACCTGACACCTCAGACCTGAAACCTTGGCTTTCAACCTTTTTCCTGCAACCTAGTCTCTTCCCACTCGCCGACATAGAACGCGGTCGTCGGGGTGTCGCGGGTCACGAGACCCAGGGCGGTTTCGAGTTGGCGGCTCACGTCACGGCAGGACGGGCCGGTAAGCCCTTGCGTTTCGAGGGTGATTTCGCCCTGCGGCGAGATGGTCACCATGATCAGTGCGGGCATGTCAGCTCCTGTCAGAAAGAGAGTCTGTGAGTGGGGATGTGGCCGACAGGCCTTGTCTGGCTGTCCGCTTTCCGCTGTTGGCTTTCCGCTCCACTATCCCACCGCGATCTGCAGGCGGATCGAGCCGTCAGGCAGGGAGTGTTCCAGGACTTGCCGGCCGGAACGCAGGGCTTCAAGCCGGGTTTTCTGCACGGCATACTGTTGCAGCAGCCCATGCAGGTGGGCGATGTCGCCCCAGCGGCCTTCGAAGTGGTCGTAGTGCAGGCGGCCGGTGGTGACGTCGCAGACCACGGGATACCGCCAGTCGGGCAGTGCGACCGCATATCCGGTCGCTTCCGTCTGAAACAACCGCACCGTGCGAAACTCCGGCACCGGCAACTGCCGCTGGGCACAGGCCTGTGTCAACGCCATGACATCGCGAACTTGCGTCTGAATCGTGACCAGATGAGACATGAGGGACCTTTCGGTTGAGGGGGGAGAGAAAGGCAGAAGGTGGAAGGAGGAAAAATTCCGGGCGGAAAGCCGAAAGCGGACAGCAGAAAGCCAGACCGCAGAGAAATCACTTGGCACTCGTCACTGGGCCTCTCTGTTCCTCCTTCCTCCTTCTAACTTCTGCCTTTCATTGCCTGTCCCAGGAAATACCAGGCCCGCAGGGCCATTAGTCCCCCGCAGGCAAACCACAGCACCAGGCACCAGCCGGGCGCCACGAAGAACAGCACGATCAGCAGGCCATTGAGCCCATCGGCAGGTGTCCAGGGTGATGCCCGTGGTGAAGGAACGTGGGACTCGTGGGGGTGGGCGGGTAGCGATCGGGCTTCCGAAAGGCGTGAGGGGCGGCGTGGGCGAAATCGCCGGGGTTGGTCTGTCGGAATGCAGGCTCCTCTTCTTCGAGTTCTTCGATGATGATCCAGCGTCGCCAGCGTCGGCGGGGCCGCCGCCAGCGATCGCCACTGACGGACCGGGGGGGCGTCCCCCGACCCCAGTGCACCAGCGCTGCAGCCAGGTTCGCACCGGTCTGCAACGTCTGGTCCCAACGCGTCCACCAGGGAGGCGGCCGTTCGTCGTGCGTCATAAAGGAAGACCTTTCTTACGGGTGAAAAGATTGGCGGGCGTGGAGATTGCCGCATGGTGCGAACAGTGATAGGACTGATCGTCACGAGCAGGCGGGCGATCAAGTTCGCCACCAGCCAAAGAAAAATCGCCAAGGAATTCCCCCTGGCGATTCAGAATCGTGGCAGTGACAAACCGTGCCAAATTCACCCAACAATCAACAATCTGGGTGAACCATGTCACACTGAGAGTCGTTCAGAGCAGAAGGCTATTCAACCGGAATCTCTTGGTTGAATCCCCCTGTGGCTTGCCCCTGCTGATCACGACGTGCTTGTGTTTTCGACGGTGGCCGATACCGCTTGACCAGCTCACTCGCACTAGCTCCCTGCCCATACTTCTCAGCGACGGCCCTCATGATCGGCGTCATCCGTGAAGGGCTGACCTTGAGCCTCTGGGCTATTTGACTTAGTCGTACGCCCTGTTGAAGCAAGGCCCAAGTTCGTTCGAATTGGGTGTCCATAGCCGTTGGTTCTACAAAATCGACTTGAATCGATTCTGTAAGTGCTGACTGTTCGCTTTCGGGCAATCCTGGTTGATTGCCAATGTCTGGCAGGGTCTGCCGGATGGCGCTCTGCAGGGCTATCCCCTTGAACGTGATTGTCCCTCGCCAGAATGATCGCTTACGGCCTGGACGCTGTGCTGGGTGTAACTCAATTGGCCCACCCAGCAGCGCCCGAATCGCCTTATTGGCTTGGGGAGACCGTGATTGCAGAATGGTATGCAGTTCACGGAGTTGCATGACAACCCACTCGCGAGTGGGTTCGGACGTAGCGGCAGTCGTACTCGCCGCCAACCGCTGAAATCGCGATTCTAGTCCTCGGAGATCGTCACGATGGACTCGTAGCCGCTGATGAATTGCAGGGTCGGGATCATCAATGGTTTCCAGGGTATCCACCAGTCGATTGATCATGGCCCTCTTCTCATTGATTTGCTGACGAATCAGTTCCATTTCATCAGGCTGACTGCGATGCTGCTCCCGGTAGTGCCGCAATGTGTCTTGGTAGATGGAGTCCGTCCATGCAGAGTTCTGCAGGATTCTATCACTGAAGAGCGACAAGATCCGATCTTCGGCCAGACTTCGGCGCAACTGATTTGCGTTCGAGCAATATCCACCACGATAGCCTTGGCACACCAGATACGTTCCATTTGCACCACCACATGCAAGGTTTGACCGGCAAGCTTGGCACTGAAATACCCCTGATAGCATATGCACGCGGGGATGACTGCCATCTGAACCTCGGAGTCGACCATCGTCCTTACGAAAGGCTCGACTCCGTTGTGACTGTACATCAAGGCGATGCTGAGCGGTCGCATAGGTTACGTCATCGATGATCCTCAGGTCTTCGCGGACTCGCTCCCACTGAGCGGATTCTTCGGGATCGCGTCGCACATGCGAGATTTTCCCTGTATCAGGATCTCGCTCAGTCTGAGTTTCGCCCCATGGCCAAAGGCCGATGTATTTGCTGCTTCGCAGTATTCCAATCACATAATTGCGGTTCCACTTTGGATTTCGTGCTCGATTGCACTTTGGGACTTTGCGGATGTTCAGTTCGCGAACGATCCAGGCGATAGCCTTTTGGTCAGAAACAAACCATTCGAAAATGGTCCGCACCCATTCTGCTTGTTGTTCATGGATTTGATAAACACGACGAGCTGTCTGGTTGGTACCTCGCCCGATCGTCTCCCCCCCCGGTGAGGGAACTGAGGAATATCCGAATCTGAGATCACCGACACTGAAGTTGCGTTCTACAGTGCCGGATTGTCCCCGAAGCACATGATCTTTCAGATCGCAGAGATATTGTTCGTTGAGGGCGCCGAGGATTCCCGCCAGTATTTGCCAGCCGCCACGGCGGGAATCAATCCCGTCAGTACAAGAGATCACACGAACACGGTATTTATTGACCAACTTCTTAAGGATGGTCATGCTCAGGACAGGCTCACGTGCTAGGCGACTAAGCTTGTAAAACAACACCACGCGAATCCGACCCTGTTCTGCAGCTGCCAGTAGCTGATTGAGGCCTTGACGTTCTCGCTTGGTTCCAGAGACCGCCTCGTCACGAAACTGACACTCAGGTATTATCACGAGCCCCTCGGACCGGGCACGTTGACTCATAACTCGTTCTTGGTCAGCATTGCTGGTCGCATTTTGGTTGTCCGAACTGAATCGAGCGTAGGTTGCCGTGTCCCCGACGACCATACTGCGGGAAGCATTGCTACCTGCCTGGACACAAGTTTGGTTGCAAGAACTCGTGCTAGGTTGACAAGACTCGGTCTGAATGTGATCCTGCATTTGGTTGGTTGCCTCAGACCGGTTTGGCTGGGAACCAAGCTAGAGGTCTGCGCAATCGTTCAGTGATCCAAGCCTTCGCAGCGGCAATTTTCGGCAAGTTCACGAACATCGTTCGCGTTATATGCCAGCGATTGCGCCAGGGCGACCTGTATCAACTGATCCAATTGCAGGTCGTTAGGAAATGTCCATCGCCGGTCATCCCGACTTTGACAATGTTCTTTATGGAAATGTCCGGGGAGTTGTTTATGTCAACCGGCACGGCACGGGCTGCCGTGGTGCTGGTGAGTGGGGGGCTCGATTCCGCCACCACGTTGGCCATCGCCCGGTCTCAAGGTTTCGATTGTTACGCCATCGCCTTTGATTACGGTCAGCGGCATCGCCACGAACTTCAGGCCGCTCAACGAGTTGCGAAAGAACTCGGGGCGTTGCAGCAGGTTGTGGTGCCGATTGATTTGCGGGCGTTCGGCGGATCGGCTCTCACGGGAGACATCGCCGTTCCCAAAGACCGTTCCGATGCGGAAATGGTGTCGGGGATTCCGATCACCTATGTGCCCGCACGCAATACGGTTTTCCTGTCGCTGGCACTCGGTTGGGCCGAGACGCTTGGGGCTCGTGACCTGTTCATTGGCGTGAACGCGGTGGACTATTCCGGCTATCCCGACTGCCGTCCGGAGTTCATCCAAGCTTTCCAGAACCTGGCGAACCTCGCAACCAAAGCCGGAGTCGAAGGGGCTAAGTGGACGGTGCATGCCCCGCTGATTTCGCTCACCAAGGCGGAGATCATTCGTCAGGGGTTAGCGCTCGGTGTAGATTACGGCTGGACGCACAGTTGCTATGATCCGGATGCAGCGGGCCGGGCGTGCGGCCATTGCGATTCCTGCCAACTCCGGCTGAAGGGGTTTGCGGAGGTGGGCATCGCCGATCCCGCCCCGTATCAGAATGTGTAAATGCAAGGCTCCCCCGATCCCGTGATCCGCGGGAGCGAGTGGTGTGCCAGTGCGGCTGAGTGAAATCTTCGTCTCGATTCAAGGGGAAGGCCAATTTACCGGCACGCGCACCGTCTTCGTGCGCACCACCGGCTGCAACCTGCGGTGTGTCTATTGTGATACCCCGGATACCTCCTGGTCACCCCGTGGCACGGCTTGGACCATCGATCAAATCCTCGCCGAAGTGGCTCGGCACGATTGCGAGCATGTGGTGCTGACCGGAGGCGAACCATTCCTACCGCCGGACATTGTGCCCCTGTCGCAGGCGCTGCATGACGCCGGACATGTGATCACGATTGAGACAGCGGGAACGGTCGATCGCCCGGTGATTGCCGACCTGATGTCGATCAGTCCGAAGCTGTCGAACTCGCGGCCATCTCGGGATGATCGCTGGTTTTCACGGCATGTTCAGGCGCAGCATCAAGTGAATGTGATTCAGCGATTGATGACCGATTACGACTATCAAATGAAGTTCGTCATCGATACACCGGACGATCTGCGGGAAGTCGACGAGTATCTAACGGCGATTCCAACGATCGATCCGCAACGCGTCTGGTTGATGCCGCAGGGGGTGTCGAAAGCCGCCCTCGCGGAACGACAACTCTGGCTGGAACCGGCAGCGAATGAACGTGGATACCGCTACTGCCCGCGGTTGCATATTGAAATGTTCGGGCATCAGCGCGGCACATAATTTGACCGCCTAAATTAGCCCCTCATTGCTTGCAACGGGGGGTGACATGCCCCCCGGTGGTGAACAATCGGGGGCTAAATGAGGAATGGTATCGGCCGCAATTTCCAATTGACGATGCGACGCACGCGTTGTAACGTCAACGCGATGTTCACTTCTGTGCGTCTGGTATCTCTTCCCCTCTGCAAGTCGAGGTGTCGCATGCAATCTAAGGGCAGCAAGTCCGTTGTATGGACGGCAGGGCTATTGGCAATTGGTTTGATCGTGTTGGTTGATGGTGTCGCTTTACGTGCCGACGATGCCGTGCCAACGAAGCCAGTCTATCTGCCAGCCCCGACGGAGACCGAACGGGAACTCCAGGCGGTCTTTGATCAAAGGACTGATCTGTCATTCGTCGACGTACCTTTGCGCGATTCGATGGAGTTTCTTCGAGATCTGCACAAAGTGAACTTCATCTTGGATAAGGGGGCCTTGCAAGATGAAGGAATTGATGAATCGACTCCGATCAGCATTGAAATTTCTGGTGTGACCCTGCGGTCGGCATTGCGTTTGTTGCTCGATCCGCTGCACCTGACATGGGTGATTCGTGATGAAGTGATCGTGATCACAACCAGAGTGAAGGTGGAAACGGAGTTCCTAACTCGAGTGTATCCCGTGGGAGATTTGGTGGCGGAATCCGTTGACGATTTGGAAATGCTGGCGCAAACGATCGAACAGGGGACAAATGGCCGCTGGCGAAATGTCATTGCGATCGCACAGGGGCAAAGTGCTAACAATGCGCATATGATCGCCGGGGGCACGGTGAGCCAGGTAACACGAGTGCGGTCACTGGTCGTCAAGCAAACGCTGCCCGTACATGAGGAAATCGTGGAACTGCTCACTCAGTTACGAGCCGCGAAAAAACTGGTCGAACAACCTTGATCAAGATCGTCAGGGAGGACATCAATGATTTTTGACAGCTTGAGAAACGCACCCCGGTACTTTGGTGTCGCCGCCAGCTTGCGGACTGCCCTGGAATATCTCCAGCAGTCTGACTTTGCCCGCATGGATGATGGGAAGTACACACTGGATGGCGATCGGCTCTTCGCTGTGGTCAGCCGCTACCGCACCAGGTTGCCGAACGAAGCCGTATGGGAATCTCATCGGCGTTACATCGACGTGCAGTTTGTCGTGCAGGGAGTGGAACGGCTGGGGTATGTGCCGTTGGAGCGGCCGCCTGCTGTGAAAACGCCGTATGATGCCGGTCGCGATGTCATCTTCTATGAACCGGGAATCGATACGTTACGATTCGCCGCCGGGCAGTTTGCCATCCTCTATCCCGAGGACATCCATGCACCGGGGCTAGCGGAAGACGGCCAGTCTCCCGGTGATGTGCTCAAGGTGGTGATGAAGGTCGCCGTGAGCTGATGGCCCATGAAAAACCCCCGGTTGTTCACAACCGGGGGCTAAATGGGTTGAGCACTCGATGTGCGATTACTTTTCGTCGAGGAGTTCGACGGCGACGAACTTCTTGCCTTCGAGCATCTCCAGGCTGGCACCGCCGCCGGTGCTGACGTGCGTCACCTTGTCGGCCAGGCCGAATTCCTGAATCGCTGCGGCGGAATCGCCACCGCCGATGATGCTGACCGAATCGCTGTCAACGATGGCTTCCGCAACGGCTCGTGTCCCGGCATCGAACGGCGGCATCTCGAACACGCCCATCGGACCGTTCCAGACCACCGTCTTCGAGGACTTGATGATTTCGCTGTAGGCCTTGATGGTTTCCGGGCCGATGTCGAAACCTTCATATTCTTCGGGCACTTCGCCCGATTTCACGACGAGCTTATTGCAGGTCGACTTGAAGTCGTCGCCGCAGTGGGTATCGAGGGGCAGCACCAGTTTATCGCCGCCGAGGGCCATGAGTTCATTGGCCAGGTCAACTTTATCCGGCTGCACATAGCTCTTGCCGACTTTGCCCCCCTTGGCGAGCGAGAAGGTGAAGGCCATGGCCCCGCCAATCAGGACTGTGTCGCAGATGGCTAACAGATTTTTGATGACTTGGATCTTATCGGCGACTTTCTTGCCGCCGACGATGGCCACGAACGGCCGCTGCGGATTGGAAATCGCTTCGGAGAGAAACTTGATTTCCTTCTCGACGAGGAAACCGCAGACCTTCGGTTTGCCTCCCATCGCATTGGGAACGGCGACCATGGAACCTTCGGTGCGGTGACAGGTGCCGAAGGCGTCGTTGCAGTAGGCATCGCCAAAACTGGCAAGGACACCGGCGTATTCCGCGTCGCCCTTCTTTTCGCCTTTGTTAAAACGAACGTTTTCGAGAATCAGGATTTCGCCGTCTTTCAAGGCGGCGACTTTGGCTTTGGCATCATCGCCGACGGTATCGCTGGCGAAATGGACGGGATTCTTGGGCAGCAGTTCCTGCAAGCGGGTGGCGGCCGGCTTCAGGCTGTACTTGGCATCTTCGGCTGGGTCTTTCCCTTCAGGGCGACCCAGATGGCTCATGAGAATCACGCGGCCGCCCCGGTCCAGTACCGAGGTGATCGAGGGAAGTGCTTCCGTAATGCGGCGGTCGTCGGTGATGTGGAGCGCATCATCCAGCGGGACATTGAAATCGACCCGCATCAAAACGGCTTTACCCTGCACATCAACATCAGCGATCGTCTTCTTGGCCATGACGTTCAATTACTCACAGTGCCCGAAACCCCGGGTCCGCATCCAACGCGAACTCGCAGCAATTCCGGTAGGAATTTCACACCAGAATCGTAGCGGGAGCCCGCCCGAATTGCCAACACGTCCCGTTGATCCATCGGTCGAAGTTGAAGTGAAAGTCCTCAAGGAACATAGACGCCAGGCAACTCTCGCTGCTAGGCTGATGTTACATGCCCCCCTTCGGAGCCGGTTGCCTTGGCCCTGAGCCTCGACCTGTCGATTGAAACTCCAGAGAACGTGGTGCTCCGGCATCAACTTGCAGGGCCGGCGTATCGGCTCGCGGCATATGCGATCGATCTGTCTTTCATGTTTCTGGTTTTTATCGGAGCGGCGATTGCTCTCAGCTTCATTGGCGGTCATACCCCAGGGTTAGTCTTCGGGACTATGAATCTGGTGAAATTCTTTCTCGAATGGGGCTACACCATCACCTTCGAGTACTTCTGGAATGGCCGCACGCCGGGCAAGTACCTGTGCGGTTTACGGGTCATGCACGAGAACGGTCAGCCATTGTCGTGGTGGGGAGCCCTGATACGGAACCTCATCCGGATGGCCGACAACATTCCCCTCGCGGTGATCTATGGCAGCCTTGTCGGACAGGTGTTCGACTATGCCCCGATCTATGGAATCGGCCTCCTCTCGATCTGGTTCACGCCAAAAATGCAGCGGTTGGGCGACCTGGTTGCACGAACGGTCGTCGTCCATGAGCGACGGACCGCCTTACCCCGTGATCCAGTCATTTATGATCATATCGAACCACTTTCGCGAGATGAGATGAATGGCGTCAGCCCGCCAAGTGATACGCTCGCGTTGATCGATCAGTTCCTTGCGCGCCGCCCGGTGCTCACTTATGCCCGGGGACATGAACTGGCGGGGGATCTTGCTGAAGGACTCGCCGAACGCCTGCAGTACACGGGTGACCGCAAACATCTCAAACGTTATCCCATGGCATTTCTCGCACGGGTCTATGTGACGTTTGCCAAAGCGCCGACCGAACAGGAAGCAGAACTCCTCGGATCGAGAGAGTCCCGTACCGCAAGTCAGCCGATGGTCGAGGTGGCGCTATGACGAAGCAACGCTTTCTCGATCAGCGGGGCAAAGTGTGGAAACGCTTTGACAAGCTGTTGCAAAAGCAGCGCGGTGCCCGATTTGCCCGGCTGACACCCCGGGAAATCGCCGAATTCTCTCGACTGATGCGGGAACTCTCGAACGACTTGGCGACCATTCAGTCACGCGACTGGGGCCAGGGACTCGTCGTCTATTTGAATGACCTGGTGGTCCGCGGACACAACGCCTTGTATCGTTCCTCGCCCGACAGGTGGGACCGTTCCCTCGATTTTCTGCTGGTCGGTTTTCCGCGTTTGTTCCGGCAGAATTTCGGTTATTTCGCAGTGGCAGCTGCTTTGTTTTTTGTGCCTTTTGTCGCCTCGTGGATTGCGGTGCAGAACGACCCGACCGTGGCCTTGCGGATGGTCGATGCCGCCCAGCTCGACATGGTCGAGCAGATGTATTCCGGGGAAGACACGGAATCGGAGGACGAAGACGAAACGGCCGAAACTTCGGAAATGGATTCTTCCGAGACCACGGGTGATGCGAAAGATGCCGACGCGATAACAGACTCGACGACCGAAGAGAATGACGACGAGATGTTCGGCGGGAACTTTGCCGACCAGCGAGCGGGTATGGCAGGGTTTTACGTTGAGCATAACGTGAGCATCGCCTTGCAATGTTTCGCCCGGGGTTTGCTGCTGGGTCTCGGTACCATGTACACGCTGCTGTCGAATGGGCTCGGCATCGGTTGCATCACGGGTTATGTCCTCGCGCAGGGACACGGTGAGCGATTCCTGTCCTTTATTGTCTCGCATGGTTCCTTTGAACTGACGGCGATTGCTGTCTCGGGAGGGGCCGGGTTGATGCTCGGTGATGCGTTGCTGCATCCCGGTCAACGGACACTCCTCGATGCCTTGCGTCACCGTGGGATAGAAGCCGTGCAGATTGCCACCGGAGCGGCGGTGATGTTAATGGTCGCCGCATTGATTGAAGCCTTCTGGTCACCCTCACCAATCCCTGCCATGGTGAAATATGTGGTCGGTGGATGTTTGTGGTTGCTGGTGGCGATGTACCTCGGTCTGTCGGGAGTGCGACGAACATGATGCGTCGATTTACCGAGGCCGGCATCACGCTCGAACCTCGCAGCATCGGGAGCTGTCTCGATCTGGCATTTCGATTCTCCTGCCGTTATCTCGCGATTTTTCTGGGGTTATGGTTGAGCGTTGCCGGACCGGCCATGCTGATGACCTATGTCGTTGCCACGTCGAGTTCGTTCGGTTGGCTGGCGGCGATTCTCACAGCGGGGCTCATGTCGCCCTTCCTGGCGGGTCTACTGCTGACCCACGCCATCTCGATTGCCTTCTGCGAGCCGCTGACCGTGAGCGGCATCTACTACCGGGCCTGGTGGATGAATCTGAAGACGCTGCTGGCCCGCATTGGTCTGCGGTGTGTGCAACTGGTCCTGCTCGTTACGATCATTCCGCCGTTTCTCTTTTTGATCTATACAGGGTTTCAATGGGAGAGCCGACTTCTGAAAGGCATCCGCAAGCGGATGCACGACCACCGCACGCAGGATCTTGTGCAGCAGGAATTCTCTGACCTGTCGCTCCGAGCCGGAGCCTGTGTCGTGTGTGGTCTGATCTTGTGGTTCGTGTTGACGATGACACTCGATGGTTTGTGTATGTTGCTGTTTGGGGTTTCGCCGGTGTTCGGAGTGCTCGCCGAAGCCGCGGACGATCCCTGGGGCTATCTCGATTTTGGCACGCTGCTGCTGAACATGGCGACGGCTTTGGTCACGCATCCGCTGCTCCTGTCGACGCTGGTCGGAACGTTTTTGATGACCTACGCCTGGTTGCGATTGGCTTGGTTCTTTACCTATATCGACCTGCGGATTCGCGAAGACTGCTGGGATCTGGAGCTGGCTTTGGCCGATGAAGCCCGACGATGGGGGCCCGTCACATGATGTCTGCCGTAGGTCATAAGACGTCTGCCATAGGGTGGTGCCGCCTTGCCGGATGCCTGCTCTCAATCATGGCCGGTACGGCCCTTGCGGATGAGGACTACCGCATTCCTGCCCGTGACATCCGGGAGAGTGCTCGCCGAATTTTGAGCGATCCCGACTTCCAGTCGTTCGATCATTTCGGCGAAGCTGATGTCAGTGCGGCGAATGGAACCACACCCCAGGGAAGCACCTTTCGCGACGCCGCACCCAAGTCGTCTCCCTTCTCGAACAGAAACCAGACCGGTCGACCCACGGGTCGTGCAGAACCCGGTGCTCAAGGACAAGGGCAGGGAACTTCGAACTCGGGAGACACCACTTCGTCTTCCGCTGGCGATTCCCCGGATCAAGGGACCACCACAGATCGGCCTGCCCCGTCGGCATCGAAGTCTCCAACCGAGCCGGAGCGCCCCGAGCGATATCCGACGAAGTCCAACAGCAGCGGTTCCCCCTCACTACGAGGTTTCGACGGCGTGGAACGGCCGGTCCGTTTTGCTCCGAAGCCGAAGACCGCTCCGAAGCCACCGAAATGGGATTGGAACTGGGACTTCGACCTGGGTCTCGGTGAATTCTTCGGTAGTCTGGGCGCACTCTTGGGAGGCAGTCTGCAGATTCTCGCGTATCTGGTGCTGGCCGTGGTTTGCGGCCTGATTGTCTTCCTGGCAGCACGTGCCGTGGCGGAACTTCTCAAATCACGGCGGCGGGGGCCAAAGTTCTCGCCCACGTCGGTGGTGCCTTTGGCCGATGACCGCTCGCCGGGAGAACTCGCCGCGGATCTCTACCTGCAACGGGCGATGGAGCTCGCGGAGCAGGGCCATTATCGCGAAGCCCTGGGGCAATTGATTTTGGGGGCAATGAGTGCCATCGAACGTCAGCAATGGATTCGCTATCGCCGGGGGTTAACCCTGCACGATTATCTCCGTTCAGTCCGCTCTCGCCCGGCCCAATATCAGGGACTGCAAACTGTCGCCGCGGTCTATGAGCCCGTGGAGTATGGCCGCCGCATGGCTTCCGCCGACCTGTTCTCGCAAGCATTGGACGGTTATCGTGCGGGGTTTGACCAAAGCCCTCGGCTCTGAAGTGGACGGTACGCGTGCCCGAGTCTTCCCTGACCCATCCGCGACACGACCTGATTGCCCTCGGCGTGCAGCAGCCCTGGGCCGAACTGATTCTCCGCGGCGTGAAGACCATCGAAGTCCGCTCATTGACTACGCAGATTCGCGGGCCGATCTATCTCTATGCCTCGAAACGCACTTCGACCATGCCCGCCGCGGCCGAGATGATCGCCCGGCAGCAACTCGATCTGGAACCCCTGCCGAAAGGGGTACTCGTCGGAACTGTCGACATTCTCGAGTCACGCCCCTGCACCCCGCGAGACGCCTCCGCTGCCTGCGTGCCACCCGACCTGCTGGTCGGAAAACAAGCCTGGGTGCTGTCGCAGCCCCGAAGACTTCCGCACCTGCTGGAAGTCCGCTTTCTGCCCTACGGCGTGTGGTTTTATCCGTTTCAGAGAAAATATCGCTCGGCCTGACGTGGCAAAATGGTCTCTTCGGCTGCTGCCGTGGTGGCATTTTTCGCGGTTTGCTAGACTGCCATGCCACTGCGCCAGCAGTGACGGCCGCCGCCGGCTTGCTGGCCGATACTGAACAAGGATGAGTCCTGTGAACGCCCGCGAAATCCGTCAGCACTTTCTCGATTTTTTCGCCTCGAAGCAGCACACCATTGTTCCTTCGGCACCGGTCATTCCGCAGGAAGACCCCACGCTGCTGTTCACCAATGCGGGCATGAACCAGTTCAAGGACGTCTTTCTCGGGACCGGGTCGCGGCCGTTCACCCGTTGTGCTAACTCGCAGAAATGCATCCGCGCGGGGGGCAAGCACAACGACCTGGAAGACGTCGGCACCGACACCTATCACCACACCTACTTCGAGATGCTGGGCAACTGGTCGTTCGGCGATTACTTCAAGAAGGATGCCATCGCCTGGGCTTGGGAACTCCTCACCAAGGTGTACGGCCTGCCGAAAGACCGCCTGCATGTGACCTACTTTGGCGGCGACCCGAACGAAGGCCTCGCCCCCGATGATGAGGCCAAGCAACTCTGGCTCGATCTGACGGAAGTGCTGCCTGAGAACATTCACCCCGGCAGCAAGAAGGACAACTTCTGGGAAATGGGCGACACCGGTCCGTGCGGGCCGTGCAGCGAGATTCACGTCGATCTCACGCCGGATAAATCGGGCCGCAGTCTGGTCAACCAGAGCAGCCCGATCGTGATCGAGATCTGGAATCTCGTCTTCATGCAGTTCAACCGCGAGCAAAGCGGCAAACTGGTCCCCTTGCCCGCCAAGCATGTCGATACCGGCATGGGCTACGAGCGGCTGTGCATGGTGTTGCAGGATAAGAAAAGCACCTACGATACCGACCTCTTCACCCCGATCATTCATCGACTCGAAGAAATCACCAAAGCTGGCACCTACACCGGCCTGTTGCCCTCGGCACAACCGACGGCCGCCGAGATGCGCGATGTCGCCTATCGCGTGCTGTCCGACCATCTGCGTTGCTTCACTATTGCCATCGCCGATGGCGGCATGCCCTCCAATGAAGGCCGTGGCTACGTGATCCGCCGCATTCTGCGTCGCGCGGTGATGTACGCCCGCCGTCACCTTGGCATGCAGCAGCCGTTCCTGTACGAACAGGTGCCATTCCTTGTCGATCTGATGAAACACAGCTTCCCGGACCTCATCGAACAAGGCCCGAAGGTGGCCGAGATCGTCAAGAGCGAGGAAGAAGCGTTCCATCTCACGCTCGAAAACGGCATCAAGCATTTCCAGGTTGCGGCGACGAAAGCCAAGTCCGACAACCAGGGCACTCTCTCCGGCGAAGATGCGTTCAAGCTGCACGACACCTATGGTTTCCCTGTCGACCTCACGACATTGATGGCTAAAGAGCAGCAGCTGACCGTTGATGAAGAGGGCTACAAGCGGCTGATGGAAGAAGCCCGCGAACGCTCACGGGGCGGGAATGCCACTGGCGATGTCGATCCCATCGAAGCGCTGCACAAAGCGGCTGAGATCAACCTCGTCGGCGATCCGAACAAACCCGCTGCGACCTTGGATAAACCGAAGTGGCAAGGCCTGAATGCCAAGACCACGGTTCTCGGCTGGGTCAACAGCGAGGGCCGGTTCCAGTCGTCGCCGTTAAGTTCGGGCAACATCGTCGGCCTGGTCCTTAAGGACACGTCGTTCTATGGCGAACAGGGCGGGCAAGTGGGTGATGCGGGGACCATCACCACATCAACCGGCACGTTCAATGTCACCATCACCCGCCGGGCTGGCGACATCGTGCTGCACATCGGCAGTGTCACCAAGGGGAAACTCGAAGCCGGTCAACCCGTCGATTGTGCCGTTGATCCCACCCGTCGCGAACAGATCTCCGCGAATCATACCTGCACGCATCTGCTGAACTGGGCGTTGCGGGCAACGCTGGGTGAAAACGTGCATCAGAAGGGCTCGATCGTCGATACCGAAAAGGCCCGCTTCGACTTCTCACATCAGACCGCAGTGACTGCTGAAGAGATTGAGAAAATCGAATCGCTGGTCAACGCCGCCATCCAGAAAGACTATCCGGTCTACACGAAAGAAGAAGCTCGTGATGCGGCCCTCAAGGTGCATGGCATCCGTGCGGTTTTCGATGATCAATACGCCGAAGCGGTGCGCGTCGTTTCCATCGGTGTCGATACTGGCGACCTCGTCAGCAATCCGGGCAATGCCGACTGGCAACAGTATTCCGTCGAACTCTGCGGCGGTACGCATCTCGCTCGGACTGGCATCGCGAAAGAGTTCCGCTTGGTTTCGGAAGAGAGCGTCGGCCGGGGTGTGCGACGTGTTCTCGGTCTCACCGGTGCCGCGGCCGTCGCTGCTGATGCCGCCGGTCAAGCGTTGCTCATGGCTTCGGACAAACTGGATAAGAAATCGCCCGACGAACTCCGCAAGTTGAACGAAGATCTACCGAAGCAACTCACAGCGACCGTGTTGCCGTATCGCGTGAAGACCGAGTTGCAGCAGCGCATCGCCACTCTGCGGCAACTCATCTCCGCTCTCGATAAGCAGCAGAACGAACAAGCCGGGCAAGCCGTCGTGGAACAGACCGAAGCCTTGCTGAAGTCAGCGGTCACACGTGGCAACAGTCAGATCGTCATTGGTGAACTCACAGGTGCGACGGCCGAACATCTGCGAACCGCGATCGACTGGTTGCGACGCCATGCCCCCTCGCTGGCCACCGTGCTTTACTGCCAGAACGAAGGCAAGGTGACGTTGTTTGCTGCAATGTCACCCGATCTCGTCAAGCAGGGCGTGGTCGCTGGCCCCTTGGTTTCGGCCCTCAGCAAAGTCCTCGGCGGCGGCGGCGGCGGTCGCCCCGACATGGCCCAGGGCGGCGGCACCAACATCGCCGCGATTCCCGAAATGCTGACAACCGCAAAAACGTGGCTCGATGAGAAGATCAAAGCGTAGAAGCCTATGATGTACTTTAGCTGTAATGGTTCTCTGCAGGTCTAGCATGAATTCAAATGCTTTGTTTGATCACCTGGAAAGCTATGTTCGATCTAAAGATGATGTTGAGTTAATTCTGCTTAAAGGGCATTTGGTGCTTGAGCAGGCGCTTAATCAGATGTTGCTTGTCCATTTCAAGAATTGCCAGGATATTGCAGAGCTAAACCTCACGTTCTCGAAAAAACTTGATCTGTTACAAGCACTACGTGGAAATGACCATTTATCCGGAGAGTTTAATTTAATTCGCGAAGTGAATCGAATTCGAAACAGGCTTGCCCACCAGATTGATTAGAGGCGGTTTCAAAACCTCAATGAATTAAACTTGCGCCCTGGCTGGTTTTCGGTTAAGAGAGCAGTCGAAAGGAGTCTTTCGATGGCGCTCAGGGAAGTTCTGCTCACGGACGCACAATGGTCCAAGATCCAGCCTTTG
>WGME01000010.1 GCA_016125225.1 bacterium | reverse complement strand
TCGACGGCCGCATCACCCTCCGCGTGGCTGCGGAGAAGTAACGCCTCACCGGGCGGGGAAGTCCCCGCCCGGCAACCCAGAAAGGAATCACATTATGTCTATCGAAGAACTTCAACTCCTGATCCAACTGGCCTCACGTCGACAGATCGCCATCGTCTGGAGCACCGACGATGTCCGTCAGGTTCGTCCCGACCTGACAGACGACCAATGCTGGGAAGTTCTCCAAGAGGCCGAGCGTCAACATGACGCCCTGCTCGGTTTGTCCTGGGACACACTCGCCTGCGTCGCCGAAGACCTTTACGGTCCGCAACCACTCACTGAAGGAGGCGACGATAATAAATAGTTCC
The DNA here is from genome assembly GCA_016125225.1 of bacterium. Classification (GTDB taxonomy): domain Bacteria; phylum Planctomycetota; class Planctomycetia; order Planctomycetales; family Planctomycetaceae; genus DSVQ01. The sequence continues at coordinate 154,362 of WGME01000010.1, read as the reverse complement.
CGTGTCACGATGAACTGATTTTCGGAGCCCGTGTAACGCATGAGCGACCAGCGGTGAGCGATGCCAGTCGTGTTCACGGAAATCCGGCAATCTGTGTCGCCGGGAGATCGTGTTTGACGGAAGTCGAAAAGCCTGTTAGGCAGGAGTCTGTGTTTCCGCAAACCCACGAGTCCTCATGGCCCCAGTCGTTTTTGCCTTCTTGAATCAAAAGGGGGGCGTCGGTAAGACGACTCTGGCCTTGCACGTGGCCCATGCCCTCGCCCGCCAACGCCAGCGCGTCCTGCTGGTCGACGCCGACCCGCAAGGTTCGGCGCTCGATTGGGCCGATTCCCGCACGTTAGGGGCACCGTTCCCCGTCGTCGGCTTACCCAAAGCGTCGTTGCACAAGGAATTGCCTCAACTGGGCCGCGATTACCACGCGATCATCATCGACGGTTCGCCCCGCGTCTATGATGTCGCCCGCTCGGCCATCCTGGCCAGTCATGTTGTCCTCATCCCCGTGCAGCCTTCCCCCTACGATGTCTGGGCCTCAGATCATATCGTCGACCTGATCGACGAGGCGCGGATTTATAAGCCCGACCTGAAAGCCGCCTTCGTCATCAATCGCCGGATCATGAATACCGCCTTGGGACGGGACGTCAAATCTGCCCTGGCGGACTATCCCATCCCCGTGCTGAAAAGTGCGGTTTCACAACGGATCCTCTTTGCCGAATCAGCGGCGAACGGTCAGACCGTGTTTGAAATCGCTCCGAAACATCCCGCCGCGCAGGAAATCCAGAGTCTCGTAAAGGAGATTCAAGGTCTGATCCCATGAAACGGGTCACCATTTCCGCCAAACCCAACGCCGTGAAGTCGCCGCCGACGCCGGAAGATTGGGTGCAACAGCGGCCCAAAACGGAAGCAGAACCCATCAAGCGGCTAACCATCGATATTCCCAAGTCGCTGCACACACGAGTGAAAAGCCAATGTGTGCTGCGTGGCGTCAATATGGTCGATGTCGTGCGGGATTTTCTTGAACGCGAGTTTCCCGAGGTGTATCAGCAGGAGAAACCGTCGCCGCCCGCTCCGAAACCCGTACGGCGACCCACGAAGGGCCCATGACAGAGCACGACCCAGAGTCTTCCGACCAAACGCCCACCCCGCTGCCACGGCTCACGCCGACAGTGCAGCGGTTGGTCGACGCTCACGACCGCATTCTCTGCGAACCTCCCGGCAAGCCCGACTACCTCCACACGGTCATGTGTCAGGTGGGCATGCCGCGTAAGGCGACGGAGGCCCGCACGTTTGAGCGGCATAGCGGGCCCTTTTCGATCCTGCTCGAAGCCGGAAGATTATGGAACGGCCGACAATGGGTCGAACAGCCCTTGCCCTCCGGATCGACGCCCCGTCTGGTGATGGTCCATCTCAGCACCGAGGCGATTCGCACGCAGTCACGGCGAGTCGAAATCGGTGACAGTATGCGTCAGTTCCTCAAAATGCTAGGTATGCCCACCAGCGGGGGCGTACGGGGCGGCTATGCGGCCATCCGGCGACAAATGGAAGCCTTGGCCGCTTGCCGACTGAGTATTGGTATGGAGTCGGGTGGCAAAGTGGTCACCGTCGATGCAAAACCGATTCATCGTTTCGAGGCCTGGTTCCAGCAAGACGAGGATCAACCGACGCTGTGGCCCGGCGTTCTGGAACTGTCGCACGAGTTCTTTGAGACATTGCAGCAGCACGCCGTCCCGCTCGATTACCGAGCCCTCTCGGCCCTCAGGCATTCGGCCCTGGCGTTGGATGTCTATACGTGGCTGGCGCATCGGCTCTGCCGGGTCAACCGCTACCAGGGCAACATGGTGAGTTGGGCCAATCTGCGAGAGCAGTTTGGACAGGAGTACCGCAATCACCGCGACTTCAAACGGGAGTTCCGGCAGACGTTGCGGAACGTCAAGCTCGTCTATCCCTCCGCCAACATTGATGAAGTCACGGGGGGGATCATCCTCCGGCCGTCCCCACCCCCGATTCCGAAGACGATGATCTCGGTTCCGGCCCTCATCCCCTAAGACTGCTCTGTGGATAACTCTTGGGGAGAGCGGCAGTTGTCCACGCTGAATCGCCCTCGGTGGTGCGCTGAATCACCCTCCCTTCTGGAATAAAGGCTGCGCTGAATCGCCCCCCCAACCTATAGTAAGAACACCTATAGTCTTTTCCCTGTAGTTGGCGGGTCGGATTCTGGGGATAAGTGTCTGACTCTGCAACGCTTTCGCACATCGGTTCTGTCTGAGCCCGTAGTGAGGTCGGCAAAGGTCTTGGCAGGAAGGGGTTCGGAGCGACGCCACCGCCAATGCCCCATATTCGCATTCTGAGCGGCATAGAGCAGGGATGATCGTGGTCTGAGCTACCAACCCACCCAGCATCGCGCCGCGGCGGCTGTATCGACGTGAATTGTTGATGTGGGCTTTCTGGCGTGAGGAGTTCACCAGGTGGGAATCCGTGGGGCGTGCTAGTCGCGGTCTCATTGACAGGCCGCCGCCAGCGAGTTAGACACAACTCGACGACAACAGGGAATGCAGATGCAGGGGAAGCGACGAACTGATCAAGGAACGAGTCAGTCGAGGGTGAAGTGAAGAAAACCGCTAAACGGCCCCGCCGATCGCTGGCTCAGACGAAGTCGCCTCTTGCTGCGCAGGCCGATTTTGAGACGATCCTCAGTCTCATCAATGCCGCGCGAACCGCTGCCGTTGCAGCGGTCAACACCACGCTGATTGACCTGTACTGGAGCATCGGGGAATTTCTGAACCGCAAGATCGCCTCCGAGACCTGGGGCGAAGGCACGGTCGAGGCGTTGGCTGAGTACATCCATCGGCAGCAGCCGAATGCCCGTGGCTTCTCCGCGCGCAATCTCTGGCGCATGAATCAATTCTTTGAGACCTATCGATCACAGCCAAAACTCGCGGCATTGCTGAGAGATTTGTCGTGGAGCCACAATCTGGCGATCCTCAGCCGCTGCAAACACGACGGCGAGCGGGAGTTTTACTTGAGGTTGGCATCGCGGGAGCATTGGACGTTCCGAGAACTCCAGCGGCAGTTGAATGGGGGGCTCTTCGAGCGGACCGTCCTCAGCCCGCCAATTCTGTCAACAGCGTTGACAGAATTGCATCCCGCCGCCGACCAGGCCTTCAAAGACTCCTATCTGCTCGATTTCCTGCATCTGACCCCGGAGCATCTGGAAGCAGACCTGCATCGCGGTCTGGTGGAAAAGCTCAAGCAATTCCTGATCGAATTGGGCCGCGATTTCTGCTTTGTCGGCAGCCAGTATCCCCTCCAGGTGGGCGGCAAGGATTTCTCGCTCGACCTGCTGTTCTTCAATCGGGCGCTCACGTGTCTGGTCGCCATCGAGCTGAAAGTCGAAGAGTTTGCCCCGGAGCATCTGGGCAAACTGGAGTTCTACCTGGAAGCGCTGGATCGGGACGTGAAGAAGCCGCACGAACGGCCGACGATCGGTGTCCTGTTGTGTGCGACGAAAGACCACGAAGTCGTCGAGTATGCCTTGAGCCGCTCGATGTCCCCGGCGCTGGTAGCCGAATATCAGATCCAGTTGCCAGACAAGCGATTGCTGGAGGCCAAGCTCCATGAGTTCTATGAACTGGCGGAGCAACAGGCGGTGCCGGTTTTGGAAGCAAAAACTTCAGCAAAACCTCGCAAAAAGTCGACGCGGAAAAAATGACTGTGGGACACCCAAGCTTCACCCAAAGACTCGACTTACTGCTTCTTGCTTGAGAGAGGGGAGCAGGTGCCGGTACCGACGCCGCATCTCTTCGGTCTGATGGCCCATGATTTCGTCGATGATCCGCTGATCGACGCCTTGAGCCGCTAAAGCCGAACAACAGCTATGCCGAAGCACGTGCCAGCCTCGCAGTGACTGCCAGCGGCTGTCCGCCAATGTTCGCTTCAAATGGTCGTGGGCTTCGCTGGGGGTCACTGCTGTCGGTCCGGAGGAAGCACGTCGCCGCACCGTGGAAAGCCTTTCGTTGGTCGTTTTGGCTCGTGTCCGCTGACCTTGATGACCCGTCGTCGGACTGCGTTTTTTACTGCGGACGACAGTTGCCTCATGACTGAAGAGATAGGGCCCACCGGGATGAATTTGTAGCCATGCTTGCAGCACGCCGACCAAGAATGGAGACAGAGGCACACTCCGCGTGGTCACCTTGCCACGGACACGTTTCTTCTCGTGGATCGTTGCCCGTTTTGTCGCCAGATCGAGATCGGTGATTCTTAGTCGCAGCAGTTCGGAGCGGCGGGTTCCCGTATGGGCGGCAAAACAGCACATCGGATAGACAAAGGGCTGCGTCGCCGCCGTCTTGACGAACTGCAGAAGTTCTGCAATTTCGGCGACGGGCAAGTAGAGGGCGTGCCACAATTCGGCCTGTTCGGCAGGCGACAGGCCTCCGGCGATTTGGCGTTCGATCTCCTCACGGGTCTGAAACGGCGGCTTTTCATGAGTCTTAGGATACCGCAGGCCGTTATTCGGGAACCGGCCGGTCAGATAATTCATCTTGACGGCCCAATTCCACGCCGTCCGCAGAGTGACAATTTCCTTGTGAATCGTCGTGGCGGAGAGCCTTCGGCCACCGCGTCCCTTGGCCTTGCCCCGTTGGTCGACGTACCCTTGCAGATCCGCCAGCTGCAAATCGGTTACGGAGCAGGCCGCACCGAGAATCTTTTCCAGATGCTTGAAGTGGATGCGGATGCAGGCGAGCGTGCTCGGTTCCAAGGTCGCTTCATGCGTGGCCAAATACTTCTCGCGGAGCATCGACAGGGGGAGTGCTTCTGCGGCAGGTGACTCGGGCGGCACGATCCGGCCGTCGAATTGGACATACTCCACAATGCCGACGCCGGGGGGCAGCACGGCCAAGTGCTGTTTCAGCCGCAACAGCAGGTAGTCAACCTGCGCAGCTTTCGTCTCGGCTTCCGTGGATGAAACCGGCCCGAGTGTGAACGTGTACCGCTTTTTCTGATACAGGAACTGGCAGTACCAGCCGTTCCCTTTTTGCTGGAGCGATGCCATCCGGAGTTCTCCGATGCAGCATCACCACCATATCAGCCCAACAATTGCAGAAGAAGTGCAGAAGTTTTTTGTTCAGTCTTGCTGCAAATCGCCGTAAGTCTAAATGCCCAGGACAGGAATCGAACCTGCACGCCATTGCTGGCACTAGGTCCTGAACCTAGCGCGTCTGCCAGTTCCGCCACCTGGGCGCTTGGCGGTTAATGCCAAGTGTCGCCGTATCTTAGCGTTCTTTCTGCCGAGAGCAAGTCTCAGCCGCTTTCGCTTTTGTGCAACTTGCAGCCGATTTGCCCAGGCTCCCAAATTCCTAACGATTACACCGTGCTGCGAGACATGTTTCGAGAGGCCATGGTTCACATGGTTCTGAATTCGAACCGAAGACGCCGCGGAAAATGAGGATGAATTGGACTTGTGAGTCGCTCATCTTCGGCGGCTTTCGGCGAACCCAGTAGTATAGGGAGTGAGGGAATGGTCAGTTGCCGGATTCCTGGTGGAAGAGTCCGGTTGATTCCGTCAGTATCCGTTCTGCGGCCTGTTCGCCGCTGTGGATCGAATCGGGGACGCCGACTCCGTGGTAGGAATTTCCGGCGATTTCGAGGTGGGGATGTTGGCGTTGTAACTTTTCGATGGTAGCGACGCGGTCGCGGTGTCCCAAGGTGTATTGGGGCATCGCGGCGGGGTAGCGAACGATCATGGAAAAATCAGGAGCGCCGGTCACACCCAGCGTATCGCGTAATTCCTCAAGGACCAGCTGTTCCAGGGCAGCATCATCCAATGCAAACAACTCCGGTTGCAGTGCTCCGCCGACAAAGGTCCGCAGCAAGACCTTGCCTGCCGGTGCGCGATTGGGAAACTTACGGCTGCTGAATGAGACCGCAAGAATCCGCCGTCGTTCACGATGTGGGATCACCAATCCGAAAGCGTTCAAGGGGTGGGCAATCTCGCTGAGGTTGTGCCCGGTGACCACGATGGCACTCGATGCCGATTCAATCTGCCGCAAGGCCTGCGAAAAGGGAGCATCAAACCCCGCGATCAGATCCGCGATGCGGGCCGGAGGAATTGCGAGAATCACCGAAGAGAAGCGTTCCTGTTGACCGTTTTCGAAATCGAGTTGGTAGTTTTCTGTCTCGCCGGATCGCATCAAGGATGTCGCTCGCCAGCCGAGTTTGAACGCCACTTGAGGCTGAATACGCTGGGTCAAGGTGTCGACCAGTTCCTGCATGCCCCCTTGCAGACCCGCGAATAGTCCATAGCGAGCACCGCTACTGGTTCGGTCGTCGGATTTTGTGGGCTTGGTCGCATAGGCCGCCCGAATCAAGCTGCCGTATTCCCGCTCCATTTCCTGAAAGCGAGGCATCGTGGCGGCGAGGCTCAGGCGTTCGGGATCGGAAGTGTAGATACCACCCACCAAGGGTTGCACCAGTCGGTCCAGGGCTTCAGCACCGAAACGCCGTCGCACGAAACTGGCGAGCGATTCATCTTCGTCTGTTGGTTGGGCGGGCAGGAAGTACTCGCAACCCATCCGCAACTTACCCCAAGGGGACAGGATCGGCGACCTCAGTACGGGCCACATCGCCGATGGACTCAGAAGCTGAAAGCCCTCGGGGACGGGTTGCGGTCGGCCTTTTGACAGAACAAGGGCACCGCGGTAACGGGCATCGGTGGCCTGCAGGCGATCGGCCAGTCCCAGTCGCTGACACAATCCCAAGGCACCGGGTTTATTGGTGATGAAGGAATCGGCACCCGTATCAATCAGATAGCCATCGCGTTCAACCGTCCCCACAATCCCGCCGCAGCGCTGGCCGGCATCGAACACCGCGATGTCCAAGGGCAGATTTCGCTCATCTGCCAACTCCAGCAGACGGTGAGCCGAGGCCAGTCCCGTGAGACCGGCCCCAAGAATGGCGATCCGGTGGCGAGTAGCGGAGGGTTCGGCTGACATGGCAATTGGCACCTGTAACTCTGCCTTCAAATTCCTCAGCGGGCAGAGAGTTCATGCACCATTTTCACCAAGGCTTTCACATGCTCGGGGGGAACTTCCGGCATCACACCATGCCCTAGGTTGAAAATGTGGCCCGGTCGGTTTTCCGCCTGCTGCAGCACATGTTGAGTACGCGCTTTCAGCGTGGGTAAGTCGGCCAGTAACGATAACGGGTCAAGATTTCCCTGCACGCCGACATCATAGCCTACCGTTTTCCAACCATCCGCCAGTTCCACTCGCCAGTCAAGACCGATGACATCGCCGCCGGACTCTTTCAGCAAGGGCAACAACGCGGGATTTCCCGTGAGAAAATTCAGCACCGGTGCCAATGGCCGCACACCATCCACCACCATTTTCGTGTAGGGCAGGACATAGCGGCGATAATCCGCAGGCGACAAACAACCCGCCCAACTATCGAACAATTGAATCGCCTGGCATCCCGCTTCGATCTGAGCTGTGAGATAACGGATCAAACTGCGGGCCAGCCGCTCCATCATGCTGCGCCAGGCCGATTCATCACGAAACATCAGCGACTTGGTCCGCAGATAATTGCGAGAGCCGCCCCCTTCGATCACATAGCTCGCCAAGGTAAACGGGGCACCCGCGAAGCCGAGCAGTGGAATGTCTGCTGGAAGATCTCGTCGAATCAGCTTGACCGCGTCGAACACGAACTGCATTGAGGAAACATCGTCCAGTTCCTGCAGCCGATCGACCTGACTCGCATCCATGATGGGATTATGAATGACCGGGCCTTCTCCCTTCTGGTATTCCAGATCGATGCCCATCGGTTCCAGCATGGGCAAGAGATCGGCAAACAGAATGGCGGCATCGACGCCGAGCAGGCGTTGGGCATCGAGCGTGACCTGGGCCGCCATTTCTGGCGTTTTGCACAATTCGATGAAGGTGACCTTGCTGCGGACTTCCATGTATTCCGGCAGGTATCGGCCCGCCTGCCGCATGATCCATACGGGTGTGCAGTCGACTTGTTCGCGGCGGAAGGCCTTCATCAGGCGGGAGTTCTGCAAGGCGGGCGAATTCATAGTGGCTCCGTGGAATTCCACCAGTATAGCCGGATCACCGACCTCCCAAAACGGAGGAAGCCCCAGGACTTTTCATCCTCGGGCTTCCTCTTGTCAGACCGTCGAATTCGCTGGTTACATTTCGAACGGGCGAATTACTTTTTCGCTGACGTCAGATCGAACGGGAAAACGTTGTCGCCACCGTCTTTCACCTCTGCGACCAGCGAGGTAGCATCGTTGTATTGCGGAGGAATGTACATCTCGCCAACCGGTTCCGGCGTCCCATTCGAGTTGTCGAATTTGCCCGGGATCAGTCGCGATGCGGTGATCACGATTTCCATCCGGCCGGGTTCGGCATCCAGGCTATAGCTTCCCTCTTTGATATCCGTCGCAAAGGCCCGGCCATCGCCATCGGTCTTGCGGAATTGAATGCGGCCTTCGGGAACGGGTGCCCCGTCAAACGAAACGGTACCGCTCACAGGCACCATTTTAGGCCCCGTCGGAGCCGAACCGCAGCCCAGCACGCCAGCGGTGACGGTGCTGCAGAGAATCCCGAAACAGAGTGCGGACTTTCGCACCTTCAGCGTCGAAAACACCAAGACATCTCCTGAGAAAAAGAATGAGTACAAACATCTGGCTGCGGTCCTGAGAACAAGACCGCTGCCAGCTTCGGTCATCAAAAAATTTGATCAGGCAGGTTTCATGGGCGAGATTAGAATTCGCCCAGAACCTGACCATCGGCACGGGTGCCGAGACGCTGCCAGGTCACGCGGTCAATGTTTTCGCTGACAAAACGAGCCGCTCCGTCTGCCATGACCACATGCACGCCCCCTTCATGATAGCTGCGGGCGAAATTCCAGCGGCCTGCCAAGCCCAAAGTGTTTCCTGACTCGCACGGAGCGTTGGGGAACGTCGAGGATTTGCAGGTGTAAACACGGTCGGCAACGGTAGTGTTCGGCGGTTCAAACGTCGAGAACCCGTAAGAACCGTGGGGAGCACCACCCCAGTACCCACCAGCTTCACCCCACGCGGCTGTGCCATTGGTTCGGATAATGGCTTCGCTGCCCAGCAAGACATTCGAGGAGCCGTCGGTGCAGCTCTTCAGGCCAAACCGAGAGTTGTAACCGAAGAGACCACCTGGGTCAGCCACGTTAGCAATGTTGCGGTCGGGAGGTGTTGCGGTGGGGTTGGCACCGATACCGGCACACACCACATAGTTCCCTTGGAACCCGATGGTCGTACCATTCGCACCAAACCCCGGAGAGTTCGGATCGCTTGGGCACTCAAACATCGGGATCACAACCCCTTGAATGGAAGCGGGGTTGTAAAAGACGTAGTCGACATCGGCAGCTTCATACGTACTGTAAAGGTTGGCCTGATCGACATAGGGCAGGATGCGCATGAACCAGCAATCCCGTCGACGGCGCTGTGCTTCAACAGAGTGACCGTAAGGAAATACGGTATGGGTGTCATGATAGTTATGCAGCGCCAGACCCAACTGCTTCAGATGATTGCGACACTGGGTTCGGCGAGCGGCTTCACGGGCTTGCTGGACAGCAGGTAGCAGCAAGGCGATCAAAATGGCAATGATGGCGATGACCACCAGCAGTTCGATCAGCGTAAAGCCACGGGAACGCAAGCGATTCTTCAAGACCAAGGGAACCTCCTCGAGCAAAGGGGACAACGACACTGACTCGAGAGAACAAAAGGTTCTTCGAGCCGTCAGGGAAGAAACGAAAATTAAGCCAGGAGATGCACTTCACATCGCGCAGAATCAATCAATAACCCGCACGATGAGACTCACAAAGATCTCAGTAGCACTCCCTATGCCAATGCGTGAAACTTCTTACGGCCGGAGTGATAAATGACGAAGAATGAGACGTTTTCTAAGGGAAATCACGCTTCTGTGTCTTAGGGGCTGGATGTCAGCATCGCTGAGTAATAGTGATCGTTAGTCACTCCTGCTGAGATCCCATGCAAACAGTGCTGAGCAGGGCGGCATCGATCAGAACATCACGGCCAACTCCTTCGTCACTGAGACCATTGCCGAGTAGAATGCTTTGAATACCGTGAGGTGCGTCTCGTCGTGAAGGATGATTCCGGATGATTGAAGTCGAGCACGTCAGTAAGGTGCATAGCCGAGGGAAAGTCGACGTGCGGGCATTGCAGGATGTTTCCTGCACCCTACCGATGGAGGCGTTCTCGTTCATTCTTGGACCATCAGGCAGTGGCAAAAGTACACTGCTTTACCTGCTGGGCGGTTTGGATGAGCCGACCTCGGGGCAGATTCGCATTGCTGGTCAAAGTCTCACGGCGATGAATCGCCGCCAGCGGGATCGTTTTCGACGTGATGACGTGGGCTTCATCTTTCAGAACTTCAACCTGTTAGCCAACTTGACCGCCGTGGAAAACGTGCTGGTGCCGTATTATCCGGCGGGGATCAAACGGGAACAGTCGCAGACCGCCGTCGAGTTGCTGGTGCGGTTGGGGCTGCAAGATCGCCTTGACCATCGTCCAACGCAGTTATCAGGCGGCGAGCAACAACGGGTGGCCATCGCACGGGCGTTGCTGAAGCGTCCGAAACTTGTCCTGGCGGATGAGCCGACCGGGGAACTGGATACCGCAAATTCACACGCCATCCTCCAGGAACTGCGAGCAATGTGCCGTGATTATGGTACCACCGTGGTCGTCGTGACCCATGAACAGGAGTTCGTGCAGGAGACCGATCATGTCGTGCGGATTCGCGATGGCCTATGTCTCTGGCATCCGCCGTCCTGAACCACATCGGCACGGGAATTCCCGCTGCAATCCCCATAACTCGGCGGAATCCTCAGAGCGGAGAACTCCATACGGGAGGCATACCCTGCAGAATCTACGGAGCTTCACGAAATTGCCTGTTCCGAAAGGATTGCGCCCGTAGTCCAGTCAGCTCTCAACCGATGCAATGAGGAACTTGGGCTACTTCCCCGGGGCGATGACGAGTGGTTGCGTCGCCAGATGAAGTGGCTTGTGATCTGTATCGAAGGGCCACCGAAGATGACGTCTGCCAGTTCCCTACAACTGTCGGAACAGTTACTCACCTGGATCAATGCTGAACTTCGCGATGTCGTGGAGAGGCGGGTCGCTGCCGAGGAATGGGAACAGCCGCCGCACACCCACTGGCGGCGTCAAGTTCTGACCCTGCTGCCATTTCTGATGAGCAGTTGGGGTTGCTGGATGGTCAACTTGCTGCCGTAGTCCGCACCAGACGGCCGATCTCTGTTCAGGTTCCGTAAGAATCAGGCTTGTCAGGTCGTGAGCCTTGCGATCGTGCTCGGCTTGCGCCTATGCTGCTGAATGAGGATGCACAGAGGGGCATCCCGGCTGAAATTCCGTTCGGCCAGCAGTCAGCAGTTCTGCGCAGATTCAGCGGACGAGCAACATGTCGCAGCGATTCATCATCGGAATGCTTCTGGTTCTGTGCACCACTGGTCCCTGGTGCCAGGCTGAAGAACCCTATCAAGACTTTGTTCGGGGTCTTCGTGAGCGTCAGTACTTCGATATGGCGCTGTTCTATCTCGACCAGCTCGCACTCCGGAAAGACGTGCCTCAGGAAATCCGGCAGCTGATTCCCTACGAAAAAGCGGCCACATTGCTGGACAGTTCGCGGGTCAGCCGCAGTCCCGAACGGCAGGTAGAACAACTCGATCAGGCACTCGCCTTCCTCGAACAATTCGTCAAGGAAAGCCCGAATCATCCCCAAGCCGGCGATGCGAACACCGAGCGCGCTCAGATTCTGATCGGAAAGGCTCGTGTCGAGATTTTGCAGTCCAAGTCTCCGGCCAATCAGGGAGCCAAACTCGAGTATCAGCAACGCGCTCAGAAGTTGATTCAACAGGCTCGTGACGTTTTCCAGAAGGCCTTTGATCAGCACGAAGCCAACTGGAAATCGTTCGGCACCTACATCAACAAAGAGACCGAACAAGACAAGTATGAGGCCCGTGCGCTGGCCGAAGTCAACATGATTCGCGCACAACTCGACTTGGCCTTGTGTACGTACGAAGAAGCCCAGACTTACGATGTCGGATCGGTCGAGTACAAAAAACTTCTGAACGACGCGGCGGCCAAATTTGAAGAGATGCACCAGCGCTACCGCAGTCAGGTCGGTGGCCTGTATGGTCGTCTGTGGCAGGGCAAATGCTTCGAAGAAATGGGCGATTTGCAGAAAGCCCTTGGGATCTATAACGAACTCCTGGGGCATCCCGGTAATGATGGCGCGATCAAGCGGCTCAAAGATCAAACGCTGCAGTTCAAGCTGATTTCTTTGAATTCCGATCAGCGAAACGACTATCAACTTGTCGTCGATCTTGGCGAAGAGTGGCTGAAGGAAAACAAGGCCGATTCTCGCACCAGCATCGGCTTGGGGATTCGCTGGCAAGTGGCTCGCGCCTATGAAATGCTCGGCGATAACCGCGAACTCTCCAAATCCGACGCCGAACGATTCTGGCGTTCTGCGCGCGATCAGGCGACCCAGGTGAATCGGTTTCCCGGGGAATACAAGGACGTTTCGTTGGCCTTGATGCAACGCCTCGATGTGAAAATCGGTGGCAAGGAACGGACGCCTGATACCTTCGATGCGGCCTTCGGACTCGGGCAGCAGCAGATCACCGCGATCACGCAACTGAAGGATCAAATCGCCGGTGCCAAAAAGGCCAAGCAACCACCCGAAGAGATTAAGAAGCTGCAGCAGGATCTGGACTTTCTGTTGGCTGATACCGCAAAAACCTTCGATCTCGCCTTGCGGCTGGCCACACCTCAGGATGATGCCAAGAGTGTCACCAAAGCCCGGTACATGTATTCCTATGTGAACTTCATGATGCGGCGGAACTATGAGGCCGCGATTCTCGCTGAATACGTTGCTAAAACCGTCGACAAGGAAGACGAAACCACCGGAATGGAAGCCGCGTACCTTTCGATGGCGGCATACGTTCAGGCCTTCAATGACGCCAAGGGTTCGACGGAAGACAAGAACACGGACCTGGCTTTTATCATCAAGGCGTGCAATCTGCTGGCTGATCGCTGGCCCGATAGCGATCAGGCCAATGATGCCCGTATGACGCTGGGCCGTATCTACAGCCAGATCAAGCGTCCCGTCGATGCCGCGGCTTGGTATGGCAAAGTCCCGGAGAGTGACGCCAAGTATTCCGAAGCCCAACTGGCTGCTGGCCAGGCGTTCTGGACGGCCTACTTAACCTCGGGCAGTTTCAGCGACGATGACGCCGATAAGCCGACGACTCAGCAACTGACTGAATGGAGGCAACAAGCCGAAACGCTGCTGCGGAACGGTATTGCCCGCCTGAGTGCGACCGCTCCGAAAGAAGGGGCCGCCCCGCCAGAACTCATCGCGGCCAAAATGTCTTTGGCACAGATTCTGATCAGTCTGGGCAAAGATGGTGACGCCATCAAGTTGCTGCTGGATGAGCCACAATCGGTCATCAAAGCCATTACCGTAGCGGACGAGACCAAGCGACCTGCCCAGGGTGTGCAAGGACGGCAGTTCGCCGTTGAAACGTACAAACTGCTGCTGCGGGCCTACATCGGCAACGGCAAACTGAACGAAGCCCGCGACACCATGAAGACCCTGGAGAAAGTCGCTGGGGCTGAAGGCGGGGCCGACGTCACCGACTTGTATGTCGGCTTGGGGAAGCTCCTCCGGGAAGAACTCGACCGCTTCCGGGAAGCCGGAGAGACCGATCGCTTCAACAGTCTGATGACCTCGTTCGAAACCTTCTTGAACGACCTGTATCAACGTAAGGAAGGCCAGACCTTCGGCTCCTTGAGCTGGATCGGTGAAACCTATTTTGCCTTGGGAGAAGCGGCCTCGAATGATCCATCGCGTTCCACCTCGTCCTTCGAAAAGGCTGGCAACGCGTTTCAGGAAATTCTCAACCGAGCCGCTTCGCAACCCGACTTCGTTCCGGCAGATCAGGTCTCGGCCGTCAAAGTACGGCTCATCCGTTGTTATCGCCTTAAGAAGGAATTTGAAACGGGTGAAAAACTGCTGGGCGAAGTCCTCGCCGAGCGTGAGAAAGATCTGCGAGCCCAAACCGAAGGGGCATTTCTCTATCAAAGTTGGGGAACGAATGGCGATCCCGACAAACTGATGGTGGCGATCAATGGAAATCCCACACTGAAGCTGTGGGGCTGGCGTAACCTGGGCAATCGCCTGCAAAACTCGATCGACCAGGGTCGCAAAGACTTCATGCCCATGTTCGTGGAAGCCCGCGTGAACGGGACCGAATGCCGACGGCAATACGGCCTCGCTCAAACCAGTATTCAGAAGCGGACCGAAGAGCTCGAAAAGTGCGAGATCGAACTCGTCACCACGGTCTCTGTGACAAAGGATCTCACAGACGATCAAATGGGAGAATTCAACAAGCTCTATCGCGACGTGCTGCGTGATTCCGGCAAGCCTCCGGAAGATCTCCAACCCACGGAAGAATTTGCTTCGACCCCCATTGTAGCGACCTCGCCCGAGCCTTCGGAGACCAAGCAGGTGAAAGCGGAACCGCCGCCACCACCCGCCGCTCCCATCAACGATAATACGGCCTGGATTATGTTCGGTGTCACGGTGCTGGTAGGAGCCGGTATCGTGGCCTGGCTGCTGCTGAGCAAGGGCAAAAAGAAACCGTCCGGAAGGAAATCCGTTGGCCGAAGCGAGCCGCAAATGGCATTCAGCGGGATTGCCGCGGCTCCGGTCCCGGCAAGTGGTCCACCTCCAGCACCTCGCGCCAAGCCCCGACCGGCGTCAGCCGGAACAGCGACGAAGACTCGGCCTGCGTCGTCCAGCGGTGGAACGACCGCTACGGCTAAGTCTGGCGAGAAACCAGCAGCGAAAGCTGGCGAAAAGCCGGTGGCCAAACCACGACCCAAGCCGCCTACTCCACCGCAATAATTTCGGTGGGTCACTGAGTAATGCCCGATGACGGTTTTCGATAAACAACTCCAACCTGCAACGCAACGGTGTCTGAACGGGAGACGATGGAAAATGCTGCGGAGAGTATTAGCTGGCATGCTGTTGGCACTCGGCTGCGTCGCAACGGCCCAGGCCGCCGACACGATCAATAAACTCGACGGGTCGAAGGTCACTGGAAAAATTACCGGTGGTTCAAAGTCGGAATTGACCATCAAACCCACGATTGGCGATGCCGTAAACGTTCCTTCCAGTGAAATTGCCTCAGTCAACTGGGACGACGCGACACCCGACTTCCGGCTGGGCTTGAGCGACGAAAATGGCGGACGCTTTGACTCCGCGATTCAGCGGATCACGAAAAGCAAAGCCGAAACCGAGTCGCAAGATGAGCAATTGAAGAAAGACTTCGATTTTGTGCTCGCGCGAATTGCAGCTCGGCAGGCCTTGGGTGATCCCAGTCAAGTCGACAAAGCCATTCAGCAACTCGAACAATTTCTGAAAACCGGCGGAAATCACTATCGGTTCTATGAAGCCACGAGCCTGCTCGGGAATGTGCAACTTGCCAAGCAGGATTTCGCCGGGGCTCGCACGACTTTCGAGCAGTTGGCCCAGGCGCCGAGCAACGACTACAAACTGTCGGCCAAAATCGCTCAGGGCCGAATTCTGATGGGCGAAGGTCAAAGCGATGCTGCGGCCAAAATGTTCGACGAAGCCATCGCCACGTCAGGGAATTCCCCGGCCGAGCAAGCCCGAAAGTTCGAAGCCATGCTGGGAAAGGCTCGGGCCTTAGCCGCTCAGGGGCAACATTCGGAAGCCCTGACCGTGCTGGACGAAGTCACTGCAAAGGCCCCCGGCGATGCGACGGCGTTGCAGGCTGAGGCCTACGTGCTGCAGGGCAACTCACTCGAAGCGTTAAACCGCAACAAAGAAGCCGTTCTGGCCTTCCTGCACGTCGATATCCTGTTTCCTCGCGAATCGGGCTATCATGCCGAGGCTCTGTATCATATGGCCCAACTCTGGAAAACGGTGCAATCTCCTGAACGTGGGTTAGATGCGGCAGACAAACTGACGGCGGCTTACCCCAATAGCCCTTGGGCAAAGAAATTGACCGTCTCACCTTAGTCGTCATATACGGTCGATGAAATCGCTGTCACCGGCCGATGTCTTAAGATTTTCCCGCCCAGACTCCGGACAACTGGAAAGGTGTCTCGCTGACGTTTAAGATCAGTGGACATTCGCGTTGATCGTGAGGGCAGTCCCTGGGCGGCTGCACACAAATTACCGCTACCGCAGACAAGGTTTTGAGGATGCTCGGTGGTACCACCGGTCCTCTACCCGCTTCGCATCCAACAACGAGAGAAGGGATCTGGGTCCATGCAGGCGTCGCATCGTTTCGTCTGGTTGGCGCTTGTCGCCGCGTGTTTCACAGGACTCGCCAGCCTGGCATGGGAAACTCCCGCCTGGGCCTTTCAGGATGAACCCGCAGCGGCGGAAGCTCCGGCCGAGGGGGCTGCTCCTGCTGCGGCGGCTGGCGAAGACGCGGGTCTGGCTGCTCGCCGTCAGGAATCGTTCCTGACGTGGATGATTCGTGCCTCGGGCCTGTTCGGTTTCCTGATCATGCTGGTCTCTTTCGTCATGGTCGCGTTGATCGTCATGCAACTGCTGCAACTTCGTCGCGACAACTATATCCCCGCTGCCTTCGTTGAAGATTTCGAGCGACTCCTGAATGAAAAGAACTACCAGGGCGCTTATGAGTCCGCCAAAGCCAACGATTCGTTCATTGGCAAGGTCCTCGCCGCTGGCATGGCACGACTGACTCGCGGCTACGATGACGCCATTCAAGGCATGCAGGAAGTCGGCGAAGAAGAAACTCTGGCGATGGAACAATCGATTGGGTATCTCGCTTTGATTGGCTCCGTCGCCCCCATGCTCGGACTGCTCGGAACCGTGCAGGGGATGGTCGCCAGCTTCCAGGTGATCGCGACCTCGGCCACGGCTCCGAAACCATATCAATTGGCCGACGGTATCTCCACCGCTCTGTTCACAACGCTGGAAGGTCTCGCCGTCGCCATTCCGGCCATCATTTGCTTCAGTCTGTTCAAGAACCGTCTGGCCAGGTTCATCATGGAAGCCGGGTTTGTCAGTGAAGAGCTGATGAAGCGTTTCCAAGGGATGGGAAAGACCGCTGCGGCTGCTCCCCGTGCTGCGGCTCCGGCAGAAGCCCCGCCTTCGGCCTGAGTTTCAGCCCGCGATTTTCCCGGGAGGCAGCGTTCGCTGTTCCGAGCCACGTTCGAGATGAGCACCGATGGCCAAACGCAAGATTGATGGCGGTTTCACTGAGCCCGACATGACCCCGATGATTGACATCGTGTTCCAGCTGCTGACGTTCTTTATGATCGTCAGCAACTTTGAAGACACGAAGGCCGACGAACGGGTCAAGCTGCCCAAAGACACCCTCGCCAAGCCCCCGGAAGTCAAGCCGAAGGAAGAGCTGGTGCTCAATGTCGGCTTCATCCGCGACAGCAACGGGGCCAAGTTGTCGAACGATCCCGTGGTGTTCTACGCGGGCGAAGACATTCCGATTGAAAAGATCAAACAAAGTCTGGAAACGGAAAAACGCCTGTTCGAACGAACGGGCGGCAAGGGCGTCATTAAGGATGTCTCCATCATCATCCGGGCCGATTCGGAAGTTCCTACCGGGCTGATTCAACGGTTGATCCGTATCTGTCAGGAAGCGGAATTTACCAAGTTTTCGCTGAAGGCCACGCAGGAAGATTAATAGCCCGGATGGGCGGGAGTGCAATCGATGAAACTGGCCAAACGCGACGCGGGTGCCTCGAAGGTGGAAGTGCCTATGGCACCCATGATCGACATCACCTTCCAGTTGCTGATCTTCTTCATGTTGAACCTGAAGATCATCGCCCCGGAAGGCAATTTCGATATCAACATGCCGATCGGTGCACCGTCTCAGGCCCAGGACGACGACGTGAATCTGCCCGATATCAAAGTCGGGCTGAAGTCCGATGCGCAAGGCAACCTGACACAGCTCACGCTGGGACAAAAGAACCTCGGCAACGACGATGCGGCGTTCGATCGGCTGTCGGGCGAAATCCTGAAGATCATCGTGCGTCCTGGCAATCCGCTGACGAAAGACATCGAAGTCGAAATCGATGCCGACTACGAACTGCAGTACAAGTATGTGATTAAGGCCGTTTCGCGTTGCACAGGCCGACTCGATCCGCAAACGGGACAACTCGTCCGGTACATTGAAAAGATCAAGTTCGCTCCGCCGCATGAGCCAAAAGGGGCGTGAAGCCAGTACGACCGGACGGAAATCCAGCATCTCCTTGTTAAGGGCAGACCATGCTAAGATTTCGTAAGTCACACGCGTCCGGTAGTCCGTCGATCCCGATGTCTCCTCTTATCGACATCACCTTCTTGCTGCTGATCTTCTTCATGTTGAACCTGAAGATCATCGCCCCGGAAGGCAATTTTGATGTCACTCTCCCCCAGCCAACAGCGCCCATCGCCGTGGAGGCACCGCCCGCGGCCTTGCGAGTGCGATTGCAGGCCGATGAGGCCGGGGCTCTCCGAGCCGTCCTCCTGGGTTCGCGAGATTTGGGGGCAGGCACGGAAGCTTTCCGCAGGCTGACAGCTGAGCTGCGACGGATTCAGACAGCCGCCGCGGCTGCGACTCCGGACGACTGGGAAATCGAAATCGAGGCCGACTACGATCTGCAGTACGAGCATCTGGTTCATGCCATCTCGGCCTGCACTGCGGAAATAGACCCTGTCACCAGGCAAACCCGCCCGCTCTTCCAGAAGATCAAGTTCGCCCCGCCGCATGTGCCTCAAGGGGCATGATTGTTTAGACAATTATCGGATAAGCTTCGCACTCTGTCCCCTCAGGAATGACTGGCCAGCACGGGGAGCTTGACCGGCTTCTTGGGATTTTCGGCTTTGTGCAGCGAAATCAGCACCAGTTTGAAGGCTGGTGTGCGGCTGCGCGGATCGCTGGTTCGGGGAACCAGCACATTGGATTCGGGATAATACATCGCCGCGTTGCCAGCGCGGATCTTCGGGAAAGCGACAATCATGACGCCTTCCATGACACCGGTCTCCGACCGTACAGTCACACGTTCGCCATCCGTGAATCCCCAGCGCTGCACATCTTCCGGATTCAGCAAAATGACATCGCGACGCTCGATGCCCCGGTACAAGTCGTAGTCTTCATACACGACGGTGTTAAATTGCCCTTCACTGCGAATGGTCATCATGCGTAACTCTTGCGGGCCGCCAATGAGGTCGGGAAGAGCGTGTACTCGCAACTGGGCTTTGCCGTTCGGTGTGGGGAACTGCGGCGTATGAAAGGTCCGACCGTCTATCTGAAACTCGCGTTTCGTCTGAGCAATCTCGGCGAGTTTGTCAAACCCGGGAACGACCTGCGCAATCGCTTCACGAATGCGATTGGTAGCCTGCATCGATTTCCAGTCGATCGGCCCGGAGTCACCCAGCACCCCTCTGGCCATGGTCGCAATGACTTCGATCTCACTTTTCGGGCCTTCCAGCCGCGCCGGCCCCCCGTCACTCAGCCGGACGTAGTTGAACATCGATTCCTGTGTGGTCGGTTCGGGTTCTTCATCGCGGGCAAGAACGGGCAGAATCAACGTTTCCCGGGCCAGTCCGTGGGCATGACCGGTATTCAATGTCGTATTCAGATAGACGAGCAAATCGAGCTTGGACAGTGACTGCCGGGCATACTCCGCATCGGGATTGGAACCGTACAAGTTGCCCCCCAGGCAGAAGCCAACCTTCAAATGGCCGGCCAGCGAGCCATCCATGCAGGCCATCGTGTCGAGGCCTGCGGTTGTCGGAAGCTGCAGACCAAAGTGAGCTTGCAGACGGTCGAAGACGGCGTCTTTCAGTTTGGGGGTCACGCCAACCGAACCAATGCCCTGCACATTGGAATGCCCACGAATCGGCATCAGCCCGGCATTCGGTCGCCCCACCATGCCCCGCAATAACGCAAGATTGGCAATGGCTTCGACATTCTGGACGCCATGAATGTGATGGGTAATCCCCATTGTCCAACTGAAGACCACATTCTTCGCTTTGGCATACCGCCGGGCGATGGCGTTGATTTCATCCATCCCGACACCCGACTTTGCACAGATGTCGTTCCAGGGAATGGCCGCGAGTTGCTGTTTCAGATCGGGCCAGTGGTCGCAGTATTGATTCAGGAACGTCTCATTGTGGGCCTGCATTTCGACGATGCGTTTTGCGACGCCGGTCAGCAGCGCGAGATCTCCCCCAATGTGTGGTTGCACATACAACGTGGCGATCTTGGTGCCGAACAGAAGACTGATCGGGTCACTGGGGACGCTGAAGTTCACCATACCTGTTTCGACGATGGGGTTGATGACAATCACTTCCCCACCCCGCCGACGGATATGCTTGAGCGTACTCATTAAGCGGGGATGATTGCTCGCGGGGTTGCCTCCAATGATAAACACGCAATCGGCGTGCTCCACATCTTCGAGCACAAGAGTCGCGGTGCCTGTGCCGAGCACGCTGTTCAAGCCAACGCCGCTGGCCTGATGGCAGTAGTAGCTGCAATTGTTAACGTTGTTGGTCCCGAACACGCGGGCAAAGAGTTGCAGCAGAAAACCAGCTTCGTTACTGCTGCGTCCGCTGAAATACCAGAATGTTTCATCGGCGGATGTCTGCTTCAGCTTGCTAATCAACTTCTCGAAGGCGGCCTCCCAGGTGATCGGGCGGTAATACTGCTCGCCCGCTGATAGCACCATCGGTTGCGTTAACCGACCACTGTTCTCGAGTTCGCGGGGCGTGAAGGATTGCAACTGCGGCAGTGAGTAGGTCTCGAAGAACTCGGGACGCACTGCCCCCTGCATGTCAGAGACCATCGCCTGTAGCGATTTTTTGCAGACTTCCGGGAAGACTCCTCGCTCATTGACCATGCCACCCTGCTGGCCACCCATGCCAAGTGCACAGGTCTTACAGGCATTTTTGGAGCGCATGGCCCGCCAGAGTTTGAACAGCCCGCCCGCTTCACGGGCTTTGCGCCAGGTGTACATCAACGCTGGAAACCCGCCACCCGTTTGCACTTTACGCATGCTGTCCTCGGAAGCTGATCGTCAAGAAGTCTGTCTGAGAGGCCGGTCGCATCAAACTGTTATGGTACTGAAAGCCAACTGTTTGACTCAATCGGAAAGGCCGTCTGGTGAACGAAATCCCATTCGATTCGTGGCTGGTCTTGTCTGCGATGGAATTCTCCAAAATCTGAGCGGACAAGAACTTAATCGACGGGCGCTTTGGCGGGAAAAGATTCCACGGAATTTTGTGGCAATTCCGTTACGTTTTGGTTACCGTCAAGAGTACCTTTCTCGAGCGCTCAAGGTTCCCGTCACGTCCTGTCTTCTTTCTGAATCTGGGAGTTGAATCATGTCACCCAGCTTAATGCGCGTTGAGATTTTGAGTCCGACATTGGTCGAGGTTACACTCCCTTCACACCAATTGACGGCATTGTCCGAGTTCTATTCCGATCGTGGACTGCTGGCGATGCGTCAGTCTGACTGTGTCATGGTCGAGGGGAACTGGCGGGCCATTCTGCTGGCACTGGTCGCATTCTGTGGCGACCCTTGCCTCGGAGAGACGATCGATCAAGCTGCTGAAGCCGAGTCTTACGCGACCGTTTGCAACTGAGCGTTGGATGTAGCGATCCTCCATCTTCAGGAATCAATCACCACTTCACATTCGGGCAGACTTTCCAGGAAAGTGCGTCCATAAGGTTTGCTGCGGACGCGAGGATCGAGAATAGCCACCATCCCGGTGTCTGTCCGAGTACGAATCAGACGCCCGAAGCCCTGCTTCAATTTGATCACGGCTTCGGGCACCTGATATTCCAGGAAAGGGTTGCCCCCATCCGCCCGGATGGCTTCGACACGCGCCTCCAGCAGCGGATCATCCGGCGGCGTGAAGGGCAGCTTGGTGATGATGACATTCTGCAAGGCTTCGCCGGGCACATCGACCCCTTGCCAGAAGCTGTCGGTGCCAAACAGAACACCGGCCGGGTCCTGGCGAAACTTATCGAGTAGCAGACTCCGAGGGATATCACTTCCCTGGACATAGAGACCATAGTTCCGCTTGGATAACCACGGCGTCAAACGGCGGGCGCAGTTCTGCAGCATGCGATAGCTCGTGAACAGCACAAAGGCCCGGCCCTTGGTCCAGTCGAGATAGCGCTGGATGCGTTCAATCGCCGCGGTTTCGTAGGCACTGGGTTCACTCCCCGGATCGGGCATGCCGTCGGCGAGCACCAGACGAACTTGTTTGCGGTAATCGAACGGGCTGCCCAGACGGGTTTCCGCAGTCTTTGTCAGCCCGAGGCGTTGGCGAATGAATTGAAAATCATCACGCCCCGTCGCCAATGTGGCACTCGTCAAAATCACCGTGGGCACTTTGTTGAACAGTTCATTGCGTAACGTCGACCCGACGTCAATGGGCGCAGAGGTCAGCCGCAGGCGATGGCCTTCTGTACCGAATTGTTCGATCCAGTAGACATTGTCTTCCAGGCCTTGTTGCAGCCAGGACTGCAACGTGTCCGCCAACCCGCCGCAACGCTCGGCCGCTGCCAGATACTCAATTTTCTCTTCGTCCTTCTCCAGCGACTGCGCAAACTGCACGATTCGTGATGCCAGATCATAAAGAGCCGGGCTGACGGTGTTTTCAATCCGGATGGGCGACTGCACTCGTCCGTTACTCGGTGCCCGTGTTTCTTTCCAACGGCGGAGTTCATCGAACAGGTCGCGGACTTCACGACGGGTTACCGCGACCTGACGTTGTGCGTCCTGCAGTTCATCTCTGGCCAGTAACCCTTTCTGCTGCCGTTCGTGAAAGAGCTTGTTGAGCTGATATTCCAGTTGACCATTGGAAATCGACAATCCCAGATGATCGGCTGCGACCTGTTCGACCGTGTGGGCTTCATCAAGAATCACTACGTCGTAATCGGGCAGCACAGAAGCCCCATCGCGGCGGAGGGCGAGGTCACTGAAAAACAGGGCGTGATTGACCACCAGCACATCGGCGTTCCAGACACGGCGGCGGGCCTTGTAGTACAGGCAGTCATTATAGGTCGGACAGTTCTTGCCCAGGCAGTTGCCGTGCTCGCTTTGAACTTCATCCCACACGGCAGGCAAGGGTTTGAAAGAGAGGTCGCTCAAACTGCCGTCGGTTGTCTGTCGCGACCAGCTCAGCAGTTCCTGCATCTGATCCACTTCGTCAGGACGAGCGAAGAGCGTGTGTGATCGCTGAACCGCCCCCTGCAAGCGCCGCAGGCTGACATAGTTGGACCGGCCCTTGACCAGAACGGCGGAAAACTCGACGGGGAGCACCGCGTTCAAAAACGGGATATCTCGCCCGATGAGTTGTTCCTGCAGGCTGATGGTATGTGTCGAGACCACCACTCGAAGTTTGGTCGACGACGTGCCCTGTTCGGCGGTGGCCGCCAGAATCGCCGGGACAAGATACGCAAAACTCTTGCCGGTTCCGGTCCCGGCCTCCACAACAAGGTGCTGACCATCCGCGATCGCTTTGGAAACCGCCGCGGCCATTTCGAGTTGTTGCGGACGAGATTCATAGGCCGGGTGCCGCTGGGCAATGCGTCCGTCCGGCCCCAGGACCCCCATAACATCAAGTTTCACCGTGCGTTACTCCATCCGTCGCACAGCTACAATGCACAGGTCGTCGCGCTGACTGCGTTCGCTGACAAAATGTTCCACATCATCGACCACAAACGGGACAAGGTCTTCCACGGGCACGGGGGCTGTCTTCAGCAATTCCAGCAGCCGCCCCTGACCGTAGATCTGCTCGGCATCGTTCATCGCCTCGGTCAATCCATCGGTGAAGAACAGCAACGTATCGTCGGGTTCCAGGGGAAGCACGGTTTCACGGTAGTTCTGTTGCAGCAGGACACCCAGGGGCATCCCTGAATCTTTCAGGCCAATCGGGCCGATGACGCCGCGACGACTACGTAACAACGGCGGCAAATGGCCTGCGTTGGCAATGTGCACTTCATTGGTCTTCGGATTAATGACCGCCATCACCAAAGTGATGAACCGGAAGCCCAGGCCGCTCGTCGCGATCTCGCTGTTCAAACTGCTCAAAGCTTCAGCGGCGGACGTCGCACTGAGGAGATGGTAGCGGGCCGAAGCGTGCAGACGAGCCATCAGGAGCGCGGCTGGCACTCCCTTCCCCGCGACATCACCGACAGTCACGGCCAAGTTGCCATTCGGCAGGCGAATGTAATCAAAGTAGTCGCCACTCACACGGTGAGCCGGTTCATAGTAGTCATCGAATTCGTAGCCGGGTAATTGCGGGGCCTCGCTGGGCAGGAAGCCAAGCTGCACCTGCGTCGCAAATTCCAGCTCTCGTTCCATTTCCCGTTGAGCCAGCAGTTGTTCATGCAGCGTGGCATGTTCGAGCGCCCGAGCACACTGCGAACTGACACTGGCCAGCAGTTCGAGGTCATCGCTCGTGAACTGCTGATTCAAATCGCGGGTGCAGATTTGAATCACTCCCAAGGCCTGGCCGGAGACATCCTGCATCGGCGAGCACATGACCGAGCGAATCTGCAGGCCCTGCAGGCTATCGCTGGTGGCAAAGCGGGCGTCACGCAGGGCATCGGCACTCAAAATGGCTTTGCCACTGTTCATCGCCTGATCGACGATCGTCTGACTGAACGGGAAGCGGTCTTCTTCATCGGCTCGACGCGATTTGGATGTTCGTACGCTTCCCCGACCAGTCACCGGGTCTTTCAGGAAAACAAACCCCCATTCCGCCTGCGGAAAGATCTTGAACAGACCATCGAGAATGAGGGGCAAGACGGCGTCGACCTGCAACACTCGCGCGAGCACCTGGCCGATCTCCAGAATCGCTCGCAGTTTGACTTCGGGCCGGACATGCAACCGGATCGTCTGTACCGACTCGGGTTCCAGACTCGAGATAATCGAAGAGCC
Organism: bacterium; assembly: GCA_016125225.1. Lineage (GTDB taxonomy): Bacteria > Planctomycetota > Planctomycetia > Planctomycetales > Planctomycetaceae > DSVQ01. The sequence continues at coordinate 129,332 of WGME01000010.1, read as the reverse complement.
TTCGACATGCGAACTGGCATGATCATCGGCCAGCACCGAGGGATCACTGATATTGTCGATCGTTTCCCGGGTGCGACTGCGAAGCGGGATTTTCCCTCCGGCCAGCCGCGGCAAGTCTGTGGTGGCTGTGGAAGAGACCAGAAACTGAAACACATAGTCGCAGAGTTTGATCTGGTCGCCATCTTTGAGTTCGACACGCCCGCGAATCGACTCCGTATTCAGTTGGGTCCCGTTGCGGCTGCGGAGGTCTTCGAGGAAATAGGTGCCATGACTTTCGAGAATTTGGGCGTGATGACGGCTGACCGCGACGTTATCGAGGACGATCTGGCAGGTGGGATGGCGACCGAGCACAATACGGTCACCGCTCAGAGGCAAAATTTGCCCGATCGCCCCACCACGAATCAGCTTGAGCACAGCCACAATTGGGAGCCTCCACTCCTGAGTTGAGCACAGGGCCTCCTGCCCACAAAGCGTGCCGTCACATCACGGGGACCAGAGTATCGCGCGGGACGGTTGGCAGCAATCTTAGCGTGGCCGCCGATATCGTTGCCGGACGGATCAAAACCGCCTCGGAATTGACTGGCTCTGAAGCGACTACGGGGCAGCCCGTTCGCGATTCTTCTCGCGAGCCTCACGCAGCAGCGGATCGAGTTTGGCGTCGAGCTTGACACCGGAAGCAATCAAGCGGTCGAGTTCGTTGATTGTCAGTCGAGATTGCGAATTTTGGCGCCGCAAACTTTCGAGGATGGCACGTCCCGCTAGGCCGTGGGCTTCCTTCCATTTGTCGGTCGACCGGGCTTTGAGAAAATCGTTGAACACCTGCTCGGCTTCTGCGAGCCGATCCTGGTGCAGGTAGATGATCGCCAGCCGCAACTCGGCCACTTTGCGGGGCATTTCGTCCTTCAGGCCGGAACTGGTCGATGGGTAATTGGCCACCGCTTTCCAGGCCATTTCATCTTCGCCATTCCGCATGGCATAGAAATACTGACCGTCAATCGTCGATTGATGAGCCACCGCTGGTGGTGGGGGAGCGGTCGTCAAGAAGGGATTGCCGATGCGCTCCGACCAACCATAGGCCGCCGCAGCCGCCGTCACGGCGATCGCGGCCACGATGAGCCCCGTGGTCTGCTGGCGGACACTCCGATTTTTCCAGAGGTTGGCAGTCCAGCGGCGCGATTTGGCCAGCGGATGGTTGGTGTTCAGTGTGCCAGTCGCCCCGCTCGATTTACCGTTTGCCTGCTTTTGTAAGGCTTTGAGTTCATTCAGTACGGCCTGAGCATCCGAAAAGCGATCTTCTGGTTTCTTGGCCATCATCTTTTCGATGAGCTTGCAGGCCCCGACTGGGAGATCGGGGCGGATCGAACGGAGCGGTTCGGGCGTTTCGTTTAGATGCTGGACCGCGACCGCCATGGCGTTTTCGCCGCGGAAGGGCGGACGTCCGGCGAGCATATGATAGGCCATGGCACCGAATGAATAGAGATCGCTGCGATGATCGACAGCGTTCCCCCGGACTTGCTCGGGGCTCATGTACAGTGGCGTTCCCATCGTGACGCCAACCTGCGTTAACGCGACTCGTTCACCCCCTTGTGTAAGTTGGGCCAGTCCAAAGTCGGCGACCTTGGCCTCTCCTTTGCGGGTCAGCAGAATGTTCTCCGGCTTCACATCGCGATGCACAATTCCTGCGGCACCAGCCACCTGCAATGCCGCCGCAACTTGTTTCAGGAGAAAGGCCGTCATGGGCCAGTCAAGCGGCCCCTTCTTCTTCAGGAAGTCCTTCAGGTTGCCCCCGCGGACGTATTCCTGAGCGATGTAATGAATCCCATCCTGTTCGCCGATGGAATAGACCTGAACAATGTTGGGATGATTCAGGCCCCCTGCCGCCGTGGCTTCATGCTGAAAGCGTTTAACATAGGCAGCATCGGACAGGAATTCCTGCCGCAGAACCTTGATGGCAACCTGGCGTTTCAGGCTGGTTTGCTCGGCCAGATAGACCTCGGCCATGCCCCCTTTGCCCAGTCGACGTATGATCTGGAATTCCCCCAGCGACCGGCCCGTCAGATCAATCGCCGGGGTTGAGGATGTCGTCGATTGAGCAAGCGCATCGTCAGGCATGTCAAATCCGCACTGTCAACTAGAAAACCCGCAGAACAGACATCATATGCCGTGAGAAGTGGTCCGGGCAATTCTATTTGGACTGAATTGCCTACCAGATCATAAGCAAATCGATCCGCGTGACGGCACTTCAGCAAGAGTCAGAAGCCGGTTATCCTGCCTCGATCCTCTCGGGAGCTTTACCTGAGCCACAAGATCATTGATCCGGAACCGATCGAGCTGCAGATTGCAGCCGAATACCACGACGCTCAAACGGAGCAAGTATGGGACGGCATGCTGCGTCCATGACCTTTGAGGTTCAGTATTTGGGAAAGATGGCCGTTGTCGGGAAGCGGTCTTCCGGGTTGTTTCCGTCATTCAGATATTCGTCGCGAGGGATGGTCAGTTCAGGCCAACTCCCAGGTCGGATGCGGACGACTCTGCCGGGGCGGATACCTTCGATGATGAGGTCCGTTTCAAAACGGACCTGGATTCCGCTGCTTCCCTGAGGGATCTCTCCGGTGGTTTGGGTGACTTCCAGAATAGGACCACGTGATGCCATATGGGCCGGACCATAAGCTCCGCCGGCATGTTTCAATGTGTTCTCCGCCGCATTCATCACGCCCTGTTCGCCCTTTTTGAAGTCGGCATATAGAGACGGATCCATACCCCCGAACAAAGTTACGGTGACGGTGGCGCGGCCGAACTTGCCGTACTCGACGGTATCGACCCAGGCGGACATCCAGCGGCTGCGGATCAGCGCCTTGTGCAACTCGTTCTGGATTTGTGCGGCACGCTGCATGGCAACCTCATCCAGCCAGATGTCTGTGATATGGTACCGCAGAAACACGCCGCCGGGAGTGGGTTGCCAGGAGAGTCCGAGATGAACAGCTTGGCCGGCCAGATCTTTCTTCCCGTTCTTTGGCCAAATGCCCTCGGAAACCAAATCGACGACTAGAAGGCATTCACGCCCGCGCCAGATTCGGGTAGCGGCATTGAATGTCAGCTTTTCCTCTTGGGGTCGGCTGTTCTCTTCATCCGCAGGTTCACGACTTGCGACGATCATGCCCTGATTGTTCTGTAGGTCCACTTCCTTGAGCTTCCAGATCTTGCCTTCCCGCAGGCAGAAGCTGGGCTCGTCCTCAAGAAGGAGCACATGGTTCTCGGCTGGCCGGTCGGGCCGTCCTTTGTCGGAAACGGGAACGACGGAGGTCGTGATGTCTGGCGGGAGAAAACCCCGGACGTGTAAGACGGTCCCCAGCGGAATATCTCGAAGATCGGCCGGTGCACCGTGCTGGCGAACCATACCGTAGGGGAGCATCGCAAAAGGATGCGGAGGATTGCGAAAGAACTCACCCGTGGATTCCACGCGCAGACTGCCACGGCGATTCACATGATCCACGAATGCCAGCACACCACGGTATTCGCGAGATTTTTCCAAAGGAGGAAACTGACCCACTTCTGGTCGAAACGGCTCATCCGCCGCTGGCGCGGCATGCGAGATCAAGCAAAAGACGAAGCAGACCAGAACGAGCCAAGCTGGATTGTGGGAACGAATCATAATTCGATGGCCTTATTGCTATCGCCAAACGTATCGGTATCCACGCCCATTCGCTGGGCCATCAAGAGGAGGAGATTGCTCATGTGAGCATCGGAGTTGGCAGGTCGGCTGCAGAGCGAATAGTGCTCGGTGGGTTTGTCGAGCTGATATCCCTTGAAATGCCCCTGGTTGAAATCGAGATGACTGCCGTGCTTCAATCCCAACTCCGATCCGCCAGCCAGCACAAGTGGCAGATTGGCGTTGCCGTGGCTATGTCCATAAGACATCCCGCTGCCAAAGAGGGCCATAGTCGTACCAAGGAGCGGCTTCCCGTTCAGGTCGTTTGTTTCCGCAAGCCGTGTCAGGAAGTAACTGTATTGCTCGATAGCGAAGGTGTCATACTTAGTGAGTTTTTCCATATAGCCCGGATCGCCGCCATGATGGCTGAGTTGGTGACGCGACTCGGTGATACCGATTTCGGGAATAGAGATCGCATCTCCCTCGCCACCCAGGCTGAACGTAGCCACGCGGGTCACATCGGTCTGGAACGCGAGTACGATCAGATCATAGACGGTGCGGAAATAGTCGCCCGCCATCGTATGAGCAATGTCGCGGTTCGTGCGTTGTCGGTCGGCGTCAGAGATGGCGGGAAGCGGCGTGTCGAGCCAGGCGTCGGCCCGGCGTGTCCGAATCTCTGCCTCACGAACCGATGTGAGGTACTGTTCCATGCGTCCTTTGTCAGCAGATCCCATGCTTTGCTCAAGCTTGCGTACTTCGGCTAGATTGGCGTCCAGCACGCTCCCTTTGCGTCGCAACGCACGTCGCTGTACTCCCGTGCCACCTTTGGGTTCTTCGAACAGAGATGCGAAAATCTCGCTGCAACGACGCATCGCGGGAAGCCGGACGCCGTCTGCGGTCCAGGCCAGAGAATCCTGAGTGATGGCGATTTCCAGGGAAGAATACCGAGTATGTTTCGCAGTGATCTCGGCCATCTTCTGGTCCACAGAGATGGTGTTCCGATCCGAAGGGCCAAGCTTGCCGCCTGTCAGCCAGACCGAGATACAGTTGTGATGGTGGCTGAGCGCACCCGGATGATGCAGGCCGCTGATTGGCGTGATCACGTCACGGTGCTTTTCCAGGGGCTTGAGTGACCGCGAAAACTGATAATCTTTCCCCGGCGTTGTGATCTGGTAGTTCAGCGAATGGACGCCGTTCGCCAGATAAATGAATGCACTGCGTCGCGGAGTGGCAGATTTCTCTTCGGCAGCCCGAAGCGGCACCATGCATTCCAGAAACGGCAAAGCGATGCACGTCCCCATCGCCCGCAGGGCATGTCGACGGTCGATCAACCAGGATTGCGAAAGGAAGTTCATGAGAAAGCTCCTTGATGGCTGTTAGCGATTAGCAGCTAGCGGTGGCAAATCGACTCAAAGATCACTGTTATTCGTTAGCAGCCCTCAACCTTTGCATAAAAGCATTCAGCATACGTTTGATTTCTGTCAGTTCAGCGAATGTTACTTCAAATATGTCGAGCGAGATGTACTTCAGGTCGCGTGTCAGGATGAGTTGGTATTCGAGTTCCGACGCAGAGCCCATAGCATTATCGAGAAACCTTGCAAAATCTCGCTCGGTATTCCTTCCACAACCTTCTGCGATATTGGTGGGAATGGATGAAGCAGAGCGACGCATTTGACTGACGAGTCCATAGGTTTCTGTTTTCGGAAATTCCTGCGTCAGGCGATAAATCGCCAGCGTAAGTTGATGGGAACGATCCCAAATCTGCAAGTCTCGAAAGTTCTTCATAAGCGTTTAGCTACGGGCGAACAACATGCATTTTGGTTTGGCTAATCGCTAATTACTTCTAGCTCACCGCTTTTTCATCAAGTCCGACAAGGCCACCGCTCGAACGATGTCCTTGATGCGGTACCCGCTCGCCTTCGCTTCAGCCGTGATGAACTTCAGGTCGTCCTGGTCGTCCACGGTGAGTACACGGCGGAGAGCATAAGTGCAAAGATGCTCGATGAAGGCCCGCGCGATCTGGTCGCAGTCTTCGAGTAACAGCTGTTTGAATTGGACGGAATCCTGAAACGCTCGTCCGTCCGGCATCACGCCGGAGGCATCAATCTGCGGATCTTCTCCGGTTCCTTTGGCAACGGATTCTCGTGTACGCCATTGTCCGATCGCGTCGTAGTTATCCCAGGCGATACCAAAATGGTCGATCTTCGCATGACAGGCGGCACAACTTGCATGGCTGCGGTGGGCTTCGATCTTCTGGCGAATGGTCGCCTTCGGGCTTTCGGGCGGGTTAGGTTCAATCGGGTCGACATTTGCGGGAGGAGGAGGCGGAGTTCGACCAAAAATCACTTCACTGACCCAGACTCCACGGTGAACAGGGCGGTGGCGGGTACCGTCCGAGGTGAGGCCCAATACCGCCCCCATCGTCAACAGGCCGCCACGGTGATCTTCTGGCTGGAGCGTTACGCGTTGGAAGCCGCCAGTTTGGGGCTCAGGCAGACCGTAGAAGTCGCACAGTCGAGCATTGGCCATCGTCCAGTCTGAATCAATCAGGCTGTCGATTGGCAGATTCTTTGCAAACATCTCGCGGAAAAACTCAACCGGTTCGGCACGCATACTGGTTTCCAGCCAAGGGTCATAGGCGGGATACAGTTTCTTATCTGGCGGAAACATTCCCAGACGGTGTAATTGAAGCCATTGCCGTGCGAAGTCCTCCACAAAACGGCTGGATTTGCTATCGGCCAGTAGCCGGTCGACTTCATTTTTCAGCGTTTCGCCATTCAGATTGCCATTCTGAGCGGCAGCGAAAAGCCTCTCGTCTGGCATCGAACTCCATAGGAAATACGAGAGTCGCGTCGCGAGTTCCGACTCATTGAGACGTTCGCGAGCGGCGAGATCTCCCTCGACGATGTAAATGAAATGCCGGGAAGTCAGCACACCCGCCATCGCAACGCGGTAGGCATCGGCGGTCTTTTCTCCTGCCTCGCATTCTGCCTGGTAAGCATGAAGATAGTCGGTCAGTTCTTCCTGCTTGACCTGCCTCCGCCAAGCTCGTTGGGCGAAGCGCTGCAGATGCTCGGCGACAACTTCAGGCGTGGCGTCATCGGGAGGTACCAAGGCAATTCGTCGTGACTTCTCCGCCTCGGTTTCCAGCGGCCCCTCCCATTCAATCCAATCGATCAGCACTGTCGAGAACAAACCGTTTCCCTGGTCATCAAACATCTGCGGAGCGTTCGGGTTCAGTAGCAGCGTTTCACTGCTGTGAGTAAACAGGTAGTTGGGACTGGCGAGCGCATTACGAAAGGCGGCCCCGGCTCTTCGGTCTACAACATCCGTCGCAACGACGGCGAAGTGCAGTGTTGCGGGCATCTCCAGAAAGACTTCAAACTCATGCACCGCCGGCTTGTCTTCCGAGGCGGTGATGTCGAATTCGATGAGACCCGCTACGGTTTCTTCACCAGTCGACTTGCCGATGCTGAGGTGGGCCAGCTGACCTCCGAGTGGACGAATGCCGCTGGCTTGAATACGGAACTTGTAAAGCCCGGAGTGTTCCGGACCCGTTCTTCCAAACCAGTTCGGCGAGAGTGCGGTCTCCACGCGACCGGGAAAGAGAAGATAGCGCAGAGGCCGCTTGATGCCGAACCGATCGAGCACTTCCTGCTGGGCCTTGCCACCGTGGTAGCGGAGATCGAGCGCGGTTTTTCGCACCGTGCGCGCTTCACCGGAAGTTGCCGGAAAGGCACGGTCGAGCACGATCTCAGCGGCACGGTAATAACGATCGACATGCGACGGCGAGAGCGAGAGTTCTGACCCAATGCGTTCAAATCCATGCCACAAGGTATCTTCATTCAGCTCCCCGGGTTTGGCGGGATCATAGCGCACGCCGAGCAAGTCATAGACAGTGTTCTCATACTCTTTCCGGCTGAGTCGGTAATGAGCCACGGCTGCACGGGCTGCCATCCGCGCGGCTCGTCCCTCTTTGAGCCGTGAGTCGAGACTCGTCACAAACGCCGCAATCTCATCCTGCATGGGCTTGGGCTCATCACTCGGCGGCATCTGCCCGGAATTGATCCGATCGAGGACTTCGCCCCAGTGGTGCGCATCCGCGCCCGATTTGAAATCGCGAGAAAACTGATCGATCCGCACATCCCCTTCAACTTTCGCCGGGCCATGACAGCGGACACAATGCTTCTCCAGAAACCCCTCGAAGGAATCATCTCCTTGTAGAATCGGTGCTAAACATAAGAAGGTTCCTGTGGCCAATAAAGCAATTCGCACCGAAGCGAAGTCGTAGGGCACGCGTTTCATGTGTTGTTTCGTCTCAGGCAGCTTTTGTGGATGCATTCATGCCGTTGATATGTCCATCATCGGAGGGTGTTTCACTCTCTGCAAGTCATTCCCTACAAACCAACAAGGCTTTCTCAATCCATCATCCTTGACTGGCCGACCGAACTGTTCAAAGAGATAAAACCCGTCGGGATCCGGAAACTGGATGTGGCAAAGCCATAAGATTGATCAAACGCAGTGCTGTTGCAGAGCGATCTGTACTGCGTTTGGGAACCTGTGCACATCGTGAAGCTACGCTGGCAGAAGGGGCGTTTTCTGCGGATTGACTTCAGTTCCCTTGCTGGCGCTGCGGGCTGGTTCATAAGAGACGTTACCTTCCCACGACAGCCGTGCGAGTCTGAGGTAACATCTCATGTTTCAGGGGCATATTAGCCAACATGATGGTGGACCTCGTGATGTTGTGGCGTTGTGGACTCATGATGGGGTTGTGTGGGGCGATCGCGTTTCCCTGTGCTGCCGTGGCTCAGGGGACGGCGGCCGATTATGCCCGCATGGAACGGCTGGGTCGCGAGGCGGGTCGCCGTGTGCTGCACGAGCGAGTGCGGCCGGAGTGGTCGCCGTCGGGAGACCGGTTGCTGTTTCGGCACAATGATCCGCAGGATGATCAGACGACGGTGGTCGTCGATGTCACCACGGGTCGTCGTGTCTCGTTCACGCCGACCGATCTGGCGTTACAGATGCAGGCGACCACCGGGACCGTGATCACCCTCGATGAACTCGCACGGCTGGAATACCACTGGTCAGCGAATGACACCTTATATTACGACTGGCAGCATTGGCGCTGGACGGTGCAGCTGGAGCCGCTCCGCGTCTCCCCCGGACTCCTGATTCCCCCGGCCCCGGCTTTGCCAGAAGCATTGCCGAACCGACGACGCGGGCGGCGTGACATGACTTCGCCCGATGGCCGCTGGCAGGTGCGGCTGCGGGATCACAATCTGCAACGCATCGAGACCGCGACCGGTCAGGCCCAGCCGCTGACCACCGATGGCACGAGCAAACACTTTTACGAAGGCCGTGGCGACTGGTCGCCAGATAGTCGCTGGCTCATCGTCTGGCGGACCATTTCCGGCGACGAACACTGGGTGCATCTCATCGAGTCGTCGCCGCGCGATCAGGTCGAACCGAAGCAGCACAAGTATTTCTATCACAAGCCGGGCGATCGCCTGCCGATCACCAAGCCGGTGCTGATGGAAATCGCTACGGGACGGGTGATCGCCATCGATGATGCCCTGTTCCCGAGCCCGTGGAGTTTGACCGCCGGGGCATGGTCGGCGGACAGCCGGCGGTTCACGTTTGTCGATAACGAACGGGGACATCAGACGCTGCGGCTGATCGAAGTCACCGTGCCGGACGGGTCAGTCCGCGTGCTGATCGATGAGCAGAGTCCCACCTTCATCGACTATGCCTACAAGCAATATCTGCATCGCATGGATGAGACGCACGAAGCGATCTGGATGTCGGAACGCGACGGCTGGAATCACCTTTATCTTTATGACTTGACCACTGGCGCCGTGAAGCAGCAGATCACAAACGGGGAGTGGGTGGTCCGTGGGGTAGACCGGGTCGATGAGACGAAGCGTCAAATCTGGTTCCGAGCCGGGGGCATCGATCCGCAGCAGGACCCGTATCATGTGCTGTATTGTCGGATCAATTTCGATGGCAGCGGCCTGGTGATTCTCACGCCGGGCGATGGGACGCATGAAGTGGAGTATTCACCCGATGGCCGATTTCTGATTGATCGCTATTCACGGGTCGATTTGCCGCCGGTGACGGAGCTACGCCGCAGTGAGGATGGTTCGCTGGTCTGTGAACTGGAGAGGGCTGACATTACAGATCTGGAGAAACTCGGTTGGAAAATGCCGCAGCGGTTTGTGACCGCGGGACGGGATGGCAAGACGCCGATTTATGGTGTGATCTTTCGGCCGACGAATTTCGATCCCGCGAAGAAGTACCCGGTGGTCGAACAGATTTATGCCGGTCCGCATGGCAGTTTCGTGCCGAAGTCGTTCCGGGCCATGCAGGGTGCTCAAGCCCTGGCGGAGTTAGGCTTCATCACCGTGCAGATCGATGGCATGGGGACCTCGAACCGCTCGAAGGCGTTTCATGATGTCGCCTGGAAGAACCTCGGCGACGCCGGTTTCCCCGATCGATTGTTATGGATGCAGGCGGCCGCGAAAGCAGAACCCGTGATGGACCTGAGCCGCGTCGGGATTTACGGCGGCTCGGCGGGCGGGCAAAGCACCGTGCGCGGGCTGCTGATGTATCCCGATTTCTACAAAGTGGGCGTCGCCGATTGTGGTTGCCACGATAACCGCATGGATAAAGTCTGGTGGAACGAACTCTGGATGGGCTATCCCGTCGGCCCGCATTACGCCGAGCAATCAAACGTGACGCAGGCCCATCGGCTTCAAGGGAAGCTGTTGCTCGTGGTCGGCGAACTCGATCGCAATGTCGACCCGGCCTCCACGATGCAGGTGGTCGATGCCCTCATTCGGGCCGACAAGGATTTCGACTTGCTCGTCATTCCGGGCGCGGGGCATGGAGCGGCAGAAAGCCCCTACGGCAAACGTCGCCGGGCTGACTTTCTCGTGAGACATCTGCTACACATCGAACCACGGCACGAATGACCCCGATGCCTGACTTGGCAAAACGGCGTGGTTCACGTCACAATACCGGTTCGCGATGTGGATCGCCTCAAGTCTTCCATTCACAGATGTTCCTCTGTCGTTAGAGATCAGGAATTCGATTCATGGCCAGTGTGAAGTCGTTGGCGTCGGCGGCGTTGTCCGAGGGCAAGGGTGTGTTGCGGTTGGCTCCCACGTGGGTGCCGCGGTCGTTCCTGCAACCGGGACGCCGCTTGAAGCTCCACCCACACGATTACTATGCCCTGGGCACGCACCGCGGCGGCATCGATGAACGCTGGTTTGCCAGCACCACGGAAGCCGCGAACGAAGGCCGCAGCCACGACGAAGGCCTGAGCTACTGCGTCGCCGGGTCCGAGAAGTTCCTGCTGCGCGACGTGGTCGCCGAGTTGGGTGCCGAAATCGTCGGCGACTACATCTGGAACAAATATCACAAGTGGCCGGTTTACTCGAAGTTCTTCGATAACATGGGCCCAATTCCGCATCACATGCACCAGAATGCCGAGCAGGCCAAGCTGGTGGGGCAGGAAGGGAAGCCCGAAAGCTATTACTTCCCGCCGCAACTCAACAACGTCGGCAACAACTTCCCCTACACCTTCATGGGCCTCGAACCTGGCACCAAGAAGGAAGACGTCATCGCCTGTCTCGATCGCTGGAACGATGGCGACAACGGCATTCTTGACCTGTCCAAGGCCTACCGGCTGAAGGTCGGCACCGGTTGGCTCATTCCGCCGTGCGTGCTGCACGCTCCCGGTTCGCTGCTCACCTATGAACCGCAGTGGGGTAGCGATGTCTTCGGTATGTATCAGTCGATGGTGGAAGGCCGGGCGGTGCCCCGGTCGCTGCTCACCAAAGACTTCCCCGCCGAGAAGCACAACGACAACACCTACCTTGTCGATGCCCTCGACTGGGAAGGCAACGTCGATCCGAACTTCAAGGACAGCCATTACCTCGAACCGATCATCTGCAGTGGCAGCGAGAAGGAAGGCTTCTTCGACAAGTGGATCGTCTACGGCCGCATCAAGAAGGCCCAGGACTTCACCGCGAAGGAACTGACCATCAACCCCGGCACCAAGGTCACCATCAAGGATGGCGGTGCATACGGCTGGATTACCGTGCAGGGTGAAGGGACCGTCAATGGCCTCAAGCTGCAAACCCCGGCGATGATCCGTTTCGGCCAGATGACCATGGACGAAGTCTTCGTCACCGCCAAAGCCGCCGCGGAAGGCGTGGTCTTCGAAAACACCGGCACCGAACCGCTGGTCGGCCTGCGATACTTCGGTCCCGAGGCACAGAAGGACGCTCCGGAAGTGGGGGCGTATAAGAAGTAATCGTGCGATGTCGAATGACGAAGCCCGAATGACGAAAGAAGAAGTAACGCAGGCTGATGGAGGTCAACATGCGGAGCGACGATTTGACCTTTCTGAGCGGACAGCAGTCTTCGGTGAGCAAGTCATTCGGTTCGTCAAATCCATATTACGAGACGAGATCACAAGGCCATTGATCTCTCAATTGGTACGCTCAGCTACAAGTATCGGTGCCAACTATTCAGAGGCTGATGACTCAGGTTCGCGTAAGGAGTTCTTTCATCGGATCAGCCTCTGCCAGCGGGAATCTCGCGAAACCATGCATTGGTTACGGATGATTGTCGCAGCGGAACCCAACTGCCGCGATGCAGCACGGGTTCTGTGGTCTGAATCCAATGAACTCAATCGTATTTTCGCCGCAATTCATCGCAAACATCGTAAGAATGGTTCCTAGTCAGCCCACCAAGTTGGCATGTTTTCTTTCGACATTCGGCCTTCCTCATTCGACATTCAAGGACTCGCATCCATGACCAAACGTAACAACTATCCGAAACTGCATAACGCGGCCTGGCCGGGGGTCGTGGGCAAAGGGTCCGAAGGGGCCGAGCCGTTTATTGATCTCGACACCATGCTCGATCACACGGCGAAGGCCGAAGTCGATGGCGTGAAGTTCGACGGTTTTGATCTCTTCCTGTTCGATCCGCACATCAGCATCGATGCCTCGGAAGATGATCTGAAGAAGCTTGCTGACAAGGCGGCGTCGCGCGATCTCAATATCGGTTCGGTGGTCGCCCCGGTCTGGCCGCCAACGGGTGGTGGCCCCGCTTTGGACGAAGAGGAAGGCCGCAACAATTTCCTCGCTCAGGTGCAGAAGGGTTGCCGCATCGCCCGTATTCTGCGCGAGATCGGCATCCGCCCGTATGGCGTGGTCCGGATTGACTCGGCTTGCGGGGTCAGCGATTGGGCCAAAGATCCGATTGGCAATCAACGCCGCATCGCCGAGACGTTCGACATGGCCTGCGACATCGCCGAAGACTATGGCGAAATGCTCGCGGCGGAAGGGGAAATTTGCTGGGGCGGCATGCAGTCGTGGGTGACCATGGTCGATCTGCTGGAACGCGTCGGTCGTCCGGAAACGCTTGGCTTTCAGGCCGACATGGCTCATACGCTGCTCTACCTCATGGGCTATAACGCTCCGGAACATGCTCTGTTACCGGCCGACTTCAACTGGAAAGATGAAGCCGCGCTCGATGCCGCCTACACCCAACTCACCGACGAACTGCGGCCGTGGACGATCGACTTCCACGTCGCCCAGAACGATGCCACGGTGCATGGGTCGGGCACGCATGACAAAACCGGCAAGCACTGCCTGGTGAATGACCCGAACGGCAAGCTCGATGTCGTCCGTCGGGCGGGTTACTGGCTGCGGGATGAAGGCACGCCACACCGCCGATACCGTCACATCTGCTGGGATGGCTGCATGTTCCCGAATGCCGTCATGAGCGATCCGAAGACGTGGAACAACATCCTCGCTTCGATGATTCAGGTCCGCGACGCTCACGGCTGGCATGAATAGCCACGAGTAACACCATGATCAGATCGGGTTACGCTCGATCTGATCGCGGTGTGCGATTGCCAGATCTCAGTATCGGAAAACAACGAAGCCCTCGGACGAACATCCGGGGGCTTTATTGTGTGACACAAACGCAGTGAACTGCACGCGTCTCGCTTAGAGGCCACGCTTCACTTTTCGCAGAGCGCGCCGCTTGGCCTTCTGACGCAGATTTCGCTTTTGCTTGGTCGTACGCTTCATGATCCTCGAATCCAATCTGGAATCCCCGGGGGCCTCCCGCCAGCGCGGGTCGCAAATTTTGAGCAGTATAGTTTATCATGAAGAGTTTCAGCCGGGAAGAGTGCCGCTGTTTTCCATCCCGGATGTTCCGCTCTCTGTCAGGGTTACGGCTTCGTGCAGTCACCGCAAGAGAATGTCCGCCAAAGACTTAAGTCACTGCCAGCCGTGCAATACGGCGGGTTGACGCTGCCGTCGCGTTATCTCCTTTCACCTTTGGCCGGGTTCACCAACCTGCCCTTTCGACGCATTGTGCGTGAAATCGGCGGGGTCGGATTGGGCACGACAGACCTGGTGAACGCACGCGGATTGCTCGATGGCAGCACCAAGTCCCTGACCCTGATTGAAACCTGCCCCGAAGACCGCCCTTTCGCCGTGCAGATCTTCGGGAATGACCCGGCGGTGATGCGGGATTGTGCCCAGTTGCTCCACACGCGCGGCGTGGATTCAATCGATATCAATATGGGCTGCCCGGTGAATCGAGTCACCAAAAATGGTGCCGGAGCCAGTTTGATGTGTGCCCCGGATTCGACGGTGAAGCTGGTACAGGCAGTCGTGGAGTCGGTCCCCTTGCCGGTGACGGTGAAAATGCGGCTCGGCTGGGACGATCAGAATTTGACGGCCCCGTTCTTCGCACGGGAATTCGAGCAGATCGGTGTCGCGGCGGTGGCGATTCATGGCCGCACCCGCGCCCAAGGCTTTTCGGGCTCCGTCAACCTTGTCGGAATTCGACAAGTGGTCGAGGCGGTCGAACGAATTCCGGTGATCGGGAATGGCGACATCCGTTCGGTGGCCGATGGCGTGCGGATGTTCGCCGAGACCGGTTGCCAGGGGATCTCCATGGGCCGCGGTGCATTGGCGAATCCGTGGATCTTCCGGCAATTCGTCGAATGGGAAACCACTGGGGCATGGTCGCCCGCCGGCGGCTTTGATGATCGCCTGAAGCTCCTGCGGCAGCAGTTGGGTTATCTCATGCAGCAGCACGGCGAGGAGCGGGGCATCGTGCTCTTCCGCAAGATGGCCCACTGGTATCTCAAGGGGATGTGCGTTCCCTCGCCGCTCCGCGAACAGTTTCAGCGAGCCCGCACGGTCGGCGATGTCGATGAGACATTGGCCGCGATCATCGACTTCGGCCCGACACGCGGCACACGCGATCAACTGCCAGAACTCTCGATTCCGGTTCCGAGTGGACCGAACGAGCGCTGGTAGTCATGATGGCAGCATGAGCGACTCTAGCCCGATTCCCGCGAACGACATCACAGTTACCGACGTGGCTTGCACGCGCTGCGCCTGTGTGTGCGATGACCTGACGTTGACCGTGCGGCAGAACCGTATCATTGCAACGGAGCGGGCTTGCCATCTCGCTGAGAATTGGTACCTGCAACAGAATACGATTGATGCCAATTCGGCGATGCTGGATGAGCAACCCTGTGAACTGTCCACGGCGATCGATACGGCAGCGGCATGGTTATCGCAATCGAAGTTCCCGTTGATTTATGGGCTGTCGGGGAGCAGTACGCCGGGTCAACGGGCTGCGGTCGCGCTCGCCGACCTGCTGGGAGCCTCGATCGATACCACGGCCTCGGAAGGTCACGCCCCGTCACTCCTCGCGTTGCAGCAATCGGGGGAATCGACGGGTTCACTCGGGGAGATTCGGCATCGGTCCGACCTCGTTATCTTCTGGGGAGCCGATCCCGAAACCACCCACCCCCGGCATCTCGAACGGTACAGCCTGTTCGCCAAAGGCGAGCAGATTCCCGACGGGCGGAAAGACCGCACCCTGGTGGTGATCGATCATCGCGAGTTCCGCAACCAGACCGATCCCCATGCCGATGTCGTGATCAAGCTGAAGGACCATGACGACTTCCGGGCGTTATGGGTTTTGCGGCTACTGGTGCAGGGCGAACAGCCGACACCGGAGTTCACGGTCGGTTTACCGCTGGATCAATTGAAAGAACTGGCCGAACGGATGCGGAATTGCCGGAGCGGAGTGATCTTCTTTGGCTATGGTGTCGCTCGGCAACCGCTGGGTCATCGCGTGGTGGAAGCACTGCTGCGGCTGGTGATTGATTTGAATGAGCATACCCGGTTTCATGCGCGACGGCTGCGAATGCTCGGAGATGTGGCCGGGGCCGACAACGTGCTCTGCTGGCAGACGGGGTTCCCCTTTGCGGTGAATCTGTCACGGGGCTATCCACGGTATTCACCCGGCGAATTTTCCGCTGCCGAAATGCTGGCCCGTGGAGAACCCGATGTGGCCTTGCTTGTGGGAAGTGAGCGGGTCGAACACTTTTCCCGAGCCGCGTTGGATTACCTGGCCACAATTCCCACGATTCTGCTCGATTCGCCATTGAACACTTTGGAAAACACGGGCGGATGGAAGCCACGTCTGCGGATCAACGTGGCAACCTATGGCGTGCATTTGCCGGGGACCGCTTACCGAATGGACGACGTCCCCATCCCTTTGCGAGCCTCGCTGACCACCGACTTGCCATGCGATGCGGATGTGTTACAGGAGATCACAGCACGGCTCACTTGAAATATCCCGGCCAGTCAGTCCGCTTCGCTGGCTGATTCTACGGCGGAGTCTTCGGGGATCACTTCAATCCGGGCTTGTGTAATCTTGCGCCGGTCCGCGGCCAAAACCGTGAAGAGCAATTTTTCATAGCGGACGGTCTCGCCCACAACGGGGACCTGTCCGACCAAAGAGAAGATCAGGCCGCCGATGGTATCGAACTCGGCATCTTCGGGCAGATGGAAATCGAAACGCTCATTGAGATCATCGAGATGCACGCGGGCATCGACCTCCAGCACGTTCTCTGAAATCTGGTGGATGCGCTGACGAATAATGTCTTCGTCGTATTCGTCTTCAATTTCGCCGACGATTTCCTCGAGAATATCTTCCATTGTCACTAGGCCGGACACGCCGCCGTATTCATCCATGACGATGGCGATCTGCACGTGCCGTTTCTTCATCAGTTCCAGCAGGCTGGGGATCTGCGTCGTGATGGGGACATAGACCGGTTCGCGGACGATGTCGCGCAGGACGGGAATCGGCTCGCCCGGTTGCCGCCGCGGATCAAGGGCTTTGAGCAGATCCTTGGCGTAGAGAATGCCCATGATATCGTCGGTGGAATCGCCGATGATGGGCATGCGGGAATGCCCGGCTTCCAGAAGCTGTTGCCGGGCGGCTTCCAGACTGGCATCGACATGAATACAGAGCATGTCGGTACGCGGGGTCATGATGGCGCCGACATCTTCGTCCTGCAGTTCCATCACGCGTTCAATCATCATCCCGGCCGCGGTGGGGATCACGCCTTCACGTGTGCCTTCATCAACCACCGTCCGGATTTCTTCATCGATGACCGACGCATCGTCCTGCTCGGGATCTCCCCGGCCTGTAAACTGAAAGGCATACCGATCGGCAAGACGCACCATCGCCAACAGCGGTTGGGCACAGATGAGAAGCAGATGGATCACGGGCCAGCAACGGAAGAGATAACTTTCTCCCACCACTTGGCCGAGCGTCCAGGGAAAGAGATCGACGACGAGCCAGCCCACAAAAATGCCCAGAGCATACGCTCCGAGAGACATCAACAAGGCGAGCGTTTCATCGGTACCGGGCCAGCCGATCCAGTAGCCAAGATACAGGCCATAAATCATGCTTGCCGTGGTGACACTCAGTTCCAGGACCAGCAGCGCCAGATGTTGCTGCTTGAGGATCGTGCGAAAACGTTCGGGATGGCCGCGATCTTCACAAAGCTGTTCCAGGCGACTGTAAGCAAAGTCGCGCAGGGAATAGCAACCGATGGCTGCCCAATGCCCGAACAACAAAATTGCAATAACGCCGATGGCCTCCCACGGCATGGTTAATGAGCCTTTTCATAGCAGGAACAAGGCCGATGGAGCGGGCCATGACATTCGATACGGCGAGAGTCTCCGGGACAATGCATACATTGCCCGGTCACAGGATGAGTCGAGGGTGTTCGACACATCAGCATTCGATCATTCAGGGGGTAAACTCTCATTCTTCAAGCCCGCGCGGGCAGAGACCAAAGGGGGCTAGTAACTCGCGTTCCCGCTGTCTCATACGGGGTCGCTCCTCATCCGCAAGATCATCATAACCGCACAGGTGCAGAAAACCATGCGTCCAGTAGAGTAGCAATTCGTCATCGAGTCGCCAGCCATGTTTTTCCGCCTGAGTGCACGCGGTCTCAACACTGATGACCAATTCTCCCTCGATGACGTGGCTTTCCATGCCCGCCGAGTCATCGTGATAGCTGAAGCTGATGACATCGGTCGGCCAGTCGTGCTGCAGAAACTCCCGATTGATGCGATGAATTTCGTTGTCGGTCACCAACGTGACGGTGAGGGACCCCGTGGCCTGCTGTGCCTCGGCAATCTGCAACGCGGCAGCCACTAAACGGGAAACATCCACCGGTTGCGACTGACGATTCACCAGCGTCAGTTCCAGACCCGTGGTCGATGTGTGGCATTCCGACATGGTCAGGCCGACTTCTGATCGGGATATTTGATGCGGCCGTGGTAGATGCCGATGAGCGATTTCGTCAAAGAATCTTCCACGATGGCCAGTTCACTGAGTGTCAGCGAACATTCATCGAATTGGCCGTCCAGCAGCCGTTTCATCGCCAAATCGTGCACCAGGGTCTCGATGCGTTTGGGCGTCGGTTCGCTCAGGGTGCGACTGGCCGATTCCACGGCATCGGCAATCATCATCACGGCAGCTTCGCGCGTTTGCGGTTTTGGACCGGGATATCGGAACGCCGATTCTTCAACGGTCGGCCGCCGCTCTTCCGGCAACGCCGTGGCCGCTTTGGTCGCCTGCCGATAGAAGAACTCCACCAGGGTTGTGCCGTGATGTTGCTCAATGAAGTCGATGAGTGGTTGCGGTAGATTCTGTTGCCGCGCGAGATCGACACCATCTTTCACGTGACCGATGATGATCAGTGTACTCATGGCGGGATTGAGTTGGTCATGCCGATTGGCCTGCCCCGCCGCCATGTTCTCCACGAAGTACTGCGGCTTCAGCATCTTGCCGACATCGTGGAAGTAGGCCCCCACTCGGCAAAGTAATCCGTTGGCCCCAATCGAATCGGCGGCGGTTTCGGAAATGGTCGCCACGGTAATCGAGTGGTTGTAGGTGCCCGGAGCGCGACTCACCAGTTCCTGCAAAAGCGGATGCGAGATGTCGCTGAGTTCCAGCAGGCTGATGTCGGTCACCACGCCGAACAGCTTTTCAATGAATGGCAAGCTGCCGGAGACGAGGAACCCTGCCGCGAAGCACCAGCCCGCCGCGGAAAGACTGTCGGTATAGAGGAACCAGTCGGTCCAGAGCCGCCCCAACCGCTGCGAATCGATAATAGCGACCCCCCAGGCCACGAACAGGTACGTCACCGCCGTCCAGAAGCCAACGATCACCACCTTGGATCGCGATGGCACCTGATTCAACTGCACCACGGCCGCCGCGATAGCACTCATGATCAACACGAAGTCACCGACATTGCCGCCCGTCGACAACGTAAGCAACAGCGACAGCGAGAAACCGGTGATGGCGGCGAGCACCTGGTTGTAAGAGATGGCCAGCATCATCACGACGGTGAGAATCGGCAGAATCTCTGCCCGCCAGCTACCACTCGACAGGAGCCGCGCGAAGCCGACACTCGATGTGATGGCCGCCAAGTAAATCGCCAGCCGTGAGGCGTTCAGAATCAGCCGGGGTTCATTGCGGACCAGATAAAACGTGTTGACACCGCCGAGCACGATCAGCAACGCGGCCCCCATGCTGACGTGAATCAAGCGGTCGGACCAGGGAACCAAGGCTTCCAAGGTATTGTACTGCGACCGCAGGATGTCGATGGTTTCTTCTTCGAGATATGTTCCCGGCGCTGCGAGCACCTGCCCACGTTTGAACTGATCGCTGACCTCGGGGGTATCACGGCGGCTCTTCGCCAATCGCAGATTGGTGGCGGATTCGTCGAAAGATAAAGTCGCCGGAACCCGTTGAATCAACCAGCGTTCGAGGATCGGTTGAATCCGCGATAACGTCGGATACTGATTCCATTGCCGGGCCAACCGTCCCCCGGCTTTCAGGTTTTCTTCCAGCAAGGCGTCGGAAACGACAACTGAGGGCAGGAGCGCGTCATCATCGACGCGCTCCGTAGGCCCGAGCACGGAAATCTTCTGATCCAGCGTCATATCGAGCCGCGTGACATCCTGCGGGTCCATCACCCCGGAAACGCGGAGCGGTGCGGTGAGCTGCGTGAACTCGCCGACGATCTCATCGATCTGTCGTTCCGCCATCGAACTCGGGCCAATGGTGGCCTGCAGCAGTTGCCAGTCTTTCAGCAGCGGATCAGGAAGCGGGGCGGTCCCACTCAAACCGAATGCCGTGCGGACATCGGCGGCGAGATCGTTCAGATCATGCACGCTGGAGACGCTGAAGAGATCAGTCCGTAAACGGTATTCCAGATCACGCAGGGGTTGCACGCTGTGCCGGAAAACCAATGGAACCTGCCGTTCGCTTTCCAGCCGAGCCAGTTCGGTCTTCCGCTGATTGACGCGGTTGAAGTCGATGCGGGCCAGCAGACCATCCGGCAGAAAATCGCCGAGGCGGTAGCGAAACGGAGCCTTCCAGCTTTCCAGCACCACCACCAGCAAGGCGAGAAAGACGAGGCAGATCGACAATCGCAGAATCACATCGACATTGCGCAATTGCGTACTGAGACGACCGGTCCAGCGGGTACCGGCCGTCAGGTTCGCAGCTTTGATATTTCGAGTTTTCCGCGGCGAAAAAATCCGCATTGTCAGTCTTGCCCGGCTGTCGAAACAGCAGGAACCTCAGGAACGACCTCTGATGCGGTCGGTTCCCCAGGGTTGGCCCGAACCGGGACCGAGCGTCCCGTTGGCCCGTCATCATACGCGGCGACAATCCGTTTGACGAGCGGATGGCGGACAATGTCTTCCCCGGAAAGATGCACCATCGCAATTCCCGGCACATTCCGCAAACGCCGCAGAGCATCGTGCAATCCGCTTTCCACATTCTCGGGTAAGTCGGTTTGTGTAGCATCTCCCGTCACCACGATCTTCGATGACTGTCCCATGCGGGTCAGGAACATTTTCATCTGCGTGATCGTGGTATTCTGGGCTTCGTCCAGAATCATGAACGTATTGTTCAACGTGCGACCCCGCATGAAGGCCAGCGGGACAATCTCGATCACATCGCGATCGAGATACCGTTGCACCTGATCGTAGTCCAGAATATCACCCAGGGCATCGAGCAACGGCCGCAGAAACGGGTTAACCTTCTCGAACATGTCGCCCGGCAGAAAGCCAAGCTTTTCCCCGGCTTCGACGGCCGGTCTTACCAGCACAATTTTGCGCACCAGATCTTGCCGGAGCGCATTGATCGCCATGGCGACGGCCAGATACGTTTTGCCAGACCCAGCCGGTCCCGCACAAAACGCCAGATCGTGCTCGCGGATCGCCTGCACATAGGCTTTCTGACCCGGACTGCGGGGCAACACGCGACGGGCCTTGTGAAAGACTTCGATGGAGTCGTCACCCCCTTGTGCAAACGCGACCGTTCCCTGGACGATGCGATCGAACTCATCGTCCGAAAGGTGTCCCTTGCGTTCGATCAGTCCGCGCAGCTCGGTGAGCACTTCGGTGCCCCGTTCCACATGCTGGGTCTCTCCGTGCAGAAAGAGATCGTCACCACGCAATGTGATATCGAGTTGCAGCGCCTCGCGGAGGCGGCGGAGATTGCGGTCGCGGGTGCCGAACAGACTGCGAACGTCTTCGTGACTGCGAAACGGAATCTTTCCTTGTGTCATGCGCTCCACCTGCGAGTGTGAATTCACGGCCCTCGCTGCCGATGACCTGATCTTCGTCCCCAGTATTCTATCGCGAGACATTCCTGCATCCCAAGCGGGAAACCCGGCTGCCGAACGAAGATTTTCCCGAAAAACTGTCTGGGCCGCAGACACCGCCCCACTCCGTAAGGTTCGTGTTGTCAGAGTGATAAACCGTCCAGCGTGCGGAAGCTGCGGCCAACGTGCCGCTGGTCTTATGCCTTTCGCGTTCAGTGATCCAAGGAGCGGAAACCCAAACACGATGAACTGCGAAGCAAAGCCGATCGCGATGTGAATGAAGGAGACAGCCCATTCGCATGTCGCCAGCGACTCTGATACTCTGCTACTTTTCTACTCTTAGACTCCTTCCCCCCCATGCCCACTCTCTGTCTCCGCGGCGGTACGTTGTATGACCCGACCAACGGTGTTGATGGGGTCGTAGGCGATGTGTGGATTGATCGCGGCCGCATCGTTGAGGCTCCGAACGATCCATCGGCCAAGGCCGATCGGGTGATCGATATCACCGGCTGCATCGTTATGCCGGGTGGGATTGATCTGCATTGTCATATCGCCGGGCCGAAGGTGAATGCTGCGCGGAAGATGCTGCCGGAAGACCGCCGGAAGTCGAAGCCGTATCTCCGCAAGGAAGGCTTTCGTTCGGGAACCATCGGCAGCGTGCCGAGCACCTTTGCAACGGGTTATCTTTACGCCGGTCTCGGTTACACCACCGCGTTTGATGCCGCGATCCCCCCGCTCGCCGCCCGACATGTGCATGAAGAGTTTCATGATACGCCGGTTCTCGACAAGGGCTTCTTCACGCTCGTCGGCAACAATCATTTCCTAATGGAGCAGATGCGGAAGCAGCAGCCGGAACTGGTGCGGTCGTTCCTCGGCTGGCTGCTCGAATCGGTCCGCGGTTATGGCCTGAAGATTGTGAACCCTGGCGGTGTGGAAGCCTGGAAAGCGGGTGCGGGGAACATTGCGAATCTCGATGCCGAGGTGCCCGGCTTCGGGATCACGCCGTGCGATATCCTGCGTGAACTGGCGGCGGCGGCGGATGATCTGCAGGTGCCCCATCCGGTTCACGTTCATTGCAACAATCTTGGCATGCCAGGCAACTGGTCGACCACGCTCGACACCATGCGGTCGCTCGACGGCCATCGAGGGCACATCACGCACATTCAATTTCACAGCTACGGCGGCGACCCGGATGATCAAGCGACGTTCCACTCCCGCGTGCCCGACCTCGTTGATTACGTGAATGCCCATCCCGAGATCACGGTCGATGTCGGCCAGGTGATGTTCGGCAACACGGTTTCAATGACCGGTGATGGGCCGCTAGGCCATTACCTGCACAAGGTGATCGGCGGGAAATGGTTCAGCGGCGATCTCGAACTCGAATCGGGCTGCGGCATTGTCCCCATCGTCTACCGCAACAAAAGTTTTGTGCATGCCCTGCAATGGGCGGTCGGTCTCGAATGGTATCTGCTAATCAATGATCCGTGGCAAATCGCGCTAAGTACCGATCATCCGAATGGTGCGTCGTTCCTGGCCTATCCGCAGGTGATGGCGTTACTGATGGATCGCTCGCGACGGCAGGATGTGATCAATACGTTGCCCGCGAAACTGAAGGAGATCAGCACGCTCGCGGAGATCGATCGGGAATACTCGTTGTACGAAATTGCGATCATCACCCGCGCCGCGCCGGCGAAGATGCTCGGCCTGAAAGATAAAGGCCATCTCGGTATCGGGGCAGCCGCCGATGTCGCCGTCTATACTCCGCAAGACGATGTGGCCCGCATGTTCGAGTTGCCGCGGTATGTGATCAAAGGGGGCGAGATCGTCATTGATGACGGCGAGTTGCGAGCGGCTCCGGAAGGCGACACCTTGTCGTTTTCGCCGGGCTATGACACCGCCGCTGTCCCGACCATCCGTGACTGGTTCGAAGATCATTACACACTGCGGTTCGCGAATTACCCGGTGACATCGCATTGAGGGGAGTTCGACACCCACGGTACAACCGTACCCACCGGCAAGAATTGTCTTGCCGCACGACGCGTAAGCCGATATGAATATGTAGTGCATACCTGCCCGTTCGTCCCGCCTGCCTTGCTGGAACCCGCCATGTTCGGTGCGTTGACTCGCCGTTCCGCTTTGAAAATTGGTGCCGCCGGAGTTGTCGGTTCGGCGTTGCCGTTCGCTCAACCTCGCTCGACATTGGCGAATGCAGGGGCGCGGCGGGCCAAGTCGGTGCTGCTCGTGCATTTGAGCGGCGGTCCCAGCCAGCTCGATATGTGGGACCCGAAGCCTGACGCCGCCGCTGAAATCCGGGGCGAGTTCTCGGCGATTGAAACCGCGATTCCCGGAACCTACATCGGCGAGCACATGCCGCGGCTGGCTCAGCAACTCAACCGCTGGAGCATCATCCGCACGCTGGCCCATCCCGAACACAACCACCTGCTGGCTACCCATGTCGCGCTCACAGGCCGACCGACACCGATTCCCCGTGGTGGCAGCGACCTCGATCGGGTCGAGTCGCGTTATGACTTCCCGAACTTCGCAGCGGCGGTTGACTACCTCCATCCTCGAAATGATGGCGTACCGACAGCGGTCTCGTTGCCGAACTACTTCATCGAAGGTCCGCTGACGTGGCCGGGTCAACACGCCGGGTTCCTGGGTGCGAAGCATGATCCGTGGCAGATCAACCATGACCCCAACGATGCCAAGTTCAAGATGGATGCCTTGGCCTTGCAACCGGGAGTGACACGGCCACGGTTGTCATCGCGCCGCGAATTGCTGGAGACGCTGAACGATCGCCCGGTCAGCATCGATCAATCCCGTTTGAGCGCCTTCAGCGAGCAGCAGTCGCTGGCCTTTAACCTGTTGACCTCGGATCGCGTCGAACAGGCGTTTCATATTGAAACGGAAGCGGACGCGACTCGCGATCGGTATGGCCGTAACAAATTCGGTCAGTCGTTGTTGCTGGCTCGGCGGTTGGTGCAAGCCGGTGTGCCCGTGGTGCAGGCGGCCATGGGAATTGTGCAGACGTGGGATACCCATGTCGATAACTGGGGCCGCTTGAAGAACACGCTGCTGCCGCAGTTGGATACCGGTCTCGCCGCCTTGATGGATGATCTATCGGCGAGTGGGTTATTGGAACACACGCTGGTGGTGGTGATGGGGGAATTCGGCCGCACACCAAAGATTTCGACATTGCCAGGTCAGACTGTACCGGGACGTGATCACTGGGCTCATACCTATTCCGCTTTGTTCGCGGGTGCCGGAGTTCAGGGCGGTCAAGTGCTTGGTCAAACTGACGCCATCGCGGCCTACCCGATCACGCGGTCGTGGACTCCGGCCGATGTCTGCACCACCTTGTTCGAAGCCCTCGGCGTCGGCCATGAGGCGGTGTTGCACGATCCGCTCGGTCGTCCGAATCATCTGCTGAATGGTGAAGTGATTTCGCACCTCTATTCAGGCAGCCGGGTCTCGTAAGGCTGTGAAAGATCGCTGGTTGAGGGACTGCCCTTCCGCTATTCAGGAATGGGGTCGGTGCGTTTCACCGTTTGCCCTTCCCAGACCGCTTCATCGGTCTCGGGATCATAGGTCAGAACCCGCTGGGCACTATTGGGGGCGGGCGGAACATCGACCTTCGGCAACCAGCGGCGATGCTCCGCCGCCACCGTCGCGAACTCCGGGTAATTGATCACGTTCGTCCATTCATGGGGATCAGCTGTCGTGTCGTAAAGTTCTTCGCTGCCATCGGCATATTGAATGAACCGCCAGCGTTCGCTGCGCACCGCATGATTTCCCTGATTGTGGCTGGTGATGGCAGGTCGTGACCGTGGGGTCTCGGCTCGTTGAAGTTGCGGCTGCAAGCTGATCCCTTCCAGATCGTCGCGCGGCGTGAGCTGACAAAGGTCGATGAGTGACGGATAGATGTCGAGCAGTTCAGCAGGTTGCGTGCAACGTTGTCCGGCGGTCACACCCGGTCCCGCGAAGATCAGCGGAACCCGCGTTCCATCGGTCCACAGTGTGTTCTTGCCGGTGATGCCTTTTTCGCCCAGATGCCAGCCATGATCGCCCCAGACCACCACAATGGTGTTGTCGGTCAAACCGGCCGCATCGAGTGCCGCCAGCATGCGGCCGATCTGCGCATCGACAAAGCTGGTGCTCGCCAGATACGAACGGGCCAGATTCCGCCACTGATGATTTTCCTCAACCCACTTCAGCCGTGGCTCCGGCAGGTTCCAGTGGAGGTACCATGAAAACCGCGGCGTGTCGTCGCGATCATTCGGTTTCACTATTGGCAACAGACTGTCATCATCCGGGAACTGGTTGTACCAGTGCGGTGTGACATAACAGGGAACATGAGGCAGGAAGAAACCCGCCGCGAGGAAGAAGGGTTCATCACGCGATGCCGATTGAATCTGCTCAATGGCCCAACTGGCCACCTGGTAGTCGCCTTTGTCTTCATCTTTGTGCGGAAAGACGCCCCAGTCCATCAACGGGTGATTTCCCATCGGCGTAGGTGGGATCAACTTCTGGGGCGGCTTCACTCCAATCCCACCGGCTTGCCCCCACACATCGAATTCCCGGGCTCGCAACTGTGGCCCACCAACTCCGCCGTGGTAGACTTTGCCCACGGTTAATGTGCGATACCCATGCGCCTTGAAGTGCTGGGGCAACGCGACGCGATCTTTCCAATCGTCAAGCGTGCGAAACCACGGAGCGAGCCCGTACACACCGGTCGTCGTCGGACGCAGACTGAGCATGAGACTGGTGCGAGAAGGATTACACAGCGGGGCCTGGCAATGGGCATTCAGAAAGGTGGTCCCGCGCGCCGCCAGGGCATCAAGATGCGGGGTCTTCGCCAGAGGATGCCCCCCAAGATGTCCGACCCAATCGTTCTGATCATCGATTGCGATGAACAGGACATTCGGCCGTTTTTCTGCGGCAGCGACCGTACTCGAATAGAGCCACCAGCCGACCCATAACAACATCACGGGATGCAAAGACAAAGAACGTGGCGACAAAAGCTTCATGACAGGCTCGCATATCAGTGTGGGTCGATCGATGAATGTCGCGGGTAGACAGATGGGCTGATCACTTCAACAGACGCGGTGCCTCATTTCCGCTTGCCTTGACCACTCTTCCATACAGGTTGCCAGTCCGCAGACGGACTGCGTGCCTGAGACAGATAGGCCGCCACCTTGCTCGCAATGTCGGGATGCTGAGCCGCGACATCCACCTTCTCAGGCACATCAGCGTTCTGATCATATAAGGCGATCGGCGCGTCGGGACCGCCCATGCGAATCCCTTTCCAGCGTCCCTGGTAGAGTGCCGCTTGCTTGAAGCCACCTTCATGAAATTCCCAATACAGAAATTCATGCTCGGATTGCTTGTCGGCATGGCCCAACAATGTCGGCACGAGACTGATCGAGTCACAACCCTGCGGCACTGTAGTTCCCGCGAGTTCCGCGGCCGTGGCCATCCAGTCACCGAAGTAACCAACATGGCCCGATTCCGTATTCGGGGCGATCTTACCGGGCCACCAGGCAATCATGGGAACACGAATGCCACCATCGGTCAGACTTCGTTTAATGCCGGTATAAGGACCGGCAGGCTCGAAGCGACGCAGATCGTGATTGCTTTCATTGTGCGGACCATTGTCGCTGGTAAAGACCACCAGCGTCTTCTCGGCCAGTCCGAGTTCCCGCAGCCGCTTCAGCATCCTGCCCACATAACTATCCATGCGGGTGATCATCGCCGCCTGCCCTTTGTCGGGGTCAGGCCAATCGGCGGTGGCATAGGGACCGAAGTCGGGCACCTCGGCACCATTCCTCAAAGCCCGCGTGCGTTCATTGTTTGCATGGGGAATCACCATGCTCCAGTAGAGAAAAAAGGGCTGCGACTGATGGTCGGCGACATACTCCAAGGCTGCCTCTGCAAACAGATCGTCAGCAAACTGGATCGCTTCTGTCGCATAGCCCGCCCCCGTTGTTCCGACCGGCGTGATCACATTCGGCAACGGCACCCGCTCTTCATTGCGCCACAAAAAGTCCGGGAAATGATTATGGGCATGCTGTTGATTCAGAAAGCCAAAGAACTCGTCGAACCCCTGCTTTCTCGGCAATCCCGATTCCGCCGGGCCAGCATCACCGAGTCCCCACTTCCCCATCAAAGCCGTGTGATACCCCGCCTGCTGCAGCACTTCCGCCACCGTGGTGTCTTCCGGCCGCAGGGCCTGCGCCAGCGGATTCACAGCCCCGGCATTACCACGCACCCGGGTATGCCCATGATGCTGCCCCGTCATCAACACACTTCGCGACGGAGCACACACCGTCGCCCCGGCATAGAAGTGCGTAAAACGCAGCCCCTCACGGGCCATCTGATCCAGCTGAGGCGTCTCAATAACCGCCTGGCCATAACACCCCAAGTCTCCGTACCCCAGGTCATCCGCCAGGATAAAGATGAGATTGGGGCCACGGGTTGGTTCAGCACATCGTGCCTGATTTGTCGAATTGACTGACAACGCAGCGGTCGCGGCAGTAAGGATGAGTGTAGCAATTCTGTGTAGGAATCGGCGAGGAGAATCGCTGCGAGTCATGGACAACGTGGGATACGTGACTGGCATGAGAATGTTCCGAGCAACGGGCTGGGCTTGGACGTATTCGGATAGTATTGAACGACCGGTTGTCGAGGTCAATCTTCGGCACCGGCATTCGAAGGGACTCAACGGTGGGACGGAAGGCCAAACAACGTCGTCAGTCGCACGGTTCGGCCTGGTACTGGGGCCTGACCGACTGCTGGTACTACACCCTGCCGGGTACGAAGAAACGGGTGGCGCTCTTTGATGACAAAGGAGAGCGCATCAGCGGCCGGGAGAATGAAAGCGCAGCCGAGGTAACGTTGGCACGCGAGAAGCTATCGTGGGCTAACGAAGCGGGGAGGCATCTGCTCGAGAATGGATTGTTGCACGGGTCAGTTCGGACTATCTGCAATGCTGTGAACGGCACGATCAGCTGCAGGCACCGCGACAATTCTTCCGTTTGGCTGAACGATCTGTTTCGGTATTGTGGCGCATTACCGGTGGCCCAGTTCAAGAAATGACGCCTGCAGTCCTGGATCGTACGTTGGACTTTCCCACGTTTTTTTGGGCGCAGGGTTTGGGTTATGCGGCTTTGGCGAACTGGGCGGGCGACTGGTAGCCGAGATCCGACGGACTCGGTTGTAAAAGACTTCGATGGATTCAAACAGGCTGTGCCGTACTTTGGATCGCGTTTCGTACTTTTCGTGGTGGACGATTTCTTTCTTCAAGGTGGCGATGGAGCTTTCCAACGGGGCGAGGACGCTACCGCCCTTCGGCCTTCATCCTCGCGAGGCCTCGATGGTCTCGGTTGCTTCCCAGCAGTTGGCCTTGCGGCTCATCGAACACTTGATGCCTTGGTCTGTCAGCAGCTGTTGATAGTGCTCACCGGCGTACCGCACGCCTCGATCCGAATGAGCCACGAGGTTCTCACCGGGACTCTGTCGGGCGAGAGCCATTGCCAGGGCATCGACCAGCCGACGATCTCGCGCGTGAACAGATCTTCGATGGCCGCCAGATACAACCAGCCCTCTTCGGTGGCTAGGTAGATGATGTCCGCTGTCCACGTTTGATTCTTCCCGGAAGGTTGGAAATTGCGGCTCCAGGGCCTTCCGCCAGCGCCGCAGCAGCGACTCCCGCACATCCAGCCACCGGGCCGCTTCCGTGACCGACAACCCCTGCTGCACAAATCAACTATACAGCTTCCCGCTTGAACTCTAACGAAAACGGACGACGCGGTTCTGATATCCCAAACGCTCCTCTTGTTCCTTGGTACGCGCCGCATCCAGCGCCCAAAACAAGTAGGAAGGTCCATTTTCTGAATGCCTTTTCAACAAAAAGGCTAACATCGCAGACGGATCAAGAAATAGAGAGCAAGTCCACGATTACATTGCTGCCAATACTGGGCATGAACTATTCGGTCTCGGGCGTTTTACTGCTGGAATGTGGGTCCGTCGGTTTTCGGACTCGAATCCAGTGATCGGTGAATGCGAGGTTCTCAGTGATACCAACTTTGGGCATGTGACAACTGAGACAATCGGTGTCGGTCTTGTCTGACCTACAGACGACCGGCAAATCTGCCGCGTCAGCATGACAGAGCCGGCATCTGGCTAGGTAATACTCAGGCTTCGTCTCGGCAGGACGGTGGGGATCATGACATGTCAGGCAGTCCAGCCGTTGTGCTGATCCATCGCCCGGAGCCTTGTCCTGATGGATGAAGCACGGACTCATCGCCAGACCCACAGATGCGAACCGGACTAGCACTGTCCGCTCTGGCAACAATTCTGCCTCGGTCAACTGGTCGGCACGTCGATGACATTCTCCACAAAGATTGACCGATTCCAGCGGCGTCAGTTCCGACCACCGCGGCATGAAGCTTGGTTGTCCCAGTTGCATTGCCTGGGCATGCTCAGTGCTACCGGGATGACAACGGTTGCAGGAGACACCGGTGAGCATTGCCTCGGTCTGAATTCTGCCACCATCCATGGGCAATTGTGTCACGTGGCAACCAAAGCATTCCTGAGTCGTGCGATGATCCTGGTGGGCTCCTAGAAGACTCATGCCCGTCGCCCCAGGTCCCTTGGCGCCGGGTGTCAAACCGAGCACATCCGAGGCATACCACGAGACGCTGCACTCATACAGTTCCGTGGCACCATCGGGGTTTTCGAGCAAGCTGACCGGTGTGATCGCATGCCGCCCGGAGCCGAACACCCACTCGATGCGAAGGGCGTCTGGTGCAGCATCGCATTCCATCCAGAGTTGCTGATTGCGTTCAGAAAAGGTCACAACCGGGCCGTCTGCCGTGAATGAAAACTGCTTTCCGGCGAAGCGCTCGCGTACCCAGGGTTCCTCTGCCGAAGTCAGTGTCTTTCCGTGAGGCGCGGTAGCAAAATGTTCGCAAACGGTCTGATGGCACTCCGCACAAACCTGACTTGACGGTAGGTGAGGCGTGGAAGTGCGAACCAGCGGTTCGAAGGCATCTTGTACTGTGGCTTGCCGGAGTTGCCAGGATTGCACGCCGATGACGAGTAGTACGAAGAAAATGGCAGATAAGTAGTATCCGGACAACCGGCTCATTCGCTGGAGCATTCCGACTTGCTTCGATCGCAGATTTCAATGCGGCCAACAGGGGCCCAGGAGTTTAGTTTGACACGGCTGACGGCGGACCGCAACTGGTTTGCCCTACGACATGTGACATGATGGTGATTGCTTCTCGTCGCAGTGGCTTTTATGATCGAGTGATCGATTTCCATGCTATCCCGTCCCCGTTGAATTCTCGACGTCGCCATCCCGCTTTGCAAGATTTCGTACCATGAAATTGACCCTGCTCGCCGCGGCCTGCTTCGCATTGGGCTACGGTCTGCAGCGATGCCAGCGTCCGGATGTGGAAGACTTGGAACTGGCCGCGACGGTTGCCTGGAATGAGCAGAACCTTGCCGTCGCTGAGCAACGAGCCCGAGAAGCATTCGGCCGCACTCCGGAGGCAACTCGAGCGCGCGAGGTATTGTTCCGCGTGGGCGATGTCCTCCAACGCCCCGAAATTCCGCTGGCGATTCTGCTCAACGAGTACGAACGGCATCCGTCGGAGCGATCGCTGATAGAACTCGGCCGACTGGCGATGGCGTCTCAATGGTTTCGGCTGGCAGATGAATACTTTGCCACGGGAGTGCGGCAGTATCCCAAGAGTGCAACATTGCAACGTCAATGGGTCGCGTTAAGCGGATTGCGACTTGATGCGGAAGAGATGCAGCGGCGATTATCCCAATGGGCAGAACATGGCCGACCCACGTCCGACATGGTGGTGATGTCTTTGGGCTTGTGGTCGATTGATACGCGCGGAGCGACGCCTTCCGAAAGCTGGCTCCGATCGGCCCTGGAAGCGGACGCCTCGGATGGCGATTCCCGCTTGGGACTGGCTCGAACCTATCTGGCGATGGGACGTTATGCGGAGTGCATCGTTTTGCTTGCAGATCATGCAGACGACCCGCAGATGGCAGTGCTTCTCGCGCGTGCCCATGCGACGCTGAAAGACAAGACCGCCGCCGTCGAGTATCTTCCATCGCAAGAGCCGACGGCATTGAAAGCCGACTATTGGTTCACTCGTGGTTTGATCGCCATCGAAGACAGCGATTGGGCCGCGGCAGAAATGGCACTCGCGAAGGCGGTGCAAATTCGTCCCTTGGATCAAGCATTTCGTTCCCGCTATTGCGCGGTCTTGCGACGGAATCATCCTGCATTGCTGGAACGTGAAGTCAGCCGTTTCGACACGGTGGTCCGTATCGCTCACCTTTCCAAGCTACCCGGACTCGCGACGCAACGAGAATCGCTGCTTGAACTCGAACAGATGTGCCGGAGTGTCGGCGCTGACGAGGCCGCAGCCCTGCTCTCCAAGTCTGTGGGCCAGTAATCCATGCTACCTCGTCGCCGCTGGCTTTTCAGCATCGGACTGACACTCCTGGTTGTGGTGGGGTATGGGATCGGTGCCATTGAGGAGCGCTTTCAATCTTGGCACGCCGACCGGGGATTGCTCGCGCGGTTGGGAGTTCGCCCCACGGCCCTGCCGACCATACCGGATGTGGAACGGAGTACCGTGACAGATGCCGGCTTGCAGTTCGAAGAGTTGCCGAATTCCGGCGTGTCGTTTGCCTATGACAATGGTCCCGAGGGGCAGTTTCATCTCGCGGAAACTTTAGGGGGCGGTGTCGGCGCGATCGATTTTGATCTCGATACCCATCCGGATCTGATCTTCGTCGATGGCGGCGATCCAATCACATGGCCACAGAATCGCACCGAACGGGTTACGCTTTATCGCAGTAATGGCGAGGGTCGCTTCACTCCGGTGAATGCGGACTGGGGGCTTTCCTGGACCGGATACGCACACGGCTGTGCGATTGCCGACATGAACAATGACGGCTTTGACGATGTACTGATTACGGGATACCAGCAGAGCGGACTCTTTCTGAATCAGGGCGACGGCACGTTTCAGGAACTGCCTCTCTTTCGGGAACTCGCCGGTGAACGCTGGTGTGCAACGGCATGCTGGTCGGACCTGGATAGCGATGGCGATCTCGACGTGTACATCGCCTGTTACGCCGATTGTTCCCGTTCGCTGCCGACGCCAGTCTGCGAATCGAAGGGCATGCGCGTTCACTGTAATCCGCACTCCTATGGTCCGGTTCCAGATCTTTTACTTGAGAACACGGGCGACGGGGGTTTCGTAGATCGCTCCGATTCCTCTGGAATCGCTCAGTATCGAGAGTATGGCCTCGGTGTGATCGCCGTGGATCTGGATCGCGATGGAACGCAGGAAATTTTTGTCGCGAATGATGGCGATCGCAATCTGTTATTTCATCAGACATCGGCCTGGGTCTATGAAGAAATGGCCCTCAGCAGCGGCGTGGCCTTCAACGGGCAAGGCGAAACGATGGGTTCGATGGGGATCGCCTGTGCCGACTTTGATCAGAATGGACAACTCGATTTGTTCACCACCAATTTCTCCAATGAGTCCAACTCTCTCTTTCAGCAACAGGAACCGTTGGTGTTCCTCGATAACACACAGGGAACCATCATCGACCGCATCAGTCGCCCGCTGGTGGGCTGGTCGGCGATTCCCATCGATGCGGACGCCGATCGATTCGTGGATCTGTTTGTGGCGAACGGTCATGTCACCCAAATGCCCGGCGAGCAATGGGCTCAGCTATCGACCTTGCTGAAGAACAGTCGTGCTGGCTTTCAAGATGCGCAGCGCGGATCACTGTGGCTGGAACACCCCAGGCACGCACGCGGGGCCTGCCGCGCGGACCTGAACCGCGATGGATTGGACGACCTCGTCGTCAGCCTGATCGACGATCCTGCCGCCATTTTATTGAACACCACGGCTAACCCGGGAAACCGGATTCAATTGCAACTGATCGGGACTGCATCGCCGCGCTCTGCGGAAGGGGCGATCATTGAGGTGGAATGCCCCGCCGGGACGACCGTGCATTCCTTGTCACGGAACGCCGGATATCTCTCGTCGAATGATGGCGTAATCACTATCGGATTGGGGGCAGAGACGTCGGCGGAGACAATTCGTCTCGTCTGGCCGAGTGGATTACGTGAGGAATTGCAGGCGATCCCCGCGGGAAGCCGTGTCACCGTGATCGAAGGACGACGGTTCATCGTGCAGACCGGTTGGCACTCCGCCACTCAATAACAGTTCATGCGAACTGGCAATTCTTAGCGCGGCATTACTTCAGGAATGCCGCTATCATGGACTGATCCCCTCACAACTGGGTCGCTATGCGATTGAACAAATCTCGTCAGACTGCTGTCAGTCTCCTTCGTTGTTGGTTCTCGACAGTGTTGCTGTCGCTGGCAACGCTGGCATCGGCACAGCCACCCGGTATCCATTTTCAGGATGTCGCCCATGATGTCGGCTTGAATTTTACCCACGATTCCCCACTCACTCCGGAACGGCACCTGCACCTTTTCATGGGTTCTGGGCTAGCTTGGTGTGACTATGATTTGGACGGCTGGCCCGACATATATCTGTGCCAGGGAGCAGCCTGGCCGCCAGTTGCCGATTCAGATCTCGCACACAGCAATCAGCTCTTTCGGAATGTTCAGGGGAAATTCGAAAGTGTTACGGCAGCCGCCAGGCTGACTTGCTTCGGCTACTCGATGGGCATCGCTGTTGGGGACTACGACAATGATGGATTCCCTGATCTGTATGTCTCCGCATATGGTCCGAATCGATTGTTTCGCAATCTGGGTGATGGGACTTGGGCCGAGGTCACAGATCAACCGGTCCTGAATGATCCGCGGTTCGGTGCCAGTTGCACTTGGGCCGATATCGATAAAGACGGCGATCTCGATTTGTATGTCACGAACTATTTGAAGCTTGATCCCGCCAATTACCCCCTTTGTTCCGAGGTAGTGAATCGAAAACGCTATCCCGGCGGTTGCCATCCGCGGTATCAGCAACATGAATCCGATCTGTTACTGATCAATCGTGGCGACGGCACATTCGCCGATATGACGGAAGCCGCCGGACTGCTGGCGGAAACACCCCGCGCAGGTCTTGGAGTCGTGGCCTGTGACTTCGATGAAGACGGTGACCAGGATTTCTATGTCGCCAATGATACCGTCAACAATCAGTTGTGGTTGAATTCCGGGAAAGGAACTTTCGCTGATGACGCTCTGTTAATGGGAGCTGCCGTGAATGGCCTCGGTGTCGCCGAAGCCAGCATGGGTATCGCCGCCGGGGATGTGGATGGCGATGGACGGATTGACCTCTTCGTCACCAACTATTTCAACGAAACGAACACGTTCTACCGAAACGACCAAACGGCTTTTACGGAAGTGACGGCGGAGTACGGCCTCGCAGCTCCCAGTCAACAGCGGCTGGGCTTCGGCACTTCGTTTTTCGATCCCGACAATGACGGCTGGCTGGATCTCATCGTTGTCAATGGGCACGTCCAATCCTACCCGCCGGAACTCGATCGGCGTGAACCCTTCGCCCAACAGCCACAGGTGTTTCATAACCAGCGAGGGGTACGGTTTGAGGAAATTTCGTCGGACGCCGGGGCATACTTTCAACAGAACCTCGTCGGCCGCGCCACTGCCCTGGCCGATTATGATCACGATGGACGTATCGATGTCGCAATTCAACATCTGAACGGCCCGGTCGCGCTATTGAAGAACGAGACCGACGAAGTGGGGCACTCGCTGACACTGCGACTGATCGGAGTTGAAAGCAACCGGGAAGCCCTCGGTGCCAGGGTCGAGATTGTGGCTGGTGACCGGAAAATCGTGCGAGTTGTCCTCGGCAGCAGTAGTTACCTGGCATGTGATGAGCGGCCTTTGCTGATTGGGATCGGCGATGCGGAGCAGGCCGACGCGGTCACAGTTCGCTGGCCGACTGGACGCGTGGAAACGTTGGGACCGCTTGTCCATGATCGAGCCCATCTCTTGATCGAAGGACGAGGCGTTGTCCGATAACATAGCCAGCACCCCGACTCGGAAAGGGGGCCGTGGGCATCTCTTGCTGCCAGTTATCGGCGTGACGATAGCCTTGGCACTGTTTGTCGCGGTCACACGGTTTGGCAGAACCACTCCGAATTACCTTGAGGAAGCACGCGCCGCTCAAATGCGCGGTGATACGGTCGCCGCTATTTCCGCAATGAAGTCGCAATTGGCCATCGCTCCCGAATCGAGCAAGACACGACTCCAACTCGCGTCACTCTTACGGGAGTCCGATCCGGATGAGGCTTTGGCTGTTCTGAGAGTGATTCCTGAGTCCGATGCGAACTGGACCGCGGCTCTGCAGGAGACAGCCATCATTCACATGCTGTCGGGACAGACCGATGAAGCCTCGGCAGCCTTGGAAGCACTCGTCGCTGTTGAACCTGAGCACTTTGGCGCGCAGCTGTCTTTGGCTGAGCTCTATTTCAACAACCATGATCCGAAGAAAGCACTGCCTCATGCGCAGGTGGCGGCGAAGCTTGAGCCGAACCGAGCGCAGACATTTCTCCTCATCGCCGACATCCATGACGTACTGCAGAATTATGCGATGATGATCGAACCGCTCCAGATAGCAGTGGACATTGATCCCGATTTCTATGCGGCCCATCTGAATCTGGCGTATGCGCATCACCGTATCGGTCAGCTTGCTGAAGCCACCACGCAGGCGGAGTGGTGTCTGAAGAAGAACTCGCGCGAGGTCGCGGCTCTGCGGATCTTGGCCTCTGTGGCACGAAGCGAAGGACGGTTTGATGACGCAGAAAAATGGTTGGCGCAGGCACTCAAGGTACGACCCGAGGACCTCGATTGCCGGATTCTGGAAGCGGATCTGCTGCTGTATCAACGTCAGCCACAGGCGGCATACGAGCGGCTCAAAGAATTGTACGACTCTCACTCGACCACGGTGCGGTACCTGGGAGCGTTGTCGCGATCCGCCGCGGCGGCCGGAGAACGGGACGAAGCCCGCAAGCTCTATCAGTCGGTCGAAGAGTTACTCCAGAAAAGTCGTGCAGCTACTCCGTAGCAACTGCTTCCTCCATGGAAACGGCAGCGGGATCATCGGCCGTTCTCACCCGGATCCAGTGATCATGGAAGGATGCCACCCCTTCGAACCTGATGGCTGGCATGTGGCATGTAATGCACGACTCGGTTCCCTGCGGACATGCGGCAACACTCTGCTGGCGATGGCAGTTCGCGCAGATTTGTTCATAGTGCTGACGATCGCTCGAAACTTTCGCATGGGGATCGTGGCAGGTGGTGCAGCGCAGCGCCCCTTCAGATTCTGTATAGCAACGGCTCTGCATCATCCCCGCCGGTTGAAAGCGGGGCAGAACAGGCGAAGTCCGTACCAATTCCGACGCTTTCAGCGACTCTGGCATCCGATGGCATTTTCCACAGGTCTTTAATTCATCCAGCGCCGTCGGCCAGTGGTCCGTAACTTGGAAGCTGGTATCCGTTCGTCCTGCTTGCTGTGCTGCGACGTGGACGCTACCTGGGCCGTGACAGCTTTCGCAACCGACATGTGGGATGACATCGATTAACTCATGATGCTCAATTCTGGCTTGTGTCGTGTGACAATCAATGCACTGGGCGAGTTGGCGTTCATTCACGATCTTGCCGAACTGCTCGGAATCTTCGACCGGATCTTTGACGAAGGGATGCCCGACTGTCAGGCCCAGTCCATGCAGGTCGTGATAATAACTCACCCGGTGCTCCAGTCCGACCGTGGCACCGTCACGCCGCGGCAGCAGCGTCAGGAAGGTGACGGCATGCGTTCCCGATCCGAGTGCATAGGTCAGGGGAAACCGCTCTTCGCCGAAGACATCGGGTAATGAGGCCGACAATCCCTCAGCGTCGAAATGGTACCGAAAGGTTTGCTTGCGCTGCGGGTCCTCAAAAGTGTCTCCCGCCAGTTGACGGGCGATATCAGAACGAATTGTGAGCGAAAATGTGTGAGCATGCCCGCTCGTTTCGTAGCGGTCAGCCATTGACTGATGGCAATCTTGACAAGCTGCAGTTCCCACGATGCGGGGACGTTGGGGCGTATTCGGGACTAGCGCTGAGCGCGGATTAAGCCAGTACGCAGAGAGACCTGCCCAGACGCCGCAAAGCGCAAGCAAAACGAGACCGGCGGGCAAGAAAAAACGGCGAATCATGAGGCTGTGCGCGCTCAAGGAAAAAGGCACACCCTGCGATCAACAGACTGTGCCTTAGTTGGGGTCACCCGAGTCGGCCTGCGGACTTTAGAATTCCGCCTGTACTTCGCCACCGGATCGCGAGTGAGCTGCATTCCACACATTGGAATCGACGTTATCGGAGGCAAACCTCACCGAACCATCGCCCATCAGGACGTGGACGCCACCAGTGTGGCTGCTGGAGGCCGGACGGAAACCATCGTGAACGCCTTCGTCGTTTTCACCGTTCCATGTCACCTGGTCGGCACGCTTGTCGTTAGGTCCACCATCGCCGGCAGGAGCGGATGTGGCACCGGGCTGAAGCTGACCGCCGGGATTCCCGCCGCTCGCTTCAAATCCGCCAGACATACTGCCCTTGGAGCCGCCACGTCCCAAAGTTCCGGTGACACCGCAACCGCCTTCAACCATCCAGCGGTAGCAACGCCCATTCCCATCCACGCCGTAAGTTCCACCGCCCCGTACCACTGTACGGCGGCCGCGCCAGACTTCCGCCACTGCAATTGTATTGCTGGAACCGTCTTTCAAGTCCGTCACGCTGACGCGCGTCGCGCCGACGTTATCCATCTGGAAGAAGGCCTTCAGTTGTTCAGCGGGAATTGTTCCGGAAGCTGTGGAGAAACTCAGCTTCGATTGAGCGCTCGAAGAAACGACACCGGCATAGTTGGCCCCGCCCGAGCCACCAATCACGGGAGGCGTAGAATCCGAGGGGCAGATGTATCCCGGAAGGGCTTGAGCATTCACCTGTCCCCACGAGTTCGTCGATCCTGGGCAGTTCGCCTGTGAGTGATGGTTCGTGAAGTCGATCTTGCTGTAAGCCGGCGCCTGATCCATGAAGGGAAGAATCATAACACGCCAACTATATCCCCCCTGGTTCGTCCAACTGTCCGGCCCACCGGCGCAATCCGTGCCGTTGTTCCACGTTTTGTAGGGCGGGAATACGTTGTGCGTGTCCTGATAGTTATGCAGGGCCAAGCCAATCTGTTTGAGATTGTTACGGCACTGAGTACGACGGGCGGCTTCCCGGGCTTGTTGCACGGCAGGCAGCAGCAGCGCGATAAGGATCGCAATGATCGCGATAACCACGAGCAATTCAATCAGCGTGAAGCCGAGCCAGCGACTTCCTCGTGACCTGCGGACAGCTGTTTTCATGAGTAGTCTCTCTGAAAAAAAGTAGGGAAACAGAATGTGACGGACCCTCGGGATGAGGTCCCGTGGAGAATCTCACTAAAACCAGGATTGAAAAACTGATCCAGCGGAAACGAATACAGGAAACGTATTCAAAGAACGCTCGGGACGAATTGAATTTCTCTCGAGATTACGCCACTTGACCATATCGACATTCCCGAGTTCACTCCAGTGGAAAATTCATAATTAGTGACGAGAAAACAACATAAGTTCTGAAATTTCCGTCAGTTTCGACGAAACTTCCCATGCAATCCAAGGCACATTTCGGGAAATACCAAAACGGATTCAGCGAGAATTTGCTGCCGTTACCATCGATATGAGGGGCTGACTTCGCGTTAACTGATTCAGATTTGAGACGTTGCAGACCGAGAGAAGCTGCCCGGCAAAGAGCTATTTTTTCTTGCTGAATTGCTTAGCATACTCTGGATCGCTGCCCAGGTCAGTCGCGGGGGGAGCAAGCTTCTCTTCTGGAACATCTGCATTGGGCATCGAACTGCCGCACCCGGCAAGACTCAGGACGGATGTCAGGACGGCAAAGCTCAAAAACTGAGAAAACGACTTCATTGTGAGAGCCTTTTCAGTGCCAGCAGGAAGCTGGCGTGACGGTGCAGGTCAATTCGGGATGTGCTTCAGTTTAACTTCTCGTATCCAAGGTTGCGAATCCGAAGGATCGCCGTGTGCAAATTTTTTTTCCAAAGTCACCTGAAACAGGGGGCTTGTGACCTATACCAATTCCCGACCGGTACGCTCAGTGCATCGTCACTCGCCAAGCGATTCGACCCAGCCACGCGACAGAATGGACAGTCGGCGTTCTGTCGCGTGGCCGATCAATCCCTGAAACGCCTGCGCGGTCTGCCTCGACTCTCCGGCTTCTAGTAGCAGCAGTGCCTTGGCATAAATCTCTTCCGGTTGCTTTCCGGAAGGCTTAGACAATGCACGAGTGCGCTCGCCGCTCACATACAAAGCCGTGATTTCTGACATCAGAGTTTTGTCTGAGAGCTCTGCCTGCAACGGCCAGTTCAATCGCGTCAGCACGTCGACACCATCGAGTTGATCATTGCCCAGGCTTGTTCTCAGTCGAAATTCGCTGCTGTGGCCAGCGATAATCCGTTCTCGATATCCCAAGGCCATTTGATTCGCGAAGAATTCCTCGCGGGCCGCCGGACAATTGCGCCCGGGCATGCTGTTAAGCACCTTCAATGCGGCGACGTTCAACTCCATCGACCGGAAAACACGTGCCAAGCGCAGGCTTTGAAGAGTGGCCGTGGAGTTATCACGCCAGGCGAAGAATTCCATCAGACCGGAGGCAGACTCTCCCTCCGGCTGGTAAGTCCACGTGCCGCGATCGACGATGTGCCTCAGCGATAGCGTCTTCACGATTTGAGGCGTCACGCCCGGATCGCCAGCCACTCCGTAGGCCAGGCTCGTTGCATTGAGGGAGAGTGGCTTCCAGATCGTCGGTTCCAGTGCTGTGATCAAATCCAGACTCTCCGACGGAATAACCAGCAGTTTGATGTTTCGGGCTTGGGTGATTGCCCACCAGCCCCCCCACTCGCCGTTGATTCTGCGGTGAGGCGTCTGCCAGCGGCGGGTGAGATCGCTGGTCAGCAAAACATGCTCATGCAAACGATGGTTCAATAAAGCGGACACAGGCGTGTCGAACGGACGGATACCAGTCCGCTTATGCCAGATGAGCAGACCGGCTTCGCGCACTCCCACGCAGTGTGCATTCCCCGCAAGGTTCGTTTCCGCCAGAGAAGCGGCGAAAGCATCGGGATTTAATCGTGGGTCCAATCCCCAACCAACACTACTTTCGCATCCCGGCCAGGGATGCGTTGCCACCCAGGACACCCAAAGAAATACAATCCCGTAGGCAGCTCCCTTCCACGTAAGCCTCAACGGCTTTTCAAAGTTCGCCGTCAAATACTCGGTTCTTCGTGGTACAGAAGGCGATGAAGGCATCCGCGAGTGTGTGGAGAGGCTCGGCATCTTGCCCGACGCAGCCGTCATGGCCAGCATCATCCACAAGGCCGCGAGCGGCAGATTTTCGGCGGAACAACACGCCAGAACCTGAGCGACTCCAAACACAAACAACTGCTGCCAGGATGCACGAAGCCACGTCACTGATAAATAGGCCGCACTCAACACCAGGAAGGAGATCGACTCTGCGGCGAACAGATAGTTCCACCAGGGGTGCCAACCGGCGGCCTGCACGTCGATCAATTGCTCATTTACGGACGGCCATGTCTGAATCAGTGAGTTTCGCAGTGTCATCCACCCCGCTGGCGTGAGACAGAGACACCCCAGCATGGCCACGGCCATGCCGAGTCGCTGGGCTAGCTTGGCTGGTCTAGCCCACAGGGCTGGTCCCGCAACGAACAAACCCATGATCACACGTGGTCCAAGGTTCGCCCACACAGCCAGAATTGTGAAAACGAGTCCCAACCTTGGATGATCAGGATTCGTCGTTAGCTTTTCCGTCGCACAATACAACGCTGCCAGGCACACAACATCAGACAGCAAACCCGGCTCTCCAGCCGAATGCATAACCACCAGCATTGCGAGAACAGCGATGCCGATCATGGGGCGATCCGATTGACACACGGTTTCGGCAGACCGTCTGACAAATAGCCACGTGAGCCCTAGGACGACGGCGACTTTTAATCCCATCACCCCTGACATGCCAAACAACGACATCAAAAGGTAGGGAAGCAGCCCGCTTAACCAGTCCGCATCCGCCCCTGCCATTCCGGCGATCAGATCAGCGGTCGGATGCAGATGACCGCTCACAACGGCCCGGCCCTTGCCCAACTCCCACCACAAGCTGTCCGTCGATACAGGATGAAACGCGATAGGAAGTGCAGCCAGCCAGATGCCAGCCAAGTACAATTTGTGCCGCCTCGACATATCTGGGCTATTCCCTTGCATCCACCTCATACTAGTCTTTCGGGAATCAGGATCACTGACGCAATTTGGATGGGCACTTCCGCGTTTTCTGGGCGATGGGCTTCAGGCAATGTCTCTTTAGTATACCGAGTTTGGGACAGGCACCCAATTCGGAGTGCCCTCAAACATCGGTTACCAAGCAGTTCAGCCCAGACGCTGTGGTACTTGACTGGTGAAAGCAGAAGCAAGCTACTGAAAGAGATTAAATTCCAAATGGTTTTTGCGCCTTTCGACGACTTCGGCCGTCAACCCGGAACGCTTCTCATCACCGTACCGTTCGGGATCTCCTCTTATTGACCTGCACTCCGATTGGACTCCAGTCGGGGCAAGGTCAGGGTCGCTGGTTGAATCATGCCAGTCCGCTCCGCGCAGATTCAGGCCGCCAGGAGATTCGCGAAAGGCGTCCCCTGTCTCCAATGACTGCGATTATTGCTTGCGTTT
The DNA here is from genome assembly GCA_016125225.1 of bacterium. GTDB lineage: Bacteria > Planctomycetota > Planctomycetia > Planctomycetales > Planctomycetaceae > DSVQ01. The sequence continues at coordinate 86,811 of WGME01000010.1, read as the reverse complement.
CTTGGGCATCAGTTCATCAATCAGTTGCTGAAGCTGCTGTTGTTCGTCGGTGGTCCAGCGTTTCAGCTTGAGCAGGCCGCTGAGCAATGGCATCAGCGAACCGTCACACAGCGACTCCGACAGATCTTGCAGTCGTTCTGCCAGCAACACATCCCGATCAATCGCTGCGGAGAACCGGTGCACTCTTTCCGACCGATCCCGGGTCACGCAACCACGGGTTTCCAGCCGATCGAGCAGCTTTTGTACGGTGTAATATTGAGAGACGGTGTTCTGAGGATAGAGTTGGTTGCAGATGTCGCGTGTGGAAGCCGCCCCGTTGTCCCACAGGTACTGCAGCACGGCTAACTCGGCATCGGTAACGTGATGCTTCCTGGATGCCATTCCGACTTCACCTCCCGATGCCAGCTTGCAACAGATCACAGACGCATTGTCTTTGACCCATTGAAAACAACCGGGCGGATAAAGTCAAGTTGTCTTTGATCGGTGGCTACGACATTTCGTGTCACGAACTCAGAATTCGCACTCTTCGCTAAGAGGCACCCCGGAAGTCTGATCCAGTCGTCGAATAACTGCCGCGCTCAATTGCTGGAATGTTCGGGAATCGGTTCAGGCTCGGGCTCGCCGCGGCGAGCGAGCCGCCAGTCAGTGCCCGCCTGGATGACCTCGTAGAAGACCGGCGTCAGGAAGATGCCGAACAGCGTCACGCCGAGCATACCCCAGAAGACTGCTGTTCCCAGGGTTTGCCGCATTTCCGCTCCGGCTCCTTCGCCGATCATCAGGGGCACAACGCCGAGAATGAAGGCGAACGACGTCATGATGATCGGCCGCAACCGCAGGCGGCAGGCTTCGAGTGTGGCCTGTCGGCGGGATTCCCCGGCCGTCCGTTTGGCCCGGGCGAACTCCACGATCAGAATGGCGTTTTTGCAGGCGAGTCCCACCAGTACCACAAACCCGATCTGCGTGAAAATATTCACGTCATGATGGGCTCCCTGCACCCCGGCGACGGAGCACAAAAGGCACATCGGCACCACGAGGATCACAGCCAGTGGCAACGCCCAGCTTTCATATTGGGCCGCTAATACTAGAAAGACGAGCACCACCGCCAGAACGAAGGCATACATGGCGGTGTTTCCGGCTTGAAGTTGCAGGTACGCCAACTCTGTCCATTCTGCACGCATGGAGGGCAGCAGCTTCTCATCGGCGACGGCCCGCATGCGGTCAATCGCCTGACCAGAACTGGTACCGGTTGCGGCGTTCACGTTGATCGTGGCTGACGGATATAGGTTGTACCGCACGATCATCACCGGGCCGCTGGTTTCCCGGGGAGTCGCCACCGCAGCAAGTGGCACCATGTGGCCTGCATCATTGCGAATCTTCAGACGTTTAAGGTCTTCAACCTGCATACGATATTTCGCATCGGCCTGCAGATTCACCTGCCAGGTACGGCCGAAGCGGTTGAAGTCGTTGACATACAACGATCCGAAATAGGTCTGCAGCGTGTTGAAGAGTTCCCCGATCGAAACGCCCATCGACTTGGCAGCCAGACGGTCGACATCGAGGAACAGCCACGGCGTGTCGGCGCGGAAACTTGTGAACAACGATGTCAGCCCCGGTGTGCGAACCCCTTCATCGACAATCGACTGGCTGACCTGCTGCAAGGCATTCATCCCATTGTCGCCACGGTCTTCAATCACGATCTTGAAGCCCCCCGCAGTGCCGAGTCCGTCAATCGGCGGAGCTCCGAGGACATTGACCAATGCTTCAGGGATTTCGTGATCCAGCGTCGTTTTCACTTTCGCACTGATAGCATCGGCACTTAATCCTTCATGCGCGCGATGATGAAAGTCATCGAGCATTAGATAATACGATCCGAAATTCGGGGCATTCGCACCCAGCAGCAGTGACTGCCCGGCAATTCCGACAGTGTTTCGCACACCCGGAATTTTGCGTAATGACTCTTCCATCTGCCGCATCACTGCACTGGTTCGATCGAGCGATGCGGAATCAGGGAGCTGCACGTTGACGAGGAGATAACCCTTGTCCTGAGCGGGAATGAAGCCGGTGGGCGTGGTGTCGAATAGATACCAGGTGGCATACAGCAGCCCGCCATAGACACCGAGAATCAACCAGTTGACTCTCAACAATCCCGCAACGGTCGCCACATAGCCATCGGTGGTAAAATTGAAGACACGGTTAAACACCCGGAAGAAGCCCGATAATGCCACGTTGAGCCAGCGACCGAGAAGTGCGCCGACCAGCAAGCCGATAGCGGCCCCAATCCACGGCATCCAGCTTTCTGCGATATGCAGAGAGCTCAACCAGGGGGTCATCCAGGAACTGAGCCAGAGATAGCCCACCCAGGCACCCGCGAGCGGAAAGACGATTCGTGGCAAGGGTTCGTGATGGCCATCCTTCCGAGGCTTCAGCAGCAACACGGCCAAAGCCGGGCTGAGTGTGAGCGAATTGAACGCCGAGATGACCGTCGAGATCGCAATGGTCAACGCGAACTGCTGGAAGAACTTGCCGACAATCCCCGTAATGAAGACGCAAGGCACAAAGACGGCTGACAAGACCAGAGCCACAGCGATGACTGGCCCCGAGACTTCATCCATGGCCTGGAAGGCGGCCTCACGCGGTGACAACCCGTGCTCAATGTGATGTTCGATGGCTTCCACGACCACAATGGCATCATCGACTACAATTCCGATGGCCAGCACCAGGCCGAACAGGGTCAGCGAATTCAGACTGAAACCGAAGGCCACCATGGCTGCAAAAGTGCCCACGATCGCCACAGGAACCGCCACCAGAGGAATGACAGCGGCACGCCATCCTTGCAGGAAGATGAGCACCACCACGGCCACCAGAATCACGGCATCCCGTAGCGAATGGAACACTTCATTCACAGACTCTTCAATAAACGGCGTAGTGTCGTAGACAATGGCATAGTCCACCCCTTCTGGAAACCGGTCCCGCAGTTCCGACATTTTCTCCCGCACGCTGTCCGCTGTATTCAAGGCATTGGAACCGGGGAGCTGATAGACCGACAACGCGACGGAAGGTTTGCCATCGAGGGTGCAGATCTGATCGTACCCCAAGGCACCGAGTTCAGTGCGAGCCACATCTTTGAGACGGATCACCCGGCCATCAGCATCGGATCGCAGAATCATTTCCGCAAATTCCGCAGGATCACTGAGGCGGCCCAAGGTGGTCATCGTGAATTGAAAGACCTGATCGTTGTTGGCCGGGGGTTGGCCAATCTGTCCCGCCGCGACTTGCACGTTCTGTTGTTCGATGGTGTGAATGACATCACTGGCCGAGATCGACAACGTCGAAAGTTTGTCCGGATCGAGCCAGACACGCATGCTGTAGTCGCGTTGACCCAGAAAGGTGATGTCCCCCACGCCCGGAAGACGCGAGAGTTCATCCCGCAATTGAATGGTGGCATAGTTGCTGAGGTACAGATTGTCGCGGCTATTATCGGGGGAAAACAGATTAACAATCATCAGCACGCTAGGGGATTTCTTTTTGACATTCACGCCCCGCCGGGTGACGAGATTCGGCAGCACGGGTTGAGCGAGTGCCACGCGATTCTGCACCAGCACCTGAGCCAGATTCAGGTCAGTTTCCGGCCGGAAGGTGACGGTTAATGTGTAGGTGCCGTCGTTGGTACACTGCGAAGACATGTAAATCATGCCTTCCACGCCATTCACGTACTGCTCAATCGGCGCGGCAACGGTATCACTCACCACGCGCGAATTGGCCCCGGGATAGTAGGCCGAGACTTCCACCGTCGGCGGGGTGATTTCGGGATACTGAGTGACCGGCAAGGAAAAGACCGCGATCCCACCGGCGAGAGTCACCACAATCGATAACACCGAGGCAAAAATCGGCCGATCGATAAAGAAACGCGAAAACATGCTCTCACCTGTCAAACATGATCGACGGTTCGCACCGGGTCTGGCGACTCGGTCGACTCCGCGGAGCGGGTTGGTGGTTGCGACTGATCGGCGGGGGATGGCCGCGGCGGTGGGGAACGACGGTCTAGCACATTGATCGATTTCAGAAGCTGAACGCCAGCCTTTTGGCCCAAGCGCCACACAGGACCGAGGCGTAACCAGTCTAGAATCCAGCGGCCAGCGCGCGGCAAGGTTCCTCCCGCAAAGGGAGACCATTCAGCCAGATGATCGATGACATAAAAGAACACCGGCGTCAGAACGATGCCGAACAGTGTGACTCCCAGCATGCCGCTGAAGACGGCGGTTCCCAGCGCCCGACGCATTTCCGCTCCGGCTCCCTTGGCAGCGACCAGCGGCAGCACACCGAGGATGAACGCGAATGAGGTCATCATGATCGGCCGCAATCGCAACTCACAGGCTTGCAAAGTGGAATCGCGAATGCCCACTCCTTCATGGCGCCGGGCACGGGCAAATTCCACAATCAGAATGGCGTTTTTGCAGGCCAGCCCGATTAGCACGACGAATCCAATCTGAGTGAAAATGTTGATGTCCATCTCAGCAACAGCCACACCGGCAATCGAGCTGAGCACACACATCGGCACCACAAGAATTACGGCGAGAGGCAACGCCCAGCTTTCATACAGGGCCGCCAGCACCAGGAACACGAAGACGACGGAAAACGCGAACACCAGCATGCCCGTGCTACCGGCCGTGCTTTCGAGATAGGCCAGCTCGGTCCATTCAAATGCCATGCTGAGAGGCAGTTCGCGACGACAGAGCTCTTCCATAATGGCCAGCCCTTGCCCGGTACTGATGCCCGGTGCCGTATTGCCATTGATGGCCGCTGCGGGATACATGTTGTACCGCGTGAGCACCAACGGGCTGCTGGACTCCCGGATCGTGCAGACTGCCCCCAAGGGGATCATTTCCCCATCACGATTGCGGACCTTCAACCGTGGCACATCGACCACATCATTGCGGAAGGGGATATCGGCCTGCACATTCACTTGCCAGGTGCGGCCGAAGCGGTTGAAGTCATTCACATAGCGAGAACCCAGATTCGATTGCAGCGTGCTGAAGACATCAGAAAGTTCCAGCCCTTTCTGCAGGCAGGCGGTGCGATCGATGTCGGCGTAATACTGTGGGGAATTGGCTTTGTAGACCGTGAACAATCCCGAAATGCCCGGCGACTTGTTCCCCAGATCGATGATGTTGTCGGTCTGTTGCTGGAGTCCAAGCAAGCTCCCTTCGCCGCGGTCTTCCACCATTAAGCGGAAGCCCCCAGCCCGTCCCAGACCGTTAACGGCAGGAGGCGGAAAGATGCTCACAATCGCTTCCGGGAACTCGTCGGTGTAGCGCTGCCTCAACTTGCCCAGAATCTTATTCGAGGACAATTCGGGATCGCGGCGATGCTCGAATTCATCGAGAATGATGAACATCGAACCGAAGTTTGAGCCGTAGGCACTGAGCAGGAAGGAATTGCCCGCGACGGAGTTCACATTCCTGACGCCGGGGGTATCGAGCGCGATCTTTTCAATGCGGGCAATCACGTCTCGGGTTCGCCCTGCGGATGCCGCGTCGGGCAGTTGCACACTTGCCAGCAAATAGCCTTTGTCCTGCGGGGGAATAAACCCGGTGGGCAATTGGCCCATGCCCCACCACGTCAGTCCGAGCAGGCCGCCGTACACAATCAGCACCAACGCCGGCACTCGCAGCAATCGGCCGACCAGGCCGACATAAGCCCGCGTACTGGTTCGGAAGGTCATGTTGAACAAACGAAAGAACCAGCCCAACAGCAGGTCGACCAGCCACGTGAGCGGATCGCGTTTGGCATTCCGCGGTCGTAACAACAGTGCTGCCAATGCCGGGCTTAACGTGAGCGAGTTGATCATCGACAAAATGGTCGAGATGGCAATCGTCAACGCGAACTGACGGAAAAACTGTCCGACGATGCCCGAGATGAAGGCACAGGGGATAAAGACGGCGCTCAACACCAGTCCTACCGCAATCACAGGACTGGCGACTTCATCCATCGCACGAATGGCAGCTTCGCGCGGTAACATGCCATGTTCAATATGATGTTCAACCGCTTCGACCACCACAATGGCATCATCGACGACAATGCCAATCGCGAGCACCAGGCCGAACAATGTGAGGTTGTTGAGACTGAAGCCGACGAGGGCCATCGCCGCAAAGGTGCCGATGATGGCCACGGGCACGGCAATCAGTGGAATGATGGCGGGCCGCCAGCCCTGCAGGAAGACCAGCACCACCACCGCCACGAGAATCACGGCGTCCCGCAGAGCATGAAAGACTTCTTGAATCGATTCCCGAATGAACGGCGTGGTGTTGTAGCCGATCTCGAAAGCCACCCCTTCGGGAAAAGCCTGAGCCAGTTCGTCCATTTTCTCTTGAATAAGATCAGCCGTGGCGAGGGCGTTGGCATCGGGTAGCTGAAAGATCGCCAAACCAATGGTCGGTTTCTGATCGAAGCGGTTGTTGATGTCCTGGCTGCGAGCACCGAGTTCCACCCGAGCCACATCACGGATGCGGACCAGGCCACCATCATGTTCGGCACGCACCACCACATTTTCGAACTCTTCGACGTCACTCAATCGGCCCACCACAGAAATTGGCAACTGACGATCGGGTGCCTCATAGGTGGGTGACTGCGCGAGATGACCGGCCGCGACCTGCAGGTTTTGTTCGCGAAGTGCCGTAATGACATCGGTCACCGAGAGACTGCGCACCGCCAACCGATCCGGATCGATCCAGACTCGCATGGCATAGTCGCGTTGGCCGAACAGCAGCACTTCACTGATACCCGGCAGCCGTGACAGCTCGTCGCGGACATGCAGCAACGCATAGTTGCTGAGATACAATTGGTCATACCGACCATCGGGTGAGTTCAGGCTGGCCACCAGCAGAATATCAGGCGATCGCTTCTTGGTGGTGACCCCCGTGGCTCGCACCACATCGGGAAGTTGCGGCAAAGCGAGGCTCACACGATTCTGCACAAGCACCTGGGCCAGATCGAGATCGACACCCGGTTTGAAGGTCACGGTAAGCGTGTATGATCCATCGCTGGTACTCTGCGAGGACATGTACAGCATCTCTTCGACACCGTTGACCTGCTGCTCGATTGGAGCGGCAATGGTTTCGGCGACCACGCGCGCATTAGCCCCTGGATAGTTGCAGTCGACCTGCACCGTGGGTGGCGTCACCGGCGGATACTGGGCGATTGGCAGTTGAATCGCCGCAATGCTTCCCGCGAGTGTCACCACGATCGACAGCACGGAAGCAAAGATGGGGCGATCAATGAAGAACCGGCAGAACATAGTCGCACACTGTCCGGCGAAAACTAGCGGGTGGGGTCGGTGGGCGTGGCTCGTCCGACTTGTGGGGTAGGCGTTTCAACGAGGACAGAGGGGGCTGATTCAGCGGCCGCCTGTTCGACAGCCTCCTTTTTCTCTTCCGGCTGAGCCTGCGGTGTGACTGTAATTCCCGGCCGGACGCGCTGCAGTCCATTGACGACTACGCGGTCATGGCTTGCCAGTCCATCATTGACGACCCGCATGCCTTCGTTAAGCCGTCCTGCCTTAATGCGCCGATATTCGACCTTGTTGTCTGCATCAACCACATAGACAAAACGCTGGCCCTGGTCTGATCCCAAGGCTTCTTCGGGGACAAGCACGGCTTGTCGAGGCACACCGATCGGCACCTTCACCCGCACAAACATGCCCGGAGCAAGGAGCTTGCGGGGATTTTCGACCTCGGCACGCAACCGCAATGTGCCCGTGGTCGCGGAGATCTGGTTGTCCACAAAGTTCACGCGGCCGGTCAACGAATAATCAGCTTCGTCGGCCAAGGCCAGTTCCACTTCAATGGCCTGATCGCGGGCCGAGGTCATTTTGCCTTCGGCAATCAACCGCCGCACCTGCAAGACCGTTCGCTCATCGACATCAAAGTAGGCGTAGACCGGGTCCAGAGAAACAATTGTCGCCAGCGGTGTGGTGTCAGCCATCACCAAGTTGCCCGGGTCAACCAGACGGCGACTGATCCGGCCAGCAAACGGGGCTTTGATTTCGGTGAATTCGAGATTCAGCTTGGCGATGTCGCGTGCGGCCAGCATCCCTTTCAGCACACCATCCGCTTCAAGGCGATCGAACTTTGACTGCTCAAAATCTTCGGTGGTCGTGATCTTCTTCTCAGCCAGAACCGTCAGGCGCTCTTCCTGTCGACTCGCCCTCTCCAGTCGGGCCTCCGCCTGCAAGACATTCGCTTCGGCTTCCGCCAAAGCGGCAACAAAGGGCCGGGCATCGATCCGAAACAGTGGAGCATTCGCTGCGACATCAGCTCCATCCGTGAATTGTACCTCTTCGAGATACCCGCTCACGCGCGCCCGCAGATCCACGATCTTCACCGGCGCCATCCGCCCGGTGTATTCCTCAAAATCGGTCACCGTGCGAACCAGCGGAGTTGATACAAAGACTTCCGGCGGTTTCGGTGGGGGGCCCACCACCGGTTTCGGCTTACAGCCGGAAAGGCTAATGCCTAAAAGGGTTAAGCCGATGAATGGGGCCTGACGGAAGACCCAAAGTGGCATTTCCAAACCTTTCCACCGAACACACATTGACTGACTGGTCAGTCATATTGATAATGATTTATCCTAACGGCTGACGCACTGAAAGCAAGGCCCCTCACCGCTGTCCACCGTTAGTAGTTCTTCTTAAAGTTGGGTTACCCGTCACCACGCGAATTCTTACACCATGTCGACCACTTCTGATTCGACAGATCGCCGTAAAGCCAAACGTCGATTAGAGATCGTGCAAGCCGCTACCCGTCTGTTCGCCGACCTCGGCTACAGCGAATGTGAAATGGAACGGGTGGCAACAGAGCTCGGAATTGCCAAGGGTACGCTCTATCTCTATTTCCGCGGCAAGCAGGAGTTGTTTCTGGCCTGCGTCGATCAGGGAATGACAGAACTGCAGGAGGTAATGGACCGGGCGATGGTGCCAGACGAAGATCCGTTTCAGAAAATCGCCCGGTCAATCCGGCTGTTCCTCGAATTCTTTGATCAGAATCCGCAGCAGATCGAATTGCTGATCCAGGAGCGGGCGATGTTTCGAGATCGCCCACAACCAACCTTTTTCGTCTATCGCGATGCCCGCCGATCGCGCTGGCGGGAGTTTTATCTCGATTTGATCCAGAGCGGTCGAATCCGTAGTGACCTGCCGCTGGAAGACCTGCTCGATTCGATCAGCAACCTGCTCTATGGCACCATGTTCACGAACTATTTCATCGGCCGATCGGTCCCGCTCTGTCAGCAGTACCATGCCGTCGTCGAATTCGCCTTTCGCGGCATTCTGAGTGACACGGAACGTGCAAGATTCGCCAATGCCTCACCTTTCCCTGGGAAGGTTGATGGTTAGCTGCAGATCAGATTGGACCACATCTGAACTTGTGGACACGACTCTGGATCGCACCAACTAAAAGCGCGTGGCGAGGCGGTCAACCACCAGGTTGCCGATGTTGAGCGAGGCCGTGGCCGCGGGCGATGGAGCATTGCAGACGTTGATGACCTGGTCAGATTCCAGAATCAGGAAGTCATCGACCAACTCACCATTTGGTAGCAGCGCCTGCGCGCGAACCCCCGAGGGAGCGGGAACCAGATCCTCGGATTGAATCTCTGGGACCAGTTTCTGCAGAGCCCGGACGAACGCGGGTTTGCTGAATGACCGCCATAACTCTTCACATCCTGCCCGGCCATGCTTCCACACAAGACGCAAGAAACCGCTATAGGTGATCGACTCTAGAAAATCGAAGAGTTGAAAACTGGTGCGGTAGTACCCTTCGCGCGAGAATGCGAACACAGCATTCGGTCCACATTCCACGCCACCATGTATCATGCGTGTAAAGTGCACGCCCAGGAAGGGAAAGTTGGGGTCGGGAACGGGATAAATCAGCCCCCGGCATAACTTGTGGGCCGACGGCTTCACTTCAAAATACTCGCCACGGAAGGGAACAATCTGTGCGACGGGAGTCTGACCAGTCAGGCGTGTCACTCGGTCGCTTTGCAATCCCGCACAGGTAATCACGTGCTGTGCTTCGACTTCACCAGCCATGCTTGCCAGAATGATCCGGCTGCCACGCCGATAGACCGCCGTTACCTTCGCCTGTGTGAGAATTGTCCCGCCGGCTTCGATGATCTTCAAAGCAAGACGCTCGCAGACCTGGCGATAATCGACGATGCCCGCCTCCGGGACATGGATCGCCTTCACTCCTTTCACATGCGGTTCGATCTCCTTGAGTTCCGCGGCATCGATCAATCGGCACGAAATCTCATTGGCCTGACCGCGCTCGTAGATTCGCTGTAACTGTGGCAACTCAGCCGATGAGGTTGCCACGATCACCTTGCCGCAGAGTTCAAAGGGGATCTGTTCGCGTTCGCAAAACTCCTGCATGGCCAGCTTACCGAGACGGCAGTTGATGGCGCGGAGCGAGCCGGGTTTGTAGTAGATGCCCGAGTGCAGCACGCCGGAGTTGTGCCCGGTCTGATGCATCGCCGGTTCGCGCTCTTTCTCAAGCACGACCACTGATTTGCCGGGATATCGTTCCAGCAGGCGATACGCCGTGGCCAGGCCCACAATGCCGCCACCGATAATTGCAACGTCCGTCGAGAGCATTCCGCGTCGTTCTATCAGAAACCAGGAACCTGCACCGGTTGAAGTTTGGCAGTATAGGTTCTCCAGTCCCCCTAATTGAAGCGTCGCGGCAGCAAATCATGAGCGAGCATGGTCGAGAGCAGACATTACCCGGGGTTTCGAGTTCGCCAGCAACCATTCGATCGTCTGGTACAGTTCGGTTTTGTCGATCGGCTTCGAGATGTAATCGTCACAGCCAGCCGCGAGGCATTTTTCTCGGTCACCCGACATGGCGTGAGCCGTCAGTGCCACAATTGGACCCGTGAAACCCTTGGCTCGAAGCTGGCGTGCCGTGTTGTACCCGTCCAGAATCGGCATTTGCATGTCGAGCACAATAAGATCGAAGGGATGCGTATCTTCCAACGTATGGAACACCATCGACAGAGCCTCTTGACCATGAATCGCTGTCTCGACTTCGGCTCCCAGCTTGACGAGCAGAAAGGAAACGTAACGGCGAACATCGGCACAGTCTTCGACGAGGAGAATCCTCGCTTTCAGGAGCGGTTCCGATATCGCATCCTCGACATGCATGGGGAGCGCCAACGGGACGATTTGCTCGGGCGTTCCGTCTTTGACCATCAAGCTGTCGGGCTGGTTCGGCTCATGAGGGAGACGGATGGTAAAGCATGAACCGGCACCTGCGACACTGGACGCATCAATTTCTCCGCCGAGAAGTTGAACCAGATGATGACTGAGTGCCAACCCCAAGCCGGTTCCTCCATAGCGGCGCGTGACCGAGGTGTCGCCTTGAGTGAACGGTTTGAAGAGGTGTTGCATCTGTGCTTCGGAAATGCCAATTCCGGTATCGGAGATCTGAATTTCCAAGTTCCAGGTATGATCGTGCATCTGAACATGCTGCAGCTTGATTTTCACCGTGCCGGCATCAGTGAACTTGATCCCATTGCTCACCAGATTCAAGAGAACCTGCCTTAGTCGCAAGGCGTCGCTGAAGATGACCTGTGGCAACGGCTCGATGAGTTCGGCGATCAGTGAAATCCCTTTCTGCTCGGCCTTGATCTGTAACAGCGAAACCACATCGTTCACGATTTCGACCGGATTACAGCGCGTATGCATGACCTCAAAACGGCCAGATTCAATCTTCGAGATATCCAGGATGTCGTTGATGATTTCGAGCAGGTGCTCGCCATTACGTCGGATGATTTCGATCGATTCGCGATCGGCCGGGTCAGCGAGTGAGCCTTCGAGCAGTTCCGTAAAACCCAGAATGGCCGTCATCGGGGTGCGTATTTCATGGCTCATGTTGGCCAGAAACTCACTTTTTGCCTGGTTTGCGGCATCGGCTGCCAGATGTGCCTTGGTCAGTTCGTTAGCTTGGAATTCGAGTTCGATCGTTTGCGACTGTAATCGCTTGCGGGCGCGTTGCGATTCGTTAAACGATTCCTGCAGGCGGGCTTCGTACCGCTTGCGTTCCGTGATGTCGCGGACAATCCCCGTAAAGTAGCGATGGCTGCCCTGACGAAATTCGCTGACGGATAGCTCCATGGGAAAGGTGGAACCATCACGTCGGCGACCGACCGCTTCTCGACCAATTCCAATGACACGCGGAACACCAGTCTTCAAGTACTGTGCCAGGTAGCTGTCGTGCTCATCTTTGTACGGCGCCGGCATCAACAGGCTGACGTTCTCGCCGATCATTTCATGATAAGTGTAACCGAACATTCGCTGGGCGGCGGGGTTGAGGGACTTGATCAACCCGGTCTCGTCAATGATGACAATCGCATCGACGGCGGTACTGAGGATGGCCCGAGCCCGTGCGTCACTGTCTCGCAGGGCCTGCTTGGTCCGTTTTGAAACCGTGATATCCCGCACGGTTCCGACGAACTGGCGCTCCTGACCATCAGAGATTTCGGAAATCGCCAACTCCATGGGGAATGTCGTACCGTCCTTCCGCTGCCCCACGACTTCGCGGCCAATGCCAATCACGCGACGTTCGTCGGTTTCGAGGTAACGTCTCAGATAATTGTCATGCTCCTGTTGATACGGAGGCGGCATCAGCACATTGACATTGAGTCCCAGAACTTCATCGCTGGAATAGCCGAACAGTCGTTCCGCGGCGGGATTGAAGGCCTTGATCACTCCCCTGGTGTTGATGATGACGATGGCATCGACCGCGGTATTCAGCAGAGTCTGATTTCGGGCTTCGCACCGACGCAATGCCTGTTCGAGCTTGCTGACATTGTTGAGATCAAAAATCGAGACCAGACGCATGGGATGCTGAGAGTCGTGATCCAGAATGCGATGATGAATCGCGATGTTGTGACTGCCAATCCCTTCCAGTTGGAGTTCAAACTGAAGGACAGATTCGGTCTGGTCAAATTCGGAATGCTCGAACGAACGCTGCAGCGAACTCGTACACCAGCAGCCGTTATGAATTTCAAAGAAATGCCGCTGAAGCAAGGCGGTCGGTTCCGTCCCCAGGAATTTGCAATAGGCAGGATTGGCGTAGATGACAATCCGGCGCTCATCGAGCAGCAGAGTGGGAATAGGGATGGCGGCGAGGCAGGAAATGGTGTCTGGCAGATGCAACGGCTCTTCGTCCACAGTCATTTCACGCATCCCAAAGCTATCGGGTGATCCAGCCAGACGTTGCGGAAATCGCCTTCATTTCAAGGTGTTTCACTCGAATGTCGTTGATGACACGACGAAGAATCACAATTCACACGAAGGAATTCGCGGCCCGCGAGGTCAGTTATCGAGATCTCAGGGTTGTGATCATTGGTGGAGTCATTGATGGAACACTTTCGGAGGCGAATGCTTCTCAGTGACACTGAGTTGTAGTTATATTCGTTTTAACAGTTCACCCGTTGAGGCGATCGCTGCACGGGTTATGGGCCAATAGCCGCGACCTTGCACGAAATTGGTCCATGCCATGTCGCGGTAGTTTTGTCAGCGACCTTCCCTCGGTCTGGCTGGCCATTTCATCTTATCGAGAGACAGATCCATGACGGTTCCGGTCACTCATCGTCTTTGCGTCTTGCCTCTTGTCTTGGGCATCTACTGTCTGTGGGCAAGTGCTCAGACGGCACTCGCGGCTCTGCCGACCGATAGCGAGGTCGTGGCCGAAATCAATCGGCAGCTGCAGCAAAGTTGGCGCGACAACGGCGTGACGCCCTCCGCTCCAGCCGACGATGGCGAATTTGCCCGGCGAGTCAGTCTCGATCTGGTCGGGCATATTCCCTCGCTGGAAACCTTAATGCCCTATCTTGCCGATGGAGGAACGGATAAGCGAACCCGGCTGGTGGACTCGTTACTGGCCGACAGCGATTACGCTCGGCAGTGGAGCAATCTGTGGGGCAACTGGCTCGTGGGGCGGGCCAATCGTCAAAACGGCACGGCGCGGGGCGATCTGGATCGTTGGTTGATGGCGGCGTTCGCCCAGAACATGCCCTACGATAAATTTGCCTACGAACTGATCTCGGCGACAGGCAGTTCAGATGATCTTGGCGCTATCGGTTTCATCGCCAGCCATCTGAACGAAGAGGCCGTTCCCGCGACTTCGATTACCGCCCGGCTGTTTCTCGGAATGCAGGTGCAGTGCACCCAGTGCCACAACCATCCGTTCAATGACTGGAAACAAGCCCAGTTCTGGGGGCTGAACGCTTTTTTTCGGGGAACGCGGCGGCAGAACGTTAATGGCCGGCAGACTATCTACCTCAGCGATGACAACACGCAGGATCTGATCTTTTTTGAAAAACGAGCCGGCACGATGGAGGCCATCACCCGGCAGTTTATCGATGGCACACCGCCAGACGCTGGTATCGGCGGTCCTCGACATCAACTGGCCGCCATTGTGATCGACCCCTCCAAGCCGTACCTTTCTGAAGCCTTTGTGAACCGCATGTGGGGCCATTTTCTTGGACAGGGATTCACTCGACCGGTTGATGATATGGGCCCGCACAACCCGCCATCCCATCCCGAATTGCTCGCATACCTGGCCGAGCAGTTCCGAGCCAGCGGACATGATGTGAAACGTCTATGCCGCTGGATTACGGCCAGCGATGCCTATCAATTGACGAGTGCATCGACGGCAGAGAATGCCGTCGATGATCCGTCGGCCGGGGCCGTGCCGTTATTCTCGCACCGTTATCTGAAACCCTTCACTGCCGAGCAGCTTTATGATTCGATGCTGATCGCGACGGCGGCTCATCTTGCGGGGCGAAATTTTGATCAATCGGAAGCCAAGCGGAATGAGTGGCTGCAACAGTTCGTGCAGTTGTTTGGCACTGACGAGAATGACGAAGCCGACACATTCAATGGCACGGTGCCCCAGGCCTTGACGCTGATGAACGGCGAACTGGTGCGAAGTGCTACCAGCGGTGCGCCAGGGAGTTTTCTGCGATCGGTCCTGGAAGGCCGAGTCGCGGCGGTGACACAAAAATCGGCCAGCCGCGTCAAAAGCGATTTCAAACCGCCAGCGCTACGATCGACACCCGGCAAAATCGAAGTGCTGTATCTGACGGCATTATCTCGCAAGCCAACACCCACGGAACTGCAATCACTGAACGCGGCCTACAACCGAGCCGGCAGCCGCGACCCGATCCGTGGCCTCCAGGATGTCTTCTGGGCCATTTTGAATTCCAATGAATTCATTTTGAACCATTGATGATTCAATCCACGAATCGTGTCGCCGACCATTCCACCTCTCAGTTGATCAGCCGAGGTGGAGTAAAGTAGCTGTCGAGGCCGATCGTGCTGCCACCGCGAATCACCTGGGCCGAGACGAAGGGGGCCGGTTGAACGATCACCTTCTTGCTTCCCCCGGTCAGCTTCACATAGAGAATGCGAATTCCCACGAACTTTGGGACGGTGTACATGGCATTGTTGCCGGGGCCGGAGACCGCCGAGAACAACGGAATCAACCGCGGTTGACCTTTGATCTGTTCGAGCTGATCTTTAATCCCCGCACTAATGCCGGTGTCGCCATTCAATATGATCTCGCCGTCATCGGTGCGGAGTTCTCCATTGAAGAAGCTGAGGTCGTACTCATTCAGCCCGTAGAGGATCTGGCGCTTCAAGTCGTTGGTGCTGTTGTTGGGGCTACCGATATCGACCGTCCCCCGGTTTCCTGGGGGGAGTGCTCCATTGCCGTAGGGGTACAGGTCAACTTCCAGAATCCCGTCGGGACCAGCGGAGACCGTGCCTGACGCGGCATTGTACGTGTACTGATCTGTCCCGGTACCGTTCATGAGTGCCTCCCATGTCGGAACATCGAGAGCGATCGGCAGGACATCGATGGTTTCTGAACTCCCGGGCGGAATGCGAAACCCAATGCCGGGGAGTAACGCAGCGGTCGCAGACGAGGACAACGAGATATCGTCAATCCCCATGATCGGGGCGAACATCAGATCAAGTTTGCGATCTCCGCCGACCCCAGAGGTTTTGCTGCGACGTGCATTGACCCGGATCGCATTGTACGGAGCCACACCCCAGGTGGTATTCCAGGTATTGGCTTGAGCGTTGTACGTGGCCTGGCCGTATTGGATATCGGAACTCGTATCCAGGTAAGTGCCAGACTGGTCGCCGTTCTTGTTTGAACCGGCAATTGAGAGTGCGGCTGCGTTCGCAATGGTTGTTGTCTCAGCCACGGTGTTGATGGGTTGCGGTCCCAGGCCGTCGCTCAATTCCAGGCATGCTCCCAACGCAGAGGCATCGGCGGCAATCTGTAGCTGAGATTTCGTGAGGGCGGCGTAACCCAGGTCAACCGAGAAGGCCACCATTGCAAAGATGATGACGATCAAAATCGCGGCCAGTACCAGAATCACCCCTTGTCGTTGATTGGGCTTGGTTTGTATCAGAGATCGGGGTGTCAATCGCTGACGGATGCCCATCGGCTGCGCAGGCATAAGTGCTCCTTCGCCCTTGGCGGGAAGGTAGATGAAGTGGTTGTTCGAACGAAGTCCCGGCCCTGATGTTCAATATCGCTGCAACGGAGAACGATCCTCGCTGCCTCTATTCCAATGCCGGATGCACCTGCCGATAGGTTTCGTCGACTTTCACGACCGTGTTGTCGACGTAGTAGCGAACCTGCTTCAACGCGAACTTTTCCACGCGATGACCGGCGAACCCGACCCGCGATTTGGATGCGGAAATCGTCGGCGAATAACCTGTCAGGTTGTTAAGTGACGTCGAAGAAGTCACCAGCAGATCAGAACCGCCAAAGCTGCCCCAGGTGGTGGACGTGCCGTTCTTGACGCGGAACCGCAATTGGCCATATCCCACGGCCATTACCAGCGTATAGCTGATCGTTTCTCCCGTCGTCATCAGCAGGCTGGAATCGGCGGTGGTGGCATGCTCGCGGCATTCATCCCCCGACCAAAGCTGCATTTGCAGACCACCTTCGAAGTATTCCGGCTGAGTCGAATGGTTCAACTCGAGGATGCCATACTTCCCGGCCAGATCACCTGTAGGTGAGATGACGTTGAGCAGTTGCGGAGCATGGGCCTCGGGTTCCGGTTCACCAATGACCAGCGTCCAGTCTTCTTCGACTCGGTCGTAGGGCACATCAGGATCAGCCGCCGACAAAGGATGAGCCAGCAGCGCAAGGCTGGCCCCTCCCGCGAACTGTAGAAACCTCCGCCGAGCCTGCAATTTCTCGGGCTCAACGGCGCGCACATTCGACCATCCGGGCAGGCGCGACATTGGTCACCTTTCATTCCTGGAGATGTGTGAGACAGGCGCTAGACCGGTCTTCGCAGCGAGGTGAACTCATCTCGCTGTGGGCCCGAAGAACATCGCGATGAACATATCGATCACGATGTCGCTTCCGGTGATTGACGCCAGGAGCGTCGCAGCGATCACGAAAAATCGCTCGACCAAAGGCAAACTATTTCACGCCAGAAATCGACGACGGCAAAAATCGTTGAGACCCACCGGAATGATGCAAATGCAGGTTATTACTTCGCTTGCGGAGATTCGGCAACGTGCGGCGAATTGACAACAGACGCCTGCATCATCTGGCAACACGGTTTGTTGCCATAGCACATCGATTGAGGTGAGCCACCGCATTTCCAATTTTTGTCTGAATTTTTCCATCTTCGTTTTTGGCATGACATAGGGTTCGCCATGGCGATGGATTGCGGGCCACAGACTTCCATCGGAATCCGAAGTTCTTCGGTCGTTCAGAAAGGATGACGAATGCTGTCCGCCCACGTACGTTCGAGGCGGCACCACCGACGCGCTGCCGCCATTGTCGAAATGGCTATGGTCTTACCGGTGTTCATGCTGGTGACCATGGGAATTATCGAATTCGGCCGCGCCCTCTGGGTAGCCAACATGGTGACCAACGCTTCACGCGAAGGCACACGCATGGCCATTCTCGATGGTTCCAGTAACGCTCAGGTGATCAGTGCAGTCCGTGACTTTCTGGAGTCATCGCTGTCGGTTTCCGGGAGCGACATCGATATTGATATCACCATCACCGCAGCAGAAGGCAATCCGAACCCGGGCAATGAATGTGTCGCTGCCAATACTCGCGACCTGATCGAAGTCAAAGTTGCCATTCCTTTCAATAAGGTTTCACTGGTTCCTGGCAACTACCTCGAAGACAAGCTGATTGTTGGTCGGAGTGCGATGCGTCACGAGTGATTGCCCGGCAAAGTCTGCCGGTTCTCGTGGATGTGTGCCCGCAATCTTTTCTATCAGAGTTCATCCCGGTCTCCAGACGATGCAGAACGAACAGGATTGGTGCGCCATCTGCGGTGTTTGGCCGCAGCCCAGTCTGTGAGTGAAGGCAACGCTTGGGGAATGCCCGAGATGGTGAACCACCTCTTCCGATTTGTGCTGATGATGGGGATGGTGGTTGCGGCCGCGTCTACGGCGTCGCTGTACGCCGCGGATGTCTGGCGGGCCGATTACGATGCTGCCTATGCCGAGGCGGTTCGCGCCAAGCGACCTTTGCTGGTTCACTTCTACGGGCAACAATGCCCCCCTTGCCGACGCATGGAGCAGGAGGTTCTCCATCAGCCTGATGTGGTGGGCATCCTCTCGACACAATATATTGCCGTGAAGGTCGATGCCGGTAACCCCGCGAATATCAAAGGGGGACAACTGGTGCAGCGATTCGGCGTGCATGCGTTGCCCTGTGATGTGATCATCGATCCACTTTCCGGCCGACTCATCAGCCAGGTGGAAGGCTTCCAGGATCTGAACCGCTACCGCACGACGGCCGTTCGTTCACGTGGACAGTTTGATCAGTTCAATCAAATTGTCATTGTGCAGCAGCCGCAAGCCGAGACGCCACCGGAAGAGACCGCCGATCCGCAGCAGGAGATTACCCTCGGTGACCCACAGCCGATCGTCGGAATGGATGGGTATTCCCCGGTGGCCTTGGGAGCGGAACGCAAATGGGTGCTCGGGAGTGCCGATTTCGCCTACGAGTACAAAGGCCTGACGTATTACCTCGCGAATGAAGCCGAACTGAAAGCCTTCCGGACGCGTCCCCAGGAATTTGCACCCCGACTACTCGGTTGCGATCCGGTCTTGCTGAATGAGACCGATCGGGCCGTGCAGGGCAGCACCGATTACGGGGCCTTCTTCGATGGCGATTTGTATCTGTTTGAATCCGATGAATCTCGCCGCCGCTTCAAAAGCAATCCGCTGAAGTACACTCGCATCCAGCACGTGCTGAAGGTGGACCACGTGCAGCGACTGGCCCAAAAAACCGATTCAAACCCGGGAGTCAAGTAACCAAAGCCAGCCCCCCGGCATCCCAATCTCACTCGACGTCCGCGCAGCCGATCTATACGATTTCTGCAGGCGGGTCTGTAGCAACATGAGATGTGGGAGCTTTCGCCATGCGAACCGGCTTGGTGTTGTGGATCGCACCACTTCTGGCCGTTCTGACTCAGTCAGCGAGCGCTGCGGAGTTTCCAGGCATCGCCGTCGTTGAGCTTTTTACATCGGAAGGGTGCAGCAGTTGTCCCCCCGCCGATCAATTGCTCAAACGGATTGCCGAAACGCAGACCAAATCGGGACATGCCATCTACTGCATTGGCTGGCATGTCGATTACTGGGACCGCCTGGGCTGGTCCGATCGCTTTGCCCATGCCAAGTACACCGCCCGGCAGCGGCATTACGGAAATGAGCTAGAACTCTCGGCGATCTATACGCCGCAGATGATTGTCAACGGACGTGACGAATTTGTCGGTTCGAACTGGAAACTGGCAGACACCGCCATTGGCAATGCCCTGAAGACACCGGTGCGTCATCAAGTGACGTTGAAATGTCAGGTCAACACGACCGACAAAACTTGCCAGGTCACGTACACCGTCTCCCCGGCGGCTCAGAATGCGGAACTACAACTCGTGCTGGTGGAGAGCGGCTTGTCGTCAAAAGTGACCGCGGGGGAAAACCGGGGGGAAACATTGACTCATGTGAATGCCGTTCGCAATTGGACGACGATTTCACGTGGCCCCATCTCGCAGGGCACGGCGACATTGAGCCTGCCTAAGGACTGGCAACGATCTCGCAGCCAGATCATCGGTTTCGTGCAAGGCACAGAAACCCTGGCCATTACCGGCGCCGCTGCCGTTTCATTGGCTCCCTGACGAAACGTGCGAAGTTCGACCGGTGGCTCCCTTGCGGTTCGTCTTCTTGCGGTTGATACTGCGGTCACATCACTCGCGCTGCATATGTTTGTCGGCCAATGATGCGAGTGAATTCACGATCGACACTCAAGAGGGAATCGCTATGCGGACTTGGGGAACGTGGCGACGTGCCGCGCTGCACGCCGTCTGGGCTATGGGAGTTTGTTTCGGCGCTGCCGATCTGGCATCAGCCGATGTGAAAGTCCCGGCACTCTTCACCGATCATATGGTGTTGCAGCAGGGGATGAAGAATAAGGTCTGGGGCTGGGCCGAAGCCGGGGAAGAAGTCACGGTTTCGATCGGCGATCAGTCGGTCTCAGGCAAGGCCGCTGACGATGGCCGCTGGATGGTCGAGCTGGCACCGCTGGCGGTTAGTCATGACCCTCTGACCTTGACCATCAAGGGCAAGAACGAACTAAAGATTTCCGATGTTCTCGTCGGCGAAGTCTGGGTCTGCTCGGGCCAGTCGAACATGCAGTGGTCGGTCAACCAGGCGAATGATCCCGATCTGGAACGATTGACCGCAAACTATCCGAACCTGCGTTTCATCACTGTTCCGCAGGTAGGTACGCAAGAGCCGCAGTCGAACTTCAACGGATCGTGGCAGCCCTGCACACCGGATACCGTGGGCGACTTCTCCGCCGTCGGCTATTTCTTCGGTCGTCAATTGCACAAGACGTTGAACGTCCCCGTGGGTCTCATCGACAACGCCTGGGGTGGTTCAGCGGCCGAAGCCTGGGTGCGACGCGATCTGCTGGCTGCCAATGCGGACATGTATGGCCCCTTGCTCGCCCGCTGGGAGGAGATGGAGAAGAAGGCCAGCGATCCGGTTGAAAAAGAGAAGTTCGCCGCAGCGATGGAACAATGGAAGAAGGACGTGGAAGCCGCTAAAGCCGCTGGCAAACCTTCACCACGACCTCCGCAAAGCCTTGATGGCCAGATGACTGGTCAGCACCGTCCGGCCAACCTGTACAATGGCGTGTTGAAGCCCATCATTGGCTACGGCATCAAAGGGGCGATCTGGTATCAGGGCGAAACCAATGCCGGCCGTGCTTACCAGTATCGGCACCTCTTCCCGCTGATGATTCAGCACTGGCGCGATGAATGGGGCCAGGGCGACTTTCCGTTCTACTGGGTGCAACTGGCCGACTTCCTGGCCGAGAAGCCGGAACCCGGCGAAAGCTCATGGGCAGAGTTGCGTGAAGCCCAAACCATGACGATGGATGTGCTGACTCACACCGGAGAGGCGGTCATCATCGACATTGGTGAAGGCAAAGACATTCACCCGAAGAACAAGCTCGATGTCGGCAAGCGACTGGCTCGCTGGGCGTTGGCGAATGAGTATGGCATCTCCATCGCTCATAAGAGCCCGCGTTACAAGTCGATGGCCAAGTCGGGCAACAAGGTGACGTTGACCTTTGACAATGTGAACGGTTTCCGTCCGTTTGATGTCAACGAAGCCATCGGTTTTGCCATCACTGGGGAAGACAAGAAGTGGGTTTGGGCCAACGGCAAGGTGACCGGCCCGAACACCATCGAAGTCTGGGCCGATGCCGTCGCGGACCCTGTTGCTGTGCGTTATGGCTGGGCCGATAACCCCGTCGTCAACGTTTACAGCAACGAAGGTTTGCCGTTGACGCCGTTCCGCACCGATGATTGGCCAGGCGTGACCGCCGAAGCCAAGTAGTTTTGTCGCCTGCGAGACGACGAAGGAATCACAGCCCGGTGTCTTCATGACGCCGGGCTGTTTCGTTGCAACACGGCCATCAATCAGGCATTCGGATTGTGGACGGCAATCGAATCCGGCAACCGGGCCACGCGGCCGGCTTTGTCGACGCAAGCCAGCACGGAAGAGGCTGTCGCGAGTAATTGCTCGCCTCGATACAGTCGATAACTGTGTTCCACTTTAGCGGCGGAAACGCGTTCGACTTTCGTTTTCAATGTCAGCAGGTCGTCATATTTGGCTGGGGAGTGATACCGGCATTCCAGTTTGACGACGACCAGAAACAACCCCGACTCTTCAATCTCGCGGTAATTGCCCCCCTGCTCGCGCAGCAATTCTGTGCGTCCCGTTTCGTAGTAATTGACGAACTGGGAATGATGCAGGAACCCCATCGCATCGGTTTCGCAGTACCGCACGCGAATGGTCATTTCGTGTTCAGTGAGCATCGGCTGGATCGTTCGGAAACGGTGGGAGATGGTGGCAGGGCGAATGGTCATCACCCTGGCACCTGGTGCCTTCAACGAACCGCGGGGGCGAGCAGAGGCGAGGACTCAAGGACTCGTCCGGTACTACAACCTGTCGAGAGTTGTTTCTCGTGTTTCTCAAGCGCGAGCTGATACAGTCGCTTCCCGGCTTCGGTCGGATAGTTGCTGTCCAGGCAGGCCTGGCACAAGCTTCCCGTGGGCAAATCGACGCTGCGGGCAATCGCGGGTAATGAAAGATACCGCAAGCTGTCGGCTTCGAGCGACTTGGCCATCTTCCGCTCGGTCTCAGCCGTCAGCGTGCTGTCCGACATGAATTGTGGGGCGAACAATTCTGTGACCGTCGACATATCAATGCCATAGAAGCACGGGGCGATGATCGGCGGACAGGCCACACGCACATGGACTTCTTTCGCACGGCCGCGGTCGCGCAGCTGATGAATCAAAGCCTTCATGGTGGTCGACCGTACGATGGTGTCTTCCACCAGCAAGACCCGTTTGCCCTCCAGCACGTCGGGCAGCGGCGTGTATTTCATGCGGACTTTTTCGCCGCGATTGGCCCCCCCTTCTATGAAGGTCCGCCCCATATAGCGTTGACGGATCAGCCCTTCGACACAGGGGACCCGCAAGGCGTGGGCCATGGCATCGGCGGCGGCTTTGGCGGTATCGGGCACAGGCACGACAATGGTGTCGTGCAGATCCCGGTCAATTTCCAGCTCTTCCTGCCGGGCTAACTCTTCCCCGAGTCGTTTCCGCGTGAGATAAACGCTGCGGTCATCCAGTCGACTGGCCACGTTCGCGAAGTAGATCCATTCGAAGAAGCAATGGGCTCGCTTGGGCGAAGGGGCATATTGCTCGACCGACAGTTCCCCCTTGCGAATAATCACCGCATGACCGGGCGGCAGGTCTTTGATGTCTTCGTTATGAAAGCCAAGATTGGCAAGAGCCACGCTCTCACTCGCCGCGGCGAACATCGGTCCGTCGATGGCGTAGCACAGCGGCCGAATGCCCAACGGATCGCGGGCAATAATCATGTCGCCTTGCGCGTTCAGGTAGGCAATGTTGTAGGCCCCATCGAGTCGCCTGGCGAGTTGACCCAGCAATTCCAGCGGCGTGGGACGCTTGTCTCCTGAAAGCTGCTGGGCAATCAGGTGCATCAGAATTTCAGTGTCGTTTTTCCGCGAGAGATGAAAATCCTGCTGAGTGAGGATCTCATCCCGCAGTTCCGTATAGTTGGCCAACTGCCCATTGAAGCCGAAGCTGAACCACTTCGACTTTTCGATGTGTTTGCGTTCAAACGGCTGGGCGTAATTGACATCGTCATCGCCGCAGGTGGCATAACGCACATGCCCAATGGCAGCGATTCCCCGCTGCAATTTCATGAGATCTTCAAACCGCTCACGATGGTTGAGGTGAAAGACTTCCGTAACCTGACCAACGTTCTTGTGGGTGTGCAGCAGTTCCAGCCGGTCGGGGTCGTAACTGGTCATGCCGGCGGCGAGCTGACCGCGGTTCTGAATTTCCAGCAGCAAGCGCGGAATATGGCGAGATGTGGTCGCGGGATCACCATCGGCAGCGAAGCGACTGATCCCCCGGTTAGGCAGGTGATAGATCGCTACGATCCCGCACTCGTGAAATAAGTCCGCCATAATCTCTTTCTGCAGCAGGGACGAGCGACTGTCGTGCGCCCCTTAACTATACCCGACTGTCGACTCACGACCAACTATCGCGATGGGTGAACATTCTTGCGAACCGCGGAGAAACAGGCAGCCGACCGCCTCCATGATCCCCCTTTGACATCTGTTTCGACAGATGTATGGTTGCAGGTTGATCCGTTCCGGGCGTAAACTTAAAGACTGGAACATCACCAGCGGCGCTGATCGCCGGCTTAACGACCGCTTCACCCACCCGAGGACGAACCCCATGTCACGTTCATCTCGCCGCGATTTCCTCGAAGATTCGCTGTTTGCTGCGGCGGCTGCCGCCATGAGCACCGGCCTGTCCCGCTCGGCTTTCGCTCAGGAAACCCAGTCGTCCAGCCCCAATGAAAAGCTGCGGGTCGCCGTGGTGGGCGTGAATGGCCGCGGCGGTTCCCATATTGCGGGCTTCGGAAAGCGCAAAGACTGTGAAATCGCCGCGATTGTCGATGTCGACGCGACAGTTGGGATGCGGGTCTCGCAAGGCATTGAGAAGACCTACGGCTACAAGCCCGAAATCTACGTCGACATGCGGAAGTGCTTCGAAGACAAATCGATTGACATCATCAGCATCGCGACCCCGAACCACTGGCATGCCCTCTCTGCGATTTGGGCCATCCAAGCCGGCAAAGATGTGTACGTCGAAAAGCCGGTCAGTCACAATGTGAGCGAAGGCCGCCGCATCGTGGAAGCCGCTCGGAAGTACGGCAAGATCGTGCAGACCGGCACCCAAAGCCGCTCCAATCCCGGCATGCGGGAAGCGATCGATTACATCAAGGGGGGCAAACTCGGTGAGGTGAAACTGGCCCGGGGATTGTGTTACAAGCCGCGCGGCCCCATCGGTGCTCCCGGCAACTACGATGTTCCCGCCAGCATCAACTACGATCTGTGGTGCGGACCGGCAGCCATGGACACACTGACCCGTCCCAAGTTGCACTACGATTGGCACTGGCAGTGGAACTACGGCAATGGCGATCTCGGTAACCAGGGCATCCACCAGATGGACATCGCCCGCTGGGGTCTCGGAGAAATGGATCTCGGCGATACCGTTACCAGCTACGGCGGCCGCTTTGGCTACAAAGATGCCGGGGAAACTGCGAACACTCAGGTCTGCATTCACGAGTATGGGTCGGGAAATCGACTGGTTTTCGAAGTTCGCGGACTGAAGACCGACGACTACCGCGGGGCAAAAGTCGGCGTGATTTTCTACGGCAGTGAAGGCTACATGGTCAGCCCCAGCTATAACGGTGGCGTGGTCTACGATAAAGATGGCAACGAAGTCTCCAAGTTCATGGGGGGCGGCGACCAGAACCACTTCGATAACTTTGTGAAAGCTGTTCGCAGCCGGAAAGTCGAAGATCTGAACGCCGACATTCTGGAAGGGCATTTGTCGAGCGCGCTGTGTCATGTGGGGAACATTTCCTACCGCCTGGGTCAGCCCAGCTCCTCGCAGGAATTGACCGACCACTTCCAGAGTGATGCCGAAGCGGGCGAAACGCTCGACCGCTTCCTAAAGCACCTGCAGGACAACCAAGTCGATCCGGCGAGCACCAAAATAACGCTCGGTCCGAAACTGACCCTGGCGGGCACGGAAACGTTCTCCGGGGAACTGGCGGACAAGGCCAATCCCATGCTCACCCGCGAATATCGGGCTCCCTACATCGTACCGGAAACGAAAGATCTCTAAGCCGGCCCGGTATAGACGAGATATGTGCTCTGGTCGTGCTGTGACATCTGTCGTTCATGGCACGATCAGGTTTTTGCAAAATTGGAAATTCTCACAGTTCGTGACTATCATCGATCGAACGCCAACGCCAGTCGTTTGGTCGCCCCCTTACCGTCAAAAGAGACCGCAAAGTGAGCAATCTCGCCGATCGCGTGAAAGAAGCCCGGGCCGCCCTCGATGCCCATACCCGGGAAACCGTGCAATGGCATTTCAGCCCGGAAACCGGCTCGCCCTACTGGCTGGAAAAGGCCAAAACGTTCAATTTCAACCCGCTCACTGACGTGAACTGTTTCGACGATCTGAAGAAATTCCCGCTGTTCGAAGACGATGAACTCCGCGGCGGGCCAGTCACTCGCTGGCTGCCGAAAGGTCTCGCCGGCAAGCCGATGTATGTCTTTGAAACCGGCGGAACCACCGGCATCCCGAAAAGCCGTCTGGTCGTGGAAGATCATTGGATCGACTACGAAGTCTTCAGTCATACCCTTCCGGATGAATACTTTCCCAAGGGCTCCAACTGGCTGATGCTCGGTCCCTCGGGGCCGCGTCGATTGCGGTTGGCGGTCGAGCACCTCGCACAATACCGTGGCGGAATTTGCTTCTGTGTCGATCTGGATCCCCGCTGGGTCATCAAACTGCTCAAGCAGGGAAAGATTCAGGAGGCGGAAGCTTACAAGAAACACGTCATCGATCAGGTGCTGACCATTCTCTCGGCCGGGCACGACATCAAGTGCGCTTTTATGACGCCGAAGCTATTGGAAGCCTTGGCGACTCGCTTGATGGACGAAGGCTCCAGCATCGCCGAATCGGGGATCACGGGGATCTTCGGCGGGGGTACCGAGTTCTCGCCGCAGTGGTACCGCTTCTGCAAAGAAGAACTGCTCGGCCCGGATGTGTTCATGACGCCAACCTATGGCAACACCCTCATGGGTCTGGCCTGCAGCAAGCCGTTTGACCCGGCGGACAATTACAAGATCACCTACCATGCCCCGGAACCACGGGCTGCCATCGAAGTGGTCGAATTCAATGACTACAACAAAGTGGTGGGCTATGGTGAAACTGGCCGCGTGAAGCTCTATACGCTCACCAAGGAACTCTTTATTCCGGGCTTCATGGAGCGTGACGAAGGGGAGCGAGAGCATCCCTGCGAGCCGTATCCGTGGGACGGCATCAGTGGCACCCGCCCCTTCCATGAGTTCGCCAAGACCACCACGGTGGGTGTTTACTAAGCTGGCTTCTGATGTAATTGATGTCCATTTCAGCCCGGTTGCCATTCAGCACCGGGCTGATTTTGTTTCGTGACGTCACGGAAAAAAGACAAACGGCCGGGTCCCGAAAGACACCGGCCGCTCGTCTTGCATGGCATTCGTAGTGATGCAAACGTTCCACCGGACAGGGTTCCACAGAACCGACAGCCTGATGTTCGTCTTCGCAGGAACGCGAGTGTTACTCGCCGAGGATGCCTTGGGCCAACCGGCGGAGCGCATCCGATTCGATCTGGCGGACGCGCTCACGCGTTAATCCCAAAGCTTCGCCAATCTCTTTGAGCGTTTTCGGCTCGGAATCATCGAGACCGAACCGCATCCGCAGGATGGTCGCTTCCCGGGGTTCCATCTGATCGAGCATGCGGTAGACGTGCTTGAGATTGTCGTGATCCAGCAGTTCGTCTTCCGGGCCTTTGATCCGTGCATCGGCCACCATGTCGCTCATCGACCAGCCTTTGTCCTCGTCATCAGACTGCGGCGTGGTGTTGTAGAGCTGGATCGCCTTCTTCACGATGCTCAACTTCTTTTTGTTGAGTCCAAGTTCCTTGGCGACTTCTTCCTGAGTTGGCGGCCGGCCGAGTTCGTCTTCCAGCTTGAAGGTGGCTCGCCGCCATTTCGTGAGCAGTTCAACCATATAGGCCGGAATGCGGATGGTCTTGGCGGAGTTGATCAGCGCCCGTTTGATCGACTGCTTGATCCAGTAGCTGGCATAGGTGCTGAAACGCGTGTTCATCTCCGGGTCGAACCCTTCGACGGCACGCAGCAGCCCCAGGTTGCCTTCCTCGATCAGATCCTGCAGAGGCAGGCCTTTGTTCGTGTAGGCGCGGGCGATATTCACGACCAACCGCAGATTGGCTCGCACCATCTGGTCGCGCGCTTCTTTTTCACCAAGATTGATCCGGTAGGAAAGCTCCTTCTCTTCCTCGGCGCTGAGCAGAGCTGTTTCATTGATTTCGCGGAGATAAGTCTCCAGCGGAGTCTGAACAGCATCTGCCGTCGTGCGTGGACGGAGGGTCTTGCGCATGTAAAGCTCTACCGATCGCAACAATTAGGAGGGGAAAACCTCGGTCGCCTGCTGCGGGGGCAACAAGAGCGACCGGCAATAACAACCGATCCTTACGTTCTGTATCGGAAATTGAACGCCCGCTGTCGAGAGAAGGAGCGTGGGTTTTTCTGCAACAAGGGGAACGACTGGGCAAACTGCGCAAAAATAACGGCCATCCGGTCTGCACCGAATGGCCGTTATGGTCTACTTAATCTTCGTGAACTTACGGGATTGGTTGCATAATCGGACTTCCCACCCCTGTTTCCAAGGGTGGTCATATCACGAATAGCGATCGTAGGTTAGCCCGCTTCGCCCCCTTCTGCTCCTTCAGTTCCGCCCATGGAGAACAAGGGACCAGAAGCCCCTTCCATGCCCCCCTTGAGCTCAGTCCGGGGACGGGGTGCCGAAGCCGAGGCGGCTTCCTTGGCTTCCATCGCGGCGATCTCGGCGGCTGATTTGCGGCTGAGGCCGATTTTACGTTCGGCTGGATCGATCCGCAGAATCCGCACTTCCAGATCATCACCCACCTTCACGAACGATTCCGGATTGTCGACCTTCTGGTCGGACAGTTCGGAAACGTGCAGCAGGCCTTCCAGTTCCGGCTCAAGTTCAACAAAGACGCCGAAGTTGGTGATCTTCGTGACTTTGCCCTTCACCAGTTCGCCGGGCTGGTACTTGCCGGGGATGAGAGTTTCCCACGGGTCTTCCGCCATCTGCTTGAGACCCAACGCGATCCGCTTGCGTTCCTGGTCGACGCTGATGACTTGGCAGGTCAGTTCGTCACCCTTCTTCAGCATTTCGTTGGCATGCGAAATCTTGCGGGTCCAAGACATGTCACTGACGTGCAACAGGCCGTCCACGCCTTCTTCCAACTCGATAAAGGCCCCGTAGTTGGTGAGGTTGCGGACGGTACCGGTGACCGTGGCACCAGGCGGATACTTCTCGGCAACCTTGTCCCACGGGTTGGGCAGGGCTTGCTTCATACCGAGCGAGATTTCCTGCTTTTCCTTGTTGATGCCGAGCACCACCACTTCGACTTCGTCGCCGGGGCTGACGAGTTCCGAAGGATGATTGACCCGCTTGGTCCAGGACATTTCGCTGATGTGAACCAGACCTTCGATGCCGTCTTCCAGCTTAACGAAAGCACCATAGGACATGACGTTGACCACTTCGCCGCGGACTTTCGTACCGGCGGGGTACTTGTTTTCGACGTCGGTCCAGGGGCTGCGTTCTTTCTGCTTCAGGCCGAGGGCGATCTTCTCGCGGTCCCGGTCGACATGCAGAATCATGACTTCGAGTTCGTCGTCGATCTTAACCATTTCGGTCGGGTGACCGATGCGGCCCCAGCTCATATCGGTAATGTGCAGCAGACCGTCGATGCCGCCAAGATCCACGAACGCACCGAAATCGGCGATGTTCTTGACGATCCCCTTGCGAATCTGACCTTCTTCGATTTCGGCCAGCAACTTCTCTTTGAGCTTCTGACGCTGCTCTTCGATCATGCGGCGGCGTGAGACCACGATGTTACGGCGAGCTTCGTCGATCTTGAGGATCATGCACTCGATTTCGCGACCCACATAGTCGCCGATATCGGGCGGACGGCGGATATCGACCTGGCTGGCCGGCAGGAAGACATTCACACCGATGTTGACCAGCAGACCACCCTTGATCTTGCGCTGGACAGTCCCCTTGATGATGTCGCCTTCCTTGCAGCGGGAAACAATGGCTTCCCACTGACGGATGCGGTCTGCCTTGCGCTTCGAGAGGAGAATCAGGCCGAATTCGTCTTCGATTTCTTCGAGCAGCACGGCGACTTTGTCGCCAGGTTGCGGCGGCGGGGCGCCATCTTCCCACTCATCGAGCGGCACAATGCCTTCGCTCTTGTAACCGATGTCGATGAGGACTTCATCGCCTTCAACGCGGACGACGGTACCATCGATGATGGAGTTAACATCGACTCCACCATCAGCAATGTACAAATGCTCAAGACTATCTTCTTCAGCATGCTCGGCATCGGCGAGGGCACTACCAAATGCGGCGGCCAACTCTTCGTCATCGATGCTGAATTCACGGAGCAGATTACGATCAACCATGCGAAACAGACTCTTTCCGAGCAGCGGGAGAACCGCCATCCATGCCCACCGACTCAGAGGCTGGCACGGGAAACGGCTGGGTACGCTGCAACGCGACCGCAAAAACAGAGAGGTCGCGTACCCGGGTTAGAGGAAACGTTCCACCGCAGAAGGAGACGTCCCCTTCATCACAGCTATGTGGAAGATCGCAGTGTACAACAACTTGCTGCTGAAATGCTAGTTGAGAATGGCGTTTACAGCGAATTCATGAGTCAGATTTCCCATTCCGTACAGCCAGCCGCAAAATTCGCCGCAGTTTCGAGGGAATTCCGGTTCTGCGGAATGGAATGACGAGGCCTGAAATCGGTATTGTGACGGCAACTCAAGGAAGGCGAATGATGCGGACCGCGAAAAATGTGCTGGGAACCGACTTGGAAACGTGCAGTCTGAGCCCGGCGACTGGGTGGTTCCGCGACGGATGCTGCCGGTCTGGCGCGGGCGATGTCGGCCTGCATCTGCTCTGTGCCCGGATGACGGAAGAGTTTCTGGAGTTCTCGCGGGACCACGGAAATGACCTTTCCACCCCCAACCCGGAGTGGGATTTCCCCGGATTAGTTCCGGGAGACCAATGGTGCCTCTGTATTGAACGCTGGAAGGAAGCCTTGGCCGCCGGGGTGGCCCCGCCTGTCGTACTGGCAGCGACACATATCTCCACATTGGAGTTCGTCAGCCTCGAAGAACTCCAGGAGCACGCTGCCGACAGCGAATAGCTTCCCAAGTCCTCTCGCTTACCCAGCACAACGAGCCTGGCAACGATTTCACGTTGCCAGGCTCGTTGTGTTTCGCACCCCAGAAGATATCACAACCTTCCCCGCAGGATGATTGTAGTGGGCATGCCAACGTGTTGCTAAACGTCAACACTCCTGTTGCCTTCTCGAAACATAACGAATCGGCCAGCACCGGACAAAAATGCATGGAAAACGCGGTAAGTCCCTGCCTAACAGTACGTTGCGGTTTGGCATCACTCGTAGGACGGGGCTAACAAAGTGTCAGGG
Organism: bacterium; assembly: GCA_016125225.1. GTDB lineage: Bacteria > Planctomycetota > Planctomycetia > Planctomycetales > Planctomycetaceae > DSVQ01. The sequence goes on along the minus strand of WGME01000010.1, from coordinate 55,484 downwards.
TTCCGGAACAGCAGTATCAGTCAGATGATTCATCTGCCTAACAAGCGCAATTCGCATGAGATCGCGTTTTTCTGAATCGCGATTTCTGCGAATTCGTCAGTAAACCGTGGGATTTCCTGCTTGATCAGGGCTAAAGATCAAGCCCTTGATTGGCATGGCTGGCATGCCCCCTGCGATAGCTCGCCCCCATCGAGAGGCTCAGCAACAAGACCAAACCGACTGGCGGAATGGCACGCGGGGCTTCAGTACCGGGAAAGCCTGGGGCCACGCTTCTCATTGTCTCGGTGGCGTGCCGCGATGGCTGAAATGTGTCATTTCAGCGACCAGTCCCGCAAGGAATTCAGCGAAAGGTTCAGTCAAGATGATCAAGTCTTTGTGGAATGATGAGGCTGGCGTGGTGGTTTCCGCGGAAATCGTGCTGGTGCTGACGATCGCCGTGCTGGCAATGGTGGTGGGCCTCAGCGAAGTGGCTGTCGCGGTCAATACCGAGCTGAACGACTTCTCGAATGCCATCGGTGCACTGAATCAATCGTATGCATTTACCGGCTTCAAAGCCGTCGGTGAATACAAGACCAAGAGCTATGTGGCCGGTAGTACTTATTCAGACAGCACCGACGATTGCGACATGAACGCCAGCTGCGATTTGGTCTGTGGTGCCCCGTCCATGCCCGGCGAAGGTAACGACTGATCCCGACCGAATCTGATTGTCATTCCGCAGGATGACCGATAGGAACTCCCGGATGATGAGACTCTGAAAGACGACTCGTTAGACGCACGCTCTCGCAGGCGCAAATCACGGCCTTGGTTGGAATTCCGACCAAGGCCGTACCTGTTTTCTGCGGCAGCATTTCCCTCATTCGAGTTGAAATTCCAACATCGATCGCGTTATGGATTTCAGGGATGACGCTGAGGTCGAACGTCAGCAAACCCTTGGAATTTTCTCAGGAGTCAGGCCATGTCGGGGACGCCACTGGTTGATGGGGCGGCACAACTGCGGGAAGCGGCCGAACTGCTGGAGCAGACGTGGGCACGCTCCGAATCCCACTGGAACGATGCCGTCCGCAAGCGCTTCGAAGAAGAACGGCTGCAAGAACTCCGCAAGCAGTTGGCGCTGGCCCAAGGGGCGATCCAGCAACTGTCGGACGTGCTGATGCATGCCGTCCGACAGGCTTCGGATGCGGACCGAAACGGTTGATTGGTGTCTCCTTCAAGAATTCCCCCCATGCGCTCTTGCGCTCCGCATCACGATCTTAGAGGCTATGATGGCACAGATCGACGAATTGCCGATGAACGCTCTCCGGTCCATGAAACCGGGATGGGGGCCGGAACCGGATGCTGACGCCAGTAAGACCGAACCGTCCATCAGGAAAGTGATTCGCTTGTTGGAACCTCTGACCACCGACGCCGAAGCTGCCTGGTCGTTGCGACTGCGGAAACTGGTCGAACGGCGCGCGGAACTTGAGCAGTCAATCCAGTCACATCACCGCGACAGTCAGAGGGAAGAGCAGCGGGACTACGAGACCGCGAGGCGTCAGCTCACGCAGGCGTTTGATGCCGAAACCCAGGAACTCCTCGAACAGCAGCAGCAGGTTTGGTTAACAGCTTCCGCGCGCTGGACGAAACAACTCGACGAACTTCAGGCCGAAACCCGCGCCTCGATCGCCGAAGTCGAGCAGCGGTTCGAATCGGAACGGGCTGCGGCTCAATCGAGCCGAGAAGAAACCACATGGCTGGTTGCTTCTTTGCTGGATGAGTCGGCGACCGACAGTCCGCGCCAGCAATTGCTACGTTTGCATCACCAGATTGATGGAACGGAGTCGGTCTTGCAAGACGCGGTCCGCAGGGCCAGTCAGATCCGAACCGAGTCGGCGAACTATCTTGAGCGCTGCCGCATGTCGACGGAAGTCGGCGTGTTCGAACCCGAAGCTCCCCCCCATACCTTGACGGCACTTCAGGAGCGGTGTTTGGCCGAGGTGCAACTTGTTGAGCGGCCCTATCTCAAGTTGCAGCGGCTGTGGTTGCCCAAGCTGTTTGCGGGATTCAACCCGTTCGTGGCCTGGCTGTTCCTGGCCAGTGCGATCGCGGTTCCCATCTGGTTGTGGCTCCCGCCCGATCTGGTCGGCATTCAGGGGACCCGGCAAGATCCGGCCTGGATTGGCATCATCTGCGGCAGTGCGGCAGCGATACCCATTGTGCTGCTGATGTTATTGCATGTGGTGGCAAATCAGTCGGTCTTTGGTTTGATCACAGAAGTCTTTGTGCATAGCCGCGCGGCTCAGGCCTTGTTCTCGCGTTGGGAACGGCTGGCCGCCGAAGAACTCGCCGCCGCTCAACAGGATCTCGACCAGCGCCATGTGCGACGGCGGAGCCAACGCGAAGAATCCCTGTCGAAAGCCGAGATTGAGTTTCAGCAACGCATGTCAGAGTTGACCAATTGGAGACGCACGGAACTCGCACAGATTGAACGCAAATCGACCGCACAAAAGGCCCAGTTGGAGCAGGCGCGCGATCAGGAATTGGCACGTTTGTCGCGCTCGGGCCATCTGGCCAATGACGAAGGCGATACGGCTCGGCGCGAACAACTGCTCCTGATCGAACAGGCCCATCAGCACCGACTCACGGAAATCGAGCAGCAATTCTCCGACGATTGGCAGGCGTTGTGCCAGGAATGGCGGCAGACACTCGCGGAGTTGACGCAACAGGCCCAGCACTGGCGGGACGAAGTGATCTCCCTCTGCCCCGCGTGGGATCTGGTGCCGGCCGTGGCGGGCCACATCAGCGGGCAAGCCATCTGCATCGGGCAGTTTCAGACGGGCTTGAAACAACTGGAGAACGGCCTGCCGACCTCAGCCGATCTGGTCCCGGTGCCATCCCAGTGGCAATTGCCTGCGGTGCTGAATCTGGCTGAAAAACCAGGGCTGTTGGTGCAATATCGTGATCATACCGGCCGCAAGGCCGCAGTCGATCTGTTGCAGGCCGCCATGCTACGGTGGTTGGCGGTGTTACCGGCAGGTCAAGTCCGCTTCACGATTCTCGATCCCATCAGTCTGGGCGAAAACTTTGCGACGTTCATGCATCTGGCCGATGTCGATGAACTGCTCGTAACACAACGCATCTGGACCGAACCGGGACAGATTGAAGAACGACTGGCCGATCTGACCGAGCACATGGAAACCGTGCTGCAAATGTTTCTGCGGAACGAGTTCGCCACGCTCGAGGAATACAACCGGGAAGCGGGCGAAGTTGCGGAGCCTTACCGCATTCTGGTGATCTCGGGGCTGCCAACGAGCTTCACGGAAATTGCTCTGCGACGTTTGTGGAGCATTATCACGGGCGGAGTTCGTTGCGGCGTGATTCCGCTCATCGCCGTCGACCTTCAGCAGCCGATGCCACGCGGCTTTGATCTGAAAGACCTCGTGGACCAACTGGCTGTCGTCACTTGGGACCGTGAGAATTTTCGTTGGCACGAACCGGAATTGGAGCGTTGGAAGCTACAACCGCAAGCGCTGCCGATTCCGCAGGAATTCGGGGAGTTGGTCAAGCACTTGGGCCAGTTGGCTGGTGATGTCCGCAAGGTGGAGGTGCCGTTTCATCGCGTGGCACCACCACTGGATGGCATCTGGGGCAAATCGGCGGCCAAGGGCCTGGAAATCCCGGTCGGTCGCGCGGGCGCCACAAAGACACAATCGATCACTCTTGGATCAGGAACATCGCAGCACGTGTTGATCGCAGGGAAAACGGGTTCAGGCAAATCGACCCTGCTCCATGCGCTCATCACCAATGCCGCGTTGTTTTACAGCCCCGATGAATTGGAACTCTATCTGATCGACTTCAAGAAAGGGGTCGAATTCAAAGTTTATGCCCGGTATGGACTACCCCATGCGCGGGTCGTCGGCATCGAAAGTGATCGCGAATTCGGTGTGAGTGTGCTCGAACGGCTCGATTGGGAACTGCAGCAGCGTAGTGCCCAATTCCGAGATGCCGGCGTGGCCGATCTCGCGGGCTATCGCCGGATGCGGCCCGATCATCCCATGCCCCGGGTGTTGCTGGTCATCGACGAATTCCAGGAGTTCTTTGTCGAAGACGATCCCCTTTCGCAGTCCGCGACGTTGCTCCTCGACCGTCTCATTCGCCAAGGTCGGGCGTTCGGCGTGCACGTCATTCTTGGTTCACAGACATTGGCCGGTGCCTACTCGCTGGCACGCAGCACGCTCGGCCAGGTGGCGGTTCGCATCGCCTTGCAATGCAGCGAGACCGACGCTCACCTCATCTTGAGTGAAGAGAATACCGCTGCCCGGTTGCTCACACGTCCCGGGGAAGCCATCTATAACGATGCCAACGGGCTGACCACTGGGAACCACCTTTTCCAGGTGGTCTGGCTGGATGATGCCAAACGCGAACGCTATCTCGCCGAACTCCAGACCCGCACCTCTGCACCGACAGAGTCGCGGCGACCGACAACCATTGTGTTCGAAGGAAACATCCCTGCCGATCTGCGAAAGCTGCCCGCTCCGCCCGTTGCTCAAGGCGGACGACGCACAAATCAGGTGACCGCCTGGTTAGGTGAAGCGGTGAGCTTGCGCGGTGCCCTCGGGCTCGATTTCTTGCCATCAGCGGGGAGTCATCTGTTGCTGGTTGGTGCCGAAGAACTCTCTGCCGCTGGCGTGTTGACCGCCGCCACGGTCTCAGTATTGCGATCTCCTTCGGCTGACCCGCCTCGCTGTTTGATCTTCAACGGCAGCCCTCGTGAAGAACTCGAAGACTTGTGGCAGTCGTTGAACACGGCGAGTGCCGCGGTGGAATGCCCCGATGCTGCCGAACTTGAGACATCACTGAACGAATTGGTGGATTTGATTCGGCAGCGCGATGGTGTCCCCGGGGCACGTTGCTGGCTCTGCTTGTTCGACCTGGCCCGCTTCCGCAAACTTCGCCGGAACGACGATGATTTCGGCTTTGGTGGATTCGATAAAAAGGCCGCATCACCCTCGGATCTGCTGGCGGAAATTCTCCGCGATGGCCCCGCCGTTGGCGTACATGTCTGGATCTGGGCCGACTCCATGAATACGGTATCTCGGTGGTTGAGCCGCGAGATGCAGCAGCACCTGGAAAACCGAGTCGCTTTCCCGATGAGTGCCGCCGATTCCAGCCAACTCATCGATAGCCCGGTGGCTAGCCGGCTCGGGGTGAATCGGGCCTGGCTGTACCGGGGCGATCGTGGCACGCTCGACAAATTTCGCCCGTATGCATTGCCGCAACCGGGCGACGTGGTCGAGCTTCTCGCGACTGCCTCCCAACTGCCTTCGACCACCGATTCGGTTATGTCACCGAAGGTTTGAGGTTAGACGGCAAGCCGCCTCTCACTCCATGTGCCTGGCGAGACAGATAAATCTGGAACAGCAGACCAGTCGTAAAGAGTGCCACGCTCACCCACTGAGAAATCGTCAGCGTGGTGCCCCATTGACCATATTCATCGCCGCGCAGGATCTCGATCAGGAAGCGTGTCAACGGCGAGATCAGTAGCGCCAGACCGAGCACATCGCCCGGCACGCGACGGACACCGTAATACCACCACGTTAATGCTGCGATGAAGAACCCATCCAACGCGGCATAAATCTGGGTCGGATGCAAAGGCGGCGTGTGTAAAGCATCGGGGGCCAGAAACCCACGTTCCACGAGCGCGAGAAACGGCACGCTCTGCGCTGGAAACTCCAGCCCCCACGGTAACGTACAGGCATCTCCGTAGCAGCAACCATTCAGCAGGCAGCCGATACGGCCAAACCCAATCCCGATGAAGACCGAAGGAGTAATGATGTCGGCCAGTTGCAACGGCGGTAACTTCTTCACGGCACAGAAGGTGAAGTAGGCGGCGGCTCCCGCCAGCAGCCCGCCGTACAACACGATGCCCCCTTCCGACAGGTTCACCGTCGCCCAGACAAACTGCGGCAGGTTCTCAACCCCGGTAAAAACACGGTCGCGATATTGCACCAGGTAGAAGATGCGGGCCCCGATGATTCCCGGGATGAACAGCCAGATCGCCAGATCCCAGATGGTTTCCGGGGGCAATCCTTCGGAACGCGCTCGCCAGTCAGCTGCGAAGACGGCCGTGGTCAGGCCGATCAATAGCATCACGCCGTAACCGAAAATCGGCAAACCTTCCGGGGCCATCCGTGGTCCAATCACACGGGCCTGCACGACGAGGATCAGCGCGAATAACCAGAACAGCATCGAACCAATGTCAAATGGCGAATCGGTTGCTGCGGGAGCAGAATTCTTTGATGAAGCGGGACCGGCTGATCGTAGACCTAACCACACCCCACCGGTCAACACGGCCAGCAGCACCCAGAACAAAAGGCCGAAACCGAACAGTGGCAGGGTCACGCCCCCCAGCGAAATCCCTTCCCAGGGAATGCGGAACAAGACCTGGCGCATGCTCACTCTCCGTGTGTCTGGCCTGATTGCGAAGCCGGTATCACGATTGCCAGAGATCGTTGTCGATCAATCGGGTGGAGCCCACGCGACAGGCGACCAAAGCCACGGCCATCATGCCCCGCGACTCCAGCGGTTCCAGCGTGTCGACATCTGCTACCGTAGCATAGTCGAGATGGACTTCCGGTTCTGCGCCGATTTGCTGCTGCAAGACTTGGGAAATCTCTTGTGGCTCGGTTCCACGATGCCACAGCTTCTTCCCCTCGGCAAGCGCTCGCGACAGACAGAGCCCCGCGCGACGCTGGTCGGCAGAGAGGTAGGCATTGCGGCTGCTCATCGCCAGTCCGTCGGCATCCCGCATCGTCGGACAGGTGACGATTTCCAGGGGCATATCCAGGTCGCGGACCATTCGTTTGATCACAGCCTGTTGCTGATAGTCTTTCTGACCGAAGTACGCCGCATTGGGTTGAACGATCTGAAAGAGTTTGTTGACCACAGTGGTGACGCCGAGAAAATGGCCGGGCCGGATGGCCCCTTCCCAGCGGTCTGTGAGTCCCTTCACTTCCACGAAGGTACTGCTGCCGGGGGGATACATCGTTTCGACGGCAGGATAGAACACAAGCCCGGCCCCCGCATTTCGGCAGAGTTCCAAGTCACGCTCACGTGGTCGGGGATACCGCTGCAGATCTTCATGCGGGGCGAACTGCGTCGGATTCACGAAAATGCTGACGACGATTGCTGCGTGCTGCCGTTTTGCGGCTTCAATCAGACTGAGATGCCCATCATGCAGGGCTCCCATTGTCGGGATAAAGCCGACTGTCTTTCCGCTCGACTTTGCATTCCGTACCCAACGTCGGACATCGGCAATCGATTCCACCACGTCCATGTGGCCCCCTCTTCCCGAGCGATCGATATCGCTGCCTTATCGCGGAAAGGCATAATTGGGGTTGGTGTGGTCGAAGTCCTGGTCGGTCAGTCCCAGATTGGTTCGCACCTTGGAATAGGTGTACTCTTCGGCCAGGATGGGTTGTGTTCCGTTCGTGGGAAAGGCCCATTGCTCCAAGCGCACCGGCAAACCGGACGTTTTTTCAATGTACAGCCGAGACATCTGGAACTTGAATTGTTTGCGGGGCGTGGGGTGACGGCTTTCAATCACCTTGCATTCCACATCACCCATGCGAGCGTTGGGATAGAACTTCACTTCGACTTCGCCGTACTGAGCTTCGGCTTCCCACTGAGCGAGGAGTTTATCGAGCATTTTCCCCATGCCCATCATGGTGATGGGATAACGATTTTCCTCGAGAGCGGTTTCACTGTTGGGGGCGAGTGAGACGGTGCCGGCAATCGAGCGAATGCCTGTCTCGTGGACCAGCAGCATGCCATTGTTCTTGCCAGCATAGTAGATGACTTCGCGGCCTTTGTGCGGCTTATCGAAGAGCATATAAACGCTGAATGGCTCTTCCCGGAACTTCAGGCTGACGACCGAGGACATAACCTTGCCGCCGACCAGTTCCTGCTTGGTGTAGGTCGCGGTGTAGTCGGAGATTTTCCCCAGAGCCGCTTTTGACTGCAACGCGTGTTCGATAGCCGGAGCGAGCGGATGCTGGGGGTCCACCTCGGCAGCAAACAGGAAATTGGTAGCAGCCAGCGCAAAAGCCAGCAGGCTCAAGCGGCCTGAATTCTGGATCAGAGCGTTGACGAATCCCTGACGTGCGCCGATGACAATTGCTCGCACCCCCTGCATGGGTTGCATCCTTTTCTTCATCCGTGAAACAGGCACTGTCCTCGAATCGATGATCTCGACGGACGCCTGATGTGTCGCAGGGTATCGCACTGGCCCGGTTGACGCAAACCCAAATCGCAACTTCCGTGCCGCGCGGCATCGCATTGTAGGTTCGGGCGGCTGCTGCTGCCGTCGAATCGCTTCTGCAGTGAGGTAAGAATTGTCTCCGCATCCCCAGCCGGGAAACTCCGGCAGAAATGCTTCTGACGTGCAAAAACCCTGACTCCGAAGCGAATTTCGAAGTCAGGGCTCAAGATCAAACGAGCGGTTGCAGCAATCCGAACAGGTTCAAACTGCTGCGAGGAAATCAACCGCAGGTGTCGGTCGGGGGAGGACCGCAGACCAAGTCGCAGGTCACGTTCTTGTCGCAGTCATCGTGAGCGTCGGTGAATCGTGAGCCAGCCACACCGCTGGTCACTTTGCCGCTGACGGCGTCACCGTTCTTCTTGAAACCGGTGAAGAAGTAGCTTTGGTCAAGGGCACCAATGGCGTTCGAGATGTCGTTGAGCTCGGTGTTGACGGCAACAGCGACTTCGCTGAGGCCGACGATGACGCCGATGACGAGGATGGTCAGAACGAGCACGAGTTCAGCGCTGATGACAGCACCGCATTCGTCGTTGAACAGCTTACGCAGCATGGAACGAATTCCTCTTTCAGAGGCACTAACTGATTGAACTGATCACACCACTCTGAGAGCGATGCGATTTCCTGTTGAAACCACACATTGCAACAGGAGTGGAAACGTTTTCACGCTTCCGTTTGAACTCTCCCGGTGGCCACCGGGACAATTCCATTTCTGCGCAGAAAGATCCGTAAGCAGTTCGCATGGAACTGCTGAATAGGCTAACTCAACTTAAAAACAGGGATGGCACCACCGACGTGTGGTTGATTCGCCAAACATGACAGGATGTTGCCGAGTCACACTGTCGAGGGCTTAAGCGATCACACAGAGCCCGACAACGAACTGGCTGAAAATCGCTGAGAGCAGCGCGCGTGCCTGACGGGGCGCTGCTAAATGGCAACGCGTGCCTCAGATCAGGCTTTAGACAGAAATCTGTTTGCTAAATCGCTGTCACAAAAGAGGTTCAGCGACGGACTCGAATGCGAGCCAAGGTGACGAAACGCTACACGCCGGTGCGCATGGCAAAAAACGCATGTTGCCGAAACGCAACATGACGTTCAGGTTACATACAACTCTGTTTTCAAGTGTGAACGGAGCGACCTTGCCTCGCGGTCGCGAAGCAAGGTGCTCGTCATTTCCGATCATTCAGGCCGTCCAAGACGACCAACACCATTCGCATGGTGTTCTCGAGCGATCAACCGCAGGTATCAACCGGGGGCGGACCACAAACCAAGTCGCAGCTGCGATTGTTGTCGCAGTCATCGTGGCCGTCTGTGAACCGCGATCCAGCAACGACGCTCTTGATCTTTGCACCGTTCTGGTTGCCACCGATGCCATGAAAACCCGTGACAAAGTAGCTCTGGTCCAGCGAACCAATCGCATTCGAGATGTCGTTCAATTCGGTGTTGATGGCCACAGCAACTTCGCTGAGACCGACAATCACACCAATCACAAGAATCGTCAGCACGAGGACGAGTTCAGCGCTGATCACAGCACCGCTTTCGTCGTTGAACAGTTTCCGCAACATGACACCAACCTTTGAGAGAGACTTTGTGAACTGAGATGAGGTGAGCTGTCATGCAGAGGACGCGTTCCTGGGTGCACTCCAGGCACGCTCCAGCAACCGAATGGCATGTGTGGTTTACCGTTCGGTCGAAGCCGCATGGTCTCCGAGCCTGCCCCGCTCGGAGACACCCGGGTTCATTGCCCAGGCACAACAGGCAGAATCCTCACGACACTCCGCGTCGCTACGACCCTGCCAAAGGTCTCTCATCGCAAAATCAATTCCCAGCGAATAGGTTGGTTAAAATCTTCAATCAATAAAGGTGGCAAATTCACCCTAACCCTTAGAGTTGCTTGGCGTTAGGTGAATCGCCTCCAGTTGAGGTGAAATACGGCCGGAAAACTACAGCTTTCAAGGACTTAGCAAACGCGTTCAAAGGCTGAACCTGCACTCATGCGCTCTGTTCAGCCTCTGAAACACGGGATGACTGACGATTGCCTGATTGCCAGCCGTCGGGCCTACATTTGTGGCAGAATCTGCGGTGCCGGGCCTTGGGGAATGATCGGTTTGCGAGATTCCAGCCGCGGGCTCGCGTTGGGCGGACAGGTCGTGCACTCAGGAATTGGTGCGATCGCAGAGGGTGCGGGCTGGCTGTAGCCATTCGGCGGACAGGTCGTGCAACCTTCGGGGACCACCGTCGTGGATGGTGCCGATTCGAGAATCAGGCCACCTCGGCCCACTCCAAGGTCCGCATTAGCATACCCCGGTGCTACGAAACCGTTGGTCGTGTCGGTGAAGCGTGAGCCGGCGGTCCAACTGGTTCGGCCCCAGATCTTGGCGCAGCCCCAGAACTGTGGTGTGGCGTAGGACTGATTCAATCCCCGCAACGCACCACTAACATCCTGCAGCTCTGCGACAACCGCTTGTTGGACGCAAGCCAGTCCCGTGATCAGTCCCAGGACGACCACCGTCACAATAATGATCAACTCAGCCGACAGCACTAAGCCGCGGTCATCCTTCCATAATGCCTGGCACATTCGAGCACTCCATTTCCACATGAGGGATCGCGACGAAAGGTTGGGGGCGTTTGCTTGAAGCGGTTTCGCCGGTGTCCCAAGTCGACTCCTGTCTTCCTGGGGCACCGGCCGAAAGCCGTTGCCGCCAACGGGACCACACCCGCTGGCAGCTCATCTCAGCGCACGGGCGGTCTCTCAGGTCGCACCACACGCTCGAACACAAAGGGAAGGCGGGGAACCGACATGGTCAGGCCCCCGGCGAAAGAATCGACAGAATCGTTAGCACTATTGCCACCGATTCAATCGTCTCCACCGCTTCGATTTGCATGACCCGTGCCAAAGTTAGGATCGCGCTAATCGTCACAATCGGGCTGTGGTCGCATCTTGTTTTATAGACGACACATATGTCGAAACCAGATGCTCTTCCGAGCGCGGCTACCTCGTCTCCGGTGTTTCGGGGCTCGAACAAAGACGTTCAGGTTGTAGCGATTATGTTGATTCTTCTGAACATTGCGATTGGCGCGGGGATAGGGATCTTGCTGTGTGTAGCGATTCTGCCGTTAACAACGGAGTTCGAACGCTCAGGGCTGATGCGTCAGGCCCAGGTGGTGGGGAAATGACCGATTCATCGCGGTCCTTCCGCTCCAGAAGATCGCGAGTGATTGTTTCACCCAGCGGTATGGCGTACTTTATGAGCAGTTGTTGATGAGATGGACGGAGCACCTTGGAGGTCCGTGTGACCGCAAGCGACCCAGACATCATGGCGCGGTTACAGGCAGGCGAGCGTGCGGCGTTCGCTCACCTCGTGGAGCGCTATCAGAAGCTGGTCTATGGTTACTTGCGCGCGCGTGTTCGTTCGGCCGCCGATGCTGAAGACATGACGCAGGAAGTCTTCCTGCGGAGCTATCAGGCACGGGCTCGCTTCGATCTGGGCTCGCTGGTCCAACCCTGGCTCCTGGGGATAGCGCGGAATCTGCTGCGCGAGCATGTCCGTCGGCATCGTCGACGACACGAAATCGCCTGGACCGAACTCTGCCTCGAACTTGAAACCACAGCACCGCCCGATTTGGGATCGATCGACGATCATCTCATCTGGCTGCCGCAATGTTTGGCCGAATTAGGACCCAGTGCCCGGGAAGCGATCGACGGTCACTATCGCCTGGAATTGAAGCTGTCAGAAATCGCGGAAACCCAGCATCGAAGTGAGGGAGCAGTGAAGCTGTTGCTGCATCGGGCGCGGCAAGCGTTGCGAGATTGCCTGCATTTCAAACGCCAGAGGAGCCTGCGGTCATGACGGACGAAGACCTGCTCAAACTCCTCGCCGAGAAATCACACCGGGAGCTGACCAGTGAGGAACTGGTAGCCCTGCAACAGCGGGCTCACGAATCGGCCGCAGTTCGCCAAGCTGTTCTCGAAGCCGTGCAATGGGAAAGCCAGCTCGCGGCGGCGTTCGGGCATGCGGGGATCAATATCGATAAGCTGTGGATGCAGGCAGAAATGCGTCCGGTCGAGCGTCGTCGTGGTAATGCCAAGTGGTGGTGGAGCCTTGTGGGTCTAACGGCTTGCCTGCTGTTGGCGGTCTGGTTCTGGAGTCCCGCTCGCCGTGCCCCAATGGGAGAAGACATCGCCACTATCGACGAAAATCCCTCGGCCCTATCCCCGACATCCGATGCTGCATCAACACCGGAAGCCGATCCGTCTTCACAGGCGTTGATGACCGCAGCCAGTCCCGATCCCGAAGTCCCCGTTGATCCGACCGAAGCCGCCATGACACCGTCGGCGGTAGCGACCACAACTGGCACCACGGAGGCTCGCGAGGCAACTCCAGCCTGGCCGGATGGCCCCTGGTCCAACTGGTTGGCAGCCGATGCCATCCCGTTGGCCACGAACGATCCGCGCAATGTTGGCGACCTGCGTTCCATGGGGCTGGATCAATTGACCTTGGCCGAATTTCAGGCTTGGTGGAACCCGATTCCCGGTCAGCCAGCGAATCATTCCCAGGACAAAATCGGTCAACGGCCGACGCTGAATCTGGATGGCCTGTGGACACTGCGAGCCCCCTGGCTACCCGATACCCATTTGAAACTGACTCCGTTCGATGTGCGGGAAATCATCCTCTTTTTCTGGCAAGGCCCCGAGGGTGTGGCACTTCGCTTTTACCGGGAACGGGAACCGCATACCTGGGCCGCATTCCGCGTGCGACGAAACCCCGGCGAAACGCAACCGACTTACTGGGGGCTGCTGACCACCGACAGCGGCGCGTTTTATCGGAGTGGTGCCGCTACCTGGGACGTGAGTTGCCACGACAATCAATTGCGACTCTCAACCGGTGGCATGACGTTGCTCACCGTGCCGTATGCAGAGTCACCGCAGGAAGTGGTGTTGCAGGCCCAGACCCGGCTCCGCGGATTTCAATGGGTCCGCGCAGAGCCCTGGTCCAGCCGCGAGCAGACATCGGGACCAAGTGTTTTGACGATGGATCGGCCAGCTGACGCCGATTGGCAAACCTCCTCGACCGAAACAGCAATGTTGCAGCGTGATGTTGATGGTGGTCTGCGGCTGACATCGACCGATAAAGAGCAGGTGGTCCGCGCCTATTTACCAATTGAAGCCCCCGGCTTATTCGAGACGCTACTGCAGGTTTCCGAGGCCGACCCCGGCACGGGGGTCTTTCTCGGTAATGAGACCGGGCAGCCGATTGGTTGGCTGACATTCTGTCGAGATCGACGGACTCAGCAGATCACGGTGGTTCCGTTGCCGGGGTACGAAAAACGGACTGAGTCTGACTATGACTTGCGCGTCTTTCCGCCCCCCTATTTCGTCCCTGAAACATGGTTCCGCGTGACCGCGGGATTGGGTAACTGGCAGACATGGTGTTCCGCAGATCGTCAGCACTGGGGACGATTGGCCGAAAATCCGGTGCGGGGCGTGCCAGGAGCCGTCCGAACCGTGGGACTGTTCTGCCTGCCAGGCGACACCCCCCGCACGATTCGCCTGCAAGACTTAGAAGTTCGCAGGTTGCCCGGTTTTGCGCCACTGTTGGCGAATCTGCAGGAAACCGAATTCCCGGAGATCGATCTCAAACAGACGCGAACTCTGGACGACTGGCTGGCACAGGGTTGGACAGTGGCGGCCAAAGCCTCTGTCCCGATTGATGACTGGCATGATGCCCGTGCCGTGCGGACATTGGAAGCGGGTCCTGCCCCGGAACTGGCTCAGGCGCTGTTGGAACGACTGGTGAAATCGTCGCCACGCTTGCCGGCGGATGAACGCCTACAGTTCTTCGATGACGCGCTCGCTCTGGTCGATACATGGTCCGATGACAAGGCACGACTCTGGGAACGGGCCTATGCCGACATCGCTTCGGATGGTGTCTCGCCCGACCAGCAGGTGCTGGCCGAGGCTCTTTGGAATCGCTGGCTGCAGGCCCCGTTGTGGAGCTATCACCGTGGCCATGCGGCCTTCGATGCGGCTCGTGTTCGCGAACTGTTACAACTCGCATTTTCAGGAAAAGGCGGCCCGCTGGCTGAGGCGGCCCGCAGTAGCTATGCGTGGACGGAACCGGCTCATCCCGATCAAACCCCACGCGATTCGGCGAACGATGTCTTTCAACTGGCCCGCTGGAGCCGAAGCGTTGCCGTCGATGTGTTCGGGGTCCCCGCGCCTCAACACCATGAATCCTTGCCGATCAGTTGGCGACCACCCTGGTCAACGCAACTCAACAAAGAGGCATACAACGTCCAGGCCGAGTTGCTTTCGGCCCTCGAGAGCGGCGCCTATGACGATGCCTGCCGGATTGTGCAAGGCATTCATACTACAGCCATGTCCGGACTGCTGCCCGACGCGCACGACTCCAACCTTTACGTCACGCTCCCCGTGGCTTTGAACGTCGCTTTGAACTCGCATCCCCAGTGGTCCGAGCGGCTGCCGCAGCAACTGGGACCGGCTGGGGATCTTCGCTGGCAGCAGGTGATGGCCCACGGAGATGTGGCGTCGATGCAGTCCTTGACGATGCAGTTCTGGGGAACCGCCGCCGCTGCCCGGGCCCATGCCTGGGGAGGCGATCGTGCCTTGTCCCTGGGCGATCCCGTGGCCGCCCTCTTGGCCTATCGGATGGCTCAGCGCACGGCGGATGACTCGCTGCGATCGGAATTGATGGCTCGGCAACAATTGGCCGAACGGGCCGTGGGCCTGCCAAGCAATCGTGAGGGCGAAGTGACCACATTTGCGGGAGTGCCAATCGCGGAGTTATGGCCCGCCACAGCCACCGACAACTCATCCTCTTCTCGGATCAATGCCGCAGTCCCCGAGTTGAAGTTGATGCCGGTCCCCTACCAATTGGAGAAACTCGCTCGTTTTGATGGCCAATCGGGGCAGAATGCCGGACGCGGTGAGTATCAGGCGGGTGATGCCTTCGGCCGACAATTTGCCATCGCAAGCGATCAGCAACAACTTTATCTCTCCAATCGCTTTCAGATTACCGCGTACAACAAGTCGACAGGACAAACCGTCTGGGCTCGCGGTGTTGATCAAGACCAGGGCGAAGCGCACGCCTTCGCGTTCGTGCCCATGGTCCCCGTGGTCTACGGACAGCAGTTACTGGCCCGGAGATTGACCAAGGGCGGCATCGAACTCGCCTCTCTCCAAACGACGGATGGCCAAGTGCAATGGACCATGCAGCCCGGCGAAAAGTCGCATGTTCTTTCCGACCCATTGGTCATCGGGAAAACGGTATGGGTTCTCACTGGCGTTCCCGGTGACCAGGATCACTGGGAAGTCTTATGGACACAAATCGATCCAAGTCGGGGCGAGGTGATTACTTCCGTCCCGCTGACTCGGCTGCGTCCCGCCTGGGATCAGGAGCTTCCGGTATCAGTGGCTCATGACGGCCTCGACCTGGTGGCGAACATCGGCAATTTGGTGTTGAAGTTCGATTTGGCCGGCCAGGTGCAATGGTTGTGGCGAGAACTCTGGCTGCCCCCAAAGATCGATCCGCTTGAACACAATCAGCGGGTCACGCCGCCGATCATCCAAGACAATCGCGTCTATCTCTCGCCGTTCAATAGCCGGAGAGTCGTCTGCCTGGATCTGGCAATGGGCCAGGAAATCTGGGCGAGTGTTGTTCCCGATTCGCAGGGGCTGATTGCCGTTCGCGATACCGGATTGCTGGTGGCCGTTCCCGATGGCTATCTGATGCTGGAGCCAGAGACTGGACGACAAATTTGGCGGCAAGAGATCGATCGGCCTCTGCAAGCCGTGGCCTGGAGTGGCGACCGTATCACGGCACTCGCACAGCTTCCTCGTAAAGACAAACGGGGCTGGTTACAGGCGATTGTTATCGATGCAATCAGCGGACAGCAATTGCAAGCGATCCCCTGGTATGTACCAGAGGGCGATGATTATCGCGCGGGGCCGTGGTTCTCGATCGATGAAACGATCTGGCTCATGGTGGGTCACGGATTCCGCGAACCTCACCGCGACATCATGAAGCTGGTGCCAGTCACTGCGGCGAGCACGGTACCAAAGAAATCGGACGACTGGCCCGCTTGGACCTCGGCATGGCCCGCGGAGGCCCAGCGTGCATTACAACTTTGCCTGCCCGGTTGGCAGGGCTATGGGTTGGATGCCGGGCAGATTTCCTACTCGACTGAACCGGTCCGCGGGAAAGATCGGGTGATGCTGACCAAGCTCAATTCACGGCACACGCTACGGCTGGTGCAAAGCCTGCCAGTCGATCAACCCACGATCTGTCGAGTCATTGTGGGGCATGAGCCCGGGCAAAGCTGGCGACTTTCGATCTGGCTGCAGGGCAATATGTTGCATACGGTCGACGTTACATCTCCGCAAACGTCGGACAACTGGCTCTCTCTCGAATTTCCCTTGCCTGCCGTCGAAGGCGCAGCGGGTATCGTCGAAGTGCGTGCGGAAACCATTGATGGCAAGCCAGCCACGGCGGCATGGCACCACTTGAGTGTGAGCCCCGTCAGTCGCGACGCCGATGTCAATTGAACGGGAATCAGGCGGCTTCTGAACCGGGGGCTTGCCATTCGTCGAGCGCCTGCTGAACTGTGTCGGCCGTCGCATTGAGACAGTAGGCGATTTCCTCGACGGTGAAGCCTGCTTCCCGCATTGCGAAGCACCGCTGCTGCTCCTGGCGAGACAGGTCCCGTTGCGTGACCCACTCGCATCGCGATTCCGCCAGCAGAGCCTCCAACCGGGCAATCTCCCGGTCAGCATCGACAATCAATTGATCAAGCACACGCAACTGCAGATCAATGCGGGCTTCCACTTCGCGACCATAATCGAAGATCCGGACTTCCAGCTCATGCAGTTTGCCGGTCGCTGAGTTAGCCAGCGTGGCCTGTTCATCGCAATGAACCCGATACGGATCGTGCGCACGGCTTCGTCGTGCACGGGCGGAACCTCCCAGCAGCGTGAGCCCGACCCCCGCGCCAATTGCCAGCACGATCAATATTGTCTGCAGATCCATGTGGGCATCCTTGCCTGTTGAATCCACCGGCACGTCTTGGCCGGTCTATGTCATCGCGAACAATCAGTCGTGATCGTGTCCATGGTCGTGGCGGTGATCGTGATCATGGGAATGATCGCGGGAGTGGTCATGGCCATGATCATGTCCGTGGTCGTGACTATGGTCATGATCGTGCCCGCAATCGTGTTCGTCGTCACCCTCATCGTCTTCATCGAGATCATCGACGTCGACATCGGCATTCATCAGAAATTCCGCCTGAGCGGTCAGGTAAACATCTTTCAACGGAACGTCATAGGCCTCGGCGATACGGGCACAATCGTCGTATTCCGGGCTGAAGACGGCGGGTTCACCATCTCGCCAGCCCACCTTGCCGGCGACCGGCCCCCATTCCGTGTCCACTGTGAATGTGGCCCGCCGTCGCAACCTCCGCTGGATGGTTTGTCGCCGAATACCCAGCGTGGGGGTTTCCGTGAAGATGATCGATTCCATTTCGTCGGCATCTTCCGGATCGCAGATCACGCTGAGCATGATGCCCGCACGATCCTTCTTCATTTGAATGGATGTGGTGTAGACATCGAGCGCACCACTTTCGAGCAGTTTGCGGCGGGTATATCCCAGGATTTGGGGCGAAGCGTCATCCAGATTGGTTTCCAGCAACACGACTTCATCGCCCGACGGATCAGCATCCGACTCTCCGACCACGATCCGCAGGATATTAGCACGCTCCTTGAAGTCGCGCGTGCCGGCACCGCAGCCGACCGCCTGTACCGACATCGTGGGCCAGCCCTCGGAATAACGCTCCACGACCGACCGCACGATGGCAGCCCCGGTCGGCGTGGTTAGTTCCGCCTCGATTGCCACGTCGGCCAAGGGGACACCCGTCAATAACTCCGCGGTTCCGGGGGTGGGAACTCGACACTCGCCATGAGCAATCATCACCGTGCCACGTCCGGGGGGTAACGGACTGCAGACGATTTCATCGGCTCCGAGAATATCAAACCCGACAGCGGCACAAATGATGTCCACGATCGAGTCGATCGCGCCGACTTCATGAAAATGGACCTGATCGAGTGGCATGCCATGCACGCGACCTTCCGCTTCGGCCACCAGTCGAAAGATCGACAGGGCCAGTGAGCGTTGCTCGTCGGTCAGCAAATCCGAGCGATCGATCAATTGGATGATGTCTGTCAGATGGCGATGGGCATGCTGTTCGGGATGTTCGACGCGAAAATGCGTGGCACGAAAACCGCCGCGCATCACTTCTTCCGCATGCAGTTTGATGCCGGGGATGCGCAGAGAATCAACCACGCGCTGCAGGGTATCGAGTTCTACTCCCAGATCGAGCAGGGCGGCGACGGTCATGTCACCACTGATGCCGGTCGGACAATCCAGATAGGCAATTCGCACGGAAGTTCATTTCTATGAGCAGTTGGACGACTGAGGAACGGCGGCAATTCTAGCGAGATTCTCCACGATTCACCAAGACCGGATCACCCCGCGCGCCGAGGGTGTCGAGACAAACAGCCTGCGGGCTTCTTCTGCCAAGGCTTCCAGGCCATCGGAATTGACCGCCCAGAGGCCGATTTCGCGTTTCCATTCGGGTTCATGAATGGGCCAGATTCGGACAGGCCCCAAGACGCCCGAAATGTCAGCGGGGAGAGCCGTATTGTGAACTTCCTGCCAAAGTTCCTGCTCCAGGCAGGTTAACGGTAGCGATGCTCCCGGCAAATTCTGGCGGCGGCGGACCAATTGCCCCTGATCCCAGACGCTGACCACCAAGGGAGTTTCCCCGTCGAGCTGTCGCATTGCAATCAACTCGTAACTGGCGGTGCTGAAACGCTCTTTGAGAGCCGGTAAGTTCCCATCGATCTCCGCGATCGCGGCTTGCCACCAGCAGGCCGGTAAAAGCAGACGGCTGGCGACTCGATTGGCGAGGTTTTCGCGTTGCCGGGGTGTGATTTCCTCAAAATCTGCCCCGGCCCGTTGGGCAAGCTGCCAGATGAGGCTTTCGCCGATCTCATGAGCAGCGGCCCATTGAACCCGTTCTGGCCGGGGATCGTGACGCAGCAGAATGGCCGTTTCATGTCCAAATCGCTGCAAACGGCCGCGTGATTCCTGCGAATCATCCCACAGTAACCTAAGTTGTAGCTGCTGCGCGATACGCAGCGCATCGGTCGGCGGGGAAATGGTTTGCGTCTGACCGAATACGTCTTCGATAACACCGTCAATAATGCTATCCCACGCCTGATCACCCATCGGCTCACCTCCCACAGAAAGTATACAAAAGACAACTGCACGGGCAAGCGTATTTTGGCAGCGAGCGGTAGCGATTGGGAAAACCCTGCGGGCCATGACCGACTCGAACAACCATTCCGTGGGTATCGATCGCAACGATCACCCGGGAACTTGCCGAAAGAGGACGACAGCGCGTTGTGATCGCGCGACCTGGCGCTCACTCGATTCTCTGGAATGCCTCCAATGTCGAACCTGTCACCCCTGCAGAATGGCATTCGAGTTGTCGTTTTCGGCAGTGCGGGTCTGTTATTCGGCATGGCCGTGGTGGGTTGGTTCGAACATCAGCAGGCCGCTTCGGTTCCGGCAGTGCTGCAGGCAAAAACCACTGCCGTGACGGTGGGGCAACCGTGTCGGTTGATGGAACTCTTTGTGGCCGCCGGCGAGAAAGTGTCACCGGGCCAACCTTTGATCCGTCTGGGCGATGAACGACTGGAAGCGCAGCGAGCGGCCAAAGCCCGTGAACTCGTCGAGTTGCGTTCGGAATTGCTGCGGGCAGAAGCAGCGGCAGATGTCGAATTGTCCTGGCGCCGACGCGAGATCGAAGGGGAAATCTACGAGACTCA
The DNA here is from genome assembly GCA_016125225.1 of bacterium. Lineage (GTDB taxonomy): Bacteria > Planctomycetota > Planctomycetia > Planctomycetales > Planctomycetaceae > DSVQ01. The sequence continues at coordinate 35,286 of WGME01000010.1, read as the reverse complement.
ACAACAGGCCGCCAAGTTGATGCAGGAACGCTTACATCACCAGGTGGAACAACTGGCTTGGGAAGAACATCTGCAAGGGTTGGCGAGTTGGTCGGGTCGCGTGACTGACAAAATTCGCATTCTGCCGCTCTCGCTTTCGGATGCTCCGCCTGATCCCGGCCATTTGCTGGCCGTCCTCAAGGAAGATGCCGCCGCTACCGCCGCCGAATCGTTGTCAACACGCCTGGAACTGTGTGAGAAGCGTCTGTCGGCGCTCAATCAGGTTTCGGAAGAGCTGAACAGCAAGGTTCGCGTTTCAGCAGGGGTGGATGTCGCGAAAACTCGCGTCACCCGGGCGGAAGAAGAACTGGCCCTGCTCGACGGACGGTTGCTGGAGTTGACGATCGCCAGTCCGGGTTTCGGCACGGTCGGTGTGTTACAACAGCAACCCGGAGATCTGCTGCAAGCGGGCGATGTGGTATTGGAACTGCTTGACGAAGATCAGTTGTCGTTAACTGCGATGGTCCCCTCGTCACTGGTGGGCCAGTTGAATGCAGGTCAAAATGTCGAACTCATGTTCCCGGGAACCCTGCGACGCTCTGGACGAGTGGCAACGTTGCCGCCACAGACCACCGGCAAAACGGCCAGCGATACCGAAGATACGCAGTTATCTCTGCAGATTCAGCCCGCTGGAAAACTCTGGCCGAAGCTCCCCATGGGGACGCGCGTGGCCGTGATGTTGCCGAAGGACACAGGCCGCCATTAGTCATATGGTGTCGAGCTTGTGTACTGAGATCACGTCATCGATCGAGAGGGGTTCGCAGTGACGCCAGTGACCGCTATCGTCGCGGCCATATAACACCAGCAGTCCCTGTCGACTTTGTCGGGCATCGGGATAGCCTCGATGAGTTCGCCCCGTCCGATCTTCCACCTCGACTTCGCTCGACTCGTCGATGCCCATGTCGTCATGGACCAAAGCAGGGCAACGACTCCATGCCCATGCCCAGAGCGTTTTGACCGGGTCGGCTTTACCAGCGATATCCACCCATTCATGTTCGGCTAACAGCAGATCTTGCCGTGTCGCCTGTCGACACCAGGTTCGCAAGGTGTCGTGAATCCAGCTCTTGCGGGACTCCGCCAGATCGGTAAATGATTGCAAAGCTGTCGGCGATGTCTGCGCGACCCTCTGCGAGGAAATTGCATCGAATCGAACATCCCGTTCGATCCGGCCGACTCGTAACCCATAGGCCTCGTAAAACTGATCACGGCCCTGGGCTTGTGCGACGAGGTGGGCCGCCTGGGATTGCCAGTCAGCCATGGCTTGCCGGCTCTTCCAATAGGAAATCGTGATCCCCTTGCCATCTGCATCACGGACCGATTCCATTCCCAGATAGCCGGGTTGCTCGGCGACCAGTTTTGTCATCGCGGCGGCGGTCTGTTCGTATTCCGTAGCCGCATGCGATGTTCGTTGCGAAGCGAAAATCGCAGCATAGCAGGGAACTGTAAGCGTGGGAATCCAGTCGTTCGGCATGATGGTCCTGCAACACAGATGCAAACCGCCCACAATACCGCGACTATCTCACCAGTTGCCAGTACCACTGCCACAAACGTGGCCGCCAGCCACCGGTGATGCGGGCGATTGTGGCCAACGCCTGAAAAAAGAAGCGGCGACGGGCCGGTTCCTGTTGGAAGTACTGGTAACTGGCTGCCGCTTGATTAATCTCCCGACTCACACTGCGAAACGTTTGCTTGCGTTCACTTGGCGCAGAGGCTTCCACGCTTAACACGCCTTGGACCAGCGTCCAGAGGAAGAGGTAATTCTCATCCAGAGAATTCGCCGAAACGTGCTGCATTAACTCAGCGGCATCCGAAAAGCGCTGAGCCACCACGTCATCACACGCCAGCCACAGGCGATGAAGTTGATTGCCATGATCACGTGGCGAAGACGGATCACGAGGGATCGACAAAGCCCGACGACTGATCTCCGCCGCTTCGGAGTTTTTCTGCAGGAAACGGTAGGCTTCGGCGGCGTTGACCAACATCCAGGGTTCCGCGTCCGGGTGTTCCCGCCAGTCTTTCAACCAGGCATAGGCGGCCTTGTAATCGAGCAAGGCCGTCAAACCCCAACCCACGGCTCCCCAGGTGCGGACGTTCGTGCGGAGCCACGCTTCATTCTTCTTCCGAAAGCGGCGAAACTCCATCGGCAGATTCTTCTGCACAAGCCGCTCGATGTAAGCATAAACGGCTGCCCCACCAGCGATGGGATTTCGGGCGGACAAATCTTTCAACTCCCGATCCAACTCCCCCAGTCCTAACTGACTGCGAACTTTGGCCCATAACGCTGCCATCTCCTCCGTCACGTTCTCCTGCTCAAGTGTGGCTTCCAGAACTTCTCGCACGTCGGTTTGCCACTCGGCATCCATCATCGCCTGATAGGCGGTCCGCAGGGGCCAGGGATTCTCGGGCGGTTCGGCGCACAGTTCCTCGAGTAGCTGCCGTGCTCTGATGCGGTCTTTCGTGCCACAAGCATAGACCACTCCCTTCCCCGTCACGAAGGGACCGCCGACGTGCAGTTTCAGCGTTTCTAGTGTTTGTTGGGCGGCGTCGTATTCATCGTCTTCAATCTGCATATCGAAAAGACAGAGACCGGCATAGCCGTAGGACGGGTTCAGTTCGTAAGCCCGATGAAACACCTGCTTCGCCCCGCCGCGGTCGCCGGTTCTCAATAGCGCATTCGCCAGAGTACCCAAAGCTCGTTCGCCGTGCGGGTCGAGCCGAACCAGCATCTTCGCGGCTTCCAGATAGCCGATGGTGTCGTCGCGCTGGTCCAGCCACTCAGCCAGACAGCCCCAACCGCCATAGTAGCTCGGGTCGGCTTCCACAGTGGCCCGCATCTTTTCGATGGCGCGGTCCTGAGCCCCGCGATCCCATTCCATCCAGGCTTCCCGTGCCTGCAGATCGACAGGAACCTGATCGCCGAAGACCGTCGGATGGCACGCCGCCAGAGCTTCCTCAGTGCGTCCCGCGCGATACAAGGCCATGGCCTGCTGATCATAGGCATCAATGGCGCGAGGATTAAGTTCCAGCGCTTTGGTCAATGCCTGCAGTTGTTCTTCCAGAGAATCCGGCTGATCGGCCAGCATTTGGGACAGCATCAGCCACGAACGAGCTTCTCCAGGCCGACGGGTGGTCAATTCCCGTGCGACACGAATCGGCCGTGCGTGATCATGGAGCGTTTGTGACCATTCCTGCATGCGGTCCCACGCCCAACTGTAACCGGGAGCCAGTTCCAGGGCTTTTTCGATGTTTTCCAGTGCGGTTTCCCGCTCTCCCTGATGCCATTGAACATCGGCAAGCAGTTCGTAGTTGGGGCCTTCGAGCGGGTCGTTCTCAATCGCCTTATTCAGCCAGTTGGCTGCCTTTGTCAATTCGTTGCGTCGCAATTCGAGATCGGACAGTTGCCGAATCACATCACTCCACTGCGGATTGATTTCGTAAGCTTGTTCCAGAGCCGTTTGTTCTCCCTCGAAATCGAGTCGCAGACGTTGTACTCGCGCCAGATCAAGCCAGATGCGCGGGAGCAGCGGGAATTTCTGCGTCGCCTGTTGTGCCAGTTCCAACGCGGCGTCGTACTGCTCCATGTCACAAAGCTGCTGGACGGTTGCCGACCAGGCATGCCACAAATCGGGCCGGGCTTCTAACCCTCGGCGTAATTGTGCCAATAGCTCTTCAGGTTCAACGAGAGAACTGGCGTACCCGCGATAACTGAGCAACCCATCGCCGCTGATGTATTGCTGGGTTAACTGCTCAAAGATGAAGGCCAACGCCTCGCGACGCTCAGCTGTCGTCTCGCAGCAACGAATCAATTCGCCGATGGCATAGTCATTGTCGATCGATAACAGCAACGCCGCCTGATATTCCGCGCGAGCCTCCGCCATCTGTCCACGGCTCGCTGCCAGTTCTCCCTGCAAGTGATGCGAGGCCGCATTGTTGGGGTCAAGTCGCGACGATTCCGCTGCACACTCTGCCGCAGCTTCATATCGCTGCTCGCGGAGTAAACGAAAGCCCAATTCGCGGTGCGCCCAGGCATCAGTCGGATTGACTTCCAGTAACTGCCGTAAAGCCGGTTCGGCCACCTCAAACGACTCATCGCCAAGCCATTCAACATACAACGACAGGGTCGGCTGATGATGAGGAAAACGTTCAACAAGTGACTTCAGATAATCCAGTGCAGCTTCTCGACTCTCGGTCTCCCACAACAACACGGCCAGCGAGCGCTGCACGGAGACCGTCAAGGGCTGCATGTCGGCCAAACGCTGGCCACACTCCAGTGCGGTCGCACGGTCACCCTGAAGCGAGGCCAATCGTGCACGGGTATTGAGCCAGTCGGCTTCAGAACAGTGAGCGCGGGCCTGCTCACAGTATTGCACTGCCCGTTTAATTTGGGCATGGGACGTTCCGCTGACCACTTCCGCGGCATAGAGCAACAGATCCCCATCATCGGGGTGCTGAGCAATCGCCGCTTCCAAGACCTTGTCCGCTTCCTCGTGACGATTGAGTCGTCGTAATGCCCAGTTCAATGTACGGGTGGGACGACTGGACCGTGTCTGGAACCGCAGGGCTCGCTTCTGTAGCCATGCCAATGCCTCGGCGGTCTGCTGCTGATAGTAGGCCATGCGGAAATAGGCTTCCGCCAGATACTCATTCTTATCATCCAGGCAGGCCGCGAACCGGTACATTTCGAGTGCATCTGTAAACTGCAAGCGGTCCGACAGAATTCCTGCCGTGAGATAGTAGTTGCCGGAGTCACGAGGCCAGAGGCGAATTCCTTTTCTCAGCAGACGCAAAGCCCGGTCATACTCACGAGCATCCGAGCAGAGTTCCTGTGCAAGCTGGCCAAGAAAGGCCGGATGGGCGTCTTTCTTGCTGCTGAGTTCTTCTAAAGCGACCAGACGTTCATCGCGCCGCGAAAGCTCCCGCAACCGCGACATGCGCGACAACTGCAACGTTGGGTCATCGGGATAGCAGGCAACCAGCTTGTCCAGCACGGCGAGTGTGCCTGTAGGATTACTATCATAAATCATCAAACGGCGTTCGGCTTCGAGCGCAATGCGATAATCCGCCGCAACCTCCTTGAGTTCCTGGAAGACCGTTCCAGCAAGTTCCCGTTGATGCTGTTCCAAGGCTCCATCTAAAGCATGCAATCGATCCCACAAGGCGGCATCCGGCAGCTCGAGTGCTTCCAGTCGCTGACGTTCAGCCACGGGAACAAGCGCCATGCCGCGGGGACCAAACGCCTGATAGCGTTCACATAATCCGTCAGCAAACGATTCGCCCCAGTTTCGCAGGTAGGGGTCGCGGATGATTAGCGTCCCACGGAGGCCATCGTAGCCGATGACCGCTTGGAGATGCCCGCTGCCAGGATCGGTCGTCGTGAGTGTGAATGGAATTCCGGCATCAATGAGTTGAGTGGCAGACTCCTCGGAAATGGTGAATTCCCGCGTGTACCAGCCGTTTTCATTCGCCCAGCGGCGTTCATTGTAGGCGGATGTTCCTTCGTAGCAGATGGCCTCTGCGACCGCCAGATGTTCCGCGGGTTGAGACCAGTAGGCACTAATGGCCGAGAGTGTGGCAGGAACACACGTCTGGTAATGCTGTCGTACAAAGCCGACCGGCAAATGAACACGCGGACGTTGCCGACGCTCCGGGTCTTCCAGTCGATCGGCCAGTTTCTTCAGGAATTTGTCCTCACCCTGGCGAGCATATTTGATGGCGGATTCCAGATCGCCCTGCCGGTAGGCAATCAGCGAACGCAGGCTGGCCAGCGATTCCGCAAACTTCGGCTCCATCAACGGTGAAAGCTGTTCGACCTGCTTCAGGGTGGACCCGAGTGTGGCATAGTCTTCCTGCTCCAGCAGAATTGAAGCCAATTGCAACTGGACCGCCATTGATTCGATGTGCGTGACCGCCTCGCGAAGAAACACCGCGGCGGCGTCATCTTGCCCCATCAGCGGTAACAGATGCCCCTTGGCTTGCACCGCCGGCCGATACCACGGCTGGCAAGCGAGTGCCCGATCAATGGCCTGCAAGGCTTCGTCGTAGGCATCTTGCTCTTCGTGAAATTGCCCCCAGGTGACATGCACCCACGGACTCTCGGGAGTCAAAGCCTCGGCACGTGACAGCCAGGGTTCGGCCGCACCGTAATCACGCAGAGCACACAAAATCTGGGCATGCAGAGTGTACCAACTGGAACGTATATCCTGATCTGCTTCAACCGGGTCGGGACGACTCTTCAGAAACTGCCAGGCAGCCAGCGGGCCATGCGATTCAATCAGAGAGTACCCGTGATAATACGCGACTTCCACATCATCAGGACTTTCACGAAATGCCTTCAGACGATGCCACCGCGATAGTCGGGGTGCCCCGAGATGATTCGATAAACGCCCTGCCAGGGTACGGCCGCGTGGCCCCTTCCACTCTTTCATGGAACCATAGGGCAAGCTGGCTTCATAGGCCTGCAAATACAGACCACGCTCGTACAATCCCAGAAGGGGTTCAAGTTGCTCATGCGTGAGTTGCATGCGAGACCTTACTCATCGATAGCGATATTTGCGCTGACCGCGAACGTGGTGGGACTATCAGAGTGCAATGCCTGTATGATCGCAAGTTCAGCGTGGAATCGCGTCTTGAGTCTGAAGCATGTTCAGGCGGCGCTGATACCGTTTCTCACGTGACACTCCGTCTAAAGGCCGCTACAGGTCAGTGCGACCCACACCAGGAACGGTGCCTGCGACAATACGGATGCCAGTTACTAGAGGGCGTGCAGAATTAATCGAGGTTGCAAGGCATCTCCTGTCGCGGTGACCACGCCGATTCCCACCAGGTTCCCCAGTGCATCGACCCAGGCCACTTCCTGACCGCACGGCAAAGTCATGTCAGACGGAGACGGCACCTGCTGTCCGCAACGGATCGCCCGTTCTATCTCTGATGACACGATCAGTTGCGTCATATCGGGAACTGCCGACGTACAAGGCAACAATGCCTCAGACACAGTTTCGCGATTCAGGTTCTCGATCGACAATGCGTTCTGCAGCACAAAGCCGCCAATCGCAGTCCGGACCAGCGAGGTCATTGTCGCACCACAACCTAAGGCCATACCGACATCGCGGCCGATCGATCGCACATACGTCCCGCTGCCACACTCCAGTTCCACACCAAAATCGGGCGGATTCCAATCACAGAGCTGAAGCGAATAGACATCCACCGGCCGTGGTGCCAGTTCGAATGTCACACCTTGCCGGGCCAAGTCGTAGGCCCGTTGGCCATCCACATGGACCGCCGAAACTTGTGGTGGCACCTGCTGAATCGTTCCCACACAACTCTGCAGGGCGGTCGCAACCTGATCTCTGGTGATGTGCTCGGCACAAGCCTGCGTGAGAACAGTCCCCGTGACATCATCGCTATCGGTCGTAATACCCAGACGAAAGGTGGCCCGATAGGTCTTTCGCATCCGTTGCACATGGGAGACCAGCCGTGTCGCGACGCCGACGGCAACCACCAGAACCCCAGTGGCCATCGGGTCGAGAGTGCCAGCGTGACCGACTTTCGCAGGCTTCACCAGTCGTTGAATCCGGTTGACCACATCGCGAGACGTCAACCCCGGCGGTTTGGCGATAGAGACAATACCCGACAGGTCTGCCACGACAACCTCAGCCCCGTCGAATTCACCGCATCACCAGCAGAAGCCTGCCGCTCTGTTACTCAAAACAGAGCCCACCGGATAGCAAGGTGGGCCGTTCCGTAACTCTCTGGCAGCTAATGCCATGCGAAAAACAAGGGGTGGATAACCGGATTCGAACCGGCGACATCCAGAACCACAATCTGGCGCTCTAACCAGCTGAGCTATATCCACCATCTGTGAAGGAGTTTATCGACCAAATCTCACGGGATCAAGAGACCGCCATTTGAAACTCTCTGGCTCACGTGGGCTTCCGGAGTCGGTCCCGGTCCAGGCCGTTGTCACCCTCAAAACTGCTATCAATCCTCAAAAGTAAAGGGCATTTTCTGATCTCCCACTTCAAATCTAAGGACAGACCACGGCCAGTTCGGTTCACCTTGATTGCCGATTTCTGCCGAAGTCGAGATCACGCAAGCTGCCTGGGAGAATTCTGCAGGACCAGAACAACCCCTGTAGGTTGACTCCAACGCGGCATCCGCCTAATCTACCGTCCGGAAGCACGCTTCCAGCACGGGATGTAGCTCAGCTTGGCTAGAGCGCTACGTTCGGGACGTAGAGGTCGCAAGTTCAAATCTTGTCATCCCGATTGCAACCCCTTGTCACGCAAGGGGTTGCGTCGTTTCGGAATGCATACATTTTTGCATACATCAGGGTGCATACAATCCCGCATACATTTGGTGCATGAAATGGTGCATACCGACTCGCCCCGTGCGATCCACGGGGCTTTTTCGTTGGCGGCCCCGGATCGACCGAAACCGACGATTCCGACCGCACGATAATTCCGACACCGATCCGTCACGGACGCCCCAAATCGAGCCTGACGAGTCCACACGGCGCATAAAAATGCCGTGGTCATGCGACTGACCACGGCACCTCAGACATCGGCTTTGGTCCAACTCAGAGACCCTGCTGCTCCTTGATGTTGAGCATCCAGCCGTTGGCAAAACTCGTGATCTCTGCCTGCTGTTTGGAGTTGAACAGAATCTTCCCCTCGTCGAACTTGGCGGCGACCTGATAGACGACGCCCCCTTGTTCAAACGTCAGCGGCGTGACCTGACCAGCCGGGTAGAACAGAAATGTCATGTCAGGATCGCAGACCAGATCGCCATGACTTTCGTAATAGTGAGCAATCGAGACGATGAACCCACCACGCACGGTCGGTGCCTGAGCGATGATCTCGACGTGAACTGCCATGAATGCTCCCTCAGTGTTGTCGATCTTCTTGTGATCCCCGACTTCATGGAGACCGTCCAGCAGTTTGAGAAAGACCTGAGTAGCTTTCTGATTGAGTGACTTCATTGCGTGTTCCTTAGAAACAAAGCAAGCCCCGTGGATCACACGGGGCTGCTGGTGAACATGAAGGTGAATTAGGACAGAACAGCGGCCATCGCCTGATAGGCTTCGAGTGCCGACTTCGCTTTAGCAGGCGAACCGCACTTGCTGACGAACTCGCCGATCTGATCGATGGCGGCGAGGGCTGTCTCGACATCACCATCCTGAGTCTTGACGAACTCCGCAGCGAGCTTGAGAGTGTTCACATCGACCTTCGCACTGGCGGTGCTGCCACCGCTCAGCTTGTTCTTGATCTGCTGACAATGACCTGAACCGACTTCGATGCCGAGTTCTTTCATTGCCTTCTGCGCCTGAACAGCCGTGCCTTCGGGGTTCGCTGCAAACCATTCCCGAATCTTCTCTGACTTGTTGATCTCGGTCGGTTCGGTCGTGGTCTTGTTTGTGGTTCGCTTGGCCATGATCTCGTTCTCCGTTCGTGGTGGCGTTGTCGATGTCACAGCGACATCGAACGCACGCATTAAGCACGGTGGGCGAGACGGTGCCAGCCCCGAAAACTGTCTTTTCCCCTGTTTTTCAGGGGAATTGCTTCCGAGGCAAAGATAGGCGACAGCCTATTGATCGAAGGGCAAAAAGAAAGCCCGCTCGATTGAGCGGGCAGGTCGGAATCAGACCTTTTCGATCCATTCTACTTTGACAACCTGAGTCGGAATGATGTTCATTCCATTGTGGCACTCAACCAGAACCCGGCCCCCATCTTCGTCCTCGCAGGCAAACCACACGAATTTGTCGTCGCCGGGGTCTTGCCACTCAGGACGAATCCGAATCCTGTCACCTTTGCGAATTTTGTCATTCTCGGCAGACATGCTCATTTCTTTCAGATGAACTTCGTTGCGTCGGTCAACTGACACATTAAGCCAAGTTGTTCTTGTAGACACAGCCCCAAAACGGTCATTTTCTCCTGTTTTTCAGGGAGTTGCCGGTTTTGGCTGGCCAAAGATCGTCTGTTGCAGTTGGGCTGCAATCTGGGACATGAGCAGCGGTGGCACGCTGTTTCCAATGCGAGCGAACTGCTCGGAGTAAGACCCGAGCAATTGGTAAGAATCTGGGAAGGTCTGAATCCGTTTGGCCTCTCCGATACTCAGGCCACGCTTCTCATACGGATGACAGATCGTGGCGAACCCTCGGCCTGTCTGAGTCTTGGGCAGCGTGCAACAGGGCTTACGAGGATGCGGTCTGACACAACTGTTGAATCCTGTGCCAATCACATCGCTCGCATTCCCACCCAACGGCACTCGGTCGTAAAGCAGGCCATAGCGGTCATTGAGTTCAGGAACACCACTCGTATCGGCTCCCTCGATGGCCTGCATGATCGAAACGATAGGTCCGTTTGGTTTCGGAAAGATTGGCTCCAGTTGCAGGTCGTTTCTGATCCCCAAGAAGATCATTCTCTTTCTGGCTTGAGGGACGCCATAACAGGCAGCGTTGAGGAGACGGGCTTTGACCTGATACCCGCTGGCTTTCAGTTCTCTGAGGCATTCCGAAAAGATCAATCGCATTCGGCCTTTAATCATGCCCGAGACATTTTCCATGATAAACGCTCGTGGTTGGATGTATCTCAGCAAGCGAACATATTCCTTGAACAACTGGTTCCGGCTGTCATGGAAGATACGTCGCCCAGCGGTGCTGAATGCTTGGCAGGGTGGACTTCCATCAAAGATGTCGAGTTCACGGGGCTGGATACCAGCCAGACGACAACACTCCTCGCCCGTCAGTGTGGCGATGTCGCCCTGATATAAAGGTGTGCTGGGGAAGTTGGCTCTGTAGGTGCTGGCAGCGTGGTTGTCGAATTCCACAGCAAGCAGAACCTTGCCGCCTGCCATCTGATATCCGAGCGAGGAACCCCCTCCACCAGAAAATGTGCTGATGACTGAGAATGTCATAGGGGGATGATCTCCCCACATTTGGGACAGGTCACGCTCTGCACACCATCCGCACAGCTTTCGTCATATTCCTTACCCTCATCGAGCAGCATCTCCGCTGTCTGGCTGGAGAGTTCATCCAGCAGGGCTTGCACCTCGGCGTTCTGACAGGAAAGCTCGGACAGCAGGTCTTCGAGCTTGGCTTGGTCGATCCCCGCTAAACCAGTGATATGGTCGTGAGTAACCAACAACAGATCGGCCTCAGCGTCCGTGAGATCGACCACGAGACAGGGGACAGCCTCCGTGGTCATGGTCTGCCGTAGATGCCCGTCCAATATCTGGTAGCCAGCGGGTGTTTCACGAACGAGCAGAGCATCGGCCCAGCCGATCTCGTCGAGGAGACCTTGCAGGGCACGCTTCTGGTGGTCGCTGTGGGTGCGGTGGTTTTTAGGGTGTGGAACCAGCTTGGTTGCTGGAATGCGGGTGAGGGATTGGATTCGGTCTTTCATGCCCCTAGTTAGTGGGGCAGGCAACTAATCTTGTTGAGGCTCGCCGGTATCCATCAACTTCGCTTTGATTCGTTGCAAACTTGCCGCCATCAGATCGACGATCTGCATACCCAAGTTCTCGAACTCTTGTTCGATCTCGTTCAGCAGTTTCTCGGTCTCGATCTCGCCGTAGGTGCGGACAGGAACATCCACGCTTCCCTGTGGGAGCCGCAGGCGGTGGTATTCCCGTTTGGGAGGGAACAACGATGTGTTCCAGAACTGGCCGGTGTCTTTAAGATCGAAGAACTTTGACAATTGGTCGAGATCATCAGCGGTCTTGGCATTGGGCCGGACCAGTCCGCTCTTCCATAACCGACGCAGCCACTTCTTCTTCTCCCTGACCCAGCCCAGCCGCTTTGCCAGTGAGTTCTCATCCGGGCAGGATTTTCGCTCGGCCAGCTTGTGCAGGTTGTCTCGGAAGGTGGCAGCGGACTGGTCGAGCTTTCGTTTCCGGTGAAGTTTCAACCAGTCGGCTTTCGTCGGTTTTTTGCCGGGAGTGTTCATTCCACTTTTTTACCAGTCCGGCCAGTCTCTCTCCAGTGTTTTACCACTCTGGGCCGTGAAACGGCTCAGGAAGTGAGCTTGTGAGGCACCCGCTAGTAGGGCGTGCCGGTCAGCGTGACCGGCGAACCAGTCCTGAGTAAAGAGGAGAACGCCCATGACGAACGCACTCGCCAACAAGACCGACAAGCAACTTATCACACTTGTCAAGCGAGGACAGGAAGCCTTCTTCGAGACCGCTTTCGCTGTCTGGGAGATCGACCGTCGCAAAATCTGGAAAGAATCGGCCAAGTCGATGGCCGACTTCTGTGATATGGAATTTGGCATGAGTCCCGCCGATGTGACTCGCTACAAGGGTGCAGCACGGGTGCTGTTGAACCTGCACGGGTTCAGCGTCCTGCCCACGAATGAAGGACAGGCACGGGAACTGGTCCGCCTGCGTCATGCGGAACCCCAGAAGACGGTCTGGAAGGCTGTAGTGGATTCAGGGGAACCGATCACGGCTCGCCTGATCCGTGAGACGGCGGATCGATTGCTGGGCAAGGTGGAAGAAGACACCCAGCCGGAACCTGAAATCGTGATTACGGGGATCGGTCGTCTCGTGAAGGTCGTCCAGATGTTGGCCAAGGTCGTAGTGAACGAAGACGACCGAGACGCCGCCGTCGAACAGTTGGACCTGATTGAAGGGGAATTGGCACGTCTGCGAGCGTCACTGACGGATTCCGTCGCAGTGTAGTTCCTTCCAATTTATGTAACGGGGGTGCTGGTGCGCCCCCGTTGCTTGTCTCACACCTTTAAGGAGTTCCCCATGTTGCTGAACCAGTTGATCTGTTCGGATTGTGTCTCAGGCATGAAATCCCTGCCCTCGGATTCCGTCCATCTGACGGTGACTAGCCCACCATGGGACAACATGCGTTCTTTCAAGGGCAATCGTTTGTCTTGGGAGAAGTTCTGTGTGATCGCTGCCGAACTCTATAGGATCACCTGTGATGGTGGCGTGGTGTGCTGGCACTATGGCGAGCAGATCAAGGCATTTGCCGAGAGTCTGACTTCACGTCGGCAGTTGATGTATTTCGTGGATGGCGTGGGGTTCACCTGTCACAAGACGTTGATTACCGAAACCACGAACGGCAACCACGGACGGAGTGAACAATATGGTTCTCTACAGTATGTCTATGTGCTATCGAAGGGGCGTCCCCGAACCATCAACGTGATCCGAGACATTCCCAACAAGACCTTCGGCGACATCAAACGCTATACGAAATATGGCAAGGAAGACTGTCGAAAGGTGTCGGAACTGAAGGAGATGCCGGAATACCGGGTGCGTGGACCTGTCTGGCGGTATCACTGCGGCACCACGAACGCCACTGAGAAGTTCGTCAGGGAAGGCCATCCCGCCACGATGCCGGAACTGTTGGCCCGAGATTTGATCTATTCATTCAGTCGGGAGAGCAATCTCGTGTTTGATCCCTTTGCCGGGGCCGGGACCACCTTGAAGATGGCGTCGGCGTTGGGGCGGCATTATCTGGGATTTGAGATCGTGCCCGAGTTCGCTGCGTTGGGTTGTCGTCGGTTGCGTGCGTGTTTGTAGGTGTTCGACCATTTGGGAACGCCGCAGTGAGCATCTCGCTGCGGCGTTCGTTTCAGAAGCCGAATTGTCGCCAATCAAGATAAGTATGGTCCTTTTTTGGCCTTTCCAGTTTTCGATTCAGTTCTCGATCCAGTTCTTGGAAGAATCGGACCATTTCTGCGTTTTCTTGTATCCATTGTTCAGCCCGTCGCTGTCGTTCTTCATTTCGTTGTCGTTGTTGCTGGATGATCTCTTGTTCTCGGCATGCGATCTCTCGTCGCACCACTGCGGCATCAGCAACATACTTGTCAACTTTGTATTTCCGTCCCAGTCGGCCATATCTTTGCCAGTGACCATACTCCTTGAAGTGCAGTTGGTGTTCGTGACAGTGCTTCTTGATACGGCGAGTCAGCGTAGCATCGCCGGGAAAAAATTCGGTTGTTTGCATGGTTGGTTCATCCTTGAATCCAAAATTTGTATTGCCTACGCCACCACTCGAAACAGAATCCGTTCTGTTTCTCTGGCTCGCAGTCGTGCTGTCATGTCCTGTCTGGCGGCATCGACTCGTTGCTCTCGTGTTGGTGGCGTGTATTCCTTGCCTTGAAGTCCGGCTTCAACCGCTTGTTTGAGATCGGGACCGAGATCGGTGATGTTGTCGAGCATCCAGTTGAGATACCCTTTGGGTATCGTGTGGATTTCTTCTCCCTTGTGTTTGCCGTAGGGCATTTTCATTTGTGGTTATCCTTCCTGTTGGTGGTCTCTCCTTGCATGAGGTTTCTTCGATTCAGGGCCATCCCTTCGGGATAGCCAGTAGGCTGCCGGTGGCAGCCTACAAATTGTGACTTGGGGCTTCGCCGTGTGGTCTCCATGCGTCCTGCCAGTGCAAAAATTGTATTGGTCGCATATCTCCCACGTTTCCCGTGGTCAAAACCATGAGATTTGTTCGTCGAAACTTGGGATGAACCGCACGATTGGGGGCGGTTGGCCTCTTGGGGGCGGTCGTGGGGGGCGATTCGGCACTTTTCCCGTCGATGGCTGCGCCATAACCATTATGCAACGGCAAGAGAACGGAGAGAAAGAAGAAGGATCGGACGTGGGGAAGGTATAGTTCTGTTCGCCCACCAGTTCTTCATGCTTCCCAGTGATCCAGATACCCTTGCACCAACCTTTGGCATCAGGCACATAGCGGTAGCGGTGGTGATCCACTTTGACCAACCCATACCGCACGAGAATACTTCGTGCTGCGGTGTAGATGTTCTTGTCCCAAGACTCGATCAGACCTTCTGAAGCAAGTTCTTCCCACCAGCCCTGAATCGAATCCCGAGGACAGTCACCATCTGGTTGACTGGCAGTTTGGATGATCGCAGTCAGAGCTATCAGAACAGAACGCTCGATCTTCTCTGCTCGCTTGCCAACATACCCAAGAGCCACGGAAGGAAAGAGATGCGCTCTGGCCTTCCAATACTTGATGTTCTTGTCGAGAACCGGACGCTGAGTTTTCTTGCCACATTTACTTGCGTCAAAATTACGAGCAACAAAGGGAGCGATCTCCTGATACCGACGTTTGCGGTTAGCGAGACCATCTTCCCACTCGCCATTGTGGATGTGATGCAAACGATCTTGCTCCAGCAACTCGTCAGCCGTCAAAGGGCGTCGTGCCAATCGAGCGGCGTAAAGTGCAAACTCACGATTACGCTCGAAAGCATCTGTGATCTGGCGAATCTGTTCGAGAGTTCGGGAAGACCCCGGCGTCAGCCCCAAGTCATCATCTGTGCCCCGCCCCAGCGGGGCACTTTTGTCCCGAAGGGACACTGACTGTGGAGTGACTTCTGGTTCACTGGCGACAGGTGTTAGAACAGGTGCTTTCTTGGCAACACCCTTTCCACCGCTCTTCAACGATTCCAGATACCGCCTGCCTTCATCCACCTTCTCTCGGTCGAGCATCTTTTCCAATTGCTCTATGAATGCCATCAGCGACTTCCAATAGATGTCGGGTTTGGCGATGAACTCGTCGAGTCGTCTCTGGTTCCAGCAGTCGTCGGCATCTTTGCGGGCACCGGCATCGACATAGTTGTAGTAAGGGAGTTTTGCCAAATGAGAACGGCGGTCATCGAAGGTTTCGATGTCATCCTTCCAAGCTGACCGCCCTTTGATTTCGATGCTTGTCTTGATGCGACGTTGGGCAAACGTGTCTTTCAGCACTTGGTCTAGCCGAGCGAGACCTGCGTTGTATTCTTCCACGGATGGGGCATCGCCGATTTTCAGCCAGCCGTTGTAACCACCCGGAGAGTATCGCCAGAACGGCGAGTCCTTGAACAACTCTTTGAGCAGGGTAATAGCATCATCGAGATCATCCTGCCAACGCTCATGGGCGTCTGCATCAATGTAAGCCATCTTCTTGCCAGCACGGGCACAGCACTGGAAGTAATCCCAGTCAAGACCAGCGTTGGCACGCTCAACATTCCTTTCTGACCAGAGCCTTGATTTCCAGTGATGGTAGTAATTGAAGTAGATGGTTTCTCCATCTACATTCTTCCACGGAGAGCCATCTTTGTTTCTGATGATGACTCTGGGCTTCTCGACGCCTCGGTCTCTAGCTTCGCACCACTCGTGGAATGCAACGTGGACCGACTTGGTGATAGCGTGTTTTTTGTTGATTCCCCAATACTTGTTGGAGATATAGGGCAGAAACGCCGAGAACGTCGCCGCCGCTAACTCTTTGCGATCCTTGTCACGGTCAGAAATATCTGGCTCGTGTTTGCAGTTTTTTGCGTCGGCGGTTATATTATATTCTGTCAACATGGCAGTGTATGATAGTGGTCTCGTCTTCAATTTCGGTTGGGGCGAGACCATTTTTTTGTTATCACAGTTCTTCCGCCTACAGCGCAGAAAAACGAAGCGACCCGTCTCCCGTAAGGTGGATGCCTTGACGCTTTTGGGGAGACGGGTCGCCGTTTTGATTTCATTCATCAAGGCATCCGTTCCTTGATGGACGTATTATATGCGGTTCGGTTTTATTGTGCAAAAATTTGTGACACAAAATCTGTCTCAAATCTTTGCTTTACACCACAACTTTGTCATTGGTTTACACCAAATATTACACGCCGATTATGTGACACAAAATCAGGCTGACGCATTCTTCCGACCCGCATATAATGTTTGCGACACAAACTCGGATGAACCATTATCGTAACGAACAATCGTCGTTACGATATCAAGGACTGGAGACATGGGACGGAAGCCAAATGGCAGGTTCGCCATGACCAATGCCGAGCGTCAGAAGGCATATCGTGCGAGGATCAAGGCCGAGCAACCAACGCATCCTCTGCACAAGTTGCGTTGGGAGTTGTTCCGGTTTGTCGAGTCGTGGCGGTTGATGAATCCCAGCGTTACGGCAGATGAAATCAAGCACCAGCTTATCGAATTAGGGATGGCGATATCCTTACAGGAATATCGTGAGCAGAACAACATCCACCTTGAGCCAACTGTTGTTGATCGCTACTTGGCAGGCGAGGACTTGCATTCACGCAAACCACAGCGCAAGGAAATGACCAGAGAGGAAGTCTGCCAGATGCTTGGCTGGGAGATACAAAAACTGTAACGACCACATAAATAATGACTATGGCTCTAGGTCTGGTCACATGCTATTTCAACCCGTGCGGGTATCGGAACCTTCTCAAGAACTACTGGCGATTCCGTAGCGAACTCGACCATCCCATCGTGACAGTGGAACTGGCCTTCGATGATCGACCTTTCGAGATTTCAGACGCCATTCACATCCGAGGTGGCAAGGAACACGTTCTCTGGCAGAAAGAACGCCTGCTGAACGTCGCCATCGAATCTCTTCCCCACGAGATCGACAAGGTGGCTTGGATCGATGCGGACTTCCTGTTCCTGAATCCCAACTGGTATCGAGAGACGGAAGAACAACTCGATCAATTTGCTGTGGTCCAGCTATTCGAGGGAGTCATTGATACTGGCCCCCGGTGTGAATTCGTAACAAGAGATTACGGTTGGGCCAAAACCAACGACGAGCAAGGCAAGACAATCAATATCAGAAGGCCGGGTGGAGCATGGGGAATGCGTCGTGAGGTGATCCCACACGGCTTGTATGACAAAGCTGTTGTGGGTTCGGGCGATGCTTTCCAATTGATCGCATGGTCCGGCGAATGGAACTCGTGGTTGCTCCAGCAGACACCCACCCGGATGAGACAGGAGTTTCTGGAATGGGCATGGCCAGAATATCAGCGAGTGCGGGGTAATATCGGGTATGTCTCTGGAGATGTGGTCCATCTGTATCATGGAACACGCAAGAACCGACTCTATGCCGAACGGAACAGATGGATCGATGAGGCTGACTATCGCCCGTCAGAAGACGTTCGAGTCGATCCCAATGGGCTGCTGGCGTGGAATTCCGAGAAGTCAGAACTACACCAGCAAGTAGCGGATTACTTCGGTCTGCGTCAGGAAGACGAGTGACACCCAGAAAACACCCACACCAGCCACCCATCCCAGATTAACTTGTGCGGAATTTCTTTGCATTATCGCCTGATGCCCGACTACACTTTGCATGTCTTCTCATTGATGTAACGCTCGACACAAGGAGGATAGACGATGGCAACTGGGCAACCGGAGCAGAATTCACGACCCAAGCCGAAGCAAGTTGATGTGGTGATGCCTCTTCGAGAAGAGGTAGATCGACTTCAACGTACTGTCGAAAAGCTAGAGATGGCTATCGATTCGATGTCGGCAGTTGTCATCAAGTTGGGAAAAAATGTCGATGAAATGGTCCCGCTCGTCGGATTGAATGGCAATCACCAGCCCAGATCAATTGAAGACCCTAGATTCGACGAGTTTCTGGCGCAACTTGGAGTGCAGCAAGAGTGCTTGAAGAACTTGCAGAATTCGATGGATACGCTCTGCAACAATAATGCAGGACGGCAACACCCTGCATTCCTGATCCCTCAAGGATCATTTCTGACCCGACTCAATATCGACTGTGCCGACAAAGGTGAAGTCGCTAAATACGTCACGGAGAAGTGGTTTGTTGAGCGAGGCCAACGGCAGAACGTATTCATACAAGCAAGCTCTATGGTGCTGCCTCTGGCATGGTATCTGGAGAAAGCGGCCCCATCAGGGTCAGTCATTTATACGACCAGTTCAGTTTTTCATTTGCCGCTCCTGCATTCCGAATCTAGGTCACGACTACAGATTTACCCATTCTGCGGCAGCGAATTCGATCATGATTGTGCAGGCTGGCTGATACCTCAAGCAGACCAAGACGCATTAGATGCACTGAAGGCACTCTTCACACGGACGAATGGGCCGCTCAAAACCTCGTTCTTAACTCCAATTGCAATTGCGCCGGGTGGTGTTCTCTATGAGAAGTTAGGGGCGGCGATTATCGCTGATGCTGCGTCTCTCGCAGAGGAGATTGTCATTCTATCAACAGGTAATCGAGTGTGTGCTTCGCTTGATGAATATAAGAATCGCTCCTCGAAGGCATATTTTGGGGCGCTATCAGACCTGTTCGGGAATAAGGCAGAGAAGATTACTGTCGTGGTGTCTGGTTGCGACAAACCTTTGCCAGAGATTGCCTATGTTTTGCGTCAGTCGGTTGGACGACTCTGGTGGAACACATCGAGTGGGTGGGTGGATGTGTCAACTTCTCATCCTTGAATTTTACTTCCTGTCGAATCGATTCCATTTTGCATAGATACTCCTGTCTCATAAACAGGAGCATCTATGTCCTTTTCCAACTATCTCGAAACCAATCTGCTGGACCATATCTTCGGCACTGACTCATGGTCCAAGCCATCTGAAATCGCCATCTGCGCCCTTACCACGAATGCCATTGATGGCGATACCGGCCAGTTCTCGACCGGCACCGGCGTTGAAGTCGCCGACAGCAACGCCTACGCCCGTGTCCAATTGGACGCCTCGGACTCCAACTGGACCGTCTCAACGGGGAGCGTGACCAACGCCGTGGACATCACCTTCCCCCAAGCCACGGGTAGCTGGGGCACCGTGGTCGCCGTGGCCATCACGGACGATGCCACCCATGACAGTGGCAACCTCTTGGCGTATGCCGCTCTGGACACCAGCAAAACCATTGATAACGGCGACGTGCTACAAGTGCCCGCAGGTTCATTGACGATCACTCTCGATTAAGGATTACAAAAGTTGTAATGGGCCGCTCGCCTAACTGTCACTGCCACTGCTCCACCGATTTCAACTTAATCAAGGTTGATCCCGATAGGGGGCGTGTGATCTGGCGTCGGCTGATTCGCTTCGATCAGGACGACGAAATCAACCCCTGTCATGGCTGGGAAGTGCGGCCATTGCACGGCACGAATGACGTGGTGATGGTCGTTTCAGGCGGTGCCGTATCGGGGGGCGGCGTGGCTCGTGTTTCTGCCGGTGGTTCCGTGCGGTGGATCACTTCCGAACCCAACCCGTGGATTACATCGGGGGATGTTTCGGTCGGAAAACACTTCGACACCTCACCAGAGGGTGGCATCTATTTTCTGGATCAGAGATCAGGCGGAACACACGTTACCTCGCTCAATCCTGACGATGGGTCTGTGTTGTGGCGAGTCCCACCACCGAGCGTCCCAGCCTTCGATTACGCTTCGTTGGCGGTCAATGCCAATGGGGTCTATGCCCTAGCAAACAATGCAAAACGACGATACGGCTTTGACGGTAGCGAAACAGCGTCCAGCGACTCAACGGAACCTGTTTTCGGCTTCCTTGGCTTTGATTCGTCGGGTGTGTTGCGTGTGCGGTCGTCTTCCAGTTTCAATATCTGGCTAGATCACTTCGCTGTTGATCTCTCTACGACAGAACGTATTTTTCAGATACCCGGATTACTGACAGCGAGGGAAGAGGGTGACGACTTATATGTGATGTCGGTCAATGAAGACCAGCGGCGAATCGGGAAGATGGCGGGCGATGGAACCGTTCTGTGGGATGCTTATGACATTGTGGGAAGCAAGGAACAATTGGTGCAGCGTATCGACGTTGCATCTGACTTCGTGGCATGGGGTGGCGTCAATATCTTCTATCAGATTGACGGCGAAAACGTCGATGGGAAATTGCTCATCACCGACAAAGATGGCGTCGGTCTGCACATGCTGCCGTGGGGTCGCCGTGCTGATCTGTTCAATGAAATCAACTCGGTGTGCATTTCGGACGATGGCTACATTTATGCTTCGGGTTGGCAGGCTTCAACCGTCTAGCAGGTCTTCGTAGGTATCGCACGAGGCCCACATGATTCGCCATTCCCCCGCAATCAACAGACACATGACATAAGCCCCTTTATCGAGTTGTAAGCTCGGGTCTCGATTCTTGACCTTATAAGTGGTTTCGGTCAGGGTCAGCTTGTCATCTCTGCGAACCAGAATTTTCAGGTCTTGTTCGGTGCTGCTCTCGAAATCATCAGGAGCATCGAGATCATCGACCAGTAACCCTTGCAGGCTCGGCAGCGTATAGGGTTTGGCCGTGGGGTCCGCCTGCTGACGCTGGGCCTCGGATTTCTTGAGGCTGGCTTTCAATCGCCGAAGACTGCGGGGTGAGAATCTCATAGTCCCAAGCCTCCGAAGGAAGTCTCGGGATATACGTCGAAGGTCAAGTAGTCCGGGTCGGTATCGGGTCCGGGGTCTTTCGCCGTTCCCGTGGAACTCAGGAAGCGGGGTTCCGTGACCGGCTCACCGAAATCATCCAGTATCTTGACCAAGACCATCTCTCCATCGACTTCCTTCCATTCACGGAACCCGGCATCGGCGATCTCCACTTCATGCTGGTTGGCGTCGATCTCAAACTCGAACGTCACCTGCCAATAGGTGATCTCGACTTCTTCATCATCGTCATTCGTCTGGGTTTCGGTCTGTTGCTGCTGACTGAGGGAGACACACAATAATTCTCCAGTCCCATACCCAAACAGCGTGTCAGCGTTCCGCTTGAACAGGTAGGCCGAAGCATTGATCGGGTTTTCCATGTTCTTAACGGCAGTGATGACCCCTTGTCCTTTCCGACGCACCACGCCGGGCTGAAACGGGTCTCCTGCCGAATTGACCACTGGCTCGTCATCCTGATCCTTCTCGAAAATCTCTTCCGTCTCACGGGTCGCATAGCTCAGGATCGTCGCCCGTGAATAGGGATCAGGCTCGGTCGCCTTCTCTTTCTCTTGGGGCGTGAGGGTCTTGTAGGAACACTCCACCACACTGGCGGTGTTGCTGATGCGGTTGATACTGATGTCGGTCAGATAGGTCAGGTCGTAGGGGAGACCGATGTAAAGATTGAAATTGGACCGCAGGTCACGGAATAAGGCGGACGGGTTATCGCCGCTCTCATGAATAGCGGTGTAGGTCTCGGTGTATTCTCGTGAGTCTTTTCCCCACTTGCCCGATTCTTCGATGTGTTTGGTGAGGGTGTCGATGGCCATGTGGTAGTTAGAGTTCGACCAGCGATTCTTCGACGGCTGGCTGACGCAACTGGTCCCGAATCTCTTTCAGATACACCGCTGTCTTCACCTGCTCTTTCAACTGGCGTTGCTGGGTGGTCTCCGACTTACTGGTCTGACGATTGGCCAAAACGAGATCACCAAGGGCCTGACTGCCCCTTGTCGCCGCTCCCGCAAACCGCACCTCTCCCGCCCCCTTGTCGGTCAGGCCCTTGGTGATCTCATCCACCGCCTTGCTAAAGGTGTCAGGATTGATGAGTCCCTGATGGAACAGTTCTTCCACCTTGAAGAATTCGGTCTGAGCCTTCTCGAAGGGGGTTTGTAACGAGGCCGTGAGTTGTTCGGCCTGCTTCGACAACTCCTCCTGCTGTTTCTTGGCGGCAGTCATCTGGTCCAGTTGTTGAGCCAGAGCCTCGGCCTGCTGGACCAATGCCTCATCCACACCCTGTTGTTTGAGCTTGTAAACCTCGGCGGCGTTGCTGCTGAGGCCAAACGTGGCAATCTGGGCTTCCAGTTTGGCGATGAATTGACCTGCTTGTTCGGTGCTTTTGGCGAGTTGTTCGGCGAAGTTCTGGCCGATCTCCGGGGCGGTTTCTGCTGCTGCCGTTTTCACTTCGTGGAGCTTGCTGGTGATCCCATCCAGAAAGGAAGTGGTGTTGTCGGCCAGTGTCGAATCCTGAAGCAGACCATCTATGGACTTTTGCAGATCGTCTCCGCTGATTTTGCGGAGTTCCCTGAAATAGTCGGCTGTTTCTTGGCTGACCAGTCCAATTGCTTCACCCAGTTGTAACACGCCCTGCACGATACCGAGGATGCCCGTGGCGACGGTCTGAGCGGCGATCCAGAACACCTCGAAGACCTTCTGGCCATACTCGCCCACGGTGGAGATCACGGTGAGCGTGGCGGCGAGGGTGTCAAATTTGGGGATGATGTCGGCGATCTGGTCACGGGAGCCGACGAGCCATGCGGTGGTGGCATCGGCCACGGCAGTAATGGCGGGAGCGAGTTCGATGGCGGCGGTCTGAGCCGCCCCCTGTAACGCCAATCCAATTTTTGCAACGGCATCGTTAGCGGCTTCGGCGGATGGTCCCGCCTGACCAAATGTCAGACCCAACCGCTCGGCTTCATCTCCCATGGCGGCAATGGCAGCGGGGCCATTGTTGATGACTCCCATCACGGCGACCCCACTCTTGCCAAACAATTGCATGGCCAGAGCGTTCCGCTTGGCGGCGGATTCAATCTTGCTCAACTGCGTGGCGACTTGAGTGAATGCCTGACCCACCGTCTGCTTCTGCACCTCTTGAATGTTGAGGCCCAGCTTTTCGAGAGCCGAGGCGGCGGTGGTTGTATTGTTGGCGACGTTGATCCCAAGCTTCTCGAAGGCTTTTTCGAGTTCTTCGGTGCTGACATTCGAGAGACCGGCGATGTAGTTCCATTTGACGAACTCATCAGCTGTTAGGCCCAGATTGCGGGCCAGCTTGGTCTGGCTGTCGATGACACTCAGGCCACCCTGCACGAACTCCTTGAAACCAGAGACGACCGCCGAACCAGCGAGGGCCGCACCGAAACCCAAGAGGGCGGTTTTCAATGTCCCCGCCGTGCTTCCCAAGGTTTTCAGGGAGACGACGGCGGTATTGACCTGCGTGACTAGCTGACGGGTGCTGCCCCCGATCCCAATAAAGATTTCATCGACCTTCGCCATGCTTTATGTAGCGGCGGCGAGAGCGAAAAACCGGGCTTTGGTGTCTTCGATGGTCTGTGGAGGTTGGGGCAGGAACTTGGTGGGAGGTTCGCCAGTCAGTGCCGCCATGATGAGAGCGAACATGTGGGGCACACTGGGTTCAGGATGGATACGGTCGTAGGCGATCTGCTCCAGCAGTTCCTCACGACTCAAGCGATTCAGGAGTTCGCCATGGGGCAGGCCGAGTTGTCGGGACAACCGCAACGTGTATTGACGCAGCGGTTGTCGCCTCAGTTTTTTTCCAAGTCGTCCACGGCGTTCTGGTTTAACTGGTTGAGTTCCAGAGCTTTATTGGCGGCGGCGATGATCTCACGAGCAGGCACGTCGGCCAGATCGTCCACTGTCGCCACCTTGTGCCCGTCCGCATCGACGAGACAAAGCGAGAGCAAAGTCCGACGAAAGGCATGATTGGCTCGGTTGGTCTGCACCTCATAGCAGAGAGATTCAAACTGTTCCAAATCACGAGCGGAGAACTCTTGGAGATAGAGTTCCTGTCCGCAGAAGGTGATCGGTTCTCTTTTACATTGAATCTGAAACATGGTTCCTTACTAGGCAACGGTGATGCTGCCGGTGATCTCGATGACGACTTCGGCCTTGTTCTGGTCACGGGAGGTGCCCCCCGTGATGCTGAAACTCTTCACGAACCCATCGAAGGTGAACGTGGTGGGTGTGTTGTCGGTAAAGCTCACCCGAAACGACTTCACTGTTCCCGCCACGAAATTGGTGCGGAGGTTTTGGTGGGTCGTGTTGTCCGGGTCATAGCCGATGGTCAGGGTTAGCTGACCACTATTGATGACGGTCGGTTTCTTGGTGACATAGCTGTCGCCGAGATACGCCACCTCAAACATGTCGATTTCAGGATTTGGCCCGGAGAAGTTTTCAATGTTGGCGATGTTGGTGTAGGTGCCGGATGAGAACTCGCACGCAATACTCATCCCCTTGATGGCAAGGTCTGCCATACATACCCCCTTGGTTGCTGGTCTGGGGTATGTATGAAGCTGGCCTACGAAAAACTGAGGCTTAGTTCCGTGCGATAAAGAGGCCGGTTCTCCGCATCGAAATCGAAAGTGTCGGACTCATCATCGACGGGATTTCCCAAGCTGCGGCGCAACGTGTCAGCCAGAGCCAACGTGGTGGCGTAGCTGGTGCTGTCGATGCGAATGGTGTAGTCGGCGTCGGTGAAAGGACGAGCATTGCCGATGTAGGTTTCGAGGCCCGTGCCGCTACGGGTCAAGGTGATGAGGGGGCGGCTGTCGGACAGATCGGGAACCATCGTCACCTGTCGGGCGGTGAACTCTTGCAGGTAGGTCCGCAAGTCCTGATCCGTGGTCCAAATCGTCTCGGTGACATCCCGACGATGATTATGGATAATCTCAAAATCGACGCTACGAATGACACCTTGATGATTGCCACCCGCATCCTCGAACAACGCATCATCGAGTGTGATCGCTTCCGAGTGATAAACCAGCGTGTTGCCGATGTCACCCCGATAATCGTGGAGGGCGGTCAGGAGTTCTTCCGAGAGATCAATGGCCTCCGCTTGGGAGCGGGCGAAGATGTCGAACCCCAGCACCGTGATCCGCTGGGAACTCGGCTGGTCGAGATAATAGAGAAACTCGGTGGAGCGTCGGCCATAGGTGATCGCTGGCAGAGTGACATTCCGGGGCAGAAGCAGTGGAAACAGGGGACATGACAACTGCGGTTCCAACCAATTGTAAAGGGTGGAAGGGAATGGCGTCGGTCGATAGACACTGGTCGCCGTGGTGCCGCTCTGACCTATGATCGTGGCTCCTGTCTGGAAATCCGCTCGGGCATGGGCTGTGAACCATACAAAACTTGTAACACTGGCCGACCCGGCATAGATCGCACTGGCAAAACTCTCGGCCTCAGACAATCCGACTACCGTAGCCGATGCTGGGGTGATGCGTGCAACAATGGCCGAGCAATCCGAACTGGTCAGGATCATGGCGGCAGCGGGTGCCGCACGGAACGCCATGACCGATAGGGCCGAATTCGAGTTTGTAGAAGCTGCCGCCGTTATCAGAAATGTCGAATTCACAGCAAGTTCCGCACGCACCGACAGCGTGGCGGATGAGTTTCGGGTGGTCTGGACCACGATATTCTGCGTTACAAAAGTTGGAATCACACTGCTGGTATTGCGAGTGCGGCTGGTAAGGCACTGTTCCGTGGAATGGGCTTCCAGCGTGATGGCCACGCTTTGCCATTTGCTCAACGAGGCCACGAACGAAGCTGATCCCACCACATCGGCGGCACCGTCCAACAGATACCCGCCAAAGCCTTGCATTCCAGAACTGGCTGCGACTGCCGCCGACACTCTTACCGCTGCATTTAACTGAGCGGCAACGGTGACGGTGCTTAGACTCGTGATCGTTACGCTGGGGCGATGTATTACCATAGCGATCACGACACCAGTGGCATTCCCACTGAGAGAACTGGTCTGGTCGTAGAGACCTATGGCCTGAACTTCCGCTGTTCCAAAAATTGTAACGGTGGCAGATATCTGAATGCGTCGGTGGGGGAGAGTCGCCCCTGCCAAGAGAACTCCACCACTCCCGACGACGGAATACACCTTGCCACCACGAACGGAGGCCAGACTGGTCCCCGTGATCGTGGCTGCGATGGGGACGATCTCTCCCGACAGGATCGAGACTTCCCCCATGGCCGTGACCGTGGCGGATGCGGCATACAAAACTTCGGCATGAACGGTGACGACTGCTGCCGCTTCAATCGTGGGATTCAGAAGTTCAGCGTAGACCGCCGAGACCGTCATCTCCGATTGAGCGAAAGGTTGATAGGGACCAAGAATCAGACCCGAGCCGGGCGAGACCCGCACCCGAATGAGTTTGCCCCCCAGACAGGAGCCCCCCGACTGACCGGAAACCGTAGCCGCTCCCTCCTGCACCCCCATGAGGTGCGCCGAGCCAGAGAGGGTGACACCCCCACCCACGGCAATTTCCGTGTGATGAATAGCGACACCCTCGATCTCCAGACCACCCGTCGCCGTTTCGTCTCGGGAAACAAAAGCCAGAGCGGAGCCACCTGCCTGCACGCCTGCCGCCATGATCGGCTGGGACTTGTTGAGGCCCACCAGTGCCGTGCCGCCAGCAGCCGCTCCACCAGAACCAATATCGGTGGTGTCCCTGATCTCGAACTCGATGGAGAGTTCAGGGCTGGAAGAACTGTCGGACGAATAGAATGGAAAAACTTCCCCGACCCCATACGTCGAGCCATCCAGATAAATCCGACAGATGGCGTGTTGGCCTGCGCCCCAGTGGGTGCGATTGACCAATGCCTGCACCGAACCTGTGACATTGATGGTAAAGACCGTCTCGCTGCCGGGGTTCCCGTTACTGATGGCTCTCGAACTCTGCGGATTCTCATAGAACCAGCCAGCGAAGTCGGCATCGTCCGCTTCCCAGTCGGGATTGTCGAGATTGGGGTCGAGGAACCGGAAGTTGAGCCGCAACGTTCCTGACTTGCTCGCCAAAACGGTGGCTGACTTGAGCGTCAGCGTGGCACTGGTGATCGTCCGCCCCTTCTCGATGTCCAGTAACCACCGCATGTAGGCTTCGGGGCCTTGGCTGATGTCCCCGACTTTCAGGGTGAGTTCATACTCCCCTTCCCAATTGGTGGAGGCCCCCGCCAACACACTGCGGTCCTCGGTCGGGGTAAAATCATGGGTAACGGTGGTCATACCCTATGTAGAGTTGGCTCAATCCGTTTGTCGGACACTCAGCGAAAAGAGTCGTGACCCCTCGACTTCCAGTTCTGTCGTGGCGGTCACGGTGAAATGATAGGTGCCGGGGACCGGCAATGTGCCCGTGATGCGTCCCGTGCTGCTGTTGATGGCGAGTCCATCCGGCAGGTCGCTGGCGGACCATGCGAGCGGGTCTTCGCCCGTGACAGTGATATACGTTGTTGTGGGTTGATACTCGAACTCCTGACCAGCGGAGTAGTCGGCGATGACAGGGACTTCGGTATCGGACTTCATTTCCAAGACAAGGGTTTCGCTGTCAGTGCCGAAGGCGTTCATGGCCGAGATAGTGACGTTATTGGTGCTGCTCACCGTCGCCGTGCCCGTGATGGCTCCTGTCGAGGTATTCACACTGAGGCCCGCTGGCAGGCCCGTGGCATCAAAACTGGTGGGGCTGTTATCCGCCGTGATGAGATACGAAAACGCAATTCCCTTCCGGCCCGTCGCTGTTAGACTGGAGGTAATCACGGGGGGATCACCATACCCCAAAGCCGAGACAGTTTGGTTGTCCCACTCGCCGTGCCATGCCTTGAGCCATGCGGCATCAGGTTGTTCTGTCATCTCTGCTCCTTAGATCACGCTCGCCAAACCTGATCGAATCCGTTGTTCGACCATCCGCAACACCTCTTCCCGTTTCCGTTCCGTGGCCATCTTGAGATAGTTCCGCTGTCGAATGTATTGCGTGCCCAGTTCGGTGAACGAGTAATAGAAGGCATCCGCTGAAGGGAACACCGTCACCATGCGGAACCGGATCAGATGGCGACTCTTCTTTCCCGCCCGAACCTTCAGGCTCTTGCGGGTCGTGCCGGTGACTTGCGGAATGGTCTGTTTCGCCTCGGCCTGCACGACTTTGGCCCCATCTCGGAGAGCTTTACGGAGAATCTTCTTTGACAGCTTCGGTTCCAGTGACCGCAGTTGCCGTAATGCCTGATTCAGTCCTTTAATCTCAATGGAGACGCTCAATCGCTGTTACCTCCTGCCAGATGTTTCGTTCGTCGATATTCCTGATCCCCACGATCTGAAACACACGAGACCCCAATTTGATCCGTTGGTCATGCGACAGTCCCGACAGATACCGCAAGGTGATCCTGTGAGTGGTCTGGGCCTCGGGTTTCTCCCCATTGGGTTCATTGCTGCTGACAGGTTCGATAGCCGCATAGCGTTCGGCGAATGTGGCCCATGTGTCGGACGGATTGACCTGTCCAGTTTCGTCCCGTGCGGTTGAGGGTTCTTCAACGGTAATTCGATGACGGAGTTTTCCAATGGTGGTCATGCGTAGTTCCCCCACGCATCGAGATCAAGGAGCGCCGTGACCGTCAGTGGGACATCCTTCAACGTCAGTTCTGAAACCGCCTCCCGATGCTCAAATAAATGACCAACCAACAGGAGCATGGCCGATTGGGTCGCACGGGAGATGGTGTCGGCCCCCGCTGTCCAGCGCACCGTCACGGCATTCCGTTGACAACGCACACTCGGCCACGACTGACCATAGGCCGGATAGATCACTCCTTGAGGTGTCGAAAGATCAACGTCATACAGGGACGAGTCGAGCGTGATCTCGTCGCCGTTGGTGGCAATGTATTTGATGAATTCCATGCTCTGATAGGGCGGCAACGGCAGAGCGATCATGTCAGGAAAGGCACGCAGCTTCATTTCATAGGTTGTGGCCAACAGGGTCCGCTGTTGGTAATGTTCGGCGAACTGGTAGGCCGTCCAGATCAGGCGTTCGATCAGATTATCTTCCAGATCAACGTCGAGGCGGCAGTGAGCTTTGGCGATATCGAGCGACAAGGGCAACGTCGCAGGGGGTGTAATGACAGTCGGGGTCATGCCGTGGCCCCCTTCTGCTTACGAGTCCGCTTGGGCTTCGGGGGTTCCACCACCGTAAAGGGAAATTGCGGATGGCCGTGATCGGGCTGATACCGCTTCAGTTCAGCAACCAGTGCTTCCCATTCCGGTGTCCGCATCTCCAAGGGAAAATTGACGATGCGGTTGAGGAAGGCTTCACCATCAGGAAACTCATCTCCCTCACTCCGGGCGTGGGCCAGATATCTGGCATAGAGAGGCGCATCCGCTACCACCATGCCGATGGCTTGGTCCTGCATGGCTCTGGCCCGTTCCGGGCCGCCCACATCGACCAGTTCCGTGGCGGAATACGTTCGCTTCCCGATCAGGGTCGGTTCCAGCAGGTAAAGAATCTGTTCCAACATGCAACTATGTAGGGCACGAAAACGAAAAAAGGGCTGCCCCATAGGGCAGCCCCTCTCGATTACAACTTTTGGATTGGTGCTTAGGCGGTCTTGAGATCAACACACTTGGAGAAGGAACCCAAATGGCGGAAGGCCACATCGGTCTCCTGCATAACAGTGATTCTCACCGAGCCTGCCGCATCGTTGGTGTAAGGGTTCACCACGACATCCAAACCACCCCACAAACCGATCAACACATCATCCCAATTGCCGTAGATGACTGACGACAGGTTCTCCCCATAGCTCCCTTTCTCAAGGTCCGAGGGGAGTTGGTTGGTCGCATAGGCGGCGTAGCCGTTGATGCTGTTGTTCTCCCAAATGAAGCGGGCCGTGTTGTCGGCGATCTCCGTGGTCTTGAGAATGCCACGACCGGCAGGCGTGGTCACATAGGCCAATCTGCCGATGTCGGCATTCGCCACGGCGACCGCTGTTTCCATCTCCACCAGCTTGGCGAAGGTGGGATAGTCTCCCTCCAAACCAAGAGCTACCGTGGTCACGGAACTATTCTGCAAGATGCCTTCCGGTTCCGAGCCAGAACCCGAACCATTGAAGACCACACGATCCATTTCAAGAGCAACCACCGTGGCCAAGTCGTTTCTGACAAACGACTCCACATCCATTGAGGTTTGCTTCAAGAATGCACGAGTGTAGGCCGTCAAGGCCCCGACTGTATTGGGAGCGAGGGGAACCTGACCGATGGTCTGGTTCGAGATCGTGATGGTGGCTCCCCCATCGGCGTTGATCCAATAGGCGGTCGCTCCCCCTGTCTGCTTCGGAATCTGCACCGTGCCATTCAGGTCGGACAGCACTCTGGCTCCCAACTGATTGACCAGCATCTTGTTCCGCAGGAGATCGATGAAGTTGCCGTAATCGACACGGGTGTTAAGTCCACCTGCGCCGGTCGTGCTGTCGAGGTTGCCATACTTCTGAATGGGCAAGTCGAGGGGCAGGAAGAACCCTTGTGGGGAACGGCCTGACTTCTTGGCGAGTTCGTCACTCACTTCCGCTTCGAGTCCATCCAATCGGCCTTTCTCGGTGAACGTCCGCAAGGCACGCACCAGCGAGTAACGCTCGACATCGGTGTGAATCGGTTCGGGCCGAGAGATGCGACCTTGGGATTGTTTGAGACTGGCTTCAACGGCCTCGGCCTGTTCCAGTTTGGTGGTTTGCTGGATGAGCATGGCCAGCTTGTCACATTCATCCATGATCTGATTGAAGGCGGTTTGTTCGTCGGCGGTGAGATCACGCCCTTCGGTCTCGGCGAGCGTGTGCATCTGACGGGCTTCCGCCAGTTTGGTTTTATATTGATCTGTGTATTTCATCGGTCTCCTGAAGGGCCATAAAAACATCAACGGCGACCTGCCGCTGGCCCAGAGAAAAAGTCTGGGACACATCGGGACAGGTCGCCGTCCGAGGATGTATCAGAGAAAGTGCAGATGCCAGCAAACGCTGCTGACACCTGCGGGAAACATGTGTTAAGGGGTTTCCTGTATTACATAGTATGGTTAGTCACGATTTCCGACAGTTTGATCCGGCGTGCGGCAGAATTTCTGCGAGGCGTGCCGAGCCAATCTTGAAGCGATGCCAACACTTCGGGCCGTGGGGCATCCAGTGCGTTCAGTTCCACGCTGGTCTTATCGAAAGCGGGTGAGAAGACGACACTGATTTCGACCAATTGGCCGGACAGGTGTTCTCTCACGGGGCCATGTTCGAGCTTCCGCCACTGATACTCATTTGCCAGATACCCGAAGGACATCCCCCCGAAATCGCCCCTCCTGACGAGTGCGGCGGTGTCCCGTCCATCTTGGGTATCCGGCAAGTCCAAGGAAAACTTCAGGCCCACCTCATCGGTGGCCAGTCTGAGCGTGTTGTTCGTGCTTCGGCCCAGATAGACCGTGGCATCGTGATCCCGATAGGCGTGGACATCGTGCCCCTCATCGGCAAGGTTGGCGAACGCCCCCGCCCGAAAGAGATCACGATAGCCACCCCGATCATGGGACAGCAGATTCCAGCGAGTGACATACCCCGACAAGGTGCCGGGGGAATGGTCCGTGTCTTCCGTGGTCAGGTCCGCAGGGGAGAAATATCGTTCAAGCATAACCTATGTAGCCAGTTGCCGAGTGATTTCTAAACCCTTGCCGAGTCGGCGGTTGGCCCATTGCTCCACCGCTTGGGGAAGTTCTGTAGCGGACACCGAACCTGAGAGTTCCAGTAGCTCGTCCCGACCGTCCAGCAGATCAGGAACTTCGACCAATTGGTCGAACTTTCCAGCGAGCAGTCCATAGGCTTTGACGCTGGGAGACAAGGCCCGTTCCACCATGGGACGGTGGGTCTCATAGAACAGGTCCACCAAATGCAAAAATTGCATTGGTTTCCGGGCGGCATTCCTGATCGCTTCCACTTCACGCCTGAGCATTCGGTCGATATTGTCCTGCACGCAGTTTAAGGACGCCGCCAGAGCCTCCTGATTGGGTTCTGGTACGGCGGTTGGTGGTTCTTCGGCTGGTTCTGGTGGAGTCTCTGTTGCTGGTTCTTCGGCTGGTTTCAGGTAGTCGGCGGCATTGACCATGTTCGCTGGCACGAGATAAATCTGGCCCTGTCCTTCGGGCAGGGGATTCCGGTTTTCCAATTCGTTGATATCGTCTGCCGAATACCAGCCCCATTGTCGGCCCGTGGCATAGGCGGCATTTCTGGTAGCGGAATCGCCACGCAGCAACCCATCCAGCAGATGCTCGGCAAACAGGTCGTCATCCAGTTGGAAGAGCTTGCGGCAGAATTCGTTCTCGATGCGGCGGCAATGGGGCCTCAAGGTATGGACCACGAAGTTGATCCCCTCCTGTTCCTGATTGCTGAACGTCGAACGGGACAGATCGCCGACGAGTGCAGGACTGATGCGATACAGACGACAGATTTCCTGTAGCTGGAACAATCTGGTTCCCAAGAACTGGGCATCTTCGGGCGGAACACCCAATTGTTGGACCGAGATGCCTTCCTCGAAGATCATCCAGCGATGAGCATTCTCTGGCCCACCATGCACTTCGGACAGACTCTCACGCAGATTGGCCTTAGCGGAATCTGACAATCGCTGGGGATGGGTAATGACACCTTGGCCACGAGACCCGTTACCGAACCATGAACTACCGAAGGTTTCCGCCGCCAGCGAGAGCGAGATGGCCGACTTCCCGAGCTTGATGGGGGAATAGCCAGATAGCCCATCGAAACCAAGACCGGCGACATGACACATTCGTTCGGCGGGGATGGGGACGTAAGAACCCTCGACCTTGTATTCGACTTTGCCGGACTTGGTGCGTTGGGGCTGCACCTTATTGGGGAGCAGCAGGTGGAGGGCCACCAGTTCGCCCCCGTGCGTCATTTCGATCTCGTTGTACCAGTTCCCCCATGTGAGCAGATGGCCGAGACCCGACTCCCGCCATTGCATCGCTGGGAGAATCCCATCGGGCGAGATATTGAGGGCTTTGTAGACCGGATGATCTCGCAAACGTTCCTTGCCCCCCGTGTTGAGTCGGCGGTAGACAGGGAAGGGAAGCGAGGCCAGTGTTTCGGAAATGGCCCGGACACAAGCGAAGACACTGACGAGATTGAGAGCGGTCTTTTCATTGACCACCACGCCTGCCGTGGAATAGTGATCCCGCAGAATCGACAGGTCGCTGTAGGTCTCAGTCTTGTTTCGTCGGAACCAGTTGAACATGCCTTATGTATGAAGGCATTACAACATTTGTAATCAGACGACGAACAAACCACCGCTATCGTAAACGCTCCCCTGTTGCTGGCTCTGTTCGTCCAGCCACAGCCCCACCGCCATGATAAGGGCCACGGCGGAATCGATGCGTTCATGCCTGAGTTTCAGGCGATTCGATGGTTTCTGATTCCCTGCGGCGTCGGTCTCGCAGCGAACATTGTGGACACAGTAGTTTAGAACGGGATCATTGGGATGGACGATTCCCCCTTCACGGACCAGCTTTTCCAATCGGGCGGTCGGCGGCCCCATGCTGAGAAATCCCTGTCCGAACCATTGGACATTGATTCCCGCTTCCACGAGTTCCTGACCCAGTTGGTAAGCATGAACCTTATCTGCCGCCAGCATCTTGATCCGGTATTTCTGGCTCAACTCGATGATGTCGTTACGGATCGTGGCGAAATCGGTGGCATTCCCCGGCGTGCAGCGTAGCTGGTTCCTTTCTTTCCAAATGTCATAGGGAACTTTCTCCAGCTTGCTGCGAGCCACGATGTCTTCCTCGGAACACCATGCGAAGTTCAAGACTTTCAATTTCCCATCCATTGGAAAGAGAAGAACCAGACTGCTGAGATCGTGGACCGGGGCCAAATCCAAGGCGGCAAAACATTCCGCTCCCTCTTCAGGATCGACGATACCAGCACATAACTGCCATCTCTCCGAGTCCATCCAGCGCTCTTGCTCATCGCAAGGCATGTTGAGGTAGAGGGTCTTGAAGACGATCTGTCGTGAGGGAATCTCACAGGCCAGTCGGTATTGTTCTCGGTATTCTTCGATGTCCAAGAAGTCGCCAAGTGCAGGGGCGACTCGATGCCACAACTCTTCGGAGTGCCAGTCATCATCGGGATTAGCGAAATACAAGACGGCGAGATAGGACGGGTTTTCAATCGTGCCGTCTTTCCTGACGACGCCGTTCTCAATGCGATCTTTCAGGTTTCGGGCATACTCGAATTCCTCGCCAGCCAGCGAGTAGCGGTCACTCGTCTGCGTGGAGATCATGATGGTGAGAGGTTCGGCTCTGGCTCGGCCCGTGGTCAGAGCGGCGAACAGTTCCCGGTGTTTCTTCTGTTGCCATGCCAATAACTCATCGAGAACGACCACTGTGGGGTTATGGCCCAACGCCGAAGAACCTCCACTGGTCACAGCGCAGTAATAGCTGTTGGTCTGCTGAACCACGATGCGAGATTGGCTTTTGACAATCTCGCAGATAGACGACAGGAACGAATCCTGTCGGATGATCGAGACCATGGCGTCATAGATGCGAGTGGCCTGATCTTGGCTCGCTGCCGCCGACAGGATGGTCTGGTTCTTACCAAAGGTCAGCAGGGCATAGAGGCAGATTGTGGCTGCCATGAAAGTCTTGCTAGACTTGCGTGGCAACATTAGAAGACAACGGCGAACAATTCGCTTGCCGTGCTTGTCTACGGTTCCGAAAAGTCGGGAGTAGATGGTCTTCTGCCATGGGCGAAGACGGACAGGTTGGCCGTAGAAGTCGCCAGTCAAATGGAGACGTTCGACGAATTCGATAGCGTGTTGGGCGTGGTTATTCACGCCCTATTTAGGACTTGGGCTGCTCATTTACACGGAGTGCTGACGAGCTTTTATGCTCCAGTTCCTTTAGACTCACCTAACAAAACCCATCTTGGAGAATTGGTGTTTGAGCGATAGGCTGGGCTGATGGTTGGTTGGTGTGTCAAGGAGGACAGCATGGCCCGGTTGATTGTGTCGGACGAATTATGGTCGCTGGTTGCACCGCTG
>WGME01000035.1 GCA_016125225.1 bacterium | reverse complement strand
CGTCGTGTTCGTCTGTGTCGACACGATCTCGGTGCGGGCCGCCATCTGGAGAACGATGCAACGCCATTGCCAGTTCTGGGCCGACGGCCGGATGCGCGGCGAAGTGCTGCGGATCCTGAGTGCAACCGATGAGACCAGTGGACGGCACTACACGACGACCCTCTTCCCGCAAGGGGAAGCCCAGATCGGCAGTTGCACGGCTCAGAGTACCATCTACGCCGCCAGCATCGCCGCCGGGCTCATGGTCCACCAGTTCACCCGCCGGCTTCGCGGCCTGCCGGTCGATGCTGATCTCTCCGTCAATCTGCTCGGGAGTGAGCTGAGCGTGGCCGATCCTGTCATACGCTAGGAAAAGTCTCAGAAACTTCGATCTCTACCTGATGTTCTTTCTTCTTGGAGCGGCCATCCGGCCGCTCCAAGGGGGACTTTTTCTTTAGCCCTTAAACACATTTGCGGAATCAGTGATCGATCACAACAAAGAGCCACACATTGAGGTTGCGGGGTTTGTCACAACCTGCCGGCGCAAGATGTTGACCTGCGCACCAGCGAGCGAAGCGAATGAGGCACAGCAAACCACACAGCCGGATGCCGCCTTATGACGACTTGCTGCTTTGGTTCTAAGTGGAACTGCAAGTCGTGCTTGCCTGGGGTGCCGTCCCCCGTCTGAACATGCAGAATAACTAACATTAGCACTGCTTCAATCTTTGCGGACAGGTCAAACTCGGGCATAGAAAATGCCGTCTACACAAACAAATCGTATCTTGAAATCACCACGCCCTCCTGGAATTACGAGCCTAGTCATTCGGCGAGATAAATCTATTTCTCGACAATCAGTTCCTCAACGGGAATCGTGGCAAACGCCGTCAGATTTGCTGCAGCTTGAGCGGCTTCGTTGAGGAGATCCAAACGAACACGCTGATTCTGAATCAGGCTCGTGCGGGCTTGGACTACCCGGACAACCTCGACTTCGCCCGCAAGAAACTGTTGTTCCAGGCTTTCCAGTTCCAGTGGCAAGTTAGTGACTCCATCCGCCATTTCCTCTGTCAAAGCCGTATAGGCTAACTCGTATCGCTCCCACGCCGCTTCCGCTTCGAGCTCTGCCCTCCGCTGCAATTGCTGCCAAGACATCACGCGTTGGTTAAACTCCGCGACTCGCTGTTGCTCTAAAGGGCGACCAGAGTTAATGACCGGGATATCCATCTGCGCTCGAAAGCCAAGAAACGAAGTTCCATCCGCCGTCCGCTGATAGTAGGGACCAATCTGAAGATCCGGCGTCTTAGCTGCGGTGGCGAGCTCCATTGCGGCGCGCGCGGCATCAATGTCGGAACGGGCGGCCAACACATCCGGGCGGGTGGCAACGCGGCTGGCAATCATGAGGTTGAGCT
Source organism: bacterium (assembly GCA_016125225.1). Lineage (GTDB taxonomy): Bacteria > Planctomycetota > Planctomycetia > Planctomycetales > Planctomycetaceae > DSVQ01. The sequence continues at coordinate 12,323 of WGME01000035.1, read as the reverse complement.
GATGTGAATCGTATTCGGTCTCGGAATCCATGAATCCCAAGGAAGGCAGAGTCCATGTCAATGAACGCAGATCGCCTTCAATCTGAATGGGCTCGTCAGGTGAAACTCCGAGCTGGCGTTTGAAATCCCTTAACGCTGTCTCATAGTTGGCTTTGGCCAGACGTACTTGCTGCTTCGTAGACCGGGCATCGACTCGAACAATTGCCACGTCGGCAGCGGTCGCCTGTCCGGCGTCCAACTGTTTCTCCAGAATTCGTAACATCTGCTGATTGTTCTGGTCGCTGGCATTGGCCAGTTCAAGAATTCCGCGTAAGTAGAGGACCATGAAATATAGCCGCTCGGTTTGGGCAACATTCTGCAACTCTGCTTGATGAATGTTCCACCGCGTGCTGTTGAGCACCGAGGCTGCCCCTTCTTCACGAAACTGCTGTTGATGAGCGAGTTGAATCGTCTGCATCAACAGGACGTAGTGATAAGTCGTCCCCGGTCCGGCTTGGTACTGATCTTGAAGTGGCGTTGCCTGTACTTGGATGAAGGGATTGAATGGATATGTTTGAGCAACTCCCAAAGCTGCTGAGCTGACCTGATCAGCCTGACGTAAGGCAATCAAGTCAGGATTCTGCGCCAACCCCAACGAGATGCTTTGCGGAAGGGTGAGTGATATCAACGGCGGAGCAAGCGGGGTTGGCTGATTTGAATCTTCAACCACCTCGGCCGCGGCCAGCTCGATCTTGGCACTGAGCTCGTTTTCAAGTTCTCTCTCACCGTCGATTTCGCGGGGGTTGCTGGGTTGCGTAAATGCAACTTGTGACCGCGCCGTGTATTCGGCGGTCGAAATTGCGGTCGTACGACAGCCAACGCACAACAAGGTCAGGCAAACGAACTCGTATTTTTTTACCATCAGACGCATCTCACACCCGGATCGAGTCCGATGAGCCAGTCTCCGCAGAGGGGCGGATTCTGCACAAGATCGCGATTTCATCGCGTTTCTCTTCTTTCGGAGTCGCAACGATGATTCCCCGAGTGCAAATTGTGCCGGTGAATCGGAGTTAATGTTTCAAGCGAGAAGATTTTGCTTGGACCGTTTCGGCTACGTTGACTCTAGTGATTATGCCGGTTGTCCGTGCTGTTTCTCACCGCTGCTAAGGTCCGTCGTTATTGACTGGACTCACTGCATGCCGTCCCCATATTAGATACAGCGGTGGCAGCAAAAAGAGGTTCAGGAACGTCGAAGTGACTAACCCGCCGACGATCACCACGGCCAACGGATACTCAATCTCGTGACCGGGTTTGTTCCCGGAAATCGCCAATGGCAAGAGGGCGAGCGCGGTTGTGAGGACGGTCATCAAAATAGGAATCAACCGTTCCTCGGCACCGCGCACTACCAGATTCAGACCGAAAGGTTCCCCTTCGGATTCTTGCAGGTGCCGATAATGGCTAACCAGCATGATGCCATTGCGAGCCGCAATCCCCAACACGGTCACAAATCCGATCAGTGAACCCAGCGAGAGCACGCCTCCCGCAAGCCAAGCCGCTACAACTCCACCAATCAACGCAAACGGGATGGTCAAGGCCACCATCAATGTCAGCTGGACAGACTGGAAATCGATGTAAAGAATCAGCAGGATGCCGATGAGCGATAACGCACCCAATGCCAGCAGACGCTGCTGTGATGACTGCCGGGCGGCGTACTCTCCCAAGAATTCGGGGTGGTAACCGCGATCAAACGACAGCGTGCGAACTGCCGCCTCAACATCACGGGCAACGGACCCCAGATCGCGTCCTTTCGCATCACAAGTCACATCGATCCGTCGCGATCCACCATCGCGTTTCACTTCGTTTGGCGCAGGAATGATTCCGATCTCGGCGACATCCTTGAGGGGGACTTGACCACCAGTGGGCAGGTCAATTCGCAAATCGTGCAGAGCTGCCAGATCGGTACGCGAGCTTTCCTGCCCCCACACGACGACATCAATTTTCTTCTGACTCTCATAAATCTCGCCGACTTTTGTGCCTCTCAACAGTGTGGTGACGGCACGACGGATCTGGCCGGGGTTGAGCCCCAGTCGTTCGACGGCGGAGGCACGCAAACGCACTTCCACTTGAGGAACCAACTCCTGCGACTCGACTTTGAGATTCGTAACCCCCGCGACCTGGCTCATGGCGGCCTCCGCCTCCTTCGCCTTGGCCCGCAACATCGCGAGGTCCGGTCCATAGATCCGCACGACGATACTGGAACTGGTCCCCGTCAAAACTTCCTTGACGCGTTCACGAAGGTACGTGAGCAAGTCGCGTTTTAATCCGGGGTAACCATCGACGGCGGTCTGGATCTTGTCGATGGTCTGCTCATAATCGACGTCTGTGTCGATGCTGATCCAGAGTTCCGTAAAATTGGGGCCATAGACTTCGTCTCCCCCTTCCGCACGGCCTATGTGGCTACCGAAATTGCGGACCCCGGGAATCGATCGTAGCTCGCGGCTGGCCAGAATTGTGACGCGATCCATTGCCTCAATCGAAGTGCCCGGCTTCTCGACGAAGTGCATCAGGAAATCAGTCTCCTGAAAGTTAGGGAGAAACCCTTGTCCTAGGCTATTAAAGAGCCATCCCGTGGCCAAGAAAGCTGCGATCAGAAAGGCAATTGTCGATTTCGGCCTAAGCGTGAACCAGGGCAGCACACTGCGGTAGGGAGACCGCAACCAGAGACTCAGCGGTGGTTCGTGAGCCGCGCGGTTGTCGCTGGGGAGCAGCAACAGTGACAAGGCTGGCGTCACCGCCAAGGCGACCAGCAGCGAGGCAATAATCGCTAGTACATACCCGATAGCTAACGGGCGGAAGAATGCCCCTGGCAAGCCATCCAGAAAGAAGACCGGCAGAAAAACCAGGACGACAATGGCCGTTGCATAAACAACTGCGCTGCGAACTTCCAGCGAGGCTTCCAGAACCACGCGGAATGCTGGCCTAGGATGTTCCAATGACCGATTCAGACGTAACCGTCGGACGATGTTCTCGACGTCGATAATCGCATCGTCCACCACTTCACCCAAGGCCACGACCAAGCCCGCGATGATCATGGTATTGATCGTCAAGCCCCACCAATAGAGGACGAGGATCGTGGCCATTAGCGATAAGGGAATCGCCGTAAGACTAATGACAGCGGTCCGCCAGTCGTAAAGAAAGACGATCAAGACAATCACCACCAGCACGCAACCGGTCACGAGCGCGTGGGTCAAGTTGTCGATTGATCGCTCGATGAATGTTGCCGGTCGAAAAATCGTGGCATCCATCTCCACGTCTTTGAGTCCCGGCTTGAGAACTTCCAGTGCCTCTTCCACGGAGCGTGTGACTTCCAGCATATTGGCGGCTGGTTGCTTTTCGACAATCAGCAACAGTCCCGGCACGTCGTTGATGATGGCATCGCCGATTGCGGGTGGAGATCCAATCTGCACCTTCGCCACATCCCCAAGCCGCAAGACGGCACCTTCGCGGTAGGCCACAACTGTCTGCGATAATTCTTCCGGACTGCGCACAGGCGGCAATTGACGGACGGCCATCCGCTGGTTTGGCGTGTCCAGAAAACCACCGGCATCGAGCACCACGGCATCGGTGGCCGACTTCAGCACGGTATCCAGCGTTACTTCATGAGCGCGGAGACGCTCGGGATCGATGAGCACTTGCAATTGTTTGTCGCGCTGACCCCAGATCGCGACATTAGCGACACCGGGAATTGCCATGAGACGCGGCCGGATGGTCCAGACAGCCAGCTCTGTCAGGTCGCGCTGCGAGAGCTTGTCGGACCAGATCCCGATTTTCATCATCCGACTGAGCGACGATAATGGTTGCAGAATCACCGGCGGACGCGCTACCGACGGTAGTCGCGGCGTCTCGACGGCCAGACGCTCCTGCACGAGTTGCCGAGCCCGATAGAGGTCGGACCCTTCCTGGAGCAGTAACCGGATCGATGACAAACCGATCACGGACTTGGAGCGTATCGTCTCCATCCCCGGAGTACCGATGAGAGCATTTTCCAGTGGAAACGTGACAAGGTTCTCGACCTCTTCGGCAGACAACCCCGGTGCTTCCGTCTGAATTTCTACATACGGCGGGGAGAACTCTGGAAATACATCCAAGGGAAGCTGGGGAATGAGTCGAATGCCGACGGCAATCATCAGGACTGCCAGCGCCATCACAGCTACGCGCATTCTCAGAGCCATTTCCACGAACCAACTCATGCTAGTTGCTCCAAGATTCCCAACCGCAAAGGTTCGACGATTCTATTGGTGAGAATAGCGCCTGAGATGCTTGTGATTTGCATGGGCAAGGTCACTTTGCAAAGCCAAACTCGGTGCCGGCAATCTCCGCCGCTCCGGCCGTGATCACTTTCATCCCCGGTCGGACTCCGCGCGTCACTGCCGCCCATTCACCATCGATCCAGCCGATCTCTACACGGCGGCGAACGAATTGACGTTCTGCGGTCTGCTCATAAATCCATTGACCTCCATAGATGTCGTGAATGACCGCCGACCAGGGGAGCGCTAGCTGCCGGGCTTCTCCGTGCAAAGTCAGATGGGCTGAAACCCTTTGCCCAGGCTGATATTTACTCTCGGGATTGGGCAATTCGTAGTAAACGTCGACCGCGGCCGCGAGAGGGATCGCCGTAGGAGGCAACGCCGCTGGCTTCACGAGAATGTCGTCATCGGCATGCCGTCCACTCAGCAGTGTCAGCCGCGCTGGCTTGGATGGATCGATCTCTTCGAGATCACCGACATAGATTGGGACTTTGACCCAGAGCATATCGCCGTTCATCACTTCAAACAGCGGAGACCCGGGAGCCACGATTTCTCCAGGTCTGACAGGCGTGGCACGAAGAATGCCCGTCAAAGGTGACGTAATCGGTATGGCTTCCAGCGTCCCGGCTTCCTCGTCGAATTGAACGCTGTCAACTTGCTTCTTCCGTATCCTGGCTGCTCCCAGAGTTTTTTCTGCGAGTTGGAGTTGAGCTTGAGCCTCGTCGACGGCCCGGACAGTACCAGCCTTTTCCTGCAAGAGTCGCTCAGCGCGTTCGAGAGCAATTTGCGCGGCTTCCACCTGAACGGTGGCTTGTTGAAAAAGTCCATCGGCATCGATTTGCGACTGTGCCAGAGCATTTTTCGCTTCCGCGAACCGAATTCGCTCGGCCGGGGTCAGGACGGCACGTTCCGGGGATAAGAGCGGCATCAATTTCAGTAACGGCGCGCCTTCCGTGACCCGCTGTCCAACTTGAAATGCCGCGGCTTCATCCACAGGCTTCAATGTTCCCGCCAAGGGGGCTGACACGATGACGGTCGCTCCGGTGGGCAGCACGAGATCGGCTCCGTAAGGCCGCGTGCGGAGCATCATCCTTTCTTCCACGGTCGCGAACTCCAGACCCAAACGTCGCACGGCGTCTTCTGTCAACTCAATCGTATTGAGTTGAGACTCGGTCACGGGGTGAGATGTCTTGGCCGGTTTCTCTGAGGCCTTGGTCTCCACGGGTTTGGATGTGGTAGCTGGAAACCATGGCTGTTGATTGGCCAGGATCACCAGAACCAAAACAACGCAGAAAAGTCCGGCGTAGATCCATCCGGTTTTCGACGGCGTAGTTGACATCAGTTGAACTTTCCAGGACGGATGACTTCACAAAAAACAGTGGAGCGTGTGCCAACGCTCTCCGTGTCAGTGAAGTTAGTCGGTCGGATTTCATTACTCTTCTGACTAGACACAACCGGCAGCCGAATCGTGACGGTGGTTCCTACGCCGACTTCGCTCTGGATGTGGATTTCACCGCTATGCGCTAATACGGCTGTCCGACAAATTGCGAGACCCAAACCCGCTCCACCGGTCAGAGAATGCCGAGACGAATCCACGCGATAAAAACGGTCAAACACGCGAACCAAATGCTCAGGGGGAATGCCGATGCCTGTGTCTCGAACGGCGATCACGGCGCAACGTTCCAGGATGTGACATGTGATGTCGACGACTCCACCCGAAGTCGTGTACTTGATCGCGTTGTCTACGACATTGAAAAAAACCTGGCTCAGACGGATATCATCGCCTCTCAACTCGCAGGATTCGCGGTGGCTTGAAGTCAGCGCTATACCACGTGTTTCAGCCGACGGTTGCAGCTTGTCTACGACGTCCTGCAACAGTGCATCGACGAATATCGGATCATGACGGATTTCGGTAATCCCCGCGTCATGGCGACTCAGACTCAGCAATTGATCCGCTAAGGAACCCAAACGTACCGCTTCTTCCACAACCACTGTGAGCGTTTGTTCGTATTCTTCGGAAGTCCGTGGTCTGCGAAGTGCCGACTCGGCTTCCGAACGAAGGATAGCCAGCGGGGTTCGCAATTCGTGAGATGCATCGGCCGTAAAACGTTGGATCTCATCGACGGCTCGCTCCAGACGGGCAATCAATGAGTTTAAGGTCATAGCGAGATGTCCCAATTCATCATGTGGATTCAAGACTTCGATGCGGCGATCCAAGTCAGTGATCGTAATCGCCTCCGCCACACGGACAATTTGCTCAACCGGCGCCAGTGCACGGGCTGCTAGGAAATGCCCCACGCACAAGGCAACCAAAATTGAGAGTGGCAGCAAGACCAGCATCAGTATTTGTAATTCCCGCAACTCGTCGTAAAGCGGCTGAAGCGACGTCATGGCCTGTACCGCCACGTAACCTCGGAGACCATCCACCGACGTGCTGGCCACTCGATAATCCTGGTCCTTAACCAAGATTCGCGAGTCAAACTGCCAGGTGTCGTTCATGCTTTTCGGAACGAGTGAAGCCGCTTGGTCATTCGTTAGTCCCGAACTTGCAAACAACACGGTTGCACGCTCATCGGAGACGACAAAATCGTAGATGTCGTGGTGAAAGAAGCGAGCCAGAAGATGCTCCTGCAATTCTTCCTCGCTCTTGGCCAATTGAACTTCAAGTCTCAATTCCTGCAATTCTTCCCGTAACGCGGCATCAGTTCGTGCCAGGAGTTGATGGCGGATCAACAGCAGCAGGGTCAGGCAAAAGCCAATCAGAATGACGGCCAACGCGGCTGCATACCACAGCGAAAGACGCCAGCGAATCGACAGATGCTTCATGGCGCATCTCCCAGCAGATACCCACGGCCTCGGACAGTATGCAAGATCGTTGGACTACCGGTCCGGTCCAGTTGTTTTCGCAACTGAGTCATGTGCACTTCAATTACGTTAGTCCAGGTAGCGGTCGGTTCCCTCCAGACCTCGTGGGCGATCATCTCACGGCTGACGATCTCGTTTGCGTGGCGCATGAGGAAGATGAGCAGCTCTAGCTGGCGATTTTGCAACTCTAGCGGGATACCTTCGCGAGTTGCAGTGCGCTTCAACAGGTCGACACTCAACGCCCCTAAAGTTAGCAAAGTCGATGCCGAACGGACTTCCCGCCGTAACAGGGCACGAATTCGAGCCAACAATTCCTCCAGCGAAAATGGTTTTACCAGATAATCGTCAGCCCCGGTATCTAGACCAGCCACACGATCAGTGATCGCGTCTCGGGCCGTGAGAATGAGCACGGGTGTCTGGTTGTTGGCAGCTCGAATCTGTGCCAGCCAATCCAAACCGGAGCCATCGGGCAGCATCAGATCCAGAACAATGGCATCGACATTATAGGCCAGGAGCCGTGCTGCCTCGGCAAGTGTTTGAGCGGAGGCCGTGGTATAGCCCGACTCTTCCAACGTGCGAACGATACTCCGCAACAATCGAGGGGCATCTTCAATTACGAGAATATGCGACATCGGGTCTCCCCTTGCTTGGTTCTTGCTCCAGACACCGGCAAGACTTCTTCTACCTGAGGGAGAGAAATCGAGGTGATCCTGATCATCGGATGACGTTGGCTTGTGAGGAAGCAGGCGAGGTCGAACCTAAACTCGAATTCACCAGAAAGTCGGCTCGCTTTGGGCCCAGCCATCTTTGCAGGTGTTCTGATTCTCTTAATTAGTACGGAATCCGATAGTCTGCCTTGGAATCGATTGTTGTTTCGCTCCGGTTCCACCTCAAATGACTTACTGGTCGTTGCCGCGCGCGTGGTGACAGGACAGTCTCCGCCTCAACCACTACCTATTCTGTTATCCTTCTGACCACACCCTTGGTTGCTGCGAGTCGACCTTCCTTATCCTCTCAGTATGGCGACCGTCGTTTCGAACATGGCCCCCTCCGTTTGAAGGAGATCGTCCAGAGTGTTGGCCTATGCTCTGTTAACGAATCGTGTTTGTTTTGCGAAAGTTCCCGTGGTTCAAGGAGAAACCGAGAGATGCGGTTGGTGATCACGAATGCGATCGGGCGGGAATTGGTAGCGAGTGTGGCGGCGGCCAAGCGGTCGGCGGTCGGAGCTAAGCCCAAAGTCTCGGATCGCCAGTTTCTCGAAGCCGTGCTATATCGTCTTCGCACGGGGACGCCATGGCAGGATCTGCCGGCTGAGTTCGGGGACTGGAATGCCGCGTCTCAGCGGTTCAAACGCTGGCGCATCGCCAGGGTGCGGGACCGACTGTTCGGACAACGTCCTGCGTCGGATGTTCGGCGATTGTTTGTCGACTCGACGAACGAACGCGCTCACTTTCAACCAACGAGTTGCAAAAAAGAGCCACGAACCTGTGGAGGCTCCGGGACGCTCCAGCGGCGGCTATCCCATCAAAATTCATTTGGCCTGCACCTAGGAAGACAGCGCCATAGTGGAACTGACTCCCGGATCGGTTGACTTGCGCCTTCAGTTCCAGACGCTGTTTCAGACGGCTCATGCGCGTGTTCCACAATGCCAAAGTGAGCGGACTGTTTGCAACTGTACTCGCACTCGCTACAGCACTGCGGTCGAGGCGGCAATTTCTTATTAGACGTGCTTGGCGTGTCTAGTGTACCATTCAACCGATATGCTCGCCTCGTTGTATCTAGGATTGCAGAAGACTCTGAGTGTCCATTGACAAATCGCCGATCGCCCTGAATTCGCCGTCGACAATCGTCAATTTGAGCAGATTCGCACTCTGTCGAATGAGCAATCGTCCGTTCCACGAGGAGCGCATAGGCGAACTCCGATTCAGGGTTCGCGGATGTCGGGTCCGCAGACCGTTCTTTCGCATCAAGGTTACATGTACCTGATGCCGCAGGCAGCGACTCACCGAGGGAAGTCACCAGTCTCGTTGTTGCCTGTAACAAAACCCCTCACGGTTCCGCCGGGGGTGTAGCCTCCGCGGTTGTCGGAGCCGATTCTACCGGGACGGTGGGAGTATCGGAGACCACGCCATCGGTGGTTGTTGAGCCGCAGCCACTGACGGTCATGGCTGACAGCAGCAGTCCCGTGATCAGGGAAATCGGGTGTCCGCCGGTAACCCCTGCAGGATCGTCAGGAGTCCGAAACTGACCTGCCGTAACTGCAGCTGATCACATTTCAGTCGTCCGAGCTCCCGGCCTACAAAAAACCGCAACTGCTGCGGGGCCGGTTCAAACAGGTCCAATAGGCCCGAGGTCAGGACCAGATGGGGCTGCTCCGCCACTGCCACCAGATAGGCCTCGGGGACCGGGTGGTTACGGACAATCACCCGCGGTCGCGGGACGCCCAAGATCTCGCAGCACTCCTGCACCAACTGTTCCAGGGGAGCCAATGCCGGTTGGCCAGCGATCGGACAGCCATTCAAAGCCGCCTGCAGGATTTTCGGACCATCGACATAGGCGGCCGCCCATCGACCGGTCTGATTCACGAACTCTTGGGGCCAGGCCCAGGTCTGGGGAGTTTCAGAGACGATGAGCGGCGTCAGCCAGTGGCTGTAGAGGAGCGATTCCCGCGTGGCGAGATCGTATTTCGACACCCGCACGGGATAACGGGGTTCGTCATCCCACAGAGGAAACGCCCCCCCAGCAACGTAACACTCAGCAGCAGTCCCCACCAACCGAGCATGACCGACCCCTTCCCGCCAACCCTGAAAATAGGTTCGCATATCGATCGGGACTATAGTCTACAGACTGCCGGACGGGGGTCAACTACGCTCCCGGCATGTTGGGACAGATCCTGAAAGAGACCCGCGAAGCGGCGGGGCTGACGCAGGAAGCTCTTGCCTTGGCGGCCGGGGTCGATCGCAGCTACGTCTCGCAGCTGGAACGTGACAAAAAATCCCCCACCATCCAGATGCTGTTCCGGCTCTGCCCGCCGATGAAGGTCAAGCCGTCGCAGTTGATCGCCCGGTTGGAACGAGGGGATTGACCGCGCACGGAGATCCCTCGGCAGACCCCACAGGCCTACCGTTTCCCCTTGCCTTCAAAGATTTCAGGGCCCTCAACCACTGACGGTACCGCTGCGGCAGTGCGGCTATGTCAATGGCTTCGCCGAGACCGTTTGGCCCGGAACGGATTTCTGTCCGTGCTACCGACAGCCGTCGGTCAATCTCCGGACGCGAACGCACCTTGAGCGCCAGCGCCAGGAGGGACCTGTCCGTGGTTTCCTGACCGAGCCTCTATTCCCCGCTCAGGCTGGAATCGCGCTGAGGTTATGATGTCCCGCTCAGCCGTCCCTTTCAGGGTAAAGCCGGCGGGGGTCACCAGTTCGCGGAGTGTGGCGTAACCGCGTTCCGCTTCGTTGCGGTCACGGCAGAGCAGCAGGAGGTCGTCGGCATAGCGCACCAGAGGAACTGCCGGGTGTCGAGCCGCCCAGCGTTTGTCGAGCGCCCCGTCGAGCAGGACATTCAGCAGCAGCGGCGAGAGCGGGCCGCCCTGGGGAATGCCGATGCCAGAGGGATTATTCGCTCGCAAGATCCGCCGGATCAGCCGAGTGACCGGTTTGCACTTCAAGGTACGATCCAGACGATCGAACAGTCGTTGGTGTGGGACCCGAGTGAAGGCGGTGCTCAGATCGGCGGTGACCCAGACAAAACGCTCTTCGCATTCTGTCAAAGCCCGAACCCAGGCGACCGTTGTCAGACGGTCATACCCAGGCCGGAAGCCGACATTGCAGGCTTCAAACTGCGGATCCAGGAGTGGCTGAATGATCTGGACGATGGCCCGCTGCACGACTCGGTCTTGCCAGTTGGCGACTTCGATCGGGCGGGTCCCCCTCCCGGAGGCCTTCGGAACATGGATCAGTAGGGCGGGTCCGGGCCTGTACGTTCGGGACAGGATCGCCCGGGAGAGCTCGCGGACCGAGTTCCTCAGGCGATCCGGGTCGTCCCGGTACAGTTCGTGCAGCCATTCACCATTGGGCCCCGGTGCTTTCCGACCCTTGCGGGCCAGGAAACTCACCGCACACCACAGGTTACGGGTATCAGCGATCCGGGATGGCAGGTCCCGTTGCAGCGCACGCTGCTCGGAAACCTGCATCCGGCCATACTGTAAGCATTCGCGTTCGTGTCGCTGTAGAAATGCTAACGCATCCCCATCATGTCGGCCTGTCGGCTGACCAGAGGCATCAGACGCGTTCGTCCAATCACTGCTTCGCAGAGAATTCCAGACTTCACAGCTCACAGCAAGTCCTATTGCAAAATCGTGTAGGGGATCGGTCAGTCACGACAGTCGGACCAGGGTCTGTCGTGGTCGCCAACGTCGTCATCGGCGGCCGCACCCGGGTGGTGCACGGGCCAGCGGACAGGGGTTCGGCATCGGGAAGCTCCTAGTGAAGGGATCCGTGGGCGTGACGCGGTGCCCGTAGCTGTCGCCACGCGCGTTTCAGCCAAGCCTTTGGCAACGGACGCAGACGCCACTTCCATTCGCGATAGCGCCGGCGTCGCTGCTCCGCCAGCCGGGCGGCTTCAACGCCAAACTCGTCGGTGCAATCGATCAGTCGTACCGACTGACCTTGCTGAAATCGGGTGACCATCCAGTCATGCAGCCAGGGCGAGGGAGGACCACCGCATGCATAGACGATCTATGATCCCATTAAGCCGGGCGACTCTGCCGCGGCAGCCAGGGTGACGATGTGACCAGCGGCGGGAGTGCCGGGCGGCAGTTGTCCGTCAGTGATCAGGGGCCAGTCGGGGAGGAAACGCCGCATCTGGCATGCCTGCTCGTCTGTTTCCACCAGCAATGTGACAGCAGCGACGGCGATGGATGGCTCGGGCGGACAGCGAGCCGTCTGGCAGACCTCGCGGGCCACCGCGGCCAGCAGACGGTTGCGTTGCGTATGACGCCAGTAGAACTTTCGTTTATTGAGACGAGGTTGCTGATCTTGACCGAGGCCCGCCTCCGTCCTGCCAGAATTCCGGGAACTGCCGAATTGGACCCAGGAGACGGTCAATTCGCGGGGATTGTCAGGTGTCAGATCATTCACGACTGGTCCGAAGCGATGTGACCATTCCGCCG
>WGME01000016.1 GCA_016125225.1 bacterium | reverse complement strand
GAACACGATGGCCCAGTCTGAGATTCGAGCGGTTCCGTGCCGCTTCCACCCCGGACATCGCTCGACGACAAAACTCTGTTGACTGGAAAGGAGTTAGAAAATGGCCTGGTGGATCAACGCGAAGTTTGGCGGCTCGTGGACGCGACCTCTCGAAACAGGCCTGTTAAGGTCTTACGCGACTGCCAGTTGGAACGCGGGCGGTCTTCCGTGCTGATGAAGCACGGCCCCATTGAAGCCTGTCGCTTCCCGTCGAATCCACCCTTCTCGGTTTCGTCTTCCGTGCTGATGAAGCACGGCCCCATTGAAGCCTGATAAAACTGGACGTCGCCATCCGGGGCATCTGGCGTCTTCCGTGCTGATGAAGCACGGCCCCATTGAAGCACGGGTGTTGACGCGGGGAGTTGTCGAGTCACGTTCTTGTCTTCCGTGCTGATGAAGCACGGCCCCATTGAAGCTCATAATCTTCCAGGTCGAAACGCCACCCGCCGACGCCAGTCTTCCGTGCTGATGAAGCACGGCCCCATTGAAGCCCGAACATGGCAGCTGCAGGCGCGCAGCGATCCGTTCGTCTTCCGTGCTGATGAAGCACGGCCCCATTGAAGCGCGTCAAGTTTCTGACAAACTGTGGCCGATGATTTCCGGCGTCTTCCGTGCTGATGAAGCACGGCCCCATTGAAGCCCAGTCGTGGACGGCCGCACGAATTTCGTAGACGGCTCCGTCTTCCGTGCTGATGAAGCACGGCCCCATTGAAGCAACGCCAGTCCGATCGCATTCACGACGCCTTGCGGCGGTCTTCCGTGCTGATGAAGCACGGCCCCATTGAAGCTTTTCTCATCAGCGGTGTTCCGTCTCTGTAGTGGGTGTCTTCCGTGCTGATGAAGCACGGCCCCATTGAAGCTCTGTCATGGCCATCGCTTCGTGATGCTGATTGCCGCGTCTTCCGTGCTGATGAAGCACGGCCCCATTGAAGCGTCGTCGCAGACCCGGCCATCGGTGTCGCCGATGATGTCTTCCGTGCTGATGAAGCACGGCCCCATTGAAGCCTGGTCGTCGACGAACGGCAGGACTTGAACTTGGCCCGTCTTCCGTGCTGATGAAGCACGGCCCCATTGAAGCCGCAATCTGCGGAATTGTGATGAAGTGATTGAGCGCAGTCTTCCGTGCTGATGAAGCACGGCCCCATTGAAGCATCGAAATCGATCGGGCGTAGTGAGGTCAAAAGTCGAGTCTTCCGTGCTGATGAAGCACGGCCCCATTGAAGCAGTTCCATCAGCACTTCCGTGTCCCCGTCCTTCATGTAGTCTTCCGTGCTGATGAAGCACGGCCCCATTGAAGCCCGTTGGCGTCACGCAAGATCCTTCCAGTGCAATCACGTCTTCCGTGCTGATGAAGCACGGCCCCATTGAAGCGCCTGATTGATCGAGCGGCCGATCGCATCGCCTGCGTCTTCCGTGCTGATGAAGCACGGCCCCATTGAAGCTGGGATGGCGGCGTTCAGTACAACGTCACTGTCGGCGTCTTCCGTGCTGATGAAGCACGGCCCCATTGAAGCTTCAAGCATTTCCTGATTGAACAAAACGGGAATTTCCGTCTTCCGTGCTGATGAAGCACGGCCCCATTGAAGCCAAGAACCAGCGGAAAAACTTATTCAAGCAGATTGCAGTCTTCCGTGCTGATGAAGCACGGCCCCATTGAAGCCCGCCTTGGGTTTTGCGGAATCCCCCGAAGTTGAAGACGGGGTCTTCCGTGCTGATGAAGCACGGCCCCATTGAAGCCTGCACTTGTTCCGCGCTGAAATTCCCCATTTTCACGGGTCTTCCGTGCTGGTGAAGCACGGCCCCATTGAAGCAACTTCTCAACACTCCAGCGACCCAACCGCACACCGGGTGGTCTTCCGTGCTGATGAAGCACGGCCCCATTGAAGCAATATCCCCTGGTTTGGGGTTCCAGACCCTGACGGAAGTCTTCCGTGCTGATGAAGCACGGCCCCATTGAAGCTCGTCGGTCGGGTTGACCAGGTTGGCGACCACTTTGGTCTTCCGTGCTGATGAAGCACGGCCCCATTGAAGCAAATGCATCGTCGATCGTGCCTGCAACTGTGTTCTGTCTTCCGTGCTGATGAAGCACGGCCCCATTGAAGCGTTATTCCTTCGGCTCGACCTTCCGTTGCTCGAGTAGTGTCTTCCGTGCTGATGAAGCACGGCCCCATTGAAGCCGGGTCATCTTCGTCGCGTTCGACTTCAACGACCGGGGTCTTCCGTGCTGATGAAGCACGGCCCCATTGAAGCTGGGCGGATTGCGTCTCACAGATGCAGGACGCTATCGGGTCTTCCGTGCTGATGAAGCACGGCCCCATTGAAGCGTCAGAGAATTTGAGTTTCATCTCACATTTTGGGCACGGCTTCCGTGCTGATGAAGCACGGCCCCATTGAAGCCAGGACTTTTTCCGCCGCGTGTTCCGCACCCAGCTGCCATGTCTTCCGTGCTGATGAAGCACGGCCCCATTGAAGCCGGATTGACCACTTCGGGGAGTGGTCCGATTTCGCGTCTTCCGTGCTGATGAAGCACGGCCCCATTGAAGCCTTGAAAAGTTACGAACGATTGCAGAGCTCCGATCGAGTCTTCCGTGCTGATGAAGCACGGCCCCATTGAAGCCACGTCATGGTCGCCACCGCCGTCCGTGTAGGTCTCGTGTCTTCCGTGCTGATGAAGCACGGCCCCATTGAAGCGTATTTCCTTTGCCTGAGGGAAGTTGAGGAGTTAACGCGTCTTCCGTGCTGATGAAGCACGGCCCCATTGAAGCGAAACTCACGCCAGAAATAATTACATCTACCGAGAGAGTCTTCCGTGCTGATGAAGCACGGCCCCATTGAAGCGAGCGAGCGGAGAGCTACTTCAACGACAGGGCGCATGCGCCCGCCGGGCTGATGAAGCACGGCCCCATTGAAGCGGTGCCGAAACGCGGTCGGGGTCGGCCGCGAAAGTCAGTCTTCCGTGCTGATGAAGCACGGCCCCATTGAAGCCCTACCGCATGCCGTCGCTCATGGCTGCCCCGATGTTGTCTTCCGTGCTGATGAAGCACGGCCCCATTGAAGCATCGTGCCGGTCTCGCGTTCAGCGTCAGACCAGTTACGTCTTCCGTGCTGATGAAGCACGGCCCCATTGAAGCCGGCAACGGCGGTTGCCGCCCAGGCAATCGGTGCCGCAGTCTTCCGTGCTGATGAAGCACGGCCCCATTGAAGCTGGTGAAACGGGATGCGAACACCAGCAACCGCCGACGTCTTCCGTGCTGATGAAGCACGGCCCCATTGAAGCGGCATGAACGAGTGTAGCTGCTAACGCCAATCCAATCAGTCTTCCGTGCTGATGAAGCACGGCCCCATTGAAGCAGGAGATGCTCGCCGCAACTCACCCTCCACCGACTGGTCTTCCGTGCTGATGAAGCACGGCCCCATTGAAGCAAGTATTTGGACAATTTTGTAGACAATAATTGGGAACGTCTTCCGTGCTGATGAAGCACGGCCCCATTGAAGCAGCATTGATACGTACTCGACCGGGTGACATCTGCCCCGTCTTCCGTGCTGATGAAGCACGGCCCCATTGAAGCGATTGAGGTCGAAGACATCTTATCAAAGCTCACAGCTTGTCTTCCGTGCTGATGAAGCACGGCCCCATTGAAGCGCGGAATGCCTGACATGGCGACGTTCGATCATGGAGTCTTCCGTGCTGATGAAGCACGGCCCCATTGAAGCTGTTGCCAAGAGCTCGACTTGGCAAAAGTTGCACAAAGTCTTCCGTGCTGATGAAGCACGGCCCCATTGAAGCACCTGGATGACGAAGATCGTGGGGGGCGTGGCTCGCTGTCTTCCGTGCTGATGAAGCACGGCCCCCTTGCGGCCTCGCTCAGGTTGGGGAGCATGCCGACTCCGTCACAGCGTCTTCCGTGCTGATGAAGCACGGCCCCATTGAAGCAATCTCGACTTGCGAGAACTCGGTGTAAGCCGTCCCCGTCTTCCGTGCTGATGAAGCACGGCCCCATTGAAGCTTGCTCGGAAATCCAAGGGTGCCGCCTGGGTGATCGGGTCTTCCGTGCTGATGAAGCACGGCCCCATTGAAGCTGCAGCAGTCAGACCAGCGGTATAAACCACCTTGAGTCTTCCGTGCTGATGAAGCACGGCCCCATTGAAGCCCTTGCCAGCGTGATTACACCGACGGCGACAAGATCGTCTTCCGTGCTGATGAAGCACGGCCCCATTGAAGCGTCTCGTGACGAAGTGCTCGGTAGCTCAAACTCCGGCAAGTCTTCCGTGCTGATGAAGCACGGCCCCATTGAAGCTTGTTCGGCCTTGATCCTACGGTGGATATGTGGCAAGTTGGTCTTCCGTGCTGATGAAGCACGGCCCCATTGAAGCCGTAGTTTCTGCTCGAACTGAACTTTAAGCTATGTAATTAAGTCTTTGTCTTGACTGTGATTGTTAGAGGGTAAAGCTCAGCAGTCGGGGTGTCGTACTGAAAAACCCATCGTCTTCGCGATCAGTTGCTGTAAGAAAGCCAGAGACATCGATGACATTGATCGTCATTACGGCTTTCTTGGTGGTTCCCTCGGAATCAGTGACCAACACGCTCAGGTAGTAAATCGGAATGGTTTCATAATCCAGAGGACGATTGACGATGATGTTTCCGCTCTGATCAATGCGAAACGCCTTGCCGATATTCCCCCCCGAGATGTCGTACATCAGACTGTCACCAATGTCCTGATCGATGGCCATGACGTTGCCGACAATAGTTCCTACCGGGGCATCTTCTGGCACAGAAAACGTCTTCGGCGAAATCTGAGGTGGATCGTTCACATCCGTCAGATTGACGACGACTGTCTGCTTTGAAGACTTACTTAGCTGGTCAATCACCTGAATGCTGAGTGTGTAGGTGTCAAGTGTTTCAAAATCGATGACAAAGGCACGACTGACTGTGATTTGGCCAGTCGCCGAGTCAATGGCGAAAGCCTTGTTCACATTGCCTCCACTGAATTTATAGTAGAACGAGGCTCCGGCATCGGGATCGGCTGCTTGCACGGTCCCCACAACGGTATTGACGGGGCTGTTCGCGGGGACTGAGAATACCTGCCCTGGAGTGATCACGGGTGGTTCGTTGACATCCGTAATGGTGATCGTGAATTGCTGCTCGAAGTAGAGACCATCTTGGTCAATAGTCCGAACCCGAATGGAGTAACTGCTATTCTCCTCGAAGTTGAACTTCTTGCCGGTTCGCAACTGATTGCCCGCAATCCGGAACATCGAATTGTCGTCGCTACCTGCACCAGTCACGAACTTATAGGTGTGCGAGTCGCCGGTGTCAGGATCGCTGGTGCTGAATGTGCCAATCGGCGTGCCGGATGGGAGGTTTTCCACAATTCCGCTGGCAGATAGACCGAGGGCGTATGGGGTGTGGACCGCGTATAGCTGAGAGAAAACCCCAAAGCTGTTCCCGTCCTGGTTTTCGCTGGCCCAAGCAACGACAAAGTCACCAGCCTTGTTCATAGAAACCGTGGGTAGGCTTTGGTTACCAGTCGTGAATGAGTGTACTGGAAACTCGGTTGCTAATGCCTGGCCAGTGCTGCTGAACTGCCTTGCATACACTCCTTCACCACTCGAATCTTGCCCATCACTTTCCCATGTCACAGCAAAATCTCCCTGGTCGTCCATTGCGACTGAGGAGAACCACTGATTACCAGTCGTGTAGGAGTTCACACGAAAAGCAGTGTCGAGGGGAGTTCCAGAACTTTCGTATCGTCTTGCATACACACCATATCCGCTTGCATCACCAGACTCTGTGTGCCAGGTTATGACGAAGTCACCATTCGCGTTAGTAGACACACTTGGATATCTGTTACCAGCCACCGTAGATGAAGCAACGACAAACTCATTTCCTTTCGGTGAAGCGGTTGCATCAAACTGTTTTGCGCGAATGTCGAAGAGCGCTCCGGTTTCCCATGCGACTACGAAATCACCGTCCGGCTCCATGGCAATCGATGCAAGACGTTGTGCCCCTTGGGTCACATCATTGATCGCGAATTCCGAGCCGACCTGCGTCCCATTCGATGAGTATCTCTGGCCATAAAGTCCAGCACTACTGCCATCTTGCCCGTAGCTCTGCCAGACAATTACAAAGTTGCCATCCGCATCCATTGCAACACTTGGTTCGGCTTGTGCTCCTGTTGTAAATGTATTGACTCGAAACTCTGATCCCGCGCGGCTACCGCTGGCATCGTACCTTTGTGCGTACACTCCTAAGTTGTCGCCATCTTGCCCACTGCTATACCAGGCGATCACAAAATCTCCGTCTTGGTCCATGGCGACAGAAGAATGTGTCTGTAAACCGGTGGTGTAGCTGTTCACCACGAATTCGTCGGTCAAGGGATTTCCTGACACATCGAACAGTCTGGCCATAATGCCGAAGTCGTCTCCGTCCTGTCCGAAGCTTGCCCATGTAATGACATGATTACCGAACGCATCGGAAGCAACAGAGCGACTATGGTTTGATGCAACGCTCTGTTCGAATGTTGTCTGTTGGTTGACTCGTGTTTCTTCGCCGATAGAAGTTGCAACCATGAGCGTTCGAGGTTCTAGGACTGTGACGTGCGCAGCTAGGGGACTCCTTGCCTTTGTTTCCCTTCGCCGCGATCCCTTGCGGTGTCGTAATTGTGTCAGATTCTCTAACCAATGTGTCAACATCGCTGAAATTCCTTTGGAGATTGCGCTTCAGATTCTGGAAATCTACTGTTTGGAACTACAACTACAGTGGTGGATTCATGTTTGATAGATGGGACATTCGCTTACGGCAGCCCCTTGATGGCCGACAGCACACCGGAATGCAGCACTACGGCGCGGTTGAGGCAGCATTCTTTCGAATCCCATACGTTGGAGCAGGCGCAGTTCAAGCCGCAGTCGAAATCGTCGGTTGCGATCGCGATGACCGTGGGTGTGCCAGTTGTCTGGGTCCACATTGGCGAACCGCTCTGCTGGTACAGGTCATGCTTCGCCGGGATGATGGTTTTCGAGGTGGCGGCAGGAATGGGTTGCTTCTTGAATTTCAGATCGGCCGTGGTGGTCCAGAGTTGACCGGCCTTATCGCCGGGATAGCCAGCGATGACGTAAGAACCAGAGAAACTGGTCGGCGTGGCGATTTTCAAGACACCCGTTTTCGTTCCGAACAATGCCGTGTTCATCGTAATGAAGCCGATGTTGAACGCGGGATCTTTGTTGTCAATCCACTTGGTGAATGACTGAAATTTGGCGTTAGCACCGAGCGTGGTAGGTATAGCCGTGACCGAACCGAGCGGTTGGCTGCTGCCGTTCTGCCCCGGGATGATGCGGATCGAAACAGCATTGCGACGGTTATTGCGATGGTCGTACACCGCCTCGCCGGTGGTGACGATCGTGCGCTGACTTTTGAAGAAGCCCGTCCGCCAGAGTTTCTCGCCATTGGAATAAGTGACTTCAAGTGAGCAGACGGCGGTCCAGGGGGCAGTTGTGGTCGTCGAAACTCGCTTTCGGTCATTAGTGCCGCCGCAAGGGCCACTGCCGGTTGCGGTTTGCTCGGCCGAGATATCGAGTGCCCCGCCCAGCGTGGCCTGAGAGAGCGGCTCTTGCAGTCCCAGGAACCCTTCGAGGAAGGTTCGAAGCAGACCCGGCGTGATCGTGGAATCGAGCGGTACGGCGGACAGCGTGACGCTATCGTCATCTGCGAACACGGGGGACTCTTCGGCCAGGATGTCTTCAAGCGGCACCGATTCCGGGATCGGGAGCAGTCGATCCTGAGCGCAAACAGTTGGGACCTCGCAGAGGACAGACATATTGAGCGCAATCACGACAGCAAAAACAAAAATGCATCGAATCGAAAGCATGTGAGACTCTCCTGAATCTATGAAAATGCCACAAAGGATCTGTTAGATAATTCTGAAGCCTACGGACTGATTGAAGGAACGAGAATTTGCGGGGTTCACTGTGTGACTTTCATCGCCACGGAATATGTCAGCTTGGACTGACCTGTCGTGGCCATTGAAAGCGTGTAAGTGCCCGGGTTCAGCGTGAGGGTGAATGCACCAAAGCCGGGAAAGTTCTTCCCGCCTGGTGTCACGGCAAGATCCATTTTGGCCGAGGGGGTAATAGTCACCTTCGACTTCTTCGTCAGCTGGAAGGTCACACAGTCGACACTGTCGAACGGTGAAACCAGAGGGCTCAGCTTGCCATTTAGTGTGATGATATCGCCAGGCGTCAGAGTTCCGAGGGCTTTACTTTTCGATCCGCAGCCCCAATCTCCTGAGCCTTCAGGAATTGTGGCGACTCGCGCATAAACTACCGGGAAGTCAGCCAATGTGGCCGCAGATCGGGCATTGCCCCCCGCAAGGGTGCGATCCTGGCGTGGCCTTTCGGCCACAGCCATGTTAGCTAGCAGATTCACAGCAAACGCCAGCGCAAACAGTCGGTGAGTGAATTTCGATTTGAGCATCATTCCATTCCTTGCGAGGGGAAGTTCTAGTAAGTCAGTGCGACGCAGTCAGCCGCCGACAATGAACAAATCCTGAAAACCGTAAGTGGTTATCAGCCGCAGCCTTCTCGCCAAGAACTCCGATGCGTGTCTGTGAGCGTTACAAAATCGGCAACAAATTATTCCGCGGCGGGAAAAGTTTTTTGTAACGCAGGTCTATCCCTGTGCGGAGAATTGAGGTCTCTGTCAGTTTTGGTTTCGAGTGGAGGAAAGGAGCAGCAGCAATGGCATAGGCTGCGTGGGTATAAATCTTTGATGAAGTGACGTCGCGACTTGAAAAATCGGTGGAATCGCGGGATTGTGCTGGATGTGGGAATGGGGATGTCCCGCTGAGATCAGCACGACCTGCAGGGCCAGCCACGATGACGCAAGTGGACTCGGTCGACGTTCGCCCTTCCGAGGGATGGCAGACGTCGGCGACGTTTCAGGCGGAGATTTATTCCGGCGATTTTGAGCGTTACGACCGGGCCTATCGCCGTTTTGTCGACCTGAATCTGAATCACATGTTGCTTGCCGCACAGCGGCATGTGCCACCGGCTCTTGTGCAGGATGTGGTTCAGGAGACGTTGCTGAAGCTCCATCGGCAGATCTGGGAAAAGGGCTGGACTCATCCACCTGACACGCGATTCCGACAATGTGTAAATCAGTTGGCCAAGGATGTTGTCATCGACACGTTGCGGCAGATCACACGGCGACAGCGCGTGGGTGATAATTCGCCAATTGACGATACAACGACTGCGCTTTGGGAAGACACGTGTGCTCAATGGATTGATGGATTCATGCGGCAGGAAGTCCTTGCGAGAGCTGAGTCTGCTGTGCAGATGGAGGTGAGCGCTGATCATTGGTCGCTGTATCTCGCCTGGAAAACGAAATCGGGATTCGTAGGCGTAACTGACATGACTGCTGACACAGCACAGCACCTCTCTGACAAGTCAGAACCTGTGGCTGGTCACGAGCGGGTAGCGGTCCTGAGAATCCGGCAGAAACTGAAAGAAGAAATTCAGCGCCTGGCGGAGCGCGAAGGGTGGCAGATCGAAGAACTCTGGTAGCCCATGTCTCGCATTTTGCTGCAAGAAGTTTCGGTGCGCGTTGGTAGGAATTGAGCCAATGGACGGGTCTGATGAGGCAGCGAGTCCGCAGTCCTCGCCGAGCAATCTCATTCCCTGCCAGGATCAGGCTGCAACTGACCAACTTGCGTCGGTCCTGACAGCAGCGGAGGTCTCAAAGTTTCGTGCCTCGCTGTTTGCCAGGATCGATGAGCAGACCCGCCAGATGAAATCTACTCTGGCTCAGGTTCCAGAAACCATTCGGAGTGGCGCGCGGTTTGAGTTGCAGCACAAAATTGGTGGAGGTGGTCTGGGAGACGTCTACCAGGCGTTCGACCGCCATCTCCAGCGGGTCGTCGCACTGAAAGTCTCCAAGAATCGTGCCTCACTGCCGCGTCGTCGTGATCGGTTCATGCAGGAATATCGTGTCACGGCCAAGTTACAGCACCCCGGCATCCCAGCAGTCTACGCGGCCGGACGTCTTGAGAACGGGCGTCGCTTCTACGCTATGCGACTGGTTCAAGGGCAGACCTTGACCGCAAGGACGCGGGTGAGTCGCACTTCAGGCGATCTCGCGGCACCGCTTGACCTGCGCTCGCTACTGCAAATCTTCAAGCAAGTCTGTGACACGGTCGACGCGGCACATGAGGCGGGGTATTTGCATCTGGACCTGAAACCAGACAATGTGGTGATTGAACCGCACGGAGCGACATTCGTTGTTGACTGGGGGCTGGCACGTCGTTATCCACTACGCCAGAGAACACCGGCTTTCCGTACCGGGAATTCTGGCCCCCGCAGCACAGGGATCGCCGGAACCATAGAGTTCATGGCTCCAGAGCAATTTTCGGGGGATGTCAGTCAGTTCGGGCCAGGGACCGACATCTATGCCTTGGGAGGGATCCTGCAGTATCTCTTGACTGGCCAGCCACCGCGCCGCCGTCCTGCCGGTATCATCGGCTCGCGATTCTGGAGTTTTATCCGCTCGGCTTGCGCATCGGTTGATTCCTCAACTCTCGACGTCGCATGTGACGTCGCGATTCCCGAACTGGCTTCGGTTTGTCGTCGTGCTCTTGCGCCACAGTCACCACGGCGTTATTCCTCTGCGCGGGAACTGCGTGAGGAAATCGAACGCTGGGAACACGGGGCCGATGTCCTGGCACATCGGGATCACTACACCCTGACTGAACGCATCTCGCGATTCTCCATTCGACATGCCCGCACGTTAATGATCTCGACGTTGAGCTTGGTGATTCTGATGACCGCATTTGGAATCGCAGGCTGGCAACAGGCGCGTGCGGCTCGCTTTGAACTCGCCGCTGAAAGAGCACAAACAGAACAGCGGACGGCTAATGAGGTCGCCTTGGCGGCCCTGGAACAACAAATCGCGGGAGTCCAGCGGCAAGAGATTCTGCGGCAACCAGAATTGCTGCCCTTACGGATCGATATGCTGCGTTCCGCCTGGACCCAGTACGAGACTTGGGCTGTCACCAATCTCGCGGACCACGATTTGCGAATGCGACTGATCCAGCAGTTGCACCAACTGATCGCCATGGTCGAGGCCAGCATCAGTGAACTGGCTCTGTTGAATCATGGGATAGATCATGCCTTTTCTCAGGCGATTGCGCAACGAGCGCTCGACGTGTCACGTGAACTCGTGGCATCGACTCCCGAGGATCCACTGGCACAGCGGCTCCTTGCAAGATCGCTGCTGCAATGTGCGAGTCAGGCGGCTGATGCGGGCGATGTCGTCACGGCAGAATCTCTGTCTCAAGAAGCCATCTCCCTATGGAGTCGTCTCGTCGATCACTCTACAACCTGCGACACAGATGTTGACGAGTGGATTCGAAGTCAGCGATTTCTGTCCGGACTGAGTTACAGCGCGGCAATGCAGTCCGCGACTGTCGACGAGCGACAACGGTTGCTGCGCGATGTCCTCGATTTGGCGAAGTCGTTACAAGAGCGTGTAGCGAGTCTTGAGATCGATCCGTCAACGCATGGCCGCGAACTTGCCGCGCTCGACAATCAGCTTGGGATTGCCACACATAAGCTGGGAGATCCGGGCGCTGCGATGCCTCATTTTGAGTCCGCACAGATGCGTCTGCGGCCCAATGCGTCGCTCGCACCCGAGCAGAACCTGATCAATGACGATTGGATCGCCCTACGTCGGCTGCAGGCTCAGATCCTGAACAATTACGGATTGTCACTCCGCGCGACCCGAAGTTCCCAACGGGCCATCACGGCCCATCAGGAAGCGCGACAGATCCGCACGGCTCTGTTGGAGGCTTATCCGTGGCTCCTCTCCGTGCGATCTGAACTGGCACAAAGCCTGGGAAACCTCGCCGATACTTTGGTGGACCTGAACGATACAGCTGCAGAAATCACGACACGTCAGGACGCCGTCCATCTGCTGGAACAGATGCAGACTGACTATCCTTCGATGCAAGGCCTTAAAGAATTCTGGGGACTTCACAAGGTGCGGATCACTATGGCGCTGCATCGATCAGGTCAGGATCACGCCGCTGCCGAGTGCTTTCAAGAGACGCTGGCCATCATTCCGCAGCCTGAATTGGCAGAGCCCACGAACTACGGACATCTGCTGGATGTCGCGTTGGGACATTGCCTGATCGCCCAGGAGAACGATCCCTCGCAACAATCGCTGGCAGCTGCCACAGATTTGATTCTGCGTTGTGCTGCCCTGAACGGTTTTGAAGACCCGACGACTCGTTCGCGGTTTATGACCGATGATTCGCTGGCCGCCGTGCGTCAGCACGCCAGCATCCGCCCGATCTGGGAGAAACTGGCGTCTTCAGCGGAATGAGCGACAGGTTAAGTTCTTAATCTCATTTTCGAAACAGAAAGTCTGTGATGCACAGAGAAATTTCCTTTGGATGTAAAAACCGCCGATTGATTCAATGGAACACTCCAGGCCATTCTCAATCATCCCAGGGCTTACGATCTGCGTTCACGCTGATCGAACTTCTTGTGGTCATTGCGATCATCGCGATTCTCATCGCTTTATTACTCCCCGCGGTGCAGCAGGCCCGGGAGGCCGCACGTCGCACGCAGTGCCGAAATCATCTGAAACAACTCGCCCTGGCATGGCACAACCATGAATCGACGGTCGGGCAATTTCCCAGTGGCGGCTGGGGATATCGCTGGATTGGAATTCCCGAACTCGGATACGGCAAGAACCAACCCGCAGCGTGGACCTACAGCTGCCTCCCGTTCATGGGAGAAACGGCCCTTTTCAATCTGGGGGGGAGTCCGGCAAAGCTGATTGAACAGTCGCGCGTGGTGTTACCCGTGCTGCATTGTCCCAGCCGGCGGAGTGCTCAGGCCTATCCCTGCGATCCGACCGTTATCTTCCGTGAAGGCGGCTATTCGAGCGTGGTCTCGCGATGTGACTACGCCGCCAACTGCAGTAGCGGACTCCGGAATCAGGGAAACTACGGAATTCCCGCCGGGCCAGCGAACCGGGCACAGGGTTTATCAACGACCTATGCCTGGGAGAACGGAGACCTGACTGGCGTCTCGTATCTGCACTCGGAGATTCGGGTTCGCGATATTACTGATGGATTGTCCAACACTCTAATGATGGGAGAGAAGAACCTGAATCCCGAGAACTATGCGACAGGGCAGGACGGTGGCGATAACGAGAATGCTTTCTCGGGATGGGATAATGATCTCAATCGGGTCACCGGCGTTGTTCCCCAGCCTGACCGCCGGGGTGTGGCGGCCACGACCGCCTTCGGAAGTGCCCACACATCGGTCTACTTTATGGCCCTCTGCGATGGCTCCGTGCGCGGGTTCTCTTACAACATCGACGCCCAACTCTGGAAAACGCTCGGACATCGATCTGACGGCAAACCCCTCGGCGGCGATTGGTAAAGCAGATTAGAATCGAGGTAGGTGAATGAAGGCGACGGCTTGTTTCGAAAAGCGGTCATCCGGATCCATCAAGGTAACCTGATGGACCCGAGTATGGGGGCTTTCCAGCAACCTTTGATGCGAGTGATCAGCTGACCTCAGTCGCCATGGCAGACATTCCTGCCCGACGAATTTGTGCCGATTCCCGTGTTAACTTCGATTCCGATTTACGGTAAAATCGACCTTTACGAAGTATTTCCCTTGGGCTGCCAGCTTCCCGAGTTAGTCGCAACACCTTGCCAGCCAATCTGTTGCGACTGGTGACCACGAATAGCAGAGCGTGATGGGTGCCGTCCGGCACGCGACGCCTAATGTTAATCCTTGTTACCGACTCCAGACTCGCACTCGTGCACAGTCTGTGTCCCATGCTGTTGATTTAATCCCCCCGTTCGAGCCGGGCGATCAGCTGCGATGGCTTGACCTTCATCGGCGGGCAGAGCCGGAAGAGCATCTGGATGGTGGGGGACTTTTTGTCGCGTTCCAGCTGCGAGACGTAGCTGCGATCGACCCCGGCCGCCAAGGCGAGAGCTTCCTGCGTCAACCCCGCCGCTTCGCGGGTCTCTTTCAGGATCTGTCCCAACATGCCGGGAGCGTAGTTGACCTCTGCCGGGCAGTCTGTAGACTATAGTCCCAGGCAAGGCGCACGCCTGTTTTCGGGACGAACGGGGGAAGGAGACGGTCATGCTCGGTCGGTGGGGACTGCTGCTGAGTCTTACGTTGCTGGGGTGGTCGTTTCCCCTGTGGGGTGACGAACCCCGCTACCCCGTGCGGGTGACGAAATACGATCTCGCCACGCGAGAATCGTTACTCTATGGCCATTGGCTGACGCCGCTCGTTGCCGCTGATACTCCCCAGACCTGGGCCTGGCCCCAAGAGTTCGTGAATCAGACCGGACAATGGGTGGCCGCCTATGTCGATGGTCCGAAAATCCTGCAGGCGGCTTTGAATGGCTGTCCGATCGATGGCCAGCCAGCGCTAGCCCCCCTGGAACAGCTGGTACAGGAGTGTTGCCAGATCCTGCAGGTGCCACGCCCCCGGGTGATTGTCCGTAACCACCCGGTCCCGGAGGCCTATCTGGTGGCGGTGGCCGACCAACCGCACCTCGTCCTGACCTCAGGCTTATTGGACCTGTTTGAACCGGCCCCGCAGCAGTTGCGGTTTTTTGTGGGCCGGGAACTCGGCCGCCTGAAATGTGATCAATTGCGGTTACGGCAAGTCAGTTTCGGACTCCTGACGATCCTACAGGGGTTACCGGCGGACACCCTGCCGCCGACGGCTCGGGAAGTCGCCTTGACCTATGGCGTCGGCCGCTTATTGACCTGGAGCCGTGAAGGGGAGATCAGTGCTGATCGCGCGGGGTTGATCTGCTGCGGGAGTCCCGAATTGGCCTATGAGGCCCTGGCAACGATGCTGCACGGACTGCGGGCGGACAGTGCCTGGCGCGATCCCCGGCAGCCGGACTTCGATGCCGCCCGCATCGTGGCGGATTTCCGCCGCTGGGAAACGGAAACCGTGGTGGCGGCCGTCCGCTACGTACAGCAGCAACCGTTGCAGGCTCCCTACATCGCCGAGCGTTTGGCAGCCTTGCAGCAGTATGTCGCCTCGGGACAATATGCGGCGTTACTCGCGCAGCCGGAGACCACCACGACCGAACTGCTGACCACGATCGAAGGACTCGATCTGTTGGGGCTGGCGCCTGCTAAAGCGGGAGTCGCTGCCTATGTGAAATGTTATCGCGGTGACACCTTGCAGTTCACCACACCGAGCGCTCCCTGGGGGAATACGGCTTACTTCCAGCAGATCCGCCGGGCCTTGCCCGGAGCCCCGGGGGAACCGCTCTATTTCGAGGTCTGGAACGATGGCTGGCGGGATGAACTCTTGGGGGGCTTCGTGCTCTATCCGACCTTGAATGCTTCCGCTGATCCAACATCACCACCGAAGATG
>WGME01000041.1 GCA_016125225.1 bacterium | reverse complement strand
GTGAGGCCAGTTGGATCAGGAGTTGAAGTTCTTCGATAGACATAATGTGATTCCTTTCTGGGTTGCCGGGCGGGGACTTCCCCGCCCGGTGAGGCGTTACTTCTCCGCAGCCACGCGGAGGGTGATGCGGCCGTCGAGCGGGACGCAATCGAGTTGGATGGTGCAGCCCTGGCCGTCGGCGTGCGCATATGCCGCGCCGATCCGTGTCCAGAAGCCTTGCTTGCCTTCGCGATTGCGAACCTGATAGGCCACATGGCTGGACGATTTGACTGCGCCTTTGCCGTTGGATTGGTTCGTGTTGGTTTCCGTCATGATGATGATTCCTTACTTTTCTGAGTTTGCCGGACGCGACCACCGCGGCCGATGGCTCCACTCCCAGGTCGCTTCAGTCCGGAGCGCAGCGGGCGGGGACCAGCGAAAGACGGAGGGTCCACCCGTGGAAACCAGCTTGGCAGCTTGCCCTGACCGGCGGCGGCCTTAAGAGCCATTCATCGAGCCACGGGGCAGGACGGCACCACACTCAGAAACGGGAATCTCAGCGTCGGAACAAACTGAAGGCTGCCGGCGAGGCAGGTCTAAGCAGTCCATGCAACGGAATTTGGTTGGAGCGGGGCAACAGAGGAAAGTACTCGATTGGCAACCGGTGTCGCACGGAACAGGGCCTGATCTCCAGAGATGCTGCTGAAAGATGTCCTCTGCTTCCACATAAACTGAGGCACGATTTCCAGGATGAGTCAGCCGACTTCCGAGAAACACAGAATCACAGAAAGGCAGAGGGATGGTTTCACAGAACGAGTGAGAACGTCTGCGGAGAGCCACACGGCACAGCCGACTCGTCAGCGAACTGATACCGGTGGGTTCGCCCGCTCGTCTCTCCACGGACGAAAGTGGGGACCGATGACACTGAGAAAACACCGTGGGAGACGGTGCGTCTGACGCGCCGACTCCCACAAAACCAAAGAACCGTGCGGGTGGTTCCACCACCCGCACGGTTTCTGCGGTGAACGTGCAGGCGAGAGAGACACTCAACAGACCGGCGGTCGCGATGGACCGCCGATCTGTGCAACAACAATTTAGGCGGCGGGTTGCGGTTGCAATCCATGCAGGAAGTCCACGGCTTGGGAGGCATGCGATGCGGCCGAGAAGACTGCCCGCTTGTCGTCCTTCAACACCTTCAACCACGATTCGATATAGCTGGCGTGATCTTCGCGAACCTCGGCCGTGATCTGCAAATCGGCACACATGAAAGCCGAGCCGAGTTCCGCGACGAGTTCTTCCATCGCGTAGCCTGCATCGCCCCAGCGTTTCCGCCCGAATTCCCGATTGAGCCGTGAACCGTGCCGCGTCCAGTGCGTCATTTCATGGGCGAGCGTCGCCGCATGGGATTCGGCGTCGCGGAAGGTTTCCAAGGGGGGCATGCGGACATAGTCGGCGTCCATCGCATAGAACGCCCGATTCCCACCCGTGCGGATGTCAGCCTTCGTATTCGCAAAGAACGTTTCCGCCCGTTCGATCCGCTCGAGTTTCTCGGTCGGCGGGTTCACCGCCGCGTAGAAGTGTGGCGGCAAGCCCTCACACTGATCCGCACAGAATACCGTGTATTCCTTGAGAAACGGAATCTCTTCCTCGGTCTCCTGACCGTCGTCAGTTTGCTCCTTCTTCTTGAACGTCGCGGCATAGACGACGGGGGAACCGTGTTCCCCTTTCTTGACGTGTCCACCCAGTTCCTTGGCCTGTTGGAAGGTCAGCCAGAACGGCGACACGAACCCTGCTTCCTCGGCCGAGACCCACAGCATCAGGATATTAATTCCCTTGTACGGCGTGCCATTGTGCCGCAGCGGGCGGGTAATGCGTCCGGCCGCATGTTCACACGACCAAGGCTTGAGCCACGGGCGGACGCCCTGCGAAAGCTGTTCAATGATGGCATCAGTCACGCGAGTGTAGATGTCGGTGCGGGTGGCCTTGGTCGTAGTAGTCATCGCAAAAATCCTCCGGTTGGAAAATGAATCTGTCCGTGAGCCAAAAGCTCATGCTTTTTGGCGGACGGAACAGCAGCCCAAAAACACCGGGGGGAGGGCCGTCAAGGACTGGCCCGCAGGAGGGCACCGCGCTGCAAGGAGCGGAGCGGATGAAGCGTGGGAGGGAGCCAGCGGGCCAGCGTGGCACCGATCCTTGAAGGGCCGGGGGCGGGAGCCCCGCGCAACGAAGAAACGCGCCACCAGGCGACCCCTTCAGGCCGCAGGCCGTTGCACTAGCGGGCCGCAAGGGCCTCAGCGTCGCCATCCGCGACCGCAGCGCCAGCGGAGCCTGAAGGCACGCGACGGCCCCGCCGGGGTGCCCCACTCAATTCCTAATCCTTGTGAAATCGGCAGAACTGGCCTAAATCGTGGACCGAGACTGCCATTATGGCGAGACTGTCTTTTCGGCAGAGAACCATGAAGATTCGCAACCAATTTATCAGAAACAACTTGCGGATCGATTCTTGTTTCTGAGAATAATGGCACACAATCTGCCTGAGGGATCGTTCTTGCTCGCGACCGCCAAAATGGCGATAGGAATGGATCGACGGGAATCTCATGGCCGAGATCGCTAGTCCCTTAGATGAATATACGCTGCGGGCGCGATTGGCTCCCAGTTTGGTCGTTGTCGTGATACCTGTCATGGGTCTGCTTTGCTGGTTGCCGACGTTTTCGACGACGCAACTGACGCTCACGGCAGCATTGACGACTGTCCTCATGGTCCTGTTCTCGCAATTCGGACGTGACCAGGGCCGGCTGCTCCAGCCAGTGCTGTACACTTCGTGGGGTGGGCAGCCGTCGGTGCAACTGCTGCGATTTCGTTCTAATCTCTTGGCGAAGGAAACGCGGGAACGGTATCGCCGCCAACTGGAAAGTCTCAATCCTTCGATTCGGCTCCCAACCGAGTTGGAAGAAATGGCGGATGCCGCAGAAGCCGATCGCGTTTATGACTCGGTATGTTTGTTCTTGCGGGAGGCGACACGCAATAAGGCCACATTTCCGTTGGTCTTCGCCGAGAATGTCAATTACGGATTTCGCCGAAACCTACTCGCGATGAAGCCCGCTGGGATGGCCCTATGTCTCGCAGGCACGATTTCCAGTCTGCTTGTGACAGTCATGGGAATCAAAACCGGTTCGTTAGAGCCGCCTCCAATCCCGTTCGTCGTCGCGATTCTCAATGCGGTGATGTTGACCTGGTGGTGTTTGCGGATCAATTCCGAGTGGGTGCGCGTGGCAGCATTTGCCTACGCCGAAAGACTGTTGGGTGCATGTGACTCTATGCCGAGGGCTATGTCGCCGCCGAAGTCCGTGGCTACCGAATTCTCAAAGGAGTAATCATGTCGAACGTTGCGCAGGATGTGTTGTGGCCTACTGACCCGAACGTATTGGTTCGCGTCGGGATGTTGTATGTGGGCCAGGGTGATTCGTCCGTCGTCATCGTCAAGGATGGCAGCGGCTATAAATCCGTGTTGATTGACATTAACCGAGACAAAGAGGGGAATCATGGCATCAATATTCCAAAGCTGATGAAAGACCTCTTACGCGATCAAGACGGCCGCCTGGATCTCTTTGTCAACACTCATCCTCACAATGACCATTTGGACGACATCACCGCGCTCTCCGAAGCCGTGGACATTCACGAGGTCTGGGAATCGGGCCATGTGCCCGGAAAAGATGACAGGGGTTCCTACGATGAGTTGCAAGCCGTCATCAAAAAAGTCAAGAAGCAGCATGGCAACGAGGCGGCCAGTGAGTTGGCCGCCAGTCGAACATCGATTCCATTTGGTGACGCAGAAATTTATGTGCTTTCACCGGCCACGTACGTGAAGGACAGCATCGCAGATGAAGAAGAAAGCGGTCGTCGGCGCCGGATCCATGAGCATTGCGGCGTGTTGCGTTTCGGCAAAGATGCGACATGGGTCTTGTTCACTGGCGATGCAGATCGGACGGCATGGGAAGAGCACATTACAGACTATCACGCCGATCGGTTGCCATCGCAGATTCTCAGTGCAGCGCATCATGGGTCCCGAACCTTCTTCAAGGACGACGAAGACGATGTGCCATACATGAAGGCCTTGGAGACGATCGATCCGGACTATGTAATCATCTCCGCGCCGAAGCAGTCCGAAAGTCGGCACGGCCATCCGCATGACGATGCCATGCAGCTCTACGAGGATCATGTCGGCAAGGACAACGTGTTGCACTGTGGCGCAAACCGGGAGTGCTACATCTGCGACATCTTTACGGACGGCACTTACGAAGTCCGTACGGACACAAGTTTGGTCGATGCGTATGGTCGCGACAACGACGAGGATGAAGAGACGACCGAGAGCAAGAGTCATGCGGCTACTGCCGCCATCCGCGTTGCAGCCCCCACAGTCGCGACCAGACTCGACCGTCGGCCGATGGGAAATGCTTAATGGACGGCTGGTATACCCGACATCCTCAGTGGTTTGTGGCCGAGTTAGAGGCGCTCCGCCGGGTCTACCCTCGATTCAGCATGGATGAGGGCATGCTCCATAACGGGATCGTCGTCCTGTATGGTGAACTTGTGGTTCGCCCCCCTGGTGGGGCTCGGCGGCATGCCGTACAGGTCGTGTTTTCGAACGACTCGCCGTATGCCTTTCCCGCAGTGTTTCCAATCCAGGCCCTGCCTACCTTTAATGATGATGGCGCGGCTCAACAAATAAGAAAGCCGACAATATTTGATCATCGCCATCAGATGCCGAATGGGGCGCTTTGCTTGTTTCAGTACGAGACTCGCGTTGAAGATGGCGGCGAGGCGATCAGCGTCGTCGACGTGCTCAAGCGCGCCGAGGCCTGGTTCATGGGGCATGCCACTGGCCGTTGGCCTCCGGATTCGCGCGAGAGTGAGTTGGCCTCGCATTTTTTCCGATCTCCCACACAGATTCTGCTGAGCAAGACATTCTATTCCGATCGCCTCCACGGGCGGGGTGAATTCTTCGCGGTGAAGGATGTCCATCGATTTTTCGTGGGCCGGAGCCAATTCCAACCTCCGCTGATCATGACCATGGCCACGGTGGAGACCGGAGTATGGGAGGTCATCGATGCGCGTGAAGACCTCCAACACATATTTCCGTGGCTGACGAATGCTGCTTGGGAACCGAAAGCATTTTTGGATTTCCAGGAGCGGCAGAGACAAGCGAAAGATATCGAGTTCGGGGATGTGGCGCGAATCAGCGGCCATTGGTGGGAATTACCAACAGAACCGCAGGTCTTTCGAGACGGAAAAGGCCTGCTGGGAATCCTTTCGAGTGTTGCGGAGGGCGGTGACGCTTGGTCGATGGTCAGTCACACGCTGGGAGTCGACCTGACGAAAAACAATCTGCAATATGTGGGTCTTTGCTATCCGGGCCGGTCGGAATTGCGGGAATGGCTCTTTTTTGTCGTAAACACGGGGACGCTCCAAGCCCAAGGTGGATTCGCCGTACAAACTGAACAAGAGAAACGCAAGCGGTTTGAAGCGGCGACTGTGGCTTGTATCCCCGCGCATGCCCTCACCGCCAAAAGTATAAACCTGCGCAATGAAACCGTCGTTTCGTCACAGGTTTGCCACAAGCAGGTCGCGCTGTTCGGAGTGGGAGCACTGGGATCAAAAGTCAGTGAATTGCTTGCACAAGCGGGTGTCGCCCACTTCAAACTCTGCGATGGGGATGTGCTGAATGTCGGAAATGTGGCACGCCATGTCGGTGGGCTAGGCGACTGTGGTGCTCCAAAAACCGAAGTCGTCGCTCGTCGGATCTGGGAGGTCAATCCTTATGCGCAGATCGACGTTCTCAATCAACATGTGAGTCCAACTTCCCCCGATGCGGAGAATTTCTTCGCCGGGGTCGACCTGGTGGTTTGCACGATTGCGGATGAGGGGGCGGAATCGGGGTTTAACGATCTCGCCGTATCCCTGCAAACACCCGTCATCTATGGCCGGGCACTCCGACGCGGACAATTGGGGCGAGTCTTTCTGGTGCGTCCGGGCCTTGACGCGTGCAAGACGTGCCTGAGCCTGGTTGCGCAGGAGACTCATTCAGAATGGATTGCCGTGACGGAATGCCCTGAAGATGCCCTCCTGCATGAATGTGGCCGCCCCGTGATCGCCGGAAGTGCGGTCGATTTGTCGTATGTCGCGGCATTGATCGCGAGATTGGCGCTCAACACGCTAGAAGACCGGACCATAGTGGCCAATCATTTGGTGTGGTCCCTGGAAGGTGCTGCTGAGCTGAGCCCTCTGCTGAAGCACCCTTACAGCGTCGCGCAATCGGTTTTCGTACCAAAACCGAATTGTCCCTCCTGCGGTCCCGCGAAGATTCTTACGGTGGAACTTCCCCAGTCCGTCCGTGAAACAATGGTGGCGGAGGTCGTATCATCTCCGGCCACCGAAACTGGCGGCATTTTGCTCGGGAGACTCGATGGATCGAAGGCCATTATTCACAGGGCGACCGGCCCGGGTCCCAATGCGGTCCGAACGCCGACAAAATTCGAACGCGATCTCGAATTCTCCCAGCAAGAACTCGAAGCTGAGGTTTCCAATGGCAACGGGAACATCTATTTGGGCGAATGGCATTCGCATTTGGTGGCCGTGCCTGAGCCTAGCGGACGCGACGTGCTGTCGATGACCGGTATCGCTGAGGCCGCCAATTATGCAACCGATTGTCCCGTGATGCTGATTTGTGGATTGGACCCGCAGACACAGAACGTCGGTGATATCAAGGCCTGGGTCTTCCCCGTTGGTTCCAGCATGCGGCGCATCACGATCCTCGGTGATCACAATGCACTGACAACCTGACCACCCCAGATCGAAACACGGTCAAAGCTTCAGTTTGTGATCGTCTGACTGATGGACGTCCAGCTGAGGTACACCCTATCGTGACTGTCAGGCGACGATCTCATTTCCCGTCCGAATGAAGTCGGTTCACAGACTTCTTGACAGTTGCCACAGCAGGTCATAGACCTGTTCCTGACAACAGGAGGCAGATTGTCAGGCAAGGGTCAGAGAGTTGGGTACATTCGCGTCAGTTCGGTGGACCAGAACGTCCAGCGGCAGTTGGACCAGTTGGAAGTTGATCGCGTCTTCACCGACCATGCTTCCGGGAAGGACGTGCAGCGCCCCGCACTGCAAGAACTGCTAGCCTACGTGCGGGAGGGGGACACGATCGTCGTCACGTCCTTCGATCGGCTGGCCCGCAATGTGGATGACTTACGACGGATCGTTCAGGAACAGACGCGCCGTGGCGTGAAGCTGGAGTTCACGAAAGAGAACCTGACATTCACGGGCCACGATTCTCCCATGGCCGATTTGCTGATGTCGGTCCTGGGGGCCGTCGCTCAGTTTGAGCGGGACCTCATTCGCGAACGGCAACGCGAGGGAATTCTCCTCGCGAAGCAGCGCGGCGTCTATCGTGGCCGCAAGCGGGCGCTCACGCCCGAGCAAATTGCTGAATTGCGGCAACGCGTGCTGAACGGCGAGCGAAAAACGGCGTTGGCAGCCGAATACGCCATCAGTCGCGAGACACTCTACCAGTACCTTCGACAGCCAGTTTCCGTGAACACAGAAGCACAGAAATGAGGGATGGCAGACCCACTGACTGTAGCTTAAGGGAAGGAAGTCTCTGCGGACAGGCACACGGCAAGCCGACTCGTCGCCACACTGCAACCCATGGGTTCACCGACAATTCTATACACGGACCGGCTTTGTCAGTCGGAATCAAAGTCTATCACGTTGCGTCAAATACTTCAGAATTCATCAAGCAGGATGTCCAGTTTGGACACGGCGACTGCTCTGTATTGGTGAGCAGAGACCACGCAAGTTCAACGATAGTTGCCCGATTCTCATGGGATAGGAGGTTCATCTACGTCGTTTGTCGAGTGCATTTGGTACGTCCTAGGTCAGTAGCTGTTCGTTCCATGCGAAACTCCCGCACTGACCCAGTCGGACTGCACGAATCGTGCGAGCCAATCGGGTCCGGCATCTCTGCCAATTCGTTTCTAGACATTCTGTGACTAAAGGAATTCAGATGAAGAGGCTCTTGAAATTCTCGTTCATGACGCTGTGCATGCTCACTCAAGCAATTTCGGTTGATGCAGGCACGAAAATCAACTTGTTGTGGCCGGGTTATCTCACCATCGACAACGTTTCCGCAACCGAAGCTCAGTGGAATCGTATCATCGACGCTCATGTTCCCGGCGTCTGCGAAGTGATGATCATCGCCAACATCAACTCGGGCCCAAATTACCCAGCGGAATGGGCAGAGGAAGGTAAGACGATGTACTTGCGTGTCTTCCGCCGTGCCGAGGAAAAAGGCGTTCCCGTCGTGGGATATGTAGCCACCAATTACGGAGCCCGGTCCCGCCGCGATGTGATTAGTGATATCACGCGCTGGCGGTCCTGGGGCAAGGCCATCGTCGGCGTCTTCCTGGATCAGCAACCGACCGACCCTCGCTATGTTCGCCTGTACCAGTCGTACCGTAAGGTGACGCTGCGGACGTTCGGACCGAGTGGCCAAGTCGTCACCAATCCGGGTACGTTTTCGCCAGCCGCCGCTGGGGATTTGACGAAGTATCTCACCACTGGAGCCGAGCGTTCGGTGGCCGATGTGATGGTGCTCTATAATGGTTCGGGAAGTGGAGCAGCCGCCTTCTTCGACGCATACGACTCGTCCATCTGGACGCAGCATCAAGCGGCCGGGTTTGTGCCAGATCGCTTTGCGGTGCTGATACACAGCCAACCCGTCCTCGAAAATCTCCAGAAAACCTCGGATGACCAAATCCGCTGGGCGGCCGTGACCGACTTGACTCCGCCCAACGAATGGGGTCAGCTCCCCAGCTATTTTGATCAGGAAGTGGCGCGCGTCAAGGAGATCAACAGTACGGCTGCTTCGCGTTACCCTGAAGGTCATCCTGCGATCGATTATGGATTGGAAACCTTGGACTCTGTTAATCTCTGGTTGGAAAAGACGGCCGTGATGCGTCGTGGCGTGGACGACGATCTTGCAGAAGAATAACTGTGAAGGCGGCGGTAACTACACGGAGGATTAAGAACCGTGTCTAGCCGCACTCAAGCTGAATGTCGATGACAGTGAAGGCGGGCGCTGGTACCAGCGCCCGCCTTCACCAGTTTGATTCCCCCTCAAAACTGCAAACGCGGTTTCAATCGAAGACTAGGGCATCTCAGGCTTCTCGAGTTGCAAGCCATGCAGGAAGTCGATGGCCCTGGAAGCGTGGGACGCGGCGGAGAACACCGCCCGCTTGACATCCTTCAGTACCTTCAGCCACGAATCGATGTAGCTGGCGTGGTCTTCGCGGACCTCGGGCGTGATCGCCAAATACGCGCAGAGGAAAGCTGATCCCAGTTCCGCGACGAGTTCTTCGATTACGTAGCCTGCATCGCCCCATTTCTTGCGGCCGAATTCCCGGTTGAGTCGGGTGGCGTGCCGTGTCCAGTGGGTCAACTCATGGCCCAGCGTGCGATTCGTCATCGTGGAAGTTCTCGAAGAGGGCATGCGGATATAGTCGGCCTCAATCGCGTATTACGCCCAATTCCCACCGATGCGAATGTCGACCTGCGTGTGGGCGAAGAACTGCTCCGCCCGCTCGATACGTTCCAGTGTCTCAGCCGGTGGCGTGGCCCTCTGGTAGAAATGCGGCGGCAAACCTTCGCATTGATTGGCACTGAGAACGGTGTACTCCTTGAGGAACGGAATCTCCTCTTCGATCTCCTGCCCGTCGTCGGTCTGGTCGGTCTTCTTGAACGAGGAGGCATGGACCACCGGGAACCATGCTCCCCCATCTTGACGTGTCCGCCAGTTCCTTCGCCTGCTGGAAAGTGAGCCGGAAGGGCGAGGCAAACCCCTACAGCTTGGCCGAGGCCCACAGCATGAGGATGTTGATCCCTTTGTACGGCTGGCTGTTGTGCCGCAAAGGTCGCGTAATGCGTCCGGCGGCATGTTCACACGACCAAGGATTGAGCCAGGGACGGACGCCCTGTTCCAGATCAGCCACAATCTTTTTGGTGACACGGGTGTAAATGTCGGTGCGGGGGGAGTTGGTTTTGGTCGTTGTCATGGCGAAGCTCCGTTCTGAAAAATGAATTTGTTCGTGAGCAAAAAACTCATGCTTTTGGGCGAACGGAACAGAAGACCCAAAGCACCGGGGGAGGACAGTCAAGGACTGGCCGAATGGAAGGCACCGCGCTGCAAGGAGCGCAGCGGATGAAGCGCGGGAGGGAGCCAAACGGGCCAGCGTGGCTCCGATCCTTGACGGCACGGGGGTAGGCCGCCCCCTCACGAACGACTGCGCCAATGGGCGACTATTCTAGGCCAGAGGCCGCAGCACCAGCGGGCCGCAAGGGGCGAAAGCCGTTCCTCGCAGAGAACCGAGCGAACAGCGAGCCTGGAGTCACGCGACGGCGACCGCCGGGGTGCCGGCGAGCTTGTGAGGCGCCAAAGCCCTGTCTGTCGATCGGCTTTCGTCGGGAAGTCGTAGTTTAGGGAAGTGGCACTCTGAGGGTCGGCGGTACGAAATGGATTGGAACCGTGCCCGCCGAGGCGATGCTCGGTCATTTTCCTGCTGTCAGCTAGTCGTCAAGGCAGTCTCGAATGCGACGCATTGCGGTGAAGAACTTGTCGCTGACCTCGTCTTCGTCAAGTCCCATAGCCGTAGCAATGTGGGGAAAGGTTTCCCCCCGAGCCCAGCGTTCGACGATTTCCTGGAGATCAAAACTCAATAGGTTCATGCATTTACGACACATCTCGGGGGATATCCCAAGAATGGCATACAAACTGCTTTCGTTCACGACTCTCTTGAGCAGCTGATCTCTTGCATCGTCTTCTAGGGTGTCGCAAAAGGCATTAAAGGCAAGGTTTGCGAGCCACTCGGGATCTGTCTGCGGACATCGGGGCCATCCGGTGGCAACATCTACCGCCTGGCCAACTGCATCCCTGAGGATCTTGGGGACTTTGCGTATTTTGACGCCAAACCTTCGACACCACATGACTATGCGGCTGCGGGTGTGGCTAATTCGGAGGGTAGCCTGTTGATACGCGTTCTTCTGCTTGTGTCCAGTCAAATGTAAGGCCGCAAAAAATACCTGCTCATCCGTCCATGCTTCCGGGTCGGTGTCCGGCCACGATTTTGGATTTTCCGCCATTCTCCAGATTTCCCGAAATGAGTGTCATTAAAACCGCGACGGAATCGTCTATGTATCTTGAACGGTTGTGTTTGCGGACAACATTGTGAGGTGTCCGTCACGTGATCGCAAGTTGTTATTGCAAGAGGTAGAGAGATGGCAGTCAAGCAGACAGTAGGAACAAAGCAGCTGCTCGCTCAGTGCGCCGCGCTGATAAATCGGCACGGCCCAGATGCGGCAGAAGTCACCGAGTTTATCGAGCAGAACAAGGCTGACAAAGAATTCGTGGAATTGGCTAAGCTTTCTCAAAAGCTGAAAAAGGCGCTCGCGGCAGTCCCTGCCGGGACCGTAAACCCATAGCTTCCTAGTCTTAGGGGCGGAGTGGATCGGCTTAGGGGCCTTGTGATGGCAAGCGCATGGTTGAGAAAGATAGCAGTGCTCGACACTACGACGGCGTCTTGCGCCAGCCTGAGGGAGAGGAAGACTTCTTTGCGTCTTTTTGCACAGAAGCTCTTCCGACCCTTTGGCCATATGCGTGTGGGTTGGTCAGGCGGCTTAACTTGCCCCCTGACCTCGCCAACGACATTGTTCAAGAGGTGGCGGTAAGGCTGCTCGCGCGAGCAGCAAATAAAGACACGCTGAACGTGGCGGCTCCGTTGGCGTATGCTCGAACGGCTATAAAGCATGTGGCATACGATTATCTGAAGAAGAGTGTCCGCGATCAGGAGAATGTCGAAGGCTACGCGGAGACGACCGCGTCAGTGGGCGGGTCAGTGGCATGCTTCCGAGACTTAGAAATTGACGTGGCCGATCTTCTGAGAGACTTTGGCGCCCTCAACAGGAGTGTGGTGCTACGCCTGTTGAGGGATGGAAAGTCTGTCGAGGAAGTGGCAAGCGAGTTGAAACTAGCGCCAGATGCCGTCCGGCAGCGTTATCATCGAACGCTAAGAAAACTTCGAACGCGGCTGAAGTCTGTGGGTTACTAACAAGACTCAAGCTGCGACAAACGGGAGCGAGACGGCATGGATTCCGCTGTAAATTATATCGTCTTAATCGTCGGGCCACTCGTCTTCGGCTTCGCCATGGGCTGGTTGATGCTGTGGATTTTCAATGCTGTATTGGAGTTTCTCGCAGTTGACCGCCTATTGACCAACCTTGGGACGGCGTTTGGATGGTTCGTCGGAAATTCCGGGATCGTGATCACTACACTCGGCATCTATGACCTGGCGAAATTGTTGAAAATCGAATCCGCGCAGGCAGTCGCGTTCCTGGTTTACCTGATGGGATTTGGAATCGGAACGGTCGTTTCGTCATGGAAACGCCCGAGCCTGATCATATATCTGGGGCGATTTCTCTCGGGCGAGGAATTGGAGGTCGTTCTGCTCGTCCTCCGCTACAATCGGTCTCCAGAAGAAGCGGCCAAGCAACTGGGGCTCGACGCCGATACGTTCCAGGAACGATTGCTTAGTGCAATGACGAAGCTTCAGCGCAAAGGAGATAAACTGATTGCGGCACTGCGATTGCGAGCAGGGGTGAAGAACAGTTCTGGCGTTGTTGGCACCTGAAGCAACGCTGCGAATGACCAACCGTCATGTAGTTCACGACCATAGTGTTAAGTAAGAGAGCCAAAAGGGTGCGTCTTCATACTTGTCGCGATAGAGTAAAAACAAGATCCACCTATCGACCAGACTCGACGTCACGATCTGGGATGAGTATCCGCCTGAGCTGGCCCAGTCCGGACTCTTCACTTGTGGTATGCCCCAACAGCTCTGTCAGTCGATTCACAACATTGACGAAATCACCGCGATCGCGAAGCGAATCGGGATCGCTGGAAAGAGGATCCCTTGCGAGGACTCCACGGAGATGATTGATGGTGACCTCCGTGTTAGCGGCATTTGTCAGCCAGTCTCGAACTAATCTGTCCAACTGCGATTGGTGCGCGGACGATAACTCGACCAAGCCTTCAGTTGAAGTTGTCCCAACAAGCGATATCGACGGACCATCGACATCAATCTCTAACAATAAGTCTGCGCCAGCCTTGTAGCCTAACAACCGGTTTACTTGAGCTACATTGTCGATCAATTTTGCATTCAAGACATCCCACTCACTTCCCGAAGTAGCCTCGACGAGTGCAGCAGCTAACTGGGAAGGGAGTGGCTGCGAGATGTCGTGATGTTCGGGCTGCAGTGAGACCTTCTGCTGGTTCTCCAGTTTCGCGTCTGTGATCGGCTTCCCTTCGATGCGTGAATTTGCGTTACCGCTGCTGCCGCATTTTTCTGGTTCTGGTCCTACTGTCTCAGTCACCTTCCAACCATAGCACAAGAACCGGGGCGGCGCAACAACTTACCTCTAAGTGGTTTGCGCGACTGAAGCTGCCTCAGGTCCGTCGTAGTGAGGAGCGTATGACTGAAATTCTGAGAGATTTCGTGTCCAGAAAACATCCGCTCTATACTCTTAGTATTGGGCGGCCCCAGTTCCGCTCAGAGTCAGGCACGAAACCGTCAATGGGAGTGCTGAATGAACGAGGCCCAAGTTCCACCGAGCGAAGACGAGGTCGTCATTCACGATGGTGCATTGAAGTCCGAATTTGTGAAGCAGCTTCACGATGAGAATTGGGATGCACTGGTCAGGTTCTTGGGCTGCATCGGCTTCGCGCGTGCTGATGGTGAAGATGTAGTCCAGGAGCTGTTTGCTAGGATGTGCGAGCGACCGGAGCCCTTCCTTGCTGCTCAAGATCGGAGCGCCTATCTGCGACGTTCAGTGCTGAATCAGGCACGCGCAAATGCGCAACGCAATCGCAAGCTGTCATGCGAGCAGTTTGATCCCCAGAATCCGGCGCATATAGCTGCTGCGGGCAAGGTGACTGAAAGCGTCTTCAGAGAGGAAAGCATGCGTCGCGAATTAGAACGCGACGTGAACAAAGTGATGGAGACGCTGACAGATGGCGATCGAGCCTTACTTTCCGTTTTGCGGGATGGGGATTACGGTGAACGAGCTGCCGAACGACTGGGTAAGTCTATCGGCGCGTACAACAAATTCCGGTCGCGGACCTTGGCAAGGCTGGGAAGCCAGTTGCGGCGATTGGGGTGGTCCGAAAGTGACTTCGGCTGAATTGGTCGGCAGCAGCCGGCGAAGTCATCTGCGATTCATCCGATCGTTGTTCTTTCGGAGAGATAGGAAATCGCCATTCGACGACCTTCAGAGTCCGTGAAGTGCCCCTGACGGCAAGGAGTTGATTAGATGAATGTGGATCCTGTTTCCGACGCTGTACTCGGCCAAAAGGCGATCACGACGCTTCAAGGCTTGGATGAAGAGCGGACCCGTGCATCGCGAAATGCACTCTTCCGATGGGCGGCGTCGACATCGCCGGAAGTGATTGAGGCGTTCGCGACAACACATGTACTCTCCGACGATGTCATCAACGTGGCACCCAGCGATGAGGACTTGGTTGCTGACGCCGAGTTTCTCGCTTGGATTGAGGCGCCGTCTATTGGCGAGTTCTCCGTTGATTCTCCGGTGTTTCAATTTCTCAATGCCCATCATCCTAGGGAAGCCGAGGTCTTCCGGTGTTTTCTTAAGGATCGGCTGGCGCGGGGATGTGCGGTGGCGTTAAAGGATGGTCTGGAACAATACAATGACAACAAGAATCCGTCTAACCATGTGATGACG
The DNA here is from genome assembly GCA_016125225.1 of bacterium. GTDB lineage: Bacteria > Planctomycetota > Planctomycetia > Planctomycetales > Planctomycetaceae > DSVQ01. The sequence continues at coordinate 17,742 of WGME01000041.1, read as the reverse complement.
GAAGATGATTTTGTGAGCCATCTGAATGGCGCTTTGGCGTTGCTCTATAGCGCGTATGCTCATGGAGATGACATCGCGCACGAGTGCTCGTCGCGGCCCGCTGTCGCGGAAAGCTTATGATAATAGCGGTCTCAAGCAACGAGGGGCGAATGAACGGACGGCACCGAAAGATTGACGGATATCGCATCACGAAAGGACTTGGATCCGGGGCAGACGGAATCGTATTGCAGGCTATTCATCCGCGACTGAACGACCTTGAAGTTGCCATCAAGTTGCTGGATCCGATGCAACGCACGTTGTCGGCCGAAGAGAGGCAGGCTCTGCAGGCATCATTTGGACGAGAAATTTGGATCGGCGCGAGACTGCGTCATCAAGCGCTTCTACCGGTCATCGACAGTGACACAAGTTCTGACAACGGACAACCACCTTATCACGTCACATGGTCCTTCGCCGACGCCGTTCCGCTAAGTCGACCTGAAGGACGTTCGCGGCTGCTTGGTCCAGAAGCTGGCAGAAACGCCTTTCGAACGGCCTGTGAAGCGATCGCTGAAATTGCCGACGGGCTCGAGGTAATGCACTCCTCGCGGATGTGGCATTTGGATATTCAGGAAGGCAACATCCTTGTCCGAAGCAATCCGCGAGTGACTTGTCTCCTGATGGACTATGGGAAAGCGGCCGTCCGAACGATGCCTAGTGGCGAATTGTGGTGCGATTCGCCAACGAAAGCCGAAGCGAGTTGGCCGCCCTGGCATCGTGGACTGGAGCTGAGGTCGGCAAGTGATGAGGCTCTTACAGAGATCGATCTCTATCAACTAGGAATTACGCTCGCACGACTCGTTGATCAGGATGTTCCAGGAACCGTTCCAACTGAGCGCCATCCAGTTTCGGTCGGACCCGCAGATTTGGACGTCTATCGCAACATTCAACTTGGCGGTCGATGGGCCGCAACACAGAGACTTTCACAGATAGTGGGACGCTTTTGTGCTCGGCACGAAAGCTGTCGGTGGCTGTTGGTAAGCCCTTTTACGATCCTATTGTGCGCTTTGCAGAAGCTGCTGTCTTTGTCAACTCGCGTTCAATCTGCATTTCCGGCAGGTAACAATTCATTCCTAGCGAGTTATTCATGCCCTCCGGACTTGGCCCGCGTCGTGCGGTCCCTGACTTCACAGAATCCGATCCGACGTTATCGGTCCGCGAAGGATCTTGCGAACGACTTGCGAAGTATTTCGATGGACCGCCGGCTTCAATCACCGTCGAATCGACAACACGCAGGGAGTGGCCCAAAGATGGCCTGGGTGGATGGCATAGCTGTCTCAGTAGTGTCGTGCAGTGCACGAACTTGGCTGCTCGTACTCGGACTGGGTTTGGCGCTGGTATGGGGGCTGCGTCAACACGGACAAAGGCTAGCCATCGCATTGGAGTCAAGAACGCTCAAACAGCTTGTAACGCTCCGAGATTGCTCACAAAGCTTTGAAGCGGCTGCTGACGCGATCCTCTCAGATGAGCCAAGAGGTGACGTTTATCTGAGTTCGCTGAGTGAGTTGGAGTCGTCGCTCTTGCCGTTGGCGAGCAGTGAAGCCGCTGAGACATGTCGACAATGGTTACGTCGACAGGCTTCTTCACTTCTGATTGAACTAAACGGCCACAGTCGCCTTGTACGGAGGATTCAATTCTCAAAAGATGGAAAGCTATTGTTTTCCACTGCCGAGGACGGATACGTGATTTCGTGGAGTGTTCAGACCCGCGCACCGTTGCGACGTATCCAATTGCCGATAAACGGAGAACCTACAAGCTTGAGCTACTCTGATGCGTCCAGACGACTCTGCATCGCAAATCGACTTGGCGACATCGTAGTACTAGACGAGCCGCGATCAAAAGTCGTCACTCACGTGAAGGCAGCTGGCTGTACAGCAGTCGCGTTGAGTCCAGCGGGTGACATCGTTGCCTGGGTTGATTCAATGGGTCGCGTCTCGCTCGAAACGATCCCCCACCCAACAGGAAAGACTGTCATCCTCGCGGAATATCCAATCGCCGAGGGGCAGCGCCGTGTGGGTAGCGGCGATTTCGTTGGTGGGCTGACCTTCTCATCGTCAGGACGATACCTACTAATGACAACGACGGAAGTGATCGTACGCTGGGACCTGGTATCTCAGAGCGTTCGGTCGCTCAGCCGACGAGTTGAGTACGGGGGAAATTCACGTCCAGTTGCATTACCTGACGGTGATACCTTCGTCGTCACGGCGTCTAAAGGATACGGACTCCTGGAGATCGACGCCGAGTCCTTAGCTGAAGTGCGAATTGCACCACTCACTCAATCCGTGGGCCCAAATGAGCAAATTGGGCTGGTTGCAGCTGGCGAGCATTTGATTGCTGGCTCCTCGCGCGGTGGAGCAATGGTCGTCGTCAACCGCACGACGCAACGTGACCGTTGGAAGGTACCCCGCTCTGTGCAAGTCCCCACAGATATCGCCATTAGCTCAGATGACAATGTCCTAGCATGGGCTACCGGGAAATCCATAGTCTTGGCATCTCTCCAACAAATTACACCGACAGCGGACGTCGACATTGATTTGGGGCGTGAAGACAACTGCCCGTTTTACATCTCCCAATCAGGAAAATCCGTTATCGCCAAACTAGCACCGCGAATCGCCTGCTTCACGTTTTCGCCTTTCGATCAGGTCCACCACGTCGCAATTCCCGATGGTGATCTTGGCGAAATCTGTGCTGTTCGATGGCTGGATGGTGGACGAATACCGTCGATCAATGTCGTTACATGTGATCTTGGAGATTCAGGGAGCAAGAATGCCGCAGTTCGCTGGTATCGCGTGGAGCAGCCCCAGCAATTGGGATTCCGGTTGGTGTTGGAACACGAATGCAGAGTTCCTCGTCAGGATATACCGGACAGCGTTGACTATCCACCGCTAGCGGCGTTTTCCGATGACAGGCGGTGGCTCGCTCTAGGAAATTTGGAGTCAGAACATGATGTGGAGGTCGTTGACCTTTTGGGTAAGGAACATGTGGGCGGGTTCTCCAGCCGCGAGAGTGGAGCGAGAATTGCGGATATGGTCGAACTCGCGTTTGAAACAGGTGGATATCGACTTGCTGCCATTCGGGGAAAGGGAAGCTTGCTAGTAGGAAACATCCTTACGCTAGAGACGCAGTTCCAGCAAGGCACTACTCCAGCGACCCATGCTGCCGCCGCCTTCTTGCCAGGTAGTCAGGAACTTGTGACGACTGCTCATGATGGCGTACATTTATTTTCGCTGAATCACATAGCAACGCCAAAAGCAGTGTTGCGCAGTAATGGCCACTCGGTCAACTCCGTTGCAGTGAGCGGGAGCGGTGAGACAATTCTAGCGGGTTATGACGACGGTGTATTGGGGATATGGGATCGCCGCGGGCAAACTTGCCTTCTAAACTGGGCATGCGGTGACTCCAACTCCGGTGAGTGGGCAATACTTGCACTCAAATGTTCGCCAGACTTGGCGACCATCGCGACTCAGCATCGTAATGGCCGCTTGCGGGTGTGGCGGCTGGGTGAATGATCCCAGTACTGATTTGCTTGTATCTACAGTCTCGCCCGAGATCGTCTGTCAGATAGCGGCCGAATTCCTCGACGCGCACAAATTGGAGTGTAATGCCATGGCTTCTATCGTAGTCTCCGCTAGGCAGATCGCACTGACTTCAGGGCGAAGTCGTGCAACCGTGACTGCAATGAGACGTGAGGGGTTCACGGTTATTGAGTTGCTTGTAGTCTGTGCAGTCGTCGGAATTTTTCTCAGCCTACTTCTTCCAGCGATCCAAGCGTGTCGGAATGCAGCCTCTCGAATGCAGTGCAAGAATCACTTGAGGCAGATCGCTACGGCCGCGACGGATTACGAGGCTGAGCGCAATCGAGTGCCACCAGGAAATGAGACGATGGCTGACAGCAGAACCGAAGGTGTGTTCTGGTTCTTTTTGTTACCATATGTTGACCAGTCCGCGCTGTATCACAAGGCCAACATCAGTGGGGTCTATGATGCAGACAATAACGAAGTCTATCACGAGCAAGTCAACGTGTATCGGTGCCCACTGGATGTATCCGATCACGGAACAGGTGTCGTATTGGATCAGGCGCAAGTAGCATGGGGGGCAGGAAGCTACGCCGTTAATGCGCTCATCGTTGCTGACATGGATGCGTCAGTGGGATACCGCGTGATCTTGAAGACTTCAAGAGGAAATGGCGAGACTTTGTCCACCATCGCGCGTGATGGTACATCGAACACAATCTTGGTCACGGAAAAACTAGCAGTATGCCAGGACATTATCTGGCCAGACGGAGGAAACGCGTGGGCATACCACACACTTGGAGCACAAGCGAGGTCGTTATATGGGGCCTTCGCAATTCCATGGGATCCTTCGGCTGTAGGAGCTGACTCAAAGTTTATTACGAATCCACCTAAGGACGCATGTAACTCGACACTTGCATCAACGATGCATCCGAACCGGATTCCAGCTGCATTTGCCGACGGGTCAGTGCGCGACATCTCGTCAAGCGTCTCTTCACACGTGTGGTGGTCACTTGTGACACCGAATGGAGGGGAAGTAGAAGCATCCTATGGTCAGTGAAAGACAAAAACATCTCCCGACAAAATAGCCGCGATTTCATCGCGGCTATTTTTTTGTCAAGTATGCGAGGATATCGGACTCTATATCCGTGTGAGACACTACACTAGTGCAAATATCCCCGCGACAGTAGCAATGGACTGACAATTAATAATCACAGAAGAATGATGCGAGTTTCTGCCAAAACAGGCCTAGCTAATCACCATAAGGAGTAACGGATACAAGCCAAATCTCTCCGAAATGACTGAGTCTGAATCTTGATCTTCAGGTAGCGACTCCAAACTGTATTCGAAGAAGGACACATGACATGAGCCCATTGCTTGTGAGTTGTGATGTCTGCGGCGCGCAGGGCCTAGTGAAACCGGAATTCGCCGGACGACACGGCAAATGCGGGACGTGTGGCAATCCCCTCGTCGCACGCGTGCCCATCAGTCATGCGCCGGAGGTGATCACTCCCATTCCCAATCGCCCACATTCGGCTTCGATGACCTGGCTGCGCAATTCGGATATTCGCGCGAATCTCCTGGCGATCATTGGAGTCATCGTCGTGTTGGGCTTCTTCGGCCGCGATTGGTTGCCGTCCACAGCGTTGCCCGTTGCGGCAATCAGCCCAGCGGCTCCGGCTCATGTCGCAGACCAGATCGTTCTACCCACGACCCCTAACGAACCAACACACTCGACGGCCCCAGGACAAGACCAACCGAAACTCCCCTTGGGAGCGGCTACCGATCCGCCTGCCAAGGATACGGGGGCCGTGGCTCTCGAAGCTCTCTTGCCGCCGCTGAGGACGTCTCCCACCACGGTCCGCCGGGAATTGCCTTTCGACTGTCCCTACGCCACGGGCGTGCGCCATGTGGCCTTCACGCCCGACGGCCAAGCGGCGCTCACCATTCATGCGACCAATCGCGGAGCTAAGTTCCGCAAATGGAACCTGCACACGGGAACGCCGATCGGCGAACCGATCCCGCTCCCTGCGGGAAACGACTATCAGCTCGCCTTCTCGCCGGAAGGGCAACGCCTGGCGATGACTTTGTCGCCCGCTCAGGAAGGACTGAACCTGTTGAATCCGCAGACTGGACTGCTTCTTCGGTCGATCAACACGCAACGCCGACAGCTGTCGGCACCGGCATGGAGCCGCGATGGGGCGGTGTTCATCGGAACCGAATCTGGCACCGTCGAGAAATGGCGGCCGCAATCCACAGGTGCCGACATGACCCTGTCGGCCAGTCAAATGGTGACACGGGTGGACTGCTCTGCCGATGGAGGTTACGTGATCCTGGGCGACGCGACCGGCGAACTCCGGCTGGCGAGCATCCACGATGGCCAATTCGCCGGATCGTATCGCGGTCTATCGGGTCCGGTGCGGCTGATCGAGACTCGGCCATACGCCGAGGGGGTACTGCTGCTGGCGGCGGCCGGAGAGTTCGGCAGTCCCTGGGAAGTCCAGTTGCTTGACCTGCAGACGTTGAAGCGGGTCCACAGCGTGGGCCTTCCCGGCCACGTCATGTCCTTGGCGGTAACGCCGGACTGGCGGCGACTCATCGCCGGAACCCGTGACGGCAAAATCACGGTCCTCGACACGATCACGGGACTCGAACTGGAACAAGCCTCAGTTCACAACGCTGACGTCACGGCACTCGCCGTGGCTCCCGACGGCAGCGGCGTGCTCTCAGGATGTTATCGCTCTCCCCAAAATCGCGACGTCACCGTCCGTTTGCGACCGCTGAATCCGTGGGTCGCTATGGCTCCGCTGGCACCGACGGGGGAGCCACAACCATGAGCAGTCTGAGACACGACCTACCGCTGGTCCGACTGGCGGCCAGCGATGGGCTGACACTCGGCCAATTGATGCAGGGGACTTTGATCACCGGCTGCACCGGTTGCGGAAAATCGACCGGGAGCCTGTATGCTCTGACGATGGCCTTCTTGCTCGCGGGAATGGGAGGCCTGATCCTCACCTGCAAGCGAGACGATGCCGACACGATTCGACGTTATGCACGGCAGGTGGGACGTGAACATCAACTCATTGTCGTCCGGCCCGGAGGCCCGTGGCGCTGCAATCTGCTGAACTATGAGGTCCAGCGACCGGGGCTTGGAGCGGGGCTGACGGAAAATCTTTATCGGCTGCTCGCCTCGCTGTCGGAATTGGGAGAACGGACCGGGAGTGGGGGACAGAACGAAGGCTATTGGAACAATGCCAAAGCTCAGCTTTTCAGAGCCCTGATCGATGTCGTGCGGGCGGCGTATGGCACGGTGACTCTACAACACTTGCATGAAGTCCTGCGGACCGCCCCCCTCAGCCTCGCCGATCTGGAATCCGAGCGCTGGCAGGAACACTCCGCCTTCTTCAAAGCCGTCACGATCGCCGAACAGCAGCCGCTCTCCGCCCGTGACCGTCAGGATTTCGAGCATTCGCTGCGCTACTTTTTTTCAGAGTTTGTTTACCTGGCTGAAAAGACGAGGTCGATCGTAGTGTCGAGCGTCAGCGGCCTCTTGGACATTCTGCTGCGCGGCGTGTTGCGTGAGTTGTTCGCCACCGACACCACATTCATTCCCGAAATGTGTCTGAATGGAGGGATCATTGTCCTCGACATTCCAACCAAAGAATTTGGCACTGTGGGCCAATATGGCCAGGCGATGTTCAAGTTGATCTGGCAACGCGCCATGGAACGGCGAAATGTCCAGCAATTCCCTGCTCCGGTCTTCCTGATTGCCGACGAATTTCAAAGTGTCGCGGTCTCGGAGGACCAGGACTTCCAAGCGACAGCGCGATCCTCACGGGTTTGCACGGTCTATGCCACGCAAAACTTACCCGGTTTGTCGTCTGCATTGGGAGGCGGAGATTCCGGTAAACAACGCGCCGAAGCCATCATCGCCAACCTGCATACCAAAATCCTGCATGCCAATGGGGACTCCGTCTCCAACGAGTGGGCCTCGGAACTGATCTCGAAAGCGTGGCAGTTCCGTTCGTCCGTCGGAGCCAACAGCGCCCCCAGCGGGGAGCAACTGGCCCTGTTTCGCAATCTCTACGACCGGTCCGTCAATGCCTCGGTCAACGAAACGCTGGAATATGACGTCCCACCCCAGACCTTTACCCGCTTGCAGATGGGTGGTCCCCCCCACTTCTGTTCGGAGGCCATCGTCTTTCAACCGGGACGCACGTTCGCGTTGACCGGCAAGACCTATCTCCCGGTCCTCTTTCCTCAAGGAGTTAGCTGATGAACGCCCCCGCCTACGCGGCTCCGTCCGCCGGTTTGTCTCGGCCAATGCCCACCTCGATCTGGAGCCTGCTGCTCAAGATGTTCAGCCTGTACGGCGAAGTGCTGCTCCGCAGTGGCTTCGGCGAGCGGCATTTGACGTTCGGATCAATGCTCTTGGGCATCGCCGGACTGTTGTTCCTGCCGATGGTGTTGGTGGCGGTCCTGACCTTTCTTATGTCGAGCTTTATGCTCGGCACACTCGGGGGACTCTTCGCCGCCGCTTTGACGTCGCAGTTGCCCTGGACTCGGGGCACCATTTACTTCCACATCTTCACGCTGTGGTTCATCGCCCGGTGTATCTGGCACTTCATCGGGATGGACATGCGCCGCAGCATCGGCGAACAGCAACTTTCCACTTACTCGGGCCAGCCGAATGCTCTCTGGAAACTCGTGCCGGGCGGGTTGTCGGAAGAGACCATCAAACGCTACGGCGAACCAGCCCTGATGATCGGCCTTGGCCTGTTTGTCCGGCAGACCGATCTCCTGCTCACCTGTTACTGGGTGGCCAGTGGCCTGGCCATGTTCGTCAAAGGCTACTGGGAACACCTGCTTGTCACCCAGCGCCTGTATGACATTCATGACCAAGTGCTCGAAGCCCAAGCCCTGGGAGGCAATCTTCAGGGATCGTCACGCCAGCCGGGCGATCTGCGGGGGGTGGCCCTCCCCGCCCAGTTGGAACAGTACCAGCCCCACCAGGCGCGGGCCTTGACCAGCGTGCTGCAATCGCAAGCCCCGTTGGCTCCACTTCCCGCCGCTCCGCCGACAGAAGCTGATCCCGCCGCGATGGCGGCCACTCTCTCGCCGGAACTGGCGCGGTTGCTCGACCAGGTGCCCCTTGCGGAGGACCCTCCGGTCGCGGATTGGGTCTTGGAGCCGCTCGACCTGCCGGTAGTGGACGACTGGTTCCGTGATGAACCCGAACCGGAGTTACCGCTCGCCCGCGCCTTGGACCGTCCCGTAGGGAATGATCCCCGGCCGGTCTTCCGCTGCCCCCATTGTGACCGATGCAATCGCGAGCGGCACGGACGTCGGGCCCTGCGGCTGCGCTGTGGCAACTGCCGGGAATGGTTTCGGTTACCTCAGACTCCCGAACTTGTCACCACGTAATAGGGACATCACATGTCGACCGAACCTGCCCGGCCAAACCAACCATTGCCCGAAGTCCTCGACCAGATGGCCCTCAACCATCTGGCGGCGATCGAGGCCACCCGTGTCCGGTTGTCCGAAATCGGGACGACTCAAGGTCAGGCCGTGGGGCGCGAGGATCTGGGACAGATGGCCAGCCCCGCGACTCCGAACACGGTCGCCAAAGACCTGATGCACCGGTATGGACGCGAGTCGCCACCGACCCCAGAACGGTCGCCCGATAAGGAGCCCGACCGTTAATCCGGGTGTCCGCAAACACAGAAAGCTGGGTGTGCGGAAATGCGACAACCTGCCGACCTGTGGGCACGGAACACCACCAAAGCTCTGCTTCGGGAAGAAGTCTGTACCAATTTTTGATTTGCGCCTTTCTCTGTTCTGCGCTAGCCTCCTCTTATGCTTCGGATGATTCAGCAATCGAGTGCCGCCGCCCAAGGCTACTACGCTCACCTGGCTCAGAGCGACTACGCAGGCTACTACGCCGAGTCGCAAGAACGGGTCGGCAGGTGGGGTGGCCGGGCGGCGGCACGCCTCGGATTGGCGGGGGAAGTCACGGCGTCCCAATTTGAGGCGCTGGTCGACAACCGCCATCCGATCACCGGGGAGCGGCTGACGGTCCGCACCAAGGCCGACCGGACCAGTTGCTATGACTTTAATTTCCATGCCCCCAAAAGCGTCTCCATCGTGTATGAGCTAACCCAAGACGAACGGATCGTTCATGTCTTCCGCCACGCGGTGACGGAGACGATGCAGGAACTGGAGGCCGGCGTGCGGACCCGCGTTCGTCGCGGTGGGGTCAATGCCGAACGGGTCACTGCCAATCTGGCCTGGGCCGAGTTCGTGCACCATACATCCCGTCCGGTCGACGGCCGCCCCGATCCGCACCTGCACATTCATGCCGTGGCCCTCAACCTGACCTGGGATGAACAAGAGCAGCGGTTCAAGGCGGGACAGTTCCGCGAGATCAAACGGGATGCGTCTTATTTTGAGGCAGCATTTCATAGCCGACTGGCTCTGGGGCTCTCGGATCTCGGCTATGGCATCGAACGGAACAGCCACGGCTGGGAACTGGCCGGGGTGAATCGGCAGTTGGTTGAGAAATTCAGCCGCCGGACGCAGCTCATCGAAGCGGAGGCACGGCGGCGCGGCATCAAGGATGCCGAGTTGAAAGACCAACTGGGGGCCAAGACACGGGAGCGGAAAACCGACGATCACACTCGGTCGGAACTCCGCCAGGAATGGGAGAGCCGATTGACATCGGCTGAGCGGCGGGCCATTCGACAAACTCGGGAGGCGGAGAGGACACCTGCCGTGTCCGCCGAGCAGGCTCTGTCGCATGCGGAACAGCACCACTTTGAAAGAGCGTCGGTCGTCGGCGAACGGCAGTTCCTGCGAACAGCGCTGCGGTACGGCGTGGGCTCGGTCAGCGTGGAAGCCGCGCATCGACAACTGGAGTCCTCGAACTTGATCCGCAAACAACGTGAAGAACGGACCTTCGTCACGAGTCGGGACGTGCTCCGGGAAGAATCCGAGATGCTGGACTTCGCCCGTGATGGCCGGGGGACTTGTAAAGCCCTCGTTGGCCCAGAACGGGACATCCAGCGGAAATTCCTCTCCGGCGAACAACAAACCGCGATTCGACACGTCTGGACGTCCAGTGACCGTGTGCTGGCCATTCGCGGGGCAGCGGGTGTAGGGAAAACAACGCTGATGCTCGAATGCGTTGAAGGGATCGAAGCCAGTGGCAAAAAGGTGTTTACATTCGCCCCTTCGGCCCAAGCTTCGCGGGGAGTGCTCCGGCAGGAAGGCTTTTCCAAAGCCGAAACCGTCGCCCATTTGCTTCAGGACAAGGAAGCTCAGAGGGCCATTCAAGACAATGTGATCTGGCTGGATGAGTGCGGCCTGATTGGGACCAAAACCATGGGAGACGTCTTCCAACTGGCCAAGGAACGCAACGCACGTGTAGTACTCTCGGGAGACTCTCGGCAACACGAATCCGTCGAACGGGGTTCGGCCTTCCGTTTACTGCAAGACCACGCGGGAATCGTTCCTGCCGAAGTTACCGAGATTCGGAGGCAAACCGGGGACTACCGCCGAGCGGTGCAATACCTCAGCCGAGGTGAGGTGTCAGCGGGCTTTGAGCGGCTCGATCAACTCGGGTTCATTCACGAATTGCCCGATGATCAACGCTACCAATCGTTGGCGGCCGACTATGTCCGCGCCGTTCAGGCCGGGAAGTCGGTCCTCGTGGTTGCTCCCACGCACATCGAAGGGGAGCATGCCACCAGCGTGATTCGTGCGGAACTCCAAGCCGCCGGACGCCTGAATGTCGAGGAACATCCCATCCAGCGGCTAAAGAATCAGCAATGGACAACCGCCGAACGAAGCGATACGGCACGGTATGAGTCCGGGTTGGTGGTGCAATTTCTCCAGAATGCCAAAGGGTTCCAGCGCGGCGAACGAGTCGTCGTCCAAGAAACCAACCAGCAAACGGTCTTCGTCGAACAACGCGGGGAGACTGTGGCACTTCCGTTGCATGCCGCCAAGGCTTTTCAGGTTTACCGCACGGAACCGCTCTCTCTGGCCACAGGCGACCGGATTCAAATCACCCAGAACGGGACATCGCAAGATGGCAAGCGGCTGAATAATGGGGCTCACTATGACATCGCAGGATTTACGCGCTCTGGCGACATCCGCCTGACCAATGGTTGGGTGCTGGATCGGGAATATGGCCACTTGTCGTTTGGCTATACCAGCACGAGCCATGCCAGCCAGGGTAAGACGGTCGATCGCGTGCTGGTGGCCCAGAGCAGCACCTCTCTGGCCGCGAGTTCGCTCGAACAGTTCTATGTGAGTTGCTCGCGCGGCCGGGAGTCGGTCCACATCTACACGGACGACAAGCAGGCCCTGCGAGAGGCCGTGCAGGATTCGACGCAGCGACTTTCCGCCACCGAACTCCTGCAACAATCGCCATCCTTGCCAGCACTGACCTGGCGCGAGCGGGCCTGGCAACAGGTCGAGCGCGTCCGCCACTACACCACGCAGATGCAGGCTACCTGGCAGCAGCAGTGGGAGCAATGGCGTGGGGCTTGGTCCGATCGGCAGCCCAAGCCCCCACAACCGGAGTACGCTCATGAGCGATGATCGCCAAAAGCTCGTTGAGCGTTACGCCCAGCGTTCGACCAAGGCCTCCACCACGGTCGCTGCGGAAGCCGTCAACTATCAGGCCGCTTCCCCGGTGAGTGCCAATCGTCCACCGGAGCCCATGTTGGAACTGCGGCTGAAAGCTGGAGATGCCATCGCGCTCAGCTATGCGTTGTTGATTACGGCCGGGTTCAATCCCTCTCAGGGCATCACCCTGGAATTCACCACGCACAAGGTGCTGCTTCGGGGTCGCAATCTGCGCTCGATCTATCGGGCCATTGTCGATCACCGTTTAGCCTATCTTCAGGAATTCCCTCGTCCGCTGGACGATCAACCCGAGACTGCGGTCGTCGTGACCACGATTCAATGTTCACCTACTGCATAAGGAGTGGGAACGGCTCCAAACTTTCAGCAGACTGAGGCCCGGCATGGCGGTCGTGTAGCAGTCTGGAGGTCAGCACCATGGTCAGTTCCGAGACGAATCCACCGCCGCCACTCTCTGAAGTCGATCGGCTGTCGCGAATTGAAGAGTTGCTGCTGCTACTCGTTCAGCGTCAGCAGACAAAGGACTGGTATGACATCGATGAGTTCGCCCGGTTGGTCGGCAAGGCTCCCTTCACCGTCCGTGAATGGGCGCGGCACGGCAGAATCCGCGCGGAGAAACGCAAGTCGGGTCGCGGGGCCTATGCGGCATGGGTCGTGAGTCACGCCGAGTTGCAACGCTACCAGCGGGAAGGGCTCATCCCGCTTTCAATTGGCAGATTGCCTTGGACTCCACATCCATAATCCAACGACTGCGAGTCTATTCTTGGATGAGCTGCTATCGACAGCTGGCAGCTGAATCCATAGCGGCAGCCAACCAGCGCAAGAAGAAGTCGAGTATGTACCCTGCAAGCAGGATTTCGGGAGAAAATGATCAGCGATGAGTACCTTAAGTTACATTTGTCCCAAATCCTGAGTCAATCACACAACCCTGTGAGAATTGGATGATGTCGCTGACAACTAATCCACCGTCATGCCTACGCGCACGGCGAATAATACGTCCTCCATTGTTTGGATCAGGCGAAGAGTCCAACATGAAAACATGGATTGTGTCATGACTGTCGCTAGATAAGCTGTAAACACATGCTGTCTCAGAATGATCTGAAACAAATGTTCCGGGTAGCCAGCAATCACGTGGATATTCCACACCTTTCTGAGGCGTAGGGTATTGAAGCATGGCGTCGTAACGATCAATCGACGCCTTGGATTGCTCCCATGCGACGAGGCACTGTATATCAGGATTGCTTGCAAAATCTCTCGGAAGTTTACCATTCATTCTGTAGCAGGCGGGACTTCCAACGAACTCATTTGACACGAAGTATGGCGCAACAATCGACCGGTTGTCCAGCCCCTCGATAATAATTCGATCATGGCATGATGCAAATGAGTACCAAAGAGTGAATGGCCATTTGGCAGATTTGAACGGCTCAACTTTTTCATCAAGGCATTCAGTTCCTGGAGTTGGCACTGCGTTTGTGCATTCAACATATGACCTACGGACTTCCACTCTTTCTCCAGACGGGAGGACCACAGCAGGCCAAGGGTCTGTCTGAATTTGGCTAGACCACAGAAATATGGGACTACATGCTACTGCATTCGCATGTAGCAAATCATCCACCCACACATGTTGGAAAACAAAAAATGTCATTTGACTTCTAACTATCATAATCGTGGAAGCAATCCAATACTGTGGAAGAGGATGTCAATCTGAACTTCCCAAACATCATCTACCAAACTTTGTGGTACTGATTCAGCGCCGAAAAATCCATCCCTAATTGCTTGGCGGAAATGGCACAGCTCTTCAGCCAAATCCTGTAATTCGGAGCCTTGGTACAAGCGGATAGTATTTTCTCGAGGAATATAACTTCCCACGACAGGCTTCAGCTTACCATTCGATAACCTTAGAGGGCCGCGTGCATTGATGTCAATAATCATCCCTCCGGACTCCGTGAAAAGTTGCATTGAGCGCGCGATATAGGCGTCGAGTTCTTCTTGGACAATCTCCGTTGGCGCGTAATACCTCCTGCCACTGGCAGAATAGGCTTCTTCAGCGAGTTCACCCACGAGATGGCCAGCGTCATCGCCAATGCCCCGGAATAATCGTCCCCAGAGGCCGCTGACGAAGTTGCCACCTACGTGCATTACGCCGGCCGTGGCACCCCCAGCGGCCATTGCCTGAGCCAACCCGGAGGCCGTGGGATCATTGGCACTGGGATTGATGACGTTCGCCGACACCATCAAAGTCATGTACTCGATGCCTGCGGCGAGGGCACCGGCTCCTACATAGGTGAGGAAACCCGATCCGGCAGTTGGGGCTGTCACCACACTGGTCACCGCCGTGACCACCGAGGTGAAGACGACGAGCCCGACCAAGGCCTCGCCACTGGTTTCCAGCAGGAACTGGTCGCCTAACTGATCGCGAATACTCCCTGCCAACAGTTCCGAGATCGGCGCACCATAGGGATTCGCCCCTTGAGCAAAAGCGGCGGTAGAATCCAGCAAATCCGGCCCTGAAGTGATCTGATTGGGTGACTGGACAGCGATATCTGGATCGGCGGGAGCCGGAGCGGCAGGAGGAGCTGATGGCGCCGATGGCGGAGCGTCGCCGTCGCGAATGACGGGAATCCCGACCGCTTCGTAGTTCTCGGCGCTGGAATTGAGGATGTTGGCCAACCCTGCTTGGGTCACCGCCCACATCAAGCGGCTCTTTTCCAAGAAGCTCAAACCCGTGAAATCGCTGATCCCGAAGTAGACGCTGCCAGTGGAATCGGCTAGCGCAACATTGGCGCCGATGTTGATGCCGTTGGTTGTTGTGTTGTTGGCGGAGGTGCCGCTGCCACTCGTCGAGTTGCTGCTGGTGCTGTTGGCGGTCGTCGAACTGCCTGACGTTCCCCCCTCGCCAGTACCGCTACCACTCCCATTGGGATCGCCCGAAGACCCATTGGGATCGGCGGTGTACGACGAGTTGCTGCTGGTGGAGCTACTCGTCGTCGATGTGGTCGTGCCATTGGCGGGATTGCTGGGGTCTTGAGCCGCCGTGATCTGTTCCACAAGGCCGTGAATCCGGCCGCGTTCGCCGGTCACCAGCGAGGCCACCATTTCCTCGCCACTGCCCCCACCCATGTACATGAGGTTCTGGGCGTAGTTCGCGGCCGACGGGTCGGAACGGAGCGTCTCGGAACGCTGATTGAAATCTTCGACGATGCCGCGGACCAGGCTGTTAAAGTCATCGCCATCATTCGGCGGCAATTCATCGCCCGTCAGGGACGCGAACCCGTAGCCCATGTAGGGACCACCCGCGATCGATGCGTAGTAATTGGGATCGATGGAATCGTAGTAGGAGTCGTCCTCAGCCAGGAGTTGATCGATCTGATCGGCCAAATAGGCCTGTTGCGCGGCACTCGCGGCCGCCGTTGCGGCTTGCGCGATGCCTGCTGTCGATCCCATCACCGAACTCACCAGATCCGCCTGGGAACTCGCATAAGCGGACGTAGCTGCAAACTCCGCTCCGTTCTGAGCCTGGGTAATGTCACGGACGGTCTGGATATTGCTTGTGACCAGATCGGAGACCAGATCGCGTGTCTGTTGCGCCTGATCGGCGGCGTCTTGCAGGCCTTGCCGATAACTGCTGAAGGACGACGTCAGCAGTGTGTTGCCCGCCGATTCGGCCGCCCCGACGGCTTGAGCTTCGGCCACTGTGGCGGCGGCTTGGCTGGCGGTTTCCGCTTGGACGACCGACGCCACGAGACTGGTGGAGAAGTCGGCGTCGGAATTGGTCAGTTCCACCAGATACGTATTGGCATCGTTGGCATTGGCGGTCCCCAACTGATCGACCGAACTGGCGACGCTGGTCGTCCAAGTGGTTGCGGCAGCCCGGTCGTTCGCATTGGCGGAGGTGGACGCCGAGACGACATTGGAAGCCAACGACTGGAAGACTCCCAGCAAGCCACTGGCAGCCGCTGAGCCAGCGGCATCAATCGCAGAGTTGTAGGTGGTGATCGCGCCGCTGACGGCGGTGGCATCGGTACTCGCGCCAAAGATCGCTGTGAATGCCGCCTGGAAGGCCGCGTTACTTTGCGACACGTAATTTGACACGGCGGCATCGGCAGCAGAGGCCGCGACCAGTTCACCTGCCGAGACATTGGCATTGAGGGCGGTCGCAGCCGTATCGAGGGCACTGCCATAGTTGGCCCCGGCGGCCGCATAGCTCTGAATCAACGTGTTGGCGGCCGTGGCTCCCGTCAGAATGCGGGCTTGCGTGGCTCCCGCAATGGTAAGTCCAGCACTTTGTGACGCGGCAATGACCGTGCCCGCATATGCATTGTTCAGCTGGATAATGCTGGCTTGCTGAGCTTGATAGGCACTATCGACCGTGCGCTGGAACCCTGCTCGCGCTTGATACTCCTGGGTCAGGGCCGATTCCTGGGCCGTGTTCAGGGTGACTTGGAGATCGAGATACCGCCGGGCTTGTTGGTCCTTGTAGCCCTTCAAGATGGTATGGGAGGTCTCGACGATATCCGTGAGGGTCTGGTCGGCCGTATCGCGGAGTCCGCGCGTAGCGGAGGCATAGGCAATCGTGACGTCGCGTTCGGCGTTCGCTACGCTGGTCGCAAACGCGGCTCGGGCGGCCCGCTCGGAGCCGACCGCTTGAGAATACGCCGAGCCGACTCGTTCCAGCGAAGACAGTTCCGCCTCGCCCAGACTGCGAATGTATTCTCGCTTGGCATCCCGAATCAGCGAGTTGACGCCCTCATACCATTGAGCGTATTGATCCATGTCTGCGGGATCGCTGGGACCAGGTGTCGACCAAGCGTCCTGTTCCGCCTGTTGGTACACACTAAGGGCCTGCAACCGGGCTTGCTCGAAGTCTTGTCCTGCCTGAGCGGTTTCCTGATCGAGGGTCTGCTGGACCTGGTCATAATCAGAAACGTACTGCTGCTGGGCCGAAACGACCGCGTCCGCATAGGTCTGATCGAGTGTTGAAATGCCACTCTGGAAATCGGCAGCGGCGGAGAGCAAAGCGTCAAGAGCACTGTTGACGGCGTCATCCAGATCTTGCTGATACTGACCCGGAGTGGCCGGAGTCACAGTCCCATTGCCATCGTAGGTTGACGGCGTTCCAAATGTCTGTGCCAGCCAATCGTTGTAATCCGCCATGGCCGTATCGGCCGTGGACTGGAACTGTGATTTAGCAGTATTATAAGTGCCTTCCAAGGCATCACTGGCCGTCTGGACGACCGAAACATACTGGGCTTGTGCCGTGCCCAGCGACGACAGGAAGGTCTGCTCGGCCTGGGCCTGAATTTGCTCGAAAAGACTCTTGGCACCGGTTACGGCCGAGGTATAAGTCGTGTCCGCCACTCCCGTGGCAAAGTCGTAAGCATTGTCGGCCAACTGCAAGGCGGCCGTCCATTGGTCGCTGGCCAATTGAGCGGCCGAAGTGTATCCATCCAAGGCCCCCTGAATCGCGACCACAAAGGCCTGGGCAATGCCATCGATGTTCGTTTGGAGCGCGGTATCGATCCCCCCTTGCGTGGATTGATAGCTC
>WGME01000032.1 GCA_016125225.1 bacterium | reverse complement strand
GTGAGGCCAGTTGGATCAGGAGTTGAAGTTCTTCGATAGACATAATGTGATTCCTTTCTGGGTTGCCGGGCGGGGACTTCCCCGCCCGGTGAGGCGTTACTTCTCCGCAGCCACGCGGAGGGTGATGCGGCCGTCGAGCGGCACGCATTCGAGTTGGATGGTGCATCCCTGGCCGTCGGCGTGCGCATATGCCGCGCCGATCCGTGTCCAGAACCCTTGCTTGCCATCGCGATTGCGAACCTGATAGGCCACATGGCTGGACGATTTGACTGCGCCTTTGCCAGTGGATTGGTTCGTGTTGGTTTCCGTCATGATTTTGATTCCTTACGTCTCTGAGTTAGCCGGACGCGACCACCGCGACCGATGGCTCCACTCCCAGGTCGCTTCAGTCCGGAGCGCAGCGGGCAGGGACCAGCGAAAGACGGAGGGTCCACCCGTGGAAACCAGCTTGGCAGCTGGCCCTGACCGACGGCGGCCTTAAGAGCCATTCATCGGGCCACGGGGCAGGACGGCAATTAACTTAGAAGTAGGGAATCTCAACGTCGGAACGAACCGAAGGCTCCTGGCGCGGCAGGTCTAAGCAGTCCATGCAACGGAATTTCGTAGGAGCGGGGAAACAGAGGATGGTCCTCGATTGGCAACCGGTGTCGCACGGAACAGGGCCTGATCTCTAGAGATGCTGCCGATAGATGTCCTCTGCTTCCACATAAACTGAGGCACGATTTCCAGGAGGGGTCAGCCGACTTCCCAGAAACACAGAAAGGCAGAGGGATGGTTTCACAGAACGAGTGAGAACGTCTGCGGAGAGACACACGGCACAGCCGACTCGTCAGCGAACTGCTACCGGTGGGTTCGCCCGCTCGTCTCTCCACGGACGAAAGTGGGAACTGATGACACTGAGAAAACGCCGTGGGAGACGGTGCGTCTGACGCGCCGTCTCCCACAAAATGAAAGAACCGTGCGGGCGGTGGAACCACCCGCACGGTTTCTGCGGTGAACGTCAAGACGAGAGAGACACTCAAAAGACCGGCAGTCGCGATGGACCGCCGGTCTGAGCAACCACAATTTAGGTGACTGCCAGCGGCTGCAATCCATGCAGGAAGTCCACGGCTTGGGAGGCATGCGACGCGGCCGAGAAGACGGCCCGCTTGTCGTCCTTCAACACCGTCAACCACGATTCGATATAGCTGGCGTGATCTTCGCGAACCTCGGCCGTGATCCGCAAATCGGCACACAAAAAGGCCGAGCCTAGTTCCGCGACGAGTTCTTCCATCGCGTAACCTGCATCTCCCCAGCGTTTCTTCCCGAATTCCCGATTGAGCCGCGAGCCGTGCCGCGTCCAGTGCGTCAGTTCATGGGCCAGAGTGGCCGCGTGCGACTCCGCATCGCGGAAGGTCTCAAACGGGGGCATGCGAATATAGTCGGTGTCCATCGCATAGAACGCCTGATTCCCGCCGGTGCGGATGTCGGCCTTCGTGTTTGCAAAGAACGTCTCCGCCCGGTCGATCCGTTCTAGTTTCTCCGTCGGCGGAGTCACGGTTGCATAGAAATGCGGCGGCAGACCTTCACATTGATCGACACAGAAGACGGTGTATTCCTTGAGGAAGGGAATCTCTTCCTCTGTCTCCTGTCCGTCGTCAGTTTGCTCCTTCTTCTTGAACGTCGCGGCATAGACGACGGGTGAACCGTGTTCCCCTTTCTTGATGTGCCCACCCAGTTCCTTCGCTTGTTGGAATGTGAGCCAGTACGGCGACACGAATCCTGCCTCCTCGGCCGAGACCCACAGCATCAGGATGTTGATTCCCTTGTACGGCGTGCCATTGTGCCGAAGCGGGCGGGTAATACGTCCGGCCGCATGTTCACACGACCAAGGTTTGAGCCACGGGCGGACGCCCTGCGAAAGTTGTTCGACGATGGCATCAGTCACGCGAGTGTAGATGTCGGTGCGGGTGGCCTTGGTAGTAGCAGTCATCGCAAAAATCCTCCGGTTGGAAAATGAATCTGTCCGCGAGCCAAAAGCTCATGCTTTTTGGCGGACGGAACAGCAGCCCAAAAACACAGGGGGAGGGCCGTCAAGGACTGGCCCGAGGGAGGGCACCGCGCTGCAAGGAGCGGAGCGGATGAAGCGTGGGAGGGAGCCAGCGGGCCAGCGTGGCCCCGATCCTTGAAGGGCCGGGGGCGGGAGCCCCACGCAACGAAGAAACGCGCCACCGGGCGACCCTTTCAGGCCGCAGGCCGCAGCACCAGCGGGCCGGGAGGGCGATCGCGTCGGTATTCCGACCGGAGCGTAGCGGAGCCTAAAGTCACGCGACGGCGAAGCCGGGGTTGCACACTAGGCTATGATTGACTTCTGGATCAGGCAGAAACAGGTATAGTCCCAGGAATTCAACGACAGAGGAAAGTATTATGAAAACCGCGAGATTCGCGAAGCCACTGGATGACGACGGGGCTGTGCATTTTCCTTCCAACGTTTGGGAGATTCTGATCACTTGCAAAACGTGATGGGCATCTCAACAATCAAGACGTTCACTACGCGGCTGATCCATTTTGCTTCTACCAGTCGTTTCCGAAGAACTCGATTTCACCAAGGCTGCTCTATGTCTAAAAGTATCGAATTCACATACGAAGTCCAGGCGAGCGGTCCAATTGACATTGAAAAGGACGTCTCTCAGCAAGTTGTTCGCCTACTCGACCGACTGTCAACTGACTCGCGTGTTCGAGAAACGGCACAAAAGCAGGGGATCGACATTGATGGATTTGACGCATTAAAGAGAGAGCTTGCTGCCTCATCGGATAAACTGATCCGCAACGCTCCACTGATCCAAGTACAACCAGCCGGCGCTGGCATTGAGCCCGGAACGGTTCTCGTCTTAGTCACGATAATTCCTCCAGTTCTTGAACATTTTGTAGGCCCGGTTGCAGTTCATATTGCTACGAGCATCTGGGATGAGTTTATCCTGCCGGAACTGAAATCCTACTTCGTGAAATTCAAAGCCCGAAGTGACACTGACCAGTGATATGGCTGGCAAAACTAGCCCAATCCCAGATCACCTTCCGCTGAGCGTCCGGAAGGTATTGTGTGCGACTTTGTGCGTGCATGACGTGATGGTCCGAGTTGAATCGAAGTTCAATCGGGCCGGACACGGGTCTTCGTACGGGACTATGCGGTCGATTCTGTTGAGCGCCATTGTACGCGCGGCAGAAACCTCGACGGACGACATTCCGTTGCATGATTTCGTTCGACGAATCGTCCCTCTCGTTGATCGCGCAATTGCCGCAACGACGATCAGTGACGAGGATTCCGCGATCTTTCAGCCGATTGCGGAATCGATCTTATCCCGATTCACTGACATTGACTGCAATGTCTGTGCTGGCACCAACTCGAAAATCTGTCACGGACTTCGCAAGGACGACAATTTAATCGTTCACAAGGGCGGCCTTTGCCTTCAACCTTTTAAGAAAACATTTGAATTCGCGCTTGATTTTTCGCGTGAGCTGTACGGTTCACTCTGTCCTGGACTGCAGCCAAATGTGAGTAGTGTTTTAGTAAGTTTTTCTACCACGCTATTAGGGCACGAGACCAATTTGTCAATGTGTCGTGACGCAAGTGCGTCATCAGAGTACCGAGACGGGGATAATCTTCATACTGAGGTAAAGCTCTTCATACGAAAGAATCAGCTTGATCGTCTATCTTTTCTGTCAGTACCATACTTAATCTGCCATGAGATTATTTGCCACACATTTCAAGGAATCCTTTGTGGACCACCTAGAAAACGACAGGCCACAATGCCGAACGACTACTTTGCGGAGGGCTGGATGGACTATGTGGCACATCAGGTGTTTCAAAAGATCCTGAATGATCAGAGCAAGTACGTATCATCGCTGTTTCGCACTGAGCACGAGCAGATTGCTCAATTTCTACATGATGATCGCTACTTGATTTCCGAGGATAGATTCTCGGGACTTGCTCCAAATGAAGTCGGAATCGAGAAGTCACGACGTGCGCGGATTGAATTGGGTGTAAAGGCAGCGGCATGGTTTGACCAGTTTCTACGTAATTTCACACGTTTTGGAATTAACCAGAATACCTTTATGCAGTTCTCGTTTGATTTGAATGCTCGAGCAGAACTTCGCGAAGAGCGCCAGACTTTGGTTTGCGAATTATATCGATTCTTCTCTGGCCGACCCGATGGTCATGCGATTGCCCAGTTGGCAGAAACGGTTCGACGTTATGTGGAGAATGGTGAGTTGGATGGTTTTCTCAACTTTCGCTGAGCCGCCACCCGATTTTATTGACAATTGTCAGATAATCGCTAGTATACCTGACTGCGGCCCAGCTTGGGAAGGCGCCTTAAGTTGCGAGTTCATGGGTTCGATCGTTATAAAGTGTTGGTGGCAGCGAATTTGCTGCAAGAATTCACGGCTAGGGATCTGAGTTCCCAAGCTCGCGTTCGGGTGGATTATGTCCATACCGTCTTGAAGCGTGAATCGGATTTTTTCGAGAAAATCGGCCCTGAAGCGGTGCGCGGGCGGGGCCGACCCCAAAGCAGATATCGAGTCAAAACGCAGACTTTTCATCAGCTTCGGCAAGCCTTGTTCGAGACAAGGTCAGAATTGCTGGATGCAGTGGAAGCTATTCCTGTTCAGGAGTCTAGTTCGGTCGGCGGTATAACAGCGACAGCCATTCCGGCTGCTTTGCTTGCAGCAAGAGATGAGTTGACAAGCGGTTGCTTGGCATCAACGTTGGATGGAAAGCGGCAAGTCTTAATTCGAGCACGCGCCCTTTTGGTAGCAGACCGAGCAGACTCGAACAATACACATGTTGCAGCGCTGAACGGGATCTTGACTGGCTTCCTTTGCCTTCGTGAAGCCGAACTGGCAAATACAATCGGCACGCGTCTAACGACCATCCCACCCCTAGCAAGAGATCTCCTGGCTCACATTTACGACCTCGAACCAGAGTATGCACAGCCTTTCCTGTCAGATCTGATTCAGATCCTCGAATGCATGCTGGCCGAGGGTGAGAACGTTGACCCAGCAAATGTGAACGTTGTTAATTATCTACCATGGAATCCCGAGCTTGCCGCATTGCTAGATGCCGCGCGACTCAAGGGATACGCCACATTTCAGCAGGTTAACGAGTATTTGCCAGATGAGGGCGGGGAACCGGAAATGGTTCCTGAATTGATCGATGCGCTGGAGAATGCGGGGCTGGACATCGTCGATAAATCGACGCCAGAAGATCCACGTTTGGACTCACGAACCCAGCCTATGAGTGAGCCCAAGACAGGTTCGACATCGCGCGGTCAAGCCCGTATGTACTGGAGTCAGTTGGGACACATTCCCTTGCTGACTCGCGAAAACGAGATCTTCCTCGCCAAGCAGATCGGTGTGCTTGAAAAATGGTTCCGACGCAAGGCGATGGAATCTGCTTTTGCCCTTAACCCGGCGATCGAAATCATCAAGAAAGTAATCGCAGATGAACTGCCATTCGAGCGCGCCTTGAGGACTAGCGAAACAGAAAACCTGCGCAAGGAACAGATCCAGGGGCGGATTCCCGTCAACCTGCCGACCATTGAACGAATGATGCGCGAAAACCGCGTTGACTGGGAAATGTTGCAGGCGGAAACAGTCACCGCAACGAAAGCCCGGATTGAGCAGCGGATACGTCATCGCCGACGGAAACTTTCCTGGCTGATCGAAGAACTGAGCGTCCGGACGCAGCGCCTGTTGCCGATCATGAAACGGATGGAACAAGTCGCGCAGCGGATGACTAAGCTGCAGATCCAGATCAAGTGGCATTCTGAGCACCACACTCAATCAGCCGCCAGTGAAACGGAAAAGTTGTATCGCGAACTGCACGACCTTGCCTACATGACCCAGGAAATACCGGAAGAATTCTGTGATCGCATGCGATGTATAGCGGCAAAGTTCGATGCGTGGGAGAACGCAAAGCGACAACTGTCAGGAGGTAACCTGCGGCTCGTGGTCTCGATTGCCAAGAAGTACCGCAACCGTGGCTTGAGCTTCCTCGACCTGATTCAGGAAGGCAACACCGGCCTGATGCGGGCGGTCGACAAGTACGAATACCGCCGGGGCTATAAGTTCTCGACGTATGCCACATGGTGGATTCGTCAGGCCATTACCCGCGCCATTGCCGACCAGGCCCGCACAATTCGTATTCCGGTCCACATGATCGAAACAATGTCGAAGTTGCGGAAGGTGAGCAAGAAGCTGCTGCAGGAGAATGGCCGCGAGCCGACGCTGGAGGAAACCGCGGAAGCCGCGGGCGTGAGCCTGGAAGAAACCCGTCGCGTGATAAAGATCTCGCGACATCCGATCGGCCTTGTTCGTCCGGTGGGTGAAAGCGAAGACAGCTACTTCGGGGACTTCATTGAAGATGACGCCACCGAAAACCCGGTCAACGCCGCCACTCAGGAAATGCTCAAGGACAAGATTGAGTCGGTCCTGAAGACGCTGACCTACCGTGAACGGGAAATTATCAAGCTGCGTTACGGCCTGGGTGATGGTTACACCTACACCCTGGAAGAAGTCGGACGCATCTTCAAGGTGACCCGCGAACGCGTGCGGGAGATTGAAGCCATGGCGCTCCGCAAGCTGCAGCACCCGGTCCGCAGCAAGCAACTGAAAGCACTTTTCCCCCCAGAATCGACAGACGAGGTATCACCTCTCAAGCAGGCAGAGCACCGACTTCTCGATGCTGATATTGGGAGCGGATAAGTCGTCTGTTATTCCAGATTCGACTTTCGAAATTTCCAAAATGATACGTACCCTGACCTACTGCGACTCACGCTCACCCAATCTCGCGACGAACATCGGTCGTCCTAGAGTAGTCTCTCGGAACCAAATTAGTCCAGTAGAGGATGCCTCGAACTGATTGGGGGCACGGCGACACGACCGGGCTCGTGAATGATGTCGCTACTCTCAGTGGAGGCACTCTTCATGCGTTGGTCCGACCGTTCCTTGCTGACATTCGCCATGTGTCTAAATGGGGTACACCCTATCGTGACTGTCAGGTGACGACCTCATCTACCGTCCGAATGAAGTCGGTTCAAAGATTTCTTGACAGCTGCCACGGCAGGTCATAGACCTGTCCCTGACAACAGGAGGCAGATTTGCCAGGCAAGGGTCAGAGAGTTGGGTACATTCGTGTCAGTTCGGTGGACCAGAACGTCCAGCGGCAGTTGGACCAGTTGAAAGTCGATCGCGTCTTCACCGATCATGCGTCCGGAAAAGATGCGCAGAGGCCTGCGTTAAAGGAACTGCTGTCCTATGTACGCGAGGGCGACACGATCGTCGTCACGTCCTTCGATCGGCTGGCCGCAATGTGGATGACTTACGACGGATCGTTCAGGAACAGACGAGCCGTGGCGTGAAGCTGGAGTTCGTGAAGGAGTGCTTGACGTTCACGGGCCACGATTCTCCCATGGCCGATTTACTGATGTCGGTCCTGGGGGCCGTCGCTCAGTTTGAGCGGGACCTCATTCGCGAACGACAGCGCGAGGGAATTCTCCTCGCGAAACAGCGCGGCGTCTATCGTGGCCGCAAGCGGGCGCTCACGCCGGAGCAAATTGCTGATTTGCAGCGACGTGTTCTGAATGGTGAGCGAAAGGCAACCCTGGCGGCGGAATACTCGATCAGTCGCGAGACGCTCTATCAATACCTGCGGCGGCCGGATCCCGTGAACACAGAAATACGGGAACCAGGAAAGCCAGATCCACTGTCTGTGGCCTGAGGGAGTCAAGGTCAGTCGCGGACAGGCACACGGCAAGCCGACTCGCTGCCGAACGACCACCCGTGGGGTCGGCAACTTGTCTATCCGCGATCTACTTGCCTCAGAGTGTTCAGCCCGTAAATTCTTGGTGCTTTTCCCTCAGATTCTGGGACGTGGCGCCACCTCCGTGTGGTAGGCGGAGATCGCGTGCCTTAGCTCGCTGCACGATAGCCCCTATGAAAGGAGGTAGCTGTCGGATTGACCGTTCTCAAGCCAGTCTCTGAACTAGCTCAATGACTGCAGAGGTTGAAATGTGAGTTACTTTCCCGCGCGGAAAGTACGTTCCAGCTAAGCCAATTGTCTCTGCCAATTCGTTCCCCGCGAATATGTGACTAAAGGAATTCAGATGAAGAGTCTCTTGAAATTCTCGTTCGTGACGCTGTGCATGCTCACTCAAGCGATTTCTGTTGATGCAGGCACAAAAATCAACCTGTTGTGGCCGGGTTATCTGACAATTGACAACGTTTCCGCAACGGAAGCTCAGTGGAATCGTATCATCGACGCTCATGTTCCTGGCGTCTGCGAAGTGATGATCATCGCCAACATCAACTCGGGCCCGAATTACCCGGCGGAATGGACGCAGGAAGGGAAATTGATGTACCAGCGCGTCTTCCGCCGCGCTGAAGACAAGGGTGTTCCCGTGGTGGGATATGTGGCCACCAGTTACGGGTCGCGGTCACGGCGCGATGTCATCAGCGATATCACGCGCTGGCGGTCCTGGGGCAAGGCCATCGTTGGCGTCTTTCTGGATCAGCAACCGACAGACCCTCGCTATGTGCGACTGTACCAGTCGTATCGCAAAGTGACGCTGAGGACATTCGGACCGAGCGGCCAAGTCGTCACCAACCCCGGCACATGGTCCCCTGAGGCCGCTGGCGATTTAACGCAGTATCTGACCACGGGAACAGAGCGGTCTGTTGCCGACATCATGGTCCTTTATAACGGATCGGGAAGTGGAGCAGCCGCTTTCTACAATGCTTACGACTCATCGATCTGGACACAGCATCAGACAGCCGGATTTGTGCCAGATCGCTTTGCCGTTTTGATCCACAGCCAACCCGTCCTAGAAAATCTCCAGAAGACCTCGGACGATCAAATCCGCTGGGCGGCCGTCACCGACTTGACTCCGCCCAATGAATGGGGGCAGCTCCCCAGCTATTTCGACCAGGAAGTGCAGCGTGTCAAGGAGATCAACGGCACAGCTTCCTCGCGTTACCCTGACGGTCATCCCGCGATCGAATATGGCCTGGAAACCTTGGACTCTATTAATCTCTGGTTGGAAAAAGCGGCCGCGATGCGTCGCAGCGTCGATGACGATCTTACTGATGAGTAGCCGAGAATCCGGGAGTTTTTTACAGTGACTTGAGAGTCGTTTCTGAATGCAGGCTATCAGGATTCCAGTAACAGCGGAGGCAAGCGCTTTCACAGCGTCTGCCTCCGCCATTTTATTGCACCTCAGAACCGTTGATGCGATTTCACGGTAACTCAGGAGTCTGAGACTGTAAATCCACGACTTTAGAGGCAAGCGACACAGCCGAGAAGACTGCCAGCTTGTCATTATCCAGTACTGTCCGCCAGGAATTAATATATCTGGCGTGATCTTCGCAAACCTCAGGCGATACCTGAAAACCAGTACAGTGAAACGCCGAACCCAGCTCCGCGACGAATTTTTCACATCGCGTAGCTTGCGCCGCCGCATGGAACTCGGCGTCGAGGAAAGTCAGTGTTTACTAAGAGACCATCCTCGATTGGCCAAGGCCCGCATATGCAGCTTGCCAAGCGACGCAACAACCTCAGGGCCACTCAAGGCTTCAACAAGATGATCAAGGACGCGGACTTTGAGGGGAGTGTCGTCATGGATGGGTATTTCTCTCAGTTCCTGAATCGATTTGCGTGTCTCCAGTGTCGTTTTGTCGCCTCGATACCAATTGATGAGGACTACATCAAGTTGATCAACCCATCCCGGTACGTAGCACTGGGCGTCATTGGGGATGGACAAACGCAATTCAGCTGCGAGTTTGGGCCCAATCGAATACCCAAGATCAGACAGCAACTGACGGCGCGACTCTTGCACGAATGGTGTTTTCAAGTCTTCGATCAGCATATCAAGTTGGAGGGCACGAATTCGCACCACTTCAACTTCGACGCGCGAACGATCCGACTCATCGACCTGAAAATCATTCACTTGGCCAAGCAGGATTTGCCGCCGCATGATCAGCCAGTCGAGATCTTGTTCGAGATCACGGGTGAAGTGACTAGCTAATCTGAGCAACCATTCATGGCGATCGTTGCTGAGTACCTCAGGCCCCGAGACCTCGATCATTTTTTCCAATTCGACTTTGGTGTCATAGGTCGGGGTGCGAAGCGTGAACCATTCAAACAGCAAATGGTCGATCCGATCCAATGTTTCAAGTTCCTGTTCTGTAGTTGAAGAAATGTGCTTCAGTCTCAACGCACTCTGCAAGAAAATGCCCGCACGAACATCTGTTACTTCTACTGCCACAGACAACCGAACTTTGTCGGCACCGACTAGAATGGCTTCAGCATCTGGCGATGAAAGGCCTGGAAAGGTTCGACGCAATATCTCGGCGTCAGTCCGGATATCCCCAGAAAAAACCTTTTCAAACTCCCAAAACTGCGAATTCCTCTTATCCACACAGCCATTTATACTCATCCTAGGGTGAGGCGCAACAGTCTTCCCTATATGGAGTTGCGTCATACTTTCCTGGGACGAAAAAATAAAATCGCAAGAAACAATCAGGATTGTGGCTCCCACGCCACTACTCCATATGAGCAACTCGGCAGACCCCGAGTGAACAAAACGTCACACGAGGCTGGGCAAATGGACGATGCGACTCCCGACGAACGGAAGAAATTTCAGCTTCACAGAGAGTTGACTAATCCAGTACTTCTTCAACGGGCTACCAGACAAGCAATGGCTGTTGTTCGTAATATTCACAAGGCCGAAGAGATAGTTCAGGAGTCTATTGGTATTGCTTTAACGAGGATCAATGACGGAGATTTCCCGAGGACGGCAATTTTGGTCGACTGGATCTGCGGAATTGTTCGGAATGTCGCGCGGAACCATAATCGCCGGGACCAACGTTATCAAAAGCTGATGGCGGAATACAAGCAGTTTATCTCGGATTGTCAGCTGATAGCCAACGAATCGTCTCCAAAGTTGCACGACGTCCAGGCGATCTTGGAGGCAATCCCGAGCCTCGGTGTCAGCACTCGTGACCAACGTATTTTCATCGATTGTGTTCTGCACGGCCATTCTGCTCTGGAAGTCGCTGGTCGAGAGAGCATGACGGCGGTCGCCGTATATCAGGTTATGTCAGGGGTCCGAAAAAAAATACGTAAGCATTTCCATGGGGATGCCGACTCCGAGCAGTAGTGCTGTCAGTTCCAGAGTTTGGATGTCGATTGCAGCGGCTCAGGACACATTAAAGTTACCTCCCACTAAAGAGATGCAGGTGCAGAGATGTGGTGGCTAGTCGCTGTCCACCACATCTCCAAAACGAAAGGTTAACACGATGGATTCACCTAGTTTGGCTGCACGGATGCAGGACGATCAATACTTCACGAAGCTTACGGCCTACGCACGCTGCCAGCGATTCCTGAATGATCCGGAATTCGCGAGCGAGTTCATCAGAACCGAGACTGAGGAAGATCGCATGATGTTGAGCACGATGCTCGCCGCCATTGGAAAGGCAGAGTATCTAAAGAACCCCAAGTTGGACGAAGAAGTTGTGGATGAACCATCCAAGATTGACACACCTACGGTGCCGAAGCTGCAGCGAAATACGCTGGTATGGTTGCGATCACTGCAATTCGACGATCTCCAGAACGTCTTGGATCATCTCGCGACCGGCCCTGAAGGTAACTCGCATCTCAGGGCAGCGGTGGGTTTTTTTTTGGAAGTCGTGGATAAGACTTCAAATGATGCGACACCCTCTGGAGCAGACACTCTGTATTTGGCGTTCCAGTTGTTTTCGGTTTCACACCCGTTTTCCACTTTGAATTCTACGAACGAGAATGCGTTTGAATCTTTCAGAATGCTGCTGAAACAAGGTTTGGCGCGAGTGCAGGAACTCTATTTGTCCATGGGTACATCGCATATGGTGGTGGATTCAGCCTCTCAAGCCAAAGAGGGATGATCGTCATGCCGGACTGGATAGACGACATCGTCGAAGACTTGAATAGCCTTCAGACGCAGTCAGTGGTCTTGTTTCTCTGGGGGAGCCAGGTGCCGGTCGAGTTTCTCCGACCTGGCGGGAATTCCTTGCTTTACAAGGCAACCCATCCCTCCCTACACGACGTTCGGTTCATTAAACAGTATCGTACCACAACGCGCTCGCTGGATGCAGTTCTTGAAGTTGAACGGAAGGAACGATTTCTGCGAGAGGCCCGAGTGGGGACCAAGCTGAAGCATGACCATCTGGTACGCGTAGATGACTACTTCCCGGACTCTCACCAACCCTGTTTTACCATGCGGTACGAACCAGATTCGAGGTCATTCCGAGAAGGCTGGGCCAAGCGCGACTTCCTAGAAGATCTTGGCCTATTCGCAAAAACGACTTTGAGTGGCTATCAAGAGTTCGCCCGGCGGTTCGCGGGGATTCTCGACGCGATCGCTCTCGCGCATTCCCGCGAAATCTGGCACCACGACATAACTCCAAGCAATATCCTGATTGATGCGAACGGGAAGTTACTAGTGATCGACTGGGGCATGGCCACGTTTCGAGAATCCGGTGTTCTTTCTGGCGACAACCGCTTTACGGCGGTTTCTGGCTACGTTCCGGATTGGGTACGCGGGACACTTGATGAACCCGTCAAGTCGCCCAAGGAGATCAAGTGTGATCGAACGCGGACGCAATTCGATCTGTTTCAAGTCGGTGTCACGATGTGCGAAGTCCTCTGGGACGATTTTCTTTCCACATGCCTTCCCTGCGATTTGCGAGGGACTTCACGCAACAAAATCACAGAAGTGAACAATACGCAATTCCATGCTCGCGCCGAATTCATTAAACAACAAAAGCACTGCCCCGTCGATTTTCAGAAGATCTTGCTGCGACTATTGGCGGGGCCTTTCGGTGGTTACGGCAGCGCTGGCGACGCCAGAGATGATTTACTGCGCTTCGCCAATGGCGTGCGGCTTCTGCTCAGCCCGTGGTGGCATGAGCCCATTTATTGGCTTCGCCGTGGCCGCAATCAGTGGCTCTTGGTTGCTACATTCGTGCTTATTGTCGCATTTTCTGGTTTCGTATACTTCGGTACTGGGTGGTCGACTGAGCGGAAAATCCGGCAAGATCAGACACGATTCTTTGCAGTGACTGTACGGTATGGTGACCGAGTCGATGCGATCGAAGCGGGCCGAAAAGACCTTGACCTATCGGCCAGTCGAGACGTTCATCGACTGGGCACTGAAGGGTTCGAATTCCCGGCTGTCCCGCTCTGTAATCACATGCTGGATTCTCTATCTGCGGCGCGGCTTAGAGAGTTACGTTCGCCGTCTGGTGAAGCGATTTCTTGCATGGACATTAGCGCCGATGGCTTTCGGCTGGCGGTGGGGCATGATTCCGGGTTGATCCTGATCTGGAATCCGACTTCTGACAGCAATAATCCGCTTCACAGGCTCGAATGGAGCGGGTCGGAAGGACCGAGTAGCTTGTCGTTGTCTCGGGACGGTTCGCGTCTCGCGGTTCGCGATCGGCCAGGAATGACGGTGGTCTTCGACCTCACTACCAACCCACCGACAGAGATCTTCCACGAAACTTCAGTCATTGGTCATAAGGTCGCACTTCGGCCCGATGGTCGGGAAATCGCGCTAACTGGACCGGACCTTGCAATCACCCTCATGCCTCTATCGTCGCCCAGGGCACAGCGAATCAAGCTCCCTAATACCGCCTTTGCAGAGGAATTTGCTGGACGTAGCCCGCTGCTCATGTTCGGTGGGATCGCCTACTCACCGCAAGGTCGATATCTGGCTGTCGCGTCCCAGGCTGGGCTATGTATTTGGGATCTCAAAGTGCCAGATCGGGAGGGGCGCTTTTGGAGATCGAAACGTTTCTTCAGCGGAAACTCCGCACCAACATTCCTATCGGAGAACGAGTTGCTGGCGGCGGGCGAAGGTGGCAAAACAGCCGTCATTTGTAATATCGACAAGCTGGAAATTGGCAGCTCCTTTGATCTGCCGCACGAGCGTTTTCATCGGCTGTCGATGGTACGAGGCTCAAACGAATTCATCATGGGAGCCGCGCGGTCCGGCACGGCGACGGTGGTCCGACGGTCCGACGGAGCCGTGGTGTGGCGGGGAGACGGACTGAATCCAGCGCCAATCGAAATCGCTGTGAATCCACGTCGCCCGGAGGCCTACTTGGCGGCAAATGATGCTGTCAGCATGGTTTCTCTGCAACCGAGCGAGATGTCACCGTTGAATCAATTGCCGCGGTTCGATGTTGTCAACCGAAACTGGTCGCTTAGCTGCGATGGACAATGGATGGCTTATGAGCAAGCAAGCTCCAAGATCGTCCTGCGGAGCCTCGGAAACAACTTGAATGAATTGAAGTATACGGTCTCGCCTGCCTATGGAACTGTAATTGGCCTACAATGTGATGCGTCCTCGAGATGGGTCACAGTGGTAGCGTGGAAAGATGCAGCCGAACCATCCGGTGTCCGTAGTGGCCGTCTAGTGGTTCTGCAATTCCCATTCGGAGGCGATCCAGCTTCGATGGAGGTGCGATTAGACGAAGAATTATCGTTAGCCCCCCTAGGCGACAACGTGAACTTTTCGCCCAAAGCCTATTTCGCTGTCGATCAGCGGTTGGCCGCTGTCGTCAATCTGCGCACCGCCGATGATTTTGTTCTAGTTGACCTCCGCTCAGCCCAGCCGGAGTTGAAGTTTGTCAGCACCCGCACTCACTCAAGCGCGGGGCCTCTACTCGCTGATACCGCCGCTCCGCCTAGTATCAGGAAGGTCGTGTTCAGCCCAGACAAAAACACAATATATGTTCACAAAGATACTCCTGGTTTATGCCGTGTGAGCCTGATCCACTCTGAACCAGAGAGGATCTTCAGCATGCACTCGGGGGCTGCAAGCACTTTCGCACTTTCTCCAGAAGGTGAGATTCTCCTAGTGGCCGATCAGACCGGCCTCCATCGCGTGGATGCCAAAACGATGAGGTCACTCGGTCCACCAATCGCCGTTCGCGGGGCGATTTCTAGCCTCACGATTCCAGAAAAGCCAAATGTCTTTGTGACGGGCAATACGAAGGGGTTGCTCCAAGTTTGGGATGCCTCATTTGATCTGCCGCTTCTCGAAATCGACACGACAGCGCAGGCTGATTTGCTACCAGTTACATCTTTGGAATTCTTGACATCGAATTCTACAGCCCTCGCGTTAGAATTGGATGAAAGGGAGTTGATAGTCTGGAGCTTTGGGAGTCGTAAGGTACTCCCCGCCGTGCGGGAAGAACTTCTGAATGCAAGCAAAGCAGGTTTGCAAGAGCAATCGCCGCCTGCTGATGCAGTGGATCGTGACGCTCTTATGACGGAGTTAGACCATGTTAAGAACGCATCCGATCAGTGATCATCGTGGATTTTCGATCATCGAGTTGCTGGTGGTGATTGCTATCCTCGCCATACTGCTTGCGCTGCTGCTGCCAGCGGTACAACGGGCTCGCGAAGCCGCGCGACGTAAGAGTTGTGCCAACAATCTGAGGCAGCTCTGCATCGCAACAGAGAACTTTCAATCGGCCAACAACAAGATGCCTGAGGGGATCGCAGCTGTTCCTGCGAGCGACGGGAGGCGATTGATTATCGTAAGCTGGTTCTTCTGCCTCTTCCCAGGCATTGAACAACACCAAAGTAACGCTGAAGCAGGAACGGAGGGCGTCGAAGATCGGTGGTTGAAAATTCTCCAATGTGAAACTGACAGTTCCGGGAATGGCGACAAACTCATCACATTGCCTGATCAGAAGAAAATTGCCGTCGGAAATTACGCAGTGAATGGACAACTCGCTGCCGTCATCGAAGTGGGGAGAGATGCGCAAGTTCTCGCAACATATCGAGCCTGTACGCTCGATGTTGCAGCGCGAGATGGGACTTCGAACACTCTGCTGTATACCGAGAAACTCCGCTTCTGTCCCGATCCAACCTGGGGTTGCATTGGTGGTTCATCTCCGTTCTATACGGAAACGGACCCCAATCAAGTACGCCCATTTTTTGAGGTGACAGGAATCCCATTCAGTAATCAGCAAAACGGCTCGGGGAAGTCCTTCTTGGTTTTAAATGAGCGATCAACAAACTACGATAATTGCATAAACCGCAGCAGTGGAGTCACCGCGTGCGACGCAACGATGGCTTCTACGATGCATCTCGGCGCGATTCCAGTGGCGTTCGCCGATGGGCATGTCAAATGGATCAACAACAGTGTCGACTGGACGATCTGGGATCAGTTCAATAATCCCAATGACGGCTTAACCCCTCAATATTAACCAGATCAGCGTTGCGCGAAATTGATCGCGGTCCGTATCTGCAATCTTATCGCTGAAAAGTGTTAGCGGTTGGCCAAGCCCAATTAGGTTTGGTCAACCGTTTTTGCATTTCTGGAGTGCCTACACGATCTGGTGAATGTCTCCTAAGAGCGTAGCAGCGTCAGCCGCAAAATACCAAGATTGATTCAGGCATTTACAATCTCCTGACACTCCCTCATGTCTACCGGCCAGCGCCCTTAATCGATTCCCACTGTGATCCCGGTATGTCCTATTTCATTAAGGAATATCAAGATGGCCCAGATGCTTGTATGCTGTGATGTCTGCGGCGCGCAGGGCCTGGTGAAACCAGAGTTCGTTGGTCGTCACGGCAAATGCGGGACGTGTGGCAATCCCCTCGTCGCACGCGTGGCCCTCAGTCATGCTCCAGAAGTCATCTCTCAATTCCCCAGCCGCCCACGTCCGGCATCGATGACCTGGCTGCGCGATCCCGACATTCGCGCGAATCTCCTGGTGATCATCGGAGTCGTCGTCGTGTTGGGCTTCTTCGGCCGCGATTGGTTGCCTCCCACAACATTGCCTGTTGCGGCTATCAGCCCAGCGGCTCCGGCTCATGTCGCAGGCCAGATTATTCTACCCACGAGTCCAGACGGACCAACACAATCGACGGCCCCCGGACAAGACCAACCGAAACTCCCCTTGGGAACGTCTGCCGATCCAGCCACCAAGGATTCGAGTGCCACTACTCTGGAAAGGCTCCTGCCGCCGCTGAAGACATCCTCCGCCACCGTTCATCGGGAATTGCCCTTCGACTGTCCGTACGCCACAGGAGTGCGCCACGTGGCCTTCACGCCCGATGGCCAGGCGGCCCTCACCATTCATGCGACCAACCGTGGAGCCACGTTCCGCAAATGGAACCTGCACACGGGAACGCCGATCGGCGAATCGATCCTGCTCCCTGCGGGGAACGACTATCAGCTCGCCTTCTCGCCGGAGGGGCAACGTCTGGCGTTGACATTGTCGCCCGCTCAGGAAGGACTGCACCTGTTGAATCCGCAGACCGGGCTCCTGCTGCGGTCGATCAACACGCAGCGCCGACAACTGTCGGCCCCGGCATGGAGCCGCGATGGGGCGGTGTTCATCGGAACCGAATCCGGCACCGTCGAGAAATGGCGGCCGCAATCCACAGGTGCCGACCTCACGCTGTCGGCCAGTCAAATGGTGACACGGGTGGCCTGCTCCGCCGATGGAGGCTACGTGATCCTGGGCGACGCAACGGGCGAACTCCGGCTGGCGAGCATCCACGATGGCCAATTCGCCGGATCGTATCGCGGTCTCTCAGGTCCGGTGCGGCTGATCGAAACTCGGCCGTACGCCGAGGGGGTGCTGTTACTGGCGGCGGCCGGAGAGTTTGGCGGACCGTGGGAGGTCCAACTGCTCGATTTGCAGACATTAAGGCGAATTCACGCCGTCAACCTCCCCGGCCACGTCATGTCCCTGGCGGTAACTCCGGACTGGCGGCGACTCATCGCCGGAACCCGTGACGGGAAAATCACGGTCCTTGACACGATTACGGGAGTTGAGCTGGAACAAGCCACCGTTCACACCGCTGATGTCACGGCCCTCGCCGTGGCTCTCGACGGCAGCGGCGTACTCTCAGGATGTTATCGCTCTCCCCAAAATCGTGACGTCACCGTCCGCTTGCGACCGCTCACTACTCTGGGAGCTACGGCTCCACTGGCACCGACGGGGGAACCACAGCCATGAGTGGTCTGCGACACGACCAAGCCCTGGTCCTACTGGCGGCCCGCGATACTCTGACGCTGGGTCAATTGATGCAGGGGACTTTGATCACCGGCTGCACCGGTTGCGGGAAATCGACCGGGAGCCTGTATGCTCTGACGATGGCCTTCCTGCTCGCGGGCATGGGGGGCCTGATCCTCACCTGTAAGCGGGACGATGCTGAAACCATTCGCCGTTATGCGCGGCAGGTGGGTCGTGAACACCAGCTGATTGTTGTCCGGCCCGGAGGACCGTGGCGCTGCGATCTGCTGAACTATGAGGTCCAGCGGCCGGGACTCGGAGCGGGTCTGACCGAAAACCTCTATCGGTTGCTCGCCTCCTTATCAGAATTGGGCGAGCGGGCCGGGACTGGGGGCCAGAACGAAGGCTATTGGAACAATGCCAAAGCCCAGCTCTTCCGAGCCCTGATCGATGTCGTGCGGGCGGCCTATGGCACGGTCACCTTGCAGCATTTGCATGAGGTTCTGCAGACCGCCCCCCTCTGCCTCGCCGATCTGGAGTCCGAGCGCTGGCAAGAGCACTCCGCCTTCTTTACGGCGGTGACCATCGCCGAACAGCAACCGCTCTCGGCTCGTGACCGTCACGATTTTGAGCACTCGCTGCGTTACTTCTTCTCGGAATTTGTGTACTTGGCCGAAAAGACACGCTCGATCGTGGTGTCGAGCGTCAGCGGACTCTTGGACATTCTACTGCGCGGCGTGCTGCGGGAGTTGTTTGCCACGGACACCACGTTCATTCCCGAGATGTGTTTTGGTGCCTCCAGGGCAATCATCGTCTTAGATATCCCTACCAAGGAATACGGCGATGTCGGCCGTTATGGCCAGGCGATGTTCCGTTTGATCTGGCAACGTGCCATGGAACGGCGTGATGTCCAGCAATACCCCGCTCCGGTCTTCCTGATTGCTGATGAATTTCAAAGCGTGGTGGTTTCCGAAGACAAGGACTTTCAAGCCACCGCCAGATCCTCACGCGTGTGTACGGTCTACGCCACACAAAATCTGCCCGGATTGTACGCAGCACTCGGAGGCGGAGATGCCGGAAAACAACGCGCCGAAGCCATCCTCGCCAATCTGCATACCAAGATTCTCCATGCGAACGGCGACTCTGTCACCAATGACTGGGCCTCGGAACTGATCTCGAAATCGTGGCAATTCCGTTCGTCCGTGGGGGCCAACAGTGCCCCTGGCGGGGAGCAATTGGCCCTGTTCCGCAATCTCTATGACCGATCGGTCAACGCTTCGGTTAATGAGACGCTGGAATATGACGTGCCGCCCCAGACTTTTACACGCTTGCAGATGGGTGGTCCCCCCCACTTCTGCTCGGAAGCCATCGTCTTCCAACCGGGACGCACGTTCGCGTTGACCGGCAAGACCTATCTCCCGGTCCTCTTTCCCCAAGGAGTTCGCTGATGAACGCCCCTGCCTACGCGTCTCCGTCCGCCGGTTTGTCTCAGCCGATGCCCACCTCGATCTGGAGCCTCCTCCTCAAGATGTTCAGCCTGTACGGCGAAGTGCTGCTCCGCAGCGGCTTCGGCGAACGACATTTGACGTTCGGATCAATGCTCCTGGGGATCGCCGGACTGCTGTTCCTGCCGATGGTCCTGGTGGCGGTCCTGACCTTTCTCATGTCGAGTTTCATGCTCGGGACACTCGGGGGACTCTTCGCCGCCGCTTTGACGTCGCAGTTGCCCTGGACACGGGGCACCATTTATTTCCACATCTTCACGCTGTGGTTCATCGCCCGGTGTGTCTGGCACTTCATCGGGATGGACATGCGCTGCAGCATTGGCGAACAGCAACTTTCCACCTACTCCGGCCAGCCAAATGCCCTCTGGAAACTCGTGCCCGGCAGGCTTTCGGAAGAGACCATTAAACGCTACGGCGAACCAGCCCTGATGATCGGCCTTGGCCTGTTTGTCCGGCAGACCGATCTCCTGCTCACCTGTTACTGGGTGGCCAGTGGCCTGGCCATGTTCGTCAAAGGCTACTGGGAACACCTGCTGGTCACTCAGCGCCTGTATGACATTCATGACCAAATGCTCGAAGCCCAAGCCTTGGGAGGCAATCTTCAGGGATCGTCACGCCAGCCGGGCGATCTGCGGGGGGTGGCCCTCCCCGCCCAGTTGGAACAGTACCAGCCCCATCAGGCGCGGGCCCTGACCAGCGTGCTGCAATCGCAAGCCCCGTTGGCTCCGCTGCCCGCCTCGCCGACAGAAGCCCATCCCGCGGCGATGGCGGCCACCCTCTCGCCGGAACTGGCGCGGTTACTCGATCAGGTGCCCCTCGCGGAGGACCCTCCGGTCGCGGATTGGGTCTTGGAGCCGCTCGAACTACCGGTGGTGGAGGACTGGTTCCATGATGAACCCGAGCCGGAGTTGCCGCTGGCCCGCGCCTTAGACCGTCCCGTAGGAAAGGATCCCCGACCGGTCTTCCGCTGTCCCCATTGTGACCAATGCAATCGCGAGCGGCACGGACGACGGGCCCTGCGGCTGCGCTGCGGCAACTGCCGGGAATGGTTTCGGCTACCTCAGACCCCTGAACTTGCCACCACGTAATTGGAGCACCAGATGGCGACCGAACCTGCCCGGCCTAACCAACCATTGCCCGAAGTCCTCGACCAGATGGCCCTCAACCATCTGGCGGCGATTGATGCCACCCGCGTTCGATTGTCCGAAATCGGGACATCTCAGGGTCAGACCGTGGGGCGCGAGGATCTGGGACAGATGGCCAGTCCCGCGACTCCGAACACGGTCGCCAAAGACCTGATGCACCGGTATGGACGCGAGTCGCCCCCGACCCCGGAGCGGACTCCCGACAAGGAGCCCGACCGTTAATCCGGGTGTCCGCAAACACAGAAAGCTGGGTGTGCGGAAATGCGACAACCTGCCGACCTGTGGGCACGGAACACCACCAAAGCTCTGCTTCGGGAAGAAGTCTGTATCAACTTTTGATTTGCGCCTTTCTCTGTTCTGCGCTAGCATCCTCTCATGCTTCGGATCATTCAGCAATCGAGTGCCGCCGCCAAAGGCTACTACGCTCACCTGGCTCAGAGCGACTACGCGGGCTACTACGCCGAGTCGCCAGAGCGGGTCGGCCGGTGGGGTGGCCGGGCGGCGGCGCGACTCGGACTGGCCGGGGAGGTGACCGCGGTCCAATTTGAGTCGCTGGTCGACAACCGCCATCCCGTCACCGGCGAGCGGTTGACGGCCCGCACCAAAGCCGACCGGACCAGTTGCTATGACTTCAACTTCCATGCCCCCAAGAGTGTCTCCATCGTGTACGAGCTGACCCAAGACGAACGGATCGTGGATGTTTTCCGCCACGCGGTGACGGAGACGATGCAAGAACTGGAGGCCGATACGCGGACCCGCGTGCGTCGCCAAGGGGTCAATACCGAACGAGTGACCGGCAATCTGGCCTGGGCCGAATTCGTGCATCACACCGCGCGCCCGGTCGACGGCCGCCCTGACCCCCATCTGCACATCCATGCCGTGGCCCTCAACCTGACCTGGGATGAACAGGAGCAACGGTTCAAGGCGGGGCAGTTCCGTGAGATCAAGCGGGACGCCAGCTACTTCGAGGCGGCGTTTCATAGCCGCCTCGCCCTCGGGCTCGCGGGACTCGGTTACGGCATCGAACGGAATAGCCAAGGTTGGGAATTGGCCGGTGTTGGTCGGCCGTTGGTCGAAAAATTCAGCCGCCGGACGCAGCTGATCGAAGCGGAAGCCCGACGGCGCGGAATCAAAGACGCTGAGCGGAAGGACAAGCTGGGGGCCAAGACGCGGGAGCGCAAATCCGACGAACACACTCGGTCGGAACTCCGCCAGGAATGGGAGAGCCGCTTGACCTCGGCTGAGCGGCGGGCCCTTCGTCAAACTCAGGAGGTGGAGAGGACACCCGCCGTGTCCGCCGAACAGGCCCTGTCGCATGCGGAAGAACACCACTTGGAACGGGCATCGGTCGTCGGCGAACGGCAGTTCCTGCGAACAGCCCTCCGCTACGGCGTGGGTTCCGTCAGCGTGGAGGCCGCTCATCGGCAACTGGCCTCCTCGGACTTGATCCGTCAATCCCTCGACGAGCGGGCTTACATTACGAGCCGGGAGGTGCTCCGAGAGGAAGCCACGATGCTGGCTTTTGCCCGCGATGGGCGGGGAACTTGCAAGCCCCTGGTGGATTCCCAACGAGACATCCAACGGAAGTTCCTCTCTGCTGAGCAGCAGACCGCGATTCGACACGTCTGGACGTCCAGTGACCGGGTGATGGCCATCCGGGGGGCGGCTGGGGTCGGCAAGACAACCCTGATGCTCGAATGCGTGGAAGGGATCGAAGCCAGTGGCAAAAAAGTCTTCACCTTCGCCCCTTCGGCCCAAGCCTCGCGGGGAGTGCTCCGGCAGGAAGGCTTTTCCAAAGCCGAGACCGTCGCCCATCTGCTACAGAACCCGGAGGCCCAGAAGGCCATTCAGGACAACGTCATCTGGTTGGATGAGTGTGGCCTGATAGGGACCAAGACCATGGGAGACGTCTTCCAACTGGCGAAAGAGCGCAACGCACGTGTGGTGCTTTCGGGAGACTCTCGGCAACACGAATCAGTCGAACGGGGTTCGGCCTTCCGCTTACTGCAAGACCACGCCGGGATCATTCCCGCCGAAGTGACCGAGATTCGACGGCAAACCGGAGACTACCGCCAAGCCGTGCAGTACCTCAGTCGAGGAGAGGTGTCAGCGGGCTTCGAGCGGCTTGATCAACTCGGGTTCATTCACGAATTGCCTGATGATCAACGCTACCAATCGCTGGCGACCGACTATCTCCGCGCCGTACAGGCGGGGAAATCGGTCCTCGTGGTCGCTCCCACCCACATCGAAGGGGCCCATGCCACGAGTGTCATTCGAGAGAAACTTCAGGCTGCCGGACGCCTGGATGTGGAAGAACACGACGTCTTGCGGCTGAAGAATCAGCAATGGACCACCGCCGAACGGAGTGATGTGGCACGATATGAGTCCGGGTTGGTCGTGCAATTCCTTCAGAACGCCAAAGGGTTCCAGCGTGGCGAACGAGTCGTCGTCCAAGGCACCGAACGGGAGACGGTCCTCATTGAACAACGCGGAGAGACCGTGGCTCTTCCGTTGCACGCCGCCAAGTCCTTTCAGGTTTACCGCCAAGAGACTCTGCCATTGGCGGTCGGCGACCGGATTCAGATTACGCAGAACGGGACATCGCAGGACGGCAAGCGGCTGAATAATGGGGCTCACTATGACATCGCGGGCTTGACGCGCTCCGGCGATCTCCGCCTGACCAACGGTTGGGTGCTCGATCGGGCCTATGGCCACTTGTCGTTTGGCTATACCAGCACGAGCCATGCCAGCCAGGGTAAGACGGTTGATCGTGTCCTGGTGGCCCAAAGCAGCACGTCGCTGCCCGCGAGTTCTCTGGAACAGTTCTACGTGAGCTGCTCGCGCGGCCGGGAGTCGGTCCACATCTACACCGATGATAAGCAAGCCCTGCGGGAGGCGGTGCAGGATTCGACGCAACGACTCTCGGCCACGGAACTCCTGCAACAATCGCCATCCTTGCCAGTACTCACCTGGCGCGAGCGGGCGTGGCAACAGGTCAAACGGGTTCGCCACTACACCGCGCAAATGCAGGCCTCTTGGCAGCAGCACTGGGAACAATGGCGTGAGGCCTGGTCGGATCGGCTGCCTAAGCCCCCACAACCGGAGTACGCTCATGAGCGATGACCGCCAAAAGCTCGTCGAGCGCTATGCTAACCGTTCGTCCAAGGCCTCCGCCTCGGTCACAACGGAACCGGACAACTATCAGGCCGCGTCCCCGGTGAGTGCCAATCGCCCGCCAGAGCCGATGCTCGAATTGCGGCTAAAATCCGGGGATGCCATCGCGCTCAGCTATGCGCTGTTGATTACGGCCGGTTTCAATCCCTCTCAGGGCATTACCCTGGAATTCACGACACACAAGGTGTTGCTTCGGGGTCGCAATCTGCGTTCGATTTATCGGGCCATCGTGGATCACCGCTTGACCTATCTTCAGGAATTCCCTCGTCCTCTGGACGATCAACCCGAGACGGCGGTCGTCGTGACCGCGATTCAATATTCTTCCACTGCGTAGGGAGCGGGCACGGCTCCAAACTTTCAGCAGACTGAGACCCGGCACGGCGGTCGTGTAGCAGTCTGGAGGTCAGGACCATGGTCAGTCACGAGACAAATCTACCGCCACCATTGTCTGATGAGGATCGGCTCTCGCGGATTGAGGAGTTGCTGCAACTGCTCATCCAGCGGCAGCAGATCAAGGACTGGTATGACATCGATGAATTTGCCCGACTGGTCGGCAAGGCCCCCTTCACCGTGCGCGAGTGGGCGCGGCACGGGAGAATCCGTGCGGAGAAGCGCAAGTCGGGTCGCGGGGCGTACGCGGCCTGGGTCGTGAGTCACTCTGAGTTGCAGCGTTACCAGCGGGAAGGGCTACTTCCACTGTCGATCGGCGGAACGTCGGAGACTCTGCAACGGAGTTGATAGGGGTGATTCTGCTTCGGTTAGCCCTCTTGGCTTCAAGAGAGTCAGTTTGAATTAACGGCTGTCAATGGGACATGGAACATGTACTAACTAGGGATGCTCAAGTTTTCACCGTGGAGGCGCCCCACTTCTAAGTACTTGACCAGTCTGGTTGCAAATTACGATCCATGGGGAACCTCGGACGGACCTTCCGTTAACATACACCTTCCAGCTTCGCAAACCTTCAGAGATTCTTGGGTTTATCAGGAACCATTGACGTTTCTTGCACTCAGCTTCGAGTATCGACCTCACGTGTTCTTCATCAATACAAGGGGATGGGATACCAAAAACACCTCGAAGTACCTTAATTATGCGTCGAGAAATCATGGTTGAGGATTCCACTGGTATTGGCTGCTCAGTTGATACCCGGTGTAACTTGATCCTGCAACCAATCCGAAGTATCCCAACCCCTCCAACAGCACACGACCCGGTGATAGATCGTACAGAGACACGCCGTTGGCATCTGCGATAAACGGAAATCGAACACCATCAATCAAGCTTCCAGAGCCAACGGTTTCAGCAATTGCTTCTTCTGTATAACGCAGGAAGTGTGAGTGTTCATAGCCGAATTCAAGCAGCCTAGCTCGAATCTCTTGGAATGGGCCAGTTCTGGGGCTCAAGAAGCTGTGGACTCCCTCGTGTCGCAACGTCTGTTCTAATACCTCACCTGACAGTCCTGTTTGAATTGTAATGTTTCCAAAGCTGTCGGTTACACCAAGTGTTTCAGGGTCAAGGTTCCCGTATACCCATTGGATTCTAGCGCGAACTGATTGTGGGATTAGACTCTCCGTACCAATAGATCGCCACAATTTGCTCCACAGGCCGCTGACGAAGTTGCCACCGAAATGCAAAACACCTGCTGTTGCGAGGGCTGTTCCACCAGTGGCCAAAGCGTCTTGAACGCTGGGGTCGTTGGCTGACGGATTAATAAGATTGGCTGCTGTCATCGTCAGCCAGTACTCGGCTGCCGCACCAACGAAAATGTCGGTGGCCGTAGCTGTCGCGCTAGCCCCGGCGGCTGGCCATGCCGCGACAATTGTTAATCCAGTGATCGCTGCAGTAGTAACCACGTACCCAACAAGTGCTTCGCCGCTCGTTTCAAGCAGGAACTGATCACCGAGTTGAGTACGAATCTGTTCCGCGAATAACCCGGGTAATGGGGTGTAAGTTAAGGGGCTCCAAGACGCTGCAGTATCAAGCAAATCTGGCCCAGACGGTGTTTGAGCCGGTGAAGCTACTGTGATACTTGGGTCAGCAGGTGCAGCGGCAGAAGGCATGGACGGAGTCGCTGGGGTCGATACAGGATCTCCGTCGCGAACGACCGGAATTCCGACCGCTTCATAATTTTCGGCGCTGGAATTAAGGATATTCGCCAAACCCGCCTGGGTCACGGCCCATTGCAACTGTGTCCGTTCCCAGAATGACAGTCCCGTGAAATCGCTGATCCCGAAGTAGACGCTGCCTGTGGAATCGGCTAAGGCGACATTGCCGCCAATGTTGATACCGTTGTTGGTTGTCACATTCGCCGGTGTGCCGCTGCCACTCGTCGAGTTGCTGCTGGTACTGTTGGCGGTCGTCGAACTGCCTGACGTTCCCCCCTCGCCAGTACCGCTACCACTCCCATTGGGATCGCCCGAAGAACTATTGGGATCGGAGGTGTATGACGAGTTGCTGCTGGTGGAACTACTCGTCGTCGATAAGGTCGTGCCATTGGCGGGATTGCTGGGGTCTTGAGCCGCCGTGATCTGTTCCACGAGGCCGTGAATCCGGCCACGTTCGCCGGTCACCAGCGAGGCCACCATTTCCTCGCCACTGCCCCCACCCATGTACATGAGGTTCTGGGCGGAGTTCGCGGCCGACGGGTCGGAACGGAGCGTCTCGGAACGCTGATTGAAATCTTCGACGATGCCGCGGACCAGGCTGTTAAAGTC
The DNA here is from genome assembly GCA_016125225.1 of bacterium. Taxonomy (GTDB): domain Bacteria; phylum Planctomycetota; class Planctomycetia; order Planctomycetales; family Planctomycetaceae; genus DSVQ01. The sequence continues at coordinate 2,320 of WGME01000032.1, read as the reverse complement.
ATCGCCATCATTCGGCGGCAGTTCATCGCCCGTCAGGGACGCGAACCCGTAGCCCATGTAGGGGCCACCCGCGATCGATGAGTAGTAATTGGGATCGATGGAATCGTAGTAGGAGTCGTCCTCGTCCAGGAGTTGGTCAATCATGTCCGCCAAATAGGCCTGTTGTGCGGCACTCGCGGCCGCCGTTGCGGCTTGCGCGATGCCCGCTGTCGACCCCATCACTGAACTCACCAGATCGGCCTGGGAACTCGCATAGGCGGAGGTGGCTGCGAACTCCGCTCCGTTCTGGGCCTGGGTGATGTCACGCACGGTCTGGATATTGGTCGTGACCAATTCGGAGACCAGATCGCGCACCTGTTGTGCCTGGTCGGCGGCATCTTGCAGGCCTTGCCGATAACTGCTGAAGGATGACGTCAGCAGCGAGTTTCCGGCTGACTCTGCCGCTCCGACGGTCTGAGCCCCTGCAACAGAGGCGGCGGCTTGGCTGGCGGTTTCCGCTTGGACGACCGACGCCACGAGACTGGTGGAGAAGTCGGCGTCGGAATTGGTCAGTTCCACCAGATACGTATTGGCGTCGCTCGCATTGGCGATCCCCAACTGATCGACCGAACTGGCGACGCTGGTCGTCCAAGTGGTTGCGGCAGCTCGATCATTCGCATTGGCGGAGGTCGACGCCGAGACAACATTGGAAGCCAACGACTGGAAGGCGCCCAGCAGACCACTGGCAGCCGCCGAGCCAGCGGCATCAATCGCAGAGTTGTAGGTGGTGATCGCGCCGCTGACGGCAGTGGCATCGGCACTTGCGCCAAAGATTGCAGTGAACGCCGCCTGGAAGGCCGTATTACTCTGCGACACGTAATTCGACACGGCGGCATCGGTGGCAGAAGCCGCGACCAGTTCACCAGCCGAGACGTTGGCATTCAGAGCGGTCGCAGCCGTATCGAGGGCACTGCCATAGTTAGCCCCGGCGGCTGCATAGCCCTGAATCAACGCGTTGGCAGCCGTGGCTCCCGTTAGAATGCGGGCTTGCGTGGCTCCCGCAATGGTAAGTCCAGCACTTTGTGACGCGGCAATGACCGTGCCCGCATAGGCATTGTTCAGTTGGATAATACTGGCCTGCTGAGTCTGATAGGCACTATCAACAGTGCGTTGAAAACCAGCACGGGCCTGATACTCCTGAGTCAGGGCCGATTCCTGGGCCGTATTCAGCGTGACTTGGAGATCAAGGTATCGCTGGGCCTGCTGATCTTTGTAGCCCTTCAGGATGGTATGGGATGTCTCGACGATATCCGTGAGGGTCAGGTCAGCCGTATCGCGGAGTCCCCGCGTGGCGGATGCATAGGAAATCGTGACGTCGCGTTCGGCGTTCGCTACGCTGGTCGCAAACGCGGCTCTGGCGGCCCGCTCGGAGCCGACCGCTTGAGCATACGCCGAACCGACACGTTCCAGCGAAGAGAGTTCCGCCTCGCCCAGACTGCGAATGTATTCTCGTTTGGCATCCCGAATCAGCGAGTTGACACCCTCGTACCACTGGGCGTATTGATTCATGTCTGCGGGATCGCTGGGACCAGGTGTCGACCAAGCGTCCTGTTCCGCCTGCTGGTACACGCTAAGGGCCTGCAACCGGGCTTGCTCGAAGTCTTGTCCTGCCTGAGCGGTTTCCTGATCGAGGGTCTGCTGAACCTGGTTATAATCAGAAACGTATTGCTGCTGGGCCGAGACGACCGCGTCCGCATAGGTCTGGTCGAGTGTTGAGATACCACTCTGGAAATCGGCAGCGGCGGAGAGCAAAGCGTCAAGAGCACTGTTGACGGCATCATCCAGATCTTGCTGATACTGACCCGGCGTGGCCGGAGTCACAGTCCCATTGCCATCGTAGGTTGACGGGGTTCCAAACGTCTGTGCCAGCCAATCATTGTAATCCGCCATCGCCGTATCGGCCGTGGACTGGAACTGTGATTTGGCCGTATTGTAGGTGCCTTCCAGGGCATCACTGGCCGTCTGGACGACCGAGACATACTGGGCTTGTGCCGTGCCCAGCGACGACAGGAAAGTCTGCTCGGCCTGGGCCTGAATTTGCTCGAAGAGATTCTTGGCACCGGTGACGACCGAGGTGTACGTCGCGTCCGCCATTCCAGTGGCAAAGTCGTAAGCCGTGTCGGCCAACTGCAAGGCGGCAGTCCATTGGTCGCTGGCCAATTGAGCGGCCGAAGTGTATCCATCCAAGGCCCCCTGAATCGCGACCACAAAGGCCTGGGCAATGCCATCGATGTTCGTTTGGAGCGCGGTATCGATCCCCCCTTGCGTGGATTGATAGCTC
>WGME01000003.1 GCA_016125225.1 bacterium | reverse complement strand
GAGGGTTGAGAGTTCAGACAGACTTTAGTCCGTCTCGAACCTGATGCCTGACACCTTGTACCTGACCCCTCGCTCAACAATAACAACACAAACCCGCACAACCCGTGCAAAAAGCTCTCATTTCTCACCAACCTGTTGATACATACCAGCAGTCTCGTCATCTCACGATGACGAGACTGCTGGCGTTTGATGAGCTTCGATTGAAGCAACTGACGCTCGGCTCCAATCTCCAGATCAGAGCCGGTATACGCCGCGCCCCAACATCCGTAGCGAGTTTGGGAGACGCAGCCTCTAAAGAAGATATTCTTTCAATAGCCGCGACTGGTCAGCACGGGCGCGCTAGATCCCGCCCAGTGTCGTGGCTCGTGCGACGCGGCCGATTCCGAGGACATAGGCTGCGGTACGCAACGGAACCTTCTTCTCCTGGGCCAATTGCCAGACGCGCTGAAAAGAGTCCGCCATGATCTTGTCGAGTTGAGAGCGGACGTGGGTGAGATCCCATTTGAAGTGCTGGCGGTTTTGCACCCATTCAAAGTAGCTCACCGTCACGCCACCGGCATTGGCTAGAATGTCGGGCACGACGACCACGTTTTTCGCCAGCAGAATCTCATCAGCATCGGGCATGACGGGGCCATTGGCCGCTTCAATCAGATATTTCGCGCGGACCGATTTCGCATTCGCAGCCGTTAACACCCCACCCAGAGCTGCCGGAATCAACACATCGACATCAGCAGCCAGCAATTCTTCGTTTGTGAGGCTGTCGCAACCGGGGAAATCGGCGACGCCACCAGCCGTCTTGGCATAGTCCAGCAACTCAGGAATCGCGATACCTTCAGGATTCCAGATCCCGCCGGTCATGTCGGTGAGCCCCACAATTTTGGCCCTTTGCTCATACAGGTAACGCGCGGCAAAGCTCCCCACGTTACCAAACCCTTGCAAGGCAATTTTCGCCCCCTTTATTGGCTGGCGATGTTCGGCCAGGGTGGCAGCCGTGATGGTTCCCACGCCGCGTCCCGTGGCTTCCTCGCGACCTTCCGACCCGTGAAGCTCCACGGGCTTGCCCGTCACACAGGCCGGTTGATGGCCGTGGAATTTTTCGTACTGATTGTTGAACCAGGCCATGACCTGGGCATTGGTACCCATATCGGGGGCCGGGATGTCCTTGTCCGGGCCGACCATGTCGTGAATTTCATCCACGAACTTGCGTGTGATCCGTTCCAACTCTCCGGCACTGAGTGTGCGAGGATCAACCGAGATGCCCCCTTTCGCACCTCCATAGGGCAGATTGACGACGGCCGTTTTCCAGGTCATCAGCGTTGCCAAGGTAAGAACCTCCGCAGCATCCACCGCAGGGTGATAACGCAACCCTCCCTTCATCGGTCCACGTGATTTATCGTGCTGGACTCGATAGCCGACATAGGTCGCAATTTCGCCGTTATCGCGTTCAATCGCGACCTGGACTTTGATTTCGCGTTGCGGCGTCAGCAGCAGCACTCGCATATTCTGCGAAAGATTCAGAATATCAGCGGCCTGATGGAAATAGGCCTGTTGTGATGTCAGTGAATCGTGCATGAAGAGCATCCTCGAGGGCGAGCAGATCTCAGCGAATGGCTCGTTGAATGATGGGCATTTCTGTCGGCAGAGCCTGGTGCATGACAGGCTGAATCGCGGGTGCGCTGGAGCCCGACGACCAGGGACCTGCCAGATTGGTCATCAGTTGTGTGGCCATATAGTCAGCCAGGTGCTGATGCCCCTGAGCCGTCCAACCATAATGGGCATCGACCATCTCAGGAGTGATGGCCTTCAGTGTATCGACACACGGAGTTAGCCGGGCCAGTGCGTTGGCTGACGTTTGCTCCAGCATCGCGCGGTGCAATTCGGCCGTCGTCGGCGATCGGACGGTGGGACAGCACCAGACCACGCAGGGAATGTTCAATTGCCGGCAGGCATCGGCCATTTCCGCCAGTGGCTCCAGTGATTGCTGCCAGTCGCTATCCGAGGTGAGTGGGGTCGACCAGGGAGTTGATGCTGTTGATTCTTCCGGTGTCGCCTGTCCCACTTGCGTGAGACACCAGTCGACCAAGGCAAATTCCTGGCGACACTCGTTGAAACCCTTCAGGGGACGGACGGGTCGGGTTGCCGGGTTGATACAGCCTTGCACGCGACCTTGTGCATCACGAACGACCCAGCGTCGCAGGCCCCGATCACGGGCCAAGGCCTCGGCGGAGATGTGAACCAGAATGAGATCGGGCTGCAGAGCCAGAAGCTGATGCTGCCATTGAATCGACATGGTCAACGGGCAGGCCTGAGGCAAGGCGGCGTTGATGACTTCAATCGGACGGGTGGCCCGTGATTGCAGACGCTGTTGCAACTGGCTCGGAAACAGCTCTGCATCGGTTAGCCCCGGTTCCAGTAACGCTTCATCACCCAGACACACCACGCGGTAGTAGTCCGGTGGTTTGGGGCAGACCGTTTCGGAATTTCGATAGCCCCACGAGTTCGTCGACCAATGCCCCGCAGCTTGGTTGCCGGTGACCGCAAATCGTTGCCAGCGGGGAAGTTCAAACCCGGTGAGATTGGAGGGTTGCACCCAGCGGTCCGCTGAGTTGGCTGAATCAGCCGGGGCAATGGGACATTGCATTGAATCGGTGAATCGAGCCACCCGCAGTCCGACTTCCGCGAGCGCAAGCAGGCCCGCCAGCGCAATGACCGCTGAAATGAAGTTCCGAATGCAACGAAACAACCAGAGGAACATTGTGAACAAGGCCTTCCCGTTGGCCGGAATCCACTCCCTTGAGAATTGCGAATGCTAGTCAGGCTGGAGAAACTGAACAAGATGTCTTTTTCGGCAGATATTGCCGCTGGGCTGCGTGATAGCGAGAACCGCTTTTCCCGGCTATGCTGAATCATTGCCCGCGATCTCGATGCCCTCCTGCTGTGGAACCCGATGATGCTCCTTGCCCCCCGCTCCCTGCTTGTCGCGTTGCTGTTAACCGCTGCCCTTCCCTTGTTGACTTCAGCGGACGAGGCGGCGGATTGGGCGAAAACCAATGCCCGTAAAGAAGAGCTGTTTAAGACCTTGCAGGATCTGCAGAAGAAGTTCCGGGCTACGGAGTCGGAAGACGAACAGAAGAAGCTGGCGGACCAGTTTGAAACGGCTCGTACGGAATTCGTCAGCGAGGTTCTTCCCAAGCTGGCGGAACTGGCACCGAAGGTCTTCGCTGCTGATCCCAAGAATTTCGAGGCCGGCGAGACCGCCATGGAATTCGCCTTCCAGGACAATCAGTATGATCAGTCGGCCAAATTGGCGACTGAGTTACTGGCGGCCGGCGACGATTCGATGATCGTACAGAATATGGGGGGCATTTCGTTATTTGCCTTAAATAACTTCGCCAAGGCACAGGAACTGTTTGCGGCCGCCGAGAAAAAAGGTGAGTTGCATCCGCAACTCGGAGCGCGCTTCAGCGATGCCGCCCTGGAGTACGGTCCGCTCTGGGAGAAGGAAAAAGCGATTCGTGCCAAGGAGGCCAAGCTGCAGGGCGAAGACAGTCTGCCGCGAGTCAAATTCCATACGAATAAAGGCGATATCGTGTTCGAACTCTTCGAAAACGAGGCTCCCAACACCGTCGCGAACTTTATCAGCCTTGTCGAATCAAAAACTTATGACGGCTGCAAATTCCATCGTGTCATTCCGGCCTTCATGGCTCAGGGGGGCGACCCGCTCTCTAAGGACAATAATCCTGGCAACGATGGTACGGGTGGCCCCGGCTACGCGATCAAATGCGAATGTTACCGTCCCGATGCCCGTATGCACTTCCGCGGCAGTTTGAGCATGGCCCATGCCGGAAAAGATACCGGAGGCAGCCAGTTCTTTATCACTCACTTGCCGACGGCACACCTGAATCCGAATGCCGCAGAGGAACGGGGTCACACGGTCTTTGGACGCGTGATCGAGGGAATGGACATCGCGGCGGGATTGAAAGTCGGCGATGAAATCGAAACCGCAACAGTGATCAATAAACGCAAGCACCCGTACAAGCCGGAAACGCTGCCCGATCCTCGGGGCGAATAATTCAGTTTTCAACGGGCAAATTCTGCCTTGTAACGACAGGAATCGATCGTGAGCGCTCTCGGCTGGATCTTCATGGGGTTGCTCGCCGGTTGGCTGGCCCGATTCATTATGCCCGGTCGTCAGGGTGGCGGTTTGATCGTTACCATGATCATCGGCATTGTGGGGGCAGCCATCGGGGGCTGGGTCGGAACTCAACTCGGTTGGGGGACGGTGAACGACTTCGACCTGAAAAGTCTGGGCCTGGCCGTGCTGGGTGGCGTGGTGCTGCTGATGATCCTCGGTGCGATTCGCGGCCGGTAGTCTCGGCAGCGACACCCTATGGCAGAGGGACGGCAATCATGTCGAAACTGATTGCACGCCCATTTCGTCCCGTCCCTGCCACGACAGCCTTGGAAGCCGCTGGTGGCCGCTGTGCATCATAGTACTGAGGTCGCTGGCGATTGAGTTCCCGACTGGTTTCGTCGCTGGCGACATAGTAGGTGGCTTTGCCAAGGTGCTGCAGATCGCCGTCGGCCTCATCAAGGATCTTCTTGAGCGAGTCGAACAGATTCGCTACTTCCTTAGACGCAGCCAATCCTTCCGGGGCATAGAGCCCACTGAGGTAGATCCGCCGGGGGGCATGAATGCGGGTGACCCGGGAAAATACGGAAGAAGCAGTCATGCCCGTCGGTGTGAGATACTCGATCGGCAACGCGGTCGGTTCCACGCCTTCCAAAGGTGGGGCAGCCACCACCATCTCGATTTCAATCGGCAGGTTCGAGTCCCATTCCACGAAAGAGAGCGGCGGACAAGGTTCCTCGCCAAAAGCCGCTTGAATTTCTGCTTTTGCGACGGTGGCCGATGCGATCGGTGTCAAAAACGCCTTGATATGCACCACATCACTAGGTTCATTACCAAGATACTGCAAAGTCTTCATCAGGCTAAGCATCGTTTGTCGAGTCGCAACGGCAACGGTACCATCGCCCCGCTCAGCCTGACCTGAGATGTAACAAACACTTCCCACGGGCAGAATGCCGGACCGTGCCGGTTGTTTTTCTGCCGCATCCGGCATCAGTACAACCTTGTCGGATTCGCGACGAGTGACCGCAACAGCATCCATAGCAACCATGATGCCGGGATCTGGCAGGCCGGTTTCCACAAAACTGACCGCCGGCAAACGCAGCCCCTCGAACCGTTGCTTCAATTCTCGCTCAACCAGTGTGGTAACCGACGGGTGGGTCACATAGACATTCAGTTTGATCACATCAGCCAGCGTGCTCTCGACTGCCGTGAGTTCAGCGCGCAATTGCGAAAGGACTTGTGAGACCTGCTCAGCCGGAGACGTGGGTGCGAACGCAGGCCCTGCAGGAAAGATTTGAGCCGTATGCAACAGCGAGGCTGGCCCCACAACCACGGCTTGAGCAAGGCCCTGCTCCGGTTGCGGCGCAATCGCCACGGGATCAGCCGCCCACAAGGCCAAGAGAACAGTGGTTGCGGTCAAACTCATCTTGCAGAATCTCCCCGAATAATCTGGTGTCGAGATGTGACATCTCACGCGATTCGGAGAGGCTTTGCAATCGTTTTTTCAGCGGCCACGGATAACGATAGAGAACTCTCAGACCGACGTGCCACTGGTAGAGGCCAGCATCGACCAGCAATCATCGCATCAGACGGGGCAACCGCGAGACTTGAGAGAAGACGTGCGTGCGGAAGAGAGATCAACCTACACAAGTTCTTTGATGACTCGCCCCTCTTCCAGCAGGTAGACGGGGCGGCCCGCCTGATTGACGAACTGGAGTTTGCGGTCGATGCCGAGGTGTTGAAAGATCGTCGCCATCAGGTCTTGAGGTCGGATGGGAGTGGTCTTCGGGACATCGGCTTTGGGCATCGATTCGCCAATCGCCTGTCCCATGCGGAAGCCACCACCAGCGAGAGCCAGCGTACTGAGCGGGGCCCAGTGATCGCGGCCGCCCCCACGATTCACGCGCGGCGTGCGACCGAATTCCCCGCTGATGACCAGTAACACCTTTCGATCGAGTCCGCGATACCACATGTCTTCCAGGAATGTCGCGACAGCGTGATCGAGTGCCGGTGCCCGCTGGTCCATGCTCCGCTTTAAGTTGCCATGCATGTCCCAGCCACCATAGTTGATGGTGACGAAACTGCAGCCCGCTTCGACGAGTCGCCGGGCGGTCAGCATTTGTTGTGCGAGCTGGTCTTTGCCGTACTGGTTGCGAGTCCGTTCATCCTCTTTTGCAAGGTCAAAGGCCTCGGTGGCACTGCCGACCAGCATGTTGAAAGCCTGACTCTCGAAGTTGTCCAGGCCATCCATCAAACCAGACTGGTCAGCATCGCGGCGGAAGCGGTCAAGACTGCCGAGCAATTCCCGGCGGTTATCGAGCCGATCCCCTTTGACTTCGAGGTTCATATTCCGGCGAGCCTGGCCATTCGGGTCGAACGGGGCATACCCCGCCCCCAGAAACGCCGGACCATCGGCTTGGATATTACCCGTCCGAACATACGCCGGCATACCGGTCTTAGGATGATTCGCTCCGCGGACCCGAGAGACAATCGAGCCCATCGACGGACGGCTCGGCAGTCCGCCGTTGTCGATCATGCGGTTGTCGTAACCCGTCATCACATAGTGGGTTCCGCCGCCGTGGCCGCTATTGGTGTGGGCAAACGACCGCAGCACAGCGAGCTTGTTAAACTGCTGGGCCAGTTTCGGGAAGTGACCGCCGAGGGTGATTCCCGGAACCGTCGTCGCGACCTCACCAGAGAGGCTGCGATATTCCGACGGGGCCGTCATTTTGGGATCAAACGTCTCGATGTGCGTCGGTCCGCCCGACAACCACAACCAGACGACAGAGGTATCTTGGAACCCGCGGCCCTGCTCGGCCGCCTCGGAGCGCGCGGTGAGCAGTTGCGGCAGCGTGAGGCCGCCTAAGCCTAAGGTGCCAATCTGCAGGAAGTTACGGCGTGACACGCCTTCACAATCACGGTGCATCTGCGAGGCGAGCAGATTCAACATGGTAGGGCTCCGAACCGTGATCCCCGAAACCGGGCTAGATATGAGGAACCGTCTATATGATGGCCGCCGCTGGAGATTTATTCCATACAATTCACCGGCCGCCGCCCCATTTTTCGGAATACCCCTATATGGAGGATTGTCCCTGATTTTTCTGTACCTGTGGAGAAATTCACTGTAGCTTACGAATTCTGTGCGTTTGTTCCTGTATCTGATAAGGGACGATCTCATGATGCTCTCTCGCTTCCAAACACTGCCGATCTGGCTGGGGTTGCTTTTCATCACCTTGTCCGCCATCTCGCCAGTAGAACTCGTGGCCCAGGCTCCGCTGGATAAGCGGCTGATCCAGAAAACGTCACTGAGTGGTGAGTCGCAACCCTTGGATCAACTGCTGGAAACTCTGTGTACGAAGCACAAATTGAAATTGCAGATCGACTCGGCATCGTTAGCCAAGTTGGGCATTGATCCAGCGATCCCGATATCCGGAATTCAAGCCGAGGAAATCACTCTGGCTTCGGCATTGAACTTGATCCTTGAACCGTTTCGATTGAGTTACGTCGTCGATAAAGGGACGTTGTACGTCGCTCCTGAAGCCAAGTTGAACGAGCAGCTTGTCACGCGGACCTATCCCCTGGGTGGTCTCGGTGTCTTTGAACCAATCATGCTGCAGGTCGTCCTGGAGCGAATGTGCTCAGGCGAATGGGAGCAAATTGATGGCGTTGGGGGAACGGTCTTGGCGATTTCCCCTCAGAACATCACCATCTCTCAATCACCATCCATGCAGGCGGAAATCGCAGACCTGCTGGAGAGAATCACGGCGGCCCTGGCTGGCAAACGCCGGACTCCCACGCTGGTTGAACGCAGTGAAGATCTGTTGCGCCGCACCCTGGCTCGCCCAACCGAGTTGGCCGCCGGTGAACTGACAATCAAGCAACTCTGCGATCTCTTGCGAACAGAATTGAAAATGAATGTCGTGCTATCGGAGACAGACTTGGCAGATGAGGGCCTTGACCTCTCCACCAAGATTTCGCTATCCGGTAAAAAAGAGGCGGCCGGAATCACTGTGGCCACAGCTCTGGCTCAGAAGGATCTCGTCCCTCTGATCCGAAATGAAGTCCTCTACATCACGACGAAAGTCAAAGCGTCTGAATATCTCATGGTGCAGATTTACGATGCCCGCACTCGAAATTTGGACGCCGAAGAAATCGCCGTTCAAGTGGTGCAAATCAAAGAACTGGGACCATGGGAAGATGTCGAGGGGATCGGTGGCGCAGTGGCTGTATTCGGCCCACTGGTGCTGATTCGGCAAACGGCTGCCGCTCACGAAAAACTGGCGCAGCAACTAGGGCCGGGGAAATGAATCAAGATCTGGTGGAATGGGTCCTGGCCGATAGTTTTTGCCCATTGACCACCGGGCGTCTGCCGATATCATAAATGTTGCCGATTTTAGATCGGCCGTTTGTCGGGGGCGACCGGATTCGACTGGGTCACCGCAAGCGATGGTCGCGTGTCGTGGTTGATCAGTGGGCCACGTAAAAAGCTGATCAAACAACAACTGCCAACACTGGCACTTACGCTCTGGCTGCCTAGTAACATAGGTTGCCGTGACTGCGGGAGCCCTGCCGGAGGCGCCCAAAAGTCACTTGCCAATTCCGGCTGGTCTGGGGTCACTGCTGTCTATCCCCAGACGAGACAAAGTTGAGAGCTGGTCGCGAAGGGCCTGGTCGGTTGAGCCGGTCGCGATGAGATGAATCAGCCGTCTACACACGTAGAAGCTGTCGTCGAGGGATCACAGGACGCGGGTTCAATTCCCGCCGCCTCCATCGAAGCCGACTTGTGAAAAATCGCAAGTCGGCTTTTTTCATTCAGGCCAGCCCATGTCTTGGGCAGAGAAGTTGCGGCAAAGCGGCTCAGGGATAACTTTTTCCAGCACCACCGTGAGCACTTTTCGACCGCGCTGTATGATAGGGCCTGCTGAGTGCTTCCCAGTCAATTGGCTTCAGAGAGCATGCTGTTTACGGCGGGGGAGCTGCCGAAGATGATCAGGCTGTCTCCCGCTTCGATGACGGACGAACCTCGCGGCGGCATCAGGCGTTCGCCATTGGCCCTTTGGATGCCAATGACCATGATGCCCCGCGCCTGCAGGTCGGTCTCCATCAACTTTCGGCCGATGTAGGGGCTTTGCAGGCCGATTGCCACGTCGGCCATTTCGAGTTGGCTGCCCTGGTCGTCGGTGACTTCAAAGAAATCTTCGATGCTGGGATTCAGCATGAAGCGGGCAATTTTCACGGCACCACTGCTGAACGGACTGACGACCCGCGTGGCACCGGCCCTTTCCAGTTTCGTCACCGCTTTTTCGTCACTCGCGCGGGCGATGATCTGCATGCCTTCGTTCTGCAGACGGGCACTCAGGGTGACATAGATGTTATCGGCATCGGTCGGCAAGACGGTCGCCAGGGACTTGGCCCGAGTGATCCCCGCCTTCTGCAACATCGCATCGTCGGTGGCATCGCCCAGCACCACCAGCCAGCCTTCCTGCTTCTGAATCAATTCTAGGCGGGCTTCGCTGTTGTCGATCACCACAAACGATTTACCACGCGAATGCAGATACTGGCAGATGGTTTGTCCCATCCGACCGTAGCCACACACGATGTAGTGATCCCGCAGTTTCTGCAATAAACGATCCATGCGACGCTGTTCCAGAATACCGTGAAGTTGCAACTGAAGAAGCTGGTTACCGATGTGCGAAATACTGTAGGAAAAGAGGCCGATCGCCACCAACAGATAGAGAATAATGAAGATTTTTGTGGAAGGATTGAGTTCCGACTGGCTGGTCGCGGAGAGGCCGACCGTGGTCATGATGATGACCGCCTCGTAAACACACTGCAGCCAGTCCCAGCCTTCGGTCAGCCGAAAGCCAATGGCCCCAATGAGCGTGAACACCACCAATCCCAGCAGTGCCTGTACGATCTGTCTTAATATGGCGTGAATAACCGCTACCTGCTGTCACGGAATTGCAAAAGGTGTTTCGGTTCCAGAACGGTGGAACTGCTGGCCCCGTAATCTACAATGCATACAGCCAGCGCGACAACCACGACGTGGGCAGGTCGGGTTGAATCAAGCTCACATCGCGACCCCGGCGTTTGAGCACGTTTTCCGCGGCGAGAAAGCCGCTGCGAACGGCTCCCTCTATCGTCGCGGGCCATCCCGTCTGCGTGTAATCGCCTGCCAGTTGCAGATTCGGCCACGGGGATTGCTGCCGGGGCCGTAATGATTCGACTCCCGGTGTGACCGAAAAGACCGCCCGATGTTCGGTGACCTGCCGGGCCGCCAGTAGTTTTGCGGATCGAACGGCCGGCCAGACGTTGGCCAGTTCGTCCAGCACTCGCTGTTGAATGACTTCGGTCTCCGTGGCGACCACTTCCCGACTGGCACTGATGACCACCTGATAATAGCAGGATGACTCCGACGCGCCAGACTCTTGCGGGTCTGATCGCTGAAACACCCACTGTACCAGTCCCTGCGTGAAGACGGCATGCGGCAAAGGCATCACCGGACGATCAAACCACAAATGCACGCTGGAAATGGGGGCAGATTCCAATTGTGACAATTCTTCGAACGGCGATTGCTTTCGCCATTCTTCAGGGAGCAGTCTCGGTACACAATGCCAGGGGACTGCCAGCACGTAGTCTGCCGCAGTGCGGGTGGTGCCATCACGCAATTGGATGCCGGCCACCTCTTCATCTCTGAGTTGAATCGATTCCGCTGCCGTCAACGTGTGAATCTGAACGCCACGCGTCTCTAACCAGCGTCGCACCTGCGTGCCGAACACCTCTTCGAGGGGCGTTCGTGGAATAGACACTTTCCAGGCATCGCGATGCCTGAGGAACCCGTCCACCAACACCTTGCGGGCATGAGGCACGCTGATTCGGTCGAGTGATTCGCTGAGGGCACTGACTAGCACCACATGCCAGAACCGCTCGATCACATGGGACGGTTGCTTGTGTGCTGCGAGCCACTCGGCGAACGATTGCCGGTCATCAAATTGAGTTTGACGAGCCAAAGCAGACAGTCCGCGTGCTAGTGCCAGTTTGTCGGCCCAGGTTAGATACCCCAATCCCGCAAAGGCCATTGCGAGGTGCAAGGGTGCCGGTCCGGGATTGGCAGCGAAGCGATGAATGCGGCCGTGGTCACCGACAAAATAGAGCGTCTCTGCGGCTTGAAACTGGTCCTCGATTTCGGTGATGCGGCAGAAATGACGAAAGTTGGTACAGCAACCCATCGCCACATGCTGGCAATTGTCGACCCATTCCGTGGTCGCGCGGTCCTGAAAAGAACTGGCTCGCCCCCCCAGCCGCGGCCGCGATTCGAGAATCACGGCGGGGACTTGATGCAGGGCGAGACCCGCCGCACACGCCAGTCCGGCCAGGCCACCGCCGATAATCAACACAGGGGGCTCGGCGGTGAGATCGCGATCGATAGAACTCATGGAACGGTCGGCGTTTTCAGAACAGGGGTGCAGGCTTGTGCCGTATGGTAGACTGCCAAAGGCCGGTTGGATATCCCTCCGACCGGCATAGCCTTGGCATCTACCAACAGGTCGACAATCATGGCGAGCCCCACGCTGGGCGATCGACAGATTTGGGAAGTCTTTCGCCGAGGTGCCGTTGCCGCCGGGGCAGCCGGCTGGGATTTTCTCTTTCCGCCAAGTTGCCTGCTCTGTGCCGCTGAGCCGTTAGTTGAAACGAATTTCTGCGACGCCTGTCGCCAAGAGGTGACAGCTCCAGTCGACCAGTTATGCCAGCGCTGTTCCGCCCCAGTGGGTCCCAATCTGAACACTCAGCGAGGCTGCGTTTACTGCCGAGAGGAACGGTTTGCCTTCCGCCGCGTGCTGGCCTTGGGGCCCTATGAATCGACATTACGCCGGACCATTCTGACAGGCAAAACGGCTCACGGAGCCCCCCACATTTCCGCTCTGACCGACATGCTGATCGACAGCCGACTGCCGGAATTGCTCGTCGAACCGTTCGATGCCATTGTGCCGGTTCCGCATCATTGGCAGCGCCGCTTCTGGCAGTTGCACGCCGCATCGGAAACGGTCGCCGAGCGTCTGGCAAGCCGGTTGCGGCGGCGTTATGCCCCTCATATACTCCGCAAACCGAAGGCCACTCCGCTACAATCGTCGTCGACGCCCAGTGAACGGCGTAAGCAGCAACGCGGGGCATTTACCACTCCTGAAGGTTGTCGGTTGGATGGCTTGCGATTGCTGCTCGTGGACGATGTATTAACGACGGGTGCCACGGCCCATGCAGCAACACAGGCTCTTATCGCCGCTGGTGCTGCCGATGTGCTGGTGGTTGTGCTGGCGCGGGGGTTGGGCCACCGTGGCAGCAAACTCCACTGACTTTTCCCGGATCGATCTCTGTTGAATACGAAGTCTCCAACTCCACTTCGAATCGCGACCCGAGCCAGTGCTTTGGCCATGTGGCAGGCACGGCATGTTGCGGAATTGCTGCGGCGACATCACCCGCACATCACGGTGGAACTGGTCGAAGTCTCCACCACAGGTGATCGTGTCCTGTCACAACCGCTGCGGGATTTCGGTGGACTGGGGGTCTTCACGCGCGAAGTGCAACTGGCCGTGCTCGATGGCCGCGCGGATCTCGCCGTCCACAGCCTCAAAGATCTGCCGACCGAAGCCCATCCTGATTTGGCATTAGCGGCCATTCCGGAACGTGGACTGACCGCCGATGCCCTGGTGCTTCCAGAATCGGCGACGGCGGCCACCACAGCGGATCTCCCTTTGCCCATGGGAGCGAAAGTCGCCACGGGCAGTCCCCGCCGTCAGGCACAGCTTCTGTTTCATCGCCCGGATCTGCAATTGCTCGAAGTTCGCGGAAATGTGCAGACACGGTTAGCCAAACTCGACGCCGGTGAATTCGACGCCATGATTCTGGCCTGTGCCGGTCTCGACCGGTTGGGGCTTCAACATCGCATAGCCCGGCCACTGACGGCCCCCTTCATGTATCATGCCGTGGGACAAGGGGCCATTGGCATCGAATGCCGCCGCGGCGATGATTTCACGATCGGCTGCCTCGAAGCGCTGAATCATGGTGAAACCCGAGCCGCCGCTTTAGCGGAACGAACTCTGCTGGCTCAACTACGTGCGGGATGCCATGCCCCGGTGGGTGTGACCTCGAAGATCACCGGAGACCAGTTGTTTCTGGAAGCCGTGGTACTCACGCTCGATGGCAAACAGCGCTGGACGGCCGCCGCCACGGGGAATGCAAACAGACCGGAAGCCGTCGGCCAAGACGTCGCCGAATTATTGACGCGGCAAGGGGCCTTATTGCAGGCGTGACTCAACGAGTGCCAAGCCCAGTTACTGCTGAGCGCGGACCACCGGCGCGTCCACGGACTCCCACTGGTCCGGCAAAGAAGATGTAGGCCGTGCTGCGGAAAATTCCGGGTCCATCGATGGTGCCGGGCCACGGTTCAGCCGTCGTAACCGATGCGGTTGCAGATCATGCCAGAACGATGCACAGCCCGAAGCCATGAACACACTGAAAATCACCAGTCCGCGCAGGATGTTCGTTGGTTTCATACACACCTCCATCCGGCGATACCGAAGTCGCCACTCTGAAGGTTGTAGAAATCTTCGCAAACATGCGCCAAGGTCGACAACGTTTGCGCGATCGTCTCACCGTGAGAGTTTGCACCAACTCCCACGGTGAACGGCAAAAACCGCCTGAAAAACGCTGCACTTCCCGCGATCTGGAAGTCACATCACACGCAGGAATCGCAGTTTTCTTCCGAGATATGATTGACCACGAGATGATTCACCACTTCACCCAAGCCGGGAATCTGGCGGACAAACCGGGCCGGGTCAAACGCATCATCCTGGGTTTCAATGCGGCCTTCCAGGCAGACACCGTTGGGAATTCTGCGGACCACGAGAGATTTCACCGTCAGCCCCGGATGTTGCGACAACCGGGCATGGACTTCGCATTCCAGGCTGTGCGGGGTGGTCTGCAAGGCGGACGATCGAGCGGATTCCACTTCCTGCTGATGAGCAAATTGACTGGACATGAGCGACTCCTTTCGTGAGGTCGCAAGCGGCCACCATACCACTCGCGGTTGACCTCTCCGCCGTCTATCATATCACGCGACGGCGTCAAACAAAGAACTTCTTCAACTAGGGATGGTTTTCATGTCGCAGGATCGCAAGGATCGGCTGATCCACCCGCGTGACGAATTGCTCGCGACCATGCGGCGAATTTACGGCTACCGCATGACGACAACATCGGGAGGCAATCTCTCGATTCGCGATGCTGACGGGAGCCTGTGGATCACCCCGGCTCGCATCGATAAAGGGGCCTTGCAGCGTGACGATATTGTCCGTGTGTTACCCGACGGACAAGTCGAAGGCCGACATCGGCCCTCTTCAGAATACCCTTTTCATCAGGCGATTTATCAGGCCCGCCCCGATCTCAAAGCCATCGTGCATGCGCATCCCGTGGCCTTGGTGGCCTGCAGCATCAGCCGCAAAATTCCCGATACCCGCTTGTTTCATCAGGCAAAACATGTCTGCGGCGAGGCCGGTTTCGCTCCCTATGCATTACCGGGGAGCCAGCAACTTGCCGAGAACATCGCCGCAACCTTCGCGCAAGGCTTCGACTGTGTCATTCTGGAAAATCATGGTGTCGTGGTCGGCGGGCGTGATCTGACCGAAGCCTTCCAGCGCTTTGAAACCCTGGAATTCACGGCACAAATTCTCATCGGTGCATCGGCCCTTGGCGAAATTGAAACGTTAACCGACGAACAACTCGAACTCTCTCGCCGTCAAGCACGGGTCTGGCCCGAATTCGATCCGCAGGAACCGGCCAGCCTCGAAAAAGAACTCCGCACCCAACTTCGCGACTTCGTCCGGCGTGGCTACCAGCAACGCCTTTTCATCAGCACGGCCGGCAGTTTCTCGGCTCGACTGGATGCCGATACCTTTCTGATCACCCCCTATCAGCGCGACCGACAACGGATCGAACTGGATGATCTGGTTTTGATCGATCATGGCCTCCGCGAAGCCGGTAAAGAACCCAGCCGATCAACGGCGATGCACCGGGCCATTTATGCCGCCCATCCCGATGTCGCCTCGATCGTCACGGCCTATCCCCCCAATGCGACGGCTTTCTGCGTGACCACGGCGGAGTTACCCACCCGCACCATTCCCGAAAGCTATCTCTTCCTGCGCGATGTGCCGCGTTTACCATTTGAGCTGCCGTTTGGCGATGGCCGCGAACTCGCCCGCCGCATTACTCCCGAGCAGCCGATTGCCCTGCTGGCGAATGATGGCGTGCTGGTATGTGGCAAGAGTGTGCTGGATGCGTTCGACCGGTTGGAAGTGCTGGAGACGACAGCCGAAGCGTTGCTCCTCAGTCGGCCGTTGGGACCATTGGTTCCCATGTCGGACGCTGTCATCGACGAACTTCGTCAGGCATTCGGGCTTCTGTAGCGTTCGTCGTTCCGGACCATCTCGGACCGGCAACACAGCACGTTGTCTTTTCGCCACACGCTGTGTCGCCTGAGGCTATTCGGCATCATGTTCTAGGATCGTTCGGCGGCCCCTTACAAAATGTTACATCCATAACCCATTCCCCGGAAATGAATTACACGCAGACCATTCCGATTCCTTAACACTCTGGCATCGCATTTGTTCTCAGCCGTTGTCTGTGTTGCCGTCTGTTGACGTCCTGTCAACGTTCGCAGCAAATGACTTCACACGCAGATAAGAGAGATCGGCGGAGACTGACGATGCCTCAACCCGTTCTGGTCGTTTTGAGTCGCGATCACGAATTGATTTCCCAGCTTCCGGGTTGGCTTGAAGGCCAGGCCGATGTCCGCGCCTGTGACAGCCTCGAAGAACTGATTGATGTGGCCCGCTGGATTTCGCCGCAGGGGATTGTCGCCGATTTCCGCCGTGCGATTCCCGAGAGCCACAGCGAACAACAGACTCTCGAAACGATCCAGTCGCGCTGGCCAACGGTGCGACTCGCCCTGTTGACGCCCGAACAATGCCCTGAGTCACTGGCCAGGCGTGCCATGTCGTTCCAGTTGCCGCTGGTGCGGGGACGCATCGATAAGCAAGCCGTACTGCAGGCGTTCCCTGATCTCTTTCAGGAACTCCCCAGCCCGAGTCTTCCGCCGGTGCCTGTGGCGACCAACCCCGTCATCGAAGATCAGACCCCACTCGCGAGCCTGATGGGAATCAGCCGCCGGTATGAGACCAACTCGCCGCAGCTGAAGCAGGTGCTGCATGACCTCGAAGTGGCCGCGAAACACGATGTGACCATTCTGCTGATCGGCGAAACGGGTTCCGGCAAGACGTATCTCAGCCGGTTGATCCATGAAGTCTCACCGCGGCGACACGAACCGTTTCTGCCGGTCGCCTGCGGAGCTTTGCCGAACGATCTCATCGAAAGCGAACTTTTCGGTCACATGAAAGGTTCGTTTACCAGTGCCCATCAGGACAAGGAAGGCAAGTTCCTCGCCGCCCGCCGTGGCTCGCTGCTGCTGGATGAAATCGATGTCCTCGGCCTTGAACAACAGGTGAAACTGTTGCGAGTGATTGAAACCGGCGAGTTTGAACCGGTCGGCTCCAATCAGACGCAGCGGTCACAAGCCCGCATCATCGCCGCCAGTAACCTCGAACTGCAGCCGCTGGTTGAACAACATCGGTTCCGGCCCGATTTGTACTATCGGTTGAGCATGCTGAAGTTCACGATTCCGCCGCTGCGACATCGGAAGATGGACATTGTGCCGTTGACCCGCAAGTTCCTGCAGCAGTTCGCAATCAAGCATGGCGTGCGGATCGATTCGGTCGAACCGGGGGTGTTTGAAGCCTTGCTTGATTATCCCTGGCCGGGCAATGTTCGCGAGTTGGAACACGTCGCTCAACGGGCCGTGATCTATTGCCGGGAAGGCGTGCTCAAGCTGTCGCATCTGCCGCCGCACATCGTCGCTGGCACCGCCGGCCCGACGAATGATCCCACTGTGATTCTGCCCGCTGGCCCCAACCCTGGCGTCACCCCGGTGCGAGTCGATGACCATAGCCTGGGCGGTCAGATGGCATTGACCGAGAAGGAAATCATCGAGCAGACTTTGTTCAAGAACAGCTTCAGCCGCACCAAGTCGGCGAAAGACCTCGGCATCAGCCGCGTCACGCTCTACAACAAGATGAAGAAGTACGGGATGTTGAAGTAGATAGGTGTCAGGTGTCAGGTTCTAATTTGAGACCAAAGCTGATACCTGACTCCTGATACCTATTCATCTGAATGAATCGCGTGGCCGTTCGAGCGGGACCGGTAACGTGCCAGTTCCGCTTCCAGTTCCCGCTTCTGCTGCAGGAGTTGCTTGGCGGCCCGGCCATGAAAGACTTTGGCACTGGCCATATCCGCGATTGCCAGCAGCACAATCCAACCGGTCAGGCACAGCAGCGCCACCCAGAAGACAAAAAAGGCGACGGGCGAATTGCGGAACAAAGGGAGCATGTCGCCCAGCGGGATGAGCAGGCCGAGCAACGCAATCATCCCACTCACCTGCAACCGCCGCCGCAGCTGCCGTCGTGCATGCGTCTGCGACAACTCATCCGCCGCGGCTTCCGGTTGCCGGTAGGTCCATTGATACCAGGCCACCACACCGGCAAAGACGACAAGTCCGCCACCAAAGATGAGTGCGGGAATGTTTTCAGCAGGCATCAGCCGCACGGCCTCCGGGAAGCCCAGGAAATGGAATCAGAAAGCTGAGCGAAGTGTCGAGTGCTAAGTGCCAAGTGAGGCCCTCAAAGAACGTCGCCTTCTGACACTTGGCACTCCACACTTAGCACTTGGCTCGTCGATGTTTACTGCAACAGACTCCGCCGCAAAACTTCTTGTGCCTGAGCGAAGTAAGGCTGCCATTCGATTTCCGGGCGTTCGAACTTCAGGCAATCCCGCACCTTCTGCAGGGTGTTGCGGGCCATATGCGGGCAGCGGTTGCAAGCACAGGTTTCCCCCGTCGAAGCCATAATTCCCGGCACTGGGATGTAGGTGTGCTGCGGGGCAATCTTCTGCAGCGGATGAATCATGTTGGCTTCAGTCGCGACCAGGAACGTGGTGGGCGTGGTGATCGATGCGACATGCTTCCGCATCTTTTCCGTCCCACCGATGACGTCGGCATGTTCCAGCACATTGACCGGACATTCGGGGTGAGCCATGACGACCGATCCCGGATGGTTCCGCTTGGCGCGTAACAGATCCTGAATGCTGAAGACCTCGTGAACCATGCACGACCCTGGCCAGAGAATCATCGGCCGCCCGGTGACGGAACTCAAAAATCGGCCGAGATGCTGGTCGGGCACGAACAGGATTTCCTTGTCGGCGGGTACCCGGTCGATAATCTCGCGGGCATTGCCACTCGTCACAATCCAGTCGCACAACGACTTCACCGCCGCGGAGGTATTGATGTAGGCCACGGTCTGAAAATCATGTCCCTTGGCCCGCAGTTCTGCCTGATAAGCGGCCAACTTGTCTGCGGGACAACTCTCGGCGAGCGAACACCCGGCGAGCAGGTCCGGCATCAGCACCCGCTTTTCCGGGCTGAGAATCTTCGCCGATTCGCCCATGAAGTGCACGCCGCAAAAGACGATCGTCGGCGACGTAATTGTCGTCGCATCGCGGGCGAGTTTCAGACTGTCGCCGGTGAAATCGGCAATGTCCTGCAGATCACCATCGACGTAAAAATGCGCCAGAATCGACGCCTGCTTCTCAACCTTCAGGCGTTCAATTTCTTCCATCAGGTCCAGCGGATCTTCTTCAATTTCCGCGGCCGGGAAGGCAGGATTGATGACGGGTAACGGCATGATGAGATTCTACAATTAAGACTTCGCAACCAGAGACAACCACTATTGTCCAGCGTCTGCTCCGGAAATCAATCGGCACTTGGCCACGGAATCATCAGGTCGGCATTTCCCGCCCAAAGCAGGAGGTAAGGTTCAGCAGCCCCCTGTTCACGCATGGCCAGCAGAAATGGCTGATCACAAATGAATCTCCGGGGTTTCCGAGTCTGCATTGGCTCCCATTCCTCGCCCATTTCCCCGATGACCATGTACGTGTCGGCCATCAATTCGGCTCCATACTCATCCAGTCGAAAGCGGATGAACTCACTCGCATCAGCGATGACGCGTTCAGGAAAGTCAGCAGTGGGAATCGACAGCCCGGCAAGATCATGGAGTTTCGCTTCGAGTGCACAGCGAATCACTGGTATCTGCAATTCATCGAGTGCCCGTAAATGGGGAATCAGCTTCTCATCCGACGGCTGCTTCAATCTGCCAGCGACCTGTAGCCAAGTCTCCTGCAGCGTCTCGTTCGGGGTAACTTTGGCAACAATGATCTCGTCGTGTTCCGGGACATCCGCCTGTAGGACCACAATGAAATCATAGTCGGACACATAGTCGCCAATGGTGACGGTCTGCGGTAACACTTTACGCAACGAATCCTCACCAGTGAACGACTGCCGTCCAAAGGATTGCACTGGTTGGGCTCTGGCAAGGGGACCAAACTTCAAGGGTTCATCGAAACTGTCCAGCACGTCCTCAAATGGTAAAGCTTTCTCCAACGATGCCAAAACGAATACACCCGGCGTAGTACGTTGTGATGGATTCCTGGCGAATTCCGAATCGGGAAACTTCTGGCAAAGCGATCGCAATATCTCCTGTTCTTCCGGAGTGCCCACACGGGCACTGCTCACCTGATAACAGTGGGCAGAGAGTGCGTCGGACGGGAAGGTCAGACGGTTCATCGCTGCGGTCAATTCCGTCACGGGACAATCAAGGGGTTGCCCCGGTGCAGGTCGCAGTTGATCCCACACCAGTTGCGATGTGGCGCAGTAAAGTGTGGTGCGTCCCTCGACGATCGCCCCCCAGGCATGGGGACTGACCTCGGTGTCACTCAATCTTTCCGGGCTGCGCAGGGGCAACGCGGCAAGATCGAGTTGTGGGTCGCCGAAGAGTCCTTTCGGCCAGTTCGCCTGCGACACCGAAAGCTGTTGAAACCTGGGGGTGAGGAGCGATACCAGCAGTTTGGGATCAAGTTGGGAAGTTAGCGTGCGTACTGCTCCATCGGCCAATAGCACATGAAAGAAGTCCCGCGTAGGACCAGTAGTCTTGAACTCCGCGAGCTTGTTCAAAACATCCTGCTCATGCACCTCGCGTGGCTCAGTCCAGCCGATATCGGTCTCGGCGTACTCAATGACATGGATGGTATTCGAGGTGCCATCCGTAACATCGTCTATTTTCATCGCATGATATCCGGGCCACATGCTACGACGGCTGACAATACCAACATAGGCTGACAGGGTTGGGTCATCACTGGTTTGAAATGGAGACGCAAAAACTCGGGGCCTCTCCGATAACAATTCCTGATTGTGTGGGCTATTCCACGGCTCGTCGAAATGGTAACTGGCGTACACGGAGCCTTCCCCGAGAAAGGGAAGCAGCAACACCCGCCAGCTATGCCAGGGTGTACCATCCGGGCCAGCGGTGTAGGCAGGCGGGAAAGACTGGTACATTTCGTGGTAGGCATGCAACGCCAATCCAATTTGTTTCAGATTGCTGCGAGCCTGTATCCGTTGCACGGAAATTGATTTTTCGCGATAGATTTTCTCCGCCAGCAGTGAAACCGGAACTGCTACCAGACAGAGAAGCGCCCACGTTTTCCACGAGCGCATGACGCATACTCCCGCAGGATCTTAAAGATGGGCGTTGCTAGAAAGGGATTCTCGTAAGCACCATAACCATGTGCTTCCTTTCCATTTTCGGGCGTATTCGCGAGAATTCAATCGGCAAATGAATTTTCCCAGAAAGGTGAGCATGGCCGACGACAAATTGCGGATTCTGGTGATTGGCGCCCATCCGGACGATTGCGAACTCAAAGCCGGGGGCGTGGCGGCGATGTACCGGGCCGACGGGCATCACGTGAAATTCGTCAGCGTCACCAATGGCAACGCCGGGCATCAGTCGATGGATCCCGAGGCACTGGCGAAGCGTCGATTGGCCGAAACCGCCGCCGTCACGAAAATGACCGGCATCGAATATGAAGTCCTCGACAATTCCGACGGCAAGCTGCAACCAACGCTGGAAGCTCGTTTTGAACTGATTGCACTCATCCGCAGTTACCAGCCCGACCTGGTGCTGACACATCGGCCGAATGATTACCATCCCGACCATCGGGTCACATCCACGCTGGTCTGCGATGCCGCCTACATGGTGATCGTGCCGCACATTGTTCCCGAAGTCCCGGCGTTGCGGATCAACCCGGTGATCATGTATCTGTCGGACAATTTTCAACGGCCGCAACCGTTCGCGCCGAAAGTCGTCGTCGATGTCGGCCCGGTGCTGGAACAGGTGCTCGACCAGATGACATGCCATGAATCGCAGTTCTTCGAGTGGCTGCCTTATACCATGTGCCAGGAAGTCGGTTTCCCCACCGATGCCGAAGGTCGCCGCAAGTTTCTGCAGACGTTTTATGACACCTTCAACGGACCGTTGGCGCAGAGATATCGCGAGTTGATCATTCAGACCTACGGATTCGAAAAAGGGGCGCAGGTTCAGTACATCGAAGCCTTTGAACCGTGTGAATACGGTTCACCCTTCACCGACGAAGCCCGCAAACGGCTGTTCCAGATGCTGCCATGATGTGTCAGAATCGTGACGTCTGACGAGACCACTGCCGCTTCGAGATGAAATGATGTCAACGACCATCGAGAACAAAGTCTGGACGATTCCCGAGGTCCTCGCATTGCCGGACGATGGCCGCGAGCGGTGGCTGATTCGCGGTGAATTGCGTCAACACGAGGAGCCCGCCATGACCCGCCGTAATCGCTGGCATAGTCAAGTGCTGGTAGCCATCGCCGCGGCTTTGAAGAACTGGCGAGATGGTCTGCCGGAACCGCGCGGGCAAGTACTAGGCGGTGAGGCGGGTTGCATCCTTCAGCACGATCCAGAGACGATGGTAGGCATTGATGTTGCCTATTTCAGTCCCGAAGTGTCGGAAGCCGACATGGGCGAAACGACATTAATGGACGGTGCTCCGTTACTAGCCGTAGAAATTCTATCGCCTTCGGATACACAGGGGGATATCGATGAAAAGGTGGACGCCTACCTCGATGCGGGAGTAAAGCTCATCTGGATTGTCGATCCGCACCTGCAAACCGTGCTGACAATCCGCCCCGAGGCTCCACCTCGTCTCTTCAACAATCTCGAAACGATTGCCGACGAACCCTGCCTGCCAGGTTTCCAATGCCTTGTCTCCCATTTCTTTGAATGACATTTATGATTGACCCGACCTCGCTGCTCGATTCGGCCGATTCCACTTTGTGGGAAGTGATTACCAAGGGGGATGGACCGTCCGGTAAATTGCCGCTCGATGAGCAGATGCTGCTCGATTTGCCGAGCGGTGATCTGTTCGGCCTCACGCAGAACGCGGGCATGGGGTGGCGGCCCGATCAGTTGCTGCGGAAGCAGTATCTGATCCTCAGCACGCAGGGCGGCATCCGCGGCGAAGATGGCAAACCGATTGCGCTCGGTTATCACACGGGGCATTACGAAGTCGGTCTGTTGATGCAGGCGGCCGCGCGGGAATTCGATCGGTTGGAAGGAGTGCCATTTGCCGGGTATGTCAGCGATCCGTGCGATGGCCGGTCGCAGGGCACCGTCGGCATGATGGACAGCTTGCCCTATCGGAATGATGCGGCGATCGTGCTGAAACGGTTGATCCGTTCGTTGCCGACTCGCAAGGGAGTGGTCGGGGTGGCGACCTGCGACAAGGGGCTCCCCGCGATGATGATGGCCCTGGCAGCGATGCGCGATCTCCCGTGCATCATCGTGCCGGGGGGTGTCACATTGCCACCGGCCCAAGGGGAGGACGCGGGCAAAGTCCAAACCATCGGGGCTCGGTTCGCGCACGGCGAAATCACCGTGGAAGAGGCGGCCGAAGCGGGGTGCAAAGCGTGCGGATCTCCCGGCGGTGGCTGCCAGTTCCTGGGCACTGCAGCCACTTCGCAAGTCATCGCCGAAGCCTTGGGAATGTCGTTGCCGCATTCGGCTTTGGCACCGTCGGGGCAACCGATCTGGCTCGATACCGCTCGTCGATCGGCTGCCGCCATCGTTGCCCTCGAAGAACGGGGCATCACGATGGGTCAGATCCTGAATGAGGCCGCCCTGCACAACGCGATGGTGGTGCATGCGGCATGTGGGGGGTCCACGAATCTACTGCTGCACATTCCGGCGGTGATGTACGAAGCGGGTGTCCGTCGGCCAACGGTCGACGACTGGATTGCCCTCAATCGCCAGGTGCCACGATTGGTCGATTGCCTGCCGAACGGACCGATTGGCCATCCCACCGTGCGGTTCTTCCTCGCGGGGGGCGTCCCCGAACTGATGCTGCATCTGCGTGGCTTAAAGCTCTTGAAGCTGGATGCCCTCACCGTTTCCGGGCAGCGACTCGGTGAAGTGCTGGAGTGGTGGGAGAAATCGGACCGCCGTGTGCGGTTACGCGAATGCCTGAAACAACGTGACGGCGTTAATCCCGACACGGTGATCATGTCGCCGACTGTGGCCCGAGAGCGCGGCCTCACCAGCACGGTCACCTTCCCGGTCGGTAACCTCGCCCCAAATGGCTCGGTGGTGAAGAGCACCTCGATCGATCCGTCGGTGATCGATGCCGATGGGGTCTATCGCAAAACGGGACCGGCCCGCGTCTTCACATCGGAACGGGCGGCGATTGCGGCGGTCAAAGGTCGCACCGATCACCCGGTGAAAGCAGGCGATATCATCGTTCTCATGGGTCGTGGTCCGCTCGGTTGCGGGATGGAAGAAACGTATCAGATCACATCGGCCCTGCGGTATCTGCCGTTCGGAAAGCAGGTCGCGTTGATCACCGATGCCCGGTTTTCCGGCGTCTCGACCGGAGCCTGCATCGGCCATGTCGGACCGGAAGCGCTGGAAGGCGGGCCGATCGGCAAACTCCGCGATGGCGACCTCATTCAGATCGAAATCGATACGCGAAATTTGACCGGCTCGTTAAACTTCATAGGAACACCGGAGCGGCCACTGTCGGCGGAAGATGCCGCACGGGAACTGGAACAGAGAGAAACACCACCCGACCTGGCACCCGACCCACGGATGCCAGCCGACACGCGCCTTTGGGCCGCGCTGCAGCGTGTCAGTGGAGGAACGTGGGGAGGTTGCGTCTATGATGTGGAGGCCATCGTGCGGGCTCTCAGCGGTAGCAGCGTTCACGGGGCGTAAGCCTGTTGGTTGCTTGTTGATCGTTGTTTCGGTTTACGAATTCTGCCGGGCATTCAAATGCCGATGGCAAAGCGCTGCACGGCCATTGCGGAATCCGGAGACGACACGCATTCAGTGGGCTTTTGCCCCTCGCTCCCTAGTGGTACTGCTGATCTTGTGCGGGGTCGCGTCAGCTGAGGACTACGTTCCCTCGGCCCAGCGCGGCCTCGAAGCACTACGCACGCATTGTTATCTCCCGGCCGATCTCGACCAGGGAATTATCGATGACTTGTGGACCGTCTGGCCGGAACCAGAACGTTCCGAAGCGGAACGGATCACGGATGTCGAACAGCGTCGGCAACACATCTATTCCTATTACGGTTTGATGCCCACGCCTCCGGAACTGCCAGGGACCACGCCGATTCTGGGTTACACGGCGAATGCTCAAGGGCAATGGGTGATGAATTGCCTGACTTGCCATGGGGGGAAAGTGGCGGGGAAAGTCATTCCCGGTTTGCCGAATTCGCACCTCGCCCTGCAGACGCTCACCGAAGATGTGCGGTTGATCAAACTTCAGCAGAAGAAGCCATTTTCGCATCTCGATCTGGCGACACTCACCGTGCCGCTCAGCATGACCAATGGCACAACCAATTCCGTGATTTTCGGTGTGATCCTTGGCGTTTTCCGTAATCCTGATATGAGTGTTGATCCCAAAAAGAAAGTGCCGGATCTCCTGCATCACGATGTCGATGCTCCGCCTTACTGGAACGTTAGTAAGAAGTCGTCACTCTATATCGACGGGTTTGCACCGAAGACGCATCGGCCGTTGATGCAGTTCATGCTGCTCCCTTCGAACACCAAGAAGATTGTGTATGGCTGGGAAGACGACTTTCGCGACATTCAGGCGTGGATCGAATCGCTGCAACCGCCGAAGTACCCCTGGCCTATTGATGCCTCGCTGGCTGAACAAGGGCGAATGGTCTTCAATGATCACTGTGCCCGTTGTCATGGAACTTATGGCGAGAACGGCCGGTATGCCCAGCAGACCATCCCCTGGAACGAGATTCAGACTGACCGCTTGCGGTTAGATGCTCTCACGCCGGAACATCGTCAGTGGATGAAAGAAAGCTGGATGAGCCGATATGGGGAAGATCGGGTGGAACTTGATCCGCAGGGTTATATTGCCCCACCCCTCGACGGCATCTGGGCGACGGCTCCGTACTTCCATAACGGTTCGGTGCCCACTCTCTGGCATGTGATGCATTCCACCGAGCGGCCGGTCATCTGGAAACGAACCGAGAACGGCTACGATCAATCGCGTGTGGGATTAGAGATTGAAATCTTGGATGAGGTTCCGGAAGCTGCCGCACACCCCGCACAGCGCCGCCGTTATTTCGACACGCGGCAGCGAGGCAAAAGTGCGGCGGGACATCGTTTCCCGGATGACTTGTCACCCACGGAAAAACAGGCCGTGCTGGAATACCTCAAAAGCCTGTAGTTCGATCAGGCGGCTCCGAAGGTTTTCCAGGCTCGGCCCAACGAGCGGACGACATCAGAAGCGATCATTCCCATTTGAGAGTGTTCGGTGGCTGCGAGATCGCCAGCCAGTCCATGAACATGCACGCCGAGTTGTGCTGCGGCGAAGGGGTCCAGGCCTTGTGCCATCAAGGCCGCAATGACACCAGAGAGAACATCTCCCGTGCCTCCCGTGGCCATGCCCGCATTGCCCGTCGTATTGATGGCGAGGCGTTCGCCATCGGTCACCACCGTCCCCGCTCCTTTTAGCACGAGGACCACTCCATGTGTCTTTGCAAACTGCCAGGCCAGATTCTCGCGATCGGCCGCAATCTCTACGGTGGTCTTGCCCGTCAGCCGGGCAAACTCTCCGGGATGCGGCGTCAGTACGCGATAGCCCGCCAGGCTTGAACGGGTAATATCCTGCCCCGAATTGGCCAGAACGTTCAGGCCATCGGCATCGACAACCATGGGTACGGGTGTGCGTCGATAGACGTTGATGACGACATCATTCAACTGGGGAGAACGTCCCAATCCCGGGCCAATCACTCCGGCCTTTGAACTCAAGAGCAAGGACACGATAGCCGCCAGACTGGCACCACTAATCCGGCCCGCTTCATCTTCCTTCAGGGGAACGGTCAGGTAAGACGGCTCATACGAAGCAATGACAGGAATGATGCTCTCGGCACTCGCCACGGTGACCAGACCCGCACCGGATCGTAACGCGGCGACTCCACTCAAGCAGGCAGCCCCCGCCATCCCGCGACTTCCGGCGACGACACTCACCCGGCCGAAGACCCCTTTGTGAGCATCTGCGGGTCTGGAAGGCAACTCCGGCAGAGTGGTCACTCGAATCATCGTATCGGAGGAACTCATTGGCTTTTACCCTTCCCTGCCACGTGCCACCTGACGGGCAATCATGCCTGCCATGTAGCCCCCCTTGAAACCCGCGTCGATATTCACGACGGCCACATTTGCGGCACAACTATTCAGCATGCTCAATAGTGGCGCCAATCCCTGCAGATTGGAACCATATCCCACACTGGTGGGGACGGCGATCACGGGACATGAAACCCAGCCCGCAACAATCGACGGCAAGGCCCCTTCCATCCCCGCCACACACACGACTGCATCGGCTTGCTGGAGGCGTTCCCGTCGCTCAATCAATCGCCACGGACCCGCGACACCCACATCCGATAAAGTTTCCACCTTACAACCCATCCAGATCGCAGTTTCGCAGGCTTCCTCGGCGATAGGCCGATCGGTCGCCCCGGCCGTCACTACCAGCACATGGGGAAGTCCCGCCGCGGTGAGTTGACCCACACGAAACGTACGCGCTAAGGGTTGGTAGCTCGCTGCCGGAAAGGTTTCGGCAAGAACGGCGGCATGAGCGGCATCGCAACGGGTGATCAGCGAGGGCTGCCCCGCCTGTTGCTGCATCTCCAGAATGGTCCGCAATTGCTCGAGCGATTTGCCCTGACCGTAAACCACCTCGGGAAAACCGCACCGCCGCTGGCGATCGAGATCGAGCAAAACATCTTGCCCCTCGGCCGTTGTGGCATACCGTTGCCGCAACTGAGATTCGACGGCGGTGGTCGACAACTGCCCCTCGCGCCAGGCGGAAAGGATCGCTTCGAGGGAATGGTCCGACATACACACCTGCTGAGATTCACACGAGGGCTTACGGAGTCAGGACGAGTTCGGGCATTGATGCGGAGCGGCTACCGGCGATCGGGGGGTTATCTCCTGGCCGAAAGGTGAAGACCACCGACAGCTTCGTTTCGTCTGTATGGTTTCGCGTGGCGGCGTGTAATGTCAAGCAATGGAACAACAGCACATCACCCGGTTTCAGAATGACAGGCACCTTGGTGGCGGCAAAGGCCTGCGTCTCGGGCAGATCTTCCCGGAAAAATGTCTGCTCATCGAACATGGCCGCGGTGAACCGTTGACGATGCGAACCGGGGATGACCCACAGACCACCATTGTCCGGCCGTTCCTCTCCAAGCGCGATCCACACATTGATGAGTTCCGGCCGTTGGAATGACCAGTAGCGAATATCCTGATGCCAGCCGGTGTCACTGCTGAAGGCCGGTTCTTTCGTCATGATGCAATTGTGGTGAGCCAAGGGACAGACCACTTTCGGACCGAGCAGTTGCTGCAACGGTTGCAGGACGCTGGGAGAAGTCAGCCACTCCATGAAGACCGGCCCGCGTGTCATGGCCTGCTTCAAACGCCGAACGGTCCGCCCTCCTTCGGAATGCAGCGAGGACGGAGCTCCGGGATACTGCAGATCGGCCTCATACTCCAACGGAGCCACTTCGCCCGCCAGATCCGTCAGCGTCACGCGCCGCATTTCGGCAATCGTGGTGGCGTCGGCCAAACCTCGTAAGATTAGATAACCATCACGTTGAAACTGTTCAATCTGTGTGTTGGTCAGTGCGTGGGAGGGTGCGGTCACGTTGTCTTGCCGTGGAAGAGAGAGCGACGTCTGCGTCGATACCGATTCGCGATCACGACACCGCGTGCCGGGGCAGGATTCAACCCTTCAAGTGATATTCTTTGATCTTACGATACAGCGTTCGCTCGCCGATTCCGAGCAACTTGGCCGCTTCATCGCGGCGGCCACTCGTCAGTTCTAAAGCTCGCTCGATGTAGTACTTCTCGACATCGGTGAGAGGCCGGCCGATCAAGCCATCGGCTCCTCCATCGAAAGCGGGCAAGTCACCCTCGGCGGTACTGCTTAATGGGGCGATGTCGTGCGGCAGATCATCGATGTCCAGTCGGCCATCGGTATCCTGCACCACCATGCTCTCCACCACATTCCGAAGCTCACGAATGTTGCCCGGCCATTGATAAGCCATCAAGGCCTGCTGAACCGGCTTTGACAACGTTGGTAATGGACGATTCCGACGCTCGGCCATCTGCCGTAGAAAGTGCTCGATCAGCAGCGGAATGTCGCCGCGGCGTTCGGTCAATGGGGGCAGAAAGATCGTGACGACTGAAATGCGGTAATACAAATCTTTCCGGAACTTGCCCGATTTCACCAGGTCCTGAAGATCGGCATTGGTCGCGGCGACTAACCGCACATTGATATCAATTTCGTCGTTGGAACCCAGCCGTGTGATCTTGCGATCTTCCAGAACTCGCAGCAGTTTTACCTGCATGGGCAACGGCATCTCGCCCACTTCATCGAGAAACAACGTGCCCCCGTTGGCGTGTTCGAACTTGCCGATGCGTTTGGTCACGGCACCGGTGAAGGCCCCGGGTTCATGACCGAACAATTCACTTTCGAGGGTGCTTTCCGGCAAAGCCGCGATGTTGAGCGGTACGAAGGGTTTGCTCTTCCGCTCACTGTTTTGATGCAGCGCGCGAGCCACAATCTCTTTACCAGTACCGCTCTCGCCCTGAATGAGGACAGTGCTATCAGTGGGAGCAACGTTCTTCAGCTTTTCGATGACGCGCTGCATGGCCGGGCTGTTGCCGATCACGCCTTCGAAGCCGAACTTCTCATCGAGCCGGCGAGCCAGTTCGAGATTCTTCCGCAATAGCCGCACGCGTGTCGCTGCCTTTTCGACGGCCAGCCGGAGTTCCTTGATATCAACCGGCTTGGTGAGCAGGTTATGAGCCCCCTGCTGACCCGCAGCGAGCGCCAGCTTGACCGAAGCATGGCCTGTGAGCAGGATCACTTCGGCATCGGGCAGTTCTTCTTTGGCCCGGCGGAGAATTTCGAGGCCGTCAACTTCGTCCATCATCAGATCGGTCACGATGACGTCGAAGTTCCGCGATTCCATCAGACTGACCGCGCGCGTTCCCGAAGCGGCGACAGTGCATTCATAACCGACACGTTCCAGACTCTCGGCGACTGCTTCCGCGTGCGCTTCGTCATCGTCGACGATCAAGACATGAATCTTGATGCTGCTGAGGTCGCCGTGATCGAGTTCGTGAGCACTCATGCGCTGACACAATCATGCGGAAGTGGGACGCTCAAGTCGCGGAGTTCAAGTCGGTTTCTGTGGCGGGAATCGGCCACAGAATGCGGAAACGAGTCCCGGCACCGGGACTGCTTTCACATTGAATTTCCCCACCATGGGCCTGCACGATCCGTCGGGCTGTCGGCAATCCTAAACCACTTCCACCGTTCTTGGTGGAAAAGAAGGTTTCAAACATGCGTTGCTGCGTGCGCTCGTCCATACCACAGCCGGTATCGATCAATTCCAACACCACCCACGGCGGCTGTTCGTAAGTGAGCACTTCGAAGCGGCCCCCCTGCGGCATGGACTGTAAGGCATTCGAAGCCAAGTTGAGGAATAGCTGACGAAAGAGTTGCGGGTCGAGATCGATCTCCGGCAGATGGGCAGCCAGATGCGGGCTGATATCGACTCCCGAGTCTTCCGCCTGAGCACTGAAGAAATCGAGAAACCGCCGGACTTCTTCGTTGAGCGACACCCGCTCCAGGTGGAGCGCATGAGCCCGGGCGAACTGCAGAAAGTCGTTCAGGATCTGCTCGAGATGGCCACACTCCCGCAGGACCGTTTGAACCTTTTGACAGTTCCGACGGGACTGCGGATTGGTATCGTCCCGAAGGTCTTCGTCCAGCAACTCCAGATTGAGCCGGATCGTCGACAATGGGTTGCGAATCTCATGGGCCAAGCCCCCCGCCAGAGTGGCAATTTCTGTGAATTGCTCTTTCCAGCGTTCGGCAGAGGTTTCGTTCGCAAGCACCGTTGTTGACATCGAACTCACCTCCACCTGCGTCGAAATCACGCTGTCGGGGAGCGTCTGCGGAAGTCCTGAACCGGCTGAACCCACCAGTTCTACGAAGCCTATTCCTCTTCGCTGGCATCGGCCTCGGTTTCTTCAGCGGCTCCGCCTTCTTCTTTGGCTGCCATATCGGCCAAGGCGGCCCGTCGCGACAGCTTCACACGATTCTGGTCATCAATGGCGATCACCTTGACCGGAATCTTATCGCCCATCTTGCAGACGTCTTCGATGTGCTTCACGAAGCCATCGGCGAGTTCGCTGATGTGGCAGAGGCCGTCTTTCCCCGGAGCGATTTCGACAAACACGCCGAAATCCTTGATCGAATTGACCGTGCCGTTGTAAATCCGGCCGACCTTGATGTCTTCCGACATCGCTTCGATGCGGGCCAGACACTCATCCGCTCCGGCTGCATTCGGTCCGGCGATGATCACGGTCCCATCATCTTCGATATCGATGGTGGTACCGGTTTCTTCCTGCAACGCCCGAATGTTCTTACCGCCGGGACCAATCAGCAGACCGATCTTGCTGGGATCGATCTTGGTCCGGAGCAAGCGTGGTGCGGTTTCGGCGATCTCGCCGCGCGGCCGACGGATGGCGGTAAGCATCGTCTTCAGCAATTCGATACGGGCGGTCCGGGCCTGCTCAAGAGTCTTGCGGATGATATCTTCGTTGATGCCATCGATCTTCAGGTCGAGCTGAATGCCGGTGACACCCTTCTGGGTGCCCGCCACCTTGAAGTCCATGTCACCGAAGTGATCTTCGTCACCCATGATGTCGGTGAGCAGGGTGAAGCGGTCCGGCTCTTTCACCAGACCGATCGAAATCCCTGCAACCGGTTGCGTGATGGGTACCCCGGCATCCATCAGCGATAGCGTCGCCGAGCAGACCGAGGCCATCGAACTGCTGCCGTTCGATTCCATGATATCGGAGATCACGCGGATGGTGTACGGGAACTTTTCTTCGGCGGGAATGACCCACTGGACCGAACGTTCCGCGAGAGCCCCGTGTCCGATTTCGCGGCGACCGGGACCACGAATCGGCTTGCACTCACCCACCGAGTAGGGGGGGAAGTTGTAGTCGAGCATGAACCGCTTGGTGTACTCGTCGAACAAGCCATCGATGCGTTGCGAATCTCGGACGGTACCGAGTGTGACGGTCGCCAGCGACTGGGTTTCGCCACGCGTGAAGAGGGCTGAACCGTGAACCCGAGGCAGCACATCGACCGAGCAGGAAACGCCCCGCAACTGGTCGGGCTTGCGGCCATCGATGCGGATACCTTCGAGGATCAGATCGCGAACCACTCGCGCTTCCAGATCGTGATAGGCGGTATAAAACTGAGCCTTAGTGGCTCCTTCCGCCGTGGCATCGGCCCCTTCCGGGAAGAGTTCGGCCACCAGCGATTCTTTGAGTTCCTTGACGGCGGCAGACCGTTCCTGCTTCATGCCCCCCTGCTTCGCTGCCCGCAGACGATCGTAGGCTTTCTCACGAAGCACGGCAGCAAACGGATTGACCGCGACTTCAGGTTTCGCGGGGACAGGTCGCCCGGCCTTTTCGCGGAACTCTTCCTGCAGAGCACAAAGCTCGACGATGGCCCGGTGAGCAAACATGATCGCTTCGGCCATGCGATCTTCAGGCAATTGCTGAGCAAAGCCTTCGATCATCAGCACCGAGTCGCGGTTACCAGCAACGATCAGGTCGAGGGTGCTGGTCGCCATTTCTTCCTGCGTGGGCAACAGGCGGAACTCGTCGTTCAGCATCCCCACGCGAACAGCACCAATCGGACCCTGGAATGGCACAGGAGCCAGGCACAAGGCGGCACTGGCTCCAATGATGGACATCACGTCCGGATCGTTGGCCCCGTCGTAGGCCAACACGTTTGACATCACCTGGACCTCTTCAAAATACCCTTCAGGGAAGAGGGGGCGAATCGGTCGGTCGGTCAGTCGGGCCGTCAGAATTTCCCGCGTGGTGGGTCGGCCTTCCCGCTTGATGAAACCGCCCGGGAACTTACCAGCGGCGGCGGCCCGCTCGCGATAGTCGACGGTCAACGGGAAGAAGTCGATGCCCGGTCGGCCGGGGCCATTCTGTGCCGCCACAAAGACGACGGTCTCACCATATTGAACCAGCACTGCACCAGCGGCCTGTTTGGCGATCTCACCGGTGGTCAGGCTGAGTTTGCGACCAGCCACTTCGCGTTCGACAGTTACTTTCACTCGTTTACTTCCTTCTGATATAGATGCACTTGTTTTTGATGTTGGTTCTGAGAGAAGCCTCGATCTGACTGGATCTTGCGACCAGCGTCTTTAATCCGGCCTGCCTGACTCAGGGGCAACCTGTAGAAGATCGCCTCGCTTGTCAGCCGCAAGAATCCCGCGCGCAGTGAATTGCGCGGCAGCGATCACGGTCTCTCAGAGGTGTGTTTCAGGAACGGCCTGCGTCTGCTGAAGATTGAGTCGCGACGCGCTGCAGTTCCTGAAACCGGTACCGTTACAGAACTACTTACGCAGACCGATCTTTTCGATCACGGCGAAGTAGCGATTCGGGCTCGAATTCTTCAGGTAATCGAGCAGGCGGCGACGTTTGCTGACCAGCATGAGCAAACCACGACGGCTGGCGTGATCTTTCATGTGGCCTTTCAGGTGGTCGGTGAGCTGAGAGATGCGGTGCGACAGCACCGCGATCTGCACTTCCGGCGAACCGGTATCGACTTCCCCGCGCTGGAAATCCTTGATCAGTTCCGACTTGCGTTCTTTAGTAATGGACATGACTGAAATCCCATCCGACTGTTACTGGCAACGTTTTCCGGCTGCGTTCGACTTGAGCGACGCAGTCCGCAGCCCATTGCCTCTGACTTCACGAAATATATCTGCTCTCTACTGGCCAGTGAGTCTAGCAAGCTGAACGCAAGATTCAAGTCTCTCTGCCAATCCGGCAGGTTCCACCGATAAACTAAGGTGGCCTGCCAGAAGATCAACTCTCCTGGCAGGCCACCAGAATCTGACTGGCCACTCGCCCCGGGAGGCATCCTTGCCGCCCGACGGAAACTCCATCTTGGCGAATGACCCGAGTTTCGCCCGCTGCCGCAGTTTGAAACCCGTTGACCTCCATGGACATCCATGCCACAGGAGGCCGCCCGCAAAGCCCGGTCAGCCAGCGGTGCTTCCGAACTATGTCCTCATCGTGAATGCTGAAAGTGGTCTCAGGTGGCGGTTCATTCCATGGCCGCCTGAGCCAGTTGATCAAAGCCTTGCGAGATCTGCCGGGAAAAACTGTCCCAACTCTCCTTGTCCCACAGTTCCGCGTGATCCTGCACGCCCAGCAGATAGGCATCCCGAGTTAACCCGGCATGGTCCGCCAGCCGATCCGGAATCCGAATCCTCCCTTGGCCATCGAGGTCAACTCGTTCCGCTGTCGAGTAAAACAGTCGTAAATAATTTTGATGACTGGCTTTACCCGAATATCGTTCCGCAAGTGCGGTAAAGCCTGTTGGAGCATAAATGACGAGAGATCGGTCGGTCCCCGGCGCCACATACAACACCTGCAGATCAGACTCGCCAAAGTCGTCACGCAACCGCTTCGGAACCGCAATGCGGCGCTTGTCATCGAGCGTCCGCAAGTACGTTCCCGTGAGCGGCATGAATCACCACTTTTCCCCACAACTCCCCACAGCGGCCCAAATGTACCAATCCGGCTCTGGTCTGCAAGCAACATCTTGGAAATGCCCCCACCAACAACTGGGGGCCGTGAGCGGATTTGCTTGAGGCTCTTCGGATTGCAGAGTTTGGAAAAAATTTTTGGTGGGCAGGGAATTCCCGACGGGATCAGTGCGAGTCGCAGAGTTGCCGGTACAAAGCGGCATATCGCTGCACCATAGCCTCGATGGTAAACTCTTTGGCAACAGTCTCTTGCGCGGCGGCGGCCAACTTTTCCGAAAACTCAGGTTGACTCATCAACTGGATAGTGACCTCAGCCAGCACTACGGGATTCTCGGACGGAACGATGCGTCCGTTCACACTATCGTTCAGCAATTCGCTGACACCTTCGACGTCCGTGGCGACGACGGTGACACCGGCCGCCATGGCCTCCAGGATCACGTTGGGCATGCCTTCCCAGCGTGAGGGCAGGACGAACAACTGGGCTCGCTGCATCCAGCTGGCAACGTCGCCACGGTGTCCGAGCCAATGGATTCGTGATGCGACTTCCAAGGCTTTGGCCTGGTCTTCGTACTGCTGCCGAGCCTCGCCTTCCCCCACGATGACGAGATGGGCATCCGGCAGAGACGCCAGAAACCGGGCCGCCGCCGCGATCAGCACATCAATGCCCTTTTGATGCTCCAGGCGTGCGACCGTCAGAATGATTTGAGCCGTGGCGGGAATCCCATACGCACTGGAATCGATAGGCAGTGCGGAGGCCCAGATGGTGGTATCGACACCATTGGGAATCACGACCGTTTTCCGGGGGTCCAAGCCGTTCTGTTGTTCACAATAATCGGCAACAGCCCGGCTGACACAGACGTTGTAGTCCACCAGCGAATTTGTCCAACGATCCAGCCGGCCATAGACAGCACTGCGGCGTTCCGCGACGCGTAAGCCCGACACAATGTGGGGCACACCCGCCCAATATCCAGCCCACCGTCCAAGGATGTTCGCATGGAACAGAAAAGTCTGCAGTACCTGGGGACGGAACGCACGGAGTTCCCGCCGTAGTTGCCAAAACACCCGTGGGGTATCCCAGAGATGAACCGCATCGAGGCAATGGACCGGCACTCCGGCATCCTGCAGTGTGGCCACCAGCGGCCCCCAAGGCCCCAGCGATATCACCAGAGGTTCCCACTCGGTCCGCGATAATCCGGTGACGATCTGCACTAACGCTCGTTCCGCCCCACCCACATCGAGTTCCGTGATGACAAAGGCAATTCGAGTGGGGGACGACATCGTTTCAGGCCTGAGCATGCAAAAACGTTGGGTTAGTGTATGGTCGGCGGCTGAGCTCGCAGACTTCCGCCTGCCGCCGGTGGTTTCTACGATTCGGCTGAACTTTGTTGCGAAAGCCGCTATGCCTGATTTCACCAGTCTCGACAGCTATGACTACGAACTTCCTGGCGAATTGATCGCACAACATCCACCGACTCAACGAGATGGGGCGCGGTTGATGATCGTGAACCGCGTCCGGCAACAGATCGAACTGGGGTCCATGAGGGATTTGCCGGGTTGGCTGTCTCCCGGTGACTGCCTGGTGCTGAACAATAGTCGCGTGGTACCAGCACGACTGGTTGGCCAGCGGACACAGACGGGCGGGGCCTGGGAGGGTTTGTTTCTCGGACTTCACAATACGGGTCAGTGGCGAATCATCGGTCAAACCCGCGGGCGCCTACAACCCGGCGAATTGCTGACGATTGTCTCGCCTCACTTGCCAGAGGACCGTTTGCTCTTACAACTGGAAGAGCGGGGCGAGGGTGGCCAATGGCTGGTGACTCCCGCTTCGGATGAGTCGTGCTGGAAACTGCTCGACCGATACGGGTCGGTCCCTTTGCCACCGTACATCCGGCATGGCCAGGAAGATCTTCAGGATCGCGAGCGCTATCAAACAGTTTATGCCAGCCAACCCGGTTCCGTGGCCGCCCCCACGGCTGGGTTACACTTTACGCCCGAACTTCTGGCGGCCTGTGCCCAGCGCGGATTGTCACAAGCCGAGGTCACCCTGCACGTGGGCCTGGGAACATTTCGTCCCGTGAATGTGGCGAATATCCGCGAACATGAAATGCACGCGGAATGGTGCAGTGTTCCGCAGTCGACCGTCACCACCTGGCAGGAGACACGCCACCGTGGTCATCGCGTGGTCGCAGTGGGAACCACGAGTTTACGGACTCTGGAAACGGCTGCTGAAGCCCTGCATCTTGGGCAAAATTGGGAGGGTGAATCGAAGATCTTCATTTATCCTCCCTACCAGTTCCGAGCCGTCGATGCCCTGCTGACGAACTTTCACCTGCCAAAGTCGACCTTGCTGATGCTGGTGTGTGCCCTGGGAGGCTACGATCTCATCCGGCGAGCTTATGACCTGGCGATCGCCGAGAAATTCCGCTTTTTCAGCTATGGCGATGCCATGCTGATTCTGTGAGGAAATGCCGAAACCGGTCTAGCTCCCAACTGGCCATCCGGGGCACAATGCTGCTGATTTCGTCCCGAACAGGAGTCTGCGGCATGGATGCTCGACTGACCCGGCACTACCGATGGTTATTTGCGGTCTGGGTTGGCCTGACCACGACAATCGCCGCTGCCCAGGAACGTAGTTCACTCGTGGGTGTAATGTCGACTGATCCGACACCGGCTCAGGACGATGCGAACCTGCATGCCGTGCAGTTCATTGGTTCGCGTACGGGATACGCTGTGGGCGATCAGGGGATGGTCTGGCGAAGTGAGGACGGTGGTCAAACCTGGCAACCGCGTCCACTCCCAGAAGCCCTGATGTTGCGGACCGTCAGTTTTCTCTCCGACCGCAGGGGATGGGTCGGCGGAACACGCTGGCAACCGTTCACGGGACTTGCCGCAGGTGTGATCTACGCGACTCAGGATGGCGGCGAAAGCTGGTTTCCGGTCAGCGATCAAGATCTCCCCGCGATCATCCACATGCGTTGGTTCTCGCCCGATGAAGCCGTGGCGGTCTGCCGTCCTGAAACATCCGGCGCAACGGGTGTCTATCGCACGCAGGATGGCGGACAATCCTGGCAACCGCTCAGCAGTTCCCTCTCCGGCGACTGGATGGCTGCAGCCATTCTGCATCCGGAATTGGGCCTGGCAGCCAGTCGCGATGGTCAGATTTCCCTGATCGCCGGGAATCAATTGCTGGCATCGCGTTTGCCCGCACTGTCAGGTCGTGCGATTCGTGGCGTCACTCTGAATGCTGATGAAACAGGCTGGCTCGTCGGTGATGGCGGACTCGTGCTAACCACGCATACCGGCGGTGTCGTCTGGCAAAGCCCCCCCGGTGAGCTTCCTGAAGGGTTACGTGATGTCATGGACTTCGCGTGCGTGGAGTCACGGGGAACACACGTCTGGTTGACGGGTCACCCTGGCAGCACGATCTGGCATTCCCCCGATCAAGGCCACACATGGGAACCACAACGCACGGGCCAGACGTTGCCGATCCTGTCGCTGCGGTTTCTCACGGAAGAAGTCGGTGTTGCTGTCGGCGAAATGGGCACGATATTGCGAACCACCGACAGCGGCCGCACATGGACGGCAACCCAGGGGCAACCGCGCCGTGCCGCGTGGCTCTCGATCGTTCCGGAGCCTAGCCGTGTGCCTTTGGAATGTGGCGTCAAACTCAACGACGAGGAAGGGTATCGCGGCGTTATCTGGGTGGCCTCGTTTCAGCCTCCCACTTCAACAGTTGCATCGAGCGATCCACGCGATCGCCTCCCCGCTGCCGTGCATATCGCAAAGATCAATACAGCGAGCATTGGTTGGCAACTACCAATCGATCGCCCCGATCTCTGGAATTCGCCCCAAGGTTTGATGCAACGCTGGCAGGAACGCACCGAGCAACGGGCGCCGCAAGTACTGGTTGAAAGCCTGGTGCGTCAGTTGCGAACCTACCAACCCGACGTCGTCTTTTTGCCGAACATCGCCGAGGGTGATGCCTTGGGGAGTTATGTGCTGCAGGCGTCGCAAGTGGCCCTCGCACAGGCGGCCGACTCCACGCGGTCACTGGCTTTGCAGGAACTCACGAACCTGCCGCCCTGGCAAGTTCGCCGGGTCTTTCAGGAACTTCCCGTGGGCAGCCGGGGCGATGTCACCGTCTCTCCGGAGGATTATCTGCCCCGCGCCGGAGACGCCCTGCAAAACGTCACGGCACCGGGTCTCAGCCTGCTCGCAGCCACCACGAAAATGGCGGCACGTTCCTATCGACGATTGGAACACGATTCCGCGGCCAGCCCCCATGCCGGCGGCTTTTTTGCCGGCATCGATGTCGCACCGGGCACACCCACTCGACGATCGCTTGTAGCCATCGATGAACGCCAGCAGGCGATCGGGTTGAAACGTCTGCAATCGCAGCGGAACTTTGCGGCTTATGCTCAGCGAGTAGAAGCCGACAGCATGCAAAACGCCAATTTGATTGCACAACTTCCCGATGTCTTACGTGATCTGGCAGTCGATCAGGCTGTTGTTGTGATGTCCAACCTCGCCGAACAGTATCGACAACAATCGCAATATGAACTCGCGGAATCGACTTATCTGGAACTGATCCGTCGCCACCCGCAGCATCCAGCGGCCCTCGCCGCGATGGAATGGCTGATGCAATACTGGACCAGCAGTGAAGTCGCCTATTTGCGTTTGCGTGGTACCGGTCAGAGCCTGAGCGTGCAAGCGTCCGATCCCCAGGCCATTCAACAACGCATCGACCAGGCCCAGCAACCGGGTGGAACTTTTCTGGCCGCTCCGCTGACCGTTGCCGATGTCGTTCCCAGACCCGCTCAGTCGCCAACGAACCGTGTCATGGTTTCCCGAGGGGTACCCACCGATGCCGCTCCGAATGCCACCGAGCAATGGCGGCAACGGGCCGTGACTCTGGCCGAACAGTTATCGCAGCAGTCGCCCCGCTTGTTCCAGCAGCCGGAAATTCAACTCCCGTTCGCTGCCCTGATGCGGAACAAAAAATCGGCGGGACAGGCCGATGAAGTCTATCGTCGGTTCCAGCTTACGAACTCGACGGGACCACTGGCTGCCCTCGTCGAACAGGAACTCTGGCTGGCCAAGGCCGTCACCACGCCTCCCAGGCAACTCAGCCATGCGCAGTCGGTCCAGATTCGGCCGGTGCTTGATGGCGTCCTGTCCGATCCCTGCTGGCAATCGGCCCAGGAAGTGTCGTTCGCCCCACCTAGCCCCGATCCCGAATTACCGGCAGCGAGTTCCGGCTTTGCGATGTTCGCCTACGATCCCGAGTTCCTGTACATCGCCGCCCACGTGAAGCGGGACGGTCGCAGTCCACGAGATCTTCTGCTGGCAAGTGACCGCGACCACGACGCCGATCTCACGGATCACGATCGGATCGGCATCGCACTCGATCTCGATCGCGATTACACCACGTGGTACGAATTCAGTGTCGACGAGCGGGGTCAAACCCGTGATCGCTGCTGGGAAGATGCCACGTTCAATCCCAAGTGGTACGTCGCCTGCACGAGCGAACCCGAGCGCTGGCAGGTCGAAATCGCCATCCCCTGGAGCGAACTGACCGACTTCGCGCCTAACCATCACGACGTCTGGGGCCTGAGCGTCGTCCGCACCATTCCGCAAGAAGGCTACCACGCCGCCAACCACCCCGCGAGCTGGCCCCCCACCTGGGAAACCTTCGGCCTGGTACGGTTCGAGTGAGTTCAAGAACTCTACTATTTATGAAAGGCGGAAGCCGATGCCTTTCGCTTCCCTCATGACTGAACGTGGAAAGGTTCCCGGCGCCACTTAGCTGTCAGAAGTCGCCGACGATCTGGCCATCCTCTCTTCTGGCCAGCTTCTGGAATACGCCCCATTGTGCCGTGTCGGTGATGGGTGCACCAATGAAGGCGTCGATGTTCTCGCTGATAAAGCGCACGGAGCCATCGCAGAGCAGGAAGTGAGCCCCGCCATCATGCAGGCTGCTGAAGGTGACCATCGGGCAAGGAGTTATCAGCCCGGGTTCCAAAGGTTGTCCGGATTGCATCCGGTAAGTGGCGTTGCCGAGAATGACGAACGGACCGTCGTCGGTCGCCGTGCAGGTGCTGCCGGGATTGGTGATGCCTGCCCAGACCGAAGCCCGGCTCAACCCGGTATCGGCAGCGGATCGCTCGCCAACCAGCAGTGTCTGGCTGGTCCCGTCGGTCACATCGCGAAGACCACGGCGGGAGTTGTGATCAAAGATGCCATCTCCGGGAGTCCCCCGCGTGACACCGTGTGACCCAACATAGTTGGACTTTCCCACGGTCACATGGCTGGGTGGTAACAGCGGTCGGTCACTGTTCACGGGGCTACCGGTATCCGAGGGACACTGATAGACCGCCAACGATGTTCTCAACAGAGCCAGTGACGTGGGATTGACCAAGGCCGCCGAAAACGGGCCGGGAGAATTCGGCTGAAGCTGGTTGTAGAGCGGCGACTGGTCCACATA
This sequence comes from bacterium, assembly GCA_016125225.1. GTDB lineage: Bacteria > Planctomycetota > Planctomycetia > Planctomycetales > Planctomycetaceae > DSVQ01. The sequence goes on along the minus strand of WGME01000003.1, from coordinate 1,128,379 downwards.
AGGCAGAATCATCACCGACCAGGACCATGCCGACAGGTCCAACGGGACGGCACTCGAAAAGACTTCCCCCGGTGGAAACGTGTTGTGCTGATCGTGGTAGTTGTGTAACGCCAGACCGATCTGCTTCAAGTTGTTGCGGCACTGGGTCCGGCGAGCCGCTTCCCGAGCCTGCTGCACCGCTGGCAACAACAACGCGATCAACAACGAGATGATCGCAATCACCACGAGCAGTTCAATCAGCGTAAAGGCTGAACGTTGCCGCATGTCAACCGCCACAGTCAGAACAAACTGCTGGAACGCGATGCTTCAGACTGATACCACGATCATGCTAATCGCCCATACAAAACCTAACGATCGATCGTGCAACAGAGATCACGAAATTCTTAATCTGCCTACCCTCTGCGTTTCTATCAATCTACTTCTCAGGCAACTCTCAACACGCTACTTGAAAAATTGCTGATACTGGCTGTACGCGCCCCAGGCCCCGGCGATGAGCATGCCGAGGGACGAGACGAACAGCAGCAAGTCCCAGGCGATTGTCGGCCGCAGGCGGACATCTGTTTGTGTGTAACGGAAGTAAAGTGCCGCGCCAGAAAGCATGGGCAGCATCACCGCCTGCATAATGCCCGAGAGCAGAATCATCGTCACGGGGTCTTGGCCCAGCAGGAAGATCACCAGACACAACAATGGAAAGGCGAACGAGACCCATTTCAAGGTCCGCTCATGCGCCTGTTCGTTGTGCTTCGGGACCAGACCGAACAGTTTCAAGGCATCGACCACGGTGCGGGAATGTCCGGCACTCGCCACGAGGTAAGTGGAATAGAGCACCGCGATGGCCCCAATCAGGAACAGCCAGCGGGCATATTCGCCGAACACCGGGGCATAAGCCTGGGACAACGTGCTCACCATTCGCATGCCAACCGGGTCGCGGCCTTCCCGGTAAAGCACGGCGACCCCCATCAAATAGAAGGCCAAGGTGGCGATGGTGTAGACCAGCATCGACGCAAAAGCATCGACTTTCATCACCTTCACCCACCCACGAGCCCGCTGAGCCCACCCGGCATCGCTGCTCCGCTGTCCCGCGTGCTTGGCGTAGCCCTTCTCCAGGCACCAGTAGGGATAGGCGATGAGTTCCGTGGCCCCCACCCCAATGATGCCGAAAGTGGCCAAAGCGGTATGCAAAGGATTCTTACCGCCGGTCGATGACGGCAACGAAAACGACAGCCCTTGCCAGAATTCGTCACCGCTGATCGCAAACTGTTGTGTCGATTGCAGAGCGAAGACGTTGCCGAGCGTGACGAACGTAAAGGTGACTACCATCACCGTCGAAACATTCTGAATCAGGTTGTATCTTCCGCCATAGAGCATGAACGATGTCAGAATGCCTATGAGAATCGCCCACATTTTATCGTCGCGTGTGGTGGGATCTTTGATCGGTTGACCCTCGCGTGCCGCCTGCAACAGATGTTCGCCTTGGTCTCCCAGATCGCTGATCGCCCGGCGAAAGGCTTCCTGACCGAGCCGCACGCGGGTTTGTTGAGCGGGGGGCAAGGCGTCGAATGCCGCATGCCCGTCAGCAAAATCAGCTTCCCATTTCAGATAGCGTTGGAAATCACTCTCGGACGGAACCCGCACGGCGGCGGCATAGTCCCCCGTAATCGGCACCGCAATGGCCAGCGATTGTCCGACCCCGCCGACGATGCCGCCGAGCTGCCCCATCGAGGCGAGCATCATGAGTGCCCAGTACCACAGCAACCAACTGACGCCGAGACGTGGCCCGGGAATCTGATCAAGGGCCGACAGCGTCGTTTCACCATGGCTGATGGTGTAGCGGCCCAGTTCGATCTGCACAAAAACCTTGATGATGCAGCCGATGATGATCAGCCACAGCAGCGAGATCCCTGCCTGTGCACCGGTCTTGGTCGTGCTGATGAGTTCCCCGGAACCGACAATGCTCCCCGCGATAATCAGCCCCGGCCCGAGGTTGGCCAGCATGCCGGTCAACGTCCGCGGCGGTTCAATCACGCCATGTTGCGGTTCGGGATCTTGCGACGGAGGTAAGGTATCATGATCGCTCGGCGTAGAGTGCATGGCCGGCGGACTTTCCAATGAGGCGTATCGGAAGTAGGAATGCGTGGGTATAACCTGACGACCTGACGCTTCGCAACCGCACGCCCCGAGATTGATGCCCCGTCGCCATGCAGATTGACCCGAAACTTCTACGACAATGCTGGTTCCTGGTCGGGCCAACGGCGTCCGGAAAATCGGAGGTCGCGCTGTTGCTCGCCGAACGTCATGGCGCCGAAATTATCGGACTCGATTCGATGACGTTGTACCGGGGCATGGATATCGGCACGGCCAAGCCAACCACAGAAGACCGGGCTCGGGTGCCGCATCATCTCTTCGACATTCTTGAACCGCACGAAGAATTCAGTGTCGCACAGTATCTGGAAGCGGCCGAGCGAGTGATCGTTGAAGTTCTGGAACGCGACCGCATTCCATTCTTCGTCGGCGGCACGGGACTCTATCTCCGGTCGCTGTTACGCGGCGTGTTTGATGGTCCCGCCGCCGATTGGGATTTTCGTCGCCAATTGGAAGATGAGGCGGAACAGTTCGGACCGCAGCTGCTGCATGATCGGTTGCGAGATGTCGATTCTGTCACCGCCGCTCGATTATCACCGAATGACCTTCGCCGGGTGATTCGGGCCTTGGAAGTGCACCACTTAACCGGCCAGCCGCTGTCGTCGCAGCAGCAGAATGCTCCGTTGCCATTCGATCTGCGACCGACCCATGTTTTCTGGCTGAATCCGCCGCGAGACTGGCTACATGAGCGGATCAATCAACGTGTGGAAAAGATGTTCGCTGCAGGACTTGAACAAGAGGTGCGGCAGTTACTCGCATTGCCACAGCCTTTAAGCCATACCGCCCGACAAGCCCTGGGTTATAAAGAAACCATCGACTGGATCGAGCAGGGCGTCGGGACAAGAGACGATGTCATCGCCACGATTCAAACCCGTACACGGCAGTTTGCGAAGCGGCAATGCACCTGGTTCCGTAATCTCGCCGAATGCCAGGCCCTTCCGATCAACCCGGCTGACACCGCCGCTCTGATCGCTGACCATTGGCCATCTTCCCCTTAGCCGCGAGACGCCAGTCGAGCGCTGTTATCGATCTACAAAAAACGCTCAACACAGCGCTCGACTGGCGTCTCGCGGCTAAGAAATATCCATTTGTCCATGTTTTGGGAACTTCTGGATTGCACATCTTCTGAGAGACGATAGAATACATGTTGCTGGTTTGATGCGTTTCATTGGCAAGCGTGTCGGATCAGCAATCCCGCCGTGTCGTTGTCCTCACCCGCTCGCACTCTGAGAGACCCGCCATGCTGACGATTTCCGGCCCTGCCCAGCGCTTTTGCGATGGTGTTTCCCGCCGCTCGTTTATGAAAATCGGGGGATTCGCATTCGGTTCTTTCGCCAGCCTCACTTTGCCGCAAATCCTGAGGGCACAAAGCCCTACGTCGTCTGGCAAGCACAAGGGTGTGATCAATATCTTCCTCGGTGGCGGTCCACCTCATCAAGATATGTGGGACATCAAGACCGATGCCCCGGCCGAAGTCCGCGGCGAGTTTGCGCCCATCGCAACCAATGTCCCCGGCATCGAGATTTGTGAAGTTTTCCCGCGTATTGCCCAGAAGATGGACAAATGCGTGGTCATCCGATCGGTGACAGGCTGCGACGGCGCTCACGACGCGTTCCAGTGTTTCTCCGGTTGGCGACGCAACGACGCCGCGTCGGTTGGCGGACGTCCGAGCATCGGGGCCGCCGTCGCCAAGTTACAGGGTCCGGTTGACCGTTCGGTCCCGCCCTTCGTCGCCTTGGCCGACAAAACCCAGCATGGCCCGTGGTCGGAACCGGGGGCTCCGGGCTTTCTCGGCTCGGCTTATCAGGCATTCAAACCGCAGGGTCAGGGGATGGACGATCTGCGGCTGAACGGCATTTCCGTTGACCGCCTGCAAGACCGTCGCGGCTTGTTGAAGGGCCTCGATGTTCTGAAGCGAGATGTCGACGCGTCCGGCATGCTCCGCGGCATGGATGCGTTCTCTGAAGCCGCCTTCGGTGTGCTCACATCCAGCAAACTTGTCGATGCCCTCGATCTCTCGAAAGAAGACCCAAAGATCGTGGCGCGTTATGGCGACGGTAAGCCCTACAAGTATCAGTACGATGGTGCTCCGACCTGCAACGACCAGCTGCTGATGGCCCGCCGCTTGATTGAAGCCGGTGTGCGTTGCGTCACATTGAGCTATGGCCGCTGGGACAGCCACGGGCAGAACTTTGATCTCGTTCGCGATCACGGCGGCAAGCTCGATCAAGGCATCAGCGCCCTGATCGAAGATCTCGAAGTCCGCGGCATGCTCGATGATGTCACCATCATCGCCTGGGGCGAATTCGGTCGTACGCCACGTATCAATCCGGGAGCCGGCCGCGATCACTGGCCGCAAGTGAGTGGGGCATTTCTCGCGGGCGGCGGCATGCGGACGGGCCAGGCGATCGGCTCGACGAATCGCCTCGGTGAGTACGCGAAAGACCGCCCGGTGCCGGTGCAGGAAATCATCTGCCAGTTGTATCGCAACATGGGCATCGATCCGATGCACACCACGATTCCCGACCCGACCGGTCGCCCGATGTTCCTCGTTGATCATCGCGACCCGCTACCGGAACTGGCGTAACACTGGCAACCGTTCGCCATCTTCGCGACAATCACAGGCCCAGGGATCGCTCTCCCTGGGCTTTTTCGTGGAATGCACCATGAGTGAAACGGTCAATCTGCATCGTCGCGACTTTGCCCGGCATCTCACCGCCGGTGTGGCAGGCGGAACACTGGGCATGATGGCGGGAAACACGGTGGCGCAAGACACCGAGCAGTCCGAGCCACCCAAGCCCCCATCTCTCGCTGCCCTGCGGTTAGCCGCCGTCATGACCGAATGCCCAGGCGAGCACTGGACTCAAGAAACGATCGCCGAAGTGCTCGGCGACATACGAGCCGATATTGCCCGCGGCAAAGCACTGAGCGAATTCCCTCTGCAGAATGGCGATGACCCGGCCACCATCTTCATGGCTCCCGCGCCACCCTATGAAGCTGGGGACGCAGAATGATTCCTGCAGATTGGGCGTTTGCAACCATCGGTGAACTCGGCGCGAAATTGCGGGCGAAAGAAACCACGTCGATCGCGCTCACGGAGTTCTTTCTCGAACGACTGGAACGCATCGGCAGAGCCCACAACGCCGTCGTCACATTGACCCGAGAGTTGGCGTTAGCGCAGGCTCAACAAGCCGATGCCGATTTTGCTGCCGGCATCGATCATGGCCCATTACATGGTATTCCGTATGGAGCGAAAGACTTGCTAGCCACGGCTGGGATTCCCACCAGTTGGGGAGCGGCACCGTTTCGCGATCAGGTCTTTGATACCGATGCGACGGTGATCACACGCTTGCGAAAAGCCGGTGCGGTATTGGTCGCGAAGCTGGCAATGATTGAACTCGCCGGGGGCTTTGGTTATCGACAGGCCCATGCTTCCTTCACCGGCCCCGCGTTGTGCGCGTGGGACAAAACCCGCTGGGGCGGCGGTTCGTCTTCAGGCTCCGGCATCGCGGTAGGGGCAGGCTTGGTGCCCTTTGCCATCGGGTCGGAAACCTCGGGTTCGATCCTCAATCCCTCGGCCGCCAATGGCGTTACTGGTTTTCGGCCCACCTATGGCCGCGTGCCGCGCACCGGAGCGATGGCATTATCATGGACGCTCGACAAACTCGGACCGATGTGTCGCTGTGCGGATGATTGTGCCCTGGTCCTGCCGGTCCTCGCCGGCCCCGATGCGGTCGACTTCACCGCGATGCCGGAAGGCTATCAGTTCACGAAGTCGATCATCGCGGATAAGACGTTGAAAGTCGGCATCGTCGAAGGTTGTCTCGACAACGTGCAACCAGAAGTCAAGTCTCGGTTTGAAGCGGCCTGCGACGTCTTTCGCGATTTCGCTACCGTGGAAACTGTCGCTCTACCCGAACTGCCTTATGGCCCCGTGGTCAGCACCATCATCAATGGCGAAATGGCAGCAGCGTTTGAGTCATTCATCACCAGTGGCAAAGTGCAGGAACTTTCGGCTCCGGAAGACAAATGGGGAGGCTACTCGGTCCTTGCTGTCCCTGCGAAGGATTACATCAATGCCCTGCGCGTCCGACGGCCTATTCAACTGGCCATCGATCAATTGATGCGTGAGACACCGATACTGATCGCACCGACGATGGCCACCGTTGCGGGGCCAATTGACCGCGATTTCCGGTCCTGGTCGCGAGGCTTTTCGAGCAGCCCCTTGGGGACCGCAGGCAATGCCGCCGGGTTGCCGGGGATGGGCATTCCCATGGGACCCGGTGCCGATGGCCTGCCGACATCGCTGCAGATTGTTGCCGGGGCACGGCAGGAAAGCCTGTTGCTCTCCGTGGCGATGGAGTATCAACAGCGAACGGCTTGGCATCGCGAGCATCCACCTCAGCAGTAAATCTCAAAATCGAAACTCGAAATTCGAATTGAAGCGTGAATCAGCAGGAGTAACCGACAGTGAATGTCCTTGAAGGACGACGTTACGACACCGGCGAACCCGTCCGTGTGATGATCCGTGGTGACCGCATTGCCGCCGTCGAACCGGCCACACCGTCCTCGCTGGTGACGGACTGGCCGTGGATTGCTCCGGCCTTGTTCGATCTGCAGATCAATGGCTATGGCGGCGTGTGGTTCAGTGACGACCGCTTAACGCCGGAACTGGCAGCCACAGCGGTGAAAGCGTACCTGCAACATGGCGTCACGCGAATTTGTCCCACATTGGTGACCAACTCTTGTGCGGCTCTCGATTGGGGTTTCCGAGCCATCGCGGCGGCGTGTGATCAAGATCCGCTGGTGAACCACATGGTCCCAGGTTGTCATCTGGAAGGCCCGTACATTTCCGCGGAAGACGGAGCCCGCGGCGCTCATCCCAAAGAGCATGTCCGACCAGCCGACTGGGACGAATTCCGGCTGCTACAAGACTCTGCGGGAGGCCGCATCCGGCTGGTGACCATTGCCCCGGAAGTTGAAAATGCCGTGCCATTCATTGAACGTGCGACGCAAGCCGGGGTGGCGATTGCCATCGGTCATACGGCGGCGACTCCTGATCAGATTCGGGCCGCCGTCGATGCCGGGGCGACTTTGAGCACGCATCTGGGGAATGGCTCGGCCGCCATGATTCATCGCCATCGCAATCACATTTTCGAGCAATTAGCCGATCCACGGCTGACAGCCAGTTTGATTGCCGACGGCCATCATCTGCCGGCGTCACTTCTCAAGATTTTTCTGAAGGTGAAATCGCCCCGCATGACCGTCCTCACGTGTGATGCCGCGGGTTGGGCGGGGTGTCCCCCGGGAGTCTATTCCAGTGTGCTCGGTCAAAGCGAAATTCTGCCGAGTGGAAAACTGGTCGTCGCAGGTCAAACCGAATTGCTGGCCGGTTCGGCGGACACCACCGATGTCTGTGTCACGCAGATTCAGCGGCTTGCCGGAGTGACATTAAAAGAAGCGATCGACATGACCAGCCGGAATCCCGCCCGGTTGTTGGGCTTTGAGACCAACCGACTACGCCGTGGCTCTCTTGCCGATGTCTTCGTGTTCCGGCAACCGGCCGATTCCCGGCATCTGGATGTTCTGACCACGGTGGCTCAGGGGCAGGTGGTTTATCAGAAGACTTAACAACAGTGGCCGAATTCTGGTCTTGGCGAATTTGGTCGCCTGTCGGCATAATCTGCCGGTTGCGATTCGGCCGGTAAATTGCCCAGTCTGCCGATTCGTTAGCTGATGGAATCGGGCTGTACGAACCGGCCAAGTTCCATCCGCTTGAGTGAAGTGACTCACGAGGAACAATCGATACCTGCTTGAACGCCTGCCCGACACGCCCCCGCCTTCGTGATCAGGACGATCGCGAATTTCAACCTGGATTGGTCACGGATGACGCACCGATCGATGCCCTTCCCCTTGCCGCAGCCTCTTCCCGCCGTTGCCGACGATGGGATGTTGCCGTCGCGCAAGGTGCATCTGGTGGGTTGTGCGGGATCGGGGATGAAAGGGCTGGCCGATCTGCTGCATGGATGGGGTTACCAGGTTTCCGGCAGCGATCTCTCAACTCCCCCGGCGAGCTTACAACGATTGATCGAACGCGGAGTTCCGATCGCTCAAGGTCATGCGGCGGCCCATGTTCCTGCCGATGTTGACCAGTTGATTCATAGCCTGGCGATCCCCGCCACGAATCCCGAACGGGTCCGGGCCACGGAATTGGGAATCGTACAGCAGACCTACAGCCAGATGGTGGGGCAGTTGCTGGCACGACGTCAGGGGGTCTGCATCGCCGGGACGCATGGTAAGAGCACCACTACCGCGATGACGGCCTGGATTCTGACGGAAGCCGGGCTCAATCCCACGGCCTTGTTTGGTGCCGATCTCTGTGGTTCCGGACTAAGCAGTTGGACCGGAACCGGCGAGCACTTCGTCGTGGAAAGCTGCGAGTATCAGCGGAGTTTTCTCGATTATCGTCCGCATTGCGCGGCGATTCTGAGTGTTGAGCCCGACCATTTTGATTACTTCACCGATGCCGACGATCTGCAGCGGGCGTTCGGTCAATTCGCGGCACAAGTGCACCAGGATGGCTTCGTCCTGACTCGCTTTGAAGATCAGCGAGCCATTCGCGCAGCACAGATGTCGTCCGCAGGCGTACTGACATTCGGTTGGGTGCCGGAGGCCGACTGGTGGGCGGCTGATGTGCGACCCAGCGGTTGGGGTTCGCGTTGCCGGGTCTTCCGCCGGGGGCAGTTCATCTCCGAGTTGATCGTCCCGCAGCCGGGGCGACACAATGTGTTGAATGCGTTGGCTGCCACCGCGATGGCGTTCGAATTGGGCGTGCCGCCCCGCGATCTGCGTGGTGCTCTCGCCGAATTTCCGGGAATCCATCGCCGCTTCGAACTGGTGGGGTCATTTCGCGGTGTCACTTTGATCAGTGATTACGCCCACCATCCCACCGCTGTCGCGGCGACGTTGGAAACGGCGCGGCAGCAATTCGGGTCTCGGCCAGTGCGGGTCATCTTTCAACCCCATCAGATTTCCCGCACGCAACAACTGCTCGCGGAGTTTGCCGCCAGCTTTCAACTGGCCGATTCCGTGCTAATCACGCCGATTTTCGCGGCCCGAGAGTCAGCAGCGGATCTCGGAACCCAAGTCGCAGCGGAACTGGTTGCACAAATCCGGCAGCGGGGAACTCCTGCGGAATCCTGCACCTCCCTTGACCATGCCGCGCAGGTTGTAGAGGATGCACTCAATCCTGGTGACGTACTGATCACCATGGGAGCAGGTGATATCGACCGGATCCAACATGAATTCACTCGACGACTTTTCCGAGATTCTCCTTCGCGACGAGCCTTTGGCCCCGCTGACATGGCTGCAAGTGGGCGGACCAGCTCAATACTGTCTCGCTCCGCGTAGTGCGGACGAACTGAGCCGAGTCCTGAAAACCTGCCATGAAGCCCAGATTCCTGTGCGGATTATGGGCGGCGGGTCGAATCTGCTGGTGCGTGATGAAGGGGTTCCCGGGGCCGTCATTCGCCTGACTAACCCGGCCTTCTGCAGCGTGAAGGTCGACGGAAACGTCTGCACGGCCGGTGCCGGGGCGGCGTTGTCGCATGTGATTTCCGAGACAATCCGCGCCGGACTGGCCGGTTTTGAAGTGCTCGCGGGCATCCCCGGCACCATTGGCGGAGCGATTGTGGGCAACGCTGGCGGGCGTCACGGCGATATCGGTGCCCTGGTTACCAAAGTTGTCGCTCTCGATTTCACGGGTTCCCCCGTGCAGCGCGAGGGAGATGGACTGATGTTCGAATACCGCGAAAGTGCTATGCGGGACCTGATCATCCTGGAAGCCGTCTTCGAGTTGCAACCGGAACCCACGGAAGAAATTACGGAACGACTTCGAAAAATCTGGATCACCAAAAAAGCGGTTCAGCCACTGGCTTCACAATCGGTCGGTTGCATCTTCAAAAACCCGCGTGGTTCGTCGGCGGGCGAACTCATCGACAAAGCGGGGCTCAAAGGAACCCGTGTGGGCGGTGCGGAAGTGAGTGATCGCCATGCGAATTTTCTGGTCACCCTGCCCGGTGCCACTTCTGACGATGTGCTGCGATTGATGAATCTGGTGCAGACCAAGGTGGAAGGCCAGTTCGGAATCCGTCTGGAGCCGGAAGTACAAATCTGGTAAGACTCACCGTCAGCCGGAGGACTTGTTTTCCGGTTCGTGTGCGCTCGAAATCTGTTCGACAATCGCCACTCAAGGAGGAGTTGGATTGTCTACTCCCGTGCTTTTTCTGGTCTGGGCTGCCTCCCAATGGGGAGCCGATCCGGGCTTGGCGACGGTGACGCGTTCGTCCGCCGCTCCGACTCCGGGCATGCGGCACTATCTGGTGCAGGTACGGATCATTGAAGTCGATGACCAGGGTCGTCAGAAGGTACTGGCTCAACCGGTGCTGCAGACCCCCGGCGCTGCCGCTGGCGTGACCGTGTCGGAAGAGACCGGACGTCGCTTCGAATTCCATTTTTCCGCGACGGAACCCGGTGCTCCTGCGCCATTGCCCGTGGTGATTCAGGATGATCCCAAGTCGACGCCAGCGGTCCAGGCGACCGATGCGGCCTCGCTCCATCGTAAAGTGTCGGTGAAAGCCGTGCAGCAACCGCATAAGGATGTGTTGCAGTATGTCGCCCGGCAGGCGGGGTTTACCGTGGTGATGGAGCCAGAAACCGCAGCGGCCGCTGCTCCGAAACTGGCTCAACCTATCACAGTAGAAATTGATCAGGCCCCCCTCGATGAAGTGCTGCAAGAGTTGATGAAGCCGTTGGACCTTGGCTATTCCGTGCGACAAGACCTGGTGCTGATCGGAGCACAGCAGGCCCCGGTTGCGAATGAAGCCCAGCCTGTGCCCGTCAACAATCCGCCCAAATCCGAAAATGATTGGCAAGTGCGGGTGTATGGCGTTGCCGATCTTGTGTCGTTCGACCAGCAGACGGGTAAGCCCGATTTTGAGCCCCTGATCCAACGGATTCAACGACACATTCTGCCCAAGTCGTGGCAAACGGCGGGGAGCGAGGGAACGGTCAAAGGCTTTGATTCCACGCGGTCGTTGGTCATTCGGCAAAGCAGCGTCGGGCACGATGCCATCGCGAATTATCTGGAACAACTCAGACGCTCGCGTGATGCGAATGCTCCCCAACCACTGCAACCATAACTTCGACCGAACGCCAGTTCGGGGCACCCAGGGATGCTGCTGCCATGACGACGAACGCCTCACAGACCATTGCCCTGCTCATGGGTGGCGACTCGGATGAAGCGGTTATCAGCCGATTGAGTGGTGCCTCGGTTATGCAGGCCTTGTCATCTCGCGGTCACACCGTCATTCCCATCGATCCAGCGGGAATTGATCTGTCGGGCATTGACTGGCAACAGTTCGATCTGGTGTTCAATGCCCTGCATGGTCGCTTTGGTGAAGACGGACAGTTGCAGGAGATTCTGGAGCACGCCGGCATCCCGTTCACCGGATCGGATGCGGCCACATCGCGTCTCACCTTCAGCAAGTCGGCGGCTAAAGAACGGCTGCTGCAGTTCGGCGTGCCGACGCCCAACTATGTGCTGCTGCATGCCAGCGATTCTCAGAGCCGTTTGCAACAGATGGTCGAGAGCGTGGGCTATCCGTGCGTCATCAAGCCCGACACCCAAGGTTCCAGCCTGGGTGTCAGCATAGTCCAAGAGCCAAGCCAACTGGCTTCCGCCTTGCAGAACTGCTTCGAATTCGACCAATTCGGGATCGTGGAGCGTTACATCACAGGGACGGAATGGACGATCGGAATCTTCGATGAGCTAGTGCTCCCACCGATCTGCATCCGGACCACGCGGCCCTTCTTTGACTATCATGCCAAATACGAAGACGAAGCGACCGAATACGTGTTCGAGACCGATTTCCCACCCGCAGCAATGGGGCAACTACAAGATGCCGCTGTCGCCGCATGTCGTGCCCTTGGTACACGAGGATTGAGCCGCGTCGATTTCCGGCTCGATGAATCCCATAAGCCCTGGGTTCTGGAAGTGAATACGGTGCCCGGATTCACGGATCACAGTCTGGTTCCCAAGGCCGCCGCCCGGATGGGAATCGATTTTGCCGAATTGTGCGATCGTGCGGTTCAAAGCTGCCTGCGCAGTGGACCTCCGCGGCCGCATCTTCTGCAGAACAGACAGGTCCGGCGCGCCTCTGTCGGTGACGGCACCTCGCACGCCGAGTGATCTGCATCGCCCGGCCGTCTGCATCCGATGGAATAGGTAAGATTCCCTGTTCCTCGATTGTGGCTGCCATGTCCAAACCGAATCCCGCTGCGCCGGAGGCACCAGCGGCACCGGCATTGACCCAACGGATTTTTCGTCCCCGCGTGTTAATTGCCGCGGCGGCGATCGCACTACTGCCAGTGCTCGGACCGTGGATTATCGACCAACTTCCCAAGTTGCACGAGCGTGCGGAATATCAGTTGCCGTTCCGTCAAATCCAGCTCGAACCACCGGTTCCGGCAGCGTTACCGGCCGACTTTCTGGAGCAGGTCCGTCATCGGGGCCAGCTCCCGGAAGAACTTTCGCTGCTGGATGACACGCTCCCCTCACGTCTCGCGACCGCGTTTGCGGCCCACCCGTGGGTGGCGGAAGTTGTCTCGGTCCGTAATGTTTACCCGGCCCTGGTGACGGTCGAGCTGAAGTACCGCCGCCCCGTCGCCTTGGTGCAAGTTCCCGATGGCTTCTACGCCATTGACGAGCAGAGTGTGTTGTTGCCGCCGAATGATTTCGATGAGGAAGATCTTCAGCGCTACATTGTCGTCACTGGTATCGCGACCCGACCACGTGGCGCAGCCGGGCGCGCGTGGGGTGACAACGGTGTGGTCGCGGCCGCTCAACTTGCCTACTTCATCGGCTTGCGTTGGAAACCCCTCGGGCTGGCATCCATCACCTTGCCGCAACATGCCAGCCCCGAGACACCGATCGATGATCAATTGCTGGAACTTACCACCACGGGTGCATCGCGCATTCTGTGGGGCCGGGTTCCGGGAACGCGGCATCCCGGCGAGCTGACAGCCGAGCAGAAACTCGGTCGCCTGGAAAAATACCTCGCCGAATTTGGGGGCTTTGACCGTCCACAAGGCCCCTATGAAATTGATATCCGCCATTGGCAGGAAATCAGCCGTAAGCCGCTGTCTTCCGACGAAGCATTCCGTCACACCGCCACGAACCGCACGACATCACCGCAGTAATCCCGGTTAAGTCCGTAGCACTTCGTGGATGACATGACCTTCGACATTGGTCAGACGTCGCTGAATCCCGTTGTGCTCGAATGTCAGCCGTTCGTGATCGAGTCCCAGGAGATGCAGAATGGTGGCGTTGAAGTCGTACAGCGGGTGAATTTCGGTGATGGCCCGCTGTCCAAAGTCATCGGTAGCCCCGTGACTCACACCGGGACGAACTCCCGCTCCGGTCAGCCAGCAGGTGAAGCCATCGGGGTTATGATCGCGGCCCTTGGCTCCCTTCTGGAAGAAGGGCATGCGGCCGAACTCGGTGCACCAGACCACTAAAGTCTCTTCCAGCAAACCGCGTTGACGCAGATCACGAATGAGTGCCGCGGCGGGTTGATCGAGGATCGCGGCATGCACATCGTATTGATCCTTGAGGGCACTGTGACCGTCCCAGTTCAACTTGCCACCGCTGGCATAGGCCCCGTTGAAGAGCTGCACGAAACGCACGCCCTGTTCGATCAGCCGCCGCGCGAGAATGCAGTTACGGGCGAAAGCCGCTTTGTCGGCATTCTCAGTGTCATCGGCCCCATACATCGAAAGGATATGCTGCGGTTCGGTGCTGAGATCGCTCAATCCCGGCATACTCAGTTGCATGCGGGCGGCGAGTTCATAACTGGCAATGCGGGCCGCGAGCTTTTCATCTCCCGGATGTGTGGCCAGATGCCGCGCGTTCATTTGGTCGAGCAGTCGGCGAGTGGCAGCATCTTGACGCGGTGTTGTGCCGGCAGCAGTGAGGTGGCGAACCGGTTCTTTTGAACTGAACGTGGTCCCTTGAAACGCCGCCGGTAAGAAACCCGGTCCCCAGTTGTTCGAACCATTTTGCGGGACACCTCGCGGGTCGGGAATCGCCACATAAGCTGGCAAGTTCTGACTTTCACTCCCCAGGGCATAGGTCACCCAGGAACCGAGACTTGGGAAGCCGTCGAGCACGAAGCCAGTCGACAGAAAATTCTCTGCCGGGCCGTGCGTGTTCGATTTACTGGTCAATGAATGAATGAACGCGATGTCATCGGTCAGTTCGGCGAGATGCGGGATCATGTCGCTGACCCATTTGCCGGTCTCGCCCCGTTGTCGAAAGTTATACTGCGGCCGGGCCAGATTCCCCGCCGGGCCCTGAAACGTCACGGCCGGCCCGCCCGGCAATGGCTTGTCATCCCATTCAATCAGTTGCGGCTTGTAATCCCACGTCTCCAGCTGGCTGACGGCACCGGCACAAAAAATCACGACCACATTCTTCGCGCGTGCCGGGAAGTGTGAGTCTCGCGGGGCATACGGCTGCGCGGGGTTAATGTGCGGCGTCGACGGTGTGGCCGCTAACAACCCTTGCTCGTGCAACAGGCTGCTCAACGCAATGCCACCCAAGGCCGTTGCCGATTGGGACAGATAGTCGCGACGATTGAGCAAGGCCCGACCTGAGGCAGACAGTTGTTCGAGGGAATCAGTCATGGCAGGAACAAGGCCTCATTGCTGTTATACAAAGCGCGACACAACACGGTGAGATCGTGCTCCTGCACGACGACCAGGCAATCTGCCAGTTCCTCATCGACAGGATCACGATTCAATACCAGTTGATACGCCCGGCGAATCTGGTCAGCCGGATCTGCTCCCACCTCGCGAATAACTCGTGATTGCAGCGCCGCCGCACAGTCCAGGGTGAAACCACTGTTGAGCAGATTCAGGGCCTGCAAGGGTGTCGTTGATTCCCGCCGTCGTGCCGTGCTTTGTCCGGCATCGGGGCAATCAAACGCACCAAATACGGCATCGCGCTCGCGGCGGACTTTGTGTGCATAGATCATGCGACGCAGTCCCTGGCCGGTAAAATGTTCCACCGGCGTAAAACCCGACAGCCCGCCCCGTTGATTGAACAGATCAAATCCCCGTCCGTACATCGTCAAATCAAGCTGCCCACTGGTGGCGAGCATCGAGTCTCGTAAGATCTCGGCATCCAGACGGCGGGGGGGAAACCGCCAGAGTAATCGAACATCCGCATCCTGCTGGGCTGGTGTCTCCCGGTAAGCGGATGACTGTCGATAAGTCGCTGACAAAACGATTCGTCGATGCAATTCCTTGATCGACCAGCCAGACTGCACGAATTCATCGGCCAGCCAGTCGTGCAATTCGGGATGCGACGCCGGCATCCCACTGCGACCGAAGTCACTGGCCGTTTCTACTAAACCCACGCCAAAGTGTCCCTGCCAGATGCGATTCACCATGACCCGTGCGGTCAATGGATGCCCGGGGTTGGCAATCCAGTCAGCCAAAGCGACGCGGCGTTCGCGATCACCCGCCTCCGAGGTAAGATTCACGGTGCCGAATGTGCTGAGCACCGCAGGGATGGCCCGTTCCTTCGGTTGTTCCGGATCACCGCGGCTCAACAGATGGATATCATCCGGCGTGCGGAACTGGCCCGCAAAATAGCGAGGCAACTGTTCGGCCGCCTGTATCTGCTTCTGCAACAGTTCACGTTCTGCCAGCAACGGGGCAGCGATGCTCCGCTCTTCGTCCGTCAGCCCTTCCAATGTTGTCACTTGCGACTTCGGGGCATTCGGTGCGTAGGGTTCGCGATCGGCAGCCGTCGCCACATCGTGCCAACTGCCGTCCGACGAGGACACTTCCAGGCGATAATCGATGGCCAGCCGATCCGTGAATTTCCCTTGTCGATCACGTCCCCAGTGGACCCGTTGGATCATCTGTGGTTCCGCCAATTCGACAGTGACCCACCCACGGCCCATCTCATTCGACATCCAACTCCGCGAGTTTCCGTATTCGCCATCATTCAGAAAGCGAAGTTCGTGTCGATTGGGCGAGACATTATCTCCGGAAGATGTCACCTTCGCGCCACGACTGGCGAGGGCGATGTTCTCTCCCGACGTATTGAAGATCTCCAACTCATCGATGCAGGGTTCGAGGTTGTTCGTCGCCAGAATGGTCAGTTTGAGCCGCTGAGCTTCTCTCGGTGCGAAGCGGTCGACATTCTGCCGGGCGTTGATCATCGGCCGAGTTGCGCCACTTCCGGCCAAGGGGACATACTGTGCCAGCTCGGCATCCACGACGGCAAGCCGTTTCTGATCCGTTGCGGCGGCTTCGCGGATGGCCCGGACTTCCGGCGTATCAGGCACGCGTTCTTCATACTCCACGCCCGCCACGAGGGCCTGCATGGCGTAATAATCCCGTTGGGAAATCGGGTCGAATTTATGATCATGGCAACGCGCGCACCCCACACTGAGGCCGAGGAACGTCTGGCCGACGTTGACCACAATTTCGTCGATGGAGTCCTGTCGGGCAAGTCGTTTTGATGGTTCGTCCTTGCCGATCTGCCCGGGCAATAGCACCGACGCGGTAATCAGAAAACCGGTGGCCGCATCGACTCCGAGCGCATCGCCCACGATCTGTTCGCGAATGAATCGATCGTAGGGCGTATCGTTGTTCAATGCCCGAATGACGTAATCCCGATAGGGCCAGGCATTCGGCCGTTCGGTGTTCACTTCAAAGCCATGCGTGTCGGCATAGCGAACCACATCGAGCCAGTGTTGAGCCCAGCGTTCGCCATACCGTGGCGATTGCAGTAACTCATCCACGACCCTGGCATAGGCATCGGGACGCGTATCATCCACGAACGCAGCGACTTGCTCTGGAGTCGGCGGCAACCCGATGAGATTCAGATAGACCCGACGCAGCCACGACACGCGGTCGGTTTCTGCCGAGGGTTCCAACCCCGCGGCTTCCAGCCGAGACAGGATAAAATGATCGATCTCATTTCGTGGCCAAGCGGTTTGCCCTACGGAAGGCAATTCCGCACGCTTCACCGGATGAAAACTCCAGTGATCGGTCCGGTCTTCTAATGTGGCGAGGTCAACACCGTCCGGCCAATTCGCACCGCCCTCAATCCACCGTTTGAGTGTCTCGATCTCGGCCGTCGAGAGCCGTTCGCCATCGGGGGGCATCTGCAAATCGGCATTGGGATCGGCAATGAACTGGAAGAGTGGACTTGCCGCGAGATCGCCGGGTTTCAAACTGGCGCCGTAGAGTTCGCCACCGCGAAATGCTGCCGCTTTGATATCGAGCCGATAGCCACTCTTCTGTTTTTCCGCGGCATGACAAGAGTAACAATGCTTTTGAAGAATCGGACGCACATCGCGCACAAAGTCGGGGCTCTCAGCGGCAGCCAGCAGCGCGCAGTGGCTGATCATGATCGCCCAGCCAGCGACCAATATCGTTCGCGATGTCAGAAACACGCAGACTCCTCCCACCAGAGACGCCATGCCTGAACCAGCGGCCCATTCATCAAAACTTGCTGATCGATTATGGTCCGTTCCCCCCGCGATGAAAAGGGCGAGTGTGGGTAGAAGTCGTAACGTCAGCGTGAATCCTGTTGATTTGTCTCAGCCGTGCCGGACGCGTAATCTATGCGGTGAACTCAGCAGCAGAGATTCTCTTCGGTGGAAAGCGACAGCAGATGACAGACGTCATGTGTCGATGGGCTATTCTGGGAACCGCCGGCATCGCCCGTAAGAACTGGCAGGCCATTCGCAACGCGGGAAATGCGAAGCTGACCGCTGTCGCGAGCCGCACCCTCAACCGGGCCCAGCAGTTTATTTCCGAATGCCAGGCAACCGTTCCTTTTGAGACTGCCCCGACAGCCTGTGGCAGCTACGAAGACCTGCTGTCGCGTGATGATGTCGATGCCATTTATCTTCCATTGCCCACGGGGCTCCGCAAGGAATGGGTCATCAAGGCGGCACACGCGGGCAAGCATGTGCTGGTGGAAAAACCCGTAGGCATCAGCGCGGCCGATGTCGAAGAGATGCTAGCGGCCTGCCGACAGTCGAACGTGCAGTTCATGGATGGCGTCATGTATATGCACAGTGCCCGCCTGCCTGCCTTGCGCAAGACGCTGGACGATGGCGCGAGCGTCGGCCAGATCCGGCGCATCGGCATGCAGTTCAGTTTCAATGGCGGCGAACCCTTCATCGCCGGAAACATCCGCGCGAGCAGCGAACTCGAACCACATGGGTGCCTGGGTGACCTGGGCTGGTACACCATCCGCTTTGCCTTGTGGACCATGCAGTACGAATTACCGCTTAAAGTCTCGGCCCGCATGCTGGCTCAAGCCGGTCGACCTGACAGCCCCAACCCTGTGCCGACAGAATTCTCGGCGGAACTCTTTTTCGCGAACAATGTCTCGGCTTCGTTCTACTGCTCGTTCCAGACCGAGAACCAGCAGTGGGCCAGCATCAGCGGCACTAAAGGCCATATCTTTGTCCCCGACTTCGTGTTGCCCTACTTCGGTGACGAAGTCACCTATCGGGTCACCAACTCGCAGTTCATTGTTTCCGGCTGCCAGTTCGACATGGAAGAACGCGGCCGGACGGTGGCCATTCCCGAGCACAGCAACAACCATCCGAATGCCCAGGAATCGCAGTTGTTCCGCACCTTCTCGCAACTGGCCCTGAGTGGCCACCCCGATTGGGAATGGGGCGAAATCACGCTCAAAACCCAACGGGTAATGGATGCCTGTTTTGCTTCGGCGAAAGACAACGGCCATCTTGTGACGTTGTAAGTTTGAGGACATCATCAGCAACTCCGCAGACTTGGCATGACAACCCCGCTCCCATTGTTTACGCTGGAAGTCAGCAACATGTGCTGATGCTTCGATGATTGGCGGGGATAGGTTCCATGCGTGCCGGATGGTTTGTTGTACTCTCGATGATCGCCACCTGCTCCGTGGCGGCGGAACCGGTCCAGTTTAATCGCGACGTCCGGCCGATTCTGTCCGACAAATGCTTCGCCTGTCACGGCCCCGACAGTGCCAATCGAGCGGCTGACCTGCGACTCGATGTCCGGGAGATCGCCCTCAAACCGGCGTCGTCCGATATCGCAGCGATTGTGCCCGGTCAGCCAGAGGGCAGCTTGCTCTTCCAACGCATCACGGCCGAGAGTGATGACGAAGTGATGCCGCCGCCGCATGCCAAGTTGGGGCGATTGACGGCGACCGAGATCGATGTCTTACGCCGCTGGATTGCCGCCGGTGCCGAGTACCAGCCGCATTGGGCCTTCCTGCCGGTGGAACCAGTCGCCCTCCCGGCTGTCCCGACAGATTTTCCTACAGGCATTGCAGCCCACAATGAAATTGACCACATCGTGTTTGCAGGACTTCGCGACCGGAGTCTCTCACCACAACTGATTGCCGAACGTCATACTTTGATCCGCCGCCTGTTTTTCGATCTCACCGGTTTGCCGCCAAGTCCCGCCGAGATCACAGCTTTCGTGGCTGATAACGATCCCCAAGCCTACGAGAACCTAGTCGATCGGTTGCTGAAGTCGCCGCATTACGGCGAACGCATGGCGGCCGACTGGCTCGATGTGGCCCGCTATGCGGACAGCTATGGCTTTCAGGTCGATCGCGAACGGGACATGTGGCCGTACCGCGATTGGGTGATTCACGCTTTCAATCAAAACCTGCCGTGGGATCAGTTCGTCACCTGGCAACTCGCGGGCGATCTGTTGCCCCAGCCGACCAATGAGCAACGGCTCGCCACGGCATTCAATCGGCTGCATCAACAGGAAGCGGAAGGAGGCTCGGTCGAGGAAGAATATCGGGTCAATTATGTGAATGATCGCGTGGTGACCTTTGGCACGGCCTTTCTCGGCCTGACTTTGGAATGCTGCCGCTGTCACGACCACAAGTTCGACCCGATCACACAACGTGAGTACTACCAGTTCTTTGCCTTCTTTGACGACATCGATGAAGCGGGGCTCTATTCGTTCTTCACCTCATCGGCCCCCACCCCCACGATGTGGTTGCTCAATGAACAGCAGAAGAAACAGCAGGCCGAAGCTATCGCGAAATGCAAAGCCGCTGAAGCAGTCCCATTCGGTTATGCCCAGTCCCGGGAAGCAGCCATTGACGACTGGTTAGCGAGTCGGCCAGTCATCGAAGGCCCCATCCCCGGCGAAGTGCTGCATCTGCCCTTTGAAGAACGCAATGCCGAAGGCAAGTTCCCGAGCCTTGTCGGTGAGAACCTCGCGGCGACCTCACCCGGTGAGAACACCCTGACCGCAGGGAAAATCGGCGAAGGACTGCTGCTCACCGGGGATCATGCGGTCACCACCACGGTCGGGAATTTTCATCGCTATGAACCTTTCACTGTGTCCCTGTGGCTGCAGACGCCGGATATGAAAGACCGGGCCGTGATTTTTCACCGCTCGCGCGCGTGGACCGATGCCGCCAGCCGGGGCTATGAGTTGCTGTTGATTGATGGCCGGTTGCAATGGTCGTTGATTCACTTCTGGCCGGGCGATGCCGTTTCCATCCAAAGCCAGTCACCCCTGCCGACCAGGGAATGGGTGCATGTGACGGTTTCCAGCGACGGGTCCGGCCGGGCCAGCGGTCTCCGCATTTTCATCAACGGTCAATTGGCGGAAACGAACATCATTCGCGATCACCTCCAGAAAGACATCACTGGCGGCGGGGGCGATTCCATTGCCATCGGGGAACGGTTCCGTGATCGTGGGTTCAAAGGGGGGCTGGTCGATGAGTTCCGCGTCTGGAACCGGGCCTTGACCGATCTTGAAATCGCCGAGGTCTATGCCCCCGGTTCACTCGCACAGGCAACGACGACGGACCTGACCGGCGACCAACAATCCCGGTGGCAGCAATTCTATCTCGCCCGGTTCGATGAAACCTACGCGAAGTTGCAGGCCGACTTGCTGGCTGAGCGGAAAGCTCTGAGTGAACTCGCCGATTCGGCCCGGGAAATCATGGTGATGGAAGAACTCGCGGAGCCGAAGACCGCCTACATTCTGAAGCGTGGAGAATACAATCTGCGGGGCGATCCCGTCACGCCAGGAACTCCGGCCTCGCTGCTGGCCTTCCCTGCGAATCAGCCGCGTAATCGGCTTGGACTCGCACGCTGGTTGACCAATCCACAGCACCCATTGCTGGCCCGAGTCACGGTCAATCGGGTCTGGCAGAGTCTCTTCGGACGGGGACTCGTCAAAACCGCCGAAGACTTCGGCAGCCAGTCGGAACGGCCGGAGTATCCTGAGTTGATCGATTGGCTGGCCGGTCGTTTCATCGCTTCCGGATGGGACATGAAAGATCTCATCAAAACCATCGTGATGTCGCACACCTATCAGCAGCGTAGTCTGGGCTCGGCGACCGTCATGGCCGACGATCCGGAAAATCTCTGGCTGGCGAGAGGTCCACGGTTCCGCTTACCGGCAGAGATGATTCGTGACAACGCCCTGATCGCGAGTGGTCTGCTGGTCGACAAGTTCGGCGGTCCCCCTGTCCGCACGTATGACATGCCGGAGTCGTTCAAACCCAGCAACGCGGGGACCGGCGAACAACTTTATCGACGCAGTTTATACACCTTCTGGCGACGGACTGGCCCGGCCCCCATGCTGGAAGTCTTCGATGTTCCCAAGCGGCAGGTCTGCACCGCTCGGCGCGACATTACGAACACACCGCTGCATGCCTTCGTACTGCTCAATGGGCCACAGTTTATTGAAGCCGCCCGCGTGCTAGCCGAAACCTTATCCAAGGAACACGCAGGCGATCCGGCAGCCATGTTGTCCGCCGGCAGCATTCGCCTGATCGGCCGCGAACCCGATGCCTCCGAACTCGCCATTCTGCAGCGGATGTATGACCGTCAACTCGCCTGGTATCGCGAGCATTCCACTGATGCCGCTGCATTGGTGAAGATCGGCGAGAAGCCGATTGATCCAGCCTTACCCGTCATCGAAATTGCCGCCTGGACCAACGTCATCAATGCCCTGATGAACCACGATGAGTGCGTAGTGAAGCGGTGAGGCCTGCGGTTAGGATTCTCGTCTCGGTCCTGCGACTTTGTCAGAATGTTTGAGTGCCATGATGCCACAAAAGTTTTCAGAACTCGGCTCGACGCTGAACCGTCGTGAATGGTTGAACCGCATTGGTGGCGGGCTCGGCGGGATTGCCTTGGCAGAACTGCTGGGTCGCGAGACGGCGACACAGGCTGCGGGCATTCTGGGGGGCACGCACTTCGCCCCCAAAGCCAAGCGGGTCATCTATCTCTTTCAGTCGGGGGCACCATCGCAACTCGATCTGTATGACCGTAAGCCCTTGCTCGTCGAAAAACATGGCCAGCAACTGCCCGATTCCGTCCGGGGCGGACAGCGGCTCACCGGCATGTCCGCGAATCAAAGTTCCATCCCGCTAGCCGGTTCACCGTTTCAGTTCGCGCAGCATGGCCAATCGGGCCAGTGGTTGAGTGAACTGCTGCCAGAAGCCGCGAAGGTCGCCGACGAACTCTGTGTGATCCGGTCGATGTACACCGAATCGATCAATCATGGACCGGGGGTGACCTTCATGCAGAGTGGGTCGCAGATTCCCGGACGGCCCAGCATCGGGGCCTGGCTTGATTACGGGCTAGGTTCCGACAATCAAAATCTCCCCAGTTTTGTGGTGCTCATCACGAAGAACAAAGGGGGGCAGCCTCTGATGTCGCATTTGTGGGGTTCGGGCTTTCTGGCGTCGCAGCATCAAGGGGTGCGATTCCGCCCCTCGGCCGATCCGATTTTGTACCTCAATAATCCCGCGGGGGTCTCTCCGGAAAATCGCCGGGCCGTGCTGGATGGTCTCAGAGAATTGCACGAACACCAGTTCGCCGGGACACCCGATGCCGAAATCAACAACCGCATCGCCAATTACGAAATGGCATTCGCGATGCAGTCGAGTGTCCCCGAGGTCACCGATCTGGCTCAGGAACCGCAGCACATTTTTGATCTGTATGGGTCTGACGCCAAAGATCCCGGAACGTTTGCCGCCAACTGCCTGCTGGCCCGGCGACTGGCGGAGCGGGGCGTGAAGTTCATTCAACTTTACCACCAGGACTGGGATCACCATGGTGGTTTGCCAGGGGCGATTACGAATGAGTGCCGCCAGACCGACAAACCTGCCGCCGCGCTGATTGCGGACTTGAAGCAACGGGGCATGCTCGATGAAACCCTGGTCATCTGGGGAGGCGAGTTCGGCCGGACCAATTACTGCCAGGGTTTGATGACGGCCAACAACTTCGGCCGCGATCACCATCCTCGCTGTTTCTCGATCTGGATGGCGGGGGGCGGGATCAAGCCCGGGACCAGCTACGGCGAGACCTGTGAATACGGGTACAACATCGTCAAAGATCCGGTCCACATTCACGACCTGCATGCCACCATGTTGCATCTGCTGGGGATCGATCACGAACGGCTGACCTACAAATTCCAGGGGCGGCGGTATCGGCTGACCGACGTGCATGGCCATGTCGTCGACGGCATTCTGGCCTGAGATCGTACAGAGTTTCTGTGGATGCCGAATGCCCGCCACTCAGCGGTGGCGGCTTTTTGGCGCTGAAACATCTACTGTCGGCGACAGTTTTGTTATCGCGTGCAATGGATTACGATACGCAGGATCTCAACTTTCGCTGATCTGAAGTCATGCCGAAATCCCTGATCGAATACACCACATGGTTGTCGGAGCGGAACCTCCGTTGGCCGAGCGCTCCCAAGCGCCAGCCAATGCCCGCACAACCCTATCTGAAGCCGCTGCCGGGCATCAAAGCCGTCGCTTATGATGTCTACGGGACTTTGCTCCGCATTGCGGATGGCGAACTGCTGTTCCAGCATCCGCAGCAGATGCGGATGGAAGTCGCCCTCGATAAAACGCTGCAGGAATTCAACCTGTGGAACAGCATGTCGCGGAAGCCGGGTGCCCCATGGGAATATCTGCAGCAACTCTATCTCAATGCCTACGATGACCTGCGACTCGCCGGTTCCGGGAAAAAAGGGGATCTGACTGAGGTCGATGCCGCCAAACTCTGGCGACGTGTGCTCAGCAAGATGGAACTCGACAAGTACAGCTATGATGAATCACTGTATGGCGATCTCGATCAACTCTGCGAAAAGATCGCCTATTTTTTCCATGCATCTCTGCAAGGCACCGAGGCGACCGCCGGAGCTGTTGACACATTGAATTTGCTCAATGCGTCAGGAATTCGTCAGGGACTGTTGGCCGATGGTCAGTGCTTCACGCTGGCTCAACTCCAACGTGCCTTCGAGCTGGCGGGGTCGGGCGAGCCTTTGGGGCAACTCATCGATTTGTCACTGGTGACGTTGTCCTATCAGGAAGGGGTACGGAAGCCGAGCCGATCGCTGTATCAGCAAGCCGTCGCACGGTTTCAGGCCAAGGGTCTCGAACCGGGCGAAGTCCTGTTTGTGGGGTCCCGGTTGCGTGATGACCTGGCGGTGGCCAAGCAGGCCGGTTTCCGGACGGCCCTCTTCGCTCACGATAAGCTCAGCCTCCGGGCGGCGATGGCGGATCTGAAAGATCCCGCCGTGAAACCCGATCGACTCTTGACCGAATTGCCCCAAGTTCGCGATATTCTGAGCCTGTAGTTTTGCTGCCAGCCTGGGTCACCCGGGCGTTGAGGATTTCGCATGCCCGCACCGCCGTTTTATCCCCTCGAACAATTCGACCTGACCGACCCGATCCGTCCGCTGTACGGCATCGAAGAGATTCGCGCGGTCAATCCCCAGCGGTTCGAGATGGAACAACTCACGGGAATCCTGATGATCGACGAGCCGAATCACGGCCTTGTCGGTTATAAGGACTTGACAGATAAAGAGTTCTGGGTGCGGGGACACATGCCCGATTTCGCGTTGATGCCCGGCGTGATGTTGTGCGAATGTGCCGCTCAACTCGCTGGTTTCTATGCTCGAAAGTACAAAGTGCTGGGGGGGGGAGACTTCCTGGGCTTCGGCGGCATGGAAGAAGTCCGTTTCCGCAGTCCGGTGTTCCCCGGTGATCGCCTGCTGTTGATGGCGAAAGTCTTCCGGCTGCGTCCCGGAAAACGGGCCGAGTTCGACTTCCAAGGCTATGTGAACGGCAAGATGGTCTTTTCCGGCCGGATGATTGGCGTCCCAATCTTTGCCGACCGCTCACGGTCCGGTGAAGAATCAGAATAGCGGGCGGGTTACCAGCGCGTCGAACTGCCCCGTTCCAGGCTGAAGACCGTCGCCCCATTGCGGAAGACGGTCACGGTCCCGGTCGATTGGCTGACGGTAATCGCCATGGCCACGGTGCTGGCAGAAATCGCAGCGGCGGTTTGATGCCGTGCCCCCAATCCTTGCGCTAGACTGGAACTGGGAGACGAACGGGGCATGAGGTAGGTTCCAGCGGAAAGCACGGTACCATCGCCCTGAATGATGAAAGCCCCATCGATCAAAGCAAATTCCTTGATCGTTTCCGCGAGGCTGGGGTCCAGCACGTTCCTGAGTTGGCGGGAATACCCATGGAATGGGTTCAGCACCAGTTGCTGAGCATGCCGCAGGACATTTCGTGAATCGCCCAGAATGAACATCGTCCCTACGGGATGGGCTTCGCGGCCCTCGGAGGCGATTTCCAAGGCAATCGAGAGCACGCGGAGTAGCACCGCCGGACGAATGATCGTTTTTCCACGCTTATTCTTTTCCGACAGCATGGCCCGAAAGTGAGCTTCGGGTTTGGCAATGGTAATGCTGTCGAGGCGGCGGCCATCGGGACCGGTCACACAGACCACACTGCTTTTTTCATTCAGCAAGCCATCCGAAGCTGCCAGCAGCAGGCCCAGGTTGGCCCGGTCCATCCGCGAGAGCGAAGCATGCAGCACATCGAAGATATGCGTATCAGGCCGCGCGACGGGGAAGTCTTCGGAATGGGTTGAAACCACGACGAGCAGTTTCCCGGTCCAGGCGTTCACGATGTCCCAGGGAACGTTTTCCACGCGATCAATGGCGACCAGCAACGCCTGAGCATTCATCCCTTCGACTAGTTGCAACGCCTGCTTGATCAGCGTGGAAGTGATGCGGGGAATGGACGGAGCACGGGTGGGACGGGAATCGGCCTTGAGGCCCGCCTTCTCCAGCAGCAGGGTATCGATCGCCTTGGTGTCTTTCGCGTCGATCAGTTGCTGACGGAATTCGGTCGTCTTCAGCAACTCGGCCATGGCGGCGAGCACATTGACATGGGTCTGCTGCAGCTTGCGACCGATAATCAGCAGGCAGATCAGCTTGACCTGTTGCCCCGTCGGTAACCCATAGTCGACACCGTTGCGGCTGCGGCCCATGACGATGCGGAAATCGCCGTCCCAATCGACGAACGCGTGCGGCAAGGCAAAGTCGGGTGCCACTAGCGTTTGGGCCGCTGCTTCCCGTTCCTCGATGGCTTCGAGAATCTTTTCCGGACCGATATTTTCGTCTTCAAGACCCGCAGCCTGTACCAGTGCCCGGATCGCTGCCTGTCGCGATTTCGCCGACAATTCGACAATACGGATGGCACTGACCAGATCGCCCAGGTCCAACGGGGAAGGCCTTTCGTCGACGATGGCAAGAGGGTTCAGCCGATCAGAAGACTCTGATCGGAAGCGAGATCATATGCCAAGGTGAACACAGGCGGCAACTCATGAAATTGCCCGGCCGATCACGGACGGTAATCGGGGTTGGGTTGCGGCATTTGGGCCCCCATCGACGACTGCCAGCCCTGCAGTTGAGTACGGAGTTCTGCGAGTTTCTCTGGCATGGTCTGGCTCAAATCGTGCTGTTCTCCCAGGTCATCCCGCAGGTTGTACAACTCCGCGACGCCCGATTCATAGAATTCAATGAGTTTCCAGTCCCCCGCACGCACGGCGGCTCCGGGGGTCCACGTCGACCCGTGATAGTGGGGATAATGCCAATACAGCGGGGGATGCTCGATCGCGGGTGCTCCCTTGAGCAATGGCAACAGGCTGACTCCATCGACGTGCAGTTCGGCTCGGAGGGGAATGCCCGCCAAGTCTAAAATGGTCGGAAAGAAGTCCATGCTGACCACCGGCTGTTCGCACACACTTCCCGGTGCCGTGACTCCTGGAGCCCGAATGATGAGCGGTTCGCGGATGCCCCCTTCATACAGCCAGCCCTTGCCAGACCGCAGCGGCAGATTGCTGGTCGGCCCGGGCTTCTTCAGTGTGCACAGCCCGCCATTATCCGAAAAAAAGAAGACCACGGTGTGCTCATTGAGCTTCAGTTCAGCCAGTGTCTGCAGGATGGCACCGACACTGTCGTCCACGGCGGCGACCATCGAAGCATATTCGCTGTTGTCCTGCCGCGTGCGTGACTGCCCGGCATGTTCCGCGATGGCAGGCGACGTGGTCGTGCCAAACTCGTCTTTTGCCTTCTCCTGGAAATGAGCCCAACGCTTCTTGTACGGCGTAATCGGCGTGTGGACGTTGTAGAACGCCTGATACAACAAGAAAGGCTGATCAGCGTTTCGCGTCTTCAGGAATTTGATCGATTCCTGGGTCAGCCGTTCTGTGAGATATTCCCCTTCAAATTCCTGCTTGAGATAGGGGTTCTTCCAGGGGCCGTAGTATCCACCCGGTGGAGACCCTGCGTGGAAACCACCGAGGTTGAAATCGAACCCTTGATCGGTTGGTAAGTGCCCCGCATCACCGAGATGCCATTTTCCGGCGAAAAATGTCTGGTAGTTGCGTGGCTTCAAGGCTTCGGCGATCGTCACTTCTGACAGATCCAGGTCGTCCCGATCATTCACATGCAGGAAGCGCGGGTTCTGCGCTTTGCCCGCTACAGATCCGGGAATCCAATCGGTGATGTCGACCCGCACGGGGTGCCTGCCGGTCATAATGCTGGCCCGCGTGGGGGAACAGACCGGACAGGCGGCATAGGCCTGCGTGAATTTCATTCCTGATGCTGCCAAGGCATCGATATGCGGCGTCTCATAGAACTGGCTGCCAAAGGCCCCGATATCGGCCCAACCGAGATCATCCACCAGAAAGAACACGAAATTGCGCGGTTGCGTTTCGGCAGCAAGCAATCCTGGCACCCAGGAACCCAAGGCCATGCTGAAGAAGACCAGAGTTTGGGTCACTGAAGCAAAAGATCGCATGGGACTTCCTTGGCTCATCGGTGAAATTCTCCCACGACTGTGCGGCCAGAAACTGTGCTGGTGGACTGCATTTGACTGCCCCTGCGTGGGGCGAGTGATGTATGATGCTTCAGCATACAGCACAGGCGCCTGTGCTCCCACCTGGAGACCATCATGCCCGCCGATCCTCTGCAAACTCATGTCTCGTTGCAACTGAAGCACGATGCCCCCCTGATTGCCTGCCGATTCGATCCCACAGGTCGTTACGTTTTCGTGGGTTCCCAAGACAACAACGTCATTCGTTGGGAACTGGCGAACTCGACCAAAACGGTGCTCGCTGCGCATGATAGTTGGGTCCGCAGCTTCGCTTTCACCAAGGCGGGCGATGTCATGGTGACCGGTGGCTATGATGGCCGCTTGATCTGGTGGTCAACCACCGCGGAACAACCGACGCCCATCAAAACCATCGACGCGCATGTGGGATGGGTGCGTGCCCTCGCGGTGAGTCCCGATGGACAGTTCCTCGCGAGTTGCGGCAACGACCAGAAGGTTCGCCTGTGGAACCTGGCCGATGGTGCTCCGATCCGTGACTGCCTGGGTCATGCCCGCAATGTTTACAACGTGGCCTTCCATCCAGATGGACAGCAACTGGTCTCGGGCGATCTGGTCGCCGAGTTCATCCACTGGAATGTTTCGACCGGCGAGAAGGTGCGTCAATTCAAGATCGAAAGCCTGTCCAAATATGACGGCGGCTTTCTGGCGGATTATGGTGGACCACACGCCATGACATTCAATACCGATGGCACGCGGCTACTGGCCAGCGGCATCACCAATGTCTCCAATGCTTTTGCCGGAGTCGGCAACCCGATTGTCTCGGAAATCGACTGGACCGAAGGCAAAGAGGCCATCGCTCACCTCACCAAAGCCAACATGAACGGTGTCGCCTGGGGGCTGGTCTGGCATCCTGAGGGCTATGTGATTGGCGGCCTCGGTGCCCATGCCGGTGGCAAATTGGGCTTCTGGAAGACCGATGCCAAGGAAGAATTTCATCTCTTCGATATCGGCAGCAGTCTCCGCGACCTGGCGTTGCATCCGGATGGATTACGGCTGGCCACGCCGCATCATGACGGAGTTTGCCGCATCAGTTTGATGGCTCCCAAACCGGCCTGAAATCAGGCCGTATCGGCTGATTCCCAGGCATCCTGAAGACAGGTCGCGGCGGTTTCGGGGGCGACGGTGTTGATATAGCAACCGCCCCCCCATTCAAAGCCGGCGGTCTGGCCAATGCGTGGCAGAATCTCCAGATGCCAGCGAAATCCGGCCGTCTCCTGCTCGGATAAGGGGATGGTATGCAGGATGAGATTGTAAGCCAGCGTGGGATGCAAACGGGTCATCACGGCAAGTGTGCTGCGTAACAGCTCGGCAAGTTCCTGAATCTCAGTCTCACTCGCACGGGTGAAGCAGCTTTCCGTTGTGCGGGGAATGATGCGGGTTTCAAACGGGAATCGGCTGGCATAGGGGCAGAGCACGACGAAATGCTCGCCGACAGTTACGACGCGTTGGCCCACTGCGAGTTCCTGCTGGAGAAGATCCGTCCAAAGCTGCCGCTGATGCTGATGCCAATACTGAATCGATGTCGCCACTTCCTGCTGCACCAGACTGGGAACCCAGGGCGTGCCCATCAGTTGCGAATGCGTATGTGCCAAAGTCGCTCCGGCGGCTCGGCCTTTATTCTTAAAGATCAGGATGTGTGCAAGTTTGGCTTGTTGCCGATGGAACCGCAGGCGTTCGCGGTAGGTCCACACCACTTCTTGAACATGCGAGAGCGACAGCCGAGACAGACATGTTTCAAACTGCGGGCATTCGATGATCACCTCATGCGCACCGATCCCCGGCATCGATTGATACTGCCCTTCGGTGGCAGGAGTTCCCGACTGTTCGGCCCGCACGGCCGGGTACTTGTTCGGCACGACACGCACACGCCAGCCGGGTTGATCGGGCAAGGTTCCCGAAGTCCGTAAGGCAAGCAACTCTCCGGGCGTCTCGGCTTCGCGGCCTTCTGCAAAGGGATCGTCCGCTGAGGCGTCGGGCCATTCCGCCGTGATCGATTTGGGTTGAGGGCGATCGGCCCGTTCCGGTGCCATGATGACCCAGCGATCAACCCAGGGGTCGCGACGCAATTCCGACATGACGAGTCAATGTTCTCCTGCGAGGCCGTCTGGACAACTCACCGGTCATGACGGCGTTTCTGGATGGCGCGCTGATAGGCTGCCACGTAATCTTTTGCACTCCGTTTCCACGACCAGTCGCGTTCCATCCCCGTGCGTTGCAACTGTCGCCAGGTCCGGCGATCCAGGTAGAGTCCCAACGCCCGACAGACTTGCCGGAAGAGGACATCGCTGCGGTATTCGTGAAACGAAAAGCCATTCGCCGTACTGTTCGCGACATTTCCTTCCGTGGCATCCACGACGGAATCAGCCAGCCCTCCCACCGATCGAACGATGGGCACGGTCCCATACATCAGGCTATACATCTGGTTGAGGCCACATGGCTCGTACTGACTGGGCATCAAAAAGATATCCGACCCCGCTTCGATGAGGTGGGCCAGTTCTTCGTTGTACCCGATGGTGACCGCGATTTTCTCGGGGAATTCTTGTGCCAGACGTTGCAGCCCCGCTTCATAACCCGGTTCGCCGGTTCCCAGCACGACTAGTTGCACATCGTGGCGCATGAGGTCGTGGGTGCTCCCCATGACCAGGTCGAGCCCCTTCTGACCCGTCAGCCGCGAAACGAGACCGAACACGGCCTTATCAGCAGAAATCGGTAAGCCCAGTCGCTTCTGCAACTCAGCTTTGCAGGCCGCTTTGCCCACATCGACAGTGTGAACGTCATAGGTCTTCGGCAAATAACGGTCGTGGGCGGGATTCCAGTCCTCCGTATCGACCCCATTCAGAATGCCCACCAGAACATCGCGGCGTGACGATAACACACCGTTCAAACCACAACCAAATTCCGGCGTCTGAATTTCCCGGGCATAAGTCGGGCTGACCGTCGTGATCATGTCCGAGAAGATGATGCCCGTCTTCATCAGGTTCAGGTTGCCGAAGAACTCCATTTGGCGCCAGTTGAAGTACTTCCAGTCGAGTCCCGTAAGCAGCATGTCCCAGTGCCAGAATTGACCCTGAAACGCGAGATTGTGGATGGTGAAGACCGAAGCCGTCTGCCCCAGCCCGATGCGCATGCCCCCTTCGATCTGCAGCAACGCGGGAATCAACGCGGTCTGCCAGTCATTGGCATGAATAATGTCGGGTTCGAAATGCAGGGCTTCCGCCAGTTGAATCACACTGCGGCTGAAGAAGACAAACCGTTCGCAGTTATCGCGATAATCTCCCAGACGGTCGACGTATAAACTCGGGCGATCAAAATACTCCGGTTGATCGATGAGGAACGTCGACACATTCGAACCGGGCAGCATCGTTTTGTAGACCTGCGCCGTGACCAGATGCGTTCCCACGGCGATTGGCAAGGTCAGGTTGAGAGGCTCCAGTTTCGGAGCACGGTCTCCCAGTTTGGCTAGTTCCTGTGGATAGTACGGCGTGACCAGCCAGACTTCGTGCCCCGCCTCGGCCAACGCCTTGGAAAGCGAAGACGCCACATCAGCCAGTCCCCCCGTTTTGGAAAAGGGAACTGCTTCGGAACTGGCAATCACAATCCGCATGCCGCTTTTCGCCTTCGTGAGCGCTGACGCAAGGCCGTGGGTGTCGGTCGCGTTTCTGGCAGAAACGGGTCGAGCACCAAGCGGCCAATTGTGCAACTTGTCCATTATCGGCCCGGAACAACGGCCGACTTCAGCGGGAACGCAAAATCGTCATCACCAGCGAGTTCGACAGATTCGGTTTGATTGTCCCAGTCGATGGCTGATGTTCGCACACATTCCGCCTATAATCCCGTCATACCATACCATTCTGGTGCACCGTCCGCGAACCGGCACTGAACTCGATCGATGTCTTCTGCAGCACTTCTTACCAGAGATAACGAATTTGATTGGGAACTTTCGGCCCAGGCGATCACCATTCGGATTCGCTGGTTCGGAATCTGTGTCGGTTACGGCCTCGTGAATTTCCTGGGAACGAATGGTTCCACCGCACCATTGAACGCCATTCTCGCAGTCGGCGCCGCTTATGCTTTGTGTGACACCTACTTCAGTGTCCGGGGCACCGTCTTCCTCGCGGATTACCCCCTCTTCACTTCCGCGATGGAGGCGATGTTCATTGGCTTGCTCTGCCAGTTCGATGGCGGCGTGCTCAGTGCCTTCCGCTTTTACTATTTTCTCTCGCTGCTGGTGAGCGCCATTCGCTTTGCTCCCGCAGTCACCTACTGCACATTGGCTTTGCATGTGGCCAGTTATGGGTCTGTCGCGGTGATGCAGGGCACGGTCACCTCCGAGGAATCTTCGTCATTGGTGCTGACACCGATCTTTATGGCCTGGGTCGCCTGGGCCAGCACATCGCTGTCGGCCCGATTGAAGCACGCCAGTGAGCGACTCGAAGAATTGAATCTCGCCCTGCAACAGAATCAGTACTCGCTGGAAGAACGCATCAATGAACGAACGCGAGAGCTGCA
Source organism: bacterium (assembly GCA_016125225.1). Classification (GTDB taxonomy): domain Bacteria; phylum Planctomycetota; class Planctomycetia; order Planctomycetales; family Planctomycetaceae; genus DSVQ01. The sequence continues at coordinate 1,095,396 of WGME01000003.1, read as the reverse complement.
GGAAACTCAGGCGATGATTGTGCAGCAGGAAAAGCAAGCCGCATTTGGCCTGCTCGCAGCCGGAATTGCCCACGAAGTCGGTAACCCATTAGCAGCCATCAGTTCCCTGGTACAACTGCTGAAACGACGCAATCTGGATGACCACACGCAGGAACGGCTCAGCATGGTCGATGATCAACTGCGGCGTATCCAGCGTACGCTCAGAGAACTCGTCGATTTCAGCCGTCCCGCGAGTTCGACAGCATCGCTGACCGATGTGCATCGCGCGATCGATGCCGCGCTCAATATCGCCAAGTACTACAAACGCCGCAAAGGCAAACGGATGGTGATCACGTATGCCACAGGGTTACCCGCGTTGCGACTGGTCAGCGATCAATTCGTGCAGGTGATTCTCAATCTGATTCTGAACGCCATGGATGCCACTCCCGAGGGGAGCACCATCGAATTGCGGACGTCGCTGGTCTCCGGCTGGTTGCGTGTCGAAGTGATCGATACCGGCCGCGGGATTGCTCCTGAACATCGCGAGCGGGTCTTCCAGCCCTATTTTACGACCAAAGAAACGGGCACCGGGTTAGGGCTGTTTGTCTGCCGCAATATCGTTGAGCAGGAACTGCACGGCCGGTTGGAATTGACCGCGACGTCGCCGCACGGAACCACGTTCTGTGTTTCGTTGACCAACAACGAACTCCAGCAACTCCCCGATATGTTGCCCGTCACTTCGCACTCACTCGACCCTGAACCCGTAGAAGAGGTCATGACACCGTGAAGCGCTCTGTCCTGATCGTGGAAGATGAAGAGATCATTCGCACCTCGTTGCGCGAGTTCCTGACGGATGATGGCTATGACGTCATTGCAGCCGGTACCATCGCCGATGCCGTCAAAGCCATTCGCGATCGCGACTTCCAGGTGGCCATTTGCGATGTGCAACTCCCCGATGGCGACGGTGTTAACCTGTTACGCCGGCTGCTGCAGTACAACCCGAATGTTTCGGGGCTGATCATCACGGCTTATGCCACGGTGGAGAATGCTGTGGAGGCCTTCAAAGCCGGGGCGTTCGACTATCTCGTCAAGCCGGTGATTTTTGACGATCTGGCCAATAAGCTGCAGCGACTGTTTCAGTATCGCCAGTTGTTTCAGGAAAATCAGGCGTTACGTCGCGAATTGTCTCGCCGCGATGATCAGGAAGAAGTGATTGGTTCCAGCAAGGCGTTGCAGGAAGTTCTGGAAACGATCCGTCGCGTTGCGATCACGAATGCCAATGTACTGCTGGTGGGGGAATCGGGTACTGGTAAGGAACTATTTGCCCGCACGATTCATCGTTGGGGACCAAAGAAACAGGAACGGTTTCTGGCTTTGAACTGTTCGACGCGCCCTGTCGAACTTCTCGAAGCTCAGCTCTTTGGTTCAACCGCTTCGTCACAGGTTCCGGAGCAGGCGGGGATCTTCCGGAATGCGGGTGAAGGGACCGTCTTTCTGGCCGAGGTCACACACCTGCCCTTACCGACCCAGGCGAAGCTGCTGCGGGCGATTGAGTATGGCGAAGTCTTGCCCTCGGGAGCATCGGAACCCTTCACGCAACGGGCACGGATTGTCGCCGCAACCACACGGGATCTGTCCGCAGAGGTCGCGGAAGGGCGTTTTGATGAAGCCCTGTTTTATCGGCTGGATGGTGTCAAGATCCGCATTCCGCCCCTACGCGAACGGCTCGACGACATCCCGGAACTGGTCGATTTCTTCATTGCCCGCCACAGCCGCGAAATGGGCAAACTGGTTTCCGGAGCCACAGGCGAAACCATTCGTGCCCTGATCGCATCCAGTTGGAAAGGCAACGTACGGCAGTTGGATAATGCCATCGAACGGGCCGTGATGATGTGTGACGGCAACCAGATCCGCCAACAGGATTTGCCACCCGATCTGGTGACGGCCTCGCAACCCTTGCCCGACACCGATGATCTCCGGTCGGCGCTTCGGCACTACGAACGGTTGCATATCGAGCGGGTGCTGCGGGAGTATCCTGACAAGCGCGAAGCCGCCCGCCGCTTGCGCATGGGCCTTTCCAGCCTCTATCGCAAGATCGAGGAACTGGGAATCGATTTGTGATCACTCCGGCAAAGTCTCCCCCCGTGTTCGATGGGGAACAATGGTCATGTCCATGACCTATGACGCCATCATTCTCGGACAGGGATTGGCAGGCACCGCTGTTGCCTGGCAATTTCATTGGGCCGGTTTGCGGGTGCTGATCATTGATCGGAACGAGTCTAACACACCCTCGCGCATCTCCGCGGGCCTGATCACGCCGATCACCGGACAGCGACTCGTCATCAGCTGGCAGTTCCCGGCGTTCTGGTCTGCCGCGCTGGCTCACTATCGAAGGGCAGAGGCTGAGCTCGGAACCTCGTTTTTCCGCGAAACAACGATGGTCCGTCGGTTCGAAACAGCAGAAGAACTCGCCATTTTTGAACGTCGGCGCAACGACCCCGAATTTGAGCAAATCACGCGATCGCCACCACAGCCCGAACTCGATGCTGAGTCCTTCTTGCCAGCCACTTGCGATATGGAAATGCTGACAGCGGGGCAACTCGATGTCCCTACGTATCTGCAATCTTCGCGTGATTTCTTTGATCGATTGGGATGTTATCGGCAGGACTCGTTGTCATGGAGCGATGGCCTTATCTTGCAATCTGAAGGTGTCATGTTGCCTCGCTACAATGTCACTGCGCGGTGGCTCATCAGTTGTCAGGGACTACAAGCCCAGCAGCATCCCTGGTTTTCCGCAGTGCGTTTTCGACCAGCCAAGGGCGAGATTCTGACTCTCGACATCTCCGGCCTGACAGAATCGCGCGTGGTACACCGTGGGATCTGGCTCACTCGCCGGGCCGACGGTTTGTATCAGGCGGGTTCGACTTATGAATGGCAACAACTCGATGAAACACCGACAGCGGCAGGGCGGGAGCAAATCGAACAGTTGCTGCGACAGGTCTTACGCAGGCCTTTCCAAATTGTGGCTCATCATGCGGCCGTGCGACCCATTCATCTGCAACAATATCCGGTCATCGGCCGACACCCGAGTTCGTCACAATTGGGTTACCTGAATGGGCTGGGATCAAAAGGAACGCTGCAGGCTCCGCGACTGGCGAGGGAACTGCTCGCCGTGATGCGCGGCGAACCGGTGTTTGACCCTCGTTGTGATCTCAATCGGTTGACGGAGCTGAGTGCATGCGGCCCCTGACATCGATCGCGCACGACGAAATTGCCGCCGTGGTATCACCAGGAGATATCGCCGTGGATGCCACTGCCGGAAATGGGCATGACACCCTGTTTCTGGCTCAGCAGGTGGGACCGACCGGCCGAGTCTTTGCCTGCGATCGGCAACCGCTCGCCTTGGAGCAGACTGCATTCCGCTTACGGTCTGCTGGTTGCTCCAACGTGACGCTCATCGAGCAAGACCACTGCCATCTGGCGGTCTGGATTCCCGAAGAATATCACGGCCGGCTGGCTGCAGTGATGTTCAACCTGGGCTATCTGCCCGGTGCCGGGAAATTGATCATCACACAGGCAGCCACGACGGTGATGGCGTTGGAACAAGCCGCCCGTTTACTCCGCAAAGGCGGAATCATTACGGTTGTGGCTTACACAGGGCATCCGGGCGGCTTACAGGAAACTGCGGCCGTGGAAAACTGGATGGATGGACTATCCGCAACGGAATTCGAGTGGAAACGCTGCGCTGTCGATCCGGAACGACAACATCCTCCACGTTTGTTAGTCGTGCGAAAGCGACCTTGATGGGGATCAATAGCCGCCGACGAGTTCGAACTTTGCTGAAGAATCGTTGGGGGTGCTCACTTCCAGTTTGAGGGTGGGATCGGGGCGATCAGAAAGTTCGATCCGCAAGATCACCGCATGCACACCAGGATCGAACGTGGCTGACCAATCTTTCGCGTCATCAAACGGTTGAGCGTCGACCCAGACCTGCGTTCGTTCCGTGCAGTCGAGATGGAAATGCACCGCCCCGGCGGTCCGCACCTGCACTTCGCCCTTCAAAATCAGCACGAACGGTTCGCCATTTTCTCGCAATTCACTGAGTGGTAAAACCCCCGCGACCTGCGAGTAGACCGGAGTCCAATGCGTGGAATCACTTCCCAGAATGAGTTCGCGGACGTGTTCCAGATGCGGCACCGACGATGTCAGCTCTTCGGGCGCTTCGTTCATCAGCCTCCAGCGCTGAATGGTTCTACCGGGGTTGAGCACATACGGCCCGGGCTTGCCCAACTCGGAAACGAATTTGGCCAGATCGACGAGTTCTTCATGCGTCAGAAATTTCGTCAGACCCTGCGGCATCAAGGAACGGCCTTCAACTTCCTCTTCAATATCGGCCACAGGGATAGTCACTGTGGTCCCTGTGACATCGCGGATGTTGACCCGCACATCATCGCGATCGATGACCACACCCGTCAGCACTTTGCCGCTAGTGAGTTCGAAGACTTTCGTGACGTATTGTTCCTTCACCGCCAAGTTGGGGTTCAGGATGGAGTTGACGACATAATCGACCGGCGAAGAAACACCGACCGGGCTGAGATCGGGCCCGACCTGGCCGCCGGCACGGCTGACGCTGTGACACTTCATGCAGCTCAAATCTTTGCGACGAAAAATTGCTTCTCCGCGTGCCGGATTCCCTTTCGCGATGACTTCATCAACGATGCGAGCCACTTCTTCCGGCGTGGGCGGCGTGGGGTCGGCACTGATTCCGGCGATGTTGCCGAGGACATTCGACAAGGCCGCATCGCTCCGCCCCACCGAATACATGTACCGCAATGCCACCTTAGCGACATCGGCTGTGGGCGGATGGGCCTTGATTGCGGCGGCCAGTCCGTCGACCCCTTCCTTATGCTGGAAGAAGGCGTCGAGCAGTGGACCGAGTGCGTCTTTCGCGGTCGCATCGTGCAGCACGGCAGCGGCTGCTGTGGCAGCAGCAGAGGCATCGAAACTCACAATCCCAGCCGTGGCCTGCATACGCACCGGCAACGGATGGCCCGCCGTTGCGAGTTCTTTCAGAGTCTGGTGACTGCCCGGGTCACCAATCGTGATGAGGCCATCGATCGCTGATCGCTGCAAAGCCGGGGTGACTTCGGTGCTGGTCGCCAGCTTTTGCAAGGCAGGTGCCACCGCGGCCACCTTCCATTCGGCGGCCAAGCGGATGGCACGCCGCTGCAACTGGGGCTGCCCCGTCGCACGGTCGCCGATCACCAATGCTGCCAGGCCCGAAAGATCGCCAGCGGGCACCACCTTACGGGTTTCCGCGGCATCGGCCAGCCAATCGAGTGCCTGGATTCGCAATTCAGGTACAAATCCATCGGCCTGCAGAATGCGATCGAGAACGACCCGTAAATCGTTCGCATTCCCACGCTGGCAGATCATCTCCACAACCGCGGGCTGACGTTGAGCGGGCAAGCGCCCACTCTCAAACAGCTTCATCAGCGGACCCACAGCGCTGGTCGGTTCTTCGGCGAGGGCTGGCGACGCGATAAGAATCAGGCAGAACAGAGCAGAAGCAGTACGCAAGGCAGGCATGATGGCAGTATTTCATCGGCGGGAAAGAACGACCGGGCCAGCTATTGGTTGAGGACAGCCGCCCGGTCGGGTCAGCATTTCATTATTTCACCGCCTTGGTACGGCGGTCGAGGGTTTTGTTGGTTTCATCCAGCTCGAATTTCAGGAATTCATCCTGATCGTACAGCAGCGACTCGACCACAATTTCCGACGCTTTCACGGCATCGGCACCGGTGAAGTAGCTCAGCCCCCAAATCGCCTGCAACCGGGCTCGGGGACTTTCATCGTTCACCTGCTCCTGCAGCAACGCCAAGGGTTCCGGCACACGGTCACGCCAGGCGATGAGGACACGAGTGGCAGCGGCACGAGCCCGGTCATCTGAGGACTTCAACATCCGTTCGAGATGCTCGACGTTCACGACATCATGGCTTTGATACAGCCACAACCCTTCGAGCAGATGATGCTCATACTCGGGAGCGCTGGTCGACAGGCTTTCCATCCAAGCCTTAGCGGCAGGGATCACCTCGCCGGTCGGACGGTTAGAAAGCTCAATGCGGGCCCTGTGTCGCACCCGGTCATCCGGGCTTTCGAGCAGGCTCAGCAACTGGGGCAGCGGTTGCCCGGCAATGGCGACTGGCTGCAGGGGTTCCTTATCGGCCATGCGAACGCGGTAGACCCGGCCGTGCAGCTTGTCGCGGCTGGGATCACGCAGGTTGTGCTGCATATGGCCGATGATGGTGTTCTGCCATTCGGTGAACATGATGGTCCCATCCGGTGCGATTTCGATATCGGACGGACGGAAATTCACGTCAGACGAGAAGACAATCGGTTCGACTTCTTCAGCTCCGAAGCTGGCCCCGTTCTGTGTCAGTTTGTACTGCAGAATCCCCTGGAAGCCGATCACGTTGCCGACCAGCAGATTGCCCCGCATCTCTTCCGGGAAGTGACTGCTGCTGACAACTTCCGTGCCAGGGCAAGGTCGAGTGCGCTGCTTGTAAACCTGCGGAGGACGACCGTGCTTGTTCGGGAAATCGATATCACCCGAAAAGAGCGTGGCATGATACGGCTGAGCCCCCGTGCCATCCCAGACGATGTCCTGACCCCACTTTTCAAAGATGTGACCGTGTGGATTGGCGAAGCCGAAGGAGACATAGACATCGAACTTGTGCGAGCGGGGTTCATAACGGAACACGGCACCATTGGCCACACGACGGGTCGGGCCCCAGGGTGTTTCAATCTGGGAATGATGGAAGGTTCCTTCCTGGAAGTAGACCGCACCGCCCGGTTCCATCGCAAAGCTGTTGGCGGTGTGGTGCGTGTCGGCGGTGTCCAATCCATGAATCAGGCGGGTCTTTTCGTCGTACTGGTCATCGCCATCGGTGTCTTTCAGGAACCACAAGTCGGGGCCTTGAGCCAGCAGAATGCCCCCGTTCCAGAATTCAAAACCCGTAGGGTTATGAATATCCCCCGCGAATGTTTTGCAGGTGTCGGCTTTGCCATCACCATTGGTGTCTTCCAGAATGAGCAGCTTGTCATTCATGTCTTTGGTGGGTTGCCAGTGCGGATAGGTTGGCCAGACTGAAACCCACAAGCGGCCTTTGGTGTCGTAGGCCATCTGCACCGGGTTCACGAGTTCCGGGAACTGCGTTTCATCGGCAAAGAGTTCGACTTTCATGCCGTTGTGCACGGTCATCTTGTCGATGGCTTCCAGACCAGTCAGATAAAGGTGAGCTCCCCCTTCCAGCTGCCCCGGCTTGTTGGTGACGACTTTCAGAAACTCGGGCAGGTTATCGTCGACCGGTTTTTCGGTCTTCCCATTCGCGGCTGCCCAGACCACTTTGTCGCGATTGGACGTCATGACGTCGAGGACTTCCAACTCTTTCTGCATCACTGAGTAGTTAGAGAGTCCATCGCCATAACCGCCGGGGCCTTCCGTGAACTTGAGGAAGGCCCGGTCGCCATAGGTCGAATAGCCGTCGGTGGTGCGATAACGATGGAACCAATACCAGTTCTTATCGTTGATGGCTTTCCGCAACGGCTCGAGTTGATCGCTGGTTTTACCACTGCCGATTTTTTCCTTCGGAAATAAGGCCGACATGATTTGCGTGGCGACGGCTTTATCTCCCGCTTCGGTCAGATGCAGGCCGTTGATGGACCATTCCGGAGTAGGACGGACGTTGCCACTGTTCGGGGTGAACAGATCGACGAACGTGACATCTTTCGCCTTGGTCACTTCCGCCATCGCTGCCGTATAGGCCTGCAATTGCTGATTGACCGTAGCGATATATTCCTGACCCGGCAGGCTTGAGTCTTGCATGTCGATCAACGGCAGCGGAGAGAAGAGCACCAGCCGTGGGGCCGATTCGCCGTTGTACTTCTGACCCAAAGTATGATCGATAAAATCAGCGACATCTTTCTTGAACTGCTCCAGGCCAGCTTCCCCGGCCCATGATTCCCCGTAACCATAGAAGGCAAAGATCACGTCGGCTTTGGTATTGGTCAGCCCGAAGCGGTTCTCACTGACACGGCCGATTTCTTTGTCGCGGGAGGACAGCTTGTCGGGTTGCGGGCAGGGAGCACTCGCCGACAACCATTGATCCTGCGTGCCGAAGTCGCGCGACCGCATCCGCTTGTTGCCATCGCGGTAACCGGTGATTTCATCGCCACTGTAGGCCAGATTCCGGAAGACCAGATTATGCTGCGGGTATTTGGCAACGAGCAGCGTTTCCAGCCACCCGGTATGCTGCATCCGCTCGCCAAGTGTATTGCCGATGATGCAGATATGGTCGTCTGTTTTGAGTTCGAATGGTGCCGCAGAGGCCCCGTTCATCGCTGCCAGACTTAACAGGCTGAGCAGACTGGTGGTGAGAAATTTCATAGAGCAGGCTTCCCAGGTGTCGGATCAGGCCGGTGAGCGCGTTGAGCGTTTTCGAGCGATCAACACGTGAACCTGTATTTAACCGAATCGCCCCTGCAGATCGCAACCGTACACCTGAGTTGCGGGGTAAAGCTTGAGGAGTCCGTATCTCTGTACGCAATCCTCAATTGACGCCGGTCCTGCTTTCCACGACGATTGGACGGGGCCGAGGAGTAGGGAATATGACGGATACGCCAGTGATCAAACCTCCGCAATATTGGCGGCCCCAACACCATTTGGCCTTTGTTATTGCCGGCCTGGCCATTGCGGGGGCGATCGCCATGTTTTATGGCGAACCCGATTCGCCGCCGGTCATGGCCTCGGCCCCGCTCGCCGCGTTGACAAATCCCAGCCAGACCGACGATACAGCATCTTCGACCTCCACCAAGCCAGCGGAACCGCTTCCACCCGTCGAGCAGTCTAGTGCCGCCCCTGTGCCCGCTTCGCCCACGGTCGACAATCGTGGATTACTCATCGGTTCCTGGTCGGATGAGTTCTACGGTCACCGGGTCTTCACCTTCAAAGAAGACGGCACCGCGACCATGTCCCTGGAACTCGACAGCGTCGGCAAGATGTTGTACGGCCCCAAGTTAACATTTCGGATTCAATGGTCCCTCAAAGACAATGTCCTGACCATGATCATGAGTGGAGGCGAGCCGGCCAACACCACGGCAACACTGGCCAAATTGTTCGGCGAAACTTCGGAACAACGCATCGAAAGCATCAACGAAACCGAAATGCAACTCCGGTCGCTCGACAGCCAGAAGCTCTATACCCATAAGCGGGTGAAGACGACCCCCGCAGCGTCTCCGATGCCGCCCGTCACCCCCTGACCCCTCGCTGTTAGGCCTGCGGTCCGCCCAGTTTAGGCTGTTACTCGCAGAGAATGGCAAGGCAAGGTATCTTATCGCATGTTGTGTGACGGATCTCTGCCGCCATTTTGCTGACACCTGGAAACCTATGGACGCTGCAACATCTTCCTCGACATGGCATTCCCTGGCTGATCGCGTGCTCGCCGGGCACTCCCTGACGCGTGATGAAGGCCGGGCCATTCTCGATAGTTCCGATGTGGAAATCCTCGATCTCCTCGCGGCCACTTACCGTGTGCGTCGTGAGCACTTCGGCCATCAGGTGCAGCTCTATTTCCTCAAGAACGCGAAAAGCGGTCTCTGCCCGGAAGACTGCGGATACTGTTCACAGTCGATCGTCTCTGACGCTGAAATCCCGCGTTACCCGATGCTCAACGAAGCCAAATTGATGGAAGGCGCCGCGCGGGCCAAAGCCCAGCAAGCGCGGACCTATTGCATCGTGGCCAGCGGTCGCGGCCCCAGCAATCGCGAAGTGGAACACGTCGCGAACACGGTCAAGAAAATCAAAAACGAATACGGTCTCCACATCTGTTGCTGCCTGGGACTGCTCTCGCCAGAACAGGCCCAGACTTTGAAGGCCGCCGGTGTTGACCGGATCAATCACAATCTGAACACCAGCCGGGAACATCACGCCGATATCGTCAGCACGCATTCCTACGAAGACCGGTTGAACACGCTGAAGGTCGCCAAAGCCGCGGGACTGGAACTGTGCAGCGGGTTGATTGTCGGTATGGGACAATCTTACGACGACCTGATCGACGTCGCCTTCGAACTGCGGGAACTCGGCGTGCATTCCACGCCGGTCAATTTCCTGCATGCCATCGAAGGGACTCCGCTGGGCGAGAAGCAGGATCTGACTCCACGAGACTGCCTGCGGGCATTGTGTCTTTACCGCATGGCCAACCCGGCCGCTGAGTTGCGGGTGTCGGGTGGTCGCGAAGTGCAACTGCGATCGCTGCAAGCAATGAGCCTGTATGCAGCCAACTCGATGTTTGTCAGCGATTATCTGACAACCAAGGGGCAACCCGCTGAGCAGGACTATCAGATGATTGCCGACCTGGGCTTTGAAATCATCATCAGTGGTGCCGAATCGGAAGAGCATCACTGTGCCGATGCCATGTGCGCGGGTTGAGAGACTCAACGAACCGAGCCTGACGGCGATCGTCAGGCTCAGCAATGATTGTGCGTCAATGGGGTTGTTACTGCGTGACTCGCATACGCGCCAGTTCCAACCGGGCCCGGCAATCTTTCAGATAGCCGTCGATCTGGGTTTTGGCGATGGCCTGTTCGTAGTGGGGAATCGCCAGGGCATACTCCCCCGTATCGAAGAAAACGTCGGCCAGACCGCGATGCCAATAGTGTTCCAGCAACTCCGAGCGGGTTTCGGGGGCACACTCGGCGGAGGCCTTTGCGGCCGCAACCGCTCGTGTCTTGTCGCCTGCCTTCAGCCAGGCCGCGGCGGCATCTTTGTAATGCCAGGCCGCCAGTTTGGCATCGCGTAATGCGGTTTTCTCGTAGAGTTCGGCACCTTCCTGAAACTTCTTCTGCTTGACATATTCTTGTGCCAGTTGAGCCGCTTCGCTGACTTTCATTTCCTGTCCGTTGGCTTTCTTCAGGGTCTCCCATTGCTCCAGCAATGCAGCGGCCCGACGGGGGTCATCCTTCAGTCGCGAATAGATCTCGATGAGGATGTACATGGTCGCTTCATCTTTGGAATCCAACTTCAAACGTTCCTCATAGCGTTTGACGGCTTCGCTGGTCTTGCCCCGTTCCCGGATGAACCCCATCAGTTCTCGTCGGGCCAAGGACCGCTCCGCTTCCTGCTCTGATTTAGCGATAATGAATTCCAACGCCTCGGCCTTCGGCTGCCATTTCGATTCCTGCGTGTAGGCTTGCAACAGCGCGCGATAGACTTTGAGGCGATAAGCATCGTCCGGAGCAAGGGCCAAGGCCGCTTCAAACGGTTCTTTGGTTTTGACGTATTCCTTCAGCGAATAGAACGCCGCCCCCACCCGGTAGGCTTCTTCTGCCGATCCATACTTCGTTTCTGCTGCGGCCTTCTTTTGATCGTCGACTTCGGCAACTTGAATCGATGGAAACGGAGTGGGCTCCGTTGCATAGAGATGTGCGGGGAATTCGATTGACGGCTCGGCTGGTGCCTTTGTTACGGGTTCGGTCGCCGGTTCTGAGATCACGACCACGGGCGGTGGTGGCGGTCCAGCAGAACGGTCGGGTAACCAGGACATGGCAACGATAGCCATCCCGGCGGTGGTCGTGATTGCGAGCGCTGAAATCACCATGCCTACAACTCCCCAGATCAGGAACAGACGGATGTGGTCGCCTTGCGATGTGTCGTCATCACCATCGATATGAGCTATGGCATCGACTTCCATCAACAATTCGGCGGGAATCGGATGGAGTGCGGGTTGCAGCGTATGTCGCAGACAGTTTTCCAGGAGTTGGCTGACGTGCTCAGCCGGGCCGAGGCGATCTTCGGGGACCTTTTGATGCAGCCACATCACCAGATCTTCCCACCAGACAGGGGTCTCTGGCCGCAAACTGCTCATCGCCCGCGGTTGGCTGTCGGTGAGTCGCCGCAAGACTCCCACGGCCGTCTCGGCGGAAAACGGAGGACGGCCCGTCCAGAGGGCATAGAGCACGCTGCCCAGACTGAACAAGTCGCTGCGTTCATCCACGCGCTCGCCATAGGCTTGTTCGGGAGACATGTAACGCGGAGTGCCAGCAACAAACCCGTCCTGTGTCAGCGAGGCATCATCGACGGCACGGGCCAATCCGAAATCGGCGAGCACCACATGCAGTCCCGACTTCTCGATGAGAATGTTAGCGGGCTTGATGTCGCGATGGACCAAGCCCCGTGAATGGGCCGCTGCCAAGGCCTGCGACACCTGGATTCCAATCTGCAGCACTTCGACCAGAGGCAAGCAGCCCACGCGGTCGAGTCGATCCTGCAACGATTCGCAGGAAAGCAACGGCATCACAAAATACGGACAGCGTCCCTCGGCATGAACCGAGTAAATCGGCATCACATGTGGATGGACCACGGCGGCAGCGGCTCGAGCTTCGCGTACAAAACGCACACGGGCATCCGCGTTGTAACACAGATCGGGCCGTAACACTTTGACCGCGACCAACCGCTGCAGTTCGGTCTGCCAGCCTTTGAGCACAATCCCATTGCCGCCGGACCCAATGACTTCGTGGATTTCGATGTCATCCAACCGACCAATGGCGTTCGGCGTGCGGGCGGGCAACAGCACATCGACCACAAAGTCGGTCGCATGGACACTCTTCTCCAATGGCTGACGGGATTGGATATCGCCTGTTTGTCCCACCCCCGCTGAACCGGTTGGCAACTCTTTCAGCAACGACGCGGCCAGTGACCATGTGTGCGGAGCTGCGGCCAGATTCTCCAACTCTTTGCGACACGTTTCGCATTGGTTCAGATGGGCTTCCAACCGGCCAAGCTCGGCGGCCGTGAGACCATCCTGCAGGCAGAGTTCGAGCAGTTCCGGCGCACAGGGAGACTGTTGCGTGGGCATTGGATCACTCCTCACTCTCATGCAAGTCGGGATCGAAGTGCCCTGTTTTTTCCCGCAGACGTGCCATCACCCGGCTGCGAGCCATGTAGACCGCTCCCGTGCTGATGGCCAGTTCGCGAGCCACCTCGGCAATGGGTCGCAGTTGCACCGAGGTTTCCCAAAAGGCCTGCCAGGTGGTCGGCTGAAATTCGTCCCGGACCTGCTGAATGGCCCAAGCCAGAATTTCCTGCTGGTATTCCCGTTCGGCGCGTTCGGTGGAAGAGGGCTGTCCAATGCTGGCGAACTGCTCCGGAAGGCCAGACACGGGACGTTGTGCTGACCGAGATAAATGTCGGATCGCGGCATTGCGGGCAATCGTGGTGATCCAGCGGCGAAATGGCGCTGCCTGGCCGTCGGGTTGCCAGCGTCCCACGTTGGAGGCAATCGAGACTAAGACCTGCTGGGTCACGTCGCGGACGTCGGCTTCCTGCAATCCGCGACGGCGGAACATCCCGAGCAAAAAGGGTTCGTAATCGGCGAGAAACTCTCCCCACGCTTCCTCATCGCGCCGCGATTGCAGTCGCACCAGCAGGCTCAGGCGTGTGTCTGGGAGATTCGTCATCGGTCCCGCAGCCTAGGAATTCCAAGTGGCAGATGTGGTTAAGGTCGACCTGCACTTATAACTCACCGGACGGGGAAATCTCACACCAGAATTCCGAATTCTCGGGACATGGGCAGCGAGAGGCAACGACAAGCACCGGTCGATCTGCATGCTCACGCTCTCTGTCGCGTGCTGGAAACGGCTGGTATGCTGGGCGGCATTCACTCCACATCACGATTCGACAGCAAGAGGTTTTCCAATGGCCGGTCGCGGTTTGATGACTTGGGCGTATCTCGCGTTTCTACTGGGAAGCGGATTCACTGCCACCGCTCAGGACATTCCCCAAGGGGAAGTGCAGAAGCATCAATTCACGCAGAGCCAGATTTTCCCTGGCACCATTCGCGATTACTGGATCTACATACCCGCGCAATACAAACCGGAAACGCCAGCGTGTGTTTTCGTCTGTCAGGACGGAGTTCGATTCAATGCTCCGAAGGTCTTTGACGAACTGATTGCCAAAGGCGAAATGCCTGTCACCATTGGCGTCTTCATTATGCATGGCCGCGTCCCTGCTCTCAGCGATCAGGCTCTCGACCGTTTCAATCGTAGTTATGAGTACGATGGTTTGGGCGACAGCTACGTCCGCTTCCTGCTGGACGAATTGCTGCCCGATGTGGAAACCAAAACCGCCGCCGATGGTCGGGCCATTCGACTCTCTCAGAACGGCAATGACCGCTGTATCGGCGGGTCTTCGAGTGGTGCCATCTGTGCTTTCACAGCCGCCTGGGAACGCCCCGATGCGTTCCAGCGGGTTTTCAGTTCCATCGGTACCTATGTGGGTCTCCGTGGCGGTAACGATTACCCCATGCTGGTCCGAAAGTATGAACCGAAGCCGATTCGCATCTTCCTGGAAGATGGTTCCAACGATCTCAACATTTATGGTGGCGACTGGTGGATGGCGAACCAGGAAATGCAACGTTCGCTGGTCTTCGCGGGTTACGAAGTGACTCACGTGTGGGGTAAAGGGGGCCACAATGCCGAGGCGGCGAACAAGCTCTTCCCCGAAGCCATGCGGTGGTTGTGGAAAGACTGGCCCACACCGGTGAAAACGGGGCTGGGTTCTCCGTCACTCCAGGAAATTCTGATTCCCGGCAAAGATTGGCAACTGGTCGGCGAGGGCTATCAATTCACGGAAGGCCCTGCTGCCAACGCGAAAGGCGAAGTCTTCTTTAACGATATCCCCAACAGTCGGACCTATAAAGTTGACCTGTCGGGCAAGGTGACGGAGTACCTCTCGGAGACCAAACGCAGCAACGGACAAAGCCTCGGTCCCGATGGCGGCCTGTATGCCGTATCGATGGAACGCGAACAGATTCTGGCCTACGACATCACGGGGGATTCTCCCGGTGAACCACAAATCGTTGCCGAAGGTTTTCGCGGGAATGATCTTGTGGTCTCGCATCTCGGCGGAATCTATGTCACGCAGCCGGGTTGGGATGGCAAATCTCCCAGTCAGATCTGGTACATCAGCCCGCAGGGAGAAAAACGGGTGGTCGATTCCGGGCTGAAGTTTTCGAATGGCATCACCATGTCGCCTGATCAATCGCTGCTGTATGTCGCCGATAGCCGGTCGCATTGGGTTTACAGCTATCAGGTGCAGCCCGATGGCTCACTGCAGCACAAGCAGAAGTACTATCACCTGCACATGCCGGATGACGCGGATGACAGTGGAGCCGATGGCATGCGCGTCGACGCAGACGGCCGACTATGGGTCGCAACGCGACTCGGATTGCAGGTGTGCGATCAGGCAGGTCGCGTCCACTGCATCATTCCGACACCGAATGGCAAGGTGTCGAACCTGACGTTTGGAGGCCCGGAACGCAATATCGTCTATGCCACGTGCGGCGACAAAGTCTATCTGCGCAAGGTGAAAGTCCAGGGAGCCCCAGCCCACTTGGCCCCCATCAAACCGAAGGCACCGCGACTGTAAGTGCTCAGGCGGCGGGGCGGACTTTGTCTTCGAGGATGGGCACCACCTGGGCAATCACCCGGGCCATGTCCTGAATGATTCCGGCTTCCAGGTCTTCGGTCGACATTCCTTCGCAGGCATTTACACAGGCTTTGATGCGGCGGGCCAACTCGCGGCTCGCGGGCGTATCGCTGCCGTGAACATCTCCGGCAGCAGTAACAATGACCTGATCGGCATCGATGATCGGCAGTGACATCGGCTGAGACCTTCCGTGGCAAGGCGCAACACCCAAAACGGATTTCGCCGTAACGTGTCATCGGTAGTTTTCGTGGCCGAGGCTTGTGTGATTTGCCTCCAAAGACAGTGAGTGAGTGAATCTTCCGACACGACCGCCAAAGACCACGCAGACCCCCCACTTTATCTGGCGGATGTTTCCGCCAAGAGACAGGCCACGGCATACGCACACGCCGCGGATGCCAACTCGGGAGTCAATTCCCGTGCAAGCGAGGTGGTCGTGAGATCAGCACACTCGGGCATTCGATCCAATAGTATCTCACCCAGAAAGACGCCGGAACCACTCAGCACCAGCCGATCAAGTTGCCCAGGCTGCCGGTTGATGACCCGTCGCACGGCGTTTTCCAAGCCTTGAAGTTGCTGCTCCAGGCAGAATTCGGCGAGGGTTTGAATCTCGTCAGCATTCAATTCTGCAGAGTCGCAGCACAACATGTGGCACAATCGATTGCCAGCCGCATCGCGTGTGGCGGGTCGTCCATCTGCGGTATCAAGATCCGTGGGATCTTCCGGAACAAGACCAAGCCTCAGATAGACATCCAGAGTCGTGGCAAACAGCTCTGCCGCGACGGGCACCAGTTGCCCCTGATACGGCACTTGCGAAACCACCGCACATAACGGCGTGCGACGCGTACCGGTGTAAACCAGTTCGCCCGCCTGCAGGCGTGTTAAATCGGTCCGCCCGATCGCGGTGGGCTGCCCCCCCACAAACAGAATGATGTCGGTCGTGGTCGACCCCAGATCGATCAATAATCCGGACTCTTGTAGATATCGCTGTGCCACCCACGACGCGAGCCCATGCCAATTCGATGCAGCCACTGTCAACGGATGGTGAACCGCCGACTCGATGGCATGGAACCGGCCATCAACACCCCAGACATGAATTTGTCGATGTTCGGCGACCGATGCCACGGCATTCAAAATCTGCCTGACACCGTCGGCTTTGGTCGCATAACAGTCGGCCAGCTCACCGGTCATGGTCACGGCGATGCATTCCGCGTCGGAGCAGCGTGCCACCAGTTCCCGCACGGCGGCGGCTAACTTCTCAGGCTGTTTCCAGAGAGGAAACGCCAGCGAACGGGCATCCCCCCGTGACGTTGCCGCCTTGAGATTCGCCCCTCCGATATCGAGCCCCAACACAAGTGGCTGCATGGCGTTACTCCCATGTTCCATCCGCACGAAACCGGACAGTCCTTTGAGCGGCATTCCATGACCAATCGAGCGGCTTGCCACTCAACCATTCTGGCCAGGGGGACCGTGACCAGAGCTGCCGATATCCCACATAGCTCGTGGTGAATCGCGGGTTGATTTCGACCAGCACTGGTGACAGGGGATCATCGATCGGCAAGATCATATCGGCCCCAATATAACCCCGCAGGCCGGGCAGCGATTCCGTGGCATTGCGGAAGAGATGCGACACCGCAGCCGCTTCGGACTCTGTCATGTTCGCCGGTATCTGCCCGCCGAGATAACGGTATTGCCCGTCTTCCGAGAGATGCTGTTCGGCGATGGGTAGAAGAGTCATGCCGGAATCGCCAAACCATCCGGCCATTGAAACGCTGCGCCCGGCGATGCAGGGTTGAATGAGCGGTTGAGTTTCCGTCAGCCCGACATACTCTTGTCGGACTTGCGACCATTCCTGCAAACTTGAGACCATGCGGACGAGGTACGAACCGGCTCCGTCGCGGGGTTTGATGACATAACTCCCCCGGCGAAAATCTGGGGGGCACGACCAGTCCAATACTCTGGTGGGAATGGTCGAAATGCCGTTTCTTTGCAGATGCTCACAAAGTTCGAATTTGTCTGAGCACAGACCGATTGTTTCTGGAAGTGCGTTCCATACCATAACTTGCTGAGGGACGGCACTCACGAGATTGGCCAGCATCCCAGAGAACTCGGGAGCAATGATTAACGCAGCATCTGCATTTTCACATGCGGCTTCCCAGCACACTGTGGATTCAGCTACATCATCGATCAGCCAAAGATGCACATGATCGGCACGAAGCTGTTGCTGGTGACAATTCGTCTGGATCAGCGTGTCGATGACCAAGCCGGGAACTGCCATCAAATCGGCGATGATGGCCGACCACATTGCCAGGCCTTCGCGAAGCAGAGAGGGCTCGGGATCAGGACCGAAGAATCCCGCCGAGACCACTTCGAGCACCGCGATTTTCAAGGCATCGCATCCTCAGGAATACATCTGGCCGCGTCCGTGGGCTTCGAAGGCGTGGCGGTAATGACTGAGTTGCGGGGGTTGATCGCCGCCTGACAAGACGATCGAAATGACATCAAAACGGCTGCGTCGTTCCAGCCACCCGCGCTGTTTGAGATACGCGAGAGCGATCCGTGTGATCCGCCGCTGCTTGTCGAGATGGACCGCTTCGAGGGGCAAACCATGACTGGCCCCCGACCGTGTTTTCACCTCGACGAACACTACGGTGTCGCCATCTTGCGCAATCAGGTCGAGTTCACCCAGCCTATGGCGATAATTCCGCGCGAGAATCCGCCAGCCCAATTGGCGGAGATAAGCGGCGGCTTGCTCTTCGCCGGCGGAGCCAAGTGAGTCGGCTCTCCGACGCCCGCGAATCAGGCGTCGGAGAAACTCCCACATCTGGTGAACTCCCAGCGGAGGCCATTATTCCGACTTGGTGACCTTGTCGCTGCGTTCGGTGAGGCGGGTGGCCTTACCAGTACGACCACGCAGGAAGAAGAGCTTGGCGCGACGGACTTTCCCGTGACGCTTGACCACGACCTTGGCGAGTTTCGGGGAATGGATCGGGAAGGTTCGCTCGACCCCTTCACCCGCCACAATGCGGCGGACGGTGAAATTTTCCGCGACGCCGGTGCCACTACGAGCGATCACCACGCCGTTGAAAATCTGGATGCGCTCTTTGTCACCTTCCAGAATTCGCTGATGGACATCGAGGGTGTCGCCAATCTCGAATTCGATCGGATCGGCCCGTAGGCTCGACTGCTCAGCAACCACAATCAGTTTGTTTCGCATGACTCACATCACTTTCTACAACTTCGATCGGTCAACCAGGGACCGAGTTCCGATTTCTAATGGTTTCGCACACAGCGGCTAGTCGGTCGGCCAATCTTCCTGCCAGGGGACAGGAGGCCGTGGGACATTCGCAGGGGGTGTTCGGCGTCGTTCGGCGGTCCGTTTCAGACTTTCTTCCTGTCGCCACCGGGCGATTTCCTGGTGGTTGCCACTCAATAATACATCGGGCACGGTCAGCCCCCGATACTCACGTGGTCGCGTGAACTGGGGGTATTCCAACAGTCCCGATTCTGCGAAGGAGTCGTACTTGTGGCTCGTTTCATCACCCAGAACACCGGGAATGAGACGAATCACCGTATCGATGATGAGCATGGCTGGAACTTCGCCGCCATTGCAGACGAAATCTCCGGCCGAAATCTCGATGGGTTTCAGCCCCTGCGAGATCCGCTCATCAAACCCTTCGTAGCGACCGCACAGCAGCAACAGCCGCGGCAAGGTCGCCAGTTCTTCCACCAGCCGCTGATCGAGCCGTCGACCGGCGGGCGTCAGCATCACCAGTTGGCCGGGCGCCGCACCTTGCGCCTGCACATGTTCGACACATTCGAACACGGGCGGACACATGATAAGCATGCCTGGCCCCCCTCCATATGGCGGGGCATCCACCGACTTATGACGATCCGTGGTCCAGTCCCGGAAGTTCCAGAGTTGCACGTCGACCAGCGATTTCTGAATCGCCAGCTTGAGCAGGCTTTGCTGCAGATAGCTGTGAAACAACTCGGGAAACAGTGTCAGGACATCGAACCGCATGATCGTCTCATGGTTCATGTTCGCCGGAAGGCTTGAACAGGCATCGCAAAATGCTGCTCCGAACTTCCGACCGACGGCTTAGCCTTCGCCACCTTCCGCAGGAGCTTCGGCCGCTACGGCTTCTTCAGCGGGAGCTTCGGCTGCTGGTGGTTCGGGTTGCTTCGGTTCCTGCATCGGAGGCGGAGCCGCCGCGACACCGAACTTGTTCGTCTTCACCTTCTTGACCAGCGTGGCCACGCGATCCGACATGCTGGCGCCGACCGACAGCCAGTAGTCCACGCGGTCGAGCTTGATGCTGACGCGCTTGGCCTTGTCGCTGACGGCGGTATCGTACCAGCCGACTTCTTCAATCGCCTTGCCTTCGCGATGCACGCGCGAATCCATCACACAGATGCGGTAAAAGGGACGGTGCTTACGTCCCAGTTTCTTCATACGAATCCGAACGGCCACTCACAAACTCCTCTTAGTAAAGGATGAATTCTGAAGGATGAATGGAAATCACAGCGGGGAATCAGGGACAACTTCCGTTAGCCTTCAACCTTCGCACTTCATCCTGGAATTTCAACGATTGCGTTTCTTCTGTTTCTTGGCGTCTTTCCGGGTTTTTTTCTTCTTATCTGCTGCGGCTTTGGCATCGAGCGGACCAGAACGGGTGGAACCCTTTACCGCTTTCATCCCCGCGTTGGGATCAAAGAAGCCCCCGTTCATCAGTTGGCCCATGGCCTTCATGCGGTCCATCATGCCGAGGCCGGCCATCTTCTGCATCATGCCCGCCATTGACTCGAAGTCTTTCAGCATCCGATTGACTTCGGAAGGATCAACCCCCGAACCCCGGGCGATGCGATGGCGGCGGCTGCGGTCAATAATGTCCGGATTGTTCCGTTCCTGCTTGGTCATCGAGCCGATGATGGCTTCGATGCGACCCATATCCCCTTCAGCATCGATATCGGGGTTGGAATCGAACATGCTGCCAAGGCCGGGGATCATCTTCACGATGTCTTTCAGCGGACCCATCCGGCGGATCTGCTGCATTTGACTGCGGAAGTCATCCAGGGTGAATTTCCCCTGCAGCATCTTTTCCTGCTGCTTCTGGATTTCTTCCTGATCAAAGGCTTCTTGGGCCTTCTCGAACAGCGTGACCACGTCACCCATGCCTAGGATACGGCCAGCCATGCGATCGGGATGGAACGGTTCCAGCTTGTCGAGCTGTTCGCCGACCCCGATGTACTTGATGGGAACGCCGGTGACTTCTTTGATGCTGAGCGCCGCACCGCCGCGGGTATCGCCGTCGAGCTTGGTAAGGATGACGCCATCCACTTCCAAAGCATCGTTGAAGGCTTTGGCGCTGTTGACGGCATCCTGCCCGGTCATCGAATCGCAGACCAGCAGAATCTGGTCAGGCTGGGTCTTGCGATCAATCAGTTCGAGCTCATTCATCAATTCCTGGTCGACGTGCAATCGACCGGCAGTATCGAGAATGAGCACCTTGATCGCGGCATTGGCCTTCGCCGCCTTCAACGCATTGGTGCAAACCTGCAGCGGCGAACTGGTTTTCGGGTCTTCGGTATAAACCGTGACGCCCAGCTGCTGGCCGATGACTTTCAGCTGCTCGATAGCGGCGGGGCGCTGCAAGTCGGCAGCCACCAGCATCGGCTCGAACCCGGCCTCTTTCACCATCCGGGCGAGTTTGCCACAGGTCGTCGTTTTTCCGGAGCCCTGCAGACCGCACATCATGATCTTGTTCAGACCATCACGGCGGAGATGCAAAGAATGATCGGTCGGCCCCATGAGACCGACGAGTTGCTGATGCACAATCCCGATGAATTGCTGATCGGGACGGAGAGATTTGAGGACTTTTTCACCCAGAGCTTCGCTGGTCACCCGCTTAACGAAAGCGGTGGCGACGTCGTAATTGACGTCGGCTTCCAGCAAAGCCCGTTTGACCTCGGCCAAGCCATCACGAATATTGGCTTCCGTGAGCTTGCCGCCCCGGCCCAACATCGACACAGCGGCCTTCAGGCCAGTAGTGATGCCCTCAAACATGGATTCTCAGTTTGAACTCTAAAGCCCGGAGCGGACCAAAACAGCAGATTGCCGACACCACCTGCCGAGCCAAAACGGCTTCCTGACAAGAAGTTACGGCCATTCCGGAGGTCAACGGCGCTGTCTCGACAGCGTTCCAGGTCACCCAAGGACCCAGGAACCGGAACGCGAGAGCCTAGCAGCCTCCTCGACAGATTTCAACTGAAACCGTTACGGCAACGGCATCAAACGAATCCGCCGGTACTCCATTTGCCCGCGGTCCCCTTCGAGACCGATCGGTCCGGTCGGGGGAACTTTCAGGGCGGCTTCCAGCACCTCGCCATTGCAGGTGCAGTGGGCGACGTTGTCTTTCACCGTCACGACCAGTTCATTCCAGTCCTGCGGCTTGTAATGCTGCAGGTCTTTATAGGGACCAGCGAGCGGGTAGTCGCGGCACTGTAACTGCGGCTGACGAATGAACACGCCACTATCGGCGTTGGGCGTGGCTCGGAATTCGAGCTTCAGCACGAAGTTTTCAGGGAATTCGCGAGTAGTCCACATCTGCTGCACGCGGCGGCCTTCCGGCGGCGTGGTGACGATGATGCGGCCATGCTTGGCGACATAACGGCCATCGGTGCTAGCGGTCTGACCGTCAAAGGATTCCTGTTTTTCCAGCGTTTTCTGCACGCGGAACCCCCAGCCCGTCAAGTCTTTACCATTGAAGAGGCTTTCAAATCCGGGTTCTGGCGTGAACTCGTCGGCTTCCGTTTCCAGGAATTCGAGCGTCGCCAACACCGGGCGAATGGCAGCCGCCCACATGGCGTAGCCCTTCTCATTGGGATGCAGCAAATCAGGAAATTCTTCGGCCTTCGCGTTGCCTTCCGGATTGGCGAACAGCGTCCACGTGTCAACGACGGTGACTTGCGGATCACCTTTCACCGCGGCGCGATACAACTCGTTGATCCGTTTAATCTTATCCGCCGGACGCTTCTTTGACGCATCGCTGGGGAAGACTTCGCACAGGACGATGGGCAAGTCTTCACGGTGCTCTTTCAAGGCGGCAATGATCAGCTTCAGATTCCCCGCGATAACTTCCGGCTCGGCCCCTTCTTCGAGGTCATTGGTGCCCATCAACAGCACCACTCCCCGGGGATTCAGTACGAGCACGTCGTCTTTCAGTCGCAGCAGCATGCCCCGGGTGGTGTCGCCGCTGATGCCCCGGTTCGCCAGTTTCACGCCTGGAAAGCGTCCCTGAAAATTGTCGCCCCAGCCTTGGGTGATTGAATCTCCAAGGAAAACCAGAGCGTTCTGATCCTGCTCGACACGCTGAGACCATGCTGACCGGCGTTGATTCCAGAGATTCCGAAACCAGTCGTACCGACGGATCGGACCGGCCCCGGGAACTCCCTCATCAGTCGCCGGAAGTTCCAGACTCTCGGCTGCCTGACCGACATGAAAGGTGGCACCAGCAAGAAACGCCAGCAAAGTCAGCCGAAAAACGAACCGAAACCGAAAGAACCAAGGGGGGATGTTCATGGTGATCAACTTGGTCGCGAGGTGAGGTAGAAAGGTCCAGTGAATGAATTGTGCCGAGGCGGGCACTTTGACGCTAGCCCGCCGACCTGATAGGGTTCGATGAAAATTCAGCCCGGTACTCGCAATTCAAAGGAACCACTGGCGATGGAACGACCTCGATGGGTCGACCGACTGGTCCATGCCTTAGATCTCAAGTCTTCCGTCAAGTGGTTTGTCTTGTCGGGCATTATCGGTGTTGTCGCGGGGGTGGGAGCCTATTTCTTTCAGATCTCCAGCCAGGCCGTGATGCACTACAGCCTGTCTTACTTTGCGGGCTACGAACCCCGTGAACCGGCGGGCGAACACCCCTTTTTCCAGCATGAAGACCGGGCGTTTTCCCCCTTCTGGTTACTGACAATCATGACCGTGGGGGGCTTGGCCTCCGGCTCGCTCGTCTACACGTTTGCCCCCGAAGCCGAAGGGCACGGGACCGATGCAGCGATTGAATCATTTCATCAAAAAAGGGGGTATGTCCGCCCGCAAGTTCCCGTCATCAAAACGTTGGCGTCGGCGATCACTTTGGGAACGGGTGGTTCAGGCGGACGAGAGGGACCAATTGCGCAGATTGGTGCCGGATTCGGGTCCTGCCTGGCGACTTACCTGAAATTGAGTGCCCGCGATCGCCGCATCATGCTGGCGGCGGGAATGGGTGCCGGAGTCGGAGCGATCTTCCGGGCTCCCTTGGCCGGGGCCTTGTTCGCCGCCGAAATTCTCTACAGCGAAGCCGATCTGGAATCGGAAGTCATCGTCCCGGCTGCTGTTTCCTCCATCGTCGGCTATTGTGTTTACTCGTTGTTCTTACCAACCAGCCGACAATTCATGCCCTTGTTCGGCGACCGACTCCATTACTCGTTGAGTTCGGTGTATGAACTCTTTCCGTTGACCGTGCTGTCCGTGTTGCTGGTTCTCTGCAGCGTCCTGTACATCAAGACGTTTTACGGCGTTCACAAACTGTTCGCGAAACTGCCCATCTTACGGCAGGTACGACCGGCAATCGGAGCATTTCTCGCCGGGGCAACGGGCTTGGCCATGTATTATGCCTTCGGAAAAAACGAGCGGGCACTCGCCGTCCTCTCCACGGGATATGGCGTACTGCAATACGCCCTGGAAAACACGGCTGAACTGGGTGTGCCCTTACTGCTGTGTATCGCCCTGGTGAAGATCGTGACGACCAGCCTGACGATCAGTTCCGGCGGTTCGGGCGGCGTCTTTGGACCGTCGATGGTGATTGGGGGTTGTGTTGGTGCCGCGGTCGGACAGGCCCTGCATGTGGTCTGGCCGGAACTCGTCCCGCACCCGGAAATCTACACCATCATGGGGATGGCCGGTTTCTTCGCGGGGAGTGCCCACGCCCCCATTTCCACGATCATCATGGTGTCGGAAATGACGGGTGACTACAAATTGCTGCTGCCCTCGATGTGGGTGGCCACGATTTGTTTTCTCCTCTGCCGACCGTGGAAACTTTATATCAAACAAGTTCCGTCACGGCTGGAATCTCCCGCTCACCGCGGCGACTTCATCATCGATGTGCTGGAAGGTCTCCGGGTCTCTGCTGTCCCCTTGAAAGAGCGTAAAACCATCCCGGAATCGATGACGTTGGAAGACATTCTGCACGCGATTCCCGATTCCCGGCAGAACTATTTTCCCGTGGTTGATGCCCAGAACCGCATGGTGGGCATCTTCTCGACTGATGATTTGCGAGCCTATTTGTATGACGAAGTGATCTGGCGATTGGCCGTCGCGCGCGACATCATGACCACGAAACTCGTCAGCGTTTCTCCGGATGATGACCTCAACACGGCGCTCACACGCTTCACGCAGCTAAATCTGGACGAACTCCCCGTGCTCTCGCCCAAAGAACCGGGAAAACTACTGGGAATGCTGCGACGGAAAGACACCATTGCCGTCTATAACCGCCGGGTGATGGAGCGGAAACAGGCTACTCTGGAAGAACTCAATTAGACTTCGGTCGGATGTCTCGCCATGCCTGACGAATTCGACCTGATCGCACAATTGCGGCAACGAGCCGAAACTCGCGCACCGGTTGAGATCGGCATCGGCGATGACGCGGCGGTGTTGCACCACCCCCATCCAACTCGGGAAGTGGTGACGACCGATATGTTGATGGACGGCGTCGACTTCCGTTGGGGAGAAGCACCGCCGGAGTTGATTGGTCGAAAATGTCTGGCCGTGAATCTCAGCGACCTCGCGGCGATGGGAGCGCGACCGACTGCGGCTTTTGTTTCGGTCGCCTTGCCGCGCACCTTTCCAGGCCAACAGATTGAGCGGATGTTCCAAGGGTTGTTCGATCTGGCGGAAGAGTTTGAAGTCGTGATCGCTGGGGGCGATACCAATTCCTGGGATGGTCCGTTGGTGGTGTCGATCACCGCGATGGGTGACGTGACCGAACATGGGGCGGTATTGCGATCCGGAGCGCGCCCGGGTGACAGCATCTACGTCACCGGGGCTTGCGGAGGGAGCCTGCAGGGTCGGCACCTGACGTTCACACCCCGAGTCCGTGAAGCACTTTGGCTACAACATCAATTCCCGCTCCATGCGATGATCGACATCAGCGACGGCTTCGCTGCGGATCTGCATCACATTCTGGATGAAAGTGGCGTCGGTGCCATCATTTCCGGCGAAATCGTGCCAGTCCATGCCGACATCCCTTCTGATTGGTCTGCCGAGCAGCGGTTGACTGCCGCCTTGAGCGATGGCGAAGACTTTGAGCTTTTGTTCACGACTCCTGTCAGCGATCTCCCGAACAGTTGCCTTAACGCTCACCCACAAACCCCCATAACCAAGGTAGGCGTGGTGACGGCAGAGCCGGGTTGCTGGCTCCGCAGCGAATCGAGCGGTCTCGCCCCTTTGCCGAAACTGGGTTGGAAGCACGCACTTGGGTAATGTAATGTGGGCGCGTGAACACTGTGAATCTTTTCCCCGGCAGTGTTGAACAGTCAGCAGCCTGTCGTTACACTCTCCCCTTCCGCAGGTTATCCGTCTGCATGGACCGATGACGCTCTTGGCATTTTTCGCCAGTTTTTGTGATGGAACGCGGGAGATGGTTCCCGCCGCGAGGTGTATTGTGACTGTGGCTCAGCGCACGACGTTTGTGAAGCCTGCCGACATTACAGGGGCTCAAAAGCCCAAGTGGTATGTCATCGACGCGAAAGATCAAGTGGTGGGTCGTCTGGCCACGCAAATCGCCACCGTGCTGATGGGCAAGCACAAAGCCTGTTACACCCCGCACGTCGATTGTGGGGATTTCGTGATTGTCCTGAATGCCGACAAAGTGAAGTTCGTCGGCAGTGCCATGGTCCATCCCCGGATGGAAAACTTCACGACCAAAACTGCGAATAAGAAGTACTACCGGCACTCGGAATTCCCCGGTGGTCTGAAAGAATTGTCGGTCGAGCAGTTGTGGGACAAGCATCCGACGGACGTGCTGCTGCTGGCGGTCCGCCGCATGTTGCCCAAGAACGCCTTGGCCCGACACATGCTGGATAAGCTGAAGCTTTACACGACTGACACCCATCCGCATCAGGCCCAGGTTCCGCAACCGTTTCCCGAGCACCTGATGCCGTCCTGAAATGGGTTCGTGGCGAACTCCGCTGCGAGTCGTGTTGCTGCTGAAACCACTGAACTATCGTTTTCACACACAATTTTTGTCCTTGTGACCCTGTGAGTTCTCTGAGATGAGCGAAGAGACCCTGACACCGGAATCGTCCAGCCCGGCCGCTGAAATGGACCTCTCGACTTCTGCGCCGGCCTTGACCTTCGGCAGCGCACCCGAGGCGGGTGTTGCCGTTGAAGTGGCCCCGGCTCCCGTCATCTCGCGGGGCAAGATCGACCGCTTCGGCACGGCTTGGGGCACTGGCCGTCGCAAAACCTCCGTGGCTCGCGTTCGCATTCAGGCGGGCAGCGGCAAGTTTCTGGTGAACGATCGCCCGATGGATGCATACTTCTGCGTCGAGCGTGATCGCGAAAATATTCTGCTGCCGTTGCGAATCACCGAAAAGCTGGGCCAAGTTGATATCCATGTGAACGTGATTGGTGGCGGCACAACGGGTCAGGCCGGTGCCATCGTTCTGGGAATCGCCCGTGCGTTGGAAGCTCTGAACCCCAGCCTGCATCCGGCTCTTGCTGAACACGGCTTCCTTACTCGTGATAGCCGTATGGTGGAACGTAAGAAGTACGGTTACAAGAAAGCCCGCCGCAGCTTCCAGTTCTCCAAGCGTTGATCGGAATGCTGGCGACACTTGTCGTGGAACATTCATTATCGCCCTGTCGATCGCTGTCGACGGGGCGATTTTGTTACTCCAGCTCGGTTGTGCAGGCCTGCAGATGGGCGAGGCGTGCCGGTTTGGTTAAGCTGCTTGCACAGCCCATAAGACAGTCGGCCAGCCTCATTGACCAGCGGTCGGGTAGAAAGTTCAGACCATGACCGGCTCCGGGATTTATCATCACCTGCTGCAGCCCGACCTGCGCATGATGTTGCAGGAAGATGATCAACTGGGGCTGCAGGAATTTTGCGACGCCCTGTATCCGGTGGTTGTGGCTGAAGTCCTCGAGGGCATCGAGGTTGAAGAAGCCTGGCGAGTTCTGAAATCGTGCAGCATTGAACGACAGGCCGAAATCCTCGAGTTCATCGAACCCCAGCAGCAGATTGAACTGGTCGATGCCATTGATCGCACGCACCTGTCGAAGTTGATCGAAGCCATGTCGGCGGATGATCGAGTCGACCTTCTGGAACATCTCGACGAAGACCGTGTCGAGCAGGTGCTGCCTCTGATTGCTCAAGCGGAGCGTGATGAAATCCGCAAGCTGCTGTCGTACCCGGATGATGCTTGCGGTTCGATCATGACGACGGAGTACGCATCCCTTCCCGAACAACTGACCGTCCGCGATGCGCTCGACCGATTGCGTCAGCAGGCCCCCGATCGCGAGACCATTTACTACATTTTTATTGTCGATGAAGATCGCCATCTGCATGGCGTGATTACGTTGCGACAGCTCATTCTGTCGCGGCCTCATACGCTGCTGGCCACCATCATGCGCCGCGATCTGGTCACCGTGAAGGTTGATGATTCGGTGGATGCGGCATCGCGGGAACTCGGCCGGTTCGACTTGCTGGCTTTGCCCGTGGTCGACGAACAAAACCGCCTCGTGGGAATCATCACGCACGATGACGTGCTCGATCTGGTGCAGGAAGAAGCCGAAGAAGACGCCTATCGTCAATCGGCCATGGAACCTCTTGAGAACAGCTACTTTTCGACCCCCATTGTGACCATGGCCCGCAAACGGGGCGTGTGGCTGGTGGTATTGTCCTGCATGTCCCTGTTGACGGCGGCGGTTGCCAAAAGCTTCAACGCCGTGGAAGACCGCCACAGTTGGATGGCCTGGTTTCTGCCGCTGGTGTTGGGAAGCGGTGGCAATACGGGATCGCAATCGGCAACGCTCATTATCCGGGCGATGGGAATCAGCTCACTTACCAATAGTGAGCGCTGGTCGACGTTGCGACGCGAACTGATGACAGGCTGCTTGCTCGGTTTGACGCTGGCAACCATGGTCTTTGTCCTGCTGCCCCCACTATTTAACCTGCATATCGCCGAGGCAGGCGTCGTGGGAAGCACCATTGGAGTCGTGGTCTTATTAGGCGCAGTGACCGGTGCCATGCTTCCGCTGCTGGTTGAACGTCTCGGCTGGGACCCGGCCGTAATGAGTAACCCGCTCATTGCCTCGATCAGCGATATGTTGGCCACCGCGACCTACTTTCTGGTGGCGATGTTCCTGCTGGAATTCATTCTGCGGTAAGCATTTGTGCGATTGAGTTCGCTGGATTTGCCGTCCAGTGATCGAGACGCAATTCCGCCAAATCTCACGATTCCGAAAGATTTTTCTTGCCGAATTGAAACGCGTCTGACTAAGGTAAATGAGCGGACATTCGTCCGGCCTCTGCGACACATCCGGGCCATATTACTCCCTTCAATCAGGAGCCCTGCCGATGTCGTCCGTCTTTCATTTACTGCTGGAAAAGCAGCACTCTCTGTACACGGTTCCGGTCACTGCATCGGTGCTGGAAGCCACTCAGTTGATGAATGACTGCGGTATAGGTGCCGTCGTCGTCACCGAGGGGGAACAATGCGTGGGCATTTTCACCGAGCGTGATGTGTTACGCCGCGTGGTCGCTCAGCGCAAGTGCCCCGTCGAAACCTGTGTGGCGGATGTGATGACCCGCGAAGTGTTGTGCATTGGTCCGGAAACCTGCGTGGAAGATGCGCAGGAAATCATGATGCATCGACGGGTGCGTCATCTGCCCATCGTCAACGCCGAAGGGGAACCGATTGGCATGTTGTCGATCGGCGATCTGAATGCGCATCAGGTGCGAGAGCAGGCCGCACAGATCGGCAATCTGCATGATTATCTGTACGGTCGCGTCTAAGCCCAGCGGATAAAACACGAGACCTGCCTGACGATCGCTGATCGAATTGGCGAAGTCAGGCAGGTCTCAGTGCGATCAGAGAAAAGCGGTTTCAGTCCTGAAACTTGTCGTGGCACTTCTGACAG
This sequence comes from bacterium, assembly GCA_016125225.1. Classification (GTDB taxonomy): domain Bacteria; phylum Planctomycetota; class Planctomycetia; order Planctomycetales; family Planctomycetaceae; genus DSVQ01. The sequence continues at coordinate 1,065,691 of WGME01000003.1, read as the reverse complement.
GTATCCATGCCGGTCGTGAATTCGTTCTTGGCAGTTTCGATGTCTTTAGATCGCACGGCCGCTGCTGCTTTCGCCATGTGTTCGTGCAGTTGCGCCGCCAGCGCATGCCATTGTGGCAAGTCGTTCGGGTCTTTCACTTCATGGGTATCGGCATGCGTCGCCATGGCTCCGAGGGCGATCGCCATCACATGACGACTGTCAGCCTCGGGGTCTTTCGGTCGCCGCAGTACCCGGCGGAACTTGGCCGCGCGTCCATTCATTTCTTCCATCATGGGATGCATGCGGCTCAGCTTCCCCCAGTTGAATTCCGCGGGCACATCGGCAGAGACTTCGCCTTTCAAAGCCCCTTCCAACTTCGGCCAGGCTTTCTGGGCATCTTCGTAAGAACCCGCGCGAGCCAGGGTGATCGCCGCAGCGCGAATGCTGGGGCCAGCGGCTTTCAGAGTCGAATCTTCGGGGTGTTCCGCCAAGGCTTGACCGATGACGGCGATCAGGCTGGCCCCTTGCTTTAACTGGGCGGCACCTTCTTTGTAAGCCTCGGGAGTAGCCAGTGCCTGATGGATTTCGTCGGCCTTTTCCGCCGCCTCAGCCATCAAGGCCGCAGGGGTACCGACGGCTTCAATCTTCAATGGGGCTTGGGCCTGCACCATGGCAGCGGCTCCCAGCACCCAAAAGAAACTCATCTGAACAGTCCGATTCGCGATCACTTGCTGAAGTCCTTAGTTTGAAGTGCCAATCCCTGTTGTCGATAACAATCTCCAGCCGTTAACGCAGCCGGTTCCAATAGATCTTGACATTGTGCGTGGCCCGTCCACCGGCGACAAGGTCGAGGTCACCATCGGCATCAAGGTCGACGGCGATGGCATCTTCCACCGCACAGCCCCCATTGTCGATCACCGTTTTCTTCCAGACGCGGCCATCGCCGGATTGGGATTGGTAGGCATACAGTCCCGGCCCCGTGACGGTGCCTGTCCCTGCTTCGCGATGACCAATGATCACTTCATCGCCCGGCACGCCATCCAAGTCGGCGAGCCAGACGGCATGGCCTTGCTTCAAGGAATCGTCCAGGACCACGCGCGTCCAGAGCTGTCCGTCGGCACCAGGCAGGTAGACAACCGCCATCGTGCCATGCATCGGTTCGACCGTCGCCGCAAAGCGTCGTCCATCAGCGAGATGACCGATCTTAATTTCTCCCGCGCCGCGCAGTTCCGGCTTATCACCACTGGCTCCGGAACCAATCTGCTGCTTGCGGAATGTTCCTGTGGCGGCGTCTCGCTGAATCACAAAGACACCCTGTTCACTGGCAACAACGGTGTCGATGATCGGGTCCTTATCCCAAGCCAGATGCGTGTGGTTGTGCATCCGGTTCAAAGACTCATCGAGAATGGTCGCGGGCCAACGATCGGTTTTGGGATGGGCGGGGATTTCAAAGGCTGTCAGTCGCACGCCATCGGCCACGGTTTTGTTGAGTGGCGAAATCACAAGTTGGGGACGACCAGTTCCCAGGACGTCAGCAAAGCTCATCCGATGCAGCCACGTTTCCTGTCCGATGAAATAGACGTTCCACTTGGCCTGCGGATCGGTACCGCGCGTGATCCACTGCAGCGTGCCAATTTTGGTCCAACCTGCCCCCAGGGCGAAATCGATCTGACCATCTCCGTCGATATCGTACGGCGCGATACAGACATGGTCTTTCTCGACCTGATCCTCAAGAATGATGTGCTTGGCCCACGTGGGATTCTCGTACCACTGCACACGGTTCTCACTCACCGCGACAATATCGGGGCGACCATCGCCATTCACATCGGTCGAGGTGACGGTATAGCAGACGTTGCCGATGTTATCGTCGAGCGTTTGCGGTTCAAATTTGGGAATGTCAACGGCGAATAATGTCTGCCCGCCGATTGAAAACCCGATTGTCAGGAGAATGCCAAGGCGCAGCACGGTTCGTTCCTTGAATCTGAGGAGTGTATCATAGGTGCATATCAACGGGACGAGCCGTTATTCATGGCTTCGGTGTGCGGCGTTCGCGGGCATATCGCACCCGGCAGCCCCGAGCGATGGTCTCGGCAACGGCAGGTGTTTTCCCTGCCTGAATGGCCAATATCGCATCTTCGACATACCGGACTTTTACGCCATCCGCATCGGTGCTGTCATCGAGAGCCCCCATGTAGACGAGACGACGGTCTTTGTTAAAGACGTAAAACTCTGGCGTAAAAATCGCTCCGAAGTCCTTGGCGATCTGCTGCGATCCATCATAGAGATACTGGAAGTGCAAGCCCTGATCGGCGACGCGACGTGTTAAGGCTGGCAGACGGTCAGCTTCGACCTGATTCACCACGACCGGAACCACCGCCACCTGACCGGAATGCTTTTGCACCAAGGCATCGATACGTTGTTCATAATCGACGGCCGTGGGACAACTGGCACAGGTAAAGACCAGTACCACAATGTCGATTTTGGCGAGGTCCGCCGACGAATGCGTTTTGCCATCGGTGCCGGGCAGGTCTTTCCAGGTGGGCATGGCATCGCCAATGGAGAGCACTTCGTTGTACTCGCCCGCACACAGGGGTGATGCCCCAGAGAACATCAGGCAACCTGCGATGAGAAGTCCATATCGAATCGTCATGACTTCTTTCCCAAGATTTATCAGCAACAGCAGCGGAATCCCCTCCCTGCAGCGTAATCTCTCCGCCGGGGAATCGCTACGGAAAATGAACCTGTTGTCGGGTGGCTCGGCAGGCTGGATGGCGATGGTGTAAGATACGGCCTGCCCTGCGGTATCAGAAATCGGTAGTCTCAATTCTCAGGGCCGTTGGGCGGTAATTTCGGCAAAGGATGAACGATGCGGTGGAACTTGGGGGCCGGTGGCTTGGGTCTTTGTCTGCTGGCGGCAACTGCGGTAGTCGCGGATGACTGGCCGCAATGGCGCGGCCCGCAGCGTGACGGTGTCTGGCGTGAAACCGGCATTGTGGAGAATATTCCGGCCGAAGGGTTGCCGGTGAAATGGCGAGTGCCGGTACAGGCGGGCTATTCCGGACCGGCGGTCGCTGGCGGACGGGTCTTCCTCACTGATTACGTCCGTGAATCGGGCGAAACAAAAAATGACCCCGGCACCCGTAACGAACTGCAGGGGAAGGAACGCGTTCTCTGCTTTGATGCTGTTACGGGTAAACCGCTGTGGGAGTATGCCTATCCTTGTCCGTACAAGATTTCTTATCCCTCGGGACCACGGGCTACGCCAACTGTCGATGGTGATCGGGTCTACACGCTGGGTGCGGAAGGGGATCTGCTCTGCCTGAACGTCGAATCGGGTGGTGTTCTCTGGCACAAATCTCTCAAAGACGAATATCACATCGAAGCCCCGATCTGGGGATTCAGTGGCCATCCGCTGGTTGATGGCGACCAGTTGATTTGCCTCGTCGGTGGTGCGGGCAGCGTCGCCGTCGCGTTCGACAAGCAAACGGGGAAAGAGAACTGGAAAGCCCTGTCGGCCAGCGAGCCGGGCTATGCTCCGCCCAGCATCATCACCGCCGGGGGTGTCCGGCAACTTTTGATTTGGGACGCGGACAATCTTAACAGCTTGAATCCGGAAACCGGTGCGGTCTACTGGTCTCAGCCGCTGAAACCGAGCTATGGCATGTCGATCATGGCTCCCCAAAAATCGGGCAACATGCTGTTCGCAAGTGGCATTGGCAAGGTGGGTGCGGCATTCCGTCTGGCGGCGAACCGTCCGGCTGCCGAACGAGTCTGGAACGGGGCTGCGAAATCAGCCGTCTATTGTGCGAACAGCACGCCCTACCTGCAGGATGACATGATCTATGGGGTCGACTGTGACACGGGTTTCCTGATGGGGGTCAAACTGGCCGATGGCTCACGAGTGTGGGAAACATCAGACCCCACCAGCGGAACACGCCGGGCCCGTCACGCGACGGCGTTTCTGGTGCAACAAGAAGATCGGACATTCCTGTTCAGCGAAACCGGCGACCTGATCCTCGCGCGATTGACGCCCGAAAGCTATACGGAACTGGGACGATTTCACGTCCTCGCCCCGACGGGAGAGTGCTTCGGTCGCGAGGTGGTCTGGAGCCATCCCGCCTTTGCTGAGCGTTGTGTCTTTGCCCGGAACGATCGAGAATTGGTTTGTGTATCGCTGGCCCTGCCCGACGTTGTAAAATAAAAAGACGATAAATCGGCGTTTCACCGGAGGCACGGTATGGCTCAGGCCGTAGTTGATCCTGATGATCTGCGACGCTTTGCGGGAATGCTGCGAGATTTCAATGCCGACCTGCAGACGCGGCTGTCGTCCTTGAGCGGGCAGCTCAACACGCTCAGTCAGTCGTGGCGTGATCAGGAAAATCAGAAGTTCGCGGAAGAGTTCACGCAGCATCTGCGGATGGCGTCACGCTTTGTGGAAGCCAATGCCGAGCACATTCCCTATCTGCTCCGCAAAGCAGAACGTATTGAAGAGTATCTGCAGCAGCGTTAGGTCTGGGCCATGCCGGATGCACGGGTTCAAGACTCATCGGTGATTACGGAAGTGCGGGCGGCGCTCGTGCAATTCGCCGAGCGCGCCGATGCCGCCTTGGGGAGTTTGCGTCAGGAAGCCCGGCGGACATTGCGCTGGCTGCAAGATGAACAGCCGCAGTACTGGCAGAGTGAACTGCGTCGTGCTTATGACCGTGTTTCGAGTTGTCGCATCTCTTATGAAACCTGTCGGATGCGAACCGTGGCGGGTCATCGTTCTGCCTGCATCGAAGAAAAAGTGGCCGTGCAGAAGGCCCAGCGTCGACTGGAATATGTGCAGCAACAGATTGACGTGACACGCCGGGCCGGTTTGAGATCCGCCGATCAGACCAACGAATTCCTGGGGAAAGTCGGTCCGCTGGAGCGCTGGCTGGAATACGAGATCCTCCAGATGATGGCGGTGCTGGATCAGATGGTCCTCGCCTTGGAGGCCTACAACAGCGTCAGTCCCGCGACAGATTCCGCTGAGACCCCGACAGCAGGGCCGTCCGAATCGGAGCCGCACTCATGAGAGGGTTGGTTTCGATATTCGGCGTTCGTGCGTTCCGGTTGCTTCTTGCAGGATGGTGCCTGCTAGGATTAGTGCCTCGAGTTGTGTTCGCGGCCGATCTCGATGTCTCCGTGGAACTGCAGCAAAAGATCGATCAGTCCCTGGCACGGGGGGTTGCATGGCTGAAACAGCGGCCGTTTCGGCACGGGACCGGTGAAGGTTCCCTCGTGGGGTATGCCTTGCTCAAGGCGAAGGTGCAGCCCGATGCCCCGGATATCATTCGACATCGCGATTCGATCCTGCGACGGATTCAGGATGGTTATTACACCGACATGCCCGGCGTGGTTTCGATCATCAACTATGAAGCCGGCTGCGATGCGATGTTCCTGGAAAGTCTCGATGCCCCGTCTTATCAGGAACAACTCACCAAGCTGCGAGATTTTTTAATCTCCCGGCAGCTTGAAGCCGGCGGCTGGTACTACCCCGCTGTTCCCGTGGGAGCCACGGGCGATACCAGCATCACGCAGTATGCGATCCTCGGGCTTTGGGCCATTCATCGGGCTGGCATCGATGTCCCCCGCGACGTCTGGGCACGCTGTGCCAAATACCTCAGCACCACACAACGGGGTGAAGGCGGTTTCTCTTACCATCCCCATGAAATTCAGAACGCTGATCATTCCCGCTCCACGGCATCAATGACCGCTGCGGGCTATGGCACCGCCCTGATCACACAACTGCTGCTGTTTGGTCCCGATGCCGCCCCGCAGGAATCGGCAAATGCTCTGCCACGCAAGAGGTTTGGTGTCCTGGAACAGCTCCCCGATAAAGAGGAAGAAGCCAAAAAGATTGCAGCACGGCAGGCAGCCGACAAGGTTTCCGTCAGTCGGGAGACCTTCAAAAAAATGTTGCCCAGTGCGGAAGCCGCCGTCAGCCGGTTCTTTGAGGACGGCTTGCGTGGCCCGCATCCGATTTACTTTCTCTACGGCTGCGAGCGGGCCGGTGCCATCAGCGGCCACAAAGAGTTTGGAGCGGTGAACTGGTACGAAACGGGGGTCGACTTTCTGTTAAAGCGACAAGCCGCTGACGGGAGTTGGGATATCTCAGGCAACTATAGCGCCGAGGTCGACACATCCTTTGCCATCCTGTTTTTATCGAGGGCCACCAAGACACTCGTCCCGCGTCCCAAAAAACGACTGGTGGCTGGTGGCTTGCTGGTGGGTGGCCGTGGGCTGCCTGATGAACTCGACACCGTCAGCGTAAGCGGTGGTGAACTCAAGCCGCATGTTCCCAAGGGAGATGTCGATCAATTGCTGGCGGCCTTAGAACAGCCCTCGGAAGTAAATCTGCCCGAAGTCGCCCAGGCACTCATTGAATCGGTCTCTTTAGAAAAGCCCGACGAATTGATCGGCAACCTGCCGCGTCTGCAACAGTTGGTCAGACACCCCGATGCGGAGGTTCGTCAAGTTGCGGTCTGGGCGTTGTCTCGCTCTGGTGATATCCGTCAAGTCCCCCTGCTGATCGCGACGCTGGATGATCCCGATTTGTATGTGGCCTGGGAAGCCAGCATGGGTTTGTGTGTTGTCAGCCGCCTTCCCTTGGGCGTCACACGGGCTGGCGATGCCGAACCGTTACCGATTGCTCCCCCCGGAGTTCAGGACGACAACCCCGACCCCGCACAGGGGGCCGGTTGGCGAACCAAACAAAAAGCCGCTTGGGATGCCTGGTATCAGCGTGTTCGTCCGTATGATGAACGCGATAACCGTCGGCAGATTCGCCCGAAGTGATTCGCCGATGGCATTCGGAGACAGTTTCGTCCATGTCGACTGACCTGAAACCACCGCCCCCCGTGTTACGCGTGACCTCGTACGACAAGGCGGTTTCCGGGGTGATCGCAGCAGTGCTCGCAATCGGGGCATTGTGTGTGGGCGTGACCACGGTCTGGATGACGAATCGTGTTGCCCCTCCCGCGAAAGCGGTTCCAGTGGAACTCATCGAGCTTCCTGGTGGTTTCGATGACGGGTCCGTCGATGAGACATTGCGGGTTGATTCCAACGACCCGGAAGTGACCGATGCCTCCCCCACGGACGAGATCAGCGAAGAACTGGAAATTGCGGAGTCTCTGGATTCCGTCACTGAGTTGTCGGACGTGGCGGCAGAACCGGTCCAGCGACAATTTGAAACCTCGGTCAAAAACAGCGGCAAGCGTGGCAAGGTTTCTGGCACGGGACGCAGAGCCTTGGGTGCCGGGGGCGGTCAGGGTGGGATTCCCCGCGAACAACGATGGTTTGTACGTTTCAGCGATGAGGTCGATCTGAACGAATACGCGAAGCAACTCGACTTCTTCCGCATTGAACTCGGCACGTTGCTACCAGGGGGAGAACTGGTTTATCTCAGTCAGATTTCCACACCAAAACCCATGATTCGCCGCATACAAACAGGAAAAGATGAGCAGCGGCTGTATATGACCTGGCAGGGGGGGCAACGCCGCTTTGCCGACGCGCAACTCTTCGCCCGGTCGGGCATCAACACGCCCCCGAATGCCCCGCTGTTTCATTTCTATCCGCCCGAGATCGAAAATCAATTGGCGGTTCTGGAACGGGACTATCGCGGAAAACCGGCATCGCAAATCAAGCGGACTTACTTTTCAGTCGAACCGGCGGGCAATGGCTACCGCTTTGAAGTCGTTCGTCAGCTTTACATCGATTGATCGTGCCGAGGCTTGCTAGCCCCTTGCATCGATCAATCCGGGTCCGCGATCTTTTTCAGATAGCCAGCTAACGTTGCTTGCACGCTGATGAGTTGGTTCCACATCTCACGTGGGCAAACCATATCACGATCCTCGGACGAGCTATCGTGTTCCGTCGCCGCCCCCAGGACTTTTCCCAGTTGATCGTGCAGATAGGCCAGCATGTCAGAAACCTGCGCACGATGTAACGGTCTCAGTTCTGACGGTGCCGGCGGGGCACCATGCGGAAAGAGATGGTCAGCTTCCGGATGGACGGCCCCCGACTGGAAGTCGATATCGAGGCTGCTGGAAGCGTCCTCATCGTCGTCTTCCCCGAAGACCGCCGTTTGCTTGGCAGCCCGGCTGTTCTCCGAGTCCGATGGTTGCCAATGGGGCAGGTCGCCGAACAGCAGCACACAGCGACCGACGGAGACGAGATCGCCGGGTTGCAGCACTTTCATCTGCACCGGATGCCCATTGACCCGTGTGCCGTTTGTGCTTTCCAGGTCCGTGAGGATGACTCGTCCGGCATCGTCCTGAATTTTTGCATGAAAACGAGAGATACGGTCGTCGTTCAACTGGATATCGTTGTCGTCTTCCCGACCGATGGTGACCGGCGTCGGCAGCGAAGCGAAGACGCGCCCGCGTTCCAATCCTTCCAGGATACGGATGGTGACGAAGGCCATAGTTGCCGGTTACCCCTTGAATCGATCGCGACGACGCTCTCCAGACACCTGCGGCCAGTCCTCCGCAGGTGTTCACTGTACGATCTAACGTCGCCTTGAATCAATCGTCAACGAGATGCCCGAAAGATTTCCGCCGTTTCAACCAACTCTCAAAGCGATTTCCGATTACAAGGGACTCTCAGCCGAGGGTTTTCCCGCCGTGATAGCAGACGTTGCGAAGAACACTTTCTATAATCCACTACCAGTCGTCTTTGCACGGTGTTTCACCCGGAAGGGAAATCGATGTCGGAATCGGGTCTTGATCGTCGTCAGTTCCATCAGTTAGCCCTTGCCGCACTGGGAGGCATTACCGCTGGGGCAGCCGTGGGTTGCGGTGGTGGGGGACCTGCCACGCCAGACGCAGGGACTCCGGCAGCCACGGAAGTTGCTGCCAATGAATTGACCAATGCAGAACACATCTTGTTGTCGGAACCGCATGTCTGCCGCGGTTTGAACACCTGCAAAGGCCTGGGCCGCAGCAAAGACAACGCCTGCGCGGGTCAGGGAACGTGTGCCAGCATCGCCGACGCCTCGTGTGCCACGCAGAACGACTGCAAAGGCCAAGGCGGCTGCGGAGCACTTCCCGGCATGAATGAATGCAAAGGTCAGGGCGGCTGCCATATTCCTCTCATGGACGATGCCTGGACCAAGGCTCGGGAAACCTTCGAAGCCGGCATGAAGAAGCAAAGCAAAGAGTTTGGTGCCGCTCCCGCCAAGGCTTGATCGCCACCACCCGATTCCTGCCAGTCATTTGCGAGGAAACCATGCGATTTTCTGGCCGTGTGGTGATCATCACGGGCGGTGCCAAGGGGATTGGCGCGGGCTGTGCGGCGGTCTTTGCACGTGAAGGCGGGCGTGTCGCGTTGCTCGACCGTGACAGCAGCACAGCCCAGAAACTTGCCGCCCAATTGACAAGTGATGGGCCAGGCGAAGTCCGGGCCTGGGCGTGCGACGTGAGCGATCCCGTACAAATCGAGCAGGCCATTTCTGGCGTTGTCGAGACCTGGGGCCGGATCGATTGCCTGATCAATAATGCGGGGGTCCATCCGCCTGCCACTCGGCTGGAAGATACGAAGCTGGCCGACGTACAAAGTCTGCTGCAGATCAACTTCCTGAGTGGCTTTGCCGCGGCCAAACTCGCCGTGCCCTACCTGCGGACCTCACGAGGAACCATCGTCAATATCTCATCGATGACTGCAGTCCTGGGTCAGGACCGCAGTAGTGCCTATGCCTCGACAAAAGCGGCCCAGGTTGGCTTCACGAAATCTCTAGCGATTGAACTGGGACCGGCAGGCATTCGTGTGAACGCCATTCTCCCCAGCAATATCGATACCCCTTTGATGCGGGAATGGGCCGCGACGCTCGATGATCCCGAGTCGGCACTCGAACGGGTGGCTCAACTGCAGGTGTTCGGCCGCATGGGACAACCAGAAGAGATTGGCACGATCGCCCTCTTCCTGGCGACCGAAGATTCCAGCTTCATTACTGGTCAGGCCATTGAGGCCGAAGGGGGAGCCAGTCTGGATTACTGACCCAGTGGCTGTTTCCAGACAGCCCCACATGATCCGATATCACGCGAGGTTCGCTGACGCACACTGCACCTGGTTCCGGCCATTCGCCTTCGCTCGATACAAGGCTTCATCGGCGGCTTGAACGAGTGACTCTCCCGTTGTGGCATGGATCGGGCAAGCTGCGACCCCAATGCTCACCGTCACCTGTAATGTCGTCTCCAGATATTTCACAGTATGGCGTTCAATCGATGCTCGAAGGCTTTCTGCAATGCGCGAGGCCCCGTTGATCCCCATCCCTGGCAGCAACAATGCCATTTCTTCGCCGCCGTAACGAGCCGGTAAGCCACGATCTTGAGACCGCATCCGCTCCACTTGGTCGCGAATCTTCGCGGCCACATCTTTAATGACGGCATCCCCCACCTGATGACCATAGACATCATTCACAGACTTGAAGCGATCTAGGTCCAGCAGCAGCAGCGAACATTCCTGTGAGATGCCATCACGCAAATCGCTGATGGCACCGTTCAATTGAGAATCGAACGTGCGCCGATTCGCCAACCCGGTCAGGCCGTCCAGCTTGGCTTCTTTCTCAATGGCCACATAGTTCAACGCCCGTTCGAGCGAGTGGCACAGTGTTTCGCTGGCCCACATCAGCAACTGGCGTTGAGACGCGGAATAACCCGCGGGATTCCTTCGGGTCAGTACGGCCACTCCGTACTGCTTGTTGCCATCATTCAAAGGCAAGACGATCGCAGAGCCGATGAGGGTATCAATCCCCTGCCGACAAAGCTGGCTGGTATCCCAGATGGTCACCTGATCAAGCTGACAACCAACGCGTGACAACACATCTTCATGCTGATGCCAGCGTTGTGCGACCCCTGCCTGCAACTGCACTCCCGTTCGCAACGACAGCGTCAGTTCGGCCACCCCCTCGCCCGAGGCGATGTACAATGCCGTTCGCTCGGCATCGACCATTTGCGACAGTCGTGATAGAAACTTGTCGAGCATCAATGTTGGTTGGACAAATTTTCCATCACTGATCGAACGCAGTTCGAGCATCTCTCGTGTACAACGTAACTGCACCGATTGTCGTTCCATCTCCAGCGTCTGCCGCAAACTCGGGGCAATGCTCGACATCAACCGCGTGGTCAACTCAATCTGTTCGGTATGTAGCCCCGCGATCGGCAGCAGACTCGTGGCAACCAGAATGCCAAGCAACCCCTGATCGTCGCCGATGCCCACCAGAAACAAATGCCGGGCTTTGCGGCGATCCACGGGAGAAAGCATAGGGAAAATCGGGCAATTCACCATGTTCGGACTGGGCCAAACGATCGCGTTCTCTTCACGCAGCTTCTGCAACGTTTGATGGTTCAGCACCAGATTCTTGATACTGTCCTCACTCAAACCGCGGCTCTGCCGTGGCATGTCACTCGCGGGGTCCAAAGGCATGAACAGCCCAAAAGCATCATCCGGATTGACGATGAATCGCCGCAGCAAATGACCGATGGCTTTCTGACAATCTCCCAACAGCAGCACTTCACGCAGAATCTGATTTTCCAGCCGTTGCAGTCCCCGTTCACGACTTAATTGCAGAACTTCAATCGAGAGATCATCCACTTCCCGGCGGAATTTCGCGGCGGTATGGATCGTGGACTTACGGCGAGTCACGGAATGCACGTACTGCAATAAGACGACCAGTGCCAAGGCCATGGCATAGCCATTCGCAACGGAAGTCTCCGCCAGTGCAGATATGGATGTGGTAATTCCCGGCATTTGCCGTGGCCCTTACAAATAGAAACTTCATGTTCCCCTCTACACTCCAAATTAGCTCAGGTTTCGCCTCCCTGTTGAGTTTTTACAGTAGGAATCATAGATCTGCGTGGTTCGGAAATGGAAGATTTTGTACAGCAGTCAACTAAGCGGTAAAGCTGTTACAAAAGGATCTCAACTGACTGGGCTTCCCAGGGGCTCTTCGGAGATCCGCAGAAAACGCGTGTTGTCTGCTCGCAATTTGCCGGCCCTTCCGGAAAAATAGTCCCCATCAGCTCTGTTCGATTTGTCCCCTGTTCCCAAGGATGATTTGCCATGATGATGTCCCTCTCCTCAGGTCTCCGGGAACTCGCATGGGCCTGTGCCAGCCTGATCTTACTGAGTGGTGGTTACGCACTGGCCGAGGACGCTGCCACTCCGGCAAAACCTCAGCCCACGGAGTGGCGATCGCTGTTCGATGGCAAGACCTTGAAGAACTGGGCGATCACTGGTTTTGGGGGCGAAGGGGAAGTCGAAGTCACGGACGGCACAATCGTCATGCAGCAGGGAGCCGAATTGACCGGCATCCATTGGGAGGGAACTCCCTTACCTAAGATCAATTACGAATTGGAACTGGAAGCCCAGAGGATCGATGGAAGCGATTTCTTCTGTGGTATCGTTTTTCCTGCGAAGGATGAGTATTGCAGCTTTGTCGTCGGTGGTTGGGGCGGCGGTGTCGTGGGACTCTCTTCGGTTGATGGCTTGTACGCCACCGAAAACGAAACGGCGACCTTCCAGAACTTTGATGCCAAGAAGTGGTACAAGATTCGTCTTCGAGTCGGCGAAGACTTCATCCAGGCCTGGATCGACAATAAACCCGCCGTCGATTTGAACCTTAAGGATCGCAAGTTGTCGGTTCATCCTGCGGTGGCCTTGTCCAAGCCCTTGGGCATTTCCTGCTTTTCGACAGTCTCCGGAATCCGCAACATCCAGTTCCGCGAACTCAAGGCGGATGAGCGAAAACATCAACCTTTGAAGTCGTAGCAGTTGCTAAAAAACAACATGACGGCACGTCTTGATTCAGGAATCGTCAGGGATTACGGACCTGATGTATCATCCGCGTGACATCCTGCTAGCCAGATAAGGCATTGGGCCGGTCACAGGACGCAGGGCGCAATTGTTGCGTTGCGAATGGCAACGCGAGCCGTATTGCCCACGGCAACGAAACGGTTCGCGCTGACGTGAGTGCCGCTCAACTTTTCGGATGGACGGATCACCGGCCGTGAAATGCGTTCAAGACTTACTATCATCTGCCTGGAAACTGTCGCAGTCGGGCATTCCTTCCACGGTCTGCATTTCGCTGTGCAGCAATCCATCGCTCCTTGAATTGTGGAGCAGTGCCCGAGCCCTCTCGCGAGGATGGTGGCGGCAGTTGCCCGATCCCGAGCGTTGTTTATTCTCTGAGGTTGGGGACGATTGGACCCAGACGGCCTATCAGGTTCTGACCACCGATCTGGTGATGCGGGTCTATGGAACCGTTCTCTGTTCCCGGACGTCCCAATCTCCCCAACCATCACCACGACCTATCCTGGATCATGTCATTCAGCACATCGCCTATCCCCGGGGGCGTGTGAACGATCTCTTGCTGCAAGGCGGCGAGCATCAGTCCGCACTCGAAATCTACCGCCGTCGCTGTGAACGCTGGACCGACCTGCTGATTGGTCCGTGGATTGTCACATCAGGGTATAGCGCGTATGCCTACGATCCTCGGCGAGCCTGGGATTATGGCGAAGACACGGTCATGTCACCGAACAGTGCCTGGGCCGACGCTTTGCTGGCCCCCAGTTATCGATCGGCATTCGCTGGTCCGGCCGGTGAAATCCCCCTGCGCGGTGACGGTTGGAGTGCGATCTGCCAGCAATTGGACTTGGCAACAGGGGGTGACAATCACACGCATCCGGAGACGGACCCGTTCGCGAACGTTGCTACCTCTCCTGAAATCGCTGCAAGTAGGACACTCGACTCAGCAGTAGCCCCGACCAGAAAGTTAGGCGCGTTCGAAGATTCATTGCGGAAGCTACTCAGCAAAGCACGCTTACCGGAAGACGAAGACTTTCAGAGCCGTGCCGGTTGATCCACTCGGGTACGATCCTGCCACAACCCCGTCAGTAAGCGGGGTTTGTCCACAGTCGCTATGCCAGCGGTTCAGACATCTCTGGCGACTCGGCACGAAACCGGTAGCCAACGCCGCGTACCGTTTCGATCAGATCGCCACGGAAACCAAGTTTCTGTCGTAACGATCGCACATGCACATCAATGGTGCGCTCTAGTGCATTCGCATCTTCTCCGCGACATCGATCCATCAGTTCATTGCGACCAAACGGCCGCCCCGGTTGACGGGCCAACGTCCAGAGCAGGCGGAATTCCGTGGGCGTCAGGTGCAGATCGTCACCATCGGCCCGGGCCAGATGGTTCACCCGATCGATTTCAATGCCATGAGCCTGAATCACATCACGAGGTTGTTCTCCCGAGGCATTCCGCCTCAGCAGTGCCTTGATGCGATGGATCAGCGGCTTGATCTTGAAAGGTTTCGTGACGTAATCATCGGCTCCCATGTTGAAGCCCACGATTTCGTCCACTTCCTCACTGCGCGCGGTCAACATCAGAATGCGAATGTTCTGAGTTTTAGGGTCGCTGCGCAGAATGCGGCAGACCTCATAGCCCTCGATGATTGGCAGCATTAAATCGAGAACAATGATTTCCGGTGGAGAGGCCTGGGCCTTGCGAACGCCATCCTGGCCATCGGCCGCCCAACTTACCTCGAAGCCTTCCTTGTCGAGGTTATACGTGAGCACATCGGCCAGGGCACGCTCGTCTTCAATAATCAGAATGCGAGGCTTAGGCATGACAGTCCAGCAGTAAGGTCCTGCCCGGAATCACAAAAACCGCTTCTGTGACCGAGGGCATCGATCTTGAGACTTCATTCCGTGGCTCTTAGCCCGCCAACGGAGCAGTGGCTCTGCTCTGTCAGCCGCCGTTCCTGACACCATTGGGCTCATCACAGCCCTTCGTCACCCGGAACTTTTGATGCTCTGAAATGATAACGAGGTCTCGACTATTCTGAAGCCGCTGGTGTTAATTCATCATGAATTCGGTTGCGATGGCGGATAATTTCTCCTTGCACGAGGTAAACCACATCTTCCGCGATATTGGTCGCATGATCAGCGATGCGTTCGACCTGACGTGCTGCTGAGAATAAATGGATCGCAGGGTCAACCAGATCCGGCCGGTTTTTCATCAGGACCGTCAGTTCCTGAATGATTTCGCGATTCAAGGCATCGACACCTTCATCCTGCTGGCAGACCACACGCGCCTGACGCACATCGAGATGCACATAGGCATCGATGCTTTGATGCAGCATGTCGAGCGCCCGCCGAGACATCTCCTGCAATGTCACGGGGATCGACAATTCTGGCGAGGAAATGATGCCGAGTGCCCGCTGGGCGATGCTGACACCCAGATCAGCCACGCGTTCCAGTTCGGCACTGATTTTCATCACCGTGGTAATCCGGCGGAGATCAATGGCGACCGGTTGATGCAGGGCCAACAGCTTCAGGCACTCTTCTTCGATTTCCACATCAAGCTGGTCGATTTCATCATCCTGCGCCACGATATCGCGGGCACGATCGTAGTCGGGGCGATGCAACGTACTCACGGCGGCATGAATCATGTCTTCCACCCGCGCGCACATCGTCAGCACCAGACGATGCAGGGAATCAAGATCGCGTACAAGGTGAATCGACATAATCAGCTACCTTCCTGGAGACCGGAGCCTTAAAGACCGAAGCGGCTCAGCCGAATCGGCCGGTGATATAGTCCTCGGTTTGTTTTTGGGTGGGGTTGGTAAACATCTGCTTGGTGCGACCCACTTCGACCAGTTGTCCCAGACAAAAGAACGCGGTGATTTCACTGACCCGCGCTGCCTGCTGCATGTTGTGCGTCACAATGACAATGGTGTAATTCTGCTTGAGTTCAAAGACCAGATCTTCAATGCGTGCGGTGGAGGCCGGATCGAGAGCGGAGGCCGGTTCGTCCATCAGCAGCACTTCTGGGTTGGTCGCCAGCGCGCGGGCAATACAGAGCCGTTGCTGTTGGCCACCAGAAAGTGCCATCGCCGAATCGCGTAACCGATCTTTGACTTCGTTCCACAATGCCGCCTGCTTCAGGCAACGCTCCACCAGTGAATCCAATTCCTCTTTGTTCGTTCGTCCGGCGATGCGTGGGCCGAAGGCAATGTTATCGTAGATCGATTTCGGAAACGGTGTCGACTTCTGAAAGACCATGCCGACCCGCTTGCGGAGTGCCACCACATCGACATCAGAGTCGTAGATATTCTCACCATCGAGGAGAACATCGCCGATGACGCGTGTGCCTTCGATGATATCGTTCATGCGATTGAGAGACCGCAGATAAGTGCT
Organism: bacterium; assembly: GCA_016125225.1. Taxonomy (GTDB): domain Bacteria; phylum Planctomycetota; class Planctomycetia; order Planctomycetales; family Planctomycetaceae; genus DSVQ01. The sequence goes on along the minus strand of WGME01000003.1, from coordinate 1,049,486 downwards.
TTTGCCACACCCGGAAGGGCCGATAAATGCGGTCACCGAACGTTCGGGAATTTTTAGGTTGATGTCGGTGAGTGCCTGATGCACACCGTAGAAGAAGCCCATATTTCGGGTTTCAAACTTGATGCGTCCCGGTTCTTTGTGCGCACTTCCCGCGGCACTGACTGTGATTTGTGGCACCAGAGACCCCGTGGCGGCTTGCATTGAATTGGTCATGTGAACGCCCGTGTTACCAGCGAATTTTTTGTTGAAAACGCTGACGAATAAAAATCGCGATGCCGTTCATCAGAAACAGGACCAGCAACAACACCACAATACCAGCCGCCGTCACCTGGCGAAATCCCGCTCGGGGCAACATCACCCAGTTATAAATCTGCATCGGCAAGACCGTGAAGCCATCAAACGGAGCCTGCAGGAGGCCCCCCGGATTAGCAGCGAGATCGGCGAGGCTATCGATCTTCCCCGGCGCGAACGTGATATATGTCGCAGCGCCAACCACCGCCAGCGGGGCTGTCTCACCCAAGGCTCGGGACATCGCGAGAATCACTCCCGTTAGAATTCCCGGCAACGCCGCTGGCAACACCTGATGCCGAATCGTTTGCCACCGGGTGGCCCCCAAGGCATAGGCCGCATGGCGAATCGAAGGGGGAACCGCACGCAGGGCTTCCTGGGCCGCGATGATGACCACCGGCAGACTCAGCAGTGTCATCGTCAACGCCCCTGCGAGCAGCGAACGGCCAAACGGCAGGGTGAAGTTGACCGTGGTAAACCCTAAATTCAAACGGTACGCCTCTTTGGCGATGCCGAACATTCGCACAAAGGCCGTGAACCCCAGGATTCCATAAACGATGGATGGCACACCCGCGAGGTTGGAGATATTCAACTGGATCATGCGGGTGAACCAGGTGGGCTTGGCATACTCTTCCAGATAGATCGCCGCCCCGACACCGATCGGCACACAGAACAGCGCCGTCAAACCAATCAACCAGATGCTACCGAGCAAGCCCGCCAGTACCCCGGCATTTTCGGCGTTGCGAGAGTCGTAACTGGTGAGGAACCTCCACGAGATCGTATCACCGGCCTGCCAGGAAACGGCTCCCAGTAAGACGGCGAGCACCAGCACACTCGACCACGTCGATATGCTGCAGAATCCGGCAAAGAAAGTACCGGCCCGGTGCCGCCGTTCGAGCTGCCGCGCGTATTCATCGTGCAAGGTGCTAATGGTACACCTCACGGTAGCGGCGGAGAATGAACTGCGAGACGATGTTCATTGATAACGTAATGAGAAAGAGAACCAGGGCCACCGCGTAGAGACTGTTGTATTCAATCGTTCCGGCTGGTGTGTCCCCCTTCATCACGTTGACAACGTAGCTGGTCATGGTCTGGATCTGCACCAGCGGGTTCAACGTCAAAATTGGTCGCTGACCGCAAGCGATGGTCACGGCCATGGTTTCACCAATCGCTCGCGATAAGGCCAAGAGGAACGACGCAAGAATCCCGGAGAGGGCCGAGGGCACAACGATTTTCGCTGAGACATCGAACTTCGTGGCACCCAAGGCATAGCCCGCTTCGCGCAGGCTTTTAGGAACCGCGCGAAGGACATCTTCGCTCAGCGACGTCACCAAAGGGAGAATCATCAGGCCGACGACGATGCCGCCACTCAATGCATTAAAAATCTGGACATCTAACCCCAGACCTGACTGCAGAATGGGCCGCAAGACAAACGGCGTGATCACATTCAGCCCAAAGTATCCATAAACGACAGTCGGAATACCTGCCAGCAATTCCAGAATCGGCTTGAGAATGTTCCGTCGCAGTGGTGATGCATATTCGCTGAGGTAGACCGCGCTCATCAGACCGATGGGTAAGCCCACTATGCCGGATATCCCGGTGACCAACAGGGTATCACACAACAACGGCATAATACCGAAGTGCTTATCCGCAAATTGTGGTGTCCAGCGAGTCTCAGTCAGAAAGTCCCAGAGAGAGACTTCCGCAAAGAACGGCTTGTGCCCCGGGAAGGGAAGCACGGCTTCATACAGCAGGACAAAAATAATGGATGCCGTCGTGATTACCGAAATCAATGCACAGCCGAAGAGCAGCCAGCGGATGATGGCCTCTTTCACACGCAACCACGAAGCCGTATGACGCAAAGAGCCACCTGTCTTCACAGTGGTCGCGTCTATCGCATCGGGCGGGGATGAGGTCGGAATCATCCGAACAGAATTTCCGGCGGTGACTGCTGGAACAGACGTTTCGCTGACGAATGTTACTGCTCATCCGCCAGCGAACCGTACTTCCATGTTGATTACTTCAGAGCCTCGGCCAAACGTTCCTGCATGGCGGCAAGTTTGTCGGCAGGCAAACGAACAAAGGCCTGGTCGGTCACCAGCTTCTGGCCTTCTTCGGTTAGATAGAACTTGGCGAAATCGGCCACTTCCGATCGCTTGAGAGCCGCTTTGTTGATGTAGATGAACAACGGACGAGCCATGGGAGCATAGGTGCCCATTTCGATGGTTTCCGGTGTCGGAGCCACACACTCACTGCTATCATCTTTCTTGATCGACAAGGCTTTGAGCTTGTCCTTGTTTTCGGCGTAATAACCGTAGCCGAAGTACCCCAGCGAGTACTTTCCGTCAGCGACGCCCTGCACCAGCAGGTTGTCGTCCGAATTGTAGGTGTACTCGGTACGGCTGGCCTTGGCCTTGCCGTTCACCACTTCGGTGAAGTATTCGAAGGTGCCTGAATCGGTATCGGCTCCGTACAACGCGATGGGTTCATCCGGCCAGGCAGGATTCACTTCGCTCCACTTCGTGACCTTGGAGTCAGGTGCCCAGATCTTCTTCAGTTCTGCGATCGTGATGCATTCGACCCAGTCATTCTGCGGATTAACCACGACCGACAGGCCGTCGATCGCCACTTCGAGTTCCAGAAACTCGATGCCGTGCTCGGCACACTTGTCGATTTCTTCCTGCTTGATCGGACGTGAGGCGTCACAGATATCGAGTTCGTTCACCACGAACTTTTTCATACCGCCACCAGTGCCCGACTGGGTCACGGTGATTTCGACATGCTCATGCTGTTCGTGAAAGACTTCAGCAATGGCTTGCGAGATGGGATAAACGGTGCTGGAACCATCGATGACGATCGTGGACGGGGTTGCGTCCATCGTTTCCGAGCTTCCCGCTTCCGTGGTCGAACCTGACGGAGCGGAATTGCTATCGACCTTTTCGCACCCAGTGAAACCCAAGGCCAAGACACAGACGCTCAGCGCCCAGCGACCAGCACCGCGAGCGTTCGATGAAAACAACATGCCCATAAACTCCCCAGAGCGTTCAGATTCTCAGTGGCATCAAACTGCAGGCATGGTACTGGCGAATTGTTAAGAAATCGACGCAGCGATCATGAAGATTTGGCGAAGATCGAACTTCGCTCCTGATCGCAAATCTAAGTCTGTGAATGATTAGCGAACAAATTCACAATGGTGAACCCACCCGAAACCTCGATATACGTCTCTTCCCCTGCCCGCCAGAAGTTCGGGAGCTGAGATTTGCCAGACGGGTGCGGCTCAACCACGGGGATGGCACCGCTCGTGAACGGCTTTGATGCGGCTATGATCCACGTGGGTATAGATTTGCGTCGTTTGGACGCTGGCATGACCCAGCAATTCCTGCAACGCCCGAATCTCGGCCCCACCCGCCAACATGTGTGTGGCGAAGCTGTGTCGCAGCGTGTGCGGGCTGACTCCGTCACTGGCACCAATCCGCGCCGCATACCGCTTAATCAACTTCCAGACGGTGATCCGCGAGAGAGGGGTGCCTCGCCGGGAAACCAACAGGCGATCGGGGTCGGATAGCCCAATCAGTTGCGGTCGTTCGTGCTCCAAGTAGGCCGAAACCGCAGCCACCGCCACCGGATTGAGCGAGACAATGCGTTCTTTGTTCCCCTTCCCGAGGCATCGGCAATAACCGGCTTCCAGTTGGACATCACGCACGGTCAGACGGCAAACCTCCGAAGCCCGGCAACCAGTAGCGTATAACAAGGCCAGCAAGGCCCGATCACGGAGCGGCCAACGATCATTACGGGACGGGGCTGCCAGCAGGCGATCGACCATATCCGGACTGAGCACTTTGGGGAGGTGTTGCCAGAGTTTGGGGGAATTGACCAAATCGACAACACTCTCGGCAACCAGGCCCTCCAGCATCAGATAGCGGAAGTACATCTTGATCGAAACCAGGTGCCGCGCCATCGATGAGGCCGCCAGTCCCGCCGCATGCAGATGTTCAAGATACCGGGTGAACAGCTCGATTTTCAGTTCGCGGAACGTGCTGGGGCCGTGTAGATTGTACCACTCGCTGAAGCGCTGCAGATCGCGACCATAGGCGGTGACAGTATTCTCCGCGAGGCCACATTCCGCTTGCAGGTAACGAGAAAATCCCGCGAGAAATGCTCCCGGTTGCCACGTGGGTGTGGCTCCGATCGAACTGGTTGCCGATGGTCGTTTTCTGGGCGGCATGCAATGCTCCCTGGCCGGGCCATCCCGGAGGACATCACTCTGCCTTCGGCTCGTTTTTCCCCAAGCATGAGCCAAATTCGATTAGCCGACCCATTTGGCAGAACCATTATTGCCGGTCGGGTACGACGACTTCCCAACTCAGACGTTGCATCAGGCAGTCATCGCGTTGTGCCGTGGTCTGCAACGGCATCTGTCGAATCTCCCAACGATTGACGCCGATCTTCAGATAACTGTCGGGAACAGGGATTCGCAGACGTTCAGGCGTATCGACAGGGGGCTTCCACGACAGCAGCCGGTTCCAATCAGCCACCCACTGCCCATTCACCCACAACGATGTCACCAGTTCCCCGCGTTGGAGTTCCAGGAGAAACGGTTGATCGGGGGGCGTGCCGTCGCCGCTCGGTTCCAGTTCGCTGAAATCCGCCGCGATCCAACCATTTCCCTGGGGAAGTTGCGTCAGTTCCCATTCGCCGAACAAGGGGTGCTTCAAAGGTTCCGGCTGCGGCCAGTGGGTTTCATGCTCATCCCCCAGGTGAACCGGTTCGGGACAGAGCCAGGTGAGCGAACCACTCCAGCGTGGTCGGATGCGGGAGAATCCATCATGGAACGAGAGATCTGATCGAAACAGGGGATGCTGCCAGTCATTCTCCGTATGTTCGGCGGCCAGAAAGTATTGAGCCGGCAAGGGAATGGGAATCGTCCGTGTGGGACGTTGGATTTCGCTGATTCTGCCCATGGTCGTTCGACCGACCACCTGGGCTCCATGACTCAAACCTCGCCTTCGGAAGTGGATCGCCACAAATTCCGACCAGGGCACCGTGATGCGAGTTCCCTCGGTACTCTGCCAGCGAATGCCCGCTGATTGATACTCGTCAAAACTGCCAAAGAGAAGGCTGCCATCGGTCAATTGCAGGATGTCTTGCGCATTGTCTGCCGGTGGTACGGCCCCTGTTTCCTGACCCATTTCCCGCAGGATCAGCGAATTGATGGTGGTTGGGAGACTGGTCTTCAGAGAGACTCCCGTTACCTCTACGTGGGGACGATGGCCACGAGCCAACAGCGAGTCCCCCAACAACAGCGACCAGTCCTGCTGGTCCCAAACGAATTGCAGAGGCTCTTTTCCCCAATCTGCAGTGCCGAGCGGCTGTCGAAAAGTCGTTTCCAGAGGGGCTGACGCTGACGTGATGGTTTCATCTGCAGCAATCACTTCCCACTCATGCGGCGTGCGATCCGCACTAATCAGTGAGAGTGTCAAGGACATCGAACGCGGCCCTGCACTCTCCCGTTCGGGCCAGATTTCCAGCACGCCGGACGAGAAAGGACGAGCGAGATTTTCTAACCACGGATGAGCCGGTGACACCTCGAAATTGTGGCCTTCGCGCACATCCACCACACCCGCTGGGTTCGCAATCGACCGCACGAACTCACGACGGATTGGAATGCTGCTTCGCCCTGGATACCCAAAAAGGAGTTCTTGCGAATCACCGGAAGACCACTCGGCCGCAAATTGCTCCCCCGTCACCAGTGTGACAACGCGAATGGGGCGATGAATGATATCGTAGGCAATCACCGAAGAAGGCTTTGCTACTTCAGACAAGGTGAAGACCAGCACGATCGTTAGCCAAGGCAACCGTTGCCAGCGGCGTCGACCGCTGAACGCATGGCAAAAACGCCTGCTGCCAAAGTCAAAAGACACGGGTTGTTCACGAACGCAACCCGCTGGTTTGGAGTTTTCGCGGAGTTTGTCCAAGGCCCATTTGCCTGTCGAAGTCGTAACGACATATAATTCCGAGTGTGGCAGCATGATTCATCAGGATGTGACATCGGTGTCGAATCTTCCCCGCATTCTACTCCTTGGTTCCGACGAGCCCAATGCTCTGCCCAGTGAGTTGCAGACCAGCTTGGAACCAAAGTTTGAAGTGGTGCGGTTGCCAGCCCCGCCTCGCTGGCCGGAATCAACACCCGATGATTTTCGTTGCGTTGTTCTCTGCGGCACGCAGACACAGTCGCTGCCTCAACTATTGCAATTCGAAGGAATCTTGCGTCACCTGCCGCAAGGGGTCGCCGTCATCGATCGCGAATTGAAAGTGCGCTGGTACAACGCGCGCTTACCGGCTTTGCTGGGGAACAGCCCCGAACTCGGTTCCTATTTCCTGGATGCCTTTGGCTCGCCCGATGTAGTGGGGCCCGCGTTTTCTCCTTTCGAGGCGGACGGCGAACTCGGCTGTGCGACCACCTTCAGCACCGGGGAGAAAACCTATTTTGAAATCGTGGGGGCTCCCGTCCTCTCTGGGGAAAACTTTTTTGCAGACCTCGCCGTCGTCACCGTGCGGGATGTGTCAGCCGACATGCTGGCTCGCCAGAAACTCGCCGCGATCTATCAGGCCGGTCTCGAACTCGGGGAACTCACCGCGGAAGATCTGGTCGAGCTGAATGTCAAAGATCGCATCGAGCTGTTGAAAGAAAAGATCATTCAGTTCACCAAAGACGTGCTCGAATTTGAGACCGTCGAGATTCGTCTCTTAGACCGACGGACCAACGAACTGGAATTGCTGCTGCACCTCGGCATGACTGAAGAGGCCTCACGTCGGCGGTTGTTTGCAGAGCGTCAAGGCAATGGAGTGACCGGTTTCGTTGCAGCCACCGGCGAAAGTTACATCTGTGAAGATACGGCCCGCGATCCCATTTACCTGCCCGGCGCTGCCAACGCTCGCAGTTCATTAACAGTCCCTTTGTTCATTCACGACGAAATCCTTGGCACATTCAATGTCGAGGCTAAACAAACGCGGGCCTTCAGCCACAACGATCAACAGTTCCTGGAACTCTTTTGCCGTGAAGTCGCGATTGCGCTGAACACCCTGGAACTACTGGTCGCAGAGAAAATGTCGACGGCCACCGAAAGTGCCGACTTGATTCTGCGGGAAATGGCTCAGCCCGTCGACGAAATCCTGAATAACACCGCCTGGATTCTTGAACGCTACATCGGTCACGATCCGACAGTCTGTGAACGGCTGCAGAAAATCCTCAAGCACACGCGCAGCGTGCGACAACTGGTGCATCGCGTCGGCGAATCCATGGCACCGAATGTCGCAAACCCGCCCGTCACGTTGAGACCGCAGCGTCCAAAGCTGCGGCAAAAGCGAGTCTTGGTGGTTGATAACGACGAGTCCGTTCGCATTGCTGCCCACGAATTGTTGGGCCGATTCGGCTGCGAAGTGGAAACCGCCCACCATGGCGAAGAAGCCTTATTGATGGTACGGACGTTTCACTACGATGCCGTTATCGCTGACATTCGTCTGCCCGATATGACCGGCTATGATTGCTTCGTGAAAATCCGCGAGGTGAATGCCCATCTGCCAGTCATTCTGATGACGGGATTTGGTTATGATCCTTCGCATTCGATTGTGAAAGCGCGGCAAATGGGGTTGAAATCGGTCCTTTACAAGCCGTTCCGCCTCGATCAGTTGCTGAAGGAACTCGAGACGGCTGTCAGCACCCCGACGGAGTCGGCCAGCTAGCAATCGGTAAGGTTTCTCGGCTTACTCCAGGATTGCGAGCTCCCATGTCTCTGCCTCGGTTCAGTGTGCACAACGAAGTGCTCGTGAACGTGCTCATGCTGGTCATTCTCGTCGGTGGGGTCATGTTCGCGACCACGCTGACCCGCGAAATGTTCCCTGAAAGTCAGCCCGACAAAATCATCGTCTCGGTGATCTATCCCGGCGTGCAACCGGAGGAAATCGAAAAAGCCATCACGATCAAAATCGAAGAGGCCGTTCGAGATGTGGATGGTGTGGAGAAGATCGATTCCACCATCAGCGAAGGGGGCACCGTCACCCTGCTGACATTACGGAACGAGGTGGAAGACGCGGACTCGGTCCTACAGGAGATCAAGGCGGAAGTCGACGCCATTCAGGATCTGCCGGACGAAATTGAAGCCATCACCGTCCGCAAGCTGTTGCCCAAGTTGCCGGTCATCGGAATTGCGTTGTATGGCGAAGCCGATGAAGCCGCATTGAAACAGTCGGCTCGCAATCTGCGTGATGACCTGCTGCGACTGCCAGGCATCACTGAAGTCGAAATGGGCGGTGTCCGCGATGACGAAATTAGCGTGGAAGTTCGCCCTGAACGCCTACGCGAGTTCGATGTCACTTTCGCTGAAGTCGCGGAGGCCATCCGCTCAACCAATCTGGATATCTCCGGGGGGCAACTCAAGGGAAACCGCAGCAATATTGCCGTCAGAACCTTGGGCGAAGAAACTCGCGGCATCGATCTCGAAAACCTGGTTCTGCGCAGCCGTCCCGATGGAACGCAGATCCGGCTGGCAGATGTCGCAACGATTCGCGATCAGTTCATCGATAGCGACGCAGAGAGTTACTTCAATGGTCAGCGGGCCGTCAACATTCTGGTCTACAAAATCGGTAATCAGGATGTGTTGCAGATCTCGCAAACTGTGAAGGCCTACATCCGTGGCAAACAGCATCTGGATGAAGACTTCACCGGTTGGACGGCAGCGGCCGCCCACCCCTGGTATTGGAGACCCTTTGCTTTAATCGGCAACGGATTGTTGCGACTGGTTATCAAAGTCAGCGGCCAACCCGACCCGCAGCAGGTCTACCTCGACAGTTACCGCACCCCCTTCGCACACAATTATGATGTGGCCCTGCATACTGATCTGGCGCGGTATCTGGAAGGACGCCTCGATCTGATGATGCGGAATGGCAGCCAGGGATTGATGCTGGTCATCATCTCGCTGTTACTGTTTCTCGACTGGCGGCTGGCGCTCTGGACCGCCTTCGGCATTTTGACGTCTTTCCTGGGCAGTTTCATTGTGATGTGGCTGCTCGGCGTCTCATTGAATCTCATTTCGATCTTCGGCTTGATCATCGTGCTGGGGATTGTCGTCGACGATGCCATAGTGATTGGCGAAAATATCTATCGACATATCCAGGAAGGCATGCCCCCCACGCGAGCAGCAATCGTGGGTGCCGAAGAAGTCATGTGGCCGGTGATCGCCTCGGTCTCGACCACCATTGGGGCATTCACTCCCTTGTTGTTCATGAAGGGGCAGATTGGCGATTTTTTCAGTCAGTTGCCTCTCGTCATTATCTCCGCGCTTTCGGTTTCCCTCGTGGAAGCCATCATCATTCTCCCGGCCCACTTGAAGCACCTCCCGCCAAGAGAACGGTTGCAGGCACGGGAGACGGCCGCGGCTTTTGGTCTCCGTGCCAAGTGGAATCGGTGGTCGGCACGGGTCATAGAGACTTTTTCGCATAGCACGGCAGTGTCGCTATATGAACAGCTTCTCGCGTTAGCGCTGCGTTGGCGGTATGTCACGATTGCGATATCGATCATGTGCCTGCTATTAACGTTCGGCATCTGGATGGGCGGCGTCGTCAAAACTGAATTCATCCAGAAGATGGATAGCGAATCGATCATTGCCGACCTGGAAATGCCGATCGGAACGCCAGCCGACCAAACTCGCGAGAGGCTGATTGCCTTGACCACGGCCGCGCGTGAGCTGCCGGAAATTGTGAACGTGCAAATGCATGTCGCCGTGCGATTCTCGGTCGGACCAGCGGGTGCCGATTCGGTCTCTGCCGCGTCACATCTCGGGCAACTGATCATCGAGCTGAAAGCCGCGGACCTGCGCGAACAGAATCATGAACGAACCAGCGAACAGATTCTTGTCGAACTCCGCCAGGTGTCCGACAAGTTGGCCGGAGTCAATTCGGTGACCTGGACCGCACTCTCTGGTGGTCCCGCAGGCAAAGATGTCGAGGTCGTAGTCAATGGGCCTCGCTTTGACGATATCGTTGCCGTGGCCCAGGCACTGAAGCAGAAACTTGCCTCTTTCTCCGGGACGGTCGATATCGACGACGACTTTGATCGTGGCAAGCGTGAAGTACAGCTCACTCTGTATGAAACCGCACGTCCCACTGGCGTCACCGTAGGCCAGCTCGGTGAGTTTGTCCGCTCGGCAATGTATGGTCGCGAAGCTCGGCGGATCACCCGCAACCGCGAAGACGTCAAAATCATGGTCCGCTATCCCGAATCGTATCGCAGCAGTGTCTACGATCTGGAATCGATGTGGGTACCGATTGGTCCGCCCAATCAACGGGGCTGGGCACCACTCTCGGCTTTGGCGTCGCTACAGGAAACAGAAAGCTATGGCACGTTGCATCGCAGCCACCAGATGCGGTGTGTCCGCGTGCTGGCCGATGTGCTGGAAGGTGCCGACGGCGAAGTCATTCGTCAAGGGTTGAAATCGTACTTCGATACCGACCTGCAGGGGCTGTATCCCGATGTGGAACTTCGTTTTCAAGGGGTCGCAGAAGACCAGGCCAAATCGATGGACAGCCTGAGACTCGCCATGCCTCTGGCCCTGCTCATCATTTATGCCATCGTCGCCTCGGTCTTTCGGTCCTATTACCAACCCGTGGTCGTGATGCTCGCCATTCCCTTCGGGTTGATGGGGGCCACTCTGGGACATTGGGTGACAGGCTACCCGATGACGATTATCTCCGGCATTGGCTTCGTCGCATTGACGGGGATTGTGGTGAACGATGCGATCGTGCTGATCAACTATGTCAACGTGCGCATTCGTGAAGGGATCGACCCGTTTGAAGCCAATCTGGAAGGCTCCAAGACGCGATTGCGGGCCATTTTTCTCACCAGCGAAACGACGATTGCCGGGATGTTGCCGATGCTGTTTGAAACCAGTTTTCAGGCCAAATTCCTGATTCCGATGGCCATTACCATTTCGTTCGGATTGCTGTTTTCGACGGTGCAAACCCTGATCATCGCACCCTCACTGAATATGATCTTCACAGACGTCATCACCTGGTTGGGTCTTCCCGTCGTTCCCGAGGAAGACCGGATAGAGCCATCTTCTGATTCACGTTTCAACGACCAGAAAACACCCACGATGATGGCGTAACCTGCGAAGACGGAGCCGCGGCAGAGGGCCCATAGGGTTCGAGATACGAAGGCTGCGAGCCGTTCGCTTTAGGCGGCTTGAGAGATTCAAACGTGGGAAACGCGGGCGGTTCCGCTTCTTCCAACATGTCCGGCCGATAGCTTGGCTCGACACCCACTGGTAACGGGGTGATGGGCAACGTCGGGCTTTCCGTGGGAATCGTGATTTCGCTTTTCATGGGGGACGGGCCAACGTTGTAAGCCCACTTGGTCATCCGCATGCGGACATGCTTTGGCGGTTGATGTGTGTAGTCGACCCATTGAGCCGACAATTGCCGTTCGGTGTTGAAGTCGGCGTGATATCGCCAGACATGTGTCGGGTCATAAACAGCACATCCGCTCATCGCGAACGCACAAATCCCAATCATCACGCCATAAGTCCGCATCATCATGCCCCCTGCGAAAGATCATCGTCAGAGAGCAGAGCCACTCGCCCGAATTTTCGGAAGAACCCCTATGGGTTAGCCAACCGGCAAGGTTTGACAGCGTCTGTGGGTGGGAAGCAATTAGCTCTCTGGTGCCAGCCGGATACTCCCGCAAGTGAAATTAACTATTGAGGGCGCAGAAAAAGCCAGAAGCCCCGCGACCATATAGTCTCGGGGCTTCTGTTGATCCTAGAGTTGCGTAAGCGACTCAGCAGTCTAGATTACGGGAAGAATGGATTCCCGAAGCTTTCCACCGCATTCTGCGGGAAAATCGGGTTCGGAAATGCGGGATCAGCTCCCGTGACACCGTACCAACCGCCACTTCCAAGAAACTCACTAACGAGATCCACACCACTGAACGAATTGTTTGTGTTCAGGTTGAGATAGTCATCAACCTGGAACATCTGCGTCTGTCGCAGACCGTTTGCAGTTCGATCAATAAATCGGGTGCCATTAAGAGCATAGGCGGCAGTCCGCTGACCAACTGTCTGAGCACCGCCGACGATAATCGCATCTGCCGCCAGTTCACGACCAATATTATTGTTAAACCGCAGGGTCAATTGTGCAGTATCATCAAGGTACAGTTGATCCGGCGTTGTGGTGGCCCCAGCCGTCGCAGGGTCGGGGACTGGAGATGTCAAACCATTCACCCAGGTGGCGGTGAACGACTCGAACCTCAAGTCGGAAATCGCATTCCCAGTGAATGTGTTACCATTACCACTTCCTGCCGCGCCACCGATGTCCGCTGACAAATAAGAATCTGTGCTCACGCGAATGAACATTCCGTCACCGCCCTCATTGAAGAGCTGGTTAGGTTGCCCATTGAACTGTACAGTATTGTTATTGAACACCAACCGCGAGTTCAGGTCTGTCGCGATACTGTAGTATTCACTATCTAAGCTCCCTGCAACCAGGAACGTGGTCGTATTAAAGATCGAGCTAAGAATAGTATTGTTTGCGATAAACGCTGGATCGAAAGGTTGAGTCGGGTTCGTCGGTTGCACCCCATCTTGGAACTGCTGCCCCCAGAAGAATGTATCCGCATTCTGACTGAAGTTGGGGCGTGCCTGAATTCCCGCGTTCGCCTGATAGCGGAAGCCGTAGTTGTTATTGCGTTCAATAGTATTGTTGTCGAAAATGAACAGGTTGGCTTGGCTGACGGTATAGGTTCCACCTGGGCCGAAACTTACATCATAAGCACCATGCTTACCTTCGAGGTCAATGTTTACGCCATGCCGACCATTGTCCGCAATCAGACTGTCTGTGACTACCGCTGAGACCAGGTTACCCGGATCGAACGTGCCGTTGTTACCATCACTGATAATGTTCAACCCGTCGCGGCCGTTCCCACTCAAGGATGAATTGTCAATATTCAGGACCATCACACCAGCCTGATCTACGATGAAGTCACGCGAAATATTTCCTGCTCCGAATGCTCCATCTACGATCAAGTCTCGGTTCACATCATGGTCATTAACGGCTCCAGGGGCCACCAGCGGGTTCCCTTGGGCATCTACCAAGGGACCTGCGAATGTGAGAGTTCCACCGATGCCGATGTTGTCGTTACCACCACCCACCAGATTCCAGACATTGGAATTAAACACGTGCACACCATCACCGGCATTACCGAGGTCAAGTGAGTCGTTCCGGTTCCCATCCCCAATCAATGTCTCCTGAATATTGAGAGTTCCGAATCCGTTGTAGCCATTCGTTCCGGTAAATTCGAAACCATTCGCGAAGTAGAAATTAAGAATTTCATTGGCGGCACCATCCGCATCGCCGTCCGTCCGTTCACCGTTATTGGCGGTTCCAGTATCGCCAGCGTCATCACCATCGATTGCCGTATCAGCCACGTTAAACTCGATACCATGCCCATCTGTGTTGGAGACCAGACCGTTATGCTGGATGATGGTCGTATAGTCAGAACCAGCGGTCCCGATGACGTTTAGATCAATGCTTCCGTAGGGCACCGAGGCTTGAATTCCGTCGTCGCCGTTATCGGAGATGAGCGTCACTCCGGTATCGCTATTCACTTCGACAAACATCTCCGGGGTAGACTCAAACGCTCCCATCGCGAAGAGCTTGATGCCGTCACGGCCGTTATCGGTGATCATCACGTTATCAAATGTCGAGCGATCGTTCGCAAGGCCGTAACTGCTGATGCCCGTCGAGAAGATGCGCGCCCCGTCCGTGGCACTGCCTGAGATAATTGAACTACGTACGACCGACACAAAGTCAGCATCAGCAAACGTGGCAAACTCCAGGCCGTTACCACCATTCTCCGCACCAATCAGGCCGTTGTCCGCAATCAGCGTATTTGTCACGACAAGCCGGTTGGCTGGAGACTGAGTGCCATTGAACAGCGGTGTGTTGGGATCACTACGATCCGAACCCGACGCGTAGAACTGGATACCGTCGTCGAGGTTGTTGGTCACAGTCAGGTTGTCGAGTTGAGCCAGGATCAGCGAGGCTCCTTCTCGGCTGAAGTTCAAACCGTCGGTGCTGTTGGTATCAAACAGGCTGTCCTGAATGTTAACGTTCACAAGGGCATTCTCAACGGCACTGAGCGCGAAGCCCGAACCGGTGTTCAAGGCGAACATGCTCGCGTTCGTGCTGGTTCCAGAGATCTGAATGTTGTTCACACTGGTACCACCCAGATTCAACACGACACCATTACCGCTACCATTGGCGGCGTTACCTAAGGCATTGTTCGCCGTATCATCCAACATGGTGAAGTTGAAGATCACGTCATCCGTCGTGCGGATGTTCCAGTTGTTTTCGTTGTTGAACGTTACGGTGTTTTCCTGACTGGTCAGGTTCAACCGGGAGTTCTCGGTCGCGAGGACATTCACACCGTCACCATTGTTGTTGCTGATGGTGTTCTGTAACAAGGTGATATCGGTGAGACCGACAGCCGTTCCAGCGGTATTGATGTCAAAGCCGTTGGTGAAGTTGTTACTGATGCTGTTGCCTTGGACGAGAGCGGTAATAGCGGCACTACCATCGCGGCTGATATTCAAACCCCCGCCGGTTTGCACTGGGACTCCGTCCACGGTCCCGGTGCCATTGAATTCCAGCGTGTTATTCAGCACCACCAGATTGGGAATGTCTGACAATCCCGTTGCTTCGACATTGATGCCGTAGCCGCCGTAACCACGGACGGAGTTGTTCTGAATAACGGCCTGATTAAACGTGGCATTCCCCGAGGCCGCCACATGGATGCCGTCATTACCGGTACCAAAGCCGGGAGTCACCTGGCCGAAGGCCTGGCCCATGCCGCTCACACCCACACCTGTCGGCGAATCGAGATCGAGGCGGAAGAGAGTCGACAAGCCATTCGAGAAGGTAACCTGCACCGTCGACCCGGCTGTTGCCGCAGAGCTGAAGGGCGAATCGTTCACGAGAGGAGCAGTATTCTGGCTGAGAATAGTCGTGGCGCCAAAGGATTCCGTCGGATTAAAGTCATTAAAGCTGAGATTCAGCACTTGGCTGTTATCTACAATGACCTGTGGCCCAACCGGAACGTTTGTCGCCGCCACGAGCAGCGGATTCGACCCCTGAATGATGCCAACATTGTTAACAGTTGCTAAACCAGTGGTGATATCGGTGGGTGCAACCGGGATAAGGGCTCCCAGATAATTGTTTAGAGGCAGACCGATGAAAGTATTCAAGGCCGCATTGTCAGAATCGAAGAATGAGGGTGTACCATTCAGATTCCAGGTCACCTGACTGATATCGATACCGGTATCAGATTGGTTGGTAATCGTGAATGGGTCAGTTCCGCTAATCCCATTGAAGCTAAAGGTCGCTTGTGCCATTGGAGCTGCAATGTTGTTGCTCTGCACATTGCGGATGCGGTTGTTCTCGATGTTGTACGAGATAAGAGCGTTGCCGCTACCTAACAGCTCGATACCACCGACATCGTTATAGCTGAGGTCGTTGCCGTTGATAACTTCCGGAGTTGTGGGGGTGGCTGGGATATCGGCGGCTCCGATCGCGAACAGGCCGTTACCGTTGTTCATCGCGATGGCGATGCCGATTCCACCGTTCCCCAGCGTGGTATCTGTCAAGTCATTGCCCACGTCATCCAAGACTTCCGGAGCACCAATCGAGTTGCCAAAGAAGCCGGCCGAGATGTCGGAATTGCTACCGAGGATCGTTACACCGTTCCCCGCATTGCCAGAGATCGTGTTATCCAGGAACCCGCCGCCCATGGTTTGGAGAGCCGTGATGCCCGTGTCGGCCACTTGATTCAGCATATCAATAGTACTGTTGTCTGCAGAGATACGAACACCGTCTCCTCCGTTGTTCGAGATGCCGTAGTTGACTGGGGAAGTGCCCGGTGTGTTGCCGCTGATGCGAGCATATAACGAGCTGTTGGCCGTCAGATCGATTTCGACGCCATTGCCACCGTTGCCAGCGTTGGTCGTGGTCATGGCGGTGTCATCAACAATCTGGCCACCGATGCGGTTCTGAGTGAGCAGGAGGTTCATGCGGCTGCCAGCATCAAGATTGATATCGATGCCATCGTCACCGTTGGCGAGAATCCCATCGTTCGAGAAGTCGCCGTCACCATCGAGGCTGTCCGGGGCACTCGTATCGTTGACGCCGTCACCATCGGTGTCGGTATCGAGGATGCCGTCGTAATCGATAGCAGTCGGTGCATTGTTGGCGATCACGAGATCCAACGGCCCCACACCGCTGTTCGAGATGTTGATGCCGTCCAGCGTGTTATTGCGGATGATGTTGTTTGTGATGTAGCTGGCATCCATCGCCGAACCGAAGCCGGTCAGGTTGGTCAAGGCAATACCGTTGCGACCATTCTGGATCACGTTGTTGTTGATGTTGATCATGGAGTTATTGGTCCCCACGATCCCGCTGCCTGTGGCACTGCCGTTGATGGTGAAGCCCGAGACTTCGATCATCACGGCGCCGTCGGCGAAGGTCACCACATTTCCGCCTGTGGTGTTACTCAACACGGGAAGTGCCTGTCCTGGCACAACATCACCCAACGGATAGAGAACGCCTGGGTTCTGTGCCACTTCGAACGTATGGGCCACACTGTTGCTCAACAGTCTTTGGCCGGTCAGTAGCGTCACACCGTCGTCAAGATTGATCGAGCTGCCATCGGTCCGAGGCTTGACGAAGATGATGTCAACAGCGGACTTGTCGGTGAAGGCCAGTTGGTCAAACTGCGTCAACTGGTTGTACGGATCCTCAACGGTGCCGCTGCCAGCATTCACGCCGTTACCCGCGACATTGGGATCAACATGCACGATGAAGTACGGGTTGCCGTCTTTGGGATTGATCGCCGCTTCCTGCACCACCTGGATGTCGTGTTCGACTGTCACACGGTAGTTACGCTGTGTCGACTTCATCATGCGTTCCCGCACCGACAACGGACGCAACCAGCGGCTGGGCTTGCCATCAGGCAGAGTCATGCTGATCTGCATCTGCGTATTCGTACCGAACGTATGGTCATCGCTGAAGTTGACGGCGATGTTCCAGTCTTCATTCACCTGCCAAGCCAGACGGCCACTCACGCCGGTGAAGTCACCCGCGTTGCTGTTGGTGAAGAAGTAGAAGCCGGTGTATCCCTGCAATCCATAGCGCCCAAAAATGGGCATCGGGCCGCCGATCTGGGCGTCAAAGCCCGTGTAGGCCGATTCCACTTCGTTATAACGATCCAGCAACAGCATGTTGCCAGAGAACTGACCTTGACCAACCAACGCCGTCGACAGGATGTTCTGATCGCCACCGACGGGGATATAGCCGTTGAGGAACAGGTCGAAATACCGGCCGATCGACTCAAAGCCGACACCGACCTGGTTGTATGAACGGGTATGGCTCGCATCGAAGTCGTACCAGAGGTTGGCACCGATAAAACGATCCAGCTCTGGCATGTAGTAGCGCCAGCCTAAACCGAGGTTGGCACCACCGCGTCCGTCATAGCCGAGCATGCCGCGGGCATCGGCGTACAACATCGCGTTTTCTTCGAAGAAGTACGGCACGAATCCACCTAGGTTCGTGAACGACTCTTGATAGCCGTACAAGACACCGGCACGGGAATCGACGTAGAAGCGTGGAGCGAACCACGTTTCCACGGGCGTCATATTAAAGAAACCATTCGGCGGACCAGCCGGTGCGTTATAGACCGGCGCGGCTTCTGTCGGCAGCGGCCCCGGGGCATCGCTGACGCGTGCTGTACCGCTGCTTTCGTCCTGTGCCTGTACCATGCCTGCGACTGTTGTGCAGATCATCAGGAGATATAGACACCGCTTTGCCGTACGTTTCATCGGATGCTCCAGCGTCCTGCTGTGGGGACCATCGCCCGTCAATTCATGCGTCGCGACCGACATTACCGGACGTAGCGGAAATTCCGCCAAGTACGGTTATCAGGAGTATTCGGATTTTGCGGCGGTCGGAGTTGAGTCAAACAGACGGTAAAAGCGGTAGTCCCGTTACATCCGCTAAAGTTGAACAAAACCCTGAAATGTCATAACCCTCTTTGCGATAAGTGGGTTATGAAAACGAGGCGGGATAGCCTGTCGAACACCGGCAAAGTTTGCCGGCTCGAGCGCAGCGGCAGGAAGCACAAGCTTGGGGCGAGAGTTGGCAACGTGTCGTCGCCCGCCGTTCAGACACGACGTACCGGGAGAATTGGTCAGGACGTCCCCGACTCAACCACCTAAGGGGTGATCAGGGGCCTCAACTGACATTGCGAAGATGGGCGGAGTAGCGCTTACGGTGCCACAAATTTGGCACCACTAGTCGACGGCAGCAATTCCAATTTCAGCGGAGTCTGCCGGACGTTCAGATCGATCGCTACTGAAAGACTGTGTCGACCTTCGGGCAATTCCAGCTTCATGGGGGTCGCAGGATTTGCCGGTTGACCGTCAATCCAGATCTGTAACCCGGTCACATCATTCCACTGGAGGACAGTTTCTCCGGCCATAGTCGTCTGCAGGAACGTCCGTACAAAACTGACGTAACGGTTCGATTGCACCAGTTTCACCTTGGTGCCGAAAGTGGGCAGACCTGAAAGAGGCAACTCCCCACTCACCGTGGCATACTGCAGAGCCCAGGTCAGGCTGGTATCGTCCGCCATCAACTGGGCATCGCTCGTCCGTGTTAACCGGCGATAGGAATCATCCGTTGGCAGCAGACCCACCCACTGCCGCGCCACGGGTTGTGTTCCTACGGCATAGGGACCGGGCTTACCGAGTTCCGAGAGAAATCGCACAAGGTCGATCAGTTCCGCACGGGTCAGTTTTTCCGTTAACCCGACCGGCATGAGTGTGGAGCCGTTGTTGACTTCTTCAATCGTGTTCAACGGGATTGATAGTTCCTTATCTTCCGCATCACGAATGATGAGTGCCGTATCGGATTGCCGCACCTTGACCCCGGTCAACACTTTGCCCTCGTCGGTGAGGACCACGGCGGTCTGATAGCCCTCCTTGACGTTCTTATTCGGCAGCAACAGCGAGTCAATGAGGTAGTCAACTTGGGCACTCGCCCCGATACTGATGAGGTCGGGACCCACCTTGCCCCCGGCGCCGCCAATCGCATGGCATTTGAAGCATGACAGATCAGCCCGCCGGAAAATCGCCTCTCCATGCGCGGGGTTGCCCTGCTCTTTGACCACGGCAACCAAGGCCTGCATCTCTTCCGGGGTCAGCATTTTCGGTTCGTTAGTAATGCCCCCAGCTTTGGTCAATGCCGCAGAAAGTGCCGGTTCGGGACGTCCTGAACCGGTCACCGCCCGCAATCCAATTTTGGCGACGTCTTCCGGAATCTTCTGGCCATCGAGTGCCGCGGCCAGAACATCGGCAGCTCCCTTCTTCTGAAGAAAGGCCTGCATGACCTGCAGCTGAGCACCGGTGTCGTGAGAATTCTGCCACCAGCGAATCGAAGACTCCGCCGCCTTCGCCGGGGCCAGATTGACCAGTTCCATCAATGCCCGACCGCGAATCGGTTCCGAGTCCGACTCTCTTGCAATCTGAGTCAATGCGGCAATGGCAGCCGCATCGCCGAACATCGACAGACTTTGAATCGCAGCCAATGAGACTTCCGGTGGTCCATCTTTCCGGCTGGCCAGTTCGATCAGGGGGGATTTGAGCGATTCAATCTTCCAAAGCCCGGCGGCTGTGATGGCCTGCACCTTGAGTGTCGTCGAGTCCCCTTGGAACCAGCGAGACAAGGCGTTCAAATCGCCGGCCGGTTGCACATTTCTGCGTTGCTTGGCATCGATCAAGGCTTGCAACAGGTGGTTCGCTTCTTCGGGAGAGGTTTTCTCCGCGACAGACAAGTCGAACACCAGCCGCAGATGTTTCGGTGCGCCCAATGCTCCAATGAGCTGCAATAGCCGTGGCCGTTCTTCGGCGGAGAGTTCGCCGGACTGCAGGGATTCGACGAGCAGCGGAATCGACTCCGTGGCCTCCGCCGCTTCAATGGCGAAGATTAACCGGGCCAGATGCCCCTCCGTGTTGAACTGTCGGTGGATCACGGCGGGCAGCCAGATCGGTTTCATCTCACGACAGGTTTGTCGGGTGGCATACGCCAGAAACCCATCCAGCGGATGATCGATCACCGCGAGTGCCAGTTCCGCCGAGCGCACAGTGGGAATCGCCGCTAACGCCCGCACTGCTTCCAATCGCACGCGGGGATACTCGTCATGCACCGCTTTGGCGAGGAGTTCTTCCGGTTGGTCGATGCGATCGGCCCAATGCGGCACGACGCGAACAGCGGCAGCACGGATCTGCGGGCTTCCGGCGGCAAGCAACTCCGTCAACACCTGCAGGTTGACCGTATCGAATGCCTGATACATCCACAAGGCTTCTAGCAAGCGGGGCTCATAGTCTGCGCGTTCGATATCGAGGTGTCGCACCCAACTGGCCAATTCCGGCAGCACCACGTCGGCACCACGTTCTTTCAGGACTCGCTTGGCCTGCGTTCGCGTATTCATTTCCGGCGAATTCAGCTCATTCAGCAGATAACGGACCGGCATGTCCACCAGCTTGACCTGCGGCACCAGCGGTCGGCCCTTGGCAGTGACACGCCAGATGCGGCCGTGCGTGTGATCGCGGCGCGGATCGCGGAAATCGACTTCGCCGTGTTGAATGATCGGGTTGTACCAGTCGGCGATGTAGATCGCTCCGTCCAGCCCCTGCTTCACATCGATCGGCCGGAACGCCACGTGATTGGTACTGATAACATCCGGCATCTGTTGCGAACTGAATCCCGACCCTTCATCACTGACGACAAACCGGCAGACACGGTGGCCGCGGAAATCGTGTGTGATCAAACTTCCCTGCCAATCTTCCGGAAGGTGTCGTCCATCGACGATTTCCAATCCGCAGTACTTCGGACTGCCGGGGTTGAGACCGTGCAGAATTTCATTGACGCCATAGGCCGTCGGATAGGCCGCGCCGGGAACCAGATAGTTGATCCCTTCGCCGCCCGCTCCGTCGGTGACGAACGATTGGCCCCACTTGTCGAACGCATGTCCCCAGGTGTTGACCCAACCACGGGCCAGGACATCGAGCTGCAGCGTTTCCGGGCGGAATCGCCAGATGCCCCCGGCATTCAGCCGCTTGACCCCATAGGGTGTTTCAACATGGCTATGAATGTAGATCGACTGGTTCATGTAGAACAGACATTCCGGCCCCCAGCGGAAGGTGTGCAGAATGTGGTGCGTGTCTTCGGTCCCGAAACCGGACAGGACGATCCGCGATTGATCGGCTTTCCCATCGCCATCGGTATCGGTGAGATGCAACAGTTCCGTGCTGTTGGCAACATACGCCCCGCCATCACCGGGGATGACAGCGGTGGGGATCAACAACCCATCAGCAAAAACCGTCGTCTTGTCAGAAATGCCGTCCCCATCCGTATCTTCTAGAATCAGAATCTTGTCATTGGCAATCTGGCCGGGAGCAATCTGTGGATAGACCTCTGAAGCCGCGACCCATAGCCGCCCCTGCGGATCGAAGTTGATCTGAATCGGCTTGTGAATCTGTGGATCAGCCGCAAACAGGTTGACCTCGAAACCCTTGGCCACCACGAAGGTTTTCAGCTCTTCCATCGGATCGGGCACCGGGATATCGGTGAGATCGCGCTGAGCGTAAGCCGCAATCGGTGCGAACAGGCACATCACAAAGAGAGCAGAGCGCTGAAACATGGGTGAACCCGCAGGGTGTAAAATTATTGTGATCAATTTAGCCGCGAGACAACGTCGAGCGATTCGATCCGTCCAGCGCTTGGCTAAGGCAGCGATTGGCGTAACTTGGCAATTTCCTGATCGGCTTCCGCCGTCAATTCGTCGAACATCGGAATGTCGACCGCGTTGTTGCCCTGTTCATGTTTGCGGAACAGGAAGAGATACGTGATGTTCTGTGGCCGCCAGCGATGAAAGAACAACGTGTTCTTCTCGACGATTTTCTGCTGCAGTTCCCCCGTTCCCGGCACAGGCTGAGAAACGCCCACGGCGTCGGAAAAAGCGAGTGCCGCTCGCTGATATCCCTGGGATGTCAGATGAATCCCATTTTCGGTGCGGCCGGTGACATCTGCCAAGGCTGCGGTCAAATCCACCACAGATCCATGACGCTCGGCGGCCAATTCACGAATCGCCTGGGCATAGCTCTGTAGGGCGGGATTCCACCGGCTCGCATCGGGCAACGGCGGATCAGCCTTCTCGAAGAGGTACGGTGTCACGAAGACCAGTCGGGCTTGAGTGGGCGACAAATCATCACACAATTTCCGGTACTGCTGCCGAAATTTTTCCAACCCCGCATCCCCGGCGAAAGCCTCATTCTGCCCGTAGGCCAGAATGATCACCGTCGGTTTCAATTCCGTGACGAGATCGACCATTCGCTGATAGCCGACCGCGGGGGGATCGAACACGCCACGCGATTCCGCCCAGACGGTATCGCCGCTCCAGCCGAGATTGCGGAAGGTGATCTGCTGGTAGGGATAGGCAGCAGTGAGTGCCGTCTCGATATAGCCGTACTGGCCTTCCCGCTCGATGAAGGTTCCGCCAAGCAGGACCACGCGGTCGCCGTCCCGCAGTTCAAAAGTCGTGGGGGCGACGTCCGGGGCGGAATCATCAGCGGCGAAGACTGCAGCCGATGCCGAGCCAACGAAAACGAGACTAAGCCAACAGATCGCATCACGAGCACGCATCGTGAAACGTCCTTACTGCGAGAATGAAGACAAGATTCCGGGAGATTCGGTCTCTTCAGGGTGCGATTCCCGGCGGCGAATGTCAACCGGCAGCACGACGGAATTCTCTCAGGCATCGGCACTTGCGAATTCTCCTTCGGGACGTATCGACTGATTGACATTTGTGAGTGCCGAACGATATATTGAGAAGAATTGATCGGTTCCGGTCGATCTCCATTTCGGGGGCGTGCTGCGTTCCCCATTCGTTCGTGAGTTCCTGCAGCCAGGAGACAGTCGCATGCTCGTGATCCCCGGCGGATATGGCAAAGACACCTGTGACGGATACAGTCGTCGCGAACTCCTGCAAATCGGCGGCACCTCGCTGATGGGGTTATCGCTCCCTGCTCTGCTGCGTAGCGAAAAGGCCCATGCGAACGAAGAGGCCCGCTATGGTGGCCCTGGGTTCGGCAAAGCCAAGCATGTGATTCTGGTCTACCTGCAAGGGGGACCGAGCCATCTCGACCTGTGGGACCCGAAGACCGATGTTCCAGACAATGTGAAGAGCGTCTTCAACCCCATCGACACCGTGTTGCCCGGCGTGCAGTTCACCGAATTGCTGCCGAAACTGTCTAAAGAAATTCACCGCTCCACGTTGTTGCGAGCGGTCAGTTATACGCCGAACGGGTTGTTCAACCACACAGCCGCCATCTATCAGATGATGACCGGTTACACGGCCGACAAGGTCAGCCCGTCGGGTCAGTTGGAGCCGCCGAGCCCCAAGGACTTCCCGAACTACGGTTGCCACATCATCAAGGCGAAGCCGCCCGAAGTGCCGATGCTGCCCTACGTGATGATGCCCCGCCCGTTGCAGGAAAGCGGTGTCATCGGCAAGGGTGGTACCGCCGGTTTTATGGGGAAAGCCTATGATCCGTACACGCTGTACCCGACCGGCGACGATCTCGACATGGCGAAGATGGACCGCATTCGGGTCGATGACCTGCAACTGCGACCGGAAGTGCCGCAGGATCGGCTGGCCCGTCGGGCCCAACTGCGGGATACCGTGAATGCCAGCCTGAACGAACTCGATCGGGCCGTGAGCAAGTACGCTCTCGACGAATACTACGACAAGGCATTGTCACTGGTCCTCTCCGGCAAGGCTCGTGAAGCCTTCAATCTGGAGGCGGAGTCAGCGGAAACACGTGATAAATATGGTCGCAACACGTTCGGTCAAAGCTGCCTGCTTGCCCGCCGTTTGATTGAAGCCGGAACCCGCGTGGTGCAGGTGAACTGGCCCAAAGTTGCCAATTCCGACAACCACTCGTGGGATGTGCATACCGGGCTCTCCAAGCGCATGAAGGACCAATCGGCCCCGCTGCTCGATGCGGGTCTTTCGGGACTGCTCGCCGATCTTGATGAACGTGGTCTGCTGTCGGAAACGCTGGTCCTCGCGGTCGGTGAGTTCGGCCGCAGCCCGAAGCGTGGTGTCAGCACCTCCGGTAACGGCAACTCCGACGACGGCCGGGATCACTGGCCGTACTGCTACACCGGCCTGATCGCCGGTACAGGAGTCAAGCGGGGCTTTGTCTACGGCAAGTCGGACCAAACCGGTTCGGCCCCCGTGGAAAACCCGGTCCATCCGATCGAGTTGCTCGCCACGATTTATCACAGCGTGGGAATGAATCCCCGCAAAACAATCTACAACCATCTCAACCAACCACGTGAGATGGTGAATGCCGACGCCGTGATGGGCATTCTGAGCTAATCATCATCATCACCGAAAGATCTTCGTTGACGAAACATTTGAAGCCCAGGGATTGCGATTCCTGGGCTTCTTTTCGTGAATTACTGTTATCGGTCACTCCGGCAGCGGTTTGCCGCGGGTTTCGGGACAGAACCAGATGACAATCATGCCGAGGACGTAAATCAGGCTCATCAGCATGCCCGCCTTCGGCAGTTCACCATGAAAGACCTTGTCGAGCAGCACACCTGTCTGGAGCGAGCCGACGGCAGCGAGAATTCGGCCGAAGTTGAAACTGAAACCCTGGCCGGTGGCTCTTACACGAGTCGGAAAGAGTTCCGGCAGATAGAGGGGCAGCCAGCCATAAAACGATGCCGTGAAAGTCCCCGCGAGGAAGGTGCAGGCGAGGAACATGGTGTTGTAGCTGGAATTGAAGGCATACAGCAGTTCCGCTGACCCGAGCGCCAAGACGCACAGCAAGAAGTACGACAACCGGCGGCCAAACCAGTCTCCCATCATCGCAGCCAGGATGGTGCCGGTGCAGGCTCCCAAGGCCAGCCAGATCTGCGTCCATTCGCGAGACTGAAGTTCATTCTTCGTCATCTCACCGGCCCATTTCGCGGCCCATTGCGTGGACCCCCAGGTGCCCAGCAATGCCACACCACTCAGGCAGGCTCCCAGCAGCATCAAACGAATAATCTGCTTGGATTGCAGGGTGTTGGCCGCCCCCATGGAGGCCACGCTCCGCTGCAGGTAGCGAACCACGGGGTACGTGTAACCAAAGACGGCAATCACCATCCCAACAACTGTGATCACCAGCTTTAACCACATCGGCAAAGAGATCGTCGTACCAAAGAATGAGAGGGAATCATAAGCCCAGGCGATGATGATCATGGTGGGTCCCACGGCTCCGATCAGCACCCCCATCAAGTCCGCCGCCACCCAGTTGGAAGTCGAACCGGTTTTGTGTTCTTCTTCCCACTTCTCCGATTCCGGTACGAACAGCCGAATGACAAACGTCAGGAGCGCGGGTGTGGTGCCAAGCATCATCATCAGCCGCCAGCCTTTGTGAGCGGTCAACATGGTGACGGTCTCAGCCGAAAAACCGACGGCGGTCAAAGCGTCAGGAATCTGTTGCTCCAGCAGTTTATCGAGAACCAGACCCACGACACCGACCAGCAGGTATCCCACGTTCGCCGCAGCACCGATGAGGCCCGCCATGAAGGCCCGCGATTTATTCGGCCAGACTTCCATTACGAGGGCCACACCCAGCGACCATTCGCCCCCCATGCCCAAAGAGGCGATAAACCGCAGGATCGCCAGTTGCTCGACGTTCTGTGCGAGGCCGCAGAAACCCGTGAATAGGGCATAAACCGCGACACTCAATGCCATGGCCCGTACACGGCCGATGCGGTCACCCAACCAACCGAAGACCACGCCCCCCGTCGCAGCTCCGACCAGGAAGGTGGCGATGATAATGCCGAACCAGCGACCGGCTTGATCCTGTTTGCCAAGTTCCTCCAGCAGGTCCTGAATGGCGGCATTGCCCACCATTGAGAAAACGCCCATCTCGGCGCCGTCGAACATCCAGCCCAGAAGTGCGGCGAGCAAGGCCATCCAGGCCCCCTGATTCGAACTGGTCTTGTGTTGGGTGTTAGCGGGTTCGATGGCAGTCATCACGCAAACCTAGTTGATGGGAGGGAACGAAACCCGGAGGGCTGGCGGGCAGATCGCAGGGGGAATTGTCGGCTGGTACGCCTGTCAACGCAATTCTCCACGCAGAAAACGGGCGAGATTGATCAGAAAAATCCCACGAAATCCCGCATAACATGCGGGCCCATCGCTTGCGATACGTTGCCGATTCGGTTGTATTGGTGCGATCTCATTGGATGCGAAAATGGAGCGCACGGAAGCCCAGGGAGCGTGTCGACCCTGGGTTCTTTTGTTGCGACTCCGCACCGGAGCGAATTGGTCATGCACGAATTGGAACAGTTTTCGGGTCCAGACGATTCCAATGCCACCGGGCCATGGTGGAAGTCCCTGAATCGCTATCACTGGTTTGTGCTAGTGGTCGCCGCCCTCGGCTGGCTGTTCGACTGCCTCGATCAGCAGTTGTTCATCCTCGCCCGTCCCGCAGCGATGATTGACCTGGTCTCGCCCGAACAAGCCAGCGATGCGAAAGCCTTGAATGATCTCCGTAAGTTCTACGGCGATGTCGCGACATCCATCTTCATTGCGGGTTGGGCTTGTGGCGGACTCATCTTTGGAATGCTGGGCGATCGAATCGGTCGTGCCAAGACCATGATGCTGACGATTCTCATCTACTCGGCATTCACCGGGCTGAGTTCCTTTGCGATGGGACCTTGGGATTTTGCTTTCTATCGATTCCTCACGGGTCTTGGTGTCGGTGGGGAATTTGCAGTCGGCGTGGCGTTGGTGGCCGAGGTGATGCCATCTCGTGCCCGGCCCTACACCTTGGGTCTTCTGCAAGCCTTGTCGGCCATTGGCAATGTCAGCGCGGCATTGATTAACCTGGGTCTGGGGTTAGCCGCCGAAGAGGGACTTTCCTGGAGCCCCTGGCGGATTATGTTTCTGATTGGTGCAGCCCCGGCCCTGCTCGCTCTCGTGATTCGTCGCAATCTGAAAGAACCCGAACAATGGCAGAAGGCGAGCCATGAAGGGACTGTGAATAAGCAGCTCGGCTCCTATGGTGAGTTGCTGTCGACCCCGCATCTCCGCAAGCATGCCTTACTGGGTTTGCTGCTGGGTTGTTCTGGTGTCATCGGTTTGTGGTCCGTGGGCTTTTACACACCCGACCTGATTCGCAAGGTCCAGGAACCGGCGGTGCAAAAGGAAGTTCTCGCGGAACTGGCCGCAGAACAACCGGGAATCGACACCGCTCCCATTCAAGCTCTGCTGGCCGACCCGACGGCACAGGTTTCATTGTCTGAAGAACAGGAGACTCTCAAGAAACTGGTTGATGACCGCATCAAAGGTCGGCTGACACGCTGGCAGAGCTACACGTCATTGATGATCAACTTCGGTGCCTTCCTGGGGATGTTCGGCTTCGGGGCTCTCTCACAAAAAATTGGCCGCAAGCCCACCTTCGTGATTGCCTTGCTATCGGCCTATTTCACAACCATCCTTGTATTCTGGACGTTGAGCGAACTTTGGCAGATCTTTGTGTACGTGCCCTTGATGGGCTTCTGCCAGCTCTCTCTCTTTGCGGGATACGCCATTTACTTCCCGGAGTTGTTCCCCACCCGCTTGCGGTCGACTGGGACCAGTTTCTGCTACAACGTCGGCCGGTTTATCGCGGCGGCGGGACCGTTGGTGAAGGTGTTTCTGGACAAAATGTACGAAGGCCCCAATGCGAACCGGTACACGGGTATGACCATGTGTACCGTCTTCCTGCTGGGACTGGTCGTGCTGCCATTCCTGCCGGAAACCAAGGGGAAACCGCTGCCGGAATAATGCTAACCGCAATCACGGCTGGTCTTTACAACAGACCAGCCTGCGGCAGAAATTGCTTTTGACAGAATCGCGACGGCCCACTACAGTCCCGGTCCGCAACAGTCATGGATGACTCGGTGCGGCCAGCATGGCAATGAGCCATGGGGTACTTCTGGTCCAGGGAAGGCCGTTGTGACGACCTCTTGCCATGTTCTGGTCATCGACGGTTCGTCGGATACGGCGGACGTTTTGCAGGCTGTGCTGGAACCGCGTGGTGCCATTGTACAGCGCACTCGGCGACAGGTTTTCGCACAAACCAATTCACGGCCAGCCGATGCGGATGTCGTGGTTCTCGATATGGACGATCCTGCCAATGCGGCGGTTCTCGGTTCCGAGGCCTTGGGGCATGCCCGTCAAATTCGCATCGGGTCCGACCGTGTGATGGTCGCCGATAGCCAAACCCGGTTCCTGCAAAAGCCGTTTCAGTATCCGGAACTGGTTCAGGCGGTGGAAGAACTGCTGGCCGATTCGGCACGCAATCCCCGCTGAGGCCGCTGGTTGCGGCGAATGGCTCAAGTCGCGCGGCGTCTGGTCTTTTTACCGAACAGTTCTCCGCAGTCCCCGCCTGCTGCTATAGTACAGGCCTGATCGCGGGGCTGTCCCCCGATCGTCGAAAGGCGGCGGCGTGGCGCGGGCATCGTTACTGGTCGTACAAGGTGTAGAGCCTGGAGCCCGGTTTGAACTGGGTGACCGGCAGGTGCAACTCGGCCGCAGTATGCACAACGAAATCCGTATCCTCGATACGGAAGCGTCGCGAACTCATGCCTCCATTCAACGTGTTCGTGATCAATACGTATTGACCGACCGCAATAGTTCCAATGGCACCTATGTCAACGGACAGTTGATCCGTTCGAAGCCGCTTTCCAATGGCGACCAGATTCAGATTGGTCGCACGATGCTGCTGTTTTCGGAAGAGGCGGCTGCCGGATTGCCCACGGCTGCCGAACGGGTCCGACTGGTCGGCCAGCACGATCCGTCCAACCGATCCAGCATTATCTCGCAGGTTCCTTCCGATGCCGCGGCTCAGTCGGTCATCAATCTGCCGCAAACGGCCGGGCAATTGCAGGTCAACTTGCAGGCTCTGTATCGGATTGCGGAAGAAACCGTACGGCCTTCCGTGCCGATCGATCAATTGTTGCAGCGGATTCTCGATTTGACCGTGGAAGCCGTGGGGGCCGAACGGGGTTGCGTGCTCGCCGTGGATGGGCAAACCCGGGAAATCCGGCCGCTGGCGGTGAGCACGTTATCGTCAGATACTCGTACGAAAATGCCGGTGTCGCGCTCGATCGTCGATTTCGTGCTGAATTCGTGTCAGGGGGTGCAAACCACCGATGCCCAGCATGATCGCCGTTTTGATACCGCACAAAGCATCGTGCAGGCGGGCATCCGCGAAGCGATGTGTGTCCCCATGCAGGGACGGCACGATCTACTTGGGGCCATTTATGTCGATATCACCACACCATTGGAACAGACGCTCGCGGGCGGTGCGGCTCCACAGTTTCGCGATGATCAGTTGAGGTTACTGCTCGCCATCGGCCGTCAGGCGGCATTGGCCATCGAGAACAATCGGTATCAGGAAGCCTTCGTGAAGGCGGAACGACTGGCGGCGATGGGCCAAACCATTGCCACGCTCAGTCACCACATCAAGAACATTCTGCAGGGCGTGCGTGGCGGGAGTTATCTGATCGATCTGGGTTTGAAAGACCACAGCGATGAACTGGTCCGCAAAGGCTGGAACATCGTCGAGAAGAACCAGGGGAAAATCTATCACCTGGTGATGGACATGCTCACCTTCAGCAAAGAACGCAAACCCGCGTTGCAACGTGGCAACCTGAATACGACCGTGCAGGAAGTCTTCGAGCTGATGCAGGCCCGTTGCCTGGAATGCCATGTCGACATCCGTTTTCAACCCGATGGGCAGATGCCCGACAGCACCTTCGACCCGGAAGGCATTCATCGGGCCGTGCTCAACATCGTGACCAACGCCATCGATGCCGTCGAAGGGGCCGATCACGCGACTGTGATCATCGAAACCGGTAGCGATCCTGTGCAGGAAACCCTGTGGGTCACCGTCTCGGACAATGGCCCCGGCATCGCGGATGACCAGCTCCCCCGAATCTTCAACATCTTTGAATCGACAAAGGGGGCACGGGGCACCGGATTAGGACTCGCCGTCAGCCAGAAGATTGTGCGCGAGCACGGCGGAGACATCACGGTGACGAGCAAACTGGGTGAAGGCAGCCGGTTCACCCTCACTTTTGCCCGCATCGACGACGATCAGCACCTCGGCACTCGCACAATCGGGTGAGGGCTGCGTCACACGGAATAAAGCATCAAGTGTCAGAAGCCCGGGAGGAGCGGTGTGGGAGCTTTGGTCCCCGGCTTTTTCCCAGAGGGTGTCGGTGCGGGAGCTTTCGGCAGTTCCTTTGGCCCGATGGTGGCCAATCGAGCGACATCGGCCCCAATCGCGCGGCCATCGGCCCAGTTCCCGGATTTGCTGCTGGGAAGCAAGGTAAAGATTTCCGGGGACACGCCCGGTACACGGCCGGGATAGGGTCCCGACAGCACCACGCCATCTGCCCCGGTTAGGAGACGCTGCTCGTGTCCGGGTCCCCAGATTTCATTCCATTCCTCAGAGGTGCGTATCGTCCGCAAAGGAGCGGAACCCTCGACGGTCAGCCAGGTACGATACTGTTTCGCGATACCATTACTCTGGCCCCACCAACTGAGCCGCCCTTGGTCGACCAGAGGCAGAGCACACCGCACGATCACCGGGTCGGCGGCGGCGTAGACTTTCCAGGGACCAGGCGGCACGAAGGCATTCCGGTCGAGATACCATCGTGATGGCACTGCCCCGGCCGGAGCTGATCCAGCAGTCTGCACTTTGAAGATCTCTGTGGTCGCCGTTAACGTGGAATCAGCCACATCCACGGTGAACGAGAGATCGGGACGCCGATCACCGAGTTGGATATCTACGGCAGTCCCCTGCGCTGCCAGCACGCTGTTCCGAACAAACAATCGTCCGCTGCCCACTTCGGCATGGATTAGCCGCCCCGGACCGATCAATACGCTGTTTGCGACCGCCAGATAGGCTTGTTGCGGGGAAGCATCCGACCGCGTCTCCAGACGGAGAAATCCGGCGAAAGGAGTCGCGGCGTTATCCGGGGCGCGGAAATCGGAGTTGCGCAGGATCACGCCGGCATTCACAGCGGAAATGACATAAGCCGGATGGCGTGGCCGGGGATCGGGTTGTTCCCACTTGAGCCCTTCAATCTCCAGCAGACCATCGCGAACTTCAAAAACGGCGGTGCCCTCTTTGGAGATATCCTTGGGAGCCAGACGCAAGGGACCCCCTTCGGCCTGCCGGAAGATCAGCTTGACCTTCTTTCCTTTGATCACCACCGGCGAGGTCGTACACAATCCGAAGCCAGCCGCTTCAATCACTGCCCCATCGGGCCAGTCATTAGCCGCCAGGAGTTGTCCGAGATCCTGCTTGCGAATGTCGAACCGTAACGGTCCTTCTTTGGGTACGGTCCAGCGAGGCTGAGGGGGCAATGTGCGACTGGCCATCGCCGTCAGTCGGTCTGGATTCAAAGCTTCGGGAAGTTCTAACCAACCCGCTGAAACGCCCGGCAGCACCGAACTGGACGCCAGATTCCGTACATCAGATGGCAAGCTGTCGCGATCAAATGCCGTTGCCGCTGCCAGTCCCGGTGCTGCTAAGCCGTCCGGCCAGGCTGTCGTCAGAAACTCCTGGGGTTCCGCCTTCTGCCGCCAGAACTGCCGCCAGGCATCGGCGGATTGAAAGCGTGATGTCGACTTGCTGCCAAAGTTGATCAGATCCGCGAAACCCAAGAATGTCGAGTTGAGATTGGTCCAGGTCATGGACTCGCGGACTGCCGGTTGCAGCCAGTCGGTGACATCGAGCAAGCTTGCCTCGGAAGCCGACGCTGTACAACCCACAACGTCCCGTAGGACAACTGAAGTGAGCGGATGCTGCGGGCGTTCGGCCTCGTCGGAGAAATCGAACAGGTGGGTTTGGCTGCAGAATGTCGAACCAAAGGCTCGCAGCCAGCGGCTGGTTTCGCCCGTGGGGACGACTGCTGAGCCTGCATCAAACCGCACCGACGAGCCTTTGCCGCTGATCAAGAGCGAATCAGTAATCGAGGCGTGCAATGCAGTGCTGTGTAGATCGATGGCGGTAGCGATGTTGCCACGAATCACCGTGCGGAAAATCGCCGCTTCTTGTGGTTGCTGAGGGCTTTCGAGGGAGATCGCCGCGAGGGTGTTCGCCTTTTGTCCCAGAACAGTCAGGCTGCAATCCTGCATCAGCAGGGAACCATTGCGAACCTGCACGAGCGAAGTCGGGGCATTGACGGGATGGGTCTCACTATCAAGCACGAAATGGACATGATCGAGTTCCAGGTCACCATCGATATTCAAACGTCCCACCTGCCCTGCGGGGTCGGTAGAAATCACGACCATTGACAAGGCCTTGGGGTCACCCAACAGCATTAGGCGTTTCAGCTTCAAAGGTACGGTCAGTGACAACGGAAACGGACCAGTGCCTGTCAAACGAATGACGCCCCCTTCGGCCGGCAGCTTCAAGAGCGCGTCGTTCAACGTCTGAAACTGCGAGCCCGATGGTGTCCCCGGCCCCACGGTGAAATGACCACCGCTCAGGGATGGCGGATTGTGCTTCGCTTCGGTCGGTTTCTGATCGGGGTTCTGCGGTCGGATCGTGGCGATGGCTTGTGCCGGTATAGTCGCAGTCCCTGGGGCACCAGCCCCTGTGTTCGTCGCGGTGGCGGGATTAGCGTTGGTGGTGCCTGCGATCGAAGGGGTACCAGGTGCGTTGGAAGCGTCTCCTCCCTGAGTCCCCTGAGTGGTCGCAGCGATCATCGGGGCTGCCTGCGGCGACATGGGAGCCGCACCCGGTGCGCCCGGAACGACACCCGCGGCGGCCGGCACGACCGCATTGGCCGCGGCGGGTTGACCTGCTTCATTCGGCACGGGGACCACCACGACTCCGCCGTTGGAGTCAAAAGCCCCCCCCAATCCAGAAATCAACCAGCCCAGTCCCCCAATGGCGGCGATGACCCCCACAATGACGGCGATCATTTTCAGACGCTCGGTGAGCTGGCTCGGCGGACGTTCCTCAGGCAGATCGACGACTTTCCGCCGCATGGGTGGGGGCAGGCTCGCGGCCCCACGTTTGCCTTTAGCGGGTGTTGACTTTTCGCTCGTGGCTTCTGTGGTCGCTTCTTCGGTCTCGATGACATCGTCAGGCAGTTCCACCTGATCTCGCCGAGGTTTCCGTTCGCTACGACCAGAGCGTTGACTTGGTGTATCGGTGGGAGCTTCGGCGACGGCCGGTTCGTTCTCATCCTCGATGGCGTTGAGAATTTCCTGGGAAAACGCGGCCCGTGTCAGCGCGCTGGTTTCGAGATCGCTCAACAACTCCGCCGGAGTCTGATAGCGATCGTCGGGTTTTTTGGCCATCAGACGCTGAATGACCGCGACCAAGCCTTCGGTCACATTGGGATTCACCGTGCGTGGGTCGGGCAGCGGCTTGATGGCGTGCGCCTGCAGCTTGTTGGTCAGGCTCCCTTCAGGATAGGGCGGGCTGCCCGTGAGCATGTGATACCAAGTGCAGCCCAGCGAATACAGATCGCTGCGGATATCGGCCGCTTTACTGCTCCGGGCCTGCTCCGGAGCCATGTAATCGACGGTCCCCACCGTCGTACCGGCCCGAGTGATCCCAGTTTCGATGGTATCATCCACCGAACGGGCCAAACCCAGATCGGTGAGTTTGACCGCCTTATCGAGGCGACGAATCAGCAGGTTTGAGGGCTTGATATCACGATGAACGATCTTATGTTCATGCGCATGCTGCAGTGCGGAAGCGACTTGCTTGATGATTTCGATCGACCGCTTGACCGGAATGTTGCCACGGCGCTGAACCATCTCGTACAGGTCCTGCCCCTCGACATATTCCATGGCGATATACAGATACCCATCGGCTTCGCCACTGTCATAGACGGCGACGATGTTATCGTGCCGGAGTTGTGCGGCCGCCTGGGCTTCCGCCTGGAAACGGCGAACGAGAATCGGGTTAGCGGCTTTTTCCTGGGGAAGAAGTTTGATGGCAACCTTCCGGCGGAGTTGTGTGTCCTGCGCCAGAAAGACGGTGCCCATACCCCCGGCACCGAGTTTTTTGATCAGATCGTATTTACCGACCTTGGTTGGCCATTCGTCCGCAGCGCGAGTTTTGCTGTCCGCACCCTTGTCCACAGCGCGAGTCTCTGCGTCGGTCGACATGCGACACCTCGCCAGCCGGAAAGTAACATGAGACGAAGGGAATGGCAGACGCGACCGGACTGCCTGAAAGAACTCCGCATAACTGCAAGGAGTGTATCACTTTAGAGAGCCTGCGTCAAAAGTGAACTGACGCAGATTTCTCCATCGGCAGGAAAATGAATCTCAACTGATTATCCGCTAAGTGATTCTGTCACTGCGAAACAGCGGCAAGTCTTGCCGGAGTCGAGGGCATCCGACTCGATCCTTAACAGAACCTGTCACCGGTTTCCGGCCTCATCTTGACGCATTTCGCGAGGTGTGCAGAATACGGGCGCTGTGTCGCCGAAAGTGAACACTGTACGGTTCACCCAGGTGACCGTTCCCGCGAAGGCTGGATGCTGCCGCGTGAATGCCCATCGAGAACCCTGTGAGCCCTCTCAACAGCTCGGCCACGCAAAGGAGTGCATTAGCCGTGAAGAAGTCAATTCTGTCCGCGTTGGCGGTTGCCGCCGTTCTGTCGTGCCTGGGTGTGGCCTGGAGCCAGCAGGGTGCCGCGACCGGCGGAGCCGCTGCTCCCGCGAAGTCGTCCAGCGCCCCCCACAAGGTGGCCCTGATCGACATGGCCCATGTCTTCAAGAACTACTCCAAGTTCTCGATGCTGCGTGAAGACCTGAAGGCCAAGATCCAGGTCAGCGAAGACGAAGCCAAGCAACGAGCCACCGCCCTGCAGGAATTGCAGGCGAAAATGAAGAATTTCAAGGAAAACAGCGACGACTTCAACGCGGCTGAACAGCAGCTCGCCAAGGCGTCCGCTGAATTCGAAGCTTTCCGTCGTGCTGCTCAGCGTGACTTCCTCAAGGAAGAATCGCAGATCTACCACACGGTTTACATGGACGTGGCCGATGCCGTTGCCAAGTATGCGAACTACTACAACTACACGCTGGTCATTCGCTTCAACAGCGAAGAACTCGACACCGACAATGCACAGAAGCTCATCGAAGGCATGAACCGTCAGGTGGTCTTCCATCGTGCGGAAGACGACATCACCCTGTC
This sequence comes from bacterium, assembly GCA_016125225.1. Taxonomy (GTDB): domain Bacteria; phylum Planctomycetota; class Planctomycetia; order Planctomycetales; family Planctomycetaceae; genus DSVQ01. The sequence continues at coordinate 1,013,812 of WGME01000003.1, read as the reverse complement.
GGTCACCGACTATCTGAATAAGAAGTTCGGAGCCACCGCGGGCAAGCCCACGGCCCCGCGTAACTAGTCGATTATTGGTCGACCTATTGTGAGGCGTGACCCCGGCTAACTTGACGCCGGGGTCACCTTGCATATCTTCCTGTTTTCTTTACTTGTCCATCCTGCATGGATTTCCGGGCTATGCAATTCCGTGGGCAAAGAACACTCGCTCGATCGGCCGTGGTGCGTGGTTTTGGCTTCCTGACCGGGGCTGATATCACCATGACGTTTCATCCCGCCGATGAGAATGCCGGAATTGCTTTCCAGCGGGTCGATCTGCCGGGCACGGCACCGATCCCCGCGACTCTGGACTCTGTTGTTCCCCGTCAACGTCGCACCGCCATTTCCAATGGAGCTGCCACGGTGGAAATGGTGGAACATGCCATGGCCGCCCTCGCTGGCCTGCAGATTGATAACTGTCTCATTCAATTGAACGCGCCGGAACCACCCGGAGGTGATGGCAGCAGCCTGCATTTTCTTCAGGCTTTGCTCGAAGCCGATATCTGCGAACAAACCAGCCCGCGTTCCATTCTGACAGTGCGTGGGGAAGCCAAAGTGGGTGATGCTGCCGGGACAGGTAGTGAACTCTCCGCTGGTCCCATTCTGCGACGATCCCTCGTCATTACCTACGAATTGGACTACGGCCCCCGCTCACCCATCCGCCCCCAGATGCTCACCTTTGAATTCACGCCGGAAACATTCATCACCAATTTTGCGTTCGCTCGCACCTTCGTGCTGGAAGCCGAGGCCGAAGCTCTGAAAGCCCAAGGCTATGGCACACGAGTGAAGCCACGAGATTTGCTGATCTTCGGCAACGACGGCATCATCGATAACGAACTGCGTGCGGTTGATGAATGCGTGCGACACAAAATTCTCGATTGCGTGGGTGATTTCGCCCTGCTCGGGTGTGACATCCACGGACACTTCCGAGCCTTCCGATCGGGTCATCGCTTCAATCACGAAATCTGTCGTCAGATTGCCGAGCAGGGTCTGATCCAGACCGGCCCGACCGATTGGGCGACCTGCCATGCCGCATAGAGACGGAATCCGCTTCCCTGGTTACGAAACATCCCTTTGAAACCCGTTGTGAGTAACGCGAGTTCTTCCATGACAGTGAGCATCTCCCCTCTCGCTGATGTTTCTCCTCGTGCGGAACTTGGAAGCGATGTGACCATCGGACCGTTTTGCGTTGTCGGACCGCATGTGGTGATCGGGGATGGCTGCCTGCTCGATTCGCACGTGTCAATTCAGGGGCATACCACCGTCGGTACCCGAAACCGTTTCTGGCCGGGGGCAGTGATCGGTGCCGAACCCCAGGACATTGGTTACAAAGACGGCCCCACGCGGGTCGAAATCGGCGACGAAAACACTTTCCGCGAAGGCGTCACGGTCAATCGTGGGGCAGATAAGGAAGACGGCGTGACCCGCATCGGTCACCGGAATTTCCTGATGGCCAATGCCCATGTGGCCCACAACTGCCACGTCTTCAACAACACGATTCTGTGCAACGGCGTGCTGCTGGGTGGTCATGTGCATGTCCACGATTTTGCCATCGTTTCCGGCAATTCGGTGGTACATCACTTCGCGACGATTGGCACTTCGGCCTTTGTCAGCGGGGGTTGCCGTGTCCCGCAGGATATCGCACCATTCATGCTTGCGGCGGGTAGCGACAATCCAGAAATCATGACAGTGAATCTGGTCGGCATGCGTCGCCGTGGATTCGCCGAAAGCTCGATTCAGCAGATCAAGCAGGCCTTCAAACTGCTGTACCGCGAACACAAGTCGCATGCAGTCGTGCGTCAGCATTTTGAGCAGCAAACGAGCGAGTTGCCGTCAGAACTGATGTTGCTGCTCGATTTTGTCGAACGGTCTGCTCAAGGAAAAAGTGGTCGCGCTCGGGAAGCCATTCGGAATCAACCACAGACAGATTCGAGTTCTGTCAGCCAGCGGAGGGCGGCATGAGTTCAGTGCGATTCGGAGTCGTAGGTGTCGGAGCCCTGGGACGTCACCATGCTCGCATTCTGAGTGAAATGCCCGGCGTGGAACTAGTAGCCGTGGCTGATTCTCATGCGGAACGTGGCCGCGAAGTCGCCGCCAAACATTCCGCCCGCTGGGTCGCCGACTATCGCCAGATGCTTCCCGATGTCGACGCAGTTTCGATTGTGGTTCCCACGGTCGCTCATCTTTCGGTCGCCGCCGATTTCCTGCGGGCCGGCATCCCGGTGATGATCGAAAAGCCATTGGCCCATTGTGTTGATGCCGCGCGAGCCATCGTTGATCTGGCCGATCGGCATCGCACGCTGTTGCAAGTCGGTCACATCGAGCGGTTCAATCCCGCCTGGCAGACGGCTCTTTCCTGGTGCTCATCGCCCAAGTACATCCGCATGGAACGGACGAGCGGATTTACTTATCGGTCGACTGACATCGGTGTCGTCCATGACTTGATGATTCACGATCTCGATCTCGTTCTGTCGCTGAACCGCTGCCCGATCCGGCATGTGGAAGCCTTCGGCGTGACGGTGATGGGACAACACGAAGATGCCGCGCAGGCACGGCTGCATTTTGCGAATGGCTGTATTGCCGATCTGGTTGCCAGCCGGATCAGCCCGACGGTTCAACGGAGTGCCCAGATCTGGACGGCGTCTGGCTGCGTCAACATCGACCTTCAACAGCGCACTGTGCAGCGCTATGCCCCTTCGGTTTCGCTGATGTTCGGTGATTCTCCGATTGAACAGGCGCGTCGCCCCGATGCCAATCTGGAAGCCCTCAAGGCCGACGTCTTTGGCAAGCTGATCGAAGTGCAAGATTTGCCCGTGCCCTCTGGCGACGCTTTGACGGCTGAATTGACCGCGTTCCTCGCCTGTGTGCAATCAGGCCGGGCACCCATCGTCGATGGGGTACAGGCTTTGGCAGCGATGGAAGCCGCCGATCAGGTGCTGACATCGATTGCGAATCATCAATGGGAAGGCACGCCCACGGGAGCCGTCGGAGCCAATGTGGTCCGACATGCGTCTGCTCGCCGCCGGGCTGCCTGAGTGTCCGATCGCTGACGCGTCGGCGAGATGATTCAGCAAAAAATCAGTGGCCCATCGCCGGACGACGCAGCACATCAGCGTCATCGATCTGGCCCGGTGCATGTCGAATGATCGGCGGCAGCAGCGAACCTGCCACCATGCCGAACAACGATGCCGCCAGTCCATACAACTGCGGCGGCACACTGTCCCAGAAGCCCGTGGGTTCATCCGGCAACCAGTAGTACTTCGCGCCCAGCCAGATGGGGACGGCGACCAACATCGATACGATCGCACCCTGTGTCGATGAGCGTTTCCAATAGATACCGCAGGCCAACGGCACGAACGCGATCACCAAGGTGACGCTGTAACCTGCCTCGACCATCTCATACATCGTGCTGTTGCTGCTCACGGAAATCGATGTCGCCGTAATGGCAACCGCGACCAGAATCGCCCGCAGCAACCACAGCAACTGACGATCTTTCAGATGCCGCGTGAAAGGCCGCAGCACGTTCTCGGACAGCATGCTCGCCGGTGCCAATAATGTTCCGCTAGCGGTCGACAAGATGGCTGACAATAGCGCGCCGAAGAACAGCACCTGACACCAGATCGGTGTGGAATGCAGAATCAGATCGGGCAGAATCCGTTGGACCAGCCGAGTATCTTCCGACTCAAACAGGGCAGCGAACTTCGGATCAATCACCACGGCGGAATAGGCAATGAACATCGGTACGAACGAGAAGAAGAAATAGAAGAGCCCTCCGGCAAAGGTGCCGATCACAGCCGTTCGTTCGTTCCGGGCACTGGTCACCCGCTGAAACACATCCTGCTGGGGAATCGACCCCAACGACATGGTGATGAACTCGCCCACGAAGATCATCCAGGCCGACGTGGTGACATGCGGCAGCGGATGAAGTTTTCCTGCTTGGTGCGCATGGGCCATCACGGCATCAAACCCACCCGCTTTATTCGCCAGCAGGATGGCCACCAATGTGAGACCTAAAACAATGGCGGCCGTCTGAATCACATCGGTCAATGCGATCGACCACATCCCGCCAAACAAGGTATAGACCGTAACGATGCACGCCCCAATGACGATGGCCTGATTCAAACTCACGCCTTCAAACAGCACATGAATGGTTAATCCGAGTGCTGAGAGTTGGGCACTCGTCCAGCCAAGATAGGAACTCGCGATTCCCAATGACGTGATCATCTCGACGGTTTTGCCATACCGCTTGTGGTAGTAGTCGCCGATGGTCAGTAATTCCATGCGGTAGAACGTGCGGGCAAAAAAAAAGGCGACCAACACAAGACAGAAGGAAGCCCCGAACGGATCACCTGAGACAAATCCCAAGCCCTCGTGAGCAAACTTCGAAGAGACGGACAGTACGGTTTCCGCACCAAACCACGTGGCAAACACGCACGCAAAGTTCATGTACAAGGGCAAAGACCGACCCGCCACCATGAAGTCTTTCGACCCATGCACCATGCGTGCGGCATACAAGCCGGTAGCAATCGTGGCGACCATGTAGACCAGCACACAGGCAACGAGCATGCACCACTCTCCGTGTGGGAACGGCCAAACACGCGAGCAATGGCGGCAAATAATATCCACACTCTCTTTCAAAAAACATTCTGAGTTGAGTACTGAAAGAGAGATTTTTGCCCTGATACCGCAGCGATTGAAGACGCCTGTGTCAGGGCACGTTATGATTGCATCGCGCGCGATTCACTCCCCGACGGAAAGCTGGCCTCATGACTCGCTGGATTTTGTCGATTGGCCTAGTCTGCCTGTACTCGACCGCGTTGCATGCAACGGAAATTCTTGAAGAGCACCTGATGATCCCCATGCGCGATGGCGTGCGTCTCTCGGCATACTTGTATCGCCCGGCAGGTGAGGGCCAGTGGCCCGTGTTGCTCGAACAACGCTATGCCAATGGCAACACGTCCAGCGTTCGCGATCAGTTCACTCGGTTAGCGCAGCAGGGCTATGTCGTGGTCTTGGCGAACTTCCGCGGCTCGCAGGAATCGGAGGGAATCTGGCAGGGTTACCGGGCCTTGGGTTGGGGCGAACTGCAGGACGGTTACGATCTGGTGGAATGGCTCGCCGTGCAGCCCTGGTCCACGGGAAAAGTGGGCACGTTTGGCAGTTCGCAGGCTGGGTTCGCACAGAACTTCCTCGCCGTTGCAGCCCCGCCGCACCTCACCGCGCAATACATGATCGATACGGGCTTGAGCCTCTATCATGAAGGTTATCGCATCGGTGGGACCACTCGTCCTGAACGCTTCAAGGAGATGTCCAAAGTCTGCCGTGTCCCTGAGCACAATACCCCGTTGCTGGAGGAATGGTTCCGGCATCCCACGTTCGATGCCTACTGGGCCGCCGAAGACTGCTCGCAACATTTCGACAAAATGAACGTTCCCTGCTTTACCATCGGTAGCTGGTACGACTTCATGTGCGTCGGTTCCATCGACAGCTACATTGGGCGACAACACCGCGGCGGTCCCCAATCACGCGGGCAGCAGCAGTTGCTGTGTGGTCCCTGGCTGCATGGTCGCGTGAAGAACGTCAATGTCACCGGCGAGCTGACCTATCCGGAAAATGCCCGCTTCCCGCTCGATGACCACATGATCCGCTGGTTCGATCACTATCTCAAAGGAATCGACAACGGTGTCGAACGCGATCCCACCGTGCGGTATTACGTGATGGGAGCGGTCGGTGAAGCTGATGCCCCCGGCAATGAATGGCGCACCGCTGCCGATTGGCCCCTGAAAGAAACGTTGTCGACCCCCTATTATCTGCAGGTCGATCGACAGCTCACAGGAACGCCGTCGAAAGCCTCTACTGGCGAACTGGTCTACAAGGCTGATCCCCAGCAACCCGCGTCGATTCCGGGGCGGGCCTTCCCTGGGGCTCGTGATGCCCGCGACTTTGAATCTCAACCGAATGTGCTCACCTTTACCACCGAGGAACTCACGACTCCCGTTGAGTGGACCGGCAAGGTGACGGCGGAAATGTTCCTGTCATCGGACGCCCCGGACACCGATCTGATCGTGCGGATCTGTGATGTCTATCCCGACGGCCGCTCGATTCTGATCATGGACTACGTCCGCCGGGTGCGTTATCGCGAAGGCTATGACAAGGAAGTCTTTCTCACGCCAGGCGAGGTTGTGCCGGTTACTTTTGATGTCGGTTGGCTGAGCCAGTGTTTCAATCGCGGGCATCGGATTCGGGTCACCGTCGCCAGTACCGGTGCCCCGTTCTTTGAACCGAATCCCAACACCGGAGCTCCGTTGACTATCGATGCCCCCGCATCAACACAGGTCGCAACGAACCGACTGCAACTCCATTCCGGGGCAGCGTCCCGCATTCTGGCCCCCGTCATCCCGGCAAGGACGCAAGTCGTACCTTAAATCACCCTGGAGAAATCCGTCAGAATTGCCTGCGATTTGGAGAGATCGCAGGCCTAACAACTGCCACGTTGAGCGGAAAACACCTGCTCTAAGATAAAGATCAGGCGAGGTTTCCGGCTGGTGGCCTGCCGGGGTCTTCTGTTAAACTCTGCTGGTTGGGGTGGAAGTGAGGATGCTTCAACCTCAATCATTGTCGCACCGAGATGGAAGGCCCGCTGGAATGACCGTTGAGAGCTCGCCCGTACACCGCAAACCCTGGGAAGAAAAGAATGCGGTTGTCAGCGGCGTGCTCGCGTATCTGATTCCCGGCGCCGGCCACTTTTACCAGGGACGCTGGTTCAAGGGGCTCATCTATTTCGTCTGCATCCTAGGCACGTTTTTCGGCGGGATGAAGCTGGGAGAAGGCGCCGTAGTTTACCACCTGCCGAACAACCGCTTCGGTATCAGCTTGAATTATCTGGCCCAGGTCTGCGTCGGGCTTCCGGCGTTGCCAGCGGTCTATCAGACCAGGCGGGCCAAGAGTCTGCAAAATCGCGATCTGGACCAGCTATCCGCTCCACTCACCGCTCCCTTTCAGGGAAAATTGATCACGAAAGGTCCGGCCGACCGTTCGGAAACAAATGAACTGGTTGGTCAGATTGAACTGGTCACCGATCTCGATGGCAGCTTCCCCGAAACTCATGGCAAATTTACCGGCACGCTGGATGGGGAACCGATCGAACTGGAACTGAATGGAGGATTTCGGCTGGAACGCCCCGTTAGTGCTGGCTTTCAACGCACACTCATTTGTGCAGTGGCCCGCACGGCGAATCAACACCCGCATGAATCGCAAGTTCTGCGGGGTTACATTCCGCGTCCCATCGTCGATGGTTATTGTGCCCCGCCGGAGCCGGGACAGTTACAAGATCTGCATGGTCGTTTGGGCAAGTTTTATGATCTGGCGATCGCCTTCACGATGATCGCGGGACTGCTGAATGTTCTCGCCGTCTGGGATGCGATTGAAGGCCCGGCTTACGGATTTGGTGATGAGCTGCCGCCCACCGCTAGCGAAACCGAAGCGGTAACCGCACCAGCCACGAAAGCGACCGCAGAAACTCCGTCGGCAACCCCACCGCAGACGATTCGATAGTTGACTCATCGGCCGGATGACTAGGCCGCAGGAATTCATCAATGCCGGTTTTGCTTGCTGCCGCCGACTTGCATGTCAGCTTCTATCTGCTGCCCCTTGCGGCGGTCATCAGTCTGGTCTATAGCGCCAGTCGCTATGAACTGCCGGAGAAGATTCTGATTCGTGCGACCAAACTCTTTGCCCAGATCATCGGGTTCATGGCCGTAGTCTTTGCCGTGCTCTGGTTCTTCTCTCTGGGGATTTAACCCGGTTCGACGCTGGTGAATTCCCGGTCACGGTCCAGGTTCATCTGCAGATACGAACGCTGTTCCTGCACCGTCAGTCCGCAATGGGCCGCGAGCGAGAGAATGATGTCCTGTGCCGCGGTTCGGCCGTGGCCATCAGTGACGATTTCAAATTCGACGAACGTCCCGATGCCCGGCACTTCATCCCAGCAGCAGATCACCTGGTGATCTTGCCAGTTCAACGAACCAGAGCGACGTTCCTTACGGACTTCACGAACCGCCGGAAAGCCCAGTTGCGTTAAGATCAGCGACATCGTCACTGCCGAAGCGTGGCCCGGCTCCAAGAGGACTTCCAGTTCCTGTCGCGTTTTCGTGCGCCGATCGACCACCGGACCTTTGTAGGTCAGCACGGTCTGATCACCGATGGTCCGCAGCCGCAGGGCTTCATCGGTTTGGACAAAATTTCGCGAAGGATGCTGATAAAACTGGTCGACCTGTAACTCGACGGGGCCCAGTTCGACACCCAGCGACGAGAGGGCTTGCCGCAACTCCGCAGCGTTGCCGACACGATACTTGATTTCCACTTCATAGGGAGTCACGGCCGTCATTGGGGTTGTCCCAGTTCGCGCAGTCGCTCCCAGGTAAAAATGCCGGTGGAGTGTCCGTCACTCCAGTCGACTCGAATGGCATAGTTGCCAACAAAGCCGATGCCGCGCGGATGAATGTCGGCGGGAACGGTGTCGCGCTTCAACAAAGGCCGTCCGGTAATTTCGTCGACACAGACAGCACACGGGCAACCGCAGCGCAGTTCGAAGAACGGAATCGGCAAGGTCCCCACATCGGGCCAGACGATTTCGAGCGTCTGTTGTTCTTTAACAACCCGGATGGTTTGCGGAGCCAAGGTGGTCATGGTTCACAGGTCTCCGGGTCAATCTTTCCAGGGGTGTTTCACTTCGTCCCAGTACTTTTCAAATTTGAAACCGGGACTGTTTTCATCGTCGTGGCACTTCGAGCAGACCTTCAACTCGGCTTCCTTGTAGTTGAGCTTGAGTGCGGTACGGGCGGCTGTCAGCGATTCCTGTGTCACACTTTTCAGGTCCTGGCGGTACTGCCGTTCCAGATCGATGTGAGCCTGGCCCGGGCCGTGACAGTTTTCGCACTGCTGACCAGCCAGATGGGCGGTGGTTTCCTGATCGATGTATCCGGAATCAAATCGGCGGACTTCGCGCGGGTCCCAGCCTGTCACGTGGCAGCACAGGCATTCGGGGTCATAGATCCGCGAGACCCAGTTCGCTTCCTGCCCTTTGCGACCACGAGCGAGACTTTCGAACGCGGCGGCGTGCTTCGTCCCTTTCCACTTGGAATAGGCCTTGGCGTGGCATTCGCCACAGGTTTTCGCCCCGACAAACGTGGTCCCCGAAGGATGGCTGATGACCAGTTCAGGAGACTTGGCCAGTTCGAGTTCCTGGAGTTGCTGTTGATACGATTTCATCACCTGATGCATGGGCTCGTCGCCATGAAAACGGCGATTGTCGAGATTCACGAGTTCCCAACGATAGGGGTCAGCATCTCCGGGATAATAGCCCAGAATGCCGACGTACTTCCCTTTGTGCCCCGTTTCCAGGATGAGCGTGTTGCCGATCTTTTTCGGTTGGTCGCCGGGGTCTTCGGGTCCGCCACCCGCCAGGATCAGTGGTAGTTCGGGGAATTCCTTGGCTAACGCCTGGGCTTCATCGAGGCTTCCATTTGACATGACCAGCAACACGTCGGGCTTTTCGGCCTGGACCACCGGCAGCGTGGCCCGCAGCGCGTCGACAGCCGGTTGAATGGTGATGAAGTTTTCCACCCCCTCGGGCGCGACTTCGTCGGCGGCACTTTTTCCCAGAAGGGCAATCACACCGACTTTCATGTCACCGGCTTGGATCACGCGCCAGGGAACGGGCACGCCGAGATCCGGCGCATCAAACAGGGTGACATTCGCGCTGGTTAACATCCCCGCGAGTGGAATTCCCTCGCCCGCAAACTGGCTGACAAGGTAATCGGCAGAAAGTCGCAGTTCGCTTTCCCCTGTGCCAATCGTCGAGTACCCGAGTTGCTTCAAGCCCCCGAGAATGGCTTCAAACTTGATCTGATCCTGTCGACGGGAACGCTTAAGCAAATCACCGGCATCGAGCGGAACAACGTTCCATCCCTTTTCGGAAAGCTGTCGAAACAGATCGCCGCGGCGTTCCAGCCCGCCCGACTGCGTGAGAGAACACCCGCACGGTTCCAGGTAGCCATGCAGTTCCCCCGACAGTGCCAAGGCCACGGCGGGTGGTTCCCAGTCTTTCAACAAGGGGCGAACATAGACTTCTTCTGCAGGTGGTGCCTCTTTTGAACTGGATGTGCCGGAACCGGAATTCGAGCCGCATCCGTAGTTCAAGACACTCGCAGCGATCAGGAGACCAACACCGATCCGAGAAGATGTCCGATGCGGGCGTCCAAGAGACCTTGAGAGCGGCGTCCGTGCAGCATTCGTCATCACAACGATCCTTCTGTGGCCGTCTTGGCCATGCTTCCGAAGCCTGCTCAGACGGCAAGAAATTCGACAATCAGGCGAACTTCCTTGGCTTCGGGATGATTGAATTTGAGATTGATCTTCTCGGACTTCTTGCGCATGCGATCTTGCGGTTCGCCGGGAGGAATTTCAATCTTCAAGAGGTAGCGCTTGGCTTTGCCGGTGAGGCGTTCATCCTTCACCAGTTCGACCTTCACCGAATTGTGTTCGGTTTCTGCCCCTTCCAACTCCAGGTCGGTCTCAAGGTCGCGGGCGAAGACCGAAATCGTGGCCGACTTACCGTCCTTGGCGGCGAATTCCCCCAAAATCAGCGCGTTGGCTTCAGGTCGGAAGCTGGGGCCGAACATCTCCAAAGGACCAGGACGCATACCGTTGATGCGAAAGTTCAAGGTACCACCGAGAGGATGCGTGGTTTCCACGGCCACATCGGTAAAGAAAGGGCCAATCGGCATCGTGGGGCTGATGGTCCCCGTCAGAATGTAGCCCGATTTGGCGGAATACTCTTTCAATTCCTCTTCCGTCATCGGCGTGCTTTCAATCTTCACCCAGTCGGCCTTCATGACGATGTTCTTAATGTCGAACTGATCATCGACGGGAGAGAAAATGGTGCCCTTCATCACGGCCACATCGGTTGAAAGCTCACCGACTTCCCATGTCGCCGGTTTGAGTTTCAACGGTTCATCAACTTTGCCGGTGACGACGAATTGAATTTCCCGATGCTCCGGGTCATTGGTGAGTACGGAAGCTGAATGACGGAAGACTTCGGTCATTGCCTTAATCTTCCAGTTAAGCTTTACCTCGACCGATTCTCCCGGAGCGATCTTGGAATCGTTCGAGAGTTCGCCCACGGTGCAGGAGCAAGTGGAGCTGCCCTTCTTCAGCATCAGGTCGCCTTCCCCTTCGTTCTTGATGGTGAAGACGTGCTCGCCGGAATTGCCGACGGCCATGGTGCCAAAGTTGAATTCGGAAACTTCGGCGACAGCATTGGGATGCGGTCCGTTTTCGTTCACGGGCAAATCTTCGTAGGGGTCGGCCGGTTTCGCCGCGATCATCGGTGGCTTGGCGTCGTAACGGCCAATCCACACGGTGACGGCGAGCGCCAGAAACCCAAAGACAACAGCCAGTATCACTCCTGTTGGTCGCATTGCATCAGCCCTGGTAGTAACAACACCCCCATCGGGGTTGAGAAAACATCAGTTTAGTCCGCCAGACAGTCTTCAGGCCACTGATCTGGTGAATATCGCGTGAACCATTCCGGCATTCTGACTTGTTCAATTCTCTGGAGGGTGACCGCCTTCGTGACGTCGCACCAGTGATTCCAGTCGATCATGTTCGATTTCCGGCAGCCAGCGTTCCAAGTGCCATAAATCATGGTTCAACTGGTCTTGTTGCAGCGCCCGTTGTGCGGCAGCCAACGCGGTTTCGGTTGCCCCCGCCTTTTCGGCAGCGAAGGCCCACTGCGTCAAGTATGCCGCATTGGTCGGGTACATCGCAACGGCTTGTGCCCAGGCATCGACGGCGGCTGACAAATCGTGCGGATTATGACTGACAGAGTGAGCCAAGGCTGCGATTTCTGCCCGATTCACCCAACCGTGGGGATTATACGGATCGCGCCGTTGCAGGGCCTGAAAGAATTCGTCGGCCTGATGCAACTCGTCCAGTACGCGGGCTTGCGGTTCACGTGCCGACTGTTGCTGCAATGCCGACTGACGGGCCAGATCGCCGAGTTGCCCCCACGGCGTAGGGTTCCAGTCATCTGCGGCGGCGGCCCGTAGCAATGCCGATTTCGCTGATTCCGGCTGTCGGCTACTCAACGTAAAGGTTTCATCGAGCGCCTGGCGGCAGCGAACATCGGGCAGCCAGAGCCCCACAATGACCGCCGAAGTCACACCCAACATGCCACATGCGGCCACACAGTCAGGCCAGGGATTAGTCGATGCAGGCGTTTCGGGCACAACCTGGCTCGCCCCCGGAGGAATCGTGGCCCCTGCGGACATTGCCACGACCAGCAACAATTCTGCCCACAGACCCACGCCGGACATTTCAAATCCCCCGGCTCCATGCAAATGAACGAACAACGGCACCAAGGCCCAAACGGCACACCAGCCCTGTGTCGCAGGCGGCATCTCCAATACCGGGCTACGGCTCAGAATCCAGAAGAAGACAGGGATCAAGACTCCCATCGCGAGCAAACGATCATCCCAGGCCCCGCCATAGGCTTGTACGAACAACCACAACGGAGTTGCCAGCATCCCACCGACGACTACGATAGTTCCGGTCGAGGCGTTGGAACGTTCTACAGGTTTTTCTGCTCCTGAGACTTCAGGATTGAAAGCGGCAGAACTGCTGAGCCAACGAACACAGAAAAGCGTTGCCAGACACGCCAGCAACAGTCCCAGTACCGATACGCAGCCCCCATTCACCCAGGCATCGCACCACAGGTTATGCGGATCGGAGATTTCTTCACTCGCGGCGGGCCATTTGACGCGGAGATAATGTTGACGAAATTGCCCCAAGCCCACCCCGAGCCAGGGATGCTCCCGGATCAGTTGCATGGTCGCGGACCAGTATTGCAAGCGGTAAGTGAGCGACTTTGGTGCTTCCGACAGCACCTGCCCATCCCACACGCCAATTTTAGTGAGGAGCCACGGCAACAAGACGACCGCGACACATAACCCGACCAACGACAAGCCCCACCGTGAGAACGAACGGGCCGACAATGGCCCCAGCAGTCGCAGTGTCGACCAGCAGACCATCCCCAGCACCACACCAATCAAGGCAGTGCGACTTTTGGTCAGAATCAGACACCAGGCCATCAACAACAGGAGCAGTAACGAGGGGGCATGGGACTTCCACCGCCAATCACTCCGTTGTGCCGGCATCAACCCACAGAATAGCCACAGCATGGCGGAAGCCAGCAGACCAGCCAGTGTATTCGCCAGACCAAACAGGGCAAACGGTTCCTGGCTGGACAAGAGCCGCCGTTCAAACATGCCGAGCCCTGGTTCGGCGGTGGGAATGCCAGCGGCTGCCAGTTCCCGAAAGGCAGGTGTCCCGATGCCCTCAGCCATCGCCGCGCGGACTTCGGCGATCTTGGGACCGAATTCACGGGCCATTTCTGGCAAGGCGACATAGTGCTGCCAAAGCCCCAACACTGCGGCGGCCGAGGCGGCGCTGATCATCAGCGGTGCGATTGCCCGGCGAAAATCGGGGTGATGCCCGATGCGTCGCAGCACCCACCACGCGGCCGCTAACCCCAGCCATTCGATGGCCAAGTTCGCAGCCGAACGCTTCTGCCCGCCGATCAGCCAGACCTGCATGGCGCCGAGCAATTGCCCGGCAATCACCAGACCGATCGCCAGGTCGAACCAGTTCCCACGTGGGGCCGATACATCAATGACAGTGCGACGCAAGGTCTGCTGACCCGCGAAGAGACTAGCCAGCACCAGCCAGGCGATGGCCCGCCAACTCGTTTCCCCGTCCATAGCGGCTTCGGGGGGAATCAACCAGATGGTGACCAGCAGACCCACCGCCACACCCAGCACCCAGGCAGGGACTGAACCATCGCTGTCGACCATGGACGATGCCGTGGTAGTCGCCGACCGATGCATTACGGTGCCCCCGGTCCGGGCGATTGTTCCAGAATGGCGATCATCAGAATCACACAAACGACCATCGCCACCGGAATCATGGCGGCCGTCCAACTCGGAACGACATAGAGGGCCAGACCACCCAGGCCAGTGGTGAATGTCGCCAGATGCACCGTCAATACTGCGGTCACCTTATGAAATCCCATGGCGACCAGCCGATGCGAGAAATGTCGTTTATCGGGTTGAAATGGGCTACGACCTTCGCGCAATCGAATCCAGACTACCGAGCAAATGTCGTACAGGGGCACCGCAAGTACGCACAACGGAGCGAGTATCACGTGCTGATGGCCGACTTCGGGCGAATAAAACGTGCCGAGCACGGTCATCGCGGCGATGGAAAAGCCAATGAAATAGCTGCCGGAGTCTCCCATGAAAATGCGAGCGGGTGACCAGTTATGCAGCAGAAATCCCAATAGCGCACCGGCGAGCAACAGGAAGAAACCCGCAACCAACCAGCGGGGTTCACCGGGGGCTCCCAGCATCATGACTGCGAAAATGCAGCTGACGATCAGAGCAATACCGCCGGACAGACCGTCCATGTTGTCAAGAAAGTTGAAAGAGTTCACCAGAACCACGAACCAGGCCACCGTGACGACACCGCCGATCAGGGCACTCTCCACGAAGAAACTGGCCCGCACACCGCAGCAGACCACGAGGGTTGCACTCAAAATCTGCACGGCCAGACGGGGTTGCCAGGCGATGGGACGGAAGTCGTCGCACAGTCCCAGGCATGCCAGGACCGATGCGGCCCCGATGACGGCCCAGAGTTGCGGTAACCGTTCCATCGCCCCGGGAAGATAGTTCATCAGAGAACCGGGCAACCAGGCCGCAACGGTCTGCGGCATGCCCCACAGCAATGCCGTCATGACCACGAGCGGAACCACCACGCCACACCAGATGGCGATGCCCCCGCCCAAGGGGGTTGGAGTGACATGGACTTTGCGCGCGGCCGGGTGATCAATCAAACCCCAACGCGGGGCCAGCCAGCGCATCGCGAATCCGCCCAGAAACGAAACCCAGAACGCCGAGAGCAGGCAGCCGAGAACAAACAGCAGAATTTCAATCGTAATAGCCCCTGGAATCGTGCCCGACTCTGCGACAAGACCATGCCTGAAGTGATAACCGTAGTACGGTCCCAGTCGAGACAAGTGTTGGCCAAAACCCTGAGTGCAGCGGCTGTCTCGCCCTGTTCCCTGGGGAATTCACGCAGAATCGGAATGACGGCCGCTATTCTCGAACAACTGCGACGCATCGCAAGTCCTGCGGGCGATTTCGTTCGGTGCAGACCCGCCAGCCAGGCAGCCCGAATCCGCCGGTTTAACAGGCAGGCTGCCCGAATTCTGGTCGGGAATGGATCGGGCCAAGGCACACCCGCTGCGGGGAGGGAAATCTGCCCCCTCACGGCAATTTGTGAACCTATTGAAGACACAAATGTCATTATGACAATAACACCCATCCGGACTGATACTGCCAGAAAGTTCTAACTGCTGTTTGAGGGGCGAGTTACGCGAATATGTCTTCCGCACTAACCTCTGGCACAAAACCTGCTCTTCATTTTTCCCGGTGACGCAACTCCTGATTCTCACCGATTTGGGAAGGCAACCAACATGACTCCTCGCGACTCACAACGAATTGTCCGTCGGCTGGCTTGCGCCGAGGGCTATCTGGAAATCGGGCTGCCCGCACGAGCCTTGGCGGAAATCGAGACCGTGGCGAACCCCGGTCCGTTTGAAGCCATCGCGGCTCTCTTGCGGGGCGAAGCCTTACAACAGGCCGAGCGGTTTGACGAAGCGATTCCGGCATTGAATCGTGCGGCGGAACTCTTTCCGCAGCCCTTCAACCAGCGGGCGCTGCTGGGACTGAGCGAATGTTACCGTCGTCAGGGCGACCTGGATCTGGCTGCCAAGGCTGAAGCCGCCGCTCAGACACCCGACGTCCCTTCGGCTGCCGTTTTGAAGATCCTCGTCACGCCGATTTTCCAGGTGCAAACGCCGATGAAACGCCCGATTCCTCCCAAGGGGTGAGAACCCGCGACGGAATCGGTTACACTGCCGGGCGGAGAGGATACCCCGGCGATGGATGCCCGACACGAATTACTCCTCAGTCCCGATGCTGCCGCCCTGCACCGCGCTGTGATGGAACGCTGTTGCCAGGCCTTGCAGCAGGAACGTTCACAAACAAGTCTCGGGCAACTCCTCTGGATAGTTCCCACCGTTCGCGCTCGCCGGCAATGGTCGAGACAACTGGCCTGCAGCGAACCCTCCGTTTGCCTGTCTCCCCCGCTCACCACGTTCGATGACTTTGCCGAGCAGATCCTGCGCGTGGCGGGGCATCCGGCGACGAAGATTTCGTCCACCGTACGCCGCCTCTTGTTGCGACGGATTACCACCGAACTGTGGAATGCCAAAGAGTTGGTTCACTTTGGCTCGGTCGCACAGACCACCGGCTTTCTGGATGTGGTCTCGGGATTCATTTCGGAAGTGAAGCGCGATGAAATCTGGCCGGAACAGTTCCGCGAGATCGCCGAACAGTCTCCGCAAGTCACGCAGCGCGATCGTGAACTCGGTTTGATCTATCAGCGATATCAGGACCTGCTCCTGCAGCACAACTGGTACGATGCCGAGGGCTTATACTGGCTTGCGCGCACCGAGTTGGCGAACAGCTCCGCACCGGGTCTGCAGTCCTGGAGTTGGGTCGGCGTCAGTGGTTTTGCCGACCTGACACGTACCCAATACGAAATTCTGCAGATGCTGGCCGAGCGGTCTCCTTCGCTGGTGGTCACACTCCCGGGCGGTGCGGATGACGATCGCCCCGATGTTTTCGCCAAGTCACAGGTCGCTGAATCGACTTTGCGGAACATGCTGCCGCGATTGAAAACGGAATCGGTGGCTCCCATTCCGTTGGGTCCCCCCGCACGACAGATCTTGTGCCGATCGCTGTTCAAGAATCCGCGAATCACCGAGCGACAGAGCCATGCAGCCGGTTTGGAACTGGTCGCTTGTCTGGGGAATGAAAGCGAGATCCATGCGGTGGCATTGCGGATTAAGCAACTCCTGAAGCAGGGAGTTCGCCCGCAGGAGATTGCGATTGGTCTCCGCCAGTTCAACGAACAGGGCCGACGCTGGGAGGCCGAGTTAACGGAAGCCGGCTTGCCCGTCTGGTGTGAATTGGGACAGCCGTTACGTGAAACCAGCCTCATCAAATTATTGCTGGCGGTACTGCAGAACGAACTGGAAAACTGGCGATTCGACCGGTTGACGGCCGTGCTGGGGTCTTCGATTGTCCAACCGCAGCAGTACCCCGGCGATTTCCGGCATGATGTTCGTGCCACCGATTGCGTGCTGCGTGGTCTGCGGCTATCGGAAGGACGCCACGAGATCGTGACGGCAGTAGAGCGGGCCGCATCAAGATTCACGGCTCATCCCCGGTCCATCGATGACGATGATCCCGACCTGCCTGCCGAACAAACCGTCACGCCGGAACAGTATCAGGCGGCACGCCGCTGCCTGTCGTGGTATCACCGTCTCACCGAGTCATTCCACCGCAGTCATACGCTGCCGGACTGGATTGCGATCCTTAATGAAACGCTGCTGCAACTCGGATTGGTGACTTCATCATCCGCAGATGACCCGCAACGGGCCAGACTGACAGAGATCTGGGAGAACTGGCAGCGCCGACTGCGCGACGCCGCGGCTGCAGAGTTGCAAGCCTGGCCCACTCCCGCGCGCTGGTCCGTGGAAGATCTGGTACCCGAACTGCGAGATTACCTGTTGCAGGAACGCTTGGACCCGTCGCCAGAACCTGCGGGAGCCATTCGCCTGCTCTCCCTGGAACAACTCCGGCACCTTGAAACGCCTCACCTCTTCCTGGTCAGCCTGACCGAAGATAGCTTTCCGCGTCGCCATCTGGACGATTGCCTCTTTACCGACGCCGAACGCCGGCACTTCGTGAATCTTGGCATCCCCTTGCGGCATGCGTTGCAGCGCCAGCAGGAAGAGTTACAGTTCTTTGCCACGTTGGTCACCACGGCCACGCGCCAGTTGGTTTGCACGTACCCCGCCGTCGATGCACGAGGGCAACCGCAATTTCCCAGCCCCTATCTGGCGGCCTTACAGCTATTGTGGACGGAAGAAGTGTTGCCAGTGCATCATGCAGGACAGCTCGATCCTGTTCCGACGGCAGAAACGGCAGTCACCCCCGCCGATGCCCGCTTGCTGGCCATCCATCAGGCTTTGCATGGGGAAGCTGGTTGGCTGCGGACCTTGTCGAGTACATTCGATCGGCCAGCTTTGACGGGTCAACTCTGGGCAGCTGCCGAAATGGCCGAGCACCGTTTTGCGACCTCGGGCTTCACCCATTACGAAGGACGCCTGCAGTCGGCGGGGAACCTGACGTCCCTGTCCAGACAGTTTCATTTTGAGCACCAGTTCAGTGCGACGGAACTGGAAGCCTATGCCACGTGTCCCTTCCGCTTCTGGCTGGAACACGTACTGAATGTCGAACCTGTTCCCGCCATTGAAAGTGGCACCAACCATCTGCGGCGCGGCGTGATTGTGCACGACGTCTTATCGCGCCTGGTTGATCAGTTCCGGCCCGATTTTGTCGCGACGGAATTAACGCAACGGTTTACTGAACTCGTGCGTCAACAGTTGGAACTGGAACCGAGTCAGTCGGAACTCGACGACGCCTTGCTGCGGATCGAATCGCAATTGCTCGGCGAATGGTCGGAAGAATATGCCCAGCAGTTGCAGACCTATGTCGATCAACTCACGGAGAGCTGGGACGTCACGGCGGCCTGGTCCACCATTCCGGAAATCCCGTTTGGATCGCTCCCCGGACAAGACCACGCCGCAGCACCGGCTCATCCGCCCCTGACTATCGGTGAGGGGAACCGGCGAGTGTTGTTGCGCGGGCGCATCGACCGGCTTGATCTCGGAAAGCATTCCGGACAACCCGTCTTTACGATCATCGATTACAAAACCGGTCGACAAATCGGCCTCAAAGAGGATGACCTGCAAGCCGGAAGACGTCTGCAACTGGTCTTGTATGCCGTCGCGGCCCGGCGGTTAGGCATCGTTCCAGCCCAGGCCTTACCATTTCAGCCCGGTTACTGGTACCTCAAGGAACGGGGCTTCCGCTCGGCGTTGCCGGGGCGGGCCAACGCAAAATTTCAATTGATCGAAGAATCGGTCTGGCTGGCGTTGGAGCAGATCGTTGATGAAACGATTCCGCAACTGGTGGCGGGCATGCGTGCCGGTGAATTTGTAGTCGACAACGCCGATAAGGACTGCACTGGACATTGTGCGTTTCATACCGTCTGTCGCGTGAATCAAATCCGCCCCATTGCCGAGAAGCGAGTCAAACTGCGACGCAACTTTGCCGCCGAGTCAGCCACAGCGAGCGAGTTACGGCCGGAATCCGCTGAGAAGCCCGTCAAATCTCCCCGCCGCCGTGCCTCCAAAAAATCAACAGGCGGAGATCCATCATGAGTCTTGGAAGATGGAGTCTCCTCGAAATCGGCGCGCGGCATCATCCCGAATTCCGGGCGATTGCGGATTGGCTGGAAGCTTGCCCGGCTTTCCAGCAGCGCGAATGGCTGCCGAAGTGGCCAGCGGAACTGACCGCTGATTCCGACATCGAACACCCCGATCTGCTGGTGGTCTGGCAATGTTATTCGGATGAGTTCTCGACCGCTCAATGGCACGCACTGCTGGCCCGGTTTCCCCTGTCACGCGCGGTATGCATCGCCAGTGCCTGGTGTGCCGCCGACGGCCGGACACGTGGTCCAGCACTGGCCCGGTTCCGTGTGGCTGTCGACCAGGCCCGTCATCGCCTGGAGTTGGAATTGCAGTCTCTTAAGGGAACTGCTGTTCCCGCTTGCTCATGGACCGCCGCTGTCGATGAGGTCTGGCGTTGGACGGTGTCGCATCAGCCGCTAGTGGATTTGACCGGGAAGAGGATTGCGTTGGATCTCCCCGACATGGCCCTGCGGAATTGCCTGGTCACCGAACTGGAGACGGCCGGTGTCCGTTGCCTGGATTCCCCGGAACCCGGGGCCGATGCCATCCTGATCGACATCGAACCCTGGACCGAGGAAACGATGGCCCGCGTCGAACAGTGGTCTCAAATCTGTCCCAACGCGGAACTGGTCGGTGTCACTGGCTGGGTCACGCCGGACCTAGTGGCCTTGTGGAACCAGCACGGTATCCACCGGTGGCTCAACAAATCCGCACCCGAGACGTGGCGATCACAGATCCTTTCGCCCCGTGATTTCCCACCGTCAGTTCGTTGATCCTGCGGTGGTTAGAAGTCCAACTGCGTCCGGAAGCCAACAATGTCCGTGGTGCTGCTGGCAACCGAGTTGTTGAGCATGGCCCGCACATATTGGAACTGTACCTTAAGGTTGGCATGCAGATACCAGTTCAGCCCTAACGTCATATCATTCAAGGCACCACCAGGAGGTTGTCCCGGAAGCAGACCGCCACCCCCTGCGGAATAGGGGGCGATAGGGTTCAAGTCAATATAGGAGTACCGTGCCGCAATTTCCCATGCCCCCCAGCCACATCCCCATGCAAACGGATTGCGTGGTTTGATGCGTCCCAGGACCGCATTGGCCTTGTTATAGGGACGAACTTCACCCGTGAGGATGTAACCCGCTTGAAAGTAATAGGCGGGCAAGGTCACCGTGTCACCGGCGATATCCACCACGGCGTAACGGGCTTCCGATTGCCAATGGAACGAGTCGTACACGCCGGCCAATTCGACATTCAGCAGGTTTGACGTATCGAAGTTGAGGACACCCGAGTTGATGAAGAACGGAACATCCCCCACGGTCCCTGGTGTGGTGCCGGGCGACCCAAAGGGTCCGCCATATTCCGGCACGTTGCGGTACGTGAATCCGCTGGAGTTGGGAATCGTCAAGGCATGATCGAAACCGACATGCAGAATGCGGTGGCCCTCGCATTCGCCTATCAGCAAAGCCGTCACACGTTCTGCGGTTCCATAGCCGGAGTCACCCAAGCTGTCACCAAAGGCATCGGTCGGAAAGCCATAGACAGATGCCGCCCAAGTGACCGTTTCGTCTTCATTACTGTTATGGAATCCAATCCCGGTCTGACGGAACGGGGCGAAGGCGAACATGGTGGGACGTTCGAAAAACGTCAATTCCCGAACACTGGTCAGTTCATCCAGGCCGAAGGGTTGCCGCCATTGGCCGACGCGAACATTACCCAGCCAGGGGATATCGTGCACATCGACCCAAACATCCATGAACGAGGGACGTCCGGGAAATGCGAAATCCATTTCAATGAGATAGCTGGCATTGCTGGCGATATCCCCTGTCGCTGCCAGGCGAGCTCGACGGAAACCACGATCGTCCGGAATGTTCCCGAACTGAGCATTGCTGGCAGTATCCTGAGCAAAGAAACCCGCGTCGGCCTGGAAGAAGCCGGTGATTTTCACTGTGGGGTACGTCGTCTTCGGAGCCGAAGCGACGTGGGCAACATCCGATGAACGAGGACGTGTGTTGAGTTCTGGGGCCATATCCAGCCGCTGCTGCAACTGCTGGAACCGCATTTCCAATTCATAAATGCGGCGGTCCTGAGCCAAATCGGCGACATCACTCGGCTCCGGGGGCATCTCTGACGCCGAGGGAACCGGGGCCGGTTCATAGGCAGCGACCAGATGATCGAGCGATTCTTCGTCTGAGACAAAATCGGGCGATTCAGCCCAAGACGTCGATGCCAAGGCAACAACGACTCCCCAAGCCCAGAGATTGGGTTTCCGTAGCATATCCGAATTCCTTCTCGGAGCGCCTTACTGGCACATCCCTGCACCGAGGACGAAAAATCGTTTTCTACGTTTCTAAACTTAGAAACGGTAGAAGCGGCAACTGGGATATCGGCGGAATTCGGTCAAGATGCGCGACTGTAACCTTACAATCCGGCGAGTTAACCTATCTGGTGAGATTGGAAAGATTGGATATTTTCGGGTATCGCCGTAGTTCGAGGGATCATGGGCATAATTCCAACACGTCCTATTTGTGACATAAGTTATTGATAGGTAGATATTTAAAAAACAGCCCGAGAACCAGAAGCTGGTTCTCGGGCTGCGATGAAACGATAGTTCAGCCACGCGATTACATGCACAGCTTTCGACGCTTGGCTTTGCGGGCTTTCGAACTCGCCGGACGCTTACCATGGTTGGCCCGGTTGATTTTGCGTTGATTCTTGGGCATCACACTGATCCTTGCGGTCTCTGTACCAAATTGGCAAAAACCTAGTCTACCATGACGGTTTGGCGGCAGCAAGCCACGGGGGCTCCCGCAGCTTCTTCCTCGTAAACCGTGAGGCAGACAAGACTTCCAACCAGAGTAGTTTAGTAGCGGTAGTGACTCGGTTTGTAAGGACCTGTCACCGGCACACCAATGTAGTCGGCCTGCTTCTTCGTCAAGGTGGTCAACTTGACGCCGAGCTTACCCAGATGGAGGCGTGCCACCTCTTCATCGAGTTCCTTCGGCAGCAAGTGGACCCCGAGTTCATACTTCTCGGTTTCTGTCCACAATGCGAGTTGGGCCATCACCTGGTTGGTAAAGCTGTTGGACATGACGAACGACGGGTGCCCGGTCGCACAACCCAGGTTCACGAGCCGTCCTTCAGCCAGGACCAGCACGGCCTTGCGATCAGGGTAGGTGTAACGATCGACCGGGCCGCCGACTTCGCTGTCCTTCTTAATGCGGTCGTGCACGATGTCCTTACGTGATTTCAGGTAAGCGACATCGATCTCCAGATCAAAGTGACCGATGTTGCAAACGATGGCGTTGTGCTTCATCTGATCCATGTGTTCGCCACGGATGACGTCGACATTCCCGGTCGCTGTGACGAAGATGTCGCCCAGCGGGGCGGCTTCTTCCATCGTCAGCACCTGGAAACCTTCCATCGCGGCCTGCAGGGCACAGATGGGATCGATTTCGGTCACGATCACGCGAGCACCGAAGCCCCGCATCGACTGGGCGGAACCCTTACCGACGTCTCCGTAACCGCAGACGACAACAACTTTTCCAGCGACCATCACGTCAGTGGCGCGTTTGATACCGTCCGCCAGTGATTCCCGGCAGCCATACAGGTTGTCGAACTTGCTCTTAGTGCAGCTGTCGTTGATGTTGATGGCGGGCACGCCGAGTTTGCCTTCCGCGTGCATTTGCACCAAGCGATGAACGCCGGTGGTGGTTTCTTCCGATAGCCCTTTGATGCCCTTGAGCAGTTCGGGGTACTTGGTGTGGACCATAGCGGTAAGGTCGCCGCCATCGTCGAGGATCATGTTGAGAGGCTCGCCATTCGGGAAAAACAGCGTCTGTTCAATGCACCAGTCGAATTCCTCATTGTTCATGCCCTTCCAGGCATAAACCGGAACGCCCGCCTTGGCGATGGCGGCGGCGGCATGGTCCTGCGTGCTGAAGATGTTGCAGCTGGACCATTGAACATCGGCACCGAGTTCGATCAGGGTCTCGATCAGCACGGCCGTTTGCGTTGTCATGTGCAGGCAGCCAGCGATCCGGGCTCCCTTCAGCGGCTTCGATTTGCCGTACTTCTCACGCAACGCCATCAGGCCCGGCATCTCAATTTCAGAGAGTTCGATGTCTTTGCGGCCCGACTCCCACAAGTTGATGTCTTTGACTTTGTAGGACGGTTTGTCGGTGCTGGACGATGTCGGTGATGACAGAGTGGCTGTCGCCATGAGAATCTAATCCTTCAGAACAAAATGTGACCGACGGGACAGCGTCCCATGAGTCGAAGCCTCAATGTGCGTGCCGCGTATGCTCCTGCACGGCAACGCCGATCCACATAAAACCCGTGGGATTGTAGCAAACTCTTCTAGCAGTGACGAACCTTCCGACCGCACGTTCGATAAAAACCCGTAGAATCGAATTGGTGACCGCCGTCGGGGCACCCCTTTGGCTTTCCGGGCCGCATGTTGGCAGCCCTTTAAGAATACGGGTATGCTGCCAGCGCATGCTCGCCGTGGGACACATGGCGAGCCAGGTCAGGCACACGAACTTTTTTTGCGAACGTCCGGGGAGCAGACTGCACATGTCTCTGAGGGAGATTTACGGATCGGGACCGTGGGGCCTCTCGATTGAGGTGTTCCCTCCGAAAACCTCAGAGGGTGATGACGGGCTTCGTCAAACCCTGCGCGAACTGGTCCCCTTTCAGCCCGCATTCATCTCCTGCACTTATGGAGCGGGCGGTTCGACCAGCAAACGCACCATTGATTGGTGCCGCGAGATTCAGGATCAGTTTCAGCGTGCGGCCACGGCCCATTTCACCTGTGTCGGTAGTTCGCGTGAAGAGTTGATCGAATGGCTGGCGGCTGCCTACCGGGGTGGTGTTCGCAACATCATGGCCTTGCGGGGCGATCCTCCCGCCGGGTCGACCGACTTCCAGCCGACAGCAGGCGGATTGCGCTACGCGAATGAGTTGGTGACCCTGATCCGAGAACAGTTTCCTGAAATGGGCATCGGTGTCGGTGGGTATCCGGAAAAGCATCCGGAAGCACCGAACATCGACACCGATCTGCTCAACTTGAAGCGCAAGGTGGATGCCGGGGCAGATGCGATTTACACGCAACTCTTCTATGACAACAGCCGCTTTTTTCAGTTCCGAGAGGCCTGCGACCGGTTGGGCATTCGCATTCCCATCATCCCAGGCGTGATGCCCATCACGGAGTTCGCCCGCATCAAGCGCATCACCGCGTTGTGCGGTGCGGCTATTCCCGGTCAATTGGCCAGCCAACTCGAAGCCGTGCAAGACGACAAGCAGGCCCAGTTCGAAATCGGTGTGGACTTCGCGATTCAGCAGTGTCGTGATCTACTCGAACAGGGTGTGCCCGGGCTGCATTTCTATGTGCTGAACAAGAGCCAGGCCTGCCGGAAAATTCTGACAGCACTCGGCCTGACTCCGACCGCAAGTTCTATCTAAACGGATGCGGGTGCTCTTCTTCGCGGGTGGCAGAATTTCTACCGACTGCTCAGAGAATGAACACCTATGCTTGGGAATTCCACGATCGTAGCGGCATCGTCCTGCGCGGAGCCGTGAACGCCTGATCTCAGCAGCGATACAAAATGAGATAACCTCAGTGATTTCGCATGTTGTTTCCCACAGATGCCAACGTTGTCATACGGGAATCAAAAAATCTGATGAGCGGCATGCCGACTGCTACTTGGCCGATTGTTAAGAATATGTGAACGAGGTATATTCACAGACCTCGTCCCTTTAATGATGCTGATTCCGGCTGTTTTGACGCGACTGCAATTCCGCAGTCGACTGCATTCTTGACTGAAACCAATTCACTCTCGATGTCCGAGGGTGAGTGCGTCCATCCCATAGACATGTTCCGTCAGTTGGCCTCACCGGTCTCTACCAGTTGGTCAGAGGCAATTGGTGCAGCTACCGCTCCGTCTTTCACAGGTGAACTTCGCTCCATGAACCATGCCCTACGACAGTTTTCCCCGTTTCTTCTGCTCTTGATTGTTATGACCAACGGAGGCTGTGGCGGACAGGGCGATCGCCCTCCGTTGGGTTATGTTTCTGGAAAGGTGACAGTTGATGGCGAACCGTTTAAGGGTGTGATCATCACTTTCATGCCCGACGAAGGACGTTCTGCCAGTGCGGAAACCAATGACAAGGGCGAGTACGAACTCTCCTATCTGCACGGTGTGAAGGGCTGCAAAATCGGCCCTAATTCGGTGGTCTTCTTTGCTCCCACCGGCGGATCGCCCTCGCATGCCATTCCGAAAGCTTACCAAGAACGCTCGGACTTAAAGGCAGACGTCAAAAAGGGCTCGAACGAGTTCAATTTTGATTTGAAGGCCGATGCGCCTGGCAAGCCCGCCCCTAAGTTGAAGGGGCCGGTTCTCGATTAAACCATCCCGTTCGTCAACTTCTGACGGCGGTACGCCTCTTTCAATACCTCATTCCTGGAGCATGTCAGATGGCCTTTCGTCAGTCACGGACCCGCGGTTTCACCTTGATTGAGCTGCTGGTCGTTATCGCCATTATCGCGATCCTGATCGCCTTGCTGCTACCAGCTGTGCAGCAGGCTCGCGAGGCGGCTCGGCGAACACAATGCCGCAACAACATCAAGCAGTTGGGGCTGGCCATGCACAACTATCATGACAACTTCAACACCTTGCCCCCGGGTTGGGTTAGCAGTTACTACCAGACGGCTGCAGGCGAAACGACCATCTGGAGTTGGGGGGCCTATCTGTTGCCGCAGATCGATCAGGCACCGATGTTCAACACGCTTTCGCCGGGAACCCGCCGCATCGATCAGAATCTGGCGGCCGGTGGTGCAACGGCTGCCGCGTTGACGTCTCCCCTGCCTGCGTTCTCTTGCCCCAGCGATACAGGACCTGCCCTTAATCCTTTCGACTCCAGCCTTGGTGCCAATGCGACGCAGCAAACTGACTTCGGCACTTACACCCGACTGGTCACCAATGGGACCAGCAACGTGGCGATCGCCAAATCCAACTATGTGATGTCCTCGGATACCGGCGACAGCAACACTCCGGCTGTGGTCTCAGCGACTTACGGCCCCCCCTTGGGAATCGGTTGGGCTGACTCCCGCATCAACTTCCGTGATATCACCGATGGTTCCAGCAACACCATTTTTCTCGGTGAGCGGGCGTACCAGCTCAAAGGCTTATTCATCGGGGCCGGAAATGCCGTCGGGTTCAGTCCCGCGACCTCCGTGGGGACCTATGCCAACCAGCAATGCCGGTCTTGCCTCTCCGTCATTGGTCTTCCGTACTGGGGCATCAATCAAACGGTGATCAATGCCAATCATCAATCGCGCGGCTATTCGAGCCAGCACGTCGGCGGTGCTCACTTCCTGATGGGCGATGGCGGCGTGCGATTCATCAGCGAAAACATCGATCACAAACCCAACAGCATCGGCGGAGCGACTGCGTTGACCCCGCCAGATCATTCTGGAGCCGCATTCATCGACAGCACATTCGAACGGTTGCTCGGCCGGAATGATGGCCAAGTCGTGGGAGACTTCTAATCGCATCGGTCGCAGAAAACGGTGCAGAAACAACTAGCCGCCGTGGGAACTGTTTTGGTTCCCACGGCGGCTGAGCTTTTGATACGGACGATCTGCAGTTGCCTTTACGGCAGCACGCGAATCTTCAGATTGCGGAATTCGACAGGTGCCCCCTCTGATTCGAGGCAGAGAAAACCGGTGCGGGGTTCGCAGTTATTGCCCCCGGAGACTTCTTCGCCGTTCACCCACAACCGCACCTCACCGTTGATGGCTCGAATGTAGTAGTGATTCCATTCGTTGATCCCCTTGCTGAGTTGCTTCCGTGGAAAGCTGCGGGAACCATTGGGAGCCGTTGGTTCAAAGGGCGTCATTTTGGAGGCCCCCACCGGGAAGACATCGCCGTTGGTCGTGAACCAGTCGGCCTTTTTACCGGTCGCCTTTTCATATTGCTCGGTGTAACCATGATCGAGCACCTGCACTTCGATGCCGCTGCGAGGCAGCGCGTCACGCTTCACCTCAGCCAAGGCTTCCGGCGAGGCCCACAGGAAAATGCCGGAGTTGCCCGCCGACTTGAGGTGCCGCCACTCGGCGACCAGTTCAAAGTTGGTGTACTCCGTTTTGGTCTTCATGACACCGATGGGGCGGCCCGTACAGGCGACCAGATTTTCATGCCAGGTCCAGGTGTCCGGGTCGGTATTCACATTTTCGAAGTCTTCGCTGGTGAGCAATTTCCAGTCGGGTCCACTGCCGTCGATCGTGGCTTTGGGGACCACGGGTTCCTCGGCTTGAGTAAGAGCCGATCCCCACAAACATCCCACGAACGACAGACCACAGAGAAGCATCCAACGCAAAGACATGCGAACAATCCTTGGCAGAGAGCGGTGAGAAACACGGGGCTCGGGCGAGACGTGTAGCGTAGCCAAACCGTTCCTCTGAGGGAAATGACCACCGCGAAAACCATTGCGGCCAGTAGCCACTTGGTTGATACTGCAAGGGAAGGAGTGGCGAGATGAACTGGCGGATAGATCCTGCGATCACGTGGCCTCAGCGGCGTCGTTTTCTGCAACAGGCCGGTATGGGATGCGGTTGGCTGGGATTTTCGTCGCTGCTTGCCAGTGAGCCGCTTTCGCCCGCGTCTCTTGCTCCTCTCTCGGCTCGCAGCAGCCATGTGACACCAGCGGCCAAGTCGGTAATCTGGCTATTCATGAATGGTGGTCCCAGCCAGGTGGATACCTGGGACTACAAACCCGAACTGAACCGGCGTAATGGACAGGAACTGGAAGGCTTCGATCCCGACACCGGTTTTTTCACCGGCGCGGTCGGACCTTTGATGAAATCGCCGTTTCAGTTCCAACAGCATGGCGACTCGGGCACCTGGGTATCGGAGATCTTCCCGCACCTTGCCGGGCATGTTGATAAATTGGCATTCATCCACTCATGCTGGACCGACTCCAACAATCATGCACCGGCCCTGTTCAAGATGAACACCGGGTCAACACGGCAGGGCCTCCCCTGTTTCGGATCTTGGCTGACCTATGGCCTAGGGAGCGAAAGCCGTAACCTGCCCGCCTTCGTGGTGATGTACGACACCCTTGGTCGCGGCGTTCCGAAGGGGCACGCTCAAAACTGGGCTGCGGGATTTCTGCCCAGCGTCTATCAAGGGACGGCCCTCAAACCGCAGGGCGACCCGATCGATAACTTGAGCCGCCCCGCTGACATCACTGCAATTCAACAACGGCGGCAACTCGATCTCTTGCGACAACTGCAAGGTGCCCAGGCAACTCCCTCCCCGGAGGCGGCAGCCATCTCCACCCGATTGGAGAATTTCGAGTTAGCGTATCGGATGCAGATGTCGGCACCGGCGATCTTCGATCTGGCCACTGAGTCGAAATCAATTCAATCGTTATATGGTCTGGACGATCCCAAGTGCGGGCATTTTGCGAAACAGTGTTTGCTGGCCCGACGGTTGGTAGAACAGGGTGTCCGCTGCGTGCAGGTCTATAGCGGCGGGATGGAAAATGAACGGAGTTGGGATGGTCATAAAGACATCGCCGACAACCATCGCGGGTTTGCTCGCGAAACCGATCAACCGGTTGCGGCCTTACTGACCGACCTGGCTCAACGCGGCTTGCTGGAAGAAACACTTGTCATCTGGGGGGGGGAATTCGGCCGTTTGCCCATCGTCCAGAAAGGTGGCACCGGTCGCGACCATAATCCCCATGCCTTCACCGTCTGGATGGCTGGCGGCGGAGTGCGCGGAGGAACCCACTACGGGGAAACCGATGAGATTGGTTTCAAAAGTCTCGTCGATCGTGTTTCCATTCCCGATCTGCATGCCACGATTCTGCATCAACTCGGCATCGATCACGAACAACTCACCTACCGGTTTAATGGTCGCGACTTTCGCCTGACAGATGTTTCCGGCCGGGTGATACACGAAATTCTGGCTTGATGCTGAGATACGCCTTCAACCCAATTGGGCTAAGGCAAAAAAGCGACCCGGCTGATACCGAGATCTGCCGGGCCGCTTGCTTATTCATCATCAGACCAAAGAAATCTATGGGCCACCAAATCCCATGCCCATAGGATCATAACTGGCGCCCCCTTTGATTTTGCGGGTGCTCTTTTTCGTCTTACGCGGAGGCTGCATCCCTGCCCCAGCGCCCATCATCATCATTTCCGGGGCCATGGCCGAGTCAAATGACATACCAGCCCCACCATCGAGCATCCCCGGGGCTGGTTGATCTTCCTTATTTTTGATCGCGTCGAAGGGTGCCCGTTCGCGCTTCACATAGTTTGACAGAAAGGTCTGCATCGGGTCTGGCACCGTCTTCTTGGGAGTCAGATCCTCAAGCTGGCCTGATGGATCGACCACGATGGCTTCAGGATTCAGCCCCGCATGCCCGCGCAGTTCTCTCGGCAATTTCAAATCGGGATGGACCGCCGGGTCGAGCCGGACGTCGCCAAGTGTATCCAGCAGAAGGTCGTCGGAACGGAAGGTCACTTCCGTATCTTCAAACTTTGGCTTGGCCACATCTAACCGCAGGCTTTCTTTGGTCCCGCCGAGAAACTGGCCATAGGTTTTCACTTCCACGGTGTCGTGAATCATGGTTCCCACTTCGGGGTCCCATTCGTAGAAGTCCATTTTCGCCAAGGGACGGCTCGAAGTCGGTCGCTGCTCATTCACCGGATCGCGATCAACATCTTCCAGGAAGTAATTGACCGACTGTGGCACCACTGCGGCATTCGAGGCATTACTCCAGGGTGTTTCGCGATCCGAACCCTCTGCAACCGATGGTTCAATGACCTGGTCCAGCGGGCGTTCAAAATTGGGATTCCGCAAGATCAGCTTGACGCGATACCGATAGGCATAGCCAGGCCGCACATCAAAGTCCATATAACGGAAGAGAAGCAACCGGCCGACGGCCGTCAACCGCGACTTCAAGTCGGGCATTTGCATCCGCATGCTGGGATCTTGTTCCATGGTGGTCCGCATGGCCGTATCGAATGACCCCGAGTACTCGCTCTGGAACATAGTTTCGGCCATTGACCGAATATTGCGTTGTCGACCTGCAAATCCTTTCGGACGGATGGTCTTCTTTTCCTCTTCCAGACGGAAGCGTTCGAACTCGTCGATCAGCTTCTGTTCCAACTTCTGAATACGAGCCTGTTCCGCTGGGGGAAGTTTGAAGTTCTCGATCCGCGGATGAGTGGCCGTATCCCCCCAGACACCAACCAGACGGGCCGGCAGCGGCATGGTGATCACGGTATCAATAATTTGCGGATCAACTTCATCAATGGCGAAGTCGTAGGCTTCATCGAGCACATCCAAGGCTCGCTGAATGTCGACCTTTTCCCAATCGCCCGACCAGGGATCGGTCCCGGCGACGGCGGTTTGCCGTTCCAGCACAAAATCGAGCAGCTGCAGGAAATTGCGAGCGTCGTTCGTGGTTTGCAGATTCAAAGCCCGCTGCATCTTTTCCATCTGCTGCCAAAGCGGCCAGACACCACGCACTGCCACATAGCGTTCGCCGCGGGATTCCAGTCCACTCACCATCCCCATGCCAGATCCCATCCCCATCATCATTTCTGGGGACATCATGCCACCATCGACCGCCATGGGCATCATCGCCGATTCGGGAGGTGCGAAGGCACCGCCATGAGCCGCCCCCGGTCCCATCGCGCCACCGGGTCCCATGGCACCGCCAGGACCCATCGCACCACCAGGACCTGTCGCGCCGCGACCCGTTACGGGAGAGAACTGCTTGTCGAAATCATCCGGCAGAGCCGGGGTATTGGCGGCCACCGGGCTGCCGTCGGGACCAATCATGGCTCCCGATCCATCGGCCATCATGCCATCCATCGCGGGGGTTTTGGGTTGAATCCCCAAGGTGAAAACGCCGGATTTGGCTTGCAGATCGAGCACGGCCAGCAGTTCCGGCTCTTTTGCCAGTTCCTGCTTGCGGTACAACGGCCACCACATGTTGGTGGAGTATTCGTAGGGAGTGATCGAGAGAGGACCACGGACTTCCTGAGCCTGACCGGCAAAGTCCTTGAGGCCGAAGGTTGCCCGTTTGTCGTCGGGCCAGGTGGTCGACAGAATCCGGTTCTTGGCGTCGGTGGCCTTCTTTTCCAGTTCCTGGGGCGTCTTGTCATACCGCGACCAGTTGGTCAGCCCCAAGGTCGCCAGACAAATCAACACACCGGTACCAAACCCCAGCTTTTCGCCATGGTTGATCAAAAACTCTTTTGCATTGAAGCCCTTCAGGCCACCGAGTTTCTTTTTCATAATCAGGCTCCTGCCGTAATCGGGCGAGGGTTATGGACGGATGGGCGTAAAATCGGGTCTGTTCAAACGTACTTAAACCATGTCGCTACTGCGGGGCTGGAGATGCCGCCTCAGGAGGAGAATTCTCCGGCGGTGGTGTCGCCGCTGGCTCAGCCGGTTGGGGAACCGCTGGAGCTGAACCATCGGGATTGGCTGCCGGTGCAGCGGGAGTCACTGAAGGATCGCTGCCCTCCGGTGTTTCGGCTGGCATGGGAACCGACTCGGTGGTCACCGTGGTTTCCGCAGGAGTTGTTTCCGTGGGCAACTCGGCGGGCATCTCGCTGGCAGCGGGATCAGCCGCTATACCTTCCTCCGGCGTGGCTGCTTCCGATGCCGTCGGTGGAGCCACTGGCTTATACAGGTAAATGAGCCCGGCAATCGTGACCTTGGCGATGAAGGGGTCTTGCAAAGCCGCCGCCATCGACAAGCGTCCTTCGAGTTGAGTCGGCATTGTCGGGTTACTAAATCCTTCGGACCCAGCCCCGCCACCAGCTGCCGAATCAAAACTGGCTCCCGCACTTTCCGGTGTGCCACCGGCTCCGAAGCCAGATGAGTATTCCGGGCTCTCGTTACCAAATCCAGCCCCACCCATCTGACCACCCATGGTCATCATGGGGTTGCCACCCAGGCTTTGGCCTGTTGCATCATCAGGGTTCACTCGAGCCACTTGGACGCGCAGGATTTCCATGGGCCAGGGTGAGTTACCACTCGCCGTCAATTCGCCAATCAAATGCGGAACACGGCGATGATCCATCGTCAACGACATGTAAAAGCCGCGAGTCTTATAGGGCAGATCGTCGGTGTCATCGACATAACGACGAATCTCGACAGCGCCGCCGCCGCTATCACCCGAGCCGGCATCCATCGAGTATTCAGCACTGGCAGCCCCGCTGAACATGCCGCCGCCACCGCCCCCACCGCCGCCGCCTTTGCGACCACTGGAACCAAATTCTTCTTCCAGTGAGAACTCGGATTTGACGGTCTTAGGTCCAGAGTTCTGGCCGGAGCCACCACCTCCGCCGCCCCCACCGCCAAACATCCCGGCTTCGGCGCCGCCCATCGCACCATCATAACCGCCGCCTCCCCCGCCACCGCCACCGTCACCCGCATCGCCCGTGGTTCGTTCACCTCCGAGCAGTTCCAGCTTATTGATGACATGAATCGAAGCATCGAGACGGGTGCCGTTTTCGCCGCCATTGACTTCCCGAATGGCATCGAGAATCGGGCTGAGGAGCCACAAATCTTCCTGGGCATCCCAGATCTCGGGAGACTTGGGTGCAAGCGAACCCCATTTTTCGTGGGGCATTGCTTCGAAGGGGAAGAGCACAATCCCCGTGCCATCGGGCAGGATCGGGCGAACTTTCATCCACACTTCCTGAGCCGTAAAGATGTAGCTGCTGCGGTACAGGTCGCGGGCCACCAACCCGGCTTCCCCGAGGAATTCGCCCCGAAAATCGAGTTGGCTGACAAAGTCCGCCACGCTTTCCGGCCAGAACATGGTGGCCTTCTGGTCCTCCCACATCTGCCGTTCGACCACGGTCACCATTTCTTCCTGGCGGGTATTAATCGCCGAGAGCTTGGTGGTCCAGTCGTTGTTGGGAACTTCACCCGACGGAATGTCGTTTGAAGCCTTTTCGATCGCGGTTTTGCGATCAGCAATCGCGGCCGAGAGGCTACCGGTAGCCATCCACCAGCCGGTGATGGTCAGAATCACTCCCACACCGAGAATGATCCAGAACTTCTGCTTGAGAATGGGTTCGAGTTTATCCATGGTCGAGCCTCATGCGGCCTTACAGGCGAATAGTCAATTCGAAGTTGTGTAACAAACATCAATTGGCAGGAGCGGCTGCCGGATCTGCAATGGCGGGCGTCTCCTCCGGCATCGCAGAATCGGCTGGTGCCCCTTCTGCTGCCGGTTGTTCCGTGATCAATTCCGGTCGATCTGCGGGTAACGTCGGCTTCCAGGCAAATTCCAGAGTGAATTCGGTGAGTTGAATCAGCTTCACCGTGACCCCCTCAGCCTCACCGGGAAGCGGTCCCATAGGCCCACGCACACCCGGACGGAAGCCGCCAGCCGGCATGGGGACGGCAGCCATGGGCATAGGCATCGGCATGGGAGGCCCGAAGCCCGCACCACCAGGATTGGCCCCCGCAAAGCCGTTCGGTGCTCCCATATTGGGACGGGCACCGGGCTTGCCATTCGGCCAGAACTGGATCTGTTTCGATTGCGGAGACCAGGTTTCGGTCACATGCGAAATGCCCAGCCGACGTACATCCGATTGCGTTTCCTCTCCGCTGCCGAGCGCATCTTTCCGCACGATGAAATCACGATTGAGATTCTTCATCAGGGTCGAGATCACATAGGGGTGACCCATTCCCAGTGAATTGCTCTTATCGTGATGATAGTGATGACCATTCAGCGTGAAGACATAGCCCTGGCCGCTCGGTGCCGCGGCCTTATCGGTCTCGGTCATGTACGACTTCACGTCTTCCGACAACGTCGAGAACCAGGTCCCCAAGTCGGCGTATTTCTTGCAGGTGATGCTGTCGAGCGAAATCCGGTTCATCATCTCGATGTTGGTTTCATCGAGTTGCTGACCTTCATCACGCGGCAGGCATTCATTGATGGACTTGTAAACTTCCAGCCACAGTTCGCGGGTGGGCAACATGTTGACCAACTTGTCGCCCTTGGCCTTCGCGGAGGTATTACGACCTTCTTCAGCACCGTAGGCACTTTTCAAACTTGCGGCCTGGCCCGTGACCTCGGTAGCAACCTTTTCCGCATTGCCGAAGAGGTCGGGGCTGACCGACTGCCAGACATTGCCATAGCCCGCCGTCGAAGCGGCCATGCCAAAGAGAATGGTCGCGGCGGTGGCCACAGCCCAGGGCTTCTTGCGGCGGATCTTACGAGCAATCGTAATTTCCCGCGGCAGCAGCGACGTATGAATCTCGGTCAGCTTCAGGCCCTGCAAAGCCAATCCGTAGGGCACGGCGAAGGTGAGCAGGTTGTCCTGGAACAACGGGGCTGTGAGTACATGATCGCCCACCACGGCGTTGAAGTTGTCGACGCGATCGACTTCGTACTGCAGATTCTGCTGCAGGAACTTCTGCAAGCCCGCCAGCTTGAAGCCATTCCCCACACCCACGAGCCGACCAATCTTGGCCTGACGATTCACGCTGGAGAAGAAGCCGATGGACCGCTGAATTTCGGAGACATAATCGTTGAAGACCGGCCGCAGAGCCTGGAAGACGGCCCGCGGATCGGGAGATTTCGTAGCATTGCATTTCAGATGCTCGGCCTTGGCGAAGGTGAGCTTCATTTCCTTCGTTAAAGCCCGCGTGAAGTGGTTGCCCCCCACCGGCACATTACGAATCCAGATCTTTTTGCCGTTGGTCACCAGCAGCGTGGTGGCATCGGCCCCCATGTCGAGGACCACGGTGTAATCTTCCGGGGCTTCGGTTGAACCATCTTTCCGCAGGCCCATGCGGTCGTAGCAGAGGAAGTTGTATAAGGCCAGCGGGGCAATCTGGATCGTTTCGACTTCCACCTTGCGATCGAGGAACGGCTTGAGATGATGCCGCACCTGTTCCTTTTTCATGGCGAACAGGCCGACTTCCGCATCGATCAGGAAGCCGCTTTCTTCCTGTCCGCCGCCGATGGGTTGGTAATCCCACTCGACATCTTCGAGGGCGAACGGAATCTGCTGGCGGGCTTCGTACTTGATAATTTCCGCCACACGACTGGACTCGATTGGCGGCAGTTGAATGAACTTCGCGAGGGCCGTCTGCCCGGGGAGCGCCATACTCACCAGGTCACCGGCGATCTGATTCCGCGAGAGGAATGTGTCCAAGGCCTGACGGATCAACTCATCAGGATTGGCATCCGGCTGGCTGAGCAATTTGGGATGCGGAACATAATCGAAGGCTGCCGCAATCACCTGCCCGGCTGCCTCGGCATACCGTAAGCGAATGGCTTTCAAGCCGGCCTGACCGATTTCGATGCCCCAGACGCCTTGTGATTCCGCCATGACGTCACCTTCCTTCAGCCACAAATAAAGTCATTCCAACGAAGTACGTACGCCCAGCGCGCCCCGAAAGTTGGGGTGAAGCCAGCGTGCATTACGTTGGTCAGCGTGAGAATGTTCAAGTTCACTAAGCAGGATTCACGGATCGGCCGACCTGACAGTCGAATGACCAGCCAGAGGAGCGCGGCTCACCGATAAGAACTACTGACAGACTACTCCGTACTTTCCACAAACGTCAAGCAGGAAGTCGATTTGCGTCGACAGAACCAGCAATCTGACAGGCCAGAAACTCCGCCAGAATCGATGACCCCCGGCCACTCTTTCCACGGAAATCGCGACAGGTCCCCAAGTGACGTCCCCATTCTTTCGACGTGAATTCGACGCCAAGAGTTCCCGATTTTCAAATTCCCCGGTGATTCTGTAGATTCGACGACGTCTTGGCTACAAGTTTTTGCGATGTAAGTGTATTTTTACCAGCAGGATACGGAAAACTCTTTGAGCAGCACACCGCAGCCGGTCCAAGACAATTTTTCGTCACAGAATGACCGGCCACGTGTTCCGCAGGCATTCCCGGTATGACCTACACAGACGTTATCATTCTCATTCCGTGTCATAGCCTCGAGGACTTTCCCAGTGATGTGGGCGAGTCAGCTGCCGCCGGATTGTTGAATGCCTTCGCCGTGGCCTTCCATCCTGCGATTTTGCACAAAATGCCTCAACTGCCACGTTGGCACCGGGCCGATGATCCGCCCCATCCTCAACCGGGGCAATTGGTTATGAT
The DNA here is from genome assembly GCA_016125225.1 of bacterium. Lineage (GTDB taxonomy): Bacteria > Planctomycetota > Planctomycetia > Planctomycetales > Planctomycetaceae > DSVQ01. The sequence continues at coordinate 977,113 of WGME01000003.1, read as the reverse complement.
TCCGGAGTCGTCGGTTTCCTGGTTGCCGCACGACTGGGTGAATCAGGCCCGTGAAGCCGAAGCCGTCGTGGTTGAGGGCGTTTCCGATCGGGACGAGTTACTTCAGGCCGCACTCCTTCCTTTAGCCTCAACAGGTGATGCCCCCCTCGATGCGGAGTTCGTACGCGACTGCCTCGCCTTGGGAACCGTCTGGCTTTCGGTGGAACTGCTGACCCGGCACATGCGGAACTTCGGAAATGTTGACGAAATTCGCTTTCAGAATCGGGTGATCGGGACCGCCCGGGCCGTGTTGGCTCACGATCGGGAGACCGCCCAGGCCCATTTGCAGGCGGCCTTCGAAATCCTGCTGGAAGCCCGGGAGCAGTTTTACCCCGTGGATAGCTATTTGATTGATCTCTGCCTGCTCATCCCGGATGTCGTCAACGAAGAATTCGCCGCTCAGATCCGTAGCACGACGGCCTGGAATCTGTTGGTTTCCGGGACCGACCTGACAACGATTGCGGAACAGCATCCCGAAATCGCGGCGGACCTGAAGACCGCCGTGGCCGAACAACGCATCTGTGTGTTAGCCGCCGAGCAGGACGATTCCTCGGTTCCCGTGCTGCCGATGTCTTCCTGGTTGCATCATCTGCTGACGGGGCAGCAAACCTTTCGGCGATTGCTTGGAGCGACACCGAATGTCTGGGGGCGGCGTCGGTTCGGGCTGTCGCCGGTCTGGCCACAGATCCTGCAACAACTCGGTTATGTGGGAGCGTTGCATGTGGCCATTGATGATGGCATCTATCCCGACGCCGAACATAGCCGGATGCGTTGGCAAGGGAACGATGGCACGCTGCTGGAGGCCTTCAGCCGAATTCCGCTGGCAGCCGATGGGGCGGCGACATTTCTCAGGGCACCGCAGCGACTTGCGGAAAGCATGGACAATGATCACGTCGCCGCGATTTGCTTCGCCCGTTGGCCGGAAGTCAAAACGCCGTGGCTGGAGGACTGGCGACGTTCGCAGAAATATGCACCGGTGCTGGGCAAGTTCATCACGTTTGATCGATTGTTTACGGTGACGGCATCACCGGGACGCATCTCAAACCATCACGCGGGTGACTACTTCACTCCGTTTCTGCTGCAACATGTTGCTCGGCGGGAAGCCAATCCGATCAGCCGCTATGCCGATCACGTCCTGCGCAGCCAGCGATTCGACCAAGCCCGCTGGTGTCAGGCGATGTCCCGGATGCTGCATCAGCAGCCCATTTCTCCCGATGATCTGGCATTGCGACAACGTCTCGAAGCCGCTGGCCCCGATGGAAAACGTGATGGCGATGTCGGCGAACTAACGCGGGATCTGGCAGAGTACGAATCGCTATCGGCCCGTGAATTGACTCAAACTTTGTTGCATGGTGCGAGCCAGACGCCCGGAATGATGATTCTGAACCCGCAGCGTTTTGGACGTCGTCTGCATGTTCCCTGGCCTGCGGGCACTCCCTATCCGCCGGTGTCCGGAGCGGTCAAAGCGATTGAGCCCGGCCAGAATCAGCATCCGGGCGAAGTGATTGTCGATGTCCCGGGATTCGGTTTCGCCTGGTTACCGACTTCCGGTCCCTCGGCAACCCCAGCGAAGCGCAGCAGCCTGCGTCCCCGAATGCCGAATGATGCCTGGACGATTTTCAATGAGCGTTTTGAGGTGACGCTCAATGAAGCCACCGGCGGAATTGGTCAGGTACGACATCCGCAGAAGCGACAGAATCGATTCAGTCAACTGGTGTCGTTCCGTTATCCCCGCGAGCGGCAGATTCCTGGGGGCGAGGGAGAACCGCCTTTCAAATCACAATATGCGGAGACGCGCTGCACGGGGCACCAGCTCATTCGCGAGCACGGTGCCTGGCAGGAATTCGCGACCGAAGGCGAGATCATTGATCAATTAACGGGCCAGGTTCTGGCACAGTTTCAACAGCGGACCAAGCTGGATCGTTATCGCCCGGCGATCGAGATCGATGTCTCTCTCACAGCCGTCGTTGTCCCGGATGGTGATCCCTGGAATAACTATTTCTGCCTGCGATTCGCCTGGGAAAGCAGTTCCGCCGCGGTCACCCGTTGTCTGGTCGACGAAGCCAGCGAGGTGAGTAACGATCGCTTTGAAACGACGGAATACATCGAAATCGCTGACGAAACCGAACGGCTGACCATCATTCCCTACGGCTTGCCGTTCCATCGCAAGACCGGCCCACGGATGCTTGATGCATTGCTGATTGTGCATGGGGAAACTCGCCGCGACTTCCACTTTGCCGTGGCGATGGATCAGACCTATCCGTTGGAGGCGGCACGTGAGGCAACACTTCCCGCTTTGATTGTGCCCACGGAAAGTGGCCCGCCACGCGGAGCGTCGACAGGTTGGCTACTCCATATCGATACCCGTGGCATGGAACTGCTGGAACTGCACGATCTCGGGGAAACCGACTCGGCAACGACCTCACCTGTCGGTTATGTCCTGCGGGTTCTGGAGACCGAGGGACGTGGCCGGACCGCGAGAATCCGGCTCTTTCGCTCGCCCATTGCCGCCATCAAGCGAGCTTTATCGGGGACCACCGAATATCCACTGCCCCTCGAGGGTGACGCTGTGATTTGCGAGTTCAAACCTTATGAACTGGCGGAAATCGAGCTACGATTTTAGGTCGGCGATCTTCTTGGGTATCAGCCATGAGTCCACGCGATTCGGGAAAGTCGGCGGGAATGATAGTTACGATTGATGGACCTGCGGGTACCGGCAAAAGCACGGTTGCACGCCAGTTGGCGGAGCGACTTGGCTTTGAATTCCTCAATACCGGGGCCATGTATCGGGCCGTGGCCTTGGTCTGCCTTGAACGGAACATTGCCCCGCAGGATGACCCAGCGGTCGCCGCCGTCCCCCACAGCGTACGCATGATCTTCCGGAATAATCGCCTGTGGCTCAACGACCGTGATGTTTCCGAGTCGATCCGCGACACAACCGTGACCGAAGTGGCTTCGATCGTGGCCTCGAATCCCGAGGTTCGGAAGCAACTGGTGGCGTTGCAGCAACAGTGTGCCGAGCAGTCGAATCTGGTGACGGAAGGGCGAGATCAGGGAACCGTCGTCTTCCCCCACGCTGCTTGCAAAATCTTTCTCACAGCCACTGCCGAGGAGCGGGCGCGGCGGCGGATGCGGGAACTGTCTGACCAAGGGCAGGCCGTCGACTGGGAAGCACTACTGGCCGACTTACAACTCCGCGATCACCGGGATGCCACGCGTGCCTGCGCCCCGCTTGTGCCCGCAGCGGATGCCCAGATTGTCGATTCCTCGCAGATGACGATCGACGAAGTCCTCAATCATCTGGAGCAACTCGCCCGTGAGCGACTCCAGCTTAAAGCGACGACCGTTCGGCCGTAAGGGATTCCCACTGACGACCGTTTGCCAGAACTACCGAAGTCATCCTTCCACGGCAATCGCGGGCTGTTCCGCCGGTTCAACTGTGGTCTCCTGGCGTGACAGCGAAACCGCAGGCAGATTGCGCGCCACAAAGTTGATGATCGACCCCGTGGTATCGCGTGTCATCTCCAGATGCTCCATGTCGTAACCAGCCAGCGCGAACAACCCGCGACACTCCTCGACTGTCCGTTGATAGAAGTACCAATCGACGAGCCATTGGTATTTCGTTTTGCTGTACTGCTCGCAATCCTTGAAGGCGACGTAGACTGTTCCCCCTTCTGCAACGGACTCGCGCCATCCCGAGAGCAGACGAATCATCAGACGATCGGGAATGTAGTCACACAAGCCGATGCTGTAGACCACATCACGGCGTCCGAACAATTCGATATTCTGCCGGGCATTCCCCATCTTGAGGGCGTTATGACGGACCATTTGCAATTCGATGGTGTACGGCAGCGTCGGAATCACCGTCTGTTCGACAAACTCGATCGCGGCTTCATCCTGATCGACGCAGACGACATTGACATGATGCCCCTCGGGCAGATCCCAGCCATGCTGATACTCCCTTCCGGGACCGGAAGCGATGTTCAGAACGGTCATGGTTGCGCGGGATATCGCCTCTTCAATCAGAAACTCACGGGCCATGTTCAGCCGTAATGGCACGGCCCGTCCGAGTTCCGAAGTGAGGAAATAACGGTCGAGATAACCGCCCAAGCCGGTCCCCTGTGCCTGTCCATTGTAGACGCAGGTCAGCATCTGATAGTCGCCGGCATAACCCCGCGGCTTGGCCAACGCATGCTTCATCAGCGGGCTCTTGTCGAACCAGGAGCGAATGGCCTCCCGGAACGCTTGCTGAGTCTCTCGCAGCACACGGACCTGGTCGGCGAGTGCCTGATCAAGTTGAGCACATTCAGCCAGGCAGTGGTCAATGTCCTGTGTGATTGCAGCCAGGCAGGCATCGTCGTCCGGCAAAGCCAGGGGATCAATTTGCCGATCCCACTCTGCCAGTTGAGACGTGAACTGCTTCACGGGACCATCCAGCAGTGCTTCCGATTGAAGAATCATATTCATTCCCAGTTGGGGGCAAGTCATCGAGGGCACAGCGATGTGTGCCATTGGTACTTCTACTCTTCCCGCTGGAGAAACGGCGTGATTCCAGAATCAACAGTTGCGAACACGATTTCGCGCAATTTCTCTTGAACCAATTCGGTCTGGTAAAACGCGGAGAGACAATCGAACAGGCAAGGCTTTTCTTCCAGCGATCGCTGCCGGATTAAAATGGTGTCATCGAAGATGTCTTCCATGATGATCATAACGATTGAAAGATCAATGCGGAGATGGCTCGCAGTCCGCACACGAGGAAACACAACGTCAACAAGCCTCGCGACAGCTGGTTGACCGCCCCGAAGTACCGTTTCATAGCGGGGAGGGTTTAACTGCCCGGATCGTAACGATTGTAGTAATCGAGAAATGTCGCCAAATGTCATCATGCCGCCCGACGGTCACGATTCAGCAAGCTAGGTTGACATTGTCCTCCGTTGCGTCGTGTACGCAAGGTCGAGGGACTCCTCCGGTGAAAACCCATTGGCACCCATGGTGGAATCGGCACGCAAACGATCGACGGCCGCGCAAGTCACCGCAGCAGAACTGCGCCGTGCCGCCACCGATTTGCCCGCCGCACTCTCCCGTTTTGAACTGCAGCAAGTCCTGTCTTCCTCGACGGGAATGGAACGGTATCTGGGACTTGACCGGGAAACGGAGTTACCGGCGGTCATCCAATGCCTCTCACGTGAGGTTTACGCCCCCGGCGTGTTGATGCGGCTCGAACATGAAGCCCGCCAACTTATGGGGCTGACAGCCGAACAACGTGGCTGCATTCTGGACGTCACGTCCGATTCCCGGCAACTGGTGCTCGTTCGTCAGCATGTGTCCGGCCGGAGCTTGGCCGAACATATGGAATCGGGGCCACTCTCGGTCTTTCAGACGACACAGCTCGCACAGCAATTGCTCGCCACGCTGATTCCGTGGCATACGCGGCGACTGGTCCATCGGAACATACGACCGACGAACATCATCGTGAATCCGCAGGGCCAATTTGATCGCTGCACGTTGATCGACTTCGGTCCGCCGCCGGTCATTGTCGCTGGTGACCAGCAACGCGAACGGCTGCTGAATGTCGCACGGTATTTGTCGCCGGAACTTGCGGGGCTGATTGATCAGGACCCGACGGAACTAGCCGACTTGTATGCCATCGGTGCGGTGATGTTCCATGGCCTGACGGGCCGTCCTCCCTTTGAAGGTGAGTCTGTCAGTGACCTGCTGCATGCCCGCATGACCCATGAGACGCCGAGTCCTCGCAGCCTCGATGCCACGATTCCGAGGGCATTGGACGAGTTGGTGCGGCGGCTGCTGCAGGAAGATCCGCGGGACCGCTATCAGACCGCCGAGGCAGCAGCTAAAGATCTCGAGGCCATCTCTTCGCAATTGCGTGACGGACAGTCCGAACCCCAAGTGATCATCGGGGCACATGATGTCCGACGGACCATTACGGAACCCGCCTTTGTCGCCCGCACCCAGGAAATCTCGCAAGTTCAAGTGGCCTGCGATCGGGTCCGGATGGGGCAGGCCGAACTGCTGTATCTTGAAGCTGAATCGGGGGGTGGCAAATCACGAATCCTGTCGGAAATTGCCCGGCAGGCCGCCGCCACAGGTTTCAACGTTTTTCGGGGAATCGGCACATCAGATATCGCACAACGCTCGGTGCAGGTTCTGCAGGGCATTGTCGATGGCTTGCTGACGGCTGGGAAATCCAATCCCGCCTTGCTGAACCAGGTTCGTGCCCAGCTTTCGGACGAAACCATCGTTTGTCTGAAGGCCGCATTACCGGGATTGGCTCCCCTGTGGTCGCAGGCTGATCCTGCGATCACAGAAAGTCCTGACGTTCCGGGCGAAACGCGAACGGTGAATGCCTTGGCCAGTTTTCTGGCGGCATTGGGCAATATCGATCGTCCCGCAGTGATCTTGCTGGATGACTGCCAGTGGGCCGATGAACTGACGATCAAGTTGCTCCGACGCTGGAAACGTCTAACGCAGGACCAGCCGAACGAACAAAACTATGTTTTGTTGATGGCAGCCTTCCGCTCCGAGGAAGTGCCGGCCGAACATGCGCTGCGACGCTTGACGCCGCACGAATGGATCAAGCTGGCTCCCTTTTCCCCATTGGAAATTCAACACCTGCTGGAATCGATGGCAGGGGCATTGCCAGATGCCGTCGTGCAGCAAATCGTCAGCATTGCGGACGGTAGTCCGTTCATGGCATCGGCGGTGCTGCGAGGGTTCGTTGAAGCCGAAATGCTGACCTCGGGTCCACAGGGCTGGGTGATCAATCCCCTGGCCCATGGCGACCTGCAATCATCCGACCAGGCTGCCGTCTTACTGACGCGCCGCCTGCAGTTGCTGCCTCCAGCCACCGTGCAATTATTATCGGCCGGTGCGATTCTGGGGAAACAATTCGAATTAGGTCTCGCCGCTCATCTGGTTGGTCAATCGGCCGATGACGCCGTTCAAGCAGTGGACATTGCCCGGCAACGACGCCTGATCTGGATGCGGACCGATGGCAGCAGTTACGCGTTTGTGCACGACAAGATTCGCGAGGCCGTGCTTGCGGAAATGTCGGAAGACTTGCGATGCCAGTTGCATCGCAACGCCGCGGCGTATCTGTTCGAGAAGTCTCCCGAACGTGTGACCGAACTGGCCTACCATTACGATGCGGCCGGAGACAGCGAGCGAGCGTTACCTTACGCGCTCGAGGCAGCTGACCTGGCTCGTCGTCAACACGCCCTGGATGTGGCCGAACAGCAATACCGGATTGCCGCACGTGGGGCCACACACGAGGCGCGGGTGTTGCAGTACCGTATTGCCGAAGGCTTGGGCAATACGCTGTTGCTGCTGGGACGATATACCGAAGCCCAACGCAGTTTTGAACAAGCCGCCGAACTGGCAGACACTCCATTCTCCAAAGCCGAAATTCGTGGGAAACTGGCGGAGGTCAGCTTCAAGCGTGGGGATATGGAGTTGGCCCTCGCTGACTTTGTCTCTGCCTTGAATCTGCTGGGCCGCAAAGTTCCGAAACGTCGGATCTTTGTGTTCCTGTTTCTGTTCTGGGAACTCTGTGTGCAAGCCCTGCATACCCTGCTTCCCGGTTGGTTCCTGCATCGCAAACCACAACAGCCGCCAGAAGAAGTGAAACTGGCTCTGAAGCTGTATAGCCATGTGGCCCATAGCTGCTGGTATTGCCGCGATCTGGAAATTTGCTTGTGGTCTCACCTGCGTGGGCTGAATATCGCAGAGACCTATCAGCCATCGACCGACTTGGCGAATGCCTATGAAGAGCACGCGCCGGCGATGACACTCATTTCGTATTTTCCCCGTGCCCTGCGCTACGTTGATCGTGCCCATGCGTTGCGTGTAGAACTGAACGATCTCTGGGGACAGGGGCATGCGTTGCACTATCGCGGTGTGGTGCTGTACGCCGCCTCTCAGTACGAAGAGTGTGTGCGCACCTGCCGTGAAGCCGTTCGCCTGCTGGAATATACGGGCGATTTCTGGCAAGTCCACATTGCCCGTTATCAGATCGCGGCGTCGCTGTTTCGATTAGGCGACTTTGCCGGGGCCTTGGAAGAAGCGCAGATCAATCAACGATCCGGACTGGAACTCGGCGACGAGCAGGCCTCGGGTATCAATCTCGATTTGTGGGCACGTTGTATTCCCGAAGGCGTTCCGGAAGAGATTCTGAACACCGAACTCGCTCGCACCCGGCGAGACGTGCAGGGCAAGTCGCAATTGCTGTTCGCGCAAGGCGTCACCTTGTTTCGCCAGGGGCAGACGGAAGAATCGGCTCGCATCCTGCAAGAGGCCGTGAGCGTGGCCGTCGAAGCGGGGGTTCGCAATCCCTACACCACGCCGGTCTTGCCGTGGCTGGCATTTGTCTACCGTCATCTGGCAGAGACATCGCATGAACTGACTCCGCTCAAGCGCGACGAGTATCGGAAGCAGTCGCAGCGCATGTTACGCAAAGCCTTGTGGAACAGTTGGCTTTGCCGGAACGACTTGCCGTTCATCCTGCGGGAGTTCAGTCTTTTCTGGGCCCACTTGGGACAAATTAACAAAGCCCGCGAATTTCTGCGTCGCAGCATTGAGGAATCTCGCCGACAGAAAGCCCGGCGTGAACTGGCGATTTCACTGCAAACCTATGCACGACTGGGACGAGAGTGCGGTTGGAAAGATGCCGCCCGGCATGCGCATGAAGCCGATGATATCTGGATCGAACTTTCGGATTCCACACCCGCTTCGGTGACGGAACGAGCAAGTCATCGGACGGCCAGTCTATCATTACTCGATCGTTTCGATACGCTGTTGACTTCAGGCCGTGAAATTGCACGAGCCCTGTCGCCGTTGGCGATTTACGAGATGGTGCAGCAATCGGCCTTGCGACTCTTGCGGGGTGAATGTTGTGTCTTGCTACAGCCACCTAGCGGGCCTGCCGGAACGTGGACCCCATTAGTTGGCGACTTGCCGAGCCATCTGGATGTGGACCTGATCCAGCAAGTGCTGGCATCTGGCCGGGCTCTCTCCAACACGTCCATTTGCAGCGTGCAAACAGTGAGCGGCGCCTTGTCAGCCAGTCGCGTGAAAGCCGAGCAGAACACATCGTCACGGTTGTGTGTGCCGGTCTTTGTTCGTGAAAAACTGACGGTCGTGCTGTACGTGATGCACCAGCACATTCGCGAACTGTTCGGTCATGAAGAAGAACGCCTCGCCGAGTTCATCGCAACTCTGGCAGGAGCCGCCTTGGAAAATGCCGCCGGATTCCAGCAGTTGCAGGATTTGAATGCGACATTGGAAGCCCGAGTTGCCGACCGGACGGCTGCCGCGGAAGCCCGCGCCCAGGAACTGTCGGCTTCGAATCGATCACTGAAGCGGACAGCCAATCAACTTCGACAGGCACAAACGGAACTGGAAGCCGCCAAGATTGCAGCGGAAGCGGCCAGTGCCGCCAAGAGTCGTTTCCTGGCGACCATGAGCCACGAAATTCGCACGCCGATGAACGGTGTGATCGGCATGACCGAACTGGCCTTGTCGTCTCGTCTGACCGATCAGCAACGCAATTACCTGACCGTCGTTAAAGAATCGGCCCATTCGCTCTTGTCGTTGTTGAACGACATCCTTGATTTTTCGAAAATCGAGGCGGGGCATATGGAGTTGGAAGCGATTCCCTACCCGGTCGCGAATACCATCCTCGATGCCTGCCGATTGTTATCGGTGAATGCCACGCGGAAAGGTCTCGACCTGGTTTGTCATGTGTCGGCCGAACTCCCGCAGCAATTGGTGGGGGACTCCATTCGCCTGCGGCAGATCGTGGTCAATCTGGTAGGAAATGCCCTCAAATTCACGGAAAATGGTGGCGTGACCGTCACGGCATCGCCCACGCTGCACGACGATGGTTCCCCGCGATTGTTGATTGCCGTGAAGGATACCGGCATTGGTATTCCGGCCGACAAAGTCACTTCGATTTTCGAAGCCTTCCGACAAACCGACAGTTCGATTACCCGACGCTTTGGCGGCACCGGTCTGGGTCTGTCGATTTCGGCCCAACTGGCCACGTTAATGCACGGCCGAATCTGGGTGGAAAGCGAGCTCAATCAGGGCAGCACATTCTTCGTCGAACTTCCCCTGACCGTCTGCGACACCGCAGAGACTGCGCCAACTGAGCCGCAGCAGGCGGGGGGTCGTCAGGTGTTGGTCGTGGCACAGAACCCGGTCGCTCAACAGGCCCATATCGAACTCTTGTCGCACGCAGGTTATGTGGTGGATGCAGCACGCACGCCGCAGGAAACCATCATGGCTGTCATGCTCGGCGGGGCACAGCGTCCGCGTCCGCAAGCCGTTGTGGTAGAAGTTCGTCCTGGCGATGAAGAGGCGTTACAGCTCATCGAACGGTTAAGTGGCCCCACTTTCGGCTTGAAGCTCCCCGTCCTTGCCATTCTGCCCGCGGGAAATATGGCATCGATGGAACGTTTCCGAGACATGCCACGAGTCCATACGCTCACCAAGCCGGCTAAACCACAAGAAATCCTGGGAGAACTGGAAAAACTCTGCGTCTCTGAAGCAAGCGAAGCAGCCGGGACAACGGCATCCCATGGCGACACAGCCACATCGACACACTCCTTGAAGATTCTGGTGGCGGACGACAGCCTGGTGAATCAGGAAGTGGCCGTGGGACTGCTGGAGTTGGAAGGTCACATTGTGACCACTGTCGACGATGGTCGAGCGGCTGTGGATGCCTGGGCACAGCATGAATTTGACGTACTGCTGCTGGATGTCGAAATGCCTGAGTTGGACGGGCTCTCGGCCACGCGTTTGATTCGGGAACAGGAAGCGGAACAGAATCGCGGCCATCGCATTCCAATTTATGCCATGACCGCTCATGCGATTCACGGCTATCGGGAAACGTGTCTGAATGCGGGGATGGATGGCTATATCACCAAGCCCATTCAACCCGACGAATTACGCAGCGTCCTGGCGGAAGTCATTCGTCAGCAGGCGTTGGTCGACGAGCCAGTGGCGTAAGCCGTTGCTCTGATCGAATTCCAAAGAACAACCGTCCGGTGACAGTGTGCCACCGGACGGTTGCTTTAGGTCCACGGCTGTTATTCCGACAGCTGTTTACTGCCCTTGGATGTCGTAAGACATCAGCAATTCCTGATCGCGCAGATAGAGCCGGCCATTGGAGATCACCGGGTGGGTCCAGATGCGTCCGGACGGGCTGCGTTGTTCGGTTTGCGGGTTCAGGACGAAGCGTCCGTGTTCCTTCCAACCTTCTGGTGAGGCATCGACCAAAGCGACGGTGCCGTCTCGTTCATCCAGCAGATAGAGCTTGCCATCGGCATAGGTCACTGCGCCCTTGCCCAAGGCATCGCGATCATTCCAGACCATTTCGCCGGTCAGGAAGTCCTGGCAGATCCAGCCGACGCCATCGGAGTAGCCATACAGGTGGTCGCCCACCAACACGACGCCGCCATGATGGTTTTTCATGACCTTGTTGACATAGACATCGGTGGGGTCAGCCCCTTCGGCCAGTTTCACCAGCTTGCAGCCCACGCCGTATCCACTCGTGATGTAGACATAGCCATCTTTGTAGATCGGGGTCGGAATCACGGCGGTCTGTCCCGGCCATTCACTTTTCCAGAGGATGGCACCGGTTTCCGGATTCACGCCCACCAAAGTCTTCATCGTCAACTGTACCAACTGCTGCTGGCCGGCAAATTGAATCGGCAAGATCGAGGCATATTGGGCCCCGTCCTTGAAATCAGCGGTTTGCCAAAGGGTGTCACCCGTCTTCTTATCCAACGCCAGAATGGCCCCCTGGTCGCCACCGGGTGTGCAGACGACTTTGTCACCATCGACGAGGACGCTTTCACAGAATCCCCAACCGGGGCGCTTGCCACCAAAGTCGGACATTTCTTTCTTCCAGACGATGCGACCCGTGCCTGCTTCGGCACAGACCAGCACGCCCGTGCCCCCCATGGCATAGACCATGCCGTCTTGTACCGTGGGAGTGCCACGCGGGCCATCGCCCCATTTGTTTTCCAGGCGGCCGGCCATCGAGGTGGCCCATTTTTCGGTCCCATCTTCGGCACTGATGGCGATCAGGAATTCTTCTTCGGCACGCACACCCATGGTGTAGATGATGCCTTCCACCACGGCGACGCCGGAATATCCCAGACCGGCGTCCTTGAAGACCCATAACTGCTTCGGGCCACCTTCCGGCCACGATTTCAGTAACCCGGTTTCGGTCGAAAGATCGGTGCGATCGGGTCCGCGCCACTGCGGCCAATCTCCGGCCGATGCCGCCGAGGTCAGAATCAGCAGGGCAGAGACCCAGCCACAGGCAAACAGTTTGTTCATGGGACGATCAATCCTTCTGTCGAGAACGGCAGGTCAATACGAGCTGCACATCGTGACAATTGTTTCAACAGGAACGCATTTCTGCTAGTGATCGCCGGGGGGATTCTCAAGACGCGACGCATCAACATCATTAACCACTGGTCCCAGATTCTCACACAACTGCGAATCTGGTCGTGGATCGTTCGCAGTCTACTTCTCGGTAATGCTCCAGACTGGGTGGTCGCTAGTCTGGCCCTGTGACAATGCGGTCGCCGCACGCGAGAGCAGCAGCAGCGACGGCCGATCGTTCACGGCAATCCGCAGCGCGACCGACAGCAACTCCAGCACCGAGGTGAACTCCCCCCGCTCGAAATGCCCGAGCGCCTTTTGATAGGCGGTTTGCAGTTGGCTCCACTCGGGTGGCGATTCCGGTTCCGGGACTTCGTGCAGTTGCACGGGCTGATCGATGCCCACCACGCGGAAAAGCCCCAATCGCCGAGTCGGACAGGGAGTCTGACGGCGGGCTTCCGTCGCTTCGCTGATCAGTAACCGCGTGCCAAATTGTTTATTCAAACCCTGAATGCGGCTGGCCACGTTCACAGTGTTGCCCAGCGGACCGTATTTGAATTTTTGCTCAGAACCGATGTTACCGACCCGCACTGGGCCAGAGTTGATGCCAATGCCGAGCGAGAACCGTGCCCCCAGTCGATGCTGCCACAAGTCGTTTAACTGTGGCAACCGCGCCAGCATCTGCTGCCCGGCACGGATTGCCCGATCGGCATGATCTTCCCGGGGTGATGGAGCCCCCCACATCGCGATCAGCTCATCGCCAACATAATCGAGCAGTACCCCTTCTTCATCCGCCACGCATTGGGTGAGGGCGGTCATCACCGATTGAATCCATTCAAACGTCGCGGCGGTCCCGAGCGCTTCGCTGAAGCGGCTGAACCCACGGAGATCGCAGAACAGAATTGAGACATCGGCATCGCGGCCGTTCAGCAAATCAGGTTGCCGATCGAGTTCTTGCGACAAGGCCGTGCCGAAAAACTGCTGAAATAGCGTGGTCCGCCGTTCGACTTCCTTTTGTTGCTGAATCCGGGCCAGGGTTGCCGCCAGGCTGGTGGCGACGAACTCGACAAGCTGTGCCGTGGCACGATCGTTGGCGGCCGATTCCTTCGGCCCACGCCCGATGGCTTCGGCGTACAGTGCTCCCCGTAAGTCCCCGCTAGCAGACAGCACCGGAGCCGCGATCATCAGCACGCCGGGCCCGGACCTTGCGATGGCAAGTTCACGACGCCGCTTCCACATGGTTCGACGACTGGCGGCAACATGCTCCAGAATCTCGGCGGGAGGCTGTGCGACAACCGCTTCCGAATCGGTACGATTCGCCGGCCAACCGTTCTGGTAGGGAACCATTCGCGCCGCGGACATCCCCAGCAGCGTCTGGAGCTGCTCGGCGGCGAAACACTCAGCTTCAATCGCCTCGGTTTGAAGTTGCAGTCCATCACCCAATCGGCCAAGCAGCAGTAATAGCGACTCGGCGAAAAAACCATCGTGATTAACAATGGCCGCCGGAGTCATTGTCTGCTGTAAAGCGGCGGCGGATTCGCGCGAGGGCTTGCTTCCAGGCGCGCGCGTGACATTGCGCAGACCTTGAAGCTCCGTCGCTTCCGAGCGGAGTTGCAACCGCAGATCGTCGGGAAAGACGATGGTGGTTGGCAGCAAAACTTCACAGCTGTGCTGCGGCTGCAATGGTTGCAGATCGGCCTCGCTGCCGCACAACAGCAGAGAATTGGATGTCTCGTTTTTCAACTGCAGTCGATCAGGTGACAATTCTTCGATTGTCAGATGTCGGCGGGAAATGAGATTGCGTCCCGCATCGACGATGATGAGCCGCTGATGACCTTCGTTGGAAATGAGTTGAAATGGTGCCGGTTCCTGACGCGCGAGATCACGCCGCCCGATTTCCAGCGGTGCGGAGGCCGTGGCTTCAAACACCACCGTGTCGCGTTCAAACAACTCTACACAGAGCATGAGTCACCGATGCGTTGGCTGAACCGTCAAAGAGGCCGACCCAGAGAGTTTACCCCATCGGCCCGGGGCTTCGGTACTCATCCCGCGATTCGGACGCAAATTGGCCCGCCACAGCAGCACCGCTGCCGGTACCAGCCAGCACAAAGACCAGAATGGCACGATCGGCACCGAAACATTCCCAGCCGCAAAGAGCCCATAGGTGATCAGCCACCAGAGGGCTTGCGAGGCGAACAGCACGTTCAACACCTGCCCCGGACGGAACCTGCCCGCCAGATAGCCCAGGCCAGCACTGGTCGCCAGCAGCACCAATCCCGTCGACAGACCAAACTCCCAACGCGTGATCCAGGCACGATCTGCCAGCGACGCCGCGATATTGGCCTGGACTTCGACCCCGGCCATCCATTGATCTTCCAAGGCGACCGGCGGCGAACTGGAAGACGTGAAACTCCACCACGGAAAGGGTGGACGGCGCGAATAGGGTGTTAAATGTCGATCCCCCAGCGACAGGTCGGTCGTACCGATCAGAACCATTTTCCCGGCCCACTGGGCAGCAAAGTCCGCATGGGTTGCCGGGTCTTCCGCAGCATGAATCACATCCCGCAAAGAAACCGTCGGCACGGTCCCGGCTGGACCGAGATAGTTGACCACCATGCGTGACGGAATGCCCAAGTCTTCCCAGTCTTGCGGACTCGATGGTTCCCAGGGATCGGGCCAACCTTCGTGCCGTCCATACAACGCTAGGGCCAGTTCTGGTACCACCCGTGATTCATCGGCGGTGATCATCACCTGACGGCGCAAAATCTGATCGCGGTCGGCCGTCAGATTCACATCGCCCAGATCGTTCCATTCCGGCATCAACGCATGTTTTGCGAGCCATTGCGGTACGGGTTCCAGACGTGAAACGGTTCCGTCGCGGGTCTGCGTTTCGGATTTGATGGGCAGCACCACCCGCCCCGATTGGCCAATCGCCAGCCCGAACACTTCGGCGTCTCCAATGGCACCGGGCTGGATTTCCGGCAATGTCGCATCGGCATGGGGAATCATGAAATCGATGGCAATCCCCGTCGCGCCGTGTTCGCTCAGGTATTGCACCGCGGTGGCTAATCGTGGACTGAGTGACACCAGCGACTCGGTAAACTCATCGAGCGAAGGGGCATCGATTCCGACGATCACTACCGGGGCAGAGGACTGTCGCGTGCCCCGATACCAGAACTGGGCATCCTGCATGCGGCGTTCCCAATCCTGCATGGCGGGCAGAAACGAACCGGCACACACCACCAAACCTACGAACAGCCCCAGTATCACCGAGAGTTGCGGCCGAGCCTCTGGCAAGGGCGATCGCGCCGGAAGCGTACGTCGCGGCTTCAATAACCAGAGCATCATGGCCCAGACCAGTAAGCCCCCAGTCGCTCCGACCGCAGCTTGAGTCATCCAACCGACCAGACAACTGGTCGCCGCAGAATACCGTCGACGGCATTGCTGCCAAATTTGACCTAATGGCGTCAACGATTCCGCGGCAACGGGTTCGTTGTCGAGCAACCGTTCGAGATCGCGGGCCAGTTCTTCGGCGGTGGCATAGCGCTCCCAGGGTTCCTTGGCAAGACATTTGAGTACCACGGCATCCAGCGCACTCGGCAACCCGGGGGCATACGCCTGCGGAGGAAACGGCTGCCGCTGCAAGATGCAGTTTTCCAGGTAGCCGACCGGGTCTGCGTGTTGGGCGGGAGGCACAAAGGGCAGGCGACCGGTCAGCAGTTCATATAGCATCACCCCCAGTGCATAGACATCGGTACGGGGAGACATGGCCTCCGCTAATCCCTGCACCTGTTCCGGGGCCATGTAGTTGAGCGTTCCCGCCGCGGCATCCGCATCCGATGAACGGGACAACAACTGCGGATCGGTCGACCAGGCGATCCCAAAGTCGGTGATCCAGGGTTGCCCGTCTTGATCGATCAGAATGTTTTCGGGCTTGAGGTCACGGTGAATCACTCCCACCGCATGTGCCTGATGGATGACCAGCGCCAACTGCTGAATGAGCGTGATCGCCGCGACGGAATTCCACGGCGTTCCGGGCGTGATTCGCCGGCGTAAGGTGCCCCCTTCGATCAAGCGCATCGTGAAGAAGTATTCGTCGTCGGCCTGATCAAAATTGTGATCCAGCACCGACACAATCCCAACAACACTCTCCAGCCGTGCCAGCGATTGGGCTTCCCGCAGGAACTGATCCCGTAGCCGCAGAGTGGCCCCTTGCCCGAGATTCCGGATCAGTTTGAGGGCCACCTGTCGGCCGATTTGAGGATCGAGCGCCCGATAGACCGCTCCCATGCCGCCAGACCCCAGGAGATGGACCACCTGGTATTTGCCGATGGTCCGCGAAGCGGCGGAGAGGGCGGCAATCTGTTCAGACGTCAGTTCAACGGAAGCCCGGGTGTCTTGTGAAATGGCCTCAGAATCGTGTTCCGAAGCCTCTAACTCTTCTGCGGCGGGTGGAGAGGAAGGGAGCGCAGTGGGTCGTGTTTCGAAAAGCTGAGGATCTGGCTGCGATGCGGAGGACGCAGCGTCATCAGTCACCGTCATCGCTCCCGTGGCTGTGAAACACGATTCTTATGTTGGTCTTCGAACTGCCAATTCGATTGGACATGGGAGTCTACCTCAGAATGCTCGTCGGATCAAAGACCAGCCATCACCCCTGTTCAGACAATACTGACAATTTGACCGTCGACAACGGCAACTGCGGTTGACCCTGATTCCCTGATCATTCGATAATGAAGCAGCGAAATCGCATACAGTGAGTCGGTTCGATAGCTCTGTCAGTCAAGGTCCGGTGAGCATGCGTTGGATTATTTGTGCATCGTATCTCGTTGGCTCGGCCCACATCGCATGGGCTGCGAGTGCACCGACCGCCTATATTTTTCAGGTGCAGGGTGCGGTGGAAGTCATAGACTCGGCCGGTAAGGCTCGTCGGGCCGCCACCTTTGGTTGTGTGTATGAGGACGAGCAAGTGAAACTGGCCGATGCGTCGCGTATCAGCCTGCGCCTGTGCAGTGACGGACATCGTGAGCAGATCGAGTCCACAGGCACCTGGAAACTCACGACCGAGGGACTGACTCCGCGTGAGAAGGTGACCGTGCTGGCCACACAGGCCGACCAGGCACGCCCGTTGGGAACATTCATGAAGTCGTTGCCCCAACCGTCCGAAGTGGGGGGGCGTTTGGGTGGAGTGACAGTAGCCCGTGCGGGAGAAACCGATGGCCCGAAAGTCTCACCGCTCGACTTTGAGATTGTCCTCACAACAACTCCGACCTTGAGTTGGCCGGAGCGGTCGGGCGTGGCACGGTACCGTGTCTACTTAAACTCTGAAGGGAAAAAGCTATGGTCGATGACCACCCCCGAAACCAAGGTGATGGTACCGATGGGGTTGCTGAAGCCCGGAACGCGTTGTGACTGGCAGGTCCTGGATGCCCGACCGGGGACAACGGGCCCCATTGCCAAAGCCTCGTTCACGGTCGCCTTTCCCAGCCAGCACGATCAAGCCGAATTGCTTCAGACCCTGGCGGAAGCCGATGCGGAATCACGAGCCTTTGCGGCCTTCACCAGTGAGTCGCAGCAGTTCTACGGGCAAGCGATCGAACTCTATTCACAACTCGCCAAAGAGAGCGACGACGCGGCGTTTCATGCCGCGCTGGCAGAGTTGTATGCAAAGTCCGGACGTGATGCGGAAGCTCAGGCGGCGAGGAAGAGGGCCGAGGCCGCCGGTTTTGTCTTTACCAAGCCAAACCAGCCATGATGATCGTGCGGAGGGGCCATCGCGAGATCATTGCTGGACTGCTCTTAGGACTTACCACGATCGGTCCTGCGCAGGCGGAAGACGATCGGCCGCCGACTCAGTCCGCACCCGTCTCAACCGCAGAAACTGAGACAGCCCCCGAGGTCGATCTGGAGAAACTGCAAGTTTCCTTGCAGCCCCTGATCGACGAAATTCAGCGTCTCACTGAAGCGGGCGAGGCTCTTGCCGCCGGACGCAAGCAACGGGAGCTGGTCGAGGCTTTAATCACCGCTCTTGGGGCAGACCATGATTTTGTCTGGCAGGCAGAGAACGAACTGGAGTTTCGCGTCAGCGAAGTCCTCATCACAGCCGTCGAACAACAGGACTATGTCACCGCGCGTCAAGCCGTCCGCCTGCTGAAGCATCTGCAACCCGATCCCGATTTCCCGGAACCGCAAGCGGCTCGGTGGTCGGAGTTGTTCCTGGTCCGGTGGTGTTTGAATCAGGACCGACTGACCGCAGCGAGTGAACTGTTACAGCAAGACGAGGCAAGTTTCGCTGCCTTGCCCGAGACCAACCTGCAGCGGTTGGAATCGGTCCTTCTCAAGGGGCAATTGGCCGAGCGCCGGGGAGACTATCCCACGGCGGACCAACTCTATCGAGACGTCGAACGGTTGACGCAAGCGACCGCCGCGCCTGTCGACTCAGCGCCCGATCGGATGGCTTTATATGTCGAAGCGCTCGCCGGGCGGGTTCAAGTCGGGACAATGCAGGGGGACTGGGATCAGGCCACGCAGCTCTGTCAGACATGGCGAGCAGCGGCCGTCAGCCAGGGACAAGCGGGTCAATCATCGGTCGCCGAAAGCTGGCTCGCCGAGACCGCTATATTGCGATACTCGGGGCGGCTCGCGGAAGCGGAAGTGGCCTGTCGCAAAGCGCTCGTGCAACTCGAAGTGCTTGCCGCGGCCGATGCTCCACCGCAACTTCTCACGGCGCTGGCCTGGAATGAACTCTCACTAATTCAAGCCTTGCTGGGAGAGCCGTTAACGGCCCATCAGTCGGCATTGCGGGCCTGGCAAATTTATACCGCGCTCCTCGGCCCCGATGCCCCGGTGGTCACCCGCCTGGAAGGAAATCTGGCCGAACTGGCACGGCAACTTCCCCTGGAAGAACGTCAGCAATTTGAAGGCTTCCTCGATCAGGCTTTGGAGCGAGCCCGTGCAACCCCCTCGACCCCGCCGCGCGTGCTGGCCACGTTGCTGCAGACAGCGGCCCGTTATGCCGAACTGGATCACGACTGGGCGACGGCGGCGGAGTATTTCCAAACAGTCGTCGAGTTGAGACAACAAGCCCTCGGCGACCAGCACCATGCCACGGCCCGCGCGCACTTTCATCTGGCCCGCTGTCAAATGGCCTTAGGCCAACTCGATGACGCACAAGGGTCGTTGTCTGCCGCCTTGAAAACCTTCGAGATCCAATTTGGACCCAGGCATGTCGAAACCGCGATGGTGATTGCTGATCAGGGTTTGCTCGCGGAATTGCACCGAGAGTTCTCAGCGGCCGCGTCTTACTATCGGCAGGCATTGGAACGCCTGCAACAGGCACGGGCACGCATCGGGGTGCGTGGGCTGGATGCCGTGGGATTGTCCGAGTCGGCCATGGTGACGGCTCGTTTGGTCACTCTGCTGGCCAACCAGCAACAGGCAGCAGACGCGGCGTTCATCTGGCAGCGGTCTCTGGGTGCCAGCCTTCGGGAAGAAGTCGCTCTGCGTCAATTACGCACGCTGCAGCCCGCAGCCTCGGCCGAGTTGCGTCAACTGGAAGACGAATTGGCCCAAGTGACCGCTCAACTGGACCGCCTGCGGACCAGCGATGTCGTCGAACCGACGACCATCGTCCAACTCCGTCAGCAGGAAGATCGGTTGTTGGCAGAACTGGTCGAACTGAAGCAACGCTTTCTGCAGTCCTCACAGGAAATGCCGGGCATTGATCTCGACCTCGCAACGCTACAGCAGTCGCTGAACCACGATGAAGCCATCATCGGATGGGTCAGCCGCAGCGATGCGATTCCTACGACAGTCCCCCAACACTGGGGCGTTGTTTTAAGACCCCCAGGAAAGCCCGTCTGGATTCCCCTGGCAGAGGGAGAATTTGCTGACCTGGCGACGCGGTTGCGAGACGCCATCGCACGGACCGACTTCACTCCGCTGGTGGAATTACAACCACTGATCGCACAGATGCGTAACATCGTCTGGAAACCGCTTGCCGCAGCTTTGGCCGAAACGGCAGATGGCCCTGCGGTCCGCACGCTGTTGGTCATGCCCTCACCGGGGCTGCAAGGTGTTCCGATTAATCTCTTTGCCGAGTTCCAGCAGCGCGTGGTTTATCTGCCATCGGGAGCCATCTCGGTCTGGCTGCAGCAACGCACACAAGCCCGGTCCTCAACTGCGGCTCAGGGATTACTCGCGATTGGCGATCCCGAGTTCCTGCCAGCGGACCAGAGTGGCACGTTGCAGACGGCTGCCCGGTGGTCACCGCTGCCCGGTACCCGTCAGGAAGTTCAAGCCATTGCCGCGGCATGTGAACGACAGCACGAACCGATCACGCTCCGCTTTGGAGCCGATGCCCAACAGACCTGGCTGGCCGATCAGGCGAAAGAAAACGTGTTGCAGCAGTACCGCTGGCTACATTTCGCCACGCATGGCGAAGCCAACCCGCACTTGCCCCTGCGATCGCGACTCATCCTGGCTCATGAACCATTATTGACGGACGGAGTTGCTGGTGCCGGTCCAAGTTACGAGGCTCCCAGTGAGCTGACTGCGGAAACGATTTTACGGACCTGGAATCTGCAGGCCGATCTGGTCACGTTATCCGCTTGTGAGTCGGCTCTGGGACGGTTCACCGCGTCGGAAGGTTATGTCGGCTTTTCGCAGGCCCTGCTGCTGGCGGGCAGCCAGTCGGTCGTGTCATCACTTTGGAAAGTCGATGATCTGGCCACGGCCTTGTTAATGACGCGGTTCTATGAAAACCTGCTGGGGGCCCGCGACGACTTGCCGCAACCCCTGCCCGTCAGCGAGTCACTGCATGAAGCGCAGCAATGGCTCCGAATGCTGACAGACGTCGAACAGCAGCGAATGCTGTCCGTGTTGCAACAAGGGCGTCCGCTGCAAACCGTGGCGGCTACGGCACCACCAAACGGCAATCGGATATCGCCCTATGCCCATCCGCATTACTGGGCGGCTTTCGTCCTGATTGGTAATCCTCGCTGAGCAGCGGGAACCGCCACCAGATTACAGCAACGTTTCCAGCAGCATGCGGATTTTGCGCATTTCCAGCGAACGATCGCAGTCGCCCATCAGCTCCGGCAGCAGTTCGACCGACAAGGCTCGCTGGTAGTTGTACTTTTTTAAGAGCGAGATGATCCGGGCGTAATCGATTTCCCCCAGTCCCACCGGGACCTGCAGGTTATTCCCGGTCGAATCGCGCAGATGCGTGTGATAGACGTAAGGAAAGAGTCCGTCGTACGACAGATTCGCGTATTTGCCGCACATGTAATAGCTGACGTCGAGGGTGATTCCCAATCCCGGCACAGCCTGACAAAGTTCCACCGCCGTCTGCGGATCTTCGGTCAAGTGGCCGTTCTCAGTCTTCAAAGAGAGCCGCATACCGGCCGCGTTGGCAATGGCCAACCGACTCCGCAGGCGATCGATTTCCTCATTGAAGGGCGTGCCCAGCACCCCCGCGGGCAGAGTCATCTGCGTGATCTTGAGCAGCTTCCCGAGTCGACACAGGCCTTCAAAATACTCGGAACCCGGGTCGTCTTTGCAGTGAAAGGCCACCGGCATCAACCGCGTGAACTCGCGATAGGTCGCCAGAAATTTCTCGGGAGCCGGTGCAATCTCCGAAGGACGCAACGGCCCATTTTCTTCATCGAACCAGAGTTCAATCTTGTCGTATTCCAGGTCGACAATCTGGCTACACGTGTCGGCAAATGGCTGATGGCCAAAACAATGAGTCGAAACGGCGAGAAACACGCCTGCCCCCTCCGTGGTAATGCAATCGTATACAAAGTCTTCAGAACATTCAGCTTACGACACATTCCGGCCATTTCGGCCAAACCATGCCATGCTGGGAATTTAACGCGACTGGCGAAAATCTGCAACGTCTGCCGATCTTACCTGGCATTCCACTTGCGCAGATCGCAGGAAAGGTTCGTGTCTTGACGGTCAATCCGCCGATAAGACTTTTGACGGAAGTGGAAACTTCCTCTCATTCGCCAAGCGACCGCGTCGAGGTGCAATAAGGGATATCGCATGATCCGCCTGTTCTGCTGCTCCTGGCTGACTGTCTCTCTCGTGGCCTCTGCCCTCACAGCGGCGGAACCGGGCGTCGTGGTCATTCGCGGACAAAGTCCCACACCGACGACCCCGACAGCCCCCGTTGAAACCATGGGACCGCTCATCGGTTCTGGTCCGGGCTATGGCGAATTCGCCAAGTCCAAGCACAAAGACTATAAGACTTTCCCGCAGTTCCACGATAACAATTTCGGTTACGAAGGGGGTTACTACGCGGGTCCGGAAGGCTACTACACCTCACACGGCCACAAGGCTTACACCTATGGCGGAGCGGGAAGCGGTGGCTGCCCTCACTGTCAATACGGCAACGCCTGCCCCCCTTCGGGCTGCAAGCACTGCCAATCGCATCCGAAGCACTACACGACCTATGAATTCAAATGGCCGGAAAACCTGGTCTACCCGCAATACGGGGCTCCGGCGGGCATGGTGCAGTACCCCTACTATACCTTCCGTGGTCCGACAGACTTCTTCATGAAGTAATCCGGAACACCGATTACGATCGATGACACATCACAGCCGAGTATTACCCCGGCTGTGTTCTTTTCTGATCGGCCGATTCTGAGATTGCCCGGTGATAGTCGGCAGGCGAGTCGAGATCCAGTAGTACTCCCGCATCAACCACAGGCATTTCGAGCACTTCAGCGGGGGCTTGCCGCAGAAGCTGATTCAGGCCCACCGAGTCAGGTAGCCGCTCGATGTCATTGACCGAATCCCACCAGGCCATCAAAGGGTGACCCCGGCGACCGTTCACCGTCGGCACCAGATATCGGGGATGCCGCGTTTGCCAGACCTGATAGAGCTGCTCCAACACTGCCACCGTGATCGCCGGTTGATCGCCCGGCAGCATCAGCCAGGCATCATCATCTGTCGGGGCATAAGCTTTTCGAACAAACCGCAACCCCGCTTCGACGCTGGCCCGCATGTCGACGGGATCACTTTCAGGGGCAACGACCATCGCCCCATGCGATTCCACTTCGGCCCGCAGGGCCACATCCCCTTTCCGCACGACGACAAATCGGGCCGTGATCCAAGGCAATTCCAAAGTGCGCAGCAACTGCCCGATCACCGTGGTCTCAGCCCAGGGCATCAACAGCTTTGGCTGCCCCATGCGGCAGCTCAACCCGGCAGCGGGAATGATGGCAAAGATCCGTGGGGCGGAGTTGTACGTTACAGACATCGTCACCAGACCATCGGCAGTGGTCGCCAGAACGGTTCCTCGCTACAGTCAGTAGAGACAACTGTCAGGTTTTGAGACCCGCATGACCGCAGAACGACCACGCATCCTGCTTGTGAACGATGATGGCATTCACGCCCCCGGATTGCACGCGCTCCGCGATGCGCTGGAAGATTGGGGCGACGTCACCGTCGTCGCCCCAGCCATGGAACAAAGCGGAGTCGGGCATTCGATTACTTATCTGCACCCGCTGTTGCCGCATCGGGAATATCGCAATGGTGAGTTCTTTGGCTGGCGTGTGGAAGGGAGCCCGGCCGATTGCGTGCGACTCGGAATTCTCGCGATTTGCCCGGAAAAACCCGATGTGATCCTCAGCGGAATCAACTCGGGATGCAACATCGGCGTGAACGTGCTGTATTCGGGGACCGTCGCAGCCGCCATCGAGGGAGCGGTGTTTGGCATCACGTCCATTGCTCTTTCTCAATGGCTCGATACCCCGCCCGATTATGCGGCCACAGCACGAAAAGCCGTGGTGATTGCCCGGGACCTGTGGAAAACATCGCCAGCCGGCGCGTTGTGGAACGTCAATTTCCCCGCGAATCAACCCGACTGGCCAACGGGAATCGAATTCACCACGATGGGGGTCCGGCGACACAGTGAAACTGTCGAACGCCGACTCGATCCCCGTGGTCGCGCTTATTACTGGACCGGCTGGGAACCGATTCGCAGCCAACATGCCGATCCCGGTTCGGATTTGGAGGCAATGCAGCAGGGTCGGATTACCATTACCCCGTTGCGGTATGATTTGACCGACCACGAGCGGTTAACCGAACAGGCCATCGAAAACTTTCCCGCATGGAAAAAACTGCATCCGCCCAGGCAAGCTGGAAACTCACCCGATTCTGAAGAGATGAGGTGACTGTGACGATGCCATCAGCATTCACCGATCAGCAACTCGTAGCCTACATCGAAGAGACCTTGCCGCTCGATCAGTCCGTGGCAGTGGAAACCGCGTTGCGGTCATCAACACCACTGCAACATCGCCTGCGATCCCTCCTGGCGGACTACGATATTGGACCGGTCAGCCTGGGTGCGATCTGGCGGCAACGCCATGTCAGTTGCCCGAACCGAACGACCTGGCAGGCCTTTTTGCATGATCAGATTCACGGGGAATTCCGTGAGTATCTGCAATTTCATCTCGACGTGATCGGATGCCGGTATTGTGCGGCGAATGTCAGCGACCTGCAGACCCGGGAAGATGCTCAGACGAGGTCGCGCGTCGAAAAGATTTTCGCGACTTCGGTCGGACACTTGCACAAGGCCTCGGGGCGCGGGCATTCTTAACAGGCCGCAATTCCTTGCCAGTTGGTTCCGGTTTCTGAGAGAAAGCCTACGGTTTGAGTACGACTGTCCCGCATACCTTGGCCACAGTCCAGGAACAGGCCCGTGCCGAGGAACGTCCGCGACCCGGCAAAACCATCGCGGTGATGCCGGCTTATAAGGCCGCCCGCACCATCGAACTGACCGTGGCGGATATTCCCCCCGGCACCGTCGATGAAGTTCTTGTCGTCGATGATTGCAGCCCGGATGACACCGTGGCCGTCGCGGAGCGGCTGGGTTTGTCGGTGATTCGGCATGAACACAACCTGGGCTACGGCGGAAACCAGAAGACGTGTTACCGCCGGGCACTGGAATCGGGTGCCGATTACATCGTGATGATCCATCCCGATTATCAATACGACAGCCGGTTGATTCCCGTCGCCATCGAAATTATCCGTTTGGGCATCTGCGATGTGGTGCTGGGTTCACGCATTCGTACGCGTGCCGAAGCCTTGCGCGGCGGCATGCCCCGTTACAAATACATTGCCAACCGCATTCTGACCTTCATCGAGAATGTCGCATTGGGACAGAACCTCGGCGACTTTCATAGCGGCTTCCGGGCCTATCATCGCAGCGTGCTTGAGCAGATTCCCTGGGAAAAGAACTCCAACGATTTTGTGTTCGACAGCCAGTTCCTCGCCCAGGCCGTGACCTACGGTTTCAAAGTCGGCGACATCCCGGTTCCTGTGCGTTACTTCGACGAAATGAGCAGCATCAACTTCCGCCGCAGCGTCACCTACGGCTGGCGGACATTACAGGTGCTGTGGTTGTTCTGGCTGAACAAGCTCGGCGTGTGGAAGTCGGAACTCTTTCGCTGATCCGACACCTCATCTGAAGAAAAGACTTTGCCTAATGACGATGCGGTGGCCACTCATCCATTTGTTGCAGAGCCTCACGGATGGCTAGCCTTTCCGGATCGTTAAATCGCAACAGTTTTGCTGTGGCACGACCAATGGGCGTGAGCCCGGCAATGTTGGCATTGACGACGCTGAAATGGTCTGTCCACCGTTCTCGCCTTGGATGAAACAGCGTAACGATTTGCAGAGTGAGTGGATCGACCGAACTCAGATTGGGGCCTTTATGCCGATTGCAATCGGGACAGGCCAACGCCAGATTATCGATACCATCATCCTGCAGGTGCTGTGAGGCGATGATGTGTTCAACATGAAATGTTAGAAATGGAGCAGATGACTGCAGGAGCAGACAGTATTCGCAACGATGCCGAGATCGAGTGTGAACAAACTCTCGTGTCGCAGCATCCATGGCTAAGCGGCCGATTCATCAAGCAGCTTGCGTGCCTCAATCTGTAGCAATGTGACCAGGTGGAATGCCGCCAGATAGCGATCGTATTCGGAGCGCTCTTCATCCGTCAGCCCGCCCTGATTTGCTTGAGTTGCCAGATAATCGACGCGGGCCTGCATATCGGGAGTAGCACGCAAGTCAACAATCTTGCGAGCGGATGCCTGCGTTAAGCATTCCGAGACTGGTTCAATCACCTGATCGAGGAGTGTGGCAGACATGCCGATTGACTCCATTTGGAAAATGCTATGCGCGGCATCGCGATGACAACTGGTTCCGTCTTACAGAATCCCCGGGCCTTTCACGTCGATGCCCTTGAGCATCATCTTCAGCTCTTCGGCATTCGGGGAGATTTCGAAGGCGTCTGGGCGGTTGATGAATTCCATCTTCAGGAAGTGATACAGCGAATCGTTGAACTGCTGCATGCCTTCGGCTTTACCAATACGAATCGCCGCGGGAAGCTTTTCGTCTTCGTTTTCCAGAATGAGTTTGCGGATGGTGCCGTTAAAAATCATGATCTCTTGAATCGGCACGCGGCGGGGTTTGTCGACGATGGTCGCCAGCAGTTTCTGGGCGACAATTGCCTTCATGTTGAAACCCATCGAGCTCCGCAGAGCATTGTGCATGCTCTGCGGGAAGAGGTCGAGAATACGGCCGATGGTTGACGGGGCCGATGAGGCGTGAATCGTTCCATACACCAGGTGCCCCGTTTCGGCGGCATGCATGGCGGTTTCAAACGTTTCGCGGTCACGCATTTCGCCCACGAGCATAATGTCGGGGTCTTGGCGCACGGCATGCTTCATGGCCGTATGGAAGTCGACCACGTCACAACCGATTTCACGTTGATTCACAAGACACTTGTCGGACGTGTAAACGAATTCGACGGGATCTTCGATCGTGAGAATGTGCTTAATGAAGTTGTGGTTGATGTAGTCGAGCATCGATGCGATCGTCGTCGACTTACCGGAACCAGTCACACCGGCCAGCAACACCATGCCCTGGTCATACAGGCACAGGTCCCGCAGAATCGCAGGCAGCCACAAGCCTTCGAAGTTCGGAATGCTGCGTTCCACCTTACGACTGACCATGCCCATTTTGCCCTGCTGAATAAACAGGTTGACACGGAAGCGCCAGGTCTCGCCTTTGTGATCCATGACGTGGGCATAGTCCGCCCCGCCGGTGGTCAGGAAGATGTCTTTGTTACGTTCATCCATCATCGGCATAAGCAGCTCTTTCATCTGCTCTTCGCCGATGGGTGGCATATCAAGCTGCTTGAGCGTGCCGCGAACACGAATGATGGCTGGCTTGCCCACTTGCAGGTGCAGGTCCGAGCCATTCAATTCAATAATGGCTTTGAAGAGTTTGTTGACCGCCAAGTCTCTGTTGTTGGGCGTGCCCAGGCGGATGGTATTGAACTTGGGAGCTGCGGGGGCTGCACCGCCCATAGGTACTTCTCCAAAGGGAGATGGCGACGTTGACGTTCGACCTGGAACCCGGCACAACCGGCTGCCTGCATTCTAACCGAAGCCAACCGTTGCCTCGCAAGCCGGGTCTGCAGATTTTCCCCCGAAGCGAATCGGACAAACCGGCAGAAACCCTATCGACGCTGTTTTGGACAGCCCCTACAATGCCCGCAGCGCGTAGAAAAAGGTTTTGAACGGCGATGCAGCTGGAATTGGACTTTCCCGAAGATCGCGAGTTCCGGCGGTTACTCAGCCGTCAGCGGAACGTCGATGTGGTCCTGGCCTCGCTGGAGATCGCGCGTGATGCCTATCCGCAACTGACTTTCGACCGAACATTGGAATGGCTCGACCGCCGGGCCGCCGAAGTCGGGCACTCCATTTCGCTGCAGGGAACCGAGAAAAACACGCTACGGGCGATGGGCCGCTGTCTTGCAGGGACACATGGTCTGCATGGAGACCGTGAGGCGTTTTCCCGGGCCGAATCGAGTTACATTCACCGGGTGATCGAAACCGGGGTCGGTATCCCGATCAGTTTGTCGGTCGTGTATGTCGCCGTGGCTCAACGCGCCGGAATCGACTTGGCCGGTGTCGCCTCACCGATGCACTTTCTTGCACGCTTCGATGGGTCCAGAGAAACGTACTTCGTCGACCCGTTCAATCAGGGACGGATCTTGAAGTATGACCGTTGTCTCGACTGGCTCGCGGAAATGACCGAACTGCCGATCGATGACATCGAACCGATGCTCGAACCAGCCCGGCCACGCGACATCATCATCCGCATGCTGAATAACCTGAAATCGGTTCATGTGCAGCAGGACGACTGGGAAGCCACCTGGAAAGTGCAACGCCGTTTGACCGCCCTGGAACCGAATCGCTTCGATCAACGGCGTGACCTGGCCCTGGTGGCGATGAAGTCTCATCGCCTGGGCCTTGCTGTTGATCTACTGAACGATTGCCTCGAACATGCCCCCGATGAAGAGGCCGAGGAAATTCTGATCTACCACCGCGACGCCGCCGAGCGGCTTTTGTCGCAGTGGAATTGAGCGATCGTTCCCGGTTGACCGAATGAACCAGTTGATCTAACGAATCTGCAGGGCGAAGGGCATCAGAACGACCGCAGGTTCCCGCGCCAGCATCTGCAAGGCGTGCCAACCACGCAGTGGGGTCTGCAGGTCGGTCGGAATCACCTGCAGAAGCGAGTCTCGCATCCGACGGGCCTGAGTTTCGCTGTCGACCGTGCCGAGCAATTGTTCAAACGGGCTGGTAGGCTTGGGCAAGTCGAGCCGTTCGAGCTTCTTTTCGGGGTCAATACCAGCCGCCGTCTTCGCATAGGCAATCGCGTCGGCAAGAGTTCCGATTTCATCAACGAGGCCAATCTCTTTCGCTTGCTCGCCGGTATAGATTCGGCCGCGTGCCAGCTTTTCGAGAACGGCCACGTCCATCTTCCGGCCCGCTGCCGCTTTGCCGGTGAATTGTTCATAAATGGTATTCAGTACCTTCTGCATGGCCGCTTTTTCGGAGTCGGTAAAGGGCGCCATGATGCTATTCAGACCGCCGTTGGCACCTCGTTGAACCACGCTGGTGGTCATGCCGAATTTCTCGAAAGTCTTCTGCAACGCAAGCTTACCGCCGACAACACCGATGGAACCCGTGATCGTGCCCGGTTCGGCGAAGATGCGATCGGAACCCATCGCGATGTAGTAGCCACCACTGGCAGCGGTGTCTCCCATGCTGACGATGAAGGGTTTTTTGATTGACTCCAATTCGTGCCACATGAGATCGCTGGCGAGGGCACTCCCTCCAGGGCTGTCAACACGCAGCACAATGGCCCGGACGGTCTCATCATCGCGGGCTTGGCGGATCGCCTTGATCATGGTCGCAGAGCCCATGGACTGTTCGCCGAAAACATCGGCCGAACTGGGACCAGAGGTGATCGGGCCAACGGCGTTGATCACCGCGATCTTATCGGCCAGCGAGCGCCGTTCGGGTTCTTCCACCCCCATCATCAGATTCATCATCTTCACCATGCCATTCAGGCCGCTGAAGTCGGTATCGAGCTTACGCTTGCCATAACCTTTGGTGAACTTCACTTCGGCAGTGGGGTCAGCCTGTTTGATCAACTGTTCGATATGATCTTCATAGGCGAGATGGTCGATCAACCCGGCGGCTTTCGCATCGGGTGCTGTGAAGACGCCCTGATCGACCAATTCCTTGGCCTTCGCGACATCGAGTTTCCGGCTCTCTGCCAACTGCCGCAGAATCTGATCGTAGAAGCTGTCGAGGACGGCGGTCAGCTCTTCGCGGAACTGTGCGCTCATTTCCGAACGGGAATAGGGTTCGGCGGCGGACTTGTACTCACCGACCCGCAGCATCTGCGGTTCGACCTGCAGCCAGTCGAACAGGTTCTTGTAGAACGTGACTTCGGCGCGCACGCCGGGCAACATCAGCACGCCCGATTCCGGGAGCACTACCTGATCACAGGCGGCCGCCACGAGGTAGCCTTTGGTCTCTCCACTTTCGAGATACCCATAGACCGGCTTACCCGCCGCGCGGATCTTAGCGATCTCAGTTCGAAGCTCGTGGATTTTGCCCCAGCCGACGCTGACGTCATCAACGTGAATCACCACGCCATGAACTTTCGCATCCTCGGCGGCTTTCCGCAGACGCTGAAGAATGTCGGCCAATGTATCGACCGTCTCTCCGAATAGCCCCATCGGTTGAGCCCCTTCGGGTAGGCTCCCTTTGATCTGGATATGGGCGTAGGTGAGCTTCTTGGGTTTGATCGCGGCTTGAGCATCTGCCGCGGGGGCTGAGTCTGCGGCATTTGTGCCTGCGGCGATCAACAACCAGGTCATCAGCCAGAACGAAGCACGACGGCACATCACCATCACCAGCCTGCCAGTCTATAAGTGCGCATTCCCATCGGGAGGGAATGAAGAGCCAAGCATCCCAGTCCGAACACAAACTCCGTTCTAACGGAACGGACTCCGGGCGTCCATCACAAACCGAGATTCTGGACATCGATGGGGCAGGCAGAAATGACAACGCGGCGGCTGACCAGTGAAGTCAGCCGCCGCGTTAAGTCGTAGCACAGTCAGTAATGACGCGCTACCCGTGGTTTCCCCCCACGTTGCTCAAAGTCGATCGTTGAGGGTTGATGGTTGAGAGTCAAGATACAGCAGCGGGCTTCTTCACTTTCAACCATAGACCATGAACCTTCGACCTTATCTCACTTTCGCCTGGAAGGTGACGACGCCGCCGGTTTTGGGTGCGACGGGTTCGTCGAGTTCCCAGATCAAGACCAGGCTGCCTTCGCCGTTGTCCTGCACGACCAACCGGCCCGCGACTTCGCAGGTCGCCGAGTCGATGACGTATTCGAGTCGCGGTGTCAGGTTATCGATAATTCGCACGGAAGACACAGCCGTCGGACCGGGGTTATCGTAGCGAATGCTGAAGGTGATGATGTCGCCCGGTTCGGCTGATTGTTTATCGGCGACCTTCACAATCCGCAATGAACCTGGTTTGTCATCGACCTTAACAATTGTCAGGGCGGTGGCCTGCACTTCCGATAGCCCCGTGGTGGCACGTTCGACCTTGCCCTGAATCACGGGATAGAGTTCGCGCGTCCAGACCAGCGCGGCACCAATTCCCAAGTTCAGGCGAGCCACATCGGACTGATCGAGCAGGCCCGAGCGGAAGAAGCCGACGTCTTGGAAGGTGTTCAGGACTTTGTCCTGCAACTGCGGCCGTTGACGCTGCTGCATATCGGTCGAAATCTGTTCGGTTTCCAGACCGCTGGCTCGCGACCGCATCCGCACGCCATCGGCGGCAATGTTGCGCTGTCCCAGGCTGGCTACGAGTTGGTTCTGCATCTCGCCGCCCAAACCGGCGTGGTCGATGCCACCGACTTCGCGATACGTCCCTTCCTGATGCGGCAGGCTGACGGAACGCACGGAGGCAAATCGCGGGGCATACACGCAGACTTTGTTCGACTTCGTCAAACCTTCGCTGCCATCGTTCTTCGTGTATTCCGCGACGGTGTCTTCCGTGTCGAGACCCAGACGCACATCGGCTCCGTAATGGACGGGCAATTCCCGATCGCCACCGTCACAAAGATATTCGTCGGGATAATGTGCCGGTGACGGTTGGCAGGCGACATCGCAATGCGGCATGCCGACGCCATAAGGATTCGCCCCCGCCACGGGTTGGCGTGCTTCCGGAGGGCAACTGGTAATAGCTTCAGGCGGGCAACCGGGCGCGGGCAGGGCTGTTTCCTGATAGGCGACCAATTGAATTCCCTGGTCGACATCGCTGCTCATGGTGCGAGCGCGTTGAATGCGGGCGGCTCCGGCTGGCGCGGTTGGAACCTGCTCGTCGAGTTCCAGTTCCCGTGCATAGTTCACGGGCAAGACCTGGCCATCTTCCGTCGCGGTTGGTGCCTGGGGTTCCGGCAGCTTGGAAGATTGTGCGTGCTGTGTGGTGGCACAGGCACTGCAGCAGAGCGCCATGGTCGATAACGCCACGGCATAGGCCGGGCCACGCAGACGCGACAACCAATGTTGTTCTTTCATCACCTACCTCAACGATGGTTGGTCTGCGGAGGCACCAGGAAACGTTGTCACCTGGCGACGATCTTGTCGGGGCGGGGCATCGAACCGCGTCGGTTGCACGGCGGTCGGCGGAGCCACTTGCACCAGGGTCACAGGGGCCATTGGTCCCCAGAATTGCGGATCAGGGGAACGCAAATCGGGCTGGCGACCGCCCAGTCGAACAATGGCAATCGGACGGCCCAGCAGATCGGCATGACCCACCGCATTTTCGCCCTGAGCCACATTGGTCACCCGGGGCGTGCCTTGCAGGTTCTGCACCGGAACACGATCGGGTTGTTCGAGATAGACGACCTTGGTAACCATGCGGCCGTTGGCGGCCCATTCCAGTTCTTCCCGCAGGAATTCCACCTCGATCGGGAAGCGTTCGGCTTGGCCGGGAGGCGGATGCAGTTCGTCAATCAGTTCAATCGACGGGAAGAACTCGTGCTGAGGGAAGTCGGCCAGGTTCGACAGCCGGATACGATACATCGGGCCGACCATCACCGCAGCCTGTGCCGGAGCCGCAGTTTCCAGGGGTCGATTCGGCGACCCTGCGAAGAAGGTGACGGTTCCGTCACACGGCAGAACCACCTTGAGTTGTTGCGGATGAAACGGACGCACCTTACCAGCCATCACGCTCATCTGCCCCGCGACACCGGGCGGAACAAATTGATCGTAGATGTAATGGCGGCCTTCGGTGTACCGCGTCTGCTGAGCCGAGGCGGTGCTGGCGACAAGACAGAGTCCCGTAACCAGCAGCAGCCGACAGCAGCCTGAGTAGTGGTGCGACATCGCGTCGGTCCTGGTCGCTTGTCTGGGTCAAAAAGAAGCCCAGGGACATTTCGATCCCTGGGCCCCCTGTTGTAAACACTGTCCCGAGTTACGGCTGTTGTCCGGGCGGGCAGTATTGCCCAGCGGCCCCCGGTTGAGCCCAGGTGGGGTAGGACAACTCACCCGGCGAGTAAACCGGATTCGTTTCCTTGTACTCGACATAGCTGACCGGCTTCGGCAAGCTTAGGCCCGGTTCGTGGATCACGTCGGCCCGGAAGTGCTGCACCGGTTCCGGGATGTTCATCTTGGTGCGGTTGACCATCGTGTGCGACTTCAAAGAAGCCGGGCCACCGAGCGGCAGGTGTGTCGGACCGGGCAGGCCGATCGGGGTACCGGTGTAAGGCATACCGTAGGTGGGCATGTTCACACCAGCGATCGGGTAACCAGCGGGCATGCCAGGCATACCGCCACCCGCGACCACCATCGCGTTCGGCACGCTGCTGCCCGAACCAGCCGGACCGATGGGCATCGGGGGCATCCAGTGATCTTCGTTGCCATCCACCACCATCGCATGAGACGCGGGCTGAATGCCGTTGGGTCCCATGGTCATGGCGTCTTGTCCCGGTAGTTTCACCGGAGCCGGCATTTCGAGATCCATGTTGCCCATGCGGAGCACGGCCATGATGGTGCCCATCTTGTCGGCTTCGTGGATCGGATCAACACCCGGATCGAGGCGGGTCGAAACCAAAGTCTCGACATTGGCAATCGCCAGTTCCTGGAACTTGGCATCCGGCAGGTAGATGACCTTGGTCACAAAGTTGTTGCTTTCGACCTGATCAAGGTCTTCGACCGTGATCTGAATTGGCAAGCTATTGTGCGACAGGTACGAGTCGGTGTTCGGATGAGTCGGGTAAACTTCCAGCGAAGGATAGATCACCAGGCCTTCACGACCGGGAACGTTGGTGAGCTTCAGGCGATAGGCCTGACCTTGCAGGAAGTTGTAACGGGCCGGAGCCACCAGTTGGTTCTCGGCAAAACCGTTCGGAATCTGCCAGCCGACGGTCATGCCGTCAGGACCCATGAAACGCACTTGCGAAGTCGAGGGGAACGCCGGTTGGGGCATGCCCGGACCACCCATCATTTGTGGGCCCGCCATCATCGGAATGACGCCCGGACCAGGACCGTCCACCATGGGACCAGGTCGCATCATCATTTCAGCAGGCGGAGCGTGAAACTCCCCTTTGCTGGTCGATTGATGACCATCCATGGCACAACCGACGCACACGACGACGACTGTGCCGAGTGCCAGAAAGTAATACTTCATTGCGACCCCTCTCGGAACCAGACGACGCTTGTGGAGACGACTGACCGCGTCCGTTCGTCAGCCGACTAACCGCTCAGCCGCTCCGCTGCAGAACTTCTGCCGCCGAAGCGCCACTGGCGCGAAACCCATCGACCTTAATGCCGTAAAGCTGATACAATCCGCTCGGCCGGGTCGTGAGGGCAGTCGGACTGCCGGACATGTGCGATCCCTGCCATCGCTCATAGATGATTTTCGGAAAGGTGCGACTCGCATCTTTGGTAAATCCGGCATTTTCCGAATCTTGGGTGCAACTTGCGCAGCTTGACCAACCAGCAATGTGCTAAACGAGCCTGTCCGGCGACCGCCACGGGACACGGCCAAATCGACGGGGCTGCCTCATTGAAGAGTCTCCGCCGTGGACGCATCAGCATGCTCGGCCCGATTCTGCTAGTCCTCTCACTCGGATTTGTCGCGTGGCAAGCCGCCCGACAACCGCTGGCATGGGCTCAGCAGGCCGCCAGCCCAGAACCCAGTAAACCGGCCCCGAATCAGGCTGAGGCGGCTCGTCAGGCGAGCGAACTGCTCAAACAAGCCCACGCGCAGATGATTTCCCAGTCGTCGGTTCGGGCTGAAGTCCTGGAACTGGCTCACCTGACGACGCCACCGCTGCAGATGACGGGAACTTATCTTTCGGCCGGCATCAAATTGCGACTGGAATATCAGGTAAAACTCCCGGGTGGTCAGTCAGGAAAACTGCTCGAAGTCTGTGATGGTGAACGACTTTGGAGTTATCTGCAATTGCCCGATTCCAGCAAGGTGACCCGCCGCGATGTTCGCCAGATCCTATCTGCGGCGGAGCGAGCCGATGGTCGTTCCGATCGAGCAGCGGCCGTCGACCTGGCATTGGGTGGTTTGGCCGGTTTGCTGACCTCGCTGCAACGCTCGCTGGTCTTTGATGCCGTTAAAGAAGAAACGGCCGATGACGTACCCGTGGTGACCCTGGTGGGTCGCTGGAATGCGGAACTGTCTCAGCAATTGGGGGGCGATGCCCGCCAACCCCGGTTTCCCGCTCACATTCCCGATGCCGTGCGCCTGAGTCTGGCGAAAGACACGCTCTTTCCCGTTCGCCTGGCCTATCTGAAACGCTCGGATAACGGCGTGAAACTGCTGCTCGACCTGCGATTTCGCAACATCATGCTGGGCGGTGCCGTGAGCGACAGCGAATTCGACTTTGTCCCGCCGGAAGGGATTGAGCCGGAAGATGTCACGCGAGATTACCTGAAACAGTTGTTTCCAGAGCAGTCCAACACTACGGCTCCAGCGCCGTAAGTATTAACGACACCTCAGAATGCGCTAATTCGGATCGAAATCAAGCTGTGAGATCGGCTCAGATGCCGACAATCACGTCGTTCTGAATCACCAATTGCTGCGTCACGTCGAGCGCCGCGTGGGTTGCCAGTTGCTTGCTGTAGTACGTTCCGGTGCGTCCGGAAATGATCAGACGTTGGCCCTCGACAGCCACCTGCAGTTCCTGGATACGGCCGCCGGTCCGCATTTCTACGAGCTGCCGAACTTCTTCCGCAGGGTCACTTTCCCGAATGCTTGTGGGTGCTGTCGCCGTCCAAGTTTCAATGGCCATCAGTTCGATCCTTCTCTGAAGTGACTCTCAGCAACCAGCCAGGTACTTGTCAAAATCATCACGAATTTCTGGTGTTTTCTGCACCATGACACACTCGACTTCAACAACCGCAACGGAATCTTCGTCAACTCGCCATTGCAGAAGCGGCGATGAAATCGTGAGTCTGGCGAAAAACCCGAACATCCTTGCTTCGTGGTGAGACGGCATGCCGCCTCTTGTAACCATGAAAGACGGAGTGTGACTCCTGCTCCGTGTGATTACTGTTACTCTGCCCGAACGTGATCGTCAAACATAAACCGATGAAATCTCGGCCAGTCTGCCGGAATCTTCAGCGAGCTCCGAATCGAAAGCCTCCCGAACGATTTTTCGCAAGAAAAACGATCATCCCGTTTCGCCCAAACTCGCCAAAACAACAGTAGCTCCAGCTCTGTCGATGCCTGCCGACGTATTGTCATCACCCAAAGAAAAAGTCCGTCGGAGAACCATGGCTCTCCGACGGACTTAGATGTCATCCGACAACTTCGACTCAGACAAGTTTACTTCTTGGTATCTGAGTAAAACTTGGTGGCTTCTTCCATCAGCAGCGGTTCATCGAGCGAGTCGCTGGTCACGCGGGCTCGCAGCCGATGCGTCCCTTCCACCACACCCTTAACCTGGATGCGGTAGATGGCTTGCTGACCAGGGGCCAGTTGCTGCAGGCCCTTGAAGATGATCATGCGCTGATCGGCAACGGCTTGCGTTGGGCCTTTGGCGGCGATCACCTGCAGGTTTTCCGGCAGTTCGCAGACCACGGCAATGTTACTGGCAGCCTTGGAACCATCGTTTTTCACGCGAACTTCCCAGGCGGTTTCCACACCGACTTCGACGGGATCATCGAGATCGACGATTTCCGTGCTGAGCGAGGCGGCCCCCTTCACCGTGGTCTCAAATTTGCCATCGGCTTTCACACCGGCATCAGAGACGACGCTGACCGCATGGCTGAAATCGCCAATCGCGATGGGAGACAGTTCGCAGGAAACATGCGACTGCTGGTTGCCTTCCATCCGTCCAATGAACCAATGCACGGTCCGTTGATCGGCGTCGTATTTGCCGCCGTGGTCAGCCGAGACAAACTGGAAGCCTTCCGGCACTTTATGCTGGACACGAACATTGTTGTTCGCGACGGTGCCATCGTTCTTCACATCGATTTTATAGGTCGCAGCCCGTCCCATATAACGGAGGCCGGGACCGGTCACGTTCACAGCCAGGCTTGGAGCGATGACGTTAATTTTCTCGGTCAAGGCTGCAGTGGCTTCGGTGCTGGAACTGGCCACCAGTTGCAGGGTTTGCACCCCGCCCTTGGCCGCTGACATGCCCAGCCGCACCTGTTGCGATTCCCCGGCCGCGATCGAACCGATTTCGATCGTCAGACGTTCGCCGCGAGGATGCTCAAGTCCTTCGCTCAGAACGGCTTCCAGCTTGACGTTGTGAGCCACGCCGGTACCGGGGTTCGAGATGGTAATCATCTGTGAAGCCGGGTCGCCCAGCAGCACATCCTTCGGCCCCTTGATGGCAACCTTCAGCAGCGGCTCTTCGACTTTAAAGACGTGAGCCGACTGGCTGGAGTAGCTGACTTGAGCACTGGTGCCCAAATCGCCGCGACGGCTGGGAATCAGCTTCACTGTGATTCGCTTTTCCGCACCAGCGGGCAGACCATCAAATGTCCAGGCAAGCTTATCCGTCGACGTGGCTGGTTTCGGGTCGGCCGAGGTCAGCCGCACCGTGGTTGGGAAGGTGGCTTCCAGTTTCACTTGGGCGGCCGGGCCATTCCCGATATTCTTGGCGACCAGTTGCAGTTCGCATTCCTGGCCGACATTAATGTCCGACTTTTTCACCCACTCGAGCACCACGTTCGGCGATTGACCTACGGCGTCGCTCGCAACCGGAGTTGCAGTCGATGATGCTGCGGCATCGGCTTCCGACGTCGCCCGCACGGGTTGAATGAACGATTCTGATCCCTTGGATTTATCGAAATCGGCGTGAATCACGTCGATTCCTGCCGGTGCGGCGGTCGCGGCCGGAAAGACCTTCGACTGCTCATCCAGCGGAATTTTCTTCGACGGAGGAGCCGACGCCGGGCGGGCGCTCGGACCCTTGGCGGGAGCAGCCGGAGTGGCCGTGCCCCCATTGAGTTCTTTCACATCACCAAAAAGTTCATCGTAGAAGTTCTTGGTC
The DNA here is from genome assembly GCA_016125225.1 of bacterium. Classification (GTDB taxonomy): domain Bacteria; phylum Planctomycetota; class Planctomycetia; order Planctomycetales; family Planctomycetaceae; genus DSVQ01. The sequence continues at coordinate 938,745 of WGME01000003.1, read as the reverse complement.
GCAGTGGAACTCGGGCGGCTGTACCGCGAAGGCACGCCTGCTCCCTGTCCCATACCCGCCGGGATGCCGGGCTCTGCGGCCCCAGCGCCGCCGGCTTGAAGCCCGAGGGCTCCGGCCACTGCGAGAATCCATGTCCCGCGACGCATGTTGATCTCCTTCCTGGACTTCCAGGCCGCTCATTCCCAGACCGGCTGGCCGTTCGACCCTGAACAGCGATCGCCAAGTCGTTGACGATGCCAGTACCGCCCACACTTTGGAGGGCGTCCGTTCTGCTATCGACTTTTCCGACTGTAACGATTGAATCAGTTTCGCCGGTTATGCCGAGAAACCCGGGACTTTTCTAATGCATGCGACCTGTCGGCACGCCGGTAGACCGCTGGCATTCCCAGCTATATCTCCCTAAACTAGCAACACGTTGCGACGAAATATGTGCGCAAGTCCAGTATTGATCGGCGAAGTATGCGAACGAGCTTAGCACTTCGCGCCTCTTACCGGCTCTTGATTCTCGCCCCTAGACCCTCGACTCATCATGCCCCGATACGACGCCGCCCGCATCGAAGCCAAATGGCAAGCCTACTGGGAATCGCACCAGACGTTTCGCGTCGAAATGGACCCAGCGAAAGAGAAGCTGTACGTCCTCGACATGTTTCCCTACCCCTCGGGTGATGGTCTCCATGTGGGGCACCCGGAGGGGTACACAGCGACCGATATCGTCTGCCGATACAACCGCATGCGCGGCAAGAACGTGCTGCATCCGATGGGCTGGGACGCGTTCGGTCTTCCCGCCGAGCAGCATGCCATCAAAACGGGGACGCATCCCCGTGTCACCACCGAAAAGAACATCGGCACGTTCAAACGCCAGTTGAAAAGCCTCGGCTTCAGTTACGACTGGTCACGCGAACTCGCCACCACCGACCCGGACTACGTTCGTTGGACGCAGTGGATCTTCCTGCAACTCTTCGACACCTGGTACGACCCGGACTATCCGTGGACTGGTCCCGATGGCATGCGGCGTGTCGGCAAAGGACGCCCGATCGCCGAGTTGCCAATTCCCGCCGACGTCCGCGCCGTCTTAGCCCCCGGTGAGTCACCCGGGGGCGAAACCATCGCCGTCCGCAAATACCGCGACGCCCAACGTCTCGCCTACATTCACGAAGCACCGGTCAACTGGTGTCCTTCCCTGGGAACGGTGTTGGCCAACGAAGAAGTGATCGACGGCAAAAGCGAAGTCGGCGGCTTCCCCGTCGAACGCCGCCCCATGCGGCAGTGGATGCTCCGCATCACGGCGTATGCCGAGCGGTTGATCTCGGAACTCGAATCGCTCAACTGGACCGAGTCGATCAAGACGTTGCAGAAAAACTGGATCGGCAAAAGCGTCGGCGCAGAAGTCGAGTTCAGGGTTGAGAGTTCAGGGTTGAGAGTTCAGGGCCAGAAAGACGCCCAGGGATCGCCATCCCTGGGCTTCCAGGAGTGGAAAGCCCAACGCACCCAATCCGGTTTCCCGCAAGCCCAACAACCCGGCACGCTCCGCATCTACACCACGCGGCCCGATACCTTGTACGGCGTCACCTATATGGTGCTCGCGCCGGAACATCCGCTCGTTGATGTCATCACCACACGGGAACAGAAGGCGGCGGTCGATGCCTACCGTCAACAGGCCGCCCTCAAGAGCGACCTCGATCGCACCGACCTCGCCAAAGACAAATCCGGCGTCTTCACTGGTGGGTATGTCATCAATCCGGTCAATGGCGAACAGGTCCCCGTGTGGATCGCCGATTATGTCCTCATCAGCTATGGCACCGGGGCAATCATGGCGGTCCCGGCGCATGATGAGCGCGATTTCGAATTCGCGAAGCAGTTTGGCATCGACATCAAGCCCGTCGTCTTAGCCCCCGGTGAGTCACCGGGGGCCGAGAGTTATTTCGGCGAAGGCATCGCCATCAACTCCGGCGATTACACCGGCCTCCCCACGCAGGAATTCAAGGCGAAAATCACCGCTGATCTCACCGCGGCGGGTCTCGGGCGTGAAGCGGTCAACTACCGTCTGCGCGACTGGTTGTTCTCGCGGCAGCGGTACTGGGGCGAGCCGTTCCCCATCTGGCATGAACTTGACGCGAACGGTGAACCGACCGGCATGGTCCGCACGGTGAGTGAATCCGACTTGCCCGTGCGCTTGCCCGAGATGGAAGACTATCAACCGACTGGCACGCCCGATCCGTTGTTGTCGAAGGCCCCGGACGACTGGCTGTACGCCACCGCCGCCGATGGCACGAAGTTGAAACGCGAAACGAATAGCATGCCGCAATGGGCCGGTAGTTGCTGGTACTACCTGCGGTTCTGCGACAACAAAAACGGCGAGCAGTTCATCGACCCGGTGAAGGAAAAGTACTGGCTGCCGGTCGATCTCTACATCGGCGGTGCCGAACACGCCGTGCTGCACCTGTTGTACTCGCGGTTCTGGCATAAGGTGCTGTTCGATCGCGGCTACGTCTCGAAGCCAGAACCATTCCAGCGGTTGGTCAACCAGGGCATGATTCTCGGTGAAATGGAATTTACGGGACACCAAGAGACGGACGGTCGCTGGGTCTCGGTCACAGACACTTATGAAGTTACTGATGACTCGCGAATCCCTGTTCGAAATAAGGAAGTGTCAGCGAGTCTGGCAAGTCTCGGCCCTAAGCGTCTTACTCAAGATCAAGTTGAAAAGCGTGGCGACCGTTGGGTGCTTAAGGAGGACCCTTCAATTGTCGTTGATGCAAAATCCTATAAGATGTCCAAGTCGCGCGGCAACGTCATCAATCCCGACTTTGTGGTCAAGGAATACGGGGCTGATGCGCTGCGGATGTACGAGATGTTCATGGGGCCGCTCGAAGCGACCAAGCCGTGGAGTATGGCGGGCGTCGATGGCGTGTTCCGCTTCCTCGGCCGCGTGTGGCGGTTGTTCGTCGATGAACGGGCCGATGACGTGGCGTTGTCATCCGCCGTGCAGGATGTTCCGCCGACGGCTGCCCAGTTACGCACCTTGCACAAGACCATCAAAGTGGTGACCGAGGATCTCGATAAGCTGTCGTTCAACACGGCGATCAGCCGCATGATGGAGTTCACCAACGAATTCACCGCGATGGATGTGCGACCGAAGGCGGTGCTGGAACCGTTCGTGTTACTGGTCAGCCCGCTGGCTCCGCACATCGCCGAAGAGTTATGGCAACTGCTCGGCCATGACAGTTCATTGGCGTATGAACCGTGGCCGACTTTCGACCCGGCACTGCTGGTCGAATCGGAAATCGAAGTCCCGGTGCAGATCAACGGCAAAGTCCGCGGCAAAGTCACAGTCCCCGCCGATGCGGATCAAGCCGCCGTCGAAGCCGCCGCCAAGGCTCACGCCACCATCGCCGCGAACCTCGAGGGCAAGGCCATCGTGAAGGTGATCTACGTCGCTGGAAAGCTGCTGAACATGGTGGTGAAATGATGTACCATGCTCCGAAGCCCAGGGATAGCGATCCCTGGGCTTCCGGGTGCTTCACGAGATCATGACATGTCGCAATCACGCGTCTGGTTTCACATCATCATCAGCACCTATGGGTCATGGCTTCCGGGTGACCCACGTGGCTTTCGCACCCGTCATCATCGCGAACATGTCGAAGGCGATTATCGTAATCCTCCAGCAGATGGAATCTACGATCAACGGCTTGAACAGAGTCGCCAGGAGTTGAAGCAACCAGCAGTAACCTTGACGCCACAATGGCGTGAGGTAGTCGGCAAGGCACTACTGGAACGATTACAGCAACAGCATGGCCGCGTATTAGCTATCGCTTGCGCTGCCCAGCACTCGCATATTCAGGTACAGCTTCCCAACGTTGACGCACGCAAACCTGTCGGAATCGCGAAAAAGCACGCGACGTTTGTCGCTCATGCCGCCGGCTTCACAGGGCAACTGTGGTCCGCACGTGGCAAAATTGTCAGAATCCGCGATGTCGCGCATCAAAGAAATGTTTATCGGTATATTCTCGATCATGCCCGTGAGGGAGCATGGGTCTGGTCGGAAGTGATACCCCCGCGTGATGAGACCCAGGGATAGCGATCCCTGGGCTTCTGATTTATCATGATGGAGTAATGGCTTGAATGAGGAGCATAACATGACCACCTCGGCACCTTGGCTGGATTCGGATGCGATCGCGTTTGATGAGAGCGATACACCGTACGAAGTCGTTCATGGTGAATATCGTGAGGTCGAGCCGACGAGTGCGTTTGCGAGCTTGCTGGCCAACATATTGTTGCGATACATGACTAATGCAGCACATTCGTCGGGCGTTGGCATAGCGGTCATGGAGGTGCTCTTCACGCTTCGTCGGGAGCCATTACTTCGCCGTCAGCCAGATGTGGCTTTGGTCCATTATGCTCGCTGGAGTGCGGGACCCGCGAAGGTTGGGGCCGCGTGGGATACCGTGCCGAATCTCGCCGTGGAAGTTGTCAGTCCCGGCAACACAGCTGAGGAAATTGACCAGAAGATCGTCGACTACATCTCAAATGGAGTCGAACTCGTTTGGGTCTTATACCCCGAATCCCAACGGATGTATGTTTATCGTTCGCTGACCGATGCCCAGATTCTCACCGCCGAGGATTCGCTGGGATGCGAAGCTCTGCTACCGGGTTTCAAGCTCTCCATCAGCACCCTGTTTGCGGAAACGGAACCGCCGCAGGCGGCATCCTGAATTATCGGTTAGAATCGCCGCTGAGTTTTCGGGTGCTGCACGCGATGTCTGAACGATCGACGGAACGTCTGCGACATGTGCTGCGTGAGCACTGGGGGTATGACGATTTTCGTCCGCATCAGCTCGAAGCGATGACGGCGGTTTTATCGCAACAGGATTCGGTGGTGGTGCTGCCGACCGGCGGCGGGAAATCGCTGTGTTATCAAGTGCCCGCCGTGGTGCTCGATGGCCTCGCGGTCGTGGTTTCGCCGCTCATTTCTTTGATGAAAGACCAGGTCGATGCCTTGCGGGAATCGGGCATCGCAGCGGCCGCGGTTAACAGTTCCCAGCCGCCAGAAGAACGGCGACGTGTGGCCGATGACATTCGTGCGGGTCGACTGAAACTGCTGTATGTGGCCCCCGAGCGGCTATGTACCGAACGCATGCTCGACTTTCTGACCGATTGTCCGGTGTCGTTTTTCGCGATCGACGAAGCCCATTGTATCAGCGCGTGGGGACACGATTTTCGACCGGAGTATCGGCTGTTAGGCCAACTGCGTGAGCGGTTCCCCAACGTCGGCGTGCATGCTTACACGGCCACTGCCACCGAGCATGTGCGGGACGATATCGCGGCTCAACTATGCCACCAGAATCCGCAGGTCATCGTCGGTTCGTTTGACCGCCCGAACCTGATTTATCGCGTGCTCCGCCGTAAGTCGGTCTTCACTCAGGTCTGCGACGTGCTCGACCAACATCGGGATGAAGCCGGCATTATCTACTGCATCTCACGCCGCGAAGTTGATGCGTTGACCGCCGATTTGAAAGAGTCGGGATATCGGGCGGCCGCTTATCATGCGGGACTCACCGATGTCGATCGGCACCGTCATCAGGAAGCCTTCCTCAAAGAAAAGGTGGACATCGTCGTCGCGACGGTCGCCTTCGGCATGGGAATCGACAAGCCGAACGTGCGGTTCGTCATTCATACGTCGGCTCCGAAGTCGATCGAGAACTATCAGCAGGAAACGGGGCGAGCCGGTCGAGATGGGCTCACCTCGGAGTGCTGGTTGTTCTATGGCCCGGGCGACTTCATCACTTGGCAGAAGATGCAGGACGATCTCACGGGGGTTGCCGCCGAGCGGATGCTGCAAAACCTGCGGGAGATAGAACAGTATTGCCAGGCGGTGACGTGTCGGCATGCGGCATTGGTCAAATACTTCGGCCAGCCGTATGAACAGGATAACTGTGGAGCGTGCGATGCGTGCAGTAACGAACTGGAACTCGTGCCTGATGCGCTCATCACCGGTCAGAAGATTCTCTCATGCGTGGTCCGCGTGCAGGAAAACTATGGAGCCGACTATGTGGCTCAAGTGCTGACCGGTTCGCAAGACCAACGCATCCGCGAGAACGGCCACGACAAGCTCACAACGTATGGATTGCTGAAGGAACACCGCAAAGCCGCTGTGCGGGAATGGATTGAACAGCTCGCCGGTCAGGGATATCTGATGCGTTTGGGGGATTATCGCGTGCTGAAGGTCACGCCGACCGGACGCCAGTTGTTGAAAGGTGAAGTTATACCGCGACTGCTGCAAGCGGGGAAAGCGAAGGCCAAAACTTCGATTCGCACGGCTTCCTCAATGACCGGCGTTGATGTGGGGCTGTTCGATCATCTGCGAAAGTTGCGGCGGCAACTTGCCGAAGCCCGCGGCGTGCCCCCGTTTGTCGTCTTTGGCGACGTGACCTTGCAGGAACTGGCCCGTGTGCGACCAGCGAACGTCACGGCTTTCCGCGAGATCCACGGTGTCGGCGATCACAAATGTGCTGAGTATGGACAGACATTTGTCGATGCCATCGGGGAATATTGCCAGCAGCCGGGTCCGATTTGCGATCAATCTGGCGACATCAAGAGTACGCCTTGAGATGATCATGCTCCAACACGGCCGGTTGTCGACGCAATGTTCCGAGATGGCAAATCGATCGCGGAAGTCTGCGAGAATCTGGGGCGGGCGACCTCGACCGTGACACAGTATCTCGCCGATTTTCTGGAGAGTGAAAACCGTACGTCACCCGAACCCTGGGTCGATACTGTTACTTTCGCCCACATTTGCGAAGTCACCGCAGACCAACCCCTCGATCGTTTGAAACCAACTTTCGACGCATTGCAGGGCGAGGTGAGCTACGATCACCTGCGAATCGCATTTGCGTGTGTGCGGAATCTTCGTAGAAGAATTGATAAAAAACTGTAAAATCTAGCATGGCAACACACCCATGTGATCAAACGGTCACACTTCTGTTGAGGGGCCGTAATGACTGAGATTTCGCTATTCCATTTTGAAGAGGATCGTCAATGCTTTGAGGATCTTGCAATCAAGAATGGGGCAAATTTGTGGGAGCAATCAGACGTCATGTCCGCTCTCGATTATCGGAGCGAAGAGGCCTTTCGGAAATTGGTCATGAAGGCGATGCAAGCGTGTCTTACGCTTGGAATTCCGACGGAGGACAATTTCCACAGACAAGCAGATGGCACATATCGCTTCACACGATTTGCTTGCTATCTATTGGCGATGAACGGAGATCCAAAGAAGCTTCAAGTTGCAGCTGCCCAACTTTATTTTGCAGTTCTTGCTGAAACTTTTCACACTGCGCTCGAACATTCCGATGCGATTGATCGTGTGCTGATTCGAGACGAGGTTTCTGAGGGTGAGAAGTCTCTTAGCAGCACGGCCAGCAGACACGGTGTCGAGAATTATCCGTTTTTTCAAAATGCAGGCTATCGAGGCATGTACAACATGAACCTTTCCAAGCTCCGAGAACGGAAAGGCCTCAAGCCGACAGAAAAGCTCATTGACCGAATGGGCAAAGAGGAACTTGCTGCCCACTTATTTCGGATTACACAAACTGCAGCCAAAATTCGAAATGAAGGGGTTCAAGGTCAACGATTGTTGGAAGATGCTGCCGAGAAGGTGGGTAAACAAGTCAGGAAGAGCATGCTAGAAATCAGCGGTGCAAAGCCCGAGGACTTGCCACCAGCTGAACCAATCAAAGATGTAAAGAAACGCTTGAAGCAGACAGATAAGCAGCTTCGGAACATTGACAAAGATGGTAAGAAAAAACCTTAGTTCGATCACGCCGCGCGGCGCTCCGTCGGGAACGCGGGGATGGTGTGCGTGTCGAAGTTCCAGGTCTTCCGGATGGCGTAGTTCGGCATGCCCCGGACTTCGAAGAAGATGCGGGAACAGAGTTCGCCGAGCATCCCCAGGAAGAGAAACTGAGCTGACAGCATCACCGACAGACACGTCAGCAGCAACAGCGGGTTGCCGGTCATATCGACTCCGGAGGCGAGTTTCATATAACCCGTGGCAAGGCCCGATAACCCGGCGACCGCCATGCAACCGAGGCCGATCATGCCGAATAGCTTCATCGGGCTGGCGGAGTAGTGAATCATGTATTTCACGGTGAGCAGATCGAGGATCACGCGAGTGGTGCGTGAGATGCCGTACTTCGATGTGCCGTACTTGCGGGCGTGGTGATTGGTGACCACTTCCACGCATTTCGCCCCGCGCCAATGGGCAAGGATGGGAATGAAGCGGTGCATTTCGCCGTAGAGCTGCAGTTCCTGGGCGATTTCCGTGCGGATCGCTTTCAGGCTGCAACCGAGGTCGTGCACCGGAAATTTGGTGACGCGCGAGATGATCCAGTTGGCAATCTTCGAAGGCAGCTTGCGGTCGAGGAACGAATCCTGTCGATTCTTCCGCCAGCCGTGAATCAGGTCGTATCCTTCGTCGAGCTTGGCGAGCATCATGGGAATGTCGGTCGGGTCGTTCTGCAGGTCGCCATCCATCAGAATGGTGACATCGCAGGTCGCGGCCTGCATCCCGGCCTGCATCGCGGCGGTCTGGCCATAGTTCTTGCGGAACTCGATGACCTTCACATGCGAATCGGCAGCCGCGAGCTTGGCCAAGGCGCCGCTGGAGCCATCTTTGGAACCATCGTTCACGAGGATCAGTTCCCATTCTTTCCCGAGCGGCCGCATGACATCGGCAATCGCCTGGTACAAATGGGGAATCGTTTCGACTTCGTTGTAGATGGGAACAACAACCGACACACTCATCGCGGCATCCTGCCTGGCAGTCCGATCGATACGACGGGTCCGTCCATCGCATCAGCCCCGGTAGTGTGGCACAACACCGGCAGACCGTAAAGACCGAGTTGCTGGCCGCCCGTCCCGCTGCCGAATTCGTCTGGCAATCTGGGTGGTCTGCGGCAATTTCTGCGACATCAAGCACAGAGCCGTGGTTTCGGTCACCACGGCTCTGGTTTCGATCACTCCACTTGGCACTCAGCATTTGCCGCTTGCCCTGCGTTACTTCACATCGATCAGTTCGACCAGGAAGTGCAATTGGGCATTCGCCGGAATGACCGGAGGAGCCCCCCGGGCACCGTAGCCAAGTTCGGAGGGAATCTGTAGTTCAATCATGCCACCTTCGCCGACCAACTGCATCCCTTCGGTCCAGCCCTTGATGACCTGGTTGAGCCCGAAAGAGATCGATTCGCCACGCTGATAGGAGCTGTCGAAGACTTTGCCGTTATCGAGCCAGCCGTGATAGTTGACCTCCACCCCTTGCGAGGCCGTCGGCTTCTTGCCTTTGCCTTCCCGCAGAATGCGGTACTTCAAACCCGACTTAGTGGTGGTGAAGGTCTTCGGGGCCTTCTCGTCGATCTTGCCCGCTCCCTTGGGAAGTTCAGGGTGAGGCACTTCCTTCGCTGTGTCGTCCGCCATCAGTAGTCCTGTCATGAGTAAGCACAAGGTCCAAGCCAATCCGTGACGCATTGTAGAGTCCTGTCGAGAGAAGAAGCGGAAGACTGCAGGCGAAATGCCGGGCCTTCCATTCCGTGGTTTCTAAAAACGGTGACCCGGTTTCGGGCCGTGTTCGGTGGTGGTCATCAATTCCGGCCCGGTCTCGGTCATCAGAATGGTGTGCTCAAACTGGGCCGACGGTGCCAGATCGAGGGTACGGACCGTCCAGTTGTCGCGGCTATCGATAAAAGTCCGCCACGTGCCAGCATTCACCATCGGTTCAATCGTGAAGCACATGCCGGGTTCCAGCACCGTCTGCGAGGCCCCAATCTTCGGCAGATAATGAGGCACGCCCGGGTCCTGATGGAATTCGCGGCCGATCCCGTGGCCCTGATATTCCCGGACGACTTCGAGGCCATGAGCTTTGACGAACCGTTCAATCGCCCGGCCGATGTCGCTGACCTTGCCATACGGCTGAGCGGCTTCGATCCCAACGTACAAGGCGTCGAAGGCGATTTGCACCACACGACGGGCTTCATCGGTCACCCGGCCGACAAGAAACGTTTCCGACGAATCGCCGTACCAGCCGTCGACGATGGTCGTCAGGTCGACATTGATGATGTCGCCTTCCCGCAGCACTGTCCCATCGGGAATGCCGTGGCAGACGACTTCGTTGATGCTGGTACAGGTCGAGTGGTTATAGCCCTTGTAGCCGAGGTCGGCCGGTTTATGGCCATGGTCGGTGGTGTATTCGTAGATCAGCCGGTCAATCTCGATGGTGGTGATGCCCGGCTGCACCTTCTCTCGGATGAAATCCATCAGCTGGGCATTAAACCGACCGGCGGCCCGCAGGCCCTCCCGCTCTTCGTCGAAGTACAACGGGATGATCGGTTTCGATTTCTTCTTAACAGCCACAGTCGCGCTTTCGAGTGCAATCTCACAGAGCAGGTTCCCGCAGCCGGTCCGAATACGCGCAGCGAGAAGATTTCACAAGCCGTGTAGTTTGAGTTTCAAAGTGGTGTTTGGCAAGGGTGGAGGCCTGATTGCCATGCCCCCCGAACAATGGCTTGCCCCGGGTCTCTGAAGGTAACCAGACCAGATTAATCCAAGGGGTGCCGGAAGACTGAGCCTGCGCGGCTGTAGTGACTTAGAACCCGCACCACAGACATGGTCGCTCGGTCTTGCTGGTGACGTAAGGGCATCTACCACGATGCGGCAGGCCTTTGAGCTTCCAGGGACGCCCCTGGTCTGTTTTTCGCTGATAATTGGAAACCATCGGCAAAAACTGCCGAATTCGGGTTGTTCAGGATCTGACTGCTTCCTACTATCCCGCCCGCACCTCAACTGACATTCCGTTCCGGCGCACGCCTGTCACTTCCAAAGGATATTCCCGATGTCCCTTAACTGGTCTGTGCGTACTTCATTCGCGCTGATTTGTGTCCTGTCGGGCAGTGCACCCTGTTTTGGACAGTTTGAGTCCCTGGTCGCTCGACGGGTGAGCGATGCCAGCCAGGAGAGCTCGAATCTGGCCACAGACCAGATGACTCAACGCGATGTCCGACCGCAAGGCGAAGTTGATGAGCCGTCCGGTGTGATCTATCGAGGGCAATCGCCTTATCTGCAACCGATGCTGGACCCCTGGATCACGGTCTCAGCCGGACAGAATTTCGCCGCTGCGCCGGTGCAATACATGAATCAATCGGTTGATCCTTACCAATCCGGCCCGTATGCACCCATGCAGGCTGACCCCTTTGCACCATTCCAGGGGGCACCGTATCCCGCGCAGGGGATGCCCTATCAGCCGATGCCGGGTGGCATGGGGTATGGAGCTGCTCCTTACGTCTGGAACCCTTACCTTGCCGGTTCAATCAATGCGGGATCGGAACGGACTCTGGGCGAAGGCCAGTTGGTGGTGCCCTTGTTTCAGGATGGCCGGTCGTTGTTGTTTGCCGACTTGCGCGGACACGCTGACGACAGTCAAAACTACGAAGGGAATCTTGGTCTGGTGTATCGCAGCATGATCGCGAATGATCTGATCCATGGGGCCTACATCTTCTACGACAACAAGACCTCGGAAAACGACAACAATTTCAGCCAGATCACGCTGGGGCTGGAAACCATGTCGACCTTCTGGGAAGCGCGGGCCAACGGTTACATTCCGCTCAATGGCGGAAAGTCGGCACCAGGAGCTACCGAGGTCAGCCTGGTGGGAAACAGTCTGGTTATGCAGGGCGGACGCGAACAGCCCTACTACGGATTAGATGGGGAAATCGGCTTTCTGGTCTCCGATTTCTATAGCAACGTTACCGAACTGCGCGCGTTTATCGGTGGCTACCATTTCGATACCAGTGAATCTGGCTTTGAGTCGATCACCGGTCCGCGCGGCAGGTTGGAACTGCGTATGTTTGACCTCCCGGCGCTTGGTGCGGATTCGCGCGTGACGTTGGGGGTCGATCTGCAATGGGACCAGGTGCGTGATACTCAGGTGGCGGGCTCATTCCGGGTGGTCATTCCGTTTGGCTATCGAAACCAACCCTCGAACGATCGCTTCAGCCGCCGTATGCTCGATCGCGTCGTTCGCGACGTCGACATTGTGACGCAGGCCCGGGCAACCGGTCCCAAGGAAAACACCATCGATGTCGATACCGGCCGGCTGTTGAACAACGTCTCCACAGCGACGGTCGCTGGTAATGGAAACCTGAATCTGGGAACGGGAGATACGGTGTTTGTGAGTGGCAACATCAATCAGGCGAATCCGGTTTTCATCAACGGCCAGCAGTTGATTGGCGGGGGAACACGCTTCCAGGTCCGCGGTGTCAGCAGTGGCCAGATAGTGACCACCACCGCGCCGGGGGCAGCCGCCACGATCAATGGCACGAATGTGGCTCAGGACGTGATCCATATCAACAGCAACTCCGGGATTCGGGGTGTCAATATCACTGGCGGAAGGAACGGAATTCTCTCCGACAACAATAACGACGGCGGACTCGACACCGTGACCAACGTGCTGGTTGCGGGGAATACCATCTCGGGGGCTGCCAACAACGGGCTCCGGATGGGGAACCTCGATGCCGCGACCAGAATTACTGGAAACTCGTTCACCCAGAGCGGGCAGAGAGGTCTGCTTGCAGGAACCAACAGTGGCACAATCTCAGGGAACCAAGCCATTTCCAATGGTACTGACGGGATCTTCGTAAACGCCAACACGGGCATGATCACAGGGAATACGTCGACAGGAAATGTCGGCCACGGATTCGCCTTCGCGGGGAATAACAGTGGCGTCATTTCTGCAAATACGGCGAGCGGGAATGGAACGGGAGCCTCCGGAGGACATGGATTTGTGATGACCGGGACGAACAGCGGAATTGTCTCCGGAAATATGGCCACCGGGAATGGGACGGGGGCAGGGGGCGGCAGCGGCTACCTGTTTGGCAACGCCAATGCCGGTATCATTTCGGGGAATGTGGCCACAGGCAACGGGGCGGGGACCAATGGCGGCGATGGATTTACCTTTGCCGGGGGAAATAACGCTGCGGGCAGGATCACAGGCAATATCGCCAATTCCAACGGTGGCGATGTGAACGCAACCGCTCTCACAGGCAGTGGCTTCTCGTTCGGTCAGAATCGCGGTGCGGCCACGGGAAACAACGCGGGGATCTTCTCGGACAACTCTGCCACCGGAAACTTCTTTGATGGCTTCACGATCTATGGCAACAACACCGGCACGATGAATAACAATGTGGCCACCAGTAACCTCGTCGATGGATTCTACTTCTCAAACCTGGCGAACGGCGACGCATTTGACTCCACGAATACCGGGATGATCACGGGCAACATTGCCACCGGTAATGGTTTCACCAATGGCGTGCCGACGATGTTCACGGGTGTGGCCGTGCCCCCCAATCCGGGCGATGGTTTCGATGGGCTGACGAATGCGGCAGGAGGCACGTTCAGCAACAACGCCTCCACCAACAATGCTGGTTCAGGCTTCAACGCCTTCCTGAAAACCGGCGCCCCAACCCTCAGCGGCAACACCGCAAGTGGCAACGGCAACGCCATGGGCAACACCTTACCGCAATAGCCCTCTTGTCGGTCTGATCGACGGCACAATTCTTTGAGGGGCCATGCTGGCGCAGCCGGTCGGACCATCCCCCGCGAGAGACTTTCACAAGCGAAGTCGTTCGGATACGACGCGTGGTTTCGCAAGGGTGACAGAGACAGAGTGACCGAGTTTCAGCCCCGGAGGGGCGATCGAAAATAGCCCCAGGCGTCAGCCTGGGGCACACGGAGCCATCAGCTCCCAGAGAGCCCCACCGGGGCGACAGATTCCTGATTGTTCTCTCGCCCCTACAGGGCTGAATCATCATTACCGCATCTCATTCCCCTGGTTCACACCAGGGGCTAATATCTTCTGCCCCTGCCGGGGCAAATGCTGTCGTTGATTGACATGCGAAACGTCATAGCCCAGCATGACCAAGCGCAATATTGGAACAAGACAAAAATCAATGATCTGAGTCAGTTGCTCTTACTGCGTCGCTGATGACGATTTGGTCATCCATCCGGTAAAGACTCAACATTTGTCCCTTTTCCAGTGGATTATACGCATGATTAGTTACAGCAAATTCTATGACACGCCGGACGATCCTGTTTGTGATGACGATTTGGTCGCCAGCCGATGACCAGCGTCCCTCACCAGCTGGTACCCAAGTTTCGTGGTACTTAAAGCTACCTTGAATTGTAGGCCCGATCTCGTTGCTGGGCCAGATCGTGAAAGTGATGTAGCCATCGTTCCCGGACGCACGCCAACGATAGTCGACGTCATTAACCTTTATTCGGCGGGAATTCTTGGTGTTGCGAGACATTAGGGTTGTAGCTCAGAAAAAGCCAGAATATACGCTTTCAAACCGCCCGTGGTCCCGCACTTCGTTCGATCACCCCGGATTGTGGGTGGAACGTGATCTCGTGTCCGGCGCGGTACGCCAAATTACCGAGGTGGCAGAGGCCAGTTGACACCAAAGCGGTGGCCAGATCAGCCTTGGGTTGTTGCCGGGTGCGGACGCAGCTCAGGAAGTTTTGCAGGTGGTCGCGATCCAGTTCGGCGGAGGTGCAGGAACCGCCGGCCGCTTCGCCGTCATAGACTTTCCAGCCGCCGCGATCGATCACGAGGACGCCGCGCTCCCCGTAAAACGCCACGGCCGAACTGCGGCCTTCCGGGGCATGGCCGGACCACAGCCGGTGTTCCCACTGGATGGTGTGCTTCGGGTAGGCGTACTGCACCATCAGCGTGTCGGGGGTTTCGGTGGCGTCATCGAAGGCGTATTTGCCGCCGGTCGCCGCGACGCGATCGGGCCAGTTGACCTGCAGACCCCAGCGGGCGACATCGAGCAGATGCGAACCCCAATGGGTCAACTCACCGCCGCCGTAGTCCCAGAACCACCGCCAGTTGAAATGGCTGCGATTCGGGTTGAAGGGCCGCTCGGTCGCCGGCCCGAGCCATGCGGCATAATCGAGCGTCTCCGGGGCCGGTTCGTCCTTACGGCGAGGGATCGGTTTGCGACGATGGACCACCCAGGCCCGCGCAAGCTTCACGGTCCCCAGATTGCCCGCATGCAGAAATCGCATGGCATCGCGATAAGGGGCCCCGCTCCGTTCCTGCAAACCGCACTGCACGATGCGTTGCGATCGCGTGGCGGCGGCGATCAGGTCGGCTGATTCTTCGAGGTTCGCCGTGATCGGGCTTTCGAGGTAAACATCTTTGCCCGCTTCAAGGGCTTGCCGGGCCATCGTGGCATGCCAGTGATCAGGCGTGGCGATGATGACGGCGTCGATCGAACGGTCATCGAGAATGCGGCGGTAATCGTGAATGGCCTCCGGAGCCGTGCGGCACAGCGGGGTGAGACTGTTCAGAGCGCCCGACAAAATCGCGGTGTCAACATCGCTCACGGCTTTCAGGTGAACATCCGGCGACTCCGTCAGCAAAGTCGCGAGGTGTTTCCCCCGGTTGCGGACACCGATCACCGCCACCGATAAGCGCTCGGCAGTTCCCGCGGCTAACACCGGAGCGGCCAGCGACATCACGCCCGCAGCGACCCCGGCCGCCTGACGGGCGCTACAACCGAGAAACTCCCGGCGGTTGACTTCGCGGCGGTCGTCGGTGGGCGTGGACATAGCTTTCCGGTTCGGTGAGGCGGGTTTTCGGGCATGCATCAATATCATCTTACCTGAATCGTGCCCGAGATGTACGCCAGAGTTTTGCCGCAGACCCCAATTTTTCGCGATCCCGAACTCCCGTTCACGCAAACTCCACGAAGAGGTAACATGCCCTGAACTAGCCCGCAGCGCCAGCAAGGGCCGATACAACGTGTTGCAGGGATGCCCCTTGCTGGCGCTGCGGGCTGATGAATCGCCAATGCGGCGTATGCCACGGAAGGCAAGAACATGGGCGGACTCCTGAATCTGGTGTATCTCAGCGTCGGGCTGTTGCTCGCCCCGTGGTTGGCCTATCGCCGCTGGTCGCAACGCAAATCGATCGCCGGGTTCCGCGAGAAGTGGACCGGCTGGATGATCCGGCAGCATCCCGAGCGACCGTGTGTCTGGTTCCATGCGGTGAGCGTCGGCGAGGTGCTGCAATTGCAATCGCTCATCGCCGAGTTCGCCCAACGGCATCCGCACCACGAGATTTGTATCACGACAACCACCAGCACGGGCTACGACATCGCCTACCAGAAGTTCCCGCAGCACACCATCAATTATTGGCCCTTCGATTTCACGTGGGCGGTGCGACGGGCCTTGAGAACAGTTCAGCCCGAACTCGTCGTCCTCGTCGAACTCGAAGTCTGGCCGAATTTCCTGCGGATTGCGCAAGCGGAACAGGTGCCGGTCGTCATCATCAATGGCCGTCTGAGTGCGAACAGCTATCGCGGTTACTCCCGTTTGAAACCGTTATTGCGGCCGCTGCTTTCGACTCTCACGCACGTCGCGGTGCAGTCGGCTGAGTATGCGGAACGCTTTGCCGCGATGGGTGTACCTGCGGAACACCTCACGATCACCGGCAACATCAAATATGACCGCGTGCAGTCCGACCGGAACAACCCGAAGACCGCCGAACTCCGTCGCGCCTTCGGCATCGGTCCCGATGATCTGGTTTTCATCGCCGGGAGTACGCAAGACCCGGAAGAATACTTAGCCCTGGATACCTATCAGGCACTGATCGATGAGTTCCCGCAGTTACGATTGATTCTCGTACCCCGTCACAAAGAACGCTTCGAAGACGTCGCCAGTCTGGTTCACCGCCGTGGTCTGCGACTCATCCGTCGCAGCGAAATGTCTCAACTCTCAACTCTCAACCCTCAACTCTCAACCGTCTGCCTCCTCGATACCCTCGGGGAACTCGCGGCCTGCTGGGGACTCGCTGATATCGCCTTTGTCGGCGGCAGTCTGACTCAACGCGGCGGGCAGAACATGCTGGAACCGGCAGGTTACGGTGCGGCGGTGTTGTTCGGCCCGAACACGTGGAACTTCCGCGACATCGTCGAACAGTTACTCTTGCGGCAAGCCGCCGTGGTGATTCATGACGTGGACGAACTGTGTGATACCCTCCGCCGAGTCATCGTCGATCCTGATGAATGCAAGCGGTTGGGACAGACGGCCCGCGACTTCGTGCTGACACAGCAAGGCGCGACCGCAAAGACACTGACCGTGATCGATGGCGTGTTGCAGGGGAACGGCCAAAACATCCGCCACGCCGCGTGATGACACGCACGTCTTAGCCCCCGGTCATTGACCGGGGGCCGATTCATAATCGATGCCCCCATGCCCCACCGGCCCCCCGTCACTGACAGGGGGCTAAGACATTGCGGGCTGGTAAAAGCTGTTGAATCACTGCGATCTCCGGCATATCGTGAAGAGATCACGTCTCGTGATTTTCATTCCGTGTTGTTCCTGACTCGTTTCTTTCCTTTCTGGAGTCAGTCTCATGAAGACGTTCTCTCATTCATTCCTATGCCATGCTCCCCCGTGGTCCAGACGTCGGCGGCAGGCCTTTACGCTCATTGAAGTCCTGGTGGTGCTGTGCATCATCGCGATTCTGATTGCGCTGTTGATTCCTGCCACTCGTCAAAGCGGTCGCGGCGAAGCCCGTCGCACGCAATGCCGCAACAATCTCAAGCAAATTGCCTTGGCGTTACATAACTATCATGACGCCTACGGCAGTTTTCCGCAGGCATACACAGTCGACGCCGATGGGAACCGACTGCACAGTTGGCGGACGCTGATTCTGCCCTACATTGATCAGGCCGCGCTGTATAAAACCATCGATCTCACCAAACCCTGGGATGACCCGGTGAATGCGGCAGCGAGTGAGAAAAACATTTACGGGTATGCATGCCCCAGCGCGAACGTGACGTCCCCCAAAACAACCTACATGGTGATTAGCACACCGGACAGCATCTTTCCCGGTGCGGAAGCCAGGAAACTCGAGGACACCACCGATGGCACAAGCCAGACGTTAATGGTCATCGAAGTTCCGGGAGAACAGGCGATCGAATGGATGTCGCCGTACGATGCCGATGCCACCGTGCTGGAAGATTTCATGGTGGTCTCGAAGAATAGCCATACTGGCGGGCGGCATGGTTTGCTCGCCGATGGAGCCGTTCGCTTCATCTCTGAGAACATCGATCGAAAGGTCCTCGAGGCCGCGTTCACCATCGCCGCGGGTGACACCGCCGGAGAGTTCTGATGCGACATCAAGCAGCCCACTCATTGCGATGGGTGGGCTGCCTTCGCCCGCGCCACTGTTCCATCACTTCGAACACGATCAGCGGCGCGAGCCAACTGGTCCATGCCATTTGGCCATAGTACCAATGGGCCTCGATTTCCATGACACGGCCGAAGCCGCCCATCAACCTTAGAATTACCGTAGAACACAGAAGCAGGTAGCACCGCCACATCCAACGACGATGGTTCACGAACCGTCGGCCGACCGCGTCACGCCAGCCCATCACCGCAGTAAGTCCCGTGAGCATCGACAAGAGCACAAAGCCGACAGCTGCGACCGGACCACTGGCGGCAAAGCGGGCCATCCAGAGTCCACTCGGCACAATCACGAACAGGATGCTCACCACCTGACAACGGCCGATGATGCGATGCCAGCGCGGAGACCACCGCCGGAACTTCTCGCTGAGGAGCAATGTCCCTGCAATCAGCGTGAAGGGCCCCACGAGAATGTGCGGATAGAACGCCCAGTGATACCCCTGCCAGAAGTAACGATCGCGACCTGTCAGAAACTCGCCGCGTTCAAAATCGGCCGGGAAGTAGTACCGGTAATTGAGCAGAATCTCGACCAGCACCTTGCCAATCAACAGGCACGCGGCAAATGTCAATAGTCGAACCAACGGCAACTGGCGGCGAAGAGGCATGGCATCACCGGCAGAGCTCACGGCCTCAGTAATCAACGATGCTTCAACCAGCCAGTTTCCCGATTCGTGCCGTTGATGGCAAGGTGGCAGACCATTCCATGATCGCCGTCCAGGCCAGATCGGGCCGGGTTTGCAGGAGAGCATGGGGGCCATCGATCAGGCTCAGGGCCGTATCGGGACGCAACCGCTGAATCTGCGTGCGACTCCGTTTCGGCACCACGAGATCCCAACGACCCGCGAGGTAAAGCAGCGGGACGGTAAGTTTCTGCAGTTCCTGGCGCACATCGACTGTCATCGTCGACCGCACGCGATGGGCGATCACTTCGGGACAAACCTGATGACGGGCATCGCGCATCATGGCCTTCATCTCGACTTTGCAGCGACGCAGCATCAGTCGAGACGCCCAGCCCTCGAGTTTGACCAAAGTCTTCACCACACGGGCCGAGAATAACGATGGCCACCAGCGGATGTACCACGGTGTCGGACTGGTCACAAAACTGGCACACAGGACCACGCCGCACAGCCCCGCAGGTGATTCCGCCGCGACGCGGACAGCGAGTGGCCCGGAAAATGATTCGCCAAGAACGACAAACGGCCGACCATGCGGCAGTTGCGACCAGACACGCGCGAACAACTGGTCATAGCCGAGCGGTTCATCTCCCGGATAGCCGATGACCAGTACCTGCTGATCGATGGGCCGCCGCTCGATAAAGGGCGTAAACATCCGGCCGGTCCCGTCGAGACCGGGCAGTAAAACGAGGCATGGCAGTTCAGCATCCTGCTGAGTTTCGACGGCGGTGTGAGACATCGGAATCGACATGGGCATCAGGTCTGCTCCCTCAGACGTGACGGCAATCTACCGACTTCCGGCAATCTTGTCACCTCGCAATTCTCCCGGAATCCTGACAAATTGTCTCGGCTGCTTCCCGGAGGATTCTGCCCACGGCATTCCCGAAGAGTTGCCGCTCAAGTTGTGAAGACTTATACTCCCCTGCTCTGGCGAGCAGAAGTTTCTGATAGCCACCGTTTGCGGCGGATCGCGTTGCTGGAGTCCCCTGGACGTCTGATCGCCGCGGAATTTCCCTCTCCTGGATAGTACAAAGACCGCGATGGCCAACTACTTCTTCACCAGTGAATCTGTCAGCATGGGGCACCCTGATAAGGTGTGCGATCAAGTTTCCGATGGCGTGCTCGATGCCCATCTCTCGGGCGATCCGATGTCGCGCGTCGCCTGTGAAACTCTGGTGACTACCGATTTTGTCTGTCTCGCGGGGGAAATCACCTCCACCTGCCAGGTGGACTACGAGAAGGTCGCCCGCGAAGCAATCCGGGACATTGGTTACACCAGCGACGACATTGGCTTCAACGCCGCCACCTGTGAAGTGCTGATCAAGATTCACAGCCAAAGCCCGGACATCGCCATGGGCGTGGACCGCGACGGGGCTGGCGATCAGGGACTGATGTTCGGTTATGCCTGCAATCAAACCCCAGAACTGATGCCGCTGCCGATTGCCTTGTCGCACCGCATCATCAACCGGATCACCGAAGCCCGTCAGCAGCGCCAGGTCGATTGGCTGCGGCCCGATGCCAAGAGCCAGGTAACCGTCGAATACAACGACAAAAACCAACCAGTCGGCATTTCGGCGGTGGTACTGTCGACGCAACACAATGAAAAAGTATCGCAGAAGGAAATTCACGATTTCGTGCAGGCAGAAGTCATTCGCAAATCGGTCCCGGCCGAAATGCTGACATCGAAAACGAAGTATCACATCAATCCGACGGGGCAATTCATCGTCGGCGGTCCGCATGGTGATTCGGGCCTGACCGGCCGCAAGATCATCGTCGATACCTACGGCGGGTGGGGTCGTCACGGCGGCGGAGCGTTTTCGGGCAAAGACCCGACCAAGGTCGACCGTTCGGCGGCTTACATGGCCCGTTACATCGCCAAGAACATCGTCGCGGGCGGATTGGCCGATAGCTGCGAAGTGCAACTGGCTTACGCGATTGGCGTGGCCGACCCGGTGAGCGTGCATGTCGATACCGATGGCACGGCGAAAATCGACGAAATGAAGATCGCGGACCTCATTCGCGAACACTTCCGGATGACCCCGAAGGGGATCATCGAAACCCTGAACCTGCGTCGTCCAATTTATCGCAAAACCGCCGCTGGTGGTCACTTCGGTCGCAGCGAAGCCGACTTCAGCTGGGAACAGACCGATATGGCGGCTGCCCTGAAATCGGCCGCCGGCCTGTAATCTTGCCGACTGATGGATAACGTGGACTGAAGAAGCCCGGGGGAAATTCTCCGGGCTTTTTGCATTCGCGCCGTGGTCGAAATCGCCTATCACTCGCCGGTCTGCCAGGAGTCTGAGTGATGTCCGCGATGCAAACCACGGAACCGCAGCGTCAATTGGCGGTGGGAATTTGGACCGCTGCCGCTCTCACTACAGCCGTGCTGATCAGCCGCCGACTCGGTGGGGCCATCACCACTCCCATCCCCATGGGCCTGGGGATGCTCTGGTCAACGATTTTGCTGGGGATGTGTGCCTTGGCTGCCTGGCTGCTGCGTCACACGGAATGCCTTGAAATCAAGGGATTTCGCGTTCCTGGTGGCATGGCGGTCTGTCTGTCGAGTGTCATCGGGGGTGCTGCAATCCTGGCGGTTTTGCCCCTGTGGACGGCCGTCGGACTGGGGATTTTTCTCGGTTTGGCCGTGCTTGCGGCTGTGATGGCGGTTGTCTTCACCACGTCCTGGGAATTGGTCGAGGCAGTCCATTCCGACGAGGTCAAACCGGCCTCACTTTCGCCAATTCATGAAAGCGTCACGGTTCAACCCGAAATCAAATCCCCCGTGGCGGTCACTCCCGCGGAAGCCCCCGTGCAGACGCAAGTCCGTCGGGTGGAAATGGGCACCGAATCCATTGAAGGAACCGTGCACATGGTCTTCGCCGAGGGACAGCGGGAGCAAACCGTGCACGTGGCGTTCTGCCCCGCCCTGGGCTGCAGTCCCGAAGTGGAACTGGAGGACCTGGATGGACACGACTGGGAAGTGAAGCTGGCGGCGGCGTTCCCCTATGGATTACGCATCCACGTTCGCCGCCGACTCGATGCGCCGATGACTGGCGATGTGGGCTATATGGCTGTCGCCGCAGCCGTTCGAGCCGCCGCTTAAGTCGAAGAAGGCCGTGCCTCGCCGCGTTGTTCGATCTGCAATTCGACGACATCGTAGAGGCCGCCCGGTACATCAGGCTCCGTGGGCTCGTAAGCCAGCTCAATGCGTAACCGGTTCGTGGAACGTAGTTTATCAGTGATTTCCGCCGACCATGTGGACTGCTCCGCCGCCAATACTCCCAGTTCCAAACCATTGAGAGAGACTTGACCCGCCCCGCGATAACCCGTCAAAACAAGACGCACGACTTCCGTCTCGTCGAGATTGGTTGGAGCATGAAACGTCCGGCAGAAGACTGCCGTTCCGCCCACGTCGCCGAACAGGTTTCGCCAGGGGAGTGGCAACCGCTGTGGAATGGCCTGCGAATCGAGCAGTTCCGAGTGGGTGATGGTCCAGGGGCCACGGAGAGAAATTCGGTGCATTATGAATTTCTGATGATCTTCTCGGGTTGGTCAGTCGTACACAGATTTGCTCAGCCGGGCGGGCTGAGATTTCCATCTTGTCGCACCCTCACATTTTGCCATAATGCAGCGTCCTTTCGCAGCGTTAAAACTTCGCCAGCCGTTACCAGAGTCTGATGATTCGACAATCTGGCAAGAGCTGCCGGTGTTGACTGGAGTGCTCAGGTCAGCCCGGTTATACTTCGATGAACCAATCCGCGGGAACTTCAGGAGACCGAACCAGTTACGCCTGATTCGTGAGTAACCGTCCGAGTCGGAATGTTCACTCGGCATTGCTCCTTCGGTTCAACTGGTCGCCCTGGCATGGATGCGACCGCATATGTATGACAACCCCTCCACCACAAGGGTCTTGCCCATGGAGTCATCGGTGCTCGAGCCGCTGGCCCATCACTCGCTTGGTTCAGTCCAGCGTCGAGAACCGACGGTGGCCGAAATCTCGTCGACGGGGTGGAGTCAGCGAACCCGGTCACTCCTGGGTGTGCAGATTGTCGCCACGGGCTCGTATGTTCCCGATCGCATCGTGACGAATGCCGACCTGCAGGAACTCTACGGTTGTGACTCCGGTTGGATCGAACAACGCACGGGCATTCTGCGACGTCGTTACGCGGCAGAAAATCAGGCCACCAGCGATCTCTGTGTGGAAGCAGCTCGCCGGGCCATTCGTGCAGCCAGTATCGATCCCCGGCAAATTGATCTCGTAGTCGTCGGCACGTTCACTCCCGACTTTCACTGCCCGTCAACTGCTAATCTGGTCCAGGATGCCTTAGGACTCGATGCCCCGGCGATTGATGTGCAAGCAGCCTGCTCGGGCTTCATGTACGCGTTGACGACGGCTGCCCAGTTTGTGGCCACCGGCAATAGCCGCATGGCTTTGGTGATTGGCGGCGACTGCAACAGCCGCATCGTCAATCCGAGCGATCAAAAGGTGGCCCCGCTCTTCGGCGATGGGGCGGGTGCCGTCCTGCTGACCCGAGGTGATGCACACCAAGGGTTGGTCTGTTATCAACTCGGTTCGGATGGCAGTGGCGGAGCGATGCTCGACCGCAAGAGCGGTGGATCAAAGTTCCCCATCACCGCTGCCGCGATTGATGCTGGCGAACACTTCCTGCAAATGGATGGCCGCAGCGTCTTCAAATGGGCGGTGCGAGCCGTTACGGAAACCATCGAACTGGTGCTGCGGAAGAGCGGCCTCGGTGTGCATGATGTGTCGCTCTATGTGCTGCATCAGGCCAACATCCGCATCATCAATTATGCAGCAGAGCAACTCGGCGTCTCACCGACGAAGATCTTCAATAACCTTCAGGAATACGGCAACACCTCCGGGGCCTCCATTCCTCTGGCGCTCGATGAAGCGTTCCGCAAAGGGATGATTCACCGGGGTGATACCGTGGTGATGAGCGGTTTTGGTGCCGGACTCACTTGGGGCACGGCTCTCTTCCGCTGGTAACCCCAACTGCGGAATTGGCTGCGATGCCGTCTGATTTCTGCGGGAATTCTCATTTCAACTGCGGTTGATGCGTGTTACAATCCGACCTTCCATGGCAGAGCCGCTGTGGCTCGCCATGTTCAAGATCGAAGTTGGAACGCGCCCCATGCTCTCGATCTCCGATCAGGGACCACGTCTGTGTGATGGATTGTCCCGCCGGGAATTGCTCCGCGCGGGGTCACTTGCGACCCTCGCGGCCAGCTGCGGTTTAGCCGATCCCTTGTCGGCGGCCCATGTGGTCAGTGGTCATCCCGCCCGTGCCAAGCGGTGTATCGTTCTCTTTCTGCTCGGTGGTCCCCCCCAGCATTCCACATGGGACCCGAAGCCGCTGGCCCCCAGCGAAATCCGTGGCGAACTCGGGCCCATTCCCACGGTTGTACCGGGCATGGAAATCTGTGAGTTGCTGCCGGAAACCGCTCAGGTGGCCAATCACTTGGCGATTCTGCGAGCCGTGGCCAGTGGCGATAACGCACATTCGTCGAGCGGCTACCAGATGATGACCGGCGTGCCGCACGTTCCCATGCAGGTGGAAAACGCCAACCCCGGTGCGCCAAACAACTGGCCGACGATGGGTTCGGTCATTCAGCATCTACACAGTGGACCGCGATTGTTACCCCCGGCGGTGCGGTTACCACACCACATCTTCAATACCGATCAATCAGTCTGGCCGGGACAAGACTCGGGATTTCTAGGTCCGTCGTCTGATCCCTGGTTGTTCAACTGTCAGCCGGGTTCTTCGAACTTTGAAGTCCCTCATTTCAAGTTGCAGGCCGATGTCCCACTGGGTCGGTTAGATAACCGCCGCTCGCTGCTGACTCAATTGGAGACCCAGCTACGAACGATCGATCGCGGGCCATCCTTCGACACCTATGGTCTACAACGCGAACAGGCGTTGACGTTGCTTGGCACGGCACAAGCCCGTGAAGCCTGTGACCTGAATCGGGAAGAGGTTCGGACCCGCGATCGTTATGGTCGCAACCAGTTTGGACAAAGTGTGCTGTTAGGGCGTCGGTTGCTCGAAGCTGGCGTCTCATTCGTGCAGGTCAACTGGTTCCGTGGAGCCGATGAACCCGACGACGCTCCGTGTTGGGATAGCCATGCGCGAGAGACACAACGACTCAAAACCGTGCTGATGCCGCCGCTCGATCTGGCCTTGTCGGCTTTGATCCGAGACCTCGAACAGCGCGGGCTGCTCGAAGAGACGCTGGTCGCCGTATTGGCGGAATTCGGCCGGA
Organism: bacterium; assembly: GCA_016125225.1. Classification (GTDB taxonomy): domain Bacteria; phylum Planctomycetota; class Planctomycetia; order Planctomycetales; family Planctomycetaceae; genus DSVQ01. Next base: position 913,492 of record WGME01000003.1, on the reverse strand, counting down.
CGCCGCGTTTTAATGGCCGAGGCGGTCGCGATCATTGGGGCCAGGTCTTTTCGGTCGCTTTGGCCGGGGGTGGTATCCGTGGCGGTATGGTCTATGGATCATCCGACGCTCAGGGAGCCTATCCGCAAGAAGGTCGGGTACAACCGTGTGACATCACGGCAACCATCTTCGACCGTCTGGGTTACGCGCCGGAAACAGAAATCCAAGACCCGCTGGGCCGTCCGTTGCCCATCAGCCGGGGCACGCCCATTGCAGCAATTCTGGCGTAGTCCGCGTATGATGCTGACCGGAATTCTGCAGCGTCGGCAGAGGAAACAGCATTGTTGACAAGGTGCGAAGCATGCAGCGCGCGTTGATTGTGATGGGGATCGGATTGTGCAGCCTGATGATGACAGCACTACCTTTGACGGCCGCCGAATCTGTCGCGGGATTTGAGACCACGCCGTTTGCGGAGGGATCGCTCGGCGACTGGGTGCTGGAAAATGGAGCGGAAGCCGACTTCGTTGATGGCTGCCTGCGATTAAAAGGGGGCAACGGCTGGCTGCGATCTCCGCATGAATACCGCGACTTCGAACTGCATCTCGAATGGCAGGCTCTGCAAAACACCAAGTACGACGCGGGCATTTACATCCGCACGGCCAACGGCGGCGCTCCGTTTCCCAAAGCCTCGTATCAGGTCAATCTGCTGGAAGGAAAAGAAGGCAACATCGGTAACTTGCCCGGAGCCATGAGCACGGGACTCGCGAAACCCGCCGGACAATGGAATGTCTTCGATCTCAAGGTGGTGGGAGACCGCGTGGCCTTGAAGATCAATGGGGAAGCGGCTTATGACGTAGGCGGTCTGACGCGTTTGCAGGGCTACGTCGGTTTTCAAATTGAAGTTCCGCTGGGTGGCCAGTTCCTGGTCCGCAATGTGCGTCTCAAGGAACTGGGTTTTGATTCGCTGTTCAATGGTCGCGATCTGGCCGGTTGGAGCGGCGCGGAGAGCCCTGCCGATGCCTGCTGGAGCGTGGTCGATGGCCTGCTGGTCTGCGATGGAAAGAAAGGCCCGTGGTTAAGAACTGCACAAGAGTACGGCGACTTCAATCTGCGGTTCGACTATCTGGTTTCAGAAGGCGGAAACAGTGGTGTGTATGTGCGGGTTCCGTCAGATGGCCTGCATCACCGCGAGAACGACACCCTGCCACCGGCGGGTTTCGAGGTACAACTGCTGGACGATGCCGACCCGAAATATGCCCAGCTCAAGCCGTACCAGTATTCGGCTTCGGTCTATGATATCTCTGGGGCTGACCCACGAGTGACACGACCGGCAGGTCAATGGAATTCGCTGGAGATCAACTGTCGCGGTCAGCGAGTACGAACGATTCATAACGGCCAAGTTGTCGTGGATATCACGGCGGATTCTCATCCGTTGCTGGCCTTGCGGAAGACCAGCGGCTATCTCGGATTGCAGAACCACAGCACCGTGGTCAAGTTCCGCAACCTGCGGATCGGTCCGGCGTTGGAATAGCGGATGAACGGAAGCTGACACCGCATGCGGAAGAGACGAAAAAAGACACCAGAGAACCCTGAGTTCCCCGGTGTCTTTTTTGTTACGCCGATGCTGATGGCAATTTACATCGACCCAATTAGTCGAGCCGCTTCACGCGGATATTCTTGAAGTGCACGGTGCTGCCGGGGTCGTGCGCCTGCAGGGCAAAGGTTCCCTGATCGAGCACGCGGGTGAAGTCGTCGCCCGGTTGTGCCCCCTTTGGTTCGTGATAATCGACGACAATCTTGTCGTTGATTTTGATCATGACGTGCTTGCCCTGAACGATGACGTGCTCGGTGTACCACTCGTGGTCTTTGGCCGCCGGTTCATGGACATCGACCACCTGATACAGGCTGCCAGTCTTGCGGGGATCGCTGTGGTAGCTGTTGTTAACCTGGGCTTCAAAACCGTACTTCGGCCAGCCATCGGGTTGATACTTGGTGTGGAAGTAGATGCCGCCGTTGCTGTTGTCTTCGGTCATCACGTCGACTTTGAGTTCAAAGTTGACGAACGGCTGATCGTCACCGACATAGAATAGGTGGCTGCGCGGGCCATGGGCCACGAACGCGCCGTCTTTGACCGACCAGCTATCGGGGCTTTCGTTGATCTTCCAGCCTTCAAAGTTCTGGCCGTTATCGAGCCGTTTGAAACCGGGTTCCTCCGCGGCGGACACGAAACCCGCGCTGCAAACTGCCAGACATGCCATGCCCCACCATTTCGCCCAAGCCATACCGAAGTTCCTTCCAGGATGAGAATCTGAGTTACGACCAGAACAGGTCAGATGGGATTAGAATACTCGACGACCTGGGCAATTAGAATGCCGCCATCAGTTTCGCGGACAGCTCGCGTTTTAGTGTGGCGAAACCGTCTTCAATCTGCTTCCACTCCGAAAACCGGACCTCCTGCGACTGCTGGTTCGCGGCTTTGTCGATGGTGCCGGGGTCGACATTGGCCCGCGTCTGAGTGACCCAGCCACCATAGGGGCCGGTCGACCCATAGTAATAACTGTTACCGGCTCGAGACTGCGATTTCGCGGTCCCCGCCCGGACATTCATTGTCCGTTCCACCTGGCCTTGATAGCGCAGGGAACTCGACACTTTCCCGCCGAACTCCAACGCGTCGGGATCAACACTGACCATCGGCAGATCGTCAATTTTCCGGCCTGAGCGTTCATACCATAAGGCATGGTTGTCGCGAGTGTGTCGCAGCGTCTCCTGCAGGTCATCCAGAATCGTGCGGACCGATTTCACATACTTTTGAGTTGCTCCTACGACATCGGGAACCGGCGGGGCTGCAGCAGCGGAATCCATGGGTTCGGCCGTGGAAAACTCCACCACCGGGTTGTGCACAAGGCTCAAGAGTCGCCGCACCTGCGGCAGGGTCAGCGGCCCTGTTCCCTCCAAGGCATGACTGCTGACGGTCCACTTCCAATGTTCATCGACCACGCTTGACGCACCATAACTTTGCAGGATCGCTGCGGCGAACTCTGGGGCCACAGCCGCTAAGGGCTGAGCATCGCCGGTGAATGTCACCGTGCAACGTCCCTGAATGGTCTCCGCGACCGTCACATTCACCGATAACAGATCGGCCGTGCTCAGCAGCTTGGCGATTTGCTGCCGTTGTTCCGAGTTGAGTTTCCAATCCTGCTGTTCGAGAAAGCTGGCCACCGCCGCAGTATCAACTGCCCCCGCCAGATCAAGCACGAGGTTGATTTGCCCGGCATCGGCGGCTGCCGCCACTGCGGTCTTCAAACGGTCCAATCCACTATCGCTTTGCCCATGAGACGCCAGCCAGCGTGCCGCCGTTTGTCGTCCCCCTTGAGGCACAGCCAACCAGACGGCCGGCTCGGCTGCCACGACAAAAGTTCCACGCGGTGACGTGACGGCAGAATGGTCCTGGAACTGAGAGAGGTCCACGTTCATCAGAGCCGACATGGCCGGCAACGTCAGACCGGTGCGGGGACGGGCAATGGCGTATTCCTTCAACGGACGCAGCCCGTTGGTGTAGTCCAGGTCGGCCACGCAAATCAGTTCATCAATGCCCGGCGGCACGATGGCCTCGTGCTGTTGAAACGACTCGCGTGCCTTGGTCGCCCACTCTTCCTTATGGGACAGCGGAGACGCATACAGCCCCGCGATGTCCATCCGCAGCACGGCATTGACATCGCGCGGTAACCAGGAGAGCGCGTCTCCGGCAAAACTCGCGCTACAGACCAGACAGCAGGCAGCCACGGTCACAAAACCACGGACAGAGAAAACAGTCTTAGACATCAATAAAAATCCCAATCGGCCAGATGTTGCTTGTGAGGAATTGTGTGATCGTGACAGTTTTACGCTGCGAAGAAAATCGAAATGGCGGCAGAGTTCATGGAAAATACCCGGAATCAACGACTGGACATCCTGGAATCTCAGGCATATGCCTGAATCGATGTAATGGGATGAATTGTAACGGTGCCAACGATTCTCACGATGGCGCCGATGCCCTTGGTAGCAATCATGACGGTTGAACTGATCCGGGGTGTTTATTCGCCACACTAAAGGTCGGGCATAAGCTTCTCGATCCGTTCGGTGTTCCGAAGGTTCGACGAGGATTTTCCTCAGTGGCTGAATCCTTTTTGACACGGTTCCAGTGAGACATAGGTTAAACACAGGAAATCAGTGAAATCATCTTCGAGAACACTTGGATGTGTCACCTGGGCCAGTGCATCGCCTTGGACAATTAGGAGTTCACCATGGCACTTGTGCAGCATGAATCGGTTGTGTTCGATCTTTGGGACCTGATGAATCGCTGCCTCGGCAAACCCGAGTTGGTCACGCGAGTCCTGAAGAAGTTCGAAGTGCAACTGGCTGGAGATCTCGACCGCATTTCGGCGGCCCTCAACAGCGAGAACTATGCCGTGGCACGTGAAGTTGCGCATCGTTTGAAGGGGGCCGCAGCCAATGTGGCTGCTCATAGTTTGCAGGAACAGGCTCACGCCCTGGAATCGGCAATCCAGTTGGGACTCGAAGATCAGTACGGCATTGTGATGCACGGGTTACTGCGAGAGCAGGAACGTTTTGTCGAAGCTATCAAGCAGATTCAATTGTCGTAACTTTTACCGTCGACAGGTTTCGTCGGTCGCGTTGTGGCAGGAGGAGTTTTGACCACTATGCATGTTCTCGTCGCTGAAGACGATGATGTCACCGTCGATCTGCTTACTGCGGCCTTGGAGGAATTTGGCTACCAGGTCACAGTGGCTGTCGATGGCTTGGAAGCATTACGGCTGATTCGCTCCGGCAAATTCCAACTGGTCATCTCTGACTGGGAAATGCCCGGTTTGAATGGCCTGGAACTCTGCCGTCGCGTGCGGAAACGCCGTGGTTGCAGCTATACGTATTTCATTCTGCTGACATCGCATTCCGGTGTGAATAACGTTGTCCAGGGGCTCGATGCCGGGGCCGACGATTTTCTCACCAAGCCGTTCTATCCCCAGGAACTCCGGGTCCGTCTGGCGGTGGGTCAACGCATTCTGTCGATGCAGAGCCGCGACCTGATCATCTTTGCCCTCGCCAAGCTGGCGGAATCACGTGACACCGAAACCGGGGCCCATCTCGAACGCATTCGGGAATACTGCCGCCTACTGGGAGCAGAATTGTCACGCAGCGGCCCCTACGCCGATCAGATCGATGGCGACTTTGTCGAACTGCTCTATCTGACATCGCCTTTGCATGACATCGGCAAAGTTGGTATTCCCGACCAAGTGCTGCTCAAACCGGGAAAACTAACACCGGAAGAGTTCAGCATCATGCAGCAGCATACGCTGATTGGGGCACAAACCCTGGCGGCAGTTGCCGAAATGAATCCGCAGGCCGGGTTCCTGTCGATGGCCCGTGATATTGCATTGACACATCATGAACGGTTCGATGGTACAGGCTATCCGCACCATCTGGTTGGCTCCAACATTCCCTTGTCGGGGCGGATCACCGCATTGGCCGACGTGTATGATGCCCTCACCAGCAAACGTGTCTACAAGCCTGCCTTCAGTCACGAGACCGCTACGAACATGATCGTGGAAGGTCGCGGCGCTCACTTTGACCCGGTCGTTGTCGATGCCTTCCTGCAACTGACCGACGACTTCCAACTCATTCGACAACGCTTTGAAAATACAGCGTCTGTCTTCGACGGCGAACGTCTGAAAGCCGATCCGATGGAAGAAACCTCTCTGGCGGGTGTCGGCAAATAGAGATCAAAGAGACGAAAGTATTGGAACACCTGCTCGGTAACCGACAGCAGGTGTTTCACTTCTTCGCGCAGCGTTAAAGTCTGCCGCGATTGCCCGACTGGCATGATCTGCATCGGAACCTTCCAGCGTGCAGGATACAGCTACAGTCTTTTGTCACCACTTCACGAAGGAGTGGAGACGCCCCGCTCGGGATGCGCGCGGCGGTCATGTCTTATTGCCAAGGTGGGTGTCATGCAGCGCTGGACCGCGATTTTCACGGGAATCGTTTGCGTCGTGCTGGGAGACTTCGCCGCGGCTGATGGCATCCATTTGAATGGATTGTCTCCCCGGTCGCTGGGACGCGGCGGCACCAACATTGCCCATGCCGATAACGGGGCCCTCTTCTTCGATAACCCGGCCGCTGCCGCCTTTGTTTCGGGCGACGGGCTGTTCGATGTCGGCGGCAATGTTCTCTTCATGGACTTCCGCTATTCCGATCCCGATAACCCCTCGGTATCCGACTTCGGGATTACTCCATTGCCGTCCATGGGTCTTGTGCGGAAGTCGGAAGATGAACGCTTCGCCTACGGCATCGGCATCTATGCTCCTGCTGGCTTCTCGGAATCGTGGGAGATGCAGGGCCAGTTCCCCTATGGCGGCGAGCAGACCTACAAGTCGTTCGGCTCGCTGATCAAGATCATGCCGGGTGCTGCCTATAAGGTGACCGATCGGCTGTCGATCGGGGGCACGTTCGGCATGGCCATCAGCCATGAAGAACTGGAAGGCCCCTACTACTTACAGAACACCAATTTTCCCCTTCTGAATGGCGTGCCAACCCGCATCGATCTGCAAGCCACCGGAGCCACGCCCATTTACTCTTTGGGGCTGCAATACAAATTGACCGAAGTGACAACGGTGGGGGTCACGTATCAAAGTGAAAGCCGCTTCGATCTGGAAGGCAACACGCTGGTCGATATCCCCGGGTTGGGCCAGGCGCGTTACGACACCCACATGAAAATGACCTGGCCGCGAACGCTGGGCTTTGGTGTCCGGCACGAACTCTGTCCGCATCGGATCATCTCGTCGGATATCGTGTGGTATAACTGGTCAGCTGCGTTCGATGAATTGGGCATCACACTGACCGATGCCGACCGCTTGCTGTTCCCGAACATCACCGAGGAGTTGCCCCTGCACTGGCGGGATACCGTCTCTGTAAAACTGGGCTACGAACAAATCCTCTCCAACGGCCATATCGTGCGAACGGGCTATGTCTACCACCGCAATCCGATTCCCGCTGGAACACAGACACCCTACATCCAGGGCATCTTCGAGCACGCGGTCTCGTTGGGTTACGGCTTCAAATGGCGAAACTGGGAACTCGATGCCTCGTACATGTTCCTCTGGTCGCCGAAGGTGAGTGTCGGAACTAGCGACATTCTGGGCGGTGACTTCGATAACAGCACTGACCAGGCATTTATCCATGCCCTCGGTGCGAGTGCGATTTATCGGTATTGATCCGCCCATTTAGCCCTCGGTTGCAAGCAACCGAGGGCTAAATGAACAACGATCCCGTTCACGCGTTGACAAGGCAACCGGCTTCCAAGTCCAACAGTTGTTGCTTGAGAACCGTCCCAGTGGGTGCGGAGAACCCTCCCAACCGACCGCCGCTGCCCAGCACGCGATGGCAAGGCACAATCAGCGGCACCGGGTTGGTCGCCATCACCTGACCCACCGCCCTGGCCGCGCCGGTTCGCCCGACCTTCCGAGCGAGATCACCGTAACTCGTCGTTTGTCCGGCGGGAATAAGTCGCAAAGTCTGCACAACATCGCGTTGGAAGGGGGTTGACCACAGGTCAGCGACTTTGACGTCCAGAAAATGGTCGAACTCGCCATTTAGATGATTGGTGATCCGTTCGCGTAATTCCGGATACCAGTCGGCACTGATGAAATGCGGATCGATCGTCAAAATCGCTTGCCGCAATGCCGCCGCACTCCGATACCCCATCAACACACGTTGAACCGTGCCGTGCAAGCCTTTCATTCCGACCCAACCGATGGCGGTCTCGAAGAGTGACCATGCCGAGACATCTTGAGGCGTGTGGTTGCCCACGGATGCACGTCTTTGCGTCATGGAAGACTCCTCTATAGAATACGGGTTGCGGTTTGCAGGCGGCGAAAGATGTCGCTGCGGACACTTTCAGAGACGGACTGATGCACGATTACTCGACGCTGGCTGACGATTTCTACGTCAACACGAACCTCAACACCGAAATGGCGCTCCCCGCGGGTCGCGAAACGGTGCTGGGGTTTTTCGAACGCATTCAGAAACAATATCCGTCCATGCGGAATTTTTACACCCGCGACAATGGTGACTTCGTGCTGGAAGAAGATAAAGAGCACGGTCAGCAGCGCTGGGTGACTTTAGAACCAAGGCGGATCTGCAGCGGCGGCATCAACCCTTCGTCGATTGACTCCGCCTGCCAGCAACATGCCCTGGTGCTCGATCTGGTGCCGTTCATGCTCTCCGTCAGCCCGCTCGATTGCGAAGCTCTCGATTATATGCTCGGCTTCGATTTCACCTACCGCGGCAATCACGACGCGCTGGTGGCTGAAGCCCTCGGCATGAGTTCCGCGATGGAAGGCCTGATCGAGATTCCCGGCTCACAGATTCTCAGTTATGAACCGACGATTACCATCAGTCTCGATGAAGCCTGTCGCCGTCAGGCCCGTCTCTTGATCGAGACCCGCACGAACGCCTATCAGGTCCGTCGGGGCGAGTTCCCGGAAGACCAGATCAGCGTGTACTTCACGGTCCGGCAATATGGCAGCCTCGAATCAAACAGCACCTACGAAAAAACGCTGCTGGAGTTGCGGGAGTCGTGCGAGCAGTTGCTGGAGCAGCATGTGATCGAGCAAGTCTTGAAGCCACTCCAGCAGGCGATTTCCACACGTTAATTTCGCAGACGCCCAGGGAATGCTTTCCCTGGGCTTCCGTTCCCATCGATTATCATCATCAGGATTGACTGCAATGACGTTGTCGCTCAGTGAATTTGCCAAGTCGCTCACCGTCGAAACCGCCTTCAGCGTGCTGGCGGTCGCCAAGTCTCTCAAAGCCGCCGGGAAAGATGTGGTGGAACTCGAAATCGGCGACAGCCCCTTCGAGAGCACCGCGTCGGCCAAGTCCACGGGTATCGACGCCATCCGCGAAAACCAGTCGCACTATTGCCCGTCGCCCGGTTTGCCGGTGTTCCGTGAAGCGGCCGCGAAATTCGTGAGTGATGAGTTCGGCATTCCCGCGAAAGCCGAAAACATCGTCGTCGCCCCTGGGGCCAAGGTCTTCGAACAATACTTCTGTGAAGCCTTCGTCAATCCCGGCGACGGCGTGCTCGTTTTCAGTCCCTACTTCCCCACGTATGTGCCGAACATTCTGCGGCGCGGCGGCCGCCCGGTCTTCGCATCCCTCAAGCAACAGCACGGCTTCCGCCCATTGCTGTCAGATATCGAGCAGTTCCTGAAGACAGATCCCTCGCCACGGGCCATCTTCCTCAATAGTCCCCACAACCCGACCGGTGGTGTGATGACCCTGGAAGACATGCAGCAGATTGCCGACCTGGTTCGCGGCAAGGACATTGCCGTCTTCAGCGACGAACCCTATTGCCACATGATCTGGCAAGGGAAGCACGAATCGCTGCTGGCTCAACCGGGCATGCTCGATCAATGTGTGGCCGCGTACACCTTCAGCAAGTCGTACAGCATGAGTGGCTGGCGGTTGGGTTTTGCTGTCGCGGGGAAAGAAGTCGCCGAAGCCATCGGCAAGATGATCAACACGACACTCTCCTGCACGCCGCCGTTGGTCCAACTCGCTGGGAAAGCCGCGCTCGAGAAAGATTCCTCGGAACGCGACGCTGTGATGCAGAAGTTTCGTCGCAAGGTGGAACTGCTGACCGCCGGGCTCAACAAGCTCGATGGTTTCAAGTCGCTCGACCCAACCGGCACCTTCTACGTCTTCCCCAGCGTCAAGCCGATCTGCAATCGCCTCGGCATCACCAGTCACGGCTTGGCCATGTATCTGCTCGAAGGGGCCGATGACCAGTTCGGTGTCGCGTGCCTCGGCGGTGAATGCTTCGGGGAAGCTGGCGGCGGATTCCTGCGATTCAGTTGTGCGGAACCCGATGAACGGCTGCAGCAGGCGCTCGATTTCCTGCCGGTCGCGATCTCACGCACCGACCGCATCACGGCTTACCTCGAAAAGAAGCCGCAGTTCCGGTTGGCGAAACCGTATGCGGAATAGTCGTCTTAGCCCCACGTCATTGACGTGGGGCCGCATACAACAAACGACACCCCATGCAATTATCGGCCCCCGGTCATTGACCGGGGGCTAAGACTTGGATGATTACGGATTGCCCTGATGTTCTTATCCCGTCGAATGTGGTGGATCATCATCCTGTGCTACGCCGGGGCGCATTACCTCGGCACGCACACGCCGATCGATCCGGTGCCGAAAAGCACTGTACCGATCGACAAATGGTTGCATTTCGGTTCTTACACAGGTCTGGCGGGATTGGTGGGGCTCGGCCTGTGTCGCACCTGGCGGGACCGCGTCGTGGCAATCGTCAGCATGATGCTCTGGGGCGGATTCGACGAGATCACGCAGCCCTACGTCGGTCGCCATGCCGAATGGGCCGACTGGTACGCCGATGTGCGCGGCATCTTTCTGGGGATGGCGTTGGCAACGTTGGTTCAATTCGTGACACGATTCACAAATCAATCCGCATCGCCCGTTCCCAGCGATGGAAGCCCATCTTTTCGTAGAACGGGATGACCTCTTCCGCACAGTCGAGAATGACCTTGTAGCACTTGTGCTGACGACAGACATCGAGGATGAATTTTACCAGCCGGCCACCCAGGCCGTGATGCTGGAACCCCTGGTGGACCGCGACATCTTCGATGTGCCCCACCACGCCGCCCGAGTGAATGAATTTCGGCTCGATGAGCAGCGACGCCGTACCAATCACGCGGTCTTCTTTGATCGCGACATACGTCATAATCTTCTGCCGCATCCGCTTGCGGAAGACTTCAACGGCGTCTTCATCGGTCAGTTCGCACGGTTTTAAGGCCGCAATGGCCGCGAGAAACCCCCGCTGAATATCGGTGGCATACATCGGCCGGATGACAATGTCGTCGACCTCACTCACGGGTTCACTCCTGCTCGCCGGACCACCCGATGAAAGTGCAACTCAACTTCGCGATCGACCACCCGCCGCACGGCCTCCACCAGACAGGCCGGTTCATTGTCGGCTTCGCCAATGGCCTTAATCTGCTCCAATGGCGTTCCCGGAAAGACGGTGAACGTCGTCTGATGAATGATCTGATTGCCCGCGTCGAGTTCCGGCACAATGAAGTGAGCCGTGGCACCGTACGTCAGCATGCGATGCTGGAATGCATCTTCATAGGGACGAAACCCGGGAAACGGCGGCAGCAGGCCGTGATGCAGGTTGATAATCCGTCCCGCGAACTGCCAGCAGACCTGAGCCGGTAAGACCCGCATGTACCGGGCGAGGACGATGTAATCGACATCATATTGATCGAACAGCTCGACCATCTGGCCGTAATCAGGATTGCCTTGGGCATCGCCGATATTGTGCCAATCGACGCCGAATTGCTCGGCCAGCCCCCGGCAACTGTTGCGATTGCCGAGCATCACTGCCGGAGTGGCCTGCAACCGCTTATCACGCATCGCCCGCAACAAGGCCAGCGGAGTTTCCGGCCGATAGGTGGTACAGATGGCAATGCGGGGCGGATCATTACGTTCCTCGCGTGACCAGGTGCGGATCGCTAGTTTTTTGATCGCCCCGATCTCTTTCATCGCGGTGCGCAAACCGGTCAGCGGAAGATTGTCGGGCCAGTTGATCCGCAGGAGCATCGCGAACAACTGTTCCGAGTCGTGGTCGTACATCTGAATTTCGTAGATGTTCGCCCCGGCTCCCGTGACGTAATGCACAATGGGGTCGGCGAGGCCCTGGTTATCCGGACCAACGGCGGTAATCACAACTTGCATGGAACCTGACTTCCCTCGGGTGCGATCCAAACCGTTGTATCATACGAGATTGCGAAGTCGATGCCGAGTCGCAAGTTTCCCCACGATTTCCTGACCCGTTGGTCTTACCGGCTGATAAGATTGAATTCCGTGGTCAAATACGACACTCTGGCTCGCACGGCGCCCGTCGATTGAAGCGGGTTGCCAGACCGAAAGTTACCCGAGATTCACCACACCGATTGTCTATTCTGCAGGAGAGCTTGCATGACTCGCTGGTTTGTGACGGCCCTGACCGTCTTGTGTTCCGCCCCGCTGTTCGCCGCCGATGCCCCCGCCACTGTTCCCGCGGAACCGAGCGGCATGCGGTCGCTGTTCAATGGCACGGACTTATCCGGTTGGGATGGTGACCCGCGTTTGTGGAGCGTGAAAGAGGGCGTGATTCATGGCGAAACCACGCCGGAAAACGTCGCGATGGGCAATACGTTCCTGATCTGTCAGCAGGGGACGTTGAAAGACTTCGACCTGCGGTTATCGTTCCGCTGCAATGCCACCAACAACTCCGGCATTCAATACCGCTCGAAGCACATCACCGACGACAAGGTTCGCAACAAGTGGGTAGTGCGGGGCTATCAGCACGAACTGCGGAACGAAATCAAATTCCCGAACACCTCCAGCTTCATCTACGACGAAGGGGGCAAACGCGGCCGCATCTGTCTCGTCGGCGAAGTCGCCACCTGGGAAACCGATGGCAAGAAGGTTGTAAAGTCGGATCTCATCAACGAAGAAGAGTTCGGCAAGCTGTTCAAACTGGATGACTGGAACGATGTCGCGATCATCGCTCGGGGCCATCGCATTCAGCATTACCTGAACGGCCAGTTGATCCTCGACTTCACCGACAACAACCCGGAACTCGCCCTGAATGAAGGCATTCTGGCGTTGCAACTCCACGCTGGCAAACCGATGTGGACCGAGTTCAAGAATATCCGCATCGCAGACCTGGCCGAATAGACTGAACCACTCAAATCACGCCGCTACAATTTAGCCCCCCGTTGCTTGCCAACGGGGGGCTGTTGTTTTTGGTATCCCCTATTGCGGCTGACTGCTCAATTGGACCAGCGCTTCGACCAGTCGCGGCTGTTTGTCTTTTGGCAAAATGAGATATCGCTGATTGCCATTCGGGTCGGCTTCAAATCGTGTGAAACCGTCATCTTCGACGATCACGTTTCCCGCTGGTGATAAATCAAAATAACCCCGCTCCGGCGCGACGGCGTGTAATGCGGCGGTTAAGTCCCAAGTCGGCCGATTATGCGGCGGCGGTTCGTAAAGCACATAGGCTTCCGCCAGCGGATGATGGGGCACGTAAGCATAATCCTGTTCGATGCTGACCGCCGGGTAAGGGGCCGCGATGCCGATTTCGAAGCCACTCCAGACGATCGGTGTGGGCCAGTTCGCCGCGAGCTTTTTCGCCTCGGGAATGTCTTTGATGACGTTGTATTCCAGATACCGCGGGTTGCCATTGATGGGGGTAAAGGCCCCCGCCATGATGTCGAGTTCGATGACCTTCTTCATCAGCAGTTCGCGGCCGGTGAGAGGTGATGCGGCATCGCCCGGCGTATCAAGCAGCCGCGCGAGGTTGGTCGAGAACCCAACCTGCACCAGCTTCACCGATTGATCGGGTTGCTCGGCAAGAATCTTGCGAATCAGGCTGACCGCTTCCGGGGCATCATTGCCGGACAATAGATCGTGTGGATAACGGAGTTGGCCGTTGTCCATCGCGGTGGCCAAAGGCAGGAACTTGCTCGGTTCCGGCGTCTTACCATTGCGGACCGTACCGATGGGAATGTCTCCGCGGCCGTAGAAGGTATTGACGGCATCGACATAGGCACCAGCCAGCGGATGATCTTTGGTCAACGTGACCGCCAGTAACCGGCACTGGCCCCGCGATTCCAGGGCATGCAGCATGCCGAGCGCGAGGGCATCATCGACATCGTTCCCCATATCGGTATCGAAGATGATGCCGACGGGTTCAGCGGCAGGAAGTGTGATGGCCGTCACACCCAGAATGACACAGAGTCCCCACACGATCGCACGATTCATTGGAGAATTCCTCGGGAGATTTAGAACGGCAGTTTCTGCCCAGCCGATTCGGTGAGTGCCCGGCGGTAGACATAGACGGCGACGGCGATGTCTTCCAGTGCCAGTCCGACCGATTTGAACAACGTGACATCGGCGGGATTCGCACGCCCGGTTTCGCGGCCGGTGAGGACATCGCACAGGTTATGAACGCGGTCCCAGGTGAATGATCCCGCTTCGATCACTGAGACAAAGTCCCCCGCTTCTAACTGACAAGCGACGATATCATCACACACGATGTGATCGGCCCGGGTGATCGTGGCGACATCGACCTCGGCCTTCGTCAACCAGTTGCTGCCGACTACATTAAGGTGCGTCCCTTCATCCAGTACACGGCCATCGAACAGCGGCACTTTCGAGGACGTTGCCGTGATGACGATATCTTTCTCGGCGGCGACATGCTCGGGCTGATGCATGGCCTTCACGGGAACATTGCAGAGTTCGGTCATCTCGGCGGCGAATTGCTGGCGACGTTCTTCATCGCGGCTGTAAACTTCGATCAGTTCCACCTTGCGGACCGCACAAACGGCTTGCAATTGCGTGCGTGCCTGGAAGCCGGTACCGAAGCAACCCACGACGGAAGCATCGGGTCGAGACATGGCCCGCGTGGCGACCCCGGTGACAGCACCGGTCCGCATCTGGCCGAGGCGGTTGGCCTCCATGATCGCGACGAGTTCCCCCGACGTGGCATCGTACAGATGGAGATGGAAGCGAAAGCTGTCGCGCTTGGTCGAGTAGACCTTCACTCCCATGTAGCCCAGATAGGCCGATGCGGCCGACATGCTATGCAGAATGATGCCCGGTGCCGAAACACGGCGGCGGGGTTGATTGTCGGCCTGACCTTCGGCCCAGGCAACGAATGCGGCTTCCACGCATTCAATCGCCGCGGGCATTTCCAGTAACCATTCGACATCGGCTTCGGTGAGGAAGATCGCGGGCATGGGCATCCTTTCTCGTTACTCGCATTCCTCGATGAGCCGTTGCAGTTCGCTGAAATCGTTCTTCAGAGTTTTATACAGGCGGCCGAACATGGGGTAGCACTTGGTGTAGATCCGCTTGGCTTCGGCCTGCGGGTCGGTCGCCTGATTCACTTTGATGGTCGCGGTGCAGGCTTCAACGACTCCCTTGTAATGACCGGTCCCGGCAGCAGCCAACAGGGCGACGCCATAAGCCGGGCCTTCTTCGGCGTTGATCGTGACCACGCGGCGGCCGTACAGATCGGCCTGCAATTGTCGCCAGAATTTACTGCGAGCCCCGCCACCCGAAAGACGGATCTCGCGAATCGGGATCTTCAGTTCGTTGATGATTTCGAGGCTGTCACGCATGGCATAAGTCGCCCCTTCGATGACCGAGCGGACCAGATGGGCCTGGCCGTGTCGCAGGCTGAGCCCGATCCAGGCGCCACGTGCATTGGGGTCGGCATGCGGTGTGCGTTCGCCGGTCAGATAGGGCAAGAAAAACAGGCCCTCACATCCCGGAGGAGCTTCCGCCGCCAAATCGGTCAGCAGGTTATACGGATCGGTTCTGATCTTCTTCGAGGCAGCCACTTCGGCTTGACCGAGCTGGTTCCGATACCATTGCAGGCTCCCCCCGGCGGAGAGGACCACGCCCATCACATGCCATTTGCCCCGCACGGCATGACAGAAGGTATGCACGCGGCCTTGCGGATCGATCTGCACTTCGTCGCTATGGGCAAACACAACGCCGCTGGTTCCCATGGTCGCTGAGATGACGCCGCGCTTGACGATGCCGTTCCCGACCGCCCCGGCGGCTTGATCGCCCCCGCCGCCGACCACGGGAATGCCCGCTTTGAGTCCCAGCAACTTGGCCGCGGAAGCCGTCAGTTGCCCGGTCACATCTTCCGACTCATAGACTTTCGGCAACAGCGACGGACTGATATCGAGCTTATCGAGCAGCGGCTTCGACCATTGCCGGTTTTTGACATCGAGCAACAAGGTACCTGACGCATCACTCACTTCGGTGGCGAATTCGCCGGTCATGCAGAAGCGGACATAATCTTTCGGCAGCAGAATCTGCACAGTTTTGTCGTAGTGCTTCGCCTCATGCTTGCGGAGCCAGAGGATTTTCGGTGCGGTGAATCCGGTAAGAGCGGGGTTCGCCACCATGCCGATGAGTTTGTCACGACCGCCAGCTTTCTTCTCGATCTCGGCACATTCGGCGGCGGTGCGCTGGTCATTCCAGAGAATCGCCGGACGGATGACGTTGCGCTGTTTATCGAGGAACACACTGCCGTGCATCTGACCGGACAGGCCGATGCCAGCCACGTCGTCGGGCTTGATTTTCCCAGCTTTCAGGACCTTTTTGACGGTGTCGCAGGTGGCTTTCCACCAGTCGGCAGGATCTTGTTCCGACCAGCCGGGTTTGGGATTCGAGAGGGGATATTCGCCGGTGGCTGACGCGAGAATGGTGCCATCTTCCTGCATCGCCAGGGTCTTCGTACCGCTGGTACCGACATCGATCCCGAGAAACACCGCCATCGCTGACGCATCCTAGGTGAGGTGACTGATCGCATAGCTGATTCGAGATGGGACACCATCCAGAGTGGATAGTGTATCAGGGAACAGGGGCAGACTGCGAGTGAGCGCCCGGAGTGGCGGCGTGATGCCATGAGTTCGAGAAGACTTTTCAATTGCTACTGCGGAGAGCAAAAAGTGGAAAGCAGACAGCCAGATATCGGGAATCAAAGAAGATTCCGGCTTTCTGCCGTTTGACTTTCGCTTTCCGCCAGAACAGATCATCCGGGCAATTAGAATAGCCGGAATGCGGTCCACACAAAAGCGATAAGGCATGCGACCGTAGCGATCAGGCAAACCAAGATGCCTAATTCGCTCCAGCCCGCCAGCCGACGCGTATTGCTCCAGAAGTTGCGGCAATGCAGCAGGAGCGCGAAACCGATGACCGCCCCTGCCAGCCAATAGGCAGCGGGAGCCTGGACTTGGGCCCGACTGAATCGCCGGCCAATCGTGACATAACCCGAATAAAAGATGGAAGAGGCATAGAGGCCAAACAGTAACGGCGTCACCGCACCATAGATCCATTTGGTCCCGGCATCGGGCGGAACATCATCATCCAACCCATCCAGGAATAGTAACAATCCCCGCATCCCCCGCATCGTCGATGTCTCCTGGCCGGATATTCGGAGCACTATCGACACGCGAACGCAGCAGGACGGTGAGCGGATCAGGAAATTTTTTGCACGGATCGAGCGATTCTTTGAGATGAGCGATGGAGAGATTTAGTCTCTCGTGTTGTGAGAAACCTGGCTGGCGACATGGGTCTCCGCGGGTTCAGTCGCTGAAATCATTGCCGGGCGATCGGCGAACAGAGCATAGGGAGCTATCACCTGTGCAATCCCAGAGTCACTGTAATAATGTGGCCAGATGTGACCCCGGCGGACTCGGGGCGTGATGTCGTAATCGACAATCTTCTCGTGCAGACCGCCGATTCTCGCCCGATCGCGATCGGTGAACCCGCTGCGAGCGGCTGCGGCAGTCGTGGTGAGAGGCCGATGCAGCGGATAAAATCCCAAAGCGAGATCGCGACGGTTCATCAGGTTCAAGATGCCTTCCGGACGATGGATCGCATGATCGTAGATCTGGCCGGGGTTCAACCAGTTGTGATCAAAGGCCGCCGCCGCAAAGACGGCACGCAGCCGGTGCTGCTGGTAAGGCCCTCCCTGGAAGGCCACATTTTCGACCTGCCCCCCGCCGAGGACATGCAACGTCGAAGCCACCATGCGGGCTCCATGACTATGGCCGACCAATGAAATCGGATGATCATTGGGAATCATCGAGATCAGCTCGGCGACATAGAAGCCATGACGTGCGGCCCGGCGTCCGAGAATATGCACATCAATGGGCAACCAGATGCGGGGGGTATCGTCACTGGGCCAGGTGAAGAAGACCACATGAACCGGCATGTGGGGAGCCCCCGAGCGAAGCCAGCGGTTAGTCTGCCAACTGTCCTGCCGGACGGTCTCCCAGTCGACGAAGCTGCCGTGCATCATGAAGCAGACAGGCAGCTGCGGAGACAACGAGGCGAGAAACTCCGAGATGGTCGCGACTCGGCCCTGCCCGTCGCAGGAATACCGCCACACGGCAAAGTGCTGGCAACGGCTGCAGCCAAGTTCCCCATCCAGGTGACGGGCACTGATGATCCAGTAGCCACCGTCGTCGCAGGGACACGTGGTCGCCGGTGCTGGCGGCAGACTGTAAGGATTGGCAGGTTGCACCTGCGCGCATAGCGGCAAGGAGGCCAGGGCCAGATAGAGGCACATGGCCAACCCGGTGCGCAGAACACCGCGAGCAGGATGGAGAACTTGGATACCGGCCTTCACGCGGCAGCCCCCGCGCTGTTGCGAAACCCGAGTCACTCATCCTGACCAGAACCAGAAGCACCCGAGCCGGTACCGCTGGCAGAGCGATCCCTGCTCCCTGCGGTTATCGTCGCCGTGAGGCCAAATCTGCAACGACCCAGGCACGATGCTCATAACACAATTGATCGGCAGAGGAGGGACAGCCGTTACAGTTAGCCAGCCGATCAGCATTCGGTGATCACAGCCTCAAAAAACAACAACCGGTCTGACGGGAGAGATCCCATCAGACCGGTTGCAGAAATTTCGTGCACAGCAGTTGCCGACTAGCGGGTGGTTTCCGCTTCCGGAGCCGCCGCGGTTTCAGCAGGAGCAGCCGGGGCCGGAGTCAAGGGCTTGGCAGCAGTCGTCGCGGACGGTTTTGCAGCCGGAGACTTGGCAGCATAAGCCGAGATCACGTCAGCGGTGATATCGACGCCGGGATCAACCGACAGCAGAAAGCCTTCGTTCTTCGGGATGACGATGCCTAGGCCCTTGGACGATGCCACTTGCTGAGCATATGGACGCATTTCCGCGCGGAAATCGGCGACCATTTTCTGGCGATATTTTTCGAGATCGCCCTGAGCGGTGCGGCCCGCCTGCACCAGCTTATTTGCCGCGTCCTGACGCATGGCGGCCAGTTGCTTGGTTTGTTCTTCGGTCGGGGTTTCGCCGAATTCAGTCTTCTTGGCGGTCAGTTGTTCATTGAAATTGGCCTGCAATTTTTGCAAGGCCTGATCGAGGGCGTTCTTGCGAACTTGCCACGACTCGTTGATTTCCTGCGTGCGACCAATCGACTTGGCCACCACGTCGAGATCGATCACGGCGAGGCCACCTTTGGCAGCGCTCGAGCTTTCGGCGGTCCCTTGCTGAAAACCGCAGCCAATTGACATCATGACACCAGCGGCCAGCATGGCCCACAGACTGCCCTTGAGCATCCCAAAGTCCCTTTCGGATGGGTCGTTCGACGTGTTTTTCACCTGACAGGCGGGGAATCTAGTAGAAGCGCAAATGTGCGCCTAGGGCAGTCTGGGAAGATGAAAATGTGAACCTACAAAGCCCCCGGGGCCCACCGGGGGCCGATGCACAATCGACGTCCCCACTCGCATGCCCCCGGTGGGCCCCGGGGGCTTTTAGAACATGCAATATTTAACCCCGACTCAATTGAATTCGTCGCAGCCTTGATAGTTGAGCCGAGTACGCCGGGTGCGGGCGGTTGCGGAGGGTTGAGGGTAGCCAGTGCGGGCGGTCGAGTTTCTCGGTGGGCGGTGTGGGAGTTGTCGGCAGCTTCAGGCCACCCAAATCGCGGTAGCGTTCCAGTTCACACGGATGGACATAGATGCGGCGGGCGGCGATCAGATCGATCAGAAGTTCGCAAAGTTCCTGACTCATGCCGACCCATAAGACTGCTTGCGGATCGGTCCGCATGGCCAAACCCTGTTGGCCTTCCGCACTAAAGTACGGCTGAAAATCGGCCACCAACCGGGGGAACTCTACTTCGCCCCCCGTCCGGATGTACTCGACAATGGCACCCTTGAGCTGACCGGCTTCAGCGAGCATCGCCCATGACGGCTTCTCCTGTTCATCGTCATCGAGTTCCAGCTTGCCGATGCGTTCCTCTTCATCGAGCATCTGCACGGCCCGGTTATCAGACGTCGCTCGCCGGCAACGATCCTGCGCCCATTGCCGGAGTTCGAAGATCTTTTCTTCCATCGTCTTCGACAAGGGCACCAGGTTCCGCCGCGTGCGATCAAGGATTTCATCATTGAGCATGTGCCCTTGGCCATAGGCATCGATGATCGCCGTTGCGATGAGTTGTTCGAGTTCGGCCCCCGAGAAACCGTCGGTCTTCTGGGCCAGGGTGTCCAGCGCGAACCGGTCGGGTTTCCAGCCGCGTTTGTTGAGGTGGATGGTGAGAATGGTTCGCCGTTCGTGATAGTTCGGCAGGTCGATGAAGAACAACTCGTCAAAGCGGCCGCGACGTAACAGTTCTGGCGGCAGGTTATGAATCGAGTTCGCCGTGGCAATCACAAAGACCGGCTTCACCTGTTCCTGCATCCACATCAGAAACATCGCGAGAATGCGAGCCATCGTGGCGTCTTGCGTCTTCCCCCCTTCCGCGCCGGCGAAGCCCTTTTCGAGTTCATCGAGCCACAAGACGACCGGGGCAATCGATTCCAGCAGATGCAACACCCCCCGCAGATTCCGTTCGGAGGCTCCTTGACCACTATCCAGCAAGCGAGACAGATCGAGCCGGATCAGCGGGAACGACAACATGCGGGCGGCGACACGGGAAGTGAGACTCTTGCCGCACCCCTGCACGCCGAGCAACAACGCTCCCTTTGGTAGCGGAATGCCCTGTTCCTGTGCTTCGGGACTGTAAGCGAGTGCCCGGCGCTTGAGCCACGTTTTGAGTTCATCCAGCCCCCCGACCTCTTCGGCTCCACCACCGAGTTCATGAAACTCCAGGAAATCCGACGCCGCTGCCAGATGCCGCTTTTCTTCGATGAGCAAATCAATCGCGGCATCGTCGACCGTGGACCGACCCGTCAATGCACGGACCCAGGCCCGTTTGGCTTCGGCTTGCGTGAGACCGAGTCCCCCTTTGATCAGGCGGTCTTCAGCGGCCGCATCGATCTCCAACTCGGCGGTCCAAGCTTCGAGCAACTCATCCAATTGCCCACGCAAGTCGTGATAATCGGGCAGCGGCAGCGTGACGACAACGGAGTCTTTTTCGAGTTCCCTGGGGACGGTGCCAAAGGGATCAAAGAAGATCAGCGTCTGACGCCGTTCCGGCAATTGTGGGACCAGATCACGCAGTTGGCGGACCACCGCGGGGTCGCTGAACTGCGGATGAAAGTCTTTCAGCAGGAAGACATGGTCGGTCGGAAAGCGGGAGATCGCATTCAAGCCGAAGGTCTCGGCTCCGTTGCCATCCGCCGGGGGTTGCCAACCCTCGGTCTGCGTCCAGACCACCAGCCCGCGCTCCATCTCCAGAGCCAACTCCGCCAGCAACGGTTCCCAGCGTTCCTCTTCCCAACTGCGCAGAAAGATCAGGGCATACCCCGCAGCGATGC
Organism: bacterium; assembly: GCA_016125225.1. Classification (GTDB taxonomy): domain Bacteria; phylum Planctomycetota; class Planctomycetia; order Planctomycetales; family Planctomycetaceae; genus DSVQ01. The sequence continues at coordinate 892,141 of WGME01000003.1, read as the reverse complement.
GTTCCCGCAGATCATTCAGCAGCGATTCCGTCGTCAAGGCAGGCATGGGGAGTTCCAAGTGGCAGGTAAGAGGCGTCAAGTGGCAGGGTTTAGAGCTTGGGCTTTGAGATTTCCTTTATTCCACCTTCACGACACCCTTTTTCAGGATCAGATTTGCATAGATCGCGGTCTCGCCGGTGGCAATCACGGCATAGGCTTTCTTCGCTTGATCGTAGAACTCAAAGCGTTCCAACCGGATGAGCGGAAACGGTCGCGTTTCATGCCGATCAATCGCCGATTGGAACTCCGACCAGATGGGGGGCGTGGGTGTCGCCGCATCGACTGGCTGCATGACCTTGGCCGGGTCGGGAACGAAATCATCCAGTGGAAAGAGGGGCAGTATCGCATTCAACAACGCGACCACACCGTGCCCATCGGCCCGGACCACGCGCTGCCCCATCGTCTCGGCAGGGAAGTTGCCGTCGGCGATCACGATGTCATCGCCATGCCCCATCTCGGCGAGAATGAGGAGCAACTCAGGAGACAGCAATGGCGAGATGCCCTTTAACATGGATCGTCACTTTCCGGGTGCTGGACTCAGGTGGCCAAGATAAAGCTGGGTGTCATATTCGAAGGTGACCGTGCCATCGGTCTGATGTTCCGCAAAGATCTTTTCCGCGGCTGTCACCATGGCGGCATGTCTCGGATGGTCAGGCCCCGGCACATAGGATGACGACCGCAAGCGTCCCAGGTAACCCTCTCTGGTCAACGGTTGGACCGACTCAAAGCGCGTGCAGGTCCATTCGCCGTCAAAGAACGCATTCAACCGCTCGGCGTCCACGTTTTCATGTCGCACCGTGTTATAGTCGGTTCCGAGCGTGATGAGCATCTGCTCATAGTCCCGCAGGAAGGGCGTGGCAGCGAGTCGCCGGGCATTCCAGAGCAGGGCGACCCAGCCCGGTGGCCTCAAAATGCGTTGCCATTCCCGTTTGGTCGCCACGGGGTCGAACCAGTGAAACGCCTGAGCCGCGAGCACGAGATCGACCGATCCGTCGGGCAAGGTCGTGGCTTCGGCCGTTCCAGGAACGCTGTGCCAATGCTCGTTCTCCGCGAACTGTCGCTCCGCAGCCGAGCGCATGGCCGTATTCGGTTCCACTGAGATCACATCGAATCCGGCACTCAGCAGCATCTCGGAACTGATGCCAGTGCCCACGCCGATATCCGCGACCGTCGCGGGAGGGTGAATTCCGGTCCGTGCGACCAGCGTCGACAGCACCTCCTGCGGATACCCCGGCCGCCAGCGGACGTAATCGTCCACGCGGCTGGTGAAGCGTGTCGTCGGATCACTGGCGGACTGCGACATGAGACACTCGATACGACAGGAAACGGGAATGTCATGCTGCTCATTAGACCCGTTGTTCGCGATCGAGTATAGTTCCCACAAGTGGCCGCCGATACGGCATCATTTCCGAAGTGACCTTCCCGAATTCGGGAACCTGAGCGGTAATTTCACAGCATGAAAATTCACGAATACCAAGCCAAGCAGTTGTTCGCCGCCGCGGGCATTGCCGTTCCTCAGCATGTGGTGGCGAAGTCGGCCGAGGAAGCTGCCGCCGCGTTCACCCAACTCGGCGGGCCGCTTGCCGTGGTCAAATCGCAAATTCACGCCGGTGGTCGCGGCAAGGGCCGCTTCAAGGAACAGCCGGAACAACCGGGCGTGGTGCTGGTGAAATCGGCCGAAGCCGCCCGCGATCATGCCACGAAAATGTTGGGCAACACGCTGGTCACCATTCAAACCGGTCCGGAAGGCAAACAGGTCAATACCCTGCTCGTCGAAGCCGGGCTGAACATCGCCCGCGAGCTGTATCTCGGTGCGGTCATCGATCGTGAAGTTGGCAAGCCGGTGCTCATCGTTTCCTCGGAAGGGGGCATGGAGATCGAGGAAGTCGCCGAGCATTCGCCGGAAAAAATCCTGCGGGAACACTTCGACCCCGATGCCGGCCTGTTCCCCTACCAGGCGAGAAAGCTGGCTTTTGCGTTAGGCTTGGAAGGCGCCGCCCTCCGCAGTGCGGAAAAGTTCTTCCAGCAGATCGCCAAGTTCTTCCTTAAGCACGACTGCGCGATGGCAGAAGTTAACCCGCTGGTCGTCACCAAGGAAGGCGACCTGGTCGCTCTCGATGCCAAGGTCACTTTCGACGACAACGCGATGTTCCGCCACAAGGATCTGCTGGAACTTCGCGATCTGTCGGAAGAACAACCGATGGAAGTCGCCGCGGCTAATGCGGGATTGAGCTATGTGAAACTCGATGGCAACCTGGGTTGCCTTGTCAACGGCGCTGGTCTCGCCATGAGCACCATGGACCTCATCAAGCTGCACGGCGGTGAACCGGCGAACTTCCTCGACGTCGGTGGCGGTGCCAACGTCGACCAGGTGACCGAAGCCTTCCGCATCATCCTCGCCGACCCGAACGTGAAAGGCGTGCTGGTCAACATCTTCGGCGGCATCATGAAATGCGACACGATTGTCACCGCGTTGCTGGGAGCCTACGACAACATCGGCATCAAGGTGCCTTTGGTCGTGCGGCTGGAAGGGACCAACGTTGAACTCGCCCGCAAGATGCTCGCCGACAGCGGCAAAAAAATCGTCACCGGCACCGACCTCACCGACGCAGCAAAGAAAGCCGTGGCGGCGATTTAGGAGACAAATGGGCCAGCTTCCTAAGATCTCTGATCTGCATTGCGATGCGACACGGAATGAAGGATTTGAGGAAGTAGCATTCCGTGATGCGTTTGAGCAGCATTGTGTGCCAGTACTTCGTAAAAGTATTGTGGCGCTATTTGCTTGCGATCGTGAATCACTAGATATGTCGGGTGATATCTATATAGTGCGGGGTAATCCGATTCGTGAAGTTGCTACCGGAACTCTAGTTATGCATAGGCATAAGGGTTTTCTAGTTACAGCAGCTCACGCACTAAAAAATTGGGAACGGTCAGGCTACGAGATTCGTATCACTGTTAATGATCGTCCACGCCGGCTTGCTCCAGTCATCCAAGCAGTTGAGATGGATGAGTCTCTGGATATTGCGGTAGTTGTTCTCACAAACCAAGGGTATGAAGCCCTTGGCACTGGTAATTTTCTGAATGAAAACAATATAAGCCGCGGCGATTGCCTGCAGGAAGGATGCTATATCATTCCGGGATTCCTAGCCCACGAGTGTGGATTTAGCGAAGATAATCAGTCCTTTCGATTAGCCAATCTCAGTAACAGTTGGGCAAGACCGTTAACGGTTCGTGTTGAAAATGAATCTTGGTTTCAGCCTGAATTTGGGTGGCTACAGTACCCAATAACCCCATCCTTTGACACAAAGACTCTTCATATTGAGAAATCTCTTTCCACTGTCCAAGGCTTGAGTGGTGCTAACGTCTGGTTTGTTCACCATAGGGATATGGATTTAAAATGTTGGGATGAGAACTTTTTGTCTGCCGTAGGTGTTCAAACGAGTCAGTTTTCAGGTAAAGAACCGTATGCTCTCCGATGTACGTTGTGGAAATTCGTCTGGCCTATGATCGAGCAACTTGCATCTTAGGATTAGGGTGAAAGAATGCTCCTCGATCATTTCAACGGTGAGTTGGAGCAGTATCGCGACTGGCATGGGTTCCATCAGGCGTGGGCCATCATGCTGGCGGCCGATTTGAATCGCCGTCTGCCCACGGGTTGGTTCGCCGAGCCCAACGTGCAGTTCCAGATCGAGATTGATGTCGCGGCCTTTGAATCTCAGGGGGAAAGCACTGCTGTTGCCACGCCGGGTACCAGCGAGCTGCAACCGGAATGGTCCAAGCCCGATCCGACCGCCGTGCTCGAAATGCCCTTGTGGAACGACATCGTTGCGGTCGAGGTCTACGCTCCGGGGCGGCCGCGAAATCTTGCTGGCGCCATCGAACTGGTCAGCCCGTCCAATAAAGACCGCCCGGAAAGCCGCGACAGTTTTGTCACCAAGTGCGAACAGTATCTCCGCACGGGGATTGGGCTGGTCATAGTCGATGTTGTCACGGCCCGTCATGCCGATTTGCATGGCCTGCTGCTGGAACGGCTCGCCCCAGAATATCACGTCACCGAACCACCGGGACTTTTCGCCTGTGCTTACGAACCCGTCATGTGCGGCGATCGGTTGCGACTGCCCATCTGGCTGACAAAGCTTAAAGTCGGTGATGTTTTACCAGTGCTACCCTTGAGTTTGCGGCACGGTCCCGACGTGCCAGTTGACCTGAATGCGACCTATCTGGAAGCCTGCCGGAATCTGCGTATTCCGAATCCCGCGAACTCTGCCCCGGAGCGCTAGGAAGTCACTACGCTCTACGATATGCTGACGAGGCCATAGAGAGATTTCGTTCCCGTCCAGAAAGTAACGCGACCCGCTATGAGTATCCTTGTCGACCGTAATACGAAAATCATCTGCCAGGGGATTACCGGCAAGGCCGGGTTGTTTCATAGCCAGCAGTGCCGGGCGTATGCCGTCGAGCATCGGCCGGGCGAAGACGTGTTTGTCGGCGGTTGCACGCCGGGCAAGGGTGGCACCACGGTCGATGGCTTTCCGGTGTTCGATACCGTGGCCCAGGCCCGTGAGAAAACCGGGGCCAACTGCTCGCTGATCTTTGTGCCGCCGCCGTTCGCTGGCGATGCAATCCTGGAAGCGGCCGATGCGGGGATCGAACTAATCGTCGCCATCACCGAAGGCATTCCGGTGCTCGATATGGCTCGCGTGAAGCGGCAGATGGTCAACTACCCGAACAGTCGGCTCATTGGCCCGAACTGTCCCGGCGTGATCACCCCCGGCGTCGCCAAAATCGGCATCATGCCCGGTTACATTCACAAGAAGGGCACCGTGGGGCTCATCAGCAAGAGCGGTACGCTGACTTATGAAGCCGCCTGGCAATTGGGCAACGTCGGCCTCGGTCAGTCCACGGCGGTCGGCATCGGCGGCGATCCGATCATCGGCACCATGTACCTCGATCTGCTGGAGATGTTCCAGAACGATCCCGGTACCGAATCGATCCTGATGATTGGCGAAATCGGCGGCAACGCCGAGATTCAAGCCGCCGAGTTCATCCAGAAGCATGTCACCAAGCCAGTGGCCGCGTTCATAGCCGGGGCGACTGCTCCTCCAGGAAAACGCATGGGCCACGCCGGGGCGATCATCTCCGGGGGTAAGGGGACCGCCGCCGAGAAGCAGGCCGCGTTGCGAGCCGCCGGTGTCGAAGTTGCCGAAAGCCCGGCCGACATGGGTGCCGCCGTGCAACGGGCCATCGCCAAGCGGAAGTAACCGATCGAAATCATCGAGACGCCCACCCATCGCCATGGGTGGGCTTTTTTAATCTGACAGATTCACGGCATCTGCGAACCCGCAAACAAAGTCCGTAACGCCGCATGCAACTTCGCGGCTTCTTCCGGATTCGTTTCCGCCATGGCTTTGATCCGCTCTTCCATCGCACGAATAAACTCGCTGGCATCGGGTGAGGCTGCCGCCGTGGATTGCAGTTCATCCTGCCAACGAGTGGCGACGGCGAGGGCAGTTTTAGCGGCGGGATCATCGGCCCATAGAAGCTGGATGGCATCGAGCCAGGCTTGAACGGCGAGCAAATCACCCCGTTCCCAGAGGGTGCGAGCCAGTCGCAACTGGGCCTCGATCAGTGTTTCCTCATCCGCATTTTTCAAGCGTCGCCGTCGTGGTGACGACAGCTGTTCGTCGAGTTCCAGCACCGCGATCTGATCAAGCCACGGTTGCACGCGATCCTTCCATGTCGCCGGGTCGCGTTTAATCAGAGGTTCAAAGAACTCATCCCGCGCTCGTTGCCAGTCGGGATCGTTTTTCTGCATCAACTCTTCGCCCCGGGCGAACAGGACCTCACCCGAGGGTTGCAAGGTTGAGATCCAGTAGACGCCGCCGATCAATCCGGCCAACAACAGCAGCAACACCCAGATGTTGTCAGTGAACCGCGAGAAGGCCGACGGTTCCGCCGATTTACGAACTTCGGCTCGCACCAGATCACGCATGAGCGTGGCATGCCCGCCATGTGCAGCAATTTCCGGCTCGACCACTTCCGCAGCCGCTGTCACCTGTTCGTTCAACGGCCGATCCATTCGTCTGATCAGTTCTTCCAGCCGCTTCAGTAATACATAGGCATCGGGCAGACGTTTGTCCGGGTCTTTCTCCAGGAGTTGTTGAACCAGATCGTCGAGTGCGGCGGGAATCTCCGGAACATATCGACTTGGCAAATCAAACTGGCCGAAGCGATGCTTATGCATGATGTCGACCGCAGCCGGACCGGTGAAGGGGGGGCGACCGGTCAGCATCACATAGAGGACCGCTCCCAGCGAGTACAGGTCGCTGCGTTTGGTCGCCTTCAGACCACGGGCCTGCTCGGGAGACATGTATTCAGCCGTACCCACCACGCCGCCAGTCACCGTCAGCTTGTCGGCGGCAAAGAGCTGAGCGATCCCGAAGTCGGTCAGCTTCACGACACCCTGCGGCGCGATCAGAATGTTCGAGGGTTTGAGATCGCGATGGATCACGCCGGCGTCGTGTGCGGATTTCAGGGCCAGACACAGCTGTCGGGTGATATCAACGGCTTCCCGCCAATCGAGTCGGCGTTCGCGACGCAGACGGTCGGCCAGGTTTTCGCCGGGCACATATTCCATCGCATAATACAACGTGCCGTGGTCTTCGCCATGATCGAAGAAACGGACGATATGCGGGCTGTGCAGTTGCTGCATCACCTCGATTTCGCGGGCAAACCGCAGGCGAAACCCTTCCTGCCGGGCGAAGCTGGGCGGCAGCATTTTCAAGGCAGCCTGCTCGCCGGTGGTCTCATGCCGCCCGAGATAGACGGCTCCCATACCTCCCGCCCCCAGTTCTTGCGACAGGCGGTAAGGGCCGATTTTCTCGGGCATCGGCTCAGCGATACTGGAATCATCCGTACTCATGCGATCGGCGACCCCGCTGGAATCATGAAGAAAGTTGGCGTGGGACTGGTCAGAATGGGAATCACGTCCACAATACCCGTTGAGCACCGTTGTTCACAGCACAGACAGCAACGCCCGCCGCGGCATGGCTTCCACAAATCCAATGGAATCGTGATGACCGACGACTCCCCCAAGACTGCCGTTCTGTTGATGGCCCACGGTAGCCGCCGGGCCGCAGCGAATAACGATCTGCAGACGCTCGCCGATCTGATTTTGCAGCGGGGGTTGTATCCAATCGTCGAGGTGAGTTATCTCGAACTAACCGAGCCGTCGATCCCAAATGGCGGAGCCAACTGTGTGGCGAAGGGGGCGACGCGGGTGCTGATGCTGCCCTATTTTCTCTCCGCCGGGGTGCACGTCGCAAATGACCTGCGGGAGTTTCAGCAGCAGCTGACCGCGAATCTTCCGGGCGTCGAGTTCGTGCTCTGCCCACATCTGGGACTGCATCCACTGATGGTCGAACTCGTGCTTGCGCGGTTGGCCGAGGGGGCCGAATCGATGTCACGCGGCCAAGCGTCATTGTGATCCATTTAGTCCCTGGTTCCGTGAACCGGGGGCCGTGTCTATCGTAAATCGTGATCTCCCCCCGGTTGCGAGCAACCGAGGGCTATATGTTCGTGTCCCGTCAGCGCGAACGAAGTGTCCATCGGTATCACATTCCCCGTGAGCATGGAAAATTTTGCGTCCAGCACGTAACGTCTCGTGTCTTACCTGTGAGGGATGCGTGGTTTCGGGCTTCGGGTGTGTTCTTCCATGTTGCTGGCCGAGTCTTATGAACAGTGCCGCCGATTGACTCAGCGAGCCGCCCAGAATTTTCACTACGCCTTCCTCACGTTGCCCCGCCCGCAGTACGACTCGATGTGCGCGCTCTATGCCTACATGCGCATCACCGACGATCTAGGCGATGACCCGCTGCAACCGAACCACAGCCGTCAGCAGGCCTTAACAGCCTGGCGTGAGGAATTGACTCGGGCATTGGCGGGTGAAGTGGTTGAGCATCCGATTCTTCCGGCAGTCGTGGACATGGTCCAACGGCATCATGTTCCGCCCGACTATCTGTTTGCGGTCATCACAGGGATGGAACGCGATCTGCAACCGGTCCGCTTTCAAACCTTCGCGGAACTGGACGATTACTGTTACCACGTGGCTGGTGTCGTCGGCCTGTGCTGCATTCACATCTGGGGCTTCATGGACGAAGATGCGATTCCCATCGCCATCGACTGTGGCTTCGCCCTGCAGTTGACGAACATTCTGCGCGACCTCGGTGAAGACTGGGCGCTGGGGCGAGTTTATCTCCCCGCCGAAGATTTGCAGCGCTTTGTTTATACCTGCGACGACCTTTCGCGACATGTTCAGGATGAACGATTTCGCCGGTTGATGCAGTTTGAAGCCGATCGGGCTCGCTCCAGTTATCGTCGTGCCGAACGTCTGTTTCCGCTCCTCAAACCGATCGGACGCCCCATCTTGCGGGCCATGCTCGATATCTACGGCGGATTGCTGCACGAGATCGAAAAGCGGCACTACGACGTTTTCACGCAGCGTGTCAGTGTGCCGCGATGGAAGAAGCTCTGGATCGTCGGCCGGGCCTTGTGGGCTCGCAAGTCTTAGCCCCCGGTCAATGACCGGGGGCCGATTGCACTTATCGATACGTCCACGCAGCGCTCGGCCCCCAGTGTCTCACCGGGGGCTAAAACAATGCCTTCGGTTGGGCACGAATCACACGACCGGGTAGGTTCTCGCTGCCAAGATCTTCCGGAATGTTGTTACGAACAATAATCTGCCCCGCTGTGATCACAGCGTCGATGCCCACCGGATACTGTTGCGGATCAGCAAAGGTGGCGGTATCGCATATGGTCGCCGGATCAAAGATCATCAGATCGGCGAGGGCACCGGGTTGAATCACGCCGCGATCGGGTAAACCAAAGCGCCGGGCGGCAAACCCGCTCGCCTTCCACACGGCATCTTCGAGCGAGAACAATTTCTGTTCACGCACGCATGGGCCCAACCAGCGCGGTCCGGAACCAAACGCCCGCGGATGGACCACCGCATTCGGATAATAAATCGCATCCGATCCCAGCATGCAGCACTCATGTTGCAGCATCGGATAGACCTTGCGGTCGTCCCCTTCGAGAAACACCAGCAGAACCGACAGCCGTTCTTCCAGCAACAGATCCAGCAGCGCTTCACCCGCCGGTTTGCCGACGTCTGCAACATATTGAGCGAGTGTCTTCCCTTGATGACACGCGTTTTCTTTGCTCAACGTCCAGGCGATGCAGATGCGATCGAGAGGCAATCGCTGGCAGGCCAGCGACCGCGCGAACCGTGACCGAAACTCCGGTTGCACTAAGCGTCCCAGGGCGGCTGTCGCTCCATTGTCCCACACATCATACGGCAGCAACGAGTTCAACATCGTTGAGCCGGGCTGGTACGGATAGACATCAAACGTCAGATCAACCTGCTTCCGGGCTTCCTGATCGAGATACTCCAGCACAGCTTCCGGCGGAATATCGCCCAAGGCTTTGAGATGCGAAATGTGCAACGGAATTTCGGCCCGGCGGCAGATTTCGACCGCTTCCTTCATCGCCGCCATCAGGCCCGTCTTGTACCGCATGTGCGTGACATAGAGTCCGCCGGTTTCCTTGAGGACCGACAATGTCGCGACCAGTTCATCCGTCGTCGCATACCATTGATCGAGGTAGTCCATGCCCGTTGAAACGCCGACGGCCCCCTCTTCCATCGACTTGCGAATCTCGTATTTCATCTGCCGCAGTTGGAAGTCATCGATGCGGCGTTTACCGAAGCCGCATGCCATCGTGCGGACATTCGCGTACGGAATGTGATAAGCCGCGTGCTGCACATTGCGACCGTCGAGCAAGGCCAGATAGTCATTCAGCGATTCCCAGCCGCGGTATTCATCGAACCGCAGCCCGTTGAGCGACCGCAAATAGGCGATCCATTCGGGAGCCGTGTGTGGATCGACCGGGGCATAGGAGATGCCGTCGGCCATCAGGACTTCGGTAGTGATGCCCTGTGCCGTCTTGTGGAGTTGATGCGGCGACTTGAGCATCCAGCCATCGGAATGGTTGTGGACATCGATCAAACCCGGCGCGACACACCGGCTGGTCACATCAATGACTTTGTTCGCCGTCGTAGCGGTGAGATCACCGACCGTGGTGATGCGATCACCAGTCACACCGACATCGGCCTTGAACCGCGGTTTCCGCTGGCCATCAATGACATCGCCACCACGCAGAATCAGATCGTAATGCACAATCGGTTCCTATTGTTATTCCGTGGGGCAAGTGTGGAGTGCTAAGTGCCAAGTGAAAGGCAAATGCTGCCCGATGTATCTCTCACTTGGCACTTACCACTTATCACTTGGCCCGCCCCTTACCATTCCGGATATCGTTCAAACAATGCCGCATTGCGGCGAAGAAACTCAGCGGCGAACGGATACTGGTCGAGTAGTCCGCGGGTGCTGCGGCCGAGCAGTCGCAGGGCCGCATACAACGCCTCGACCGTGGCTAACCCGCCGGTGGGATCATCGCGGACTTTGGAAATGCGGGGATAAGCCGTCTCGATCGCGGGCAAGGTTCGCATCGGCACATCAGCGAACTTCGCGGCCATGTCGTCGGCATACCGCCAGGTGCCATCGAGCAACAGCAATCCAGACTCCGCGTCATCGGCCGATAACACCGGACCCGTCATGCCTAACTGCACATAGTTCGAAAGGTCAGCCGGTCGTCGCGGATACTTATGGAATACAAGTCGCGGATCACCCCGCAAGGGCAACACCGAGCACTTGGCCCGCCGTTCTTTCGGGTGGACAATGATCACCGTCGGCAGCGATGGCACGACATCACGCGGGGGGTCTAATTGATCAACGACGGCAGGGTCCCGACTGGTCACAGCCGCGATTTTCCGGGCAGGGGAGGCGGAAGGAGCGTCTGGATGAATGATACCGCAAGATTGACCAGCCCGCAGCGCTAGCAAGGGGCTTGTTTCCCAATGTCGAATGACGAAGCTCGAATGTCGAAAGTGATTTTGAATAATCACGCAAACAAGTTTCTGTTTGGAGCTTAGGATTTCACAGGTCTTTCGTCATTCGGATTTCGAAATTCGACATTCTCCGGTCCCCCTTGCTGGCGCTGCGGGCAGGTAATACGCGGCCATTCAGCGCTGACATTTCCCACGAAACCTGATAAACACTGCCATAGCTGGGGAAAAATAGGACATCCAGGGAGTGGGTGAATGAGTGTTCCCGTGTCGCAGATGTGGACTGTTGCGACGTATGTTCTGAAGCAACGCTGGTCTGGTCGCAAACAGTATCCGCTGGTGCTGATGCTGGAACCGCTGTTTCGCTGCAATCTCGCCTGTGCCGGTTGCGGGAAGATCCAGTACCCGGCCGATATCCTGCGGAAACAACTCACGCCGGAGCAGTGTTTCAAGGCGGTCGATGAATGCGGTGCTCCGATCGTTTCGATCCCCGGCGGCGAGCCTTTGCTGCATCCACAGATGGACGAGATCGTTGCCGGTCTGGTGGCCCGCAAGAAGTACGTCTATCTCTGCACCAATGCCATCCTGCTCGAAAAGCATCTCGATAAGTTCACGCCGTCGAAGTATCTCACCTTTTCGATTCACCTCGATGGACCGAAAGAAGAACACGATTTCGCCGTCTGCCGGGAAGGGGTGTATGACGTCGCCATTGCGGCGATCAAAGCGGCTGTCGCTCGTGGCTTCCGCGTGACAACCAACACTACGGTTTACAACAACGCCAGTGCCGAAGCCCTGCGGTCGATGTTCGATACGCTGATGGACCTCGGCGTCGAAGGCATGATGCTGTCGCCGGGTTATCAGTACGAAAAAGCTCCGGGACAGGAGTTGTTCCTGCAACGGGCGCAGACGATCAATATCTTCCGACGGATTCTCGGTCAGGCGAAACGTCGCTGGAAGTTCAATCTGTCGCCGCTGTTCATGGAATATCTGCAGGGGTATTGGAACCTGGAATGTACCCCGTGGGGCAGCCCGGCGTACAACATTTTCGGTTGGCAGAAGCCGTGCTATCTGCTGCAGGAAGGTTACGCCCAGTCGTTCCAGGAACTGCTCGACACCACCGACTGGTCGCAATACGGCCGGGCGAGTGGCAACAGCAAATGTGCCGATTGCATGGTCCACTGTGGCTATGAACCGACCGCTGTCAGCGAAACCTTCAGCAGCCTGAAGGGCCTGGCCTGGGTGGCCCGCCTAACCATGTTCGGTGCCCCGAAACGCCCGGTCCCGGTCGCCCTGCCGACGAAAACGGACAACGACACGCTAGCAGATGGCCCCGCACTACCGATCGTCGAACTCCCCGTGCTCACCCGCTGATTGGTCTCACCCACGGACTCCGCATGAACATTCTGGATCGCTTCCGCCTTGATGGCAAACGGCTTTTGATCACCGGCGGAAGTCGCGGGCTGGGTCGCGAAATGGCCCTGGCGATTGCGTCGGCGGGAGCCGATGTCGTGCTGGTGGGTCGTGATGGGGAATCGCTGGATAAGACCGCTGGCGAGATTCGTGAACTGGGCCGCATAGCCGTCACGCTGATCGGTGATGTCGGTCAACCGGCGGAGTGCGAACGCCTCTGTCAAACGGTGCTCGAGCAACACGGGCCGATCGATATTTTGATCAACAACGTCGGCGGGCGGCGGATCAATGTGCCCCTGGAAGACCAGACGCTGGAGCAGTGGCAGCAGATCATGGACCTCAACCTCACGAGCACGTTTTTGTGCATGAAGCACATCGGCGGGGCAATGGTGGCTCGGGGGCAAGGGGGGCGGATCATCAATATCGCCTCGATCTCCGGGCTGGTGGCGAACAAGGGGATTGGTGGCCGCAGCTATGAAACCTCGAAGTCGGCTGTGATCCAGCTCACCAAAGCCGCCGCCGCGGACTGGGCACCACAAGGTGTGACCGTGAATGCGATCTGCCCCGGCGGATTCATGACGGAACCGAATGTCCGCTGGTCGCAGGAACATCCCGATGTGATCTCGAAGTTCCGCGAACAGATTCCGGCGGGAGACTTCGGTCAACCGGCCGACTTGGGGCCCTTGGCGGTTTACCTGGCCAGCGACGCGGCCCGTTACATGACCGGTGCGGCCTTGGTCATCGATGGAGGTTACACGCTGTGGTGATGCCGCCAACCAGCCCGCAGCGCCAGCAAGGGATGGCATTCGAAGGACCCCTTGCTGGCCCTGCGGGCTGGTAAAAACCGATTGACCCTGTGTCCAATTCCGGCGAAACTATCCAACGTAGGCCACCATCCTTGCGGTCAACGGAGTGACCGATCATGTGGAAACGCATCCGCTGGCAGGCAGAGTACTTGGCATTCCGGGTGATCACCTGTCTGATTGCCTGCCTGCCCGCACGCACGGCGACGCGCTGTGCGACCGCACTCGCCACCTTTCTGCACTATGGTTTGCCACGAAAAGTGTCGCGGTACAACGTCAGCCGCGATAACTTGCGGAAGGCGTTCGGCGAAGAGGTCTCTGAAGCGTGGATCAATCAGACGGTCTATCGCATGTGGATTCACTTGTTCCGCATGGTGGTCGAAATCGTGCAGGCCCCACGGCATCTCCACCGGCAAACGTATTTCGGGGTCTGTGACTTCGTCGATCTGTCCTACACGAACGAACCACTGTTGTCAGGGCGGCCGGTGCTGGTGCTGAGCGGTCACTTCGGGAACTGGGAAGTCGCGAACGGTCTGTTCGGTGCCTGGGGCTTTCCGATGGGGGTGATCGCTCGCGAAATGGACAACCCGCTGCTCGATGACTGGTTCCGCCGCTATCGCGAACAGTACGGTCATCGGCTGCTGAAAAAGCGGGGCGATTTTGATGACATCCAACAGATGCTGCAACGTGGCGGCACGGTCGCGTTGCTGTGTGATCAAGACGCCGGGTCACGAGGATTGTTCGTCGACTTCTTTGGTCATCCGGCGTCGACGTTCAAATCGATCGCATTGCTCGCCCTGGAGTACGACGCCCTGGTGCTGGTCGGAGCGGCGATCCGTCAACCCGACGACTTTTCGGAGCATCGCTGGTCGCGGTTCCGGATTGGAGCCACCGAGGTGATTGATCCCCGGACGCTCACCACCAACGATCCGGTGGGCGAAATTACGCAGCGGTTTACCAAAGGGTTGGAAGCCTTGATTCGTCAGGCCCCGGAACAGTATTTCTGGGTGCATCGTCGCTGGAAAAGCGAGCCCCGGGTACGGAAGTCCGCCAAGACCGCCGCGTAAAGAAAACTGGTCGGATCATACGGCCACTGAACCTGCTCTCAGCAGGAGACTGCATTCCAGCGGAAAGCAGAAGGCAAAAAGCAGAAAGCCGGATTAGTCCTCGACTCGCTGCAGTTGGCTTTCCGCCTTCCGCTTTTTGCTTTCCGCTGAGAATTCCTTAAGCCGATCGAAAGTGCATTGTCATGCCCGCTGGTGAACGTGTCTGTGCTCTGGACGATCTGCCGATGGACAAAGGGCGCGAGTTCGTCGTCGATGGGCAGGTTGTCGCCGTGTTCCGAACGGAGGACGGAGTTTTCGCCGTCGATGGCATTTGTCCGCATGCCGGCGGACCCATCGCTCAGGGCATGGTACGGAAAGACGTGGTCACCTGTCCCTGGCATGGCTGGCAATACGACATCCGGACCGGCTGCCACCAGATCAATCCCCGCATCTGCTTGAAGCAATTCAACGTAACCGTTGAAGGGGATGGCGTTTACATCGCAAATTCCGGCTGATTTCCCAGTACCCGGCACTCATCAGCGTCTGGCGCGGGACGTGAGGAATTCCCCCCTCACAATCGTCCGAAGCGGTTTTCTCGTTATGACCGCTACAGCTTACGGACGATAACGGAAGCGTGGGGATCTCTGCGCTGGGCCAGCGCCGACCCCTGCACCGGCACTTCAGAGGGTCTCCACGGACCCGGTCGGAGGAGCGCTCGCGGTCTGTCGAGACTGCGGCGAGAGGGGGAATGGGTATGCTGCGACACACGGGTCTCACTGGATTATGGGCTTGTCTGGTTGCCCAGAATTTGATTTCTCCGGCTCTGGCTGGGGAACCGTACCCGTATTCCGATGAATGGTGGGCCTTGCGGGCCGGTGATCCGCCGGGAGCACGGCAGGTCGAAAAAGACGGCAAGCTCTGGCCCCCTTATCCCCGCCCCACGGGTGAGAAGCAACATTGGGTTCACAAGTATCATCACGCCCATTACTGGCCGCATCCGTACAACTGTGATGACCAGGCTTTCGTCCGCAACCTGATTGATCAGCAGGCCGCGGGTGGCTGGATCGGCGCGACCACGTTGCAGGATTACCATTTCGATCCGGAAACGCAGCAATTGAATTCCGTCGGCCGCGATCACCTGCAATGGATCGTCGTCGCGACACCGGTGCAATACCGCTCGATCTACATCGCTCAAAGCCCGTCTTCGTCGGTCGATCTCCAGCGAACAGCCGTGGTGGAACAGTCCGTCCGCGAGTTTCGTCCGGAAGGGGGCATTCCTGTCTCCGTGCGATATGACCGTTACCGCGGACGTCCGGCTCAGGAGATCGATCAGCTCCGACGGATGGAACTTCAATCACTTCCCGCGCCGCGACTCTTCACCGTCCGCAGCCGTAGTGGTGGCAGCAGCGGTGGTTCGGGGGGATCGCAAGGCGGCGGTGGTAGCGGATCAGGCCAATCGTCGACCGGAACATCCCCGATTCGTTAAGCATCGCGAATGGCAGGGGCAGGCACTTCAAAGTGCAGTTCAAGCCATCACAAACACTGGATCTCTGTCGCACCGAAACAGGTTGAAGCGCTAGGCATGCAGGGGCAGAAATCGATCGTCGAGGAAGTCTTTGGAAGCGCGGCTGCACGTCAGCAACCGTCGTCGGCTGCCCCTGTTTCCAGCCCTGCCCCTGAAGCGACGCCGCCGCATCCCACAGACTGGCTCGCTCGCGGAAATGCTCACGCGGCCCCGGCACCACGCCTGCCAACCAATCTGCCCGATACCGGCCTCACCCTGGGCTTTCTCGCCGACATGGCCTTGAAAGTCCTGTATGTGCAGGGGAGTTTGCTCGGCCAGGAAATCGCCCATCAGATTCGATTGCCCTTTCCGCTCATCGACGAAGCCTTGCGATTTCTCAAAGATCAGCGCTGCCTGGAGGCATCGGGCGGTGATGTCATGGGCCGCATTTCCTACCGCTTCGGTTTGACGGAACTGGGACGGCTGCGTGCCCGGGAAACATTCGAACAATGTCGCTACGTCGGTCCGGCACCGGTGACCATGGAACAATATGTGGCCCAATGCCGTCGTCAGACGGTGACGGGAACACAATGCACTCCGGCGTCGCTGAAAACGGCCTTTGAAGGGTTCATCATCCGTCCGGATCTGCTGGACGACCTCGGTCCCGCGGTCTGCAGCGGACGGTCGATTTTCGTCTATGGTCCGCCGGGGAATGGCAAAACGGTCATCGCCAAGGGTCTCGGCCGCTATCTGAATATGTCCGGCGGCGAGATGTATGTCCCTTACGCCATCCAGGCCGAGAACACCATCATCACCATCTTCGATCCGGTCCTGCATCAGACGGCCGACGATGCGGAATTGGCCCGTCGTGGGATGTTGCCCAAGGTCACGCAGACTTCGCCGGGACTCTCTTCGAATCCCGATGGATTGTCGGACTTGCGATGGCGACGCGTGAAACGCCCCGTGGTCATCACAGGCGGCGAACTCAACCTCGATATGCTGGAACTGCAGCATCACAAAAACGGCAACTTCTACAACGCACCGCTGCACATCAAAGCCAACGGTGGTGTCTTTCTGATTGATGATTTCGGGCGGCAACTCGTCAGCCCGCGCGACTTACTGAATCGCTGGATCGTGCCATTGGAAGAGCGCGTCGATTACCTGACGTTAACCACCGGGCGGAAGTTCTCAGTCCCGTTCGAACAGCTCGTTATCTTCTCGACGAACCTGAACCCGAAGGATCTGGTGGACGACGCCTTCTTGCGGCGGATTCGCTACAAGATTCGCGTCGATCCGCCGGAAAAGGACATTTTTACGCAGATATTCACGTCAACCTGCCAGCAGCGGGGTGTTGCAAGCAGTCCGGAAGCGGTCGCGTATTTGTACGAACACTACTACGACAAAGGCCGCATCCCCCGTTCCAGTGACCCGCGCGATCTGCTGGATCTGGCGCAAGCGATGTGCCGGTTTCATGGTCGTGCGATGGCATGGGATGAAGAAACGTTGCGGTATGCCACGGGGCGGCTGTTTCACGAATTGCAGTCTTAGGTCGATGACGGTGGGAACACCTTGGGGTGCTTCCTTCGCGGTGCTTGGAAAGAGGGAGCGAACATGCTGGAAAACCGAAACCGCAACTCACGCTGGTGGCTGAGTCTGGCATGTGCGGCTGCGATGACGGGCTGTTCTCAAAGCCGCATGGCCTTGAACGAATCGCCTTCCGGTCCGATGCCCGATCGCACCAGCATTTCCGTTCCCGGAACCGCCGACATCGCCCAAAGCCAGGAAATGCGGCATCCCGCGACTGTCCATATTGCTTATGGCCGCTGGCAGGAACAGCAGAAGCAGTTTCCACAAGCTCGGGAATCCTACCAGCGGGCTTTGCAGTACGAACCCCGATCAGCCGAGGCCCTGCTGGGTCTGTCACGGCTCGATCGTCTGGCTGGTCGTATCACTGAAGCCGAAGAGCATCTCAAGAGAGCCGAAAAACTACGTCCGAATGATCCGCTGGTCATCGCAGGTTGGGCCGAATTCTACGCCTCGACGGGCAATTACCATCAGGCGATCGGAAAGTATCGCGAAGCCATTACACTGGCCCCGAACGAGTTGGTGTTCAAACATCAGTTAGCCATCGCCTTGACCAAGGGCGGCGATATCACCGGTGGATACGAAGCTTTCGCCAGCATCGTCGGTCCTGCCGAAGCCCATTACAACGTGGGCTACCTGTTGCAACAGCAGGGCGAACTGGCAGCGGCCGAGTCGGAATTCCAGCAGGCTCTTGCCATCAATCCCAAGCTGGTTCCCGCGACGGCGATGTTAGCCAAAGTGCAACGCCAACGCGGTCTGCCGACCGATGTGGCCAACGGTCCAGCCCGTCAACAACTCGCCCGGACCAATCCTTCTGAGAGTGCGTCCATCACTACGGCCGGCGCCACAGCCGCTGACGAAGGCTTTGACACCGTACAGACGCTGTGGACATCGCAACAGCCACCTTCATCCAGCGGTCAGGCACAAGCACCGCAGGCTCCAGCCGGGTTGACACCCCAGCAACTGGAGCAATGGAAGAATCAGCAACACCTGGAACCATAATTCTCAACCGGCCAGGAACTGACTCGACGCTACGGCTACGGTTGGCGACAATGGGGCCATGCCCTGCCCTGTGACTACCGATGTTGCCTTGGCCGCCGCTGTGATTCGACGCGGCGGCATCGTCGCCGTGCCCACGGAAACCGTCTATGGCCTGGGTGGCAATGCGCTCGATCGCAACGCGGTGGCCCGCATCTTTGCCGCCAAACAACGACCGACTTTTGATCCACTCATCGTGCATGTCCCCGATTTCGCTGCGGTATCCGCCGTGGCCAGCGAAATCTCCGAACCCGCAGAGCGACTGGCACGCCGCTTCTGGCCGGGACCACTCACCATCGTCCTGCCCAAGCAGGCCGCGATTTCGGAACTCGTCACCTCGGGCCTGCCCACAGTTGGCGTTCGTGTACCACGGCATCCTCTGATGCAGGAATTACTCACGCAGTCCGGCTGTCCGATCGCGGCCCCCAGTGCCAACCGCTTTGGACGCCTCAGCCCGACCCGCGTGGAACACGTGCTCGATCAACTCGGCGACGTCATCGACCTGGTGCTCGATGGTGGTCCATGCACCGTCGGCGTTGAGTCAACCATTGTCAAAATCGAAGGTGAGACGGCGACCGTTCTTAGACCGGGCGGGTTATCCATCGACGAATTGCAGACTGTAATTCCGGATGTTCGTCTGGCGACAACCGAATCGCCCACGGCCCCCGAAGCCCCGGGGATGCTGCCCCAACACTATGCCCCGCGAACAGAAATTGTGATCGCGGAAGGAGAGTTGCCACGTCCTCCATCGGGCATCCGTTGGGGACTCTTGACACTGACACCCTGCCATGCCGCTGGCTACGCCGTGCATCGGGTGCTGTCGGACGAGGGCGATCTGATTGTCGCCGCAGCGCGGTTCTTCGAGACACTGCACGAACTCGATCGATCGTCCTTGCAACGCATCGTCGCGGTGCCATTTCCGAATACCGGACTAGGCATTGCCCTCAACGACCGGCTACGGCGTGCCGCGACCAAGTGACAAGAGACCATTTCGCTGTTGAGATGGCTCGTACCGGTCTTTGCTCTCTTATCCGCAGGCCCAAGTTCTCGATGCCGCGGAGGCATGACAGACTTGCTCGGAAATGTGCCCCCATGACACAATCGCCCTGCACTTTATTTCTCGATGACTTATTACAGACCGGTTTCCTATAACAGTCATGAGGGGCGTTCATCTTGTTCATAGAAAACCCTGTTTCTTTGTCGAAGCCCTCCGGTAACGAAATCTCAACCTTCCCTCCAGGACCGCTGGTTTATGACAAATCGGATTACATCGGCGGCTTTCGTCATCTGGTGATCCTGGGCGTCGATGGCTTTGTGCTGCTGGCTATCACCACGCCATTGACGTCGATCTCTCCCTGGCTTTCCGTCATCAGCGTTTGGTGTTATCTCGTCGTACTTAAACCGTCACGTTTTCGATCTCCAGGTTATTGGATCACGGGTGCCAAGATCATCACGCTGGATGGCCGCAAGCCATCGATCATCCGAATGACCCTGCGGCTGTCCTGGCTGGTCATCTGGTTGATTGGTTTCCCGATCAATTTCTACGTCGACTGGCTGTGGACGTTTATCGAAGAGGAACGCCAGATGCTGTGCGACTACATCTTCCAGACACGCTTGGTCCGCAACCATGCCCAGCCAATCGGCCCCGGCCGGATTCAATATGTGTTCGTGACCGCACCCGTGCTCGCCGTCGGATACGCCCGCGTTCGTCCGTTGACGATACAATCCTCAGCAGTGCAGACTCCTGACCAATTGAAATCCGTTGTTGCTTGAACCTCGACGATGAAACCCACGCCTGTTCCTGAAACCATCGACGACTACATCGCGGGATGTGATCCCGCCGTGCAGCCGATTCTGCAGAAGATTCGGGAACTCATCCATGAGATCGCGCCCGAGGCGGAAGAACGCATCAGTTACCGGATGCCCGCGTTCTTCCAAGACGGCGTGTTGATGTACTTCGCCGCCTTCAAAGAACACATCGGTATCTATCCGCCGCTGAGTGGCGATGAAAAGTTGCTGGCAGCTCTGACGAAGTATCAGGGTCCGAAGGGGAATCTGAAGTTCCCGCTCGATCAGAAAATGCCCTACCCCCTCATCCAGCGCGTGATCCGCCGCCGGTTGCAGGAAAATCGCGAGAAGGCTGCAAAGCGTCGGCGAAAAGCGAAGTAGTAGCTCTGTCCTTCCGCTCAGTGTTCCGCACGCATTTAGCATCTTTCCCACGACCTCTCAGGCAATGATCGCCAATCATGCAGACTGGTCGCTGATCAAGCACCGCCAGCGGTCCAATTCCGAGCAAGTGCTCGCGAATTGCGTTGAGAACTGATGAATCGCATGTGATATGCCCTGCAGTGGTCCTCATGGCACGCCGAGTGCTGCGGCGAATACCTTAGTCACATCTCGCGGAATCGCGACTCACTCCCACTGGTGAAGGATCAGGCCCCCATGATCGCCACGGAACAGAAATCCACGTTTCGCAAGAATCGTCTTGTTGAGTATAGCCCCCATGACATGGACTCTTTTGACGCGGGGAATTCTGAAGAGTCGCGTCACAGAGAGCATGAGTTGGTCTCGGAGGCGCGGCGTTTAACTGAGATTCTTCGAGACGCGGAACATCGCGAACTACGTTGGTTGAGCTGCCGTGTGTCCGACAACCGGGTTGATATTCATGGGAACGCCGGCTCCTACTTTGTGAAGCAGATGGCACAAGAAGTCGTAAAGAAGCACATGCGCCGCAGCCACCAGATCCGAAATCTCGTGCAAGTCATCCGACCGGATAAACTCCCTGCTTGAGGCTGCCCCCTGACATTCCGTATTGACGATTGTGGGATGGACTGAGGCTGACCACATTTGATTGTGGCAACGAGAACTGCGCATACTGAGAGACTGGTACCCCTCTCAGATTTTCGGCGTCGCTCGTAGCCGGATGCGTCTCATGCCACAATTTCCGCGGTTGCTATCGGCAACCCGATCTGCTGTTTTTTGCATTGGAATCTGCGGAGCCTTGGCTGGTTGCCGAGATCGAACATCTCTTCCGACAAATCCTTCTTCTGCAACGGCATCCGCGATCACGAAGAGTGATGCCAGTTCGACCTCCAACCAAGCATTATCGGCGGCTAAGTTCGTGGGCAGTTCACGCTGCGCGGATTGTCATTCTGCAGAGGCAGCAGCCTACCTGCGCACTGGCATGGGCCGTTCCGCAACACTCCATGATCCACATGTGGAACCAGGTGATGCCACCGTGGTCCACATGGCCTCGCAGCGCAAATATACCGCGATTCATCAGGCTGGTTGGTTGATGCATCAGGAGTGGTCGCTTTCCCCTTCAGGTACCGAGCTGCTATTGCTATCAGAGTATCCCGTGCGTTATGTGATTGGTTCCGGTCGCCATTCCCGTTCGTATCTGATCGAACAGGATGGATTTTTGATGGAATCGCCGCTGACATGGTATTCCTCACTTCAGAAGTGGGATATGTCACCAGGTTACCATCGGGCTGAACAACCCGGATTCCAACGGGAAACCGGGCGAGATTGTCTCCGCTGCCACATGGGGCAAACGGAATTCCCCGATCACAGCCTGCATCGTGCCACAATTATCGAGACATCGATTAGCTGCGAACGCTGTCATGGGCCTGGATCGCTGCATGTCGCTAAACACCAGAATGCCACGACACAGTCAGCCAGCCTCAGCGGGCGCGACACAACTATCATCAATCCGCAGCGACTCTCACGAACGCTGGCTGATGCGATCTGCCAACAATGCCATCTGCGGTCTGACGCTCAAGTTCCAGCGGACGGACATGAATATGGCGACTTTGTGCCAGGACATCCGTTAACAGAATTCCGCAGAGACTTTCGTTTCTCTACGGATTCGTCGATGACCGTGGTTGGTCACGCCGAGCAGTTGCTCCTGAGCGCCTGTTACCGCAAGTCGGATAGTCTGACATGTGTCACCTGCCATCATCCGCACGATACCACTTCAGCAGAAATGAGTGAAACAAAGTACCGGCAAGTCTGCCTGAGCTGTCATCAAGAGAGTGATTGCAGCAACCCCTTGCTTGAGCGCCAAGCGACGAAACCTGCCGACAATTGCATCGAATGCCACATGCCTCGCACAGGGACCGATATTCCCCACCATGCATTCACACATCATCGAATAATGCGTCGCCCCAACGACGAGACACCCGCTGCTTTACCTCAATCTGATTTGACACCAGTGCTGACAGATGACGCAACAAATGCGGCGGAATTAGAACGGGATTTATCGTTGGCATGGTTTCAGATTGCGATGGAAAGTGATGACCCGGGCATTCGACAACGTGCCTGGGACCAAGCTGCGATGCGTCTGGCCGAACTGGATGAACAGGGAACTACAGACCCCCAGATTCTCGCGGCTCTGGCTCGCATGAGCTTTGAGTTTGGCGCATCAGAAAGTCTGGACTTCGCAAGGGAAGCCTTCAGCCAGGGCGAACTGCCCGCTAAGGAATGGGCCAATACGCGTTATATTCTGGCCGTCGGTTATGCAAATCGAGGTGACTACAAACAGGCCGCTGAGTCATTTTTGCTGCTGACTCAATCCCGTAGGTCAGCGGGCGACTGGCTGGCCTATGCCGACTGTGCCCGGCATCTGGGTGATTCAAAGCTAGAAATTCACGCACTTGAGCAAGCCGTTGCGATCAATCCTCGGTTGAGTAAAGTGCATACGTTTCTGGCTGAGCATTTTGAGCGGATGGGCAAGCATGACCGAGCGAAATGGCATCGGGACCGCATAGTTGAATCAGCAAAATGAAACCGAGCGCTGAGATCGACTCAGCGCTCGGCGTTGCCTCGCGGCTCATTGGTGACTTTGAAAGTCACGATGTTGGCTACAGAATCGAACGGACCTTGGCGAGGAATTCGGCATTGGTCGGGAACTTAGCCAACGTCTTGGTCAAAGATTCCATCGCTTCGACCGGGTTCAAGGAAATCAGGCTGCGACGCAGCAGCGTCACCCCTTCCATCACTTCGGGTGACAGAATCTTTTCCTCACGGCGGGTGCCTGATTTGCTGATATCGATGGCTGGCCAGATGCGGCGATCGGCGAGATCGCGGCTGAGGACCAGTTCCATGTTCCCGGTCCCCTTGAACTCCTGGAAGATGACTTCGTCCATGCGGCTGCCGGTGTCGATGAGGGCAGTGCCGACCACGGTCAGCGAGCCCCCTTCTTCAAACCGACGGGCCGTGCCGAACATCTTCTTCGGAATGTCCATCGCCTTCACATCCAAACCACCCGACATCGTGCGGCCGGTGTTGCTGGTCCACTTGTTGAAGGCCCGGGCAGTCCGGGTGATGCTGTCGAGCAGGATGAAGACATCGCGACCCGATTCGGCCATCCGCTTGGCCCGCTCGAAAATGAGCTGGCTGACACGGACATGGCTTTCGACTTCACGGTCCATCGAGGAAGCAATGACTTCGCCATGCACGCGGCGACGCATTTCGGTCACTTCTTCCGGCCGCTCGTCGATCAGCAGCACCATCAGATAAACTTCCGGATGGTTCTTGCTGACGGAGTCGGCAATTTCCTGCAGCAACATCGTCTTGCCAGACCGCGGCGGAGCTACGATGAGTGCACGTTGGCCTTTGCCGATCGGTGTGAGCAGGTCCATCACCCGCATGGTAATAGGCGACGCGCCGGTTTCGAGCTGGATTTGCTCAAACGGGCTGATGGCGGTCAGTTCATCGAAGCTGCGGATTTCCTGGTAAGCCTCGATGGTCCGGCCTTCGATGCTGTCAATTTGACGCAGGCGAGGACCTTGACCACGGCCACCGGAAACCGCTTCCCCGGTGATCATCACCCCTTCCCGGAGATTCAGCTTTTGGATGATCGAGCTGGAGACAAATGGGTCGGTATCTTGCGACGAATAGCCAGCCTTCGCTTCACGCAGGAATCCGTAACCTTTGGGATGGAGTTCCAGAATTCCCATGACCGGCGAACCGGGTAGATCGGCACGCGGTGGCTGCGGGCCCCGATCCTGACGCGGCTGATAATCGTTGCGTGGCTGATGGGGCGGGCGACGCTGGTTGTTGCCGGGGCCCTGGCGATAGCGGCCCTGCTGCTGACCATAGCCCCCTTGATTCATGGGGCCGCCCTGAGGACCGCGATCGCGACCACCACGACGGCGACGGCGACGGCGGCGTTGCCCATCCTGATAGTTGTCCGGACCATTGCCCCCTTGTCCGGGGCCAGGACCGGAACCATCATCATCGAACCGCATGCTGTCGGGCGGCATCTGATCGGACGGCCCGAGGTCATCCATGGATTCGCTGGGTGCGTCCCGGAATTCCCGGCTGTCCTGAGTATCGGGCGGCGCTTCCTCACGCACTTCGGCACGCGGGGGTGCCCGACGGCGGGTCGGGCGACGGGGAGCCACCGGTTCCTCGTTAAATGCGTCAGCCGAATTGGCTTCTTTATACAGTTCCAACGACCCCACAGCCTTGTCTGCTGGTCCTTCATCATCCCAGCCGGATTGAGCGGCGGGGGCTGGTGCGGCTTCGGGTTCCGCTGCTCGGCGGCGCGGGGCGGCTTTGCGGGTGGTCGTGCTGCGTGTGCGGGTGGGACGACGGGTTTCGAGGGCTTCGAAATCCATATCCTGCTCGCTGGGAGGAGCATCGAATTCCGCCCGGGCAGCGGCGGCTTCTTCAAACGCATCATCGATGGCGCGAGGAGCCGCGGTTTCCGCAGAGCGATGTTCGAGAGTCTCGTCCGCGGCTGCATCCGCAGCAGGCGTTGTGCGGCGGCGGGGACGGGTGGTCCGTTTGGGAGGAGTCGGACGCTTTTCAGTCATGCCGTAAATTCCAGATGAAGGCATTAGGGAGATGGCAAGAGTCAGAGATCTGGTCAAAACAGAGCCAGAGTCCCGGCCGAAACGGCCCCAGATTGAAGATGGTTTCAATCCCGATGCAAAGGTTGTGAAACAGAACGGAAAACGTCAGCGGCACAACGGGAGACAAACGGGGCGTCAACCCCCGCCGGCACCGTGACCATTTGCTCACTGCAGGAACGCAAGAAAAATTCGTCAAACACTGAGGCAACAGATGCATACTGCAATTGCCACTCTCAAAATTTGCCTTGACTGGTGAGAGTCTTCATCGAGCCAGAACGGAGCGTTCGAACGTCGATCTCCACCTGGCTGCCTGATTCCGGCACGCGAGGCCTGCCAATTTCAGTGGCTGAGACTGGCCGGAAACAGTTCCGACTACAGGCAGCCCAATAACAGACGGAATTCCTCACATGCACGGGAGGAACGGCATGTTGACGATCAGCGTTGGTCAGTTCGCACACAGGCGAGACCCCTAACGCGTCACATCGTCCCCTGAACCAAGAAGAACAAGCCCCAGCGAATGAGCAACTCCACTCATTCAACAGACGGAATCACAGAGCTTCCCATCACTTCCCGACAAGCGATCCACCCGGAGTGGCGACCTGCCAGCCAAAACTGCCCAGAGGTCAACCAACAATTATCAGTTCCCCAAGACCGGAAGAACTGATGGGTGACTGAACTTCCATCCACGTCTGTAGATCGACAGCTCAATGTCGGGTCGCTACAGAAGTGCGACCTGCTATCACTCAGGGATATTACATCCCCGCAAGAACCTATGGATTATCATATCGAATCCCCCCGGTGTGTCAATTCAAGACTTTTCCCTTCCCACAAAGTTTTCATCCATCCTGACTCCTGCTGGTCACAGCCCCTCGGGCACCGTTACCGTATTAACAATCCAACCAGAGCCAGAGGTGCGGCCAATCTGGCACGTTTTCTGTTCCGCCCCTGTAAATGATGGCCTTCAACGGAATGTGCTGATGTCGCTGCTGTGGTCTGTTCGTTCGCCTCTCTGGCTCTTCATCTTTGGCACGGCGCTCTTCACAGCGGCGGAGAATCTGGCTGGCGCTGACGATCAGCCGGGATTCCAGGTCGCGGCGTTGGCCCTGCAGCATGCACGCGTCGTCACCGAACCGGGACACCTCATTGAAGACGGAACCATCCTGGTACGCGACGGCCGAATCGAGGCGGTGGGCTCCGATGTCACGATCCCGCCCGATGCCGAAACGGTTGATCTGCAGGGGCTCACGGTCTACGCCGGTTTCATGGATGCCGCGTCCTCTGCTTTGATTGATTCGAGCGTCGCTTTACCCACCGTCACCCAGGCCCCGGTGGATGCGTCCCGACAGCCTCTCATCAGCGTCTATCCCGATGAACACAGTGGGCTGACGCCACAGTGGTCCGTCGGCAGTGCGATGAAATGGGGGAAGGGCGATCTCGACAAGTTTCGACAAGCCGGGTTCTGTCTGGTGCATGTAACGCCAACGGGGCGAATCCTGAGCGGACAATCGGCCTGCCTGCTGCTCGATGGCCGTCCTCCGCGAGAGGCGATGCTCGCCCCGGCAGTCATGATGACCGTGCGGCTCTGGGATCGTCATGGGGGCGAATACCCCAGCACATTGATGGGAGCCTTTGCCCATCTGCGGCAGCACTTTGCTGATGCGGAACGGCACGCGCTTCAGCAGAAGCTGTATGAAACATCGATCCCCGGCATTGAAGCCCCCCCCGTGGACCCCGTCTGGACCGCGATGCAGGGTTTGCGAAACGGCCCCATGCGGAGTCTCTTCGAAGTGGAGACCCGGGACGATGTCGAGCGAGCCCGGCGATTGGTTAGCGAATATCAGTTACGGCCCGTCTACTGGGGAGGACGTGACGCCGCCAAGACGCTACCGTTGTTCGGAGAAGAATCGGCCGACTGGTTGCTGGCCCTGAATTGGGGGGAAGAACCCAAAGCGGACAAAGGGGACGAAAAATCGCCGTTCCCGCACATCGATGATCCGCAAACGGTCTTGGAATGGAAGCGGCAGCAATGGCGGGACCGTGTGGCAACAGCCGTCAAACTGCAAGCCGCAGGACACCGGGTCGGATGGTCCACCGAGGGGTTGAAGTCACCCAACGATCTTTGGGGAGCCATCAAGCAGTTGACTGCCCAAGGCATGAAGGCCGATGCAATTCTGGCCAGCCTCACGACACAACCGGCGGCGATCCTCGGCCTCGATCAACAGTTGGGTCGCATCGCTCCCGGCTTGCTGGCCAATTTCACGATCACCACCGGGCCATTGGAGCACGAACAAACCAAGGTGCGGTATGTGATCGTGCGTGGCGAACGCTTTGAGTTCAACAAGGATGCCAACCCCCTGGCTCCGAGCGCGATGGCAACTCCAGCCCCCGAATTGGCCGGGACCTGGGAGGTCACGATCGAGTCCGACGACACACCACTCCCGGGAACACTCACCATCCACAGCAGCGGCAGTGGATTCGCGGGCCGGTTCGAAAGTGGCCAGGGAAGCGGTCTCATTCAGAATGGTCGGGTGAGTGGGTCGCAACTGGATTTCGAGATCGCCATTGGTGCGGGTGACCGCAGTGTCGTTCTCAAATTCTCGGGTCAATTGCAAGATGACACCCTGACCGGCACGGTGAAATCCCCCTTCGGATCACCGGCGGCCTTCACGGCCAAACGTCGTCCCGAGAACACGGCCCAATCAACCGGCCCGGTACAGATGGAAACCATTGAAGGGGTCGACGAAGCCGATGGTCCGGTTTCGGCCGTCACAGATGTCACCAAGCCCACTGAAAGCAAGACAGCCACTCGCCCCTTGGAATTCCCGGATGATCGGAAGGCCCGACCGCTCACCACCCAAGGGAATGTCTTCATCAAAGGGGGCACGATCATCACGGGTCTGGGGACCACGCTGGAACAACAGTCGCTGCTGATCAAAGAGGGCAAGATCGCAGCCATCGGCCCCGATCTTCAACCCGAACCGGAAATGACCGTGATCGATGCCACTGGCCGCTGGATCATGCCGGGCATTATCGACACGCACAGCCACATCATGATCTCCAACGGACTCGGGGGCGTGAACGAGGCCACGCATTCGATCGTCTGTGAAGTGCGTGTGCAGGATACGATTAACACGCACGATGCCCAGGAATACCGGGCGGCTGCCGGAGGTGTCACCACAATTCGTCTGCTGCACGGTTCGGCCAACGTCATTGGTGGGCAAGATGCCGTGGTGCAACTCAAGCATGGAGCCACGGCGGCCGAGCACCTGTTGCCGCGGGCTCACTCTGGTGTGAAGTTTGCGTTGGGGGAAAACGTCAAATTCCGTCGCGGGCGTTTTCCCAATACCCGGTTGGGTGTCGAAGCCACCTTGCAGCGGGCCTTCATCGAAGCACTGGAGTACCGTCGCGACTGGCAACAGTACGAGCAACTCATCAAAGAGGATGAGACCCGGAAGTCGTCACTGCTCCCCCCCCGGCATGATCTGCGGTTGGAAGCCCTGGCCGATATTCTGAGTCAGGAAAAGTTCATCCACAGCCATTGCTACCGCTCCGATGAAATCCTGATGTTATTGCGGGTGGCGAATCAGCATGGCCTGCGGGTCTGGTCACTACAGCACGTGCTGGAAGGGTACAAAGTCGCCCCCGAAATTGTGGCTCACGGAGCCAGTTGCAGCACCTTCGCCGACTGGTGGGCGTACAAAGTCGAAGCCTACGATGCCACCCCGTACAACGCCGCGTTGCTGCACGAAGCCGGTGCGAATGTCGTCATTAAAAGTGACAACGACGAATTGATGCGGCATCTCAATCAGGAAGCCGCCAAGACCGTGCGGTATGGCAACCTGCCCGCCGAACAGGCGTTGTCACTCGTCACGCTGAACCCCGCGCGGGAACTGGGAATCGAGGACCGGGTCGGTTCGATTGAAGTCGGCAAACAGGCCGATCTGGCGATTTACAACGGACACCCGCTCAACACTTTCGCCCGTTGCGAATTGACGTTGATCGCCGGGGAACCTGTCTTTGTCCGTGAAAAACAACCGACAGCCATGTCCACTGCCGGTCTGGAACACTCGGCGAAACCTCGCGAAGTGCATCTGCCCGCTGCCAGTGATCGTAAAGCGGTGATCGATTGGCCCAATCTTTCGCTGGGACGCTATGCCCTGATCAATGCACAGATCCACCCGGTCGATGGGCCGACCATCGAGCACGGCGTGATCGTGATCGAAGATGGCAAAATCACCACGGTCAGTAACCTGCCGGCCATTCCGGCGGATGTTCAAGTGGTGAATCTGGACGGCTTACAGGTCTATCCCGGTCTGATTGATTCCGGGACCACGGCGGGCATCACGGAAATCGGCAAGGTCGTGGAAACTCACGACTATGATGAAACGGGCGTCTATCAACCCGATTTGCGGGCCGGTGTGGCCATCAATCCCGATTCGGAGTTAATCCCTGTCGCACGGGCCGGTGGCATCACGACGGCACTGATTCGTCCGACGTCGGGCGTGATCTCCGGACAGAGTTCCGTCATGACACTGGCAGGCTGGACGGCCCCGGAAATGGTGCTGGTCGATGCCTGTGGTCTGCAGATTCACTGGCCCGGCTACAAGAACAACAAAGATCAGGTCGAACAACTGCGCGACTGGCTGAAGCAGGCCCGCGTTTACGATGCCGCCCGTTCTGCCGCCGCGGAAGCCGGGGGGCTCGATCGCGTCGTCGATCCGCGTTATGAAGCCCTGCGGCCGTATGTCCGTGGCGAAAAGCCGGTCTTCATCGAAGCCCAGACCGAGCAGCAACTCGTAGAGGCGATCAAGTTTGCCGAGTTGGAAAAGCTGAAAATCGTCCTGTGTGGGGCGAGCGATGCCTGGAAAGTGGCCGATCAACTGAAGTCTAAAGAGATCCCGGTCATTGTCGGACCCGTGATGCGGGAACCGACCTATGAGTTCGATCCGTATGATGCGACCTATGCGAACCCCGGCCGTTTGCAGGAAGCCGGAGTCAAGTTCGCGATTCGCTCGGACAATGCCTCCAACAGCCGCAACGCTCCGTTTGAGGCGGGCATGGCTGTCGCGTTTGGATTGCCCGAAGAAGCCGCACTGCGAAGTGTCACCTTGGCTGCGGCGGAAATTCTGGGGATTGCCGACCAGTGCGGTTCGATCACGCCGGGCAAACGGGCCGACCTGGTGATTCTCGATGGCTCGCCGCTGCAGGTCACCTCTCAAGTGAAAGGCGTGATCATCGGCGGAAAACCCTTCCGCCCCGAAAGCCGACAGACTCGACTGTACGAAAAGTATCGTCAGCGTGTGGTGCAGCCGTAACGGATGGTTGGACGGGAACATCGCGAACCTCGTGACCCTTGGCGGCGTCTGCGTGGGTCGGTACGTTGTCGGTTCAAGGGATTGAACTCACCGTCTTTCACAAGAAACGCCAAGCATGACTGCTGTTCCGTTGCCTCTCGGATTCTCCGCCTGCGGTGTGACCTGCGGAGTAAAAGATCCCAGTTCCCCGAAGAAGGATGTGGCGTTATTCGTCTCGGACCGTCCCTGTGCGGCGGCGGGGGTGTTTACCACGAACCTGGTGTGTGGCGCGCCTGTGAAGGTGACGCGTGGTCGACTGCCGCGTTCCACCGCGCGGGCGATTCTCATCAATTCGGGCAACTCCAACGCCTGCACCGGAGAGCAGGGCCTGGCCGATGCCGAAGCCATGACGGCGGCGGCGGCGGGACTCATCGGCTGCGATAAGCTCGATGTACTGGTCGCCTCGACCGGTGTGATCGGCCGGTTCCTGCCCATGGACCGGATTCAAAATGGCATCGCGAAGGCATACACCGCGTTAGCCGCCACCGCCGATGGTCTGCACGATGCCGCCCTGGCCATGATGACAACCGACACCGTGCCGAAGCTCTCGACGCGCACGATCAAGTTGTCGGGAACCACGGTCCGGGTGACCGGCGTCTGCAAAGGGGCGGCGATGATCGCTCCGAACATGGCCACCATGCTGTGCGCGATCCTCACCGACGCCGACCTGAAATCCGATGATGCGGCCGCGTGCATCCGGCTCGCCGTGCAGGACAGCTTCAATTGCATCAGTGTCGATGGGCATGAAAGTACCAGCGATTCGGTGATGCTGCTAGCCAATGGGGCGGCCGGAGTTGGTCCTGGTTCCCCCGCGGATTTGGAAGCCTTTCAAACCGCACTGAATGAGGTCGCACAAGAGCTGGCGATGGCCATCATTCAGGACGCGGAAGGGGCGCATCACTTCGTGCAGATTGATGTCGTGGGATGCCGCACCCGCGAGGAAGCTTTCAAAATTGCCGAATCTGTTGCCAACAGTGCCCTGGTGAAAACCGCAATCTGCGGTGCCGACCCGAACTGGGGCCGCATCGTGTCGGCGGCAGGCTATGCTGGCGTCCCGTTGCGAGAAGAAGAAGTCTCGCTGGTGATGAACGGCTACCCACTCTATGAAAACGGTCGCCCCTTGCCCTTTGATGCGGCAGCCGTCTCACAAAGTTTACGTGACCACCGGGAGGTGACGATTGGATTGACGCTGTCGCACGGGTCGGCCCATGTCCGCTATTGGACCAGCGATCTCACCAAGGAATATGTCGAGCTGAATGCCGACTACACCACATAAACAGCTTACAGCGATTGCAGCGATCAGGCCCTCTGGATTTCCCGTGGCACCGCCGGTTATACCAATCTGGTCGTCCTGACCGGTGAGTTGGTTCCGGAATCTGCTTGACCAGCGGTTTTCCCACGGCCTATCATCTTGTTGGAAGGTAAGCATTTGCGCGATCGCACGGTTTAGCGGTTGAGGATACAAGTTCTGCGTCCTTAACAGCCGATGTGACTGGCGATGCGCCGCTGTACGCTCCTTGAGGTGTGGTATGCACTGGTCTGGTAAGACTTTCGCGTTTCTGATCATTCTGGCTTCGCTGGCTTCAACCGTGCTGACTGCGAAGGTGATCGCGGTCCGCAACAGTTGGGCGGCCAAGGCTCAGAAGTTCGATACCGATTACAGCAAGCTCGCGGCTGATGTCGTCAAAGAACAGGCCAAACTCGTCGCCATCCGCGATGACATCGCCACGACCCTGCGCGACTGGGGAGCCTACTGGGTGGCTGATACTCAGGCCGCGAACGCCGCGGAAGGTCGCCTGCAACTGGGCATCGGAACCAATCAGCGTGTCGAAGAAGGCATGGTGATTCACGGCTTCCAGTTGTACGACGATCCGCAGAACCCCGGCACACAAGTATCGATCTATCGGGGACCATTCCGCGTTGTCACCTCCCAGGCCGATCAATGTCAGGTTCTGCCCGCCTGGCGATTGCGTCCCGCGGATCTGGGTCAGGCGAGTCTCCCCGATGGGGGCACCATTCCTGCCTGGCAGGGCGGCAACTGGCGATGGCGGAGCATGCTCCCCTCGGGGTATTCCGACCAGTTCGATGATCAGACCATCGCCTTTACCAAGGCTCAGGAAACGTTGGCTGAACGTCAGCAAACGATGGCCGTGCAGAACCGCCTCTTCGATGAGACCACAAGCCAGGTCGCCGTCCGTAATGCGGAACTGTTTGGCGGACCGGAACTGGCACAAGACGAAGCCTTGAATGCCGAATTCCGCGAAGGCGTCGTTGCACCGCTCGAACAGACGGAAGAAGCTCGCAATGGCGTGCTGCTTAGTATTGCCGAGTTACGGGAAAAAGTGCGACAAGAACGCGACATGGTGTTGAAGCTGCAGGCGACCAATCTGGAACTGACGCAAAAGTTGCCTCAACCCACGGCGGAAACGACCGTATCCCGCGAGTCAGCCATCCCGGCCCAGTAGTAGACTCTGTTGCACAGGCGGTGAACCCACGGAGGCGGTGAAACGCAGTATGGGCCTTTCGAGTCGCGACTATTACCGGGATGATTCGTACTCTCGTGGCGGGGACGGCTGGCTGTCGGACACGCCAACGGTCCGCAGCATCATCGTGCTGACCGCCGTCATCTTTGTGCTGCAACACATCATCACGCAGCAAAAGCCGATAGTCATTAACGAGCGGATGGTCGGTACCGTTCAGACATCCGTCATCGATGACTGGTTTGCCCTCAACAATCGCAAAGTCCAGCAGGGCCAGGTCTGGCGGTTGGTGACTTACGTCTTTCTGCACGACACCGAAGGTCTGTGGCACATTCTGCTAAATATGTACTTCTTCTGGTTCACCGGAAGTTCCTTCGAACGGATGTACGGCGGACGCGAGCTGTGGCGGTTCTATCTGCTCAGCGCTTTTCTCGCCGGTCTCGGAGAATTCCTGCTGACCACGGCCTTCCATATTCCCTCGGTCACCGTGGGGGCCAGTGGGGCCGTGATGGCTGTGTTTATGGTTTATGGGATGCATTACCCACGGCGGATTATTTACGTCATGTGGATCATCCCCCTGGAGATTCGCTGGGCCATCGCTTTGTATGTGGCATTCGATCTTTTTCCGATCCTGCAGCTCATTGGTGGACGCGGGGGATACGCCGGCGTCGCGCACGCGTGCCATCTGATCGGGTTGTTGTTCGGCTATCTGTACTACCGGAATCAGTGGCGGCTGGACCGATTCGGCGGCAACCCCTTCGCTGGCTGGTCAAAACGCTGGAAAGTCATGAAAGCCGGGCAGCGACTCAAAGTCTATGCCCCTACGCCCTCCCCGACGGAACCGACGACCGACCTGGAAGTCGAACTCGATCGCATTCTCGCGAAGATTCATGAACACGGCACGGGCAGCCTGACCGCCAAGGAAGAACGCATCCTCGCGGAAGCCAGTGAACGGGCCAAACGCCGGGGCTCCGCTGGCCCGACATAGCGATCACTCTGTGGGGTTCATGCTCCTGATCGCGGCCGACTGGCCAGTTCTCTCACAGTAGCGTCGTCGAGCATCACGCCTTTGGGAAGCTGCTTGATCTGCTCCAGCAGTGAAATGACCGCCGGTTCGCCTGAGTCGAGACCCAATTCCTGCAGACGATGGGCCACGGCTCGACGTCCGCTGTGACGCCCCAGCACCAGTTGCAATCCTGTCGCCCCGACTTTTTCAGGACGGAATGGCAGATACGTATCAGGATTCTTCAGCAATCCATCCTGATGAATTCCGGCTTCGGTGGCAAAGATGGTTGGTCCGCAAACCGGCTTGTTGGGAGCGGGGCGAATCCCCGTGAGCCGTTGTACCAGTTCGCATAACGGCACCAGTTGTGTGGTGTCGATTTTGCTGCGGCGGCCATATTGATCGAAGTGCAGATCGAGGACCATCGCGACTTCTTCCAGCGACGCATTCCCGGCCCGTTCCCCAATGCCATTCACGGTGCACTGGACGACGTGGGCCCCCGCTTCAATCCCCGCCAGCGTATTCGCAACGGCCAGTCCCAGGTCATTGTGAAAATGGACGGCCAACAATGCCCGTTCGATGTTGGGAACGTTGTCCTGGATCTCGCGGAGAAAATGCCCGGCTTTCTGCGGCGTTAAAATGCCAACGGTGTCCGGGAAGCCGATGGTTGTCGCGCCGGCATCGATGGCCACGCGATAGCATTCACAGAGGTATTCGATTTCCGTCCGGCTGGCATCTTCGGGACTGAACGCCACGACCTCGAACTTCGAAGCCGCATAGCTCACCGTTTCACCAATGAGCTTGAGAATTTCCTCACGTGACTTCTGCAGCTTGAACTCGCGATGCAGCGGACTGGTGCCGATAAAGAGACTTACTCCCCGCTTATGAGGCGGCTGCCCGCGCAAGGCGAAGTCTGCGGCATCAACATCGGCTTTGACCGTTCGGCACAGGGCGGTCAGCACCGGCTTCTTGACCTTGCCGACCATCATCTGAATGGCAGCGACATCCTGTTCTGAAGAGGCCGGAAAGCCGGCATCGAGCGAATGGACACCGGCCCGTTCCAAGGCGAGTGCGATCTCCAGCTTATCAGCTGGTTCCAATGTCGCCCCGGGCATCTGCTCGCCATCCCGGAGCGTGGTATCGCTGAACAGCACGGCTCCCGACCGTCGGTGATGCTGAATCACCGCGTTCTTGATCGTGCTGGTGAGCTTGCGGCCCAGGTCGGCAAGGAATGACATACTCACGGCTTACAACAGGTACGGTTCCGTCAGTATGCCGGAAGATCCACAAAAATCTATCCGTGGACCGCTCCATTTGCCGGATTTAGTTGCGTCCGGCTGACTTCGGTGACAGTAGTTGGGGTAGCACCGATTTCAACTCTTCCACGGACGAGTTGCGGCTGACCACCGCCCCTTTGTCGTCGATGAGAAACATGGTGGGCAGCGAGATGATGCCATAGGAAACCGCCGGGGAACTGTCCAATCCTCCCGGCTCATACATCTGCGGCCAGGGGACTTTGTTCGCGTTCAGATACTGCTTGAGCTGGGCCACCTGCTGTTCCTGTGTGCCAATGGGCACATCGAGACAGACGCCGACGACTTCAAAGCCCCGGCTCTGATATTGCTGATACAAGGCTCGGAGCGCGGGAAGATCTTGCTGACACGGCTGACACCAGGTGGCCCAGTAAAAGACCAGCAACGTTTTGCCCCGATAGGCTGCGGTATTGATCTGGCCCCCCGTGAGACTGGATCCCGCGAGTGAAAAGGGCTGGCCTTTCATTTCCAGGCGGCGAATGGCACCACGGCCTTTGTCGGCCTGGATGGTCCCCGGTTGACCCTGTGCCAACTTTGTGTACCAGCTTTTGGCATCATCGAGCTTGCCACTGAATTCCGCCGCGACGGCAATCTGCAGCAACGCCTCACCGACGTCTTCCGCCTGTGGATAATCGGCGACGAATTCCTCCAGCGATTTCAGCCAGCTTTCCTGCACCTTGGAGCGTTGATCGGCCTCGGTGGCGGATTTCATGGCCACGCTGTAATCCGACATGACCCGGCGGTAAATCGTAAACGGCAGGACTGGATTCCGCTTACCCCCCGCTGCCAGTGTCGCTTCGATCTGCTTGAGTCTCGCCAAACCTTCCGGATAGGCATCGGTTTGAATGGCAGCCGCGAGACCATCGACACATTGCTTCAAAAATTGATTCTTTTCGTCTTCCGAACCCGCGAGTGAGACCAGCTTCATCAGCAGGTCAGCCCGCTTCTGATTGAACACGGCAAGCTGGGCGGCCGGGGCCACACCCAACTGCGGCTGATTCTGGTCGAGCTTCTGCAATTCCTCGATCAGCTTCTGAATTTCGGGAGACGGAGCGGTCACAAGGTCGTTCGCCGCTGAGGCCATGAGAGGCTGCATTAACAATCCGCCCGCGGTGATTGAGACCGATTCCCCTTCAATCGGCGTCGGGGCCTTGGTCAACTTCCACACATCACCAACACGAATCATCTCGCCAATCTGAATCAATGCCGGGCCCGGTTCCACGACGACCATGGCATTTTCATAGACGAGAAGATCTCCATTCGCCTTGCCTTCGTCGGCGGGGATGATGCCGGGCATCTGAGCATCGAACCGCATCCATTTCGACTTTGGTGAGAGAACTTTGCTTTGACTGACAATCGAACGAACTTCGCCGGGAGCGGCCGTCGCAGAGGCCACCAATTTCGCGGCCAGTCCGGCATTCACACCGAGGGCACGGAGTTCTGCTTCGGTAATCATCAGCGATTGCAGCAGGGCGGTATCGCCAGTGACCATGGCCTGAATCGCCACCCGCGAGGCTTCCGCAGCGGACAGGGTTTTCCAGGCTTCAATCTGCCCGTCTTCGTTGGCATCGATGCCCCAGCGGGAACCGCCGAGGTTCAACCAACGGTACTGGTCAGCCTTCTTGTTCTGGTTGGAGTCGAATTCGCGATAGACTTCGATGCCGTGCTGAAAATAGCTCCATTGATCGACATCGCCGTTGCCATCGGCATCCGTGAAGCGACGGAGCACCTGACCAGCGGGGCCTAGCAGCACATAACCCGAAGTCTTGCCTTTGCGTTCGACTTCGACCTTGCACTGAGCGACTTCGGCTGGCTTGGGGATTTCGTAGTCGACATCGCTCTGTTTGGGTGTGTAACGCAGCAGAGTTTCGGGAGCGACCTGGGCCATTCCGTTCTGAGGAAACGCCCCGACACACAAGCCGACAATTGAAAGCATCCAACCCGCGCGAGACATCTTCAGCACTCCCTGTGCGATCTGATCATCCATCCATGCGAGCGAAAAGTGTAAGGCAAAACGGCCGCCGTGAAGAGGCCAATTTTGCCGATTCGTAGCCCCGCTGATCCGATCTTGACGATTTCTGAGCCAATTACTGTAATTCGCGGTCAATTTTGAACGGGGCGGGGGGGCCGTGCTCACATACGATCGCTACTTGCTGCGGAATTTCTTCCACGTCTTTGGGGTGTGTTTCATCACCATGTTTGGACTGGTGGTGGTGATCGACCTGCTGGAAAACCTCGACGATTTCCTGCTGAAAAATGGCGATGGTGGCACTCTGGGATTGTGCCGAAATGTGCTGCAGTACTATGGCTACCAGTCGATCTTCTTTCTGGATCGCGCCGGCCCGTCACTGACTCTGATCGCCGTGATCACCGTACTGATTCTGTTCCAGCGGAGTGGCGAACTCCATCCGTTACTGGCGGCGGGGGTCCCCATGTTTCGCGTGTTGTCGCCGCTGGTTGTCGCGGGGGCGATCGTCAGTGGAGCCCTGGTGCTGAATCAGGAACTGGTGATCCCGCGGATTGCCTTTGCGGCTCATGCCCCCCGTGGCAGCCTCGATTCTAACCACGTCGATGTCGAACCGGTCTACGATCATGCCTCACGGATTTCGATTGATGGTCGGCGGTTGTTACCAGCGATGCGAACCATCGAACAGGCGGAATTCGTGCTGCCGGCTCCAACCATTGCCAGCGAAATGACCATCCTGCGAGCCGAGAAGGCGATTCACCGCTCGGCTCGGAAAGGGCAGCCAAGCGGCTGGGTGCTGCAAGGCGTGACGCCGCCGTTTCGCGACCTGCATCTGACAGATCAGGGGGCTAAAATCATCCGCCCCTTGTCGCAGGGTGATGCCATTTTCGTCGCGACGGCGGTCACTTGCGACCAACTCTACAAGCGTGGTTCAAGTTACACCCTGCTGAGTTCGCAGGAGCTCCTGCGTCGCATCCATTCCCCGGCGTTCGGGGCGATGTCGGTTCATCGGCTCGTGGCCCATCTGCACACCAGGTCTGTGCAGCCGTTCTTGAATGTGATCGCGGTACTGCTGGTGATTCCGTTAATTGTTCGTCGAGAAAGCCCGGGGCTGGTGGTCGATTCCGCCGTTTGCACCGGTATCCTTGCGGTCAATTTTGTGGTGATTCAAGCCTGTTTTTATCTGGGCCAGGCCCGGATTGTCCCCCCCGATCTGGCCGCCTGGATGCCCGTGATCTTCAGTGGCAGCCTGGCTGCCTGGATCTCAGGCTGGATACGGACGTGAACGCAATCCAGCCGCCCCACCTTACCGCCAAGCCTGACGTTATGGATGAAACCCCCGCGAATCGCAGCTTGTGGACCCGGCGCACCATGTGGCTGGTAGCCGGGTTGCTCGTTTGCCGGATGGGGTATCTCGCGTTCCTGCCGCTCGATCTTTGCCCGGATGAAGCCTACTACTG
The DNA here is from genome assembly GCA_016125225.1 of bacterium. Taxonomy (GTDB): domain Bacteria; phylum Planctomycetota; class Planctomycetia; order Planctomycetales; family Planctomycetaceae; genus DSVQ01. The sequence continues at coordinate 853,324 of WGME01000003.1, read as the reverse complement.
GGACTGGTCACGCCAGCTCGACTGGGGCTATTACAGCAAACCCCCCATGATCGCCTGGATTATCGCGGCGGCGACGTCTCTCGGTGGACCGGCCGAGTTCGTGGTTCGCTTACCCGCCGCCTTGCTGGGAACCTTGGGATCGGTCGCGGTTTTTGGGTTGGCCCGCAGTCAGTTTTCGGCCCGTGTAGGATTCTGGAGTGTGCTCGCGATCAATCTGACGCCGGGCATCACCGCGATGAACATGCTGATGACGATCGACGCCCCGTTTCTGTGCGCCTGGGCGTTCGGCGTATGGACCGCGTGGGAGTTGCTGTCACGTCCCGAACCTGGCTGGAAACAGGTGGGCTTGGCCGTCGTCGCCACGGGTTTGGGACTGCTCTGCAAACAAACCATGCTGGCCCTCTTTCCGCTCACGGGTTTGTGGCTCCTGCTGCAAGCCGAACACCGACGCAAACTGCTCTCTCCGAAAATCTGGGTCTGGTGGTGTGGCAGCCTCGTCTTTCTGACGCCCGTGGTGCTCTGGAATGCCCAGCACGATTGGATCACGGTGCAGCACACAACGGAACATTTCCAGAACAAAACGGTGCCCCTGACGAAGCATGTCGTCTGGATGCTGGAGTTCTGGGCCGGGCAATTCGGCGTGGTCTCTCCGATCGCTTGCGGTCTGATGCTGATGATCGCGGGGGGGGCCATGAAGTCGCTGCATCGGTTGGACCAGCGCGTGCGATTTCTGCTGTGCCTCGGATTTGTTCCCATGTTGGGAGTAACGATGCTGAGCCTGCAGCAGCGAGTGCAACCCAACTGGCCGGCACCGTTCTGGTTGACCTCGTTTGTGCTGCTGGCTGCCTGGGGATGCGAGGCGATCCCACGTTTGGGCCTGCGAGGCGACCCGTTTCGTTGGCTGATGACATCGACGGCGATCGGCTTGGTCTTGATGCTAGGACTATGGATTGTCCCCTTTACGGTGCCTGGGTCTTCTCTGGCTGGAAGCCCCATCGATGCGACCGCCCGGCTACGCGGCTGGCGAGAAATGGGCCAGCGAGTGAGTGCCGAAGTCGCCGATCTGCCGCAGACCTCCGAGCGACTCTACATCGCCGTCACCGGTCGCGGCCCGGTCAGCGCTCTGGCCTTTTATCTCCCCGAACATCCTCGGGTTTACCGTTGGAATCCTACGGGCATTGTCGAGTCGCAACACGAAGTCTGGGGCGGCCCGCAGGGCGATCATCACGGAGCCGAGGCGATCGTGGTGACGCACAAAGGCCAACCAGTGCCACCAGCCCTGGAGAACGCCTTCGACGATGTCACGCTGATCGCCGAAACGACGGTCCATCTTGGAGGCGAGCGGTATGAATCTCTGCAACTCTGGCGGGGAATCCACTATCGCGACTGGCCGAACCCTCATCAAAATCTACAGACCGCAGCCAGACCGGCGAAAATTGCGACCACGGCGATCAAATGATGAATTTTATGTAAGACAGCGGGTCAGTGAGGGGATCTACCGTAGGTCATGCATCATGAAGGCATTACACCACGATCATCACTCGTAAGGAGTTATCTAGAAGCATTTTCCACACTTAGACTTGTGAATTCGAGCATGGCATATTTCGTAGAGGACTGCGGTACGCCCACCTGGGTCACGGAAGCAATCTCTCCGATGGACAAATTTCTTCGTGTTAATCAGGCCGGTGCGCACGCACGCACAGCCGCGGTGCCCGCCCCGTTTCTAGCAGGGTGGCCACTCTGGAAACCCCTGCTGGTGCTCTTCGCGATCTCAGCGATCTTGCGGTGGACACCACTCGATCTGTGGATTTCGTCGCTCTTTTATGATCCGACGACGAACACCTGGCCGTGGTTTTACTCCACTTGGTGCACGTTCTTCTATCGGCGGGGTGTCTATCCACCCTTCGCAGTCACCATTGGCGCCAGCTTAATGATTCTGATTGGCGGACTGCAACGTCATCGGAACGACTACGTGCGACGCGGCCTGTTCCTGTTGGCCGTGTTCTTCGTTGGACCGGGCTTGATTGTGAATACGACGTTCAAGCCTCATTGGGGACGTCCACGCCCGCATCAGGTTCTGCAGTTTGGCGGCTGTGAAACCTTTGCACCGCTCGGTTCACCCGGCACGCTGGCTTCGAACAATTCATCGTTTCCGTCCGGACATGCCGCCGTGGCGTTCTACATGATCAGCCCGGCCTTTTTGATGACCTGGCAGCGACGGCGGCTCGCCTGGACCATGCTGATTGGCGGGTTGTTATTCGGCACCTGCATGAGCATCACCCGCATCATTCAGGGAGGACACTTTACCAGCGATGTCCTCTGGTCGGCAGCGGTCGTTTATTTCACCTGCGTGGGACTGGCTCGGCTCATGCTCAAACCGCGCATTGATCCGGCGCGAGTATCAAAGCCCGATATGGCACTGCCGTGCTCGGAACCCGCCAAACTTGCGGCTTGACGTGTTATCGACGGACCTTAGCCAGTGATCCGCCTTGAGCGAAATGCTCGATCTCCGCGACCGATAACAACGCGAAATCGCCGGGAATACTGTGTTTCAGCACCGCGGCGGCCATCGCAAAGGCTGTCGTTTCCTGTGGCGAATGTTTCAGCAGTTGCCCGCGAATGATGCCAGCCGTGAAAGCGTCGCCGGTACCAATCCGGTCGACGACATCAATTTCATAGACCGGCGTCTGCACCAGTTCCTCACCGATCAATACCTTCGCCGAGTAGCGATGCAGGCCCGTTTGTGACACTTCACGATCGGAGTAGGCGACGACTTGCAATCCGAACTCCCGGGCGAAGTCCCGCTGGTTCTGCTCGCCGGTTGAGGTAATGCCAAAGAACGTGGTAGCATCCTGCTCGCTGCCAATGAGAACATCAACATACTCCATCAGCGGCGCATACCCACGCCTGGCTTCTTCAACGGTCCAGAGCGCGCTGCGATAGCCGACATCAAAGCTGACCACGACCCCGCGGTCTCGGCAGGTTTTCAGCGCCGCGAGAAGTTGGGTCTGCACGGCCTGTCCAACAGCGGGAGCCGTTCCGGAGAAATGGAACCAACTGGCACCCTCAAGAATCTGGTTCCAGTCAAAATCGTCCGCCGTCAAACTGCGGAAACTGCTGGCAACGCGATCGTAAATGACGCGGGGTCCTCGTTGCGACTTGCCGTTCTCGACGAAAAAGATGCCCAGCCGGTCGCCGCCCCGGGCCATGTAACGGGTGTCGACTCCATACTGGCGATAATAGTTGATACAAGCATCACCGAGGTCATGGGCCGGAACTTTGGAGACCATGCGACTGGAAAGCTCCCAGAGTGCGGCCGACACCGCGACGTTGGCTTCCCCTCCGGTAAACGAAGCCTGAAAGCTATTGGCTTGGACAAAGCGTTCAAAGCCGGGCGTATCGAGCCGCATCAGTGCTTCACCGAAGCAGACAACAGGTCCGGGAACTTCCGCCGATACGGGCATGCGAACATCCTGGGGTGGGGTCGACCGTGCGATTTCGTGGACTGTGGAATATATTTGATGGATGATCCAAGGGCGAGTGAGTCAACAAACTTCACCTGCCAGCAGCGCTAGCAAGGGGCATACGGACAACGCCGAGTCGGCCCTTGCTAGCGCTGCGGGCTGGTGAATTTGCATGAAATGAACGTGAATGACCGACGATCTCGATTTTTCCCTGCAACTGCACGACCGTTGGATGAGCCTGGCGCTCGATCTGGCCCGACAAGCCTATGAGGAAGGCGAAGTCCCCGTGGGGGCCGTGATTGTGCATGAAGAGCGTGTCATTGGCACCGGCTACAATCAGCGGGAGCAACTCAAAGACCCGACGGCTCATGCCGAGATGATCGCCATCACGCAGGCGGCCGAATCGCTGGGATCGTGGCGGCTGATTGACTGCACGCTGTACTGCACGCTCGAACCCTGCCCGATGTGTGCCGGGGCCATTGTGCAGGCCCGGTTGCCGCGCGTGGTCTATGGCACGACAGATGCAAAGGCCGGGGCCTGTCACTCGCTGTTTCAGATCACCGAAGATCCGCGATTGAATCATCGCTCTGTGGTGATTGGCGGGGTGATGCTGCACGAATGCAAGGCGATTCTGCAAGACTTTTTCGCACAGCAACGGGCCCTGGGTAAAAAATGACACCTTAGCCGCGAGGCATACGCCGAGCGCTGGATGAGATGGATCGATGTCCATGGAGAATCGTTTGCCGCTGTTCGTCTTTGGCACGCTACGGCAGGGGCACGTCAATCACCACTATCTCGCCGGACATTATGCCCGCATGACCCCGGCGATTCTGCCCGGATATCGCCGCCTGCATCCGCTGATGATCGCCTGCGATCCCCGTGGTGAAGTCGATGGTGAACTCTATCATCTCATCCCGGAAACCTACGACAGCACGCTCGCGGGGTGCGATGAACTCGAAGAAATCCCACCCGGTCAACTCGTGGGGCACGAATACCAACGCAAGCTGGTCACGGTCCAGACGGCTGAAGGACCTGTTCAAGCCTGGGCCTATGTGCAACCGGAAGGTTGATCTGAGGATAGAAACACGCCAATGTGTTCGTGCGTCCACTTTTTGGGGCGAAGCACAAAGGCCATCGCATGAATATCGTAAAGGACCTGTTGCCTCTGTTAGATCATTTGGTGCCGGGCTTGATTGCAGCTTGGCTGTATTACTCCCTCACGGCACACCCGAAGCTCGACGCCTTTGAAAGAGTCATAGAAGCATTGATTTTTACGACTCTGGTCCGCGTTCTGATACCAAGCGTTGAGTTCTTACTAATCAATTTGGGGACAATACGCGCAATCGGAACTTGGACATCAGAAGTGCAGTTGGGATGGTCGCTGGTACTGGGGGTAATTCTTGGAATTGCCGGAGCAGCATTTACGAATAACGACCTTCCGCATCGATGGCTGAGAGATCCAGAAAAATGGATCATTGTTCGGAGGTTTCCACGATTAGCTGGCTTGCTCTCGCAGGTAACGATCACTCGACAAACCAATTATCCTTCAGAGTGGTATGGCGCATTTCAGCGGTCTCCGCAACCACATTGGGCGTTAATGCAGCTTAGAAGCGATGAAAACAAGAAGCAGTCAGCTGAGGTCGGTCTACGTCTTTATGCTCTTGTCGAAGAATGGCCAAACTCTCAGTCATCAGGGCATTTTGTGCTCAACTTCCCCTCATGGCAGAAAGACGATGGCACCTTAGTCGACTGCCCTCATGTCCTTCGAATGTTGATCAAGGCAGACCAAGTTCAATGGTTGCAAATCATGGTTCCACCAGGATTTGAAATGAAAAACATCGTTCCGGAAAAGAAAGCCACATAGCCGTTTACAGCATAACGGTGTACAATTTAAAGGCGTTTTACCGCCTCATGCTCAAGGAGCGAGAAATGGGAGCACGCGAACCAGCAACTCCGCCAGGTTTGATTCGACCGAAAGTTTCAATTGGGCCACTCAGTACAGAGCAAACAGCCAAAGGTGGCTTTAATCAAGCTCAACCTGCAGTGCCAAACGGCTCTGGGCCGAGTCAGTCTCAAGCAATTATTCGCCCTACACCGCCGCCGCCACCCCCGAAGCCTGGAGAATAACAACTGTCCAGCTTCCTTTTTGATCGCGAGGCAAGTGTGACTTTGCGAATTTTGACATTGCTCATCGTTCTTACAAACGTCAACGCCGATGCTGCGGTGAAAGATCCCAAAGCAAAACTGACTGCGGTCAAAGGTCTCGACTGGCTGGCGGCGGAGCAGCATCGGCAAGGGTATTGGGAAGCCAATGGCGGGCAGTACCGCGTGGCGATGACGGCGTTGTCGGGCAATGCCATGCTGTGCGAAGGGAGCACGACCACCCGCGGGAAGTATGCTCGCAATATCGCTTTGGCTGTGGACTATCTCGTGGAGTGTTCACAACCTAACGGTCTCATCGGGTACCGCAATGACTACCATTACACCTATGGCCACGGCTTCTCGATGCTCTTCCTGTCGCAGGTGTTTGGCGAAGAAGAAGACGCCCGGCGACGTGAAAAGTTGAAAGACGTGCTGACACGTGCCGTCCATTTTTGCGGGGAAGCCCAAACACCTGATGGCGGTTGGGGTTACGTCTCAGCGAAAGACGGAAACAACTTCGATGAAGGCTCGACCTGCGTGACCCAGTTGCAGGGACTGCGTGCCTGTCGCAACGCGGGGATTCCCGTACCCAAGGAGATCGTCGATCGTGGAATTGACTACATCCGAAAATGCACTGCTCCCGATGGCGGGGTGCAGTACAGCATCCGGGGCGGCGGATCACGAGCGCCGATCACTGCGGCCGCTGTGGCCTGCATGTTCAGTTCGGGGGAATACGAAAACGATCTCGTGCAGAAGTTCCTGAAATACTGCGACAAGAACATTCGCTCGGCGAAAGCGAATTCCGAGTTCTTCGGTCACTGGCATTACACCCACTTCTACTACTCGCAGGTGATGTATCGGCAGCCCGAAGAAGAATGGGAAAGTTACTCGCGTGATATTTTTCGTGAGATCATCCGCAGGCAAACCGCGAATGGTTCCTGGAAAGACGGGCATATCGGCCCGGTCTATGTCACGGCCATCAACGCCACGATCCTGCTGATGGACAATGGTTTTCTCCCGATCTATCAACGCTGACGAATCGTCCCGCCCTGATCACGATTGTGACTCATAAGACCTTGACGGACTCACCAGGGTCTGCGTTCCGCCAGCGTCGCGACCAGTTGCTGCCCCCGCGGTCCCGTACCGGTCATCTCCACCTGCCGCGTGGTTTCATCCATGACCGACAGCCGTAGTTCCAGACGATCACGCGGCAGGTATCCACTCACTCGGTCGGCCCATTCGATAATGGCGACGCCATCTTCCGCAAAGAGTTCATCGAGACCCAGATCAGCGAATTCCTCGGCGGACTGCAGGCGATAGGCATCGCAATGTCGCAGTGGTAAGCGACCGTTCTGGTATTCATGAATCAACGTAAAGGTCGGGCTGGTGACGGTGTCGCTGGGGACACCCAGTCCCAGGGCCAGGCTTTGGGTGAGCCGTGTTTTCCCCGCTCCGAGATCGCCGATCAGAGCTAGTACATCGCCCGGTTGCACGGCCTTCGCGAGCGCTAATCCCAAACTGCGGGTGGCTGACTCCGAAACTAATTTGCAGGTGAGACCGGCTGATGTCATTGGACAAATCTCTGCGGTTGTCTGGTTTTGCCGCACAGCTTACCCACAACCTATGGTGGCTCAAGACATTTTTTGGCCCAAAATGAACGAGTCTTTTGACAGTCGGCAATATTCGCCGTAAAAAGTGGTCCGTCAGTCGCGGTCACCGAGGCTGATCGATAGAAATGGCGGCAAAGATGTCGCCCCACCTGAAGGAGTCGGGTGTCCATGTCACAGGGAAGTGCATGTCAGGGTCGGACCGGTGTGGCTCGCCGAGCGCATCGTGATCTATTGCCCCGAAGCAATCAGTGGCTCACTGGACGCGTTCGTCCTTCTTCATGTGGGGTTCTCGCTCGCCCCTTCTCTCGAGTTTTTCCGGGTCAACAGGCACGCAGGCCCCGTCTGACAGATTTCCAGCGGCAGCCCGAACTCCGCTCGATGTCAGACTCTGCGTTATTCCGGCAGAGCCGTAATTCCGCCGGTTGACTCGGTGTCAGGTTCCCCGAAGACAGCACTGCTGTCGAGCACAGGACGTGCATTTCAGAAAGGATTCCGATGCGACAGTCCAAGAAGCCTTTGATTGCGATCAATGGAGATTTCCGTCCCAAGAAAAAGGATGGCCTGGCCCTAAGCTGGTTCAACTCCGGTTATTCCGATTCGGTAAGCGCCGCTGGCGGCTTAGCCGTGCTGATTCCCCCCTATGCTGACGATGAAGACCTGCAGCAGATCCTGGAAGCCGCCGATGGGTTGGTTCTCGCGGGTTGTACGCAAGACCTGGACCCGGTCCGCATGGGTCTGCAATCTCATCCGCAGACGCGCCCGATGCCGGTCCGCCGGGAAGATTTCGACCGCCGTTTATGCAAACTGGCCATCGAAATGCGTATCCCCGTGCTCGCGATTGGTGTCGGCATGCAGACCCTCAACGTGGTCTGCGGGGGCACGTTGTTCCAGCACGTGATGGAAGAAGTTCCCAAGTCGCTGCATCACTACGATCCTGTCGAACAACACAACCGCCATCTGATTGAAATCGTCGAAGGGACCCGCTGCTGGGACATCTATGGCCCCGGCGAAATCCGCGTGAACAGCAGCCATCGCATGGCCGTCCAGCATCTGGCTCCGCTGTTCCGTCCGTCGGCAATGTCTCCCGATGGCGTGATTGAGTGTTACGAATCAATCGATGACGACTGGTTCTGTCTCGGCGTGCAATGGCATCCGGAAGACGATACGGCTTCCGCACTGGATCTGCAGATCTTCCAGGAATTCATCGCCGCTTCGAAGGGCATGACTCCGACGATTCTGCCCATGCCGCAACGCGTGGCCGCCTGATTCTTCCGGAACACGGACCTGCGGTTGTTTCGGAGCGACCGCAGCGTCTGTCCCGTGGGTTTGGAAACCAGGCAGGTGCGAGTGAATCGAGCCTTGGCCTGCCTGGTTTTCCCCCTCGATCTCTGTTGGAGTCCGCGCAAAGACCCCGTCAGAAATTGATGAAGAGTTGGCGAGTCGACCAGAAATCATTGAGTCGACTTGCCGAGTGCGTTAGGCTCCCAACGAACATCTGTGGACCACTTCCCCAGAAAATGCCCTCAGACGATGTCGCATTTGCTGATTATCGATGATCACCTCGCCGAACGGGAGACCATGCTGAGTCTGCTGTCCCGGGCGGGTTATCAGTGTTACGTCAGTCAGCGTGGTTCCGATGCGCAGCGTATCCTTGATACACATGAAGTGTCAGCGGTACTGACCGAGTTGCAACTGGTCGACATGAGCGGCCTACGGATTGTTGAACATGTTCGCGACAAATTTCCGCGCGTGCCAACCATTCTCATCACCGGTCGTGGCAACGAAGACATCGCCGCCGAGGCCCTGCAGAAAGGGGCCTGCAGTTACATTCCCAAGCGACGGATGGAGCAGGATCTCGTCCGGACGGTACAAAACGTCTTGGGACTGAAGACCGCTGAGCGGTGGTATCATCGCCTGGCGCATTGCTGGCTCGGCGGGCAAACCCATTTTGAACTGGGCAATTCGATCGAAGTCATTCCTTCGCTGGTGACACATCTGCAGGATCAACTGCGCGTGCTGAAGTTCGGCGATGAAAGCACGCTGATGCGCATCGGTGTTGCCCTCACTGAATCCCTCGAAAACGCGATCTACCACGGCAACCTGGAACTCAGTTCCGAGCTTCGCAAAGGGGATGGCTCGGCTTGGGTCCGCGAACATCATCGACGCCGCGAGATTGATCCCTATCGAGACCGCTGCGTGAAGTTCACGGCCCGTCTCTCGCGTGACGAAGCGGAGTTTTTGATCTCTGATGACGGTGCGGGATTCAATCCACAAACTCTGCCCGATCCGACGGACTTGAATCGTCTGGAAGCGGTTTCCGGCCGCGGTGTCTATCTGATCCGCATGTTGATGGACGAAGTCGAATATCTGGGCTGTGGAAATCAGGTCCGCATGCTGAAACGTCGCCGCCCGCACGATGTCGCGGCACCCGTTTAGCCCGCCTCTCTTCGCGACCAACTCTCTGCATTCGGTTCGGTGAACTGGTCGAATGTGCCCCGGCTACGGTACGATACATCGACGGGTCTCGATGCGAATCTGTTGCGGATGGCGTCGTGAATCAGCCCGGTTTGTGATTTCGTGATTCGCCCACCGGGATGACGCTCCGATGCTGCGGTCGATTGTTCTCTGGCCTGTGTGGATCTGTTGCCTCGGGCTGATGGTCTTCGGAAAGCTCTTGCCGGTCACTGCCGCGCCGCCGGTGAACCCCACGTTCAATGCCCATATCCGGCCGTTGTTGTCTGATCGCTGTTTCGCCTGTCATGGGCCCGATGCGAAACATCGGGAAGCCGATTTGCGGCTCGATACCTTTGAAGGAGCAACCGCCGCGGGGGCCATCACTCCCGGTCAGGTGACAGAGAGCGCGGTCTGGGAACGCATCACGTCCAGTGACCCCGATGTGATGATGCCGCCGCCGTCCTCGAAGAAGCCCAAGTTCACGGCGGATGAACTGGAAACCTTGAAGCGTTGGATCGCACAGGGGGCCGAGTACGAAGGGCACTGGTCGTTCCTGCCCGTCCGCGATGCTCCCCCTCCGCAAGTGACCAGTGAAGAGGTGCGTAATCCGATCGATGCCTTCGTCTTCTCGCGGCTACAGTCGGCCGGGCTGACACCTTCCACCGAAGCTGATCGTGCCACCTTGATCCGCCGGGTGACACTCGATCTGACCGGCCTGCTGCCATCGCCTGAGGAAATCGAAGTGTTCCTTACGGACTCTGATCCTGCCGCCTATGAGAAGCTGGTGGAACGGTTATTAGCCTCACCCCGTTATGGGGAGCGCTGGGGGCGGCACTGGCTCGATCAGGCCCGTTATGCCGATTCGAATGGCTACTCGATTGATGGCCCGCGCGATATGTGGCCGTACCGTGATTGGGTGATCGAGGCCTTGAACCGCGACTTGCCGTTCGATCAATTCACAATCGAGCAACTGGCGGGGGATCTGTTGCCGAGTCCGACCAAATCGCAACTGGTGGCGACGGGGTTTCATCGCAACACGCTCATCAATCAGGAAGGCGGGACCGATCCCGAGCAGTTCCGCGTGGAAGCGACGATGGATCGGGCCAACACCACGGGGGCGGTCTGGCTGGGACTGACCGTCGGTTGTGCCCAATGCCATTCGCACAAATTCGACCCGCTCACCCAACGCGAATACTATGAACTGCTGGCGTTCTTCAATTCCTGTGAGGATAAGAACAACCGTGGCCCGGCGGTCGAAGTGATTCGCGGGGAGATGTTCGGCCAACCTGTCGATGTGCAACGGACCCCGGTGCCGCCGACAGCCGAGCAGATCGCCGCGTGGCGGGTGGCCTGGGAGAAGTCGACCCGTGAGAAATTGGCCGCCGCGTCCCCCGAGAATGCCATGCGGCAGACCGTCTGGCGGCAAGTGACGGAACTCAAAGCCACTTCGACAGGTGGGGCCACTTTTGAAACGCTGGAGGACGGATCGCTGCTCGTCACCAGCCCGGTTGCGGCGCATGACACCTACCAGTTAGCAGCACAGACCGATCTCGCCCAAATCGCGGCGATTCGTTTACGAGTCTTGCCTGATCCTTCTTTGCCAAAAACCGGTCCTGGCCGAGCGGGGAATGGGAATTTTGTTCTCACGGGTGTCGAACTGAAAATCGATACCGATCCGGCGCCCCTCTCCAAGGCGGTCACCGATCATGAACAACCCGGCTACCCCGTGACCGCCGCGATTGATGACGACCCCAAGACCGGCTGGGCGATCAATGTGGCTCCTGGTTCTTCCGCACAAATGAACGCCCCGCATGAAGCCGTCTTTGTACTGGCGGCGGCAATCACCACCAAACGACGCACATTGAATGTCACATTGAAGCACGATCTCAATGCAAACTACACCATCGGCCGGTTCGCGCTCGATGTCACACTCGAAACGCCGACGTTTGTCTTCGGGGAAGAAGTCGAACTCCTCGCCGCACTCGACACGCCCGCCGATCAACGCACGGAACTGCAGAACAACAAATTGCAGCAGGCGTTTGAGCAGGCGGAACCGCGTGTAAAGAAGAAAACGGTGCCGCCCAATCCCGATGTGGTGCAGGCCATGATTCTGCGGGATCTGCCCCAGAAGCGGGACACGTTTCTGCTGACACGCGGTGACTTCACACGACCCGATCAAGCGGCGGGACCACTGCATCCCGGTGTCTTTGCCTCAATTCCGCCGTTGCTGGTAGGGGAAGCAGCTCAGCGAAACCGGCTCGATCTGGCACGCTGGCTGGTTGATCCAGAGCATCCGTTAACGACACGCGTCACCATGAATCGCCTCTGGATGCGATACTTCGGTCGGGGGCTGGTTGAAACCGAAGAGGACTTTGGCACACAAGGTTCGCCGCCCACCCATCCCGAGTTGCTCGACTGGCTGGCTCGCGAATTTGTGCGACAGGGCTGGAGTCAGAAAGCGATGCACCGGCTGATTGTGACCAGCCACACCTATCGGCAGTCGTCCCATCTGCGGACCGATCTGCATGAGAAAGACCCGCGTAATCTGCTCCTCGGACGCCAGAACCGCCTGCGACTCGATGCTGAAGTGATCCGCGATGCGGCCCTGTCAGCCAGCGGGGCCTTGCAGGAAGTGTTTGGTGGCCAAAGCGTCTATCCGGTGCAGCCCGAGGGGGTCTATGCCTTTACGCAGGTCAACAAAAGCTGGCCGACGGAAAGCGGTCCCAACCGTCATCGCCGCACGCTCTACACGTTCTTCTATCGCAGCGCGCCCTACCCTTTGTTGACGACGTTTGATGCCCCCGATTTCCAATCGGTCTGCACTCGCCGCATTCGCTCGAACACGCCGTTACAGGCATTGACCGTGGCGAATGACCCCGTCTTTCTGGAACTCGCCCAGCAACTGGCCGTGCGGGTGCTCCACGAAGCTCCTGCCGATGATTTGCCCCGGCGCATCCACCATTTGATGCGGCTCTGTCTCAGTCGCGAGGCCACTGCCGAAGAACTGGCCATTCTGCAAAACTACTTCACGGAACAGCGCCGCAGCTTTGTCGATGATGCCGGGGCCGCGGAAGCCTTAGTCCCCCTGCCTGACCGTGATGCTGGTCCCCTCGCCGAGACCGCGGCCTGGGTGGTTTTGGCCCGAACGATTTTGAATACCGACAACTTCATCACGCGGGAATAGTCATGCCACCGCAAACCGATATCGTCGAGTCGCCCTTGTTGCAGCAAACCCGCCGCCATTTCTTTCAACAGTGTGGCGTCGGTGTCGGGGCGCTCGCCTTGCATTCGTTGTTGGCAGGCGATGGGGTTTCTGCCCCGATCCAGCTCGATCCCACCAACCCCATGCTGCCACGTGATCCGCAGTTCGCGCCGAAGGCGAAACGCGTCATCTTTCTCTTCATGGCGGGTGGGCCAAGTCAGCTCGAACTCTTTTCCTACAAGCCCAAACTCTGCGAACTGCACGGCCAGGCTCCGCCGAAAAGCCTGCTCGAAGGCAAACGCTTCGCTTTCCTCAAGGGCAATGAAACGCTGCTCGGAAACCAAAGGAAGTTCGAGCAGTATGGCGAATGCGGCATGACCTTGAGCGAACTGCTGCCCCATCATCGATCTATTGTCGACGAAGTCTGCTGGCTGCGGGGCGTCACCACCGATGTCTTCAACCATGCCCCCGCCAAACTCTTCATGAACACCGGTTTCCAGGCCCCCGGTCGGCCGAGCATGGGGTCCTGGGTCACTTATGGACTCGGCAGCCCGTCACAGGATCTACCCGGTTTTGTCGTGTTGCAAAGTGGACCCCGTGGACCCCGTGGTGGTGCGACACTCTGGAGCAGCGGGTTCCTGCCGACATCCTTCCAGGGTGTCCCCTTCCGTGGCAAAGGCGATGCGATTCTGCATCTGCAAAGCCCACCCGGCATCACCCGCGATCGCGAACGGCAATTCGTCGATACAGTCTCTGCTCTCAATCGTGCCCGGCTCGATGAAACCGGCGATCCCGAAATTCTCACGCGCATCAACGCCTACGAAATGGCGTACCGCATGCAAACCAGTGCGCCGGAACTGATGGACCTCGCCAGTGAGTCAGCCACCACACTCGAACGTTACGGCGTGACTCCGGGGCAACCTTCGTTTGCTGCGAACTGCCTGCAGGCGCGGCGGCTCATTGAGCGCGGGGTGCGTTTCGTGCAACTCTACCACACCAACTGGGACAGCCACGGCGGCCCCAATGAAACCCTCGGTGCTGACTTTGAAAAGGTTGTGAAAGACACCGACCAGGCGAGTGCTGCATTGGTTCTCGATCTGAAAGAGCGTGGCTTATTGAATGACACGCTCGTCGTCTGGGGGGGCGAATTCGGTCGCACGCCGATGGGAGAGGCCCGGCAGACTCCCGGCCGCGATCATCACATCGATGCCTATACCATGTGGCTCGCAGGCGGCGGCGTGAAGGCCGGGCACATACACGGTGAGACCGACGAACTCGGCTTCGGCGTGATCGACGGCAAGGTCCATGTCCACGACCTGCACGCCACCATTCTGCATCTGCTCGGTTATGACCACGAGCAGTTAACCTACCGCTTCCAGGGCCGCGATTACCGCCTGACTGATGTACACGGCCACGTGGTCCAAGACATCATCGCGTAATACATTCCATTGGCAGGGTGGCGGGGGCGCTCCGCGCATGCGCAAGCCCCCGAACGTCAATGTCCCAACTCCGGGGGCTTCCGTTGGAACGCCCCCGCCACCCGAGCGAAGCCCACCCATTGCCATGGGTGGGATCTTTCCTGGCAATCACACCAGAATCGGCAGCAGCGACGTGGAACCGTGTTGAACTTCACGCGTCATAATGCTGCCGATGAGCGTGGTCGAAGTGCAATCTTCGACGGCGATCTCGGTCAATGATCCGGCGAGCCGGGGATTCCCAGGGAAGACAACGATACGGTCGCACATCGTCCGGCCGGTCAGTTGCACCGGGCCGTGAGACGCATCGGTCTCGCCGCGCTTCTCCGCGTTCTTGCTGACCCCTTCCACGAGCACTTCAACCGTGCGGCCGATGAACTTCGCGTTGTCTTCCCCGCTGATCTGGTTCTGCAACGCCAGCATCTCGTTATTGCGGGCCTTCTTCACCTCTTCCGGTACATCGTCGGGCATCAGGCCGTAGGCTTTCGTTCCCGGTCGCGGGCTGTATTTGAAGATGAAGCTGTTTTTGAACCGCATTTCGCGGATGAGGTCCATGCTCTTCTCATGAGCGGCGTCGGTCTCACCGCAGAAACCCACAATGAAGTCGCTCGAAACCGCGGCATCGGGCATGGTCTCTTTCAACCGCTGGTGCATTTCGCGGTACTCACCGATGGTGTAACCCCGCTTCATTTTCTTCAGCATGTCATCGCAGCCCGACTGGGCCGGCACATGCAGATAGCGGGCACACTTCGGCAGATCTCGCACAGCCTGCAACAGGTCATCGGTCATGTCACGCGGATAGTTGGTGACGAACTTCAACCGGTCGAGGCCATTGATGTCATGAATCGCGGCGAGCAGATCAGACAATCGCCAGATCTTGCCATCTTCGGTGACTTTAAAGCTGTTCACCGTTTGACCAAGCAGTGTGACTTCTTTCACGCCCTGATCGGCCAGCACGCGGCATTCGAGCAGAATGTCGCGCGGGGATCGGCTCTGTTCCGGGCCGCGGGTCATGGGTACCACGCAGTAGGTACAGAATTTATCGCAGCCGAACATGATGCGGACAAAGGCCTGATACGGGCTCGGCCGCATTTCGGGTTCACGCAACGGGTCGTAACTCTGGAAGCTGTTCGAGACTTCCATCCGCGTCCCTTCACGGCGGTCGAGACTCACCGCGAGCGAGCGTTGGCGGGTGCCACGGGCTTCAGCGATCAACCGGGGGATTTCGCCGAGTTGACCGGTCCCCACGACCAGATCGACATGCGGTGCCCGCTGGAAGACCAGTTCCTGATCTTTCTGAGCCATGCAGCCGAGCACGCCGATCACTTGTTGCGGGCGGGTCTGCTTGCTGAATTTGAGACGACCGAGAGCACTGTAGATTTTGTGCTCGGCATGTTCCCGCACGCTGCAGGTGTTGAACAGCACGGTATCGGCGGCCGCGACATCACCCGTGAGTTCGTAGCCTTGCTTCCGCAACGCAGCGACCACCAGTTCGCTGTCGAGCATATTCATCTGACAGCCAACGGTTTCGATATAGAGTTTGCCGTTATGCGGGGTGGTCATGGCAACTCACTGCTTTTCCGTGCGGGAACCGAACTACTTGGATTTTGCGGCCACGAGCGGAGGCCGATTCAGAGGTGTCGCAGCGGTCGCTTTTTCCAATTCAGCTTCCGCGGCAGCCACGGCTTCCGCCTGCAACCGGACGATCTCGGCCTGCTGCAACTCGGCCAGTTTGCGGCGGCGGTGCTGCTCCATCAGAGTGAGCAGCATCTGCACCGCCCATACTGCGGCTGTTCCGTAAATCGCCAGACTGACATACGACATGCCGACCTCCTTGTCGGTTCGTTATCAATCTCCACTTTGTGTGCCACTGGCTCAGCCAGTGCCTCGTTCTTTTTTGACTATACATATGGATTCACACTGGCAAAGCCAGTGCCACCCAGCGCTCGGCGTTGCCTTGCGGCTAAGTTCCATTATTATTCGCGCACGCGTTCGACGTATTCGCCGGTTTGCGTGTTGATCTTCACCATATCACCCGTTTCCACGAAGGCCGGCACTTGGATTTCGACGCCCGATTCCACCGTCGCGGCCTTCGTAATGTTGCCCGAAGTGTTGCCCCGCACGGCCGGTTCCGTGTAGGTGATCTTCATCACCACCGACTGGGGCAGCGTGACCCCAATCGGCGTATCATTCCAGTAGAGCATTTCGCAGATCATGTTGTCCTGCAGGAACCCGGCCTGATCCCCCACGAGCTCGGGCGTCAGCGGGAACTGCTCGAACGAGCTTTGATCCATGAAGACAAAGCCTGACGAATCTTTGTACAGGTATTGTCCATCGTTGCGGCGGATGTCGGCGGCTTCCAGTGAATCGCCACTCTTGTAGGTGCGGTCAAGCAGGGAACCTTTGATCAGGTTTCGCATTTTGCACTTGTAGAGTGCCTGGCCCTTGCCCGGCTTCACGAACTCGACGAGGAGCATTTCATACGGGTCCCCATCGAGGATGACCTTCGAGCCCTTCTTGAAATCACTGGTATTAATCGTCGCCATTGGTGTTTTTCTTCGTCCGAGGATACCGTAGGAAACACCGTCAGCGGTCCACGTTGACGGCGGTTCACGAGCAAAGAGGATACCATACCGGTCGGCGGGTGGGAATCCTAACGCTTTGCCGGGGCTGTTACTGGAGATGCCGCTTGCCCGTTTCGTCCCCCTCTACCCGAGCCCTTTGGCAGCAGGAACTGGCCGGGGCCGTCCGCAATCCCGAGATGCTCTGCGAACGGCTCGGGCTGGGAGACGACTTGCGAATCGCGGCTGCACGAGCCGCCAAGCTCTTTCCGCTGCTGGTCCCGGAGAGTTTTCTCGCGCGGATGCAGAGGGGCAATCCCGATGATCCATTATTAAGACAGGTCTTGCCGCTCGATGCCGAATTCACTGAAGTCTCGGGTTTTGTGGCTGATCCGGTCGATGATGACGCGGCCCGCAAAGCTCCCGGCCTGTTACAGAAGTACGCCGGGCGGGCGTTGCTGATCACCACGGGGGCCTGCGCCATCCATTGCCGGTACTGCTTCCGGCGGCATTACCCCTATGCCGAAGAACCCCGGCAACTTGCGGATTGGGAACCCGCCTTTCAGGCGATCGAGGACGATGCCTCGCTGCAGGAAGTGCTCCTCAGCGGCGGCGATCCGTTGATGCTGACCGATGCCCGACTGTCGGCATTTCTGGATCGGCTGGAAACGATCCCGCATCTGAAGCGATTACGGATTCACACGCGACTGCCGATCGTGCTGCCGTCACGTGTCACAACGGATTTGATTGAGCGGATGCAGACTTCGCGGCTGACCGTTTTCGTCGTGTTGCATGCCAATCATCCCAGCGAACTGGTCGGCGACTGTGCGGACATGGTGCGGCAACTCGTGCGATCGGGGATTACCACGCTCAATCAGGCCGTGTTATTGCGGGGCGTGAACGATGACATCGCATCACTGACGATGTTGTGCGAGCGGCTGATCGATCTGGGGGTGTTGCCGTACTACTTGCATCAACTCGACCGCGTGCAGGGAGCGGCACACTTTGCCGTGTCGGATGAAGTCGGCGTGTCACTCGTTTACGAATTGCGACGCCGTTTGCCGGGGTATGCCGTACCGGAGTTCGTCCGCGAAGTCGCCGGTGCAGCGAGCAAGTTGCCGGTGGTGGTGTGATGGTGTCTCTTCATTTAGCCCCTCGTTCGGAGAACGGGGGGCAATTTCCCCCGGTTGCGAGCAACCGGGCGCTAAATGTGGTGCATGAGAATGTCCATCAAATCCGGATGAACGCGCGCTGGCGGTAGAACCAATAGACGATCAGCCAGAACATCAACAGCACGGCGAACGATTCGACCATGGGTTGGTAGGCTTCGCCGAGCATCGTGGGCCAGGTGTTGCCAAAGTGCGTGATCAGCGTCCCTTTGG
Source organism: bacterium (assembly GCA_016125225.1). Taxonomy (GTDB): domain Bacteria; phylum Planctomycetota; class Planctomycetia; order Planctomycetales; family Planctomycetaceae; genus DSVQ01. Next base: position 835,034 of record WGME01000003.1, on the reverse strand, counting down.
CCCAGCCCTTCAGCCAATGGCCCATGATGTACAACGCGATCGAATTCATCCCAGCGACATAGAGTGGGAAGGCCCACGCTTTCCAACCCAGGCCATCGATGATGCCATAGAAAGACGCCAGCATGAGCAACGTGATGCCCGTGCTGAACAGCGTCCAACTCGGTGTCCAGATCCGTTTGACCAAGGGGCAATAACCGAAGTGATCGAGGGCCCAACCGCTGGCGATGCCGAGGATGCCAAAGACGACCAGCATCAAAAACACACGGCGACGGTCCGTCGATTGACGAATGAAATCACCCGTCATCACACCGAACAGCATCGTCACCAGCGAGGGGATGAAGTTCAGCGTCTGGTAACCGCCGCCATCGAACACATAGGGTTCTTTGCGGGGGAACAGGTTGAGAAACCATAAATCAAAGTCACGGGCGGCGTTCAGGTTCTTTTGCCAATGGGCTTCAAAGCCGGTCAACATCGGCCAGTCGGCGGGAAGTCCCACGCTTTGCGGATTCACATCGGCGGGCGGTAAAGGATAGGTGGCGAACCATGCCCAGTACCCAGCGAGAATGGCTGTCGCGGCGATCCATTGCACCCACCGCGGCCACCAGGCCATCAGAAACAGGAAGACATAACCGAGACCAATCTGGCTGACGACATCCATGAACGTGAAGTTCGTCTGATCGCGGCCGTTGGAACGCAGCACGATGCCCAGCAGCACGAGAAAGACCGCCCGGAAGATCGCATGTCCCCACAGTGAATAAACGCTGGCCCCTTCCGTCCGCCGTTTTGTCAGGGAAAAGGGGAGCGACACCCCGACCATGAACATAAACGACGGTTGAATCAGATCCCAGAACGCACAGCCGACCCAGGGGACATGCTCGAACTGATACGCCAGCGTCTGCCAGGCGGTGCTCTCCGGGAAATGCTTGGCGGTCGCTGCGATGCCGAAGCCATTCGCTGCGAGGCAGATCATCACGAAGCCTCGATAAGCATCCAGCGACGCTAACCGGCTTGTGGCGGGCGCGGAAACCGTGACTTGGGCCATCAAACCACCCCGTATCGAAGGGGAAACGACCTACTCACCGGTCGAGCACCGGTCACGGCATCATACTATCAGAGCGAACGATTATTCAAAGTTGACTTCGCTTTGGGCGTTGTCACCCGTCCCCTGGGCTTTCAATTCGACGTCCACTTCCGCCAACTTCTGGAAAGCATCGCGGGGCTGGCGGGCGTCTTTCACCGATCGCACAATCTTGGCTTTCCAAGCCGCGACACCGAACGGAACATCGGGCGAGACCCAGATCTCGGTCGTCATCTGCGTTTGACTATTCGGTCGTTCGAGCGAACTGGTGCCTGCCAGCAGGTTGGTCATCACGGCCCCCAAGCCAGTGCCGGGGTCGACATTCTGCTCTTTCACTTCCATGTCGCGGCAGTAGCTGAAGAGCAACGCCAGCGGATAGAGCTTCAATGCCGGTTCGGTGAGGGTTTGCGGTTCAGCGGAACCCAGCACGCGCACGCCGCGAATAATGGGGAGATAACCCACAGGGATGCCAGGCTCAACGAGTGGTTCCTCAGCAACCGCGACTTCCGGCACCAGCACTTTGTAGATCTCGAGGCCGGTTTTGCCGACCGCAATCTTGCCATCAGCTTCCCGCCCGCGTTCGACTTTGATTTCCAGCCAGCGGCAGGGAACCATCTTTCCACGGTATTCGGCTTCCGTCGTGCCGACCGATTTCAAGGTGACGTGCTCCGTCCAGGCGGGAATCTCCAGTTCGCCGAGGGCGGAATCGGGCCGGGCTTCCTTCTGAGAGAACGAACCCTCATAACGGACCCAGGTGCCATCGGCGGGCAATCGCAGAACCACACTTTGAGCGACGGCGGGCGTGAGACCTGCCACGCAACTCCATGTTGCCCAAAGGGCCAGCCCGAGAGCAGATCGCACGTGCATGATTCGAGTCCGAAAGATCGCGAACGGAAAAGGGTCATCGCGGGGCGAATTGTCATCAGTGTGTCGCACGCCGCCGGGGGTGACAAGATAAGTTTCGGTCGTTCTTGGAGTTAACGCCCAGATCGAAATCTCTGTCCGGATTCTCACGCATCAGCCGTAAGACCAGCCCAAGCGTATCAGCAACCGTTCCCACATCGCGACAATCCCTACAACCGTTGCAATCGGACAGGTTTTGTCAAACTGCCCAGTCTTTCCCCGGGAACTCCTTGGAAGAAAGTTCGGGCGTGCGAAAGTAAACAGAAACGATTTGCATCGCTGACTTTGCGCCCGAACGCCTGTCCGTCGCGACCACACGCACGGCGAACTCGTGTGGTCATCGTGAAACATGAACTAGGTTGTAGACATCAACGAGGAAAAATCCGCAGACGCGCCGGTCGGGGGTTCGGGCGGTCTGGCGAGCGCTCGGTCACGAGGGGAAAGACGATGGAGTTCTGGAATCCACAGCATCTGGTCTTTGTCGCGGCCATACTCGGCCTGACGACCACCGCAGCTTACACCGACATACGACGCCGGAAGATCCCCAACTGGTTGACCATTCCGTTCTTTGTCGCCGGTTGGGTCTATCAAGCCTGGTTTCACGGCTGGGCTGGCCTGAGTGATGGCGGTCTGGGCTTCGCCATTGGGTTTGGCACGTACTTCGTGCTGTGGGCTGTCGCTGGCGGTGGCGGAGGTGACGTGAAACTGATGGGGGCCATTAGTGTCTGGCTGGGATTCCGGCTAACACTTTATCTGATGGTTGTCAGCACGCTGCTGGTTGTAATCGACAGTGTGGTTGTCACGCTTTATACGGTCCTGCGGTTTGGAGTTCGTCAGTTCAAGAAACAGTACCTGGCGACGGGAAAGACCGATGCCAATGGTAAGCCGATCTTTGAAGAGACGACCGAGCAACGTCGTCAGCGACGGATACTGCCATTCGCGGTCCCTTTGGCCCTGGCGGCATGGCTGGTGATGTTGGCCGACGGAACAATCCTCAAAGGTGGGCAACTGTAACACGGTTTACGCCACTGTCGTGGCTGGTGCCTGAAGTTTTGTAGATCATCGCTGATGCAAGCCGAACCCAAACATCGCCGAGTCCGTAGCCGTCGCCGCGGCATCCTCAGCATGGAACTGGTTCTGACATTGCCGATTTTGTTCGTTGTGTTGCTGGGACTGTTTGAACTGAGCTGGCTGTTTTATGCCCGCAGTCTGGTAGTGGAAGCCAGCCGCGCGGGAGCACGCCGCGGCACATTGGCTGGGGCCACGGTCACAGAGATTGAATCCGAAGTCCTCCGGGTCTTACCGGCCCGGTTATCGACTGGAGTGCAGCTACGAACTGAGATGGGTGAGCACCCGGGTGACCTGGTGCTGGTGGGTGTGGAGGTTCCCATGACGGTCGCCGCGCCAGACCTGCTCTGGCCGATCGGGATGGGATTGAACGGTCGGAACCTGTATTCCGAAACGCGCATGGTGCGCGAGTAAGACCACGTTGGAATGGACTCCCGCAACCAGAGATTTGAACACGCGATGCCGTACCAGCATCGTGGCATAGAGACGGCGACTGCCGCCGGGGAGATCCTTACGTGAGACGCCTGACACCTGCCTTACTGACGCTGATTATGTTCGGCGTGGTTGGCCTACTGGTTGCGGCCTATGTGGCAAAAAATCTGCTGGCCCGGGATGAAACCGTCCCGGCCCCCACGACGCGGAACGTTCCCATGGCGATTGCCGACATTCCGGCGGGAACCATGATCACCGAGAACCATCTGGGGCAGGGCCCTTATCCGATCGATCGGATGAGTCGCGATATGTTGCTGGTCAATCGCGTGATTGTCGGCCGCGTCGCCAAGACCGATATCAAATCGGCTCAGCCGATTCAGGCCAATCAGCTTTATCAGCCGGGGGAACTTCCATCGCTCTCGGAAATGATTGCTCCGGGAATGCGAGCCGTTTCCGTTGAAGTGGCGAACACCGGCGCGATGGTTGACGGCATGATCAAGCCGAAAGAATTCGTTGATGTGCTGTTCACCTACAACGCATCCACCGACGACGACCGCTTCCAGGGCGGATTGACAATGCGGTTGTTTGAAGGCGTCAAGGTGATTGCTGTCAATCGCAGCTATCAGCAGGTGCGTGTCGAGCGAAGCGGAAACCACGTCACGCTGGAATTGTCGGAACCACAGGCCAACATTCTCGTGCTCGCTAAAGATCGCGGCGCGATCACCCTGGCCTACAACCCGAGCGGTGCTGGTAACGGCGGCCTGGCGTTGACCAATACCGAACGCGTGACGCTGTATGAAATTCTCGGACTGAAGCCCGCGGACCCGGCTCCGGAACCCTTTATGTCGGAAATCTGGCGTGGTCAGGGGCTCGACACGTTGTTCTTCGATGAGAAGGGCCGCCGTGTCTCCGGCCGAGCGAATACCGGAGCCCGCTGGGGTTTTGATTACAAACGCTTTTTTGGAGTGCCCAGCGGTATTGATAACCCGGGGGGCAACCGAGGCAACAATCTGGTACTGCCTCCCACAAATCCGAATTCCGCACCGTCTGATTCGGGGGCCTCGTCGGCTCCGACTGTTCAGCAACAGGTTCCGCAGCCGTTGGAGTCTCCGTCGCGACGGGCTCCCACTGCATTACGCGACTTGCCCATGAATAACTAAGTGGGATTGTTCCCATCGAGATTTTGATCAGGCGGGAACTCGCATGTTGAGTGACCGCCTCACCCCATTGTGTTGGTTCCGGATTGACGCAGACTCAATAGATCGAAGGCATGCAGCATCACAGAGCATGGCAGCATCCTCGGCACAGCCGTCGTCACGGGTTGACGACGCCGCTGGTCATGCTCGCATTGCTGGTAGCCATGTGCGGCCTCGCTCTGATTCTCGATCGCATGTGGCTGGAAGCCACACGCTTGGAATTGAATACGGCGGCGGAAGCGGCGGCTCTAGCGGGAGCACGCGATCTGGCCAGCGACCAGCGTCTGCTGCCCGAGATCACGGCCAAACAGTTGGAGGATGAAGCCACACAGTCGGCCGTCTTCGCATGCTGGGCCAACCGAGCCGCCGGCCAACCCGTTGTCGTTTCCGAGGCCGATGTCCAATTCTCCACGATCAAAGCCGACAGTTCCGTCGAAGTTGTCTCGAACGACGGTTCACTTGTGGACAATGGCCTGGTATCCCAAGTCGACGACGAGACCGAGCTGCCCAATCGCATTCTGGTTCAGGCCCATCGTACCCGGTTTCGCGGGAACCCGGTCGCCTTGTTCATCAGTCAATTAACGAATCAACCCTACGGCGATGCGGTGGGCATCGCGGCAGCGAAAATCGATCCACGGATTGTTGGTGTTCGGCCGGTCTCTGGTTCCGTAGTCCCCGCGTTGCCTCTGGCAATCTGGAAAGTTGATCCAACGGGTCAACGCAGTGACACCTGGCAAGTCGCGATTGAACAACGCCTGGGTCGCGATGACTATGGCTATGACACCACGACCGACTCAGTTACATCCGGCGGCGATGGCATCCCCGAGTTGACGTTGACGTCCGCCCGCCGGGACGGGCCTGCTATCGTGGTCAATCTCCAATTGCTCGATATCGGCACGGCCTTCGATGAGAAGAAGTTGTCCCGTCAGATCACTCAAGGCTGGTTGGCAGAGGATCTCGCCACATGGAACGGCGAATTTCGACTTTCGACCGATTTGAACTCCACGGACGTCATCACACTGCCAGGCCTACCCTTTCTGGAATCCGCCGACCGAGATGCCCTGGACCAGATCGTGGGGTCAGCACGAGTCGCGATGTTATACGACTCCGCTGCCACGGGAGATTCAGCTCAGGTCAGCCAGATCAATTGTTCGCGGCTGGTCGCCATTCGCGTGCTGCAAGTCAGCGATCAGGACGATGGCAGTTGCCAGATCGTTGTACAACCAGCCGTTCTGGCAACGCGCACTGCGATTGTTGACGCCTCGCAAGACCTCGAAAGTATTGACCATCGGTCGGCCTACTTGTACCGGCTGGAATTGACTCGTTAAGCATGAAATCCACCGGCGGAATGCTCCGGGAGAATTCGACACCATTATGATCGCCGAAACACCCACCACCACCGATCCGCGACAGGCCTTTCAGGATCTGAAGACCCGTTTGCATCGGCAAATGGTCGATGCGATCGACCTGTCGAAGGCGGGCGAGCTGCCGGAGCACGAACTCCGTTCGCAACTGCGATCCCTCGCGGCCCATCTCTGCACGCAGCAGACTTTGCAGCTTTCGTCCGAGGACCGTGAAGTCATGGTCCGCGAGATCATGGACGAAATCTACGGGTTCGGTCCCATTGAAGCCTTGATGAACGATATTGATGTCAGCGATGTGCTTGTGAACGGGCCCGACAGTGTCTTCATCGAACGCAACGGCCGACTGGAACGGACCGATGTGCGGTTTGCCAGCGACGAGCATCTGCTGCACTTCATTCAACGTCTCGTGGGCCGTGCCGGTCGCCGCATCGATGAAGTTTCGCCGATGGTCGATGCCAAGCTGCCCGACGGTTCACGTTTCAACGCCGTGATTCCTCCGCTCGCCTTGCGCGGGCCAACGGTCTCGATTCGTCGATTCAAGAACCGGGCCGTCGTGTTTGAAGACATGGTGCGTCTCGGCAGTCTGACGCCGGAAATGGCCGACTTCCTGATCGCCGCCGTGCGTGGTCGCCTCAATGTCGTGGTTTCCGGTGGTACAGGTGCCGGGAAGACCACGCTGCTGAACAACCTCAGTCGATTCATTCCCGAAACCGAACGCGTGATTACCATCGAACAAACGGCCGAACTGCAGTTGCAGCAGAAGGACGTCGTGTCGCTCGAAACACGCCCGCCGAACGTGGAAGGTCGTGGCGAAATCACACAGCGTGACCTGGTCAAAAACAGCTTGCGTATGCGGCCCGACCGCATCATCGTCGGCGAAGCCCGCGGCGGTGAAGTGCTCGACATGCTGCAGGCCATGAACACGGGTCACGATGGCTCGATGAGTACCGTCCACTCGAATGACACGCGTGATGCTCTTGACCGTATGGAGTTGATGATCGCTCTTGCCGGGGTTGATCTGCCCACGCTGGTGGCCCGGCAGTACATCGCCTCGGCCGTGCAGATTCTGGTGCATATTAACCGCTTGAGCACGGGCGAACGTAAAGTCGTGCGTATTTCCGAACTTTGCGGTTGTCAGGATGGCACGTACCAGATCGAAGACATCTTCGTCTATCGCATGGCGGGGATTGATGAAGAGGGACGGGCACGCGGGGCGTTTTATGCCACGGGCTATGAGCCGCAGGTGCTCAAGCGCCTGGCGGGACGCGGCTTCGATGTGCCCACGCATTTGTTCTCGGCTCGGGAACTCGCCCTGCGAAGCGACTACCAGGCCCGCCGCTAGTGCTTGTGTTCAAGAGACTGCCGCAGGCGTGCGTTCGCCCGCGAATTACGGATGACCGATCATGTCGACCGCTGCCCCGCCGATCCAACCTCGCCGCGAGTTTTCAGGCATCCTGAAAGATCGCGAACAGTTCGGTTCCGGACAGTCCGAGACCACATCGGACCGCATCAATAACTGGTTTGATGAACTGATGCTGCAGTCGGGCTGGGAACTGGCCCCGACGATGGTATTGATGCTGTGCATCTGCTCGGGAATCACTCTCGCGGGTATCGTCTTTGTCGTACAAGAGAATTTTCTCACGACGGCATTCGCCGGTTTGTGCGGCTTTCTGTTGCCCGTCATCGCCGCCATGTTTGCCCGATCACGGCGACAGAGCGTGCTGATGAACCAGTTGCCGCCGATGCTCGAAGAACTGGCCCGTGCCGCGAAAACCGGCCGCAGTGTCGAACAGTGTTTGCTGCTGGTCGCGGAGGACACACAGGCTCCGCTGGGCACCGAGCTGAAGCTGGCCGCAGGTCGGTTGAAGATGGGGATGCCCTTGAAGCAGGCGTTGAGCGACCTACCGGACCGTACGGGTCTGATGACCTTGAACCTGATGAATACAACGCTGACTGTCCAGCAGCAGACGGGGGGCGACCTTGTCACGGTGCTGAACCGGCTGTCGCAGGCGGTTCGCGATCGCATCCTGTTCCTGGGACGTCTGCGAGCAGCGACGGCAGCCAGCCGTGCCACCGCGACGTTGATGATTGTGTTGCCTCCCGCCATCCTCGCCTTCTTCCTGTTCCGCGATCCGAACTATTTCCAGAACCTGATGTCATCGACCTGGGGGCGTAATGCGACCCTGGCAGCGGTGGCTCTGGAAGTGATTGGCGCTGTGTGGGTGCTACGAATTCTCAAGGACAGCCAGCAGACTTAGTCGATTGAACAAGCGAATGTCCGGTGACTGCCGGGCGATCGATGTGGAGTGTCAGATATGTTGCCCCAGTGGCTGCGATTAGCGATTTATGTAGCGGCGGCCGTGGCTTGCGTGTGGCTCATTCTGCGCTGGTGGCAGTCTCGCCGGCTGACCCGGCACCGTTCCGTCCCGGTTCGTCCCGATAAACCGGTCATTCCCCCGCCTGTGCCCGTGGCATCAGCGGAAGCGCTCGCGGCGGCCAAACCAACGCCCGTTACAGAAACAGCCGCTGCAGCGCAGACGAAGCCTGATCTCTCCGACAATGTTCTCTTCGCCGATCCCGCACCAATTGCTCCACCAGCGGGTCTAACGATTCTGAAATCGGGCGTGTCGCTCGAATCGACTCCGTCACCGGAGCCCGTAACGGCTGCTACACCCGCGTCGAATCCCGTTGAATGGCAACCGTCTCCCTGGGCCGACCGACCATTGCTCTCCGTGGCTCAGGATACGTCTGGGGCCTTGCCGCATCTCCGCGCAGAAGATGTCCCGTTGACCCGGGAAGACGACTACGTCTTCGGTTCGGCGACTCCCACGCTGGCGGCCTTCCTGCCCGAAGCTCCGCAACGGTTTGAAGAGTCCCGAAAGGAACTTCAGGCCGCGGGATACTATCAGCCCCATGCTTTGCAGAACTTCGCGGCGATTCGCTATGTCGGCATCATGCTGGGGTTGGTCGTCGCCGGGGTCGCATTGATCCTGGCCCCACCGAATCTGGAATGGATCGCGATCGCTTGCCTCATCGCCTTGCCTCTGCTCGGCTGGGCCATTCCTCGTCTCTACATTCGCGGTCAGGCCGCGGAACGTCGCAGTGAAATCGAACGCGGCATGCCCGACCTGCTCGACATGCTCAACATGTGCGTCAGCCAGGGCTTGACCATTCCCGATGCATTGCGACGCATTCTGCCCGACCTGCGTGGACCTTACCCCGCGCTCGCTCAGGAACTGCGCATTGTGATGCAGCAATCCTCCATCTGGACCATGCAGACCGCCCTCGAGAACTTCGGTAAGCGGATCGACATCCCCGAAGTCCACTCGTTTTCTTCGCTGCTCACACAGACCGAACGTATGGGAACCAGCATCAGCGAAGCCCTGAGTTCGTACTCCGACACGATGCGGGAAAGCCTCCGACAACGGGCCGATGAAAAAGGCAACCGGGCCACGTTCCGCCTGCTCTTTCCGACGGTGCTCTGCCTGATGCCCGCCGTGTATCTCTTCCTGTTGGGACCGGCCATCGTTGAACTTTCGAACTTCTTCTCCTCGGGTGGTCGTGGTGCCCTCGATCAGGGTTCGGCCGTCATTCAGCGGATCAACGAGCAGCGCGGCCTGCCGGGACCGTTCGATAACGCGAATTGATGAACAGGCGGTAACAGCCTGTGTTGGTGACCGCGCGTGTAAACGTCTATACTTCTGTGAAGCCGTCGGAGATTTCACGGTTAGACTCTGTACAACAGGTCTGGCCGACGGTGCATCACGAAGGATCGACTGTGGATTTGCAACGTAACATCACGCGGGCCGTGAAGATCGGCAGTGTCACCATCGGGGCGGGAAACCCCATCGCCGTGCAGAGCATGACGGCGACCCATACCACGAACATCGATGCGACTGTCGAACAGACGAATGCCCTGCACGCCGCTGGTGCCGATGTCGTCCGCATTGCCGTCGACAGCAAAAAGGATGTCGACGCGCTCGCCGAAATCCGCCGGCAGACTCCCGCCAATCTGGTGGTGGACCTACAGGAGAACTATCGCCTCGCGGAACTGGTCGCTCCGCATGTGCATAAGATCCGCTATAACCCCGGGCACCTTTATCACCACGAACGCGAAAAACCCTGGCAGGACAAGGTGCGTTACCTCGCCGGCATCGCCCAAGATCATGATCTGGCCATGCGTGTCGGCGTGAATTGCGGTTCGGTCGATCCGGCTAAAAAAGAACAGTACGACCCCAGCGATTCCATCACTCCCATGCTCGAAAGTGCCTGGGAACATTGCGACTTTCTCGATGGCCTCGGTTTCACGCGTTTCTGCGTCTCGCTGAAAGATTCCGATCCGCAAAAGGTGATCGAAGTCAACCGCCGCTTCGCCGAAAAGCGGCCCGATGTGCCCCTCCATCTGGGTGTGACGGAAGCCGGCATGCCCCCGGATGGCGTCATCAAAACCCGCATCGCCTTCGAGCAACTCATCGGCCGCGGCTTGGGCGACACCATCCGTGTCTCGCTGACGGTGCCGAACAATCGCAAGTCGGAAGAAATCGTGGCTGGCCGGAAGATTCTCGACGATATCGCCGCGGGTCGCGTGCGCACCGTCGTTGATTTCGGCCTGAAGACGCTCAACATCATCAGTTGCCCAAGTTGTTCGCGGGTCGAGAATGAAGCCTTCATTGACCTGGCTCAACAGGTGAAAGATATGACCGCCTATGCCCAGGATCATGCGATCACGATCGCGGTGATGGGCTGCCGCGTGAATGGCCCCGGCGAAACCGACGATGCCGATCTCGGTCTGTGGTGCGGCCCGAATTTCGTGAACCTCAAACGTGGTCCGGAAGAACTCGGGCAGTATCCGTACGATGCTATTTTGCCGCGATTGAAATCCGAACTCGATGCGTTGATCGCGCGGAAGACGGCGGCGACATGACGCATTGTGCGTGTCTGGATCATCCAGCGGGGGCCGCGAAATCCCAGCCACTCAGGCCCCAGCACCATGCCGAAGACGACTGGCGTTGGTTGCTGGCCCAACCGCTGGTGTGTCTGATCGGCAGCCTGTTCGGCGCGGTGGCTGAAACCTGGTGGCCGGGTGTGGCTGCGGGACTCACCCCTGCCGCGGCGCTGGTTCCGTTGATGGCCTATGTCATCGCCTACATCGCCGGGGGTGCCCATGCGGTGTCCCACGCCTGGGGGGATTTGCGACGGGGTGAAGTCAGCATCGATCTGCTGATGGTCCTTGCGGCGATTGGTTCCGCAGTGATCGGGCATTGGGCCGATGGCGGGGCCTTGCTCTTTCTCTTCTCACTGTCGCATGCCTTGGAAGCACTCATTCTCGGCCGGACCCGGCGGGCGATTTCCGACCTGATGGATCTCACTCCCGAAGAAGCGGTCCGTTTGATCGATGGCCGGGAAGAACGCGTCGCCGTGACGGAACTCCATCCGGGAGATGTCGTCCTGGTCCATCCCGGCGAGCGTCTGCCCATCGATGGGGTCATTCGTAGCGGGTCAACGAGTATCGATGAATCGCCCGTCAATGGTGAGTCTCTGCCCAAGGATAAAACCGTGGGCGACAACGTCTTTGCGGGAACGTTAAACCAGGAAGGCGTGCTCGAGGTCGAAGTGACCCGTGCAGCCAGCCAGTCGACCCTGGCCCGCATGGTACAACTCGTCGAGGAAGCACAATCAGAACGGGCTCAGTCGCAACAGTTCACGGAGTGGTTCGGTGCCCGGTACACCTGGGTCGTGCTTGGTTTGGCTGCGATCACATACGGGCTTTCGATCAGTATCAGCGGTCTCTCATCGGCTGATGCTTTCTATCGAGCCATGACGGTCCTCGTCGTTGCTTCCCCGTGTGCGGTCGTCATCTCGATTCCTGCGGCGATTCTTACCGCCATCAGTTCCGCAGCGCGCGGTGGCGTGCTCTTCAAGGGCGGACTCGCGGTTGAGCGGGCGGCAACATTGCAGGCCATGGCGTTCGATAAGACGGGGACATTGACCATCGGCCGCCCACGCGTGGTGGAGATTCTGACGGCGGAAGGGATCACTCAGGAACAGGTCGTTCAGACCGCCGCCTCGCTCGAATCGCATTCCGAACATCCGCTCGCGAAAGCGATGATGTCAGCGGCACACGAACGTCAACTGGAGTTGCTACCGTTTGAGAACGTGCAGGCGGTGACCGGGCACGGCATCACGGGAGATTCACAGGGCCAATCGTTTCTGATCGGCAAGATCAGCTGGTTTCAGGATCAGCAGTACTCGTTTGAACCCCAATTGAAATCTGCCATCGATCAGGCCATGACCCGGGGTTCGACCGTGGTGGCTTTGGCCGCCGGAAAACACCTCTGGGGTGCCCTGGCTCTGGCGGATACTCTGCGTCCCACAGCCGCAGCGGCCTTGCAGGAACTGAGGGCATTGGGGCTACAGGAACTGGTGATGCTCACCGGCGACGCGGCCCCTGTGGCTCAGGAGATCGGGCGGCAACTCCAGCTCGAAGCCCATGCCGCGCTTTTGCCTGCCGACAAGCTGAATCTGATCCGGGAAATCCGCAGCCGCACGGGGACTGTCGGCATGATTGGTGACGGCATGAACGATGCCCCATCATTAGCCGCGGCCGATCTCGGGTTCTCGCTCGGTGGTGCGGGTACCGATGTCGCCCTGGAAACCGCGGATGTCGTCATTCTTGCCGATGATCTGCGTCGGTTGCCGTATGCGATTGCGTTGTCACGCCGGGCTCAAGCCATCATCCGCCAGAATCTGACGTTTGCCTTTGGGATGATGTTGTCACTGCTCGTCACTACGCTCTTCATCACCATCCCGCTCCCGTTGGCCGTGCTGGGGCATGAAGGGAGTACCGTGCTGGTGATCCTGAACGGCTTGCGACTGCTGCGTTTTCCGAAACCAAGACCGCTGGCCAAGTAGGCCTCCATCATCCCGGAAGACGAAATGTCTTGCGGGCCTGACGTATGGCCTCGGCGAGAGCCTGCACTTCCTCGACGGTATTGTAAAACGCGAAACTGGCTCGGGCGGTGGCATCGACGTTGAGCCAGCGATGCAAGGGCTTCGCACAGTGATGGCTAGCCCGAATCGCGATGCCATGACGCGCGAGATTGGTCCCCAGATCATGCGCGGGCACGCCGTCGACCGTGAAACTGACAATCGCCCCCTTGTGTCCGATGTCCGGGCCGTGAATTGTGACACCGGGTATCTTGGACAATTCTGCATGGCAAGCCGTGAGCAGCTGTCGCTCCTGCTCATGAATCGCCGTCCAGCCGATCGACTGCACGTAGTCGATGGCGGCCCCGAGTCCAATCGCTTCCGCAATCGGCAGTGTCCCAGCTTCAAACTTGAACGGAGGCCGCTTGTAGGTCGAATGATCGTCGAACACGTCATCGATCATGTTGCCGCCGCCGAGAAACGGCGACATGGCTTCCAGATGTTCGAGCTTGCCATAGAGCACGCCGATTCCCGTTGGTCCATAAAGCTTGTGCCCGGAGAACGCGAGGAAGTCGGCATCGAGGGCCTGCGCATCGGTTGGCATGTGAGGCACGCTTTGTGCTCCATCGACCAGCACCAAGGCCCCCACATCATGGGCACGAGTAATGATCTCACGCACCGGCGTGATTGTTCCCAGCACATTCGACATCGCCGTGAGCGCCACCATTTTCGTGCGACGTGTCAGAAAGGCATCGAGCTGTTCCAGATCGAGTTCGCCCGTAGTCGTCAAAGGCAACCAGCGGATCACTGCTCCGGTTGCTGCCGCCACCATCTGCCAGGGAACGATGTTCGCATGATGTTCCAACGAGTTGAGCAGAATCTCTTCACCCGGCGACAGATGATTCCGGCCCCAGGCCTGGGCCACCAGATTGATCGACATCGTGGTCCCCGAGGTGAAGATCACCTCGCTAACATCATCGAGTTGATCGAGTTCATCCAACTCGCGTACATTCAGGAAAGCGCCGATCTTTGCACGGGCTGCTTCGAGTTCTCCAGTAACGCGTTCATGCAGGGCATGCACACCGCGATGAACATTGGCGTTGTACTGTTCCAGACACTCCGTGATTTTATTGATAACGGCTTGCGGCTTTTGAGCGGTGGCACCGGTATCGAGATAAATCAGCGGCCGGCCATCCGCGATCCGTTGCTGCAGCATCGGAAAGTCGCGACGGATCTTTTGGACATCAAAGGTGTCAGCGGTTATGGAAGAGTTCATACGACCAAATCGATTCATGTGCCGCAGAATCGCGGCGACGGAGTTTCAAAATTCAGGGCGACGTCGCTGGTGTTGCCGGAGGCTGGCCCCAGCCGTAAAGCATGGTCTTGAGCACCTTAAACCCCAACAGGCCACATTTCTGACGGCTGGGTGTTAACGGGACCTGCAACAGTTTGAGCATGTCTTTGGCTTGCAGAGCCTGCAAATCGGCCCGGGTTTTTCCCTCGGCATACTCACACAGAATCGAGGCCGCTGCCTGGCTGATGGCACACCCCTTGCCATCGAAGTAGGCTTGTTCGATGACGCCTGCATCACTGATTTTCAAATACAAAGTGAGCTGGTCGCCACAGATCGGGTTGCGGTCGGAATGCTGACAGGTCGCTCCGGCGAGTTCCCCCTTATGGTAGGGAGACTCGAAATGATCAAGGATATGATCATCGTAGATATCATCGAGACTGTCGGACACCGTGGCTTCCGTCACTGCGAGGGCATCGTCACCTGAAACCATTGTAGACGTGCGGGGAGTTTCCTTCTACGGGGTAGACCCAATTGTCCCCGATCGGTTCATTCGTTCTCAGAACTGGGATTGATCGATTTCCCTGATCTGACAGAGAATATGCCCCGTTGGAAATGTTTAAGTCCGTCGCCCGTGCCTCGTGGAAATGCCGTGTCACAGAATCTGCCCGTTGCCGAAAATTCCAGCACGCCGCAGTTGCAGGTGACTGTGGTCAGTCGCGGGTTGTTTTTCGCCTCGCTGGTCTGGTTGGGGTGTCTGGCGGTTGTTTTTCATTTTCATGAGTCGCCGTTTGACGCGAATCTGTTCTGGACTTCAGTGATTTCCCTGCTGGTCATCTGGCCGATCTTCTGGTGGGACGTGCTTCAGCAACGACGACGCGACCCGCAGGCTTCATGGCTGCTGTATCTGCAAGCCGTTCTGCCCGTGTTAAGACTCGGTCGCCGACGTGGTGATCCCCCGCAGGTCTGGTTGCCTCGGTTGGGCTGGCGGACCGTCGAGCGGCAACTTCAGAGCGATCTGGAGGATCTGCTCAATCAGCCGATGCTCGCGATTTCGCTGCTCGTGCTCCCCGTGATTCTCGTGGAGTATCTGCTTGCAGATGCGATCCAGAATCACTTGTGGCTATCGCGTACGGTGCAGGGAGCCACCGCCGTGATCTGGTGGGCTTTTACCATCGAATTCGTCTTGATGGTCTCAGTCACGGAAAAGAAGCTCGCCTACTGCAAGCAGCACTGGATCGATCTGGCCATCATCCTGTTGCCGTTGCTGGCTTTTTTGCGGGCCTTGCGTCTGGGTCGCCTGCTGCGGCTGCAAAGCCTGGGCAAGACGGCCCGCATGTACAAACTCCGTGGCGTCGCGATGCGCAGCTATCGCGCGTTGCTCGTGGTGGATCTCATTCAGCGTTTGATCCTCGGCGGCCCGGAAAAGCGGCTGCAACGATTGAAGCATCGACTGGCCGAGCAGGAGGCCCATCTCGAAACGATGCGGGCCGAGATTGCAGAGCTCGAAGCCGAGCTGTCTTCCCAACAGGCAGCCAGTTCCGTGGTACGCGAACTTCCCGCAGCCTGATCGGTTTTTCAATTCTCGTCTGCCGGGCGCTCTTGTGGGCTTTCGTGGACAACGCTTGCCACGGCATGGAAGTGCTCGCCAAACAGGCGATATCCCAATTCCAGCCACTGGTCGCGTTCTGGTGACAGGACCGCCGCCTGACATTCCAGGTATCGCGGGTCGACAAAGACCAGAGCCGGGTCACTGAGTTTGCGTTGTTCCGCCAGTGTTTGCAGGTGCTGCACATGAGCCGGTGTCAGTTCATGGCGGCGGCAGAGTCCGACAAAGAGCGATTCCAGAGACGTCGAGCGTGCAGCCAGCTTTTCGTTGCGCTGTTCCCACCAATACAGAATCATCCAGACCGTTGCGGCGGCGATGATCAGGACCAACAGATAACCGAGTCCCTGATACGAGACCGGCTGATTCATGTATTCGCGAGTGGCCTCAAACGGATTCATCTGTCCCCAGACGAGAGGCAAGGTTGACGGCAGAAAGATGCTGATCGCAGACATCGGCATTACCATTCTGGCATCGAAGAAGGCGTGGAAGGGGATTGTCCGGACATCATGCGCTGGAATTGCTCCTGCCAGTCCGCAAGCGATTGTGCAGCGGCTTCGCGTACACGCGGATGCGGGTCATCGATCAAGTGCTCCAGAATCGATTCGACCGCCAGATCGGAACTGGTCTTCAAGACTTCCGCAGTGGTGCGACGCATCAGTGGATCGGTATCGTAGGCCAACGTCTGGTATGCCGATGTAAACAACGAATGCAATCCCAGCCAAGCGACACGGCGAGCGGCATTGAGACGCCTGTGGCGAGCGGGATGCGAGAGTTCCCGCCGAATGCTGGCCTCTGCGTCACTGTCGACTTTCATCAGCAAAACACCGGCCCGTAGAGCATCGTCCTGGGGAAGTTCGTCGGCCATAGCCAACACGCGGGCCACATTGAACCAACTCAGCTCTTCTCGGGCAGCTTTCTGTACGGTCGCGGAAGTGCTATCCAGTCGCTCGATCAAGACGACGAAGGCTTCCGGCATGGCATGTTGCCGCACTTGCGATACGGCCCAGGCCTGCACCTCTTCGTCAGGGGAATCGAGACTGTCGCGGACAACTTCCTGGATGGTGGATTCTTCGAGAGGCGTCATCCCCTCGGTGGCCGCCCGTTTCCCATCGGGTGTGCCATACCTGAGCAGCCATTCGTACACACCGGACTTAATCTCCCGGGGGATGCGAGTGGCGTTCACAAACGTGATGAGCGCGGGCTGCAGATTCAGCGGAATCATGGCCAGCAGTTCAAAGGGTGGCTCCAGCCACGGCAGCTTCTGAATCTGTCGGAGATGCTGTATCTGTTGGTTGGATCGCCGCCGTGATATCACCCGCAGTAAGCCACCGATGAACTCGGGATCCGAGCGGGTGTGGATGGCTTCGAAAACTTTGGGATGCGGATAGCGTTCCGTCAGCGATTCCGCCAGGAACTGCATGACCCCGGGATGACGGCTTTCCTTTAAGACGCGAGAGGCGATCTCGCGGCAGGCAGGCGCCGATTGCCACAACAAACGCCGCGCGGTGGGGTGACTTGGTTCTGCCAGTATAAGCACCACTTCCGCGAGCATCTCTGTATGACCGTAATCCTCCCACGACTGCAGCGCATGATCAAATGCCAGCAACATTTCATGACGTTGCGCAAGCGTCGGTTGCCCGGAGCGTGCCATGCCGTCCCGCTCGGCCTGCCAGCGATCGAATAGACGGTCTGCCAGCGCCCGCAGGGTTTCTGTCACGGCTTCCAGGTCGGGCGTGGTGGAACGCTTGAGCATTTCCAGCAGATTCGCCGCCTGATAATACTGCTCGGTCAGCTGAATGGCACGCAGCGCATAGGCCTGGGAATGGGGTGTGCCATGCAACAGCAACTGGCGAAATGTGCTGTTCAGCGAGACGGCCGCACCATGCACCATTTGCAGGACGCGTTCCGGCAATTGATCGATCCGCCGGAGCAATTCCATACGGCAGGCATGCCCCGACTGCTGCAGAATGACATTCGCGGCAGCCGTCTGAACTTCCTCCCGCGGAACTTCCAAAGCGGTACATAGTAGCTGCGTGGCCCGCATCCCATCGGCCTCAGCCAGCAGCGAGAAGGTACGATCCAGCGGATGAGCAGTTCTATCAGTCATGACGAATATGCTGAATACGCCGGAAAGTCTCTGTCGCGGGCGAAAACCCTACGCATCCGATATCGAACCCTTACGTCAGGTCTCTTCAGATTGCCCGATAGGAACAGTACGACCCTTAGAAACCGTCTCACCGGGAATCAGACTTCAGCCGCACACGACGACAGAAATCTGAACGATTCCTGCAGCATTTCTGGAGCCATGTGGCTATGACGGCTCAGCTCCACATGCACGCCGTATGAGTAATCTACCTCACGCAATGCCTGCAGGATGGGAGGAAACTTCATAGAACCCTGTCCAAATCGCAAATGCTCGTGAACGCCGGGTTGCATGTCCTCGATATGCAGGTTGAACAAGTGTGGTGCGAACTGGCGGATGCGGTCTGCGATATCTCCATCCTGCAGACAATGGACGTGACCGACATCGAGCGTTAACCCGAAGAGCGGATGTCGCAGTTGATCATGCAACCGGGCATACTGATCGCAGGTTTCCAGGAACATGCCCGGTTCAGGCTCGAACGCCAGCCGAACCTGCTGACGTTCCGCTTCCTTGAGTAATGCTGCACAACCCGCCCGCAAACGCGACCATAAGACATCTGCGTCAGCGGGATCACGAGGCGTCCCCGACCAGAACGAAATCGCATCGGCCGAGACTTCGGCCGCGAGATCGATGCAGTAATTCAAGAACTGCAGCCGACACGCACGGTCTTCGTTGGTCGCACTCAGGAGTGTCGGCTGATGTTTCCGTCGGGGATCGAGCAGGAAACGGGCACCGGTTTCGATGACGCAGTGTAATTGATACTGGTCCAGCAACCTCTTCAGCTTAGCAACATCGTCACGAAGGGTGGGCGACAAAGGTGCCAGGCAATGATGGTCGACGGTGAGCGCCACCGACCGGTAACCCGCCTCGGCAATCAGCACGATCGCCTCATCCCAGCGATGATGTGCTAATCCGTTAGTGTTGTATCCCAGGAGCAAGGGCATTCCATCTCACCGCAGCAGTGAAAAACTCAGAGATGTCAGCATTTCCCCTGTGATGACCGACACTCAGCATACTTTCTTATTTGCCAGTCATGGCCAACGATTTGATGTACGCGATCACGTCGGCAATCTGCTGGGGCGAGAGATCTTTCTCCAGCCCTTCGGGCATCAGCGAAACACCATTGGAAAGCAGCTCATCGATCTGATCACGCAGCACCACGTCTTCCTTCGCCTCGGCACGACGCAAGGTGATGCTGACGGCGTTTTCCGCGGCGATCAAACCGGTCGACACGGTCCCTTGTGTCGTAATCGCCGTGTAGGTCGTATAGATCGGCTGAGCTTCCCGGTTCGGGTCCATCAACGCGATGAGCAGATCATCGGGCGATTTGTTCTGGACCGAAACGAGATCGGGACCGACAGCGTAGCCTTCATTCCCCGATCGGTGACATTGGATGCAGATTTTTTTGTAGACGGCGGTGCCTCGCGCAACATCACCGTCCAGTTGCAGGGCCTGCTGGTATTCTGCCACGATCGCCTTGCGATTGCTTTGGGCCGCACTCAACAACTTGGCGGCAGCAGCACGTACTCCGGCATCCGGATATTTCAGCAACAGTTGCTGTTTGTCGCGATCAAGTTCGGTGGAGCGCACGGCCTGTTCTCCGATCGCTGTCAGCAACGCCTGAGCACCGGCGGTGGACTGCACCAGTCCATCAATCGCTTCGCGACGGCTGAGCGGCCCCAAACCCTTCCATGCGGCAAAGAGCAGAATCGTCGCTGTGGGTTCCGTCGATTGTGCCAATGTCTTCGCGGCCCGTGCCTGCAATTCCGGAGAAGTTTGCGGATGGAGCAACTGCCCGAGTGTCCCCGCCACATCGGCGGTGGGCACACCAGCCAGGACGTCGATGGCCAGCAATTTGTCGGCCGGAGAGGCATTCTCGGCGGTCAGCACATCTTGTGTTTGTGACAGCCACTCGGTAAACAACTGCCGATCGGCTTCACTCAGGGTCTTGGCCTCTGAGAGTTTGAGCAAATCGAGTCCCTGACGGTTCAGGCCCGATTGAAACGCCAGTAGACTGGGGTTCCGCAGGGTTGCCGGTTGCTTGAGTAGCGTGACGAACATGGTCGACAGCGACTCCAGCGAACTGCTAGCCGCGAGCATTGTCACCGTTTCCCGAGCGAGCGGTGTCTTGGCCAACTGCGGGTCCGCCAGCAATTCGGCCATAAAGTCGGGACCCGCTCCTGGAACCGAAGTCAGAATCGCCAGCCGCAGATCGGCGTTGTTCGCAGCCGTGCGTGCCAATTCAATGAGTAACTTCGGCACGCTCGCATCCTGCAATTCTCCCAGGCTGAACGCGAGTTGCCATTGAACGCGCGGAGCCGGATCATTCAGAAGTGGCTTCAAAGCGGCGAACAAGGCGGGTGACGGCGAGCTCAGATCTTCGCACAGACGCACCCCTTGTTCCCGCACATGCGGATCAGCATCGCCTAAACCAACCAGCACATCGGCCTCGGTCAGTTGGTTCAAGCCTTGCAGCGACCACAAAGCCAGCAATCGTGACTGGGGTGTGTTGCCTTTCGAGACCAGCTTTCGTAACGCATCAACACAACTTGCGTCCTGGCGTTCCCAGATCAACCGATGTGCTGTCTCGCGGACCCATCCATGCGGAGATTCCAATTGTGCCACCAGTTCCACAGTGGGCATGGCGCTGAGTTTTGGCGGCTGGAACCGAATCATGTTCGGTGACACGAGGCGATAGACCCGGCCACGGTCGTTCCCACTTTCGAGGTCGAGATGGGCTTTGATGTCTTCCGGGATGGATGCTGGGTGCTCGATGGTTTCCCAATACATATCGAGAATGTACAGCGAGCCATCGGGGGCATTCACAAAGTTGGTGGGACGGAACCAGTTGTCGGTCGAAGCGAGGAACTCGACCTGCTCTTCCGTCCGCGTGCCAATCATCGTCAAGCCATTGGGATCGAGACGCTTGCGGTGCACGAGATTCCCGCCGACGTCGCCGATGAACACGTTGCCCTGAAATTCGGGCGGATAGGCCCCCCCGCGATACACGGTGACTCCCGTGGCCGAGGTAAAGAAACCCGTGGCCACGAGTTCGGTTTGAGGTGCCCGGCTCGCAAATGCCGGGTCAGCGGCCCGCCGAGCCGTACGGACGATGCGCCAGGGTTCAGGAGGACTGATGCGATAAACCGGAGCGGCGGCGCCTTCAGCGGCGATTGTTCGCACCACATTCGAGGCGGTCACATACGGATTGCGATCGAGATAGCGGGCGGGCAGAACGACCTGCTCCAGATGATTGCTGTTGTTGCAAACGTACCGGTTGCCCCAATCATCGAACGTGTGCCCATACTGTTCGCCCCCTGAAACGGCCGTCAGCTCACGCGTGGTCGGATCGAGTCGCAGGTCTTTACGATTGAGGGCGAACAGTAACTGGTCGCCCTGCTTGATCTCGGCCCCTGAGCGTCCCCCGGCCCAATAGATCCCATGATCGAACGACCATTCGAGACCATTCGACAAGGCCTGCACATTATCGGTCTTGAAGCCGGTGAACCATTCTTCTTTGACATCGGCGACGCCATCGCCATCGGTGTCTTTCATGTAATACAGCGACGGCGGTGCGATGACAAACACGCCCCCCTTGTAGCAACAGACCGACTGTGGCCAGGTGAGCCGGTCGGCGAAGACCGTGCTCTTGTCCATGCGGCCGTCGCCGTTGGTATCTTCCAGCAGACGAATCGACCCGAACCGTTCCGGTTGACGCTCGACATATTTGTCCGGCCGCTGTTCGGGCAGGAACGGATAGTCACGCATCTCGACGACATACATACGGCCATCGGCATCGAACGCGGCATCAATCGGATCAGCGACTGCGGGTTCCTGCGCGACCAGTTCTAACGAAAACCCCTGTTGCAGGCGAAATGTTGAGAGCGTTTCGCTGGGTTCATGTGGAGCAATGCGGGGAAGTTGTGCGGCCAAGGAATCGGGCTCTGCGGCCGTCAGCCAGACCGACAAGCCCATAAGAACCATACAACCAGCAAGGCCGCCCCGTAGGCAGGTCAACGAACGTGTCAGCATCGAGTCACCAAGGTCCCGGCGGGAAGAGGGAAGGAGGGGACGATGCGAGGCACTCATCGTCGATGGAATCAACATCAATACATTAAACGGTTCGAGCAGTCGGCGGTAGCGAGCGGCTTGGAGAACAAGGACTTTTCCCATCCTGTCGCATCAATGCCAACACTGCTTCTTGACTGTGAATTCCAGCACTTCAGAAGGTTGCCGCGAAGACTTGAGATGTTGCCGTTTCCTGCCAGGAAACCGCTGCCAACCGGGGGCATAGTTCACAGCGAAGTGTCTCGATCTCTCAAAGGTTGGAGAACCTGACATTTTCGCACAAATGCGTGCCACCCTGGCAAGGTACACCAGCTGAACAGGATTTAACGCTAGGAAGTCAACAGACTTACCGCAAAAGTTTGACCTCACCATTTGCGCGGCCTATATTCGACTGTGTCAGGGGCGAACTTGAGTGTTCTTTCCAGAACCCTCGCAGTTTGCCAGCAGGACTCACTGACGGGTCCCCTGGTCCCATCCGTTCTGAGGGGGGCGGATGTGTTTATGGCCGGGTTGACGTCAACACGTGAGTCCTTGGGGGAACCTGAATGTTTTGGGGTCATATTCGTTTTCGAAGTTGGTGTATGCTGGTTCTCGCGCTGGTCGCCTTTCAAGGGCTGACCCCGATCCATGCCGCGGACGATTCGGTTGCCTTGCCAGATGATGAACGGGCTGCGGTTCGGCAAGGGGCTGAATTTGAATACTCACGGCGCTGGATCGATGCGATTGAGTTCTATGAATCGGCGACAAAACGTTGGCCGAGCAATGAGCAACTGCAGTACGCGTTGCGTCGGAGCAAAGTCCACTTTGGTATCGACCGTCGTTATAGCGACGCTTCCTTCACTGGTCAGTTGCTGACAGCGTCTCGCCAGGAAGCCTTCAGTTACCTCAACGATGTCTTGACGAAAATCCGTCAGCAATATGTCGAGTCGCTTGGGACAACATCGTTTGTTGCCCACGGAACCGAAAGCCTGTACCTCGCATTGAACAACGAAAAATTCCTAAAGCGGAATGCTCCGAATGCGACTCCGGAATCAACCCGGCACATGCGAGATGTGCTGCGGGAGCGGTATTGGAATTACCCGACGAACAGCGTGGAAGAAGCTCAGTCGGTCATCAATCAAATCTGTGATCTCGGGGCCCAGGAAGTCGGTATCCCGGCTGGTGCCATCGTGATGGAGTATCTCTTCGGTGGCTGCAACGCCCTCGATGACTACAGCACCTATCTCACCCCCAGCAAGCTCGCGGATCTCTACAACAACATCGATGGTGAGTTCGTCGGCATCGGCATCGAAATGAAGGCCGACCTTGGTCGTGGGTTGTTGCTGGTCAATGTCTTGCCGGAAAGCCCGGCCGACGAGGGGGGGGCTCAACCGGGCGACTTCATCACCGGAATCGACGCCGTCGACTGCCGCAACATGACCACGGAAGAAGCGGCCACACTGTTGCAGGGCACACCCGGCAGCAGAGTGCGTCTCATCCTGGAAGATCCGGAAACGAAAGAAGAACGCACCGCGTTGCTGACTCGCCGTGCCGTGAAAGTGAAGAGCATCCCGGTCGCTGAGATCATCGATTCTGTCAACGGTATCGGCTATATCAAGCTGACCGGCTTTCAGAAGACAACTGCGAGTGAACTCGATGCAGCTCTACTGAAACTCCATCGCGAAGGCATGCGAGCCCTGGTGTTCGACCTCCGGGGCAATCCTGGCGGCTTGCTGAATTCGGCCGTCGAAGTGCTGGACCGCTTCATCGAAGATGGCGTGCTGGTTTCAACACGCGGCCGCATCGGCGATCAGAACTGGAGCTATTCGGCTCAACGTCCGGGAACGTGGAAAACGCCTTTAACCCTGCTAGTGGATGGCGACAGTGCCAGTGCCAGTGAAGTCGTGGCCGGAGCCATCAAAGATCATCATCGGGGCACGATTGTCGGCCGCAAAACCTATGGCAAATGGTCGGTCCAGAGCATTCTGCCTGGGATTGGGGAAACTGGCCTGCGATTGACCACGGCCAAGTTCTACTCGCCAGCCGGGAACACGTACGGTAAGATCGGCCTGGAGCCTGACCTCGCCGTCGCGGAAGTTCCGAATCGTCGGCGAACGGCCTACCGGGGGAAATTCGATCCCTCGGAAGACCGCGATGTTCAGGCGGGACTCAATGTACTCCGCGAGCAACTGGCACGTCGATGACCACAGGGACACCCGATTGGTTAAGGACCGGACGAGGGTCGCGCCCGTCTCAACTCTGGTCCTTCGCCACGGATGCTCCTCTCACGGAACTGGATGTCGCCCGGGAATCAGGTGAAGTGCTCGCGGCCGATGAATCCGGGGGCTTGTACCGGATCGATCGCCGCGGTCGCGTGCAGTCGCTCACCAGAACCTCGCACCAAATTCGACTGGTGTCTTGGGCCGACGATGGATCAGCAGGTGTGGCGATCCTCGATGATGCCACGCTGGCCTGGTTCGATCGCAGCCTGCAATTCCGCTGGACACGTGACCTGCCTGACGAAGCCATAGGCTTAACGATGTCGCCTCAAGGCACCCATACTGCGGTCGCCTTGAGCAATGGCCAGAATCTGGTCTTTGATGCCGATAAACGGAAGATCTCGCAGTTTGAATCCCTGCGGCCGTTACGGTATCTCGAGTATCTGCTCTCTGAACCGGCGATGATTGTGGCTGCGGACTACGGGTTTTTCGCCCGTTTCAGTCTCGATGGCGATCCCGAATGGAATGAGCGGTTGTGGTCGACCGTAAACGATCTCACCGTCACCGGCGATGGCAAAACCATTGCCTTGGCGGGCCTTGCTCATGGCATTCAAATTTATGATGCGCAGGGGAGTTCTCTCGGGACATTTGTGCTCGATGGCACGGCGCATCGCATCACGTCGACCTATAGCCGCAAGCGTTTTGCCGTCGCCACGCTGGAAAAGCAACTCTTCATGATCGACGAGACCGGCGACCTGAAGTGGATGCTCGAAGCCCCGGACGATGTCTCGCGGATACGACTGGCACCACTGGGCGACTGGCTGATTGTCGGTTTTGCCGGGGGCCGCATTGTACGGTTGAACTGCGACTGAAACGTGTTCTCCCCAACGCCGACGCAACTGCGCTATCAGCCGAACAGTTCCGAAATGGCTTCGCCACCATCAACCAGCTTGATCGGGCGGCCATCGCTGGTGACATACTCCTCGTGAGGGTCCAACCCCATGGTTTGGCAGAGACTCACGAAGAGATCCTGGATGCCAATGGGACGATCGGTGACATCGACGCCGTCAGCATCTGTGGCTCCGATCACCTGCCCCGCATTTACGCCCCCGCCAGCCAGCACCACCGGCCAGCCTTTAGAATAATGATCACGGCCGCCGTCGGCCTTGATTTTGGGAGTGCGGCCAAACTCTCCCATCCAGACCACCAGCGTGTTCTCCAGCATGCCCCGTTCTTCCAGATCGAGCACCAGGGTCGATAACGCCGGGTCCACCTCCGCACACAAATAGGGTTGGTCGCGGAAGCCATTATTGTGCGTATCCCAACCGGCATCATTACGATCGCCCGAGGAGATCACTTCGACAAAGCTGACCCCTTGTTCGACCAACCGCCGGGCCAGCAGACATCCCTGACCAAAGTTCGTGCGGCCATACGCATCGCGCAGTGGATCGGGCTCGTTGTCGAGCTGAAACGTATTGAGCCGGGGGCTGAGCACAAAACGCGATGTCCGGTCGTAGACGGAACGCTTCTCATTGACCGCGGCGACCGCCCCCACGGCAGCAAACTCCGCATCAAAACGCTCGGTCAGTGATAGCCGGCGTCGCAGCACGTCTTCGGCGACTCGCGGGCGCACATCGTCCGGCAGTTTTCCCGCCTGATCGATATTGAAAGAGTTGTACTGCACACCCAGCACGCCAGCGTCGACATCACGGGTCTTGATGCGAGGCTTGCCGATGCGCACGAAAGAGGGGAATTCAAACTCCGGATTTTCGCGATCGCGGGCGATGAGCGAACCAAAGGTGGGATACCGTAAAGCCGGGTTCGGCGGATAGCCCGTTCGGACCAGAGTAATCGCCCGGTCATGCTCGGCTTCACTCGTCCGCATCGAACGAATGACCGCCAGACGATCGGCGATCTTCGCGGTTTCCGGCCAGAAATCGGCAAACTGCAGACCCGGCACGGCAGTATCAATCGCTGTCGCCGGTCCCTGATTAGGGGAGCCAATCTTTGGGTTGAAGGTGTCAAACTGGCTGGGCCCGCCATCCATCCAGAGCAGGATCATCGACTTGCCCTGCTTCTGCAGTTCAGCCGCCTGGGCCATCATCAAGTCGCGCCAACCCAAGGTCATAACCCCGGCAGCGGTCAGCCCTCCGGAGAGCTGTTTCAAGAATCCCCGACGGGATTGGATACCGTGCCGTGAGACGCTGAGATCGAGAATGGGGCGCAGCATAACATTGACCCGTTTAAACTATGTGGATTCGGTGTCGGCACCTGCGAGGAGATTAGCCACGGTTAAATCTTCATCCAACCCTGCCCAATGAAGGCTGGTGCCCCCTCCTGCGATTTCACATTCCGTGCGCTCGACCGGACTGGCAGCATGGAGGCGAGGAAACCAGAGCAGGGGAACTTGAACGATACGGCCGTCTTCCAATGTGACAACCAAATAGCAATCATCGCAGGAGACATGGACGGCACGCGCCGAGGTCGGCCGAAAGGCCCGCAAAGTTTTGCGTTCTGCCTCAACCGAAGTAGTCATTCCAGGCCTCTTCAAATTGTTGTCGATGCTGTTCCACCAAGGCTTCTATCTGATGGAGTTCATGAGCACGAAATCCATCAATTGGCAGCCAGGGAGACGGGGTTCAACCAGAACTTGGCGGTGCGATCCTGTGTCTTCACATGGATGTGGGCTGGTTCGTTACCTTCATCGCTGAAAAAGTAAAATCGAAACGGTCCTGAAATCAATACGGTCGGCATGGAGCAGGTCCGCTACAACGCTTACCGCTTGGTCGTGAACTCCGCGGAATTGATCAGGCTCCAAAGCAGGTCTTCGAAGGCCATGTTGCGGTCTTCGGCGACACTCACGTGCTCCATGGCGATGGTGATTTCTTTATCGGTCGGGCGACGGGCCAAGACCGACAGGAAGAGCTCTTCGACCCGGTCGCGATTCTCAGGCACGGTTTGCAGCAACTTCGCCAGGACAGTTCCACTTTCCGGACGGGCATCGATCTGACGCTGCAACTGCTCATTGTTCATCATGAGCATCGCCTGCTGCAAAGTGCGGGCGACATCCTGTGGGCGGGCTGAGGGATCAAAACTGAACGTTTCGGCCACAACATCTCGCGTGCTTTTCGGCGGTGGGGGGAAGCGGATCTCTTTCGTCGGTTCCATCTTTGGGGGTGTGACATTTGGCAATTCAATCGCCGTCACCAGTGACGCATAAACTTCGTCACCACGCAATTTGGTGGTAGTCGCGGTTGTGAAAGGATCCTGGGCCGTCGATACATGGCTCGGCAGCGGCTGCTGATAGGCCGGTGTGTTCATGATCAAACGGAAAGTCCGCTTGACGTCGAAATCGGAGTCAACAAAGTCTGCGGCGAGTTGTTCATGCACCGATTCGACATAGGCGAGGTTGGCCGGGCCAAAGTCGTCAACAGGATCGTAGAACCCACGTCCCATCAGTCGCGACCAGACTCGGTTGACGAACGATTTTGCGAACCAGGGATTTGCGGGATTGGCGACGAGTTGTGCCAACTCATCCCGACGTTCGGCATCGCTTTTGCCTTTTTCGAGAGCCTTGCCGGTGAGGAAGGCCGGTGTCATCTCTGTCCCTTTTTGCGTCGGGTCAGAGACGTTCGGCATCGTGTATTCGCCTTTGCCTTTGTCCTTCACTTCAGTCTCGGCTCCCTCATTCCAGGGGAACTTGACCGAGGCCCGCACGAAGTAGGCAGCCAGTTCGTGGAACTGCTCGCGTTTCCAATCATCGAACGGATGGTCGTGACATTGAGCACACCCGATCTGCACGCTCATGAAGATGCGAGCCGTTTCCGATGCCAGCCGTTGCGGATGAGCCTCATGATAGGCCACGAAGGTCACCGGTGGATTGTCTTTGACTTTGCCCGTCGCTGAAAGAATGTCACGGACGATGGCATCCCAACCAGTGTTGGTATTCAGCTTTTCGGCGAGCCAAGTCCGCAGCGGATCGTAATTCAGAAAGGTGAGTTCCGGGGGCGGGACACGGAAGGCAATCGTATCAACCCAGTAGTTCGCCCAGTTCTGGCCAAACTCGGGACAGGCGAGCAACCGCTCAATTTCTTGCGATCGCCGATCAGCTGAATCGCTGGCGAGAAACTCTTCCAGTTCCATTGCGGTGGGTTGTCGACCTAGCAGATCAAGCGTCGCGCGACGCAGGAACTGTTCGTCAGAAATGCTGCCGTCCGAGGCGGCAGGGACCTCAGCCCGTAATGAGGTTTCCAACGCTTCTGGCGTTAAACGTTCCGCAGCAGAGACACTGCCCGCAGCCGAGACCAAGACCACGGCACAAGACAAAAGGCTTCGCATCGGACGCGCTCCTTGCGAAGGACGACGGGGAAACATCAGTAGAATCTCATATGCTAAATCGACCGGGCCGTACGGTCAACTTGCAGTTGAGTTCGGTAAGAATTCGCCAGAAAAAAATCGTTCAGGCGGGAATGGGCACGCGGAGCAACCGGGCTAACCGCTGGGCTTCGCCAACACTCACCAATCCCTGCAGATTCCCCAACAATTCGGGGGCTGGATGCCAGCGTTCCAGCACATCGAACAGTGTCGCGATGCGGGCTTCATCCAATCCCAGGCGTTCTTTCCAGTCGCTGGCCTCTTCGGGAGGCAAATCCAGAAACTGGCTGATCAGCAGGAAATCGCCTTCATTGGAAAGATTCAGGTACAAAGCCCGTAATTCTGCGGAAAGGTGGTGATCCACGGGAACCGTAACATCAATGGGTCCGCCACGTAGACACCAGGTCAGCCGCTCCGGGTCATGCTCGGCCAGTTGAGCCGTAAACTCGCACACGGCATAGACTACCGCTTCGTCGACCAGTGTGGCTGTGACCGTTTCCCGCGAAATATGCCGATCCCAGGTCTCAGCTAGAAGCTCCAACTGAATTTGCGGCGGAACTTCTTTCAGGAAGGGGACTTCGGCCAGATAATGATGTCCCGCCTGGTCGCCACTTTCCCATAAGGCTGACCCCTCATGCGTGAGAGCTTCAGCGGTTTGGCGCAGAGCCACCCGGAAGGCTAGGTAGCTCAACAGCGATTGGGGCAGTGTGTCGGTGGCTATTTGCAACATGCTCCGTATGCTGATCTCTGGCATGACCATTCTCAAGCGATTTTTGCAATTTTTCTTCCTGAGAGGATGTTGCCGTTCGACCACATTTCCTTAAAGTTCACCAGTCACTACTCTCAATGGCCGAAATTAGTGATCATTTGTGCGCATCGTGAGGGTCGTTAGCGGAATTAGCAGGCGGATGGAATGGCTGAACGCAAGGGTGCCCGCTCACGGAACGCAATTCCGCCCGAGATCCTCGCTCAGCTCAATGCCGGCACATTAGCGGCGGCAACATTGTCGGAAGGACTGGCAATCGATTTCGCCGTTTTGCTGAAGCATGTGGCTCCTGAATTGCCGCCTCGACTCGCGCAAACACTCCGACCCACGGATGGCATCAAACTGCGGATGCAAACTGCGGGCAGCATTTTGCTCGAGCATTACGGCCTGGGTGAAATCGACCGTTTCCGCCAACATACTTCCGATACTGTCCGAGGCTGGTCGGCTTACATGATAGCGGCCCCTCCTGATCTGACGCTGACGCAGCGGCTCAAGTTCATGCAACCGCTGGGTGATGACGACCATTTCGGAGTCCGCGAATGGGCCTGGATGGCGGTGCGTCCTGCTGTCGCAGCCGATATCCAATCGGCACTTCGGCATCTCAAGCCGTGGGTGAAGTCTGCATCACCCAACACGCGTCGTTTTGCCTGTGAAGTGACCCGGCCTCGCGGTGTCTGGTGCACGCACATCGCGGAATTGAAAGAGCAGCCGGAACTCGCGCTGCCACTGCTTGAGCCCTTAAGGTCAGATGACAGCAAGTACGTGCGTGATTCCGTGGGGAATTGGCTGAATGATGCCGCCAAATCGCAACCGGCCTGGGTGCGCGAATTGTGTCAAAGCTGGGAACAAGAAAGTCCCACTGCGGAAACTCGCTACATTGTGAAACGAGCATTGCGATCGCTGTAGCAGTTTGTTGCATTCCCACAATCCTGCTTCAAAAGTGATGGTGGTTCTTTCGCCATTTTGTCGCTGCCATCAGATTTCTAAGGAACCGCTCCGCTGCTTTCCGGTTTAATGCACGTGGTGAAATATGCCAGGAATGGAAGCTCCTCAAGTAGGACCGGAAAAATGCCGAAGTGCTGGGCGATCTGGGGATGTCTGCTAACCCTGACAAATCTGGCGACAGCCGACGATCAAAAGCACATCGTCTCTCTAACGTTGCATGTCATCTCGGCGGAAGGGGTCGAACTCGATCCCCAGGCCGATGCCTCTGCCATTCTTAAGGCCGAAAGCGATTGGGCCGCCGCTGGCAAATTGCTCTCCGCCATGGACATCCAGTTGACCGCGATCGAGGGGCAGTTGGCCAGTTGCCACTTCGGCACGACTGAGTCGATCATGACCGGGCGGAATTATATGGGAGGCTTTAGTCGCACGGCCCCCGGCGGACCGGGCGTGGCGAACAGCGTACCGGTTTACACCCGCGAGCAAGCCGGAACCATTTTTTCAGCGACCACAGAAGTGACCGCAGCCGGCGTGATGGCCGATCTGACCTTCGAACAATCGAAGTTTGTGAAGCCCGCTCCTCAAGGCGAGAGCCAGGATGCGTTGGTGCTGCCGGAAAAAGAAACCTCGGTTGTGAAAACTCGCGTGCTGCTTCCCGAGAATCAGCCCATAGTAATTGGCGGTGTGCTCACCAAAGTGGTTAAAGAGAAGAGCATCTCCAGCGTGATGATTGCCACGGCCAAAGTCGGTGCGGCCGTCCCTGTGAAGTCAGCGCAGGTTTCGCCAAAGCTGCTGCAAGTGTTCGCCCTACAGAAACTGAAAGCCAAACCGACTCAAGAGTTTCTCTCGCAGATCTTCGCCGAGGACGAACTGCGATTCTCCACCGATGAACGGACAAACTCGCTGGTCGCCTATGGCACCACGGAGCAACTGGCGGGGTTGAAGTCGGTGCTGCAACAGTTAGATCAGTGAGATCTTCGATCCATCCTGTTTCGCATCTGAGGAAACAACCAAAGACTTGCGCAGCCTGATCTTCAGGGACTGCCTGTCGACCAAAAGCATCTGGTCGAGGGTTGATGGTCGCAACCCACATCAATGATCCATAGCTCGTTCAATCTGGCTCACCACCGCCCACTCTGGACGTTCAGCGCTCAATCGAAACTGCTCTAAACGCTGAAAAAGCCGTGATGCGGGTCGGGCACGCCGCTTGCATGGGCTGTGATGCGATCAGAAACGCGGCGTCTGCTCCTGAATCTTGTGGCAGATGACATCTCCGCATGCACTTCTTTAAACCCGGCCAACCTTCAAAGAGAAGGTATGCAGGTGGATTCCCTCTCGGAAAGGATCTCTGATGTCTCATCGCACCTTAGCTTTGGCGGCGGTTGCCCTTATTGTCACCGCTGCAACGCAACTCAATGCTCAGCAAGTGACGGCACGCAAGCCCGACACAAGCTCTGCCTCCGCATCCGCCGCGGAACAAACTGGACGTGTCACACGCGTTCGTGAGTTGCTCGGTCTCGAAATTCTGAATGAAGCGGGCGAATCGTACGGCGTGATCGATGACCTGCTGCTCAATAAGACCTCAGGCCAGGTCGAATATGTGCTGGTCGCCCCAGAAAAGGACAGCCGCGAACTCTATCCGATGCCTTGGAAGTCGCTGGCTCTGTATCAGGGTGAGAATGCCGATGACCAGTATGTCGTGGTCGGCATGGAACGCGAACAATTCGTGAAAGCTCCGACGATTACCCGTCAGGAACTGCCCACGATGACCTATACCCAATGGAACGCCTACGTTCCTCAAGTGACTTCCTACTATGGTCCGATCAATCGTCCCGCTGAAGTACGTGCCATTCGCCGGGCCACCCGCGCGATTCGCCGTGCCGTCGACTGATAGACGCTGCAACGGTTGCAGCTATCGCGTCCCATGGACTCTCACAGCGTCTTTTCCCAGGAAGACGGTGACAGGAAATGGGACGTCCTTGCTTTCAGACTTTCCACCGCACCGGGGTGAATGCCGCCGTGCGGTCATGTCATGCGATGTGATCTGCAGAAAGGAAATTGACCATGGCTGTCTGCCATCAGTGTGGAAACGATTACGACAAAGCCTTCACCGTGACCATGCATGGTGAAGAACATACTTACGACTGTTTCGAATGTGCGATTCAGGATCTCGCTCCTACGTGCTCCCACTGCGACTGCAAAGTGATCGGGCACGGTGTGGAGACAGACGACGGCATCTACTGTTGCGCTCACTGCGCCACCCATGCCGGTGCCGTGAGTATCAAGGATCGCGAATAGCCTCTGCTCAGAAAGGAGCCAACATCATGGCCTACCATTTCTCAAAAGATGCGGAAGGGATGCAACAGCGCGAACAACGCCGCAAGGAAGAATCGCAAAAGGCAGCCCATGCCGCTGCCAGCCAGCAGCAACCCGACGACATCGTGGCCCGCGCGCGGATGCAACGGCAAGCCAAGCACGGCCATCAGAAGACCGGAAAGTAGAGCCGAGCGGTCCGGAAATTCGGCTGCCTGCATTTCGCATGAGAGCCGATCAGATCGTGCCTGTTGTTCGGCGGCGGACGGCGGCTTCGCTGGGTTGGTACTGGTACTGCGCCAGAGGGACGAATTGACCGGACGCCGTGTCATAGGCGAAGACTTCCCCCGTCTCGATCTTGTAGACCCAGCCATGCAAATGCAGGTCGCCCTTGACCAGACGAGAGGCCACCGACGGCAGTGTCCGCAGATTCTCCAACTGGACCAGCACATTTTCCTCGACCGCGGCTGTAATTAACCGGTCCCCTTGCAGATGGGTATAATTGTCACGCACGATCCGGCGGGTGGTTTCCGCATGTTCCAGCCATGAAGCCACCGCAGGAAAGGGTGTCATCGTTTCCGGATTGAGTAATCCCCGCATCGCTCCGCAATGGGAGTGGCCACAGATGATGATGTCGTGCACACCCAGGCCTGCCACGGCGAATTCAATAGTGGCGGCTTCACCGCCGTTGACCGCCCCATGAGCGGGGACTATGTTCCCCGCATTGCGGAGGATGAAGAGGTCACCCGGTTGAGATCTCGTGAGCAAGCTGGGATCGATGCGCGAATCCGAGCAAGTGATAAACAAGGTCTCCGGGTTCTGGCCCTTCGCCAATTGCTCGAACAGACCTTGCATGGGTCGAAAATGTTCCGTGCGGAACTGGTGAATGCCCTGAATCAGCTTTTGCATATGCCCTGCGTTTCCTCCGGAGTTTCGTGACAGCCTGTTGAGACGGAATTACGTCCATTCCTTGCGAGTTTTGACGATGGCCTTGCGCAGGTCCGCTGCCTCGGCACTTCCTCGTTCGAGAAAATGTGTCGCTTCCAGCAGCCATTTTGCAATCTCTGGCTGCCGAAGGTGGTAAAAAACACGGCGTCCCTGTCGACGTTCGGACACCAACCGATTCGCACGTAGAACCATCAAATGCTGCGAAACCCCGGAGTGAGTGATGCCCAACAATACCCGCAGCGAATTCACGTCATGCTCTCCGTCCCGCAATTCCTCAACAATACGGATGCGATGAGGATGCGAGAGAACTCCGAAAAACTCCGCGAGTTCCTTGGTGACCAGAGTGCGATGAGGCATGACCGCTACCAATTGCTGTCACATTCAAATGTTTGAATCTTTTGGTTGATACAGCATACGCGCTGAGACTGGTCCAAGCAAGAGACCTGCAACGAGGCATTCCCTTCAGTTCGCCAGGAAAAACAGCGTGTTTGCGCTATGCGACTGCCGACCTGACTGAAGAGCAAGGTTCTTAGCGGCGAAACAGCCGGAGATGCAAGAAACCGGTTGCTATTATGAAAGAAGCCCACGGCATGATGGCCGCGGGCTTCTAATTTCTATGCCTCGTCCCCGGCTCCGCGTGGATACGATAACCGCCACTCGGCGATTGAGGCTATGCCAATGCACATCACGAGAACTGCGTAATCCCCGGTTGAGCGGTTGGCGGGACTTTCACTTCGGTGTTCCAGTCCTTGATTTCCGGGACCAGAACTTCCTGCGAATTCATCGCCATTTCCCAAGTGATCTTGCGGCCGGTGTAGCCCGCCATGCGGCCTTGAATGCCCATCAGCGTGCTGGTCACCATGCGGTCGCCATCGTTGAGGGGCTTGCCTTCACGCAATGAAGCGAAGAATTCGTTGTGCTCGACTTGGTACATATCCGGCCGGTCGCCCATGTACTTCCAGGGGTTCTCGCCGGTGATCTGCACGCCACGACCGCCGATGTGAGCGGTCCCCTTGGTGCCCTGCACGATCAGGCCGTTTTCATTGTGACAACCCGAGATCTGCCGCTGGGCAAGGAAGCCACGCGTGCCAAGGTCGTTGTCCCACTCGTAATTGACTTCGATATGGTCCCAGATGTTGCCCCCTTCTTGCGGGATCTGCCGACCACCCACGGCGACGGCGGCGGCGGGCGGATGATCTTTCATCACCCAAGCCAACCAGTCGACGGTATGAATCGCCTGTTCGACGAGGCCATCGCCCGAGAGGAAGACGAAGTTGTACCAGTTGCGAACCATCCACTCGAGATCAGTGATGCCGTCGGGACGGGTATCCGGAGCGGGCATCGGCTTCACCGGGTTGGTGAGGTAGGTGCCATAGATCGAAACGACATCGCCGATCTGGCCTTCATGAATCCGCTTGAAAAGTTCGCGGCGGGGATAGTCGTATCGCCAGCAGAAACCGGCGAGGATACCGAGCTTCTTTTCCTTAGCGAGCTTGACCGATTCCATCACCGAACGGCAACCCGGAGCGTCGGTTGCCATCGGCTTTTCAGTGAAGATGTGCTTGTTCTGTTCGACCGCATAGCGCAGTTGCACCGGACGGAAACCGGGAGGCGTGGCCAGCAGGACAACATCACAGGCATCGACCACCGACTTGTAGGCATCGAGACCAACAAACTTGTGGTCTTCATCGACCTGCACTTTGTCGGCGATCTCGGCATTGCTCTTCAGGTTCTCGATGCTGTAATCGAGCTGCGGGCGAAAGACATCAGCCACAGCGACCAGCTTGACGTTCTTGTCGGCGTGCAAGGCCTGATTCGCAGCACCGGTTCCACGGCCGCCACAACCCACCAAACCGATTTTGAGGGTGTCGTCTCCCGCTGCATAAACCGATGAGGCGAGCGAAGCATTCAAGGCGAGGCTACCGGCAACAGTCGCGGCTGACGTGGTCTGCAAAAACTCGCGGCGGGTCGAGGCGGTGGGCTGATCCATGGCAAAACTGATCCAACGGTTGAGGAGGGAGTGAGTTGTCACAGCGCACTGGGTATGTTACCTATGCCAGAGACCTGATGCGAGTTCGCCGCCTCGAAAAATCAGGTTAGCATCTGTCAAGTGGTGTACCACCGCTGTAGGAACAAACTCTCATGAATCGCCGCGATTTTCTGCAGGTGACCGGCCTTGCTGCCGGTGCTGCGATGCTCGGAGCCCCCATGACTCACGCCGCTGAAAAGGCCCCGTTGAAGCTCCATAAAGCCGTGAAACTCGGCATGGTGGGGGGCAATGCCCCGCTGGTCGAAAAGTTCCAGATGCTGAAAGAGATCGGTTTCGAAGGAGTCGATATCGATCGTGCTGCCGACCATGACGAAGTGAATGCCGCACAAAAAGCCTCCGGCTTAGTGGTGCATGGTGTGGTCGATTGGGTTCATTGGGGGCAGCCGTTGTCCTCGCCCGATCCTGCAGTCCGCGAAGCAGGTCTGGAAGGCCTGAAGACCGCCATTCGCGATAGCCATGCCTACGGGGGCACCTCGGTCTTGCTGGTTCCTGCCGTGGTCAGCAAGCAAGTCTCTTATGCCGATGCCTACACGCGATCTCAGGCAGAAATCCGCAAAGCCTTGCCCTTGGCCCAGGAACTCAACATCCGCATTCTCTTTGAGAACGTGTGGAACAACTTTCTGTTGAGCCCGTTGGAATATGCCAAGTACATCGATGAATTCGAAAGCCCGCTGGTGGGAGTGTACTTCGACGTCGGCAACGTTGTCCGTTATGGCTGGCCGGAACAATGGATTCGCACACTCGGCCATCGCATCGGCAAGCTCGACATCAAGGAATACAGCCGCAAGATCGCCAACGATGAAGGCGTAGGCAAGGGCTTCCGTGCCGAGATTGGTGACGGCGAAGATGGCTGCGACTGGCCAGCGGTGATGGCCGCCCTCAAAGACATCGGCTTCAGTGGCTGGGCCACCGCCGAAGTCCGCGGCGGCGACCGCGCCCGTCTGACCGAAGTTTCCGAGCGGATGGACAAAATCTTCGCGGGTTATGGCGCGTAACAACGCGCGTTCTTATCCCAGTCGGCCGAACTGGCGATCGAGTTCGGCCCGGCTGAGCTTGAGCGCTGTCGGCCGGCCATGTGGGCAATGGTGGGCATCGTCGACCAGATGCCGTTGCGTGAGGAGTGCATCGATCTCCTCCGACGATAACCGTTGCCCCGCTTTGACTGCGGCTTTGCACGACATCATGTGCAACAGTTCGTCGAGCAGGTCGCGGCGGTTCGGGGCCGGGCCGTCCAGCTTCTCAGCGACATCGCGGACTAATGCCGCAAGATCGTGCTGACGGAGCAATACCGGGTGCTTCGTCAGCAGGACCGTATCTTTACCGAACTCCTCGACGCCAATGCCCAGCCGATTGAGCATCTCCGCCTGCTCGAGAACCAGACCGGCTTCTTTCGCGGAGAGTTCAATCGGCAGAGGCATGAGTAGCCGCTGGGCTTCGACCACTCCGGACAGGACCCGCTCGCGAAACTGCTCATACAAGATGCGCTCGTGCAGGGCATGCTGATCGATGACCGTCAGCCCCTCTTCCGTTTCCACCACGATGTAACAATCATGCACCTGCATCGCGCGGGCGGAATGACCAAGTGAAGTCGTCGATGACGCAGTTTGGGCCACCACATCCGTGGCCGGCATGATCGAGGTGGCATGTGGGATGCCGGGGGAAGTTGGCTCCGTGTCCCAGGTTTCGACAATGGGTGCCGATAGCTCTTCCAAACCCCGATCAGCGGCATCGGTGAGCGTCGCTGGTTCTTCGGGGGACCAGTTGGCTAAACGAGCAGTCGTCCAGGCCGCGAATTCCGTTTCCAATTGCCGCTGGGCTTCGGAAGGTCTGGCTACGTGAGACGGAGTCAGGCTCAAGCCGGGCGTGGTCGTCGATGTCGGTAATGTCAGTCGGCTTTGCAAGTCGAGTGACAGGAACTTGCTGCGTAACGCGGCCAGCAACTGTCGAAACAATGGCTGAGCATCCTGGAAGCGAACTTCCGACTTGGTGGGATGCACATTCACATCGACACGGTCGGTCGGCAATTCGAAGAACAGGAAAGCGACCGGTTGACGCCCCACCATCAACAAGCCACGGTAGGCTTCCGTCAAAGCGTGCTGCAGGGTGCGATCCTGAATCCAACGGCCGTTTAGAAAGAGGTATTGCTGCTTCCGCGTCGCCTTGCTGACGCTGGGATGGCCGACATAGCCCCACAGCTTCACGCCGCCCACTTCTGACTCGATGCGAATGAGTTGTTCGACGAGATCGTCGCCGTAGAAGACGCGCAAACGGTCCAGTGGACGATCGACCGGTGGCAACTGATAAACCACCCGGTCATTGTGCCGGAGTACCATGTGCAGTCGCGGATGAGCAATCGCCATGCGCGTGAATTGTTCGGAGATGTGCCCGAATTCGGTCGACGCCGATTTCAGAAACTTGCGACGGACCGGTACGTTCTCAAAGAGGTTGCGAATCTCGATGGCTGTGCCAAAGGGGCAACCACATTCGCGTTGTGGTTCGGCGACACCATGCACTACTTCGAGTTCCGAGCCATGAGATTGGTCGGCCTGGCGACTGCGGATACGGAAACGGCTCACTTCGGCGATTGAGGCGAGGGCTTCGCCGCGGAATCCGAACGTGTGGACATCAAACAGATCGTCTGCCGCCCTGATTTTGCTGGTGGCATGACTGGCGATGGCCAGCGGCAAGTCGTCGGGATGAATGCCCTCGCCATCATCGACGATCCGCAGCAGTTCCATTCCCCCGGCGACGACATCGACTTCAATGTGGGTCGCCAGGGCATCAATGCTGTTCTCGAGAAGCTCTTTCACCGCGCTGGCCGGGCGTTCGATAACCTCGCCCGCGGCGATCTTATTGATAACCGATGGTGACAGAGCTTGAATTCGAGGCATCGCCGTGTTGCATCCTGCTGGCGGGTCCGTTGGGATCTGCCAGCGTTAAACGGCTTCGATGACCGAAGCGCTCGCTTGCCCTAACCGCGTCACGTTGATGCTGAGGAAGACCTTGTTGGCCACCGCCCGGGGTTCACCAGTGACGATGTTCAGCTTGGGCATATCGGGATCGGGGTTCTCATAGTTGAGCGTGGCAGGAATTACCCCATGCGACAAGGCAATTAAAGATGCTGCAATTTCCAACGAACCCGATCCCGCTCCAGCGGAACCCAGGAAACTCTTGATCGCGGTGACGGGAACACGGGTCGCCAGTTCACCGAACACATCGTGAATGGCGAAAGCTTCCTGCAGATCGGTCTCTTTCAAGCCGACCCCATGAGCATTGAGATGGCCAATCTCTTCGGGAGCCACACCCGCGGACTTGAGGGCAGCCCGCATGGCCTGAGCCAAGGCCTTGCGGAAGAGGGGTTTGCCCTGGCGGTCAGTCACCGTCGAGGCACCCGTTCCCAGCACCCGACCCCAGATGCGGGCCTGGCGGGCATCGGCATGCTGGCGGTCTTCCAGAATCAGGCTGCAGGCCCCTTCTGCTGGCACCTTGCCGTTGCGATCACGGTCGAAGGGACGGGCCCGACGTTCCGGTTCGGTGGGCGAGGTGGCCATTTCATCCCACAACGCCAGATGCAGCGTTTTCAGCGGATGCAGCGAAGTGCCCGTACTGCCGGTGATCATCATATCAGCGGCATTCCGCAGGATGATCCGGCTGGCTTCCCCGATGCAGACATTGCAGGCCGAGTCATCGAGGGTCAGCGAATTGCTCGGGCCACGGGCATCCGAGGCAATGCTGATATGGCAGGCTGGCATATTGGGGAGGTAGCGCAGCAGCCACAAGGGCTCCATCTGCTCGAAACCCAACGGACCCCATTGTTCGAAATGAAATTCGTGCGAATCGGTGGTCGAACAGGCTTTCACCGAGGGGCTGAGAGTCATGGGGGTGCTCAGCATTAAGTTGGCACCAAACTCGACCCCCAACCGTTCATGATCGATGGTCTTCAGATCGAGACCGGAGTTCTGCAACGCCAGCGAGGCCGAGCAGACGCCGAGTTGAATCTCGCGGCACATGGCCTTGAGGTTCTTGCGATGGTCTTTGAGATAAACCTTGCGGGCCGACTCATCGGTAAATTCCCGGACTTCGCCCCCCGCCTGATCGGGAGAGGCTAATCCAGCGTACAGAGTGGTATGGCGAATCCCGGAGCGTTGTTGAGACACCCCTTCCCACAGGGCATCGATCCCCATTCCGAAGGGACTGACCGCACCAATACCTGTTATGACTACTTCGCGATCGTTCACAGATACCGTCACCGTTGCTGACTCTCGTGAGGTTCCTGCCAGACACCCACTGCCTGGAAAGAATCCCAGCCCTCACATCCC
This sequence comes from bacterium, assembly GCA_016125225.1. Taxonomy (GTDB): domain Bacteria; phylum Planctomycetota; class Planctomycetia; order Planctomycetales; family Planctomycetaceae; genus DSVQ01. The sequence continues at coordinate 795,045 of WGME01000003.1, read as the reverse complement.
CCCATGACAGGCGGACGTGCCATTTTGAACGCCTAAGCAGAGTCGAAACGGGGTGGTTTTGCAACTCCGGCGCGGTCTCGTCGGGGGACTTCTTCGCATCTTCTCCGTACACGAGTGAGTTTCCTGTGCCACCTTGGTAAACTGCCAACCGGGACAGGCGCCACGGTTTGAAAGTCACTCCGGGAGGTGATCTGCCCAGAAAACCGAGTCAGCATGGTCGATGTATCTCCTTTTCGCGGTTGGCGTTACGATCTCTCGCAAGTGGGAGATCTGTCAGACGTCCTCTGCCCGCCCTACGACGTCATCGACCCAAACTTTCAAACCGAGTTGTACAAGCGGCACCCCTGCAACGTCATCCGCCTGGAACTGAATCGCGCCGAACCCGGTGATGCCGATAGTAACGATCGTTACCGTCGTGCCGCGTCCTTCTGGAAGCACTGGCGGATCGACGGAGTCTTACGGCAGGACCCGGACGACCTGCTTTATGTCTACTCCCAAACTTTTACGTGGGAAGGGCAGGAATTCACTCGGCAGGGATTCCTGGGCCGGGTGCGTCTGGAAGAATTCGGCGCGGGTTCGATCTTCCCGCACGAGCAGACACTCTCCGGACCGAAGGCCGACCGGCTGGCATTGTTTCAAGCGTGCAAAGCCAATCTCTCCCCGATCTTTGGACTCTATCCCGATAGCCAGCAAGAGGTGCAGCAGCGACTGTCCGATGCCTGTATCACCTTGACCCCGCTGCAGGCCACTGATCATCTCGGCGTCATTCACCGCCTGTGGCCCGTCAGTGATTCCGCCGTGATCAACTCGGTCCGTGCCGCCATGCGGGAACGCTCGGTTTTCATTGCCGATGGGCACCATCGCTATGAAACCGGATTGAACTATCGCCGCGAACTGCAGCAGCAGGGCCGTCTGAATGGCGAGTATGATCCCGCGAATTTCGTGATGATGCATCTGGTGGGAATGCAGGACCCGGGCTTACAGGTTCTGCCGACGCATCGTCTGGTCAGTGGATTACCGACCATCACCACACAGGAACTCAAGCACGCGCTGGATGAGTATTTTGAGTTGGAATTCATGGGCGTCGGTGAATCCGCCGCTCGTGACACCTGGGACATGGTGACCGCTGATGGTTCCCAGTCTGCCTTTGGTTTTGGCAGTGCGGCCGATGGGGGCTGGTTGTTCGCCCGGTTGGTCGATCCGCGCCGCATGCCCGAATTGGCTCCTGACAAAAGTGAAGCCTGGCGCAGTCTGGGGGTCAGCCAACTCCATAAACTGGTGCTTGAAGACCTGTTGCCGCGTCGGTTCCCGCAGGCTCAACCCCAATGCCGGTATGTGCATCAATGGGAAGAAGTCTCCGCGGCCTTGCAGGCGAATGAGGCACAACTCGGTTGCCTCGTACAACCAGCCAGTATCGATGATGTCGAAATGATCGCTGGTGGTCACGAAACGATGCCCCCGAAGAGCACCTACTTTTATCCCAAGTTGCTCACCGGGTTAGTCTTCTACAGTCTGGAAGATCGCGCGGGCTGATTCGATCGAAGTGGAACTTCGAAGAGGGACGGAAACCGATGGCCAAACAGAGATTCCAACGCAAAGATCTGAAACCGGGCGAAAACCTGTGTGCTCACTGCACGGCGAAATGCTGCCGGTACTATGCCTTGCCCATCGAGACCCCCACGACCTGGGACGATTTCGATCATTGCCGCTGGTACATCATGCATGGCCGCACGGCCTTATTTGTCGACGATGGCACTTGGTTCCTGCTGGTCTTTGGCGACTGTCAGTACCTGCTTCCGGATAATCGCTGCGGGAATTACGAAGATCGCCCGCAGATCTGCCGCGATTACTCTTTCGAGAATTGCGAATACGACAACGACGGCTGCTATGACAAATACTTCGAAACGCCGGAGCAGGTGTGGGAGTATGCCGAGGCAATATTGCCGCCCCGGCGGGCCAAGAAAGGCACGAAGAAGTCCAAGTCGGGAGCCGTCGTTTTGCCGCAGCTACCAATCATCAGTGCCTGACACCAATCGTCGCACCGTTCCCTCCAACTCCGTTTTGAAATCGCAGGTTGATCAGCATGTTGTGGGCCGTTGAGATTCATCCCGCGTCTGGTGAAGTCGATCGTGAAGGCGAACGCGTCGTCCTGAGTGCCCGTGAGTTAGGAGCCGCGACCGTCACGGCTGTCGTGGCCAGCCGACTCTTTCTGCTGGAAGGGGAACTGACGGAGGCCCAGGTTTCGGCGGCCGCTGCGAAATTGCTCGTCGATCCGGTCGCGGAACAGGCCGACATTCGCCCGGTGCTGGCTGAACCCTCATCGCCATCAGCCCCGGACGGTGTGACGATCTATGTCCTCTTTAAGCCCGGTGTCACCGACAACACGGCGGAAAGTACCCGCAAGACATTGCTCGATCTGGAATTTCCTGTCACCGCCGTCGCCACGGCCCGGGCTTATCGCTTTCCCGCCACGACGTCCGCGGCCGATGTGCAGCGCGTCACCGATAAGTTGCTGTTCAATCAGGCCATTGAACGCGTGATGCGGGATGCCTTGCGGTTACGGACCCTGGATGTCGGCCATTCTTATGAATTCGAACTGAAGACCGTGCCCTTGCGTGCCAAGTCGGATGGCGAACTCGTCACCTACAGCGAGACCGGAACACTGCATTTGAGCCTCGCCGAGATGCAGACGGTACAGCGGTATTTCGTGGACCTGCAGCGCGATCCGACGGACATCGAACTCGAAACGATTGCCCAGACGTGGAGCGAACACTGTTCGCACAAAACGCTCAAAGGGCGTATCCGTTACCGCGATGAACAGGGCGAACGGCACTTCGAGAACATGCTGAAGGAAACCGTCTTCGCGGCGACACAGACGATTCGTCAAACACTCGGAACTGATGACTGGTGTGTCAGCGTGTTTCAGGACAACGCGGGAGTCGTCAAATTCACGGACGATTACCACGCCTGCTTCAAAGTCGAAACGCATAACCATCCGTCGGCGATTGAACCCTATGGGGGAGCCAACACCGGGTTGGGGGGCGTGATTCGCGATCCGCTGGGGACCGGACTCGGGGCCAAGCCGGTCTGCAACAGCGATGTCTTCTGCTTTGCCCCGCCCGATACGCCGTTCGATGCTCTGCCCAAAGGTGTGCTGCATCCGAAAGCGGTCGCCCAGGGTGTCGTCGCTGGCGTTCGCGACTACGGCAACCGCATGGGCATTCCCACTGTCAATGGGGCCGTCTTCTTCGATGAGCGATACCTCGGCAACCCGCTTGTCTATTGTGGCACGGCGGCCTTGTTACCAGTCGACCGAGTCGAGAAGCAGGTCGCAGCCGGCGATTACATCGTGTCGGTCGGCGGACGGACCGGGCTGGACGGTATTCATGGCGCGACGTTTTCATCGATTCAACTCGACGACGAAAGCGAAACGGAATCGGCCGGTGCGGTTCAGATTGGCAATGCCGTCGCCGAGAAAAAGATGATGGACGTCATTCTGCAGGCCCGCGATCGCGGCTTGTATCGGGCGATTACCGATTGTGGTGCCGGTGGGTTCAGCAGTGCCGTCGGCGAAATGGGCGAGTATTCGGGCGCGGAAGTCTGGCTCGAAAAATGTCCGCTCAAGTATCCCGGCCTGTCCTACACCGAAATCTGGATTTCCGAAGCTCAGGAACGCATGGTTCTCGCGGTGCCTCCTGAAAACTGGAAGGAATTCGAGCAGATTTGTGCGGCGGAAGGCGTGGAAGCCACGGTCATCGGACAATTCACCGATACTCAGCAGCTCGTGCTGAAATATGGCTCACAGCAGGTCGGCGAGGTGGCAATGGCCTTCCTGCACGATGGCCGCCCACCCGTGATTCGGGAAGCGAACTATCAGCCACCAGAAGCGGCTCCGTTTTCCGGTGCACCGCAGTCTCGTTACGACGATGTCCTCTCAGCGATCCTGGCCTCACCGAACGTGTGCAGCAAGCATTGGATCATTCGCCAGTACGATCATGAAGTGCAGGCGGGCAGTGTGGTGAAGCCGCTCGTGGGAGCAGGCTGCGATGGTCCCTCCGATGCTGCCGTGGTTCGACCGTTGCTCACCAGTTCCCGTGGACTGGTGCTGTCCAACGGGATGAACCCCCGATATGGCGATTTCGACCCGTACTGGATGGCGGCCTCGGCCATTGATGAAGCCGTGCGGAATGCCGTCGCGGTGGGAGCCGATCCCAGCCGCATCGCCATCCTGGATAACTTCTGCTGGGGCAACACCGATCGACCAGAAACGTTAGGGTCACTGGTGCGGGCCGCCCTCGGTTGCCACGATATTGCGATCGCTTACGGGCTGCCATTCATCAGTGGCAAAGACAGTTTGAACAACGAATTCGCCGTGAAGAATGCACAAGGCGAAGTCACCTCGCGCGTGGCGATCCCGCCCTCGCTGCTCATCAGTGCCATGGGGCAGATGGAGCACGTCGAGCAGGCCGTGACGATGGACCTGAAACGCCCGGAGAACATGATCTATCTCGTGGGCGCAACTCATCCGGAAATGGGTGGCAGCCATTTCAACCTGGTGACCGGGGCCACCGGCGGCACTGTACCCCAAGTGAAAACGGCCTTGGCTCCCCAGATCTTCAAAGCCTTGCATCAGGCCATTTCGCAGGGACTCGTGAGCAGTTGCCACGACCTCAGCGAAGGGGGCCTGGCCGTAGCCGCCGCAGAGATGGCTTTCGCCGGGGGGTACGGAATGGAACTCGACCTGCCGTTGATGATGGAAGCCACCGGACTCGACATCCCCGAGGTGCTGCTCTTCTCGGAAAGCAACACCCGGTTTCTGGTGGAAGTCGCGCCGGAACAGACCCGGTCCTTCGAAGCCTTGTGGCAAGACTTGCCATGCCTCCCCTTGGGAGAGGTTACCGCCCATGATCGCCTCAAGGTCTTTGGCACCGATGGCAACACTTTGATCGACAGTTCGATCAGAGATCTCAAGGCCGCCTGGCAGGGCACGCTCGATTGGCAGTAGCGACATCGGCTACGGTTGTGAGAATTGATGATCCCACACCGTAGCGTGACCATCGCGGACTTCCACGCTTTTAAGAAGATACGACCGTTGACCGATCGTGACTTCGGGGTCTTGCAGATAATGTTGGAGGTTCGCGAGATCCATGTCGGCGATTGCCACCTCATCGGCTCGGGCTGACAGCCGTGAGATGACCAGAATGCGGTAAGCGCCCGCGTGTGGCAATGAGATTTGATATTCGCCCTGCGCGTCGGTCAGTCCCAGACGCCCATCCATTCCCGTGATGGCAGCAGCGACAAAGTGCTGATCGGCTTCGGCATCTGCCGGACGTAACCCCGCTGGTCCCAAACGACTGGCGGCATCCCAGTTATCGGGTAGCAATAACACCGTGGCACCGATATCGGGCTCGATGGCTCCATCCTCCGTTTGATAACTGATGCGACCCCGCACATCTGCGGTTTGTTCCTTCGCCGCCACAGGAACGGCTGCCAGTGATTCCCCATTCGCCGGACGCCATAGACTGCTGAACCACCAGCCGAGACCGAAGCCCAGCAGCAGACTGATCACCGGAGCGAACGCCACGAGGATCAGCCCTTTCGGACTGATCTGAGGCGTGATGACCGTTGGCTGAGAAACCGGAAACTCATGAGGGCTCGCCGCGGCCAGTTCCGCAAGAAGATCGCTTTGTGCTTGCGATGTCGGTGCGGTTTGTAAGGACGGTATGGCCGGCAGATCGAGACTGACAACCGAGGGCGTGATGGGAATCGGAATTTCCATCGGCACGGGTTCGGGCAAAGGCTGCGGAATCTCGTCGTCAGGTTCCTCAAGATCTTCCGCGACCGGCAGGGCTGACACATCGACATGGGCCAGCGCCCCCAACTCGGCGAGAGCGCGTGCTAAGTGTTCGTCCTCGGCGTTGAGTCCCGGCGTCGGCACTGGGGCCAGTGACCCATCGAGATCGGGGACACGAATGGTGCGGCCACAGGTGGGGCAATCGACCACGCCCCCCGCACGGTTGCGGGAAATACCGAGAAACTGTCGGCAATAGTTGCACCGAAATTTGATCGGCATGGCTGTGTCGACTCGCAGAAAGACGGGAACGGTGAGCCACCCTGAGGCAGGCATGCGGTGCAGTGTCGCACACTTCACCGGCGATGACTACGCATCGGTTTCCGGACGAACCGATTTTGTGTCGGCCATTTCAGCGAGTGCCAGCACATGCCAGCTCAACAACACGATCTGTGCCAGAAACGACACGACCGCCGCCGTGCCCATCACCCAGAACACCCCAAGAACGGCCGACGTCCCCGTAACATCGCCCCCCGCGTGCAGTAGCAAAGCCAACAAGCCAGCGAGCAGCGCCATGCCCAGGCAGATCAGCCCCAAGGCCAGATTTCTCGCCAATGCCTGTCGGATGTTCACGGAGTTTGTCCTTCAGAGTTCTTCGAAGTCGGTATCTCAACGGGGATTCCGATAGACGTCAACCTCGAATTCGTGCTAACGTCCGCGCGGAACCTGAGACACATTCTGGATAACTGGCGGCGACGGCAATGGGCGATTATCTGCAATTGATTCTGTTGGGCGTGGTGCAGGGCATCGCCGAATTTCTGCCGATCAGCTCGTCGGGGCATCTCGTGCTGACCGAGCAATTGCTCGGCTACTTCGGGGGGAAATCGCTCGCGGAAGGCAAGACCGTTGAGGTAATGCTGCACCTGGGGACATTGGCCGCCATTGTGCTGGTCTACTTCGGAGACCTCGTGCGGACCTTACGGAGCCCGCGGTTGTGTGGCCTGCTGATTGTTGCCACCATTCCCGCCGGGATTGTCGGGTTAACTTTGAAAGACTGGTTTGAAACGGCGTTCGATAGTCCGCTCGTGGTCGGCTTTGGGCTGTTGATCACCGCCGTGTTACTGACACTGGGGCAGACACTGGAACGCGCCCGCATGAGTGATCTTGAGATGCCGTGGAGCGTGGCCATCATCATCGGCTGTTTTCAAGCTTTGGCGTTGATGCCGGGAATCTCGCGATCGGGCAGCACGATTTCCGGGGGGTTGCTCACCGGCGTCGATCGATTGGGTGCCACACGGTTTTCCTTTCTGTTAGCGATCCCCGTGACGAGCGGTGCTATTTTGCTGACGGCAAAAGATGTCTGGGAAGAACCCGAAATGGTGACTGGCCTCGGGCCTTTGCTGGTGGGAATGTTGGTCTCTTTTGTGACGGGCTGGCTGACACTGAAATGGCTGATCCGCCTGATCTCGCAGCGGAAGCTGCACTGGTTCGCCATCTACTGTGCGACTGTGGGACTGATCACGCTGGCTGTGAATGCGTCACTGCCAACTGCGGAAGGCCATCACGAAGCAACGGCAGGGGCCGAACTGGTCGAGGCAGATGAACCGCCTTGATCTGAGGCGGGCGGAAACGCGATTCGGTACAGCCCGAACGCCAGCAAGGCAAACCCGAAGAGGCTGGGGATCAGGCAGATCCACCATACCAACCCCAGTACGGCCGTGGTGACATAGGGGTGGGCTTGCCACCAGGGACTGCGCACAGGGCCCGAAGCCAGAATCAGCAGCGGCCAGGTAATCATTGTCAGCAACAGGCCCCGCAACCCGTACAGCCAATGACGATCGAATAACCACCAGCGACAATTCTGATCCGCCGGCTGAACCATGCCATACGACAGATCGCGTTTGGCAACCAGCATCATAGGATAGCGGGGTTCAAAGTAATTCTCGCGCTGGATGCCACTTCCGTTCGAGACTGGTTGCAGACTATTGACGGCCTCGACGATCGATTTCCAGCGAGAATGTCGCTGAGGAGAAGCCTGATCAAACTGCTGGTGCTCATCTCCCAATTCCGTGGCAGCTTCGGCATATTGCTCCCGGAATTCTTCCACTTCGGGCTGGAAATCGGGCGAATTTTGCGCTGTGGCCAAGGTATCGCCCTGAACTTCTAATCGCAGCAGCAACCGATCAATCCAATCGCCGGCGGTCCAGTCACCACGCCCACGGACCTGGGTGGTCGATTCCGGGATCACGCAGACGGCCAACTGCTGGACCTGAGCATGGGCCAGATGTGGCCACTGGCACTCCCAGACACCCAGCGGACTGGCCGATTCGGCGAAGGCCTGGTCCCAGATCAGCCGGACACTGCGAAATGGCCGGCCGTCTTTGGACGACATCTGCACTTCCCCCTCGGTCTCCACACGGGTTTCTGCCGGCTGGTCATCAATGACGGCGGCTTGAAAGCGAATCTCGTGGGGCATCTGTACCGTGAGAGTGAGCTGCGGCGACGCCAGCCGAATCTGCGTCATTCCACGGACGGCCTTGGTGGTGCCTCGCCAAAGCAGATGCTCAACCCAGGGCACCTGCAGCGATGCAGCCGTCGCGTCGATGGCTGGCAGCAATTCCACGGTTTCCGTGGGAGTCGCCAGCCAACGATAGCGGTCCGTTTCCTGAGGAACGGGCATCTGCCAGACACCGCGCGACCAATCCTCGGGACCGGTAGCGGTCTCCGTCGAAGAGATCTTCAATAACGGAGATTGAGGTAAACGGGTATGCTCAGCCGTCCAGATTTCCAGATCTTCAGCGATATCTCCCAACGGGCGAGGCAGCGGGATGTGATCCGACTTCAAGGCCCCGCGTTGAATGCGAAGTCGCAGCTTGACGAAGACATCCGAGGCCGTCGGATCGGCTTCCAGACCAACACTCCATTCTCCTTGCGGAGAGCGTGTCACTTGAAAACTGCCTCCGATGATCGCGGAATCGGAAGCGATTTCCCAAGGAGCCGGGACCAGAATCGCGGAAGCCCCTCGCAAGCGTTCTGCCGGTATCCGCCAAAGCGACTGACACTGCAGCGACTGGGGATCATCACTGGAAATCACATGGACAGCCCGAGCCTGAGTGCGGCTGACCGGAGTTGAAACCTTGACCGTGGCACGCCAGTCCAGATCGAGTTGTTGGAACTGCCATTCATGACGTTGATCATCAGTTGCGGGCGATGACTGGGAATCAACGGGCCGCTCGCGCAAGCCACGGGCACTGAGCCAGTGGATATCAAAGGCATCATTGGTTCGTAAGGTCACGCGTCCCTGGACGAGTTCGGCATCTTCGCAACGCACATTCGGCAGCGAAAGAGAATTATCGGAACTGATCGGCATGCTCGCCGAGATGGTAATCTTCTGCACTTCACTGACGGGATCTGTCAGATAGAGTGTGATGCGATTGGAGCCAGAGTTTCCGGAGGAACGGATGCCACTACGGGCCGCCAAACGCTCGGTGCCCCGCTCGCGAATGGAGATGGAGTCGATCGTCAGGCGGCGATCGACCAGCAGTTGGTGGGTGTAGACCGGAACGCCCGAGGCTTCAATTTCGCCTTCAATCTCCCACTTCAAGCGGTCCCCCTGAATGGTACCCGTTTGCTGCCATTGCAAGAGCTTCCTCTTCGCCGTGTTGGGCAGCAATTGCAGTGTCAGGGGATTGCGCTGCAAGATCTGGTAAGTCAGTTGCGGGATGCGATCCTGCACCAGACCTCGAAAACGGTCCGCGACTTGATTGTAGTTGCTGAGGATTAATCCCGTCGTTTCAGGCATTAATGGCTGCACCTGATAATCGATGGGGGCATACAGACTGAACCAGCGTTGCAGATCACTTACCCGCAAAGAGGGTGTTCCCAGGACTTCCAAACCGCTCCATGCCAATTCTGACTGGAAGGGTTTGATGGGAGTGACATATTCCAGTTCCATCACCACGTCGGCTTCGGTCAGGAGTTCGAGTTGTGTCTCAGCGGTCAGCCGTCCATCAGGCGCGGCTACAAAACGGCAATCAGCGGTCTGGTTGCAGTTCCAGCGACGAACGACGGCGTGGAGCGGCAGTTGAATCGAGAAGGCCGACAGTGCTCCGGACCGTGGTCGTGCGGTCAAGCGACTGCGAGTCTCCAGCACATCGCCCGTCAGCTCGCACGCTTCCACCACATCCACATGAATCTCGGTCGCTGCAATCGCTCGCGCGTCGGCGGGCCAGTCGAGCTGCAACTTTGGCTGGGCATGCCCGATCACCACAGTCGAAACTTTGTGATCGACAGTCGGTACGGTCATTGGGAGAGTGGATTCCCCCATGACCAGTTCTGCCGTGGTGATAGCCGCTGGGATCAGGGACAGATCCATGGTGTTACGAGGTCCGGCGGGTTGCCACGGTTGTTGCCATTCGAGCGTCAATCGATGTCGGCTGGGGACCGGACTCCCTAACGCACTCACTGGTGTGGAGGGGCGTGGCCAGGTTACCTGCTGACCGATGCGGGATGGCTGCGGCGTCAGACTCGCCGGTGCTCCATCCACGCGGCAAAGTTGACTCGTTGACGAGGCAAACATCGCACTGGGCAGATCAAGGACACAAACGGGATCGCTGCCAAACGCCAGCACATCGGCTTCCAGCTTCACGGGCACGCGCGATCCGGAACCAGGTTTGGCCGTGATCCAGACCGACTGTAGGAGCAGATCAGGACTACTCGGTTTCAAACGAGCCGCCCGTTCGCGCAGCTGACTCCAGGTGCGCGGATGGAGATACACCAGGGACAGCTTGCGGGCAGGTGTGCCGTCTGAATCGACCGGCGCCAGGACAATTTCTTCGATGCCAGCGGTGACAGGCAGCCGAGGTTCGGCCCAGGATGTTAGTCCCAGCGAAGCCAATACGAGTCCAGAAGTCACCACCTGTTTGGGCAAGAGAAAACTCTGGGTGCTGCCGACCGGCACGACCGGTTCTTCGATGGCTTTCGGTGCTTGCCAGCATAGCCACCGGCGTGGCAGCAGCCAGGCAATGATGGACCCCGCGATAACCCCGCCAACCGGTTCTTCCCAAGGAGGCATAATGGCCACGGCAATGCCGATCCAGACTGCAAACCAGACACACGCAAAGCGCGTGCGGACCGTCAGACCGGCCTGGCGAATGGAGATCACCACGATCGAGGTCAGCACCATGGCCAACCAGGCCAGGATTCGCATGCGCCCCCGATGCCAGGATTCGACCACCCAGATCGGCGCCGGTGCGGGGGTATAGGCCGTCAGCTTCTGCCATTGTGCCGGAACCTGAAACTCATCGAATTGAACCGGATCGGCGTTGAGTGCAGTCGGGTTTCTGCCGGAAAGGGTTACCCACGTCGAAGGATTCCACGGCTGAAACAGAGGAGAAGTGCTACGGCCCATCGGACCGAAAATTCGATCAAACCAACTCGGTTCGCGGACGGCCGTTGTCAGCCGCAGTCCCTTCGGTTCCCGCACCAGCATGGCTGCGGGAGGGAGAGAAAAATCCCATTGGCATTCCGTCCATACCACATCTTCGCAAATTGGCAGTGGAACCTGTCGCAGGTCTCGCAGGAAACCCGGAGTTTGCCTCAGTCGAAACTGAATTCGCAGTTCACTGTGAGCTGGTGTCACCTGTGGCGGGATGACGATTGTCTGGTCGTCGGCAACCGTTAGTACCTGACCATCGAGCATGATCGATTCGATATCGGCCTGCTTTGGCAGAAGTATCCGCAGAGACTTCGCATGGGCCGACAGACTGATCACCAGGCGATGAAAGTCCGCTCCTGATTGCAAGGCTGATAACGTCGATTGCAGATGCAGATGCGCCAGGCAGGGGGCTTCCTGCAGCGAACTGCGCCGCGAGACCAGCATCAGTTGCGCATCATGAGAATCGTAGCCCCATGTTTGGGTATTCATGGCGGTGGCAGGGCTCGAAACGGTCTTTGTCGCCCCCGAATGGATTTCGATCATGCCACGTGTCAGCGGTTGCAGGCCCGAAGTTTCGGACGTGCTGACCGAAACAGTGGCCGAATAAACTCGCGCCTGCGGCAGATAGGCCAATCCCACTGCGGAAGGTAACGAGAGCGGCCGTGTTCGAACCCCTTCAATCGTGAGTTCTGGAGCATCGGTGTCCGGCAATTGCAATTCCCACAATTCTCCAGCGGGCAGCGTATCGCGGCTGGGGCTATGAGAAACCGGAATGCGTGAACTGATCAGACTCAAATGGTCTGGCTCGCGGACCGTCCAGGCGACATCGGTACTCAGTTCAGAAAAGGCCACCAGTAATCGGGTGAGATGCGAGACCGACGCAGGCTTCACACGCAGTCGAATGGTCTCCGTCAGTAAGCCTTCTTTGGCTTCGGCCTGAATGTGAATATCGGCTGTGACCGGTTCGGGTTGCGAATACAACGTCAGTGCCAGATCGGAACGTCCTTGCGGAATTTCATACCATCGGGACGTTTCCAGTGCGGCGTCCAGCACCGGTGTCGAGATCATCTGCTGCCACGTTTCGGGCAATTCGGCGCGCGTCCACTCGGTCCAGTTCCCCGGTGCCGTGGGGAAGATGGCATAATTTTCACCGCCATCGACACAGACCAGCGTGGCTACGCTTTGGCAGTCGAGCGGTTCCAGCACCGGACAGGCAAACTGCGATTGGCCGCTTTGCACGGTTCGACGCGTCGCGATAAAAATCCGACGGGGACGATCTGGCGTGACTCCTTCCAGCAATTCGAGCGCAAGCCGCTGGCTGCCATCGGTCTCCGTGGTGGCGTCCCAATGGATCGGCTGAATCTCTCCTGTCGCGGACAGCGTGGAAGCCTCGGTGACATTCCAACCCTCGGGAACCTTGACCGCCAGTTGAAAGGCCGTCCCCGATGTTGAAGTCCAGAGCAGTTCATTGTTCCAGGCCCATTCATCGGCCGACAGCTTTAACGTCGAGAAGACCTGGGCATGAATCAGCGATCGTGGTCGTCTTACTTCCACGATCAACTGAACCAGCGAGGTCGTTTGCAAAAATTGATGCGTTTCGCCTTCCGAAGAGGCCAGCATCGGGGCCAATGGGCGGCATCCTGTCATCCGCTGCGTGCTGAGCATGAGCGGTCTGGCGACAGACACCTGGATTTCCCCGGATCGGAAAACACCGTTGGGCAATTCAATCTGAGGCAGAGAAATCGCGGCTCCTGGCCGTTGGCTGACGATGCCTTCCAGGCGAATGGACCGTAACACGCCCGCTTGCGGATCGGGAAACCGGATGCGCAAGCTGTCGCGTGGCCCAGACGTGGAGACGCGCGACCATTCCAACGGCAGATTGTTGCCCCAGGTAATGGCATACACATGAGCGGCGGCTGGTGTTGTCAGTTCCAGTTCACGGATTTCCCCGTTCAAGACCTCTAACTGAAAGGTGGCCTCAAAACGCATGTGGTCTTCGCGCAGTGCCGCCATCATCTGGCGGCGATAACAGACCATCGGCTGAGGAGCCACGTTGGCCAAAGGCTCCGCAATCAACGAGACCCGACTGTCACTCCCCAACAAAACTTCCCACTCATTCCAGCCACTCGCCGTGGACTCGGTCGCAAGCACCTGACGTACGGGAACCTGTGGACTGCTCAGTGTAATATGAGCGGGAACACGCAAACGCAGATGGCTCGCCTGCGCCATGGGAAGCTGCAAATCAAAGACGGTGCGCTGACCAACGGCAGTCCCCCGGTGTGACCACGTAAAATCCAATTCTCTCGCCGAATCATCGGCAGCCAGCCAGAACTGCCCATCGCTACTGACGCCCCATAATGCTGGCTCAGTCGACTTCGCCCAGTGCATCGAGGAGATGGCCATATTCCACGGCGAGAAGGTCAACCAGCGAGTGGGCTGGGAGGTGGGACTCAGTGCAAGATGTCCCTGACCATCCACCAGCGAATGCCCATCCAATGTGGCGGAATAAGTGACGTGCTCCAGAGACACGACTGGCTGTTGCTGTCCCTGACGTTGCAGTGCCGTCCAGACTCGTTCAAACTCGGCTCGCGGAACGGCGTTCAGTTCTCTCCAGTAGGCGGGCCACTTCTCGGGATACTCAGCCGGGACTTCGATTTTCGTTAGTCGCGGTGGCGCTTCCTCAGCCGCGCGGACCGTCACCACCCATCCTGTTACCAGGCCCACAGCCAGCCACAGCAGTCTGCGGTTCATCCGGCATGGCTTTCTACAGGAATCCGTCCTTGCGACCCGTCTTCGCTGGAGGCGGTGCGGAAGACGGTTGCCGAATCATGCGAACGGACCAGCAGACTATGCGTGGCAGAACCGTCTCGCGGATCGATCCGCAACTCGCTGGGCGAACCGGACAATGTCAGGATGGTACCGCGCTGATGCCGCGTACTCAGATATTCCTGCAGTCCCAATAGCCCCGCTAACAAACCTCCGATGACCATCGGTTGTAACAGCAGTTCGAGTTCTGGTTGGAAACATAAGGCCGCCGCCATCCCGGCACTCAACATCAATAACACCGCCAACAGCGAGCGCATCGCGGGAACTTTGATCACCAGGAATCCGAGCAGAAGCGTGCTGCCCGCTCCGCACACCAACAACATGGCGCTGCTCAAGGTTCTTAGTCGCAGGTTTTCAATCGGGCCGAACTGGCTGAAGGTGTATTCATGACCGGAGGAAACCAGACGCTCCGAGGAGAATGGCAATGGTCCGCCCAGCCAAGCCTGCAACTGATCGGTGGTGATAGCCGACTCACGTTGCCAGACGACTCCAGCCCGTCTCCATTCGTACAACGGCACGGCATTGTCGGGAAGACGGAACGCATGCTGATCGTTCGGCACCTGAATCTGCCAGAGCACCCGCGATGCCCAGCGAACTTGTGGGAATGTCGGGCCCTCTGTCCGCACGAGTGCCGACAATCCGGTGATCGGTGGTTGCTTCAAGGTATATTCGATAGTCAACCAGCGGTCCGCCGGTTCCGTGGCATTGGTCGACCAAGACAGAGTGAATCGCCGCGAGCCTGTCGGAGATTCGATGATCTGCGATTCGGGAATGAGTTCTCCATCTCGATAGAACTGTGTGACCAGGCTGGCGGCTGGAAGCTGCACATTGAGCCCGGGTGCGGAGCCAGAGAGCCGCATCTGCACGCGGTACTGCTGCAATCCCGTACGGTCATTGATCACGGAAATCCAGGCACGTTGGGTGACGAATTCCGCCCCATCGTTGCCCGTCGTCGGAATGATCAATCCCGTGAAGGAATCACTGCCAGTGGTATCGGTCCAACGGTTCGATTCACGCGTGGAATGGACCAGTTGCCACTGTGCGTCCACCGAGGAGATCTCGTACCAGGCGGGTCGAAGAAATTCGAGACTCTGTGACGTGATGTTTCCCGAGAGACTTTTCAGAAACGGAATCACCAGCGCGGCATCTTTCTCACTACGGAGATCGACCGGCAAGGGTTGTTCCCAACTTGCCTGCAGTTCAAACAGACCCAGAGTCGGTCGCGGCAACGTCAACTGTGCCCAGCGAACCTTCGGGTCTTCCGGCACCAGCCATTGCGGTCGCAATTCTTCATCGCCCAGCCGGAACTGCACGGCTTGTGCGATCTCGGTCGGCACGGCAATCGTGACTGTCGATAAGCGTTCGTACTGCACGTGATGCTGCAATGCCTGCGTAATCTGCAAATGCCAATCACTGATGGCCACCTGCGATTGATTCTGCACCGTCACATGAATCGGTTGCGGAGTCACCGTGATGGCAAACTGCCGCTCATCCGACTCCAGCCAGTAGAGCTTTGTTTCCAACCCGGCATCATAGCCAACGGCTTCAGACGTCACGGAATCGTCGCGACTCGCCAGCCGGAGCACGGACTCACCACGCGGCATCAATTCCGCATCGACGTTCTCGGCATGCAGAAAGACAAGACGTGTGCGGGATAGAGCGGCATTCAACAACCGAGGCAGATTCAACGCGGTTTGTTTGTTGATAGCCTGTTTCACTGCGGTGAAGCGTACGACGAACGAAGTATTCGGAGGATTCTCAATCGGAATCAGCAGACGGTCTGCATCTTGCGGATCTTCCACGGGAAAGCTGGAGTAAAACGTCTCATTGCTGGGAGCGGGTTCCAGCTTCCAACCGTCGTTCTTCCAACCGGACCAATCCAAAGACAACTCATTCAATTGCCCGCGAAAGGACCGGATCTCAAAGCGGCCATCTAAACGGAGTTCGTCTCTCGACGCGTAAAGCACCAAGGTTGGGCGGACATCAAGATAGGGATCGGCGGCCTGCAGTTCTAAAGGAAGTTCAAACGGCTGGTCATAGAAACGGTAGGCCCGCACAATCTGTGCGCCCCCCAGTGTGCTGCGTAGTTCGCC
This sequence comes from bacterium, assembly GCA_016125225.1. GTDB lineage: Bacteria > Planctomycetota > Planctomycetia > Planctomycetales > Planctomycetaceae > DSVQ01. The sequence goes on along the minus strand of WGME01000003.1, from coordinate 778,898 downwards.
GGCATTCATGCGTTCCAGATTGCGGCTGGCGGTCTCGACATTCGACCAGCGTGCGGTATCGGGAGACAATAACCCGATTTCGCCCGATTCGGTTTGTGCCTGATCGACCTGAAATCCCTTGAGTATGCTGCGTTTGCTGGTCTTATGAGTCAGATGCAGTTTCCACTTCACAATCACGGGACCACGCGTGGGGGAATTCAGTTCCACCACAATCTGGTTTTGCGATTCCGGGACCATGCGGGTGCGTTTGACTTCGGTTCCTTCGGCCTGCAGCAGTTCGGCGTGTTCAGGCAAATGGACCGTGTATTCGCTGAAGGTTCCCTGCAAAGCGCGCACATATTGCGTGGCTTCCAGAAGAAAGCCACGACTATCGGGACGCACCAGCAAGGTCGTATTCACATCGAAGGAGGTGCGCTGGTTATCAACAGGAATTGTGGGCTGCCATTGCAGATCAAGACGATTCCCAATCCCCAGCGCACGAACCGACGTGGTCGATTCCGTGGGTGACTTCGTTTCCCACACGATCTCTTCCGGCAGCTTGATGACCGGTTTTGCTTCGGGAAGCGTGACCTGTAACGTCGTCACGGGCGAGTTGGGTAACGCCAGTTGCAACCGTCGCCAAGGCGACACGCGACGCACCTGTACCGCGAGTCGTAACTGCATTTCATAACTACCGTTGCCATCGAACCACCAGCGATACCCCTGCTGAGGGTCTTTGTCGCCGAAGACGACACGGCCGGGTCCGGTGATTTTGGCTTCCTGCAGCAGCACGCCTTCGTTGAAGCCCAGCGGAAAGAGCAGGGGTTGATTCGAACCCGTTACCTGCACCCGCACGATGGCATCGAGCGTGGCTAACTGATCATCAGCGGTCCCGGTTAATTCCAGACTGGTGACCGACACCACGGGATTGACTCTCACCGTCGCATCCCGGTCCTGCTCCAACGACTTCAAAAAGTCTTCCAGCCGAGCATCCAGGGGCACAGGCACTAAGTCCCCTTGCGAGTTGAACAGGTAGCGAACCTTGGTCTCCAGCAGACCTAAACCCTCCGAGGGTTTCGTACCTGGGGCCACTGCTGGGCCGATGGTGGGGGCGACCTGCAATGGGGCCGACGGAGGCGTTGTCGCCGCTGCCGGGGGTTTGGAACCAGTTGTCTCCTGCGTCCAACCCACATGCGGACAGCACAACCAGGCCCATGCCAAGGCAAAAAGCAACCGACAGCCAGAACCGAAAGTCAGCGGGCGCACCGACGTCGCAATCCGTTCCTGCCGGAACGAACCAAGGGCAGCGTGAGTAGTTTCGGTCGACAACAAAATGGACTCGCCGCTCGATCATCAAGATCGCTTCAGCCCGGGATCAGCCGTCAAATGGCTGAAAGTGACTGAAGGCTTGCTGTTTCATACTCTTTTCTGATCCGGAAAACCGGGGAAAATCCCCCGATTCTGGTCGTCAAATCAAGAGCTGCGATAACTCCTCGTGAATACCGGAACCATTACTCGACAACAGGTTCGGATGGTTCACGTCAAATGTTTGTTGGTTGATTTGTGTCACTTTTCCCCCCGCTTCGCGGACCAGCAGCACCCCCGCCGCCATGTCCCAGGGTTTCAAGCTGGTCGACCAGAAAGCGTCGATCCGTCCAGCCGCGAGATACGCCAGATTCATGGCGGCCGATCCGGTCCGCTGAACCGTTTGCACGCATCCCAGAACTTTCAGAAAGCGTTGTACGGCCGGATCTTGGGGTCCGCTGACAACCGGCAGACTGGCAATGACCATCGCCTGATCAAGCCTTTCCACCCCGGAACAACGCAAAGGGCGGCGGTTCAACCAGGCGCCCCTTCCGGCACTGGCCAGAAACATCTCATCAGAAACCGGGTTGTACACCGCCCCGGCGATCAATTCCCCATCCTGTTCCAGTCCAATCGAGACGGCGTAGTACGGGAAGCTATGAACGTAGTTTGTGGTCCCATCGAGGGGGTCAATGATCCAGCGGTACCGGGGATCGGGACCACTCGTGGTCAGCCCTTCTTCGCCCAGAAAACTGTGTTGCGGGTACCGTCTCGAGATGAACTCAAAAATCGCCGCCTGCGAAGCATGATCTGCTTCGGTGACGAGATTCGCCCGACTCTTTTCCTGAACCGTGAAACGCGATGCCCAACTGCGTAGCACCTGGCCACCAATACGTGCTGCCTCTTCGGCTGTCTGCAAGAAGTCCAAATCTGTCCCCCTGATCACCCAGCGTTACTTTGGATCGATGCCTTCAGGTCAGCACATCTGCTATTGTCGATAATGTTTACCCATTATGACGCTGAGCGTGGCGCTCGACTACTCCCAACCGCCACAACTTGCCGCTTCCTTCCAGACCCTCTGACAATCATGTCGGCGGCAACGGACTGGTCCGCTGCAAAAGAAATCGTGAACCAAGGTCAAAATGGGATTTCTGCGGGAATTGTTCCTTTTCGGGAAAGGTGGCTCTTCGCTCCGGTTATTCTCGGGAAAGGGATTATGTCTTGCCGACCTAACCTACTGGATGGTCATGCCGAAGTGATTATGGGAATGATGCGGATCGATGCTGAATCAACCGATGTTTTCCCGGAGAACGGATTCCTGCCGACCATCGCCTGTGCAGCGCCCCGCATGGACATTGTCGCCGCTTGTCACTCCTTCCCTTGTGAATCTTCAATCAGGATTTGATCTCATGAAGTCAGGGTGTCGGGCCGCCCGGTTGGCGAGTGTGTGTGTCTTGAGTCTGCCGCTTTCATCCGCTTGGGCGCAAGCGCCCGAGGTCGGGGTGCCGCCCCAGCGTTTGCCCATTACACAGGTGTCTGACGCTCAGCCGATTGCTGACGTGCAAACTGCCAAAGATCCATTGATCGAACAGATCGATGAGGCCATCCGTCTGAATGGGCAGCGGTATCTCACCGCGAACTACCATAGCCCCTGGCAAATCTTTCATGGCATTTTGGCCTATCACCAGGACTTTCAATTAAAGCTCGGCGAACAGAAAGTCTCGGCGATTGAATGGGTGGCCACGGCCAACCCGCGGTTCGATGGCCAGCCCCTGTTCCTCAAAACTCAGCACGGGGCCAAGTTCCATCCCTTCACGCGACCGATGGCGTTTGAAGGACACCCCGCGCAAACTTTGGCGCTGCTCTCTGAATCGCATTTGCCGGTCGATTACAAGTTCAAAACCGATCAGGGCGAAGTCACCATTGGCGACCTGCTCAATGGCACCATGATGGAAGTCAACACCGGCGGGGAAGTGACCTGGGTGTTATGGGCCCTGATCAACTATCTCAAAGTTGATGCCCAGTGGACCAACCAGTGGGGACAAGCCTGGAGCATGGAGACCCTCGTGCAACACGAGGTCCGCATGAATACTCCGTATGGCCCGTGCGGCGGCAATCACAACCTGTTTGCCTTGACCCGTGCTCGCGACAAATACATCGCCAGCGGTCGCACCTTGCGTGGTCCGTGGCTGGAAGCCGATCAGAAGGTCAAACAATACGTCGAATACGCCCGGCGGATGCAGAACTCGGACGGTTCCTTCTCGAAAGAATTTTACAAGGGGCCGGGTTACACACAGGACATGAACCAGCGGTTCAACACGACCGGTCACACCATGGAGTTCCTCTCGGTGGCATTGCCGCAGGAACGTCTGCAGGAACAATGGGTGCGGAATGCCGTGCATGTGTTGTCATCAGAGTTGATTACTCACCGCAAGGCCTCGGTCGATTGTGGTCCGCTGTACCATTCTCTCAATGCATTGCGGATCTATCGTGATCGGGTACAACCGCCGAAGACCATGACCGCCGTTATTACCCCGGAAACCCCGGCTACAACCTTGCCACCAGCACCCACGTCGCCCGCTCCAATGACACCTGCTCCCGTGGTGACAGCCCCCGAGACAACTCCGCTGCCGATTCCTGTTCCGTTGCTGCAGCCCGGCTTGCCCGCTCCATCGGCGAAAGACGCGGTCACCGCTACTCCGGCGGAAACACCGAAACCGACAACTGAGCGGATTGTCGCCAAGCCAATCGGCATGGCTCCGACGACACCGGCCCCGGCTATGGTCATCGAGCCGTTCCCGTTGGCACCGAAGTCCGCAGCCGTTGCGGCGCCGGCTCCGACAGCAAGCAACATCGATCCGTCGGCTCCGCGGTTGCCTCAGCCAAATCCATCGGCACCTGTGGTGCAGCCAGCGAATGATCGAGGACCGATTTCAGCACTTGAGACCATCAACCGCTAAACGGTAGAGATGTGGGCACTCGGCGTCAGACTTTGGTCTCGCGCCAGTGCCCGGCCCGGTAGCGCCAGCTGATGAGCAGCATGCGCAGGGTATTGTCCGCCCCCATGCCAAACCAGGCACCGGTCAAGCCCTGTTGAAACCAGATGCCCCCCAGCCAGGCGACCGGCACGCGCACGCCGAGAATCGACACCAACGCACACCACAATGGGAACCGGGTGTCTCCTGCTCCGCGTAAGGTGAGCATGTAGATGATAAGCGTCGTGGTCGGTACCTGATAGGCGGCCATCCAGCGGAATGCCGGCACGCCCGCTGCGGCCACAGCGGGGTCACTGTGCATGCCCTGATAGATGACCGGTGCGGCGACGAAGAACAACACCGTGATGCTGATCGAATACCGCAGAAACTGACGGACGGCCACATGCCCCGTCTGCCGTGCGAGTTCAAGTTGCCCCGCCCCCAAGTATCGCCCTGCCAGACTGGCCGAGGCGGCACCCCAGGCAACGGCGGGCAAATACGAGACGGCTTCCACGCGCACGCCAATAATATGTGCCGCGAAGATGGGGCCATCGAATCCCGCCGGTGATAGTCGTGCAATCACCATCAGGAACAGAAAGTGGCCGGTGAAGGTAATCAAACCATCGAGGGCCGCTGGTCCACCAATTCGCATGACCCTCAAAGTGGTGTCGCGATGCCATTGGAGGTCGGACCATTTCAGATGCAACTTGGACAGCCCGCGCAGCAACACGGTCATCATGAAGATCCAGCCGACCGCCTGTGCCGTGACCGTTCCCAGCACAATGCCCCGCATGCCCAGCGCGGGAATCGGGCCCCATCCAAACGTGCACAGACTGGAGACCAGCATGTTGACCACGTTGGTGAGCCCCAGTACCAACAGCGGCGTTTTCATATCGCCCGATCCGCGCAAGGAAGCCGCAGCGACCAAGGTCATGCAGGCGAATAACTGGCTGAAGGCATCGAACCGTAGATACTCAACCACGCCATGCCGTGCCGTCCCCTGAATCCCCAGCAAATACGTGAAGTAGGGGGCTCCCGACCACAGCACCAGCATCAATCCAATTCCCAGGACGAACGCGAGCGTCAGGCTACGGGCGGTCAATTGCCGGGCTTCCTGCCAGTCACCACGACCGACCGAACGAGCGACGAGCGCAGCGGCTCCTGTTCCGATCAAACCGGAAATCATGGAGGCCAGCCAACTGACATACGCAGCGAGACCAATCGCCGTCGTTGCTTCGGTATTCAGCCGTCCGGAGAGATAGACATCAAAAAAGCTGACGCAGAACGACAGGAGTTGTTCCGCGAGAACCGGGAGACCCAACCGGGCAATCGCACCGGGCAACTCGTCCAGCGTCGGCAGTTCCAGGCGAGGCATAGACGTGACATCGGTGACCCGTTCGGGCTGATCCAGCGTCCCGGTCACGGTAACCAACCGTCCGCCCGCAACAGACCAATCGCGCGATCAAAGGCTTCAACGGTTGCGTCCAGGTCCGACTTGCTATGAGCTGCGGAAGTCAGCCCCCCCCAACCGAACCAGTCGACACCATTCAGCAGCAGCGCAGCCCGGTAGGCGTGCTTATACTTGGCGTTGCGGGCACCATCCAGCTTCAGATGTTGACCTTCATAGGGGATGAACGTCTCGGAATCCGGCCGTGGTCCATCGTAATCGGGCAGGATATGGATCATGGAAAACTCGCCATACGCGATCCAGTTCGCCCGCTTATCGATGAAGAGCTGATTCAATCGGCGGCGGAGTTCGCTCGCCCGTTCATTGGCGATGCGGCAGGGTTCCCCCGTAGCCACCTGTTCCAGTACCGCAATGCCGGCCGCGGCAGACAAGGGGTTTGCGTTGTAGGTACCGGGGTGCGGAATCTTGCGGCCATATCGGTTGTTGAAGGCCAGGGCATCAAGCAGATCGGCGCGACCGGCGAGAGCACCACCGGGCAAGCCCCCGGCGAGAATTTTCGCCAGCGTGGTCATGTCGGGCTGCACGCCATAAAACGCCTGGGCACCACCCGGATCAACACGGAAGCCAGTAATGACTTCGTCGAGAATGAACAGCACGTCGTACTTCTGCGTCAGTTCTCGCGCCGCGTGCAGGTACTCACCCGAGACGGGGACGGCTCCCCAATGACCGCCGGTCGCTTCGATGATCACGCAGGCCGGATGATGTTCCGATAACGCTTGTTCGAGCGCTGCCACATCGTTCGGCGGAATCGAGATCACATCGGACAAGACCCCGTCGGCAATGCCCGGCGTCGCGTTATCAGGACCGACATACGGGGCATACGCCTGAGGCACAAGGAAGTCGTGCCAGCCATGAAAATGCCCGGTCAGTTTGACGACCTTCTGACGACTGGTCACCAGGCGCGCGATCCGCAAGGCCATCAAGGTGGCTTCAGTCCCGCTGCTGGTAAACCGTACCCGTTCGGCAGACGGAATCAGTTGCTGGACCAGTTGCGCCCAGCGGATTTCGAGTTCATGGTTGGCGGCGAAGTGGGTGCCGCGTGCCATCTGTTCCTGCACGGCCTGCACGACTGTGGAAGGACTATGCCCCAGCAGCAAGGCCCCGTGCCCGACCCAGTAGTCGATGATCGGATGGCCTTCGACGCTGTACTTGATGCTGCCTGCCGCGCGATCGACAAAGACTGGACCGGGTTCGAGATAGCGGCTGTCGTGCGTGACGCCGCTCGGGAAACACTGTCGGGCTTGCTCTGCCAGTTCCAGGGAACGCGGATAGCGTTCCGCAAACAATTCAGCGATGCGGGCCTGCGGCATACAATTTCCGGCCGAAAGAACGATGATGGTTATTGCACGGGAATGGCAAAGTCGCCGCCGATATTCCGCCACATCGAGTGGACGTGGTTCGCTTCGTTCTGAGTATTGTTGTACTCAATCACGAATGTCGGCCCTTGGACACGGTAGTGGTGCCGCTGGTTCAGATCGGCATCGCCCCACCAGGCAAAGTAGACATTGTCGATCCCCGCGGAGTTGATCAACTCGCGGCGTTCGGCCGACATGTCGCTGGCGAGATTCTTCAGGTACTCTTCGAGCAACTGTTGCAGCAGGTCTCGTTGTTGCGGCGACATCTTGCTGACCGGCAAACCAACCGCCGTCTCGACCACCGGTTGGGCTGCCCCCGGACCGGGCACTTCATCGGGAGCGGTTTTGCTGATCCAGGCCAGCTTCGATTGCTCGGCATCACACAGTTTCAGAATCTGGCGGGCAATGTCTTCTTCGGTGCCCAGCACGCGAATCATACGGCCGGGACCGGCATTCACGGTTCCCGGGTTGGCCCCAAAGAACTCCGGCGTACTGGAGACGACTTTGCCATCCTTGATGGTGAAGTTCAGTGAGAGGTGATGCCCTTCCACACGCCAGCCCCAGCTACCGGTTCCCGCCGGTGTGCCGAAGACGCTGAGGTAATAGTTGTTCGGATCGCGGCGGTTGCGGCGGTATTCGCGTTCGCCTCCTTCGAGCAGGTACAGCACCTCTTCCAGGCTCATCACATTGAGAGCCTGATCGTACCCAGCATCAGACAGGCCGCTGCGGATCATCGCATGGGCGGCTTTCAGGGCCTCGCCTTCAAGAGCTTTGAGAGGCAGCCCCTTGCGTTCCCGCGGAATGAAGTGCCAGTTGAGGCGCTCGGCGTCATCAAAGGCAAACGTCGCCTGCTGTTTCTGCGGCGGCGTCAAAGTGGCCAGAAACGCATTCGCGGCACCGATCATCACGGCTCCGCTCTGAGCGGCTTGCGGTGCCTGAGCGATCAACATCGCACCGCAAGTGACCAGTACCAACGTCGACAAAAGCAGTTTGCGTGGTCCCATGAGTTGTCGTTTCCTGAAGTCGTGATGGCACGGGAAGTTGGTTGGGGATGGATGGCAATCTAATGGAGGCTTAACCGGGAGGCCAGCTCATCGGCCGGCCACCAAGGACGTGAATATGCAAATGATCGACCGATTGCCCACCATCGCGACCGCAGTTGAGCACGGTTCGGTAACCGTTCGTCAGCCCCAGTTGAACGGCAACTTTGCGGGCGGCGGTCAACAGATGTCCCAGCAGTTCGCTGTCAGCATCGGTGGCATCGGCGAGCGAGGGAATGAGCTGCTTGGGAATCACCAGCACATGGGTCGGGGCTTGCGGGGTGATATCGCGAAAGGCGAGACAGCGCTCATCTTCATAGACGATCTCCGCCGGAATCTCCCGGTCGATGATCCGTTGAAAGATGGTTTTTCCGGTCGCCATCTGCATGGCCCTTCGCCTGTCAGTCCTGCATCGAGCATACCGTAACATCGACGGCTTGTCGGAACGTAGCAGAACGGTTCCGGAAAGACAATTCACGCCCTTACGGGGCGATCACAAAATCTCGGGTGGTGATGTTGCAAGATTGGTGACGCAAACCGATGATGCAGGGAACAACATCAGTCAGCATGCCGGCTTCTCTGTTGAGATCGTGACGTTCATCCTGAGGATCTCCTGATGCGCGACTTTGATTACGTGGCTCCGACCAGTTTACAACAGGCCGTGGAACTGTTGGCCAAACCTGCGGGACAAGCCCGGCCACTCGCTGGCGGCACCGACCTCATCGATCATGTCCGCAATGGTCGCCTGTCACCCGATGTGCTGGTGGACATCAAGAAAATTCCAGAACTGAACCTGCTGGAGGCCGGTCCGAACGGGCTGCGACTGGGTGCGGCGGTGAATTGTGCCACCATCGCCGCACATCAGGCCGTACAGGCTCAGTACACGGCTTTGGTCGATAGCTGCCAGATTATTGGTGGCGTGCAGATTCAGAGCCGGGCCAGTGTCGGTGGCAACATGTGCAACTCCGGCCCTGCGGCCGATTCCACGCCCAGCGTCATCGCCTTGGGCGGTCGTTGCGTGATCACCGGCGCTCAAGGAACACGGGAAGTCGCCGCTGAAGATTTCTGCACGGGTCCAGGCAAGAACGTCCTCAAGCCGGGCGAATTGCTCGTCGAACTGCGTTTCCCGGCCCCGGCACCGCATACCGGTTCGCACTATCGCCGCTTTATTCCGCGTAATGAAATGGATATCGCCGTGGTGGGCATCGGGGTTTCCGTCACGCTCGACGACACCTTGAAGATCATCACCGCGGCCCGGATTGCCCTCGGAGCGGTTGGCCCCACACCGATTCTGGCGACCGCAGCGGCACAGGCCCTGATCGGTCAACCAGCCACCGACGAGACCTACCAGAAAGCCGTGCCACTCGCCCGGGAAGTCGCCACACCAATTAATGACATGCGGGGGACCAAAGACTACCGCATTCATCTGGTGGGCGTGTTGCTGGTGCGCTCTCTGCAGGCGGCCGTCGCGCGTGCTAAAGGCGAATGTCCCAATTACAAACCCGGTCACTAGCAGACATCCTGAACTGACACCCTCGTTTCTGCACCACCGATCAAGGTGAACTCCCATGGCTAAGAAACGTATCGTTTCCACCACGATCAATGGCGATGCCGTCGAGTTCCTGTGCGAACCGCGGCAAACATTGCTCGAAATCCTGCGCGATGTGCTGGAAATGACCGGCACCAAAGAGGGCTGCGGCAACGGCAACTGTGGCTCCTGCACCGTGTTGATGAACGGCAAACCCGTCACCAGTTGCCTGGTGCTGGGTGTGGAAGCCGAGGGGGTGGAGCTGCGGACCATCGAAGGAGTCGCACGCGGCTCGGAACTCGATGAAGTTCAGCAGGCCTTCCTGGAAGGGGCTGCCCTGCAATGTGGCATCTGCACGCCGGGCTTCATCATGCAGACGGAAGCGTTGCTGGCCTGCAATCCCACACCGACGGAAGAGGAAATCCGTTTTCATCTGGCGGGCAATCTGTGTCGCTGCACCGGCTACGATAAGATCGTGCGGGCGGTGCAATGTGCGGCGGAACGCCGTGCGGGTGCCTGTCACAAGTAATTCGAATCCAGTCTCATCTCAAACTGAATACAATCGACCATACGGCTTCTGGAAGGATCGGTGCGATGTCGACTGTCGAAAAGCCCAGCTACAAAGTGATCGGCACGCGACCCATTCGTCATGATGGGGTCGATAAAGTCACCGGCCGTGCGAAGTATGGTGCCGATATCCGCCTCACGGGCATGCTGTGGGCCGCGATGCTCCGCAGTCCCCACGCCCATGCCAAAATCACCCGGCTCGATACCAGCAAAGCAAAGGCCTTGCCGGGTGTGCGGGCGGTGGTCACCTCGAAGGACTTCCCCGATCAGGGCGATCGTCTGGTGGAACTGGGCGAAGGCTCGGTCAACATGAAGCACCTCGCAGCCAATGTATTGGCGCATGACAAGGTGCTCTATCATGGTCATGCGATTGCCGCCGTCGCTGCCGACTCCATTCACATCGCACAGCAGGCCGTCGAACTGATCGAGATCGAGTACGAAGTACTGCCCCCCGTGCAGGACGCGCTCTCGGCCATGAAGCCGGAATCTCCGGTGCTGAATACCGATGTGCGCACCAAAGGATATGTCGCCGGTGGCCCGGGCAGTGCCGATCAACCGACCAACGTAGCCAGCCGCATCTATTTCGAGCAGGGCGACATCAAAAAGGGTTTTGCGGATGCCGCAGTGGTCGTCGAACGGGAATTCCACACGGCGACGGTTCATCAGGGCTATATTGAGCCTCACAACGCGACCGTCCTGTGGAATGCCGACGGCAAAGTCACCGTCTGGATGAGCACGCAAGGCACGTTCACAGCGCGACAGCAAACCGCCGAACTGCTGCGCATTCCCGTTTCAGATGTCAAAGTGGTGCCGATGGAAATCGGGGGCGGCTTTGGCGGCAAGATCTCCGTCTATCTGCCACCCGTTGCGGCGATGCTCTCGAAACTTTCGGGCCGTCCGGTGCAACTTGTGATGGATCGAGCCGCGGTGCTGCTCGCCACGGGACCGACGCCCGGTTCCTACATCCGTGTGAAAGTCGGAACCGACAAGTCGGGCCGCATTATCGCTGCGGATGCCTATCTGGCCTATGAAGCGGGGGCATATCCGGGTTCGCCAATCGGCCCCGGCTGCATGTGCATCTTCTCCTGCTATGACATTCCCAACGCCCGCGTCGAAGGTTATGACGTGTGCGTGAACAAGCCACGGACTAATGCCTACCGGGCACCGGGATCGACGAACGCGGCCTTCGCTATGGAGACCGTGTTGGACGAAATTGCGAAACAACTGAAACTCGATCCCGCAGAGATTCGCCTGCTGAATGCGGCCAAGGAAGGCACGCGGCGGGTTGACGGACCGAAGTATAGCCGCATTGGTATGGCCGAAACGGTCGAGGCGATTCGCGACAGTGCTCATTATCAATCGCCGTTACCGGGGCCGAACCGGGGGCGTGGTATCGCAACCGGCTTCTGGTTCAACGTGGGACTCAAGTCTTCGGTCACCGCGACCCTGAATCTCGATGGCAAGGTGTCGCTGCTGGAAGGCTCCACAGATATCGGGGGCACACGCACGTCGATCGCCATGCAGTTCGCAGAGACCCTGGGCATCCCGTGCGAAGATGTACATCCCAGCGTGGTTGATACCGATAGCATTGGTTACACCGACGTTACCGGTGGCAGCCGCACGACCTTCTCGACAGGGATTGCGGCGGTCAATGCCGCGAATGATATCAAGCAGCAATTGATCGAGCGGGCCGCGATTCACTGGCAGACCACACCCGACAAAGTGCAATACATCGATGGCGGCGTCACCTGCTCCGATGGGCAACGCCTGACCTTCAAAGAACTGGCCGCCGAATTGCATGAACTTGGTGGCCCGGTCATCGGCCAGGGAACATCGGGCAAAGAGGCCCAGGGCGGAGCGTTCGGCACGCACTGTGTCGATGTGGAAGTCGACCCCGAAACCGGCAAGGTGCAAATTCTACGTTACACTGCCGCTCAGGACTGCGGGACCGCGATTCATCCGAGCTATGTCGAAGGGCAGATTCAAGGAGGAGCGGTGCAGGGAATTGGCTGGGCTCTCAACGAAGAGTTCTGGTACGACCCGAAAGGCCTGTTGCGGAATGCGACTTTCCTCGACTATCGCATGCCGACCTGTTACGACGTCCCAATGATTGATGCCATCATCGTGGAAGTGCCCGACCCGAGCCATCCGTATGGGGTCCGTGGCGTTGGCGAAGTCCCGATCTGTCCGCCCCCTGCTGCCATTGCCAATGCGATCGCGAATGCGGTGGGGGTACAGATGACAACGCTACCGATGTCGCCACCGAAAATCATGGCGGAGCTGCTCAAGCAGAAAAAATAACCGCCCGCCCATTGGATCAGCGATCGTAGAGAGCAGCCAGTATGGCGACAGTCTTTATTCCGGCAGAGCTGCGTGTCCTTACCCACGGGGTCAGTCAGCTTACAGTGACTGCCAGCACGGTGGCTGATGCCGTCACGGAATTGAATGGCCAATTTCCGGGGATCGAAACTCATCTTATCCAAGGCAGTAAACTGCGTGCGGGATTGATGGTTTCGATTAACGGCACGTTCAGTTCTCAGGGATTGCGAGCGCCGGTGACAGCCTCTGACGAAATTCATTTCTTGCCGGCAATCGGTGGCGGTTAGCGTAACGAGTTCACACCTTTGGCCGTCCCGGTTAACTGTTCATCCCGCGAGCCTTGTTTCGCTTCTGACGAACTTTGCCAGCGATGCGATTCAGAACCAGACTGGCTCGGCGTTCGCCGTCGGCACTTCCCTTGGTAAGGGCAGACTGTGCCGCCGATAACGTGTTCTGAGCCGAGCGATGATACATTTCAAAATCGACGGCGGTCTGTTTCATGCCGACAAAGGGAACCCGGCGTTCCAGGTACTGCGAGACGATGTCCGCGAACTTGTGGCGTTGACCAGCCCCGCTTGTCAACCCGACATCAATTTCCTTGATCGATCGCGACAGGACGCTGGCGGAATCCCGCAAGAACCGGCGGGCATCCTGCCAGTCTTTTTTATCAAGATTGTCCGCCGCGTTGGCTTCATCGCTGTTCAAATCACGATTCAACGACGACAACCGGGAAGCCGATTGTTCCAGTTGCATGCGAATCCGCCTCAGATCGTTTTCGATTTTCAGGAAGCCATCCCAGTGATAGGCCATGGATTCCCAGTAGGGCCGTGGGTCTTCGCCAGGTGCCAGGTCCGAGGCACCAGCCTGGAAGGCAGGTGCCGGTGCCATCGCCGGGATGGATTGGGGCATCGCGACCGGTTGCGACCAGAGAATCAGCAGCGGATCGATCCCGGCAGCCGCCGGGGTGAGGGGCATGTCGAGATAAGCGGCCGTGCGTTCATCCACGGGAAAATACTGGCCGTAGAGTGTCCATCCAATGAGCCAATCAATCCCCGCAGCCTCGGCCAACTCCCGAATGGTCAGCAGGGACGCGTAGCCGGGCGTCTGCCAGAGTTCCGGCGGCAAGCGGATGGCCACGGAGTGCGGGGCATGGGTCGGCTTGAACCAGGACCAGAGCGCCAATGACGAATTGCCCAGCGAAATCGCTTCCCAGTTGGTCGATGGTGGACGCTCATCGAACGAGATCATGTTGTCATCTCGGCAGCGAGAGAGAGATGTTGAAACGGTCAGTTGGTCCAGGAATTTTGAGGGAATACGACTCGCAGTTTACCGAGTTCCTGTGTTCAAACAGCATTCCAAATATCGGGCATCCATCGATTCATTGAGAGTTCATCAATTCTTCCGGTTGCACTCGCACAGCCCGACGAGCTGGAGACGCAACCTGACGAAAGATGGGTACCGGTTTTGTGAACATTTCGCGAGTAACCGGACTGGTTGGTGAGACGGCGGGCTCACAGGCAATAGTTTCCCAGATCTCTCGGCGTAAGACTTCGCCAGAACGGGCATCCGAGACAGTCACTTCTCGTCGGGCCGTTCCAAACGGAATCTCGCGTGAGAGCCAGATGTCGCTCCGGTGTCGGTAGACTCGACTGGTAACCTCATCGGCAACATCGCATTGGGCGGCGGCCCGTTGACACGCAAAGGCATCGGTTCGCAGGGGTGTCTGGACGTAGCGTTCATAACCGGGATGGTAGGCTTTCAGCAGCGGCAGCCCACGATAATGTGCTAGGTCGGCCTGTTGTGCCTGCGGGGTGACGTCTGCATCGGCCCACCGGAGACATTCCGCGGAAGGTCGTCCGGCGGCAAAGTGCTCACGATCGATCAGCCAACGGCGTTCCTCAACCAGGACCTCGTACTCATAACGCGACCAGCGGACATCAGCACAGTTGCGTCCCGCTAGTCGTATATCACCCACACAAGTCAAGCGGATGCGGGTCGCGGCGTCTTGATCGTCGGCTCGGGCAAATTCCACCCACACCGGCTGTTCGCTGGTAGTTTCAGGCAGATGATCGAACCAGCTGTACAGGAGATGATCGAACGCTGGCGGCGGATCTTTGGTGGCGATCCAGCCCTGCTGCTCGGCCAGTTGATACAGCCACGGTTGTTGCCAGGCCTTGCTCATGGGCGACCAGGCCGAGTAGACCGAAAGCCCCAGCAACACGGCGGTGCAACCGATCTGGCAGCAAGCACAGGTCATTTGTGAGAAGACATAGCTGAGACCGATGATCCACAACGGAATCAGAAAGATGGCCCAACGGAGTCCACAACTGACGCCGCCATAGTTGTAGTTTTCGGTGCGTGTCAGGTAGAAGCCGATCACGATGGCACTCAGCAGCCACATCACACGCAGATAGAGGCGGCGCTCCGCTGTAATATTGGCTGCGGTTGCCCAGCTCTTCCAGGCGACCAGTAACCAGATGGGTGTCAGCGAGAACCAGCCGTGGTGCCCGATCAGACAGTTCATCAAGTACATGGCCGGCGAATCGAGATTCCGATCAATCCCTTGCGGCTGCAGCCAATAACTTGGGACCCCCTGTTCGATGAAGAGGTACGAGTCGGTGCCATAACCCGCATAGGCAGGTCTCCAGGTGCCCAATGCCGCCACGTTGCAAGCCAGGGAGGCTGCGACGGGGATGATTGCGGCCGGAACAAAGGCAGCCAGTGTCCATCGCCAGTTCTCGCGAAGCGCAAAGAGCCCCATGGCCGCGGCAAAGGCGGCAGCCGGCAAATCATGTGCAGCGGCCCAACTGGCAGAAAACCCCCAGAGCAGAAACCGTATGCCCTGCCACCCTTCCCGCGACGGCGGCGGCCACTGCCAGCAAAGCGTGGCAATCAACACGCCCCAAGCGGCCGGAGTATGATTATTCAGTGACGTCAGAAACGGTGAAATCAACGTCCCAAAAGCAGCCACAGAAAGTCCCACGAGACAAACCTGAGGCGTGGCGTCGGTTTGGTGATACCACGCCGCTAAACCCATCAGCCCGATCACAAATGGCAGACCATTAATCAGCAAGAGCGTGACAGCATGAATCTGTCCCAGGTCACGATCGAACGACCACCCGGTCACTCGTTGCAAAACAGCGACTACGGCGGCCACCCATGTGGCCTGCAGGGGCGGCTTGGTGGAATAGAAATGTCCGTCACGACGGATGAGATCGATCGTGTCCCAGCCGGGACGCTGACGCACCTCATCGATTTCGTAGCTTCCGGTTTCACATAAGGCACGCACCGTGCACCACCGAGAACGGTCGTTGGCGCTTTGTAACGGAGCCGCGTGCCAGATCATGACGGCATGCAGCACGGCAGAAATGGTAATCAAGAGCACCACCGCCAATGTTTGCCATCGGGTTGGTGTCTCGCGGTGCAAGCAGGCATCGGGATCGGTGTTCAGCACGGGGAGAGAGTTCATGAGCCTAATGTACTATGCCGCGGGGGCGTCGTCCAAAAGGTCGTAGAGCTGAAAATGATGTGGGCCAAGTTTACCGTCGTAATTTCCGGCAGTGATCTGCAACAGGCCGGGCATTTCCGCGGCGGCGTACATGCCGGCTCGCATCGCGGCGGCAACCGCGGTTGGTGTCAGGCCATCGATCACCAGTTCGTAAACGGCCTGCGATTCGGGAGGCAACGCCGTGGTGACACGGCCGCGAAGAGACGGGCAATAGGCATCATTCGTGCTGGCCCGCAGAGCTTTGTAACGAGACCCGACTTTGCTGCCACTACGGACGATGCCACCGGGAAATGGCAGAATGACATCAGGCAACCTGGAGATCGCGGCTACGGCCTGCTCGGCAGCTGCCAGTGTGCTTGCCGCCGTGGTGCCACAAAAGAGCAGATTCCCCCCGGCCACGCCTTTGGTCGTGCCAAAGCGGTCTTCACAGAGGAATTCGCCATCCATCACGGGAACGCGCCAGTATCGTCGGCCAGCAATCACTTTGGACGATTGATATCCATCGCCGAAGAAACGGATTTGCCCACCGACCGAAACCTCACGATCACGCGTCGCCGACAAGCCGTTGTAGCAGGCCGTTGTGGGGCAGGTGAGAATACACTGTCCCACCCGATTGACCAACGCAGTCGCCAGACGATCACGACTGAAGGCAAAGGCGAGCACGCTCACACCGGGCCGGCCGTCCGGTGTTTCCTCGGTGGGCACCCGCCGTTCAACTGCGGTTTCCAGATCGCACCCGATGACGCTGCTGGCGTAACCACAAAAGACATTCGCCGCCGTCTCAGCCCACCGTTCATTCACGGCCGTAAAAATCAGCCGCG
The DNA here is from genome assembly GCA_016125225.1 of bacterium. Classification (GTDB taxonomy): domain Bacteria; phylum Planctomycetota; class Planctomycetia; order Planctomycetales; family Planctomycetaceae; genus DSVQ01. Next base: position 762,033 of record WGME01000003.1, on the reverse strand, counting down.
CCGCCGTCATGGGAAAAGCTTCGGCAAACGTGTTTTCGACCGGAACGTGGCTACAGCATCGTGTGGCCACTGGAAGCATACTGACTGTCATTCGGAGTCATTCAAAGATGTCTCAGGCGAGGCAGGTGGAGCCGTTATTCATTCGAATGGGCTTCTGAATCACCAGAATGTTCGGATTCTCGCCGAACTCGCTTCTCCGGACGAATTTCCAGGAAATTACGAATCAGGTGTGGAACATTATCGACTTCCATCTTGCGCATGATTTTTGCGCGATGGGCTTCCACCGTCTTGAAGCTGACACCCAGCCGCTGCCCAATTTCTTTACTGGAGTAGCCAGCCACCACTTCGTCCATCACTTCGGCTTCACGCGGGGTCAGCTTGCGATATTTCACTTCGATGTGTTGTGACTTCTGCAGGCCTTCCAGACGCTCCTGATTGTCTGCCATTGCCTGATGAATTTGTTCCAGCAGCAGATGATTGTTGATGGGCTTTTCAAAGAAATGGATGGCACCATGTTTCATAGCACGAACCGCCATCGGAACATCGGCATAGGCCGTGATCAGGATCATGGGGATCTGACAGCTCATCTCGCGCAACCGCTCCTGCAACTCCAGGCCCGTCATGCCGAGCATGCGGACATCGGTCACAATGCAGCCCGCCTGATCCGCATCGAAAGTGGCCAGGAATTCTTGAGCCGAACCAAATGTCTGGACCGACAATCCCACCGATTCCATGAGAAACCGCAGGCTTCCGCGGACGGCGGGATCGTCATCGACCACAAAGACGGTCATCTCTGTCGCTGTGCTATTCATGACGGCGGTCATGTCCGATCTCCTGATGGCTACTTAACGGGTAGACGAACAAGAAAACTAGCTCCGGACGAATTTGGCTGATTCCCAGCATTGATTTGCCCGCCATGGGCTTCAACAATGCGTCGACTGATGGCTAGGCCTAATCCCAATCCTGCTTTTTTGGTGGTAAAGAACGTCTCAAAGATCGCATTTGCCGCGGTCTCAGGCAAGCCTGGACCTGAATCTGCCACCTCACATTCGACCCATTTGTTTTGCACGCAACGTGTCACAATCCGAATTGTACGTAACGGACTGCGGGCTTCGTGCATGGCTTCAGCAGCATTCAGCATCAGGTTGAGCAGCACTTGCATTACCTGAATGCTATCGAGTTGGGCGTTGGGCAAATGATGATCAAGTTCGAGTTGCAGATCGACCTGGTATTTGCGGAGACTGACTTCCCCTAACCGCAGCGCATCTTTCACGATCTGGTTCAGGTTTTCTGAATGCCTTTGCAGTTCATTCCGCTGGAGGAATTCGCGCAGTCCGCGGACGACTCGGATGGCCCGTTGCGCTTCCTTCACCGCTTCCTGCATCGCATCCAGAATCTCGCTCGACGTCTGGCCATCGCGTCGCAGACGAATGAGGCAGGCTTCCAGGTATGTCGAAATTGCCGACAGCGGTTGACCGAGTTCATGAGCAAACCCAGCGGTCATTTCGCCGACCATGCGTACTCGGCCGGAATGGGCCAGCAAATCTTCGGTTTGACGCAGTTGCTCTGCAGAATGTCGTGCATCGGTAATATCGCGAACGACTGCGGTGGCGCCAACCACCTGCCCTTCGTGATAGATCGGTGACAGATGGCTTTGAAACCAGCGTCGCTCCCCTTGTACGCCCGGTGCCTGGACTTCATGGGTCACCGATTCCCCACCCTGAAAGACTCGGGCCATGACCTCACGCGTTTCTTCGTGGAATTCTTCCAACGTGAAATCATAAATGGACCGCCCAATCACATCGGCTGTCCCATGTTCACGTGGAATGGCAGTGTGGTTGATAAACGTAATGTCCCCATCAGGATTCACCAGCAGGATCACATCGGGAGCATGTTGCACGAGAGCCCGCCACCGCTCTTCTGATTTTTCCAGTTCAATATATGTCCGGCGACGTTGGAAAATCTGTTCTTCCAAAGTTATGCTGGCGCGCGTCAACAGGTCGGTGCGAACACGCACATTCTCTTCCAGACGCTCATTGACATTCTGCAGTTCCAACTCCATCAGCTTCCGCTGTGTGATGTCGGTAAGCGATCCAAAAAAGTTGCGATGCGAGCGCCCTGGTTCGAGTTTTAATTGCAGCCAGACATCGGCCTGATTCACGGTCACTGGAAATTCTGCGGTCAGTGCCTGACGTGTCTCCAGCGACTTCATCCATTGGGTCTTGAGTGCCTTTCGATAGTCGGCTGGCATAAACGGCCACCAACCGCGTGTCTGCAAGGCTTCGCGACTGGTGTTAAAGAGCTGCAGGCAATACCGGTTACAATCGACAATCTGCCCCTTTTGGTTTGCTCGGAAGATACCGACCGGTGCCAACTTTAATAACGAGCGATATCGTTTTTGACTGCGGGCTAAAGCGCGGCGGATTCGCTGATAGCGTTGGGCTTCCCGTACGATGAACAGGGCGCAAGGTCGGCCGTCGAGTTCGACCACTTCTGTGACAACCTGGACGGGCTTGACCGCTCCTTGCTTGGTTTGTAGTTGATAACGAAACTGTACTTGCTCGTTCCGTTCCAAGGCAGGTTGCAGATACCGTTCTCGCGTGGCCGCATCGGGCCATAGTCCGATTTCCAGTGTCGTTTTACCGACCAGTTCTTCACGCGAGAGGCCATACAACTTCGCGAAGGCAGCATTCGCATCCAAAATTCGGCCGAGAGGCAGTTCCGTGAGTAGAATCCCCGCCGGCGAGGCATGAAAGGCTTTCAGAAATCGTTCCGAACTGCTGCGTTCCGACTCCTGAGCCCGCACTCGACTGGTCACATCATGTGCAACACCCATGGCACCAATCGTCTCGCCGTTGGCATTCCGCAGCGGAGTCATCCAGCTTTCAAAATGGACACCGCGAACCTCTGTGAGTAGTTGTTGTTCTTCACCATTCAGAACTTTGTGTAGAGCATCGACCACATGGGGCAGATCGCGATAGAGTTGGAAAACACTCTGGCCAATTACCTCGCTCGATTGAAGTCCCAGACTCTGGAGTCCCCGACCTTCTGAGTAGGTGAAACGCCCCGCCGCATCGATTTGCCAGACGACGGTCGGAGTATGTTTCAGCAAGGCTTGAAACAATTCACCACGGTCTAACGAACCATCGGAGTTGATCGAATCAGTTGATGCAGGCGCGATCTCAGTAGGGTGTGAGGTCGTCACAACAGAACATTCCGATTGTCAAACAACTGACATGAAAAATGAAACAAAATTGTAAGGTGAAATTCACTGAATTGCGAGAGGAATGATGCCTCAAAGAAACTATAAGAGATTGTTCATGCCGGAGCGGGAACTCGGATTTATGGCTGACGTACTGATGCCGTCAGCCTGAATGCCCTACGAACACCGAGATTTTCTACAGCGTTAAGCCGAACACTTTGGCAGTTGGCAACGGGATTAACCGGGTTTGACCGAGCGGAGGAACTATTTGTTCGAAAGGGAAAATGCCCCATCCCAATCGGCTGGTGGTTGGTAGTGAGTCCCCGCCATTAACTTCAAAAGCTGCTGGCTCGGACCGTCAGTTACCGGGAAGCATTCCAGAATTTTCCTGGCTCGGGCCCAGTCACCTTGAATGATCGAATCGATTGCCGCGTCGGCTTCTGCGAGAATTTCTGCCGACAGCCCGGGGGCAAGACATTCGTGTGGCCAGAGCCCATAAATCGTAATGGGGGAATCCATTCCCTTTGGACGCACCATGGCCAGACGCCGGATGAGGAGTTCTCGAGATCGGGACTGTGACTTCAGTGTCTTTGCTGAGGTTTCGTCGATGCAGATGGGTACGCCGAAATGCTTGGTCAGTCCTTCCAATCGCGAACCAAGATTGACCACTGGTCCCAGCACTCCCACCTTCGACTGACGGTCGGTGCCGATGCGGCCAGCCACTGCCCGGCCATGGGCAATGCCGATCCCCACCGAGAAACCGCACAGGAGGTCGTCTGGTTGTTGCGATCTGGACTGAAATTCCCGCAAGATCTGGATGGCTGCCTGGCAGGCAGGCCAGGGCCCTTCCTCCAGCGGAACAGGCCAGCCCCAGAATCCGAGTGCGGCATCGCCTTGAAAATCGGCGATGGTTCCATCGTGCTCCTGGATACCCTTAGCCATCACACCTAAGGCGGCGGAAACGGAATCCAGCAGCCCAAGCAGATCTCCCTGGTGTTCTTCCGATTTCCGCGAGAAGCCACGGACATCACAAAACAGCACCGTGACGCTCCGTTCCGCCGGTGACAAAAGTTCGACCGACCGACGAGAGTCATTGATACTTTCAATAACCTTGGGTGAGAAGAAGGTACTGAGTTGCGTCTTCTGATCTTGCAGCAAGCGGATCTGTCGCACCGCACCAATGAACTGAGCCACCAACTCGGTAAAACGCAAGTCGGGCATCAGGTCCGAATCGGTCATGATCATGGAACCCGAACGGGTACCTCGACCGGAAACATACAGACACCAACCCGTGGTCGCCTCTCCCCGCACCGGACAACAGAACGACCAGCCTAACCCCTCGCTCAATGTCACGCCGGAGTCTTCATCGCCGGTGCCGGAAGAAATGTGAATCAGGCTGCGACCATGCTTCAACGTTTTCCAGATCATTCGCCGACTCGGCTGAAACCGGCCGGTATAATCTTCACGCAATTCAGTACGCATCGTCAGCGGTTTGGGGAAGTTGGTCAGCACATAAGGATCGGGGGGCAACTGGCTGACGTCGTAGTGCGAGACCGCCACGGCAACCGCCTGTGGCAAAGCGGTCAATAACAAACGCGACAAGGTACCACACAATTCCAGATCGGATGCAGCCTTTCTCAGGGTCTCAGGCAATTCCGACAACAGGTCGAGTTGCTGGGCGGCATTCTGAAACTGAATCTTGCGCAGTTCGGCTGCGGAATAACCTTCGGAAATCTCCGTGAGAAACGAAGTGGTGGCTTCCAGCGGGGGCGGACTTTCCGGCTCGTCGAGCCAGCGTGTGTGAAAGTTTGTCTGGCCGATCTGAAACCAGTCACCAACCTCAATTTCCAGAGTGCGTGTCTGACGACCATGATGCAATAGTGGATTGCGGGCCGCCGGTGCGACATGGATGGCAAGCTGCTTGCCATTCCATTGCAGGTCGGCATGCTCGCGAGAAATCATCTTGTCCCAAGGGACAGCCCAGCCCGATTGCGGTTGCCGTCCGAGTCGTACTGTCTCCCCCACCTGCAGCGCCAATTCAAGGCGTTGAGAGGCGACCGCTCCCTGGATGCTAATCAGCAGTGGGCCAGGTGTTTCCGGGGACATGTCCGAGGCTCCGTCCAAATGAAATCTTGCTGGTAGAAGGTGTGACTGTCGAATTCCTGTCATTCAGTCACGCTTCCGGGGAATGGCAGGCTGTATTGAACCGAATATAATCAACGACGTCGATGCTGGAGCAGGAAATCGCCCCATGAGACATGGGATCAGCGCAATAACATACCGCCTGTTCACCCCAATGATTCTCCATCAGATCGACTGAGGCCCAATCAATGGGTGGCGGGTGGAGGGCCATCGAGCACGGCCGATGCTGGTTCCCAGTAAGGCTCGATGTGAATGAGCACGTCGCGGACGGACGGTACCTGCTCGCGGATGGCACTCTTGACCCGGCCACTGATCTGGTGCGCGACAAACAGCGGCGTCTGGGGGGCAACTTGAATGTGCAGGTCAACATACCACTCGTCGCCGGCCGGCCGCACTCGCAACTTCTCGTACTGTTGCACTTCAGGCACACTCTGGGTAGCCAAGGCAATCGCATTCAAAATTTCACTGGCCGGCTGACGGTCCATCAACTGCTCTACCGCGACTCGCAGAAAGCGATAGCCATTCCAGCCAATGATCCCCGCAGCGAGTAAAGCCGCCCAGTCATCGGACGCTTCCCAACCGGGCCCACCCCAGATAGCTAATGCGATACCGACAAACGCTGCAGCGGATGTAATTGCATCGCTGCGGTGATGCCAGGCGTCGGTCAGTACCGCCAGACTCTCGGTTTCCAGCGCCACATTCTGCACGCGGCGAAACAACCCTTCCTTGATCCCGATCACCCCCGCCAGGACCGCCAATGTATAGGCCGCGGGGGTATGGTGCGGTGTCAGGATTTCATGAATCGAGGCCGTCGCAATCCCCACCGCGGCACTGAGCAGTAGAAGAGCCAGCACGGCCACGGCTAAAGATTCTGCCCGACCATATCCATAAGGATACGCATCGTCGGGAGGTCGCGCGGAAATCCGCAAACCACCCCACACCACCAGCGAACCAATGACATCGGTGGAGGACTCGACAGCGTCTGCCACCAGGGCATAGGAGTGCCCCAGAATGCCCGCCAGCAACTTGGCAATCACCAGGCACACATTCACGAACAAGCCGATAAATGCGGCACTCTGATTGATGCGGCTTTTCTCAGATCGAGGCAACATGACCAGCCGATATCCACTTGTGAAATCGGACAAATATCCGACCCGACACGCCAGTGATATCGGCCGATCTGCCCCTGCTTGTTATCACCGATTAAACAGAAACGCCGGGCTGTTAATCAAGGCCCACATCAGGTCCTGACCACCCACCAGCAGCCCATGTTCAGTGACGTAAGCTGTTCCCTGATTCGATTCGGTGTCGTCCGGCAAGCCGTTGAGCACGGACAGATAAATCTCGGCCACGGCTTCCTTTGGGGTCACATTCTGTGTGACGAGTTTCTGCACCAGACCTTGCGGATGAGCAATGGCATCGGAAATGGTCGGGCCGTTGATGAGCGTCAGCGTCTGGGCCAGACTAACTTCAGAAGATCGTTCACATTCACACGGTGACTCGCGCGGGGCACGGCCGAACATATCGAGGAACGGCACATTCACAGCGGCATCGGGAAGTTGAGAAGCCCGGAAGCCGGTGGGTGCTCCCGGTACTCCCATCGGGGCTCCTGTCGCCACCATGATGGCATCATACAACTGCTCTGCCTGGAGTCGCCGGGGAGATGCGTGCGAATAGTTCACATCATCATCTTTGTTCCATTCATTGGTGATGAAGCTGCGCTGATACGTCTGCGACGCCGCGATCGTCCGCAGCAGATGCTTCAGGTCAAAATCATGGGCGATGAAGTCAGCGGTTAAGGCGTCCAGCAGTTCAGGATTCGAAGCGGGATTGCTCAGACGGATATCATCGACCGGGTCGATAATTCCGCGGCCGAGGAGGTAGCTCCAGTAACGATTCACCAGACTCTTGGCGAAGTAGGGGTTTTCCGCCGAGACGAGCCACTTGGCAAGTTGCAGTCGGGGAACATCGCTGCCGGACGCTTCATACCCGGTGACGGTGAAGGGGAACTTTGGCGGGGCAGGTTGTCCCGTGCCTCCGTGCATCACCGTTTGAGGGTTCCGCAAATCGTAGATGACTTCGGCTTCCGTCCCCTGCGCTTTTCGTCCGACACCACCAAAGTAGGCCGACAGTTCGAAGTATTGGGTCTGAGTCCACTTTTCGAACGGATGGTCGTGGCATTGAGCACAGACGAATCGCGTCCCCAGAAAGACCTGCGTCATGTTCTCCATGACCTCGCGTGGTTCCCGGGCGATGCGGTAGTAGTTGGCGGCAGGGTTTTCGAGCGAGTTCCCTGACGCTGTCATCAATTCGAAAGCGAACTGGTCATAAGGTTTGTTTTCCGCCAGCGACTGTCGAATCCAGTTGCGGAAGCCCCAGACCCCCTGTTCCTTAATGAACTTGCGGTTCGACAGGAGCAGGTCGCTCCATTTGAGCGTCCAGTGATCGACATATTCGGGGGAGTTCAGGAGATCGTCGATCAATGCCTCGCGCTTCGACCGTGAGTCACGAGAGTCATCGAGAAATGCCCGTGTTTGGTCAGCGGAAGCAGGTAAGCCCGTCAGGTCGAGAGTGACTCGCCGGAGGAATTCGGCATCGGTACACACAGCCGATGGCAACGCTTTCAACCGTTCCAGCTTCTGGTTCACTTTTTGATCAATGAAATTGAATTCGGGAGCCGGTTGCCAGACAAAGCCCTCACGGTTGCCCAGTACGGTGACATTCAGATTGCCATATACTCCCTCATATCGTACCAGCACGGCGGTTTCACCACGGCGGACAGCCTGAATCTGTCCCCCTTTGGTGACCGTGGCGACTTCAAAATTCGAAGCTTCAAACATCGCATCGCGGGTGACATCCCGTGATTGACCATCGTCATAATGGGCAATCACCTGAACTTGCTGCCGTTCGCCGCGACGATCGAGCGTGGGAGCGCTGGGGAACAGTTCCAGTCGCACAGGCCGGGTCGTCTCAGAAAACTGGCAACCCTCAGCGATCCACTGGGCAATATCGCGATAGGCTCGTGATTGTTCATCGAAGAGGAAGCCCCCTTCGTGCGGTACCCCCTGAGTGGGCTTCAGCAACATCAGGCTTTGTGCCGGTTCGGTCCGATTGAAGCGGCGTCCTGACACATCATCGACCAACGCCCGATAGTCGTAGAGCGGATCATAACCTCGCAGCGACAACTTGAAACCTTTGCGACCCTGCTGGGCACCATGGCACGTTCCCTGATTGCAGCCGTGCTTGCTGAGGTGGGGTAGAAAGTCGCGCACATAATCGATCGACCGCGGTTCGACGTTTTCCACCACAACCGGCACGCGTTGCTCATGGCCTTTCGCCGTGACGATCACCTCACTAGACCCGACTTCGCGCGGATTGACGAAACGTTCCGCATCGATCTCGATGTGAGGTGTGGTCGCGGAGACGACTGCATCGGCAGTCAAGTCATAGGTTTTCCCTGCGGCATCACGACCGATGACCAGCAGGCCCCGTGCATCGCGCACATCGTGCAGCACCAGCTTTTCGGGCCAGGTTTGAATCGACACAATCTGCGGTGAAGCGGCTTCTTCAGCCAGCAGCATTGTCATTGAACAGCAGAAGGCCAGCACACAGTGGCTCAGTCGAGTGAGTGAGAGCATAAATCAACGTTCCTGGCCAGAGACTGTGAGAAGAAAGATCAGTGGTGATATCCAAGCGAATCTTCAGGGTGTCGCAGCAACCGCCGGGGTGATGTCGACCGGTAGAAACTCCGTGACGAGCTGCCCCGTTTCGACATCGAACAAGCGGACCTTGCCATCGAAACCTGCGGTCGCGACCTGCTTACCATCTGGTCGAAAAGCCACGGCGAAAACCCCGGCGGTATGTCCCGGCAATTCATATAACAGCTTTGCATCATCGGTGCTGTAAATGCGGGCGGCTCCGCTGGTGGCATTGCTGCTGCCTACCACGAATTTACTACCGTCCGCATTGAACTGCAGGCTGACAATCCGACCTGGCAGCACGGCGTAGCCGCGAATGCGATTGAAATCGTCACCAATTTTGCGGGCTTCCGTGCGGAAGATTTTATAGAGTTTCGGTTCCCCATCGGCCCCGCCGACCAGCACCTGCTCTTCCTTAGGGTGTCGCTGCACGGCCATCAAGCCCCCCTTCAAGGCCCCGGGGGTGATGCTGGTGATGTTGTCGATAAACTGGGCCGATTTGATTTCGGTCAGTTTCATCGCCATATCGCGGCTGACCGTAATCAGATGGTCCAGCTTCAATGAGAATGTCGTATCGAAGACCAGATCGGAATGGGCATCGAGCGTCATGATAATGTTGCCCGTCGCGACATCCATCACCCGGGCTTTATTATCGAATCCGCCAAACGCGAACTGTTGACTGTCGTCGCTGAAGCTGCCTCCGAACAAGGTGTCGAACGAAATCTGTTGAGAGACTTTCAGTTCATGGGTGGCGGCATCCCACAGTTGGACCTCACCGAAGACCGCGGGGGCACCGCCGGTGACGGCGATCCACTTGCCATCCGGCGAGAAGTCGATGGAATTGATCTTCACCGAACGGCCGACGAGCCGTGCCAGTTGACCAGTACCATCGGCTTGGTGCAGCAGGACTTCATGATGTCCTGAGACCGCCAGCACCTGGCTATCTGGCGAGTAGGCCAAAGCCGTCACGACCGGCGGCGTCGCATAGACCGGGGGATGTTCGGCCGAAATGGTATCACGGGCTGATGCGGGTGTGTCGTCTTTGGCCCCTTCGTTGATCCAGCGACGAATCAGCTCGATCTGCTCTGGCTTCAGGGGATCGGCACCGCGCGGCATTTCCGGTGGATCGCCGACAATGTACTGCATGATGACGCTGTCGTCCGCTTTGCCGGCGGTCAAACCGGCTCCTGCTTCGCCCCCTTTGAGGAGTTCCTCAAATGATGTGAGGACGAGATGTCCCCCAGCTTTGGCAGGTTGATGACAGCCGGAACATTGACGCTGCAGAATCGGGCGAACTTCCCGATAAAAGCTAGCCGGCTTGGCGTCTTCGGCTGGTGTTTCGTCGGCACACAGACGTAACCCCAAGCCATTGCCCAAGGCCATGTAGATTCCTAGGATCGTCAGCCAACGCAACATCACAGTTCTTCCGCGGGAGGCAACACGGTCGGATTAACGCATTCGATCTTCTCGATATGTTATCGTGTTCACCATTGAGACGCAAAGGGTTTCCCTTTGATTCACCCACACAGGACGATTTCTTCAGGACTATTCGCTGGCCCGTTCAGGCAGCCAGTGAGCACAGTCTGCCAGCACAATGCGGCAGACAAAGGGAACCCCGACCGACAGGACAACCAGTCCCACTGCCGGATGGACAAAAACCCCCAGAACGCCACTCAAGACCCAGACACCCAAAGGAATGCCGACCAGTTTGCATCGCGAAGTCAGGCCTTGCCAGGTTCGGGGAATGAACCGCCAGCCGGCATCGGTGCAGACAATGATCGGCATCGAGACCGCCAGATAACAAAGGCACCAGGCGACTTCCCACTGTCGCACGATGATCAGTCCCGCCACGGTCACCACGAAAACCAGTGCCTCGGGCAGACTGGTGATTGTAAGTGCGCGGAGCTTTGCATAGACGATGTCGCTGGTCGGCCAGGGGACCAAGCACAACGCTTCCAGTGTTCGCTCCTGCAATTCCATTTGCCATAACCGCTGAGCAGAATAGGTCAGCACGCCGATGGCGCCGAAAATGCCCAGGAAGACGAACAGCCACAGCACGGCCGGATGAACCAGCCACGCCAAAGCCGCGGCCATCAAGGCGGTCAGCCCCAGCACGATCCATTTGCCGTACTGCATTTCGTCGCTTCCCAGCGTGAAATAGTAATCCTTCCAGACAATAGGATGGTTGTCGCAGCGCGGTGGGTTCACCATCGGTCGCCACAATGGTTGGGGATTGATCGGCTGTTCCGTGGAAACCGGTTCTTCTGGTGCCTGTTCCGTTGCGAAGTGCCAGCGACGGGAAAGCAACCGCCCCGAAATCCAACAAAGTCCGACAACGGTTCCCAGATGAATCACCACCGGCCAACTGACGATGCTGCCTTTGTAGGTACTATCGAGAATCCGGAAGAATTCGAAGGCCGGGAACAGCAGCGGAGGACTGGTGCCATTCGGTGCGGCTGGTGAAATACGAAAGTAATCAATCACCCCCAACGGAGCAAAATAGAGCAGTCCGACCGCGAACGATAACAGCGATGAGTAAGAAACGTTGTTGACAATCGCATTCCCCAGGAGCGCCATCGCTGAGACCAGCAGATAGAGCACGATGATCAGGCCATAGACGGCGATCACCTGGGTATATGTCACGCCGCCTAAAGTGACGGCCAGAAGTGCCACCGGAAAGGTGAGCAGCATCGCCGAGAGCCCGGTGCACCACTGCGGCAGCGCTTTGGCAAAAATCAATTCCGCAGGACTGATGCCGGTCAGTTGCAGCAGTTCCAGATTGTAAGCGGTCCATTCGTCATCAAGCAGGCGATTGAAAACACGACTGGCCTCGCCGACCGAAGCCAGACACAAAGCGATGGTCAGTTGAGTCAGCAGATAGAGTCCCGGAGCCCCCTTCGTCCGTGTGGTGGCTGCGGGCAGAACCGCGAACATAAAGACCCAGGCGAGTACAGTCGCCCGCAGAAAGTGGGGTCGCAACAACCGCGCATCGCGGTGCAGCAGCACGTCGGCAACTAACCAGCGGGCTGACCACTCGCGCTGCGTCATCAATTATGAACTCCTGGGAGTCGATTGTGGATCGATTCGTTACATGGTCCGGCAACCCATGGTGAGCAACACATTCGCCCATAACGCGGAATCGGCCGTCTGAATGGTCAGCACATGATCGGGCGAAGCGACGGCATCATAGAAATCCCATTTCGAAATCGGCTGCAGCACGAGCGGCAAACCGGCTTGAGAAATGATGCCACGATAATCGGCCCATACCGGCGGATCACCTTGCATGGCATAAGGATCATCGGCCGGGATGCCCATCGTGTTGATGGCATCCACAGGCAGTGCCGACAGCAACGTTGCCAGTACTTGACTGCAGGTGACGATGCCCGGTGCCAAGTTCAAACTGACGAGTTGGGCATTCGGACCCTTCTTGGTGGATGCCGGGTAGTTGCCATCCGCGATCAGCACCTTCGCATGATGCCCCGCGCGAGCCAGGATTGCCGTGATTTCTGGGTGTAACAGTTGGTGTTTCAGCATGATGGTCTGTTCGTGAAATCAGGTGACCATTTAAGTTCGAAGCACGAAATCCGAAGCTCGAAATTCGAAGGAAATCTCAAACGCTAAATCAAAAACCTCAGTGATTGGCCGTATTAAATTTCGTGCTTGGGGTTTCTTTCGGATTTCGACATTCGAGTTTCGGATTTATTCAGGCCGTTCAAACCAATACCGATACGCCCGCATGGTCTGGGCGGCGGCGGTGTCGCTGTCTGGCCAGGGGAAGGCTTCTGCGGATACGTAACCCTCATAACCAATATCGTTCAACGCCGCGACAATCGGGCCATAGTTCATGTGACCGCATCCGACCGGTCGGCGATTGCTGTCGACGAAATGGACATGGCCGATAAATCGCCCGCCATGTCCAATCGCTGCGGCCACATCGACCTCTTCGATCTGCATGTGAAACAGATCGGCAAGCAGTCGCACATTATCGGTCTGCAGCGACTGCAGCAGTTCGACCCCGGCTGTCATGGTATTGGTCAAATTGGTCTCGTACCGATTGAGCGGTTCATAGATAAGTGGCACATTGTAACGCAGTGCCGCTTCACCGAGTTCATCCAGTGCTGATCGTAACCAGTCCCGCGCTTGTTCCGGTGTCACGCCATCCCCATGACGCCCCTGCATCGAACCGATGATTGCTGGTGCGCCATACGGACCACCGAAATCGATCATCGAACTGATGAAATTGATGGCCGCGCGGCGGATTGATTCATCGGGGCTGGTCAGCGAAAGCTTGTGAATGACCCAACCGGCACCGGTGCCCACGGCCGCGACCTGCAATCCGGTCGATTTCAACAATGGCTGCAATTTCGGAGCGGGGACCGCATCGGGGCCAGGAGCAAAAATCTCGACGGCGTGGTAACCCAAATCGGCGGCCTTGCGGATTCCGAGTTCTAAGTCGTCATGAAAGACGAACGGACCGCTACGGGCCTGTTCCACAAGACTGACGGTCACAGCGCTGCGAATCATGATGTCTGCTCATCGGCTAAAAAGAAAGAAGCCCACGGATTGCAACCCGTGGGCTTCTCGATGTCAACGGTTCGACCAACCGCTCTCAATATTCCTTGGCGTTGATCCACTTCATCATGCGGCGGAGTTGCTTGCCGGTCTCTTCGATCGGATGGTTCCGCTCACGGCGTTTGATGGCCTGGAAGGTCGGTTGGTTAACTCGGTTTTCGAGCAACCATTCCTTGGCAAACTGACCGGTCTGAATTTCGGTCAGGATCTTCTTCATTTCGGCCTTGGTTTCGGCCGTCACGATGCGGGGACCACGTGTGTAATCGCCGAATTCGGCCGTGTTCGAAACGCTGTACCGCATGTAGTTGAGGCCGCCCTGATAGAACAGGTCGACGATCAGCTTCATCTCGTGCATACACTCGAAGTAGGCCATCTCCGGTTGATAGCCGGCTTCCACGAGGGTTTCGAAGGCCGCTTTGATAAGGGCAGAAACACCGCCGCACAACACCACTTGTTCACCGAACAAGTCGGTTTCGGTTTCTTCGGCGATCGTGGTTTCGATCACACCACCGCGTGTGCCGCCGACACCCTTGGCATAGGCCAAAGCCAGCTTACGGGAAGTTTCGGAAGCACCGGGCGAAAGAGCGATGAGGCAGGGAACGCCGCCGCCCTTTTCGTATTCGCTACGGACCAGATGGCCAGGGCCTTTGGGAGCCACGAGAGCAGCATCGACACCTTCCGGCGGAATCACCTGACCGAAGTGCAGGTTGAAACCATGCGACGCCATGAGCAGAGCGCCGGGCTTCAAGTTCGGCTTGATTTCAGTGCGGTACGCATCGCCCTGGACTTCGTCTGGCAGCAGAATGTTGACCAGATCGGCCTGCTTGGTCGCCTCGGCGAGTGACAACGGCTTGAAACCGTGGCTGACAGCGAGATCGTAATTCTTGCTGCCCGGGCGTTGGCCAATGATTACGTTGCAGCCACTGTCTCGCAGGTTCTGGGCCTGGGCATGTCCCTGGCTGCCATAACCCAGAATCGCAATCGTCTTGCCTTTCAGCAGAGACAGGTCAGCATCGTCATCGTAGTAAATCTTAGCGGCCATGGATAAGTCACTCGTCAGCGAACAAAGAGGTGGGAAATTTGCTATTATGGGAGGGGATCACAAATCCCCTTCCCTGAAGACGCTCTGGCGGGAACACCGCGGTCGGCTCAACCGACTTCGGCCGTCTCCTCGACATATTCATAAGGTTCCGGGGGTTGCAAGGCCTGATCGACCGACAGGGAAGACTGCCGAGACAAGGCGATGCGTCCCGTGCGCACCAGTTCGAGAATCCCGAACGGCCGCATCAGATCGATGAAGGAATTGAGTTTGCTTTCGGTCCCACTGATTTCCATCATCACATGGGAATGGCCGACATCGACCACTTTGCCACGGAAGATCTGCACCAGTTCCAGGACTTCCGTGCGAGACGTGTTATCTGTGCTGACTTTGAGCAGCATCAGGTCACGCTCGACGATGTCCTGATTCTGATAATCAGCCACCTTCACAACGGTGATGATCTTTTCGAGTTGCTTGCGGACCTGCACGACGGTCTTGTCATCGCCCGATACAACGAAGGTCATCCGCGAAAACTTGGGGTCTTCGGTCTCGCCAACGGCGAGACTCTCGATGTTGAACGCACGCGACGCCAACATCCCGGAGATATGAGCCAGCACGCCAGGCTGGTTCATCACAATCGCGGAAAGCACGTGTTTCATCGGGTCCATCTCGGAACAGTGGGGCTAAAAGGGCAACCAAGTTCGCCGCGCCCCGTACGTTTTGGAGACGAACTAACCCCGTGGTGCTTGCACATGCTAGTAGTCTGAACTGGCAGACACAAGCGCGGCGGCGACACCAGTGATGATCTCACCGGCAATTTCGAGGGTGATCGTGTTCCGAACGACAGACAGCGTCAAGCTTACGACGCGGCGTTTTGAACGACACGGTCTTCACGGGAGGGTTCGCTGGTGGAATCCTCAATGGCCGGGAAGCGGTTGGCATACAACCAGCGTTCCCAGAATGACGCACGCCGCAGACGCGGGTCTCCCGGATCAATCCGGTGCCGCTTGCCCCGTCGGGTGCCGAGAATGAGCTTGCCGTCATCTTCTAAGCTGATGACTCGCCAAAACTTAGGGACGTTGTAGCTGTAGGTTTCGCCGTGCTCAGCCGGATGCACATCCGCAGCCCTGGGACCGGGATCGGTGCTGAATTTACTGACGCAGAAAATGACCGGATCGCCCGGTCGCAGCGAAACCTGCTTTCCCATCCGACTACCCTTGATTCCGAGACGTTCCTAACGTCCATGGCCCCAGAGCGTTAACGCTTTATCATAACCAGGAAACTGACCGGGGGCAAGATGGGGGTTTGCGTGTATTATGCGAATTGTTCAGTAGAATTTGAGGAAAATCTTCTGTTTCGAGCAGATCTCAAGGCAGTCAGCCAATCCCAAGTTCATGGCGCAACGCGGGTTCCAATTCCGTGAAGCGAAATTGGTAACCACTTTTTTGCAGAGAATCTGGCAGGACTCGGGAACTCGCGAGCAATAACGCTTCGGCCATTTCTCCCAGCACCAAGCGGGCCGCAAACCCGGGCAACGGGACGATCGTCGGGCGTCGCAGAACCTTGCCCAGGGTTTTCGTAAACTTGTAATTTGTTACAGGTTGGGGGGCTGTTGCATTCACGGCACCGACCAGGGAAGGAGTCACCAGAGCGTGGTAGATCGCCCCAATCACATCGTCGATGGCGATCCAACTCCAATACTGCTGGCCATTTCCGATGATCCCACCGCCGCCCAGTTTGAAGGGCAGGAGCATTTTCTGCAGTGCTCCCCCTTTCGCCGACAAGATGACTCCCAGCCTGAGGTTGACCACGCGAATGCCCGCCTGACGGGCGGGTTCACAGGACGCTTCCCAAGCCTCGCAAACTTCGGAAAGGAAGCCGGTCCCTGTGGGTGACGACTCGGTCAACACTTCGCTTCCCCGATCGCCGTAGAACCCAATCGCCGAGGCACACACCAGAACTTGCGGCGGGGACTTCAGTTTGGCCAGGGTTTTGCACAGCAACCGCGTGCTCTGGACTCGACTGTTGCGAATGCGCTCTTTCACCGACGAAGTCCATCGAGCCCCCGCGATGTTTTCCCCCGCGAGATGAACCACCGCATCCAGTCCTTCAAGGCGTGCTGGCGGCAATTCCACGTGTTCCGGGTGCCAGACGACATCCTGAGCCTCGCGTGCTGGTCCGCGGGTAAGACGCAGCACTTCATGCCCTCCTGTCGTGAGTAACGGAGTCAGGGCACTTCCGACCAGGCCGGTCGCTCCGGTGATGAGAACCTTCATTGGTGATGTCTCTCGCTTGTACTGCTGATGTTGAAACAGATCCGCTGCCGTGATTGCGTGCCGGTATCGAAACATGCGTTGAAGCTGTCGGCGGATATGTCCGCCAGCCACCCACTGTCCGAAGGGTCCGAGGGGCGGGGAATAGTCGATGTCATCTTCCAGCCAGCAGGATGTTTCATCATGAGGTACCAGTCGATGAGTGTGTTCAAACTTTGCAAAGGGTCCAGACAGTTGGACGTCCTGAAACTCGACGCCCGGGAGGTAGCGGCGATGCTCTGCGATCCAGTGCTGCGTGAATGGGCCGATTTTCATCTGTAGTTCGACTTGCGAACCGGGTGCGAGTGAACCCGAAGACCGCACGACTTTGACGCGTTCCCAAGGAGGTGTCAGCCGCTGTAAAGCACCGGGCTTTGTATGCCAGTTGAAGGCCACATTCGCAGGTACGGGCAGTGATGATCGATAGAGAAACCGAGGCATGTTCGCGACTTTCCACCAGTACCCGTCAGGCTTCCGCTCTCCAGGCTTCTGGAAGTTCAATCGCGGTATGTGTGGCCTGTTCCCGCAGTTTTTCCAGTGCCCCTAAGGCAAGTTGTCTGACACGTTCCTTGCTCAATCCCAGAACAACGGAAATCTCCGCGAGGCTTTGTCCGGCTGGTTGACCATCGAGTCCAAAGCGGGCCGCAATAATCGTCCGCTCGCGGGGGTTTAGTGTACCGATCAATTCCGACAGCAGTTCTTCCCGTTGCTGCTGAAGTTGGAGATCACGGGTTCCGGAACCACGGCGGTCAGGGATGTGGTTCCAATCCGAGTCATCACCGAACCGCAGTAGCTCACTCGGGCCGCGCTGACGTTTCAAACAGCGATGGATTTGGTTGCGAATGGCCCAGGTCGCATAGGTGCTGAACCGAAACCCCAGTTGCACATCGAAAAGTTCCACCGCCCGCATCAATGGCAATAACCCTTCGCTGGTCAGCTCCGATAGTTGATCGAGTGACCGACTCAGTTTTGACGCCACGGAAACTACCAGTCTCAGGTTGGCTTCGACGATGCGATTCCGTAATGCGGCGGCCTCCGTCAACCACACCTGAATCTGATCGAGCTGCGCGGCATCGGGACGCTGGCAATTAATCCGGCGGCGAAGTTGCTCGGCCCGATATTTCACAAAGTTCATTCGGAGAAAGAGATACGATTCCTCAGCGGGTTTGAGCAGAGGGGCTTGCACCAGTCCGGAGACGAAGGCCAGTCCGATGGAGGAGTTCGTGCCCCGAACTTCCGAAACTGACTTTGCTGGCTGCTGTTCATCAATCCACCGCTCCGCTGACTTACGACGGAACTGCATATGGTCGACGAAGGAAATCTCCGTCACAACCAGTTCCTCGGCGAGCGCTCGTAACTGCTCCTGAGTGCGTTGGGGCTGAGAAGATGTTTGACTTATCTCTTTTTCCGATTGCGAATTCCGACGACTGTTGCTCGCCGGACTTCGAACGGAGCTCCTTGTGCCCACCATCGATGATTCCCTCACACGATCAGACTGACTGACAGTGACCGTGAGGGGAACCGCAGGCTCTTTCTGGCATTAACGGCAGCAGAAAAAGATTCTCGATTTTGAGAATCGGCTTACTGGCCAGTGGACCGGGTGCCATTCGGGCTGCCTGCAATCGGAATTCCCGTTGGCAGGGGACGCCCGGCAATGAGGAAGTTTTGTTGCTGGCAGTACGCCTTAACCTCCGTATAGGCATTGAAGCTGTCGGGATAGACCCAGAAGGTCAACGTTGCCCCGGGTTCCGCAGTGGCGATGGCCGACAGGAATCGTGATCCCGGACGCAGAGCCTCGGCGGAGGACTCGGTTTCGACATCGCGCTCAGCTTCCACCCGCCATTCGGTGACATTGATGCGGAAGACCCCGGGCCCCATTCGCAATTCGTCAACCACCGAAGCTGACTCACGTTGCACGACATAGTGCAGGGCGTAACCTTCCACCGGGCCGACCTGTCCGAGTTGTTGCCGCGATTTGGCGATCCATTCCTTATGGCGGTCGATCTGGTTTTTCAGTCGTTCAATCAGCCGTTCGAGTGGCACGACGGAAATGCGATCTTCGAGTACTCTGAAGTGCAATTCTTTTCCGGTGACCGCCTGACCAATCGGAGTAATGCGATGCTCCAGCGTTTTTGCGGCCGGAGCTTCACTGGCCCGCTCTCGCACCAGTTGTGACAGTTGAGCCGCGATGCGACGCAGTTGTTCCAGTTCTTGAGCGGTGGCCTGACGTTGCTGTTCTGCGGCCTGCAAGCCCGCGGCCTGGCTGGCCTGCTGTTTAGACAACGTCTGCAGCCGGTCCTCCAACTCCTGTTGCTGCCGGCGATTGTTCGCCAGTTGCTGCTGCAGGGTGCGTTCCTTATCGTCCATACCAGCGAGTTCGCGTGCCAGTTGTTCGGCCGCAGCCACCAGTTCCGGTGAGGGTTCCAGCGGTGGCAAAGGCTCGGCGGGAATCTCGGGCAGAGCTGGCAGCTCCGGCTCAATCACAGGGACCGGTGACATGGGGATGGGCATCGGCGGAGGAGGCGGCAATTCCTCTTCAATCGCTGGTGCGGTGACAATCCGAGGTTCGTCGTTGTCTGGAAGGCTGAGAACCGGCAACGACACTGGGTCGTGACTGGCGCGGACTCCGGCCACGACCATCAGAATGATCAGAATGCCCACGACATTGCACACGATGTCGAGGAACGAATCTGATCCGAATTGTTGATCGGCCTGCGGTCGTCGGCTCATCGTTTGGCCTCCGGCAACTCGGCAGCCGTCTGACCGAGCGAGTATTCCGTGCGATGCGACAATCCGCACTTGCTGACCAGCGGGACTACGCGTTCATAAGCGGTATTGCCACCCGGTAGCACTTCAAAGCGTAAACTGGGAACCCAGAAGAAACCGGAACCCGGTTGTCCCCAACCCTGAGACTGCTGATCCACGGCCGACAGGAGTTGATTAAACAACTGCTCGCGTGAGGCGCCGGCTGTAACGGGGATTGCCAACGTCTGCTCGATGACCATGCGTTCCGCTTCAACTCGCACACGGACAGGCTTTTCCAGGCCGATCGTGGCCCCCGGCTCGTGCGGTCCCCATTTGCGCTGCTGCAGATGTTCATAGGGAAGCGATTTGGCGGCCTGGCCTTTGCGGCGCGATGCCGACTGATTGAAGTTCGGGTAATCTTCCTCGCTTTCATCGGGACTGCCCGTCGCCGATGACCCTGAGCTTCCCGCGGTTTGTCCCCCTGTGCTTCCGGAACGGGGTTGCCACTGGCCATTATTCGAGGCAGGTTGTCCCGTTGTCGGTGGACGTCCCGTAGATGACTTAGCGGTGGCTTCGGAAGTGGTGTCGGATCGCGGCGATTGAGAACCTTGCCCCGTCACTGAAGCAGAGGGCGATCCCTGGGAACGATTCTGGCTCGTTCCGTTCGGTGCTGACTGGGAGTTCGTTCCGCCCGTTGACCCGCCCGATTCTCTTCGCTTGCGGAATTCCTGGCCTTCAAATCGATCGACATCTTCCCAACTGCGATTGCCGACCTGCTCGGAGTCTTCGATGTCGGACAATGCAAATTCGCCGCGACTGTTCCCTTTGGGTGCGGCATCAGCCCCGCCTAACCGGCCCCCGCTTCCGCCACCATTGTATGTGCTGGAATCTCGGCCACCGCGGCCCGATCCAAAACCCGATCCGCCGCCAACCTCGTTGCCAGTTCCCTGTCCCCCGCCGTTGCCACGTCCCAGTCCCGTGCCAGACGACATTGCCTGGACCATGCGTTGGCGTTCGGCAAGTGTTTGTTCAATGGCCGCTTCGAGAGCGGCCTTCGCATTGGGGTCAATCGGTGAAAGTTGGAGCGACATGTCATCGGTCACGAGTTCGTAGCCGTGTGGCTGCTTCATCCCCGAGAGCAGTTTCATGGCGATGTAATAAGCGAGCGTCCCATCAGGTCGGACAATCAGAAGCACGTAGGGTTCCGCCGGAGCATCCCCCGACGATGGAGGTTGCTGCGACCAGTAGCTGGTGAGGGCAGCCGCACCCGACAACAGGGGATTAAATCGCGGCGTGAAGCCTTCGATGTCCGCCGGAGTCAGCGTGACATCTTCCGGCAGGAATTTCAGGCCGGTGGCGGTACATTCAATCAGAATCGGACGGCGCGTGGTGCCCGATTTCCCATCATAGGGCACGATGGCGTATTGACTGCTGGCGGCTTCTTGCTGTTCTGCCAACTGCTTGAGTTGCTGACGAAGTTGTTGAATGACGCGTTCGAGCTTGGCTTGTTCAGCGGATGTGGCCGATTGCGACCCCTGCGTCGCCGAAATGCGGCCCATCATGGCGGCCAGTTCGGTTTCCTTTTGCAACAACTGTTGCTTGAGTTCGGTGGTTTGCCGTTCGGTGGTCATCAGCAGCAGGCGTTGTCGGTTCAAAGCGGCCTGTCTTTGGTCCACATCGGCTTCCAGCGACGCCACCTTGGTCGTCCATTGCTGTTGCAGGGCATCCAGTGCCGCATAGTGGGCCTGCCGATCGACCGCTGGTTCTTCCGGTTTTTTTACTGCAGGGGCAGCCGACCAACCCACGGGTTCATCAATCGGCACCGCAGCCAGATCGGGTGACAGCACGGCCGGAGACGGCGCAAAGTCTTCCACATCGTCTTCCACCAACTCGGGTAGAATCGGACGGTCATCGTAGGCTTGAGTCACCGCCGCCTGAGCTTTCGCTACAGCAGCGGCACGCAGCCGCTTCGTCATCACCAGTAGCAGAAAGATCAACGCCCCCATCACGCAGACAAGGACTGCGAGAAAGGGAAAGAGTTCGACGGTGGTGGACTGCTGTTGGCGACGAGCCATGGGGCCAGACCGTGTTCGAGATCAAGGGACCAGAAGCGGAAACCTTTGACTCTGCTTCACGCCGCTTTATTACGGGTTCTGGCGGAAAGCAGATTGACAGCGGCATTCAGATTCAACAGCGTTTCATCCAGCGCATCGACCATACGAACCGTCTCGATATTCTGGGCCAGCCGCTCTTCCAACCGCACCAGTTGCTCTTCCTGCTCGGTCAGCTTGAGTAACGTTTCACCCTGTTGTCGCAGTTCTAAAAGTTGGCTTGTCATGGCCTGAGTGGCCTCCTGTAAGGCCGACTGCCAGGCGGTCAGGTCTTCATGCGATTGCAGACGCGTGCGGTCCCATTGTTCCGCCTGTTCTGCAGAAACGGCGAGCAGATCTTGTCGCACGCCTTGCCAGACGTCCTGCATCTGGGTCAGGTTTTCGACATGATGCTGATGTAGGGCGTTTTGCGTCACAGTCAGTTGATCTCGCATCGACTCAGCGGCCTGCCCGAAGGCCGAGACAAAGTCGTGCCGGGCCGCTGATAATTGTTGAGCGTGATCGGTGAGAGCCGCAGTCAAACCCGACTGCAAGGCCATGTCGAGCGATTGTTGCTGCTGATCCAGTGTCGCGGCCCAACGATCGCGGAGACCATCGAGCGAATCCTTCCAGGCCTCCATCTGCCAGCTCACCAGCGACTCGGTCTTCTGCAGCAACTGGTCGGCGGCCTGTTGTTCTGCGACCAGCAACGGGTGCTCGGCCATGGTTTCCGCCGCCGGGAACAATGCAACAAGTTTCTGCATGGAGAAGTCTTCGACCTCATCCAGAATCTGCTGTTCCTGACGGTCTACCATGAAGGTGTTGAAGACCAGAATCATCGACAAGGTCAGTGACAAAGCCGTGGTATCGAACGCGACGGCTAGTCCCGCCGTGACATCACCCAGCGAAGACTCCAGTTGATCGGGCGTAATGTTCGCAATCGACATCGTGATCCCGATCACGGTGCCGAGGAACCCCAGGATGGGTACGGCCCAAGTGACCGTCCGCACCAGGGCGTAACTGCTATGCAACCGCGTGGCTGCCAGGTCGGCGAGATAGCTGAGCTGGCTTTCCAGACCTTCAATTGATCGGCGGCTGCGAACATAATCGCAGACGTCGAGAACCCGGCGGACCAGGTGCGTGTCCATTTGCTGCCGAGCCACGAGATGCACATGGGTAGTAATCCGTTCCACCGTATGCAATGGCGAGCCCGTTGCGTTAACATCCAGCCCGTCGAGCAGACCGCCCGCCAACGCCCGGCGTTCCGCAGGGAGGTGGCAGGCTTTGACGAAGAGCGTCGCCAAGCCGATGAAAAACAGCCCGGTGGTGGCGTACTCAATCCAGTGAGCACAGAAATACCGTTGCAATTCCGCCTGGAAGAATGGCGCATACGGAATAACTGCGTAGAATGCGAAAGTGACGGCGAGCCCGAGCGGCCATCCCCAGGCCCGAGACAAACTCCGAGCCGGACGACGTTCTTTGCTGGATTTCAGGGTGTCCGGCATACCGGAAGCTCCTGTTGGAGAATGAGTTACAGCCATTGTTTCGCAGGGACGACGGTGTCGGAACCACGGACCTTAAGCACGGCAGATTCCGTACCGTCGATATAATCGGCAATGTCTACGACCGAAAATCAGTCCAGACCGCTTCCTCACAAACAGGACAGGCAGATTTCGCAAGATCACTTACGATCCCGCCTCCCCGCACCTAAGAACGTTATTCGCCAACCATTTGCGAAGCGGCAAGGCTTCTTCGTATGCTGGCGGTTCCCGGCTGCGCGACGCAGTCCATAGCACAGCGGCCGGGAGTTTGCCTAGATCTGGTTGCCCGTCCTTTTGAATTGATGGAACACGGACGTTGAAATTTCGCACTGAGGACATCGCTGCGGCGCGCGAAGTACTGGGCTACCTGAATTTCTCAGGTGGACGGCCAGACCCCGCCTTTCAGCGACTCGTCAATGACCTTGTCACCCGGGTCGGCTGGAATCAATTGCCGGAGATGCTGAAGCAGTCACTGGCAACGCTCACGGCGGAAGCACCCGCGTTCCACGACAGTACCCAGGCGGAAGCGGCCATCGATCTGGCCTATCAAAATGTCTTGCCGGCCTATCGCGAATTTCATCGCGATCTCTTGTTTCATCTGGAAGACCAGGACTTTCAACATCCGTACTTCCTCGTCCGCATCTGGGAAGCGATTCTGGAACAGGGCGGACCGTGGGATGATACGCCGCGAATTGTGGCTGGCGTCCTCGATCGACTGAACGATTTTGTCGGCTATCGCCCCGTGGCCGTGCTCGAAAACGATCGGCGGATGGAACCGTATGAGCATGAACGCTTCCGCCCGTTTCCGTTATTCCTCAATGGGGCTGGCATTTCGTCCGGCCCGTATGCCGAAGTCATCTCGCGGGCCTTGGAATTACTCCGAGCGATGCCCGACGAACTCCTGGCCGATGCCTATTTTGATCTCGATCAACTCGACGAACTGGCTCTCGATCCGCGGGCCCATGACCATCTGCATCCGGCCAACAAACGTACAAACTACCTGTTCGGCGAATGGGACCCGCACGTTATTGATCTCAAGGGCCGCTATCGCCGCTTCATCATCCGCAAGGTGATTCTCGATGCCCTGTTGACATGGATTGATCTGCAGAAGCGAGTCCCCACGGAAGAAGTTCTGTTCGATGCCGCTGCGGTTCTCGGCGGAACGATTCTAATGGCTTCGGCCATCAGCGGGGCGGGCCCCGATACCTATGACTCCACGGTGTCGCTGACATCGCTTTTGCCCAAAGTCGCCCGGCAGCGCGATGCGTTTTACGACTGGTTACTGAAGGCTTCCACCGGAGCCCGGGCCAAACGTCTGCAGAAACATGCTAAAACGACGCAGCAACCCTTTGGTCATGTCCGCCAGCATTTGAATTTCTATCTTGCCCAATATGGCACGCAGCAGGTACAGCGACGGCATCTGGCGTACCTCTTCGCCCGGATGGCCTACTCCGATGCCGCACGTCGTCAAGCCGCGGTGATTCCCTGTGCGTCGGCCCGTTTCGAATGCGAAGTGCAATGGCGGATCTCGGCGACTACGCGGGCTCTCGACCGGGGGCAGGTGGCCGACGCCGTCCGATTGCTGAGCGAAGCGGAAGACTATCTGCACCGCGGTATCGAATGTGGTGCGCTGGTCGATCCGTGGAACATCTTGGGCTTTCAGGGACAATATCCGCTCTTCACCAATCGAGAAGACAGCGTGCCCGATCACCGGGTCGAAGTGTTGTTGCAACTGGTCGAAGGGCTTCTGGAAGGGTATTCACGTGCCTTGGAAGAAGCCGCGGCTCGCGCGGAATCGGCTTCGGAAGCAGAGATCCTCGCAAAGTTTGAGCGGTTCGCTAACTTCTGGGACCGCTTTGGTTCCACGACCGTGGAAGATCTGCCACCGGTGTCTGGGGCAGACCATCTCGAATCGGCCCGACGCGTGGCCAAAGCCCTCGCCGAGTGGCGTGCGGCCGGGGAGGCATCCGGGAATATCGCCTTCTGGCGTGATCATGTCGTCGAGTTCCAGTCATCTAAGGCCTATGCCCAGGTGGTCTCAGCCCTGTTGGACCGTCGCGATGTCGTGGCATCGATGGGCTTGTTGATGCAATGGCTCAGCCAGGCGGACGAAGTGGGCCTGCAAGCGGGGCCAATGCCTTTTGACCGTCTCCTAATGCGCTGCATGGAACTGATCGGCGACATCACCGAAGTCGGCCAACCACGCACGGAAGAACTCTCGGATGAGCAGGGGCAACTCCGCGATCCCTGGCCATCCTTGCGACGCATGTTCGATTATCTCGAAGCCAATGCCGGCGACTTCTGGCAGGTGCCTCGGCTCACCGAATTCGTTGGTGTAGGGACATCAGCACAAACGACGGGTCCGGAGAGCGACGAAGAGGACGAAGGCGAACATGGATTGTTCGGCGCGGCTTACGAGGGCGTCGTCTTTCGCGACAGTGCCGATGATGGCACCTTCGGCGAAACAATGGACGACCGGGGGGGCTTGCCCGATGCCGGGGAGTTCGAGGAGTTTGAACGCTGGCTCGAACCGCGTCTGCAATTCCTGCGGATGCTCGCGCAACTCTGGCAAACCGCCGCGGCTCTCAGTGCCCATGCGCAAACGCCAGTCGAAGAGCGAACCCCCTACCTGCAGAACTGGCTCGACCGCACCAAAACCGTCCAGCGGGAACTCCGCAAGCTGGCGGGTGATCTGTGGCAGCGAGAACTGTCGGCTCCGCCGGGCGATCACGATTCGAATGTCGAATACGATGCGCAGTTGCAGACCAAGCTCTACCTGTTGCAGACCACGCTCAACACGATCGTGACGTTTCGCGCCGCGGAATGGTCTTTGCAGGCAGCGATTCCACACGCATCAACCGAAGAGGCCAATGGCGATGCCCTGGATCAGGCCATCATCGCGGTTTTACGGCCACTCCATGCTGCTGATGCCACCGAAGTTCGCAAGCAGTTGCCGCAATTGCAGAAGGCCCTCCGCAAGCAGCCATTGCTGTATGTCCCCTTAGATCATGGTGGGGAACCCGAGCAGATTCTCGCCGCCCGATCGATTCAATCGCTGATGCGACGCCTGCTGAAATACTTGCCACAGCTCGGCCTGTTACGGGAAACATGGCATCTGCTGCGGACCGCCCATCAGATGGAGCGGGCTTCGCGGCCTCAAGGCATGGCGGTGACCGAATTCGACCGCCTGTTTCGCATTGCCATCAAAAGCACGTTGGAAGCCATCGTGCAGGCTTCCACGCGGTGGAAAGCTGGGAAGTTCTCGGATGAAGACCTGATTGAACTCGTGGGAACGGTCGTTGAACTCTATCTCGATCAATGGCTCGACCATAGTTCTTCGATGCGACTCTCTACGGTTGAGGCATTGAAACTCGATACCGTCTGGGAAGAGACGCAGCGGTTTATCAAAACCTATGGCGGCGAACTCTTCCATGCCCGCCAGCTGACATTGGGCAATGTCCGTGCGATACTCCACCAGAACGTCGATGCGTTTCTGGGTTATCTCGCCGAAAACGAAGACCCGCTGCATCCGTCTCGACTGCTCGAAGACCTGGAAGAAGAGCGCATTGATCGCGAACTGGTCATCGAACAACTCAGCCTGATCTATCAGATTGTTGTCGAGCGTTACGACCGTTTTCTGGAATACAACTCGACAACGACCCAATCGGACTATGGCGAATCGTTCTACAGCCTGCTCGATTTTCTGCGGCTGGAGACGTCTTACGACCGGGATTCGTGGAATCTTCTGCCGGTCGCATTGGCGCATGAAGTGTTGTCGCGGTGCCATAAGGAAGATGCGGCACAGATCTGGGAGGATGTCTTCACCATCAAAACGGAAGACATGGCGGCCCGGCATCTGGCCGATCTCGAAAAGCTGGAACGCAAGTACGGCATGCGTTTGCCATCAGTGACCAATCATCTGCACGAGCGCTTCGTGAAGCCCCTCACGGTGAACAAGATGATTGCCCTCATGGGGGCCGCCTGCGAAGAGTTTCGCTGGCAAACCGACGCCCCGGAGAAACCCGCGAAAACCAAGGGAAAGAAGAAATCTAACCCCGTGACATCAGCCGATCCGCCCGCTTTCCGGCGGTTGCAGGAACTTTGCGAAGACTATCTGAAAACGACATCCGGTTCGGGACTCGATGTGCCGCCGTGGCTGCGTTCATTGGAAGATGAACTCAATAAAGTGCAGCGGGAAGATGATCGTTGGCAATCGCCGGAGTTCGAACCGGAACTGCCGCTGCCGCCGTGCAATCTCAACCTGCGAGAGATGCGGCAGCAAATCAAACAATGGAAAGATCCGCTTTCCCCCCGCCGTCGGAATACGTAATTGGGTACACCTGACTGTGATGGTCAGAGATACCGCCGCAGATAACCACGACTGACGCTGTCCAGGTCTGCGGTGTTGGCAATCAAAAAGCGGAGACCGGAGCTATCGGTAACCAGCGCCGACTGATCATTCAGCTTCCGTACATCTTCTTCGCTTTCAAGATCAATTGCGGTCGGCCCGCGATCGGTATCCACTTCCCAGAGACAGGGGGGGAACGGCCCGGAAACACTGCGAATCCGCTCCAGACACGGTAGGAACTCCCGTTGAGCCGATTCCAGTTGCAGTTGCAGACGTGCCGCCTCTGGAAGATCGTTCGCGTCTGCAAATGCCGCTACGGGATGCCCCTGTGGATCGATGAGAACCAGATGGTGCTCGCGGGCGGACCACGGAAAGGCCCATACGGGTTCCACTTCTTGGCCCTCCGGATGCTCCGGGGTCACAAAGAGAAACCGCCCGTAAGCATCGTGTCGAAACTCGATCGCTGGGGCCATCGTTGTCGCTTTCCGATATCGATTGTGAGTCCAAGCCGCTGCTGGTTCGCTTACGGCTTCATCTCACCCAGGGCATGCGGTTCACATTCGGGCTTCAGGGCCGGAATCTCTCCGGAATCCCATGCGTTCGCAGGCAAGGCCGACTGCAGATGCTGTTCGACAAAGACAATCGCTTCCTCTACCTGGTCGGCCTGAATCAACAATAAGTCGCCCGGTTGCAACAGATCAAGAGCCATGGCAATCGCACGGAATTCCCCGCGGGTTTCCACATGCGACTTCAAGCGCCGAGCTGCGGTGAGTCCCTGTTTCATTAACCGGATGACGTCGCCATCCTGCCGACCACGCGTGCAGGCATCTTCATACATCACCCAATGGTCAAAGCCATCGGCAATCATCTCGGCCTGCCGGACGATGTCCTCGTCACGACGATCACCCGCGGCGGTGTAAACAATCAAGCGACGTTCATGCGGCAACTGGCCAAAGGCTTCGAGGAGTGCTTGCAGAGCCGATGTGTTATGTCCGTAGTCAACAATGACCGTGGCTCCGCGGCTGCGAATCACATTGAATCGCGCCGGAACCGTGGTCGAAGAATTCACAAAGGTTTCCAGGGCATGGCGAATCGTCTGGAAGGGGACTCCCAGAGACCAGGCACCGGCGGCGGCAGCCATCGCATTCTCGACCTGGAAACCAATCAGGCCGCCCATCGTCAAGGGAATCGCCGACAGATCGGCAATGCGGGCTTCCCAGTCTCCTTCAGCGGCGTATAACGAACCCTGTCGCGTGAACACCACTTTGCCCCCGCGCTGACGATGTTCCACCAATCGCGGATGAAGTGCCTGCTGCGAAAACAACAGCACTTTTCCCGTGCAATGTTCGGCCATACCCATGACCAGCGGATCGTCGAGATTGAGGACCGCGTGGCCCTGGGGCAACACGTTCTCGACAATCATCCGCTTGACCTTCGCCAGTTGTTCCAGCGAATGGATGCCATTCAGGCCAAGATGGTCACCTTCTCCAATGTTCGTAACGATGGCCACATCGACGGCGTCAAATCCCAGCCCTTCCCGCAGCATGCCGCCCCGCGCTGTCTCGAGAACGGCGGCATCGACCAGGGGATTCGACAGCACCAGGCGAGCACTCCGGGGCCCGCTGCAATCCCCGGTATCGATGCGACGATCGTCGATGTAAACCCCGTCGGTACAGGTCATGCCGGTCCGTTTGCCCCAGCATCGCAGAATGTGTGCGGTCAGCCGGGTGGTGGTCGTTTTGCCATTCACTCCCGTCACTGCGACTAAGGGAATACGCCCGGTGGCTTCGCCGGGAAACATCATATTGATGATCGCCTGGCCGACAGGCCGACCTTGTCCATACGAGGGTTCCAGGTGCATCCGTAACCCCGGCGCAGCGTTGATTTCCACGATCTTGCCCCGCTGCGCTTCGAGTGGTTGGCTGATATCTTGAGCGATCACATCGACGCCAGCGAGATCGAGACCCACCATCCGCACGGCATCGATGGCGCGGGCTGCCACTTCCGGGTGAACCAGATCGGTCACATCGGTTGCGGAACCACCGGTGCTCAGGTTGGCATTGCGGCGAAGCAGTACCAGTTGTCCGGCTGCGGGAATCGAGTCGGTGGTCAGCCCCTGTTCGGACAACACTCCCAGGGCGATGGCATCGAGCGGAATCTTGCTCAGCGATGTAGCATGGTCTTCACCTCGTCGCGGATCGAGATTGACATCCTGCACCAATTCGGAGATCGAGTGCACCCCGTCCCCGGTCACCTGAGGGGGTTCACGTCGTGCGGCGGCCACCAACTTATTGTCGATGATCAGCAAGCGGTAATCGGCACCGGGGGCGTACTCTTCGACGAGAATGTGTTCATAGCGAGTAGCGGCATTCTCATAGGCCGCCTTGACCGAGGCACACGTCATCAGGTTCACGGCGACTCCGCGACCCTGGCTGCCATCGCGGGGTTTGACCACGACAGGCAAACCAATTTCCAAAGCCGCATCCCACGCATCTTCCGCCGACGTGGCTTCACGACCTTGAGGGACCGGGGCTCCGACAGCCTGCAGCAGGTTCTTGGTGAGCTGCTTGTCCTGCACGATCTGCTCGGCAATGGCCGAGGTTCGATCGGTCTCTGCGGCCAGAATTTTCCGTTGCCGCGACCCATAGCCGAGTTGAACGAGACTCTGTTCGTTCAGGCGGCGATAGGGAATGCCTCGCTCAACCGCGGCACGCACGATGGCTCCGGTACTGGGCCCTAACCGAACGTTCTGGTCATGAGCACGCAGAGTCCTGGCGGCTTCGATGAGATCGTAGGCCGCGCCGACCAGTTCCGCTTGTAACCACTGATCCGCGATATCGACCGCCATGCGTCCGGTCGATTCTTCGCGGTATTGCACGACGACCAGACACCCTTCCTTAGGGGAGCTTGGCACGCATTGAGCAATTTCTACAGGAACACCGGCAAAGCGTTGCAGGGCCCAAACCAATTCGCAGAACGATTTCGCGAGGATCAGGTCTGGTGCTGCCGTGTCACTGCTGACAGTCTCTTCAAGATGAGTTCCCGTGAGCATCATGGATGCTTCATGCATGGCCCCGGGAATGCGATCCATCGCCAGATGGAGTTCTGGAAGCTCGGCCAGCGCGGCGAGTTGAATTTCCAGAACGGTCTGTTTGGTTCGCAAGTTCGGTCCGCGCAGTGCCCGCACGTTCCGTACGATCATGATTTCTCTTTCTTGACGTTCCGAAGACGATGTCCGACGCCCATCACGACGGCTATCGAGCCGTCTGCTGCTCACTACCAGCCTTGCCGAAGCGGGGCCGAAGTTTTGTTCCCAGGAGCACGCTCTCCACCAGAGCGGATCGAGTCGTTCATCGTTATTGGATTCCTGTTGTTCGTCTTAGGTGTTAACCAACGGCATGCAAGGTTCGTCCTGTTGGCACGGTTGGTTCATGGCCACTCAGTTGTTGAAGTTTCTGTACCGTCTGGGTGATGCTCGCCGCTTGAATGACCAGCAAGCCACGAGGTGGTAACTCAGTCCATGCGGCGTCGACAGCCTGAGACCAATCGGCTTGAAGGGTGCATTGTGCAAAGCGGCTTCCGGAGTTCAGGCCCTGCTGAAGCAAACGCATGACGTCTCCGGAAGGACGCGGGTCATGCCGATCGATTTCACATAAGGTAATTGCATCGAAATGGTCACCGAGAAGTTGCCCCTGAGTGATCAAATCCTCATCACGACGATCTCCCTCACCGGAATACACGATGGACCGCTGTTGATGAGAAAAGGCCTGGCAGGCGTCGATGAGCGAATGGAGTGCCAACGCGTTTCGTCCATCGAAGGCAATCACCGTGCGATTCTGAATCTCCAGGACCGTGAAGCGACCCGGGTTATCAATGTGGTTGCCCTGGAAACTCTGCAACGTCATCTGCATAACCGAGTTGGGAATCCCCAGGCTCCATGCCGCCGCGACCGCTGCCAGCACATTCTCCACTTGAAAGTTGATGCGGCCACCATGCGTGCAGGGCACCTGGTCCATGGGCATTAAGGGATGTTCTTGCAAACCCTGAGACAACAATATGGTCCCGTTTCTTACAGTGACTGCTCGCCGACCTGCCAGCAGATGCTTGCGAACGACACTATGTTCCGCATCACGGGCAAAGAAGACGACATCACCGGCTGACAATTCCGCCATCTGCGCTACGAGCGGATCATCGGCATTCAGCACTGCAACCCCCGTTGGCAGGACAACATCCACGGGCGTGCGCTTCACCTTGTACATGTCAGCGGGAGTGTGTAAGTCATGCTGTCCGAGATGGTCGGCCGTTCTAATGTTCGTGACGATCGCGACGTCACAATGATCGAAGCCCAGACCCTCACGAAGGATGCCGCCACGAGCACATTCCAGGACCGCCGCTTCGACAGCCGGATTCATCAAGACTTTGCGAGCACTCTGCGGGCCAGCGCAGTCTCCCTGATCAATCAGCCTTGTGCCGACGAAGATGCCATCGCTGCAGGTCATACCTACGCGATAGCCGGCGCGCTCTAACAGGGCAGCGACTAGTCGCGTGGTGGTGGTTTTGCCATTGGTTCCGGTTACGGACACGATCGGTATCCGGCCGGTCGACCCCGCTGGAAACAGCGTCTCGACGATCGCTTTGCCCACCGGACGGGGCTGCCCGACACGTGGACGCAAATGGGGCAGCAGTCCCGGTCCGGCGTTGACTTCAACAATCGCTCCGCCTTGAGCTTCCAGCGGTCGCGAAATGTCGGTGGCGACCAGATCGATTCCGGCGATATCAAGCCCCACCACGCTCGCCGCAATCACGGCATGTTCGGCCACGGAGGGATGGACAATGTCGGTCACATCTTCACTGAGATTGTCATTCCGGCGGACCAACACCCGTGTACCATCCGCGAGAATCTGGTCAGGCTGGTAACCCTGATTGCTCAATTCCGTCAACGTCAGGGCATCGAGCAAAACGGGGTTGAGCGGGCACGATTCTTCATCACCCCGCCGCGGATCGGAGTTGATCTGCAGATCGACGAGTTCACTAATGGTATGCAGCCCATCGCCCACAACGGACGCGGCTTCACCGCGGGCCGCTGCGATCAGCTTGCCACCAATCACCAGTAAGCGGTGTTCATGGCCCGGAATGTATTGCTCGACAATCACGCCGGAACCTTCCTTCGCCGCGGCTTCGTAGGCCGTGCGAATCAGTCCCGGTTCCCGAAGATCCATGAACACGCCGCGGCCATGATTGGCATCGATCGGTTTGACGACGACGTTGCCGTCGATATCGTCCGCAGCGGAAACCGCGTCTTCCGCGTCGGTCACCACCCGGCCTTGGGGGACAGGGACTCCCGCCGATGTTAAGAGCGATTTGGTCAATTCTTTATCGGAGGCAATGGATTCGGCAATGGCGCTGGTCTGATCGGTTTCCGCCGTCCAAATCCGGCGTTGTTTCGCCCCATAGCCCAACTGAACGAGGCTGCCGGCGTTCAACCGTTGTACCGGAATCTGCCGGTCTCGCGCGGCATCGACGATGGCCCGTGTTGATGGTCCCAGGCAAATCCGGTCGACCAATTCCCGCAGAGACTGGACTTCTGCGGCGATATCAAAGGGCAAATCGTACACGGCGGCCAGACACAATCGATGAGCGACATTGAGACAGGCTTTGCCGACTTCTTCTTCAACGTAGCGGACGACGACCTTAAAAACGCCTTCACAACTCGTTTCGCGGGCGCGTCCGTAACCCACTTCGGTACCCGCCAGCGTCTGCAATTCAATCGTCACGTGTTCGAGAATGTGAGCGAGGTAGGTGCCGCGTCGCAGACGAATATGGAAGCCTCCGCGCACGCCTTCACTGCAGCGATGCTCGATCAAACCCGGCAACCACGACATGAGTCGATCGTTGAATTCGGGCAGAATTTCGGACGAGGAATCGCGCAGCAATTGCAGGTCAACGAGGGCTTCGAGTGCCGGTCGTCTCGACCAGATGTTGGGACCACGGAGGGTACGGACGGAGAGAATCTTCATGGCAGCGGGAGGCGACACCCGTAAGTGTCAGGCCGGATAAACCATAGTCAGGCAGGGGGAAGAGATCACACGGACCAAGTCGTCGTTTTAGACCAAGCCGTGATGATCGCGGGCGCTGGTTGGCGGAACCAGGCGTGATGTGGTCACAACACGGCATACTGTTTTGCCGAGCCGCGCGGGCAAGCGAGACGGTCGCACCGAGGCGTCGACCAGACAGAAATTCAAGGGAACACTCCGGTGGGATGCGAGCATTGGCCATCGTGACCAACCGCATACCCTGATACGGTCCGCGTCAAAGTGCGACCGTGATGATCGCCAATTATTACGGCAGTGAGACCAGAACGCCATCAGGAAATCTCACAGGCTCGTCAGAATCTTGTGCGATTTCCCGAAGGATCGTTCTTCAAGAAACTCTTGGCCGTATCAGTCTCTTCGTTTCATGAATTCTCTACGAAAAATTACCTCCCGCCACGTGCTGACATGTTGATGTCTTCATGCGTTACCTGGAGATCCATTGTTTTCTACGCAATACCGGGGTGTCTCCATCGATGGATGGAGTGAGCGTATGACTCGCGAGAAGGAGAACCCGTTGCGGATCAACTCACATTCCCTGACGGTTCCGATTAAGATGCGGGCCATTTGCACCGCTGCCCTTGCCAGGGATTTTTCCTTTGCCCGCATTGCTGACCGAGTCACAGGTCTGGGACTCGCTACCATTACCCGTTCGTAAGCATCTGAGTGCGGATGAACAGCCCTCGGCCTGGTTCACGTCCGATGTCAACCGCGAGCATCGATTTGCGGTGACCTGGGTGGTCTTGACGAAGACCCGAATCCTGTCGGTTTCTCCCGACGTTATGGAATCGGAATCGCCGGAGTCGTGGCCGCTGTCCGATGTGGTGCGACTGCAGACTCGCGATCGCGCTGGCCTGGGAACCCTGGAAGCCATTGGTCGGGATGGTCGTCTGGCGGTCTGGTATTACACGCTCCGTCAGGGACCTGATGTTCTGATGCTGATGGAGCGGTTCGATCGAATCCGCGCAGGCACCGATCCCTTTGCCGTGGGAAGCGAGGAAGCGGAACCGCCGGAAGCCGAAGTGGCAGCGGCTCCGCCCAGCACGCTGGCATTATTTCGTCTGTGGGAGTTTGCACGGCCGCATCAAGGTTTGATTGCCCTGGCGTTTGTGATCTCCCTGCTGGCGACGATTGCGAACATCATCCCCTTAAAACTGACGGGGCCGCTGGTTGATCACGTACTCATGCCCTATCAACAGGCGATCCACTCCGACGGTCCGGTCGATGCGGCGGCGGCCGAACGTTTTTCAGTGGTGGGTTGGTACATGCTGGGTATGTTTGCCGCAGCGATACTGGCGTGGCTGCTCGGCTGGGCACAAGGAGCCATTCTGGCCTGGGTCAGTGAATCGATGTCGGCGAGTTTACGCAGTCGCGCCTATGCCCATCTGCAGCGTTTGTCACTCGAATTCTTTGGGGGCAAGCGAACGGGCGATTTGATCAATCGGCTCAGCACCGATTCCGATCGTTTGTGTCAATTTCTCTCCGATAGTGTGGTCGATTTTGCAGCCGACTGTTTATTGCTCATCGCCATTGCAGTCTCTCTCATTCAGACCAATGGCTGGCTGGCACTGGCCACCTTAACCCCCTTTCCGTTTGTCGTCTGGCTGATGTACCAGTCGCGTGACAAATTGCAGGCGGGGTTCGTTGTGAGCGGCCGTGCCTGGGGACAGATGACCAGCGTGCTGGCCGATGCCATTCCCGGAATCCGCGTGGTGAAAGCCTTTGCACAGGAACAACGCGAAATCGATCGGTTTGATGCCGTCAATCGCCATGTGCTGACGGCGAATCATCGCGTGAACTCCGTTTGGACGTTCTTCTGGCCTCTGATTACGTTCCTGAATAACCTCGGCGTGCTGGTGGTGTGGTGTTGCGGTGTCTATCTCATCTATCGCCAGCAACTCACCGTCGGGGCCTTGCTGGAGTTTGTACTGCTCAGCGGCCGTTTCTATGGGCGACTCGAATCGATGAGTCGCATGGTGAACGCGTCACAACGGGCCGCGGCAAGTGCTCAACGGATGTTCGAAATTCTGGATCGCGTTTCCAGTGTTCCCGAACCTGCCAAACCGGTGCCGTTGACGCGATTGCAAGGGGCACTGGAACTGCGAAATGTGAGCTTTCGTTATGGCAACCGCAAAGTCATTCGTGAGATCAATCTGAAAATCACGCCCGGTGAGATGGTCGGTCTAGTGGGACATACCGGGGCGGGGAAAAGTACGCTGGTGAACCTGATCTGCCGCTTCTTCGATGTCGCCGAAGGGGCGATCTATGCCGACGACATCGACATCCGGGCCTACCCGGTCAGCGATTACCGTCGCAACATCGGCATGGTGCTGCAAGACCCCTTTCTGTTTTATGGCACCATTGCCGAGAACATTGCCTATGGTCGTCCCGAGGCCACGCGGGACGAGATCATTGCCGCGGCGCAAGCGGCACATGCGCACGAATTCATTCTGCAACTCCCCGATGCCTATGATTCCCTTGTCGGCGAACGGGGTCAGTCACTCTCCGGCGGCGAACGCCAACGCATCTCGATTGCCCGTGCACTCCTGATCAATCCCGCCATCTTGATTCTGGATGAAGCCACGTCAGCGGTGGATACACAAACCGAGCGAGAGATTCAGGCTGCGATTCAGAATCTCGTTCAGGGGCGTACCACCATTGCGATCGCCCATCGATTGAGTACTCTGAGGCAGGCCCACCGCATCGTGGTGCTCGATCATGGGCACATCGCGGAAGTGGGAACACACGAGGCATTACTGGAGCAGCGGGGAATCTATGCCGGACTCCACGAAGCGCAGCAGGCATTAACACGCGACATCGGCTGGTGAGGAATGCCGGGGATGGCAAGTCCGTCACCACTCGCGATCTCGTGTCGGGAATGAGAATTTCTTATTGAGGAAGCATGAATGACCAGATGGTGTGGGATCGCGTGGGTTGTGGTGAGCCTGTTCGCATGGCCGTGTCCCGGTTCGGCCGACGAACTTGTGTCAGCTTTGCAGGCGACTTGCCGCATCAGTCAACGCGACCATTCCGGAACGGCATTTCTGGTGCAACGTCCCCCACGTGATGACCAACCCTCTGCCGGAATCGCCCTGGTCACGGCCGCTCATGTCTTCGAACAAATGCGTGAACCGCATTGCCAACTCGTCTTGCGCGAGCAACTTCCCTCCGGATTGTACGAGCGCCGCGAGGTGATGGTGCCCATCGAAGCCGAGAGCAAACGGCTCTGGCTGCGACATCCGCAGTTTGACTGTGCCGCACTTCCATTGACCCTGCCCGAAAACGTCACTATGCAGGTGTTGCCCTGGGAAGCACTGTTGGACGATGACGGTTCAGGAGTTGATCAATTGACCGTGGGTCGAGAAGTTTTCGTCCCCTGCTTTCCGGCCAAGTCGGAAGCCAATTCGGTGGGCTGGCCGATTCTGCGTCGCGGAACGGTGGCGACGTACCCGCTACGACCCGTGGAACAGGCACCGATTCTGTATCTTGACATCAGCGGTTTTGGGGGCGACAGCGGGGCCGCTGTGGCGATGACCACCCCTGATGGATTACGGCTGGCGGGCCTTGTTTCGGGTATGATTCGTCAGACGGATCGCGTGGCTTCCCCTTTTGAGGAACGGATCATGCATACCCCGTTGGGACTATCGATCGTGGTGCAGTC
This sequence comes from bacterium, assembly GCA_016125225.1. Classification (GTDB taxonomy): domain Bacteria; phylum Planctomycetota; class Planctomycetia; order Planctomycetales; family Planctomycetaceae; genus DSVQ01. The sequence goes on along the minus strand of WGME01000003.1, from coordinate 724,594 downwards.
CCCCTGGATTCGACGGACGATCGAACAACTCCCGTGATGGGACCGGCTACTCATGGGGCGGCTGGTGTGGACATCATCCAGTTCGCCCCATAGAGCGAACCAAAGGCGAGTGTGAGACCGCACAGAAAAAGCACCGCAGGCTGCCGCATCCACTCCCAACGCTGAATCGCATAGATCACCATGTAGGGTGGGAAGATCGTGAACCAGAGGCCGCGGCGCGTGTTGTCCGCGAAAACAATCGCCACGCCCCAGGCCATGCCGACCAAAGTCAACATGATGCCGAGCAAAGCCCCCATCAGACTGGCTATCAGATAACCCCACAAGGAAATCCGGGCCACCCCCATCAGCAGCAGCCAGACGACAAACGCCCCAACAGCCACCGAGGGCCCAAGCCAGGGCACCGGCGGGGCGTAATCGGCCGGCGATTTGCCGCGGCTGACGGCAGGTTCATCAATCCACTCACGCAGAGCGGTGGGTTCTTCAGGATTCATGGCGAAATCTGGCGCTGTAAATCGCTGGAAAAAGCCGTATGGTAGGGAGATTGGCCAGCGATCGCGAGGCCATGTCGTCGGTCCCTGTCGCTTCTCGAACTTCAGAGGTGTCTATGCGAATCTCTCGCCGTAGTTGGGCAGCATTGGTGTGTCTCCTGCTGTGGAGTTCGGCGGAAGTCGCGTCGGCTCAAACGATCGCCCGGTGCGGACAGGGTTGGCTGGAGCGCGTCGATGGCTCGCTTGTGCTGCACCTGAAGGGGACACCCTATGAAATGGGTTACCAGCACGGGGCTTTGCTGAAAGATCATGTCCAGCAGAACATGCACACCTTGCTGCATGTCAAAGCGGCCGAGCACACTCTTGTCGAGATTGGGCCGCTCAAAGTCACACCGCGAGCCGGGATCGAGATGATCCTGAAAATTCAGAAGCCCTTTATCGATACCCGTTATCTGGAAGAGATTGCCGGGGTCGCCGCGGGGGCTGACATTTCCGTCGCAGACGCCACGGCGGCGAACTTCATCCCCGAGTTATTTCACTGCAGCGGCTTCGCCCTATCCGATTCCGCGACGGCCGATGGTGAAATGTTGCACGGTCGCGTGCTGGATTATGCCGTCGACTGGGGCCTGCAGGATCATGCGGTGGTGATCGTCTGCGAACCGGACGGACGCATTCCTTGGGTGAACGTTTCCTATGCCGGCTTCATTGGTTCGGTGACGGGGATGAATGCGGCACAGATCTCGGTCGGTGAAATGGGGGGCGGCGGCCTGGGTCACTGGGAAGGTCGGCCGATGGCCTGGATTGTGCGCGACACCCTGGAAACGGCTCAGTCGCTGGATGAAGCCATTGCCGTTTTCCGCGATGGCCCCCGAACCTGCCAGTACTTCTATGTGATTGCCGACGGCGAAACCAAACAGGCCGTGGGTATGGAAGCCTCGTGGGATGTTTTTCAGGTCATCCGTCCCGGCACAGAACACCCCTTGTTGCCGCGACCGGTCTCGGATTGTGTACTGCTTTCGGCCGGTGATCGATACAACCATCTGGTCGACCGCGTGGAATCAAAGCATGGCAAGTTCACTCCAGAACAGGCACTGGAGTTGATGTCACGCCCCGTGGCGATGAAGTCGAACCTGCATAACGTGCTCTTTGCGCCGAAATCGCAACGGTTCTGGGTCGCTCAGGCGACAAGTGATAAACGTCCTGCCGCCGAGCAACCCTATCAGGCGTTTTCGCTGAAAGATCTGCTGGCCCGTCAGCCGGATTCCAACGCTCCCGAACTTCCGTTCACTCCAGCAAAGACAACAGCCTCCCGATAATTACGCGAGCGAACATCTCCGCACTTTCGGTGTCTTGCTGCTTTGCTTCGACGATCTTCTGGCCGGGAACTGCGGGAATGTCCGAGGAAACAGCATCGCGTGTCTGCTTAAGTCAACGGGCACATTGGGCTGCCGAACAGGCCATCAGCTTCCTGATGGCGCAGGGTGTCGAAAACCGTGATGTGATTTCCCTCGCTGCGGGCTTGGTTGATGAGCAGACGCTGCCGGTGGCCCTGTGCCGCGACTTGCTGAACGAATTGCTGTCCGATGATCGTACCGCTCGGGGCGCACTTCAATATGGCACCACGCCCGGAGCCGAAGCCTTACGCTCTGAGGTGCTGAAGCATCTGGCTCGGCTGGAAGGTGGCATCGTTGACGATCTGGGTGTGGCTGCCGATCAGGTCGTCTTATCGACCGGATCGCAGCAACTGCTGACATCACTCGCGGATGTGCTGCTCGATCCCGGCGATATCTGCCTCGTTTCGGCTCCGACCTATTTCGTTTTCCTGGGGGTGCTGAATGGCGTAGGGGCCCGGACCGTCGCGATTCCCTCCGACGATCAGGGCATGCGGATCGATCTCCTCGCCGACGAACTCGAACGCATTGCCGCACGCGGGGAATTGAACCGCGTGAAACTGATCTACGTCGTCAGCGATTTCGAAAACCCCAGCGGAATTTCCCTGTCGGCAGCACGTCGTCAACAAGTGGTCGACCTCGCGAAACGCTGGTCGACAGAGCAGCGCATCTTTGTGCTGGAAGACGCAGCCTATCGGGAACTCCGTTACGAAGGCGAGCCTTTGCCGAGTGTCTGGAGCTTCGATCAGGATCGCGACACGGTCATTCTCGCTCAAACGTTTTCCAAAAGTTTCTCGCCCGGCGTCCGCGTCGGCTTCGGGGTATTGCCACGAGAGCTTGTCGCTCCGGTCTGCAATCGCAAAGGCAACGAAGATTTCGGCTCGGCCCACCTGAATCAGCAGTTGCTGAACCTGGCCCTGAAGAGTGGGCGTTATCAGCAGCACGTGCAACAGGTTTGCCAGGGTTACCGCAGCAAGCGCGACGCTTTTCTAGCCGCACTCGCGACGGAATTTCGTGACCTTCCCGAGGTGCATTGGGTCCATCCCAAGGGGGGGCTCTATGTCTGGATGACCCTGCCAGACGCCGTCGCCACGGGCTTCAATTCAACACTGTTCCAATCGGCGGTCAAAGAACACAAGGTGATGTTCGTGCCCGGCGAACTGGGCTATCCCTCGACCAGAAACGAGGACGTCGTTTGCCGGAATCAGATGCGGCTCAGCTTTGGTGTGCAGCCAGTTGACGGCCTACAGGAAGGTGCCCGACGGTTAGCTGCTGCCGTCCGCCAACAACTTCGCTGACACAGCACCAATACCGCAATTCGTTTCAAAGTCAGACCTTACGGCACAGCCGTTGGTTCTGATTCGTAACACGGCCGCGTTTCACGACCACCGTTTCCCGCCTTTTATCGCAATTTCACCGAAAATCCTTTTGCAATTCTTTTGCGTTAACGTAAGAATGTCGATCGTAAGACAGGTGTCTTCGACATCGGCTCTGTTTTCGCCTGCCGGATTCGCATAATGACTCCGGTGAGAATGCCAAGGGATGGATCATGCAGGTTCGCGTCAATCGTCGTCGTGGTTTCACACTCATCGAGTTGCTGGTGGTGATCGCCATCATCGCCATTCTGATCGCCTTGCTGTTGCCGGCGGTGCAACAGGCCCGCGAAGCCGCCCGGCGGTCGCAGTGCGTGAACAATCTCAAGCAATTGGGGTTGGCAGTGCATAACTACCATGACACCTTTCTGACGATGCCGCCCGGTTGGATCGGCGTAACGAACGGCGGCCACGATATGGAAGGCAACTCCGGGTTTGCCTGGGGAGCCCATTTGCTCCCCTACATCGATCAATCGCCGCTGTACAACCAGCTCAACATGAACCGGGAGTGTTACAATCCGACGTATAACTCGTTGGCCTTGAACACGGTGCTGGCGTCCTTCCGCTGCCCTTCCGACCCGTCACCGGAAAAATGGAGCATCGGAGAAGAGGGCAATCCCACCAACATTCTGGCCACCCTTCCCACGGCGAACTATGTGGGCAACTTTGGATCGGAAGGCTACGAAGACATCTGCGATGCCGCGCCTTTTCCGAATGCTCAATGTAAGGCGGACGGTATCTTCTTCCACAACAGCTCGGTCCGCTTGCGGGATCTCATTGACGGATCGAGCAACACAGTCTTGATCGGCGAGCATCGCACCGATACGCGTTCCACCACCATCGCTGCGACCGGCGTGGAATGGCACAGCACGTGGGTGGGAAATGTGGCCGGGGGAGAGGAATCGCTGGCCCGTATTCTCGCCGTCGCAGACCACACACCGAATCATCCGTCGTTGCACATCGACGACTACAGCAGTTGGCATACCGGGGGTGTGCATCTGTTGTTCGGGGATGGCCGTGTCCGTTTCCTCACGGAAAACGTTGATCACTTGCTGTTCAAAGGGGCCGTGACGCGAGCAGGGAACGAAACGCTCGGTGAATTCTGATCGCTGTCATCAATCGAGTCGTCGAACCGTGCCCGCGTAATGCCGAGTCAGACCGCGGGCCGTTTCGATGAGCAAGGCGCCGGCGTCATCGATCCCCTGGCAATGGCCCTCTGTGACATCCGCAGCCGTTGTAATCCGCACACGATGTTCGCGCAACCAGCACCAGTTCTGCCATGTGGTCTGCAGCGAATCGGGCGTAGCGGCAAGTTGCTGAATCTGCTGTTCCCACTGGGAGAGCACGCTCAACAGGACATCGACCCCCTGGCAATCACGGGCCCCTTCATCACATAACGCGGTCGCCGTCTGCCGCAGTTCCGGCGGTGCCGTCGTAAAAGAGTTATTGACGTTGATGCCCACGCCGATGACGAGCCAGGCCGGATTTCGTTGTGGCGTTGGCTCCGTCAAAATGCCGCAGACTTTGCGGTCATTCAAATAAACATCGTTCGGCCATTTCACGCGAACCGATTGCCCTGGGACGTGGCGAGACAAGGCCTCCGCAATCGCAATCCCGGTGATCAGCGAAACCTTCGGCCACTGCTCGGGACGAAGGCCCCATCGTTGCGGATCAACCAACAGCGAAAAGGTGAGTGCCCCAGCCGCGGACCACCAGGCATGTCCACTGCGACCGCGCCCGGCAGTTTGACGATCGGCCCAGATCAACCGCGGCAACTCGATGTCGGACTGATCGGCCAACGACAACGCGTAATCATTGGTAGAACCAATCTCTGGAAACCATTCCACCTGCCGCACCAATGTCTGCGACTCCAATCGCAGAATGGCGTCAATGATGTCAGGCGGCAGGGACATGGATTCTACCAGCCCGCAGCGCCAGCAAGGGCATCTTAACCAAAAAGATAAGCCCCCTTGCTAGCGCTGCGGGCTGGTATTTTCTTCAGGCAAATGACATCAACAAATCGCCTGTGGCTACTTGCATCCCCGGTCGCACGAGAACTTCGCTAATGCGGCCGTCGCGTTCGGCAGCGATGTTGGTTTCCATCTTCATGGCTTCGAGGCTCAGCAGCTTCTGCCCCTTGGTGACTTTGGCTCCTGGCTGCACGGCGACACTCACCACCATCCCCGGCATGCTGGCCCCGATATGCAACGGGTTGCCAGCATCTGCTTTGACATTCGTCGGGGCATCGGGTTCGAGCGACTTATCGACCACGGTGACATCGCGCGGCTGACCGTTCAGCTCGAAGAAAACCGTCCGCTTGCCGTCCGGATGCGGGTCGCCCACGGTGAGGAACTTCACGATGAGCCGTTTGCCCGCTTCGATATCAATGCTGAATTCTTCCCCCGGTTCCTGACCGTAAAAGAAGACCGGCGTCGGCAGGCCGCTGGTGTCGGAGTATTTCTTCAGATGGTTCTGGAAGTCTTCAAACACCTTGGGATAGAGAATGTGCGTAATGACATCGTATTCATTCGGCTCGCGCGGCAGGATCTCGCGCAGTTTGTTCGCCGTGGCGGAAAGATCGGCCGGTTCCAGCCCTTCACCCGGTCGTGAGGTGACTACGGGCCGATCGCGCATGATGCGAGCCACCACATTTGCCGGGAAGCCACCCGAAGGCTGACCCATCTTGCCGCCGATAAGATCGAGCACCGATTCCGGAAACGCCAGCTCGCGCGATTCGTCGAGGATATCGGCCGCAGTGAGTCCATTGGCAACCATGAACAACGCCATGTCGCCGACCGATTTGGAACTCGGCGTCACTTTCACGATGTCGCCGAACAACTGATTCACATCGGCATACATGCGGCAGATTTCGGGCCAGCGGTCGGCGAGCCCGAGTGCCTTCGCCTGTTGATACAGGTTGGTGTATTGACCACCGGGCATTTCGTGTTGATAGAGATCGGCTGTCGCGGGGAGCATGACCGTTTCGAACGGCTTGTAGAACTCGCGGACGGCTTCCCAGTATCGCGCGATGCCGTCGACCGCTTCGGTTTCCAGGCCGGTCGGACGATCGGAGAACCGTACTGCCTCAGCAAGGGCATTGAGATTGGGTTGCGATGTGCCGCCGGACATCGGGGCCATCGCGGCATCGGCAATGTCGAGGCCCACCTCGCTGGCATTCAAAATCGACGCCGCCTGAATCCCGGCGGTGTCGTGCGTGTGGAAATGGATGGGGATGCCGATTTCCTGCTTCAATGTCTGCACCAGCAGCTTTGCCGCTGCCGGTTTGCACAGCCCGGCCATATCTTTAATGGCGAGAATGTGGGCCCCCATCTTTTCCAACTGCTTGGCCAGTTCGACATAGTACTTCAGGTTGTACTTGGGCCGATTCGGGTTGAGGATGTCGCCCGAATAGCAGATTGCCGCTTCGCAGATGGCACCACTTTCATTCACGGCATCCATCGCCACCTGCATGTTCGGTGCCCAGTTGAGCGAGTCGAACACGCGGAAGACATCGATGCCCGCTTTCGCCGCGAGCTTCACGAACTCCTGCACGACGTTGTCAGGATAGTTCGTGTAACCGACGGCATTGCTGGCCCGCAGCAGCATCTGGAACAGGATGTTGGGCACGTGCTCGCGCATCTGGCTCAAGCGTTCCCACGGGCATTCCTTGAGGAACCGCATGGATGTATCGAACGTCGCGCCGCCCCACATTTCCAGCGAGAACAATTGCGGACACTGCCGGGCATAGACATCAGCGATCTGCAACAGATCGTAGGTGCGGAACCGGGTGGCGAGCAGCGACTGATGCGCATCGCGGAATGTGGTATCGGTGATCAACAACGATTTTTGAGCGAGTACCCAGTCGGCAAATTTCTTGGGTCCGAGTTCTTTCAGCTTGTCACGCGTGCCGGGGGGAATCGGTTGCTTGAAGTCGACAGACGGAACCGGTGCGGGTGTGCGAGGCACCTTCTTCGCCAGGGCCTTATCAACCGACGAGGCCCCATTGACGATGGTTTCCCCCAGATAGGTGAGCACCTTGGTCGCCCGGTCTTTTCGCGGGGCGAAGTGGAAGAGTTCCGGCGTTTCGTCGATGAATCGCGTGGTGACATTGCCCGCCACGAACAGCGGATGCGTCATCACCTTCACCAGGAACGGAATGTTGGTCTTCACGCCCCGGATGCGGAACTCCTGCAGGCAGCGTTCCATGCGGGTCGCGGCGTCAGTGAAACGGCGGCCACGGACCGAGACTTTCACCAGCATCGAATCATAGAACGGATTGACGATGGCACCGGAAAACGCGCTGCCGCCGTCGAGTCGTACGCCCATACCACCGGCTGATCGATAATGGGACACGCGGCCGTAATCGGGCATGAAATTGTTGGCCGGGTCTTCGGTCGTCACTCGGCATTGGATCGCGAAGCCATTCGTTTTGATCTCGGCCTGATTGCCCAGGTTGATTTCGGGATCATCGAGCGTGAGGCCCTGCGCGATGAGAATCTGCGTTTTGACGATATCAATCCCGGTAACTTCTTCGGTTACCGTGTGTTCGACCTGAATCCGCGGATTGACTTCGATGAAGTAGAACTGCTGGGTATCGGTGTCGAACAGGAATTCGACAGTCCCTGCGTTCTGATAACCGACCTGCTTGCCGATCTTGATGGCCGAATCACAGATCGCTTGCCGAATCTTCGGGTCGAGATTGGGAGCCGGGGCGATTTCCACGACTTTCTGATGCCGTCGCTGGACCGAGCAATCGCGTTCAAAGAGATGAACGAGATTGCCATGCAGATCGCCCAGCAGTTGTACTTCGATATGACGCGGCCGGGGGACGAACTTTTCAACGAAGATGTCCGGACTGCCGAACGCGTTGAGCGATTCCCGCTGGGCTTGCTGGAACAGGTCGGAGAACTCGTCTTCGGTTTTGACGACCCGCATGCCACGCCCGCCGCCCCCTTTGGCGGCTTTCAGCATGATCGGAAAACCGAGCTTGTTCGCCAGGGCCAAGCCATCGGCTTCCGTGGCGATGGGTGCGGTGCTGCCTCCGAGCACGGGGACTTTGGCTTCTTTGGCGATTTCGCGGGCGGTGATCTTGTCGCCCAGTTGTTCCAGGATTTTCGGTGACGGCCCGACAAATGTGATCCCGGCATCGACACACGCTTGAGCCAATGCGGGATTCTCGGAGAGAAAGCCATAACCGGGATGGATGCCGTCGGCCCCGCAGTCCTTGGCAATGCGGATGATGGCGGGAATATCGAGATACGCCCGAATCGGCTCGCCCGGCTTACCGATCATGTAGGCCTCGTCGGCCTTAAACCGGTGCAGGGCATAGCGGTCTTCGTGCGTGTAGATCGCCACGGTCCGCATCCCCAGTTCATGGGCACTACGGCAGACACGAATCGCAATTTCACTGCGGTTGGCAACAAGCAGCTTGGTGATAGCAGGCATGGGAGTTTGTCAATCAGGAGAAGTCAGTTCAAAGCCCGGCACAACAACGTTCATAAACAACGGCGTACCATACCCGAACCGGGTTGTCGGCGGCAAATCTGTAGACCGAGGCTCCCCGATTCGGTGGGTTCATCGACGGAATTTGTGCAGTTCGGGTTCGATGAGCAACCATTCCGAAGTGCACTGCTCAGCACATTGGCAGTGGCAGTTGTGCATAGCGTGTCAGGAACCCTCTGAAAATTCTGATCGCGCAGGGAATAACGACCCCAATGGCGACTCTTCTACGGTAAAGCGTCTCAATTTCTTAGTGGACCACGTTTCGGTGGACATCAGCCATGTTGCGCGCTCCGTGTTTGATCCTGATGCTGGCTCTCGGTGGATGCGCGGCGGCAATGGCTCCGGCTGTACCAGCCCAGAATGCCGTCCCGGCAGCGCCCGGCGGAAAGGCTGCCAGTCGTAAGATCATCGATCGGGTCTCGCTCGACCTGCGTGTGGATGATCTCACAACATTCAACAGCCAACTGATGGCCGCCGTGAGTTCGACGGATGGTTACCTGTCACAAAGTCAGCTACGGCTGGCACAGCACTTCGGCAAATGGACGGTTCGTGTCCCTACGGAAAGGCTGAGTGAATTCCTTGTTCAAGCACAAGTTCTCGGGACTGTCCTTGGATCGCATTCTTCCGCTGAAGATGTCACCGAGCAGTTCATCGACATTGAAGCGAGGTTGACCACCAAACGTGTTGAAGAAGAACGGTTAAAGACATTACTCACCGAGCAGACAGGAACATTGACCGATGTGCTGCAGGTGGAGAAAGAGTTGCATCGTGTCCGCGAGGAAATTGAGCAGGCCGAAGGCCGCTTGCGGTCGTTGGACGACTTGACTCAGTTCGCGACAGTCGAGATCACCGCGACCGTACATGCTCCAATTGGCTGGATTCCCGACGGTTCATTAGGCCAGCAAATAGTGGGGGTCTTCAAGGAATCGTGCCGGTTATTGATCGAACTGTTGCGAACAGGTCTGCTGATCGCGGTGGCGTTTCTGCCGTGGCTGATCGCAGCCCTGCCAGAGGTCCTGCTGATCTATTGGCTTGCAAAACGCGGATCGAGCAAGAAGAAATCGTCGCCCATCTTCCAATAAACTGTCGACGTGACCTCATTCATGTTGCCCGTGCCACCCATCTGCTCAGAATTCATGTTGCTGTAAGTGCGCTACGATACCCGATCAGAGATCTTTGAACTCATCATCCAACAAATGGCTGGCAAAACACTCAGGCGGACTTGTGACGCATTTGCTGACGACTACTTTGTTTCCGATACGCAGTAAAGGTGCTTGTTCGAGCGGATGAAGAGTTCGCCGTGGCTGATCGCGGGGGTGGCGGCGAAGGTTTCGTTGTCGTCGGTCACCCGATTGACAGCGAGCGATTCGAACTGATCTCCAGCCGCGAAGACATGCATGTCTCCTGTGCCGGTGATGAAATAAATCTTGCCATCGGCCGCCACGGGAGACGAGTAGTCTGAACCGCCCCGGCCACCGAAGCCGCCGCGTCCGCCCGGACGAGCACCATTGTCACTCGCGGGTGCCGAGTTGCTGCTTTGTCCGCTCGGCAGTCGTGACTGATAAACCTTGGAACCCGTTTTCGTATCGAGACAGTTCACGATGCCATTCGAGACGAAGATCATGCGATCGCGATAGACCACGGGTGTGCCGAAGCGGTTAGCATCACGTCCTGACCAGACCACATTGGTCTTGCTGACATCGCCCTTACCACCAGCCCGCACGGCAATCGAACCGCCGCTACGACCTTCCACGGCATAGATGATGCCATCCTGTACCACTACGCTGGTATTAAAGCTTTCGGTATCCATCGCCTCACAGAACCAGGCCAGCTTGCCGGTTTTGGGATTCAAACCCCAGATTTCATACGGAGCACCAATCACAACATCGGTCCGGTCTTCGTCGATTTTCACCAGGGCAGGTGTCCCCCAGACATTGCCCAAACCCTCGGCCTTGGCTTCCCAGACCTGCTCCCCGGTTTTGGCATTCAGACCTATAATCGCGCGGCTTTCCGGACCGGCGGGAACAACCACGATGTCGCCCACCAGAATCGGACTCGATGCCGACCCCCATTCGCGTGGGTCGGATTCTTTACCGACACTCCGCTGCCAGAGTTGTGTGCCTTTGAGGTCAAACGCAATCACACCGGTCTTACCGAAGAAGGCGTAAACACGTTCGCCATCGCTGACGGGAGTATGCGAGGCATAACCATGCTGCGGCACGCCAGCACCACTGTATGGGTCTTCGGGCAGCACGGCGGGTATGGTCTTTTCCCACAGGATGCTACCCGAAGTGCGGTTCAGGCACACGAGATGCCGCTCCAGATCCTGCATTGAACCGCCACGGACATAGCCGTAACCGCTATAGGTGGTGACGAACACACGGTCTCCGACCACGATGGGGCACGACACCCCTTCACCCGGCAGTGCGACTTTCCATTTGAGGTTATCCGTCGGCGACCAGGTGACCGGTGTGGCAGCGTCGTCGGCACTCACTCCCGAACCATTCGGCCCACGAAACCGCGGCCAATCAGCGGCGGCCGCAAGCGATACACTTGCCAGCAATGCAACGAGACCCAGAAACCACACGTTCGATCGCATGCGGATACCCTTAACTCAACCGAGGGATGAGTGCTGAACGGATTTGGTAACCAACCGGCGGAGCGAACCCCGATCAGCCCAATTTCTGCCGACCCAGACAAGCGAACACCGCACACCCCCAAAAGGTTTCGCACGATATGGTAATTTCCGAAGGGGCTCGCCGTGAATTCTCGCGACTGACGTAGCGCTTTGACCGGGGGAAATCGACTTTCACGCTCATCGCACGGGAACCACAGTTTGCCCCGACCTGCTGTTCCGATGCTCCGTAGTCCGGGATTCTTCCAGGGAAGCATTCTGCAAATCAACTCCAATTATGGCTCGTCACTGAAGACGGCGAGAACGTGCAGACGTGTTGTTCGTTGAGCAACCAGAGTGGTGCAGCAACGACCATGATCGTCTTCACGCTCTTTGGAATCGGAAGTTCAATTCGTATGAATTCCTTAGCGGAAATCGATCTCACAGATCCATCGCGATGTTCTTATTCAGCAGTAGATATATCTTCGGTAACCAAGTTTGTGATTCGCCGTTAGCGATATCGCAAACGCAGAACCTGACTTGGTTGTTTCGTAAAAGTAGTATGCCCGTCGCATCGAGTCTCACGTTAATCCTTGTGATTCTCCAGAGCATGGCACGCTGGTTGCCTGATTGCTGTCTGGGCAAGCCATGTTTTCTTGTGGCTTGCTAAGTTCCACAGACTGTATAAGGAGCCCATGATGAAATGGCAATGTCTCGCCGTGGCAATCGCCACGTCTCTCTGTCTCGGTAACGCCTATGCTGATGACGCACAAAAGACGGCAACCAAGCCGCAAATGGAAGACACGCTCCTTTCCTCGAATATGATGCTGGGGGCGACGATTTATGGGACGGGTGATAAGGCTGTGGCCGACATCAATAGCGTTGTTCTCGATAAGCAGGGCAAAGCCCAGTTCGTGATCGCCGGGGTAGGTGGAGTCGCAGGTGTAGGCGAATCAGAAATCGTCATTCCCTGGAAGACCCTGCAATGCCGCTGCACGGTCAAGGACGGCAATCATTCCTGCCATGCGCAAATCCCCATGACGGCAGAGCAGCTCAAGGCGGCTCCACAACTGCAAGCCAAGAATTATTCGGAGCTGACAGATAAAGAATGGCTCAATACTAACGCGAAGTTTTATTCCGCATCCCCACCGACGGCGATCGCCAGCCCGGGTGAACTGGTGTGTGTGAAGTCAGTTACCGATGCCGCAGTCAAAGGCCAGGGCGACGCCGATCTCGGTGAACTCGACGCCTTGATTTTTGACATGCACAAAGGTCAGGTTGTATACGGGATCATCGGACATGATGGCGTCGCCGGCGTGGGTGAAACCTACACAGCAGTGCCATTCAAAGCCCTGCACTTCAACCATCGCGATGATGATACTTATACGGTCACGACGTCATTGACCACGGCAACTCTCAAGGCAAATCCGTCGGTGACCCCGAAAGAATATCCGGAACTGCAGCTCAAGTCGGTGCGTGAAAAAATCAATGGCTAATCATGCCTATGGAATCGAACGAAGGAGTTCGTCATTCCTGAGTACTTGATCTCCGTCACCGCATGCTAACCATCCAAGAAGTCAGGCTTCCTCCTCTGAAGGAAGCCTGACTTTTTTCTGGCATTCTGGCGCCAAGTAGCATCGCTCAGTGCTCTGCGAAACCTTCTGAAGCGCAAACAACAGAATTCTGGGTAGCTGCAAAAAGATCTCTGCCGAACTTCAGTTTTTGGTATTCAACCAAAGGACCATGCCGAGGATGGACAGTAGAACCAGGAGAATGACCAGGGCCTGCCATGTCGCCTGTTTGGCCCGCTCGGCTTCCCACCAACTCCGCGGCCAGACTCCTTGAGCCAGAAAAGTGGCAACACCTGCGAGATTGATGCAGATCAGATTTGCGCTGGTCAGCAGCAATGCCCCGCACGCCAACCTGACGTCGCCGTCACCCAGCAGCATGCCACTAACCACCAGTGGCGGCATCAAAGCCACGGCAACCATGACTCCGATTACGGCTCCCGAAAGTCCTTGTGTGAAGGCCAGAGTTCCGGCAGAGCCAGCAACTAATGCTAGCCAGATATCCAGGAACTCGGTTTTCGTCCGCGAAGCAATCGCAGGGATGTCTCCGCTGATCGGAATGAGAAAGCCGATGCCGACCGCGCAACCAAAGGCGGCAGTAAGCCCGACAAGATTTGCGACCAGTGCACGCCGCAACAACGTGAAGTCACCCAGCGTGGTCGCCAGTGACATGGCCACATTGGGGACCAGTAGCGGCGCAATCACCATGGCCCCAATGATCACGGCCACATCGTCTCGCAGCAGTCCCACAGCAGCAACAATCGCCGAGAGAATCGTCAGCACCAGAAACACGCGGGTATTGTCCAGGCCTTCCGTCACCTGCGTATACAATTCTTCCCGACTGAGACGTTGATTGCCGAATCGTACTTCTTCCGGTTCTGAAGCGGTACGGGATTCGTCTTCAGCAGGTTCCAACTGCGGCCGTGGCAACACGGCCCCCACAGGAAATAAGATGACGTGAAAGCCTTCGGTATCAGAGAACTCCTGTTCAAACCGATCCATAATCGGCTCTGTCTCCTCGGCAGGGACGAGGAGATGCACGACCATCTGTCCCAGGTCATTGTCTCGCCAGCGCGACAAGACCTCGCGCTCTTCGAGCAGCTTGTTCACAGTCTCGTCGGTCCCCTTCGGGACATAGATCTGCATCACTTTCAAAACCATGGAGGCATATCTTCACATGGAGCAGAGCACGGCTTATGTTCGTAGCGCGTGGGGCATCTGGCCATCCGAGGCACTCTGCAGTAGCCAAAAAACTCCATGAACCACAGCGTATCAGACCCGCTATGAATTGACAGTCCATTCAACGACTGCGATGCATCCCCGCGAGTCGGTCGTGTTACCGCATCACATGATCAAGTGGCTGCCAATCTATGCCCGTTTAGTCCGCTTTCTTTTTGGCTTTCTTGCCATTAGCAGGGCGAGATGGTTCTGGAGCCGGATCGAGCAATGCATGCTTCAGATACTCCGCCGTTTGCGCGTCCCATAGAGTGGCCAGTTCGCGTACTAACTCCGGCTTCCCGGCGGCCAGGTTGTGCTGCTCACTGCGGTCTTGTGACAGGTCGTACAATTCCCACGGCTGATCCTTCGCGGCGACCAGTTTCCAATCACCCATGCGGATCGCTCGGTTCCCCTCGTGCAGCCACCAGAGGCTGTCGTGACTGACGGAACCCGCTTCTGCGAACTCTTTCACTAGGCTGATACCCGGACGAGCAGGCACTTGGCTATCCTCCGCTTTTGCATTCACACCGGCGACATCCAACAGGGTCGGGACAACATCGATGATATGTCCCGGCGTGCTGCGAAGTTCACCACGAGCGGCAATCCCCCTCGGCCAAGTGACGATGAACGGTGTGGAGATGCCCCCTTCATGAACCCACGTCTTGTGACGACGGAACGGTGTGTTCGAGGACGTTGACCAACCTGGCCCGAGACACAGAAATGTCGCCGCGGAACCCGGTGCTGCCGTCTGATCATGACCATCTCCCCGCACCATGATTTCCGCACTCGCACCATTGTCGGACAGAAACATCACGAGCGTGTCTTCAGTCGCCTGCATGGCCTCCACTTGTGCCAGAATGCGGCCGATCTCCTGATCCATGCGGTCCACCATCGCAGCATGAATCGCCATCTTATTGGTTTGAAACTCTTGCTGCTCCGATGTCAGCGCATCCCATGCGAGCGGCCGGTTGATCTCCCCTGGTCCCAGCTTCTTGATATCTTCCGGGAAGTCATACGGCGGGCCGATGTCTTCTTCCCGCGCGGAAAGCTCGGCCGTGACCAGCCCCATCTCTCGCTGCCGTTGATAGCGGGCGGCACGGGTTTTGTCCCATCCCTGACGATAACGTTCCTGGTACTTGGCGATGTCGTCCGGCAAGGCCTGCAATGGGAAGTGCGGGGCCGTGAACGCCACATACGAACAGAACGGCTGACCCGCGTGTTGCTTTGCGTGGTCCTGCAGACAGCGAATCGCATGATCGACGATGGTGATGGTGACGTACTCATTGGCCCCCTTCGGTACGGGCGGCAACGGGACATCATCTTCCAGATGCTGTTGCGGATTGAAGAAGTGATTGTGGTCTTCGAGGCTATAGGAATGCTCAAAACCACTGGCAATCCGCGGCCCATCAACATGCCATTTGCCGGAGTGATAGCTGTGATACCCCGCCGGTTTCAGCAATTCCGGCAGCAGCTTCGCCCACGGCTGACGGATGCCGCGACTGCCGCTCGGTACACCGGGGAGCGAATCGCGTCGCACCTGCTGGGCGTAATACCCGGTGAGCAACGCCGCCCGCGACGGCCAGCAACGGGCCGTGTTATAGAACTGCGTGAACCGCAAACCATTCTGTGCCAGACGATCGAGATGCGGCGTATCAATCTCGCTGCCGTAGCACCCCAGGTCAGAGTAGCCCAGATCGTCGGCGAACAAGATCAGAATGTTCGGCCGCTCAGCCGCCGAGAGTGGCAGGCAACAGAAACCGCCAAGTAACCAAGCACACACGCCGAGCATAAACCGGTTCATAAACCACCTCGATGAAAGCACCTCAGGAAGTCTTTGAACCGTACCCGTTCACCGTTCGCCTTCGCAAGCCCGCACTGGGGCCAGCTTGGTGGATTCGGTCAAAACGCAGAGTTCGCGGAGTAATGCGAAGTTACGCAGGAACATAGGTCAGCCGGATCACATCGTCGGCAATTCGGTCATGAGACACCAGACGCAGCGGCGGCCGTGGTCCGGCGAAATAGGGCTGGCCCTTTCCGAGCACCACGGGGTGCAGGTAGATGCGATACTCATCGATCAACCCCAACGCGGTGAGGCTGTGTGCCAGGTTCGGCCCCGCGACTTCGATCTCGCCCTCATGTTCAGCTTTGATCTTGCGAACCGCCTGCTCCAGATCACCATCGACCAACGTGGCGTTGGGGCCGACCGACTTCAACGACTGCGAGACCACCCATTTCGGTTGTTTCCGCCAGGCCTTCGCGAAAGCCCGTTCATCGTCATCCCATTCCGGATGCTCGTCGTCCCAGTACCGCATAATCTCATAGATCCCGCGGCCGTACAAACTCCCCGTCTGCCCTTCGGCTTCGGCAATAAAGTGACGGAACAGTGTAGGACTCGGGGCAAACTTCGTATGATCGACGTAACCATCCAGCGACTGATTCATTCCGAACACAAGCCTGGCCATCAAGCATTCCTTGCGTGAGATTGCAGCTTCACGTGGTGCAGTATCGTAGGGCAGGCTCCTGCCTGCATGATAAGACAGAGCATCACACCTGCTGCTCGACGTGTCGCGCGAAGTTGTTCAAAATCGCCTGCCAGCCGTCGCGTTGCTGGTCGATGGAATGCGCTTCCTCGGCATCAAAGGTCACGAGGACAATCACGCCGGTTTCGGTGGTGACGAATTCCACCTTCGCCTGGCGATCTCCAAACGAGTATTCCAGCCGTTTGAGCGGTTCCACGGCCGTATAGGTCCCCGCGAAATCGAAGCCAAAGCTGCCATCTTTCGCTTCCATGCGCGAGGAGAACTGGCCACCGACACGCAAATCGACGCTGGCTGAGGTCGTGTGCCAATCATCGGAGGCCGCATTCCACTGCTTGATGTCCTCCGGCGTCGTGTAAGCCCGCCAGACCTGTTCGATGGGCGCGGCGACTGTTGTTTCCACTGTGATCTGCATCAGTTTTCCAATATCTTTTGGTGGGGCAGGGCCCCGCCTGCCTGCATAACACGATATCAGAATAAGTCGGCAGATAGACGGCTGACCTATTTGCTGCGGCTATCATGTTTAAAAAGATTTCGGCTCCCCTAACTCAGGAAGTAACTCGACAATGGACAGCATTACGCTTGATTTGGCAAGCCCTCCTGATCGGGAGCGACTCGTTGTTCAGTTGATGATTGGAGAGGAGCAATTTGCAGAAGTCAACCAGGAGATTGACTCGCTGCAAGTTGAAGTCTATGGGAGACGAGACGGCCAACCTTGGATCGTTGACTTTGAGCAGCTAATGTCAGCGCTTACGAATGCACGTGGCAGATTAGTATCCATTAAATAACAGCGGCTATTATAGAGGTTTGAACAATTTAATTGTTGCCTCGGCGAGTATGTCACTGCTGGCAAGCCAGCAGTGTGGATAGGCGTTGGTCCAGTTCGTCATATCGTGACAGGCACAGTTGGACAAGCCAACCGTGGCACCCATCGAACTGTCATATCACCCTGGCTGGCGCTGCGGGCGGGTGAATCACGAAATTCCCGCGTACTGTCGCATGTCGGCGGGGATTGCGGTCTACTACGCATTCCCTTGATGCCTACTGCTGACGGACAGGATTTCGATGTCGGACACGGTCTATCTGATCGATACGTTTTCGCTGATTTTTCAGGTGTTTCATGCCATTCCCGGCATGACCAGCCCCTCGGGCCAGCCGACCAATGCCCTGTTCGGGATCAGTCGCGACCTGCTGACGCTGATCCGCGAGCATAAGCCCGGCTGGTTGATCTTCGCGTGGGATTCGAGTGCCCCCAGCGAACGCAACGTGCTCTACCCTGAGTACAAGGCAAACCGGACCGAAACGCCGGTCGATCTCGTGCCGCAGATCGGCCGCATTCATGAGGTGCTGCAGGCCTTCGGCGTGCCCATCATAGAGCATGCCGGCTGGGAAGCCGACGATGTGATCGCCACGCTCACGAAGCAGGCGGTGGAGCAGGGGTACAATGTCCGCATTGTCACCAGCGATAAAGATGCCCGGCAGCTGCTCGGCCCGCAGGTCCACCTTTACAACCTGCGGAAGAATACGACGCTGGGTGTCGACGAGTTGCAGGCTGACTGGGGTATCCGGCCCGATCAGGTGATCGACTTTCAATCACTCGTCGGCGATGCGGTCGATAATGTCCCCGGGGTGCCGCTGGTGGGGCCGAAGAAAGCGGCTCAATTGCTCAACCAGTTCGGCACGCTGGAAGAGGTGCTCGCGAATGCTGATAAAGCCCCCGGTGCGAAACTCCGCGAGAACCTGAAGACCTTCGCGGATCAAGCCCGGTTGAGTCGTACGCTGGTCCATCTGCGTGATGATTTGCCGTTGGATTTCGACTGGCCCAACCAGCGCGGCTCAAAACCCGATATCCTGCGGTTGCAGACGCTGTTCCGCGAGTTCGGCTTTCGACGAATGGTCGATGATGTGAAGCTGTTGGGACCAGCCGCTCCGGTTGCGATTCCAATTGCCACTCCGAAGAAAGCACGTTCGCTGTTCGATGACGAGGACGAAACACCACCCGAGAATGCGACCGAGATTCTGTCCAGTCCGCCGGATGTGATGGCCTCTCCCGTGCAGCGCGAATGGCATGTCATCGATACCGAAGCGGCGTTTCAGAACTTCGTGGCCGATCTCAATCAGCAGAGCCGCATCTGCCTCGACCTGGAGACCACGCATCTCGATCCGCGTCGTGCGGCGATCGTCGGCTGGGCCTTCAGTTGGCAACCGGGCACGGCCTACTATCTGCCGGTGATGGGACCGGAAGGGAGCACGCTGCTGGACGCCGCACAGGTTGTCGCCGCCCTCAAGCCGATTCTGGAACGTGCTGATCTCGAACTTGTCAATCAGAATGTGAAGTACGATTTGATCGTCCTGCGCAGCGTGGGCATTCATCCGCCGTCACTGGGTCTCGATCCGATGGTCGGCGATTACCTGCTCGACGCCGGGGCTCGTTCGCACAATCTCGAAGTCCTCATCGACAAGTATCTCCATCGGCCGTGCATCTCGATCAAGGATCTCATCGGCACGGGCAAGCAGCAGAAGACGATGGATCAGGTACCGGTGCCGCAGGTGGCGGAATACGCCAGTGAAGATGCCGACGCCACGCTGGAACTCGTTGGCCTCATCACCGACGAACTCAAAGAAGAAGCGTTGTGGGACCTGTATTGGGATCTCGAACGGCCGCTGATTCCCGTGCTAGCCGAGATGGAATACAACGGCATCCGTGTTGATGCCGCCGAGTTGCAGCAGCAGAGCGAGAGCCTCGGCACCGAACTCGCCCGGTTGATGACCGAGATTCACGACCTCGCCGGTCATGAGTTCAACATCGATTCGCCGCTGCAACTACGGAAGGTGCTGTTCGAGGAGTTGAAACTTCCCGTCAAGAAGAAGACGAAGACCGGGCCGAGCACCGATCAGGATGTGCTGGAAGAACTCGCCCCGCTCCATCCGCTGCCCGCGAAAATCATCGAGCATCGGCAGTACACGAAACTGAAAGGAACCTATCTCGATGCGTTGCCGCTGTTGATTCATCCGACAACGGGGCGAATTCATTGCTCGTTCAATCAGGTCGTCGCGGCGACCGGGCGGCTGAGTTCCAGCGATCCCAACCTGCAGAACATTCCGATCCGCACGCAGGCCGGGCGACAGATCCGCAAGGCCTTCATCCCGGGCGAACCCGGCTGGAAACTGGTGTGTGCCGATTACTCGCAGATCGAACTCCGCATGCTGGCTCATTTCAGTCAAGATGTGGTGTTGCTCGATGCCTTTGCCAAGGGTGTCGACATTCATACCGCAGTGGCAGCGGACGTTTATGGCGTGGACCGTGATGCCGTCGACTCCGACATGCGGCGCGTGGCCAAGGCGGTGAACTTCGGCGTAATCTACGGCCAGAGCCCGTACGGACTCGCGGCAGCTTTGGGCATCCCGCAAGATGAAGCCGCCCGGTTCATCGATGACTACTTCGCACGGTACGCCGGGGTGACGCAGTTTCTCGAAGATGTGCTGAGCGAATGCGAACGGACCGGGTATGCCCGCACGATCAAAGGACGTCGACGTCGCATTGAAGGGATTCGCCCTGATCGCAACCGCAATCGCAACATGGCTGAACGGACAGCGATCAACACGGTCATTCAAGGCTCAGCGGCCGATCTCATCAAGCTGGCCATGATCCGACTATTCGCCCGACTTAATGCGGAACAGCATCCATCCCGCATGCTGCTGCAGATTCACGACGAACTGGTCCTCGAATGCCCGGCCGAACACGTTGCTTCGCTGGTCACCATTCTGCGAGAAGAAATGGAGCACGCCTTGCCGCTCGATGTTCCTCTTGCCGTGGATATCTCGGCGGGTGACAATTGGCTGGAAACTGAAAATCTCTGAAATATGACGCAGGATTGCGGCCGTTTTGCAGATCCCTCTTGCAATTCGACGTGCGACGACAGACCTGAAAAGAGTCTACTCCACTCTGTTTATTCTGCCTTGATTGACACAGAGCTGGCCGCAGTTGATCATGCACACGCGTCGATGAAAGTCCTTTGCCAGTTTCCACAGTCAGTCCCTGCTGAGTCAGTTCAGTTCAGCAAAATCCTGGTTTCATGGGAGTCGGTTTCGGTGTTACAGTTTTTGCGATTTCCACTGTTACAGATGACGCTTCTGGCGAGTTTGATCGTCGGCTTTTCCCGTCTGGCTGACGCCCAAGGTTCGGGGCGTAACGTGCAATTGCCCTCCGGTGCGACGTCGTTACAGACTTTGGAACAGAACTGGAGCGATGCTACGGCGGAATGGTTCTACAATGTTCCGCAAGGGTCGAAACTCCTGCCCTACGACTGGTTCATTCATCTCGAACAACCCGGCAGCACAACTCTGTTTCGTGATCCGGGACATTTCGCCAGCCTGGGATATCTCACGCGTCAGGCCGATACCGCCAATCCGGATGGACTTGCCGTCGGTTTCGTGCAGGATGACGAGCACGTCGGCATGACCTGTGCCGCCTGCCATACCGGAGTCCTGCAGTACGAGGGAACGGCCTATCTGGTTGACGGGGCTCCCACCCTCGGCGACTTCGAAACCCTGCTGCGACGCCTAGTCGATTCACTGAACCAAACCGCAGCGCCAGGTGCCAAGTTCAACCGCTTTGCGGACAAAGTGTTGGGAGCAGGTTCATCAACGGCTGATCGCCAGACGTTACGGAAAGAGTTGCAGTCCTACGTGAAGTTCCGCTCGGATTACAACGCCCGGAATCTGCCTGCGAACCATGCCTTGGGGTTTGGTCCCGGACGAGTCGATGCCATCGGTGCGATCTTCAACGAGGTGACCACGGTCTTCGTCGAGCAAGAAGAGAATTTTGGCCCAGCGAATGCCCCCGTCGACTATCCCTGTTTGTGGGACACACCGCAACATGATCGTGTGCAATGGAATGGTTCGATCCCCAACTTCAAAATCCCGGCCTTGGCACCGATTACAGGCACGGTCGATGTCGGTGCGTTGGGACGGAATGCGGGCGAAGTGATCGGGGTCTTTGGCTATGTTGATCTCAGCCAGAACGGCTTGCTGGGCTACGGCGGATATGCCGCGACTGTCAAGAAAGACAATCTGATTGAAATCGAAGACAGCCTGAAAACACTCTGGTCCCCACAATGGCCGGAAGAACTGGGCGAGATCGATGCCAACGACTGGATGGCGGGCCAGGTACTGTTTCGCGAATACTGCGCGAGTTGTCATGACGATACTTTTGATCGCACCTCGCCAACCCGCATGGTTGAAGCCGTGATCACCCGTTCGGGGACCGATCCGTTGATGGCAGGGAACTACGCCACGCGGATGGCAAAATCGGGGCTGTTGGAAGGGCGAATCAAAACGCTGCCGGGTCTGGGCCGCTTCGGCGAGACGGCCGTGGTCAACCAGATGCTATTCCATATCGCCGTGCAAATGACAGTGGGGCCAGATGAGCCTTTGCCGGCTCAGGACCCGGCCACTCTGGTGACGAGCAACATGCCCGGCCCGTTAACCGACCCTGCTCCCAAGCCCCGCGATCTTGCCTACAAGGCGCGACCCTTGAATGGCGTCTGGGCTACGGCGCCTTACCTTCATAACGGATCGGTTCCGAATCTGGACGAACTGCTGAAGCGTCCTGGCAAACGCGTGAAGCAGTTCCAGAAAGGAACCTCAAACTACGATCCCGTGAAAGTCGGTTACGAAAACGAGGGACCGTTCCTGTTCGATACCACGCTTCCCGGCAATTCCAATCTGGGGCACAACTATGGCCCCGAATTCACCGAGGAAGAGCGTCGGCAACTGATTGCCTATATGAAGTCGCTGTAGTTCTGAGGGCGAGCATGAACACCAGAGCCCGCGACATGGAAATCATGGCCGCGGGCTCTGGTGTGATCTTGTTGAGCTATAAACAGTCTTCAATCGTAGCGGCAAAAAAAGCCGTCTAAACCCCGGTTAACGGCCCCACACCCACGGTGGTAACAGCGGTCAACGGGTACAACTCGAGCAGCCGCTTCATATCTTCAAGGGTGATGGCGTCGAGCAGTTTCAGGTCATCTTCGATGCTGCGGTATTCGCGGCGGATCAGCCAGTCGTGACCGAGACTCGATAACCGCCCCATCGGTCGTTCGCCACGTAACACAATCCGTGTCGAAACCTTGTTCTTGGCGAGTTGCAGTTCTTCAGCGGTGATGCCGTTCTGCGTGACATCGTCGCAGACCTTCTGTAACCGCGCGAGGTTGGCCGCGGTTTCTTCCGGCGAACCGCTCAGAAAGATCAGGTACGTCCCCGTGCCTTCAAAGTCTTGCAGGGATATCTCACAGCCATCGGCATGGCCGGGATCGACCAGTTCCCAATACAACCGGCTGTTGCCATCGTCACCCACAATAACTGTGAGCATGTCAGCCGCGAACCGCAATGGATCGGTGGCCGATGGGGCCGGCATCAATTGCACAACTTGTTCCTGCTGCAGATGATCCCGCGTGATCCATTGCGCACTCGTTTGGGGTGTCGCTGGTGGTGTGACACGGTCCGGGGTGCCGGCGGGCCAATGTCCACAGCATGCTTTTGCCTGTGCAACAACAGTGTCCCAATCGAATTTGCCACTCACGGCCAAAACGATGTTTCCCGCCCGATATCGTGCGGCATGGTAGTCACGCATCTGCGTAGCGGTGAGTGCCGAGACCGATTCTTTGGTGCCGAGAATGATCTGCCCGAGCGGATGACCGGCGAAGTGTCCCTGCATGGCATGATCGTAGGCGACATACGCCGGTTGATCGTCGTACATGCCGATCTCTTCGAGAATCACCTGCTTCTCAGTGTCGAAGTCGCTGTCACGCAAGGCGGGATAAAGAATCGCGGCCTGCAACGGAAACGTTTGCTCGAAATACTCGGGCAGCACGACCGCATAAAACAGTGTGACTTCCTCACTGGTCGAGGCGTTGTATTGCGCACCGACTTCATCGAACAAACGGTTCACGTCTTCGGCCGAGTATTGGTCGGTCCCTTTGAAGACCATATGTTCGAGGAAGTGACTGACGCCATTGATTTCCGGGGTTTCATCGCGCGAACCCGTGCGAACGAAGAACCCAAAGGCCACGCTGCGGGCCTGTGGCAATTCTTCGCCGACAATGTGCAAACCGTTATCCAGAACCGTGTGGTGAAACATCGTGCGATTTCAATGAAGGGCGTTCGGGCCAATGGTCACAATGGTGCAGTCGTCTGCTGGATGCCGCCGCACATAATCGACCACTTGTGCCGGCGTCAAAGCTTCGATGGCTGCCTGAATTTCATCAACCGTGGTGGTGCGGCCGAGATGATACCAGTCGCGTGCCAGGCTGCGAGCCCGCGTTGAAGACGATTCCTGGGCCATTACCAGCGAACTCTTGGCGAGGGCTTTGGCCCGATTGAGTTCCTCTTCCGCGATGCCGTCACCCAGCCGTTTCAATTCCGACCGCAGGACATCGAGAGTTTCCTGAGCACGTTCGTTGGTGGTCCCCGCGTAACACAACACGGCCCCTTCATCTTTTAACGTACTCAATGTCGCATAGACCGAATAGACCAGCCCACGTTTCTCACGGACTTCGGTAAACAACCGCGAACTCATGCCACCGCTGAGCACGCTCACAGCTGCCCAGGCTGCATAGTAATCGGGGTCACGATAGGGGACCGCCGGATAGGCGATGCCGATCTGGGTCTGCGTTGATTCCGCAGGCAAATGATCGCGGGTCACACCGCGTGATCCATAGCCCGGTTGAGCCACGCCGCCCGATTTCCAGTCGCCAAAGATGCGTTGAATTTCCGGGAGAATTTCAGCGAGCGTGACGCGACCGGCAATGCCCAGAATCGCCCGATCCGGTCGTACACATTGCTCGTACTGCAGCCGAGCCCGTTCGGCCGTGATGAACTCCAGATCGCCCAATGTTCCTTCCGGCGGCTGGTTCCATGGCTGCGGATAGTACCGGCGAATGAGTTCCAGCATCACTTTCTGACGCGGATCATCTTCCAACCCTAGTAGTTCATTCTCGACGCCGGAAATCGCCCCGGCGAACTCTTCCTCATCGAGATGGGGCCGTTGCAGAAAATCGCCGACCAATCCCAACGCGGGCGACAGATTCCCTGCCAGACATGCCCCGGTCATCGTCATGTGCGACACATTGACCGAGGTGTCGGATTGCACACCCAGCCGATCAAGTTCGCAGGAAACCTCACGGCTGTCGCGGTCGCCCGCTCCGCGAGTGATCCAGTCGCACAAGGCACTGGCAATGCCGCTGCCCTGGGGTGGGTCGTACGCACTGCCGCAGGGAATCAGCAGGGCATACGCCGCCGACTGCAACTCAGGCAGGGTTTCCACAAGCACCGTCAGACCGTTGTCTATCACGGTGGACGTTACCGCATCTGTCATCGGGATGGTGCATCTCCACGGGAGCGAAATTCAGGAACGATCAGCGAATCAATGAGGCGGTAGTATGCCACGTTTATCGTCACGCTGCTATCGTGATGGAGTTCCATCGAGACGCCCAGGGATCGCTATCCCTGGGCTTCCATTGCGGCGCTGGAGATCACTCCGCGATTTCCGGTAACATGGCGCATCGAAATCTGTTGACGTTACGGCTTCTGCTTCGTTCACAAGGACTTCGCCCGTGAAACTCGCCATGCTGAAAACTGCCGACGGCCCGAAACTCGTCGGTTGTACGCTCGATAACCAATACGTCGATCTCGTCGCGGTCGATCCGAAACTCCCGGCGACTCTGCACGAGGTGCTGGCAACACCGGAAGGGCTCACCGCAGCCGCTCACGCCCTCGCCCAGGGAATGAGCAAAGGGCAGTTTGTTACGGGAGCGTTTCTGCCGCCGATCGCCAAGCCGGGTAAGATTCTGTGCATCGGTCTCAACTACCGCGACCATGCCGAAGAAACCGGCTCACCGATTCCCACCGAACCCATCGTCTTCAGCAAGTTCCCCACGGCGATCATCGGCCCAGAGGACACCATCGTACTGCCGAAGGTGTCGCACGAGGTCGATTATGAAGCCGAACTGGTCGTCGTCATCGGCAAGAAGGGGAAGAACATTCCCAAGGCAACGGCGTTTCAGCATGTCGCTGGTTATGTGGTGGGGAACGATGTCTCTGCCCGCGACTGGCAGAAGGGACGACCCGGAGGACAATGGCTGCTCGGCAAAACGCCCGACACCTTCGCCCCGATTGGTCCGTGGCTGGTGACCGCCGATGAAGTGGGCGACCCGCACGACCTGCGCGTGCAGTGCCGTTTGAATGGCAAAACCATGCAGGATTCGCGGACGAAGGAACTCATTTTCGGCATCGATCATCTCATCAGCCATGTGTCACAACTGATGACCCTCGAACCCGGTGACCTGATCTTCACCGGCACCCCTCCGGGAGTCGGAGCCGCCCGCAAACCCCCGATCTTCATGCAGGACGGAGACACGGTCGAAATCGAAATCGAACACATGGGCGTGCTGAAGAACCACGTCGCGGCAGAAGAGTGACCAGACGATCTCCATTAAATGTGCACCATCAACAACGAAGCTTGAATTATGGACTTCGACGGCCTCGAAACTGGCAAGCCGACAGTTTTACTGATAGCTACTGTCACCGATGGAATTACCAGTAAGATCAAGTCGAGTGAATGGCAATACAAAGAGAAAAGCCTAAACTCCTCACCAGAGAATTGGGTAACAATCTGTGATCTGTTCTCGCAATTCAAAATCATGGCAGTGATTATTCGGATCGATGACTCAGCATACCATCGATTTATTGACCCGGATTATTCACAAGTCGCCTCTGAGTTATTGCGGAATATTTCCGAAGTGAAAAATCTCATCTTCACATTTGACAGAAGGGGTGGTGAAGAGCGAGATCTACCGGAACTGCCTTATGAAGCACCGTTTCCAGCATCTGATGACATTCGCCACAAAGTTGAGAATCTGTTCAGAGTAAGAGAACTCAATCTGGTTACCTATCGTCGTACGTCAGAAATGACGATGAGTGGAATCGCCTTTCTAGCTGACTTGGAAATAGGCCTCATCTTGCGGGTCTATATCCCACATTCTCAGTTATGGTCTTCTCAGTCATCTCGACTAGTTGAGTTGCTTCGCAACTATCTTACCTTGACCGGAAGTCCCGGATTCTCCATTAGTGAAACAACAACATCTAGTGGAAGGTGTTGTGAATTTCGAAGCCGTGATGGCATGACGCTACAGGGATTTAAGACATCTGTCGAAGACTTTGAAGAATTCGTAAACCTGTGCGTGCGTGATTCACTTGCTGCCGAGAACCAGCTTCTCTCTTTGGGACTCAGTAAAGCTGCCACTTCGGAAATGATAAACAGATACTCAACAGAGGCCCGACGCCTATTATTGGATCTGCGGCAAGAAAAAGAGAAACGAATGCTATCAATCACACACCGTCTCGAGGCGGAGTTGTCAGAGTTAGTGAATAGCAACAGTGAAGATAGTCCGGTGAATATCCTCAGAATGAAAGCGGCCCCTTCTGTAAGCCATGTAATAAGCGGCTTCTTTCTGAATCAAATATCCGCAGCAGCTTTGGACAATGATCTCGCATCCGAAAACCAGTTTCTAACTGATCGAGTGCGTGCGATCGTGTGGTCAGAACTAAATGGAGAAGAACGGCTTTCGACGGAGGAAAGGCAACTTCTGCAATTGATTAGAAGTCGCGGAGGGCCGGACCAGGTGCGGGTGCTAGTTTCTGCAGTTCATGAATTGCTAGACAATCAGCTTCCTCGTTCGACCCGACAAAATGCTATGCAACTACTTCGTGCATTTCTGTCACAAGTGACTACAGATGTTAGCGGAGGCTTATTGCTGAAGTGGCTTGAGAGAGTGTTTGGGTTGTGACCGACTGATTCGATCGTCCCCCTCATTTGTCTTCTATATGAAGAACTGTTGCAAGAATGGGAACGGTAGCACATTACTACCACGGTTTTCTGGCCTTTTCGGAAGCAAAGCGAATTATGTTACTCCTTCCGTACGGGTGCAACTGCTGGCTCGCCAGCAGTGTGGGTATCCCAGTTCGTATGATTCGCCAGATGGTCATCAGCACCGTTGGGCCAGCCAACCGTGGCACCCCTAGTGTGGAACGGTTGGTACGATATCGCGATGAGTTCGCCGGTGGGCAACAGCTGGGCTACAGTTGACTATCACACCCGGTTTACGGTTCGATGATTCACCAGCCGCTCGCAGGTGTTGGTCATTCGTCTTTGGAGAAGAGCATGCAAGCCCGAGGTCTGTGGAGTTGGTGTGTGGTTGCGTTGATTGTTGCGGGGAGAAGTGGCACCGCAGCAGAGCCGCAACAGGGGGATGCGAAACAGGCGGACTTGGGAAACGGTATCACGCTGGAGACCGTGTTTATTCCCGCCGGTGAGTTCCTGATGGGGAGCACACCCGAAGAGAAACTCTGGGCGACCGGCATCGAAGGTGGGGCACAGCCCGGGACCGTGCGGGAATCTTATGAAGGAGAACAGCCGCGTGCGATGAAGGTGCCGTACGGCTTCTGGATGGGCCGGACGGAAGTCACCGTTGGTCAGTTTCGCCGGTTCGTTGAAGAGACAAAGTATGTGACCGACGCCGAACAGCCGGCCGGTCATACACAGTGCTTCAATCCGAAATGGACCAGCTACCATCTCACGACGAATGTGACTCATCCCTGGGAACCGATGGAGGGCAAGAGCTGGCGTGATCCGAACTTTCAGTTTCCGCTGCGTGATGACTTCCCCGTGGTGTGTGTGAGTTGGGCCGACGGCCGGGCTTTTACGAAGTGGTTGACCGACAAGGAGCGGGCGGCCGGTCGACTGCCGAACGGCTTGGAGTACCGCCTGCCGACCGAAGCCGAATGGGAATACGCCTGTCGTGGCGGCCGCCAGGATAGCACCGCCTTCTGGTGGGGCAATGAATTGAGCGACGGAGAAGGACGCTTCAACATTTCAGCCATCGACTTCCTGCCCGATCGACAGCAGAAATGGCCGTTGTCGAGCGCACCGTGGAGCGATGGATTTTCGTTCGTGTCCCCCGTCGATCACTATGGCGACAAAGGCCGGAATGGTTTCGGCATGGCCGACATGTGTGGCGGTGTGTGGGAAGTGATTCTGGATCACTTCGATCCACGCGGCGGTCACGAAGATCTGTACACTGTGCAGGAGAATCCGCGTCCGGTCTGTCGCGGTGGAAACTACTTTGATGTCCCCGGCAACGCGCGCTGCGCCGTGCGACTGGGCCTTGCTGGCCCCCATTACTCCGACTCGCGTGACGGTTTCCGCATCTGCCTGGGTCCAGCCCGCGATCACAAGTGAGAACCTGGAGCAGTCGCTCGAGAAACTGCTGTTCTCATCTGGAAAAACCATTTGTGGAAAAACGAAAACGGGAGACATCGATTGGAAGCCTCCCGCTTTGATCAGTTCTCGTACCGACTCATACAAGCCAGTCGAATCTTAGGGTCCGGATTAGAACTCGCCGATGGTGTTGCCATCGTTGACAGTACCGAGGTTGCGGTAGACCGTGGAGTCAAGGTTCTCGCTGATGAAACGGACGGTGCCGTCGCCCAGTAGGAAGTGGCAGCCCCCTGTGTGATAAGAGCCGAAACCCGAAGTTTGGCCCCGAGCGACAGTACCGGTATTATTCCCGTTGATGCGATACCCTGCGGGAGTAAATGGCGCGGTCGCAGCATTGACGGCAGTCACCGCCACTGCAGTATCACCCAGCACCGTGGCCGGAGCGGCGTTGTCGCTGAGCGCCCCGCCGGAACCAATCCAGGAAACGTGACCGACCGGTTGCAGCGGAGTCGCTTGTCCGGTGGCATTGGGGGTGTAGCGTTCGCCCACAATAATGGCATTGCTGGTGCCGTCGGTCATATCACGAATCCCGGCACGGGAATTCACACCGAAGATTCCTCGATAAAGCTGAGTTGTAGGAACCGTCGCACCGTTCAGGCCGGTTGGAGTGCCGGAGTTGTTGTACCACCCCACAACACCGGGGTAGTTCGAACGCGCGACTTGGCTCTGCACAACTGCTGCTGTACCAGCCACTGTAGGAACAACATCGAAGAAGGCGATTCGTTCGGCGCCCACATCGGACGGGCACCGCAAGGCTCCAATAATGGTGCCCGCTGGGCCGTTGGCAACCGTGGCCTGCTGCATGGTCCCACTGAAATTGATCAGGTTGTACAGCGGACCCTGATCCATATAGGGCAGGATCATGGCATTCCAACCCCAACCCTGGTAAGGGGCACCAGCAGTGAGGCTCGAAACGACGCCTGGGGGGAAGGTGAGAAAGTTGTCGTGATAATTATGCAGTGCCAGTCCCAGTTGCTTCATATTGTTTTTGCACTGCGTCCGACGCGCCGCTTCGCGCGCCTGCTGCACGGCGGGCAGCAGCAACGCAATCAGAATGGCAATAATGGCAATCACCACCAGCAGCTCAATGAGCGTAAAGGCGGCACGGTTTCGCAGGCTTCGATTCACAGGCGCTCCTCAGGTTGGATGTAATCGACAGAATTGTCCAGTCCGCAGCAACGAACGTCGCATCGGAACCATATCTCATGAACCGCACGAGCAGGCAATATGTGCGTCCCGCTTTGGGACGATTCTCAGGGAATGTCAGTGAAAATCGGAAAAACGTCAGAAAAAGCGGACTGGTTTATGTCAAACGCACAACCTGGCAGGCTTTCAACAGCCAGATGTGTTTTTTTCGAAATCAGGCAAGTACGCGGATGAGGGCGGAAGGTGATCCACCGAATTTCGGTAGCTTTCATTTAAGCTGCGGCACATCTCCATTCTTCAGCGGCAATTCAGCATCGACAACTGATTCGCCTTGGGATTTCGTTATTTAGACCGACATAGCCGGGTTGGACGGCATGCAGCCTGAATCCGAGACGTTATCTGGACACTCAGAAATCAGGCAGCTTCTTACTCGCTCCCACACTCTGCGTGGGAAGGAGCGAACTGGTGAAAAGCAAAAATCGACGTAGACTGTTGCCGCTGTTTCCAGTTCGGTATGGCAGGCGCTAGCCGGTCCTGCGAGCCTGTGGCGTATTGGCGCTCAAGGTGAATCGGTAACATCGTGGCGTCTGATCCACGGAGCGATGCATGCCGACGTTCTTCCAATGCAAGAGGCGGAAAATCGGATTAGGTCTGCTGATAGTCCTATGCTGGCTATCGCTGCTTTTGGGTAGAAGCTACTGGATTGAAGACTTCATCACATTTCAGAGTGGACCGACAACAGTCGATGGCTTGCTTGTGTCCGATCATCGCATCATGTGGGCACGATTCCGAGACAAGAAAACTCTTTCGAGCTCTTTTCGATGGTCAACAGAGTGTCAATCAATCAACCCTTACACATTCTTTCATCGTCTCAAGCCCAGATGGCACAGTCAGGTTTTGGGATTTGAGTCGGCCGGATACGCGGACCGAGATGAAGCAGACTCGCAGTTCGTTTTCTGGTCTGTCTGGGCGGTATCCTATTGGTCGTTGATTCTATTGCTAGCTCCACTATCAATCGGGATGATTTGCTGGCCGTTGCGTGAAAACCATGGAAGAGCCCTGTAGGTCAGGCTTTGGCTGACGCATCGGAGATTGAGTTTCCGGATGCAGTCAGGCGCTACCTTGTCAACAATCATTCAACGATTACGACTTCAGCTTCGCCAGCAAATAATCTTTTACGGTTGGATGTTCGACGCTTGGGGCGCCGGGGTAGACGAGTTCGCAGGGGACGCCGGTGGCTTGCATGTGTTCCTGCAGTTTCACGCCGAAGTTGGAGGTGTGCGTGGGGTCTTTCTGGTCCTGGCCCAACGCGGGGGGAGCACCGAAGAAGAGGTAGGCCGGCGGGTCGTCCTTGGTGACGAGGGCATACGGGGAGTACTCGACGATCCACGGCTGAATGGTGTCGCGCTTGGCCAGGTACTCGGCGAAGTCGGGTTGCTTCTTACCATTGACGTCCTTGAAGATGCCGAAGGCGTGGGCACCGTAACGGCTGTTCGGCGTCCATTCGACCATCTGCTGCGGGTCGAGCGTGGTCTGGGCGCCGGTCACCGCGGCACATAACAACCGGGTCGATTCGCGGGCAATGGGGTCGCTGCTGTTCGGGTCGGCGAGGTCATCATGAAAATTGAGCCACAAGCTCGAACAGGCTCCAGCCGAGCCTCCCGATGCGGCGATGCGTGCCTTATCAATGTTCCACTCACCCGCCTTGCTGCGAACGAACTGCAAGGCTCGGGCGGCATCGTGCAGTGGGGCTTTCACGGGAGGCGTGACCCCCTCGGCGACCGCTTCCTGAATGAACCGATACTCGACGGAAACCACCGAGACGCCGTTCTTCAGCATGTCCTTCAGCAGCCCGGCGACACTGTCGCGATTGCCCCCCTGCCAGCCGCCGCCATGAATGAAGAACAATACTGGCCGCGGCCCGTCGCCCTCGGCCTTCCAGAAATGCATCACCTGCTTAGGATGCTCGCCATAGGCGACATCGGCCAGGGTCGGCGCGGGTTCGAGAGGCTTGGCCACCTTCTTCGCCACCGCTTTGGGGGCGGCCTTTGGGGCTGCCTCCTGGGCAAAAGCGAATTGCGAGGCCATCAGGCCAAGAGTCAATGCGGTCCAGCGAAGCATGCTGTACTCCTCAAAAGGTGATCGGCCGGAAAGTGAGACGAGGGGCGATCGGGATTCTGGTGTCATTCAACTCCGTGTATGTCCCGGAATCAATCTTATTGTGTGAAAAACAGACTCCTATCGGTCGCCCCCAGTCACCCGTCACACGAGCTGCGCGTGCAGTGCCGCTTGAATGGTAAAACGAAGCAGGATTCGCGAACGAAGGAACTCATCTTCGGCATCGATCATCTCATCAGTCACGTGTCACAACTGATGACCCTCGAACCCGGCGACCTGATCTTCACCGGCCCCCCCCCCCAGGAGTCGGCGCCGCCCGCAAACCCCCGGTCTTCATGCAGGATGGCGACACGGTCGAAATCGAAATCGAACACATGGGCGTGCTGTAGAACCATGTCGCCGCGGAGGCGTGAGGGTTAGGAAATGTCGGTTGGGTTAGCGCAGAGTAACCCAACTTCTTCGCCTGTCGGCTAACCCAGCCTACGCACTGATGTACGTCCCAGGGTATCACGAGCGGCGGCATTTCTACTCGGCACTTAATGCGCGTTCAAGTTCAATTTCCGCCAGAAGTTTGCGTGAGGTCGCCTGCAGAATATCCAAATCATTGGCCCGTGCGATATGTTTCAACGCAATATAAGAGCCCTCATATTCCGTCAGGTTGTCAACGCGTGCTTTGAGTAGATCAATCCGAGCATCCCGATTTTCGGCAAGGTCTAGCTCAGCGACAAAAAGCTCATCACGAGCTTCTAACACCGGTACCCGGGAAATCTGAGCATTATGGAATTGGGCTTCGAAAATCTCGACTCGTTTCGCCATGACATCGCGACGCGCTTTTAGCAATTCCCTGATCTTCGGAGAATGTGCGCCACTCTTCGTTTCGGCAGTCGATAGTTGAGACATCGCTGAAACGGCGGCAACGGAAAGGATCAGCAACAACAGAACCGGCAACCGATGAAGCATTTGATTCTCACCTTCTCATTGTATTGCAGGTATTCGACAGCCGAAGAGCGGTAAGTGATGCACTCACTGTCAGGGTGCACCACTGAATTGTCAACACCGATACGAGAACGGTCCCTGTCAATTGTGCAAGCGAGGCTGACATCGTTCTCACGCCATTACATTTGACTTAGTTGTGACGCGGGCGATCTTTGAGGGCGATGCCTAATCCTCGTTCCGAAAAAAGGGGTAGCTACGATCTATGGAAGTGAGCATCGTAGGTCCCGCTATCCCATCGATCGCAGGCACAGACCGGTCAATTCCTTGGGGAATGTAATCCTGATCGTGTTGGATTATGCTGACGGCGTTGTCAGACAGTCACCACAACTGAGGAGTTGCACCGATGCGGGGCCGTGGGTTTTTGCTGTTGAGTTCGTGGCTGATGTTCTGTGCTGCGTTGTCTCATGCGGCGGAGTTTCCGCCGGTGGAGCAACTTCCGGTGCGAGCCGAATTGCCCGATCCGCTGGTGATGCTCGATGGCACCAAGGTCACCACAGCGGAACAATGGAAAACACAGCGACGGCCGGAACTGCTGGCACTCGTCACCCATTATATGTATGGCCAGGCTCCCGCGGCACCGAAGCTCTCTTTCACGGTGACCAGGACGGCTGAAAATGTCGTGAATGGGCTCGCGACACTCAAAGAAATTGAGATCCGATTCGTTGACCTGCCGGACGATGCCCCGCGACTGCATCTGGCCTTGTTTGTACCGAAAGCGGCTGAGGGCAAAGTGCCGGTCTTTCTCGGCATCAACAGTTCGGGCAATGCGGAAGTCGTCGCTGATGAAGCCGTCACCATCCAGCCGCACGTCATCAACACCGACAAGGTGCCCGAGAACATTCGTGGCTCGCGGGTCGATTTCTGGTGTGTCGATACCATCCTCTCGCGCGGCTATGCCTTTGCGACCTTCCATCAGAGCGAACTTGATCCCGACAAGCATGACTTCACCGACGGCATTCATCCGTACTATCCCATGCCCGATGTCCCGGAAACGTCGCGATGGGGCACCATTGCGGCTTGGGCCTGGGGCTTTCAGCGGTGCGTCGATTACTTGGTGACCGATGACCAGATTGATCCGCAACGCATCTGCGTGATTGGTCACTCTCGACGAGGAAAGACGGCGTTATGGGCGGCGGCTCAGGATGAACGCATCGCCCTCGCGGTGCCCCATCAATCGGGAACCGGCGGCATGGCATTGAGCCGAGACAGCGATCAGGAAACGGTCGAGCGCATCAACCGCGTCTTTCCGCACTGGTTCAATGATGAGTTCGTCAAGTTCGGCGACAACGAAGCCCGCCTGCCATTCGATCAGCACTGTGTCGCGGCGTTGGTGGCACCGCGTTTGATTCTTGATACCGAAGGATCGCAAGACCCGTGGGCGAATTTCCCGCGTTCTCTCGACACGCTGAAGGGGGCTGATCCGGTTTACAAGCTGCTGGGTGCGCAGGGGCTCCAAGGAACGGGACTCGTGCAAGATGACGAACCGATCGTTGGCCCGAACTTCGGTTCGATCCTGCAATACCGCCTCAACGAAAAGCACACGCTGAATCGCAAGTTCTGGGTGAAGATTCTCGACTTCGCGGACGCCGCGTTGCCCCAGTGATGGACTTGCGAAGCCCAGGGAACGCATTCCCTGGGCTTCATTAAAATGCTTCTTCGAGAATCGCCAGCAAGTCGGCTTCGGTCGGTTTGCGGCCGTTGAGGAGCATGAGCCGGGTGATGCCGAAGGCCTTCTGGGCGAAAGTCGGGAGTTGATCGCGGGTGACGCCGAGATCACGCAACCGTTCCGGGATACCGATGTCACACCGCAGTTGTTCGACGGATGCAATCGCACGTTCGGCAGCAACGGCTTCGGTGACTCCGGTGGTGTCTGCACCCAAAAGTTCCGCGATGCGGGCGAATTCCTTGGTCCGCGCGGGGAGGTTGTACCGCATGACATAGGGTAGCAGCAGGCCATTGCCGGCCCCGTGTGAGACATGCACCGCACCGCCCAACGGGTATTCCAGGGCATGCACCACGGCTACCGCACAATTCGAGAAGGCCAGCCCGGCGAGTGTCGCGGCCAGCGACATCCCTTCCCGCGCGGCAAGATTCTGCGGCTCTTTCACTGCCTTTACCAGATGCTGACCGACCAGCGAAATCGCCTTCTCGGCACAGACATCGCCCATCACATGCTTGCCGTCATAGGGAAACGGTTCATCGGCCGCGATGGGCATCTCGTTGTAATAGGTCGCCGTGTAGGCTTCGATGGCATGCGTCAACGCGTCGATGCCGCTGTCCGCCGTCGGTTTGGGTGGACATGTAACTGTCAACTTGGGATCAACCACTGCCAGGGCTGGCCGCAGGTAATGACTCAGCGTGCTGACCTTGATGTGGTTCGCCTGATCGGTGAGGACCGCGGCGTGGGAAACTTCGCTGCCGGTGCCTGATGTCGTGGGTATGCAAACCAAGGGCAATACCGGTCCGGGCACTTTGCCGAAGCCGAAATTGTCTGAGAAATGCCCCCCATGAGTGATCACCGCGGCGGTGATCTTGGCGACATCCATGTTGCTGCCGCCGCCCAGCCCGATGATGACATCGGGTTGAAATGACTTTGCTGCCGAGATGCACTTGTCCGCCGTGGCGAACGTGGGTTCGGGTTCCCCATCCAGAGAAACACCCACTTCGATTCCCGCCGCTTTCAGTGGTTCGGTCACCTGCGTCACCACACCGACCTCTTGCAGAATGCGATCGGCAATCACGAGGACTTTGCGCGGCGACCAGGGTTCAAGAAAATGAGCCAGATGCTGGACCGAGCCGGAGCCGAAGACAATCCG
The DNA here is from genome assembly GCA_016125225.1 of bacterium. Classification (GTDB taxonomy): domain Bacteria; phylum Planctomycetota; class Planctomycetia; order Planctomycetales; family Planctomycetaceae; genus DSVQ01. Next base: position 688,490 of record WGME01000003.1, on the reverse strand, counting down.
GCCCGCAGAATAGAAGTTCCAGAATGAACGCACGCAGTGATTCCCGTCGGGAGTGATAAGGTCGATCAGCGAGGGATCGCGGAGAGAGTTGTTGGAACGCGGGCCATCAACCCGCCATCAGTTCGGCTGGTAGCGGTTCATATTGCCCGGCGAGATTCCGCAACGCATCTTCGGGATTCATATTGAAGAGAGCCCGTCCGCCGGTGCCCCACACGCCCTGCCGGAAGTGGAAGACGGCGACAGCATCGCGAACCGTCCCCACGGCGGCAACGCCTTCCATGTCGCCCCCTTCAATGGCTTCAAAGCGGATGTTAACGGCGACAAATGCGGTGATCAGCCCTGATTGCTTATCGCGGGCGAAGGTCACACCGTTCTGCCAGTCGCATTCCAGCCAGCGCAGATCGCGAGGTTTCCCTTGAGTCCGAGCGAGATCGAAGAACCGGGCTTCCAGCATCTCGCGGCGGAGCCGGAACAGCTTCACGGCCTGCTGCGTTTCTCGCCGTCGCATATTTTTGGCAAGGGGAATCGCCGCTGCAGCAAGTAGACCCAACGCGATGACAATCCCCCCCAGAATGAGCCATGGCGACATGATGAAATGCTCCTGCTGATCTACGACGAGGGGATGTTGTCTTATTTCATCATAACAACCAGAAATCTGCATGAAAGGGGGGACAGATTGATTTTCGGTTATCCCACCGGTTCTGTTCCGGACTGGCCAGACGTCAACTCGAATACCTCTTCCAGCAACGTGGTCGCATACACACCCGGGGGCAAAGTGAATTCCCATCGCAGGCCATCAGCCTCGGCTCGAACCTGCAGCTCTCTGGGGCGAATCAGATATGGGCGACGCGTCCCAGACAAAAGGTCGGGGTAGAGCTCCAGGTTCTGACTGGTAAGCCCCGCCCGAGCGAGAATTGCCGCCTCGCGCTGTCCCGGAACACCCGTTGCCGCCTTCATTTTCATGCCGAAAAGAGGGCCGGTGATGGCCGTCTCTCCGGCAGCGGCTCGTGGCTGCTCCATGGCCACATCTTCCGCGACGAACTTGCCACCACTGGCGACGAGTTCCATCACATCGCCCGCGAGAACCGTTGTCGCCAGGCCATCGGTAATCCGTTCAACCAAGGCCCGATTGAAGAGGTCGGATTGAACGGCTGACACGGCCAGCTTCAACAGAAATTTCCGGCGGGAATAGGGAATATCACGGGGGGTAGCTTTGCCCGTCAGTAAGTCGTACCCCAGTTGCAGCGTCTCACCGTCGCGACCAAATCGCTGGTCGCCGAAGTAATTGGCGAAGCCGGAAGTGGCCAGGAACTCGATCGCTGGTGTTAGCTGTTCCAACAACGATGCAGGCTCCACCGGTTGCTGGGCTCTAGCTTCATCGATCTGCCGCAACTGCGTGACCAGAATCGAAAAGCGATTGCCCGCCAAGTGTCCTGTTCGCAATTTGTTGCCGTGCCGACGCTGGTCCAGAACCTGAATCCGGTCGGTCGAAATCTGCGGAACCAGATGTTCCAGTTTGGCGGGAACGGAAACCCATTGCCGTGTCTTGGCTCGTCGATCCTTGAGTCCCGCGCAACCGATATCGCCTTGTGAGATGTCCAGTGTCCGGGCGATGTGCTTCAGCAGTTGCTCAGCGGCGACATCACATTTTTCAATCCAGAGGTAAAGGTGTTCGCCTTCACCGCTGGGGAGATACGCCGGGATTTCTTCGACGACGAAGTCTGCAGGTGTAGCCTTGCAATCGCCACTCAGGCGAACCGGGAGTGCAGAGGTGTGTCGAGGAAGAGACGAGGGGGAAGAGTTCATGGTGGTATGCGATTATTTCGTATGAAAACGCGTCAGTTGTTGGTCCGCGAGTTGCTTCAAGGTTGTGCGAAAGGAGTAGATTGACGTTGTGGTTCCGAGTTCTGCAACGTCAGCGAGCAGGTTTGCCTGCTTTTTCTTCAACCTCGTGGCGAAAGTTGATATTGCCACGACGACGGAACATGGGATAATTCCAGATGCCCCAGTAAACTTCAGGGGCTGCGCCGAAAGGAAGCGGTGTCATGGGTACTATCGTCTGCTGATTCTGGAAGAGTCGCAACGATCTGCGTTGCGAGTTGGCAAGTGATTCGCGACTCGTGGTTTTAGGCCAAACACGCCTGAGCGGCTGGCCAAACTTGATCTTTCCCACCTTCGTGCTGGCGACCAGGGACGGTCAGCTTCCTCCTGGGTTCCCAACTTCAGATCTCGCCCGGCTCTTGGCTGCGCCGTGATCTGCCTGTGAACTTGAGATGAAGCGTTTTGGAGAAACGACGCTCAATCGCACGCAACTACATCAACGATCCATTCCCTTGTTACTGAAGGAGCGGTCCTGTGGGTACTGGCCGTACACTCTTGGAGCGCATGTCTGCCGCGCAGAATGCCGAACAATTCCGGCAGGAACATTGGCAGGGGTCTTTCGACGAATACCTCGATATCGTGCGCGAGCACCCCGAGGTCACCCGCTCGGCCCATCAGCGTCTGTACGACATGATCATGGAATACGGCTCGTACCCGGTCGATGAGGGACGCCGGGATGGCCTCATCCGCTATCGCTTCTTCGATGATCCCGACCATGACGGCAACGACGCCATTTTCGGCCTCACCGAGCCGCTGATGCAGCTCGTCAATGTCTTCCGCAGTGCGGCCCTCAAATATGGGGCCGAGCGCCGTGTGCTGCTGCTGCACGGCCCGGTCGGTAGCTCGAAAAGCACCATGGCCCGGTTGCTGAAACGGGGAGCCGAGGCTTATAGCCGCAAGCCCCAGGGAGCCCTCTACACCTTCGGTTGGAAGGAAGACGACGGCACCATCACCTGGGACCCGATGCATGGCGATCCCCTGCAACTCATTCCCAGAGCGTTCCGGGAAGATGTCTGCGCCGATCTGAATGAGGGCCGCGACCCGCTGAAAGACCATCTGGTCGAAATCACCGGGGATGTCTGCCCGCTGTCCCGATTCTATTTCCAGGAACGACTCGAAAAACTCGGGGGCGATTGGACCAAAGTGTTGGCAACCATTGCCGTCAAGCGGTTCTTCCTGTCGGAACAGGACCGCATCGGCATCGGCACGTTCCAACCGAAAGACGAAAAGAACCAGGATTCCACTGAACTCACCGGCGATATCAACTACCGCAAAATCGCCGAGTTCGGAAGCGAATCCGATCCGCGGGCGTTCAATTTCGATGGAGAATTCAATGTCGCCAATCGTGGGTTGATTGAGTTCATCGAAGTCCTGAAGCTCGATGTTGCCTTCTTGTATGACCTGCTGGGAGCGTCGCAGGAACACAAGATCAAGCCCAAGAAGTTCGCCCAGACCGATATCGACACGGTCATCATCGGTCACACCAATGAACCGGAATTCCGCAAGCTGCAGTCCAACGAATTCATGGAAGCCTTGCGCGACCGGACGGTGAAAATCGACGTTCCCTATGTGACCAAGCTCGGTCATGAACTGCGGATCTACGAAAAGGACTACAATCCCAAGCGCGTCCGCGGCAAGCACATTGCCCCGCACACGCTCGAAGTCGCCGCCATGTGGGCCGTGCTCACACGGCTGGAAGAGCCCAAGCATCATGGCCTCACCGTGCTGCAGAAGCTCAAGCTCTACAATGGGAAATCGCTGCCGGGTTTCACGCTGGAGAATGTCGAACAACTCCGCCGCGAGGCCAAGCACGAGGGGTTGCAGGGAATTTCTCCGCGCTATGTGCAGGACAAAATTTCCAATGCCCTCGTCAATAATCCTGATGCCACCAACCTCAACCCGTTCATGGTCCTGAACGAACTGGAAGCGGGCCTGCGGCATCACTCGCTGATTCCGAATGAGGACACGCGGGAATCTTTCCGCCGCCTGATCAGCGTGGTGAAAGATGAGTACACCGACATTGTCAAGAATGAAGTGCAACGAGCCATTGCCGCCGATGAGGAAGCCCTCACGCGGCTCTGCTCGAACTACATCGACAATGTGAAGGCGTACACCCAGCGGGAAAAAGTCCGCAACAAGTTCACCGGTCAGGATGAACAGCCGGATGAACGCCTGATGCGGTCGATCGAGGAGCGGATCGACATTCCCGATACCCGCAAAGACGACTTCCGCCGCGAGATTATGAACTACATCGGGGCACTCGCGCTCGATGGCAAGAAGTTCGACTACAAGACCAACGAGCGGCTGCATAAGGCGCTCGAGATGAAACTCTTTGAAGACCAGAAAGACACGATCAAGCTCACCAGTCTGGTCTCGAATGTGGTCGACAAAGACACGCAGGAAAAGATCGACGTGGTAAAAGGCCGCCTGATTCGCACGTTCGGCTACAACGACGAATCGGCGACCGACGTGCTGCAGTATGTCGCGAGCATCTTCGCCCGCGGCGATGCTAAGGCGGGGAGCTGAGCGGTTGTTACGCAGCTCGAGATTTCATGATATGTGATTCCACAGGAAGAGGTTCGCTGAAGGCTGATCCGTTGGAATGCAGGTTCAGGGATGAAAGCAACATTAAGACTCCTGGTGGCGTGGGCCACTTGTTCCGTGGCGGCAAGCGTGTTCGCCCAGGAACAGGCAACTGGGCCCATCTCTGCCGACGACGCGATCGTCCAGGCCTATCTCGCGCGCTGGTCGGATGCCATTCACGATGCGACCCGGCTTTCGGCGGAGTTCCACATTCAACAATGCAACGGTCTCTTGCAGAGCGTCAGTTATGGTCGCGGCTCCTGTTATCGTGATGGAAGTAACTGGGCGTATCAATTGATCCCATACGAGAAGTTTCCCGCTTCAGCAGCTGACTTGAGGAGTGTTCGTTCGCCGCAGGCTCCAATCCGCGCGACTTCCCAGACATCCAGACAGCGAGTTGATCGACTTTTATGGACTACCATACCCAGCGCGTCAGTCTCACAGATGCCCGCCTACTCAGTGATCGATAACCCCACCGAAATATTTGTAGGAAGGGGTGATCGCAATGATGATCCCATCTATGAAGTCATTGAATGGAAACCAGCTTCCGCAAAAAATCCGGTCAATACGACATGGCAGAATTGGAATGCCGAATTCTTTGGCAAAAATTATGCCCCCCAGGCGGTTATGCCGCTTTTCCTTCCGATCAATCAGCCATTGGCAGATTACACCTTCAAATTGCGACTCTGTGATTCTGATTACGTCATTATCGACCTCCTCTCGCGGCAGGATCCCGCAATGATGCATGCCCCTCGACGCACATTGCGAGTCGCTTTTCGTCCTACTGAGCAGCTTCCCTGCATCGTGCTCACGCATGATGGAGTCAGTTGGGTGCAACGCTTTTCATTCCACAATGTCCGAGTCAACGCCGAGGCTGAGATCCCTCAAGGAACATTTGACCGCCCAGCAAGGGTGCATGATGCCCTGGAACATTTGAAATCGCTCCAGACAAAGTGATGTACTGACACTGAAACCTGATGCCTGACCCCTGTGGACCTTTTCCATGACCCGTGCCATTGATCGCGATAATCAGCGCTTCAAAGAGATTGTGCGCGGCAAGGTCCGGCAGAATCTTAAGAAGTACATCACCCACGGCGAAGTGCTGGGCAAACAGGGCCGCGAAGTCGTCTCCATTCCCGTGCCCAACATCGATATCCCCCATTTCCGGCATGGCAAAAAGGGTTCGGGCGGTGTCGGTCAGGGAGAGGGCGATGTCGGTCAGCCCATTGGCAAGTCACCCGATGAGGGAGATGGCCAGGGGCAAGCCGGCGATGAAGCCGGTCAGCACATCCGCGAAGCCGAACTGACGATTGATGAACTCGCAGAAATGCTCGGCAATGAACTGCAACTGCCGAAGATCGAGCCCAAGGGGCAGAACTCAATCAAGTCGATCAAGACCCGCTACGACAGCATCCGCCAGACCGGCCCCGATTCTCTCCGGCATTTCAAGCGGACCTACAAACGGGCTTTGCGACGGTTGATTTCCTCCAATGATTACGACCCGCGTGAACCCGTCGTCATTCCCACTCGGGAAGACGAACGCTTTCGTTCCTGGACCGACAATCCCGAACCCCAAGCCAACGCTGCCATTGTCTATGTCATGGATGTTTCCGGTTCCATGACTGACGAACAGAAGGAAATTGTCCGGACGGAAGCCTTCTGGATCGATACCTGGCTGAAGAGTCAGTATGACGGCATTCAGCGGCGGTATGTCGTGCATGACGCTGTGGCTTACGAAGTCGATGAAGACACGTTCTACCGCACACGCGAGTCGGGTGGCACGAGGATTTCGTCGGCCTATGTCAAAACGCGGCAGATCATCGAACGCGATTTCCCCCCCAGCGACTGGAACATTTACGTCTTCCAGTTTTCCGATGGCGATAACTGGGGGGAAGACAACACCCAGTGCCTGAAGATGCTGCAGGAGTTTTTCCTGCCGACCTGCAATCTCGTCTGCTACGGTCAGGTGGAAAGTCCCTACGGTTCCGGCGACTATATCCGTGAGCTGAAGAAAATCACGGGCAAGTTCGAGAACCTCGTCCTCAGCGAAATCAAGAACAAAGAAGGCATCTACGAATCCATTCGCACGTTCCTCGGTAAGGGTAAGTAACGATGTCGGAGCAAGGTACGAAACTCAGTCTGTCACCCGTCGAAATCGCGCGGGCCGAGCAGATTTGGGCGGAGTACCAAGCGGCTCACGATCTATCTCCTTATCGTGGCTGGACGGCTGGAATTGACCCGCAAACCAAAAGAGTCTGGCTGGCGGCATCACTGGCGGAATTATCGCAACAGCGGAAATCGACCGGGGATATGGCCTTATTGCATTTTGTGCGTGTGGGTGCCAGCACTTATTTTGTGAAGGGTGCCAAGAGATGATTCGGGGCATCGTGAATCACGACCGTGTTCCCGTGATTTCGTTGACGATCGCGAATCGAGACTTTTTTGCACTGGTTGATACCGGATTCAACGGTAGTCTGGAATTACCTGCGGATTTGATGCCGCTGCTCTCGGCCTCCAGGTTGGGGACCGCCATTTCCGAACTCGCCGGTGGACGCCGAGTCTCCGAGGATCTGTACTTGGTCTCGCTGGAGTTTGATGGCGTTCCTTGTCAGGTTTCCGCTACATTTTCCCAAGACGCAGGCGTTTTGATCGGTACGGAATTGCTTTCGAAACATCGACTTTGCGTGGACTTTGTCAACCGTCAGGTTGAGATTCATCAAATCAATCCATCATCTTAGATATTGGTCGGAATCACCCGCTGTTTATGACTCAAACGATTGACATCAAAGAGCCTCGCTTTCAGTTTGGTGTGAACTGGCAGCGGTTTTTGTCGACCTTGACGGAAGACCGCATTCAGGCGGCGATGGGGTCTTTGCGGCAGTTTCTGCAGTTGGAATCTCTCGCCGGTCGCACGTTTCTGGATATTGGTTCGGGGAGTGGGTTGTTCAGTCTGGCGGCGTATCGTCTGGGGGCCACGGTCCATTCGTTCGACTACGATCCGCAATCCGTTGCCTGCACCAAGGAATTGCGGCAACGTGAACAGGCGACCGATGATCGCTGGATCGTCGAACAGGGTTCCGTGCTCGATGCGAAGTACATGGAGATGCTCGGCACCTTCGACATTGTTTATTCCTGGGGCGTGCTGCATCACACCGGCAACATGTGGACTGCAATCGATCAGGCGGCACAGCGAACTCGTCCCGGTGGGCAGTTTTATCTCGCGATTTACAACGATCAAGGCGTTTACAGCCGCATCTGGCGAGGGATCAAGCGGACCTATGTGGCACTGCCGCCGATGTTGCAGCCCACGTATGTTTTCGTGGTTGGTGGGACCTGGATGCTGCAGCGGGCGTGCATCAAGTTATTCTTCAAGACCGGCGGAGTGATCCTCCGGCTATTCGGTTTACAACAGCAACCCGCATCGACCGCTGCGGTCGCCGCCAGCCAGCGCCGCCGTGGGATGCACCTGTGGTACGACCTTGTCGACTGGATCGGCGGATATCCGTTCGAAGTGGCAAGCCCCGAAGCCATTTTTCGTTTTTTGCGTGATCGGGGTTTTCAACTTCAGGAACTCTCCACGTGTGGCGGCAATCTGGGCTGCAACGAATTTGTCTGTGTGAAGACCGCGCCAAGTCAGGGCTGACAGAGCTTTGCGGAAAGGACACCCGTCATGTCGATTTCAACCGCTCGAACCCTTCCGTCCGAAATTCGAGACATTCAACTCAAGATGGAAGGCCACGCCCGCGACTATGGCCTCGACTGTTACGAGACCATTTTCGAGATGCTCGATCTTGAAGAGTTGTGCATGTTCGCGGCCTATGGGGGCTTCCCGGTTCGCTATCCGCACTGGCGGTTTGGTGCCGAATACGATGAGCTGCTGAAGACCCACATGTACGGCCTCCAGCGCATCTATGAAATGGTGATCAATAACGATCCGTGTTACGCCTATCTGCTCAACACCAACATGCTGGCGGATCAGAAGCTGGTGATCGCCCATGTTTATGGCCATTGCGACTTCTTCAAAAACAACGCGTGGTTCAGCCAGACCAACCGCAAAATGCTCGACACGATGGCGAATCATGCCACGCGTATTCAGCGGTATGTCGATCGGTTCGGGTTTGATAAGGTCGAAGAATTCATCGATGCCTGCCTGTCGATTGAAGACCTGATCGACCCGCATTCGGTGCACATTCAAAGGCGTCCCGCGACCGATCCGCTGCCGCATGCGGCGCTTTTGCGTGATGATGATCTGGAGTTTCTCGCGAGACAGGGGCGGCTCCCCGCGAAGAACTACATGGACCCATTCATCAATCCACCCGATGTCCTGCACAAGGAAGCTGTGGAGCGGCAAAAGGCCCAGGATGAACGCGATGCCAAACGGGGCTTCCCCGATGAACCACAGCGCGACATCCTGCTGTTCCTGCTGCAACACGCCCCGTTACGTGACTGGCAGCACGATATTCTCTCCATCATTCGCGACGAGGCCTATTACTTCGCACCGCAGGGGCAGACGAAGATCATGAATGAAGGATGGGCCAGCTACTGGCACACCACCATCATGACGCGTCATGGCTTAACCGATGCCGAAGTGATTGACTATGCCGACCATCACAGCGGCACCGTCGCCATGAGTCCGCAGCGGATCAATCCCTACAAGATCGGCATCGAACTCTTCCGCGAAATCGAAGAACGCTGGAACCGGGGGCAGTTCGGTGCGGAATATGAAGACATCGACAACTGGGAAGTCCGCCGGAAATGGGACAAGCAACTGGGCCTCGGGCGTGACAAGATTTTCGAAGTCCGCCGGGTGCATAACGACATTACCTTCATCGATACCTTTCTGACGCCGGAGTTCTGTGCCAAGCACAAGCTGTTCAGCTTTGCCTACAATGAAGGGGAATCGACCTACGAAATTGCCTCGCGCCAGTTCACCGAGGTGAAGCAGCAGTTGCTCAACAGCCTTACCAATCACGGCCGGCCGTTCATCTATATTGTCGATGGCAATCATCGCAATCGGGGCGAGCTGTACCTCAAGCACACGTTTCAGGGCGTGGAATTGCGACAGGATTACACGCAAGACACCCTGGCCAATGTGCAGAAGCTCTGGGCTCGTCCGGTCCATCTGGAATCGATGGTGGACGACAAACCGACCGTCTACAGTTATGATGGACATAGTCACACGGTCAAAGCCTTGTGAGCATCTGACCGATGGCATCCATGTCCGTGATCCGGGAAAGAATCCAGCGGTATGAGTTTGTCTCTCGATCTGGCGGCGGCCCTGCAAACCCTTGTCGGGCAGACGTTCCTGCCCTCACACACGCTCGCCGTCAAAGATGCATCGGGAAATTCCCTGGCGGTCGATCTGATCTGCGTGGAATCGCTGGGGGTCTCGTGTGAAGAACTTCGCTTGACGGTGCCGGGGCTTTCCGCGACGTCCCTCGATACCTTGAAGACCTGGGCTCAGGGTCTGTGTCAGCGGATCACTTACCTGCTGGAAACACTCCATCCGCTGGAGTTCGATGCCCAGGGGAATGAAGTGCTCATCCGGTCAAATCCGCCCGATACTTCCGTTGGCCACCCCAAATACTACGAAGTGGTCCTCTCGACCCAGGGGGCCGGACGGTTCACCTTGCAGCGTTTTGAAGCCGATTCGCAATCGGGCGGACGTGTGCGTGTGCCTTTGCGGATCACCCACGAGCAGCTTTCGAAACTGGTCAATGACCTGATAGGAACGCTGCCCACGCCCTAACGAATCCCGTCGTCCATCGCAGCCTTGCCCTCATGACAGCAGTGGATTCTCGTGGCGGGGCTTCTGCTCTGGCATCTCTCCGTTCGACGTGTGCAAGGTCATCTGCGGGTAAGGAATTTCGATGCCATCCTGATCGAAACGCATCTTGATCCGCCGCAGCATTTCACGCTTGATGGTCCATTGCTGCAAGGGCCGCGTGGCAATAAAGAACTTGATCACGATGCCGGAGTCGCCGAGGTTATCGACGCCGAGCATCGAAAGCTCCTCAATGATCAGCGGGCCAAAGGCCGGGTCACGGCGTAATTCCCGGCCCAGATCCATGATCACGCGAATGGTCTGATCGATGTCGGCGTCATAGCTGATCTGCACATCAAAGACCGCGCGCGACCAGCCGTGTGTCATATTGGTTACGAAGTTAATCTGACCATGGGGAATGAAATGGACATTGCCTTCCAGATCGCGCAGCACCGTCATGCGTAATGTCACACGCTCCACCTGACCGGAGAGGCTGCCGATTTTGATGACATCACCCAGCATGTACTGTTGCTCGAGCAGCACGATGAACCCGGTGAAGTAGTCCTTGATCAAACTTTGTGCCCCGAACGCAACGGCCAAACCGACAACCGCAGCACCGCCGAGCAGCGGGGTGACCGAGAATCCGAATTCTTCGAGAACGAGGACCGCCATTAACCCGTACACAAACGTGGTGAAAGCGTTGTGAAAGACGCTGACCAGAGTGCGGGCACGGTTTTCCCGCTCATTGGTGGTCCCACGGCGGCTGCGGTTGACAATGAGATCGACGAGTCGCTTGCGCAAGGCCCGGGAAATCCGGAGCACCAGCAGGCCGACAATCAGAATGATCAGAATTCTGACGCCTTGATTGACCAGCCAACGTTCAATCCGATGTCGTGACCACGGGCTGGAGAGCGAATCGAGTTGGCTTTTCGCGTCTTCGACGTCTTTCGAGCGTTTTTCCGCCAGCCGCATGGCTGCAATTTGTTCCGCCTGAACTAAAGCCAGCTCACTTTGCAGTTCATCGAGATGATTCGCCGCTTTGCGGGAGTCTTCAGCCGCGGCATCGAGTCGTTTCTGCGACTCGTCCAACTGCTTACGCGTCTCAGCCGCAGTCAGGTCTCCTGCCGAGAGTTGCTGCCAGTAAGACTGCCGCTGCTTCTTCACTTCGGCTTCGGCTTCGATCACCTTCTGGCGAGCCAGGTCACGGAGCTTGCGTTCGAGTCCGATATTTTCTTCGAGAGAATTGATGCGTTGCGTCACGCTGTCGAGTTCGGCCTGGGCTTTGGCCGACTCTTGCGTCAGTTGCTCGACCTTCGCCTCGGCCGCCTGAACCTGCTCATCTTTGGCGGGTGGTGCCAGGAGTGGCGAGGAAGGAGCGGCCGGGGTTGTGGATGGGACCCCGGTTATCACCTCAGTGGGCGTCAGTGGCGGTGGCGTCGTCGCAGGGTTTGCTGCCGGAGTGGGCGTGTTGCCGGGAGCGGTGCCTGTTGGTGGCGTTGCGGTCGCCGGGGCGGGCATTGTCGCATTAGGATCTTTGGACGCGGGAACATCAGGATTTCGCAGTTTCTCCAGCAACTCTCGATTGGCCTTCAACCGAGCATTGAGCGTTTCCAGTGTGGCTTTCCGGGTCTTGCTCGATTCAATTTCCAGCTCAAAGCGCCGCTTCGATTCTTCCCATGTGGGCTCAAGCTCCTGGATTTTCGCTGTGATTTCCTGTTGCCTGGTGACATTGTTATCGTTCTCCGCCTGTTTCAATTCCTTGCGAAGATCGTTCAATTGCATGTCGAGTTTTTTGAACTCGGTTTCTGCCAGTGCGTAGGGACTTTTGGGATTCGACAAATCCCGTTCCAGCTCTTTCACACGTGCCGCATCAGCATCGATCGAGCGTTGCAAACCGGAAATGCGTTCTGCTTCCGAGACCGGCGCGGGAGTGGCGGCCGGTGTGGTGGGCACAGCGGGATTGGCCGGGTTTGCAAGAGGCTTCTCACCGGGTGTTTCGCGTGAACTTGCAGGCACAGTCCCTGTTAGTTGCGGTGTTTGAGCGATAACACCGTTCGACGTTCCCCAGAAACAACATAACGTGCAGACCAGTCCCACTCGATAAGCAGGACGGATGAGCGACACCAGGCGAAAGAACGATGTCGGGAAGTAGAATCCGTGCTGGCGTAGGGCAGACACGGGCAAACTCCTTTTGAACAAGCGGTCAGGTCGATTGATTCGGCGCAAGCGATGCGCCACGATCGCCTCCAGTCAGCATCCCTGCCAACGAGCCGATCTTCATTTATGTCTTCAGATCTTAGCCCAAATGCCCAATGATGTCGATTCGAGCCTGAATAACGAACTCGATACCGAAACATTGCTTGCTGCGCTGATGTCTCGTGAAAACGAGGCAGCAGGCATTAGATAGAAACACTGTCTCGCACAGTTGGTGAGAGAATCATCTCTGCATGTAGAATCAGCTTGATGAGGCTCGCTTGCTGCGGCGCTTGGTCGGCGACGAGGGATCGAGGAAGGGAACCTGCTCGCCATCCGTTGGGGCTTGCAGCATATCGGCGACCAGTTGCAGACTCGACAGCAACTCAGTCTGACGATACTCGGGAAACTCCGCCAGCCGCTCGCGAAACTGGTCGCGCAGCAGGGGAGGTGCTTTGGACAGAATTGCCGCCCCTTCTTCCGTGACATGGGCAACGATGCTGCGACGGTCGCTGTCCGATCGTTCCCGCGCCACATAGCCCGCTTCGCTGAGCCGCTGCAAGATGCCGGTGACCGTCGGTTGGCTGAGGTGCAAGATCTCACCAAGGCTGGTCGGCGTAACGTGCACTCCCGCAGCGACTTCACGCAAGACGGCCAACTGCGGCGAAGTCAATCCGAAATTACGCTGCAGCTCCCGTGACCATAAGTCAATCGCCTGAGTGATCCGGCGCAGGACCACCACAATCTGCTCGTCGACAGCCAGGTCTTTCATAGTCTCATCACGCTGAGGCTGAGGGGAATACGACTAATGATTTTCCTGCGAGTTCCTGCCGCACAGGGTCAAAGATCTCGCGGGACTCTCAATTGTGGCACGGCGCGAGAGCAAGTTCCAGTTTCAAGGAATCTACCTGAAATGCATCGTGTCGAACACAATTTCGATATCGCATTCAACACCTTGCGGGACGTAACAGAGCGGGCATTCAGAGAAATTATGCTGGTTTTCGTCAAAAGACTTGCAGGAAACAGTCTCGGGAATCGTCTCACGAATTGACCTCCCGCAGGCAATCCCCCTAGACTATTACAAAGATGCAAGATGATGTCTTGGTAGCTTTTTGTGGTTTCCTGCCTGATGCTCCAGCAGCAGCACAGCAGCACAACCCCAAAAGCTCGGCGTGAGCATCTTCACACGCATCAACTGATTGGCGGCATTCTATTGCACCCTCGGTTGCCTCAGAATTCCCCTCGGATCTTCGAACCGTCAGACAATCCACAGGAGCCTGCCCCGTGATGCTCACCCAAATTCGGTTGATCACGTACGGACTACTGGTCTGCCTTATCGCCTCTTCGGACCTTGCCGGGACAACATCTGTCTGGGCACAGGGAACAGCCAAGAAGCCGGCGATTCCCGCCATGCAGAACATGACGTTGCTGACCAAAGACAATGTCACCTTGCATGCCACCTATTTCCCCTCAGCCGCGGGACGAAACGCCCCGGTAGCAGTTCTGCTGCACGGCACCAAAGGAAATCGTCTGGTCTGGCAAGCCGGTGTCGGGACGGCCCCTGGATTTGCTCAAGCCCTGCAGAACAATGACTTTGCCGTGCTAACCGTCGACCTGCGTGGACATGGCGAGAACATTGCAGGGGGAGCGGCGGGCAAACCCGAAGTCGTGCGGTTTGTTCCGCGTGATTATCAGGCCATGGTCGCCATGGACTTGGAAGCGGTCAAAAAGTTCCTGTTCGATGAGCACCAGAAGCAAGCCCTGAATATGAACAAATTGGCGATCGTAGGGGCCGATTTTTCTTCCGCGGTGGCTCTGCTCTATACGGAACTCGATTGGCTGAAAGAGCCGTATGATGACGCCGCCATTGCGTCACAACGCACACCACGCGGGCAGGATGTGCGGGCTCTCGTCCTGCTGTCACCCGATACCCGTGTGCCGGGACTCAATGTGAACAACGCTGTTACCATGATCCGAAACATGAAAATGCCAGTCATGATTGGTGTCGGCAAGAAGGACAACCAGGACAAGGGGTCGGCTAAGAAGCTCGCTGACCTGATCTCCCCGAAGACCGAAGAAATGCCGTATCTCTTTCTGCAGCAGTATGATACAAAATTTCGAGGCGCGGAACTTCTGAATAAAGGCGTGGGTGTTGAGCCACAGATGTACAAGTTTCTCGACGAGTTCGTGAAGAAGTCCACCAGCGAATGGCGGGACCGTAAAAGTCCGCTTCAGGATTGACACCCTCGGTGAACAGATTGCTGTCAAGAACCCCGGTCATGCCGGGGTTTTTTGTTTCCCGGCTTACGCAAAGCGTTCAGTCGGATCGCAAATCCCGGCGGAAAACGTTTTCCGGAACCGAGCGATTGATGCCCGATCATATTGACGCCGATGGCTGCAATTGCCATCATATTCAGATTCGCTGATTCGTCAGTGCCTGCCTGCTACGTCCCGCCTTGGGAGCCCGCCATGAATCGATCGCAATTGAGTGCGATCTCCCCAACCTGCTGGGGGTTATTGCCCGCCGTTCTTGCGTGCCTGTTGACCGCTGGCACAGCGTCGGCACAAGAACCGCTGCATCAACGGATTGACACGGTCCTGGAGCAGTCGCTCACAGGCCCCGCAACGACCCTGGCCAGCGAGACGGAATTCGTCCGCCGCATCACGCTCGATCTGGTGGGAACCCTACCCACGCCGGACGAAACCAAAGCCTTCCTGGCAGACGCCGACCCCGACAAGCGGTCGAAACTGATTGAACGGCTGCTGGCTGATCCAAGGTTTCCGCTGCATTGGGCCGAGGTCTTTGATGTGCTGCTGATGGAGCGTCGGCCCGATCAGTACGTCCCGCATGCCGATTGGATCAAGTACCTGCAGGCCTCATTCCAGCAGAACAAACCCTGGAATGCGCTGGCCCGCGAACTCTTCCTGGCAGATGGAACCGATCCGGCAACTCGTCCCGCGGCCAAGTTTTTTCTCGATCGAAACGCAGAACCCCATATCCTCACACGGGATGTCGGCCGCATCTTTTTTGGAGTCGATCTGCAGTGCGCCCAATGCCATGACCATCCCCTCGTCGATCATTATCTCCAGTCAGACTATTATGGCTTGCATGCCTTTGTGAATCGGACGGTTCTGTTTCACGACGAACCGGCGAAACTCCGGCATCTGGGCGAAAAGGCAGAAGGCGAAGCCGATTATCAGTCGGTCTTCACGAAAGATGCCAGTCGTTCACGGCCCCGGTTGATCGGCGGACTCGAACTGGAAGAACCTCATTTTGCATTGGATGATGAGTATATTGCCGCCCCCACAGACAAAGTTCGGCCCGTTCCCAAGTTCAGCCGGCGAACGTTGCTGGCCAAAGCCACGGAAGGGGGCAATGCCGCCTTTGATCGGAACATCCCCAATCGTCTCTGGGCGAATCTGCTGGGTCGCGGTCTGGTCCATCCTGTCGATTGGCATCATCCGGGAAATCCTGCGACCAGCCCGGAAACACTGGATCTGCTGACGCAGGAATTCGTCACCTCCGGGTACAACATTAAAGCCTTGATTCAGCAGATCGTGCTGTCGCAAGCCTACCAGCGATCAATCGATCCGCCCGCCGACATCACCGCCAAACTGGCGATTGTCCCTGCTCAACTCCCCCCGCTCGACCAGAAAATTCAGGAACTGGAAGCCACCGTCACCACGGCATCGGATGAGCAAACCAAGCTCTACCAGGAGATGATGGAAGCGCGGAAAATTTTTGCCGAACCCGAGCAGGCGTATCAGAAAGCGGTCCAAGCGGCATTAGCCCTGAAAAAGCCTTGGACCGATGCCCAAGCGGCCCTCGCCAAAACGCAAGGCGATGTCACCGCCAAACAAGCGGTGATTGCCGCATTGACCGAGGCGGCAGCCAAAGCTGCAGAGGCGGCCAAACTGCTGCCGAACGATGCCGAAGTCACCCAGGCCTCAACCACCTTCGCGAACAAAGTCACGTCCACCACCACGGAACTGGCCGCTCTGCAACAGACGGCGACCGACCAAACGGCTGCAGTGGAAGCGGCCCGTGTGAAGTGGCAAGAAGGTGTGACTGCCGCCGAGGGAGCCTATCAGACTTACATGGCTGCGACAGCAACCTGGGAAACGATCAAACCGAAATGGCATGCAGCGAGAGTCACCACACTCGCCGCAGCCTCGCAAGTGGAAGCCTTGAGGAGCCAACGAGACCGTTGGCAGAAGTCGATCGAACTGGCTCAATCGATGGACCAGCTGGCTGCAGCGCAGGCCGCATTACCGGTCGCTCAATCGGCAATGACACAGGCCCAGCAAGCGATGACCGAACAGCAATCGGTGGTCACTGCCGCGACCAACACAGTCAACACCACCACACAAGAGGTGCAAACGGCTCAGCAGCAGTTGGAAACAGCCAAAACGGAGTTAACCAATCGCACTGTGGTTGCCAAGCCAGTCAGCGATGCCATGGCAGATCTGGAACTGGCTTTGCAGAAGCTGGCGGGTGACGCAGAACTGACCGACGTTCAGGCGAAACTCAAAGCCCGTTTCGAACCCTTGGCATCGGCGATTAAAGAGGCGGAAGGCGTTACCACCACGCGCACGGCAGAGCATCAAGCCGCGACATCGAAGCTGCAAGCAGCGGAACAAACGCTCGCCGCCGCAACTGTGGAATTGACGGCTCGTCAGCAGATGCTGGCCGAAAAAACAACCGCTGTTCAACAGTCCCAGGATCAGATCACGACCACGGAAACCGGCATGCGGACCGCTCAGGATCAGGTCATGAAAACCTGGGAACGGGAATTTGTCAGCCGCGTGGAGAAGCCGCTCAGTCCGGAACAGTTGACCTATTCGATGGCGGTCGCCAGTGGCATGCTGGCCGCACAAATTGCCGCAGCCGATGCGGAAATCGAGAAGACGGTTCCCAAAGCCTCGGTGGCAGAGGACGCCACAAAGCTGGCGGCCCGTGAGTTCCAGGTGCATCAACTTGTCCGCGAGCGCATGCGAGGCCACGTGAATGCCTTCATCAACCTTTACGGGAGTGGAGCGGGGCAACCGCAGGATCAGTTTTTCGCGACGGTCGACCAGGCGCTCTTTGTCGCCAATGGTGGCACGGTTCGTAGCTGGGTGAATCCGGCTGGGAATAATCTGGCAACACGTTTGAATGCTCTCACTGAACCAGCAGCGGTCGCCGAGGAACTTTACGTCAGCGTGTTTGCTCGGTCGGCTCGACCGGAAGAAGTGGCTCACGTCACAGACTATCTCGCTGCCCGTGCGAATGAACGGCCACAGGCCATTCAAGAATTGGTCTGGGCGATGTTGTCCTCCGCAGAGTTTCGGTTCAACCTGTAACAGTCCGCCACTCGTACTTTTGGGTCTCTCGAACGATTCAGGAGATAGAACACATGCACGCGTCTTATGCCTGTCGATCGGCGGAACACGGAATGGCTCGCCGACAGTTTCTGGGGACGCTGGCGGCCGGAACCGGTGCTTTGGCTGGTGGGGGCATGGACCTGTTCACCCGCCCCGGCATCACGGCCGAACTGCAGAAGCAGCAGAAGCGCATGCTGGTGTTCAATATGCACGGTGGCCTGAGCCAGTTGGAAAGCTGGGACCCGAAACCAGCGACTCCAACTGGTGGTCCCTTCCGGGCCATCCCCACCGCCGTGCCGGGGATGCACATTTGCGAACTGCTGCCGGAGACCGCCAAGCAGATGCAGCACCTGTCGATCGTCCGCAGTATCAATACCGCGGAAGATGATCACGGCAAGGGAGCGTACATGATGCTCCACGGCCGCCGACAGACTCCCGCTTCCGACTTCCCGGTGCTCGGAGCCGTGACAGCCAAGGCCATTTCACCCATCACTGCCGCCTTGCCCGGCCACATCATTGTGACGCCCGGCGGCGGGGGCGGACGTTCCAACGATGCATCGTATCTTGGCCCAAAGTATGCCAGCCTCTCTCTGGGTGGTGGCAAACCTCCGCAAAATACTTCGCGGCCTGAAGATCTTACGGAAGCCATGGATGCCAGCCGTAACGCCTTCCGCAAACAGCTCGACCAGCAGTTTCTCAGTCGACGACGGACCGCACTGACCGAAGCCTACACCTTCAGTTATGAGCAGGCCCAGCAACTGCTAGCGCAGCGTGACGTCTTCGATGTCAGCAAAGAACCGGAAAAGGAATTTGAGCGTTACGGCAAACACGACTTTGGTCGGCAATGTCTGCTCGCTCGCCGGTTGATCGAGAATGGCATCTCGTTCGTGCAGGTGACTCACAGCAATTACGACACACACAATGAGAACTTCAACTTCCATATCGAACAGTTGGGCGAGTTCGATACCCCGTTTGCCACCCTGGTTAGCGATCTCGCAGAACGGGGTTTGCTCGAACACACGTTGATCGTGGTGCTGTCGGAATTCGGCCGGACTCCGAACATCAACCCCTATTACGGTCGCGATCACTGGAGCCGAGCCTGGTCGGTCCTGATGGGTGGCACCGGCGTGCAGAAGGGGGCCATCATCGGCAAGACGAACGATAAGGGGACGGAAGTGACCGATCGCCAGGTCGATCATGGCCATCTCTTCCACACCTATCTGTCAGCCGTGGGTGTGAACACCGCCGACTCGTTCCAGATCGATGGCCGCGATGTCCCGATTGCGGACCCGGCTTATCAACCGATTCACGAGTTACTCGCCTGATCCAAAAATGTCAGAGCGGTCGATACAAGAGACGGCATCAACACTTCAGTTGATGCCGTCTCTTTGTTCACAGCGACATACTGAGACACGACCTACAGTTGCCCATCGACCGCCATCTGATGATAGATGTGGGTGACCTTGTCCTGATTCTTCAGTAACCAATCAATCCCCGGCTCATTGTTCATGGCCTTCTTCAAAGCCTTGGCCACTGCCTGCCGATGGTTCTGGAAGAGTTGTTCACAATCGAGCTTCTCTTCCTTCAATACTGCTGGATCGAGCCAGACCGAAACGATAATGCCCAGGTCATCGGCCTTCGCCTTGGGAATATCCCCGGCACGGACGGCATCCAAAACGCCATTCGCAATCGCAGCCTGAACGGTGCCCATCAGGATGTTGGTGTAACGGGTGCTGTTCACGGTCACTTTGCTGACCATGACCGTCGTCGGGCGGACCTGCACATCGCAATTCAGAATCGCAAAGACTTTGGTATGTCCCTGCACCTGATTCCCCATCAGGTTGGCAATCGAGAACCCGACTGGGCCATCGAGTTCACCGATCACGACTTCAGGTTCCGCACACAGACAATCAGGACCACCTTCGACCAGGGCTTCCCCCGTGCGCAACACAATTCGCTTCGGGGTTGAAGACTTCTTAACAGCCTTTTTCTTCGGCACAACAGCATCCTTGAACGGAGTGAGTGTTCACGACAGAGTTGCCGAGGATTGCAACATTGCCACATCCAGAATGCAAGGGTTCTGTCTCGCAGTCTCAGTGTTCATTGGATATTCAAATGCGAGAGAATGGCTCAATTGAAGGCGGCGCCAGTTCGTGCGGATGACACAACTCGTCAGCCAATGCCGCAATCAAGGCTTCTTCCCAAGCCGCGAGGGCGTGATCGAGATCTTGCAGTAGCCGAGCGCCGGTCGACTTGGCCAACCCCGTTGGCACGGGAACCGTCTCGCTCAGAAACCCGCGGCTGATGCGAATGTCCCACACCGGGGAATGCGTCGCCACACGAAGTTCTACGAGGGTTCGCGCCGCGTGTTCACTCGACTGACGCAGTGCCTGGCTCAACGCCCATTCTGCGTAGAGATCTGATCGCGTTCCCCCCTGCAACGGGTCGGCCAGACGGTGAATTTGCAGAATATGATGTCGCGATCCACCCACGGAATCCCAATACGAGGCCAATCGATGACAGCATCCAATCACCTGATTCCGGGCAGCTTCGCGTTCTTGCAATTCTCCTGCCCCCACCGCGTTCTCCCAACTCAAAGCCATGATGAGCGACATGCCGAGATAGAGAGAGGTGACGAAATTCATGAGAGCACCAGATTCTGCCGGAATACGGGAATTCGGGAGTTGGCTCTTGTGAGAAAGCAGGTGAGGTGCCAAACTGCACATGACTGCAGGGGAGAATTATCCGAACTCAATATCTGACAGATGGTTCGGTAGTTTTCCCATTTGAGAAACGTGCTGGTTTGCAATCGAACACAGCACTAAATGCAGTCGTATTGATGTCATCCCAGTCATTGGCGTGTCGTCAGTGAGATGTCGCAATCCGGCGTACTGAAAGCGAAGCATGCGAACGGTTCGACAGACATTCGGGTCCCTCGAATGTGAAGTGATTGATGATCTCCCGGCGGGAGTGAAGCCCGAATTGGGTGTGGTCTTTTGCCATGGTTACGGGGCACCGCAAACCGATCTGGTCCCGCTCGCCGAGGTCTTGTTGCAAGTGGAACCCGAATTAAGTTCGCGCGTGCAGTTTCTGTTTCCCGGAGCCCCAGTCAGTCTCGCCGACCAGGGAATGTTTGGAGGCTATGCCTGGTGGCCCCTCAGTCTGCAACGGCTCCAGGCCCAACTGACAGCGAGCCGCTTTCATGAAATCCGCCAGGAATGCCCGGAGGGATTGGAAGACGCGGCGGAAAAGCTGAGAGGGGCAGTCTCTGTTTGGATGGAAACCAACGGACTCGCCTGGCCGCAGGTCATCTTGGGGGGGTTCTCCCAAGGGGCGATGCTGACCATGGAAGCGGTCGCGGGTCTTCCCGAGCGACCCGCCGGTGCCGTCCTGTATTCTGGAGCGCTCATTCATGAAACGGCGTGGCGAGCCGGATGGAAGCGGATGAACGGTTTGCCGGTGCTGCAGAGTCACGGCCGACAAGATGTCGTGTTACCCTTCCTCGCAGGCAACTGGCTGGCTGAGGTCCTGAATGACAGTGGCGTCAGCCTTGAAGCTCTCGATTTCAACGGTGGACATCAAATTCCCTTTGAAGTCCTCGAAGCCACGGCGGCTTTCCTGCTCAAGCGGTGCCAAGCTGGCTAACCCTGCGGCAATGTGGCCAATCATCGCATGATCCGCCGGAATCCGGTATCCTACGCTGATATCCTCCGACATCATGGAAATCACTGACTGAGCTTGGACCGAACGATGGCAGATAAGTGCTTCCTGGCAATCGATTTGGGAGCGGAAAGCGGTCGAGTTATTGCCGGCCTGTTCGATGGCGATCAGGTACGTTTGGAAGAACTGCACCGCTTTCCGAACGGCCCGGTTTCCGTCGCCGAAACTCTGCGCTGGGATGTGCTGCGGCTGTGGTCAGAAATCCAGGTCGGCATGGGCAAAGCCGCCGCGAAATATGGCCCATCGCTGGTCTCGGTGGGGGTTGACACCTGGGGTGTCGACTACATGCTTCTCTCCAAAACGGGAGAGATGCTGGGGCAGCCCTACTGCTATCGCGATCCTCGTACCAATGGCCAACTCGAAGCCACCTTCCGCCGCGTCCCCCGTGCAGAGATCTTTGCGCAGACCGGTCTGCAGTTCATGGAGATCAATTCGCTGTTTCAGTTGCTGTCATTCCAGCAGCACCATCGCGAATTGCTGGCGCAGGCCGACAAGTTCCTGATGATGCCCGACCTGTTCCATTGGTTGCTGTGCGGGAGTCAGGTGGTGGAATTCACCAACGCCACCACATCGCAATGCTTTCATCCGACTCATCGCGACTGGTCGTATGACCTGTTGCGAAAGCTGGAACTTCCCACGGCGATGTTTCCGCAAGTGGTTGACCCGGGCACAAAACTCGGCCGACTTCGGGAAAGCCTGGCCCAACGGACGAACCTGCCCCGGCTCGATGTCGTGACCCCGGCCACACACGATACCGGAGCGGCCATCGCTGCGATCCCGACCGAGTTGACCGGTACCGCGAAATGGGCCTATATCAGTTCCGGCACCTGGTCCCTGATGGGATTGGAGCTGCCCCATGCCGTGCTGACACCCCGCGCTCTCGAATTGAACGTGACCAATGAGGGGGGCATTGATGGCACCTACCGACTGCTCAAAAACATCATGGGCCTCTGGCTGGTGCAGGAATGTCGCCGCTCATTCGAGAAATCGGGGCAAGGCGTCGATTATGCGACGTTGAAACAACTCGCAGAACATGCGGCACCCTTCCGCTCGCTGGTCGATCCCGATGACCATAGTTTTCTGGCACCCGCCGACATGCCAACCGCATTACGGAACTGGTGTGCCAAAACGGGACAGGCCACCCCGGATAGCCCAGGCGGACTTATCCGTATGTGTCTCGAGAGCCTGGCCCTCAAGTACCGCATGGTCCTCGGTTGGTTGGAAGAACTGTCGGGCGAACGCGTCGAAGTTATCCATATCGTCGGTGGTGGCACGCAAAATGAACTGCTCAATCAGTTCACCGCGAACGCGACAGGTCGCAAGGTGGTGACCGGCCCTGTTGAGGCCACGGCCTTGGGTAACGTCTTGCTACAGGCCAGAACCGCAGGGGATGTTGGTTCGCTGGCACAAATTCGAACCATCGTGCGGAACTCTTCGCAGATGCAAGAGTATCATCCCCAAGAGTCCGCCGCTTGGGAGGCTGCCTACCAGCGCTTTCAGGAACTTCGTGATCGATCTCGGGCTTGACCGGCGTGCGACTCCGGTGGTTGCCTGCAAAAAATAAGAGGACAATTGAGACCATTATGGCCAAGCCGCGTGTCTGTGTGTTGCGTGCACCGGGAACAAATTGCGATGTGGAAACCGCCTTCGCTTTCGAATCGTGCGGTGGCACCCCGGAGTCGGTCCATCTGTTCCGACTGCTCGAACAACCCCAACGCCTGCAGGAGTTTCAGATTCTCTGCGTACCTGGCGGTTTCAGTTACGGTGACGACATTGGTGCGGGAGTGGTCTTCGCCAGCCAGTTACGGGCCCATCTGTTCGACGCGCTGAATGAGTTCCTGCAGGCAGACAAATTAGTGCTCGGCATCTGCAACGGCTTCCAGACGCTGTTGAAGGCAGGCGTCTTGCCCGATGGTCAAGTGAGCTGGCAGCGTCAGCAGTCGGCCCCGGCCCAATCCACGTTGACCTGGAATGAAAACGGCAAGTACACCGCGCGCTGGGTTCGCCTCAAAGTTCAGTCACCACAGAATGTGTTTCTCCGCGGCATCGATGAGATCGACTTGCCCATCGCTCATGCGGAAGGCCGGTTGGTGACGCATGACTCCGGTTTACTCTCGCGGTGGCAGAGCGCAGGACAGGCGGCATTAACGTATACAGAGTGGCTCGCGGATGGCAGCCAACTCGCCCCGACTTGGGCCACCAACCCCAATGGTTCGCTGGGAGACTTGGCGGGCCTGAGCGATGCTTCCGGGCGAGTGCTGGGACTGATGCCGCACCCGGAACGGTACCTGTTCGCGACACAGCATCCTCAGTGGACCCGCCGCGGCCTGCGTGGGGCTGGCGCTGGACTGAAGATCTTCCAGAACGCGGTCAACTACTTTAGCTGATACGGCGTCGCGAGCAAAAGCCAGCGGAATGCACCAACTCAGCTTGCGATCTGCGGACACGAGATCCGATGCGGCCGACGGCTGAATTACATCAAGCCGTCGCCAAACCCTTCTGCTGCGTCGGTATCGCACCGCTGAATCACGGTCATCCGCGATGGCTGGTGACCATGACGCATTACCGTCGTCTGACCGACAGCGATTTGCTGCGGCTGGCGGTAGCCATCGGATGATCCGTTAGTAAAGCCACCGTTGCGACGAGCCCCTTCGCTGATGGACACAATGGTCCGCAGTTCGAGCATCTCCTCGCTGTCTTCGCCCAAGGTTGCGTAGGCATCTTCGCCATAGTCATCGTAAGAGCAAATGTAACCGGGCATTTTCGACCGTTCCAGTTCTTGGTGGAACGCTTCGATGACTTGCCGCTGGATCATATCGCGGCAGTCGGAATTGATTGGATGGGCGATGTCCGCGTAGAGCTTGGCACGGCCATCGTTGTTCTTGATCGCTCGATCTTCCTGCAACCGCACGCCACACTCACTGCAGAACTGGGCACGCAGGTGGTTTTTCGCGGAACATCGTGGGCAGCGATCGGTCAACTTGCGGCTCGGCATCGCCACAAAGGAACCCTTAAGCCCCTGGATAATTTTCAAGTCGCGAATGACGAAGCAGTAATCGAATGTGATCGAACAGAAGGCCTGCAGACGATCGTTCGGATCGTCCATCAGCTTGATGCGAATCTCGGTGATTTCCATGTTGCCCTGTTCCTTTCAGGGGCGACGAAGGCGGCAGCCAGAAGGTCTGTCGTATCGCCGTCTACCATTGTTCCCGGTCTCCGGAAAACCTAAACCGCTGTCGAAGTGATCCAGACCCACGGCACGCCAGAGGCTCGTAACCGACCGGCGACAACACGGGCCTGTCGCAACGAATGACACAGCGCAAAACAGGCAGACCCGCTCCCCGTCATTTGCTGTGTCACCACCCCCTGACGCTGGAACCGCTGCAGCAGAGCAACAACTTCCGGGTTGAGCTGTTCTGCTGGTGGTTGCAAAGAATTATGCAAACGTCGTGCCAGCGGTGAGAGCCCTGCCCTCCCCAGAAGCTCTATAACTGCTTGTGCCGTTGGACCTTCGGGCTCTGGAACACAGCTTCGATAGACCGCCGGAGTTGATAATCCCGAGTGCGGTCTCGCTAAAACCAGTGGCAAACTCGCCCGGACTGCTACCGAATGGAGTTCTTCTCCGCGCCCCGTGCCTAGCTGACAAGCGGCATTCGCAATAAAAAATGGCACATCGCTCCCCAATTCGGCGGCGAGTGTCAGTAAAGATTCTAAGGGGAGGGAGAGACCCCACAACTGATTCAAGGCGATTAAGGTAGTCGCTGCATCACTTGATCCACCGCCGAGTCCGGCTGCTGGGGGAATCCGCTTTGTCAGGCAGATTTGCACACCCTTTCGGCAGCCGGACAGGGTCTGCAGCATGCGGACAGCACGCAGCACCAGATTGTCTTCCGTGACTGGGACGGCGAGTGCCCCCAGAGCCTGGGGATAGGCCAACCTGACAGACAAGGCGACCTGGCCACCTGTCCGAGGAGTAAACTCCAGCGAGTCAGCCAGATCGGGCACTTTCAGCATCACGGTTTCAATATCGTGATAGCCATCGGGCCGTCGGGCCACAACTCGTAAAAACAGGTTCACCTTGGCTGGTGCCTGAGCGATCCACCGTTCTGGCGCGATCTGGCGAAGCATGGCGGCCACATCCTGTGAGCCGAAAAACGCGGCATTGCGGCGTTCACCGCAGAACCGTTCGGGAGTGCTGACAAGCTGGGAACACCAGAAAACACAGCGAATTCCAGTGGTTCCCCGAGATTTGCGCTCGGCGACCCTACCGCGTCACTGCAGTTCGGTCAAGAGGAATTCACGCCAGATCGCGGGAGCGTCCTACTCGAAATAGGGCTGCTTTTGCGACTTCTGCACGAGATCGCGATAGCGGGCCGAGCCATCGTCGGGAACGAGCCGCGTGGTAACCCCTTTGACGAAGTAAGGCATCTCAGCCGCAATGGCCCGATTCAGCACGAAGTTGATGGTGCCATTGCTGGCGAGATACATCACACGTCCATCCGGCCAGCGGGTTTCCAGCAATCGCTGCGGTTCGGGGCGTGACTCGGGTTTTGCGACTTTCAATTTCTCAAGGACATCGCGGTTCAGCTCAAAACCCAATCCAGGGGCATCGGGAACCGCTGCTGACCCGTTGGAAACGGTGATCGGCGCGGTGAGCAGGTCGTGCTGATAGAGCTGGTGACAATTGACGGCGGGCCAGCGAGCCTGTTCGAACACACCGCCACATTGCAGCGAAAAAGCGGCGGTAATCTGCGAACCCACGAGCTGCAGCCAGAAGGGCTTTTCTGCCATCGCACAAACGGCAGCGGTGTTCAGAAGAGTCGTGGCTCCACCACCCACGACAAACCCATCACAGGCATCGGCCTTAAGTGTTTCCCAGGGGTCTGGGTTTCCGTAGTGCATGGCCACTTTCGCACGGACGGCTTCTTTGATCTGATGGTTGCCAACCAGATCTTTTTGCGGAATCGGCGTTTCCCAGATATCGACCTGCGGGAGGTCATCCAGCTCTTTCAGGATGGGAATCGCCCGCTCGGCATCGAGCAATGTGTCGTTGAAATCCATGTCGATCTTGAACGACTCGGGCACCACTTGGATCGCCAACTCAAGTTGCTTCCACAGATCGAACCAGGGGCGGCCTTTTGTTTTATACGAAGAATAGCCTGATTTCAGCGCCAGCGCACATTCGCTTGCCATGTCTTCCGGGGGCATATCGATATTCCACCACGACAGCGGCGTGCGGTCGTAGCGCTTTTTCCCCAGTAGTGCATGCACCGGGACGTCGAGAGTTCGTGCGACGGCATCGAACAAGGCGATCTGCAACCCTGCCCCAAGTGAATCGTCCCACATCAGTTCAGCGGCATTCTGACCTTCGCAGCGGGCAACGGCTTCGTCAGAAGGAACGCCCCAAGTGTAATAGAGCAGTGTTTCGCCAAAGCCGGTGACCTGCGATTTCAAAGTCACTTCGCAGACTTCGACATACTGCCAATGAGGCAATTCGCGGGCCATGGCACGGGCGGGAACTTCCCGATAGGGCATCTGCACCGTGGTGCGCTTGATGGTCTCAACGGTCAACCATTTCGAAGAAACCGCCGCCGGCAGCTTGGGCGGTCGAGCCAGGCCGGTCGCCATGGCGACGCCACCCGCCAGTCCCCATTTCAACATGTCCCGACGAGACCAGTTTCCCAAGGCAGGACGGGCGACAGCGGGACCATGAGGCATCGAAAACTCTCCTGAAAACACGAGGTCAGTCGACAGGAGAAAGCGCCCTCCTCAACTCGGTAGAAACCATAACACATCAGCGGGAACTGATGCAATTCAGGCGGATCAAGATGTGTGGTCTGGTAGGAATTCGGGCGATGCAGTGGATTAGGGTATTAGTACTCGCCGATGGTCTCGCCCCCGGCTCGGGTACTCAAATGCTGATAGACCCAGATGTCGACATTCTCGCTGATGGCACGGACCGCACCATCGCTCAGCAGGTAATTGGCATAACCGACATGCGGAGCAGAAACATCGCGGTCGTCGCTTTGTGGATGGTTGGGGACATGTCCGGTCTGGAAGAGCACCATATGTCCATGATCATCATCGGGTTCGTCCCAATCACGCACAGCGGCTGACCAGGTGGTCTCGTATTCGAAGTGGTTGCCATGCAAGGCCCCATTGCGGAAAGGACCATTCACGCGCTCGCCGACCATTAACGTCTGGCTGAGGCCGTCTGTGACATCGGCGGTTCGAGTGCGGCTGTTGCGGCTGAACATCCCGTCGCGCTGCTCCTGGTTCGCATCGAGATCGGGGGGGCCAAAATTCGCGACATAACTGGCCATCGCATAGCGTTCGGGAGTAGGCCCCATTTCCACAAAACCCAATTGCGAAACTGGATCGGAAGAACACAGAAAGACTGTGATGTGCCGTTCCCGGGCGGCCAGATTGACCGCATCGAAAACCGGCACATTCCAGTTCAACTGGCCATACAGGTTGCCCTGATCGAGATAGGGCAGAAGCATCGCCCCCCAACTGTAACCCGCCCCGTTCTGCGTCGGCGAATTGGAATTGTCGGGCCGATACAGATATCCCGGCGGGAAGGTCTGATGGGCATCGTGATAGTTATGGAATGCCAAACCGAATTGCTTCAGATGATTCCGGCACTGGGTCCGTCGGGCGGCTTCCCGCGCCTGCTGCACTGCGGGCAACAGCAGGGCAATCAGGACGGCGATGATGGCAATCACCACCAGCAATTCAATGAGGGTGAAAGCGCGGCGGTTCCAGCTAGTTTTTTGCAGCATTTTCAATAGTTTTCTTATTAGTTTAGAAGTTCAAACGTCAGCTCGGCCTACTCGACTGCAGACTGACCTGTGAAGTAGGCGGGTTCTTGGCCAGCTTTCCATTTGATGTTGCAGCCGATGCTCGCCCGCTGTTCGATCAGGGGCGGTTCACACGCCAGGACGCGGTCGGCGGCGGATCGAAGATCGGCTCCAGTGACGGGTTGACCGTTGCCGGGCCGGCTGCTGTCGAATTGGCCTCGGTAGACCAACGCCAGATTGGCATCAAACAGGAAGAAATCGGGCGTGCAGGCGGCTTTGTAGGCCATTGCCACCTCTTGTGTCCCATCAAACAGGTAAGGGAAGGTGTAACCTGCAGAGGCGGCTTCGGCCTGCATCTTTTCCGGGCCATCATCGGGATAGGCCGTCGCATCGTTAGAACTGATGGCCACAATCTTCAAGCCTTTGGCCTGGTAGTCTTTCCCGAACGTTGCCAAAGCGGACCGCAGGTGCTTCACGAACGGGCAGTGATTGCAGATGAACATCACCAGCAAGCCCTTGCCTCCCGAGACATCGGCCAGACTGACTGGCTTGCCGGTCACGGTATCGGTCAACGAAAACTCCGGGGCCTTGGTCCCCAACGGCAGCATGGTGGAAGCGGTTTTGACCATCTCGAATCTCCTTCAGTTTCTGATCGCAGGGGCAGATCACTTGGTGTGTTGAACGCCGTCAGACTGGAGGATTTTCTCTGCGTGGTCAAGTCGCTGGGGACGCAAACTTGGCGAGCAAGGGCTTCACAACTTCTGGCGGCACGAATTCCTTGAGCCGCTCGGCCGCCGTGGATCGCCCCAGTTGAGCCACCTGCTTGATCAGCGTGCTGGAGATGTGGGTGTACTTTTCGCTGGCCGTGAGAAAGATCGTTTCGATTTCCGGATCGAGTGCCCGATTGGCCAGGGCCATCGTGAATTCGGTATCAATGTCGGACAAGGTGCGCACGCCGCGTATCATCACTCGGGCACCGCAGTCGCGCAGGAATTCCACCGCCAGTCCCTGAAATGTCCGCACCGTGACGTTGGCCCAGGGCTTCAAGACGACCGTCGCCAGTTGCAAACGTTCTTCTGGCGTAAACAACGGCCGCTTTTCCGGGTTGATGCCGATGCCCACCGTCACCTGATCGAACAATTTTGCGGACCGCTCAATCAAATCGCGATGCCCCAGGGTCAGTGGGTCAAAGCTGCCGACGTAAACGGCATGATGGGAACTCAATTCGGCGACGGACATCAACCACTCTCCAGGTGAAGGGCAATCGCCCAATTGTACACTCCGCGGCTTTGTCGCAGCCACCAGGCCGAATCGAGGGTTTCGCCCGCCGAATTCCGGTTCCGGATTTAACGGCTTGAAGAACAGTGGCAACGTCTCACGGTCAGCCATGAGTGGGCGCGATGTTGCCTTTTGGCCCCGGATGACAAATCCGTTGTGATTTCCCGTCTGGCAGTCAGAAATGACTCAGAATTTCTCCAAAAACTCAATCCTTCGATTTGACGAATCTAGGTTGCGTAGTAGTTCTCGCTGCGAGAGGTCGCGGCGACCGCAGTCGGCGGCATTTCACCTAAATGAAGTTCAGTATGACTATCAGCGTCGTCATCCCTGCCTATCGGGCCGCACGAACTATTCGGCGTGCCATCGACAGTGTGTTGCATCAACATCTTCAACCCAACGAGATTCTCGTGGTGGACGATGGCAGCCCAGACCGCGCTGAATTAATTGCCGCCCTGCAATCGTACGGCCAAGCAGTAACTCGCCTGGAACAAAAAAATGGTGGAGTCGCCAGCGCCCGCAATCGGGGTGTCGAACAAGCGACCGGAGATTGGATCGCGTTTCTTGATGCGGATGATTATTGGGAACCTGAAAAACTTGCGCGGCAAGCCGCGATCGCAGAGGTGTACCCCGAGGTCTCGTTGATCGGGTGCCGCTGGTACAACCAGGTACCGGGGGGGCAGCAGATTCCCGACCGTGCGAAAACGGCCGACTATGCGGGCCGTGTGTTGAAGACCCAAGGCCCGGCAGCATTTCAGTTGGCCACCTGTGTTTGGACCGGCAGCCTGATGATTCGCCGAAGCGTGTTGCTGAAAGATCGTTTTGTGTCCGAGTTGGAGCCCGCCGAGGACCGCGATTTGTGGTTTCGCCTGCTCAACCAGTATGCGGCCTATATTTGCCCTGAACTGCTGGCGACGTATGTGCAGGAACCCGGCGGTATCTCACGCAGTAATATCGATCGAGACTGCCAACGGATGCTGCGCATGATTTGTCGGCATCAAGCGGAATTGGGTTCCGGGCCTTCCTTGAAACAGATGGCAATCGTCTATCGACGCTGGGCCGCTGAACATCTCGGAGCCGGTCTCCCGCGATCAGCCTTCAGACCGGCCTGCCAACGATTGCGGCTCGAACCGTGGCGACCTCAGGCCTGGTGGATTGTCTGCAAGTCGGCCTGTCTCGCGTCCCTGCCATCCCGACTGGCTCACCATACTCACATGAATGCATCGCCTCACGAGACGGCCTAAAAAGACGCCACGTGCCGACTACCGTGTTCGTCCGTGTCGCCCGATCTTTCGATAACAGCAATCCCTGCCAGAATTGCCCTCCCCCGACATGACCACAACCATTCCCACACCACCAACGCAGCCCACCTGGATGACAGGCGGCCACATTCCCTGTCTGGATGGATGGCGTGCCCTCTCGATCGCACTGGTTCTCTGCTATCACCTTTCCTTGTCTGGCGGCTCGTCGGTTCCAGCCCCTTGGAAAAGCGTGGCTCATAGGGGAGCCATCGGTGTTGACCTTTTTTTTGTCATCAGTGGATTCCTCATCAGTACGCTCTTGCTCAGAGAATTCGACCTGACACGTCGAGTGGACCTGGCACGATTCTATTTTCGCCGCACCGTCCGCATCATGCCGCCGTTGCTGTCCTATCTGTGCGTGGTGGTGCTGCTGGGCCTGTGTGGTCTGGTCACCATTCCGCGGCGCGACTGGTTTGCGGCTGTCACTTATACCGTCAACTTTTACGACCATGTGGCGATTCCGTTTGGTCATCTCTGGTCTCTGTCGGTCGAAGAGCATTTCTACCTCGTGTGGCCCCTACTGATTTGTAGCCTCGGACCACAGCGAGCGGGAAAGCTGGCCCTTGGTGTCCTGTTGACACAGCCACTCCTGCGATACCTGACGATCCGTTGGACTACCTTCGATACAGATTTCGTGACGTTCACCCGGCTCGATGCCGTTGCGGCGGGGTGTGTCCTCGCCAGTCTTGCGCGGGGTGATCTCTCACCCCGGATACTCCGCTGGCTTGAACGCCACCCTTGGCCTAGCATCGGCTTGGCGACGTTGGGGATTCTGACATCGCAGCTGATCCCGAATCGCTGGGGATTGGCGGTTCAGTCGCTGGAACCCACGCTTCTGGCTGTCTGCATGGCCGCTCTGTTGTGGGTGAGTCTGAACGCCAGGGTGCCGCTGCTTACCACCTTTTTGAACAGTCGACCCTTCATGCTCATCGGACAGATGTCGTATAGCCTGTATCTCTGGCAGCAACTTTTCCTCGACTGGACACACTCATGGTGGCCGGGCCAGTTTCCACAAAACCTGATCTTGATCGGGGCCTGTGCCAGCCTGTCTTATCTAGTGATCGAACGGCCGACTCGGCGACTCCGCCTGCCTGCGGACTCCCTTGCTAGACGAACCCCGTCACGTGCCAGCGTTCCCGATTGCTGCGTGAAACTCGCTTCCTGACGATGCCCGGTGGTCGGCCAAAACGGCAGTCTCTGTCAACAAACTGACGCCTGCCGCACCACTTCTGTCGCCAATTGTTCTGGAATTCATCTTGGTTGACGGCCATGATATGTAATCGTTAACAATTACTGTAAAAGGGGTTCCGTGGATTCCGTGGCTGCTGGCCTGTTCCGTAATCTTTGGAACGAAAGCTGCTGTTTAATGTGACGTTGAGTGAATTTGTGTCCCTCGCCACTCGGGATTCTTCGAGCGTTCGTAAGGAGTCAGTCGCATGGCCGTCTTTCGTTGGGGACAGCCGTGGGTGCCTTTTCAAGATCTGGAGCGGGAAGTCGACCGCCTCCTGTCTTCAGTCTCGCTCGGTTTTCCGGGAATCCGTTTTGGTCGCCAATACCCGGCGGTCAATTTGTATGAAGTGGAAAATGAACTGCACCTGACGGCGGAATTGCCCGGCGTAAAAGGCGATGAGCTGGAAATCACTGTCGCCGATGGCATCCTCACCATTCGTGGCCGGCGCGTGGGTCCCGAAGGCATTTCCGATGATCGCTATCGTCGGCAGGAACGTCCGCGTGGCAATTGGCAGCGGTCGTTTCAGCTGCCCGAGCGGGTGCTGGAAGATCAACTGGCAGCCGAGTTCACGAATGGCGTTTTGAAGATTCGGTTGCCCCGTGCTCCGGTGCCCCGTCCACGGCAGATTAAAGTTGTGGATGGAAATTCCTCATCGTCGCCGGAAGTTTGAAGTCCGTTAGTCGGGAGTCAGCGTATGTCTCAGGATCTCGTCCCGGTCACACAGACGGCACCGGCGCCGCCGCCAGAACGGCAACTCGTATTCACGCCGCCGATTGACATCTTCGAAACCGATGCCGGTCTGGTGTTGCTTGCCGATTTGCCGGGGGTCACTTCCGAAACGCTCGAACTCCAGGTTCAGGATAACAAGCTGACATTGTTCGGCCGCGTCAGTCCTCAGGTGCCAGCCGAGGCCCGACTGCTGCATCAGGAGTATCAAGTCGGACATTTCCTGCGATCGTTCATTTTGAGCGATGAAGTCGACCATGAACGGATTTCGGCACGCTTGAACCAGGGCGTTCTGGAAGTAGTTCTGCCTCGGGTTCAACGTGGGGAACCTCGACGGATTCCGATTGCCACCGATTGAACTGATGGATCGTTCTTTCTCTCAGAGGATGACTGTGATGGCTTATTCACAACCCACCCCCGGATTCGATCGCTTGCGTCAGGAACTTGATCGCTGGTTCGAAGCGGCTCGCATCGCCGGAGAGCGGACGCTCGATGCCGTGGGCCTGGCTTCCGATACTCGTCCCCTTCCCCCGGCGACCGACATCATTGAAACCGAGACCGACATCCACGTGCATGTCGACTTGCCCGGCGTGGGAGCGGACGGTGTTGAACTGGCCTTGTCGGGCCAGGTGTTGACGCTGAAAGCGATTCGGATTCCTTCGCCGTTGCTGACGGAAGATTCTGCCGTTCATTTGCGGGAACGGATCACCACGACCTTTGAACGTACGTTGCCGATTCCCGCACAGGTCGATCCCGATTCCGTCCGGGCGGTCGTGCGTGATGGCGTGTTGCATGTGACCATGAAGAAGGTTCACACCTCGGCGTCCCGGCAGATTCCCATTCAACGCAGTGGCGAGAGCGATAGCCCGGCAGCGTTGTAATTCGCCCCTGCGGCTTTACAGGCTCAGTGCCTTTTGCAAGGCCCGCTGCTGGAGCTTCGAGCTTTGCGGAGCCAGCTTACTGGCCTGTTGGTAAGCCTGCTTTGCGGGAGCAGACTGCTGCTGGGCCGAGAGAACGTTGCCCAGATTGTAGTAGGCAATCGCATAGTCCGGACGCAATTCGATAGCACGTTCCAAATGGGTTCGTGCCGAGTCTAAACGATCTGTCACATACAAGGCATTGCCCAGATTGTTATGTGGTTCCGGCTCGTCTTCATCGAGTTGGATGGCCGCCTCGTACTGGGCAATCGATTCCGGAATCCGCCGTAATTCGAACAGTGCCAGACCCAGATTGTAATGAGCGACAGCCCGCGTCTGATCATTTCGGGCGACCTCAACCCCGGTTTCAAACCAGGGGACCGCATCGGCGATGCGGCCTCGTTCCAGCAAGGCTTTTCCCAGATTCACCGCAGCCGTGGGATGATCGGGATCGCAAGTTATGGTGTTGGTCCATAGCGAAACGCTATTCTCCCAGACGTAAGTCTGCCGATGAGCCAAGACCACCAGCGTGACCAAAACGAGGCCGCCGCCCATCAACGCACCACGACGGAAGCCCGCCTGTGCAGAAGATCGGATCGCGCTGTCGAACATCCAGACCGTGGCCATGATGATCCCGATCAAGGGAATGTCGGTATAGCGATCGGCCCGCCATTGCACACCGATCGGAATGATTCCAATGACCGGCAGGAACGTGACGAGATACCACATCCAGCCCGTGAACCAGTACGGCTGCTGGTCTTGCCGTAATAAGACAATCAGCGTCATCACGATGATCGCCAGACTGGCCACCGCAGCCGCCCCGATCGAAAACCCTGTCATCGAACCCATATCGGGGGCGTACAGTCGGATCGGCCAGAATGCGTCACCGAGGTACAACCAGTAAGCCACCGGCACTTGCGTCAGCCGTGTGGCCCACGGCATCTCTGACACGGAGCCACCCCGATCTTGGGCGATGTAGGCAATCACCGTGAAGGCCGCCGCGATGCCGAACAACGGGAGCTTTTCCGTCACCAGCCGCCAAGACCATGAACGCCGCAGCGGCCAAAGGTCGAGCAACAGCAACGCCAGCGGCAATGTCACCAGCATCTGTTTGGCGAGCAGGCCCAATGTGAGCAGTGCCACAACCCAGGCGTATCGCGCACGTGTGGGGTGTTCGACATAGCGGGCGTAGGCCCACATGGTCCACATCCAGAAGCAGGTGCTCAGGATGCCCTTGCGCTCGGAAACCCAGGCCACCGATTCCACATGCAACGGATGCACGGCTGACAGCAACACGACGGCGAGGCTCAGATCAACACGGCGGGTCATCTTTACAAGGGCGAGTAACAGACCGGTACAACCCAAAGCATGCAACAGCCCATTCGTGAGGTGAAATCCCCCAGCCCAGTTCCCGTAAAGCTGCCGATCGAGTTGAAGTGACAGCCAGGTGAGCGGATGCCAGTTCGACATCTCGCCCGTCGTCCAGGCCCATACAATCGAGGTCGGCGTCAGCCCCATTTGCACGTGCCGATTCGTGACGACATAAGTCGGATCGTCGAAACTGACAAACTCAAACGAGAGAACCGGTACATAGACGAAAGCGATCGCGCACCACACAATCGCAACGGCCACGATCAATGGCAAAGAAAACAGGGGTTGGCCGATGACCTGCGAATTGGTACGCCTGCCTGACGGTACGGTCCTCGATTCCTGCTCCGGCATCGGCGATTCTCAGAAGTCTCTCAAGCGAGTCAGACCCACGCGGCGGCGATGCTGTTCGACAGCCGCGACAGAAAATGCCCCGTGGGTTCCTGGGGTTGCGATGAGAGAATGACGGCGAACGTGCCGTGATCGGGATCGATCCACATCACGGTGCCGGTTGCCCCCCAGTGGCCATAGGTGTTTGGCCCGAGTAGATCGCCGAAGTTGGCGGAATGCGTGGGCCAATGCAGCCGCCAGCCTAAACCCCACGGCTTGCAGCGGCGATCGCTCTCGGCAATATCCCGCATCGGCTCAATCTGATTGCGTGTCGCGGCGGCGACGGTCGCGGGAGCAAACAACGGTTGGCCGTCATCTCTTTTTCCTCCCCGCAACAGACACTGTGACAATTTCGCCAAGTCCTGAGCCGAGGTAAACAGCCCGCCCCATGGAGCCCCCAACTGCCGCCAGTAGCGGCTGTTCCAATTCCACGTCGCGGCCTGTTGCTGTTCGGGAGTTAAACGAACATCAACGCAGCGCGACAACGGAGAAGGAGTGTGTTCATACCAGGCCGACGGAATCCCCAGAACGGAATCCTGCATGCCCCGCGGTTCAAAGATTTCCTTTTGAAGAAACGCGGCACAGCTTTGGCCAGTAATACGGGCCATGATTTCGCTGAGAATCAACAGCCCCATACTCTGATACTGCACACCGCGACCGGGAGGGAAGTCGAGACCAATGTCGCAGGTCTGTTGCACGAAATCTTGCAACGTCGCATGCGACGCCCGCAGTTCGTTGTTGTTCGGCAGCATGTCGGGCAGACCCGAGGTATGCGTCATCAGATGCCGCACCTCGACACCATATTTCCCCTGCTTGCCGAACTCGGGAATGTACTCGGTTACGCGATCACAGAGCGATAACTGCCCCCGTTCCACCAGCAGCATGGCCCCCATCACGACAATGGGTTTGGTGATCGATGCGACCAGATAAATCGGCGCCTCGGACAGCGGAGCCACTTCGTCGATAATGCGTGAGCCGAACGACACTGGCCCGGTGATTGAATTCGCAGTCCCCGTGATGAAAGTGATCGCCGGGGCTTTGCCTGCCTCCACCCAACCCGCGGCGAGGTCACAGGCCCGTTGCCAGCGAAGAGGGTCGATCTGCAGCGGCATGGCCGTCACCTTTGGATCAGGCCATCACGGCCGAGCGGGAATTGTGTCGTTCGAGGGCGGCTTCGATGAATCCCTGGAACAACGGATGCGGGCGGTTCGGCTTGGACTTAAATTCCGGATGGAACTGCACCGCCACGAACCACGGATGATCGGGGATCTCCACGATCTCCGCGAGCTTGCCGTCCGGGCTTTGTCCCATCACATGGAGTCCTGCCGCCTGCAGTTCGTCGCGATAGACCGGATTGAACTCATAACGGTGCCGGTGCCGCTCGGAAACTTCATCGCTTCCATACGCACGGGCAGAGATCGAATCGGGTTGCAGCAGGCAGCGTTGAGCCCCCAGCCGCATCGTGCCGCCTTTGGCTGTCACCTGCTTCTGATCTTCGAGGAGGCAGATGACCGGGTCAGGGGTATCAGCGGCGAATTCCGTGCTGTGAGCGTTCGGGCGATCAATCATATTCCGCGTGTACTCGATCACCGCGACCTGCATGCCGAGGCAAATGCCGAAATAGGGAATGCGATTTTCCCGGGCAAACCGCACCGCATTAATTTTTCCTTCAACGCCCCGCTTACCGAAGCCACCGGGAACCAGCAGGCCATCGACACCGGCGAGCGCCTGAGCCACATCGGCCTTTTCGAGTTCTTCGGCTTCAATCCGCTTGATGATCACTCGCGATCGATGAGCCAGTCCCGCATGATCCAAGGCTTCGTAGATCGACTTGTAGGCATCGCGGTGTTCGATGTACTTGCCGACCACCGCGACGGTGACTTCATGATCGGGATTGCGAATCCGGCGGACGATTTCTTCCCAATCTTCCATGTCCGGCTCACCTGCGGTGAGGCCCAGCTTCTTGAGAATCAGATCGTCTAGTCGGTGTTCCAGCAATCCGAGCGGCACTTCATAGATCGAGAACTCTTTATCGCGTTCCTCGATGACCGCCTTCTTTTCGACGTTGCAGAAGAGGGCGATCTTCTCGGCATTATCACGGCCAAGTTCGCGTTCCGTCCGCACGATCAGTACGTCTGGCTGGATACCGATTTCGCGGAGTTGCTGCACGCTATGCTGGGTCGGCTTGGTCTTCAGCTCCTTCGCCGCCTTGAGGTACGGCACCAGCGTGAGGTGAATGAACAGGCAGTTTTCGCGACCGATATCGAGCGGAATCTGGCGGATCGCTTCGAGAAACGGCAGACCTTCAATATCGCCCACCGTGCCGCCGAGTTCGGTGATCACCACATCAACATCGGGACCGGCGAGCTTCCGGACCGAGGCTTTGATTTCATCAGTGATATGGGGCACCACCTGCACGGTGCCGCCGAGGTATTTCCCCTGGCGTTCCTTCTCAATCACCTTGAGATAGATGCGGCCGGAGGTGAAGTTGGAATCTTTAGACAGCGGGGAATTGGTGAATCGCTCGTAGTGACCAAGATCGAGATCGGTTTCGGCCCCGTCATCGAGGACATACACCTCGCCGTGCTGGTAAGGGCTCATGGTGCCGGGGTCGACATTGATGTACGGGTCGAGCTTCTGCATGCGGACGCGGAGTCCGCGGCGTTCCAGAATGCAGCCAATCGAGGCCGACGTCAGCCCCTTCCCCAGAGAACTCACCACGCCGCCGGTCACGAAAATATGCTTGGTCATGAACTGGTCATGCGTCCTGATCTGCGAACTCGAAAACTACCCACCTCACCAAGACGCCCAGGGATAGCGATCCCTGGGCTTCCGTCGCGCGTTGCGACGTCATCGTCGATTTTGAGCGTCAACGATTGGTGCGCTGCCGCTCCACGAATCGAGCATAATCTTCCGGCGTGTCGATGCCAACGGAGTGCCGCTCGACAACCGCCACTTGAATGCGGGCACCGGCTTCCAGGGCCCGCAATTGTTCCAGTTTTTCCAGTTGTTCCAGTCGCGAAACCGGTTTCTGGGTGATCGACAGGAGAAAATCGCGGCGGTAGGCGTAAATCCCGATGTGCAGCAGCCAAGGGCTGTTGGGCGCATTCAGCACGGTTTGCGGGTCCTGATCGCGGACAAACGGAATCATCGACCGGCTGAAATAGAGGGCTTTGCCATCTGCCGCACAGACCACTTTCACGCACGACGGGGCCTGCAAAACCTCCAGCGATTTGATCGGCGTGCCCAACGTCGCCATTTCGGCTGCCGGATTGGCCTGCATCACCGCGACGAGTTGATCAATCGCTGCGGGGTCGAGCTCCGGCTCATCGCCCTGCACGTTGACGATGATATCGGCATCGGAGAGAGACCGCTGCACCACTTCAGCGATGCGATCGGTCCCCGACGGATGGTCGCCGGTCATCTCGCAACGGCCGCCAAAGTTTTTGACCACGGTTTCGATCTCGACATCATCGGCGGCGATGCAGACCCCATCGAGACTTTTCGCCCGCGACGCCGCTTCCCAAGCGTATTGAATCAGCGGTTTGCCCGTCTGGTTGAGCAGCAGCTTCCGTGGCAACCGGGTCGATTGCAGCCGGGCCGGTATCACAGCGTAGACCGTCATGAGTGCTCCCTCCGTGAAGCGCGATATCACGAAAAGAAGCCCAGGGATGGCGATCCCTGGGCTTCTTGGGGTTATGAATGATCAGATCGCATCGAGCGCCTGCTTCAGGTCGGCGATGATGTCTTCCACGGCTTCGGTACCGATCGACAATCGCACGAAATCGGGCGTGACCCCGGTCGCGGCCTGTTCTTCGGGCGTGAGTTGCTGATGCGTCGTGCTGTTCGGGTGAATGATCAGCGACTTGGAATCGCCCACGTTTGCCAGGTGCGAGAAGAGCTTCACCTTGTTGATGATCTTGATGCCGTTCTCACGCTGTTGAGCCGGGGTGGCCCCCTTCACGCCGAAGCCCATGATCGCCCCGCAACCCTTGGGTAAATACTTCTTGCCCAGCTTGTATGATGGATGGCTTTCGAGGCCGGTGTAATTGACCCAGCCCACTTTAGGATGGCTTTCCAGGAATTGTGCGACCGCGAGGGCATTGCTGCTGTGGCGTTCCATTCGCAGGTGCAGCGTTTCCAGCCCCTGCAGTAACAGGAAGGCATTGAACGGGCTTTGCGACGGACCGAGATCACGCAGCAGTTGCGTGCGGGCCTTCAGAATGTAAGCCAGATTCATCGGGCCGAAGGTCTCGAAGAACTTCATGCCATGATAGCTCGGATCGGGTTCGGTCAACTCGGGGAACTTGCCGTTGCCCCAGTTAAAATCGCCCTTCTCAATGATGATGCCGCCGATCGAGGTGCCATGCCCACCAATGAATTTCGTGCAGGAGTGGACAATGACATCGGCTCCCCATTGGAAGGGGTTGCACAGGTACGGAGACGCCAGGGTATTGTCGACGATCAGGGGAATCCCGGCGTCGTGGGCGATCTTGGCGATGGCTTCGAAATCGGGCACATCGACCCGGGGGTTGCCGATCGTTTCGAGATAGATGCAACGGGTGTTGTCGTCAATCGCCTTGCGGAAGTTTTCCGGATCGGCCTGCTGCACGAACTTGGTTTTGATCCCCAGCTTGGGGAAAGTGTAGTGGAACAGGTTGTATGTGCCGCCGTACAGACTGGTCGCCGAGACAATGTTCTGCCCCGCCTGGGCGATGTTCATGATCGCCAGCGATTCGGCCGCCTGACCCGACGCCACGGCGAGGGCACCCGAACCCCCTTCGAGAGCCGCGAGCCGCTTTTCCAGCACATCGCAGGTGGGGTTCATGATGCGGGTATAGATGTTGCCGAACGCCTGCAAGGCGAACAGGCTGGCCGCATGATCGGTGTCGTTGAAGGTGTACGATGTCGTCTGGTAGATCGGCACCGCCCGGCTGTTCGTGGCGGAATCGGGAGTCTGCCCGGCATGCAGGCACAGTGTTTCAGGACGGAGTGAGTCGGTCATGGTGAGTTGAGAGTTTATCGTT
This sequence comes from bacterium, assembly GCA_016125225.1. Classification (GTDB taxonomy): domain Bacteria; phylum Planctomycetota; class Planctomycetia; order Planctomycetales; family Planctomycetaceae; genus DSVQ01. Next base: position 647,950 of record WGME01000003.1, on the reverse strand, counting down.
GAGGGTTGAAAGTCAGAACCTGCCCGCCGCGCGAGCCAGGGTGGTGTCACTGACAGGATTACAGTGGCAGATGGTACACCCCCCGCGTATCCTTCGCAAATCGACGGCGGTGTTGATCGTACCAGCCCGCAGCGCCAGCAAGGGCAGACCTTGCGATTCCGAAAATGCCCTTGCTGGCGCTGCGGGCTGGTTGAATTTGAGTTCTATACCTAGTTTGTCACGTTATGCCAGAAATTCCCCCGCTGCCCGACCCCGTTCGTCGCAATGTATATTGGCGGACGATTCAGTTCATCCTGCAGAATTTCTTCTGTTTCTGGTTGCGATATCGGGCTCGCGGGATTGAACACCTGCCGACCACCGGTGGGGCGTTGCTGCTGGTCAACCATCAGAGTTATGTCGACCCGCTGCTGGTCGGTCTGCCGCTCACCCGGCCGGTGAGTTACCTCGCCCGTGATAACCTGTTCCGTGTGCCGATCATTGGTCACATTTTGCGGAACACCTATGTGATGCCGATTAACCGCGAAGCCGCCAGCACCACGAGCATTCGCGAAGCGATCCGCCGGATTGACGGCGGTTTCTATGTGGGCATATTTCCCGAGGGAACCCGCACGCTGGACGGCACGGTCGGCGAGATGAAGCCCGGTTTCCTCGCTTTGCTGCGGCGGACAAAGGTTCCGGTCATTCCCGTCGGCATTGCCGGGGCGTACGAGTGCTATCCCAAAGGGACGCCGTTCCCGTGGCCGGGCAAAGTGCGGGTCGTTTTCGGCGAAGCGATTCCCCGTGAACAACTCGACGGCTTCGGCAAAGGCAACGAAGAGGGTTTGGTCCATTTCGTCCGCGGGCGCATCATTGAGTGTGCCGCCGCCGCACAATCGTGGCGGGATGAGCGTTGATGCCGCGCTCGGCTATGCCTCGCGGCTAACCAGCATCGTCGTGTCGACATTGATGTTTCAGGGGGGCATCGGCGATACTGCATGGTGTCTTAGCCCCCCGTCAATGACGGGGGGTCGGTTCCTCATTTGATATCGGGCACTCCATCGGCCCCCGGTGACTCACCGGGGGCTAAGACGAAAAGGCCCGCCACTCAGCGGTGGCGGCTTTTCACCATCGACCATTCACTCTTAACCATCGACCTTACCATGCCACGCATCCTCAGCATCTCCGGTCTTCGCGGTGTTCTCGGCGACGGACTCGATCCCGAATATGTCACCCGCTTTGCGGCGACATTGGGGACACTGTTCGATGGCGGCACCGTGGTCATCGCGCGTGATGGCCGCAGCACGGGGGAGATGCTCAAACATGCCGTGTTGAGCGGGCTGCTGTCGACCGGCTGCAAAGTCATCGATCTCGGCATCGCCTCCACTCCGACCTGTGGCGTGCTGGTGCAACACCTTAAAGCGGCGGGGGGCGTGCAACTCACGGCGAGCCATAACCCCATTGAATGGAACGGTCTGAAACCCTTTTCTGCCTTAGGGGGCGTCTTTGATCAGGCGCTGGGCGAAAAACTACTGGCCGCGTTGGAGCAGCCCGCGAACTATCGCCCCTGGAATGGCCTGGGGACCGTCAGCGAATTTGAAGACGCCGCGCAAATTCATCTCGACAAAGTGCTGCCATTAGTAGATGTGGCGAAGCTCAAGCAGCGGAAATTCAAGGTGGTTCTCGATGTCAATCATGGGTCGGGAGCGATCCTCGGTCCGAAGCTGCTCGCGGCCTTGGGGTGCGATGTCTCAGTCTTCGGCGGCGTGCCGGATGGGCAGTTCGAGCATCCCGCCGAACCACTCAAAGAGAATTTGACCTCGTTGTGTGATGCCGTGAAAGCCTTGGGGGCCGATGTCGGATTCGCGGAAGACCCCGATGCCGATCGGTTGGCCATCGTCGATAACACCGGCCGCTACATAGGTGAAGAACTGACACTGGCGTTGTGTGTCGACCATGTTTTAACTCATGCCAAAGGTCCGGTGGTCGTCAATGGTTCGACCAGCCGGGTGACTGCCGACATTGCCGCGAAGCATGGGTGCGAATTCCACCGCAGCTATGTGGGCGAAGCGAATGTGGTCGCGAAAATGCGGGAAGTCGACTCGCTCATTGGTGGTGAAGGAAATGGGGGCGTGATTGAACCCAAGGTCGGTTATGTCCGCGACAGTTTCGTCGGCATGGCCTACGTATTACAGGGGATGCTCGAACGCCATGGCACACTCGCCGAATGGGTCGACTCGCTGCCGAAGTACACCATCATCAAAGACAAGGTGACCTGCCCGCGGGAAAAAGTGACCGCCGCCTGTACGGCTCTCCGCCGGGCCTTTCCCGATGCCCGCGCGAGCGAAGGAGATGGCCTGCGGCTCGACTGGTCGGACCGGTGGGTGCAGGTGCGGGCGAGTAATACCGAACCCATTCTGCGGGTGATCTCGGAAGCTCCCGACGATGTTGCCGCCAAGGAATTATGTTCCGAGGCGATGAGCTTCGTTCGGGCTGCCGTGGGGTGATCGCAAGCCGAAACCTCACCGAGTGATCCACTATCGAAACCGGTGGTGCAAGCGAGGTTTACTCTTCGGCCTGACGCGCGGCATCCAGTTTGGCGGCGATGTCGTCAGGCATGTCGGCTGATTGCATCTTTTGACCCGGCGGTAAGATGCAGAACACCGTCTTCATTTCCCCCGTGGCCAGCAACGTCTGCTCGCGATAGAACTCGTACTTCGTGGTCAAAGACCGCGAGTTCCGCTGCACAATGATCACGCGAATCGACAGTTCGTCTTCATACCGCGCGGGTTGTTTGTAGGAACAATCGGCCGAAACCCGCGGCCAACCGTAATGCGTGCCATCGGAGAGACTCCCGGCGATCTTCAGCCCGAGGTGCCGAAACAACGCGTGTTCTGCCGCCTCCATGAAGCGGAAGAAATTGGCAAAGTGCATGATGCCCGCCATGTCGGTATCGCAGAATTCCACGCGGCGGGTGGTTTCAAAGTACGGCATCTGCATGAGGGTATCGCCGAACAGCCTAAGGGGAAAGGTTAAGCGGTGAACTGAGGGGCACGAGCACTGCCTGTGTGTGGTCCGATGAGATCAGACCACGCCAGTTAACTGTTCGGCCAGCGGCGCATCGCTCCAGCTCATGGCCTGCAGAATGGCCGCGATTGTCAGAATCGCATCGCAGGGAACGGGATCGCTGTCGACACGGTTACCCGGCGACATCGGACCAGCCTGTCGAACTGTCTCATTCTGCCATCCAATGGTCAGACTCGACACCAACGGAGCGACGGGCAAATCGATGGCACCAGACTGCACCCCTTCCTGCAACCACTGAGCCACGCACTCGCCGGACAATGGTCGCCGGTCGGCATCAAACACCCTGCAGTGCTCACCGTCCTCGGCGATCCACACCACTGCATCGGTGAGCGACTCATTTGGCAAACTGGCAATCCGTGCCGGAAGATCGCGAGGATCACGCCAATCGGCATCGACGCTCAATTCCAGCGAGACCGGCAATCCTCGGAAGACGTGTTCCAGATGATAGGCCACAGTCTGTGAGGAAACCGCGACTGCCAGCCGCAACGGCCGCAGAGCATGAAAGTGTCGCCGCACATGGTCTTGGTAAGGGACCGAGACGGCCAATGCCTGCACACTGCTGGCGGTGCGCACGGGCCGTGAAACCGGTTGCTGCAGACGCTCGAACCAGACGGCCAGTTCCTGATCTTGCCGCCACGGCGTTCCGGCACGGCCGATGAGATCGCACCCCGTCCAGTTCACATCGCAACCGGCGCCGGTGATGAGCACCCCGGCATCTGCCTGGAGCGTTGACACCGCAAAATGCCAGATCGGCCGCGTTACCATGCCGATATCGAGCACGCAGATCCCGGCATGTCGCAAACCGGTGACGACCCCAATCGCCAAGTCGGGGGAACTAGGACGTTCATCGTATCCCACCACAATCACCGGCACTGTGGGTTGCGAGACGTCGGGGCGTGGTGCTGAAGTGGCAAGCGAGTCACTGAAGCGTCCCGTCCAGGGCCGTTCGCTCCAGGCAATTCCCGCGACGGCACAGCCCCAGCGATAACCGTCCTGCCGGACAATGTCGTTCAGATACCGGCCTCGGAGACCCGTCGGAACCAGTCGAATCTGCGACGACAAACTGGCGCGAGTCGTTTCCATCTGCTGTACGACAGACGCGGGAACGAGGCCGGAATCGTGCCGATGCGGACAATCGCGGCAAGCCGCATACGAACGCCCCAACCTCGCCAGATGCACGGACCGCGGAATGGCATGCCGTTCATTCGGACAGGTGTAAAAAGTCTGCGGCGGCAACGGCACCTGAGGAAGAGGCGTCATGGTCCCTCGCGGAAATCAGCGGCATAAGATGTACATCGACTCGCGCAGATTGGTCAATGCCGGTTCAATCGGGTAGAACAGACTGCTGCGGGCCACCTGCAGGGAACTTCTGAAGTTTTCTTGGTAAGACGGCCTGCAAGCTTCACACGGAATCTGGATGTCTTCAGGAAGAGTTGATGCTGACGTTTGAACCCCTAGCCATCATTTTTGATTGCGATGGCACCTTGGCAGACACCATGCCCAGCCATTATGAGGCTTGGGTTACCATCATGGAGCGATACGGCATCCCCTTCGATGAAGACGAGTTCTATGCCATGGGGGGCTGGCCGACGACCCAGGTTGCACAATTCCTGCTGGATCGGACCCCGCCGACCTCCCCGGTGACTGCCGACCAGATCACGATCGAGAAGGAAGCCTTGTTCGAGGAAACACTGAATCTGGTCCGGCCGATTGACCCCGTAGTTGAGGTCGCCCACCGGCATCATGGGCAACTGCCGATGGCGGTAGCATCGGGAGGCTTGCGACGCATTGTCGATGCGATCCTGTTACACATCGGCATCGACCAACTCTTCCAGACGATCGTCACCTGTGAAGATGTTACCCGGCATAAACCCGAACCCGATATCTATCTGGAGGCGGCCCGGCGGTTGAATGTTTCCCCGCAGATGTGCTTGGCCTATGAAGACACCGACCCCGGCGTGCAGGCCGCCTATGCGGCCGGCATGCAGGTGATTGATGTTCGCAGCATCTACACACCGCGACGGATTTCGAAGTCTTAGTGCGGACATCGCAACATCAGAGATGGTTTCGATCTTTCCTCATCTTCCGGATGATGTCCCATGCATGCGGTGGAGTTTCTGAAACAACCGCCCGCTGAGTTCCCGGCGGTGATCGTGCTCACCGGCAATCAGCGGCACTTCAAACAGAGTGTGCTGGCGGTACTCAGGCAGCAGGTGATCAACGATGATGACACGTCACTGACCCGCTTTGTCGGCAAGGAGACCGATCTGCAATCGGTGACCGATGAATTGCGGACCCTGTCGATGTGGGGCGACCGGCGTCTGGTGGTAGTTGACGAAGCCGATGAGTTTGTCTCGGCGCATCGCGCGGGATTGGAGAAATATGTCGAAGCTCCGGCGAAGAAGTCCGTGCTGGTGATCGATGCCGTTTCCTGGCCGAAGACGACTCGCATTGCAAAGCAGGTCACGAAAACAGGGTTAGAAATCGATTGCAGTGCACTGAAGGGCGTGGAACTATTGCGTTGGATCAACGACCTGGCAACCCAGCATTATCAGGTGAAGCTGGATCGCGATGCGGCTGCCTTGCTGGTCGAACTAGTCGGCGAAGAACCCGGGTTGCTCGATCAGGAACTCTCCAAAGTCGCCTCTTATGTAGGCGATCGCCAACGCATCACGCTCGATGATGTCCGGGTGCTGGTGGGGGGCTGGCGGACCGAAACCACCTGGGCCATGACCGACGCCGTCCGCGATGGCCGGCTGCCCGATGCCCTGGCCGCGCTCGATCAACTGCTGGTCGCGGGTGAGGCTCCGCAAAAACTGTTGGGGGGCATCAGCTTTGTATTCCGCAAACTGGCCATGGCCACCGAACTCTCTCGACACCAACCTTTTGATCAGGCGTTGAAGTCAGCGGGCGTTTTCCCGCGCGATCTAGGGTTAGCCGGGCGATATCTCAAGCGGATCGGCCGCAATCATGCCGAGCGGATCATCACGGCGATCGTTACCGCCGACCATGGCCTCAAGGGGGGCAGTCGTCTGCCGGAACGGATTCAGATGGAACGGCTTCTGATTGAACTCGCAGGCCCAGGCGGTTCACGCTGACACACCTGATGGGCAGGCTGCTACAGTGCCAACACACGCAGTACGCTCCTGACTGCTCTTTACCGGTGATCTGCACAGGTTCATCGAAATGTTTCCCAAAGGCCACACGCCGGGAAATTCGCTACCAGGCAAATGACGGACTTTCCCGAGGATTTTCGCGAGACGTGGTGTTTTTGCCACAGCGATCTCGGGGTGCGAACCGGGAATCGAGTGGCGATCATTCCGCCCGCAGCGATAGACTGAATGGTATGACCACGCCCGTTGAACATGGCTGGTGCCTGATTCACCAACGGCCTGAAGATCAGAGCAGTTGGCTGGGACCGGTCTGTGCCTGTTGCAAGCAGCGTCTCTACACTCGCCCTCCTCAGGGAACGTGCCTGAGTTTCTGGGAAAGCCAGCCGGTGGCCTACGCCCTCGATGGGGAACCCTGCTTTGCCTACACGTTGATGTGGGAAGACTTCCGCATCCGTACGTTGCACCCCGCGGGTACGGAATTTGACGTCCGCTCACAAAATGCCATGCACGAGGCGGCGATCGGGGATCACGATCTTCACCCCCATGATCCCGATCACTTCTTTTTCCCCTGGGGTCAACCCGAGGAATAGGCATAAGTTGGTCATGCCCCTTGGAGAGCCGGGTCGCCGCTGCCCAAGTTCCTCTTTCACGATAGTTCCACATTAATCGATGGTGAACTACGTGCTTGATCGTGAAATTGCCTGGCTATGATTTGGTGGCGACACCATTTGGTGAATGGCGAGCACGCTCGTCTGACGGGGGTGTTCGCTGAAGAAGCAGCGATACCAAGAGTGTACACACTTCCGGGACTATCAATGGAACCAGGTCGGCGAGGCTTGATTCGACGTAATGTCTTGGCGTGACCAGCAGGTGCTCAAGCCAGAGGGGAGCTGCTGGAGTTCTCTGTTCCGTCAAGAATGTTGGTTCCAGCACTCTTCTCCGGCTGATCTGAATTGCGCCAGTCTGATGCCAGGTCGCTAAATCCGGCAATCTCGAGAACGAGTGGCTTCTAGGTGTCTATACTGATTTCTTCCAGAATTGCGGGGCTCGGAGGTTAGGTTTGTGGAAGTTGGTCTGGTTCCGAGCCACCACGAATCCATTCCAGGTTATGCGTTTGGCATCAATGGGAGAAGCCTAACACTGGCCGCTGGATGAGTAGAACCACGGATATTACAGATCGGATACCTGACACAACGCATAATGTCCAGAATCGTACGCAGTCGTGCCAGACAGTTCATCAAAGTAACGAACACTGATGCGTTGCGCGCGATTCTTGGTGTTTTGCTTAATATTCAGTCACATTGCCGGCCGCCATTTTCACATTTTGGCTGTTCAAACATATTCAGATCCAAGCTGAAGTCTCAATTATTACGTCTGCACTCCGAGGAATAACTAGGTATTTTCCATGTAGGCAAGTCAATTCTGCCGCTCCCCACAGATTCTGGGAGTGTTTTGGGACTCCGCACCGACTTGGGAAATACTTCGTACGGAATGAGACTTGCTTCCCAGTGGATATCGGTGGAGATGCTGAGGCCCCACCTCATTATGTGGTTTTTGTTCACATGTCTTTGGGAGTGCACGATGTCCGTTCGTCGTTCTGGATTCACGCTCATCGAATTGCTCGTGGTGATTGCCATCATCGCGATTCTGATTGCCTTGCTCCTGCCCGCTGTGCAGCAGGCCCGTGAAGCCGCTCGCCGGTCTCAGTGCCAGAACAACATGAAGCAGATTGGTCTGGCGCTCCACAACTATCACGACACGTTTACCGTCTTCCCGTATTCGTCTGCTAACAATGCCATGGACTTTACGACATCGGGCACCAACATTCTGAACCATTCGGGCTGGCCGATGGTGCTGCCCTATCTCGATCAGTCACCGCTTTACAACAAATTCGATTTCACCGCTGCTGAGCGCAATAGTCTCTTCAGCGGCTGGTCGAGCACCAGTTCCGGGACTGTGGGTGGAGCCTCTGCGTCAGTAACATCCAATGCCAATCTGTCAAAGAACATCATCAATGTCTTCGCCTGTCCCAGTGACGCCGGATCGATGACTTATAATTCGTCGACCAGCTACTACGGCTGTGGTGTTTCTGGTAGCCAGAACATCAACTACGCTTTCAGCGTTACCTCAGGAACTGGCCCCTGGGGATTGTGGGCTAACGAATCCTCGACAGCTCGGGCTTTGTTCGGAGAAAATTCCAAGTCCTCGATTCGCGACTGCCGTGATGGTACAAGTAACACTGCCATGGTGGTGGAAACCACCCGCGAAGTGTGGGACGGTATCGGCAACTTCTGGGGCTGTAGCGTCTACGCCGGGAATGGTGTGTTCCTGGGGAACAGCCGGGGGATCAATGACATGGTCTGCTGCAGTTGGACCACACCTCCGAATGCCAATCCTCGCGTGATTGGCAAGCTTGGTTCGTACAGTTTGCCGGGCAGTTCGCATGTTGGGGGCTGTTACGTGTTGTTGGCCGACGGCGCGGTGAAATTTCTAAGTCAGAACATCGATGCTTCCACGCGACGCGGTCTGTCTTACATCGCAGATGGTGCAGTGCTCGGCGAGTTCTAATCACTCGCCGATCTGTCGGTGCGAATGGCTGACTCACTTGTCGACGGGATAGCAGGGCATTTCGTCGTCTGCGTCCCGTCGATTTTGATTTAGCTGTGGCACAGTCTCCGAGTGCTGCCCTGGGGGCAAGCCCAACAGTGGATCTCGATCAATCTAAGTGCGCGGTTCATGCTGGAATCGCGTCATCTCTGAACATCTCATACGAAAGGTCAACGTCTTGGACCGATCAGGACTTTGCATGCGGTTTGCGCTATGCGGAATGGCCAGCATATTGTTGATGGGCTTGCCAGGTTGCGGTGGAGGTGCCGCAGGGCCGGGACTTGAAATGATTCCCGTGACGGGCACGGCGAAGCTCGATGGCAAGCCGTTGGCTGCAGCCACTGTGCTGTTCAACCCCCTTCCCGGAACCAAAGGCAATGGCGGTTATGGAGTGACAGACGCCGAAGGCAAGTTCACATTGACAGACTATCAGGAAGTCCCCGGCTGCCCCCCGGGGGATTATGCCGTGACCTTCACCAAAATCACTCAACCCGATGGGTCGCCGATTCCCCCGGGAGCTCAACGGGGTGAGGTGGGGATGGAAGAGCAGATTCCCAAGGTCTATACGGTCTTCGCACCGCAGGCCGTTGTGACAAGTGCCAAGGTGAAAGGCCCCACTTCGAGCTTTGATTTCGTCCTCGATTCAAAGCTGCGTCCGCCTCCGGGACTGTTTCCTCGCTAGGCTTGGTCATTGGCACAAAGACGACTTGCCAACGAGATCATGGCTTCGTCTCGCTCAGATGTCTCTGACAAAATGCAGCACCGGTCTGGCTTTGGCGAGCTGATCGGTGCTGCGTTTTTCCAAGCTATTTGGCTCGGCAAATAGTGGACGAAATGAATCAAACCTGCCAGGTTGCCAGGGGGAGAGCTTTCCAGAGGACGTAGGCGACGGGACCGGCGTAGATGACGGAGTCAAGGATATCGAGCAGGCCGCCGAAGCCGGGAATTAAAGCCGCGGAGTCTTTTTTGCCGACATCACGCTTGATCAGCGATTCGCACAGGTCACCCACCAGTCCCACCATGCCAATGATGAGCCCGTAGAAGGCACTCCAGTACCAAGCTGGGGGCTCCCAACTGCGATTGAACAGTGGTGTGGCATATTGCAGCCACAACATGCCGAACAGGGCCGAACCGAACAGGGCTCCGCCGCCACCAGCCCACGTCTTGCCCGGTGAAAGAATGGGGAACATCTTGCGGCGGCCGAACAAGCGGCCAAACGTGTAGGCCCCGACATCGCCCCCTTTCGTCACCACCAGTAGCGATCCCAGGACCAGATATCCGGCGGCGTCACCCGCGACCCAGCGCAACTGAGAAGCGACTCCCAGCAACACGCCGATGTAGCTGACAATCAACAGCTCGGCCCCCAGGGTTTCCATGCTTTTGCCTGGCTCGCGATAGCGGTAGGTGCCTGTCGCGAACAAGGTCAGCACGGTGAACGAATAGGCCAGCATCACCTGAGCCAGCGTGTTTTCTTCACCGGGGACCTTGATCGGCACTAAACCCAGCCGTCCGTACCAGCTCGCCGCGGCGACGAGCACACAGCAGGCACAAACCACCACGCGATGGGGGGCGAAAGAGCGCGTGGCCAGCAGGTCGACCATTTCGTTCGCCCCGCGTAATGCCAGCAAGATGACGAAACACAGCAGCAGCGGTGCCGATGGCCCCAGCCAGGCATCGAGATAGAAGACCCCGAAGACCGTGGGAATGAGAATGGCAGACATCAGCAGCCGCCAGATCAGCATGGGTGATCGGACCTCGATATGGTCGGCTGAGAAGATTTGTCTGGCAAGAGCACAATCCGTTGTTGCAAAAGGAGTGGAGGGGCAACCGATCAGACAGGAGACTTTAGACCTCCAAAGCGCCGATCACGACTGGCATAATCTCGCAAAGCCTGATGCAAGTCCAGCGTGCTGAACTCGGGCCAGCAGGTGTTAGTGACCCATAGTTCAGAGTAACTGATCTGCCACAGCAGGAAATTACTGATCCGCATTTCCCCGGCCGTACGAATGACCAGATCGGGATCGGGCATCCCCGCCGTGTCGAGATGCTGGGCGATGGTCTCTTCCGTGATGGCCGCGGGATCAATTTCACCCGTAGCGACATCCTGTGCAATCCGCTGAACGGCATCGAGAATCTCGCCGCGACTGCCGTAGTTGATCGCCAGACAGAGCCGCATGCCGGTTTGGTGAGCGGTTAAACTCTGAGTCAGATCGATCTCCGCCAAGACTTCATCACTGAGTTGCTGACGGCGTCCGATGACAGCAAATCGCAGGTTCTGACGGAGAATCTCCGAGCGTTCTTCGATGAGATACTGCACCAGCAACTGCATCAGTAGCCGCTGTTCGGCTTCGGGCCGCTTCCAGTTTTCGCTGCTGAAGCAGTAAAGCGTGAGTTGTTCGATGCCGATGCGGGAGCACTCTTCGACAATTTGCCGAACACTGGAAACCCCGCGGCGATGACCTTCGATCCGCGGTAAACCCTGCGACTGAGCCCAGCGCCCATTGCCATCCATGATGATGGCAATGTGTCGAGGTAAGCGATCGATCGATAACCCGCGATCCGCCAACTGCTCCCGTGTATAGGGAGGCTCAGCAGAAAGGGTTACCGGGGGTTTCGAAACGTGGCTGGCAACAGACATAGGTCGCAATACTCCGCTCCCTATTCTGGCGCTTTCTGCTCACGGTACAACCCTGCGGCATCAGGATTTTCGCAGGCCAAGCTGTCTTGATGCTGGTGCGAAAGCCCGGCTCGGCGCACTTACCTGCCGTTCTCTGGGCTATCAAGACGCCCGGCCGTCTCACCAGGGGACAGCGCTGGCGAGTTCCAGCGAAGAGCCTTCATCGACTTCTTCGAGGTACAGCGTCTCTTCCCAATAGGACGGCACATTGGAGAGATCGGTGATCCCGAGACGCACCGCATCGCGTTGAACTTCCAGCACTGTCACAGTGACGTCATCACCAATCAACAGACTCTCGTCAACGCCGCGAAGAAAGACTTGCATCACGTGGACCCTACGAACCATCGGGATGGGAACTGGTTCCGAAGAACCACAGCACGGGGTGTCATTCTGCCGAGTCAAGAGTCAGACGGCAAGCCGTTCTTTCTAAAAGTTGCTGTGCAATTTTTACGCACATCACAGCACTTGACAGAGCTGACAAATCTCTGTCCAAGAGGATGCCAGGACGTTGATTGCTCTTGTTGAGACTTCTCATGTTGAAGCTTGTAATCTTTCCTGCGATCGATGCGGCACGTTGCTCGGCCATTACAAAAGTGTCAGAGCAACTGCTGGTGGTGAATGCCGCTGATGAAGCCACGGCTTTGCGGGAAATCGTTGATTCACAGGCGTTTTTTGGCAAAATCACTCCACCGCTGTTACGCGCAGCGCAGCACTTGCAATGGGTGCAATCGCCGACCGCGAGTCTCGAGCATTATCTCTTTCCAGAACTCGTGGAGCATCCCTGTCTCTTAAGCAACATGCGCGGACTATTCTCCGATGTGATTGCCGATCATGTGATGGGGTATGTCCTTTGCTTCGCCAGAAACCTGCATCTCTATCTGCGACAACAGTCCGCAGGGCTTTGGGCTCCCGTCGGTGATCAAGCCATGGTGGCTGACTTCGTTTCCGCACCGGGCCGAGTTTCGCCGGTCGATCTGGCCCATCAACATTTAGCGGATCTGACACTAGGGGTTGTGGGTGTCGGTCAGATTGGAACCGAGATCTGCCGTCGAGCTCTCGCGTTTGGCATGTCGGTGCAGGGCGTCGATACGGTACCACGCGAGGTGCCGGAGTTGGGCCTGACCGTGCAACCGCTCTCCTGCTTACCAACACTTCTCGCGGAATCGCATTATGTGGTGATCGCGGCGCCGCATACTCCGGAGACCGAACGGCTGTTCGACCGTTCTTTGTTGCAACAGATGAGGCGCGATGCCGTGCTGATCAATATCGGCCGCGGGGCAATTGTCGTGCTGGATGATATTATCGCCGCATTGAATGCCGGAGAAATCCGTGGGGCGGCTCTGGATGTCTGCGAGCAGGAACCATTGCCGAGCGACCATCCGGTATGGCGAATGCCGAATGTGATCATCACGCCGCATGTGGCAGCGGCTTCACCCCGGATTGCCGAACGGCATCTGGCCACATTGCTGGAAAACATCCGGTGCTTTGTGGCTGGAGAACCGCCGAAAACGCTGGTCGATAAGCGGAAATGGTATTAGAGGGTTGATGGTCGATGGTCGATGGATTAGGACTGCAACTTTAGATTTCCATCAACCATCAACCTTCCCGCTTCCCGCCGTGATCGTTGGCGGATACGCTGGCAGACATTGTCAGCCTCTTCTGCCGGAACACTCTCACCATGCCTGCTCGCCCATTGATTCAATTGCACGCCGAAGACAACATTGCCGTTGCGGCTCGACCGATTGCTGCCGGAGAAGTCTGCCCGCTTGACTTCGGTGGCAGTGTGACAACGGCTGAAGCGATCGAGATGGGACACAAGGTCGCCGTGAAGCCCATCGCCACCGGCGACAAGGTTCGCAAATTCGGCCAGGCGATCGGTTATGCACAGGCTGCTATCGACACAGGAAAGTGGGTGCATACTCATAACGTCACGGCTGGCGAGTTGAGTCTCGATTATGAATTCTGCACGGAAGTCCCCCCCGCTCCCACGCCAATCACCGGCCGCACGTTCGACGGCTATCGTCGTCCCGATGGTCGTGCGGCGACACGCAATTACATCGGCATCATCAGTACGGTGAACTGTTCCGCGACCACATCGAAATATGTGGCGCAGCGGTTTGATGCGTCGCTGCTCGAACAGTTCCCGGAAGTCGATGGCGTGGTGCCCCTCGTTCATAAAGGGGGCTGTGCCATGCAATATGGCGGAGCCGATCATCAACAGTTGGCCCGCACATTGGCCGGGTTTGCCCGCCATCCAAACATCGCTGCCTATGTGGTCATCGGCCTGGGATGCGAAACGGCACAGGCATCGTTTCTGATGGAGCACGGCGGACTGGTTCAGCTGGGAGGAACCACTCCGGCCGCTGCGCCGCTGGTGATCAACATTCAAGACGCCGGCGGTGTTGCCAAGACGGTCGATCGCGTCAGTGGGGCCATCCGTGAGTTATTGCCCGATGTGAATCGGGCCCGCCGCGTGCCCATCCCTGTCAGCGAGATCATGCTCGGATTGGAATGTGGAGGCAGCGATGGCAACAGCGGCGTGACGGCCAACCCCGCGCTCGGCTATTGCAGCGATTTGCTTGTCGCGCACGGTGGCACTGCCTGTCTGTCGGAAGTTCCCGAGATCTACGGTGGCGAACATCTCCTCACGCGTCGGTCTGTCTCCCGGGATGTCGGAGAAAAACTGCTCGAACGCATTCGCTGGTGGATCGATTACACCGCCAAGTTCGGCGAACGGATCGACATCAACCCGTCTGTGGGCAACAAGAAAGGTGGACTGACCACGATTTATGAAAAGTCACTCGGGGCGATTGCCAAGGGCGGAACGACGGCGTTACGGGGTGTCTACGAGTACTCCATGCCGATCCGTGAAAAGGGCTTTGTGATCATGGACACGCCGGGTTACGACCCCGCATCGGTCACCGGCATGGTGGCTGGCGGCTGCAATGTCGTCTGCTTCACCACCGGGCGTGGGAGTTGCTTCGGTTGCAAACCCGTCCCCACGATCAAGATTTCGACCAATACGCCGATGTATGAGCGGTTGATCGACGACATGGACATCAATGCCGGCCGCATTCTCGATGGTGCCACCATCGACGAGGTCGGCCGCGAGATTTTTGAAGAGGTGATCGCAGTCGCCAGTGGCAAACCCACCAAAAGCGAAGCCCAGAGCATCGGCGACGAAGAGTTCTGCCCCTGGACCTGGGGGCCTGTGACGTAATCATGATTCGTGGCATCAAGAACTGTGCATGCTTAGCTTGCCAGCGCCCTAGGGCGTCTTCTAACATGTCGCCATGAAGATCGACTGGCAACCACTCAAAAACCTCATTGCCGCCCACGAGCGGTTCGTCATCACCAGCCACATTCGACCCGATGCCGATGCCATCGGGTCGGAAATTGGCTTGGCGTGTGTGCTGCGCGAGTTGGGTAAGACCGCGACCATTGTGAACGTCTCGCCCACCCCACCGAATCTGAAATTTCTCGATCCCGAAGGCGACATCCGGCAGTTGGGTTCAACGATCACCGCGGCTGAGGTGCAAGCGTTCGATGCCCATTTGATTGTGGATACCAGTGCCTGGCCGCAACTCTCGGACATTGGCAAGGTCTTCAAAGAGTCGGGCAAGCCGCGAGCAGTGATTGATCATCACGTGAGTTCTGATGATCTCGGTGCCATAGAACTGAAGGACACCACGCGGGAAGCCACGGGCTCTTTGATTTATGAATTGGCTGGTGATCTCGGCGTGACGGTGAGTCCATCGGCTGCAACGGCCCTGTTCGCAGCCATGGCAACCGATACCGGTTGGTTCCGGTTTGCCGCCACATCCGCTGACACCTACCGGGTAGCCGGGGAGTTGATCGCCTGTGGTGCCCGTCCCGATGCGATCTACCGGGAATTGTACGAGCAGGCGACTTTGGCTCGCATGCGGTTGGCCGGTCGGGTGTTGGGGCGCATCACGCTCGATTGCGATGGCCGGTTGGCCTACACCATGGTCCAGTGGTCCGACTTCGAGGAACTCGGTGCAGTCGCGTCGGATACCGAAGATCTGGTCAACGAATGCCTGCGGATTGCCGGGACGAAAGCGGCGTTTATCGCGATTGAACAGGCCAATCGTCAGGTGAAAGTCAGTTTTCGCAGCCGGACCGATGTTAATGTCGCGGCCGTCGCCGAACAATTTGGCGGCGGTGGACACAAGCAGGCGGCCGGTGCCACCTTCCCCGCTCCTTTTGCGAATGCTCTCAGTCAAGCCTTAAAAGCGATGCAAACGGCTCTGGGAGCCGGTTAGAATAATACTCCTGCCTTGGTCCCCCGAAAGCTCCTGCCTCCGATAATAAAGACTCGCCATCAACATCTAGTGTTCAGTGAATCCGACTGCCAGGCAGTCTCCCACCGCTCGCCGAAGGAACCACCATGTCGCACGAATCGCCATCGTCGTCAATTCCCGAGGCGCCGCCTCCGCGACGCAATTTTCTGGCAGCGGCTGCTGCCGTGGCCACCGGGGCTGTGGTCGCACTGACACCATTGGCCGCCGGACTGGCCTTTTTCCTCGACCCACTGCTGAAACGTCGACCATCGATGCGTGGAGCCGACGCGGAAGGTTACCTGCCGGTGGCCAACCTGACGGAACTCCCCGATGATGGCACGCCGCTACGGTTCGCCTTGAGTGCCGACAAACTCGATGCCTGGAATCTGTTCCGCAATCAGACCATTGGCACGGTGTATCTGCGAAAACTTGCTGGACAGGTGATTGCCTTCAACGACACCTGCCCGCATCTGGGTTGCAAGGTCGACTACAAGGCTGCGACTCAAACCTTCTTTTGTCCTTGCCACGCGAGTTCTTTCAAACTGGATGGGGAACGCGAAAACCTGATTCCTCCACGTGGTATGGACACTCTGGAAGTAAAAGTCGATCTCGAGAATCGCGTGTGGGTGAAGTATGAAAACTTCCAGCGCGGCGTCGCAGCGAAGGAGGTGATCTGATGCTCGCAGGACTCTCGAACTGGCTCGACGATCGGATTGGTCATCGCCGCCTGCTGCACGATGCGTTGTACGAACCGGTCCCCGGCGGTGCCCGCTGGCGGTATGTCTGGGGAAGTACCCTGGTCTTCGTCTTCGTCACGCAGATGATCACCGGTTTCTTTTTGTGGACGGCGTACAGCCCCAGCACCATTACCGCCTGGGAAAGCGTCTACTTCATTCAGCACGAGCTGTCTTACGGCTGGCTGGTGCGTGGCATTCACCACTTCGCCGCACAGGCGATGATGATTCTGCTGGGACTACACTTTCTGCAGGTGGTGATCGATGGGGCTTATCGCGCTCCGCGTGAAGTCAATTTCTGGCTCGGTCTGATTCTGATGCAGATCGTGCTGGGACTTTCGCTGACGGGGTACCTGTTGCCGTGGGATCAAAAGGGATATTACGCCACGCAGGTGGCAACGAATATCGCCGGAGTCACTCCGGGGTTCGGACCAGAGATTCAGCAAATGGCTCAGGGGGGAACCGGCTACGGTCATCATACCCTGACGCGTTTCTTTGCTTTGCATGCCGGATTGCTGCCCGTGCTGTTGCTGGTCTTCATGACCGCTCACATCGCTGTCTTCCGTCGACATGGTCTGCATGTTCCCCATCGATTTCTTGCGAAACCGGCCGAGATGTTCTGGCCCGATCAGGTGCTGCGTGACGCGATCGCCTGTCTCGCCGTCCTGGCCACCATTCTGTATTTCGCCATCACTCGGGGTGCGGAATTGAGTGGCCCGGCCGATCCGTCGGAAGCCTACTCGGCAGCACGACCCGAATGGTACTTCCTGTTCCTGTTCCGCTTCCTGAAGTTTGAAGCCATCGATGCCATGGGCCTGGATGTCGGTGCCATCTACATTCCCGGCGCTCTGATGGGCATCATTGCTCTGATGCCGATTATCGGTCGGTGGAAACTCGGCCATCGTTTCAACGTGGCATATACTTTGGGTCTGTTAGGTGGGGCCGCTTATCTGACGGTGCTGGCCTTATCAGAAGACAAGGCCAATATCGATTACCAAGCCGCCGTGGCGGAAGCTCATCGCGATGGCCAGCGAGCTGTAGAACTGGCTCAAGCCGAGGGCATTCCCGCGCAGGGGGCGTTATCGCTGCTGAAGCAAGACCCGTTCACGCAAGGGCCACGCATCTTCGCCCGGGCCTGTTCGAGTTGCCATCATTACAACGGACACGATGGCACCGGCCGCATCGTGTTGGTGACCACCGGCAAAGGCCACGATCTGGTTTCTACCCCTGTCGAACCGACGGCGGCCGACCTCGGCAACTTTGGCTCGCGCGAGTGGATGTCGGATATCCTCGTGAATTACCACGAGGTCTTTGCTCCGGTCAAGAACATCGTCGATGGCGAGCAAAAGCCGGGGGAACGTTTTCTGACGGGCGACATGGCCAGTTGGTCAACCGATAACAAAGAGGCTTTGACGAAGAATCCCGAGGACCTGAAGGCCCTCGTGGAATTCCTCGCTCAACAAGGGGCTCGACCCGATGCCGGGGAGATTGATGCCCCCCTCGCCTTGAAGGGACAGGAGATTTTCACCGGCGGCATGCTCAAATCGGGCGATGCCTTGTCGTCGGCCTGCACCGATTGTCACACCATGAAACTGCCGAACGCTGAGGAATTCCTCAGTGAAAACAGCGGTTCCGGAGTGCCGACGCTGGAAGGGTATGGAGGAGCGATCTGGCTCAGGCGCTTCATCGAAAACCCGGGTCACGCCGATTTCTATGGCGAGAATAACCTGATGCCCGTGTTCGCTGCGAAGTTGACCCCGGATCAGTTGGATCTGCTCGTTCGCTGGATGGTGGGCGATTACATTCCCACCAAGCAGACCATTCATGTGCCAGCAGTGGCATCCGGTGGCGGCCACTAATTCCTTCGAGTATCGACCTGCGAGTTAGACAGTTTGAGATTGCAATCATCTGAGGGAAACTGGCCTTAAACGGCTCGTCCGTCGTTTTGACCAGTTTTCCGATGCGGATTGCATTCCGTCGGGTGAGTTGCGACACTTTTGACCGAGCAGGAGACACTTCACCCACCGGTAGGGGCGTAGCATCTTCTGTTGATCCTCGGACTGTGAGGTCAATAGCAGCCCGTGAACTTTGACGCCACTCACAACTCCCCTGACTATCACTCGGGCACCGCCGCGAGGTGGTGGATTCGTGGTTGTTGGATGGGTTGGCTATGCAGTTTCGGAGCAATGCTGATGGCGGCCGATGCTGCGGAATATGACCGTCCGACGGAACCCCGCTGGCAATCGCGTTCGGTCGTGATGTCACGCCATGGCATGGTGGCCAGCAGTCATCCGCAGGCCGCACAAACCGGGCTGGATGTACTCCGCAATGGTGGTTCGGCTGTGGATGCTGCC
Source organism: bacterium (assembly GCA_016125225.1). GTDB lineage: Bacteria > Planctomycetota > Planctomycetia > Planctomycetales > Planctomycetaceae > DSVQ01. The sequence continues at coordinate 629,101 of WGME01000003.1, read as the reverse complement.
ATCGCGGTGAATGCCATGCTCGGCGTGGTCGAACCGATGAGTTGTGGCATCGGCGGCGATCTATTTGCCATTGTCTGGGACGCGAAGACGCAACAACTGTATGGCCTCAATGCCTCGGGCCGCAGTCCGCTACAGATCCGTCGTGAAGAACTTTTGCAGCGCGGATTGAAGCAGATTCCCGATCATGGCCCCCTCAGTTGGTCCACCCCCGGCTGCGTCGATGGCTGGTGGGTACTTCATCAGAAGTTCGGCCAGGTGAAGTGGGATAGCTTACTGGCCCCCGCAATCCAAACGGCGGAAGAGGGGTATCCCGTCAGCGAGATCATTGCCCAAAGTTGGCAGGCCTCGGCCAAGCGACTCAGCGAATGGCCCGATTCCGCCCGTGTCTTTCTTCCGGATGGCAAGGCCCCTGCGGCGGGAGAGATCGCCCGCTTGCCAGAACTGGCGGCGAGTTATCGCCTGATCGCCGCGCACGGTCGCGATGCCTTCTATCAGGGCAAGATTGCTGAAGAAATTGTTCGGTTCAGCGAGGCGAATGGGGGCTATTTCACGCTTGAAGATTTTGCCCGGCATCACAGCGACTGGATCGTACCGGTCTCCACGAACTACCGGGGTTATACGGTCTGGGAGTTGCCACCGAATGGGCAGGGCATCGCCGCCTTGCAGATGTTGAATGTCCTTGAAGGCTACGATCTCAAATCTCTGGGACCGAAACATCCCGACTACATCCACTATTTCACGGAAGCGAAGAAGCTGGCTTTTGCGGACCGTGCGAAGTTCTATGCCGACCCCGACTTCGCCCCGGCTCCCGTGGCTGAGTTAATCTCGAAAGCCTACGGCGATCGCCAGCGGCAACGCATTCACCGCGATCGGGCTTTGACGAACGTCGAGCCGGGTGATCCCAAGTTAGCACATGGTGATACGGTCTATCTCACCGTGGTTGATAAAGATCGCAACTGTTGCTCGCTGATTCAGAGCCTGTATCACGGATTCGGATCACATGTGGTGCCGGGGAACGTTGGCTTTCCATTGCAGAATCGCGGCCAACTCTTCGCATTGACGGACGATCATCCGAACCGACTCGAACCGGGCAAGCGACCCTTCCACACCATCATTCCGGCGATGGTCACCAAAGAGGATCGCCCGTGGTTCTGCTTCGGCGTCATGGGGGGCGACATGCAGCCGCAGGGGCATGTGCAGGTACTGATCAACATGATCGACTTCGGCATGAACGTGCAGGCCGCGGGAGATGCGGCTCGCATCCGGCATGCGGGATCGGCGACACCAACGGGGCTTCCCGGCGATGCCGATGGCGGCATTATCTATCTGGAAAGTGGTCACTCACCCGAAGTGGTCAGCGAACTGCAACGCCGGGGGCATCGCGTCGAGATTGGTTCGTTCGGTTCCTACGGGGGTTACCAGGGAATTTTAATCGATTGGGAACACGGTGTGCTTCACGGGGCGTCGGATGTCCGCAAAGATGGAGCCGCAGTGGGGTACTAAACGACATGGCGTCGCTCTGTGGGTATTGCCAAGTCGCAAAAGCACAAGTCTGATTCGCAAGGAACGCAGGGAATGAATGTGGGGTTGAACGGCATGACTTGGCTCTTTGCAGCGGATATGCCCGAATTTGCCGAAATCGATCTGCCATCCGATGCTCGCTGGCTGCTGGGCATTGTGATTCTGCTCTATCTGTGTGCCCTGTTCGGTCTCAGCGTGTTCGCCACTGGCAAAGTGAAGACCGAAGAAGACTATCTGGTGGCCGGACGCAGTTTGCCATTGTGGCTGGCATGGGGCACACTCATCGCCACCTGGTTTGGCGCTGCGACGATGTCCGGCGCAGCTCAAGCGGCTCGTGATGAAGGGTTGATGGGGGTCATTCTCGACCCCATTGCTTGTTCAGCCACGTTGATCTTCGCTGGTCTCTTTTTTGCTGGTCCCATGTGGCGTTTGAAACTCCTGACGTGCGGTGACCTTTATCGCCGGACGTATGGTGGGACGGCCGAAACCATCGGTGCTGCGATTCAGGTCCCCGCGTACTTCGGTTGGATTGCTGCCCAGTACACCGCACTCGGTCAGATGCAGCACATCTACTTTGGCATTCCCCTGCACTGGGCCATTCTGATTGCTTGCCTTGTCACCTTGGGATACACGCTGATTGGTGGTATGTGGTCGGTGACATTGACCGACACGTTGCAGATCCTGATTGCATTCTTCGGGTTAATTGTCTTGGCCCTTTCGACATACGCCGTGGTGGGTAACGGTTCAGCCTGGGACGGCTTCCAGCGCATCATTTCTGAGACCGCCGAGAAGACGCCCGACCATCTTTATCTGTGGCCGGTCTCGGCTGGCTTCGGGGCGTGGATGGTTTACCTGGGAACCTGGGCGACAGGATTATTCGGGAACATTCCCGGACAAGACCTGCAGCAGCGTGTCTTTGCGTCGAACAGTCCGCGGACCGGGCAACTGGCCTGCATCTTCGCCGGCGTGCTCTATCTCGGATTTGGGTTGATCCCTGTGACTCTCGGGTTTGCGTCACGCATTACCGATCCCGGTGAAATCTCCGGCGGGATTTTGCCGCTGCTGGCGGGGAAATATTTGAACAAGTACATGGCCGTGGTTTTCGTGATCGCGTTCACGTCGATCGTGGTCTCAACCGCGACCAGTGCCGTCCTGGCCCCGGCGACTTTGCTGGGTCACAACCTGCTCGGCAAACTGAAATTCTTCAAAGGTCACGGCCTGATTCTGGAACGCTCCTGCGTGTTCCTGGTTTCGATGGGCGGCCTCGTGCTGGCTTATACCGGCCAGTCAATTATGGAACTGCTCGACCTGGCGTTATCATTGCAGTTGGTGGCCTTATTCATCCCGTTATCGATGGCCATTTACGGTCGACCAAAGTCGCCGGTTTCGGGCATTGCTGCGATGGTCGCCGGTGCGGTCGTCTTCTTTGTCTACTTTGGCACGGAATACTACTTCACGGGCGTGGTGGAGTCGCAGGGTCTGGATCTCACCTGGGATGCTTATCTCGTCCAGCAGGTGCCCATGCTTGCGGGGTTGATGCCGATAATCACCTTCCTGCCTTCCGATCTGTGGGGGTTTTTGACGTCCATTCTGGCGTATAACCTCTGTCAATTGATCTATGCGAAACAGGCTCCCATCAACGATCATATCCGTGCTGAAGCGTGGGAAACCCCGGCAGCAACCCCGACGATTTCCTGAATGTCCCTCAACGTCTGAATCAAGGCCGATCGATGCCGCCCCTCGCTCAGGTGCTGGAAACCCTCGTCGATTATCTGCAGGATCATGCCGTCAAAATCATCACCGGCCTGGTGCTCATGGTGGTGGGCTGGTATTGGGGGCATCGCCGAGCCCGGTACGACTGGCAGAAGCAGACGTTCCTCGATCGTTTGAACATCTCGTTGAACAGCATCCACAATGGGCAGTTGCTGATTCGCACGCTGACGGAGAAGCACGGGCAGGAGATTTTCCTGAACTCTCAGGCCGCAGCCAAAGTGGTCGAGGCGGCTCGCAAAACAACGCCGACCGACCCGTTGTTACCCTTTTCCAAAGACGACTATTGGTACTACCTGAATGCGGTTCTCAATGAACTCTCGGAGCAGTTTGCCGTCGGGCATTTGCGTCGCGATCTGGGTGCCCCGATTCAACAGGCTCGCTACCTCATCTGCCTCACGTGTGAATGCCATGGCGAATTGCGAACCCGTAAAGTGCGGGCGATGGTCGTTCGGAAAGAGGTGCTGACGAAGTTGCCGGCCGAAGCCCCCGCCTTTGCCTCGCCTCATCACAGCACGCGGTGGTCGACATTGCAGATGATGGCGGCCGAATATGCCAAGCATCCCTGGCGGTTCATCGAAGTGGAACTCTGTGCCTGACAGGTCGGAGATTGTGAAAACTCGGTGAACATCGCGTGGCTGCCATTCGGGGCTGCTGCGGCCTTGTTACACTTCCTGCTGCGGGCCGACTCGTAACGCAGGAAATCGTGACAGACATGGCGATCACTTCAGCAATGTTCGAGCAGGATGTCGTGCAGGGTGTTACTGTCCTGCGGTTTCACAAGCAGCGGCTGTATGACTCCGACAAGATCGAAGCGCTGCAACAACTGCTGCTGGAGTTTGCCAGCGACGTCACAACGCCGGCGGTGATTCTGAACCTGCGCGGCGTCGACTACTTTTCCAGTGCCGGCATTGGTGCCCTCATTCGTTTTGCCAAGCGACTGGCCGAAAAGAAGGTCCAACTCTGCCTGTGCGAACTGCAGCCGATGGTCGAAGAAATTCTGCTGCTGCAGCGGTTGAATCTGGTCTTTCCGATTCAACCGACGGAAGCCGCCGCCTTCGCGAGTTTGGCCTGAGTCGGACGCTGAAAATCCAGCGAAGTAACTTCCGGTCTGACTCGAAGTCTCAGGCTACTGGACCAGGCCTTTGGTGAGCGCCAGAAATGCGGTTTCCAGGTTCACTTCTTCTTCGCGGAACATCGCTAGTTGATAACCCGCTTCGATGATCGCCTGCGGCAGGTCGCTGTAATCGAGCACGTCGGGTTTGAGCGTCGCCTGAATGACCCCCTTCACCACATCGACACTGTCCACGAGGGGATGTTGCTCGAGGAGTTGGGCGGCTGCTTCGGTCCGGTCTTTCACGCGAATTTCCAGCATGATCTGCTGACGGGCTTTCCGCATCACCTCATCGACATAGCCATCGATAATCAGATTGCCCTTCTCGATCATGCCGACCCGCGTGCAGACATCGGCCAGTTCGGGGAGAATGTGGCTGGAAACAATCACGGTCTTTTTCATCTCGCCCAACCGCCGCAGCAGATTTCGCATTTCAATTCGAGCCCGGGGATCGAGGCCGGAAGCCGGTTCGTCCAGGAGCAGCACCTGTGGTTCATGGAGCAGCACGCGAGCCAGTCCCACACGTTGTGTTTGACCGCGCGAGAGCTGGTTCACCATGGCGTCGCGTTTGAACGACATGTCGACCAGTTCCAGCTTCTCCTCGCAAATCTTGCGACGGGCCGGGCCATGAATCCGATAGGCTGAGGCAAAGAACTCCAGATATTCGATGACGGTCATGTCGTCGTACACGCCGAAAAAGTCGGGCATGTAACCAACCATCCGGCGGATTTCCTGCGGATCGGTATAGATCGACTTGCCACAGACATAGGCTTCGCCATAGTCAGGCTGCAGCAAGGTGGCGATCATCCGCATGGTTGTCGTCTTGCCCGACCCGTTCGGACCGATGAACCCGAAAACATCTCCTTCCTTCAGGAGCAGATTGATTTCGTTGACGGCGATCAGTTGGCCGTAGCGTTTCGTCAGTTGTCGGGTTTCAATCACAATTCAGTACCTTGAACCGGGGGAATCCAGGTTCGTTTCCACTGGGACTCGACTCTCACAGTGTTGCCAAGTCCTTTCCACAGTCACGACTATTTACGGGCATCGTCTGCGCCGAGCTTGGGGAGCACTCGCAAAACTTCGCCCGTCGTCTGCACGGGTAAAACCAAGCGGACATAGACGACCGATAATTCGGCTTCGGGACTCTTGCCATCGATGGTCACCGTGGCTGCTGGCGTGGCTTCGAGTCTGCCGAAGACGACGGCCCGCCCCATATCAAGCTGCCGGGACAGGTCATGGGCCGTCAGTACCGAATTGGTCAGTCCGGTGTAAGACTGTCCTCCTACGGCTTCGTGAAAACTCAAAACCTGCCAAAGGCGGTCGGGGGATCGATCGGAAACTTCGTAACGGGTTTGCTCATGCCGCACACGATTCTCCGTGATACGGTCGGTGTCATCTTCGCGAATGAACGTCATCTGCTTAATGACGTTTTTCAAGTCGTTCTGCTGCGTGAGCGGGCTCTCCACTGAGAACCGTTGCCCCGGTTCCCACGGTTGAACCTCGTCGTTATTCCGATCTTTTTGCAACCAGTAAACGCGGCTGCCGTACACCAGCATCCAGTCGGTGAGATTTCCCGGCAGGTGGTGTGTGACTTCTCCGGAAAGCCGCCCGAGACCTGCATTTCGCAATTGCGGATCGACCAGTTGCAGGGTTTCCGATGTCCAACTCGTTCGGAGCGTGCGTGTTGACCATTGCAGCAGTGGCAGGTTGGTCATTTGTGCGTGGGTGACATCGATGTCGTAGGTCGTGCGGCCCCATTCGGTTCCACTCGAACGATAGACCCCGCCGGTAGTTGTTTCCGGGATACCACACCAGCGGAGCGGCAGGGAATGAGCCGGTTCCCCGCTCCAGAGGTTCTGCCAGTCTCCCATGGTCGGCGTGACCGCAATCGTCTGTCTGGCGGTCACCGGTGAGAGCGTGGTGATCCAGCTTTCGGCGCGTGTCATGTTGGATGCCGCGTCGACATCGATGATATCCATTTGCTTCAGCGTGACCGTCGAGAAGTTCCATTGGCCACCGGTCCAGGCGGCATAGGCCGTGGCCGTCATCAACCAGAGGGGCAGGGTCAACCACGTCCAATGCGGTCGTTTCAACAGTCGATGGACCACGACATAGTCCACAGGTCCGACGATGGCCAGCAGGACCAGCATCCAGACCATCGACCACCAGGGAGCCGGTCGATGAACTTCGGGAAAGTTGTCCTGAGTTGCCATCAATTGTGATGCCAGGTCGGTAATGCCCGAGGAGGTCAATGGGCGGCTCGCATTTTGATCGGAGGATCGCCGAGCGGTGAGACTTGCGGCGTCGGTTTCCACGAGTTTGCGGACAAAGTCATCGAGGCCCCCCCAATTCGCGAGCGGGGGCTGTGTCAGGTCAACAGCCACCAGCAACACTTCCCCTAAGCCCCAGGGCATGCGCAGCAGCAAGGGATTATCGCGACTACTGGCCAGCACCAGTCCCGGCGACGCGGGCAACTGCGGGATTTCGAGCCGGTTCACATAAGGGATGCGGACATTCCGGCCGGCAAAGGCTTCCAGATCTCCCAGTCCACGCGCCGTGACATATTCGGGCGGGATCGTGGCCGGAAGCCACTCGCGTAATCGTGATGCCTGCCAGTCTTTCGACGAGACGGGCAAGCTGACAATCAATCGGCCCCCTTGCTGGACCCACAGACGGATAGCGGTCAGTGAGGCATCTTCCAGCGCCGGTGTTCCGGAAAGCACCAGCCAGTCGATGGAATCATAGGCCAGGGGACTTTGGGGCAACGTCGCTTCGGCCGGCACATCGACCACATGGCGACCGGTTTTTCCTGGCAGACCAGCCTCAGAATTCAGGCTCGGAAATCCCTTCGGCTTGCCCACCGTCACAATGAGCTGATCGGTGAAGACCAACGGGCGGTTGGGGCTGAGATGCCCGCTCCCGGGACGGACCGTTTGCTGCCAGAGAACTGTGCCGTCCTGCCGCAGTTCAAAACGCAACTGACCGTCCGGGCGGCCCAACAGATAAGGGACTTCCAGATGCACGGCGGCGTTGGCAGCGACTTCCACCGGCGGGGACTCAAACGCCGCGATATGTCCCTCGGGATCGGGGGCCAGACACTGCAGTTGATATTGCCCCGCAGACTCAGCCGTCGTCGTTACGGAGGCGATATTCCAGCGTCCCAGCCGAACGGTCTGATCCCAACCGAGATTTAAGCTCACTTCGGCAGCGGCGAGATTGCCCGTGCCCAGGAAGCTGAGCACGAAGCCGCACAGTCCAACGGCTGCAGTCAACCAGCGACATGCACCGCCTGCCAGGCTGGATGAACAGTTACGGACGTTCACTGACGGCGACTTCTCTGAAGGCAACGGGAGAACGGGAACTCACAGATGGACGGCTATCCTACGCCATGCCGACGGGGATTGTGAATTCCACCGCCGCGGATTCACGCTTTTCTCTCAGATTGAGGTTCCAGCCGTCATCCGAATCGGCCGGAACACGAGTGATATTCCGACTCTACGGAATAGTGCGGACCACATTCCACTGGAGCGGCGGTTAACCGAAGCTGCATGCCCGGTTCTGCATCTGCGCGGCCGGAACCAGGACCGACCCTGCAAGTGGAATTTGCTTGATTTCAGTCGAAGAGCGTGGGGCCAGAGTCCGGCGATTCTGGTGGCCGCGTGAGGCCCAGATGGCTGAGAGCGGCCGCCGTAATGACCCGTCCACGAGGTGTCCGTTGGATGAACCCCAACCGCAGCAGGAAGGGCTCGACTTCGTCTTCCAGAGTATCCGGAGGGACATTCATCGTATGCCCGACCGCCTGAATGCCAGCTGGCCCCCCACTGAAAACCTTGACGAGCGTTTCCAGGTAGCGGCGATCCTGGCGATCCAGACCAAGAACATCGACCTCCAGCATCGCCAGCGCCCGGCAGATGATGTCGCTGGTGATGTTCCCGGAGACATGATGCACGGTCGCGAAATCCCGAGCCCAACGCAGCAGGTTGTTCGCTTTCCGTGGTGTCCCCCGGCTGCGAACGGCGATCTCTTGTGCTGCGTTACTTGCCAGTTCGGTCTTCAGCTTGCGGGCGTTCCGGGAGACGATTTCGGCGAGTTCCATCTCGGAATAAAAGTCGAGATGTTCCCGGAAAGTAAAGCGGTCGCGCAACGGAGCCGTCAGCATTCCGCTGCGGGTGGTCGCCCCGATGATCGTGAAAGGCTTGAGTTTCATGTTGATGGTGCGGGCATTCAGCCCCTCACCGAGCACAATGTCGACGCGGAAGTCTTCCATCACCGGGTAAATGAATTCTTCGACGGCGGGCTTCAGTCGGTGAATTTCGTCGATGAACAACACCGAGCCGTAACTGGCGTTGGTGAGATACGAGAGCAGATCTTTCGGGGCCTCGATGGCCGGGCCGGAGGTGATCTGGCATTCCACCCCCATCTCACGAGCCAGTGTCATGGCCAGCGTCGTTTTCCCTAAGCCGGGAGGACCATCGAGCAGCAGATGGCCGAGCGGTTCTTTGCGCTTGAGGGTGGCGTGCAGATTGATCTGCAGACGTTCGAGGACTTTCCGCTGCCCGACCACATCTGCCAGACGCTGCGGACGAAGTTCTTCATCCTGCCGGGTGTCATCGGCCGCAAAGGCTCCTGCCGGCAATGCCGCATCGCTGGGGCGCACCTTATCGCCGCCGCCACTGCCTCCCTGGTATGTTTTGTCTCGTGGCATCCGCTGCCGCTCGTTTTCTGACAAGACAGTTCAGCCGGTATCGGCTCAGTCACATGCCACACGCTGGCCCGTCATCCGGCAATACGCCACGGCCATGATAAGGGCCGTTAAGGGCATCGTGAAGATCAGGCCTACGCCGAGGGCGAGTAATCCCAGCAGGTTAATTCCCATGGCTACGATGCCTAAGACAAAGGTCGAAAGTTTGTTGCCATTGGTGTATTCGCGTGCTTTCCAGAGGCAGTCGATGCCGCCGGAATCCTCGTCAATCAGCACAAAGTAGTAAGGCCAGAACATCAGCGCAAGGATGATCCCGGGAATGATACAGGCAAGCATACCCAGAACAATGAAGATCATGACGACCAGGCTGGAACCGATCATTCGCCAGAAGTATTTGCCACCGCTGAATATATCGCCGATCGAGGTTTCTTCACCCCGGGCAATCCGCAGCAGCACTATTGCCTGGCCCAACTGCAGGTACCATTGAGCGGCATATACCAATGGAAACAACAATAGTGGAGCCATGGCCAGCAGCGCCCCGACTTCCGGTTCCCCCTGCTGCTGCATCAGGCCACCCACAATACTCAGAATCTGTGAAGGCAGGCCGGCAGCTATGTTTAGCAAGAATACGACAATCACCGTGCCGATGACCAGCCCCATCTCCATCTTGAAGACATTCCAACTGCTGGAAACAACATCGCCGACCTCCATCTTCGTGGGTTCGCGCTCAAAGCTGTCCGCCGTCGCATCTTCGTCAAGCGGCTCGCCGCAGGCCAGGCACGACGTTTCGCCGGGGGGGACTTTCGCGCCACACATGGCACAGAAAACGGACTTCTTGCCTGATTTGGGCTGGGGGGCTGCCGGTAGTTCGAAATCGTCTTCGTCCGCATCTGTTACAGATGGGGTCAGACCTGAGGGATTTGGAACCAGAACGGGTTCACCACAACCGGGGCATTTGGCTTTGCGCCCCGCTTTGTCGTCTGATGTACTCAACGCCTTGCCACAGTGTTCGCAGACAAACTCAATGGTCACAGGCTGGCCCTTTAGCACATGTTGTCAGATGGATCGACTCGATGCGGTGACAGGCCGTCAATTGGCCGCGGGCGGCAACGACGGGAGATCGTGAGACAGAGTCCACCGCAGGAACGCTACGCCGAGAACACCGGATCACGATTTTCGGCAGCGTAGCAAATGTTCCCACAACGGAAAACTGCACGAGCCAAAGGGGCCTGAGTTTTCAACCCAGTTCGGCGATCAGTTCTTCGGGAATGTTGACGTTCGATGTCACGCTTTGAACATCGTCGTTGTCTTCCAACGCTTCCAGCAGCTTCAGGACCGTGCGAGCGGCATCGATATCGACATCAACCATGTTGCCCGGGACCCGGCTGATTTCGGCGGAGGTGCAATTGATACCGGCCGATTCCAAAGCCTGCGAGACTTCCTGGAACGTGTCGGGTGTGCAATGGACTTCGAAGTACTCGCCTTGATTCAGGATGTCTCCTGCCCCGGCTTCAATGGCAACTTCGAAGAGCTGGTCTTCCGTGGTTTGCGCTGACGGAATCTGAAAAATGCCCTTGCGCTCGAACATCCAGCCCACGCAGCCGCTGCTGCCGAGGTTGCCCCCGTGGACTTCGAAGATTCTGCGGATTTCGCCCGCCGTGCGGTTGCGGTTATCGGTCAGAATTTCGCACATGACGGCGACGCCTCCGGGGCCATACCCTTCGTACATGACTTCATCGTACGATTCGGAGGCCAGCTCTCCTGTTCCCTTTTTGATGGCCTTTTCGATGGTGTCCGCCGGCATACTGGCCTTTTTGGCACGGTCGATCGCATACCGCAGTGCCAGGTTGGCGGCCGGGTCTCCGCCGCGCTTGGCGGCCACGATAATCAACCGGGCCAACCGGCCAAACACCTTGCCGCGTTTCTTGTCGACAAGGCCCTTTTTGAAGGCGATATTCGCCCAGTGAGAATGTCCAGCCATGAGTCCAGGTTCAATGATGAGGTGTCTGGCGTTGAATGCAAATCGCAGTGGTAGGCACGCGGTGCTACGGATTTTTGGGGTCCGCAGCGGGTGCAGCCTTGAGGCTGCTCGGATCTTTCAGTTTCGTCTTGATCTTGTCAATCAATTTGGGATCTGGTTGCTGATCCGACTCGGCTTCTTTCAAAGCCTCCGTCCAGGATTTAACCGCATCATCTCGACGGTCCAACCGTAAATACAAGTCGCCGAGATGATCGCGAATGGTGCCATCGCTGGACGATTGCAGCTTGACCGCTTTTTCCAGGGGTTCAAGTGCTTCCGAGAACTTTCCGAGCTTAAAGAGCACCCAACCCAGACTGTCGAGGTAGGCCGCGTTTTCCGGTTCAGCGGTCACCGCCTTGCGAATCATCGATTCCGCTTTTTCCAGGTTCTTTCCCTGATCGGCATAGAGGTAACCCAGATCGTTATTCACCGAGGGATCGTTCGGTTCCTGCGCGTAAATGTCTTCCAGGATCTTTTCGGCCTCGGTCACCTTGCCGGTAATCGAATAGATCGCTGATAGACTGAACTGACATTGCCGTACAATCTGCTTGGCTGAGGGCTCGTCCTTATAAGTGTCGAGAATCTGCTGGAAGTGATCGACGGCCTTGTCGAATTGACGGCTGTGGTAATAGATCCAGGCTTCCTGAAACTCGAATAGTGTGGCCTGCGGAAACTCTTCGCGACCCTGCTTGACCGCTTCCAAGGCCCCGGCGGTATCCCCCGACATCTCCGCCGCACGAGACAGATCGTACAGAAATTGACCTTTGATCGCTGGCAAGAGTCGCAGATCGAGAGCGTCGCGGCAGACCACAGCCGCTTCGGAATATCGATGAGCTTGCATCAGCACTTCGGCGAGATCACGAAAGGCAACCACGGCGCGATCTTTGTCGAGGGCCGCGGCTTTTCGGAAGAATTCAATCGAAGTGTCGTACTGTTCCAACTCGGCCGTCAATTTGCCCAGCAGATAGGCTTCTTCAAAATTGAGTTGAGTGGGTTCGGCTGCGGCTTGAGTTCGACCGGCAGCAATCAAGGCATCAACCAGCGGCTTATCTGCGAGGACCGCTTTGAGTTCTGTATCAAATTCTTTGAGGCCTTCATCCCCCAGTTTCGATAGTCCTCGCCCCAGGGCATCCAGCAGTTCATCAGCCCGCTGCATGCGTCGCAGTACACCCGCCAAACCCAGATACCCCGCAGCATCGCCGCCGCTTTCCAGAACCAGTTCGTAGACTTTGCGTGCCTGTTCAAGTTCACCAGCCTGGGTTAACGCGTCGGCATAGAAGTATTGCAGTTGGCGATTTCGCGGATCTTCGGCGGCGAGTTTTTCGAGCCGACCGACCAGTTCATCTCGACGATTCAACTTATCCAGAATCTCGGCGAGCAACTGATAGGCATCGCGGCCTTTGGATTGCCGCTGCTTGTCGAGATAGGACTGCAGTTCCGTCAGTGCCTCTTCCGGCTTGTTCGACAGGAGCAGGATTTGGGCGCGGTAATAAATGAGGTTGCCGGCGGAAACACGGTTGGACTTCGAGGCTTGATCGAAGACTTCACTGGCCATTTCCAGTTTGTCGCCATCGATCAGCACCTGGCCGATGCGTTCGTAGGTGGTGCGTGGATCGGCGAGCAGTGCCGCCCGTTGCCGAAAATCGAGGCCGAATTTCGAGGGGTTTTTGATCGCCTCGAAGATAATCGCATAGCAGTCCGCAGCCTTCTGTGGTTGCCCGGTGATCTGGTAGAGCACACCCAGTTCGACATTCAGCACCACCGCTGTCGGTGAATAAGGCTCGAGGCGGCTCGACTGCAACGCTTGTTCGAAATAGCGAATACTAGCGGCGAAGTCCTGCTGCCGGGCGAACTGCAACCCGATCTGGAGTTGGAGTTCATAATCAGATGGGTCGAGTTCCACCGCCTTTTTGGCCAGCTCAATGGCTTGGTCGACCTGATCGAGTTGCATCGCCAAGGGAACTAGCGAGCGGTAGATTTCGATCGACTGTGGATCGAGTTCCACTGCCTTCATGTAGCTGGCCAAGGCCTCTTTGTTTTGACCGCGGCTTTCCTGCATGCGACCGGTGGCATAGTGAGCCAGGGCTTCCACGCGGTTCTGTTCTTCGGCGGTTCGCGGATGCAGCGGCTTGAGAACGGTGGGCGGGTCTTCGCCCAGTTGCACCGGAACTTCAGGAGCCGCGAGAGTGAGCCCCCCTGTCAGCGAAACGGCCACGATCCATGCAGAGCCGGACACACAGGGTCGGAACATGCAAACGCCCTCCTGGGTAGTGCAACGACGAGCCGCGCAGCCCATCAACGCTGGTCGGTAAGTGTGTGCCATGCCTCGCCATATTGCGAACGAGCCGCGTTCTGACGAAATCACAAGCACCGTGGCATTTTACGCGGAATTTCCCGCAGGCACCAAGCGGACTTGCAAGAGATTGCGGAAAAAAGAAATTCCGCCTCACGTAACCCATTCGTTGCCGGGCTGGTAACTAGCAGAAGCACTTGCGGGAGAGGTCGGCTTACTTCGACTTCTTCGGGCTGGCTTTGGCTTTCGATGACGTGGATTTGGTCGCTGCTGTCGACTTCGGTTTTTCCGCTTTCACCGGAGCGGCCTTCGTGGCTTTTGCGGGAGCGGCTTTCGCCGATGTCGTCGACTTTGCGGTCTTACTAGCAGCAGACTTCTTCGGTTTGTCTTCGGCAGCCGGAGCGGCGGCTTTCTTCACCGGCGCCGATTTCAGCCCGGCCAGACCCGTCTTGAACAGCGAGGTCAGCCGATCGATGCTGGTTGAGGCATCGTAACCTTCCACCGGCGGGGCATAGACTTGCGGATCAAAGGCCGCCTTCAGCGAACTGTCTGACGCAAGACAGCGAATAGCAAAACAGAATTGCAACGCCTCGGCCTTGCGAACGATCGACTTGAGCGACTCGCCCACTTCATCGTGCGACTGATCGGGTGTGGCAAGCCCCATCCAAACCATAAACCGGGTGGTATCCTGATCGATCGGCAGCACGTGCGCACCGATGACCTGCTGCAACGTGAAGGTACGGACAAACGGGGAGATGTGGCGAATTTTGGCGAGCTGCTTGGTTGCCAGTTCCAGAGTTTTCTTGCGTAGCGATTCAAATTCGAAGTTGTAGGTCTTGTCGAACACATACTGCAGAATCGCCCGCAGGCGGAACGCCCGCCAGTCGACTTCACCCTGACCCGCGAAGACCGGCTCCAGTTCCCCGATGGAACTGACTCGGGCCTCGTTCAAATCGGGAAAGAGTTGGCTGAAACGCTGAAATGCGGTTTCCGCATCTTCCACCGTCGCATTTTCCAGGCAGACGGCGTACAGCATCGTCTCCATCACCGGCCGGTCGAGCTTCGGCACGGTCACCTTGTAATGCTTTTTGAGCAAAGGCAGCAGCTTTTTCAGGATCGCCTGGCGATCGGCGGTCTTGGGACGTGAGCTGGAAGCCATCGGGTTCTCGTTCGGTGGTGTCGTCGAATTTCGGAAATGGGAAAGAAAGAGGCGTGCCGTTCACCCGGATTCTGTTGAATCGTCCGTGTCATCGGACAACTCTTCGGAATCCGAGTCTTCGTCCTCTTCGACTGGTGGAGGCAAGACTTCCCGCAGCAAGCGGGAAGCTTCGATGCTCTTTTTCACGGCCGGGTCGAGTACAAACGTCAACACCGGAGTATATCGAGTTTGCAGTCGATCAGCGAGCTTGGCCTGAATGAACCCTTTGGCCGATTCCAGACCGTGCATGCACAACGACTGCTCTTTGGGCGTGCCCATGATCGAAACATATACCTTGGCGGTCCGCATATCGGGAGCCGCCTCGGCATTGAGGATGGTCACATTTTTGACCCGCGGATCGCGCAGCTCGAACAGCACCGTACTGGCGACGGTTTCGCGAATCGCTTCGGCGGCCTTTGCCAGCCGTCGGGTCGTCATGACCAAACTCCACTGTTCTGAAATTGTCGTAGGAAGCCGGGAAGTTTACCAAAACTGGACGGCAGCAAACCTCGCATGGCTGTGTCCAGCAGCCGCTCGTTATTCCAAGGTCCGTCGGACTTCCTCGATCTTGTAGGCTTCCAGCAGGTCGCCTTCCTTAATGTCATTGAACCCTTCCAGCCGGATTCCGCACTCCATGCCTTCGCGGACTTCCTTCACGTCGTCTTTTTCACGACGCAAAGAGCCGATCCCGTAGGCATTCATGATTTTCTGTTCCCGGATCAGGTGAACACGGTGCGAACGCTCGATCGTACCATTTAACACCCGACAACCGGCGATGGTGCCGAAGCGGCTGATGGAGAAGGTCCGCAGTACGATCGCTCGACCGGTAATCACTTCCTTCTGCTCGGGCTTCAGCATCCCTTCGAGCGTCCGGCGGATATCGTCAATCACCTCATAGATGATGTTGTACCGACGAATGTCGACGCCTTCCTGCATCGCGAGCTGTTCCGCCCGATCTTCCGGGATCACATGGAACGCCGCGATGACCGCGTTGGAAGCCGCAGCCAGATAGACATCGCTTTCGTTGACGCCACCGATGCCATCGTGAATGACTTTCACGCGGACTTCCGGGTGTTCAAACTTCGCGATCTCGTGCTTCAGTGCTTCCATTGAGCCCGGCGAATCGGACTTCACAACGAGGAGTAGATCCTGAACTTCCCCATCTTTGGCACGATTAAGGATGTCTTCCAGGGTTCGCTTCGACGTGCGCGAAGCTAGTTGCTCGGTCCGGCCGCGTTGACGACGGTCTTCCGCGATCTGCCGGATGAAATCGATGTCATCGACATTCAGGAAGCGATCACCTGCCTTAGGCACGATATCCAGCCCCGCAACCTTGATGGGTGCCGAGGGGGGGGCCTCCAGGACTTCTTCATCCCGCTCATTGTACATAGCACGGATGCGACCGTAGGCTTCGCCACACAGGACGACATCTCCGACCCGCAATGTTCCCTTTTGCACAATGAACCAAGCCACTGGACCGCGGTGTTCATCACGGAAGGCTTCCAGACAGAGTCCGCAAGCCGGGCGATCGGCATTGGCTTTGAGTTCGTGCAGTTCTGCGGTTAAGAGCAGGGTATCCAGCAGTTCGGACACGCCGATCCCGGTCAAACCCGAGGTCCGCACCACTTCCACATCGCCGCCCCACTCGGAAGCCAGCACGTTGTGGGCCGCGAGATCTTGCAACACCCGTTGTTCATTCACATCCGGGAGATCGATCTTGTTCATGGCGACCACGAGAGGCACGCCAGCCGCCCGGGCATGGGCGATACATTCCACAGTCTGTGGCATGACGCCATCGTTGGCAGCCACAACCAACACCACGATGTCCGTCACGTTGGCACCGCGAGCCCGCATTTCACCGAAGGCTGCGTGACCGGGCGTATCAACGAACGTGATCTTCTGGCCGTTATGCTCGACCTGATACGCAGCAATGTGCTGCGTAATCCCGCCGAATTCTGACCCGGCGACGTTGGCAGAGCGGATCTTGTCGACCAGCGTGGTTTTGCCGTGGTCGACATGCCCGAGGATCGTGATGATCGGAGGACGCGCGACCAGTGTTTCCGGCGGATCGGCTTCTTCGAAGATTTCCTTCAGCTCGTCTTCGACATCCTTGTCTTTCTTGATGGTCAACTCGACGCCAAGTTCGAGCGCCAGTTCCAGAGCTTCCTCTTCGCTCAATGCCGTGTTGATCGTGGCCATGTCGCCTTGGGCGAACAAGATTGAGAGCAGCTGCTTGGCAGGACGCCCCATGGCTTCGGACAACGTGCGGATTGTAATCGGCAGCTCGACCTCGACCGAGGTTTTCAGCTGCGCGGCACCCCGTTGCAACTTCCGCTTTTTGATGACGATCCGATGATCACCATCTTCATCCTCACTGTTGACATTCCGCTTGGTGCGACGTTGGGCACGGCTTCCTTCCAGGCCCATTCCTGCCAGACGTTCCGGACCGGCCTTGCCTTTGGCCCCTTTTGGGCCTTCACCAACCACTTCGTCATTCCGACGTTTCTGCTTTTCGCCCCCCTTTTTGAGGTAGGCGGCCATCGGACTGTCGGTCCGCAGTTCGTTGGGATTGATGCGGATGTCTGGCTTCTGCGCCTTTTCCTCGGGCTTGCCGGGCTTGGGAGCCGGACCTTTGAATTCCGGGACGGCGGCAATCTGCGGACCCTGCCGAGTGCGACTCGGGGTGGGCTTCTTTTCAAGTTGCCGTGAACCCTGTGTTTCCGATGTACCCCGGGCGGTCATTTGCGACATGACTCGCATGGCACGGCCGGCACCGCCGACAGGCATAAAATCATGCCTCTGGAGCTTGTCGGATCGTCCCGGTGCGTTGGGCTCGGTGGGAGTTGGCGTTGACTCCTGGCCTGCTCCGGTCGAGGGAGCGTCTGGCTCATCGAGTTCTGCCACCGTCGTGGGGGGCGGTGCATCGGCCGGGCTGTCGACGGGCGAGCCTTCCGGGGCGACGGTTTCAGGTTCGACAGAAACGGGGTCTGCCGGGCTGTCATCGAAAGTTGACGCTGGCGACTCGGCTACGACGGTTGACGGCTCGGCAGCGTCCGGAACTGGTGTGGAAGGTGCCGATGGCTTCGGTGCCACCGGAGCTTCGACTGGGCGGAGGCCACCACCCGTCGCGCGCGCTGTCATACCACCGCTGCCGATGGTTCGCATCGGCCGATGCTTCTTCGCATCGGGAAGCACATCTTCACGGGCTATAGTGGCAGCTCGTTCGGCCGGCGGCGCTGCTGTCGCCGTGCCTTGGCCGCCACTCTGCTGGATAAAGGCGACAACCTGATCGCGTTCCTCAGCCGAGATACTCGCGAGAACATTTTTAGCTTGGACACCACACTTGGCGCAGTATTCGATCAGCAATTTGCTGTCGAGATCCAGCTCTTTGGCAAGGGCAAAAATTCGAATCTTCAAACGCTGCTTCCTCGGGAGACGCTACCAACCGGTTGGGGTCGGGAATAGGTATGTTGATGTGCAGAAGCGATGTTGACTCCGGAACCTACAAGCTGCCTGTCGACAATCCACAGAGAACAGAATTCGCTCGCTTCAACGACTCTCCAATCGCAGCATGATTCGCGGTGACACCAAGCTGCAATCCATCAGTAACAAATGCTGTCGAGATTAACTCCTGAGGGGCAAACACGAACACAAGACCATATCATTTCATCAAGCTTCGGCATTCGGAGGTGCTGTCGGTTCTGCGGCAGCCCCCTCTGACTCCACAGGTTCTGGTGCAGCACTCGCAGTTTCGGGTGCCATGGCGGGCGGTTGTGGTGGCATCGGCGGCTGATCCCGCTCTTGGGCACGACGATGCCGCTGCTCTTGTTCCAACCGCTCGCTTTCCCGCTCGGCATAGGCGACGATCTCATCGCATTGCTCGGCGGTCAGTTCTCCCATTTCAGCAAGTTCGTCCGGCTCAATCACCGACAAATCGTCAAAGCTCAAAAAACCCTGCGAGACAAGGCTTTCCGCCAATTCACTTGAAACACCCGGAATCTCCGAGAAGGCCATCACCGTTCGTTCGAGTTGCTCGTCCAGTTCTTCCCGGGTCATCACTTCGATGTCCCAGCCGACCAGCTTTGAACCGAGACGAACGTTCTGCCCCTTCTTACCAATCGCCAGGGACAACTGATCTTCCTGCACCAGCACAATCACGCGACCCAGCATGGGGCACAGAATAACGTCTTCGACAGCAGCGGGCTGCAAGGCATTCGGAACCAGCACCTGTAACGAGTCGTTCCAGCGGACGATATCAATGCGCTCATCACCACCCAGTTCGCTGGTGATGTTCTTGATGCGTGCACCACGAACGCCGACGCAAGCCCCCACTGCATCGATATTACTGTCGATGCATGAAACCGCGACCTTGGTGCGATAGCCCGCTTCACGTGCCAGCGAACGGACCTCAATCACCCGCTCATTGACTTCCGGGATTTCCAGCTCGAACAACCGGCGCACAAAGTCGGCATGGGTCCGGGAGAGAATGATCTTCACGCGGCTGCCTGCCTTGCGAACTTCCAGCACCACGGCCCGCACGCGTTCACCCACCCGGAAGCCCTCTCCCGAGATCTGTTCGCCACGAGGCAGGAGTGCTTCAACTTTGCCCAGGTTGACGATCGCCGTGCCATGCTCCAGGCGGCTGACCACGCCCGTAACAATCTGACCACGCATTTCCATGAATTCGTCGAAGACCGTATCGCGTTCGGCTTCTCGAATTTTCTGGATCATGACCTGCTTGGCGGTTTGGGCCGAGATGCGGCCTAGCAAGTCACCGAGTTCTTCGGAGCCGACTTCGACGCCATCAACCTTGCAGGTGGGATGGCCATTATTGCGGTCCACATGCACGACAATTTCGTGCTCTTCGCCATAATGTTTGCGTGCAGCCGAGACGATCGCCTGTTCGATCCCTTCAAAGACGATCTGCTGGTCAATCGCCTTATCGCGATGGATCGCATCGACGATTCGCAGGAGTTCCGCCCCGTTCATCTCAGTTGCTCCCGTCTGACGAGGCCGAAACCTGATTTCGCCACCGTCTCGACCCGACAAACTCTCACCCGAGTCGGAAAGATCCGACAGGGACAAGTGGAATCGTAAACCATCGGACTTAGAACCGTCTCGACACTCGGTCAGGACGAAATCCCAAGCCCCTAAAACAAAAAAAGCGGGCACTGGTCCCACTTTTGGCCATGATCGTCCGGTGACGATCACCTCACCTCACGCAAACCCACCATGAAACTCCCTGAAATCAGGGCCTTTCAGATGGCAACCCGAAGAAGGTTGGTACCCGCACGGAGTGGCTTACATACCTGACTCCACCGAATGCCTCGCCTGCACCCTCACCCTGTACAGATCGCTGCACACGGCTCAGAACTCTTCTGGCTGCCGCAGTGACTTACGTACGGCAGGACACGCTTTCAAACAGGGCACGATACTGCCCTGAAGTTCAACTGTCAAGGAGTTGGAACTCCGAGATTCGGAACTTCGCCCGCTCTTATGCCCGGGATCTGTGACGGATGATCCACTCATTCCAAGCAGTTTTAGCGTGTTGAGGTTTGGGATGCTTCCTGGAAAAGTGACACCGAGCCCGTAACCTTGCCGTCGCGGATCTGGGCTTCAAAACCCAGGGGCAATGTGAAAGTTTGTTCTCCTGCCGGGCCCTGGCTGCGGTAGGTCATCGGGGTTGCGGGCTGGTACTCGTGCATCTGACCGGGGTCGAGGTGGAGCATTTCGCTCCAGGGCGATGCCGTGCCACGAACCTGATAGTCCACCGATTCCGAGGAACGATTGTAGATCCGGATTCCGGGACGCAGCAGACGCACCACAAAATGGGTGGGGGTGGCACCGATCTCATCCCACCGTAGGGCGAGTTCGCCCATTTTCAGGTCTTTCATCCGTCCATCACGCTCGGTTTGACCGAAACTGGCCGACCAGCCAGCCTGGAACCGCTCGGCAATCACA
Source organism: bacterium (assembly GCA_016125225.1). Lineage (GTDB taxonomy): Bacteria > Planctomycetota > Planctomycetia > Planctomycetales > Planctomycetaceae > DSVQ01. Next base: position 608,522 of record WGME01000003.1, on the reverse strand, counting down.
TTGGTGTTCAAATCGGAACCGGGTTGCGGCGGAACGAGGTGAGCCGAAACCGTGGGTTGATCGATGGGCAGAATGTCGAGTTGCAGTTTTCGACCTGAGAACCCCGACTTTTCGATGCCCACCTGCAACGTCTGATCGAAGTTCAAATCAGCGACAGCGGTATCAACCCATTCCGTCTGACCCGGCTGGCGAGTCGCCAGTTGCATCTGCAGTTGGGGCAGTACCAGAGATAGCCGATGTCCCAGCGGGCTGGTCAGACCATCTCCAGCCGGTAGCTGTGTTTGCACCTTGAAGGGTTTGACCAGAATGAATTCGGTGTTCAACTCGGTTCCGGGGGGCAACTGGTGATCGGCGGGCAAAACCTGGTTCCAGAAATCTCGACGGCCAAGATCGCGGAGGGCATCGCCATTCAGGTCGAGAACATGGAAGCGGGCTACATCGCTGGCAGAGAGCAGGGTGCTGTAGGCGTCGATCAAACGCGTCGAGATTGCGACGTCGAGCCCCGTTGTTGATGCTGTAGGTAAGGTCTCGTTCCCCGCGACAAAATTCCGGATGGGAGGAGCAGGAGACGGTGGCGCTAATGCCGCCACGATGGCACCGAGTTGGAGGTCGATCCCGTCGTCACTGACGGTGACCGCCTCGGGATAGAACTTGAAGCGTGGTTGCCACAACGGCATAGGCCATTGGCGGTAGGTGATGGTCCGGTCCCACATACCAGCGATGCGGCTTTCCAGTTGAGCCAGCATTTGTGGCACGCTATTTCGCAATTCCGCTTCAATGGTTGCCTTTTTCTCCGCAATGCCATCCACCAAGCGGTCGGCAATGCGGTCTTCCATGAAAGGCAAACCGCGAACATTCACGCCGGGGCGGGAAATGCTCCAGTTGTGGTTCGGGATATTGAAGTAAACAGCATTCGTCATGAGCTTGAGCTGGCGGTTCACGACTTCCGGGCGGACATCAATCGTCAGCCACACGGGTTCCACATAGCCAATGTAAATGGTCATAGGGCCGGCTTGAGCCGATAGGAGCCGTCCTTGTAACTGCGTCCCGGTAATGGTCATCGCCAGATTTCGCAGGCCAAGTTGCACACGCAGAAGGCCTCCAGCCTGTGGTGTCACCCAAGCATGTTCGAGTTGACCGCTGTAGTGCATCGCGCCGACATGGACATCGATATTGGCAATTCCGGCCCGTTGTTGTTCATAACGGCCGGGCTTCCACCCCTGCAGTGCATCAGCCGGAACCTGATCGGACAGAGCATACGACAGCGATTCCAGCAGGTCGCGATTGATTCGAATGCGAGCGGCAGAAGCGACATCGGCACCGGGAACAAAGGGAATTTCGTCGGTCATGTCGGCCATCGCCGGGCGTTGTGACCAATCAATATCGAGGTGCGGCGTCTGGTCGGGATGCTCCAGCCATTCAAAGACCTCATCCCGAGCGAGGACGGCCGCACCAATATTGTGCCCTCCACTTGGAACGATAGACGCATAGGCTCGACCACCGGCGGCGTTGATGGCAGCCACCAGATCCGTTGAGCGTGTCGGCGGAACCAGTTGATCGTCAGCGGCATGAAAGGCCCAGACAGGAACTTTTGCGAGCGCGGGTACGAATTCCGGTTCGCCGCCTCCCGAAATCGGAATCACGGCTTTCCAGCGCGTGGGGGAATCGGCCGCGACACTCCACGCCCCAAAGGCCCCCATCGAGACGCCGACGAGGCACTCATGGTTCTTATCGACGGAATAGTTCTGTTCGACTTCATCGAGAATTTCGAGTGCCCGATCCAACTCATGCGAGCCGTCATTCCAGCCCCCGAGCAATCGGCTGCGCAGATTTTCGTTCTGCGGGAAAACGACCAGGAAGGGCAATTTCGCTGCACGGGCTTTCACCGCAGACCCTAACCCCACCACCAGTTGAGCACGGCCATCCCGTCCACGGCCGCTGGCACCATGCAGATAGAACACCAACGGCCATTTCTTATCGGGCGTGTATCCCACGGGTTCAAAGACGACATACTTGTGTTCGCCGTCGGCGTCGCGGTAGACGTGGTCAACAAATTTTCCCGTGGCCACGGTGGGAGTTGTTTCCGCGGACAACAGTTGGGCATCTGCCGCCGTGTTTGCCAACCACAGGCATGAAACCAAGGCGAATGTGAGTGGCCGTGAGAGAGCCGACGCTGTCATTAGAACGCCCATGTCGAGCAGAATTCGGCCAGATGATCGGGCACCGCAAGCCGCGCGGCGAACCACCTCTTACGGAAAGAGGGTCATCTACCGATGCGGTATCGGCAGCCGAGGTCCGGCCTCCAGAGTTTACCCCCGTGGTTCGGCACCAATCGAGAAAACGGTCCGGCAGAGTTTGCCAGGATATCAGAATTCCTCGTGGGCCACCGAGTCGGCGCAGCCTGAACTGCGGCTGCGGCCTCACTCAGGCCGTCACGATCAGACCGCAGGAAACGGGCCTGATGGATGGGATGCGTGCGAAATATGGGTTATCTGCACTGACTATGCCGCCCGGCGTTGTTGGCTATCGGGTTTGAATGCCCCCACGACCGCCTTCGGCTTTTTGGGGACATTCCGCCAGCGGGGCACTTGGAAGAGGTGGCAACAGCGATGGCAGCGGGCCGTCACCATCAAAATCGAAAGCACATTCTGATTAGCGCTCTCGCTGACATAGACATCTTGAGTTTTACACCGCGGACATTTCATGCTTTTCGTCTCCCGAAGGGGCGGTCGACTGTTAAAGCCAGCAGATAGCAGATTCATCGGATTTCGGGAAGGGCGCTCTACATAATTGACGAAGACCTCCGGCTACGCGAAGATCCAAGGGCGTGTTTCCGCACATTTCCCTGTCGTAATCTGGCATCGAGGGCCACCCATGTTTCGCCTGATCCTGGTATGTATCTGTGGTCTGGCGTGCGGTCCGCTGCGTGCCGCGGATGAGACGGTTACGCCCCCGAGTTCCCGCTACGATGCCACGAATATTTACCATGAGCAGAGCCTCCGTGGATGGACGTTGCTCGTTCACCCGAGCCTCCGAGATGAACACGCCGAACTCGGGGGTGAAACCCTCACCTTGCTAGATCACCAACTCTATCAGATTGAACGTCGCTTGCCTCCCACCGCCGTCAAGCAGTTGCGAACGGTCAAAATCTGGATCGAGAAGGCTGAACCGCATCATCCGTGCATGGCCTACCATCCCGATGCGGGTTGGTTGCGAGAACACGACATGAATCCGGAAAAAGCCCGTTGTGTTGAGTTGGCCAACGCCCGGAACTTTCTCGATTGGACACGCTCGCAACCCTGGATGGTGCTGCATGAACTGGCTCATGCCTACCATCACCAGTTCTTGCCAAAAGGGTTCGAGAACGCACCGTTGAAGGAACTTCATCGCGAACAGATGGCCGGCGAGGCTTATCTCTCGGTGCTGCATATTCGCGGTCGGAAGGAACGGCACTATGCGGCCACGAATCCCATGGAGTACTTCGCCGAAGCGACCGAAGCCTACTTTGGTACCAACGATTTTTACCCGTTTGTTCGCAGTGAACTCGCGGTACACGACCCCCTGTTATTCGATTTGCTGGGGGACCTGTGGCAAGCGGACGCCGCCGACCGCCAGCGACCACGCGTCGATGATGCATCCCCGGAAAAGGAATAAACTGGGTCCTGTGTTGATGTGTTGTCCGCAGAATATTCGTGAGTCGCACAAGAGCAGGTTTCCATGAAGATCACACGCATTGCTGCCTATCAGGTGGACCTACCTCTGCATGAGGGCCGTTACAGTTGGTCGGGAGGGAAGTCGGTCGATGTCTTTGACTCGACTGTGGTCGTTGTCGAAACCGACACCGGAATTATGGGCTGCGGCGAATGTTGCCCTTTGGGACCCGCCTACCTTCCTGCCTATGCCGCGGGAGTTCGAGCGGGGCTCAAAGAACTGGCCCCTTCACTGCTCGGGCTCGACCCGACTCGGATTGATGTGCTCAATCGTGTGATGGATGCCGTCATGAAAGGGCATCCTTACGTGAAGTCGCCGGTCGACATCGCCTGCTGGGACATCCTGGGACAAACAGCGGGCTTGCCCGTGTGCGAGTTGCTGGGAGGCCGTGATGGCGACGATGTGGTCTTATACCGGGCCATCTCACAGACTTCACCGGGTGAGATGGCCGCCAGTGTTCGCAGCTACCGCAAAGACGGGTATCGACGGTTTCAGCTCAAAGTGGGTGGCGACCCGGATACCGATATCGCACGCATTCATGAGGTGGCTTTGCAGTTGCAACCGGGAGATAAACTAGTCGCTGATGCCAATACCGGCTGGGTGCTGCATGAAGCCCTGCGTGTCGTTCGTGCCGTTCGCGATGTCGATGTCTACATCGAACAGCCTTGCCTGACCTATGAGGAATGCCGAGCCGTGCGCGAACGGACCGACCTGCCGATGGTCCTCGATGAAGTCATCGACGGACTTTCCCCATTGATGCAGGCGGCCAGTGACCGCGCCATGGAAGTGGTGAACCTGAAAATCAGCAAGTTAGGCGGGCTGACAAAAGCACGGCAGGTCCGGGATTTCTGCACATCGCTGGGCATTGCCATGACCATTGAAGACACCTGGGGAGGCGACATCACCACGGCGGCTATTGCTCATCTGGCTCATAGTACCGCCAGCGATTTGCGATTCTCATCTACCGATTTTAACAGCTATGTGACGCGCAGTATCGCGATAGGAGCACCGCAGCGCCACAACGGCCGAATGACTGCAACTGCATCACCAGGACTGGGCGTAACTCCACGCTGGGATGAACTGGGTTCGCCTGTGCTGGATGTGCATTGACCGGATTCGTTGGTTCCGTGCTTCAGCAAGGTCGAGCAAAGCAAAACCCCTCGATGAATTCGGGATTCACCGAGGGGCTATTTCGATTGCTGAAATCTTAAGCACCTATCAGGGCTTACTTGATGAACAGCATTTCCTGATAGGTCGGCAACGGCCAGAAGTCGTCGGCCACAACACCTTCCAGCGTGTCGCAAACGCTACGGACTTCGTTGATGGCTGGACGCATTTCGTGCGAGCAGTGCATGGCGGCTTCTTTCGGGTTTTCTACGCCATGACCACCGCTTCCAGGGAGCAAGCCTTCGAGCTTAGCCAGCTTCTCAACCAGAGAACCGATCAGTTCGCTGACTTTGCTCAAGACGGTGGTATCAAAGCTGACACCCGCCGCCTTGCAGTTAGCTGCCGCGGCCGCGAGTTCGCTCTGGTAACGCACAGCTGCCGGATAGATCACCGTCTTCGCGATCTCATAGGTGAGATTCGCTTCGACGTTGAGGGTCAACACGAATTGCTCGAAGTAGATCGATTCCCGGCTGGCCACTTCGCGAGCAGTCAGAACCTGATACTTCTCGAACATGGCGATCACAGCTGGATCGGTAATCGAGGGCAGCGCATCAACCGTTTGACGCATGTTGGGCAAGCCACGCTTTTCAGCTTCCGCATGCCACTCTGCTGAATATCCATCGCCATTGAAGACCACCGAACCATGGGTATCGATGATTTTCTTCAGCAGAGTCTGCACGGCAGGAGCGAGCTTGGCACAATCGCCACCCGTTGCCTTTTCCAGTTCCGTCGCGATTTCGTCCATCGCTTCGGTCATGATCGTATTGAGTGCGACCAGCGGGCCCGAGAGTGATTGGCTGGAACCGACAGCCCGGAACTCGAACTTGTTGCCGGTGAAGGCAAACGGGCTGGTACGGTTACGATCGCCAGCATCCTTCGGCAGGGGAGGCAGGGTGTCAACACCGACGGTCATGACACCAGGTTGCTTGCTGCTGGTGGCCGAACCCGATTTCTTGATCTGCTCGAAGACGTCAGCCAATTGTTCGCCCAGGAAGATCGAGATGATCGCGGGAGGTGCTTCGTTGGCACCGAGGCGATGATCGTTGCCTGCATGAGCAATGACAGCACGCAGCAGCTTGGAGTGTTTGTGCACCGCCTTGATGACGGCGGCACAGAACACCAGAAACTGCATGTTTTCATGCGGTGTCTTGCCCGGTTCCAGCAGGTTGCCCTGGGTGCTGTTGCCCAGCGACCAGTTCAGGTGCTTGCCCGAACCGTTCACACCGGCAAACGGCTTTTCGTGGAGCAGACAGGCGAGTCCGTACTTCTCCGCGACTTTCTTGAGCGTCAACATGACCAGCTGCTGATGGTCAGCTGCGACGTTGGCATTTTCGTAAATCGGCGCGATTTCGTACTGGCTGGGGGCCACTTCGTTATGGCGGGTTTTGACCGGAATCCCGAGCTTGAACAGCTCGTATTCGGTGTCCATCATGCAGGCCAGCACTCGTTCCGGAATCGCACCGAAGTACTGGTCGGCGAATTCCTGGCCCTTCGGGGGAGGAGCACCGAAGAGGGTACGGCCCGCGTTAATCAGGTCGGGACGGGCGAAGTAGAAGTTGCGGTCGATCAGGAAGTATTCCTGCTCAGGACCAGCACTTGCCGTCACCAGTGAAATGTTCTTGTGACCGAACAGCTTCAGAAGTCGCTGAGCCTGAGTGTTCAGGGCCTTCATCGAACGCAGCAGCGGCGTCTTCTTGTCGAGGGCTTCACCCGTCCAGGAGAAGAAAGCCGTAGGAATGCACAGCGTGGTACCATTCGGGTTTTCCAGAATGTAAGCCGGGCTGGTCACATCCCACGCGGTATAGCCACGGGCTTCGAAAGTGGCACGAATTCCGCCCGACGGGAAGCTGGATGCGTCCGGTTCGCCCTGGATCAGAGCGGAACCGCTGAATTCCGAGACCGCGCCGCCCAGACCGTCCGGTGACAGGAAGCTGTCATGTTTTTCGGCAGACAAACCGGTCAGTGGGTAAAACACGTGAGCGTAGTGGGTGGCCCCTTTTTCGATGGCCCAGTCTTTCATGGCGGCGGCGACGGTGTCAGCCACGCTGCCATCCAGCGGCTCGCCAGCCTCGATCGTCTTCATGACGGACTTGAACACACTCTTCGGCAGCCGTTCCTTCATCACCTTCACGCTGAACACATTACTGCCGTAAACACTGCCAGCCGGTGTCTCTGAGAAGTTCAGAGGGGGAGATTGGGCCTTATAATTCGTCACTGCCGAAATGGCATTCAGCCGAGAAGCACTACCGCTCATGGATCCAACTTTCCTCAGATGTAGGTGTCTAGCGCGAAGAGACCGCTATCGCCGAAGTGGCAAGCAATCGCTATACCATAAGCGAACAAACGTTTCTTCCGTTGAAAATGGAACAATTGCAAAGCGGCGGCATCGTATCAAACAATTCGCGTCTATTTCTATTGCAGGGCTGCCCGATAATTCAGCGTCCCGCCAGAAGCTCTTGTCTCACAAGTGAATCTGACGATTTGGCAACCGCGCTTCACTGCGGTGACTGCAGAAAATATGGAGTTTAAAATGCTGCGAAGAGCAGCTTGGCATGCCAACTTCCCGCGGCGAACCGGCGTCCGCTGCAGGTTGTCTCTCCGCTGCAGGGCGTGACGATCTGGTTGCGCTAGATGTAAGCGATATGCTGGAAGGGATTTAAGTCGTTGAGGCGAGCCAGAGACGTATGGCGAATTGCAAGAAAATGGAACGAAATTCTTGGGTGACTGGACGTCGATTCGCCGATTGTTACAATCGCCTTTTATGACGCGTGGCAACACGAGTCTCCCAAAATTCTTGGGGCTGTAGCTCAATTGGTTAGAGCACCGGACTGTCGATCCGGAGGTTGCGGGTTCGAGCCCCGTCGGCCTCGCTTAGCAGCGAGAAAACGAGGATGAGGCTCCTGCCGTAGGGACAGGAGAATTCAGGATAGCTTGTAAACAGAGACTTCGGTCTCGGCTTTTCCAGCCATTTCCAAGTTTCTGACCCTCTCTCCACCCGAACACGAGGCCTACTCACAACTGTTGTGAGTAGGCCTCTTTTTTTTCACCCTCTCCAAACTGAAGAAACTCCACCCGGATACTAAATCAGTGAGGAGTTGTTTTGGCTCTAACTGCTTTGAAAAGTGGCCTTAGTCTTTTTCATTGACAACCTTCGCTATTGTCACTCGCTCAGCAAAGAGTCGCCCTCATGGAGGCCAGGATAGAGGCGCAGCTGAGCTGCGCAGGTGAGACCGCACGACGGCTGGAGCCTATATATCATGACGTCCCCGGTCAAATTCACGGCGGCCGACCCGTCCGTGATCAAGCTCTTCGTAGCTTCGCGGGTCTCGGCTCACTCAACTCTTCGAGCATGCTACGAGCACCACAAATTTCCCGATATTTGCGAAGGCCCGGCTTCGACACTCGTCGAAAACGCAACCGTTCTACGGCACTGGGAGCGTCTCACAACAAACCCAGCCGTTGGACAGATCACGCCAGAGATCTTACGGGGATTCCGCAAGCGATTGATGACCGAGTCGATCAAGATCGGTACGAAGAAAACCAAACGTTCTCCCGCCACAGTCAACAAGATCCTGAGAACACTGGCCGCAATGATCACGCCGCTCTGGCCTGCCGACCGCCACAACCCAGGTGGTTTAGGTTTGGTGCCATTCTGCCAAATCCCCAAACCTCTACCCCGACAACGAACCCTGGCATTCATTTACTCACGCAAGCAGATGACGGCTTTGTACGAGGCCGCCGATGCCTGCGTCCTTTCGGGTCAGTGTCGAATTCGATCGCTTTACAATCCTCTGTTGTGGCGGACGGCAATGGTCCTGGCGCTCAACACGGGCCCGCGAACCTGGGACCTTTGTGGGTTGAAATGGTCAGACTTTCGTTGGAACGAGTTCCGTTATGGTGCGGTTTACTACCAATCTCGCAAGACCTGCAAGTTTCAAGCAACGCCGTTGAATCGGTGTGCCAGAGCACACCTCGATCGAGTACGAGCTTTGCGCATCGACAGCGATCGAGTGTTTCCCGATTTCAACAAGGGCAAGGCTTTCTATGCTGCCTGGCATCGCATCTGTGCGAAAGCCGGCGTCACGGCCGATTTCGAAGACTTCCGCAAGACGTGTTCTACGCTGCACGACGAGGTGGAACGCGATACCGGTGCCTGGCTCTGTGGTCATCCAGTGCGTGGCACCAACGACTCATACTACCAGAACTTCACTCGCCGAATTCTGAAGGCCATTTATTCGCTGAAACAGCCAAAGGCTTATCGCATGGCGACAGCCGAATTCATGAGCGATCAAGCGATGTAAGCCAATTGGCATCGATCCGTGGTCGATGTCACCCTAGTTGTGTTCACCTTTGGCACAGCCGAGGTTTTGGCACAACGGCGGTTCCTGGCCCGCGCCGCCGTGCCAGTGGGGCGAGGACAATCCCGGTCCCTCGTCTCACTGGCTTTCTCTTTGCGATGCGCACTGCTGCTGTCTCCCTGGTGCGGTTTCTCCCACTCACCCATCCGGGCGGAGGGTGCGCATCGTGTTTGTTCTTCGAGCGAAATCGAGGTGTCGTATGAGCCGCGGTTCGATCTTTATCACCCCCGAGCATCTGTACGAACTCGGATTTACCTACTACCGCGATAACTGCTGGCGGATGCCTCTGGAGAGTTCCCCGGAGGACGTGCATGCCTTGCTGCAGATCATTGATGCGGCGGGGGATTGGCAGCCATCCCGGTCGGGTACAGCGTTATGGAGAATTGGCCTTTGACTTACCATGGAAAGCTCGACCGTGCCCGGTTGGCCTGGATGGCCGCGAACGACGGAGATCCGGTTTGATCCGTACTGCAACTCTTGGATCGAGTAGACACTCACCCTGTGAGAATCTGAGCGTCGACGCATCTCATTATCGGGGCCGATCAAGGTGGGGATATGTCTGTCATGGATCGACAACTGCTGAGATCAAGAGCCTATAGCTTACAGCCTAACTAATCTGCGATCAGCTGAGAAATAACAAGGCGTTAGCGCGTTACAGATGCTCCAAGGCCAGTCAGTACAGTAGCACGACTGATCTGGCATCCAAGCGATTCACAGCAAATGCATTGTATGCATTGCACGGTTATGGCATTCTCTCGGCAGACCTTTCAATTCGTTAGTTTGTGTCTGCTGTGTCACGCAGGGACTCCGTCTCGGAGTTTCTTGCCAGGGAAGATGTCCGAAATGAAGTTTCACTGGTTGGCTGGATTGCGTACGCGATGTCTGTCTCACCTCACGCGGAGTCGCGGGCGTCGTCTGCGGGTTGCTTCGCACGCACCTGCGCTCGTGCAGCCCTATGAACCACGCCTGCTGCTGTCGGCGTCTCCTGCGGGGAGTGAGTTCCAGGTCAATACGTTCACGTCGGGTACCCAATATCTGCCCGATATTGCGATGGATGCAGATGGCGACTTTGTCGCTGTCTGGACCAGTGATGGCCAGGATGGCAGCGGCTTCGCGATCGTCGGTCAGCGCTATGACAGTGCTGGCACGGCTGTGGGAGATGAATTTCTCGTCAATACGGTTACCACGAGCAATCAATTCCGCCCTGTTGTGGCGATGGATGCGGATGGCGATTTTGTCGTAGTGTGGGATTATTCCGGTAACGGCATCTTCGGACAGAGGTACAACGCCCAGGGTGTGAAGCAGGGAACGGAATTCGAGATCGGTAGTTCTTCGGTCAGCACGGGCGGCTTCCCCGATGTCGCCATGGATGCGGATGGCGACTTTGTCGTCGCCTGGCATCAGATCTCGATCGATGGCGATCAGGAAGGGATCGTCGCCCAGCGTTTCAATGCCGCTGGTGTCGCTCAGGGGAGTGAGTTTCAGGTCAACACGGTCACCACAGACATTCAGATCTATGCCAAAGTTGCCATGGACGCCGTGGGTGATTTTGTGATTGTTTGGTCAGGCTACGGCAATAACGATAACGATTACGGCATCTACGCTCAGCGGTACGATGCGGCCGGTGTCGCCCAGGGCAGCGAGTTTCAGGTCAACACGGTCACAACTGGCGAACAGGGTGCTCCTGTCATTGCCATGGATGCCGCCGGCAACTTTGTCATCGCGTGGGACGGTCCAGATGATGATTCAAGCGGCGTATCAGCTCAACGTTTTGACGCTTCGGGGACCGCCTTGGGAAGTGAGTTCCAGGTCAACACGACGACCACGAATACACAAAACTCACCGAATATCGCCCTGGATGCCGATGGCGACTTCACCATTGTCTGGTCGAGCTTCAGCCAGGATGGTAGTCTCGGAGGCATCTTCGGGCAGCAGTTCAATGACGCTGGCGCGATGGTCGGCAGTGAGTTTCAAGTCAACACCTTCACCACAAACTCACAGTTGTACCCGGCAATTGCGATGGATGCCGATGGCGATTTTGTCGTCGCATGGGCCAGCGATCTTCAGGACGGCTCAGACTTCGGCGTCTTCGCCCAGCGCTATGCAGAGGCAGGACCCGATGCCGCGGATGATGCCGGGCCGATCGTCACGGATGTGATTGCCAACGGCACTCCGATTTACGAAAACGACCGGTTGGCCAGTGCCCCGGATACGCTCACGGTGATCTTCTCGGAAGATCTCTCGGTCACCGGCGGCGTGACAGGGGCCAACAGCGTCACCAATCCCGCCAACTGGTCACTCACGCAGGATGGCAACGACGTCAGCAGTTTGATTCAGTCGATCAGCTTCGGTGAGAACATTACCACTGGCAAGTTCGAGGCCGTGCTCACATTCTCCGGAGCATTAGCCGACGGAGCTTACGTTCTGACCGCGAATGGGACGAGTTCCATCACCGACCTCGCCGGCAACGCTCTCGATGGCGACGTCAACGGCACTCCCGGCGGCGACTTCACCCGCACTTTCACTGTACAGACTCCAGTCTTCAGCGGCCCGGAATTCCAGGTCAATACATACACAAACAACTATCAAGGTCTCGCATCTGTCGCGATGGACACAGATGGCAACTATGTCATCGCCTGGCAGAGCAATGGTCAGGACGGCAGCCTCTACGGGATTTATGCTCAGCGTTACAACGCGGCCGGTGTGGCACAGGGGAGCGAATTCCTGGTCAATACGGTCACCGCCAACCGCCAAAACAAACCTTCCGTCGCGATGGATGCAGATGGTGACTTCGTCATCGCCTGGCAGAGCTACACACAGGATGGTAGCGACTACGGAATTTATGCTCAGCGCTACAACGCGGCTGGTGTGGCGCAGGGGAGCGAATTCCAGGTCAATACCTACACGACCAGCTCCCAAAGTACTCCCTCGGTCGCGATGGACGCGAATGGTGATTTCGTCATCACCTGGCAGAGCTACGCCCAGGATGGCAGTGGATATGGGATTTTTGCTCAGCGCTATAACGCGGCCGGTGTGGCACAGGGGAGTGAGTTTCAGGTCAATACCTTTACGAACAATCCCCAAAATGCTCCCTCGGTGGCTATGGATGCCGACGGCGATTTCGTCATCGCCTGGCAGAGCTTCGGCCCGGACGGCAGCGGCCTCGGCATTAGCGCCCAGCGTTACAACGCTTGGGGTGTGGCACAGGGGAGCGAATTTCAGGTCAATACTTACACGACGATCTACCAATACGATCCTTCGGTAGCGATGGATGCGGACGGTGACTTCGTCATTGCCTGGCAGAGTGGTGGTCAGGATGGCAGCGAATATGGCATTTACGCCCAGCGTTACAATGCATTGGGTGTGACACAGGGGACCGAGTTCCAAGTCAATACTCACACCACGAGCCAGCAAAACGGTCCCTCGGTGGCGATGGACGCGGATGGCGATTTCGTCATCGTCTGGGAGAGCTACCTTCAGGATGGGAGTGACTTCGGGATTTACGCGCAACGTTACAACGCGGCGGGTATCGCACAAGACACTGAGTTCCGGATCAACTCCTACACGACCAACCGCCAATTCCAGTCTTCAGTGGCGATGGACGCGGACGGCGATTTCGTTGTCGCCTGGGAAAGCAATCTTCAGGACGGCAGCAGCTACGGCATTTACGCTCAGCGGTATTTCACGAACACTGCCCCCGTTTTTGCTGATCAGACTCTCGCGATCGATGAAGCCGCTGCCGTCGGGACTGTCGTCGGCACTCCGCTCGCCACCGACCCCGACAGCTTCAACACCCTCACCTACAATTTCACAGGCGGTAATGTCAACAAGGCCTTCGATATCAACCCCAACACCGGCGAGATCACCGTCCGCCGGGCGTTCGCCCTCGACTTTGAAACGCTGGCAAGCTTCACTCTCCGCGTGCAGGCTACCGACAATCTCGGTGCCTTCAAGAAGGCCAACATCACCGTCAACCTGAACGACGTCAACGATACGCCTTCTATCTCACCACTGAGTTTCTATGTGACACCGGCTGCTGCCAACGGCACCGTTGTCGGCAACGCGATGGCCACCGATCAGGACAGCGGCGACACGATCACTTACGCCATCACCGGCGGCAACGTCGGCAAAGCCTTCGCCGTCGATGCCATGACCGGCGACATTACGCTTGCTAAGGCATCCGCTCTCGACCCGATGACCTTGCCGGTCTACAGCCTCACCATTCAGGCTACGGATAGTCACGGTGCGTTTCGCAAGGCGGTGATGAGCATCAACGTTTCGAATCAGAAGCCGTCCATCTCCCCGCAGACATTCTCTATCGTCGAGAACGCGGCCAACAACAGCGTGGTCGCCAACATCGTGGCGAGTGATGTCGATGCGGGAGACTCCCTGACCTACGCCATCACCGGCGGCAACGTCAACAAAGCCTTCGACATCAACGCGACCACGGGGCAGATTACCGTTCGCCGAGCGTATGCCATCGACTTTGAGACGCTCCCGACGTTCAATGTCACGGTCCAGGCGACCGACTTGAGTGGGGCCTTCCGTAAAGCCGTGATGACCATCAACGTCACCGATGTGAACGAGCAGCCCGATGTCTCCCCGCAAGTCTTCAACGTCGATGAGAACAGCACGAATGGCACCGTAGTCGGCACAGTCATCGCCAGCGATCCAGATGCCGGCAACACGCTGACCTATGCCATCACCGGCGGCAACGTCAGCAGTGCCTTCGCGATCAACAGCCTCACGGGCGAGATCACCGTCACCAATTCTACGGCTCTCGATTTCGAAACCCGCCCCACATTCAGTCTCACCGTCCAGGTGACCGACAACCAGGGTTCATCCCGCAAGGCAGTCATGACGATCAACCTCAACAACGTCGCCGAACTCAACGCCAGCCTCCTCGCCGACGAAGACGACGACCTCTTCAGCACTATGCCCAGCCTGATGAGCTTTACATTGTAAGAGCCGACGAACCGCATCGACGGGTAACACGTAGTCACTTTGGCCGAAGTCACCTTTGCAAAGTCGCCATCTGATTCTTGGTACTGAGGATCTTCCGGCGGATGAATTCGCTGACGGGAATTCCCTGGAGTGCCGCGGTTGTCTTAATCTCGCACCGTTCTGTGCGTGAGAGCCTGCATGAGATGGCATATCTGACCAATCTACAGAATTCGATCGAAGCCGATGCCCAGGTCAAAATCGGTCGCATCAAGGAAGACTTTGAAGCCCGCTTGGTTGTCACCATCGAAGAGGAGATTGTGACGATTGCGGTTCAGCCCGTAAGCAAGCGTGACCCTTATCACAGACGCAAGGACGTGAATTAGGCGCGGCGAATCCAGCCGGCTCCGGTTTCGAGGTGATACAAAATGCGGGCATCGACTCAGTTGCGAATGCGGTGAAACGCTGTAAACTGCTTCGGAATGGTGTAGGGCATTTGCCTTATACTTATCAAATTTCGCGCCGGCTACGTTGCCACGGAGGGCTGCTGTCATGGTTCGTCATTGGTTGCGGGCATTACGTTCTCGCGGTCTGTCTCAGTTCAGAGCTCGTCGCGAACGCCGCCAGCCACGGCCGTTGCAAGTCCCGGCACTCACGCAGGCTTACGAGCCGCGATTGCTGCTGTCCGCCTCGCCCGTCGGCAGCGAATTCCAGGTCAACACGTTCACCACCAGCGCGCAGTCCCTCTACATCGAATCCTCGCAGTCGATCGCTACTGATGCGGACGGCAATTTTGTGGTCACCTGGGCGAGCTTCGCACAAGATGGGAACGGTTACGGAATCTTTGCCCAACGCTACGACGCTGCGGGTGTCGCCCAGGGAAGCGAGTTCCAGGTCAACACCTACACCACCGGCACCCAGATCTATTCGGCCGTGGCGATGGATGCCGATGGGGACTTCGTGATCACCTGGAGCAGCAACGGCCAGGACGGCAGTGGCGACGGCATTTTTGCGCAGCGGTATAACGCCGCGGGTGTGGCCCAGGGGACCGAATTTCAGGTCAATACCTTCACTACGGGCACTCAGATAAGTCCGTCAGTGGCGATGGATGCCGGTGGAGATTTCGTGATCACCTGGCGCAGCTCCGGCCAGGACGGCAGTGCCTATGGAATCTTTGCGCAGCGGTATGACGCGGCAGGGGTGGCCCAAGGGAGCGAATTTCAAGTCAATACCTATACCACAGGAAGTCAGACGTTTGCCGCGGTGGCGATGGATGCCGATGGGGACTTTGTCATTTCATGGCACAGCAATGGTGTGGACGGCAATGGAAGTGGCATCGTGGCGCAGCGGTATAACGCGGCGGGTGTGGCCCAGGGAGGCGAATTCCTGGTCAATTCCTATACCACTAGCAACCAATTTTTCTCCAGTGTAGCGATGGACGCCGATGGGGACTTCGTTGTCACCTGGATGAGCTACAGCCAGGAAGGCATCAACAGCCGCTATGGCATTTATGCCCAGCGGTACAACGCGGCCGGGGTCGCGCAAGGGAGTGAATTTCTGGTTAACACATTGACCACCAGCTACGAAGTTTACCCCCGGGTCGCGATGGATGCGGATGGAGACTTCGTGATCACCTGGATGGGATACGACCAGGACGGCAGCGCTTATGGCATCTTCGCCCAGCAGTACACCGCGGCAGGGGTAGCCGACGGCGGTGAATTCCAGGTCAACACCTACACCACCAGCACTCAATCGTACCCCAGTGTGGCGATGGATGCCGACGGGGATTTCGTGATCGCCTGGATGAGCTATCAACAGGATGGTAGCAGCTACGGCATCTTCGCCCAGCGCTATGGCTCGGCGGATAACACGGCCCCCACGGTCACCGATGTCCTCGTGAATGGCCAGTCCTTGGATGCAAATGGTCAACTCCTCACCAGTCCGGCCACCATGACCGTGGTCTTCTCGGAAGATCTAGAGACAATGGGGGCAGGAAGTGTCACCGATACGTCCAACTGGTCGATCTTCCGCAACGGAGTCGAACAGCCGGGCCGCATCGACAACATTTCCTTCGGTCTGAACATGGCGACCGGGAATTACGAGGCCTTGCTGACCTTTGCCACGGAACCCTTGGCCGTGGGGACGTATCAACTCATCGCGAAAGAAACCATCACCGATCTTGCCGGCAACATGCTTGATGGCGATGACAACAGCACCGCGGGAGGCGACTTCTCGCTGCAGTTCCGCGTCGTTGACATGGTGCCCACCGGGAATGATTTCCAGGTCAATACCTACACGACGGACCGCCAGACTTTTGACGTATCGACACAACCTAATATCGCGATGGATGCCGATGGCAACTACGTCATCGCCTGGGCTAGCTATGAGCAGGATGGCAGTGCGTACGGGATTTATGCGCAACGATTTAATGCCCAGGGTCTCGCACAAGGTGCCGAATTTCGGGTGAACACCACTACCACAAATACGCAGAATCATGCATCGGTGGCGATGGACGCTGATGGTGACTTTGTGATCGCATGGTCGAGCTTTGGCCAGGATGGTAGCGGTTATGGCGTGTATGCCCAGCGGTACAACGCGCTGGGGGTCGCCCAGGGAACAGAATTTCTGGTCAACACAACCACCACCGGCACGCAGCGCTTTCCCGCTGTGGCCATGGATGCCGATGGTGACTATGTCATTACCTGGATCTCGGACCAGGACAGCTTCAGTTATGGGGTCTATGCCCAGCGCTACGATTCCAGCGGTGTCGCTCAGGGATCGGAGTTCCGGGTGAACACCTTCACAACGGGAAGTCAGGCCGAATCATCGGTAGCCATGAACGCTGACGGAGATTTTGTCGTCACCTGGACCAATTACGCCGCGCAAGATGGCAGTGGATCGGGAGTTTATGCCCAACGCTACGATGCGACGGGAGCCGCGCAGGGCAGCGAATTCCGAGTGAATTCGTTCACGACGGACACTCAGCGGCATTCACGTATCGCCATGGATGACGCGGGGGATTTTGTGATCTCCTGGCAGAGCGTAAATCAAGATGGCAGTGCGTACGGAAGTTATGCTCAACGGTACGATGCCACAGGAGCCGCGGTGGGCAGTGAGTTCCTGGTGAATACGACCACGGTGGGCAATCAATTTATCCCTGCAATTGCGATGGACGCCGACGGGGACTTTATTGTCACCTGGTCTGACTATTACCACGATGGCAGTGGTTACGGAGTTTATGCCCAACGCTTCGACAACACTGGCACAGCGGTCGGCGGCGAGTTCCTCGTGAACACCTTCACCACGAACTATCAATGGTTCTCATCGGTCGCCATGAACGACGAGGGAGACTTCGCGGTGACCTGGACCAGCTTTGGCCAGGATGGCAGCAACTACGGCATCTTCAACCGCCTCTACCGCGGCAATGTCACGCCGTACTTTGAAACGCTAATGCCTGTATCGATTGTCGAACACCTGGGCAACGGCAGTTCGGTGGCAACAGTCGCCGCCATCGATGCCGACCCGAATGATACCTTGACCTACTCGATCACAGGGGGCAACGTCGGCAACGCCTTCGCGATCAACAGTGCGACCGGCGAAATCACGGTCAACAACAGCGTGCCTATCGACTTTGAAACCTTGGGAACCTTCAATCTGCGTATTGCTGCCACGGACTCGGCAAACTACACGCGGAAAACCACGCTCACCATCAATCTCACCGATAAGCCGGAGAAACCGGCGGTCGTGCCCCAAACCTTCTCGGTTCCCGAGAATGCGACAAACGGCACCACGGTCGGGACGGTTGTGGCTTCGGATGAGGATGCGGGCGATTCGGTCACCTACAGCATCACTGGGGGCAATATCGGCAGAGTGTTCGCAATCAACAGCACGACCGGTGCCATCACCGTCGCAAATGCGGCTGCACTCGATTACGAAACGCTCTCGACTTACAGCCTGACGGTCCAGGTGACTGACATGGGGGGGCTGTACCGCAAAGCGGTCATGACAATCAATGTCCTCGACATCTCTGGCAAGCCGAACATCTCACCGCAGATGTTTACCATTCCGGAGAATCGACCCAATGGGTCTGTGGTCGGCACCGTTGTTGCGACTCCTCTGGATCGCAGTGACACGCTGACCTACAGCCTTACGGGGGGCAATACGAATCAGGCCTTCGCCATCAATTCATCAACCGGGCAAATAACGGTCAACAACATTAATGCCCTCGACTTCGAAACGAACCCCACGTTCAACGTCACCGTGCAAGTGATGAATCAGAATAGCGATTTCCGCAAAGCCGTGATGACGATCAACCTGACGGATATCGGGGGTAAGCCGTACGTCTCGCCGCAAACATTCACCGTTGCCGAGAACAGTC
The DNA here is from genome assembly GCA_016125225.1 of bacterium. Lineage (GTDB taxonomy): Bacteria > Planctomycetota > Planctomycetia > Planctomycetales > Planctomycetaceae > DSVQ01. The sequence goes on along the minus strand of WGME01000003.1, from coordinate 589,967 downwards.
CCAGCGGAACGGTCGTGGGAGATGTGGTTGCGAGCTCGCCCGATATCGGCGACACGCTGACTTACAGCATTACCGGTGGGAATGTCGGTAGCGCCTTCCGTATCAATGCAAATAACGGCCTCATCTCCGTCAACCGTGCGGCGGCCCTCGACTTTGAAACACGGCCTACGTTCAACGTCACGGTGCAGGTGATGAATCAGCAAGGGCTGTTCCGCAAAGCGGTGATCACGATCAATCTCACCGACGTCAGTGAACTCAACGCCGGGCTGTTCAGCAGTATGCCCAGTCTCTTGAGTTTCACGCTGTAACTGCCGAAATCCTCAATGGGCTGCTAGCTGATTGTCAGCACTTACCGCAAATAAAAGCCCGTTATCATGTGAGCCAGGGTTTTCCGGACCCCGAATGCAGTCCAACACGCAGACTACGCTACAGTTAAGCAGGATGCAGTCTAGCCCTTGTTGAACAAGACTTGGGACACCGGGATGCCACGCGCAAGTTGTTACGAAAGGCGAGCAACATCAAAGAGTCGGCATTTGCTGCGAATAATCGATCCGGAGATGACGAAGATGACACCCCATGAGCACCAAGAATCGTTTCGACATCTTCATCAGTGTCGTATCGGCTGACTTGGCATGGGGGGAATGGATTGCCGGCCAGTTGTAAGCCGCTCGTCATCAGGTCTGGCTCTGCTCCTGGGATGCCTGACCAAGAGCATTTTTGGTCAAGTTCTGACGTACATACCGACAAGGCAGGCCCTTGAGTACCGTGTAGAATTTCAACTCCGTTTGTTACTTCTGAAGATTGTCACTTTCCTGCATCATCGTCTGCTGTGGATTCGCCTGATGATTCTGGAGATTCTGGCGAAATGAGCAGGCGGTCGATCCGGGGGCCATCCATGTCCATGACTTCAATGCGGAATTCAGCCCAAGTCATGGTATCGCCAATCTGAGGCGGTCGTTTGAGCAGGGCCAGCATCAAACCGGCGACGGTTCCCACTCCGCGTGGCGGGGGCTCGCTCCAGCGAGTGATATCAAAGATTTCCTGCAACTCGTGCAGGTTGACCGTGGCGTCGATCAGCCATGAACCATCGTCGCGTTGCACGATCTTCTGGGCATGATCCTGTCGATGCTCGTCGTGAATATCACCCACCAGAACTTCCAGGGCATCCTCAAGAGTCACCATGCCTTGGGTGCCGCCGTATTCGTCCAGCACGATGGCCAACTGGGTACGCTGTTCGCGAAATTGTTCGAGCAAGCGGCTGATGGTTAGCGTTTTGGGGACGAACAAGGCGGGACGCATGATGCGACGCAGATCGATCGGCCGTCCCAGATACTGCTGCAAGAAGACATCTTTGATGTAGACGAAGCCGACGACATGGTCGACATTGCCTTCACACACCGGGACGCGGGAAAAGCCCGACATGGCGATGGCCCCGATGACTTCATCCGACGGGGTGTCGATGTCTAAGGCATCGATGTCGATTCGCGGTCGCAGGATTTCGGTCACCGTGCGGTCGCCCAATCGCAACGCTTCGATCGCCATACGGTGTTCCTGCTCTTCCAGTAACCCCGCTTCTTCTCCTGCTTCAATAAGGTGCTGAATATCTTCAATTGACACGGTGGCATTGGGGGTGGCCTTTACGCCGATGGATCTCAACACGAGTCGGGTCGTGGTTTGCAGCAGCCAGATGATGGGGCGCGTCGTGCGCTGCAGCACCAGCATGGGATAGGCTACGATTCGGGCCAGCGGTTCGGCGTTTTGGAGGGCGAATCGCTTGGGGACCAGTTCGCCAAGAATCAGTGAGCAGAAAGAAATCCCAATAACGACCGTCGACAGTGCCAGGGTATGGGCCTGAGCTGTTGCCCAGGGAATTTGAAAGGACTCGATGCCCGCTGCCAGTTGCTCTTCCAGGCGGGCTCCGCCAAACACGGCGGCTAATGTGGCAACCACCGTAATGCCCACCTGAACGGTGGGCAGGAAGCGGTCGGTATCGGCGGCAAGATCTAAGGCGACGCGTGCGGCTCCATCCCCATCGTCGGCAAGTTGCTCGAGTCGGCCGCGTCGAGCAGTAAGGATGGCAATTTCCGCTGCGGCAAAAAAGCCATTCAGCAGAATCAGACACAGGATAACGATCAGTTCCCAGGTGGCACCGGTGAACACCGGGGTCTCCGTTATTGAGGAAGGCAGCGACTCACCGAAGATTATGCCGTCCGCGAACGTCCAGTCCTAGTCTCCTGCCAGTGCTGCAGGATCGAGAGGCGGGAAATGACAGAACCCCCCGAAAGATCGGAGGGTTCTTGCTCTCTGCCAAATCGTAGCTGAGACGATCGTTACTTCAGATCGAAATTCAGGTCGCTTTTGGGTTCGGTCGTGATATTGGCTGAAAGGCCTGACTTCAAGAAGTCAGCGTATTTCTCGGGAAGAAGATGCTTCGGGGCTTCTTCCTTGGGGTTCGGGTCGTAGTTGGGGTCGTCTGGTCCCGGAGCAGGTCCAGCGGTCGATGGTGCTAGCTTGCTGATAGAGACTTTGTAATCAGCGGGCACGGCACCGTCATCTTTTTCGAACGTCATCAACGAGTAATGGCCAGACGAATCAGTGATGGCGGTAGCCGCTGAGCCCCCTTGAGTGGGGTGGAAGGTGATGGTGGCTCCTTCGACCGGAGCACCTGCCATCGTCACTGTCCCCGAGACAGGCGTCGTCTTCGGTCGGGCGGCTTTGAATTTATCGTTGCCGCCTCCACCACCACATCCGATGGCAGAGATCGTGAATAAAACCAATAGTGTATTCAGGGCGGAACGAATCACGGCGTAATCTCCTGTAAATCAGTAGGAGGGATCGCGGACTGGGAAAAGTGAGTGCCCCAAGGCTAATCAAACCTTGGGGCACTTGGAAAGTCACAGGTGCACATCAAGAAGGTAGACGTACTAGATACCGATTAGAAGTCGCTGACGGTTTCGCCACCGCTTTTGCTGCCCAAAGCACCCCAGACACCGTAAGGGCTCAACCCGGCGCTGTTCTGGGCAGGGCTGGCCGTTCCCTGATTGCCCGTGTTGATGTTTTCGCTGACAAAGCGAACTGCACCATCGGCCATCAGGCAGTGAACACCACCGGTGTGCTGGCTGGTGGGAGGCATCGCGTTGTCGGTTGAGTCAGCATTGGTGTTGTTACCTGCGGCACAGGCCGGGCTGTTCGGAGCCACGATAGTGGTGAAGCCCACGCGTTCCGATTGACCATCCCACATCATGTTTCCGCGGAATGTTTTCACTTGCAGACCAGCGTTCACATAACCGTTGGTCACGAGGGCACGGCAGGCCCCCGGATTGTTGACGGGGTCCTGATTCATAATCACAACGGTCGTCGCACGGTAATCGCCACCAGCGGTCGCAGCGATGTTTGAGTTGCTGGTGCCACGAATCCCTTCGCTCATCATGATGGTATTGCTGGTACCGTCGATGACGTCGCGAATACCCACACAGACATTGGTGCCGAACATACCACGGACCTGGCCGCTGCTGACCGTGTTACGGGCCGAGTCACCAATGCTGAACAGATAGTTGTGACGATAGTTCTGAACAAGCGACGAGCCGTCTGAAGGGCAGAGCAATCCGGGAATTGTGGCTGCCCAAGTGGTCCAGCCGGACCAACCTTCTGGGCCGCCGGGGGGAACAGTGCTGCTGCCAGCCGAAATCTGATTGAACAGTGGGGCCTGATCCATGTAGGGCAGGATGCCATAGAAACCGCTCAGTCGGCCGCAGTTATCGCGGGTAGTATACGGAGCGGTTACCGTGCAGGTGTTGTTGCCGCCCTTGCGGTAAACGAAGGCGTTAAAGTTGTCGTGGTAGTTGTGCAGCGCCAAGCCGAGTTGCTTCAGATTGTTGCGGCATTGAGTACGGCGAGCTGCCTCGCGAGCCTGCTGCACGGCGGGGAGCAGCAAGGCAATCAGAATTGCGATGATGGCGATCACCACCAGCAATTCGATCAGCGTGAAACCAGATCGAGACCGAGGAACATGCATAGAAAGCCTTTCACAGAGATGAACAGCGGAAAACAGAGATGATTCGAAAATGCGGAGCGCAGCACAGAATCGAACAGCAGCCCCTGAGGCAGTACTGCTGAGATTCTACGCACCCTCCCCGAAAAAATCACGCAGTTTTTACGTGATTTTCGGTTCTCCGACGACGACTTTCCGCCAACGCGTGCTCATGCGTCCTGTATTTTCAGGCTTTCGAGTCTCCTTTTGTCCAGTAATTTGTGTCATCTTGTTGAAAACCGCAGATGACCCAACAAATTCGTAAGCAAGAGGCGTGCCAAGTCTGGACGGCGGTTCCACAACTTGGCCGCCTCTGTTCGCGCTCCAGTGTTGGCTATTGAAGCGAGGGCCCTAGAAATTCGATGCGGTTTCGTTACCGCTCTTACTTCCGAGAGCACCCCAGACTCCGTACGGGCTTAAACCAGAACCATTCTGATTGGGGCTGGCAATGCCCAGATTCCCCGTGCTGATGTTCTCGCTGATGAACCGTACGGCTCCATCAGCAAACAGGCAGTGAACCCCGCCAACGTGGTGGCTAGAAGGTGGCAGGGCACCATCGCTGGAATCGGCATTCACATTATTGCTGGCCACGCACCCCGTACTGTTGGGGGGCAGAATGGTGTTGAAACCGACACGCTCCAACTGTCCATCCCACATCATGCGGCCACGGTGACTTTTGACGGTCTGTCCGGCATTGATAAAGCCATTCGTGGCAAGAGTTCGGCAGGCAACAGGATTGTTGATGGGGTCCATGTTCGAAACGTAGACGTTAATGGACCGGTAGTCTCCCCCGGCTGCCGAGGGGTTGGGATTGGTGCTGAAGCCTTGGCCACGCACTCCTTCACTCATCATGATGGTGTTGCTGCTGCCGTCGACGATATCTCGAAGACCCACACAAACATTCACACCGAAAATGCCGCGGACTTGCGTGCTGCCGTTGCAATTGCGTGCCGAGTCACCCACGCAGAACAAGTAGTTGTGATAGTTGTTGTTGATGATGGTTGAGCCATCGGACGGGCAGAGCACCGCAGGCAGGCGCACGTTCCATGTCGCCCAGCCCTGCCAACCTGCGGGACCACCGGGGGCCACACCATTCGCCGGGTCGCCAGCAGAGACGCGATTGAACAGGGGGGCTTGATCGAGGTAGGGCATCAATCCCATGAAGCCACTCAAGCGGCCTTTATTGTTCGGGTGCAGCGGCGTGCCGTTCTGGCTCGAATTCGAACCCCCTTTGCGGTAGACGAACGCATTGAAATTGTCGTGATAGTTGTGCAGAGCCAGGCCAAGTTGCTTCAGATTATTGCGGCATTGAGTCCGTCGGGCGGCTTCGCGGGCTTGCTGAACCGCTGGGAGCAGCAGGGCAATCAGAATGGCAATGATGGCGATCACCACCAGCAATTCAATCAACGTAAACCCCTGACGACGATGTCGGGAAGACATGGCGAACCTTTCAGAGCAGAGATGAAATGAGACGAGAGTTCGATTTGACAGAATGCAACATCACTGGGCAAAGACGAGATGGGAACCCAGCAATATCAAACGATGAACGACGATAATACGGTCATCGACAAAAAAGTCATGCAAAAAGAAGCACCAAAACTTGCATTGAGCGCTATACATCACCGTGAAGTGACCACATGTACACAACCTGTTGTTAGGAAGTGGTTCATGGTGGTGGGAAACTTGCATCGTTGCGGTGTGTCCGGCACACTGGCGCGGCATCCGTGAACAGCTCTCCAAACGAATCCTCTGAAGAGTGAAGGCCAGCCCCGATGAAATACGGCATGAACCTGTTGTTGTGGACCTCGGACGTCACCGAAGAGCACTTCCCGGTGTTGGAGTCGCTCAAGGCCATGGGGTACGACGGCGTGGAATTGCCAGTGTTCGATATGGATCTGGCGAAGTTTCAAAAAGTCGGCAAGAAGCTGACGGAGTTGGGGCTGGAGCGGACGGCCGTCACGGTTTGCACCGATACCGAAAACCCGATTTCGCCCGACAAAGCCATTCGCGAAGCCGGGTTGGCTCGCCTGAAGAAGGCTGTCGACATGGTCGCTGCCGCCGGGGCCACGCATCTCTGTGGTCCGATTCACTCGGCGATTGGCAGTTTCACTGGCCAAGGTCCCACCACTGACGAATGGAACTGGGGCAAAGAGACCCTGGCTCAAGCCGCCGACTATGCCAAGTCGCAGAATGTTACGCTGGTGGCCGAGTATCTGAACCGTTTCGAGTGCTACTTCCTCACCAGTGCCGCCGATGCCGCCCGGTTCTGCCGTGAAGTCAATCACACGCACTTGAAGACCATGTACGACACGTTCCACGCGAACATTGAAGAGAAGAATCTTGCGGCCGCGATGCAGTCGGCGTTCGATCAGGTGGTGCATGTGCATATCAGTGAAAATGACCGTAGCACGCCGGGTGAAGGCCATGTCGACTGGGACACCACTTTCCAGATGCTCAAGCAGTTGGGTTACGACGGCTGGATGGTGGTGGAAGCCTTCGGCTTGTCGCTCCCGGCTCTGGCCGCCGCGACGAAAATCTGGCGGCGAATGTACCCGTCAGAAGAGTACCTGGCATCGCACGCTCTGGCATTCATGAAGCGACGCATGGCAGGTTGAGGGCTAAGTGCTGAGGGCTGAGTGACCGAAGAAAACAAGGGACAACCCTTGTCTTCAGTACTCAGCACCAGGCGCGACGTCTGGCTCTCGTCTCTCGTCTCTCGACTGACCATCACGGCAGATCAATCGTGCCCGCTGGGATCGTCTCGATGAAATTCGCGGTCGGGAAGTAGAACATTGTTCCCGTATTGGTATCGAGCGTGTCTTCCAGTTGGAATCTTGAGATGTAGTTTTCGCTGAACGCGTAGTTAAGCGAACTGCTGTTCGTATCAAGGCGTACTCGTAGAGTCGACAGATCGGTGCTGTTCAGATCGACGCCGAACGAGCCATTGCGCGGGTTGCCAGCCAACGGTTGACGATCGGAAACCAGACGGTTTTCGATCAATCCCAGATCGACATGGCTGCTGTCTTGTGAGGTGAGCGTCAGTTGTTGATAGTACGGGTCTTCATCGGGGCTGGTGTCATCGCGATTGAAACTGTCTTCGATGTCGTTGTTTTCAATGCGGGCGCTGAGCCGTGATGAATCATTCGTCGTGATATCAATCAGGGCGAGGTTTCGGTCATCCGTGGGGCCGAGTACGACACGCACGAGGTTCTGTTCCATCACGAGACTGTTCGTCGACTGACCATTCGTGGTCAGGCTGATGCCTTCCCCGAGATTTTGCAGAACGGTGTTATCAGAAATCGTAATCGTATTGGTGCGTTCGAGCCCGGCGATCGTGACATCGATCCCCGCCAAGGCATTGCTGTTCACAAAGTTATCAGCGATGGTGATGGTGCCGATGGCATTGTTGAGCAGGATGCCGTTGGCACTCGATCCGCTGATGTTCAACCGAGTCAACTCAGCATCGGCGAGATTGCTGCCGGCGATGCCGTTGCCGCCGCTGGTAAAGATCTGAAAGCCGGAAACCACATTGCCGCTGGCCAGGGTAATGGCATCACCCGGGGCATTAAAGATTGTGGGGACCGAAGCGATATCTTCTGCGGGTGTGACGGTCGGCAGGATGAAGGACCCATAAAGTGAATGGATGGTATGTTCGACCCCTTCACCCAGCAGTTGTTGTCCAGGCTGCAGGACGACGCCTTCGCCGTTGTATTGGCTGTTGGCATGCACAAAAAGGATGGATTCCGGACCGGCGAGCGTTTGCCCGACTGCGAGTGTCTGGACAGGCAGAAGTGGCGTCCCCAAGCCGGGGAGAGCCGAATTGCTGTCGACATGGACGACTTCGATATCGCGACCATTCAGCCATTTGGCAACGACCGGGTCTTTGGTGGCCGACCGATCGATGACGATGTTCTGGTTGCGGACAACATCTTCAGCCAGCCGGCTGGCCGCCCGACCATGCCAGGGAGGATTCCGCGGATTCGAACCAGGTAACCACAATCCAATTCCAAAGACGACATTGGTGCCAAACGTTCCGTCATTGGTGACAGCCACGCTGGCAACACCGGAATCTCGCAGGCGGGCTTCCATGCGGCCCTGATAACCCCAGACGTCGTCGCTGTAGTTGCCCTGAAAGTGATAAAAGCCCATATAGCCGCGGAACATGTCGAACGAACCGGGCAATACGCCCCCGACTTCGGTATCGAAGCCCGCGAGGGGTTTGTCGGCGATGAAATTGACCAGAATGTTGCGTCCCGAAAAGAACGCTTCGGTCACGCCACCGCCCGAGTTCGGGATCTGGAAATCATCACCCAGCGGAATGTACCCGTTGGCACGCCAGTCGAGATAGTTGCCGAGTGTTTCGACGCCGAACCCGATTTGATTGAAACTGTTACCGCCCTGCTGACGGTTGGTGTAGAAGATGTTGCCGCCGAAAATCCGTTCCATCGTGTCGACATGATGGCGATGGACTAATCCCGCGTTGAAACCCAAGTCACCGTAGTTGTCGATGAGCATATTGCCCTGAAACGCGGTGAGCTTGCTGAAATCTTCCTGGAAGAGCGGGACGAAGGTGTCGAAGCTGGTGTAACCACTGTCGTAGCCATAGCCTTGCGACTTATGGTTGATACCTAGGCGTGGCCAGAAATTTTCGAATCCCCACTGTTTGCCGCCGGTACCTGGGATCGTCATCCATTGTGGCGAGTAACTGCTTGCAGAATCGCCGTAGATGGGGGGGGCTGGGCTCACGGCAGGTGTGGTCGCTCCACCTTCCGGTGATTGCATGAGTGCCGCAGCCAGCAAGGCAGTCGTCCAGAGCACGCCAAAATCCCCCTGATCGGACGATGAACCAAGCGTGTCGGATGACACGAGCCCGCATCATCGGTCTCTATCGGTCTGTTGGAGACGGGGACTTTTGCGGATTTTTCCGCCTGTGCCGAATGTGTCGGTCATTCCGGTGTCGCCGAATTGGCTATAAATCGTTACAAGCCAGTATGTATGTGACGGCGGAGGATTGTCGCGAGGGTTTCACTTCACACAGCTGAGGCGATCGATATGGAACACTTCCTGGGTGGTGTGCATCAGTTCCGTACACAGGTGTTTGACCAGGAAAAGGACTTTTTCCAGGAGTTGGTTCACGGACAGAACCCGAGTGCCCTCGTCGTCAGCTGCTCCGATTCCCGTGTCGATCTCAACCTGATTCTGCAGGCGGCGCCCGGAGATTTGTTCTCATTGCGGAATGCGGGCAACCTGGTTCCCCCGTTTGGTGCTTCCAATGGAGGGGAAACCGCCAGCATTGAATATGCAGTGGTTGCCCTCGATGTGAAAGACATCGTGGTCTGCGGACATTCTCAATGCGGGGCAATGAAGGCGTTGCTAGATCCTGCCAGTGCGGCCAAATTGCCGACCGTGCAAAACTGGTTGCAGCACGCAGAGACCACTCGACGGATCATTTCGGAAAACTATCAGCACCTTGATGGTGTGGCGTTGCTGGAGGCAACCATTCAAGAGCACGTATTAGTGCAGATTGAAAACCTGCAAACGCATCCGTCTGTGGCGGCGAAAATGCAGCGTGGCGAACTCCGTCTGCACGCCTGGGTCTATCAGCTAGAGACCGGTAGCTTGCTCGCATTTTCGAGTGAGACGGAGACGTTTGAACCCCTGGGGACGGAGGGGAAAGCCATTGGCGATCGACCTCGTCGGTCTCCGGGGACGGTGCGGAAGAAAAACCCCTCAACGAAACGCCCCCGATCCTAGAGGGTCAGGTTGGCGTGGAGATTTGGGGGTAATTCGGAGGCCGCTTCCGCGCGTGGCAATTGTCAGGCTGCAAGGGCTCTCAGAATCGTAACGTGGCGTGCGCGATCGCTTGAAGCGTGTGCGTAACCTGATGCGGCATTCTTGGTTCTGAGAAAAGCAACCCCGATCTGCGCGTTCGAGTTGTCACTCTGCCAGAGACTTGCCAGAATTCGGCAGCCTGAAAACGGCAGGCAGTGTGCGCGAGGATTCTGCTTGCCCGCTGACTGATCGGTTTTAAGTTCCTGTTTGCCACGGGAATTCTTTATGCCGACCGTGTTTTGGGCGTCGCACCGAACAGATTTGAACACCGCTGACTGGCAGTGCCATGGACGAAAAGAAGCCATCCACCGCAGACATTTTGGCCAAAATTCGGGCGCAGAAAGCTGCCGCGGCCGCTGCAACTCAGGCAGAAACACCAGCCACGCCTGCCGCTCCTGAACCACCTGCGGCCGCTGAAGCCGCCAGTCCAGCGCCTGCCGCTGCAGCTCCTGCGCCACCAGCTGCGAAGCCCGGATCGACCAAGGATATTCTGGCGGCCATTCGCGCCAAAAAGGGCGGTGCTGCCCCCGCCGAAGCGACAGCTCCGGCAACGGCATCGGCCGCAGCGAAGCCAGCGGCCGCGAAAGCTGCAGCCAGTGACGCCCCATTACCCTCCGTGGCAGATATGGTGCGTGCGGCGCGTAAAGTCACTTCGGGTGAGGTTCCAGCCAAAGCTGAAGCCGCCGAGCCGGTTGTGGCTCCCCCGATGCCGGCGAAGCCGGTGCCGTCATCTGCAAAGAAAAAGGCTCCCGAGCCTGTTCGCCGCAGTTTGGGGACCATAATCACGGTTGCGGTCACCAGTCTCGCCTGCTTTGTCTTCGGCGGATTGTTGAGCAGCCCGTTGCTGATGGGTCTCGGCGTGCTGATCTGGTTCACGCTGATGTCGCCGTTTATGGCGGCCTGGGCCTCGATTGGCGCCGTCACCGGCATTGCGACTCTCGGCACCGCCCGATTCATGTTCCCGAACGTTCTGGTCGAGCCTCCCTCCAAGTTTAAGGTGGGCCCAGCCAGTGATTATCCATTGAACACGGTCTCCAATAAGTGGAAAGACTTGTTCGGCATCTGGATTGTGCACACCGATCAGTACGAAGGTAAGAACCTGATCTATGCCCTGTCGGCCGTTTGCACCCACCTCGGTTGTACCCCCAACTGGCTGGATGGGGAACAGAAATTCAAATGCCCCTGTCACGGCTCCGGGTTCTATATCACGGGCGTGAACTTCGAAGGTCCGGCACCGCGACCGCTGGAACGCGTGGGCTTGCGTATCGCGGAAGACGGCCTGCTGGAAGTGGATAAGAGCTTGAAGTTCCAGGAAGAAATGGGTCAGTGGACCGATCCGGCATCGTGTGTGGATGTCGTGTAGGCCGTGATTCCGGCGGTTGCTGTTTCGTTTTCCGTTGATCCAAAGTGGCGATAGCAGATGTCGATTGGTGATTACATTCGGGAATCGCAGGTTTGGAAAAGCATCTTCCGTCATCCGGCTCCGGTGGATCGCCGAAACCGCGTGGTGGTGATGCTCACCAACTTCTTCCTGCACCTGCATCCGGTGTCAGTGAAGCAGCAGGGGATCGCGCTCTCGTACACATGGTGTATGGGAGGGATCACGTTCTTCCTGTTTCTGGTCGAAACGATCACCGGCGTGCTGCTGATGTTCTATTACCGGCCGACTCTGCAGTTTGCATTCAATGACATTCTCGCTCTGCGCGACGTGACGACCTTGGGCATCATGCGCGAAATTCATCGGTGGGGAGCCCACTCCATGGTGATTACCGTGTGGTTGCACATGTATCGCGTGTTTCTCACGGGGAGTTACAAGCCGCCGCGCGAGTTCAACTGGGTGATCGGGGTCTTGCTCCTTGTGCTCACCCTGCTGCTATCGTTTACCGGCTATCTGTTGCCGTGGGACCAACTGGCCATCTGGGCCATCACCGTCGGTTCGAACATGGCCCGTGCGACTCCCTTCCTGGGTTATGAAGGTCCCGGGGCCCTGCTGTTGAACGTCGGTGGTTTCGATCTGATCACCAGTGGCAGCGATGCTCGCTTCCTGTTGCTGGGTGGCCGGTTCGTCGGTGAAGGGACTCTCAACCGTTTCTACATTCTGCACTGTGTGGCCATTCCCCTGGTGGTGGCCTTGCTGATTGCGATTCACTTCTGGCGTGTCCGGAAAGACGGTGGAATCAGCCAGCCGCTGTAAAGTCTTGAACGCTGGGTGGAGAGGTCTCGGTTGGTCTCTCTCGTGTCTGTCATTTGAATCTTGAAGCTGACCATGCTTGAACATCATCCCGATTTGACAGCCGCAGTCATTTATGGCCTTGGATGGGCCTACCTGCTGATGTTCGTGATGAATGCGTTCTGGGTGAAGCGCAGCTATGACGTGGATGGCAATTGCCACATGTTTGGCCAAGCCATCCCCATGGCATCGTTCTGGGCGTTGTACGCCGCCGTGTTAGGCATGGTTTCGATTGCTCATCTGACCGGTTCAGACAATCCGCAATCCTTCCTGATCCGTATGCCCGATGCAATTAAGGATGCTTTCAATGCGGCCTCAGACCCCCGTACATTCTTTGCCCTGTCCACGATTGGTTTCATCGTCGTGATCTGGGCCCGCGAATTCCTCGTCACGCCGACGATGGGATGGATTCTGCTGAACCTGTCCTGCCTGTATCTCACGTTGAGCATGACCGATTACGACTTCCGCCAGATCGTGACCAAGCCCGATAACGTGCCGATTGTGGGCATGCTCTTCATTGTGGGCTTTTTCACGTGGCTGTCGTTCAACCGCGCCGTCGAGAATGACCGTCGCGTAGCCGCTGGCCAACCGATCCGTGAGCGGGAAAAGAACGAAAAAGTGCTGGTCTGGCCCGACTTGGTCTACTCCGAATTGATCTGCATGGTCGCGTTGACCGCGTTTCTGATCGCCTGGGGGATCGTGCTGCAGGCCCCATTAGAAGAGCCGGCCTCCGGGGCGAAAACTCCGAACCCGTCGAAAGCCCCTTGGTACTTCCTCGGCTTGCAGGAAATGCTGGTTTATTTCGATCCCTGGATGGCGGGTGTGGTGCTCCCCAGCATGATTCTCGTGGGCTTGATGGCCATCCCCTACATCGATTTCAACAAGCTCGGCAACGGCTACTACACCTTCAAAGAGCGGCCCTTTGCCATCATCACCTTCATGTTCGGCTTCCTGCCCTTGTGGGTGGCGATGATCGTGTTGGGAACCTTCCTGCGGGGCCCGAACTGGAACTTCTTCGGTCCGTACGAATACTGGGATGTTCACAAGCTGGAACTGCTCAACAACGTCAATCTTTCAGAATGGTTCTGGCTCGATGTCATGCAGCGGCCGTTGCCGGTCGCTCCTGCCAACTCTGAATGGTATGTGCAGTTTGGCTACATTCTGCTGCGTGAGTCTGTGGGCATTCTTGTGACTTTGGCTTATTTGTTCCTCTTGCCTCCGGTGATGGCGGCCACCATTTTCCGCAGCTTCTTCCAGAAGATGGGTTTCATCCGCTTCATGGTGCTGGCGAATCTGATGTTGTTCATGGCGTCGTTGCCTTTGAAGATGGTGCTGCGGTGGGCCATCAACCTGAAATACATCGTTTCGATTCCTGAGTATTTCCTGAACTTGTAGACATCGAGCCGAGTGCTGCCACGAGCCTGAAATTCGTTGACTGATCACGGTCTCTCGTCTCAAACCTGTTGAGTTCTGACAATGCCCGCAACTGAAGATTATCTGCGTGACCCGAAGCTCATGCACAAGGTATTCTGTGCGAGCGCGGTGACCTTGCTCGCCGTTGTCGCGTGGATGATGTGGGCCGACTACGATGATGAATGGCGGGGTTATCAACATCAGGCCATGAAGTTCATCGCCGCCAAGGACCGGGCTCGCGCTGAGTCGATTGAAGCCAGTCCTGCTCACAAGGAAGAGATCGCAGCCGCCGACGAAAAGATCAAGCTGGCCGATCAGACGCTCGCCACCCATGAAGCCGAAATCGAGAAACTGAACGGAGAAGTCTCGCGGCTTTCGCAGGAATCGGCCGCTACTATGCGGATTCTCCGCGGCAAGCGGGCTTTTCGCGACGTCAAGCGGGCGGAATATGGTCTCAAAATCGCAAACAGTGCCCCGGCTGCTGAGCAAGAAGAATATCTGGCTGTCTTCAACCAAGCGCAGGCCGATACTGATGTCTTTGAAGCCAAGTACGCCGATGTCTCCTACCAATTGAGTACCGCCAAAACGGAGCTGGCCGGTTTGACAGCCGCCCGCGACGAAGCCGAAAAGTCTCGCAAAGCCCTGCAGGCCGATGTTAATCGTTTGCAGGCTGCCATCAATAAAATCGAGCCATCGAATCCCTTCTCGGCATTCAAACGCGACTTGATGCTGCTGCCGATCATCAACGGCTTCAACTCGCCCGAGCGCGTTGTGCAGGACTGGTTGCCCGGATTGAAGATCGACCTGGGGGGCATGTCGAAGGTTGATCGCTTCGACCGTTGCCGTACCTGTCACTTTAACATCGACCGGATTGAAACCGGCACCGACCCTGCATTCCCTTTCAACCCCCATGGCGACGGCGAGGATGGGACCTATGCCCATCCTTACGCCTCGCACCCTCGGCTGGATTTGTTCCTGACCTCGACCAGTCCGCACCCGATTGCCAAATTTGGTTGCACCGTCTGCCATGAAGGCCAGGGCTCGGGAACGTCATTCCAGAACGCGTCTCATACACCGAATGATCCGCATGAGATGCACGCATGGGCTGAGAATCCCGACTATCGTTGGTTTGATAACCACTACTGGGAACGGCCGATGTTGCCTGAGCGTTATCGGGAATCGACCTGTATTCGCTGCCATGTCAACGTGACCGAACTGGGCACCAATACCAAGTTTGGTTCGACGGCTCCGAAGGTTGTGGAAGGTTTCGAACTCGTCAAAACCTATGGCTGCTTCGGTTGCCATGAAATTCATGGGTTCGACGCGGGCAAGCCGATCGGTCCTGACTTGCGTCTCGAGCCGACCACCGCGGAGGAAGCCGCCAAGATTGCGGAAGATCCCACGCAGGTCGCGGGGCAGATGCGTAAGGTTGGCCCGGCGTTGCGTCACCTGGCATCCAAGGCCGAAGCCGGTTGGGTGGAGAACTGGACCGAGGAACCCAAGCGGTTCCGTCGCAGCACCCGCATGCCCCAGTTCTTCAAGTTAACCAATCAACGCGACGAACTGGCTGCCAAATTTAACCCGCTGGAACTGGCGGGCATGAGCACCTACCTGCTCACAAAATCGCAGCCGTTGGATTTGATGTCTCCGGCGGAAGGCTATGAGCCCAATGCCGAGCGTGGTCGCCGCTTCTTTGAGAACAAAGGTTGCCTTGCCTGTCACTCGCACCAGGATATCGCAGGCATCACTGCGGACTTCGGGCCCGACCTGTCCCGCGTCCATGCCAAAATCAAACCGGGTGCTGAAGGTTTCAACTGGCTCTACACTTGGATTCGTGAACCGGAGCGTCATCACCCCCGCACCAAGATGCCGCATCTGTTTATCGAACCGGAAGGCGAAGGGGACAAGCTCGTTGACCCTGCGGCTGACATCGCGGCCTATCTGTTGAAGCTCGATGGCAAGCCGTCCGATTACAAGCCGACGGAAACGTACACAGAGCTTGGCGTCAACGAAGCCGACCTGGATGAGATCGTCTCAAACTTCCTGGTCAAACTGCTGACGAAGGAACAGATCGCCGACCTCCTCAAAACGGGACACTACCCCATCGCCGCTGAGAAGGTGAAGGGGGATGAAATCGAGTTGACCAAGTCACCCGAGGGAGATCTGAATCCCGAGGAATGGAAGCAACGGAAGTTGCTCTATGTCGGCCGCAAGACCATCACAAAGTATGGTTGCTACGGCTGCCACGACATCCCCGAATTCGAAGAAGCTCGCCCCATAGGGACAGCCTTGCAAGACTGGGGCAAGAAGGACACCGCCCGACTGGCATTCGAGCACATTCACGAGTTCCTGCATCACCACGGCAACCCTGCCGTCGGGATGGAGTATGAAACCGTCACTGCGGAAGATGCCCAGCGTCTGCATCTGGAAGCAGCGGCTGGCGTCCGCATCACCGCGCCGGAAATGGGCATCGCTGCCATGCCGGTGGCGAAGATGGTGGAAGGCAAGGCCGAGCCTGAATCGCTCCAACTGGATGATGTCATCCTGTCGTATGATGGGATCGCGATTGCCGATGCCGAACAGTTGGGGGCTTTGTTGCGGGAGAGTGTTCCGGGTACGCAGGTGGAAGTTTCGATCTGGCGGGATGGTGCTGAAATCAGTTTGCAGGCTTGGCCCGATGATTCACTGGAGAAACGCGTCAACGATGGCCTGATGGCCGTGGATCGTGGCGAACTCTCAGGTGAAACGGAAGATCGCGAACTCTCAGCGGCCTTCTACTATGAAAGCCTGGGCCATCATGGTCGCCCCGGTTTCCTCTGGCAGAAGCTGCGTCAGCCACGTAGCTACGACTTCAAGATGACGGAAACCAAGCCGTATGACGACCGTCTGCGGATGCCGAAGTTCCCGTTCAACGAAGCCCAGATCGACGCGATTGCGACCTTCGTTCTCGGTCTGCGGGCAGAACCGCCATCGGATGACTATCTCTACCGGCCGACGGGTGCCAAGGGAGCCATCATCCAAGGCGATCAGTTGCTGGAGAAATTCAACTGCACCGGCTGCCATCAGCTTGAACTGCCGAAAATTGAATATGGTGCCAACCTGGACGATCTCCTGGCCTCCGACCCATCGGCAGAGTTCCCGGAGGCTGTCAGCCTGCTGCATCAGTTGAAGCCGCCGCGCAATGGTCTCACCGGTCAGTCGATGGTGGTGAAGAGCGAGGATGAAACTGAAACCCTGCCCGTGCTCAGCTTCCACGGCATGGTGGTATCGGCCCCCAATCCGGAAGACGATCCGGCTGATCAGGAATACGTCGCCGAGCTTTGGGAGACCCTGAAAGTCGATGATAAGGAATTGTTCCCGACCAGTAAGTTGATCTTCCCAGCGGGAGCATTGAAGCAGATTCAACCGGGCCGAGGTGGCACCTTTGCGGAATGGCTCGCGAAGCAACTGGCCGACACCGCTCAGGTGAAGCAGATCTCGCTGGGTTATCAGGCGGCCCCCCCTCCGCTGTATCTGGAAGGTATCAAGGTGCAGACACCTTGGTTGTACAACTTCCTGAAGAACCCGATGCAGATCCGCCACACGACGGTTCTGCGCATGCCGCGCTTCAACATGAGCGATGCTGAAGCCTTGGCCCTGGCGAACTACTTCGCCGCGGTAGATGGAACGACCTATCCGTACCAGACCGTTCCAGAGCGTGAGCCGAAGTATCTAACGGCTGAGAATGCCGAGTTTACGAAGAAGTTCCCCGGCAAAGATCACGACTACCTGACAGAGTCGTGGAAGGTCTTGAATAGCCCGCTGTGCATTAAATGTCACGCCGTTGGTGGTCGGATGCCGGTGAGTACCGACCCGGCCAATGACATCCGGGCTCCCAACCTGGACATGGCTGGTGACCGTCTGCGGCCAGACTGGATGCTGTTGTGGCTGTACCGTCCGACCTGGATTACACCCTACACCTCGATGCCGCAGAACTTCCCGCCGGGTAAGAAAAACCTGGAAGAACTGTTTGGCGGAGAGGGTGACGTGCAGACCCAGGCCGTCCGCGACGCCTTGCTGAACTACCATCGTCTGATGGAACGGGATGGCCGGATCATTTACGATCCTATGCAGTCTCCCATGACCGCTGGTGCTGCTGCGGGAGGCAACCAATGAACGGAGCATCGTCTGTGAGCAGGCTGTGGAAGCAACTGGGGACTGCCGCCCTGTGGAGTGGTTGTGTCTGGACAGCGGTCGGATGTGGCGGTGGCGCGTCGGTCAAACCGACCGTGACGTTCCGTCCCAGCCATATCGAAGTTGCCGGGACTGAAGCAGCTCCAGAAACCTCAACGTCACCCACCACTGCGGCACCAACGGAAGCAGCGGTCGCCGGTGGTTTCGGGACTCTGAAAGGCCGCGTTGTCATTCAAGGCAACTTTTCACCGCTGCCACCGGCTTATGAGAAGGGGGCTGCTCCGAAAGATCCCTCGATCTGTGGTGTGGAAGCGATCCCGAATGAAACCGTCGTGGTGAACGATGGCGGCTTGGCCAATGTCTTCATCTACCTCGCCAAGGTTCCGTCGGGTGTTGAAGTTCCGCCTCCAGGTGAACCATTGGAGTTCGATCAACGTGTATGCGTGTTTCGCCCCCATGTTATCGTCGTGCAAACCAATCAGATCATGAAAGTTCTGAACGACGACGCGGTGGCCCACAACACTCACACCTACCCAAAGCGAAATTCCCCGTTCAACCAGACGGTGGCCCCGAACGATCGCAGCGGAGTGGAACTGAAGTATGGCCGCGCCGAAACGCAGCCGTTCCAAGTAGGATGCGATATTCACCCGTGGATGGTCGCCTATCATCTGCCGGTCGACCATCCCTGGGCCACGGTCAGCCAAGCCGATGGCACGTTTGAAATCAAGAATGTGCCGTCGGGGAAAATGGTGTTCAAGGTTTGGCACGAAAAAGGTGGCGAACTGGAAAAATCTCTGACAGTCGAAGTGAAGCCCGATGCGGAAACTGTCATTGAAATTCCGGTTGCTGCCTCGAAGCTGGCTCGGTTCGAAGGGCCGGCTTCCAAGTTGATTCAATTGTCCTCCGCAGACTGATGGTAGTTTGCTTGGCCTTGTCCCTTTGATCCCATGGTGGAGCTGGGGCTTCGGATGATTCGCATGATAATGTCTCGGTTCCTGATCAAGTCTGCCTGGATCGCGGTCGCCTGCCTGGCGGCAGTGTCAACCGGATGCGTTCCCAATCCGTCGGCGGAGTTTGCCTGGCGCGATTCAACGACGGATCTCATCAAGGACGCCCGTTCGTCACTGCAGAACACGGTCAACGAGAACTTCGGCACGCCGGACGATCTCGTGGCTTGGGAACGGCTGCCGGTAAATTATGGCGGCATCAAGGGAACGGTCGCTGCAGCCCCGGAAGGAACGGAACTGACACCGGGCGAATTCGCTTTCAGCCACGAGGGAGAGGGGGAAGTCAAGCCGGGGGACACGGTGCTCTGGTTGTCCGGTGAAATGGCTGGGAAAGAGGCGACAATTCAATCGGCCGATGCAGCCACCCACCTGATTTCATTGAAGGCAGGGACCGCTCCGGCAGAAGGCACAACCTTCGCGGTCAACTTTGGTGACCAACTTCAACTCGGTCGCATGGTCTACATGAAGAACTGTCTGCACTGTCACGGCGTCGCCGGTGATGGGGCTGGGCCGACCGCTCAATACCTCAATCCCCGCCCGCGAGATTATCGCCTGGGGGTCTTCAAGTTCACGGAAACTTTGGCGACAGAACGCGTGACCCGCGATGATTTGTGGCGGGTGATCAAGTACGGCATTCCCGGCACGTACATGCCGTCGTTCCTGCTGCTGGACGATCACGAAACCACTGCAGTTGTCGAGTATGTGCGTTGGCTGGCCATGCGTGGTGAACTGGAAAAGCGTCTGGGTGACGAACTGACCGATTACTCGCAAACTTCACTGACTGATCAGTACAACAAGGCCGTGGAATCGAAGAAAGCTGCGGAGGCTGCGGGCGATAAACCGGAAGCCGTGCCCAGCATGTCTTCTCTCCGTAACACCGCTAAGGACGACTTCAAGGAGTATGCCGAATCAGATTATGCCGATACGGTCGACAGCACGGCTGATTTTATCGCCGAGAATTGGACGCGAGCAGATGACCCCGCCAGTGTGATTCATCCTGCGGTGGCTCGGGTCGCCGATACTCCGGAATCACGGGCACGCGGTCGGCTGCTGTATCTCTCAGATCGAACCAAGTGCTACACCTGCCATGGCAATACCGGTCGCGGCAATGGTGGAGCCACGGAAGATTTCTGGCCGAAGCCGGGCTCGACGGAAAAATACGATGCCCGTGGCCTGCACGATGTGTGGGGGAATCCGTTGCAACCGCGAAACCTCCGCCTGGGGCAATACCGTGGCGGTCGACGACCTGTCGATGTCTTCCGCCGGATTTACGCCGGGATCAAGGGAACTCCGATGCCTGCCTTCGGTGGAACCGTGCTCAAAGATGAAGAAGTCTGGGACGTGGTGAATTATGTGATGAGCCTGCCTTTTGAGTCGGATGCGAGCCCCTCCCCCGCTCCCTCGACGAAAATGGCCGCACACCCCGTGCAATAATTGCGAGATCTGGAAGTTCGTGATTCGTCCGAGTTGTCTGTGAATGACCTGATACGCTTCGCTTTCCGGAAGCGTGACCGATATGAGGAATGCTGCCGTGGGTAAGTTCTGGGCGATTTTCTTTACCGCAGTAGCCGTGCTGGCCGTCGCGGTGTGCGTTGTCGCGCCGGATTATGGGTGGTGGTTCCCGGGCGACGGGCGAGCCCATTCCACTCTGGGCCAGAAGATTGACGACCTGTTCTACCTCATTCTGGTCATCGTGGCGGTCACCTTTATTGGTGTGAACGCAGCCTTGGGATACATCCTCTGGCACGGGGCCAGTCTGCCATCGGATAAGAAAGCCTTATTCAGCCACGGCAGCCACGCTCTGGAAGTCATCTGGACGATCGTTCCCGCGGGGATTTTGCTGTTCATCGCCTTGTATCAGATGGATGTCTGGGCTCAGTACCGCATCAAGAATTTCTATCCGAAGACGATGGAACCTGTCGCGGAAGTGACCGCCCGGCAATTTGAATGGCGTATCCGTTATCCAGCTCGGGGCAAGAAGCTGATGCCCACACCTCAGCCCGATGATGTTTACACCGTGAACGATCTGCGCGTGCCGACGGGGCATCCGGTCTCGATCAGCTTGCGCAGCGATGACGTGCAGCACTCGTTCTTCGTGCCGGAGTTGCGAGTGAAGCAGGATGCCGTCCCCGGTCTGGTCATTCCCGTGTGGTGGGAAATGACTGATATTGGTTCTTTCGAGTTGGTGTGTGCCGAGTTGTGCGGCTGGGGACACTACAAGATGAAGGCCCGCGTGGTCGCGATGTCTGACGAAGACTTTGAAGCCTGGAAGTCGCAAGCGGCCCAGGAGCAGTTCTATGACGGTGTCTCGACCAAAGATGGCGAACTCGTCAGTCAGTCTGAGCAGGAATAACGCCCATAACGCGACAGTCATCCGCAATATGACCCGTCGTGGACCAAGATAAGGACGAGATTGTGAGCACCCTGACACCTTCCATCGAACATGGCGGCGAGCATGACGATCATGCCCACGGCCATGGGCATCATGCCGAACCCCATTCGCTGTCGCTCCTTTGGGCCCTGCCGACCTTTTCGAAGGATCATAAGGTCATCGGCCTGCAGTTCCTTATCACCACATTGCTGATGCTGATGGTGGGGGGGGCTTTGGCGTTGGGGGTGCGCTGGCAACTGGCGTTTCCCTGGCAGCGCATGCCCATTCTGGGTGACATGGCCTTCGCTGCGGAAGGGGGCCAGATTGCACCAGAAACCTACACCATGCTCGTGACCATGCATGCCTCGGTCATGATTTTCCTGGTGATCATTCCGATTCTCGCCGGGGCCTTCGGGAACTTCCTGATCCCGCTGCAGATCGGCGCGGATGACATGGCCTTCCCCACGCTCAACATGCTGAGCTACTGGTTCATGTGGCCGGCGATTGCCTGCTTTGCCACCAGCTTCTTCTTCGGCGGCGGCCCCGCATCGGGATGGACTTCGTATCCGTTGTTGTCAGCATTATGGGAAGCGGCTCCCGGTTCGGGGATGGCCCAGAATTTTTGGCTGCTGGGTCTGACTCTGGTCGGTGTCTCATCGATGATGGGTTCGGTCAACTACATGACCACCATCATTAACATGCGGGCACCCGGGATGACCTTGTTCCGCATGCCTTTGACCATCTGGTCGATGTTCATTACCGCCATTCTGCAAGCCTTCGCCTTGCCCGTGCTGACCGCCGCCGGGTTCATGGTGATGGCCGACCGGACTTTGGGCACCTGCTTCTTCATTCCCTCGGGCATCGTGGTCAACAATGCCGCCCCGACAGTGGGTGGCGGACAACCGTTGCTGTGGCAGCACCTGTTCTGGTTCTATTCGCATCCCGCTGTGTACATCATGCTGCTGCCCGCCATGGGAATGGTCTCGGACATGATGGCTTGCATGTGCCGCAAACCCATCTTCGGGTACAAGCCGATGGTTTACTCCATGGCGGCAATTGCCGGGCTGGGTTTCATCGTGTGGGGACACCACATGTTTACCTCCGGCATGAACCCCGCGCTCGGCATGACCTTCATGGTTTCCACCATCATGATCGCCCTGCCTTCGGCGATTAAGACATTCAACTGGCTTGGTACGTTGTGGGGCGGACGACTGCAGTTCAACACGGTCATGCTCAATAGCATTGCATTCGTCTCGATGTTCGTCATCGGCGGACTCTCCGGGATTTTCATGGCTGCAGTCCCCGTCGATATCTACATCCACGACACCTACTTCATCGTGGCACACTTCCACTATGTGCTGTTCGGTGCCACGCTCTTCGGCGTCTTTGGGGCCGTGCAGTTCTGGTTCCCGAAGATGTTCGGCCGCATGATGAATGAGACGTTGGGCAAGATTCACTTTGTGCTGACCTTCATCGGTTTCAACTGCACGTTCTTCCCCATGCACCTGCTGGGCGTGGCTGGTTTCCCCCGCCGTTATGCTGACCCATATCATTTCCCTTACCTTGAACACCTGTTGCCGCTCAACCAGTTCATGACTTGTGCGGCCATCCTGATGGGTATTGCCCAGTTCATTCTGCTGTTCAACTTCTTCAGCAGCATGTTCATCGGAAAGAAATGTGGACGGAATCCCTGGGGTGCCAATGGTCTGGAATGGCAGACTCCTTCGCCTCCCGGACACGGCAACTTCGATGTACCCCCGGTCTGCTATCACGGACCGTACGAATACTCGTCACCCTTGTGCCACGATAAAGATTTCCTTCCGCAAACCGAATATGTCCCGTTGGAGCAACGGGTGGCAATCGCGAACGCCACGCCTCACTAATGGCTAATGGGATTTGTTCCGTTTGATGGATGGGACAGGCGATCTCGGCAACTCACCGAAACATTAAAGTTGAAGCTGCAAGGGCGACCTCGAATCTTGTGACTCGGGGTGAGCTCTCGCAAAAGACAGTAGGATTTCATGCGGGAAGCGACGGCGACACTTTGGCTGCACCGGTTGGCATGGCTCACCGCCATCGTCGCCCTGTTGCCCATTAGTGTCGGTGCTGTCGTAACCACGGTCGATGCGGGTATGGCATTCGCCGATTGGCCAACATCAGACGGTCAAGGCATGCTGGCGTATCCATGGCTGAAGTCCACCGGTGACCAGTTCCTCGAGCATGGTCATCGGCTTGCGGGAATGCTGGTGGGAGTCATGACCCTCATTCTCGCCGGGTTGGCCTTCTGTACGGATTGTCGTGAATCGGTCAAAATGCTGGTGGGAGCCATTCTGCTGGGTGTCATTCTGCAGGGCCTGCTCGGTGGTGCCCGCGTCCTGGCCGATCAGCGATTGATCGCCTTGGGGCATGGCCTGTTTGCCGCCGTGGTCTTCAGCTTGATGGGCGTGCTGGTCGCAATGACATCATCCCGTTGGACCCAGCAGCTTCCCATTACGAATTCCGCAGCCACTCGCACATCGCTGGTGATGGGGGCCGTGACTCTTATCGTCCTGTCTGTGCAATATGTGCTGGGAAGTCTGTTACGGCATCTGGGCTGGGCCCAAGCCTGGTTGATTCATCCTTGGTTTGCGTTAGCCGTTGCTATCGCCGCCGTGGGATTCCTGCTAACAAGCTATCGAACAGGCTCACGCACGCTGACGAACGCCGCGGCGATTGTCTGTGGATGTGTCTTGATGCAGGCGGCGATTGGGCTGATGACCTGGGGCCTGAAGTATGGCTTTCCGCAGTGGAGTGTGGTGGCCATTCAGCAATCCCCCTGGCAAGTCTCTGTTCGTAGCCTCCACAAAGTGTTCGGACTGATGACCTTCATGACGACAGTTCTGGCTGTCGTGCGAACATGGCATCTGCTGCCTGCAGCTCAAGCGGTGACTCCGTCACCAGCCTATCCGGCCCTGACCAAGGCGGGGGGATTGGCATGAGCACCACGGTAGAAGCCGCACCGAATGCCGTCCGGCCCCTGGCAACGGAATCCGTCAGCCTGACCGGCTCACAACGTCTCATGGACTACCTTTCTCTCATGCGGCCCCGCATTGCCCTGATGGTGATGATCACCGTCAGCGTGGGTTTCCTGCTGGGACGACAAGGTGAGCCCACCACGGCTCAGCTTTGGCACGCCATCGTAGGGGTTGTGCTGGTCGCCGCCGGGTCCTCGGCGTTCAATCAGTGGTTCGAGCAAACAACAGACCGACGGATGCGACGGACGGAAGATCGGCCGTTGCCATCGGGGCGGATGGCCTCGGCCGAGGTATGTGGGCTGGGTCTCACTTGGGCCATCGTTGGTTGCAGTTATCTCGCCTGGACCGTGAACCCGTTGACGGCAATGCTTGCCGGGGGGACGTTCCTGCTATATGCCCTGGTCTACACGCCCCTCAAACGCTGGACCTCGCTGTGTACTGCGGTGGGGGCTATTCCTGGGGCCATGCCCCCGGTTCTAGGTTGGACGGCCGCAGGACAACCGCTCGATGTCCATGCTGCGGCCCTGTTCGGACTGATGTTCTTCTGGCAGTTTCCTCATTTCCTGGCGATCGCGTGGCTATATCGTGATGATTATGCCTCAGCTGGCTTACGGATGTTGCCGGGCGTGCATCCCCAACCGCATGTGACCGGGCTACTGGCAACGGTGTATGCCGTTTGCCTGTTGCCACTCAGCCTGCTGCCGGGTTGGCTGGGTCTCGGGGGCAATGCCTACTTAGTGGTTGCGTTCCTGCTAGGCTCGGCGTACCTCGCCGCTTCTGTCCTGTTTGCACTGCAAGAAACCCGGCGTTCGGCTCGTCGAGTGGTATGGGTTTCGCTGGTATATTTACCCACGGTCTTGGCCACCTTAGCACTGGATCATATTCTCGGGCTAACGGCTGGTTAAGCACGGTGTTTGTAGCTGGTGATCACGGAAATCGACCTGACGTTCTGCGAAAAGAGTGACTGATATGACACATGCACATGCCGCCCCTGCTTTGCGGATGGGCATTCCGATTACGACCGCCAAACTCGGGATGTGGTTATTCCTGGGTACGGAAATCATGTTCTTCACAGCCTTCATCGGCACCTACATCGTGATGCGCATCGGTTCGCCGGGTTGGCCCACCGACGTGCACATCACGCACATCAATATCGCCTTGGGGGGCATCAACACCTTCGTGCTGATCTTCTCCAGCTACCTGGTGGTCTACTCGCACGACGCCTTGCTGCAGGGCAAGGCCCAGACCGCAAAATTGGCGATGCTGATTACCTTGATCTGTGGCGTGCTGTTCCTGGGCATCAAGTCGGTCGAATACTATGGCAAGTTCCAGCACGACATTCTGCCCGGTCACATTCCTGAGAATGACCGGCAGGCCATGAACAAACTGGTCAACGACCTGCAGTACCGCCTCGATGGTCAGTTAGCTTCCATGTTTCCTGATGTCAAAACCCGGGAAGATCGACTGTCTGAACTCGACTCCAAGCTGACCGACTTGCAGGCCAAGTCACCGGAATCCGCCGAGTTCAAGTCGGCTGCGGGCCTCAAAAAGTTTGCCGATGAATTCTTCTTCCTGCGAGATCATGTTCGCGATGAGGTCTCGCTTGCCGTATCTCGCCCCGATATGGACAAGTTGCGTTCCGAGTCGGACGCCAGCAAGATTCCCCCGATCGCATTAGGAACATTCCCCGAACATCATGGTGGTGAGGGGGAACATCATGCGGAAGTTGATAAGTCCACCGTGGTCGGTTATCTGCAGGCCATGCAGGCCGATCCGGAAATCAGTCATTTCGTTTCCAACTACGAAGTGGCACGCATCCGTCCGATTCTGTACGGCAACCTGTTTGCTTCCAATTACTTCCTGATGACCGGCTTTCATGCCATTCACGTCATCGTGGGCCTGATCCTGTTCATCATGGCTTTGATGCGAAATCCGCTGACGATTGCCGATGCGGTCTTCGTGGAAAACATCGGATTGTACTGGCACTTTGTGGACCTGGTGTGGATCTTCCTGTTTCCGCTGATTTACATTATCTGATTGGTGCATCGATTGACGGCGATGTCGTCGTACGATCGGATCGAACCGGAAAGTCGAATATGTCTCACGATCATGCTGAATCTCATGCCGGCACGTATTTCGCCGTCTTCCTGGCGTTGTGCGTTTTCACCGGTTTGTCGGTGCTGGCCGATACGATGCATCTGGGCAACAAGAATGTGTTGCGGGTCATTGTGATGGCCATTGCCGTCGCCAAGGCGATGTGCGTGCTGCTGTTCTTCATGCACCTCAAGTTTGAGCGGGCCTGGAAGTATCTGCTGCTCGCCCCAACATTGATTCTTGCCTCAGCGATTCCGTTCGCACTCATGCCCGATGTGGGCATGTCGTACTACACACCCACCGCACCTCAACATCTCGAATACGAGCGGATGCAGGCATCGGCCGAGCATCATTCCGAGGGGGCCGAGCATCACGCGGAAGGGGAGCATGCTCCTGCCGCCGCGGAACACTAACCGCCGAAGCCGCCTGCTGCCATGTTCCATTTCATACCTCGGCCAGATCTGCTGCCGAGGTATGTGGCTTTTCGGGAGGACCAGTGATGCCGGATGATTCGCGCTTGCGACTGGTCATCCGGAACCTGACTTTTCGCTATGGCGAACGAGTCGCGCTGCAGGACGTGTCATTCACGGTTGAACCTGCGGAAATCTTCGGACTTCTGGGGCCCAATGGTGGCGGAAAGACTACGCTGTTTCGGCTGCTGACCACGTTGTTGCCACTGCAGTCCGGACAGATCGAATTGGGACCGCATTCTCTCTCTGACAACGCAGCCGCCATCAGAGCCTTACTGGGTGTCACATTCCAGTCCCCCAGCCTGGACGGCAAATTGACCGTGCAGGAAAACCTCTGGCATCAGGGGCACCTCTATGGCTTATTGGGGGGCAACCTCAGCCGCCGTATCGACGAAGTCACAAGCTGGCTGGGCGTCCAAGATCGATTAACGCAGTTGGTCGACACGCTTTCGGGAGGTCTGAAGCGGCGTGTGGAAATCGCGAAAAGCCTGCTGCATAAGCCTCGGTGTCTGATCCTCGATGAACCGAGCACCGGTCTCGATCCCGGGGCACGACTCGATCTGTGGACGGTCCTGGCCCGGTTACGCGAACAAGAGCAGATGACGATTCTCGTCACCACACATCTGATGGATGAAGCCGAACGCTGTGATCGGGTTGCCATTCTCGATCGCGGTCATCTGGTTGCATCGGGTTCACCCACTGAGTTACGTGCGGAGTTGGGGGGTGAGACCTTGATACTCAAAACCGCGGATGCCGCACAACTCGCCACCGCGATTGCCAACCGCTTCGGAGTTGAACCGCAAACCGTGGGGAATGATTTGCGCATCGAGCGCCCGCAGGCTTTGGAGTTGCTGCGCGATCTGGTGAGTGCGTTCCCGCAGGAGATTCTGGCGATCTCCTTGGCCAAGCCCACCTTGGAGGACGTCTTCATCTCGAAGACCGGCCATCACTTCTGGGAATAGCTTTACGTCTCAAGTCCGGCACCAAAGCCATCGTCTTCAGCGACCGTCGGCGGTGGTTCCGGTTTGGTGGGTTCCGGAACAGCGGAATTGCCGCTTGTATACTCAGCCGGGGGGGCAGAACGCGGAGTTGGCCGTTGTCGTTCACGCGGAGGGCGTTCTTTCCGTCCCTGACGAGCAGGTGTGGCAGGAACGGCATCTCCGCCGGCTACTGGCTCCGGCGATGCTCCTTGCGAAGCCTCTGGGGGTGTTCGTTGACCCGGTCCACGACGTTCCTGAGCGGGGGGCGGAGCAGGAGGAGCCTGAC
Organism: bacterium; assembly: GCA_016125225.1. Lineage (GTDB taxonomy): Bacteria > Planctomycetota > Planctomycetia > Planctomycetales > Planctomycetaceae > DSVQ01. The sequence goes on along the minus strand of WGME01000003.1, from coordinate 562,067 downwards.
GGCGACGGATGCGCCCTTCCAACGGCTTTGCCAGTTCTTCTTCCGTCAGTTGGAACTCCGCGACGGGGATGTCTCGCGAACACATGGGCTGTTGAGGACGCGGCACGGCGTTCCGCTCCGACGCAATATGCATCCAGACACCGGCCGACTGGCAGTCGCACAGCACCGTTGTCACTTCGCCTGATACACGCAATTCAGCACCACAAGCGGGGCACTTCCACATGCGGCGCACATCCAAATCTCGTCGATATCCCGGACCACGCATCACCGGCTCCCGGCTGTCCATCCCAGCAGTTGAAACTACGCCCCATTATGATACCGCCACAGGTTCTCACTGGCGATTGGCTTACCGTTTCGTGGACCACATTTCGATGCCAATTTCCACGGTTTGTGCATGAATTGCCACGATCTCGTCAATGTTCGGGGCATATCCCCCTGCCATGCTGACGGCTACCGGCAGTTGATGGTGCCGACACGATTCATACACCAGCCGATCACGGGCAGCCAACCCATCCGGTGTCAGGGCCAGTCGTCCCAAACGGTCACCCACATACGGATCGGCCCCGGAAACATAAATCACCAGATCGGGATTCGCTTGTGCAATGACCGCTGGTAATGCCTCATACAAATGCCAGAGGTACGTTTCGTCGCTGGTGCCATCGGGAAGTTCAATGTCCCAGTCGCTCGTCATCTTCTGGAACGGATAATTGCGGGCGCTGTGAATGGAAAACGTGAAGATGCTGGGGTCGTCTGCTGCAATCGATGCCGTGCCATTGCCTTGATGGACATCGCAATCGATGATCGCCACATGCGTCACCAGACCTTCGGCCTGCATCGCTCGTGCGGCAATCATGCTGTCATTGAACAGGCAGAAACCTTCGCCGTGGTCGGTAAACGCATGATGAGTACCGCCAGCGAGGTTTGCAGAGAAACCTTGGCTCAATGCCGATCGGCAGGCTGAGATCGTCCCGCCCGAAGATCGTCGCGAACGTTCAACCAACTCGGGTGACCAGGGAAAACCGAGCCCTAAAATCTCCTCGCGCGACAGCCGTCCTTCGCAGATCTGCGCTAGATAGGCGGGGGTATGGGCTCGCAGGATCTCTTCGTCTGTCGCGGCGGGCGGGATCAGAAATTCGATGTGCTCTCGCCAGGACGATTGTGCCAGATGGGCACGCAAGCGGGCGTACTTCTGCATCGGAAATCGATGCTGTTTGGGCAAGGGCAGCACGAACTGGTCGGTGTAATACAAAGGGATCGTCATGACAGCTTATTCGCAACGATCACCAATCTGGACTCGTCGCCCGCGCAGGAATTCCGCCACGGGCATGGGGCGTTTGCCATCGGGATGGACGCGCAGGACACGGACTGCCGCATCGCCACACCGCAGAGTGATACTATCGCCGGCGACATCGATCACATCGCCTGGCGGTGAGGGGGACTCGCTGAAAACGGGGTCGACTTCGAGCACCTGCATGCGCAACGGAGGTTTGTCCGCTTGATGCAGTTGGGTGAATGGTCCGGGCCAGGGTTGCATACCTCGCACATGCCGCTCGATCTGCTTGGCCGATTGCGACCATTCGATACGTCCATCGGCCTTGGAGAGCTTACCGACATGCGTGGCCAGTGAGGCATCTTGTGCCGTCTCTACGGCGGTCTCAGCTTCCAACTCTGCAATTACCCGCAGAGTCAACTCTGGAGCCAGGCTCGCCAGACGATCTTCGAGTTCCCCCGTGGTTTCTTTGCAGCCAATGGGAGTGGTAACGCACCCCAGCATTGGACCAGCGTCGAGTTCCTGCACCAGACGAATGATGGTGATGCCGCTTTCCGCATCGCCGTTCAACACGGAAGCATGGATGGGGGTGGCTCCACGATAGCGTGGCAACAGCGAGGCATGCACATTGATCGTCCCGAGTCGTGGCAGATCCAGTATCTCTTGCGACAGAATCTGCCCATAGGCCGCGACCACGAACAGTTCCGGATCAAGAGCCCGCAACTCTGCAACCGCTTCCGGACGTTTGATACGCACGGGTTGCAGGACCGGAATTCCCCGTTCGATGGCCAGTTCTTTCAACGGATTGCGATGCCGATGGTGACCCGGGCCGGTTCGGTCGGGCTGGGTCATCAGGCCGCAGACTTGGTGCGGCGAATCGCAAATGGCCTGAAAGACCGGCATGGCCAGGCGACCGGTTCCCAGAAATCCAATCCGTAAAGGCATCACGCACTCACTCGGGTCGTGTGTGGAAAGGGCCGGCTGATGCTCGAACGCCGTTTCAGGAGGGTTTGGGTTCCAGCTCTTTAAGCCGGGCCTTCACCACGTCATCCGACGGAAACAACCCTTCGGTTTGCTTGCGCCGATATTGTGCTTCGAAATCGGCGATCATCGGGTCGCAGGTTTTGCGAACCGTATCGACCATGCGATCGATGAACAAGACCCCATCGAGATGATCGTTTTCATGCTGAACGGCTCGTGACCCCAAATCATCGAGCGTGTACTCAAAGACATTCCCGTCGAGGTCGAAGGCTTCCACGACGATTTCCGCCGCCCGCTTCACATCGCCATACATGCCGGGAAAGCTGAGGCAGCCCTCTTCCCCCTCGGTTGTCCCCTTGCGTTTCAGGATTTCCGGATTCAGGAAAACCAGTTCTTCCTCTTTGGCATCTTGATCGCCCGTCAGGTTGAGGACGAAGAGACGATAGGGGAGGTCGACCTGGTTCGCAGCCAGTCCGATCCCGTTATGGGCGTACATCAACTCGAACATTTCCGCGACGGCTTTGCGGAGGTCGGCGTTGATTTCTTGCACCGGCCGCGATTTCCAACGCAGGGCGGGGTGCGGATAGGGAACAATTTGCATAGCGCAGACACTTGGCAGAAGAGCAGGACAGATCCAATTCCGTCCGCCATTCTACGCTGCATCAGCGAGGACCGCGAGTTCAGCGGTGCCCTTCCCGGAGTACCAACGACAACGCCGGACACGTTCGTTGCGTATCCGGCGTGCATCTGTCTTCAAAGCACGAAACCATCGTCAGCCCGACGATACCGCATTTTCGTCGGGCGACAGCCCAGCGGTCGTGCATAAAATTCGACGACAACCTTAGTAGGTCGGCAGCGAATTGATCGGAGCCAGAGCCGTGGTCGAATAGGTGGTGCCAGGCATAACAGGGCTGGCGGTCATCACACCGGGATCGCCCATGTAGGCGGTGGTCCCGAAGGTGCCGTTATAGGCCGTCGAGCCGTAGCCCTGGTAGTAGCCTGTGCCACCGGGGGGATAGTAGGAGGGTGAACAGCCGCCACCACAAGGTGAGCAGCCGCCGGAACGCCCATAAAGTCCGCTGCAGCAGCAGCCCATGGCTGACGACATGAGCGCCAGACTGGCCAACAGAAACGCACAACGCTTAGCCATTATCATACCCTTTGAGTCGAATTGGGTCCGAGAGAGAGAGGAGTTAACGAAGGGAACTGCCGAAGGGCCCACGACCGGAGGGAGATGACCGGCCGATTCGCAACGTGGTTCCCGCTGGGTGCGCGGGAGATATAGATCACGCGGCTCGTGTCCTGAAAGAGCAACTTGAGTGATTTTTGAGGCTCAGCCCGAAAATTTCGAAGTTTCTGACCCGCGATCGTTTGTGAAACGCTGAGGAGATGTGTGAAACGGTAGCTGCTGGACGATGCGAACGGAAAATAAAAACAGCCTCGGTATCTCTGTCAGATACCGAGGCTGTTCGTGAAATCGCTGCAGATGCCGAGGGCTTCTGCGCCCAAGCCATTAGGCCTTGGGAGGAGCGTCTTCGGTCGGGGGAGCCGGAGCGGTCGACGGAGCCGGTGATTCTGCCGGAGCGGCAGCAGCCGGGGCGCTGCAGCTCGGAGCCGGAGCACAGCAGGTCGGCGCGGGAGCGCAGCAGCTGGGGGCCGGGGCCGGAGCACAGCAAGTCGGAGCCGGGGCGGGAGCGCAGCAGGTCGGGGCTGGTGCTTCGCAGCAGGTCTTGCGGACCTTAACGCGCTTGCACTTCACTCGCTTCGGCTTGCAGCAGGAAACTTCCTGTGCGCAGCCACCGCAGGCCGGGGCGACTGTTGCGCAGCCACCACAAGAACCAGCCACAGCGGGTTCCGCTGCAGCCAACAGCAGCGTCACGGCGACGGCTGCCACGGACAGAAATGCACGAATCATGTAAATCCCCTCCTGTGTTTGTCGTCTGCAGTGTGTAGAGACCTCTCCACAACGGCTGTCGCTCCCAGGATCACAATACCCAGTTTAGAGACGATCCAGCAAATGCAGTGACTAGTGCGACTTTTACGATCGCGACGATTAACATAACGCGGTGGGCTGGGAAGTCAAACCTTGCCGAAGCTTTTCTGGCTCTCTTGCCAATTTTCCCAAAAGTGAGCCGGGATTTCCAATTCTGCGTGTTCGTGTTCATGTCGATTGAATTTCTGGTAACCTATTTTATCAAAATAGCTTACAGCGAGCATCCGGAGATTCATTGTGCCATTTCCAACGCGATTGCGAACCTGGCAGATTGGGGGGCAAACGCTCACGTTGGGTGAGCGAACACGCATCATGGGAATCGTGAACATCACTCCGGATAGCTTTTCCGACGGTGGCCAGTGGTTCGATTCTTCGCGGGCCATTGACCATGCGTTGCAACTGGCAGCCGATGGGGCCGAGATTCTTGATCTGGGTGGCGAATCAACACGTCCGGGTGCTGAACCGGTTCTGTTGAGCGACGAATTGCGGCGTGTCATGCCCGTCGTCGAAGCCTTAGCCAGCCAAGTCGGGGTCCCTCTCTCCATTGATACCATGAAGGCCGAAGTGGCACGCGAAGCCCTGTCGGCTGGGGCTTCCATCATCAATGACATTTCCGGTCTGCGATTCGATCCGGAGATGGTCTCGGTCTGTTGTGAATCGAGAGCCGGGGTGGTCTGCATGCACATGCAGGGAACGCCGCAAACCATGCAGCAGGCCCCCACCTACACGGATGTTGTCCGCGAAATCTGCGATTTTTTCAGCCATCGGGAGCACGAACTGGTTCAACAGGGATTGTCCTCCGAGCAACTGGTCTGGGACCCCGGTGTAGGCTTTGGCAAGACGGCGGCACACAATGTGGCCATTCTGTCGGCCGTCGACAAGTTTCGAGAACTCGGCCGTCCTGTACTGATTGGTCATTCCCGCAAACGCTTTCTCCAGCGGGTGATCGGTCGTGCCGTCGATGAGCGCCAATATGGAACACTGGGCGTCTCTCTGGGGGTAGCCGCCCAGGGGGCAGACATCATTCGCGTGCATGATGTGGCCGCCCATCGCGATGCTTTGGTCGCGTTTCAGGCCGTAACTGATTCCACATGGCGGGACATTTAGGATGACTAGGGCGTTTGTAATGGCCTCGCGGGTCAGGTCGTAACGCCTCTGCTGAATTTGCCGATGATGAGGGAGCTGTACCTGACACGAATTTCATCCTTAAAACCAAAGGCAGAGACACGATGAGCCCCTGCCAAGGATGTCATTCAGGCTGTTGCCGGGCCTTTGCTGTGCCCGTGACCGGTGCCGATCTGATACAGATGGAACATCAACTCCGGCAACCGATGGAGAGTTTTATCCATCGCTGGGAAGACCCCAATGGCATGATCGCTTGTGAAACGGCACCGCATTTTTACTTTGAGGATCAGCCCGGTCTGCCTTACACCATCTGCCTCAAGCCCGAGGTAAGCGCGACATTTCGCAATGTCACCCGCTGCCATTTTCTGGTTGAGCAGCCTCCCACACCAGACCGGCCTTTGGGGACGGCCCAGTGTGGCATTTATGGTCAGCGGCCTCTGGTCTGCCGTATTTTCCCGACGAAACTCAGCGAGACGGGGATGCTGGCCGAATTGCACGGCATTCCGGAGCATGGCCGACCCAGTGACCCGCATCCCGCCTATGGCTTATGCTCCACTCCCTGGAATGTCGCGGATGTGGAACCCGTCGCAGCGGTTCAGGACCTTGTGCTGATTCACTTTGAGATGAAATTCTTTCGGCAGGTCGCAGCGTCCTGGAATCGGCGGCCGCAAAGCTGGAGCGTCTGGCCCGATTTTCTCCGGCTGGTTTATCAGAATCGCGTCATCCCGGAGACCGCTGCTCAGGAATGCGAAGAGCCGTTGCCAGCGATTCTCAAATTCAGCGAAGCCACACGCAGTCGCGCTGCCTGATCTGAGCCCCTTCACTGAAAGGGTGGCATCTGCCGCGGCGAGTTTTTTGCCACGGTGCCGGCAGACTCTTTACAAAAAAAAGAAGGCGCTTCGAGCCGGGATGAACTCGAAGCGCCTTCCAAATTTGCCTCATCAGCAAGTGCGGGCCAACGCCTGCTTCCAAGGCGATAAAGCTAAGAAGCAGGACTCGTGCCAAATCGCGAATGATTTGCAATTCTTTTGTAAGCCATTTCTCACACGTGGTTTATGCGGTTTTTGCTGCAATGGGCTCATTGGAAGTCTGGCGATCACGGTGGTGCAAAATGCTCCACGATGACAAAAAACAGCGTAGCAAAATGCGAATCGTCTTCATCGACCAGAATCCGTCCGATCCCTGCTGGACATTCTTGTGTCCGGCGGTTGTGATGCTTCCCGGCGTCGATAGCGTGTGCTCTCAGCACCAGTCCCGCGACGCCTGCAACAAAAGGAATTCGCATGGCGGTGGAAGGTCGAGTCACAGTTCCCAAGTTTATGGCGGCGAAAGCCCAAGGGCGCAAACTGGCTGTCGTTACGGCTTATGACTGGCTTTGGGCGGGAATCTGTGATGCGGCAGGGGTCGATGCCATTCTCGTGGGTGACTCGCTCGCGATGGTCGTCCAAGGCCGCAGCAGCACACTGCCGGTCACACTGTCTCAAATGCTTTATCACGCCGAACTGGTCACCCGTGGTGTGCAACGGGCCATGGTGATTGTCGACCTGCCTTTTCTCAGCTATCACGTCAGTCCGCGGCAAGCCGTGCGGAATGCGGGGCAGATTCTCAAGCGAACCGAGGCCGCCGCCGTGAAGCTGGAAGGGGGCGTGCAACAGGCCGATACGATCAAAGCCTTGGCCGATGCCGACATTCCGGTGATGGCCCATGTGGGATTGAGGCCGCAATCGGTCCGCATGCTCGGCAGCATGGGAAAGATTCAGCGCGATCGAGATCTGTTATTGGCCGATGCGCAAGCCGCTGAACAAGCCGGGGCCTTTGGCATCGTGCTCGAAATGGTCTCGCAAAAGATTGCTGCGGACATCACTCAGGCGTTGACGATTCCGACAATTGGAATTGGAGCCGGCCCCCACTGCGATGGACAAGTGCTGGTCGGACAAGATCTTCTGGGCCTGATGGATGGCTTCCATCCCAAGTTTCTCAAGAAGTATGCCGACCTGCGAACAACGGCGATCGCGGCTATACAACAGTACGCAACGGAAGTCCGAAGCGGGGAGTATCCGACTGCGGCTCACTCGCACGACTAAGGCCGTCCCAACAGACGCGTGGAAACTCCCAATGCCGCGATGTCCCACAAGGCTCGGACCACTTCCCAACTGTTGATTTTCGACTGGCCCACCTCCCGGTCGACGAATACAAAGGGAATTTCCTGAATCCGGCAGCCGGCTCGCTGGCAGCGATAGAGCATTTCTTCCTGAAAGGCATAGCCGCGCGATCGAAACCGCTGGAAATCGATCTCCTGCAGTCGGCTCACCCGGTATGCGCGATACGCCCCACTACAATCCCACGCGCGGATGCCCAGCCAGAACCAAGTGAAAAAGTTGATGCCCCGACTCATCAGGTGTCGGAACCAGGGCCAACCGGTGATGCCCCCTCCGGTCACGTAACGCGATGCGATGATCACGTCGCCATCGGGCATCGCTGCTAGTAGACGCGGTAAGACATCCGGCGGATGGCTGAAGTCGGCGTCCATGTTGATCAGCCAGTCGTACCCCTGTTCGATACCGGTCTCAAACCCCGCGAGCGTGGCCGCCCCTAATCCCGCCTTTTCATGACGCAGGAGCAGCTTCACCCGGGGATCGTGTTGCTGATAACTCTGCACGAATGTCGCTGTGCCATCGGGAGAGTTGTCATCGACAATCAGCAGGTCGGCAACGGGAACGGTGTCACGAATGGCCGGAATCAGGCGCGTGATGTTCTCGCGCTCGTTGTAAGTGCAGAGCGTGATCAAGATGCGAGGCGACGATTCACCAACAGTCATACCCTGTGCTTTCCTGCCATTCCCCATCCGGGGTGCGAGAGAATAGCACGCAAGGGATTCCGTGGCGATGGCGTCCGGCGAACTCTGTTCGGAGTCATAATCCCGGCGGATTGAGCCGCGGGCCTTCGAAAATCGCCGGTGCGACCGCATTACTCTGCGGTGTGGGGATCACCTCGGGAACTGGTGCAGGTGGCAAGGGGAGCGGTGCGTCGACTGCCGGGGATGGCAAGGTTGGCAGCCCATTCTGTGGGGCCATTACCGCTGGTGGAGTTGTAGCGGCTGCCGGAACCGGTGCTGCAGGCGAGCGCAGGAAGGCATCAAAGTGAGCGCCGCGTCCGGCCAGACGAACTCCCGTTTCCAAAACCTCTTGGGCACGGGGATCATGTTCAAAATGGAGCATGGCACCCAGCAGGAATAAGCGTTCCGGATCACGAATATCCTGACGGACATACTCGGCCAGATTGTGGGCCAGGACCGTCCGTGCCGCCGTGCTATTCTCACCAAAGACATCGGTGAGTGGGGGAGCGGTCTGCGGCCATTGCGGATCGAGATAGACCGCCCGTTTCAAGGCAATGGATGCGGAATCGTAATGTTGCAGCTTTAGCAGTACGAGCCCCAAGCGCCACTGCGCGGCGGCTTGGTCTTCGGCATAATCGGTCGCTTTTTTGTAGTCCTGGTAGGCCAGCATCCACTGCTGATCACGCATGTGGGCATCGCCACGCTGTTGGGCTTCGAGACTCCGCAGTCGGGCCGTGGTAGAAGACGGGGCCACAGGCCGACTAACGGGGTCGGGCTTGAGGGGAGGCAAGTTCTCACCCCACCGTTCCTGGTTCTCACGCCACGCATCTTGCAGCGGAGCTGCCATGGCTTGGGGATTGTTCGCCAGATCGTAATCCGGATAAGGAACATAGAAGCCCGGGTTCCCGGTGATGCCAAAATATCCCGAGATGCCCGGGCTGTAGAAACCGAGTCCCACGGCGGGAGGCACGATCACCGGCCCGGGAGCGGAATAGCCGTTGTAGGCAGGCCAGGCATTTGCCCCGTAGTAAACCGGGGCATAACTGTTGGGCACCAGAGGAGCCGCAACATAGCCGGAACTGTAGGAATAACTGTTGAACCCCAGCCCAAATTGGCCGTACTGCCGATGATACTGGTGTTGGGAATAGCCTGAATTGTACCCGTGGTGATGATGGCGACTCTGCGCGTCGGCAGGCCAGGCACTAACCAGAAGAAGCATGCCACTGGTAATCCACGTTTCCCAACGCATCTGACCACCCTCTTTCGCTCTGCAATTATGCGGCACAACTCCGATTATCCGCACTCATGCGACAACTGCAAGAGGTTGCAGGTCGCTTCTGCGACAGGAAAGTGTGGTGTTCAGTGTCAGTCCCCCATCTTGCCAGTTCCGGACTTCAGAGTTGTTGCGGACCAGTTTCCCATCACAGCAGATGTTGATGCCGGCAATTGCGGGCTATAATCGAACGCGGGTTTTGATCGTGACATCAGATCCGTCAATTGAGAGAACCTGCTGGCTCACAGGCGTTTTCCTGGAACAACCGGCGCGGTCTTGTCGTCACTATTGAGGAATTCGTGAAATCTCGGGAATAATTCGACGCGCACGGAATCTTTCTCGCTGGAGAGTCTGACGCAATGGCTGACTCAGGAATGTCCGAAAGCCTGTTCGCTGTGATTGACGAGCATTATGGGCTCGTTTATCGCTATGCGTCTCGGCTTTCGGGTCGCCAGGACGAAGCCGAAGATTTGACACAGCAAACGTTTTTGTCCGCCCGCCAGCATCTTGAGCAGTTACGCAATGCCGGGGCGGTCAAAAGCTGGTTGTGTACCATCGTTCGGAATCTCTACCTGCGCAGCCAACATCAACAGCAGCGGTGGCAGGAATGGTGTGATGATTACCATCCCGTTACCACCCCCGATCCGAAGTTCGAAATTGATCCACAGGAGTTGCAAGCCGCCATCGATCAATTGCCGGAAGAGTTTCGGACACCGTTGATTCTCTTTTATTTTCGAGAGTTCAGTTACAAGGAGATCGCGACACAGTTGCAGTTGCCGATGGGGACTGTGATGAGTCGGCTTTCCCGGGCGAAAACACAATTACGAACCTTGTTGACCTCGGAACCGGTGGCAGCGGGGGAACCTGTCTCGAAGGCAGTTTCGATTGGATAGTATCGGGCCAATTGTCATGGACTGTAGCGACACTCTGGAATGGCTGGAAGCAGCGGAATTGGGGCAGGCGACTGCTGCCGATACCGAAGTGGTCCAGGCTCGCCAGCATTTGACCACTTGCCCGGTGTGTCAGCAGGAATGGCCTGCCCGGAAGTCTTGGGCATTGCAGCTCGCGGCTTCCATCAGCGATGTGCCGATCCCCAGCGGCTTGCGTGAACGGTTACTGGCTGATGTTCCCATGCCAGCCGCAGTTTCGACGACAGCCGTTCATCCGCGTCGATCGTCTCGACGGTGGGTCCTGATGTCGGCTCTCTGTCTGACATTGCTCGTAGGATTGTTACAGTTCTGGCCACAACCCCAACCACCTCTGACCTTGGTCGAACTGCAGCAGGGATTGTCGGTGGAACTCGCGGGTTTACCCGAGTTCCGTGGCGACTTTGATCCCCATCTCCCCGCAATCTGGGCGACATCGTTCGATTTTGACCGCAGCTTTGTGCGTGGCTACCCACCCCATGGAATGGCGTCCGGGCAAGTGGCTCTCATTCCGTTTCAGTATCCCCTCGCCGGACAACCGGAACCCGTTAAAGGACGGTTGCTGATTCTGCCCCGGCAGCGGTTTGCGGAATCGCAGCGAACACTGGCGACGCAGAATTTCCGGCAGGCCCAGGTGCAATACTTCCGTGGTTTGCCCGGAGCATTTCTGGTCTGGAGCGAAGACGACCTGATTTACGTCTGCCTGATGCCGGGCGACCCCGAACATCTGGCCCGATTCCAGCGCTCGTTGGCCGCACCGCGATCGCTCACCTAGTCGATTGCTGCGCCCCCAAGTCTTGCGCTCGGTGTACACAGTTGGCAGTTGCCGCTATCAGTTTCGCACGGTGGCGGGGATGCCTGTGACGGGGGCACTCGCCAGTTGTCGCGCTTGAGCAGCTGAGGTGTCACATGCCAATGTCAGGCGAACACTCCATCGGCCATCATCCGGCACGATAAATTCCCAATGTGGAACCACGGCACAGCTTTGATGGACCAGTTCGTAGCCTGACTCCGATTGGCTCACCGTTTGAATCGGCATGGTCCAGACTTGTGCTGGCGAGGAAAAATCGAGCGAGACATCGAGCCCCAGCCATTCATCTACCAAGCCAATACGATTCATCAGCTCCTGGTTGAGGCGGGTATCGAGCAAGCCCAGTTGTCGGCCGTAATCATCGTAGAAAAAACGATCGCTCGCACCACCGGCCATGGCGGCGAAATTGAATTCGATCCCGAAGTGGATGGGCAGTCCCGCCGGTAGCCGTTCCAGATCGTACTGGATTTCGAGCAAGGCGCTGCGGTTCGCGGTCAGGGTCACGGTTTTGGCCAGCAACACGTTGAAAGGCCCCACCTTCCCTTCCCGCCACTGACGGGTTTCCACCCGCGTGGGGGATCTCCGTATCAATGACTGATAGACGCCGACTGCAAAATCGCCGACATGTCCCACGCCGTTGGAAAACGAATCGAAGGACAAACCCGGTTGCAGGAAGTGATCGACGAGGCTTTTCCGAGGCCAGCGGTCATACTGCAGCTTCTGATCCAGCCCGGCTTGTTTGAAGCGGATGGCTCCGTTCGGATCAACACCGCCACCGGGACCGTCCAGAACCGCTTGACCGGCACACTCACGCACCTTGTCGTGATAGGGTTCGAAGCGCCGATTAAGCGTGGCGAGCAGGTTGGTGTTGATCGGCCGCAGATCGAGTTCGTACAGATGACCGCCGCGACTGGGGCTGAGGAGTGCCACCAGGCGATCGCTGGATAATCGCAGTTCTTTACGAGCATCGCAGTTGAAGTCACTGGCCTCGACATGGACCCATGGACCACGTCGTCGGGTTGCTTCCTCTAGCATCGTGTCAGCTTGAATCAGGTGCTGGTACACCGCATTCCGCAAATGGGGCAGATACAATCCACCAAACGCACCATGCCAGTACGAACAGTTGCATTGAGCCCGGTAGAGTTCGGTTCGAGCGGCTTGCACGCGTCCCGATGTTTTAACGCGTGGATCGCTGGAGATGGCTTCGAGTCGCTGGCTGACATCGAGCATGCGCGTATACATCTCGTTGGCTTCCGGGTACTTCACCAGGAAGTTCCGCCAGAAACCGGCCCGAAACGATTGCTGAATGCGTGTCCCTTCGGGCAGATGCTGAACCGCGTCACGTAACCGACGATGTTCGAGTTGCTTTTCCGCCGGTAACGCCCATTCAGTCATTTCGCGGTAACTGGAGTCGGGCAGATACTGGCGACCCATCGGCGAAACATGATCCACCGCTTCCGATAACGTAGTGACCTTCAGCCACTCACCATTCTCACGCAGCGCGTGGAAGAAGCGTCGCAGCCAGCCTTGACCATAGACGAGATCCTTCGAACCCGGCCAGACACCGAATTTCTCGCCATCATCGCCAAACACGACGATCGGATTCAGAAACCGGTCGGCCAGACCACGGCAGTAGTTCACCGTCTCATACGGATCGCGAAACGGAATGAGATATCGCAGAGTTTCACTACCAGCAAAGACCTTCAGCAGACGGCCATCGTTTTCGGTCAGGTAGTAACCGTGCAGTTGATGTTCTTCGAGCCCCGCCGCGCGAAAGTGCGAATCGTCGAGCAGGGTATATTCCAGTCCCGCTTCAGCAATATCACTCGCAAAGGCCTGTTCCCAGACCCGCTCGGGCACCCACATCCCGCGGATGCGTGTGCCAAAGGTTTGTTCGAGAAAGCGTTTGTACGACCGCATCTGCCCGATACGATCACGACGGGGCAGGCAGGCGAGAATGGGTTCAAAGAAGGGGCCACCCAGGAGTTCAACCTGCCCGCGCGAAATCAGTTCCCGCAATCCATCGATGTATTCCGGATGATGTTCCACCAGCCATTCCAGCAGGCTGCCGGAATTGTGAATGACGACCGGGATTTCCGGAAATTCTCGCAGGAGTTGGAGAAACGGGGCATAACTGTCCTGATACGCCGCTTCAAACACACCATCGAAATTACCGATGGGCTGATGATTATGCAGGGTAATGACCAGACGCACGCGGCCCGACATGCCCGACTTCCTTCCACACGCTCACTCTCTTGGCAGGTGAAATCCTTCTTCAGAGCGAGCCAATTTCTTCACAAGTTTGCCGAGGCGAGCAAACGTCACCTGCATTCAGGCAGACCGATCCCCCGGTCCGAAGTGGGAATTAACTGGATGTCCCCCGTTTCGACAAGACCAATTCGTCCTGTCGGATTGGCCTCCAGCGCAGCTGCCGAGAGGAAAATTTGCCCGGTTTTCTCGGACAGAACTCCTCTTGTTTCCGGAATTCTGAACCGGTTACCATCCAGAAACGTCAGATTGGAATACGTCCTGTCCAGAAGGAAACCGGCATGAACCACCGATGGATGTCCGTGCTGGTTGTCACGACCCTTGCCAGCCTCGCGCTTCCCGAACATTCCGTGGCTCAGCCTCCCTCTACGGCAGCGAGGGGGACTCCACGTCAGACGGTCATCAATGTCGAATTGCTGGCCGGGGCTGATGGAGGGGCTTTGCATTCCCAGGCATGGGCGAAACTCTTTGAAGATTGGGATGTGTCTCTGGTTGTTCGTCGAGGCTTGGTCGATGACAAACCCGATCTCTCCGAAAAGACGGTCGGCACGCTGCGTTATGTGACCCTGGTAGGCAAACTTGATCGTACCGGACAGGTCGAGTTTCCGAACCGGAAATACACGCGAGCCCAACAGCGAGAGCTCAAAGAATGGATCGATGAGCTTCGGACTTACGGCATTCAGGGCACTCCGGAGGGAAAACCACTTTGGGGGTTATCGAAACCGCAGTTTGAAGACGTGTTTCAAGCGATTTCCACTCCCCTGACCGTTCCGGTCGAAGGTCTGACCTTGCCGGAAGCCATTGAAAAACTGGAGTTGCCTGCCAAATATCCCCTGCGCTGGACGACCGAGGCGGAGGCTCCGTTTCGCAAACTGGGAGCGAATTCTACTGTGCGGCAGGAAGTGGCCGGGTTTTCACGGGCGACGGCCTTAGCGATACTTCTTAATGACCGGGGTTTTGGCTTTCGACCTGGCCGCACGCCACAAGGCACGTTGGAACTAGTCGTGCAACCGATCGCGGATGATCCACTGGAGCAATGGCCCGTGGGTTGGCCGCCGCAACGTCAGGTGCCTCAACTCGTGCCTGGAATGTTCGTGATGACGAACATCGAATTTGAGAAGGCACCTGCCAGCGAGATTCTCGAAATCGCGGCAGGGTTATCCGAGACGCCGATCTTCGTCGACTTCGCCGGACTCGATCAGCAGCAGATCGATCTCACCAAGGTGCAGGTCCAACAGCCATTGAAGAAAACCACCTGGAGCCTGGCGTTACGTTATCTGCTGGTTCCTCAGAAACTCAATCGGGAATACTGGCAGGATGAGGGTGGTCGGGGGTTTGTCTGGATCACGCCCATTGGCCGTCGGCCCCGCCCAGCAGTGCAGCCGTAAACAGCACTGGCCGCGCCATGGCCTTGCAGACCGGCGGGAATCGCCGACAGAACTTGTTTCACGGTAGGGTTTTACGGCTTGATCGTTGCGGCCGGGATTCCCGGTTTGTTCGCGCAGAACGCGATAAACCATCCAGACGTTATTCTCCTCAAGTCCGGACCCTGTGACTGTCGATGTTATCCCGGCGAGAAGCGCTGGATCACGATTCGATCACTTCGATTCGTGACCCTTCAAGGATGAAGATACCGGCGTCAGGAATTTGCTATGCGCCATCGGCTGCGACTCTTCACGGGTGACGATCCTGATGTTCTACCTCTGCGACCACAGCAAATGACTGTGCGTCTGGGGGATGTAACTCGGGCATTGACCGATGCGGCACGTCGAAATCGGACTTGGTTACAGGATTTCGAAGACGATGAGATCCGTGTCTCTCCCGATCTCTACGAAATCATTACGGCCTACGTCGAGATGCGTCCCGGCGCATAATCTCGAACCTCATGGCTGGCACGCTCGCTGACAGCACCGAATCCTGTAGACTTTCCGTTTCAGGGAAACTGGTCCCCCGGAAAGTCTTGGCATGGCAGAGCTGTCTGATCGTGATCTGGTCCAAATCTGGACGGCTGGTGTGAATGCTGTCGACTCTGCGGCATTAGTTCGTGGAGTCATTCACCGAAGTGGATCGTCGCTAACCATCGCTGGCGAATCCTTCGATCTGTCGGGCATCGATCGTTTGCTGGTCCTCGGTGGTGGTAAAGCCGGCGCAGGGATGGCAGCCGGCCTGGAGGCCGCTCTCGGCCCTGAGTTGGTTGCGGAAAAAGTGACCGGCTGGCTTAACGTCCCGGCAGACTGTGTGCGGACGTTGCAGAAGATTCATCTGCATGCAGGGCGTCCCGCCGGACTCAATGAGCCCACCGCTGAAGGGGTAGCCGGTACCACGGAAATTCTGCGGCTCACGGCGAGCATGACCGACCGCGATGTGTTGATCGCCTTGCTCTCGGGGGGCGGCAGCGCCTTATTACCAGCACCGATCGATGGTCTCGCGCTAGCCGACAAGCAGGTGCTCACGCAGCAACTGATGCAGGCCGGCGCGACGATTGAGCAACTCAACGCCATTCGCAGTTGTCTGTCGCGTTTCAAGGGTGGGGGATGGTTGCGGGCGATCCCGGCCGGACGTGGGATTGCTTTGATCATTTCCGATGTACGTGGTGATCCCTTATCGGTCATCGCTTCCGGGCCGACCATGGCGACACAGCCCGACCCGATTGCAGCCAAGCAGATGCTCGTCGATCTGTTGCCCGCGACGGAGTTACGGGAGCGAATCGAACAGCGGCTGGCAGCCTTGTCCGCGAGTGAAACCACACCTGCAGTCTTAGTCCCCTTTCGCAATGTCATCATTGGAAATAACCGGACCGCAGTAGACGCAGCTGCGCAGCGTGCCTCGGAGTTGGGTTATCGGGTGGTGCAACAGACTTGCGATGAAGGGGGCATTGCCCGTGAGGTTGGTCAACAGTTCGCAGAAGCCTGTTTGCATTGGCGAGCGCAGCTGAAGCCGGGTGAGAGGGTCTGCCTGATTTCCGGCGGAGAACCGACTGTCAAACTGGTTCCGACAGATCTGCCACGCAAAGGGGGACGGAATCAGGAGCTCGTTCTGGCGGCAGCCATGCGGTTATGGCAGGAACCGCTCGATGGGATTGAATTCCTGTCGGGGGGCACAGATGGTGAAGATGGCCCAACAGATGCCGCAGGGGCTTTCTTCGATGAAAGCATCTATCGAGAGGCTCGGAAGCGGGGTTTGAACCCGCAAGATTACCTGGCCATCAACAATGCCTATCCCTTTTTTGCAGCCAGTCACGGCCTGCTCAAATCGGGTCCAACGCATACCAACGTGATGGATTTGCGGGTGGCTCTCGTCACGCACTCCGCCTGAATCCAGCCTTCTTCACAAGGCGGCGGCGGCAGCATGAACCAGGGCATTCGATGATGTTTCATCCTGGGGATTCTTCACCAGGGAATCGAGAGCGCCTGCCACCTGCAGGCCCGATTGAGTGGAAAGGTCAATGACCTCTCCGGGTTCCGGATCGAGCGGATTGATCAATTGAATCGTCGGGAAAGCAAATTGCTCCCGATTGCTGCGAATCACTTCAGCGATCTGTCCGTCGTTCAAACGGACTTTCGAGCCCACGGGGAAGAGCGAAACGGTATGCAACAGGGCGCGAATGGCACTCGGGTCGAACTGTCCCTGTCGGGCCGATAACAACAGGCGTTCGATGGCTTGATAGGGTGACAATGGCGGCCGATGCGGACGCGGAGAGATCATGGCGAGATAGGCATCGGCCACGGCCGCAATCCGGGCCATCGGGTGAATCTGCGTCCCCGATCGTCCCCGGGGATATCCCGTCCCATTCATCCGCTCGTGCATCTGATAAATGACGTGCCGAGCTGCCTGGGGGACCTCTCGACAATCCTGCACCAGGTTCGCTGAAATGATGGGATGCTTCTGCAATTCGATACGATCGTTGGCCGGAATGGGCAGGGCGGCTGAAAGCAGACGATGCGGAATCATTAACATGCCGACATCGTGGAGCAGGCAACCGAAGGCCAGGTCGATGAGTTCGTCTTGAGAATATCCCATGATGGTGGCCATCGACGTGGCGAGCATGGCGGTCTGCAAGCTGTGCCGCGAGGGATAATCCTCGGTGATCGGTGCTGTACCACGAATCAGGAATTCATCGATGTCACTCTGCATCTCCGTCAGTTGTCGTTCAGAGGTCTGGAGCAGAGAATCGGCGAGCAAGCGTCGTTCTTGTGTCAGGCGTTCAATCACAATGCTGGTGGTTTTGACCGCCTGATCATACGACGCTTGAAACAAAACCATGCGGTCCAGGCTTCTGGGCCCCGTCTCCTGTGGCTGCAACCGATGCAGGTAAGAGTCGCTATCAACCTTCCATCCTGCCCAGGACTTCCGCGTTTGGTTGGCCGATGATGTCGGCTGGGGCGTCATCGCCGATCGCGATGTGACGGACGATCGTTGTGTCCGATGCACCGGCACCGGAGACTGATTCACCTGAGACAGATCGTTGCGATGGACCAGCAGCGAGACGATGCCGCGATTCTTGATACCCTCCAGGGCACCCGGCGTGATTTGCTTGCCCGCGGCCAGCAGCAACTGGTTGGCACCGGGCCGACCGTCGTAAACCGGTCGCGTCAGTCGCACTCCCACGCGAACTTTGGTGAGCGGCAAACTCACGTAGTCCGGAGGCGGCTCCAGAGATGACGCGGGAGTCCGTTGATCACGGACCATGTATGACCCTTCCGACCCAAGCGCTAGGAGTTTCCGGAACCTGTCCGAAAACCTCACCTGAAAGCTATGTCAGAAGCGAGTTAACGAAGTGATTGAGATTCAAAACCGGGAATGATTTGGAAGAGGATTGTAGGAGTTCTCGCAGTTCTGCGGACTCATCTGAACAACGAACATCAGCCCTGACAAAGGGCAATTCCCTCCGCAACGTCAATCGTGCCTTCATAAATCGCACGGCCCACGATGGCACCGATCAGTTTGGGCTGTCGGCGGTGGATCTCCAGCAGGGCACGAATGTCTGACAGTGTGGTGACACCGCCCGAAGCAATGACTGGCAAACCCATGTTGCACAGGCGTTCCATGTCGCCCAGCGTTCCGGCATCGATGCCCTGCATCATGCCGTCGTTCGCGATGTTGGTGTAGATCACCGCAGCAAGGGGTTCCCCCACAAACTGCTGTGCGAGATCAATCGCCGACGTATGCGACACATCGAGCCAGCCTGCAGTGGCGACCATTCCATCCCGCGCATCCAGACCCAGCGCAATCCGTCCCGGGAATTGTCGAATCAGCCCGCGAAACCACTCCGGCTGTTTGAGGGCAGCAGTCCCGATGATCGCCCGGTCGATGCCGACATCGTTCAGCATGAATTCTACGGTGGCGGTATCACGCAATCCGCCGCCGAGTTCGCACGGAATCTGCAGGGCAGAAACGATCGCTCGAATCGCATCGACATTGACCGGCTTTCCAGCCTTGGCACCATCGAGGTCGACCAAGTGCAGACGCGGAGCCCCTTGAGAAGCCCAGCGGCAAGCCATCTCGGCAGGATCAGTGCCGAATACCGTTTCCTGAGCATAATCTCCTTGCCGCAATCGGACGCATTGTCCGCCACGCAGGTCGATGGCTGGTAGAATTTCCATAACACTCTCAATGACGCCGTAATCAGGTCAGTTCAGCGAAGTTCTTCAGTAGTTGCAGACCGATTTTCTGGCTTTTTTCCGGGTGAAACTGCGTCGCAAAGACCCGCCCGCTTCCGATGGCAGAAGTGAAGGGCTGACCATAGTCGGTCTTGGCCGCAATCAAGTTCGTATCGCGCGGGCAGACGTAATAACTGTGGACAAAGTAGACCGAAGGATCTGGCGGGAGATGCTGGAATAATGCCGCGTTGGGTTGCGTGAGTTGCAGCGAATTCCATCCCATATGTGGGACCTTCAAATCCGCCTGATCGGGGAAGCGGACGACTTCGCCGGGAAATGCGGCTAACCCCGTCCATTCTCCGTCTTCGTAACTGACATCGAACAGCAACTGCAGTCCCAGACAAATGCCCAGGAACGGACGGTCTGCCCGAATGTAATCGAGCAGAGGGGCGACAAGTTCCAGCTTCCGCAGTTCTGCGATAGCGTCTCGAAACGCCCCCACACCGGGCAGAATCAGTCGTTCGGCTTCGGCGATGGCCTGGGGATCGCGGACAATCTGAGCCGGTGCCCCCACGTGTTCGCACGCCTTCTGGACACTGCGCAGGTTTCCCATTCCGTAGTCGACAATCGTAATCATGCTGTTCGCGGTTCTTCGGCGGGTGCGGCGAGGGCCGTTAGCGTCACAATGTCATACCCGCGACGCTGCAGGGCCGGCAGGAGTCGTTGCAACAACCGGACCGTCCGGTCTCCCCGGGCTAGTCCATCGTGCAGCACGATAACCGCCCCGGGTCTCACGTTCCAGAGCACAAACGCGAGGGCAAAGTTCACGCTGGGAAGACGGGCCTCATACGGATGGACAATTTCCAAGACCGGAGTATAACCCCATACGGCAACTTCCCGATAAAGCTTTGGTTATTTCCCGGAAGAGTCGGAACCGTGAGGTGGATCCTCTGCCGGCAGGGGGACGGCTCCCGCGGCCGGTTTGCCTTTTCCAGCACGGATATACTCGGCCCGTTGTTGCGCATAGTCAGACGCAGTGATTTCGGCGGCAACTGATTTTCCCGACTGTTGCTCGAAGCAGCGTTTCAAATAGGGAATGCACCAGCCGCACCCGGTACCAGCACCGCCGCATTCCGCGATTTGACTGGCACGTTTCAGCCGGTGCACGCGGATGTAATTCAGCACCTTCCGCTGAGTGATGTGAAAGCAGTAGCACAGGGTTTCGTCGAGTTCCACGGTGATCTCAGGGAGCAGAAGCGGCAGTTGAGACCCGTTGCAGCCGGACTTGATCGCCTTCCAGGCGATAGGTCAAACCGGTTTGCTCCAGGATTTTTTCCAGCAGTTCCATCACAGTCACATCCTGCAGTTGCAGTTGAATCGGCTGTCGGAGCAGCGGCAGACTCGGTCCGAGATCGTCCGCTTGCCAGACGATCTGTCGGCCGAGCAGGTCTTCCAACTCCTGCAACAACGTTTCGCGCGGTACCGCCTTGGTGAGTTCGAATCGGAGCAAACGTTGCTGCAACACGGAATCCCAGTCCGGCAGGACGCGGGCCACCACAGTCGGGGCCTGATTCTGCCACGTCAACGCTGAGATCGGTGGTTCATCGGGAGGATTGACGGCCAAACCATGGGGCAGGTTCACGGGGGCTGACGGAACAGGCAGGGCAGGCTGATCTCCCGGCTCGCCCGGTACCGTAGCATCAAGCGGCAGCCGATCGGCAATCGCCACCATGCGGCGGAACAGCCGAGGATCAGTCGCGGCAGAAACCGTGCGCACACTGCCATCCGCCATGAGAACCGCCATGCTTTCACCAGCGCCGGTGCCGAATCCGTCGGGGCCGTGGATGTAGGGTTCCGCCGTAAAGGGACGGACCGTCGCTGGCCCACCTTCCGCCCAGGAACCATAGCCATTTTCCGAGCCAACGACAGCCAAAGTCTGGGACAGACCATCGACCACATCGTCCGGTCGAGTGGTGCGACCATAACCGAACAAACCGGCGCGGGGATGCGTCACCGGTAATGTCGGACCATCGCGCCCCAGTCCACCGGAGCCGACAAAATGCGTGGTTGGATAACCCTGGTCTCCCACGGTAATGGTGATGTCGGGTCTGAGAAATTCAGCCACTTGCCGTCGTACAAATCGTTCGTTGGCTGGGTCGCGCCAGGCTTTTTGTGAGTCAAAGGGAGTTTTGGTGGCATCGGCACGTGGCTGGTTTCGCTCCAGGTCCGCCAGCCAACTGAATTGATCAGGGGTGCTGGTCGGGCCGGCCATTGTTCCGGGTGGAAACTGCTGGTATTGAGTCACGTACTGATTCAGTCGCAGTCCAAATTTTTGCCAGCGGTCTTCGGCCGTGTCGCTTGTCGTCGCTAGCCAAGTGATTGCAGCTTCCACGTCTTCTGGAGGTCGTTCATGATCGTTATTGGCTTGATCGATCGGCGACAACGGTGGTGGAACGATCACGGTCGGTTGGGATCGCAAGGCCAACGTGATCAACACGGCGGCAACGGAAATGGCGACGACCCAACTTACAGTCACCGGTGAGGTGCACCACTCCGGGATCTTCCAAGTTCGTATCGAGACTGGGCGAGTTGGCGGGACTTCCGGCACTGGTGGGACCGGGCTGACGTCGGCCGCCTTGCGGATGAAAACCTCGGCGTTCAGTGCCTCCAGCAATGTCAGTGCGGTTTGACATTCCGGGCAAGGGAAGGTGGTGCCGATAAACCGTCGCTCGCGCAGACGAAGCGGGGTGCGGCATTCCGGACAGGCAAACGTCGACGGCGACATCTCTCTCATTTTCCGCCGACGCTTCCTGGAGGAATGGGTGACAGGTCAAGTCCCCGGCCTGCAGTCTGCCAACCTCACGGCTGAAACTGCAGCATGACTTTCAAACCCTTCTGCTCGGCTGCTGGCAAGGTGGTCAGCAGGACCAGATTCTTGGCTTCATCGAGCACGAAACACATTTTATCTCGGGGCGGCTTGACGACTTCCTGCATGGCACGCAGGCCGCTGACTTCCCCGAGGTTATACGATTGTTCCATATTCTGCGTATAACCGGCCAGCTTCAGGGCGTCGCCATCGATGTCGAAAGTGACTCCCGTTTCGCTGCCGATGTAGCCCACGGCTTCATACAGCGGAGTCCGGCGAAAATCGACTTCCAGCTTCTTCTGCAGACGATCAGCAATCGACAGATTGGTCGTGGGGGAGGTCCCCGGCGAAGTGGGAGTTAACTGTCGGGTGTAGTCGGTCCGAGTCCCTTCATCCCACGCGAACAACGAACCTAAAGCCAGGTTGGGTCCTGCTTTGGCGGGAAGCGATGTGACCAGCCTGACCGATCGTGGTCCATGTTCGGAACGGGTGGCCAGTGACAGCACCTTGGTCATCGCTGGAAAACGACCGATCAATTGCCGCATCCCTTCTTGACGAGGTTGCATGTATTTGACCGCTCCGAGCACGTCATCAGGCAAGGCTTGCAGCCGTTGGAGTAAGAGTTCCTCAAGGCTTGCAGCGCGAACATTCGTGGTGTTGCGGACGGTTAAATCCGAGTAGAACCGATCGGGTTGCAGATGGAACGACCACGCGACGGTTTCGGCGTCGTCACCAAACCAGTCCATGCCCTGCTTCAACAACGGCTGAGCCAGTTCGGTTGCCATGAAGTCAGAATCGAGCAGCACAGCCGTCGGTTCAAACAGCAAGGTCATGTGCCGCTGGCGATCGGTTTCTTCCAGCAATCCTTCCATGCCGGTTGGCTGCGGGTTCTGCCCGCGGATGGCATTGACCATTTCTTCAGCCATGAACTCTGGGCAGATGGCGTAAGTCTTGAGATTCACGATGCAGGCCGCGCGGTCATTGCTGACATAGACCGGATGACCGAAGGTGTCGATCAGTTCGCCGCCCAACCGGTCCAGGAGTTCGCTTTTCTTAGCCTCTTCTTTGAGATGAACAACCACGGCCAGCGAGGGTGCCGTGCCCCGTGTTCCGGGAATCCACGCGAAGACCAATTCTTCAATGTCGGCGGGTGCCGCCCGGGCCTGCAGTTGGATTTGTTGATCGAGAAATTCTCCCAGTGGGCCAAGAGAATATCGGAGATCTTCGCCCTGACTCTGTGGCACCCAGAGTTCAGCGGGACGCAGATGCAACAGAGTCCGCACACCAGCCGGCAACAGTTCCATCGAGATCGGTTCACCCGCGGTCGGGCTGGCCAATGCCGCTGGCAACGGGCCCGCATCGAAGGCGGTTGGTTTCGCATCGTGGGTCGCTGCCGAGGCGGCAAACCCCGCCGGGTTGGCTGCGGGAATTTTGGGCTGCGTGAAGATGTAGTAACCCACACCGCCACCAGCCCCCAGGACGAACACTCCGAGCAGGACCGACAACCAGCGGCCTTTTGACCGGCGTTTCTGGCTGTCGCGCAGACGACCGGCCGCCGTTGATGTCGTACTGGTCACCGTAGAGGTCGGAATCGTGCTGATGCCCGGAAAGGCTTGAGTTTCGGGCGAGGTGCGTGGTGTCGACGTCGGTGCCCAAGCCACGGGGTTCGGGTTTGCTGCCAGTTGCAGTTCGACCTCGTCCGTTTCTTCCAGCACAAACGCGTGGCTGCACTTCGGACACTTGGCTTTACGCCCGAGCAAACTGCGGTCGCGGATCTTCAGAACTTGTCTACAGGCGGGACAAGGAATCTGCAGGATCGACATGGCACCTACTTCCGTCGCGAAATTTCTGTCATCGGAGCCGCACGCCGCCGCGACGACAACACCTTTATCCTATGCTGCCGCCCACAGAGTGCCAAGCAAGATCTGGCACCGCGTGCAGGCGGTCAGGGTGGTTTTACCTCGCGACCGGTTCCGATCCGTTCAGGCGATCGAAAACGTGGGCTTGCGATCAGCAGACTACTTGGCGGCTGCCAAGGCGGCTTCATAGTTGGGATGTTCTGCGATTTCCTTGCAGTATTCGACGTGGGTGATGACGCCCCCCTTATCGACGACGAAAATGGCCCGCGTCAGGCAGCGATCAAGCGGCCCGCCCGCGATCAGTACGCCATAGTCGTTCCCGAAGTCGGTGCAGCGATGGGCCGACAGTGTTTTGACATTCTCCACCCCTTCGGCTCCGCACCAGCGCTTTTGTCCGAACGGCAAGTCCATGCTCACCACCAGCACTTCCACGTCGGTCAGGCTTTTGGCTTCGTCATTGAACCGCTTGGTCTCCGCATGGCAAACCGAAGTGTCCACGGAAGGCAGCGTGGCAATGATGCGGGTTTTCCCTGCCGAGCTGGCCAGTGTGACTTCCCCTAAACCATTGTCCTGTAGGGAGAAATCCGGGGCCAAATCGCCCACTTCTAACGCCCGACCCTTCAAATCGACCGGATTGCCCTTGAGTGTTACGGCGGCGATGCGTTTCATATCAACAATTCCTGAAGGGTGAGACGGATTCCCAACCGGCATCAGTACCGGCCCCGCTCACCAGTATGCCATTCACCACTGAGTTCGCAACCCGGAGACATCTCGAACCCTGGATTCCCAAGGGAGATGGTCAATGCGCACAGCTCGTCGTTCTTCACTCATTCAAGTCCTCGCGATCTTAGCCTGCGGAGTGATTCTCACTTCTCTCTGGCAGCCTGCTCCCGGCCGATCACATGCGGGACATATCCGCGTGGTTGTTCGCAAGAAATCTTCTCAAGAGCCCGCACCTCCGATTTATGTCGCGCTGCTTAGGCAACCTCATTTCGATGCTCTGCGGGAAGAAGATTGGAATGGAATCGATTGGATTTCCTTCGACGAAATTCGCGGTGTCTGGATGGAGACGCTGCCGCTTGATCGTCCAGGGCATCAAACACCCCAGCAGGTGGAACACCGTTCTGAGTCCTTTGAGCTCCTGGCCAATGTTCTCGTATTGGTCTATCCCCAGCCCGACGGAACGGCCCGCATCTGTCCCATTCCACTTCTCCGGCAACGAGATCAGGTTCTGATCGATCTCCGCATCCCGATTGAGCCTCCGCAAGATGCCGAGTTCGTCTCGCAGTTCCCCATCCCGCCGGAAACCTTCTCTGCGGTCGGCGAAGCGATCAATGGCTAATCTCCTGACGGACGAGGTGGCCGCAGATCGAAGCAAACGAGTTCCTGTTCGCTGCCGATCAACAGACGACCATCAACGGCAGCCGGTGATTGGAAGCAGTGTCCTTCCACGGTGAGGACGGGTTCTATTGTCTCAGAGAGAATCTGGAATTCTTCCGGAGTGGCTCGATAGCTGAAGAGATGCCCGTGTTCGCTGACGGCGATAATCCGATCATCAATCAAGATCTGATTACAGCGCATGAAGTCCTGCTTGATGCGCCACTGGACCTTGCCCGTGGCGAGTTCCATGCATCGCAAACTGAAGTCGGTATGCACTCCATAGACATACCCATCCTTGCAGACGACCGGGACATACTGGCTGGTGAGTTGTTTGAGCACGGGGCCATAAATGATTTCGTAGCTCGTATCGGGCTTGATCCGTAGGCAAAGCGTGCCAGTGCCATAACTGCACACCAGGACAAGATCACCGTAAATCATCGGCGTGACGGCATTTTCCCCGTCCACGATGGTGGATTCAAAGGGGATATTCCAGAACTCCTGCCCTGTCAGGGGATCGAGGCAGATGAGGGCTTCTCGGGTCAGGATGACTGCCAGGTCTCGATCATGAATACGAACGACACGCGGCGTCGCATAGCTGGCATGATAGTCTGTGGTCTGCCAGAGCAGTTCACCGGAATCTTTCTGAAATGCGACGACTCCGGATTCAGGTTTTTGTCCCCCCACATTGACAATCACGCGATCTTGCCAGACGACAGGGCTGTGGCCGACACCAAATGTGCGGGGTGGGACATCGAACTCCTCGCCCAGATCTCGTTGCCAGACGATGTGGCCGGTTGCCAGTTTCAGGCAGTGCAGCTGCCCTTGCACCCCTAAGGCGTAAACCCGTCCGGCCTCGATCACGGGAGTACTATAGGGCCCTGATGTGTAGCGTGTTCCGCATTGGAAGGTTGTGGGGTAACGGCAATTCCAGATCTCTTTGCCTGTTTCCAGTTCACGGCAGAAGATCACCTCTTCATCGCCGATGCGACAATGATGGATCACCCGGCCATCAGCCGCGATGGGGGAGCTGTAACCTGCTCCAGTTGGCACGCGCCATTGCATCGGCGGGCCTGAGGCTGGCCATTCCGTCACAAGTTCTTGATCTGCGGCTCGGCTATTCTGGCTGGGACCAAACAGACACGGCCAATTCGAAGTCTTTACTTGATCTGCGGATGCTATTTCGGCATTCGAGGCCAATGTCTTTGTGTCGAGCGTAACCTTGGTCTCCACCGTTTCCGTCGTAAACAGGCTTGGCGATTGGTACTGCTGACTGAAGTGGCGGGCCACAAAATATTCTGTGAGACCATAGGCTCCACCAGCCACGATCAGCATGCCTCCGGAGACAAGCGCCAAACGCTGGATTCCGGGAGGCATCCAAGGGCTGGCTGCCCGTGTTTCAGAGGCTGAAGAGGTGTCGATGGATGGCTCAGCGGCCTGGTCCGGCATTGGTCACTCCACAAAAGAAAAGAGAATGGCGGACATTGTGGAATCCACGAATGACCCCCACAATGTCGGGCAGAATCCTAAACAGTGAATTCGCGGAAAGTTCATTCCCTCACCTTGGGACTCTTCCCACGCGAGGAAGAAATCTTCATCGCAACGACGATCTGACATGGTCGTTGGCTCTCACGTGAATCTGGCGATCTCGAAAGAACTTGCTGAAGTGACAATGAACTCGAACTACGACTTTGATATCGCCGTGATTGGAGCCGGGCATGCCGGTTGTGAAGCCGCGCTCGCAGCGGCCCGGTTGGGGGCCAAGACGGTTCTACTGACGATGAATGCCGACACCGTCGGCCAGATGAGCTGCAACCCCGCGATCGGCGGCGTTGCTAAAGGCCAGATTGTCCGTGAGATTGATGCCCTGGGTGGCGAAATGGGCCGGGTGATCGACGCCACCGCGATTCAGTTCCGCATGCTGAATCGCAGCAAGGGCCCGGCGATGTACAGCCCTCGCGCTCAGGCCGACAAAAAAGCCTACCAGTTCGACATGAAATTCCGAATCGAGTCGCAACCGGGCCTGACCCTGCGCCAGGAAATTGTCGAAGGGCTGAGAGTTGAAGAGCTAAGGGCTAAGGGCCAAGGGCTATGTGCAGAACCAGACTCTGAAAACCTCAACCCTCAACCCTCAACCCTCAACCAAATCACCGGCGTCATGGTGCGTGGTGGTGCGGTGTATCGCTGTCGGGCCGTCATCATCACGACCGGCACGTTTCTCCAGGCCATCATGCATACCGGGGAAACGAAGACTCCGGGCGGCCGCGCCGGCGATGGCACCACTGGCACGCTGTCCGATTCCCTGCGCGAACTCGGTTTCGAACTGCAGCGGTTCAAAACCGGCACACCGTGTCGCTTGAACGGCCGCACCATCGATTACTCAGTACTCGATGAACAACCGGGCGATGCCGATCCGATTCCGTTTTCGTATCTCACCGAAAAGCTGACTCAACCACAGCTCTCGTGCTGGCTGACGGAAACCAACGCGGGAATTCATGACCTGATCCGCGAGAACCTGCATCGGGCTCCGATGTACAGCGGTCAGATTCAATCGACCGGCCCGCGCTATTGCCCCTCGATCGAAGATAAAGTCGTCCGCTTCGCAGACCGGACGGCTCACCATATCTTTCTGGAGCCGGAAGGTCGGCATACCCACGAAGTTTATTGCAATGGCATCTCCACGAGCCTGCCGCGCGATGTGCAGGACCGCATTGTCCGTTCGGTACGGGGATTAGAACATGCCGAGATCATGCGCTACGGCTATGCGGTGGAGTACGACTTCGCTCCACCGACGCAGCTGCAGCGCACGCTGGAAACCAAACGCGTTCAAGGGTTGTACTTCGCCGGGCAGATCAATGGCACGACGGGATATGAAGAGGCCGCCGGACAAGGGTTGCTGGCAGGCATCAATGCCGCCCTGAAGCTCAACGGCCAGCCGCCGCTGATTCTCGATCGCAGTCAGGCCTATCTCGGGGTGCTGATTGATGACCTGGTCACCAAAGGAGTCGATGAACCCTACCGCATGTTCACATCGCGAGCGGAGTACCGCTTGCTCCTCCGGCAGGACAATGCCGACCGTCGTCTGACACCGATCGGCCAACAGATCGGCCTGGCGAGTCCGGAACGCTCGGAACGTTACACTCAATATGATGATGAAATCTCGCGCGGGACAGCAGCCTTGCTGGCTCACCGTGTGGATGGTCTGACATTGGAAGAATGGTTACGCCGTCCGGAGTGGAGCTGGGAAACACTGTCCGAACGGACTCCGGAACTCCGGGCCTTGGATCTCTCGCCCCGTGCCGCCGAGCAGATTGAAATCGAAACCAAGTATGCCGGGTACATTAAACGTCAGGCGGCGGAGATCGAACGGCAGCACAAAGTGGCCACCGTTCGCATTCCCGAGTCGTTCAACTTTCAAGGGGTGCCCCAACTGCGGAAAGAAGCCCGCGAGAAGTTGACCCGGGTGCGGCCGACGGATTTGGGTCAAGCCGGTCGCATTAGCGGCATCACTCCCGCCGACTTGACTGTGCTGATGTTGTACTTGAAACAACCCGAGCGACTGGGGTCAGAGAACCGCCCGGCACTATGAAACCCCGGCATCGACATCCCTACACGGAGAGAAGAATCGCAGTGAGGAGTTCTTCGAAATTGTAGTGCCAGATGTGCGAAACGGGTGCTCGGCGTCTGTGGGCGCAGCAGCTTCGCAGGGATGGCGGCTTTCGTTAGATTACCTAAGTTGATGATTTCCCTAGCATTAGGAGCAATACTGGGGGGATGCGGCGAGATAGCAGGCCGGGGGTATTCTAACGAGAAAAAACAATGTTGACCGATCGGCCAGACTGGTTACAATCGGCACCCACGGAAGAATTGGTAAAATCCGCACAATATGCCGGCGGGTGATGCCACTCCGTTTCACGGTTTCCACTCGGAGCAGGATGGCGAACGGGAACCGTGAACAACGACTTGAGAACGAACCATCCAGAATTGTTCGCACGGGTTGTCCGCCAGCCGTGACGAACACCGTCGATGAAGGATGTCGCGGAAGGGCCTGATCCGATCGCTCGGAGTCGGGCAAAAGAGCACTCGGCTTGCAAGGGTGTGCAAGTCGCAACAAAGGATGGTGCCCGAACATGAAAACGGTCTTTACCACTGGCGAAGCGGCCAAAATTTGCAAAGTCAGTCAGCAAACCATTATCCGTTGCTTTGACTCGGGTCAGCTCAAGGGCTTTCGCGTGCCGGGATCGCGATTCCGCCGCATCCCGCGAGACGTGCTGTACCGCTTCATGAAAGAGAATGGCATCCCGACCGATGCCCTCGAAAGTGGCCGTCGCAAGGCCTTGGTGGTCGATGACGATGAGGAACTCGTCGAACTGATCCGTGACGCCCTCGAAAACGATGGCCGTTTCGAGGTCCGCGTCGCCAACAACGGCTTTTCCGCCGGCATGATGGTGAAGGAGTATCGGCCCGATATCATCGTGCTCGATATCATGCTGCCTGATATCAATGGCAAGGACGTTTGCAATCTGGTCCGTTCCGACTCTACGCTCGACGACACCAAGATTATCTGCATCTCTGGGATGGTCGAGCAGGATAAGGTCCAGGAACTGAAAGCAGCCGGTGCCAACGACTTCCTGCAGAAGCCCTTCGAAGTCGAAACCCTGGTCGAGCGGATGTGCCGCCTGCTGGATGTCGAACCGGTTGAAGCCTGAGGGTAACTGTTCGTGTCAACGGACTTTGCCCCCGATCCCCGGAAGCTGGAAGCTCTCGCCGAATTTGCGGCGGGAGCGGGGCATGAAATCAACAATCCGCTGGCCACGATCATTGGCCGCGCCCAACAGTTGCTGCGCGACGAATCCGATCCGCAGCGGCGTTATTCTCTGTCGATCATCGCTGCCCAGGCGTATCGTGTCCGCGATATGATTGGCGATGTGATGACGTTTGCCCGCCCGCCTCAGCCGGTGGTCCAACACGTCGATCTATCCGCCTGGATCAGTGAGGTGCTGCAGCAAGCCGCAACATCGGCGTCTGCTTTGAACTGCGAAATCCATTCGGAAATCACGCCCGACATCACGGCCGATATTGACCCGGCACAACTGGCGATCGTTCTGCATGAACTCATTCGGAACGCCTGTCAGGCCCTGCAACCGGACGGTGGCGGGATCCAGGTCGCAGCGGAGTCAGACGACGAAACTGATGCGATAACGCTCACCGTCTCCGATGAAGGTCGTGGCTTTTCCGATATCGAGAGAGAACATGCCTTCGACCCGTTTTTCTCGGGTCGTCAAGCTGGACGTGGTCTGGGTTTTGGACTGTGCAAAGCCTGGCAGATTGTACGCATGCATCGCGGTATGATCGCTATCTCGTCAGCACCCGGCGGTCCCACCCACATCACGGTGACGCTTCCCCGGTCCGGTTATGACGAATCGGGCGACCCTGCCGAAGATGCCTAACAGAAAAACTGCGGGCCGACAGGTTCTTGACGGCTGGGAATGCGATATCTTATCGACTGGTTTTTCCGCCACTGTTCGCCGAATAACAGGGTGACGACCAGATTCAAATTGCTCCAGAAGATTCGCCTCTATGCACAGCCAGGCCAAACTCCGTGGCATTTTTACGCCGAACATTGTGCCCCTCGACAATAAGGGCGAAATCCACGAGCGCGAACTGCGGCGGTATGTCGACTGGCTGATCGACAAGGGAATTCACGGCCTGTATCCGAACGGCTCGACCGGCGAGTTCACGCGGTTCACCGTGGAAGAACGCATCCGGATCATGGAGATCATTTGCGATCAGGTGAATGGTCGCGTGCCCGTGCTGGCAGGTGCGGCGGAAGCCAATGTGAAAGAAACGGTGAAGGCCTGCGAACGGTATTACGAACTTGGTGCCGCGGCCGTGGCCATCGTGGCTCCCTATTATTTCAAATTGAGTCCGCGGGCCGTATACGCCTACTTCAAAGAGATCGCTGACAACACGCCGATCGATGTGACGCTGTATAACATTCCCTTGTTCGCCAGCCCGATCGATGTTCCCACCGTGCAGCGGCTCGCCGAAGAATGCCCGAAAGTGATCGGCATCAAAGACTCTTCGGGCGACATTCCACACATGATCCGGATGATCAAATCGGTTCGCCCGTTGCGGCCCGATTTCAGCTTTCTGACCGGGTGGGACGCCGCGTTGATGCCGTTGCTGCTCGTCGGCTGCGATGGCGGAACCAATGCGACTTCTGGCGTGGCTCCCGAACTGATGCTGAAGCTGTATGATCTGACGATGGCCGAACGGCTCGATGAAGCCCGCGAGTTGCAGTACGAAATTGTCGAACTCTTCGATGCGATGATTCTTTCGGCCGAGTTCCCGGATGGTTTCCGTACGGCCGTCCGGTTGCGGGGCTTTGAAACGGGGATTGGTCGGCAGCCGTTATCGGATGATCAACAGCGCGAACTCGCGAAACTTGCGGACAAACTGCAATGTCTGCTCGCGGCTTACGGCTTTACCGATGAACCCGAGGGCGGCTGTCCGTTGCCGGGCGATGTTGCCGCCGGTGGAGCCGATGTCTCGCACATCGTGGCGGCGGTGGTCGATGCTCTCAAACGCCGTGGGATCGGCGGATGACGCGGTTGATCGCCGGGCGCGGTACACTTTCGAACCTGGTTTGATCGAAAGTGTCCCATGACCGATCCCATACCGGCCCGCAAACTGACTCAGCGTCTACTGGGGAATCACAACCGCAGTTGGATCTGGGGACGGCACACTGTGCTGGTCACCTTGCAGCAGGGCCAGTGGTTCCCCTTGGTTGTGCAACTCTCGCCACGTTGTCCGGTTGAAGTTGCCGCCCAAGTTCGGGCATTGTGTGCTCAGCACAGCATTGACTGCCGTGAAGTGACGGATGCACAACTCGCGAAAACCTGCCGGGCGGAAGATCATCAGGGACTGGCGGCTCAAATGCCGGAGTTCCCGTATACCGAGTTAGAGTTATTGTTGTCCCAGTCTGTGATTCCCAGCAGTTGGCTGGTGCTGGATAGCATTCAGGATTCGTTCAACTTCGGGGCGATGGTGCGGACCGCTGTCGAACTAGGGTTGGAGGCTGTGCTGATCGGTTGCGAAGGGCAATCGGGTGTGAACAGCCAGGTCGCCCGGAGTTCGGCGGGGGGCGTCAATTGCGTGCCGATTGCCCGCGTTTCCGATCTACCCGCAGCCGTACAGCGACTGCAGCAGCGACAGATTCAAATCGTCGCTGCCTCGGAAAAAGCCAAACAACTCGTGCAGGATTGTGACCTGACCGTGCCGACCGCAGTCATCGTTGGCAACGAAGGTCGTGGAGTTTCCGCTGATCTGCGGGCCCTATGCGAATCCCATGTGCGGATACCCACGACCGGGCACTTGGGATCGTTGAATGCCGCGGTTGCCGCCGCGATCTTTTCTTACGAATTGGTGCGACAGCGCCGGAGCACCGTATGACCCTTACGCTTCGCAATCCGCATAGTGTTCTCGCCGCCTTGGCCGCGCGGCCGGATGACATTCTGGAAGTCCGTATGCCGCCGGGGAAACCTTCGGATGCCTGGCGAGAAGTGGTTGGACAAGCCCATGCCCGCGGCATCGCCGTGCGGACCGAACTGGCGACGCAGGAATCGGGACGTCGGCAGCGCGATCAGAAGTCAGAACGGCAAAGCATGGCAACGGCCATGCTGCGTGAAAAGCCGAGCCTATCCTTGGATGAACTCTGGACGGGCGATCCACCCGCACCGGGGCAACTGTGGCTGGCTCTTGATTGTCTGCAAGACCCGCACAATGTGGGGGCCATCTTTCGGTCCGCGGCCTTCTTCGGTGTCCGGGGAATTCTGCTGACGAAAGACCGTTCGGCACCCATGTCGGGCACGGTCTATGATGTCGCTTCCGGCGGTGTGGAAGCCGTGCCCTTCGCGCAGGTTGCAAATCTCGCAGCGGCATTGAAAGCCGCCAAAGAGGCTGGGCTATGGCTCCTCGGCAGTTCCGAACATGCTCGACAAGATGTCGCCGCGATTTCCCACGATCGCCCGTGGCTGCTGATCATCGGGAATGAAGAGCAGGGATTGCGACGGTTGACACTCGACTTGTGTGATGAGACGTGTGCCATCCCCGCGCGTGGCCCGGTCGGTTCGCTCAACGCCTCGGTCGCGGCGGGGGTGATGATTTCGATGTTGGTCAGATAGGGTTAGCCGCGAGGCAACGCCGAGCGCTACCCACAAATCAGCGCTGGGCGTTGCCTCGCAGCTAATCTCGTTAGAATGGCCAGATGAACGGAGCAAGGACGACAGTCACCAGCATCATCAGAAAATCGAGCGGAATGCCGAGCCGCAGGTAATCGTTGAACTTGTAGCCACCGGGACCATACACCATCAGATTCGTCTGATAGCCGAACGGCGTGGCAAAGCCCATGGATGCCGAGACCATGATCGCCATCACAAAGGGGACGTAATTCACGTCCAGCGATTTGGACGTTTCCATGGCAATGGGAAACATCAGCACGGCGGCCGCGTTGTTCGTCACCAGTTCCGTCAGCACCATGCCGAGGAAATAGATCATCACCAGTTGCAGCCACGGATTCGGCCCGGTCATCCCCACGAGCTGATTCGCCACGGTCTCTGCCAACCCGCTGGTTTGCAACGCCTTACCAAGTCCCAACGCGGCACCAATTGTGACAAGGACCGGCCAGTCGATCGATTGCCGAGCCTCGCCCCCCGTCACGCATTTCGTCACGATCATCAGTAGCCCAGCAACCAGAGCTGCGGCCAACATATCGACACCGCAGAACGAGGTCGCCAGGACCATGACAATTAACAGCCCCAGCGCCAGCCACGCTTTTCCATGCCGCGGCGGTGCTGAGTTTTCCACGTGACTCACCAGGAAGAAATCGCTGGAGTTGCGGTTCACTCGGGAGAAGTCTTT
The DNA here is from genome assembly GCA_016125225.1 of bacterium. Lineage (GTDB taxonomy): Bacteria > Planctomycetota > Planctomycetia > Planctomycetales > Planctomycetaceae > DSVQ01. The sequence continues at coordinate 527,960 of WGME01000003.1, read as the reverse complement.
GTGGGCTTCCAGCAGCAGCGTATCACCCGCCTGCAATACGATATCGCCGATTTTGCCAGGGATGCGTTCGCCATCACGTGCCACGGCGATTACCGCAGCGTTGTACTTCGTGCGGAAGCGACCGTCTCGAATGTTTTTGCCAACCAGCGGGCAGCGACTGGAGACGACTGCTTCCATCAGACTGCGTTGGGTATCGGGAGCCGCCACCTTGGTGACCTGATCGGTGCCCGGTTTCAGCCCACGCATTTTCCGCAGGTCGACGACAGATTCGATGATGCCCACGAAGACCAGCCGGTCGTTCCCTTCCAGCCGTACATACGGGCTTACGGCCGGTAGCACTTCGCCATCGCGCTCGATATCTACGAGGAATAATCCGGGCAGATGCCGTAGTCCCGCTTCTTCGATATTCTTGCCGACCAGTGGCCCCCCCGCTTCGACTTCCATTTCGACGGTGTATTGCCGCGGATCGCCGCTGATGCTGAGGGCCGGGCGACGATCGGGTAATAGCCAGCGACTCGCGAGAATGAGATAGGCACAGCCGGCGATTGCACAGGGAATTCCCACCCAGGCGATCTCCCACATTGGAAATGAGGGGTAATCGGTCTGTGATTCGAGCAGCCCATTCACCACGAGGTTGGTGCTCGTGCCGATCATCGTGCAGACGCCCCCCAGTGTGGCAGCAAACGCCATCGGCATGAAGAGCTTCGACGGGCTGATGTTCCCTTTCTTCGAAATGTCATCGCAGACCGGCATGAACATCGCCACAATCGGCGTGTTATTCAGGAAGGCGCTCAATGTCGTGACGGGGAGTAACAGTCTCAATTGCGCGCTCAGTACGGTCTTCGGACGACCGAGCAAGGGCTCGGTCACCAAAGTCATCGCGCCGGTCTGTACGAGGCCGGTCACCACGATGAACAACACACCGACGGTCAGCAAACCGCTGTTGCCGAAACCCGCTGCGGCATCGGTGACTCCAGGCAGTTTCGATTTGAATTCCACAGCTTTTCCGTTATTAGCCACGGGATTGCTGTGAACTGCTCGATCAATCTCTCCGGCCGTGAGCAAGATGGTCAGAGCCGCCAGGCATAACAGGTCGGAACCTGCAAGTTCTTTCGCGAGTGCCGTGATCAATAAGATGACCACGACCAGCACCAACCATGCTTCCCAGCCCATTTCAAACCCTTCCCAGTGAAAGCCGCCATACCCTGCCCGAATTTGCTATCGGCGTCAACAGCAGCTCGTACAACAGGGAAACATCGGTGATGTGTTTCAAGGGAGTGGGTTGTGGTCTGGCTGGGGAAGCCTAGAATAAGAACAGAGAGCGGTGAGTAAAAATCAGGTTCACCAGAGACTCATAGAAATCCATAGAATTCAGGAGAACAATCCCGATGGCATACACACTTCCAGATTTGCCTTATGCGTTGACAGCACTCGAACCGCATATCGATGCCAAGACCATGGAGATCCATCATGGCAAGCATCATCAGGCCTACATCAACAATGCGAACAATGCATTGAAAGACCATCCGGCCTTGGCAGCGAAGCCGGTCGAAGAGTTGATCAGCGATCTGTCGCAGGTGCCGGAAGCCATTCGGACCGTCATTCGGAACAATGCCGGCGGACATGCCAACCACTCGCTCTTCTGGACCGTGATGGGCCCCGGCTGCGGTGGCGAACCGTCCGGCGAACTGGCCGCCGCCATCGACAAGAAGTTCGGCAGCTTCACCGCCTTCAAAGAAAAGTTTGCGCAGGCAGCGGCGACCCGGTTTGGCAGCGGCTGGGCCTGGCTGGTGGTTTCCGGCGGTGAAATCGAAGTGATGAGCACGCCAAACCAGGACAGCCCGTTGATGGAAGGCAAAACCCCGATTCTGGGTCTGGATGTCTGGGAGCACGCCTACTATCTCAACTACCAGAACCGTCGCCCGGACTACATCACTGCCTTCTGGAGCGTGGTGAACTGGGCCGAAGTCGCGAAGCGCTTTGCTGCCACGAAGTAATTCTTTGATTGACAAAGGTTTGCGACACAAATTTCGAGCCGGTGACGGAAAATGACCGTCACCGGCTCGGCTTTTTTCTGGCTCGGCGTGGCGGATGGTCGATAAAACAGGACGGATCGTGACGATTTTCCGGATGGAAACGATTTCGTCGAGATGGCTGAAGTGCGTCTACTGACAAATTCCTGCTGGCTGGGTTTCACTGCAACAGCAATGGCTGTCTGTGGTTGCGCGATTCCGGACTATCATCTGCCACACGGTTTCAGCAGTTCGTACTACCGCCATTTGCAGGCCGCTGCCCCGGTGATGACGGACCAACCGGTCATCAACACGACGCCTCAGCCGCAGAATTTATCTCCGCCCGCGGTCAATCGCCTGCCGCCAGCACCGCCGCCGATGCCAGCGACAGAAGCCATGCCGAGGGCATACACCCCGCCGCCACCCGAACCGGGGCTGTAGCATCGGCATCAGCGGGGCAGGGCAGCGAGTTTCTGCCGCAGTTGCTCAAGATTCACCAACTGTCCTGCGGCTGGAAAATCAAAATCGGTGAGCCACCAGTCTTCCGTAAAGCTCGCGACTTCGCCTGATTGCAATCGCTCGCGGGGGCCGATTGGTTCGAGTTCAATGCGGGGGCCTTCCGGGTACCAGACCGACAGTGTCAGCCCTGCGGCTTCGTTGTAGACCCGATCGGGATGGGTCGCGAAACGTTTCACGAAGAGGCCGTTGTTTGGCAGCAGATAGGCCAGTTCTCCGGCCATGCTGTCGAAACCCAGTTTCGGTTTGCGGGGCGGGGCAAGAATCTCCAGGAAGCCGTCACGCTCCCGAATTTGTGGGTCGCTGTTGCGGACGTTGATGATGGCGCTGTCTTCGTACATCGCATACTTTGCAGGAAACTTGCTGATCCCTGCGAGTGGAATCAGGCAGATGCCTCCGCCGGGAGAGAAAGATCGCCCCCAGTGGCAGCATTCGATCGGTTGATCAGAGGTATTGCAGATGGTCTGTCGGCACGACAGGCGCGAGGCGCTGCCATCTCCCCCCAGCTGGAAATCGCGGATCAGTTGCAGGCCGGAGTTCGCATCCCGTGGGCTGACCAGTCGAGCCAACAAGGGGCCGGTGATTTCCGCTGTCCACTGGCCTCCCCACAACTCGGGATGCTTCGCGATGGTAAGTTCGGGACCGACATCAAAGCGGCCCGCTGTCATCGGGGGAGTCTCGCTCGCTGCGGTATCGAGTTCCTTGGGATCGAGGTACATCGCATCCTGACCCGAGCGTTCGAACTTAACGACACGTCCGCCTGCCTCCGGGCATAACACCACCGTGGTCGTGGGGTTGCTCAATTCAATCGCCTGAGGGTAACGGCCAAAGGAAGTAAACTTCGCTGTGGGTTGGAATTGACCGCGATACGCTGTGACGGCGAGTTCGGTGAAGGCATCGCGAACATCCGATCCGTCGCTGTTGCCGAACTGACTCCGTTGGATGAGCAGTACCAGAATCATCTGCCGATGCGGATCGATCCAGCCTTGGGTACCGAACGCGCCACCATGGCCGAACGTCCCTGGTGACAATAACCGTGTTACCCCTTGAGGGCGCTCCAGCACGCAAACTCCCAACCCCCAGCCATTGCCCGGTGTGAAGCCGGTTACGATGCCCGGCGTGAGGATTTCGGTCATCTGCTGTAACCGCGATTGTGGCAGCAATCGCCGGGTGTCGAAGAGCCGATCGTTCAGCAGGGCCTGATAGAACTTGGTCAGATCGGCGGCCGTGGAATAGAGCCCGCCAGAGGGATTCGGCGTGCGTGCCACGGTTGGGTCAGGACTCTCGACAGGTTCCAGTGTGCCCGGCTCTTTACCGGGTTTATAGTTGGTGGCCAATCGCTGGGCTTGCGCGGGCGAGAGAGTGAAAGTGGTATCGACCATGCCCAGTGGTTCGAAAATCCGCTGTTGCAGAAAGGCCGAATATTCCTGCCCAGAAACGATTTCGATAATGCGCCCGGCGACTGTCAGACCACTGCTGTATTGCCACTGCGAACCCGGTGCAAAGTCGAGTGGGGCCGTGCCAATCTCCTGAGTGGTTTCCCACAACGTTTGTGTCGCCGAGCGTTCGCGATTCGGTTGTGCGAGACCCGCCGTATGCGTGAGGACATCACGAATTGTCACGGCACGGGCCAGTGTGCCGTCTTTCAACTGTTGCTGCTCGAAGGCGGGAATGTAAGTGCCGACGGAATCATCGATCGACACTTTGCCTTCTTCGACCAACAGCATCAATCCCACTGCTGTAATCGGTTTGGTCATGCTGGCGATGCGGAAAATGGTGTCAGCCTGCATCGGTCGCTGTGTGGCGATATCGGCCTGACCGACAGCCGCCAGATGGATCGTCTCACTGGGAGTGGCGACCACGGTCACCGCTCCAGCAATTCGGCCGGCGTCGATGAACTCCTGCAACTTCGCGGGAATCTGGTCGAGTCGTTTTTGGTCGTAAACCGGTTCGGCGGCCGTCGCCACACCCGCCGCCATGATGCAGAAGACAACCACCAAATTGAGAAACATCTGCCGAGCGCGCATAGCCATGTCCATCATGTTGTGATTCAAAGATCAGGGCATGGCAGAGACGTTCTGCCAGTACCAACGGAAGAGATTCCTGCTATCGATGTATCGCCCATCGGTCGATGTGGCCCCGAAGACGACGGCGATGGCTTCTTTTCCCTCGCGTTGACAGAGGGAAACGAGACACGCTCCGGCTGCTTGCGTGGTGCCTGTCTTCACTCCTGCAAAGCCCGCCTGATTGAGCAGGCGATTGGTGTTGGTCCAGACCACTTCCCGTTCATAACCGCCGGGTCCCTGCACCGTTGACCGATAATCGCGCGTGCGGACCAGTTCGCGAAAGGCGGGCAGCTTCAGGCATGATCGCGTGAGCTGGTACTGATCGCGTACCGACGATCGATGGTCGGCGTGAGTCAAACCATGCGGGTTGACATACCGGGTGTGGGGCATCGGAATCTGGACCGCGGTCTGGTTCATTTCCTGCACGAATCGTTCAACCGCAGCCGCAACATCGAGAGACGCATTCCCGGACAGTCGCCGACCCATGTGTTCTGCAATCGCCATCGCGGCATCGTTGCCGGATGGCAGCATCAGCCCACGCAACAATTCCGACATCGGCAGCGATTCCCCCGCCCGCAAATGGGCCGAACTTCCAGGCGTGGAGTCGGACAACGGGCTGATGGTGACGATCTCCTTCAACAACTCTGGTTCAGTCTGAGAACGCAGCAGGACAACATACGCCGTCATGATTTTCGTGGTGCTGGCGAAATCGCGCGGGGTGTCCGCATCGACGGCTCCGAAGACCTGATCTTCAGCGGCATCACCCACAATCCAGGCTCGGCAGGAGACAATCGGCGGGCCGTCGAGTTGGTCCGCCGGACGGAGTTCGACCGCTGGCACATCATGGGGATCGCTCGGTTCATCGCGTGCGGAAACCAACGGTCCTAAAGATTTCCATGTCGCCGGATCAGTGACACCGGTCTCTGGCAGTTGCGATTGCTTTTGCCAGAGTTTGAGGGCCTGCTCGGTTTGCGGACCGAAGTCGCCATCCACAGTGATCTGCTGATCCGGCGGGAATTTGGCATTGATGGTGCGCTGTAAATCTTCGACGAGCAAACCGGAACTCCCCGACTTCAACAGCCCATCGGTGATCGTGACCTCGGCTGGAGTTTCGGGATTGAAGACTTTCCAGGCGATACGGGCGATTTCCGCAGACAAGCGTTGCCCGGCGTTCTCTTCCGTCCAGCGGCGATCTCGGTTTTCCGCGGTCAATACACAGATGGCAATTGTCCCGCCGGGGGAATCGATTAACCCGGCGACCGTTCGCACAGCGGACGTGGAACCGGTCTTCATAGCGATGCGGGTCCCTTCGGGCAGTAACGACCCGAGTCGTGACTGATCGTCGCAGGCCTGCAGGTGCTCACGCATGGTTTGACTGGTTGCCGCGTCAATGAGTTCGCCCCGTTGCAATCGCGTCAGCAGTTGGACCATTTCGCGGGCTGTGGTTTTGCCGAGTCCATACTTCTGACTGTCGGCCGGGCTGATCGACGTTTCGGGATGATAGACACAGGCATGGATACGCGTCTGCGGGCAATCGAACTGGCCCATGCAATCATTCGTGGTGTTCAGCCCGATTTCCCGAATCACCAGATTGGTCGCAGTGTTATCGGAGTAGGCAATCATCAGGCGAATAGCATCGCGAACCGAAAGCTGCAAACCCTCCGAGAAGTGCGTGGTCAGAATGCCCGATCCCGGTGTGCGGTCGGCATCGCGAAAAGTAACCATTTTCTTGAGGTCCAGTTTTCCCTGAGTCGCCTGCTGATAGGCCGCAATCATCACAGGGAATTTGATCAGGCTGGCGGTGGGCATCGGTTCGTCGGCGCGGAAACCGAACTCGGCTCCGCTCGGCAGATGCCGAATCATCACAGCGACTTGCCCGCGATGAGCGGAAATGAAAGGGTCGGCACCATCGGCCAACTCAGCCTGGGCCAGGCTAACTTCCTTGGCGAACAGAATTTCCGCATTCGCGAAAACAACACAAACCGCGACGGCGAAAACCGCCAGCCGCCATCGCGAAACACCAACAGGTGACATGGCATGCACTGTCTTATAGATATGGCTCGAAACAGGACTCCGTCGACAGGAGCGCTAACGAAGGTCCTTTGACAGGTCCTCTCACAATCGCTGTAATCGCGATGGATTTCAAGAGCGCATCAGGAAGGCGGCACACGTGAGGACAGGCACGGATCGCGTTGGCACCGGGAAAATCTGGAAAATTGCACCACACGACCCCGCTGTGGTCCGCCAGCTCTGCCAAACATTGCGGGTCTCGCCTCTGCTGGCACAAGTGCTATCGGCCCGGGATTGCACCACTGCGGCTGCCGCAGATCTCTTTCTCGCCAAGAAACTTTCCGACCTGCACGACCCGGAATTGCTGCCGGGGATCAGTGCGGCGGCCGATCGCATCGTGGCAGCAGTACAGGCCGGGCGACGCATCACCATCTACGGCGATTACGATGTCGATGGCATGACCTCTACCAGCCTGCTATGGCATTGCCTGCAACTCGCGGGGGGCAAAGTCGATTACTACATTCCGAGCCGACTGGAAGAAGGCTACGGCCTCAATTGCGAGGCTTTGACTCAACTCCATGCGGAAGACTCGACCCGGCTGGTGGTGAGCGTTGATTGCGGCATCACCAGTGTGAAAGAAGCCCAACTGTGCCGTGAGTTGGGGCTGGAGTTGATCGTGACCGATCATCATCAGTTCGCCGATGATCTGCCCGATGCCGCCGTGCTGGTGCATCCGCGGTTACCCGGCGGATATCCCTTTGGAGATTTATGTGGCGTGGGGGTCGCCTTCAAACTGGCCTGGGCGATTTGTGCTCGGTTGGGTGACGGCAAAAAAGCCTCGCCGCGGATGCGTGAGTTTCTGTTATCGGCGATTGGTCTCGCGGCCATCGGGACCATTGCCGATGTGGTACCCCTGGTCGGCGAGAACCGGGTGCTGGTGCATTATGGGCTGAACAGCCTGCTGGAGCGCAGCAGTCTGGGACTGAAAGCGTTGATGCAGGTGGCTGGCTTCGCGGAGAAGCCGTCATTGCAGGCGGAAGACATTGCATTTTCACTGGCTCCCCGCATCAATGCCGTGGGCCGACTCGGTCAAGCTCGGTTGGCTGTCGAGTTACTCACGACTGAAAACGCCGACCGGGCGGTGCAACTCGCGAACTATCTCGATGAACTCAACAAGAACCGGCAGACGGTGGAACGTAAGATTCTGAAGCAAGCGAAAGAACTGGTCGAACAACAGGCCGAATGGCAGACCGATGCCGCGTTGGTCCTGGCCCATCCCGAATGGCATGCGGGAGTGATTGGCATCGTAGCAGCCCGTGTCGCCGATCATTTTCGCAAACCCGCCATCCTGATGGCGATGGATGAAAAGCTGGGGTTCGCCCAAGGATCGGGCCGCTCCTTTGGCGGCTTCAATTTGCATTCCGGGCTCTCGGCGTGTCGCGAGCATCTTGTTAGTTACGGTGGCCACCATGCCGCTGCCGGATTGAAGATGCAGGTCGATCGCATTGAACTCTTCCGCAGGGAACTCGTGCGCGTCGTGGAGAGCACCACGGTTGATGATTCGGCGTTGCATGAAGTGCAGATCGATGCCGAAGTCCGTCTGGTGGATGTGACGCGGCAAGCGGTGAATGATCTTGAACGGCTGGGCCCCTTCGGTGCAGCCAATCGCCGCCCGATCTTTGCGGCAACGCTGGTGGAACTGGCCGGTCCACCCAAAAAGATGGGCGAAGGCGAACGGCATCTGTCGCTCTCTGTCCGGCAAAATGGCGTAACCATGCGTGGCGTCGCCTTCGGCCGGGGTGAATGGGCCGACGAAATCGCCGCCGCCGGTTCCACCATTTCCATCTGCTTCCAACCCACCATCAACCGCTTCCGCGGCCAGGAAAAAGTCGAATTCCAACTCATGGACTGGCAGGCAGGTTGAACACAGAAAGCCACCATCGCTGAGTGGCGGGCAAGTTAACATGCGAGCATATTGACACAGAGGCTTGGCCGAAGATCGATACCAGTACTCGACCTGACAACGCAATTCCGTCAGAGTAAGATCAAAGCTGCCGCAGAATCTCAGTCGCCGGAGTTACTCATGTCCCCCACTACGATTGTCCCATCTGATTCGGGGATGCGATTATTTGATTTGCCACCATTTCCCTCCAAGGGCGAGCGTGTGTATGCCATTTCCTTTGATATGGATATTGATTCCCTGCGATTGCACTATGGCGACCCTTACAACAATGCTTATGCAGAAATTCGCAAAATACTCACTCGGCATGGTTTTCAATGGCAACAGGGAAGCGTCTATTTTGGCGGTGACGCGGTGAATGCAGTAACGTGTGTTCTCGCGGCGATGGAACTCGCCAGTGCCTTGCCTTGGTTTGCGGCATCGGTTCGCGATATTCGGATGTTGCGAATTGAAGAATTCAACGACCTGATGCCGGCAGTGCAGAAAGCCGCGGAACAATAATGCGACGGATTAAAACCGTGCGGCGGCGGCCATGACGTACTGGAACGTGGCCTCTGCAGTGATGTCGGTGGTCTCCAGGCGATCGACCTGAATGTCTCCCGCAGAAGCCAAGGTGGCCAGTTTTTTGAAAAAGTCATCCGGCCGCGTGATCTGCAGGGCGAGTTCCGTTTCGCTGGAGATTTCGAGACTTTGGACATGCGGCCAGGTCACGAGTTGGGCGGCGAACGTTCTTACATCAGGGCACCCAATGCGGACCTTCAATGGATGATCGTCGAACAGGTCGCGAATCTCGGCGAGACTGCCAACGGCGAGCACGCGTCCCCGGCCCATGAACACAATCTGTTCGGCTAGCTCGTCCATTTCATCGAGAATGTGACTGGAAACGAGCACCGCTTTGCCGCGCTCCGCGAGACGATTGAAAAGATCCATCAGTACCTGTCGACCCACCGGATCGACACCGTTGAGGGGTTCATCGACCACGAGCAGATCGGGGTCATGCACCAGAGCCTGAGCCAGCTTGATGCGTTGCCGCATCCCTTTGGAACAGCCTTTCAAGGTGCGATGAGCACGATCGGTCATGCCGACTTCTTCCAACGCCCGTTCGGTGGCTTCGATGGCTTCCTGTCGGGTCATGCCATGTAAGCGGGCAAGCGTTTGCACAAACCGGCGGCCGGACATTTCCTCATAGAAGGTATCAGCTTCCGGGCAGTAACCAATGTGTCGTTTGGCGGCGGCAGCACGCGCGGAATGACCGCAAACCGTGACACTGCCGAGACTGGGATGCAAATGCCCGGTGAGCAATTTGATCAGTGTCGTTTTGCCGGCGCCATTGGGACCCAGCAGCCCCGTGACCCCGGCGGTGATGCGAAAAGAAACATCATTCACGCCGATGACGGGGCCATACCATTTCGTGGTCCCCTGAAACTCGGCAATGACGCGGCGTCCTGTGTTAGCCGGTGCCGTGTGGATCATGCCACCACCTCCACCGCCCGGACCCGCCGGATGATTAGAATCAGACTGATGATCCCCACCACAACGAGCACCAATAAGGATTCCAAAGCCGATGGATCACGCCGCCCCATATCCGCACCGAAGCACCATTTTCCCACGCGATACATGTTGTTCCACAAGGCCAACAGCATCCAGCGCTTCTGATCGCGAATTTCAAAGAGTGCGGTTGCCAGCGCCGTCAGCAACGTAAAAAGTCCTAACCAGGTCATCACCAAAGGGACCGTACGGGGAATCCAAGCGGCAATGGCGAACAGCATCAGGCTTTGCGAGATGGCCAGTACAAGCCCATAACCAATGATGCCGCAGAGAATCCGCCATTCACTGGTGAAGTACTGCAGCGAACTGCTCAGCAGACCATATTGCACGTAGAGCACCAAAGCGGGCACCATGGTGATGATGAGCACCACGGCCGAAACCGCCAGCAACTTCCCCACGATATATTGAGCCTGACTCAAGCTGCGTGAGAGATAAAAGATCATGCCCCCCTGGCGGTAGTCATTGCCGATCAGGGTCGAACCCGCGAAGGCCAGCAGCAACGCAGTGATGGCGGCCTGGCCGGTCATGAAGTCAAGGTAAGCATCTCCCGAGCCGGTGACTTTGTAACCATCCAGGAAGCGGGCCATATCGCCACCGGTCTGTACCACCAATGTCGCTTTCAGATAGATGAAGGCGAAGTTGAACAGGAAGTTCATCAGCCCCAAGCCGATGAGGAGCCAGAACAACCAGCGGCGGAAGATCAGGCCGAGGCCGAAGCGGACGAGCGTCCAACATCCCCACCATGACGAATGGGGGCGTCCTTCCCACGCTCGGTAACCCGCTTGATCCAGTGTGTTCGACATTGGTTTCAATCGTTATGACAAACTGCCCGCCACGCGGTTGTGGCGGCTTTAGGATCACGCACTCTTCATCGAGACTTTGGCATCGGGCGCAATCAACCGCCGATAGACCTGCTGCAAATCTTCTTCCTCAGGGATCACTTCCCGCAGGGTGATGCCCTGTTGAAGAGCCTCCGCAAAAAAGTGTTGTGTCATCCAGTCCGCGGGAACTTCGACCACGGCCTGATCGGTTCGACTATTTTCAGAGATCGAGACTCCAGCGGATTTCAACTGGGCGAGGAAGCCCGAACCATCTCCCCGCCACCGCAGCCGAAACCGTCCGCGTTGCGATTGGCAGAGTTCGCTGATCAATCCGACACCGAGCAGATTTCCGCGGTCGACGATCACCACCTGCTGGCAAACCCGCTCGATATCGCCCAGCAGATGGGTTGACAGAATCAGAGACTTACCATGCCGTTCCGCGATCGCCTTAAGCAGCCGCAGCATGGCATCGCGGCCGTTGGGATCAAGCCCCGCGGTCGGTTCATCGAGCAACAGCAACTGCGGATCATGAACCAGAGCACAAGCGAGCTTCAAACGCTGCTTCATGCCGATGGAGTATTGTTCGCATTTCCGGTAACGGGCTTCATCGAGTTCCAGATACGACAGGACTTCATGTGCCCGGCGACGAGCCTGTTTGCGGGGCATGCCGGAGAGTTCCCCGGCGAGTCCGACGAGATCGACTCCCCGAATACCGGGGATCAACGATTCCGCTTCCGGCATGAAACCGACGGCATACCTGAGTGCCTGAGTCTGCCGTTGCAGGTCGTACCCTAAAACCGTGCCTCGTCCGCTGCTGGGGCGGAGCAGGCCGAGCAGAATCTTTAACAGAGTCGACTTTCCCGCGCCGTTCTGTCCAATCAGGCCGATGGCCCCGGGTTGGAGAGTCAGGGAAATCTCACTCAACGCCCGCACCGGACCGTAATTATGGGTAATCTGGTCCAGTTCAATAAGGGGCATAACGTCGGGACACTCACGCCGGAATGTGTGGGAACGCAGAGGCTATGGCGTGTTAGTCTAACGTGACGGTCCCGGCGAATGCCAGTCGTTCCAATGATCAGTTGGCTGCGACCGAGGAACCATCGCCCACAATGGTAATCTGTTTGCGAATGACTTCGCGGCCGCCTGATTCAAACTGCAACGTGTAGTTACCCGGTTCGAGGCTGGTGGTGACGAAGTAGTTGAAGTTGAGCCGGAAGGCTTCACGCGTAGCGACATTCGCCGTGCGACCCACCAGACGGTTTCCCGCATCCAGAATTTTGCACTCGATCCACATGTCTTCATGTGGAGGAACCAGGTGGCACTGAATGATCATGGTGTCGCCGTGCGAAAAGACTCGCTTGCGATCGGCCAGCAAGTCGCCGACCAGCAGCGTCCCGGTATCGATCGCGAAGAATTTGTCTTTGTCACGAATCGATTCCGTAGGTGCCAGGAGTTTTTGTGCGAACTCGGACGACACCGCTTTCAGCTGATGACGCCCTTCCGGTCGGCGTACACCATACGGATCGCTCCAGTACTCAATGCCCACACCCGATGCCGTGAAAACCAGCATGGCGAGGGGGAATGCCACCAATGCCGGTTGCCGCCACTGGTCGGGCGAGCCCAAGCGATTCCAGACCGAAGTCCAGGCTGCTTGCCAACGGCCGAGGGGCAACCACGATTGGCGTCGAGCCCACAGGCGGATGTTGTGACGGATAGCCAGAAAGTCCTGCTCGTCGATAAACGACAGATACGTGGTGAAACAGGTTACCGGAAAGATGAAAAGTCCCAGGGTCAGCGACGTCAGGAAGTGGAAAACAATTCCGATCGCAAGAACCCAAGGCCTCCACATGCCACGCCAGACCAGAAACACAAACGTCATTTCCCACACGATGGTCACATAAGCCATCGCTTTGAGCAGCACAGGATACAGCGACAACAGCTCACCGAACGGGTGTCGGAAATTGATGTGCGTTAACATCCAGATCTGTAACTGATCGCCGCTCAGAAAGGTGGGCGTATTCATCTTCGTGATCGCGGCCCCGAAATAAATCACGCCGATCAGCAGTTGCACCAGTCGGCGTGGCCAGGCTGGGAACGACGGTGGCAATGGATTGAGCGTGTCTCCACGGCGGCGTGCCAGCCAGGCATCGACCGACCACAACGCTCCACAGTTGGAACAGCTCAACAGCAGCAACAGGTGCGTGGTGATCACGCTGTACTTGGTCATCGTGCTGATGGCATCGAGCAGGTTCAGGTAGGTGTAAAGGACGCAACTGATGACCAGCGAGATGCGTGTCATCCAGCCGATACAGGTACAGATCATCGCGAACAGTAGAATCGTGTGCAGAGCTACGGCAACTTCGCCAGAAAACTCAGGGAGAAAATGGGCATAACCATAGCCCAGCGCGAGCGGAGCAGTCGCACCATCGGCGGAATACAGTTCCCGCGTCACGGCCCAGCGCGGCAACACCATGCTCATCATCACCAGGGGCAGCATGATGCGCATCAAGGCCACGCCGAAGGGGGCTTCCTGTGTGAAGAAGAATGTTGCACATTGTTGTCGGGCGTACTGCCAGTGACGTTGCATGATGGGCTTCCTTGCCACCTCAAAGACCCTGCGAGGATAAGGCTGTCAAATACGGGATGGCTCTGACAGAATTAGTGAGTGTATGGTAGCAGTGAATTCGGTCCGCCGGCCCAGGCAGATGGATCGTTCAACAAGCTCTGATCTCCCCGGAGAGCCGGGTTAACAGAGAAGAAGGGCCGGCCACGTTTGGCGTCCGACATCAGGCGGGGGTTTTCGCAGACCGCCAGACTCGCGTGATAGCCGACAAAGTCGGGCCCGGCATACATCAAATCCCCTTCCGGAGTGAAGGTGGCCCTTAGCCAGAAATAGCTCTTCGGATCTTTGGGTTCGTCGAATCGCATGGCCCACAAATGCTCGGGCAGGTTGTACTTCTTCTGCCAGCATTCCTCGACCACCAGCATCCGGCGAATGGGCTCGTGTTCAGTGTTCTTCAAAGTGTTCTGGGCGATGCGGACAAACGAATTGCCCAAGGCATCGTAATGCACTCGTGCCAGGTCGCCGAAGGGAGCAAAGTCACCCCACGGCGGCGGTGAAAGTTCGTAGAAGGTTCCGCTGTCACCCTCGGCGACAATATGAATCCGCGATTCATAGGCCTGCCAACCGCAGAACATATCCCACACGGTGAAATACATGACCGGATGGGAGAATACCTGAAACTTCAGGGCGTGACTGACAATGCCCCAGCCCAGAAATGCCAGATAGGACGTGATAAACCCGGTTGCCAACCAGCGTCGCATTGCGGCTCCCTCCTGTCAGACGCAGCCATCCGGCAATCCTTGCCGAAGGTTTCGTCGGAGAGCATAGCCACGGGGCCAATCTGGTCAATCCCAACCCGCCCACGGGACGTGTCAAAACAGCGAGTTCTCAGAAATCGGAGAGTCCACACAATTCACAGCGAATATTGTCCATCATCGAAGGCGTTTGAAAGCCGCGGCCGCTGTGCTGCAGGGATTTCACGTCTGCCTGACCACGGACCAAACGAACTATCGCCCGTCACTTTGCACGACAACGTCCGCAGCGGCTAACCAGTGTCGCAGATCTTGCCAGGCCGCCTGTTCCTCCAGCGGGGCATCAGCGGACAACAATGTCAGAAACTCCTGCAGTTGGCGGCAATCGTCGCGGGAGAACTGAAAGGGAACCTCGCGATTCCGGTGCGACCAGCGATCAATACAGCCATCGAGGAAGCTGACCGCATTCTGGAATGCCTCGGGATGCTGTTGCAGCCGCGCTAACCACGCTGGGCCAAAATGATAGTAATGCTCGATCACCCGCTGACCGGCAGATGTGCTTTTCAGCACTTCATCACGGAATTCCCGGCAATCGTCCAGCCAGGCCGTTTGCTCCGGTTTCAACTGCAGGAGTTTGGGCAGGGGAATTTGCGGCAACCGCCGGGCAAGGCGTTTGATCGGGCAGTCTTGCACACCATCGATCGTCAGGGTCAAAACTTTCACTCCCGTCCCGCCGCGATTCGAAGCGGAAAGATCAATGCGGTAGACTCCCACGGTTCGCGGAATCCCCGAGATCAAGCCCGTGACACTATTGCAGGTCAGTGCACTGGGCAGACCCGCCGCGCCAAACGAGGTCGGACCGTTCGCTGCGGTGATCTGATATTGAAACTCCTGACCGACCACACCGGACGCTGTGATCTCGCTGCTGATGACGGGAGGGGGAATGACATCGTTGTCGGCAATGGCCGCGATCGTCGCCGCCGTTTGATTCAGCGAGAGCGCCGCATTCGCTGGAGAACTGCCGGTTTCCAACCGCCCCATCGGTACGCCGTCGTACAGCAGATTCGGATTGGAATGCCGTCGGATACGGACATTGCTATTCGACATGATGGTGGAATGATTCTGCCCGCTGACTCCACGAAAGGCATAGCCAAAAGAGTAGGGAAAGACCGCCATCGAAGGAGTGACGTAGTCATGATCGAGCCCCTGATTGCTGCCGATGGCCCGGGTGAACGTGTCCTGCGGGACGGTCACCGCCGTGGAAACACTGAAGGTCCAGTTGGCATTAAAGGTGCTCATGTTATTCAACCAGCCGAGATCACTCAGGTTGGAAGAATTGAGGAACAGATGCACGAGATCGGCTCGGTAGGCCAGCCGCAGTGCAAAGGCTTCATCCATCCAACCATCGGCCGGTCGCGTGAGCCGCTCCAGATCGACCGCGGCGTCTCCCGATTCCTGATAGCTCACTTCGACGGCATAGATTTTCCGCAGCGTGATGGAGACACCACTTTGCAGATAGGCTTCGTTGGCATATTCAATGGCGAGATCTGCAATCGCCTGCACCCCTTCCGCCGTCCCTCCACCGGTCTGCATCCGCAGCCGAGGTGTATAGAGAAAAAGCACGTCGATGATCTGTGGCGGAAACGAAATCATCGCAGCTGGCCGTATACCAAACTTGTCTCGTCGTCGTTGCTGTGGTGGCGCGGCTGCATTCTCTGATAGGACATGCCGGTTGGTGCTGACATCCGCAGCGGTCGATTTGATCAGTCGGTATCCCGCCGTGTCCCCTGCCGGGATGAGCAGATAGCGTTCTTCCAGATTGGGAACCAGAATCATGGCGATCCGGCCGTTGTCGACGATCGCCAGAAACTCGCTGTGGGGTCGATCGACAAAATGGCCGAAGGAAACGAATTTGGTCACACTATCAACGCGAGTACGGTCGACACGTCCTTGCCAGGCGGTGCCATCCGGAGCACGTAACAGGAAATCGTTATCAACATCGTCGGCTACACGGAACAGCCGTTGTGCCAAACCTGCTGGCAATTCGGCTTCAACGCCCCATGGCTGTTCAGCTGGCAGATCGGCCCATAAGGAGGGGACCACTCCCACCAAGATCCCCAAACCCACAACCATCAACCGAATCATCTGGTGCACAATGGACTCCGCCAGCTGGTGTCAGACCTTGCCGATTGAGCCTACCGCCGGTCACGACAGGTGAGCAAGAGGCAAACGCGGATTTGCACCAATGCTGTTCAGTAGTCCCGATGGCAGACGGTGCATTCGGTGGCTTCGCGAACTACCCGGCAGAGTTCCAGTACGAGATCGAGCGGCATCGCCGGCGCGGGCATCAGCACGAGAGTATCCCCGATGTTCCGTACGATGACACCGCGTTCTCGACAAGCGAGTGTCACCTGATGGCCCATCCGTAATTCACTCGGAAAGGATTCCCGGGAGATCGGATCAATCAGATCGATGCCCACCATAGTCCCCTTGTGACGTAGCGGGAACCGTGCTGCCAACGGAGCCAATTCGGTGGACAACACCTGTTCCACTAACCGGGCCTGCTGGAGAATCTGGTGGCTTTCGATGCGTCGTAGCGAAGCCAACGCCACAGCGCAGGCGAGCGGGTTTCCGGTGTAGGTGTGGCCGTGATAGAACGTGCGGCCTTGCCACGGGTCCCCCAGAAAGACCCGGTAGATGTCGTCGGTCACCAGAGTCGCAGCGAGCGGCAGGTAACCCGCCGTCAGCCCCTTCGACACAATCAACATGTCGGGCGAGACGTTTTCCTGCTCACAGGCGAACAGGGTTCCCAAACGACCGAAGCCCACGGCGATTTCATCCGCGATGAGCAAAATGCCAAGCCGCTGAGTCAAATCACGAATCACCCGCAGATAACCCGGCGGATGGACGAGAATGCCCGCAGCGGCCTGCACCAATGGTTCCACAATGAATCCGGCAATGCGGTCCGCATGTTCGGTCAACAGGGCTTCCGTTTCCGTGAGACATTGCTCAAGTGAGAGGCCCGGCGTGGCGGGTGAAGGGACGCGCAAGGCCGGGAACATCAAGCCGCCGAACAGGCTGTGGAACTTATCGATGCCGCCGAGACTGATGGTACCGACGGTGTCACCGTGGTAGGCCGACCCCAGGCAGACAAAAAGATCGCGGTTTTCCGGTTGTGGTCCCCGTTGCCGATGGTACTGCCAGGCAATCTTCAATGCCGCTTCGACTCCGGCAGCCCCACAATCGGCATAGAAGACCTTGTTCAACCCGGCCGGAGCACGTTCCACAAGTGCCGCGGCAAGTTCAATCGCCGGGGCATTGGACAAGCCGAGCAGAGTCGAATGGGCCACGCGATCAAGTTGTTCGCGCACGGCGGCATCGATCTCAGCCACCCGATGCCCATGCACATTGCACCACAACGAGGAATGCCCATCGAGATACCGCCGCCCTGCGGTGTCAAACAGATGAAACCCCTCGGCATGGGAAATGATAGGGGCCTGCTCATCGACATAAGCTGACATCGCCGTGAAGGGATGCCAGACATGGTCGTTATCAAGCGAGCGGAGTTCGTGATCGTTCACCCAACCAGTTCCGGAATCGGGTGGCCTTCATTGAGGACAGGCAGGGGACGCCGGGCTTGATCGTAAAAGACGTGGTGATGATCGATTCCCAGCGTATGGTACATCGTCGAAAGAACGCAGCCCGGAGTATAAGCCTTTGAAGTGGGATACTCGGCTTTGGAATCGGTGGTGCCGATGGCTTGGCCCATCTGCAAGCCGCCCCCGGCATACAACACCGACATCGCCCCCGGCCAGTGATCGCGACCGGCCCCGCCGTTGATGCGTGGCGTGCGGCCGAACTCGCCCATGGCCATCACCAGCACATCGTTCTGCAAACCGCGATCATACAGATCTTCGACGAGGCCATATACGGCCCGGTCGAACTTGGGGAGCAGGTTGTTCTTGAGTTCAGCGAAGTTATTGCCATGCGTGTCCCACCCGCCACCTGCCTGAATGCTGACGTAACTGACGCCGGCTTCTACCAACCGACGGGCTAAGAGGCACGATTGCCCGAGATCATTGCGGCCGTATTTTTCCCGCAGCCGGGGGTCTTCGACATGCACATCAAAGGCCTTCAGGGCCTTCTCGTTGGTGACCATTTCGAAGGCGTCGCGATAAAACTGGTCGAGGCCGACCATGTCACTCTTCGTATCGACATCGCGGCGGAGTTGATCAACTTCACCGAGTAATTGCTGGCGGCGTTCCAACCGTGTGATATCGACACGGCCCGGCAAGCGCAGGTTTCGCACCTGGAAGCCTTGATCGTTCGGATTGCTGTCGGGAGAAAACGGATTGTAAGCCGCTCCCAGATAAGCCGCTTTGCCCAGTCCAAGTCGGTGAGGCACGTTCACATAAGCGGGCAGGCCAGGTTCGTTCGGCCCCTTTAACTTGGCCACGACGGCCCCGCACGCGGGGTAAATGTTATCGTTGACTTCGATGGTCGGTTGATAGCCGGTCAGCATCCATTGCGAACCCATCCCGTGGCCGGCGTTTGTATGATAGGCCGAGCGGACCACCGCGAGCTTATCGAAGATTTTGGCCTGCAACGGCAGGTATTCGCTGATCTCGACACCGGGAACGTTGGTCGGAACCGGTTTGAACTCTCCACGATATTCCGCCGGGGCATTCGGTTTCAGGTCATACATATCGATATGGCTGGGACCACCCGCCTGCCAGATCAGAATGACCGACTTTCGAGCGGAGGTGCCGCTGGCTGCGATGGCCCGCTGTTGCAGCAGTCCTGGCAAGGTCAAGCCACCCACCGCCAGCGAACCGATCTGCAGAAAATTGCGACGGGAGACCCCGTCGCAGGTGCGAGCAACGCCGGTGGTTAGTTCGAGCATCGCCAAGCTCCTGAGGCAAGAAGCTGTTCACGCAAGTGTTGAATGTGGATCAAATCCCAAGCTGAAAATCGTATCGCAACCGTCCGCGGATCCGCCAGTCTGTCTCCCGCAAACATATCAACGATGATTGAATTATCGTCCAGGATGGCGGAAAATGCCAGAGGAGTATAAAGGCAGCCGTCACCAATCCCCGGCCAGGCGACTAAGGAACAGGGACTTGTGTTACTTTGTAGTGGTTGGCGGAACTCTGTCAGGGTTACGGGATATTCCGATTTTCGTGTCTGCTTTCGTCGATAAGAGCCAGAAGATGGTGAGTCTTTGATCGTGCTGAATCTTGTGTTGGCCTGCTGAAACGGACCAGATCATGGTTGAGAAGCCCAACACGGCAGCAATTCCGATGATATGGCTCTTGGCTCTGGTGGCCTGCCTTCCGAAGCCATTATCGGCACAACAGACAACCCCTGCGAATCCAGGGGGAACGACTCTCCCGTCACCGACGATGACTCATCCACCTGAGCTTCCCGGGAATTTTTTTCCCACGAGTCCCCCTGCCGCAACATTCGCAAGTCGGCTTTTCGCGCCGCGATCAACCACAACCACTGCAAATCAACCGACCTACCGTCGGCTAACCTATCTGCCGATGTTCGGCGATGGCGGTCAGGGTGGATGCGGTACCTTCGGTACTGCAAATGGGAATTTCCTGGTCGATCATCCGACCTTTGCCTGCAATCGCCTGAATATTGCCGAGAACAATAGCCCAATCCCGCTTGATCGCGTTTACGTCCGCTATGGCCGTTTTGATGCTGCCAGCCACATCGAACTCGATCTGAGAAATCAGACCGTGTCGGGTTCGCAAAATATTGATCGCTTTACGCTTGGTCTTGAGCAGACATTTCTGGATGGCCAGGCATCGATTGAATATCGCGTGCCAATCACGACACAGCTGACATCGAATTTGCTGTTCGATGCGTCACCCAGCCAGCAACAGTTCCCGATTAATGACCTTGGGACGAGCCTCGACAATGTCGGCATGATTGCCAAATTTGTCTTGTGGGAGACGGAGACCTGGATGCTTTCCTGTGGTCTAGGAGCCAGTTTTCCCACGGCACCGAACGTGACCATTGATGTCAGAGTGGCTGGAAACACTCCGGGCATGCAGCCGTTTACGGCGAATTTTCAGGGAGAAATCGAAAATTCGGTCTTTCGTCTCACTCCATTTGTATCAGCGGCCTGGCAACCGCAGCCGCGCTGGATGGTGCTTTCGTTTGTGCAACTAGACGTTCCCCTAAATGACGTACGACTAAGCGGTCGCGCCGACGGGGAATTGCCCGGGGCCACAGTCATGACTTTGCCCTTGAACGGCGACATTAACCCACAAACGTTGTTGCGGACCAATCTTGGTCTCTGGCGACGGCTGATTACCGAGCCAACGGATTTCGGGATCACAAGCCTATCGATCGCGACAGAATTGAACTACACAACAACCATTGAAGATGCGGAGATTGTGCAGCGAACGGGCAACTTGATCGTGAACGGAAATCCCGGAGTCGATTTGCCTCAACAGTTTGCTTTCACCGTGGGGAATCTGGCAAACCGGATAGATGTCTTGAATCTCAGTCTGGGCCTGCATACGGAATGGAAGCACCAAACGGGTATCTCAGCAGGCGTCGTTACACCTCTGCGAGATGGGCAAGATCAGCCATTTAATCTGGAATGGATCCTGCAAGTCAATCAGCGATTTTAACGATTCAAGCCTGAATTTGACACGGCGAACGCTCGCATCTGGTCGGATTGATGAATACCATGCGGATTCATCGTCGCCTCGAAGTTTGGCTTCAGGCGGCACCCATCATTGACTATCCGCATTGAGTTAGCTTGCCCATGTCTGCGCCGACCGCCCCTGACTCCACCGTACCTCAGGAACCACCACCGCCGGGGTTCCAGGCTCCTCACCCCGGTTCCCCCGCCATGCCCCGTTGGGATGCCGGGGTGTTACCGCTGGCACCGATCTTCAAGAATAAAAACTGGGCCATGCTGATTGGTCCAGGATTGGTGTTGGGGGCTTCGGCGATCGGCGGAGGTGAATGGTTGACCGGCCCCACCATTACGGCACAATTCGGCGGGTCACTGTTGTGGCTTTGCACGTTGAGCATTCTGGGACAGGTGATCTACAACATCGAAATCAGCCGGTACACTTTGTACTGTGGCGAGCCGATCTTCACCGGCAAGTTTCGGACGATGCCCGGTCCGATGTTCTGGATGATGCTCTATCTGATTCTCGATCTCGGCTCGATTCTGCCGTATCTGGCGTCGAATGCTGCGATTCCGGCCGCTGCGATGTGGCTGGGACGCTTGCCGGATACCGCCACTGATGGATTTCTGCTGAAAACTCTGGGGTGTCTGATCTTCGCTTCGGTCTTTGTACCGCTGAGCGTGGGGGGCAAAGTCTACAACTCGATGAAGGCTGTGATGACCTTCAAACTCATCACCGTGGTCGGCTTCCTGCTGTTTCTCGCAGTCTTTTATTCCGATGCCAGCACCTGGACCGAGATTTTCACCGGGTTCTTCAAGTTCGGTAATGTGCCCATCAAAGCGGAGACCGTGAACGATCCCAATGTCGACAATGTCTTTGTGGCCTGGTCGCAAGGTCGCAGCATTGCGCTCGATTTTTCGATTGTTGGTTTCCTTGCGGCGATGGCGGGAATCTCGGGCAATGGCGGTTTGACCAATACGCCCATGAGCAATTACACCCGCGATCAGGGTTGGGGAATGGGAGCCCATGTCGGTGCGATTCCCAGCATCGTCGGCGGTCATGCGATTGAACTCTCACACGTCGGCATGGTCTTTTCGACTGACGATGAAACCTCGCTGGCACGTTGGAAGGGTTGGCTCTGGCATGTGATGCGCGAGCAATGGTTTTTGTGGATGCCCGCGTGTTTTCTGGGAATCGCGTTGCCCAGCATGCTGTCGGTGCAGTTTCTGCCCAAACGCACCGTGCTCGAAGACAAATGGCTCGCCGCCGGGATGACCGCGAAAGGCGTGCAGGATGCCGTCGGTGACTCCGTGGCCGACTGGGGTTCGGCATTTTCCTGGGTCGGTCCGTCGTTCTGGTACATGACGTTGTTCTGCGGTCTGCTGGTACTCGGTACCAGCATGGCCTCCACGGCAGATGGCGTGCTCCGCCGCTGGGTCGATGTCTTCTGGACGGCGTTGCCGTTCCTGCGGAAATGGGATACACGGCACATCGGCCGGTTGTACTTCGGTGTGTTGTGTGTCTATCTGGTCTTCGGCCTGATCATGCTGACTCTGGTTCCCGGGGATAAGTTGCTCACACTCGCGACCGGAATTCTGTACAACTATGCCCTCGGCTTCAGTTGTTTCCATGTGTTGTATGTGAACCGCACGTTGCTGCCGAAGGTGATTCAACCCGGTTGGTTCCAGCAGACAGGGCTGGTGCTGGGCGGGCTCTACTTCAGCACGATGGCCATTGTGTCCACGACACAGGAACTACCAAAGCTGATGACATTGCTGAGAGAGATGATGGGTTGATCACCGACCTTCAAAACCTATTTAGAGCAATTCGAGAAGATTCAGGGAGCGAATCTTGGAGCGTTTGACACAGTGGATTGAATCGCTGGTGACGTTGTACGTCGGTACGTTGGAGTCGTCCGGCTACTTCGGCATCTTCCTGTTGATGGCGATTGAAAGCTCATTCATACCCTTTCCCAGCGAGGTGGTGATGTTGCCCGCCGGCGTGCTCGCCCATCAGGGGAAGATGAGCGTAGTCGGTGCGATCATCGCAGGAACACTGGGCAGTCTGGTCGGCGGACTGTTCAACTACTACTTCGCGCGGTTGGTGGGCCGGGCCTTTCTGGAGCGCTACGGCAAGTACTTCTTCATGCCGATGGAGCAGCTCCACAAGGCCGAGCGCGTCTGGGAAAAGCATGGCGAATTGACCACGTTTGTCTGCCGGTTGTTGCCCGCGATCCGTCAATTGATCAGCATCCCTGCTGGTCTGGCGCGCATGAACCTCTTCCGGTTCTGTTTATGGACCTCGATTGGTGCCGGTTTGTGGGTGAGCATATTGACACTGACCGGCTATTTTCTGGGTGAACAGGCCCTGCATTTATGGGAAGAACACAAGACATTCATTACCTTGGGAGTGATCGGACTGGCGGTTGTGCTGGGAATTGGCTTTGTTGTCACGAAAGTGGTGTGGAAACGGAAGCCGGAGCCCGTCGGCGGCACATGAGTTGCCCAGTTTTAGCCGGGCAGGCTGATCCGGACATCCTGCAGACTATTCATTAAGGGCGAAGTATGGCAGGGGAAGGTCAAGCCACGACCGAACGCTGGGGGTCTCGGGTCGGTCTGGTCCTGGCGATGGCGGGCAACGCCGTCGGTCTGGGGAACTTCCTGCGGTTCCCTGCTCAGGCCATGCAGAATGGCGGCGGGGCCTTTCTGATCCCCTACTTCGTCGTGCTGCTCTTGATCGGTTTGCCCTTGGTCTGGATCGAATGGTCCATCGGCCGATATGGTGGCAAGCATGGTCACCACTCCACACCGGGGGCCTTCGACGCCATGGGCAAAAGCCCGTACTGGAAGTACCTTGGCGTCTTCGGTCTGTGGAACTGCCTGCTGATCGCCGCGTTCTATCTTTACATCGAATCGTGGTGCCTGGCCTACACCGGCTACTCTCTGGTCAACGGCTTCAAGACGACCAATCCGGAAAAGTTCCTGTCAGAAACGATCCAGGGGCAATATCCCAATCAGATTCTCGCGGCAACCAATCTCGGCATGGGCATCTTTGCGGTCTGTGTCTGCATCAATATTTACATCTTGTCGCGGGGGTTGGCGAAGGGGATCGAGATCGTTTCCAAAATCGGCATGCCCATGCTGATCTTTTTTGCAGCCATTCTGGCGATTCGTGGTTTATTGATTGACCCTGAAACTGATCCGAAAGCCGTCGCGAGTCCGTTTGTCGGCCTCAATTATGTCTGGGAACCGAAGTTCGATTCGCTCACCGATCCCAAAGTCTGGCTCGCTGCCGCCGGGCAGATCTTCTTCACGATCTCCATTGGCATGGGATCGATGCAGTGTTACGCATCCTATGTGCGTGAGAAAGACGACATCGTTCTTAACGGCACGACCTCGGCCTGGACGAACGAATTCGTTGAAGTGGTGCTCGGGGGCACCATTCTGATTCCGATTGCCGTGGCCTATCTGGGCCTCGAAAAGGTGAAGTCGCTCTCTGGCTTTGGTCTCGGTTTCATCGTCTTTCCTGAACTCTTCCGCAACTGGGGGGCCTTGGCTCCGGTCGCCGGGTTCCTGTGGTTCGGGCTGTTGTTCTTTGCGGCGATTACCAGTTCGCTGGCGATGGGTCAGCCGATGCTCGCCTTCCTGCAGGATGAGTTCAAACTGACCCGCAAGCAGAGTGCTTTGGTCTTCGGTGGGATGCTGTTGCCCCTCGCCATTCCGGTCGCCATGCTGCATTCGAGCAGCTTCTTCGACGAGTTCGATTTCTGGGCGGGAACGTTCTCGCTGGTGGTCATGGCAGTCGCGGAATCGGTCCTCTTCTGCTGGGTCTTCGGCATGCCCAAGGGTTGGGAAGAGATGAACCGCGGGGCCGAACTGAAGGTGCCCAAGGTCTTCTATTACGTGATGCAGTACGTCACGCCTACGTTCCTGATCATCATGCTGGTAGCCTACATCTTCGAACCGGCTGCGGGGTGGAAGACTTATCTCGCCGGGACTGCCGATGGCTCGCCCATTCCCGCCTGGGAGTTTTCCTCGGGCAGCATGATGGGCAAGTTGATGCACAAAGATTTGCCGTTGCCGAAAGATGCCTCGGAGCACGAGATCACCTTCAACTCGCAACTGAAGTTCATGCGGACGGTTGATCGCGGCGTGATGGTGGCTTCGTTCCTGGGATTGGCTGCCCTGGTGAGTGTGGCCTGGGCGCGACGCCGCCGAACGGGGGAGAATCAGCAATCATGACGCAGTTAGCCTGGATCTTTATGGGTTCGGCGTGGTCGATCATCATCGGCTGCACGTTGTATTGTTTCATCAAGTTGGTCACGTCGGATCGTGGCTTGGGGGATGAATAGTTGACTGAACGAAAAGACGATCCGTTACTGAAATCGGCCCAAAGAGAAGCCCTGATCTGTGGGGCCGTCTGGATTCTCGCGACAGCTTATTCCGTCGGTTACAGTTGGCTGTACGGTTATCGCCGACCGATTGAAAGCCTGACCTATGTGTTCGGCCTGCCCGACTGGATTTTCTGGGGCGTGGTTATTCCCTGGCTCGCCTGTACCCTCTTTTCTGCCTGGTTCTGTCTCTTCTACATGAGCGATGAAGCGCTTTGCGAAGAGACCACTCCCGATTAGTTTCCCGCCTCATTTCCTCCACACTGCCTGCCGCTCGGCCACGCCTCGGGCCGGAGCCCTGTGTCATTCCTCGACGCCTCCTCTGACGGGACCCCGCCATGCCCTTGTATTTGCTCGCCGAATCGGAACCCTCGCCCGGCATCAGTGTGATGCTGGCTTTGCTCTTATTTATTGCCGCGTCGGTCTGGCTGGGCACCATGGCACAGAAAGCCATGGATCAGGGCAAATTCCTGGAAGGTTTTTTCCTCGGTAACCGCGGCCTGGGTGCCTGGGCGCTGGCCCTCACCGCGACCGTGCAAAGCGGCGGAACCTTCATGGGCTTTCCGTCTCTGGTGTATGCCTACGGCTGGTCGGTCGCCTTATGGATTGCGGGTTACATGGTCGTGCCGCTCACCGGGTTTGCTGTGGTGGGCAAGCGAGTGGCTCAACTCTCCCGTCGCACCGGGGCCGTGACGGTTCCCGACCTGTTACGCGAACGGTTTGCCAGCCCGACGATTGGTCTGGTGGCTTCGCTGCTGATCATGTTTTTCATGAGCTTCACGATGGTGGCCCAGTTCAAGGCTGGGGCCACCATCATGCAACTCGCCTGGCCTGGTCAGGGTGTGTTCGCCTTGTCAGAAGACGCCACCGCGAACATCGACATGAAGTTCCTGATCGGCCTCGGTGTGTTCGGCGTGACCGTGGTGGGTTACACCATGATTGGCGGATTCCTTGCCGGTGTGTGGACCGACCTGTTTCAAAGCGTGATGATGGTCCTCGGCGTCATGCTGCTGTTGTGTCTTGTAGTCCCAAAAGCGGGCGGAATGGAGCAGGCCAACAAAACGGTCATTGCTCAACTCACGGAAAAATCGGCGGCCGAGGGCATTGGCGACGACGTCTATGTCGCCACACCCGCAGCTTACATGTTTGGCCCGGGTTACCATGTCGGCGGTCGTGAGTTCCTGCCGTTGGGTGTGGCAGTCTCGATGTTCGTTATCTGGGTCTACTCCGGTCTGGCCTCGCCCGCCAGTCTGGTGCGTGTGATGGCCGCCAGCAGTACCGAAGTGATGCGGAAGTCGATTCTGCTGCTGTCTTTTTATAACTGCCTGATCTACATTCCGCTGGTGATGATCTGCATTTGTGCACGCGCCATTCTCGGGGATATCGCCAAGCCTGATGAAATCATTCCGCGTATTGCATTGTACTCGACCCAGGAACTGCCGTTGGGTTCATTCATCACAGGGCTGATTCTGGCGGCCCCCTTCGGGGCGATCATGGCGTCGGTCAGTTGCTTTGTGCTGGTGATCGCTTCGGGTCTGGTGCAGGACATTTACGTGCGGTTCCTCAGACCGGAGGCTTCGGGCCGTGAACTTCGCCTAGTCACCAATGTCGCGATGGTGGTCATCGGTGCGATTGGGATTCTGGCCAATTTGAAACCGATCAACTTTTTGCAGGCGTTGGTGGTCTTCAGTGGTTCCGCAGGAGCAGCGACCTTCTTCACGCCGGTCATCATGGCTTGTTACTGGAAGCGGACATCGGTGGCCGGCATGCTTGCCGGAATGCTCGGCGGGTTCGGCGTCTACTTTGGTTTGTACGTGACTGGTTGGGTGCACAACTGGGCTCTCAGTGTCGATCCAGAACAGGCCACCGCGTTTTCGCAGCAGATCCTGTCGCTGCTGGGTCCGGACCTGAAGATGGGCCTCGCGAGTGCGTTTCGACCCTATTTTCTGCTGAATCTCGATCCGATTATCTGGGGCTTGTTGGCTTCGACCATCGCCGGAATTGGCGTGACCTTGTGTACGCGTCCGCCGGGCCAGGACCTGATCGACCGGATGTTCAACGCCGATCAACCGACGCAGACGATTCATATCGGTTGAGGAAAAAATCAGCCCCCGGTTGTGAACAACCGGGGGCTAAATGGATTGAAATCACCATTCGATCCCGTGCGGATCAGCTTTCCGCGGTGCCGAGTTCGGTGCCCGGCACGCCTTCTTCTTCGGCTTCCTCGATATGCACCTGCTTGTATCCGCCGGTCGCCCGGAAGTAGAGGATCAGCAGCAGATAGAAGACGGCCATCGTCATGGGGACGTACGCCGTCAGCTGCAGGGCTTTCTTCCCCCCCTCGATACCCGCCCCTAATACCAGGGGCTTGTCTTCCGGAGCGGTTACTTTGGCCTGAGACCACCAGGCAGCCAGTTCGGCGTGATTCTTGTCCTCACGCTTTTCGGTGGCCAGCAACTCACTCACACGATCAAGTTCTTTGCCGCCGTCTTCCAGCACACCGACTTTGGCACCATCGAGTCCCACCACCTGAATGCCCATGAAGCTGTTTTCGTTGGCGGCTTTGTAGCGGTCATAGGCCTCTTTTGAGGTCTTTTGCAGATCGTGCGAAGCGAAGTAATCTTGCTTGAAACCGATGGCCGGGCCACCCAGGAGACCAGCCGAAAGCATGCCAACCCCGCCCAACATCCCAATCGCCACGGCTCCCCCTTTCGGGAACCGCTCGGATGCCACGGCGAGCATGGTCGGCCACAGGAAGGTCTTGCCACAGGCATACACCGTGGCGGCGACAATGCAGAGCATCGCCCCGTCGGCATTCCCGAGCAACGTCAGACCAGTCGCCCCCAGAATCGCACTGACGAACAACAGCCCCAAGGGAGAAATCTTATGCACAATGGGACCGGCGACAAACCGCAGGGCAAACATCAGCAGCGATGTGTAGACGAACAATGCCAGACCTTTTGCCGGGCTGCCCATGATGGAACCGGTGATTTTCGCAATCCACGAATCGGTTCCAAGTTCCACATAACCCACCATCGCATGAATGATGAGCAGCACGATCATCAGCGGTGCGAAGATCGTGGCGATCATTTCGCCCAGGGTCACACCGGCCGAAGCGGCTTCCGATTTCGGGAACTTCTGTCCCAGCAGCATCACGCCGTAAATGATCACGGGGATCAAGAACAGCGACATCTGAATCTTCCAGTCGACCGCCGGGGTGACAATCGAACCGGAGTCATCAAGCTTGGCTGCCATGAAGGTGGAGGCAAGGCCGCCGCAAACCAATCCCGCGGGCCAACCGGCATGCAGAATATTGAGGTAGTGAGCCTTGTTCTTGGGGAACAAGGTGGCGGTCAATGGATTGACCACCGCTTCGCACAGACCGTTGCCGATCGCGAAGATGAACATGCCCCAGAAGAGGCAACTGAAGGCAGCATCTTTGCCACCGGCAGCGAAGGCGGCCGGAGCAGCCAGGGTCATCATCGCCGAGATGAAGTGCAGCACAAAAGCCATGGCCATGAGTTTGCCATAGCCGATTTTGTCTGCCACCAGCGAGGTAATGATAATCACCACGCCGAAGCCTGTCAGACCACCGCCTGTGATGGTGCCCAGTTCGGTCATGGTGAAACCGAACTGCTGGGCCCATTGGCCGAGGATGCCGCCGCGGACAGAATAGCCCACCCCTGCGGCGAGAATCGCCATGAAACCGGCCCAAAGCAGCCGGTATGCGTTCGGCGCAGCGCCGTTATCAATGCCCCCGTGGCTCATGAAAAAAGTCCCCCAGCCAGATGTTGTGAGTCGTGTGGAGTCAAGAAAATGACAGGCAAGTGGTCGTCATGGTAGCCGGGTGCTGAACCGATTTCCACAACGCATCGGGGGAATTCAGTGGGAAGGGATCAGGAGTCGGGTTTCAGGCATTCACGACCTGAAAACTGATGAGATGATTTGCCCCGCTGATACCTGAATCCGCACACCTCATACCGACAATCATAACTGCCGCAATCGTAGCCATGGGCCGGATCTCCGGGCTTCGATCGCGCCTGGCAGAGTGAGGCAACCTGTGATGGAGAAGGCCAGGTCGGCCAGCTCGTTCCAGCGATCGTAACCCATCTCTTGACGGGGCCAGCCCTGGTCAATCCAGAGTTGTACCAAGGCCTCCCGAATGGCCGCACGGGGATACTCCGTCAGAATGGTGACTGACAGTTCGACCGCTTGCGGCGTCTGGGATTCAATCGCGGCGGCCACCACCTGCTGACCGATCCACTGCGTGAGTGCCGCCGTCTCTCCGGCCTGCATCGCGAGCCGGGCGATCGCTTCATCGACACGCGGAAAACGTTCCCGGATGTGGGGTAACAATTCCCGCCTGAGCCAGTTGCGGGTCAGGGTGATATCACCATTCGATGCATCCTGGCGGTAGTCTTGATCGATCGCACCGAGATAACCGATCACAGTCTCTCGCGAGATGGCCAGCATTGGGCGAATGATGCGGGCGGGCGGCGTCTGTCGCTCCCAAGGCATGCCCCGCAGTCCCGTCAGCCCGGTCCCGCGATAGAGATGATGCAGCACTGTTTCGACCAGATCATCACGCGTATGCCCCGTGGCGATGTGAGTTGCCTGATGTTCGTTCGCGACCACTTCCAGAAACTGATAGCGAACCTGTCTCGCGGATTCTTCCCGCACCACCGTCGCCGCATGGTCCGCCTGCCCCTGGATGCATGGCAGTTGATTTTGCTCCGCGAGTGCCGCCACAAAGCGGGCGTCCTGTTCGGAGTCTTCGCCCCGGAAGCGGTGATTGAAATGGGTGACGATCAATTGCAGACCACAGTCGTCTCGCAGGTCGAGCAATCCGCGTAACAAAGCGACGCTGTCCGGCCCCCCCGAGACCGCAACAAGAATCCGTGCCTGCTCGGCACCGGTGCGTTGCAACCCGGCCTGCAATTGCGAACGAAAGTGAGTGGCGGCGTTCATTCCCAACCTGCGGTCGCCATGCCCGTTTTGTCTACGATCCACGGCGTCCAGACGAGGGCGATCTTCGTGATGGAAATATCCGACTTCTTCGGTCGCACCAGCACTTCGTCGAACTCCAGGTCCTCCGCGGCAGAGCACGACTGGACCTTGAGAGCCTCCGCTTCAAACTCGGCATTCATGTCCGCAAATTGCTGCTGCAGGGCTTCGATGTTCTCTTGCGCCTGGGCAACATCCTGCCGTTGTTCCAAGGTTCGATTAGCAGAGCGAATGGTGCTGGACGCTCGCGAGAGGTTTGAGGCACTCGCCAGTTTGCGGCCGAACATCGCCCCTAAAATCGAAGTGCCAAACTGCACAGCTACTTGAAACGTTTGAGACGTCGCCTGCGATTGTTCCTTCTCTTTGCGTTGTTCCGCCTTACGAATGCGTTCCTGCAGGGCCGCGAGCTTCGGGGCATACTTCGCTTTCAACTTTTCGACCTGCAGGTCGCGTTGTTCTTTCAGCAGTTGCCCCAAACGCACGCGGAAAGTGCCCTCTTCTTCGTTCGGGTTCGAGGTCTGCTTCAGCGACTTGCACTTCAACAGCCGTAGCCGTTCCGTTCGATACAGATGGTCCTTCAACGCGTTGGAAAGTTCGTTGTACGTCTTCGGCTTGGATAAGTCGGAAGGGAGCGAACCAAATCCGGCGGACTCTTCCGGGCGGTCGGTGAAGTCGAGTTCGAGATCCGCTGTTTTGGCCAGGTCCCAGATCGTGGCGGAGACCTCCGTGACCTGCTCGATCAGGAAGGCAAAGTCGTGCGATTCATCGACACCCGTAGTGCGGTTCTCAAAATGAACGCGGGCTGTCGCATACAACCCCGGTCGATACGACAGCTTGGCATCTCCCAATAACGACGCCCGCCGCTGCAAAAACTGTTCGGTGATATCAGGCGGCAGTATGGGGTGCGTCCCCAGTTCCCCTGAACTTGATGAGGTTCCCGACGACGCAGAACTTGCCACGGGAGCCAAGGCCTTGCGACCAGCCATCAGTTGTTCGATATGTTCGCGAGATAATGGTCCCCGCAGGTAAGACAACGCCCAGCGCGTCTGGAAGACCGTGGGGTGATCATCATGCACGTTGTTCATCAGGAAAACGCGGCTGCCGAGGGCCGACATGATACGTTCCATCGCCGCCCGGTCGAAGTTGGCACCGGTGGTCGCCGAGGCACCTTCCAAACCATCAAGCAATCGCAGCTTATCCCGCTCGGTCTGCAGACGGCCGATGAACCAGGTCCCACAGTTTGAGAGGCCTTTGTAATCCAGGTCGACGGGGTTCTGTGTCGCCAACACCACACCGAGACCGAAGGCCCGCGCTTGTTTGAGGAGCGTGAGCATCGGCGTTTTGCTCGGCGGGTTCGCCGTCGGCGGGAAAAAGCCGAAGACTTCATCCATGTATAACAAGGCCCGCAGGCTCGATGTGCCCGGCTGCCGTCGCATCCAGGCCAGCACTTCATTGAGCAAGATCGTTACAAAGAACATCCGCTCGGGGTCCGACAGATGGGCGATCGAGAGAATCGCAATCCGCGGCTTACCCTCCGGTGTGTAGAGCAGCTTCTGAATATCGAGCGGTTCCCCTTCCCGCCAGACCGCGAAGCCGGGAGAGGCCAGCAGATTGTTGAGCTGCATGGCGAACTGAAACCGTTCAGTCGCCGGGAAGAAACTTTCGAGATCGAGCACACCGAGACGATCAAACGGCGGAGACTGCACATTCCGAATGAGTGTTCCCAGGTCGAGATCCTTGCCCTCTTTCCAGCAGGTGTTGAAGAGGTTCGAGAGCAAGATGTGTTCACGGCTCATCAGCGGGTCGGCATTGATCCCCATCAACGCCAGCAATCCTGACACCGCGGCCGAGATGCGGTCATGCAAGGCTTGGGGATCGCGCCGCAGGGTTTCATCCGGTGCCGTGAACGAACGCAACACGGTGATGGGCAATCCGGCCGTCCCACCCGGGGTGTAGATTGCCACATCGGCGGCATCACGGAAGCGTTGAATCCGCTCCGGTGACTGCTGCCATTCCGCGAGTCCCGTTTTCCAACTCTTCGCTGTCTGGGTGGCAAATTCGTCGGGTGTCATGCCCTTCCGCGTGGCATCGGCCGGATCAATCCACGGGCGAAAATCGCCGGGCTTCAGCTCGGGGAACGTGAGCATCAGGTTGCCCAGGTCCCCTTTGGGATCGATGCACAGCGCCGGGATGCCATCGATCGCGGCTTCTTCGAGCAGATCGAGACACAGCCCCGTCTTACCACTACCAGTCATCCCCACACAAACCGCATGCGTGCAGAGATCCTTGGCGTCGTACAGCAGCAGATCATCCTGCAACTGCCGTTGTTCGAGGTTGTACTCGCGGCCGAGGTAGAAGACGCCAAGCTTTTCGTAGTCGGTCATGATGTTCGTGGATCGTGTAGAGAGAGGGGGAAATGGCTCAGGATTTAGAGTTTAGGGCTCAGTGTCAGAAAATGACATGCTGCCTGCCTTGGAGCCCTTGGCTCTTAGCCCTGAGCACTCAGCCCTTTCGTCACGGTGGGTCATAACCGCCGGGGTGCAGGGGGTGGCAACGGCCGATGCGGCACAGGCCTTTCCACACGCCACGCAGCGGGCCGTATTTCTCGACGGCTTCGATCATGTACTCGCTGCAACTAGGAATGAAGCGGCAGTTCTGACCCAGCCACGGCCGAATCATCAATTGGTAACCGCGCACGCCGAGGATCACGCCGCGTGCTGCCATCTGCCGGAACCAGCGGATCACGATCATGTCGCCGGCTCCGGAGGCGGGGTCTGCAGCCGTCGATCGAGTTTCCAAGAGAGCCGCTTCAGGGACTGCTGGTAACTGACCAGCGAAGCCTTATCGACAGCCGTCGGGATCAGCACAAGATCGAGCCCGGTGGGTAAGTCAAACTGCGTTAACCGGAAGGCTTCCCGCAACAGGCGTTTTAAGCGATTCCGGACCACGGCATTGCCGAGTTTCTTCGAGACACTCAGGCCGATGCGGGTGCTGGTACGGTGATTTGGCAAGGCGAACACCAGCAGTGTTCCATCCCCCGCTTTGCAGCGGAAACGGTAGACCGGCTCGAAGTCGGCCCGCGTGAGCAACCGGCTCGATTTCGGAAATCCTTGCCGCTGTGGTTTGGATGTCGTCGTGTCTTCGGACATGATGTGCAGATGGTACCATCTGCGGCGAGTTGATGCGCGGATCGAACGGCCGGATCGCACCAAAGCCGCCACCGCCGTGTGGCGGGAATTGAACCTTGGCACGCCCCAACTCAGGACATCGTTCTCAGGAAGTGCAGGCGGAAAATGTCAGATGCCACTCCTTCGCCGTTTCAACGACCGCAGCCGCAGTGGCGAACGCCGCCGGAACATCCGGAACCACCCGTCCCCTATCCCGACGCGCATTGTGACTGGCAGGCGTTGCGAACCACGCCGTTGATTGACCCGACCGCCTGGATCGCCCCGGGGGCTGTAGTCTATGGTCGCGTGCGACTGCAGGCCGGCAGTTCCGTCTGGTATGGCTGCGTGATTCGCGGGGATCATGAATGGATCGACATTGGAGTCGAATCCAACATTCAGGACGGATCGGTGCTGCATGTCGACCCTGGCTATCCCTGCCTGATCGGCGACCGCGTAACGCTGGGGCATCGCGCCATGGTGCATGCGTCGGTCATCGAAGACGAAGCGTTGATTGCGATTTCCGCCACGGTGCTATCGCGGTGCATCATTGGCAAGGGAGCACTCATTGCCGCGGGAGCCGTGGTGATGGAAGGCACCCATGTCCCTGCCGGAACATTGTGGGCAGGTTGCCCGGCTCGCCAGATCCGCGAACTGACTCCGTCGCAGCAGGACCGCATGCGTCGCACCTATCAGCACTACGTCAATAATGCCGCCGCACATCGGATCGCACAGGAATATGGCTGCGATCTGGGCCCTCGCTGAGGTCCGGAGAGCAGTCGCGGCTCCCCCAGCAGAAATCTTCGCGTCCTCTTTCCCGAAGAAATTTCCTGCTGGACTTTCCGGTAGGAGTCGCTAGCATCAACCGACAGGGGTTTGTTTGACAATTGGGCCTGACACAATTCAGGAGTCTCTTTATGCGGTCTCTGACCACTCTGTTGACCGCCGCTGTGGTTGCTACTTCGGCGGCATCGGCCTTTGCGGTCGATATCTACAAATTGCCCAAGGGAACACCGGAACTGCAATCGGCCGGGCCATTGGCCTTCGGACCGGAAGGACTGCTGCTGATCGGCGACAACAAAGCCGCCCAGATTGTGGCGATCGATACCGGGGACAGCAAAGGCGACCCGCGTGCCATCGAACTCGATGTCGCCAATCTCGCTTCCAGCGTCAAGCAGGCGTTGGGTAACGATGAAGAAGTCCAGATCAACGATCTGACTGTGAATCCCGCGAGCGGGAATGTCTATCTCTCGGTCACTTCCGGCGGCAAGCCGGGGATCGTACGTATTCAGGCCGATGGTAGCAGCCACGCGGTTTCGCTGAAAGACGTACCGATGTCGGTGGCGAAACTCCCGAATGCTCCGGAAGACAAAGTGACCGGGGAAGGCCGCCGGGCTCGCAATAACCGCGGCAGCACGATCACTGATCTCGCCTTCGTTGACGGCCAGGTCATCGTCTCGGGGTTGAGCAGCGCCAGTTCGCCCTCCAATGTCCGGGCACTCACATTCCCGTTCGAGGCAGTGAACAACGGCAGCAGCCTGGAAATCTACCACGCCGCTCACAACAAGGTCGAAGATTACGCCCCGATTCGCACCTTCGTGCCGATGATGATCGACGGCAAAGCCAGCCTGCTTGCGGGTTTCGTCTGCACCCCGCTGGTTCGGTTCGACCTGAATGACATTCAGGCGGGCGAGAAGGTCAAAGGGACCACGGTGGCCGAACTGGGCAACATGAACCAGCCGCTGGACATGATTGTCTACAAGCAGGACAGCAAAGATTATCTGCTCCTCGCCAATAGCAAGCGGGGCGTGATGAAGATCAGCACCGCAGACATCGAAAAGAACGCGGGACTGACCGAAGCGGTGACCGGCGGCGGCACGGCGGGTCAACCGTATGAGACGATTGCCTCGCTCGACGGGACCATTCAGCTCGACAAGCTGACGGACGACCGGGCTGTGGTCATCATGCAGGGGGATGGTGGCGTGCTCACCCTGAAAACGGTCGCACTGCCCTGAGTCTACCAATGACGGGGATTTGAACATCGAGTCGTCCAGAGGCACCGGTCTTTGGGCGACTTTTCTTTTTCCCGTGCGGAACTTGTGTGACCACACCGGGTTTAATCTCCGTGTTCCCCCGTTGTGAGGGGACGTGAATCTCCGACTGGCTGACGGATATCTCACGGAAATCGCATGATTCAGCAGAAGTCACATCGAGTGGAGACCAATATGCGGTCGTTAACGTGGGCAGTTTTGGCGGGGATGATTTTGACCTCGGCCGTGGGTACCGTCTCGGCACAGCCCGGTGGTGGTCGTGGCGGTCCCGGTGGGGGCTTTGGATTCGGTGGCGGCCGTGGCGGCGGCGAATTCATGATCCTGAACATGCCGGAAGTTCAGAAGGAACTTTCCATCACCGACGATCAGAAGGCCTTGGTCGACGACATGATGGCCGACCTCCGCCAGGGTGGCGGTCAGCGGCCTGATTTTGCCAGCTTCCGCGATCTCAGCGAAGAAGAACGCACCAAGCGCTTCGAAGAGATGCGGAAGCAAGGCGAAGAACGCCAGAAGCAGGCCGAAGAAGCCGTCAAGGCGATTCTCGATGAAAAGCAGTTCGCCCGGTATGAAGAACTGCGATTGCAACGGGCCGGTGTGATGGCCCTTTCGCGTCCGGAAGTTGCCGATAAGCTGGCTTTGACGCAGGAACAAAAAGATAAGCTCACGGAACTGCGTCCTCAAATGGGCGGTCGTGGT
The DNA here is from genome assembly GCA_016125225.1 of bacterium. Taxonomy (GTDB): domain Bacteria; phylum Planctomycetota; class Planctomycetia; order Planctomycetales; family Planctomycetaceae; genus DSVQ01. The sequence continues at coordinate 491,751 of WGME01000003.1, read as the reverse complement.
CCGGGTGGACGTGGTCCCGGCGGACCTGGTGGACAACCCGGTGCGGACGGCGCTCGCCCGCCGCGTGGCGAAGGCGGCGAACGTCCCGACTTCCAAGCCATGATGGCCGAAATGCGTGAACGTCAAGCCAAGATGGAAGCCGACATGCTCGCCGTGCTGACCCCCGAACAAAAGACCAAATGGGAATCAATGCTCGGCAAGAAGTTCGCGTTCCCGGCTCCCCAGTTCGGCCAGGGTGGTCCCGGCGGACGTGGACAAGGCGGCCCCGGTGGTCGTGGCCAACGCCCCGCTACGGAATAGTTCTCCTCAGCGGTTTCATCAAGATTAAGAACAGCCCTCGATCAATCTGATGATCGAGGGCTGTTCTCATTCCTCACCGATCAGTTTCACTGCGTGAGCCAGTTTTCGCGTTCGATCCGCCAGATACCGTCTGGCTCATGTCGCAATTGCATCACCCACTTGGCTTCGAAACCTGCCGCAGTCACACCATGCATCGTTAATGTCGCGGTGGCATCATTCGCATAGCCCTCGGTAAGTTGTGGCATCTCCGGACGCGTGCTCCGCCAGACGTCCCAATCCGGGGCTGTGAACCCATCCTGCTGTGCGAGAACATACTGCCTTCTCAGCAGTTCCAGATCTTGCGAATAAATCGCCTGGGTATACTTCCGGCACGTCTCAAAGGCGGGATGATCTTCGGTCATGAGTTCGCCATTTTTCGCCGTCACAACGGTGTCATTCGCTCCGGCTGCCCGAAGTCGTTCGGCAATCTCCTGGCGAAAAAGATCATCGGCCAGATTCAACGCCGTTGCCCTGTCGCCGGTCCGCTCTCGATTGAGATCTGCGTGAGCATCGATCAAGACATTAACCACATCCAACAGATCTGCTTTTGCAGCGAACATCAAAGGGGTTTCATCGTACTTGTTCGTTGCATCCACCTCGGCCCCATGTTCCAGCAGAAACCGTGCGACCTCGGCCGTTTTGACGATATGCAGCAGACGATTCTCATCGGTATCGATTTTCAGATTGAGATCAATACCACGGTCATGCAAGACCGCCAGACGTTCGAGATTCCCGTCTTTGACAGCAGCCTCCAATTGCTGGCGAAACTTCGTTTGCGTCTCTTCGGAATGGAAGTAAATCCAGAACACCCCCATCGCGATGCCATGAAAGATCAGGAACGCCAGCAAACCCCCGATGAGAAGACTGCGGCGTGAACTGCGGGCTTTGGTGAGTGCTTCACTGAGAGAACTCCGGAGTAATCGCGGCCGTTGAAAGACAGTCCCCGTGGTCGTGCTGAACGATTCGGTTTCCGCGTTGTACTTGCCGATCGCCAGCACCTTCTGCCCGACTCGAATACGACGTTCACTCAATCGTGGCTGATAGTCATCGCGTTTGCGACGCTCGGCTATCACTTCGGGATCATCATCGGGAAGTTCCAGCCAATGGCACGGATCGGGACCAACCATGCGGAAGTCTTTGTGGATTTCTTCGTTGCTGGAGGTCAGCGCGCCCATCAACTGCGAAAAACCATGAATCATCTTGAGGCCGGAGTAGTCTTCCCAGTCGGTTGTGCGAACCAGCTTTTTGGCTCGCGTCTGCCAACCAAGCCCAGACGTTTCCTCGGGGAATTCGTCGATTTCGGGAAAGCCATAAAGTGCGATCGTCTGATGTTCGGAGCGGATTTCGCACGGGGCCATGCCCATCCCCGAGAAGTCGACCACGTCGCGCGTATGACCATCCGAACTTGTCGTCCGCTTGATCTCGTATTCGTAGATCACACACTGTTCTTCAGACAACGGTGCAATGATGGGTTCGCCATAGGGGTGGATGTGGCCTTCAATCGCCGAGAGCGTGCCATCGTGCGGGGCCATACCATCTTTCGCGTTGACCAGCGCGCGGATGGTACTGCCGAGCGCAAGTCCATTCCAGACCGACCCGATGCAGAACCAGATCAACAGCCCCATGATCCCAGATGCCCACCAGAGTTCGGGCGGATCGAGATACTTCTGGAGCAGAGCATGATAGCCGAGAATGATACCGGTGAGCAGGGCAAGCGAGAGGTAACAACCGGCCTTCATTTTCCATCCTGATAACAGATTGTTCGAGCCACCACAGATTGCCGGACATCATACGTCTGTGTCAGAATCTCCAGCCATCGCACATTGAAGGATTTTTTTTCGGGATACTGGACAGCTCGCAAGAACGATCAAGCGGCGATGGAAATGGATCGCATGAAACCTACACGCGGGCCATTACCCGCATGTTCGGCGTGACTCCGGCCGAGTATCAGACCCTCGAAAAAGTCCCAACGGCTATTTAGGAGAATCTCATGGCAACCGCCCCTTACGAGACCAGCGATGTCCGCCTGCAACTACAACCGACATACCGTTTGGCCTGCCTGCGCGTGGTCGGAAAGTATTGCCCGGAAACCCTCGGCCCGGCATTTGGTCGCATCGCTCAATGGGCTACACAGAATCAGATGTGGCGAGACGACACCCTCAGTATTGGTGTCTATTACGATGACCCGGAAGTGACACCGGGAGATCAGCAACGGGCCGATGTGGCCATCACGATTCCTGCCGATGTTCAACCGTCGGGCGAAGTGCAACTGCAAACGCTGCTCGGCGGACTGCATGCCGTGCTGACTCATCAGGGGCATTACAGTCAATTGGGCGAGGCGTATCGCTGGTTATTCGGCGTGTGGTTGCCCAATAGCGGATATGAACAGGCTGATGCCCCACCGTATGAAGTCTATCTCAACGATTGTTCGGAGCTGCCGCCAGAGGAATGGCTGACTGACATCTGCATTCCGCTCAAGGAGTGAAGTTGGAATCAGGGCCGACCGTCGCACAGAAGCGGGCGATCAACTCGGCGGCATGATCGAGATCGGACAGCGAGACCATCTCGACGGGGCTGTGCATGTAGCGATTGGGAATACAGACCAACCCCACCGCAACTCCGTCACGCGAGAGTTGTAGCTGAGCGGCATCATTACTGGCCGGAGTGGCGATGCCGTTGAGCTGCGTCAGAATCTCCGCGAATTGGGCTTCTTTCTGCAAAGTTTCGAGAACAACGGGGTTCACATTCGGCCCACGATACAGCACTGGACCACGCCCGAGTTTGATACGGCCGAACTGGTTTTCATCGATGGTCGGGCAATCGGTCGCATGAGTGACATCAACCACGATGCCGAGTTGCGGTTTCACGCGGAAGGCACTGGTTTGCACCCCGCGTAAACCGATCTCTTCCTGCACCGTGGAGACGGCAATCACGGCGGCTTGGGGATTTCGTTCGGCAACGCGTTGAGCAGCGGTCATCACCGTCCAGACGCCGACTTTGTTATCCATCGCAGGCGCACAAGCCAGACCATTACGGATCTCGCGATAACCGAGCGTGACGGTAATGGGGTCGCCGATGGTAACGAGTTCGCGGGCTTCGTCGCCGTTCTGCACACCGATATCGACCCAGAGGTTCTTGATCTCGGGGACCACTTTGCGTTCATCGGCAGTGAGCAGGTGAATGGGCTTGCGCGCCATAACACCCGGCAATGGTCCCGACTTACTCCACACCTGCACCGATTGCCCGAGCAAGACCATCGGGTCCCAACCGCCGATAGCCTGCACCCACAAAAAGCCGCGGTCGTCGATATGTTTGACGAGCAGACCAATCTGGTCGCAATGCCCGGCGAGCATGATCCGCGGCGAGCCGCCGGGGTTGACGGTCGCGAAGACATTGCCATGCCAGTCGGTCTCGATTTCATCGGCGAAGCTGCCGGCAAAGTCGCGGACCACATTCTGTACCGGGCGTTCATATCCCGACGGACTGGGGGCATTGAGAAGCTGTTGCAGGAAAGCGAGTGAAGAGTCGGCGAGCATGAAATCCATTCCTGTGAAAATCCGATATTTGTTTACGCAAACGGCCCGGCATATTTGCCCCACGTGCCGGTGAAGACCATGTCGGTCAGCGGTTTGCGGACGCGGGCACCCAGTTCGCGTTGCTGCAAATCGTCACTGAACGACTTCAGATCTTCGGCCGGGTAGCCGATTGCAATCGCGGCCATCGGCTCGTGTGTCTCGGGGATCGATAACGCCGTCCGCGTCTTGCCGATGTCGAAGCCTCCCATGGGATGGCATACCAAGCCTTCGGCGGTCGCCTGCAACAGCAGGTTCTGCGTGGCCAGACCCACGTCGTGACCGGCATGGCGGTTCCGGCTGTTGTTGCGGGCATAACTCAACTGGGCACAGGAAAGGACCAGGCAATAGGCATGTTTGGCCCATTGCTGATTGGCTTCCATGAGGCAACCGAGCAGGGCTTGAAATTCGGTCGGCTGGTCTTGCGTCGCCACGCAGAAGACCCACGGTTGCTCGTTGTACGATGATGGTGCCCAGCGGGCCGCTTCAAACAGGGCAGCCAGTGTTGTCTGTGGAATCGGCTTGGAAGAAAACGCCACCGGGCTCCACCGTTGTTGGATGACGGGAGCGAGAGGCACTGAGGTCACAGCGGGCTTATCCATATCGTCTCATCCTGCTGGCTGCGAATTTTTGGGCCATGAGCGGCTGGCCTATTTTAGGGAGTTGGCGGCCGATTGCCACGTGGCGGGCCGAGTTCTTCGAGAACCACATCGCTGAACCAGGCCGCGGCGTCTTCACTGGACTGCGAGCTTTCGGCTGCCAGGCGAAATTCCTGCGAAGTCCACGTTGCGATGTGCTGAGCGGCCAGCAGCTCACCATCGAAATAGACCAGCCATTCGCCCCCCTGCCATTCAAAGCGAAATTCGTGGAAAGTGCTGGCTGGTGCGGTGAGCGAGCGTTCGGCGATGACTTCATCCAGGGGACCGGTCGCGGCACGCCGCAGGCCCCAGCAAATCTGAGTGGGAGTCAACTGGCAAATGCCGGCTAGCTCTGGCGACTGGTGAGCGGGGAACTGGATTTCGAGGACATCGGCCTGATGCAGTTGCCCCAAGGCCAGCAGGCGAAAACCGGAGAGGGGCTTGCCATCGTCCCGGCTCAGTCGATGTGAAGTGACACCCCGTCCAGCGAGCACCAGGCCGCCTTCACCGTCGTTCTGACCGGGCAGCCAGAAGCCACGAATCGTTTTCCAATCCTTCAACGAGCGACCATCAAAGCAATGGGTGGCCCAACCGGTTGGTACCCAATTACGCAACCCGGCCGCCTTGGATGGTGTTCGTGGAATGAACAGGAATACCGACGTCAGGCATAACATTAGCAATAGAAGACCAGACGCGATCACGTAAGGCCAACGCGATCGCGGCAGGCTGACGGTACGTAGCGACGGGAGAGACACCGTCTCAGAGGCGGGTGGTGTTGATGCCAGCGCGGTCGACTGGAGACCGAGGATCTCATCACACACTGCAATGACTTGGGCATAGTCGGGCGTGCGCCGTGCGACATCACGCTGCATTAGACTTTCCACGGCGCGATAGCTGGCCTCGGAAAGATCGGGACGCAACTGCCGCAGCGGTGTGGGCTCGCCGTGCAGTTTCTGAGTTAAGAGTTGGGCGAGGGGCAAGCCCTGAAAGGGAGGCTGGCCGCATAAGAGATGATACGCCGTAGCCCCCAGAGCATAGATGTCGGCCCGATGATCAATCCCCCGCCCGTTGAGTTGTTCCGGAGCCATGTAGGGCGGACTTCCCACGGTGGTATTCTCCATCGTGAGCCGCGTGTGATCATCGAGACCTTCGGTGAGCAATGCCAAGCCGAAGTCGGCGATTTTGACAAAGGGCAATCCAGCAGCAAACGACATCCCCTGTGGTGGATCAATCAGCAGCAGGTTTGCTGGTTTGATGTCACGGTGGGCCACTCCCTGCTCTGCCGCATACGTTAAACCAATCGCGGTCTGGCGGACTAAACCCCAGGCGATCGACTCCGGCAATGGGCCTTGTCGCTTGAGAAATTGATCGGCATCCTGCCCCTTGAGGTATTCCATCGCCAGATACAAACGGCCTTCCGTGCGCCCAAAATCGAATGCCGTAACGATATGCGGATGCGAGAAGCGGCCGATCGTTTTGGCTTCATGTTCAAAGCGTGCCAGCGTGGATGGCTTGGCCTGCCCGACACGAATCATCTTCAAGGCAACATCGCGATCGAAGGCGAGTTGCCGGGCGCGATAGACGACACCCATGCCCCCCTGGCCCAGCAACGAAACAATTTCGTAGCCGGCCACGAGTTCTTTGGGATTGAGGAGCGATTCGACGACATCGACCTGATCGGCGTTCATCACGCCTTGATTCAAGGCGGCCCGTGACGTCGTCATCCCCAGGCCGAAGGCTTCGGTCTGTAACTGCAGGGCCTTTTCCGGAGCGATAAATCCGGCGCGTGTGGCCGCATCCAGAAACGGATCAACGATCGCCGAGTCGGTCGCTTCCTGGCTGGCTGATGGATTCAAGTCACTCATGGTGTGCAACGTGCCAGAGAACCGCGTCGACCAGAGTTACTCCGCCGAAGTTGTCGCAGAGACTTCCGCGTTAATGGCGTCCAGTTGCTGCAAGATTGCCTTGATCGAAGGGCGATCAGCCAGTGTTTCACCCACATAAGCAAACCGTACCGTCCCTGTTCGATCCAGAATATAGGTGGCGGGTTTCGACAAATCTTTACGAATGGCGAGGGCATCGACCGCCTTCAGTCCCACATCCAGCACGAAGGGAAACGGCGTAGTGGTTTCTTTCGGTTGCGAGTTGATCTCGTTCACACGGGCGAGGAATTCCGGAGCACGTGGGCGATCCGTTTCCTGCTGCAACGGGTGAATGACCACGACCGCGGCATGGCGGGCCTGAATCTCTTTGAAATTCGCAATCAACCGGGATGTTTGCGTGGAACAGTACGGGCAGATTGCACCGGAGAATCCGCGTGTCACCACCACAATAAGATTCTGGTCCGATTGCAATTCCCGCAAGGTCCGTGGCTCACCTTCGACCGTCGTTAAGACCAGATCCAGCAGTGGCGTCATGGGCGCGGGCTGATTTATTACCTGATCTTTGAATTCGACTTGAGCCGGATCGACATAACCATAATCACCATACCCCCCGTATCCGCCATAACCACCGTACCCTTCGGTGGCGGAAGGACCACTGGCCGGCGGGCCGGAGTTGGTATCGCACCCCACAATCAGGAGCAACAGACAACCATAGACCTTGAGTTTTTCGGACATATTCCTGCATCCCTGGCCGGGCACTCGGTCTGTAGTGGCCGCAACAACGATCGATGTGCTGAGAAAAATTGAGACAGTTGTCAGTTATAGGCTAACGAGTTCTGTCGGTCGCTGCCAAGTGGCGAGCAATCTCGGACCAGCGTTCAAAGGGAATGTACGACAGATGCGCCTCAGAGAGTTGGGAAGCCAGCCAACTTTTTGCAAAGTTCTGCGCCACCCCATCGACGCAGGCGGCTGCCAGATCGGGCCGTCCATCACCCGCGAAAGCTACGGTCTTCCCCGTATCCATCAACCACCGCAGAATCCGGGCTTTGTCGATGCCGAAGTGGGCGTGATACCACGGCAACTCGCTTGGTGGCCAACCCATCCATAAACCCGTCTCGGCATCATAACCGCCGGGGTTGGCGATGATTTCAATGTCGTCGATCACCGCGGAAAGAATCTGTTCGATGTACCAGATACTGCCGGCCGAAACGACCAGCACGCTCCAACCGTGCGACTTCAGTGTGTTGATAGCGTGTGGCGTCTCGGGATCGAGCTGCGTCTCGGGAATCCAGTGAGCGAGCGTGGTGAGATCGCGCGGGGCGTGCTGAAAGATGCCATTGAGCGCGGCGACATGGGTCAACTCCCCAGCGACGCATTGCCCCCAATAATTGGGCATGGTCTCGGTCGGGACATGGTTCAGGACCACATCGAAGAAATCGACGGCGGTCATCGTGCCATCGAAATCGGTAACCAGCACCTTCTCACCCAACCGGCTAAGCAGTGTCTCCGGATCATGTGTGCATCCCTGCAGCAAACTCATGAGCTTTCCATTCCCCGTGCAAGTGACCACAATAACGCCATCATCGTAACAAGAGCGATGATGTCGAACCATGAACAGATTGATTGCGTTTCCGGTTGATCAAGACGCCCAGGGATCGCTATCCCTGGGCGTCACCAAGCGTGTTGTTGTCGCGATCAACTCGAATGTCACATTCATCGAACACCAATGAAAGACAAACCATGCGGCGTGTGGATGCCTGGAACGGATTATGGGCCTCGATTCTGTTCACCGCCGTGGTTACAGGAGCTGATGTGAGCTACCCCGCTACCAAAACCGTTGAACAGGTCGATGATTATCACGGTACCAAAGTTGCCGATCCCTATCGGTGGCTGGAAGACGATGTTCGCACCAATCCCGATGTTGCCGCATGGGTCGCCGCCCAGAACGAAGTAACATTCGCCTATCTCAAGGACATCCCCGAGCGGCAGGCACTCGAACAACGGCTGACGAAGCTGTGGAATTATGAGAAGTTCTCGGCCCCTTCGAAACAGGGACCGCGGTATGTCTTCTACAAGAACAACGGTCTGCAGAATCAGTTCGTGCTCTATACGCAGGAGACGTTGACCGCCGAACCACAGGTGCTGATTGATCCGAATGCCTGGTCGAAAGATGGCACGGTGGCGTTATCGGGGACGGCCTTCAGCGACGATGGTAAGTACCTCATTTATGGTGTGCAGGATGCCGGTTCTGATTGGCGAACCTGGAAGGTGCTGAACGTCGAGACGAAGGAGCATCTCGCCGATGAACTCCATTGGATCAAGTTCAACACGCCAACCTGGCTCAAAGACGGTAGCGGCTTCATCTATGCCCGTTATCCCGAGCCGGCAGCCGATGCCGCATTTCAAAGCCTGAATCTCAACCAGAAGGTCTATCTGCACAAGCTTGGCACGCCGCAAAGTGCAGATCATTTGTTGTTCGAGCAGCCCGACCATCCGGAATGGGGATATCAGGCGGAAGTGACTGAAGATGGGGTGTACGTTGTGATCACCACCTGGGTGGGGACCGACGATAAGTACCGCGTCTATTACAAATCGGTGTCGGACCTGCTGGCCCCGGCAACGCATCTCGTGGGCAACTTTGATCACGAGTATTCGTTCATCGGCAACGATGACGGAGTCTTCTACTTCAAGACCGATCGCGAAGCCCCGAAAAAGCGTGTCGTCGCGATCAACATTGAGCAACCTGCCCCCGAACATTGGCGGGAAGTGATCGCCACGCGATCCGAGGTGCTCGATGAAGTTCACCTGCTGGGTGATCAGTTTTTCACGACCTATCTCAAAGATGCCGTCACGCAGGTGCGTGTCGTCAATACGGCGGGCGAGTTCCTCCGTGATGTGCAGTTCGAAGGGCTTGGTTCCGCTAGTGGATTTGGAGGGAAACGTGACGCCACCGAAACGTTTTATAGCTACTCCAGCTTCGCCACACCGCCGAGCATCTATCGTTACGATCTGCAGACTGGCGAAAGCACGCTGCTGCGGCGGGCGAACGTTGATATGCGGCCCGAAGATTACGAGACGAAGCAGGTCTTCGTCGCCAGCCAGGATGGCACCAAGGTGCCGATGTTTCTGACCTATAAAAAAGGTTTGGAACTTAACGGCCAGCAGCCGACGTTGCTCTATGGATACGGTGGGTTCAACATCCCGTTAACGCCGGGCTTCAGCGTGTCACGTGTGTTGTGGCTCGAACTTGGCGGTGTCTATGCCGTTGCCAATCTGCGCGGTGGTGGTGAGTACGGCGAAGACTGGCATCGGGCCGGGACCAAGCTCAACAAGCAGAACGTCTTCGACGACTTCATCGCCTGTGCGGAATGGCTGATCGCGGAGAAATACACATCCTCGAAGAAGCTCGCGATTCAGGGGGGCAGCAACGGCGGATTGCTGGTGGGGGCGTGTATCACACAACGGCCGGATCTGTATGCCGCGGCATTACCGGCCGTCGGTGTGATGGACATGCTACGGTTCCATCGTTTCACCGCTGGCCGCTTCTGGGTCGATGATTACGGCTCGGCCGACAACAATGCCGAAGAGTTTGCCGCGTTGCATGCCTATTCGCCCTATCACAATTTGAAGCCGGGCACGTCTTATCCCGCGACATTGGTGACCACTGCTGATACCGATGACCGCGTGGTGCCGGGCCACAGCTTCAAATTTGCGGCCCGCTTGCAGGCCAACCACGTCGGACCAAATCCCGTGCTCATCCGCATTGAAACGCGGGCCGGTCATGGATCGGGCAAACCGACGGCGAAGATTATCGAAGAGACGGCCGATCAGATGGCGTTTCTGGTTAAGGTTCTGCAGATGACGCCGCCGCTTCCGTCAGGTCAGTAAGGTTCGCAAACGATTCCGGTTGATCAAGGGCTTGCACGCGCTGTTCGGGCGAGAGTTCCGATTCCGTGTGCAATTCCTCTTTCAGATCGTGACGGCGTTCAGCGACAGCCTTGTCGAATTTCCGCAGCACATCAATGGCGCGATCGCGTGACGAGACCAGGCCGATGATCAGGTAATTGGTGATGGCCAGTCCGTAACAAACCCAACCGGTTGTTCCCGCGAAGAAGACCGTGAGGATGGCAAGCACCGGCGATGAACGGTTGAGATGCTGACAGACGAGGCCCTTGAACAAGGATGGCAGGTATGCCTTAAACGATTGCCACGGGGCACGCCATTGCATGTGGAACTTTGGCGGACCAGGATGAATGATGGCGAACAACGCCTGGTCGGGCATCCCTTCAATCACACCGATGGCCAGCATCAATCGCATGCCGATGATGAACACGTGCTCGGCCCGCCATTCGATCGGCACCCATTTAAAGAACGTGCCCTCCATGTTGGCCGTTGCGATCAGCAGCAGGAACGAACCCCGAATCCAGGATGTCAAGTCGCGTTCCAGTTCCTGATCGAGTTCCTGCAACCGCACCACTCGATGCAGAAATAGCTTACTCAGCGGAACGGCAACCACTCCCAGAACGATACGTACCAGCGGCTTCAGCAGTAACGCCAGCAGCTTCCATGGCATCAGGAAATGCAGGATTTCCAGCACGCGAAATCTGTTCCTTGCTCACTTAGCCCCTGGTTGCTCGCAACCGGGGGCAGTGGTCTCCGTGTCGTCTCTCACATAGAACGTAACGAGGCGACGGCGGGTTCACTACATTATCGCCGCCAGTCGATCCGTTGGAAGAGCGATTCTAACTTCAAGGCTCGTTGCGGGTTGAGTTGCCGGACATGGGCGATGCGGCCGCGTAAATGGGCGGCAAAGTCTTCGATTTGATCGCGATTCTGTGCTGCTGGTCCCTGTGTCACGCAACGATGCAGGATCGCTTTGAGACGATCGAAATCCTTGCGACAGAAGTTCGGTTTCTCATTCACGACGACACCTGCGACGATCTGCCGTTGATGCCGTCGGAGAATCTGCCGCTTCGCGTTGTTCGACTGGAACCGCTCTCTGCGAATGATCGCTTCCACCAAGGGAATGAAGGCCCGCAAAGCGGCAGCGAACGACTCATCGCCGGAAAACGTGAGGTCATCAGCGTAGCGTGTGTAGTTCGCGCCGAAGGACTTGGCGAGGCCGAGCAATCGCTGATCGAGTCGATAGGCGACGAGGTTCGCCAGCGCGGGCGAAGAGGGTGCCCCCTGTGGCAGATGACGTTGCCGATAGTTCCACATCACGATGGGATTGGTCGGTGGTGGCGGCAAGTTCCCGGGGATGGTGGATGTGGTTAACCGTGTCAGCCAGATGGCGACTTCACGGGAATAGCCGACCCGCCGCAAGAGGTTGGTAATGCGACCCGAGCGGACCGTGAGATAGAAGTCGCTCAGGTCGAACTTGACCACGACGGCAGCATTCACATGGAGTTGAGCGTTGGTGAGGATCGAATGTTCTTTGCGAAACCCATGTGCCGCTTCCGAGACAAGCAAGTGGTCCAGAATCTCTGTGAGGATCTGCCGCTGGACGGTTTTCAGACTCGCCTTGGGACTCTCAATCAATCGGTAACCGTAAGTTCGTTTCGGCTTCCAGGTGTAGACGTAGTGCGACTGCGACACACCGGGCAGGTTGCCACGCGTGCAACGATACGCCAGCCATGCCAGCCGGTTGACGGGGACGTTCAACCATGCGGCGAGTTCATCAGGCGTCTGAAAGACCGGCAAGCCACGACGGACCAGTTCGTCGTTCCGGCCATCTTGCGAAAGATCGTACCAAGTGCCTGGTTTTAAGCCACGATGAGCGAAGGAATGAGGGGGTGATGCGACCGCTAGAAGTGGGCTTTTGTTGCGGCCAACTATCAGCGGGCGCTTCTCGCGAATGGCAGGACGGACACGCTGCTGTTCGTAACGCTCCTTGTGGATTGACCGGGATGACCGAGGTTGCGTTCGGCGTTTGCCGAACAACGTGCGGACAACAATCCAGGCCGCAACGACGATCAGTATCCCCAGCCAGCGTTGATCCATCCCTGTACCTGGCGACTTCGAACAACGAACAGTGTAAAACAAACGCGGTCCGTGGGACGCCCAACTGTCGACTCGCGACGAACCGCATTCGTGGTGACCACGAATGCGGTTCGTAACCCTGTGAAATGGGAATACTCTGCGACCACGGGGGTACCCCGCAGCGTGGCAATGCCATATTGCAGACAGGCCACTGGTCTTGTGCGTCCCACAGACCGCAAATGGGATTGTAGTCAGGTTCGGTCTGCACTGCTATTGAATCCATGCCCATACATTCGACACCGTACCGTATCGCGATTACAGTCATGGCTCGTTCTAACAAGGATGGGGCATGTTTGCTGAAGGTACGCCGTTCGATCTGCAGATGCATCTGTTCCGGATTCCGGTGCGCGTGATTCCAACGTTCTGGCTGATGGCGGCACTCATGGGGTGGAGTCCCGAGCGGCTCGACCTCGTATTTCTCTGGGTGATGTGCGTCTTCGTATCGATTCTGTTTCATGAACTCGGGCATGCGTTGACTGCTGCTGCATTGGGGTACGATCCGCACATTGTGCTGCATCACTTCGGCGGTTATGCCGCCTATTTCCCCGGTCGCGATCATACGCCGTGGAAGTCGCTGATGATTACGCTCGGCGGGCCGATTCCGCAGTTCATGATGGGGCTGGTATGGTTCGTCATTCTGGTATTTGGGATGGCGTTCATCCCACCAACATGGTCGGACAAAACGCATCAGTACCTGCAAATGGTCTGTTTTTCCATGGTCTATATCAACTGCGGTTGGTCACTGATCAATCTGTTGCCGGTCATGCCCCTGGATGGCGGGCAAGCCCTCGAAGCGATTCTGCAGTTGTTTGGATTGCGGGATGCCCGTGGCGTGGCCTTGAAAGTCGGCGTCGGGGTGGGAGCCTTGACCACTGCTGGAATGTTTCAGTTGGGCATGCAAGGTGCTGCGATTCTGTTTTTGATCCTCACCGTCAGCAGTTTGCAGGAACTTCAGTCTCGGCGATGGTAGGGGAAGACGCCTATGGAATCGTCGGAAAAACTGATCGCGATCTTGGCAGGCATTCTCGTGCTGGGCGTGGGCACGCAATGGCTGGCCTGGCGAATTCGAATTCCGGCGATTCTGCTCCTGTTGGCCGTTGGTTGCACCGCCGGCTCTTTGACCGGATTTCTACAACCCGATGTGATTTTCGGGGACCTGCTCACCCCCATGGTTTCCCTGTCGGTGGGCCTGATCTTATTTGAAGGCGGGTTGAATCTGAAGTTCTCTGAACTCCGCGATTGCTGGCGTTCGTTGCTGGGCTTGCTGACGATTGGCGTAGTGATTACCTGGTTTGCAGCGGCCTCTTTTGGGTATCTGCTGCTGGGACTTTCTCCGGGTGTGGCATTGGTGCTGGGAGCGGTACTCACCGTGACGGGGCCGACAGTAATTGGTCCCTTGCTGCGGGACATTCGCCCGACCGGGCGGGTGGGGGTCATTGCCAAGTGGGAAGGCATTGTCATAGACCCGATTGGTGCGACATTAACCCTGCTGGTCTTTGAAGCGGTGCAGCTTCAGCATCAGGCGGAACTTGGTTCCGCGACCATCACCATCCTGATCGGGCTTACGAAGGTTTCAGTGATTGGCGTCGTGGTGGGAGGCATTGCTGCGGCCTTGCTGGTGCTGATGATCAAGCTCTTCTGGATTCCCGACTATCTGCAGAACGCCATGACATTGATGTTCGTTGTGGGGGCGTTTGCCTGCGCCGATGCCTGGCATTCCGAAGCGGGGCTGCTCGCCGTAACGGTCATGGGGGTCATTCTGGCGAACCAGTCGTTTATCGATATTCACCGCATGCTGGAGTTCAAGGAAAGTCTGACCGTCTTGCTGATTTCGGTGCTGTTTATCGTGCTGTCAGCCCGGGTGCCTCTTTCTTCTCTGGCGAGTTTGACCTGGCGTGGTCCGGCCTTTGCAATGGTGATGATCACCGTTGTTCGGCCAATATCGGTTTGGTTTGCCACCCTGGGTAGCAAGCTGAAAACTGCCGAGCGGCTGTTTCTGGCGTGGCTGGCACCACGGGGCATCGTCGCCGCCGCGGTCTCGTCGGTCTTCGCCTGGCGTATGGGGGAAGAAGGAGCAGCGATTGCTCCCGCGACGTTTCTCGTGATCTTCATGACCGTCACCATTTATGGACTAACGGCCAGTTGGGTCGCGCGTCGACTGGGACTTTCCAATCCCAATGCCCAGGGCTTACTGATTGCTGGTGCCACTCGTTTAACACGTGGCATTGCTGCGGAATTGAAAAAGGCGGGCTTTACCGTCGTGCTGGTCGATACGCAGTACCATCACATCCGGAAATCGCGCGATCTCGGATTGCCTGCCCATTTCGCGAACATCCTCTCCGAGCTTGTGACGACCGAGATTGATTTCGGCGGCCTGGGACGATTTCTCGCAGCCACATCGAATGATGAAATCAATACGCTGGCCGTGGCGCGTTTCCGGGAAGTCTTCGGCCGCGACAAGGTCTATCAGCTTCCCAAGGATCACGAAGTTTCCGATCGCTTTGCCGCGACTTGGGAGCATCGACTCATCGGGCGAACGCTTTTTGACAAGCGGTTGACCTACGATGTCATTCGCCTGGCTTTTGACCGGGGAGCCATGATCAAGGTGACACCGCTATCGGACACCTTCGATTATGCCGCGTATCAGGCCCACTATTCCGGTCGAGCGTTTCCGTTGATCATTCTCGACGGCAAGAAGCTCTCGATTGTGACAACGGACAATGCACCAACGCCCAAATCGGGGCAGCAGGTATTGAGCCTGCTGCTACCTGAAGAGATGGTTCAGGAACTGCATCCGGTGGAGTCTGACGAGTAGTCGTCTCTCAGAATCCTAAACCGGGACCGTTGAGCAGACCGGTTTCCACGGTGCCGTCTTTGATGTCGAACATGCCGGGGAACCGCTTGGAAAACGCTTTATTCGGTCCGGGGCAATACTGCCGGCCATTGCCTTCAATCGCCGCGATACCGGGAATACGTGCCGCCAAGCTGGCAGAGTGCAGGAACGAATATCCTGGGCAGGTGAGATCCTGCACGCAGAGGAACAGGCCGAATTTTTCCGCGGCGGCCGCCAGTAACAACGATTCTGTCTGGCCTTTGCAGGCTTTCAGTGCGACCCCGGTGTAACCCTGCTCGCGACTGAGCAGCAAGGCATCGTAGTCCACCAGCGATTCATCAATGACCACGGGCTTAATTGCCGCGGCTTTGTGCATCTTGTTTTCAGGATGGGCCTTCAAATCGCGGTGCGTGGGTTGTTCGACATACTGCACACGGTCAAAGGCCTGCGGATTCTGTTCCTGGATTTTCGAGAGAAACTCGACCACATATTCGACGTTGGCACACTTCTCGTTGAAGTCGAGCGAGTAAAACCAGGTCGCACAACCCCGCTTCGCCTGGGTTTCCGTCGCGACGGCGTCGATCGCCAAAACTCGGGCCAGGTCCCAGGCAAAGTCTTCGCCCGAGAGCTTGATTTTCATGTGAGTGAGGCCGTTGTATTCAATCCATTCACCCAGTGTCTCTGGCAGTCCGTCGTTGATCTTCTTGGTGATATCCGCCGCAGTCAGCGGGTCGAGCGCACCGACGAGGTGATACAGCGGCATCCTCGCTTTCGGTTGGCGGAGCGTGTATTGATCGAGATATTCCCCTTTGAACTGCTCGTCCAGGTACTCGGATAGATCGTAGTTCATGAATTTCGAGGTCAGCGTGTCGTAACTGTTCGCCTGATGCAGACGACCATAGGCATCGTGCAGGGCGGCATCAAAGGGACTGGCGGCCACCAGCTGAGCCAACTCCGGCATCGATTCTGCCAGCTTCATGCGTTGACACAGCGTTTTTGCGGTGTGCTGATATTCGGCCGACAGATGATAGCTGAGATCGATCGGATGGCCGTATTCGGTGCAGACGCTGCCGAGTTCGATGACTTCCTCGGCAAAGGCCTTCATAGCCGTCTCGGTCTGATCGCTGGTAAGCGTGGACGACGGCCAGGCCCAGATATTGCCCACCGGCATGCTGCCAAACCCGGTCGCATGCAACTTGCCGTCGCGCGATTCCACGGTTAGCGTACAATTGATCAGAAAAGACTTGTCGAGAACGCGTCCGCCGAATTTCAGAGGTGCCCGATAGGCCAACGGTTCCACAGTGCAGGCGGCGAATTTAATCCGCACATCTGTCGCGCGCGACATCTCCAAGAATTCCAGAGTTTTGGTGTGAAAAATTCCAGTGGGACAATCCCATCGGGGCCGGTTGATCTTAGCCCACAGTCTGGCAACGATCAAGAACGGTTCCGCAGCGAATGGCTCGAAAATCTCGTGTAAGTCAGGAAGACCCGATTTTGGCAAGTCTGTTGCGATGCCACTTCGCAACAGTCCGGAGACACGTCCCGGCGTAATTCGGAGCGATTTACAGTTGCTGAAACCAGCCAGAAACACGTTGAATCCGCCGCTGCAGTTTCCGTTCGACCTCATCGGCCGAGTGTCCGGTGGCAAAAACCGTACACAACGGTTGCCCGGCTTCGATCACACTCCCTGGATGCGGCAAGTCCGCGAAAAATGGAGGCGACCATGTGGAACCCCGCGGAATCCCACATGAAAAATCAGGAGCCAGAGTTCGCTGCCGGGCATAGAGAATCCGCTTGCCGAATTGTCGTTGCGGATTGACGGTGATTTGCGGCGACTGAAATTCCGTCGCGAGACACGGAATTTGATACGCCCACTCGAGCAGTTCCATTGATGCGGTATAACGCGGATTGATTTCGAGCAGGCAGGGCCCGGCTTCCGTCAGAACAAAATCGATGCCCCAGACACCCCGCAGTGAAACGGTTCGCTGCAAGGCTCGCCCAGCGGACAACAGGCCTTCGAGATCACGCGGGTTGAGAGGCCACGGACCAATGTTGCCGACATATCCAAAGGGTTCCATGCAACCCGTTTCCCTCAGCCCACTCTGCTGGCGTGTGATACCTAGAAGTTCAATCGTGTCATCATGAACTCGAAAGACGGCAGAACCCACAGGGCCGGAGACAAATGGCTGCCAGTAGACAGTGTTGCCCTTGTTATCATGATCGTTGGCGTTTGCCCAACGAATTCCGATGCCGCCGCCACTCATGCGAGGCTTCAATAACCAGCGTGAGGCACCCGCATCTGTGGGATGAGTTGTCCGGCATTCGATGGCGGGCAATCCCGCTTCCTTCGCGATCTGTTGCACGAACCACGGATCGCGCAGGACCGCCAGAGACGCCGACGGTGTGCCGAACAATCGGCCGAGTTGTGTCATCGTTTCCAATAGACGAAGCACCCCGGGATGGTTCTCCATCGCACCGGTGTACATCCACCAATCGGCTTGCACATGCTGAAGATCGTCAGGCAAGCTCTCCGGATAATTCGTGACCGGAATAACTTCTGCAACGGCGTGCAGATCGAGATCGCCGAACTGATCGGCACACACGGGACGATAACCCCCCCGCACCGCCGACCAGGCCGCGGCGCGGGTGCTGCAACCCACGATGAGCATGTGTGGTCGTGGATCATCCCCGGCAGCCGGAAGCATTACAGCTCTTCCGTCGGGAACGTGGCCGCCTCAGCGTCCATCCCCAGGGCCTGACTCTGAGGGTGGTACCAAATCACCACAGGGATGAGTAGCAGCGTGCCAACCAGAAATACCAGATTCGGTGGCCAGTTCATACCGGTTAAGATGCCATTCGCCATGAGATGCAGAATGCCGCTCAGGACAATGCCGATCCAGTTGCAGAAGTTCATCACACCGATGATTTGTCCCTTCTGATCCGCCGGAGCCATCGCCTGCAGGTAGACCGTGAGCGGCACGGCGAACAATCCTGCCGACGCCCCGAGCACGACCAGCATCATCCCGGCACCGTAAACGCCGAGCAGTGTTTGCCCCTGCAATGGTCCCGGTAATGCCAGCACGATCAGCGACAGCAGCATGCCCCACAACCCGGCACGCACCAGCCGGGCTTCAAACCGGCCTTGAGATAACTTGCCCGCGGTGACACATCCCAGGGCGATTCCAATCGCCGCGCATGCGCCGAGCAACCCCGTCGCGGCTTCGTCAATCTTCAACTGCAGGATCCCGAGGTCGTTCACCCCCTGCTGATAAACCCCGCCGACACACCAGAAGACCGAAGTCACGATCAGCACCGATAACAGCGTCCGTTGCTGGCGCACCACATTCCTTGTCTCTGGCGAGATGAACCACGAGCCCAGCGTGATCGCGAGTCCCGGATGAGCCACCGGCGTCTTGCGAATGGGGATCGCAGTCAATGTTCCGATAACCGCTGTGATCACACAGGCCAGCGATGCCAGCCAGAGATCCCCGGCGAGCCAGGTCATCAATTGCCCAGCAATCGCGACGCCGAGAATTATCGAAATGAAGGTCGTCATCAGCATCAGACCATTCGCGCGCGGCAAATCTTCCGGTCGAAACAATTCCGGCAAGATGCCATACTTCGCCGGACCAAAGAACGCACTCTGGGCTCCCATCAGCGCGAGCACGATCATCAGCACGGTCAGCGAACCACTCAGAAACGCCGCTACGCCGAGACCCATCGCTACGATTTCGAGCACTTTGCTCAGGACGATGATTCGCTGCTTGCTATGCCGATCGGCAAGAATGCCGCACACGCCCGAGAGCAGCACGAACGGGCTGGCGAACGCGAACATCGCGATGCCCTGCAGGTTCTCGGCCCGATTGACCAAGGCCATCTTCACGCTGACCAGCAGCACGAGCTGCTTGAACAAGTTGTCATTAAACGCCCCGAGAAACTGCGTGGCGATCAGCCCCCAGAAACTGGGGTCACGTAACAACGTCGGGCGGGTCTCTTCTGGTCTGGTTGGTGATTGCTGCGCCGCGCGATCCATGCTGTGAGTCCGTTGTCCGCGTTTCTGCCTCGAACTTCGTCCGAATTGTGCGTGATTTCCCACGGTTTCGCTACAGCAACAGCAGAGTTCCAGTTCTTGTCGTGGTGTGCGCGTGCCAAATGCGATGGGTTGCGTTACAACAGAGACGCGCACGAGCCACGGCTCTTGGCCATTGGAAGGGAAAGAACATGTTGCAGACCCGGTTGCCCCTGCTGTTATGCGGCTGGCTCATTCTGGCAGACCTGACGGGTGCAAACCCGCAAGTGTTGGCCGCCGATTCCCTCGCCTGGAAGGCTGGTATCGCCCGTGCGAAGATCACGCCGCAGAAACCGATGTGGATGGCGGGTTACGGCTCGCGCACCGCTCCGGCGGAAAGCACCTATCACGATTTGTGGATTCGCGTGGTCGCCCTCGAAGCCGACAATGGGCATAAGGCGGTGATCCTGTCTTCCGATACACTCGGTATGTCGAAGCCAGTGTATGAAGACGTTGTCGCCGGTGTCAAAAAGTTCGGCCTGACACGCGATCAGATCATGCTCAACGCCTCGCACACCCACTGCGGTCCGGTGCTGAAAAACGCCTTGTACGACACCTACCCGCTCGATGAGGCCCAGATCCCGATTATCGAGGAATACTCGGCGTGGTTGGTGGAAACCATCGTCACGACCATTGGCCAGGCGCTCGATGATTTGAAACCGGCGACCGTCTCACGCGGAGTGGGGAATTGCGAATTTGCGGTGAATCGCCGCACCAACCGCGAGCCCGATGTCCCCATGCTGCGAGAGAAGAACCTGCTGATGGGGCCGGTTGATCATACGGTGCCGGTTCTGAAGATCGAACGCGAGGGGCAACTCGCCGCCGTCGTCTTTGCCTATGCCTGTCACAATACCGTGCTGAGTTTTCAGCAATGGTGCGGCGACTACGCTGGCTTTGCCCAGTACGCTTTAGAAGAACGGCATCCCGGTGCCGCCGCCTTATTTGTCATGGGCTGCGGTGGCGATCAGAACCCCTTGCCGCGACGGACCGTGGAACTGGCCCAAGGCTATGGCAATCAACTTGCCGACTCGGTCGATGCGGTTTTGAAAGAACCCATGACTCCGGTGGTGTCCAAGCTCTACACCGAAATCGACATGGTCTCGCTGGAATATGGAGATCCACCCTCGATTGAGCGCCTGACGGAAATGGCCAAGGGTCCCGCGAATTATCAGCAGCGCTGGGCGGCTCGCAATCTCAAACTCCGCCAGAGTCCCGGCGGTCTGCGCTGGGGTTACGGTTACCCGACGCAAGCCTGGCGACTGGGTGATGATTTGATCTGGGTGGCACTCGGCGGCGAAGTCGTGGTCGATTACGCCCTGAAGCTCAAAGCCATCCATGGCGACGACACCTGGGTCACCGCGTATGCCAACGATGTGATGGCCTACATCCCTTCCAAGCGAGTGCTGCTCGAAGGGGGCTATGAAGGCCAGAGCAGTATGTATGTTTACGGGCACCCGGCAGAGCGGTGGTGCGATGATATCGAAGACCGCGTCACCAACGGCGTGCAAACCGTTGTGAATCGCGTCACCAAGTTTGCACCGAAATAGAAAAGAAGTGTCAGAGTTCCACGGTCACAGAGTGTCAGAGTTGTGCCCGTTTGAACTTTGGCACTCTGTCACTCTGAGACTTCTCTCCCTGAGTTATCATGCAAAAAGTCAAAGCGTGTGGCGTGCTCGTGTTCCGTAAGGAGCCGCGGCCTGAGTTTCTGGTGATGAAGCATCGGCATCGGCTCGATTTGCCCAAGGGGCATCTCGAAGCGGGTGAAACCGACCGCGAATGTGCGCTGCGCGAAATGTGGGAAGAGACCGGCATCCCCGCCGAGTCGGTCGAACTGGTGAACGACTTTGAATACTCGGAAGTCTATTACCCGTTCGAAGCTCGTTTCGGTCCGGGGCGTGTGGAGAAGACGCTCATCGTGTATCTCGGCTGGTTGCTCAATCATCATGAAATCCAGTTGACCGAGCATGTCGGCTATCAATGGTTGCCGTGGAAGCCGCCGCACAAGATCCAGAAGTACACGATTGATCCGCTGCTCGCAAAACTCGAAATCTACTTCCGCGAACACAATCTGTTTTGACCTTCAAGCCCAGGGATCGCCATCCCCGGGTTCCCTTTCACTCAACGATTCCCAACGATGAAAACCCGCATTCACGGCGCCACGTGTGTCTTGCCGACCGGACTTGCCCAGGTCGATGTGCTGATCGCAGATGATCGCATCCTCGCGGTTGATCCACCGCGAACGGCGTCAGCCGATGACACCATCGACGCCACCGGCCTGCATCTCATTCCCGGTGTGATTGACGATCAGGTTCATTTCCGCGAACCGGGTCTCACGCACAAGGAAGACTTGCGGACCGCCACCCGCGCCTGTGCCAAGGGAGGCGTCACCAGCTTTCTGGAGATGCCAAATACCAAACCGACCACGACCACCGTGCAGCGGCTCGCTGAAAAACTCGATCTCGCGTCCGGAAAATGCCTCGTAAACTATGGCTTCTACATCGGTGCCACGCCCGACAATGTCGCTGAGTTGCAGCAGGCGACCCGTACGCCTGGCATCAAGATTTTCATCGGCTCCAGCACGGGTGATCTGCTCGTCGATGAGCAAGCCGCGCTCGAACGCATCTTCGCAGAGACGACACTGCCGATCTGTGCTCACTGTGAAGACGAAGCGACGGTGCGTGCCAACACCACCGCTCTCAACGGTGGCAGTGACTACGCCGATCATTCCCGCATCCGCAACGAAGAAGCCGCCGTCATTGCAACCCGGCGGGCGATCGGTCTCGCGATGAAATACCACCACCGTTTTCATGTACTGCATGTCTCGACGGCTGCAGAAACGGAGTTCCTGCGGGATCATCACGGCCTCATCACCGCCGAGGCCTGTCCGCATCATCTGCTGTTCAATATCAACGATTACGCCCGCTTGAAATCGCTGGTGCAGATGAACCCCAGCATCAAAACGGCCGCAGACAACGCCGGTCTGTGGAAAGCCCTGAATGAGGGTCTGATTCAGGTCATCGCGACGGATCATGCTCCGCACACGCTTGCCGAAAAAGATCAGCCGTATCCGAAGTCACCGTCAGGATTGCCGGCCGTTGAGAACTCGCTGCCGCTGATGCTCGACAGCATGAACCAAGGCCGTTGTACGCTGGAGCAAGTCGTGCACTGGATGTGCGATGCCCCCGCCCGCGTGTGGGATATCGTTGATCGTGGACGCGTTGCCGAGGGCTACTTCGCCGACCTCGTGCTGGTGGATTTGAACAAGGAGCATACCGTCCGCAATGCCGAGCAGGCGACGAAATGCGGTTGGTCGCCGTGGGATGGCGTGACCCTTACCGGTTGGCCGGTCCGCACCATCGTCAACGGTCAAACCGTCTTCGCCGACGGTCGCCTCGACGACACCATCCGTGGCCGCGAATTGCAGTTCGATCACACACGGGGCGGGTATTGGGGCACAGCGGAAAGCGGAAAGCAGTAAGCGTAAAGCCAGCCGACAAGACCTCAGGCCTTCCGCTTTTTGCTTTCTGCTCTCCTTCATCCGTACGTCAACTCCCCGTATACTCATAATCAACGACGTTCCTTAACCCCACCACCAAAGGCCCGCCATGACTGCTCCGTTGACTGCTGCCCAACTGGCTGCTCTTGCCAAGTACGATTCGCCCACCATCTGCAATGCCGTTGAATTGTGGGGGCTGCGGCCGCGGAATATGGGGTACATGAACCAGTCGATCAAGGCGATGTCGCCGCAACTGCCGCCGATGGTCGGTTACGCCCTCACGTCCACCTTCCGCAGCATGTGTGCCCCGCGCTCGGGCGATGCCTATGGCAGCATCGGGGCTCAGCTCGATGCCTTCGCATCCATCCCCGGACCGCCGGTGATTGTCTTTCAGGACCTCGATGAACCCTGTGCGTCCGCCACATTCGGCGAAGTGATGTGCTCGACCTATCAACGCTTCGGGGCGGCGGGCCTCATCACCTCCGGCACCGGCCGCGATCTCGCCCAGGTCGATGGCCTCGGGTTTCCGACCTTCACCAATGGTGCCATCGCGGCTCACGGGTACTGCCATATCCTCGCGATCAACACGCCGGTCACCGTCGGCGGCCTCACCATCTTCCCCGGCGATCTGCTGCACGGCGACTTGAATGGCGTGACCACGATTCCGACCGAGATCGCGACCGAAGTCCCCGAAGTCTGCGACGAAATCGCCCGAGCCGAAGCCATCGTGCTGAACTACCTGAAACAGTCCGATGTGACGGTCGCCGGCTTCAACACGGCACGCAAAGAATGCGGCGACATGATCAACCAACTCGGCAAGAAACTCAGCGGCAAATAACCGATCACTGCGCGACGGACATTCAAAGCAAGCGAGGGGCGTAAGCCCCGCTGATTGGGTCTCCATCGTCGCAGAGACTTCCTGACGAAACACTCCCACTACCTTGTCCATTGATGAGTGAAAATCCGTATCCGCTCTGATACGCTTCTTGCCAGTCGTGCTCCAGAGGCGTGTCTGTGGGCCGCGGACTGAAGAATTGGCAACAGAGAGGGCAGGTGGGTCTCATGAAGCAACTATCGCGTTTGCAGGCCATTGTCGTGACAGTTCTTGTGCTGGGGTCCGCATCGGTCTTCGCCGTCGAGGCCAAGGCCTTGGCGGGGAAGTACACCGTCACGGGGAAGAATCCGGCGGGGAATGAGTTCAGCGGAACGGCTGAGATCACCCATAAAAAAGGCCCGACCGTCGAGATCGTCTGGAAGATCGGCAAGCGGACAACGGTGGGCTTCGGCAAACTGGTTGGCGATACACTGACCGTCGAATATCAGGGTGCCGTCGCAGACCGGGAGGGGAAGGCCATCTACGAGGTCAAACCCCGCGGCAAGATCATCGGCAAATGGCACACCAAGGGCGTGCCAGGAGTCGGAACCGAGACGATGACGCCCGAATAACCGTCGGGTCATCGATGCCAACGGATATCGGACGAGCCACCATAAGGTTTTGCAGGCTGGGTTAGCGCAATGTAACCCAGCCTTCGTTCTGTTCGCCGCGAAACGAAATGGGAACACTGCTTATACGAAATGTAAAGCCGCCACCGCCGAGTGGCGGGCCTTTCAAGAGCGCATTCATCAAAAACATTCGGCCACAAAGAGGCACAAAAGTCGCAAAAAGGAAATCATTGTTAGCCGCGAGACGTAGTCGAGCGTGTGATGAATAGCAGAGCAGCACCAGTTCGCTCGCAGAGCCCACTGGTGTCACGGAGTGACCAGAGGTGATTTGGCCGCTATGATTTTTGGAAACCTCTAGCGGCTTTCGCCGCCCCGGTAGACTGAGTACAGTCAACCGGGGCCACCCGCGATAACACAAAAACGTGAGTTCGTGCAGATGGCCCGGCTCGTGAAAGTGCTTGATCCGCTTTCGATGTCCCGACATGAGACGTCGCATGGTAGACGGTGAGAGCACTGCTGGACAAGCCAGCAGTGGCACCCGGCTCATGATGGACGTGCCTAGATGTCAAATCCCTGGGGCTCCGTTGGTCAATCCTAACCATCAGTTTAGTGGAGGCGAACTATCCCGGTATTCCAATCGCGTTTTGGATAGCCTTAGCTGCCACCGTCACTCCTATTCTTTCTGCGATTTGACGTGACCAAGAGCCAGCTGCATTTAGATGCCTTAACATTGCAGCACCATCACCCATTGTACCCGCAGTTTCAGCTTTTGCGACCTCCGCTATGGCAATGTCGTGTTGTAAATCGCTGGCTTCCTGCTTCATCGCGACGCGTAACTCCTTCAGCTCTGCTATCAACTTGTTCATGTCGAATTCCGATTTGCTGTTCTCCCACATCTGCTGAAAGATATTGCCCGATACCTTCGCATTGCGGCCAACACCAGTATTTTGCCCATGTAGGTTGTAAGTATCTCCCGACACTTTAACTCTCCCTATGCTAATGTTATCACCATGGTGAATTTGCGTTATTGGTTTGTTGTTCATGAGCGACCAAAAAACGTGAGATGCCAAGCCGATGCCACCCCCGAGAACCCCAAGACTGGAAATGAATTGCCAGAAACCTGTTGGACCGAGTGAATCAAAGAACTTTTGACTAGTTTCAAACTGCACATCCCATTCAGGATCCCACGGCTTGGGCTCTTCACCGCCACCTGCCGATCGCAAAAGGCCTGGAGGAAAAGATGGAGTGACCAAGAAAGAGATGTCAAGCGAAACTACAAACGCAAGCCCTCCAAACACTGCTAACCGAAGTGGTGCTGCTAGGTGTTCGATGTACATATCCTCAAGTAGGCCACGTACCGATACAATAGCCACTGCAATCGTGATAATTGCTAAAACATCATTACTGACCGGGAGAATATAAGGATTCAGTACGATTATTCTCGGCCAAGTAAACAAAAAGATGGCCTGAACCAAGCCTAGAGATACACCAATCCGCCACATATTGCTTCCAGCTACGGGAAGTGACTGCGAATGAATGCTGACAGGTGTCAAAGGAGACGACGAAGACGCTCTAATCCAATAGCCAGATTTTACAACTGACATTCCAAAAAGGCAATCATTGTGTCATCTGCTCACGGTAAGTGTAGCGCATGTCAAGGCTTACGACTTTCGCGACAACACAAATTCCGCTTAGCAAGTCGGGTCCACTGTGTGGACCGTGGAGCGCGGCCATCAAATTATGGTGCGGTCGTCAAATCATGGTCCGCACAGCGGACCCTACCCGTTAACAGGCCTGACGGCGGCGGTGATCGTGCCGCCTTCGAATTCGACCGTTGTGGACTTCGTGACATTGCCAGGAATCGCCGTGGTATGCAACGCGGTGGCGAGCACTTCGGCTTGCACGGTGCTGCCGTGTTCGGACAGCATTTGTTGCAGGTCGGCGTGATCGGTCACCAGCCACAGCTCGACCCGCTGGCTGACTTCGAATCCGGCGTCTTTCCGCAGGACTTGCAGGTTTCGTACCAGATCGCGGGCCAAGCCTTCACGGCGCAGTTCATCGGTCACAGTGATGTCGAGGGCCACGGTTAATGTGCCCGCGGTCGTCACCTTGAGATGCGGTTTCGCCACCTGTTCGGTGAGGAAAATGTCAGCGGGCAAACCACTAGGATAATCGGGCAGTTCGACCGGTTGCCCCGCAGCTTGTTGAGCCACCAGCGTAGTCATTACCTCGGCGGGAATTTGTTCGAGCAATTTCGAAACCTTCGGCACATCGCCACGCAACACCGCCCCGGCGTTTTTCCGCATGAGGATCAAACGGGGTTGTGTGAGACTGTCGGCCGACTCCAGCAGCTTGATCCCTTTGACGTTCAGTTCCGACTGAATGATCGCCGCTTGTTCGGCCACAGCAACGCGATCGGCTTCCGAACCGACCACCAGCAGCGACAGCAACGGTTGCCGCACCCGCAGGCCCGACTGGTTCCGCAGATTGAGTGCGAGGCTGGTCACTTCGCGGACCTTCGCCGTCCGTTCGAGCAAGGCTTCGTCCTGCCATTCGGGATGTGCGGTCGGCCAGGTGGCATGATGAACCGATTCCGGGGCTGACGGATCGAGACCACGGATCAGGTTCTGCCAGATGGTTTCGGTAACGAAAGGCGTGATGGGCGCCAGCACCGTGGTCGCGGTTTTGATGCAATGGAACAACGTGGCGTAGCAGGCCTGCTTATCGGTCGAGCCCCCTTCTTTCCAGAAGCGACGGCGATTGATGCGGACATACCATGTCGATACGTCATCGAGATACTTTTCGACTTCGTTGATCACGCTCGGTGTGTCGTAGCCGTCATAAGCCGCCGTGGTTTTGGCCAGCATCTGTTCGGTTCGTGCGAGGAGCCAGCGGTCGGTCACATGCAGGCAGTCCGCGGACGGCGGTGTCGTGACATCCGGGTTATCGATCGCCGCATAAGTGCAATAGAACGTGTAGATGTTCCACAGGTCATCGAGCTTGCGGCGGCAGGCGTCCCCGGCGGCATAACCAAACCGCAGTTCCGAGGCGACGGGTTGCTGGCAGTAGAGGTACCGCATGGGGTCGGCCCCCATCTTCTCGACGGCTTCATCGAAGCGGATCATGAACCCGGTCTTCGAGAACATGGCGCCATCTTCTGAGACAACGCGTTCATAGGCCAGCACGTTTTCATAAGGCGCCCGGCC
This sequence comes from bacterium, assembly GCA_016125225.1. Lineage (GTDB taxonomy): Bacteria > Planctomycetota > Planctomycetia > Planctomycetales > Planctomycetaceae > DSVQ01. The sequence continues at coordinate 464,230 of WGME01000003.1, read as the reverse complement.
GCTGATGGTCACGCCCATCACCAGCATCGAGTAGAACCACAGCCGCACCTGCTCGCGCATTTCGCAGACCCACTCGGCGGGGAAGCGGCGTTCCCAGTCGGCACGGTCTTCGAAGTAACCGAGCGTGGAATAGGGGACGATGCCAGCATCGAGCCAGCAATCGCCGACCTCTTTCACGCGGCGAACGGCTTCCGAGCATTTCCCGCAACGGATTTCGATGTCATCGATCCACGGCCGATGCAGACTCGGCAGGGCATCGATCAGTTCGGATTGGATGGCCAGTTGGCGGAGTTCATCGACCGAACCGACGACGTTCAGATGGTTGCACTTTTTGCACGGATAGAACGGCAACGGCAGGCCCCAGTACCGTTTCCGGGAGATGCACCAGTCGCCCATGTTGTTGAGCCAGTCTTCCATCCGCTTGCCCATGTAGCTGGGCGTCCAGTTGACCGAGCGGGTGGCTTCGATGAGCTGCGGCCGCAGTTCCTGACAGTTGATGAACCACTCATCAACCAGACGGAAGAGGAGTTCATGCTTGCACCGCCAGCAGACGGGGTAACTGTGCTCGTAGGGTTCCGCACGGAACAGCCGCCCGCGCTTCGTCAGTTCTTCGATGACCAGCGGCGCCACAGTGCTGGCATCTTGACCGGATAGCGGGCCGAAGCCTTCTCCGATTTCGCCGTGCGCATCGATTGGCACAATCGCGGGGATGCCGTGTTCCTGGCCGAGGTCATAGTCTTCACGCCCACAACCCGGCGCGATATGGACGATGCCGGTCCCTTCCTCGGCGGCGACTTCTTTCCACGGCAACACGCGATGGGGGATATCGGCTTGGCGGGGAACATCGTGGAAGAAGGTCTGGAATTCGAGGCCGACGAGTTCCGAGCCGGGATACTTACGGAGGATGTTCGCCTTGGCCTTCAGCTTGGGCAGGGCTTGTTCGCCGAGGACGAGAACTTCGTCGCTGCCGGGCAACTGGACGTCACAATACGTGAGATCGGGATTCACGGCGGCGGCGATGTTGGCGCACAACGTCCATGGAGTCGTCGTCCAGAACAGCATCTGCCGCCCGTCTTTCAAGGCCCCCTTAATGTAGACCGAGGTGTGCGTGAGGTCGCGGAATGAGCCGGCCATCTCGTGTTCCGAGATGCTAGTGCTGCAGCGTGGGCACCAGGGCATCGGCAGTCCGCGGGTGTAGATCAGTTTGCGTTCGTGACACTTTTCGAGGAAGTGCCAGATCGAGCGGATGTTCTCATCGGTGTGCGTGAAGTACGAATGCTCCCAGTCCATCCACTGACCGAGGCGGACCGATTGTTCGGAGATGACCGAAGCGAACTGGTTGACCCGCGCGAGGCAGGCATCGGAGAATTTATCGAGGCCGTATTGCTCGATGGAATCTTTACCGTGAAAACCGAGCGACTTCTCGACTTCAACTTCCAGCCACAAGCCCTGACAGTCAAACCCGTTCTGATATTTGGCCGAGTGCCCGGTCATCGCCTTGTAACGCAGGACGACATCCTTGAGCGTGCGGCCCCAGGCGTGATGCACCCCCATCGGGTTATTCGCCGTGATGGGGCCGTCGACGAAGCGAAAGACCGGGGCGTCTTTCCGCAGTTCACGGAGCTTGTCGAACGCGCGCGACTCCTGCCAGAACTGCAGTACGCGTTGTTCCATCGTCGGAAAATGGGGATTACTCTCGGGAAGTTGCACGGTCACGGCGGCACCACCTGAACAAAAACTACACAACAGTCTCTTTCGTCGGGACAGGCTATCAGGTTACGACAACCCGGCTCCCGAAACCTCACGTTGTACCGCAAGCGACGCTGAGCCTCCATCCCAGCGAGTGGGTTTGGTCCTGCCGATTGCGTCTGCCTGTCAAATGAAGGACAATTTTCGAATTCGTAAGTTCGGTCGGGTCCGTGCGGGTCTGGACCGGCTTTATCCAAGCAGGATCTGTTTATGCGATCGTTATGGGCCTGTGCGTTGTCAGTCAGCCTCTGGGGACTCAATGGCTGCCAGCCGACAATGCAAACTCCGGGAAATTCGAGTACGACATCGGCCGATACGGCGGCTGAACACGCATCCGAGCCAGAGACTGTCACCGCAACGAACGAAGCCGCCACGGAAACCGTCGCTGAAGACACGGGTTCTGAGTCGAGTGAACCAGCCAACGCGGAAATCGTCACGGCTGCGACCGCTGAGCCTCCAGACTGGCGGAAAGAGGTGACATTGCAGATGCAGACCTGGGCTGAGACGCAGGAACTGATCGCGTCGTTCAAGGGTAAGGTGGTCGTGGTCGATGTCTGGTCGACGGCGTGCGAACCCTGTCTGCGGGAGTTCCCGAATCTCGTCGCGTTGCAGGAAAAGTATGGCGACCAGATGGTCTGCATTGGGCTGAACAGCGATTACGCCGGGGTCCGTAAGAAGACGCCGGAGTATTACCGTGACCGTGTGTTGAAGGTGCTGAACGACAAAGACGCCAAGATCGTCAACGTGATGTGTACTGAACCGGCTGATGAGCTGTATGTCTCCTTGAAAATCGATTCGATTCCGGCTGTCTTTGTCTACGACCGCGAAGGGACGCTGGTTTCCAAGTTCGATAACCAGACCAACGACAACGGCGAGTTCACCTACGAAATGGATGTGCTGCCGGTGATTGAGAAGGTGGTTGCGAATTGAAAAAAGCCCCCGGTTCAGAGAACCGGGGGCTAAATGGAAAGGCAGCGAGGATTCTTGTCGAGTTATCGCCAGTCGATAATCTGGAAAACCCCTTCGCGTTGAGCGATCTTGCCGGGGAGGGCCAGAAATCGGTCGCGATAGATGCTCAGCATCAAACCGGCCAGGAAGATCAGTCCGCCTCCGATGGCAAGATAGACTCCGATGGCGATTTGCGGCTGATAAGCCAGATGTGCGAACAGGGTGATCAGGTACAACGCCAGACCGAACCCACCCAGCAACGTCGTGGACCGCACCTGCAACAGGCAGCCACTGGCCAGCAGCATCAACGATATCGTGACCAGCAGCACTTCGTCGAACTGGATACTGTGCCCCGAGAACCAGCGATCTCCCAGCACAAAGCATAATACGGGCAACGTAGCCACAATGCTGCCACACCACAACGCCGCACTCACACCGGCGTCGCGGACCTTACTGGCTTCCTGCAAGCGGCCGATGTAACCCAGAATGATCAGCCAGGCACCCAGAATCGCGGCGGCCAGTTCCCATTTCTGATAGTCGGCCAGAGAGAGAAATCGCATCGCTGCTGCAACCGACATGAGTGTCAGCAGGACCGTCGCCACGATATGCCAGCGTCGAGCCGCCGAGGACCAGGCCGCCTGCGAACCGATCGCGGCCAGCAACGTGGTCAAAATGATAGCCACCAAAGGAGCGTGCCCGGTCAGTGAAACAGCCCCGGCCAGGCGGAACGCACCTCGCAGGAAGGCCGAAAGTTCGGCGATCACCAGAATCAGATCGCCCAGGTTGCTCCAACTATTAACGGGCAATTCTGGTTGCTGACTGGTCCGGTGACTTTGCCAGTGTCCGACGAGACTCAATGCGACGCCAATCGCTGCCAGAACCGGGGCATACCAGACATTTTCGAGATTGATCAGCGAGACCACTTTCCACGTGGCTAACAAACCCCAGAGACCGGTGATGCCCCAGAGGATCTCGGAAACCGTTTTTTGCTGGCGGGCACAGAGAGCGGAAAAGACTGTCAGTTCGATCAACGCCAGGGCTGCCAGCCAGGCTTGCCAGGTTTGAGGAGCCGTGAAGAGCAGGTTCGACGGATGTCCGGCCGGATCGTGGGTTGCCAGACTCAAGACCAATCCGCTGATGACCCAGGCGTGTGCCCCGGTGATCATTCCTTCCCAGAGCCCGCTCGCTTGTTGACGTTGAGCGATGATCGCCAGAATGAGGGGCACCGCACACAACACAGGAGCAGAGATTAGTAAGCCCAGCAAACCGATGAGTTCGCAGACTTGCACGCCGACAATCCAACCCGTGCAGGCCGCGGCGGAGATCAACAGGGTACGGCCGATGCCTTTCATCAGCCCGGCAGATCCACAGGTCGCGAGCATGACCGCCGCGGTGGCTGTCACATTCATGATTGCGAGCGAAGCAGTCACCGTGGTGGCAGAGAGGCTGAGGTATTGCTGAACCGCCAAAGCGACCGGCACCAGTGCTAACAGACAGCCAGCGATTTGCGAAAACGGTTGCCACACGCGCGAAGGCTGTGCCTTGTTCCGCATGAACCAGCGTACCGCCAGAACCGTTACCGCCATGGTGACCATCACGCCATTGTTGGTCAGCCGCTGTTCGAGCCAGGTGATTTCTGCCATCACGATGGCAAGCACGGCGAGTTCGCTGTAGAGACCCAGGCGGCGGACCACAAAATCGGAATAGAGCCACAAGTACGCGGCCGCCAGCCATAATGACCCGGCGATGATCGGCGTGGTGGCAATCGCACTCTCTGTCCATAGCACCCGCACAAACGGAACCTGGAACCAGTGAGCCAGTTGCAAACCAAGCAAGCCCCCCATCGCAGCCACCAGTTGAGCTTGTCCCGAAAAGAAAATGGGTAAGCCAAATCGTCGCCGGTTATACAAGGTGTGCTCAGGCGGAAACGCGCGTTCGAGATGGATCGACAGTGCCGCCAGAATGGTCAACGCGGTACAGATCCACACGCTGTCGGTATGTCGTTGCCAGGTTCCCAGGCAGAGCAGCACGGTCAGCGTGACGCCGGCCTCGATGGCGAATAGATAGAGCGGATCTTTTAAGAGCGAAATGGTGAGCAGATAGATCAGGCAGCAGACGACACTCGCGACCCACAAATGGCCATCCACCGTCATCAGGCCCTGAGCATCGTAAAACCAGAGGTTTAATGGGGCCAAGACACACGCCAGGAACGTCATGGCCCGTCCCGCGAGTTGATGCCGGGTTCGCAGTGTGACGGCGAATCCCGTCAGCAGTATGGCGGCGTTCCCCAATCCCATCGCCACGGCAACAATACGGGGATCATCGAACACACCCAGGCTGATCAACCAGGCCAGCAAACCGAGAATCGAAAGTCCGCCCCCTCCGAACAACAGGCGTTGAATCGTCCGCGGATCTAGAATTAACCGCAGCCAGAGGGGAGCCGCTGAATGGGTGTCTTGTGTCGCAGCGTCGAAGTTATCTTCAGGAATCGCTTCCGGTTCGACTGTCGCAACTGGTCGACCGCAAACCGGGCAAGTCTCGGGGACAGTTTCGGCCGCTTCTCCGGCAGCAACATAGCCGCAAGGGCAGGTCCATGGTTCGGGCATGGTCAGGGCTCCGCACGAAATTCCGGGATCACTGCACGTCTGGGCGACACGGTGGCGGAATTCTCACGCGGAAAATCCTACGTCTGGCAAAGATTCAGAGGATTGCGGAAGTGTCTTGCCTCCGTGGGGCTTGTCATTCCGGTTGCCACGACTGTGACCGACCGAACGGCATGCGAGCCGCCGGGGCAACGTGTTCAGACCTGTGCAAGGCATCCGGGGAATCGCGGCCCTCCTCCCTTGTGCTCCGAGAAGGGAGTGCTACCCTGATAGTCTGGCCCAAAGTGGGTACCGCCAAACTTCGGAGTTTCGCCCTTGTCGACAACGGTTTTAGTCATCGACGACGATCGCAGTGTGCATCACCTGGTCACCCGCTCGTTGGAAAAAGTTCAGCTCAACGTGATCACGGCTTCCGATGGTGCCACCGGCTTGGCGCTCGTGGGTTCAGAACGTCCCGATGTAGTTCTGCTCGATATTCGCCTGCCCGATATCTCCGGGCTGGAGTTGTTTGCTCAAATCCGCGCCTTGGACCGCAAGCTGCCCGTGATCTTTGTTACGGCGGATGCTGAAAGCGACACCGCGATTGAGGCCATGCAGCTCGGCGCGTTTGACTATCTGCGAAAACCGCTAGATCTTGGACAACTCAACGACTTGGTGGCCAGGGCTGCGGAAACACGCCGGCTCATGAGTGTGCCGGTGGCCATTCCCACACGCGGGACGCAGGAAGGACCGGGAGACTCGTTCGTCGGCAGCAGCCCGGCCATGCTGGAAGTCTACAAAACCATAGGCCGCGTTGCCGCACAAGATGTGACGGTGCTCATTCGTGGGGAAAGCGGTTCTGGCAAAGAACTGGTGGCGAGAGCTATCTATCAGCACAGTCGCCGAGCCAATGAATGTTTCATGGCCATCAACTGCGCCGCCATACCCGATAATCTGCTGGAAAGCGAACTCTTCGGTCACGAAAAGGGAGCGTTTACTGGGGCCGATCAGCGTCGCATCGGCAAGTTCGAGCAGTGCAACGGGGGGACGTTGTTCCTCGATGAAATCGGCGACATGTCGCTGCTGGTTCAAGGCAAAGTTCTGCGGTTACTGCAGGATCAGAAATTTGAACGTGTGGGGGGTAACACGACCTTATCAACTAACGTCCGCATCGTGGCGGCCACTCATCGTCCCTTGGAACAAATGGTGGAAGACGGCGAGTTTCGCGAAGACTTGCTGTATCGCCTGAATACCATCACCGTGCGTCTTCCGCCGCTGCGCGAACGGCCGGGAGATATTCCTCCGCTGTTACAACGCTTCACCTCTCGGTTCGCGATGGAATTGAATCGCCCGGATCTGGAGGGAATTTCTCCGACTGCGCTGGAACTGCTGACCAGTTACAGTTGGCCAGGAAACATTCGCGAATTGCAGAGCGTGGTGCGGAACGCGATTCTGCACACGACAGGAACAGTGATCGTTCCTGACTTCCTGCCCGCCGAGGTTCGGAAGGGAACGACGGATGGTTCATCGAGCAGCGATGCCACATCGTCCGGGGATTCGCAAGGTCTCCCTGATAGTGATCTGGGGCAGTTCATCGATCGGCGGTTGAAGCAGAACAGTACCGACTTATACGCCGAGGCCCTGGAAGTGATGGAGCGGTTCCTGCTGACCCGGGTGCTGCGCGAAACGCAAGGCAATCAAAGTCGTGCTGCGGAAATCCTCGGCATTACGCGCGGGAAAGTCCGTGATCGCATCGCAGCCTTTGGCATCACCGTTGATCGGGACGTCCGGATCGACTGACAGCTGCGTCTGTTCGTTCGCCGACCACTCTGAGCCCGCCGCGGTCTCCCATCCGACGCTGCGTTGAAATCCTTGCCATCACTGGTGGCCGTAACCCAATTGCTTTAAATGGGTTGCGGTTACGAATGCGATTCTTTCACCCTCGCTGTCGTCTTTGGCACGCAAGCTGCGTTTCTCCCGCATATTGTCAGCTTTGAGCACGAGGGAACGCAGTCATGAGGCCACGGACGGCAGTGCGGAAAGGATGAGATGATGGAATTGCTGCTGCTGATTCTGTTGCTGATGCTGGTTCTGGGATCACTGCCAGCCTGGCCTTATTCACGAGGTTGGGGGTATGGCCCATCCGGTGGCTTGGGCACAGTCTTATTGATTCTATTACTGCTGGTCCTGTTGTTTTGAGATGATACACGGGATGTCACGAGTTCGTCAGCCAGAGCTGAATAGCGGTGCGGCAGAACTCTGAAGGAGAACGAACATGAAAGCCTTTGTATTCACGCTTGCGATCGTACTGTGTGTGGCCTTGGCCGCCGAAAAGGGGTGGCTGTTTTTTAAGAGCGACAGTCAGCAGGTCACTGCGGGCATCAACCGTCAGGTCGTGGTACGTGACAGTCGCGAAATGGCTCAGAAAGTCCAAGAAGTGGTCCACAAAGTGGAGCGCAAAGTCGAAGAGTCCCTTGATTCTCATACCGATGCGGACCATAACCTGCCTGTAACCGATCCACCGCTTGATCGCTCCGAGCAGACCCCTGCGGAATAAGGGATTGTTCCTGCTGGTTCATGCCTCTACCGAGGCCCAAATCGCCAGATTCCCGACGCTCTGAAACGGTAACAATGAGGTTACTCACGGATTTGATCGCGAGATTTCCACTCTCTCGGTATTTCACGTCCGATGTGAGTGCGCAGATCTTTGCGGTCATTTCCGTGCTCTTGGCTTTCCTGCTTAAAGCGGTGACCGACCAGTGGGTCAGCCAGGAGCAGAGTCCGTTCCTGATCTTCCCTGCGGCGATCATGGTTAGTGCATGGTATGGGGGCTGGAAAGGCGGTCTGGTTTCGACCGTACTCTCGACGTTGCTGGTGAACTGGTTTTATCTGGCACCCCATAACACCATCTGGGTTTCAGGAATCGATGCCTACATCCAGTTATCAATATTCCTGGCGGAAGGTGGACTCATCTGCTTGCTGGCCGAACGCCTGAATCAGAACCGGTTGCTGGCACAACGGCGCGCAGACGAAGCGTTTGTTGCCCGGCGCATCGCGACTGAACGAGCCGCCGATCTCAATCGTGCGCAGTTGCAACTCACAGCACGCGATGCCATGTTCCGTCGGCTTGTCGATGCGAATGTAGTGGGTGTCATTGTCTGCCAACTCGATGGCCGCATCATCGATGCCAACACGGCCTTTCTTGAGATGGTCGAATTGACACAGAGTGATCTGCTCGCGGGGCGCGTGAACTGGAAAGATCTGACGCCCCCGGAATTCGCAGCGCTCGATTTGCGTTTGATTGATGAACTGCACCGGACTCATCGTTTCGAAGCAGTCGAAAAAGAGTATGTGACCGCGAGCGGTCGTCGGGTTCCGATCTGGCTCGGCGGAGCGTCATTCCCCGAAGATGACAAAGTGATCTGCTTTGTCATGGACCTGACGATTCAAAAGCAGGCCGCGAATGCCATGGAGCAGGCGAAAGAGGCGGCTGAGCGTGCGAACCGTGCCCGTGGAGAATTTCTGGCGAACGTCAGCCATGAACTTCGTACTCCCATGAACGCCATTCTTGGCATGACGGAACTCGCCTTGGATGAAGAACTGCCGGGGGCTGTCCGCGATTACCTGGAAACCTCTGTCGAAGCCGCGCGGACCCTGTTGTATCTCTTGAACGATCTACTCGACTTTTCCCGCATTGAGGCCGGACGCATTGAACTCGAAGCTGCTCCGTTCAGCCTGCGTAACACGCTCGATCAGGCCATGCGTATTCTCGGTATGCGAGCCGCGGAAAAAGGATTGGAACTGACCTGTTCAACCCAGGCAGAACTGCCCGATGCCTTGTTGGGAGATCAGGGGCGATTGCGGCAGATCGTCATCAACTTGGTGGGGAACGCGGTCAAGTTCACGGAGAGTGGTGAAGTGGTGGTCGATGTCTCACCACAAGCCAATGCAGCCCCGGCGGAACCAAACGCCACACCTGTAGCCCGTGAGGTAGCACTCACACTGACCATCAAAGACACGGGCATCGGCATCAGTGAAGAACAGCAGACCCATATCTTCGAACCTTTCACTCAAGGTGACAGTTCGCCGACGCGAGAGCATGGTGGCACCGGGTTGGGATTGGCCATCGTGCGTCAACTTGTGGAGCGTATGGGGGGCGACATTACTGTCGAAAGTCAATTGGGAATGGGGGCGGCTTTCCGCGTGAATCTGCGTTTTCCGTTAGCCTCTCCCGACGCCATGCCCGAGCAATACGAACAAGAGCGGCGGCTGGATCTACGGGGATTGACCGTACTCGCCATCGACGACAATCAATCCAACCGCCGGATTCTGGAAAACATTCTGCGTAGCTGGTCGATGCAGCCCTGCGTCGTGGCTGATGGCCTCTCCGCGTTGCAGGAAATGCGGGAAGCTCAGCGGCAGCAGCGGGAATTCGATGTGATTCTGGTCGATGCCCTGATGCCCGCGATGGATGGGTTGCAGCTCATCCGCTCGGCGACAACCGAAGGTCTACTCCGGGGGGCGGCCATTGTCATGATCTCCGCCTCAGATCGGCAATCTCTGGAACCGGAACTGAAGGCGTTGCCAATTGCAGGAGTCCTCGCAAAACCGATTTCTCAATCGGACCTGCTCGACACGTTGATGGACGCCCTGCATGGCCCAAGTACCGATTTGCCGGAAACCAGTCAGATTCGAGTCGCCCGCCGACAATTGCACGTGCTGGTGGCAGAAGACGCCCCGGCCAATCGCAAAGTGGTGCGAACCATTCTGGAAAAACGCGGGCATGTCGTGACGTTAGTCGCAAATGGCCGAGAAGCCGTCAGTGCCGTGGCCCGCGAGGCCTTTGATGTCGTGCTGATGGACGTTCAGATGCCCCAGTTGGACGGTTGGCAGGCGACACGACAGATCCGCCAATTGCCGGTCCGCTCACGCACGCCGATTCTCGCCATCACAGCTCATGCGATGCGCGGAGACCGGGAGAAATGCCTGGCTGCGGGAATGAACGACTATATCTCCAAGCCCATCGATGCTCATGAACTCATTCGTACGGTGGAACGGCTGGCGGGGAAAGCCCCCGGCATGGAAACCTGGTCTGCCTACTCGCCTTCAAAATCGGAGTCGCGGCCACGAGAGAGGCGGAAAGCCCAGGAGACAACAACCGTGACCAGTTCTTCTCCCCAAAGCCTGCTCGATCGGGAAGGTTCGTTGCGTCGCATGGGGGGCGATGAGGCGCTTCTGATCGACATGGCTCGCTACTTTCTTCAGGATGCTCCCGGCCTGTTTCAGACCGTCGAGACAGATGGTGCCACGGAAGTGGCCTTTCGAGCGGCACACTCGATCCGTGGCTTAGCGGCCAACTTCGGGGCGCTGCCTATTGTGGCTATTGCGACCAAACTGGAAAGCCCAGAGGAATCAGAAGATCAACGGGCGGTACACATCGCTGAATTGAAATCGCTGCTCGACCGTTTCTATGGTGAACTCCATCACTATGTGAAACAGCACGGGAGTTGAGAGGCAACGCTAACCCACTTTGTCTTCGCTTGAGTCTATCGCCAGGGTTGTTGCGGTGTCGGTTTTCGCGCTCAGTAGTCCGACGGCTCGTAACTTACTCCGCAACGTCATCCGCGACAGACCTAACAGCAGAGCGGCTTGAACCTGATTAAAATTCGTGTGCCGCATCACGGCAGTTAATGCAATTCGATCGACTTCCTGCAGAATGCGTTCATAAATTCCCGTGGTGTTCTTGGCCAGTAGCTGTTGGATCAGGGCTTCAAGGTCACTCATCGATGGCGACCGCTCCGATCCGCCCTGGCATGAGGCGGGCAGGCAATCGGCTGTAATCACATTGCCAGCGGCATGAGCCATGGCAAACCGAACAGCACTTTCCAGCTCCCGAACATTCCCGGGCCAGTCATGACTCTGCAGAAACTGACGGGCCTCGTCGGTCATCGTCGTGATATTGCGGCCCAATTCGGCATTGAAGCATCGAATGAAGTGGTCGGTCAGCACCGGAATATCGTCACTGCGATCGCGCAAGGGGGGGATCGAAATGGTGAAGCCGTTCAAGCGGTACAGCAGATCCTGTCGGAACTTCCCTTCTGCGACTAGTTCATTCAAATCGCGGTTTGTCGCCGCGATAATTCTGACATCGGTTTCGATCGTAATGTTTCCGCCGATGCGCTCGAACCGTTGTTCCTGCAGCAGCCGTAAGGCTTTGGCCTGCGTGGCGGGGCTCATGTCACCGATTTCATCGAGAAAAATCGTTCCGCCAGAGACTTGTTCGAACTTCCCGATGCGGCGTTGATCAGCACCGGTAAAGGCCCCACGTTCATGTCCAAAGAGTTCGCTTTCCAGTAGCGTTTCCGGTAACGCCGCACAATTAATGGCCAGGAAAGGCATCCGGGATCGCTGGCTGTAGTGGTACAGGGCTCGGGCTACCAGTTCCTTGCCGGTGCCACTTTCCCCGAGGATCAGGACGGTCGAATCCTGCGGAGCAATACGACCGATGGCTTTATACACATCATGCATCGCGGCTGATGTGCCCACGATGTGATCGGCCGGCGTGAGGCTTTCGTCGGTTTCCACGACGGCTGGTTTGCGGCTCAGGCGGGAGACTTCCAAAGCCTTGGCCACCACGTTCTGCAACTGCATCACATCGACGGGCTTAACCAGATAGTCGAACGCACCGCGGCGCATGGCTTCGATTGCGGTTTCCGTTCGTGAGAAGGCGGTCATCAGAATGCAGGGCAACCGAGGATCAAATTCTCGAATTTTCTCAAAGGCATCGAGCCCTGAAAGGTCGGGCAATCGAATATCCAGCAAGACCACATCGGGTTGCTGCTCGCGTGTGAGCGCAATTCCCTGGCGTGCCGTCGACGCTGTGATGAACTCCAAGTGCGGCAAGTCCAGACATTCCTTGATCGAGAAGGCGATGTTGGGCTCGTCATCAACAATCAGCAGCAGCGGCATCGATCAATCCTGTGGCCAATTTCTGAATCGTGGCTCGTTATGTCATCGGCAATGTGACCAGAAACTCGGTTCCCTGCACAGGCCGATTCCGCACCACGATCTGTCCGCCATGAGCTTCGACAATCCGGCGGCAGATCGATAATCCCAATCCGGTCCCCGATTCCTTGGAACTGACGAAGGGTTCGAACAACCGTGGCATGATCTCATCACTGATGCCCGAGCCTTCATCTCGCACAGACAACACGACATTGCGAACGAGTGGTCCTGCGGACTCATCTTCGGGATGGCTCAGTTGTTTGCTCAATTCAATTTCAACGACTCCGCCATCGGACTGGGCATCGAGGGCGTTCAACAGCAGGTTCAACACCACCTGTCGCATTTGCGTTTGATCCACCTGTAAGCAGCAGGGGGCAGAGGGGAGTAACTCGCGGAATTCGACTCTCTGTCGATCGGCACGCAAACTTATCAGTTCGCAGGTCTGCTGAATCAGATCACGCAGGTCGACCTGTTCTTTTTCGAGCGTGGGAGGTCGTGCAAAGTCGAGGAACTCCTGGATCTTCTCCTCCAATCGGCCGATTTCCTGTGCCACGATGTGCAACGCTTGGCCGCTCAACTGACCGTCCTCATCGCGGCTGAGCGCCTTCTGAACGAGCATTTTCATCGGCATTAATGGGTTGCGGAGTTCATGTGCCACACCTGCAGCCAATTGACCTAAAGCGGCGAGTTGCTCGGCACGTAGTACTTCAAGTTCCCGTTGCCTGAGGCGCTCTACCAGGGTAGCGATATGTTCCCGCAACTCATTGAGTCCGACTTCCAGTTCCTGCAGTCCACCGACACGCTGGACCTCAACAGGTCCCAGAACTTCGTACAGATGGCCGGCAACGCCTTGAATCGTGACATCGAGTTGTACAATCGACCGGCTGATGCGGCGAGCTATCCCCACTCCTAACACCAAACCGGCTCCCCCACCACAAACGCCAAGCAGTAGAAACGCCTGACGAGTTTGGTTCGTGGTCTGACGGTTAGTTTGATTCGTGCGATCGACAACTTGCCGATTCTGTTCGACCAAGGCTCGTGCCGGGTCCAGAATGCGTGGCGAAAGCACATCATCGATCAAATTGCCAACGTCGAGATTCATGGAGTTCTGATCGGAGGTGCTTTGAGAACGAAGTGCCGCATACTCCTGCAGAAACTGCTGGATTCCCAGATTCACGATTTCGAGTTGTTCGCTTTCCCGTTCTGTACGAACCAGTTGAGACATATGATGCATGCGGGCATTGAAGCGGCTGCTGAGTTGGTCGACAGCAACCAATTGGCCCTGATCTTGCGTCCGTAGATACTGCTGCAAATGGTTGCGGATCTCACGCAAGTCGAGATACAGGTCCTGCGCGGCAATCATGCCGTGCACTTCACGGGCGATCATCTCAGAGCCCAACACCTGCTGACGCTGTACGTTCCATGCGGCCCAGAAGCCCAAGCCGAACAGCAGCGCACTGATGGTGATCATCGCTCCTGCGATACGCATGGGACTCTGTTCCATGGACAGATTTCTTCAGGGACCATGAAATCCTGATGAATCGCCGTGTCTACGTTTTAGCCAATTGTGCCCAAGACGTGGCCAGATAGTTTCCATGCAGCAACTTTAAGAAACCTTACGAAACCATCCCAAGCTGCCAGCCTCGGCTGTCCCGATGTCACGGCAAGAACTGATCTTATGCACGCTGGAGATAAATAACATCGCACCACGCTGCAACTTACAACAACGTCAGTATGAGATTGGCACCCAGACTGCAAATGTCGGCAATCGTCACGCGACTGGGACGCCGTCGCCATTCTCTCATTTGACGAGAAAGATTCCGATGCTGCACGAGTTTTTGAACAACGTCCTGCACAACATGTTTAAGCCGTTGTTGTTGTTCTTTTACGCTGGGTTTCTGGTGCCTCTGCTGGGGGTAAAGATCGAGTTCCCTAAGGCCGCTTACCAGGCCCTGACCATTTATTTGCTCCTCGCGATCGGCTGGCATGGTGGTGAAGAGTTGGCCAGCCTTGAGCCCGAAATGTACGGCCAGGCGTTGGGTTTCATGTTTGTCGGATTCTTGACCAACTTGGTTATTGGCATCGTGGCCTATCAGTTGTTGCGGGCCTTCACGACTTTGCGCAAAGTTGATGCAGCAACTGTTGCTGGGTACTACGGTTCCGACTCGGCTGGTACGTTTGTGACCTGCCTCGGCGTGCTCACAGCCGCTCAAGTGGCTTTCGCTCCCTACATGCCGGTAATGCTCGCGGTGATGGAAATCCCTGGCTGCCTTGTGGCTTTGTTCCTGGTATCGCGGATGCGGAATCATGGCATGGATGCACAAGGCAACATGCCCGGAGAAGTGGGTTATCGTGCCCATCATAAACAGCAGCATCTGGCCCACAGCGAACTGGACGAAACCGTTGATGACGTCACGGTAACAGCCCGTCACAACGGCCATCAGGCGGTGCATAGCCAATACGGCTCAGGGACTGCCACTGCAGTCGCCACTCGGACCACCCGAAAGCAAGGACATCATCACGGTGGTGGAGACGACTACCGTCCTGGCGATAGCGATCCCGTCATGGAAACCTACGAAGAGGAAGAAGCTCACAAGGCCGAAGAACGCATCGCCATACAACGTGTTCCACCTGCAGAAGACCCCTCGTTGGAGCATAAGCCGAAGTCATGGCTGAATCGCGAACTGCTGCATGAAGTCTTCCTGAACCCTGGCATTTTCCTGCTGTTCGCTGGGATTGCGATCGGCTTCATCAGCCGGTTGCAGGGCGAAAAAGTGACGTCTGCCGGCGATGCCTTGTTCAATACGCTGTTCCAGGGCTGCCTGTGCCTGTTCCTGCTGGAAATGGGCATTTCCGCCTGCAGCAAGTTGAAAGACCTGCGTGTCGCTGGTTGGAAGTTCGTGGCCTTTGGTCTGTTGGCCCCGAATCTGTTTGCGATCACGGGGATTTGTGTGGCTCACTGTTACAGCTTGTTCCTTGGTCAGCCATTTGATCTTGGAACTTACGTACTGTTCGCCGTGCTGTGCGGGGCCGCCTCCTACATCGCGGTTCCAGCGGTGCAACGTCTGGCGATCCCGGAAGCTAGCCCAACCTTACCCTTGGCGGCGTCGCTCGGGTTGACCTTCAGCTACAACGTAACCTTGGGCATCCCCCTCTACATGATGATTGCCGAAAGCATCATGAAGTTGGCCCCGGTTTATCACGCGGCGGCGTAGTCTGTTGCCACAGAACACCTGAGATTGCCCACCCTCGCTGCGTGTTCGCTTGCAGGCTGCTCATCAGGTTTTATCTCCCTGATGAGCAGCCTGTGTGGCACTCTTCACAAGTTTTGGTGGTCACTGCCGACGACGAATTTGTCCCGCACTCTGTCACTTTTGGAGACGCTCACATGTTGAAACGAATGCACAAGGCTGTCAACAACCATATGAATGACACGGCTCGGCTTTGTTTTGGTGTGGCCGCTGGTGCTGCGATCGCGGCCGTGTTTGGACTCATCGCAGGCAACGTCTATTCAGGATCGCTGGCAGCATCGGGTATGGCAGCCATTGCCCTGTTCTATCTGGTTCTGGGACTCTTCAGCCTCGGTAAGAATCGTCACCATCACCTGCACGCCGGTGAGACACCTTTCACGGCTGTGGAAACGAAAAAGCCTACACAGAAGCCGGTTACAGAACCCACACCCACATTACGACCAGCCTGGGAAGCCCGTACCGAGAGTCTGGCGTGAAAAGGTGGCAGGGGCTCGCGGATTAGAATTCTCCCAGAGATTCACTACCAGCGCGAGTCCCTAAACCTCGCCAGATACGCAAATCGATGTTCTCCGAGATGGTCCGAACAGAGCCATCAACCAAGGTGCAGTTCACCACGCCTTCGTGAAAACTCCGCGAAGTGATGATGGCATAGCTTGGCGGAGCGGGGCTGCCTGCCCGGCCCTCTTGCCACGAGTTATAGTCGCACTCCTGGTAGGTCGTTGCACCGTTTGAGCAGGCGGAATACGAATTCGGATTCAGCACCGTTGTGATGCCTGTATGATGAACGCGACCATCGGGCCATTCCGTATGACCCGTGTCCTTGAATTCCCCCCCGCTTGCAATGGCGGTTTCTGCTTCACTCCGATTAGCTGGGACTGTCGTGGTCGGTGGACCACCATTGCGGCGGTACGGTGTCCAAGCTTTGACTTCACCGACCAGTAACGTATTTGAAGTGCCGTCGATAAAGTCGGCGAATTTGAATCGGGAATTGGGAGCAAAAGCCCCGTCTCCCGTTACACCGGTGACGTTGTCAAAGACGAACCAGGTGCCATAGCTGAAGCCATAAGTCGTTGGGTACAGAATCGGTTTGCCAGACCCCGGGTCGCGTGAGGTATCCGACTTGGGATCACTCGGACAGGCATAGACCGGAATTTTGAGTCCGCTGATCACCTGCTGATTGTCCCAGGCGATACTCAGATCCACGCGGTTGAACACTGTGGCCTGGTCAAGGAATGGGAGAATGCGGCCATGCACTCCCCACGACACATTATTGGCACCGCTTGCGGGCAATGTGATCGAAGCGCTCGGAGGCAGCACCGTAAAGTTCGATTCATAGTTGTGTACTGCCAGGCCTAACTGCTTCAGATGGTTTTTGCACTGGGTGCGCCGCGCGGCCTCTCGGGCTTGTTGCACTGCTGGTAACAACAGTGCAATCAGGATGGCAATGATCGCAATCACTACCAGAAGCTCAATCAATGTGAATCCGGAGGAACGGAATGCCTTCCGTTTCATAGGAAACTCCTTTCGCAGAATAAGGCCACCGTTCTCAATGAAACTTTGGCCTGACGGCGCGCACCGTCTCCGACGCAAATGCGTGGTGTCCCCACCCGGTTGCGCGAGAGAGTTACGGTGCATCAGGATTACAAAACCGTAATACGGCCGCTTTGATACTTGCGGATGAGAGTGATTTCAACACCATTCTCAGCATTGGGGAGAGATTCGTCGGCAGGCGAATCGTTCGCCGCCTCGAGATTCAATGCCTGTTCGATTCACCGTCCAAGCCATAAATGCGGAGCTTGGTCCGTAGTGTCGTGCGATCAACACCCAGCATGCGGGCAGCGGCGGCACGATTTTGACGGCAATGTTCGAGCAAGGCAGAGAAGAGCACCGGCTCTGTGGCCAGCAGAAAATCTCGGTACAAGTCGGTCTTCTGAACAGGGCCATGGCTGGCAGAGAGTTGATTGGCCAACCACGACTGCAGGGCGTGCTGTAGATCGAGATCACTGGATGTCAGAGGCCGTGCCCCCTCATCCATCTCCGGTGGCAAGTGCATTGGTAAGAGAGGGCCGTTGCGTGACAGAATGACGGCGTGCTCGACCGCCGATCGCAGTTCACGAACATTCCCCGACCATTGCCGCGACAGCAGCGCCTGTTCAAATTCTGCGTTCCAGCCCAGCACCTTCTGATCGGCACGAGCTTGGGCACAGAAAGCTTGCGCCAGCAGTTTGATGTCTTCCCGCCGTTCGCGCAACGGAGGCATTCGCAGTTCAAAACCCCGCAGGCGAAACAGCAGGTCTTCACGAAAAGCACCGGCGGCAATTTGATCGCTGAGTCGCTGATGCGTCGCGGCGACAATGCGAACATTGGCGGAACGAAGCTGCCCGGAGCCGACCCGCAAGTACTGGCCCGTTTCCAGAAAACGCAGCAGTTTCACTTGCAATGCCGGTGGGGTGTCACCAATTTCATCCAGGAACAGCGTCCCCTCGTCAGCCAGTTCGATCAATCCGGGTCGGTCATCTGTGGCTCCCGTGAAGGCACCACGCACATGGCCGAAGAGTTCGCTTTCCGCCACACTCGGGCTAAGAGCCGCGAGACAAATTGGTACGAATGGTCGCTCTGAGCGCAACGAATGCCGGTGAATTGCCTGGGCCGCCAGCTCCTTGCCGGTCCCTGTTTCGCCGGTGATGAGTACAGAAACATCGGTGGGGGCGACCAGGGCGATGGCTTTAAAGACTTCCTGCATTGCGGGCGATGTGCCCAGCAACGGCGATGATGGAGCCGTAACCGCAGGTGCCCCGGTTAGCAGTCGTTGCGATAACAACGCCCGTTCAAGTGCCGCTCCTGCCTGTTCCAGGTCAAAAGGCTTCGTCAGATAATCAAAGGCTCCCTGTTGGACGGCCGAAACGGCGGTGTTCAGATCGCCAAAGGCGGTCATGACAATCACCGGCACATTGCCCCACCGCTGACGAAAATCGGGAAGTGCCGATAAGCCATCGCGACCGGGCAGGCGAACATCCAGCAGAATCGCTTCCGGGGTGAACGCGGTGGTCTCTTCCAGGGCCGATTCCACCGACCCTGTGACGTGGACCTCGTGACGCAGATCCTGAAAATACTCACGCAACCCCCAACCAATTGAGGGTTCATCATCGACGACCAGAATTCGACACATGGCGGTGACTTTGTGTGTGTGGCTCAAAGCAGGGTAAGGTCAATTCAAAAAGGGTCCAGGACTCCTCCCGTTTCCAGTCTAGCGTCCCTCCATGATCATTGGCGACCTGCCGGGCCTGAGCCAATCCCAAACCCACTCCTTGGGGTTTCGAAGTCTGGAACGGCTCGAACATGTGGTCAACAAGTTCGGGAGGTGGACCGGCTCCGGAATCGGCAATCCGCCAAAGGACATGCCGGCGCGTGGTACCGATTTCCAGTTCGACACGCATCTGACCGCTGCGGCCCGCGGCTTCGAGACCGTTGATCATCAAATTCAGCAGAGCCGAGACGACAGCTTCCCGATCCATTGTCACAGGCAAGGGTGTTCCCTGAATCGATTTCGTCAGCTCGACCCCGTGGTGATCGGCCATCGGGGCAATCAGTTCCACCACCTGATGCAGGAGTTCCGCAGGATCGCATTCCGTTCGATTGATGGGCGTCTTTCTGCCGAGTGCCAACAGGCCTTTCAAATGTTGTTCAGTCAGATTGAGTTGCTTTAACGCCACCGACAGGCTTTCATCACGCGGGGCATGGGCACAGCGGCGCTCATGCAGTTGGATCGCCAACCGAGCCCCTGCCACGGCGTTCCGTAATTGATGAGCCACGCCGCCTGCGAACTGTCCGAGCAAGCGCGTGCGTTCGGTATGGGCGATGCGTTGCTGCAATTCCCGCAGACGGCTGGTCATTTCGTTCACACCATCCACGAGACGATGGATTTCATCATCAACATCCGCGACATCCACCAATGGTTCATATTGACCATCGGCAACGGCGGCCACCTGACGCTGCAGTGTCGAAATGCGTTGCCCGATCCGCCGTGCGACGTGCGAAACGATGGGAATCATTAGGAGCAGCGACAGTCCCCCCACAATTAATGCGGGCCAGGCAGCGGTCCAACGCTCGGCAGTCACGGCCCCTTTGGGGACAAGAATCCAGAGTTCTTCCAACCCATGCGTGCGGGAGGGTTCAATGCGGGTGCCCTGATAGTCTTGACCACCCAACCGGATGGTGATCGGTTCACCTGCGATCTGGCGAAGTTTGGACTGTTCCAACACGGCGTCCAGTTCGTTCTCGTCAGTTTCTGAGAAAGTGCTCACCTGCAATTGTCGGCGGGGCACATCCCAGACCGCGAATTCGGCATCAATCAATTGCCGCAGTTGGGCGAGCACCTGTGGCGAACGGGGAAAGCTGGTCTCAGCCAGCACCTGTCCCACCTGCTGCAGGCGTTGTGTGATCTGTAGTTCAGATTGATGCGAGGCCCATAGTGCAGCGGCAATGGCATTGATGCAGACCGCGATCACCAGCAGACAGGCCGCGGGCAGGAGAATCTGCAGTCGCAGCGGCCAGGTCATAGCATGTCTACTTGAAGAGCAGGTCATCAGGCCGGGGCAGATCGCGTAATGAACCCAGACCAAACAACGACAAAAAGCGTTCGGTGGTGACGTACTTCACGTCTTTGGGATGAGCCTCCGAACGCTCGACAGCAATCAAATCACGCCGCAGCAGCAATCGCAAGGTGGCGCCACATTGCGGCCGGCCGAGTCCGTCCAGTTGGGCCTCATTCACGGGCTGATGATAGGCCACCAACGCGAGGACTTCGAGGGCATCCTGCGACAACCGCACTTCTTTGGGGCCCAAACCATAAACCTTGTGGCGAATGCGCTCGTGTTCATCGAGGAGAGCCAGCCGATACCCCCCATCACCCAGGCGGATTTCATACGGGCGAAGTTGAGCGGTGTACCGCTGATTGATGCGATCAATGAGCGTGACCACGTCCTCTGCGGTGTAACTGCCGCGTAATACCGTTGTGAGTTTTGCGGCCGTGAGGGGCGGGCCACCAACAAACAGGCAGGCTTCAACCACCTGTTCGGCTGACACCTGGGCACCCTGCTGTGCATCGACGGATAAAGCTTCCGCTGGCGATTCCGGCTCGACCACGACGTCGCTGGGCTCGTCCTGAAATCGTCCCGGCGCCAGTTCTTCCGCCGTGGCTACCACATCCGATTCGACGGCCTCGAGGGCATCGAGGGCGCGCAGATAGGCCGCTTCGAGTTCCTCACCCGTCCAGTGAGGCTCGTTGTCCGACTCAGAGGGGATTTCGAGTTCAGATGTCATCAATCACGACGATTTGTCATGGTGAACCGCTGCCGCGTGCAGAAAAACCGCACCTGCACGAACCGTCGTATCCCTGACCCGAATTCGGGTCAAGAGCAGATCCGAAAACTCGGTAAACTCGGTGCAATCGTTGCCAGCGTCACATTTGCTTCAAGCCCCGGGTGGTGAACAGCCGATACCGATCGAGAAAGTTTGCTCGCCAATGCGGCGGTGCGCCGTGCCAAATCTGCAAGGATTTGCGACCGGGCAACCATGCGGGGGGAGAAATCGGATGACCAATCGAGGGCGCGTGCTCGCTGCTTTACTGGCAATTGCTGCCAGTGGAGTGATGACCGCCCACGCGGCCGTCAAACCGGTCGTCACGAATAAGCAGCGGTTTCGCATTCCCTTCCGCTTCGATCAACAGATGTTGCAGCGGATCAATGCCCGCGAGTTGCAGCTCTTTGTCTCTGCGAATCGCGGGGGCAACTGGGAGCTGGCTCAATCGATCACGCCGCAATCCGGCAAGTTCGAGTACCAGGCTCCCGCCGATGGTGAGTACTGGTTCGCTGTTCGAACCATCGATGGGAACGGGCTATCGCATCCCCCGGGACCGCGATTTGATCCCGGCCTCATGGTGATCGTCGATACAATCCCCCCCTCTCTGGCGATCAATCTTGAGCAGACACCCGCAGGTAAAATTCAACTGACGTGGTCCGCCAACGATCCTCAGCTGGATATTAGTTCGCTGAAGCTCGAATACACTCAGCCGGGGCAGACGACGGCGGAACGCGTGAGCGTGGTTCCCTCTGCACGGGGAATGACCGCTTGGACGATTCCGTCGGGGGGACGGGTGCGGGTGATCGGCACGATTGCGGACCTCGCCGGTAATACGGGTGAAGCCAGCAGCGAGATCGATGCCAAAGGGACCGGCCCCGCGAAGCCCGCCGTGCCTCAACTGCGTCAACCGATCGCCGATGGCCCGCGTGACGATCAATTCAGCGAGCAGTCATTGCCGGCCCCCGGACCGATGATCGAGCCACGTATCACAGCGGCTCCCACGACGGAAGGTTCGGCATTGCGACCGAACCTGCAGCCGGCACCACCGGCCGCTCCCGTCCTGCCTGCGAACACTCCTTTCGTTTCGGATCAACCGCAGTTCCGACCCGACGTCGTTCAGGAACGCTGGTCACCACCCACGACTCCGGCCCCGCCTCAACCTGATCCACAAGTCTTCCGACCCAATGCGCGACAACGTATTGTGAATGCCCGTCGTTTCCAATTGGGATACAAACTCGACGATGTCGGCCCGAGCGGAGTTGGTGGCGTCGAACTCTTCATCACGCAGGATCAGGGGCGCATGTGGTACCGTTATGGTGAAGACCCCGATCGTCAAAGTCCGTTTGAAGTGACTGTGCCTCGTGATGGTGAGTATGGCTTTGCCGTCCGCGTGCGCAGCGGTGCTGGTCTGGGAATGGACCCGCCAGCCCCAGGGGAACCTGCGGCCATTCAGGTGGTGGTGGATCAAACCCCGCCCCGTTTGGAGTTGCTGCCCATTCAGCAAGGACGCGGATCAGAACTCAATCAGATTCAGATCCGTTGGAAGATGACGGAAGAGCATCCCGCCCAGAAGCCCATTTCCCTCTACTATGCCGCCTCACCTGTGGGGCCATGGGAACCGATCAGCGGATGGCGTGATGACGGCGGCAGCTTTGCCTGGTCGGTCGGGCCTGGCTCACCGGCTCAATTCTATGTGCGGGTGATGGCTCGAGACTTGGCGGGCAATGTTGCCCATGTTGACTCCGCTGAGGCGATTGTGGTCGACCTGGCTCGACCCAGTGCCCGAATTGTCGATGTGGAAGTCCAGCCATCCACGGGACCACGTTAACAGCGGTCTTGCGACTCGAGGCTATTGTCCGCCATAAAGCTGCGTGAGCAATGCCTGCTCGGCTGAGTCGTCCAAGGTATCACACAGGGTTTGAAAATCGCTGGTCAGCGTGATGGCCGCAGAATCTTTCAATCGCCGGGCAGCAGCGGACTCGCATCCGAGCGCCGCAGCCCGATCAAACGGCGTGAGGCCGTCGGGTTGTGATTCCGTGATCTGCTGACACGCACGAGCATACCGGGCTGCGGCGGCCGGATCTCTGACCCACAAATAGGCCGTGGACAACAGGCACAAAGCCCGTTGTTGATTGATGGCCGTTCCGACCTGGCCCCAATGCCAGTGTGCGGCATGCGCCAAGTCGAGCATGCGGAGTTCTTCCTCTGGCGACAGTGACGGAGCTTCGATCAGATCCCAGGCCGCATTATTGCACTCGATGGCAAACCAACGATGTGCCACCGTGGTATCAAACGTGGAGGCGCTCATGGGCTACGTTCCGGGGAAGAGGTGAAACGTGATCAGCGGCTCACGAACCTGCCGCCGTTGCGGCCTCGGGCGAGATTCTCAGCACGCCCCGAAATCCGACATCGGGATGCCGCTCGAACATATCGCTTCCCCACCGGTAATAGACTTCCCACTGGGGGCCGCTCCCTTTGATAACGCGTTGGCTGCCTTGGGCGGCTTTCCGCGGACCAGACCAGTTTGACAAGGTCTTCTGCATGGCTGTCCGGGCGGCTTCTTGATGGGCCTGTGGTGAATACCAGTCGGCTAACCACTCGCGTGCATTTCCCGCGAGATCGTAATTGCCGAAGGGACCCACATCACCGGGAAATTGCCCCACTGCGGATAGCGTGGCGGGTGTCCGTGGTCGTGGCCAGACAGGACGACCATTGCCCCATGGGTGATCAAATCCATCGGTTCCACGAGCCGCCTTTTCGAACTCGGCTTCCGTCGGCAGTTCTTTCCCCGCCCAGCGGACATAGGTGCTGGCATCGCCCCAGGGGACTCCCAAAGCCGGAAAATTCGCAGGTTGACCAGCATTGAGAGGAGCCGAGGGCACACGTTTCTTTTGATCGCGCAGGGACTGCCGGTAGAGTTCAAATTGCGCGACAGTGACTTCCGTCAGATCCATATAGAACGGGTCGTGGAAGGCCACGAACTGCGGCCGCGTTTCGTCTGGTCCCGTATTGCTGCCGACCCGCACACTGCCCGCAGGAATATAGGTCATCAGCTTGCCATCCTGCAGGCAGACAATCCGTAACGGATAGCCATCGGGTGAATATCCGTAGGTCGGGTCTGCTTGAAAGCCCGATGGCAGGCGGATGGTTGAAGCAGCGGCTTCGGTTCCCACCTGCCCCCCCGGTAGCGTCTGAAACGTGTTGGAATCGACCGCAGGATTTCCATAGCTGACGACGAACTGGTCCAGCGATGCGACTGCCGGCGCTTCGGTCACCGTTGATTCCTCAGGACCGGCTGTCAGGAAGACATTGTCGATGGGCTCATTGGGATATTGATTGACAATCTCGGCGGGTCGAGCCGGTTGGTCATCACCTTGCGGCTGAGGAGCAGGAGGCTGGACGGCGGGCCGCTTGTTATCCACCACGGCGACAGCGACCGGTTTGGGAGCAACCGGCGGAGGTGGCGGCGGTGCGATCTGCACGCTGCCCCCCCCGGAGCCACACCCTGCCGCAACACAGAGTGATAGCAGGACACATCCCAGTAAGGCCAATGGGAGACGAGCAAGCAACATGGAGGCCTGGCTTTCCGTTGACCGAACGATCACTGAACACAACCTCTTAATGCCAAAGCGACCGATGATTGTCGCGATGCCGAGTTCTTAGATTCTGTATACTATTGTGGTGTCGACGAACCAGCATCGCAAGGACTTCTCACTGACTGTCCTGTGAATTCTCGCACACGCTAGCAGGCTAGAAAGAGGTGCATCATGTGCAGACTGATACGGCTGGCGATGGTGATGGGCCTCTATTGGTTCTGCCCCGGTGAGACACCCATATCGGCTGAAGAGTACGTCAACGACTACACCCACGTCCTCCCATCGTATTACCTTACACCGCCCGTCCTTTATCCCTCACCAGCCGTGATGTATCCGTCGCCCCCCCTGCGGTTCGATGGTGTTCCCCCTGCCGTTCGCGTGTTTCGACCGGCGTATCTGTTTGAGCCACACGACGTGCTGCAACCGAGCAACAACTACATCACGCCATCAGGCACTGCCGCGTGGTCACGGTTGTTGCCGGTTTACGTGTCACCACGACTGGTGCAATCTCGCTCGCTCAGCATCGGCTCAGGGAATCATGGCAGCCCGGCTGATCCCCAGAATTTCGCGGCACGCGATCCTCGCCAGCATCGTGATTAGATGCTGTTGCCGATCAAGCCGGTTCGGAATTTTCAGCGGGCGCGGGGGTGACCCCTGTGAGATCGATGAATGTTTGACGGATGCTGCGAAGCGTCACTCCTTCGGTCAGCACGCGGGCAAAGTCCGGCTGGCTCAGCTTCTCCCCCAATTCCGCCTGCTTCGGCGAGAGGGCCAGTACGACAGCTGTTTGTCGACGCTTGCACCGGGCTAATGCCGCTTGATACACGCTGCTGATTTCCGCCCCGAGGGCATCGCCAATGAGCAGTAAGGCGAGAATACGTTCCGATTCCACTCGGTTGAGTGCCCGCAGGGGATCGGTCAATACCAGCACGCGATAGCCATACTTACTGAAGTACTCCCGCAAGGCGTCTTGCTGCTTCTTACGGTTCTCAATGCAGATGACAGTGGTAGGAACCGGGGCCGCAGCCTTCGCACTTCCTGGGGATTCCGCATCGTCCGGCGTTGGTCCACCACCGTTTAAGGCACGGCGCAAATCAGGGATCAACTGTGTGGGCGTCTGATAGCGGTCATTCGGGTCGATGCACATCAACCGGTCGACAATGTCGGTGATAACCGTCGGCAGGCTGGGATCGACGGACTTCAACTCTGGAACATCGCGATAACGGCCAAACTGCCGCCGTTCATCGAGATTTTTTGTCGGAGGGTAGGGGGGCTTGCCCGTGAGCAGCTCAAAATAGATCGCCCCGAGAAAATAGAGATCACTCCGTGGATCGTTGTTCGGTGCACCAGTACCTTTCTCTAGGGTGGCATATTCAATCGCTCGATCGACTTCGGCTTCCATCGCCGCCAGTGATGCATCGAGCCCCGCGAGTCCGAAGTCGACCAGCTTGGCAACCCCCTGGGCACTGAGCAACACATTCGAGAGTTTCAGATCGCGGTGGGTTAATCCCAACCCCAAGGCATATTCCAAGCCTTCCGCCATGTCGAGTACATACTGCGTCGCTTCAGGAACAGCGAACTTCCTGCGAATCTTGATGAAGTCGCGGAAGTTTCCTCCTTCGACAAATTCCATCGTGAAGTAATGCTGATCCCCATCCGAACCGACTTCATAGATCGGCACGATGTTCTTATGCACGAGTCGCTTACCCAGTTCTCCTTCGCGTCGGAACATCGTGACCGACCGGGGATCTTCGGCATGCCGTTGCCGCAGCACTTTAATGGCAACCACGCTCCCGTCATCAACCGAGCAGCCACGGAAGACACGGGCAAAACTTCCCGAGGCGTTTCGATAGAGCAACTTATAACGGCCGACTCGCAACCCTTCGGTCTCGTGCTTCGACAGTTTCTGCGCCTGGTACGACGTCAGAAAGGTGCGCTGTTCCAGGGTCTTCACCAACGAGGCATAGTCAAGATTACGGCCGAGTTGGCGAAGCGCTTCCTGCAACTGCAAAGGCTCGACCAGACGCTCTTCGATGAGGTAGTGCTCCAGAGACTGCAGGTTGGGCAATGGCATAGGGCGCGCTCAAGGAACACTGACAAGTCGCGGACGCCGCGAAATAGGCCCATCCTGCGGCAGTTGGAATATTGGCCGATCGAAAGCTGCTGGACGACGACGGTGTGATCCAGAGATTTCTTTGGCAGATTAGTGGCTATAGTACCGCCTGAGAGACTCACTGCAAGCGGTCGAGTGTGCAGGCGTGCAAGTCGGGCGGGTGAAACTCCCAGTCAAGCCAACTGAATGGTGCTGATTAAGGTCATCAAACTCTGGCAACGATACGGGATGAGGCACGGTGATCAGAGAAGGGGCACCCTGGCGTCACCTGCAATCATCCCAAACGTTGCGAATTGCCCAAGGCTACGAAACTGAGAAATCCTCAAGGTCGAATTACCGAGGCACAAAACACTAGTGCGCAAAAAACGCGCAGTGGTGCACACGAGACAGACACGAACACCTTTGTGCAGGGAGTCCAAGTGTCTTCCAAGAAAAAGATTCCACAGCTAACAATAATTTGAGGAAGGACTTAGGGCTGCCACAGTTCAGTGAAATGCCGCAAGGGGCACACCAGTTGCGTTCCGACATCGGTGGGGCACGGTGCCCCGAGTTTCCGCGATGGGTGGGAATTGCTGGCGAGTCGCGCCGCGTTCTCATGACTTCCGCGAGCTGCCCGGCGACTGGCGTCGAGTGGCAATTGAGCGTTCACCACGGGAGTCCTGGCCACGGAATTCGGGCCGGGAAGTGAGGTCTACAGCAATGAGTGACTGCATGGGGTTTATGCGCATGCGTTGGGCACTGATGACGGTGCTTGCCGCGAGTTTACTGGCGGTCGCCGCCGGACCCAGTTGGGGTCAAGATGCGGCAGTAGAACCTGCCCCCGCGGCTGCGGAACCTGCTGGCGAGATGGTCGAAGAAGTCGTGGTGGCTGAAGAAGCCCCGGTGGAATACGACGTTCCTGACCTGGAAATGCTCTCTTTTTCAATTGATAACATCATCCTCGTGATCTGTGCCGTGCTGGTGATCTTCATGCAGGCCGGTTTCGCGTTGGTTGAAGCAGGACTGAACTCAGCCAAGAATGCAGTCAACATTCTCTTCAAGAATTCAATCGACTTCTGTCTGGGTGTGATGCTCTACTTCTTCGTTGGTTACGCTTTGATGTATCCGGGTGGCGATTATGCCGGGAAGTATTTCGGCTACGTCCAACCCGATTTCTCGGTGGAAAAGACGCCGGAAGATATCCATGGCGGATTCGCTGCTGGTGCTCTGCGAGCTTTGCATCCCCAAGCGGACTTCCTGTTCCAGGCGGCATTCTGTGCGACCGCTGCCACGATCGTGTCCGGTGCTGTGGCTGGCCGTTTGAAGTTTGCCGGTTACCTGATCTACACCTGTGTCCTCACGGGTTTGGTCTACCCGATCGGTGGCTTCTGGAAATGGGGCGGTGGTTTCTTGGCAGCGGAAGGCTTCCATGACTTCGCTGGTTCAATCGTGGTGCATGCCTGTGGTGGTTTCGCTGGCCTGGCCGGTGCCATTCTGCTTGGCCCGCGCATTGGCCGTTACACCGCTGAAGGCAAGTCGGTGCCGATTCCTGGCCACAATTTGGCTTATGCAACCCTCGGTGTCTTCATTCTGCTCGTCGGCTGGTACGGCTTTAACCCGGGTAGCCAATTGGCGTTCGCCGGTTACAGCAACACCGCCGCATTCTGCAAGATCGCCATGAACACCACTCTGGCCGCCTGTGCTGGTGGGGTGACCGGCATGATTCTGAGCTGGGTCATGTTCGGTAAGCCCGATCTCACCATGTGCTTGAACGGCATCCTCGGTGGCCTCGTGGGTATTACCGCCAACTGCGATTGCGTCACTAACCAGGAATCATTGATTATTGGTCTCATCGCCGGTGTGCTAGTGGTGCTGGCCATCGTCGCTCTCGACAAGCTCAAGATCGATGATCCGGTCGGTGCTTTCCCAGTCCATGGTGTCTGCGGTGTCTGGGGCGGGATCGCCACTGGTATCTTCGGTGCCGACAAGTTGCTGGGCGTGCAGATCAAGGGTTCGCTGATCATCCCCATCTTCAGCTTCGTGGTAATGCTGGTGGTCTTTGGTATCCTCAAGGCGATCGGACTGCTCCGCGTGTCGAAGCAGGAAGAAATCGAAGGTCTCGACATTCACGAGCACGGCATGCCCTGCTACGGAGCCGACGTGGCCTAGTGACATGACAATCGGCGGGCAATTGGTCATATTACCCGTCTGAAACTGTCAGACTTAAAGAAGCTCCTGATCGTCAATAGGCGATCAGGAGCTTTCTGCTTTCATGCCGGTGGGTGGCCGGCGGCGATTCAGGAGTCTCATCTTCTCATCGAACCTCAGAGGTTCACGGAAAGGATCGAAACGGAATGTCCAAGGCGTATGCGCTCACGTCTTTGGTCGTTGGGATGCTGGTATGGGGATCGATCGATACGGCTTCTGCATGGGGACAAAACGAACCCAGCGTGGAAGTTCTGCCAACAGTGGCATCTCCAACGGAAACCATGGCCCCCGCGGCTCATCTGGCTGGAACTTATGACACCGGTTCCACAGCCTGGCTGATGACCAGTACCGCTTTTGTCTGCTTTATGATTCCCGGACTTGCCTTGTTTTATGGCGGTATGGTACGGGCCAAGAACCTGCTCAACATGTTCATGTGCGTCATGGTTTGTATCCCGATTGTCACCATCGAATGGGTGGCCTACGGTTACAGTCTCGCGTTCGCGGTCCCTCCACTCATCAGTACCTCGGGCGGAATAAACGCAGACGGTACTCCGAATCCCGCGATCAGCTATCTCGGCTGGGATTCAGAGCTGATCCTGCTGAACTCCTTTGCAAACGCCGATACGGCTAGCCCTGAATACTATGGAAAGGTCGTAACAACCGGGGACACCACTGGCGCGGAACCAACCGGAGTGCCCGAACTGTTGTTTGCCATGTTCCAAATGATGTTTGCCATCATCACTCCCGCGTTAATTGTGGGGGCCGTCGCCGAGCGTGTGAAATTCAAAGCCTGGTGCCTGTTCGTGGCGATCTGGGCCACTGTTGTCTATGACCCGGTGTGTCACTGGGTCTGGAATGTGAATGGCTGGTTGTTCCAGAAAGGTGTCATGGACTTCGCCGGTGGAACGGTCGTGCATGTGCTGGCGGGGGTATCGGCGTTGGCGTTGATTCTGATTTTGCCCAAACGCCGCGGATTCGGGCATACGGCTTTCATCCCTCATAGCATTGGTTGGACGCTGGTTGGCTCGGGACTGCTGATGGTGGGGTGGTTCGGGTTCAATGCCGGTTCCGCGATCGCGGTCAGTAAAGATTATCTTCCCGTATCTGGCAGTGTAGCGGTGCTTGCCTTTGCCACTACAGCGATTGCGGGGGCCGCTGCCGCCGGATCGTGGCTGGTCGCAGAGTACTATTACGTGGGCAAAGCGACCGCGCTTGGTGTGGCTTCCGGGATTGTGGCCGGCTTGGTGACCATTACTCCCTGCGCGGGGCATGTTAGTCCCGGCGGAGCCTTAATCATCGGACTGCTTGCGGGAGTCATCTGTTATCTGGGGGTCCAAGCTAAGAATTTCCTGAAATATGATGACTCGCTTGATGTGGTCGGAGTGCATGGAGTCGGAGGAGCCTTGGGGGCTTTGCTGGTGGGCTGGTTCGCCATCCGGCCAATCTCCGGCAGTCTGGGGCAAGTCGCGATCCAGTTTCAAGGCATGTTCGTCTCCGGCCTGTATGCGTTTGTGTGCACGCTAATTATTGGCTGGGTGATTCATCGAACCATCGGCTTTACGGTCGATGAAAAGACTGAAGAAGAGGGTCTCGATCTCCGCGAACATGGAGAGGTGGCCTATCACCTGCAGTAATGCCGTAACGGCATAATCTGCAGCAGCTTCCAACACGCAACATCCTTTCTGGATGATGTTTAGCGGCGGCTGACTCAAGCGGCTCGACCGTGTCCCTCAGGGCTCTGGTCGAGCCGTTTTGTGTTTCTGAATGATTCAATCAGCAGGGAAGACGATGTGATCGGCAGGGCTTGCCGATCGGCTGTCGAATGGCCGATTTCTGTGCTCTCCCGCCCCCCGAAATGGTCAAGTTGAGGCACCCAAGAACGTGCCGACCTCTTAGAACATCCACCACACCATTTCTCCCAAGAGATTTTATCTGGCACATCGGGACGCGCCGGCAAGGCGGTCCCGGTGAAGGATCACGGTCTGTCGTGATCTTGGCCAGCGTTGTCAAACTGGGGGGATTACAGGTGTGGTAATGATCTACCGTGACAGGGGCGAGTTGCCTCCGATGTTGAACCGATGAGTGAGGTGCGGATTCTTTCCTTCGTAGCGGGATTGCCTGTCCTGACGATTGAAAGAACCCCGTGGGGCGTCATTCGGCGGATGACATCATGAACCCAGGAAGTGGTGAACCAGTCAAAACGTAGCGAATAGTGAATCTGGGTGGAATGGCTCAAGCGGAGCGGCAGAACTGGCCGATCTCTTGAGGTGTGAACCGAAGTCTACCCGGACACATTGCGTGACAACCGGACTGTATCACCGCGTGGGATCGAACAAGGACAGATCGATGAGATACGCATCCTGGATGGTCGTCCTGGGGAGTTTGATGACGCTCCTCAGCGGCAGCACCGCCGAAGCCTCTTACTGTGGGGCTGGCAAATGGTTTAGCCTTTCGAAAAAGGCCTGTGCCCCATGCGGCGACTATTGCGCTGCCAAGGCCTGCAACACCACCTGTTATAAAACCGTACAGGAAACCGTTTGGGAGCCCCAAACCTATACCTGCACACGGACGGTTTATGATCAATGCGTGGAACAGGTCCCCGTGACCTGCACTCGCAACATCACCGAAACCTGCTGGCGCGATGAGTGCTACACTGCTTGCAAGCCCTGCTACCAGACCTGCTATCGCGACGTCTGCTGCACGGTCCGTAAGCCCTGCTTCCAGACCTGCTACCGCGATGTGGTCTGCAAGGTCCGCAAACCCTGCTACCAGACCTGCTATCGCGACGTCTGCTGCACGGTTCGTAAGCCCTGCTACAACACCTGCTATAAAGATGTGTGCTACACCGTCTGCAAGCCGATCTATGAAACCTGCTACCGCCAGGTCTGCTGCACGCAGTACCGCACGGAAACTGAAACCTGCTACAAGAACGTGTGCTACACGGTCTGCAAGCCGGTCACCGAATCGAAGCAAGTGGAAGTCTGCACCGGCGACTGGGTGACCGAAAGCAAGCAAGTTCCTGGCCCGATCGTGACCCGTTGCGTCCAGGACCCGGGCACATGGGAATGGGACCCCTGCACCTGCTGCTGCGTCTACAAGCCGGGCTGCTGCCGTCAAGTGTGCGAACAAACCATGCGGACCGTGTGCTGCAAGCGATGGTGCCCGCGAGTTGAAATGCGGACGGTTTGCTGCACCCGCATGGAGCAGGAAGTGCGTCAATGTCAGGTGCCTTACACGGTTTGCCGCAAGGTGCCGTACTCGGTCACCAAGAACGTGCCCTACACCACTTGCCGTTACGAACAACAGACCTGCACCAAGAAGGTGCCCTACACCACCTGCACCTGGACTTGCGAAACCATCACCAAGAAGGTGCCGTATACCACTTGCACCTGGATCGAAGAATGCATCACGAAGAAGGTGCCTTACACCACCTGCTCGTGGACTTGCGAAACCATCACCAAGAAGGTGCCCTACACCACCTGCACGATGACCACCGAAGTTCGCACCCGCAAGGTGCCTTACACCACCTGCCGTCAAGTGTGTGAGACCCGGATGGTGTGCCGCACCAAGTGCGTGCCCCGTCAAGTGTGCGAAACCAAGGTTCGCTGCGTGCCCCGCACCGTCTGCCGCCAAGTGCCGGTCGAAGTCTGCTGCCCTGCCGCTGACCCGACCTGTGCCGCCCCGGCGACAGCCGCTGCTCCGTGTGCGACCTGTAATCAGTAATCGCCTCGTCAGCACATGACAAAACCTGCAGCCCGAGGATTTCTGTCCTCGGGCTGTTTTCGTTTGTCGGACTGTTTCCTTTTACAGGACGGGCACAAACATCCGGCAGGAATTCTCTTTCAGTTGCTCCCACATCGATCGCTGAACCCATTCCGCAGGATCGATGCGCACCGTATCGTTAATGTCGGTATCGAATTGCTCTTCCAGTTGCACGGCGACCCCCTGATCGTAAATCGCCACGGCCACTTCGAAGTTCAGATACACACTGCGTGGATCGAAGTTGGGAGTTCCGACGAGAGACCAATGTCCGTCGATGGTGAGCGTCTTGGAGTGCAACTGACCACGCCGATACTCATAAATCTCGACACCTGCCTGCAACAGTTCATCGTAAAAAGAACGGCAGGCGTGGTAGGTGGTCCAATAGGTGACGGGGCCCGACACCATCACGCGGGTGCGGACCCCGCTTTGTGCGGCGGAAATCAAAGCTGCACACAAACTCGGCGTGGGGACGAAGTAGGATGTTTCCAGCGTGACGGTGTGCTTCGCTTCCCCGATCGCGGAAAACATCAGCGAATGAAACACGCTGGGTTCGCAATCGGGGCCGCCACTGACGACCTGTGCCACGATCGTTCCCGCATCGACCGGCGCGGGAAAGAGAATATCGTCGGTCAGTTCTTCTCCGGTGGCGGAGTACCAGTCGGTCACAAACACATGCTGCAACTGCAGCACGGCGGGGCCTTCCATCCGCAGATGAGTATCGCGCCAGTAACCGAAGTGTTCGCTGAGACCGAGATACTCGTCGCCGACATTCATGCCGCCGGTGAAGCCGATTTTGCCATCGATCACAATGATCTTGCGATGATTTCGAAAATTGAATGACCAGCGATCCCGCCAGGTTCTTCCCGGGGAAAACGCGGAGACTTCGATCCCGGCTTCACGCATAGGCGCCAGAAAAGCTCGTGTGAGTCGCAGTGATCCTACGGAATCGTACAGAAAGCGAACGGCGATGCCCTGCTGGGCTTTCTTAATGAGCAGGTCTCGCAGTTCAGTGCCGAGACGATCGGGTTGCCAGATGTAATACTCTAGATGAATGGACTGCTCTGCCGCTTCCAGGGCTGTGCGGATTTCTGCAAAAGCCACCGACGTTTCGTGATACAGTTGAAACGCGTTGCCAAAAGTCGGCGTGGTTTCGCAGACAACCTTGGCCACGCGGACTAACCGCAGCAACGAATCGTGAAACCCTTCGTGAGTATGCCAGCCCGACCAGCCTTGGACAGGGCGTAAACGATGCATCGTCTCACGTCGAGACCGATGCTGGCTGACACGCTTCTTTAAGCGATCGATGCCGAACAGCAGGTACAGCACGCCACCGATCACCGGCAGCGTGACAATCGCCATGAGCCAGGCCACAGTCGAAGCGGGCCACCGCTTCTTAGTGAGCAGCACCCACGGGACGAGCAGCAGGGTGAAAAGGTAGCCAAGAAAGGTCGAAAGTCCCACGACGACTTCCGCCCCCATGTGTTCGAAGATGGGCCAGCTCACGGTCTTTCACCTCGCGGGAAGGCAGCGATTGACCGTGCCTGCCCCATAATGTCGAGCTGCACGCGTTGGCTCCATAAATCGATGATTTGACGAAAGATGGGTCCGGGACGTCCTGTCCCAATGGGGTTTCCTTGCCACCAGCAGACCGGCAACAGACAGGATGGAGTTGTGGTCAGCCACAACTCGTCGGCTTCACTCAGTTCGTCTGCAGGGATGGGACGCCGCTGGATGGTATAGCCCAGTTCTCTCGCGAATTCGAGGACCACTTGCAGACTCACGCCTTCTAGTGCGGTGCCGATCGGTGGGGAACTCACAACGCTTCCGCGAACCATGCACAGATTGGCGGCAGCAGTTTCGGTGACCATTCCAGCCTCATCGGCAAGCAAGGCAATCGCCTGTGGATCGATGGCTCTTGTGGCCCGATCGGCAAGATGCCAGGGTAGCCGGCTGCGTGCTTTAATGCGCCGATCGACAATCATCGACGGCACAGTGGGAATCGGTGACAACGCCAGCCGCACCCCGGTTTCATAAGCCGCCGCCCAGTTCTCGAAGTGTAATGGAAAGGTGTGTACTCCGACGGTGCAGCCCTGTTTCTGGGCAGATGCTCGCCCGACATAGGTCGGATTGGCCCCCCCTGTCACGAACACAATCACCCCCAAGTCATCATCGGCGGCAATCGTGGCGGTGTTGGTCTCCACAACACGCAGCAAAATTGACTGAATTTCCGACAGGGATTCGCGTGGGGGCAGTCCTGTCAGAGCCATTGATGTTTCCAATCGCTGCAGATGTTCCGTGACCCGGAATGCCTGGTGACGAAACGTGCGGAGCATTTCCGCGACCGCGATCCCGCCGACCACGCCCAAATCGGTGACCGGCAAGGCTGCGGTTTCCGCGGGAACCCAGGCACCTGAAAGATACGCCACACCGCCCACCGGTTGTCCTTCGCTGCAAATTGCATTAGCCTCATTTCTTCTGCTCACGATTGTCTGATACGCGCTGGGAAAATTCGAGGCTACTGAAGGACTGACAGGCGACACGCTGGAATTCAGGACATCTCGATGCCGGGACTTGACCAGGGAAAGGTTTGGATATGAAGTGTGCGGCTGCCATGTCTCAGGAGGTCGATGCCGCTGATGCCGTGGCTGCGACAATGCGGCAGGTTAAAGAACAACTCGGTGCGGCGGAAGCCGACCTGACCTTGGTCTTCATCAGTCACGATCATCGGCGGGCATTTCCGGAGATCGCGGCCTGGATTCAAGCGGAACTGCCCAGCAAGGTGCTCTTGGGGGCCACAGCCGAAGCTGTCGTCGGCGGGGAACGCGAAATCGAACAAGGCCCCGTGGTCTCGATCTGGTCGGCCGTCCGCCCGCAGAGCGAATTCGTCCCCTTTACGATTGAATTTGAACGAACTCCGGATGGCGTGATCAGCACGGGGATCCCGGAAGAACTGGTCGACCTCGTTGACCGCATGCGGGCCATTCTGCTCATCGCGGAACCCTATTCTTCGGCTCCTCCCGCTTTGCTGGAACGATTTGGCGACGATTGCCCGGGAGTGCCGATCATTGGGGGCATGGCCAGTGGCGCTTCGGTCGCAGGGGAAAATCGTCTCTTTTTCGGGCGATCGATGTACCAGGAAGGGGCCATTGGCGTCGCGATTCTCGACGGTCCCCCGATTCGCACAGTGGTTTCTCAAGGCTGCCGTCCGCTCGGAAATCCGTATGTGATTACCAAGGCAGAACGCAATGTCGCCTTGGAACTGGGGGGTAAGCCCGCCCTGCAACGAGCGCAGGAAGTTTACGAGGCGGCCTCAGCGGCTGACCGGCAACTCCTGGAGCAGGGACTGCATCTCGGCGTGGCGATGTCCGAATACCGCGACAAATACGGCCAGGGAGATTTCCTGGTTGCGAATGTCTTAGGGGCCGATCGCAGCTCAGGAGCCATCGCTGTGGGCCATCAACTGCGGACCGGACAAACCGTACAATTCCATGTCCGCGACGCCGACTCCGCCGACGCCGATTTGCGTCAGTTGCTGCAGGGACTACGTGACAATGTTTCGGCGAGTTTAGTGGGAAGTCTGCTGTTCAGCTGTAACGGAAGAGGGACCCGGATGTTTCCGGTCAACCATCACGACGCGGCGACCATTCAACAATTGCTGGGCCCCACACCCCTGGCCGGGATGTTCGCAAATGGCGAATTCGGTCCCGTGAGCGGGCAGAATTACATTCACGGCTTTACCGCGAGCATTGCCATCTTTGAAGGTGAAAATGGCAGCGATCATTGATCGCCCCAACGATCATGAGCAATCAGGCACACTTGCCGTGGCTGGCCGATCAACTCGCCGAGTGGGAACAGGGGCAGTTACGCCGCCGACGACGCGTTTTCTCTCCACTGCCGGATGGCTGGTGTCTGGTTGACGGACAACGGGTTCGCAACTTTGCAGGGAACGATTATCTGGCCCTGGCGCATCATCCTCAGGTGATGGCCGCCGCACAAGCTGCCACCACCGAGAGTGGCACCGGAGCGCAAGGGTCGGCACTGGTCTGTGGGCGAACCCCTTGGCATCAACGACTGGAAGAGACACTAGCCCACTTCGAAGCCGGCGAGGCCGCGATTCTCTTTCCGACAGGCATGGCTGCCAACATTGGAACCCTGGCTGCCTTGATTGGGCCAGACGATGTGATTTTCTGTGATCGTTTCAATCATGCCAGCTTAGTCGATGGCTGCCGACTCAGCGGGGCGGCGTTTCGGGTTTACCGGCATCAGGAACTCGATCGACTCAGGGATCAACTCAGTAAGAGTGCGAACTACCGTCGCCGCTGGATTGTGACCGACACCGTTTTCAGCATGGATGGCGATCTGGCTCCGTTAACGAAACTGTGTGATCTGGCCGAACAGTACGACGCGCATCTAATGGTGGATGAGGCTCATGCCACGGGAGTTTGGGGAGCGACGGGGCGCGGCGGATGTGAGCACCTGGGAGTCGAGGATCGCGTCGCGGTGAAAGTTGGCACCTTGAGCAAAGCCCTTGGCTCTTTGGGCGGGTTTGTCGCTGGATCTGTGGAGCTAATCGAGGTGCTTTGGAATTCCGCGCGAACCCAAATGTTCTCGACCGCGTTGCCCCCTGGAGTGTGTGCGGCTGCGGCACAGTCCGTGACGATTCTGCAAACCGAGCCCGAGCGTCTCCCCCAGTTGCACCGATTGTGCACTCTGTTCCGCTCAGCCCTCGCAGAGCGGGGCATTGTCCCTCTGGAAAATTCCTGCGGACCGATTGTACCGATTGTGGTCGGAACTCCGGACCGGGCGGTCGACCTCGCGGCGAGACTGGAGAAGCGAGGCTATCTGGTGGGAGCGATCCGCCCTCCCACCGTGCCAACCGGAACGTCACGATTGCGGATATCGTTATCGTTGGCACACTCGGCAGAGGACCTGTTGCACCTGGCCGATGCGATTGCCGAGGAATTCTCCGTGAGATGCTGTGATCCGCCGTAAGAAGATAGACGTCTTCCTGCCGTATGGGCTAAACTAAAGTCAGATCTTGTGATCGGCAGTCTTAGGACGCATGGTTAACGGTTAGAACTCCGCAGGTGACAGCATGGCGCGTTTTCAGAACATTCTGGTGGGTCTCGATTTGCACCATGGCGACCGGCTGACGTCGGATTCGCTGGAAGCCGCTTCCGATGCGGCTTTGCGTCAGGCCGTGGAAATCGCCGAACTGCAGGGGGCCAAGCTCACGTTGTGTGCCTGTCTCGATATCTCGGAGCAGGCTCATCATCTGATTGAAGTCGATACCCAGAACCTGAATCAGACGGTGGAAGACTATGCGGCCGCTGAGCTGGAGAAGCTGGCGGGAACTTTGCAGGCCCGTGGTCTGTATGTCGACAAGAAAATTTACTTTGGTAAGCCCTCGGAACAACTGGCCCGACAAGCCATTCGTGGAGAACACGATCTGGTGATCGTCGGCAATCGGAAGCGAAATTCCGCGGCTCGGGCATTGTTTGGCAGCACCTGCCACAAGCTGCTCCGCATCTGTCCGGTCCCTGTGTGGGTGGTGAAGCCTGAAGAACTTCGGGAAGTCCGCGAAGTGCTGGTGGCCAGCGATTTCAGCGACGTGGCATCCTCCGCCCTCCATGCGGGTGTGGCTGTTGCCAAGGCTTTGAAGGCGAAACTCTATCTGGTGCACGCCCTGGAATTTGCCTTCGAATCTTACTTGCAGACGGCGGGGGTTTCGGAAACCGAAGTCAAAGCCTACCGCAAGAAGCTGCACGAAGAGGCCATGGCGAACCTGCAGGAGCAACTCGCCCAGACCGACTATCGCACGGTCGAACAAGGGGTGAAAGTCGAGATTGTGGAAGGCACGCCCGATGCGGTCATTCCGCAATTCATCGATGACAAGGAAATCGATGTCCTCGTGATTGGGACGCATGGCCGCAGCGGCTTCTCGGGACTTTTGCTGGGGAACACTGCCGAGCGAGTGCTGCCGCATGCCCATTGCTCGGTGCTGGCGGTCAAGCCGAAGGATTTCGTCAGCCCGGTTAAACCCTGATCACGCCTGGATCACACGGCTTTCGAGATCACCACGTTTCGACACTGTGGGATTGCCGTTCTACCATATCGCGATACCGCGAAGGTTGACCGAGCAGTTCCGCATGGCTGCCCGCTTCGATCACACGCCCCGCGTCCATGACCAGAATCAGATCGGCATGGCGAATGGTGCTGAGCCGATGGGCGATGATGAAACTCGTTCGGTTCGTCATCAGGTGGGCTAATCCCTGCTGGATGTACTGCTCACTCTCGGTATCGAGATTGCTCGTGGCTTCATCGAGAATGAGAATTTTCGGGTCGGCGAGAATCGCCCGTGCAATGGCGAGCCGCTGACGTTGTCCGCCGCTGAGTTTCACGCCCCGTTCGCCGATCAACGTGTCATAACCTAACGGCAGGCGGTCAATGAATTCTGCCGCATGAGCCAAAGCAGCCGCTTCGACCAGTTCGGAATCCGTCGCCGAGGGTCGACCAAAGGCGATGTTCTCGGCGATCGTGCCATCGAACAGAAAGACATCCTGTTCTACGATGCCGAGCAATCGTCGGAAACTTTCGACGTCATATTCCCGCAGATCAACACCATCGAGCCGAATCGAACCCGAGGTCGGGTCATAGAAGCGGGCGATCAGATTGCACAGCGTGGTTTTGCCAGCACCGCTTGAGCCCACCAGGGCGACGGTCTGACCGGCCGCCACCGAGACCGTGACGTCGTCGATGACCTTCGATTGCGTCCCGGGATAGATAAACGACACGTGATCGAGATCGATCTCCCCGCGGATCAGTTGCCGATCAAGAAACTGAGCCGCCGATGTAGCGGTGGAGAGTTCGCGCGGTTCGGCGAGCAGGTCGAGGACACGATCCAGTGCCGCGAGACTGTTCTGCAATGCGGCCGCACTCTCGGCGAGAATCGCCAGGGGTTCGAGCAACATCAGCAGATAGACGAGAAACATCATCAATTCGCCGAGCGAGAGTTGGCCCGCCATCACCTGCGTGCCGCCGTACCACAGCAGGCCCATGGAGGCGAGCGGGATGAGCATCGCCCAGAGCAGTTCAATCAGCCGCGACGACCACCAGACCTGTAGTTCCTGGCGAATCACCAGATTGTTAGAACGAATAAAGCGAACAGCTTCCGACTGCTGCCGACCAAACGCCCGAACCACGCGCATGCCGCCGAAAGTTTCGGTGGTTTGCCCGTCGAGTTGCTGCCGACTTTTGCGTGAGGCCCGATACAACGGTCGGATGCGACCAATCCAGGTGCGATGCGTGACATAAACAATCGGCAGTAATACCACGCCGCCAACGAGCAAGGTCCAATCAACCCAGGCCAACACGCACAAGCTCCCCAGCAGCTGCACTATGGCACGCCAGGGGTTGAAAATCAGGCCGAAAATCAGTTCGCCGACACTTCCCGCATCTTCCCGCAACAGGCTGGCAGCTCCTCCCGATTTCAGGGCGTGCACGCGATGCAGCGGCAATCGCACGGCATGTTCAAACGCCTGCCGTCGCACCGAAAGCTGCAGCCGTTTGGTGGCCCGCGTGGCAATCCAGCGGCCCCACAGCGATAGGATCGCTTTCCCCATCGCGACCGATAGCACCACGATCAAAATGCCGGCCAGCAACTTCCCCCGCTGCGATTTCTCGGTGAACCAGGCCGATTCTCCAAACGATCCTAACCATGATGACAACGCGGTGGGCAACGGTTGATCGCCCAGAACATTGTCGATGATGAACTTGGTCGCGGCGGGGGGGACGAGTCCAAGAATAGTGCCGATGGTTCCCAGCACCAGCGCAACGATGACGTTGTGACGCTGCCCTCGCAGCAAACGCCAGAACTCCGCGAGCAGCATCCAGACCGAGCGTTGCCGCTTAGGGGCAGGGGCTTCATCCGTTTTACGAGCCACGGCCCGACCACGCAACTCGGCGGAAATGCGTTCGGCTTGCTGGCGGCTCGATGTGGTGGAACGTTGCATAGGGGGAGGGTTGAGGGTCTAGAGAGGAGGGTTGAGGGTAAAAGACCGTGCATTCGCTTCGCTGATACTTATTCTTTCCCCTTGCCTTCCTGATAGAGAGCTTCTTGTTCGAGCAAGGTCGCATTACGGAGTTCGCGGCCCTGGGCTTTTAATTGTTGTTCGATGTAACGCACCCGGCGTTCAAACTTGGCGTTACTGTGGCGGAGGGCTTCTTCCGGGTTGATCTGCCAGCGGCGGGCGATGTTCGCGATCACGAACAGTACATCGCCCAATTCCGCCTCGATGCGATCCTTCCGTGCCGGATCATCGATCGGTTCATCCGGCACCACAGCGGCATCCACGCCCGCGGCGACCTGTGGAAAGATGCCGTCGGGATAAAGTTCCTGCTGCAACTCGTTGACTTCTTCCCGTAGCTTATCGAACAGCATGTTGCGATCGGGGAAATCGTATCCGTGCCGGGCGGCCTTCTCGGTAATGCGGGCGGCTCGGGCCAATGTGGGCAACGCAGCCGGCAAACCATCGAAGATGGAGTCCCGCTTTTTTTGCTGCTGCTTGATGCGATCCCAGTTGCTGAGCACGTCCTGCGAATTCTTGACGGCGGTTTCGCCGAAGACATGCGGATGCCGGACAATCAGTTTCTCCGTCAATCCACGGATGACATCCACGAGATCAAACCGACCTTCATCGGCTGCAATCTGGCTGTCGAGCACCACCTGTAACAGCACATCGCCCAGTTCTTCGCAGATGGCTGTGTTATCGTCGGTGTCGATGGCTTCCAGCAGTTCATACGTTTCTTCGAGCGTGTGTGGCTTGATGGTCGCCAAAGTCTGTTCGCGATC
The DNA here is from genome assembly GCA_016125225.1 of bacterium. Taxonomy (GTDB): domain Bacteria; phylum Planctomycetota; class Planctomycetia; order Planctomycetales; family Planctomycetaceae; genus DSVQ01. The sequence continues at coordinate 422,825 of WGME01000003.1, read as the reverse complement.
CCACGGGCAACCGTCGGGAGCCCGCAGCCGTGCCGTGACCTCGACCAGACGCCAGAATTCGGCGGTACAGTCGGTCGAATTCGGCGGCTGGCCCATGGGTCGAGCGGAGTCGGTTGACGGCATGCGGAAATCTCTTTGTGATAACGAACAGGAATCCACTGTGTCTTCCGAGGGAGAATACCACATGCGTTACCATCACAGCATCCTCACGCTGGCATTCATCGGTATTGTGGCTGGCTTGGCAAGGGCCGCGGATGAACCCGCAGCGAAACCCATGGTGGTCAGCACCGAACGCGCCGCTCTCGAAAAAGCCTTTGCCGAGAAACTGACCAAGGCGACCCTTGTCGGCAACTTCAGCGTCGTTGGCAAAGAGAACAACCGTCCGGAACGCTACGAGATCGATTCCGCGGAAAAGCTGGAAGAGGACAACTGGCTGATCACGGCCCGCATCAAGTATGGTCAGAACGATGTGAAAGTGCCGATCGCCGTCAAAGTTTACTGGGCCGATGATACGCCGATCATTTCACTCACCAATATCACCATCCCGGGTCTGGGGACGTTCACCAGCCGCGTGATGTTTTACGGAGATCGCTATGCCGGCACCTGGCAGCACGATGCCGTGGGGGGGCATCTGTGGGGCGTCATCGAGAAGACCAAGACCGCCGAAACCCCCAAAGTGGATGCTGATAAGTAAGCGTCACATAAGCAGACGATAACGCTCTGCTGGTGGTACGAACGAGCCATGGAGAAGCCCTCCAAACCGGTCCCATTCCCGTCTGCACAGTTGTCGCTGACACGGGACACCGCTATCGTTCAACAACAACGCCGATTGAACTGACAAGGAGTGCAAGGTGACTGAACGGGTGGTAATTATTGGTTCCGGTCCCGGAGGCTGGGCCGCTGCGATTTATGCGGCGCGCGCGAATCTGGAACCGCTGGTCTTCGAGGGCGCACAAACCGAAGACAACCGCATCAAGGGAACATTGCCGCTCGGTCAACTCTCTCTGACCACCGAAGTCGAAAACTATCCCGGTTTCCCCGCGGGTGACGTCGCTCCGTTCATCAAGTCGGCCCTGCCGGAACATCTGGTGCCCTACCGTGGCAAGAACTCGCCGCATGGGGTGACCGGCCCGGAACTGATGGAATTGATGCGGCAGCAGGCCAAGAATTTCGGAACCCGCGTGGTCACCGACGACGTGGTTTCCGTCGATCTTTCTACCCGCCCGTTCAAACTCACGACCTTGGAAGGCCAGACGCACGAGACCCACACGTTAATCATCGCCACCGGGGCTCGCGCGAACTACCTCGGACTGCCCTCCGAAGACGCCTACAAGAACCGTGGCGTCTCGGCGTGTGCTGTGTGTGATGGAGCCTTACCCCGTTTCCGCAACAAGCCGCTGGTGGTAGTGGGTGGCGGTGACACGGCCATGGAAGAGGCTTCGTACCTCACCAAGTTCGCATCCACGGTCTATATCATCCACCGTCGAGGGGAATTCCGGGCCAGCAAGATCATGGCTCAAAGGGCGATCGAGAACCCGAAGATCGACGTCAAATGGTTTTCCGTGGTTGAGGAAGTTCTCGGCAACGATGATGAGGGTGTGACCGGCGTCCGCATCAAGAACACCGAATCGGGTGAGACCGAAACTCTCGAAGCGGGCGGCATGTTCTGTGCGATCGGCCATACGCCCAACACCGACTTCCTGAAGGGCCAAGTCGAAACCAACGACAAAGGCTACATCGTCTTCAAAGAGAAGTTCCGTACGGCGACCAGTGTCGACGGAGTTTTCGCCGCGGGCGATGTCGCGGACGACTACTATCGGCAAGCCATCACCTCGGCGGGCACCGGCTGCATGGCCGCCTTGGACGCGGAACGCTGGCTCGCCGCGAATGGAGTGCATTGAGCAAGGCAAAGTGTCGAGGGCCAAGGGCTGAGTGATGTGTGATCATGCTCAGTTATCGCGGCCTTTTGGCTTCACTTAGCCCTGAACCCTTAGCCCTAAGCCCATCCCATGCTCACCCAAACCGGTTGTCTTGCCCGTCGTGATCGTCTATGGAAAACCATTCCGGAAGATGTGGAGTGGGTCCTGATCGCCGACCCCAGGCACGTCCACTACTTCAGCAACTTCCTGGTCAACCCGCTGAGCTTCTCGGGGGGAGAACGTGGCTGGTTGCTTCTGGAGCGTGCGGGCAAAGCGACTTGGCTGGGCGATAACTTCGCCTGGATCGCGAAGTCGTCGGAACCCTTCATCGATGAGCATGTGCAGGTCGGCTGGTATGACCATAAGCATTCAGTCAAGAACCGCGATCACGCCCTGTTTGAAGCGGTGAAGCGCGTTGCCGATCGCTTGTACGGCCGTGTCGGAGTGGTGGAAGCCGAATGGCTGCCGGTCGGTGCATATGAGTGCCTGGGCCTTGATCAGGAAACTCATTCGGTTCGCAAGGAAAAACGGATCGAAGCCCGCCGTGATCCGGTCGATCTGGGCACAGTGATCCGCAGCTTGCGACGGCAGAAAGAAGCCGACGAAGTCGAACTGATGAAGACCTGCATCCGAGCGGGAGAAGCAGGACATCGACGGGCGAGGGAAATCGTCAAACCCGGCATTTCGGAACTTGAGATCTATCTCGAAGTGCAACAGGCCGCCCTGGCCGCTGCGGGTCGTCCCGGCATGATCTACGGCGACTTCCGAGCGACCAATGCCGATCTTCCCGCAGCCGGTGGCCCCCCTACGAACTATCGCCTGCAACCGGGCGATATGTTCATTCTGGATTATTCCGTGGTCCTCGATGGTTATCGCGGCGACTTCACCAACACACTGGCGGTCGGGGAACCCACCGCTCAGCAGCGGCATCTTTATGACGTCGTGATGGCGGCCATGAAAAGCGGCGAAGCCGTCCTGAAGGCGGGCACGAAAGCCCGCGATGTCTTCGAGGCCGTGGAACATCCCATTCGAGAAGCTGGGTTAGCCGAACGGTTTGGGCATCATGCGGGACATGGCATTGGCTTGGGTCATCCAGAATCTCCCATTCTGGTCCCCGAAAGTGACGACTTCCTGATGGCGGGCGATGTCATCACCCTTGAACCCGGTCTGTATGTCCCCGGCATCGGCGGCATCCGCAACGAACACAATTACCTCATCACAGACACCGGCTACGAACGCCTCACCCAGCACGAAATTACGCTTTGGTAAGAATGGTCGAAGGTTGAGGGTCGATAGATCTGCATCGAGCATTGACCATCAACCTTCAACTTTCGACCATCGACTCATTTTTTCTTCATTTCCCGCTCTCCGCGGCGTATACTCGCGCGCTGAACCATTTCTGTCCTTCCGAAGAGTCCGGCGGTTTTCGCTGCGATTTCTGCGGCGAGCATCACGGACCCAGGGTCTCACCCTGAATCCCATCTTTGAGTGGAGGCCGTGATGTCCAAGTTCTCCGTGCAGCAGCTCCGTAACATTGTGCTCGTGGGTCATGGAGCGGTCGGCAAGACCACCCTCGCCGACCGCATGCTCTTCAAAGCCGGGGTGGGGAACCGTGCCGGTTCCGTTGACGATGGCACCAGTCAACTCGATATCGACGAGGAAGAGCGACAACGGCACTTCAGCATCTCCTCGCATATGGTCCATTTCGAACATCACGGCATGCGGGTGAATGTCATCGATACCCCCGGCTATCCCGATTTCGTCGGACAGGCCATCAGTGCCTTGTGTGCAGCGGAAACCGCGCTGATCGTGATCAATGCGACGGCAGGAATTGAAGCCAATACTCGCCGCACCTTTGAACTCGCGGGCCAGGCCCATCTCGCGCGAATGATCGTGATCAATAAACTCGATCAGGAAAACATCGATTTCGATGCCCTGCTCAACAGCATTCAGGAACACTTCGGACGGAACTGTATCCCGCTGAATCTGCCCGTGGGATCAGGGCAGAATCTGCAGGGAGTCATGAGTACGCTGCAACCGGCCAATGTCCCGGCTACCGCCGTCCTCGATCCTGTCGCCATCGGTTCACAAGTGATGGACGCCATTATCGAAGCCAATGACGAACTGATGGAACGCTATCTCGAAGGAGAACAACTTTCGGCCGATGAAGTTCTGGCTGGTGTCACCCGAGCGATTGCCACTGGTACATTGATCCCGATTTTCTGCCTCTCGGCGAAACAGGATATCGGCGTCGCGGAATTGATGGATGCCATCGCCGACTTTGGTTTGACACCGGGCGAACTGTTCCGGCATGGGACTCGTGAAACCGGCGAGGACGTGGAAATCCCCGCGGCTGATGAAGCCCCACTTGTGGCACAAGTCTTCAAGACACGGATTGATCCGTTTGTCTCGAAAATGAGCTTCATCCGGGTCTTCTCGGGAAAGATCACCAAAGATACCACCGTCCGCGATCTGCGAACCGGTAAGGGCATTAAAATCCACCAGTTGCTAGATGTGCAGGGCGGGCAGGTGGAACCGGTCGAAGAAGCCCATGCGGGTGATGTCGTCGTCGTCACTAAGATCGATGATTTTCAGGTGGGCGATACACTTGTCATGAATGGCGATGGAATTTCGATGCCGAACATGGTCTTTCCCACGCCGATGATTGGCCTCGCGGTGGAACCCAAGAGCCGGGCCGATCAACAGAAGATTTCGGGAGCGCTCCATAAGATCGAAGAGGAAGATCCCACCTTTCATGTCATTCGCGATCCGCAGACGCATGAACTCGTTATGCAGGGTATGAGCGAACTCCACCTGCAGATTGTGCAGAACCGCCTGCATGCGCGGGAAAAAGTCGATGTGATCACGCATACTCCCAAAGTTCCCTATCGCGAAACGATACTCTCTTCGGCGGAGGGGAGTTACCGGCACAAAAAGCAAAGTGGCGGGGCCGGCCAGTTCGCTGAGGTTCATCTGCGTTTGCATCCCTGTCCGCAGGAGATTGAGCCCGGCAGCTACTTCGCGAAGGATCGCTTTCCCGGCTTGCGAGAGTACCACTACGACCCGGCGATTAACTTCGCCTTCCTCGATTGCATCTCCGGGGGCTCGGTCCCCAACCAGTTCATCCCCGCCGTGGAAAAGGGGGTTCGCGAGCAGATGGAACATGGCGTGCTGGCGGGTTTTCAGGTACAGGATGTCGTGGTCGAACTCTTCTTCGGGAAAGATCATCCGGTCGACAGCAACGAAAACGCCTTCCGCACGGCGGGCAGTTGCTGCTTCAAGGAACTCTTTCTGCAAGCACGACCGGCGCTCCTGGAACCGATCATGCATCTGGAAGTGCAGGCTCCGAGCGACAAAGTCGGCGACCTGAGCAGCGATCTCTCATCACGACGAGGTCGGCTGGAAGGAATGGACAACGGCCCCGGCGGTCAGCAACGAATTTCTGCGCGTGCCCCCCTGGCAGAATTAACGACCTATGCCCGCACGCTCTCCAGCCTCACCGGCGGCCAGGGCAGTTATGATCTCGTCTTCAGCCATTACGAAATGGTCCCGCCGTATGAGCAGGCAAAGATCGTCAATGGCAACGGGTCCACTGTGATGAACGGAGCCTGATGCCGAAACCGCCAGCAATTACGGAGAATCCCCCCAACGAACTCATCCCTGCGGGCTACATGGCCAAGCGGATCGCGGAAGGGCCGATCTGGGTGGATGCCCCCCTTGTCACGGAAATCTGGTCGGTCAGCGAGTGCATCGCCAAGAACTTTGCGAATTACATTCCGTACTGGAAGCACAATAGTCACTGGCTGTTCAACTCACCCAAGGAGATCGTAGAAATCGCGCAAGCCGAATCGCTGGATTTGAGCGAACTGAAGCTGTGCTACTACAGAATCTCTCCGAGGGAGTTTCATGAGCCGTCCCACCAATGGAAACCGTTTGAGCCATTCGCTGATTTCGCTACGAACGTGCAGGCCCCCACAGTGGCCGCTCGTCTCGGATACGACATCGTGACCTATTCCGTGGGCAACAGCCCAGAGTGCTCACCCCTCACATGCAACGGGCTGGCTGGTCGTATTCCGACTAATCGCTTTGGTCTGCTGGATACTTATGAGGCCGCCAAGTCCGCGCTCGAGTCGGGGGCCTTTGACAAATCTGAACCCGGCCCCTTTCGGATCATCGAAGTCTCGATGTCACCCTGGCCAGACGTTGAATAAGACTTTCGGTCAATACGGCGGCAGGAGTCGGCGGAATCCGTGTGCCAGCACAACAGCCAGGAACAACGCATTCCGGCTGAGGATGCCGAGCATGGAGAGCGATAAGGGACGTTGCGGTTCACTATTGCCGATTGTATCACTGAGTTGCTGGCCAAGGGCTTCCATCCAACGCACGGTGCCCGGCCATTCACACAACTGGTTCAACCAGGCGTGCGGCAAGCCCGCGCGACCGACGGTGGTGCCGACGAGCCCACCGGCGATGGCCGCTGTGGAATCGGTGTCGCCGCCGCAGGCAATCACTTCCTGCACGGCGGCGGCATAGTCGTGGGAATGACACATCCAGGCCTGTAACGCCACCGGTACCGTGTGCAGCACATAACCACTGACACCAGACTGGCAACCAATGGTCGCAGCAAACTCCGTTGGAGATTCCCCGCGGGCCGCTGAGGTAGCAGCGTCATCAATGACTCTCAGCCATTCGGGTGCGGTGGCGAAGTGTTGCTCGACATCTTTCAGGAACCGGGAGATCATCATCTCGGACCGTGCGGCATGGTGAGCCGCCAAAGCCACAAGGTACGCTCCCTGGTCCGCCCGGGGATCGGTATGTGTGATGATCGACGAACTGTGCACAAGATTTTGCAGATGTGCGACGTCTTCACACACCACTCCCAAGATCGCGGAACGCATGGCAGGGCCGTTGCCCGCCGAAAAGACGCCGCTCCGACTCGGGGGCCAACCCAGCCACAAATTGATGACCGCGCGTGCTGTGGCCAGTCCGACACCGGCCGGTAGTCTTAAGAGCCACCAGCGGAGTTGCCTTGCGAGATGCCATTGAAACTCGGGCTCTTTACCGCCGGTGGCAATCCATGCACGAGCCACCATGATCGAATGCTCGGTATCATCGGAGACCATGCCTCGACCGCAGAGGAAACGGTATCGATCCGGGACTCCCCACATACGGCCGGCGCGCTGTGCGGACAGACCTTCATAGGGCAGGCCGAGCGCATCGCCGATGGCCGTGCCCAGCAGACATCCCGTAATCCGATCGGCATTCATGATCATAAACTCGTCGAGAGTTGGCTTTGATCAGCAACGCCGAAAGCTGCGGGCGATCAACATCGCGAGACGCTCGACCATGAGAATGAATGACGTGCGATCAAGCGAGGTTATCGAGTAGCCTCCCTTGATCGGTACAACCCGGACTAAAACTTCCATTCGGTCCGCAGACCGAGGCCGCGATTGACGGGGTCTCCCTCTTCCGTGACCTCAAACAAAGACCGAGTGTAGATGAGGTGCAGTTGGGTCGATTTCGTCAAATCCCACCGCAGACCCAAGGTGGTGTCGCGGAACCGCCGGGCGTAACTTTCGCCGTACAGAAACTCACGCCAGGCAATGCCACTGGCGAGTTCCCATTCGGCTCCGCGCGGTCGAGGTTGAATAGAGCGAGATCGATAGCCGGGACCGAACACACCACGCCCCTGGCCCGGTTCCCGGACTTCGACCCGCATCACACGTCCCCATTGGACATACGCGGCGGAGACACGCCGCCGGCGTTGCGGCGATTTCTCCCAGACAAAAGCCGTGTTGTCGAAGTCGATGCCACCAACAGATATCTCGAAGTCATCCGCTGACTCTGGCAGTTCCTCGGTTTCCATCGTCGGGGAGAATTGTGTTTCTGTGGTCACGATGCAGGGTGCTTCGGCAAGATCCATAAAAACGTCATCGATCGCACTCAACTGCACGATGAGATCGTCCGAGTGCCACCAGTCACGAGGTTCTGGTGACTCTCTATCCGGAGCGTGCAGCCATGAGGAACTGGCTTCGTGAAAAACGCTGTCGGCATCGATCTGCAAGGAGAGATCTGCTGTCGGCATGAACTCTTGCAGATCGCTCTCGAACGGGAATGGCCCGGCCAGCAATGTCGCCACGGGCGTGAGTGCTCCACTCAGCAACAGCAGCAGATCACGGGCAGACGGCATGATAGGAAGGTGCTTCCGCTCCGGACGGCCTTTGGCGTAGCGGGAGTTTTAGGCGAAAGGCCGCGTCATGAACAGAGGAACTTGCTCGGCTGCGAACCTGCGAACCTGCGAACCAAGGGAATTTTCTGACGAACGCCTATTCCCCAGGTTGCCCCCATGTTCCGCGTGGGAACGAAAGTCTTGGTACTCCGCAGCCTTTTAAGGCCGCTCTACCTTCCCACACAGGGCATGGGGACGAGTTGGAACATAACTAGGGAAGCCGTTGCGGCTGGGGCGGTGTCCAGTTGCCCTCGATGATCTGCCAACCGGGCAGGTAACAGCGGACTACATAGTTCCACCCCTCGGTAATCGGCAGGTAATTGGTGGCTTGGGGATTTCCGCCGAAATGAATCGTCACGCTGCCGTCGGGGCTGCGTTGAGAGGTGATACTGTTGAAGGAGTAGGCTTGCAGGTCATTGGGGGTGAAGAAGCCGTCTTTGTTGTAGACGGTGACCGACCAGAAGGCCTGCACCGGGACCTCTTTGGGCATCGTCAGAAGATAGGCGGTCTTGCCATCGTTCTGCTCGGGTTTGACGTTGAAGTACATGGCCCCGCGCTCGGGGTTGCCACCCCAACCATACGCCGCACCAATCAGATGCTGGGTGGGATCAACTTCGCCACGGGCTCCAAACGCCTTGGGGACTCCGTCGAGTTCCACCGCCAGTGCATTCAGTAGCTTGCGAGTCGATACAAGCGAGACTTCATCCCAGTCGGGAAGATCGAGTGTGCCAGGGGCGGGCTGCTGGATCTGAATCGCATCCTGAAGTGCGTGAGCCTTCCGCATATCGTCCGGGCTGTTGGGATTGCAAAACGTGCGGAAGAGCACCATCACGTACCGCGTGCCGACGTTGTCCAGAGTGAGGGTCACTTCCCCGGCCCCATTTTTGAGGACGGGGTTGTATTCATCCTGGTCGATCACCAGGAGTGACTGAAACCGGTCCAGAGATTCCGGCTTGAGAATGGTCACCGGCCCCGCAGACAGATCGTAAACTCCAAACGAATAGAGCGTGTCCCGGTTACCTCGGATCGTCGTCTGATTCTCAACCGAGTAGACCTCGCGGGCATTCATTAGCCGCCCCACGCCGCCAGCCTTGGCCGCATAACCTTTGAACTGCATGTCCGTCTCAGCGCGCACATAGTTCAGCACGTTGACCGGTTCACCGCCCCAAGTGGTACTTGATAGGCATCCAAAAACCAATACCGCGACCCGACTCAGATTTGCCATGCGACACTCCTTAGAATCAGGGACTGAGAGACTTCATAGACTATCGATCATGGAAGACTCACGCGATGCTGGGCCGCATTGGCGACTACGTCTAGTCTATGGGCAGAAAATTTCTATCGGAGGCCCGCAGCATCTGAATAGCCGGAATGAGTGACATGCCTCTGAACGATCCTTATCGCACTCCGTAATACGTTTCACGAGGATAACGGTAATAAACCTCGAGTGTTTTAACTAACAGGCATGTCATATCGAGGCTCGCATTTCCCAGTGGAGCGTTCGGATCGTCGGGAGGAATGACAAAAGCTCCGGCATCGGGATGTCCCTTGGGAAGTTGAAGCTGGAGTATGCGTTCCTGGACTTGCGGATTCCACTTCTCCTTCCAGACCGGTCCGCCAATGGCATAAAAAAATTCGCTACCATCGCTGTACAGAAACAAAAGATCTGATCGCCTGGACGCGGTCGGACCAGACAGAGACTCAAGAACCATGGGAATCGCTCGTTGAATGGCCGGATGTTGTGCATCCCATTGATTAACGAGCATCCGCGTCACCATTCCATGGGGTGTATACCACGCTTTAACTGGATTGGATTCCGCCTTATTCCAGACAAAGCTCGACTTCTCATCACGTGAGAGGACATCGAGATAGTTCCCAGCCCTCGTGACAACATCGGATGGATACTCCAATCCTGCCAGTTTTGCCGCACGTAAGACATTCACATAAACAGCGATCAATGTCAAAGGGCTGTTCTCATCGAACCCGCTGTCGCGCACAGGGGCTTTTGTAAATGATGCCAACACCAATTCGGCGCGCCGACGCAACTCCGGATCCCCCGTCATTCCGTAGGCTTCGCAATATACGAGGTGCCCGACAATTCGTTTTTTCCCATCTGCGATATTCTGTTCGGGATTGGCAAACAGGTAACCTAGACCACGTTCGACGACACTTCGGTACTTACCTGTGCGATGTGTATTGCCCGCTCCCAAATAAGCTTCCAGAACACTTGAAGTCGTTGAGGGGTTGGATGCTCTCACGCCCCACCCACCATCGGGGCGTTGTTGCCGGGCCAACCAGGCTAGCCCCAGATCCACGGCGAGTTCCGATTCTTTCGTACCACCTTCTGTTTCCAGCAATCGTTCCTTTTCCTTGCCGAACCGCCATGAGAACGAGCGATTCGTAATCACGTCCCCCATTGTCTTAGCTGGTGGGCCGGACTTTTCGATAGATTGCCGATATTTCTTAATTGACAAGGCCGTATCAATGTGGCCGGCCTGTGTCTCAGTCTTTTCAAGTTCCTGCAGTTGGCGTACAAAATCGCCATGGGTCGATTTTGCCTTATTTGCAAATAAGAGCTGTGCCCGTCGGATGGCAGCTTCTAACTGTTGTTTCTGACGTGCGGCCGCGGCGGGGAGTTTTTCTGATTTGGAGAGGTCTCCTTTCCCCGCTTTTTGTCGCTCGGCCCGCAAGGCGACGACCTCATCCAGATCTCCAGCAGCCTGCCGAGTGTCGATGTGACCATCCAGAAACTTCAGATAGCTGGCTGATGCGTCCGAGGTTGTTTGATCAAGTGTTTGTTCAAGGTCAGCGATTTCGGTTGCATAGTTTTGCTGGGCTTCGCTTGCCTGCGGTGGGATCGCCGGTTCTTGCGAGTAAGTCTTGGCAGCAGACAAGATAAAGACGAAAAGCAAAACAGAAATCCGCATCGAGTGGGATCCTCTCATGTCATATTTCAGAAGTAGCTATGCAGGATTTGTGATAGTTTTTTACAGAGCCATCCCGTCGGATGCTACCCATCGGCACTGGAAAACCGTGCGGGATTCAACGATGTCTCTCTAATGCTAACCAGCGACAATTCAGCAATCCATCCCCTTCACGGATCGCTGCTTTCCACGATATCATCCCATAACGGGAGGCGTGATATCCATGATTCAGCAGGCGTTGGCATTACTGATTCTGCTTGTGGGCTGCATCACCGTAGCGAATGGTGCGGAACCGTCGCTGGGGCACCGTGTGGATGACCTGCGGTTTAAGGATATCCGTTACATTCCCCGCTCGCTGCGAGATCTGGGCGAACACCGGGCCTATGTGTTTGTCTTCACCAATACCTCTTGCCCGATTGTCAAACGGTCCTGGCCGAAGTTGAAGCGGTTGGATGCCGCCTATCGCGAACAGGACGTGCAGTTTGTGGCGGTGAATGTGGGCCCGGAAGATGAGATCGCGGAGATCGCTCAGCAGGGGATCGATTTTGGCATCGAGTTTCTCTTTGTTAAAGACATCGACGGTTATTGCACAGCAGCCCTCGGTGTGACCCGTACGCCGGAGGTGGCTGTGTTGGACCGAGAATACAAGCTGCGGTACCGCGGTCGTATTGATGATCAACTGCGACTGAGCGGCGAACGTCCCGGTGCGACGCGTGATGATCTGCAAATGGCATTGGAAGACATGCTCCATGACCGGCCAGTGGCGGTGGCCGAAACTCCAGTCGATGGCTGCCTGATCACATCCCCCACGAAGGTTGCCGCCGATAAACCGATCACCTTTCACGAGCATATTGAGCCGCTGATGCAGCAGCGTTGTCAGGAGTGTCATCGGCCGGGTGGGGGTTCACCGTTCGAGCTGCTCAGCTATGACGATGTCGCCAGCCAGTCGGCGATGATTGCCGAGGTGGTTCGCGACCGCCGCATGCCGCCGTGGTATGCCAACCGCAAGCAGCACTTCTCGAACGAGCGCGGGCTGAGTTATTCCGAACGGGAACAGGTGCTGGCCTGGATTGCGGCGGGAAAACCGCAGGGGGACCCGACAAAGTCACCACCGCCACGAACATTTCCCATTGGGAAATGGGAGATTGGCGAACCCGATCTGATCATCAAGGCCCTGGAGACCCATCAACTCCCTGCCGACGGTTTTATCGATTACAAATACGTCGTCCTGCCCTATGTCTTCCTGCAGGAGACATGGATTTCCGCAGCGGAAATTCTGCCGTCCAACCCTGATACGGTGCATCACTGCAATCTGGGATACTTCGCCGTCGGCAAGGAGTTTGATGACAGCAATTTTATCACCGGCCGCGTTCCTGGCGGCACCGCGATGGTTCTCGATGAGGGGTTGGCGTTCCGGATTCCTGCCAACTCCATCATCGGTCTGCAGATTCATTACACAACCACCGGCAAACCTGAGAAGAATCGTATGTCAGTTGGTTTCCGATTTCCGCGAAGTCCCGTGCGAAAGGAACTGCATCATCTGCAGGTGACGACGTCACGGTTTGCCATTCCCCCCGGTGCGTCGGCTCACCCTGTCACGGCCAGCAGAACATTGCCGTGTGATACCACCGGCCTCGGCATGTTTTCGCATATGCATCTGCGCGGGAAAGACATGACCTTTGTGGCCCATCGGCCCGATGCGGAACCCGAAACCCTGCTGACCATTCCCAATTATCATTATGACTGGCAGCAGAACTACCGCTTCAATGAGGGTGAGAAAAAATTCCCGGCGGGGACGCGGATTGAAGTGCTGGCCCACTACGACAATTCGGCCTTCAACCCGTTCAACCCCGACCCCACAGTGACGGTCAAGCACGGCCCGCAAACCACCCACGAAATGATGTTCGGCTTCTTTTTCTATACGGATGACGCAGAAGAGTTGAACCTGCCGATCGACCCCAAGACTGGCCAAGTGCGACGCGATGCCGAATGATGGCCAGTGAGCGGGACCGTCAAGCGTTTGATTGTTCGCCTCAGTCTGCTGCGACTGTCCGTCCCAGCGGACAGAAAAGACGACTGAGTTGACCGCGTCGCACGTCTGCGGTACGACGCTGGTGTGCTCGGAACGGTATAGATGGCTATGACCTCAACTTGGAAAAGGCAATCATGCCCGCACGAATGAGTGGCTTCCCTGCCGTGACGGCTGCCACCCGCGTTTGCTCTCTGATTCTCTTTGGTCTTGGGCTGCCGTCACCATCGGCGGTTTTCTCGCAAGACAAATCAGGCCCTGCGTTTCAGTATCAGTCGGGCAGTATTGAAGTCAGCTTGCCCACTGCGGATGAACCCCGCGTCAAAGAGTTCGGGCCGGAGTCCATCAAAGCAGCAGTGAAGTATCTCGAAGACGGTGCCGTGAGTTGGGTTCGCGAACGCACCTGCGTGAACTGCCACACAACCGGCCCCTATATGACGGAACGCACGGCCTGGACGAAGCAGTTCGGCCCGGCGAGTGAAGAAGTGCACGCGGATTTCATCAACTCGGTCCCCAAACGCGTTCGAGCGGTCCAACCCACTGAGAAGCACGGGCACACCTTTTATCCCGGCACATTCACGGCAGTTTGGCGAGCCGTCGGTCTGGCGGAGTGGGATCGCCACATCACAGGCACAACCGCGGAACCGACCGATCGGGCCTTGCGGGATATGTTCGAGCATCAATCGGACAACGGGGCCTTTGTCACGCATGGCGAAGTCGAGATTCCGCACATCACCACCGATTTTGAATTGTCGCTGCAGGCCATGCGGGCCATCACCGCCGCACCGGGTTGGATGAGCGGTTTGAAAACCGATGACGAACTGATCGCCCGCATCGCGAACCTGCAGGAATGGCTTAAACAGGCGGAACCCAAGAACGACTTTGACCACGTGTTGAAACTGCAATTGGCCTACTATCAGCCGGACCTCGTTTCGCCAGAATCGCGAACCGCCGCTCTGGAACTGTTATCAGAGAAACAACACGCCGATGGTGGCTGGAGCACTCGCGATATGTCGCCGATCAACGACTGGCACTACGAAATGAGCGAGACGGTGGTGAACCTCATCAACAATCTGCCTGATGCCGCGAACCCGGAAAGCGACCCCTACATGACTGCCCTGGCCATCGTGCTGATGCGTCAGAACGATGTGCCAGTGACCGACGAACGCATTCAACGCGGCCTCGCCTGGCTCAAACGCGAACAGCGGGTCAGCGGCCGCTGGTGGATGCACTCCCTCTATCGCGGCAACTACCACTACATCACCTACATCGCCACGGTCGAAGCCCTGAAAGCCTTGGACCTCTGCGGCGAGTTGCCAGTGATTTCAACCAATTGATGTCCTGCAACTCGCGCCGGGTGGTTTGTATCCCTCAGACTTGGAATTCGAGAGTTCGGGTTTTGTGACGATGGATGGGATTTGCGAAACATCATCACTTCTGCCAGAGTTGATGTTGAGTAAGGCTGACTGGCAAAACGGCTTCTGAGTCCGCCTTTCACATACTCACGCGGGTTGAGCATGAGCGTCCCTTCTTTCAGAATCAGGCACGGCCAGTTGCATGATGTCGTGGGGCGTCCACAGAGAATCGGGGAGACAACGTTCGTTCCTGCCAATGTTTCACTGACGGGAAGCACATGGAATTTCTCACATCACCTGCGTATGCACATACAGCAATACCACGTCACAACAAATGCCATGCAGCCATCACTCCAGGATGCGCCGTGGACACTCGGGCGAATCCTCTACCTGTTTGGACGGCATTTACTGGCGGACTTTGACGAGTTTCGCTCTGACAAATCTTGTTTCATGCAAGGATTCATGGCGGTATTGCACGACCAAGAGCAGCTTGCAATCCCTTTTATCTGTAGTGATCGCTACTGCGAATCGGCGTTGATGTTCAGCGATGACGATCCACCTGATGCACCCGTTCAAGAGAGAGTCTCTGCCGATTTCTGGTCACTCGTCTTGTCCGACCCATTCGACCTGGAAGATTACGAATGCGGCATGCTCCACTCCGATGTTGGTGGCGGTCGAATTCGCTTCGGGGTCGAATCCGGCGAGCCTTTTCTGATCGACACTTCCTCGTGAAGCAAATTTGGTTTCTCGACGAAAGATGATCCTCTCGGCACACTTATACTTGTGAAATCGCCATCGGTTGCTGTCGTTTGGTAGCGTTTTCCCATTCAACCCAGCACCAGGAGAAATGCCGTGACTTCCGAGTTGCCACGGAACGATCCGCTGCAAGTAGTCCTGAACTTTGCCGCTGCGTATACACAGTGGGAAAGGGACATGCATGCGGCGAAGGACTTGCAAAACCCGGAACTTCAAGAGCGTCGGCGGCAAATCCTCAACCACTATTGCACACAGAAGAAGCGTTCGTATGTCGATGGGATTGCCGGCTATCGGCGGCCCCCCGTTTACCTGCGAGTTACCCAGGAAAACATCGACCATGTCGAACCGGCAACCGCAACTCGCACTCATGTCGACACGATTCAGTTTGAGTCGTGTGCCTACCGCTTCGTCGTCTTGAAGAAACAAAATGAATGGCGGATCGACAGCTTGAAGCGAAAGTTCCCCGTGAGCGGCGAGTGGGAAAACACCTTGATCGGTTCCTAGATTTCAAATGGCATCGAAACTTGAAAGAGCACACAACCATCATGTCAACCACCAAGGAACACGACGAGCGGATCGCAACAATGACGTTTGCTTCGGTCTATCCGCACTATGTGACGAAGGTCGAAAAGAAGGGCCGGACCGTCGAGGAGTTGCACCAGGTCATCACCTGGCTGACGGGCTTCCAGCCCAAAGACCTCCAGCGGATGATCAAATCGGCTGTGACATTCGAACAATTCTTCGCAGAGGCCACCTTAAATCCGAATGCGAGCCTGATCACCGGCACCATCTGCGGCTACCGCATCGAAGAGATCGAGACGCCATTGACCAAGCAGGTCCGCTACTTGGACAAACTGGTCGACGAACTGGCCAAAGGTCGCAAAATGGAAAAGATCCTGCGGACTACATGAAGCACTGACAAAGTCCCTGCCTCAGTTTGGGGTTAGCGCAGCGTAATCCTGTAAATATACTTTTGCCTACTATCAGGCAGGGTTACGCCTGTTAGTTGACCAAGCCGACCGGATTCACATAGGAAAAAGCAATCACGGAGGAACTGGAATGCACAAGTCTCCTGCGGATTCACAAGCAGATGAGAATTGTACGATGCCGGCTCGTTGGCAAGCACTGCCTCTCAGCATCGTCAAAATGCTTGTGTTCATGTTGACACCGATGTTTCTCTTTCGCATCACGCAAATGTTGATCTTCAATCTGTTCTTCTTTTCAATCTTCCCAAATCCTGGCAACGAAAAACCATTTTGGTTGCGGCCTGCCGCAGAGAGTTGGATGCGGGTCGTGATTTTGTGCATAACGATCCTCTTACCCGCTGCCGTTTTGGCGTTCGCATACCAACGACTGGCAAATCGCTTTCAAGTTTCAGGGTTCTGGGCAAGAACATCTTTCGTCATGCTGGCGATTGCCAGTGCCGCCATATTTTGCAATGTCCATCTCTCTGATCTTCCGGGAGAGAGTCGCATCTGCCTCGGAGCTGCTCCCTCGCTGATTGGCTGGCACACTCTCCAAGGGACAGCTCCCCTCCTGCTGGGATGGTGGCTCACAAAGCGATCATTCCCCGGAAATGCCATGAATGGGTGCGTTTCTTGAGATCGACACCGACTGCAAGTTGGCATCTAAAGCCCACCGGTTTCACACAGTAGTAGACCGTGCTTGCGCAGCGTAACCCGGCGAATGTTTTTATGCTCAGAACCAATGCTGGGTAATGCCTACCGGTTAACTCAGCCTATAGGGCTGCCACTCATCGGTTGGCAGAAGGTTAAACGATATGTTGCACCAAGCTTGGGTTCACCTGGAAGATAGTTGCGAATGTTGGACTTTTTTGCCCGTCGTTAACCGCTCCGCTTTCGCGCAACTTCCGGGCACCTCAAAACTGGTGTGGTCCGTTGAAGCGGCGTCATGGACGGAAGCCAATATCCGTTATCATGAATGGCGGGGTTTGAAACCCTATGTCCCCATGGATGAAGACCCGGGCACTTACACCCCGGAACAAGAAATCGAATCACGACATTGGTGTTCTTCGGTAGAGATCGATGGTCCAACACAAGCATCAATAAGAATCATGATGAGGGATAGCACCCGTTGAGCGGCAAGAAATGCCCGCACAACGGCGGGTGCGGCTTTGCTATGCTCATCTGTACCTTTCATCAAAACGGTCGCCACCACTCGGGTTCTGATGTGTGCGATTGCATCGATTCGTACGCCGGTTCGGTGGCGTCGAGTTCGCTGTAGAACTTGGCGCTGGGGTCGATGCCGAGTTGATGATGGCGGGCGATGGTCGCTTCCACCGTCGGCCAATGAGCGATTGCGGGCAAGACGATCAGCCAGATCACCGACATCGTGGCAATGATCCCGGACAAAGTCAGCCAGCGGTGGAAAGTAGAGGCCCACATCATTGCGTGATCGTCGCGGTGGCTTGTGGGAAGATCTTCTCGAACATCAGCCAGGCCATGAACAACGTCAACGCGAGGTTCAACGCTTGCCCGCAGACGTACAAAATCAGCGGTTTGCCCCCAGCGAAGTACTTGGCCAGTTCGCGGAAGTTCGTTTCGAGGCCGATACTCACAAACGCCAGGCAGAAGCACCAGCCGCGAATCGTTTTAGTCATGCCATCGGTCACGGCGTTCCCCATGGCAAGCTCCCAGTCACCCTGGGAACTGAGGAACGAAAAGACCGCTGACGCCAGCAGGAAGCCGAGAATGAACCGCGGGAAACGTTGCCAGATTTCGGAGATCTTTGGCTGTGGCCCATCGGCTTTCCGTTCGACACAGGTGACCCAGTAGACCGCGACGCCGAACGCCACCACGCCGATGAGAATGTTCTGAATCATCTTCACCGTTGCCGCGACTTCCAGAGCGGTACTATCAAGCATGCCCCCGGCGGCTGCAACGGCTCCCGTCGAATCGATCGTGCCACCGATCCAGGCACCACCCAACACGGAACTCATGCCGACGGCTTTGATGATCGCGGGCATGACCACCATCATGATGACGGTGAACGATAGCGACAGACCGATAGCGAGCGAGAGTTCTTCCTTCTTCGCCTTGCAGGCCGCCGCGGTGGCAATGGCCGCCGAAACGCCACAGACCGACATATCGGCCGAGATGACCATGTTGAGCGATGGCGATTCCATCTTCAGGACGCGTTGTCCGAAGATGAAGGTGGTAATCAGCACGATCGGTGTGACAACCCACGCCACAAAGACACCCGGCAAACCGAGGGCCAGCAGGCGATCAAAGAGGACCTCCGCCCCGAGCAGCACCAGCCCTGTTTTGATGTAGAATTCGGTGTTCGCAGCGGCCATCAGGAATTTCGGAGTGCCGATCGTATTACTGATGATCAGCCCCACCACCAAGGCCCACAGGGCATATTCAAGGCCATAATGTTTGATGACGGCTTGATCGGCCAGGAGTTGAGAGAGAATCGCCAGCAGTGAAACACCGATGAAACCCGGCACGAACAACGCCGCCGAACGGCCGAGTGAGACCGAACCGACGCCAAACAACAGGCCGAGCAATCCGAAGTTGGCCAGCAACGGGATGCAGACGCACTTGCCGGATTTATCGAGGAACGCCGCCTTCGGGGAGTCTTTCCATTCGCTCAGTTTGCCGATGTAACTGGCAAGCGGATTCGGAGCCACCTTTTTAAGTGCCGACTTCACGGCATCATCGGCGGCCTTCTTCTCGTCTTTGGCTTCCTCTGTTCGTGGCACCGCCTTGGCAGCGGCTTTCGCGGCTTTCCAGGTTTCGAGCCGCTCGGGCACATCGTCGGGCTTGTTCGATGCGACCACAATCAGTCCGATCAGCAACAACAGGAAGCCAATCGCCACCGACCACCAGTCTTCGGTGTTCCAGCCCTTCGGTTTGGTGACAACGATTTGCGGATCAGTGGACGCAGAGTTCGGAGCATCGGTCATCGGGCAGGTTCCACGCGGCAGGACATCTCAGCAGATGCAGCGAGCGTACCTGATGATCACATCGAGGGAAACTGATAACACGATCAACGCTGCGAACGGCGACGGCTTTTCAGCGCGGCATGCCCCGCAGGATCGGTTCGAGTTCTTCCACGAAGTCGTTCACGTCCTTGAATTCGCGGTAGACCGAAGCGAACCGCACGAACGCGACATGATCGAGGTTTCTCAGGTGCTCCATCACCTTCTCGCCGATGTAACGGCTGGGGACTTCGCGATCAAAACTTTCGTACAGGTCAGCTTCGATATCAGCGACGACCTGTTCGAGAGTTTCCGCGGAGATGGGGCGTTTGAAGCAGGCTTTTTCCAGCCCGGCTTTGATCTTTTCGCGATCGAACGGAATCCGCGAGCCATCTTTCTTGATGACTTTCAGCGGCGATTCTTCGATCTTTTCGTAGGTGGTATAACGGCGTTCGCAGCGCAGACACTCGCGCCGCCGTCGGATGACAAAATCCTGGCTCGTCCGTGAATCGATGACTTTCGTTTCGTCGTGTCGACAAAATGGACACATCATGACCGTGCGCTCCCTTGGGGCGTCAGACCGACGGGCGGGCTGGCAAGCGGCTGCCTCCTTGACCGCTCGCAACGCACTCAGTTCCCTCCTTTGTGCTACGATTCCCCACACTGAGAGTACCGAGGTTTTTCCGGATTTCCTAGTACCTGCGGCAAAAATCTCAAAATCGGGCGGGTTGCCGTCCCGCTCAACGAGCTGCTTCTGACGGAAAATTGTGAGGCAGGCACTTGACTACCGAAACCCTGGAGAGGCAGACTTCAGAGCCGCGAACGATAGCATCGCGGTCCGAAGTAGATAGCAACACGATTCTGCCGATCCTTACTACCTAGAAACCCACAAGATTTTATGCACATACAACACATTGCCATCGTCGCCCTTGCTACTCAGTTCGTGACTCTTACGGTTGGTTGCTCTCAAACGTCGCCGGCTGAAGCGAAGTTGCGGCAGGATTTTTCCATCGCCAGTGACATACCGGTTCAGGATCTCGGAGTCGTTGAGTTGCGGGCAGGCACGCCGAAACTTGTGAGCCTTGGCAAGGATAAAGATTTGACCATTACAGCCACGGTGCTGGCGAAAGACCTGCTCCAGATGAACCTGGTTTACGAAGCCAAGGATGTGATGGTTCAAGGCCAGCCTGCCGATGTTTACTCCGAGCGTTCACAGTTTCTGCTGCGTCCGGGAATGCGGTGTGCCCCCAACATGGGCCAGCATCTGGTGGTCGTGATGAAGCCGACTGTCGCACAATAAATGCGTCTGACCATGCGCTGCAGCGAACCGGAGTCAATTTCGCGGTGGCAACCGTGGCACCCGCAGATGGAGAACCGCTGATGAGCAAGGTCACGCCCTTCCTGATGTTCAATGATCAACTCGAGGTGGCCATGGAGTTTTACGCCGCCACCTTTCCGGACTCCGAGATCAGGAACGTCGCGCGCACGGGCAGCGACGGGCCGATCACCTCGGCCGAGTTCGTCGTCGGCGGTCAAGTCTTTATGGGCTACAACGGCGGTCCGTACTTCACGTTCTCCGAAGGCTTCTCGCTCTTTGTGGACTGCGAAGACCAGGCCGAAGTCGACCGGTATTGGGACAAGCTCATCACGGCCGGGGCACAACCGATGCAGTGCGGCTGGATCAGAGATCCGTTCGGCCTCACCTGGCAGATCGTTCCGCGACGCTTCATGCAGCTCATCGGTGACGAGGACTCCAAGAAGGTCGAAGCCGTGATGAAGGCGATGATGACGATGGTCAAACTCGACATCGCCGCGCTCGAGCGGGCTTTTAATGAGGCGTAGCAACTACCGCCGCTGATCGCACAGTGGACGCTTCGATCCTACGGATGCGACCCAGTTGGAACCCGTTTGAGATACGGCAATGAGACGAGTGCCACAACGAGTCGGTCCCTTTTTGCTTCTGCAGTTTCGGCAATTCGGAATTCTATGTTACCGGCGTGTCTCTTATTTAACGAGAGACCGCCGTTTGGCAAAGGCACTAAAAACACTTGAAGCCTCACTCGGGCCTCCAATGAACGAGCGTTTGCTGCGAGACGCCTTCAATGCAGCCAATTCTGCATATTTGGAAATCAGTCAGAGAGACAATCGCATGACAATTGAAGCGGCGGTGGCATGCACTCTGGTCTGCGCCTGCGAGGGACATGTGAATTCCAGTCTGCTGGGCAATTTTGAGTCTGCGCTTTCTCAAGCGGAGGCGCTGAACTTGGACCAGATAAGAACTATCGAATATGAATTCTCAGACCTTGTTCGCAACCAAGGCGGAGGTGGCTGACCTATGACGGGTGGCTGGGGGCGACCAACGGTAGCCCCCAGCAGGAATATCATCACGAGTCTGGGGGCAGATGGCCTGTCGGCGAACTTAGCACGGCTGAAGATCGCTCGTCAGCCAATCTGATCCCAGCCACCCCGCTGATCTCTACGACGCTCAAGGAATTTTGGGGAAGGCGTGGTGATTTCAGACATGGAAACATCGATTGGTATTGCCACTTTAAGATTGACTGCCGAACCTCTGACTCGGCAGAATTCTGGAACGCAAAGATATTCTATTGCCTCCCGAGATAAGCAGAAACGCAGTTCTCAATCCCTTAGTTCGCCCAAATTCTATGCGCATCGGCCAAGACGACAATTTCCTCTGTATCGAATCCAGTCCGCTTGAGGATGGTTATGCTGCTTGTCGGGTTGAAGCTGTCGCATCAGCGCATCATCAAATATTCACAGCATCGCATGGGGGGCTCATGCTTGATTCGTCTGATGCGACGATGCAGCGATTAGCCGATTTCGAGTCCCTGGTGACGGAGCAGCTTGAGATTCTTTTCACCGAATCTGGATGGCTTCGGTTTCAGCGAGACTCGCATGGATACATCAAGGTGCGTTATCGCATAGGAGGCTGGAAGGCATCAGCCGCGATGGAGGGAGAGGTTGTTGTAGAGGGCGAGTTTGCCGATCGCTTTTGCCGGGAGTTTGGAGCATTATTGAAAGGTCAGCAATAAGTGCCTGGGTTCGACTAAAGGGAGCCCCCAGCAGGCTTGCTATAACGAGTCTGAGAGCAGATGGCCTGTCCGCGAACCGAGCACGGCTGAAGATCCGCGTCAGGATATCTGACCCCAGCCAACCCGCGCCCACTTCGTCGTCCAAGTCGGTCTTCCCCCGGTCGCGGCCGGGAACGTACAACTCCCACCGTCAGGCGGGGGGAATATGTCGGCGGCGATGCGTCTTACAGCACCGATTCCATGGTCGATCGTGGCAGCCACGTTGGGGTTGCTGCTGGTCGGGCTGTCGGGTATTGAGCGGGCCGACCAGCTCGCGGATGGGATGGACCTGTTTCCCCGGCAGATGACGTGGGTGCTTATCGGCGGGCCGTTGTTTGTCGCGTCGACCCTGATCCCCTACCGTCGGTTACGCCCTTACAGTTACGCCGCCTTCGCCGCGGTGCTGCCGTTGTTGATCGTGGTCTTCTGGATGCCGATGCGGAACGGGGCCCGCAGTTGGATTCCGCTTGGTTTCTTCGATCTGCAACCCTCGGAACTCGCGAAGCTGGCGTTCATTCTGGCGCTCGCCGACTATCTTTCGGTCCGTGAAAACTATCGCCGGTTGTCGGGGCTCGTCATTCCGTTTGTGGTCACGTTGATCCCCGTCGCCTTGATTCTGAAAGAGCCCGACCTGGGGACGGCGATGCTCTTTCTGCCGGTGCTTTTTGCCATGCTGTTCGCGGCGGGCGCACGGCTGCGGCATCTGGTGCTGATTGTCTGCCTGGGGATCGTTTCGCTGCCCGTGATGTGGGCGGGCATGAACCCGGAACAGCGGTCGCGGATTACGTCGCTGTTCAGCCAGATCGATGGCGGACCGGCTCCGCAGGGGGATGGGTATCATCAGCATCAGGCGAAACTGGTGATGTCGCTCGGCGGCGGCTGGGGGAGCGAACTCGGCGACCAGCCGCTCGATGATCCCGATGCGTACCACTTACCAGCGGGGCAGACGGACTTCGTCTTCTGCTGGGTCGGCGAACGCTGGGGCTTTCTCGGTGTCTCTTGTACTCTGCTGCTGTATGCGTGGCTGTTTGCCCGGGGGTTACAGGTGGCGGTGGCAACCCGCGACCCGTTCGGGCGGCTGCTGGCCGTCGGCATCGTGGCCCTGCTGGCGACGCAGGCGATCATCAACACCGGCATGACCGTCGGCCTGATGCCCATCGCGGGAATCACGCTGCCATTGATGAGTTATGGCGGGTCGAGCCTGCTCTCGACTTGCATCGCGGTCGGTCTTCTGGTCAACATTGGAATGCGGCCGGTCGACCAGATCGCCCCGGAACCGTTCAAGTTTCATGACTAAATGCCCCTGACGCTCAGGGATAGCGATCCCTGGGCTTCTGTTGGATCTGATTGTGATTGACGCCCTGCAAACCGTGATGACTGATCTTCTCGAAGGCCGGGCCGTGTCGGCTGCCGCGATGGAGCAGGCCATCGGGGCCATTATGGATGGTGCGGCCGATCCCGTCGAAATCGCGGCGTTGCTGACGGCGCTCCGGTGTCGGGGCGAGACCGTGGATCAACTGGTCGGCGCAGCGCGGGCGATGCGAGCGCGTTCGCTCAAAATCCCGTCGGTCCGCAGCGGCTTGCTCGATACCTGTGGCACCGGCGGGGATTCGCTGCACACGTTCAACATCAGTACGGCGACCGCCTTCGTGGCAGCGGCGTGTGGAGTTCCGGTGGCGAAACATGGCAACCGCAGTGCCTCCAGCAAAAGTGGGTCCGCCGATGTACTGGAGGCCCTCGGTGTCCGGCTTGATCTGACACCTGAACAGGTCGGTCAATGCGTCGATGAACTCGGCATCGGCTTCTGCTTTGCCCAGCGCTTGCACGGGGCGATGAAGCATGCCGCGCCGGTCCGGCAGAAGCTCGGTTTTCGCACGCTGTTCAATCTGTTGGGGCCACTGACCAACCCGGCGAAAGCACAGCATCAGCTGATCGGCGTGGGCAAGATCCGACTCGCGGAACTGATGGCCGGAGCACTCTCACAACTCGGCAGTCGGCATGCCCTCGTGGTTTGTGGTAACGACGAACTCGATGAAGTCAGTTTGTGGGGTGAAACCACCGTCTTCGATGTGCAGAACGGCATCGTCGAACGGAAAGCATGGACGCCGGAGTTGCTCGGCTTGGATGAATGCGATGTTGCCGACTTGCGGGTCGACAGCCCGGCTCAAAGTGCGGAGATCATCCGACAGGTCTTGGCGGGCACCAAAGGTCCGGCACGGGACATCGTGCTGGCGAATGCGGCCGCGGCCTTGGTCGCGGCGGATCTGGTCACCGAACCCCGAGAGGGCGTGTTGCGGGCGGCGGGCGTGATCGACTCGGGGATTGCGGCCGATCTGCTGCATCAATTCGCGGCCCAAACGCAATCGTTGGCGGAGGGTCGATAGTGCATAAAGTCGCAGCGAACGCTCAACCAGGGGGCTGACGCCCCCCGCTCGCTGGCGTCTCTTGCTCTGGACTCTGGACCCTCAACTCTCGACTCAAAACCACTCCGTCTTGCACTTTCGGCAGACTCTCCCTATGTTGCCGATGTTCAGAAGTCAACATCGCTGGTGGCTTTGAGGCCGGCGAAATCAACTTAACTCCTGTATGCAGAAAGACTTGCTGTCGCCATGGCCGATCTGATTCCCCCGCATGGTGGATTGACCGAACCCGTCTGCCGGACCGTTCCTGCTGCTGAAATTGAAGCGTTCAAGGCCGAAGCCGCTGGCTTGCCACAAGTCCCGGTTTCCGCTGCCGATCTTTCCTCGGTCTACCGTTTTGGCGATGGCACGCTCAGCCCGCTCACCGGCCCGATGAACAGCGAAGCGTATCATCGCGTGCTCGATGAATGTGTCGTCATCAACGATGGCAAGAAGTACGCCTGGACCATTCCCATTGCCTTCCCCGTCACCGCCGACATGGCCAAGACTCTGAAGGCCGGGGACAAAGTCGCGTTGGTTGGTCCGGACGGTGCCGTTGCCGCGACCCTCGAAATCAACGACGTCTATGCCTGGCCCAAGCTGAAGTACATTCAGAAGGTCTACCTCACCGACCGCGTCGATCATGCCGGGGCAAACATGGTTCTGCAGGGTGATGCCGATAAGTCGCACCTCATTGGTGGCGAGATCAAGGTGTTGCCTCAGCCGAAGAACGCCAAGTTCGGCAAGTACGTGCTCACGCCGCGCGAAGTCCGCAAGCTGCTGGCGGAAAAAGGTTGGGACGCCGTCGTTGCCTTCCAGACCCGCAACCCGCTGCACCGGGCTCACGAATACGCATTGGTCTACGGTCTCGAAACGTTGATCCGCGCAGGCAAAAACGCGGGTGCCGTGTTGAATCCTCTCATCGGTGAAACCAAGGGGGACGACGTCAACGCCGAGATCCGTATGGAGACCTATGAGGCTCTCATCGATAAGCGCCAGTTAGGTGACGGTGACAGCGATCAAACCTTGTGGGGACCGCGTAAGGAGCAAGTGCCCGACCGCGTGATCCTGCTCGGCCTCGATATCAAGATGTTCTACGGCGGCCCGAAGGAAGCGGTGATGCACGCCATCTATCGCCAGAACATGGGCTACACCAACATCATCATCGGCCGCAAGCACGCCGACGTTCCCTATGCCAACGGTGAAGCGATCTGGGGCGATTTCGATGCCCATGAGATCTTCGATAACCTCGCTGGTGATCTGAAGATTCAGCCGGTGAAGGTCGGTTTTGCCGCTTACTATGATTCCGTCGGCCGTGTCGATCTGACCGAAAATCATAAGGGCGAGAAGCCGGTTTCGATCTCCGGGAAAGACATTCGTGCCACCCTGCAGAAGGCCGAACAAGTCGACCCGCGCGTGATGCGTCCCAGCACCTCCGAGATCCTCGGCAAGGCGATGAAGACTGCATAACTATGAACCGCCGAAGCCCAGGGATCGCGATCCCTGGGTCTCGACATCGTTAGCAGAAGGCCACGGAGTTCCCGCTCCGTGGCTTTTTTTACGCGCTGGTCCGAAATCATCTGCTAGGTTTTCCATACGCACATCCCCGGCGATGGTGTGCGCGGGTTCCTCACCCCCGGAGAATCGCCACAATCCGAACCAGCGATCCCATGCGAATCCTCGATTCCCTTGGTTACCGGCGGCGCCGCCGAGCCATTCAAACCGACTGGCAACAGCGGCATCACAAAGTCCGTGATTTGAACATGGGCTATCAGAAGCCTGCTCCGGCGGATGTCGAAGCGGCCCATCGACAGATGTGGTCGCCCTTCGGTACCCGTTTCTCACTCGATACGCTGCGGATCAGCAATGGAGCCTCGGGTACGGCGGACCCACGGATTGTGCCGGAAGAAATCTTCGCGGCCGATATCGACCGCATTCTCAACCCGCATGAATGGGCGAACTTCTTCTCGCACAAAAGCCTCTACGCCCGGTTGTTCCCCAACCTGCCCTTCCCGCAGTGCGATCTGCACTGCTTGGGCGGCGACTATTTTGATCGCGATCTGCAACCGATTGGTCTCGAGGAAGTGCATCGCATCATCGATGGTCTGACCTATCCCGTCGTGCTGAAACCGAACACCGATTCCAGTGGCGGCGCAGGGATCTCGTTTCCGAAGTCCCCCGAGGAACTCCGCCACGATGCCTCCGATAAGCAGAATTTTCTGATTCAGCCGCTCATCGAACAGCATCCGTTTCTCGCCGCGTTCAACACGCATGGTTTGAACACGTTGCGTGTTTACACGTACCGGTCGGTGGTCACGCATCAGGTCCATGTGCTGAATGCCGCCTTACGCATGGGGAAAGATGGCAGCCTCGATAACGAAACGGCCGGGGGGATTGTTTGCTACATCCATCCCGATGGTCGCTTGAACGACTATGCCGTCGACAAATATGGCGTGCCGTTTACCGAGCATCCGAATACGCATCTGCGGTTTGATGGCTCTCATGTTGTGCCGCAGTTCGCCGAGATGCAGGCGTTATGTGCGAAGATGGCGACCTACATTCCGCACATGCATCTGCTCGGTTGGGATATGATTCTGACTGCGGACAACGAGTGGAAATGCATTGAAGTCAATCTGGCGGGGCACACGATCCGCTTTGCCCAATACGCCGGGCAACCCTTCTTTGGCGAGTTCACGCAGGAAGTGATCGACTACTGCCTTAAGCACCCCCGGTTTCATCATGTCATCCGGAGGATGTTCTAGTGCGGATCGTGCATATCAATTTGTCGCCGCCGGGGAATGGCGGGATCGAACGGTTGCTGGTCGATTTTCTGCGGGTCGGAAAATCGCAGGGGCACGATGTCGAAGCCTGCGTGCTGGGTTCCCTCAATGCCGTGTCGCAGGATCTGATCGGCGAAGGCTACCGCATCACGGCGCTCAACCGCTCGACACAGGGATTTGACTGGACGTTACATGCCCGGTTAGCCGCGTTTCTGCGTCGTGAAAAGTTTGATGTCGTCCATATCCACGGCAATCCGGGAGTGACGTTCGGAGTGCCCGCAGCCCTGTTGAGTGGTCGTTGGGCGACCGTTTACACCTGCCATTTCAGCGAATCGAAATACCCGTGGTGGCGGCATCGCCTGCTGGGATCACTGCTGGATTGCACACGGGCCAAGGTCGCTGTTTCATCCGCTGCCCGCGACGTTTTGGTTTCCAAGTATCACCAGTCGGTCGATGGTGTGCGCATCATTTACAACGGCGTCGATCTCGAACGCTTCACCCCTCGTGCTGGCACAAACAGCGAGGAATTGACGTTCGGCTTCTGCGGCGTACTGCGGCCTGAGAAGCAGGTGCCGTTGCTCATTCGATGCTTTGCCGAGATGTTGAAGACGGGTGTCAAGGCTCGACTATCTATCGTCGGTGATGGCGTCGAGATGTCTCGTTGCCGACAAACGGTCGCCGAGTGTGGCATTGAAGATCGCGTCATCTTTCATGGCCTGCAAAAAGACATTCGGCCATTTGTCCGCGAGATGGACGTCTTCTGCCTGCCTTCGAGTCAGGAAGCGATGCCGGTCGCTTTGCTCGAAGCCATGGCTCTTGGTTGTACCCCGGTGGCTAGCGATGTCGGGGGGATCGCGGAAGTGGTCGAACACGAGTCATCGGGACTGCTGGTCCCGTCGGGTGATGAAGCCCGCTGGTTCGAGGCCCTCTGCACAGTGGCCCACGATCCGGGTCAACGGCGGACCTTCAGCCAGACGGCCCGCACCCGGATTGAAACCAAATTCTCCTTGCGGGAAATGATGTCGCAGTACGACGCGCTCTATCAGCAGATCGCATGAAAACAGAAAACCCAGGGGGCGCACTCCCTGGGTTTCAATGGATGTCATCGAATAGTCAGGTGTTAACCGACGTCGATATCACTCAGGTTCAATTCACGATCGTTCGAGCGACGTTCGTATTCCATCGCGGACGCCCAGTTGGCTTCAAACTCTTCTTCGGTGGACCGCCGCTCGCTCTTGCGCTGGCAGGTGATGCACCGTGAAGAGAACGGCAAGGCCTGCAGGCGGGCAATCGGAATAGCTTTTTCACAGCGATCGCAATAACCGTACGTGCCGGTATGCATCTTGTGAATGGCCTGCTCGATCTGTGCCAGTTCGCGACTCTCCAACGCGGCTAACTGGCTGTGCAATTCGGACTGCTCCACTTGCGACGCGGTTTCGCCGATGTCGTTGATCCCGTCATCGTGAGCGTAGGTCAGGTCCATATCTTCCGAGAGTTTTCGCCGGAGATCGTCGCGTTGAGCGACGAGGCGATGATGAAGTCGAACTAATGCATCTTGCCGAGCCATGATAGATCCCCCCAGCAGGTGCGAACTTCTGTGATAATGGCCCGCCGTGGCGTGTTGCGTGTCAGGCAAAGGCTGGCGGTCAATGTTCCTCTGTATCATATACGTCGAACACATCGACGGTGTGAGCAAAAAAGGTAGCTGAACTATCGATTGTTTTAACATCTTCCCCAATAAGATGTTGAGAATGGCGGGCAGCACAGGCATCAGCGTATTGACACTTGGGCAAACTGGCCCAGACACGCCAGCGTTAGAATTCGGCACACTGTAGTATCGAAAATTCAAATACTGCTGCCGTATGTGGAGACGCCCCTCTAGACTCTGGGCGGGGGAGGGTAACGGGCAAAAACTCTGAGTGAACACCAGGCGGGATGTTGTAGCTGAACCGCTGCAGATAAAACGACCACACCCTGCCCGCGAAGGTGCGAACAGGGTGTGGGGGATTCAGGCGGGTTGTGATTGAGCCAGTTCTTCCCGCAAACGATTCCGTGCCGTGTGGAGACGACGCTTGATCGTGCCCACTGGGCTGCGGAACCGGTCGCTCATCTCAATCAAAGACTGGCCTTCAAAGTAGAATGCCAGCAAAGTCTTCCGATCAAGATCCCGCAAGCGGTTCAGTCCATCCCGCAATTGCTCGGCCCGTTCACCTGTCAAGAGCGAATCGAGCGGAGTCCCGGCTGCGGCATGTTGAGCCCCCAGAACTGAGGGGTCTTGTGCCGATTCCGGGGGGCGTCGCACCGCCCGGTTGATGGCCATGCGCACCGTAATCCGCTTCAACCACCCGGCAAATCGTTCCGGTTCGCGGAGCTGCGACAGCTTGCGATACGCCTGAACGAGAACGTCCTGGGTCAATTCGGCGGCTTCCGTCCGGTTCCGCAAGCGCCGCAAGGCCACCGCGAAAACGCTGGACTCGAACCGGTTCGCCAATTCGCCAAAGGCCCACCGGTCGCCCGTTTGCGCCTTTTCGACTAACAACGTAACTTCTTCCGTCATCTCCATGGTGACAAACTCCCTTGCAAGGCACAGCCGCCGAAGCCGGAAAGGCAGCGGGTGCGTAGTGACTCAAAGCACGCAAGGTGTTCTGCCAACCGCAGCGCACGAAAACTGGCCGCGTGGTGACAGGAATGGGTCGGTGAAACTGACTGTCCCTTGGAATCAAACCGTCGACGCTACGACGGTTCCCGGGGGAACAGACGAGTCACCATGACCTTACGCCCTGCATGTTCGAGGAAATGATCCCGAACACCGTGTGCCTAGCCGCAAAGCGACCGGCTCAACACCCAGGACGCCCAAACTCGGGCGGGCATCGCGACATCGGAGGGCATGAGATAACTCATGCCGGGTACATAGGATACGCTTACATCTGATGGCGTTGTGTCGGACGTGCGCGTTTCGCGCCACATCTCACCTTCACGCCACAGACCTAGCGATCCCGAATCCGATTTACCTGGGTCGGGACACTTCGAGTCTGCGTGATGACACGACAGGGAGGTGCCCGCGACGGCATTCGCCACGACGACTGCTTGGCCGAATTCAATAGCGGCGAAAGCGTTGATGGTCGCGTTGGTAATGCTGATTTGTCGCTGCATGACGCACCTCCTGCGGAGTTCCGCAGTCCTCTTAGAGCAAGGGAGACAACTGCCCAGATACCTTCTATGAATTGCGGCAATTGACTTCAGGAAGCCGTTTCGGCGGCCGTGAAACAGAAACACGAACCCCGTCCGAAACTTTCGCTTCCCCAGAACAGACGACCGTTCGGCTCGATAGGTTCACCGAGATTCCGACGGTTCGCGGATATTTTCACGGAAAAATGGCTAGGGTCAACAGGCGAATTTCTCTGATCAGTTCAAACCAGCTGGCGGATAAAAATCACAAGCAATTCCGTGTCATCGTGTTACGTCATATTTGAAAGGCAAAAAACCAGACTGCAAGTTCATCGATTTTCGCGAAAATCAACATTTTCAGAAAAATCGGAATAATCGTCAAAGTTTAACAGGGCTGGTGGTCGATGAAGAGGAAAGATGACCCTGCAAAGGGTTTCCTCCTCTCCCATCTACGTTTGCTCGCCGAAAGGCCCATCATGAAGGCGTATGCCCTCGTTGCCACTGCATTGCTCGTCGCAAGTTCTTCTCTGGGTTGTTGTTGCACATCTTCTTGCATTGGTCCGGGCGATCCCTGTGCCCGCGAACTCTGTCGGCCAGGCTGCTCACTGCTGGAATGGCTACATCACAAACCATGTTGCCTGAAGTGCAAATCGCACTGTGGCCACAAGCACGGCATGCCCTACTGTAATAATTGTGGCGCCATGGGTTACGACGCCATGACCCCCATGTCCTATGGTGGCATGCCTGCCTCGGATTGCGGCTGCGGCCAGACTCATGCTCAGCCGATGGCGCCCGCCTATCCGCCAGCGGCCCCCATGCCCGTGCCTCCGTCGGCTGCACCGACACCAGCAAATCCTGCCGCACCGGTCGATCCTTCTGCTCCTCCGTTCACTTCGGCCGCTCCGACACCGGTGCCGACTCAACAAGTCTCTTATGAAGAGTTCCAACGTCTGCCGGGAGTCGTGGTCTCGGGAACCGGGGCCGCTCCGATGCAGCGGACTCCGCAGGTGCCCCCTGTGGCTGGTCGTCCCGTGACTTGGGCTGCCGCCAGATAATCGTCCTGTTAAGTATCCCATTTGATTCACTGAACAGCCGATGGTGCCCCTGCGCCATCGGCTGTTGTCATTGCGCCCGTCCGACTGATCGGCAGCAGCCGCAGATTCCGGCCAATCGTTTCAGAACGTAGTCTCCGCCAGTTCATCGGACGTGGAATTCTCCGACCAGCGTCCGCCGCGTGACGTATGTTTTCGGCAACTGTGGTTGAGGGTGTGCGCCAATTGTGGCGAGCCGACCACAGTCTGACGATTGCACCGAGCGATATGCGGCATCCCTCACTGGCGACGCTGGCGTTTCTGCTGTTTCAGTTACTGACAGCCACGCTCTTCCTGCGCCCGGCCGAACTCTTCAGTTGGCTGGAAGGACTGCCGCTGTATGAAGGGCTGATCCTCAGCACGTTCGCCCTCACGGCCACATCGGTGCAATCTCACTTCCGTCCGTTCGCGATGATACGGCAGCCGATCACCTATTGTGCGGTCGGCATGTTGATCGCCATCGTCATCTCGCACCTGCAGCATATTTATCTCGGAGGCGTGCAAGCCTCGGCCGATCAATTCCTGCGGACACTGGTCTATTACGGCTTGTGTGTGACCTGCGTGAACACACCCGGACGGCTGAAGGCCTTTCTGGCGAATGTGGCGGCCTGCACCGGCATCATGGTGACACTGTGCTTGTTCGATTACTGGGAAATCTTCGATTTCCAGTTCATCGAACACCTGCGTGACCTCGATGGGTTCGATGACGACGGTAACCCCATCTTCATCTTCCGGATGCGTGGCACGGGGATTTTCCAGGACCCCAACGATCTCTGTATGGTGATTGTCGCAGGCGGGGTGCTCTGTGCTGCCTTTCTCTTCGATCGATCACTTGGGGCGTTCCGCTTCTTTTGGGCAGCGCCGCTGGTGATCTTTACCGCTGCAATTCTGGAGACGAAATCACGTGGCGGTATGCTGGCTGCGGGTGCGGCCACCATGACTTTGATGGTCTTCCGATTCGGCACGAAGTTCGGAATTGCCTGCGCCGTTCTGGCAATGTGTGCCCTACCCCTCGTGGCAGGGCGTTCTGCCAATATCGATATGAGCGACGGCAGCACCGGGCATCAGCGTGTCGAACTGTGGGCGGAAGGCTTCGATGCCCTCAAATCCCCCGACCTGTTCTTCGGAATTGGTCATGGGGAATACGCCGATATGGCCGGGCTTGTGGCCCACAATTCGTTCGTGCATGCCTACGTGGAATTAGGACTGTTCGGCGGCACGTTATTTTTCGGGTGTTTCTTCTTCGCGTTCCTGCAGTTGTATCGCGTGGGACAAATGGAAGTGCCGCTGTGGCATCCCGACCTCTTGCGGCTCAGGCCGTATATCACCGCAGTGCTGGTAGGGTGGTGCATGTCGATGATGTCGTTGTCCCGTTGTTACATCGTACCCACGTTTCT
This sequence comes from bacterium, assembly GCA_016125225.1. Lineage (GTDB taxonomy): Bacteria > Planctomycetota > Planctomycetia > Planctomycetales > Planctomycetaceae > DSVQ01. The sequence goes on along the minus strand of WGME01000003.1, from coordinate 389,746 downwards.
CGTGCTGGGCATGGCGTCGGCTTATTTGAACCTGTGCTGGATTCATACGGACTCGCTGAAACCGCTCATCGTCTGGAACCGTTTTCAGATCATGAAACTGACGACCGCCAGCGCGGGCATGTTTATTGGTTTGTATGTCTTTACGCGTTTGTTTTCGTAGGAAATTGTTCACGGAAGTCGGCTCGCCGATTCTGTCAGGATGCCTCGTTCCGCTGTCTCAGAAAGCCTTCCCGTGAGTTTGATGGAATCCGTCACCACTGACGAAAGACCGGCCGAGACCAGCCGGGCTGATTCTCCAACATCAGCGACATGGAGATGGTACAGCTCACAAGATCGCTCTCAGGTACTGTCGCGCTGGGAACAGGTCGAAAAACAACATGGAGCCCTGCCGTTACTAGCGTCGCGGGCCTGGACAGAAACCTGGCTCGACCACTATGGCGATCTGGTTCCCCATCGATACGGCGTCCTTGAAGTCGCTGGTCGTTGCGTGGGTGTGATGCTGTTAACGCGCGGGGTTGACGATCGCGATGGTTTATTTCGCGAACGAACCTGGCATTGTGGTACCGCTGGAGAGCCGTCGGCAGATTCGGTGTTCATCGAATACAACAACTTCGCCTGCTTGCCTGAGTTTCTCGGCTCCTTTGTGCAGACAATGCTCAGCCAGTTGATGCAGGAATCAGACTGGGATGCCCTGAAGTTCGATGGCTTTCCCGAAGAGCAGTTGCCCGATGTCATCCGGCAGGGTACGGATTGGACGCTACATCAGAAATCGGCTCGATGGTTTGATCTGAACAAAGCTCGAGAAGCTCAACACGAAGTCCTGCTGAACCTGGGGGACTCGACTCGGAAAAACATTCGGCAAAACATCCGCAAGCTCGGTGATGTGCAGTTTGAATGGGCCGAAACCGCAGAACATGCCCAGGACATTTTCACTGATCTGGTTCGCTTGCATCAGGCCCGTTGGCAAAGCGTGGGACAGCCCGGTTGTTATTCGAGCGAACGCTTCACGCAATTTCATCGGGCATTGATTGACCGTTTGGTGCCACGCGGCGAAATGGTGCTGTCTCGGTTGTCCAGCGGACAGGAAGTTCTTGGTTGCTCTCAACTTCTGATCGATCAGGGGCGGGTGATGGTTTATCAGGGAGGACGCGTGGCGAATTCCGCCGCCAGTCCGGGACTGATCACCGATTTCTTCTCGATGCAGGAAAGTTTGAGGCGGGGATACGACGCCTTCGACTTTATGGCCGGAGATTCCATCCACAAACAACGGCTGACCAACCGTGTGACCACCTTGACTTGGGCGCAATGGAGACGCCCCCGCTGGAAGTACCGCGTGATGTCCGGCATCCGGGAATTTCGACGCCAACTGGCCAGCCGAGGACAACAGACGCTGGACCAAACCGAAGCAGAACCAGCCACCATTCCAGCGGTTCATTGAGACATTGTGACAAGCCCTTGCTGAAGTGAAGACCATGTACGGCCAACTCTATCGACATGTCCTGCTCCCATTCTTTGACGGCGTCATCAAACGCCGCCAGACGATGCAGCATTGGCAGCGCGCCGAAGAAACGCAGTGGTGGTCGGCCAGGCAGTTGGAAACTCTGCAGCTGCTGGCACTACGCAAGCTAATACGGCACGCGGCCGAGAGTTGTCCGTTCTATGCCGAAAGCTGGGCCAAACAAGGTTTGAATGCGTACTCGGTCCAGGAATTGAGTGACTTGCAAAACTGGCCGCTCATCACTCGGGAAACGATCCGGCAGCAGCGTCTGCGCATGCGGACCACGGCTCCTTTGGTGCGGTTATCAAAAGCGACCGGTGGATCAAGTGGCGAACCATTGCAATTCGATCTCGATACCGGCAGCAATGACCGCCGCACGGCCATGATGTACCGCGGCTACGGATGGGCAGGTGGTGCCCCCGGCACAAAACAGCTCTATGTCTGGGGCAGTCATGTGGGTAATGTGCCGATGTGGAAACGCTGGAAAGCCGATCTGCATCACCGTCTCGACCGGCATCTGATTTTGAGTTGCTTTGAGTTCACACCCGAGAAGATGCAGGAACATCTGCGACGGTGGAACCGATACCGGCCCGAAGTCGTCGTCGGTTATACGAATCCCTTGTATGAATTCGCACGCTATTGCGAATCGGTCGGAGCACGCCCGTTTGCCCCGAAGTCCATCATCGTCGGTGCGGAAAAGCTGCATGATTTCCAGCGTGTGACACTCGAACAGATTCTCGGGGCTCCCGTGTTTGAAACCTATGGGTCCCGCGAGTTCATGCTCATTGGTGCTGAATGCGAACACCATAAAGGCCTGCACCTGAGCCAGGAGAATCTGTTTGTCGAGATTATCGATGACCACGGCCAACCAACTCCCAATGGAGAAGAAGGCAACGTCGTCATTACCGATCTGTTCAACTACGGCATGCCCTTCATTCGCTATGTGAATGGTGACCGGGCTGTGGCTGGGTTTGGGCAGTGCTCGTGTGGACGCGGCTTGCCACTGCTGACCAAAGTCGTGGGGCGGCAGCTTGATACGCTCAACACACCTGACGGCCGGAAGATTCCCGGCGAATTCTTCCCGCATCTGCTCAAAGAGTTCCCCACCATCCGCCGCTTCCAGGTGGTGCAGCAGTCGCCGCAGAAGATCACCTTGAAGCTGGTGGTCGATGGGGGCCTGATGCTCGCCGATCGCGAATTCCTGCTGAATGAAATTCGCAAGTGCACCGGATCGGCTGTCGAGCTGGAACTTCAATTCGTGGAAGACATTCCCTTGACCAAGGCAGGCAAGCACCGCGTGGTGGTACAGGCCGGTTAGGGCAGCGGTATTGATTGGAATTCTGAAATTTGCTTTTCGAGCCTTCTATGACTTCGGCACAAACGACGGCGATGGCGAATCCTCGGAACGGGATGGGGCAGGTATGTCACATCCACCCGATCGATGCCGGCGTACAGAATCACATTTCTCAGATCTACTGGGATTGGATGCGGCTCTATGCCGCCGATGTGACAGCCTGTCCGCTGCAACATCCCGATGTGGTACTGGCAGACCTTGCCCATCTGAGAACTACGCCGCTCGTGCCATTGCTGATCACTGCACAAGAGGCCACCACGACGCAAGCGATCACGGCATTGATCCCCAAGTCGGTCTCAACTCGCCGACTGGGGGCTTTTCCGTTCGGTCAACAACTGCATGGCTGGCGATTGGCCGGTAATGGCGTGCTCAGCGATTCATCATCGGGGGCGTTAACCGCCGTCGTTCAGCAGACGTTGAAGCAAGTTGTCTCCACAGGCGCGGCATTCCTGTTGATGGAAGACCTGGATGTCGAGTCCACCTTGGCCCAGGCCTTGAACGAAGTCTTGCCGCAGGGCTGGACACGGTTTCATCACGCGGGCATTCAACCCCGTAGACGGATTCATCTTCCGACGAAGACCGACGATTATTGGTCCAAATTCAGCTCGAAAACCCGGCAGACATTCCGCCGCAAGCTGAAAAAATTCGGATCAACGCGGCTCGAATGTCTCAGAGATGTGGGCGATGTCCCGCGATTTCTGGAGGTGGCCCATCGCATCTCTTTGCAGACTTGGCAAACCCGTCAGTTCGGACTGCGGATTCGCAATGATGCCGCTGAATTGGCCCAATACACCAAGCTCGCTGAGTTGGGTCTGCTGCGCTGCTACCTCTGGTTCGTTGAAGATCAAGCCGTCGCGTTCACCGTCGGCAACCAGGATCATGGTTGCTTCCATTACGAGGAAGTTGGCTATCTCTCGGAGTACGCGAAGCATTCGCCCGGGCAGATGATGCTCATTCAGATGATTGATGATCTCATCCAGCATGATCCCGCCGAATGGTTTGACTTCGGCGGGGGAGATGCGGACTACAAAGAACTCTTTGCGAATCATACCAGTCAATCGGGCACGGTCTGGCTGCTGCCCCCCACCTTATCAGGGCGAGCCACCGCAGCACATTTGCAATGGTGTCAATGGGGACGCAAAACCGTCCGCAAAGCGATTGAGCACGGCGGATTGACCACTCGCTTCCGTCAGTGGGTACGCTATGGTCGCACCACAACGACAGCATCGGAGGCCAATCCCCAACCCGAGACAACTCACCAATAGCACCGAAAACCATGCGGATTCTCTTCCTCTCTTACGCGTATCCGAATGCGGGTCAGCCTCAACTGGCCACGTTCAATCGCACCATGCTGGCGGCATTGTCCGCAGTGCACGAGGTCCGCGTGGTAGCACCCGTCCCATTCCTGCAGGCATGGCGTCATCCACCGCAACCGACGGGTGATCGCATCTTGTCGAACGTGGCTGCCGAATACCCCGCGTTCTATTATCCGCCGAAACTGTGTCGTGAACTGTATGACGACTTCCTGTGGTGGTCGATCCGGTCTGTCGTTCGACGCACGATTGCTGAGTTCCAGCCAGAGATCATTCTGTCGTACTGGGCCCATCCGGATGGGACTGTGGCGGTGCGAGCGGCTGAGGAAGCCGACATTCCAGCGGTGATTATGGTGGGAGGGAGCGATGTGCTCCTGCTGGGACGGACGGGCCGCCGTCGCGACGTGATTTTGAAAACGTTGAGCCGGGCCGCAGCGGTGATCGCGGTCAGCCAGGATCTCGCCGACACACTTCGTGAAGACGGCATCTCCACGGAAAAGACCTATGTGGTGCCACGAGGCATCGATCACACAGTGTTTCATCCCGGCGATCGTGCAACCGCCCGGCAGCAGCTTGGGTTGCCACTCGATCGGCCGGTCGTCGTCGGGGTGGGCCGACTGGTTGACGTGAAAGATTGGCCCACCTGGATTGCGGCCTGCGGTGAACTTCGTCAACGCGGGGGGAATCCTGCGTGCTATGTTCTGGGGAGCGGACCTCTGGAGACCCCATTGCGTCGGCAGATTGCGGAGAGTGGACTGACGGACATCGTCGAATTCCGCGGGTCACAGTCGCAACTTCAATTGGCTCAATGGTACCGAGCGGCGGATGTCACCGTGCTGTCCAGTCGCTCCGAAGGAGTTCCGAATGTATTGCTGGAAACAATGGCATCGGGTGGGTCGTTTGTCGCGACCAATGTCGGTGGCATCGCTGAAATCGCCGATCCGGTATACGACCGGCTGGTTCCCCCGGCACAACCTCGGGCGTTAGCCGAGGCGATTGCTGATCGACTGCAACATGTACCACCAGAAGGATTAACCCGACGATTTGAACCGGCTTCATCACTGACAGCCGCCCGGAAACTGACCGAGATTTTTCAGCATGTCAGGCATGAAGCCGAGCCAGTGACGACCCAGAAATCGTGGAAACCATGCCTGACATGATCGATCGCAGCAGGACTTATTGACGTCATGATGAATCCGGTTCGCCAAGCACTGAGACAACTGATGACGGCTTGCTTGCCGCCATCGCGTTGGCTCGTGCGCGGACCGAAACATTCACGGCAGCTCGCCTTGACATTCGACGACGGGCCGCATCCGGAGTACACGCCTCGATTGCTGGAAACGTTGGAGCGTTGGCATCTGAAGGCGACATTCTTCGTGGTCGGTGAAGCTGCGGACAAGCACCCGGAGCTCATCGATGCCATCGCAGCAGCAGGCCATCAATTGGGCAACCACACCTGGACACACAGCGAACCACGGCGGACTACGGCATCACAGTTCCTTGACGAAATCGAACGGACCAAAGACTGGCTGCAGGACCGCACGGGCCAACCGATTCACTGGGTCCGCCCCCCCAAAGGCGAACTGTCAGTCGGCAAGTTTTCCGGACTTTGGCAGCAGCATCACCGCATCGCCTTGTGGAACGTCGATCCGAAAGATTTTCGGATGACATCTTCGGCCAATGTTTCCGCGTGGTGTCAGCGTTATCCACCCGCAGCGGGCGATGTGTTCCTTCTGCACGATCGATTGCCGTGGGCTGACGAAATCATTGAAAACCTGGCCATGCGTGGTGTTTTTGCCCGCTACCGTGCCGTGATTCTGGATGAATGGCTGATGGAATACCATCGCGCCGTTCCTCAATGGGCGACATCACAATCCCTATGAAAACGACTCTGCTCGAACCGCCACCCGAAGCCACAACCGCACGCCCATGCCGTGGTCGGGTGTTACTCATTGGTTACAGCTTTCCCCCTGTTGGCGGGGCGGGTGTTCAACGGCCGGTGAAGTGGGTGAAATATCTGGAGCGAGCGGGCTGGAACGTCACGGTCCTGACCGTCGCAAATCCCTCGGTACCCGTTCTTGATGAGAGCCTGCTCGCGGAGATTCCCGCGGTTACCCGGATTGTGCGTGCCAGAACCTGGGAACCGGGTTATGGCGTCAAACGGAGTCTGGGATCGGCCAGCAACCAACCCGGCCCTCAGTGGCGGGCTCCGTTGCGCTGGGGGAAAGCCGCGATCAAGTCGCTGGCTAAACTCGCCTTGCAACCCGATCCGCAGATTCTGTGGTATCCGAATGCAGTCGCCGCCGGGACACAAGTGCTGCGCGAGACACCGCACGATGCAATTGTCTGCACCGCCCCGTCCTATACAAGTTTCCTTGTCGGCCGGACACTCAAACGGCGATTCGGCTTGCCACTGGTCCTCGACTACCGCGATGAGTGGGATCTGAGCAGCCAGTATCTGGAACATGCTCAGCGAGATCGGTGGTCACAGTGGATTCAAGAACGGCAACAACGCTCGGTATTACGTGCTGCGGATGCTGTTGTAGCCACCACGCAGGCCAGTGTCGACCGCATCGGCACGCGACTCGATGCCCTGCAATCGTCAGCCAAGCGGGTCTGTATCTACAACGGATACGACGCTGAAGACTTCGTCGACTTCGATAACGCAACGAATTACTTCACGACCGCTGGCAAGTTTCGACTGATCTACACCGGCACGTTGTGGAATCTGACCGACGTTTCCCCCGTGGTGCAGGCGATCGAGCAACTGGCCGCAACGAAACCAGTGACGGCCGGTCGACTGGAATTCGTCTGCGTGGGCCGAAAAACTCCCGAGCAGCAGGCCGTGCTGGATCGACTGCAGCAGACCGCCTGCAAGGTAACGTCCCTCGATTATTGTCCGCACGATAAAGTGTTGGCGTGGATGTCGTCGTCGGATGCGTTGTGTCTCCTGCTGAGTGATGTCCCCGGAGCCGAACGCGTGGTTCCGGCGAAGCTCTTCGAATATCTTGCGGCTCGTCGGCCCATGCTCACGGTTTGCCCACCGGGTGAAGCGCGAGAGATTGCTCAACGCTTTCATCCCGACAGTTGTTTTTCGCCCCGCGATGTGCCGGGGATTGCACGCTGGCTGCATGATCGACTGCGAACCGATACCGAATGCGATCTGCCCGATGAACCCGAGATCGAGGAATACTCCCGGGAACAACAGACCGGCCGGTTGATTCAACTGCTCGATGAACTCACAGCCAATCGTGTGAAATCGGGAGGCTGAGATGCATTCGACGGTGCAGATTCTCTTCTGGTGTTCGATTGTCGGGCTCGGTTACATCTATGCGGGCTATCCGTTGTTGATGGCCGGCCTGGCGCATTGCATCCCTTTGCGGAGACAGCGCCAACCCACGCGGAAATCTGTTTCGATTGTGATCGCTGCACACAATGAAGCCCGGCGTCTGCCCGATAAAATCCGCAGCCTGCTCGCCATGCACGGTGCCGATCAGATTGTCGAAATTCTCATCGGTTCCGATGGCTCAACGGACAACACGTACGAAGCGCTGTCACTCATTGGTGATCCACGCGTGCGTGGTATCCGCTTTGCCGAACGTCGTGGCAAACCCGCCGTGCTGAATGAACTGATTCCGCAATGCCGTGGCGAGATCGTTTTATTGACCGACGCCCGCCAGGAGTTTCACGCCGCGTTTCTTACGGAATGTCTCGCCAACTTCGCCGATGAAACCGTGGGCGTGGTCTCGGGCGAACTGGTCCTCAAGACTTCCGCCAGTACGACCACTGCCGGAGAAGGCATCGGCCTGTACTGGAAGTATGAAAAGTTTTTGCGGAAGGCGGAAAGCCGGTTTCGGGGCGTGCCGGGTGCAACCGGTGCTTGTTACGCCATCCGCCGCGAACTGTTTCAGCCGATTCCGGAAGTGACCATCCTCGATGATGTCGCGATTCCCATGACGATCATCAATCAGGGCTACCGCTGCGTCTTCGAACCACAAGCCATCGCCTACGATGTGCCGTCGACGTCTCCACAACAGGAAGCGATCCGCAAACGACGGACGATTGCCGGGGCGGCTCAACTCGTGCGGCTCTATCCCGCCTGGATCTGGCCGTGGCGGAATCGGCTCTGGTTTGAGTTCGTGTCGCACAAATTATTGCGGCTGGTGTCGCCGGTGCTGCTCATCATCGCTGCGACGGCCAATATCGCGCTGGTCAATACCCCCCCCTATGCGGTGCTGCTCGCGATACAGTTCAGCTTTTATGTGATGGCCATCGCAGGCTGGTTCGCACAATCTCACGGTCGCCGCTCCAAGTTGTTTGGCCCGGCGTTGATGTTTTTGACGTTGAATCTCACCACGGCGGTCGCCCTGTGGGATGCCTGGCGGTCGCGTTACCGCGTGACATGGACGAAAGCGGCATAAGCGACAGATTCAAGACGCCCAGGGATAGCGATCCCTGGGCTTCAGACGTGTGTGAATTGAACTGGTGAAAAATGAACTGGGAACTCTCGTCGATTCCTGTGGGGGCTTTGCTGGCGGTTTGGGCGGCGTTCTGGCTGTTGCTTAAGTACGCGCCGGCGTCGCGCAAACAAGGCCTCGATCAATGGGTGCCCACCTATCTCTATTCCGGTTCGCAACGCCGGGCCGTGAAACTTGATCGTGACGAGGTCGATGTCTTCATCGCAGTCTGCGATCACTATGAACCTGATAACAGCGGCGCGGACAAAGCCACCGGCATCGCCCGCGTCGATCGCTGGGTCAACGAGTACCCGCAACTATTCGACCAATTTCGCGATTGCAGCGGCCGTCCACCGCAGCACTCGTTCTTCTATCCGCAGGATGAATACCGACCGGAACATCTCGATCGGCTGAAGAGTCTCGTGGATCAGGGTTATGGCGACGTCGAGATCCATCTGCATCATCACAACGATACGGAAGACGGCTTCCGCGAAAAGATGGCCAGTTTCCGCGACACGCTGTTTCATCAACATGGGTTGTTACGGCGCGATCCGCAGACCGGCGAGATCGTGTATGGTTTCATTCATGGCAACTGGTCGCTATGCAACTCCCGCCGCGATGGCCAATGGTGCGGCGTCGATCATGAAATTCCCATTCTGCTTGAAACCGGTTGCTACGCAGATTTCACATTCCCCTCGGCTCCGAGCGATACACAACCGGAGACGATCAATTCGATTTACTATGCCTTTGACCAGCCGGGCCAACGCAAGTCGCACAATAACGGTCGTCGGTCTGACCTCGGTCGGAGGGCACCTTACAACGGCCTCTTGATGATTCAGGGTCCACTGGTCTTCGACTGGTCGCGGCGGAAATTCGGAGTGTTGCCCAAGATCGAAAATGGCGATCTGCTGGGCAATCATCCGCCGAAGTTTGCCCGGATGGCGAACTGGCTGCGATCCAATGTCACCGTGGGAGATCGACCCGACTGGCGCTTTGTGAAGTTGCACACGCATGGTTGTAAGCCGGGCAATCTGGAGATGTGGTTGAGCCACCGCGTGCAGCAGTTTCATGCCGATCTCGCAAACTGGCATCGACAACATCCCAACTTTCGCTATCACTATGTGACCGCATGGGAAATGGCCCAGTTGGTGCATCTTGCTGAGGAGGGAGCGACGGAGTTTCCCTGGCAACGATTGACAAAGGCCAACTCTCCGGCAGTCTTGGCCGAAGTGTGAGAGACACGATGTCGATGGCTCCAGATAGCCCAGGCCCTGCACCCTTGCCGAGCCAGAAGATTGTCGTGCCAAGTTGGATGGCCCGTCTCGTCTGGGCTTTGTCGGGACTCAATCTGGCCGCCGTTTGCACTGTGATGGTCCTGATCTTTGTCGTCTCGGAGCGCTGGTGGTTCAGTGCCGCCCTCACCTATTTGCCACGGGCGCCGTGGGCTTTGCCGGCGGTGTTATTGTCTGTCGCTGGGATCATCTGGCATCGGCCGTCGCTGTGGGCTAATGTCGTGGCCTTGGGAATGGTGGCTGGTCCGCTGATGGAGTTCCGTGCTCCCTGGTTGGCCGACGCCCGCACTGGCCCGGCAGTGCCAATCACGGCCCCCAGTTTGCGATTTGTGACCGCGAATGTGCAGGGATTCCAACCCAATTTCGCGGAGGTTCTCTCGGAGATCTCCCGGCAACGGCCTGACATCGTGGTCTTGCAGGAAGCCCGCGGCGAACACGAACTCCTCGCGGAATTCTTTCACGACTGGCAACACATCCAGATCGACTACTACTGGATTGGCTCACGCTTTCCGCTGAAATTGCTCCATACCTGCGAGACCACGGCCTTCGGTCGCGTGGCCGGTTTGATCGTCGAAGTCGAAACGCCTCAAGGGCCGATCATCGTCGGGGATGTCCACCAGATGACCGCTCGGCGGGGATTGAAAGAACTCGCCGGGTCTGACCTGGCGACAGGCGAAGCGCAGCAGGATCTCGACGAATTTCAGATGTTACGCATGGCGGAATCGACCGAATTGCGTGAGCAGATCCGGGAACTCGCGGGCGATAAGCCCTTGATCATCGGTGGTGATTTTAACACCCCGGCGTCGAGTTCGATGTTTCAACGCGACTGGGGCGACCTGACATGTGCGTTTGATGTCGCGGGAACAGGTTACGGGTATACGTCGCCCGTGAAGCCCCAGAGGTTGTGGATTTCGTACGTGCCCTGGGCCCGCATCGACCATGTCCTGTGTTCTTCCCACTGGTTGGTGCGGCGTTGCGAAGTCGGCACCGGACGGGGCAGCGACCATCATATCGTCGCGGCCGAACTGGCCCGCTGATTCGGCTGGTGACATCGGCACGGTGGTAGCGATTATGCCGCCTGCGAATCGTGTTTCTTTCCGGCCACGTGTTGCGGATTTTCCCTGCGGACTGGCAACCGAATGCTAGAGTTGCCGAATGGCAGCATTGACCGCCCACCCATGGGATGGCGGGCATGTCTCTGGCGCCAGGCAGGAGAAGACTGTGACTCGCGAACGTGCTTTCGATCCGGCAGCTTTGCAGAATCTGTACGATGGCGAAGACGAAGCCGTTTTCAAGCAGATCAACTATGCCCAGTTGCTTTTGAAGTATCGCTACTGGATTGCCGCTGGTGGGCTGGCGGGCATTCTGCTGGGCGTGATGTTGTATGTCCGCTCGGGGCCGGAATACGAAGCCACGGCGCAAATTCTGGTGTCCAAAAAGGAATCGGTCCCGGTTCCTGAAGAGTTACGCACACTCAGCAGTTGGGGCGAACGCAGCGAACACATTGCCCTGATCATGAGTCCGCTGATTCTCAATCGGGCCGTGGTGCTCGGCAAGCTCGATAAACTCCCGATCTTTGCCGGATCCACCGACATTGCTGAGGACATCATTGACGACTTACGCGTCAAACGGAGTTCCGGGCAAGATCGTTCTTACACCAACGTGCTGACGCTGACATACCCCAGCAAGACCAAAGAGGATGCCCGTGCCGTCATCGAAGCGGTCATCGCCGCTTACGACGAGTACCTGCAACGGACGCGGAACGAAAAGTCGGTCGAAGTTTTGAGTGCCACGGAAAAGGCCCTCGCCGATGTCGAAAAGAAGCTGGCCAGTAAAGAGCAGGAATATCACGCCTTCCGCGAGACTGCTCCTTTGCAGTGGAAAGCACCGGTTGGTGCCCAGGCATCTGATGGGCAGACAACCACGAATGTGCATCAAGAGCGGGTCCTCGCCGCCGAAGAACAACGGCGGCTGAATGTTTTGCGACAGGCTCAACTGCAATCACGCGTTAAAGCGATCGAAATGGCTCGGGCCAGTGGAGAGCCTCGAGAGGGATTGGAAGTTCTGATCCGTCGCTTCATTGCACAGGACGGTTCCTCTGGCAGCGATTTTCAACAGCAGCAACAGCAGGACATCGCGGTGTTCGACAATCGCATTCTGCCTCTTATGCTGCGGGAAAAGGAACTGCTGCTCGACTACGGCCCCGACCATCCTGAAGTCAAACTGGTACGGCAGTCGATTCAGACCGCACTCGATTTCTATCGCCGCCAGGGCATTCGCTTACCGGAAGAACGGAAGCAACAGGTCGAAGATGGAGAAGATCCTGGCGAGGTGGACTTCGTCGGTTTGTATGCGGAGTCGCTGAAGCAGGAGCTGAAGGAATTGACGATTCGCGATCAGGAACTGGCGCACCTGGTCGAAGACGAGTCCAAGCTGGCCAAATCCGTCGCCAAGTTCCAGGCCAAGGACGAAGCCATGCATGCAGAACTTGCGCGCCTGCGCGATCTGTGGGGGCAACTAGTCACGCAGGTCAATCAGGTCGGGATTGAAATTGAAGGCAGTGGCTACACGCTGAAGCAACTCGCGGCCGTTAAAGAACAACTCTCGATGAAACGGGTCGCCAAATTTGTGGGGGGTGGCTTTGTATTCGGTGTCTTCCTGGTCACAGCACTGGGACTGCTGCGTGAGCTGCGTGATTTGCGGATTAACTCTGTGCACGAACTGCGACGCGCCGTTTCTTATCCACTTCTGGGGACGATTACGCGATTCACAACTCTCGTCCGTCTTCCCGGACAGTGGGATCAAGTGCCTGATGCATTGCGATATCTCCTGGCACCCCGCTCATCCGAAGCGGAAAGTTACCGTGCCTTGCGGACAGCTTTGAACATCACCGGGGAAGCCTCGGGCGCTAAGGTGATTCAAATCACCAGTCCCGAATCGGGCGATGGCAAGTCAACAACGGCGGCAAACCTCGCAGTGGCACTGGCACAATCCGGGCAACGCGTGATGTTGATCGATGCCGATTTACGACGCCCCACCATGCACACACTCTTCCAGATTTCAAATGACATCGGACTTGTGGATGTTCTGAATGGAGACCTCGAAGGGATCAATGCGGCTCGCCAGACCTATGTGGAGAATCTCGCCGTATTGCCTGCCGGACAACCGCCCGCGAACCCCGCAGAGCTGATTTCACGACCGCAACTGACGAAGTTGCTGCGGCAGGCACGCGATGAGTACGACCTGGTGATTGTCGATTCGCCGCCGTTGCTGGCCGTCAGCGACCCGTGTGCACTCGCTCGCCATACTGACGGAGTGCTGCTGGTGATTCGCTTGGGCAAGACCAGTCTGTCAACCGCCAGCCGAGCCAAGGAAGTGCTGTCGACGAACAACGTCAGTGTGCTCGGCATGGTTGCCAACAACACCGCTCCCGACGACAGCCATGCCTACTCAGCGAAAGATCCGTACTATCGCGACACTGTCGTCAGTAAGCCGCAGGTTGAACGCATCCCCGCAGGAGTGTAATCGATAGGGATGCAAAGCCGCGGCTGCCGTGCCGCGGGGATTTCTTCCTGCTCAACAATCACGCGGCTGACATCCCGCACTCACGAAATCACTGCGGATTCCGTGCCCGGTCCACGGCTCGGGAGAGATCCTCGACAGTGCGCCGCGGTATCGCGTCTTGGTCAGTACTTAGGAGCCAGTCGACATCTTCGCGCGCCGTGTCCAGTCGGTCCGACTGAAGACACAGCACGGCCCGGTAGAAACGGTCCGAGGCGGAATCGGGTTCCAACACTAAGACGAGGTTGGTGTATCGCAACATCCGTTCTGTATCTTCGGCGCTGCGGGCTTCGCTGAACAGATTTCTCAGCATTCGTACCAGAATCAAACGCTTGGGCATCGCATCGAGATAGGACTCTTCCCAATCCCCACTAGTGGCATCGAGTGCCTTGGCTTTGGCATTTTCGACGGATAAATCCTGTCCACGATCAAAGACATCGATCAATTGACCCGGACCATCGGCTGGTTGATAGCGGACCACGAAATGGCCCGGCAATCCAATCCCCACGATCGGTAGTTCCAGCCGTCGGCCAACTTCCATGAACAACACGGAAAGAGTGATCGGAATCCCTTCGCGGTCGTCGATCACTTCATTCAAATAGCTGTTCGAGCGGTGATCGTAATCGTGCCGACTGCCGTGATAGCCCTGCTTCTCAAAGAGTTCCTGCTTCAGAGCCGCGAGACGAGCCATGGCATCCGCGTCTTGCGGCAGTGACTCACGGATTCGCTTGGCCATCCGTTCGACCACCTGGACGTAATTTTCGATATCGAGTTCGGGGTTGTCGATGGCGGCGATCCACAAGGCCGCTCGCAATAGATCAATATCGGCATCGCTGTGATCAATCGCCTTGGTGAAGGCTTCCATGATGCGGGCTTCATGAACAGCGGCGGCGAGTTGCCGGACTCGTGCTGCTCGGGCTTCCAATTGGCGGGCTTGCCGTTCCAAAGCCTGCAAGCCAGGAAGTCCCGCCGGTGCGAGAGCCGCTATGGTTTCCGGTTTGGCTGGCCCTTTGAGAGGCAGATCATCGGCGACACTCGCGATCTGCTCCAGGAGCTCCTTGGTCGGCCGCGAGGACGGCAACGTCTCACCAATCTTGAAGCCCCGAAACTCAGCTGATGTCTGCCGGAACTTGCAAAGCCCGACACGCCCCATCCGGTAAGTCATGTCATTTGATTCGATCAGCAGTTCGTCGTTGATATAACAACGTATGCGGCCCGCCTCGACACGCACCTTCAAATGATTCCACCCCTCGGGATCGTAAGCCGGTGATGAAACCTGCGCGAGAACCTGCCAGGCATAAACATCGGGGCCATCGAATCGCGACAGCCGCAGTTCGCCATTGCTGGGATAAAACCCATAGTGTTTGTCGCCACCATCGGCCGCGAAGACGAGGCCGGCGGCTCCATCCTGCGGAGTGAATTTCACCTCGACCGCCACTTCATAGGTCTCACCCGGAAGTGGGGCCGTCGAAAGACACAAACAACGACCACCGAATCCTTGACCGGCTCCCTCGACCAGCACATGCCCCGAACGTTGCTTCCACCGTCCACCCGCCAACGGCGTCCACTCATCCGCATCCAACACGCCAATGGTTAACCATTGCGACATCGGCACCGGGTTGGGATCTGAGAGCAGCGGCTTCAATTGATTGATCGGCCCGGCAAATCCCAGGTTCTGGCTCTTCAGCGACTTCAAGGTGATCACACCCTGCACGCGGCCTTGCATATCGATGAGCGGTCCGCCACTGTTGCCCCGTTCAATCGGCATGGCAATCTGCAGCATCGGCCGGTCATCGACATCGCGCCGCCCGGAAATGACACCGGTGACCACGCTGCGTTCCAGTCCCAGCGGGTTCCCGACCGCAATCACACTTTCCCCCTCTTGCAGAGTGTCGGAATCGCCCAGTTCCAAGGCGGGCAAGTCTTGGGCATTGATCCGCAACAGGGCCAGATCATGATGCCGGTCGGTGGCTTCCACGGCGGTCACTTCGAAGGATCGCCCGTCGTGGAGTTGAATACGGATGGGTCGAGCTTCGCCGATGACATGCAGATTTGTCGCGACCAATCCGTTGCGATCGACGATGAATCCGGTCCCCAACCCTTGGCGATCGCCATCCCGACCATCAAACGTGATGACGGCAATCGACGGCTTCACGCGGTTCACAAGGTCCACGATGGAGGGGGCCATCGGCATCGGGGGGGCATCCGCTGCCTGCAGCCCATTTCCCATGATTGCAGAGAGAAACAGGGCCGTCCCGATGAGCAACGCTCGCAAAGAGATCATCAGTTCACCTCACAGGCTGTGAAACTCGAGCCGATTTGACTGTAACCGCTGGAACCGGTCGCG
Source organism: bacterium (assembly GCA_016125225.1). GTDB lineage: Bacteria > Planctomycetota > Planctomycetia > Planctomycetales > Planctomycetaceae > DSVQ01. The sequence goes on along the minus strand of WGME01000003.1, from coordinate 373,924 downwards.
TCGAATACACATTCCATAGTTCCCGGAGGATTCTCATTGCGAATCTTGCCCTACGACCGCCGATGACATAAACTGCGCCTGATGGGTGGAGAAGGAGGCGATTCGTTACATGCTGCGTGTTCTCGGCTCGGAAAAACGGCTGTGTACCGGTCTCAAACGGCGTGACTTCCTGGAAGTCGGTGGGGCCAGTCTCGCGGGATTATCGCTTTCTCATCTCTTACAAGCCGAAAAAACGGCTCAGGCTTCCAGCGGTGCAGGCGATGGCTTCGGCCGCGCAAAGCAATGCATCGTCCTCTTTCTGTACGGTTCACCGAGCCAGCTCGAAACCGTCGATATGAAGCCCGAGGCGCCGCTCGAAATTCGTGGCACCATTCAGCCGATTCCATCGGCCTTGCCCGGACTCGATGTCTGCGAGTACTGGCCGAATATCGCTAAGATGACCGACCGGATTACCGTGGTGCGATCGATGCACCACGACTATCCGATTCACGGTGTGGCGTATGCGATGACCGGGACGCCGATCATCGACGTCAATATGGAGCTCTCGCCCGGCGATCCGAAGCATCATCCTTACTTCGGCTGTGCCGTGGAATATGTCGATCGCCAGCGGCGCGGCGGACTCAGCGAGTTCCCGCAGAACGTGGCCTTGCCCTTCCCGTTCAGTTCGCAGCGGCAAGGGGAAGTCTTCCGCGCGGGGCCGTATGCGTCTTACCTTGGGACGATGTACAACCCGATCTGGACCGAGTTCGAAGGCAAGGCTTCACGCTCGGTCAAGAAGACGCTGCGTGACATGGATCTCGACATCTGGGACCCGTATGTCGGCTGCGTCCCCGATAGTTCGTTCCGTCTCTCATCAACCAACATGCCTGAGGGACTGACGCTCGATCGCTTGAACACGCGCCGCACTCTGCTCGATCAGTTCGATACCGCGCGGCGGGGACTGGCGAAAAACGAACGCATTCAGACAATGAATGAATTCCAGCAGTTGGCTTACTCGCTGCTGGAATCACCCAAGGTGTCGGAAGCTCTCGATGTCCGCCGAGAAAAGGAAGACACGCGAGAATTGTACGGCATGTCACTGTTTGGCCAAGCCTGCCTCGGGGCTCGCCGGATGGTGGAAGCCGGGACGCGGCTGGTGAGTGTTTTCTGGGATGAATACGGCCTCGCTGGTGATGCCTGGGATACGCACTGGAATCATTACCCCCGTATGACCGACCAGCTTTTGCCGCCGTTCGACAAGGCCTTCTCCGGCTTGATTCTCGATCTCGAGCAGCGGGGCATGCTCGACGATACTCTCGTCGTCTGTCTCAGCGAGCACGGCCGGACGCCGAAGATCAACGGAGCCAAGGGGGCAGGCCGCGATCATTGGTCGCGAGCTTACTCGGCCCTCTTCGCCGGGGGTGGCATTGCCCGTGGCCGCGTCGTTGGTGCGACCGACAAGATCGCGGGCGACGTGATTTCGAACCCCATCTCACCGAAGGATGTGTTGGCCACAATGTACCACCTGCTGGGCATCGAACCACACATGTTCCTGCCCGACCGCACCGGCCGCCCAATCCCGCTGCTCCCCGAAGGCAGCCGCGTGGTGCACGAGATGCTGGCGTAATGAGTGGGCCTAGTGTCGAGTGCTAAGTGCCAAGTGTGGAAGTCGACTTCACTCCACTTGGCACTGGTCTCTTAGCACTTGGCACTACTTACATCACATCTGCAAATTGGTTACCCGGCCGCTGCTGTCGCCGAGCTTTTCGGTCTGCACGTCCATGCGGTCGAGCAGCGACAGGAAGAGGTTGTTGAGCGGCGTTTCCGACGGATAGACAATGTGCCGGTTCTGCGTGAGGGTGCCACTGCCGCCGCCTGCGAGCACAATCGGCAGATCGTGATGAGCATGGGCGTTGCCGTCGGCAATGGCACCGCCATAGACGATCATCGAATGATCGAGTAGCGTCCCTTCCCCTTCACGAATGCTGTCGAGTTTCTCCAGAAACTCCGCAAACCGGGAGACGAAGTACCTGTCGATCTTCTTGATCTGATCCATCCAGTCCTGCTTGTTCTGGTGGTGCGACAGATGATGATGCCCATCGTTCACCCCCACCATCGGGTAACTGCGATTGCTTCCTTCATTGGCGAGCATGTAGGTCGCCACGCGGGTTGAATCGGTCTGAATGGCGAGCGTCAGCAGGTCGTACATCTGGCGGACGTGTTCATCGGCGTCACGCGGAATCCCGGTCGGCTCGGGATAATCGGGCACGGGGTATTGGTCCGTCTCGGCCTGGCTGCGTTCAATCCGCTGCTCCAGTTCACGCACGCTGGTGAAGTACTCATCAAGCTTGCGGCGATCGGTCTGGCCGAGTTTCTGCTGCAGCTTGGCAGCATCACTGGCGACGAGATCAAGAATGCTCTGCCGGGCTTTATCTCGCTTGGCTTTATCAGCGAGGTTTTCGCGGTCGCCGAACAATCGCCGGAAGACCGCCTTCGGGTTGATCTCCTTCGACATGGGAGTCGATTCGGTCTTCCAGGAGATGTTGTTCGAGTAGGCGCAGCTATAACCGGAATCGCATTCCCCGGCATTGCGGCCCCCTTCGATCCCAATTTCGAGCGAGGGCAAGCGGGTGCGGTTGCCAATCTTTTCGGCGGCCACCTGATCGACCGACCGACCAACGCGGATATCGGCCCCGCCGGTCTTCACGGGATGAGCGCCGGTGAGGAACGCCGACGCCGAGCGGGCGTGGTCACCACCACCATCGCCCTTGGCACGGGCATTGTCTTGAGCCAGCCCCGAGAGGACCGAAATCTTCGATTTCACTTTGGCCAGTGGTTCCAAGGTCGGCGAAAGCTGAAAATCGAGCCCTTCCGACTTCGGTTTCCAGTCCTGCATGATCGCCCCATTGGGGAAGAAGATGAACAGTAGCCGATTGGGTGTGGCCGCAGTGCTGGCAGCTAATGCACGTGCCGGATGCATGGCTTCCAGAAAGGGCAAGGCCATCGTGGCACCGACACCACGGAGAAACGTCCGACGCGATAACGGAAAACGGCTCATGGCAACCTCGGTCTGATTTCAGGGAGACCACGCTGGCACGTGATCAGTTGGTGGTCACATCTTCTCCGCGACGCATGCGGAACGGTTCGGACTTCACAATGGCATTTACCAAGGCCGAAAACCTGAACTGGCCTAGTTCCAATTGATCGGCGATCTTGTTCACGGTGCAACGGTCATAATATTCGGTACCGCGGCCGAGTGCATAGGTCAGCAGCTTTTCCGAAACCGACTGGGCGAACTGCGTTTGCCGCTTCTTGAGGGTTTGTGCGAGTTCCTGAGGACCGGCAAAGCGGTTGCCATCGGGAAGTAAACCGGTGACATCGAGCGGCCGTTCGCCATCTTTTTCGCGGAACCGGCCGATCGGGTCGAAGTTTTCGAGGCCGAAGCCGAGTTCATCCATTGTGCGATGACACGACGCACAGGTCGCATTCTGCCGATGAAGTTCCAACTGCTGACGGAAGGTCATACTCTCGTCGGCCTTGGCGGCTTCCAACTCGGGCACATTTGGCGGAGGAGGCGGAGGTGGCGTGTTAAGCACCACTTCCATGATCCATTTGCCACGTTTCACCGGCGATGTGCGGTTCGGATTCGAGGTCATCGTCATGACGCTGGCATGCGTGAGCAGCCCCGTGCGTGGCGTTCCTTCCAAGCTCACTTCACGGAATTCATTGCCTTGCACACCGTTGATACCATAGTGCTTCGCGAGGCGTTCGTTGAGGAATGTGTACCGGGCTTCGAGCAAGTCGAGCAGACTGCGATCGTTCCGCATGATGTGCGTGAAGAGTTGCTTGGTCTCCTGCTGCATGTCCGCCCGCAGTTCGGGTGAGAAGGCGGGATAGAGTTCCGGATCGGGACGAATGTCGTTCAAGATGCGGAGCTGCAGCCACTGCTCGGCAAAATTATCCACGAGAGCTTGCGACTTGCTGTCGGCGAGCATCCGCTGGACTTCCGCCACAATCACATCATCGCGATGAAGTTCATTCCGCTCGGCGAGCGCCAACAACTTGTCGTCCGGCATGCTCGACCAGAGGAAGTAACTCAGCCTCGCAGCTAATTCAAAATCGTTGAGCGGGTGGAGGTCATGCGGATCGTTCGGATTGCGGTCGGTCTCCACGCGGAAGAGGAAATGGGGCGAGACCAGAATCGCGGTGAGCGTCTGCTGCATCGCCGCTTCAAACGACTCGCCCTGCTCGACGGTTTTCTGCACGAACTGCACATACAGGTCGAGTTCCGATTCCTGAATCGGACGGCGAAACGCCCGCTTGAGAAACGGCCGAAGATCGTTACGGACCGCGACATTGACCGACATATCAGCGGAAGGACGCGAGGCCAGAAATTCGCGTTGGAATGGTGGGAAGTCTTCGGGCTTCACATTCATCGGCCCGACGACTTCAATCTGCCGGACCAGCAAATTGCGGTCTTCTTTCTTCTTCTCATCGTAGTAGTCGTTGGTGAACGCCGCGATGATTTCCGTCTGACCGGCGGGTAAGGTCACGCGGTGCTCATGGTCTTTCATGTCATAGTTTTTGGCTTCGACATTGAACGATTTCGGGGACTGCTTCGGCACACGGATTTCCAGCTTGGGCAGATCGTTACCGGCCCGTTGACCACCAGCTCTCACACGGATGATGTATTCCCCAGCCAGCGGTGCATTGAATTTGGTCGAAACATGCCCCGTGGAAACAAGGATCACGGCGTCATTGGCATCATGCGCAGCGGGACCACGAATGAGAGCATCGGAGCCCGTCGTCACCACTTTCGGTTTGTTCGGATCGACGACGACGACCGCTTCTTTCGCAACGGCTTCGGCCGCTTCAAGATACTTCTCCATCAGCAGCGGAGGCAACGACAGCACATCGCCAATGTTGTCGAATCCATAACCGACATCATCTGAAGGGAAATCATCGGCCGGACGGAATGTGACTCCCACCAGATCGCGAATGGTGTTGTTGTATTCCGCGCGGTTCAAACGGCGGATAGTAACTCGGCCGGGATCAACCGCCTGAGAGCAGTCGACATAGTACAAGGCATGATTCAGATATTGGACGACCGTCTCTTTTTCCGAGGCGGTGGGTTGGGCGGCATCAGCCGGTGGCATCACGCCTTGATCAATCAAGTCGAGGACCCGTTGCCACAACTTGCGTTGCTTGAGCAGCTGCTGTTCGTTGGTGAAATTGGCAAACGAGATGCCGGCTTCGGGTTCGTCGCCACTGTGGCAATCGAGGCAGTGCTGCTTGAGGAACGGCAACGCCTGGGTTTCAAACGGCGGCGGAGTGGGGGGGGCCTGAGCCGCGACGGCTGCGGATGTCAGCGAAGTTCCCCCCGCTGCACCAGAGAATAACCAAGCCATGCCCACGGCGACCACGGCCAGCAGGCAGACGGAACCGCCAGCGATCAACCACCACCGCGAGGACGATTTCGCGGCTTTGCTCGTTTTCTTCCGCTTGGACGAAGATTGGGCCGATGACTTCTGCAGGCGGGATTTCACGGCCGAGGGAATCGGCGCGAACTCATCCTCGTCATCCGGTAAATCGGGAACGATGTAAACCCCGCTGCAGTTGGCTTTCGGACAGCGTCCCTTCCGGCCAGCGTGCTTGGCATCGACCTTGAAGGTGGCCCCACAGGCACGGCAGGTAACGCGAATGGCAGGCATGGGTCGGGGTTGGACTCGCGGTGTAGGAACGGCGGCGGGCTCGCGGAAATTATCATCGAAATTTGCTGATCTTCCAGTAGTATAGTCGTATCGGATTGAGGGATTCCAACCGACTTTGTTGCACAAAGCGGAACATGCCGACGAGAACGGGGCAAATCATGGACAGATGTGACGCACCACAGACATCAGCAGAGCGACCATTCCGCTTCATGCGACGAAATCTAGCAGCACTGGTGGTGCTGGCGACGATGGGAGCGAACGCCTGGGGACAGGCTGCGGACGCCGTCACAACACCAGCCGCACCGTCTGCTAAACCGGTTGCTCCCGCCGACATCGATCGTTGGATTATCGAATTGGGAGACGCACAGTTCCGGGTGCGGGAGTCGGCACAGCAACAATTGCGTGCCGCCGGAGTGGCCGCCATTCCAGCACTTATTCGGGCAACGAAGTCCGAGTCGGCTGAAACCACATACCGAGCGGCGGAACTGTTGGCGACGATGTACCGCACCGTGCCTTTTCCCGAGGGAGAAGAACTGGAAGAAACCATCCTTGCCATGCGGAACCATTCAGGGAGCATCGGCGATCGGACTCGCGATGCCTGGGACGAAGCGGCATTGGCTCGCAATAAGCGCACGGTTCCGCAACTGGAAGCCTTGGGAGCCATTGTTCGTTACCGCGAACCGGATGGGTTCCCGCAGACCAGTCTGGAACCACAAATCAATTATGTGGTGATCAGCGAAAAGTGGACAGGAAATGACGAACAACTCTGTAACCTGCTAGCCCGGCTTTCCCCGATTGCAACCATTCAGGTCTACCATGTGAATGGATCAAAGATGACCGAAGAAGAGATGTTGAAAGTCTCGCAGCTGGGTTACAAGGTCGAACGTCGCGGAGCCTTTCTGGGAATTCGCAACGGCCGCGAATTGTTGGGTGCTGCAGCGGGGTGCGAAGTTGGTGCCGTGACTGCAGACTCCCCCGCCGCCGCAGCAGGCTTGAAGGCCGACGATATGATTCTGGCCTGTGATGATGAGGAAGTGATCGACTTCTTCGCGATGATCGACATCTTGCAAAAGGCCAAGCCGGGAGATCGTGTCATGCTGACTGTGAAGCGGAATGGTCAGACATTGGAAATTCCGGTCGTGCTGGGCAACTGGTGAGATCGGCAGCACGCCATCAGAGCGTGATCAGCGTTTGCCACTCTGCCTGTTGAGCCATGAGTTGCCGCCAGGCCGGTTGCCATTCCTCTTGCGGAGAGAGTGGGGCCATGCGGACCACGCCGCCGAGCGCCCGTACGAACGACCATTGCCGGGCGCGGGTATGAAATCGCACGATGTGCCGCCGCGGGAGAAACAACGCCCCCGGAGAATCCAGAAACTGCTGCACGACATCAAAGGGGGCGTCCGCAGCCTGCGGCAACACAGGAAAACGCGCTCGATGCTGCCCGTGCCAGAATCTCCAGACAGACCAGCGTGATTCGTCCTGCAACGCCATGCAGGAGCCATCGGGATTGGTCACGAGAAAAGGCAGGAACATCAGGCCCTGCGTCGTGCTCAGGAGTGTTCCCCGGTTAGGAGTTTGGACCCGTTCCCATCGCACCTCGCTGAGCCGCAGAAGATAGTCGCCAAACGTCTGCTGCAAGCGTTCGAGCGGTGGATCGGGAACATGCGGGTCGAGGGGATGGAGGCACTCCGGACAATTCCCGGCTTGCGGGGCCACCCAACTCCAGCAGGTGTGACAAACAAGCAATCGCATCGGCTCAACATCCGGACGTTTGTGTTGTTCACACTTTATCCGGCAGGTTGGTCCTCGAACAACTTAACCCCGCTTCGGTCGATACGAATGCGTGGCCTGACCGTAAACCGCTTCGCCGGCTTCCATCATCGTTTCCGACAACGTCGGGTGAGCGTGAATGCTCTCGGCAAGATCGCGGGCCACCGCAGCAGTTTCGACGGCGATCACCCCTTCCGCAATCAACTCACCGGCATTCACACCGACAATCGCGACACCCAGGACACGCTCGGTGGTCGGGTCGAGGATCAGTTTGGTTAAGCCTTCGTTGCGGCCCAAGGTCGTCGCACGGCCGGAAGCGGCCCACGGAAACTTCACGACTTTGACTTCACGCCCCGCCGCCTTGGCTTCCGGTTCCTGTAAGCCACACCAGGCGATTTCGGGATCGGTAAAGACGACAGCGGGAATCGCAATGTTGTCGAACTCGACCGACTTGCCGAGCAAACCTTCCACAGCCACCTTGGCTTCACGCGTGGCTTTGTGAGCCAACATCGGTTCGCCCGCGACATCGCCAATCGCGAAGATGTGCGGCTCGGCGGTGCGACGCTGGGCATCGACTTCGATGAAGCCTTTGTCGTTCACAACGACCTTCGTGTTCTCGAGTCCGCAGCCCTTACCATTGGGACGACGGCCAATCGAAATCAGCACGCGATCGAACAGCTGTTTCGGTTCCACACCCTCGCCGGACAACGTCGCTTCAATCCCGGCGTCGGTCGCTGTGAGGGCTTCCACCTTGGTGTTGAGATGAATCGCCGCGAATTGCTTTTCCAACCGCTTCTGCAACGGCTTCACCAGATCACGATCGGCAGCGGCAAGCAGGTTTGGCAGGAACTCGACGACTGTCACTTTCGATCCCAAGGCCGCATACACGGTTCCCATTTCAAGACCGATGTAGCCCCCACCGACAACGAGCAGTTTGCCGGGAATGTCGGCGAGTTCGAGCGCTCCCGTCGAGTCCATCACGCGCGGATCATTGATCTGAAAGACCGGCGGCACAGCGGGGGTGGAACCGGTCGCGATGATGCACTTGTCAAAGGTGAGATGGACAATCTGCCCGAGAGGATTCGTCACTTCGAGCGTGTGACTGTCCAGAAATTTTCCAGTACCTTGTAGAGCATTAACGCCACGAGCTTTACCCAGTTGACCAATACCCGTCACAAGTTTGTTGACGACGCTGTTCTTAAACTCACGTAACTGATCGAGATCAATCTGTGGTTCGCCGAACTTCAATCCCCACTCCGCAGCTTCTCGTGATTCATTGATCAACTTGGCGACGTGGAGTAATGCTTTGGAAGGAATGCAGCCCCGGTGAAGACATACACCGCCCGGGCCATTCCCGTTGTCTACCAACGTGACCTGCATGCCATGATCGGCCGCGTCGAACGCTGCGGGATACCCACCCGGCCCACCGCCGAGAACTACCAATTCTGTATGTGTCGTCGTCATACCAGTATCTTTAAGAGGTTGAGACTTGAGAGTTTAGAGTTTAGGGCCTCAAAATGGAATCGAGAGGCGCCGTCTTAGCCCCCGGTCACTGACCGGGGGCGATTCACAATCGATGACGATCTGTCATCGACGCGGAAGGAACGCACGGCCCCCGGTGAATCACCGGGGGCTGAGACGTCCCTCGACTCTTGGCCCTCAGCCCTGAACCAATCAGCACTCGACCAGCAACCGGAATGGGTCGGTAAACATACTGGCGAGGCGGACGAGGAAGCGGGCAGCATCGGCCCCGTTGATCACGCGGTGATCGTAAGACATCGAAAACGGTAGCATGAGCCGCTCTTCGAGATCCCCTGCCTTGGAGAGTTGCAGTTGCTTCTGCGACCGCGACATGCCGAGGATCGCCACTTCCGGATAGTTGACGATGGGCGTGAAGGCGGTGCCGCCGATTCCACCGAGGTTGGTGATGGTGAAGGTGCCGCCCCGCATATCGTCGATGGAGAGCTTGCCGTCACGTGCCTTGCCTGCGATGGTGGTCAGTTCGTTGGCCAACTGCACGACCGACTTCTGATCGACATCGCGAATGACCGGCACCACCAACCCGGTCGGTGTGTCGACCGCGACGCCGATGTGATAGAACTTCTTCAGAATCAGCTCGCTCTTGTGCGGGTCATAGCTGGAATTGAAGTGCGGGAACTGCTGCAGACAGGCGACCACTGCTTTCATGGTGATCGCGGTCATCGTTACCTTCGGAGCGTTCTTGCCTGCGTTCTCGACGAACCGCTTGCGAGCCGCTTCGATATCGGTGATGTCAGCCAGATCGTGCTGGGTGACGTGCGGAATGATCTGCCAGGCCAGACTGAGATTGTTGGCCACGGTCTTTTGCAACCGCGTGTAGGCCTGCTTTTCCACGGGGCCGAACTGCGAGAAATCGGGCAGTGGAGACACGGCGATGCCACCACCGGAACCGCCGCTGTTCTTTGCAGCATAGGCACGGGCCACATCTTCAGAGGTGATGCGACCACCCGAACCTGAGCCCGTCAACTTCGCCAGTTCGACACCCAGTTCGCGGGCCATCCGGCGGGTCGCCGGACCAGCGGCGATCGGCGTTTTGCCATCCGCCCAGGGGTTGGTCGAAGCCGGAGGGGCGGCTGTCGCGCGACTGGCAGCCGCAGGAACCGGAGCGGCTTCAGCTACCGGGGCGGCGGCCGCCTTGACGGTCTCACCATTGGTTGCTGCCGGGGCAGGGGCACCCGCAGCGTCGAAGCTGAGAATCGCCTGTCCCACCTGGACGGTATCGCCCTTCTTCACCAGCAGGCTGGAAATTTTCCCGGCTTGCGGCGACGGCAGTTCCATCACCGCCTTGTCGGTTTCCAGCTCCATCAGGATCTGGCCTTCTTCGACGGTGTCGCCCGCTGCAACATGCAACTCCGCGACATCGGCCGAAGAGATGCCTTCCGCCAGCAAAGGTAATTTGAATTCAGTCGCCATGGTTCCACTTTATGATTGCGATAGTCTGTGTGGTTGTGACCGATGCGGGCAGCGTTCGGCATTGCCTCGCGGCTCATCGGAGATTAATCAGGCCGTTGCGGGATCGACCTTTTCCGGGTCGATGCCCAAGTCTTTGAGCACCTGCGGCAGCTTGTTACGATCGAAGCGGCCTTCGTTCGCCAACGCGACCAGTGTGCTGTAGGCGATGCATTCCGCATCGATCTCAAAGTGCCGACGCAACTCGCCTCGTGATTCGCTGCGACCAAAACCGTCGGTCCCGAGGACTAGGTATTGTCCGGAGACATACGGCCGGATCTGTTCGGCCACCAGTTGCACGTTGTCACTCGCGGCGATGATCGGGCCTTTGATCCCGGCCAGTTGCTGCTGCACGAAGCCGAGCTTGGGCGATTCGGTGGGATGCAACCGGTTCCAGCGGGCCGCGGCTTGAGCATCGCGTTTCAGCTCGTTGTAGCTGGTGACGCTCCAGGCATCGGTCGCGACGCCATACTTCTCGGACAGAATCTTCTGGGCCTTGAGCACCTGCTGCAGGATGGGGCCACTGCCGAAGAGTTGCGGACGATCGCCTCGTTTGTCGTTCGTCAGAGACGGATCAAGCGGATAGAGCCCCTTGAGGATGCCTTCCTCGACTCCCGCCCCTTCCGACATCGGCGGTTGCTGAGTGCTCTCGTTGTAGACCGAGAGGTAGTAGAAGACGTCTTCATGATCGGCATACATCCGCTTCAGGCCATCGCGGACAATGACGGCGAGTTCGTAGCTGTAGGCGGGATCATAGGCGATCAGGTTGGGCACGGTGCTGGCCATCAGTTGGCTATGACCATCTTCATGCTGCAAGCCTTCGCCGTTGAGCGTGGTACGACCCGATGTGCCACCGCAGAGGAAACCCTTGCAGCGAGAATCGGCGGCCAGCCAGATCAGATCGCCGACGCGCTGGAACCCGAACATCGAGTAGTAAACATAGAACGGGCACATCGCGAGACTGAGGTTGGCATAGCTGGTCCCGACGGCAACGAACGAGGACATCGCCCCGGCTTCGTTGATGCCTTCCATCAGCACCTGGCCGGTCTTCGATTCCTTGTAAGCGACCAAGCTGCCCGCATCGACCGGCGTGTAAGTCTGGCCTTTGCTGGAGTAGATGCCGAAGGTCGCAAACAGCGTCTGCAGACCAAACGTCTGGGCTTCATCGGGAATGATGGGAACGATCCGCTTGCCGAAGGTTTTATCCTTCATGAAGAACTTCATCAGTTCCCCCAACCCCACGGTGGTCGACGAATCGCCGCCGAAGAGTTTGCGGAGTGCCCCATCAAGCGTCGCTGCGACGGTTGGGATCTCCCAGCGTTCCGTTGTGGGATGCCGTGCAGGCAGCGCGCCACCCAAGGCTTCGCGATGCTGTTTCAGATACTGCATCACCGGAGCATCATCGGCCGGCTTGTAGAATTTCGCCGCCTTGGCATCTTCATCGCTGAGGGGAATCTCGAAACGATCGCGGAAGTCGATCAGGATGTTCTCTTCCAGAGTCTTCTTCTGGTGAGCGGTGTTCTTGCCTTCCGCCGCTTCGCCGAGTCCATACCCCTTGATGGTATGGGCCAGCACCACGGTCGGCGCCCCCTTGAACTCGGTCGCCGCTTTATAGGCCGCATAGACCTTGGTGACATCGTGACCACCGCGACGCATGTGCTTGAGTTGTTCGTCGCTGAGGTGTTCCACGAGTTTCAGCAAGTCGGGCGACTTACCAAAGAAGTCGTTGCGGATGAATTCACCCGTGGAAACGACGTACTTCTGATACTGACCGTCGGGAACTTCTTCCATCCGGCGGACCAGAGCCCCGGTGACATCGTTCTCAAGGACCGGGTCCCAATCCGCACCCCAGATGACCTTGATGACGTTCCAACCCGCGCCACGGAACAGGCCTTCGAGTTCCTGAATGACCTTGCCGTTACCACGCACCGGACCATCGAGCCGCTGCAGATTGCAGTTGATGACCCATGTCAAATTGTCGAGATGTTCCCGAGCCCCCAGCGTGATGGCCCCCAGCGATTCGGGTTCATCGATTTCCCCATCGCCGAGGAACGCCCACACGTGTGACTTCGAGGTATCGAGCAGGCCGCGATGCTCCACCATCCGGAGGAAGCGGGCCTGATAGAGCGAGCAGATCGGGCCGAGTCCCATCGACACGGTCGGGAACTGCCAGTACTCCGGCATCAGCCAGGGATGCGGATACGAGGAGAGTCCGGTCCCGCGCGGCAATTCGCGGCGAAACTTCTTCAGGTTCTCTTCGGTGAAACGGCCTTCGAGGAATCCGCGAGAATAGGGCCCCGGCGAGGCATGCCCTTGGAAGTAAACCATGTCGCCGGTGTGATCGGCGGTCTTCGCATGGAAGAAGTGATTGTACCCGGTTTCGACGAGGCAGGCCGATGACGCGAAAGTGGCGATATGTCCGCCGACCCCCGTGCCTGATTTGCCGGCCTGTTGCACCATCGCCATCGCATTCCAGCGGACGAGGCTGCGGAGTTGACGCTCCAAGGCCCGATCGCCCGGAAACGGAATCTGGTGGGCTACGTCAATCGTGTTGGCATACGGGGTCGTCATGGCTGCCGTCACCGGCACACCTTGACCTGCCGCCCGTGTCTGCAACTGAGCAAGCAACTGAGCCACGGCACGAGGGCCGTGACGTTCAATCAGATCGTCGAGCGCTTCCAGCCAGTCGGCCATTTCCGTGGGTTCAACCACCGATGTACTGCTGGTATGGCCATTCAAAGCGCTCGTGGATTCCGTCGGCTTGGATTGCGACGTTGGGGGAGCCAGGGTGGTGCCCGACATGCTCCGTCACCTTTACATTGCGAGGAAACTGAACGATCACTCGCGGTTGAAAAACCGCAGTCGGCCACGCGATAAGACTTATCGTCGCAGCGAGTTCCGGGGAACTGGTTCGAGAACCTCAATGGCTCCCACCGAACCCCGGAATCTTAGCAAACCGGCAGGCTTATGGACAGTACTGCCGAGCAATTCTTTCCCAATCTTCATCTGGATAGAGTATCGGAATTTCCGATAACGGAGCCCATTGAACCGAATCACCAAGCGATCCCGTGCCATCAGGCGGCGATCGCCAAGTCCTCGGTCACCGGTTGCGATTGCCAGATTGCATGAATCAGACAACCGCGGGCCACGGTCTGTGACCCATCGGTACAGGTTTTCAGGTTTTGCATCCGAATGGGCCAGCAGGCCCGGTTCCAGGCCTTTTGGAACAAGGTCTCAAAGTTGTCACGGGCCACAATCCCCCCCGCGACCGCCAGGGGAACCGGTTGGGTCAACACGCGAAACCCGTCATGCTGTCCGATGCGAGCGCCCGCTTCCAGCAGCAATTCTACCAGAAAGTCGGTCAAGGTGGAGTCGTTGAGTTCGGGGAGTATCGACGTCGGCGATGATGCCTGCTCTTCCCACGGACAGAGTTCGTCCAGACCATAGGGAATGACGCACCGGGCAAGTTCACGGCCCGACCGATTCAGTGAGAATTCCGACTGACTGGCCCCCAGATTCACCCCAATCCCGGAGAAACCGATGTGGTTGAGTTCAGAGAAGGTAATGGCATGCCCCTGGCCGATGACTTGCGGTCGGTAACCCCGTTGGCGAACCATTTGAAGAAAGAAACTGCGTTCCGGGCTCTCGTCGACTGGTAGCAATTCCCCGGGAATCGTCAGGGTGCAGAATTCATCTCGTTGGCGGCTGATCGGTAAGACGGCATCGATCAATAACGACAAAATCTGCCGGGCGACGGGATCACCCGCTGGCAATTGGCCATCGGGGAGCAAACGACGAACCGGCTTGGTCAACAGCGCGCCCCATTCCAGAGCGGCATGACCCAGCAAGACTAGTGTCGAACCACTGATCGCATAAGGCACGCTGTCGCGCTCTAACAAGCGGCGATGAGTTGCCGTGTCAGCCACTTCCAGCATCACAGCGGGACAACTCCGGGACAGGAGTTGCTCACCCTGATACCGCAAGCTGCGGAATTCGGTGCATCCCAGATCGAGCCCGATACTCACGACGGTCTCCCTCGTTGCAGTCGCGCGAGTGCCCGTTCAATCGGCGTCTGGAACCGATCCTCATCCAGCGGAATATCCCGCGGGGGTTCGGACTGCGCGATCTCTTGCTTGGGTGCTATGGCTGGCACAGCTGCGGAAGTTGCTGAACCACGGGTTTCGATCGAAGCCTCAGAGACCGGTGCGGGTGGTGTGGCTTTGATCGCGAAATGCGGTCGAGGCACTTTCGTCACACTCGCCAGATCGACTTCAAACTCGATTTCCGGAGCCGGAAAGGCATCGCGAGGCAAATGTGGAGCCGGGATTGCCATGTCATGAGTGGCGTCAATCCGGAATTGGGTTTCCTTGGAACGCTCTCGCGCGACGAGTTGCATGCCCGAGGGAAATGTCACCGCTTCGGCAACAATCGGCGTCCGACGTTGCAACAGATCGGCCAGCGATTCCCGCACGATCGGCGCGATATGTTCCACAGGCTCTGTTACAGTCGCAGGCCGAGTTGCCAACTCCCGAGCCGTCATGATGTCTTGCTCAAGACGTTGCAGACGAGCTTCGGCAGCACGTTCAGCCGCTTCCGAGAACATCTCCGCACTGATGCGTGAAGAATGAGCGGGTCGAGCTTCATCCAGATGCTCGGAAGCCGAGCGTCCCAGATACTGCCGGGTTCCCAAGGCCACACCGATCAACGACACAACCGTCCCGGCGATGCCGAGCATTTGCCACAGATTCATCGGGGAAGACTGACGGGCAGGAGTTGTCATTTCCCCCACGATGTCGGAGTCTCCGGACGCGATTCGTTCTCGCAGTGCATCCGTGAGATTGGTCGAAACCTGATAGCCCGGTTCCAATGGCGGTGGTGGTGGGGCCAGATTACTAGGAGCCAGGCGGCTTCCCGGTGCCGGGAGACTGGTCGGATTCGCTGGGGTCTCGATGGCCGGAGTCGTTGTGAACGGCAGCGTCGAGGCCGTGAGTTCGCGGTCAAACGGGGTGTTCACCGGTGCTGTGTTCGTCAACCCTGGAGGCGTCGGCACGGGAGGTAATGGAATCGCAGGAACTGTCGGTTCAGGTTCAGCGATCGTCGCGAATTGCGGTACGGGAGGAGCCGAAGCCATTTGTGGAATCGGATGAGCTTCAGGGAATACCGGGAGTTCACTCCACACCAGATAATTCGGATTCAAAACGATCACGGTGCCATTCGGCAGCGGGGAATTCAATGTGATGGACGAAACGCCGGGAGGCAGAATCACCCCGGCCGATTTGGCCAACTGTTCGGATTGCCCCAAGGCACGCATCAGGACGGCCAGTTGAGCATCTTCCGGTGCCAGCGGGACGACCACCGGTTGCCGACTGACTCCACTCAACCCAATCCAGACCCGCGAGTCAGCCGCCATCGCAGCCCCCGGCTGCAAATTGCGATCGACCACCACGTAATCACCGGACTGCAAATTGTCCCGGCCGTTCGGATTAAAGAACAACGTTTGACCAGACCGGCCCGATCGGATGATGCGGACCGCCGGAGAGGCATGCGGGCGAAATCCACCCGCTTCCGTGACCAGCTGCTGCAAAGTGACGACGGCATCGGAAGAGTAGACGCCAGGCCGCTCGACTTCCCCCAGAATGGCGAATTGACCGGGTACTGTGGACGACGTCGGGTTGTTCCAGACAATGACTTTCGGCGGCAGTCCCTGGGCAAAGGCCGATGGCATCAAAGACAGGCCGAACCCCATGGCCAACCACGCGTACCATGCGATCCGTCGCGGGCTGGTCGCCTTCATGGGACGTACTTTCCTCATTCGCTGCGAAATCGACACAAACCGTTCAATCGGTCGTATCGACACAACCGGCCGGACCGCTGCAGGGAATTCGTAGAGGGAATGCCCAGCAAACACACCCTAAGCATCCCAGTCTTCCCACACCCCGGTTTTGCGATGTTCCAGGCAACAAGTGCCGTAACCTGAACAAAAGCAGCTGGCCCTTCGGAACCTGTTGCGGGAACGGCAGTCTCGAATGGTCAGCCCCTTGTGGAGTAGTGACCGGGACAGATTCTCCTTACAATCCTGTGTGTGACTCAATGACAGGATGAATGCACAACCGCGAAAGGATTCGTGATGCCCATGCAACCGGTTTCTGTGGGACCGTGGAAATGCGGTCGCGGTTTGCCGTTGCTCTTCATCGCTGGCCCCTGCGTGCTGGAAAGTGAAGAGCTGGCCCTGTCCGTCGCCGAAAAGCTGGCTGATCTGTCACGCACTCACAACTGGCAGATCGTTTTCAAGTCGAGTTATGACAAGGCAAATCGGACCAGCGTCGACAGCTTCCGAGGTCCGGGCCTGTCAAAAGGTCTCGACATTCTGCGTAAAGTCCAGGAACGTTTTGGGTTACCGCTTTTGACAGACGTCCACGAACCACAGCAGGCCGACCCCGTGGCCGAGGTGTGTGACGTCCTGCAGGTTCCGGCATTTCTGGCACGACAGACCGATCTGGTCGAGTCCATCGCCACAGCCACGGCTCAACGCGGCCGTGTGATCAACGTCAAAAAGCCGCAGTTTCTCGCCCCAGAAGACATGGTGCATGTGGTCAGGAAGTGCGAGGCCTTTGGTAACCCGCGGATTTTGCTGACCGACCGTGGCACCATGTTTGGCTATGGCCGCCTGATTAACGATTTTCGCTGTATCCCGGTGATGCAGGGCTTCGGTACGCCAGTGGTCTTTGATGCCACGCATTCCGTACAAATCCCCGGTGGAGCGACCACGGGCGGGAATCGGAAGTTGGTACCATTCCTGTCTCGGGCGGCTGTGGCCTGCGGTTGCGACGCCGTCTTTTTTGAAACCCATCCCGACCCCGACCGCGCATTGAGCGATGGTCCGAACATGGTTCCCCTAGCGGAATTACCGCAATTAATGCAGCAACTGACACAAGTTCGCAATCTGGTGCTCGAATTTGACGCGTCGGCTGCGGGCAATACGACAAATTCCTGAGAATTTCGCAGGCGGAATTCGCGAGCAGTCATTGCCGTTCCGTAAGATACCGCGACGGGTCGACGATCGCGGTCGGCTGTTGAATCTGAACATTCATGACGGGTGCGGACGGAACATGGAAAGTTGCAGGAGGGGAATCGTACGGTGGAGCAAATGGCTGCCAGTCCTGCTGCCGATCCTGCTGGTAATGCTGTGGGCCGGGTGCCAGTCTCGTTCCGCTCCCCCAGCGAATTCCGATTCCCCATCCTCGGGAACTGCCCAAGGCGAAGAACAGACCGACCAAGGTCTGGCGGAGATCGAAGATCAACTCCGTAGCGCTCTGTATCAACTGCAGCCCGAAAACCTGAACATCGATTCGCGGCTGGATGACGCCGTCAGTGTGCTCAACAACTGGTTCGTGGCAGCCAAAGCATCGGAAATGATCCCGGCGGCCACATCCGTCGCTGCGATTCCCGCCGACCGCGTTCCGCCTGAGTTGCTAGCCGAGTTGGAAGGCGACATCTTCGATGGGGGCGATGGCCGGCATATTCGGGCGGCCTTCTTCGCGCAGAAAATTGCTGAGTCCGTGACCGCAGGAGCCGACAGCGATTTTGATCGCATGATGGCCGTCTTCAACTGGGGCTGTCGTAACCTGGCCTTAAACAGCTTTGATCAGCCCGAATTGCCCTTCACTTTTTACGAAGCCCTGATTGTGGGACGCATGCGGCCGGAAGATCGGGCGATGGTCCTGGCCGGTCTGTTCCGTCAGATGCGGATCGATTGTGTGGTCTTGCGACCAACCTCTGAAGTGGTTGAGGATCAGCCCTGGCTGTTCGGCGTGATTGTCGATGGCCAGGTCTATCTGTTCGATCTGGATTTGGGACTCCCTGTACCAGCGGGCGAACCACCGGCGGCCCAACTCAACCAGAAACCAGCGACACTGGTGCAGTTGAAGGAACATCCCGAGTGGTTGTCGCTGTTGAGTCCGCAAGCCGATCAACCTTATGCGATGACGGCCGAGCAAGTTGCCAACTTGCATGTGGATGTGATTACGCCGTTACGCAGTTGGACACAGCGGATGTGGTCGATGGAGCAGCTGCTCCCCGGCGAAATGCTTTGCCAATTGTATGATCCCCCTTCAGCGACGGCCGACCGTCCCAGTCTCTTCGATCGAGTCGCACAGGCCTTTCCCGGAATAACAGCTGATCAGATCGGTGTCTGGAGCGACCCGATTCGTTCCGAAGCGCGAATGGCAACGCTCGATGCCAACGGGTTGCGTGCCTATCAGTCTGCCTTGATTCCCTTCATCGTGCCGGTGGAATACGAACACGATCGCGAGACGGGAACTCAACGGCGCATTGAAACGCAACGGCATCTTCGCATTCGCACCGAACAACTGCTGGGCAACCGCATCGACGCTGTGTCTCAATACGTCACTATTCGGCAACTTTCGTTCACGCAGGCACCAGAACCGCCGCTGCAACCGGCCTATGCCCGCGCGGCCGATGATGCCTTCTTCTGGAGCATTGTCTGTAAGTATGAACTCGGGGAAACCGAGACGGCGATCTCACAATTGCAGGAATACCTCAAACGCTATCGCCGCGGCGGCCAGTGGGTTTACCCGGCACGAGCACTTCTGGCGGATGCCTACCACACGGCTGGCAACACAGCCGAGTTCGAGAAGATCATCAGCGTGCAGGATTCGGATGACCCGTACCGCGACCGGTTTGCCGTGCTCTCCCGCAGCCTGATGCCGGCGAAGGCGGAATAGCCGGCCTGTGATGCTGACGCCTCGCTGCCCGAACCTCTGAACACCACTCATTGACCGGCGTCTCTTCAGACGATAACATCTGCATCCGTTGATGTGTCGTCGGACAGTTTCCACGCTGCCCGGTTCGAATGAGGATGTCAGGATGTTGCGTGTCGATTTAGACCAGGTCGGTCGTTATTGCGATGGCCATTCCCGCCGCTCGTTTCTGAAAATCGGCATGGCGGGCATGGGTACACTCGGCCTGCCGCAATTGCTCCGAGCAAAAGAAGCGTCGTCGACCTCGGGCAAAAACACGTCCATCATCCTCGTCTGGCTCGATGGTGGGCCGGGCCATATGGACATGTACGATATGAAGCCGGAAGCCCCGGCGGAGTATCGTGGTTTGTGGAACCCGATTCCGACCAACGTCCCCGGCATGGAGATCACTGAGCTTTATCCGCGGCAGGCGAAAATTGCCGACAAGTTTTCGATCATTCGTTCGCTGCATCATGAAAATGGTGACCACTTTGCCGCTGGCCATATTCTGCTGACCGGCCGACCGGGAGCCAGTGGTGCGGACACGCCGGGCAAATTTCCCTTTATCGGTTCGATTGCCACGCGGATGACCGGGTCGCGTCAACCGGGGATGCCCGCTCATGCCGCCGTTCCTTATGCCATGAGCATTGGTTTGCGGCCGGGCTACTTCGGCGGGAACTATCTGGGTGTGGCCCATAACCCGTTTGAAACCGAAGGCGACCCGAACGCCGCGAATTTTCAGGTCAACAACATTCAGATGCCCGGGGGGATGTCGCTCGAACGGCTCGAAAATCGCACCGCCTTGGCTCGCCAGTTCGATAAGTTGCAGCGTGATGTCGATCATTCCGGCATGATTGACGCCATGGACCGTTTCGATCAGGCGGCGTATCAACTGGTGGCTGGCGATAACGCCCGCCGGGCCTTTGATATCAGCCGGGAAGATCCTCGCATGCGAGACCGCTATGGTCGTCATAGCTGGGCTCAAAGCATGCTGCTGGCCCGGCGGCTGGTCGAAGCCGGTACAACGTTCGTCACTGTCCATCTCGGCGGTTGGGATCATCACTGGGATTTGAAAGCCGGTTACGATCGTCTATTGCCCATTGTCGACCAGGGTTATTCGGCCTTGCTCGAAGACCTGGACCAGCGCGGGATGTTAGAGAACACACTGGTCATGCTCTGTGGGGAATTCAGTCGTACTCCGCGGATGAATGATGGCGGTAATGGTGGTCCCCCGGGAAGCATGGGCACACCCGGCCGCGATCACTGGGGCAACGCCATGTTCTGCCTGATGGGGGGCGGCGGAGTCAAAGGCGGCCAGATTGTCGGGTCAACAAACCGTCTTGGTGAAGTCCCACAAGACCGCCCCGTGTCACCCGCCGACATCCATCACACCATGTTCCATGTGCTGGGCATCGACCGCCACGCCAGCTTCCTCAACCATTCGGGTCGACCAATCCCGGCATTGGAACCTGGTGACTTGATCCGTGAATTGCTGTAAGGACGGGTGCGGATCAGCCAGCAGAAAAGCCTCAAGACCATAATCTTCGGGCTTTTTTACTTCCTACTCGCCGAGCATTTCCCGCAGGACTTCTGGTGGTGCAGGCTGATAGCGCAGCGGCTCCATCGAGAACGATGCCCGTCCTTGTGACAGGCTGCGGATCTGCGTCGAATAGCCGAACATTTGCGAGAGGGGAGCTTCGACTTCCAGGGCCAGGAAGTTCCCTCGCAGTTCGGTATTCATGATGGTGGCTCGGCGGCTGTTGAGATCGCCGCTGATGTTACCCACGAAATCTTCTGGGGTGACCACTTCGAGTTTCATGATTGGTTCGAGAAGAACCGGTCCAGCATCTTCCAGAGCTTGCCGAACCGCAGCCGCTGTGGCCGCCGTGATCGCGATATCGTTCGTTTCACCAGCGCGTTGCTGGACATCGAGCACAGTGATCTGAATCTGCATGAGCGGGAAGCCGACAGTGCCTGCTCCTTTGCTTTCACCATCCAGCGTTTGCATCATGACCTTTTCAAGGTCCGGTGCCAGCGTGCCTGGCTTCATCGTATTTTTGATGATCACCGGCTGGTCGCCCGAGCGGGGTTCAATCCGCACTTTCACAGCCGCGAAGGCAGGACCACTGGCAATCTGGCGTTCAAACACACCAGTCGTTTCCACGGTCTTCTGCACGGTTTCGCGATAACTGACACGTGGCTTATGCACGCGGATCTTCAAGCCAAAGTCACGCTCCATGCGGTTGCGGATAATCTCCAGATGGAGTTCCCCCATGCCGCTGATCATCGTCTGGCCCGTGTCTTCGTTCATCTTGGCAATGAATGTCGGGTCTTGTTTCCCCAGCAAGCGAAGTGTGTCCTCAAGCTTTTTCCGCTCGGCACTCGTTTCGGGTTCCACCGACATCGAGATGACAGTTTCAGGGAACGTGATCGATTCCAGTAAGATGCCGTGCTGCTGATCACACAGCGTGTCGCCCGTGACGGAGTTCTTCGGGCCAACGATGCCCACGATATCGCCCGCTTCTGCTTCTTCGAGTTGGGCCTTGGAACTTGCCTGGATCTTCCACAACTGGCTGATGAGTTCCTTTTCACCCGTGCGGGGATTGAGCAATCGCGATCGGCTTTTCAGAACTCCGGAATAGATACGGACGAAGCAGAGTTCCGCATGCTGGCTGGCTTGGACCTTGAACACCAGACCGCAGACCGGTTCGGAGTTCGCAGGTTTGCGGACCTCGGGAGCCGTCTTTTTGGGATTGGGATTCGTCCCCTGCACCGGCGGCACATCCAGCGGGCTGGGCAAGTAACGCATCACGCCGTCAAGCAATGGCTGCACGCCGACATAGCTGAGCGAGGCCCCACAAAACAGGGGTTGAATCTGGTAGCTCAACGTTCCTTTGCGGATCGCCCGATGCAACAACTCTTCGGGGACATCGCCCGTTTCATCGAAGGCGGCGAAGGCGTCGTCGTCGAACAAGGTGACTGCATCGAGGAGTTTCGTCCGCCATTCGGCAGCGATGTCGACATACTCAGCCGGGATCTCTCGTATCTCAATGGTGCGACCCTGATCATCACCCGGGCCGAAGTACATCGCCTTGTTTTCGATCAGATCGATGATGGCTTCAAACCCATGCGGGCGGTCCGCTGGGCCTTCACCGATCGGTATCTGCAAGGCGACCGGAGTGGCATGCAGCCGGCGTTCAATCTGGCCGAACGTTCGTTCAAAACTGGCACCAATACGATCCAGCTTATTGATGAAGCACAACCGCGGCACATGGTAGCGATTCGCCTGCCGCCATACGGTTTCGCTTTGCGCTTCGACGCCTTCCACAGCACTGAAGATGACGATGGCGCCGTCGAGCACGCGCAGACTGCGTTCGACTTCGGCCGTGAAATCGACGTGGCCGGGAGTATCGATGATATTGATCGACACATCTTTCCACTGGCAACTGACGGCCGCCGAGTAGATGGTGATGCCCCGCTTGGCTTCTTCGGGGTCGAAGTCGGTGACGGTGGTGCCATCGTCCACATCGCCCATGCGATGAGTTTCGCCGGTGTAGAAGAGAATGCGTTCGGTGGTCGTGGTCTTGCCCGCGTCAATATGGGCAATGATGCCAATGTTGCGGATGTTCTCAATCGAGCGAGACATGGGAGAGTTCCTGCGGCGGCATCAAAAATCTTGAGTCGAGCGTCTCAGGCAGAACAGCAGTGAGCTCAAGCCGGATTGCCGTTCCTTAAAACGACAACGGCGTCAGCCCGAAAGGACTCACGCCGTTGCTGTCTACGTTGTGGTCGCCGGGGCATCCCAAGGCGACTGCTGATTACCAGGCGAAGTGGGCAAACGCCTTATTCGCATCGGCCATACGATGGATGTTTTCACGAGTGGTGACAGCGGTCCCTTCACGACGGGCTGCCGCCATCAATTCGTTGGCCAGCTTTTTGGACATCGGTTGCCCCTTCTTGCCGCGGCAAGCAGCCAGAATCCAGCGGATCGCCAAAGTAAACTGACGCTTTTCGCGAACCGGCACCGGCACCTGATAGTTGGCACCACCCACGCGACGGGAGCGAACTTCGACTGCTGGACGGCAGTTATCGACCGCGTGTTCGAAGACTTCGATCGGGTTCCGATCGGGAATCTTCTCCGCAATGATGTCCATGGCATCGTAGAACACAATTTGAGCTGTGCTCTTCTTGCCATCGAACATCAGGCAATTGACGAACTTCGATGCCAGACGCGAACCGAACCGCGGATCGGGCTTGAGCTGTGTTTTACTGGCGGTCATCCGCTCGGCCATGGGGGCGAACCTATACTACTGATCGATGGAGAATCGGTTGTCGGACACGTCGACCACACTCTCGGAGTGCGGTGTTCAAGTTGCAGCTCTGTGGTGCACCGCACCCCGAGGGTACGGTCGACTGACGAAGAACTTCACGCTTATTTTGGACGCTTGTTTCCGTAACGGCTGCGAGCCTGGCGGCGCTTAGCAACGCCGAGACAGTCGAGCACGCCACGGATGATCTTGTACCGCACACCGGGCAAGTCGCGAACACGGCCACCACGCACGAGCACAATGCTGTGTTCCTGCAGGTTGTGGCCTTCACCCGGAATATAAGCGGTGATTTCCTTGCCGTTCGACAACCGCACACGGGCCACCTTCCGCAACGCCGAGTTTGGCTTTTTCGGGGTGGTGGTTTTGACCAGCAAGCAGACGCCCCGCTTTTGCGGGCACGATTCGAGAACCGGCGTTTTGGTACGGACCGGCTGAACTTTACGGGGCTTGCGAATCAACTGGTTAATCGTCGGCATGAAAACTACCTGAACATCCCTGTGACGGAAATCGGCCCAAAAGCACAATAACCTGTCACCAGACTGACTTATGTGGTCAATGACATCGGTGTGCGGGAAGCCAGCAGTTTAGAACGGTTCGTCTGAAACTGCAAGGGTCCCCGCATGGAAGTCCCAATTCCTCTGGTGGCGGCGTTAACCAACAGCCAGAGCACGGCTTACAGCTTGTCTCCCAGGAAATTGCTGCTCCCCGACAGGTCGGGTTCGTTCAACATATTGGCCCGGGCCGCCAGAATCCGGTCGCGTTCGGCGTAAATTTCCGCCAGGGCTTCCGGCTTGATCCGAACTTCTGACTGCTGATGCACTTTGAATCCCGTACCAGCGGGAATCAAGTGGCCAAGGATCACGTTTTCCTTCAGGCCCAGCAAGGGGTCGGACTTGCCGGCGATGGCCGCTTCGGTCAGCACCTTCGTCGTTTCCTGGAAGCTCGCGGCCGAAATGTAGCTTTCGCTTTGAACGGCGGCCTTGGTGATCCCCAGCAACTGGGTCGTCGCGGTGGCGGGCTTCGGCTTGGCCGTTTTGACTTCCTTGGCTCCAGCGGCTTCGAGTTCGGCATTCACCTGCTGGATCGTTTCCGTGGGAACGACATCCCCTTCCTGGAATTCCGAATCGCCCGGATCGGTCACTCGCAGCGACGACTGCAAAGCCTGGTTGTACTTGCGGAATTCGAAGCGGTCGATGAGCACGCCTGGCAGCAGCGTCGTATCGCCCACGTCTTCCACTTTCACTTTCCGTAGCATCTGTGACACGACGAGTTCGATGTGCTTATCGTCGATCGCCACCCGCTGAGCACGGTACACGCTTTGAATTTCGTGGAGTAGGTACTGCTGGACCGCTTCTTCACCACTGACGGCGAGAATGTCCTGCGGCACCAGCGGGCCACGCACCAAGGCATCCCCAGCACGAATGAGGTCGCCATTGTGAACGAGCAACTGCTTACCGTGGGGAATGATGTGTTCTTTTTCCGTGCCGTCCGGACCACGGACCACGATAATTCGCTTGCCACGCTTCTTCTCGGCTCGGAGGTCGACCTCGCCATCGATCTCGGCGATGATGGCCGGGTCTTTCGGCTTGCGAGCTTCGAAGAGTTCGGTGACGCGGGGGAGACCGCCGGTGATATCCATCGTTCCCTGGCTTTCGCGGGGAACCTTGGCGAGCACACTACCAGCGGTGACCTGCTGGGCTTCGAGCACATCGATACTGGCCCGTTCGGGCAGGTAGTAGAAGTCGAGGATCTTGCCCGACTGGTCTTCAAGAATGACCTGCGGATGCAGATCGCCCTTATGCTCGATGACGGTTCGCCGAGCGTTGCCGCTGGAATCCTTTTCGGTTCGCATCGACTGACCTTCGATGAGGTCTTCGAAACGCACCTTACCGCCAACTTCGCAGAGAATCGGAATGGCGTGCGGGTCCCAGTTACAGATGGTCTGACCGGCTTCGATCATCTCATCTTCGGCGATCATCAGCACGGCACCAGCGGGAATCTGGTAGCGTTCGAGTTCGCGTTCCTTGGCATCGATAATGGTGACTTCACCATTTCGACCCAAGACCACGCTGCGGCCTTCGGCGTTGACTACGCTGCGGATGCGAACATACCGCACGCGACCAGCGCGGCGAGTCTTGAGCTCGTTTTCCTGCACATCCTTAATGGCGACCCCACCGATGTGGAAGGTACGCATCGTAAGCTGCGTGCCGGGTTCACCGATCGACTGTGCGGCGATGATCCCGGTGGCCAAACCTTCTTCGACCAACGCCCCGGTGGAAAGGTCCATCCCGTAGCACAGGCGGCACAGGCCGAGATCGGCTTCGCAGGTCATCGGGCTACGGACCTGGATTTTCTCCAGACCCATTTCCTCGATGCGGCGGGCGATATCAACGGTGATCATCTCGTTTTCACGCACGATCGATTCGTCGGTGATCGGGTTAACGATGTTGGTACGGCTGACGCGGCCACGAATGGCTTCGGCCAGACCGACTTCCACCTTCTCACCGCGATAGACGACCCCACGGGTGATCCCCTTGGTGGTTCCGCAGTCGTGCGTGGTGATGACGAGGTTCTGGCAGATATCGGCGAGCTTACGGGTCAAGTAACCGCTGTCCGCCGTTTTGAGGGCGGTATCGGCCAAACCCTTACGGGCACCGTGCGTCGAGCTGAAGTATTCCAGCACCGACAGACCTTCGCGGAAGTTGGCCTTGATGGGGGTTTCGATAATTTCGCCTGACGGCTTGGCCATCAAACCACGCATCCCGGCGAGCTGACGAATCTGCTCCTGACCACCGCGGGCACCGGAGTCGGCCATCAGGTAAATCGGGTTGCAGTAGCCGCCATCGCCACGGACATCATGCTTGAAGGCATCCATCATCGCGCCGCGGATTTGTTCCGAGGCGTGAGTCCAGGTATCGAGCACCTTCTCATACCGTTCGCGGGCGGTAATGAGTCCCTTGTCGTACAGCTTCTGAGTCTGCAGCACGAGCTTTTCGGCTTCGCCAATCACCGACTCCTTATTGGACGGAGTCCGCAAATCGCTGGTGGCGAATGACAGGCCCGAACGGGTCGACTGCAGGAAGCCGAATTCCTTCATCTTGTCGAGCAGACCAATTGTGGCGCGACGTCCGAGTTCCAGATAACAATCGGAAATCACCGCAGCCAAGTCTTTGCTCTTCATGGTGATGTTGTAGTACGACATCTTCGCGGGCAGGATGTCGTTGAACATCACGCGGCCGACACTGGTTTCCACCATGCCGCCCTTTTTGAAGGTCTCGGCCCCTTCGCCTTTCACCCGCTTGTCTTTCCCCAGCCGCACCTTCACGGTGGTATGGAGCGTGACCTTCTTGTGCAGCAACGCGGTGTGCACTTCCTGCAGGTTGGCGAACTTCATGCCATGACCAGGCCGACCTTCTTTACGAAGCGTGGCATAGTAGCAACCCATTACGATGTCTTGCGACGGCGAAATAATGGGCGAACCGTTCTGCGGGCTGAAGATGTTGTTGGTCGACATCATCAGCGTGGTGGCTTCGACCTGGGCTTCGATCGACAGCGGCAGGTGGACCGCCATCTGGTCGCCGTCGAAGTCGGCATTGAAGCCTTTGCAGACCAACGGGTGGATGCGAATAGCGTTCCCTTCGACCAGAATTGGTTCGAAGGCCTGGATACCCATACGGTGCAGAGTCGGAGCACGGTTAAGCAGCACCGGGTGATTGGTGATCACCTCTTCGAGAATATCCCACACCTCTTCGTCACGGCGTTCGAGCATCCGCTTCGCCGACTTGATGGTATCGGCATGGCCGAGTTCCTTCAGGCGGCGAATGATGAAGGGCTGGAACAGTTCGAGAGCAATCTTCTTAGGCAGACCGCATTGATAGAGCTGCAGGTTCGGGCCGACGACGATGACCGAACGAGCCGAGTAATCGACGCGCTTACCGAGCAGGTTTTCACGGAAGCGGCCTTGCTTACCCTTGATCATATCGGTCAGCGACTTCAGCGGACGGTTCGACGAACCGAGCACCGGGCGCTTGCAGCGGTTGTTATCAAACAACGCATCGACCGATTGCTGCAACATCCGCTTTTCGTTGCGGACGATGACCTCGGGAGCATTGAGGTCAACCAGCTTCTTCAGTCGGTTGTTCCGGTTGATGATGCGGCGATAGAGATCGTTCAAATCGCTGGTGGCGAAGTTGCCCGAATCGAGCAGCACCAGCGGACGCAAATCGGGCGGGATCACCGGCACGCAGTCGAGCACCATCCACTCCGGACGGTTATCGCTGTCGCGCAGGGCTTCCGCGATCTTCAGCCGCTTGATGAGTTCCTTCTTCTTCTGCTGGCTGGAAGTCTTCTTGAGTTCCGCCCGCAGTTGCACCGATAGCTCGGTGAGGTTCAGGCCCATCAAGAGCTTCTTGACGGCTTCAGCACCCATATCGGCATCGAAGGACGTTTCGCCGTACTTGGCACGGGCCTGCCGACACTCTTCTTCGGTCAGCAACTGACCTTTGCGGAGCGGCGTATCACCCGGATCGATGACCACGTAATCCTGGAAATAGACGACCTTTTCCAGCGAGGTGGTCTTGATGTTCAGCAGCGCACCCAAGCGGCTGGGCATCGACTTGAAGAACCAGATGTGCACGACCGGGGCCGCGAGTTCGATGTGGCCCATGCGCTTGCGGCGAACGCGGCTGTGAGTCACTTTCACGCCGCAGCGGTCGCAGATCATGCCCTTGTACTTCATGCCGCGGTACTTGCCGCAGGCACATTCCCAATCCTTCTCCGGGCCAAAGATCCGTTCGCAGAACAGACCATCGCGCTCGGGGCGATAGGTGCGGTAGTTGATGGTTTCCGGCTTCTTGACTTCGCCGAACGACCAACTGCGAATATCGTGCGGGCTGGCCAGTCCAATCTTGACGGCCGAATATTCGTTAACGCGATCGTAACTGGTTTCTACGGTAGCACTCACGGCATGTGCTCCTCAATGAACGTCAGGGCGAACTTCAGGGAACCCGAGAGAGAAGCGTTTCTCTCTCACGCAGACTGGGCAGCGAGCGTGCTACACCACGGCCTTCTCAAGCTGGATATTGAGACACAGACCACGGATTTCGTTGCAGAGCACCTCAAAGCTGGCAGGCGTACCGGCCTCGAGAGTGTTCTCACCTTTGACCATCGACTCGTAGATCTTGGTACGACCTTCGACATCGTCGCTCTTCACAGTAAGGAGTTCCTGCAGGATGTAAGCGGCACCATAGGCTTCGAGAGCCCACACTTCCATCTCACCAAACCGCTGACCACCGAAACGGGCTTTGCCGCCCAGTGGCTGCTGCGTAATGAGCGAGTAGGGACCCGTCGCCCGGGCATGCACCTTGTCTTCGACGAGGTGATGCAACTTGAGCATGTAGATGTAACCGACCGTCGTCTTCTGCTCGAAGGCATCGCCCGTACGGCCGTCGAAGAGTTGAGCCTTGCCATCAGTCGGTAGCTCAGACTGTTCGAGCAGGTCACGAATGATTTCTTCAGCCGGACCATCGAACACCGGGCACTTGGCACGGATACCGAGTTTCGCAGCGGCCCAACCGAGGTGGGTTTCCAGAATCTGACCGACGTTCATACGACTGGGCACGCCCAGCGGGTTGAGAATGATGTCGACCGGGGTGCCATCTTCCAGGAAGGGCATATCCTCTTCCGGCAGCACCTTGGAGATCACCCCCTTGTTCCCGTGACGACCGGCCATTTTATCGCCGACCGAAATCTGACGTTTCTGAGCGACATAGACCTTCACCATCTGCAGCACACCGCTCGGCAGTTCATCACCACGCTTCATGGTGTTGAGTTTGCGATCGCGGGTATCGATGGCGTCTTCCACAGGGCCCCAGTGTTCCTTGATGACCTTCTTGCAGTCGGCCTTCTTCTGCGGGCTCTTCAGGTCCATGCCGTCGAAGGTTCCGAGGAACTTCTCGGCATAAGCTGTCAGGAACTTATCGTCGGTGCTGCGGAGTTCGCGGCCATCATCGTCCTTGAGCTTGCCACCATAAGCCTGTTCGAATTCCTTGAGGAACTCTTTGAACGCAGCGGCGATGGTCTCGTTGCCGGTATCTTCCACCTTCTTGAGATCGGCTTCGAACTTCTTGCGTTCGGCTTCCGACAGGCTCATGCGTCGGGAGAACTTTTCGGTGTGAATGACAATGCCTTCCACACCGGACGGAACTTCCAGCGACTCGTTCTTCACATCTTCGCCGGCACGACCGAAGATCGCGTGCAGCAGTTTTTCTTCCGGAGTCAGTTCGGTCTTGGCCTTCGGCGAAACCTTGCCGACGAGGATGTCGCCCGGTTCCACGCGGGTACCGATTTGCACGATACCTTCATCGTTGAGATGACGGAGAGCCTTCTCGCTGACGTTCGGGATATCGCGGGTGAATTCTTCGCGGCCGAGCTTGGTTTCACGCACTTCGACATCGAACTCATCGATGTGGATGGACGTGTAAACATCTTCCTTCACCAGACGCTCAGACAAAATGATGGCGTCTTCGAAGTTGAAACCTTCCCACGACATGAACGCCACCAGCACGTTCCGGCCGAGAGCCAGTTCGCCCTTGCTGGTTGCGGCACTGTCGACGATGACTTCACCCTTCTTCACCTTCTGACCGAGTTTGACGATCGGCTTCTGGTTGAGGCAGGTGCGTTCATTGAGGCCGGTGTACTTACGGAGTTCGTACTTCTTGCCTTCGATTTCGACACGATCGGCATCGACATAGGTAACCTTGCCGGCCTTTTCAGCCTTGATCACCATGCCCGAGCTTTCGGCCACGGCACGCTCAAGGCCGGTTCCAACCAGCGGAGCTTCCGTCACCAGCAGGGGCACCCCCTGGCGTTGCATGTTCGAACCCATCAGGGCCCGGTTAGCATCGTCGTGCTCGAGGAACGGAATCAGGCCGGCCGAAACACCGACCATCTGGCACGGAGCGACGTCGATGTATTCGACATCGGCCGCGGCGATCCACACCACATCGTTCGAGTGGCGGGCCATCACGCGGTCATAGGCCAACTTGCCTTCCGCGACCGGCGTATCGGCCGGGGCGATGAAGACTCGTGATTCTTCATCGGCACGCAGCCAGACGATTTCCGGCGAGACAACTTTGTTGACGACCTTGCGGTACGGTGTGATCAGGAAGCCATAGTCATCCACCTTGGAGTAGATGCTAAGGCTGGAGATCAGACCGATGTTCGTGCCTTCCGGCGTCTCAATCGGACAGATGCGGCCGTAGTGCGAAATGTGCACGTCGCGGACTTCGAAGCCCGCCCGCTTCCGATTCAAACCACCAGGGCCGAGAGCGCTCAAACGGCGTTCATGCGTCAGAGTGGCCAGCGGGTTGGTCTGATCGACCACTTGCGACAGCTCGCCCCGGCCGAAGAAGTATTCGATGGCAGCCGAGACGCTCTTCGGGTTGATGAGCGTCCGTGGCGACATTTCTTCGACATCTTTGAGGCTCATCCGCTCCTGAACGGTGCGGCGGAGCTTGAGGAAACCCTTGCGGATTTCTTCAGCGGCGAGTTCGTCGATGGTCCG
This sequence comes from bacterium, assembly GCA_016125225.1. GTDB lineage: Bacteria > Planctomycetota > Planctomycetia > Planctomycetales > Planctomycetaceae > DSVQ01. The sequence continues at coordinate 342,825 of WGME01000003.1, read as the reverse complement.
CAGGCGGCGATTGCCGAGGTTATCGATATCGTCAATGTTCGCTGTGGCCTCACCCGAACGCAACTGCATCAGGTAGCGGATGGAGTTAACGATATCATCTGGCTTCAGCGTCATCTCCGAATCGGGCACATCCTGATCGAACTTCCGATTGATACGGAAGCGACCCACGCGACCGAGACGGTAACGGTTGACGTCAAAGAACTTTTCCTTGAACAGGTCGACGGCTTTTTCAAGCTGCGGCGGATTACCGGGACGCAGACGCTGGTAAATTCGCAGCAGGGCATCTTCGTAGCTCGATGTCGGATCTTCCAGGATGCTGTCGATGCACAGCGGGTCGACCACAGTCGGAATAATCTCGACCGACTTGAGTGTCGATTCGACAATTTCCTGGGCGACAGAGTTGTTAATCACATGGCCTGCCTCGACCATGATTTCGCCGCAGCGATCGTGTCCGGCAGGATAGATCACATCTTCAACGGCATATTTGCCAGTCAGTTTTTCAGCCGAATCGCTCTTGATCTTCACCGCTTCCACGGGATAGAAGAGCTTGATCAGCGCCGTGGTGGGACCGAATTCCGGGCCCATCGCGCGGAGGAAGGTCATGGCCGAAAACTTGCCACTCTGGTCAATCCGCACGCCCAGCGTTTCACGCTTGGTGGTGTTGACTTCGATCCAGCTACCGCGTTCCGGAATCACACGGCAGGAGAACGTTTTGCGCTCGCCGAGTTCCGAGCTTTGCACGAAGTCGACACCGGGTGACCGGTGTAACTGGCTGACCACCACACGTTCGGCACCGTTGATGATGAATTCCCCACCACCGAGCATGATGGGCATATCGCCGAGGTAAACTTCCTCTTCGACGGCCTGCTCCTTCATCAGCCGCAGCCAGACGCGGAAGGGGCGACCGAACGTCAGTCGCAACTGCCGGCATTCCAGTGGAGTGTAACGTGGTTTACCCAACTCGTACTTCACGTACTCCAGTCGGTATTTCCCGTCGTAGCTTTCGATCGGAAAGATTTCGCGGAGGATGGCTTCGAGGCCTTCGTCCTTGCGTTCACGCGGTTCCAATTCCAATTGCAGGAATTTGGCATACGCATCGGTTTGAATCACCGTGAGATCCGAGATCGGAAAATCGGTCTGCAGAGTGCCAAAGATACGTTCGGTATCAGCCGGAACAACGCGGGTGGCTGGAATAGGCATACGAGGCTGTTCCTCGGAATCCGGAAGATCGTAATACACCGCGAAGAGCCGTCAGGTCGCCAGACGCCGAGACTCGCCGCACAATCCTACTAAGACAACATTGACGACAGCGAACCGCACCTTAAACGGTGGCCATGAGACCGTGCGGCATCTCCCACTGAATGAGCGGCAGACAATGCACAGACCACATAATGTCTTCAGGAATGGAGCAGACCGGGTGATAGGCAATAGGCGGCACAGTGTGCGATGACAACATCCGCGTTCCTTGCTGACGTCGAGTGCAAAGCCATTCTGATGAGACCAACGGCAGGTAGCCCGGAGAACCATCGATTCTCCAGGCTGACCTAACGTAACTCACCAGAATAAGCTGAACGACCGCAAAGGTCAAATCACCCAGAAAGATCCCAGCTCAGCCTTCCGATTGTCTCAAACGGCAACGGATACTGAACCCTGCCTGAACGACCAGTCGCTACTTCACTTCGGCCTTGCCGCCGGCAGCTTCCACTTCGGCCTTCAGCTTCTCGGCATCTTCCTTCGGCAAGCCGGTCTTCAGCGGCTTCGGCACACCTTCCACCAAGTCCTTGGCTTCCTTGAGGCCAAGACCGGTCGCACTGCGCACCACCTTGATGACGGCGATCTTGTTGTCGCCGAAACCGGTAAGGACAACGTCGAATTCGGTCTTTTCTTCGGCAGCCGGGGCCGCAGCGCCGCCAGCACCTGGCATGGCAGCCATCATCACAGCGCCACCACCAGCGGGCTCGATGCCGTGAACTTCCTTGAGGTAGTCGACCAGTTGCTTCGCCTGGAGCAGGCTCAGCTCGACAATCTTGTCACCCAGTTCCTTAATCGAGGCGTCGAATTCCGCCATTTCTGATTCCCGACCTTTCTCTTTGCAGGACAATTTCCGAGGATTCTTGACTGACGTTCGCGCCTCGCGACCCGTCGACCAGCTTGCACACTTATCCACATTCAGCAGGCGAGCCTGTGATTAGACTCAACCTTCCGAGGGGGCATCTTCCTTGTCTGCGATGGCCTTGACGCAACCAGCCAGACGCCCACCGGGGCCTTGAATGGCACCAGCCAGACTTCCACCGGGGCTGCGAATGAGACCCGAAATCTGCGACAACAGTTCGAGGCGACCCGGGCTCTTGCTCAGACTGTCGACATCATCTGCCGACAGCGAAGTTCCACCAATCGCCCCGCCTTTGATTTTCAAATCGGTGATCGACTTGACCGCCGCCGTGATTTCCTTCGCAAGGGCGACGATGTCTTCACCGCCCCAGACGATGGCAGACGGACCCGACAGCACTTCGCGAATCCCGGTCAGACCAATGTCCGACAAGGCCTTGCTGGCGACGGCATTCCGCACGCCAACCACACGGATCTTTTTCTTCTGCAGATCCAGACGCCATTTATTCGTAGCAACGGCGTTGAGCTTGGAAACATCAACCACCAGGACTTCGCGGATTTCACCCAGCTCAGCCTGCAGGTCGCTGATCATCATATTCTTGACGAGTTTGCTCATAGTCTTTCAACCTGACTCGCTGATTCACGGAACATTGGGGACGCTGGCCGACTTGGGCGGCACCCAGCGACTACAACGAGACACTGACACCGGGCGACATGGTCGCGGTCAGGCAGACGTTGCGAATGTATTGACCTTTGGATGTGGCCGGCTTCAGTGAGCGCAGATACTTCATCAGCGCTTCCATGTTCTCAACCAGCATGGTTTCCGAGAACGACAGCTTGCCAACCACACAGTGAATGTTGCCGCCGTCGTCACAGCGGAACTCCACCTTGCCCGCTTTATATTCTTTCACCGCGGTGGCGATATCCTGAGTCACAGTACCAGCACGTGGCGAGGGCATCAAACCACGAGGGCCGAGCACGCGACCGAGCGGACCAACAACACCCATCATATCGGGAGTGGCGATGGCGACATCGAAATCGGTCCAGCCATCCTTCACCTTGTCCGCAAGCTCCTTGCCGCCAGCGAAGTCGGCCCCAGCCGCTTGAGCCACGCCCACATTGTCGCCCTGGCAGAAAACCAAGACACGCTTAGCCTTGCCAATACCGTGCGGAAGCACCACCGAACCACGCACGCGCTGATCAGCCTGCTTCGGGTCAACCCCCAAGCGGACGGCCAAGGTCACTGTCTGGTCGAACTTGCACTTTTTAATCGTGGCGGGAAGGCTGGGCTCGAGGGACTGCAGCAACTTGACCGCAGCGGTCGCTTCCAGAGTTCCGGCCGACTCAACCTGCTTCAGCAGATGAGCGAACCGCTTCGAAACGTGAGCCATGACACACTTTCCTCAACGAGCAACTGTGAGCGGGGCATGAAAATCGCGACGACTAGTCCAAAACCTCAATACCCATGCTTCGGGCCGTGCCGGCAATCATCCGGCCAGCAGCCTCAAGGTCAATGGCATTGAGATCTTCCATCTTTGTCTTGGCAATTTCCAGCACCTGAGCCTTAGACACAGTGCCGACCTTTTCGGTCTTGGGATTAACGGCTCCCTTGGCCAGTTTGGCCGCCTGCTTCAACAACACCGAAGCGGGCGGACTCTTGAGTTCGAAGGAAAACGAACGGTCTTCGTAAATCGTGATCACGGCCGGCACAACCATGCCGTTCAGATCACGAGTTCGTTCGTTGAACTGCGAGACGAACTGACCCAGGTTGATCCCGTGAGGACCCAGCGCGGTACCAACGGGAGGAGCAGGCGTGGCTTTGCCGCCAGCAATCTGAACCTTGACCTGAGCCTTAATCTTTGCTGCTTTTTTTGCCATTCCGTCTCATCATCCAACAGGACTACCATTTGAGGCGATCCCGTGCAACTTTTCATAAGAATTGTGACCTGCGGCCGAGCCGAGATCACACGCGTTCCACCTGCCAGTACTCCAGATCGACAGGCGTTGGTCGCCCGAAAATCTGAATCAGCACTGTAATTTTACCGTTGGCCTCATCGATCGCTTCGATCGTCCCCTCAAAGCTCTCGAAAGCCCCATCCTTAATTTTGACCTGGTCGCCCGTCTGAAAGTCAACCTTCACCTTCAGCGGTGACTCTTCCTTCTTACTTTCTTCCCGACCCAGCATCCGCTGAATCTCATGTTCCTGCATGGGAATGGGCTTCCCGGCAGAACCAGTGAAATCACCTACACCGCTGGTGCTGCGAACCAAATACCATGTGTCGTCATTTAGCGCCATCTGAATCATCAGATAGCCAGGAAAAAGCTTGTGCTCAATCGTTCGCTTCTTGCCGCTCTTGGTCTCAATCACTTTTTCCGTCGGAATCACAATGTCGCCAAAGAACTCTTCCAGCGCCTCTTGTCGAATCCGTCGCTTTAAATTATCGCGAATGGTTCGTTCGCGATTGCTTTGCACCTTGAGGACGTACCACTGCAAGCCGCCGTCTTGCGGTGTCGTGTCCACGGTATTCGCTGATTGGTTGTCCATCACGCTCTCGTAGACCAGCTGACTAAAACTTGGGATGTCGGCGAACACCGGTAGCGCAGCCAGCGGTCAATTGTGGGGAACGGGGAATCATGCCAAGACCCGAACTCATTTGCAAGGTACTTGCCAAGATTCCGTGAATCGCAGTACCTTAAAACTTGATAATGCCGATGGCCCGCAGTAACTGCTGCCAGATCAGGTCGTACATGAACAGGACGAAACTCAGCAGAAACATGGTCACCAGCACTACGGCCGTGGCTCGCAGCAGCTCATCCTTACTGGGCCAGGAGACCTTAGCCATCTCGCCTTCCACATCGACCAGAAAGTCTGCAAAGGCAGGGTAGTTCACAATGCGATAGGCAAACCAAGCCCCCAGCACCACGAGCGCAGCCGTAATTCCGTACTGCACTGGCTTTTCGAGATCAGCGAGCGCTGTCTGAAAGAGCGCCCATGCACCGACGGCAATGGCGGCGAAAATCGCTGCAGCCGTCAGCTGCCGGGTGAGTCGCCCCTGATTTCGTTTATACAGGCTGGCGGCCAGCATGCTGGGCCAGAATCCATCCGCCTTTTCGGCACGCGCCATGGTCGTTTCATCATCCTCCCTGCGACACCAAGTTCATGATCCGCGGGGCTGCAATGGGGACTGAATCTCCAGCACGGGCGGAGGGACTTGAACCCCCAACCTATGGATTTGGAATCCATCGCTCTGCCAATTGAGCTACGCCCGTATTGAGGTGCAAAACTTCGGGCTACAGCAGTCAGGCACCAGAAGAAACTTCCACCCAACGGTCCGAACCCGAACTGACACCCGAATACCTACTTCTTCCGCGATTCCTTATGAATCGTGTGCTTCCGCAACTTCTTGCAATACTTCTTCAATTCCAGGCGCTCGGTACCACGCGTCTCTTTGCTGACACGGTAGTTTCGTTCGCCAGATTCGGTACACTCAAGCCAGACGTACTCGCGGGCCATTGCCGCCACTCCCTGTGATGCGGAAACAACCCCGCCCTCTTTCAAAGGCGGGGTCGATCCGTTGAGCTGATCATAAAAATGCCCGCGAACAGAGTCCGCGGAATTCAGCAACTACTCAAGAATCTTGGTCACAACGCCGGAACCGACCGTCTTGCCCCCTTCGCGGATGGCGAAACGGACGTTTTCCTGCATGGCGATGGGCTTGCCGAGCGTCACTTCCAGGCGAACGTTATCGCCGGGCATGCACATTTCAGCGCCATCCAGCAACTTGGAAGAGCCGGTGACGTCAGTCGTGCGGAAGTAGAACTGCGGTTTGTAGCCGTTGAAGAATGGGGTGTGACGACCACCTTCCTCTTTACTCAGCACGTAGACCTTACACTCGAATTTCGAGTGGGGGTTGATGCTGCCGGGCTTGGCGAGCACCTGGCCACGCTGCACGGCCTCCTTGTCGATACCGCGAAGGAGCAGACCGACGTTGTCGCCTGCTTGGCCTTCGTCCAGCAGCTTGTTGAACATTTCGATCCCGGTGACGACGGTGTCCTGCACCGGCGCGAGGCCGATGAGTTGGACCTTTTCGTTCACCTTGATAATGCCGGCTTCGATACGGCCTGTGACCACGGTACCACGACCCGAGATCGAGAAGACGTCTTCGATGGCCATCAGGAACGGCTTATCGGCTTCACGCTTCGGCTCGGGGATGTTCGCGTCGAGCGCGTCCATCAGGTTCCCGATGCACTCGTTGAACTTCGGATCGGCCGGGTTATCCAAGGCACCCTTGGCGTTACCACGAACGATCTGAATGTCGTCGCCGGGGAATTCGTACTTGTTGAGCAGGTCGCGAATTTCCATCTCGACGAGCTCGAGCAACTCTTCGTCGTCAACGAGATCGCACTTGTTGAGGAAGACGACCAGCGCGGGGACGTTCACCTGCTTGGCGAGCAGAATGTGTTCGCGGGTCTGGGGCATCGGACCGTCAGCAGCCGACACCACGAGGATGGCGCCGTCCATCTGGGCGGCACCGGTGATCATGTTCTTAATATAGTCGGCGTGGCCCGGACAGTCGATGTGGGCGTAGTGCCGCTTATCGGTTTCGTATTCAACGTGGCTGACCGCGATGGTCACGGTCTTGGTTTCGTCGCGGACCGTACCACCCTTGGCGATATCGGCATAGCTCTTGAACTTGGCCAAACCCTTCGCGGTCTGCACAGCCAGAATTGCCGCGGTCGTGGTGGTTTTACCGTGGTCGATGTGACCGATCGTGCCCACGTTCACGTGCGGTTTCGTGCGCTGAAAGACTTCCTTCGCCATTGCTGCTCCTACGCTTTCTCAGTCACCAGAAAAGATGTGCGGGTTAATCCACTTGCCGAACAGTGGAGAGACCGCGTGCTCTCTACGTTCGGCCGGTCAGATGACCGAGTCGACCAAGGTCTCTCAGGCCAGCACCGGGTTGGTGAGCTGACCACGAGAGCTACTGGTGGGATTCGAACCCACGACCTCGTCCTTACCAAGGACGCACTCTACCAACTGAGCTACAGCAGCGACACCGCGGACGTCCCGTGGCTCGACAGGCGAGACACGATGGTCGATCGCTGACGACTTGTCAACTGTGGGAACACCCCGGACGAAAAATCCCGGGCGAACGGCTCAGTGAATTTTCAGCGATCGTGACTGGCACGTCATCGGAGAGCGGGTGATGGGAATCGAACCCACACAGCCAGCTTGGAAGGCTGGAACTCTACCATTGAGCTACACCCGCAAAGAGCTGAGAGCCAAGAGTGAGGGCCAAGAGCCAGACGATGCATCTGACACTTAGCTCTTAACTCTCAGCCCTTAGCTCTCTCAAGTGGCGGGAGCAGGATTCGAACCTGCGAAGGCAGAGCCATCAGATTTACAGTCTGACCCCTTTGACCGCTCGGGAATCCCGCCAAAACTTTGATCTTGCAAACACTTACGGCAAACCGCATCCGGCCGCCGCAAGAGCTAGCGGAGGGATTCGAACCCACAACCCCCTGTTTACAAAACAGGAGCTCTGCCGTTGAGCTACGCTAGCCAACCGGGGATTCGCCCCAACCGTGAACCGGGCAGTATAGCAGTCAGCCCTATCCTTGCAAGGGACGCTGACCGCCGTAATCGGTGCGGACACAAGACTTGCACGCCGGGTTCACCCGTGTCCACTGCCGAAAACGCCATCACAGTCTCGCCGATGGTATCGAAACTGGGTACTCTCTCATGCGACCCACTCCTCTCTATCACCTGCTCGGCTGTGCGATCTGTTTCCGATGACACTTTCCGATCTACACGAATACCGGCCCGACCATCAATGTAACGCCCTGCCCGGCAATGATTTACCGCCAGTTCCTGGAGGCTGGGTCGAGCGAACGATTGAGATCGCAGGTCACGCCTTATCCCTTGCCTTGCCGGCCAGTCCCGATGCACTGCTGGATGACCCTGAGGTGCTCAAGGCGCACGAGCGCGACGAGTACATGCCCTACTGGGCCTACCTCTGGCCAGCATCGATTCACATGGCGGGGGCGGTCTTACGGCAGGCTTGGGCACCCGGAACGGCGGCCTTGGAATTGGGCGCGGGAGTCGGCCTGGTGGGATTGGCGGGGTTGCAGGCGGGGTTGGCTGTCACCTTTAGCGACTACGATGCCACCTCTGTCGACCTCTGCCTGCACAATGCCCGCCGCTTAGGGTTCTCAACGGCACAAGGCAAAATCCTCGATTGGCGGCGGCTCCCCGCGGAAACCTACCCGGTACTGCTGGGATGTGAGTTGCTGTACGAAGACCGCAATCACGACCTGTTGATTGACGTGTTCCACAACCTGCTGGCACCGGGAGGCACCGCCTGGTTTGGTGATGGCGGCCGAGCCCGTGCCGAACGGTTCTGCCGTCTGCTGATCGAGGCAGGTTACCGCTACGATTTGATCGACGAACAAGGGCAACCCCTCTCGCAATTACGAGTAGGGCGTTACCAACTCATTCAGGTCCAGCGGGCCTGATTACGCGGATTATTACTTCTGGTCTTCAATTCGGTACAAGGCTTCGCGCGTCCGCAGGAAGAGCGCTTTGCCCGCCACGGCCGGTGAGGCCATGCAGCCGTCGGCAAGCGTATTCACCGCCAACTCTTTGTATTCGCGCGACGGCTCGATGACCGTCGTTTGCCCTTCGTGATTGCTGAAATAGATCCGGTTATCTGCCAGTAGCGCCGAAGACGAGTAGTTCCCGCCGATGCGCTGCTGCCAGACGACCTCGCCGGTTTTGGCATCCAGGCAGGTCGCCGCTCCCTGGTCATGCACCATGTACAACGCATCGCCGACCAGCACTTCCGAGGGTTTTGACGGAATGCTTTTGGTGGCGGTCCAGGCCACGTGACTGTCGGTAATGTCGCCGCTTCCCCCCGTCTTCACAGCGCACAGCTCCGCTTTGCTGAATCCCGTGTTGATGTAAAGCAAATCGAGGGCGGGGTCATACAGCGGCCGGGCCGTGGCGGAAAACCCCTTGTAAGTGATGCGCCAGTACTCTTCCCCTGTATCGGGATTCAGCGACAGGCACGCCTTGGAGGTCGGGCTGATCAGTTCCAATCGGCCATGGATATTGAAAATGGATGGGGTGCAAAACGCCTTCTTGAAGTCACCGTTCGGTGTGCCGTAATCGATCGTGCGGTCGTTCTTCCAGACGGTCTCGCCGGTCTCCTTGTCCATGGCAATGATGTACTGAAAATCGAAGCCGTCATAATGCAGAATCAGCAGCGAACCATACAGAATCGGAGACGAACCGGGGCCGCGAAAATGCTCGCACGGCAGATCACGACGGCTCCACAACACCTCTCCGGTGTGTGAGTTCAAGCAGGCGGTGCCATAGCTGCCAAAGGTGATATAAACCCGGCCCTCTTCGATACAGGGGGTCGGTGACGCATAGCTGTTGAGCGTGTGGATTTCGCTCGGTTTTTCGTTCTCGAACAACAACAAATCATGCACGATTTTGCCCGAATCGCGATCGATACAAAGGGCGAACATCTGCTTGCCGTCCTCGGTCGCCGTCGTCAGCCAGATCTGGTCATCCCAAATGACCGGCGAGGACCAGCCTTTGCCATGGATTGGCGTTTTCCAGGCGATGTTTTCGGTTTCGCTCCAGGTGAGAGGCAGGCCGGTTGTCGTGGCATGACCATCACCGGTAGGCCCCAGAAACTGTGGCCATTCGTCAGCAGCTTTTGCCGCCGTGCTACTGCAGAAAATTGCCCCGAGAATGATGGTTAACCATTTCGCAGATCGCATGTTACACTCCGGGGCGAACCACTTGGTCGCAGAGCAGAAAGCCGTCAGCATCCATCGCTGTTGATGGATGGGTATCTTACCCGGCCGGGCTCTGGGATTGCACGTCTCCGGCGAAACGAATTTCATGCGACCCCGTTTCTGGATCGAACCCGCGCTGACTTCCGGCCTGCATCTCTTGCCAGAGACGGAAGCCCATCACGCCCGGCATGTCCTGCGGCTGGCCGTGGGTGATCCGATCGAAGTCTTCGACGGCCGTGGGGCCTCTGCTGAGGCACTGATCGCGGCTTGCGACAAGAAACGCGTGCAGATCGATGTCGGAACAGTCTCCACCACGCCGGAACCGGCAACCCGACTCACCATCGCCACGGCTGTTCCGAAGGGGGAACGGATGGACTGGCTGGTCGAAAAGGCGACCGAACTGGGCGTTTCCCGGCTGATTCCATTACGGACGTCCCGATCCTCGGTGGATCCGCGCGACAGCAAACTCGATCGCTTGCGGATGCAGGTGATTGCGGCCTGCAAACAGTCGAGACGGAACCACCTGATGGAACTCGAACCGGTCGTGGATTTTGCCGAATTCTTGCGGTCACAGACCCAGCCCTGGTTCATCGCTCATCCCGGCGGTCAGCCCTTGGCCGGGGTTCTCTGCGACCATGTTCCGCATCCCCAACCTGAGTTGGTGATGGCGATTGGTCCGGAAGGGGGCTGGACTGACGAGGAAATTACGTTGGCGGAAGCAGCGCAGGCCCGCAGGATCGCACTGGGATCGACCATTTTGCGAGTCGAAACCGCTGTTCTAGCCGTGGCAGCGGTCGTGTCAGCCTTGGGATATCGGAGCCACCAGGATATCGGCGGCGGCGGGCAATCCGAGTGAAAAGACGCCGTTGCTGAATTCCAAAGTCAAACACCCCGCTTCCTGACTGCGGCTGAGAACGGTCAGGTGCTGATCGATGTTCAAGCCCGAGTCCGCCAGGAAACGCAGGAAACTTCCGTCCTGGTTGATGACGCGGGCAATTTGCACCTGCTGACCTGGGGTCACTTCAGCCAGCGGCAGCAACGGGGCAGCCGCGCCGCGCATGGTCCCATCGGCGGCGGGAATCGGGTCGCCATGCGGGTCGGTATTCGGATGTTCCAGAAATTCGTCGATCCGGTCGACCAGAAAATCGCTGACGGCGTGCTCCATGTGCTCGGCTTCTTCGTGCACCTGATCCCAAGTCAGGTTCAAGGTTCGCACGAGAAAGAGCTCAATCAGCCGATGCCGTCGCAGCATTCGCAAAGCGAGCGTGCGTCCCTGCGGTGTCAGCGTTACCCCTTCATAGGGACGATAAACGGCGAGGCCCGATTCCGACAACGACTTCAACATGCTGGTGACGGTGCCCGGCGAAACCCCCAGGGATTGGGAAAGCTGGCCCGTGGAAACCCACGCCGCCCCCGATTCCGAGGCAATCTGCAGCGTGGCCTTCAGGTAGTTTTCCACCGTCAAACTGGGCATGTCACTCTCACCTGCCGGTCACGCAAACGCCGATTTCACTTCGGCATTATTAAGCACCACCAACGACCAGATGCCAAAGGGAATCCCCAGGACCAGACATGGTCCGCAGAAAGGGATACAAGCGACAATCGCCCCTGTCATGGCCATGCCGTAGTTTCGGACCGTTTGCATGCAGTAGGCCCCGAACAGGACCAGGCCGTCGAACGTCAGGCCGATCACGCCGCCGACCATTCCCCCGATTTTCGCCATCTCTTTTTGAGCGGGGTTGCCATTCATCGCATTATCATCGACGAACGGGTTCAGGTTGTAACCCATGGCAGCCATCACTAGGCCGGCGCCGTGGTTCACCACCGATAGTCCGGCGATGATGTAGAGGAAAACTGCCGGAAGAAACGTGCGGGAAGCCGCTTCCACACGTCGTTTGGCCGACTTCCCGGTTTTCTTTTTCGAGACGAGTTCTCCGCTCAGTTCGTCGTCGTCGAAACTGTCGTCCAGTTCATCCAGCGCTGGCACCGGCAGCTTGGCTCCGCAGACCTTGCACGACAGGGTTTTGCCAGCCGCGGAGTCTTTCAGCGTGAACTCTTCACCACATTCCGTGCAGCGAACTTCAATCGACATCGTGCCGCCCTGTTGAGTGGAGATCAGGAAGCGAAAGCGGGAAGAGCCAACCATAACGGGACGTCCACACACCGACAACCATCTGTTCCATCTGTTTTTCGGCTTTTACCGTTCTCTTAAGAATCCGGTCATTCGAGCACACTTCCGTCTTGCAAGAATTCGGAACGCGGACTACCTTCCCCCGTTGCCGGTGGCTTGCCTCCCGGCATGTGGCCGATGGATCGTGCCACGTCATCTGTGATTTCCATTCTGGTTCATTCTCTGACTCGCGTCGGCACGGAGGCCTTCATGAGCTTTGGCCAATCCCCCCGCTCTTCGTCAACCGGGTCGCTGTGCGGCGTCCAAATCCGCTGGATGATTCGGCGAGATATGCCCGAAGTCCTCGAAATCGAACGCCAGAGTTTCGACTTCGCTTGGACCGAGGAAGACTTCCTCTGTTGTCTGCGCCAGCGCAACTGCATCGGCATGGTCGCCGAACACCAGGAACGTATTGTCGGCTTCATGATTTATGAACTATTGAAGTCGCAACTCCACGTGCTCAACTTCGCTGTCGATCCGGGAACGCGACGCATGGGTGTCGGCGTGCAGATGATCGAAAAGCTGGTCACCAAGCTGGCCCAGCAGCGGCGGAAAGAACTCCGGCTGGAAGTCCGCGAGGGGAATCTCGCCGCGCAGTTGTTCTTCAAGCAACAGGGATTCACAGCGACCAATGTGCTGCGGAACTACTACGAAGACACCACCGAAGATGCCTATGTCATGCGGTATCTGTTGAACAGCCCCGGCGAACTGCTGGCTGGACCGCATTTCATCCGTAACCGTATCACGGAATACGAAGACGGTGTGGTCGAAAGCTAAGTGACACGCCCTGAAAGAGACCTATTGCCCGCCACTCGTCGGTGGCGGCTTTGGCTCAGGCACATGCATCGATCGCGGTCATTCTTCGTCGTCGACATCGGCGGATTGATCCAGGTCGGCGAGTCGGCCGGCATTGACGGCGTCTTGCAGGGCTTTCAGCCGCTGGATAGCCGGGATGTTCTGCCGTAAGTGTGTGGCCATCCATTCCAGTTCGGCTTCATCACGGCCGGTCAGCATGCCGAACTTCTTGCCGTTCGCCTCGATGATGTGCAATTGCATAACCGGGACATCATTGACCGACATGCCACTCGGGCCGAGTTGCACGTTCTGCAGGTCCGCGAGGAACCATTCCTTGCGGGACGTGCCAAACAGGCTGGATTGCATCAGCTTGATTTGATCCGCCGTGGCAGCGATCACGGCCTGCCGTCGCCCCATGTTGATCGCGGCGACCATCAGACCAATCCCGATCGCCCAGAAACAGAGTGCGAATACAACGAAAAACCAGTCAATCTCAGCAATATTGGCCTTGGCTTGGAATCGAAATTCCCCTGCCATGTAGGTGAAAATCACCATGAAACCACACCAGAACAGCGAGAAGGTGAAGAGCCCCGCGGATCCTTTCCAGACGCCGGGGGCTGGGACCAGCAGACTGAATCCCCCCGGAATGTCTTCGCGAATGATCGGACTGCCGGCGGGTTGCTCCCAAAGTTCGACCGGTCCCGTATCGGAGACCAGCACCTCTTCCACGGCAACTACGCGTTCTGACTGGACAGAGTCCTGAGCCAACTCGCGATTCAACTGTCCCGCCAGTTCGGTCGCTAAGCCGAGCAGCCAGTCGCGGGGATAACCAACCACCAGCCAGCGCGGTTTGCCGCCGAGGGTTTTCGCCATCAGGCAGGCAAAGTTTTCGAAGTGCTGAACTTCTTTGACACCATTGCGGGTAACTTCAAACGAAGACTGCACCAGAAACTGTTCGACCTTTTCGGTGGCGATATGCCGCCGCCACCGCAGCAACCCGCACCGTTCGATGCAAACCAACTGGTCGTGGGTGACGAGTAACTCGGCATGTCCCAACAGGACAAACAGTCCAAGGCTGAGCAGGCTCGCCGCTCCCAGAAATCCCGGTAATGCGACGAGTCCGGCCATCGCCCCGCCAGGTCCGAAGGCTTGCACCATCCCCCCGGCAAAACCGACCGTCCAGAAAACCATGAAACCGCCAATGACGAAGCTCATCAGAATCGGAATCCAAGCCAGTCCGCGGAAACGTCCCAGGTTTCTCCGTGGCAAAACGAAGCGTGTTTCATCAATTCCTTCCGTCAGCTCCTGGATTTCAGCAGGCAGCGGCATCAGCTCGGGCTCCTGTCGGGGTAGTTGCCCATAATAACGTTGTATCTGCCAGTTTGGATGAATTCCGCGAAAAAGTGACCGTCATTCCGATGTTGATGCGACTCTGTTCGCGTTACTGTGGGGGCAATGATTTTTTCTTGATATTTAAGGATGCCTTGGTGTTCGCACCTCAGATTCCGCTGAAGCAGTTGCCGCCATTGTGCCGGTCGCTGGGGACGATGCTCGATTCCGGCGTCAGTCTGCTGGAAGCCCTCAAGGTCGTGGCCAAGCAGCAGCAGGGACTGACAACCACCGCCTTAACGCAGATTGCCACCGATGTTCGCAAAGGGAGCGATCTGGCGAGTGCGTTCTGCGAGCATGGCCAGTACTTTCCGGAACTGATGGTCGACATGATCGCCGTCGCGGAACAAACTGGAGCACTCCCCGAAGTCCTCAAGGGACTGTCTGATCACTACGAAAATCTGCTGCGGATGCGTAAGAGCTTTCTCGGGGCGATCGCCTGGCCGGTCTTCCAACTTCTGGCGGCGATTTTCGTCATCGCCGGTTTAATACTGGTGATGGGCTGGATTCAGGGCAGCACCGCGGTTGAGAACCGTTTCGATCCGTTGGGCTTCGGGCTTTTCGGTGAAACCGGGGCCTTGATCTGGCTGACCGGTTGTTTCGGCACTTTGGCGGCGATTGTCTTCGGCTACTTCGTCGCTGTTCGAGGCTTTAAGCAGGCCAAGGCGATTCATACCGTACTGCTGGCCGTCCCGGTGGTAGGGAATTGCCTGCGATCGTTCGCCATTGCCCGGTTTGCGTGGGCCTATGCCCTGACCCAGCAGGCGGGGATGGAAATACGAGCGAGTCTGGAGGCGAGCCTGAAAGCCACGGGCAATGGAGCCTTCCAGGCTGCCGCTCCGCAGGTGATCGCGGGGGTGATGGCCGGGGAAGAGTTCGCCGATGCCTTGCAGTCAACCAGCCTGTTTCCCGAACAGTTTCTGCAAATGGTGCGGGTGGGCGAACGCAGTGGCACCGTCCCGGAAACCCTGCAGCGGCTCAGCCCGCAGTTCGAGGAAGACGCCCGCCGCTCGCTCACGGCCTTAACCTTCGCCATGGGCTGGGTGATCTGGTCGATGGTCGCCGCACTGATTATCTTCCTCATCTTCCGGATCATGCTGACCTACATCGACATGATCAACAAGGCGGCGAATGGGGAGTTTTAGCCAGAGCGATGAGGTATCAGGGTTCAGGTCTCAGGTCTCAGGTCACGCCCGCAATCGTTGACGCCGACTTGATCACCGTCCCCGTAGGGTTCCCCCTCGTAACGCTTTTTATGTCCTTAAACTGTTTCTAGCCGGAAGATCACGATGCACTGGGAAGGTTTGATATTAGTCGCCGGCGGAGCTTTCTCAATCGCAGGGGCGGCGTGCGACTGGGAATGGTTTATGAATCATCATAAAACCCAGTTCTTCGTGGCGATCTTGGGGCGTACGGGAGCACGAATTTTCTACGGCATCCTGGGAGCAGCCTTGGCAGTCTTCGGAATTCTGATTCTCGCAGGAACTGTGCAATAACGTCCCTACTGCCAACTGTTTGACTACCAAATTGACCAGCCACGATTCCCGAACTCTCAACCCTCAACTCTAGACCCTCAACCCTCCCTCCATGTTTCGTTTTGAACTCGATGCGATTGACCCGACCACGCAGGCCCGTGTGGGCCGCTGGATGACGCCGCATGGAACGGTAGAGACGCCCGCATTTATGCCGGTTGGCACCTTGGGGACGGTCAAAGGGTTGACGCCCGACATGATCCGCTCGACCGGTGCTCAGCAGGTGCTGGCGAACACGTATCATCTCGCCCTGCGACCCGGTGCCGAGGTAGTCCAGGAGCTGGGGGGGCTGCATCGGTTCATGAACTGGGACGGACCGATCCTCACCGACAGCGGCGGCTTTCAGGTCTTCAGTCTCGCCAAGCTGACGAAAATCAATGACGACCGTGTGGTCTTCCGGTCACATATCGACGGCAGTCTGCTGGAACTCTCGCCGGAACGGGCCGTGCAGATTCAGGAGCAACTCGGGGCCGACTGCATCATGTGCCTGGATGAATGTCCGCCCCATGATGTGCCTCGGGATCGGTTGATCGAAGCGGTCGACCGGACCACTGCCTGGGCACTGCGGTGTCAGCAGGCCCAAACGAGGCCCGATCAGGCCTTGTTCGGGATTGTTCAGGGAGGAACCGATCCCGAATTGCGGGCCCGGTCTGCCGCCGGACTGGTGCCGTTGGAATTCCCCGGCTATGCGATTGGCGGCCTGAGTGTCGGCGAAGCCCCCTCACAAATGTACGACACCCTCGACGTCACTGTCCCTTTGTTGCCGACCGATCGGCCGCGGTATCTGATGGGGGTCGGCCGACCGGAAGATCTGCTGGAAGCGGTGCTGCGGGGCGTTGACCTGTTCGACTGTGTGATGCCCACGCGGAATGGCCGTAATGCCACCGCGTTCACCAGTCGGGGGCTGGTGAAACTACGGAACAGCCAATATCGGACCTCCACGGCCCCCCTGGACCCGGCCTGTTCCTGCCTCGCCTGCCGGGATTTCAGCCTGGGTTACCTGCGACATTTGTTCACCGCCCAGGAAATGCTGGGTCCCATTTTGATCTCGCTGCACAATCTCACGTTCTATCAGACATTGCTGCGAGAGTTGCGGCAGGCGATCCGAACCGGGCAATCGGCAGAGTTCCGGCAGGCCCAACTTGCTCAGTGGCGCGGTTCTGTCTAGGATACCCGCTTTCCCGGACGCCGTGACGTAAGTCCGCGTGCGTGCGGGGGCTGTGCAAACCCTGGTCGCTCGGCCGGGGATCGGGACGTCGTAACAGAGTCGGGATCTGATGGACACTTGGGAATCTTGGGGCGGGCTGTTGGCCCAGGCTAAGGGGGCGGACCCACCCTTCTGGGTCTCGATGCTCCCATTTCTGGTCATCTTTCTGCTGCTGTTTCCACTTATTATCTGGCCGCAACGGAAAGAACAGCAGAAACGGAACTCACTGCTCACCTCGCTAAAGAAGAACGATCGGGTAGTCACAATCGGTGGCATCATCGGCAGCGTGGCCAACATCAGCACCGATGGCAAAGAGATCACATTGAAGGTCGACGACAACACGCGGATCAAATTTACGCGGACGTCGATTTCACACAAACTGGAAGAAAGCAAGGACGTCGCTGCGACGCCGACCAACTGACCGGGCTCACGACCAGGATGTCGTGACACCAGCCCTTCTAACCGAACACCTGTGATTTGAGCGGAAACAACGGATGGATGGCATGTGGTTCGTGGGATTGTTGGCTCAGGCGGAACCCGCAGCCAAGGCCGCTGAGGCAAGTGCCAAGTCGATGAGCTGGCAGTTTTTTGTCATCGCGGCGGCAGTCTTTATCCTGCCGTTTGTCCTGGGACAGTTGCTGTCCCAGGTGTTGAAGATGAAAGAAATTGCCTTCCCGGTCGGCGTGGTGCTCTGTTCGCTCTTTCTGGCGATCGCCCCCTTTGCCTATCAGGTCCTGCGGGGACACTCGTTGATGTCGGCAATTCCGCTGGGCATCGATCTCGCCGGGGGAACTAACCTCATTTATGCCGTCGACCGCGAACAGGCCGAGAAAGATCAGAAAGAAGTCGACAATGCGACCATGAACAAAATGATCGGTGCGGTGGCCCGCCGTATCAACCCCTCGGGGGCGGAGGAAGTGACCGTCCGCCGCGTGGGCGAAGATCGCCTGGAAATCATCATTCCGGGTGCCGACCGGGAAGTTGTCGAAAAGAAGAAACGACAGATCGTCGACCTCGGTAGCCTCGAATTCGCCATTCTGGCCAACGATAAAGACCATTCCCCTCAGATCGATGCGGCCCGCAAACTCCGCGATGATCAGGACAACCTGATGCAGGGGGGGCGGCTGGTCGCCAGTTGGCGGAACGTGGCCAAGGGCGAGGACGTCACCCCATACGGGGGCGACCGGACGGCCGTGCGGGAAGTGGAACGCATGGTGGATGGCGAACCTCAGAAAGTCCTGCAGTTCCTGGTCATCCATGAGCCCCCGGATCGGGCGGTCACCGGTCGTTACCTGACGCGTGTCTCTCCGGCCATGGACAACAATGGCCAGCTCGCCGTCTCGTTCAACTTCAACGCCCGCGGTTCACAACTCTTCTCAGTGCTGACCGGCCGTTATCAACCCGATGCCAGCGACGGATTTCAGCGTCGCCTCGCGGTGCTGCTGAACGGCGAAGTGCAGACCGCACCGAATCTGAAGGACCGCATCACCGGCTCTGGCCAGATTTCCGGCAATTTCAGTAAGCAGGAAATTGATGATCTGATCAACGTGCTGAATGCAGGGGCGTTGGAAGTCCCGCTGATTCGTCAGCCGGTGAGTGAATTCACTATCAGCCCGACCCTGGGGATCGACGTTCAGACCAAAGGTCTGACCGCGATCGTCGCCTCGATGATCGTCGTGCTGATTTTCATGGTGGTTTATTATGGCGTGGCGGGCTTTGTCGCCGACCTGTGCCTGATCATGAACCTGGTGCTGGTCGTGGGAGCCATGGCCTTCATTCAGGCGACGTTCACTCTGCCCGGCCTGGCCGGACTCGTGCTCACGATCGGCATGGCGGTCGATGCCAACGTGCTGATCTTCGAACGCATGCGCGAAGAACTCGCCCGGGGCAGCAGCCTGCGGATGGCCATCGAAAACGGCTTTGACAAGGCCTTCTCCACCATCATCGACAGTAACGTCACCTCGCTGATTACCGCCGTCATTCTCTACATGATCGGTAGCGACCAGATCCGTGGTTTTGCCGTATCGCTGTTCATCGGTCTAGTAACCAGCTTGTTTACCGTCCTCTACTTCTCGCACTTGTGTTTCAAGGTCATGGAACGCCAGCGGTGGGTTCGCACCTTGAAGATGCGGCAGTTCTTCGGCGAAACGAAAATCGATTTTCTCGCCAAACGGTCGATCGCCTTTGCCGCATCGGGTCTGGTGATCCTCGCCGGTCTGGTGGCGTTGTTTGCCCGTGGCAGTGCCAACTATGACATCGACTTCACCGGCGGCACGATGGTCACCTTTGAATTTACCGACAGCCAGCCGACCGATGCCGTGCGGGCCAAACTGGCCGAAGTCACGCTGGAGAAAACCGACAACAAAAACCCGTTCCTGGGCAACATCAGCCTGGAACGTCTGGTGCTGACAGGCGAAACGGCCGAGTCGAATCAGGGCCATCGCTTCCGTTTGCGGACCACGCAGAAGGATCAGGAACTGGTGACCGCCGGCATCAATGCAGCCTTCGGTAATGAAATGCCTCTGAAGCGGTTGACGATGACGGCAGCGACTCCGACCACCATCGCCATGCCGGAAAAACCCGAGGAGGCTAACCGGTTCTCCGGTGGGCAAGAGGCAGTGTTGACCTTCAGCAACGCCGTGGCTCCCGATACCGCAGCGGTTCTGGTGGCCGATGCCCTGCACAGTTTGCCGGGTGACGATGGAGCCCCCAAATATACTTCGGCCGCCAATCTGGTGGATGTGCAGTTACCCGCGGGGACCGAACCCACGGAAGACGGCATCGCCAAGTCGACCGGAATGACCGTGCGGGTCATTCCGCAGGTCACTCCCGCCGATTTCCAGCAGGCCTTAACCAACGCCTCCGAGCAGTTGGCCAATACTCCGGCCTTTGAAGAAGTGAACGCGTTCGATACCTCGGTAGCCACCGAAACGCAGATTGATGCCTTGCTGGCAATTCTCGCCAGCCTCGTCGCGATCGTCATCTACATCTGGTTCCGCTTTGAGAAGGTTTACTTCGGTTATGCGGCCGTGGTGGCCCTGGCCCACGACGTGCTGGTCACCTTGGGGGCCGTCGCCTTGGGGGCCTACCTCAGCGGCACGCCGTTGCAATCGATTCTGCTGCTGGAAGACTTCAAGGTGAACTTGGCCTTGATCGCCTCACTTTTGACGATCGTCGGTTACTCGTTGAACGACACCATTGTGATCTTCGACCGGATTCGCGAGATCAAAGGCAAGAACCCGGCGATCACATACGAGATGATCAATCAGTCGGTCAACCAGACGTTGTCGCGAACGGTGTTAACCTTCTTCACAACATTTATGGTGGTGCTGCTGTTGTATGTCTTTGGCGGCAGCGGCATTCACGGCTTCGCTTACTCCATGATCATTGGCTCGGTTGCCGGGGTTTACAGTACGATCTATATCGCCAACCCGGTATTGCTGTGGCTGGTGCAACGGGGTAGCCGAGTAGCCCCTGTGGCGAAGACGACCACGCCGACCGTCGCAGCCAGTTGATTTCCTCCGGCCTGGAACGGAAAATCACGAGCATGACCATTCGGGCCAACCACTACGACGCGGCATTCGAGGAGTTTCTCCGACAAGGTCGCGTGCCGTATGTGGCGGTGAACGAAGCCCGGCGGTCACTGCTCGACGATGTCTCGCTCAAATCGCTCGATTTCGTGGTCCATTCCCCTAACCTCGGGCCGTTGCTGGTGGATGTCAAAGGCCGCCGGTTCCCTCATCCGGGGGAGTCGGCCACCCGACGCTGGGAGAACTGGGCCACCGCCGACGATCTCGCAAGCATGGCTCAGTGGGAAACGGTTTTCGGTGGCAACTACCGGGCACTCCTCGTGTTTGCCTATCTGCTCCCGCCAGAGACCGCAAGCGATTCGCAAGACCAGGGCCAGGTCCCCGTAATGCTCACCTTTCGGAACCGGGCCTACACGTTCTATGGTGTCTGGGCCACCGAATATCAGCAGGCGATGAAGACCCGCTCGCCGAAATGGGAGACCGTCTGGCTGCCGACGGGAACCTTTCGCGATCTGCGTTTTCCCCTCGCCGAACTGTCGCGACCTGCGGACATCACCAAGCCTTAGTGGACGGAAAGCGGAACGATGTCAAAATACACAGGCCTGGTGGCAATGCTGCTGGGTATGAATCTCCTGCCCGGTGCCCTCTGGGCGCAAACTCCGCCCCCTGCTCCGGGTCCGGTCGTGGTTCAGTCGGGTGGAACCATTTATCTGGGGCTGGGCATTTATGTGGTGATGGCCGCAGTGGCATTGGTGGCGGTTTGTAAGAGCAGCCGGCGGGTATAATCGGCGGAAAGCCAAGTGCTGAGTGGCAAATACCAAAAGCGGAACAAAGACAGCAACACACTGTTTGCCAGGCTGAGCCACCCGGCCCTCGATTCTCAACCATGAACTCTGATTTCTCTACCGATCCCGTTGTCATCACGGGTTTGGGCGTGGTCAGCCCTTGGGGCGGCGATCGGGAAAGTTCCTGGCAAGGTGCTCTGGCCGGGCAATCGATGGCGAAATGTTGGGAACTGCCAGACCAAGTCCCCGCCTTTCCCTATGTCTCAAATGTTCGGTGGATCGGTTGTCCGGCGGCGACATCAGAGCCGGCCTGCAGTGATGATCCGGTCATTGACCTGGCACTCCGGGCAACTCGTGCAGCCATGGCCGATGCGAGTCTGCCGGAACTCAATACCGATCGCCATCGGTGGGCCTGCGTCTTTGGAACGAGCAAAGGGAGCCTGACCGCTGTCACAGCCGCCAGTGGACAGGCTGGAGTTCCCTCGGAAGAGGCCTGGAATCGGCTCCTGATGGGACCCGCGCTCGCCGCTCAGGCTGTGGCTGGCGATCTTCAGATTCAAGGACCAGTGATTTCCCCGGTGGCGGCCTGTGCCACGGGTCTGGCGGCAGTCTTGCGTGGAGCGGAACTGCTGAAACAGGGGGATTGCGATCTCGCGGTGGTAGGCAGCGCCGACGATTCTTTGCATCCGTTGGTTCTGGCATCGTTTCAACGTCTGGGAGTTCTGGCTCAAGGCCGACCCGATCATGCCAGTCGACCGTTCGACCGTTTGCGGAATGGTTTTGTGATCGGTGCCGGTGCCGGAACGCTGATTCTGGAACGCCGCAGTTCTGCCGAGCAGCGCGGTGCACCCTGGTACGCAGAAATCGTCAGCGGAGCCATGGCGAGTGATCCCACTGGGTTAACGACACTGGAAGAGTCCGGGGCCTTACTCGCGCGACTCATCGGCTCAATCGTGCCACCGGGTCAAGTCCCCGATGTGATCAATCTGCATGGCACAGGCACGCGGCTGAATGATGCCGCGGAATGCCGTGCCATTTGTCAGGTCTTTGGAGACTCACTCCGGTCGACGAAGTGCCTGAGTCTCAAAGGGGGCATGGGCCATCTGCTGGGAGCGGCAGGGAGTGTGGAACTAGCCCTGAGTTGCCTGATGTTACGCGACCAACTCGTCCCACCGAATGTGAATCTCGACGAGATCGCCGAGGAATGCCGCTTACCACTCGTGCAGGGCCAAGCTCAACGACATCCGGTGACGTCGTTATTGAAACTCTCGCTGGGCTTTGGGGGGCATCAGGCCGCGGTCTGGCTGAACCGCGGCACTCGCGATCGTTGCGACAATCCATAGCCCGGTCGCTAATCCAACTGGGCGGATGTGAGTAACTGACGGAAGGCTTCGCGTTGTGGAATGACCGACGATTTCGGCCCCGTGAGTTTCAAAAAGAAGTTCGCCGGCCCTGTGGGAATGATCGCCCCCAGCATGCAGGAATCGGGCTGTGGTCCCTTGCCGGAAAACCCGTCGGTAAAGGTGCCTTGCAGCTCAATCAAAACGGCTTCCCGGCCATCGACCATCACGGTTTCCCTCGCCGGTGAGGGATCGTTCGGGCTGCGTTGAAACTGGCTTTGCCAGCGTTCCAGGTTCGCTTCGATGCCGCCACCTGCGGAAGACAGTGTCATGCGAGCCGGGCCACCCTCACCTGCAATGCGGTATTCCGCCTGAATCATGTCCGAGGCGACCGGGCGTTCTTCCCAGCCGGCCGGGATTGTCAGAGTGATGCCCTGAAAACGTTTTTCGACCGGCTCGGTCAGAATTCGCGACTCGCTGTTGCCGCTCGAACTGTCGGCAGGCAACGGGGCCGCCATCGGTACGGGCGCTTCCGCGGTCCGGGATGCAGATGAGTCGCAGCCACTGAGGATCACGAAACTCAACAGGCCAAGGCAGGTCAGTCGCGTGCAGTATTCACCAGACATTATTTGGGCTTCCGGGGTGGGGCAGCGCTTTGCGATCGTTTCGCCTTGCCAGACGACTTCCGGGTCGATCCCACGGCACCCGTTGGACCCGATTTTCGTGGCGCCCGGCGGGTCGGTTTCTGCAGCTTGGCCAGCTCTTCTTCCGCCACCACCCATCCGCGACAACTTGTGCTGCCACACAGGCAGGGAATCGCTCCGTCGGCACTCCAGGCGTAATCGATCGTCAGTTCTGCCCCTTCCGGGATGGCGGTCAACGTTTCAAGATGGATTTCCGATGGAGCGGGGCTACCGTCTTCGTGTTCGACTTCCGTCATCACCAGCTGACAATTGGGCGTGCAGCAGTGATTCAGATAGCGGAACGGTGCCCGTGGCTCCAGAGACATTTCGTGGCCGAGATCGATGCAATACGCACTCGCGTACTCCGCATCCAGAATGACTCGGCCCTCGACTTCACCGACGATGGTCTGGGCGGGAATGTTTGTTCGGGCAAACACGCCGCGGCCAAAGGCCACCTTACCCACGCGGACCCAAGTTTGTGTTGCAGGCATCCGGCCGCACTCCCAGGATTCATTCCTCGGTTCAACAGGCGACGTGACATCACATCTCCCGTGTTGCTGTATGCTCCGACGATACCAACCTGCCACAGCACGTCAACTCATCGCCGACTGTCATTCCTGATCGCTCTGGACCCCACGCGGCGGACATGGCAAAGTATGCGGAGAGGGTCGGCGATCATGCCGCCGTATCCGTGGAACTTCGAAGTGTGATGGATCGAGAATGTTCGGACGGGATTCGCAACGGCGATGGATCTACAGCGCAGGCGGTGTCATCGCCATCGTCGTCATGGCGCTCGCGACCACGACCGCATTTCCCCGCGATCAATCCTTGCCGGTTTCCGGATTTCGCGTCGTCGCCACCTACCCGCACGATCCCCAAGCCTTCAGCCAGGGCCTGGCCATAGCCCACGGGCAACTTTACGAGGGCACAGGCCAATACGGGTCCTCATCACTGCGGAAAATTGAATTGGCCACAGGACAATCCGAGCAAGTAGTCCCCTTGCATCGCAATTACTTCGGCGAAGGCATCGCGATTCTGAACAACCAGATCTTTCAGCTTACGTGGAAAGAGCGGTTGTGCATTGTCTACGATTTGGAAACCCTCGCTCCGAGTAGTTCGTTCCGTTACACCGGCCAGGGGTGGGGACTGACCACCGATGGTGTCGATCTTTACATGAGTGACGGATCCGCCACGTTGCGAGTGCTCGATCCGCAGACGTTCGCCGTCCGCCGTCGCATCGATGTCCATCAGGGACGGTCGCGTATCGATAACCTGAATGAACTCGAATATGTCGACGGGGAAATTCTGGCCAACATCTGGTACTCCGATCGCATTGCCCGCATCTCCCCCAAGAATGGGGAAGTCCTCGGCTGGATCGATCTCACCGCGTTGTACCCACAGGCCCAGCGGGGAAATCGCGAGCATGTGCTGAACGGCATTGCCTATGATGCCGAAGCGAAACGATTGTTCGTCACGGGCAAGAACTGGCCCAAACTCTATGAGATTGAGATCACGCCGCCACGCTGAGCGCGACGAGATTCATGTTCCACCTTCTCCAGGAATCGTCTGTCTATGTCTTCGCCATTGTCTGCCGAGTCTGCCCGCATGCTGGCCGAAATTGTCCGAAGCCGTCGGACGGTCGGCAGTTTTACTTCTGAGCCCATTGATGAACGGGTGGTCGAGTCTGCCTTGGAACTGGCCACCTGGGCACCGAACCATCGCAAAACCGAACCCTGGCGATTCACATGGTTAGGCCCCGAAACCCGCACCGCCGTCATCGCCTTGAACTCGGAGATCATCACGGCCAAATCGGGAGCCGCAGCGGCTGAGACCAAACGTCAACAATGGTCGACCATTCCCGGCTGGATTGCCGTGACCTGTCGCCGCTCGTCCGATGCGTTTCTGATGGAAGAAGACTATGCGGCCTGTTGCTGTGCCGTGCAGAACCTGATGCTGGCCTTCTGGAGTCACGGCGTGGGCACAAAATGGTCGACCGGGGAAGTGACCCGGCACCCCGGTTATGCGGAACTGGTCGGGTTTGATCCGGCAGAGGAGCGAACTGTCGGGCTTATCTGGTATGGTACACCAGCAGCGCTCCCGACACAGTCACGCCGACCCATCACCGACGTCGTCCGACGCCGGCCGTGATTCCTGTCGGATGAGATCGTCACTAGAGTGAACAAGAGGCGAGCGTCATGTGGAATCGACGGGAATGTCTGGGGGCCATGACCTGGGGGGCGATCGGTTCCCAATTGTGGGGAGCATCACCAGTAAGCTCACGCCCCTGGATTCTGGCTCCGCAGCCGGGTCTGTTTCCGGGCGATTCGGTTGCCGAACAGATGGTCGCCGCTGCAGAGGCCGGCTTTACCGGATTTTGTGATGCCGATCTGCTCATGCGGTCCGCGGCGGAACAACAAGAGATTCTGCAACAGGCGATACAATCGGGTCTGCAGCTTGGTCCGGTGCGTCGACCGGTGATGCCCGGTCTGCCAACCGATCGTCAGGTTTGGAACCAGATCCTATTGCCGGTCTGTCAGCAGGCCACCCAAGCCACCGTACCGGGAGTTCGGTTGTCGCTGGGTCCACAGTGGACACAACGCAAGGCCGCGTCTCAAACTCCGTTGTATCAATCGCGGGCTCAGTTCACGGAACTGGCCGCAACTGCCAAGTCCCTGGGACTCGTGTTGCTGTTAGAACCTTGGGATGACGGCCGGGCTGGTCAGCGTCATTTCACGCTCTGTCGGAACCTTATCGGTGAACTGGCCACCGACAGCATAAAACTGAGTGTCGACACCGAGCATTGGCTGGCGGCCGGGGCTGATCTGCGGGGGCTGTTCCGGGACGATGCCGGTCTGGTGGGCCATATCGAACTGGCCGATTTCCAGTCCTCGACACCAATGGGATTGTCGGCACAAGACGTGGCAGCATGGTTGCCACACTTGTCAGCCGCGAACTATCGTGGCGTGATCGCAGTGCGGCATGGCTTAATCGCACCGGGCCAAACGGGGCTGACCGCGATGTGCCGGGCCTATCGCACCATTGTTGTATAAGACGTCGGTTGACTTTGTGAGCCCCGGTTTCATGACGTGCTGATTCGGAATCTCGGATAGTACCCGCTGCCATGAGCCTACCCATTCGCATTGGTGTCGTCACCGTTTCCGATCGAGCCAGCCAGGGCGTCTATGAGGACCGGGGTGGACCTGCGATCCGAGAGTACTTGAACGAAGTGCTGACGTCTCCGTTTGACGTTGTGGCACGGGTGATCTCCGATGACCAACCGGTGATTGAGCAGACGTTACGGGAACTTGCACTCACGGAACGCTGTTGTCTGGTGATTACCACCGGTGGTACGGGACCGGCCTTCCGCGATGTGACCCCCGAAGCCACGCTGGCGGTGTGCGAAAAGGAGATGCCGGGGTTTGGGGAACTGATGCGGCAAGTCTCGTTGCAAAAGGTGCCGACAGCGATCTTGTCACGTCAGACGGCGGGCATTTGTGGTCAGGCGTTGATTGTGAATCTGCCAGGGCAACCCCGGGCGATTCGCGAATGTCTGGACGCTGTGTTTCCTGCCATTCCCTACTGCATCGTCCTGTTGAATGGTCCTTTTCTGACGACCGATGAATGCCGTCTCGTCGCATTTCGGCCCAAAAAATAACCCTCGGTCTTCCGCGAAGACCGAGGGTTGGTCGTTTCAGAATTTCGTCCCCGCCTATTTGACCGGGCTGAAGTTCTTCAGGGCATACTGGGCACCGCGATAGGCGGACAGGTGGGCCTGCTTGGTCGCGAGGGCCTGTTGATACAGCGTGGTGGCGTTGGCTGTATCGCCCGCAGCGGCCCGCTTCTCGGCTTCGAAGTAATAAGCCTCGCAGAGTTGAGCCGCCCGCAGTGTCGGGTCTTTTGGTTCTGCGGCATTCATCAGTTGCTGCTCGGTCAGCCCCCCAGACAGGAACAGGCTCAACTGATCGACCCAGTCGCGTTGTTCGGCGGGCTTACTGACCAGATCCCCGAGCTTCGCTGCCGATGCGGCGACAGGTTGCCCGGCTTTCACACTGGCCCAGTAGCGCCACGGGTTCAGGTACCGCAAGTTTTCGCTGGCCTGCACGGCGGCGTCCAGGTCGGTCACGGCTCCGGCATAGTCACCAGCAAAGTACTTGGCGAAACCCAGGTCGGCCCGTGCGATCGGGTTCTGGGGGTTGAGCCTCACCGCTTCCGAATAATCGAGAATGGCGGCTTGGGGATCGCCGCGTGAGAGACGAGCGGTACCACGCAGGCTGTAAACCAGCGGCTGTGCTGGATCGACCTTCAGAGAGGCCGTGAAATCGGCTTCCGCTGCCTGAGCGTTGCCTTCCGACATCGCAGCGAACCCGCGGTTGGTATAAGCCACGGTGTAACTGGGATCGAGTTCAATGGCTCGCGTGAAATCGGCAATGGCCTGCTGAGGTTTGCCCTGATTCTGGAAGAACATGCCGCGGTTGTTGTAAACCAGCGGATTATTCGGCACGGCCTGGACAGCCGCGGTAAATGTTGCTTCCGCCTTCTCGGGCTGATTCAGTCGCACATAGGCATCGGCCATGCCGAGCCGGGCCCCCACATGGCCCGGTGTTTTTTCAATGGCGGCGTTGTAATCGACAATGGCATCTTCCAGCTTCTGCAGCATGATTTCCGCCGTGGCCCGTTGATAGTACAGGTTGGCGGCGTCTTCCGGCTTAATCCCCTGGCGTTGCAACAACTGCTTGGAGAAATCGACGACCACCTGGGCATGCTCGGGGCGATTTTCGAGCTGAGCCAGGGCGGTCATGCCGTAGAAATAAGGCAGATAATAGTTGACCTGATCGGTGCCACCGTTGCGCATCGCTTCGCGGGCATCTTCAACGCCGGTACGAACTTCCTTCGCATTGCCCTGCATCTGGCCCAGTTCCACTCGCGCACTGGCCCGCAGATACAACGCCACATGGTCTTTCGGATTTTCGGCCAGCACCCGGCCGGTGAGATCAATCGCCTTGGCAAACTCACCATTCTGATAGGCGCTTTCGGCATCAAATTTGAGGCGTTCATGGGCAGGATTGGCTGAGCCGGCAGCCGGAGCCGGCGGAGTTTGGGCTGCCACCTGGCTGAGACTGGCCAGTCCCAACACGATCGCCAGTAATTGATTCCGCCGTGTCATGGTACTGCTTTCCTCTGGCAAAACTGTCATTCCTTGAACCTGCTGGTATTGCATCCAAATTTCACCACGGGGTCAATCACCCCATTCAAATATGTCACATTGGTCAGCAGAATCGGTGTGAGCACCTGATCATTCAGCGCTTGCGGGGCGAGCCGGGTTTGCGTTGCGCGACGGCGGTCCATGGGTCTTCCGGCCAGGCATGCTTCGGATAACGGCGGCGAAGTTCCCCTCGCACCACTTGATACGCTGAAGACCAGAACGACCGCAGATCATCAGTAATCTGCTGCGGCCGCGAGTTCGGGGCCAATAGATGTAGCAAGAGTTTCACACGGCCCCGGGCGATCCGTGGCGTTTCCATCCAACCGAACAATTCCTGGATGCGGGCGGCCAGCACCGGAGGTTGACCAATCGCATACTGCAGAGCAATCCGGCTGCCACTGGGGACCGAGATGCGTTCCGGAGCTTCGCGATCGACTGACACCAGTTGCTGAGATTCGAGCTGCGATTGCAGCACACTCAGCCACCGTCCGGCATTCAAATCCGCTAAGGCCCGGCAACCCCTCACGACTTCGGGTAGCAGGGCCTGCAGTTGCCCGATGTCCCACAACGGCAATTCCAACTCTGGGCACCATTCCCGCAGACACTCCACGCGTGCCAGAAACTGCTGCAAGGCAGGATCATCGGCGGGGCACGCCCGATCCCAATGGGCCACTGCGGCAGTCATCAGTGCTTCATCCACGCGTGCATCATCCGGCAATGCCGTCGGCGATTCTTCCAGCGTTAAACCCAGCCAACTCGTGCGTTGACGGGCTTGCACGCGGAAGTTCGTCGTGTCAAATTCGACAACGGTTTCCGTAGCAATCTGCGTGGCGGGCAACCACTCCCGTTCGATCCCCGCAGCGAGCCGCACCCGTGCTTCACTCCCTGTGTCATCGATATCCACAGCCAGAAAATAGTCGGGTTCAAGCACGCCGGAGGTCTCCGCCAAACGGACGCCGCGGCCACCCACCATGATCCCCTGCCGACTCCGTAGCCCCCGGCGTTTCACCAATCGATCGGGGAACGCTGCCAGCAATGCCCGTGACAAGACTTCGGTCAGTGACCGGGATGATTTCTTTGGCGGTGACGCACGAGCCGGGCATAACCGTTGCAGTTTATCGGCCACGCGCAGAATCTGTTTGGCCGCGTCCCGTTGCAGTGAAAGTCCGTGGCATTCGGTGTCACCCTGTTCGGCAAACCGTAGTAGCGCTTCAACACGGTCAGCCATGTCCGACCAGCGCGAGGATTGTTGGGACTGGAATCGATCTTCGCGTACAAAGGGGTCGCGCTCCGATAACAATGCCGCAGCCAATGCAATGGGTTCCAGTTGTCCAAATTCCTGCCCCGTCAGCAGCAACACGCCTAGTCGCGGATGGAGCGGCAGCGATTGAACCTGTTCCCCTCGCGGTGTGATTCCCTCGGCATTCATCAAACCCAACTGCTGCAGCAACGCGACCGCTTGTGCGATCGCTTGCGGACGGGGAGGCTCAAACCACGGAAACTGTGTCAAGTCGTGTTCCCCCCAGGCCTGCAGTGACAGAACAATACCGGCCAGATCCATCCTTTGGATTTCGGGGCGTTCAAATGCCGGACGCGATCGCTGTGCTGCTGCCGTCCATAGTCGCAGACAAACACCGGGCCCCGTTCTCCCCGCCCGGCCGGCCCGTTGATCGCCCGCCGCTTGCGAAATCGGTTTCAACACCAACCGATTGAGTCCGTTGGCCGGATCGAACTCAGGAATGCGGGCCAGTCCACTATCGATGACGGCGGTGATGCCGGGAATGGTGATCGAGGTTTCCGCCACATTGGTGGCCAAGACAATTTTCCGTTGTGGCGAGGGTTGGAAGACGCGATCTTGGTCGGCCGCCGATAAGTCGCCGTACAACGGCAAGAGCAGGCAATCCTTCAATTCCGCCCGGCATCGCAGTTCCTGCAAGGTGCGCTGAATTTCACCCACACCGGGGAAAAAGGCCAATAGATCGCCCGCTGTGCTGCTGAGAAGTGACGCTGCCGCATCAGCCATCTGTATGGCCAGGGGCTGCTGGGTCAGTTTGGCTTGGTAACGAATCTCGATAGGAAAGGTGGGCACATTGCAGGTGATAATCGGGGCCTGCTCGAGGTAATCGCTGACGGTCTCGGTGGTCGGCGTCGCCGACATCACAATCAGTTTCAGATCCGGGCGAACGGTCTGCTGCACCCGCCGAAGCATGGCCAATGTCAGATCGGTTTCCAGATGTCGTTCGTGGAACTCATCCAGAACGATGCCACCAATCCCTTCGAGAAACGGATCGCTGAGTAACCGCCGCGTGAGCACCCCTTCGGTCACCACCAGCATCCGTGTCGCAGCCGACGCCTGACGTTCCATGCGGATCTGATAACCGACATCTTCGCCCAGGCGGACACCTCGCTCTTCGGCAATGCGACGCGCAGTTGCACGGGCCGCGACCCGGCGGGGTTGCAAGACCCAGAGTTGCTGGGTGCCGACCAAGCCCGCATCAAGCATCGCCGGTGGGACACGGGTGGTTTTGCCAGCACCCGGCGGGGCCTGCAAGACTACCGCCGGTGACGGACGCAAGGCCGCAAGGATCTCGGGCAAGACGGCATCGATTGGTAGCAACGGCTGAGCAGGCATCAGTCACTGAACACTGGAGAATCTAATCGGAATATGGGGAAAGAACCGGCAACCGGCACATTCCCCCGGCACAAAGTCGCCGCTCCCCTCGCAGTCAACTTTCCTTCCGAGTTATGATGCGGTAGTCGCAAGCTGCAGAGGGGATGAGCGCATGATAACGCAAAGGCTGGTTCGCGGTCTGCCGTGGGGACTAGCCCTTTGGCTGGGGATGGCCGTCTCCGTTGATGGTGCCGATTTGACTGCCGAGGTGGTCTTGCGGTCTCTGGAAGGGGGAAAGCGGTTTCTGGTTTCCCGGCAACGTGCCAACGGGTCGTGGTCGAATGAAGAAGACGGCAGTGACGGGAATCACCCGATCGGCGTCACCAGTCTCACGGTGATGTCCCTGCTCAACAGTGGGATGACTTTCCGCGATCCGCCGGTCCGCAGGGCTTTGGACTATCTGCGGAAACGCCGCATTAGCGAACTCGACAAGACCTATGACAATTCATTGATGCTGATGGCTTTTGCCGCAGCCAAAGATCCCACAGTCTCGGACGCGGCAAGGATTTCGTCGCTTGCTCAATGGCTGGAAGCAGCACAAAACTCGGGTGGTCCACGCGCGGGGGCCTGGTCTTATGGCGCGAATCCTAACGGCATCGCCGACCCGAGTAACACGCAGTTCGCCATTCTCGGTTTGCACGAAGCCGCGGAAGCGGGTGTCCCGATTGATCGGCAGGTCTGGCTGCGTTCGAAGCAGTATTGGGAAAGCCTGCAGAATGCCGATGGCGGTTGGGATTATGGCGGTGCCCAATCCAGCACAGGCAGCATGACCGTCGCGGGTGTCGCCAGTCTGACCATTATCGATTACCACCTGAAGACCGATCAGGGCGTCATGGCCGATGGCACGCCTCCCTGCTGTCAGAAGGATGAGCCCAACCCGGCATTGGAACGAGGCATACGCTGGCTGGCCAATCATTTCGCCGTGGGTCACAACCCCGGTTCCGGTACCTGGCTGCTGTACTATGTGTACGGCATCGAGCGGGCCGGTCGACTGTCCGGGCATCGCTTCTTCGGAGATCACGACTGGTATCGCGAAGGGGCAGAGTTCCTGCTGCAAATTCAAACTCCGCGTGATCAGTCCTGGGTAGGAGTCGGCTCGGAAGAAAATCGGCCGGTGGTGGGAACGGCGTTATCATTGCTGTTTCTCTCCAAAGGTCTCGCTCCCATCCTGATCAGTAAGTTGAAGTATGGGCCGCGCGATCCCACACGGCCGTTGGAGGTGGAGGGACAGGATTGGAATCAGCACCCGCGCGATCATCGCAACTTGGCAGAGCACATCAGCGGATTGCCCCATTGGCCGAATCTCTTAACCACGCAGGAAGTCGACCTGCAGAAGGCACTCAAGAGCAACGGGGTCGATGCCCTGCTGCAGGCCCCGATCCTTTATTTGACCGGTTCAGAACCTCTGCAATTCTCGGCGGAAGAACGCAGCCTGCTGAAGGAATATCTTTATCAGGGAGGCTTCATTCTGGCGTCGCCGACCTGTCAGAATGCCGCCTTTGAAGAGAGCCTGCGGGCCTTGCTGACCGAGATGTTGCCCCCGGGTGAAGGGGAGCTTAAACCTCTGACCGCCGATCACCCGGTCTATCGCAGCGAGCATTTGCTGCAGCCCGAGGGCGTGCCGTTGTACGGCGTCGATGTCGGGTGTCGGACGGCGGTCATCTACAGTCCGGAAGACCTGGGCTGCCTCTGGGGATACTGGCGGAGACACGATCCGCCGAAACGCAATCCGCAATTGAAGGCCCGCATTATTCGCGCGATGCAAATTGGTGTGAACATCGCGGCTTATGCAACCGGCCGCGAACCGCCACAATCGCTCGATGCTCCGAAGAAACGCCCCGAGGAAGTCGCGCTCGATGCCGTCGAACGGGGGCTGTTACAGGTCGCGCAGATTAAGCACACCGGGCAATGGAATGCGGCACCGCGGGCATTAAAGAATCTGCTGTTGGCGCTGAATGACACGGTCGGACTCACCGCGGCGGTACAACCCAAAGATTTGCCCGCCGACGATCCGAATCTCTTCCAGTATCCGCTGCTTTACATGCATGGACGGACGCGGTTCAAACTGACGGCCGAAGAGCAGTTGCAATTGAAGCTGCATCTCTCGCGAGGAGGCGTGCTCTTTGCTGACGCCTGTTGCGGCGCCGTGCCCTTTGATCGCAGTTTCCGCGAGCTGATCGCCACGATGTATCCCGATCATCCCCTGCAGCCGATTCCCGTGACGCACGAACTTTTCAGTGAAGCCGTAGGTCGAGATGTGCGACGAGTCCGTCGCCGGGCGATCGATAACTCCAATCCCAATGCCCCGCTCACCACCACCATTCGCGAAGTGGAACCGCTCTTGGAAGGGGTCGAAATCGATGGCCGGTATGTGGTGATCTACAGCAAGTACGACATCAGTTGTGCCCTGGAACGCCAGGCAACCTTGAGTTGCGAAGGCTACCTGCCGGAAGACGCCGTGAAGCTGGCCACGAACATCGTGCTGTATGCCCTGCTGCAAGACCTGCGCTTACCCGAAGAGCAGGCGAAATAGCCGCAGGTCATTGCGCCGCCGAAGTGAGTTCCCCGGCATCGTACTTCTGCCAGAATTCCTCGGGAGGCCACGGGCGGGGTTCGCGGAATTCGATATCGAGTTCGCGGAGCGTGTTCATATTGCGGACGACATCCATGCCCTGTTGTATGTTCGCTGGCGTGATGATCAACCGTGTCAGTCGGAGTCCTTCCAGCGGCCGCAGATCGCTCACTTGCGATTCGCCGAGATGCAGCCGTTGCAGAGTGGGCCAGTTGCGAGCCACGCTGATGTCGCTAACCGGGGTGTGATGCAATGTGAGACTGACGAGCGGAGACTGCGCCAAAGGTGAGAGATCGGTGACGGCGGTGTCATTCAACCACAGGCTTTCGAGTGGTGCCCCTTGCAAGGGCGATAAGTCGCGAACCTTGGTACCCAGCAGGCTCAACTGAGTGAGCGGAGCACCCGTCAGCGGCGTTAAATCTTCGACGGGCGTTTCATTCAACCACAAGCTTTGTAACGGCATCCCAGCCAGGGGGAGCAGGTTGGCGACCGTTGTTCGTTCCAGATCGAGTTCCCGCAATGGCATGCCACGGAGCGGCGTGAGATCGCTGATGGCATTGCCTGCTAATCCGAGAACTTCGAGCGGCATTCCAGTGAGGGGTGAAAGATCGGTCACTCCGGCATCGCGCAATTCCAGGATCGCAATCTGGCCATCGCGCGGTTCCATCAACACGGCATCGACGGACAGTTGCGGATTCTTCGCCAGCAAGCGGGTCTTCAGATCGGCGAAGGCATCTGCCACGGGGTCGACCAACGCTGGTGCGGTCGGGACCGATGAGTGGTCCTCGGTTTGTGGGGTCTGATCTTTTGCTTGACCGCCACAACCCACGAGCAGAACACAAATCATGCCTGAGCCGAAGCAGCCCATCAGCCATCGCACAGCGCATTTCATAAACCACGAACCTTCCGCCAAGTCCATCCCGTTGTCGATCAATTGATTAGCGATCCCGCAAATTCACACGCTTCCAGTAGGCATACTCTTGCGACCAGTCGTTGGAGGCATTGAGCACTTCGAGGAGCACGGTTTGCCCCTGGTAGGAAGTCAAATCCACCTGCAGACTGGCAAAGCCGCGCTGTGCCACGGTCAATGCGTTGTTGATGATCTCTTCCCGGATTGTTTCGCCATTCACACGCACCTGCAGCAACCAGTCGTGCTGCGGCAGATGCGAGACCAGCAGATCGAGTTCCTGCGGATGATCGGCTGGTAACGCCACCACCGTGCGCAGCACAAATGGTTGGTCGCGATCATTGGGATGCGTCTGCCAACTCCCCGCCTGTCCCTGATGTTCCGGCTTGTAGGTCAGACCATGCCGGGCTTCAGGTGTCGCAAAGGCG
This sequence comes from bacterium, assembly GCA_016125225.1. Classification (GTDB taxonomy): domain Bacteria; phylum Planctomycetota; class Planctomycetia; order Planctomycetales; family Planctomycetaceae; genus DSVQ01. The sequence continues at coordinate 307,695 of WGME01000003.1, read as the reverse complement.
GGGGCGAATTCGGAGATCGCCTGATTGCAATCCGGGCGGCCATGCACCTGCCGCTCTTTTTGGGGATCAATGGCCGTGGCGGCACCTGCGGTCCAGTGTTTCTTCAACCAATCGAGATCTTGCGGCGTGCGTGCCAAAGCGATCGCATCAAAATTCGCCTGCCCCGGGTCCCGGCATTCGAAGGCCAACCCGGTGAGAAGCAACGGTCCAAAATCGCCCACAACATCGCGAGCTTCCAGCTTCCACTCAGCGGGAACTTTTTTGTCGAGCCGCACTGGTGCTGGCGATTCCTGATTGATGGTGCCGATGTCGTACGAAAACGCATGACGTAACCCACGGTCTTCGATGCGTCGCCAGCGTTGTTGAGTCCCCAGGCCCACACCAGTAGCGATATCGGCACCCAACCGACCATCATGGGCAAGCCGAAAAATGAGTCCCGGCGTCTCCGAGCCTTTCCAAGCGAAGGTCAGAAACCGAAACTGACCCAACTTCGGCAAATCGACCAACGCCGCATTCAAACCCTCGATCTGCGGCAACTCCACACTGCCGGCCGCAACATGGAGCGACTCACGGCCAGAGTAGGGGGCTTCGCTTGTCGTCGTGAGTGCAGGGCCCACCACCGCATCCTGCAATCGCCGGGCGTCATCGTCGTAGACGATGTGCACCCCCGGGCGTTCAGCCGTGACGGTCACTCCCCGACAATCGAGAAAGCTCTCCGCTCCGCCGGAATAGATCACAACATCGACCTGCACCGATCGACGAGGCCCCGAGGGAATCGGGACCATCAGCGGATCGGGATCAATCGGGCCGTAACGAATCGGAACTTCAAATTCCCCGGCCGATCGCCCATCAATTTTGATCTGCACCAGAGTCGGTTGCGACGAGGCTTCGAACCGGCTGAGGACCAGTGAGAACCAGCGATCGCTCTCGGTAACCGGCATCGAGCGCGACAACAGCAGATACGGCTGGGTCAGCGCAGCCACAAGGCGATACTGCGGGTTCCGCGAGTCACTTTCATCGAGATGATTCCGCAGCATCAGTGCTATCGGAGCACCATCGGGGCGGCTCCAGCCCGACCAACCCGGCAAGCTGCTGGAATAGGCCCCCGTCACGGCAGCGGTAAGCAGATCACGATCCAGGCGAATCTGTGGATCGACCCAATCAACGATGTCACGAATATCAAACGGGTCAGTACCGTTAGAACGAGCTTCACGCAACATATCGGCCCGGAACATCACGGCTGTTGATGTCTGGTCGGTGGCTGGCAAAGAGAGCCAACCCGAATCAATCACGACTTGTGATCCATGCAGCGGATCACTCTGATACAGCGTTGCTCCGCTAGCATCATCCACCGACAGCTTCACACTCCCCCCGGCTGCGGCGCGGCGATCCAGACCGGCTTGAGTCCGAATCTGTTTTGCAAATGGTGGCAATGAAAACCACAGATCTGTGGTGGCATGCACGCCAAAGCCGCGCACGAACGGTGACATGCCAATCTGCAGGCGATCGCCCAGCGTGCTGCGGTCACGTTGCCATTGCCAACTGCTCCCGAAGACATGGTCTCGTTCCACGCGCTGGGGCGTAGCCCACGAAAGAGGTGGCTGGTCAGCATCGAACCAGGTCCAACTGGTGATATTCAGAAAACGGACCCACAACGGATCGAGCGACCACGCCGGTTGCAGCAGTTGCAACCAGGCATCAGTCCGTTTGCGATCGCCCCAGTGACGCGGGACGAATCGTTCTTGCGATGTCGTCAGGCGACTGCCGTCCGCGAGTTCGATTTGCAGCAGCCGCGATGAAACCCGCGGCGTGAGAATGGCCAACTGTTCGAGATAGACTTGCCACTCGTCTTGTATCGGAAAGTGCAATTCCGCAATTTCGGCAAAGGCAATCCGGCGCAGTCCATTCGCCGTGAGCAGAAACAGTTCGCCATCGCCCCACCGCAAACTGCGATACTCGATTTGACCGCCGTCACGCAGCCAGACCGTACCGGGGACATAGCGGTCGTGAGTCGTCGCTTGCCAGACGATGCGTCTGAGCCAGCGGGTGGCGACTTTCAGACTTTCCGAGTAAGGGTCTTCCGGACGTTGTAACGACGCTGTTGTCCGAACAAGCAGATGCGCCGGCCAATGTTCGTAGAGGTCGGGATTGCCATTCCGATGCTGCAGCACCTCGCCGACTAAACGGTCACCACCAAACAGTTCCACAAACATCTCGGGTTGCGGTCGTTCCACTGGCGACTGTTGGTCGAGCAGCAGCCGCACGGGATTTTGCTCGTCGAACAAATCACGACCAGCTAGCGAAGGGCGGCTGCCGGGTTCCGACCAGTCTCCCAACTCGGCGGCGTGGATGACATCGCCATTGGTGAAGCGTGCGAACCAGCGATCGTCTGCCTGTAACTCGTTAACCTGCGCAACGCCGATCGCACTCAGGCTGCAGCAGATCCCCATCAGTAATCGTGGCAGCATGGTTGGTCCGGCAACAAAACAGGTCTGAAAGCATCATCGCGTGGCATTCGTTCAATGCCTTGAGCATGACCGATTACCGCTGAAGCTGTCCAGCCGGGCGAATCTCGTTGCCACGAACTTTCGTCAGGCTGTCGCCCAACTCCTGGCGGGCTTGCCCGGCGAGTTCCGTCAAATGCCGAACGATGTCGGGCTCATCCGCCACGCGATTCTGGAGTTCTCCCACATCTTCATGCAGGTTGTACAACGCCAGCTCGGTCTGCAGTTGTTGGTAAGGACCGGGCAGTCCGTCTTTTCCGGGCGATATCAGGCTGCGATAGCTGTGAGGAAAATGGAGTTTCCAATCACCACTCCGTATCGCCTGCAACTCGGCTCCCCAGTAGAACCAGAAGACCTCATGCGGAGACTTTTCCTTCTCAGGATCGCTCAACACCGGCCAGATATTTTTGCCATCGATCTTTGCGGACGGCAGATCGGCCTGAGCGAGATGAGCGATTGTCGGCAGGATGTCGATGGTTCCCAACAGTTCGTTCGATGCCGTCCCCGCAGGAACATGACCGGGCCAGCGGACCACGCAGGGCACGCGCACGCCCCCTTCCCAGGAGGTCCCTTTGCCTTCCCGCAAGGGAGCCGCCGAACCGGCATGGTTGCCATACGATAACCACGGGCCGTTATCGGAAGTAAAGATAACCAGAGTCTGCTCATCGAGTCCGCAGCGTTGCACGGCCCGGAGAATCTCACCCACCGACCAGTCGATTTCCGCGATCACTTCGGCAAACAATCCTCGTGGATCACGGCCCGCGAACTTCTCTGAGACAAATAACGGCACATGCGGCATGGCATGAGGCACGTACAAAAAGAACGGCTGTTCCTGGTGCTTCTCAATGAATTGCACGGCACGTTCTGTATACCATGTCGTCAATTGGGTTTGATCGGGGTTGTACTCCAGAATGCGTTCCGCTTCGATGAGCGGCAAATCCGGGAACTTCGCTGTCGGATGCCTGGGCCACATGTCATTCGAGTACGGCAGCCCGAAGTATTCATCGAAGCCCTGCTGGCGCGGCAAAAATTGTGGCCAATGTCCCAAATGCCATTTGCCAAAAATTCCGGTGGCATAACCACGCGGCTTTAGAACTTCGGCAATGGTCATTTCCTGATCATGCAGGCCGTATTTGACCTCGGGACCTAACGCCCCCAGAATGCTCACGCGATTGGAATAGCACCCGGTGAGCAACGACGCACGCGATGCCGAACACACTGCCTGATTCACATAGAAACTGGTAAGCCGACAGCCCTCTGTCGCCATGCGATCGATGTGGGGTGTTGAGACATGCTCTCCGCCAAAATTGCCCACATCGGCGTAACCCAGATCGTCCGCGAAAATCACAATAAAGTTAGGGAGACGCTCCGCTGCCTTAGCATGAGACTGCATCCATAGGGCGGCCCATGCGAGTACGCAATACCGCAGCAAGTGAGACAAATAGCGGGGTGTGGAACATGCGTCACCCATTAATGATCCTCGGGTTGAAGAGTGCTCGTCTGGAACTGGTAATTCATAGAAAACAATACACAAACCCTTGCCGCCCTACGGTCATTGCCACGGCATAGGCGACAATCAACACGACAGATGTCAGATAGTCATGTACATATGAGATGTGAACTGATGCGGCGTAGTATTTATATGGACGGAAATACTAAAAAGTCATGAGTGCGGAGTTTGTATTCGGAAGCCACTTACGGTAACGTCGCCCACTTCACGGCAGCATCTTACTTTAGAACACTCGAACGAGGAATCACATGGCCAAAGCGGCAGCGGCAGGAAAAACCAAGATTCAACTGGTGACCGATATTCTGAACTCAGGCATCACAAAGACTGCCGAGGTTGTGGCGGCTGCCAAAGAGCAAGGTGTCGAAATCAGCGAATCGACCGCCGCGAACTACAAGCATCAGATCCTCAAGGGCAAAGTGGGAGCCAAGCGCGGCAAGCGTGGTCGTCCCTCGAAGAAGGTGGCCCGGGTCGTGCGCACAAGTGGACCAACCCCCGTGGTCTCCACTGACCTGGAACTCGAAAACCTCGCTCTGCGTTTGATCATCAAGTGCGGTTCCGCCGACAAGGCCCGCAGCCTGATCGATAAGCTGGCCTGATATCCGCCAGCGAACACCACATAACGATCTCGTAACAGCCGGAAACCTCACCAGGTTCCCGGCTGTTCTCATTTTGACCAGCCCCATCTGATCTAGTCTTCGTTTCTTACTTTCGATATGGTTCGCGACCGTCTGTCCTCGGACCGACAGCAGAATCGTTTGAAGAATTGCTCGCCGATTAGCCGACCAAAGAAGGAAGAATAGACCGACTTTGACGATTGCAACGGCAAACACACGGACGTGACAAAACGGGGCAATCGGGTAATCTGGGTGAATGTCCAGGAAGGGCTGCTATGGATCGGCGCGTATTTCTCACCCGTGTGGCATTTGGAAGTCTTTCGGGACTGGCCTGGTCTGTGACCGGTTGCCGCTCGAATCAGAAGGCTCATGTGCTGAGCGCCGACGAGAAAGACATGGTCGGCAGCCATACCGCCGGGGCCGAAACCTGGGAACCGCTGATTGAACAATCGGTCGGGCAGATCCTGGGACGGCAAGCTAGCGAAATCGTTCAAACTTCGGCTGGCGAAGTCTTTCCCGCCCCAAAGAAGCGGGTTTGCTTTGTGGGCGTAGAAAACAAGAGCATCGAAGAACTCGGCGATTTCAAAGAGCAGATCTATCAGAAGATCGATGCCTGCATCGCCTCATCCGATGCCTTCGACGTGATTCATCGCAAGTTCGTGGAGGCCGGGCTACGGCAGTGTGCCCTGCGCCCCGACGATCTCTTTCTGCCGAGCAATCGGCGTATGTTTTCGGCGGCGATGGAACAGTTGGAGCAGCCGTTCGATTACTTGATGTACGCCACCATCACTTCGGGGACCACCAAAAGCAACGACAAAGACTACCAGCGGGATTACCTGTTGACTCTGGAACTGATTCACATGGAATCGGGCCGGGCCGACAAGGAATCGGCTGAACTCCGGAAAGGCTATCACAAGTCGCGACTGGGCAAGCTGAAGCACTACGGACCGTCGTAAGCCTTCGCACATGGCCAGGACTGCTTTCGAATTGCCACGGAGTCGCCGGATGGTTCCCACTTCCCGTGTTGTATCGCTCTGTGCCTGGCTGGTGCTGGCCTCCGGCTGCGCCACGCATCTCGACCGTCTGCAGCCGATCCGTAATAACTTCTATTCCGGAAACGTCACTGCGGCACGGGTGTCGCTGCAGAAAGAATTGAAGCGGCATCGGGGTGAGAAAGACGTGCTGCAGCTCGATCAGGCCATGATTGAGTTAGCCGCCGGGAATCCAAAAGAAGCCGAGCAATTACTGCGGACCGTGCGCGATCGGTTCGACCATCTGGAGCAGAAAAGTGCCGCCGAAGGTGCGGCTTCAATGATCACCGACGACACGGCTTTGGCCTATTCCGGCGAAGATTACGAACGCGTGCTGATTCGCGCCATGCTGGCAATCACGAATCTGATGACCGACGGGGGAGATGCCACCGCCTATGCATTGCAGGTGACCGAGAAACAGCAGGCAATCGCCGAACGATTGGAATCGGAACAACTCGACGAACGTCTGCGGATCGAAGCCTACAAGCAGGTTGCATTGGGCCCTTATGTGCGGGCCATGATCGCTGAAGAATCGCCATTAACGTTGGATGACGCCGTCCGCGCTCGCGTGGAAGTTGCCAACTTTGCTCCCGATTTTCCGATGGCGAAGAGTGATCTGCAACGAGCGGAACACGAAGTCCCCATTCCCGCCGGGCATGGGGTGCTTTACATCTTTGGCCTGGTTGGGCGCGGACCGACAAAAGAACAGGACTCCGCCGAGGCGACTCAGGCCGCACTGCTGGTCGCCGACCGCATTGTGTCTGCCGTGTCACCCCGTGGATTGCCCCCCACCTTGGCTCCGGTTCCCATCCCGCGCGTTGTGCAGTCCTCGTCTTCGCTCGACTTCCTGCAAATCCGCGTCGATGGTCAGTCCGCCGGGGAAACCGCAACGCTGGTCGATATCGGTCAGATGGCCGTTCTGCAGAACGAGGCCCGAAAGTCGGAAATCATTGGCCGGGCCGTCGCTCGCCGGGTTCTGAAGAAGGGGGCCATTTATGCGGTCAAAGAAGGCGTGAATGCCGCTCCGAACTCTCCAACCAGTCTGGCGCTCAATGTGGTCGGCATCGCCTGGGAAGCGACCGAGCAAGCCGATTTACGCTGTTGGGGGCTTTTGCCGGACCGGATTCAGGTGCTGCGTGTCGCCTTGCCCGCTGGTGAGCACGAGTTGGAAATTCATCCGGCCAATCGACACGGTTCGTTCGGCATGCCTGCCAGAAAAACGATCCGAATTCATGACGGGCGTAACACTTACGTCATGGGCCAGTTCCCCGATAGCCGACCTGTGGGCGAACTGCTGGTGAGTGGCGAGACCCGGGATTAATCGCTGCAAAGTCTGCGAGATATCCTCGAAATCTGAATGGCCACCGGTTTGTGAAGTTAAACCGGTGGGCTAAATCGCGTTGTAGGCCATGCAGGCATCGTACCTGCAATTTTGGGTGGGATTGCTAACATTTCCGTTTTCATGCCTGCAAGGCGTTCTGGAAATGCCTACGATAGACGATGTTTGCTCACAGGCCGTGACCGGGACTGAAACCCCGGCAGAGCAGTTTCGTCCCCCACGGTTGCCCGGTACCAACTGGGCCGACGAATCCGCGGTAAACGTCTCAAATCCCTATATCCCCGGAGAGTTTGGGGTGAATCCCGACTCCGATGCCGATGTCGATCCAGAACTCCTGGAACGACTGCGCGCCGGGAATACGCAGGCACTGGCAGTACTCTTCGAGATGTACCGCCCGCGTTTGTGGCGGATCATCAATTTTCGTCTCGACCATCGACTCGCGGGACGTGTTGATGCGGAAGATGTGCTGCAGGAATCATATCTCAACGCGGCCCAGCGGATTCAGCATGTCTTTACGGACAGCCCAGACGGCGTCTTCGTCTGGTTGCGGCTGATCGTGCAGCAAACGTTGGTGCAGGTCCATCGCCGGTATTTCGGTGCGAAATCACGCGATGTCTTGCGGGAACGAAGCACGACACACACCACCTGGGGCACACGCGATTCGGAATCGTTTTCGATCTCTTCGCATCTGCTGGGGCATTTGACCTCACCCAGCCAGGCGGCATTACGACAAGAATTGTCCCAGCAGTTGCAGTTGGCACTGGAGACCATGAGTGACCTCGATCGCGAGGTGCTCATCCTGCGGCACTTCGAAGAACTGACGAATCAGGAAACGGCCCGCGTTCTGAAGATTTCACAGCAAGCCGCCAGTCTGCGGTATGTGCGCGCGTTATCACGCTTGAAGCATGTGCTGACCGCGATTCCCGAGTTTCAATAAGCACGGGGCCGCATTCGTCATGTCACAGGCCGACGATGATGACGTTTATCGCCATCCCTGGGAAAAACTAGCGTCTCAGTATCTCGAAGACTTGCGAGAGGGAAAAAATCCCTCGATTGAAGACCTCGTCGCCCAATGTCCGGACGATGAACGCCAGGTACGTGAGATGTTACAACTTGTCGCCACCATGGAAGGCTGGAAGACGCGGCGTGAGTTTTCCGCGATGCGGCAAACCATGCCCGACCTGTTTCGTTTTGAACGACTGGGCGACTGTCAGATCTTGCGGGAAATCGGCCGAGGTGGAATGGGCGTGGTCTTTGAAGCCGACCAGCATTCCATGAAACGGCGAGTTGCCGTCAAGGTCTTGCCTTGGCGTATCCCGAAGTCCTCGCGTCTGCGTGAGCGTTTCCAACGAGAAGCCTGTCTCGCGGCCAAGTTGCGTCATAAACATATTGTGCCGGTCTATCAATTCGGCGAAGAAGATGGCTGGTGTTACTTTGTGATGCATCTGGTGGAAGGCATCGGTCTGGACCGGGTGATCAAGTACCTGCGTGAACCCCCGCACGAAATTGGTGCCGATGAGATTCTCGAAGAGTTTCAACGGAGAACACGGCGTGCGGCCCCGATCAGCGATACTGAAATCAAAGTGCCGGCACGCACGCATCGTGGCGGGTGGTTCCCCTGGTTCCGAGCGGCGCCCCCTGGGACACAGACACGGCGTGCAGATGGAAGTTGGGTTTATCCGCATGAAGCCTGGAATCACATCGCGAAGTTCGGCATGCAACTGGCCGATGCCTTGCGTTACGCCCATGCCGCGGGGATTCTGCATCGTGACATCAAGCCCGGCAATGTGATTCTCGATCATCATCGCCGGTTATGGCTGGCCGACTTCGGCCTGGCACAACTGCACGATCGCGAAGCACAACAGGATCAGGAAAGTGTGGCCGGGACGCTGCGTTATACCCCGCCCGAGCAACTCGCCGGTTCTCCCGATGCCCGCAGCGATCTCTATTCACTCGGCATGACGTTGTATGAACTGTGCACGTTGCAGCCCGCCTATCTTGATCGGGATCGGGCCACACTCATCAAGAAAGTGCGGGAAGAACTGCCACCCAGCCCGCGCGAATTGAACCCGCGCTGTCCGCAGGAACTTTCCGATATTGTGATGCGCTTGATCGCCAAGAATCCGGATCGGCGCTATCAATCCGCTGCTGATCTGATGAATGCTCTCGTTCAATATCTGCGACCGGAAGCCCCACCAGCGCAAACCGCACCTCGCCGGTTCTGGTGGTGGAAGCGGTAACCAGCCCCGCGTATCAGCCGTCGAGAATCTTGCTGGGTCGCACGGGCCGAACACCGATTTCATTGATCTTCAGGCCGAAGTTTTCGCCGATTTTCACCGCTTCGCCACGGGCATACAACGCGTTGTTCACATAGAGATCGAGCAGATCGTCGCATGATTTCTCGAAGGAGATGAGGGCTCCCGGCGAGATCGCGAGCAGTTGAGCCATGTTGATGCGTCTCTCGGTCAAACGGACGCTGACGGCGACAGGCAGATTACGCAAGCGAGCTAGAGGATCGGGCAGGCGAGGTTTGGGCGACGTGGCCGCAGCCGCCTCTGGTATCGCCGTTGCGACATCGACCGCCACGGGTGTAGCGGGTTCCGGTTTCGGCAGCGGCTCCCATCGGGGTTGCTGAACCGGCCACAGCATTGAGAGCGAAGCCAGCGTTGTGCCCGCGGCATCGGTCACCGGGAGTTGGAGAAACGCCAGCGACTCGGCCGGACGACATTCCGTCACCAGTTCCAGCAGGTTGTCGACGCCAAACCCCGCCGTTCGTTCGGCTTCAAGTTCCGGGGGAATCAGGTTCATTCCCCATTCCATGGCCAATGTGTCCAGCCGCGACTTCTGGCTGTCGTTGGGCGTCAGGTACCAGTCGGGTAACCCCAGACTGCCGGGAACGAGCATCAGGGCGGCAACAGGGCCACATTGAAATACGCACACCGTCCCGGGAACTGCCAGCGATTCCGAGACGGCTGCCCAATCGCCCTGCTCGGCTGGCCCAATCTTCCAGGACGTATCGAAACATTGATTGAGAGATTCAGCGAGGATCGCGGTTTGCTCTGCCAGATGCGTCACCACGGTCGCGGCGAATTCAAGATTCATTTCAGCCATCGGCCGTCATCCTGGAAACGTTGAACAACTGGTCCTCTTCATGAGAAAGATCGGCTGAACCGGTGCAAAAACTTCGGCCTGCGCGAAATCGGCGATGACAAGTAGATGTAACTCACACATGAGCAATGAGTTGCGCGATGAGAAATTCCTCTGGACAGCCGCCGGGCTTTCCGGGTTAATGTGACACGAAATCCCCGTGACTGCCGACCCGAGAATGGATGCTCGTGGACAGTTTTCAGCAACTTTGGCCGCTTGTCCGTCCCCATCGCTGGGCCTTGGCGAGCGCCGTCAGCTGTGCCGTGCTCGCCGCCGGGCTGTGGGCGTGTGGCCTGTTGCTGACCTTCCCGGTCACCAAAATTCTGCTGGAACAGCAAAGCCTGCGACGGTACATCGCCGAGCAGATCGCCGATGCCCGGGCCAACGCCGAGTGGGAATCTCAGGTTCTCAAAACGGTTGACCAGGAGATCGCTGAACAGGAATCCGCCGGTCAGACGGAAGGTTCCGACTATGTGGAACTCTTACGCAAGCGGTCACGCGTGCAACGGAATCTCAGCCAGGCCCACCGGCAGGAGTGGTGGTACAGCCTCGGTGAATTCACGCTTTCGCCGTGGTTACCGAAGGATCGCTTCGATGAACTCGCCCTGCTTTTAGGGGGGCTGCTGGTCGTCACACTGGGACATGGCCTGACGGTCTATCTGCAGGAAGTCTGGGTCGGGCGGGTCGTGCAACTTTCGATGCGCTCATTACGCTCGAAACTGTTCCGACATACGCTCAAGCTCGATGTGCAAACATTAGGGGTTGATGGCACACCCACGCTGATGTCGCGATTCACCAACGATCTCAACGCGATCGCTCAGGGCATGACCTTGATTGGTGGAAAAATTGTGCTGGAACCGCTCAAGGCGGCGGCCTGTCTCGGCTGGGCTTTTGCTCTCAACTGGCGGCTGACGCTTCTCTCCCTGGTCTGCGCTCCCTTGGGGGCTCTGCTCTTCGCCAGCTTGGGACGGAAGCTCAAGAAAGCCAGCCGACGGCAAATGGAAACCGTCGCAAGGATTTATCAGGTCTTGCAGGAAACGCTCTCTTCGTTCCGGTTAGTGACCGCCTTTCAACAACAGCGGCACCATCGACTCCGGCTCTATCGCGAGAACCGGCAGTACTTCCGCAAATCGTTGCAGATCAACCGTCTCGATGCCTTGGTGAACCCCACCGTTGAGCTTCTTGGGGTCACGGCGGCCTGCTTGGCGATTCTACCCGGGGCCTATCTGGTGTTGCGTCAGAAGACCACCATTCTGGGGGTCCAGTTGACCAGCCTGGAAATGGACCTCGCGGCCTTGGCACTTCTTTATTCTTTGCTGGGAGGAGTCCTGGACCCGGCCCGCAAGTTGTCGAGCGTCTTCTCGAAACTCAAAAAGTCTGTCGCGGCTTGTGAACGTGTCAATGACTGGCTCGATCGACACAGCCAGTTATCAACCACAGATGACGATTTGGTGACCGTGCCACATCGAGAGAGTCTCGAATTACGGCACGTCACTTACCGCTATCATGGACCGCAGACCGCCCCTCCCGTGCTCGATGATATTTCGCTGCGGATTCCTTTTGGTGAAACGGTCGCGATTGTCGGTGGAAACGGTTCGGGCAAATCGACATTGGCCGGTTTATGGCCCCGGTTTTATGATCCCGTCGCCGGCACTGTGTTCATCGATGGCGTCGATGTCAGCACGCTGCCAATTCGGGCGTTACGCCAGCAGATCGGTTGGGTACCGCAAGATCCCATGTTATTTGACCGATCCATCGCCGCGAACATTGCGGTGGGCGTTCCGCAGGCAACACCTGCAGAAATCGAATCGGTCGCTCGGCGGGCCTATGTGTGGGACTTTGTTTCCGCCTGGCCGCAAGGGTTGGAGACACCCATCGGCGATGCCGGACATCGCTTGTCGGGTGGTCAACGTCAGCGCATCGCATTAGCGCGGGCCATGCTCCGCGATCCGGCACTCATGATTCTCGATGAAGCGACCTCGGCCGTCGATGCCCAAAGCGAACTGCTGATCTACAGAGCGCTCTCAGAGTTTTGCTGCGGCCGGACGACACTCATCATTACCCATTCGCTGACACCAGCCCTGCTCGAATTTATTGATCGAGTCATTGTGCTGGAGCGGGGCCGGGTCATCGCCTGTGGCACTCACGCGGAACTCCTGGAGTGCTCTCCACCGTATCGAGCTCTGTTCACCGCGCAGACAGTGCGTCGCGCGGCATAGCGGCTGGAAACATCTGCGATATTGGCGTTGGGGGGGACGATCAAACAGATCGGCTCACGCGAACTACTTGCCGGAATGAATGCGATGTCCTCAAATGTCCATCCGCCATCCGTGGGCGGACTTCCGTGGGTTCTGTGATGGGAACCACACGGGGCAATGGGTCTGCTAATGCCACCTGCTGCAGGCCCGAGTCGTTCGACCAGGCCGCCGCAAACAGCAGCACGAACAGCGCTAAAAATGTGACACGAGCGGCAGGCATATCAGCAGATCCTCAATCCCAAAGTCACTGGCCAATAGATCGGCATGCGGCCTGGGTAAGATGGGGCCGTTGCGCAAAACAGATCGCGTTTGCCGCCCGCCCCGCTGAGATCTTCGTCTGTAACGGTTGTGACATTCACGACGGGAGGAGTTCCGTGCGTCAGGAGTAAAAATTGCCGAAACTTGCCACCATTCCTCGGGTCCATCCAGCCGGATTGTGCTTCCTGTGGCGATTCTGCCGATGACAACAATCAGAGAGTGTGTGAAGGTAGGGGGCAGGGGACATGGTTTCGCAGTATCGGGTGGAACTCGACGTCTATTCGGGTCCATTAGATCTGTTGCTGTATCTGGTTCGGCGGAATGAACTGCCGATCACCGAACTTCCCTTGTCTCGGATCACGCATCAGTACCTCAAATTTCTGGATGTCCTGAAGTTCCTTGACCTCGATGGCGTTGGTGATTTCGTGGTGCTGGCGAGCACCTTGATCGAAATCAAAAGTCGACTCGTACTCCCTCAAGCCGACGAGGAAGACGAAGCGGAGTCGATCAGCGATGATGACGCCAAGAGCGAACTGATCACACGCCTGCTGCAGTACAAACGCTATAAGGAAGCCGCGTCGGCGCTCGAAGACCGTGCCGCTGAGTGGCAACAGCGTTTCCCACGACTCAGTGACGAACGTCCGCAAGTGGGGCGTGACCATGCCGCCGATCCGATTCGTGAAGTCGAATTGTGGGATCTGGTGAGTGCATTATCACGGGTCCTGCAAAAGAAGGTGGTCGAGGAAACCTCGGCGATTCGCTACGACGAAACACCAATTGCCACCTATGCCGATCGCATTGCCACGCGGGTTAAAGCCGAAGGACGCGTGGCCTTCAGCAGCCTGTTTGACGGGACCAACGAACGGAGCCGCATCGTCGGCATCTTTCTCGCCATTCTCGAACTGCTCCGCCACCACGGCTATCACGCGGAACAGCCGGATGCCTATGGCGAAATCTTTGTCCTCCCACCGATTGAGAACGCCGAAACTGGCGAGGTCCTGCCGCACGTCTCATAAGCCGTGCCTGATGCCGTCGGATGAACATCACGATGGTGCCTGGAATGGCGTTCGATCATTTGAATGCCGTTCGCTGACTATCTAAGTTCAGCTGACAGCACAGGTTCTGTACGGTCCATGGTGTTAGAATCCGGGACATCGGGACTCTTAAGATGCGATAAAAGTCCCGAGATTACTACGACTTTTGCGGCTCTTGCGTTACAGTGCTGGGCTGTTTTGTGCTCGCCAGCCAAGAGTCATCGGTACTAGTGATTCAGGAAAGTTCGCACGTTATGGCCGCGTTGATTCAGATCAAGGCCGCATCGAAAAGTTACGGTAGCCAGATTCTGCTCGATGAAGCGGAAGCCACCATTACCGATGATGTGAAAGTGGGTTTTGTCGGACGCAACGGCGCGGGTAAAAGTACGCTGTTGCGCGTACTGCTCGGCGAAGAAGAACTCGACCACGGCACCGTCACTTTGCATCCCAATCTCAAGTTGGGCTACCTACGCCAGCACGATGAATTCCGGCCCGAGGAATCGGCCCTGGAGTTCCTCATGCGCGACAGCGGCCAACCCGACTGGAAGTGTGGCGAAGTCGCCGGTCAGTTCGAATTGAAAGGGGCCTATCTCGATGGGCCGATCTCGAAACTCTCCGGCGGATGGCAGACCCGCGTGAAACTCTCCGCCTTGTTATTGCATGAACCGAATCTGCTGCTGCTCGATGAACCCACCAACTTCCTCGACCTGCGGACCCAGATCCTGCTGGAACACTTTCTGCGGAACTACAAGGAAGCCTGCTTGATCGTCTCGCACGATCGGGCATTTCTCGGGGCGACCTGCGATCATACGCTGGAATTGTCACGCGGAAAGCTGACGATGTTCCCGGGCAAGATCGACGCCTATCTGAATTATCAGCAGGAACAGAAAGAAGTCATCCGTCGTTCTAATGAGGCCATTCTCACCAAGCGGAAACATCTCGAAACGTTCATCGCCAAAAACAAAGCCCGGGCCAGTACGGCGACTCAAGCCCGGTCGAAAGCCAAGCAACTCGAACGACTCGAAGTAACCGAAGTCGAACAGAACGAAGCCACGGCGTGCATTCGCGCTCCGCTCATTGAACCGCGACAGGGCTTCGCCGTTCGATGTAAGAACGTCGCCATCGGTTACCCGGAACGGCAAATCGCCTCTGATATTGAACTGGAAATCGATCACGGCTCGCGTGCCGCCATTGTGGGTGACAATGGTCAGGGCAAAACAACCTTTTTGCGAACCATCGTGGAGTCATTGGCTCCGATATCGGGAGAAGTCCGCTGGGGTTATGCGTGTCAGTATGGTGTGTATGCCCAGCATGTTTACACCAGCCTGCCGCCCGACCAGACGGTCTATCAGTATCTGGAATCTCACGCGGCCACCGGCACGAAAGAGCAGCGAATTCTTGATCTGGCCGGAGCCTTCCTGTTCCGTAATGACCATGTGCAAAAGAAGATTTCCGTCCTCTCGGGGGGTGAACGAGCCCGGTTGTGTCTCGCCGCCATGCTGCTGAGCGAATACAACATTCTGGTGCTCGACGAACCGGGCAACCACCTGGATGTCGATACCGTTGATGCATTGGCCCAGGCATTGATTGACTACAAAGGCACTGTGATCTTCACGACACACGACCGCCATTTCATGAAACGCGTGGCAACTTGCGTTATCGAAGTGAAAGATGGTCGGGTCACGAACTACAATGGCGACTACGATGCCTATGTCTATGCCGTCAACAAAGAAATTGATGACGGGGAGCGTGAAGCCGCGGCGTTACGGATGTCAAAGGCCCCCACGGAAGTGCTGACGGCAAAGTCCGTCACGAAGCCGAAGGCTCGCGATGAACGAGCCTTGCGGAAGGAAGTCTCTGCCATCGAAAAGACCATCGCCCGGCTTGATGAGCAGAAGCGAGAGGCGAATGCCAAGTTGCTGCAGTCCACCGATGCCAATGAAGCTCTGCGACTGCACAACGAAGTGGAATCGCTTGGAAGCCAACTGACTGAAGCGGAAGAACGCTGGTGCGAGTTGCAGTCCGAACTGGGTGAAGGCTGGTAACTACGATTTTTCCAGACCGCCTGCATGCATCTGGGCGGCCCACCAGAGTTGCCAGGTCCGCTCATCGTAACCGAAGTCCTGCCCCGTCAGTTTCCGCAGGGCACCCAGCACCTGCGGATTTTGATGATCCTGCTGCACAATGATCCACCGCGAGGTCATGTTTTGGGACTGGTCGGGGGAGTTGAGCAGGATCACGCCATTCGGATACTGCCCCGCGAGCAAGCCCGCTTCAATGTTGGGCGGCAAGACACCCGACGGCACACCAAACGAGCCATTGCTGCCGAAGCTGTACGATTGCGACCCCGTACCGGGAACCCGCACGTTGTAGCGGTGAGACGTGATCAGTGCGTGAATCAACGGGGCAATGGCTTCTTCACTGCCAACACGCGACAACCCACTGGCGGCCCGATTCACATCGGCATTATTGGCACTCCGCAGCTTCTGTAAAAAGATCGGCTGCACATACGAGAAGTGCTCCTCTGCTATCCCGTCTAGCGCCTGGGAATGAATCACCGGATCGACATCGGCGATCACGAATTGAGATAAGCCCGCCGCCGACTTTTCACCCGGCATCTGGCGGAGCATTTGGACCGCGAGCAAACGGACATCTCGGGACGAATGCCGCCCCATCAACCGTAGGATGGCTGGCGTGGCATCACCGTCGGTCACGGTCCGTAATTCAGCGAGTCCCTTTTCAGCGCGAACGCGATGATTTCCCACGGTCCAGTTCACCCACAAG
Source organism: bacterium (assembly GCA_016125225.1). Classification (GTDB taxonomy): domain Bacteria; phylum Planctomycetota; class Planctomycetia; order Planctomycetales; family Planctomycetaceae; genus DSVQ01. Next base: position 291,216 of record WGME01000003.1, on the reverse strand, counting down.
CGAATTTTCGCATACCACGCCTGTTCGCGGTCGAGTTCTGCCTGCGTCTTTTCGAGGAGTTCAAATTCCTGCTCGGTCAACCAGCGGCCTTTGTGTTTTACGTAGCCACGTTCCGTCATATAAACATCGAGATCTACCCAGCCCCCTTCGCGCCAGGCATGCCCTAAAGCTCGATGGGCGGCATCGTGCTCGGGATCGAGTTGCACCACCCGCTGGCAATGGATAGCCTCCTGATCATTCAGGTGATGCGCACGGCACCAGTTGGCCAGCTCCCAATGAGCCTCCACCGTGTCCGCGGTACGCCGCTGACGGAGTTCGTACTCCTCAACGGTAACTGACCGCTTGGCAACAAAATCGACATTCTCGGCTGCGACGGCAATCCGCGCACCAGATAAGGTCTCAATCACAACAGAGGCGTCGTCGGGCGAGGAGTCCACAGAGGTTGGCCGTCCGGTTTTATCGCCTGTGACGAGTTTGCCGCGCAGTTCTGCCCCGGAGTGCAAACGCACGACGTCCGCCCAGGCAGTGGCACTGCCCAGCCCCAGAATGGTCGCTGCGGTTGTTAGAATAAGGGTGCTACGCATAACCCGTGTTGTTGTCGGTTCGCTGGAACAACGGTTCGCCCCCGCTGTCAGTGTATCGCTGAAAAAACAACGATCGCAATATGCTGTCGTGTCATGTCTGAAGAAAACATCAATTTGTTCAGCAGCCACCGAGAGAATTCTCCGAATCTTGAGGGGGAAACCAGAACTCCCGGGGAACTCGTGGCAAAGCGTATCAACGAACCGATTCTTGACGATTTTCGCGAGGAGTCGCGATCACCTCTGGCGACTTGGTAAATCGACTGGGTAAAGTAGAGAAGACTTTTGGAAGAGGTGACGATGAACGACGCCGGGGAAGAATCTTTCGCCTCCCCTGGCGACAATCACAAACATTCCCGCATTGCACGGAAGCGGCGTGATAAGTTTGACTGTCACGAACCGAGATGTCTCGATGGTCAACGGGTGTTGAACATCGGACGGGCCACTCAGTTTCCGGTCGCTGCTGAAAGTGCATGTATGCGCACACCTATTGCGTGGATGTTCGCCCTTTGCTGTTGTGTGGCTGTGCCCGCTGCTGCCCAACAAGGCCGCTTGCAACGGGGCATTCCCACGAACGCCGCCTTGTCGCACTTCGGTTATGAAGTTGCCTGGGTGGGGCAAGCGGTCATTAACCCCGCACGAGATCGTGTCGAGCATGTCACGCTCGACGAAGAAATGCTCATCGTCAATGGAACGAATGGCGTTATCACGGCCTTTGATTCCGAAAATGGGCAGCGTCTTTGGGCACAACGTCTTAGCAGTTTTGACGAGCCAACCTTTCCCGCGGCCTCCAATGAAGACCTCGTGCTTGCAGTGGTTGGCAATACCATGTTCGGTATTGAGAAACTGACGGGCGATATCCGCTGGCAAGTTCGTTTACCGGGACCACCATCGACAGGACCATCGGTGGATGACCGTCAGGTTTATCTCGGTATGCTCGATGGAAGCGTCTATTCCTTCAGCCTGCGGAAGATTGAGCAGCTCTATCGCGAACGCCGTTTACCCGATTGGTCCTATCAGGCGGTTACCTGGCGGTATCAGGCCTCCGAGGAAATTACGTCGCCACCGATCCCGATTGACGGAGCCGTTAATTTTGCCAGCCGAGATGGCTCTCTCTATTCGGTGGCGAAGGATCGTCGCAAACTCAATTATCAGTTTGAGACCAACGCCGCGATTGTCGCCCCGATGGCCTTGGTGGGGCAAACCCAGTTCTTCGGCTCGGAAGACTCGACGTTTTATGCCATCAATGCAGCCAATGGAGTTGTGCTGTGGGAGTTTGTGACGGGTTTGCCACTTCGCAAAGCGCCTGTGGCCTTGGGCGATGCTTTGTACCTGATGCCGGAACGCGGCGGTATGTTCTCGCTGGATGTGGCTAACGGCAGTCAACGCTGGTGGCATCCGGGACTGAGCGCGTTCGTCTCGCAGATTGGTGATGCCGTCGTGGCCCGCGATCTCGATCACAACCTGGTTGTGGTTGATCGCTCCTCCGGTGCCATTTATGGCCGCATCCCAGCTTCTCATTATGAATGGCATGCAGTCAACGATCGCAGCGACCGCGTGTATCTGGTTTCCAGCCGCGGTCAGGTCCTGGCGTTCCGCGAAGCCGGACGTGACTATCCGATTTACCACCGCTATCCGGAACGTCGCCCGATTCTGCCCGAACTGGCCCCCGAAGAAGATGAAGCCGATCCGATGGCTGAACAGCCCGCCGCCGACAATGCGAACCCGTTCAAGGCGAATGAATAATCGGGGTTCTATCTCAGACACAGTAAAAACGCGAACACCTCGGCCAGATGACTGGTCGAGGTGTTCGTGCTATGTAGCTTACAGTATCGACTATTGCGGCGTCGCAGGTCCCGCACAGCGGATGAGGTGGTCATGGTCGATGTAGACCACCTGAACCGTTTCATCTTCATGTCGGAATGGCACCGGCCAGTCGCTGCGGATGATCTTGTCGTAGTAGATCGTGCACTTGTAGTGGCAGTGGTGCAATCGTGCCGGGCCCACCAGCGGGAAGAACCGGCATTCATCGATGCGATCGACGATGGGCTCAACCACGATCCGCACATTGTTCCGCGCGGTTTCGGCGAGGAAGGACCAGCCACCTCCGGTTTCATCGGGCAGGGCTCGCATCACTTCATCATCCGACGGTGGGTCCATGCAGAAGAGCGGAGCGTGCTCTCCTTCCACCGGGTCGAGAACGGGCACCTTCTCGTACCGTTCTTCGCGGATGTACCGATCTTCAATCAGCTCGCTGTAGTAAGGGCTGACCGGGATCAGGGGTGTTGTGCCAAAGAAATCACTGAAGATCAGGGCATCTTTGAAGAACCCCCAGAACAATGTACAACCACTGTTCGTCATGATCATGCAGCTGATCCCGACAAGCAGGGTGATGCGCTTCAGGAGCGATCGTGACTTGATCATCGTTCCTCTCCGGGTTCTACCGCGATGCTGCTAGGAAACAAAGCGTTGTGAGCAGACTGTCGACAAGGGGTGAAAAACGTCATTCCAATCCGCTGGACGATCTAACAGCCTGTACCATCTTTATCGAATGTAACGGCTGTGCGACTTGTGAGAATTTTCCGATTTTGCGGAATGGGTGGTGCAAGAGGCATCATTCACAGACAAGGCTGGTGAGGCGCACAGGTTCTACGGAGTGACCCCGAGATCCCGTCCAGGCCCGCAACCAGAACGACCTTATTCACTGAGTAATGACAAACGTCTCCCACGCGAAAGGACGCGTGGGAGACGTCGTGCCATTCCAGGTCGCAGAGGTTTAACCCTGCTGGTCAGCAATCCCTCAGGTCGGGATAGCATGGTCTCAGGCGCGGGTTCAACACGCCAGGGCCCTCTCCTTCCCTGACGTGCGAACCCGTATGCCTGATCCCGTGGCTTACCAGTTCTTGGGACTCAAGAACCACCACCATTTATCGGTGCGTTGACGGAACTGCAGGTTCCATTGACCGTCATCCCAACGCAGGGTGGCATCACGCCAGCCCAGCGGCACTTGCGGGTACGGGTAGAACGGGCCGATGTACGGGAACGCACTCGCCGAATACTGTTGCGGATAGGTCACCGCAGCATAGTTCGGGTATTGAGCATACGACGGCCAGGCATGATCGGGCATGCTCGGGCTGTTGAACACAGCCGGCGAAGCTCCCGGACCACCATGACCATAACCCGGTGCTCCCATCATTCCCGGACCGCCGGGCATTCCCGGAGCCACAGGCATCGGAGCGCCCGGCATTCCACCACCCTGGAAGGCTGCCGGATGAATCGGCCCCTGGGGACCCATCATCGGACCCATCGGTTCCTGGCTTGAACGGAGCAGGTTCTGCACCGACATCACACCCGGAATCTGACGGACCACGCGGTCTGCTGCTTCCCGTTCTGCCATCGTTCCGACAGAACCGCCGAGGATAGCGACGCCATCCTGATAGCGAATTTCAATGTCGTAGCCATCGAGTTGAGCGGCCGTCAATGCCGCGGCAATCTCTTCGGCTTTCGATTGATTTTCGTTGGGAGTCGTGGTGGGACCGGCAGCCATCACCGGCGCACCGGCCGGTTGATAGTTGACTTGTTCCACTCGACGAGACTGCGGACCCGCTGATTCCATCCCCGCCTGTTGGACACCGCTCGGACGAGCGCGATCGGCAACAGCGGGCTTGGTGGTGAGAATCAGTTGGTTGTCGACCCGGTCGATACCGGCAATCTTGCCGACCACCAGAGTCGCTTTTTCCTTCTGCTTCGGATCGGTCACACGACCGGTCAGGGTCGCGGTGCCGTTCTTGTATTCGATGCCAATGTCGTAGCCCTGCATCTTGGCGTCACGCAATGCGACGGCAATTTTGTCGGCCATCTGCTGATTGCTTGCCTTCGATTGAGCTGGTTTTTCAGGGGCTTTTTCCGCCGCCTGGTCCGCGTTCTTCGTGCGGGACCACGGGGCGGCAACGCCGAGGCCGGGCGTGGCGGCAATCAAGCCGAGCGTTAACGCCCATTTCCCGTACTTGCGCATGAACTGGTCTCCCTTCCCTGGACTCGCTGACCTGTCTGGAACCGTTCGGCGATGCGACCTGCGTGACGTCGATCGGGCGAAGAATGGCATCCGTGCCGATCTATTCACGCGGTGTTTCGGCCAAGACTGCCGGTCCCGACCGGTTCCACCGCCTCCGTACATATCGGTGTTGCTTGAACGCTTCACCTGCGGGGCGCGCTAACACCCCACTATGTCTATTCATCGGTCAGATCGTGCACAAAACACAGAGTTTTCCGGTTGTAACGAGATTTTGTGCTGGACCGGCTGTAGGGATCAGAGTAGTCAACAACGGTCGTCTGCAAGGATGGTACAGCGCTATCTGATTGCTGGACAATAGGTTATAGAAAGAGAACCGACCGATTTCCGGTTGCCTTAGTCCAGATCGAGCCGGATTAGCCCATGGCAAGAGAGAAACGTCTGGGCCTCAGGAAACTGCAGCCGGGGTCGAGGGCTCGCTGCTGACCGACACGGTCTTCGGACAGACGTTTCCGAAGAACTCGGCGATCGTCAGATCGTATTCGTCCTTGGCCACTTCGCGTGACTGATTGTGCTTGGCCTTGGGAACGGTCCAGACACGGCACATCGGCGAGGCGATTTTGCGGGACAACTTACGAACCAGACCGGGAACGACATAGTTGTCGCGTTCACCGGAGATCAACAGTACCGGCCGATTCTGCAGTCGGGGCAACACCGGTTCGGCAATGAGGTAACGCACGCCTCGCTGCCAGGCACTGATCGTCCAGACCATCCGAATTGTCAGGCGGAAGTGCCACATTGGAATAAGGGGCAGCAACCAGGCAGGCACATAGAGTTGTGCCCAACGAAGCACAAAGTGCTCAACCAGCGACGGAACTGTGTACGGGCCGTCTACACACAGCGCCCGAATTTCCGGATGCTTTGCCGCCGCATACAACGCGATCGCTGATCCCCGGCTGACTCCCATCATGACTTGCGGCAGATCTCGTAGGTCTGGGCGGGATTGGATGAAGGCAAAGACCGCATCCACATCTTTGAGTTCCGCATGAGTCGGCCAGTGATTTGGGGTATAGCCCGGTTGCTGATCACTTTCCCCCTGGCTGCGGAAATCGAACGAGATGATATCGAATCCCGCATGCAGCAGGCTCTCGGCATACCAGCTGGCCGACCAGTGACAACCACCGGTTTCGGGCAGGAAAATGACCAGCCCACGGGGTTGGTGGTCGACACCTCGGTGCAGGCTGCCCCGGAGAACGATCCCGTCAGTCGTGGTGGTCTTGACAACTTCCGCCAGCGGATCAGAAGGATAATCGGGAACGTTAAATGGCGGCACCGCCTCAAAACCCGGGCGAATCAGACGCACACAGGCCAAGCGGATCGCAAAATCGATGAGAAGCAGCCCGATTATAGTGACGAGCAACCAGATCACGAAATCTTCCCTGCTTCCCCAAATTCCGCCAGCTTGGCAGGTTCCACCAACAGTAGCCAACGGGTTTGAGGGAGTTGATCGGCAGCAGAGCGAGTTAAACTTCGACTCGTTCCGTCTACGATCGCTGACTCAGCCGGGAAGAGGGCGGATCATTCCGACCGCTAACCGGTAAATTCGGAAAAAATCAACGCAACGTTCTGACCGCCAAAACCAAAACTGTTCGACAACGCCCGTTTGACACGGACCTGGCGGGCTTCATTGGGAACATAGTCCAGATCACAGGCCGGATCTGGGGTTGTGTAATTCATGGTCGGAGGAACAACCCCGTCACGGATACAAAGCAGACAGGTGATCGCTTCCACACTACCTGCCGCGGCGATGAGGTGCCCCATCATGCTCTTGATGCTGGAAACGGGAATCTTGTAGGCCTGTTCGCCACAGGTCTGCTTGATCGCATAGGTCTCCACGCGATCATTCACATCAGTGCTCGTCCCGTGGGCATTAATATAGTCAATCTGGTCAGCGTTCAGTTCCGCTTCCCGTAACGCCATGTTCATGCAGGCCACGGCTCCGCGGCCTTCGGGGTGGACATCGGTAATGCGGTAGGCATCTGCCGTGGACCCATAACCCAGGATTTCGCCGTAGATTTTGGCTCCGCGGCGCTGAGCATGCTCCAATTCTTCGAGAATCAGCATGCCGGCCCCTTCCCCCAGGACGAAGCCGTCCCGGTCTAGGTCGAAGGGACGCGAAGCCTTCTGCGGGTCGACATTATGGGTCGATAAGGCCGTCAGAAGGTTGAAGCCGGTCACGCCAAACGGGTGAATCATGCTGTGCGCACCGCCCGACAACATCAGGTCGGCATCACCCCGACGGATCAATTCCGTGGCTTCACCAATCGCCTGACTGGATGCCGCACAAGCGGTCAGGCAGTTGAGATTCGGTCCCTGAGCATCGAACAAACTGGCGAGATACCCTGCTGGCATGTTCGGCTCCTGCTCCATCTCCGATTGGGCATGCAGGCGTTCCAAACCCAGCCGAGTAAATGTTTCGAGATCGACTTCGCCATCTTTTTGCGACGCGGCGATCAGGTTCATCATCAGCAGGAAGTTCTGCTGGCCCTCGCCGGCCCCTAAATAGACACCGAACCGACCCGGATCGAACTCAGTCTCCTTAATTCCCGAAGCATCAACGGCTTGTTTCGCAGCGGCGATGGCGAAGCGAATGTTCTTGCCGGAATGCACAAACCGACCAACATCCGACACATAGTCGGCCAAGTCAAAGTCTTTGACTTCCGCTGCAAACGTGGTGGGAAAACCCGTGGCATCAAACGACGTGATCGGACCAATCCCACTCGCGCCGGCGAGCAGCGATTGCCAAGTGGTTTCGACATTTTTGCCGACCGGAGTGATGCACCCCATACCGGTCACGACAACACGACGCCTCATAGAGCGGATTCCGTCAACGATGTTCAATCCCGTAGGCGATGGGGATGTCCCCAACTCCTGCAACCCCAAAGTTTACTGCATTCTCAATCGGTTGCGAAGTCTCGAACGGGGTCGCACGATTTCAATGGCCGCCCGATCCGGCCTTGCCCACATCCAGCACTGTCAGAAGTCGAGACGTGAAGACGAAACTCTTCTGATCGATTTGCGCAGCACCCGTGGAAGCCGGATCGACGTGAGCGAAGACGATTTCGGCCTCCGCGACCAGTCGGTCTCCGACTTTGGCCGTGCATTCCACCATCCCCCCCTCAGCCCGAGCTTCGATGAGTTTGGCGGAATAGGTGAGCGTATCACCCGGGGTAGCCCAACTGTGAAACTCGATCTTGGGAACCTTGGCCAGAATCACCACGTGTTCGAAGTTGTGAACGTCACCCAGCAGAATACCGCCCGTTTGTGCCATGCCTTCCAGCATCAGCGAACCGGGCATGATGGGAAAGCCGGGAAAATGGTCGTGCAGGTGCTCTTCTGCCAAGGTGATGTTTTTGATCGCCTTGGCATGAGAGCCACGCTCGAACTCGATGAAGCGGTCAATCCATATCCAGCGCATGCGCGAGGTTTCCCGGATTCGACGAGGTAACGACAGCCCGTGATCAGCTGGCGAGCTTCTTTTCCAGGAAGTTCACGATCATATTGACGGTGAACAACTCAGGGATGTTTTCCACTTTGGGATCTTTGGCGAACGAATCCACATCGGCATGCGGCATCCGGGTGCGCAGTTCTTCGATCCCCTTTTCCGTCACCTTGCCGTTGGCAACCAGCGTGGCATCAGCGGCGGAGAAGTTTTCCGGGAAGAGTTCGCCGCGGGGAATTTTCGTGTTGAACGACTTTTCCAGGCGGAAAACGATATCGAGGAAGTCGATGGATTCTGCCCCGAGATCGGCCGAAAGTCGCGCCTGGGGAGTCACTTCGTCTTCGTCGACACCTAACGCGTCAACCAGTGTGTCACGCACTTTGTCCAGAATCTCATCACGAGTCGGCATCCGCACATCTCCTGCCGGCCAACCAACTGGCCGCCATTGCTATTTCGCCCAAGGATTATCTGGCTACTGCAACTGGCCGGGGCGAGCGTCCGCGTTGCCGTATTTGTCACTCGAATCAGTCAGTGAGTGTAGCAATTTTACGAAAAACGGGGAGTTCGGGACTCGTCGGTGTCAGGTTCCCTCGTTGTCGAAAGTGGATCAGCCCATCCCCCCCAGCGTCAATCCACCATCCACCTTCAAAACCTGTCCGGTGATATAGCTCGACTGCGGATCGACCAGGAAGAGGACCGCATGGGCGATGTCTTCCGGCTTCCCCAACCGCTTCGCAGGAATGGCTTGCTTGATCTTGTCTCCGGCAGCATTCATCACGGCCTGGGTCATATCGGTTTCGATGAAACCCGGTGCGACCACATTGACCGTCACGCCTCGTTTGGCGAGTTCCGTCGCCATACATCGCGAAAAACCTTCAATTCCCGCTTTGCTAGCGGCATAGTTCGCCTGACCGGCATTCGGGAATTCGGAGGAAACACTGGACATATTGACAATACGACCAAAGCGGGCCGACATCATCGGACGCGAAACCGCCTGGCAGAAGTTGAAGACACTGGTGAGATTGTTGTCGATCACGGCCTGCCAGTTTTCGCTGCTCATCGTGGCAATCAGGCCGTCGCGAATGATTCCGGCGTTGTTCACCAGGATATCGAGTTGACCCCATTTTTCGATGACGGTTTCCACCACGCGATCAGCGTCGGCTTTCTGGCTGGCATCGGCCTTCAAGGCCCAGGTTTCTAGACCACGATCGGCGAGTTCTTTCACCAGACCGTCGGCGGCGGCTTGATTGGAATGATAGACGAAGGCCACTTTGGCTCCCGCTTCGGCCAATTTGACCACGATCCCGCGACCGATCCCACGGCTTCCCCCGGTGACCAAAGCGACGCGTCCGGTTAGCTGACTCACACGTAGATCCTTTATTTTCCTGGCGTTAGGTGAAGCTGTTTTCCTCACCCAGTGGCGCAGTGTCTCACCCTATTGGGGGCGAATTTGTTGAAAGAGTTCCCGAGCATGTTGCCGCCGAAGTTCATCGGAGGCGGCGAGTTCTGGATTTTTGTCGGCTAAGTTGAAGGCTTCGAGGGTCAGCCGGGCTGACACCGCCGATTCTCCATCCACGGTTCCCTGACCCTGAAATTCCCACAATGGCCCGGTGTGTTTTCGGACCGTTAACTGAATCAGCAGCGATTTGCCCGGTGTCACAAAGCTGTTGTACTTCAAGGCCCGGGCCTGTTTCAGCAGGATGGTGCTCGGCCGGAACTCTTCACTTTCGCGAATGAGCCAGGCCCCCGCCTGCACCAGGGCTTCCAGCATCATCACACCAGGCAGCACAGGAAAGCCAGGGAAATGATCCGCCAGATATTCCTCGGCCAATGATAAATTCTTCAGCGCACGAATCGACTCGTTCGGCTGCAACTCCAGAATTCGATCTACCAGTACGAACCGCATGGATCGTCCCGTGCCCTGAAAAGTGGTCAAAAGAATCCGGAATTCTAGGGGATTTGATGTGGGATCACAACCGAGACCGATCTTCCGCAGCCTTGAGGGAAAACCCGCGGAGTTTTCACGGTGCATGCGTCTGATCCGAGTGAAGTTCGCGTGTTGTAAGTGTTGTTATTGTAATGAGATGCGTGTGATTTCTTGGTATTCCACGCGATTTGACAGGCTCTGATCTGCGACTTAGGTTTTCTAAGTCTCAGGACCGCACATTTACAGCTCAAATTTCTGAAGCCGTTCTCGAGAAGGCGAAGGGCTGAGAAAACTTGGGCTGACCGCAGGAGTCCGTCATGCAGTCCGTCTTGCCTCAACCGACCACCCACGGTCTAACTGCTGCGGAACTCTCGAACTGGATCGACACGGCACGGCATGCCAAGGCGGATCTCGGTCTTACTGGTTCCGATTTAGGAAGTGACCCGCTCGGAGCGGCCCTGCGAAAGTTGCATCATGGGGTGGCCGCCGATTTCGATGACTCTTGTCTCGGGACCGCGGACGAAACTGCTCATGAAGAAGAGGGGTCATCCGAGCAAGCGGAGCGCCGGCAGTTTCCCCGATGCCCCGCGTTCGGACAGGTTTCAATTGCTCCCTGGCCGACCGGTGCTGACTATCACCCGCAATTTGCAGCGGCATTCCTGAAGGAAGCGGCCAGCGCTGGTGAGCTCATTGATCTCAGCCGAAATGGGTTGGCCTTTGTTGTGATGCACCGGTGCGTGACGACGGAGTTGCTCGTAATTCGACTCACTTCGGAAGACGCTTCGGAAACTTACGACACCTTATGCCGCGTGGTCCGGTGCAAGCCGTTGGGAGATGGCCGCTGGCAGATTGTGGCCCGATTTCTTCTCGAATTGCCGTTTGAAGTGGCTTACGACCTGTGCGATCACAGCACTCAGATGGCGGCCAATCTCTGATTTTGAAACAGTAAAAGGCAAGGCACCCGGAAGAGATCTTCCGAGTGCCTTGTTTCGAATTCAGCCGAACGCATCGGCGAATTATTCTTGCGTTTGAGGAACGTCTAACGGTTGGGGAACCGGAACTTCAGCGGGGGTTGATAAGGCGGGCTTATCGACCGTGATGTCCGCGGTGCGAGTGCCACGGCGTTCCAGCATGGTCTTGGCGACGTCTCGCAGTTCGTCGTCACTCAGCCGACGCACGTTGCCGAGTTCCAGCAAGGGTTCCAGCATTCGCACGGCCTTGACCACAGACGATTCGAGCATGCCGAGTTCAATCAGGCTGCGACGCATTTCGCCGAGCAACTGGATTTGAGCCGCAAACTCTTCCTGGAAGGCAGTCAGCAGTTCGAGCGACTGAATTGCATCGGCCAGATTCGCGGTTTGCGAGGTCAGGGTGTTTTCCATGAGGACGAGCGAATCAAGATTTTCCTGAGCGACTTTCACTTCCGTGCTGTTTTCCAGCAGGTGGTGCTGCAGGTCGACCAGTTGCTGACCAATCATGGTGGCGGATTCAATGTTCGCAGCTTCCTTCAGCAGATTCTGCTTCAGTTGCGACAAGCCTTTGAGGCTTTCGTCAGCGGCGGCGATCTCGGCCTGTTCGGCCTGGAGGCTACTCAACAGTTTTGAGAACTGGCCGACGATCTGAGTCGCATCGGTCACCAGCTTCTGTTGATCGATGGTCAGGTTTTGCAGGGAAATCAACTGGCCGAGGGCGTTTCGGGCCGTTTCCTGCTGCGGCAGTTGCTGGACCAATTCCGCTTGCAGGGTCTGCATCTGCCGGAAGCTGTCGGTCGCCGCCTTGGTGCCGTCCCGCTGTGCGACAATCTGCTGTTGCAGCTGACCCGTTTGTTCAATCACGGCTTTGGCTTGAGCCAATCCCTGGCCTTGATTCATCGCCATGTCTTTGAGCTGAATCAGTTTCTGGGCGGCATCGGTCGCTGCTTCATGGGTCGATTGCTGTTGAATCAGGCGGTTTTCCAAAGCGACCATTTGCTCGTAGGTGCTGACAGCATTCGAGGTGGTCTGGCCCTGTTGAATGACCTGATTCTGCAATTGCGAGAGACCTTTGATGGCCTCAACCGCCTGCTGGGTTTTGTGGGATTCCGCGACGATTTCGTTCCGCAACGCCTGCATAGTTTCCAAAGCCGTACGGGCTTCTTCAATCTGTGCGGTTTGAGCTTTGAGGCCTGAGAGGAGGCTGTTGGCTTCCCAGGCTTCGTCTGTAGCACCATTTAATTCATTGAGCTGTCCTTCCACTGTGGCCAGGTCCTGCTTCACCCGCTGCAATTCGCGGGTGAGCGGTCGCGCCACAATGAAATGCATGCCAACAAATCCGATGGCGACCCCCAAGACCAGGAGTCCCCAAGTCAGCTTCTGTTGTTCTGCCAGTTGTGATTCGATCGATCGCAGCTTAATGCCGTCCGAGGTATACACGTTGTCACTCCGCTGTAATGTGCCCAGGCTTGATTGTAAAATTGGGATTTCGATTGCGGTTTGGAGCGCAGTTTGTGGGCAGGTTGTCCGTGTCTGCTAAAGTCAACTCAGACACCCCATAGCTCCTAATATCGCCATTTTCCTTGTGGCGATTTGTGCCGTTTGGGGAATCCGGGACACATTTCACAATTCGGGAAACTCTGACTCCGATTGTGCACCTTCGCCGAGTCACTCCATTCGTAATCTGCCCACTGAATTCGCAGAGGGTTTTGACCGCTGATCAACGGGAACACCGATGTCTGAATTTCTGATCCGTACTGCTGAGCTCCGCGATCGAGACGTGATCGTTGACATGAATGCCCGGCTGGCCTGGGAATCGGAGGAGATCACACTCATCAAGTCGCGTCTCACTGCCGGTGTGCAACGCGTCTTAGAGGAACAGGCCGAAGCGGAATACCTGCTGGCAGAGTACGCTGGTGACGTCGTCGGCCAGATGATGCTGACGCGCGAATGGAGCGACTGGCGGAACGGCTGGTTCTTCTGGATACAGAGTGTGTATGTCGTCCCCGAATACCGACGCCAAGGTGTGTTCCGGGGATTATTGCAAGCCGCCACCGAAACGGTTGGTCATCGGGCCGATGCCATCGGAATGCGACTCTATGTGGAAGACCACAATGATCAGGCGCTGGAAACCTATCGACGCCTCGGTTTTGAAGATCGTGGCTACCGAGTCATGGAATACCGACTCACCGACGGATTGACGGAATGAGCCTCACTCGTACCGATCCAACATATCTCGGTGCCAGACGAATTGCGTGAGGGTTGACACACGTCCTTGCGATTCACACTCATATCGGTGATACTAAATCTGTGATTCACGATCCCGCGGCTCGCAGGTCGTCATCTGCTGCATTCGCAGTTTGACCTGATCGATAGGCACACTCGAACTCTCTCGGAAAGTAGTACCCCTATGGTCCGGCAGCAATGGTTGTCGGGTTCAGCTGCGCGCCTGGCGAGCTGGGCCGTTGTGGTGTCAGCAATCGGTTGTGGAACCCAACCTGCAGTGACTTCGACGGCTGCTTCCTCGGGGGGCGGAGCCGGCGTTCATGGTGCGGGGACTGTTGTCACAGGGGATATCGACACCCTGGGTGCACCGGCCGCCGCGGCTCCTGCGGCCATGCCGGCTGGTGCCCACGCCATGCACGGCCAACCAATGGCGGCGAATCCGGCGGCTATGGCTGCGGATCCGGGCGCTGCAACTCCCGCAGAGATTCCTGTTGATCCCGCGATGGCCACCGCGACCGCTCCAGCCGATCCGGCCATGGCACCAGCCGCAGTGCCCGCAGATCCCGGTGCTCAAACGCCCACTTCGAATGCGGCTATGGCAGCAGCACATGGCGGTGGTGCTGCCAATCCAGCGGCCCCAGCACAGCCTGCTATGCCACCCGGCTCTCCGGAAGTTCCGGTCGGCGCGGCAGCCAATCCTGCAGCAGCTCATGGGGGCGCTGCGGCAATTCCCGGGGCGCCGGCAGGTGACCCAGCTGCGATGGCCGCGAACCCGGCTGCGGGTGGTGCCGCCCCGGCTGGTGAAGGTAGTGCTGGTGCCGCCGGCGATCAGGGAGCCGCCTCCCAAGCCAAGAAAGGCTCGCTTGAGTATGCCATCATCAAGCTTTCCGAAATGGCAAAAACTGGGAACTATGAGGGTGTGGAAGAACTGATCAGCGAACGAGCGAAGGGGTTCGCTGCTGCTATTCGCGATGGTGAAATCACCGAACAGAAAATCGAGGAATACAAAACCGCTTTCGACGGCCTCGAACTCTTCAGCACCAAGGCCTCGGGCAATGGTCGGCAATTCATTCTGAAAAATCGCGATGGCAAACTGCTGCAGTTCCTCGTCGTCAAGGAAGGCGAAGAGTTCGTGATTCGCGACTTCCTGGTTCGAGATGCCAAGAAGTGAGTCTTTGCGCCTCGATCTGGCAACCACTCACTCCACACGACTGTTGCGATGATGCCACGGTTGTGAACGTGTTTCGTGTCTCACTTGCCGCCGATCGGTTTAATCCCCACGAAAACTGGTCGGAACTGACAGACGCCGAACGATCTCGCGGTTCGCGGTACGTCGTGGAGCCACCGCGTCGTCGCTTTCTGCTGTGTCGGCGAGCGCTGCGTCGCTGTCTCGCCTGGCTCACACAGTCGGCTGCCAAGGACATCGTGTTGGCGGCGGAAGTTTTTGGGAAACCGTTTCTGTCCTCACCTGCCGGTACGGGCATCGACTTCAATGTCACTCATTCCGGCGACTGGGGGATCATTGCCGTCGCGCGCGATTGTCAGGTGGGGGTGGATCTCGAAGTGATCGATCCTCAGTTGGACATTGCCGGACTGGCGAGCCGCTTCTTTTCTGATCTCGAACAACAGGCCCTTCTGGCCTGTCCCGAGCCGTTACAACGGGCTGCGTTTTATCGCATCTGGAATACGAAAGAAGCCTACCTTAAAGCCTTGGGGGTGGGCATGTCGCTTCCCCTAGGTTCCTTTTCCGTGGCCGCAGACCCGGAAAGTGCTCCCGCTGTCATCGCCGGTGATCTCCGTAACGGACCATGGTACGGCGCTGCTTTTTCCGCCGATGACGACTCGCCCGGTGTGATCTTATGGAATGGCACGGCGAAAACCGTCAAACTGTGGGAGGCACCGCAGGGCTGGTAACGACACCCTCTGATCGTACAGGCAGCTTGCAACCACGGCAGACTTGGATCGCTGAACCCTCTGCCACCAGTCCGGAATGAGGCGGCACCGATAACATTGGGGCGAACGAGCCACCATACAGCCGAGAGACATCCCCCGAGAATTTGAACTGATCAGCGGACCAAATTTTCCAGGGCGGATGCTGCACTTCATATTCCAAGGTGATTCCATCGGGTCGTCGGGAGTAGCCCCAGTAATGTTCCGTGATGAATTCTGCGAGTGACTCTATTTCAAGCGATTGCGGACTGGCTGTGATAACGGCTTGGATGGCGTATTGCTCCCCGCGGTACGTCCATTGATAGCGAACCTGGCCTGCTGGTGTGTCCGGGCTCGGTTCGCAAATCGTATGAGTCAAGCTGGCGTACTCGTAGTTCTCGTGATAGACGCCGCGAGCCACCAATACGATTGCGTGCCGGGGGGCCAGTTCCTTGATGAAGACCACGCCACGTCGCCAGCCCTCTGTGGTCCAGCGCCGGATATAGAATCGCAGGTTGACCTCATCAAAGTTTCGATGCCCCGGTATTGACCATCCCAATAAACGGGTATCGAGGAATTGGAAACCAACGATGCTGACCAGTGCCTGGCCGTCCCACAGATCGAGTTCGGTTCCCTGCGGGACATACGGTGCCAGAATCGCCGGATCGACAACGTAATTCAGCATCAGCAGATGCCGCCACTCGGCTGTGAGAAACACGGGGCGTTGCATGGCCGGATCTTGCCTTCCAGTAAGCGGTGGAATCTCAATTTCAAAAGTAGAACCGCAGGCGGCAGACAGAATTCACAAGGAAGTGTCACCATTCGTGTGAACACTGGCAATCTGCATGCGAGGGGACCATCATGAGACGGCGACTCTCCTGTTTCTCTCACCGGGCAATGTGGGACATATGTTACACACTGTGATTATGGCCGGAGGAAGCGGCACACGCTTCTGGCCTGCCAGCCGCCGTGCCTTTCCCAAGCAGTTTCTGAAGATTGGTACCGAGCAGACTTTGATCCAGGAAACGTTTGCCCGCTGCCTGCCCCTCTCGGGAACCGATCGCACATGGGTGGTGACGGGATTGTCGCTGGAACTCGAAACCGAACGGCAACTGCCGGAACTGCCGCCGAAACAGATTCTGATCGAACCCTGTGCCCGCAATACCGCTCCGTGTGTGGGGTTGGCAGCGATTCAACTGCTGGCCGTTGATCCTGAAGCCACGATGCTGATCGTACCGGCCGATCATGTCATTCAACCCGCGAGTGCCTTTCACGCCGCCGTCGAAGCTGCCGTCAAACACACGGACGCCCACCCCGACCAACTGGTGCTGTTCGGAGTCAAGCCGAACTATCCCGCCACGGGATTTGGATACATCCAGCGCGTCGCCGACAGTGGCCTCAAAGAAACAGACATCATTCCGGTGCAGGCCTTCAAGGAAAAGCCCGATCGGCAGACGGCGGAACAGTACTGCCAGTCATCGGAATACCTCTGGAATTGTGGGATTTTCGTCTGGAAAGCCCGCACCATTCTGGCAGCCATCGAACAGTTCGAACCTGACATGTATGCCCGATTGATGCGGCTGCAGAAGGCGATCGGTACCGAAAAATGGAAGGACGTTTTGGATACCGAGTTCCCCGAGATGGCGTCGATTTCGATCGACTACGCCGTGCTGGAACGCTCCTCACAGGTATCGGTGTTACAGGCACCGTTTGGTTGGGATGATGTGGGAAGCTGGCAGGCGATGGCCCGCCTTTCGGAACCCAATGCGGCGGGGAATACCATCGATGCCTTGCATGTCGGCGTCGAGACGCAGGGGTGCATCATTCGGGGCAGCAGCAACGTGCTCATCGCCACGGTCGGTGTGCAAGATCTTATCATCGTGCAGACAGCCACCGCGACATTGATTGCCGACCGTCATGATGAATCGGCTGTCAAACGGTTACTGGCGCAGATCTCGGGACAGGATCTGGAGAGTTTTCTCTAGTTCCGTCGTGACACGGAAATGAAGGGCGTGACACACTTGGGCGATCTCCTCAAGCGAGTCTGGAAACAGCACTGGTTTCTGCTGCTCGTCTGCCTGATTCTCGGGGGAGGTCTCTGTCTCGGGCAGTTCGGCCCAATCACCTTGGCTGATGCCATTCGGCGGACCATACAGCCCAAAGTCACCACGGCGATTGTGCTGTTCCTCATGGGCTTCAGTCTGGATTCCAGCAAACGAGCCGAAGCCCTGCGACGACCTTTTGGTGCGGGCTGGGGGTGCATCGTTAACCTGGGGTTGATGCCCATCCTGGTCTGGCCGTTTGCTGCGATCCAGCAGTTACCGGACTTTCACGCGGGTCTGATCCTGACGGCGGTGGTGCCCTGCACATTGGCGACCGCTTCGGTCTTCACGCGGAAAGCCGGCGGAAACGACGCCGTCTCGTTGCTGGTGACGTTGATTACCAACATGAGTTGCGTCGTGGTCACGCCGTTTTGGTTGCAACTCTGGTTCGGGCGGACGGAAAGTTTTGACGTGCTCACCATGGTGCAACATCTCACCTGGTGTGTGCTGCTGCCGACGATCGCCGGTCAATTGATGCAGCTTCCCCCTCAGTTGGCCCGTTTGGCGGAACGTTACCGGCGACGCATTGGCATGTTCGCTCAGTTAATTGTGTTGCTGCTGGTGGGCGTGGCAGCGATTCAGGCGGGGCAGGTACTTGCCGAGCAATCGAATGGTCCTTCGCTCACCAGTGCCGGCGTGATGCTAACGTCCTGCGTGCTGCTGCATCTGACGGCCATTGTCGTCGCTTGGCAGGGAGCCCGTTTGCTGGGCCTGCATCGCACCGAGAAAATTGCCGTGGCCATCGCCGGGAGCCAGAAGACGCTTCCGGTGGGTCTACTGATTGCGGCCACACCGGGCCTGCTGGACACGGCGGCTCCGTTCCTGACCTTCCCTCTGCTGGCGTATCATGGAAGCCAATTGATTCTAGACGGCATGCTCGCGGAGAGATGGGTCAAGGCTGAGGGATCAGCGCTGTAACTATTATCCCCATCGGACGCCCAGGGATCGCGATCCCTGGGAATCTTTCGAGACGATTCCACCAAATAATACTCAACGCTTGGACGCAATCGTCTCCAGCAATTTCTTGAACGGGTCGGCGAATTTCGCCAAACCTTCCGACATCAAGACCTCTTCGAGCTTGGCAAAATTAACCTTGGCATCGATGTCGGCCAACACATTCGCCGGGGGCAACTGGTCGACCTTGCAGGTGAAAACTTTGCCCGTCAGCTTCTGAATGGCGGCATTCGTTCCCGGAGGATTGGTCTGGATATCGGAACCGGCGAGGGCCGCGACATACTTGTCCGGTGAATCGGCCGGGTCTTTGGTGCCGGTGCTAGCGAAGATGAACTCCTGCTTCAACGGCAGATTCTTCCCAGCCCAGAATTTCTCATTGTCCATCCACAACCGTTGAGCATTCACGATGCCGACCAGTCCCTGAGCTTCAGGAATCAAGTCGGGCACATGCTTCTTGGTGTAGACATCGATGCGGCTGACAAAAATGCTGAAGACCGATTTGAAGCCATCCAGCGAAGACCGCCGCATGGCACCGCGCCAGACGGCATCTCGCGCGATCTCATACTGCCGCTGTGTGAACAGCAACGTCACATTCAAGGTGATTCCCGCCGCACAAAGCTCTTCCAATGCGGCCAATCCACCGGGAGTCCCCGGCACCTTGATCATGCGGTTCTTATGTCCGGCGGCCCACTTCTTGCCGAGGGCAATGTACTGCTGAGCTTTTTCCTCAACCGACAGCGTGCACGAGGCGTCTTCCAGCAGCGGGTCGAGTTCGAAGCTGACGTAGCCGTCGTTGCCCTTCGTCGCGGTATGAACCTCGGCAAAGACCTCCTGAGCCTGCTTGACCAACCGATCGGTCATCTCCCAGGCGATGTCGGTATCGCTTTTCCCTTCTGCGGCGAGGGCCTTGATCTGGTCATCAAAGCGGCCGGTCTGCAGCAGATCGGAGATGATGATCGGATTGGAAGTCGCTCCGGTCGCTCCGAATTTGCGGTTTTCAACGACGAGATCAGGATCGATGCTGTCCAGCCACAGTTTGGTTCCGCAAGCAACCAGAGTTTCCAAGGGGGTCGGCATCGAAATCATTCCTTCAAAGGCAGCCATTCGCCGGATCATGCACAGAATCTGCTCGTCATGATACACTGAGCCTGCGAATGTCGAAACACAAAACCCGGTCTCTATGACTCGCCGCCAGGAAGCCCTGCTTTGTCTCACGATCTGTACGATAACCCATTGATCTCCCGTTATGCTTCACGCGAGATGTCGGCCTTGTGGTCTCCGCAGGTCCGCCATGCGACCTGGCGAAAGCTGTGGGTCGCATTGGCGGAAGCGGAGCAGGAACTGGGTCTCGAGATCTCCGCCGCTCAGATTGAAGAACTCCGCAGCCAGATCGATAACATCGACTTCGCCGCCGCGGCTCAATACGAGAAAAAGCTGCGGCACGATGTGATGGCGCACGTCCATGCTTACGGCGATGTTTGCCCCAATGCCCGGGGCATCATTCACCTTGGTGCGACCAGTTGCTACGTCACCGACAATGCCGACCTGCTCCTGATCCGACAGGGACTGGAAATGGTGCGGGACAAACTGGTACTGGGCATTCATCATCTTGCGGAATTTGCGAAGACATACCGTGATTTGCCCTGCCTTGGCTTCACGCATCTGCAACCCGCTCAACCGACCACTGTTGGCAAGCGGGCCACGCTATGGTGCTACGATTTCGCCCTGGATCTCGCGGAAGTCGAATACCGGCTTGGTGAGTTGAAGTTGCGTGGTGTCAAAGGCACCACCGGAACTCAGGCCACGTTTCTAACGCTGTTCAATGGCGATCACGCCAAGGTCGATGAACTCGATCGACTCGTGTGCGGAAAACTCGGCTTTGATGCGTCCTATGCCGTAACGGGACAAACCTATTCCCGGAAGATCGATGCACAGGTGCTGGATGTCTTAAGCGGGCTCGCACAGTCGGGGCATAAGTTCGGGACCGACATGCGACTGCTGCAAAGTCGCAAAGAGATTGAAGAGCCATTTGAAAAGAGCCAGATTGGTTCGTCGGCCATGGCTTACAAACGGAATCCCATGCGCTCGGAACGGTTGTGTTCATTGGCTCGGTTTGTGATGAGCCTGCCCTCTTCGGCGGCACAAACCATGGCCACCCAGTGGATGGAACGGACGCTCGATGACAGCGCCAACCGTCGGCTCACCATCCCGCAGGCGTTCCTGGCGACTGATGCCTGCCTGATCTTGCTGCGGAACATTGTCGATGGTCTGGTCGTGTATCCGAAAGTCATCGCCCGGCATCTCGATGAAGAACTTCCGTTCATGGCCACAGAAGAAATTCTAATGGCGGGCGTGCGGGCCGGAGGGGATCGCCAGGATCTGCACGAACGGATTCGAGTGCATTCCCAGGATGCAGCGCGGCAGGTGAAAGAGCAGGGACAAGCCAACGATTTGATGTCACGACTGGCCGAGGACCCCGCATTCGCCGGTCTCGATTTAACCGGCACACTCGATGCCCGGCGCTTTATCGGCCGGGCTCCCGAACAGGTTGATCAGTTCATTGCGAACGTCGTCGATCCCATCCGCGAGCGATATCCCGCCGTGCTGGGAATGGCGGCGGAAGATTTACGTGTGTGATCTCTCCCAAAGGAAAGGCCTATCATGCAGCGCTCAATCACCCTGACCGTTCCACAATGGCTGGCCTTTATTGTGATGGGCGCCGCGATCGCCGTGTACCTCGGTGGTTCATCCAACGCACAAACCCCGGAAAAAGCAGCTCGCACTGAGTGGGACTACCGTTCGGTCAATGTTCCGCTATCCACATTGCAGGCCGAACTTGTCCGACTGGGACAGGATGGCTGGGAAGTGATCGAGATCCTGCATGTCGATCAGTCGGTCACCAACGCAGGCGACGGAACGGCCCATCTGATTGCGGGCAACGTGGAAGTCGTCGCGAAGAAACCGATGACCAAGTGAACGCGAGATTGGCTCCGTTTCCGATCCATCAGAGATCACCCTGATGGATCAAGAACCAAGCGCTATCTCCGGTGGATGTTACTCCTCACCAGTCACAACCTCGAATGAACAAGGCAATAATGATGATCGGCAACGGCAGGCCCAGCAGCCATGCCGCCACGCCATAACGAAGTTTCCCCGATCGAGTTGCGTGAGCGGTGACCGATTCGGGGGCGAACTTTTTCAAAGTGATCATGACAAACTCCTAGTGATGAGTGAAATCCAATGACTTCACTCATCGCAAGTCGTATGCCAGATCTCGCTGACACCAGAATGCTCAAAACGCGTTACATTTTGCCCTCGCCGCGGTTGGACCACCATGGCAGAGAGACACCGCCATCCACCGTCATCGTGCTCCCTGTCATGTAGTCGGCGTCGTCACTGGCCACGAAGGCGACAGCTTTGCCGATTTCATCGGGACGGCCCATGCGCTTCCAGGGCAGGTTCTTCGCCCCTTCCTGAATCTGTTCCTCACTGAAGAATTTGCGTTCTCCGGGGGTGTCGATCCAGCCGGGATGAATGACGTTCACGCGGATCTTGTGACCGACCAGTTCAATGGCCGCAGTGCGTGACATATGATCGATCGCCGCTTTGGCCATGTTGTAAGCCATGGAGGTCGGGATGGGAATGACCGCATGGGGCGAACTGATCACCACAATGCTGCCGCCGTGGCCCTGCTTGACCATCTGCAAGGCTGCGGCTCGCACTCCATAAAACGCCCCCCACATGCTCACATCGATAGTTTTGCGGAAGCCTTCCAGATCGGCTTCGATCATCAATTGACGATCGCTGTAGACGGCATTTGAAACAAAGACATCGAGGCTGCCGAATGCGGCCGCGGTCTCGGCGATCATCTCTTCCACGCGGTCTTTGCTGGCCACATCGCCCTGCAGTACAAGCGTTTTCACGCCGAACGACCGGCATTGCTCGGCGACCTTCTCGGCTTCACCCGGGCTGGAGAAATAGTTGATCGCAACATTGGCACCTTCGCGGGCCATTTCGAGCACACAACCGGCTCCAATGCCTTTGGACGAACCAGTGACCAGGACGTTCTTACCAGCCAGGCGAGGCATATTCAGGGCACTCCCAGAGCGTTCGACAGAGGATTCTCAGAAAGACAGACGACCTGCAGAATGCCAAATCTCGCATTCGCTGTCGATGATGCCCACTCGAGAAGAAACGAAATGCAGAACTCCTGAAGAGGCACTGAAGGGCTGTCTTCAACTCAGCCGGATTTGTGCTGCGGACACGATCACCGGTGTTGGTTGTCCGAAAATCTTGACCTGGACGGTCACTTGCCGTGCCTGTTCATCGATCAAGTCGACAACGCCCTCAAAGGTTGAAAACGGTCCGTCGATGATCTCAACCTTATCGCCAGGAAAGAACCGAGAAAGCCGATCACCCATGGCTGAATTCCGATTTACATGTCGGAGGCATTTCTACGCCGTGCTTAAACAAAGAACGACACGCAGCCGTTACTGCGTGTCGTTCTGAATTATGATCCGACGGCAATGGACAGCATTCCTGTCCATCAACCATCCACTTTCAACCTTCGACCTTATCAGGCCGAAAAGCTGCTGCCGCAACCGCACGACTTCACCGCGTTCGGATTTTCGAACGTGAAGCCGCGGCGATCGAGTCCGTCGTAGAAATCGATGGTCGTACCATCAAGATAGAGATCGCTCTTCTTATCGACGGCGACCATGATGCCGTGCTGTTCGGCGACCATGTCCTTCTCGGGGTCGGAGGCTTTATCAAACCCCAGGGCATATTGGAACCCGCTGCAGCCGCCGCCGGCGACACCCACGCGGAGAATCGTGCCTTCCGGTTGCGATTCCGAAATCACACGCTGAATTTCCTTGGCCGCTTTTTCTGTCAGTTTAATTGCCATGCACGTTTACCTTTGCGATTCAAGTGGTCACTGTGAGAAAGGCTCTTTTCACAGAAACCCATAGAGCCACTACGACAAGTATAACTACTGGTGCGATGAATCCAAGCCGCATTTTCGCAATTTACGGCGTGATATCTTGGTCTGATTTCGACTTGCATCTCGACTTGTGACACGGCAGGATGCAAGAACTCATCGACGAAGTCCTATCTTTACTCCTTCCAAAGGTCGAAGATCATGGCAGACAGCATCCACGACAGCGACCTCGACCTGGCCGCAGCAACGAGTTTACCCTCCGAACCGGTTCTCAAAGTCTATGAGCTGGGACCCGTGACCGTGGTGGGATTCGGCGGGGAAGACGTGCCGGATGAAGTCTGCATTGCTGCCTACCGCGAACAGCTGCTGCAACTGGTCCAGGATCAGCAATGTCATACACTGGCATTCGACCTGACAGGTGTTAAGTTGATTCCCAGTGGCATGTTAGGCGTATTGGTGACCCTCCGGAAAAAGGTCGGTCGCATCGAGCTGTACAATGCCTCGGAGGACATCCGCAGCGTCCTCAAATTGACCAATCTCGATACGATGTTCGAGATTCAGGATCTGGCGCTGTAACGAGTTCTGTTCAAATGTCCGGCTTAATCCGGTGGGGTTAACCACCGCGGACTTGAATCAGAAACTTGACTGCCCGGTTAGTCAAATCGCGCCGAACGGGTCGAGCTTGCGGGGTGCGCCGCGGTGAAAAAAACTCTCCGCAGTTGTGCAAAACGACGGCCGATGATTCGTTTCGCTCCCCATGGAGTTCTTCCTAGATTGACCCCCATGACCCAGTAATGAGGATGCGGATGGTGCAGGCGAGTGAAGTCGTACGGACCCTCTCTTCCTTGCGACGCTATGTTCACGAAACCCTGTGTGAACATGAGAATCTGGTGCCCGAACAGTTTCAGCTCCAGGAAGTGCCGTTGACCCGTTTGGGCGAACGCTGTGGATTGCAGTTTGTACTGCGGGGCCCACGCAATGTGCGGTTAGGTGCCGTATGGGCCAGTGACCGGAATCAACTGTTTTTCTACGACGCCCGTGGTGAACGCTTCCGCAAAGAGCAACTTGCAGAAGCTGTGGTCGAAGAAGCGGAATGAACGGCTGCGGTTATCGATCCGGTCGAGCGAGCGTCACGCGTGGGACAGCTTGTGGTTCCAACGCACGCGGGGTAATGACACTGCCATACTTGGCGGCCATTTGCCAATGCAACTTGGCCAAAGAGTGCTTTCCCTTCGCTTCCGCAGCGGTCGCCAGACGTTCAAAACGCTCGGCCTCGGCTCGACGATCGATGACCGTAGAGAATTGCCGCGACTTCCCCGGCTGACTGGCTGCGGCTCGTGTTTGCAGTCGATCGAACCAGACGTTGTCATCGTGAGCTGTTGAGCCCTGAGACAACAGGGCTTCATCCATTTCATGCAGATCAATAATGGTGACGCCGACGGAGATTGAACTGGCAGAACGCTCGATGCCGTAAGAAGAACCACGATACCCCGGACCATACACCTGGCGTCCGGAAGCGGCGGAACTCACGCCGCCGAGGACAATCGAGCCCCGATCGGGTACCGAAACGGTGGTCGCCCCGCCAAAGGACTGCACCACGGGTTGTTGCACCGTCTGCGCGGGCAAGCTTCTGGCAACGCACAAGATCAGCAGCAGTTCGCAGCAGGTCTTCATGCTGGCATCATAAACTGCGTTGACTAATAAGGGAAAGAAAAAACAGAATCGCGAACTAAGTTCTTTGCCTGACGGAAATTATCTTTCTGCAATCGCTGTCAGTATGACGCGATCAGTCGGATGTGTTCGGCCTGGGCGGGGTCTGTGGCGGGGAAGTCGCTGCGGGTGTGGACGCCGCGGGTTTCGGTGCGTTGCATCGCCGCCCGGATAATGAGTTGAGCGACGAGCAGCATGTTCTGCAGTTCCCACCCTTTGATCTGAGTGAGTTCCAGCGGGCCGACGTAGCGATCCCAGAACTCAACTTGCTGCAGGGCTGAATCGAGACCCTGGGCATGGCGTTCAATACCGACATCGCGCCACATCTCGCTGCAGAGAGAATTGATCACGTCGTCGAGATTCAATTCCTCCGTCGGCGTTTCAGTGGCGACCGTCGAGTCGACATCCACAGGCCAGGCCGAAAATCGATCGGGTTCTTCCAGGGCCAGAGTGGACACCATTTGTCCGGCCCGCAGTCCGTAGACCAGTCCTTCCAGCAAGCTGTTGCTGGCCAGCCGATTGGCACCGTGCAGACCTGTGGACGTCGCTTCGCCGGCCGCCCAAAGTCGTGGGACGGAAGTGCGGCCATGGGTGTCGACGGTGACGCCCCCCACCATGTAATGGGCGCCCGGACGGACAGGAATCTGGTCGCGCGTCAGATCGAGTCCGAATCCCGCACAGACCTTGCGGATATGGGGAAACCGTTCAGCGATCAACTGCTTATCGAGATGCGTGACATCCAGATAAACACAGTGATGCCGGGTCTTTTCCATTTGCCGGGTGATGGCCCGGCTGACTTCGTCACGCGGGGCCAGTTCCAGTTGCGGGCTGTAATCCTGCATGAAACGGTAGCCATTGCAGTCGCGCAGCAGGCCACCTTCACCACGTACCGCTTCACTGATGAGGTGCCGTGAACTTCCGGCGATGTACAACACCGTGGGATGGAACTGCATGAATTCCAGATCGCGGACTTCGGCTCCCGCGCGGAATGCCATCGCCTGTCCATCAGCAGTGGCGATGTTGGGATTCGTGGTCTCGCGGAAGAGTCGGCCCGCTCCACCCGTGGCCAGAATGGTCTGCTTTGCCCAGACGAAAGTCTTGCCATGAGCGGGATTCCACATCAAGGCTCCGCGACATTCGCCATCGTAGGTCAGCAAATCGATGGTGAAGGTGTCATCCCAGATCTCAATGTTCGGCGTCGCCTTGGCTTTGGCGATGAGGGCCCGCATGATCTCTTTGCCGGTGGCATCTCCCAAGGCATGCACCACGCGGCGATGACTGTGCCCCCCTTCTTGAGTCAGGGCGATTGCCCCGTCGGTTTCATCGAAGACAGCTCCGATGCCGATCAGTTCGCGAATCCGCTCCGGAGCTTCCTGCACCACCATGTTGACCACATCGGGATGGCACATCCCTTTGCCGGCGACGATGGTATCCAGCGTATGATGGGCGAAATCATCGAGCGGGTCAAAAACTCCGGCGATGCCCCCCTGAGCCCAGGAGCTATTGGATAAGTCCACCTGAGACTTGGTCGCCACCACCACATTCAGCTTCGGATCAATCGCCAAAGCCGCCCGCAACCCGGCAATTCCGGCACCGATCACCAGCACATCGGTAAACAGATGCGGAATCCGCTTCGGATTGAACCGGACGAGATAGCGGCGTTTGGGAGTCACCCGCAACAGTGTCATCAGTCCGCCTGCGTTCTTCACCAACCGAGTCGAAGCCCAAGGAGTGCAATCCCCGGGCTTCCCATCTTCATCCAATGAATTCGAGATCGACGGGATGCGGGATGATCTTCGCCGCATAGGCCCGTTCCAGCAGCGTGCGGACAGCCGCCCGGCCGCGCTCACCGAAATCGAGCGTCCAGTCGTTCACATACATCCCCACAAACTTATCGGCCTGGCTGCGATCCAGGTCGCGTCCGTATTGCAAAGCATGGGCCAAGGCTTCTCCGCGATGTTCCAAGGCATACTGGATGCTCTGCTTCAAGAGGGCGGTCACTTCTTCCATCGCCGGATGTCCCAGATCGCGGCGGATCGCATTTCCACCCAATGGCAGGGGCAAGCCGGTGTCTTCCTTCCACCATTTGCCGAGATCGCAAATGAGATGCAGGCCCTGATTCTGATACGTCAATTGGCCTTCATGAATGATCAGACCCGCATCGACTTTCCCCTGCTCGACGATGTTCAAAATCTCATCGAATGGATGCACCTCAAACTCGAATTCCGGCAAGGCGAGTTTCAGGGCTAGAAATGCGGTGGTCAAAGTGCCGGGCACAGCGATTTTCTTGCCCCGGAAGTCTCCCAGAGAACCGGGTTGCCGGGCGACCACCATCGGGCCGTAATCATCGCCCATGCTGCAGCCGCACGCGCACAGGGCGTATTTGTCGGTCATGTAGGCATAGCCGTGCAGGCTGACGGCGGTCAGTTCCAGCTCGCCTTTGAGTGCCCGGCGGTTGAGGGTTTCAATGTCCTGCAGTTCGTGCGTGAACTGGTACTGTCCCGTGGGAATCTTATCATTCGCCAGAGCATGGAACATGAACGCATCGTCAGGGTCGGGACTGTGTCCCACGCGAATCAACATGGCGTCAGGCTTTTCCGTCTTCGAGGAAGTCCAGGAATTGTCAGTTGCCCAGAGAACCGCAGAGATTCCCGAGGATTAACCGTCGGCCGTCGGGAAATGGAGTATCGCAAGCCAGTCGCGATGGTCTCCCCGTGGCGAGCGGTCTGGGCTACCATGCGTCATCATAAAGGACCGGGCGACGGATAACCATTGCCCGCACTGTTTCGCCAGAGGTCCGGAGAAAATCCGCCCATGTTGCTGTCTGTGCTCGATCTGGTCCGCCAGTTTTCCCGAGATCCGGTGCTCGACCAGGTCACCTTCGATGTCGCCGCCGGGGAACGCATCGGGCTGGTGGGACCGAATGGAGCCGGCAAGACCACGCTCATGAACATTCTGGCGGAGCGGGACCACGCTGATTCCGGGCAGGTGGCCTTAACCTCCGGTGCGACTCTGGAACTGCTCGAACAACAACCAGAGTTCGACCCTGACCGCACGCTGATTGAAGAAGCCCGCGAAGGGTTGGCCGACGTCTTTCGGCTGCAACGGGAGTCGACCGATCTCGCTCAGGAGATGGCCCGCACCAGTGATGAAACTGAGCTGGGACGTCTCGCCAGGCGGTACGACATCGTTCAGCATGAGCTGCAACTACGAAACGGCTTTCATGTCGATCATCGGATCGACGAAGTGTTACACGGCCTGGGTTTTGTTCACGACCAGTACTCCCGACCGCTGATGCAATTGAGCGGGGGCCAGCAGAACCGCGTGTTACTGGCAAAATTACTGCTCCGGGCTCCCGATGTTCTGCTGCTCGATGAACCGACCAACCATCTCGATATCGCAGCCACGGAATGGTTGGAACAATACCTGATCGCCAGCGGCCGGGCACTCATCGTCGTCAGCCACGACCGCTATTTTCTGGACAATGTCTGCACGCGAATCTTCGAGCTTCATCGCGGCAAATTGACCGACTATCCCGGCAATTTCACGCAATACTGGCGGCTGCGGGAAGAACGGCAACTCGTCGCCAACCGCACCCACGAAAAACAACAGGACTACATCGCCCAGGCCCAAGAATTCATCATCAAAAATAATTACGGGCAGGGAGCGACAAGGGCGAAAGATCGCGAGCACAAACTGGCCAAGGTGCTGGAACAACGGGTCGAGCGGATTCACGACATTCAGGCTCCGCCAATGGGGTTTCAACCCCCGACGCGCACCGGAGATTGGGTAGTCGATGCCGCCGGAATCAGCCAGGGCTATGAATCGCTGCTGTTCGATCAATTGACGCTTCGGATTCAACGGGGAGAGCGCTGGGGACTATTGGGCCCCAATGGCTGCGGTAAGACGACACTTATCAGAACGCTGCTTGGTGAGTTACCACCAAAGGCCGGGATCGCCCGATTGGGAACGAACGTCAACGCCGCCTATTTTGACCAGCAGTTGCAGAGTGTCGACCCAACAGCCACGGCTATCGATGCCGTTCGCCCGCCGAATATCGCCCGGTATACCGATGGGCAATTGCGTGACATCCTCGCGAAATTCGGGGTCGTCGGCGAATTGGCCCTGCAACAGGTCGCGGCGATGTCTGGCGGAGAACGCAGCAAAGTTGCCCTCGCGCGTTTGGCGGCTCTCGAACCGAACGTCCTGATCCTCGATGAACCGACAAACCATCTCGATCTCTGGTCGCGAGATGCATTGGAACGATCCTTGCGCGAATTCGCGGGCACGGTCTTGTTCGTCAGTCACGACCGTTACTTTGTTGACCGGGTCGCCACACACCTGCTGGTCTATGAACGCGATCATTGGTTCGAATTCCCCGGCGGCTACAGCGATTACGTGGCCTTTCGAAAACAGGTGGTCGCCGAAGAACGTGCCACTGCGGAGCGCGCCGCCGCCAAGTCCGCAACCGCAGCCAACTCAGCGAAGCCCTCGAAACGCAAGCGGAAGTACCCGTACCGAAAAGTCGACGACATCGAGGCTGAAATCGCTGAACGGGAGACTGTTCATCAGCAGTGCGAAGCTGATCTCGCCAATCCCGAGGTTCATCGCGATGGCGAGCGACTGAAAGCCACCATGCAGAACTATGAGGTGGTCAAACGCCGTTTGCAGGAACTCTACGAACATTGGGAAGAAGCGGTCGAGTTGAACTGAGTTTTTCGGCCGACCCGACTACAATCTGCCGGGCAATAACCATTTCAGAATATCAGGGGCATACTGTGGATTTCTTTGAACTGCTCTCGCGTTGGGTCCATGTCGGCACGGCAATCGTTCTGCTCGGAGGCTCGGTCTACACCCGCTTTGTATTGCTGCCAGCGGCGAGACAGTTGCCTGATGAGGCCCACCAGAAGCTCCGCGAGTTGACGGTGGCCCGTTGGAAAAAATTCGTCCACGGGGGCATTCTTTTGCTCCTTTTGACCGGTTTCTATAACTACCTCGCCGTCGCCAAGCCGGAAGCAGCCTTCAAAAAGCAATATCACATGTTGATGGGAATTAAGATTCTCATCGCGTTGCTGCTGTTCGTCGTGGCCTCGGCGATGGTGGGCCGTTCAAAAGCTTTTGACCGCATGCGTCAGAACCCCAAGCGAGCCTTGGGGCTGATTGTCCTGCTGGGGGCCGTCATCGTTTGCATCTCTGGATATCTTCGCGTCCAGGGAACAAAAGCGATTCGCCAGGCGTCCGAAGCAGTCGTAGCCCCCGCTGAGTAGCTTTGGATGTGCTCATTTGTGCGCCAATTGTCCGGCGTATGACTCCAGCGTCCTAAATTGGTCATTTTGACAATCCATTTGTCGAAATGACCAAGGGGCGGACGTTGCCATTCTGGGTGGGAGCCGCACGGCCACACTCCTGCTGCCTGGTGCACAAAAAACCTTAAACCTATAATTCAAATGAGATTATGGCGGAACAATTGTGTCAACTGGTCTCCATAACGGTCCAAAGTTGCAGGTTTTCGCCCGTGTAACCCAAGGGCTTTCTAAGGACACTATTCATAGGTTGGTGTTTCCCCTCCTGAATTTTTTTACAGGAAAATCGTATGACGCCAATGATCCGAACCCGTATGACGTACGTTTGTCAGGGAATTAGTGCTGCAGATGTTGCGAAAATGCAGTCACTGTAAGAGCCGGGAGGGACGTCGGTATATCGTCTGCAACAGAGAACGGCATCGTGTTTGCTTAGTCAGGCGAAGGAACAATCGCCTGAAAGGAGGTGGGGCATGTCTGTTTATCGTAACCCCGCTATGCGGCTACTCAGAGACCAACAAATTCGCTACGCACCCCGTGATGTGCGGGTGACGCAAATTGATCGCGCAGAGCGCCTGTTGAATGAAATTGATACAGCTCAGGTCTACGCCTACCCCGAACTCTGCGAACAAATCACCACGTTTCGTTCGGAATTATATCCCGACCTGATGGTCACGGGGGATGAGGCGCTTCATGACTTGCGCTGCTTTGTGGAAGATTTGTCCGACAGCGTCGATGTCGCGGCCGATGCCGCGGGCGAAGAAGTCTGGACAGTGGAGGATGTCAGCCGTCGTTTCAACGTCTCGACGAAAACCGTCGCTCGCTGGCGTGACCGTGGACTGGTGAGCCGGCGATTCCGGTTCGGTGGGCGAAAAAGAGTCGGATTTTTGCGATCTTCGGTCGAGCGGTTTGTGTCCCGTAATCCGGAAGACATTCGCCGCGGTTCAACATTCAGCCAGGTGACCGAGCCAGAACGCGAAAAAATGGTGGCTCGTGCACGCCGTCTGGCCCGTGCCGGGGCTTGTCCCACGGAAGTCAGCCGACGACTGTCGCGTCGTTTCGGCCGATCTCCTGAAACCATTCGCTACACACTGAAATCGTTTGATCGCGACCATCCCGAGATTGCCTTGTTCCGCGATGCTTCGATGCCGCTGGATAACGACCAACGTCGGCAACTCTACCGCGAGTTCCGGAACGGAGTTTCGGTCGACGTCCTGGCAGAGCAATCGCGGCGATCGAAGGCGAGCATCTACCGCATTGTGATGGAGGTTCGTGCCGAAATCCTGCTGGAACAACCCATCGACTTCATGGACTGCGACGAGTTTCGTGCTCCCGGTGCTCAGGACAAAATCCTGCAACCACCGCCGAGCATCGAGCGTCGTGGAGCCGTGGTAAAGGCACCGTCGGGTTTGCCACCGTATCTGGCCAGCCTGTATGCCATTCCGCTGCTGACCCGGGAAGAGGAAGTCTACTACTTCCGGAAGATGAACTTCCTGAAGTATCAGGCGGCGGAACTACGGAAGACGATCGATCCGACGCGTCCCCGCGCCAAAGACATGGACCGAGTCGAAGCCTTGCTCGATCAGGCCTCCGAAGTGAAGAACTTCCTGATTCGCAGCAACCTGCGGCTGGTGGTCTCGATCGCCAAGCGGCACATGCGCCCGACGACCAGCTTTTTCGAGATGGTCAGCGATGGCAATATGTCGCTCATTCGAGCCATCGAGAAGTTTGACTTCACCAAGGGCTTCAAGTTCTCGACATACGCCAGTTGGGCGATCATGAAGAACTATGCCCGGTCGATCCCCGCGGAAAACGTGAGGCTCGATCGGTTTCGCACAGGAACGGAAGAGGTCTTCCTGGCATCGTCCGATCCACGGACCGACCAGTACTTGGAAGAACGCGTCAATCAGAAGCAGCGGGAATTGATCATGTCGATCCTGGATCATCTCGATCCACGCGAACGCGACATAATCGTGCACCGCTACGGCTTGAGTGAGGGAGCGGTTCCCTTAACCCTCGAACAGGTGGGAATTCGCTTCGGCGTGACGAAGGAACGCATCCGTCAGTTGGAAGCCCGGGCCTTACGCAAAATGCGGAAACTGGCCATGGACGAAAGCATCGACGTTCCCGGCTTGGAATAACCGTCGCAACTTCGCGTCGCAAGAGTTCAATCGAACACAGCCCATCCAGTTCACTGGGTGGGCTGTGTTGTTGCTTAACTCAGCTATTCCGAAACCAGGCGACCGCTGCACTGCTCGTGAATCTGGGCGGCCACTTGATTGGGATTGTACCCACCGGGCAACCGCACGAGCGGTTTGTTATAGACTCGGCAGAAGTCTTGAACTTCGCCGTACGAATGGCTCGACCAACGAATGGCCAGCAGCACTAAAGCCACGTCCGGCCGCGCCACATACGGCTCGAATCCCGAAACGGATTCATGGGCTCGGGTATCGATCCAAATGAGTTCCGATAGCAGGAAGGACCGTTCAAGAGCCTCGGCTGCAAAGGGGCGACGATCTCCGCCGATAATGATCACCGCTTTACCGGCCAGGAGATTGGCGGCCTCGGCGACGATGGGCGAGGTGTCGTCATCACTGCTGGTATCCGCCTTGTCATCGCGTGACGGACTCGAGGCCAGGAACTTATCGATTTCGCGAACGGTGAGTTGAAAGCCTTTGGGGGTACTTGCCAATTCCGGAAACTGTTCGACATGCCCCGCTAACAGGTCCCGCAGTTCGATGTTACTCGGAGGCAGTCCATCGGTGACCAGTTGGTCGACATCGTCTGCAATCGACTGCCAGGCTGCTGCGGCGTCCTTCGGATTCATTCCGTCGATCAGCGACAACTTGTACCGTAAACGGCTAATCGCCTTCTTTCGCTGGATCGACTTTTTCCGGCCATTTTCCCACTGCTCTTCGAATGCGGAAATCCGGCTGAGCAGGTCTTCATAACGATCGGGATTGGCGGGATCGTCTAGCCGCATAAACCGGCGGATGAAAATCTGTCGCTCTAGTGCAATGTTCTTCAGCCACCCAAAGATCCGCGCTTGATCGTGATCCGTCGGAGGACCATCCAGCCGCGTGACAATCATGCGCAAAGCCGATTGGGACTCCGCCAGGAGATCAACCGCCTTTTCGAAGTATTCCGGAGCTTCGTCGTCTTCCACGAGAATGCGGTTAATCACACTAACAGCCGCACCGAGTGCATCGAAACATCCGCCGAGGACCTGCCATTCGTGCGGGTCAGTGGGATTGGGGGCGGAGGAATGCGACATCCACAAGAAGCAATCGGGAAGCTGCTTTGCCTGGGCGATCAATTCCCGATCGCGTGGTTCCACTTCGATATGGTAATCGGCAAGTCTGCGGCGTTGATCCGCCCAACGGCTGGCCTCCGCCTTCAGCCGACACCGAGCTTCGATCATCGGAAGTTCTGTATCGGAAGTAGGTAGCCATTTAACAAATGGGCGACGCTGGTAGCCATTCGCGTCCTGATCGCCGTCATAGCCACTGGAATGCCCTGCTGAGCGATCCTGGTCCGGATCATCCTGAAATTCAAAGCGACGCGTGACGGGTTCCGGTGGAGTAGTTGGGATACCCCCGGCGATCCGCGTGGCCGCATAGGCGGGAGTCTGCCTGTCGATTTTCGTAATGGCTGCGGGAGAATGGGAAGTCCGAGCCGCATCAGTGGCGGTTTTGACTGTGATCGCAGGTTTTTCACCGATCAAAACCTGAGTCGATTCCCTCCCAGAGCTTTCTGGTATTTGATCGCGATCTATGCGTAGTTCATCGATCTGTTGCTGAAGGGCATCGATCCTGGCGTGCAGGGACGACAACTCAGCAACAGCGGCGGATAACAGCTGGTCTAGTCCGGTCGGCATAACTCGAAACTCCGCACAAAATTGGGCCCGCGGATTTTCACTAAACACTAACACTTAAGTGGAAACGCGACAAAGCATACAGAAGACCACATAGAATTTGCGTAGTTCTACTACAGACCTCTCGAAGACCTGTTGAACACAATGGTTTTTAACTTGGCTGGATTTCGCCCTTGAGACCAGTGCAATCCGGGCAAACATCCGTCGCTGAGCGTCATGATCCACCTGCTGTAACAGTAACCGCAGGCAAGAAACGGTGAGGGGAGAATTCCTCCTTTTTCGTCAGCCCACATCTCGCGAGCCTGCCGCTGAGGCAATTTAGGGAATTTGCCCGCGAGGAAATCAATTTCACGCAGATCAATCTAAAGTCGGGCTGAGGTGCATTCTGCGATTTGATATCGTAGATAGATGGTCAGAAGAAAAGAATAGTGAACATTCAGTTACGGCATTTCGCCAGCGAGGAGTTCAAGGCAAGTGCCTTGACACCTTTTCTGTGATCTCCGTAGACTTTCGCGATTCCCAACACGTCGAAGTCCCACCCGTCAGGAGTTGCCTCGGGGACGGTCTGTCGAATGTGAGCCTCTGTGATCAAGAGAGATGTGAGTCATGGCCGTACCCGATCGTCGTCAATCGAAGTCTCGCTCGCGGAAACGCCGCAGCCACGATTTCCTGAAGCCGCTGCAATTATCGAACTGCCCTCAGTGCCAGACCCGCGTGCCGACGCATCTGGTCTGCCCCACATGTGGCTACTACCAAGGTCGAACCCTGGTGGAAACTGAGGAATAGAACGTGATGCGGATCGCACTGGATGCGATGGGAGGCGACTTTGCGCCGGGTCCAAACGTCGATGGAGCGATTGCCGCCCTCAACGAATTCCCGGACCTTGAAGTCGTTCTGGTGGGTGACCCGCGCCAGCTGGAGCCGTTGCTGACGGCCTCTGGCTATTCCGGTGCCAGGCTCACTGTGCGCGAAGCCGACGGCACCATCGGGATGGATGAAAAACCGACGGAGGCGTTGCGCAAGAAGCCGAACTGCTCCATCGCCGTCTGCTGGCAACTTATGGCCGCCCGTGAGGTGCAGGCCGTCGTCAGTGCCGGACATACCGGCGCTGTCGTTGCCGCAGGACTCAAGACGCGGCTCTTTCTGAAAGGCGTGAAACGCCCGGGAATTGCCGTCCCCATGCCGACACTCAAGGGCAAATCGGTCCTGATGGATGTCGGTGCCAATCCGGCCGCCCGTCCCGAACACCTGCTGCAATATGGGGTGATGGGTTCGATTTATGCCCGCGAGATCCTCGGAGTCACAAACCCCACGGTCGGGTTGATGAACATCGGCAGCGAGGATGGCAAAGGCAACGATCTCGTTCGCGATACGCAGCTTCTGTTTGACCGCTGCACGTTCCAGGATCGTTATTTTGGTAACGTGGAAGGCCGTGATCTGTATCATGGCTTAACCGACGTGGTGATCTGCGAAGGCTTCGTGGGAAACGTGTTGCTCAAGGCCGCCGAGGGCATGGCCGACATGTTCATGAAGACGATTGCCCAGGAAATTTTTGCGACGCTGCAGAACGAAAAGCATCTGGCAGAACAGGCGTTTCGCAATCTCGACAAACGCTATCAATACCATGAAGCCGGTGGGGCACCCTTGCTGGGAATCGACGGCAGTTGCATCATCTGCCACGGTTCGAGCAATGCCCGATCGATTTTCAACGCCTTGCGGATTTCGATCACACTGCAGGCCAAGCAGATCAACGAACAGATCGTCGCCGAACTGGACCGCGAAGAGTCAAATCTCGCAGCCTGAGATGCTGCTTCCCTTGCGATCTGAGGGTGAGCAGTTCCGTTCGTTATCACGCTGCCTTCGATTACGCCAATCGGTCGTGCCATAGAGCGAAAGTACTCGGGAATGTCAGCCGTCGCATTTCTCTTTCCGGGCCAGGGGGCACAATTTGTTGGCATGGGTCGCAGTGTTCTGGAACGCTGCCCCAAGGCACAACGGCTCTTTGATGCGGCTCGTGAAATCCTGGGGTTTAATCTCGCTGAAATCTGTTTTGATGGCCCTGCGGAAACCCTGGATTGCACGAACTACAGCCAGCCAGCCTTGTACGTCTGCAGTCTGGCAGCCTTGGAAATGCTGCAGCAGGACTCGCCCGAGCTAGTGGCACAATGCAACTTCACGGCCGGACTGAGTCTCGGAGAGTACACTGCCTTGTGTTTCGCCGGGGCCATCAGCTTTGAAGATGGTCTGCGAGTCGTCAAAGTGCGGGGAGAAGCCATGCAGGCGGCCGCGGAGGCGGCGCCATCGAGCATGGTCAGCTCCCTGATGCTGAAGGACGAGCAGGTGGCTGAAGTCTGCCAGTCTGCTCAAGAGGCTGGGCCGCTGTGGATTGCGAACTATCTTTGCCCCGGGAACACCGTGCTGTCAGGCAGCCGCGAAGGCTGTGCCCGGGCTGCAGAGCTGATTGAAACCGCCGGGGGCCGCCCTATTCCGTTATCGGTGGCGGGGGCTTTCCACACCCCAATCATGGAATCGGCCTGTGCAAAGCTTGAGGCCGTGCTGAATAGCGTGCCGATCAGCCCTCCACGAATCCCAGTGATCTCAAACGTTGACGCGGTCGCACATCAAGATCCGGAGGAAATTCGGGAGATTTTGGTCCGGCAGGTCGTTCAGCCCGTTCGCTGGGAAGCGTCGATGCGCAGCCTGATCGCGGAAGGAGTAACACAGTTTTACGAAATCGGCCCCGGCAAAGTGTTGAAAGGATTGCTGAAACGCATTGACCGTAAGCTGGACTGCCAGTCTGTCGGTGATGCGTAAGGTCTCTCTCTGGCAGGTACCGGGTACGGAGACGTCGGTGCAGCGAAACCGGGACTGAAACCGGGTGATTCAGGTGGCTGGCGCAAAATCTTTGCATCGTCTGGTTCGTTGGCGTTTACACGATTCTAATGGCGCGTTATATCTTCCGCGATTCCCAAATATTCGCCGTAAGTCGTGCGGCTGGGCGTCGATGGGAGACACATCGGTTGAGCCTGTAATACAGCCAGCCCCCCCAAGGAGTGACAGCGTGTCGTCAGTGGAAGAGAAAGTCATCGGAATTGTGAGCGAGCAGCTCAACGTTCCGAAAGAAGATATCAAGACCGAAAGCAAGTTTATCGACGATCTGAAGGCAGATTCGCTCGACGTCGTAGAACTGGTGATGGAATTCGAGGACGAGTTCGAAGTCACCATTCCCGATGAAGACTACGAAAAAATTGGTACTGTCGGCGATGCCGTTAAGTACATCACGGAGAAGCAGGCGGGATGACCAGACGAGTCGTCGTCACAGGGATGTCAGTGGTCACCGCGCTCGGGTGCGAGCTCGATGAGTTCTGGGAGAGACTCTGCGCTGGCAAAAGCGGCGTCAGTCACATCCAGCGCTTCGATTGCACCGACTTCAAGGTGAACTTCGGGGGTGAAGTCAAGGACTTCCCCCGCGACGAATTCATTGACGCCAAGGAACAGAAGCGCCTCGACCGCTTCAGCCAGTTCGCCCTTGTTGCGGCGTCGAAGGCCGTCGCACAGACCGGGCTCGATCTCGCGAACCATCCCGACCCCTATCGCTGCGGCGTGCTCATCGGCAGCGGGATCGGCGGTTTGAACGAGATCGAGGCCCAGCATGCGACGTTGTACGATCGCGGCCCGGCTCGCGTCTCGCCATTCATGATCCCCAAACTGATTGTGAATGCCGCGACGGGAAACGTCTCCGTGAAATGGGGCCTGAAAGGTCCTTCCAGTGCGGTCGCCACCGCCTGTGCTTCCGCCAATAACGCGATTGGCGACGCCTTCCGCATGATCCAGCATGACATGGCCGATGTCATGGTCACCGGGGGCAGCGAAGCCGCGATCACGCCGATGGGCTTGTCCGGCTTTGCCCGCATGAGTGCATTATCAACCCGGAACAGTTCGCCGGAAACGGCCAGCCGTCCCTTTGACCGCGATCGCGATGGCTTTGTCTTATCTGAAGGGGCCGGCATCGTCGTGCTGGAAGAGTACGAGCATGCCCGTCGCCGGGGTGCTCATATTCTGGCCGAACTCTGCGGCTATGGCATGTCGTCTGATGGGACGCACATGACGGCCCCCGATCCGCATGGGACCGGTGCGGCCCGTGCCATGTCCTCAGCCCTTAAAGATGCCGGCGTGAATCCCACCGACATCGAGTACGTGAATGCCCACGGCACCAGCACCCCTCTCGGTGACAAAGCCGAAACGGTTGCCATCAAGCGGGTCTTTGAAGCCCATGCTCACAAGTTCTGCGTCTCCAGCACGAAAAGCCAGTTAGGTCACCTTCTCGGTGCTTCCGGCGGAGTGGAGTTCATTGTTTGCGTGCTGGCCCTGCAGAATCAGGTCGTTCCGCCGACGATCAACATCGAAAACCAGGATCCGGAATGTGATCTCGATTACATTTCGAGCGGAGCGCGACCACTCACCGTGAATCGCATTCTGACCAACAGCTTCGGCTTTGGCGGCCACAATGCCTGCCTGGTCGTCAAGAAGTTTGCCTGATCTCGCAGCAGCTACCGTTTGCGTCACTTAACGACTGCGGCAGGCGGCGAGGAATGCAGCGACCTTTTTAGGGTCTTTCACACCGGGTGAAGACTCCACGCCGCTTGCTACATCCACTCCCCACGGGCGAACCTGCTGAATTGCCGTCGCCACATTCTCTGGATTAAGTCCGCCGGCCAGGATGACCGGCGGCAATGAGCACCGGTCCAACTCGTCACGCAGCTGCCCCCAGGGAACCTGGGCTCCCGTACCTCCATAGCTCCCGGAGACTTGAGCATCGATCAGGCAGGCGGCAATCGGAACTTGCTCTGCTGCCAGTTGTGAAAGCCGAGGCAATTCAGGCTGCAGGCCCTCTGTTCCGAAGCGAATCACCACGATGATGGCAGTCTGGGGCGACAATTGATGGAACTCGCGGATGTCAGCGGCAGACTCGTCTCCGTGGAACTGCACGGCATGCAATCCCAGAGCATGAACGCGAGCCACTATCTCGGCTGTCGAGGCGTTGACGAAGACCCCCACGCGACAGATTGCGTCTGGCAAATCTGCAACGACTCGTTGAGCCTGAAGATCATCGATGAATCGCGACGAACGGGGATAGAAGTTCAGCCCAATCGCCTGAGGAAGCATCTCGGCAACGGCACGGGCAGAAACTTCATCACGAAGTCCACAGATTTTCGCCCAGACCCGGTGCTTGCGATTTGAGTCCGCTGAGCCAGCGAAGCGATTCAGTCCGTCCGCTGAGACCTGGTTCATGCGTGAATACGATCGCTTTTCTCAGGAGTGAAACGGACAGACGTTAGTCCCGTTGCGGTTGATGATTCAACATCGACCGCAGCCGACGAACTTCAGAAATCAGGCGTGGCACGGCGGACCGGGCAGTAGCAATGAACTCGCCGTTCGCCAGACCAGGCAAGTCGGTCAACCCCTGCTCAGATCTCTGGATTGTCACTCCCAGCAATTGCGGAGGATTGGCCACAGCTTCTATAAAGCATTGCTGATGGCGCCAGGGGCCTGGTGTGGCGGCGGCAAGTTGTTGCTCAATTTGCTCGAGTTCCTGGTCGGTGAGCAGGTCTGTTTCGGGAATCACCAGTGAACGCTCCTGTGATCAAACCGACGTCGTTTACTACCGAGAAAACATCGCCGTAGAGAAACCTACCAAACTACACCGGAGATTATCGAAAACCTGAGCGTACGATACAGATTTTCCCGCAGCATGGGGAAATTCCTCGCGCATTTAGACTGTATGTTCAGGCACAAGAATCATCAACAAATGTAGAAACATTGAAGTAAAGCACGTACAAACACTAAGAAGTTCCCTTCGGACAATCTTCCCCTGTTGCTGGATCCTGTTTAGAATCTAGTAACATCGTGAATTGCCTAATCGACAACCGGCTATGCCGTGTCTGGAAGGAGTCGCCCGTGCGGACAGGGATTGGAATCGCAACGGTAATCGCCGTCTGGTCTTGTGCCGTTACCACCGGCTGGCCCCAAGAGACCACCATTTCCATCGGTGTCTCTTCATACAACCAGACCGAAGCCGGATTGAAGTATCTCGTCGAAGATCTGCCTGCCGGTGCATTGAAGAAGCAATGGCCCAACTTGCAGGGCGTGCTGTCGAGCTTCATGCAGGGAGCCGACCCGGCGAAGCCGATTCAGGTCGATCTGATTCTGGGAAAAGAAGCCGGCCGATATCTGGCTGTCATTCCCGTGGTGAAGTTCGAAGGTCGGGGTGGATTCGTCCAAAACGTGGAGTCATTTGGCTTTAACGTTTCGAAAGCCGATGCAAATGGCATTCACACCATCGAACAGCAGCGGGCACAACCACGTCGACCGGGTGGCAAAAAACCGGCAGCGCCCGCAGGACCGCCACCGAAGCCGTTCTTCATGAAGCACGTGTTCGGCTACGCCTTCTTTGCGGCCGAAAAGTCGGCCCTTCAGGGTAAGCTGGTCGACCCGGCTCCTTCCATGACAAAGCTGTTGCAGGGCGGGGCCGATCTTGTGGCCCTGCTGGAGAATGATACCGCGACGATGGACGCTAAACGCAAATCCTTTCAGGAGTTGCGGAAGCAGTGGGAAGCCGCCATCAGCTTCTCGCGCGGTGAAAGCCAGGCAGAATTTGAGCTGCGCAAACTCTCGCTGAATCAGAACCTGAATGAAGCGGAACGGTTTCTGATTGAATCGAGTCAGTTGAGCATGGAGTGGACCACCGACTCCGTAAAGGAACGGGGAGTTGGCTCATTGAGCCTGGCCGGGCTGGCAGATACCGATTTGTTTCAGAGCATCGCGCTCCTCAACACCAAGCCAAGCTATTTCGCGAATGTCACATTTGGAGAAAAGGCTGCCCTGCAGTTGCGGGTCAACTTTCCCATCGATGATCTCCGTAGCCGCCATGCCTCGGAACTCTACCCGGTGCTGCTGCCGGTCATGCAGGAACAGATGGATGACCGCCCGAACCTGAATGCAGCAGGGAAAGCCAAGGCCAAGGTAGCCCTGGAGAAGTTCTTCGGGATGTTGACCGCTGCGATCCCGTTGAAGGTGCTCGATACGATCATCGACGTCCATGCGACTCCTGATGGCAAAAACGGGCTGCTGTGCGGCATCCGCTCGGCCGATGGCAATAAAGCCACCGAAATCCTGGCGATGTTTCCTGACATCCGATCGGGCTGGAAGTTCGAGCCCAAGGTTGCTGAACATGGCGGCGTCGCGATTCACAAGCTGCACATGGCTCCGCACCGAATGGATGAATTCAACGCGTTGTTCGGTGGTGAACCGGTCATGTATATCGGCACCACTCAGGACGCCGTCTGGGGAGCCACGGGCGAGGGTTCTCTGGACCGGTTGAAAGCCGCGATTGACCAGGCGGCGAAACCGGCGTCGGAAGCGATTGCTGCCGATTTCCTGACCCTGGAAATGCGGTTCGAGCCGTGGGTGAAGATGCTGGATCTGCTGCGGTCTAAAGAGCCGCCGAGCACGACAGCCGACGAAGCCGAACGGGAACTGGCAAAACAACGCGATAAGATCCGCAAGTATGCCTTGGACACCTTTGCCGATTGCGACTCGGTCCTCACCGCCAAGCTGACCAAGCAGGGTGAAGTGGTGACCGGCTCAGTGGATGTCAGCAGATGCCTGCTGAAGTTCGTCGGCACGCTGATTGCGGACTTTACTGCTGAGAATCTGCAGTAAGCACTGTCCTTTGAAGACTTGATAACAGCCCGGCTGCATCGGCAGAACCGGGCTGTTCTGCTTACGGGAGCCCGTTTCGTCGTCGGATGATCCACTCGAATGTCAGCAGAGAGACAAGCACCAAGTACGTCGGCCAGCGATCCCAGAGCGGGCGTTCTTGAGGTAAGGACGTCATAGCTTCAAAAGCGGGAAGTTGTCGCGGAATCTGCCAGGCATTGCCCGGAGTATAGAGTTGCCCTCCCGAGAGATCGGCGAGTTGCTGGAGCAGCGGCCGATTGGGCAGGGTTTCTGCAAGCTCCACCGTCGGCGGATCAGCAATCGTGAGCGGGGCTTCCAGAACATCCGGTCCTAGATTCGCGGCAGGGGCAACCAGTCGCAAGCGATAGTTGCCCGATGGCAAGGCAGCAATGGTGCCGAGAGACAGCAGCGGTCGTGTCTGATCGGCAGCCAAGGCCACTTCCTGAATCTTGTTCAACCCGGCATAGACTTCGACGATTGCGTTTCGGTGTTCCGGTGGCTGGGCCAGGAATTTCGCACTCCACCGCGCCTGAACTTCAATCCGTTCGTCTACACTGTAGTTGCGTTGCACAGGCCCGAACTGCACGAATTCATTTCCGGCGGCGAGCTTGGTGGCCGAGGCATACCGGGCCAGTTGCCCCCAGAACCGATGATGGAACTGATCCGCCGAACGAAACCGCCAGCGCCAGGTCGAATCCGTTGCCAGCCAGATCACCTGACCTAATCCATAGTTCTGCTGCACGATCAGGGGCACGGCAAGCCCGCCCGCGTCATCACGTCCCCAAGCCCAAACGGTGGCGGCCGGTTTGGGCTCACCCACAATCGCCCAGGTCGCCCCCGGCAGCAAATCCCAGATGGCACGGTTCGTGCCAGCATCGCCCGCAAACTGCAGCGGTGTCTGCGTAGCCCCCGCAGGCGATAACGACCAGTTCCAGCCACGAGCTGTGATCTCAGTCCCGGGGCGGATCGTCAGCGTTTCCAAATGGGGCTCATTGATCGGCAACAGCCTTCGTAATGTGGCGGAATCATAAGCCAGGGGCAAACTCGCGCGACCGGCCACAAGCACTAACAGGCCCCCTTGCTCGGAAACGAATTTGTGCAATTCCTGCCAGCGATCTTCGGTCAGATCCCGTGGGTTCACGTCCCCGACAATGATCAGATCTTTATCAGCGAATGCTCCCGCCCCTGTCGCTGGGTCAACCACCGGCCAACTGCGTGGAAAGAACGGTTCGGGCAAAATCCCGAGCGACGGTTGATCGAACAGCACGACATCCGCCGCCACCCGGTCATCTCTTGCATAGGCGATCTCGAGGTAGCGAAACTCCCAGCGGGGTGGCCCATCGACCAGAAGCACCCGCGTGCGATCATCCACGACCTGCAACAGAAACTCTTTGCGATTGTTCTCGTGGGTCGTTTCCCCGGCGGCCTCCGGAATCGAAACCACGTACCGATGCTCGCCCAGTTCTTCGGCAGGTAAATCGAATTCCACCACTTGCGAAGTTTCGGAGGCCATCACGCTTTTGGTCAAAGGGACAAATTGGCCATCGGGTTCAAGGGTATTAAGAATGACGTCCACCGTTTGCCCGGCAAACCCCGCCGTGGAGATCAGCACTTTCACGCGCGGGTGATCGCCGCGATAAACCGCCAGCGGAGCATCGACACTTAACAGCGAGAGATCTTTGGGGCGATGCGTGGACCCGACGATCACAGGAAAAATCGGGATCTGGTTCTGTCCGGAGACCTTGGCCAGTTCGACCGCATGGGAATCCGCCGTTTCCCGGCCATCGGTCAGCAGAATAATCCCTAGCAGTGGAGCGGAATCGTCACCGCGTTGGGCAGCGAGTAGTGGAGCATGAAGTTGTGTGTTCGCAGGTTGAGTGGCGGCAGGAACTTCCCATTCCGGATCTTCAAAATCCGTCAGGGTCGTGCTGACGGCCGCCCCTCCGAACAGATAAAGTTCTGGAGTTCCCAGCCGTTCCAGTTCCGACCACAGTGATTCCGGGCCAACCGTTAAGGTCTGGCGAGCAATGTCGCTGCGAGTCAAACCACGAAGCCGCGTGGTTAAGTCGAGCCAGACATCCGGGGCGAGACCATCAGGAGGCGATACCAGATCGGCCGTCGCAACGACGTCTTGACGATTCAGCCAGCCCACGGCCGCCAGCCAATCCCGCTGCTCTGGTGGAGTCGCCTGCAGGTCTTGAGTCTGCATGCTCTCCGAGACATCGATGACAACCGCGATGCGGCCCAGCTGGGTTTGATCAATGACCCAGGCCCAGGTCGGTTGCCAGAGAGTTGCCAGCACAACGGCAATGGCGGCCAGGCGCAACGCCAATAGAGTCCAGCCGACCGCCACAGGAACACAACGGCGTTCCGCCCGAAACAGCCAGATCACTACCCCGACGGCCAACAGCGCTGCCAGGCAATGCATGGCCCCCGTCCACGATTGGGCTCCGGGAAATGTCAGTTGTGGTGACCACGCTTCAGACATGCGACGGGCTGGTCTCAATGGGGATACGGCAGCATCCAGGACTTCGATGCGTCTGAATGGAATATACCCATTCTACCGGTCACACAAGTCTGTTGCCGAAAAACCCCATACGGATTGAACTCCACGGCGGGGACTTTCCGGCTTGCCTC
Organism: bacterium; assembly: GCA_016125225.1. Lineage (GTDB taxonomy): Bacteria > Planctomycetota > Planctomycetia > Planctomycetales > Planctomycetaceae > DSVQ01. The sequence continues at coordinate 246,812 of WGME01000003.1, read as the reverse complement.
CTTATGGAGTGTACCCTTCGATGCGAGACCCTCATTGGCCTGGCAGCGCGCACGGTCTGTAACGATTCTGCCGAGAATCTTTGTTCGCAGCCGGGTCTACTGCCGTTTAGAAACACTCACAAACACGATGTCGACACCGTCCGTCAAACGCAATGTCCTGATGAGCTGGTTTGCTCACGGAGTCACCATCGTCATCGGCTTCTTCCTGATGCCGTATGTCGTCAGCGTGCTGGGAGACCGGGCTTACGGAAGCTGGGTTTTTATTAATTCGCTGGCCAGCTATTCGGGCCTGCTCTACTTCGGATTCGGCGACACCATTAGCCGGTATGTCGCCAAGCATCACGCCGCGGGCGAGTACCAGAAACTGAATCAGGTGGTGACGCTGGTTCTGGCGATCTATCTCGTCATGGGGGGCGTGGCCCTGCTGATTGGCCTGGGTTTATGTGCCGCCGCTCCCTACCTCACGCAATGGGAATCGATCAGCCTGCAGGAAATTCGCCTGACGATGGTCGTGCTGGCAATCAACGTGGCGGTCGGTTTGGCCGGCAGCGTCTTTGGCGGCGTGCTGATGGGTCTGCGACGCTTTGATCAGGAGCGGACCATCAGTCTGTCGTCCGATGTGTTACGGCTGGCATTGATTCTCGTCTTTCTCCGGCAAGAGTGGGGTATTCTCACCATTGCGTTGATTTATCTCGTGATTGCGATCACCGAGAACACTGCCTATGTAGTGTTGGCCTTCCGCAACCTGCCACAACTGCAAGTCCATCGACGTTATTTGAGTTGGGAAACATTCAAGGACTGCAGTTCGTTCAGCAGCATGGCATTTCTGAATGCCATCGCCTATCAGATGACTTTCGCCACCGATAGCGTGGTGATTGGGTTTGCGATGGGTACCGAACGCATTGTACCCTACTACATAGCCTTGCGGCTGGCCCAGTTCATCAAACAACCCATCGAGAAAATTGCCCAGATCTGCATGCCGACGGCAGGGGCTCTGGCCGTGAATACCGACCGCTCAAAACTCCAGCGTTTCGTCCTACAGGCCTTCGGCGTGGTGCTGCTGTTGTCGGTAGGCATGTGGGTAGGCGCCTGGTTCTTCGGCGGGCATGTGATTGCCACCTGGATGGGCGAGGGCTACACCGAAAGCCATCACATTCTGATCATCCTGCTCGCGTCGCAGGCCATCTCATCACCCACGGGTGTTCTCAGAGCATTTCTCTTTGGGATGGGGCATGTGCGAACACCTGCCATTCTGTATCTGATCGAAGCCGTCTGTAATCTGGGACTGAGTTTGGTGCTTGTTCAATACTGGGGGTTGTCGGGGGTTGCCTGGGGAACGATGTTGCCTGTGGCCCTCATCGAACTCACTCTCACGCTGCCGATTGCATTGCAACTCCTGCAGATCAGCTACCGGCGTCTCTGGACCGAGGCCGTTGCCCCGCAACTCCTTCCTCTGGCAGCATTGTCGACCTATGCCTGGTGCCTCAGCCAGCAGCCGCTCTCCTTTCATAACTGGCCGATGCTGATCACCGTGACAGCGGGCGGTGCCTGCGTACTCGCAGTAACCTGGCTGCTGACCGGACGCGGTATGCCACAGCGACAAGCCACAGCAGCGGCTTAGAGACCAAGTAACTATTCCCTGGTCTGCGGCGACTGATAGAGGCTTCGCATTCGTTCGATCCGCTGTTGTATCTGGCGGCGCAAGATGTCGGGTTCGATCACGGTCGCATGATCACCATAGCCCAGAATCCACCAGGTGATTTCGGTCAAGCCATCGACAGTGACCTGATACTCCAGCGTGCCATCGGGAAGCCATCGGCAGACTTGTGATTTATGCCAGCGGACTTCCGAAACATTGCGAGCAACTAACGGAGAAAAATGGATGACTATACGGTGCCGATTCTGCGGTTCCCGTATGAGATGCCAGGCATCTCCCAGATGCTTGTCGAGCGAAAAGCCTTTAGGTATGCGATAACTGCTGTCGAGCATCTGCAGGTTGATGATCCGTCCGATGTTATAAACCCGGATGGCTCTGTCTGCTGAAGATCGACCGATCACATACCAACTGCGTCGACTGAAGAATAATCGATAAGGATTTAAAATGGTCGATATCTCGCGCCGTTCCGACGCGCTCTCATAAGCAATTCGCACCGGACGCCGCTGCATCCAGGCTTCCTGTAACTGCTCAAAACATTCTGCGGAACTGGCCAGAGGATTAGTCGGCTCCAGCCGGATCGCCATAGCATCCACAGCGTCCTGCGCAAACTCCTGCAAGTCGACAGGGAGCGACCGACTGATCTTTAATGCTGCCGATTGAGCCGCGGCATGAAATGGCATTCCCCCTTCGGCCCGGCCCATTTCCTGACAGATGAGCAGCAGAGAAACCGCTTCGGACACTGTCAGCTTTTCGACCGGCAACCGCCAGGGAACCGGTAAAAAATAACCCTGTCGCTGGTCGTCATACAGCACCGTCAGTCCGGCGGAGTTCAACTCCTGCAGATCGCGGAAGACTGTCCGCCGACTGATACTTAACCTTTCGGCTAAAGCATCGGGATTTAAAGGAAGCCCACTCTGCAATAGTGAAACAAGGTGCAGCAGTCGCCGCAGCCTGAGGTTCCGCGCCATCCGGAATCATTCCTGCGATTCAGTAACCATGAACTACGCCGGAGCAACCAGCAGCGCAGGATGAGTTTAACCGCACATCATCAGCTGATGAGATGAAGTTCCTACAACAGTCTGGAATTGCTTTGAGATAGAGGCCGGTGGTAACGATCTCGCAGACGATTATTCGTCTTCGATCTCGCCGACATCCGGGATATCCTGCTCTGTAGGCGCGGCTTCATAGGGCTGGGCCGTCGCAGCGGCCGCTGGCATCGCTGACGGAGCGAGCGGCGACTGCTCTGGAACCGGCCCCACGGACATACCCGGGAATAGGTCGTTCTTCATGTACGGGACCGGGGATGAGAAGTCTTCCGGCTCGGAATGCATGTGTTTGGCTGGCTTGGCAAAGCTGCGAGCCCAAGCACGTCGCAAGGCTTCGTCTTGTGCTTCGGCTGTCCAAGCCCCTTCTGCCAGCGAGATCGCATTGATTTCCAGTAGCGTTCCACGCTGACGATTCAACTCGACAATCGCCTTGTTGTACTCAATCAGACTATTGAAATAGGAAATTTCTGCAGCCGCTTTACTGGCTTGAGCACGCAACACGAGGTCGAGAGTCGCATCTCGTACGCCAGCTTCGTATTCCGCTTGAGTGGCTTGCACCCGTCGTTCCGAAGCGACGCGCCGGTCGAAATTTGTTCGGGCTGTCGTGTACGCCTGATCGATACGCTGAATCGCATCGGCCAGATCGTGGCTGATATCCAACTCCTGAGCTGCAAGCGCGGCGCGGGCTTTCACGAGTTGCAGTTGGATGTTTTCCATCTGAGCCCGTGCGGTTCGCAGGCCGATCGGCACAGAAAACTGTAAACCCAGCCCCCAGCCTGTCTGGTCGCCACGGGTCAATGTCGAGTAGGCACTGTTATAACCTGCGTCGGTTACACCATCGGCCGAGTCATACTGCAGCAGATCATTACCGAAGCCGTTGACCTGGTAGCTCGACACAAAATTCAATTGAGGATTGGCTGCATTCTCGGCCGCGATCTCCTGCAATTGCAGACTCTTGACCTGCCACTTCTGGCGTCGGAGTTCCACGCGTTTGGTCAACGCTTCCGACAACGAAGACTCCCAACTGACTGTGAACTCAGCCCGCAGGGGATCATCCGCCGGGCGAATGATGCGACCATCATTGACGGGCAACCCAACCAACCGCCGGAACGCATTCTCGGTGTTGTAGATCGAGCCCAGCGCGTTCTCGACGCGCGACCGGGTTTCGAAATAGTTTTCACGGGCCTGGGCTTCCGCAGCAGCATTACCACCGGCCGCTCCGACTTCCATCTTCGCTTTGACTTCACGCCAGGAACGCAATGCACTATCGCGGTTCGCCTGCTCCGCGTCGTACTGGCGATAAGTCAGATAGAGATCCCAGTACAGATCCTCGATATCTTTCACCATGGTCACGACAGCCGATTCGAAATCGGCTACCGAAATATCTTCGTTAATACGGGCAATCGTCACCCCTTGGCTGACGCCAATCAACCCGCCTAACCCGCTACGGCTGGGACCAGCGATCCGGTTGTATTCCACCCCCGAACCGGCCCATAACGGCTGGGTGTATTGGACCTGCAAATTCCCGGTATAAGCCGACGGGAACAAGAGACCGGGAGAATTGCTCCCCAGGTAGTTCCAGTTGTGACTAACCGCGAAGTTACCACCATTGGCAAATGTCTTCGCCAGTTGCGACTGGAACTGGCCGGTTTCGCTCGTGGAAATGAAACCCGGTGGAATCGAAGCACTTGAGAAAAGGGAATTCGAAACCTGTTCGTTTCGCCCCCAAATCATGGACGAAGTGAACTGCGTATCGAAGTCGGCCAACGCAGCTTCAACACCACGGTTGCCGAACAGAAAACCCGAAGCCCGTAACGCGGGATCGTAAATTGACGGCGAGTTGGTCGGGTTAGCAATCAGTTGAGCCGAACCACTACGGGTACGGATCATTTTGTTATTCGCGATCCCCGTATGAATGGCCTCGAGCAGCGTCAGATCCCAGATCTCGTCATGTTCGCGCTCTTTAACGGTCCGTGGTTTCTGCGAATAAACCACTTCCTCGGGCGAAGGATCGGCGACATTCGGATACTGAATCGCCAGCGCCTGATTGTGATAGTGCTGAAGATCCGCGTCTCCAAAGTAATGGATCTGCTTGTTCGTATGGCAACCTGTGAGCGCCGTACCAACCAAGACCGCGTTCATCCAGCGAATGGATTTTGACCAACGCATCCCTGCTGCCCCCAACCGGCGAACTCTGCCGATCTGCGATACGGCACGATCGGTGCACGCAATGCAGTCCACAGAGTCGTAACAACCCCTATCGCCAGTATCGGCGGCAGCTTTGTTACTTCTTGACCGCATTCGCCCGAGGGACAATATCCACGTAAGGAAGCCCTAAAGCTTTCTTGATCAGCACCACTTCCCCTGCGTCATTTCCCTCGATGGCATGCCCCAGAAACTGTAGCGCATAGCCACCCACGAAGGCTCCCAATGCCCACCAGCCATACCCCTGACACAGCCAGATGAGTGAGACAATAAACGTCAGCGGAACACCAATCAGATGCAACACCTGGCTCGCAGGGTGCTGATGTCGTTCTGCATAGTTCTTGAGAAATGCCAGCATGAAAATGGTTGAGTGCTAGAGGATAAGAGTGGAGAGGAAAGTCCGCGTCGCTTCATTTCGCGCTTTGACGCCGCGTGAGGTAATCACCTAAGACCAGATGGTAGGGTTGTGTCGTCTGCCATTTGACGTAGTCGATCCCGCTGGACAGACATTCGCGTTCTAGTTGTCGACAGTGCTCCTGGTAACGTTCGAGGTAAATCTGCCGCATCCGTAACGGTTCGACCGGACGTTCAGTCAGTGGTTGCTCCAGACTACGAAACCGTGTCGTCCGACGAAACGGGAATTCTTCCTCCTCTGGCGCGACGATCTGAAACAGGGTCAGATCATGCCCGGCAATCCGATACTGCCGAAGCTGCTGGATCAGAGCTGGCGTGTCATCGAAAGCGTCCGTAAAAAGAAACACCAGACTTCGTCGTTTGAGTGTGGGCAAAATATCACCAAGAACGAGGCCCAAACGGCCTTCGGCTCCTGGTCCACGGTCTTCCAGTAATCTTATCAGTTCAGGAAACGTGGTGGTGGCTGTCGCCGGATCACGCCGATCGATCACCCGATCACTGAACGTAATGAGCCCACAGGCGTCACGTTGTTGTGTCAACAAGTAGGCCAGCATCGCGGCCAGGGTTTTCGCATAGCTCAGCTTGCTGAGAGTCGATGCGGCATAGCCCATGCTGCCGGAAGCATCGACCAGCAGATAGGCCCGCAGATTCGTCTCTTCTTCAAACTGCTTGACGTAGTACTCACCGGTTTTGGCGTAAGCCCGCCAGTCGATGTGCCGCAGTTCATCGCCATGGGTGTACTGCCGATGTTCGACGAACTCGACACTGGTCCCCTTGAAAGGACTGCGATGCCGGCCGATGAGATAACCTTCCACCAACGCCTTCGCAACAACTTCTAACCCGCCCATATGAGCCAGCGCGGTCGGGTCGGTCGTCGTGAGAGAGTTGGTCATGCTCCGCAGTATAAAGCCAACAGCCTTGTATCCAAAAGAGAACGCGGAAGGCAGAACCAACGTCCCCCCTTCCGCGCTCCACGTTCCGCATTACCAACTATGCCCGAGCAGCCTTGCAAGCCGCGGCACACTTCTCACAGCGTTCCGCACAGGCGATGCAGCAATCATTACCCGCGGCACGGCAGCCCTTTGCACAGGCCAGGCAAACCTGTTCGCACAGTTCACAGGTTTGCTTCCACAGAGGCGACTTCTTTTCGCAGAGGTCGGCACAGACCAGGCACATCTTTTCGCAGGTGGCGCACATGTCGCAACCTTTGTGGCCCTCCTTCTTGCAGCATTCGATGCAGTTCGCACACTCCTTCGCGCACTTCTTGCATTCGGCGATGCAGCTCGGCAGATCCTCCGCCGCGAACGACACCGAAGTCATCCAACCCGTGGACAACAGACCGGCACCAGCACCCACACCCGCCAACGACATAAATGAACGACGATCCATGATAGATCCTTCAAGGCAAAAGAATTTCGAGACACCATCAGCCCATGCCGACGGTGGAATGTTTGAGAGACATCAGAAGAACGAGCAAAAAGCGCACCAGCGCTCTGATCAAGACGATCGGCTCATTCCAGCCAGCGGTGATAGAGCACGCAGGCCGACCGCGAATGCGGCGTAATCCCTGCGGTCACCTGGCCTTCCGCTGATTGAGAGAAATTGTTCAGTGAAATCACATCAACGGGCAACCACGCCATCAACACGACGGACGGCATCGTGATTTCAGTGCTGGCGGAGCGATCATACGGAACGGGCCGCGACCGCTCACAGCGCGGGCACTTCGTACCGCAATCGTCATCAGCAGCGGCGGGAGAGTGGCAAACCGCATCCACCGAGCCCGACTCATGAATCGGGCAGTGCGGACACGTAGCCGGCTGCACCTGCTGGCGTTGCTCGCTGCAACAGGCATGGCAGTCCACCGCGGCGAACAATGGGGCCGCGAACAGCATCGCACTGCACCAGGCCAGCATCGTCAGTAGCATCATCCGCCGCACATCGCACCTCGACGAGGAGTATCCTCTTCCAGAGACTACCCTAGCGCGCGTCCCGAAACCGGTCAAGAGGGAATCTTGCAGAGTCCGGCTAGATCTCTTACGCCTATTCAGCAAGAGATGTTGGATATCAGATTTTGCGATCGTTTGTAGTATGGTGATTGGCGCTGGGACAAAATGTGCGTTGAAAGGTGCCGCATGGAATCACGTGTCTGTCCCGATTGTGGTGCTCAAATGGAAACGGGCGTCATCCTGGATTTCGGTCACAATCAAGTGCGACAGTCCCATTGGCAACCCGGCACAGCAGAAGTCGCAACCTTCTTTGGCATACCAATAGGCGGTGGTACGATCAAAATCGACACCAAGAAGATGCTCCCCGTCACAACCTACCGTTGCACGGGATGCCATCTTCTGCGTTCTTATGCGGAGTAGCCAGAGGTGGCAGTGATTGCGGGGTCACTCCAGGTCAACGGTGACCTTTTCGATCTGGCCGGTGAAGGCGAAGGGTAATTCATAGGTGAAGTCGACCGCCGAGCCGACATCCATCCCAATGTCGAGACCTTCACCTAATGAGAACTGCGCGGGAATGGTCTTTTCCATGCGGCCTTCCGCCATCGTTTTGCCATTCGCAGTCATCGTGATCGCGCCGCCCTTGCCCACGCCTCCGCCATCATACTTGAATTTGACGGCCAGCTTCGTTTTTCCCTTGGGTAAGGCTTCTGTGGCTGTGAACGTCATTCGCTGGGTGCCCAGGAAGTTGTACACGAAAGTCGGAACACCTGCCTGCAGATAGAGTCCATACCCCCCTTCGAGTCCGCCGTGCGTGATGATCATGCCGCTGGCCTTGTCGTCCGCAGTTTCAATGTCGGCGGTGATCGTCCAGGACTTGTTGAGCATCGGCGGTGAGGCTGCATCCGGGACTCCAATCGTCCCCGGAAAATAGGTCATTGATTTGCGGCCGCGGATCAAACTGGGGCGGCCCATCGCCTCGGCGTTAAACCGCTCGGTGCCACGCCAATCGAGCGGCAACACGCTGTACTTCGCCGCCTCTACCCACCAGAGGTCTTGCAGTTCACGGAGTTTCTCAGGATTTTGAGCCGCAAGATCGGTGGCCTGCGAGAAGTCGTCATTGATGTTGTAAAGCTCCCACTTCTGCTTGTCGGGATTGAAATCACCACGGTTCGGATTCCACGGCTCGAATGAAGTGGCCGAGGCCATCCAGCCATCCTGATAGATGCCGCGGTTGACGAACATCTCAAAGTACTGCGACTTGCGATGCTCCGGAGCCTTGCCGTCACTGAATGTCGCGGCGAAGCTGGTTCCCTCGATCGGTTTCTGCTCGATGCCATTGAGCACCCGAGGGGCGGCAATTCCACAGACTTCGTAAATCGTCGGCACGATATCGATGGTGTGGGTGAATTGTGTGCGTAGTCCGCCTTTGTCCGTGATCTTGGCTGGCCACGAAATGATCATGGGATTACGCGTCCCGCCGAAGTGGCTGGCCACCTGCTTGGTCCATTGGAACGGGGTGTTCATTGCATGGGCCCAGGCACTCGGAAAGTGATTGAAGTGCTTCGGCCCGCCGAGTTCATCGATCGCCTTGATGTTGTCCTGCCATTTTTCCGGGAAGCCATTAAAGAACATGTTCTCGCAGAGTGACCCTTCAATCCCGCCCTCAGCGCTGGAGCCGTTATCACCGGCGATGTAGATGATTAGCGTGTTCTCCGCATCGGGCAACTTCTTCACCGCCTCGATAATTCGCCCCATATGGTGATCGACGTGGGCACCGTAGCCGCAGAAGACTTCCATCATGCGGGCATAGAGCCGCTGCTGATCAGCATTGAGGGAGTCCCATGCGGGCAAGCCGTGCGAGCGCTCGGTCAACTTGGCATTTTGCGGAATGACGCCGAGCTTCTTTTGCCGGGCGAAAGTCTCCTCGCGGTATTTGTCCCAGCCGCCGTCAAACTGGCCCTGGAATTTCTCAATCCATTCCCGGGGAGCGTGGTGGGGTGCGTGAGTCGCTCCCGGTGCCACATAGAGAAAGAAGGGCTTGTCCGGGGCGATGCTTTTCATCTTGCGGACCCAGGCGATCGACTTATCCGCCAGATCTTCCGTCAGATGGTAATTCGGATCGGTCGATGCCGGGACAAGATTGCGATTCTCGTACAGAATCGGGTTCCAGTGATTCATGTCTCCCGCATTGAAACCGTAGAAGTACTCGAAGCCCAGACCATTGGCCCAGCGATCAAATGGCCCGGCGGCACTTGTTTCCCACGGTGGCGTGTTATGGTTCTTGCCGATCCAGGCCGTGCAGTAGCCATTCTGCCACAACACTTCTCCGACGGTTCCGCAGTCCTTCGGCAAGACCCCGGTGTAACCGTCGTAACCGGTCGCGACTTCCGTAATACTCGCGAAAGCCGCCGAGTGATGATTGCGGCCAGTGATGAGCGAAGCCCGTGTGGGACTGCACAAGGCAGTCGTGTGGAACCGGTTGTACCGCAGACCTTCCGCAGCAAGTTTGTCCATGGTGGGAGACGGAACGCCGCCACCAAAGGTGCTGAACTGGCCGAAGCCCGCGTCATCGAGCAGAATTAGCAGAATATTCGGCGCATTTTTGGGGGCTTTGATCGGCTGTGGAAACTGCGGCGGATCGGAATCGAGAATGGTACGACCGACATTCCCTTTGAAGTGGAAATCCGGACGTGGCAGGACCGATGGGGTATCAGGCTGCTGTGCGAGCACATTGGGAATGTGATCGGAGGCGGAGAGTAAACCGAGCAAAATGCCGAGTGCGAGAAGTCGGCCAAACATAGAAGTCTCCCTAGGAATTGGAATTGCGAACGCCACACCCAAGCCCCGAAAAACAGCTCTTCATTTGACGGTAATGGTCACCTTTTCGATCGTGCTATTGAATCGGAACGGCGGTTGATAGGCGTCGGTGACGGGTTGCCCCGAATCTTCGCCGATACCAAACGTGTCGATGCCGAAGCGGCCAGCGACGGTCTCTTCACAGTGTCCCCGGCCGACTTCTTGACCATTCACCTTGATGACGATGTCGGCCCCTTTGCCTGCCCCACCGCCGGCATAGATGAAATCAAACTGCAGCGAGGTCTTGCCATCAGGCAGTGGCTGGCTGCCTTTCACGACCGTGTGTTTCTCGAAGTAGTTGTAGTCGAAGATTGGTACACCATCCTCGACATATGCCGCCATTCCGGCGGCGACGCCACCAAAGCCGAGGATGACGCCCTGCGTCTTCGTGCCCTGCGTGGCGAGGTCGGCCGTTAATGTCCAACTGCGGTTCTTCATGGGTGGAGCGGCATTCTCCGCGAGACGGATGGCCCCGGGATAGAACGTAAAGTTCGTCGCCTGTGGGTCAGATCCGGGCGGCGGCGGCTTAGGCAAACCGAGGCGAGCCGCACCGCGGTCATCCAGCGGATAGATGTGATACTTTACGGCTGCGGCATCAAATTTCGCCTGCATCTCGGCCAGTTTTTCGGGCATCTTCGCTGCGAGATCATGGGCCTCAGAAAAGTCCTCGTTCAGGTTGTAAAGTTCCCACCTGTCACGGTCCCAGTTGCCTGGCACGAGGTCCTGACGCCAGGGGAGCGTGTGCTGTGCATTGGCTTTCCAGCCATTTTCGTAGATGGAACGGTTGCTGATGATTTCGAAGTACTGCTCGTCGCGGCCTTTGAAACTGGTATCGGTGAAGCTGCTGGCAAATGACTTCCCAGCCAATGGCAGTTGTTCGATGCCATTGACGGTCTCAGGCATCTCAACGTGTGCAATATCCAGGATGGTGGGCATCACATCAATCAGATGCAGGAAGCAGTCGCGCGGCTGGGGATCGTGCTTAATCTTCGCGGGCCAACTCACCACCATCGGGTTGCGGCTGCCCCCCAGGTGCGAGGCGACTTGCTTCACCCACTGGAACGGTGTGTTGCCCGCCCACGCCCAGCCGACAGGGTAATGCGGCTCGGTCTCGGGACCGCCGAGCTTATCAAGGCCTTTGAGCGTGTCCTCAATCGCACTGGGGATACCGTTCAGGCTTTTGATCTCATTCAGCGTGCCGTCGGGTCCACCCTCGGATGAGGCCCCATTGTCGCCAACGATGTACATTACCAGCGTGTTATCGGCATCGGGAAGTTCTTTGATCGCATCGAGCAATCGCCCGACTTCATGATCGGTAAAGGCGAAATAGCCCGCGAAGTTTTCAAAGAGTGCGCAGTAGAGCCGTTTCTGCTCTGCCGAAAGGCCATCCCATTCCGGGACCCACTCCGGCCGCGGCGTGAGCTTTGTGCCCGGCGGAATGATGCCCATCTTCAACTGATTCTGATAGACGATCTCCCGATACTTTTCCCAGCCCATGTCGAACTGGCCTTTGAATTTGTCCCGCCATTCCGCCGTGACATGATGCGGTGCATGCATGGCACCGGGGGCAAAATACAGGAAGAACGGTTTGTTCGGCGCGACCGATTTCCCAAACCGCATCTTCGCGATAGCACGGTCAGTCATATCGGTCATGAAGTGATAACCTTCCTCAGGTGTCTGACTCGGTTCAACGACCGTCGTGTTCTCAAAAATCACCGGATAGAACTGATGCGTCTCTCCGGCGTTGAAACCGTAGAAGTAGTCAAAGCCCATGCCCGTCGGCCAGCGGTCGTAGGGGCCAGTGGGGCCGGTTTCCCAATCGGGCGTGTTGTGGTTCTTGCCGAACCACCAGGTTGTGTACCCGGTATCTTTGAGCACTTCGGCGACCGTCGCGGTGGTTTTCGGGATCATCGTGGAATAGTTCGGGAACCCCGTTGCCCACTCCATCAGGAAGCCGTTGCCGGTGTCATGATGATTCCGGCCCGTCAGCAAAGCTGCACGCGATGGCCCGCAAATGGCCGTGGTATGAAAGCGATTGTAACGCAGGCCTTCAGACGCCAGCTTGTCGAGGTTCGGTGTCGGGATGAGCCCGCCAAACGTCGATGTCTGACCGAACCCCACATCATCGAGCAGAATAACGACAATGTTCGGTGCGTCCGGCGCTGCCGTGGGAATCTTCGGCCATGAGGCCTCTGATTCCTTATAGGTCTTGCCAATCTTTCCTTCGAATGGTGCCGGTGGCAACGGCAGTTGAAAGCGATCAGTCACGGCCGCGCGTTCTTGAGCAATTGCCTTCTCCAATGGGTTCAGTGGTAAGACACCCGCCAGGAGCCAGGTTGTCGTGATGATGGCGGTAACAGATCGAAGGCTGCGCAAGGCCATAATAGACGACTCCGTGAGCGACCGAATCGCGAAACCCGTCTGAGATGAGTTCAGCTGTCAAAAGACAACCGCTATGGTTCTGGGAATGGAGCAAACGAGAGGTGATACGGCGAGCATAGTGCGACGATTTTGGTATCGCCAGCAAAATCCGATGGAATTCCTCAGGCGTTAACTCGTCTTCATATGTCAATGGTCCGTTGCAGAGCATGGGAGCAAAGCCAACGAGCTGAGACGGGTTCATTTCCTCCCCAGCATGCGGTCCAGCGAATCGCTCGTCTGGTGAATCAGCGCTTCCGGCCAATAGAGATAGGGGTGGAAGTACTCGAATGTCAGGTACCCCTGGTAGTTGACCGCGGCGAAGGCGTCGAGCACGGCGGGCCAGTTGGTGGTGCCATCGAGCAAGGGCCGGAACGCTTCCAGCGAATGATCGGTCCCCTTCTTCGTGAATTCCTTCAGATGCACGTTCCGCGTACGCTGGCCGAGCAACGGAATCCAATGCTCCGGGTATTGGTATTCCGAGATGTTGCCGGTATCGAAATGGACGTGGACCCGTTCGCTGCTGAATGAATCCACAAAGGCATTCATCTCCATCGGCGTCATCAGGAACCCGTTGAAGAAGATGTTCTCCATGTTGAGGTTCACCTTCAACTTCTCAGCGACGGGGATCATCTGCCGCACCGCTGCTTTCGCCCGCTGCTCACACACATCGTTGGGGACCGGTTCATGATCGGTCCGCCAGGGAATGCACACCGCTCCGGGGACGACGAGCAGATTCTCGGTGCCGAGGTCGTGAGCCGCCTGCGTCATCTTCCCGGCGAGTTCCAACCCCAGCGACCGCTTTTCCGGATCGTTACTGGTGAGCGGGTACGGCCAGAACAGGAACGAACACAACCCACTAATGGCAATGCCGATCTTCTCAGCCATGCGGCGAATTGCCATGAACTCCGCCGTGCCCGACTTGGGTGACAGATCGCTATCGAGATCGTAATTCAGCTCGATGCCATCAAACCCGGCGTCCTTCGCAAGCTGCAGGCACTGTTCCAGCGACATCTGCTGTGGATAGGGAAACGCCCACAGATTGATCGACTTCTTGAAGGGATACTTCTTTCCCATGGTTGAAGCAGGTTGAGCCACGGCCGCCAGAGGCAATCCAAACGGCCCCTGCAGACCAGCGGTGGTCCCAGCCGCCAGCGCAGTCCCCAACAGATCACGACGATTGAGCATGTGATCCAACGGCATCGGCGGATTCTCCTTGAGCAACAGCCCGAAACGTGGTACAGGCATGATGGAATGTGTGCGACAAGGATACCGCAGACGAGATGAGTTTTTCGAGAACAGGCGGAAGTTCCGGCCAAATCCTACGGGCATAAGCATGCATACCTAACCCAACTCAGTTCAGAATTGTTCCGAATCCAATTTCCAAGAAAGGGAAATCAAAACATGGAAAAAGGCGACAGTTCTTCATCAATTCCAGTGCGAGTAGCAACGCTGAGAAGACATTGTATGCTTCTATATAGAACTTGGTGGGCCGTGCACTATTCCGTCGGTTTCATAGGAGTGCTTGCAGGGGGACTCGCAGGAGTCTCTGCTGCGAACGAACCAGCACGGGCATGGGGTTGGGCTGTGGGAGCGCTTGCCGCAGTTTGCACGAGTCTGGTGACATTTTTAGGCCCGCTTCAAAAGGCGGAACGTTACTGGAAAGCTTATCACGTTATAGATCAAGCATGCTTGGAGTATGAGCATGAACATCACCAACTTAGCATTCTGATTATTCAGGCAAAAAAGGTAAGGACAATTGTCTTAGGAGGAGCAGTAACTCACGAAGCTGATTCACTGGATGATTTGCTTCGACAGAAGCAACCTGTGGCATAGTCATCAGAGATTTGAGTGATAGAGTAGACATCAGTAATAACATGCTTAATTGGCACCGACCTGAATTTAACACGTTCCCAAGCGAAGCGTGGGAACTGCAGACCTGATGCTGCGCGTCTGCGCTCAGTCGCGAGCAGGTCTGACATGGGCTGAGTGGCCTGGACAAACCCCATCGGCATGCGGGAGCAGGCCGTACGTTTCGACCTCTTCGATTCTCGGCGTTCTCTGCGTTTCCATGCTGAATGTCCGCAAACCTCTCTTGCCCAAACCGGGATTGACCCAAATCCCGTCCTCGACGATGATTCCGGCCTTTGGATGGCTCGGGGGCGTGTGCTATCGGCTGAGGGATCGTTCCCGGAGCGAGCATGCACCCTCAGCACTCAGCCTTCAACCCTCGATCCACCATGTCCTACCACCTGCTCGATGCTGTCGATCGCCTTGGTTCGCCACGCATTCTCGTGGTGGGCGACCTGATTCTCGATCGCTATGTCTGGGGCGATGCCGAACGCATCAGCCAGGAAGCTCCGGTCATTCTTCTGCGGGAAGAACGGCAGGAAACCCGGCTCGGCGGGGCGGCGAACGTCGCGAACATGCTGCTTGGTCTCGATGCCACGGTCGATCTCGCCGGAGTCATTGGCGACGACGCCGACGGCCGGGCTTTGGCTCGGGATTTGGATCAGGCGGGCATTGGCCGAGACACGATTGTCACCGACTCTGACCGTCCGACCACCGCTAAAGTGCGATTCATGGGCCGGGCTCAATACCGGCATCCGCATCAGATGTTGCGGGTGGATCGCGAAACCCGGCAACCGATTTCTAGTGAGATTGCCGAGCAGCTGCTGGAAGCGATCCTGCCCCGACTGGCCGAATACTCAGCGATTCTGATTTCCGATTACGCCAAGGGTGTCTGTACCCAAGAATTTTTGCGGCCCTTGATTCAAGCGGCCCGGTCATTGAATCTTCCCGTGGTTGCCGACCCGGCTGCCGGCGGCGATTACAACCTCTACCGTGGAGCCACCGGGGTCACACCGAATCGCTCGGAAACCTTCAAAGCGACCGGCTGCGAAATCCGCACGATTGATGATGCCTTCAAAGCGGGCCGGAAACTGGTCGAAAAATTCGATCTCGATTATGCCTTCGTGACCATCGACCGCGATGGCATTGCCCTGACAAGTCGCAGCGGTGAATCGACGCATCTGCCCACCCGGCCGCGCGAAGTCTGCGACATCACCGGCGCGGGAGATATGGTCCTCGCCATGATCGGCGTGGGTGTCGCGGCGGGCATCGATACTGTTGATCTTTGTCGATTGGCGAATGTCGCGGGGGGCCTGGAAGTCGAACAAGTCGGCGTCGTACCGATCAGTCGCAAGGCCATCATTGAAGATATCCTGCGGGTCAGTCGAACCACGGAAAGCAAAGTCGGTTCGCTCGATGATATCGTGCGGCAAGTGTCGGCCCGTCGTCAAGCCGGGCAACGCATCGTGATGACGAATGGGTGCTTCGATTTATTGCATGTCGGCCATGTGAGTTATCTCGAAGAGGCGGCCCGTGAAGGGGATTGCCTGGTCGTCGCGATCAATAGCGATACCAGTGTGCGGCGGTTGGGCAAAGCCGCCGATCGCCCGCTGTTCGATCAGAACTACCGGGCTCAGATGCTCGCCGGTTTGGCCTCGGTCGATTATGTCGTGGTCTTCGAGGAAGACACGCCGCATGCGGTGCTGGAACACCTGCGGCCCGATGTCCTCGTCAAAGGGGGCACGTACTCGGCAGAAGAAATCGTGGGTCGCGAAGTAGTCCTGAGTTATGGTGGCACGGTGAAGCCGATGGGCATCACCCCCGGCGTTTCCACCACCGATATCGTGGCCCGATTGCGAGCCATCGATCGCGGCGAATCGCTGTCTGATCCGATTACGATTCCCTTGCCCTCAACCCTCAACTCTCAACTCTCAACCCTTAAAAAAGCCGGATGAAGCTCGCCGTTTTCCTACCGAACTGGATCGGCGATGCGGTTATGGCAACCCCGGCCCTCCGTGCGATTCGCGATCGGTTTCGCGACGCCGAAGTCGTCGGCATCATGCGACCGGTGATTGCCGACACACTCGCCGGCAGCAGTTTCTGCGACCGAGTTCTGCTCTACAACCCGCGCGGTAAGAACCCCGAACAACGGGGCTGGCGATTCCTGCGAAAGCTAAGGGCCGAACAGTGTGACACCGCCATCCTGTTCCCGAATTCCCTGCGATCGGCATGGCTGGCATACATCTCTGGCGCCCGTCGCCGTATCGGTTTCGCCCGTGATCTGCGTGGTTGGCTACTGACCGACCGTGTGACACCGAAGTCGAAATTGACACCGCATCCGGTACTGGTCGAGTATCTGCGGCTGGTTGAATGGGCGGAAGGCGGAAGGCGGAAGGCGGAAGGCCAGACAGCAAACATCTCGAGAACAATGTCGCTCGGGGTGACTGTTGATGCCGAATCGCAATGGCAAGAGTTTCTAGCGAAAAGCGAACTTCGGAAAGCCGACAAGCAGAAATTCACCCTCAACTCTCAATCCTCAACTCTCACCCATCCCCGCCTCATCGCCTTTAATACCGGCGGAGCTTTTGGACCGGCAAAGAACTGGCCGCGGGAATCGTTCGTCAAATTGGCTCAACGCATCGTCGATGAACTCGGCCACCGCGTGATCCTGTTGTGTGGTCCCGCCGAGCGTGATGATGCACGGTGGATTGCGGAACAGTCGCAGCGGTCCACCGTTGTCTCCATGGCTGATGAACCATTGAGCATCGGTCTGACCAAGGCGGCCGTCCGCGGCTGTGATCTGCTTGTCACCACCGATTCCGGTCCCCGCCACTTTGCGACGGCGTTCGGAGTGCCGGTAATTACGCTGTTTGGTCCGACACACATCGCCTGGAGCGAAACGTTCGATCCGCAAGCGGTGCATCTGCAGATTCCCGTCGATTGCGGGCCGTGTCAGCAACGGGAATGCCCGCTGAAACATCACCGCTGCATGCGGGATTTGACCGTCGAACAGGTCTTCGCCGCCGTGCAGACCCAACTGCATCGCATCAATCACCCCTTGCAGAATGCGGCCTGAGCTGGTGGTGAAGACGGAATCCAATTCCAGCTTCCCGCTTCGACCCTCCGCCCTTCCCGCTCACTGGCGACATTCTCGCCGTTTTGGTATCTCTATAGCCCTTGTATCTTCGGGTTTACAGCCTCAGCGGGCACGGAAATGATCGAGCTATTCAACAGTCTGGTCGATGTCCTGACGGCTCTGTGGAGCCTCTTACTGGTGATCATCGGATTGGTCACCCCTTGGACACCCCTCATCGCATGGCTCGCCGTGTGGCTCTTCGCGGCGGACTGGTCGAAGCTTTGGCCGGTGATGCGTCGCGGTGGCTGGATTGGTGTCGTGCTGATCGGCCTGATGATGACCCTGATCTGGGGGGTAATCGCTCCGCCGACCGGTGGCACGCACTTTATTCTCGGCCTCACCGTCAGCAACTTCGTCGGCAAATTCATGTATGTGACAGCGTTGCTCGTGATGATGATGCTCTGTGGCTCGGTCCAACTGTCCGGAGCCTGTGGCGATTGGGCCAGCTTCCCTGAGGAAGCACCGGAAGACGATCACGGACATGATCATGGTCATGATGACCACGGCCACGCGGTCGCCGCCGCCCACTGATCTTTGAGTTATCATGAATGGGAAGCCCAGGCATCGCCATGCCTAGGCTTCTTTATTGCACGAGCGCCTGCTGCAGTTCTCGGATCAAGTCCCCGGCATCTTCCAGGCCGATCGACAGCCGCACCAGCCCATCGCCAATGCCATAAGCTGCCCGTTCTGCGGCGGTGATGAATTTGTGCGAGGTCCCCGCTGGATAAGACAGCGTGGTTCGCGCATCGGCCAGAGTTGGTGAGAACGGGATCGTTTCGCCGAGTTTGCGGAAGAAATGATCGACGGCGGTGCGACCACCGGCTAGATCAAACGCCAGCATGCCACCACAACCGTGCGGCAACAGTCTCTGGGCAAGTTCAAATGTGAGATGCGTCGGCAAACCGGGGTAGTAGACGCGTTCAATCACCCGATGTTGGGATAGTGCATTGGCAACCGACTGGGCCGTTTTGGAGACGCGTTCCATTCGTAGCGGCAAAGTGCGTAAGCCGCGCGATCCCAGCCAACTTTCAAAGGGATTGCTGTTGAGTCCGTAGAGCGACGACATCGCCCGCACTTTTCGCATCGCTAATCGCGGACCAACGAGCACACCGAGCATCACATCACCATGCCCATTGAGATATTTCGACGCACTGTGCCAGACATAAGTAGCCCCGTGCGTGATCGGCTTCAAAAGGCACGGCGTTGCGAAGGTGTTGTCGACCAGCAGCGGGACATCGCCCAAGACGCGGGCAAGCCCCGGCAGATCGGTGACTTCCACGAGTGGATTCGAAAGGCTTTCGGCGATGCAGAGTTTGGTGGTGGATTTGATCGCGGTTTGCACGGCAGTCAGGTCAGCGATATCAACGAAGGTGACTTCGATACCAAACGATGCTGCCAGATGATTCAACAACTGCCCGGTGCGACCATACAACACGCGGCCGGCCACCACATGATCACCAGCCTTCAGAGTCGCCATGAGTAACGCTGTGATTGCACCCATTCCTGATGCCGTCACCACGCCGAGTTCTGCACCTTCCAGGGCGGCGATGTCAGCCGCAAAGGCCTCATGGTTCGGATTCCCATCACGGGTATAGATGTACCCGGTTTGTGCTCCGGTGGTGATGTCCTCCAACTGGCCGAGATCTTCGATGTCAAACGCCGTCGTCATGTAGATCGGCGGAGCACTCGGCCGCGTGACAAAATCGGGCGCCCAACCGCCACGGGCGGCGATGGTGGCATCATTAAAACCAGGCGACGGTTCAGTTGTCATATTCGATCCGAGAATCAACGTGTCCGCTGCAAGACCACTGCGGTCCCGTAGCAGAGTACTTCTGTCGAACGGGTTTGAGCACCGACTTCGCCGGTATCATACCGCATGCCGACGATGGCGTTCGCGCCGAGTTGCTCGGCGTGTTCGATCATGTCGTCGTAGGCTTGCTGCCGGGCGGTCTCGCACATCTGCGTGAAGGCCCCAATCTTGCCGCCGATGATGGTGTTGAGTCCGCCGATGAACCCCTGCGAGATCGTCGGTGCACGAACAACAATCCCCCGGACAATCCCAAGGTATTCGCTGATTTCATGTCCGGCGACATCAAACGTGGTGGTGACGATCATGGTTGTTCCTTAGCCGCGAGACGGAGTCGAGCGCTGTGTCCGAAATCTCCCAGCGCTCGGCGTGTGCCTCGCGGCTAATTTGCGTGGGGGATGCGGTTGAGCGTGTAGTAAGCTTCTTTGTGCAACAGCGGCAGGCCATTTTTCGATGTCACGCCCGGTGCGGTGAGTTCGTGAATATGCCCGGCGACCAGACCGTCGATGATCAGGCGGACGCTTTTGCCGTCTTCGCTGACCGTGGCGGACTGAATCTTCGGTTTCGAGAAATCGACTTCGGGGCTGCCGTACGAAGCCTGGAAAATGTAGGTGTAGGCATCGAGCGTGTAACTCTCAACGTTCCCCGCAGTCGCCGGATCAACGGATTCCGTGAAGGTCAGTTCGAATCCATCGGGTTTGGCCCGCATCTCGTGAATTTCAAATGGAACTTTGCTGGTCCAGTCGAGACGTTCGAGGGCATACGGCTTACTGCCCCGGCTGCCCCAGCCGCGATTGGTGCCGCCGACAAAGAGGCTGCCGCTGGGTGTCATTTCCAGGGCCAGCGTGCCCGATCCGAAGCCTTCGCGGAACGGGAAGCAAACCCCTTGATAGAAGCCGTCGACATCTTCAAGGAAGCACCGCATGACCGTGCTGTTGGTTTGATCGCCGACGAACATCTGGTTCTCAAACGGGCCGAACTTTCCGCCCGTGGTATCACAGGCAATGCCGCTGGCCGACTGGCCCATCTTCTTGTACGGGAACAGAATCACCGGGGGGACATACTTCGGAATCTTGGCGGCTTCGGTCATGTACCGGCTACCCGATAGTGGTTCCTGCGGCTTCTCGCCCATGGCCGCTTTCGCGGCGGGCAGGTCGTACCATTTGAACCCGCCGGGATGACCGACGAACTTGCCGGGAATGAGTTGCTTCAAACCGCAGGTGCCGTTCCACGGACCCTGATTGTCGGTATAGAACACTTCGCCCGCCGCGTTGAACCCGATGCCACCGGGCGAGCGGATGCCGCTGGTGGTGGGAATGCATTCGCCCTCCGGCGTGATCCGCAGGCACCAGCCGCGATACTTCGATTCACTGCCGAACGACCCGGTGAGGCAGAGCACCACCCAGATGTTGCCGTCTTTGTCGAACTTCGAACCGAACGCGTATTCGTGGTAATCGCCGTTGATGTGCCATTCATCATTGACCACTTCGAACTGATCCGCGAGACCATCGCCGTCACTGTCTTTGATGCGGCTGACATCCCCCCGCTGCGTGAGGTACAGCCAACCATCGCGATGGGTCAACCCGAGGACTTCATGCAGTCCGTGTGCAAACCGCGACCATTTCATCTCGGCCGGGTTTTCAGCGAAGGGCTTCTCGATCAGCCAGATTTCGCCACGGCGAGTCGAAACGGCCAGCTTGCCATCGGGTAACAGATCGATCGCCCCGGCTTCCAGATACGCCGCATCGGGAATGGTGAGGGGTGTGAGTTTGTAGTAATCGTTCTCAACCGGGGCTTGGGCGAACGAAGAAACAATCAGGCAAGTGGCAATCCATGTATTCATCAACGTTGAATCCCTTGATTGGGTCGATCATTTCTCGTCACATTTAGCCGCGAGACGAAGTCGAACGCTGAGTGGAATTCACCCAGCGCTCGGCGTCGCCTCGCGGCTAAGTATCGTTAACGCTTTTCTACCACCTGCACCGCATCAATATGAACGTTGCCGTTGGCTCCCTCGGTGGAGATCACCACGGCCGATTCACCCGCCGGGAAGTCGAACGTGCCGACGACGTGGAACAGGTCGCCTTCGCTCTGCTGGTTGAGCCGGGTCTTGATGGGGGCGAGGCCGGCCCGTTCGATCGCACAGGCGGTGCGTGACGCCCGGTTTTCATGGCCGACCCAGGCGATGCGGACTTCATACTTGCCTGCATTGGGAATCATGAACTCGAACCGCGCGACAGCATTGGAATTCGGCCCGGCATAGCGATAACCATCCCCCACAAACGGCGTGAGCGAGCCAGTATTGCTCCAGGAACCCGTCAACTTGGCCTGCGTGTCATCGACCACAATCCCCGGCAGCGACGAGACCTTCACGCCCCCTTCGCGCGGCGGATTCAGCGGGGCCCCCACCACGGTATCCGCTCCCTTGTTGTAGTACGGGGTAACGGCGGGCGAACTCGTGTCGCGATAGAGCGCCTGCTGAATACCGTCCCGCCGCATGGCACCCGGTTGTTCGAGCAGTTCGATCAGCGATGGCAGGTAATGGTCATACACACCGCGGGGGCTGATGCTGTGCTTCACGCAGAGATACGCCGCCTTGCCGACCACTTCGCCCATCATGCCGCAGGTCCGCATCACGCGGATGGTGCCGAGCGCATCATGATTCACGCTGATGCACCGTCCCGCCATGAACAGGTTCGGCACGTCCTTCGAGTAGAAGCAGCGGTAGGGCACCGGGTAACCGTTCTGGCGATCGACCCCGGCTCCGAACTCGGCCCGCGAAATGAACGGATTGTCCGGGAACTTCTTCGCGTATTGCTCTTTGGGATAGTGCAGGTCGATATCCCATGTCGTCGGCACGCAGCCATCGGGATACATCTTCTTCTGCACAATGTCTTCTCGTGTAAGAACGATGTCGCCCTCAATCATCCGCGACTCGCGCGGCCCGCCGACATAGGCCACCCACTTCATCGCAGCGTTGGCATACTTCTCCTTCTCGGGGCCATGCTTGAGGGCACTGAAGGCGCCAAACACGGCCCGGAAGTTCCAGTCGCGGATCAGTTCGAGTTCATTGATCGCGTCTTTATCAAAGCCCGATTCCCAGAACCATTCCCCCTTCATGAACGGCTTGCCATTTTCGACCGAACGGCTCTTCTGTTGAGCCGGGAAATCGGCGGCTTCCAGATCCAATGCCCACGGTGTATCCGGCCAGGCTTGCGGCGTTTCATCCATCTGCCAGTAGAACATGTTCGACATGCCCATGCGGCCGTCGGGTTCCATCAGGTAAGAGGCCCCAGCTCCCGCACCGATGAAGCCATGCCCCGTGCAATCGGCGAAGAACTTGCTGCGGAACTTGCGTTCCCGACCGGTACGTACCTCGAGGGCTGTCACCGACTTGATCTGCTTCGTGTCCGGATCGGTTTCGACATCGCGGGCAAAATGACCGAGGAACAACGTCAGCGTTTTTTCCCGCTTACAGACGGCTTCCTTCAACTCATCGCCGTAGTGCTCCGCGAGGCCGGGGCTGTCGGGAGCATGGTCGGCGAACTCTTCGACAATCTCGCCGAGATGCGGGTACTTGCCCCGCATGGTGCCACCGTTGGCCCACACGCGAATCTCGCTGCTGCCGTTGCCGCCGAGGACGAACCGGTCCTGCACCAGGGCGACCTTCAGCGATTGGCGGGCCGCCGAGATCGCCGTGCCGAGGCCACCATAACCGCCGCCGACCACCACCAGATCAAACTCTTCGGTCTCTTCGGGGCCATCGGTGAGACCCAGCCATTTTTTGCGGGCAGAGACCAGTTCCGCCCCTTCCGGCGGTGTGAAGTCTTTCTCGGAACTCAACAGGATTGCATCACACCGACCATCGAACCCAGTGAGATCGTGCAGGCCGAGCGTGATGTCACCTGCGGCAAGTTTGACGGTGCCACCGTCGTGCCAGTGCCAGTTCACACCTTTGGTACCGAACTCCGTCGCCAATGGTTTGCCATTGATGGTGAGTTGGAACCGGCCGGGCGTGCCGGGGGCTTTCCAGGCGGCGACCCAATCTTTGGTGCGGACCCACACGCGGTACTCGCCAGCAGCGGGGATGGCGACTTTCGTCTGAGCATCGGCCACCGGCTTGCCGAGACCATGCGCGAGCAGGTAGGGCGAACCGACGATATGCGTGAACGAGGAATCGAGCGACCAGCCCCCCATCTCCG
Organism: bacterium; assembly: GCA_016125225.1. Taxonomy (GTDB): domain Bacteria; phylum Planctomycetota; class Planctomycetia; order Planctomycetales; family Planctomycetaceae; genus DSVQ01. The sequence continues at coordinate 223,274 of WGME01000003.1, read as the reverse complement.
GGAAGGCTTCCGCCTCGACATACATCGTCTCCGCCGCTGCGGAACCGGCGAACAACAGAACCACCACGAACAGAGAGCACAACAAACGCATGGCAACCTCATCAGCAGAACATCAAGCACCGCAAATGATTATGCCGCATCGCCGTTGACGATGCCAATTCGGAATGGGAAAATCAGGTGGACGGCTTCCGCTGGGGGGCTCCGGTTGGTCGCCCCTAGCCACCCGTCATCGCGCCGATTTTGAACTATCAACGCGGCGGTAACTGGCCTGTTTTGAGAAGCCTCATGTAACTGATATTCTTGTCGCGGTTCTCCCATCCGCCCTTTACATGTTCGCTCAGGCCAGTGATATCGCCATCAATGGTTGATTTCCACAGTCGCGGGTCGTACTCAAATACCCGCATCATGTGATCAACGTCAAAGATTGGTGGAGTTCCCATCGCCCTGATGAGGAGGACCGGTTTGTCCAATGCGATCCGAATTCCAAGTTCAAACAAAACGTTTGGGTTATGATCCGTAAGATCAGCGATGACCAAATCCGCTTCATCAAGCTCTTTAACAATTGTGTGGTGAATGACATCGCTACCATGCTTGCGGGCCGTCTCAACCCCAAAATCGGCCTTGTTGCACGCGGGCGTGAGGAGACTCGTGAATACTTCGTCAAAGAAGCTCGTTGGGCGAGGGTTCGTACCTTTTTCACTGAACGGCATAATAATGAAAGCACGTTGCTTGTACTGGCCAGGTTGTAGAACCACCACGGACTGTTCGCCGGAATCTCCGGTTTGCCTAATTGTTGAAGCGCCTCGCCCCTCGCGAAGACTGAGATAATTGCAATTGCGCTGGTAGAGATCGCAGAATTCATTGTGCAGAGATTCGTCAAGCTGAAACGTGTTGAATAGCACGCTGCTGACGAATTCCATCTTCGGTAATTGACCACCGCCATAATAGTCATATAGGCTTTTGAATAGCGGAACGTTGAAAAACGCAGCAGTCTTATCGATCTGCAACTGTTCGTCCGAAGTCGGATAAACAATCCTGCGACCTAAATCTGTTAATTCAATTGTCGCTTGATCGCGGCTCCCCGTAGTGAGTCCGTAGTCTCTTGATGACGCGGCCACGTAAAAAAACGCCGTTGAGGACTTACTGGCATAACCGAGTGCCGTGGCAATATCGTTCGGAGCGAGTGGATTACCTTTGTTCATCTTGAGTGCAGATGGAACGGCCAGAGCCTCCTCTAGTGTGTTTTGCGGAAAAGTTCGCCTTACTTTTGCTTTGGGCTTCTTTTCCGAAGACGATTTTGGCCGCTTTACCGCCGCTTTTGACTTTTTAGCTGCGGCCTTGGTTGGGCTTGCCTTTTTCTCAGCCTTGGCAGGTTTTGGTGGGAGAGCCGTGCTCTCAGATACGGTTGTTGAGTCGCTATTCATGTTAGCTTCAGCCATTTTATTTGCCCCATTGCGAGATGAGTCCATCTCCCAGAATTGGAGTTGTTGTGCGGTTCCGACAGAGTGTAATCTCTTGGAGCCATCCATCGGTAGAAGAGTAACGCACTACAGAACCCATGACCATGCTTACCTTGCCCAAATCTCCATACTGAGGATTACGAGAGTCACATAGTCTGAGTAAGTGCGCACGATGGAGGACTCGGATCGACCAGTCGGCGGGGTGGCACTGTCAGAGACTTCTGAATGGGTGCAACTGGCTTTTCCAGCGTTTTGACCATTCTGGCAAACAAGTCTGATGCATTAAGACCACCGGTCGTTCACGGGCCATTCCATTGAACACTAATGAGCACTGGCGGAGCCAGTGCTACACAAAAACGACTGCCCTGATTGTGCTACCCACCGAATTTCCCGAGTGATGCCATCGGGCAGAACTCCAGGTCCAGTCTCGTAGGGAATGCTCTTGCATGAGTCGACGGGTAGATGCCGTTGACCGCCAGTCGTACGGAACGAACAGCTCGCACCACGGCGGGTGCGGCTTTGGGACCATCCGAAAGCTCTCAATCCCAGGCCTGACGCCCCCCGCTCGTTGTGAGTTGGCGAGATCTTGCTTCCTGCATTAATGCCGGTGGTATCCGGGCAGTTTTCTACAGCAATTCTGTGGCCGCCTGTGTGTGAACATCATCCCGCCGGGCAAACGGCAGGACTCCTATGGTTCCTGTCGCACCGTGCGGTTGTGCGGTGTGCACGGAATGTGTCGCTAACGCTTTCCCCTCTGCGTGTCGTCCATCCGCGCTTTTCGGGGTGTCCGCGTGTTAGGATTGCGGGCCGCGCAGCGTGGGTGACAGCGTACAGTATGGGAAAGTGAGCCCCGGGTGAACGTCCGCATAGAGCAAGATCGCGATCGGGCCTGGATTCGGTTTACCGGCACGTTGGCCGGACATCTGCCACAGAACGTCGAAGAGCAGATCCGTGGTTTGCTGCTGCCCGGACATGAAATCATTCTCGATTTTACCGGCGTCGAACGGCTTTCCAGCCATGCGTTACGGCGGCTGATTCTGGTTGCCCGCTATGCGCGCAGCGTCGGTTGCCGCCTCGCTCCCACCGGCGTGCCGCAAGATTTGCATGAACTGCTGGTGGCCGCGGGCTTTGAACAATTGCTGACCCGGGCCGATACCGTCGGCAATCTGCCTTTGCTGCATGTGCGTAGTGCCACGCCCTTTCGGCTTGATGCTTACCCGACGCATTCGGTTGCCGGGTTTGGTGTTCGTCGCGGTGAGGCTTTACCCTTCGGTGCCACATTAACTCCCCGAGGCGTGAACTTCGCCCTCTTTTCCCGTCATGCGGAAACCGTCACGCTGCTCCTTTACCGACCCGGCGTGCTGGAGCCCTTCGCGGAGTTGCTTTACCCGGACACTTACCGCGTCGGTGATGTCTGGGCGATGACGGTCTTCGATCTTGATGTGGACGATCTGGAGTATGCCTATCGGCTGACGGGTCCGTGGAAGCCCGACCGTGGACTGCGATTTCGCAGTGATGTGGCCTTGCTCGATCCCATGGCTCAAAGCCTCGCCGGTACGGAAACCTGGGGCTGCCCCTCGACGATCACTCCATTGGATCGCCGGGTAATGCGTGGGCGGATTGTGCCGCACGACTTCGACTGGAATGGTGACCGGGCTTTGCAACTGCCTGTCGAAGATTTAGTGATTTATGAGATGCACGTGCGTGGCTTCACCAAGAGTGAAACGTCGGGCGTCGAGTATCCGGGAACGTATGCGGGGCTGCGGGAAAAGATTCCGCATCTGAAATCGTTGGGAGTCAACTGCGTCGAACTGATGCCCATCTTCGAATTCGATGAATGCGAGAATCTGCGTCAGCATCCCGAAACCGGCGAAAGACTGGTCAATTACTGGGGCTACAGCACGGTGGCGTTCTTTGCTCCTAAGACCAGTTACGCAGCCTCTGGCGTGTTGGGCATGCAGTCCGACGAACTGAAAACGCTGGTCTTGGAGTTCCATCGCGCGGGCATCGAAGTCATTCTCGATGTCGTGTTCAATCATACGGCGGAACTCGATGTCAATGGCCCCACGCTGTCGTTCCGTGGCATCGACGACCGTGTGTATTACATGCTCGCCCCTGACGGCGGTTATCTCAATTTCAGCGGTTGCGGCAATACCTTGAACTGCAACCACCCCGTGGTCCGCGAGTTTGTCCGGAATTGCCTGCGTCACTGGGTGATGGAATACCACATCGATGGCTTCCGGTTCGATCTCGCGAGCATTCTCGGGCGTGACTCCCGAGGCAATCCGCTATCAAGTCCACCATTGCTGGAATCACTGGCCCGCGACCCCGTATTGAGTCATACCAAATTGATCGCTGAAGCCTGGGATGCGGGTGGGTTGTATCAGGTGGGCACCTTCCCGGCCTTTGGTCGGTGGATGGAATGGAACGGCAAGTACCGAGACTGTGCCCGCAAATTTCTCCGTGGCGATCCGGGTCAGGCTGGAGAGATGGCACAGCGATTGATTGGATCGCCCGATGTCTATGGCGAGCGTGGTCCCACGGCTTCGGTCAATTTTGTGACCTGCCACGACGGCTTCACGATGCAGGATCTCTACAGCTACAACGAGAAACATAACTGGGCCAACGGCGAAGAAAATCGCGACGGCACGGATATGAACGACTCCTGGAACTGCGGAGTCGAAGGCCCCACGGATGACGAGGAAATTCTGTCCCTGAGAGAGCGGATGGTCCGCAATGCCCTGGCCATGCTGTTTCTCAGCCAGGGAGTCCCCATGCTGCTCATGGGTGACGAAATGGGCCGTACGCAAGACGGCAACAATAACACCTACTGCCACGATGGCCCCATCAACTGGCTCGACTGGAGCTTGACCGAACACTACGCCGATCGGCTGAGGTTCTGCCAGGAGTTGATCGCCTTCCGCCAGCGGCATCCGGCGTTGCGTCACCACAATCATGCCGGCCAGCGACAATTCCAGGAGGCCGACCTGCTCGATGTCACCTGGCACGGAGTGGAGCCCCATCAGCCGGACTGGACCCCGTCGAGTCGGTCACTGGCGCTGCAACTGCGGTTGTACTCGGTCCGTGGTTTGATCGATGTGCTCTACCTGGTGTTCAACATGTTCTGGGAGCCGCTGGACTTCCGTTTGCCTGCGGCCCCGGATGGCTGGATCTGGCGGCGAGTGATTGATACGGCAGCCGCTGGTCCTGATGACATTCTGACCAACGAATCCGCTGGAGAATCGTTCCTGCATAAAACACGGGTGAATGTGGCAGGGCGATCAGTCACCGTGTTCGTTGCCCAGGCGCAATAGCTTCGATAGTTACCGGTGCGCGGCTTGAAGTGACGAAAGGCGGTGAATTCCTCATCCTGAACAGGGATGGCTCACCGCCGTGATTTTCCACAATTCGGGGATTTTCCCGGAAAGAATCGCCGATGTTGATGTTAGACTCACACCCAGATGGCCGTACAACGGGACAATTCGACGGCAGGAATTCCCTCCGAAGGAGGTGAGTCATGAGTTCGATCGGCTCGGCAGGCTTCGGTAACATCCCGCTGGTGGGAAGTGTCGCCGGAAGTAACGGTCAGCAACGCGTGGCGGGAGCCAATCAAGCGGCGGGTGAAGCGGCTCAGCGGGCAGCCGAGCAGGAGCGTGCCGCTCAGTTTGAACGCTTGGTCAACGATATTTCAGCGTCCGAAGGAACGAGCAGCGACCGCGATGCCAACGGTCGACAAGCGTGGCGGTGGATTGAACGTCCTCAGGCCGAAGAGCCAAAAGACGAACAGAAAGCGCCGCAGGCCATCGATCCCGATGAAGAGCACGGCGGCCTGCTCGATCTGCAAGCCTGAAGCCATCGCCGTGCGTTATTTGCCCGATCCGAGAAAGCTGAACAGGCTACGCTTCGTCTTGCGATCGTCTGGCTTTTCGTCAGCCTCTTCGGACTTCACGTCAAACTGCGAAGCGAGTTGCTGAATCGCCCGGGTCAACTTCGCGCGAGGCGACTGCGTCAGTAGTGGCACGCCGTTGTTGCGGGCCTCCACCATGGTGGCATAGTCATTGGGAATGGTGGCGAAAACTTCCCGTCCCAAAGTTTCCAGAGCTTTGGAAACACTGATCTGGTTGTCTTCCAGCCCCTGCCGATTGATGACGACTTTGACCTTCTCGGCCAAGCCGTCGCGATGATCGAAGAACTGCAGTAACCGCACGGCGTTTCGCAGGCAGGGAAGATCCAACTGCGTGACCAGCAGCACCTGATCAGAGACTTCCATCGCCGCAATATCGAGAGCGGTATAGCTCTTGGAAACATCCAGCACGAGGTGCGTGAATGTGGCTTTCATCAAGGCGATCACGCGCCGCAGTTCGTCGGGTGTGATCGGCGTTCGCAGATCCATTTCGACTGGGCGCGGCAACAAAAAGGCACCGCACTCATGCTTGGTCAGAGAACGCTTCAGCAAGGAGTAGTCGAGTCGGGAGATGTTATCGGCCACATCCTGAATAGTGTAATCAGGAATGATATCGAGCCAGACATCGGCATCACCCAAGGCGAGGTCGAGGTCGATGATGGCGACACTTCGCCCCGGTCCCTGCGCCAGGCAACAGCCCAGGTTGATGGCCAGCGACGTGCATCCCACTCCGCCGGATGCCCCAGCAATCGTGATGACCTGACAACTGCGTGTCGCACCGCCTTCGCCCGAACGCCCCGGCGTCGTCTGCCGAACACGATCAAGAGCACCGAGAAAGTCTTCCAACTGCAAGGGCGCACTCAGAAACTCGCGGGCCCCGCTGCGGATCGCCTGCAGAATCAGCGTGCCTTCCTGAGAGCTGCTGAGCACCAGAATCTTGCACGCTGGCAGTTCCTGGTTCAGTCGTGCGACGAGTTCCAAACCTTTTTGCGGATGACTGTCGAGTGAGATCAAAGCCACATCGGGTTGAGACTGCAGGACCACATCGACAAAGAACTCATAGCGCGAGCACTCAGCCTCCAGCCAGACCGATTCAATGCCCAGCAACAGCGTCTTCAGCATGCTGCGCGTGTTGTCGTTGGGATCGACCAAAGCCAACCGTGTTACGTTTTTCATAGCCATACAATCTTGTCGTCAGTCGCCATCAGTCCAGCCGGGAAAGACCACCTGGTCAGCGATGGGCATCAGGGACCACTCGAGGCAGACGTGGGAGTAATCAACCCATCGTCCTCGAAGTTTGGTGTGGTCACTGTGGGTGACTGTTGCGTAGTCGGTGCTGGTGTCGTCCGGGCCGATGCCAGGGGACGACTAGGTTGCGGAAGTTGTGAGGTCGCCGGGGGCAAATCAGGAGCCGGAGGCAGCGTCCCGGGCAGCAGCAAACCCGGGTCGTCGTTCGGCAATGTTCCTGGTATCGGTGTCGGTGAACCGACGGGCATCGTCCCGGTCGAGTAACCGGGCATACCGGCGGGAGCCCCCATCCAGCCTCCAACGGGTGGACAGTTCGGCCCTTCACACGGATCACCATAGTTGGGGACTTCGATCACCCCATCCCAGTAGAGTTCGCGATCCGTGGGGATGGCACTGCTCTTGCCAGGGCCACCGGGCGGCACCTGATCGGGTGCAAGTGCGGAGACATATTCCGGTGTGATCATCACCAGCAATTCTGTTTCCGAGGTGTCATAACGCGTTCGACGAAACGCTGCCCCTACACCGGGAAGTTCGCCGAAGAAGGGAATCTTGTCGGTTTCTGCGGTGTAACGGGTGGAGATGAGTCCGCCGATGACCAGCGTTTGTCCGAACTCCATCACGGCTTGTGTCTGTACCGTCCGTTTGGTCAATCCGGGGACCGTGGTGCCATTCAATGTCACCGCAGTACTGAAGTCCCGTTCCGAGACTTCCGCGACAATGGTTTGTTTCAAGGTGGTCGGGCCGAGAACGATCGGCAGAGATTCCAGGACTACGCCGAATTCTCGCCACTCAATCGTGACGGTTCCCAGGCTTTGTGGCACGGGGATGGGGAATTCGCCCCCATTCACCAGCCGGGCGGCTTCACCACTGCGGGTCACCAGCACGGGTTCAGCCTGAATCTTCAAGAGACCTTCTTCTTTCAAGGCCTGGATGAGTCCCTGAAAGACGAAGTCATCGGTCGCAATACCGAGTGCCAGCGAAGCGTTGGACAACTGACTGGCAGCGAGTGATGCCGCAGGAGGACCACCGAAAGGCACCGTGAAGGATTCGATACCAGTGATCGGTCCCGGTGTGGAGATCAAGGCCGCGTTCCGTCCGATGGCGGCGAAGTTAATGCCGAATCGTCGGATCTGACTGCGTTGGACTTCCATCACTTTCACACGCAACTGCACTTCTTGCGGGCCACCCACCTTGAGCTGATTCAGCACGCGGGGGAAATAGACTTCCGCGAGGGCAATGATTTCGCTGATCTGCTGCGGTTCACTGACCCACCCACGCAGAATGACGCTGTCTCGAACTTTGATGGCATGGACTGCGGTATTGGGATAGGTGCGGCTGAGGATAGCCTGCAACAACCGGGCATCGCCGGTCACGAAGACTTCGACCTGATAGGTCTGACCATTGGCATCGGTAAAGACAACGGTGGTCACCCCCTGCTCCACGGCCTGCACGCGAATCTCTTCCGGAGACAACGGTGTCACGCTGACCACGGTCTGGTCGAAACCATCGATCCGTTTGATAGCGGCAGGAAATCGCAAAATCTTCGAAAACCGCTCGGGAATTTCGATGTTCGTACGATTACCGACGATTGAAAGGGTCTCGGCATTGTGCAGAGATTTGGCAGCCTGCTCTGGCTGCTGGGCATCCACCCGCCCCGACAGGCAGCATAGACCGAAGGACAGCATGAGTGTCCATGGCCCCCATGTTCCAAACATTGATGACGTAGGCATCCCTGCACCTCGACTGGAAAACTCTTCCTGGGTTCCGGTCGGCCCCCCGTCCCCTGGGTCATCGTATTACGGCGTCATTGTCGTATTAGTCTTATTGGCTGTGGATTGACCAGTCATCCAACGAGCCAGTGGCGAATTCCAAATCCCATTCGATGCTGTTGTCGTTCCACTATGCTTACCAACAGGCTCCGTCGTCGTCGTATCAATGCTCGTTTCCGGCAGATCCACTTCGAAGATCTTACGTTCATCACCTTGGAAAATTTCGATCTTCCATTTGGGCGTCTCTTTTGGTGGCTCCGGTTGTTCGACTGGTTCCGCTTGCACAAACTCTGCAAATGTGGGTTCGGCGGCTTCGGTGGGCTTTTCCTCTTCACGATTCTCTATCACGGGCGGTTCGACACCCAACTCAGACAGTTCGGCTCGCAACGACGCCAGTTGCGTTTCATCCAAGCCGCGCGATGACACCGCCTGCTTGTCCAGCACGCCGCGTAACGTGAGATGCACTTTGCCCTTCTCTTCCGCCAACTTCAGAATCTCAGCCTGCAAGGGGGAAACCAGCAGGCTAATACTCTTCACATCCTTTTTTGTTTTCCCGGCTTCGACTTCTTCACTACCGATCCGTTGATCCCCCATCGCGTAGACCTGGATGTATTCCAGAATGGTCTTGGACAACGTTTGCGGTTGTGAACCCTTCTTGGTCATCTTGTAGGTCAACACGACATCGACCCGGTCACCCGGCTTCATAATTGCGCTGGGCAACATATTGGCACTGGCCGACAACGGGGCAATCCGCATCCCTTCGGGAATATCGAGTGATGTCCCGAATTGACCGCGCTCACCCAATTGAGCTGCCTGAATCACCTGCCCAGGAAAGGCCCGCACACGCAAGGCCCGCTCCTGATATTGTTCCTCTTTGAAAATGGCCCCCTCTGGGACCGAATCTTTGGCCATGTCTCGGAAGCCCACCAGATCGGGTGTGAGTTTCAGTCCCGGATCGATTTCCGCCCGGGCTACCAGCACTCGCACCTTAGGCACGCCTTGACCACGCTGGGCCAGCAACTGCTGGGCTCCAACCATGGCCACCAATCCACAACCGGCTGCTACAGCAAACAACAGCATTGATTTGGGTTTCATCGCCTGCTCTCCGCGTGGACGTCTCGTCCGTTTTTCGTAAGGAAGAGCTGACTCCCTTGCGATCGGTCGAGGCGATCTCCGCAGAGGGCAGGTCGAAACCCACTCTGCCTGAATCATCATCGGCCGACCGGTGTCAAACTCTTCAGCTTATGACGGTCTTACCTATTGTTCCGCTTACAACGCCTCCGCCCGATTGTCTGGACCGGGTTCGTCTTCACGGAGTGATTTCCCTCGGTTTCACGGCGGTTCGCCTGATGTCGGCGGATTCTGCCGCTAGCTGCCGCGGTGTCGTCACCAATTCAAACCTAGCTCAAAAATGTGCGTCATTCCGGAAGTTTTTCCGGGCCGGATAGAACAGCAGGTCGGAACCTTGCGGCCCGACCTGCCAATCCAACCAGGAATTTGATCTCGGATGTGCTACATCAAACCGGCATACAGGAAGTAGCCGATCGATCCGATGCAGATGGGAATTCCGTAGGGCAGCAGCAGCATGGTCGGTTTGCGCTCCGCAGCAATCGCCGCCAGCTTGCGGGGATCTTTCACCGACAGCCACTCATAAGCGATCATCCAGAAATTGCGATAGTGATGGCCGAGCTTGCCACGATAGGCGGCCATGCAGACAGCCATCAACGCACCCACCACAACCGAGACACAGAAGGCATGCCACGTCACTGTGGAACCAACCCAGGCCCCCATGCCGGCCATCAATTTCACATCACCTGCCCCCATGCCGCCGACGGCATACAGCGGCAGCAGACAGGCGAGTCCCACGCACATGCCCACGGCACTGTGTCCCAAACCGTCCCAACCCCCGGCATAGGCGCCGTAGATCAGGCCGGAAAAGACCATCGGGTAGGTCAGCCAATTGGGCACTCGCAGTTGTTTGCCGTCAATCCAGGCGGCCCAGATCAGCAAGGCACTGACGAGTTTCACCTGCCAGTGTTCGGTTAACAAGGTCTGCCAGTCCATTGCACATCGGCCTTTCGTGATCAAAGTGAGGGGATCGCCGGGTTAGAGTCTCGGACTCTGGCGATCAGTGACACAACAGCCGACAGACATCACGGGCATGACGCTCGTCGGACACAAGGTACGGAACCACAAAGATTCATGGCGTGATCGACAGCCAGCCATCGAACAGGCGATGAACCCGTGTGCGTCATCAAATCCAATTCACCGGGAAAAGAGCAGAGTCTGCACAAGGCAGGCGACAGCCGTGATGCCGAACATCGCGACCTGCAGCAATTCTTCCCACGAAACTTCGACCCAAAATGGGTACATGATGCGATTTCCTGCCACATGAAAGCGGCGTCAAGACAGACAGCGAGCCGTCCGATCGAACACCGATCGGACGGCTGCCGCGTAACGGTCTGCGACCACGTCCACCAGTGATTACTGGAGGGCAGTAGCGGCTTCGTTGAACTTGGCGTTGGCGTTCGTGCCGATGGTGCCGATGGCGGTCAAGCACACGATCACGATCAGGGCCAACATGACGGCGTATTCGACCGCGGTCGGGCCATCTTCCGAAACCAGAAACTTCTTAACGCTGTTGACGAACTGCATGGGAATCCCCTCTTTGCACTGATCTGCCACCCGCGTTTGCACCCACGAATGGCATATACCACTTGAGAGACTCGTACAGCACCCGCACATTGCGACTGCCGCTGTCCCTCATCACCCCTGAGAACGCTATCTGGCAGAACGTGGCGTTTTGGCAACAGGCCGGGCACGCCAATCACTCTTCTGCCTCGACACCCGAAACCTAGGTCATGACTTGTGGCAGTCAAATCGGCAGGTCGATATTTTTTTGAAAATCAGATAACAGCGAAAATCGGACTCAAGTCGAGGGCGGATTGTGGAACGCATAAGAGAGATCGAGGTGGCCTTGGCGGAATCAGCACCCCGATGTTTCATGAGGGCGGAACTCGGGGTAGACTTGCAACAAGTTGAAATTTCGCAGCATTGAGACCGAACATGCCCCCCTGGCCCCGCGACTTACTCGCCCAAGTTTCTCAATGGACGACTCCGGTCATTGCCGGCGTGGGACTGGTCCACTTTCTCGCCTTTCTCTGGCTTTGGGCCTGGGCACGGCGTGATCTCCGAAGGCTGGCCCACGACTTCGACAGCTTCACCCGCGACCTCAAGCATCGCAGCCTGTTCGCCCGGGGCACTCAGTTATCTGATCAACTCGATGCCTTCCTGGCCGATGTGAAAGAGGTGCTGGACGATCCCCGTCGGCAGTCCGATCGACAGGCACTCCATCAGCGCATGACGATTCTGGATGAAGAACGCCGGTACCTGCAGTCGCAATCGTTCGACACCTGTTACAACGTCTGCCGGACCATGATCGAAGCCTATCCCCTCGCCGGAGTGCTCGGCACCATTCTGGCGATTGGCGCGGCATTACAGGTGACGGCGGTCGATGAAGGCAATACCGTCCAAACCATTGTGCGATACTTCGGCGATGCCATCTGGTCGACCTTTGCCGGCTTGATCGCTGCCATGTGGCTGATGTTCGTTAATAGTCTCGTCGAACCTGGGTTCCGCCGGTTGAGCGAGAGTCGCGTGCAGGTACGCGATACCGTTATCCGTGCGAAACGGGAATTGTCGCTGAGGTCGACCGGGGAGCCCAGCGCATGATCCCCGCCCGCCGCCTCACGTTTCAATTGACGCCGCTGCTCGATCTGCTGCTGATCGTGATCTTCGCGCAATATCTCGATGTCGAGACGACGACGCGCAAAGAAACGCTGGCCTTGTCAACCACCCGTGATCTGCTCTCCGCCCAACTCGATCAGGCCCTTGCTCAGATTATCAACCTGCGAGAGCGCATGCAGGAACTACAGGCCGAGGTTGATCTCTCGGCGACACGCAGCCAGGAAGCCGAACGTTACCGGGTGCAGCGTGACCTCGTCGGTGAACTGGTCGGCGAGATCTTTCGCATCCCACAAACACAACTCGATCAATTATTGCAGCAACGATTATCAGCCGGTCCCGGCCCATCAGCCAACGATGTCACCCAACTGAAGAATCGCCTGCAGAGCCTGTCGGGGAATTCTCCGGAACGCGTGATAGAGCATTTGCTGACTTTCGGCGAAATGCGGAAACGTATCGATCTGTGGGAACTCTATCTGTCGGACAATGGCGCATTGCAACTCGTGGTCGGCGACAAACGCTTTGAACTCCGTGGTGAAACACCGGAAGACATTGCGACTCGCTTGTTCGAGGCCTACAAGACGCTGCCGGAATCCAAGGGCATGGTGCTGATTCTCTTTTCCTATGGAGATGCCCAGTTCAAGCGTCTGAAAGGAACCTTGGATGCCTTGCCGCTTGCCGTCGAACGAATTCGTCTGGACGCGGGTGGCCGATCGCGGATTGAATACGCGGTGCAAGGGTTCCGCGCCGCAACCCCCTGACATTGCAAAATCCTTACATCCAAAGCGAGTGCTGGCATGGCTTCTCGAATGCGATACATCATTGGTGGCGCTCTGGTCCTCGGCATTGCGGCCGGTGTCTGGCTGGGTGATCTCTTTCAGGGGATAGGAACGGGAGATGGCATCGGCATCGGTCAGTCGGGTGTGACCGGCGTCCAGACTTCGGTGGAAACTCAACCCGGTCCCGACCTGGGTCTCAGCACGGAAGCCAGCGGAATCGAGAGCATAGAGACCATTCAGGTCGTCGTCCGCGACCGTACCTATTTTGTCCGGCTCAATGGGGAAGAATCGCCGATCGATCTGCCCGCTTTGCTGTCGATGATCGCGGAGACCACGGGCAATGACGAAGGCATTCGCGTGGCGATTTATCGTGCAGGGTCGGCACGCACCACCACCGTCCTGCAACTGACAGAAGCCCTGCAGAACGCCGGCATCAGTGATGCGGCTATCTATACCAGCCCCGAGATGGTCGAATAACGGTCTCTCAACCGGGCATCATCCGGCCAGGCGTTCTTCCCACATCGTAGGGTTTTCGGCACGTTCCCGCGCGGGTAGCCAGATGGGCTCTACGCCATGTTGCTGGAACATCTGTGCGAAGTGCAGATGACTGGTGAAGACCAGCACCTGCTGACCATCCTGCACGAAGTCCATCAGCGTTTTCACCGCCGCTTCTGAGCGCTCCTGATCGAAGTTGACGGTCACGTCATCGAGCACCATCGGCAGTTCCACGCCTTGCCGCGCGAAGGCTTTGACCATGGCGAGCCGAATCGCCAGAAAGAGTTGTTCGCGAGTTCCACCGGAGAGCTGATGTGCCGAGCGGGGCGTGCCGTTTTCTTCATCGACGAAGAGTTGCCGGCGACCGAGTTGGGTCCACAACCTGTGGTACTTGCCCAACGTCAGGCTTTCGAGGAAAGGAATGGCAGCGGCGAGCATTTCCGGTTGATGGGCCTGTTCAAAGACCGCACACACGGTATCCAGCGTTTCCGCCGAGACCGCGGTGGCGTACCAATCTTCCCAGGCATCGTGCCAGCGTTCCTGAGTCTGCTGGGCCTCGAAGCGCACGCGACTGGCCTGGCGGTCGGTGGTCAGGGCCTTCACTTCTTGTTTCACGGTCCCCAGTTCTTCGAACAGTTCTTCCAGTTGATGTTCAGCGCCGGCGGAATCGCGGCTGATACGGCGGATCGCTTCTGAGTTGCTTTCTTCGTGGAACCGGGACAGATCCTCATCGACGATGGCGAGTTCCGGTTCTGACTTGGCGATCGATTCCAGATCGCGCTGTCCCTGTTCCAGCAATTGCACCACTTGTTGCCGGCGTTGAAACAGTTGCAGTTTGCGTTCGAGATCGGCCCGATCGGTAGCGTTGGCTTGCTGGAGTAACGCGGCAACCTGCTGCTGCAACTGATCAACCCGCTTCTGGAAATCTTCGACTTCCACCCGGCGGGCTTTGCGTTCCTTCAACAAACGGCGGTATTCCTGCCGACTGTGAATCCAGGCCCGCAACTCGCCTTCCCAACGCTCCAGGACGGCGAATGGTTTGGAATAATCAAGATTCCCCAACCGCATGCGCTGACCGAGATCGGAGACCTTTTGGCAGTATCGATCCCAGTCTTCCCGCAGTCCGCGGAGTTCACGGCGGGCATCGGCACCGCGCCGCCGTGTTTCCCGGGCCTGTGTCACCGCCTGCCATTGAGCAAAGGCGACGGGGACATCGACGACTTCATCGTACCCCAGCGACTTCAGGGTATCGCACCACATCTTGCGGGCTGCCGCGAATTCCCGTTGATAACCCTGCAGGTTGCCACGGACAATGCTCAGCTTTTTGCGAGTGTCGAGGATGCGTTGCAGATCGCGCTGGGCCAGTTCTAATTGAGCCAGACGATCGGCAGCCAACGAGATCAGCTTACCATCCGTGGCATCGAGAGGGGCTTGCGGATTCCGTTGCACTTCCCGCAGACCATGAGTTTCGATCAGTTCGAAGATACGGCGTTCGATATCATATCGCTGGCTGTCGTAGCGATTCCGTTGCTCTCGCAACCCCGCCACTTGATCCTGCATTTCGTGCTCGAACTGCACTTTCAAGGCCCAGGTAGTGCCCCCTGCAGTGATAGCCAGGACCATATAGATGAGACCGACCAGCCAGCCCGTGGAAACACTGGCCGATAACCCCGCGACAAACAAGCCAATGCCGGCGAGCACGAAGAATGCCAGCATCACCCAGACCCAGTCGGGCAAGCCGAGCCGTTCCCGCATGCGCTCGATTTGTTCATCGATCGATTGGGCACGCTGCCGCAGTTCCCCGGCTTTCAACTGGAGATGACCTAACTCGGTCAGTTGAGCCAGCCGTTGCTTGGCGATGTTCAACGGCTGTTCCAGCGAATCGCCATCGACACCGAGGTGCATCAGTTCTGTCCGCAACGCGAGTTCGCGATCACGGCAGAGATTGCTGATCTTGCGGTACTTGCGCTGTCGCCGTTGCGTCCGCCAGCGAACCTGCTGGAACTGCGTGGCGGCATTCACAAAGCGGCCATGCCCTTCCGGCGTATCGACCATCGCTTCCAGACGCGACAATGTCCATTTGGGTCCGATTCTGGTCACCGCGGCCTGCAACTCACGATCATGTTCGGCGGCCTTGCGTTCCAACTCCAGCATGTGCTGTTCGGCTTCCACCCATTGCGACCGCTGCTCGCTCAGCGAGCGAATGGACCCCGCAAATCGGCGGATGCTGTCGTCCTGGATGTTCGCCTGAAGCTGCTTGTGAATTTCGCGAAGTTCGCCATGCAGATCGTCGCGGGTTCGCATCGCCGCATCGCGGTCGGCTTCCAATCGATCCAAACGGCCAAGGCCATCGGTTGGGAAACTGCGCAGATCGGGGATCGCGGCCAACTCTCGTCGCAGGTCGCGGACCCGGGTCCAGGCGGGATGCACTTTCGCCAGGAACTGATGCCCCCGCAACTGCCGCTGCAGATCGACAACATGATGCTTGATCCCGGAGATGCGGCGATCGAGATCGTTTCGCTGCCGCACCAGGGTACGATACCGTTCGCGTTGCGGCCTTAGTCCCTGCAGTTGCTGACCGAATTCGCGTTGCTTTTCCTGCAACTCTCCCACCAGCCCACGATGCCCGTCTTTCGGCCAGGTCCGTTCGAGTTCGCGCTCAATCCTGCGGGGCAATTCCATCAGGAGTTGACCCTGCGGCCCCAAGGTCATGCCATACAAATGCCGGGCGACTTCGTCTTCCGTCAGCGTGGCGAACTCTTGCAGTTCTGGCAGACCCACCGCGAAGACCGACTCAAAGAGTTTTTCATCGGTCCCCGAAAGCACACCTTCCAGCACTCGGTACGGCGACTCCCCGATATCGAGACCGCTGATCGAGACCAAGCCGGCATCGTCACCGCGTGAAGTCCGATGAACATGATAGCTCTGGTCACGATGACGGACGCGCAGCGAACCACTCATCGGGTCGGAATTGCGGGTTCGTCGTCCCGGCCCGGCATCACCCGATGGGAAACCGTAAAGTACCCCGCGAATGAACCGCAGCAGCGTGGTTTTGCCCGCTTCATTCGGGCCATAGATGACGCTGAGTCCTTCGGGATGCAGCGTTTGAGCAAAGCCCCGCCAGGCTCCGAAGCGTTCAATTTCAATCGCGTCGATTCTCATGCGGTCGGCTCCACTGGCCGCGGCCAGTTGTGGTTCGAGCGGCTATTCCGAGTCGATGTTCTATTTGTCTTCAATCATCTGTCAGCGGGGAAACTCAATGACCAGCGAACCATTTGCGGGCATAACGCCGAGCCCGCTGATGGACCGCCGTTGGATCGAGTTGGGCCAATCCCCGTTCCCACGGTCCGGAACTCGCGGCCTGCTGCGGACGAAGTTCGAGCGCAAGCTGGCGGAGTTCGTCTTCGTTCAACGGCGGCCGTTCGTCGTAGTATTCCAGGTAGTCACGCCAGAGTTCGCCCAGTTCAGGCGGCACCGATTGTTCCTGCCACAGTGGCACCAGTTCGTGGACATACCGTAGGCCGGTTGGTTGATCGGTCAGCCCGGCCAGTGTCTCCAGCAGTTCATGAGCCGTTGCTTCCTGGAAGTCGAGCTGATGCCGCACGGCAGGAGATCCCGCAAAGCTCCAGCGCACCAACCGCAGTTGCTCTCCAGGAACGGCCGGCAATTCTTCGATCATGGCCAGCATCTGTTCGCAGAGTTCATCTCGATGCCGGGCCTGTTCCAACCGGGCCGTAAGATGCTCCCTACGGACTGGTCCTAGCGGAACAAAACGTTTGCTGAGTTGCCGCTGAGAATCGAACTGCAGAATGGTGGCTCCACGCGGGCCGGTTTCATCAGCAGTGACCGCTTGTGGCGCGGTTTGAGCATGCACCAGACCATCGATCAGGGGGAGTGCCGATTCTGGCACATTTTGACCACAGGCGAGCACCTGAACCGAAGCGAGGCGACGCTCGTCGGTATCAATAGGCCGGGAAATGCCTTCGGTGCGATCACACCACAGTATCCCCACGGTCACCGCATTGGCATCTCGCAACCCTTGAACGGTTCCCTGAAGTCGGTGCCATTCCGGTGGCGAGATATCGGTTACCGCCGAAACGGGGAAAATACGGGCGAGCAATCGTCCGCTGTCGGTGAGATCGACCGCAGCATCCCACGGCGAATCGAACACCGTCACGTTTTCCGGCATGGCAGGAAACTCTTGCCAGGCCATCAAGGGATCAAGCTGACCGGGAACGACAAAGACCGGAATTTCGCGTTCCAGCAGCCGTTCAAATCCCTGCCGGAGGGCCACATCGGCGGCCAGACTTTCTGCGGCGGCATCAAAGGTATTACCCGTGAGCAGCAACGCATCGACGCCGTGGGCAATCGCGGCATCGATCAACCGCTCCCAAGCAATGAGCGTCGCGGAAGCCAGAAGGTCGATTGTATCGCGGGGGACAGTTCCCACCTGACGCAACGGACAATCAAGCTGCACATCAGAAGCATGCAGCAGTTTGACGATGTTCGCTGACATGGACGGAGTCCTTTCCGTCGCCGGGGAAGCCAAAACCCGTGCGTTCAAAATCGGCGGTCGACGACCGAATGGAAAGGGGCACCTTCCCCTTCCCGCAATTCCTGCCGCAGTGTAACCGGTTTTGCCGGTGGCGCAAACACCGTTTCACGGACTCTGGATAGCTGCTGGCGAACAGGAGAATTCTGGCGGTCTGCACAACCCTGCCGATTTGCTCTCCATACCTCACTCAGCCATACTGCAAGGTCTATGACTAACACAGAAATCCCCGTCAACCGCACACTGGTCGGCTGCCTGGCCGTCGGTTGCCTCGTCATCGGCGGCCTGCTGGAATGGCTGGTCGCCAATGATGCTGCCGGATTGTGGACCGGGGCGTTCGTGCGCGTCGGAGTGGTGCTCGCTGCCTTGTGGCTGGCCTTGCCATCCCGTACCCGAGAAGCCGCTTGGGCACGTGTGCCTCTGTGGAAAGTCCTCGGCACCGCTGTAGGATTGCTGCTGATCATCCGCAGCCGCATTCCCTTTCAGCTCCTGATTCCTGCGGGAATTCTCTTCGGCATTATCTGGATTGTCTTGCGACCACGCCCCCCCCGATACCCTTCCGCCCGCTTTCGGTCCTAAACTCCGCTGCAAGGTGGTCGCCAAGCCACCAGCAACCGCCTATAATGAGGTCCCAAGTTCGCCCATTGCCCAAGGTGCCTGCCGATGTTTCGTGTCGCGAAAGAAATCGAGTTCTGTTACGGACATCGCCTGCTCGATTACGACGGCAAATGCCGGTATCTCCATGGCCACAACGGCCGCGCCATTATTGTGATGGAGGGACAGAACCTCGACCATCGCGGCATGCTGATGGACTTCTCGGACATCAAGCGGGAAATTGCCACCTGGATTGATGCCACACTCGATCACCGCATGATTCTCAACGAACGCGACCCGGTGATCGACTATCTGCGGAGCACTGGCGAACCGATTCTCACTGTCGCCGAGAACCCCACCGCAGAAAACATTGCCCGGATGATTTTCCGGTATGCCCGAGAACGAAAATTTCCTGTCGCAGAAGTTTCACTCTGGGAAACAACCCAAGCGTACGCGACCTACAGCGAACCACTGCCGCACTGATCGATCGGTATCACGCTACGAATCCGAAACGGTAAGCGTGCCAGATCTGACAAGCTGGCACCGTAACCCTCGCGCAAATTCCTCAGCGCAGAAAAAGAGCCCCCGTGAAAGGATGGCGTCACTGCCGGAGTGGGTTCGAGGGATTGAGATGGTCCGCGGGCAGGGTGGGTCTGACTGCTACGGCACATGACCTCTTAGTATCGGCAATTCCGCACAAGCTACCACGGGGGCTCGGGCTGGGCTTCATCAACGCTTGAGATCAATAGCGAATGCCGCGCCAAATGCCAAAGAAACCAAACGAATCTTTCGGCGCTCAATTGATCAATCGGAACTTGATTTCTGTCAGGGGATTACGTCAGACTGTAAAAGTTAGGGAATGACCGCGTGAGCCGATCGGCGCATGCATTTCACGGAAACCGGCGCTGAGAGCGCCGATTTCTGGCGCTGAAACACGGAAGGACTCGCTGGTTTGCTCGCTTCTCAACGAACCACTTTACGCTCTGTGCTCGCCTGCGCCGGAGTCATCTCAATCATCTATTGCCTGCAGGTGATTGTGGTGGTGGCCACCACGCCGGATCTTCGCCTGCGCTGGCTGATGGTCGACCCCCCGGTTGTTGTTCCGGGTAACGATGCTCCCGTGAGCGCAATCAAAATTCATCAGGTCAACGGACTGGAGACTCGGGGGCCACGGCCGGAACCCGGTGATTACCTGCTCACGTTAGATGAGCAACCCGTGGGAATTTCCATCGATGCAGCCTCTTGCCTCCTGAACTCCATTCCCTCGCGCTGGACTCACTGGGAGTCTCCGTGGTCGAGTGAAACCGATCGATCATCGCCGGAATGGATGCCTGTGACATACTGGTCCGCCCGTGACCAGCAGACCTATCGCACTCAAGTCGCCTTGCAGACGGTTGCGGAACAGGAACTGGGGGTGACGCTTGTCTGGTTGATCTGCCAGCTTGGGATTTTCGGGCTGAGTACCCTCGCGTTCTGGAAACGCCCGTTTGACCGACCCGCTCGGCTGTTCTTTGCCATGTGCATTGTGACCCTGGCAGCCTTTGTCGGTGGATTCCACTGGTGGCTGCTGGCCGGGCGATTGCTTTTGATCTGCCCGTTTGTCATCTGCGCACTCTTGCTGCCTTCCGTGACTTTGCATTTCTTTCTGGCGTATCCGCAACCCAAGCAAGTCATCACGCAGTGGTATCGGGCCACGCTCTGGGGGCTGTATGGCCCCCCGATTCTGGCGGCCATCGGCTTTTTAATAATAGAGCTGCTGCTCTGGAGCGGAACTGGCCCCGGCCGCTCCAACGAGCAGACATTTGCCGCTGTCGGCTGGCTGAATGTCATGCGGTGGGGAATTTATGGCTACTTCGCGATTGCCGCGGGATACTTTGCACTGATCCTGGTCAGCCTGCTCCACAGCGTGCTTACTGTTCGCCCGGTGCTTGAGCGTCGTCAAGTGACATCAATCCTCTGGGCAGCGATGGTTGCCAGTGTTTTCATCGGCTATACCCTGATTCTCGCGGGCTGGGACCGCGTCTCCTTCGCATTGGGTGGGGCACGGCTGCCGATGTTCTTTTCCAGTCTAGTCTTCATGGTGGCTTATGCCGTTGGCATCGTCCGTTACAAGTTGATGCTGGGAGATGAATGGCTGGGACGTGGGTTGATCGCAGAAGGGCTGCGCTGGGCGGGAGCCCTGGCCTTGGGGGCCTTAACGGTGCCGATTGCGTTGGAGTTGGGCCGCCGGACGGAAGGTTTGCCGTTCCTTTCCACGATTGCCGTGGGCATGATTCTGTTGGTGGTGCTCACCGTCGTCATGAATGTCCGCGATTTCGGATTAAGCTGGCTGGAACGTTATCTCTTCCGCGATCGCTACCGCATGGAGAAAGCGCTGCAGCGGATTCACCGGGCCGTCGGTCAGTTGGCTGACCCACAGTTCTTATCGAAGCGCACCATGGTCGCCTGTGTCGAAGTCCTGCAGGCGGAATGGGCGGCCCTGTATCTACGCGATCCACAACGGGCCGAGGTCTTCCGGATGAATGTGATCGAGGGGGCCACGATTGATTTGCCGATCGAATGGTCACCGCCGGATGGGTTCCTTGAGGCTTTAGAACAGCAATCGGGACTTTTTGGTCTTTACGAAGAACGCCGTAGCGAAACAGCCATCCTGCAACAAGGATTGCACGACCTTCGGGCGAACCTCGTTCAGCTTCTGGAAATTGATGGCGACATTGCGGGACTGGTGATTCTGGGACCCAAGCAATCGGGAGGGATGTATCGACCGGAAGATGCCACTTTTCTGACCGCACTCACGCAGTTGACTGGCGTCGCATTGCATTGCGTCCGGGTCCATCAAGACTTAACCCAGCTCAATGAACAATTGCGGTTGAAAGTCGAGCGGATCGCCCTGCAACGTCAGCAGATTGTCGCACTGCAAGCGGAACTGGCGGCCACTCGCCCCGTGGCCGCTCTGACAAACGAATCCGAATTCCAACGAGCGGCCATCAAAGGCAATGGTGCGGCACTGACTCAGGTGCTGAACATGGCCCGGAAGGCCGCCATCAGTGAGACCACGGTTTTAATCCGTGGTGAAAGTGGCACAGGCAAGGAACTGCTGGCACGAGCTATTCACGACAACAGCCCACGCAAGACCGGGCCGTTTATCGCAGTGCATTGTGCGGCCCTGGCACCATCTCTGCTCGAAAGCGAACTGTTCGGCCACATCAAAGGGGCCTTCACGGGTGCCAGCAGCGACAAACAGGGCCGCATTGAGTTGGCGAGTGGAGGAACATTATTCCTCGACGAAATCGGCGAGCTTTCTCCCGAGATTCAGGTGAAGCTTTTGCGAGTGTTGCAACAACGGGAAATTGAACCTGTCGGTGCGAGCAAAGCTGTGGCCGTTGATATCCGTCTGGTCGCCGCGACTCATCGTGATCTCGAAAGCATGATTGCCGACGGACAGTTTCGCGAAGATCTTTACTATCGGCTGAACGTCATCACACTTTCACTTCCCTCTTTGAGAGAGCGGCGAGACGACCTGCATGAATTGGCCCGGGAGTTTCTGCGCCGGGCGGTAGAGAAAGCCGACAAGGCCATCATTGCCTTTGATGACGAAGCCTTGAACGCCCTGTTGCAGTACGACTGGCCGGGAAATATCCGCGAACTGGAAAATGTGATTGAGCGGGCCGTGGTCCTCGCCGAGGGAGATTTGATCACGGTACAAGATTTACCGCCGGACATTTCACAACTCACCACGGTCGCTATGGGTCGGTCGTCAAATCGAGCAGGGCGTGCAACGCAACCCCGTCCCCCTCGTGGTCGGCAGTCGGCTGCTCCCGCACTTTCATGGCGGCGGATGGAGACCGATGACGAACGGCGGCTGTTACTCGATGCTCTGCATCAAGCCCAGGGCAACAAAGCCCAGGCCGCGAAATCGCTGGGTCTGCCGCGCAGTACATTCTTCAGCAAACTCAAAAAACATGCGATTTTGGATCAGGACTGGTCCAACTGAAGTCTGAACAATCATGAAAGTTTGGCGGACTCTGTTAAGGTCTGATGAAGCCCGCCTTCCACCGGTAGACACCTCAACATCGGGTCAGTAGAACGAAGTATTCGTGCGGAAAGTTGATGAACCTTCCGTTCTTTGTTCTGACAGGAGCCGATGGCGGAATGAGCTTTTTCGCGGGTCACACCGTCGGGATCGATCTGGGTACGTCTTCCTCAGCGATTGCCACGCTCGATGCCGAGGGCGAACCGCAGGTGTTGCCCAATTCCGCCGATGAATTGATCACCCCCTCTGTGATTGTGATGTCAGAGGACGGGCAAGTCGTTGTCGGCCCCACGGCCGACTGGATGCACACGGCCGATCCCGAGAAAGTGATCACCGGGATCAAACGTCAAATGGGGAACCCGGACTACACCAAAATGGTGGCCGGCCGCCAACTCAATGCGGAATTCTTTTCGGCCTTGATTCTGATGAAGTTGAAGCAGGACGCCGAAACGCGTTTGGGTGCCCCTATCGCCAACGCCGTGATCACCGTGCCCTACTACTTCAATGACCCTTGTCGGCGGGCGACGCAAAATGCCGGGACGATTGCCGGCTTAAACGTAGTCGACATTTTGAATGAACCGACCGCCGCCACGTTAGCTTATGCTTGGAACAAGGGCGTGCTGGGTCGTGCCGATCTCGACCAGACCGAACGAACCATGCTGGTCTATGACCTCGGAGGCGGGACGTTTGATGTCACCGTCGTGAAATACTCTCCGACCAGTTTTCAGGTCCTCGCCACGGATGGGGATACGTTTCTGGGGGGACTTGATTGGACACGGCGGCTGGTGAATCATGTCGCTGAGCAATTCCGCAATCATTTTCGACTCGATCCCCGTGATGAAGGCCGCTCGCGGCTGGCGCTGACCGAAGAATGCGACGACGTCAAGCGGCAGTTAAGTCTCGAAGACGAATGGGTGCTGGAATTCGCTCATCACGGGAAGAACTTGAAAACCGTGATCACTCGCAAAGAGTTTGAAAAGCTGACCGCCGATCTGTTGCAACGCACACGTGATACCACCGAGTTTGTCATCGACGCCGTTGATATGAACCCCAGGCAACTCGATGAAGTCGTGCTGATCGGTGGATCAACCTACATGCCCGCTGTGCAACGGATGCTGTCGGAGATGCTGGGCAAAGATCCGGTCCGCGTGCTCGACCCGCAACTGGCCGTGGCACAAGGTGCCGCCATTCATGCGGCGATTCTCGAAACACGGGAAACCGGCGGTTCCGGCACGCTGTCGCCGGGGGTACTGAAGCGGCTGGGCAGCATTCGCTCGATCGATGTTAATGCCCACTCCCTGGGAATTGAAATCACTGACCCGGCCGATAAAGCGCGGAAACTCAATCACATCATGATTCCGCGGAACACGCCTTTGCCTGTCGAATTCAAGCAACGCTTCGTCACCAACACCGCAAATCCGTCCGGTATTCTGGTACGGTTGCTGGAGGGTGAAACGAAGGAAGCGGCGAGTTGCACGTTCATCGGTGACTTTCGTATTTCAGGATTGCCACCGAATCTGCCCGTCGGAACGCCGGTTGAAGTTGCGTACCGGTACGACGAGAACCGCTGCATTCATGTGGAAGCCCGTGAGCTGGTCGGGAACAATCAATCGTCGTGCGAAATCCGCTGGACGAACAATGTGCGTCCAATCTCGGTCGATGCCATGACCATTCTGGCGCGGGACTATCACGTCAACTGACTGATGGTCTGTGACCGCAGCCGACCGCACCGGTGGCATGTGCTCTCCCGCTGAACAACACGACGCATTTATCACCGCCTGATCAGCGGACCAGCTTGCCAGTTCCGGGTGACTGCCGCACAATCGAACGGAGAGCCAGTTCCGTCGTACTGTCGAGCTGGCCAGACTCATAGACATTTTCGAAGTGAAGGAGCACCCATGTCGGAATGGATGCCTTTAGCGGCCGACTGGTGGCAGAAGTTGGCGTTGTTCTTAAGCGTGGGTCTGCCCGGCTTACCGACGGGGAGTGTCGATCCGCAGCAACTGACGATCATTCCTCAAGAGGCAATGATCGCGGTCTCTTGGGATGGTCGTGGTCCAGGAACTTTGAATGGACAGGGATTCGACGGGGCCATTGCCGATCCTGAAATTCAACGAGCGATCGCGGCCTTGCAAACGGGGCTGGCTCAGACTTCCGAAGAGGGAGCCGCGTCCGCGACCGACCACATCGCCGCGGTCTGGCAGCAGATTTCGCACTACCCCGGGTGTGGATATGTCGCCTTTCAACCAGCCACACAGCAAAGTCCACCTCGCTGGGAAGCCGCGATTGTGATCTCTCCCGGCCCTGACGGACCAGCACTGCTTGAACAACTGCGACCGCATGCACCGGCCTGGCTGTTGGTCGATGCCAATGCCCCCGGACCAAAGCCCTTCACCACAGGGCTGGTGAAATTTCAGCAGATCGATTCGCGGCTCATTTGGAGCGTGGGGGATGCGTGGCCGCGTATCGCGCAGCGTCTAGCCACCGGCGCGGGCGGACTGGCAACTCAGTCGGATTTTCAAGGACTTTCTGCGGCACTGCACGCGGAAAGCGCAGCAGCCCGAGTTTGGATCCGATTGCCCGAGGTCTTGCCACCGGCTGTCGGCGTCTCGGCTCCTGTGCGGGAATTCGTTGCACCGTTCACTTCGTGGTCGGCCTTGCTGTCACTGCAGTCCGAGCAAGGGCATGTCGTCGCACGGGCCGCATTGAAATGTCCCCCGGCCATTCTTGCCCAACGAGGTCCAGCGGCAACCATCCCCCCTAAAACCTGGACCCGCATTCCCGCAGATGCGTTATATGTCGCCGCGATGGAGTGTGACCTGGAGACGGTCTTGCAGACCGCAACCGCGATTGTGGAACGTCAGCTCCCACCAGGTCACCAGGCGGGCAGTTTGTTGCGACGGCTGGAAACTGAACTGGGCATCGATATCGCCCGTGATGTGGCCCCGTCATTCGGTGACACCTGGGTCGTTTCCAGTTCCCCATCCACTGGCGGGGCGTTAGGGCTGGGGCCGGTTTTCAGCTTGAGTGTCACCTATCCGCAGCAGGCCGAGACTACATTCATGCATGTCATGAAGCGTTTGCAATCTGTCATGGCCGACGATGCCGATGCCACCACATGGCTGAAGAGCGAACGGGTTGAAGGACGGACGGTGTATTGCCTGCAGTCCACGGAGTCGCCGTGGCATCACGTGGCTCCCTGCTTCTGCCTCACCGAGCATGAGTTACTGGTGACTTTGCAGCCGCAAACCATGCGGGCCCATCTGCGTTTCTTGTCCGAAAGCAGGCCAAACTTTGCGGAGCGGGACGATCTTGCAAGGAAAATCTCCGGGGCTTCTACCGCCGAATTCTATTTGGATGGTCGTGCCTTGACTTCCGTGCTCTGGCCGATGGTGCCATTTGTGATCGGCCAGCAACTCAATCAACCAGAACTGCGACAGTTGGGAATCGACGCCAGCTTATGGCCGTCGACCTCGGCCATGGTCCGATACTCGGCTCCCACGACTGCTCGATTGCAGCAGACGGACTTTGGATGGATCGTGGAGTGTAAGAACCCCTTGTCACTGGCTCCCCCCCTGATCGCAGCGGCGGCCCTGTTGACCCCGCCAGCACCCGCAATGACACCTGATTCGATCAAGCCCGAACTGGGTCAACCGATGGAACTCACGATCGATCTTGGTACCGCCGAAGGTCAACCGTCTCCCACACCCGACACGCAAGTGGTACCGGCCGTTGCTGAAACTCCGAATCCCCCTGCACCGCGGAACGCCTGGCGTTCCTGGGTTCCCGGACTGATTCGTGCTGTCACGCCCGACGATGTCGAAATGCTGATTCCGAACGAAGCTTTCGAGAGCATCGAAGCAGGGCCTTCGGAGGAACGGCTTCAGCGTCGACAAGCCCGCAGAAATGCGCGACGCGGAATCGCGGAACCTGCCACGCCGACTCCGATTCCAGCTCCCACTCCGAACCCTTAATGCCCGGCCTTAACCAGGCAGGTCAGTCTGCGGCTTTCTTTTTCTGCGGTTGTCGCTGCCGATCGATGTACGTTCGGAACTCCCAGCGGTCTTTCCACTCGGGCAGGTACGGAGCATAGGCTGGGGCGTCATACCAGAAAATCGATTCCAGATCGGGCGGGACCACGGCGTGTTCAGGATAGTCATGCCCTTGAAAACTGGCTTCCACCGACTGATTCCAGGCCAGGATTTTCTGTTTCATCTCCGCGAATTTCTGCGGTTGCCGGGAACTCAGGTCTTCGGCCTCCCGGTGATCATGTTCCAGATCATAAAGCTGAAATTCGCCTTGCTTGCGATTGTCGCACACAATTTTCCACTGATTGTCGATGAGTGCCAGCTTCTGTCCAAACCGAAAGCCGAGCGGTTGCGACCGCGTGGTTTGTTCGGCGGTAAAGAGTGGCCGCAGACTGATCCCGTCCACGGGTTGCACAAATGATTCGACGGGGAGGCCCACGATGTCGGCAATGGTAGGGAACAGATCGATGGTCCCTGCCGGAAACTCCGTCACACGGGGGGCGATCACGCCTGGCCATTCGATGATGCCCGGCACACGCAAGCCCCCTTCATAGACCGAGCCTTTGAACCCGCGTAGCCCGCCTACGGTTTCAGGTTGAATGCCCGGCAAGCCCCCGTTGTCGCTGCAGAACACCAGCAGTGTGTTCTCTGCAATCGACAGTTCCCGCAGCTTTGTCCGCAAGGTTCCAACCGCTCGGTCCAAGGCGACGAGTTCTCCATAGTGGTTCGCTGAAGCTTCATTCAAATCGGGAAACTGGGCAGCATCATCTGGCAAGGCTTTGAACGGACTATGAGGCGATCCAAACCAGACGACAGCAAACATCGGTTGCCCCGAAGTCGCATGCTGTTCGAGAAACTGCGAAGCTTTGGCGACGATGACTTCCGACGAATCCCCCAGAGTGGCCTGGATCTCGCCTTGGAGACTCATGAGGGGATCGACGTCGAAGAAATTGGTCACTGAGAACCATTCATCAAACCCGAATCGGCCCGGGCTGCGTGGGTCGTCTTTCAGGATGGGGGCGCCAGGTCCCTTAAATCCATCGAGGTGCCACTTCCCGAAGTGGCCGGTTTTGTAACCTGCTTTCTGCAGGGCTTGAGCCAAGGTTTTCTCTTGTGGTCGCAAGGCATAGCCATGAGTTAATACGCCACAACGATCGGGTGAGCGGCCGGTGAGCACGCTCGCTCGTGTGGGAGAACAGACCGGACTACCGGCATAGAAGCGTTCGAAACGCAAGCCGTGCTCGGCCATTTCATCGAGATGCGGTGTCTTCAGAACCGGATGCTGACGATACCCTGTCTGTCCCCAGCCCATATCGTCGGCCATGATGAGCACGATATGCGGAGTTACCGCGGCGATGGCCCTTTCTCCCGGCAGAATGATCAGCCCGGTTAAACACAGTACGTAGAACAGCGGTCGCATCGGACTTCCTTTTGTTTCACGGATCATTTCACTGGGGCTGGCGTGGTGGTACGACGAGTGGGACCTTGGATCGCGGCGGCCGGTCCATAACTTTGTGGATCGCTCAGTAACCGTGGCTGCACCGTCACCTCGCCGGTATCTCCCTGAAAGGTCATCCAGGCATCGAGTTGACCACGCAATTCGGCCAGGACCATCGCGGCTTGAGGATCGGCGGCGAGATTGTGCTGTTCATGAGGGTCGGCCTCCAGATCATACAGTTCCTCTGCCGGACGGGCGTGGTACCTTTGCAAGATGGCCGCCGCTTTGGGGTCTGTCTTCGCTGCCTGTTCCCAGGTCGAGAAAAAGGCCCGTTGACCGAGATCCCCGGCAACCAGATCGATATGAGTCGTGAACACAAATTCGGGATGCAGATTCCGAATGTACTTCCAGCGGGAATTCCGCACCGACCGGGCCGGGTACACATTCATGCGATTGTCATTCGCATGCGTCCCAAAAATGTGTTGCCGATGGGGCTTCTCGGGCGAAGTCAGGACGGGCAAAAACGAACGGCCATCGATATCGCCCGGCGGTTGGCCCCCGGCGGCTTCCAGCAATGTCGGCAACAAGTCGACCCAACTCACCAGAGCAGCAGACCGAGAACCAGCCGGAACTGTCCCCGGCCAGCGAACAATCAACGGCACCGCGATCCCCGATTCATAGAGATTCCACTTTCCAAATGGCCACTGGGCCCCATGATCGCTGCTGAAAACCGTGATGGTATCGGCAGGAAGATGAGATTCGATGGCCGTGAGAATCTGGCCCAAATCCTGATCCGCCAACGTGACCGCCTCGGCATAGCGGGCCCGCCAGTCACGGGTCTCCGGGGTATCAATACTGCCAGCGGGTAATGTCAGACGTGCAGGATCATAACGCTTTGCCTCTTCCGGCCAGGGGACATGTGGCCAATTCGTGCCGACCATCAGACAGAGCGGACGATCTGCCGTCGCTGTCCGATTCTGCAGGAACTCGACCGCGGCTGGAATCGCTGCGTGATCATGGAACGTATCGTGGGCGAAATGATCGAAGCCGTACTGGGGGGTGTGTTTGTAATGCGAAACCTTGCCAAACGCGACGACCTTGTAACCCAGTTCCTGAAAGTAGCTGGGCCATTTGCGGATGTCTGCACGCGGCTGGCTGTGATTCGCTGCGGCACCATTCCGGGCTGGCATTAACCCCGTCAGCAAAGCCGCCCGGCTGGGTGCACAACTGGGAGAAGCCACATAGGCCCGCGTAAAAGTCATACCCGCTTGAGCCAGCCGCTGCATGTGCGGTGTCTGTAACACCGGGTCGCCGTAGGGCATGCTGTCGAGTTGGCCCTGATCGTCCGTCAGAAAGACGACAATGTTCGGACGTTTGGAAGTCGCCGTGGATTCATGCTTCCGATTGATCCCTTGTGGTTTCGCCTGCGGATCGACAGGTGTTGGATGACGATCCAGCAGCGTTTGCAACTGTGCAACGACCTCTGCCTGTTCAGCGGCGATGTTCTTGGTTTCCAGCGGGTCGTGGGCATAGTCGTAGAGTTCCCTGACAGCCGACTCGGCAGGTGCCCCGACTTTCTTCCACTCGACCAGTCGATAGCGTTCCGTGCGGATGGCTCGCCCCAGTTGAGCCCGTGGAAAAACATGGTAGGCATGATCTCGCACGCGCAACGCAGGATCCTTGAGCACCGGCACCAGGCTGAGGCCGTCGATTGGCTGCGGTCCATCCGGCCGAGGCAGTCCTGCCAATTCCGCCAATGTCGGATAGATGTCGACGCTCTCGGCGAGTTGCCGCGTGGAACTACCCGGCTGCGTGACACCAGGAGCCACGATCAGCAGCGGAATTCGATTGGCCTGCTCATAGTTGGTGTGCTTGGTCCACAAGCCATGATCACCGAGATGAAACCCATGATCTCCCCAGAGAACCACGATGGTGTTCTTTGTCAGATCGAGCCGATCGAGTTCAGCCAGCACTTTGCCAATTTGGGCGTCCACATAACTGACGCTGGCATAGTACCCGTGGACCAACTGCCGACGTAAATCGCCAGTCACAACGCCATCGTCCGGAATGGGGCTATAATTCGCGAGTTCCCCGTTAGTCTTATTCGCGACGGCAGGGGCTTCTGCGGGAGGTGATTCAAACTCCGCCATGGGTAACGTGGCCGGATCATACAGATCCCAATACTTCCGAGGCACGCTGAACGGGAGATGCGGGCGGGCAAAGCCGGCGGTGATGAAGAACGGCAGGCCGTCACTCTGGCGACGCTGTTTCGCGGCCTGCAGTCGCCGCTGTGTTTCCGCCGCCACGCGACCATCGGCATACTGCTCATCGGCCACCTCCGGGGATTCCATCACCGCCCCCCGCGGCAGCGTTCGAATCTTACCCAACTGCTGATTCGCAAAGTAGGCTTCTTCGCGCGTCAGTTGCCCGCCATCGGTACTCGCGGGATCGGCATACTCAATCACTTTATCATGAAAGTGAGCCACGCTGAACGAATCAGGATCGCCGTGGTTTCCATGTCCGATGTGAAAGACCTTCCCCAGCGATTCGGTATGGTAGCCGTGCCGGGCAAAGAACTGGGGCAAGGTCACGGCATCGGGGCAGTGCTGCCGCAATTGACTGCCGAGGCCATACAGTCCCGTTGATGTCGAATGCGCCCCGAGCATCAACGTGAACCGCGAAGGGGCACAGACCGCCTGATTGCAATAAGCCAGGTCGAATCGCATTCCCCGCGACGCCAGCCGATCGAGATGCGGCGTTTGAGCCACGAGATCGCCGTAACATCCCAGAGCGGGCTTGAGATCATCGACCATGATCAACAAAACGTTCGGCTTCTCCGCCGCGATAGACAGTGAGGCAGAGCTGAGCACGCAAAGGCCAAGGATCAATCGGCCGATGCGATTCGCGAACAAATGAGAACCGGACAATGTGACACACCACCGCAACGCGATGGAACAGATATCAGTCAGACAGCGATTCATGGGAGCGACTTCTTGGGTGTGGCCTGTTGACGTTTCGGCAGCGGATTCAATCCGATTTGCGGTCCGCGATCCGGCGGCAAAGATTGATGCCAATGCAGTACCAGTTGTGTTAACCGCTGGACCTGGTCGGGATGCTGTTCTGACAGATTCGTGGTTTCGCCACGATCCTGATCGAGATCGTACAGTTCCGGGCGTGAACCATCGTAGTCGCATAACAGTTTCCATCGGCCGTCTCGGACCGCGAGGTCGGGTTGCGGGTCGGGAATCGCCGGCGGAGAATTCTTCCGGTCGGGCGGACGACGCCAGAACACCGGCGCTTCACGAGAGCGTTGTTCGCGGCCCAGCAACGTGGCCGACAAATCCACGCCATCAAAAGCCACCTCGGTCGGCGGAGTCACACCAGCGATTGACAGTAATGACGGTACCAGATCGTAAGCGGTGAGGATCGACGTCTTATTAACCGACGATGCCACCTCTTTGGCCATCAATCCCGGACCCCAGACGATGAGCGGTGAACGGATTCCGCCCTCGTAAAGCTGAGTCTTCCCACCTCGCAACGGTCCTGCGGTTCCTGCTCCAGACTCCGGACCGTTGTCCGAGCAGAGAACAATCACGGTCTGTTCATGCAGGGCCGGAGATTGGCGAATGTGATCGAACAGCGTTCCCAACTGCCGGTCCATTTCTTCCAGCACAGCGAGATAGAGGCCGCGTTTGCCCTCGGCCCAATGCTCAACGGGTGGCCATAACGGTGTATGCACATCATCCGGCCAGAGGTTGATGTAGAACGGCTGCTGCTTCCGAATAGCCTCATCGATAAAGGGCAACGCGGCATCGATATAGCCGCTGGTGATGCGTGACCGCAGCATCCAGGTCACAGGTTCCCCCAGCCGTTCGGCATCACCCCAGATGTGGCCCGGTTCCGTCTCACCCGGCCGTAGTGTCAAAGGTAACAGCTTCGGCCCCATGCCTTCAAAATTGGTGAGCGAAGTATCAAAGCCGTAATCGGAGATTGGCGGGGCATCGGCCACATCGCGTTGCCCACCGAGATGCCACTTGCCGAAGTGACCCGTCGCATAACCGGCTGAATGCAGGAGTCGCGGTAAAGTGACAGCCGCAGGATCGAGCCATTGGGCCATGCCACGGCGTTCGTTATCCGCCCGGTTGTTCAGGAACGACGTGATCCGCCAGCGCTGCGGATACTGCCCTGTCGTCAGGGCACACCGGGATGGAGAACAAATGGGGGCCGCTACATAAAACTGCTCGAAACGCAAACCTTCAGCTGCCAGTCGGTCGATATGCGGTGTCTGCGCGTCGAGGTTACCAAAGCAGGAGAGATCTCCCCAGCCCATGTCATCAATCAGGACCAGGACGATGTTTGGTCGCTCGGCACCTGATGACGATGAAGGCAATACCAGCCAGAAGAGACATGGCAACAGCCACGCCCGGCACCCGAATCGGGATGGCGACACGGCAGCACTTTCAACAGGGCAGGTTCGCGACACGGAACCACACGATGGGAATATCGAACGTCTGACGGTTGCCGATACTCTAACCCATCGGGACTACGGTGGGCATCACACGAAGAAGATTTTTCTGTCCGTGTAGCCGAACCGGTCTCGCCCCTGCCTTGGCAGCCTTGTTACACCTTCTCAAACACCGACTGGCTAACGGTGCCCGTGCTGTCCGCGAATTGATCGACTTCAACCCCGAGCGCGTGCAACATGGTGAGATAAACGTTGGAAAGCCGTGTTTCTTCTGATTGCCAGAATTGCCCCTGCTTCAGGCCCAGATTCTTCCCCCCGGCCAGCAATGTCGGCAGATTGCGGGGGTTATGAGTCGTACTCGCTCCGCTGCCAAACAGCACCAACGTGTTATCCAGCACGCACCCATCGCGATCCTGATACTCATTGAGCCGCTTGAGAAAATGGGCCACCTGTTGACTGAGGAACAGATCGTACTTCGCGAATTCCAGTTGCCCGTCTTTGTCACCCGTGTGCGACAAGGAATGATGCGTCCGTGAAAGACCGAGTTTCAAGGGGAAGGTGTCGCTGATGCCCATGCCATCTTCGCGGTTGAGCATGAACGCCACCGACCGTGTGATGTCGGCATCAAAGGCCAACGAGATCAGATCGAACATGTTGCGGTAGTACTCGGCCGGTTCGCTTTCATTGGTCGCATCGAGATTGAGATGGGAATAATCTTGCGGCTTGAGAGGAATATCGATCCAGCGTTCCGAAGCCAGCAAACGCGATTCCACTTCATTCAAGGATGTCAGATACTGGTCCATGCGCTCACGGTCTGACTGGCCGAGCTGTTGTTGCAGCGATTTCGCACTTTCCACGACAGCATCGACCAGTTTGATCCGGCGTTTCAGCGCATCGCGTTCGGCCTGCAGCGAGCCCCGGTCGCCACGAAACAGTCGGTCGAAGATGCGACGGGGATTGTTCTCGGCCGGAATCGGCTTCCCTTCAAGGCTGTAAGAGATGGTGCCCGTGCGCGACAGAAACCCGGTACCGGCATCGATTGAAAGCACCAGCGAAGGCTGACGGCAATGCTGCTTCGTATGTAACGCCACCATCTGGTCGAGCGAGACTGAATTGTAGGTGCCCGGTTTGGGATTATGCAGCGGTGCCCCCGTCAGCCACATATCGGAACAGACATGCGGGTCGGCTTTGGGACCATTTGGGTGGTACATACCGCTCAAAAAACTGAGCTGTTGCCGGAACGGAGCCAACGGTTCCGTCGATTTGCTGAAGACAAATTCGTCGGCGTCATCGCGGGATGGGAACCAGTTCCAGTCATCGATGCCATGTTCCGAGCGAGGCAACGACATGCCATTCGCCGTATAGAGCGCACAGAAGCGGCGTGGTGCCTGAGCGGTGGCTTCCGCCCCCATCGCATCGAGCAGCGGCAACGCCAGAGTGACGCCGCCCACCCCCTGCAAAAATGCCCGGCGATCGAGGTTTGAAAATCCTGGCATCGTCCACGCTCCGTACTGACTCGATAGAAATTACTTTTCCAGAAACATTGGGCTCTGTACCACAAATCTCAACAGATCCTGCAGAGGATACTCGGTCTCCCGCCGCTGTTCACTTTCCCGCTTCAAGTCCGCGAGTTCGCGATAGGTCAAAGTCCGGCCGATGGCATAGGTCGTCAGATGTTTGAGCACGCTGAAAGCCACCTGATCGATGCGGTCCTCCGCCAGATACCGCCGTAGGGCATGGTAATCAGCGACCGGCGTGTTGTCGGGGAGGACGGAACTGGCATCGACGGCCTCTTGCTTCCAGCGACCGCCAGCATCAAAGGCTTCGAAAGGCAACCCCCACGGATCGATCTTCGCGTGACATTGGGCACAGCCCGTCTGATTGCGGTGCAGCTCTAACCGAGCACGTAATGAAAGGCTGCGATCCTCGGGCAATGTTGGGACATTCGGCGGCGGATCATCGGGAGGCTCGGCCACAATTTTGCGGGCGACCCAGGCACCACGCTTCACGGGGTTGGCTTCGCGACCATCCGAGAGTCCGGCCAGGATCGCCGCCTGAGACAGCACTCCGCCGAGTTCCGGCTGTTGATGGGGTATCGGGATGAACTCCCAGCCACTTTCTGTTTGGTCCGCGAGATTGTAATAACTCGCCACGACTTCGTTGGCGACAATGAAGTCAGATTGGATCAAGTGTCGCGAGGGGAGATTCTCACGCAACAAATGCTCCAGGAACATGACCGGTTCCTGCTTGAGATGCAGTCGAGCATCGCGGGTGAGGCGGGGAAACTGTTTTCGATCGGGTTCCAGCACCGCCAGTTTGTCGAGACTTAACCACTGCGTCGCGAAATCCTCGACGAAGCGATGGAATTTCGGGCTGGCGACCATCCGCGTCAACTGATCATCCAACTGCGCCCGCAATGCACCTGTTGCGGCCAACTCGAGAAGTTCATCGTCGGGGGGACCATTCCACAAAAAGTAAGCCAACTTCGCCGCCAGTTCGTAATCGTTGAGTGGTTCCGCGTCCGGCGTCGAACTGGCTTCCGTCAGAAACAGGAACTGCGGCGAGGTGAGTGTCACCTGCAGGGCATCTTTCACACTGTTCTGCCACGATTCGCCTTGAGCCTGGGCCTCCTCAAAAACAGCCATCAACGACGTGGCTTCCTGATCGGTGATCGGACGGCGAAACGCCCGCGTGGCAAAACGGCGAATCACCTGTTGAGCCGCCTCGGGTGTCGATGCCTGCGATTCCGCCTCGGTGATGAGATTGCGATGCGTCGCAGGCGGCCAGTCGTCATAGTAGGGCCCTTCAAACTCGACGGACCGGATCAGCAACTGTGGCATATCGCGGCCATCGGTGTATTCACTGCGAACCCCGATTTCCCGAATCCCCGCGAGATAGTTGACATTATCGGCTTCGACATCGGGACTCGGAAAATTGCGGATGGCCCCTTCGAAAATATACGGCCGCAGTTCCGTCGATGTGACCGCCTGTGGTGTCGAAACCGGATTGAGCGTGCTGCCACAATCGCGACGCAAACCCAAGTGCACACCAACCCGGGGAGACCGTTGTTCAAAGACCCGGAACCGTTGAGCCAAGGGATGATCATCTGGCAGTCGCGTGGCAACGCAGCGTTCGACCGGCATCGATTCGGGACTGGTCAAGCGGAACGGCAACTCACCGGCCGGCAACCGCACCACCAGAAAGGCGGGGCTCTGCAGCGTGCCAATGAATTCCCGCGTCCCTAACTGCAACGTGACTTCCTGCGGCTTGGCTTCTTTCGCGGCGTACAGGTCGATCTGATAAATCCCCGCTTGTGGCATAGTCACGGTTGTTGCAGACTGAGGGGCAGTCACCGTGATGGCTTCAGCGGACTCTTCTGGCTGTGTGGGCGTTTGTGCATCGAGCAGCAGACCATCGTCATACTTGGCGGCCATGACGGTGATGCGGAATCTCCCGTGATCGGGGAGTTCGCGTAATGAGATTTTGAAGTTGGCCCGCGGCCCGTAAGTGCTATCGACCCCAAAGAGTTCGGCACTCGGAATGGCGGGCCGCAGTAACAGGCCATCAGGAACGGTGCTGTAGGCCCGACCTTGCGGATATCCCTCGGCACCTCGCAGACATGCAAAGACAGCATGATAAATGCTGTCATAGTCACGCCAGCCGCGAACCGTATCGTTCCCCTGATAACCTTCAATGAACCGGAATTTGGTCTGCATCGCGAAGGACTCAAAGGCAAACGACTTTGCAGGAATCGGCTGCGTGACCTGAAAATCAGCGTTATTCAGCAACAGGCTGTTCGCCCCCAGGATGAGCGCATCGGGACAGGGCTGCGGATTGATGCTGCGACCGAGATCCATGCGAAAGTTTTGAATCACCGGCCGAGCGGTGGGATCGACCAGACAGCGATCCAATGCTTTGCCGGCGATATCGAGGTACGTCTCCACCAACAATGGCGACAGAACCTGCGTCTCCTGATTGTTCAGAAATCCATCCCGCGAGACCGCATCCGGAGGCAAGGTGTCGGTGAGTTCGTCATCGAGCAGCAGCAATTCCCGCAGGGTGTTGCGATATTGTTCCACGGTCAACCGACGGACGCTGCCATTTTTCGGCGTCGGTCGCGATTGTGCCACGTCCAAAGCCGTATCAATCCAACCCAGCATCGCCTGACGCTCGGCATCCGTGGGTTGCGGTTCATCTTCCGGGGGCATCGAAGATTTACGGAGGACCTGCCGAATCGCTTGCCAGAGTTTCAGCTGCCGATCTTCCAGGGCCGCATCGAGATGATCGACGCGAATGCCGGACGTGAGCTCATCGGCGTTATGACAGCGAACGCAATGCTGCTGGAGAAACGGCCCGGCCGTGGATGCAAAGGACTGGTCCAGCGATGCGGGTTCCGCAGAGGCCAACGGTCGCGATAAGCCCAACCAACCCACCAGTCCCACGGCGAGCACAAAACCCAGCAATATGTGGCAGGCCAGCGCTGTTCGATTGGGAGTATTGGTCATCGACACATCTCACAGAACAGAGACGATCCCCTGCAGGGTGGTCCGGCAAGCTGCATCTTGGGGATAAACGTTGGCTGCGGCTGGCAACTCTGGCGGGCGACTCCGATGGCGTGAAGCCCCTTTATAACCGAAGCGCATCGGCATGTCGAAACAAATCAGCGGATTTTGATTGATCTGTAGTGGGGCTGTTTTGCTAATCTCTGTGTGCCACGGCTCTGTGAGCCGAGACAATTCGAAAACGATGCACGGCTCACAGAGCCGTGGCACACAATTCAAGTTATCCTAAACTGACTCAATACCAGATGAGCAGACATGACTACGTCGTCGATGGAGTTCTGCATAGCGACGTGGTTAGAATCGACACCGTTGCCGCTTTCCTCTGCTTTGCCCGCCGCTTTCATCCACGTCTCCGCTCGGACGTCCCCGCATGGTGCAGTCATCTCTGGAAAAACAGCTGCGTGGTTTGATGCCGCGTGGGCGTGTGTTGACGGCCGCCGCTCAACTGGCGGGATATGATGCCGATGGCCTGGGCTACAAGACGTTTCGTCCTGATGCGGTCGTGATCCCTGCCAATGTCGACGAATTAATCGCCGTGCTGACGGCTTCACAATCACTCGGCTTGCCCATCACCATGCGGGGGGCTGGCACATCGTTATCGGGCGGACCGGTCGCCGCTCAGGGTGGCATCGTGGTGCATACCTCTGCACTGAAATCGATCCGAACGATTTGCCGTGAAGGCTACTGGTGCGAAGTCGAGTGCAGCGTGACCTTGAATCAACTTGATGAAGCGTTGCGACCCTATGGGTGTTTCTATCCGCCCGACCCATCCAGCGGACCCGTGTGTACCCTCGGCGGTAACGTTGCCATGAATGCCGGGGGAGCCCATTGCTTTCGCTATGGTGTGACCAGTCACTATGTGTTGGGATTGGAAGTGGTGCTGCTCGATGGCAGTGTGCATCGACTGGGTGGACCAGCGGGAGGGCGAGGCGACTGGCAAGCCGACTGGAAACGCTTGATGGTTGGTTCCGAAGGAACGCTCGGAGCCTTCACACGGTTCTGGCTGCGATTGCTGCCGCGTCCTGAAAAAGCCTGGACCTTTCGGGCCACATTTCCGGATCTGGCGTCGGCGGAACGGGCTATTCATGCGTTGGTCGCTCACCCGTCGTTTCCTGTCGCGATTGAATTGATGGACCCGCGCTGTGTGGCGATGGTGGAACAAAGCCCTATGGCAGTCGGCTTGCCACGCGATGTCTTTTTGATTGTCACCGAGATTGAAGGACCAGCCGCATTAGTCGATGCCCGTGTCGATTCCGTCTCCGAGTTGCTGACAGCAGCCGGAGCGGCGACAGTCGACTACAGCGACGATGAAACACAACGGAAAAAGTTGTGGAAAGCCCGGAAAGTCGCGGGGGGATTGATGGGACAACTCAGCCCCGATTTTCTGGTGCAGGACGCAGTCATTCCCAAGCGTGCGCTCGCGGAACTCCTGCAACTGGTCTACGACGAAGCTGATGCCGCCGGTCTGCGTGCCGTGAATGTCTTCCACGCGGGCGATGGGAATCTGCACCCGAACTTTCTGTTTGATTCCCGCAATGAACAGGAACTGCACGCCGTCGAGGCGATCAGCCAGAGGCTCATGCAGCGAGTGGTCGATGTGGGGGGAACGCTGTCGGGCGAACATGGCATCGGCAACGACAAGACTGCGTACATGCCTTTGGTCTTTGGCCCCGATACGTTACGGCTGCAACTCGCGGTACCAGCGGTCTTCAACCCGCAACATCAACTCAACCCGCTGAAAGTTTTTCGCAGCCGTAGATATCAGGTACAGGTTCACAACAATTCGGATGAAGCATCCAAGTCGAGCCACAAATTTTTGAACTCTAACGGAGCACCGCGTTTTACACACTTTCTGGATGCGCTGGATGGCATCGCCTGCGTTTCAGCCGAGGCAACTCCCGCAGAGATCGCTGCTCTGGCTGGTCCGCACCGTTTGCGATTTCCGTTATGGCTCGATGATGCCGCACCGTTGTCCCAGCAAATCGCGGCGGCAGAGTTTGCACCGGCCTCATCCCGCTTTGGTCCGTTTTGTGACAACATCACCGGCATGAACTGGGAACTGCCCGATGGTCGCCTCGTGCGGATTGGCGAACGCGTGGCCAAGTCGACCACCGGATATGACCTGCTGCGTTTCCTGCTCCATAGCGGCGAGTCGTTCGGGCAGGCCCGTGATTACGTCATGCGGCTCCGTCCCGATTGCGGCAACCAGTCGCTCGCATACCTGGTCGGCAACCTTGCGGAAATTTCTGCAGCGGTGCCCCGATTGCTGCATTCCTCGTGGATGAACTGGTGCGACGCGTGCGATGTGATTGTCGTACCGAATTCCGCCACAACCACATTGCGAATCTCGATCAATGCCCCCGCGTCAGAAACCGACGCTTATCACGGCTGGTTGCAGGAACTGGCGGTGTTAACGGGCTTGGCTCTCACGCACGAAGAAACGGATCATGTTCCACGAGATGGCTTGCCGGATGCGTGGTGGAAAACCACACCCGACCGCGTGGTAACCTTGGCCTCGAAGATCGCCAAGCGCTATGGCTGGACATGCATCGGCCTGCTCTACAACGGCGTGGTTCATGGTTATGCTCCTGGAGACGTTGACCGCGAGACGTTCACTTCGATGCAAGAGTCGTTCGGCTCCAGCCTGCATGAACTGGGTGGAGATCTACAATCACGGCATTTCCCACGGAATTTCCCGAACCCGGTCGAAGCCCAGTGGCTGCAAATTTTAACGCGGGAGTTTGCCGTCCAGTGAACCCAACTCTCCCACCTGATGCCCCGGACACTACGGCCCCGCTGTCTTCCACAGGTCAACAGCAGGCGGCGGTACGCGATCTGCTGACCAGTTGCGTCCATTGCGGGCTTTGTCTGGAAGTCTGCCCGACTTACCAATTGAGTGGCGACGAAAACAACTCGCCCCGCGGACGGCTGCGGTTATGGCGCGAAGAGGCAGAAGGCCGACTTGCCGCCGATGCCTGGACCGCCCAATACACCGAGGAATGTGTGGGCTGTCTTGCGTGTGAATCGGCCTGTCCTGCGAATGTTCCCTACGGCGAAATTCTAGAACAGACGCGGCACGCTCATGTCCACGGCCATCGATCCCAAGTCCCATTGAGTCTGCGGATGATCGCCCAACTGGTCCGCTGTCCCAGACTCTTTCAAGCGGCCCTGCTCCCGGCCCGATGGTTGCGATCACTCGGCTGGTGGCGGCATCGGCAAGTCTTTCCGGGACAACCAGCGGTGCTCGAATCGACGGCGAACTATGCCCGGCGGTTGATGACAATCCATCGCCCCACCGGCCCTCGTGTGGCTTTGCTCACCGGTTGTCTGATGGAAGCCCTGTTCCGAGAAATCAACTTCGCGACGGTGCGCGTGTTGATCGAAAATAATGTGCAGGTGATCGTGCCGGACGATCAGGGCTGCTGCGGTGCGTTTCAGGAACACCTGGGACTCGACGGCATCGAAGCAATGCGGGAACGAAATCGAACCGCCTTTTCTGCCAACGAGGTCGAAGCCGTGGTCTGTAATTCTTCCGGCTGCGGACTCGCCTTATCCAAGGGGATGACCGGTCAAATTCCCATTCGCGATGTGACCAGCTTCCTCGGTGAATTGAATCTTGTCACACGTCTGCGATCCACGAATGAGACCCGGGTGTATGTTGATCTGCCCTGTCATCTAGTGCATGGTCAGAAGCAACCGGGCATTCCTGACCGGGTGCTCGATGCCACCGGTTATCGCTGGGAACTCGCGCCGATGGCCCGCGACTGCTGTGGCTCCGGCGGGACATACCATTTGCAGAAGCCCGAGACTTCGCGGGACATGCTGGCCCGAAAGTCGGCGTTCTTGAACACCGCGGCGGGAGATCCGGTGATTCTCGCGACCAGCAACCACGTCTGCCTGATGCAGTGGCACTCCGCAGGTCACGCCGGGTTGGTGACGCGGCCTTACCAGGTCCGACATGTCATTCAGTTGCTCGACCCCGGCGAAGACTTCACGATCCGGCGGTCATCGGCCACGGTGTGAATGGCCCCGTGGCCCGTCGGACGTCATGACCCCAATAATTGACTGTCGCGTAACCATTCCACCAATCGTTGTGGCCAATCTCCCGCAGCCGTCGTGGTTCCGGGACGGAATCCAAACCCATGCCCTGCATTCGAGTAGATGTGCAGCTCGCAGGGAACTTGTGCTTCCTGATACTTCAGATAGAGCTGCGCCATTCCCAGGGAAATATCGGGCCGATCTTTCGCACCGAGGGCAATGAACGCGGGTGGCATGCCGGCGGACACCGTGAAGCGACTTGAACTTCCGGGATAAATCAGCACCTGAAAGTCGGGGCGACTGCTGACACGATCGATGACATCTGTGGCTGCGGGATCTCCGCTGTCAGAATTCATCGCTGCCAAGGCTGCCAGTTCGCCCCCGGCGGAAAAGCCCAGAATACCGATGCGATCCGGGCGAATCTGCCAGTCCTCGGCATGCGAGCGGACGAGGCGGAGTGCCCGGCGGTTATCGGCCATGGCGTGATCATCGACGGTATAATTCGAACCTTCTTCGCGAGCCAACCGATACCGCAGTACAAACGCCGCAATCCCCTGCTCAGCGAACCATTCGGCCAAGGCATCACCTTCATGCCCGAGGCAGAGCACGCGATGCCCACCGCCCGGGGCGATTACAATCGCGGTCCCAGTGGCTGTTCCCGGCTTCGGCAGATAGGGTGTGATCGACGGGTTATGCACATTGGAGACATTGCACTTTCCCGGTCCTCGATCGACCTTTTCTGGTTCCGATCGCCGAGCTTCCGAACCGGGAGCACCATTCATCCACAGAGGAATGGCATCCGGTGTGGTATCCGCCGCCTGAGCAACCAGCGGCAACAGTCCCGCACCCGCCAACAGCACGATTCGTAGCAACGATGCGGGAGAAAACAGAGTCGTGATCATACGGTCCTCGCGGTCCATCCAGAGCAGGTAGCACACAGTCGGTCCAGAGATTGAGTATTGTCACACCACGGGCCCGGTGCAATGCCGCCCCATCAACGCAAGAAAGTCTTGGCCAGCCCCAAGTCGACTCGGCTGGAATGGAATTCCCTTGGTGGTATCGGTCATACTACGGCGACGATCTCTCTGGAGTTTCTCTGCACAATTATTCACAGGACAGACAACATGATGTCGACAGGATTACGTTCACTGCTGATGGCCGCGGCACTGCTACTGGTCGCGACCCACTCCCCACTTCTCGCTCAGGAAGCCGAATGGATCGCCTTGTTTGACGGCAAGACACTCGATGGTTGGGAAAAGATCGGCAAAGACGAAAGCCAATGGGTTGTGGCAGACGGGGCCATTCAAGGTTCGGGGCCACCGTCGATGCTGGTCTGCACGAAAGGTCCTTACAAGAATTTCCGCTATCGGGCCGAGATCAAGATCAACGACAAAGGCAATTCCGGCCTCTACTTCCGCACCACGCGCAAGCCGGGCTTCACGGATGGCTATGAAGCCCAGATCGACAGCACCCATACCGACCCCATTCGTACCGGTTCGCTGTATGGCTTCTGCCACGTCTATCAGCAGCATGTAAAACCCGATACCTGGTTCACGTATGACATCGAAGTTCGGGAAGACATCTGGCGCGGCCGCCCTATGACCCGCATCAAGATCACGGTGGATGGCAACGAACTCTATGAGTATCTCGATTTCGCGAAGACCTATCCGGCTGGTTATTTTGCGTTTCAACAACACGACCCGGGCAGCCGCGTCAGCATCCGGAAGGTAGAAGTTCTGCCGCTGGCCGATTGATGGCTGGGTAATATGATCCGAATCCCGGTCGAACCCATCGATCGGTTTGATCGATTGTCGGACAAAACAGACATCGTTGCACTCATGGTTGATGACCAAGAGGGCAACGATGTTTTGCTATGACGTTTTCTTAGGTGCCTCCGTGCTCGTCAGAGGTCTCTATGAAGGCCAATTCCTATTTTAGTCGGAACAAATCACTTCCGAGTTTGAGCGATTTATTCCCCTGGCATCTCGCGGTAAACACCTGGCATTCTTTCCCACCGCATAAGATCGCCAGCCAGCAATTCTTACGGAAACGTAATCTCAAGCGAGTCAGGTATTGATCTCTTATCCGGTGAGAGTTTTGCCCTCTCAATAGCTCCAGTCATACACGAATTCTGATCAACAAATACTTGCCAAGGCATTCACCTCATCCATGCCAATCGGCTTTGACATAGTTCGATAGATAGCGATGCTATGTACCCACTTCGTTTCTACGGCTTAATCAGTTCTGCAGACGGCAGAGATGCAGTGCATTGCGGGAACAGGCACATTAGCTGCCGCCGTCATTCCCGCGGTGGCTTCACGGGTTCCATCGTGGCTCGGGACAAACAATGGATTTGAATGTGGAGAGTCGGCCGGCAGACGCCTTCCGAAGGGTTTGCGAAGAAATCGCTCCCATGACCGGCGACGATTTCTTTCAGACTCTGGTGCAGGCGTTATGCCGCAACTGCGATGTGGACTGGGCCGTCGTCAGTGAATTGAGTCGGCATATCCCCGGCAATGCTGACACGTTAGCCATTTGTCATCGGGACGAGTTCATTGCGAATCTCACCTATGAATTGGCGGGAACACCCTGTGCCAATGTAATGCACGAGTCGTTCTGTCATTTCGTGCAAGGTGTGCAAGGCGAATTTCCGGAAGATGCCCAGCTCGCAAAGATGGGTATCGAAAGTTATATGGGAATGCCATTGCTCGCGCGGGATAGCACCACCATCGGCATTGTCAGCATCATGCATTCGGCTGTCATGGATGACCCCGAACAGATCCGGTCGATTCTGGCAATTGTCGCTGCCCGTGCGGCCGCCGAGTTGGAAC
The DNA here is from genome assembly GCA_016125225.1 of bacterium. Taxonomy (GTDB): domain Bacteria; phylum Planctomycetota; class Planctomycetia; order Planctomycetales; family Planctomycetaceae; genus DSVQ01. The sequence goes on along the minus strand of WGME01000003.1, from coordinate 179,334 downwards.
GTCAGCACACCGAACGTGCCTTGCGCGAGCAACAGCACCTCACGCAAGCCATTGTCGATACGTTGCCTCACTGCATGTACATCTTCGACATCATCCATGGCAAGACGGTCTGGTCCAATTGGAAGGCCAAGCAGGCGTTAGGATACTCGGATGCCGAACTCGCAATCATCGAGGAGAATGTCCAGGCGTCATTGATGCATCCCGAGGACTATGAACGTCTTCCGGAAATGCTGGCACGCTGGAACACGGTTCGCGATGGCGAAGTGTTGGAAACCCGTCTCCGCCAGCGGCACCGAGACGGTACCTACCGCTGGTTCGCCTGTCACGACACGGTCTTTCTGCGCAATCCGGAAGGCCGCGTGCAGCAACTCATCGGTACGATGCAGGATATCACCGAACAAATGCAAGCCCTGGAATCGCTGGCTGCATCACAACAGCGTCAGCGGTTAATCCTCGATTCTGCCAACGTGGGAACGTGGGAGTGGGATCTGCGGACCAATGACGTTAGCCTTTCGGCGGTGTGGAAACAGCAACTTGGCTATGAAGACCATGAAATCAGCGGGCGCTATCATGAATGGGAAAGCCGGGTCCATCCCGACGACCTCCCCTATGCACTGGCCCAGATTGAACTCGCCGTAGAAAACCGAGCCACGGACTACCGCTCGGAATTCCGCATGCGGCACAAAAATGGAACATGGCGATACATTTTTTCGCGAGGGACAGTCGAGAACGGTGTCGATGATAAGCCAATTAGCCTGATCGGCGTTCACCTGGATGTCACGGACCGCTACTACGCGGACCAGGCCTTAAGGTTACAAAACCGCGTCCTGGATCGAGCGTTTGCTGGGGAACCACTCCGTGACGTTCTCGAAGACCTCACACTCTTTGTCGAACGTCAAATTGCAGGCTCAGTCTGCATCGTTTTGTTGATTGAAAACGAGACCATGCGGACGGGGATCGGCCAAAGGTTACCCCCCGACTTCCATGTGGCCTTTGACCGCAGCCCGGCTAAGCAAACTACCTGTCCTTGTGGAACAGCGGCCGAAACTACGCAGCCGGTCATCGTCCCCGATTTGTGGCAGCAAACACGCTGGCCGTCGATTGCTGAATTGGCACCAAGCATCGAACTGCGCAGTTGCTGGGCCTTTCCTGTGGTGGCTCCGTCGGGACAAGAGGGACAAACGCCACCACAAGTTCTAGCGATCTTTTCCATCTACCATCGCGTGGTTGCCTCGCCCACAGAAGATGATTTACGGGTCATCTCATCGGCCACGGCACTGGCCGGGTTAGCCATCGAACGGGAGCAGGCTTCGCAAGAACGCCGCGAAGCAGAAACCCGCCTGCGTTCCCTGCTGGAAAACCTGGAAAATGTCGCCGTGCAGGCCTATGAACCCGACGGGACCATCACCTTCTGGAATCGGGCCAGCGAACGACTATATGGACATGCCGCCAGCGACATCATTGGACAGAACCTGCTCGAAAAGCTCCATGAGGAACCTGGACGAACTATCGAACGGAAATTGATGGATGAAGCCCTGCGTTCGAACACACTTCCCCCGGCGGCGGAAGTCGAAGTCGTCGGACCCGGTGGAGAACGACGAGTCGTGCTGGCCAGCCGCGTGTTACACCCGCGGTCGGGACAACCGCCAGAGTTTTACTGCTTTGATGTCGATGTCACCGATCGAAAAAAGGCCGAAGAGCAACTGGCTGCTCGGCAAGCAGAATTGCTCCATGCGGCGCGGTTGAGCACCGTCGGTGAAATGATTGCCGCGATCTCACATGAAGTGGCCCAGCCTTTGAGTGCGATTGGTAATTTTGCCGCAGCTTGCATGGCCACGCTGAAGTCTGGAGATAAAGACCAACTGGAACGGCTGACGGAATATGTCGAACAGATTCAGCTGCAGGACCGGCGGTGTGGCGACATCCTGCACCGCTTGCGGGATTTCTGCCGTCGGCAAAGCGGTCCGCGCTCCCAGTGGGATTTGAATCAAATCCTGGAGTTCGCTGTCGAACTGGTGGGGAATGAATTTCGCGGACTGGGCATTCGTATTGAGCTGAACCTGTCTCCCGAACATCTGATGGTTGCCTGTGATCGCATTCAGATTGAACAGGTAATCGTCAATCTGCTCATCAATGCGCGCGATGCCATCCGCGAACTTCCTGTAGACCGAAAATTGATTCGCGTTGCCTCTCGGGCGGTACAACAGGAATGCGTCATCGAGATCACCGATCGAGGCCCTGGCTTGACAACGGCATCGCAAGCCCGTTTGTTTGAACCGTTCTTTACCACAAAGTCATCAGGCATGGGATTAGGTCTCAGCCTGAGCCGCACCATGATTCAGGATCATGGCGGTCGAATTACCGCGGAGACGCTTGTCGAAGGAGGGGCCTGCTTTCGCGTGACCCTTCCGAGGAAAATGGAGTCGAATCATGACACAGTCCCACTCGATCTTTGTCGTAGATGACGACCCAGCGGTTCTCAGTTCGCTTGTCGCCTTGCTGCAGGCACACAACTACACCGCACTGACGTTTCGGTCTGCTGAAGAATTCCTGTCAAAGGTCGCACTCGACCAGCCCGGCTGTGTGGTGACCGATTTACAAATGGCCGCCATGAGCGGCCTGGAACTACAACGCCAACTTTGCGCTCAGCAGTGTGTCATGTCCGTGATTGTGGTGACGGGAACCTCCGATGTTGCCACTGCGGTTCAGATCATGGAGGCCGGCGCCATCACCTTGCTTGAGAAACCGTATTCTCAAGAGGCATTACTGAACGCCATCAAACTCGGGCTGCAGAATAGTGAAACCCGATGGCAGCAGCGACAAAAACAATCCCGGCTTCAGGCACGACTGGAAAGCCTGACAGACGAAGAACTCCGGGTCATGCGTCTGCTGGTGCGAGGCGAATCCAACAAGTCGATCTCTCAGATCCTCGACATCAGTTCGAGAACATTGGATCGGCGGCGGCAATCAGTGATGAAGAAATTTGGCGTCGATTCGATTGCAGCCCTGGTATTTGAAATCAGCCAGCTTCCGATAGACGATGCTCGCCTGGCTTAGTGATGGCCCGCGCTGACCGATGCGGCTCCGCTACGCAGTTGAATGCCGTGCTTACTGGCATAATTCGCCAACTGAACGCGATCATGAATTTTCAATTGCCGCATGATGCGGTATTTGTGGCTATCCACCGATTTGATCGTCATCCTAAGGATTTGCGAAATCTCTTTAACACTGTGCCCCAAGGCAATCAGCCGCACAATCTCGATTTGACGATCACTGAGTTCCATGACCGCCGAGGGCTGTGCCAGTTGCCAGTGACCACGACTATCTTTTCGCAGAAGCGGAAGGAGTGACTTGGAAACCACCTGCTCGCCAGATGCGACATTCAGCAGTTCTCGAAGGCACGACTCTAACGATTCCGACTTCAGCAGATAGCCAGACACATGAGCCTGTAGCGCCTGCTCCAGCAATACATCAGAATCGTTGTCAGCCAGCAGTACCACACGCACAGCCGTAGGCAATTGTGCCACAAAATGGAGAAAATTAGTGACCGTTGTTGAAATCATGGCCACATCCATGAGCAGCAATTGTGGCGAGTTTTCGGCACACAAATACAGGGCCGCTTCCTGAGTCTGGCAACAATTCACCACCGTGATTTGATCATGCCCCTGTAGCGCCGCGGCGAAAGCCTCGGCAAACAGGCGTTGAGACGATGCAATCAGCAGGGTCGCAGTCGACGGATGATGTGTCTTCTCTGTTGAGAGCGGTTGTCGGTCGTTGACCTGATAACCGAATTCTCCCGCTGAGACATTCCGTATGATGGCACTGTGAACTTCATGAGTCTGCGGTTCTGAATACATGTTTGCTCACTGACAGAATGTGTAGAGCACGGTGTCACATTGACCTGTGTGAACAGAATCTTCACTGATGGCAGAACTGTAATTCGGATACGACTGTCCTCTGCTTGTGGCGAGCTTCCGCCAATTGCCCAAAGAAAACATGATGATCTCGGCCCACGAGCGATTTGACCTTCGTTCGAGGTTAGAACCTCGCGTCCATCATCAAATCGAAGACGGCGGCGGCCTATTGCCGCGCATGTGAGTCGGCTCGGAATGAAGGAATTCCCTCAGAGATCACAGCATTCCAGTCACACGGTGCTGCACGCATCATCGCAGATCCTGGCGCATAACGAGTCCCGCCAAACCGGGCAGAGGCGCCCAAAGAAACTACGCCCGGAGGGATTCGAACCCCCGACCGGCGGATTAGAAATCCGCTGCTCTATCCAGCTGAGCTACGGGCGCTTAGGTGGTCTCATTCCTACTTGTTGGATGAAAGGCCCCACATGGACAACCAAACTTCACGGCAAGTTCGCAAAGTAAAGTCGGCGGGCCAACCATCGGACTTTGATCGTCGGTGTTATGGAACGTGTCAGCGAGGCAGATTCTAGCGTGCTACGGGAATGATCTCCAAGTGTTCATCAGACAGCATCTGAATCCCCTCAAAAAGTGGGGCAAAACAACTGTCCCGGAGAGCGAGCGGTTGCAGAGCATGAGTCGAAATCGTTCTGAGCAAATTGTCAGAATGTGGGACCAGATCAGGGAAAATCTCCCGCACTGGCTGTGGGTACAGAGGTCCGTTACGATTTCTGGAACGATGTCCCGTGACCGTTGCTGGCCCAAGGGCTCGGTCCTGCTGATCGATGTGTCATGCCACTCCGTCGGGAAGAGCCGGACGGAGACAAGGAAAGTACTCCCACCGATGGAATTTTCGCAGATTCAGGCAAACTTTGAACGGGCCACCACGGAAATTGGGCGGGTTCTGATCGGACAGGACGAGTTAGTCGAAGCGACCCTTGTAGCTCTCTTTTGTGAAGGCCACGTACTGATCGAGGGGGCACCGGGGCTGGGCAAAACGCTGCTGGTTAATACGCTCAGCCGCATCGTCGGGTGCCCATTTCGCCGTATTCAATTCACACCCGACTTGATGCCTTCCGATATCACCGGCCACTCGGTGTTCGACCTGCAGGAACGCAAATTCACGTTCAATCCGGGGCCGTTGTTCACATCGTTACTGCTCGCGGATGAAATCAACCGGGCACCGGCGAAGACCCAATCGGCACTGCTGGAAGCCATGCAGGAACGCCAGGTGACGGTGGATGGAATTGTCTACCCCCTCACGCCTCCGTTTATCACCATCGCCACGCAGAATCCCCTGGAACAGGAAGGCACCTACCCGCTGCCGGAAGCGCAGCTCGACCGCTTTATGTTTAAGTTGCTGGTCGATTACCCTTCCGCCGAACAGGAAGCCCTGATCCTCGAAAACTACATTAAGGGGCACGACCATCGTCGGCTGGAGACGTATGAGTTGCACCCGGTGTTGTCGTCCGAAGATATCGTTAACATTCAGCGGACCGTCGTGAGTGTCATTGTGGAACCGGCCATCGTGGCTTACATCACCGCGATTGTGGGGAAGACCCGCAGTTGGGGTGCCGTGGAAATCGGAGCCAGTCCGCGTGCCAGCGTGAGTATATTACTCGCGGCCCGGGCTTTGGCGGCCTGTCGTGGTCGGAACTTCGTTACGCCCGATGATGTGAAGCAGTTGGCCCCTTGGGTGTTGCGACACCGTCTACGATTGAATCCGGAAGCCGAAATTGAAGGCATCACGGTTGATCGTGTGATCCTGGATGTTCTCGACGCCGTCGAGGCACCCCAGCCATGATGCCGCGCTGGCGACTCATTGTTTGGACATTGGCAGCCGGATTGCCGTTCTGCGTCTCTCCATGGTTTCCCGCCGCCGCCAGTTTAGGATTGGCGTTGACGTTTTCTGTTGCGGCGACGGCATTGATCGACTTGCTTCTGACGCCTCGCTTGCGAGACGTGGAAGTCTTTCGAGATGCCCGAGCCGTCCTCAGCGTGGGGGCCAGAAACCCGATTGTCGTGCTGCTACGCAATCGCACGTCGTCCCCCATCGTGGTGACCGTGCACGACGAACCTCCGCAACCCAGCCGTTGGGAAGACCTGCCCTTCACCGTCGAACTGCCTCCGCAACAACGCGTCGCTGCGACTTACTTTCTGGAGCCGCATCAGCGGGGGGCTGATCAATTTGGCACACTCTTTCTCCGTCTGCGCAGCCGCTGGGGCTTCTGGACTTTGCAGGCGGACCGCCCGCAACCACAGCCGGTGAAAATCTACCCGGACATTCAATCGGTACGGCAAGTGGAACTGCTGGCCCGTCAGAATCGGTTAGCGGAAGCCGGCGTCCGACTTTCACGGCTGCGTGGTCGAGGTTCCGATTTTGATCGGCTGCGGGAGTATCGTCGCGAAGACGAGTACCGCAACATTGACTGGAAAGCGACGGCCCGGCATCAGGATCTGATCAGCCGCGAGTATGTCGTGGAACGCAATCAGAACCTGCTGTTAGTTCTCGATACCGGCCGGTCGATGTGCAACGAGTTCGCCGGGGTCACTCATTTTGACCGGGCCATGAATGCCGCCATGCTGCTGGCTTATGTGGCCCTGCGTCAGGGGGACACGGTGGGGCTGATAGCGGGCGATCAAACGATTCGGCGGTGGATCACACCGGTTCGCGGGAGGGGTGGCGTGGAACGGATGATCGGCCAGATTTACGACCTGCAGCCCGCCTATGTCGCCACGGACTATGACTTACTCGTCAACCAACTCCGGTACCGCTATCGCAAGCGAAGTCTGGTGGTGCTGCTGACCCATGGCATCGACGAACTGCATCTGCGATCGATCACCGATGCGATGCGTCGTCTGCGGACACCGCACCTGGTCCTGACGGCGTTGCTGCAGAATGTTCCGCTGCATGACCGTATGAACACAGTTCCGGAAACCGATCTGGAAGCCTTTCAGGTCGCCACCGCCGCCGAGATGGTGACTGCTCAGCATGAACAGTTACTGGCGGTACAGAAGTCAGGGCTGCTGGCGATCGATTGCCTGCCTGACCAGCTATCGAGCCGGTTGATCAGCCGGTATCTGGATATCAAAGCACGCCATCTGTTGTAACGATCGGCCACGGTCTTCCTCAGCCGCCGTAGTCGATGTCATCGACCAGATAGTACTCGTAGAAGAGGCGTCCAATCTCTTCGCTCAACCGCGACAGATAGCGGGCCTTGAAGTTGCTGTAGGTCTCTTCCGAGGCCGACATCGGTTGATGCGTGGGGAATTTGGAGATCTTCTCTTTGCTGAAAATCTTCTCGGCCGATGTTCCGTCTTCTTCCATCTTCCAAACGCTGCAGATGGCTTCAGCTCGCCCGCGGTACAGGTTGGCGCTGCCATCTTCATACAACGAGAACTCGTTGAGATCGATGTAGATCACATAGGTGGTTTCGAACGCTTCGCCGATCTCTTCTGGCCGATCCCAGTCTTTGTGCGTTTCAACCCAGGCCCGTACGCTGTCCGGGTTCACCACTTTGATTTTATGCTCATGCAGGCGGAAGGTGAGATACTTGGCGACTTCGTAGTCAATGTCCTCAAAACTGTATTTCACCTGATCCGGTGCATAACAGATGACCGCTACAGTAACATCTTTGTCGGTCATGCACTCTCTGGTTTCGGCGTCGAAGTCGGGCTCAATCGACGGCGGCCCCCCGATCAGATACCCCAGAAACAGAAGGTAGCTGCAACCAGACAATGGCAGACATACCGCCATCGCCAGGCACATCGCGAGCAAGGGTTGCCACACGGGCGATCGTCGAGTCGCTGAAAAACGGTGACAGGACATCTCTCAAATTCCCTGAGGCTGTGGAACCGCAAACCGGCAAAGTGCTACCTCGCCGCAGGCTATCGACGGAAATGGCAATGATCAGAACTGCACGCCTGGCCGGTGGTCGTAAAACTTCTCAGCCAATTCGTCACAGATCTGGTCAATGAATTCCTTCTGGAACGTCAGTTGTGAACGGCTGAGCTCCGAGATGGGTTTATGATGGGGAAAGGTCGAGGTGAATTCGGTATTGAAGGCCGTGAGAACCGTTTTAGAGTCGCCGACTTCCTGCACCTGATAGACGCGAATGTAACCCGTGGTACGCCCACGCAATAACTTGGGGCTGTTTTCTTCCCGCAAGCTAAAGGAATAGAGATCGATCCAGGCGACATAGTCGGCATCAAAGGCATTGGCCATTTCCGACGGATCAGTGATCACGCCGCCGTTGTCATCGATCCATCGAGCGACCTTGTCGGGATTAACCACATCGACTTGATTGACTTTCATCCGACGGGTGATGCCGTCAATCAAGTCGAGATTCAGACTCGACAAGCTTTCGTCGACCGAAGTCGGTGTCGAGCAGACGATGACGATTTTGTGTTTGCCCTTGGTCAGATCGACGCCGGTCATGGCTTTGAACTGCGCGGGCTGCAAAGGTTCGCCCGTCAGCATCTTGCCGGCCATGACGCCCAGAGAACAGCCGGAGATGGCCACAACCAGCGATAGTAATGCTGTCGCGGCGGCCGGACGGCCTCGGTGGAAATATGGCATGTCACTTGCCCTTATCTGCCCACGGCATCCTGCCGTGAGTGTCTGCAGCTCAGTCGAGCGGGACGATCACCAGAAGCGCCACAGCCAGCAGGTCAACGTCACGGTCCCCCAGGTTCCCATCAGCAGGGCCGATGTTTTCCAAGGATCGCTCACCAGCCACAGGCAGCCGCGATAAGCACTCCACCAGCACCAGGGAATGATCCCCGCACAGGTGATGGCCAGCAGCCACCCCGCCGGATTCGCCGCGAACGATTGCCTCCAATGACCTCGTACAAAGTGGGCAAAACTAGTGGTCATTCCGCACCCAGGACACGGCCGGTTAAACAGCATCTGGAAGGAGCATTCCGGCAAGCCCAGCCGTTGATGTGTCCCGTATCCTCGCGGATCGGGTTCCAGTGCTGCCGCTAGGAGAAAGCCTGCCAGCAACGCCAGACTGCACAGCATCAAAGACCAGCGGCCACCCGCAGCCACGGGGTAACCGGGCTGTTCCTTCCAAGGCATCCGACGATGTTCTGAGATTTCGAGGGTCATACCGTCCACGAGGTGTCTGGAACAAGACGGCTTCGTCGTTCTTCCGGGTTGATTGGAACAGAACCCCCGCGGTCGCTGCAACCTCCGGCCATTTTTGCGGGACCCGTGCGGACGCGGTGGCAGACCCCAGTGACGTTCAACCGCTGAGTGCTGTGCCCACTTGCACCGTCAGCCAGGCTCCGAAATAGGCCAGGCCGGTCATGTACACGAAAGTGAACACCGCCCAACCCCAATGGCTCGATTCCCGGGCAATCACCATCAGTGTCGCCGCACATTGGGCACACAGGGCAAAAAAGACCATGATGGAAATCGCGACCGGGACCGTGTAGATCGGCTGGCCATCGGGCCATGTCGCGGATTGCATCGCCGACTTCAACCCGTCACTGTTTTCATCGACATCGCTGCCCAGGCTGTAAATTGTGCCCAGCGTGGCGACGATGACCTCGCGTGCGGGAAATGAGGCGATCACCCCGACACCAATTTTCCAATCCCAGCCTAAGGGACGAACCAGCGGTTCGATCAGTTTTCCAGATCGGCCCAGGTAACTCTCGGCGAGGAGTCGTTCGGATTCCGCATTGAGTGCTGCCACGGCTTCATCGGTAGGTGCGGTCTCCACGACCTCCCGCAAGGCCAGTTCCTGTGTATGGTCGCCAGGAAAGTAACTGAGAGCCCAGATGAGAATATTGGTCGCGAAGATGAGCGTTCCCGCCCGCAGCAGGAATGACTTGGCTCGATCATAGACCCGATGAAATACGATTCCGGGAGATGGCCATTTGTAGCTCGGCAGTTCCATGACAAACGGCGGCGTTTCGCCCCGAAACAAGGTCTGCTTCAGCAGCCAGGCCACCGGAATGGCGACCACCGCGCCAAAAAACGTCATGCAGAACAGCACCGTTCCCTGCAACGGCAACCATCCCCAGAGAAACACACTCGGAATGAATGCCCCGATCATCAGCACATAGACTGGAAGCCGGGCCGAACAACTCATCAGAGGGGCGACCAGAATCGTCGTCATGCGATCACGCCGATTCTCGATCACACGCGTCGCCATGATTCCCGGAATGGCACAAGCAAAGGACGACATCAATGGCACGAACGATTTGCCACTCAGGCCGACCTTTGTCATCAGCTTGTCCATCAGGAAGGCAGCACGGGCCATATAGCCGCAGTCTTCCAGCAAGGCGATGAATAGAAACAGCAAGACAATCTGCGGCAGGAAGACCACGACGCCACCCACACCGGCGACCACACCATCCACCAGCAAACTCTGCAGTGGTCCGGGGGAAACCCATACCGCGATGTGGTCACCGAGCCATCCCTGCACGCTTTCGATCAGATCCATCAGCGGCGTGGCACCGGTATAGATCGCCTGAAAGACTGCAAACATGATGACACAGAAAATCCCCACCCCGACGAAACGATGCGTCAACCAGCGATCGATCCGATCCGATGCGGTCTGCACATTCGTAGTCGGAGCCGTGACCACACCCGCGAGTGTGTCTCGTGCCCAGGCGTAGCGCAACTTGGCTTCGATACTCGGGACTCGAATGCCGGCCTGCTTTAACCTCTCTCGTGCGGCAGCGACCGCAGTTGCAAGCGAGGCACCCGATTCTTTCTCGAACTGGTGCTCGATGAAGCCGCCCGGATCGAGCAACAGACGTTCAAAGAGATACCGAGGCCGTACCTCGCCACCGAACTCCTGCCGCAGTTGCTGCGCTTCCTGATAAAATGCTTCCGGGAAGAGGGGCAGTTGCTGCTTCACCGGTTGATCGACACATTTGATGACCGCCTCTTTGATCGCAACAAGATTCTGTTTGCGGTGGGCCTCGCAAGGAATGACGGGAATTCCCAGCCGCCGTTCCAATGCCGCGACATCAATGGTCACGCCGCGCTCACTGGCCACATCCCACATATTGAGAACCAGCACCACTGGCAGGCCAAGGTCAAGGACCTGACTGACCACATACAGATGCCGTTCCAGATTCGAAGCGTCGGTGATGCACAGGACCGCATCGATCGCACCGACATCGGCCTGCTGGCCCAGCAACACATCCACCGAAACCATCTCATCAAGTGTGCGTGGGGACAGGCTGTAAGTGCCGGGCAAATCGATCAGTTGAACGCGTTGCCGAGACTGTTCGAACCACCCGATTTTCTTCTCGACCGTGACTCCCGGGAAATTGCCGATCCGCGTGTGGATACCCGTGAGCGCCGAAAACAACGTGCTCTTCCCCGTATTCGGGTTCCCAATGCACGCAACTTTCAGTGTTCGAACGGGAGCGGCAACCGACATTCGGCGGGATCTTTCGAGGGCGTCTCGGCGTGTGATTAATCGTGGTCAGGGGGCCACTGGCAGCAGTTCTACCTGCACACGGTCCGCCTCGCTGCGTCGCAACGAAAGTCGATAACCGCGTACGGCGAATTCCAAAGGATCACCCAGCGGGGCCGCGCCAAGGTATGAAACATCGGTCCCTTCGATGAGCCCCATTTCCATCAGACGAACGGCAATCGCGTCTTCACCCACCAAGTCTAAAACCCGGGCTTGTTGACCGACGGAAAGTTCACAAAGTGTTGGCATGGTGGATGATTGGTGAGGAGGAAACCGGAAGCTGCGAGGCCAGTTACGAGGCAACTTCGACCAGAATTGTGGCCTGATCGTCGACGCGGAACGACAGTTTCTGGTGATTAATATCGAGGATGCAGGGGGAACCGGGGCGGAGCATTCTCACCCGGACGCCTTCCCTGAGCCCCATTTCCGCGAGGCGATGGACCAAGTCGGCGGCACCATCCACATCGTAGATGGCCCCCTGCTCACCTGACTTAAGCATTTCCAGAGGAATGACTTGCGACACGGTAAAAGCCCCAAGCATGCTGTCCAAACCCTTATTGAGACTGAATCTCAATTCACATAATTCTACGCAAACATCCGACAAATTGCACGGCCTGACTGTGCCGGAAAGTCATAAAGTCAGCAGAATCGAAAACAGGGCGGGTTTGGGCTATCGTTGGTGATTCACCAAGCCCCTCTCCTCACGGCGAGTCTCTCATGCCTACCGTTTTGTGTACTGCGCTCAATACAAATATCGGCCCGCATATCGCTGCACTGCAAGCTGTGGGCTTCGATGTAGTCATTGCGGATTGTGCCTGCCAGCCGTTTCAGGCAGCACGACTTCTGGAACAAGCTCGCGGAGTTTCGGCAGTCATCGCGGGGTCGGAACCCTGGCCCCGCAGCCTGATTGAACAACTCCCCGATTTACGCGTGCTGTCTCGCACGGGGGTTGGTTTCGACGCGATTGATCTCGCCGCCTGTAACGACCGCCGCATTGTCGTGGCCACCACCCCCGGGGTGAATCATCATGCGGTGGCCGAACAGACCCTGGCGATGCTGCTGGGCATCGTGCGGGGTTACCCTCGCCGTGATCAGGTCGTACGCAGCGGAACCTGGGAACGGTTTTCGACACCCCGTCTCATGGGACAAACGGTCGGTGTGGTCGGACTCGGCCGGATTGGTCAAGCCGTCGTGCAAAAACTGGCGGGCTTTGGTGTCAAACTGTTGGGATACGACCCGTATGCCAACCCGCAGTTCGTGGCACAACATGGCATCCAGATGGTCTCGTTGCCGGAATTGTATCGCCAGGCCGATTACCTCTCGCTGCATGTGCCCGTGACGCCGGAAACCCGGCATATGATCAACGCAGAAACACTGGCGACCATGAAACCCACCGCCGTGCTGATTAACACGGCCCGTGGCGCACTTGTGGATGAAGCGGCGCTCTATACCGCACTCAGCATGGGGAAGCTGCGAGCTGCGGCCCTGGATGTCTTCGAGGTCGAACCCTTACCGCTGACAAGCCCATTGCTGACGTTACCGAACGTCTTGTTAAGCGGACACATTGCCGGTTTGGACAATGAATCGCAATTTGACACATTAACGATGGCAGCGGATACCATCATTCAATTGAAGCATGGCCATTGGCCGCAGGAACGGATTCAGAATTTGCGGGGTGTTACCGAGTGGACATGGTAACTCCCGCTGCCCAGCCCGCGACGCGCCGTCGCACATGGCTCTTTCGATGTGGGATGGTCGCGATCGCCGTCTTGGCGATCCGCATGGGAGGCGAACTGATGTTTCTGTTATCGGGTTCCACAACGCTCGGCCTCGCGGCGGGACGTCTGCACGCCTGTCCGAACTCTCCGAATTGTGTCTGCTCGCAAGATGCTGATTCGCAGCACGCGATTGCTCCCCTGGCTTTTACGGGTGATGTCGCTGCGGCCAAAGCCCGTTTGCTGCAAGTCATCGGCACGTTGCCTCGCGCCAAAGTCGTGGTTGATGAGCCGACATACCTGCATGTGACCTGCACCACATTGATTATGCGATTCGTCGACGATCTGGAATTCCTGATCGATGCCGAGGCTCATGTCATTCATGTGCGGTCAGCTTCGCGATTGGGCTATTCCGATCTGGGGGTCAACCGCAAACGGGTCGAAACTATCCGCCAGGCTTGGAATGCCCTGCCCGCCTCACGGTGAGGTCGTTGGTCCAACACCGGCAGACGGTCGCACGATAACCCGACGATCGGCGGCGTGATGGGTGGCGTGTTCAAACCAGTCGGTCGCCACCGGGTCGGTCAACGGCTGAAGTTCGAATGTAACGGCTTTCAAACCGCGTTCTTCCGTCGGGCTTGACCAGGTCAGTCGCAGCCGCTCGGCGACACCGGAATTGCGTGCCGCCCAGAGTTCGATGGTGTCGGGGGCGAGCGGATCGGGGGTGTGCAGTTGCCCCCGCACATGGCTGCATCGGATCGATGTTGCCCCATCGGCATCCGGGACATCCACTTCCGGCAACAACGCCAAATCATACTTGCGGGCCATGCGATCGAGCACGGAGGTAATGAGCAAGTCGGGACTGGAAAGCTGGTCGCCTAACACCGCCTGTTCGAGCAACCCCGGTTGCTGACCGACGACCACGGGGCCAACCGCTGGGACCACCCAGTGCTCGGTACCATTCGTCCCGACGACAAATTCCCCCAAGGCCCCCTGATACCGCAGGACATACCGATCGCCGCCATGAACCCATAAATTGATGGGCAGTTCCCGAGCCCCGGTCATCGGTCCATTCCAATCGAGTTGGACCCGATACAAACGATCGGAGCCGGTATGGGCATCTTGCAGCGACGCCGTCACCGTTGCCAGGGCCGACTGCTTGGGCTCCGCGATTCGTAACATCGCAGCGACCATCACCACCGCCGCTGCGATGGCGACGGGTGCCCACCAGCGTCGTCGCGGCCGAGGTGCGGAATTTTCGGCCGGCGTCACCGTGTTGGAGAGTTCCTGCACGCGCGCCGCAACCCGTTGAATTCGGCGTTCCTTCGCGACCGCATCGACACGCAGGCTTTGTGACAGCAGACTGTGGACCAGTTGCAGATCGGCAGCACGACGCCGTCCGTCAGGTGACAACGTGTCTGCGTCTGTCACCTCATGGCCGAAATCCAGCCAATCGCCGACCTGTCCATCGACAGGCGGCAGGGGGGGGTGATCGTCATCATGCGCCGCTGACATTTCGGATCCCTCGCTAACTCAGCGACATCGATGCCCCGGCCTCCGGTGCATCCCACTTTAACTTTCGTTCCAAGCATTCCAGCAAACGGGCGCGGCCACGCTGCAAACGCTTTTTGAGCGTTTCACCCGTGATTTCCAACCGATCGGCCAACGACTCCGGCGAGAGTTCCTCGGCATAACGGAGTTGAATCACATCGCGATAACGATCGGGAAGTTTATCGACGCAGTCCCGTAAACCTTCCAGCTTCTGATCCCAGGTATCACCCGGCTGCTTCTGAATGGTCTCACAACGGGCACTCAAGTGTTCCAGGATTTCCTCATCACACAGGGCAAACGACTTGGCACGTTGCCGACGCCAGGCCATCACCGTCCGGGCGGCAATGCCCCGCAGCCACGGACCGAAGGGACGCGTCTTGTCGTAATCGGGAAGTCGCCGCCAGGCGGTGAGCATCGTTTCCTGAAAGAGATCGTCCGCAGCGGTGGCATCGCGCACGACAGCCCGGAGATAGGCCAGCAGCATATCCGCATTTTCTCTCACGAGAATTTCGAACAGTTCGTGGGCTTGCATAACGTTCCGGAGCGAACCCTTCCGAAGGTATTGTCGCGACCGTCCTGTTTCGGGACAGGTTTTCGTAGAAATTACCGAACGTTTGTCCTGACGGTGCTTTACCGCGAACCCCGCAACCGCGGATCAGACGCATCTCGCAAGGCTTCTCCCACCAGATTGTAGCAACTGATGGTGATGAAGATTGCCAATCCAGGGTACCAGATCAGCCAGGGAGCCCGAAAGATGGCATCACGGCCGGAGGACAACATGCCCCCCCATGACGGTGTCGGAGCGCTGATTCCCAACCCCAGAAACGACAGGCTGCTCTCGGTCAGAATGGCCCCGGCGACACCGAAGGTCGCTGAGACCAGCACGGGGGCCATGGCGTTGGGAAGCACATGCTTGAAGATCAGCCGCGTAGGTGAATAACCCAAGGCTCGCCCCGCGAGCACAAATTCCTGGTTGACCAGCCTTAGGAACTCGCCCCGTATCAACCGGGCAATCCCCGTCCAGCCGGTGAGACCGATAATCACCATGATGTTAAAGATGCTGGGGCCGACAAAGGCCACGATGGTCAGAATCAGAAAGAAGGCCGGGAAACAGATGACGATCTCAATGATTCGCGAGATGATCAGGTCGGTCCAACCCCGGAAATAGCCCGCGATTGCCCCAATGACAATGCCGATGGTCACGTAAATCGAAACGGCCACAATGCCAACGGAGAGGCTGACGCGTCCGCCCCAGATCATCCGGCAGGCCACATCGCGGCCAATCGAATCGGTCCCCAGCCAGTGGGGTCCATTCCAGGGGCTGGTTTTGTTCGACTTCTTATCGGGGCTGGCGAACAGAGCCGGCTTGCCTTCCTTGTAGGAAATATCGTCCTCATCGAGCCCGTAGGGAATGGGCGGCCAGGTCACCGATTCATAAATCACCAAAGACGAATTGGCGGAGGCCTCAGACGCGAGGACACCGTTCTTGTAATTGGTGCGATCATTGCGAGCCGGGACGGCCATTTGCCATAACCATCCGCTGAGGCAAGGCAGCCCGATCCAGACACCGAGAAAGACCCACTTGCGGAGCGCCGCATGATGCTCTGTCCAACGATGCACGGGCCTTTGCCAGAGCGGAAACGCCAGCAGCACGACGTTGAAGACCATAAACAGCAGGTCAGCCCAGGTGAGTGACGCCAGCACCGGCCAGAACGTCCGCGATTGCAAGGGAATATCGCGACGGCCAAATTCTTTTTGAATGCTGTTCCGCAGTTCCAGCAATCGTTCGGCATTACCCGCCGCTCCAGCGGTTTCGGCCTCGTTGATGAGCGTTCCCAAGGCTTCCGCATCAGCAGGCGTCAAGGCCTTTCGCATTAACGACCCTTGCAACCGCACTGAAGTCAGAAGTGTATTACGGGTCTTGGCATCGGGGGCTTTGTCGGTCTTGTCAGCCAAACGCGAAAGGACTTCCCGCAAGGTGCGTACGGCTTCGCGGTATTCGAAGCGATTAGTTCCCCGATACACCAACGGGCGGTCGTTCGCCAGGAATGGTGCGAACACGCTGATGGTGACCAGCGAAAGAATGATCGCGGCACAGACCACGGCCAAACGGCGTTTGCGGAATTGCCGCCAGATGAGTGCCCACTGACTTTGATCGGCAGGCGAGGGGGTACGATCACGCGCCACGGGCTAACGCTCCGACTCAAAACTGACGCGTGGATTGACCAGCACATACAACACGTCGGAAATCAGAATGCCCACCAACGTCAGGACCGCTGAAAGAATCAGCGTAGCCATGACAAAATCATATTCCCGCCGGAGGATGCACTCGTAACTGAGTTTGCCCATCCCGGGGATATTGAAGATGTATTCGATAATCACGCTGCCGCCGACAAGAAACGGCAGCAGAGACGCGAGCAGGGTGATGATCGGGAACAGACTGTTCCGCAGGGCATGCACCAGAATCACACGGGTCTTGCTGCAGCCCTTGGCTTCTGCGGTGCGAATATAGTCCTGCCGAATGACTTCCAGCATACCGGCCCGCATTTGCCGGCTGATATAGGCCAACCCGCCATAGGTCATGCAACTCACGGGGAGAATGATGTGCTGGAGATAGTCCAGAAACCGTCCCGTGGGAGAGAGTGCCATGTAATTCGAGGACTTCAATCCTAAGATCGGCAGGATCGGGGGAGTAACGCCGACCTGCGTCCACCATTCCGACATCACGGCCATGCGCATGAGCTCCGCCACCCAGAACGACGGCAAACTGTAGAGCAGGAAGAGCGTGATGGTCAGCACGGTATCGGAACGGGAGTAAGGATGGGCCGCACTCCAGATGCCCGCGGGAATCGACAACGAGTAGATCAGCACGAACACAAACAGATTGAGCAGCATCGTCACCTTCAGAGCGTCCCAAAGTTCGCCCCAGATCGGTACCTCTCGCTGAAAGAAGATGAGATCGCCCGTGGCGAGCCGCTTCAGGAAGTAACCGAACTGAATGTACAACGGCTGATCGAACTTGAACTTTTCTCGAAAGCGAGTGATGGCCGCCTCAGTCCCCCGCTCGGAATTGATCCCGGCGGCTGCCTGCTCGGCACCGCCATACTTCAGTTCTGCAGGATCGCCCGGTGCCAACCGCATGACTAGGAACGAAACGACGATGATTCCCATCATGGTGAGAACCATCAGAAACAATCGCCGCAACAGGTAGCTGGCCAACGGGAAGACTCACTGCACAGGTCGATGAGGACAATTCTTGGGAACTCAGGGAACGTGATCCCTGAGCGACATGGTTACTTGTGAATCTGCTCCTCTTTCGGCACGTACCATTCCGTCAGATCGAATCCCGGACGCAGGCGATACCACTTCACACCCCGGAATCGCTGATGATACGCCCCGAACTCCTGCACACAGTAGAGGAAGGTGTAGGGCTGCTCCTGATCAATGAGCCGATGGAATGAATAGTGAATCCGCTGCCGTTCTTTTTCATCAAGCGTGACCCGCAGCTTTTCGATCAGTTCATCGGCCAGAGGGTTACCGAAGGAGACATGGTTGCTGCCCCGGCTCTCGGGTTTGGCTCCGGAACTATGCCAGATCTGGTACGGATCACTTTCGGTCGGCGTGGCCCAACTGAGTGTGCAGATATCGAATTCCTTCGCTCGGATTTTATCGATGAAGGAGGCCCATTCCAGGAACTGGATATCGAGTTGAATCCCCACGCTCTTCAGGCTGCGCTGGAAGAGTTGCACACGCTCTTCTGCGACCGGATTGCCTTTGGGCATCGGCAGCGTGAAGACCATTTTCAGGCCATCTTTATCGAGAATCCCATCATCGTTGGTATCAACCCAGCCCGCTTCGGCCAGCAGATCGCGAGCGGTTTCGGGATCATAACTGATCGGGGCGACTTCATGGTCATAGCCCGGACCGAAGTAGTATTGCGATCCGGAGACAACCACGCCGGCGTCGTACAATTTCTGATGCAGAAAGTCCGCTTTATCGAATAGCAGTGACAAGGCGATACGCACCCGCCGGTCCTGAAACTGCGGCCTCAGCAGGTTGTAGCCGAAGTAGTTGAACATGGGGGAGTACCAGGCCGCTTTCACATACTTCCCTTGGAACCAGTCGGGCGGCCCCTTGAGATCTTCAAAGTATTGCTCCGGCGTGATGTTCCAGAAGAAGTCGAGTTCGCCTGCCTTGAAGGCCTGCAACGCGGTCACGTTGTCAGGAATGAACCGCACGATGATTTTGTCGAGATAGGCCGCCCGTTCGGCATTCCAGTAATTGGGATTGCGATTGAGTTCCAGCCGGTCACCTTTATCCCACTTGCCTTTGACATAGGGCCCGGTACCCAGGGGGGCTTCTTCGTTATATACCGGGTCGGTATTGAAGAACTTGCCGAAGGCGGCTCCGTGCGCACTGACCTTGTTTTGAGCTTCTTCTTCCGCTTCGGTCAGCCGATCGAGCGTCAATTCTTTTTTGAGCTTGTCCTTGATCGACTGAGCGAACTGATGGAACGGCGGGCCATAGGCCGACAACCCAGCAGTAAACTCAAAGGCCTTGAAATACTGCTGCCGGTAACGCATGCGGACAATGTGCGGCGTCAAAGCCTTGCACTCGATCAGATCGGAATAGTAGATCCGCAAAGAATCACCATCGACCGTCCCGTTGTTAATGACGGCATAGGCAAATTCCAGGTCTTTCGTCGTGTAAGGTGTTTCGTCCGACCACTTCACATCGGGCCGGAGGTAGAACGTGAAATAGGTCTCGCGTTGGATGTCAGTCCAGCCACCTTTGGGGATGATCAGGGCGTCTTTTCCCTCGTCTTTCAGTTGTTCTGTGAGCGGATTCTCGGCGGTTCCGGGGACAACTTTCAGTGTCCCGTCGGCCTCTTCCGTCGCGACGCCATAAACTTCCGCCCCGACTTTGACGGCGTATTTTCCGCTCGGCATCCCCGAGAGCGAGACCTTGCCCTCGGCGTTACTCCACTGGTGATAGCCGGTGGTCGGTGCCCCCAGAATTCGTCCCACGGGATACACACCGACCCAGACGTTACCGAGCGCCGTGCCCGCGGCATCAGTCGTGGTTAGTTCGACAGTTGGGGGTGTGGCTTCTTTGTCGCCCGGAAGTTCATAAGAGAACTCCAGTGTTTCAGCCGAAGTTGAAGAGTCAGACCCGGCCATTGAGATTCGCCGTTCCTGACCCGAGGTGTTCGCGGAGAGTTTAACGGAGTCTTCGGCCACCCATTTTGAGGCGATGTGCGGTTCATACTCGAAGGTTTCCGGATCTTGCCTGGCCAGGCCTTCGCGGATGTATGATCCGATGTATTGTTCGACCGCGGATGTTTCGACGATAGAGTTCAGAATCTTCGGTTCCGAGTTGAACCGGATGCTGATCCAGTCTCCCGTGGCTTTCTCGCCCGGTGTCTTCTGGGCATGGGCATTGCCGACATCGGCCTGAATCTTGCCTTGGAGTTGGAGAGTTTCCTGCGTGACCGGAATGCGAGGAATCTCGATACCATCGACATCGGTCATGATAGAGACGTACGGAACATCTGGAGCATCGGGCCAGAAGGCCGTATCGGTGGATCCGGCTGCTCCCTGAGCCTTGGGAGTCGCACCAGTGCTCGAGGCACCGATCTCAACGGCAGGAGTTTCGGCAGACGGAGCACTCGGTGACGACGAGGAACTGTTGCACCCCCACAGACTCGAAAGCAGCAAGAGTCCGCAGGCCAGACGTGCCGTCACAGGTCGTACCATACCAACATCCTTTCAACACCTTTGCGACCTGCGGCAACCCCCAGCCGGAGCGATCCCTCAGGCCCACTGGGAAATGTGGACGCCTGATTCTGGCAGAGACGAGAGCGGCTGGCAAGGTTAGAGAGACAATGCCGGTTATGTCAGACAGCACGACTTTCCATATCAGAGCGAACGTGTCAGTAATTCACCACTGGAACTGCGGAGGCTGGGTGTCCTGGTGTCCATAACTGCTAAGATCGCTAGGGCCGGTGCAATCCCGCCGATCGCGCTGGAAGCTTTCCCGAATCCGGGTTGATGGCCCGTCGACGCCGGTTGCCAAGTTCCGCTTCGGTGGCCACCAATAGGTTTCCGATCTTGTGTGAGGGTTCTGGCCCTTCTTACGATGGGACAAGACTCCGCAGGTTCATTTCGCAGTGGTAGGAAGTTCTGACCATGTCTCGGACACAAACGGCCGCCGTTTCGCTGATCGCCGCTATTCCCGCCGGGATTCTGGCTGCTTTGCTGGTCATGGTCTTTCTGAATCACGCTGAAAATTTGCGGATGGTGACGCAAGGGCTCGTCGGTGGGACATTGCTCGTGGCCGTAGTGGTGGCCCTGATGCCGTTCGGGGTTCTCATCTTTGGTGGCAAGAAGGCCGCATCAGCCGCCGCGTCCGGCAAGAAAGGTGGCAAAGCCGCCGCAGCGGAAGATGACGAGCCGACCAGCGGCGAATATGCCGACCCCGAAGCCGACGAGAATACGGAGACCGTGGTCTTCGATGGAGATGCCAGCGAATTCACCGATGAAGTTGCCGATTCTGAAGAGTATCTGGACACAGACGATTTCGCCAGCGACGACGACATGATGTTGTCAGATGATGAAATTCTCATCGATGACGAGGAAGAAGACGAGCCGCCGGCCAAGAAGAAAAAGCGATAGCAGCAGCGGCCTCAACACACATCGAGATGCTTAGCTGCTCGCGCTGCGGTAATGTCGCAGTGACCAGGTAAAGACCATCCGGCTGACCGCCAGCGAAACCACTCCGGTCATCAGAGCCATTCCGACCAGCCAGTTCGGCTCGATCACCATCGACATCAGCAGTCGCGCGGGCACAGTGATAACGAGCAGAATCGGTATCACATACGAAAACGCGAAGCGAACCACTTCCCCGGTCGGCGAGCCGCTGTAAATGGTCGCCGGATAGCGGGCAAAGACAGTGATATAAAACCAGAAGTCGAGCAGGCTTTGATTCCGGCCGAAGAAAATGCTCGTAGCGGCGAGGGCAATCATCAGGCTGTAAAAAAAGGCCGTCGCTGACACCACCAGCAGCCCATACAGCAACACGCTCAAAACAGACGGCGATATCCCGCTGGTGACAATGGCATACCCCAGCAATCCCAGGCCCATCAGCACCTGGGTGATCATCGCCAGGTCCATCTTCTCGAAAGAGACCAGAAACTGCGTGTCGATCGGTTTGACCAGGACAAAATCGAGATTGCCTGTGCGGATCAGTTCACTGAACTGAGCGCAGTTCGGCATGAAGAACGCTTCCACCAGTGAGTTGACCAGCATCACCGTGGCCATGAAGCCGAAGTATTCCGAGCGGCTCCAGTCATTGATCGCGGGAACCTGACGATAGATCAGGTTGAACAGCACGATCTGCATGGCGAACCAGAAGCCACGCGTTCCCAGGGTGGTGAAAAAGTTGCTGCGAAACTGCAGTTCGCGCGAGAGGGCATTCCCGAAGAAGGTGCCCCAGACGCGGCTGTAGTACCAGAACTGTGCCATGAATCACACGGGCTGACGAAGTTTCGTTATGCGTATTGAGACACTCCCATCTTACGACAGGTAGTCAACCCCACGCTCTGCCGCGGACTGCATCTCTCCGAGCACAGCATGGGTGATTCCCTGCTGCGTCAGTTGCTGCTGCACCGTCGCAACGGCATCTGGTCGGCAGATGACGACAAAACCAATCCCCATGTTGAAGACCCGGAACATCTCGTCCCGCTCGATGTTGCCGAGTTGCTGCAGCCACCCAAAGACCGGTGGTGGTTGCCAACTATTGCGATCGATCACCAAGCGGCAGTCGGCGGGCAAAATGCGTTCGATGTTGTCGCACAGGCCACCGCCGGTAATGTGAGCCAAGCCGGTGATCTGCGTTCGGGGAGCCACTACCGACAGCAACTGGCGAATCGCCTTGACGTAAATCCGCGTTGGTTCGAGCAGTTCCTCTCCCACGGTTCGGTTCAGTTCGGGCACAAACTGATCGGCTTCCAAGCCTGCATGTTCGAACACGCATTTGCGAACCAGACTGAATCCATTGGAATGCAAACCGGACGACGCCAACCCAATCGCTACATCTCCCGGCCGAATCGTGGTGCCGTCGATCAATTGCGTGCGTTCGGCGACAGCCACGCAGAAACCCGCCATATCGTATTCACCGGCGGCGTAAATATCGGGCATCACAGCGGTTTCGCCACCCAATAGGGCCATACTGGCCTCCACGCAACCCGCCGAAACGCCTTCGACCAAACCGGCTACCAAGTCGGGATCATCTTTCGGAATGGCAAGATAGTCGAGAAAGAACAAAGGCTCGGCACCAAGGCAGAGGCAGTCGTTCACGCACATCGCGACCAGATCGATGCCGACCGTGTTATACCGCCGTAGTTTCTGGGCCACCTTTAACTTAGTGCCCACGCCATCCGTTCCCGAGACCAGTACCGGGTCTTCATAGTTATGTTGGCCCGATTGTGCTGAGTGCTTGAGGCGAAAGAGACCGGCAAAACCGTCTGCCAACGGCATTACCCGAGGCGAGTGCGTCCGCTGCATCAGTGCTGGAAGACGCGACATCGCCTGATCATAAAGATCGAGATCCAGCCCGGCAGAACGGTACGTCAGCGCAGTCATCACGATCCTTCAGCAACATTGTTCTGTAGACAACACAGCATGCCCGGAGTGTTTCGATTCAGGGGTCACAGTCGTTATCTTACTGAGTCAGCCTGCAGAATTCATTGAGGCTACCCAGGAAACTTGATCCGGAATTGCCCCCATGAGTGACCAACCCTGGTATGCCGAAGGACTTGCTTTCACTTGCACTCAGTGCGGAAACTGCTGCACGGGTGCTCCCGGTGTGGTGTGGGTCTCCGAAGAGGAAATGCACGCGATTGCTAAGTTTCGTGGGCAGTCCTACGGCGAGATCATGCTCCTTCACACGAAGCTGGTGGCGGGTCGCCGGAGCCTCACGGAGTTCGCGAACGGGGACTGTACGTTTCTCGACCCAAAAACCCGAAGCTGCACAATCTACCCAGTTCGCCCGATCCAGTGCCGAACATGGCCCTTCTGGCCATCGAACCTTGTGAGCCCGGAAGCTTGGCAGCGAGCCAAGACCGTTTGTCCGGGAATGGATCAGGGCGCTTTCGTGTCCCTGGAGTCCATTGAGCGACAGGCAGCGGAAATTGATCCATAAGGCATTGTACGACAATGCTTTGCACTCATTTTCTCGTGATAAGAGTGCGAAAAAGCCACTCACAGAACTGTGAAGCTGTAACGATCTTACGGGATTTGCTGATCTTGACGGCCGCTTCTGACCGATGATGAACACAGCGGTTGAGGTCTGCCTCAACGGTGGAAGTGTTCTGGCAATTTGTACGGAGATGGAATTTTGTTCCCGGGAGTATCCGGCACAGATTTTCATGGCCGTTTTCAGGAGTTACGATCACGACGGAACTTATCTGCTTGACAGTAAGTCTTGTTTGCATCTACACTTGAGTCTCGCCGACTACAGCGAATGCTGACCCGTGGCGGCTTACCGACCACTAACCGGGAGACCTGAGTCGTGACCAAGAAAGAGATTGTCAAAGATATTTCCGAAGAGATCGGTCTCACTCAGTTAAAGACCAAAGAGATCGTTCAGAAAACATTCGACGCGATCGTCCGAACGTTGGTGGAAGATGGTCGCATTGAACTGCGGAACTTCGGTGTCTTTGAAGTGAAGAAGCGGGCCGCGCGTAAAGCTCGGAACCCGCGGACCGGTGATAAGGTTTTTGTTCCCGAAAAGTTTGTCGTAACGTTTAAGCCCGGCAAGGAGATGGAAGAACGGGTGCGGCAGCTCGAAGAAGAAGCCGCTCGCAAGGCGATGGCGGAACATCAAGCCAGCAATGGCCAACCGCAAGAAGCCCTGCCCGTAACGCCCCCTCCTCCCGAGCCCACGATGACGGAAATGGCTCCAGAGATGCCAGAGACTTCGCAAAGTCCGGCACTGCCGTAACCCGGCGGGTCTGCCAGACTCTGCGGCTGTCATCTCGGGACATGAATTTAGACAGTTCCAACGGGCCATTGGCCGTGTTGGTGGAAGTTTCGGCAGCAGAGTCTGGAACCAGGACTGGTTGGAATGGCAACATTCAGCCAGCCCCATTAACCCGCTCAGGGAAAGAGCGATCGGCTCATGGAGGAGCACATGCGGACACGTCTTGGACTGGTAATGGTGGTCGTGCTCGCGGCTTGCCTGCAGGTGGGCTGCATCGTTCCGATCTATTCCTCCTCACCAGATGTCCGTGCCCGACAACTGATCTTTGTATCAGAAGGCTATCGGCACATCCCCGAAATCTGGGACCGCATCTGGGGTCTGGATATGCCCGACGTCGCCACGCCCTATCGAACACACGGCGGTGTGATCTAGCGAACATCACCGCGGAGGCCCTCCGTGTCTCCGCGGTTTGATCCCCAGTCGCCTGACAGGTACCATCTCCGTTCGACCGGTTCCTCGCTGCGTCTGCAACGCGGGTGATATCGGTAGAATCTTTGGCTGTCAGGCAGATTCGTGGTATCTCTTCAGACTCAACTCGGCCGGCTCACGCTCCCCAACCCGATCCTGGTGGCTTCCGGGACGTTCGGGTACGCGCGGGAGATGCAGGCTTTTGTCGACTTCCGCCGTTTGGGTGGCATCATTCCGAAAACGGTGACGCCGCTGCCGCGTCCCGGAAACAAGCCCCCGCGGACTGTCGAAACCTCTTCCGGCCTCTTGAATTCCATTGGCCTCGATAACGATGGCCTGGAAGCCTTTATCGAGAAACATCTGCCGCATCTGCTGAACCTTGGTGCTCCGCTGATCGTCAATATAGCGGGGAAGTCCCAAGCAGAGTTCGCACAGATGGCCACCCGCTTGAATGCCTTTCCGCAGATCGCGGCTCTCGAATTGAACATCTCCTGCCCGAACGTCTCTGGCGGAACCGACTTCGGCACCAACCCCGAGCAGACGGCACAAGTCGTCGCCAGTGTGAAAGCGGCGTGTGGTTTTCCGGTGATTGCCAAGCTGACGCCGAATGTCACCAGCGTCCCCGTGATCGCCGAAGCCGCTGCGGCCGCCGGAGCCGACGCGGTCTCGCTCGTGAATACGTTCCAGGGATTGGTGATCGACTGGAAGAAACGCAAGCCCATTCTCGGTAATGGATTGGGTGGTTTAAGTGGCCCGGCGATCAAGCCGCTTGTACTGCGTATCGTCTGGCAAGTCGCACAGCGAGTGAAGGTGCCCATCATTGGCGTGGGAGGCATTCAGTCCCTGAACGATGTGATGGACTTTCTGGTCGCCGGAGCCTCCGCGGTTCAAATCGGCACGGCCAACTTCTATCATCCCCAGTTACCCATGCAGCTTGTTCAGGAGTTGGAACAGACCCTGAACGAGTTGGGGTGTTCCTCCGTCCGCGATGTTGTAGGAACGTTGCAGTTTCCCTGATCAACAGTTCGCGTTCACAGAAAATCAGGCGTCATGCGAGTCTTATCCGGTATTCAGCCCACGGGGCGATTCCATTGGGGCAATTACTTCGGCGCGATCGCCCAGTACATTGCCCTGCAGAACAACGAGCAGTCGTTCTACTTCATCGCCGACCTTCATGCACTGACCACGGTCCGCGATCCTCAGCAGTTGCGCGACTACACACGCGATGCGGCGCTGGATCTGCTGGCACTCGGCCTCGATCCGGCCCAGGCCACCTTGTTCCGTCAGTCGGACGTGCCCGAGGTGACGGAACTCACCTGGCTTTTGATGACGGTGACCCAGCACAGCCTGCTCGAAAAGTGTCACGCCTACAAAGACAAGGTGGCGAAGGGGATCGCTGCCGATGCGGGGTTGTTCACCTACCCGGTGCTGATGGCCGCCGACATCTTGTTGTACGACAGCGATATCGTCCCGGTGGGTGTCGATCAGGTGCAGCACATCGAAGTGACGCGTGACATCGCTCAGCGGTTTAATTCGATCTATAGCGGCGAATATCTCCATCTGCCGGAAGCCCGGGTGCTCAATGCCACGGCGAAAGTCCCCGGTCTCGATGGCGAGAAGATGTCCAAAAGCTACGGCAACACGATCGAAATCTTCGAGCCCGAAAAGAAACTCCGCAAGAAGATCATGAGCATCAAAACCGATTCGACACCGGTTGAAGCTCCAAAAGATCCTGACGCTTGCCACATCTATACTCTGTACCAACTGTTCGCGACTCCCGAACAACAGTCGGCCTTGGCAGCCCGCTATCGTGCGGGGGGCATGGGCTATGGGGAAGCCAAGCAGGCCTTGTTCGAAGCCGCCTGGGCCTACTTTGAAGTGGCCCGGCAACGCCGAGCAGAATGGGAAGCCCGACCGTCTGATCTAGAAGACGTATTGATGACCGGGGCAAACAAGGCCCGCGCGAAAGGCCAGCAGGTGTTGGAACGTGTGCGGACAGCATGTGGCCTGCGTGCACGGCTGTCATCATGAGCCAGGATCATGAGCCCCTATCGGATGCCACGGCAACACTTCACAAGCCTTCCACGGCTTTGGTGCTGTTGTGCCTGATGATTGGATGGGGACTGCTCGTGGCCTGGTGCATCCCGCGTGTCAAACCACCACTAATCTTCGGCGGTCTGTTCGGCCTTTTGTACGGCGGGTTTCATGTCACCGTCTATCGCTGGATGATGGGTCACCAGCCTCGTACCTCATGGGTATTGGTTGCGGTGATGTCGGCGGCGGGCACGTTGACCACGCTGTTCTTGACCGCTGACCGCCAGATTCCCGCGTTACCTCCCACGGGCAACGATGCTATCGCTGCTGCGCTGATGCAGTCGCTCAGAGATCTCCCGACAAATGCCGCCGCGCTACCGGACGAATCGAACTTAGAGGTGTCTCAGCAGCCCCTGTCGGGTTCTGAACGCATTCGGAAGTACTTAGAACTGCGGTATGCCAAATGGACCGGGCTGCCGTATGCTGGCTGGTTGACTATCGAAATCCTGCTGTCGATGCTGACCGCCAGTCTGCTTGTCTGGGGAATCTCTCTTCGTGTCAGGAATCGTGCAGGAATGGAACCGCAGCCGTGATTCTGGGACTGGGAACCGACATCGTTGAGATCGCCCGCATTGGCCGAATCATCGAACGGCATGGGGAACATTTCATCCAGCGGATCTACACACCGACAGAAATCAGCTACTGCCAGAAGCGACGCGAGTTCATGCAGCACTATGCGGGTCGCTGGGCCGCCAAAGAGGCCATCATGAAAGTGCTGGGGACGGGGTTTGTCCGCGGCATCAGCTGGCTCGATCTGGAAATCGCAGCGTTACCGTCCGGGCAACCCGAAGTCGTGCTGCATGGTGCCGTGCGTGATCTGGCAGAGCAGCACGGCATCGAAACGATTCACATCACCATCTCGCACTGCCACGCGTATGCCACCGCGACAGCGATCGGCTGGGGTACTGAGACCGTGAAGACGAAGTCGGAACGCGCTTGACTTGAACGGAAGTGACAAAAACCTCACGGGAATGATGTGTCAGGCGGCAAAGTCGGCATAGAGCGACCCAACTACCGAGTTTCGCCAATCGCCATGAAATTGCGACTTGCCGCAGCGAGAAAAGTCGTTTTGCCGTCGATTCTAAATCTGTCTGCCGTGGTGACATTCGCCGCACTCAATCACGCTTCGCTTAGCCGGTTGAGTACGTCCGGATCATCCCCCGCGAGCTAAACTTCGCTGGAGATGAACAGGACCGATCGGTTGTAAGGATACCCGCGTTCTGCAGCACCGATTCAGCACCAGAGTTACCGCTCGCGTGGCCGATCAGCGGCACGACGCAGGCGTGGATAGGAGATCACGCAATGCTCGTTTTGTCTCGTCAACGTGATGAAAGCATTTTCATCGGCGACAATATCAAGATTACGGTCGTAGATATTCGAGGCGACAAAGTCCGCCTGGGGATTGAAGCCCCGTCGGAAGTACCGGTGCATCGCCAGGAAGTTTATGAAGCGATTCAGCGGGAACAGCATCGGACGGGGACTTCGGTCGAAGTCCAGAAATAACGACTGGTTTTCCGAGGCTTTTGCCGGAGTCTTCCAGGTGTGTCGCTCCGGCAAAAGAAATTCTGTCCGCTGCCGCATGGTCGCTTCAGCTCGACCTAAACCTCTCACTTCATGTAGTCGTTACAGGTATCAAGGCTGTTAGATTCCGGATTCACAAAAGTGTCCGTGAAGAAATTTGTCAACAATGATGCGGAATCTCACCTGAGGACCAAACAGGACCGATAGTTCCAGCGAATGACCGTTTCACGCCCCCGCAAGCTGAGACTCCTGTTGGGAGGGATCGGACCGGGATGGTTGCGGGAGACGTGGTTGAATTGTCGACCACGGCAATGAGCGCAGCGCGGGTGAGAAACGGGGCGATGCCCCGCCGGAGGCTGGGGAAGAACGGAGCGAAGGATCGTTCTTTCGCAGCGACGCGCCACTGGTGGCACGTCAGGCGACCCCGCATCCTCAGCCTAACCTAGCGCAACGCAGAACGAGAGAAAGGCACACCGCCGATGACACGGATCAATACGAATGTTGAGTCGTTGCGTGGTCTACGCAACGTTCAAAAAGCCAACAACCTGCTGAGCACGTCGTTGCAGCGGTTGTCCACCGGCTTGAAGATCAACTCGGGTAAAGACAACCCGTCGGGCCTGATTGCCAGCGAAACCCTGAAGCTGCAGGTCACCACGATCGAACAATCGATCAAGAACAGCAATCGCGCTAACAACGTGATCGCGACAGCCGACTCGGCCCTTGGCGAAATCGGCGGACTGCTCAATCAGGTCCGTGGTCTCGTCCAGGAAGGTTTGAACACCGGGGCCTTGTCCGACTCCGAAATCCAAGCCAACCAACAACAGATTGATGCTGCTTTGTCGGCCATCAACCGTATCTCCGCGAACACCACGTTTGCTGGCGATAAACTCATCGACGGCAGCAAGGCCTTCACCACGGCCACGACCACGGCCGATGCGGCAAAGCTCAGCGATTACCAAGTCAACGAAGCCCTGTTCGGCTCCTCGCACAACATTGCTCTCCAGGCCACTGTGACCTCGGCCGCCCAGAAGGGTGAGCTCCATTACTCTGGTGGTTCGCTATCATCCGCAACGACACTGCAAGTCGCGGGTTCCAAGGGCAGCCAGGTGCTGTTCCTCGGTTCGGGCAGTTCGGTCAGCAACATCGCCGAAGCCGTTAACGGCATCAGCGACGTCACCGGCGTCACCGCCTCGGTGGTCAATTCGGCTCCGGGCTCCTTGACAGTGAACAATGCCACCGCGGGCAGCCTCGCGGTTGGTAACACGCAAGCTGCTACGGCCACGTTGACAACGGCCGGAACCATTAATGTCAGCCGCAACGCACGCGCCGGGTTTGCTCACGCGACCAGCGTGGAAGGTAACTCGCAGCTGACCGTGACGGATTATCGTGCCACGGCAACAACTGGTGATGCCGCCACATTGGGCGGAAATATCACCGTCACATTTGTGAATGCGGCGAATAGCGATGCGAATTCCTCTGTGCAAGGAATCGATGTCGATGCTAACGGTGATTATAACATCACCATTGAACTGGCCGACGATGGCAACGGCAACTCCATCGCGACTGCGTCTGACTTGAATGCTGCGATTGCGGCGTATGGTCCCGATGCACCCGATGGCCATGCGAATGGCTTAATCTCGTTCTCTGAAACCCAGGCCGGTGGCTATGGCACCGCGTTGGGGACGGAAACCTACGGCGTAGGTGTCCTCACCTTGACAGGTGGCCAAGACACGACCAACAACGATGTGACATTTACCGATGCTCGACCGGTCGCCAACCGCGGCGATTACAATGTGGCCGTGGAATTCGTCGCTGAAGCTGCCAGCCAGGCTTTGGGCGTGACGATCAACACCAACGAGTTCGGTGACAAGACGGTCAGCATCACCTTGGCGACGAACGCGAATGGTGATGTGACCTCGACCGCCGCCGACATTGAGAACTTGATCACCAACGATGCTAACGCCTCGGCCTTGTTGAGTGCGACGGCCTCTGGCAACGGCTTAGGCGTGGTGCAAGCTTCCTCGCCGACGGCCTTGAATGACGTGACCAACAGTCACCTGACCATCACTGATGGCCGGGCGACCGATGAAACAGCCACCTTCACTAATCCGCTGGCCATTGTGCTCAGTAATGGTGGTGCCAGCCAGACTCTGGCTGCCAACTTCGTCGCGAACGGTGACGGTGGTACCCTGACGGTGACCTTAGCGACTGACGCCAACGGCAACGTGACTTCAACGGCTCAGGATATCGCTGACCTGCTCAACAACAGCACCGATCCGAACCTGAATCAATACCAGATCGAAGTTTCAGGCGATGGCTCAGGTGTGGTTTCGGCAGCAGCCAGCACCGACCTGACGGGTGCTGATGATCTCGCCAACAGCGACTTGACCTTCACCGATGCCCGGGCCACCGACTCGGTCGGCGAGTTCGACACGAGCATCTCGGTGCAGTTCGCCAACGGCGGTGCCAATCAAGCTCTGGGTGTCGCTGTGACCCAGGATCTTGATGGCAACAACATCATCACTGTCAACTTGGCGACTGACGCCAACGGCAATGTGACCTCGACCGCTGCTGATGTCGCAGACTTCATCGCCAACGATACATCGTCGGGCGCAGTGGCCGCCCGTGCCTTGGTCAGCGTCGACGCTTCAGGCGACGGCACTGGTCTGGTTCAAGCCAAGGGGCCGCAGTCCCTGACCGGTGGTGATGACGGTGCCAACAACGACGTCACCTTCACCGACGCCCGGACGGGCACCCAGACCCAGGCCATCAATGTGGCCTTCAACGATCCGGCTGCTAACAGCCAGTCACTCAGCGTGACGGTGGGAATCGATGGCAACGGCGATCATTTGATTACCGTAAACCTGGCCACCGACGCTAACGGGAATGTGACCACAACGGCCGATCAGCTCGCCGACTACATCAACACCAGCAGCGATGCCGGTGCGGTGGCCGCTCGGGCCTTGGTGAGTGCCGAAGCCTCGGGCGACGGTTCAGGTGTCGTCGCCGATCGCGATGCCGCGGCCTTGTCGGCCTCGACAGGGACCGATCAACTCATCCTGACCAGTAGCGACTACGGTTCTAAAAAGTTTGTTGAAGTGACAGCCCTGTCCGGCTCCTTTGTCACGACGCTGAACGACGACACTACGGTTTCATCCCGCGATGCCGGAACTGACATTGGTGTCACCATCAATGGTCAACAGGCTCTCGGCGACGGCCTGAAAGCTTCGGTGAAGACCGCGACCCTCGATGCCTCGATCAGCTTCAAGGAAGCGAACAACACAGAAGACGAAACTGCTACGGTGAACATCACTGGCGGTGGTGCGGTCTTCCAGATTGGTCAGGAAGTGTCCGCTGCCGGTCAGATCGGCATCGGTATCGAAGCAATCAACACCGCGAAGCTGGGTGGTGTGACGGGCAAGGTGTACGAACTCGGTTCAGGCAACGGTCGGTCGCTGCTCGACGTCGCGAACGGCAGTGCGAATGCGGCTGACCTGGTCAGCATCATCGACGAAGCTCTGAACCGCGTGTCGACTCTGCGTGGTCGCCTCGGTTCGGTCCAGAAGAACGTGATCGAAACGAACATCACCACGCTGGGTGTGGCCTTGGAAAACATCTCCGAAGCCCGCAGCCAGATCGTCGACACCGACTTCGCCGAAGAAACCGCTCAACTGCAGAAGGCCCAGATCCTCAGTCAGGCCGGTCTGTCGGTTGTCGGTATCGCCAACCAATCGCCGCAACAAGTCCTCAGTCTGCTCCGGTAATCACCGGCACGTGATTGAGTTCTAAGCATAGACAACGGCGGTTTCAGATTTCTGAAGCCGCCGTTGCTCATTTGACGGCCGGAGTTGGCTGCTCCAGAAATTGCAGCGTGTATGCCTCCTGCGATTGAACCGCCTGCGGATCGAGGCTGCCCGAGTCGACCATCTGCTCGACTAATGTTGACCAGCGTTCGTCCTCCATCTGTCCCAGAGAGGTACTTTCCATTCCCTCCGGCAGGCAGAGCAACTGCAGATCGCGCACGCCGAACTCCAGCACATCCAGCCCCATTTCCGGGTTCCGTTGGTGTATCAATGCGTTCGTCTCGGCCGGAGATTCGAGGTATTTCTGCCAGCCCTTTCGCGAAGCAGCCACTATCGCGGCAACGGTCTCCGGCTGCTGCTCGATGCGGTCGTGGCTGGTGATCAGCAGGCTGGTGTAGGTGTTAAACCCCAAGTCGGAGAGCATCAGCGTCGTAACTTTGGCTCCCTGTTGTTCTGCCACGAAGGGTTCACTGAAGCTGTAAGCCTGCTGAGCAAACTTGGGGTCGAGCAGAAATTGCACCACGTTGCCGGGGTAAGCCGTAATCGTGAGCGACTTGAGATCGAGCTTCTTGCTCAAGAATTGAGAGAACGGCTGACCGGGATTCATGGCGAGGGTATAACCCGGCTGCTGAGCCAGTTGCTCCAGACTGGTGATGCCCGATTCCGCATGCACCATCACACACCGCGGGCTGTTCTGAATCGGCGAAAAGACCGCGACGAGGTCGGCTTGCTGGGCACGCACCAGAAGCAGTTTGTCGGCGTTGTCGACAGCAAAATCGACTTGCCCGGAGGCCACCTGCTGCAGCACCGGAGACTTTGGTCCGCCGGGCAGAATGGTCACATCAAAACCGGCTTCCCGGTAATAGCCATGGTGCAAAGCGGCATAATAGCCCCCATGCTCGGCCTCCGGGAACCAGTTCAGTCCCAAAGTGATCGGGGTTAGCTTCTCGGCGGGAACATCGGGGGCATGACCATTGGACGCCTGGTCCGACGATGCGCCACAGCCCCACAGGGTCCATGCCGACAGACAGAGCACAATAGCCAGACGGAGCCGTGGCATCCCTGCATTCCTGATTCTGAGTGTGGTGGGCACGCTTTTTGTGCAGTATGTGACGGGCTGGACCGAACGGCAAGCCGCTGTCCTTGTGCGCGTGCTCGCTCTGACGCCAATTGGTATAGTGGTTGCTGTGGTGAAGACCAAACGTTTGACCTCCAAGAGACCGGGAATTTCGTCGTGCACGCGTCCGCTGGCAAACCCGCTCCCATTCACAGCCTGATCGATGTGGACCGTCTGATTCAGGACTATCACAATCAGCAGCCTGATGTCACCAACCCGGTTCAGCAGGTGAGCTTCGGGACCAGTGGGCATCGAGGTACATCCGCCAACGGCACTTTCACTGAAGCGCATATCGCCGCGATTACTCAAGCCATCTGCGAATATCGGGCACAACAGGGATACACCGGCCCGTTGTTCCTGGGCAAAGATACTCATGCGTTATCTCGTTCCGCCGAGCAAACTGCCTTGGAAGTTCTCGCGGCAAATGGCGTCGAGACCGTGATTCAGATCAACGATGGCGTGGTGCCGACCCCCGTCATCTCGCGCGCGATTCTGGCTCACAACCGTGGCAAAACCTCCGGGATGGCGGATGGTATTGTGATCACGCCGTCGCATAACCCGCCGGAAGATGGTGGCTTCAAGTACAACCCGCCGAACGGTGGCCCTGCGGATACCGATGCAACCAGCGTGATCCAGAAACGCGCGAACGAGATCCTCGCGGGGCAATCGGTCGATGTGCAACGGCTGCCGTTCTCAAAAGCCAAAGCCGCGAAGACCACTCGCGAAATCGACTACGTCCCGGACTACGTCGCCGATCTCGCGTCCGTGATCGATATGGAGGCGATTCGCGCATCGGGTATTCGTATCGGTGTGGATCCGCTGGGCGGCAGCAGTCTCGGCTATTGGAAACCGATCGCTGAGACGTATGGCCTGAACATCACGTTGGTGAATGACAAAGTCGATCCACAGTTCAGCTTCATGACGCTCGACCATGACGGCAAGATCCGCATGGATTGCTCGAGCCCGTATGCCATGGCCAGCCTGGTGGGCCTGAAAGATCAATTCGATATCGCCTTCGGTTCCGACCCCGATGCCGATCGCCACGGCATTGTGACGCCGTCGATGGGTTTGATGAATCCCAACCATTTTCTCGCCGTGGCCATTCAATATCTGTTCACGAATCGAACGCAATGGCCGACCACAACCGCTGTTGGCAAAACTTTGGTCAGCAGTGCGCTCATCGATCGCGTGGCCGCCCTGATCAAGCGTCCGCTGTATGAAGTCCCGGTGGGTTTCAAATGGTTTGTGGACGGGCTGTTCACCGGCACGTTGGGCTTTGGTGGCGAAGAAAGTGCCGGGGCCAGCTTCCTGCGAAAGGATGGCACCGTCTGGTCCACCGATAAAGACGGTCTGCTGCTCTGCCTGTTGGCCGCCGAAATCACGGCGAAGACGGGCAAAGACCCCGGACAGCACTTCCAGGAACTCGCGGCGAAGTTCGGTGTGCCGCACTATACGCGCATTGATCAACCCGCCACGCTGCTGGAAAAGAACATTCTGAAGAAGCTGTCGCCGTCGGCGGTGAAAGAAGAAACACTGGCGGGCGATCCCATTGTGGCCCGCTTAACCGCCGCTCCGGGGAATCGGGCAGCCATTGGTGGGCTGAAGGTGGTGACCAACTTCGGCTGGTTTGCCGCCCGGCCCTCGGGAACCGAGAATATCTATAAGATTTATGCAGAGAGCTTCCGGGATGGGGCTCATCTGGATCGCATCGTCGCCGAAGCCCGCGACATCGTGGCGGCGGCCTTGCGTCAAACTTCCTGATTCGCGCTCAGACTCCACATTCCGCACTCGCTGATCACGGACGAACCTTTATGCTGACAACTCGCGCCAGTGGCGTGCTGCTGCATCCAACTTGCCTTTCGACCCGATATGGCATCGGTGACCTGGGTCCCAGTGCCGAAGCCTGGCTCGATTGGCTTTCCGGTGCGGGTCAAAGCTATTGGCAGGTTCTGCCGCTGGGACCAACCGACATGGGCGGTTCGCCCTACCAGTCCCCGTCGGCCTTTGGCGGCAATCCCTGGTTGATCAGTCCCCAGCGTCTGCGTGATGACGGACTGATCACCAGTGACGAACTGCTAGCGGCAGAAATTCCGAACGGTGAAACGGCCGCCAGCGTCCATTTCGAGATCGTCATTCCCCGCAAGAAGGCCTTGCTGGAAACCGCCACCAAACGGTTCAAAGAGCGCGAAGGCATTCCGGAACTCCGCCGCGAATTCGAGGAGTTCCGGCAGGCTCAAGCCGGTTGGCTCGATAACCATGCCTTCTTCATGGCCTTGCGGGAAGCCAATGGAGAGCGAAGTTGGCTGGACTGGACCACGCTGGTGACCGAAGGGAGCCACCCGTCACCGAAGGCCCACGAAACCCTCGCGGACCGTATCGAAACCCATGCGTTCTGGCAGTTCCTCTTCTTCCGTCAATGGGATCGCCTGCGGCAATATGCCCGCGAGCGCAGCATCCACATCATCGGCGACGCACCGATTTACGTGGCTCATGACAGCTGCGATGTGTGGGCAGAACGGGAATGGTTCCAACTCGACGAGACCGGCCGATCCACGGCCGTCGCTGGTGTGCCGCCCGACTACTTCTGTGCCGAGGGACAACTCTGGAGCAACCCGCTCTACGATTGGGATGCGTTGCATCGCGACGGCTATCGCTGGTGGATTCGCCGCTTGCAGGCGGTGCTGCGTCAGGTCGATCTGCTGCGACTCGACCACTTCCGCGCGTTTGAAGCCTATTGGTCAGTCCCCGCCACCGATACCACGGCCGTCAATGGCACCTGGATTCCCGGTCCGCGTGATGAATTCCTCTCGGCGATTCGTGAGGCCCTCGCCGCCGATGGCAATGTGCCCATCATCGCGGAAGATTTGGGGATGATCACCGATGAAGTGCATGCCCTCAGGCATCGCTTCCTGTTACCCGGCATGAAGGTGTTGCAGTTCCGGTTGCCCGGCGATCCGTGGGAACCACCGTTCCGGCTCGACGAATTCGAACCGAACTCCGTGGTCTACACCGGAACTCATGACAACGACACCACGATCAGTTGGTTTCTGAGTGAGATCGCTTCCAAGCCCGAACGGCTGGCGGAACTGCGAAAGTATACCCCCGCTGAAGCCGAACATATCGCCTGGGAGTTCATCGAGATCGCCTGGAAGTCGTCTTCTCTGCTCGCGATCGCCCCGCTGCAGGACATCCTGCAACTCGGTGGCGATGCCCGCATGAACGCCCCGGGCACCGTCGGCATCCACAACTGGCGCTGGAAACTCCAACCCGGCATGCTGACCCAGGCCTATCAGCAACGCCTGCACGAAATCACCGAACGCACGGGGCGACGGGGGTGATGCGTCGGGGAGATTTCAGCTAGGCAGCCGCCGGATTGTCGATAGAATTGCGGTATCTACATGTTCGACAACTCGAGGTGAGCATGTCCACCACAGAGACACGACAGCCGGTAGCAACTCTGGACACCTATGAGCGGCGACTCGCCGAGAATCCGAGGTGGTGCTTGGAAGAGGGTGGCAAATTCTTCGAGGCGACCAGTTCCGTCCACAAAACCCTACGTGGTATCGCCGAACGTCTGACGGAGCTCAACATCCCCTATGCGGTCTGTGGCGGGATGGCACTCAATGCTCACGGCTTCCGGCGTTTCACCGAAGACGTCGATATCCTGGTCACCAAAGAATCACTCCAGAAAATTCATTCCGAGCTCACTGGCAGAGGCTACTTACAACCATTCGAACAGAGCAAAAATCTGCGTGATACCGATACCAAGGTCAAAATTGAATTCCTCATCACCGGACAATATCCGGGCGATGGAAAGCCAAAACCAGTGATGTTCCCCGATCCAGCGACATCAGCTTTTGTTGTCGATGGAATTCAGTATTTGAGGCTCGAACCGTTGATTGAATTGAAACTGTCTTCGGGAATCTCGGCCGCTCATCGCCGCAAGGATCTGGCCGATGTCCAGGAACTCATTCGTATCCTGAAACTTCCGTGGGAACTCTCAGACAATTTGAGTCCCTACGTTCGCGACATGTATCAGCAACTCTGGCAGGAAGTCGCAGACGCACCCGAGGACGAGTAGCATCGCACCTCAATTTAGGGACAGAT
Source organism: bacterium (assembly GCA_016125225.1). Classification (GTDB taxonomy): domain Bacteria; phylum Planctomycetota; class Planctomycetia; order Planctomycetales; family Planctomycetaceae; genus DSVQ01. Next base: position 141,627 of record WGME01000003.1, on the reverse strand, counting down.
CAACCACCCAACTCCGCGAGTTTGGCGGCGACGGCGGCGACGTGGCCGTCGACTTTGACTCGGGGCCAGGCGGCGGCGATCTTGCCTTCTTTGTCGATGAGGAATGTCGCCCGCTGCACGCCCATTGACTTCTTGCCGTACATGTTCTTCTCGACCCACACGCCATACTTCTCGGCGATCGCATGATCGGGATCGGAGAGCAGCGGGAACGGTAGTTCGAACTTCGTCGCGAACTTCTCATGCGAATCGACCGCGTCGCAACTGATGCCCAGCACCACGGTGTCGGACGACTGAAACGTGCCATGATTGTCACGGAATTCGCAGGCTTCCTTGGTACAGCCGGGAGTGTCATCCTTCGGGTAGAAGTAGAGCACCACGTTCTGCTTGCCTTTGAACTGACTGAGCTTGAACTTGCCAGACGGATAGGCGGCCAACTCGAACGCGGGGGCTTTGGTACCAACTGCCGGTGTGGGCATGACGCAACCTGTTCACTGCGGACATGAGGGAATGAGATTCGGTAATGTTACCGCGTGCCAACAGATTCTAGCAGACCCGACCACAAGTCGCAGGTCTGCCAATGAATCGGCGGCGGTGCCGTCAGAGTGACCGCGTCGTACCGAATGGGATGCAAGAGTTCCAGCCGCTCGGCGTGCAGTAGAATAGCTTCATCACGATGCGCTGCGTTTGACCAGGGGGGTTGCAGGGCATGGGCCGAGCCGTATTGCCGATCCCCGACAATGGGCCAGCCGCGCGATGAGAGCTGCACACGAATCTGGTGCATGCGACCAGTTTTGAGTTCGACCCGAATTAACGCAAACCGGTCATTCGATTGGAGCACTTGGTAGTCTAACTCCGCGGGCTTGGCACCGGCCGTCTCTGAAGCGACCACGGTTACATGGGCGGCTTCGGCGTCTTTGAGTAACCAGTCGTGCAATGTCCCTCGGGGTTCCGCTGGAATGCCTTCGACGATGCACAAATAAAATTTGCGAACCCGACGGTCACGGAACTGCTCGGCCAGCCGCGCGGCCGCTTTCGAGTTCTTGGCGAAGACCATCACCCCTGAGACCGGGCGGTCGAGCCGATGGGCAATCCCCAGATAGACATTGCCCGGCTTCTGGTACTTCGTCCGCAAGTAATCCTTCACCCAGGCTTGGACAGTGGGAATGCCGCCCGGCACACCCTGCGTGAGTAATCCCGCCGGCTTCAAGACCCCCAGCAACGGGCCATCTTCGAGCAGCACTTCCGGTGAGGGAGGTGACATGGTCTGTGCAGGGTCGATCAGTGGGGTATCAGACATGAGCAATCAACACGAACCGATTTATCACAACGACTTGCCTGAAAGTGGGCGCGTAGATCGCCGCCAAAACTTCAGCACACCGGCGGCTATCATGACTCCGATCGCGACCGGAATCCAACCCGGCGGACCAAACACCACCGTCGCATTGATCACGATGAACAGCAGAAAGCTTTGCGTGGGCACATACCACCCGCGTTGCTGCGGCCTGTTGATGTCCCGCCACCAGAGAACGAGATCGACCAGCCAGACCAAGAGAAACAGGTCATTCACGAATAACCCGACACCGGAATCCCAGCCGGTCTTCAGCAAGGTCTGTTCACGGGTATGTTCCCATGCGGCGGCACGGCTCCAATGGTGATAGAAGTGATACGCCGCCAGCACATGCAGGCAGAACACGATCCATCCGATCGTCCAGATGCGGCGACCACGGGCTTGCCATACGACATCACGCGGACGGGCCATGTCGATGAGGAACCGCGCGAGATAACACCCCACGGCGATGCGGGCGGTCCAGGCGGTGACGGCGATGCCAAACTCCGTGGGCATGTCTTGATGTTACCGTCCCAGTTCCCAGGTCCACCAGCGTCGTCTGGCCAGCCACAGGCTTAAACCGCCGAGGACCATCAGGGCCGCAGCCAATCCCCACAGCCAAACGGTCTGCGTGGTCCAGACCTGCTTCATCGGTCCGACGAACAAGGCCATGCCGATGGGCATCAAAATGGGAAACAGCACGGCCATCAGGTACGGTGCCCACCGGTAACTGATCAGCCACATCCCCAGCCCGAACAAGAGAAACCAACTGGTGGCCCAAACGGCGATGAAGCCTGTCCAGATGGCAGGGGAACTCACCGTAACCATCTCAAACCACCAGGCCAAGGCGATGAGCAACCCTGTGGAGATGACCGCGGGCAAAAGGCGTACGGCGGTGATCCGAAACCAGTCGCGAATCCAGTCTCGCCGCGAGACCGGCCGCAACAACTCAATGGCATAGGTCTGATGCCGTTGAAACAGCAGGACGAGCGGAAAGATGACCGAAAGCATGGCGAGATATCCCAATGCTCCCCCGGCAAATGCCGTCAGAACTTGAGAATTGTTCCACGACTCTCCTCTCCAAATGGCAGCAACCCCCGTAAAGACCCCCATGATGGTCGCGGCAGTCAGAATCATGCGCGTTAAGGTGAACGGTTCACTGGCCGTCCACAAGCGCCGTCGGCGCGATTCCGATGGTCCATCCGCGAGGACCGACTCCAGCCGGTGCCGGATGCCCGTCATGAATTCATGCCTTCGCAGCCCCCTTTGCGATGGCGTCTGCATCGTGCGGAGTTGCCATTCCTGCCAGGCTTTGAGATCCAAAGTGGCCAAGGGGACGCCGCCGCGATTGGTCGCTTCCAACAGTCGTGGCAAACCGATCAGCCACCCAGTCATATCGTAGAGGCCATACACACCAACAGCGAAGAAGAACACGCTCCAGAGCGGCAACTCCCCACGCAACCACCAATCGATGTCAGCCGGATTCAGATAAATCAACAACAAGCCCGTAAACGTGAGAAACATCAACGTCGGAAAGGCCAGAAACGGCTGCGTGTATCCCGGCACCGCTCCATCACTGCTGCGGTAGAGGCGGGTCATCAGCCATGAGAATGTCGTCGCAAAGCCGAAGAGTCCCACGCCGCCGATGAGACTGAGGCCGTGGTACAGCACCAATGCCCCATTGAGCAGGCTAGCGAACCCCAGTACGGCCAAGGCGATGAGGAGATGCGGGCGGAAATAGTTCGGCACCAGCAGGCTCTGCGGCCCCACAAACTGGGCCGAGAGTTGAATCATGATCAGATTCAACCAGCAGCCGAACAGCACCATGATCACCTGGGCATGCATCAGCCGCTGCCGGTCATAATCCGAAGGACGAACGGTAACCCCAGACAGGTCGCGCTGGGCATGGGTCACAAGATCGGGATAGAGATGCCCCATCTCCTGCAAGTACAGCCGTTGTAACCGAGGAAACTGCTGCAAGGTGGCGATCACATCTTCCGGAAGCGTCGATGTTGGGTGGACCGGATCGAGCCGGATCGAGAGCGTTCGCAGGTCCGGCAATGTCTGCAGTTCTTTCAATCGGCGTAGCGGTAATCCGCGCGGTCCCTGCAGGCAGAGTTGCTGCAAATGCGAGGGCCAATGAATTTCCTCAACAGCGAGGTCATAACCCGTCGCCTCAATCACCTTGAGATAGGTCAGCGATTCCGCTTCAGCGAGCACGCTCAACTCAGCGGCGGACAGCCCCTGCGACATCATCAGCGTCAGGCCTTCCAGTCCCGGCAAGCGGGCCACCTGCCGGAGTTCCTCCGCTGAGATGGGGATCATCAACTTCAACGATTTGAGCTGCGGATAGGACGGCTCAGCCACGATGGACTGCAACAGCTTGCTGTTCGATCCACCAAACAGCGTGATGGCTTCCACTTCTCCCCGCTGCTCGACCGAGAGCGGAGCCTGATTTTCCGAGAATTGCAAATGCTTTCCCGATACACGGAATTCGGGAAAGGTCAGGTGCATCGAGGTGACATGCTGGCGGCCGATCAACCCGTCGAACTGCGCCACCTGCACGATGACCAGAATCGCCGTCAACAGCCACAGCATTTTGCGACGCGCTGAAGAACACCAGGCGGCCCAAAGAGTTGATGACTTTCGTGCTGCGTTATTCATGGTGCAACTCCAGGAAGATGTCTTCGAGATTCAGATCTTCCACCGCGACATCAGCCTGCCATGCCGATTGCAGTTCGCCGACCAGCGAGTCATCGAGATCCGCGACGGCCACCAGAGCATTGCGGCCTTCCACTTGGGTACGGATCGCACCACGGACGGCAAACGATGTCGGCAAGTCTTGCGTCGCTGCAATCCGCAGCCGCTTGACGCGATCTTTCATCACATCGAGTTCATCGAACATGGCGATCCTTCCCTCTCGCAACATCGCGACATGCGACGCCACGCGTTCCAGATCGGAGGTGATATGCGTCGAGAACAACACCGTGTGCTGATTGTCGCCCGTGAGTTCCAGCAGCGATCGCAGGAATTCACGACGGGCCACGGGATCGAGACTGGCGACCGGTTCATCGAGAACCAGCAGATCGGGGCGATGACCAATCGCCAGCACCAGGGCCAGCTTCTGCAGTTGCCCCTGTGACAATGGCCCCACCCGATGATTCCGTGGCAACTGCCAGCGATCGATCAGCGTCGAGACCCAAGCCGCATCCCAGTTCTGATAGAACGCTCCGACATATCGGGTAATCTGATCGACCGTCATCCACGGATACAACTGCACGGTCTGCGGCACATAACCGAGCCGCTCTTTCGCCGCCGCACTCAAAGTCCACGGATCTTCGCCGAGAATCCGGATGTGTCCTGCCGTGGGTTTCAATAACCCCAGCAGGCATTTGATCAGCGTCGATTTACCCGCTCCATTGGTGCCGACGAGGCCGACCACGCTCCCTTTTTGAATCTGCCAGTCGACACCGCAGAGCACATCGGTCGAGCCGAAGCGCTTGGTTACACCTTGAATGTCAATCACGGGGGATGTCATATCTACGCCTCAAACAGAAAGGGAGTTTGCAGAGACGGAATTCAGGATTTCGGACGCTCTTTGAGTGCCGACTTCACCACCGACAGCGTTTGCTCATCGGTCAGTTGCAGTTGCCACGCACGGTTTGCCAACCGTTCGGCTTCGGGGAGCAGTTCCTTCTGCCGCTGCGACACGCTGCCATTCACGCTGGCGGCTTTCACCCGCATGCCCACGCCGCGGTCGCGTTCCAGCACCCCGTCGGCTTCCAGCCGCCCGTAGGCTTTGGAAACGGTCATCATGTTGACTTCGAGATCCTCGGCGAGCTGCCGGACACTGGGAAGCAGATCGCCCGGCGACAACCGCCCGCTGGCGATGAGTGCCCGCACCTGATCCATCAGCTGCCGATAAATCGGCACGCCCGATGACGGATGAATCTCAAATTGCCACGCAGGACTGGTCATGGTGTCTCGCCCGACTGCTAATGTGTATTACGATAGTAATGCACGCACTATATGGAAGCAAGCCGATTTTGCCAGAATGATCCAGAATTCGACGGGTTGGCATTCCATCCTGGCTGGTTTACGGAGGTCGCCGCCCCACTTGAGTATGGGCAGGAAACGGTCTGGTCCCGCGAGAAAGCCCTACCCTAAGTGAGCAGCGTCAGTTATTTCCATTGCTGGAAGATCAAACCTGTCGGCCACGGCCGCTCGGAATGATCGGCAGGCGGCATGGTGCTGGTCTCAGAATTAACAGATCGAACGTCACCAAGTTCGATTCGACAGAGGGTCGATCTCAGGGTAACTTGAGATCGACTTCTTTTTTTTGGAACAAAGTCATGCCGCGTAAACGAAGTCTGAAGAAAGTCACCAAAGTCTTAGGCGAACCTACGCCGGAAATACTGGCCGAGTTTCTCAAGCGGTATCACGCGGCTTACGAAGAACACTATCGGGCACAGCATCTGGCCACCGCAGAGTCCCCGGCGCATCAGGCGGCTGTGGAGTTCGCTCAGAACCATCGAATCACCGGGGGAGCGGAATTACTTCAAGCAATCGTGCTAAGCTGGCAAGGCCAGGCAGGAATGGCATTGCCGCTGTTGGAGAACATCCTAACGTCGATCCCGCCAAGTTTGCGTGGACAAGCCCATCACGTTCGTGGATTTGTACTTGATGACTTGAAGAGATACGACGAAGCGATCACCGAATATCTCAACGCACTCAGAACGCCGGGATATGATACCCCGGGAAAAGCTTGGAACAATCTTGGCATCGCCTACGCAGTAAGTCGGGACTACGACCGGGCGATCGAATCCTATCGGACAGCGCTCGACACGCCGGGATATGACACGCCGGGAGATGCCTGGAACAATCTTGGCCTCGCCTACGCTGCCAAGCAGGACTACGACCGGGCGATCAAATGCTATCGGACTGCTCTCGACACGCCGGGATATGACACGCCGGGAAATACCTGGAACAGTCTCGGCCTCGCCTACGCAGCCAAGCAGGACTACGAGCGGGCGATCGAATGCTATCGGACTGCGCTCGACACGCCGGGATATGACACGCGGGGAAAAGCCTGGAACAATCTCGGCCTCGCCTACGCAGCCAAGCAGGACTACGAGCGGGCGATCGAATGCTATCGGGCTGCGCTCGATACGCGGGGATATAACACACCGTTATTGACGAAAGTCAATCTCAGTACTGCTTTGCGGAAGCGAAGCCGACTGAATGAAGCCTTGATGTTAATCGATCAGGTGCTTGAGTCTCCGGACACGGAAGACCAGCTTGATCGTGCCCGTTACGTCAAACAGTTGATCGAGGCCGACCTCGCGGACATCCCCCCAACGGCTGCACAAATTGCCTTAGCACAGTCCCCCTCATCAGCGGCGGACAAAGATTCCCCCGAAGAACGAATGCGGGAGAAACTGCAGGGACTGGAAGACAAGTATACGGAATATCTGCAGCGAGAAAATTCAGGTCGCAATGACACGTTCAGCGTACTCCGCGGCTGGAGCAGTGCGGTGACGCTACTGGATGGTGGCAAGGAGGGTCACTGGCATGGCGGCGGATACTTTCTGAAATGGCAGGGCCGGGGGATCGTCATCGACCCCGGTTTCGACTTTGTTGATAACTTCCATGATGAAGGGTTTCACGCCCGGGAACTCGATGCGGTGCTGGTCTCTCATAACCACGCCGATCACAACTTCGATCTACGGAGCCTCGATGACCTGCGGTATGAAATCTACCGCCGCTCGACAGCACCAAATAAAGATGGCACACGCCGACCGACCCTGCCAAAATCCTTTGTGGTGCTGGACGAGGATACCGCCAAGGCTTTTGGCGATGACGAGGTGGCTCATCGGGGGACGCCCGTCAAATTCACGCGGTATGATCACGAGCTGAAGCGTTGGCTGAAACCAGACAATACGAATTTGCCACTCACTATCGAGCACTTCCCAGTGGAACATGGAGCCGACGTACCCCATGCTATGGGAATGCGATTGCGGTTGCACCGCGATGATCAGCCCGATTTCGTGATTGGCTATACGGGAGATACCAGATACTTCGAAGGTCTCGTGGAACACCTCAAAAAAGACACGGATAAAGGTGTCGATCTGTTAATTGCTCACATCAGTCAACCCGATCCGAGAGAGTTCAACGACGAGGAATTCCTGAAAAATGTCCATCTCGGCTATAACGGCGTGACCAAACTCATTCGTGCGGTCCAGCCGAAATTGACGCTGATCGGCGAGTTCTGGGCCGGCTTGGCTGACTTGCGGGTTGATCTGATTCACGGCTTACGTCGGCGAACCAAGACCGATGCGATCTTACCCACGGGGTTAGGTTTTCATCTTCGCATTCCTTCACTTGAGGTGGAATGCACGGAATGCCGCCAGCCGACCCCGCACGGAAAACTTCGCATCGCCCCACCAACATCTCCTTTTGGCCGGTTGGGCTTTCTCTGTTCTCGCTGCATGGTGTAGCGGTTGGCACCGGTCCCAATTCGCCGGTTCCTTGCACATCACACTGCCCGGACGGACAATGCATCCGCTGGACCGGTGTCGCCGGTTGTTTGCTCGTTTCCTCACAGCCCCAGAAATTCCATGACCATCACGCATGATCTCATCCGCGAACACCGCAAGGAAAATGGCTCGAAAATCGTTCTGCTCGTCGGCGACGGACTCGGCGGCCTGCCCCTCGCTCCCGGTGGCAAGACCGAACTCGAAACCGCCAAAACGCCGAATCTCGATGCCTTGACGAAGCGGGCCACGCTCGGTCTGAGCATTCCCGTCCTGCCCGGCATCGCCCCCGGCAGTGGTCCTGGCCACCTCGGTTTGTTCGGGTACGATCCGCTGGAATACAAGATTGGCCGCGGCGTCCTTGAAGCCTTGGGCATCGACTTCGCCCTCGGTCCGAACGATGTCGCCATCCGTGGCAACTACTGCACCCTCGATGCGGCGGGCAATATCAGCGATCGTCGAGCGGGCCGTATTGCCAGCGAGATCGGTGCCAAACTGTGTGCCAAGCTCGATCAGATCAAGATTCCCGGCGTGGAAGTCTTTGTCCGCCCGGTGAAGGAATATCGCCTCGTCATCGTTTTCCGGGGTGAAGGCCTGGGAGGCAATGTCGCCGATACCGATCCGCAGGCGACCGGTGTTCCGCCGCTGGCCGCCGAAGCTCGCAGCGATTGCTCGAAGAAGACGGCTGAGATCGCCAACGAGTTCCTGCGGCAAGCCCGCGAAATTCTGAAGGACGACGCACCGGCGAACTTCCTCACTCTGCGCGGCATCGACAAGTTGCCTGCGATCCCCACCTTCCAGGAAGTCTACGGTTTGCGAGCCGGAGCGATTGCGGTCTATCCGATGTATCGCGGTCTGGCCCGGTTGGTCAGCATGAACGTCCTCGATGCCGGGCAAACACTCGACGACCAGATGACCCGCCTGAAAGCCGAGTGGGACAACTTCGATTTCTTCTTCATCCACTTCAAATACACCGACTCGACGGGCGAAGACGGTAACTTCGACGCGAAGGTGAAGCGGACCGAGGAACTCGATAGCTGCATTCCCAAGATTCTCGAATTGAAGCCCGAAGTGCTGATCGTCACTGGCGACCACAGCACCCCCGCCAAGATGAAGTCGCACAGCTGGCACCCTGTGCCAACACTGCTCGCCGCCGACACCTGCCGGTTCGATGGCTCCACCGAATTCGGCGAATCGGCCTGCTTGCGTGGTGGCTTAGGCCAGTTTGAAGCAAAATACCTGATGATGCTTGCGATGGCCCATGCCGGACGGTTGGATAAATACGGCGCTTGATCTGCGAGAGCGGACCTCCATCTGAATACATAGAAACCCCTAGGCTGTGCTTAGGGGTTTCTATCATTAAATACAGGATTAGAAGAGTCACCAAGTTTTTTGGGGAACCTTCTTGACTTATTACCGCGTCTAGTGCTTAATCGTGATATCAACTGGTTCGCTGTTCATATCTTGAACTGACAACTCGTCTCACGGTTTCGGATCTCGAACGATCTCATTTCACCAAGTCTTTTTCCTGCAACATGCACGTGCGTTGCGGGCCGTTCATTTCTTGTTTGGCGAAAGCGAGAAGACAGCATGTCTCAGCGGAAGCGATTGCGCGGATTTACCCTGATTGAATTGCTGGTGGTGATTGCAATCATTGCCATCCTGATTGCCTTGTTGCTACCTGCGGTACAACAGGCACGCGAAGCAGCCCGGCGGACTCAATGCCGCAACCAGTTGAAGCAATTGGGCCTGGCCCTGCACAATTACCATGACAATTTTAATCGCTTCCCCGCCGATTCTACATGGTCTTACATCCGTGGACCGTGGGTCGCTGCAGGTGCTGCACCTGGTGCTCAACCCACCGGTGAGCAAGCCCGCCATCTGAGTTGGATCTACTCCATACTGCCGTATGTCGATCAGGCACCGCTCTTTAATCAGATTAACCCCAGTCTGCAGGCTTGGAATCAGGCATTGCCGGGTGGTGGAACGGTTCAATCAGTGCGGTTGCCGAACTTCGTCTGTCCGTCCGACGATGACTATCAGAACCTGCCGCAAGGTATGGGTTACACGAGCTATGGTGCGTCGGGTGGGTATGACTGGTGGTCACGTGAAGACCAGCACGCGGGCGTATTCTCGCTGGGTCAGTACGTCGGTATTAATAAGATCAAAGACGGAACGTCTCAAACGGTGCTGATCGGTGAGGTGAGTGCTTCGGGGGCAGAACTGGCAGGGGCTCCGCCCACTGGTGGCAGCGGTCGTTTACGTCGCGGCAACAGCCGCGTCTTCCGTTCGCTGTTGATTGCTGCTCAGCAACATCCTCGAACGATGCAGAACATTGGCGTCTGGACGGCTCCGGATGGAACGACGCACAACGGTAGCACGTTCACGGCCTCTGGTCAGTTCTGGTGGAAGCCGTCTCCATACGCTTGGGGTCCGTTCTACTTCTCCTTCCGTCCGCCGATGACCGAGTGGGAAGGGGCTGCCAGTGCTCACGTGGGTGGCGTCCACCTTCTCATGGCTGATGGTGCCGTTAAATTTGCCAGCAACAATATTCATGCAATCCAGAATGGCTCTGCTGGTAGTGCTGTTGCACCCCAAGGCACTGTCTGGAATTCGCTGCACACAATGAATGGTGGCAATTTTGAACTGACCCCAGGGGACTTTTAATCGCTATCAGCCCATCATTGATGAACATCGTCATCATGCGGGTCTATCCCATCTGATTTGATGTTGCGAACTCGGGAGTGCTCTCTGCTGAGCACTCCCGAGTCATTGACACCGGAGTTGTTGCGCCTCCGATTCCCAATCATTAGGAACTCTCTGAGATGCAAATGGCATTGCGACCTCGCGTCAGTATCTATGTGACTTGCTTGGCTTGCGTAATTTCCTGGACGGCTTCTGGGTGTGGCGGAGGGTCGGATAAACCACGTGTCCCGGTTTATCCCGTCAAAGGTACGCTGACGCTCGACGGGAAGCCACTGGGTAACATGGCTCTACAACTCGACCCGATCGACAACAACCCCAACGATCCAAAGCCTTCGACTTATGCTACCGTGGGACAAGATGGCTCGTTTGCCCTCTCAACCTATTCCGCGGGGGATGGCGCACCGGAAGGAAGTTATGAGGTCACACTGGGAACTGACCCCATGAACCCCGTTGCCTTGCCTAATCATGCCCCGGTACAGGTCGACATCAAGAAAGATACCGGAACATTAGCGATCGACTTGAAGTCAACTCGAGCCCGCAGTCAAGGTGCTGGAATCCCACTCGCGAACTAAGCGGCAATTTCACATAAAAAACAGCGTTAATCAACTTCTCACGATTGGGCAATACCTCGCTCCGCACTAGACTCCAGCGCGGCAGGTTGGCAACATGTCAGCCTGCCGCGCTCTTTTTTTCTTCACTGCTATGGATGGTACAGGCTATGACCGCTGCGTTCGATCTTTCCACACATGGGATCACCGTCCAGGATGTGGTGCGGAACCCTGCTCCATCGATGCTCTACGAAGAAGCCATTCGCTTCGATGTCGGGACCACGATTGCCGATAGCGGGGCTCTCATTGCCTACTCTGGCAAGAAAACAGGGCGTTCGCCGAACGATAAGCGGGTGATGCGGCATACCGCATCAGAGAACGATGTCTGGTGGGGGCCGGTCAACTTCCCGCTCGATGAAATGACCTTCATGATCAATCGGGAGCGGGCCAAAGATTACCTCAACACCCGCACGCGGCTGTACGTCATCGATGCCTTTGCAGGTTGGGACCCGAAGCGGCGGCTGAAGATTCGGGTCATCTGTTCGCGACCGTATCATGCCCTGTTCATGCATAACATGCTGATCCGGCCGACCGATGAGGAACTGGCCAGTTTCGGGCAGCCCGACTTTGTGATCTACAACGCCGGTCGCTTCCCCGCGAATCGTTACACCTCGGGGATGACCTCGGCCACCAGCGTCGATGTGTCGTTTGAACTTGGTGAAGTGGTCATCCTCGGCACGGAATACGCCGGTGAGATGAAGAAGGGCATCTTCACCATCATGAATTATCTGATGCCCAAGCAAGGCGTACTCAGCATGCACTGCTCGGCAACCTGCGATGCCAAAACCGGAAAATCGTCGGTGCTGTTCGGCCTGTCGGGCACGGGGAAGACCACGCTGTCGGCCGATCCCAAGCGGCAGCTCATCGGCGATGATGAGCACTGCTGGAGCGACGACGGCATCTTCAATATCGAAGGGGGCTGTTACGCCAAGGCTATTTACCTGTCGCGCGAGCGGGAACCGGAAATCTTCCAGGCGCTACGGTTTGGTGCCGTGCTCGAAAACGTGGTGTATGACAACGCGAAGCACCACGTCGATTTCGACAATGCCTCGATCACGCAGAACACACGCGGGGCCTACCCGATTGAGTACATGCCGACCGCGAAAATTCCCTGCGTGGCAGGACATCCCAGCGATGTCATTTTCCTGACATGCGATGCCTTCGGCGTGTTGCCTCCGGTTTCGAAGTTGACACCGGAACAGGCGATGTTCCACTTCGTAAATGGTTACACGGCGAAAGTCGCCGGGACGGAGATGGGGGTCAACGAACCGCAGGCCACGTTCTCGCCCTGCTTCGGCGGTCCTTTCCTGGTCTGGCATCCGAACAAATACGCCGAGTTGCTGGCCGAGAAAGTGCGCAAGCACAATGCCCAGGTCTGGCTGGTGAATACCGGCTGGTCCGGCGGACCTGCGGGAGTCGGTGAGCGGATGAAGCTGCCCTATACGCGGGCCATTGTCGATGCGATCCATTCCGGACAGTTGGCTTCCGCACCCACGGTTGAGGAAAAGATCTTCGGCTTGAGCGTGGTGACGAAGTGTCCCGGCGTGCCCGATGAAATGCTGCAACCCCGGCTGACCTGGAAAGACCCCGCGGCTTACGATGAGACGGCCCGGAAACTGGCCGATTCGTTCCAGAAGAACTATGACACCTTCCAGTCGGGGGGTGACATGGGGGCCATGGATGGTTGATCGATCGCAATAAAACGCGGAGCAGGCCGATAAGCCGGGTTTTGTCGAGAGCGGTCATTTATCTAGGATGATGATCGCTCATCACCTCGAGCGACACACCCGGAGGTCGAACGGATCGGGCCGATCCGTCGCGGCTGTTGTTGCCAACGGCCGCGATTCCCCCTGCTTGGTCTTGCTCCCGGTGGGGTTTACCCTGCCAGCACGGTCACCCGCACCGCGGTGCGCTCTTACCGCACCTTTTCACCCTTACCGCACAGGCAAGCCCATACGGCGGTTTGTTTTCTGTGGCACTTTCCCTATCCTCACGGACGGTGGGCGTTACCCACCACCGCGCCCTGTGGAGCCCGGACTTTCCTCCCCGAAATTCGGCTTCCCGAACTCGCAGCGACCGCCTGGCCTGCTCCGCGAACCTAGAATGTAGCATACCAGCAACGGCAGGCGATAGACGGCTGGCCAGCGTTTGCGGACCAAGCCACGGTCCTTGAGGGAATCAGCAATGTCCGAACTGAACGAAAGCCCACAAACATCGTCGAAATGGACGTTGCTGCTTGCCATGGTCGCCGTGGCCCTGGCGGCTTTGCTGCTGACACAGGCGTTTCTCACCCATCCCCGCGCGATACCAAGGCTGTACGAGGGGGCTTCGACTATCGGCATGACGTTCCCCGCTCTGGAGGTGCAAGGATGGTTCAATGGCGCGTCCCCCTCACCAGATGAACTGCAGGGCCAGGTGCTATTTGTCGATGCTTGGGCGTTCTGGTGTGGACCGTGCCGACAACTGGCTCCGACACTGAAGGAACTGCATGCGAAGTTTGCACCGCAGGGGGTTATGTTTCTCGGTCTGACATCGATGGATGAGGAATATCTGTTCGAAAGCCGCAAGTTCATCGAGCATGAAGCCATACCATGGCCGCAAGCTTACGGAGCCGTGGCCCCACTGGATCGGTTGCGAGCCGATGCCATCCCACAAGTCTGGATCGTCGGCCGTGACGGGAAAATTGCCTGGGACTCGCGGTCGGATGAACCTGTGGAGCAAGCCTTGGAACGGGCTTTGGCTGCCAGGTAACTCAGGGACTCCAAGGCATGGAATCACCCGGCTTGCTCAATCCCCCTTTCCCCATTCGGCAAAATCTGCTAAATCTGCGGGGAACTCGGGAAGTTCCGTAGCGACTGGACGTGCGCGGGAGTTGCGCACAACGCTATGGCACTTCGTCACCGGCGCAGGGAGGGGCCGGCGTGCAACACCGCCTTCGCAACATTGTCTGGCGAGAACTGCCCTATTCGGCTCGGCGCAGCATCGTGGGGGTCTTACGGGCTCTCGACGATTTTGAAGCCTTCTGGATCGGCGTCTGGCGCTCGCTGACTTATTCTCCCGCCTGGATTTTCGTCGCGATCTGCGGCGGCATCGGCATCGTTCTGACGATCTTGCTGTTCTTCCTGTTAACGCAGGAACTGCTCGCGGGCACCACCCAACGAACCTCACCCCGTCCCCTGGTGGAAGCGGTCGTGACGGTCGTCAGCGACAGCCAGGAACTTGATACTCGCCTCTGTCTGGATGACGTACCCCTCAAGGCGCCGCCTTACCCCGCGGAGTTCGGGTACGGCGATGCGATTCAGTTGGCAGACCGCACGCCCATTCGTCGGCCATCCGTGGTCCCGGTGGAAGTCGATGAGCCAGATTTCGCTCCCCCGCTGGACAACGATCCGTTTCCCGATTGGCCCACGCAACCAGCCGCCATGACCGTCGATGCGGGCGAACCGACACTGTTAGTCGCAGTCAATCAGATCGTCCCCGGACGTACGCCGATCGATCCGCTGGCCCCCGCCCAAGTCCTCACGGCCCATTCGCAATCGCCACTCGGTACGGGGACCCGCTTGCGGGAGTTCGATGCCTTATTGTCCGACGACTGGATGGAATACCACACACGTGCGGACGTGGTTGCTCCGGAACCCTATGTTGGTGATCGCTCGGTGGTCGTCAGTTCGGAAGAATTGAATGGCGATGACTTCACCGCCTGGCCGAATCGAGCTGATCTGGGGCTGCATCTGGAACTGTATGCTCCAGAGCAGATCAGTGCCGGACAGGCCGGACGATCAAAGCTGACCATCGAAAATACCGGTGATGATACGATCCGGCGGGTCGAAATTCAGGAACCGATGCACCCGCTGGGTCTCGTAACGCATGCGGAGCCACCGGCCTCTGTGCAACAGAGCACGCTGTACCGGGAACTACGTCGTCTTGGCGCTCGCCGTCAGAAATCGCTGGAAATTGATTGGGTTCCTCAAGGAATCGATGCTCACGAGCATGCGGCGATGGTGCTGGCGGAAGCCTATGTAGCGGCGATGGTCGATGTGCGGAGTGAGCAACCGGAACGAATTGCCGTCGAGCCGGCTGTTCGCATGGAACCGGCCGTGACTCCGATCGAATCACCAGTGCCGGAACCGACACCCGAACCGATTCCGGAAATTCGTCGTCCGCCCCGTCGCTCGATCCCCGCAGCCCCGCCGGTCGTACCGGAAGAAGCACCGGTCTATACACCACCACCGGCCACCGCTGTCACTCCTGAACCGCAACCGGCCCTGTTGTGCCGGGTCTCTCACGCCAGGCAGGTGAGTGTGAACGGGCTGGCTGAAGTCGCCATTGAAGTTCAGAACACAGGCAACGTCCCGTTGACCGATGTCAAAATCTTCGCGGCCATTCCTGAAAACCTGCGTCATAAACATGGCGAGCAGGTGGAGTATGCGGTCGGTAATCTGCCAGCGGGTGAGGTGCAGCGAGCCGTGTTGCGGATGGTCGGCCAAGTCCCAGGGACATCGACCACGCAAATCGTCGCCATGTCGGAAGAAGCCCGCAGTAACGCGGCTCAAGCAGTTCTGGCCGTGACACCACGAGCCGTCTCTCCTGAGCCGCAACCGGTTCCTTCAGCCATGCCGACCACCTTGCCCGGTTGTCGCTGCCAACGCGTGCCGTCGGAAATGACGTGGAACGAATACGGCTTTTGATTGTCGTCCGTTTCGTCCATTCGAGGATGCGCGAGATCCATTTCGCTGAAGGCCAGAAACACCAAAAGGTGGCGATTCCTTTCGGAACTCGTCACCTCTGGTGCGGATGATCAACGCTGTCGATCTTCGCTGAGACTAGGCCTGGGAGAGTGTGCTGCTCTCCCAGGCGTCGTCTCACGTTCCCGTTCCTCTGGGCTCGTTGATGGAACATCACCGAGGCAGGGAGACGGGTCTCAAGCAATCTCAATTAGTGGCAGCAGGCGGCCATAGGAGCAGCACAGCTGGGGGCAGCGGCCGGAGCACAGCAGCTCGGGGCAGCAGCCGGGGCACAGCAGGTCGGAGCGGCGGGCGCACAGCAGGTGGTGGCACAGCACTTCTTGCTCTTCTTGAACTTGCCCATCCAGTCCTTCAGCGAGAACTTCTTGTGCTTCTTGCAGCAGCCGCAAGGATCGCAGCAAGGAGCCGGGGCCGGAGCACAGCAGCTCGGAGCGGCGGGAGCGGCACAGGTCGGAGCACAAGCAGCAGGGGCACAGGCCGCAGGAGCGGCACAGGTCGGGGCAGCAGCCGGAGCACAGCAGCTCGGGGCAGCGGCAGGGGCGGCACAGCTGGGGGCCGGAGCACAGCAGCTCGGCTCAGGGGTGCAGCAGCAGCTCTTCTTGTTGAACAGGCCAGCGTCAGCGCTGTTCAGGCCGGCGAAACACACCAGCGCGGCGGTAATCCATGCGAACTTCATTTCGAGTTTCTCCTAAGACTTCCATACGGAAAGGGAACGTGAGGTGACCGCGAACTCGCCCGGCCGAACACCTTATCCGGCGGACTCCGCGAGTCTCCCAGGCAGAGCCTTCGCATCACTGACCCTAGTTTTCGGATCAGCCAGTCTGCGGGCTTCTGGAAATGTACGATGAATCCACAGGATGCGTAGCCAGCGGCCGACCGTTCCGGTTATGACGACCGAATCGAGGACAGATCACCGTTTCATGCGTTTCACAACGCAGACAACAGTCAGCGATCCTGATAAGCCCGACAAGCGTTGCGGACGCCACTATCGATGGCCCCAGCGTGAGTTCACTGCGCTCACAGAACGATCGACATTGAGGCGTGCCGCCAGGATCGAGTGACGTTCGAGCTAACGGGCAGAGTGGTCATGATCGGTACCGGTTACTGCGTCCACAGCCTCTGCAACGGTGCCGGTAAAAATCCCAGCCTTGCCCGCATCGAACGCCTGTCGCCAGAGTTGATAGCCCTCTGTATAGTCAGGCACCGAGCCGGTCTCGCGCTCCAGTGTTGTCACACTCCGCTCGATGGCCGACTCAGTAAACGGGAGATGCTGAATTTGTGACTGTCCATCCCCATAGGACAGACCCGAGATGGCGATATGCACAATGGTGCCATACTGACCGCCGTCCTCGACATGAAGAATGGTGAGCCTGGCGTTAGGCTGTTTGTTTGGCGGTGTGAATGCCCACAACTGACCAGCACGAAATTGGGATTGAGGCGGAGTGATCTTCTTCGAGCAGGCACCAAAGAAGAGGGAGAGCAAGCCCATCTTCACGACAAGCCTTCGAGTCATGCTGCGCATGCATCCAGCCTATAGAAGCTACCCGACCCGCGCGCGGGCTTCCGCCAGCATTTTGTCGAACAGGATGCGTTGCTTCGCGAGTTCTGCCACCGGGTCGGCGGGAACCTTGCCTTCTTCGAGCATCAGCCAGCCGTTGAAGTCGATGCCGACATACAGATCAAGCAGTTTCGCGAACGGATATTCCGGCATCTCCAGCAGATGAATGTGGGCGGTCGAACCAAACCGGTCTTTCACCAGGTTGAAGTTGTGTTCGAGCCCTCCTCCCTTCAGATCCTGCGGGTTGGAATTCCAGCACACGCCCACCGAAGGATGGTCGGCGACCTGCATGATCGCGGCGATGGTGGGCAGTTCGGCACATTGGCCATGCACTTCCAGACGCACCTGCTGACCGAAGCCTTCCGCAAACTCGCCGAGTTCATTCAGCGACTTGCCAATCTGTTCGATCGTCTTCTCCTGAGGCACATCGGGCCAGAAGCGGTCCGGCTTCACCTTCACGCCGCTGCCGCCAATGTCGTGGCTGAGTTCGATGAACGCCTTGGAAGCCGCGATCGCCTGCTGGACCTTCGCTGGATCGGGATTGTCAAACCGCTCATCACTGCCAATTCCCACGCACTTCACCGGGCTGTCTTCAAACCGGTTGCGAACTTCGGCCCGTTGGTCCGCAGAGAGCGTGGGTTCCACCCCATGTTTGTGTGTGGTCCGCAATTCCACGCCATGCACATTCGCCGTCGTGCAATTCTCGATGAGCGTGGGCAGATCCCAGTCTTTGGCCCATTGATAGGTCACTAACCCATACTGGAGATTGGCCCCCTTCTTTTCCGCAGCGCTCAAGCGGTTGGGCTGCATGCCCCATCCCAAACCCATGCCAGCAGCAGCCACAGCAGACGATTGCAGAAACGTGCGGCGAGTCAACGTTGGCATCGCGGGATCTCCAGTCATAAAAGCCAGGGTCAACGGTGTCGCCCCATCTTCTCGCGAAGCACTCGAGAAATAAAGTCCGTTGACCACGAACAACTGGTTGGCCTCTGGTCCGCTGCGGCCTTCAACCGGCGTGACGCTGTTGCGGGGGTAGCGGAATCAGCTTGGGGATCGGCAGCTTGACTCCGATCACGCCGGAATGATGACGACTGATCTCATCGAACCGCCAACGGAGGAAGTTCCAGATTTCAGGATTCGGGTGGTTCTCGAGATACCGCATCGCCAGCACCGCCATCTCGCGGTCGTACTCTTTCTGGCTATGGCTATGAACGTGATACCGACCTTCCAATCGCCGAATATCGCCATCAAACCGGGGGCTGATATGGAACAGCTCATGGAAAATGGTGATCAGTTTCTCATCAAACGTCTGATCGAGAAACCGCGGCAGATAGAAGGTGAGGATGTAGAGGACTTCCATCTCACCATGAAACATCCGCCGGATGGTCCAGCGATGTCGGCCGCGTTGCGTGATAAGTCCGCCGTTCTCGAATCGCAGCGGTGTCAGCTTGGCCTGCAGCCCATGGAGAACTCGCCGCCTGGCTTGGGCAAATGCCACAGCGACCTGTGGCATGTTGACATGAGTCAGTTCAGGCGTGCGTCGCACCACATCTTCGCACAGCACCCGCATGGCGGCCGTGAAATCGAAGGGGGGACGCGTTTGCGGCATGAGAGTCCTTTCTCAAACCGAGCGACCAATCCTGAATGAGTTAAGTCGCAGGAGCAGCTTCTGGTGCGTCTTTGACCACCGGAGCCTGACGTCGACGGGCCTTCAAGCGATCGCGATCACCGACGAATTCGATAATCGCCTTGCGACCAGCGTCGCCGAGACGAACTTCCGCCAGACGCACGATTCGGGTGTAGCCACCAGCCCGGTCGCGATACTTCGGACCGAGTTGCGAGAAGAGAATGCGAACAGCATCTTTGTCACGCAGGGCTGCAAATGCCCGGCGACGGAGGGTAATTGCCGGTGCTTTCGCCTTCACCCACTGCTGATGCCGATCCGACTTCTGCCATTCTTCCCACTCGGTGGTGTTACGAGCAGCAGACGTTGCGAACTGTTCGGCAGCCTCTTCGTGGGGCAACGCCTTCTTGGCCATGGTGATCAGCTTCTCGACGATCGGCCGCAGTTCCTTGGCCTTCTCGACGGTGGTGATGATCCGGCCGGGCACCTTGGGCTTGTTCGGTGCATCTTCCGGGGCATCCAGCGAGCAAATCAGGCTGGTCGCCATGTTACGGAACATCGCGTGGCGATGTGAGGCATTGCGGTTGAGATAACGACCACGCTTACGATGACGCATGACACACCTGTCCGACTGATCAAACTCTCACGCCGTGAGAGAGAAAACTTACGTAATACTCTTGAAGCGATTAACCTTGACGCATCATCGACGGGGGCAACCGCATCGACAATCGCAAGCTGATCGTCTGCAGACGATCTTTCACTTCCTGCAGTGTTGTCTCACCAAAGTTCCGCACCTGCAGAAGCTGATCTTCCGTCTTCAGCACCAGATCCCGCACCGTGTTGATTCCTTCCGACTCCAAGCAGTTTGTTGCCCGCACGGACAGGTTCAACTCGGCGAGGCTCATGTTGAGCTTCTCTTCCAACTCAAGATCGACCGGAGCATAACCAGTCATATCCAGCATACCGCGGAGGCCACCATCCGGTGATGTTTCCGGGCCGGGCTCACGGTAAGTGATGAACGGGTTAAGATGCTTGCGGAGGATCTTCGCCGATTCCACCAACGCCGCTTCTGCAGAGATGGTACCGTTGGTCCAGATTTCCAGAATCAGCCGATCATAGTTAGTCCGCTGACCGACGCGTGTTTCTTCCACTTTGTAGCGCACGCGAACCACCGGAGAGAAAATCGCATCCAGGGGGATGACGCCGACTTCCTGTTCTTGGTTGTAGTGCTCCAGGGCCGGGATGTAGCTGCGGCCGTTTTCGACGAAGAGTTCAATGTTCAAGGGCACGTCGTCAGTCATCGTGGCGATGACCAGATCCTTGTTGATGATCTCCACCTGATCGTCGGTGATGATATCCGCCCCTGTCACCACACCACGTTCGTGACGCTCGATACGCAGGGTCTTCGGACCAGGACTGTGATTCTTGACAATGATCGATTTGATGTTCAGGCAGATGTCGGTCACATCTTCGACCACGCCGGGCAAGGTGGTGAATTCGTGCTGAACACCTTGAATTTTGACGCGCGTGATCGAGCTGCCCTCGAGGCTCGACAGCAGAATGCGGCGCAGACTGTTACCGATCGTTGCACCGAAGCCGCGCTCGAACGGCTCGACGGTGAACTTCCCGTAAGTGACCAACGAGGTCTCTTTTTCGAGTTGCACTCGATTAGGCAATTCCAGACCACGCCAGCGAATCCGCATCTGTCTTTTCCGATCTCAGGTCGCAAAACACCGGAGTGACTACCGGCAGTAAATCTCAGTCGTGACAACGCTTGATCTGCTACTGATCAGACGCGGCGCTTCTTACGAGGACGGCAGCCGTTGTGCGGCAAAGGGGTGACATCTTCAATAGACCGCACCGACAAGCCGCCGGTCTGAAGACCGGTAATGGCGCTTTCGCGACCTGACCCCGGCCCTTTGACCCGCACTTCAATTTCCCGCAGGCCGAACTTCGCCGCGCGATCGGCACAGGTTTCAGCGGCCCGCTGGGCAGCAAACGGTGTGCTCTTGCGGCTTCCCTTGAAGCCCACGGTGCCAGCGTTGGCCCAGCAGAGCACATCGCCATTAGGATCTGTGATTGTTACCAGCGTGTTGTTGAACGACGCCTTGATGTGCGCGACACCTCGCGTCACGTTGCGACGAATCTTCTTCTTTTTGGTCTTAGCCACGACACTGCCTCAAATCACGCTGACAATTGCAAATTACACAGACAATACTGACACACTGAACCAGAGCAAAGGACCGCCACGGGATTAGTGACGCATATCCTTGACGCCCTTCTTACCAGCCACTGTCTTCTTGATGCCTTTACGGGTACGGGCATTGGTTCGCGTCCGCTGGCCACGCACCGGCAAACCACGGCGATGACGGTAGCCACGGTTCGACTGAATGTCCTTCAGACGAGCGATGTTCTGCTGAATCGCCCGGCGAAGTTGGCCCTCGACAAGGTATTCTTTATCGAGCAGGTTGCTGATCCGGGCGAGTTCGTCGTCGGTCAACTCGCGGGCACGCCGCTGCGGTTCAAGACCCAGGGCAAAGCAAATCTCGAAGGCCCGCACATCGCCCACCCCGTAAAGGTACTGGAGCGAGATGTACGTAGGCTTATCGTTAGGGATATCCACACCTTGAATACGAGGCATGACCGACAGTACTCCGAAATGGGTGCAGATCACCCTGAGTTGAACTAGCCTTGACGCTGCTTATGCCGCGGATTGTTTGAGCAGATGACGTAGAGTTTCCCCTTACGCCGTACCATCTTGCAACCTTCGCAGATGCGTCTCACACTGGCTCGCACCTTCATGATTCACAGCCTTCATACAAATCCGCACCGGTAAATGAGGTGCAAGGAAACGAACTAAGATACCGCTTTCGGGGCAAAAAAGCAACCGAGTTACGCCGGGCGGATTAACCCGCCGCATCTGACTCCAGCAACCCGGGATAATTCCGCATCACCAAGTGGCTATCGATTTTCTGCACCAGATCGAGTGCGACCGAAACGCAGATCAGCAAACCGGTTCCCCCGTAGAAGCTGGCAACCAGGTAATCGATGCCCAATCCACTGGTGATTGCCACCGGAATGATCGCGACTAGTGACAGGAAGCCAGCACCGACGTAGGTAATTCGTACCATCACCCGCTCCAGGAACTCAGCGGTACGAGCCCCCGGGCGATAACCCGGAATAAAGCTGCCGTAGTCCTTGAGGTTGTTGGCCATATCCTGCGGGTTGAAGGTGATCGCCGTCCAGAAGTAGCAGAAGAAGTAAATCAGGGCGATGTAGCACAACTGATAGACATACTTCTGACCGCTGAAACTGGTATCCAGTAATTCAAAAATCGTCCCCAGCCCCCAGATGCCTTGCGTGGCGGGAGCCAACGCACGAAACAGGAAAGTCGGAAACATCAGCAAGCTGGACGCGAAGATGATCGGCATGACACCCGACTGGTTCAGACGCAGGGGCAACGACTGCTTCTGACCGCCGAACACCCGATTACCACGAACATGCTTCGCACTCTGGACCGGAATTTTCCGTTGAGCCTGAGTGATGAGGACTACGCAAACCACCACGGCGACGAACAACAGCATCAGAACCAGGAATCGCTCAATCCCGGTGTCGCTACCGAGCTTCACTCCTTTTTCCATCGCGGGCCGAATCAAGGACATCAACGCTTCCGGCATACGAGCCAAAATACCCGCCATGATCAGCAAGCTGACGCCATTGCCGATGCCATATTCATCAATCTGCTCACCGATCCACATCAGCAGCATCGTTCCGGTCGTCATGGTCAACGTGGCCGCGATGTGAAAGAAGAACGTGTTATAGGCAGGCATGATCAGGCTTTGAGCGCCGAGCAGATTGTCACCGCCGCTGATCGAACGAATCCAGAAATAACTTTGGCCCAAACAGATAAACACAGTGGCATACCGCGTGTATTCATTGATTTTCTTGCGTCCGGCTTCGCCTTCCTTCTGCAAGCGTTCGAGCGGCGGATAAACCGTTCCCAACAACTGGAAGATGATCGATGCTGAGATGTAGGGCATGATGCCCAAGCCGAAGATCGTGCTCATGCCGATGCTCGACGCCGAAAACAGCGACAGCATGGTAATCACCCGATCAACCCCGCCACCTTCGCCGCCCATCCGATCCAAGGTTTGCTTGAGCTGTTCCTGGTCGATGAACGGAAGCGGAATCGAGAAACCAAGACGGTAAACCGCCAGGAGCGCAAACGTGAGCAGGAACTTCTGACGAAGTTCGGGGATGCGGAAGATAGTGATGATTTTGTCAAACATGGGCTACCTTCGCGACCAGAACGAATGAGCTCGGCCTACCTCCGTGAGCCGGCGATTGTCGCCCAGCCCCGCTGACAACACAATCCTAATCTATTCGCCCGGCATCGCAGGTGCCGGCGCTTCCGATAGCCGTTCGACTTTTCCGCCAGCCGCCGTAATTTTCTGCTCAGCCGACGCAGAGAAGCGGTGGGCTGTCACTGTGAACGCCTTGGTCAAATCACCGTTGCCCAGGATTTTCACTAGCTCGAAACGGCCCTTCGCCAAACCCTTCTCGGCGAGCAGAGCTGGTGTGATCAACGTGCCCGCTTCGAAAGCGGCTTCAATGGCAGCCAGATTGACTTCCGCGATGACCACCTGGAACTGGCGATTGTTGAAGCCCCGCTTGGCGATGCGGCGCATCAAGGGCATCTGACCGCCGGTCCGTCCAAAGTGACGACGATAGCCGGAGCGGCTACTGGCACCTTTGTGACCACGACCTGAAGTCTTGCCGTGTCCCGAACCAATCCCGCGACCAACCCGCTTGCGATTCGGTTGTGTATGAATGTCCTCATGGACGTCGGAAATCATCATGTGAGCTCAACTCCCCGCAAACGGGCGATCTCGTCACGAGCCCGCAATTGCTTTAACGCCACGAAGGCTGCCTTGACCACATTGAGCGGATTGCTGGAACCCCGACACTTGGTCAGCACGTCTTTGAGACCAGCCGACTCAGCGACCGCTCGCAGACAGGCTCCGGCAATCACCCCTGTACCGGCATTGGCTGGCATGAACATCACGCTGGATGTGCCATATTTGCCGATTACCTGATGAGGCACCGACGTCCCCTTGGTGGGAACGCGAATCATGTTTCGATTCGCTGCCTTGACGGCCTTTTCGACTGCCTGGGGAACTTCGCCCGCCTTGCCATAGCCGTAACCGACGCGGCCGCGGCCATCGCCCACGACGACCAAAGCGGCAAAGCTGAAGCGTCGACCGCCCTTGACCACGCAGGCACAACGGCGAATCTGAACAACCTTTTCCGGTATATCGGTGGTATTGTTTTCTGTCGACACTCAACGCCCCTTCGATCCAACGATCGTAATGCCAATGACCCGTGTCATCTCGAACCAACAATCAGAACTGCAAACCACCTTCACGGGCGGCGTCAGCCAACGCCTTGATCCGGCCGTGATAGCGATTCCCACCACGATCAAAGGCGACCTGTTCAATCCCCTTCGACTTGGCCCGCTCGGCCAAGGTCTTACCGATCACAGCCGCCGCAGCAACCGTGCTACCACTTTGACCGGCGGCAGCAAAATCCTTCTCGACGGTGGAAGCCGCGACCAAAGTCTGACCCGCTTCGTCATCGATAATCTGCGCGTAGATCTGCTTGTTACTGCGGTACACCGACAAACGCAGACGGCCAGTCGCCCGCACACGATTCCGCACGCGGTAGGCCCGACGCTCTTCCTGCCGAGTAATTCGCTTCTGAAGTTTCATGCCACACACACCTTCGACGATTTGTCCGTCAGTCGCCAGCCAACCACAAAGCCAGAAGAAACCTTAGCTACCAAACGCCTTACCAGCCTTGCGACGCACACGCTCATCGTGATACTTGATGCCCTTGCCCTTATAGGGCTCGGGCGGCCGCACGCTACGAATTTCCGCAGCGAACTGGCCAACCACCTGACGATCGGCCCCCTTGATGTTGATGTGCGTGTTATCAGGCACTTCACACACCACACCAGCCGGGACCGGCAACTTGATTTGATTAGCAAAACCGACCTGCAATGTCAGAGTCTTGCCACCCAGTGACGCCTGGTAACCGACCCCGACAATCTCGAGCTTCTTTTCCCAAGGGGTTTCGACGCCACGAACCATGTTGTTGATCAGAGCCCGCGTCAGGCCGTGCAAGGCCCGGGCTTCACGATCATCGCCGGGGCGTTCAACACGGATCAACTTCGAGGCGTCGTCCAGGACGACCTTCATCCGCGGATGGGCCGACAGCGACAACTCGCCATGCTTGCCCTTCACGGTGATATCCTGACCCGAGACCTTGACCTGCACCGCAGAGGGAACGGGGATCGGTTTTTTACCAATTCGAGACATCTCAAACCTCACGGATACCGCGATACTCACTGCGGAACCACTGAATTTTCAGATCCTGATTACCAGATCTTGCAGAGCACCTCACCACCGACGCCCTGTTGACGAGCTTCGCGGCTGCTGAGAATCCCCTTATTCGTCGAAACCAGGCACACACCCAAGCCTTGCAGCACGTTGGGCAGCTCTTTGGCACCGGAATAGACGCGACGACCCGGCGAGCTGACGCGGTGCAGTTTCTGAATCACGCGTTCGCCATTCGGGCCATACTTCAGATTCAAACGGAGATGACGAGCCGGTGAACCGTCCAGAACTTCGTAATCCCAGATGAACCCTTCGCGTTGCAAAGCTGCTGCCACGCCTTCTTTCAGGCGGGAATACGGCAATTCGACAAACAGCGCCTCATTCTGCAGCGCGTTGCGAATTCGCGTCAGCATGTCGGCAACAGGATCGGTCATCATGGCAAAATCAACCTTGAAATCGCTACTGAGGCAGAGCGGGTCGCGAGACTCAGAATGCCTCTGGTTCGCGAAAGAGTCCCGCAGGATACAGATCTGACAGAATCACCGCCAGTCTGGACCACAGAATTCCGGAGTCAGCCGCACCACGGCCCGTTTCATCAGGCCTTAACCTCTTCCTTACGGAAGGGAAGCCCCATCTCTTTCAGGAACAGGCGACCTTCATCGTCCGTCTGGGCGGTGGTGACGATGGTAATGTTCATCCCCTGGGTATAAGCCAACCGGTCAGGGTTGATTTCGGGGAAAACGAGCTGCTCGTTCAGGCCCATGTTGTAATTGCCACGGCCGTCGAAACCTTTCGGATTCAAACCGCGGAAGTCGCGAACGCGGGGCAAGGCCAAGGTGATCAAACGATCAAGAAACTCGTACATCCGCTGACCACGCAAAGTGACGCGGCAGCCGATTTCCATGCCCTCACGGAGGCGGAAACCCGAGACAGCAACCCGTGACTTGGTGATCTGCGGGCGTTGACCCGTGATCAACCCGAGGTGATCCGAGGCCTCTTCCAGGCGTTTCCGCTCACCAATGGCCTTGCCCAAACCCATGCTGACGACAACTTTTACCAGCTTTGGAAGGTCGTGCGGGTTGGTGCGGCCGAGTTGCTTGGAGATCGACGGAAATACCGTCTCTTTGTAGAGCTTTTGTAGACGAGTCGACATACCATTTTCCCAAGTTGTACGCCTCTTTCCGACGACGTACGGTCGCTCTGAACTCCAGCCGTTCAGAAGGCTAAATTGACCGAGGGCCGACGAGCGGCATCCCCCTATTTCGTAGCAGCGTAAGCCTTGCGAGCCGGAGAAGTCACACCCGCTGAAGCATCGCACTTACGGCAGAAACGCTCTTTGCGGCCTTCCGGGGTATAGCGATAGCCCAGACGAACGCCTTTGCTGCAGGCGGGGCAGAAGTATTGGACCTTCGAGATATCAATCGGCTTCTCGATCGACAAACGTCCGCCCTGCGGGCTTTTCGGATGACCACGCTTCACGTGCTTATAAACACGATTCACGCCTTCCACCAGCACCTTTCGGCCACCCTGGAGCACTTCCAGCACTTTACGTGGCTGACTACCGGCGTCATCGCCGCTCGTCACCACCACTTGATCACCCTGCTTGATACGCATGACCCTGCTCCGACCGAATTCTCTAACCTTGCCGGCTGATTACTGACTAAACCACTTCTGTCGCGAGACTCAGAATCTTCATGTAGCGACGGTCCCGCAGTTCACGGGCAACAGCTCCGAAGATGCGTGTGCCCTTGGGATTCCCATCGTTGTCGACAATCACGATGGCGTTGCTGTCGAACCGGACGTAGCTGCCATCGGAACGACGAGTCGGCTTGCGGACCCGGACGATCACGCCCTTCGCAACCTGGCCGTGCTTGACAGTTCCGTTAGGCATCGCCTTCTGTACGGCGACCACGACGATGTCGCCCAGGCCCGCGTACCGCTTGCGAGAGCTACCGAGCACCTTAATGCATCGCGCCGTCTTGCCGCCGGTGTTGTCGGCGATATCCAGCATCGTCTGCATTTGAATCATGATGTCTACCCAATTCTAGCAGGCAGCCGTGATGCTGCCATTACTGTCACTGTGACCGCGAACCACTCACTGTACCAGCGTCTCTAAGTTCCAGCCGCTTACTTGGCCGGCTCGGCGGTTTCGTGAACCGCCTGAATTCCGCGACGAACGACCCGCACCAACGCCCACCGCTTCAACCGAGACAACGGACGGCACTCAACGATCTCGACCAGGTCGCCCTGCTTGCTTTCATCGTTTTCATCGTGGGTATGACAGACCATCGTACGACGAACGGTCTTGCCGTACTTCGGATGGCGATAGGTTCGTTCGACTTCCACGCGACGAGACTTGCTCATCTTGTCGCCAGCCACGGTGCCGAGGAGCCGCTTCTTCATAATCTTGAACTCGTCTAACTTTTCGCGACCGTTAATTCACTCTCGATACACTGTCAAGACACCGCAAAAGCGGCCGACAGACTACTGGGCTGCAGGAGCGTCCTGACGCTGCCGCAGAATTGTCTTGATACGAGCCACTTCGCGGCGGAGCTGCCGCAATTCGCTCGGGCGATCCAGCTTCTCGGTCGCGGATTGAAACCGCAGTCGGAACAGCTGCTCACGAGCCTCGCTGATCGAGAACTCCAGCTGCTCTGAACTTTTTTCCCGCAGATCTTTGGGTTTTGTCATTTTCCCAGGCCTTGCACTCTACTGAGTTGGTCCGCTATTTGATGGACGAACCACTACCGACTAAACGCTGGGCAACCGCCCGACCAACCGTGTCCGCACGGGAAGCTTGTGAGCCACGCGATTGAAACAATCACGGGCCGCGTCTTCCGACACACCAGCCAACTCAAACAAGATTTTCCCCGGCTTCACGACGGCCACCCAGTGATCCGGCTCACCTTTCCCGGTACCCATACGGGTTTCGAGAGGACGAGCGGTCATGGGCTTATTCGGGAAGATGCGGATGTAAAGCTTGCCTTCACCACGCACGTATTGGGTCGCTGCCACGCGACAGGCTTCGATCGTAGTCCCTTTGACATGACCCGTATCGAGCGTCTGGAGGCCCCAGTCGCCGAAAGCGACTGTGTTGCCTCGTGTGGCATTACCTTTTACGCGGCCTCTTTGTTCTTTGCGGTGCTTGACCCGCTTGGGCATAAGCGCCATCAGCCGACTCCTCCGAATAATCGCCGAGATCGATCCAGACTTTCACGCCGAGCACACCCGCTGTCGTGCGAGCCACGGCGTAGCCATAGTCCACATGCTTTCGCAACGTCGAAAGTGGAATCGAGCCCCGGCTGGCCTTTTCGGTCCGGGACATTTCAGCCCCACCAAGACGACCAGCCAACTCGATCTTCACACCGTCGACACCCGCTTCCATCACCTGGTCGAGGGTTCGTTTCATGATGCGGCGGAAACTGCCCCGCTTAACCAACTGCTGAGCAATGTCTTCCGCAACCAGCAACGCACTCCGTTGAGGAGTGTTGAGTTCCACAATCTTCAGATCCATCCGGCGGCCGGTCAGATCTTCCAGTTCGGCCTTCAGGCGATCCACTTCCTGGCCTTTGCGGCCAATGATGATCCCCGGTCGGGCCGTGTGCAGTTTCACGATGACCTGATCGCGGGTCCGCTCGATCTCGATCCGGGCGATGCCGGCAAACTCATACTTCTTCTTCACGAAGCTACGGAGCTTGAAGTCTTCGATGAGCAGATCGCCATATTCGCGCTTCGTCGCATACCAGCGGCTGCGCCAATCTTCGACGATACCAACTCGAAAACCTGTCGGGCGAACCTTCTGACCCATGATCCATCCTCAATCGCGGCGAGCGTGACCGCCACCGTCTTCGAACTTATTCCTCGTCCGCACCCGCTGTCGCAGCGGCCGAAGCGGGCACGTCGACAGCAATCGTGATGTGCGAAAATCGCTTGATGATCAAAAAGCCGATACCACGAGCGTGCGGCTGCATCCGCTTGAACATCGGACCGCCATCAACCTTGGCTTCGCTGACCACCAGTGAGTCAACATTGCGAACACCGCGATCTTCCGCATTGGCCTTGGCGCTCGCCAGGACCTTTTCAATCATCCGGGCACCACGGTGCGGCAGATAGCGTAACGTGTCTTGCGCTTCGACAACCGTTTGACCACGAATCAGGTCAATGACGTGTCGAAGCTTCGTCGGAGCAATTCGAGCAAAGCGATGAATGGCTTTGTACGCCATGATACCAATTCCTGTTTCACGCCGCCTCTATGCCAGGCGAAAGTGCACCGAACCTGTCCAACAATTACTTACGAGCCGCCGAGTGACCACGGAAGGTCCGGGTTTGAGCGAATTCGCCAAGCTTATGGCCGACCATGTCTTCCGTCACATACACGTTCAAATGCAGCTTACCGTTGTGCACCAGGAACGTGTGTCCGATGAATTCCGGGGCGATGGTCGAACGACGAGCCCAAGTCTTGATCGGCTCCTTCTTCCGTGCCACTTCCAGCTGCTCTACTTTCTTCAGCAGCTTGCGATCGACATACGGCCCTTTTTTGAGCGAACGACCCATGACTCAATCCTGTCTCAACCAGCAGAACTCTCGAACAGACAAACCAACCGCTGATATTACCGAACTACTTCAACTGACCATAACGCACAGACTTACGACGACGGACAATGGCCCGACGTGACGCCTTGCGGGGATTACGCGTGCGACCGCCCTTGGCCAGCTTACCTGTCGGGCTAACCGGATGCCGACCACCGGAACGACGGCCTTCACCACCACCCATCGGGTGAGCAATCGGGTTCATCGCTGAACCACGAACGTAAGGACGACGGCCTTTATGACGCACGCGACCGGCTTTACCGATCACAATATTCATATGCTCGCCATTGCTGACGGTGCCGATGGTAGCTCGGCACAGAACCGGCACACGACGCACTTCGCCCGACGGCAAAGTCACCTGAGCCCAAGTTCCTTCGCGAGCGTTGAGCACTGCGGAACCACCGGCGGTACGGCACATCTGGCCGCCGCGCCCGGGCTGCAATTCGATATTGTGAATTGTGGTACCCAGCGGAATATTCGCCAAGGCCATGCAGTTGCCAACCTTGGGCTCCGCATCCGGACCGTTGTGAATCTGAGTTCCGGCTGTCACTCCATCCGGAGCGAGGATGTATCGCTTTTCGCCGTCGGCATAAGCCACCAACGCGATGCGGCAGGTACGGTTCGGATCGTATTCAATATGAGTAACTGTGCCGACAACTCCGTCTTTATCATTCCGCTTGAAGTCAATCAGGCGGTACATGCGCTTGGCGCCACCACCGCGGTGACGGGTCGTGATCTTACCCTGAAAGTTACGACCGCCGTGCTTCTTGAGAGGCACAACCAGCGACTTCTCGGGTTGCTTCTTCCGGTCCGTAATGTCCTTGAAGTCGCTGACCATCCCACCACGGCGGGCTGGGCTCGTCGGCTTGTAGACACGAATCCCCATGATTCACGAACCTTAAACTGGCGAACACGTTGCGTTAACGACCTGGAATGCACACGACTTATTAGAAGAACGCGATGCGATCTTCTTCATGCAGCTCAACAATGGCCTTCTTCCAGGCTTGCGTATGACTTTGAACCATCTTGTGACGACGCGGCTTGCCGACGTAGTTCTGCGTCCGCACGCGCACGACACGCACCTTCCACAGGCTTTCCACAGCCGACTTGATGTCGTGCTTGGTAGCCCGAGGATTGACTTCAAAACCATACACGTTGTACTTCTCCGACTGATGCGTGCCCTTTTCGGTCACGACCGGACGGAAGATCACTTCGTGCGGCTGCAGCTCAATATTGAATGTCGATAAAACCGCCATCACATTACCCTCGGTGAACCGTTCGGGTCACCCTGCACTTCGAATCACAATCGCAAGAAAATCGATAAATCAACTCAGGCCGTCGGCTTGGACCGCAACTGATCCAGAGCAGCCACCGTCACCACCAGACATCGACGCTTTAGCAACTTATAAGCATTGAGCTCAATCGCTGGCGAAACGCTGATTCCCGGAATGTTCCGAGCTGACTTCCAGACCACGGGGTCATGCTTTTCCACGGCCAGCAGGCAGGTCTGGTCGGCGGGCTTTTTCGGAGCCTTGCCTTCACCTTCCGCAGCTGGGCGAGCACGATCCACCATACCCAGCGTCTTCAGCAAGGAATGCATCTGGCTGGTTTTCGGAGCCGCCATGGAGAGCGAATCCAACACCACAACCTGATTATCCAGGAACTTGCTCAACAAGGCCATCCGCGTCGCAAGGACGAGCGCCTTCTTGGGCATCCGGTAGCTATAATCGACCGGACGCTTCGCGAAGGCATGACCACCACCGCGACGAACAGGAGTCCGCTTGTTACCAGCACGAGCGTTCCCGGTCCCTTTTTGCTTGTAAAGTTTCTTCGAGCAGCCAGCCACCTCGGCACGCGACTTGGTCTTGAACGTACCCTGGCGAAGATTCGCCTCGTACATCACCACCGCATCGTGCAGCAACTGCTTATTCACACCGTCTGCCAAGTCGGCCGGGTCGAACTCATAGGTCCGTCCGGTCGGTTGACCGTCAGCAGCATGAACAGGAACAGAAATCATCACTTAACCCTCAGGCGAGGCATAAGCCGCCGATAAAACCGGGAACTCTACTTCTTGTTGGTTTCACGCACGATCACATAGGCCCCGTTGTGACCCGGAACCGCGCCGTACACCAGCAGCAAATTGTTAGCCTCATCCACCTTAACGACATCCAGATTCCGAATCGTCACCTGGTTGGTTCCATAGTGACCCGGCATCTTTTGATTCTTGAACACACGACCCGGGTCTTGCCGTTGACCGGTTGAACCCAGAGAGCGGTGGGCCTTCTTCACGCCGTGACTGGCACACAGACCGCTAAAGCCGTGACGCTTGATCGCCCCGGTAAAACCACGACCTTTCACCGTGCCCACCACATCGACCGCCTTGCACTCCGCAAAGAGCGAAGCGCCGAGGCTTTGACCCACGGCATATTCCGTTGAATCACCTTCCGTGCGAAACTCGCGAATGAACCGCTTCGGCTCGCATTCCGGCTTCGTGAGCAACTCAACCCCAGCAGCCTGCCGCGTTTTCTCGCGCTGGCTACCGATGGCCGCCACATGACCACGCTCCGAGCGAGAGGCCAACCGTCGAGGCTTATCATCAAAGCCCAACTGAACGGCAGAGTAGCCATCACGCTCCGGAGTCCGCACCTGCAACACCACGCAAGGCCCCACCTCAATCACCGTCACAGGCACACAAGCGCCTTCGGCGTTGTAGACCTGCGTCATCCCGACTTTGCGTCCCAGGAGTCCCTTCGGCATGACGTCACCAGAGCCTTATCGAAACCAAGAAACAACAACACTATTGAATCACGTGTCCGGAAGCCCTGCATCGCGAACCATCGCCACGCAGGTCGCGGGCAGCATCACCTTCTCACGAGGGACGCCACCACACCAGATCACCACCCCGCACCACCAACCTCACTGGCCAGCAATCCGCCGACCAAGCAAGACCCATCAGCCGGCTCAGCCCGCCGAGGCCCGAATCTTCACATCCACACCCGCCGGCAGACTCAGCTTGTTCAAAGCATCGATAGTCTTGCCCGTCGGCTGAATAATCTCAATCACGCGCTTGTGCGTGCGAATCTCGAACTGCTCCCGCGATGCCTTATCGATGTGCGGGCTACGCAACACCGTGTAACGCTCGATGCGAGTCGGAAGGGGAATTGGACCATGCACGACGGCCCCCGTCCGCTTGGCCGTATCGACGATTTCGGACGCCGACTGGTCGAGGACGGAGTGATCGTAAGCCTCCATCCGAATGCGGATTCGTTCCTGTCGATTGCCGGCCACTCCAACCATCCTTCAGTCAATGACTTACATCAAACGCGCGGACACAGTCTCCAGCTCCCCCTCGCGGGGAATCGCAGATGTTAGTGATCCTTCACCGTGTTTGTCAATCAACCGCGTTGAGTTTCGCGGAATTCCTCGGCACCAGAACGACTGGCAGAGACCGTAGCACGGCCTGAAAGCACAGTCTGGTCGAGTACGACGACCCCCGTCCCGAGGGCCAATTAACAGCACATCAGCCACGACCAAGATACGCTTGCGACGCTGGTAACACAATCGCTTCCAGAAAATTGATATCCGGCGGCAGATTAATCATCGCAAACGCTGCATCGGCAATCACTTCGGAATGCATCATCGGTTCTTCGTCCGCTTCCAGTCCCGAGGTTTGACGCCGTTCGACGAGCACATTTCCCGGATGCAGGCAGCTACAAACGATGCCATACGGACGGCCATCGAGCGCGATCGACTGGGTTAAGCCCCAAACTCCGAACTTGGCGGCGGCATAGGGAGCGGCGTTTTCTCGCGGGCGTTGGGCGGAAATCGACCCGATGTTCAGAATTCGCCCCCCGCCACTCACTTTCATGCGCCGGAACGCTTCCCGGCTACAGAGAAAGGTACCGGTTAAACACCCTCCCAAGACATTTTCCCAAGCGGCCAAGGTCAAACTCTCAAATGGCCCGCCATCGAAGGCCCCGGCGTTATTGACCAGAATGTCGATCCGGCCCCAGCTCCGATCAAGCTGCTCAAACAAGCGGATCACATCGGGCTCTTGCGATACATCTGCCACAACGGTCAGCACTTCCGGCGTGATTTCCCCTAACAATCCGGCGGCCCGATCGAGTCGTTCGGGATTGCGGCCACAGATGACGAGCCGACACCCGGCGAGGGCGAATTTCCGAGCGATGGCAAGACCGATGCCACTGCCGCCGCCGGTGATCAGGGCGACTCGACCATCCAGTGGGGTGCCGCGATCCATGATCGATCAACCTTTCCGAGAGAAGTTTCGGCGCGTACTCCTCCAATTATTCTTCGTCAGTCGGTACCGGATCAATGGGTATCCAGTCACCCGGGGGTTCGATATCCAATAATTCCGCCGTCAAGCAGAACCAGTAAACCCGCATGAGCGGCCGTAACGGGGAATCGGGCTGGTTTGCCAACGCTTCCTGCAAGGCCGTGCGTGCTCCGGCAACATCCCCCTGCTCAACGGCTGCCATACAGCGATACAGCCCCCACAGCGTGGCCTGCCCGGCCTGACGGTTCATCGTCTCCTGCACGGCAATCAGATGCGAAAGGGGGTACTGTGCGTCTCCCAGCCAGATCGGAGAGGACTGACTCGCGGCTGTCGTGAGAAGCAGCGACTGCAACCGGTTGATTTCTAGATCATGAATCGCATCACGGAAGGACTCCCGAGCAGCGGCAAAATCAGCCCGCGACAAGGCAGCATAGGCCACCGGTTCCCGCCAGGGCGATGCAGCCAGCATCGAGCCCATCAGGGACAACGAGGCGACCGAATCGTCCAACTCTTCAGCGGAACCTAATTCAGCCAGCCAGATGGAAAGTTGCAGACGCGCATAGGGATTTCGCTCGACATAGACCGCGTCATCCTGCAGTGTTTTGATCGCCAATTCGAGGCAACCGAACTGCCGGCACATGGTCGCTACCTGCAACCGATCCGCATCCTCAGACAAGGCTTTTTCAAGCTGATTTTCTGTTTCCGCGATCGTCTGAACGAGACGCCCCCGCATCTGCAACAAAGCCTCGCGCTGAGCGAGTTCCGAGTCAGACTGCATACCGAACTGAGGATAATTGGCGAGGAACGATTCAATCGCGTGGTAGGTCGCATCGGCGAGCCCGGCCGTCTGATAGAGTTCAATCAACATCATCTGCGGTCGCGGATCGTGGGGAGCCAGTTCCGCCGCCTGACGAGCCGCCGAAACCGCTTCAAAATAGCGGGACGACTGCGTCCACGGGAGTTGGTATTCGGCCAGAACCACGGCTTCTAATTGCTGCCAAATCGTCTGGCATTCCGACAAGACACGGTAGCTGTCCGCCAGGTCAGGACGCTCGGCGACGCCGTCTTGAGCCGCCCGTGTTGCCAAGACGGCAATCGAAATCTGAAACGGCATCGGCGCGGTTGGAAGTGACTGTAGCACTTTCAGCCAATGCCGAGCCAACTGCGAGCCACTGCCCGGGCTTCGTCGCGTTTGCGATAGCAGGCTCTGCGACCAGACGGGAGGGACCGGACGTTCGCGGGGTGCCACCCACTGTTCGGGAGGGACTTCGGACCGGAACGCCCGCACGATGACATTCAGGCTCTGTTCCGTTGCAAAGCGGTTCAGCTCAGGGTTGTCCTTGGGGCTTCGATGAAACACCGCCAGCGAGGCCCACAAATCGGTCAGTGTCCAATCGGCAGACGACAACAAGTCGAGCAGCGTCAGATAATCGGGTGAGAACGAATTCGCCGTCAAACGTGGCAAAACGTGGGAAATTTCGTACTGATCGCAGGCCGTCCGCCAGGCATCCGGGTCTGCTGTCTCTGTCGTCTCAATCAGGGAACTGACCGGAGTCCGACGCAAGGATTTCCGTACCCGGTCGTGCAACGCAACGAGATCACGCTCCCCGGTTCCCGCAAAAAGTCGTACGCGATGATCGATGAACGACCGCCGTCCCGACGCGATGAGTGCATCGCCTTGCCCCAAAGTGAAATGAAATCCCCGGTCATCGAAAGTGCGGTCAGCCAATCGGCGGACATCGGTGATTTCCTGCTGCAAACTGCGAGAAATCCCAAGTCCCGTGCGATGCAGATCCGGGCCATCGAGTCGCCCGCTGATAAAGATCCACGCTAATCCGAAAAACCCCGCCACCGTGAGGGCTCGTCCCCCGCGGGAGAACAGAATGTCTTGCCAGGCGAGTGAATAAACCTGGCCGAACCGTTCTTTGTACCACTCCTGAGCCTGCACCGTGGCGATCACGCAGTTGACCAAACTGGCAACCGCCAGTTCATGTGTGGCGAGTAGTGCTAACAGGTTCGCCCCTGCAAAGCATAACCAGTGACTCAGTGTGGCTTTGCGGACGTTGAGCACAAGCGAGAACAAAGCCGCCAGCATCAGCAGCAACGACGCCACCAATCGATGGTCAATTTGCTGCCAGACAACACTCGACCAGAAGGGATACCAGACTCGATCACCCCATAGGGGACGGGGATAAATCTGTCGCAACAACGGATATTCCACACCGTATTGTGTCCAGGGAGCCAGCCAGGTCTCCCACAAAAACGGGTGACACAACAACGCGAGAGCCGACAACCCCGCCACACGGCCCCAGGGCCAACCTTCCTCTCCCCAGTCCGATTCCCCGGCTGATCGCGAAAAATAGCGCCCGATGGTGTACAGCAGCAGGAAAAACAGCCCAACCCATGCTCGCGGATCGAGTTGTCCCCAGACGAGAAATAGCAGAGGGACTGACCACCACGGCAGCTGACGTGATTGGGCCCGTTCCTGGGAAATCAGGCTAAAAAACAGCACTGCCGTCCCCAGAAACGTGATCAGTTCGGGCTGCCATTCCCAGCTGGCATAGGCCGAAAGTACGGTCAGCGAAGCGCACAGTGTCCCCCACCAGGTGCGGATGCCTGGACGAACCGTGTGCACCATCAGCCCAACGGCCACCGCGATCAACAGCCCCTTGATCAGAGAAAGTCCGTTCCCCCCACCCACGGCGTAAACCCCGGCACTCAGCAGGTCAAATCCCCACGAGAGGTTGACCCAACGGCGATCGGCCGCCGTCAACGAAAAGGGATCTTTCGCCGGGGGAAGCCAACCGTGGTTGACCAGCCATTCTCCCGACCGCACATGCATCAAGGCCCGGGCATCGAAAATCTCGGTGCAGGCAATCAGCAGGGCCAGACCCACCACGGCCCATCGCAACACGAAGTCGCCCCGAATCGCCTCATCTTCGAGAATTTCCGGGGAAAGGGGTTCCCATTCAGGCAGATCATCGGCCGGAGCCAGCGACTCGGGGGGAATTTCCGCAGCCGCGTTTTCTGGTGGGTTTTCCGGTGACGGCAGCGGACTGTCTGACGGTGGCGATTGATCCACAGAACGAATTCTCTAGCAGAAGACCGGGGCATGGAACGAAAGGGATTGTTCCTGATGCTAGGTCTTTCGCTGTAGCACGGTCAAGCGATGAACGCCTGCGTGCCGATTCGTCTGCCGTTTCCGAATTGCGATGCTGATACCGCCCGTCGAACGGAAAAACTATGCTTGCCGTGGTCGCGGCCCGTGAATGAAGGCCATCACTTCCGCGCGACTTGAGGTGTTGGTCTTGAACAGCCCGCGGACGGCACTGGTAATCGTGAGACTGCCCGGCTTGCGAATCCCGCGAATCGTCATGCAGGAGTGGCTGGCTTCAATCACCACCACTGCCCCCTTGGGATCAAGTTCGCTTTGCAGCAGGTCGGCAATCTGGTGAGTCATCCGCTCCTGGACCTGCGGCCGCTTGGAAACTTCCTCCACGACGCGGGCCAGTTTGCTGAGCCCTACCACTTTGCCACGAGGA
Organism: bacterium; assembly: GCA_016125225.1. Classification (GTDB taxonomy): domain Bacteria; phylum Planctomycetota; class Planctomycetia; order Planctomycetales; family Planctomycetaceae; genus DSVQ01. The sequence goes on along the minus strand of WGME01000003.1, from coordinate 103,702 downwards.
AGATACCCCACATGAGCCACGCCGATGAAGGGAAGCAAATGATGTTCGCACATGCTGTTGAACGTGATATCGCGAACCAGTACGAGTTCGTCGTACTCCTCGGCAAAGACTTTCTTAAGATGCCGCCCCGGTTCCAGCCGCAAGCCTGAGAAAAGTTCGGCGTACATTCTGGCAACACGCGACGGTGTTTCCAGCAGGCCTTCGCGCTCCGGGTCCTCGCCGACCGCAGCCAGCAACTCCTTGACCGCCCGCTCCATCCGCGGCAAGTCGACCGGTTTTGTCAGGGAAGCCCCTTCACGGTCGACGCCCGATGTCGGTCCATGCACGCAGTCGTCGGTCGTTTCGCTGGCGTCATCGCTAAGACTCACTCGCAAATCCCTGTTGAAATCCAAGTTGTATTGCTGAGGCTGAAACATTGAATACTAGGCGGGTCTCTGCCAAGCGTCAAACCCCGAGAGCAACGTTCCAGTCTGCTGAACCACCAGTTGCAGCGTTAATTCACGCTGAATTCTGGTGGGAAACCCATTGCGGTCTCTTGGGGCGGTGGCGTCTCTTGCCGTGACTGGATTTGCTCCAATGCCAAAGTGACCGCACGACACCGACTCAGAACATCGACATCTTCCATCAGATGCTGCGCAACTTCCGGGGCCATTGGTAAGGCTGAGGCCAGGAGATCACACACCATCCCCAACGACACATGGCTGTCGGCCACCGCCGTCCATACGGGATGTGACTTCACATTAGGAAACATGTGTTCAAATTTCCGTAACAGCCGACGTGCGAGGACCGTCTGAGCTGCCGGGAGTGGGCCGTGATCTTCGAGAATTTCCAGTTCTGCCAGGCGATACAACCGATCGGTTGGTACTTCACGATGGACTCGTGCGCGAGCGAGCCCCCTCAGTACCAGATGATAACGTCCATCGGGCAGTCGTTCATGAGAAACGATTTTCCCCAGTCCGACGATATCGTGAATCGCGGTCGGTTCACCGCTCGTGGGCCGCAGCAGCGCCATCGCGATCAAACCTTCTCCTGCCAATGCATCTGCGGTCATCTGCCGATAGCGCGGTTCGAAGATGTGGAGCGGCAACAACGCTTGGGGAAACAGCACGACATTCGGCAGCGGGAACAATGGAGCCCGTCCCGAGTAACCATCCAGCAGGGGATCTCGCTCGCCATAGGCTGCCATCCGCCAATCACTCCCCCTTCAGACTGAGTTTGGGAACGAGTTCGTCTTGCAAGGCCACGGTTGTCGGATAGGCTTCCGTATTCGCCAGCAACTCGTCGAAGCAGCGGGCGTAATCTGCCAGAAACTGCTGCAATTCCAGCCCCATGAAACCATCATCGTACTGCGTCAACAGTTTCGTTGCCGAAACGTACAGCTTCTTCGCTCCGCCGAAGTTCTCGTTACCAAAGTGAAACAGGGAGATAGCTGCCTGAATCAGCCCCTGGATGAACTTCTTCTCCGTCCCTTCAATTTCCGACCAGAGTTCTTCAAGCACGTCGTGACACTCAAAAAACTCTTCTTCGTTGAAGAGTCGAATCCCTTCCAGATATTGTGCGGGCCATTCTTCGGTCATACAGAGCCAGTCGTTCAGGTCGTCCGTGTGTGGTCGTTTTGTCTATCCTAGTCCACCAACCGCCGCACCGTCCATTGGCAGTTCGTTTCTATCCCGCGACTCTGTTTGAGAGGATTCTATGCCCCGTCGACCAGTTCCGGCTCATGGACCGACTCCAAATGCGGTTCGCCGCTTGATCAAAGCCCTGGCGGAAGCCTATCCCGAAGCGTTGTGTGCCCTGCACCATGCCTCGCCGTTTCAGTTGCTGGCCGCGACGATTCTTTCCGCCCAATGCACCGACGAACGCGTCAATATGGTCACCCCGGCGCTGTTCGAGCGTTATCCCGACGCCCCATCTCTGGCAGCCGCAAAGCTGGACGATGTTGAGCAGATCATTCGTTCAACGGGGTTTTATCATGCCAAGGCGCTCAACCTGATCGGCATGGCACAAGCGGTGGTCAAAAACCACGGGGGCGAATTGCCACGCACTCTTGAGGAACTGATTCAGTTACCCGGAGTTGGCCGCAAGACCGCGAATGTGCTGCTGGGAACAGCCTTTGGCATCGCCAGTGGAGTCGTTGTCGACACGCACGTGAAACGAATTTCGCAACTTCTCGGGCTGACGACAGCGACTCAACCGGAAAAGATTGAGCAGGATCTGATCCAGCTGCTGCCTCGCTCGGAATGGGTGAATTTTTCTCATCGGCTGATTCATCATGGACGGCAAATCTGCATCGCCCGCCGTCCGAAATGCGAGATTTGCCCGCTATTGAAACTCTGCCCCCGCGTGGGATTGCCACCCCTGAAGTCGTGACCCCCGAGTTGCAGATCACTCCACCGTCCCGTACGGTGATGCATAAACTTGCCAACTGGTTCCGCTGCGTGCGTTGCAAGCGTTCTCTGGGAAGTCGCTGGACATGATTCTCACCGGATCTGAGATCAAAGCGCAGCTGGGCAAGAACATTGTCATCGACCCTTTCGATGAGCAACTCCTCAACCCGAACAGCTATAACCTGCGGTTGCATGATGAACTGCTGGTGTACGAAGAAATCGTCCTCGATATGCGGCGGCCGAACCGCTATCGACGCTACATCATTCCGCCGGAAGGACTGGTGCTGCAGCCGCGCCAGTTGTACTTGGGCCGCACTCTGGAACGAACCGAAACCTACAATCTGGTCCCCATGCTGGAGGGCCGTTCGTCCGTGGGACGACTCGGCTTGTTCGTGCATGTGACCGCGGGGTTCGGTGACGTCGGGTTTTGCGGTTACTGGACGTTGGAAATGTTCGCGGTCCATCCGATCCGCATTTACCCCGGTGTGCCGATCTGCCAGATCTTCTACCATACCGTCGAGGGGGCGATTACCGAGTATCGCGGTGGAAAGTACCAGAACAACCACGACATCCAGCCGAGCCTGCTGTTCAAGGATTTCGAGTCGAATCCGCCCGACGCACAGATGCGGCTCGCCTTCGGGCAAGAGGTGATGGAATAGCATCCCGCGGCATCAGAAGGGTTTGGTGATCGTCCAAGCAAGGGCACAAAAAAGAAAGCGTCCGGCTGGGACCGGACGCTCGTCAGAGTGCATTTTGAAAACCGGAGCAGGAGCAAATTCCGAACTCCTGCCGTTATCCACGACTCAAACCAAGAGATCCTCTCAAACGGTGTCACATAAGATGTCAGTCGCAGCCACTGAACTTCTATGATCTAGGACAAAGCCAGTTCGGTCTCAGGCATGAATTCCTGAGTGCTGGCATCCAGATCAAACACCAGTTCACCGCGACGCACATCGACGTCGCTGGGGGCTGTGATGCCCAGTCTCACGCGGTTGCCCTGAACGGACAGCACCTCAACCTGGATTTCCCCGGCGATGTGAATCGACTCGCCACGCTTCCTTGTCAAAACAAGCATCATCTCCTCCTTGATTGCTGTGAAACGCCGTACTCCGAATACGAAGTTTCTTCGTCCTAGTAGTTCTATGCAGCCTCGCTCCGTTTGTGATGAGGAAATCTGCCCTAGGTTACAGGAATTTTAATAGATTCCCTGAGAAATTGTAAACGAAAAACCAGTGATCATCCGAACAAATCTTAAACCTGAATCAAAAACCATTCCGTAACTGGTTTCACGGATTCAAGTTGTAACATTTTCCAGAATCGGTTCTGACAGCGTCACGATAACAGGTGACCTGGAACCGGAAACAGGCTCCGGGCTCACGGTCTGTCTGAGGAGACCCGGCGGACTCGGTGCTGCCAGAACAATCGGTCGGTTGTCACAACACCCCTCCGCAGGGCACAGCGGAGACAGAGTTTTTCCGTCCCACTGGCCAGATAAAGCTCTCCGTTGACGATCAAATGAAAGTAGTCTTCCCCCGGATTCTTCTGGTAGCAGTAGATCTTCTCACTGTCGTTCTTGATGTGAGCCGTCCAATCTTCGCTATCAGGCGCGTACAGACGCACATCGGGAATGGTATCGGCGGGGGCGATGGGCGCTGGATCGCCTGCGGGCGTGGCTGACGATGACTCATCCACGATCGGCTCCTTCAACGAAGAGACTTGGCTCGATGGTGTTCCCCTCCCATTCGCACACTGCTGTTCAGACTGCGGGAGGCGTGACTCCCAGTTGTGCAGCCAAGTCGGTCAAGGCCTTCCAGTTGCCATCATCGAGTGGAATGCCCGAGGTCTGGCGTTGAGCCAAGGTCTTCCGCTCAGGGTCGCCGGGCAGAAAGACTTCATTCACGCCATCAATCCGTGGCACCGCACGAACATATTCTTCCAGCTGAGCCACTTCACGCAGCAGATGGTCCTGACCGCCGAAGAATTCGGGATTGAGCACGAGGAAAAAAGCACAATTCCCCACCGGCGGCGGCGGATTCTCGTAAGCACATTGCCCCCCCGACAAGCCCCCACACATCATTTCGATCATGAAGGCCAGACCGAAACCCTTGTAAGCTTGATCACCCCCCAACGGCAGAATGGTTCCGGGGGGATTTCCGTAAAGCTGGTTGGGATCGTTCGTCGGGCGGCCTTCCGGGTCAAGAATCCAACCGGAAGGGACTTGTTGACCCGCGATTTTTTTGACCCGCACTTTGCCTTCGGCGGTTGCGCTGGTGCCAATATCAAAGATGAATGGGCCGCTCGCACCACCGGGCATACCGATGCAAATCGGATTGGTTCCCAGCCGCGGCCGTTTGCCACCCACCGGCGAGACCCGTTGGGCGGCCCCGTGGGTGTTCGCCATAATCATTGACATAAAGCCATTCTCAGCAGCGAGTTCGGCATACTCGCCCAAGCGGCCAATGTGCGTGGAATGCTTCAACGTGCCACAGGCGATCGCCGTCGATTGGCACTTCTGAATCAAGCGGTTCATCAAGTCATACGTGATGACCTGCCCCAGTCCCCAGCCACCATTGCAGACCAGAGACGATGGAGATTCCTTTTCGACCACTAGCTTCGCGTGCGGGTCAAGCCCCCCGTCTTTCAGGCGGCCGATGTAAAACGGAGCCCGCATGACACCATGCGAATCGTGCCCGCGTAAATTCGCATCAACCAGACTGCGGGCGACGAGTTGTGCCTCAGCCGGCCCAACTCCGGCGGCAAGAAATAAGGCTTCTGTAAATTGAGTGAGATCGGCGGCTGTCAGCGTAGGCACAGAGTCGGCTCCGGGACGAGGAACGACAAATCACAAGTGTCACGCGTCCATCGTACCGTCGGTTCCTGCCGGTGGGCAGTCTCGCGAGGACCATGTCATGTTGATCCTTGCCAGTTCCCCTATTGGCCCGTGCAGCGGTTCCTTCGTAGAACTTACAATTCTGGCCCAAACGTCAAAACAGCGATTGACCGTTTTCCCGTCAGGTTCTATGTTCCGCCCGCTGCGTTCATGGCCGAGCTGTGAGCGAAGTCAAAGCCCCGCCGATGCTGGTTTTTTCGACGGAAGATGTCGGTTAAACCGGCTGATGTAACGGACCCAGGCACGGATGCCGAAGCCCTTTGCGTCAGGTGGCACGTCGGGAGCCTGGCATGGATGCCGCGCTCCCCGATTGGCTGGGAATCAATGAGTCCGATCGCCCCGGAAGCAGTGTGTGTCCTGCGCCCCCCTGGGACATCATTGCTTCCGGGCTTTCCTTTTCGCCCTGTGCTACAATCCCCTGAGAACGCTTACTCAGGAAGTTGGGCATGAAAATTCTGCTGGCGAATCCCCGTGGCTTCTGTGCCGGGGTCAACATGGCCATCGAATGTCTCGATGAAGCCTTACGGATGTTCGGTTCGAACATCTTTGTCTATCACGAAATCGTGCACAACAAGTACGTCGTTGAACGGTTCACGAAACAGGGTGTGACCTTTGTCGATCACATCGCCGAGGCTCCGGAAGGCTCCATTCTGCTCTACAGTGCTCACGGCGTCTCGCCGGCGGTGCGGGCCGAAGCCCGAGCCCGACGCTTACGCACGATTGACGCCACATGCCCTTTGGTCACCAAGGTGCATCTGGAAGCCATCAAGTATGCCAACGAAGGCTACCACATCATTCTGATTGGACACGAAGGGCACGACGAAGTGATTGGTACCATGGGAGAAGCTCCCGCCAGCATTACCCTGGTGGAAACGCCGGAAGACGTCCAGCAGTTGTCGTTTCCGGCGGAGGCCAAGCTCGCCTATCTCACACAGACGACCTTGAGCGTGGAAGAGGCCGGGAGGGTGATTCGTGCTCTGCGCGAGCGGTTTACGAACATCGTCAGCCCGCCCAAAGAAGACATTTGCTATGCCACCACAAATCGTCAGGACGCGGTTTCCACTCTCGCCCCGCTGGCTGATCTGGTCATCGTGCTCGGCAGCCAGAATAGTTCGAACAGCCGCCGCCTCATGGAAATCGGCAAGACCTTTGGCAAACCCGCCTATCTGATCGACGGTGCCCACGAGTTACAGCACGCATGGTTTGAGGGAGTGACCACCGTCCTTATTACGGCAGGTGCGAGTGCGCCGGAAGTCGTGGTCCAGGACGTGATTGCTTGGCTGAGCACAAACTTTGGTGCTGAATTAGAAGAAGTCACTACCCGCGAGGAGCACGTTTCGTTTCCGCTGCCGAAAGAGTTGCGGCAACTCAAGATGGCCAGTCTGTAGACAATCCGTGCACATTTCGCGCGCACCACTTGCCTCCGGGTATCGCATTTGCTGAAGTATTGGCAAGATCACCACGATTGATCGCCTGCGGTGCCCCAGGAGAGAAGAGAACGTGTCGGAACTCACCCCGAGAGAAGTGCTGGCATTATGTCGGCAGCATGAAGTTCGCGCCATCGATCTGCGATTTATGGATTTCCCGGGGACGCAAAAGCACTTCACCATTCCCGTAACCGCCTTGACTGAAAAGAGTTTCGAGGAAGGACTCGGTTTCGACGGTTCCTCGATCCGGGGTTGGCAGAGCATCAATGAAAGCGACATGCTGGTCGTTCCGGAAGCCAGCACGGCATTTGTTGATCCGTTCATGAGTCAGACCCTGGTGATGACCTGCAACATTCAGGACCCCATCACTCGAGAGGACTATGCTAAAGATCCGCGCAATGTTGCGCGGAAAGCAGAAAACTACATGAAGTCAACCGGATTGGCTGACATCGCCAATTTCGGCCCGGAACTCGAATTCTTTGTGTTCGACGCCGTCAGCTTCGATCAGAACGAGCACGAATGCTTTTACCACGTGGAAAGCCGCGAAGGGCAATGGACCCGTGGTCGTGGTAACGGCCCGTACAACACCGGCTACCAGATCCGCTACAAAGAGGGTTATTTCCCTATCCCGCCGACAGATACGCTGCAGGACCTGCGCACCGAAATCATGCTGGTGCTGCAAGACTGTGGTGTCTCCATCGAGGCCCAGCATCACGAAGTGGCCAGTGGAGGGCAGTCTGAAATCGATCTTCGCTACGGTCCCTTGCTGAAGGTCGCCGATCAGTTACTGCTATCGAAGTATGTCGCCAAGAATGTGGCGGCACGACACGGCAAAACCGCGACCTTCATGCCCAAGCCGTTATGGAATGACAATGGCTCGGGACTGCATCTGCATTTGTCCCTCTGGAAAGGGGAGCAGAATCTCTTTGCCGGGGAAGGATATTCCGGCCTCAGCGATATCGCGATGTATGCCATAGGTGGCATTCTCAAGCATACGGCTTCCATTCTGGCGTTCTGCTGCCCGACCACCAACAGTTACAAGCGTCTGATTCCCGGCTTTGAAGCACCGGTGAATCTGACCTACAGCAGCCGCAATCGCTCGGCAGCCATCCGCATCCCTGTCCATACGCCTTACCCGCAGAACAAGCGCCTCGAATTCCGCTGTCCCGATGCGGCAGCGAATGGGTATCTCGCCATGTCAGCCATTTTGATGGCGGCACTCGATGGCATCCAACAACGCATCGATCCGGGTCGCCCCCTCGACAAAGATATCTATGATCTTGGCCCTGATGAACTCGCAGATGTCCCACGGACACCGCAAACCTTGGAAGAATCGCTGCTGGCTTTGCGCCGAGACCACGAATTCCTGCTGCGAGGCGACGTCTTCACGGAAGACGTGATTGATACGTGGATCTGGTACAAGAGCGAAAAAGAAGCCGATGCGCTGCGTCAACGGCCGCATCCCTTCGAATTCGCGATGTACTACGACGTGTAACTCTCTGAGCGACTGGTGGATACACCCGTTCCACGGGTCGCACTAGCCGTTGGTCCGTCAGATTTCCTACAATGTCTCGGCGTGCGCGCTCTGGCCTTACAACGCCAGACACGCATGCGTTGCATGCAGGATGGTACCCGGTGCGCTGATGGATCACGAGGACACAACAAACGCTGCAACCGAAGCGGCCGCGGAAACAGCGCCGCATGACCGTCGCAGTGTTTTGCGGTCGTTGATGGAATCGGCGATCTGCCTGTTGCTCGCGGTCATGCTCTTTCGCACATTCGCCGCGGAAGGCTATATGATTTCGACGGGGTCCATGGCCCCGCATCTGTTAGGTTTCCACAAGCGGGTCGAATGCCCCCATTGTCATTACCCGTTCCCGTTTGGTGTCGCCTACGACACCGACGAAGCGGATGTCTCAGCGGCTGAATACGATCCGGGACGGACTCACGCGACCTGTCCGAACTGCGGGCAGCGTGGGATCAGCCTCGCGGATGTTCCCCGCAATCACGGTGATCAACTACTGGTCTTCAAACCGGCTTATGCCCTGCGGACACCGCATCGCTGGGAAATCATCGTCTTCCGCAATCCGCAAAACCCCCGTGAAGCCTATGTCAAACGGGTTGTCGGCTTGCCGGGGGAAAGCGTGCAGATTATCGATGGGGATGTCTATGCCGATGGCCGCTTGTGCCGGAAAGATCTGGCGATGCAGCATGCCCTGCGAATTCCGGTGCACGATCATCGTTTTGAACCGCCAACAGATGAGGAACTCCCCTACTGGCAACCCCTTGCCAATTCGACTCCCGAAACCGGTTGGCAGGCCGACGAAGCGGCGTTCGTATTGAACGAGACAGCCCGTGGTGAGTGGGCCTGGGTGGAATATGGGCAGCGGGTCCGTTATCGCGGGCAGCACATGACCACGGTGGGCCCGGTGACTTGGCCCGATGACATCGAACCCTCGCAGATTCCTCCCGCGGGATTGAAATACAATCCGCAAACCGAAGAGCTCAGCTGCGTGGGTGCGCTGCCGGTTACGGTCCGTGACCAACTGCTGGCACATCCTGCGGAGGAAAGTTTTCATCAGGCGGTGCAGCAGTTGTATGAGCAATCGCAATTAGCACCGGTGACGGATGATTATGGTTACAACCCGCACGATGGTGAGATTGTTCCGTTGCCCTTACGCGATGTCTCATTGTCACTCGACCTGAAGATGGCCACGGGGGAAGGGGAATTCGCGATTGAAATGACGGATGGCAACGTCAATTTCACGGCGGTCTTCGATCTCGGCCGCAGGTCGATCCGTCTGTATGCCGCCGACCATCCCGATCCTGTCTGCGAAGACCACATCCCCGATCGTTTTGGCAGCCAGCCGGTGACCATTGAAATGTCGCTGTTTGATCAGCAGGTACTCGTGGCCATCGATGGGTCGCCGGTTTTGAGTCCGTGGAGCTTTCAGACTCCGGAACAGGCAGTGCATACACGCTATCCCATCCGCTTCGGGGCTCAAGGGCTCGCGGCCAAAGTGACCGGCCTGACGGTGCATCGCGATGTGTATTACACAGGCACACGCAGCCGCCATGCGATACAGGCTCCGTACGCGCTGGCTGAAGATGAGCTGTTTGTATTGGGTGATAACAGCCCGGTCTCGCACGACAGCCGCCGCTGGCCGGATGGTGCAGTGAATCTCAGTCTGCTCGTCGGCAAACCTTTCGTGGTTCACCTGCCATCGAAGCCCGCTCGGTTGCGGCTCGGCCCCTGGGAAACGCAACTGCGTCTGCCCGACTTTGAACGCATGCAGCTGCTGCCGTAAGCCGCCGGTTCAATCGACAGTGGCGTTGGCTTTCGCTTGACGCGTTTCGATCGCTGCCAGTGACACCTGCGGAATGGCATCGATCAGCCGCTGCGTGTATTCCTCTTGGGGATGGGCGTAAATCTGTTCGGAAGGACCGAACTCCACGATCTTCCCGGCGTTCATCACGGCCATCATATCAGCCATGAACTTCACCACGCTGAGGTCATGGCTGATAAAGATGTACGTGAGCCCGCGCCGTTCCTGCAGGTCTTTCAGCAAGTTCAACACCTGGGCCTGCACCGAAACATCCAGTGCTGAGACCGATTCATCGCAAATGATGAATTCAGGTTCGACCGCCAGCGCACGGGCAATACCGATGCGTTGCCGCTGACCGCCCGAGAATTCATGCGGATAGCGACGCAGGTGTTCGGCGAGCAATCCAACTTCTTCCAGTAATGCCGCGGCACGATCACGTCGATCGTTGGCATTCTTACCGAGTTGATGGACCTGCATCGCCTCTGTCAGCATCTCTTCCACTGACAGTCGGGGGTTGAGTGAGTTGTACGGGTCCTGGAAAATGATCTGTAGTTTGCGGCGTTTCTGACGCAGCCGCGCTCCACCGATCTTGGCCCAGTCATCGCCATCAAAGACGATCGATCCGGATGTCACGGACAGCAAACGCATGATCGCACGGCCGGTGGTTGTCTTCCCACATCCCGATTCGCCCACCAGCCCCAGGGTCTGGCCACGATAGACATTGAAGCTCACACCATCGACGGCACGCACATGCCCGATGACTCGGCGAAAGAGACCCGATTTGATCGGGAAATGGACCTTGAGATCACGCACGGTTAGAACAGGGAGTTCACTCGCCGCGACCGTCTGCGTCCCCTCCGGATGTTCGCCCGGTTGAAAGGGATAGCCAAGAGCTTCGAGTTCCGCCGCCGGGTGCAGCAGGCGACCCCGACCACGGCTTTCGATTTCCCGCTGCCGTTCGGGACTGAGTGTTTTTTCGGTGATGACCAGTTCGCCGGAGTCGAGAACTTCCGTCTGCATGTAGTCGGCGACCGTGGTGAGACGGCGGCAAACGGCATCCAACCTCGGTCGGCAGGCCAGCAACCCCTTCGTATAGGGATGCTGTGGATTGCGGAAGATATCGAGCACGGGCCCATGTTCGACCAGTTTGCCCCGATACATCACGGCGACATCGTCAGCGATTTCCGCAATCACGCCCAAGTCGTGCGTGATGAAGAGGACCGCCATCTGCCGTTCGACCTGCAGCTTGCGAATCAGGTCGAGAATCTGCTTTTGAATGGTGACATCGAGCGCGGTGGTCGGTTCGTCAGCAATCAGTACTTTCGGGCTGCAACTGAGAGCCATCGCAATCATCACGCGCTGCTTCTGGCCGCCCGACATCTCATGCGGATAGGAATCGATGCGGCGTTCGGGATCGGGAATGCCCACCTCGCGAAAAAGGTCAATCGCCTTGGCCCGTGCTTCCGCCCGCGTGATCGGTTGGTGCAGCAGCATCGCCTCCATGACCTGATCGCCGACACGGTAGACCGGGTTCAGTGACGTCCCTGGTTCCTGAAAGATCATGCTGATCTCTTTGCCGCGCAGACGACGCATTTCCTGCATCGGCATCCGGACCAGATCTTTCCCCAGAAAGGAAATCCGTCCGGAAGCGATTCGTGCACCGACATCGGGCAGCAGTCGCAAGATCGTCAGGGATGTGACCGACTTGCCGGAACCGGATTCACCGACAAGGCCGAGCGTTTTGCCCGGATAAAGTTGCAGCGTCAAATCGTCGACGGCTTTCACGGTACCGTTGTCGGTATCGAAGTAGGTTTTCAGTCCGTCGATTTCAAGCAGTGGGGGCATGGGTGGTTGAGGGTTGAGGGTTGAGGGTTGAGGGTTGAGCGAAGTACTCAAACCGAAGATCCCCCCGATTACGGATCAATCAGTCGCAGCCAATCGATGAACAGGAACTCAAAGCGACGGGTCAGCAAAGTGATGCGGCCCATCACCGTGAAGGCAAACGAAGCACCAAAGGTAATCATCAGCACCCACACGCCGACACGGGAGACTTTACCAAACAGGCCCTGGTGAGGCACCGAGAAGAAAAAGTACGCCAAACAGGTCACCACGCTCAATAACAATCCGAGATTTCTGATCGACGCCCAGACATTGAACGAACCATTGGTGAGGACAATCAATGGCACAATCGTACTGCGGATCTGGCTGATGAAATCGGCATCGAGAATCGAAACCAGCCGCAATCCGGCAAACGTCCCCACCACAAACGCCAGCGGCCAACGGGCCAGCCAGCTCAGCCGCGGCACGAAGCGGCAAAAGAGGAACAGGCTGAGAACCAGCGGAACCAGGAACCACGGATCAACCGTCTTGGTTTCCGACAAACTCGGCAATGCCCAATTCCTCACCAGTTGCGGCGTCAGTTCCGTCATCAACAAGGCGACGATCGAATCCCAGAAGTTGGCCACCAGGTAATAGCCAGCCGAGACGCCCACGATCATCGATTCCGCGAGCTTGTAGAAGACGTTGTCTTTATAAAGGTACGAAAAGACGGCGAGAGTGAGAAAGGCTGCCAGCCACACACCCGCCGTGCGATAGGGACTGAACACGGCCGCGGAGTCGGTTCGCTGAGTCTCGGTCCAAGTCTGTACCTGATTCGCGGCGGGGACGGGTTTGACATAAATCGTCCCGACACCCTTTTCCGATGTGGCCGACAATACGACAAGCCCAATACCGCCCGCAATCAGCAGGAACCACGAGATCATCAATTCACGCGTCATCGCACGCCTCCCCGACGACGGTTCGCCACATGCACAACATTCCCCAGCACAATCAGGGCCAGCATCAACAAGTGGGCAAACAACTGCGGTCCCATGCGTTTAATCGCCTCGTTCTTTTGCGGATCGGCATACTGCGGATACTTTTGAGCGATGGCCGCTTCGTATTCCGCGGCCCCTTTGATCGCCGCCAGAATGCCGACCAACTGATCGGGATAGTAGGGAAAAAGTTGCGGTGCCTGCACGCCAGTCACACCCGCCCCAATCTTCAAGTCGCCCTTGGTGCCGGCATACTGCACCCATTCTTTACAGCCGGGGTAACCCGCGGAGACATTCAGCACCAAGTCGGCATCGAAGATGTTTTTGAACGATCGTGTCAGGGGAAGAACACCCAGATTCTTGCCCGTGGCATCCGTCGGATAGATCTTCCGCAGATCGGTTGCAATCTGCGTGATGGCGACCTGATTCCCCGGGCGATAGCCGAGGTTGACGTAGTCTTCGCCATAGACAAAATTCTCCGACGCAAATTCTCCATTCACGACATTGCGGATGTTTTCATCCACCAGCGGCGGACCGGCGGGCCAGAGATTCGCAAAGATCATTTTGTGCTTCTTCAGGCAGCAATGACGCACAAAGCTCTTCGCCATCGGCCCTAATTCCGCTTGCGACGGCGGGTCGTAATCGAAGGCCATATACACCACCGACCCTTCCGGCAACTCTTCGATGGTATCGAACAATTTCCGGGTCAGAGGCGACGGCTGTTCGGGAAAAATCGGCTTGCACAACACCGGCACCGCAACGGCTAACGCCATCAGCAGAAAGATCCAGCGGCGATCAAGCCGATTCAGGAAATCAAGCATCTCGGGTCTCACTGCTGCTCACCGGTCATCACTCCTTGCCGCGTGTGCGGTTACTCATCGGCCCCTAGATAACTGCGGTCCAATCCCAGAATGATGCGCAGCGAAATCGCAGCGACCCCCAGAGAAATGCCGATCATGATGGCCCGCTGACCTGCCGTGGTGAAGACCGCCATGATCACGGCCGTCGCTCCTGGGAAGGTGAGGGCTTCCAGTGACTCGGGGACCCAACTCGTCAGGAAAGTGCCGGCACTGCACCGCCCGAGCAAGACGATGAAGGCCGTTCCGAGCAGAATCATGGCCTCCGTATTCTTGGCACGAAACGCGCGATACGCCGCTGAGGCCACATAGAACGACAACAACGCAAACATCGTCGAAGTGACGGGATCGATAATGTACTGGTAGAGCCACCAAAGGGGGGCTCCTTCGGTGATGTAGTTGCCCGACCACGGATGGTTGGGGTAGGCATCGGACGGGGGCACGCCCCATTTCGCCAGCCCCACAAAAACCGTGATGAAAAACGACACTAACGTCACCGCCGAGAAGCCCCAGCCGGCCTCCTGCTGCGCGATCTTCCGGGCATGATGCAACAGCAGATTGGTCCCCCCGATGAGGAACGCAATCGCCGCTAGAATGATGAACCAGACCGAAGCGCGTTCCTGCAACGGCTGCAACACAGGCACAAACAGGGCGAGCATCATAGTGACACCCGCGACAAAGGCGATCACCAGCGGAACAACATTTCTCATCCGCCGACTCCTTTGTTCAGGACATGTACCATCAGGTAGTCATGGGCACGACCGGCAAGACTATCTCGTCCGCTGATCATCGCCCCGGTGGCCAGCAGACTGCCGCACACCAGCAGCACCACCGCCAGGACCTTGCCGACATCCTGCCCTTTGAGTGTGCCGAGTTGCTGCGGCTCTCCGGACAGATAAGCCGATGCCGCAAACAACTCTTCACCAATGAGCGTGTAGTCACACGCGGCGACAAAGAAGGGCAACTGTGCCGACTCCGCGGTCCCCGCCAGTTGAATGGCACCGCAGGCGTTCCCGGTTTCGGCAAGCACTAACGATTCCGCAAAGAACTTGCCCAGATAGAAGCACGCGGCGGGTTTCTCGCGCGACATCCAACCGCAGACGGCAGCGACATAACCGAACTGCTCGTCGGTCACATAGTAGACCCGATCTTCATCAAAGCCCTCGGTCCGACCTGCCGCCAGATACGCACCTTCCAACGCTTCACGAGCGGCGGTCATCACCAGCGAACGAGCCGTGGGAACTTCGACCGGCGTGTCATAGACGGCCGCCTTCTCTCCGACGTGTGAGAGAATCGTGAGTCCCGCCACGGTTTCGATTTCGTCGAGATCCATGATGCCGGGCACGAACAGCATGGGTCGCCCCATTTCGGTCGCTCGGCCCACTGCTTCATCGATCGCGGTCAGTCCCGCAATTGGCCGCACATAGGTCGACCAGCCATGCTTGGCAAGTTCCGTGCAGATGATGACCGCAGCACACACGAAGATGACGATCACCGCGACCCAGGTCCGGGAGGAATCAAACCATTGGACGACCGGGCGTATTCTTTCGGCATGGGTCGCGATCGCCGATGTCTCACCGTCCTCAGCGACAGCGACGACTTCATACTGATAGTGAGCATCCGATTGGCAATTGCTATCGCTGTATTCGTTATTGCCTGCGTTGAGTTTGGCCACCGGTTCTTCCGATGGTTTGCCATTCACTTGCCGGAAGATTTGGTAGACCACCACGCGATTCGCCCCAGCCGATTCCTCATCATCGGGTGAGAGCGTCCATTTGACGATGAGGCCGGTCCCGGCATCGTTCGGACGATCAGTCACCGTGACATCGGTCGCCGGTCGCGGTGCGGCAACTGCGCCATTCGACCACATGCTGGCGGTGAATGAGATTGCTACTAGGAGCTTTGAAACTTGCCTCATGTCGCGACTCCTTCCATGAGTTCGACATTCGCCCGAGGGACGGTCACCGTCTCGCCCCGATTCAGTCGCACGGCCACCACGCGGGCTTTCGACTCTGAGGCCAGCCATTGCGGTTCCGAGGGCAAACCGGTGACTTCTCCAAGTTCACCGAAGTAGGGTTCGCGAATCACCCTGACAGGAGCCCCGACATCCAGCAGCCCACTGATGCCCTCCCGGCTGGCATGGGCTGCCGTAGTGGCCACCACCGGCACAATGATTTCCGGCCGCAGCACACCCGCACGGATTTGTGTGGTGCCATTGACCGCCGCGGGTTGCCCCTGCAGGCTTCGCAGCAGGTCAAACGTTCGCCGGGCCATCGCGATGTCACCAAAGCCTTCGGTAATAATCACCGATAAGCCGAGTTTTTCGAGACCGGTGACGGCCACACCCAGGTCATAGCCGAGAATCTCACGCAGGTCCTGATCGTCGATGCCCCCGGCAATCAACGCGGAGATGCCCAGTTCCCGAGCGCGATCCACGGCGGTGCGAGTGATGCGGCGTCCGCCGATGATGATCGCGCCACGATGTTCCGGACGCAGATGATCGGCCGTCAGATCTTCCTCGGGTGTCGCGCAGACAAATTGAATGCGGCCATACGCTTCCCCGCCGATCCCAAAAATGCCCTGGAGCACAGCGGCATGGGCTTCGATCGTGACCCCTTCGTCGGGTAAGACTTCCGTGACCTCTCCCGCGAGATAAGCCCGCACCTGGACTTTTCGCGGCGTGCCACGGATGATCATTTGCCCTGTGATGGCCGAGACCGACTCCAACATGCCGGTGATGGGGGAGTGATACTCTTTCGGGAACCAGCCAAACAGTCCTTCGGACTGAGCAATTACCTGACCGGCTTCCACGGCATCGCCCACGTTCACCAGCAGGGTTGATGCCACTCGCCCCGGTGCCACTCCGAGTGTGCGCGACAGATTCACGGGAATCGCATCACCCGGCGTTTCCGTTTCCGCGACCACCTCTTCCGCTGTCACCTGCTGATGCAAACGTACCAACACCCGCCCTGTCACCGGTAACACGCGACGACACCGCCACCATAAGCACGGCGTAACCAGCAATCCGGGAGTGTAAGCCTGGGTCATAGTGGGTCAGGGGATTAAGGGGTGACGGTTCGTCTTTCCTGAATTTATTCCGGATACATTTCGACGGCACGGTTCCAGTTCGCGACGATGGTTTGGCCAAGGGCACGATCGTGTGGCAACTGCAAGGGACGGCCGCGACCATCGAGGATCACACCCACCGTCCCTCCATGCACCGGGGCTGTCAACGGTTTGCCCGGCCCGGCACCGACATCGAACCCGGCAAACGGTTCCAAGGTCACTTCGCACGCCGACTGATCCGCCAGCGGCAATCGCAGCAAATCACCCGCGATCAACTGTCCCTGTGCGGTCAGCCCGCCGGTCAAGCGATAACGACAGAGTGGCTGCCCCGCCTTGGCGGTCCCCTTCGGCGCGATGCACGTGCCCAAGTAAACCAAACAGTCGCGTTCGAAGACTTCCATCGCCGCGCGAGGATGTACCTGGGCCAGGACACCCAGATGGGGCATCATGAAGATGCTGTCCTTCGCCAGCCGTGTGATCCCTTCCGGCTCAAAAGCATCGATGAGCATCATGGCCGTCTGCACCATCCGGGGAGCATGTGACAGGACGCCGCCTGAAGCCACGAGCAGATTGAGTCGCATATTATCGACCAGCGATTTGCCCCCGACTTCCTGACGGAATGCATCGCCGACCGACCGTTGCTGCTGCACGCCCGACAAGCCAACCGCGAATTCCCGATGCTGCACATAGGCCAACCGCAGTGCCTCGCGGGAGACGGCCTGCTCGAAGATCAAAGCCTCGAGGGTTTGTGGGATGGTTGTCGGCCGAATCATCTTGTTTTTCACGCGGTTCCGCAAAGTGCGTTCATCGCAATCGTAGGGCACCCAACGCAGAATTTGGGGCAACGTCGCTTCGGCACACACATTCGAAATCGAATAACTCATGCCCAGATTGGCACTCACCGTGCGATTGAACGCACCATCAAAGACGCTGAACATGTCGGTCGTAGCACCGCCGATATCTACGCCCACCACATTCAACTGCTGCCGTTCCGCAATCGTCCGCAGAATGTCACCCACTGCTCCCGGTGTCGGCATGATGGGGGCATCGGCCCAGGCAATCAGCTTGTCATATCCGGGCGCGTGAGCCATGACATGTTCGAGAAACAAGTCATGAATGCGATCGCGTGCCGGGGCGAGATTTTCCTGCTCCAGCGTGGGCCGCAAGTTCGGGACGGTGGAAAGATCGCACACCGCGTCAAGCACATCGGCCACCATGCCGGCGGCGTCTTTGTTCCCCGCATAGATCACGGGCATGCGGTATTGACCACCGAACCGCGGTTGTGGCCGTGCGGGGGCGACGAGTTCCGCCAGTTGCACCACATGGCGGGTGGTGCCACCATCGGTTCCCCCGGCGAGCAGCATCATGTCGGGACGGAGATCACGAATCCGCTGGATCTGTTCGTGCGGCTTGCGGCGGTCATTCGCGGCGAGAACATCCATCACAATGGCCCCGGCACCCAGTGCGGCCCGTTGGGCACTCGCGCCGGTCATTTCCTTCACCACGCCTCCCACCAGCATCTGCAGACCACCGCCCGCTGATGACGTGGAGATGTAGATATCGCAGCCGTCGCGGCCACGGGCTGGCCGCATGAGCAAGCCGTGTTCATCGACCAACCGCCGCCCTGCCAGCTCACCCACTTCTGTGGCGGCATTGATCACCCCAATGGTGACATCGGCGGCGGGTTCTTCGACTGTGGTGGGAGCTTCTCCCCGATACGTTTGCCGATAGACGCCATCGACCTTCTCGATCAGGATGGCCTTGGTGGTGGTACTGCCGCAATCGGTTGCCAGAATCACCTGTAAGGCATCGGGATTGATATCCCGAGCCGTGGCTGGCGTGGTGGCCTGGTTCGCGTGTTGCTCCGTCAACGTCGCGTACTCCCCGGTCAGTGAGTCAAGGTGGTGGGAGAGTGGGGCGGTGGAGCGTCACCGGACATTCGAACGGCTGTCACCGTGCTGGCATCGTCCACATTCTGCAACTGTTCCAGCAGCCAATCGACAGCACCGGGCCGTTCCAACAGACGAGCGATGGTCTGCAAACCAGCCGTATCAGTCACCGTTGCGAACCAGGGCGTGCTGAAGATGACCGCCTGCGTGGCAATCCCGCTCAACGGTCGAAACGATTCGAGCAGAATGCTGGCGGGCAACGTGAGGTTTCGACGAACGAGTTCGACACACAGCCGTGCGACCAGTTCGTGCTCGGCCTGTGTCGGTGTGAAGGCAGCCGCAGGTGAGATCGCAAAGGCATGTTTCAGCCACTGCATACGCCAACTCGCTGGTTCGAGGAAACGGACAACGACGTCACAATACCACGGGGGGGAAATGAACGCGAACGAGCAACGATGACTCAGCCCCTGCCGGCCAGTCATCCCGGCAGATGAACATCGTCGAAGGGGAAGAGTCGCCGGGCATTGGCGGTGGTTTGTGCCGCGAATTCTTCCTGCGAAACCCCTCGGACTTCCGCCAGATGATTGGCCGTATATCGCACATGAGCCGGTTCGTTGCGCTTCGGGCCTTTATCGTTCTTCACCGGCGACGGCAGCAGATAAGGCGAATCGGTTTCGACCAGAATTCGATCCGCCGGAACTACCTTGGCGACCTGCCGTAGAGAATCGTTCCGTTTGAAAGTGACCATGCCGGCAAACGAGACATACAGGCCGAGTTCCCAGCAGGCCCGCGCCGTTTCCAGATCTCCCGAAAAGGAGTGCATCACGCCCTGTAACGGCCCCTGTTGGGCCTGCTCCCGCAGGACGGCCACTGTGTCTGCCTCGGCTTCGCGGCAATGCACGATAAACGGCAAGGAGCGGGCACGAGAGAGTTCGATATGCCGGACGAAGTACTCGCGTTGCAGATCGATGGGGGCAAAGTCCCAATAACGATCGAGACCGGTTTCCCCGATGGCGACCACCTTGGGTTGCCGAGACAGTTCTTCAATTTCCACGAAATCGCCCGGCTGAGCTTCGGCGACATAGTTGGGCTGGATGCCCACCGCGGCATACAGGCTGGGAAACTGCGAGGCCAGTTCGACGGCCCGGCGACTGGAAGCCAGCGTACAGCCGACGACCAGCATCGGTCGCACCCCCGCCGCGACGGCACGCTCGACAACCTCGTTCAGGTCGGGCGAAAACGCCTCTTCATTGAGGTGGCAGTGGGTATCAATCCAGACGGTCATGCCCCAGCCATGTCTGCCGAAGAGAATTCGTTTCAGGATGTAGCGACAACAGTCGCGGGCTGCGGATGCAGCTGCTGCAACTGCGTCAGAATATCCTGCTCGCCCGCCAGGATGTCTCGCAACAGCGCGACAGCAACGGCATCATCGACACACGTATGCACGGCTTCGTCCAGTTCGGCCACCAGCGTGGATTGAGCGGCGACAAGGCGGGGCAGGAAAAACTCAACCGACAGATACTGCAGATCGGTGAAGTCGCTGGGGTAAGTACCGAAGTCGATGGTCCAGTGACGCATCTGCAGCAAATCGACCAACCGCGAAATGTGCCGTTGCTGCTGGACCGCCAGCTTCTCAATCGTAAAGGCGGTTTCGGGCTGCTTCGCCCACGGGCTGGTTTCCGCCACATACTGCAACAGACTGTGGCAGAGGTCTACCAGCAGATCATTCAGCTTGGCATCGTGGGTAATGACTGCCACGGCGGCGACCTCTCATGTTTCACATGCGGACAAAAGCGAGATTCAACGAATGGCTACAGGCCGGCAAACAGAGACATCGCGGCCCGTTTCGCCACGCCACTCACCAGTTGCACGGCAGTCCCCAACGGCAACAGCAGGGGCAGCGTCAGGATCAAAACAAAGGCCCCTGAGTATGACCAGGCAGGCACGCGCAGTGCCCGTGCCGTCGCCGGACGTTCCTGCAGGTACATCGTTTTCATCACGCGGATGTAATAGAACAGACTGAAGACGGTGTTCAGACCACCAATTGCCAAAATACCCCACATCAGCGGATGCACAAATCCGGAGTCATAAACCGCGGCGAAGATAAAGAGCTTGCCGACGAAGCCCCCGAGCGGAGGCAGCCCGACGAGACTGAACAGGCACATCCCCATGCCAATCGCCAAGATGGGAGCCTGAAAACCCAAGCCTGCATAATCTTCGATTTCCTCGCTGAACGTCTCGTTGCGAATAAGTGCCGTAATAGCAAAGGCCCCCAGGTTCATGAAGAAGTAGACGGCGAGGTAGTACAGCAAGCCTTCCACCGCACGGGCGCATCGGTCGTCGTACCCAGTTGACCCCGGCTCGAGACCCGCCCGCAGCACAATCAGTGCGGCAATCGCCATCAGCATGTACCCGGAATGGGCAATCGTCGAATAGGCGAGCAGCCGTTTCATATTGGTCTGCGAGTAAGCCGCCAAATTACCAAAGGTCGCCGTGATGGCCGCAATGACACCGATGCCCAGCCCCAGGGTCAGATAAATCTGGCCGAGATCTGCCGACGACGCCGGAGTGACAAATGCCAGCACCGTTCGCACCAGCAACACGAACGCGGCGGACTTTGAGGCCACGCTCAGGAAGCCACCGACTTCAGCCGAGGCCCCTTGAAAGACGTCCGGCGTCCAGAAGTGGAACGGGACGACCGACAGCTTGAAGGCGAACCCGACGAGCAACATCAGAATACCCAGCATCAACAGACGAATCGCCGGGTTCGACAACGCGGCCGACTCGCCGGCGAACAGGGTCTGCAACTGAATCGCAATCTGGGGAAACTCGGCGGTTCCCAAGAGTCCGGCGATCAGGCTGATACCGTACAGCATGACACCAGCCGCCCCGGCCCCGTAAACAACAAACTTCAATGCGGCTTCGCTGCTGGCTTTGCGACCTTTCAGGAAGCCCACCATCGCATAGCTGGGCACGCTCGACATTTCCACACCGAGGAACAGCATGAGCAGATGATTGGCCCCGCCCATGAGCAGCATGCCGACGGAAGCTCCCATCAGCAGAGAATAGAAATCGGGGGCATCATCGCGATCCGGAATCCCGCTGATGACGGTCAGGGTGATAGTGAAAATCAGAAACAGCAGCAGACCGAGGCGGAAGAGAGCGCTGAAACGGTCAAACACCATCAGGCCGGAGAAGTATTCGACAGTACCCAGGTCGGAACGGCTGAACTCGACAAACTGGAACACACCCAGCGAGAACGCGATGAAGGTCATCCACAAAGCGATCCAGTGTGTGGGCAACCGCCGATCGATGCCGCACAACCGGGCCAGCAGCATCAGCACGATCCCGGCCGACAGGGTCAGTTCCGGGCCAAAGAGCTGCAGCGATCCGAACGGCTGACCCGTGGAATCACTGAGAATCTGATTGAGCAGTGTGGAAAACACAGTCTGGCTACTTTCCCTGACAGCTTTCGCAATCGTTCATTCGTGCTGTACCAACCCGGCTGAAATCACCCGAACCCTAGGGAATCCAAGTGGTCTCAACACCTTCCGGAGGAGCGGCCTGCAACTGTTCGAGTGCTTTGTCGTAACCGGCATCGACCTGATGGACGAACCGTTCAATGGTGGGATTCATCTCGTAAAACAGCAGGTTCGGGCAGACGCCGAACAGAATCGCAAATGCCAGCAGCACATACCCTACCAGCAACTCGCGGCTGTTCGCCGGTACGATGGCTTCCGCATGCGGACCCTTGTAGCTGGGGCCAAAGTAAACTCGCTGAATGGTCCACAGGATGTAACCGGCGGTCAGAATCACCCCACCGGCAGCAATGATCGCCAGCATATGGTCGTACTGCCAGGCGCTGAGGACGGTAAAGACTTCACCGATGAAGCCGCACAGCCCCGGCAATCCCAGACCTGCGAAGAACAACACGGCGGCAATGCCCGTGTACTGCGGCATCAAACCGGCGATGCCACCAAACTTATTCAGATCGCGGTGATGCACGCGGTCATAGAGCACACCCACCATAAAGAACATGCCCGCTGATGAGATGCCGTGGGCGATCATCTGGAACATGGCCGCACTCACGCCCATCTGCCAGTAATACACCGCGTCATCAGCGTTTTCGCTGATCTTCCAGACGCCCATCCCCAGCAGCACATAACCCATGTGGCTGACCGAGCTGTAGGCGACCAGCCGCTTGAAGTCGGTCTGAGCGAGAGCCGCAAAGGCTCCATAAATGATGCTGAAGACTCCGAGAGCCACGATGCCGTAGGCACAGTACTGGGCACCATAGGGGCAGATGGGGAAGGCAATCCGCAGGATGCCGTAGCCCCCCATCTTCAGGAGCACTCCCGCCAGAATCATGCTGATGGGTGTCGGAGCTTCGACGTGAGCATCGGGCAACCAGGTATGGAACGGGAAGGCCGGCAGCTTAATCGCAAACCCAATGAACAGCAGGATGAAGGCCGCAATCTGGAACGTCGGGCTGAAGACGTACTCAGCGATATTTCCCTGACCGATCTCCGCGAGCGTGATCAGATCGAAGCTGCGGCCGCTGTTGAAGTAGAGCATCAGCATGGCGATGAGCATCAGCACGCCCCCCGCCAGTGTGTACAGGAAGAACTTGATGGCGGCATATTCGCGTCGCGGTCCACCCCAGATACCGATGAGGAAGTACATCGGCAGCAGCATCACTTCCCAGAAGATGTAGAACAGGAAGAAGTCGAGCGCCAGAAAGACGCCCAGCATCCCGGTTTCCAGAAGCAGAAACAGGATGACATAACCCTTCACATGCTTTTCGATGCTCCAGCTGGCGAGCATTGCCAGGAAGCTGATCAGGCCGGTCAGCACAACCAGTGGCAGGCTGATGCCATCAACCCCCATGGAGTAATTGACGTTCCAGTCGGGCACCCAAGGCATCTGGAACCACATCTGGTAACCCGCGTGGGTTTCCTTGACATCGAGTTCCGGATTGAACTGCCACAGGACAATCAAGGTCAGCACGAACGTCAAAGCCGTACCGAACAACCCGAAGTACCGAATGGCCTCGGTGGCTTTGGGCTCAAAAAACGCCGTGAAGAGCGCCCACAGCGTCGGCAGGAAAACCACCGCCGTCAACAGCAGCTCCGGACTGACCATCTCTGCTCCCGATCTTTCTACATCCTGCGATTCCGCCGGAATCTGCAGGCATGAACCCGAACTTGATCTCTGAAACTTATTTCGGCAGTGCCGTGAACAACGCGGCGAAGAGCACAACCACTCCCACGGCGATCCACATCACGTATTGTCGTAAGTGGCCGGTCTGGACCACGCGTAACGACCGGCCCGCTTGTCCGGTGACTTGCCCGACCAGGTTCACCAGACCGTCAATCATGCGTTCATCGAACCAGCGATCCCAGGTGGAGACCAGCATCACCAGCGATGAGGCCCCATGCAAGACTCCATCGAGCACGACCTTATCGAAGCCCTGGCACCAACGGCCGACACTGTGCGCCGGTTTGACAAACAGGAAGTCGTACAGTTCATCAAACCGCCACTTATCGACCAGGAAGCCATAGACTCCCGAAAACTGACGGCCAATTTCCGCGGGGTTCAACGCTTTGCGGCAATACAGCAGATAAGCCACCAGCGTTCCCAGTCCGGCTGCCAGCAAGGCAAATTTCCCGGCAGTGGCATGGACGGCATGCACCTGGCCATGCGTCGGAAGCACAATCGTGACCGGGCTGGAGGGAGCCGTTGAAGCTCCAGCCGGAACGGCTTCACTCAACGCAAGCAGCTTGTAGAGCGGGCCACTCTCACCGCCGATGGCACAGGTGGCGGCAAGCAGTGACAGGACCAACAACGGCCCGGTCATGACGGCGGGGTTTTCATGGGCATGGTCGTAAACATGTTCATCTTGCGGAGCACCAGCGAAGGTCATGAACCACAAGCGGAACATGTAGAACGCGGTGATTCCCGCAGTCACTAACGGTGCCAGAAAGAGCAGGCCATGCACGGCATTGAGTTTGGTGTAAGCCAAGGCGGTCGCGACGATGGCATCCTTCGAGTGGAAGCCCGAGAAGGCGAACGTTTCGCCGAGAACTGCCTGACTGCCGGGAATGGCCAGACCGGCAATCGCGATCACACCCACCAGCATGGTGGCGGCTGTGATGGGCATCTTTTTCCACAGCCCGCCCATCTTCCGCATATCTTGTTCGTGATGGCAACCGGCAATCACGCTGCCGGAACACAGGAACAACAGCGACTTAAAGAAGGCATGGGTCACGAGGTGGAACAAACCGGCTCCCCAACCGCCGACGCCAATGCCCAGCATCATGTAGCCAAGTTGACTTATGGTCGAGTAGGCTAGCACTTTCTTGATGTCGGTCGCGACAACAGCGATGGTCGCGGCGAGGAACAACGTGATGCAGCCAATGTACGCAATAACGAGCAGCACTTCCGGAGTGAAGACCGGATAGAATCGCCCCGCGAGATAGACCCCGGCGGCCACCATCGTGGCGGAGTGCACCAACGCGGAAACCGGCGTGGGGCCTTCCATCGCGTCGGGCAACCAGGTCTGCAGCGGGAACTGTGCACTCTTGCCGATGCAGCCCGCGAAAATCCCGAGGCCTGCCGTCACCAGCAGCCAGTAAGGAATCGAGCGGAGATTCTCACCAGCAGTCAGCAGTTCGCCGACTTCGTTCTGCAGCAGCACCTGTTGACCATCGGCGGACAACTGCATTTCGCCTGTCGTCCCGCGAATGAGGTGGAACAGACCGACCTGGCTGGTGTGCCCTTCCGCATCAACCGAATCGAAAAATTGGAACGTTCCCAGCGAAGTCCAGATGATCATGAGCCCGATGAGGAAACCAAAGTCTCCCACACGGTTCATGATGAAGGCTTTGTTGGCGGCTGTGCTGGCTGATTTGCGTTCGACATAAAAGCCGATCAGCAGGTAACTGCAGACACCGACCAGTTCCCAGAAGATGAAGACCTGGAAAATGTTCCCGGCGAGTACGAGGCCCAGCATCGAGAAGCAGAACAGCGACAGGAACGAGAAGAACCGATAGAACCGCCCCGGTCGATGAAAGTGCTCATGATTCGCGAGGTGCACTTCGTGATCGACATAATCTTCGGTCAGTTCATCCTGCATGTAGCCCATCGCGAAGATATGGATGCAGGTGGCGATGAAGGTCACCATGGTGAACATCACCAGAGTGAGGCTGTCGATGTACCAGTCGAGCGAGATTTTCAGCGGGCCAAAGCTGCCGAGATTGTAAAACGTCCCGGCAAAGACGGTGGGCTTGGCCGCATGCTCTTCCGAGTGCCCGTCACCATGTTCCGCGGCATGATCTGCATGGGTGGCAGCCAAAGCATCGGCAGGGGCTGACGCTACGGCCTTCTCGGCGTGTTTATGATGTTCGTCGGTTTTTGCAGGTTCAGCCACGTGAGCCGTCTCGGCATCATGCTCATCAGCGTGGTGTTGCTCGCCGTGATGGTCACCCTCATGATGTTCGTCGTGATGCGTCGATTGAAAGACCACCCAATCGGTCTGCACACCCCAAGTCATCAGGGCGGTGAAGCTGCAGACAAAACCCGCCGCGATGCAACCGACAGCCAGATAAGCCGGGGCTTTGCTGAGACGATGCGTCCAGCAGAGCGCGTAGATTTCGACCAAAAACCCAATGAGCGGCAATAGCCACGCCAAGGTTAGCAGGTTTCGCAGGGTTTCGCCGGTCGATCCCATCTCGGTTCCGTTTCTCGTGGGGCTGCTGGTTTACAAGGTGAGTGAAAGTGGCTTACGGATGACTCGCACACTTAGCCCTGCAACTCGCTCCCGCGGTCGACGTCGATCGTCAAATGGTTGTTGTAAAAATTTAAGGCAATGGCCAAGGCAATCGCGGCTTCCGCCGCTGCCAGCACAATCACAAATAAGGCCATCACCTGGCCATCCAGCCCCAGCACGGTGTAACGGGCAAAGGCGACCAGATTGAGGTTGGCTCCGTTCAGCACCAGTTCCACACCCATGAGGATGCCGATCCCGTTCCGCTTGACGGCCATGCAGACCACGCCGCACACGAACAGCATCGCGGCGACGAGCAGATAGGAATTCAACCCCACGGTATCCATAGCGATTTCCGATGCCGCACGATGTTAGGACAGGAGATCCGTCGCCGGTTCCACGCGTCGCTTGGCTCGTGCCAAATACGCCGCACCAATCAGCACAACCAGCAGATGCACAGAGACAATTTCGAATGGAAGCAGGTAGCCCGGCCGGGTCGCAGCGCCATCAGGCCCCACAGCATCCGGCCGCACACCCACAAACGCCAGCCCCAAGGGACGTCCCGTGGTACCGGACTGATCGACGGTCGTATCGGCCGCTAATGCCGCCTCAGACTCTGCCCCCAGAGCATGTGCCACATCATTTTCCCAGTTGATGCCCATCACCGTAGATGCCAGCACCAGCAACAACAAACCACCCACACCGGCTCCGAGGAACATTTCGGCGGGCGTGGTCTTAATTTGCACATAGGGCCCCGTGGCGGTGAGCATGACGCCGAACACCAGCAGCACGACCGTACCACCGACATAAATGAGCAGTTGTGTCGCACCGAGGAAGTCGGCTTCCAGCAGAAAGAACAGGGACGCGACCGCCCCCAGCGACATCACCAGCCAGAACGCCATTCGCACCACGTTGTCGGTCAGCACGACGGCCAAGGCCGAACCACAGGCGATGGCAGCAAACAGATAAAACAGCAGGGCTTCCAGAGTCATCGAACCGACTCCTTACTTCCATCAACCACGTGCACGCCCCGCATTTCTTCCGATTCCACAGCCGCCGTGGCAGGAGGCAAGCTGAGCTGCCCCATGGAAGGCATGTCTTCCATAATCGTGGTCCGCTTCAGGGTGGTCATCAGCAGCAGCGGCCAGAGAACCGCCCCCAGAAACAGCACACAACTGATCGGCACGAGATACTTCAGACAGGTGGTCATCACCTGATCAATCCGCAACCGGGGCAATGTCCAGCGTACCCAGATCTGCACGAGCACCAGCAGGCTGGCCTTCAGGATGAGAACCTTCGCCCCCATTACATTCAGCAGGTAATTGCCCAAGGTGAAATCCTTCACCAGGAAGTTGGGATTCCACCCCTTGAAGCCCGACAGGCCTTCTTCAACCATCAACCCGGTATGCCAGCCGCCGAGAAAGACGATGACGGCGATCGCACTGACGGCGAACATGCTGGCATATTCGGCCATGAAGAAGAACGACCACCGCAAGCCGCTGTACTCGGTATGGAAACCGGCAACCAGTTCACTTTCGGCTTCGGCCAAGTCAAATGGAGCCCGCTTCACACTCGCGGTCGCGACCGTGAAGTAGGTAAAGAAGGCGATAAAGCAGAACGGGTCGTGAAAGATCAACCAGCTTGAAACTGGACCCGCCTGCAACGCCCCGATCTCGGTCAGGTTCAATGTCCCCACAGCCACCAAGGGAACCAGCAGGCATAACGCCATCGGGATTTCATAGCTGACCATCTGGGCGGCTTCACGCATCGCACCAAATAGCGCCCACTTGGACCCGCTGGAATAGCCCGCGAGAATAATCCCCAGCACTTCCAGAGACATCAAAGCCAGAATCACGAAGACACTGGCATCGAGACTGACGGCGACCCATGTGTCCGAAAACGGCAACACCATGAAGGCCGCAAAGGAAGCGACAATGGCAAGGTAAGGAGCGACCTGAAAGACCCAGCGATCCGCAGCACCCGGCGCCAAGTCTTCCTTCTGAATCAGCTTGACCCCGTCGGCCAACGTCTGCAGCCAGCCGAAGCGACCACCGACGCGCGTGGGACCCAAACGGTCTTGAATACGGCCCGCGACCTTGCGTTCGAGCCAGATGTAAATCAATGGCAACAGGCCGAACAACGAGAAGAGCAGAGCGGCATGAATCCCCGCCGCCAGGGCGAGGGCCCAACCGGGAGATAACCCATCCTTGACACCCGGTACGGGCATCCCGGTCAGAAATTCCTGCAGTGTCGCTGCCGCAAACAGAGCCTGCATCAGGTTGCCTTGGTCACGATCCCGCCGCCAGACCAATGGGAAGACCATCGTTTGGCAGAAGCGGTGTCTGTATCACGGGCCATAGTTCTGAGACCCGAATCGAAACGGTGAAACAGGTTACGATGGGGGTCGAACTCCCCGCGCTTGCACACAGGGGAGCGGCGAAACTATGACGCGCGACTTTCAGCGATTCAAGTCAACCGCCATGCATTCAAACCCATTCCCAGCTTTGGGAATACCCAGTTTCACTGGCCCGCAGGGTCCGTTGCCGATTGCGGGGATTCTCCCGCAGCAAACGAGACAGATTCGAACTTCGCCCGACGGCAGAGGTCGTCAACTCGAATCACATCCTGCATGGGAACATTCGGCGCGATATCGAGAATGACAGGAATCTCCGCAGCGGTTTCTCCCAGGGCCTGCAGGACCGCAGCGACCGCAGCCCACTCAGGATAGTCCGTGCCAGCGATATTCACCAAAGTTTGATCGTTCCGGCGGCTCAGACGAATCCACACATCGCCCAAGGGCTTTTCCACCGGCATCGCGGACTGAATTCCCGTACCGGCCCCGAAATCAAAGGGCATCAGCCATTCGCGAATATGGCCCACCGATGCGCACATGAAGAAAATCAGCAGCTGAAAGACAACATCGATGAGCGGCGTCATCACCGATTGATCGAACACAGCACGACGTCGACTGACGCTGGGGATTTTCATCGCCTGACTCACTTACTTCGGCAGCACACTGAAACGCACTTTCGTGACGCCATGCTCCACGGCCCCCAGTAGCAGGGGTTCCACGGCGGAGTATTCCGTCAGTTGATCGCAACGCAGCCGAAACTCGGCACCGTCCGGATGTTCGGCATGAACTTCCGCCACGCGCTGCACGGCTTCGTCCACAGAAACCACATTACTGCCCAGTGTCAAAATGCCATTCGCAGTCACGGTCACCACCACGCGGGCTGAAGACTCGACATCTTCCACCCCTTCCTGAGCCAACGGGAGTTGCACCGGATCAACCTGTTCATGCCGGATGTAATAGGCCGCCACCAGAAAGAAAATATTGAGCAGAAACACCACATCGATGAGCGGTGTCAGATTCATTTCCAGCGGAGTGCGATGAGCCGTCGGAAGTTTCATACCACTAGCCGTTCCCACGGGTTCCAAGAGATCGAATCATGCCTGAGGAGAACGAGGACCGGGCTTGGCGCCGGGACGACGTTTGGCAAGTCGGGCAGCCTTCCGCCGTGCGGCCATGGCCCGTTTGAAGTCGGCGAAGACGTGCTCTGCGAGCAAGGCCGATTGGGCGACCAGTTCATCAATGCGGTTGCGGAACAGTGCAAAGGCCGAAATCGCGGGGACCGCAACAATCAGCCCGAACAACGTGGTCACCAGGGCCTTATAAACCCCCGGAGCCAGTTCCGACACTTGCGGATTCGCTTTCCGCTCAAACTCCATAAAGGCGAGGATCATGCCCCACACGGTTCCCATCAGCCCCAGCATGGGAGCCACGGTGCTGATCACCGCCAGATATTCCAACTTCCGAGCCAGCCGGGCCGATTGTTGTGCGGCGGCATCCTCCATCGACTTTTCCACGGCGGCATAACCCAGGTCGACTTCCGTCAGCCCGGCCAGCAAAAGTTGCCCCAGAAAACTCGGGCGTTGTCGGCACAGTTCTTCCGCCTGCTTGAACTGCCCCTGCAGGATCAACCGATGCGTCTCTTCCGCCAGACCAAAGGGCATCAGAGCCCCGCGGCGTAAAGCGAGGGCGTGCTCCACAATCAAAGCCACCATCGCCAGGCTGAGACCACAGATGATATAGCCGATGATGCCGCCGTCACGAAAGAGCTGAGGCAGATCGATCTGCGGAGCCGGAATCGGTGCGGCTGCGGGATCTTGTCCCGAAACCATGCCGGGAGTCCCTGCGAGTATGAGGATTCCCAGGCTGAGCGCCAGCCAAACTCCCGTCCGCCACATCCCGCATCCCTTCGTTCCGGCTATTCGACACGCACGGCATTCCCACCTTGGTTACGGCTTCGGATTGTCGCGATTCATGTCCATTTGCACCAGAGCATTCGCTTCTACCGCTTGGGGAGCATCCGCAAAACGAACGGTGATTTCATAGGCCAACTGCCGGGCACTGACAGTATCTCCCGCGGCTTGCAGAGCCTGTGCGGCCCGCCATTGAGCCTCCACTGCCAGGTAGCGTTGTTCCCGATATTCCAGCGGCAACCACATCCACGCGGCCGCCGCTGATAGCCAGTCTTGCCGTTCCGCATAGGCTCGACCGATGAGAAAATACGGACCTCCACGCAGGTTTGGCGACAGATTCTCGGTCAATTGTTCCCATCGCCGAATTTCCGCTGTCGATAACACGCCACGATCAAGCCGAACTCGCCAGAGTTGCGCCTGGGCATAGCGTTGGATGTAGGGGTGCGGCTCACTCGCCAGGGAATTCAAAGCCGCTAACGCTTCCTCGGTGGCGGCAGGGTCCGACAGCAACCAACTCGCGGCCAGCAATTTCGCGGGCAGTTCCCGTCCCTGCAGCCAACGCTGTGCATCGCCTCGCAAGAATTTGGATGGCGGTGATTCCGTCCAGACCAAGGGCATCAAGCGATAATGGGGCGACAACTCGTCCGAAGTGACGATCGCCAGAAATCGCGTCGCCGCCTGCTCCAAGTCGCCGCTCCACAAGGCACATTTCACCTGTGCGGCGAGGATTTCCCGGCGGACCCACGCCCGGGGTTCTTCTTCCAGAGCTGAGGCGAGACTGGACCATGCTTCAGTCGTGCGACCATCCGCCAGCAGCTTGAGTCCGGCCTGATGTTCCGGGAGGTAATTTGTACTGACTTCCACCACATCCGCAGCCGGAAAGCGCTTTTCCCCGGCACCAACTCCTGTCCGCAGAATCAATTCGCGACCGTTGAAGTCAACGATGTTGCCGACCACAGTGATGCGACTTGACTGCCCCGGAACCTGGATCATCACGCGATCATCAGCGTGCAGACCTGTCAAAGAGATCAGGCAGACGCACACGATGGCACTGCCAATCAACGACCGATATTTGCGATGGAAACGGCTGACCCGGACATCGATGCTGCGCATGCTCCGACTCATCGACATCACCTATTCGGGGTTCAAGCGTTTGATATCGAAGTATCGATAGGTGCCGCCGTTCTGCCGGGCGAGTTTTTTGAGGAAGTTGTCGAGATCGACTTCCCCCCCTTGTCCAAACTCAATCGTATGGATGCGTGCGCGTCCCTGATTGAGTCGTTGAATGCTATTCAGTTCTTGCGGAGTCAGTTGCGGTTGATCGGCGTCGGTGAGAAAGAAGATCACTTCGGGATTCAGGCGTAACGCCAGTTCCAAGGCCGGGATATGAGCCGTGCCGTCGTTGGGTTCAACCCCGGCAATCTGCTGTCGAGCCAGCGTTTTGTTGAGTTCGGTCGCGAACATCAACTGCGAGGTTTTGCCATTCGCCGGAGTCATCAGTCGCGGCTTGGCACTGTAGAAAATGACCTGAAACTGCTGCGTTTCCGAGAGGGATTGCAAGCTCGATACCAACGCGGCCTTGGCCGACCGCATCGCTCCGTAGTTGCTCATGCTCGCGGAACAATCAATGACAAACATGATGCGGGAACCATTATCGCGGGCGCCCATGAACGCGGCACCGGGCATCGCGGCTCCGAGGGAAGCTCCGACCGAGGGAGCCGTACCGGCTTTGATGCGGTCGCGGGGATCGGGGAGATTCGAACCATTCGATGCTCCCATCCCCAAGGCTGGCAAAGGGACACTCGCCGGGGGCGTTGAAGTCGTCTCTGCAGCCGTCACGGGAGCGGCCGTGGTCGGACGTTCCAGCGGGGGCGTGGTTGTTGCCTCAACAGGCTCACTCGGTGGGGGATCGATGGCGTCGGTTGTCTGCTGGCTCGTGCTTTCCTGCACGGCCTGACCACTCGACTTGAGCACAATGCCGATCTCGCGTGATGGCTCATCGGAAAAGCCGACCGGTTCGCGTTGCCAGTAGGGCATCCAGGTGGCCAGGCCGATCAGGACAGCGGCATGCAGGCACAATGACAGCAACCAACTGGGAACCAGCCAAACCCGGCTGAGCCAATCGCGTGTTCGTCCGGCGGTAGAAACGCTGGTCGCCATCTCGAAACAATCCGACAGAATTGTGCGGATGTGAAGTCGCCACTTCACGTTACACGGTTTCTGTCGCCTCGCAAATCCCAATTCGTCCGGAACATTTCCCGGAAATCAGCTGCTGAACCCAATCGGATGGCGGCTTGTCCACCAGGAGAGACTGGAGCAGAAAGGCTAATCCGCAGTAAACCGTGAGCAAGCACGTCACCGGTTGACAGGCGAATCTGCCATCGGTTTCTGCTATAGTCTCGCCCGTTCCTCGCGCTCGTTGGTCGAGCGGATCTCGTCCACTAGTTCTGTCTCAAGATTGTGCTCGAAGCATGCATCGCGTTCTGATTACCGACAGCCTGTCTCCCGCTGGCCTGAAAATTCTCCGGGAAACCCCGGGCATCGAAATTGATGACCGTGGTTCGCAAAAGATGTCCGCCGAACAGCTTCGCGAAGCCCTGTCTCAGGCGGATGGTGTCATCGTTCGCAGTGGTTACAAGCTCACGCCTGACATTCTGAAAGACCTCAAGCGGCTGCGAGCCGTTGTCCGGGCGGGCGTGGGAGTTGATAACATCGACCTGCCCGCAGCCACGCGGGAAGGCATCGTGGTGATGAACACCCCGGCGGGGAACACCATCAGCACGGCAGAACACACCATCGCCATGATGATGGCCCTGTCACGGAACATCGCACCGGCCTGTGCCACCTTGAAGGGGGGCAAATGGGACCGCAAGAGCTACATGGGAACACAGCTCGCCGGCAAGACGCTCGCCGTCGTAGGTCTAGGCCGCATCGGACTTTCCGTCGCCCGACGGGCCATTGGCCTAGAAATGAAAGTCGTCGGATACGACCCATTTCTGTCGCAGGAACGGGCCGCGCAAGAAGGGATCGAACTCTATCGCGATCTCGATGAATTGCTGCCGAAGTGTGACTACCTGACTGTCCACACTCCCATGTCGCCCGAAACTGAAGGGCTGATCAATGCCACCCGCATCAGCAAGATGCGTAAGGGTGTTCGTATTATCAATTGTGCCCGGGGCGGGATCGTCGACGAAAATGCCCTGGCCGATGCGATTGAAGCCGGCCATGTTGCTGGCGCCGCAGTCGACGTGTTCAGCAAAGAGCCGCCCCCCACTGATCACCGCTTGATCAATTTGCCACAAGTTCTTGTGACGCCGCACCTTGGTGCATCCACGGATGAAGCCCAGGAGCTGGTGGCCGTCGAAGCCGCGGAGATTCTCAGCGGGTTTCTCACTCGGAACGAAGTCCGCCACGCCGTCAACATGGCCCCGATTTCCGCCGCCGAAATGGCTGAGATGGGAGCTTACCTCGATTTGGGCCTGCGGCTCGGCCTGTTGATGTCGCAACTCATTAAGGACAGCGGAGTTCGGAGTGCAAAGCTGCAGTATCGGGGTGAAGCCGCCACGAAGAAAACCAAGCTGATTTCCTCGGCCTTTGCCGCCGGGCTGATGTCCTCGGCTTTTGCGGAAAACGTCAATGTCGTGAATGCCGAGATGCTGGCTCGTGAGCGGGGCATCGAGATTTCTGAATCGCTGTCCAATGAGACGGGCGATTTTTCCACCCTTGTTTCTGCCACGCTGGTGACGGACAACGGAGAAATCACCGCTGCGGGTACCATCTTCGGCAAGCAGTTCCTGCGACTGGTGAAGCTCGAACAGTTCCAACTGGACGCCTATCTGGATGGACTGCTGCTGCTCTACCGGCATATCGACAAGCCGGGCGTGATTGGTTACGTCGGCAGTGTCTGCGGCAAGCACAGTGTCAACATTGCCCACATGGCATTGGGTCGCATCAAAAGCGAGCCGGGCGGCGCATCGATTGCCGTGCTGCACCTCGACAACGAGCCGAATCCCGCCGCATTGGCAGAGGTCGCTCAAAACGATGCCGTCCAGGAAGTGCAACTGATCCGTCTGCCGAGTGCCGGGGCACCGCTGCCATGGGCCGTATGCCAGTGAACATTTCCTGCCTGTCGAGGCGAAACTCTTCGTTTTGCCGTTGCTCACGGAAGAATTTTTCCGTAGCGTGGCGTTGAATGATGAAGACAGGTTGACATCCCTGAAGTGAGCGAACATGGCGGGAGGATTCGCGAATGCGCGGATCGGACCGATTCGCGAACGCCGGGATGGGTGTTAGATGGTGTAGGATCGAATTGTTGGTCCTTCACGCTACCGCCCCTTGTTCCAAACCGGGCCTACCGCAGGAGTCTGCTCGCATGCATGCCACTTCGATCGCTTCTCGACGACACCATCGCGGCTTTACGCTGATTGAATTGCTCGTGGTGATGGCGATCATCGCCTTGTTGATTGCATTACTGCTGCCTGCCGTCCAGCAGGCTCGTGAAGCCGCCCGGCGAACTCAGTGTTTGAACAATCTGCACAACGTTGTGCTTGCCATGCATAACTATGAAAGTGCCCACCGCGTCTTCCCACCCGGCTTCGTTTCTAATACGTTTGTTGATCCGGTGACCGGAATCTCAACGGTCGTTCCGCCCTGTGAAACGCCCCCTCCTCCGGTCACGCTTCCGGAACCCATGCTGCTGCCGATCCGGGTTACCGGACAGGCCGGGGTGATTTCCATTCCGAACTGGCAGTTCGATGTCTACTGGAGTTGGCTGTCGTTCATTCTGCCGCAGATGGATCAGGGCACTCTGCAGATCAGTTACCCCCCGTATGGAAAGTTTCAGAACTGTGACGGCACACAATCGCCGAACGTGTTTCTCTACCCGCCGACCAACACCTCACCCCTGAGTGCTACGGTGCCATCCTATGTCTGCCCAAGTGCCTCACTCCCCAGCACCCGCCCCATGGTGAATGGTATTCCGCTGGGCTACTCAACGTATCGGGGAAACATGGGCCTGGCTGACTCCGCTTTGAACCAGACACAGTATCCGCCGACGAATGGAATGCTGTCCCTCAACAGTGCCGTCGGTTTTCGCGATGTGAGCGATGGTTCTCCCACTACGATCATGCTGGGAGATTCGTACTACGGTTTCTGGCCCGACGGCTTCAGTTGCTGCGTTGCCACGGCGGACAATGCCACGCGGGGTGCTATCGGCCAGGCAACCGTCACCGGTAACGATTTGACCGGCGGCTACTGGCAATCGGGCGGCTACCGCTTCACCTTCGGAAGTTCGCATGGCGACTCGATCAATTTTGCCATGGTCGATGCCAGCAGCCGATCGATTTCCTCAAAGATCGACCGAGGTGTGTTCAAAGCCCTGCTGACTCGTAACGGCCGCGAAACGATTTCTGATCAGAATTTCTGATCAGCCAAGCTCGCTGTCAGCGAAAACACGTGACCGATGTCTCTGGCGGAGTGCTCTCGCTGGTTGGCGTCGGTTTACGTTTTTATGTTGATTAGTTACTAGCCTGCGCGTTAACCATCCTAGGTCTCGCGCCAGCGCTACCTGTGCAGCATTGGCGAAACGTCAGCTCTGGCACCAGAGAAGTGTCAAAATGCACATACCCCGTCATCGCCCGTTTGTCCAGATGGCAAGAGTTGCCGGTTTTACATTAGTTGAACTGTTGGTAGTAATGGCGATCATCGCTCTGCTGATTTCGCTCTTACTCCCCGCCGTGCAGCAGGCCCGCGAGGTTGCCCGTCGTACCCAATGCTTGAATAATTCCCATCAAATTGCCTTAGCACTGCATAATTTTGAATCGGCACACAGTCATTTTCCGGCAGGGCTTGAAGTTCCCAGCCCTGTCCCTTGCGATCCACCGAGCGTGCTGGCCAATTTTTCGGAACCATTCATCCCCATCATCCAGCAACTGCAGGGACAGCCATCCCAGATTGTGGTGAACTGGTGGGTCTATACGCAGCCACGTCCCTGGCAGACACGCATCTTGTATCAGTTAGATCAAGGCGTCGCGGCCGGAAACTGGGTCGACACGGAAGGGAAGTTCTACGCGTCGTGTCCCACCAGTGCCCCCCCTTACCCACCATCCAGCAATATCCGGGTGCAGGAAGTACAGATTCCCTCGTATGTCTGCCCCAGTGTTTCGCTTCCCAGTCAGCTTCCGATCGTGGCGATTCCTGATACCGATCCGCCCGCCAGCTTCCGTCCCGCTTATTGCACTTATCGCGGTTCCGCTGGGACTTACACCTACGATTCCACGCAGGGAATTCTGGTGGGCGGCGCGAATGGCATGCTCTACACGAACAGCCAGACCCGTTTTCGTGATGCCTCCGATGGCACCACGACCACGATTCTGATCGGGGAATCGCTCCTCGGCGGCTGGGCCGATGGCGATAGCTGCTGCATCGGTGGAGCTTCGGCCTCCGATCGAGGTCTGGCCGGAGAAACCGTGACCGGCAATGCTTATACCGGTGGGCACTGGCTGTCCGCGGCGAATGGCAATCATCGCTTCTCCTTTTCCAGCCAGCATGGCGACGTGCTGAATCTGACGATGGTGGACGGCAGTGCCCGTACGGTCAGCAAGGCCCTTGACCCAATTATTTTCTCGGCCTTGATGACCCGGAATGGTCGTGAGAGTATTGATAAGCAAGATTTCTGATTCTCCAATCTCCGTCGGACCTTGCTTTGATGTCGATTCTGTTGAATGGCCAATCCCGGAACATCCCCGAGGGATCAACGGTCGCCGCACTCCTGACCGAACTAAATCTCAACCCGAAGTACCTGGCCGTCGAATTGAATCGCCAGGTTTTATCACGATTGCGTCATGCGGAGACGTTGCTCGCGGACGGGGATCGCGTTGAAATTGTCACCCTGGTCGGCGGCGGTTGAGACGGCGGTCGTTCTCCCGGTTTGATATACTGCGCTCGGTCTGGTGTCGCACATCATC
Organism: bacterium; assembly: GCA_016125225.1. Lineage (GTDB taxonomy): Bacteria > Planctomycetota > Planctomycetia > Planctomycetales > Planctomycetaceae > DSVQ01. The sequence continues at coordinate 66,054 of WGME01000003.1, read as the reverse complement.
TGAGCAGGAGAACTCTGTGTCTGGCGATCTTCGTCCCACCGAACCGGCGTGGAAACTCGGGACACATCAACTCACGTCGCGGCTCATCGTCGGCACGGGCAAGTACGCCACCTTCGAATTGATGCAGCAGTGCCTGGAAGCCAGTGGGGCCGAAGTCATCACGGTGGCGGTGCGACGGGAACGGTTGATCGACGCGCAAGGCCGCAACATTCTCGACTTCATCGATCTCGCCAAGTACACGATTCTGCCGAATACCGCCGGTTGCTTCACCGCCGAAGATGCCGTGCGGGTGGCCCGGTTGGGTCGGGAGATTCTCCTTGGTCTCGAAAACCCCGGTGCCGATTGGGTGAAACTCGAAGTCCTTGGCGATAAGAAAACGCTGCTACCCGATCCGGTGGCCACCCTGGAAGCCACGCGGGAACTGGTGAAAGACGGCTTTCAGGTGTTGTGTTATACGACCGATGATCCGATCACCGCGCGTCGCTTGAAAGAGGCTGGAGCGGTCTCGGTGATGCCGGCGGGCAGCCCGATCGGAAGCGGTCAGGGGGTGCTGAATCCCAATAACATTCGTATCTGTCTCGAATACCTCAAAGAGAATGATCCGACCTACCCGGTCATTGTCGACGCTGGTGTAGGAACCGCGAGCGATGTCGCCGTGGCGATGGAACTTGGTTGCGATGGCGTGTTGCTCAACACGGGCATCGCCGGGGCTCGCGATGCCTTGATGATGGCCCATGCCATGAAACATGCCTGCTGGGCTGGTCGTGAAGCCTACCTCGCGGGTCGCATTCCCAAGAAGTTGTACGCCACCGCATCCAGCCCCGAGACCGGCACGATCGTGTCGTGATCTTTGCGGCGGATTATTGAGCGGCGGGTTCTGTGGACACCGGCGCTGGCAGCGTTCCGGGCTTGCGGCGGTATAACGCCGCCAATTGCATGTCGTCGATTTCATTCTCGGCAAGCAGTTCCCAACCTTCGGGGTCGCCATGCAGCTCCGGCGGTAAGTCGGCCAGACGCCGGAAGAGCAACAGATAACGTTCTTCGCCCTCGGTGGTATAGGGCGTGAATCGGATGCCATGCTGCTTCAGAATCGGGGATTGCCGCCAGTACTCTTCGCACTGAAATTGATGGAGCACCGGCGACATCGCGACCGTGGTATCACGGGGCACCTTGCGTGTCAGTTCTTCCAGCAATGTGCGATTGATCGCATCGCCCCAGTAGTTGCGTTCGTAGTTCCCACGCATCGCGCCAGACATGCCCAGGGCAGTCCCGCTGTAGTAACTGAGATACGACGGGTAGAACCGGTTAAGGCTCAAAATTTGAACCAGTGTGATTCCAATCACCAGGTAACAGATCAGAGGGCCGCCCGTCTTCCACCAACCCTGCAGGCGTTTCAGCAGGAATTCGGAACCACGGCCGAAGATCACCAGCCACAAGGGAATCGCCGGCAAAAACAGGCGTTCGCAGTCATAGACCGAAATGCCCGGCAACGAAAAGAAACACAACGGCCAGAACGCATTCAGCATCAAGGCCACTTCACGGAAAGTGACGCGCGAGCTGAGATAGGGGCGATTGATGATCGGCTCTGTGACCGGCTCACTCGGCGTACCGAAGCAACCGACATAAGCCATGATGTGCAGCTTGAAGGGCACGGTCCACCAGAAATAGGCGAAGGCGTAATACCACGGCACCGTCTGGTCGGTGTATTTCGTGCCACAGAACCAGACCGACACGGCTGCCCGATCGGTCGCGCCGCGGACGTATTGCAGGAAATGACCGACGGGATCGAGCCATAACCACGGCCAGCCGATGAAGAACACCGCCAAGCCGGTCAAACCCCAGACCAGCACCGCAGGAATGCCAAACCGCCGCCAACGGATCAAGGCGACGAACAGCATGGGGATGGGGATCATCACAGCTTGGATTTTTGTCAGTAACGCCAACCCAAAGAAGATGCCCGTGATCGCCGCAGTGCGCATGGTCGGTGGCGATTTGGTATCCCACCAGGCCACTACGGAGAGCACCGCCGCCGTGTAAGTCAAATTGGTGATTGTCTCCAAGGCCGCAAGATGGGCATGCCCGAGCAGGCGGGGCAACACCGCAAAACCAAGCGTCGCCATCAAGCCCGCCCAATCGCCATACCAGGCGGTGCAGCAACAGCCGACGAGCAGAATCGTGAGCGCGAACGCCGTTGCTGACCCCGCCCGCGCACAGGCCGTAACAAAGAGTTCGTCTTCATTCGCCGGTGGAGCGATCGCCCAAACCAGATGATGATGCACGCCGAGCCAGAGCCGTCCCAAAGGTGGATGGTCGGGCAGGTGGAGCGGCGGGGAAAAGACTTCCTTGATCGCCGATGGCGAGAGCAACCCGATGCCATACTGCCGGATCGCCTCGACCATGACGACGCCCTGCTGGACGTTGAAGGTCTCGTCGATGGTCAGTCCCGGGCCTTCGGGCATGTTGGGATAACTGCCCGCCGGATCGAGATGGCACATCACATAGATCCATGCCAGCGCCGCCACCAGCAAGGGGACATAGTACCGCTGTACCCAGGCACGCGCGTGCGAACCGAAATCTGTGAGACGATCACGCACGGAAGGGGAAGGAACTTTCGAGGTCATGCGGCAAGCCGAATCGTTTGCGGGCACCTTGACGGTTGCGAAAACCTGTCAGGCGCTGGCCATTAGCCATCAGGTTTGCATGCCTGCAGAATAACCTGTCGGGCGGCAATCACGAATGGAGACCGAACATTCTTGAGCCGTCGTTCGCAGAAGACTGAACAAGGGGCCGCAGAGTCTGCCATCAGGGGTGTTTTGTGCCAACTTTCGGTAGACTCTGGCGACCATTTTATCCGTTGCCAACTGACTTCGAAGCTGTGATCTCATGGAAACCATCGCCGGGCACCTGTACGACTTCCCGAAATACTACGACCTGATCTTCGGATCAGACTGGAAGGCGGAATACAAATTTCTGCTCGAGATGTTCCAGGAACACGCCCGACGCGAAGTGAAACGGATCTTCGAACCCGGCTGCGGGACCGGCCGGTTGATGATCAAACTTGCACAGGCGGGTTACGAAATCAGTGGCCTCGATCTGAATCCGCATGCCGTGAAGTTCTGCAATGCCCGACTCAAACGGCACGGCTTGCCTGAAACAGCATTCATTGGCGACATGGGCAACTTCCAGTTGAAGCGGAAGGTCGATGCCTGCTTCAACATGATCAACACCTATCGCCACCTGCCCGATGAAGCCGCCGCGGAATCGCACTTCCAGTGCATCGCGAATTGTCTCAACAAGGGGGGCATCTATGTGCTCGGCCTGCATCTCACTCCGCAAACCGAACAGCGTTGCACGGAAGAGCGCTGGTCGGCATCGCGCGGGTCGCTCACCGTCAATTCGTGCTTGTGGTCGATCGAAGTCGACTTGAAGAAGCGCGTGGAGCGGATCGGCATGACCTACGATGTCTACACGCCCAGCAAGCAGTTTCGCATTCAGGACGAAACCATCTTCCGCACCTACACGCGGCAGCAGATGCAACGCCTGTTCGATGCCACCCCGGCGTTGGAACTCGTCGAGACCTATGACTTCCGCTACGACACCGAATGGCCCATTGAGATCAACGACGCCACGGAGGATGTCGTTTACATTCTGCGGAAGAAGTAACATCAACCAGCCCGCAGCGCCAGCAAGGGCACCTGATTGATGAAGTCCCTTGCTAGCGCTGCGGGCTAGTGGTGAGATCCATTATCGCGATGTCGAATGTGACACGGGTTGCACGGCGTGCGCTGTTGGTTGTCGGCCCAACAGGACCAGATCGTGCCGACGAAGGAAGCGCCGTTGCTGGCCCAGCACCGTAATGTCTGCGGGTAAGACGTCCTTCAATTGTTCCAGACGATCTTCGCGGGTCAGCAGCAGGCCTTCGGGATGTTCGCCGAAGAACGCTGGAATGTCGTCAGCAATTTGTAGTTTGTGAATCGGTGTTTCGGCGTAGAAAACCAGGGTCGGGGCGAAGTAATCGAATGTCGCGAGTTGCGGCGTTTCGCCGTTCGCCATTGCTTTAGCCCGCCGACCAAACTGGGGGCCATCCTGATAGGGGGCCACATAACCCGGGGCAATGCCGACCACACCGACGGCGAGACAGACAGCCGTGAGTGCCACCACGCGGACGGCTCGTTGCCGTTGAACCTGTGACACCGCCCGATAGGCGACGATGCCTCCTATCAGCGGAATCAAACCCAACGCTGCCAGTCCGATCATCTCGGGCAGCAGAATCGACATGGCAATCGGCACGGCGATCAGAAACACCACACCGGCGGCAATGAGAGCCGTACAACTCCGTTGAAAGGCTTTCAAAGAGATCGCCGCCAACTGATGCTGCCACTCATACAGAAAGACGGCAATCAATAATGCGACCGCCGGGTAAGACGGCAGAATGTAGTTGGGCAGCTTGGTACTCGCCAGCGAAAAGAACGCGATCCAGAACCCGGCCCAACAACTGACGAAGACCAACCCCGGCGACCAGGCAGCCTGCTGCTTCAAGCGTTGCACCAGATTCCAGATCGCGGCCGGTAGAAAGGCTGACCAGGGGAACGTGCCGAGGAAAATCACGATCAGGTAATAGAACACCGGCCCGCTGTGATTTTCTTTCGGTTCGAGAAACCGGCCGACATTGTGATCACCCAGAAAGCCCGCCAGCCACGCCCCATTCGTCGCCTGCCCCACAGCGATGTACCACGGCAACGCAATCGCCGCGATGATCGGCAATCCCCAGAACGCCCGCATAGCGAGAAGCGCCGCCCAGAACCTGGCGGGATGGAAGAGACGCAGCGGAAAGCGGAAAGCGGAAAGCAAAAAGCCGGACCATGTTTGCTGATCCACTCGGTACTCAGCACTTAGCACTTGGCCTTCCTCATCCAGTTCCCACCGCACCAGCAGATTCAACCCGATGATCGAACACGGCAGCAGGAACCCGATCGGTCCTTTGGCCAGTACTGCGAAACCCATCGCGATGTACATGGGCAACGCCGACCAGACATTCGCGGCGGCATATTCATTCCAGGCGAGGCGGCGTTGTGTTTGTGGTTCCGGGGCACCAAATGTCCCGCAAGACCGGGCTGTCACCGACCAGACGTAACAGAAAAAGGCCATCGTCGTGCAAAAAATCAATGTCGAATCGGGCGTCACCGCGCGACCTACCGCCGAGAACATCAGGCACGTACACAGAACCACCGCCGCATACAAACCGACCTGCGGATGAAACAAACGTCGGCCGAGGTGATAAGTCAGCAGCGATGTGCCTATGGCCAGCACCGAGGAACCAAACCGGGCAGCAAACTCGCTCACTCCGAACACGGAATACGAACAGAGCATGATCCAGTAAATCAGGATCGGCTTGTCGGTCCGCAGTTCGGCGTTGAACGTGGGGACAATCCAGTCGCCTCGCAGAAACATTTCGCGACCGCAGACGGCGTTTTTCGGCTCGTCCTCATCAAAGAGTGCCGCCGCTCCCAGATTGGTGAAGAACACCAGTCCGGCGACGAGGAGAATGAGCAGCTGGTGCCGCCAGAGTTCGCGTCGCGGGGCCTGATCCATGACCCGGAATCCCTTCAAGTGTCGCTGTCGATCCATCGGAATCGGGGACTGTAGGAGATTCTGGCGATTCTGCCAACGGGAGTTTGCCCCAAGCGGCTTGCTGAGTGGAACTTAAGGTTCAAACTGCTCTTCTCGATTGGGGGCTACGGCGGTACCATCCGCGACCGGTAATGTCTGTCCCCGGATGGAAATCGATGTCGACCCGTTCCCTCTCGCCATTGCCACGCCCACTGCGAACCATCGTCCCGGCAGTTCTGGTGCTGGCGGCTTTGTGTGCTCTCAGCATGGACATGACGATTGCCAAAGCCTGCCGTGACGGACATTTCCCCAAGTTCATCATGGATGTGTTGAACAAGGTGGAACCGTTCGGGCACGGTATCGGTGTCGCCCTCGTCGTGGCGACCATTGCCATCCTCGATGCCGACCGCCGGAGTTGGGCACCTGCCATGTGTGCCATCGGAGCGCTGTCCGGTGGTCTGACGGCGAATGTGATCAAGCTGATGATCGCCCGTACCCGGCCTCGGAACTTCAGCTTCGCCTCAGCGAATGTCTGGCAGACCTTTGAAAGTTGGCTGCCGCTGGGTTCCGGCGGGTCAGCAGCTCAAAGTTTTCCGTCCGCCCATACCGCGACGGCCTTCGGATTCGCGGTCGCATTGGCAGCGGTCTATCCCCGCGGACGCTGGTGGTTCTTCACGCTGGCCGTACTCGTAGGACTGCACCGCATTCAAAGTTCCGCCCATTTCCCGAGCGATGTCCTCGCCGGGGCCGCCGTTGGCTGGGTGATGGGGCATGTCTGCGTGATGATTACGCGGGAAATCATGTCCGACTCCGGCGAGACGAGCGGCCAACCGCCTCAACTGCGGATCGTCGCCTGATTAGCTGTGAGCCATAGCCGAGCGCTGCATACAAACCACGCAACGCTTGGCTGGGCCTCGCGGCTAAAATCAACCGGTGAATTCGTTCCCGACCTTGCGGGCGCGTTGCGGCTTGTCAACGTTGATGCCGAGCTTCATGCCAATCTCGACGAGGATGTTCCACCCGGCACACAACTGCACGAAACTGTTCAAATCACCGGCGTCAGGAATCATGATGGTCGGGAACATGGTCGGCCGGGAAGCCACGGCGATCACGGTCAGGCCGACCCCTTTCACCAGGCAATCGTGGAACTTCTGTTCCGATTCAATATACGGATCGATCCAGATCACCACATCATCGGCGGTCATGATCTCTTCGATGCCATGAACCGCGTAGGTCCCTTCGAGATAGTCACTCCGTTTGCGGGTGATTTCGTTCGTCTTGAGGGCGAGTTCTTCCGAAACGCCGTCGTTGCGGCCGGCGAAATAGATCGTCCCCGCGTAGGCGAGCTTATCGATCCATTCGGTGTCCAACGGCATGGTGAGGGCGGTTTCGACAGCGCTGGCCAGCTTGGGCAACTTCGCGGCGAGATCGGTCGAGCCATTCACGGCCTCCACCAAAGCCCGGCAGAAAAGAGCCTGCTCGATGACGCTCTTGGTCGCGGCAACAGCCCCTTCTTTGCCACACTTGAGGACAAAGCCCTGATGAGCGAGACCTTCCAAAGTGGATTCCGCCAATGCAGTCAACGAGAAGAGCCGCTTATGGCCGTCGTCCTTGAGCATGTTGAACAACCGAATCACTTCGGCGGTACGACCCGAGTTCGACATGCCGAGCACGGCCCAATCGGCGAGGGGATATTCCTGCGATTGACGGCCAGCTTCGGTATGCAGCACCAGCGGCCAGCCCTGGCGGCGGCTATGCATGATCGCCGCCTTGCCGGGGAACAACCGGCTCGACCCTTCGCCGGTCAGAAACAACTTCCCGGCCGCTTTGATCGGTTCAACAATCGGCTGCACAACGGCAGGATCAAACTTGCGAATGACATCGGGCACAGTGCACATATCCTGCACCAGGCCGAACTGCGAATAAGGAGCGGTGTTGGCTTGCATGGTTTTTTCTTAGCGTGCGGGAGGCGTGAGTCTAGTATTGACTGAGTTCGTAATCACCAGCCCGCAGCGCCAGCAAGGGACTTTAAGTATGCCCTTGCTGGCGCTGCGGGCTAGTCGTTGTTCACGGTTTTGCGCGTTTGCCCGACAGCGACACGTACTCGGGAATATCGCCCAACAGTGGCGTCACATAATTGACGAAGGCCTTTGTCACATCATAGCCATCTTTGCTGATGAAGTTGTCCGGCAGCGGGCGTTCGTGGTTAGCGACTTCTTTCAGCGGAATCGTGCCGAATTCCATGTGGTAGGGTTCGCTCGCCTTGTTGGTGCGTTGCATGGTCACCATCACGCCCCCATTGCCCTGGAGCGCGAGCTTCACCGCCTGTTGCCCGCAAGCATAGGCTTCGAGGAAATCGAGTTTCACGCCCCGATCGGCGGCGGACATCGGCAGCGATTCCGTCACCTGAAACTCGCCGCGCCAGCCGAATTCTTTCGAGATGATCTGATGCAGCGAAATGGCCACGCTGGTCCCACCCATCGCCCCGAATTCGACGTTGCCAAATTTATCACGCGTGGTGGAGGCACTCACCGGTGAGCCGTCGGCATTGGTGATTCCCTCACCACAGACGATCGAGACAAAGCCATGCTTCTTGTGCGCCGCCGCGACTGCCTGCAGGAAGTTGTCGCGATCGAACTTGCGTTCGGGCAGCAGCAGAATATGCGGAGCCGATGTCGCCCCACGGACTGCCGCAGCTGCGGCGGGCAACCAACCGGCACTGCGACCGATCGTCTGGAAGACCACGAACTGGTCGACTTTCTGCATGTCCCGCGCGAGCACACCGGCTTGCTGCACGCTCAAGGCGACATAGCGGGCCGCACTCGGATAGCCCGGCGTGTGATCGGTCCCATAGAGATCGTTGTCGACGGTCTTCGGCACACCGACGCCGACCATTTCGTGGCCATTCGCGTTGGCATATTCGACCACGCGATGAATGGTGTCCATGGTGTCGTTGCCGCCGCACATGAAGAAGTAACGAATGTTGTACTTCTTCAGTTGCTTCATGATCGTGGGGAAATGCTCATCCTTCAGTTTCAGACGGCTGGAACCGAGCGCACTGCCGGGGGTGTGTCGCAGCCCCTTGCGGACCTCGGCGGATTCCGCTCCCAGGTCGATCAGAAAATCGTTCAGCACCCCTTCGATGCCGAACCGCATGCCGAAGACCCGGCCGATCGATTTCGCTTTCATGGCGGCATCGACCACACCGGCCAGAGACGAATTGATCACAGACGTCGGCCCGCCCGACTGTCCGATTAACGCATTTCCCACAGGCATTGGTAATCCCTAATCCACCCCGGGAAACAGGTTCCCAAGGCCTTGATCCGCGAGCAACGGTGCCCACAGTGTCCGTGAAATGGCTTGGAAATCAACCGTTCGCGGACTCGACCTGAGGGGGAAATTCTCTTCGGAACCTTGTGGCTGCTGTGAGATCCGGTGTACAAAGATTTGAACGCAACAGCCAGCGCTGATTGATCAGGCGGAAAATCGCCGGAAATCGACTCAGGGGCGGTCTGTTGCCCCATTCTCTCGCAGACTCTTCCACTCTGGGACACATCCATGACGGATCGCTCGAATCGCCGAACTTTTCTGAAAACGACGGCCGCTCTCGCCGGGGCGACACTCCCTTACTGGTACACCACCACGCAAAATCGGGCCTTGGGTTACAACCTGGTGAACGGGCAGCACGTGCTCGGTTGCATCGGCACTGGCGACCGCTGGGATGGGGTCGGCCCGCAGGCCATGCAACATGCCGACTGTGTCGCCGTCTGCGATGTCGACAAAAACCATGTCGAAAAGGGGAAAGCCAAAGCCCTGGAGTCCGCCGAGAAGAAGGGTAAGACCATCGATGTCGCGATGTATGAAGACTATCGCGAACTGCTCGACCGCAAAGATATCGATGTGGTCACCATCGTCACTCCCGATCATTGGCACTCGAAAATCGCCATCGAAGCCATGCGGGCCGGTAAAGATGTCTACTGTGAGAAGCCCCTGACGCTGACCATCCATGAAGGCAAGCAGATCCGCAAAGTGCTGCAAGAGACCAAGCGGGTCTTCCAGGTGGGCACGCAACAACGCAGCGAGATGGGCCTGCGGTTTCTGCAAGCCGTCGCGATGATCAAGGATGGCCGCATCGGTCAGGTGAAGAAGGTGATCTGCAACATCGGCGGGTCAACCGACAGCGGTACCATTCCCGAAGCGGCGGTGCCCTCGGAACTCAACTGGGAAATGTGGCTGGGTCAGGCCCCGCTCGTTGCCTATCGTTCCAGCGAGCAGGCCAATTCCTCGAACAAGAGATACCCGGCTTCGCGGTGTCATTACGAATTCCGCTGGTGGTACGAATACTCGGGCGGCAAGATGACCGACTGGGGTGCCCACCACGTCGACATCGCTTCCTGGGCGCTGGGCATCGACGAATCGGGCCCGCTGACAGTGGAAGGGGTCGCCAAGCATCCTTGTGAATTCAAGAATGGCATGCCGACCCGCGACGACTGCTACAACGCCGCCGTGAGCTTCGATGTGACCGTGATGTGCCCGAACGATGTGGAGATGCACATCGTCAGCGAATCGCAAGATGGCAACGGCATTCTTTTCGAAGGAACCGACGGCCGCTTCCACGTTAGCCGTGGCTCGATGAAGGGCAAGCCGGCGGAAGACCTGAAGACCAACCCCGTTACTGAAGAACGGCTCATGCAGTTGTACAAGGGCAAAAAACCCGGCAACCACATGGCGAACTTCTTCGAGTGCATCGCCGACCGTACCGACCCGATCTCCGATGTCTACTCGCATCACCGCGCGATGACCACCTGCCATCTCGCGAACATCGCGATCCGTCTCGGTCGCAAGCTCAACTGGGATTCAGAAAAAGAGATGATCGTGGGCGATGACGAAGCCAACCAATGGCTCGCCCGCGAACAACGCAAGGGTTACGAAATTGACGTGACGGTGTAAGGTTGATAGTTGAGTGGTTATGGTGAAAAGCCGCCACCGCCGCGTGGCGGGCCTTTCATCAACCGGTGAATTGGTCTTAGCCCCTGGTCAATGACCGGGGGCTGGTTTGTCATTGACGCGGAAGGAAACGCATGGCCCCCGGTGACTCACCGGGGGCTAAGACACTCAATCAATATGACCAGTGCAACCCCACTCCCTCCTGCCCCGTTCACCGGTATCGCCACCTTCGGTCGCGCTCCACACGCGACATCGGCCGCGGGGTTTGATGCCGCGATCCTGGGCGTTCCCTATGACAGTTCCACGTCTAACCGCAGCGGCACGCGGTTCGGGCCCCGGTCGATTCGCGAACAGTCGCTGCTGTTGTGGGGGTACAACAATGTCCAGCAGGTCAATCCGTTTGAGGCGTTGAAGCTGGTCGATCTGGGCGATGTCGCCGTCGTCCCGCCGAGCATTCTTGCAACGCATGAAGCCATCGAAGCCGCTGCGATGGCGGTCCTCGATCAGCAGGCAACGCTAATCACACTCGGCGGCGACCATTCCATCTCGCTGCCGCTGTTGCGGGCGCATGCCGCGAAGCATGGCCCCCTCGCCGTGGTCCATTTCGATGCCCATCCCGATACTTGGGACTACGAATACCCTGGCCAGACCATCAGCCATGGCACGCCCTTCATTCGCGCTCTCGAAGCCGGTCTTATGGACCGCGACGCCTACATCCAAATCGGCATCCGTGGTCCCACCGGTGGTCCGCAGGATTATCGCGATGCGCTGAACCTCGGGGCTCGCATGATCACTTTGGAAGAGTTCCGCACGCGGACGGTTTCCTCGGTGTTGCAGGAGATCACCGAACGCATCGGCAACCGGCCCTGCTATGTCACGTTGGATATCGACTGCGTCGATCCCGCGTTCGCACCGGGAACCGGAACGCCCGAAGTCGGCGGGTTGACGAGCCATGAAATCCTGCAACTCGTCCGCGGCCTCAAATCAGTCAACACCGTGGGCTATGACCTCGTCGAGGTCTCGCCGCCGTATGATCACGCAGGCATCACGGCGATTCTCGCCGCGAATCTGGTGTTCGAGTTTCTGTCGTTAACGGCACTGCGCGAGCGAGGGGCGTGAGCCCCCTGAATGGACGCACGATCGATCATGTCTCCTGATACTCAAGCATCTGCCACTCTGCTACCCTGACCATTATCACTTTGACACCCAACCAGCGGGCTCACGCCCGCCGCTCGCTGAGGAATTGACGTCCGATGAGTCTGCTGAGTTTTGATGCTTTGTATGCCCAGGCCGATCGTACCACTGACCCCGTGCCGGTGATTGCCGCGGGCGGGGCCGATCGCACGGTGCTGGAAGCGTTGTCTATCGCCGCAGGACGGGGTTGGGTGAAACCCTGCGTCACAGGGTCACGCCATGAGATTGAAACGCTGGCCCGCGATCATCAACTCGACATCTCAGCGATCACCATTCTCGATACCGAAGAACCGGCTGCCGTCGCCGTCGCGGAGGTCAAAGCGCGCCGAGCGGCACTCCTGATGAAAGGCCAGATCGCGACGCCCGCCCTCATGAAAGCCGTGCTGTCGCGTGAGACAGGGTTGCGCACGGGGCATGTCATCGGGCAGGTTGTGCTGATGGAAATTCCGCGTGATAACCGCCGCTTTCTGCTCACTGATACCGGCATCACCATTCAACCCACACTCGAGCAGAAACGTGATCTGCTCGACAGTCTGGTGAGTGTCGCCACGGCACTGACCGATGCGAATAGCTCACAGGAACCGCCCAAAATCGCCGTGATGGCCGCCAGCGAAAAAGCCAGTGAAGCCATGCCCGACACGCTCGAAGCCGCCGAGTTACAGCGAATCCATGAAGCAGGCGAGATCACGGGTTGCATCGTGCAGGGGCCATTGTCGTTCGATCTCGCCTATGCCAGCGACGCCGGGGAGAAGAAACGGCTCGCCGGGTCGGTCATCGGAGCCGCCGATGCGATGCTCTTCCCCAGCCTGCAGGCGGCGAACCTCACGGTGAAGGCGATCATGTACACCGCCGACTGCCGCTTCGGCGGCGTCCTCGTCGGCACCACGGCCCCCGTCGTCTTCATGTCCCGCGCCGACACCACCGACACGCGGTTGAATTCGCTGGCATTCACGTTGGCATGGCTGCGACGGAACGCATAACAGCCGCGACCATTTAGCCCCCCATTGCTCGTCAACGGGGGGCATGCACCAGAATCATGCAGAAGAGGCCCCCGGTTGCGAGCAACCGAGGGCTAAATGAGAATCCGTTTGTTGGACAAACCGGGATTTTCCTTTTTGCGTCTTTTGTGCCTCTTTGCGGCCAATGAATCTGCCTCTTTGTGGCGACTCAATTGCCCGCGGCTTGCCGTTGTTTCCAGTACTTCCAGCCCGGCAAGGCGAAGCACAGGCCCATGACAAAGCCAAAGAGTGTCAGGCCGAAGTCCCAGCCGGGGATGCGGTGCAAGAGTGCCATCGCGAACGAGGTCGCATACAGCACGGCCGACTGCACGTAGAACTTGCCCGAAAGGATGCCCGCTTTCACGAGGAAGACGCTGCCGGCGATGAGGGCCAGCACGGGTGACAAGGTGAGCACCGGCAGGTCGAGCATCCATTCCAGACCATAAAGCAACGTACTGGCGATGGTGCTGCCTGCCCACACATGGGCGATCTGCCGTTCGACGAAGGTGATCGGCCCCGAACGCCGCCGCAGTTCCCAGAAGATCGCCGCCCAGGTGCCGACGCCGCAGCCCCAGAGCGCGACGAACGGCCAGCGCTGATCGACCCCTTGGGCATACATGATGTTGGTGATGACGCACAGAATGAAGACCACCAGACTGTGCCACATCCACAGCAGGCCCCAGTTCTCCAGAATCGCAGCGTGATGCGTTTCACGGAAGGCCCGCGTGATGATCTGCGAGAAGTGCGAACTGCGGGCCGCGATCGGCTCATTCGCGAGGTAAGCCTGCAAATCATCGGCAAGAGCATCGGCATCGCGGTACCGCAAATCGGCCGGTTTCTGCAGGCATTTCAACGTGATCATTTCCAGATCACTGTCGGCCTTGGGGTTCAGCATCCGCGGCGGCAATGGTTCCTGTTCGAGCACCATCAGCACGGTATCGAGAGCCGTCGCGGCCTGAAACGGCGGTCGCCCGGTCAGCATCGCATAGAGGATCGCTCCGAGGGCATAGACATCGGTGATCGGACTGACTTCCCCGCGTCGCCCGGCGGCCTGTTCCGGTGCCATGTACCCCGGCGTGCCCAGAATCGCCCCGCTTTGCGTGAGACTGCCGGATAGCGATGCCTCGGGATTATCGGTGGTGATGCGTTTCGCCAAGCCGAAGTCGGTGACATAGGTTCGGCCTTCCCGGTCGATGAGAATGTTCGACGGCTTCAGGTCACGATGCAGTACGCCGCGACGATGCGCATCGGCAATGGCCCGGCAGACGGGGATCAGCATCTCGGCGGCTTGCCGCGAGGGCAACGGTCCCTCGGCCAACCGTCGGGCCAGCGTGGTCCCCTCGATCAACTTCATGCTGAAGTACGGGCGGCCATCGTGCTCGCCGACTTCATACACCGGCACGATATGCGGATGCAGCACTTTCGCGGCGGCTTCGGCCTCGGCCCGGAAGCGGGCCAGATCGACCGCCGTGGCAATGTCACCCCGCAACACCATCTTGAGGGCCACGATACGGTCGGGACTGTGCTGCCGGGCCTTGTAGACAATCCCCATGCCGCCACGGCCGATTTCCTCCAGCAGGGTGAACTCGGCGAATTCCCGCGGCAACACCTGCAACGAACCACTGCCCGACGGTTCGTCCCCAGCGGCCAGTGCATCGAGATCGCCATGAAAACTGGCGAAATCCTCGGCGATCATCATCGTCGCCCAGAGTTCACGAATCTCCTGTTCGAGTTGCGGATACTGCTGCACCACGCCATCGAGATCGGGCATGCGGCCATCACGCGACTGCGCGAGCAGATCTTCGATGATCTCGATGAGAAGCGCATCAGCATCGGGCGTGAGCGTCGGGATTTCAGCGGGTGATGTCATGGGTTTTCAACAGTTTCCTTTAGCCGCGAGGCAACGCCGAGCGCTGGGCAATGAGCTGTCGATCACAATCGCATTCAATCAATCGATTTGCTCGATGCCGTTTATCCATTTCCTAATATCTGGGGCGTCCGATTCCTTCGTCATCGCATGAAGCTCAACGAACTCTCCAGAAAGGCATTCGACGTCATCAGTCTTGAAAAAAGGCACTTTCAGTTTTCGCATTTCTGGGTTGTACAAACCGAGCCAGACGAATATCGGCATGTCGGAAAGGCGGAATTTCAATGCATGAGTTGATGCAGAGCCACGATAACGTTGAAGTACATAAAGAGGATCGGGGCGAGTTGTTGCGATGCTCTTGAGTTTCTTAATATCGCGTTTGGCTTTCGGCCCAACCTTTGGAAGATATTTCGCTTCCAGCACTGCGATCACTTCTAGGTCTCGACAGAGCATCAAGTCTGGTATGAAAGAATCACCATCAACCTGGATCTTGGGCTGCACGAGAATTTCGATGCCGGTATCCAACAATCGCGATTCGAGCCGGGCGAATAAAAGCGCTTCAAGTTTTCCTTCAGAATTGATTCGCATATTGGAGTACTCATCGCGAATAATTCCATTCCATATTTCAAAGAGGATTTTGGGAATCGGATTCATGCTTCTGGCCTTCTTTGCGATGAGAGCAATCAGCGCTCGGCGGTACCTCGCGGCTAAGGGGTGATCGATTCGTTGCCGGTGAGCGAGGGGCGTTCGCCGAGGATTGTGCGGAGTTTCCGTAAGGCCCGCAGGTGACGCATGCCGGCGGCGGCCGGGGAGAGTCCCAACGCGGTTGCGGCTTCCGCGTTGCCCAACTGCTCATAGTGCCGCATCAGAATGATATCCCGGTCGTCGTCTTCGAGCTGATCGACGGCGGCGAGGAACCGTTCTTCCAGTTCCTTGCGGATGTTTTCAGCGGCCGGAGTCAGTTCATTCGCCGCGAGTTGCTGGGCGAGATCGAAGGCCGAGTGATCGCCATTGGAAGCCGCGGCCAACGGTTGTTCGCGGTCCAGACTGCGGCGTTGCGCCCCGCGATGCTGGCGGTGCATGTCGATGATACGGTCTTTGGCGAGATGCCTCAGCCAGAGATGAAACGGCAGGCGGGGATCGGCGAGGTAATCGCTGAGTCGTTGGTTGGCTTCGATCAAGACGTCCTGCACAATGTCGCTGGCATCGACCCGGCGAGCCACAGCACGATCGAGCCGCAGCCGCACCATTTTCCTGAGCGATTCCCGATGCCGTTCCAGCAAATCATTCACGGCGGCCCCATTCCCCTGCCCCGCGTTGGCCAGGAGTTGCTGCGTTTCGTCGGTATTGGGCCAGATGCCTTGCATAAAACTCGAAATCCGAATGTCGAAATTCGAAGGAAATTCTAAGATCGAAGCTCGAAACAGACGTCGAGGTCAACCGGGTTTTGAAATTGAGATATCGGGCTTCGAATTTCGGATTTCCTCTAATGGGTAGTCGCTGATCGGAATTCCTAATCCGCGCACTTCCTGTAGCCGCTGCCAGCCGCGAGTGATGAGGTCTTCCCGTCGGGCAACATCAGCGGGATCGAGTTGTCGCTTGTCGAAGGGGCCTTCGACGATGACGGGATCGAATGCGGGATCGACGATGAACTGGGCCAGCGTGGGATTGCAGCGGAGGTGGCGCTCCTTGGCGGTCATCAGCACGCGGGCCGGGACTTCGCCGGTGACATACCGCAGATAGAGATCGCTGTCGGTGATGTCCTCGACTTCATCGCCGCAGACATCGCAGAGATAACCTTGTTCGCACTGAGCCATGAGTGAATTCCTTGATGATTGGTTATCATAAGGGATCGAAGGATGGGATGCGAGAATTGAAGGTTGGGGAGACGACATTGCTGGCGGTGTTGAATCTGGTGTTCTGGGGTTGGTTGCTGCTGATCTCGGTCGTTCGCTGGCGCGTGGTAGCGGGAACGACCCTGACCACCGTGCGTCCGTGGTGGCTGCTTGCGGTGGTGACGGGCCTGATCACGGCGATCGCGGAATTGATCCACCTGCCGTGGATTCATCGCGACTATCTGTATGCCGCTCTCGCCATCACCTGCGTGGTGCCGCCGATTGCGGTGTTGGGAGCCCGACGGCCGACGTGTCGCGCATGGCCGATGTTCGTGCTGTTGCCGCTGTTGGTCGTGCTGAGTTGGCCGGTGATCAATGTGGGCTTCCTCACACGCTTCAGCAAACCGCTGGAACTGGAAACCGCTCCGGTCCTCATGTACGGGTTGGTCATCGTGATGGGCTTCGGGAATTTCGTCGGCACACGGTTGTCGTTTCCCGCATTGATCGCTGGGGCGGCGTTGTTGCTCTTACAAATTTCATTGTCACGATTACCAGGCTGGGACGACGAAGAAATCACCCTCTATAGACACCTCTCTGCGATGCTGATCGGTGTAAACGCGAGTTACTCGCTCTGGTTGTCAGGCATTTTCAGCCGAGCTGATGACGGCGTGAACCGTGTCTGGCAAGACTTTGTGACGTTGTACGGGCTGGTGTGGTCGCGGCGGCTGCTCGATCGTTTCCAGATCCTGGTGGACAAACATCAGTGGCCGTGCCGACTGACGGCGAATGGCATAGTATGGACGGCCGTTCCCGCACCAGAGACGCAAGCCGCCGTGGAACAGGCTTTGCGTTGGTTTCTGCGGCGGTTCGTCGACGCGGACTGGATCGACAAACGGCTCGGTCACACCGCCAGCCCACCCGCCGTCCCGCCGACTGCCCTCGACATGTAAGCCCTCACCTGAGACGCTGGATCAGGCGGGGAGACATTCGGGCAGCGGGTTCCCATTGCAGGATTCGTCATGCCCGTCATCAACCGCCTGCCCGACGCGCCATTTTTGAACCGCAGTGAGACTTTGCCCATGACGGTCCGGGATCGGATGTCTGACGAGACCAGCCCGGCCAATGCCCTGGCACGGTTACTGGAAATCGCGCTCGAACTGGGAGCGGAACGCGATCTCGATCAGATTCTCAAGATCGCGACGACGGGCGTCTGTCAGGCGGTGGGCTGCGAACGGGCCAGCCTGTTCATTCACGATGATTCCAAACGCGAACTCTACACCCGCGTTGTGACGGAACTCGAAATCTCGGAAATCCGCTTTCCCCTCATGCAGGGCATTGTGGGCTGGGTCGCACAGCATCGGCAGTTGCTTTCGGTCCCCGTTCCAGCGGAGGATCATCGGTGGGATTCCAGCGTCGACAAGCGCACCGGTTTCAAGACCCGCAACATCCTGGCGACACCGGTGCTGGCGGGAGATCAGCGGCTGCTCGGCGTGTTGCAACTTCTCAATAAGCGTGATCGGTTTGCTCCGCTGGACGAGCAACTCGTGCAGGCCTTTGCGGCTCACGTCGCCGTGGCCTTGGAACGCCGTCGCCTGGAAGACGAAGCCCACCGGGCTTTGGAACTGCGGCAAGCGATGGAGATGGGGCACCGCATTCAGGCCACATTCCTGCCGACGCGGTGGCCGGAAGTCCCCGGCTACGAAGTCGCCTCGTGGTGGCAACCGGCGGAGTTCGTTAGCGGCGACTACTACGACTGGCTGCCCTTACCCCAGGGCCGCTGGGGCTTTCTGGTGGGCGATGTCAGTGGTCATGGTCTGGCGGCAGCCCTCATCATGGCAACGCTCCGGGCGATGGCTCATGTGCTGTCACGCACCTTGCCTCAGGCCAGCGACTTCATCGAAACCTTGCGCGACAGTCTCACACCTGACCTGCAGAACAGCCGGTTTGTGACCTGTTGTTATGTGGTGCTCGATCCGGAATCGCATGAATTGACCTGGGCGAATGCGGGACATGCCCCGGCCTTTGCGTTTGATCGCGCCCGGAAACGCGTTCAACGTCTGGAACCGACGACCATTCCGCTGGGCTTCCCGACGATCACCTGGCCGACAACCATTACCTCCCGCGTGATGCAACCGGGCGATCTGCTTGTCCTCGGCACCGATGGTGTCGTCGAAGTCCGTAATCCCGCCGGGGAGATGTACGGTCATGCCCGGTTGGAAAAACTGGTGGCGAATCTGGCCTCGCAATCCGCGGAAGAGATCATCGCCGCCATCCAGCACGACGTGACCACATTTCATGGACTGGACTTGCCTCCGGATGATACGACGGTGGTGATCGTGCGACGGACTCCCTGAGGGGCTGACCTTCTGACAATCGGCCTATCGGGCACCGCCGGGCAGAAACTCAAGCAGGTCATGCAACGACAACACGGCATCATCGGCCAGGGTGTGTCGATTTAACCAGATGGCGGACATGCCAAGAGCGCGTGGTGCCTCGACATCGGCCGAAAAGTCATCGCCTACCATCAGCAGTTCTGGGGGAGCGGCCTCACAGCGCTCAAGCAACGTTCGGTAAAATCCCTCGGCCGGTTTGCGATAACCGACTTCCGAAGAGACCAGACACGGCCCGCAATCCGCAAGCACCGGTAGCGACTTCAGCAGCCCATGTAACCGGGCATCAAAGTTTGAGGCGATCGCGCAGCGGTAACCCCGCCGCTGAAGTTCCGTGATCACGCCTGTGACTTCGGGATAAATCGCCCAGTGTTGCGGGTCAGCGAAGTGGTCCCACAATTCCTGAAAACAGCCCTCGGGATCTTGCACATCGGGCAGCACTTCCGACACGATCCACTGCCACCGCGACCATTCCTCGCCTTCCGATGTTTGCCCCCGTCGTTCCGGCGGAAAGCAGGCCGTTTGACTGGCAGCAAAGGCCGACCGAAAACGAGCCCGGACGGTCTCACAATCCAATTGTGAACCATGCCGTTGCCCGACCCGTGTATAGGCTTCGGCCACGGAAGGTTGCGGCGTGATCAACGTGCCAACCGCATCGAACGCGATCCAGGAAATCGACGAAGGCAACACCATTTCCTCACTCGCCAGTCGGCAAACATTTCGATGTAGGATTGCTACGCAGGAATCCTAGTCTGCCCGGCGACATTGAACTGGCTCTAAGCGTTCTGGCTGGCTTTCCACAGATTCAAAGTGATATGAGCCTGGCCCTGATGATGGGCTTCATGCCAGCAGAGGACTTGCAGAATGCGTTCCAGCGTCCAGCCGCGTTCGCGAAACCATTCAGGAATCACCGGCAGATCCTGATCGGTGAAGCTCCCCATCGCATTCCGAAGATGGGTCCGCGACTCCAAGAGAATTTCGCGCAGCAGGTCGAAGCCGGGAAGGTCGTCATCCGGGGTACTGCCCCCTTTGAAACGGGGGACCAGATCGCTGTAGGCCGGTGTCCGCCCGAACAACCGCTCGGTGGCAAAGAGTTCTTCGGTGATGCCAATGTGTGCCAACTGCCAGGCAATGTGAGCCCGTCCCGGACCGGGGCGATAACCCAGCACACGCAGCGGCTCGGGTTGTTTCGCGACGTCATCCAGCGTGGCGAGGGTGCGGGTGCGCTGGAAATCCATTTGCTGCAGATAGATTTGAATGATCGACATGGCAGGCTCACCGAGGCAAAAGGACACGTACAGAACCCCACTTCCCACGGAATCCACCCAGCAAATTCGAATGTCCGCAGGAAAGCACGGCATCATGCGGTATCGCTGACCACGCGCCAAGTGCGCCGCCGACTGTCGAAGAAGGTTCCGCCTGTTCCGGTTGCAGGGGCGACTTTGCCGGGGCAAGAGTCCAGTGTCGAGAGTCCAGAGCCAGCCCCAAAACAGGATCGATCTGTGCGACTCTGGCACTCGACACTGGACTCTCGTCTCTGGACTCACTGCCGCCGACTGTCGCCAACTTCGTTGCCGCTGCTAGAATGGGGAGCGTCCTAGCGGAACTTCAGAATCCAAACAGCGGGCCTGCGATGCAGGAAACGGGAATGACGGTTCTCGTCGAAACATATGAGCAGGCGATCGAATTTCTCTTCGGTCGCATCAACTACGAGCGCACGCTGCCCGATGCGTACTCCGCTAATGATTTCAAACTCGATCGGATGCGGCATCTGCTGGCAGCGGTCGATAATCCTCAACGACAGATGCCCGCGCTGCATGTCGCGGGGACCAAAGGCAAAGGCTCGGTCTGCAGCATGCTGGCGTCGATTCTGACGTCCGCCGGGTGGTGCACCGGGCTGTATACATCGCCCCATCTCATCCGTTTCGAGGAGCGCATTCAGGTCGATGGGCAATCGCCCACTTCGGCGGAATTGGTGGAGTTGGTGCGGCAACTGCAGCCCCTCATCGCCGAGATGGATCGCTCGCCCGCGCGGATGCATCCCACGTACTTTGAAATCGCGACGGCGATGGCCTGGAACTATTTCCTGCAACGACGCGCCGGCGTGGCCGTGCTGGAAACCGGGCTGGGTGGCCGACTCGATTCGACGAACTTATGCCAGCCGTGGGTCACCGTCATCACGAATATCAGCCGCGACCATACCCATATTCTGGGTAGTACCATCGCGGAAATTGCGACGGAGAAAGCGGGAATCATCAAGCCGGGAATTCCCGTGGTCACCGGCTGCCGGCATCCCCAGGCGATTGAAGTCATTGAACGTGTCTGCACCGAACGTAAAGCCCGGTTGTGGCGGATCGACCGCGACTTTCACTGGAAATGGCAAGACCCCAAAAACCGTACGATTTCTGTCACCACGCCGGTTCGCACCTGGGACCAGCTGCCCGTGCCGTTACGAGGGGAACATCAGGCCGATAACACGGCGATGGCTGTCGCCGCCCTCGATTGCCTTCCGGAATCCGATCGCATCTCCTCCGCGGAAGTTCTTCGACGCGGTTTACGCACCACTTCCTGGCCCGCCCGGATCGAAGTCATGAGCACGGCACCTACAGTGGTTCTCGATGCGGCTCACAACTGGGCCTCGGCTCAAGCCTTGATGCAGACCATTGATCACGACTTTCCTGCCCGCCGCCGCATCCTTGTCTTTGCCTGTTCGAAAGACAAAGACTATCGCGGCCTGGTCCGGCAACTTGGCCCGCAGTTCGATACGTTGATCTTCACGAAGTTTGTCGATAACCCACGAGCTGTAGAACCGGAAGAACTGCGTCGGCATTTGTCGTCAACGCTCGATCGACCGTCGCACGTGGCGCCCGACCCGGTTTCCGCCTGGAAACTGGCCCGCCGCTTTGCCCATGCATCGGATCTGGTGGTCATCACGGGTTCGTTGTTCCTGGTTTCGGAACTGCGGGAGTTGCTGCTGGAAGATCTGCGGGAATCCCCTTCGGCGGTGACGGAGTTGCCGACTGTCGTTGAAGTGCCGCCAAGTAATCGTCCGGTGAGTTGAGATTCCGCAGGCCCATGCGATCCGGGTCGATGTCCAGCCACTGCTCTGGCGCAACTGCCACCGTATGAACGCGGTCCAGCAGATCAAACATCCGCCGTTGTCCGGTTGCCAGTAACTCGCGTGCCACGGGTAAGACTGATCGGTGATAGATGCCCAGCAAAGGCTGCCAGCGTTCCGCATCGCTCATCACCAGTGCCTCACACGGCTGACGGTTCCAAAGTGACATCAACCGCTCCAGAATCACTGGAGTGACAAACGGCAGATCGCAAGCTGCGACACATGCGGCCTCAACATTCGTCGGCAGAGCATCCAGACCTCTCACCAATCCGGAGAGCGGCCCTTGGTACGCCGTCGCATCGCAGCAGACAATCACCGCGGGGGGTAACTCCGGCAGTGCCAAATCGGGTGAGGTTGCGACCACAACGGGCGAGCAGATTCCGCCGAACTGCTGCAGCAGATGCTGCAACAGAGTCGTGTCTTGCCACGGCAGCAGCGCCTTCGGCTGCCCCATGCGCCGGCTTTGTCCACCGCACAGCACGATGCCGCCGAAGGTCTGTTGTGGCATGGGGTTCCTCATGAATGCCTACCTTAGCATCCCGTAAACCAACTGTCTCGCGGAACAGCGGGTTCGTCTAACCCGGTTGTAACAACGGCACGCAATTCCAGTTGGCAGTGAAGGGCTTCCGCGTTAGGATCGCTAAAGGAGTCCATTGATAACGGGAGTGCTTGCCTGTGCCCAAAAAAGTGATGATCGACGCCGATCCTGGCATCTCAGATGCCTTGGCCATTGCGATGGCTCTGCACGACCCGGAACTCGACGTGGTTGCATTGACGGCGGTCGGAGGGCGTGTTTCGGCCACGCAGGCGGCCCGCAACCTCTTTACGTTGCTGGAGGCGTTAGACCCCCCGAAATTCCCTCGGCTCGGCGTGGCCGACGGGCCGGAAGTCGTGGCTGATCCCGTTCTGTTTATGGCCGAATCGACCGAAGATCTCGAAATCGACCGCCGTTTGCATGGTCCGCAAGGCTTGGGAGACTGGCCCGTGGGAGATGCCGATTTGCATCATCCGCGAAGTGCCGCCAAGTTGATGATCGAGATGACGCGGGAATACCCCGGCGAAGTGACGTTGATCACCTTGGGGCCACTCACCACGGTGGCGTTGGCGATCGAACTCGATCCCGAGTTTCCCATGCGGTTGGGTGGGCTGGTCTCGATGGCGGGTAGCCTGGGTCCCGGGGACATCACACCGTCAACCGAATTCAACGTCGGCTATCATCCGACATCGGCCCGGCACGTACTGCGGTTTCCGAGTACCAAGACCCTCGTCCCCCTCGATCTAGCCCGGAAGGTCGTGCTGACCTTCGACCGCGTGCAACAGATTCCCTTCAATGATGACTGCATCGCCGGGCATTTCCTGCGGTCCATCCTGGGGTATGCCTTACGCAGTCATCACGAAGCCCTGGGCATGGAAGGCTTGCACCTGAACGACCTGATGGCCATCGCGGCCGTCTCTCAGGCGCACCTCTTTCATCGCGAGAACATGGCTGTGGAAGTGGAAACGGAAGGTCGCATCACGCGTGGCATGACGGTTTTCGATCGCCGCTCCCGTCCCCGATGGCGTTCGAATATCGAAGTGCTGACCGATGTCGATGGCGTGGGTCTGCTGGACTATGTCACACGCACGCTGCCAGCGACCTAGCGATCGATGACTGGCCCTTCTAACATCATCCGCTCACTTGTGCCAAATGATCACATGGGGGCGTTGAGACTGCCCCGCGGTGCGGCTGACACGGATCAGCAGGCTTTGCGAGTCGGACAACTCTTCCAGAGTTTCTTCGAGATCATTCACTGTGGCGACAGGTTTGCGGGCAACTTCTTCCAGCACGTCATAAACCTGCACCTGCGACGATAACTGGCTGGCATGGTCGACCTTGAGAATCAGCAGGCCCTTAGTCTCGGGACTATAACCCAACTGATTCGCCAGTTCTTCGTCGAGCGGATGCACGGTTAACCCCATTTTGCGAATGGGGGCTCCCATGCCCGGCTCGAAGGGGGCTTCGCTCGACTGTTGCAGGTCGTTACGGTCGGCAAGAGTGAGGGTGAGAGCAATCGCTTTTCCGCCTCGCCAAACGCTCAACCGCACCTGTCGACCAATCGGCGTCAGGCTGACCAGATTGATCAGATGATTTTCATCCTGCACCGCGATGCCATCGAATGTCAGCACGACATCGTCATTCTGCAACTGGGCCTTGGCGGCTGGCGTGTTGGGATAAACTTGCGTCACGCGGGCACCACGCACGCGATCGAGTTTCAACTGAGCAGCGGCAGCAGCATCGAATTGCGGATCGAGTCGCACTCCCAGATACGCCCGGCGAACGACACCATGTTCCAGCAGTTGCTCCATCACCCGTTGCGCCAGATTGCACGGAATGCTGAAGCCGATGCCTTCATTCCCCCCACTGCTCGACGCGATGGCGGTGTTGATGCCAATGATGCGGCCCTGCAAATCGACCAATGGGCCACCACTGTTACCGGGATTGATCGCAGCATCGGTCTGCAGGAAGTCCTGATTGAGGACGTCCGCCGAACCCAGCTTCAACTGTCGCCGTCCCTTCGCCGAGATGATACCCAACGTGACAGAACGGCTGAGACCGAAGGGACTCCCCATCGCCAGCACAAGGTGCCCGATATCGACTTCGTTACTGTCACCCCATTTGGCGGGAGTAATGCCTGTGACATTGATGCGCAGGACCGCGAGATCGGTTGCCGCATCACTCAGCACTTCGAGTGGATGAATTTCTCGGCCATCATCGAGTTGAATAAAAATGTCGCCGAGTTCGGCTCCGTCAATCACATGCCGGTTGGTCACCACAAACAAACCGGGCTTAGCGATGCCAGCAATGATCACGCCGGAACCGGTTTCTTCCACGCGTCCCCGACTGGGTGAAGTCCGCTCACTTTGAATGTGCACCACTGCCGGTGTCACCGTGTTGGCAATGTGCGAGAGAACCCGGCTCACCTGCTGTAACTGGACGGACTCGCGAGATAATTCAGCAAGTTCCCGCTCAGACGGACCACTGCCATCGGCATGCACCGCCTGCGACGACCAACTCATCCAGCCGATTCCGAGGACCAACCCTGTCGACAGGGCAATGCCGCCAATCCACCAGTTTGTTCGGTTCGACATGGTTGCTGACTCTCGGGCACACGGGGACTTCTCGTTGAATCTCGGCAAAGATTGCCAGTCGGCTGCAGCAACTTCCTGTCTGGCAGTGAGTTCCCCGAGGCTTTCCCATCTTTTGGCTGGGGCAGTCTTCGTGACACTTGAAGTCTAGCTCTTCGGGACCGACCCCACAGTCGAAATCGCTTTTCCCACAAGATTTTCTGGCAGAATCGGCAAAGTTTGCGGAGAATGAACTGACAGCGTTCCAAGACCGGGATATCGGGCTGCAGGCCCCCACGGCTTACGGAGATTTCAGCATGCCATTTCCAGAGGCGGCAACGATGACCGAGTCACTGGTATGCCCCAGCTGCGCATCGCCAATCGCCGCGGCTCAACATTTCTGCATGCACTGCAACGCCCCGCTGACAAGTTTTGCAGCAACTGACCCATTGTCTTGGATTCGCACCGAAGGAGAACTGGTCCGCCGGGCGTTTCGGCAACCGAGTCGAATGGCCCTGGCAGGCATCTGGCTGATCTTCGGACCGGGCACCATCGCGGCCTTGATCTACACCACCAGGGGTCTGCAGCAAATGTGGCCAGCCTATTCGGTAGGTGGATGGCTCAGTGCGGTGGGCTTTCTCGCGATGATGGCGGGCCTTGTCACCTTGTTCGGTGCCATCCTCTGGCGGATGACATACCAATATCTGACCGTGACTTCACAGAGAGTTGAGCCCAGCGAACCAGAAGATAATCCGTTCGATGGGGAATGGAACACGGAACCGAATGCGGAGTAGTACGAACCCGTCCATGAAATGCACACAGCCGTGGAATCTCGGATCAAGGTCCGAAATCCCACGGCTGAAAATCACGAGCATCGGTTGGATGAACAGGTCGGCTCAGGTCGGTTAGACCTTGGCTCTCGAAGCATCACAGATTAGTAGCCACCGCCACGACGGCCGCCACCACCACCGTAACCGCCGCCGCCACCGCCGTAGCCGCCACGGTCACCGCCACCGCCGTAACCGCCGCCACCACCACCGTAGCCGCCGCCACCGCCGCGACGACCGCCGCCGCCACCGTAACCGCCGCCGCCACGCTCTTCACGCGGACGAGCTTCGTTCACGGTCAGCTGGCGACCACCGACATCCTGGCCGTTCAGGCCAGCGATCGCGGCTTGCGCACCGGCTTCGTCAGCCATTTCGACGAAACCAAAGCCCTTGGAGCGGCCGGTTTCGCGGTCCATGACGACCTGAGCGGAGCGCACTTCGCCGTGCTGCGAG
Organism: bacterium; assembly: GCA_016125225.1. Taxonomy (GTDB): domain Bacteria; phylum Planctomycetota; class Planctomycetia; order Planctomycetales; family Planctomycetaceae; genus DSVQ01. The sequence goes on along the minus strand of WGME01000003.1, from coordinate 39,710 downwards.
AACAGCTGTTCCAGCGCATCGTTCGTCGTGCTGTAGGTCAGGTTGCCCACATACAATTTCGTACCCATCGACTATCCTTCACACTTCACACTTCGTCCTGGCCAACCCGACGTCCAACCGAACCGGTCTGCGAGACGAACCACACGTACCAGGCCAGACCACAGCGGTCAGGCCATCTCCATAGCTGCAGAGGAGTGAGACCACACTCCCCGCAAAATACTCTACAAAAACAGGGCGACCGCATCCAAAGCTACCGGGAGATGAGTCCCGATTGCAGCGCAAAGCGGCAAACCGAAGGCAAATACAGGGGAGCAGCCGACGGCGGCAGCTGCGGTACAAGAGCGGACATTCACAGCACCCTGGTCGCATCCAAGGCCCTGAAGTCCAAAAGCAGTCCAGCAATACAACATCCAGCCGTTCACTAACAATCACAGGCAATTCAGGTGGAAGATCGGCCGGGAACCGGAAAGATCTGCATGTCTGCTCGAGTCGACTGCAAACGTTGTTTCGGCAACGGACCGAGCTGAAGATGCAGCCCGGTTCGGAACAGGAACGGCGAACGTTGCCTTGGAATCTAGCGTTGAGACAAGACCACCAAATCAGTGAATGAGGGTATCGACGTGAGAAAACTTTGGCAAGGACAAATTTTCACGAATTTCCTGGCCTAGGTGTACCTACTTATGCATTCGGCGCGCCAGCGCTCGGCTGAGTTTGTCGGCCTCGAACTGCGGTTCCGGTAACCGATGCTGCTGCCAGACACGTTGAACGATGTCGATGGACCGATCTATCGAGAGGCCAAACCCCGGCGAGACATACAACGGTTGGCGGAACGCGGGATGCCGCAGTTGTGCCCCCAGGCGTTCATCCTGATCCCAAAGGGAAACACACTCCTCGGAGGATTCACCGGGACTGGGTTGCCCGCATAGGCGGCGCTTCGAAACCCCGATGGTGGAGCATTGAGTCATCAGTCCCACGGCAACCGCCACACCGAATCGACGAGGATGCAGGCGTCCCGTGCCGTCGACAAGGATCACCTGTGCCAGCCGCCCCTGACGGCGAACATGCTCGATGACCTGGCACATCGCTGGGACTTCCCGAAAGGTGAGATACCCGGGGATGTAGGGAAAGGTCACTGGAAGTGTGATGGTGGCCGTATGGACGACTTCGGCCCGGTTCCAGTCATAAGCGACATAGGCAGCTACGGCCTGGGTGGGCGACGAATAGGAAAGATCGACGGCAGCAACCACACGGGGAATCTCAATGTCCGCATAACATTGAGCCACGGGGGCAACACGATGCTGCCAGTCTGCCAAGGCTTTCAACGGCTGGGCTGTGTGAAAGGCATTCCAGAGAACGGCGAGATCCACTCGGCCAGACGTGCTGACGGTAATGCCTTCGTGAACTAGCCGCTCTGCCTGGTGTTGGCGTTGAACAATGGCCCCCGCTGCGAGGTCGCCATTGCGGCGAACAACCCGAAACCACGGAATATTCGTGGTTTCCTGGGGATCGTCCCGCCACTGAGCCAGTTGCGTAGCTACCCAGCGTGCTGCCGCGAGATCACCCAAGGCTTCCGCCAAGGCCCCGAAGGTTGTCACCTGACCGCAGGGGATTTCCTTGACCAGGAACCGCAGTTCCGACGACAGATCGGGGATCACCGGCCATCCCGTGTACGATTCTGTCGCCCCCCTGCTTCCCATCAATGTGAGTCTGGCGAATCATTCGCCGACTGTCGAGGGGTGGGCAATGCCAGGGTTCCGTTACGGAACTTCCTCCCAATTGCCGTATCGCAGGAGTTCGCCGCGACGCAATTCATAGACGTAGAAATTTCCTGCGCGAAACCCGGTTTGAAAGACATCAATCTGTACGGAACGGCCCAGGGTACGATCGAAGTACTGGACGGTGACGCCTTCTTCTCCATCAGCGGTTGTAAAATCATTACCTTGCACCACTTCGTTAAATCCACAACCGGTATGGCGACCGATCACACCCAGCCGATCACGGAACTGCAATTCGAGACCATCGCAGTAATCCACGAATTCGATGGTCAGGAAAGTGACTCGTCCGCGTGCGAAGGAATTTTCCTGGGAACCAACGACGACGAAACCCAACGCCAATAGCAGGCAGGACCAACGGAGAAACATTCGCATCTACTTTCTCAACCAGAAGTCAGAACGGTTTATCTCGGACGAACTCAACTAGACAACGAGGAAAGACCCAGCGTCAAGCGGCATCTTGCGAGTCGGCGACAGTTGCGGAAGAATCGTCGCCGTACAGTAGTCCTTGGCGGAAACTTCTGACCTGACAGCTCGGAACGCATGACGGTCTGGTTCGATCTGGCGATTCTGTTTCCTGTGGTGTACGATCACCTCGCCGCGTGTCACAAATCGAGACGGCACAGGCACAACGGGTTGTTCAACCGGGCGCGGCCCAGGAGTAAGATCACGTGCAGCAGACCAACAAAGATCAACGAACGTGGTGGCTTTTGGCCGGAGTCGTCGCCGGGGTCGCGTTATCGTACTTATGGCCAGTGGAAACCGCACAGGCCGTCGCCACAGATCGTGAAGAACGGTTTGCCATCACCACCACCGAAAGCAGCCCGCTGCAACCCGAAGCCGTGTTCGTGCTCGACTTTCTGACCGGTCGCCTGGCCGGGGCGGCACTGAACCCGCAATCGGGAGCCTTCACTAACTTCTTCTTCCGCGTGATTGGTAGTGACTTCGGGATCGACCCCACGAACAAGCCGAAATATGTCATGATTCCCGGACGAGCTGAATTGACCAGCGGCCGCGGCGCCACCTCTTCGACATCCGTGCTATATGTAGGAGAACTGACCTCCGGCAAGGTCATCGCCTATCGGTTCCCGTATCGCGTCAGCCTCAAACCGATGCCGCCGATGCCGATTGAACCGCTGGATCAATTCACGTTCCGTGAAGCCATCGCGGAGTAACGCAACGAAAAAGTCGGTTGGTAACAGCGACGTTTTTTAGATCGCCGTGCAAAAGGCCTCTTCAAACAGAAGCCATTTGCACGGTTTTTGTTTTATGGTTTCGGCTGTTCCACTGATCTGCGAGCCAGAATGGCTTTCGCCTTGCCCTGCTCACGGGCAAAGATGAGAACTCCGGGTTGATCTCCACCACGGGGGAGTTTTTTGCGGAGAGCATCGGCCTGGATCGGAATGTGCCGGCATTTGATTTCGAGCGGACCAAAATCGCTGGCCCGCAAGGCATGGCGGATTTCCCGATCCTGATTCGGTAACGCCTTCAGCACTTCAAAGGTCTGCACAAACGGCGACCAGACCGGGCTGTCACTGGTCAGGTATTCTTCGGCGTCATCCAACCGACGAAGTCCCAGAGTTTCGGCCAACAGGTCAACGAGACCCGCCCGGACCACGGCCGGATCGGGATCATAAATCCAACATCCCAAAGTGGACCGTTCGGCCAAGGCGTCCAGCGGATGTCCGGCGATTGAGACCCCGGCAGGCAACACCGTGGCTCGATAGGTTGCCGAGTTCGCAAGCTCCCCAAACCAGATGGTCGCTTCCTTGCATTCCCCCTGCAGGCTGATGAGTTCGACCTCGGCATGCGGAAACTTGCCACCGAAGTTCGATGCCGGGCTGAGCTTGATGGCTCCGCCACGGGCAGTCGATGTCAACGCCTGCAGAAAGGCCAGATTGGGAGCATAGTCTTCCAATCGCTGCACGCGATTCCCGCCCCCCGGGCGACGATCGGGGTCGACATGGACCAGTTGCCTTGCGGGATCAATGCCCGTCACATCGCCACAGAGGACCGTTAGCTGTTCCGGCTGTCCGAGCACCGAAGCATTCCAGGCGGTTTCGAGGCAACAGACCGGCCGGGCATCAACGGCAGTCACCGCGACGCGTTTGGACAAGGCCGCCGCATCGCTCCCCATCCCACAACACCAGTCCCAGGTGGGTCCATCAAATCGTTGGGCTTTGTAGGTGGCAATCGTTTCAGCGGTCGCTTGTTCCAGACCTTGTCGGTCAAACCAGAGCTGATCCGCGGCGGCAAATTTGCCCACCGCTTTGCGTCGCAGTTCGGCCAAAGTCAACGCCGCCCGGACGACGTCATCGGCATAGCGTTCCCGCAGACGGGCCTGGACCTGAAACTCGGTACCTTGTACCTCCGCCAGTTCCGAGAAGATCGCTGACGATTCCCGCAACCGCATGAGCAGTTGGGAATCAGCATCGGCTGCACAAGCCGTGGTCAGATCAAGCAGACTGGATGACACAGGCGGTCTCGTTGGCGGACTCAGTGATGTTGGTTGAAAACGAACAGTTTATCACACTCGCGTAATGAGGCTATTGAGTACGGCAAAGTCGCCGAGAGGCGACAAGTTCTCGGTTGGCATTTGGCAGGATCAAGCTCCGTTGATACGATTGAGGCTGGATACGGTGCCTTGATTCGGGAGTGTACTTCTATGGATGGTCGTCGTTTCGGCTTATGCCTCGTGCGTCTGGTTTTGAATTTCGGCCTCGTCGCTTGGGGACTGAGTGGCACCTGCGTCCAAGCGGCCGATGACCCCCCGAAAGCCGCCGAACCGGCACCGGTCCCCGAAAACCCGTTCCCGAATCGCCTGCCAGCCGCCGATCTGGAGGGGGGCGTCGAGTGGTTGAACGCGTCCGGCCCCATCTCGATGAAGGATCTGCGCGGCAAGATCGTGCTGCTCGACTTCTGGACTTTCTGCTGCATCAACTGCATGCATGTTCTGCCAGATCTGGAATACCTCGAAAAGAAGTACCCCAATGACATTGTGGTCATCGGTGTCCATTCGGCGAAGTTCGACAACGAAAAGGAAACCGGCAACATCCGCAAAGCCATTCTGCGGTACGAAATTGCTCACCCGGTGGTGAACGACGCTGAGATGGTGATCTGGCGGAAGTTCGCGGTCCGTGCGTGGCCGACGCTCGCGCTCGTCGATCCTGAGGGCTACTACTGCGGATACACTTCTGGTGAAGGGAATCGCGAACTGCTGGAGAAGGTGATCGACCGCTTGATTGCCTATCATCGGGCCAAGGGAACGCTCGATGAAACGCCGGTGGAGTTTGCCCTCGAACGTCATAAGCAGCCGCCGACGCCGCTCCGCTTTCCCGGCAAGCTGCTGGCCGATGCCGCATCGAACCGCCTCTTCATTTCCGACAGCAACCACAACCGCATCGTGGTGACCACCCTGAAGGGCGAACTTCTCGACATCATTGGCAGCGGAAGTTTAGGCCGTGCCGATGGAGCCTACAACACGGCCCAGTTCGATCATCCTCAGGGGATGGCCCTGGTCGGCAAGGAATTGTATGTCGCCGATACCGAGAACCATCTCTTACGGGTCGTTGATCTTGAACAGAAGACCGTGCGAACTCTCGCGGGCACGGGGGAACAAGGCCACATGCGAATGGGCACAGGATCACTCACGCAGACCGCGCTCAACAGCCCGTGGGATCTGCTGGTGCTCGACAATGTGCTGTATATCGCGATGGCGGGACCGCATCAGATCTGGTCGCACAAGCTCGGTTCGAGCACCATCCACCCGTATGCCGGGTCTGGCCGTGAAGACATTCTGAATGGTTCGCTGGAGGAATCGGCCCTCGCACAACCCTCAGGATTGGCCACTGACGGCCGGTTCATCTATGTCGTCGATAGTGAAGGCTCGGCCGTGCGCACCATCACCACCAAACCGGACAATAACCTTGCGAAACCAACCGGCACGGTGACCACCCTGGCAGGTACGTCGGATTTACCGAGCGGTCGTTCGCTCTTTGAGTTTGGCGACGTTGACGGCGTGGGTGCCGCGGCCCGCCTGCAACATCCGCTGGGCATCGCCTATCACGATGGCCACCTGTTTGTGGCCGATAGCTACAACCACAAGATTCGCCAGATCAACATCGCCACCAAATCCGTGACCAGTTGGTTGTCCGGGGCCGACCCGGCTGCGGGAATTGAACCCTCAAACCTCGCGGAACCAGCTGGCTTGGCGATTGCAGGCAACACTTTATACATCGCCGACACCAACAACCACCGCATCTGCCAAGTCGATCTCGATACCAAAGCCATGAAATTGCTGACCATTCCCGGACTGGAGCCGCCTGCACCTCCGGTATCGGAATCAACAGCCGCCATTCTGGGAACCGCGATGCCGCTCGAACCACAAACGGTCGCCGCGGGTGATGCGGTCACCTTTGAAGTCACGCTCAAGCTGCCGGTGGGCTACAAGCTCAATCCGGAAGCCGCCGTCACCTATCGCGTATCAGCCAAGTCGCCTCAGATGCTGATTCCGGCAGAAGAACTCGGTGTGCGCGGCGAAGCCGATATCGCAGGCCAAGGGGTGAAATTCACTCTCCCCTGCACTGGGAAGCCGGGTCAGGCCGAACTCCAGATCAGCCTGCATTACACCTATTGCCGCGACACCGGCAGCGGCTTATGCAAGCTGGGAACCAGCACCTGGCTGGTCCCCCTCAACGCTTCCGCAACGGCGACCGAGAAAACTATCCACCTGGAATCGACGGCGGATTAACGGCTTACAACCCCAGCACATCGGTCATCGAGTAGAGTCCGGCTTTCTGGGTGACGAGGAATTTTGCGGCGGCTAAGGCACCGGAGGCGTAGCTGTCGCGCGATTGGCCACGCACGGCGATTTCCAGCGTTTCACCGAGCATGCCAAAGACGATGGTGTGTTCGCCCACGTTATCACCGACACGCAGGGCGTGATAACCGATTTCGTTGCGTGGCCGTTGACCGATGCGGCCTTCGCGGCCGTGGACGTGCTGATCCTGGCCCATCGATTCCGCCACAATCTGACCAAACTTGAGGGCCGTGCCACTTGGGGCGTCTTCTTTGTAACGGTGATGCCGTTCGATGATTTCCACATCGACGCCGCTGGGAAGTTGCTTCAAGATGCGGCCGGCATCGGCCACCAGTTTCATCGCGAGGTTGACGGCATAGCTCATGCTGGGAGCCATCAGCACAGGGGTAAACTGGGCAGCCGCTGCAATGACGGCCCGCTGTTCGGCGGACAGCCCCGTAGTGGCGACGACCAACGGAATCCGGCGTTCTTCGCAGACCTTCGCCAGGCCGACCGTGGCCTCTGGCAAAGAGAAATCAATGATTACATCGGGATGGGTACCAATCGTGGAGCTGATCGGGACCGACAATTCCCCGATCCCGGCTATCACACCGGCATCCTGCCCCAGTCGCGGTGACTTCGCCGACTCGTAGGCGGCCATCAGTTGAAACGTGGGATCTTGCTGAGCCAGGGCAATCACTCGTTGTCCCATGCGTCCGGCGGCACCATGGACGGCCAGTTGAATTGGTGTAGTCATTCTTCTATGTCTTTCGCTGGAATGTCTGTCTCTGGGAAATGCTAATCGCAAAGTGATCAGTGATCGCGATGAACGGTGGCTGGTGTGAAGGCCGGCTGGCAAATTGCAATGTAGTCGGCCCCCGCTTCGCCGGGAGTACTGTACCGCACCCACTCGCCTGCAGAGGTGTGAATCGCCTGTCCCGCCTGAACATCGATCGTTTCTGATTCTGATTCCACTCGCAAACAGCCGGCCAAAACCACGGTGTACTCATCAAACTCGGGACGCTGGCCCGGTTCTGTCCAACCACCGGGGCTCGACATATGGGCGATGCTGACGGCGGACGTTTGCGAATTCACATGCCCGATGTATTCCCGAATGATTTTCGGTTTGTTGCCGGCAGCGGCAATGAGCGTCGGTTGAGCAATCAAACGGGGCATAGTCGTGATCATCATTTCGTCAAGGAAGTGGACGACGGGAACTACTGCAACGCCGCAGTCAGTTCCGCCTGGACTTCAGGATTATCTTCGATCGCCTGTTGCTGGATCAATGCCGTGTGTGAGGCTTCGGTTCCAATCTGCCCCAAGGCCCAGGCACAACTGCCACGGACCATCGCCTCGGAATGAGTGAGTCCGATCACCAAGGCCTCGATGGCCGCGGGATTCTTCGAGTTTCCCAAAACCATCGCCGCATTGCGTTTCAGTCCGGCCGGTCCGGGGCGAGACAGCGGCGTCCCCCGAAATTGACGGCGGAGCTCGGTATCTTCTGTCATCAGGATCTTACCCGCATCGGCGGGCTGTAAGGCGGGTTGCGGTTGAACGACGGGGTCAGTGGCCCGCGGACTCTTCCAATTCCAGGGGCAGACATCCTGGCAGACATCGCAGCCAAACAACCAGTCTCCCATTCCGGAACGAAGTTCTGTCGGAATGGACCCTTTGAGTTCGATCGTGAGATATGCGATGCAGCGGCGGGCATCCAGCACTCCCGGTTCGGGGAAGGCTTCGGTCGGACAGGCTACAAGACACCGTGTGCAGGTGCCGCAGTGACTGGTGCCATGCACGACATCGGCCGTGATCTCGGCGTCGGTCAGTAAGGCCCCCAAGAGCAGGAAACTCCCCTGCCGCTTGTTGATCAGCATGGTGTTTTTGCCAAACCAGCCGAGACCAGCCAGTCGTGCAAAATCCCGTTCCAATAGTGGGGCCGTATCCACCACCGCGCGGGTGCGTAACGTCGGTTCCGTGGCATGCAAAGCCGCCGCCAAGGTGTGCAGGCGGGCTTTCAGATAGTCATGATAGTCTGCGGTCCCCCAGGCATACTGAGCGACACGGCCGGGAACCAGGGAAGCCTCCGCTTCAACCGCCGAATGTGTCGAGTTGTTCTGGTCAACGGTGCCATAGTTGATGGCAACCATGATCACGCTGCGGACGGTTGGCATCACCCCCTCGGGATGGGCATAGGCGGCCTGCCTGCGGGGAATGTACTCCATCTCCCCCGCGAACCCTTCTTCCAGCCAATGCAGAAACCGCGACCAGCCTGTGGGCTCTACCGCCGGCGCAATGCCGACAAGATCAAAGCCCGCAACAGTGGCTTGAGCTTTGACGAGTGCCGCCAGTTCATCGGGAGTTTTAGTCGTCATGGTTTCCGGCATAGCTTACCATGCCGAGCCCCGAGACGATGCTCGCCTACGTGCGATTGCCCGCCGCTGCCGTTATGCTGGCAGACCGCAAGACCACTCAGATTCAAGATGACTCACCGGGAGATTCCTCCATGCGGCCCAATTTTCGGACCTTGCATTTTCTGCTGATGCTGGCAGTCTCTACGACTGCAATCGCGGCAGAACAGCCCAACATCATCTATGTCCTTTGTGATGACTTAGGCTATGGCGATCTCACCTGCTTGAACCCGGAAGGAAAAATCCCCACGCCGCAGTTCGACCGCGTGGCCCAGGAGGGCATGATCTTTACCGATGCCCATTCCGGATCGGCGGTCTGTACCCCCACTCGTTATGGTGTGCTCACCGGCCGGTACGCGTGGCGTTCGAAATTGCAGTCAGGTGTGCTCGGCGGATTGAGTCCCCGGCTCATCGAACCCAACCGCATGACCGTGGCCTCGCTGCTGAAGGCCCAGGGATATCACACGGCTTGCGTCGGCAAATGGCACCTCGGCATGGACTGGGTGGTACTGCCGGGCAAATCGGTCACGGAACTCAACATCGAACCACGCGACCAGGTGTTCAATGTCGACTACAGCCAACCCTTTTCCAATGGTCCCTTGTCGGTGGGCTTCGACCAGTACTTCGGCATCAGTGCATCACTCGATATGGTGCCTTACACCTTCCTCAAAAATGATCGCGTGACCGTCTTGCCGACGGAAGACCGCGACTTTGCCTTGATGATCGAACGGCCGGATGGCCGCTCTCGGAAAGGCCCTGCGGCTCCGGGGTTTGAAGCGCAACAGGTGCTGCCAGAATTTACGGCGCAGGCGATTGCCTACATCCAGGAACGCAGTCAGGCGACCGAGAAATCACCGTTCTTCCTGTATCTACCGTTTGCTTCGCCGCACACCCCCATCTACCCGACCGCCGAGTGGCTCGGAACCAGTGGTCTTAATCCCTATGCCGATTTTGTGCGTCAACAGGATCATTGTCTCGGCCAGTTGCTCGCGGCTCTGGATCAGACCGGCCTCGCGGAGAATACGTTACTGATCGTCACCAGCGACAATGGTTGTTCGCCGCAGGCCAAGTATCCCGAGTTGCTCGCCAAAGGTCACAACCCCAGCTACCACTTCCGTGGCCACAAGGCCGACATTTATGAGGGGGGACACCGTGTGCCGTTTCTGGTGCGGTGGCCGCAGCGAGTGAAGGCGGGACAACAATCGTCCGCCCTGCTCTGCCTGACCGATCTCTTCGCGACCTGTGCTGACATTCTGGATGCCGATGTCCCGGCCAATGCCGCCGAAGACAGCGTGAGTTTTCTGCCGGCGCTGCTTGGCGAAGCCATGCCGGCCGAGCGGGCCGTGGTCCATCACTCGATCAATGGCAGCTTTGCGATTCGCCAGGGGCCATGGAAGCTCGCTCTGTGTCCGGGGTCTGGCGGTTGGAGCGTGCCCCGGCCGGGGAAAGACGATATGTCTGAGTACCCTGCCCACCAGTTATTCGATCTGGCATCGGACATTGGTGAAAGAAAGAATTTGGTCACCGAGCAGTCCGATATTGCTTCGCGACTGAAGTCTCTGCTGGAACAATATGTATCGGAAGGCCGGAGCACGCCGGGGGCACCACAAACCAACGCCGTCGCTGTGGACATTGAGAAAGCCGGCATCGCAGCGCACCGGCCATTGAAAAAGCCCGGCCGCTGAACATTCCCGTGGCTGCTTGACGACAGGGAATCTCCCCCAGATTACCGACATCGACCGATTCCGGGAAAAGTGCATACGGAACCGCGTTTTTGACTCATTATTTTGGCGCCATGCGATATCATTCTGATGTCACGCCTGAGGGGTGCCTGACGGAATTCACGTCAGGAAGTCCCTCTAGCGAATTCAGAATGACAACAGACAACCGCGTTGGATCGTCCGGAAGTGAGTGACGCTGTGACTCCCAAATGGCTGAATTGGCAAGACGTTCCTTCCCAAGTGGCGGCATCTGACGGCCCCCGGCTGCTGGAATTGACCGAACAACTACTGACGCAGGCCGTGGATGCCTCCGATTCGGCGGCCTATCTCTCTTCGATGCTCGGTGAGATAGCCGGGGAATTTGGTGCGCAACTTGTCTCTGTCGTCGAACGGATGCCAGAGTGGCGTTTCCATGCGGAATATGGCCGATGGCAGAAGAGTGACATCCCCTGGCCGTTCGTGCTCGAAGCCGCTGACCAGGAAGCGTCGGGTTTTCGAAGCTGGCCACCCGGTGGCGTGTTTATTGCGGCTCCGTTGCGATCACAAAAGCATCCGGCGGCCCTGCTGTTGCTGGCGGGACGCGGGTTGCGGGAAGACACGCTGCCTGCCGTTTCGCTGATCGCCCGGGCATTGGGAGCGGCCTGGGATGTCGCCGATGCCGGGGAGCAGTCGGCCCGGAAACTCGCCCGGCTGAAGGTCATTCTGGCGACCGCCGCGGAGCTGGTGGTTGTGCCGGATATGGAAGTCCTGCTGGAACGGATCGCCCGCGATGCGACGAAAGTCCTCGATTGCGATCGGGCCAGCATTTTTCTGTGGGACAAGGAAGCGAAAGAATTGGTCGCCCGGCCCGCGTTGGGATTGGAAGGGGGATCGTTGCGTTTGCCCGACCGCATGGGTGTCGTCGGTGAGACGTTGCATTCGCGGAAACCCGTGCAGGTCGATGACGCCTACAACGACGCACGGTTCAGTCAGAAGGTCGATCAATCCACAGGGTACCGCACCCGGAACCTGTTGTGTGTCCCGCTGCTGGGAAGTGACAAAGATCCGATCGGCGTCTTTGAAGTGATCAACAAATTTCAGGGGCCATTCAATCTCGATGATCTCGAAACTCTGCAGGATTTATCCGCACCAGTCGCGGCGGCTTTGCAGAATACGCGCGAACGGGAATTGCTGCTCCGTAGTCATCGGGTGCTCACAGAACAGGTGACCAAAGGCGTCGCGATCATCGGCGACAGCCCCGCCATCAGTGCCTTGCGCAGCACGATTCGTCGTCTCGCGAACACCGATCTGCCGGTGTTAATTCTCGGCGAAAGTGGGACGGGAAAAGAAGTCGCGGCACAGGCGCTCCATTACCAGGGACCACGGGCCGACCGTCCGTTTATCGCGGTGAATTGCGCCGCCTTAACGGAAACGTTGCTCGAAAGCGAGTTGTTCGGGCATGAAAAAGGGGCGTTTACCGATGCCCATGAAATGCGGCGGGGCAAGTTTGAACTCGCCGAAGGGGGCACGATTTTCCTCGACGAAATCGGCGATATGAGCCCCAACGGTCAGGCCAAGCTGCTCCGCGTGCTGGAGCAGAAGGTCATCACGCGGGTCGGCGGCTCGCTGGCCATTCCGATCAATGTGCGCGTGGTGGCGGCAACGAATGCCAAGCTGGCCGAGGCCGTCCGCCACAAGAAATTCCGGGAAGACCTTTACTTCCGGCTGAATGTGGTAACGTTGGAGTTGCCCCCGTTGCGGGAACGGCCCGACGATGTGGTACCGCTTGCCGAACACTTTCTGCATCACTTTTCGGCACAGGCCCGCCGTCCGAAGTTGCATCTGTCGGCAGAGGCCCGCAAACGGATTCAGGCCCACCACTGGCCGGGCAACATTCGCGAACTACGGAACCTGATGGAACGGGTGGCGTTCCTCGCACCGGAAGATCGGATCGAAGTCCAGGACCTGGCGTTCATTCTCAGCCCGGTGAAGGAAACACTCACCGAGCCAACCGACGACTGGGGACTTGCGGAAGCCACGAACAGTTTTCAGCAGGAATACATCCGGCGGGCCATCCGGCGTGTGCGTGGCAACATGAGCGAGGCCTCGAAGATTCTCGGCCTGCATCGTTCCAACCTGTACCGCAAGATGCGGCAACTGGGTATGAACGAAGCCGGTACCGAAGATGCGGACTTCGTGGAGACATAGGTCGCCACAATCCATCATCGCTGGTCAGAGTGCGGGCTGGCTGGTCATTCTGAACCAGCGCAGACGAAACGGTCCCCATTGCGACTGCTGATGCTGGATCACCACAATCGTGCCGTTCGGTGGCGATGACTCACGGTGTGCGAGCACGACCGGCGGCGTTGTCATCGGGGACGCGGCAGTGATGTCGTGGACGAACGCGGTCGACATCCATTGTCGATGAGTGGCTCCCATCGAACATCCGGAACACATCAGTAGCGCCGTCAGCAGCGCACCATAGACGCAAGTTGTACGAGGCATGTTCAGGTCTCCGACCCAGGGCTTGAATACTCCGTTGGCCCTGCAGAGATTCATCGACCTATTGCTGGACGAGGATTCTCTGGCATCACGGCGATGGTACGACTGTGGCAGCTCTCGTGAGCATGAGGCAATTGGGGCAAGGTTCTGGGCCTCGATACAACCCTTACATAACGGTTGATCGTCATAATCGCGATGGTTACCACTGGCCCGACTCCCCAGAGCATGTGCTTCAGCCGGGTCGCGCAACTGTTCTTGTCGGAACTGCTGGTGTTTTCTGAGCACCCCGTTTGACCCGCAGAGCTCTCTGACCTAAGCCTCAATCTGGATGAAGTTGGAAAACAGTCGCGAGGAGGCAAACTTTGCGGCCGATCCAATCTGGCATTACGTGACGCTCCGCACTCGGGTCTATCTATAGTGACGATGACCGCCACCGCACTGGAACAGACGCTGCAAACCACACCGATGGTGCTGGAACCGGTCCGGCATGCCCGCTGGCCCCGGCGTTTATTGGTCCCGGGCCGGCATCGCATTGGCTCTGGGAGCGATTGCCATTTCGTCATGGCTGTCGACGGAGTGGCCGTAAACCACGCGCTCATCGTGGTGGGCACCGATCGCGTGATCCTCAAGGCATGGGATCGCCGAACCTGGGTTAATGATGGTCCCGTGGCAGAATGCGAGTTGCGAGTCGGAGACCGAGTGACCATCGGTCCTTGCAACTGGGTCATTCGCCCTGCGACGACCGATGACCTGCTGAGTGGCTGGCCGACGACGGCCGCGCGATCGGAGAAGATTCCCGCAGCACCTCCCTCTGCCGCGGCGGAGGAGCCAGTCAAAGAGGAAGCACTGGTCGCCGTACTTCCAGAAGTCGAGCTGGAACCCGTACCCACGGACGTTCCGCCTGCCGCTGCCATCATCGCAGAACCGGCTCCCGCTCCTCTCATCGCTGAGACCGTTGAACCCGTCACCGCAGATGACGATTCCGTGCTCATGCAGCCCCTGTTCGGTCCGGTCGTGGATGAAGCCGACGATTTGCTACGGCTGCAGGATGAACTGGAGCAACTGCGCGAGGAGTTGGAATCGGCTCGGACAACCTGGCGGAAAGAAACCCGGCAGCGAGAATTGGAACTCGCGACGGAGTCGGCTCAACTTGCCCGCCGTGGTTCTGTATTGGAACGCGCGCAGTATGATTTGGAGCGGTCGCGGCAAGAGATCGAGCAGCGACAGATTCACCTGGAAGCCCGCGAATCTCGCTTGCATCAAACCGAACAGGAACTGCAGGAATTCCAGAATTCACTGGTCGAAGAACGGCAGCGGTTGGAATCGCTGACGGAAGCGACTCGCCGTGAACTTCAGGAAGAAACATCTCGTCAGTCCGCTGCCTGGCAGGAATGGGAATCGACACAGGCACGCTTGCTGAATCAAATCGCCGAGCAAAGCAGCGAACTGGAACAACGCCGTCATGATCTGCAATTTGAACGCTCGCGGATCAGTGAAGAGCGGATGGATTTCGAGCATATCCAGCGGGAATTCCATCAGGCTCAGCGAGAATTCCTCGCCGAGCGCGACACATGGCGAACGGAAACCACCGCCTGGGAACACCGCTGCCAGGTCCGCGAAGAGGAACATGCGAGTCTGCAGGAACAGTTGCGACGTCAACAGGAACAGCTCGCGCGTGAGGTGCGTGAACGCGCCCACCATCAGACGGAGTTCCTGGAATCGCAGCAGCAATTGCAGCGCGAACGCCGGCTGTTCGCCGATCAGCAGACGGCCTGGATTCAAGAACGCGAAACGTTGTGGACAGAGCTGAGCCACCAACGGCAGCGACTCGATCAGGAAGCCCAGCATCTCGAATCGACACAACAAAAGGTCGACGAACTGCAGGCGGCACTCGAAGCAGAACTCTATGCCTGGAAAGAAGCCCAGACAGCCGCCAAGCAGGCACTAGCCCAAGCCACTGTGGAATCGAAGAGCCCTGCGGACGAACAAGACGCGATAAATCCAGCCGCGACCAACGAACCTGTCGTCGAGGACGTGCTCGCGGATGACACGGCTGATCTTGAAACCGCACTCGCCGCCTCCGTCGCCGATACAACCACAACCGATGACGACGCGGTCAGCGAAGAATCCGCGACCACCGAAGAATCCGCGACCACCGAGGAGTCCGAAGAACTCACGGACGAGGAGTCATCCGAGACCACATCGGCCGATTTTGAAGCGGTACAGGCCGCGCTCGATGCCCTCGCCACCCGGTTTGAAGAGTTCTCGCAACTCGAACAGCGGCTTTCGATCAAGCACGATGAACTGCGTGACATGCAGATCGAGCTGGCCGCTCGTGAAAACGCCCTGAAGGCGGAAACGGAAGCCTGGCAGCAGGAACATGCCGACTGGCAAAGGGAAGTCGCTGCCGATCAGGAACGACGCGAAGCCTGGGAAATTGCTCGTCAGGCGGAAGCCGCGGTGATGCTGGCAGAACGGCAACATTGGGCGGATTCTCATGTCAAGACGACCCCGCCGACAGAGCCTACGCCCATCAGTGATGTTGCAAGTTGTGTTGCCATCGCCCATGAATCGGAAGCTGCTGACGTTGACGCCAGTCTCACGGCTGATGCTGCTCCTCTGCTCGAATCGGAGAGCACGTCAGATAGCGAAGTAGCAGCCACGCTAAGTCCGGTCGAGTTGGTTGTCGAGCATGAAGATCACAGCGAGGCAGTCGTTGCTACCGAGCCGGAACCGGTTGCATTGGTCGAGAGCGAAGTCGCCATAACAGAACCGGACAACGATTTCACCGCCGCCATCACACCGCCACCACTCCCCGTGGAAGCCACCCTTTCCACGATGGACTCGCCAGCGGAAGTGTTGGCTGACGAGTTATCTGACCCAACGGTTTCGGTGTTGAATGAGACCGAGCTGACGGATCATTCACCGAGTGATCCGATCATTCCAGCGGTGATGGAACTGACTACTGAAGACAACATCGCCGATGAGATGGCGACTGTTGAACCATCCGCCCAAGAGCTAGACATTCCGGCCGAAGACTCTCTGGTAGATGAGACTTCATCGGTTCAAACGGCCCTGGATGACGCCCTCGCTGCTGGTCCATCGGAAAGCGACCACTTAACCGCAGATGTCGAACATGCCGACGAAGAAGATTCGCTCCGATCGCGACTGGCAGCCATGTTCGGATTACCTGAGGATTTCGCCGAGCGAACGGACGATGAACCGGGAATGGATGCCGAGGTCGCATCAGACGTCGCGACCATGGATCACATCGATTCCAAACTGACACCCCAAGAATTTGATGTGGCGACGGACACCGCATCCGAAGAATCTGCTGCTGACGACAGTTGGCGTGATCGCTTGAATGAATTGCTGACGTCACAATCTCAGCACGCGCCGACCGCCATCCCGGAACTTGTACCGGAGACAATCGCTCCGCCGCCGCCCGCGAACTCTGGTTCCGAACCAATCGCCCACGAGGAAGACTCAGTCTCGGCGTTCATGGAACGACTGCTGGCCCGTACACGAAAGGGTGACAGTTCGGATGGATCGGCGGTAGTCAGCCCGGTAGTGCCACCGCCTGTTCCAGCAGTCGAGCGTGATACGCTTGTTGATGATTCGCTGAATTCTGTCTCTCAAATGCCGAACCATCCTACGGCACCTGTCGAACCGCGTAAGCGCATCGATCCCGATTCAACGCGACGGGAATTGCAGTCTTTCCGTGATGTGGCCAATCTCTCCGCCCGTACTGCGGTAGCCAAGCATAGCTGGGAAACGGCCAAGACCGAGTTTGCGATTCAACTCGGGATCACGACGTTCAGTGCGGTGGCAGCCGCCGGGTACTTATTCGCTCCCCTCCTGGGTGGCAGCCTGGCCCTGGGACCCGCGGTGGGTTGCACGGTCTCTGCAGTCTTCGTGGGCTATCGCACGATGCAGACCTGGCGGCGATTCAGCCAGATTCATTCCCTCGCAGAGCAGTCCGACCTTCCAACCGAAGAACCGACAGCCACTGACGAAGACGACAGTGCCACACTTTAGGACGGCTCTGTGAGCCGCGAAATTCTACGGCAGTTCTAAAGAGAGCGAAGGTTCGTCGGGGGCTGCGACCGACGAGTGGCAAGCCCCCCAGCCCTGCAGCTGAATGCCGGGCAGTTCCGGCGAACTCCGAGGAATTTCGGTCTCGGCTAAGAGAGAATCGTTGACGGCAAACGTGGGCGGTCCAGCAAAACGGAAACGCCCCGCCATGAGCCCTTCAAAGACCCAATCCTCAGTCGCCAGGGGGGGCATGACGACATTGCCTGCGACCAGCCGGGCCAACACCGTTTCGACTGGAATCAATGTCGCTTCGCCCTGCCAGACGAATGCCTCGGCTGGGACGTCATCGGCATCAAACTCGGCCAGGGCAGCCGTCGGCGTCTCCAATCCCAGAACTGCTTGATTGCATTGCACCAACATCGACCGGGGTGCCCAGTCGCTGACCGAACGAACCCGAAAGACGGGACCACTCTCGCGACAGGTAACGTGTTGTAGAGTCCAGGACATTTGCGGGGTCCAATCCCCACGGACCAATTCGAACCAGGCCTGCTGACCCATCCGCAGCGAATTTTCCACGCTCACCTGTCGGCAGGTCTGGTTGGCAAACAGACCCACGCCGTCACCAAAGAACAGGGAATTCTGAATCTTCAGCGTTCCCGCGGCCGGGTCCGCTGGTTCCACCAGTCGCCAAGCCATGCCCACAATGGGAATCGTCTCGGAACGAGTGGCCGGATCGGCTGTCCCCAGGTCTTGCTCATAGCGATCCAAGGTGATGTGCTGAGCCTGTACCATCACCAACGCCCTTGGTGTTTCCGTCGCTTTCCATAAGCGATCGTATTTGATGCGCACCCCTTCGATCTGCAACGTTTCGGCCGAAATCCGTAAGGGCACCGTTCGGACGCGAATCTCGGGGCACACCCCCGGTGCGGCCAGCACTCGCACGGGTCCGGCGTGTTGCAAAGTCCCCACGGCATACGGCCCCGCCTCTGTCAGCAGCAGTGTTCCGTCGGGAGACAGCGGCGGTAAGGGCAACAGGCCGCTGGTGCTGTCGACTTGGACTGCGACTGTTGGAGATGCGGAATCGCGTCGTGACTCCCACCAGGTTTGTCCCAACGATAATAATTCGTGACGGGAAGCCGGGTGGACCACCAGAGCGGCCACCAACGCAATGGCCGCTGCCCCCGTGAGGACCGCCGGCCACGATGTCCATGCAGCGGTTACTGTCGGTCGCAGGTGCGGCACGGCTGCATCGAACGATTGCCGGAAATGATGCAGTCCCCGACGACCGCAACGTGGCTGGTGCTGCAGACGTTCAACAACAATCTGCGCCGTGGGCCGCTGTTCGGGACGATGGGCCGTTAACTCGCCGATTAACATCGCGAGTTCGGTCGGCGTGTCGGGAGCCCATTCGCAGATATCGTCCATGGGACGGGTCTGATGAGCTGCGAGTTTCGCCAGGGGATCTGCCACGGGATAGGGCGGGCGACCGGCGAGGAGTTGCCACAGCAGACACCCCAACGCATACAAGTCGGATGACGGCGTTGGTTGATGACCAATCCCAATCAGTTCCGGAGCGATGCCATCATAGGCTTCGAGCGCGAGGGTGGCATGCAACGTCACTTCGGGTTCAATCACCGGTCGCAAACCCGCTTCGACGAGGCAAGTCTGTCCCTGCGGATCAATCCGAACATGCGACAACCGCACATCGCCATGCACCTGACCGCCACGATGCCACTCGGCCAATGTCCCCGCCAACTGATAAGCCAGTTCGGTCACCACGGCGTTGGGAAAACGGCCGCGCCGCACCAACAATTCCTGAAGCGATAGGCCGGGAGTGAACCGGCTAAAAAACGTGCAGGTGACGGCATCGTGCGTCATACGGAACGGCGCGACAATCTGCCGCGACTCGAGACGAGCGGCTTCAGCAACCAGCACTCGCCCCCGTTCCACAATGCCAGAGTGTCGTTCACGCGGTGGGGTGATCTGTTTGATGACCACGCCCGCCGAATCACCCGGCAACCGTCCAAACCAGGTATGCCCCCAGGCGGACCGGCCCAATTCATCCAGAATCAATGCCTCCCCACATTTCAAAGCGGCCGGTGTGGAGGATTCCAGGATACGGGCCTGATACGGTGTCAGACAGCCCAATTGTACGAGGGCATCAATCCAGACCGAATCAAACGCGGGAAGATCGTGAGCCAGTCGCCGCACTATGTACCGCGCACGCCGCAAGTCACCGGGCCGGCAGAGCTGCCAGTCCAGCAGGCGTTTCAGCAATTCAGGGCTGGGCGGTTCAAGCATCGAGGCAGGCATCCTTTCCTGCAAACACCGTGAGTATCTTCTCACAACAGCCACGGGGTCGCAAGCAGGGATTTCCCCAGGAAACCTGCCGGTCTCATGTTGCGGTGGGTATGATCTTCGGGACTATGGCAGGCCCCCTGAATTACACCGAACAGCAAGCGGCGGCGATTACCACCCGCAATGTCTCAATCGCATTGTCGGCCGGCGCGGGATGCGGCAAAACCTTCGTCCTCACGCAGCGGTTTCTGAAGCATCTGGAACCCGGCGCTGAGGCGGCGACGCTGTCTTCGTTAGTGGCCATCACCTTCACTGATCGTGCTGCCCGGGAAATGCGAGACCGGGTCCGCGAGGCGTGCCAGCAGCGGCTCGATGATTGTGCCCCCGATGAGGTCGACCACTGGTTGCAGGTGCTACGCGGTCTCGATACCGCCCGGATCAGCACCATTCACTCCTTTTGCACGTCGCTGTTGCGGGCTCATGCTGTCGAAGCACGGCTCGACCCCGGTTTCGTGCTGCTCGAACCGCCACTGGCGGACACCATGCTGGAGTCGGCTGCGGAATCGGTGCTGCATCAACGCCTGATTGCCGACGAGGCCGATGCGAATGCGTTTGTGCTCCGTTTCGGCCTGGAGAAGTCGCGCGAGCTGATTCGGCAGCTGGCCCGCCAACGCTTCCGGGTCGAATGGTCGGATTGGACAGACCCCACTCCCGACGAACTGGCACAGCGCTGGATCACGGCTTGGGAACAAGTTTATCGCCCCAGACTAATCGAAGAATTCCGCACGAGCCCTCTGGTGGAACGTCTGCGGGAGTTTCTGGCCGAGCATCAAAGTTCGCATGCCGAAATGAATCGCCGATGCGATGTCTTGCGCGAAGGGCTGCAGCCGAAAAATCCGTGGCCCGATCCGGCAGCACAGCTCCAGGAGTTGCGGGAAGCCGCCAAAGTTCAGGGGGGAGGCGGCAAGTCGGTCTGGGAGTCGGAGGCCGTCTTCGAAGACATCAAAACCATGCTGACGGCATTGCGGGGGCAGATCGACAAGCTCGTCGAACAACTGGTCTTCAACGCCGAGGACGTGTCGCTTGCCGCCGAGTTTGCCTGCCACGGGTTCGTGTTGGCGCGACAAGTGGCGGAGGCCTATGAAACCGCCAAGATGCAGGCCGGTGTTCTCGACTTCGATGACCTGCTGCTGCAGGCACGGAATCTGTTACGGGATCATCCCGAAGCCCGTCGGCGGTTCGCACAATCGATCCGCCTGCTCATGGTAGATGAGTTCCAGGATACCGACCCGGTCCAGGCTGACATCGTGCGTGATCTCTGCGGTGAAGCGCTTCGGCATGGCAAGTTGTTTCTGGTGGGCGACAGCAAGCAATCGATCTATCGGTTTCGCCGCGCCGACCCACAGGTCTTTGAGCAACTCCGTCAGGAACTTCCCCCCGACGGTCGGAAATTGCTCACCCGCAATTTTCGCAGCCAGCCCGAGATTCTGAACTTCGTCAACCTGCTCTTCCAAGACGACCTGCCTGATTACGAACCCCTGGTGCCGCATCACGCCCAGCAATCGCCGTTGCCGACGATTGAGTTTCTGTGGGCCAGTTCGGATGTTGATCCGGCCGGTCAACCCGCTGACAAAGTCTCGGCCGAAGCACTGCGGGAACGCGAAGCCGAGTGGATCGCACGTCGAATTGCCCAACTGCTGGCCGATAACACACCGCGAGTTCGCGACAAAGAACCAGCTACGGGGCAATCAATTCTGCGACGGATTCAACCCGGAGATATCGTTATCCTGTTCCGGGCACTGTCGAATGTGCAGGAGTACGAACAGCAGCTTCGTGATTATGGACTCGATTACTACCTCGTCGGCGGAAAGACGTTTTACGCACAACAGGAAGTTTTCGACCTGCTGAATCTGTGCCGCTGTCTTGATAACCCCAACGATGTCGTCTCGCTGATCGGCGTGTTGCGGTCTCCGTTCTTCGGCTGGAGTGATGACGACCTGCAAGGCGTCTGCCCCGACGATGGCGACTGGTGGACGCGTCTGGGGCAACCCGCACCGGAAAGTTTCTCAGCGGAGGCACAAAGTCGGGTGCACTTTGCGGGGCAGACACTGCATCGGCTGTGGGCCCTGAAAGATGAGCTTTCCATTCTAGACCTGCTGACCACGGCAGTGGCCCTCACCGGCTACGATGCGGCCCTGTTGCTGGAGTTCCTGGGTAGTCGCAAGGTTGCCAACTTGCGGAAGCTGATCGAGCAGGCGGCGACATTTGATGGCAGCGAACTCTTCACGCTGAAAGACTATGTCGCTCGCCTCGAAACCTCAGTGCTGGAAGAGACCGACGAAGCCTTTGCCACCACTTTGCCCGAAGCTGGCGATGTGATCCGCCTGATGTCGATCCATCAATCCAAGGGGCTGGAATTTCCGGTGGTGATAGTGGCGGATCTCGATCGCAAACCGCCGCCGAAAACTCTGTCGGCGTATCTGCACCCCCAATGGGGCGGCCTGGTGAAACTGCCCGACCGCTATGGTCGCGAGTTCGATCACCTTGGTTTGACGATGCTGAAAATTGATGAGTCCGCCGCCGATCAGGAAGAAACACTGCGGCTCTTTTATGTGGCTGTGACTCGTGCGGCCGACCATTTGATTCTGTCAGCCGGAAGGGAACCCGGCACGAAGTTCGCCAACCCCTGGATGGAACTGCTGGCTTCCCGGTTCGATCTGGAGACCGGCCTGCCGAAGTCAGACCCGTTGTTAGGGACCATGGTCGGGGCCACCTCGCGCGATTCGATTCCGGCGATCCGGCCGCATCATCATCCCCCGGATGTTCAACGGAAGCCCCACGAACGCGACACGAAGTCGCTGTCGGACTTCCGCGAGCGTTGGGCCACGGCGACTCCAGAGCCATTGCCGGAATCGTTGAATCGGTATGCGATCGATCCGCTGGCCCCGCGAACGTGGAGCATCTCTCAACTGGAAATTGCCGATGCGTTGTTCCTCGACTTTCAACCGACGAAATCGGTCATCACGGCGGAACAACTGACGGTCGCGGAAACTCTCGGCACGTTTTTACACGAAGTGCTGGAGCGGTTGGACTACGCCCAGTCGACCACTTGGGAGTCCACCTTATCGCAACAATTGAAGGACCACTCCGGGGATGCCGCCTTGCAACAGACGGCGCAGGACGTCTTGCTACGACTGGCGGATTCGGACATTGTTCAGACATGGAGTGCGGCCGCACAACTGCACCGGGAACTAAGTTTTCTGTTCCCGTGGCCAGCGACAAAGAGTGGAACTAAGAACGAGCCGGATCTCATTTCCGGGCAGATCGATTTGCTCGTGCAACAGGCCACAGGAAGCTGGTCGCTGTACGACTTCAAAACGGGCATGGTCGCTGCATCGAAAACAGATGCCGACGTTTTAGCTCCGTACTCATTTCAGCTCGGGGTGTATGCGTGGGCGGTGGAAAACTGGTTGCAGCAACCGCTGGAAGACATTGCCCTGGTGCTGGTGCGTCCGCAGGTGCGGTTGGTACGCATGCCGTGGGATGCCGCTCGCAAACGGGACATCGAACAGCGACTGACCCGCGCGATACAACAGGCCCGACAGGAACTCGCCTCGACCTGATGCGAGACTACGTCCGCAGCCTCCAGGGAACTTCAAGTCCGTGACGATCCATCAGCAATGGGTCGGACAGGATGCGCCGGGTTGGTCCCGCGGCCTGCAGACGGCCGTCATCAATCACCCAGACGGTGTCACACGCATCAAGCACCAGATCGAGATCATGCGTGGCGATGATCTGGGTGGCCGATAAGGAATCAAGAATCGATCGCAGTTGCCGGCGCGATCGGGGATCGAGATTGCTCGATGGTTCATCGAGCACAATCAGCTCGGGTCGGCAGGCGAGAACCCCCGCCAGACAGACGCGTTTGCGTTCACCGTAGCTCAACTGCCCAGGGTTATCATTCAGCGTATGACTCAGGCCCACAGCGGCCAAGGCTTCCGCGACGCGCTCGGTCATCTCCGCCTTGGAACACCCCAACTGTCGGGGTCCAAAGGCCACATCATCGGCGACGGTCGCGGCAAAGAGTTGATCATCCGGGTCCTGAAACACAAAGCCCACGCGCTGACGGATGCTGGCCAGATTGGTGGGCAGAATCGGTTGATCAAAAATCCAAACGGCCGACTGAGTGCCATCGGTCGGCAATTGACCGGGAAGCAAACCATTGAGGTGGAGCAGCAGGGTGGATTTGCCTGCCCCACTCGGGCCGACAATCGCCAACCGACAGCCGACAGGAATGGCCGCGGTGATGGATGACAGGGCCTGTCGACCACCCGGATAACGAAAATTCAGCTCGCGAAACTCGACGGCGAGTCGCGGACCACGGTTCTCAGGAAATGGGACAACCGCCGCTTCCACCCGTTACTCCAACCCTCGCGGCGAGCCATCCCACCCACGCGAGAGCATCGCCCGGTGGATGCGTTCCGACCGGTCGAGTGACCGCAGCAACAGCAGGCCCAAACGCTCTAACGCCAGATTCCAGCGTTGCCACCGTGTCGCTGAACCGGCCCCGCGAGCCAACTGGGCTCGCTGCAGTCGCCCGTGTTCTTCCCAGAGCACAACAAGATACCGCAGCAGAAAGCTGACCATCACAATCAGCAGTCCCGGCAGATGCCAGCGACGCAACGTGCTCAGCAGTTCCTGCACCGTGAAGACCTGCATCAACCACAGGCCAGCCAGCACAGCGACGCCACACCGCAACAGCCACGACCACAACCATAATCCCGCCGCCGACGACGGTTGACTCCACCATAGGGCGATCGCCATCAGCAGCAACATTACTCCCCAGGCGGCCGCCCGCTGAATCATCCAGGTCAACGACGTTCCGGCACAGGCATGACCGAATAATACGACAACTCCCAGCGTCATGGTGGCGGGCCATTGCTCGGGAGATAACCAGCCGACGACCAGAATCACCAGGAGTGCCGCTGCTAGTTTGAAATCGGCCGGCCAGGATCGACAGAAATTCTCCGGGGCAACTGCTGCAGTATTATCCGGCATGCGAGGCATCCGGTACGGGACCCGGGGTCGCGACCAGTCGACTGCTGATCAACCAGCCCAGACAGAGCACCACCACCGTCCCCAGAACCCCGGCCGCAGAGACCGATATGGCTTCCCAACCAACAGGCACGGGCAAGGCATAGTCCGACAGAAACAGCACCCGGTCCTGGCCGAGTTCGTTAAAGCCGACGCGGTCGCCGACGGCTTCCAAACCATCCGGCCATTCCGACGCCCAAGGCGATAGAACTGCCGCAACGGTACAGGCCACAGCGACCCCGGCCGCTGTGATGGGCCGCCAAGAGACAGTTCCGGATGTCGCTCCGGCGGTCAGTAGTTCGGGGCGACGCGACCAGACGAAGGCCAGCACGCCCCCCGTAATGGCCGCTTCACCAATTCCAATCAAGGCATGGTACAGCACCATAAACCAGGTGAGCGGCGGGATGGGAAACGGGACATCATGGGCCGATGCCACGAACTCCACGCAGAACAGACCCGCCGCCGCAAGGACCGACAGATAGGCCGCCACGATCACCGCGACCACACTGCCACGCAAGTGCGACCCCAGGACTCTTCGCAATGATTCATAGATCGCACCGCCGCCCCAACACCCCACGACCGCCATGTTCAGAACATTTACCCCGAGGCACAGCAGTCCCCCATCGGCAAAGAGGATGGCCTGCACGATCAGCACCACGGTGATGGCTAGGCAACCTGCCCAAGGCCCCACGAGTGCTGCGGCCAGAACACCCCCCAGCAAATGTCCGGAAACCGGTAGCCCGAACAGCGGGAAGTTGATCATTTGTCCGGCAAAGACCAAGGCGGCCACCATGCCTGTCAACGGAATGGTGCGGCTTTCCGGGGTCGCCCGCATCTGGCGCAGACTGTATCCAACGGCAGCGACCGAAAGGGCTCCGGCAACCGCACAAACCTCGGGACTCAAAATGCCATCGCGCAGATGCATAGCGGCTCTCAACGAATGCGTGGGGAAGTGTCTGACTGTACCCCTGAAACCAGACGGCAGGCAACTGAACCCGCCGTCGGTTCGCCGGTGAATTTCCGTGGCCCGTCTCGCCAGGCAACGATTGCCGGGGATGTATCGGAAACCCAACGAGCCCCCCATTGCAGCCACGCAGTCGGCGGACTAGACTCAACTAGCTCCGGACGGGCATTGCATCTCGTGGTCCCAGCAGACCAGCGAAGTCAGGCCAGCATGAACGAACGCCTTGGTGTGCTTGCGTGGTCCTTTCCCCTTGGACGGCTGTTTCAGACACAGGTCCGAGTGAGCTGGTTATTGCCCCTGGTGGCGGCGATTCTGGCATTCCGCCTCGGCTGGGAGATTGGACTGGCCTTTGCAGGGCTGCTCTTCCTGTCCATTCTGGCACACGAATTCGGCCACGTTTTTGCGGCGCGGGTGACCGGGGGCATGGCCGACGAGGTTCTGCTGTGGCCCTTGGGCGGGTTGGCCTTCACACAACCCGGCCCCAGTTCGAATTCTGCCCTGTTGACGATTGCCGGTGGGCCGCTGGTGAATCTGGCCATTGCCCTGCTCGCCTTCCCCGGGTTTTATGCCCCGGAAGAACTTTGGGGAGTCTTGAATCCCTTTGAACTGCCCATCTCGGAGTTTCATACCGAAACCTGGATACAGGAAACTTTGCTGCTGTTGTTCACCGTGAACTGGTTGTCGTTCCTGGCGAACCTTGTTCCGGTTTACCCCTTGGATGGTGGCCAGTTTTTGCTCGCGATTCTCAACCAGCGGCTGCCCGGTGAAGTCGCGCATCGCATCATGTTCAATACTGGCATGATCGTTTCGATATTGATCGTTGCGTTGGGCGTCGCGATCAACCTGACCTGGGTCGTCGCCATCGGCTCTGTCCTTCTGGCCTTGAATGTGATGATCGGCATCCCGAGCGGTGGCTCCACAGGCGAAGACGATTCGTTCATGGGCTACGACTTTTCGCAGGGCTACACCAGCCTCGAACGTTCCGACTCGCGCAGGGAACGTGAGCCGCGACCGAGTTGGTATCAGTCGTGGAAGGCTCGGCGCCAGGAACAACAACAGGCACTCGCCGCCGCCCGCCGACTCGAACTTGAGCGGCAACTCGATGAGTTACTCGCTAAGGTTCACGAGCACGGCATGCAGGCCTTGTCGCCCGCGGAACAACGGCTGCTCAAACGGGCTTCGGAAGAATTGCGGCAACGTTCCAAGCCAAGCGAGCCGTAACTCTCTTCAGCGGCCGTGAACTGCGGAGACAGCATCCTCGTCGGCATGTATTTGCCCTCTCGACAATAGTATCACTTCGTGATATCATAGGACTCGGCATGAGCCCGAAGCACCGACGCATCTTACAAGCCATCTTTAGGGAACCTGTTCCCGCGAATCTTGCTTGGCGGGATGCGGAAACTCTGCTGATAGCTGCAGGCGCCGAAATCTCAGAGGGCGCAGGGTCTCGTGTCCGCGTCGTGCTAAATGGCGTGCGTGCGGTCTTTCACCGGCCGCATCCCCAGAAGGAAATGGACAAAGGGGCCGTCAAGTCTTTGCGCAGGTTTCTGATGGAAGCAGGTCTGACACCATGATGGAATACAAAGGCTACCTGGGAAAAGTCGAATTCGATGACGATGCCGGAATCTTTCATGGCGAGGTGATCAACATTCGAGATGTCGTGACTTTTCAGGGCAATACCGTCGCCAAGTTACGGAAGGCCTTTCGCGAATCCATCGATGACTATCTCGACTTCTGTCAACAACGGGGCGAAGACCCGGATAAGCCATTCTCGGGGCAGTTCGTCGCCCGACTCTCGCCAGAATTGCATCGCCTCGTTGACACCGCTGCTAAGCTCTCTGGAAAAAGTCTGAACGCCTGGGTCACAGAGCAATTGCAGCAAGCGGTCGCTCCCTTGGATCAGGATTCCGCTGACCGTGCGTCACAGGCCATGAAACTCGCGACGAAACTGCGACAACGGTAGCTTCTTCTCAGACAGAAACCCGCACCCTGAAAAACGCAAACGGGTACAACCCGTTTTAATAGCGTGCCAGGTCTCCCGCTTGCTTGAGGTTCAGCCCCTGCACAATTCGCTGGGCTTCACTCACCATGAACCGCAGTTCGCTGCCGATGGCGATGAACTGCCAACCCTCGGCGATCCGGCGTTCGACCTGTTCAGTCGTCTGCACATGCAGGCCCACCGGTGTCCCGGCTTTCTTGCCCGCCGCCAGAATCCGTTGCATCATCGCCTCGAACTCTTCCGGACTCGGGTCTTTGCCATCGGGCGTTCGCATCTGAAACGTCAGATCGTTCGGTCCGACGAAGATGGCGTCCACGCCCGGCAGGCTGTAAATCGCATCGGCATTGGCCACCCCTTGCGGCGATTCCGTCTGCAGCACCACCAGAATTTCGTCGTTGGCATGCTTGTAGTAATCGCCAGCCGTGGCATCGAAGTTAAGAGCATGCATCGCCCCGCCCACCGAACGATTGCCTTCGGGCGGATACTTGGCCGCCGCGATCGCCAGCTTGGCCTCTTCGACGGTATTCACCATCGGCACTACAATGCCATGGGCCCCGGCATCGAGCACGCGTTTGATGTAATCGTGATCTCCCTTCGGCACGCGAGCCAGGCAGACACACCCGGCATCGGCAATCGCCCCAAACAACTGCCCGGCCGCCGTCCAGCCAATCGGCGAATGTTCAAGATCGACCGTCAGCCACGGAAAGCCGATGCGGGCCATCATGCGGGTCGCAAACACATCGCCCAAGGACAACCACGTACCAACCTGGGGCTTCCCGGCCTTCAAAGCCGCCTTCACGGGATTGCGACGCATAGGAGTTCGATCTTCGTAGTGAGTGACAAAATATCCAGCGACAACCGGGATAGTGTTTCACTCTGATTCCCGACCTGCAATAGTAGGCGTGAAATTCTCTCACCAGAGACCGCAGCCACGATCTCGTGAAAACGCTGCCGGGGTATACCGTTTGCTCGGGAAATGTGCCGATTGGGTTGATCTCAGTTAGAAAGATCCCATGTTCTGGCGAACGGTGCTGGCAGCTGCCTTGGTCGGATCTCTGATCACCCTGATCGGCTGTGGGCAGACCACTCCTGAATCACCGGCACCATCGAAACCCACTCTGGCCACAACCGAAGCGTCGGTGGTTGAGAAACCCAACGTTGACGAAACCGCTGCACCACTCGGTTACATCGGCAGCGAGCGCTGCCAGCACTGCCACACACGTCAGGCGCAGGCTTTCGAGAACACGGCCCATCAGCAGGCAATTGCTGCCGTCGATACGAGCCTCGAACCACCGGACGGAGAATTCTTTCACGCGAAATCAGGCCGGAAGTATCGCGTTTATCGCCGCGATGGCGAACTCCGGCATCGAGAATGGCTGGGCTCGGATGATGACTCAGCAGCCATTGTTGCAGATTACCCCGTGAAGTACTGCGTGGGTTCGGGCCATCACTCACGTACTTATCTCGCGGAAATTGATGGATTTCTCGTGGAGTCGCCTATCACCTGGTATGCCTCGCGCCAGGCTTGGGGCGTTTCTCCCGGTTACGATCTGACACACCCGGCCAGTTTCGAGCGGGCCGCTGACCTTGGCTGTTTGAATTGCCACGTCAGCCAGGCTGAGGCGATCGACAACAGTTACCACCGCATCAACTTCCTGGAACTGGGCATTGGTTGTGAACGCTGTCACGGCCCGGGAGACCACCATGCTCGCCTTCATGAATCTCCAAAAGGTGACCATCTCGCGAACTCGCAAGAGATCATTCACCCGGCCAAATTGTCACGTACCCTCACCGAGGCGATTTGTTCGCAATGCCACTTGCGTGGGGATGCGACGGTGTTCCATCCCGGCGAATCTCCCGCCACTTATCGCCCGGGACGACCTTTGAATTCGGTGCGGATTGACTACCGTGCGACCAACGGCAGCCACGACATGACCGTCGTGGGACACATGGAGCAAATGTGGCTGAGTCGGTGCTACACACAGTCGACCGAGTTGACCTGCATTTCCTGCCATGAAGTGCATGGCTCGACGTCGCATGACCCGGAGGCAGTCCGCCAACATTCCCGCAGCCAGTGCCTCAGTTGCCATTCTTCCTCGGCCTGTGGTCTGCCTATGGAAGACTCCCAACGATTGAAGCATCAGAACGACTGCTTGTTCTGCCACATGCCACAAACCGAGACGGACATACCGCACCTGGCCTTCACTCATCATCGCATTGCCGTGCATCCCGCCGAGCTGCGGACCACGCGGCCTGATGCATCCGACTTTCGTCTGGAACCGATTGCCGATCTATCCAACATCCCCACAGTCTGGCAAGACCGTGCCTACGGTCTCGCTTTGCTGGAATGCGCACCGAAACAAAAGGACCCGAAACTCCGGCAGGCATTGATCTCGGAAGGTCAGTCGGTCTTGCTCGGGCTGATCCAGCGGCAATCAGTCGATGGCGATGTTCTGTCGAATGTGGCGCAAGGGATCTGGCGACAGAACCCCGCCCAATCGCTGCCTTTGGCGGAAGAAGCCTTTCGACGCCCCGAGACTGGGGCAGGGCAACGGGCCAATGCCGCATTGATGATCACGGACTCGCTTCTGACACTGCATCGCCAGCAGGCAGCACAACAATGGGCCACACAACTCACGCAGATGCGGCGTCATTCCAGCGACTGGGCTTTGCGTGCCGAGACAGAAAGCCAGCCCGACGCCACCATGGCCGCATGGAAGCAGGCGGTTTCGATTCAACCCTTTCGTCCAGATTTGCAACGGCGGCTTATGGAAGAACTTCAGGCACGCAGACTGCTGTCGGACGCCGATCGCGTCGAAAAGCAGTTGCAAACCCTATTGAAATCTGATCCTGCAGTACCATAAACAAAACCGCCGAAGAGCCATCAACTCTTCGGCGGCGAATCCTTACCCATCAATCGAAGCCGCAATCACTTAGCCAGTGGCAGTTCCAGGCTCTCGCTTCCATCGGCAGGCACTTCGACCGTCAGATCAGTAAACTCCAGGCTGGTGTACTTTTTCGGCACACCGACCTTGACCTGCCCCATGGCGATGAACTGATCCATGTCCATCCCGGCGTCAGCATCGGCCGCAGATAATTGAAACGGCGACCCATCGGGCTTTGTAAAGTACTGCACCGTGACTTTGTACTTTCCGGGAACGGCCCCCGACTGGCCCAGAGAAAAGATCTCAAAGGCCCCGGCTTCATCCGCAACGGCAACACCGTCCACCTGCTTCGGGTCTTGAGGATGAAAGAATATCTTAGCCCCGCTCAAGGAATTCCCATTGAGCGTGACCTTTCCTTTGGCTGGAGCCAGTTCGGGTCCTTTCGGTGCCGACGAGCCACAGCCAATCGTCAGAGACGTAAGAAGCAGGAACAATGCAACCCGTCCGAAAGGACGGTTACAGCGACTCTCAAACATGTTCGAGACCTCCCAAGAGCAGCATTTCAAGCTTCGAGAGAAATGGTGCTAGAAGTCACCAACAATTTTTGCGTCACTGATACGATTCAACGGTTGGAACACATCAGTAAAGCTGATGTTATTGCTGATGAAACGGACGGCTCCATCCCCCATCAGAAAGTGGGCACCACCGTCATGTTCACTGCCGAAGCCCCAAGCATATTGCTTGGCGGGCGTCCCTGCTGCAGAAACCGGACTTTGACAACCAGGAGTGGTGTTGTAGGCGGCATTAATATGGTAGCACGCATTAGGCGTATATCCATGGCAGCAGGTATGCACCCCTGCCCCCCAATAAGGACCATAAGACGCCGAAGTCTTTCCCTGTTGCCGCGACTCGCCGACGGCAATTGTATTGCTGAGTCCGTCCTTAACATCACGGAAACGGGCGGCGCCATCATTGCCAAACATCCCGCGGACTGTCGACGAGGAATAGCTTCCGTACGATGCGCTGTAGTCTGTGTAGTCACCGCTGGCGAACAGGTAGCTAGAGCGAGCAACACTATTGGCTTCGTAGGCGGTGGCCGTATCGACCCCATTCGTATAGTTCGCCATCCCTGAAGGATCAGAAGGACAGCCGAACACGGGCAACTTCTGAGAGTAAATGGCCCGGTTCGTCGCCGAAGTGGTCGCCCCCCCTGCGCGCGGCAGAGTTGTACAAGTCACCACGCCGAAACTCGAGGGTACATTGAAATTGTACTGATTGTACATCGGTGACTGATCGAGGTAAGGCAACATCAGAACCCAGCCGGTTGTATTCACCAGATAGGGATTGGAGCAGTATCTGCCTGAGCCAATTAAGGCTGGAGTCAGCATGTTGTGCGTATCGTGGTAGTTGTGCAGTGCCAACCCGATCTGCTTCATATTGTTTTTGCACTGTGAACGCCGGGCGGCTTCGCGGGCTTGTTGGACAGCGGGGAGCAGCAGGGCGATCAGGATGGCGATGATCGCGATCACCACCAGGAGTTCGATGAGGGTAAATCCACGCGGTCGCCGGGTCGGGGTGTACATGTCGCGCTCCTCAAAATCGAAAAAGAAATGGGACGCCCAAGACGCCAGAACTGGAAATGACGGAGAATAAAGCCAGCGGCCATGAGAACCACGGCCGTTGCGGTGAGCGCTCCGCCAGATAGCCGCCCTGGCGCCGCAGATTGCGTGCCGGTTTGTGGCACAGTGTTCTGAACGCTGCGAAATCGAACAGCAAAGCTCAAATTTGGAAGACTTTGAGGGCAACTTTCGCCCGGCCTGCGAGCAGTCGCTGCAACGAACATCAGCAGAGATGCCTGTTCTATTAGCCGCAGGAACCTTTGACCTGAGTGTCCGTCCCGAGTCCCTCTGCAGAACTACTAAGAGCGCCCACACGAATTTTCACCAAGGAGAACCAGCGGCCATTCGCCGCTTGAAGCGCTCTCGACCGGGGAGTATGCTGCGCGCAAGGGTGTTGCCGAACGGAGTGGCAGCGAAGACACCCATTTTCGAGTCGACGGAGAGACCATTGTGCTCGTGCAGATGACGCTCGTGCGGATCATCGTCTCTGAGATCAACGATCAGCAGGTGATCTTCCTCAGGGAAGCCGACGGTGAGCGACAGTTCCCGATTCTGATCGGATTGTTTGAAGCTACGACGATTGACCGTCGGGTGCGTGGAGAGATTCCGCCGCGTCCGCTCACGCATGATCTGTTGAAGAGCGCGATCGAGCAACTGGGAGGCGATGCCCAGGACGTGGTCATCACCAACCTGCACGACCACGTGTACTTTGCCGCCATTCGTGTCCGGAAAGATGGCGAATTGATTGAGATCGATGCCCGGCCCAGCGATGCGATCGCCTTGGCGGTGCATTACGACCCTTACCTGCCGATCTATGTGGCCGATTCGGTACTGGAAGAAGTCGCATCGTAACGTGGCGGAATAAAATGCCCCCGGTTGCGAGCAACCAGGGGCTCAATGACGACCGGATGCGGTGAGCGTTAATTGTCACCCAGTGTTTTCGCCAGCAGAGCCGTCAGATTTTCCCAGCTGTCTTTGTCCGCGGCGGCGTTGTACTGCATGCCGGGGTTGCCGTGCTTACCTGCATCGGCCACCGTGAAGCTGTGTACGGCTCCGGGGTAGTTGATGAACGTGTACTTCACATGAGCCCCGTCCAGTCCCTTCTTGAACGATTGAATCGCCATGTCGGGAATGAAGGTGTCGGCGGCCCCGTTGCAGACGAGAACTTCCGCTTTGATTGCCTGCGCTTCTGTCGCCGTTGGAGTTGGCAACGCGGCATGGAACGTGGCGATCGCTTTCAGATCGGCCCCTGTGTAACCGAGTTGTAACGCTGTTGACCCACCGAAGCAGTAGCCCATCGCAGCGATTTTGGTCGTGTCGCACTGCGGCTGACTCTTCAACACTTCGAGCCCCGCAACGGCCCGCCTTCGCCAGCTTTCGACATTGGCCCGCACCTTGCCCGCCATTTCGCCAGCATCTTTGGGATGCTCGACCGTCTTGCCTTCGCCGTACATGTCGGCCGCGAAGGCGACATAACCGAGAGCGGCGAGTTCCTTGGCGCGGTTGCGCGCGTAATCGTTGAGGCCCCACCATTCATGGACGACGAGCACACCCGGCCGCTTGCCGGTCACGGCGTCGTCATAGGCGAGGAAACCGACGCATTCGGTGTCGCCATCTTTGTACTTGATGGTCTTGGTCTGCACCGCGGCCGACGCCGCCGTCCATGAACATAGCCAGATGCATCCTGCCAGGCCGAACAGCAAAGCACGCGACATTCTCTGAAGCTCCTTCGTGATCAATTCGAAACCGTAACCCCAAGGGTTATCGTAATGAGATCACGGTGCGTTGCCGAGGGAAGCGGGGTTAGACAAATAGCTGAATTGCGATCCCAATGTCGAATGTCGAAATCAGAATGACGAAGGAAAACTCAATTGCTAAATTCAAAACGGACGCTGGTTGATCAGGAATTCTGCGAATTTCGTGCTTGAGATTTCTTTCGAAATTCGACATTCGGATTTCGCCATTCTTTGCCGCCTATTTCCCAATGCAGAACTTGCTGAAGATGCGGTCGAGGAGGTCGTCGGTGTAGACCACGCCCACGATTTCGCCGAGATGTTCGAGCGCCAGCCGCAATTCGCCGGCGATCAGTTCTTCGCCGCTGCCCGGTTGTTCGGCGAGTTGCACCGCATGAGATAGAGCCTCGGCCGCGCCCACCAGCGATTGTTCACAGCGGGCTGCCGATGAGCCGAGCCACGAACGATCGCGTGCAGCGGGATCGTTCAAACAGGCATGTACCGCCCGAGCGAGTTTCGTCAGTCCCAGGTTCTTCGCGACAGAGATCGAGGATGATGCTGTGGCCCCGATGCCAATCTGCAGATCACTCTTTGTGATGACCTGGAACACCGGCCGTCCGGCCTGTTCGATGTCGGCGCGATATCGAGCATCGATCTCTCGTTCGGTTGCCGATCGATCGGCCGCTGAACACCACACGATTAAGTCGGCCCGTTCGAGCTGATCGTGTCGGAACTGCTGCATCGCCGTCCCAATTTCGTCGCCGGCGAACTCCCAACCGGCGGTGTCGATGAGATCAACAGCGAGTCCCTCGCAGTGCCATATGCCTGTGAGATAGTCGCGTGTGGTGCCGGGAATCGGCGAGACCAGGGCGTGCTCCTGCCCGAGCAGATGATTGAACAACGTGCTCTTGCCCGCGTTGGGCAAACCAGCGAGGACCACCCGCGGGCGTTCACCGGCGTGCATCCGCTGCCGGGCCTGCTGGGCGAGTTGAGTCACCATGTCGCGGCCTTTCATCAGTCGCCGGGTGATCTCATCACGACTGACGAACTCCAGATGTTCTTCGACAAAATCGAGACCGGCTTCAAGATCGGCGAGCAGTTCCAGCAGATCGCGGCGCATCAACACCATCGACTGCGAGATGCCCCCAGCGAGTTGTTCGAGAGCGGTTTTCAATTCCTGCTCGCCGGTGGCGTCGATCACGCCGAGCACCGCTTCGGCCTGTAACAGATCGAGCTTACCCGCGAGAAAGGCCCGCAGCGTAAACTCGCCGGGTTCAGCTGGCCGGGCACCGCGACGATAGAGTTCAGCGAGCACCGCCGACAACACCGGCGGCGAACCGACCATGTGCAACTCAGCGAGAGGTTGGCCGGTGTAGCTCCGTCGGCCCGGCCACCATTGGACATCGCTTTCAAAAGGAGCACGCGCCTGGGGAATCAGTAGCTTCCCGGAATGCCGTTGCGGCGTCTTCGCGGCTTGCCAGTTAGCGGCATCGGCTGGCACGAACCAGTCTTTCAGAACCGCGAATGTTCCCGGCCCTGAGATGCGGATGATGCCCCGAGCCGCCGCTCCCGGTGCCGATGCCAAGGCGGCAATGGTATCGTCCAAACCCTTCATCGCCACGGCATCACCACGCGTACTGCAGCAAGATTTCGACCGGCTGGCCGGTCAGAGATATCGGAATCAACAGTTCTTTCTGCCCCTGTGACTGGCGGACTTCCCCGACAGCCGGGGCCGCAAGCGACAAAGTCCAAAGGCCATCGACTTTCCAGGTCCCTTCCTCTGCCCCCGGTTCAATCTGACCGGCCCGTAACGCACGGAAGTACCATTTCTCTCCGGTCGCGTTCGCATCCGCAGCCGGGCCCGTGATGGTCAATGTCCGCGCGAGGTGCGGATCTTTCTGGCCTTCTTTGACCAGCGGTTGATAGTTGTCGATCACGGTGACATCGCCAATTGTATACAGGAACGCTGGCCGCTGTTGAGCATCGAGCTTGTAGCCTTTGAAGCGGTAGCCACTTTCGCGAGCGGGTTCCGAGGTCATCGGCCAGGGATCATTCGGCGAGACTAGCGAAGCCAGTGACGGACCATCGGGCAAGGGCAACACATGGTCGCCGAGCGGTGCTTCAAAGCCGACACCGCGGCCGTTCCAATGGCGGGACGCATCGATGAACGCCCCGTGCCAGATCATCGCCAGCCGCATGTTGTTGGCATCCCAGGCGAGATTCACCTTCTCGGGGTAACCGACACCAATGGCCCGCGACCCGGCCCCTTCGATGAAGTTGCGATAGAGAATCGGCGTGTCGGTCGCGACCAGCTCGATCGGTTCGCGCACCAAGCCCACGGGAATCGCTGCTTTATCGCCATCAGAAAGATACGTCCACACGGCTTGAATCTGCAGGTCGACATTGGCATCGAGGACATCGCGAATGGTGGTCTGACCAAACGGCCACGGGGCGGGCATGCGGGTCCCGGGTCGATAGTCCTGCGGGTTCAGCACATAGCGATGAAACCAGTCGGACCGCAGGCGTTTGGTCATCGTCGCGAGATTGATGGCCCGCACACCCTGCGACGGATGCTGGGCAAAGTCGTGGCATTTGATGCACGACAACGCCTTAGCCCCGACGAGATGCCGACCATCGCTTTTCACGCGGTATTCCGGTTCATCGAAGACGACCTGCGGGGCGGAATCGGGCTGACGATCAACCGCGATGAACGCTGCAGTGAGATGGCCGATGTTGCGACCGCCGAAGCGCGGCATCTTCGTCTGCATGTAATTCTGGCGGTCGTTCGCCCCGCGATCGAGCACCTGCTTCAGCCAGTCATCGGTCAGCTTATCACCCACGCCAGAGAGTGCGGGGGGAATGCGGCCTTCATCGCCCATCTCCGGTTGGCTCGACTTGAAGAACGCGTTGCGGGCTTCTTCGACTCCGCCGACGAGAACTGGCGCCTTCGGCAGGCCATCGTCGTCATCATCGTTGGTAGTGACCGGGGCTGATTTCAATTCGCCGCGGGCATGGCAGGCATAGCAGTTGAGCGTGACCAATGTACGATGGACCAGTTGCGGCGGTGTCTCTTCGGTAACGGGTACCGACATTGCGGCGGTGATGGCGGCCACTTGTCGCGCGGTGAAATGGAAGTGCGGCAGACCGGCCGCCGGGGTTTCCGACACGCAGCCTCCCGACTTCGCGAGGTCGTTCCACCTTTTCGCCTGCTTGGTGGAGGCGACCCGTTCCTCGTTGGCTTTCATCTGATGACAATTGGCACAACCGACCGAGGCGAACAGTTCGCGACCTTGGGTAACCAGATCGGGTTGGAACGTGAAGACCGGGTTGCTGTCGGTCGGTGTCGGCGCGGCTTCGGTCAAGCGGCAGAGCGTGGCGATCGATTGCCGCGTGAGGCCGTTGCCTTCGATCTCAACCGCGACGGTCCATTCACCGCCCCCCTGGAAATACTCGACCACCACCTGATGCATCCCCCCGGTCAAGGCGGCCCGTTCGCGCTTGTCCTGATGCGGATGAATGCCATCGACATCGACAATCACTTTGCCATCAATCAGCAAGCGGCTGCCGTCATCGGAACCGAGAATGAACGAATAGTTCCCTTCCTTCGGCAGAAACATCAACGTGGTGAACCGGACGGCGAAGTTGTTCTCGCGACCGGCGACCGTGAGATCAAACCCCGCACATTCGCCCGTCTTCACCGGCTCAAGTTCAGCGAAGTCCGGGAGCTTGTCCCAACTCCCATGATAGACCGCGTACTGCATGTTCGGCGGAAGCTGGCGGTCCCGCAGGAAGTAGGCCGCCAGATCACGATAGTCTTCATCTTTCAGACCCAGCGCGGGCATGCGACCCGACGGCCGGACCTTGTGCGGATCTTTCAAGAACGTCGCCAGACTGTGTGCCGTATATTTGTCGCTGAGATGCGGTAGCGAGACCGACGTGGCAAGCGGCTGCGCATCGTCGGCTTGCGAATCATGGCACGCGAGACAACCAACGCGGTTGAACAACCCCTCGCCCCGTTTGGCGGCCACCGGATCAGCGGCGGTGTCACTCACGGCTCCGGTATTGGCGAGGAACTGCGTCAGGGCTTCAATGGCGCCGACCCGGTCACCGTCGGGCATACCGCCCAGCAGATCGGGCATGGTGGTGCCCGGCTTGGTGACATGCGGCTGCTGCAGGAACGACCGAATCCATTCCGGCCGCGCCTGTTCACCCACCAGATCGAGCACCGGAGCCTGCTTGTCCCGCAGCAGGTCGGCATCGCCATCGACTTTGTGACACGACGTGCAGTTCAACTCGGAAATCAGCAACCGGCCGCCATCGACCAGCGATGTGTCCTCGGCCGCATAGAACCGTTCAAACCCCGGCACCTTCGGCGACGGCAACAACTCTGCCGCCAAGAGCGAACCCGCGACTGAACCCCACCCGACGACGATCGCCGCGACCACACACCATCCACCACGTTGCATTGTTGTCGATCCTTTGCTGCCGTTGGCCCGATCTCCCGTCCGGAGACCCGACATTCAGGTACGCGAATGATACCCGGCCGGTGGAACAGATGTCACGCGGGACGGGAGTGCGGACACCTTAGCCGCGAGGCAACCGCCGAGCGCTGTATGGACATCGCGGAAGGGAGAGTGCGGAACGCGGAGAAGAAATGCGTCTGAACGTTTGAGAGAGCGGGAGTAACGCCGGGTGGCTGGGGTCGACAAACGGGAGCCCCAAGCAGATAACCGCGTCCGATTGTCTCTGGGGACAGATTGTCTGCCACGCGCACTTGGCTGACGAAACAACCTCTGAGACAATCCCACCCCAGCGACTCTGCCGTGCGTTGTGACTACGTCCTAAATTTGATGAAATCAATCCACTTGTCACAATGTGTTAACAGGTCTGGCCAGCATTCTCTTATTTTGTTCAGTAGGGCAACACCTTCCGCAGTTGCAGGGACGGGACACAATTCCTGTAAATGAACGCACACGGCAACACGGTAGTAGTCGTCCGACTGTACCCATTGCTTGATCATCATCTGCAAATCGTCTGCCCCGTATCTGCCGCACAACCATATTGATCTTTGTAGCAAGTCAGCGATCCCGTATGCTGCAAAATCGTTCGAGTGCCCTAGGTTCTTCACAACATCCTCGAAAAACAGAACCGCGATCGACTCTGGCGGTTTCGTCATCGATGAAATGCCCTGAGTACCTGGCAAAGTCGATTTGTAGTGGTCACCAGCATTCGGAAGGGAGTAAATCACCAATCGACAATAGGGGTATTCGCCTTCATAGCCGACGATATGTCCCCCTGCTTTGTAGACTTGAAACATCCATTCCGCAAAATTCTCGGTAACACCGTTCAGCCCTCTGACGACAAGTATGTCTTTCAGATGCAACCTTACTTGCAAAGACTCTTGCCAGCCGATCATTGGCTCTAGGCGTGGCTGAAGTTGATTTTCAATCTCTGCATCGTATTCATCGACATAGGCAAGAAATGCACGGATATCAAGGTTGTCACTTGATTGACTGAGGTATGGGTGAAGCCGCGTCTCTAACGGCGAAATAAGTTCCCGTGAAACGTCCCACCATGATGCTTCTCCAACAATCTTAGAGCCTTCTCGGTAGCCATCACGATAGGCTTCAGCATCAGTCAGTGATTCGATGATTACATACGGGTATTGCCTGGGGATGCAGCTCTCGTCAAGTCGGCACTGCAGCACACCGCCGCTACGGACGAATTCAACAACTTCCTCGACGGCCCTTGTGTCAACGCCAGTAGAGGCAGTTTCATAAGCCGTAAAATATCGGATTGAATGGCAAGCCAATTGCGTGCCGAGGTCTTCTGAAAGGAGACCCACGCATGACGATTTCCCTGGAGTGGTGGCCGCAGCGTGGCCGCAACACGACAGGGGCCAG
>WGME01000017.1 GCA_016125225.1 bacterium | reverse complement strand
CCCCCCTTGCGTGGATTGATAGCTCGCATCGTTACTGATCAGGCTCAAATCGAACGTGGAACCATTATTCGACGCGAAGATGCCATCCCGAGCCGCCTGAGCGAGGGCCACGGCCCCCGTAAAACTGAGTTGGAGGCCCTCGGCCGCGCCGACAAACGAGTCGATCGCCGCGTCAATTGCCGTATTCAGGGCCGCAGTATTGGCGGCCTTGGCATCTTCATAGCCCGCATCCGCCGTGGCCAGTTGCGTATCAAAGGCGGCATTCGCCGTGGCCAAGCCCTGTTGCCAAGTCCCGTCCGCAGCCTGTTGTCGGCTGGTCCAGGTGGAATCGGCAGAATCAATATCTGATCCCAGTTGAGTCACGAGAGACTGATGGGCCGAACGATACTGTTCTTGAGCCGCCAGAACGGTCTGTCGCAGCGCATCCTGTGCGCCTTGAACCGTCCCCAAATAGGAACTGACCCGCGACTGAGTCGCTTGCACGTAGGTTCCAGCGGCTGCGGTCGCACCGGCTGATGCGGCCTGTTTGCCTGACTCAACCGCAGACTGGAAGGCTTGCTGGGCGGCCTGCAGGGCTAGCTGGAGTTGTTGATTGGCCTGAGTGCGCTGCTGCTCCAGTGCCGTCTTGGATTGCCCCAATTGATCCTGAAAGTCGTCACGGGCATCCGCGAGATCTTGCTGAGCTTGAGCGAGTTTATCACGCGCATTGTCGAGTGCGGTTTGCAGAGGGTCAGTTCCCTCTCCCGTCCCGGTTGAGCCCGAACCCGCCTCGTTGGAACTGGTGCCCCCGCCAGCAGGCGGGGGGGCTGTTCCACCACTTTCGCCGGTGCCGCTACCAGCCCCATTACCGCTGCTCGTTCCGGTCCCCGTGCCACTCCCCTCTCCACTTTCCCCACCGGAGCCGGAACCACTCGATGTTGCTTGACCGGAACCCTCGCCAGAGGCGGCCCCACTCCCAGAACCTGATCCTTCCGCATAGCCTTGGCCACTGCCTGCCCCACTACCAGAAGCGGTGCCACTGCCCGATCCCTCACCTGTCCCCGATCCCGTGCCGCTGCCGGTTTCGCCGCCTGATCCGGAGCCACTGGATGTACCGGTCCCAGAACCGTAGCCGCTGCCCGTGCCCTCTTCGATCGAGAGAGGCAACCAATCACCAGTTAAGGTCTGCGACGTCGCGGAGTCGTATTCGGTGACGCGGAGCGCAGCACTCGATGTGCCTTCCGGCGGCGTGACCGAAATCGTAAAAGCGCCGTATCCAGCACCGAAGCCCACATCGACCTGTTGGTCTCCGTTCCAATCAATCTCGACCGAGTAACCTGCTGCTGCGTTATCGTCAGTGATTTCCCCAAAGACTATTCCCGCCGCTCCACCTGATGTATCCGCTTGATAACCCAAACCGACCAACTGAGGCGTCTCATTCGTACCGCTGAGCAAGACCCGTGGCTCCAGCGGCTGAATCGCGATGACATTCAAATCGCCACGCGATCTTTTGACGCGCCGCGACAACGGAGCACGATGAGCAACCATACGACCCAAGCGCAGTCCCGCTAGCCAGTCACCGAGGGGCATCGGAGAACTCCTGAGATTTACGGCAGAAGCGATAAGGAACATCCCGAAAGGAAGTCTTCGGGAGCGAGAATTGACAGAACCGGCAAAATGCTAGCGATGCTGTTTGAGCAATTTCAATCGTCTCTTTATAAAAATTTGTGATCAACTTACACGACGCAAGATGCCGGAGATGGTGCTTCTACGAATTCCGCTTCGTAATGACACTCTCTTTCCAACGGGTAATCGAAAGGCAACGGCCGGAAGTTCGTCATCGAACCCAATGCTGAGTTCATAGCCCGCTTCACCTTATAGGATGGATGTTGCGCGCAGAATGGCTTCCCGATCATGCAGTTGAGTCCCCATAAGTCTTCTGCAATTCTTCTGCACTCAGTGGCCATGCCAGCCCCACACGCCTACAATATGTTTCAACACAGGGTGCAGCGTAACACTCTGTAAAAACAAGGGTTTCAGCATCACCACCATATCAGTCCAATATGACGAATTGGCAGAAGTATTGGATTCAGGACCTAGTGCCAGCAATGGCGTGCAGGTTCGATTCCTGTCCTGGGCATAATGACTTACGACGAACCCCGTCCTTTGGCGACCTAGTGCCAATGCGGCAAAGTCGGTAAGGCCGGTATTCAGTCAATCACCGAACATTCGGTGGAGTTGTGGGCGGTTGAGTTTCGCTTCGCTGTCCTCGCCGCCTGCACTGCTACCTCCACCGAAGCACACTTACCCCGGCAGGGGCAAGCCCTGCCGGGGTAA
This sequence comes from bacterium, assembly GCA_016125225.1. Classification (GTDB taxonomy): domain Bacteria; phylum Planctomycetota; class Planctomycetia; order Planctomycetales; family Planctomycetaceae; genus DSVQ01. The sequence continues at coordinate 296,657 of WGME01000017.1, read as the reverse complement.
GTGTGCGTACGCGTCAATCATTTTTCGATTTAACATTCTGACCGCACTTGGTTCTATTGTGCGTGCCTCATTCAATTGGGGCGTCGGTGTAGCAGCCGACGTTCGTGACAGCAAAGCTGGTACCAACTCTTGGAGCAATCTTCAGCCCGAGTCGCGGCTCCCAGTACTCAGCCTTGTGGTTGTTGAAACTGGTTGAGCCGACTCCGTCCTTCTCGGTCCGGGGTCTGCAACCGACTTGTGGTTGATGAGGGGGAGTCGCTCCACCGCTTGCTGCCCGCATTCCTGTAGCGCATTCGAGCGACTCGATCCGAGGTCCGCGTGTGTGTAGAAACCCGCGCAGGCCTCGGGTTTCCCCCTATTTCTCTGCGTCTCAACATCCTGCAAGGTCCCTACGTTCGCGCGTGTCTCCCCAGATACGAGGCCATTCGTAGCAGGATGACTCGGTATGGCGACGATGAGACGAGGTAAATACCCCCGGTACTGTGCCACCGCTTTCCGGCAGCGGGCCAAACTATCTCAGGAGTGTCCGACTCGGTCCGTCACGGTGGCCAGCACGGAAAAGAGATGCGGGCCGGTCCTCAACGGAGTCGTCCATGTACTGGGCAGTCTTCAAGGAACTCTATCTTCAGCGTCTCGAAACCTACCGACCCGGCACCATGTTCAATCAGAACGTCCGCAGAGTGCTGGATCGTTTTACGGCCTATCGGGCTTATGCCGATGCCGGTTTTACCGAAATCACGCAGTCCGATCTGGAGCACTACCTGGCCCGGCGACGTCAGGACCGCTGGCGGGGCGAACCGCTGTCGAACGTGACGCTCAACAACGAGATTGCGATTCTCAATTCGTGCTTTGCGTACGGCGGCCCCAAGGGGCATCGCCAGCACGAGAAGCATCGGCTGGGGCTGGTCTACTGTCCGCCGCAACTGGGGCTGCTGGCCGAGGACGAACTGGAGCCGGTCGAACTGAGTCCGACCCAGATCACCGACTACCTGCCCGCGACGCGGTATGTCATGAGGTCCTTCCTTCGCAAAGGTGCTGCCTAAGATTGACCCTAGCAGCCGCGTGTTCAATACTCTCCTTAAGCGTTCTTGCCCTGACCGTCATCCGGAGCTGTTGCATGCCCGCCCCGTTTACCACGATGTTCATGAATCGTTGCGAATTCTTTGGTCGCGTTCGTCGAACAATCGCTGCGTTCTTGCTCGCGATGCTGACAGTCGGCCTGTCAATCTGCTTAGAGAAGCAGGCCGAGTCAGCTGACACGGGTCGTAGTCTGAACATCGTCTTCATTCTCGCGGACGATTTAGGCTGGGGGGAACTCGGGTGCTATGGGCAGGAAAAAATTCCAACGCCGAATATCGATCGGCTGGCGGCGGAGGGGATGCGATTCACGCAGTTTTACAGCGGGGCTCCCGTCTGTGCTCCGTCTCGCTGTGTGTTGATGACGGGGAAACATCTGGGGCACGCCGAGATCCGGGGCAATCGGCAGGCAAAAACGGCCTTCCCGGAATTTAATGAAGGTCAATACCCGCTGACGGAGCAGGCCGTCACCGTGGCTCAAGTCTTTCAACAGGCGGGCTACGCCACCGGCGCGTTTGGCAAGTGGGGACTGGGGCCGGTCGGCAGTACCGGGGAACCGAGCCGCAAGGGCTTCGATCTCTTCTTTGGATACAACTGCCAGGCGGTGGCACATAGCTACTATCCATCCCATTTGTGGCGAAACTCCGAGCATGTGCTGATCAACACCAAGCCCATTCCCGGTCATATGAAGAAGGCGACGGACGAAGTTCGAATTGAAGACACGCAGGGGGAAACCTACGCTCCCCGCCTGATGATTGAGGGCGCGGAGACGTTCCTCAAAGAGAATCAGGATCGACCATTTTTTCTGTATCTGCCGTTTATTGAGCCGCATGTGGCGATGCATCCGCCAGTGGCTTCCGTGGAGAAGTTTCCGACCGAATGGGACCCGGAGGTCTATCGTGGGGAGAGTGGATATCTGCCCCATCCCCGCCCGCATGCCGGCTACGCCGCGATGATTTCCGATCTCGATGGTTATGTGGGGCAGGTTGTCGAGACGTTGAAATCGACGGGGAATCTGGAACGGACTCTCATCATTTTCACCAGCGATAACGGTACCACCCATGCAGGACCGGCAGGGACGAAATTCCACATTGGCGGGGCCGACGCGGCCTTCTTCAACAGCACCCGTGAATTAAAGGGCTACAAGGGCAGCGTGTATGAAGGCGGAATTCGAGTCCCGATGATTGCCCGGTTGCCCGGTGTCATTCCGGCGGGTGTGGTGAATGAGACGCCGGGATACTTTGCCGACTGGTTTCCCACCTTGTGCGCGGCGGCGAAGCTGCCCACTCCCGCAAATCTCGATGGGGAAAATCTCTGGCCGGTGCTCACTGGTGCGAAGACTCTCGACCATCGTAAGCCCATGGTGTGGGTCTTCCCCGAATATGGGGGGCAGGTCGCGGTACGTATCGGCTCGATGAAAGTTCTGCGACGGGGCCTCAGCCGCAAGAAACCGGACGACTGGGAAGTTTACGACTTGTCCCAAGACCCCGGCGAAGAGCATAACCTGGCAGAATCACAACCGCAGTGGATCGATCAGGCGCGGACCATCCTGAGCCAGGAAACCTCCGAGAACGCGGTGTTCCCGGTCGCCATCCCACAGTGATCGATTACTTTTGCTCCGACTTAAGGGGTTCGCCAATTGCGAACAGATGCTTCCGCGTGCGGAAGTACAAGGCATCGTCCGAAATGGCCGGGGTGGCGACAATGTCGTCTCCCAGGTCATTCGTGGTGATCGGGTCATACTCCGCATTATCTTTCAGGACCGTCACGGTCCCGTTTTCTCCAGCCAGATAGATTTTGCCATCCCCCACTACCGGAGAGGCAAAATAATTGCTGGCGCCGCCGACTCGACGTGGACTGCTCAGCGACTCGCCATTCTGGCTGTTGAACAAGGTCATGATGCCGCCCGATTTCAGCAGCATCAGTCGGTCCTGTGTCAGCAAGGGAGAGACGACGTGATCGGTATGTTTCGTGGGATGCTTCCATAAGAGGTGCGACTTCGTGACATCTCCCTGACCACCGCCGCGCACAGCCAGAATGAACTGTTCGGCGGCCGCATCTCCCCGTTCGGTGTGCCTCGCCCCGGCGAAGTTGTCGGGGTGCATAAAGGCGACATCGAGTTCTTCCCCCGAGAGGAAGCCATCTTTGTTTTTATCTCCACGTTCAAAGGCCCGCTTGATAAAAACTTCGGGAACTGGTCGATCTCCGACATAGGCCTGAATCTCGGCTCTGTCGATCTGACCATCGCCATTACCGGTCGTGGCCTGATCGACGGCGGCGATCCATTGATTCGCGATGCCGCTGCTTTGCAGCGAGACGTAAATGTTGCCGTCGTGGGCCAGGGGCGTGGTCTTGATGTTTCGCAGCAGCGTGCGAGCCTGCCATAACCGCTTGCCAGTGGAAGGATCGTACCCGATCAGCACGCCGGTCCCGGCGACAATGATCTCATCCCGGCCATTCACCGTATTTATCACGGGGTGCGAATAGTTGACCGCCTGATCGGATCGATCATCCGTCCATAAGGATGAACCACTGCGGCGGTCAAAGGCCCGCAAGGTGGGGTTCAGGTCATCATCCTGACAGAAGAGAACCATGTCTTTGTGGAGCACGGGAGACATCCCCGCACCCCATTTGAAGACGAAGAATGGCTCCGGCAACTTCTGCTGCCAGACATCGCCCCCGGTCTTGGCATCGACGGTCAGTAAACCGAGAGTGGTGAAGTAGAAGTAGACCCGCTCATCATCGGCGGCGGGGGTCGAACTGGCGTGACTGTTGGTCGCATGGATTTCGGGCAAATCCCCTGTTTCCCAGTTTCGTTGCCAGAGTTTTTGACCGCTACGAGCATCGAAGGCAAAGAGGGAAACCTGCTCGGGCCCGGTCATGCCGCTGACGAACAATCGGCCGTCGGCAATGGCCACGCCGCCAATGCCATCGCCGACATCGGCAGTCCAGCGGACTTGTTCGGTGGCGGAAAACTCGCTCGGAAGATCATGAGCGTCGGTCGCGATGCCCGAGCAATTGGGGCCACGGAATTGCGGCCAGTCCCCCGCGTGAGACTGGGATGTCAGACTTGCGGTGAGGCAGGCGACAGAACCGACCACACTCCACAGCCGTCCGTAACATGCCGGGGAGAACATGCGAGAGAGGCGACGAGGCTTCCGGAACATAACGGCGTCCTTTGTGCAGAGATGTGAGCAATACACATCACATGGCAGGGTCCAAAGCTCCGAGCGTTGAGCGAAATTGTAACCGAATCATCGAGCGTGCCCGCTCCACATCCCGATCGCGGATGGCATTCAACAACTCGCGGTGCTCCCAGATGATCCGTTCCGCCGAACCCGGGGTCTTCTCGGCGTGAGGGGCCAACTGGAAGAACTGTACCAGCAGTTGTTGCATACCGGCGATCATGCGGGAACCGGTCATCTGCAAAATGAGAGCATGGAACTCGAGGTCCAGCTTGATCGTGCGATCGGATTGCATATCGTCTTGCAGGGCCTGTTCCATCTCTTGGGTGATCTGCGTCAACTGATCAATCTGTTCCTGCGTGGCCGAACGAATGGCGAGTTCGATGGCTCCTACTTCCAGGGCATACCGTAACATTGCGAGTTCGCGCCAGTCGGACTGCGAACCGGCGAGCGACGGGAGGCTGTTCGACAACAACCGCAACGGGTCGGGATGCCGAATGATCAACCCTTTGCGTTTGCGACCTTCGATTAACCCCAGTGCCTGCAAACGGCTGACGGCTTCGCGAATGACGGTGCGCGAAGCCTGATATTCTTCCGCCAATTGGGCTTCGGTCATGAAAAAGGAGCCGTCCGGCAGCTGCTCGGACTGTATCCGCAGTCGAATGGCATCGGCCAGTTCATCAGCTTGTGAGAGGGTTTTCAGTGTGGACATAAACCACATAATATCGAATGAAAATAAAAAAAGCGAGATGCGATCGCTCGACAGCCGCTATTAAATAGTATTTAATTGGCGCCGCAGACAAATCGCTTCAATCGCAGGATGCCGAAATGTCGTGGCTCGATTGGTTGGTGCTCGCGGGATATGCCGGGTTGATGCTGGGCATCGGCTGGCATTTCGCACGGCGGAACAACTCGGCCGAGGACTATGTCGTCGGCGGCCGCAGGATGCCCGTGTTGCTCGTCGGTTTGTCGCTTTTTGCAACGTTGGTCAGCACGCTTTCGTATCTGGCCTGGCCGGGCGAAGTGATCGCTCACGGGCCGATGTATCTCACGCAGGTTGCAGCCCACCCCATCACGTTTTTGATCGTGGGGTATGGTTTGATCCCGCTGCTGATGCGTCAGCAAGTCACCAGTGCCTATGAAATTCTGGAAACGCGGCTCGGTGGCAGTGTGCGGAAGTTGGGGGCCGCCGCCTTTCTGCTCCTGCGTTTCGGTTGGATGGCCACGATTCTCTTTGCGACGAGTAAAGTGGTGATTGCCCCGTTGCTGAATCTCTCGGCCAACTGGGTGCCGGTCATCTGCATCGTGCTGGGTGTGATCACGGTAATCTATGCATCCGAAGGCGGCATCCGCGCGGTCATCTGGACCGATGCCATTCAGTCGCTGACGATGTTGCTCGGAGCCGTTTTGACGTTGTGCGTCGTCAGTTACCGCATGGGCGGCGTCGACGCCTGGTGGCCGACGTCCTGGCCGAGCCATTGGGATACTCCCAACTGGGGCTTTGATCCGAAGTCACGATTATCGTTCGGCATGCTGGTCTTTTCGACGATCTTGTGGCATGTCTGCACGAACGGTTCCGATCAGATGGCCGTGCAGCGGTTTCTGTCAACACGCGATGCGCGGGCCGCCCGGCGGACGTTGCTGACCTCGCTCTGCACCGATGCCACGGTGATGGGCCTATTGTGCTTGACCGGGATCGCCTTGCTCGGTTTCTATCAAGCTCATCAAGATCTGCTTCCTACGGGAGTGACGACTACCACCAAAAGCGATCAGCTATTCCCGCGCTTCATCATCTCGCAAATGCCAGCCGGACTGGCCGGTTTAGTGGTCGCGGCGATTCTGTCCGCGGCGATGTCGAGCATGTCCTCGGGGGTGAACTCGACCTGTGCCGTGCTGGACCGGGATTTCCTGTCTTATTTCCGTGGTGAAAGTTCCAGTGCGTCTGTCTCGGTCACCTGGATGAAACGCCTTTCGTGGCTGGTGGGATGCATCGTTGTGAGCATGAGCCTGCTGAGTTCGTTCATTGAGGGGAACCTCATCGAACGGTGCTTCAAAGTGGTGAATCTGCTCACGGCCCCGATCTTTTTGCTCTTCTTTCTCGCGTTGTTCGTTCCCTGGTCGAATGCTTTGGGGGCTTGGTGCGGGTTCATCGCCAGCGTGGCGACCGCGGTGCTCGTCGCCTATGGACCAGACATGAAAATCGACGTGGGAATCAGCTTTATCTGGATGATGCCCTGTGCCTTGCTCGTCGGCGTAATGATCGGTTGCCTGACGAGTCTGCCGGTCACAATTTGGCGAAACACTGCGAATAAGGAACCGCAATCATGATGACCCGCCTACGGCTGTGGTTGGCCGTTTCTCTGGTAATGAGCCTGTGGGGTTCAGCCGGTGCTGCAGAGTCTCTGCAACTCATCGAAGTTCGCAAGATCTGGGATCAGGCTCCGCACAATGCCTTCACCGATCTGGTGCGATTTCACGATCAGTGGTTCTGTGTCTTTCGGGAAGGCAAAGGACATGTCTCACCCGAAGGGGCTCTCCGCGTGATCACCTCGAAGGATGGTGTCACCTGGGAATCAGCGGCATTGCTGACTTCGCCCGATTCTGATTTGCGGGACGCAAAAATTTGCGTAACGCCGGATGGTCGGTTGATGCTGACCGGTGCCGAGGCCATGCATGATAAATCCGAATACACGCATCAATCACTGGCCTGGTTTTCCGAGGATGGCAAAACCTGGTCGCCGCAGCATGACATTCGCGATCGCAACCTATGGTTATGGCGTGCCACCTGGCACAAGAATAAAGCCTATGGCCTGGGTTACAGTGTCACTAAAGATCAATTCACGCGTCTCTATTCCAGCAACGATGGTCAGACGTTTGAGCCGCTGGTGGATCGATTGACAGACGAGGGCTATCCGAACGAGTCGTCGATTTTGTTCAATGGCAACACAGCCTACTGCCTGCTGCGTCGTGATGGAAAACCCAACACTGGCATGCTCGGTACAGCTCAACCGCCCTATACCGATTGGTCGTGGAAAGATCTCGGCGTGAAGATCGGCGGGCCACACTGGCTCCAACTCCCCGATGGCCGCTTTCTTGCGGCGGTGCGGCTGTACGATCAGAAAGTGCGCACGGCTCTCTGCTGGATCGACCCGGAACAGGGCACGCTGACGGAAGCCCTGGCATTGCCCTCCGGTGGCGATACCAGCTATGCCGGCATGGTGCTGCACGAGGGCCTGGTCTGGGTGAGTTACTATTCCTCGCATGAAGGGAAGACAAGTATCTATCTGGCGAAGGTGGCGATTCCAGAAGTCGCTGCTCCGACGGTGCTGAACCTTGGCACACAGCGGGAATTGTTCATCGACGAGCACTTGGTGGCCTCACGATCTCAGGTCGAACTGAAGCTGCATCAACCCGTGCCCAAAGACGTCGTGTTGACCTGCGATCGTCCGTGGGAAGGCAATATCTCGGCTTATTACACGGTCTTTCAGGATGGCGATCTGTTTCGCATGTACTATCGCGGGGCTCATTTCGATGAGGCGACGAAGAAACCGGCTCATGCCGAAGTCACCTGCTATGCCGAAAGCCGGGACGGGTTACACTGGACCAAGCCGGAACTGGGACTGTTCGAGTTTCAGGGTTCGAAAGCCAACAACATTGTGTGGATGGCGAAGAACGACACCACACACAACTTCACGCCCTTCAAAGATGAGAACCCTGCCTGTCCGCCCGAAGCGCGGTACAAGTCATTGGCGGGGGAACGTCCCGGATTGCGGGCGTTTCAATCGGCTGATGGCATCCACTGGTCGCTGATGCAGGACGATGCAGTTCTCACCAACGGGGCCTTTGATTCGCAGAACCTCGCCTTCTGGGACCCCAATCGCAATCTGTATGTCGATTACCATCGCTTCTTCCGCAATGGAGTCCGCGATATTCTGACTTCGACGTCGCCGAACTTCCTCACCTGGACCGAACCGGTCCCAGTGGATATCACCGGTGGTCCCCCCGAGCATCTCTATACGAATGCCATCCGGCCGTATGCGAGGGCACCGCACATTTATCTCGGCTTTCCGACCCGGTATCAGCCCAAGCATCAACAGGTCGAGCCGATTCTCATGAGCAGCCGCGATGGCCTACACTTTCACAAATGGGCCGAGCCTTTGATTCCGATCACGGCTCCCGCGGACCGAGACGGCAACCGCAGCAACTACATGGTGAATGCCTTGCTGCAACTCCCCGGGCAACCGAATGAATTGACGGTCTATGGCACGGAAGCCTATTACGCGGGCCCGGGCAGCCGACTCCGTCAGTTCACCTTCCGTACGGATGGTTTTGTTTCATTGCACGCCGGGGAAACCGTGGGAGAAGTCGTTACTTCGCCTTTCACAATGTCCGGCAAAGAGCTTTCATTGAACGTTTCCATGGCAACGGGCGGGAAACTGCAGGTCGAACTTCAGAACATGGCCGGAGAACCCTTGCCTAGTTTCGGTCTGAACGATTGCCCGGCCATCACCGCTGATGCCATCGATCACCGAGTGAAGTGGAACGCGGGGAAAGATGTCACATCACTGCAGGGACAGCCCATCCGGTTGCGATTTGTGATGCAGCAAGCCGATGTCTTTGCCTTGCAGTTCATTCCGTGATTTGATTTTCCAAATCGTTATTTGATGTTTTGTCCCAATAGATGTGTGCACTGAAAAAAGGGAATCATGCGCTACAGTCGCGTCAAAGCGAAACTTCAGCGGGGCGAACCCGCGCTCATTACCTGCTGTCACTTTATCGACCCCAGCATCTATGAGTTGACCAGCCTGCTGGGCTTCGATGGCATCTGGCTCGATCTCGAACATCATGCCACGAGTGATGAGACCGCCGCGACTTTGATGCGGGCGGCCCGTGTGGGCGTTTCCGATGTCATCGCCCGCCCCGCCAAGGGTGAGTTCATGCGGATGGGACGGCTGCTGGAGGCCGGTGCCCAGGGGATTATGTATCCCCGTTGTGAGTCGGCCGAGGAAGCCGCAGAGCTAGTGAAGTTCGCCAAGTTTGCTCCGTTGGGAGAACGTGGCGTTGACGGAGCCAACGGCGATAATCCGTACTGTGCGATGCCGATGAAACAATATCTGCGGGCCGCTAATGACCATACTCTCTTGATCACGCAGATCGAATCCCCCCGGGCCTTGGAACACGTCGAGGCCATCGCCAAAGTCCCCGGCGTGGATGTGCTGATGCTCGGCCCGGGCGACCTCAGTGTTATGGCGGGCATTCCCTATCAGTTCGATCATCCGCTGATCACCGGGGCATATGAGGCGTTGTCCCGGGCTGCGAAGAATGCCGGCATCGCCTGGGGGACGGTGAGCGGCACGCCGGAACATACCCAGCGATTGATGGATCTGGGGGCAACCTTCATCTGCCATGGTGCCGATCTCATCATGGTCAAGCAGGGCATGGAACGCATTCAGCAACAATACGCCCCGCTCGGCTTTACCTTTGAAAACCGTCTCGCGGCGGAAGCTCTGCGTCTGGAACAGGAATCGGCATGACCCGGCCCACTGTCCTCATCGCGGGTGCAGGTTCGATCGGTGAACGCCATGCCCGGTGCTTTCAGCGCACGGGTCGCGTCAATGTCGCCTTGTGTGAACTCGACGCCGAGCGCTGCCAAGCCGTCGCGACACAGTATGGCATAGCACAATCCTTCACCAACTGGAGAGAAGCGTTATCGATTGGCCCCGCTGCCGTGGTGATTGCGACTCCCGCTCATCTGCACATTAAGATGGCGCATGAAGCGGTGCAGCGGGGTTGTCATGTGTTGATCGAGAAGCCTTTGGCGGTGAGGACATCCGGTCTGGCTGAATTCGAAGCGGCGGTGGCTCAGCACAATGCGCGGGTCGCGGTGGCCTATGTTTATCGTAGCCATCCTGCACTGGCTGCCATGCAAGCGGCGTTACAGTCCGGTCGCTTCGGCAAGCCGTTGCAGGTGGTCACGGTTTCGGGGCAGAACTTTCCGTTCTATCGTCCGGCCTATCGCAGCACATACTACACGCGTCATGAATCGGGGGGCGGAGCCGTGCAGGATGCCCTGACTCATCTGGTGAACGCGGTCGAATGGCTGGTGGGGCCAGTGACGAGCTTGGTGGCGGATGCCGCCCATCTGGCTTTGGACGGGGTAACAGTGGAAGACACTGTCCATGTCATCACTCGACACCGAGAAGTTCTCGGCTGCTTCACGCTCAATCAGCACCAGGCACCGAATGAAGCCACCATCACCGTCGTCTGCGAACAGGGGACCGTGCGTTTTGAATACCATCAGCATCGCTGGCGGTGGGTGACGGAACCCGGTGGTGACTGGCACGATGAAGTCGCAGTCCCATTGGAACGCGATACCCTATTCATCACACAAGCCGAACAGTTTCTCGAGTTCATCGCGGGCAAATCCCCGGCACGATGCTCCCTCGCCGAAGCCCGGCAGACGTTGCTGGTCAATCAGGCCATTCTGGAAAGTGCCCGCAGTCGTACCTGGCAAGACATTCCATAACGAGGATCGACGCATGCATGAGCCGTCACTGAAAACGGATTATGAAACACAGGGCTTTGTCGTCATCCGCGGCTTTCTGCACGGGTCGGCATTGCAAACCCTGCAGGCCGAGATCGAGCGTTATATTCAGCAGGTGGTGCCGCAATTGCCCGAAGCCGATGCGTTCTATCAAGACCGTCTGCGGCCAGAGACATTGAAGCAACTGAACCGTATGCAGCAGGATGCCACCTTAGCAGCGGTTATGACCGATCCTCACTGGCAGGGCACCGCCGAGCATCTGTTGGGCGAAGCGGCGACCGCCCAGGGTGTCGAATGGTTCAACAAACCGCCGGGCACCGAGCATCCCACGCCGCCGCATCAGGACAATTTTTACTTCTGCTTTACGCCGCCGAAGGTGTTAACGATGTGGCTTGCTCTCGATGATGTCGACGAAGAGAACGGCTGTCTACGCTACATCCCCGGCTCCCATCAACGCGGCATTCGACCCCATCGTCGAACACAAACGCTGGGGTTTTCTCAGGGGATTTCCGACTTTAGCGAAGACGACTACGCCACGGAAGTCGCGATCCATTGCCAGCCGGGCGATCTGCTGATTCATCATGGCGACACAATTCACCGGGCCGATGCGAACCGCTCGGCAACCCGTCATCGCCGCAGTTTTGCGTTGGTCTTTCAGGGTGTGAGCTGCCAGCGCGATGACCAGGCCTATCAGCGGTATTTGCAATCCGCGTCGACTCAACATCGCGAAATGGGGGTGCTTGTTTCATGATTCAACCACCGATCCGATGTCGATGGATAATGTTGGCGATATTGTTACCTTTGGCTATGTGGCGGTTTTCGTGGGGCGCAGAAGAAAACGTTACCGTCACCCCCTTGTCAGAGACCGAGCATGAGCGCTGTTTGACGGTTTTGCGAGAGGGATTGAAGTCTGAGGAATTCTGGCCAGCGATGCATGCGGCTGAAGTCCTCACCTTGGCGGGCCAACAAGCAGAAGTCGTTGCAGCGTTGCGGGACCGTTTGCCGGTCGAGTCCAACGATCAACGACGTTGCGGGCTGGCTCGGGAACTTGCCCGCGCGGGAGACGATTCGGCATTGCCCGTGCTCTGGCAGATTCTCAAGACACCGCAGTCGATCGGACGCGTGCATGCGGCGGAAAGTTTGTACAAGCTCGGTGCCAAGCCGCAGGATAACAGCCTGACTGAAGCCCTGGCGCAAACCGAGAACCAGCAACTACGTTTGATGGCCGCAGCCGCTCTCGCACGGCAAGGTTCCGCTGATGCCTTCCAGGTGTTGCGTGCGGCTCTCCGTTCCGATGACCGCCTCGCCCGCAATACGGCCTGCTTTGCGCTAGCGCGATTAGGTGATGCCAGCGATCTCCCTGCATTAAGGCAGCACTTTGAAATCGAAACCGATCCACTGGCCCGCGCGAACTTGATCAATGCGTTGGCATGTCTGGGGGATGCCACTGGTCGAGCCGCTCTCGCGAAGAGTCTCGCATCGGACAATCCTGGAATTCGTGCCGCGGCGGCCGAGCATGTGGGTCATGCCCGCGCGATGGAATACTGTCCAACGCTGCTCAAGCTGCTGGACGATACGGCATTGGACGTCCGCATCCGAGCGGCTCAATCATTGATCGCGTTCTCCCTGCCCCCTGTAAATTGGAGACCGCAATGACGGAACGCACGGTATCGCATCTATTCGATCTCACCGGCCGGGTGGCCCTCGTCACCGGTGGCTGTGGTCATCTGGGATCAGCGATGTGCCGGGGATTGGCCGAAGCCGGGGCCTCCGTCGTGGTTACGAGCCGCACGGCGGAGAAGGCCGCAACCTTCGCCGCAACTTTGCCCGCTCGGGGTGCACAGCGGCATCTCGGATTGGCGCTCGATCACATCGAATCCGCATCGATCACCACTTGCGTGCAGTTGGTCCTGCAGGAGTTCGGTTCGATTGATGTTCTGGTCAACAATGCCCATGAACCGGTAGGGCACGACTGGACGAACATCACACCAGAAGAGTTCACGCAACAACTCGCGAATGCCACGGGGTATTTTACCTTGGCGAAGGCCGTGCGAGATCAAGCCGTGGAGCGCCAACGTCCGGCGAGCGTGGTGCTGTTGGGGTCGATGTATGGCCTTGTGGGTTCTTACCCCAGCGCCTATGAGGATCTGTGTGTTGCCAGCCCGGTCGCTTATCACGCGCTGAAGGGGGGCGTGATTCAGATGACCCGGCATCTGGCGGTCTACTGGGCGAAGGATCACATCCGCGTGAACTGTCTCAGCCCCGGCCCCTTTCCTGCCGAGAAGGCTCCCGCAGAACTCGTAGCCCGGTTGCAGGCGAAGTCTCCGATGCAACGCATGGGGCAACCCGACGAACTCAAGGGGGCCGTCGTCTTTCTGGCCAGCGATGCCAGCAGTTACATGACCGGCCAGAACGTCGTGATCGATGGCGGCTGGACGGCCTGGTGATGGCCTCAATCGTTCCTCTTTCGGTGTGATAAAATCGCATATGGCCCCATCCAACCAGCGACCGACACGCGTGCCGCAGTCCATGAGTCGGTACGCTCGTGCTTTGGAGTTGATCCCGGGGGGGACGCAGTTGGTCAGCCGACGGCCCAACCGTGTCGCTTATGGGGTCTCACCGATCTATGCGGCTCGGGCTCAAGGGGCACGGTTCTGGGATGTCGATGGCTTTGAATACATCGACTGGATCAGCGGCATCGGTTCGATCCTGCTGGGCTATGCCGACCCGGTGGTCGATGCCGCCGTCAAACAACAGATCGATCGTGGCCTCGGATACTCCGTCAACCACGAACTGGAAATCGAACTGGCGGAGGAACTCTGCCGGTGTTTTCCCAGTGCGGAAATGGTGCGGTATGCCAAGTGCGGCGGCGAGGCTTGTGCCATGGCGGTACGCATCGCCCGGGGAGCTACCGGACGGGATAAAGTCCTGTTTTGTGGTTATCATGGCTGGCACGACTGGTATCTGGCGGCGAATCTGGATGCCGCTGCCAGTTTGAATGCCCATCTTTTCCCCGGCATCGAACCGATTGGTGTCCCGACGGCGTTGGCAGGGACGGCGATTCCGTTTCCGTATGACGATCTCAACGCCTTGGCGGAATTGCTCGATCAGCATCGCGGCGAGATCGCTGCGGTGATCATGGAGCCCTTGCGGTCGGAATGGCCGGCGGAAGGATATCTGGCGGGTGTGTCACAACTGGCCGGTGAACATCAGGCCGTTCTGATTTTTGACGAAGTCTCGACGGGATTGCGCTACGGTATGGGGGGCGTACAGGGACGTCTCGGCGTGACACCCGATCTCACCGTTCTGGCCAAATCCCTTTCCAATGGTTATCCCATGGCGGCCGTGGTGGGGCGCCGTGATGTGATGGCACCGGCCGCGAGGATGTTCATTTCCAGCACCTACTGGAGCGACCCGATCGGCTTGACCGCGGCGCTCACCACACTGCGGGAATGCCGCCGTCGACAAGTGTCGGAGCAGATCGAATCGTTCGGGGCCCGGCTAAAAGTGGCATTGAATACAGTGGCCGCTGAAATCGGGTGTCCGGTGGTTTGCTCGGGGACCGATCAGCACCCGCATCTGGCGTTCCAGCTAATGGACAGCCTGCAACGGTCCCAGGTCACCACGCTGTACATTCAGGAAATGGCGAAGCGCGGCTGCCATGGCTATGCGTCGTTCTATCTCAATGCGGCTCAAGGGGACCTGGAGTTGCAGCAGACAACCGCCGCCGCGCGAGCGACGTTTCAGATCATCACCCAGGCACTGGAATCGGGTGCGGTCGCTGACCGATTGGAGTGCGATCTGCAACAGGATGCGTTCCGCCGTCTCGTGCAATAATTCCCCTTGGTGTTCTCTGTCACAGGAATGGCTATGGCGACGTGGGACTCCACCCCTGCTGATCTGGAATTGTTCCGTCGGGAACTCGACTCGTTCGTTCCGCCGGTGATCTTCGATGCCCATGCTCACTGGTATCGGGCCGATCACTTCCCGGCAGATGCCCGTCCGGCCCTGGTCACTTCTGGTCCCGACGTGGCTGGGAGTGCCGCATTTGATGTGGAGATGGAAAAGATCACGCCCGGCCGACAGACGGAAGGTCTCTTCTTCCCTTATCCCCATGCACAAGTGGATGTCGAGGCGGCCAACGTGTTCCTGGCGGCAGAGTTGCAGAAGCGTCCGGGGTCACGCGGGCAAATGCTCATCACGCCACAACAAGATCCGGAACTGATACGCGAAATGGTCCGGCGACATGGGTTTGTCGGACTGAAGTGCTATCACGTTTTCTCATCGACCACGCCGACGTACGATTCCCGCATCGAAGATTTTCTGCCGGAGTCCCACGTGCAGGTGGCGAATGATCTGGGCCTGTCGATCACCTTGCATATGGTCCGCCAACGTGCCCTCGCAGACCGGCAGAATCAGGTGACCATTCGACGGTATTGCGAACAGTACCCGCAGATAAAATTGATTCTGGCGCACGCTGCCCGCGGCTTCAATGTGCACCACACCATCGAGGGGATCGAGTCGCTGCGGGGCTTGCAAAACGTCTGGTTCGATACCTCTGCCGTGACAGACAGCGGAGCCATCGAGGCCATTCTGCGGGTCTTCGGCCCCTCGCGTGTGCTCTACGGTTCCGACTTTCCCGTCTCGCATCTGCGGGGGCGGTGCGTGTCGCTCGGTGATAGTTTTCTCTGGATCTCGGCGGAGAACACGGAACTGGACGTCCCCTACGGTCGCATCGAATTGGCAACTGTAGGACATGAGTCGCTACGGACGCTGAAAGTCGCCTGCCAATCGATGCGACTCACGGATCGCGAGGTGGAAGCGATCTTTTTGACAAACGCCCGCGAACTGTGGGGCTTGGCGTGACGTAACTCCTGTTTCAGTTTTACTTTTGCTGTAGGAGAGAATTCTCATAAAACGACGTTGATGTCTTGCCCTGATCCCGGTCGACAAGACATAATACTCCCGCTGCTCGCGGTCCGCCGATCTCCTGCCCGCCGCAAAGGTTCCGCCGATGTCACGTCCGGCTGCGTCAGACCAACGTCTTACCGCCCTGGAAAGCATTGTCGCCCGTCGTGATCTTCTAAAGATCGGTCCACTGGCCTTGTCTGCGAGCGTCTGGCCGAGCCTGTTCACACCCGCCGCAGCGGAAGAGACCTTCCGCCCGAATCCCCTCGCCGCCGCGAAATCGGTGATTTTCCTGTGGATGGGGGGCGGCGTGACCCATCTTGATTCCCTCGATCCCAAGCCTCTGGCACCGGAAGGGGTTCGTGGAACGCTGGGTGCGATTCGCACCAGCCTGCCGGGTGTCTATTTCAGCGAGGTCTGTTCGAATCTGGCTCGAATTGCGAATGATTTGTGCGTGGTCCGCTCGTTCTCCCACGACAGCAACGATCACCTGATGAGCCAGGTTTACACTCTGTCTGGCCGCAAGGTGACCCCGGCCGAACTCTTCAAGCATCCAAACATCGGCTCGATCGTACAGCACCTGCTGGGACCGCGCAATGGCCTGCCGGGTTACATCGCGGTGCCAGGAATCACCCGCCCCGGTCCGCCCCCCCACAATCTCTTCGTCGGTGGTTGGCTCGGCGGTCAGTACGCCCCGTTCTGTGTCGGCGGGCAGCCGGAACAACCCGACTTTACGGTGGGGGAAAAGGAATATGACCCTTCACCCCTCGCCGCTGAAAATCTCAATCCACCGGAACTGCGTTATCCGACCGGTATGAATCTCGGACGGCTAGAACAACGGGCCAATCTGCGTGAGACTTTGGAAAAAGCCTTATGGACCGCAGATCAGCAGGCGCGGTTGAATGCCGTGGAAGGGCAGTATGCCAGTGCACTGAATCTGCTGTCAGCACCCGAGGTGCGGGGGGCTTTCGACATCTCGCAGGAATCGGCTGAAGTCCGCGAGGCCTACGGTCGCACAAAAATCGGGGGGCGCTGTCTGCTCGCCCGTCGTCTGGTCGAATCCGGGGCACGGTTCGTGATGGTTGATTACGGTTACGATCCCGACTACGGCAACCTGTGGGATATCCATAACGTCCCCGAACAACGGTTTCCGCATGTCTCGAAGATGTGCCAGCGGGGCTACAATGTCGCCGGAATGGATCAGGCGTTTGCCGCTCTGATTTCCGACCTGAAACAGCGCGGCCTGCTCGATTCCACGCTGGTCGTTTATCTCACGGAATTCGGCCGGACACCGAAGATCAATTCGCTCGGCGGCCGCGATCACTGGGGCATGTGCGGGTCGATGTTCTTTGCCGGGGCCGGCGTCAAAGCCGGACAAGTGGTGGGGGAGAGCGATGCCCAGGCCGCGTTCCCGGTGACCCAGCCGTATGGCCCCGCCGACATTGCGGCCACCATGTACACCGCATTGGGCATCGACCCGGAACAGCGGGTGTACGACATCTCGCAGCGCCCGGTGCCACTGCTCGATCACGGCCAGCCCATTGCCGAAGTGCTGGTCTAGCATTCGCGGGAACTGTCTACGGTTGGCGATTGTGCGCGGGTAGGACCACCGACCATACTGTCGCGTTGTGGCCGTTTGGTCTTATCGCTCGCGGCAAATTTCTTCGCGGAACATATCGTGCGTATTGCTTGCGTGTTGGCCTGCGCTCTCGTTGTCTGTGGTACAGTCACCTCACCAACCCGGGCAGACGACGCAACACCAGCGTCTCCGGTTCGACTCCTGTTCGCCGGGGATGTGATGCTCGACGGTGGGCCGGGCCATGCGATCACCAAAGGGATCGATCCGTTTGCGGACTTTGCTGCTCAACTTCAAGCCGCAGACTTTGCGATCTGCAATCTCGAATGCGTGATTTCGGATCGTGGCCGGGTTGCTCACAAGCCCTACACCTTTCGCGGCGCTCAAGGATCACTTCCATTGCTGAAGCGGCATTTCGATGCCGTCAGCGTGGCGAACAATCATGCCCTCGATTTTGGAATCGACGGTTTTGCCGCCCAACTGGAACTGCAGAAATCGAACGGCCTCCCGTTCTTCGGTGGGGGAGCCACGCTGGAAGAGGCTCGCCGGCCATTGATTCTCACGAAGAACGGCTGCCGGATTGCTTTGCTCGGTTACAACGAATTCCTGTCGGAGGACTATGCCGCGACACCGAATCAGGCCGGGATTGCCCCTTTTGATATGACGATGATTATCGCGGATATTCGGCGGGCGCGGGAAATCGATCAAGCTCACATCGTCATTCCCTATGTCCACTGGGGCACAGAACTCGAGCCTGAGCCGGAACCGGTCCAGCATCAATGGGCTCGGCAGATGATCGATGCCGGTGCGTCTGCGGTTGTGGGCTCACACCCTCATGTCACGCAAACGGTCGAGATCTACCGAGGCAAACCCATCATTTACAGTCTGGGCAATTTTGTCTTCGACTATTTCCCCGGCGATCCCCCGACCTGGGTGGGCTGGCTCGCAGAATTGACGGTCTCAACCTCGGGATCGGTGGATCTCGACTTGACCGCCTTCGAAATCGATCCCGTGGGGATTCCGCGCCGCATCACACAGGATTGAAGTAGATCATGCCGTGGCATCACGGTGACTGATTGCTGAGCGTTCATGGCCCATGAGATCTGAACGGTAACCATTCGCGAGTCAGTTGTAACTCATCCCTAGTTAACCGCGATGCGTGATTCTTTATGTTGGCGTAACCTCAATTCAAAACCGAGGATACGCCAACTTCCATGCGTTATTCGGTGAGCCAAGACTGATTCGGGAACGCGTTGTGCTTATTACTCCCTTCCAAGCCAGAGCGTCGTGTCGCTCTGCGGAAGTATCACAGCCCTATCGAAAGGGAGTATGCCATGACAACCCAATTTGCCCTTGAACTGAACGACTCAGCGATTCATACGCTGCAAGAGTTGGTTCAGATCAACATCGACAGTGCCAAAGGTTTTGAAGAATCAGCCGACGCACTGACGAATCCCCTCCTGCGAGAGCTGTGCCTGGAATTGGCCAGCACCCGCTGGGAAAACGCTCAAGAACTGCGGGCCTTCGTTCAATGGAATGAAGAAGTGGCCCCGACGGACGGATCCTATCTCGCGGCCATGCATCGCGTTTGGATGAAGGTGCGGCAGTACTTCTCCAGCAATGACGAATTTGCCATTCTCTCAGAGGCGGAGTATGGAGAAGACTGCATCAAGCGTGCCTATGAAGATGCAATCGAGGAGACGGTTGGTACAGCGGTCTATTCAACATTGACCCGCCAGTACCTCAATATCTGCGACGGGCACGATCGCATCAAGATGCTGCGTGACGCCAGTAAGTGAGGTCAGCCTCGCGGCAGTGGCAGACAGTGATCACGTCCTTGACGCTGGTCACTGCCTCGCCACTGTCTTGTGAGGTGCTGATCATTCCATTGCATCGTCCAGAATCATCAGCGGATCGTTCTTCGATCGGAAGGTCCAGAACTGCAGATCCGCATCGCGCGAAACTTTCTTTAACCAGCGGCGGTTTTCTGCGGGCAAACCCTCGCCGATTAACGAACGCAGATCGCGAATCATGATGGGATTGTCCCCGTAGTATGAGTGCCCGATCACACTGGTATCGATCGGCGAGGCATCCACGGTATCGATTCCAGGGAAGAGCCTGAGATGCTCACCAGAGAGGCCGGCTCGCTCATACCCGTGAATCGACGCGGAGAGCAACAAGGCCCGGTCGTGCGTTGAGGCATAGAGCGTGACGTGTTCGGCGACCTTCCTCATGGCCGGGGCATAACGCTGCCGGAATTCGCCGGAGTCGACATCGGGGGCGGCGAGAATCACCTGGCCAATTTGTTCCCTTAACGGTGCATTCCTTAGTGCG
Source organism: bacterium (assembly GCA_016125225.1). GTDB lineage: Bacteria > Planctomycetota > Planctomycetia > Planctomycetales > Planctomycetaceae > DSVQ01. The sequence continues at coordinate 277,033 of WGME01000017.1, read as the reverse complement.
ATCCGCTCCAGCGCCTGTGTTAAGGCCCGGTTTCCCATGCTGTGAGCAATGAGGTGCAATCGCTTGACGCCGCTCTGCTCGCATAAGGTCTGCAGAAATTCCTCCAGATGAATCACGGTCCAACCCACGTTGGCTTCATCGACCTTGTAAGATTCCATGCCTCCCTGTGACGGCCAGGTATAGCAAATGGCTGCACCTGGAAAACGCAGGTCATAGGCCATCTGTGCCGTCCGGCGAACGGCATCGGAAAATCCGACGTTGTATCCATGAATGAACAAGATCGCCTCTTCACGAGGAGAACTGGCGATGTGCTCCGCCAGAGAGGCATAAAACATGTCGTTGTCCAGACGTTCGAGTCGTTCGATCACGACATGCTTCTGCGGATCGTCGTAAAGTTCCAGGCGGAAGATCGAGCGTGTTTCCAACTGTCCTACGCGATGGTCTGAGGGAAGGCTGACCTGGCAGAGGCCCAACTCGGTCACGCTGTTGCCTTGGAATTCGTGTCGATCGGCTCCGTACCAGTCGCCAAACTTCAGGAGTGCTGTTTCAGGAACAGGGATTTCGATCCGATCGCGGCGTAACCAGAGTCCACAAACCATCACGCCCGAGAGCACGACGGCGATTGCCGTCTTGATGCGTCGATAGCTGACGGCGAGTAAGGCTAGGGCGGCGAACACCACTCCGGCAAGGGCTGCCGCCATCAGTGCGGCGGGGGAATACGGTGCTGGTCCGATTTGAAACAGGGGTGCCCGGTCGGTGGCATAAAAGACATCGACCAGATGGCGACCATCCTCGGTTTCCACATACCGCTCCACCGATTTCGTTGCATCCGCCCCCGAGGCTTTTACAGCGGTTCGTGGTCGGATTTCCCGGTCCGGGGGCGATTCCGGAGCTGGGGCTGGAAACGCGAGATCGGGAGGCTCAGTGCCGGGCAGATTTTCAGAGGAAGGCATCGCCTCGGTCGCAACGGGCCCCAGAGTTGGTTCGGCTATCAGAGGATCTCCTTCTTCCGCAGCCATCTCGGGAGACTCTTCTACGAATGGCGCATCAGCGGGAAAATCGCTCGTGTTAGACGCGCCAACACTGGGAGCGGAATCGGGTTTCGCCCCGCATCCCGCCATGAGACCGGCTGCCAGCCAGAGGATACAGTAAAAACCAGAATGCTTCATAACAGCTCCAATCATCCAACTGGCTTCGATGTCCTCCTGAACAGGGCTGGTAATGAAGTAATCGAACCTCGCCAATTGGGCAACACCGATTGCGAACAAATGGGCAGAATCGAAGGTTCCGCCAAGAGGTGGCAGAAGCTCCGGTAGACTGCTACGCTGCCAAAAATTCGCTCTGCTACTGATTCCTGAGGGGAGGCCAAACCATGTTGTGGCTATCGAAACCATGTCTCTGGGGACTCGTCAGTCTGTTCATCGTGGCAGAGGGAACGACTGCGGAAGAACTGGTGCCATCTCCCCGGCTGCCGGCCACATCGCCGTGGAATCTGTCTGAACTGAGTCAACCGCCGAAAATGTCCTGGGTGGATGAGGCCGGCCCAGTACGGTCATTGATGTATACCGGCGAACCGTACAATGGCCAGCCCACGGAGGTCTTTGCCTACTATGCCACTCCGGAAACACTGACCGGCGAGGCGATGCCTGACCGCAAGTTTCCGGCAGTGGTGCTGGTCCACGGTGGCGGAGGGACAGCATTTCGTGAATGGGCAGAACTCTGGGCAAAACGCGGTTATGCGGCCATCGCGATGGATTTGGCTGGACATCGCCCGATCGAAGGCAAAAATGCGCATGCCAAAGAAAACCGCACGCGCTTGCCCGATGGTGCTCCCGACCAAGGCGACGACGAAAAGTTCGGTAGCATCGACAAAGCCCCCACGGAACAATGGCCGTATCATGCCGTCGCCGATGTGATTCGTGCCCATTCTCTCATTCGAAGTTTTAACGAAGTGGATGGCGATCATATCGCCGTCACCGGTATCAGTTGGGGCGGGTATCTGACCTGCATCGTGGCGGGGGTGGATACACGGTTTGAAGCGGCCGTTCCGGTCTACGGCTGCGGATTTCTTTACGAAAACAGTGCCTGGCTGGATCGCCTGAATCGCATGACTCCCGAACAGCGGGCCCGCTGGATTGAGTTGTGGGACCCGTCCCGTTATTTGCCGGCGGTCACCATGCCCATCCTGTTTGTGAATGGCACGAACGATTTCGCCTACCCTCTCGATAGCTACATGCGCAGCTATCAGGCAGTGCCTGGTGTAAAGCAACTTCGAGTCACGGTCAATCTGCCGCATGGGCACCCGCCCGGTTGGGCTCCGGTCGAAATTAGCCTCTTCATTGATCATTATCTGCGGGCAGGCGTTCCGTTACCGAAACTGATGGAACCCGAGCTTCAGGGCGATATCATCACGGCGGCCTGGGACAGTCCCACCAAGTTGATCAAAGGCGAACTCCATTTCACCACCGGTACCGAGCCGATCAACAAACGGACCTGGGAGACAGTAGCCGCGGATCTTGGTGATTCGATGCTGACGGTGAAGGCACCGCCGGGGCACACGACGGCGTGGTTTCTGACCATTACCGATGAACGGCAGGCGACGATCAGCAGCCCGATCGTCATCCATGCCATCAAACCCGCGGCGGAGTGACTACTTCGTCTCACCGAGGCAGTAGAGCCACTCCTGACGCTGGCCATCGACTTGATCTGCCACGCGGGCATAGATCCGGCTGCCGCAAATGGTGGGGGTAGCGAAGGCTTCCGTGCCCAGTTGATTCTCGGCGACCAGTTCGAACTCTTTCGGATTGGCCTTCCAGATCGTTGTTTTTCCCGCTTCATCCGTCCCGAAAATCTGGTCACCCACCAGCACCAGCGAGGCGCTGAACGTGCCCCCCAGGCGCTGCTTCCATTTTTCTTCGCCGGTATCAGCCTTCCAGCAAATCGCGACGCCGGCGTCGAGAATCGCATACAGGTAACCGTCTTTGATGACCATTGACGGGACATAGACCCGTGATGCGGATTCCCAGGCCACTTTGCCACTGCCATCGGCCAGCATGGCGGCTACATGGTTCTTCGGGTAACCGCCGGTCGTGTAGATGTGCTGTCCGTCGGTGACGGTGCTGGTCACGCACTCTTCCGTGGCCCCGGCCGTTTCCCATAAGACCTTCCCGGTGAGCGGTTCCAGCCCCTGCACCAGATTGCAGCCGATCATGATGATCTGATCCCGCCCCGCCACATGCAGCACTGTCGCCGAGCAGTAATTCGGCAACTTCGGACGAGGGTTCGACCAGACCACCTTGCCCGTTTGCCGATCGAGGCCCGCGACACGTCCGGCCCCGCCTTTGCTGTCGGCCGCCATCAGCACCAGCGGACCATATACAATCGGTGAAGCGCCGAACCCCTGATGGTTGACGAAGTCTGCCACCTTGGTCTGCCAGAGAATCTCGCCATCGAAACTGAGTGCGGTCGTCCAGATCGCATCGTGATTGGAAAACGCAATAAATAAGCGTTCGCCATCCGATGAGACGCTCGAAGAGGCGTGCGAACTCTTCGCATTGCCCTTGGTATCAAAGTGGCCCGTGTGCACTTTCTTTTTCCAAAACGGTTTGCCCGTGGTGCGGTCAAAAGCCATGACCGATTGCACCTGCGGTTCGACCTCCGCCGTCGCGAGATAGACCCGATTACCAATCACTGTCGGCGAACCATGCCCGCGTCCCGGAACGGGGACCTTCCAGAGCACGTTCTCGGTATCGCTCCAGCTTGTGGGTGGCGACTGATCGGCCACGGCGACACCCGTGCCGAAGGGGCCGCGCCAGCCTGGCCAGTCCTCCTTGGGAAAGGGGATCGGATATTTCACATCGATCTCTGCCGCTGACAGATGGGCAGAAGTCATCGACAACCCGACCAGACACAGAGCACGCAGAATCCAGGACATAAGTGATGTCTCTCGATGAATGAAAAAGATGCCGATCGACAACAAGTTCGACCGGCATCTTAACTCATGGATAAGGGGCTGTCAGAGCGAACCGAGCAGAAATTATCCGATCAGTTCCGGAATCGGACGGCCTTGGTCGACAATCGGGGTGGGCCGTCCATTGAAGTCGCGGATCAGAGTCTTGGAAGCATCAATCCCGAGGTGATAATAAATCGTGGCGAGGAAGTCACCCGGTCCGCAGATCCGCTCGATCGAGTCTTCGCCACGCTTATCGGTCGCGCCGATGAAGCGGCCGGTTTGCAGCCCGCCACCGGCCCAGATGTTCGAAAAGGCCCGCGGCCAGTGGTCACGTCCCGGTTGCTGAGTCCCCGCAGGAGCGCTGGCATTGCCGGCACCGGTGCTGGCCGCATAGCTGATTTTCGGAGTCCGACCGAATTCGCCGGTCACCACCACCAGGACGCGCTGATCGAGCCCGCGGGCATAGATGTCTTCGATCAACGCAGAGACGGCCTGATCGTAGGCTTCCGCGCGGAAACGCATGGCGTCGAACACATGGTGATTGACCGCGTGATCGTCCCAGTTGTTCACGCGGCCACACAGTGGGCCACTCAGGCTGGTGGTGAGGATGTCGACACCGGCCTCGACCAACCGCCGGGCCAGCAGCAACTGCTGCCCCCAGGCATTCCGACCATAGCGATCACGCGTGGTGTCATCTTCCTGGCTGAGATCGAACGCCTCTTTCGTTTGAGGGTTGGTCAGCAATGTCATGGCCTGCGTTTCGAATTCGTCGAGCGCGGCGAGTTCACCCGCCTTATCGAATGCGCGTTCCAACGTATCAAGGTTCTGCCGCAATGATGCCCGTCGCCCGAGGCGTTGTACTTCGCGGGTGTCGGTCAAGCCAATGTTCGGCACGTTGAACGAAGGCGAATTCGGATCACCATGCACGGTGAACGGGGAATAGGCATCGCCCAGGTAGGCGGGGCCGTTGTATTCCAAGGGCGGATTGATGCCGACGTAGGTCGGTAACGGGGTTTCGCGCGGGCCGGATTGCGATCGCAGATAGTTCGCGACCGTCATCCAGTCGGGATATCGCGGCTTAGGCTTGTCCCGTGTATCGGGATCGCCGGAAAGCAATTGCATGGAACCAGCGGGATGCCCGCCGGCCGATTGCCGCATCGAACGCAGTACGGTGAACTTGTCGGCGATCGCGGCTTGCCTCGGGAGCAGTTCGGTGAACTGCAGTCCGGGAACTTTGGTGTCGATCAGATCAAATGGCCCGCGATATTCACTGCCCGACAAAGGTTTCGGGTCGTAGGAATCGATATGCGACAGGCCGCCCGGTTGCCAAACCATGATGACCGCGTTCTTCGCCCGACCGCCGGAGGTTTCCGCGGCGTGCAGCCGATTTTGTGCCTGCAGCCGGAGAATGCCCGGCAGGCTCACCGAGGCGAAACCGGCCAGACCCATCTTCAGAAGCGCCCGACGCGCCGGTGCGCGGTGAGCGAATGGGCCCGGACACAACGTGGGTTCGTAATGCGATGTTCGACTCATTTCGACTCCGCAGGCAAAATCCGAATCGCAATCGGTTCGGAAACAACAATATCAACGATGTCTTTCGGTTGAGCGATCTCCGTCGCTCGCTTCAGCTGTTCGGTCGCTTTGGCAACAGCTTCGGTGGCTGCTTTCAAACGGGCCGTCGCCGCATCAACAGCCGCTTTGGCTTCGGCTTGTTGATCAGTTTCGGTCGCGTCCGCCGTCGCCGTCAATTGCTTCACCTCTGCGTCGAGATCCTGCTGCTCTTGCTCCGCCTGGGCTTTCGCTGCCGCCGCGGTCTCGATAGCTTCCGGGTGATGCCGGTACTTTGCGACCGCACTGCCATAGAAGGCGATCAGATATTCACCCGGCGGTGTCTTGAGTGCCGCCAGATCCAAGGTGGTTTCCGACTGATCGGCGGTCAGCGGGATGGTAAACATCGGATGGCGTTCGAATCCGGCCCCCATCGTTTTCAATTCCATGGTGGCACCGGAAAACTCGCTCCGTCGGGTGTGATTCAACGGAATCGTCAGCTTCTCACCCACATGAGCCACATAGGCTTCGCGAGTTTGCGGAGCAATTGACAACGGCGAAAAATCGATGCCACTGACTGACACGGGGACATCAGTTACCAGGCGAGGTCGGGGAAACTCACCCCAGGCATCGGTGATGGGCCAAGACATTGAAGCTAAATGGCAGGTCCGCGTGACGGCTTCGCCATTGATTGACGCGCGGCCCGTGAAACTGGCATTCGAACGCCCCCGTGGTGCGTTTTGATGAGCCGTGATCAGCATCAGTCCGCGCGATTGACCCGCGGCAATTTTCAATCCCTCGGCAGTGACGCCTTCTGGAAGTCCATCCAAAACAATATCGATATCGCCATCGAAGCCATCACGCCGGAAGGCGACCACTTCCAAGGCCATCGTCGCACCGCCGCGGAGAGCGACCGGCTTCGATAAGGCATTCCGGTCGCCGTTGCGCAGTTCCATATGCAACGCCCAGCCCACGAGGGCAAAATCGGGATTGGGCTGACGGATGACCAGTCGATAAACATTTCGCGGATCATTCCGCGTGCCACCGAACAGGTCGAGAAGTTGCAGCCGGTACCGGCCATCTTCGGGAATCACGAGTTTGCCCAGGACATCGGATGTGCCCGAATTGTACGGGGGGCCATCGTAGGCATAACCATTGCTGGAGACTTTGACCGGGCTGGGAATGTCGCTGAGTTCGACGACATCGACCAACCGTTCGCTCCCATTCTCTTCGACGACGCGCTGGACCAGCACCGCCGGGTCGGTGGGCAAGCCAAAACGCTCGGAGGCGACTTCGACCCACCATTCTTCCCCTTTCTTGGCGGCGAATTCGTAGACATCGACATCGGCGGCGGGGAAGAAACTGCCGGCCACATCACACGGCAACGTGATGGCCTGGACCTGGCTGGCTTCGTTGTTCGGCTCAACCTCGGCAAGGGTAGCGTCAGTAGCGAGGCCCGTTGGTGGCCAGGAGAATGAGTTCACGGTCCGGGTTCCGGGCTGCCGGACAATCGGCGTGCCGGGGGCTTGTTCCCACACACCCAACCGATAGAAGAACTCGGGTCCGCCTTTGTAAGTCAGCTCATGCAATTTGATCACATACTGTCCGTTGGCGGGCACTGTGAAGTCGAGGGCTCCGCCGCGGCGTTCTACCAGCAAATCGCGACCGGCGGCATCGGCGATGATGACGACCGCGTCCAGCTTGCTGTCGATACCCCGGGTGGCACAATCGACAATCACTCGCTGCCCGGCCTTAGCGTCAAAGCGGAAGTGATCGACAGCCCGGGTGCTCATGAACGCATTGCAGACAGAGTTAAGCGGCACATCGAGGGCCGTTGCCAGAGTGGTGTTCGGTTGCGTACGAACGACTTCCTGCAGAGTGCCGACAGAAAAAATCCGCGACGATGACAAACCGAGCCGGGTCATCACCCGCGCTTCGTACACGCCGGAAGGGCACTCGGCGGCAATGGTCACACGATACTTCAGCGGGATCGGTTGTCCTTTGTCATCTTGCACCGGTTTCGCGGAAATTCGCGTATCCGAGAAGACCAGATCGGTCACATCATCGAACTGATCGCCGGTGATCGTGACCTCCACCTCGGTTCCCACCTGGCCTCCCATAGGCATGGTGGTCAGCAGACGCGGCGCGGGCAGGCAAACCGATTGCGCCACAGCGGATGCAGCCAGACCGCAGACGATCGCCACGGTGGAGATCACTGGGGCGACAAATCGCAGTCGGAGCAACGGGCGGAATGAGGTTCGTGTCATGGATCTCACAATCCTCGACCTAGTGATTGAAGAGGAATTCTTTGGTGTTAACCAACGCCCAGATGAGGTCTTGCAGATTTTCCCGCAAAGCTTGCTGGGCATCCAGGGCAGAGCCGTCTGCCTTGGTGCGAGGTTCGTTCAGGTATTCGAGGGCCAGTGTCATCTCTTCAGAACGTGGTTCTCGTGAAAAGGCCACCCGATAGAGTTCACGCACTTTCTCTTCCGGGGAACTTTCGGCTTTAGCCAACTCTTGAGCACGACCGTTGGCATGACCGAGTTTGGCCTTGATATCTGGGGCATTCATCAGGTGGAGGCTTTGAGCCAGACTCGAAGACTGCACACGCTCGCACTCACAAACACTTTCCCCTTCCGGACGGCCAAAGACCCGCAGGAACGGCGATGAGCGGTTGTAGCTGTTATCAGGGAGAGCAATCGCCCGTGTTCCTGCGGGCAGATTCGGGAAATCGGTTTGCGTCCCGGCCAGCTGATCGATGGAATCGAGCAAGACTTCGGCCGGCATTCTGCGCGGATAGTACCGCGAATAGTTTTGCCGATCGTTGAGATTGTCCGGTGTTGGAATCGAACTCAACTGGTAAGCGTGCGATGTGGTGATCGCACGAATCAATGCCCTGAGATCAAAACCCGAGGTGATGAAGTGCTGCTCAAGAGCCGCGAGCAATTCGGGGTTGGTGGGCGGATTGGAGTCACGAATATCGTCTTCCGGTTCAATCAACCCGCGTTGGAAGAAATGCTTCCAGTAACGATTCACCAAAGACTTCGCGAAGAAGGGATTTGTAGGCGAACTCATCCAGTCGGCGAGTTTCAGCCGCGGATCGGTATCGGGAGCAATTTCCGGGATCTCGTCGCCCAAGGCGGCGGGCTTGCGAGGCTGTCCGGTTTTCATGTTGACGAATTGGGCAACGCCGCGCTTGTGGAAGATCAGATCTTCATCACGCACGCCAGAAGGTTTCCGGCCAACTTGAGAGAAGAAGGCGGCGAGCGAGTAATAATCGTCCTGGCTCCAGCGTTCAAAGGGGTGATGATGGCACTGGGCACACTGCATGCGGACCCCGAGGAATAACTGAGCCACGTCTTCCAGCTGGTTCTTCGGCTCTTTGACACGCTTGTACCAGGCGACCGGCGGATTGCCGATGACGGTCCCCGTGGCGGCCAGTAGTTCCCGCACAAATTGGTCGTAGGGTTTATTGGCTAAGAGGCTATCGCGAATCCAGGCGTGGAAAGCGAAGTTGGCGACCATGTCGCTGGTATCATCACGACGATTCTTGAGCAAGGCGGCCCACTTGCCGGCAAAGAAGTCGGCATATTCCGGACTGCGCAGCAGCGTATCGACCCATTGCTCGCGTTTGTCGGCATCGGTACTGGCCAGGAAGGCTTGTGTTTCGTCATTGGTCGGCAATCGACCGGCGATATCGAGAGTGACGCGACGCAAAAACGTGGCATCATCGCACACTGGTGATGGCGGAACACCCAAGGCTTTGAGATTCGCGAAGACATGTTCGTCGACAAAGTTCGACGCTTCAGGCAAGGAATTGACCGACGCTCCCTGAGGGATCGTGGCATTGAAAACTGTGATGCGGCTTTGATAGCGGACCATCACCGAGACTTTGCCGGTGATGTCCAAGGAATGCACATTCCCCTGCGGAGAGACTTCCGCCATCGCCGGATCATTCGATTCGAACAAGGCCTGACGCGTCACATCTCGGGAGCTGCCATCCGAGAACCGGGCGATCACCTGCAGCGACTGCTCACTCTTAGGTGGCATCGTACCTTCGGGTGGGATAATTTCGACATTGACCAGGCTCGGGGCCTGTTCAATATCGCTCGCAGCCCCTTGCCCAATCCAGTCGCGGAGTATCCGGTATTCCGGAGAGTCGGCATGCAGACGAACACCCCCACCATGTGGCAAGGTTCCGGTGGCTTTCAGCAAAAGCAGGCTTTGCTCTGGCACCCCCGTGGATAACCGTCGTCCGCGGCTTTCCTTCGCCAGGTGTTCGTAGTCTTCCAGCGGTTCAAAGCCTAACAGGGAGAGCTGGAAACCATTTTGACCGTTCCCCGCCTTGGCATGGCAGACGCCAACGTTACAACCCGCCTTGGTCAGCACCGGCTCCACATCATTCAGAAAACTGATGCGGGCCTCGGCGGCCGTCACCGACGAGTCAAGGCCCCGTGCGAACCCGCTAAAAGCCAAGAGTCCGCAAACGAATGCGCTAGCAAAATGATAAGACCGTGGTGCCCCGCAGTCGGAGTGAGACATACGTGAACCGCTGTTGAGGTAGGAGGGTTGGCAGGCAGTCACGGTGGTTGGACACTGCGTGAGCGCAGATAAAATCAGCGTCGTCCCGACCGATCAAATAACTTTAATACGTTTACCACATCCCCGTCAACCGCGACAGGTTATGATTTGCTGCCCACGCTGCTCGCCTTGCTCATCGCCAAATGCCCGGAGACTGTGCCAGTGTCGAACACCCGATACCCCGAACTCACCGTCCGCGGCACGCCGAGAGAAATGGGACGGCAACTCGGCGAAGCGGCCGGTGAACAGATCCGCGGGTTCTGTGATATCGCCCTGGAACGCGTCAATCGCACACTTCAGATCTCACGGGCTTCGGCCATGCGGGTGGCTGCGGCCTCGATTCCGATCGTCGAACAGTATGCCCCGGAACAACTGGAAGAGTTGCGCGGTATGTCGGAGAGCAGTGGTGTCTCCGTCGAAGACTTGATGCTGCTCCAGGTGCGCAATCAGTTGCAGGCCGATGCGGCGGGTGGTTGCACTTCGCTATCACTTGCAGCTCAGGGTTCGCTGGGCCGGATTGTGGCTCAAAACTGGGACAATGATCCGGCACTCGATCCCTTCACCTTGGTACTGACGCGGCGACCAACCCATCGCCCCGCCTTCACCACCATCACGCAAGCCGGTCTGCTGGCTTACATCGGGTTTAATGAACTCGGCATGGGTCTCTGTCTCAACTCGCTTCCGGCTCCCAGCCGCCGACTGGGTGTGCCCCACTATTGCCTGGTGCGTCGTATGTATGAGGTCGGCACGCTGACCGAGATTGTGGCCATACTGGACGCCGTTGATCGAGTGATCCCCGCCAACATCATGCTCTCAACGGCAGATGGCCCGGCAGATCTGGAGGTGACGATCGATAATGTTTGTGTCCTGCAAGACCCACAGTCAGTGCTGCATACCAACCACTGCCTGCATCCGCGACTGGACACCATCAATAAGCAATTCCCGGAGTTGATCCGGTCGCGACCACGGCTCGAAAGAATTTCCAAGCTGCTTGAGATATCGATGGCACAAACGGGAGTGATTGAATTGGCGCAGATTGAAGCCGCTCTGCGAGATCATGAAGACCATCCCCATTCGCTCTGCCGTCACGCGAATGCCGACGGACCACACGGCTTCTGGGAGACGGTATTCTCGGTCATCATCGAGCCGGAAACCCGTCAGATGCAGATCACACGCGGCACGCCGTGCAATCATCCCTACGAAACCTATCGAATGGGAAATTGATCAGTCGGAGCATTTTGTCAGCTGGCAAAAAAACTTACTACGGCTCTGAGACCTGCGACAACGTCGCAAAAATTCCCAGAGCCGCAGCAAGGGTCGAATTCAACGCGATCACAAATCAAGTGATCGGCATGGAACCCTATGAAGGAATCCGACGGCCCGATAGCAGCGACACGATCGCCAGGACCAGGAAGATGAAGAAGCAGATCTTCGCAGCCCCGTAGGCCATGCCTCCCACCAGACCAAAACCGAAGAGACCAGCCAGCAACGCGATCAGCACAAAAGTTAATGCCCAACCTAACATGATCGACCCTTTCAAGAGCATGTAGACAGTGCGGGGCCAGGCGTTGAACGGTTCATGCCCGTCGCCCCTGCAGGTTTGATAGACTTGGGTGAGTTTCAAGTAGACGTGAAATTCAGGTCCTTGAAACTCACCCACTCACTCGGAACTGTCAGTCCTTGACTTCGACGTCGACATTCGCAGGACCATCGGTCTGCTTGTTGACTTCGATATTGACACCTGGGGTTTCAATGTCGAGCAGTTTCTTTTCTTGAGACTGCTCACACCCCAGGAGAAACAGGGGGAAGGCCATTGCCACTGGGACCGATGCTTTCAGAAGGACCGGGGAGTAGCGATGGATTAACGATTTCATCTTCACAACCTCGTGTTTGAGTAACGTTGAATGTGTCAAGCAGGTGGCATGCCAGACCGGAGAACCCGCAGGGAATTGTGCAGAGCCATGCCCTCTAACTCCTTGCCCACATGTTGCTTGTGTGGATGTTGTTTTTTGTGGGGCACTGCGATACTCGCTACGAAGAAGATCCGAGCGAATCGGGAAAGAACGCTGCGGCAGCGCTGTGGCCTGTCAACGATCACTCGCGTGGCCTATATGACGGGGCACAATGAATGGCCGTAAGTGGTCCGCACAGAATCCGTCAGCAGTTCTGACTTGGCTGTGAACAGGAGCCACTGATGCTGAGGGGGCTGCAAGAAGTCCGAGCGAGCAGCAGCTCCTGCAGTCCATAGTCAAACTGCATTTTGATCGTGAGCATTCCGGCTCAAGAAGACGGTCCGAAGCTGCTTCACACGCCCATGTCTTGCCAGTGGGATGCGTCGTGCCTGCTCTGTTAGAAATGGCAGGGGAGCTTGAGGGAAGAAGATCAGTGGCGAATCAGAAGCACGTCGTCTGCACCGGCCGGGGGCTTCGTCAAGAGTTTTGGCAACCTTGCCCAGTCCCGACTGCAACTCTCCCGACCGGTGTAGACAACCTGAGGACACCATCCATATCGAACATCACGATATGACCCTGGGCTGTGAAGTGCGTGTGCTCGTGGACAACGTTGGCCAGAAACACTAGCAAACAACCGCGACGGGCATGCCTCGCTGCAGATGGAGCCTAGGCAGATTCCGTGCCAAATTTCGCTTGAGCCACCTAGCCACGCACTAACAGTTGAGAATCAAGGACTTATGACATTCTCGCCTCATTTCGGAATGACCTCGGGCGATTGTTTGGCTCTCGTTCGCGCGGCGGAAAAGCCACCACGGAATGCTTGCCCATCAACCAGCGGCAGGTTAAGCCTCAATCTCGGAATCCTCGAAATCTGCGGAAAACGTTCACTCTTACACGATAACTATGAATCGCTCACGCTCAGGTATTTCATTTGCGGCGAAAATTTTTCGTGACCAGCCATCACCTCGTCCAATACCCAAATAAAGAGCGCCCCCATGCTTCCCACCGTGGCCATTTGGAATCCCTCCGCAGGGGGAACCGCACAAGCGGAGACGATCTACGCCGAATTGAGCCAGCGGAACGACTGCCGTGTCATTGCCACGGGCTCGCGGGAAGAGACCTTGGTCACCACGGCCACAACCGTGCAGGCCGGTGTCCGGCGTTTGATTGCCGCTGGGGGCGATGGCACCGTGAGTGCCGTCCTGCAGGGAGTCGCCGATTCCGGTCTCATGTCTGAAGTCACTTGCGGAATTCTGCCATTGGGGACCGGGAACGATCTGGCCCGCACCTTGAAAATGCCACTTGATCCCCAGCAGGCGTTGGAAGTTCTGCTACAGGCTCAGGATGTCACCGCCGCGTGTGATCTCATGGAATTGAAGGCAGGGGGAGTCTCGCGAGTGATGGCCAACATGTGCACTGCCGGGAACACTGGACAGTACCTGAGCTTGATGACCCCGGAAATGAAACAGCGATGGGGAGCGTTCTGCTATTTACGGGGAGTGATTCAGGCAGCCGCAGATCTCCAGGGTTTTGAGGTCCACTTGAGTTTTGATGGCGACCCCCCGCAGAAGTTCTCGGTGCTCAATTTGTTTGTTGCCAATGGGCAGACCACCGGAGCCGGGATGACTATCGCTCCGCAAGCAGAACTGGGTGATGGCCTGATGGATGTCATTGCCATCCTTGATGGCACCACCACACAGATCGCGTCGTTGACCGCGAATTATCTGCTGGACCAGTTCCTGGAGCATCCCCTGGTCTTCTATCGCCGAGCCAGGCTACTCGGCGTGGAATGTACCGATTCCTTTCCGGTGACGATCGATGGAGATGTCGTCACCGATCAGCCGTTTCAGATTTCGGTCTTACCTCAGCGGCTACAGATGATTACTGGTGGTTAACCGTTTTCCAGAGGTGCCATTAGGGGAAGCACAGTAGCGCCTCTTGACTCCCGTCAAGCCACGGCGTAGAGTTTCATTCAATGCCCAATGTGTGAATCGTCTTGTCGGCCTACGTTAGCCCGACCTGTTTGGACATCTCTGAGCAGAGCCCTTGTGAGGCTTCTCTGCACAGGATTCCGGGTCCGCTAACGGAAATTGCTTTGCCGAATTCTTATTTCCCTATCAGTACCAGTACGCCGTTCCAGGACTGCAGTGCTGTTGAACGAACGGGGCCGTTATGGCTCCAGAATTTCATCAACACTCAGAATCTGCTCGGCGGCCTGCACCATTTTCATCCTGCGATCGGTCGCCATTCGCCGCAACCGTTTATAGGCAGTTTCTTCATCGATATTGGCCCGCTTCATCAAAACGCCCTTGGCCTTTTCGATGATTTTCCGGTCACTCAGGGCCTGCTTCAACGACTCGTTCTCTTGTTGCAGTTCCTGAAATTGCTCAAACCGTCTCAGAACCAAATAGATCGTGGGAAGAATTTCTTCCGTCTTGATTGGTTCCAGCAGGTAAGCCATCACGTGGTCTTCCAGGGCTTTCTGGACCAAGTCCAGCGAACGCTGCTGGGTGATGACAATCGCCGGGATAGTATGCGTGCGGCTGATTTCGATGAGGGCCGACGGTCCATCGATGTCGGGCAGGTCGACACCGGTAAAAATCAGATCGGGGCTTTTCTCGCGGGCCAGATCGATCAGTTCCCGGCCAGTGGAACAAAGCCAGACGTCCTCGTATTTCAGTTGCGCCATGGTCTGATGCAACGCCTCACGGGCATCCGCGATGCCATGAGCAAGAACGACTTTCAGGGCGGGGATATCGGCCATCGGTTGGTGACTTCGAGGAAAAAACCTGCAGTGGGATTGCCAGTGCCGCCAGAGTATATGTCTCGCTGTGGTGCGTTGGTAGCGATCATGCCGAAGAGCTCGCAATTTGTGCTGCACACCGGGGCCGAGTCAACCGAAATCCGTGCCCATCGAATGCGAATTCTGCGTTCGCCCGGTAATCTGGTGGCGGGACGCTGCGATGATGAGCGTGGGTTGAATCGTTCACTCGCAGCAAAAGCGTGCGTCAGGGGGCTGCCTGCAGGGCGGTTTTGGTGGTCCCCATGAATGCGAGATCTGCCGTGCGTGCGATGTTGAATCGCTCTGTTGTCTTTGGAATCGCGCTGCTGATTTCGCTTTTGGGCATTGGCGCAATTGTCAGCTATCGAAATATCGATGTGCTCAACCAGAGTGCAGAGAACATCTCGCACACTCACGAAGTCGATCAACTGGCAACGGAACTGCTGCGGATCGCTACGGATGCGGTTGGTGGGCAGCGGGGCTACCTTCTCAGTGGCGATCAAAGGTTTTTACAGAACTATCAGAACTCTATTGCGCAGCTCAATCCTCAGCTGAACAGGCTGGTGGTTGAAACACAAGACAACGTGAGCCAGCAGGAGCGACTGGCCGATCTCAAAAAGCAGTTCGAAGATTTGCAAAGTGAATTGGAACGAAGTATCCAACTCCGCAATGATGGCGCACTGGAAGATAGCGAGGCGGTCGCTGCAGCACTTGCCGCTTCCAAACTGCTGGACCGCGTGCGTGACACCGTCTCTGCCATGCGGACGGAAGAACGACTGCTGCTCATCGAACGAGAAGATCACGCAGCACGGTCTCTTTATACGGCCTTGATTTCGTCAGTTGGGCTATTCGCTCTAGGAATCGCAGTCTTTGTCGGAATCCTGGAGATCATTCGCCGCAACGCGGTCGCTATGAATCAGCAGCGTGAGTGGCTCTACAACGAGCGCGAGCAATTGAGCGTAACCTTGGCGAGCCTGACGGAAGCCGTCATAACCTTGGATCGAAATGGTCGCATCACGCAGTGGAATGGTGCTGCGGAAACCATGACAGGTCGTTCCAGCCAGTTCGCACTGGGCTTTCCTCTCAGCGAGGTATTACGGCTCACAGATGAAGTTTCTCAGGCCATGATCCAGCTTCCGTTGGATCGGCTGCTTCAATCCCAAAATCATGAGCCCGTCAGTTACGTTTGCGTGCTGACCAACAAAGCAGGGCATCACCAACCGGTGACAGTGCGCCTGCGTCAGATTGTGGATAACGATCAAGATATTGTCGGCCTGGTTCTGGTCATGCGCGCTACGGCTGAAGAGCGGCAAGCCGAAGCCATTCGACTGGAACGTTCGCGCATTCTGCTGTTGCGGGCGAATGTCGGTATGCTGATCGGTAAAGCGGGTCAGACCGAGGAACAACTCCAGCAAAGTCTGCAGATGATCCTCGAACAGTTGTCTGCCACGGCTGCTTGCCTCTGGACGACGGCTTCCGACTGGCAGGAACTACGTTCACAGGCAATTGCCTCACAGTCGGGGTTATCGTCTTCAGATCTGGAGGCATCACTGACCCTGCATGAGATCGTCCTGCGTGCGGCACGGGAACGGCAGGTGATCCGACAAGCCGGTTCTCTCACGAGCGGTAGTCATTCCAACCAGAATGGCGGCAAGACCAACGGCGAGTTGTTTGTCTGGGCCTGTCCACTGCTGATCGAAGACCGGTTGCTGGGAATGCTCGCGGTTTATACCAAACAGGCGATGTCCGATCACTCTGCGACGGAACTGGAACTGGTCAGTGCCAAGCTATCTCAATTCATAGAGCGGCGTGCCATCGAACAAGCCCGCCAAGCCAGTGAAATGCAATTGGCGGAGTCGGAGCAGTTTCTACTTTCCGTGCTGGACGCCTTGAACAGCCATATTTCCGTGTTGAATGATCAGGGGGAAATCCTGATGGTCAACCAAGCATGGCGGGAATTCGCTGATAGCAATGATTTTGGTTCTTCCAACTATGCTGTCGGACAGAACTATCTGGAAGTCTGTCTGGCCGAATCGGAAGATTGCAGCCCCGACGCTCATGCCGTGGCACGTGGCATCCGCGATGTGATTGATGGCCTGAACGACACATTCTCGCTGGAATATCCCTGTCATTCGCCGACGACCAAGCGCTGGTTTCTAATGCGGGCCAACCGCTTTACCAGCGCGAACCGGACGCGCGTCGTCATCTCGCATGAAGACATTACGTCGCGAGTGCTCTCGGAAGAAGCTACGGTCCTCTGGTCGGAACAGCAGCAAACGCTGGCGGATCTGGCGTTACAACTCAGCGGCGCTCCCGATCGGGAGGCAACACTGAAAGTCGTGATCACAGGTGCCTGTCGACTGGTCGACTCACGACTGGCGGAACTGGTGCTGCTGCATGACGACGACTGGCACAACGCCCAATGGGTATCGTCCTCTCACGAGGGCAAGACAACATGGGCACGCATCACTTTGGACCCTCGTTTTCACGCCCTGCGCGAACGTGTCCGCTTCAGCAATCGCCCCGTAAGAATCTCTGCCGATGAACTGGCCACATCGGAGTCTTCCGAGACTCCTGCGTTAGCCGTGATCGACTTCTCGCAGGGATGTCTGGCCGCCCCCCTCAATGATCGCGCGGGGCACAATGTCGGTCTGATCTGCGTGATGGATAAAGTCTCCGGAGCATTTACCGTCGATGATGAAGCCATTTTGATGCAGATAGCACAGATGACTTCCGTGGCTCTCGAACGGGCCAGACTGTATGAGGAAGTCCGTGAAGCGGATCAGCGCAAGGATCAGTTCCTGGCCACCTTGGCTCATGAATTGCGTAATCCACTTTCGGCACTGACATCAGGGACACAACTGATTGCCCTGGAGCCGGAGAACCAGCATCAGGTCGCCGAGACAGCCAACTTGATTGCCCGCCAATGCGTGCATCTCAAGCAACTGGTCGACGATCTGCTCGATGTGTCCCGGATATCTCGTGGCAAACTGAACCTGCAGCGTGCCCCCGTCTGTTTGCAATCGGTCATACAGCACGCGATAGCTGCCGCTCAGCCGATGATCGCCGCTGCGGCTCACACTCTGCATACACAAGTCCCCGAGCGTCCCTTGTATGTGGAAGGAGATGAAGTCCGTTTAACGCAAGTGATGACCAATCTGCTGGTCAACGCGGTGAAGTACACACCGAATCAGGGGACAATTGAACTGGAATTGGTTGAAGAGAACCACAAGGCCTTACTCCGCGTGCGAGATAATGGCGTGGGTATTCCCGCGGAAATGCTCGACAAGATCTTCGAGCTCTTTTCTCAGGTCGATAGTTCACACAGCCGTTCTCAAGGAGGTTTGGGGATTGGATTGACGTTAGCTAGGACACTGGTCCATTTGCATCACGGCGAAATTCGGGTCAGTAGTGCTGGCGATCAGCAAGGCAGCACATTTACCGTGGAACTGCCAATGATGCCTACTTCTGAGACGCCGCAAACGGTCTTGAAAAGTAGAGGAGTTCATGATGGTATCCTTCCGAGACGCATTCTGGTGGTTGACGACAATACCGCGGCCGTGCACCTGCTAAGTCGCCTGCTAACGTCGCTGGGTCAGGATGTCAGAGCGGCGGCAAGTGGGCAGGAAGCACTAACCACGCTGGCTGAGTTCCAGGCCGATCTTGTGATCTCGGATATCGGCATGCCTGATATGAGTGGGTACGAACTGGCCCGCAGAATCCGCCAGTCGGATGAGATCGCACAGCCCGTGCTGGTTGCCTTAACCGGATACGGACAGGATTCCGATCGTCAATCGGCCCATGAGGCGGGGTTCAATCATCATCTGGTGAAGCCGGTCAGCATGGACGATCTGGTCGCACTGCTGGCAGCGCCTGCCTAATGCTTCTGGTGTGCACCCTACTGAGGAAGAAACTCAGCTGCTAGGCGAGTTCCGGAATCGGTCGGCCGCCTTCGACAACAATCGGTGTAGGACGGCCTTGCGGGCTGATCCAGTGGGTTTGCAGGTCGATACCCATATGCCGGTAAACTGTAGCGGCCAGATCTTGCGGGCGAACCAGACCGTCTTTGATTTCGTAGCCTTTGTGATCGGTACTGCCAACCGCCTGACCATGTCGCAGCCCACCACCAGCGACCAGCATGCTCATGACGTTGGTCCAGTGTTCGCGCCCCGCTTCCTTGTTGATCACTGGCGATCGCCCGAATTCTCCCAGCATCAGAACCAGTGTGTCATCGAGCAGGCCTCGTTGTTCCAGATCGTTGACCAGGGCATACATGGCACGGTCGACATTGGGCAGCAACGGTGTCAAGCCTTTTTCGATGCCGCCCCAGCGCACATTGTCGCCATGGTGATCGAAGTAACCCCAGGCACCGCTGACCACCGTGAACGACACGCCAGCCTCCACGAGACGGCGGGCGAGCAGGGCTTTTTCACCAATTTCATTTCGGCCATAGGCATCGCGTGCGGAGTCACTTTCCTGTGAGACGTCAAAAGCCCGTTGAACATGACCGCCAAGAACCATCTCATAGGCTTGGCGGTTATACCGGTCGAGTTGTTCAAGCGTTTTCTGTTGATCGAGATCTCGTCGCAGACGATCGAACGAACTGCGGAGTTCATTGCGGCTTCGCAGTCGATCCGCGACGATTCCCTCGGGCAGGCCGAACTTGCCCACCACTTCGAGCCCCTTCACGGGAGCATACTGCGAGCCCATGTCGCCCGCCTCATAGATATCCGCAACCCAGGATGGGGCCAGACCGACGAACGCGGGAAGATCGGGATGATTCGGACCTCGGAACTTGGCGACCACGGAACCCATCGACGGATACCCAGCCCCATCGCGACCATTGTCGGTCCGCTGAGCCAGCGGGTTCCCAGCCTGAAACGTGATCGGCGTGTGATTGCTCGCCTTGCAGTCCACGGCCCTCAAGATCGAGAGCTTATCCATGATCGAGGCCTGCAACGGCAGATGCTCGCACAGGCGGATACCAGAGACTTTTGTGGGAATCGTGTGGTAAGGGCCACGGATTTCCGACGGCGCATCGGGCTTGGGGTCCCACATATCGATATGGCTTGGGCCGCCGGACAGCCAGAACAGAATCACAGATTTTTTGGAATGCGGGGCAGCGACTTTCCCCGACTCACGAGCCTGCAACAGTCGCGGCAATGTTAGCCCGCCAACTCCGGCTAACCCGGTTTGCAGGAACCAGCGACGTGACCGCTGCGTTAACAGATCCCGTCCTGTCGGCTGGAGCCAGCCGAACGCGTGCTGATGAGCATGCGATTTCGTCGTAGTGTCAGACATCGGAACTCCCAGCGAGTGTGGCGGTGACACTGCAGGCAGCGACGTCATCCAGGGGAGCGCCTCAGACGTCTTACGAAGCTGAGGAATCATACATCAACGCGAGTGAATATGTAAAGCCGAACAATCCCTCAGGCTACAAGTGCTCGCTCCGCCTAATCGGCCAATCGTCAGGCCCTCGCCTTGGCCTCAGCCGGTACGGTAACATTGGCGGCGGGTGATGGCGAAGCGACGGTGGCGGGATCTTCAGCCTCCGGCTGTTCCGCAGGCTGCTCGTATGACGCATCGGTCAATGTCAGCAGCACGTCGGCATACCAGGCGCAGTTGAGGCCCAACGCTTCATCCTGCTGTAAGTCGCGAGAGTTCATATCGATGCGAGAAGCATGAATACCCAGCAAGGAATACGGCAGGGATGAGCGACCGCGGCGGCTGGAAAAACGGGTCACCACCGGGGCACCACTGATCCCACGATGCGTACGCCCATCCGTCAGGAAGCATCCCGAACCTTGAAATCGCAAGCCAAACGCCGATGCGATTATGGCATGGCGGGCCACCGGTAAGTGGTGGAGCGTGTCGTGGAAACCGAGCGGGAACCCGACGACCAGTAGCGGCGTCCCGACTTCGACTTCGTCCAATTCCTCGACAAGTTTCTCCGGCGTGAAAGCCCGATAGACCACCGTCGGCGGAAGTTGTGTCTTATCAACCGGCAAAACGACAACATCCACGATCCCTGCGGCATCTGTCGTTTCACGCCAGGTGGGTACTTTGCCGTTGTAGAGGGGGATCGAATATGACGTCACTTCGGCAATGTTGCTTTCCGAAACGTGCAGTTCCAGATCCAGGGCGTCCGGGGCATGATTCGTTGACTCGTTGCAGACCACATGACGATTCGTCACGAGAAACAACTGCTCGTCACGCTCAAAGAAAAACCCCGTGGCATTGGACAGCACCTGTCCCTTCGACATCGTGGTGACACGAGTTGCGGTGAGCAGCAGGGCTTCCACTGCAAAATGGTCGGCTGAGTCGTTCACGATCCCACCTTTCGGTAAATCACGGCAGAATAAGACCCCATATGAACTTTGACTGCCTGATCTTCTGCAATCTCGATCGGGTCTGTTGGTGAATTCGAAAAA
This sequence comes from bacterium, assembly GCA_016125225.1. Classification (GTDB taxonomy): domain Bacteria; phylum Planctomycetota; class Planctomycetia; order Planctomycetales; family Planctomycetaceae; genus DSVQ01. Next base: position 255,787 of record WGME01000017.1, on the reverse strand, counting down.
TCGTTGCCGTATGCGGCGGCATCGGAGTTGAAGACCGGTTCCCACCGACCCGCAGCAAAGCGGCATTCGATATCGCGTGCCTCTCGATGGAAATTCAGGAGTATCATAAGCGATTCGTTCGGATTGTCATCTCGCCAGCGACGGAAGGCGAAGGTTTTGCCGCCATTGTCCTGATAAACCACTTCAAACCCTGCCCCCTGCAGAGCCCGACAGTCGCCGTTAGCATTGGTCCGTAACGCGATCAGATCACGATAGAGCCTGACGATGCCTCGGTACTCATCAGTACGATGCCAATCGAGGGGCAGGGTATCCTGGAACCACCCATCCTGCAAAAACTCCTGACCTTGAAACAGCATGGGGATTCCCGGTGCTGTCAGCACGACGACGGCCCCCAAAGTGGAACGCTTGCGGGCATACCAATCGGTGCCATCATCCGGATCAATTTCGGCAGGGACACGGGCTTTGCCATTCGCCACTTCGTCGTGCGATTCCGTATAAATCACGCGTTGGAACGGGTCACCGTTGTAGCGATGCTCCAAGGCTGCCCGCAGTGTATCCATCGAGCGATGGTCGTCTTCCAGCATGATCACGAGATCGCGAATCGGATGCACAAATTGAGCATCCCACTGGGCCGAGAATCCTGCCCCGCCTTCACCCGTTGTTTTCGTGAGCCATTCGTTGTTCTGCAGGTCTTCCGCGATGGTCAGCGCATCCGGTCGGTGACGCTTCACTTCATCGTTGAGCCATTGTGTCAAACCCCAGCCATCAGGCAGATCATCGCCTGAGTTTCCACTTCCTGAGACGTTCCGGACATAGAGCGTCATATCAAGACGCAATCCGTCGACCTGGTATTCGTCGATCCACATCAATGCGTTGTCTCGCAGATATTGCCGGACTTCCGGCCGTCCATAATCGGGGCGAGTTGATCCCCAGGGTGTGGCGGCACGCCAGTCGTTATAGAAATAGATCCCACCCCCGCCATTTTCCGACCAGCCATCAAACTGCCACAACGAGAGATCGCTGGGGCCAAAATGGTTATAGACGACATCCAGAATGACGCCGATACCACGCCGATGAGCTTCACGTACAAACTTCTTGAACGCGGCCGGACCACCATAGGTTGACTCGACGGCAAACGGTTGAGCCGGATTGTAACCCCAAGATAAATCACCGGCGAATTCTGCGACCGGCATGACTTCGATGCAATTGATGCCGAGCCGTTGCAGGTGATCCAATCGGCCAATCGCCGCTTCAAAGTCAGCGACATTCTGATCATCGGCCATCTTCCGCCCGAAAGTCCCGATGTGCAGCTCATAAATGACGAGCGTTTCACGAGGGGGAAGTTGATACTCGACACCTTCCCAATCGAAATGTGTGTCGCAGATGACGGAGTTGCCCACCGAATTTGTCACTTCCCGTGCATACGGGTCAATACGCGACATCCGCTGATCGCCGTTGCGGATCATGTAGCGATATTCATCACCCGCCGCTGCTGAGGGAACATCAGCATACCAGTAACCATTGTCTTCGCGTTCTAGCGGATGAGCCTCTTCATCCCAGTCGTTAAACGTGCCTACGACAGAGACTGAATCGGCATTAGGTGCCCAGACGCGAAAGGCGGTGCCGTGCTCATGAAGCGTCGCCCCCATCCCCGTAACATGCTTTTCCAAGGTAGAAGTTGACATGATTACAACTCCATAAAAACGATTCAGACCCGGCAAATTCGTGTTATCGCTTTGGAAACGCGAAATGCCGCACAATTCAGGGATTTGCTAACTTGGTTCGGATGTGTGACTCATCACTCCGGTCTGCAGCGGGGCCTTGGAGATCACAAGGAGTGACCCCCAGGGCCCCAACCGCGACGGCAAGTTAGTTCTGGGGGATCGTCTGAATGGTGACCGATGCCGATGAGGTGTCGACTTCCACCTTCAGTTTCTCAAGACGAGCCACTTCGTCAGCCGCTTTCCGGACGACTTCCCGCTGATCGTCGACCGCTTCGGCCGCATCTTTCACGTCGTCTTCCGTGCCGGTGTTCTTGGCGGTCGCCAGGTCGGCTTCCAGCTTATCGAGTTCAGCCTGCTCATCCGCCAGTTCCTTCTTGGCGTCTGTCAGTTTCTGAGCACTATCTTTGGCGGCTTCGCGACGAGTTTCTTCGAGCTTCTTCTGGGCCGCTTCGACATCGCTGTTTGCATCACGCACAGCTTTGCTGACGTCTTGCGCCGCATCCTTCTGTGCTTCCTGCATGTCTTCAATCGTCGCTTTGCGAGCTTCGTGGATTTGTTCGCGAGCTTCCTGTTGAGCATCCGCCACTTCAACGGCTGCGTCGTGCCGGGTTTCATTCAGTTCCTGCTCGGCCTGACGAACGTCGTTGGCACCGGTTCCGCAACCAATCGCACAGGCTCCCAAAACGAAACTCGCGGTCACAAGGTTCATCGATTTCATGATAGCTCCCCTTCTGTCTGCAACGTTCTGCCACCAGATTGGCAATGTGCCTGACACATTCAGTCAGGCCTGGCAGTTGACGAAGGCCGATGCCACACGGCCGATCTGGCTCTTCGTCGGGACAGCTCAAAGGAAAGCAATCTCTATACCAATCGCATTTGGCCCTGTGTTTCCCGTTAAAACCGGGCATTTACGACTGGTTTTCCTCGCGAACCTGGAGCGTGCTGGATGCTGGGTGATCAACCCGCTGGACTTTCAACCACTGGATTCAAGAAGTCGTGTGGCCTGCTGCCAAATGACAACAGCCCCCGCGACTCATTGAAGTGTCGCGGGGGCTGCATGTTTTTCTTTGGAGAAATCGTCTGCAGACTTCTTAGCTTGCTTGGCTGATTCGCTGTCACAGAAAAGTCAGCGACCGGCGAGCAATTCCCCAATGGGAGCTGTGCGTTCAAACTGATCGCAGACAAGCTTAAAAATGATCAACAGCGGGACGCCAATTAATGCCCCGCCCAGCCCCCATAACCACCCCCACAGCACTAAGGACAACAATACCGAAACCGAATTCACACTCACCGTGCGGCCGACCATCATGGGAGTAATGAAATTTCCTTCAATGGTTGTGATGGTAAGAAAGACGACTGGAATCAAGCTGGCATAGGCCAGGGAATCAAAGCTGAAGACCGCCACGAGAAACAAAACCACGACACCGACCAAAGCCCCCAGAAATGGAATGAAATTCAAGAGCGTGGCCATCAAGCCCCACAAGAGAGCATTGGGAACTCCGAGGAGCCACATGGCTAATGCGACCACCACGCCCAATCCGATATTGATGAGCGTAATCGTTAACAGATAACGTGAGATCCCGGCTTCCAGCTTATGCACCAGTCGGATCGCGTTCACCTTATCTGAAAACCGCGGCATGATATGGATGGTATTGGTGAGAAGCGTGTCGCCTTCGATCAGCAGAAAAAATCCCAGCACCACGGTGATCAGGAAACTACCAAGCACATTACCAGCCGAGTTGAGTGCCGCGAGATTGGCGACGAGGCGCGGTTGTCGGACTTCCACCGTAACGGGCTGGCTGGGGTCGGCAGGATCTTTTCGGATTGTGGCTGAGTTGGAGTTCTCTGGGGTTAGCACATGCAGAATTCGATCCCAGACCGAAAGCGTTTCGGACTTCTTTTCCAACCCGGTTCCATTCGCCAGGCTTTCCAGTTGTTCCGATACGACATAGACCTCGTTCAGGCCATCTCGCAGCCCCGAAAGTTTTTCGCCGACGACCTTCAATCGTTGGGGGGCCTCGCTCAACCAGGTTTGGGCCGGTTCAATTAGAATGGTCACGCTCATGACTGTTGCGATGAGCATGAACATCAGTAAACCAAGACTGGTCACGAGCGGGGGAATACGTCGTCGTTCAGCAACACGGACCACGGGCCGCAAGGTGAGCGCAAGCAGCATCGCCAATGTGACGGGGAACAGCACGGCCCCGGCTGCAGCCAGCGTGTAACCGACTGCGAGTGTTGCCAAAATCACAAGTGCCGGCGACGTGGCTGCCGGAATCGGTGTGTGCTGAGCTGCGGTCGGTGTCGGAGCCGGTGCTTCAAGCGGCTCCGGTGCATTGAACGTCAACATTTTCCAATCGATGGATTGGTCATCGATTGTATCCGAAAGCTCGACCGAAGAAGCAGACATGTCACAAGCCCCATCCAGTGGAGTCTGGCTTACGAAGCATTTCCGATCGGCGGTTTACCAGGGCTTGAGCTTCCAACCCAGCACAAATCCCACGCCAAAGCACAGCCATGCCACGGCGAGTGGTTTCTGCTGAGCATAGGCCGTTGCGTACTCCACCAGATCCTGAGCAGGGTGAAGTTCCGCGCCGCATTCTGCCGTCGACAACTTCTGAGGATAGGGAACAGTTGACGTTGACATGATCTAACCCTCCTGGGTGATACAGTTCGTAAAAATTGATGCGTAGTGGTTATCGAGGCGGCATCGATCTGCGATGGAGTGAAGCAGGGCTGGTCTGCAGTACCGCTTTGATCCATGCAATGTTTTGCGAAAGTTCTGATCGTGATCGCTCCAACACTCCAGCCGCAGTGGTCAGGTAGTGCCAGCCATACCAGGTGAGCAAGATTGTTACTGCAAGTACGACTGTCGCCACGGCCAATTGAGCGGTGGCAAGGTCGCACTCCCACCATTGCGCAACGATCCCCGATAGACCCAGCAGAAGCAGCATCACCCCGGCCAAGCCAAATAGTGGTGCGATCATGAGCAACATCGCGGACCGTGCCAGTTGCGGTCGCCCTTCCCGCAGATCGGTGATCAGCAACTGCCCCTGCAATTCGGCGAGCGAAATGACATCGCACGCCAAATCACGTACTCCGCGTGCCAGCGGATGAGTGGCAGAGGAACTCTCATGGTTTACTGGCGTTTGAGTGTACATCCTGCGGTCACTCCAATGAGTAAGCCAACTGTCAGGCAGGTCCCCGGGTATCGGTCGACCCACGATGCGATCCATTCGACCATTGAGGTGGCAGACTGGTCTGTCTGCGGACCTGTGCCGGCCGATTCGGAGGAGACGCCGAGGTCTTCGGCGCGGGAGGAGTAGGGCATGATGGTCTCCGTGGAGAGAATAGTTGCTTTTGAGTACCCGGGATGTCCTGCATGAGCAGTTCTCCCAACTGCTGGCCGACATAGGCCATACTCACCCGGAACAACATGTTGCCAGCGAAGCCCAGCAGTCCACTGGCCAAACTGGGTTTCGGCTTCTGTCGTTGTGGAACTGGTCTGGCAACTGAATAACCTTCACTCGGGCCTGTAGATGTAACAGCTGCAGTCCTGGAAGACCGATTGAGCTTCGGGACAAGCCAGTAACCGACGGCTACCGCGGCCAGAGAACTCGCCCAAGGAAAATCGCGAACATACTGTCGCCAATCGACAATCTGTTGAGCCCCCGTCACGATGCGAGCCATGTCTTGAGGCAATTCACGACGGATGGCCTGCATGCGACGGCGCAGTTCCTCGGCATTTTTCGATGACGGAAATGAATCGTGCATTTCAGCCTCGCAACGATTGTGGCAGGTGATCGTACATCGATCGCCACATGTGCTGTCCCAACGCCAAAGCCGACTGCTCACGCGTGGGTGAATCCGGTGTCATGAGTTGAGCAGCGATCAAGGCCCCCATCCCGACTCCGACTCCAAACACACTCAAAGTGGTGGCTAAGGGGTAACGGTGAAACGTTTCTTCCGCGCAATTCCACAGTTCCGTGGATTGGGGTTGCTGAGGATCAGGCATAACACACCTCACGTTCGTAAAAGATCCAGGACCGAAGGAACTAACATTTCCGGCTTACCGTTCCGGGTTAGTTCCGCCGGGAAAGCAACGTCACCACCACGCCGGTTACAATCCCCGCACCGAACGAAATCGCGAGAGATTCCAGCGGGTTGCGACGAACGCATTCGCTGGCTTGCTGGTAGTTCTGTTGCAGACGACGTGACGCTTCGTCATAACCTTGACGAAATGCCTGCTCCGTGGCTTCCGCATACTGCTGGATTTGCTCTTGTGCCCGGCCGGCATAGTCCTGCACGGCTTCTGACGCCGAATACATGGACGAAACGCCGTGGTCGACGAACTCGTCGATGTAGGCTTCCACTTCCTGCTTGGCGGTCCCTGTCTTCTGAGCGATGAAGCCGACCAGTTGATTCATGCGGCCTTGAAACTGGCTGAGATCGTCATCGGTCAGTTCGCCCCAGCGTTCCTGCAGGCTGCCTTTCAGCTCCGTCCAGCGGCCGTTGATTTGTTCGCTTGTCACCATGATGGCTGATCCTTCCTGATTTAAGCCTGAGAGAGCCGAGCGTTCGGGAGTTCCTCCTGACTCGGCTGGAGTTGTTTGCTTGTAAGCCGATTAAGCAATCGCTGTGCCAGCATCGTTTTATGGATTGTCGACAGGGGTGTAAGGGGTTGATGCCAATGAAGTTAGGCGGGCCTGCAGAACTCGCCGAGGACGTGTTAAGACTCGATACTTCCATGGAATTCTGTTCGTCGTCCATGCGTGATGGTCGGCCAGCAATCACGACTTAACACTTTTGTACGAGGTGGGAACGAGACGGCAAGATTCGGCAAGAATCGCCTGTTTTCCTGCAGATTTTTCATCAGCCGCGTTCCCGTCAGCCTCGTGAATCCGATTGATCTTGGCTCACACTCGGAAGACATCTAAATTCCCGGCACACGATCGATCCACCCTCGTATGAACATCCCCAACAGCGCCACCACAGAATCCGCCATAGAGGACGCAAGTGATGTCCGTCCAGCCGTTGAAATGGGTGGGATTTCTCGTGATGTTGCTGGCCGGGTGTCGCTCGTCAGACGCCGTTCTCAGCCGGAAGGCATTCGGAACCGTTTACGACACGGCGAATGAAGCGCAGGTCACGAGTGGCAAATTGTTGCCCTTGCTGGAATCCTGGCGCGATGATGCGCCGGTCTATGCCGAGCCCGTGGCGATCTGTTCCTGGGAAGATGGCGTCTCGCAATGGGAAATCTTCTTTGCGACGAATCGGGCCTCGCTCGGAGTCTCGGAATCCGATCAACGCGAGCACTTTGGAAATCAACCACTGACTCATGCGGTCTATGGTCGTTCGGAAGTGACCATTCCACGTCGCAGCCGCGGTGTTGATGCTCCCACGCAGCCATCGAAATTCGTGCAATTGACCGGAGGCTCTTCGCAATCCGCATCTCCGGAGGTGTTATCAACCATTGATACTGCCCTGCAGATTTCGGAAGCCGATTTTGTCGCAGGTGTTCGTGCTCAAGTGGAGCGGTCGCGACAACGGGACGTGCTGATCTTTGTGCATGGCTTCAATGTCGATTTCGACTCGTCACTCTCGCGCGCCGCACAGATTGCGCTCGACATGCCGTTCAATGGTTCGGTCGTGGCGTACAGTTGGCCTTCCCAAGGGGGTGTGCAGAACTATGCCGCCGACGAGCCGATCAACAAGAATTCGGTGGCACCCTTTCAGCAGTTTCTTCAAACCATGCGACACGGGCTGCCTGAAGATGTGAAGCTGCATATCATGGTCCACAGCATGGGCAATCGCATCGTGCTGGACGCCTTGTCAAAGTTGCCGAAGCCCACCGGACCGCCGCCGATTACAAAGCTGGCACTGATGGCCCCGGATGTGGGCCTGCACGATTTCCAGCAATGGGCTCCGGGCGTGAAACAGCAGTGCGAACTCGTGACCCTGTATGCCAGCATTCATGACGCCGCTTTGATCGCATCAAAAAAACTGCACGGCGAACAGCGGGCTGGCGATGCCCATCCCCCAGTGATTATCGAAGGGATCGAAACAGTCGATTGCTCCGCCATCGATTTCACCAGCCTGATGGGGCACAGCTACTATGCGGCCAATGTCGATGTGCTGGCCGATTTGTTCATGCTCATCAAGCGTGACCAATCGGCTTCCAAACGGGCTCATCTGAAAGAGCGCAAGACCGCGGACGGGTCGTACTGGAAGTGGACAGCCACCGCGCCGCAGGACTTGTGGACGTGGCACTTCGATCACTTAGCGACCGTGGCAACAGAGGCCAGTGATTCACAGCTACGTTGACTAGTGGCTGTAGACCTGACGCCCGCCGACATAGGTGGCAAAGACAGTCAGTTGCGGCAGGGTTTCGAGCGGACAGGTGAGCAGATCATCGTCCAGGATGACGAAGTCGGCGAGTTTGCCCGGTTCGAGTGAGCCCTTCATGTGCTCCTCGAATGTGAGAAATGCGTTATTGATCGTATAAAGCCGCAAAGCCTGCTCTCGCGAAATCTGCTGTTCGGTATGCAGCGGGGTCGCGAAGTGTCGTGGCTGTCGTGTGATGGCGATCCACATCCCGAGAAATGGATTGTACGGGTTCACACTGCGAAAACTGCCAATTTTCTGCATATGGTCGGAACCACCACCGACGATCACGCCCGCATCCGACAGTGACTTATAAGGTTGGAAGTAGGCCAGGCGATCATTGCCAAACTGCTTGTAAAGTGTATGGCCATCGAGCCACAACCATGCGGGTTGCAGGTCGGCCACAACACCCAGTTCTGCCATTCTCGTGACGGCTTCGGCACTCATGAAGTTACAGTGCGTAATGCAAGGCCGCCGCGCTTTTACCGGCAGCGTGGTGTTGATTTTGGCATAGGCATCGATCAGCGCGTGAATCGCCCCATCCCCCACGGAGTGAGCCGTGAATTGCAGATCGCGTTCCAGGGCGAAGCGGGCCATATGCTCAAGCTCCTCATCAGGAATGAACTTGAGGCCCTGATACTGAGGATCGGTGATGGAATAAATCTGGCTGAGTCCCCACGGTTGCCGCATGTAAGCACTGCCGGTCAGCATGCCTCCATCCAGAAAGACTTTAATGCCACGCAACCAGATCCAGGGATCGTATTGGTGGCGCGGATGATCGGCGGCCTTCTGGATGCTTTGTTCAATGGTCTCGCGCTTTGCCTGGCCATTCACGCCGTAGGACAGAAAGACGCGGCAGGTGAGTTGTTCCTGAGCCAACAGCGATTCGTACAATTGAATTCCGTTGTTGCTTGCAGCACGATCGGCCACGCTGGTGATTCCGACGGCGTTGTAGTCGGCAAACAACTGTCGCAAGCGTTCGCGTTGCTCATCGAACGTTGCTGATTTGCCTTTGGATTTCACCTTCACGAAGCGAGACGCATTCCTGAGAATGCCGGTGGGTTCGCCATCGGCATCGTGCTCCACAAGGCCACTCTCTCCCTCCGGGATGGTAAAATTTCTGTCGATGCCACTCAGTGACATTGCCAGAGAGTTGAGGGCACAATCGGGCCCGGTGCGAAAGATGACCGGGTTTTTCGGCGCGACCTGATCCATCTCGTTTCGAGTCGGGTAGCGCTGGTCACGCAGGCGCGTGATAAAGACCTGGTTCAGAACGATCCAGTCTCCCTCTTCCAACTGGTCGGCACGGGCTGCGATGTACTTGAGCACATCGGCCACGGTCTCCAACTCGGGAATGGGATGATCGTACTCATACATCGCCGCCCCGGTGGCGTGGACGTGCGAATCGATGAGGCCAGGAATGATGGTGCGGCCTTCAGCATCGATCAACTGGGTCTGGGGGCCAGCCAAGGGTAAGAGGTCGGCCGATGTCCCCACGGCGGTAATGCGGTCTCCACGCACCGCCAGGGCTTCCGCGATGGTGAATCCGGAATCAACCGTGACGACCTTGGCATGATGGACGATCAGGTCTGGTGGCTCGGCAGCTAATGCCAAGGATGCCCCTGATGCTAGCAGCAAACAGAAACCACGCAAGATCGTCATCAACCGATCCTTGGAAAGTTTGGGTGTTGGCAGTTCTGGGTCGGGGCACTGTCACTTAGCGACGACATCGGCCTGTGTGAACTGGCCATCAATCATGCGCCAAAGTGTTCTGGTGGGATTCTTATCCTGGAGGGCTGCGGGCAACCGGCTCGGACGGACGGCATCGTAGCAGGCCAGGCGACTGAAACGCCGCAGCGCCGCTGGTATGCCGACGGCCGTGAAAACGGGATGTCCGGTGGCAGGAAACGGGCCGCCGTGATTCATCGCGGGAACCACCGCAACTCCCGTGGGCATTTTATCATTGATCAGCCGCCCGACTTTGGGTCGCAGCCGATCCTCCAGTTGTTGATACAATTCGTCGTCGCTGCCATCTGCTGCGGAGTAAACCGTCCCCGTGAGGTTCCCTTCCAGATACTGCGTCACTTCCAGCAACTCGTCGGCTGAATTTGCCACGACAACGAGTGAGGCATTGCCGAAGGCTTCTGTCTGCAGCAGTTGGTGATGCCGGATAAATTCCTGAGCGGTCACTTTCAGCAAGGTGTTCTGAAAGCGATAGCCCGCTCCATCAACCGGTTGCCCACCCGCGAGCAATGCCGCACCGTGATTGACGAGCGTACCGACGGCGAGCTTCAAGTTGCGTAGCACACTTTCGCTTAGCAACACACCCACTGGTGCCGCGGCAAAACGCTGTGCGATGTCGCCCAACATCGTTTCCGTTTCTGGACTGGCCACCGTGATCACCAAGCCGGGATTCGTGCAGAACTGACCGGTGCCCATCAGGCAACTTCCGGCGAATTGCTCGGCAAATGCGGTGGCATGCTGGGCCACGGCGCCGGGTAACACAAAGACCGGGTTGATACTTGAAAGCTCAAGATAAATCGGTTTGCCGACCGCATCGGCTGCCGTTTTGAGCTGAGTCCCTGCCGTACGCGAACCGGTGTAGCCAATTGCCCCCAACAACGGATGTTTGGCTAGCATCACGCCATCCGCATGATTGCAACGATAGATCACCTGGAAGTAGCCCGGGGGCATTTGAGTTTCTTGTGCGGCGGCATGGGCCAGTTCGGAAAACAGTCGCGTGGTCCCGGGGTGGCTGGTATGAGCCTTGGCAATGACCGGGTTGCCTGCCGCGATAGCCGCCGCGAAATCTCCGCCAGCAGCGCTGTTGAATGCGAACGGAAAATTGTTCGGCCCAAACACCGCAACCGGCCCGATGGGTTCCAGTTGCGAGCGGATGTTCACCGCTGTGTCGATTGTTGGCTGCGACCATGAACCATCCCGAGCCGCGGTAGCCGCTTGACGGAGTTGGTTCACCGTGCGGGGCAACTCGGCATCTTTGAGTCGCGGAGAGACCGGCAGCCCGGTTTCCTGGTGAGCCATCGCAACCAGTGCCTCGGCGTGGTGTTCAATTTTAGCGGCGAAGGCATCCAGAAACCGTGCAAACCGCTCACCCGGCCAGGTACGAACGATACTTGCAGCAGCCGCAGCATGTTCCAGACAGAGTTCGATTTCTGCCAATGGACTTAGCGGATAGCACTCGGGCAGAGCTTCACCTGTCGACGGATTGATGGCATGAAACGCCTGCTCTGCTCCTGCCGATTCACGCCACTCGCCACCAATCAACACAGGATGCACGGTCATGATCGCCTCAAAATGCCAGAAGAAACCTGAAAAGAGCCCATCTCACCACCATCATGTCGGCAAGGTTTCCTGTGGGCAAGGAGAGAGCCCATTTCGATGGAGCCTGTTCGTCTATACGGCCCTGAATTCCAAAGAGCAGTTGACCCACTCCTTGATTGTTGTGAGACTTCCGCTACCCTAACTCTGAAAGGGATTGCGCTACGATGAGCAAGGGAACTCTACACTTAACACCACTCGATGCCTTGACTCAGGCCGCCGAATGCTTGCGCGTGCTGGCTCACCCTCATCGGCTGCGCATGGTGCAGATGCTGCTGCAGGATCAGTTCACGGTGAGTGAGTTGGCCGAAGCGTGCGAACTTCCCACGGCGATGGCCTCCGAGCACCTGCGGCTTATGCAGCGCTGCGGCTTCCTCGACAGTGAAAAAGTCAGCCGGAAGGTTTACTACCGGGTCATCGAATTGCATCTGAAAGATGTGCTGGCCTGCATTCAGAAACGCTTCGATTCCTGAACCGCCGGGTTGAAGCTATGGTGCCTGACCTGCCACATCGGCTTTCAACCCGCTCGTTTTTTCTCGTAAGATCTCGATCTGCTTTTCGAGTTCTTTCCGCATCAGCCCGATCCGTTTGAGCATCTTTTCGGCGTGCTTTGCAACTTGGTCAGCCGAGGTCTGCATTTCATCGAAGCCACCGATAGCTTTTTCGATATGGATGATGGCCGCTTCGATCGCCTGCCAATCTTCGGTTTGCGCCTGGTCTTTCATCTCCTGACGGACAGCGAGGGCACGGCATAGGCTGACGGAGAGCTTTAGTGTCAATTCGGTATTCGGATCTTCCGGGTCCCAGACGACGAAGACATCGTTACCCAGGCGGCTCAGCGGTTCGAGAGCAGCCGGGGCCGTCTTTTGACTGAAAACGAACAATCCCACCTGGGCATCGCGGTTCTTACGTGCTTCGTCGATTTCCGCTCGAGCATCGGTCAGTTGATAGCCCGCCTCTTCTTTGGCTTCGACGACAATCCGCGCCCCCGGAGCAATGCTTTCAGGTCCGAGTTCGATGACGGCATCACCCTTCTTGCAGTTCTTGATGCGACCGACACGGGCTCCCGAGGCTTCGCAGCAGTCGCCTGACTTCTGGGCTTCAAGTTGCAGGAGATGCAACAAAGCCGCTTCAAAATCGAGGCCATGTCGAGTCGATTTGGCGGCCTCGGCTTTACGGGCCACCATCGTATTGAGTGCGAGTTTGACCTCTTCCTGAAACTTGGCGTTCTCGTCGCGATGGACGGTGAAGAGCGAGAAGAGTTCGCGTTTCAGGCGAGCCAGTGCCGAGTCTTCTTCGTCCAGAGACAAATGCTCGTGAATTGCCAGGTTGGTCTGTTCCAGCATCCGCTTCAGACGCGACAACGCCGAGGCATCTTCATCGAGCGAAAACTCCCGGGTGATGGTCCGCTGGGCACGCTCCACATTGGTCACCAGCCGACTCAACGCCGAATTCTCTTCATCGAGCGAAAACTCTTTCACGACGGCATCAATCCGGTCCTGCAATTGTTCGGTCAGTTCTCCGTGACGTTCCGTCAGTTCGTGAACCAGGCGCGCGAGCGCTCCTTCTTTGTTATCCAGCGAGAACTGTTTGAGCACTTGGTCTCGCTGGGCGGTGAGTTGCTCTTCCATCGCCCCACGGAGTGCCCCGAGCAAACCACGCGACTGGTCGGGATTCAACCAGCTCAGGAGCGGACTCTCCTGGCCGAAATGCGTTGTCAGTGTCTTGGCCAGTTCCGAGTCATCAGCCCCCAACTGACGCCGTAGCGTCTGCTCCAACTCGCCATCACGTTTGATCAGACGCTCAACTCGTTCCTGAAAGCGACCCGACTGTGGGTCGAAGTATTCACGGAGTGTCGTCGATGTGCGTTCGTTGACCTGCCGGGAATGCGTTTCCAGTTGATTTTGGAGGTTGACGAGCAGCCGGTCTCCCTCGCGGCGGATGGCTTCCACATCGAGTTGGCCCCGTGCCTGGCGAAGCGCGATCACACCAATTCGCAGGGCCTTCAGGGCGAATTCATCGCGAAGTTCCCCGGCGGGCAGACTGATGAGTTCGGCGATGACATCCGCATCGCGGATGAGCAATTCGAGGTTGAGATGGTGGGGAATCGCCACCGTCGGTTCGTTTTCTTCCGTATGCACGTGCAGTGGTAATGTCGACATGAAGGATCCTTCCCGAATGATCCTTTAGTATAAGCCGAGCCAGCGATCCCGTCAGGTGCCACGGAGATTTTGTCCGCCCGTAATCGCAGAATTACCACCAGGACCAGCGGTAGAGAGCGTCGATAAAATCGCCGAACAGGGCTTCCGCCAATGTTGTTTGCGGACCGATCAATCGGGCTTCGACATCCGCCCCCCAGCGGGCCTCTGTGGTCTCAAAATCGGCGACTTGGGCCGTGACGGGAATGCACGGCCCCACATCAGGCACCTCAATAGTACGGGGAGCCACAGTGGTCACCAGCGCATGATGCACCTCTTGTGGTTGTGAGGTGAGGCGGAATTCGGCCGTGGCGGATGTGGGGTCGATATGGTTGGTCGTGCGTTGGAACTTGCCAAACTCGGCCTCGGGAATCATTAGCTCGAGTTGCCAACCGTCGCGATCGCTGGCAATTTCCAGTAGCAGATCGCCCCGTTGCAGCGGGCGTTGCGTGAGTTGATCTCGCAGATGAGGCGTGGTGACTGTACCGGAGATCGGCGCGGTCACGAGTTGGCGTTCCGATTCCGTTTTCAGAAGTTGAGACTGCTGGTACAGCCCCTGCAATTTGATCTGTTGTTGCGTTAACTGGGTTTGCAACCGGGCATGTTCCAAGGCGTCGGAGCCTTGTCGCGTCAGTTCATGCAGTTCGGCTTTGGTCCCTTCGAGTGACTGCTGCACTTCGGCGATGCGGCTGCGATTCAAGGCAATGTCCTGTTGCAGGACGAGATCAGAGAGCCGGAGCAGGGGTTGCCCAGCGGTCACCGTATCGCCTGTCGCCACGAGCAATTCAACGACCTCGCCTTCCACTGGCGCAAAGACCCGGCGACGTTCGGCGGTCACAAGTTGGCCCGTTGCGTGAATCTGTAAGTCCGCGGGGATGGCCGTGAGACCATAGAGAGCCGCCGCCAAAAGCAGCAATGTGCCACAGGCCAGTAACAGCCGGCTTGTCGTCCACCACCGCCAGGCGATCCCGAGTGCCAGCCACCAGCCGCGCAGGGGGATATGACGGACCTGCCAGGCCTGATTCAGGGCCAGCGTGGCTTGCTCCACCAGGCGCAGCGTGCGTTCATCACGGGCAGGGTCATCGCCCCGGTGCTCAAAATCTTCGAAGACCAGCACAGCGATGGGTTTGCCTGCACGAGCGTGATCGTGGGAGTTTCTGCTGGAGCGTCGCGACCAGGACTCGGCCAACACGGGTTCCAGTTGCATCCGGCACGGAGCAGCCACCGCCAGATACTCTGCTAACGCCGTGGAAACGGCATCAGTCAAGGGGGGAGACTGGCGTTGATCGAACGACCAGACACGCGGAGTCCGCTGCGTTCGCTGAATCAGTTGCGTCAGCCGAAGATTTGTGGGCGATTTTGCCGCGAGGACAGTTTGCCCTGTGACCGCCCGCAATCGCCAGGATCGGCCATTCCGTTCGTAAACGGAAATGCGGTCCCAACGGGTCCAGAGACGACCGGCTTCCGCGATCGCGGTCGCGACGTCGTTCAGTTCCAGGCTTTGGTGCAGGCGAGCCGCCAAGGGCATGAACTCTTCCGCAGGCACGGTCGGTGGCGGACGATGTTCGGAAAGTTTGATGGCGGCGGCCGACATGCTGATGTCCTGCCCAAGCGAAAATCGCAGAGAATCGTGGCGAAATTTCGGTCAATTGTGGGACACCGTCAAGAGGAAATCTCGGGATTGCCAACCTGAACACTCTCCCCTAATATCCGCACGGTAATTGCTGGAAACTCTCTCGGCTATTGAGAAGGTGCAGAGCATGATGTGGCGGTGCGCGGTGCTCGCAAGTTGGTTGCTCCTGGCGAATGCTGGTGGTCAGCCGTGGGTGCAGGCTCAATCTGCGTCACCTGTGATTCGGCTGGCTGAGACTCGCTTGAGCCTGATCGACCGGGCAGCATTATCGGCTGAACGGACCGGTGTGCTCCAGGAAGTGACTGTCCACGAAGGCGAGACCGTGAAAGCCGGGGCCCATGTCGCGAAGCTCCGCGATCAGATCATTCGTGCTCAATTAGCAATTGCCGATAAGCAACTCGAAAACGATGTTGATTTACGGTTTGCCCGCAAAGCTGCGGAGCTCGCCACGCTGGAGTTTTCCAAGTCGGTCAAGGTGAATGAGGGAACTTCGGGGACCATTTCCGAGATTGAATTGCGTCGTTTGCGACTGGCGAGCGAAAAGGCTTTGCTGCAGCTTGAACAGGCTCAATGGCATCTGGAATTGGCTCGCTTGCAACGCGAAGAAACGGCGGCGACATATTCCACCTACACCGTGATGGCTCCCTGGTCGGGCGTGGTGATGAAAGTGAATAAACGCCGAGGCGAAGCCGTCCGCGAGGGAGAAGCGATTGTCGAAATCGCCGACCTGGCCCGACTGCGTGCTGAAGGCTACGTCACCTTGTCCGATTCGCTACGGTTGCGTCCCGGGCAGGAAGTGCGCTGGCAGTGGTCGATACCCGGGCTTTCCGAGAACGAAACTCCGCAGGTCTATGCCGGGCGACTCACGTTTATTGAACCCAAGGTCGATCCGGTGACCCAGAAGGTTCGCATCTGGGCTGAGGTGGAGAATGTTGATTCCCGTCTGAAAGATGGCATGCAGGGCGTGCTCTTCATCGCCGTGGCAAATGGTGAGGCCACATTGCAGGAAGCCGGGTTTCAGCGATAACCGACGACGCTTGCGATAATCTCTCTCAAGCTCTTCTGAGCTGCCGGGTGTCGCGTGTTTCAATCCCACCACCAGACGTGATCTGGCTTGCGCGGTGCGGCGAGGGTGGTTTCTCGCAAGGAACTTAGCCGCCGTGAATCGTCCGCAGACACGGAGATTTTCCGCAGCGTGGCCTCGGGATGGATGGTGACTCCACCTCCTACGAGCCCGACAATCACGCCTGAAGAGGCTCGCCGGGAATTGACCAAGGCGGGAACTTGCCTCGGCACAGAAAATTCCTGATGCGGCAGACGCTCGGCATCGCGCAGAATTCCGGGTTGCCAGCCGTAACGGTCCCGCACTTGTTCCCGTTCCAGGAGCGCGACAATAATGCACCAATCGGTGAGATTCTGTAACTCCGCGAAAACGGGCGAGAGTTCCGCCAAGTCGGGGTAGCGGTCGGTGAACTGTTGAGCAAAGCCCAGGGTCGATACCTTGGAGGTCGCGGCAGCAAAGCGTTCCCCTTGAGCGTTCGCGACTTCATCTTGCGACAGTAGTTGCAGCCGTTGCCCCGTGAGTTCAAACGCCAAGCTATCCGAACTGCGATAAAGCCCTTCGTAAAAGGGCATGAACCACCAGCGCTGAATGCTGTTCGCGCCAGCACCCGTCATCGACAGATGGCTCCGCAAACCCTTCACGCCTGGCACTTCCAATCCCAGGGAGATGCGTTTCATTCGATAATCGGCTTCGACCAGCACACGCGCAAAATGCGACTCGCCTGGAACCCCCATGACCGAGACGGTGTGCAGCCCGAGAACCTGAGCCATCTGTTTGAAACGGCCCTCGATGACCTGAGGCGTCGCAGCCGAACTGTTCTGCTGGACGAAGCGTGTTAATGCCGCCAGATTCTCTGGCAAGGGATCAATCGAGCAACCCACGCTTCTGGTACCCGGCACAGTTCTTAATGCCACGATGAAATCATCGAGCAGGAGTGTCGGCCGCCCGGTTTCAAGGCCGCGTTGCCGCCCCGTGGCATCGGGTGCAAATCCCTCGGCGGGGCCAGCCAGAATGACATCGTGCTGGTCGGGATCAAGAAAGAGGTAATCGACTCGATTCAGTCCCGCCAGACACTGCAGTTCGTTCGACAAACTGCGGCCCGCCGCCAGTTCCGTCTCTAAGGCCTCTGCCAATCCGTTCAGTGAAACCTTGCGGCAAGGACTCGACGTCAAGATATCGCCGGCCAGAGATTGCTCGGCCAAGGCGCGTTGACGTTTGCGATTCAACCGATTCGATTGGTCGGCCGTGAAGCCCGGTGTGACAATGCCTCGGGCATCAATCAAAATTCCGCCGGCATTATTCCGGTTATTGTTATTATTATTGTTGCCCGTGTTGTTGTTGCCACCCTGCTGTTGTGCCAGGGCAATTGCCGTCGTCCCCCAGAACAGGCAGGTCATCACCAGTGAAAAGATCTCGCGTGGCACGTTAGTTCTCCTGGCCAACTCACGGCCTAATAGCTGACAACGCAAACGCGATCTAGAGTTCCACAATTTTTCATTTGATGGTCGGGGCGGCTTTCTGTTGTTCACGGCGTTGGCGACGTTCTTCGCGTTGCTGCTCTCGGGACAAACCCTCATCAATCGTATTGCCGATCAGCATGCCGATCCAACGGAAATAGCTGGGTTGCATCTCCGCCCGGACGCGTACGCCGCGTTCGGTGGGTCTCGCCGTCAGACGAAACTCGTCGGTGTCGGGTTCAAAGGCGGTCAGGCTCGATTCGGTATAGGCATCTTCGCCGGGATCAACCCCCGTAGCCATCGCGACATTCACCCATTGCGAGGCATGTGTCGTTAACAGGAACGGAAATGCCGGTCGCTTGGGTTGATTCGGATCGGGTTCCGATGTCACCAGTTTGATCGAGCTTTCGAGTTGCTTTAGAGCCGATTCCTGGCCAACGGCGAACCAGATCGCTTCGGATGTAGCACACAGATAAAGTTGCGGCGCGTTGCCAAACATGGTCATCGCGAGAACATCGCCCTCGGCAGGAACGGGCAGCACATGTACGGGAAACCCTGCCACGGTGCTTTGCGCGAGCTCAAATTCCTGCAGGTGTTTGCCCCCCGCTCCGGGTGCCGTTTTCGAGACTGTCTCCTTGCCAAATTTGAGCAATTCAGCGAATTGCTCGGGCAGGTTTTCCGCACCATAAATCCGTGCTCCACCCAGCATCCGATAGTCGAGTGCTTCCTCACCACTGATCTGCAGGAACAGGTCGAGATGACCGATCTGTGCGGATTGCAGCAAACTGCTGAAGAAGGGTGCGATCTGCGCCGTGGAGGCTGCATTCTCTCCGCGCTTGGTCAATTCTGCCTCAATGATGGTGGTGGCCAGGCGGAACATCTCCACGAAGGGAGCCCGGCGCTTTTCATCGAGCTGGACCGACGTATTGACCGACAACGTGGCAGACTGTTCCACAGCCGCATCGAAGTAACTGCGTCGGCCGGCCAGTTCACCAAAAAACTTGGAAAGGCCGCTATCTTTCGTGCCATTGAGTTCGAGCTCCACATAGCCCGTCTGCTGATCGGGATCGGCAAAGGCCCCCACCGTAAAATCTTCCCCCTGACGGACGACCATATCGAGCAGATCAATCATGGCCTCCCCATTGGCTCGACGAATGCGGTAAGGGGCTTCGGGTTCGTCGTCACGCTGTTGCAGGCTGGCCAGGGCCTGATTCTTAAAAAACTCCAGAAAGAGCGTCCGGGTGGCAATCGGCACATTCTTGATGAGCAACGAATAGGCCACGTCATAACGGCTGGTCAGTTTCCGCACCATGCGTTCGGGATGCGGGAACTTGCGATCCAGTTCCAGCGCATCGTCCAATGCCGTCATGTAGGCATAGTCGCCAATCTGCTGGACAACCAGATCGGGTCCCCAGTCGACGTCGGTGATTTCGTAGCGGTCGTTCTTACTCGAGACCGATTTGGAAACGCCCGATTTCCCTGCGAGAAACTGCACGAACTCGTCGAGACTTTCGACCGGGAAGTAGGTAACGGCTGCAATTCCCGGTGTCAGTCCCGGCTTGAGGTACAGCATCATGCCGAAGGGGCGAGTCCGGTCGACCCCTTTCATCCCGCGCAGCGTCTCGTCCAGAAAATTCTGCAACACGTCGGAAAGCTCGGGCCGTTCCGCTGCGGCGAACAGGGCGTCGGCCTTGCCCTGCACGCGGTCGACCCCCGAGCAATGAATGACCTGCAGCGGATACTCGATGCCCGCTTCTTCCGCCTGTTCGTCCTGTGCCAGCAGGGGCAATGCCCCTCCGAAACAGAGCGACCACACGGCGATCCATTTCCCGAATCGATGCATCATGTGCCCCATCACCATGGCCCGCGACCTTCTTCTGATTGAAACGAGTTCAGTGTACGAGAATACCCTCGCAAGTTCGAGAGGGTTTCATCGATGTCCGCCATAAAGCTGCTGTACAGCCGCAGACAGGCGAGTGGTTGGCATACACGTTAGAATACTGCAAACGCTGTTTGTTCCGAATCTGATGACGAACTCTGGTAACGAATATTGTGAGCAAGATCTGGGATCGAAAACTTGCGGGAGTTGCGCTGGCTGGGGTCATTATCGTCACGGTCTGCAGTTGGCGGCTGGCCGTCAACCAGCCACAATCCTATGACGATCAGTTGGCTGAGGCCCACATCGAGATCCCCGCCCCCGATTTCGAAGCGCTCGATGCCTACAACCAGATGTTCCGGTTGCAGCGGTATCTCAATCGGCACCGCATTCTGGTCGTGTTTTACAGTACGGAAGCCACCGCCGCCCACGATCCTCTGTTACTGGCTGTCCGCGAGGCTTATCCGAAACTGGAGCAGGCTGGCATCAAAGTTGTTGGAGTCAGCACGGCATTACCGCAGCAGAATCGGGCGGCGATGGAGACCGTGGGCGAATTCCCCTTTCCGCTGGTCAGTGATGTCGATCTCTCGATTCACGTCAAATGGGGGCGGATTGATCCGGAATCGAAACAGCCGCTGTCCGGGGTTTTTCTGATTGATCGCAAAGGGACGATGCTGAGCTTCAATGGCATTCCCCAGCCTGTTGCCGATGTGCCCGCACTCCTGCGTGAAATGACCGCTCCGTGAACACCACCGAAGTCCCCGCCACAACGGTTCTACGACCCGGTATTCCCGGGAAATACGTGGTCATCGGCATGTTTATTCTGGGGTCGATTGCCACCGCCACGATCTACATCTACTGGGATCTCCATACCAAACCCTTCCGCCCACTGACCGAAGCGATTGGGCGGGAATTCCGGCACTCTCTGCCCAAAGTGGAAGGGGGCCGACATAAGAAAGGGCCAGCCACGTTGCGCATCACGGTGCGGGTCCCCTTCCTGCCGAGCACCAATACCGACCAGTCGCAACGATTTGTCAATCGATTAACGGAACTCGCGCGGGAACATACCAACCTGGAACAGTACGAAGTGTTTCAGATTCATCTGGTACAGATGGCCCCGGAACAACTGGCCGTCGATGTGGAATTCAACTTCCCGACTGAGGAAGTGGCCACGAAAGTTCCATACGACTTGCCGCCGGAAGAGCCAGCTACGACCACAGCTCAGTGACGCGGACGTCGGGGATCACCGAAATCCTCTTCATTGTCAGGACCGTCATCCGACTCGGGGCGCGTCCATGCGTCCAGCCCCTTGGCTTCCAGATGCTCAAAATCGGGAGCACTGAAGATCGGCGATTGAATGCCATGCTCCAGTTGCGGGCCGAGCCGATCTTTCAACTGTCCGGCGAACGCTGCGATCAATCCGTTCCATTCGTCCAAAGTCTTTCGTAACTTCGGCAGGTCGCGGTCGTCGAAGTATTCGCTGTCGTCTTTCACTTCGACCTGCAGCCCCAGTTGCGAGGCGGCATCAAGGAGTTGAATCAGTCCGAGATGCGCCCGTTCAAAGTTCTCGTAGCCACCATACTGCTTCAGCCCGGCGTACTGTGTTTTGCAGGTCTGCGTCCAGGAATAGACACCGGCAAGATCGGTCTCGATCAACTCGGATTTCCCGTAGTGCTGGTATTCTAATGTCGCAGGATGGCAGGCCAGACCAATCTGAGCGGTTTCGGCTCCTTGGGTCGGCTGAATGCCAAAGGCGATCAAATGCACCGGGGGAATATCGATCCAGACTTCCTCACCATCAGGCATGGTCTTCTGCCCATACTGACTGCCGCAGATTTTCAGCCAGCGTTCATCTTCGTCCGACAGTTCTTCATCGCTGCCCGCCGGTATCGGCCATTCGGTGATGTCGGAGACTTCATCGAACGGAATGGTCAGTGCGATGTCGTGCAGTTGCTGAACCAGTTCTCTGGCCCGCTGGGCTGAGGCCGATACGCGGAACTCATAACTCAGGCTTAAGCCCATCCGACTCCTGCTCTCTTTTTCTCTCGACGACTGACTTGTGCCTGCGTCCGGTTGATATCCCTACGGTGTCTAAGGCTGGTTACAGGCTCCCCTTCGATGATGGCACCCCGGTCTGCCGTGGGTCAATGGTGACGGCCTGTCGCAAAGCCCGCGCCGTGGCCTTGAAGGTCGCTTCGGCAATGTGATGGCTGTTGGTGCCATAGTGCAGCAGCAGGTGCAGGTTCATCGCGGCATTGGCCGCCACGGAATGCCAGAACTCTTCGAAGAGTTCGGTATCGAACTCGCCCACTTTTTCCGTGGGGAATTTGACGTTGTAAATGAATTTGACCCGGCCGCTGAGATCGAGCGCGGAAGTCACCAGCGTTTCTTCCATGGGCAGCGTCCAGTAACCGTACCGCGTGATGCCCTGCTTATCGCCGATGGCCTGTTTGAGCGCCTGACCAAGGCAGATACCCACGTCTTCCGTCGTATGGTGGGCATCAATGTGCAGGTCGCCTTTGCAGGTGACGCTCAAGTCAAACAGCCCGTGCTTGGTGAGCAGTGTCAGCATGTGATCGAGAAAGCCCACGCCGGTGGCGATCTGCGCCTGTCCCGAGCCATCGAGGTTCAGAGACAGTGAGATCTGGGTTTCGGCCGTGTTGCGGGTAATGGCGGCTGTTCTCGGCATGATGTTCGATGTTTCAAAGAGTAGTCGAGCGATGCACGCAGACCGATGACTAGAGGATTTCACGCAAAGTGGCCAGCAACTGATCGATTTCCGCGTCGGTCCCAATGGTGATCCGCAGGCCTTCCAGTGTTTGATTAGCAGCCCAGGGAACGTCGTGGTAAACCATGAACCGAACGAGAATCTTGCGGGCTTTCAAGGACAGATACAGTTCGCGCGAGGCCCGGTCACGATGCGTTGTCCAGACAAAATTGGCCTGGCTGGGCGTGACCAGGAACCCGAGCTTCGCCAGTTCGTCGGCCAACCGTTGCCGCGTCGCCCGGATGCGTTCCACATTCTGCTGCATCCAGGCTTGATCTTTCATAGCCGCGGTGGCCGCCGCCAACGATAAGCTGTCGCAGTTGTAGCTGTCTTTGACCTTCCGCATGCCGGCGATGACATCGGGGTGAGCAATCGCAAACCCAAAGCGGATGCCAGCGAGGCTGTACGACTTGCTGAAGGTGCGGGTGATGACAATCTGATGCCTCTTGTCCGACCGCAGCAGTTGGGCACGATGCGGCTGGTCGGCGAAGTCACCGTAGGCTTCGTCCAGGACGAGAATGCCTCGTGGTGGCACCGCACGCAGAATGGTCTCATCCGACCAGCGATTGCCGGATGGCGAATTCGGATTTGGAACCAGTAGCAACTTCGCACGGTCGATCAACGGAGCGGCGGCAGTAAAATTCCATGACCAGTCGGCATTCAGTGGAATCCGGGAATGGGCAGCTCCCTGAATGTCAGCTAGCGTCTCGTACAGAATGTAGCTCGGGTACGGATAGACCACCTGATCGCTGGTGTCGGCAAAGGCACGGATCAGAATCGTCAGGTTTTCGTCGCTGCCATTGCCCGGCAGAATCCAGTCGGGTTCCACCTGGAAGACCTCGGCGGCGGCTTTACGAAAGGCCGTCCCCAACGGGTCGGGATAGAGATTCAGTCGTCCCTGTGCGGCCTGCGTAATCGCCTCGACCACATGAGGCGATGGTGGATAGGGATTCTCATTCGTATTGAGCTTGACCCAGCCCGTGTCTTGTGGCTGCTCACCGGGGGTATACCCCGCCAGACGGTCGATATTCGGTCGAAAGAAACTCATGATGCCGTGAGGAAATCCTGCCTGCGTCGCTACGTGGCGAATCGAAATGTTGCAATAACTGCGGTAGACAGACGTGACGACAACACGGTGGGTTCACCGAATTGCCGAGAACGTTGCCGTCTCCGCACGTATCCTAGGTGAGTTGCCGTCCCATCGCCACTTCAGCCGCCCGTTCACCGATTGTGGGGCCGAATTCTCCGTTATAACCGCTCCAGAATGGCGTCATACAGGGCCGGAACCGTCTGCTTGTGATCACCTTGCACATAATGGCTTTTTCCCCCATCGGCGACAGTTCGAACCAGAATGGTTTTGAACGGCCGGAAATAGTAACGGGGATCGTTCTTGGGGGCTTCGTGAGTCAAATCGGTCCCCAGTTCCGGTAGATCGAAAACGGCGGTCATAAAATGCCGGATGTGTTCCCCGTTCTGATGGGCCACATTCCGCGCCATGGCCAACGCCTTGAGATACACCTCGGGGCCCATCACCGCCGAACCGATATTCAGCATCGCGCCCCCTTCTAGCCGTCGGATGGTTTCCGTGAAAATCAGAAAATCGGTGTACGACGCCTGCCCCGTGGCGGCCCCGTCAAAGTTGGGATGCTCGTGCAGAATGTCCTGCCCGATGGAGACATGGATCGTTACGGGGACTTTCAGGCGATAGGCCGCGGCCAGCACACTGGTATCACGGTACGGAAACAGTTCCTCTTCGATCACCTTGCCGACCGCTTCGCCAAAACCCAGGCCGAGTTTCGCCCCAGCATTGACGGCATCATTGAGTCGCGACGTTTCCTGCCAGAGGCCAAACTGTCCTTCACGGACGTAGCGGGCCACGCTTTCACAAGTCTGGCCAATCATCGCCAGTTCGAAGTCGTGAATCGCACCAGCCCCATTGAGTGCCAGGTGGCTGAGGACACCGCGTTCCATCAGATCGATCAGCAGCGGTGCATTCCCCTGCCGCAGAACATGCGCACCACAAATGAAGACCACCGCACGACTGTGGCGATAGGCACTCACAATGGCATCCGCCAGTTCCGGGATCGCCGGATGACTGAACGGCACGCGTGGCCCCTGCGGATCGATGCGAATGCCATCGCGGCGGATGTCGTGCACCCGGTCCATCAGCGGCAGGATCTTGAGTTGACAGCGATCAAATTGCGGGTAGGGCATCGTGGACAAACTCACTGAAGACAGATGAGATTAACGCCAGGGCAACTGCCGACGTTGCCAGGCTGGTATCTGATATTGCGGAGGCCGATTGACGGTCAGCAAACCGGCCCGGCAAAGCAACCACGTGCCGCCGAGACCTGCGACAAACCCGCCGACATGAGCCCAGAAGGCCACTCCTTCCGTCATCGCGGAATCGCCGGTGGCGGAAGCCAGTTGCATCACAAACCAGACCCCCAGAAAGAAGGGGGCCGGAATCGCCACGATCTGTGTAAAGATCCCGAGCGGGATTAACGTCATCACGCGGGCATGGCGAAACATGACAAAGTACGCCCCCATCACCCCGGCAATCGCACCGCTGGCCCCGACCGTGGGAACCTCCGATCCGGGAGCTGACAACAGATGCAGCAATCCGGCCGCCAGTCCGCACCCTAGATACATCAGTAGATAGCCCAGATGACCATAATGGTCTTCGACATTGTCTCCAAAGATATACAGAAACAGCATGTTGCCCACGATGTGCATCACGCCGCCATGCAGAAACATGCAGGTGAAGAGTGTCATCCAAGGAGCGATGGCCGGTGGCGGAGCGGGTTGGCCGTCCTCGATCAGACGTGATTCCACAGGGCGACCCGTGACACGGGCCGGGACCATCCCATAACCAAAAATGATGTCCTGCCCTCCGTCCGGAGCAGCGAACTCGAAGAGGAAAACGATCACGCACGCGACAATCAATGCGTAGTTCACAACTGGTACGGAATGCGTGGGAATGTCGTCGCGCAGCGGAATCATGGAGGGCCTTTATCTCTGTGGGGCTACAGCGTACCGGTAACGACGCGGCAGTTCGATGCCATCGCGATGTCAAATTCTGTCGGGATGTGGCAGGCCTGAGAATCGGCTGGTGCAACAAAGCTGAACGCTGAGCGTATCGCGGAGGTTTTCCTGCGTGATTCGTAACATCTTCACGACCTCTCCGCAGAAGGAACTGACCCGGTTGACCTGCAGGAGATTGTCAGATGCAAGCCTACCGAAAGTCATCGGAGCATTCGTACCAGACAACCGCGCGAGCTGGTTTGCTCGCATTGGACTATCTCAAAGAGTTGCTGGTGGTAGGTGGCGTCCTGCTGACTGTGCTGCTCGGCTTCGGTATGGTCTCTGTTTCCGAGCCAGAATCGTCCACGGCGCGTCGTCATGACTCACCGATCTATCAGGTCGGGTTTGTCGGAGAGACCGGGCAGATATGGGTTCACTCGCGAGATAGCGGAATCCGTGAATTGGCAGCGGATTCTACACCGCAGCTCATATCGGAATTGGGCGAACCGCTCCCTTTTCCAAAACTTGCTCCAGGCTGCCGTGTGGCCCGCTCGTCGGGTTCCTTGCCAACCACAATCACGGGCGACCATCTCGGGCGATTTATGTTGGCTCGCGGCTCAAAAGTACACACGTACTTCGATGCCCCCTGGATCGCAAAATCCATTATTGATGTCTGTGTCTCTGCCCATGGCGAGACGGCTTATGCCCTGAATCAGAACGATACGATTCAGCAGTGGAAATGGGACGGCCACGAATTTCGACAAAGGGAATTCTCAATTCCGGGAGACCACCAACTTATCCGCGTGTCGCCAGATGGCGATTATCTGGCGATCACGTTGAATCTGAATGAACTGTTGTTGTGGGATACGAACCGAGAAGTCGAAATTCAGAGGCTTGCACCTCACAAAAAACGGATCGCTGGCATGGCCTGGTCTCCCGACTCCCAACGTCTGGCAACCTGCGGCGAGGATGGCGTGCTGCGATTATGGAACCGAATAACCGGCGATATGTTGTGGGAACAGAAGGTCGAATCGGTCGGCCCATTGACGATTGTGTACTCCCCGATGGGGGATCTGATTGCCGTCGGCGGGTTTGATCAGCAAGTCACCGTCTGGCATGCAAACTCAGGAGAACTCGCAGGGGTAGGCATAGCCCATTCCGCTGCGATCCGCGCGTTGAGCTTCAATCCGACGGGCAATCAATTGATATCTGCCAGCCTCGACGGGCAATTGCAGAGATGGTTGGTCACGAATCAAAATTCCCTTGTGCCAATGAATTCTCACGCTCAGGAATTCCGAACGAGGTGAAAACTCAACAGCACCTGCACTCAGCCTAACCTTGGCGCGAAGGCTGCTGATTTCGGCAGCAAATCGACCTGGTCACGCTGGGGAATATCAAAATGACAATTCCTTTGGACTCCCTCTCCCGCCGGAAATCGCACTAGAGATATCTACTGATTTGCAGTGCTTTTTCGCCCCCTTTCGCCCTCTCTTCGACTGAAATCCACCAGCGTGCTTCGAAGAGGATTCTGTGAGCCGTCACCGTTTGGCATCGCGATTGCTTATTAGGATTTTCAATTGCCGGTCTCAGGCTCTGTGCCGCGAAGTGGCACACAATCACGGCAAGATTTTTTATCGGTGTTTTTGTGTCTTCCCGCCTGAATGATCAACGCATCTGTCATGGATGTGAGTGATCCTGCCTGTTTGGCTTGGTATGGCATGCGAGTGCTGTATCCGGCTCCCTCCATGTTTGACCTCCATGATTTCGTAACTGACAGATGGAACTAATGTCTCAGCAGGTCTTTGGCCTGTCTGATTCCTACAGGGATTCTGCGCGCAGCAGGATGCCCGACTGTTCGAAGAGATGGACGGAGTCCAAAGCATTATGATCGTGTTCTCTCGCCGTACGGCCCACAGCCCACTTACAAGTCATCCTCGACGCGGGGTCTTCTTCCTCGAATACCTTCGCGAAATCGCAGGTGTCGTTGTTCTGCTCGGTATGATTTCGGCCGGTCTGCAGAAGATGAATCCACAGGCCAAGCAGGCCGCGACCGTCGAATGTTCAGCACCAGTTTACAATCTGGGATTTGCCGGCCACGATCAGCGCTTCTGGATGCACGGTCTGCACGAGGGCGTGACCGAACTTGATCTGGATTCCATCTCGGAACGCCGCAACCCACTTTCGCGGACGATCGGTCCGTGTGATGTGGCACGTAATGGTGAGGAGTCAATCACAACAGCCATCGCGGATAGCCTCGGCCGATTGATGATCTTCCGCAATGAACAAGCCATGGTGTTCCATGACGGTCGTGTTGACCGAAAGTCCTTCCCTTCTGTTGATGTCTCCATGGATGGGAACACTGTCGTGGGCATGATGCACGAAGGCGGGTTCCTCGTCTGGAAATGGAATGGCGAACAGTTCGACGAGCAGTATGTCGAAATGCCCGGCCGACATGAGACCATCCGTTTATCCGATGATGCATCCCAGTTAGCTCTCAGCACAGATCACTCGCGGATTGTCTTCTGGGATCTGCATGAAAATCGCATTGTGAAGACGGTTTCTACCTACGGTCCCCGGATCAGCCAACTCTGCTGGTCACACGACGGCAAGCTGCTGGCAACGGCTGATGACGAGGGGGCTGTCAAGCTCTGGGAATCCGTGACTGGTGAGAAAGTCTGGCAAACGTCGGCAGACGATTTGAGTTGCCTGGCCCTCTGCTTCTCTCCCGACGATAGCCAATTGATTACTGGCGGATTTGATGAAATCATCCGCGTGTGGGATATCCGCCAGGGAACAATGGTTCGCGAATTCACTGGTCACACGGGACCGGTTCGCACACTGGCGTACCATCCCACGCAACCGCTGATCGTTTCAGGCAGCCTCGATGGCTCCGTGCGAACCTGGGTTGCCAACTGAGTGAGCCACACTGATGCCAATGGCTGCTCTGTGATAGGATCTCCGCAACGGTTTAGGCCTGACAAACTAGTCCTGAAATCTCCAGGCATTTCGTATAAGACCGTGGCCGCCGGAAGAACGCACTTGTGTGTTTTCGGTATGTGAAATGGTCTGGAGCATGCGGCTCGATCCAACTCTTTTCGGTGCTCAGTTGATCATTCGACTACAGTGACAGCCGTCGCAGACGGAGTGAGTTGGCAATCACGCTGATGGAACTCAGGCTCATCGCGGCGCTGGCCCACATGGGGTTTACCAGACCAAAGGCGGCCAGTGGAACGCAGATGCTGTTATAGGCGAAGGCCAGAAATAGGTTCTGCCATAAGACGCGTGTGGTGGCTTGGCTGAGTTGAATGGCTCGCACGATTCCCGTGAGATCCCCTTTGACCAGCGTAACACCGGCACTTTCCATCGCGACATCGGTACCGGTTCCCATGGCAATCCCGACGTTGGCCTGAGCGAGAGCCGGTGCGTCATTGATCCCGTCACCCGCCATCGCCACGACCTGACCCTGATCTTGCCAACGAACGATCGCTTCGCGTTTTTGATCGGGACGGACATCGGCGATAACTTCATCGATTTTCAATTGCCGGGCAATGTGTTCGGCTGTCGTGCGATTGTCTCCGGTCAGCATCGCGATCCGTAATCCCAACTGGTGCAACTGCGAAATTGCTCCACCTGTTGTCGGCTTGAGGGGGTCAGTCACACCGAGCAACCCGGCCAATGCCCCATCGACAGCGACCAGCAGCACCGTCTGCCCGGAAGTGCGGAGTTCCGTCATACGGCTGGTCACCGATTCCTGATCAATCTGTTCGGAGGCTAGCCAGGATGGGCTGCCGACCATCACCGGATGACCATCCACTTGACCGCGAATTCCCTGCCCGGTGATCGATTCGAACTGATCGACCTGCGGCCATTTCAATTGTCGTTCCGTAGCCTCTTGAACGATGGCATTTGCCAAGGGATGTTCGCTCGACTGTTCCAAGCTCGCGGCCCAAACCAGTAGTTGTTCCGCTTCAAATCCTGGCTGAGGTTCACAAGTGACTAACTTGGGGCGTCCAGCCGTGAGGGTACCGGTTTTATCGACGACGAGCGTATCGACCTTCCGCAAGGTTTCCAGAGCTTCCGCATCGCGAAACAGTACGCCCGCGGAAGCGCCGCGACCTGTACCCACCATGATGGCCATCGGGGTGGCGAGTCCGAGTGCACAGGGACACGCAATGATCAATACCGCCACCGTATGAACGAGCGCGGTTGCCAGGGCCGGAGATGGTCCCCACCACACCCATCCCACAAATGTCAGGACCGCGGCCACCAGAACCGCAGGGACGAAGACCGCCGCGACTCGATTCACTGCCGTTTCAATCGGTGCCCGACTGCGCTGGGCTTCGCTGACAAGGCGAATGATCTGCGATAGCAACGTATCTTGCCCCACGCGCTGAGCCGTAATCACGAGCATGCCAGTCCCATTAACAGTCCCAGCAGAAACCGTATCGCTGTTGGCTTTTTCGACCGGAATGGCCTCGCCGGTGATCATCGACTCATCGACCGAGCTGCGTCCTTCGCAGACCACACCATCGACCGGGATTTTCTCACCGGGCCGGATGCGAATCTGGTAGCCTGCGTGAATCTCTTCCACAGGAACGTCGAGTTCTGTACCGTCGGCTTGAATCCAGCAGGCCGTGTCCGGTGTGAGTTCCAACAAGGCACGGATTGCGGCTCCGGTTTGGGCTCGCGCTCGCAACTCCATAATCTGCCCGAGCAAGACCAGCACAACGATGACGGTCGCACTATCGAAATAGGTTTCGATAGCACCATTGGCCATTCGAAAGCCAACTGGGAAGAGCCGGGGAGCCACGGCCGCTAAGACGCTGTAGCCATAAGCGGCACCCACGCCGATAGCGATGAGAGTGAACATGTTCGGACTGCGGTGCTTGATCGATTGCCAGGCGCGTTGAAAGAACGGCCCCCCGCACCAAATGACGACTGGGGTCGCCAGAAGGAGTTGTACTCCATTCAAGGTGGCCATGCTGTCGTGGAGAAAACGAGAGATGCTGGCCAACGGCAGCATTCCGGCCATCGAGATCACAAAGACGGGCAACGTCAACCAGAGCCCCACCCAGAAGCGGTGTTGCATCTGCAGCAACTCGGGATCGGGTTCATCGGAGCGTGTCGGTTCCATAGGCTCCAAAGCCATGCCGCACAATGGGCACGATCCTGGGCCATCTTGTACAACCTCCGGATGCATTGGGCAGGTGTAACGGGTACCGGGACGGGCAGGTTCCGTTACAGTGGGCTGGACACCCGTTTTCTGCAAATAGGTTTCCGGGCTTTTGCGGAACTTTGCCGCGCAGTGCTCACAACAAAAGTAATATGTGGCCCCGTTGTGCGCGACCTGTGCCGGTGCCTTTTGCGGATCGACACTCATGCCGCACACCGGGTCTGTTACCGTCGAGGTGGGGGCAGTCGAAGTTAAGACTGGCAGCAGTGAGTGTGTCGAAGAGCAGCAATCATGAGGTTCGGCATTCATTCTGGCACCAGCAGCGTCACGAGAGGCAAGATCAGAGGGGTTTGTTCGCATACCCTGATCAATTGTAACGCAGCAGGTCAACCCTTACGGGCATTTTCGGAGAGCAGCCCCTTATGTGGGCAATCGTGTCAGACGATAGCCGGGGTGAGCGGGATCGAAGATTTCGGGTAGCAGCCGCGTTCCTAACCCGGGCTCCGTGGGCAGTTCCGCCGCACCGTTCTGAATGACCACATTGGTATCGATGAGTGACGGATATAACGTGCGAATATGGGCCCTCACAGTTTCCTGCCACATCACATTCGGGACTGCGGCGGCGACATGCAATCCTGAGAACAACGTCAACGGCCCCGTGCAGTCATGCATCAGTGTGGGCAGGTTATAAATCTGCGCCAGTTCGGCAATGCGACGGGTCTCACTGATTCCGCCGACCCAGGTGGGGTCAGCCATGACATAGTCGGCCGCGTGGGCTTCCAATGCCTGCCGATAACTTTCCCGCGTGATCAGCATTTCACTGATCGCCAATGGCACCGTTGTTCGTTGCCGCAACGTGGCCAAGGCAGGCAGGTGATCGGGACGCATGACATCTTCAGCCCATAACAGGCGAACATCGGCCAAAGCTTCGCAGATTCGAATGGCAGCCGGGAGTGCAAAGAACCCATGGCCATCGAGCATCAATTCGATGCGATCACCAACCCGTTCTCGAATCTCATGGAACGGCCGTAGCGAAGAGAGCAACTCCGTCTGACTGAGATACGCCCCGCCATTGTGCTGATAAGCCTGATCCAGCGGCCAGAGCTTCATCCCGCGATAGCCTTCAGCGATCAATTCTTCGGCAAGATCACCGGCTGCGTTAATGCTTTTCCAGTTATCTTCCAGCGGTCCGGGCTTGCCAGGGTCACCATGCCCGGGCCAACCCTGGGCATCGGGAGAGTTAGGCGGACGGCGACCGTAAGAGGGGCCGCCGCTGCTGTTGTAAACAGGAATCCGATCGCGAACAGGGCCACCCAGCAGTCGCCAGACCGGTTGCTGGAGCAATTGCCCCATGATATCCCACAACGCGACGTCAATCGCTGACAACGCCCGCAATTCCGCTCCGGTCCCGCCGAACGAGGCACAGCGCTCATACAGAAATCGCCAGTGGCTTTCGATGGCCAACGCATCGGCCCCTAACAGTCGGCGAGACATCCAGTCGTGCAACACCGCGGCCACGGCATGCGGTAGATAATACGACTCCCCGTGCCCGATTACCGGCGTGCCATTCACGGTCCCCGCATCGGTATGAATGCGCAGCAGCACCAAGCCGGCCATCAAGTCGTGCGGGATCAACGTCTCAATCGCCGTGATGCGCGGACCGCCGCGGAACGCATGTTCCTGAGAGGGGCTGCTGGCTCGTGAGAGGTATGAGGCGGCTGAAGAACTGGACGGGCTGACAGACAAGGGACGGCCTTTCATGTTTCTCGTCGGCGGACCATGACGAACGCATCTGCAACTGATATAAACTGTTGCTGATCGATCGGGAAGTCGCTCGGAAGAAATGATCGGTCGCCATCTGCGGGCTGCCGTGTCGTCGTGGCACATGGTGGCTGATGACTCGGTACGGCGACTCACCAGGGATGAGACATGACGATTCGCAGTGTGGAACTTTACCCCTTGACCGGCGGCACGGTCGACGGGGGTTGGCCGCAGGGCCACGAGCCTCAAGAAAATCTGCATACGCTGCTGATCATCCGCAGCGACACCGGCTTCTGCGGATATGGCAGCTGCTTTACATCAGGCAAACTCGTCGCCGGGGCCGTCGAACTGTTGTGGCCGCTCCTGAGGGGGCAACCATCGGTGGAGCCCGAACATGTGAGCGAAATTCTGCGGCAGTCATCGTTCTGGCAAGGCCGGGGTGGTGCCGTCGAACATGCTATCAGCGGTCTCGACATCGCGCTGTGGGACCTGATGGGCAAAATCTGCGGGCAACCGGTTTCGCGGCTTATGGGGGGAAACTACCGCAACCGCATCAAACCATACGGCTCGATGCTGTTCGATGAACCGGCCGAGCTGCAACGTAAACTGATTGATGTGGTGGAGCGCGGGTTCAAAGCCATCAAACTGGGCTGGCGCCCGTTTGGCCGTCGGAATCGCAAGTTTGACGAACTGCTGGTGCGGACCGCGCGCGAGACCGTTGGCGAAAATGTCGATCTGATGGTCGATGCCGGGGGGAGCGAGCAATTCTGGCCGCATGGAGTCAACTGGGCCCGCAACACTGCGAACATGCTGGCTGATTACGGCATCGTCTGGTTCGAAGAACCGTTACCGCCGGATGATATCGAAGGCTATGCCGAGCTGACGCGGGTTTCGCCGGTGCCCATTGCAGGCTGCGAAGTCCTCACCCGCAGGCAAGCCTTTCTCCCTTGGATCGAGCAACGGGCCGTTGATATTCTCCAGCCTGATTGCACAAAGAACGGCGGACTGAGCGAGTCCCGCCGCATTGCCTGGCTCGCTGCCGACCACAACATTCAGGTGGTGCCGCATGGCTGGAATACCGTGGTCGGCCTGGCCGCCGACCTGCAGTTTTCCGCTGCCATTCCCGTGGCCCGCTATGTGGAATACCTTACCCCGTGTGTCTACATCGATGGCCTGCTGACGGAGCCGTTGACGCTGGATGCCGATGGTTGCCTCAGCATTCCCGATCGCCCTGGCCTGGGCATTGAAATTGATCCTGAGCGGCTCAAACGTTTCTGCCCTGAACCGACTGTCTTTTCATGACCCTTGAGCAAACGACCTCGGAACCGGGGCAGACTGCGACATCTTCACGACCCACTTCCGTGCGTTGGGAAGTCTTCTTCCTGGCGTGTGGTGCATCCTTTCTGTTGTACCTGCATCGGTACACATGGAACATTGTCGGCCCGGCCGTGCAAAACGATTTTGAGTTGTCGAATACACAGGCTGGGTTGCTGTTCTCGTTGTTTTATTGGACATATGCGTCGGGGCAGATTCCCAGCGGCATCATTATCGATCGCTTTGGTCCGCACCGTTTTCTCAGTGCGATTGCCTTCGCCTGGTCGATCTCGCTGGCAGCGCTGGGGACCACATCGCAACTGGTCATGCTGGGACTCTGGCGGTTTGTCTTCGGGGCCACGCAGGCCGGGTGTTATCCGGCCCTCACGCAGGTGACGCGCCGGTGGTTTCCGGCCCGGCAACGGACCGTCCTGCAAGGCTGGATTGCCACCACCAGTGGTCGGAGTGGCGGCGCGATGTCGCCGATCATTCTGGCGACGCTGCTGATGGGTACCTGCGGCCTCACCTGGCAACAGGCACTGGCGGTTATGGGACTCGCCGGAGTCGCGTTTGCCGTGCTCTTCTTCTGGCGGTTCCGCAACTCGCCCGAACAGCATCCCGGCGTAAATGCCGCCGAACTCGCTCTGATTCAGGACGGAGAGCTTCCTGCGACGACGACCACGACCGCGAAATACCTGCCGATGGCCCGGGCGATGCGGAACCGTTCGCTGCGATTTTTCGTCGTTCAGCAGTTTCTGGATGCCGGTGCCGATGTGGTGTTTGTCTCTCTGATCGGCAGCTACTTTCTGCAGGCCCGTGGACTGGAGATGTCCAAAACGGGATGGCTCGCGAGTCTGCCTCTCTGGGGTGGAGCCTTGGGCGGCATCATGGGTGGGTGGTTGAATGACAGCCTCATTCTGCGGACAGGCAATCGCCGCTGGTCACGATCGGGTATTGGTCTCGCAGGCAAACTCATCGGCTGCGTGATGATTGGCGTCGTCACCTGGCCGGAAAATGCTCTCGCCGCCGGTTTGATGTTGATGCTGGCCAAGTTCTTCGGCGACTGGTCTCAACCCACGGTGTGGGGAACCTGCACCGATCTCGGGGGACGATACAGCGCCACGGTCTTCAGCATCATCAATACGGCGGGGACTTTGGGCGGCGTGGTGATGCCCTTGATCTTTGGCATGGTCCTCGATTGGGCCACCACGAAAACACTTGTCGCGGGGGAAACGGTCACGACCACCGACTGGACCCCATTGTTCCTGCTGTTAGCCGGCATGTTCCTCAGCAGCGCGATCTGCTGGATCGGCATCGACTGCACAATGTCACTGGAACGCGAGGAAAACTAACGCCGATCAGTATCCCCGCTCATGTTCGCCGCTGCGTTCATGATGCCACTCAGGCCAGGATTTCCCGAATGACATGGCCGTGGACGTCAGTGAGACGGAAATCGCGGCCGGCGTAACGGTAAGTCAGGCGTTCGTGATCGAAACCAAGGAGATGCAGCATCGTGGCATGCAGATCATGCACGCTGGTGGGGTTCTCGACGGCCTGGAAACCGAACTCGTCGGTCGCACCATAGACGGTGCCCCCTTTGATGCCACCGCCCGCCATCCAGACCGAGAACCCATAGTGATTGTGATCGCGACCGTAACGCGGGTCGCCCGCGCCGGTCAGTTCCACCGTCGGAGTGCGGCCGAACTCGCCGCCCCAGATGACGAGGGTGTCTTCAAACATGCCGCGCTGTTTTAAGTCCGCCAGTAGGGCGGCAATTGCCGGGTCTAACTGATCGGCGAGATCTTTATGTGTCTTGGCGATATTATCGTGGTTGTCCCACGGCTGCCCGGCCCCATGCCAAAGCTGCACATATCGCACCCCGCGTTCAAGTAACCGCCGGGCGATGAGCGTCTGCCGGCCATGCACTCCCGTGCCATAAGCCGCCTGAATATGTTCGGGTTCTTGTGAAAGATCGAAGGCGTCGGCGGCACCCTGCTGCATCCGGAAGGCGAGTTCATAGGACTGGATGCGAGCTTCCAACCGGTCATCTCGCCGGGTTTCCAGATGGCGGGCATTCCACAAACCGAGCAGATCGAGTTGACGTCGCTGCTCGGCTACTGACATCTGTGGATGCTCGATGTTCTCGATCAACCGGGCCAGTTCGCGGTGCTGGGAATCAACATAAGTTCCCTGATACGCGCCGGGCAGAAAGGCCGATTGCCAGTTTTCATTATCTTTGATGGGCAACCCGCCGGGGCACATCGCGATGAAGCCCGGCAGATTCTGGTTCTCGCTGCCGAGACCGTACATTACCCAGGAACCGACACTCGGCCTCGCCTGCACCGAGTCGCCACAATTCATGAGCATCAGTGACGGTTCGTGATTTGGCACCTGGGCATACATCGAACGAATGACCGCAATGTCATCGATGTGAGCCGCCGTCTTCGCGAACAGGTCGCTCACTTCAATGCCCGATTCGCCGTAGTGGCGGAACTCAAACGGGGACGGAAACGCCGCCCCCGTTTTCCGCTCCGTGGGCAAAGTCACCTGCAGCGGCTGCCCCTCGTACTTCTTCAAGCTGGGTTTGTGGTCGAAAGTGTCGACATGCGAGGGGCCGCCATTGAGAAAGAAGTGAATGACCCGTTTCGCCCGTGCCGGATGATGCGGCAACTTGCTGCCCGCGCCATTATTGGCTGTCGGACTGGCCCAGCCATCGTCCGAAAACAAGCCTGTCAGCCCTAGTGCTCCCAACCCGAGCGCTGAGTGCTGCAGTATTTCACGACGGGTGATCGGACTGGGAATCGGAAACATGGCAACCTCATGCAAACCAGCGAAGGCGAACCGACTTCAATCGACAAAGAGAAATTCATTCGTGCAAAACAGAATCTGCGCGAGTTGCTCCCACGGATTCAGATGCGGAGCGATGGTCTCTGGAAAATCCTGCTGTGAGTTCCAGACCGTAGACTCCCCTCCCGCGGCGACTTCCTGCAAAGCCACCTGCCAGAGATACTGGTCGCTGTTGAGGACATCGCCGATATCCACGACAAAATCGAGAATTTCTCCGGCTTCGACGGTCAGCATCTGAGAGGAAAACTCATGCGTCTGCTGATGAACTTTGGCGGCCGCGATTTGCCGAGATCGGGAACTGACCATGAATGCTCGAATGCCATCACCGGCTGCGGGTTCATGCACCAGTTGTGAAGAGATTTGAATGGTCATCGAGCGCGGGGCGGTCCAGCGGCGCACGGCGGCATGCGCCCGATCGTTGCCGGGATGTCCACCGGTGGCAGTCAATTGCACCCAGCCCAGTTGCGAATCGGGCCAGTTCGGTCCCCCTTGCCAGGCCGTTCCCGTGAAATGCGGCAATGCCGTGAAGTTCTGCACCTGTTGGCCCTCTTCGTCATAGCTGGCGAATCCGTATTGCCAATCGACTGCTGTCGGACGAGGGGCTGGTGTCTCCGTTGGCAGCTGGTCGAGAAACGCCAAGGCTTCCTGAAGTTCATTCGGATTAGGGGCACGCAACAGCGTCTGTCGGAACATCTCCCGCACGCCTGCCGCAGGATCGTTATGGGCCTGGCCCCGTTGTGCCAAGGCTCGGACACGTTCCAAGGCGACCGGATGATTCAACGCAAACAGCGCCTGCTGTGGGACGGTGGTTTCACTCCGCTCCGGCGTATGCAAATCCGGATTCGCAAAATCGAAAATGCGGAAAGTGGCGGGCAGAAACTGACGGTCAACCAACCCGTACAAAGTCCGACGGTGGGGATAAGGAGCCTTCAATAGATCAACCGGTTTGCCTCCCACGACGCGGTCGAGTTCACCGGACGCGGCCAGCAGACCATCCCGAAATTCTTCAAACGATAACCGTTGCCGATTCATGCGGGTCAGCAGCCGGTTCTCAGGGTCAATCTGCATTACCGCAGCCGTAGATTCCGGGGCCATGGAAGACTGCCGGTATGTCGACGACAGTACCATTTCCCGTACCAACGTTTTCAGACTCCAGCCATGACTGACACACTCATGAGCCAGCCAATCGAGCAATTCGGGGTGAGAAGGCGGGTCGCAGCGGAGACCAAAATCACTGGGCGTGGTCACCAGTCCCTGTCCGAAGACATGAGCCCACAGGCGATTCACAATCACCCGCGCGGTCAGCGGATTCTCCGGATCAACAATCGCCCGGGCCAATTCAAACCGACCGCTGCCGTGTTGAAACGGCGTTCGGTTCGCGCCGGCGAGAATTGACAGAAACTGCCGTGGGACATCGGCGCCCTTGTTAAGAGGATTGCCTCGTTTAAGCACACGCGGTTCCGCGGGAACTTCACGATCCACCAGAATCAACGCATGGGCGGCGGCTGTCGGCGTGGTGATCAACCACCGATCCACATCGCCCTGCAATTTCCAAAGCTGATTCACCGTCGCCGAATCGAAGAAGGTTTCGGTATGCGTGATCGACAAGTCCGGAACTTCACACGGAGCCGCGGG
This sequence comes from bacterium, assembly GCA_016125225.1. Classification (GTDB taxonomy): domain Bacteria; phylum Planctomycetota; class Planctomycetia; order Planctomycetales; family Planctomycetaceae; genus DSVQ01. Next base: position 217,592 of record WGME01000017.1, on the reverse strand, counting down.
ACCATGCAGAACGTCAAAGAGTTGCTGATCGGCGGGAGTCACCGGTTCCACGCTGAGGGCACTGATGGCGGCCTGCTCATCGGCAGGATTACGGAGTTGATACCGCTCTTCGGCGGCGGCGAAGATGTCCGCATAACGGTCGATCACTTCGGTGAAAGACTTTGGTGCCGTGACAAACGCGACACGCACTGCCGGATGGAGTTGCTCTGCTGAAGATCGTTGCAGGGTTGCGGTCACATCTGCTGCCTGATCACGGAAGCTGTCCGTCGTCAAATCGGCATAAACCTGCCAGGCCAACCAGACGGGATCATGATTTCGGCGGGCTTGATACAGATACGTCTCCCAACGCCGCACGAAGGCTGGCAGCATATCGGACTTCTCGAATACCTGGTCGAATCCCTGAGCCGGGTATTTATCAAGTTCTGTCTGCGCGAACAGATAGTCCCGCAATCGGCTCCGGGCCCGATCCGATGACTCGCGGCGGCTCGCTGACAAGGCATCCGCCAGAATCTGCTGCCGCTTCTGCAGTTCCTCATCGTTCGCGGCTTCGGCATGGTCCTGCAAGGCCACCATGTGCTCGGCACAACTGTCGAAGACACCATACAAGGAGTAATAGTCGGCCGTGGGAATCGGATCGTATTTGTGATCATGGCAGCGAGCACAACTGGCAGTGAGTGCCATCGTACTGCGACAGACGGCGTCTATGCGATCATCGATGATGTCCCAGGGGACACCCAGAAAACGGCGACCAATCGTGAGAAACCCCATCGCGGCTGAATCGCCCGGTTCGGCATCCTCCACCTGATCGGCGGCTAATTGCAGGATCAGAAAACGGTTGTAGGGCAAATCGCGATTGAAGGCGGCGACCACCCAATCGCGATAGTTCCAGGCATGAATCCAGAAACGTTCTTCCCGCGCATAGACATACCCCTTGGTATCGGAATACCGGGCGAGATCGAGCCACATCCGCGCGAGATGTTCACCGTACTGCGGGGAATCCAGTAACTGATCCACCAGTTGGGCGTAAGCTTCGTCAGACGGATCGGCCACAAAGGCTTCCACTACCTCGGGAGAAGGCGGCAGTCCCGTCAATGTGTGATGCAACCGTCGAACCAGCGTTCTAGGGTCGGCGGACGGGGCATGCGTCAAACCAGCCTGTTCGATTTTCGCAAGAACGAATGCATCTAAAGGCGTGCGAACCCAGGCGGATTCGGTGACTTCCGGAATGGACGGAACTTTGACGGGTTGGAAGGACCAGTGAGCACGGGCCTTGTCTTCCGCCGGCGAAATGAGCGGCTTGGTCGATTCCGGCCACGGTGCTCCGAGTTTGATCCATTCCGCGAGAGCTATGATCTCAGCGTCTGACAGCTTGCCATTGGGGGGCATCTGAAGATCGCCGGTCTGCCGCACGGCATCGAGGATCAGACTGGCTTCGGGTCGACCGGGGTGCAATGCCGTCCCGGTATCGCCCCCGGTTAATAGTCCTTCCCGCGAATCAAGCCGCAAGCTCCCTTCCTGCTTGCTGGAGCCGTGGCATTGCACGCATTTTTCGACGAGCAGCGGCCGGATCTGTGATTCAAAATGCTCAATCGCCGCTGGATCAGCCGCCCACATCGGACGGGAAATCACAGCATTCACGATCATCAGGGCCCAGAAATAAAATCGCCGACGGAGGCCCTGATGGGAAAAGAACGGTTTGCCGCCCTGCATGAATCCACTTTCTCACGAGAAGCCCGCACGCATCACTGCCCGCTGATGGGTTGAGGATACTCGAACGAGCCCGGTTCTGTCGACCACAGAACTTGAGGGCCAGCGATGCTGAACGATTGAGCGGGTGGCTTTCGGAATAGTTCCAGCGGCATGCCTGGGGGATCAAACGATGCGATGTTGAGCCACCACATCCCAGTCGACATCAATACCTAACCCCAGTCCCGTATGGAGCGTGGTACAGGGGCCTTCGATTTTGAGCGGGTTCTTGGCAATCGACACCTCGTGATAGAACGGGCCCAGGCAGTCGCCCGGATAGCGATCGACCTGCATGTTTGGCGTGGAGACGATGAAGTGCATCATCGTCGCGGCTCCGACATCCCATTCCAGGTTCGAGCCAATGCTGCAGGGAACATCGTGCTGGGCAGCGAGTTCCGCGATTCGTTTGGCCTTGGCGATGCCCCCCTGCTTGCCGGGGTACAAGCTCAACACGTCACAACAACCCTGCTCAAGCAGTTCGCGGGCTTCGATTTCGTCGAAGCAGCTTTCATCGGCAAGAATCTTGCAGCCGCTTTTCTCGCGAAACTGTTTCAGCCGCGTGTAGTCGCCTCGAATTAAAGGTTGCTCCACTAAGGCAATGTTGCAATCGGCGATCCGTTCCCAAGACCACAACGCTTGCTCCAGTGACCAGCCTCCGTTGGCGTCGATCATCAGGGTGATGCCGTCACCGATCGCTGCCCGCACGGCTTTCACCCGCGCGACATCCTGCTCAGGATCGGTTCCCACCTTGACCTTGATCGTGTCAAAACCGACGGCGACCCGTTCGATCGCCCGTTGTGCGGCGACTTCGGGGGCATAGGCTCCAATCGAGAATCGATTGCGAATGGTCAGATCGCGGCAGGCCCCGCCGAGTAAATCGTAGACCGGCTTTGCGGCGGCTTTGCCGACCAGATCCCAGCAGGCCATTTCAATCGCCGACTTGGCGTACCAGTTATCGACGGCGACGGCATCCATGCGGCGAGCAATTTCTGTGATGTCCGCTGGATCGCAGCCCACCACGACGGGCGCGAAGATGTGTTCGAGAATCGCCGCCGTTCCCCAGACCGTTTCGCCACTCCACCGCGGTGTCACGGTGGCTTCCCCGACTCCGATCAGTCCCTCGTCTGTGATGACCCTAAGCAGCACAAAGTCGGAGACATCATGTTTCCCCAAGGCCGAGATCATCCGGCGTTCGGGCTTCAACGGGAGACGGACGCACACGGGTTCGAGGCGGGCAATACGCATGAACGCTTCCTGGTCGGCAAGAAATCTCGAGATCGGCGAGCGCGTCCTCGCAGGCGGGACGAAGAGCGATTATAGTCAGCGGGCGCGCGACTCGCAGGGGAGCAGACAGTGCTACAGGCTGGAATCGCACGAAGAGAACTCACGCCCTACGCGGGTGTCGAACTGACGGGCTGGGGATATTACATCGAACGTCGCTGGCAGCGGATTCGCGATCCGCTGTTCGCTACGGCGTTGGTCGCCGACGATGGAGCCCGCCAGGTGATCCTGCTGGCACTCGATTTGATGGTGATCGACGAGGCCTTCACGCAGCGGACGCGGGAATTGATACATGCGGAAACTGGCATTCCGCCCGCTGCCATTCTGCTCACTTGCTCGCACAGTCATAATGCCCCGGCCGCGGGGGGCTTGCTCGGCGTGGGTGCGTGCGACTCATTCTATGAAGACTGGGCCAGCCGACAGGCCGCGACCGCCGCGATTCTTGCCTGGAAACAGAAAGTACCGGTGCGTCTCGCCTGTGCTCACTCCATCGTCGCCGATATCTCTTTCAACCGCACGCGACCCAACGGCGTCGTCGATGCAAACCTGACATTAGCACGTTTGGAGCGTACGGCTGATGGCTCTCCATTAGCCGTTGTCGCGAACTTCGGGGCTCATCCCACGGTCTGGACGGAACTGATACCCTGGACCGTGACTCGTGATATCCCCGGTGCCATCTGCGATGGACTGGAAGCGGCCTATCCCGGCGCGATCGCCATGTACCTGCAGGGGGCCTGCGGCGATGTCAACTTTCACCGGGAGTATTCCACCCCTGAACGCTGCCAGGAACCCGCCGAGCAACTACTAAAAGCGGGCCTCGCGGCTCTAACGAACGCCCAGGCAGCCGATGGCCCCGTGCAATTCTCCCAACAGCGGGCTGTGCTATCCACACGCCGCTGGACCCGCGAAGAAATCGAGGCCGATCGCCGTGAAGCCGCCCGCCGTCTGCGTGACAACGATATCTCTCACTGGCGGGAAACCATCGGTCGTTCCATGACCAATCGCCCCGATGACATGGTCAAACGGCATGGCGGCGATGAACACAAAGCGGTCCGCGCGATGTGCCAGTTCCATCTTTCCTGGACCGACCGCATGCTCACCGATTTTGAGACGCGACCGGAAGTGCTATCGACCGAAGTGCAGGCCTTGCGGATCGGTGATCTCGCGGTTGTCGCGAACTCTTCCGAGTTCTTTTCCCCCTTCGCCATGAATGTGCGGGAACGCTCGCGCAGCCCTTATACGATGCTCGCCTGTTATGCAAATGGCCGCATCGGGTACCTGCCCGATGCCCACGATATTGCAGCCCGTAGTTACGCGGGTTATCAGTCACCGAAGTACTGCAATCAGTTTCCCTTCACGCCGGAATCGGGACCCGCCATGTGCGACGCCATGGTTGAAGTTCTGAACGCCACGCATGCGCAGCTTTAGCCGATGTGGGAGTTCGTCACGATGGTTGTTTTGCGATCGCTAGTGGTCATTCTCTGTGTGGCTCAGACCGTACTGGCGGCGGAGCGTGTGCCTTGGACCACATCGCGTGTGGTCGGTTCGCCGGAACCGCCGTTGCCCTTCAAAACCGAGCGCATCTGGCCTGCGATCAGTTTCGAGCATCCGGTGTTTCTTGCGGTGCAACCGCATGCCCACCGCATGTTCGTCGGAGAGCAGGCGGGCAAAGTCTGGTCGTTCGCCATGCGTGACGATGTCGCCGAGAAGCATCTTGTGTTCGATACCAAAGCGTCTATCACTTATCCGCCGGACACCAGTTTTGATGCGCTCTATGGCTGCGCGTTCGATCCTGAGTTCGCCACCAATCGGTTCATCTACCTCTGTTACGTCCTGAAGCCGAAGCCGAACGACATTCTGCCCGAGGGATCGCGTGTCTCCCGGTTTGTGTTGAGCGACACCGACCCGCCGACGATTGATCCACAGTCGGAAACCATTCTGCTCACTTACCGTGCGGGAGGACACAATGGCGGCTGCCTGGAATTTGGTCCCGATGGTTGCCTCTACATCTCGACGGGCGATGGTGCCGGGCCGAATCCGCCCGATCAACTCCGCACGGGGCAGGATTGCAGCGATTTTCTGTCGTCGATCTTACGAATTGATGTGCGTGGGGCGACCGCTGAGAAACCGTATCAAGTTCCCGCGGATAACCCGTTTCTCGACCGTCCTGGAGTGAAGCCGGAAATCTGGGCTTATGGTTTCCGCAATCCCTGGAAGATGACCTTTGATCGAGAGACCGGCGACTTATGGGTCGGCGATGTTGGCTGGGATCAATGGGAACTCGTGCAGCATGTGACCAAGGGAGCAAACTTTGGGTGGGCCGCCTTTGAAGGACGGCAACCGATTCTGCCCGATGTCGATACCGGTCCCAGCCCGGTGTTGCCCCCGACGATCGCCTTGCCCCATTCCATCGCGGCGAGCGTCACCGGCGGATATGTCTACCGCGGCCGGAAGTACCCGGAGATTGTCGGCCAATACCTCTTCGGAGACTGGGAAACAAAACGCATCTGGGCCGTCGATCACGATGCCAGCGGTCAGCCCGTGATGCGGGATCTCGCGGACAGTGGTTTGCAAATCGTCGCATTCGGACAAGATGCGGATGGCGAGATTTATGTTGCGGATTATGGCCAGGGAGTGATTCATGCCTTGGTACGCAATCGTCACGCATCCGAAGCCGTCCCCTTTCCTCAAAAACTCAGCGAAACCGGTATCTTTGCCGACGTACAACTGCAGTCACCAAATCCCGGCGTGCTACCATTTGAGATCAATCAACCCATGTGGTCGGACTTCGCCACAGCTCAGCGCTGGATCGCCATCCCCGGCAGTGATCTGGTGATCTGGCATCCGCAGGATCGAGCGATCCCCGGCAGTATGTTTTCGCGTCAGCACGATTTCCCTGAGGGAACAGTACTTGTCAAAACGCTATCGCTCGAAATGACGGCGGGTGATCCCCAATCAACGAAGAAGATCGAAACCCAACTGCTGCACTTCGACGGCGTGAACTGGCTAGGCTACAGTTACGCTTGGAACGACGACCAGACTGACGCTGTTCTGGTTCCCAGCGATGGCCAGCAACGGACGTTGCGAATCGTTGATCCAGAATGGTCAGGCGGCGAGCGCGTGCAACGGTGGTCGTTCGCGAGTCGCACGCAGTGTCTGTCGTGCCATACGCCCTGGGCGCAACATGCTCTTGCGTTTCAACCGCACCAACTTCAGCGTCCCGTGATTCAAGACGGCCAGGAAGTTTCGCAACTGAAATGGCTGGAAGACCACGGCTATTATCAACGGGTGAATAACCAACAGAAGACGTTGGAACCCTTGTCTGAACAGCAACTCAAAGATTTGAAACCATTAGCTCGCGCTGACGATCCGACGGCGACGGTGCATGATCTGGCCCGGAGTTATCTGCACGTGCACTGCAGCCATTGCCATCGCTTCAATGGCGGCGGCGCGGGGAGCTTCGAACTGCTGTCGAAGTTGACCGACGAACAACTCCTGGTCATTGATACGCCCCCGCGACAGGGGAACCTGGGCATCGATGACGCCCTCATCGTCACGCCCGGCGATCCTGCCCACAGCCTTTTGTATGTGCGTATGGGAAAATTCGGCCGGGGCCATATGCCCCATCTCGGGACTGAATTTGTCGATGAACAAGGACTCGGTTGGATCGAGGGTTGGATTCGCGGGTTAGCGTCTCCAGCGACCTCCACCCCTGCAATCCCCGCACTGGCACCACACAGTCTCGATGACTGGTCGACAGCAGTCCGTCTGGCCCGGGCTGTCGGTGGCCACGAGCTATCCCCCACGGATCGGGAACAGACCCTGAAACAGGCGGCGGAACACCCCTTACCACTGGTCCGCGATCTCTTCGCGGGTTATCAACCCGCCAGCCGGCAGCGCGTAACGCTCGGAGCCGTCGTGGACGCGCAGACGATCCTGCCATTGCAGGGAACGGCTGAACGGGGCCGCGTGCTGTTTCATGAAACCCCCAGTGTGCAATGCCAGTCGTGCCATAAATTCACAACAGACCAGCCGAGCATTGGCCCGGACCTGCGTGAGATGGCGAAGAAGCGCAGCCGGACGGAACTGCTGACGAGTCTGCTCACGCCCTCCGCAGCGATTGAGCCCGCGTATCGCACGAACATCGTTGAACTCACCAGCGGTCGTGTGGTCACGGGGCTGATCGTCAAACAGGACGAACAAACGTTAGTTCTGCGGGAATCGACGGGTAAGGACATCACGATTTCTAAGGCGGACATCGAGACACAAACGGTCAGCACGCAATCGCTGATGCCAGAAGGTTTGCTCCGCGATCTTACCGCTCAGGAAGCCGCGGACCTGCTGGCCTATCTGGAATCCTTGAAATCGGCCACGGTCTCTGAATCGTCGCCATAACCTTGACGTGACCACTCTTTGATGCACTCCATGAAAGTTCACAACCATGCTGGCGGCGGAGCTTAAGGACAAACTGATCAAAGGGCACACGGTCTTTGGCACCTTCTTTCAGCATGCGGTCACGCCGGCGATGGTCGACTTTCTGCCGGAAGGGATGCTCGATTTTGTCATCGTGACCGCCGAGCATAATGCTCTCGATATCGCCGATTTTCTGCCGCTCAAATATGCCCTCGCTAACAAAGGCATCGCCTGTCTCGCCCGCACTCACAGTCGCGATCCGGACGATGTCTCCAAGGTGTGTGACAGCTTTGATGGCGTGGTGGTGCCTTATGTGGAAGACTATGAGCATTGTCAGCGACTGGCCGCGGCGGCGGTCTTTCGTCCACTCAAAGGGGCCGTGCTGGATCGCCTGCTGAAAGAGGGAGTCTGGCCGAGTGACGTGACGCGGCGTTATGTCACCGAGGAACGCTGCCGTGACACGCTGTTCATTCCGATGATCGAATCACTCCCGGGTGTCGAACACCTCGAGAGAATCTGTTCGATCCCCGGCGTGCATGCGGTCTTCGTGGGCCCGAATGATCTGACGGTCAATATGGGCATCCCGAATGCCTATGACCATCCCGATTTCATAGCGATTCTCCAGCAGATCATTGAGACCGCCAATCGCAGCCATGTCGCGGCGGGTTGCTGGTTCGGTCAGGCCGACCAGATGCAACGGACCATCCGCCAGGGCGCCCGCTTCAATGTCTTCGCGAACGACGCCCTGTTCCTCAAAATGGGTATCAGCCAGTCGTTCGATGCACTGCGAAAAGTCTGACTAGTTTTACGCCAGAATGTCGTGCACGATCTTCGCGGGTTGTTTGTCGATCAGCGAGACTTCCTGTCGGTTTCGCAGATAAGTCAGCTTTTCGGGATCGAGGCCGAAGAGGTGCAGCAGCGTCGCGTGATAGTCGCTGTGGGTGACGACGTTTTCCACCGCATGATGGCCAAATTCGTCGGTCTGGCCGTAAACACAGCCCCCCTTGAAGCCGCCGCCGGCCATCCACTGCGTGAAACCGTAGGTGTTGTGATCGCGGCCGACTTTCTCGGGACCGGCGTCGTTCTGGACGACTGGCAGTCGCCCCATCTCACCACCCCAATGGACCACGGTGGAATCGAGCAGGCCGCGTTGTTTCAGATCGGTGACCAGGGCCGCCGAAGGACGATCGATCTTCTGGCACGCCTTGGGCAGTGATGTGCGAATGGAGCCGTGATGATCCCAGAACTGGTTCCGGGTGAAGACCTGCACGAAGCGCACCCCCCGTTCGATCAATCGCCGGGCGATGAGACAGCGTGTGCCAAATTCTTTGGATTCGGGTTCGTTGAGGCCGTACATCTCCTGTGTGGCGGCGGTTTCCTGCGAGATATCGACCGCTTCTTTCGCCGCCGATTGCATACGGGCTGCGAGTTCATAACTCGCCATGCGGGCTTCGAGATCGAGTTCGCCCGGATGTCGTGACAGGTGATCTCGATTGAGTTCGCGGAGATAACCGAGATAGGCATCCTGCGGGGCACCCCGTAATGCTGCGGGGGGATCAAGATTGAGGATGCGGGGTTCGCGCGGGCGAATCACCGTTCCCTGAAACAGCGACGGCAGGAATCCGTTCGACCAGTTCTGCACGCCGAGTACGGGGATGCCATCGGGATCGGTGAGGGCAATGAAAGCAGGCAGGTTCTGGCTTTCGGCTCCGAGGCCATAGGCCATCCAACTACCGAGCGAAGCCCGGCCACCAATCGCCCGGCCGGTATTCAAGGCGTCAATCGACTGGCCATGGTTGTTCACGCCGGTATGCATCGAGCGGACAATCGTCAGGTCATCGACAATGCAAGCCTGATAGGGGAGCAGTTCGGAAACATCGGCCCCGCATTCACCATGCTTCTCGAACTTCCACGGGCAGCCGAGAATCTTCGCGCTGGCCTGGGCGGCATTGTCGTACTTGATATCGCCCGTGAATTTCTGCCCGTCGAGCCGGTTGAGTTCCGGCTTCGGGTCGAATAGGTCGATATGGCTTGGCCCGCCCTGCATGAACAGCGAAATCATCGCCGTGGCTTTGGCGGGAAGTGGCGTTGCCTTGGGCGTGAGGTCGTACGTCGGTTTATCGAGCGAGGGCTTCACCGGTGCGGCGAGCAACCGCTCTTGCTGCAGCATCCACGACAGGGCCAGCGAACCGAAACCGAAAGTCGCAGAGCCGAGCACATCCCGACGGCGAACAGGAGCAGAGGGCAACATCCAGCAATCCTTGGATGAGAATGATTCCGGCAAGACACAGTTCAATCGACATACAAAAATTCATTGGAACTCAGCAGCGACTGGCACAGTGACGTCCAGGCCCAGAGTTGCGGGTCGACCTTTTTCTTCGGGTCGGCTTCGGCGTTTGCGATGGCGGTCAAGGTTTTGACCTGCTGGTCAATGAATCCGCAAGCGGCGATCACTTCGGTCTCAGTCGCGGGACGGCCGAAGATCAACCACCAGGCCTGCTTCACACGGGCCGCTGCGTCTGATCCCGATTCCGCTTCCAGGCGTTGATACATTCGCTGGCTGATGGTCACGGTGAATTCGTTGTTCATCAGCATCAGAGATTGCGGCGTGACAGTGGAGGAACTACGTGACGTGCAGTTCGGTTCCAATGTCGGCAGGTCGAAGGCTTCCATCACGGCCAACGGGCGGCTGCGGCGGACCTGCACATAGAGGCTGCGGCGATATTCCTCGCCGTTGAGCGGAATAACCGCGCCGGGCTTGGCCTCGCCATCTTTGTTTTCCTTGCCGACGATGAACTGGCCGACATCGTCTTCCATTACGGGGACCGCCTGACCGTACAAATTGTCGTTCAATTGCCCGGCGGCAGCAAGGAGCGCATCACGCATGGTTTCCGCTTCGAGACGCCGAATCGATTGCCGCGATAACAAGTGGTTATCGGGATCGACCGTATCACCGTGAGATGTATGCTGAGTCGATTGCTGATAGGCCGTGCTGTTCAGAATGACGCGATGCAGGTGCTTCAGATCCCAGCCAGAATCGACGAATTCCGCCGCGAGCCAGTCGAGCAATTCGGGATGGCTGGGACGTTCGCCGAGCACGCCGAAGTCACCGGCACTGGCGACAAGGCCGCGTCCGAAGTGTTGCATCCAGACCCGATTGACCAGCACGCGGGCAACCAATGGATGCTGCCCACTGGTGAGATGTTTGGCATAGGCCAGTCGTCGCCCGGTGCTGGGCAACATCTCATCATTGAGGGGCAAGCTGACTGGAACGTTTTGAAGCACGGTCAACTCGGCGGGAGTGACCGTCTGCTTCGGCTGATCGACATCGCCGCGGTTGAATAGCTTGGTTTCGGGAATCTGCCCCGCCACTTCCGTCAGACAATCTACGTAATCTTCGACCGGCTTGGTCGCACGAATGGTGGCAACCTGTTCGTCGAGTTCCTTCAGTTCCTTCGCCGCCTTGGGATCGTACAGATACAACGTTCCGGGATTGACGTTGAGATTCGGAAACTCCTTCAGCAGTTGCTTGTGTTCTTCCGTCTGATCCTTGGCGGGTGTGGCTCGCATCTGCCGGGCGAGTTCGCGGCGTTCTTCGGGGATCTCAGCGACCTGCTTTTCAAAAGTTGCGTTCAGGAATTCATCGAGTTTCTTCTGACGATCATCCAGAACCACTTTCGCCTGCGCTTCCACTTCCGCAGCGGCGGCACGGTCGGCATCGGTGTAGAGGGAAATGCGGCGTTGCGCGGGTGGCCGCCAGGCCTGCCAGTTGTAGGCCGGCTCGAAGACCGCCCGCAGACGGTAATAGTCGACCTGAGTGATTGGATCGTACCGATGATTGTGGCATTCCGCACAACCGACGGTCAGTCCCAGCAAGCCCGTCGAGACGACTTTGATCGTCTCCGTGACGACGGCATTCCCGGCTTCTTTCGGGGCCACTCCCGAAGCCGTCCCATCAGGCACGGTGCGCAGAAAACCCGTGGCGATCAGGCAGTCGAGATCCTGTTCCGACAGATTGGCATATGGGGGCTGCACCAACTCATCGCCCGCCAGTTGTTCGATGATGAAGCGATCAAACGGTTTGTTCGCATTCAGGCTGCGAATGACATAGTCGCGATACTTGTAAGCATAAGGCCGTTCGGGATCGCGTTCGGTATAGCCGTCGGAATCGGCATAGCCCGCGACATCGAGCCAGTGCCTGCCCCAGCGCTCGCCGTAATGCGATGAGGCCAGAAGTTCATCGATCATCCGCGGAATGGCATCCGGGCTGGAGTCAGTGGCGAAGGCTTCCAGTTGCTCCTTGGTTGGGGGCAATCCGAGCAGATCGAACGACAACCGCCGCAGCAGCGTGTACCGTTCGGCTTGCGGAGCAAACGTTAAACCTTCCGCCTCCAACCGGGCCAGCAGAAAGGCGTCGATCGGCGACCGCACCAGCTCGGGATAGGGTGTCACAGGCACAGCCGGTCGGACGACGGGTTTGAAGGCCCAGTAATCGCGATCTTCTTCCGAGATGTCACTCAATTGAGTCACATCGTCGGGTTCGGGACGTGCCGTCTTGGCCCCTTGTGCGATCCACTGCTCCAGAATCTCCAGATCATGCTTCGGCAACGGGCCACCTTTGGGGGGCATGTCGCCAGACCGCACACGTTCCAACAGCACGCTGGCAGCGACATCGCCGGGCACGACTGCCGGACCACTTTCGCCCCCTTTGACCATCAGCCGCTGGAGACGCAGATCAAGGCCCCCTTCGGTCACACCGTTTTCCCCGTGACAATGAAAGCAATGCGACTTCAGCAGCGGTCGCACATGACGTTCAAAGTTGAGCGGGGTGGCTTCATTCGCCGAGAGAACGGGAGCAGAACATACAAGTGCGCAGCACAGCAGCATCCAACGGCAGGGCATCGCATCACCAGGCGGGAGGATTGGCGGGATTGTTTGGCAAGCGCAAGAGAATTATCGTCTCTCAGGCCGCAATCTACAAGCCGAAATTGATGCGTTCTGGCGAGTTTTTGATGGCCGCGCCCGATACCGCCGCCTGTGCTGTCGAGAATCGGTCTCACGCCGATGTGGCCGCCTCAGCAGCAGTGGCGATCCGTCCATCTTCCATGTGGATAATGCGATCGGCGATATCGAGCACGCGGCTGTCATGCGTCACCATCAGCACCGGGCAGCCCTGAGTCCGCGCCAGTTTCTGCAGCAGGTTGACCACATCGCGTCCCGATTGGCTATCGAGTGCCGCGGTCGGTTCGTCCGCTAGTATCAAATGCGGATTGGCCACTAAGGCCCGCGCGACCGCGACACGTTGCTTCTGCCCGCCAGAAAGTCTGGCCGGGTAGTAGTCGATGCGGTCAGCCAGACCGACGTCCTTCAGAATTTGAATGCTGCGCTCGCGGGCTTCGCCGGCGGTCACTTCCGGATGAAGTTCGAACATCAGCTCGACATTCTGCCGGGCGGTCAGAAACTCCAGCAGGTTGTGTTGCTGAAAGATGAATCCAATCTCGCGGCGGGTAGCAATCAGGTCGTCTTTGGAAGCGTGATGCAAGGGGCGATTTAATACGGTCAGTTGGCCTTCGCGAACGTGGCGGAGAGCACCGATCAGCGTGAGCAACGTGGTCTTGCCGCTGCCGCTGGGACCAGTCAGTAAGACGATTTCCCCGGCATCGACTTCAAACGACACATCAAACAGAATCTGCTTCCGGAGTTCCCCTTCACCGAACGCGAAGTTCACGTTCACAGCATGAATTACCGCCGGTCGATCGGTATCGACGGGGTTGTGTTGAACCACTGGTTGTAACGTAGAATTGTCCATCGATGCTCAATCAATAAAGCCAAATGCCCGCCACACGGCGGTGGCGGCTTTTGAAATTTCAGAAGACATCGGCGGGGTCGGCCGATTGGGCTTTTCGGACGGCAATGGCTCCCGAGAGTCCACACATCACCAACGTAAAGGTGCCGACCATAACGGCCCGGCTCAATGTCATGCTGAACGGCATCTGAATCGCCCGCGTGGCGATGCCGTACAACCAAAGCGCCAGAAAGAAACCGGGAATATAACCCAAAACGGAGAGAATCAACGCCTGACTGAGCACAACCCGCAACAGATAGCGGTCGGTAAAACCAATCGCCTTGAGCGTGGCATACTGCGGCAGGTGATTCGTCACCTCGGTATACAGAATTTGATAGACGACCACAAAACCAATGAAGAAGCCCACCGCGGCCCCCATACCGAAAATGAAATCGATCGGGGCGTTTTCCCGCAGGAATGTGACTTCCGATTGAACCAGCGCGGCTTGCGGCATGATCACCGCTTCCGTTCCGAGATAGGGCTGCAGCTCACGGCACATGGCTACCGGGTCGGCTCCGGGTTTCAGTTTCACCAGCCCCAGATCCACCGCGCCGGAGGTCCGTTCGGGAAACATTCTCAGAAAGTTTTCCGGAGTCGCATACAGGTTGCCGTCGGTGGTCATGGAGATGCCGACCGAGATCGTATCGAAAACCGTGACGCGTCGCCGATTGATTTCCGTTTCCAGTTGCCCTTCACGTTCCACCGTTTCAATGACTGGTCCGAACGAATCGCGGCTGAGACGATCGAAGATGACGTGGTCACGCAGTCGGAGTTCTTCGGCACGCTCCTCGAAACCCGCCAATTTGAGCAAGGTGTGATCGGGATTCACGCCGTAGACCGAAATGGGGAATTCGCGGTAAGTCCACGGATTCCGCCAGCGGGCCTGGGACATGTAGAGTTCCTGCACACGCTCGACCTGCGGATGAGCCGGAAGGCGGTACAGCAACCGGCGGGGAAAGGCCGTGGACTGAAAAATGGTCTTCGTGCGGGGACTGACAACCACCAGTTCCGCGGTAATCCGCCGAGTAATGGCGACGCTGTTATCCATCGCCCCTTCGCGGATGCCAAGTTGCACGAGCATCAGCATGACGGCCACCACGACACCAGCCGCCGCCACCGCCAGTTTCATACGGTGATGCGTAATCTGTCGCCAGGCGAGAACGAAGCTCGACAGCATGATCGTTCAACGACTCCGCTGTGCCGACGCACCGACTAGAATCCCTGCGACCACCTTCTCTCTGGGACGCATGGCCAGATGCGGAGACGGAGCCACAGCCGGTGGGGAAATTTCGATACTGACTTCGATTCGGGCGTTACTCAACCGCTGCAGATCGGGAATGTCTTCCGCACGCAAGTCGATCCGCACTTCAATCACGCGGGCATCGGTGTCACTGACCGGATCGTTCGATAAGACAACTTTGCGGGCCACCAGCAAACCAATCTCTGCGACCTCGCCCTGGTACCGTCGACGTGTACTTTGGACTTCAATTGTTGCGGGTTGCCCCGGCTGCAGATCGTGGACATCACCTTCAAAAACTTCCGCCACGGCCTGCATGTGTTGGACATCGCCAAGTTCCAGCAGTCCGTTATCACCCACACGTTCCCCTGCACGGGTATGAATTTTGAGAACGCGTCCGACCGCTGGGCTATGAACTTCTGCGGCCAGACGGTCGGCTTTCGCATGTTGTAATGCCGCGAATGCCGTGGCGACTTCCTGTTCCTGGACGCGGACATCGACCTCGCGGACTTCTTTCAGGCTGTCCAGCATGGCCCGACTACGCTGGGCTTCAAGTTCGGCCTGTTCGTAGGCGAGTTCTTTCACATCGAGGCTCTCAGCGGGCAACACGTTCTGCTCGGCCAGTTGACGGGCCCGTTCGAGTTCTTTCTTGGCGATCGACAACTGGGCTTCCGTGCGTGTCACCATGGCAACCTGGGCGGCGATGTCGCCCGGTTTGGCCCCTGCGCGGACCTGTGCCAACCGGGCTTCGGCGGCATGCCAGCGGCTTTCCGCTTCCTGCACGGCGGCCTGTCGTCGCTCAGCGACATCCAGCACGGCCAGCACCTGCCCCGGTTCGACATCATCTCCCTCGGCAACCAGCAGGGTCTGCACGATGGCACCTTCATTGCCTGACGGGGGTGCAATTCGCAGGACTCGACCACGCGGTTCTAATCGCCCCAAAGCATGAATTTTACGAACCGGTGCGGTCGCCGCAGGCGGGTTGTCTCCGGGCGAGGAACGGTTCCACCATTCCCGCGCGAACAACCACCCCATCGTTCCCGAGATCACCAGCAAAGAAATGGTAATGATGGCACACAGCCAACGATTTGAGCGTGTCCGTCGCAGCACCGGCAAAGCTGGGTTCATGACGATCTCGCTTTCCCGGAGACGGCTTTACGTGGCTTTCGCGATATCTTCGTGTCCGCCTCCATCTTCGCTGAGATTTTTTCCCGCAGGGCTTTTCCGACGCGCTGAAACAAAGGATCATCGGTCTTCATCAAACCGACAAATTGCCACAAAAACAAACCGTCCACGGTGAGCCAGACCAGCAACTGATCCAAACCTTCCTGCGGATCACTCAGCAGACGGTCTCGCATCCGCTGACCCACGGCCCGAACAGGCTCAAACAAACCCGGATTGTTCGCTGCGGCAGCCAGCATGGCGAGTTTGAACTGCCGCAGAACCTCAGGAGACAGACCCGCTTCGGATTCATCCCTTGTGAGATCGGGTACGTCGTCTGGCCCCGGAAACAGAAAGCTCAGCATCGCCCGTGCCCATCGGTAACGTGGCTCAGGGTCTTCGGCAATGCGTCGCAGCAGCATGCGTTCGGCACGTTCACCGAAATACTGCATCACCCCGGTCAGCAACTGCTCTTTGGTCGGGAAGTGATACATCACTCCCCCTTTGCTTATGCCGGCTTCCTTGGCGACATTATCTAACGTCATGGCCAACAAACTGTCGCGGGCCGCAATGCGTATCGCGGCCTGACAAATGCGGTCGACGCTGGAGGTGGCTCTCATGGTCAACAATCCGTCAGGATGGTTTTACTGTACCAATCGGTCGGTTTTCTGTCAAGGAAAATCATGAGCACTCGTCTGATGCAGCGGGCCGAATTCGGGATGTTGATTGACGGTCACGGCAGCGAGACCCAAAATTCATAAACACAAATCGTGATGCCACTTTCGATAACTACGCACAACCTTCAACTCAAGAGATTGCCGCCATGTCGCTCCGCACTTGCGTCTGGATGATTGTTACCTGCCTCTGTTTGCCGTTATCGATGGCATCCGCTGCCGAGCCCTTGCTGGAGAAGACCGATCTGTTCATTTCCCAGCAGGATGGCTACGAGCTGTATCGCATCCCCGGCATCGTGGTGACCAAGCAGGGAACCATACTGGCCTACTGCGAAGCTCGCAAAAGTGCCTCGGGCGATTGGGGCACGATTGATGTCTTGTTGCGACGCAGCACCGATGGCGGGAAGACCTGGGGACCACGGCAGCAACTCGTGCAAGTGACGGGTGACCTGCCGATCAATCCCGTGGCAGCCGCTCAGAAGCTCGACAAGCCCGGCGACAACACGGTCAACAATCCCGTCGCGATCGTGGACTACCAGACGGGAGCCGTGCACTTTCTGTACTGCCTCGAATACATGCGCTGCTTCTATCTGCGCAGCGATGATGAAGGGGTCACATGGACCGAGCCGGTCGAGATTACCCCCACGTTTGAGAAGTTCCGCCCGGAATACAATTGGCAGGTGATCGCCACCGGACCGGCTCATGGCATCCAATTGACGATGGGGCCGCATACCGGGCGACTGGTGGTGCCGGTCTGGTTATCACTCGGAACAGGGGGGCATGCTCATCGTCCATCGGTGACGTCGACCATTTACAGCGATGACAATGGCGTGACCTGGCATCGCGGGGCGATCGCGGTGCCCGACACGCCGGAGTTTGTCTATCCCAACGAAACTGTGATCGCACAATTGGCCGATGGTCGCGTGATGTTGAACAGCCGAAGCGAATCGCTGGCCCATCGGCGGTTGATCACCACCAGCCCCGATGGTGCCACCGAATGGACCACGCCCCGGTTTGATGAGGCGTTGCTCGAACCGGTCTGCATGGCTGGATTAGTGCGTGTCCGTCTGCCGGATGCCCAGCACTCTGGGCTGCTCGCGTTTTCCAACCCGCACAATCTGGAACGTCTTGATGGCAAGGCCGCCCCCGGCAAAGGCCGCGACCGTGTCAATGTCACCGTCAAGCTGAGCGAAGATGAAGCAGCCACATGGCCCGTACAGCGTCTGCTCGAACCGGGCTTCAGCGGCTACAGCGACTTGGCAGCATTGCCCGACGGCACGATGCTGTGCTTTTACGAGCGAGGCAGCACCGACGGCAAAACGATCTATCGCACCGGCCGATTGACTGTCGCGCGGTTCAACGAAGCCTGGGTCCGTGGCCAGGATTAATCAGCGGGGGAGTGTCACGTGATGAGTGCTAAGAGGCAAGTGCTAAGCGATAGATGCCCCTGACGATGGACATTCCACTCTTCTGACACTTGGCTCTGAGCACTTGCCACTTAGCTCATTCTCAATACTCGTGCGCGTCTTCCTCGGAAGCAGTGAACGACTGGAAGCTCGATTTCTTCACCTGTCGAGTCACCTTGTTGTCGACTTCGGCCCGGAGTTTGGCGATGGCATCGGCCAGACTCATCGCACCAAGTTCTCCTTCGAGACGATCACGGACTGACACGGTCTGGTTTTCAACATCGCGGCCACCCACAACCACCATGTAGGGAATCAATTCCACCTGGGCATCACGCACCTTGGCGTTGATCTTCGCGCTGCGCAAATCACTGGTGACCCGGAACCCCGCGGCTCGCAGCTTTTGTTCCACGTCACGGGCGTACTCCTCGAACTTTTCACCAATCGACATCACACGCACCTGCTCGGGGGCCAGCCACAAGGGGAAGGCGCCGGCGAAGTGTTCGATCAACATGCCGGTGAACCGTTCCATGGAGCCGAACGGAGCGCGATGAATCATGACGGGGCGATGCGACTGGTTATCGGTGCCGATGTATTCCAGCTCAAACCGTTCCGGCAAGTTGTAATCGAGTTGCACGGTGCCGAGTTGCCATTCGCGACCAATGGCGTCACGCACCATGAAGTCGGTCTTTGGACCATAGAACGCTGCTTCACCGGGACATTCGGTGAAAGGCAGGCCGGACTCGAACAGCACCTTCCGCAGAGTATCCTGGGCATGTTCCCACAGTTCCGGCGAACCGACATATTTATCGGAGGCCGGGTCACGGCTCGATAGCTGCACGCGATAATCGTCGAGGCCCACGCTGCCGAGCACAAACTTCACCAGATCGAGAGTATCTTTGAATTCCTGCTCGACTTGCTCCGGAGTGCAGAAGAGATGGGCATCATCCTGAGTCAGCCCGCGCACACGCAGCATGCCGTTGAGTTCGCCCGATTGCTCATGCCGATAGACGGTACCAAACTCAGCGAGTCGCACCGGTAGATCGCGATAGCTGCGGGGCTGAGCCTTGTAGATCTGCACGTGATGCGGACAGTTCATCGGCTTGAGCAGATACCGCTCATGTTGTTTTTCCCAAGCTCGTAGGACGCTGGTCTTCTCTTCGACGGAACCCATTTTGGGGTATTCGCGCACATCGACCTGCATCAAACCGGCGGTGGCCAGCAAGGTCGATTCCTGCTCGGCGGTGAGTCCGCCTGCTTGCAGTTGACGAATCCACCAGTCGACAAGCTGGCCGCCATCATGCCCGAAGAGCGGGGCAAATTGTGAATCGCGATAGTACGGGAAATGGCCGCTGGTTTCGTACATCTCGACCCGGCCGATGTGCGGGGTATAAACGGGCTGATAGCCGCGGCGGAGCAATTCCTGCTTGATGAAGTCTTCCAGCAGCGAACGGACGGTCGCCCCCTTGGGCATCCAGAGGCACAACCCCGGGCCGACATCGTGGCTGATGGTGAAGAGGCCGAGTTGCTTGCCAAGCACCCGATGATCGCGGCGTTTGGCTTCGTTCACCTGTTCGAGATAGCCATCGAGATCTTTCTGCGAGAACCAGGCGGTGCCATACAGCCGCTGCAATGGCTTTCCCGCCGCGTCACCTTTCCAGTAAGACCCGGCGACCGACAACAGCTTGAATGCCTTGACCCGCTTGGCATCCGGAATGTGTGGGCCTCGACAGAGATCGACGAACTCGCCCTGACGGTAGAAGCTGACAGTCGGGTGATCGGCCAGACCGGTGTTGATGTGTTCGACTTTGAGTTCCTGCGACAGGCCTGTCATTAGCTCGGCGGCTTCGACGCGGTCGCAAATGAACCGCTCAAACGGTTCGCCTTCCGCCACAATCTTGGCCATTTCGGCTTCGATCCGCGGGAAATCGTCTTCGCTGATCGGCTGTGGCAATGACATATCATAGTAGAAGCCATGCCCGGTGGTCGGGCCGAACGCCAGTTCCACTCCCGGATAAAGCCGCATCACCGCGCGAGCCATGATGTGTGCGCACGAGTGCCGCAGAATTCCCAGCGATTGCGGATCTTTTTCCGTGAGAAGTTTGACCGGTATCGGCCGTTCGTCGGTGCATTCGGCCAGGGGCTTCATCAGGTCGACCACGGTCGAACCGACAACGGCTCCCACGGCTTGTTGGGCCAGCCGTGCACTGATCTTCATGGCAACATCGTAAGCGGTGGCCTGATCACCAAATTCATGAACCGAACCATCGGGCAAGGCAACAGTCAACATCCGGCGAGCTTTCGCGGTGAATGAACTCCATAGATTCCGGTCGATCGAGCACGAGACGATCGTCAGAACCAACGAACCACATTCGACTTCCGACAAGAATACGGGGCTTATACTGCGGTCGAACCAGAGGCGTCAACGCTAAGCCGGTTCAGGGCAGAGACCCAATTTCTTAACAGAGGGTTCAGGTCAAGCTGTCCCCGTCTTCATTTCAGCGCCTATACTAGGAAAAACGTTCTGTACGGGTGTGCTGACGTTCGCGATTCTGAATACCGGGAACAAGGACGCATTGCGTGTCGTCGAAATGGATCTGGCCGTTCGAACTGCTGGAGAAACTCGGCGAAGGGGGCATGGGGGTGGTTTATCGCGCCCGCTATGTCGGCAATAATCGCATTGTCGCCGTGAAACTGCTGCCCGAAGAAGTGGCGAAGCATCCTACCCTCGCCGCCCGTTTCGATCGGGAACTCGACATTCTCAAGCAGCTCAAGCATCCGAACATCGTGCATTGCTTCGGCGGCACCACGGAAAGCAAGCAGCGATACTACGCGATGGAGTACGTCGAGGGGGGGACACTCTCCGAGGCGTTACGAAAGAAAGGCCAACTCTCCTGGGATTATGTCGTCGAATATGGCATCCAGATCGCATCGGCTCTGGAGTATGCCCACGAGCGCGGCATCATTCATCGCGATCTCAAGCCCGCCAACTTCTTGCTGACGAAAGCGGGCAAATTGAAACTCAGTGACTTTGGCCTGGCAGCCATTGTCGCTGGACAACGCTTAACGACCGCGGGAAAAACTGCCGGAACGTTTCTGTACATGGCCCCGGAACAGATTCGCGGCAAACCAGAGTTATCAAATCGCACCGACTTATATGCCCTGGGTTGCGTGTTATTCGAACTGCTGACCGGGCAGCCGCCGTTTGATGCCGATGCTCCGGCGGAGATTCTGCATAAGCATCTGAAAGAACCGCCACGCCATGTATCTACACTGGTCCTCGATTGCCCTGCCGAACTCGATCGACTGGTCGACGATCTCCTGAAAAAGAATCCCGATGACCGACCTGAGAGTGCGGCCGTTGTTCAGCAACGGCTGGAAGCCATTCTGCGTCCTTCGTTGAGTCAGGTCGACCCGTACGCCCGAACTCCGGCAAATCCTGTCACACATGTGGTCAGCACGACGGCTGATCCCGATGACGAATTGATCGGACCCCAAACATCGACAGCCCATCCGGTCGTCACGAAACTCCTGCTGGTCGTGGTTGTGGTCGTGGCAATGCTGGCGGGATGGGGATGGCGTTCGGCTTGGGCAGCGGCGGCCCGGGCCAAACTGTTACAGCAGGCGTGGGAGCAGCAGGCGCTGGCTCCCGGGGCGGGGCAGGTTCCAGCGTTGCAGCAACTGGCCCGCATGCCGGAGTTATCATCAAGCGTCGCCGATCAATTGCTGACATTGATTGAAACTGACGGTGATGTCGAAGCTCGAGTGGCGGCCCTTGACGTTCTGCAGGCCCATCCGGAAATCGGCAAAGCCTATGTCTCTCAACTCAATTCCATCGAGAAAAGCACCGAAGAACCAACGGTGCGGCAACATGTTGACAGCGTCCGCTTGAAACTGGTGGATGCCCTCGATCATCCGCAAGGAAGCGATTGGGGCTGGATCTGGACGCTGGTCTTCATAGCCGCCTTTGGCGGCGGAGCCTATTACGGAACACAGCAACTCATCAAGAAGTTCGAGTCGGTACGGTAAGACATCTGGATCGATAATGCACACGGATGGACGCGATTGGGATTGGTCGAATGCCTGCCAGGCCGCTGGAACAACGGAAGCGGCCGTTGTCGCACGCTGTGTTGAGATGGCACGGCAAGGGATTCGCCGAGAATTTCCCTGCCAACTCCCGTTGATGATGTCGGCCGCCGTCGACTTCCATCGTCCGCGCGATGTCACGCCGGTGTTTTACGGTTGCTACGACTGGCATTCCGCAGTGCATAGCCATTGGTTGCTGATTCGAGCGGCCCGATTATTTCCGCAGGCCGGTTGGCAACTGGAAGTGCTTCAACTTCTGGAAGAACAATTCTGTCCTGACGCGCTGGTAAGAGAGGCGACCTTTCTGTCGGCACCAGAACGGGTCGGCTTTGAACGCCCTTATGGTCTGTCCTGGCTGCTGCAACTCATCGCAGAATTGCGGGAGTGGGATGCTGAGCCCGCACGCCGTTGGTTGCAACGGTTTGAGGCACTGGAGGCCATAGTGGTCTCACGCATGAGATCGTGGCTGGAAAAGCTGTCCGGGCCGATTCGCACGGGCGAACATAGCCAGTCGGCCTTTGCCATGGGATTGGTTGCCGATTATGCCCGGAGCGCCGGACACGAATTGCTCTGGTCTCTCGTTCAGGACGTCGCAATTCGCTGTTATGGCCGCGATTGCCAGTTGCCCCTGCATCTGGAACCATCCGCCTACGACTTTCTTTCTCCGGCTCTCGCCACGGCGGATCTGCTGCGACGATTCTTATCAGCAGAAGAGATGACGGACTGGCTGACGCAAGCATTCCCCAATTTTCAGTGGGCAGAGCCATTGCTCAAACCCGTCGAAGTTGTCGACCCGCGTGATGGCAAACTGGCACACTTCGCTGGTCTCAATTTCAGCCGTTGCTGGATGGCGGCGGGGATGTCGCAGGCCTTGCCGATGGATCATCCCGGTCGTAGCGTTCTCGAGCAGACTGCGATCGCGCATTTCGAGGCTGGAATCCCGATGTTAAGCAGCGACGAATACGCCATCACGCATTGGGTGGGGTCGTTCGCTTTGTATGCCGTTACGAATCGTGGACTGTGCTGATCAGGGTTGATTCGTGAAGTCGGCAATCATTTTGCTGGGACGCAACCAGTACGAGAAATCGGGAGCGGGGAACGCATCACGACAGGCTGGTTGCTGCAGATTGACAATCATCGGGCGTTGCATGCCCGCTAGAAACTGAACTTCAAACAACTCCGTGCAGCCGTGTGTGAACTCAAAGCGACCGATCTCGACACCCCGCGTGAGGTCGATGATGGCGACGCCGCACATGAGTGACGGATACTTCTGTTGCACCGGCAAGCCGCCAAAGATGTGTTTTTCTCGAATGGTCGACATTGCCACCACCGCATAATTGCCCACGAGACACAGACCCCGTAGATAAGCGGGCAATTCGCAGACGGTGTCCCAATTCGATTGCCCCGGTTGATAGCGGCAGAGTTGCCCCGCACCGGAGTTCAGGAAATAGAGTGCCCCTTGATGCCAGCGCGGTGAATGTGGCATCGCCAGCCCACGGACGACAATTTCACCAGAGGGAACATGCATGATCACGCCGCCGTTGGCTTTATTGGCACGCCAGGCACCGGGTTCATTGGTGGTTCCCAAGGCGGTCACAAACCGTGGCTCGCCATCCACCATCGCCAGGCCATTCAAATGACAACGGTCCTCCGGAGCCAGTTCCGTAAGAAAAGGAGGCTTCCACCGGGGTTGAAAGCAAAAATCGTGACTGACGCCGGCGAGACAGCAGAACCGCGTGTTAACGATCCACAGGCCTTCTTTGCCGAATGCCAGATCGTGCGTGTTCAAATCGCCGGTGTGATAAGTTACGCGAGGCAGGAATAGCGAATCGTACCGGTTAGGGGCTTCTTCCAGATAGTCGCCGGCCAGTAACGGAGCATTCGCGAAGAGCGTGACTTCATTTCGCGTCGCAAGTGCCACTCTTGAGCCTTGGGCATACATTCCCATGGGCTTGTCAAAGTCTCGCAAAAGAAGCGAAATCTGTTGGCCATCCCAGCCGACAATGGCCAGCTTCCCCGCCTGATACGTGCTGATGGCCAGCGATCCCCCTGAAGCCTGTAACCAGGCGGCAAAGTGATCGGACATCCGGCATTGAATACGGCTATGTTCGGGGGGGACTGGTGTTCCGGTCGACACAAAAAGACCTTCTGGACTGTGACCAAAGTGAACGGGAAAAGCCTTGCGGCGAAACTGTAATCCGTTCACATAGCGAATGCACTCGTCTTGCGAGCAATTCTTCGTGCGAATCCGCCAATTATTTTTGGTAGATGGGTAGATAGCCGTATTCCACCGTGAGCGCCAGCACGGCAAGCGACGTAGCATAGATCGGCCCGACAGGGGGTTCGGGCCCTTTCATGCCGCGCCAGTGGCCGTCGGGCTGTTGCTGCTGCAGCAGTTCCCGGAAGAGCTGGTTGGTATGCGTTTCCCACAGGTCATCCCCCTGTTGATGCAACGCGATACTCGCATAGTAAGTTCCATAAAAATAGTAGCTGCTGTCGCGGCGGGGGAGATGCATCGATAAATAGCGGACAGCGGCATCGAACTCGGGGCCATCGGTCGCGGCACAGACCTGCAAGGCCGTAATCCCGGCGGCTGTCATGATGGGTGATAAACTGCCGCCCGGTTGATAGGAATAGCCGGAGCCGCGACCGTTGGGTTGACAACGGCGGACATACTCAACGGCACGCTCAATGGCTTCCGCTGGAATATCGCATCCTGCGTTTTTCGCGGCTCGCAACGCCAGCAACTGCCAGGCGGTGACGCTCAGATCGCTGTCGTTACTGATCAGTGTGTAACGCCATCCGCCTGCGTGACGCTGATCCTTCCGCACTGCCTGAGCATCCAGCAATGCCCGGACAGCACATTCGAGCGCAGTCCGGACCGCGTCGGCCTGCTGCGGTTCGGTCATGCCCACGACTTCGGCCAGAAACAATGTACTGATGCCATGGCAATACAACGGCCCATGCCCCGTGCGATCCACAATCAAACCCGATGGTTGTTGATGTTGCAGGAGATACTCAATGCCACGGCGGAACGTATCGGCATAGGGTTCATCAGCCGGCGTATGCCCTGCGGCGAGCAATGCCATGAGGGCTAATGATGTCGTGGAAGTCGCATCGCCGTTGTAGAGTTCGAGATGCCAGCCGCCGGATGGGCGTTGCTCACGAACCAGGAAATCAACAGCCCGCACCACGGCGGCATCCACATCGCGATCGAGGGCTGATGGTTGTAACAGACCACTAGCGGCTTCTTGCGCATGAACATCTTGCCCTACCACCACGATGAGCAGCAACATTCCGCAAGTCACAGGGCGATAGAAGAAGCGATAAGGGGTAATCACGGTCATCTTTACCGTTGCGACTGCGCCGGTTGAGCGATGGTTTCGAAGTATCGTTGAATCTGGCGCCGGTATTCCGGATGGCCGGTTCCGACGCCGCCATCGAGTAGATCGGTTTTCAATTGCCCCTGCAATCGTCCCCAATTGCGGGGATCGCGTGCCAACTTTGTGGGGATCGGTGCATCCAGCGATTCAGAGGCGTCAGCCGTGGCCATTTGATTCGGATCTTGCCCGCCCTGACCCGTCCCTGGTTTGCGGGTATCCTGCTGCGAGGAGATTTGGCCAGATGAAGTCGATTGTCCGGGAGAATCCCCCTGGGCCAGCGTTTGTGCCGCGCGACGCAAAGCCTGAGCAGCTTGCCGATAATTCTCCGCCGCGGCCAGTTGGCCGGGCATTGGCTGACCATTTTGAGTTGAGCGATTCGTAGCGCTAGCGGATGGGGCTGCTTCTGGAGTAGACGGGGGCATCGATCCATTGGGACCAGCCGTACTCGCTTCGTTCGTCGCTTGTAGTTGCCTGGAGCCTTGCTGGAATTGTTGCTGAGCTTGAGTCAATGCCGCTCCGGTCGAGGCCGAACCTTCGGCTTGTTCCGGACGGTTGCCAACTGCTTCCTGCAGTTGTGCGGCGGCCATTTCGAGTTGCTCCGCCGCGGCTTCTGAACTTTGAACGGCGTTGGCAGCGTCGCCATTTCCAATCGCGGCATGCGTGTTGGACTGCTGCGGTTGTGCGCTATTCAAGCGATCCGCAGCTTGAGTCACGGCAGACGAACTGCCCGGTTGCTGGGACATCTCAGCCAATTGCTTAGACACCTCTTGTGACGCATTTGCAATCGATTGCTGGGCCTGCTGCTGGGCCCCGGCTTGCTGACCGGGCGATTGTCGCGCATCGGACAAGGCCTGCTGCAAATTTTGCAACTGCTGCTGCAGTTGCTGTGACTCTTCCGCTAAGCCCGGTGCGTTCGCTGCAGGATCAGTCGCGGATTGGTTTAGCTGGTCGCTAGCGGCTTGAACCGCCTCGGCTGCGCGATCCAATTCAGCACGCTCTGTGGCTGTAGCGGCTTGTTGTGCGAGTTCGGCTACCGCTTGAGCCGACTGAGTGGTCGCGGAATCCTGGCCCGTCACGGTTTCAGTCTGTTCTGCCAGCGATTGAGCCGCAGCGGCGACTTGTTGGGCTTGCTCGGCAAGCCGCTGGCCCTGTGCGAAATCTTCACCAACTTCCCCGGGTTGATTGCGGGGCTGCAAACTATCCGCTGGCCCATTCTCGGTGGCCTCGGCAGACGCGGGAGCCTGTTCCGCTGTCCGTGCCAACTGTTCCGACAACGCCCGTTGCTGATTGGCGAGTTCACCGAGGTTGTCTGCAGTCTCGGCCAATTGTTCGTTCTGATGTGCAGCCATCGCCGCACGCAGCAGAGGCTGAGCATCGAGGATCTCTTGCAGATTCTGTTCGATCTCCTGGGCCGCGGCAACAGGGGCATTGCGACCGCTAGGCTGAGCTTCTGACGCTGGATCAGACGGTGCTGCCGCCTCGGCCGCTTGTGGTTCAGCCAATTGATCCGCGAGGCGTTCTGACTGGTTCGCCAGTTGAGTTAACCGGTCGATCTCATCGCCCCGGTTTCCCAGGGCACGAATGGCGTCATCCAACTGCTGCAACTCTTTTTGCGCCGCGGCGAGCTCATCGAGAGAACGGCTCAGTTGTTCGATCTGGTCGCGTTGCGGAGCTGCCTGCGCCGCCTCGATGCGAGCCTGCGCTTGAGCCAATTCCTGCTCACGAACCTGAGCCGCCTGCTGCTGGATATCAGACCAGGGTTGCGTGTCAGGTAAGCGTTCACGCCAATCATCAAACTGCTGATTAAGTTCAGCCTGCTGCTCTTCCAGTCGAGCGAGTTGCTCGGCCTGTTCGGCATCCTTTTGCCTCACCGTCGCCGCAGCCGTTTTTTGATGCAGGTCGCGCAAGGCCTGGCGTTGTGCCTGCAATTGCTGCATCAACCGCTGTAACTCTGCCCGGGAATTCTGTGTCTGAGCGAGCAGTTGCTTCGTTTCAGCGGAGACAGCGGAACTGCTGACGACGAGCGTGACTGGGTCGCTCCACCGTTCTTGCGGTGCAGGAACCTCGCAATTATCGACCACGCGACTGCGTAACGAGAAGGCTTGGCCATCTTTCAAGCCGATGGCGGCGAGATCGATAGTTTGCGACCATTGACCTGCACGCTGATGGCCAGTCGATCGGACCAACGGCCAAACTTTGACGGCCTGATCTTTCAGCAGCAGATGCAACTCCGTCCGGGTGAGTCCAAAGTCGTCTGACGCCGTGATTTCAAACGTCTGGCGATCATCGGGCCGCAATGTCAGAGTCGTCGCCCCCTCAATGCGAGTCAGCGGCGGCTGATCGGGAATGACGATCAACCGCCGCGCAGGTTCCCCACCAGCAAACCCTTCCGAGCTCGTCCAGTGTAAGACGAAAGACCGGGTCTCTTTTGCCGTAAGTCGGAACTCGAGACGCGTCCCTTCCGCGTTCAATGAACCAGCGGTTGAGGTCGCTTCATTGACTCGGCTGGTGTCAGCATCACTGTCGGGCCATAGCAATGCCGCTTGGGCGACGGGCCGATCGAATTCTGCACGAATCAGGATCTGGCTGCCTGCTCTCGCCACGATGTCGGAACCGACGGCGGACTGTTGCGATGGCAGACCGGTATAACCTGGCGGATCAATTGATGCGGTGAGTTGCGCCAACGCAGGCGGATCGACGACCCGCAAGCGATAGAGGGGCGAACACGCGGAAGGCCCCAGGATGCGATACTCCGTGTCGCTGGTCAGACGCGGCAGACTCGCAACGAAGCTGGCATCGTCTGCTGACCATGCCAGCCGACGTTCATCCCAGACCGAGTCTCCTACGGTCCGCCATGCCAGGATGAGTTGTTCAACGTTGGCAATGCCCGCCCTCCGGGGCCTGGCCTGAGCTCGAATGCTGACATCACTGTTCCGGGCAACCAGTTGACCACCCTGGTCGGCAATCACGGCGTAATTCCGTCCCCACCCCCAGTTCCCGAACGGAAGCAGAAGTCGCTGACAGGCGAGACCATACCCGCTCATCCAGATGGCCGCCGGTGCGATTGCCAACCCGAGGACCATCAATCCCAGGCCCAGCGTGCGATAGCTGCGATCTTGCGGTAAGACTTCCGACCAGTCGACATCATCGAGCAGGTTCCAGGTTTCTCGCTGGACTTGCCGCTGCATCAACCGGGCCGCACGCGATTTCGGGATCGCCGCATCTTCCAGTTCCAGGCAGGTACGAACACGTTCCTGAAATCGTTCGTCAGACTGATCAACCCAGGTTGCCAGTTCGCTCAGCGACAATCGAATGAACAGCGGTCTGAAGACGTTGCGGTAAGCCATCACGACACCGCAACTCACGGCGGTGATCAGTCCCACGAGCCGCACGACACATGGCAGGTTGACGAACAAATCGACGAGCAGCCACAACACCGCCGGACCGAAAAGTGCGATGAGGGTCAGTCCGATCCCACGCAATAACGTGAGATCGAGCCATTGCCGCTCCACCGGTTTCAGGCGATCCGCAACCACCGGCGGGGCTTCACAAATCGACATGGCGACCCTCACGTGAGAACGCAAGAACAGATAGGAGCATCGTATCGTCGAAAAATCGTTCAAGAAATGGGAAAGTTCAAGAGAATCACTTATCCCGGGGCTTCACCTGCGGACACACATAGTTTGACATCCCCTCTGGAATGGACCACAACCACTCTACGCAATTAACGATATCCACTAACGCTATGCTCAACCACGATATCGTATCAATGTCTCAGAACGATAAATCGCCCATTACCCTCTCTGACTAAATGAGCAGTTATTGGGTGCAGGCGAAGCTCTTGCCTTATATGGACCAGTCATCAGTGCATAACTCGATTGACTTCAGTTAGATGCCGGAGATTGGCTGTTGTCCGGGTAATGTTCCGCCCTCTTTGGTCAACTTGGTGAAGAATCCATCGTCTGCCTACTTCTGTCCCAGTGATCCTGGTCCTGCCATGTTCAGTGTCACGTCGGGTAACGACGAATCTCCTTCCTGGCAAACCACGCCAAAAAGTAATCAGTTCTCGGCTGCGCTTGCAGACGAAGACAGGTCTCGACCACAATGCACCGCGCATTGGGGAAGCCCGTTCCGCAGTGAACGCATGAACCTATTCCGGGGACATGGGGTCTGGCACTGTTGTTGGCGTCCCACGCTCAGGCCGCTTGGTGAAATTGGCAGACACGCAAGATTTAGGATCTTGTGCCGTAAGGCGTCGGGGTTCGAGTCCCCGAGCGGCCACTAAAGGACTTACGACGATTCGAAGGGCTCGAAAACGGGCGCTGTAGAATCTATTTGGGGCGGCTTTACGAGCAAAATTCGCTTGGCCGTACCGATAAAAGACCGCTGTCGCGGTGGAACTCGCCCCCGGACAAGCGAGCGATGCACCGCAGTTTCTCGAACTGCTCCAGACGGCTCAGCAGCTTATTTCCAAGATAGACGAGGTTGTGGCCGGCGAAGGATACGACAGCCATTGCCTCCGTCGGCAGGTGTTAAAGGCTCTGGTGGCGGTCCAGATCCCAAGTGGCTCGACGTGTATCGAGCCGTGGACGGTACTGGCGGAATCCTACCGTCAACGGAATCGTGACGAACGTCTGATTAACCAGCTAAAACAGTTCGCGACATCGCCAGCTGCTACGACAAACGGGCGACCAACTTCCCTGCCAGCATTAAAACTGTCCTGACCTTCATCTGCGCTTTCTGAAAAAATGCGTCGTTTTGTGTTCGGAGAATTGTCTCGTAAGGAATGTGGCTCTTAAGGCAGACTGATGTTGCTAGACGACATCAGAGAACCGCCACGAAGGCTTCGTAACAGTGGCTGCGGGAGTGGGAAGAGCACGTTTCGTATCTGGCGGGAGCCTGGGTTGGCAGTCGCGCTGGCGACTCTCCCTTGTATTGCTTGGGGCGCTGTTTGCCAGCGGGCGGCGAGTCGCGAAATCACTGCGAAGCATAGTGATCGCATGCCCATAAGTCGGCGACTGAGATGCACCCGGGATGCGAATTCTTCCGGGAATTATTGTTAACTTGCGCCTGCCTGTGGAAACTGCTTTGAGACATCGTGGATTTTGCCAGGTATCCATGACCGATCAGCAGTCACCAGAGCGTTATCAACGCTTCCTTCGGCTCTTCACGTCGCATGAACCAGCGATCCGGGCGTTCGTGCGCAAACTGGTTCCTTCACGAACCGATGCGGACGATGTGCTGCAGGAAGTAGCGATTGTCCTCTGGGAACGGTTTGATGATTTTCAGCCGGAGGGCAGTTTTCGTTCCTGGGCCTACGGAATCGCGCGTCTGAAGGCGTTGTCCCGGCTGCGGGATATGAGTCGCAACCGGCATGTCCTCGCGAGCGATGTCATTGAGTTGATCGCTGAAAAGTCCGAAGAGACCGATGGGCAACTGGAGAAAGAGCGGGAACTGCTCGACCAGTGCTTTAAAAAGGTGCCGGCGAAAGATCAGGAACTCCTCGCCATGGCCTACCAGCCCCATGTGGAAATTCAGGATGTGGCTGCGATGAGTGGTCGTTCGGTGCGCGGGTTCTATCAGTGGCTGTACCGCATGCGGAGCATGCTGTCGGAGTGCATCCGCCGCCAATTAGCCAAGGAAGTGGTTCAATGACCCCCCGATTCCGATTTCAGGAGCTGATGCAACGCTATTCCGATGGTGTGGCGACTTCGCTGGAAGTGGAAGAGCTTTGCGGTGAATTGCGGAACAGTGAAGCCGCCCGGCACGAGTTTATTACACTGTTGAATCTGGAATCGGCGCTGGAATCCGTCGCGGCCGAATGGGCGGCGGCGCATCCGCAACCCATCGTCATCTCCCGGCGTCGATTATTGCCAGCCTTACCCCGAAAAGGCTTTCTGGTGACGTTGGGGCTTTGCCTGGCGATCATGCTGGGTTATCAGTGGTGGACAGTGCAGAGCAATCGCGTCTTTGCCACAGTCGAGAATGGCACCGGTGTCCGGGAGCTACCCGGAGGTACAGAACTGCGAAGCGAATGGATTGAAATCGCTGGCGGAACGGTGGAACTGCTCACGGCTACTTCCGCGCGCGTGGTGATTGAAGCACCGGCGACGTTCCGCTTCGATTCCCCTATGCGACTCAATCTGGTACGTGGTCGGCTGGCAGCAGATATTCCGCCTTCCGCCCGAAAATTTACAGTGGTGACCCCGTCCGGTGAAGCGGTGGATCTAGGCACGAAGTTTGGCGTCGATGTGCCCCAGCGGGCGGAAGCCGAGATCCACGTTTTTCAAGGAGAAGTGATCGCACAGGCGTCGAATGGTGGTCAGCGCAAGAATCTGCATTCAGGGGAAGCGTTTCGCTTGAAATCCGGCGCAGGATCGACGCGTAACTTGCGGTCTGCGGCGTTTATCCGCCCGGAAGAAGTCCGCCCTCTGCATGCGGCATTGTCAGCCGGTCAACCATTGAAGGCGGAAACAGAATTAGGGCGTCTCCGCGAAGACCCGTCATTCGTGGCCATTCTGGATTTTGAATCACCAGAACTGCCCGAGGGAATGTTTGACTCCGTGCAAGGACGTTGGCCTGGATCCCGAGCCGCCGAGTTCAATCAAGCGACGGATTATCTGCGGATCACCCTGCCACAGGTGGGACGTTGGACGCAATTGACGATGGCGGCCTGGGTCCGCTTAAACCAGCTTGAAGACACTCCACACTCTCTGTTGCTGGCGACAAATGCCAAGGGGGAAATCAAGCACAGCCTGCAATGGACGATTGATCGCGAAGGGGTCCCGCAGTTGTTGCTCAGCGGCACGCCTGTACGATCGAAAGCCGTTGCGACTCGCGAAACGCCTGAAAGCGAACAGGATCGTTGGATCCATCTGGCGGCCGTGTACGATGCGGAGCACGGGCGGGCATCGCTGTTTGTCAATGGCGTACTTGTGAATCAGGGGGCATTTGCTAAGACCCATCAACTGGCAATCCAGCGTCTGGTGATTGGCAGTCCACGGACGGGAGTTCAACGCCTCAGCGGTCGGATGGATGAGTTCGTTCTGTTGGGGCGTGCTCTCAGCCACGACGAGATTCGAACGATGTTTGAAACCGGCAATCCCTATCTGTAGCCGCTGCCATCACACTGCTGATCTGTACAAGCCGTTGGATCATCATCGAGCTGACGGGTTTCAACCTGTGCATGCCCATAATCTCATCAATGTTGCGCAGTTTTGAGGGGTGAATGGACACGTTGTTCAGCCATCGACTGGACAGTTTCTGGGGAGTTATGAAGAACGCGCGAACTCGCAGCTTTTCGCGTTAACTCTCGAAATCTTTCGGAAATCACCTATAGAAACAACACAGCGAATGCCTGGCAGAAAGCGGAATGACATTCGCTAGTTTCGTGGTCACGATGTCGACTGTCCGGCAGTGGGAGCCAACGTGGAATGAACTGGCGATATCTCTATGGAAATGTCTGCGTGCTCGCTCTCTGTATGATCGCGGGATGCAGCCGCCCCAGTGATCCGTATGACCGTGTCGGGTTCTCAGGCGAGGTGACGTTGGATGGCGAGCCGTTACCGGCAGGCTTTCTCTATCTTGAGCCGATGGAAAAGCAGCCGACGCAGGCCTCTGCCATCATCCAGAATGGCAGTTTTCAAGTGGAATCTCATGCCGGTGCGGTCCCGGGGCGCTATCGCGTTTGCATCGTCCGCGATGATGTGTCCGACTTGCCCGACGGTGTCGATCCCCAGACGCCGGAAGGGGCGGCGATTGCCGACAAACTAAGTCGAGCACCCACGCTGAAACCTCTACCTGAAATGTATAACGTGAAGTCACAACTGGAAGCCAACCTCGAATCCAATGCAGAGAATTCTTTCGCGTTTCATTTGAAGATGAACCCTAGCCCTCCTCGGCGAAAATAGTCCCGGGAGCTGGATAGGACTCAGGAATACATTGGCCAGCACAACATTGATCCATCTTTGCAAGCCTCAGCAATCGGCCCCTTAGACAAAACCCGAACAGCGCTTTCTCGTCAGACTGTTTTCCATCGAATTGCAGAAAAACAAGTCCACAGAAAGGTATGCATTCATGAAATCCCGGTCGGCTTTCACGCTGATTGAATTGCTGGTTGTGATTGCCATTATTGGCATTCTGATCGCGATGTTGTTGCCTGCCGTTCAGCAGGCACGTGAGGCGGCGCGGCGCATGCAGTGTGTGAACAATCTCAAGCAGATTGGTCTCGCCATGCACAATTACCACGACACTCACAATTGTCTGCCGCCTGGCAACCGCAGCACACTGTATGCGACCTGGGCCTTGTATATCCTTCCGCAGTTAGAGCTGAGCACCATTTACAACACCTGGGATTTCAATAGCGGAGCCAGCGGCCGAACTTACTCGACGGCGCCCAATCTGGCGGTGGCCCAGACGCGAATCGGCATCTACTCCTGCCCATCTGATACGCCTCGCACGAATGTGACTTCGCCGACAGCCCCCGAAATCCCTCATCACAACTATGCCGCCAACTACGGCAACGCCTCGCTGAATCAGCAGATTTCCTATACGGGCGTGGAATTCAAAGGAGCCCCCTTCGGCAACGTGCAGACGGATGCTTCTGCCTCCGTGACTAATCGGCCCAATCGAGGAGCAGTGAATTTCCGACTGATCACGGACGGAATGACCAGCACCGTCATGGTCAGCGAGTTGATTCAGGGGTCCGGCTTCGATGGTGTTAAGCGGGCCGATCTCCGCGGCCGCATCATGGGGTATGCTGATGGTGGATACTTCACGACGCAGAACACACCCAACTCGCCAATTACCGACTGGGAAAATACGAATTACTGTGTGCCACCGGTTCCCACGGGGACCATCACATTTACCAATTCCCAGAATCCTCCCTGTGCACAGACAAACCAGTTCAGCTACATGCAGCGGGCCTCGCGGAGTCGGCATACCGGTGGGGTGAATTCCCTGTTGTGCGATGGTTCCGTCCGCTTCTTTACGAATTCCATCGATCTCAACATCTGGCGTTCCGCCGGGGCGACTCAAGATGGTGAGGTTATGGGCGAATTCTGATTCATCCGCTTCGGAATGGATGCCTCATCGACTAAGGTAGTTCCTCGAAACAGGGGAACAAATCGGAGGCTTCGTGTGGTGCTTCCGTTCCCAGGAACATCGAAATCGTTGAGGCTCATGGAGATTGTGCAATGATCAGTGGAGGCTGGAATCGGCGTGAGATTCTGAGTGCGGGGGGAATCGCAGCCTTGGCCGGGCTGTGGCGGCCCAGGCAAGTTCTGGCCGACTCGACGACACAACAGCCAGCCTTA
This sequence comes from bacterium, assembly GCA_016125225.1. Taxonomy (GTDB): domain Bacteria; phylum Planctomycetota; class Planctomycetia; order Planctomycetales; family Planctomycetaceae; genus DSVQ01. Next base: position 183,049 of record WGME01000017.1, on the reverse strand, counting down.
CGCGTCGCTCATCTGACGGACATCCACATTCAACCCGAATTAGAAGCCGCGCGCGGTTTTGCCCAATGTCTGCAGAACGTCAATGCGATGGAGCATCGTCCTGACCTGATCCTCACGGGGGGGGATCACATCATGGATGGATTTCGACAGCCGAAGGAACGGACGGCCCGCCAATGGGATTTGTGGCAAAGCGTACTGAAGCAGGAGAATGGCATTCCCATCCGCGCATGCCTGGGCAATCACGACATCTGGGGCTGGGACCTGAAGAAATCACAAACGACTGGCACAGAACCCCAGCACGGCAAACGTTGGGCCTGTGACATCCTCGGGCTGGATCGGCCATACTACAGTTTCGATCAGGCCGGCTGGCACTTTATCGCCCTCGACAGCGTTCAGCCCTCAACCTACTTCGATACCTTCTCGGCGTTTCTGGATGACGGCCAATACGCTTGGCTGCAGCAGGATCTTGCCAGCGTTCCCGCCACCACACCCGTGCTGATCTGGAGCCACATTCCCATCTGTTCGGCCGTGGTCAATCATCTCGCATCCCGTGCTTCGATCCATGATGACAGCACGGTCAAAGCCTCGCATCTACATGCGGATTCTCTCAAGCTGGTGGAGCTGTTTACGCAGTTCCCGAACATCAAATTGTGCCTGTCCGGACATCTCCATCGCTGCGAGCGGATTGAGCTGAAAAACGTCACCTATTACTGCAATGGTGCAGTCTGCGGGAACTGGTGGCGCGGAGTCAACGATGGTTACGCCGAAGGGTACGCCCTGCTCGACCTCTATGCCGACGGCGGGCACGATCTTCGGTACGTTCCCTACGGTTGGATGGCGGCAACGGCTTCGTGATCACGAGTACGGCGAATTGTCAAAGAGGTTCACGATTGGTCACGAACGCTCGATCAAGACGAAATGAAATGAGACTAATGCGGTTTGCGTGTGTCTGTCTCGTTATCGGACTGTTGCTGACAGAGTCCCGCTGTCTCTCCGCCGATTCGCAGGCTCGCCCCAACATCGTTCTGGTCATTGTGGATGATCTGCGCTGGGATGATCTCGGTGTGGCAGGGCATCCCTTTGCCCAGACGCCGCACATCGATCGGTTGGCACGGGAAGGGGCCCGGTTCACGAATGCCTTCGTCACGACTCCTCTTTGTTCACCAAGCCGCGCGAGTATCCTGACCAGCCAGTACGCACATCGGCATGGGATTATTGATAACACGGAACGAGGCCCCCAAAGTCACCGCTTACCGACGTTTCCCATGGTGCTGCAACAGGCCGGTTACGAAACGTCGTTCTTCGGCAAGTGGCACATGGGGAATGACAACACGGCCCGTCCGGGGTTCCATCGCTGGTATGCCTTGCAGGGGCAGGGAACATCTCATGATTCTGTCGTGAACGACAATGGCACCATCCGTCAGACCGTCGGCTATGTAACCGATGTGCTGACCGAGAAAAGTGTGGAATTCGTCCTGCAACCGCACGAACAACCGTTTTTGCTCTATCTTTCGCACAAGGCGATCCACCCTGAAACCGCCCAGGCGGCTGATGGGAAGCTATCTGATCCCACGGCTTCCAACTTTATTCCGGCGGATCGACACAAAGAGCTCTATCAAGGTGTGACGATTCCACGACGGCCCAACTACGGAGTGCCGCCGCTGGATAAGCCCGTCCTGCAGCAGACCATTCCGGGGTTGCCCCCGCTCGGCACAGAAACCGTCAGCAGTGATGTCTCAATTCTGAATCGGTTACGGATGCTGGCCGCGGTTGATGAAGGCGTCGGCCAGTTATGCGAGGCCCTTGAGGCAACGGGCCAACTTGATAACACCGTGTTCGTGGTGATGGGTGACCACGGCTACTTTTACGGGGAACACGGCCTCAGCGTCGAGCGACGGCTGGCCTATGAAGAGAGCATCCGCATTCCCTTGATCTTTCGGTATCCACGATTGGTGAAAGCGGGCTCACTTCCTGCGGATATCGTGTTGTCACTCGATCTCGGACCAACATTTGCCGAGTTCGCACACACGAAGATTCCACCCGGCTTTCAAGGCCATTCGCTGGTACCAATTCTGTCGGGGCAGCAGGTGGAAGGCTGGCGCGACTCTTTCCTGATTGAGTATTACAGCGACACCGTTTTTCCCCGCATGCACAAGGCGGGCTATCGTGCGGTGCGAAAGGGGAGTTGGAAGTACATCCATTACGTGGACCAAGCCGGAATGGACGAGCTCTATGATCTCCATGCCGATCCTTATGAACTATCCAATCTGATCAAATCCCCCGCGGCTTCCGCCCAGCTCGGCGAACTTCAACAGGAACTCGCACGGTTGTATCAACCTGTTACGACCTCGGGACAATAGGACATCCATCTGCGGTCCCACTGGAATTTTTGAACTCCCGCCTGACACAACGGGAAGAAGGCCTTCGTATGACTTTTCGGATCTGCGGTCTGGTATGCGTCCTGCATTCAAGCCTCGCCGGTTTGGCTGCAGCAGAACTGAAGCTAGGGCACGCCGTAATCGACATCACGCCGGCGGTCGGGACTCCCATGCTGACCCCGCAGAGTCGTCCGTTTGTGAAACTCGCCGAGGTGGCCCATGATCCGCTGTGTGTTCGTGCTATCGTCCTGGAGGTCGATGGAAAGAAGGCCGCCATCGCAGCCATCGATGTCACCAGTCTGCCGAACCACATGTTTGACGAAGCCCGGCAACGGATCGTCGTGGCGACGAGCCTGCAGCCCGATGCCATCATGATCTCGGCCACGCATACGCATACCGCTCCACAGATTCGTGAACGATTCCTGGGAAAGATTCCCCCTGAATCCCGCGAGCTGGCTTTGGCCTATATTGCTGCACTACCGCAGAAGATTGCCGATGCGGTGATTCTGGCCGATCGTCGACTTGAGCCGTCACAGGTTAGTGCCGGATTTGGACGCGAAACCACGATCAGCTTCAATCGCCGTTATCTGATGGCGGATGGCAGCGTGATGACCAACCCCGGCAAAGACGATCCCTCACTGCATGCCAAGATTGTCCGTCCGGCTGGTCCGACCGATCCCGAAGTGGGCGTTGTCCATTTTGTTTCACCACAGCGTGCAAGCCAGGCGACGCTTGTCAATTTTTCTCTGCACTTGGATACCGATGGGGGAGCAGCACCCACGGCCGATTTTGCGGCCACGTTACATGCGTTGCTGGCGAAGGAGCGAGGCGCTGACATGCTCAGCCTCTTCGCGATCGGAGCGGCGGGCAACATCAACCATTACGATCTCATGGCCGCCGCAGGCCCACGGCGTGTGAAAGGACACGAAGAATCGGCCCGCATCGGCACAGCTTTGGCCCAGGCCGTCATCACCACCTATGACCAGCTGATTCCTGTCGAACCCAGTTCTCTGCGTTACCTGCGTCAAACAGTGGAGATCGATCTCCCTCGCGAAAAGGGAGCCATGCTGGCCGCCCGTTACGGCAATCAGCCAGAGTTCTTCGATGGTGAAGTCACGATCTACAACGAACCCGGCCGGCAATGGTTTCAGGCCGAGGTCCAGGTGATTGCCTTGGGAAATGAACTGGCCTGGGTGGGCCTTCCAGGTGAAATGTTCGTAGAGTTCGGTCTGGCTCTTAAAGCGGCTTCACCGTTTCGCTTCACCATGATTCATGAACTGGCCAATCGTTCGATTGGGTATGTCCCCAATCTCCGGGCCTATCCGGAAGGGGCGTATGAAGGGCTGGCGACTCGTTGTGCTCCGGGCTCAGGCGAAGCGTTAGTTCTGGCAGCGACACATTTATTGGTCGAGGCACGCCATCCAACGGCTTCAGCCGATGCGACAGAAACCGCTATTCCGGTCAGCCAACCCTGATCGACCATCGGTTTTCGCCGATATTCGATTTCTCCCAGCAGAACTTGACTTGGCTCTGGGGGTGAGATTGTTGCGTTAACCAGAATCAGCATCCGCGGAGCCACAGGCTTCGATGGAAACCTGATAATCAATAGTGAGAGTTGGCAGCGCGATGACCGCCCAGTGTGGCAGTCGAGTGTCCCTGATATGGAAAGCGATTGAACATGACTTACTCGTTCTTAAGCCGTCCCGTTCTGCTGGCTCTGTTCACCGGTCTTTGGGCCAGCCACCACTGTATGGCCGAAGACAAATTGGTTCCCGAAGAGGGATTCATCAGTCTGTTTGACGGGGAAACCATGAAAGGCTGGCGTCCCCACCTTGGTGTTCCCAAGGCGCACATCGGAGGGAAGTGGGAAGTACGGGATGGGCTCTTGATTGGTGATCAGGACGAGAATCAGGGCGGAGGATTTCTGATCACCGATGGGCAGTATGAGAATTTCATTCTCCGTTTCGATCTCTATCAGGACTACCCGACCGACACCGGCATTTTTGTCCGAATGCAGGAAGACGGCAAAAGCCACCAGATCACCTTCGATAATCGCCCCGAAGGCCAGATCGGTTCGATCTATCTTCCCTGGACCCAAAGCCGAGTCCTGGCAAACCCGGAAGGCTATCAATTTTTTAAGCAGGGGGCATGGAACCAGGTGGAAATTCGAGTCGAAGGGGAGCCGTCGCACATTCAGCTCTTCATCAATGGAGAGAAGGTCACCGATTTCCAGCACACGGAAGCCACCACCAAAGGTGTGGGGACTAAGGGTTACATTGGGCTGCAGGTTCATCCGAAGACACCGGGCATCGTGCATTGGAAGGCGGGCAATACCATTCGATATCGGAACATCCGCATCAAGCCGCTTTAGTCACCTGACAGAGAGCGATATACTGCGATGGCTCTGCCTGATCCTGCTGCCTGACACACCCTCCATCTACCCGACTCCTGCCAAACAAAGAGCCCTTCTCATGAAATTCCTAGTTCCGATTGCCTTGACACTCCTCGCAACATCCATCGGCGAATTGCGGGCTCAAAGCAGTACTCCGTCCACGAATGGTGAGTTCCAGGCGGGTCAACCGCTCGGCTCGGTCAACGAAGCCGGACAGTTCGTTTCCATAACGGGAAATGTGAAGGTCTATGGCAGCTTTCGTTACGCTGAGAGCTGCATTTATGACCCGCAGCGTCAGTTGATCATCGTGATGAACGCCGGGGTGCCTCAAGAGGTGGAGCCCAACGATGGATATGTGTCGCTGCTGCATGTCGATGGGTCCGTCTATACCACCAAGTGGATTGGAGCCACGCGAGATGGGTTGACGCTGAATCACCCCCGAGGCAGTGCCCTGCATGACGGCTGGCTGTACACCGCAGACATCGATGTGGTGCGCACGTTCGATCTTGTCACCGGAAAGCCGGGACGCTCGTTTCCTATCGAAGGGGCCACGTATCTGAATGGAATCGCCGTCACCAACGATGGAACGGTCTTCGTTTCCAACACTCGTCCACCAGAGTGTATCTATAAGATCTCTCCCGCTGGCGAAGTCTCGACTTTTCTGGAGGGAAAGCCGCTCGCGATGCCGAATGGGCTGGCTATTGATCGGCAGGGACATCTGGTGTCGGTGAATGTCAGCGACAATGCGGTGCTGACATTTGATCCCACATCCGGCAAGCTGCTCCAGACCGAACACTCCGTGGAGTCGGGTAACGATGGGTTGGTCGTTGTGGAAGACGGCACGAAGTACGTGAGCAGTGTCCGTTACGGCAGCATTTCCAAAATTCCGCCGGGTCAGCCCGCCACGCTCATCGCGGCCGGTATCCCCACCCCAGCTTCCATGTGCTATGTCACTCCGCAGAAACAGCTCGTGATCCCTATGAACAACAACAACGCTGTGGCTATTATTAAGCTCTCGGAATGACTCGCCGTCTGCAGCGCCAGCCGCCGTATGTTCCGCGTTGAACAGCGTATGCCGTTAGAAAGCCGCTCTCACACTGAAACTCTCGCCAGGACATTGCACAATGCCCCACACTCTGACACGCCGTCATTTTCTCGCCCAAGCCGTCGTTGCAGGTGGAGCGATGGCTCTTCCGGCGGCTAGTTGGGCTCGCGTGGCCGGTGCCAACAGCCGACTGCGAGTGGCATCGATTGGTCCCGGCGGCAAAGGCTGGTCGGATCTCACTGCGACGGCAGCGAGCCCGCACGTTCAAATTGTGGGCCTGTGCGATATCGACGAAAGTGAAAAGCATCTCGGTCAGGCGGCCACCAAATTCTCCGAGGCCAAATGTTATACCGACTGGCGGAAACTGCTCGACGAGTCGAACGACATCGACGCCGTCATTGTTTCCACACCCGATCATATGCACGCCCCGATTTCTCTGGCGGCTATGCAACTGGGTAAGCACGTGCAATGCCAGAAGCCCTTGACGCATACGGTCTTTGAAGCCCGGCAGATGCAAGAGGCGGCCAGAAAGTACAATGTCGTCACACAGATGGGGAATCAGATTCAGTCGCATTCGGCCTACCGCACGGCAGTGAAGCTGGTGCATGACGGCACGATTGGCAAAGTGAAGGAAGTGCATTCCTGGCAGAGTGGCGGGTTACGCTGGTTGCTCAAGGACGACCGGCCGGCCGGGAGCGAACCCGTTCCGAGCACCGTCCATTGGGATAACTGGATTGGTGTGGCGCCGGAGCGGCCTTATCTCCCGGAGATTTATCATCCGTTCAACTGGCGGGCCTGGCAGGATTTTTCGAATGGTCAATTGGGCGACTTCGGCTGCCATATTCTTGACCCCGTCTTTATGGCCCTGAAGCTGACTGCTCCGCTCACGATTCAAGCCGATGCACCGCCCATCAATAAAGAAGCCTGGACACGCTGGTCCACCGTTTCCTATATCTTCCCGGGCACGCCGTTGACCGCCAACGAAACCATCAACGTCACGTGGTACGACGGTGAGGGCAAGTTCCCGCCGCGTGAATCGCTGGGTCTTCCCGAGTCGTATAAGCTGCCCGCGAGTGGCTCCGTCCTGCTGGGCGAAAAGGGCTCGCTCGTGATCCCGCATGTCGCGATGCCGAAACTCTTCCCCGAGGAAACATTCGCCGACTTTACGATCCCCGAAGTTCCCGCTCGCGATCACTACACATCCTGGGCCGACGCTTGCCGCGGCGAAGACCACGCGACTTCGGCTTTCGATTATTCCGGACCTCTGACCGAGACCGTGCTGCTCGGCACGGTCGCCATCCGCAATCCGGGCGCCACGCTGAATTGGAACACCGAAATGCTGCAATTGACCGGTGCTCCGCACGTGCAGGACCTGCTCACAAAACCCTATCGCAAAGGCTGGGAACCCACCTGGATCTGAGTCCTAGAACAACAGTTCGGCGTTGCTAATTGATCGAAACTCCAGACATCTTGCAGGCGAGCCTGGCAAGATGTCTTGGGATGTTTCGGAACAGGAAGTCAACGGTGGTGACCGACGCTCAGCGCTTGCCGCGAATCATGATTCGGGAAGCACTGACACTGCGAAAGTCCGCCTTACGGAATACAACGTTCTCTCCGGAAGCCCAGACGATTTCGCCGATTCTCAGAGGGATCGCCGAGATCCCACCTTTGCATGGTCTGGTGGTCACGGTGCCCAAAGACCGCGCAGAACTGGTGCTGTCGGCTCCCCCCGAAGTGGCAAACGATGTCAGCGATCCGCTATTGGCCTTGCAACGCTACGGTGTCGGTCGCACGGCGGCCTTCACCTCCGACCTCTCACCCAACTGGGGACGTGACTGGCTGGGATGGAACCGTTACCAGGTATTCGTGAAACAACTCATGACCGAAGTGTCACGAGCGGAGATCGACCGCCGCCTGCAGGTCCATTCTTTCGCGAATGGTACCACGGGAGTGATTCAGGTCGAGGACTTTGGCACTGAAGCGGAACTGCTGGAACTGCGAGCCACCGTACAGGGGCCGAATAGCTTCCGGCAGCAAGTGGTACTGTCGCATCAGGGGTCACGCCGGTATGAAGGCCAGTTTCCGTTACCGGGAGAAGGTCGCTTTAACATCGCGGTCACCGGTGCGGGGACGCATCAGGCCTTGGATGGTTTCGTCGTCCCCTATTCACAAGAGTACCTGCGTTTGACTTCGAGTCCGCTAGTGCTCAAACGCATCGCCGAGGAAACAGGTGGTCGCATACTGACAGGACACGAAACCGGAGACCAGATTTATGTCAAATCGACGGTCGTGAAACAGCAAACGCAGTCGATTGTGACAACCCTGCTGCAACTCCTTGCGATGCTGGTACCGCTCGATGTCGCTTTAAGACGAGTACAGATTGACTTTTCGGTGATTCCACGGTGGTTCCGGAGGAAGCCAGCCGCGTCTGCCACATCCTTGGGGACATTACTGGCTCAAAAGCAGGCCACTGTCCGAGAACAAGAATCCCGTCCGATTGCACGGCCGCGGCTGCCATCCGAATCAACTTCACTGTCCGAACGCAAACAGCAACCGTCCGCGTTGGCTCCGAGTCCACCTGCCACCGATACAGCTGCAACGCCACCTACTGATGCTGCCTCTCCTGCAACGAATACCATATCCCGGTTATTGGACGCCAAACGCCGTACCTGGGAAACCCATGACAACCCACCGCCGAAGTCGTGACCCGGAGAGGTTTCAGCGCCAAGCTTTCCACCCGGCACTGGAAGCTGCGTGTCCCTCAGCTGATTTATTCTGACTTGTCACAGTAGTGCAGAGCGACAAGCACATAGGCCGTCACCAGGTTCGGGTCGCCTTCGAACCAGCGGGTGGCTTGCGAATTGACCCAACTGCCATTCTCCTGCTGAATCGAGAAAAGGTGCTTGGTGAGTTCCTTACATGTCGAGCACCTCGGACAGTTTCAGTGCCCTTTTGGTTGGGCGGGGTGTTGTGACGGACCGTGTCGGGGGCCTTGGTGCGACCATCCGGCCAGGTTTCAGTGCCCTTTTGGTTGGGCGGGGTGTTGTGACTGGGCGGAGACCTAACGGAACTGACTTCCAGCGTGTGCGGTTTCAGTGCCCTTTTGGTTGGGCGGGGTGTTGTGACCGCATCAGCAACTGACGCAATCGAGACAACATCTTCGCGTTTCAGTGCCCTTTTGGTTGGGCGGGGTGTTGTGACGCTTGCCATTCGACGCGAGTGGCGCCGGAGAGAACCACAGTTTCAGTGCCCTTTTGGTTGGGCGGGGTGTTGTGACTCGTTGCCTGTGGGTCAGGCGTGTTGATGGCCACCAGGTTTCAGTGCCCTTTTGGTTGGGCGGGGTGTTGTGACTCAATTTCAATGGGTCCGATAACTATATCCAGTTGCGTTTCAGTGCCCTTTTGGTTGGGCGGGGTGTTGTGACACCATCTCGCCGACCGTCCGACCGACCACTAAACGTTTCAGTGCCCTTTTGGTTGGGCGGGGTGTTGTGACCTACCTTCGAGTCAGTGGCAACGGGCAAGTCGACAAAGAGTTTCAGTGCCCTTTTGGTTGGGCGGGGTGTTGTGACAGTGCATGGGGGGTTGATGCATGTCGCGCAGATCTCGTTTCAGTGCCCTTTTGGTTGGGCGGGGTGTTGTGACCACTCGGAACCAGCGACTTGAGATCCACACAGGCAGTTTCAGTGCCCTTTTGGTTGGGCGGGGTGTTGTGACTCAATTGCTTCCGCGCTTGCTAGCTGTATAAATTCAGTTTCAGTGCCCTTTTGGTTGGGCGGGGTGTTGTGACCAGCGAAGCCTCAGCCACTAGCTGCGCTTTTGCCGCCGGTTTCAGTGCCCTTTTGGTTGGGCGGGGTGTTGTGACCCGCTGAAAGTCCGCGTGCCTGAGACCGGCTACGAGTTTCAGTGCCCTTTTGGTTGGGCGGGGTGTTGTGACGGATGACGTCAACAAGTTGCGGTCGTTCTTGTTCAAGTTTCAGTGCCCTTTTGGTTGGGCGGGGTGTTGTGACGACAGTGCCCAGCGAAACCTCGCTGTTGATACTGGCGGGTTTCAGTGCCCTTTTGGTTGGGCGGGGTGTTGTGACCACGTTGAGCAGACGTTCAAAGCAACCGATCTGGGTTTCAGTGCCCTTTTGGTTGGGCGGGGTGTTGTGACACGCCCCTACACTTTCGCATTTTCTGAGGCACAGCAGGTTTCAGTGCCCTTTTGGTTGGGCGGGGTGTTGTGACTCCGTAACGTCCACCGGCCGCGGTATCGAGCGAACAGTGTTTCAGTGCCCTTTTGGTTGGGCGGGGTGTTGTGACCTACTGCCAATCATCGAACAGGAAGCGGAACACCGGTTTCAGTGCCCTTTTGGTTGGGCGGGGTGTTGTGACGTCGTGATCGACGTTGCAGCAACTGTCTGAGTTCCGCGTTTCAGTGCCCTTTTGGTTGGGCGGGGTGTTGTGACGGTAACTCAGCTTGGCGACGTGGATTTGTCGTCATGTTTCAGTGCCCTTTTGGTTGGGCGGGGTGTTGTGACTGTCCGACATACCGCTATCAATCCGCATGCCCCGGGTTTCAGTGCCCTTTTGGTTGGGCGGGGTGTTGTGACGCGTACCGCCCGGGTGTAGTCGCGGGTCTGAAGGGTGTTTCAGTGCCCTTTTGGTTGGGCGGGGTGTTGTGACCTGCGGCGTCTTCGTTTTCGGCTCCCCCAGAAACAGGTTTCAGTGCCCTTTTGGTTGGGCGGGGTGTTGTGACTTTTCCTTTGCGTCAGGTCTGGCCTGATTCTAACGTTTCAGTGCCCTTTTGGTTGGGCGGGGTGTTGTGACGGTGAAGTGTTGGTGCCGAGCGTGCATGCCACGACGTTTCAGTGCCCTTTTGGTTGGGCGGGGTGTTGTGACCTCCCAGGCGGCTTTGATGCCGTCCTTATCGAGCGAGTTTCAGTGCCCTTTTGGTTGGGCGGGGTGTTGTGACTCCTCGAAGCGATCATGCCCAGCGAAGAAAACCCGCGTGGTTTCAGTGCCCTTTTGGTTGGGCGGGGTGTTGTGACATGGTTGCCAGACCGCCGGGCGGGTGTCTTAATTTCGAGTTTCAGTGCCCTTTTGGTTGGGCGGGGTGTTGTGACTCAGCACGCATCCGCAGCCGACCGTCTTCGAGCTGATGCGTTTCAGTGCCCTTTTGGTTGGGCGGGGTGTTGTGACACCTGTGTGACGCGAACCTGCGTGACGCGAACCTGCGGTTTCAGTGCCCTTTTGGTTGGGCGGGGTGTTGTGACGCCCGCGTGCTCGACATTCAGCAGCGAGTCAACATTGGTTTCAGTGCCCTTTTGGTTGGGCGGGGTGTTGTGACCTGTTGACGCTGCTGGTCGAACTAAGAAACAAGGTGGTTTCAGTGCCCTTTTGGTTGGGCGGGGTGTTGTGACGGCACAGCTCGTGCGGGCGATGAATCACTGGCATGGTTTCAGTGCCCTTTTGGTTGGGCGGGGTGTTGTGACGGGCACGATCGCGGCCGGATCGACTTTCACATTCACTGCGTTTCAGTGCCCTCTTGGTTGGGCGGGGTGTTGTGACCACCGTGTCGAGTTTCTGCTGGGCAATCGCGGTCACCGGTTTCAGTGCCCTTTTGGTTGGGCGGGGTGTTGTGACATTCGCGATCATGGGCAGTTCGACCCGCTCATTGTGCGTTTCAGTGCCCTTTTGGTGGGGCGGGGGGTTGTGACTCTCCCGGACAGACGCCAGATCCCAGGCATCCATGTTTCAGTGCCCTTTTGGTTGGGCGGGGTGTTGTGACCTGCAGCGCGTCGAGAAGGTGCAGACATCCCGAGCCGAAGTTTCAGTGCCCTTTTGGTTGGGCGGGGTGTTGTGACATCCGGTGGCAGTGACTGGGACGGGTCGTTCTGACCGTTTCAGTGCCCTTTGGGTTGGGCGGGGTGTTGTGACTATGCCGCGTTGGTGAAGCGGGTGCGACGTTACGCGTTTCAGTGCCCTTTTGGTTGGGCGGGGTGTTGTGACCTGCCATAGCGGAGCACTTCGCCATTGGTCGCCAAGTGTTTCAGTGCCCTTTTGGTTGGGCGGGGTGTTGTGACCTGAACATGCCCGCAGAGACCGTGAATGGGCTGTTGGGTTTCAGTGCCCTTTTGGTTGGGCGGGGTGTTGTGACCTCCCAGGCGGCTTTGATGCCGTCCTTATCGAGCGAGTTTCAGTGCCCTTTTGGTTGGGCGGGGTGTTGTGACCACGGCCCACCTAACCAATCCGGTGGCTGCGTTGGGTTTCAGTGCCCTTTTGGTTGGGCGGGGTGTTGTGACGTATTGCCGATCCGTTGATTGGAACTCTGACACTGGTTTCAGTGCCCTTTTGGTTGGGCGGGGTGTTGTGACCTAAGGCTCCGTGCGGCGAGAGAACAACACAAGAGTTTCAGTGCCCTTTTGGTTGGGCGGGGTGTTGTGACGTTTTGTTCCGCACTCAGAACATGCCAGCCAGTATGAAGTTTCAGTGCCCTTTTGGTTGGGCGGGGTGTTGTGACAATGCGCACGCGTTTGTTGAGCTCGATTTTGTGCAGTTTCAGTGCCCTTTTGGTTGGGCGGGGTGTTGTGACACTATCTCAAAGCGACTGAGGCGGAATCAGTTGTGTTGTTTCAGTGCCCTTTTGGTTGGGCGGGGTGTTGTGACGAAGACCTGCCGATAAGTTTCGGTGGTTCGATTTTCTTGTTTCAGTGCCCTTTTGGTTGGGCGGGGTGTTGTGACGCTCTATGGTGAGTTGGCTCCTTACGTCAACATCATCCGTTTCAGTGCCCTTTTGGTTGGGCGGGGTGTTGTGACGTTCCCAGTCTATCGCTGCCAGAAGATTGGAGAATGCAGTTTCAGTGCCCTTTTGGTTGGGCGGGGTGTTGTGACGGCACTCTGATTGGCAGCGTGTCGCTGACCGAGGCGTTTCAGTGCCCTTTTGGTTGGGCGGGGTGTTGTGACTGCCAGCAGGTTGCGGATACACAGGTCATGACTTGTTTCAGTGCCCTTTTGGTTGGGCGGGGTGTTGTGACCAGACATCGAAGCCTACACCGAGCAGCTCGCCATCGCGCTTCGGGGCCCTTTTGGGTGGGCGGGGTGTTGTGACAACAGCTCGCCGACCTTGGTGCAGGTCGGTGCCGCGTTTCAGTGCCCTTTTGGTTGGGCGGGGTGTTGTGACGGGTCTATGGTTCACCGAAAGGAAAAGGAAAACGAAGTTTCAGTGCCCTTTTGGTTGGGCGGGGTGTTGTGACGGGCACTAAGATCGGAACTGGGGGGACTGGGGGAAGGGGGCAGAGCCCGGTGGGCGGGGCGGGGTTATAAGACGGCGATAACGATAGTGGCAATGATGGAATTCTCTAGTTTCAGTGCCCTTTTGGTTGGGCGGGGTGTGGTGACGGTGAGGAGGGATGATCGAGATGGACTGGCTAGATTCACGTTTCAGTGCCCTTTTGGTTGGGCGGGGTGTTGTGACTTGAGCACCTGTTGCGGCCAATGGACAGTAATCCTAGTTTCAGTGCCCTTTTGGTTGGGCGGGGTGTTGTGACTCCAAGATTTTCAAGAAATACCCACAGGCCACACTCGTTTCAGTGCCCTTTTGGTTGGGCGGGGTGTTGTGACTGGCGACGTGGCAGTCGTCGGTGCAACTTCTGGTGACAGTTTCAGTGCCCTTTTGGTTGGGCGGGGTGTTGTGACTTCAAGAGATGGTGGAGCGCGCCGCCGGGGAACTGGTTTCAGTGCCCTTTTGGTTGGGCGGGGTGTTGTGACCGACTTGGAAGAAGTACGTTCCCGACGCCGATTGGAGTTTCAGTGCCCTTTTGGTTGGGCGGGGTGTTGTGACAACGGACGGTTCGTGGTTCGGGATGGTGAGACCGGAAGTTTCAGTGCCCTTTTGGTTGGGCGGGGTGTTGTGACTGCGAGACGACGCCCTATCGCGTTTGGATGATGTGGTTTCAGTGCCCTTTTGGTTGGGCGGGGTGTTGTGACCCTCCCCAACGCATCTTTTGAGGCCAACCGTTCCTCAGTTTCAGTGCCCTTTTGGTTGGGCGGGGTGTTGTGACGTACTATACGACGACCCCGACGTGTATTCGGCGTTGTGTTTCAGTGCCCTTTTGGTTGGGCGGGGTGTTGTGACGTGGTTTACGGATTCCGTGGACCGGACATGGTGCAGTTTCAGTGCCCTTTTGGTTGGGCGGGGTGTTGTGACCGTTTGCCAACCGGACGCCCCTTGCCGTCGAATTGTTTCAGTGCCCTTTTGGTTGGGCGGGGTGTTGTGACCAAGGTCCGGCAGATTCTCGACAGTGACGCCACACGTTTCAGTGCCCTTTTGGTTGGGCGGGGTGTTGTGACCTCATTGACGTGGTGACGCCAAAACCATCGCCATAGTTTCAGTGCCCTTTTGGTTGGGCGGGGTGTTGTGACGACGTCGAAGCCTACGTGACAGAGGCCACGTTTGATGTTTCAGTGCCCTTTTGGTTGGGCGGGGTGTTGTGACCGGCCTCCCTCTCACTGACGCGTAGATGCCCAGGCGGTTTCAGTGCCCTTTTGGTTGGGCGGGGTGTTGTGACTCGGCAACCGCCTTCAGATCACCCGTGGCTTTGTAGAGCTGTTTCAGTGCCCTTTTGGTTGGGCGGGGTGTTGTGACCATCCAGACGGCTGCGGATGAAGCGGCTCTGCTCGCGTTTCAGTGCCCTTTTGGTTGGGCGGGGTGTTGTGACAATTTCGGAGGCTAAGGTTATGCCGGAAACTACACTGGTTTCAGTGCCCTTTTGGTTGGGCGGGGTGTTGTGACGATGTACCGGCCATTATTCGCAAAGGGTAGCTCACCCGTTTCAGTGCCCTTTTGGTTGGGCGGGGTGTTGTGACTGAAAGGTGACTATGACCCCGACAATCTCATCCCGTTTCAGTGCCCTTTTGGTTGGGCGGGGTGTTGTGACCTCGCGGCAGGCAATGCGTTCAGCCGCCCGATCAATCGTTTCAGTGCCCTTTTGGTTGGGCGGGGTGTTGTGACTCATGACGTCAGAGTCGGGCCGCAAGGTGGAAGAGGTTTCAGTGCCCTTTTGGTTGGGCGGGGTGTTGTGACAGCCCACGGCCAAAGCCTGGTCATAGTGAAAGTCCTCAAGTTTCAGTGCCCTTTTGGTTGGGCGGGGTGTTGTGACACAAGCAATGCTGTTTCCGAAGTCTGACACCAGAAGTTTCAGTGCCCTTTTGGTTGGGCGGGGTGTTGTGACCTTGATATTCAATTCATAGGGCAGAGAATCCGCCGTTTCAGTGCCCTTTTGGTTGGGCGGGGTGTTGTGACGGAACGTGCTCGGCCCGGCCGCGGTGCAAGCAATCTCGGTTCAGTGCCCTTTTGGTTGGGCGGGGTGTTGTGACGGCGGTCCACTGATTGTGACCGACAACGCCTTCACAAGTTTCAGTGCCCTTTTGGTTGGGCGGGGTGTTGTGACCTCGGGACGGGAGACGGTCGACGATGGCGTCGATATGTTTCAGTGCCCTTTTGGTTGGGCGGGGTGTTGTGACGAGTGTGGCTTCGTGGGAATGGACCGACGAGGAAGGGGTTTCAGTGCCCTTTTGGTTGGGCGGGGTGTTGTGACCTGCTGGAGTGTTCGGCGGCGTTCGAACTGGCGGGGAGTTTCAGTGCCCTTTTGGTTGGGCGGGGTGTTGTGACCTCGCCTCGCTTTGGCACACAAATCAGGCCCTAAAGTTTCAGTGCCCTTTTGGTTGGGCGGGGTGTTGTGACAGCCTTGGCGCGAAGAACTGGCAGCACGCGAAGATGTTTCAGTGCCCTTTTGGTTGGGCGGGGTGTTGTGACATCCAGTCGGGTTCGTGAAAAGCCTGAAGGATTACGTTTCAGTGCCCTTTTGGTTGGGCGGGGTGTTGTGACAGTCGCGGCTGCGTCACGATCTCGGCAGGCGTCGAGTTTCAGTGCCCTTTTGGTTGGGCGGGGTGTTGTGACAATTCGACCCCACGACCTTTGACCCTTTGATGATGGGTTTCAGTGCCCTTTTGGTTGGGCGGGGTGTTGTGACCCAATAGTCGCCTAGAGCGTATCGGCGAACAACCGGTTTCAGTGCCCTTTTGGTTGGGCGGGGTGTTGTGACAAGGCAGTGTAGGCGTCTCGACCCGGCGGAATAAGAGTTTCAGTGCCCTTTTGGTTGGGCGGGGTGTTGTGACGATTCCAGAACCTGCCGATCGGCTGACAGTTCGTCGTGTTTCAGTGCCCTTTTGGTTGGGCGGGGTGTTGTGACTTCCGCATGGTTCGGGTTCCTTGTGGGCTGGACAGTGTTTCAGTGCCCTTTTGGTTGGGCGGGGTGTTGTGACTCAGTTGCAACAGGAGTTGCGTGAAACTCTGGAACTGTTTCAGTGCCCTTTTGGTTGGGCGGGGTGTTGTGACCAACCAAGCCAAGTTCGCGGCCGCGATCAAGTTGCCGTTTCAGTGCCCTTTTGGTTGGGCGGGGTGTTGTGACCGCGATGACCTGCCCCTGCTCGAAGCCAAAGAGGGGTTTCAGTGCCCTTTTGGTTGGGCGGGGTGTTGTGACGGATGGTCAGAAAGTATGAGGCAACTTGGATTGAGTTTCAGTGCCCTTTTGGTTGGGCGGGGTGTTGTGACTCGATTCTCTCTGTCCGGGCACGGATGCCCCTGTTTATGTTTCAGTGCCCTTTTGGTTGGGCGGGGTGTTGTGACCAGCAGCAATTAGACGAGTTGTACCCGCCGGCCGGTTTCAGTGCCCTTTTGGTTGGGCGGGGTGTTGTGACACGTGACACGGGTGAGTCTTGGCGTCAGGACTGGTGTTTCAGTGCCCTTTTGGTTGGGCGGGGTGTTGTGACGCATCGTACAGTGCATTGCCATCGCGATTCCCGCGTTTCAGTGCCCTTTTGGTTGGGCGGGGTGTTGTGACGCCAGACCGCAACGAGATCCCGGGCTGCGACTTCGAGTTTCAGTGCCCTTTTGGTTGGGCGGGGTGTTGTGACTGGACGGACGTGGCCGATGCCTTGGAAGGAAAGTGAGTTTCAGTGCCCTTTTGGTTGGGCGGGGTGTTGTGACCGTCCTGCCAGTAGGGGTGGCGGTTCACTCGCCGCTGTTTCAGTGCCCTTTTGGTTGGGCGGGGTGTTGTGACATATTGATCCATGATATTCCTTATCGTGGAAGTTGTGTTTCAGTGCCCTTTTGGTTGGGCGGGGTGTTGTGACATTCCGCAGCCCGGAGAAAAATTGTGTGGACGATGTTTCAGTGCCCTTTTGGTTGGGCGGGGTGTTGTGACGTTGACCGGGGGCGGGGCGGGATGAATTCCGCAGCCGTTTCAGTGCCCTTTTGGTTGGGCGGGGTGTTGTGACTGCATGGCATGCTATCCCGCTCCAGTTCAGCCGCAGTTTCAGTGCCCTTTTGGTTGGGCGGGGTGGTGTGACGTAAACGCGGATCGGGAGCAACTGACGGGGCAGCAACGGTTTCAGTGCCCTTTTGGTTGGGCGGGGTGTTGTGACAAATACGCTGCAGAACTTGAGCAGCCCGGATTTTTGGTTTCAGTGCCCTTTTGGTTGGGCGGGGTGTTGTGACCTTTCTGTGAATAAATGTTTTTCGGCTTTCGTAGTTGTTTCAGTGCCCTTTTGGTTGGGCGGGGTGTTGTGACCGCCACGCATCACCAGTTCCACCAGAATCGACGATCGTTTCAGTGCCCTTTTGGTTGGGCGGGGTGTTGTGACCGCGAACCTTCTGGACGTGGGCCAGAAGCGGACGCAGTTTCAGTGCCCTTTTGGTTGGGCGGGGTGTTGTGACCGGGACGGACGAAAATACCCGCCCACGGAACTACCGGTTTCAGTGCCCTTTTGGTTGGGCGGGGTGTTGTGACTTATCCGCAAGATGTTTGCAAATCTCCGGTTACGACAAGCGATGTTGCCGGGTTTTGCGCAATATCGAATTTTGCATCAAACAACGGGAGATTTGCGAGTTTTGGCCATTTTGGATGCATGGCGAATCGTTCTCCACAAGAGTTGTTAGCACGTTCTCATTCATAACATTGCTGTGGACCGGGTTCAATGGCCTGGTGGCCAAGCCATGAGTCAATTGATGTCGATACACTCGGCGGTGGGGGTATTGGGTCACACGTCGCCGCAGAAGTGGCGGTATTCGCAGTCGATGCAGCGGGCGGGGAGGGTGCTCGCCGGGGGCATGCGTTCGTGCCGGATAGTGTTTCGCAGGGCCTGCATGGTCTTCCAGGTGAGATCGCGCAGCGGGCCATCGATCGGGATCTGATCGACGGTATCATCGGGCAGGCGGACGACATAACCGTGAGGGACTGCGATGCCGTAGTACTCTTCGAGCAGCAGGGCATACCCCGCGAGTTGCAGGCGATGGTTCAACCGGGCCGGTCCGTGAGTGAATTTGATCTCGATGGGGAAGCGCTGAACGCCGGTGTGCAGCAGCATGTCGAGCTTGCCCGAGAGTCCCAACTCGGGCGAAAAGAGTTGGACGTTGGCTTCGATGTGGCCGTGCCTCCAACCGAAGGCCCGCAAGGTGCGTCGCTTCTGTAAGCGTTGCTGACGGCGTTCCTTCGCGAGACCCTGTCGCATCTTGAATGACTCGACTTTGCCAACGGGGCAGACGTGGGTCCACCAGACCACGCGTGGGCAATAGACCCATTGGCGCAGGTCGGAGACGCGCAGGATCGGTGTCGGCAATTCACACGGTTGGGCCAGCGGCAGAACGGTCATCATCCGGCTCCGATTTGACTTTTAACGGGGGAACCTCCAGCGGCGGCGGTTCGATGTAAACGTTGATCCAATGTTCGCAATCCGCCGCACAGACCGGAATGAGGGCGATCGATCCGCCGTAGACTTCGATGAGACTTTCGAGCACCAGGGCGAGTTCCTCGCGACGATTGCGTGTGAGTCGACCGTGAAAGGCGCTGTACTGAAACCGCACCAGACCAAAGTCGAGGCACTTCTCGCTCACCTTGGTCCGCGTGCGGTCATGCGGGATGTCATAGAGGACGACGGTGGTGGTTTCGAGTTGAGGCATGGGGAGGGCTGAGGGTCTTAGCCCCCGGTGAGTCACCGGGGGGCGTTCGCTGCAATCCGTATCGATGACAAATCTCTATTGATGGTTCATCGCCCCCCGGTCAATGACCGGGGGCTAAGACCCTCAGCCATTTTTTCACCATCGGCTGGCGAAGGATCGATAGACTCTTTCGCCGCGGACGGCGACGGCGAGATGCCGGGCCTGATTCTGAATGATGTTGCCCAGCGACCAGCGTTTGCCTTCGTAGGGGACGGGCGTGGAGAGTCGTTCCAGCACGCGATCGGCTACCAGTTTGCGGGTCGCGGTGGTGAGGCCGTGGGCATCGGTCTCTAACGGCGAACCTTGATTGACGATCGCCAGGACGGCTCGATCCACCACGGGTGCCCGAAACTCTTCGACGAGATCGAGAACCAATGCGGGCTTGCCGGGTCGATCAACATGCAAAAACCCGGCATAGAGTTCGAGTCCCGCGTTGACCACCGCCGCCGAGACCTGGCCATACAGAATGCCATAGCCGTAGTTGAGAGCACTGTTGACGGGGTCGATGGCCCCACGCGTTTCACGGCCGGGGAATTCGACGCGGCCATCGAGCAGGATCTTCACGCCCTCCCAATAAATGCGGGCACCGGTTCCTTCATAGCCCATCAATTTATCACGCACACGGTCGAGGTCGGCGGCTTCAAAACCCTGCAGTTGCTTCCGCAGATTGGCGAGGGCGGCGACCTTCTTTTCCAATTGAGCAAAACGCTCGGGATCAGCCGCCTTCAGATACTTCCCCGAGTATTGCAGCTGGTGCTTCTGATTCCGCAGCTTGCCACGAATGAATTCCACCGCGAGTTGCACACCCAGCGGAGTGGTATAAGCGGCGAGTTGTGAACGGCGGGTTTGCACGGTGCCCCCCAATCCTGGAGCACTGAGTTGAGCGACCGGTTGACCCCGTCGACTGAGGAACGAAAATGCGATGCCCCGTTCGACCAGGGCTTCAATCAGATCACTACTGACGGTGACGCCACGGCCGGAAACCGTCACGCTCCGCAAGCGCGACAACGGCACGACCTGCTCACACCACTCCGTGACAGAAGGGACCGCGACGCCGGTGATGTCTTGCAGTTGTGTTTGCAGCCGGGTGGATGGGGCAGGTCGAGGCGGCGGTTCTGTCAATGGTTCCGTCGCCCAGAGATCGCGCAGTTGCGTGATGGCGTCGTCAGCGGGATGAATGGTCAAGGCGGGCTGATCGGTTCCAATCGAAGATGCGCTGTTCTCTGCATTGGTGTTCGATGCAGCAACGGTCGGGGCTTGTTCGCGATTGATCATCACACTGCGACGGAATGGCGGATCATTGTTCCGCCAACGGACCACCATCCGTTCCGACCGCTTGCCGAGAAACGTGCCAAAGACATCGATCATCAGATCGGCGGGGTGTTCCACCAGTTGGGCCGGGGGCAATAACGGCATCGGAAAGCTCCGAGAGAGGAGTTGATAAAAAGCTGAGGGCTAAGTGCTAAGAGTTGAGTGCAGATCACAAGAGCGATAAGACATCCCGACTGGCCTTTAGCGCTAGCCCTCAACCCTTAGCCATGTCTGACCACGTATACGCCCGGCACGTTCGTCGGTTCACAGCCCGGCGGACACGCTTGCAGGAAGCTCGGTTTCGCCATATCCGGGAGCCGTGCTAACCAGTCGAGATACGCCCGTTGAACCTCGGTGTGTTTGCCAAACCGTGCGGCGAGCGTGTTCCAGCAATGAGGTGATAAGCGATTGAACTGCACGATGCCGGGATAGGCATCCACCCGCACCGCGACATCGTGATACGCCTGCAGCAGTTCGTCGTCGGTATAAACTTTCGCCAGCGTTTTGCGGGGCGACAGACCGGCGGCTTGACGCAACCTCGTCCAGCTTCCCCAACGGTCGTAGACATAATGATATGGGATGCCCGTCGCTTCGCGAAAATCGAACAAGGTGACATCCGGGCCACATTTGCGCACCAGCTTCCGCAGCGCCGCCAGCAGCGATTCTCGCGTCGCCTTCGACATCGGCCCCTACCACCAGCCACGGTCCATCGACCACGCCCGATGCGCAATCCCTCTACCTTATCGGCCGCGGTTGCGTGACCATTCGCAAACATCGTCCCCTCCGTGTCGAGAAATTAGCTGTGGTCTTCTTTAGGTGATAAATCGAGCTTCAAGCCCGATGTGCTGTCATAGGGGACATCGGCAATATCGGGTGACTTCGGCGGCAGGCCCAACGCGGCGGGCTTGATCAAACGCTTTTGCCAACCGAGTCGCTGGTGTTGCATTTGACTCACGGGGACCGTCAGCATCGCGGCCTGGATCGGTTCTGTTTCGAGCAATTCGCGATACTCATCGACTTTGCACTTCGGCAGCACTTCCTCGCCGTCAAACTGGTCGTAAAACATCTGCTCCAGGTCATCTTTGGTGTCGAAAGGTTGTAGCTGATCGAGAATGGTTGTTCGGAAATCGTCGGCGGCTCCCTTGATATCGTGAAGTATTTTCGCACCAGTCGGCCCGGCGTAGACGTAATCGATCCAGGTCTGCACCTGGCTTTCATCGATGATTGATCCGTCGGCCGTGCGTAACACCTGCAACCCTGCTTCGACGAGCTTTCGTTGGTCTTCATAAACCGGGAACGCATCGTCCAACACGGCACAAACGATGACATCGTGCGGTTCCGGTCGTCGGCTGCGGTTGACGCGTCCGAAGCGCTGCAGCAGGGCTTCGATGGGGGCGGGATCGGAAAAGAGCACATCGAAATCGACATCAAGACTCACCTCGACCACCTGCGTCGCGACCAGAACAATGTTCTTTCGTTGTCCGGCCTGGGCGTTGGTAGCGACGGCCTTTCTCACCTCGGTTTCCAGTGCGTCGCGGTCTTTCCCGGTGAACCGGCTGTGCAGCAGTTTGACCTCGGTCTGATCGCCGAGCGCTTCCCGCAATTTCTGTTGCAGCTGCTGAGCCCGCTTAACCGTGGTCGCCACGCACAGAACGGCTTCGCCTTCCCGGATGCGGTCGACGATCTGAGCCACGGTCGCATCATCGAGTAAACCGGTCTCGCACAACCTCAGCCGATGGCGTCGGAACTGGGCATAGGTTTCGTTCGTGGCTCGAATCGGTTCGGGATGCCCGAGAATCTCGGCGACATACTCGCGGATTGGCGGGGGCATGGTCGCCGTCATCACAAAGGCCTTTGCTCCGAACTTCTCGATCAGGAATCGCAGCATTTCCAGAATGCGGGCCAGTCGCGCAGGCTCATAAGCGTGGATTTCATCGAAGATGAAGAGCCCGCCCGCCGCATCGGTCCAGATGGCTTCGTGCCCTTTCAGTTGATAGGCCGCTCGCAGCAGTTGATACGGGCTGAGAATGCGAAGGGGCGTGGTGTGGAGCTTAGCGAGATTCTGCTGACGTTTGGCCAGCCATGCCGCCTGAGACGTTGACTTGGCGGCCGGCCTGGCCGTCTTCGGGTCGTCCTGCATCAATTGATTGTAGAGCACCTGTAACGCACTCGAATGCTGCAAGGTGACCAAGTCACCACGAGTTTTCTCACCCGCGGCAACCGGCGTGAGTTTTTCCACCAGGCGATGACGCATGGCATTCATGCTCGCCTTGAACGGCAGCACATAGAACAACGGCGGATACCCCGCGGTCTGCTCGTACTGATTCGCCGCCCAACGCAATGCCGCCTCCGTTTTGCCGCTGCCTGTGGGTGCAATGAGTAATGCCTGACCGACAGTTTCGCCCGCCTCATCCTGATGAGGATAGAACGCGTTCCCCTTCGGTGGTGCTAACCGCGCGGTCGTCGCCGCCGCATCTGTCAGTAGATCAATCCGGCGAAAGTTCTCCTGCGCCGATCCGGCATGATCGGCGAGGAGTATCAAGCCACGTGTCAGAATGCCCAGCCGCTTCGCCTCGGCTGGTTGCCGGTCCTGCATCCAGATGCTCCACAAGCGGAGATGGCGGGTGATGCTGGTTTCCGCGAGCCGCTTATCATCGGGGGACGGCGTCCATCGGGCAGGCACACTCCATTCCGGATCGAGCAGCTTGAGCGAGAGCAATTCCGGCACGATGGAATCGAGAAAGTAATCAGCTGCCTGCTGGAACAGCACATCCGGGATCGGTTCCAGAAAGTCGGCAATGTTGGTCGTCGGGCGCACCACACTGCCCAGGCTATACTTCTCAAAGAGGAACGAACTGTCGCGATGATGCGAACCCACGGCGGCCGCAATCCATAAGCGATCCTCATGGCGATCATCACCCAGCAGCCAGTCGAGCCAGGCCAGCGATAAGATTTCATGTCGCTGATCGTAAGGCTTGGAAGATTTCAACATCTGCTGGAACCGGGGGTCGGTCTTGCCAAGATCGTGGACCGCGGCGGCGAGTGCCAGACGATGCCATAAGCGTGGCTCATCACCGAATTGACTCAGAAATGGCGCGCGGGTCCGCAAGCTGGCTACGCGTTGGAGGACGGCACGAGTGTGATCGGCCAGTGATTCGCCGAGGACCGCATCATCGCGCGGACCTTTAGCCCAGTAGGTCTCGGAAGACACCATCTTCACCTCCGTGAATGCGTCCGGATCGATCAGTTGCGTCCGTTCGATGTGTGGCACTCGGTCTTAGCCCTCGGTCAATGACCGGGGGCCGATGTGCCATCGTCGCGGATGAGAGCCTACGCCCCCGGTGACTCACCGGGGGCTAAGACGCTCCCCCCTCCAGCGTGTGAAAGTACAGCAGGCGTTTGCCGCCGCGGTCTTCTGTCGTCGCGGGATCGGTCCACCACGTGTCTTCGGCGCCCGCGAAGGTTAACAGTTGCCGGGCCTGGGTTCTCTCCGGATAGCCCACATAGACCCGTTCTCGCAACACAATATACGACTCAAACACCGGTTGCCGTTCCGGAGCCGGGCCAATGTAACGAGGCATCAGTGTCGTCATTCCCCAGGGTAAGCGGGGACGCATCGAACCCGGAATGATGGTGCGTTCCAGGTAACCTTGTGTCGCCGGTAACAGGTCAACGACTTCCACCCGGCGGACACACGCCAGGTCCTGGGAGCGTCCCAGCACCACCGTAAAAACGGGCGACCGAAAGGCCTCCGCGAGTTCCGGTGGATCGAGATACAACTCCAGCCGCACATCGAACAGGAAGTCGCGTTTGTGCGGCTGCACCGTCCCCTCGGTGGTCCGTTCCAGCAATCGCGGCGTGTTGAGCGCCGCCAGTTGCTTCTTCGTCAGCTTTTTTCCCGGCGGGGGTTCTTCGGGTTTCCACAGCGGATCGACAATCGGCTCGGGAAGTTTCCCCGGAGCGCGGCTGATGATGTGCTGATGTTCGAGATCGCTGCCCCGGCCGTGTGCGGTAAAGGCATAGGCAAAGTGCAACGGCTCTGTGGGCCATTCCCCGAGCGCGCTCGCGACATGACCGAAAATGGTCGAGGGGGGCGGCACGTCGAACGACGGCTGCTGACCAATCAAAAAATGCGGGTAACGAAACGACACCACTGGCGCCTCGATCGTCACCTTCGCGACGCGTTTAGGCGTACCAGTCGGTGTGCTCATCTTTTGCCAGTTCCGTTGCCAGGTTCAGAAGGACGGTCCGGGGATGATCGAGTTTCGCGATGCCGTGCGGCGTTTTCAGATTCGCCGTCAAGCTCTCGAACTTGCTCCGTTCCTCATCGAGAAAACCTTTTGCCCAGCCCACATACACCGGCGACAACAGGTCATCCTGAAACGCCTGGAAAATCTCTTCGACGGCTTCGGCATGCAACTCGGTTCGGCCAGATCTGGTACCCTGGAACATCCGGTAGAACGGATGATTGCCCCCCTTGGTCACGGCCATCACCACAACGGCGGGCATCAGGTCGGTGTAATGCAGCGTCTGCTTCGCTCCGCCTCCTAACGCCGCCAGACCCTTGATCAACGTGCTGACGCGTTCGCGGCGGACCTCGTCGGGCAACCGCACCGCTTTCTGCTTGCGAATCGTCAGTTCCGTGCAGTTCGCTTCTTTCGCTTTTTCGCGACGATAGGAATCGAGGTTCTTGTAACCCACGCGCTCTGCATCATAGAACGTGCCACAACTGGTGAGGTCGAGCGACACCAGCCCGCGCAAATGCGCGCGATAGAATTCGTGTTCGTATGGCACAGGGTTCCCTTCATGGCGAGCCATTGTGCCAAAATCCGTCACGATGCGAACAGGTGTGACAGAAACGAAGGTACTGACGCGGAATGGAGAGACGCGGGTCACCTCGCGTCCCTTTTCCAACGCGAGAATCTCGTTCGATTTGGCTTCATTGGCTTCCTTTTCCGCCTTGTCTCCCTTTTTTGATTCGGCACGCATATAGCCAAAAAGATCGTCATCCCAATTTGAAATGGGATCTGACTCCGAAAAGGCAATTTTCGATTGTCGTACCAGTGGTGCAGCTTTCCAGCCGAGATCGGACTGCTC
The DNA here is from genome assembly GCA_016125225.1 of bacterium. Taxonomy (GTDB): domain Bacteria; phylum Planctomycetota; class Planctomycetia; order Planctomycetales; family Planctomycetaceae; genus DSVQ01. The sequence goes on along the minus strand of WGME01000017.1, from coordinate 157,785 downwards.
AAGCGTTGTTCGCAACCAGAAACGAAATGCCTGGGACGAAACGTAGGGAAACTGTCCGTCTGGGGTATTGATCTTCTTGACTGCTATTGTATTTTCAGTTTTGGCTCCCGCTTCGGAGCCTGCATTGTTCAGAGCCGATGCCGGAGCATCAATTAACATCAGACCTGTAAGAAACGCCATCCGTTTGACCTTTGCTAAGAGGGGATATGCCGCATGCAATTCTGAGATCGCCAAGACGGCAGTTTCACGCATCCACAGATTCTTCAGTGCGTTCGTCGGTAACATCTTGTTCCGGCTCGTCATCATCTTCAGTTAAGAAGTTCCTTTCGTGAAGAACCTCGACAAGCCGAATGGAAATCAAGTCGCGGATAAGATTCCAATTCACCCGTTCCTCCGGAGGTGCTAGCAAAAAGACATTGACATACTCGTCGAACGTAAATGGGATATCCTTGGACTTCTCTGCGTACTTTCGCTGCAATCTAGTCAGGTGCGAGCGGTATTCAAATTCCTTGCCAGTAAAGACAAGCTGTTTGTATGCTCCTTTGTCATTGTGATCGTAGATCAAATTCGCCAAGCGTGTTGCAAGGTCTTTGATCATCTCAACACGTGCTTTATCCATACCCAGAACCTCCGTCAGGAATAACTCAGTTAACGTCCAGTCGATTAGTTCATACTTGTCATTGCTGATTCCGTCTGATGATGCAGCTCTAGCCATGCTTCGATAACATTTTGCCCTCGCCAGCAGATGCCGGCGGATGAAACGGGTTGCTGCCTGCCAGTTGCAGAAGCCGTGATCGAAGATGTCGAGCAGGTCGTTGTACAAGTCGTTGTGCGAACGGCCGGGACCGCTGGGCATGGCTTTCGGCGGCTTCTTCGGTTTTCGTTTTCCTCCGGTCTCTTCCTCGGTCTCCGTTTCCACGGCAGCACCACGCCAGGCCCGGGCCACCAGCCGTTTCCACTTGGCGCTGAATTTGGTGCCATGCAGGTCTTGCAGGAAGCTGACGAATTCTCCGGGAATCTGTTCGATCGCCAGCGACGGCCCCTGTCCCGAATTGCTGAGGAGATAGACCGTCACCGATGTGAACGATTCCGCCAGCCGCCCCATGTTCCGCTCGGTGATGACTTCCATCAGGTCGTCCATCACCAGCGATTTCGGGGCTTTGGCATCCGGGTACTTGGGCTTCTTCTCCTTGTTCAACCCGCCGGGTGATTCGCGTTGCAGAAGGTTGTCGGGGTCGTCATCGGTGGGTAACCGGTTGCTGGTCGCCAGGTTGATGATGAACCGGTTGCGGGCGACATATTTCCGTGCGAAGTGCAGCGTCCACTGGGGATCATCGCAATGGACGATCAGCAGTTTCCCTTCGCTGCGACGGCCGCCGAGTGCCAACGCCTGAATGGCCAGCACATACGGAGCCGCGACCGGCATCTCCGAGAGCCCCGCCGGAAAGAAGTTCAGCACCCCCGCCCCGGTGAGCATGGGTACGTTCGAGCGATTGAGAAAATGTGTTGCAGGCTCTCCCGAAAAGATACAGGAAATCCCTTCAACACCTTCATCTGGCTGACTGGAATGCGGCTGAAGCAGCCTAGCCATGTCGATCTCTCGACTGGCACTCGTGTATTTCGGATTTGCGTTGATATAAGGGGAATTGGGGAACACGCAGGTTAGGTAGGCGATAAAGAGACCGTCCGTGTAGGCAGTTTTTAGTTGTTTTCCGCACTTTGTGAGATCTTCCAGTGTGAGTTCGCTTGGGTCGTCTTTGTCCGCCATCGCGCACAGCGTGGCGACGCCGACATCGGCAAGCGGGTGCCCGGTCCATTTCAGTAGGGGGGGTGTCATGATTTTGTCTCCACCAACTGCGTCATCTTGATCGCACCATTCCCCCATGGGGCGTGTTTGCCGACGTGCAGGAGTTCGCCGATTTTTAATAGCGGCGATAACGCCGCGAAGGTGGCGTCGTCCGGGAACTCGTAGGTCGCGTGGCCGACGAGGCCGCTGATTTCGTGCGCGTCGCCGGTGCGGGTGCTGCGGCGGCTGCGAGTGAGCCACACCGTGTGGGAATCGACGAGGCTCACGCGGTCGGCCTGGGTGCCGAGGCTGGCAAAGTCGGGATGCCGCCACGGTTCGCCGAAGAATGTGCACAACGCCGACAGTCGGTCACGCAGCCGCCGGGCGATCACGCCGAACGGGGGCCGCTCGCGGATTTCCGTCGCCGCGATGCGACGCCCGTGGCTATCGATGCCGCTGCCCGATTTGAGCAGCAACGGCGTCAAAAAGTCGAGCCGCAGACAGAGCGGTGTTCCCGTTTCTTCAAGTGTTGGGATGGGGGAAGACAGCAGATCGTCGGTGGTGATCGTTCGCTGGGGCAGCCGCACCGTGGTTGAATCGCCGGTGTAAAGGACTTCGTCGCCTGCCGGGTGGCAGGTCGCAATCTGTTCGATGCGAAAGGGCACCCGGTCGCGGCCGAGACCATCGTGTCCCAGCCGATCCAAGGTCGAAATGAAATACGGCAGCCGCTCGATCGCCGTGCCGAACAACATCAGGCGGAACGTGAGACCAGCGTCGGTGATCGGTTCGTCGGGGTGCAGGCCGGGCGGTTCGATCACAAACGGCCGGGGCAAATCCTGCTGCAGCCGCAGTTGCGTGGCATCATCCGGCGGGGTCGGTGCGAAGACCTGGCCATACCCACACTCGGCGTACAACGGGCAGGGATGACACGCATGATCGAGCCAGCCCTCGGGACAGACGAGCTTGCGAAAGGTAATGCCGAGCGCTCCGCGCAGCACATTCGCCACGACGGGCCCCGGAATCAGATTCGGCCGCCGCCACCGCGTGCGGATGACGAGCCGCACGGCACGAATCTGCGGTAGCAGACGGGCTTCCGGCTCTGGCAATGTGAGGAGTTGTGTGGTCATCGAGTGATCCGAGTGTCACAGGAAGCCCAGGGATAGCGATCCCTGGGCTTCACGCGGTTTCCTTGCGCGACTTCGGGGTGCGTGTGGTTTTGGACGGCAGCAGTTCCGGTAACGTGATCTCTGTTGACTGCTCGAGCATGGCTTGGGCTTCGCGGTGGATGTCGGCCCGCAGTTCCGCCGGATCAAGCACCGTGCATTCACTCCCCCAGGACATCACGAACCGCCGGATTTCCAACAGATTCCGCAAGTGAAATTCCACGATTACGCTGCCATCGGCTGCGGTCTGCAGCTTCTGCGACAGATGCCAGACCTTCTCGCGGATGTACTTCGCTGCCGAGGGGGCAAACCGCAATCGCACCCTCTGCAACGGCTGGCTGCTGTCGGTCACCACGCGGAACGTGCCATCGAAGAACTCCGCGATGCGAAAGTCCTCGGGCACCACAAAGGTCTCACCCGTCCCGGTCAGTTCGCGGATGCGACTGGGGGCGAACATCCGGCGGGCCTGCCGTCGATGACACCAGGCAATCACATACCAGGCCCCATCGATGCAGGCGAGATGCCAGGGATCGATCACCCGTTCGCATTCTTCCTCGCGCGAGGCGGTCCAATAACGGATGCGTAACTGCTGGCGATGCAGCACGGCATCGGCCAGTTGGCGGAACAAATCGAAATCGTGCAGTGTCGTCACCGACTGCCGGAACGAATGGGCCTGCTCGATCGTCTCCCAATGGACCGAAATCTCATCCGGCAAGAGTTCGGTGATCTTGCGGATCGCCCGTTCGAGATCGGCGGCATAGGGCGTTCCCTGGACCTGAGGCAACACCTGAGCCGCGAGAAACACGCTGACCAGTTCGCCTTCGGTGATCAGAACGGCGGGAAGCCGATAGGTCGGGCAGGTGTACTCCCAGCCATGTTTCGCGTGATGAAACTCGATGGGGGCGTGATACTCATCCTGTAAAAATTGAATATCTCTGCGAATGGTCTTGGCATTGGTTTCGGTGAGTTCCGCCAGACGTTCCGCCGTGGGATACGTCTTCGCACGGAGTTCCCGATCGATCACCAGGAAACGTCGCAGCGGCGGTTTTGTACTGGTAAACATAAAAGCCCATGCCGGTGCTGAAACTAAGACCCTGTTTTCAAAATCGATCGGAGAGATTGGAATTGTGTGCCACGGCCGTGTCGGCCATACGCTTCCAGGCCAATCTCACAGAGTTTCACGGCTCACAGAGCCGTGGCACCCATTTTGAAAACAGATCCTTTTACCGCAGGGCGTCCGTGCTCAGCCTTGTCCATCCGTGTTGAAAAACAGCATAGAAACGCGAACTGGACATCCACGGTCCAACGGAAATACTTTGTTGAAAAAAATGGAAAATGTTGAGGCGACCTTAGCAGACGCATGGACACGCTGCCAGATCTCTGACTCAAAGATTTTCCTGCAACTCGTAAAGAATTTGCTGGACGGGTAGTAAATCTTCGCAGGATACTGAAGCTCGACGGAGCCGGTTGCTGTTTCCACGGAGGGCGTCCTATCACCCGCTGTAGGAATTGATCATGCCCGCCCGTGCCGCCTGGAAAGGGTTTTTGCAAATTCATCAACTGCAAATACCCGTCAAAACTTTTAGTGCCTGTAGTACTCAACCGGAAATTTCCCTCAATCAATTACATCGCGACTGCGGGCAACGCATTCGGCAACACAAAGTTTGTCCGACGCATGGGGAAGTCGATGCGGCCGACATCATCGCGGGTTATGCCTGTGCCGAGGGTCAGTACCTGCCCATTGATGCCACCGATCTGGCACAACTCCAGCCGGAAGAGGGCAAAGCGATTGCCGTCGATTGCTTCGTGACGGCTCAGCAGATCGATCCGGTCTACCATTCCGGCCGGACGTATTATGTCGTCCCCGATGGTCCACCGGGTCAACGACCATTCGGTGTGCTGCGCGACGGCATGCGGCAACTCGAACGGCACGCCGTCTCACGCGTGGTGATGCATCAGCGGGAATACCTCGTGTTGCTGCGTCCCCTGGGGCGACTCATCGCCATGACCGTGCTGGAGTATCCGCAGAAAGTCCGTTCCGCGAGTGAATATGAAGGCGATGTCACGCAGATGTCAGTCGGTTCGCAGGAACAGCAGTTGATCGGCCAGTTGATTGACTCCCTCACCGAACGCGACTTGGACATTTCCCGTTATCGGGACCGGTATATTGATGGCTTGAATGCCTTAATTGAACGCAAGCTCGCAGAGACCGGCACCACAATGATGACGGCGACAAACGATGCGTCGCTGGAAGCAGCCGACGAAGAGACACTGGTCGCGGCCCTGCGGGCCAGTCTCGCAGCCGCCGGAGTCGATGACCTGCCACCCCGCATCCCCAGCCGCACCGAACGCACGCTGACAGCGGACAATGATCAATCGCTGCCGAAGAGTGCATGAAGAACACTCCCTACAAATTGGTGAACGAATTTGTCTTAGCCCCCGGTCAATGACCGGGGGCCATGGCTCATCGACGACCGATGCGTCTGGACGTCGTCATCCCCATCACCCCCGGCGACTCGCCGGGGGCTAAGACGGGCGTTCGCTGAACAGACTTGCGTTATAATCACAAACCCCGCAGACTCACCATCGGCGGGATACTGGCATGCAGCACGGTGCTCAAATTCCTGGAGATTGGGCTGACGCACACATCGTGCTCGCGGGGCATTTTGTCCGTGGCACGCGTCGCGACTGGTCGGCATCACTTCGCGCAGCCGGGGCAACCATCGAACGGCAGGTGACCACCGCTACCACGCTGGTCATCGTCGGTGACCGCACTTTTGCCTTACGTCGCGGCGGCCGTGTGTCACGCAATCTGCTGGTCGCCCATCTGCTGCAGATGCGGCACGGAACTCCGCAGATTCTCAGCGAAGCCGTGGCTGTCCAATGGTTCCCGCAACTGACAGGAACATCCATTCCTCCGGGCTCAGCGTCAGCGGAAATGTCATCGCCATCGTCCGATCTGGTCCACGATCTGCGTTCTCATCACTTCGCAGACTGGCAACAGGCGCGGTTACTGGCCGACTGGTTAACGGCGGGAGTCTCACCCCAGCGGATTGGTCGTGCCCTGCACGAGCTCGGCCGGTGGTTGCCGGAGATTCGACACACCTGGAGCACTCAATCACTGCAATGGGATGGTCGCCAGTTACTACTGCGGTTGCCGAGTGGGCAGTGGTGTGATCAATCGGGACAGTTGCTGCTTGATGTTCCCACAGAGAATGATCAACCCGGCACCGATCGGTTCACGACATTGCCTCTGCCTGATCATCGCGACCCGTTCGGCCTGGCCGTGCGCTATGAAGCCGAGGGGAACGATGCCGCCGCCGAACGGGTCTATCGTGAGTTGCTGCTGTCGGATGGCCCCGATGTCGATGTCTGCTTCAACCTGGCCAACGTGCTGGTCCGCCGCGCACAACGCCGAGCTGCCATGGAACGCTTGTGGCTGTGTGTCGAGTTGTCACCCCGCATGGTCGAGGCGTGGTACAACCTGGGACTAGTCGCCGCCGAACTCGGAGAACGAGAACTGGCGATCCGCACGCTATCTCGTGCCCTGGAACTCGCCCCCAACTTCACCGCCGCCCACCAAGCCCTGCAATGTTTGAGCGCGTCGACCACGGAAGGGCGGTAAGGGCTATCTTGCCGATGCCACTGAGATTAAACCGATAGCCAAGCGGTGGGCGACACCCCAGCAACATCGGGAAAAACTCAACAACGCACTGAAGCAAACTGGTTACCAGTCTCTTGCCAGAACAGAGACGGCCGAAACACTTGCCAGCCGACACACATCTTGAACCAGAGAGACTCCCAACGGACTAAAAAGTGAGCACAAAGTGGTGCACGTTGGGAAATATCCGGGAATGGCACGGCGTACACCCCATCACAAGAGTTGCAGAAATCACAGCGATTCCTGCTATTGGGGGAGCACGCAGAAGAGGAAGAATGGGCGATACAGGATTCGAACCTGTGACCTCAACGATGTCAACGTTGCGCTCTAACCAACTGAGCCAATCGCCCGTAGACCTGGAAATCTGATCCTGAGGATAGGCGACGAGGTGCCAGCGGTCAAGTCAGCACCGCTACTACCGACAACCTTACTACCCTGTTGGTTCGGCAATTCGGGTCGCATCGAACCCCTGTGATCTGTTACCCTTGCAGAGACTGAATGAAATGATGTCTGCTGCAACGATTTCCCGACCTTTGACGATCCTCAGGAGCAAAACATGCCCCGCCTGAACCGACGGCACATGCTGGCCACGGCCTCCACCGCTGCCACCTCTCTGCTGGTCCCCTGGAACACATCGCGAGCCCAAACCGAGACGGTGAAATCTCCGAATGCCCGCTGGCGGATTGGAGCCATCGGCATGCGGTACCAGGGAACGGTCATCACACGCGAAGCCACCGCCTTTGGTGATGTGACGGCGATCTGCGATGTCGACAGCCATGTGCGTGATCAGGCCCGGGCCAGTTTCGGCAGCACAGCCACCCTGTTCGAAGACTATCGCGACCTCATCGCTCGGAACGATATCGATGTCGTCATGATCGGCTCCCCCGATCATTGGCATGTGAAGATGGCGGCCGATGCGCTGCGAGCTGGCAAAGATGTCTACGTGGAAAAGCCGGTTTCATTGACTATCGACGAAGGCAAGTTTCTGCGGAAAGTGGCCGCCGAAACCGGGCAGGTGATTCAGGTGGGGACCTGGCAGCGGAGTGATTCCCGCTTTCGGTTAGCCGCGGAAATGATTCAGGCGGGTCGGTTGGGCAAGCTGACGAAAGTCACCGTCGCGCTCGGTAAGAATCGCACGGGCGGGCCGTTTGAACCGATGCCGCAGCCCAAGAATTTGAATTGGGACCGCTGGCTGGGTCAAGCGGCCTTTGTCCCCTACACATCGGAACGGTGCCATTACACCTTCCGCTTCTGGTACGAGTACGCCGGTGGCGAAATGACCGATACCGGGGCTCATCATGTTGACATCGCTCAATGGGCGATTGGTCGGCAGCATACCGGCCCGGTGGAAGTGATCGCGAAATCGAAACTGCCCCATGTGGAAAATGGCTACAACGTGCCGATCGACTTCCAGGTCACCTTCCGTTATGCCGACGGATTGGAAATGGACGTGCTCGATACCGGCCGCAATGGCATCCTCTTTGAAGGGGAAGCGGGGCGGATGTTCGTTAATCGCGGCAGCATCACCGGTACGCCGGTCGATGAACTCAAGGACAAGCCGCTGTCACGCGGCGATTTCCAGTTGTATGACGCCGATAATCTTGATCGCCCGGAGCTGGCGGGAAAGATCGACGCCATCAAGAATCACATGGGCAACTTCTATGATTGCACGCTGTCGCGGAAGACACCGATTTCCGATGTCGAAAGCCAGCATCGCTCGGCGACCACCTGCCATCTCGGCAACATCGCATTCCGTCTGCAACGGAATTTGAAGTGGGACCCGGACCGCGAAGTTTTCATCGGCGATGACGAAGCCAACAAACTGCTGCAACGTCCGCAGCGCAGCGGCTATGAAGTGGTGTAACAGACTCGGATCGTATTCGGCTGGGAACTACTTCAGCAGGCGCACTTTGTTGTTGCTGCTGTCGCCGATGTAGAGTTCGCCTTCGGGGCCGAAATAGACGCCGTGGGGTCGGTCCAGGCGGCAATTCAAGGGATTGCCATCGGGGCCGTCTCCTTTTTGGCCATTGCCCACCACGGTTTCGATGAGGCCCGATTTCAGGCGAATCGCCCGGATGGTGTGGCTCTCAGTATCGGCAAGATAGATATCCCCCTCCGGACCAATCGCCACGCCTTTGGGGCCAGCTAGGGTCGCGAGTTTGGCATCGCCACCATCACCGGCATAGCCCGATTTGCCATTTCCGGCGAGATGTTCGAGCGTGTTGGCTGGTCGGTTCCAACGATAAATCGCGTTCCCTTCACGGAGCGCGATGATGATGTTGCCCTGACCATCGATGGCTAGCGTGCGTGGTCCTTTCAGGGGCGTCCCTGCGACGGGCGCTCCATCGGGAGTCGGCTTCGGTTCGCCGGTCCCTGCCACGGTGGTAATCACGCCGGTGGGAAAATCGACCTGACGGATGCGATGGTTTTTGATATCGCAGATGAAGAAGCCACGGTCGCCGTCCAGCACCACCGCATGCGGTTGGTTGCACATTGCCGCGGTGGCTAATCCGCCGTCGCCGCTGAACCCCGGTTTGCCGTTGCCCGCGACGGTCGTGACCTCTTTTGTTTTCCAGTCAATCCGGCGGATGGTATGGTTCTGCATGTCTGAGATGAACAGGTTGCCGTGTGCATCGAAGCGAACTTCGTGCGGCAGCCGGAACATTGCCGTCGCGGCGGGTCCATCGGCATACCCCGCCTTGTTGGGCACCCCGGCATAGGTCGAAATGATTTGGGTTTGCCGGTCCATACGGCGGATCACATGGCCGGTGTACTCGGCCCAATACAACGCCCCATCCGGTCCGATTTCTAGACCAAACGGCTCACACACGCCCGCTGACAACGCCGGCCCGCCATCACCACTGACGGTGTGGGAACCATTTCCGGCGATGGTATGCACCTCGGCCGCAGAAAGGAGCGTGGAGAGAACCAGCACACCACAGCAACAGCCGAAGCTCAGTGAACCAATCTGGTCGAACCGCATTTTTGCCAACCCGCTGAACCAAATCATATTTCCATGAATGGTTCGAGTTTGGCAGCTTGCCATCCCCACTGCAAGAGACTCTGTTATGCGTCACATCCCTGTCCCGCCCGACCTGCATGGGATCTTTGGGTAACTAAGTATGGTGCTGTGGCTCAGCGACTTCTTGAAGCCACGATTCCGGCAGGAGTGACTGTGCACCACTGGTTTTCTCCGTGGCTGAGAAATTCTGCCGCCGATCGAAGCATGCAGAATCGATCTCAAGAGCTGACCTTCCCCATGCCCCTGGTGATCCGGTCACGAACTCTGATCGCGGCCGACAGAACAGCCCCACTCCGAAGCCGGACACTGCGACACAAACCACAAACCACAAACCACAAACCAAAAGCATGTTACGCCAATTAACCCATTCCACTTGGCATGCGGAATAGCTCTTCTGCCCAAACCGTGTTTGAAGGGCAGGGGACCGATGTCAATCTCTTACAATGGTGCCGGTTTTATCGCTTCTGGAACCCTGACCACGTCCCTGATGGCCAACGAAACCTCTCGCCGGCGACGTAAAACGTTGGGAACCAGCATCAGACGCGGAAATCTGCCCTCTCCGGCGGTCATTCTCGTGCCGGGTGATATCGGAACAATTTGATGGCCTGCTTTTCAACGCCATTAGCCCCGGTTACGATAGATGCTGGTTGGTTTAACCGTTTGCCACGCATGGAATTTCCATTCCTCACAGCTTTGCCGCCAGGAGAGACGCATGAGTCGACAAAAGTCACGTCGCGAGTTCCTACAAAATACGTCCGCGCTTGGAGCGGCATTGTATGTGGGGGGAGCTATCGATCTGCGGGGTCAAGAACGCTCCGCGAACGAAGAACTGAATGTCGTGTGCTTCGGCGTCGGCGGTAAGGGGGGCAGCGATTCGAGCAATGCCGCCACGTTCGGCAAAGTGATTGCCATCTGCGATGTCGATCGCAACACGCTCGAAAGCAAGGGCAAGTCGTCCGGCTTTGAGAACGCCGAAAAGTTCACCGATTACCGCGAATTGCTGGCCAAGTACGGCGATAAGATCGATATCGCCACCGTCAGCACGCCGGACCACATGCACGGGCCAATCACTCTCGCTGCCATGCGGTTGGGCATCAGCTGCTATACCCAGAAGCCTTTGACCCGCACCATTTACGAAGCCCGTTTGCTGGCCCAGGTCGCTCAGGAAACCGGTGTCTGCACGCAGATGGGGAACCAGGGCACAGCCCTCGATTCTTCACGCGAAGCCATCGCCCAGATTCAGTCGGGTGTGCTGGGCACTTTGAAGGAAGTCTTTGCCTGGTCCAACCGTCCGGTGTGGGCACAGGGTCCGGGCCGCCGGATGGACATGGCGAAATTCACAGCTCAAGCCAAAAAGGAAGATCCGGAAAATGCTGAGCTGCTGATTTCTAAGAAAAAGACTGAGATCGAAAAAGCCCTGGAACGCGTCGACTGGAAGAGCTGGATCGGTGTGGCCCCATATCGTGAATACTGGCCGGGCCTGTATCACACCTTCCAGCATCGTGGCTGGTGGGACTTCGGCACTGGTGCGTTGGGCGATATGGCCTGTCACCAGTTGACGGTCCCCTTCGCCTCGTGCGGACTGCGTGATCCGATTTCGGTTGTGGCCCGCACCACGGGACACGACTACGACAGCTTCCCGGCCAGCTCGATCATCCGCTTCGAGTTCCCGGAAACCGCCGAACGTCCGGCGATTCCGTTCTGGTGGTATGACCGCAAAGGCAATAAGCCGCCGATGGAAGAATTCGAAAAGCATGGCATCACCAATGTCTCCGACAGCGGTGTGATGATTGTCGGCGAAAAGGGCACCTTCTACAGCACCGACGACTACTGTGGTCGTTACGAGCTCAAGGGTGTCGACAAGGTGACTGTCGATTACGAAAAGGCCGAGAACAAAGGCAACAACGACCTGAACAACATGTACGAGTTGTTCCGTGCCAAGCGTGCCAACGATCCAAAGATCTGCAAGTCGAACTTCATCGACCGTGCCGGTCCGCTCACCGAAACCATTCTGCTGGGGAATCTGGCGGTCTGGGCTGCAGCAACTGGCGGAGCCGAAGGCGCTATGGGCGACTGGGGCGAAAAGGTCGAGTGGGACGCCAAGGGTCTCGCCGTGACCAATCTCGACAAGCTGAAGACCCCGCGCGTGGCCGACTTGATCAAGCCGGTCTATGCCGAAGGTCATCGGCTCGACTAGTCACACGGTTTTTTGATCCGGGCGCACGCACATCGCGTGCGCCCCTGTTTTTTTCATGGCATAGCCTCGGGAATGAGATCGGCATGATGGGGATGCGAAGCGGTTGGTTGTGCGGATGGGCCTGCATCACAATGGTGATGCTCGGTGCCACGGGTTGCAACGAAGCCAAGAAGGACGAAGCCGTTCCTGCGGAAGGAAATGGCACGGCGGCATCAAAAGACGCCCCCGGTGCCACGGCCGCCAAACCCGAGCGTCAGGGAACTGCCGATCCGGAAATTGTCAAGGCCGCCAAAGCCCGCGTTGATGAACTGGGCTCGCGTGCCAACTATGCCCCCCATGATGGTGCTCTGATTACTTCTATCAGTATTCAGGATGGGTCGAATCTCACGGCCGAAGACCTGACCATGTTCGGCAAGCTTTCAGACCTGGAAAAGCTGCAGATCCTCAACTGCCGCAACCTGAACGACGAGATGGCTGCGGAACTGAAGGGGCTCACGCACCTGAAGACCCTGGCACTTACCAACACAGTTATCAACGACGCCGCCGTCAGCATGATTGCGACTTCGTTTCCGGAACTGACCGATCTCGACCTGTCGTCGAACACCAACATGACGAGTGGCGTCATCAAGATCATCAGCGAAATGCCCAAGCTGCAACGCCTCACCCTGGTCCAGAATAAGGTCAACGATATTGGTGCCATGCGACTCTCGAAGTTGCAGGAACTGCGGGCACTCGACCTGCGGGGCAACATGGAAGCCGGGGATATGGCGCTCGATGTGATCGCTGATCTGCCCAAATTGACGGCCTTCAAACATCGCAGTACCGCCATCACCGATACCGGAATGGAGTCGCTGTCACGGAACCAGACGCTGGACGCCCTGCTGCTGCAGGATTTTGCGATCACCGACCAATCGGGTCCGCATCTCGCGAAACTCGGCAAGCTGACACAACTGGAAGTCTTTCGCTGCCAGGGCTTTGGTTCGGACGGGGTACTGGCACTGAAAGGCATGGGACTGACCCGGTTAACACTGCGTGACCTTCCAAATGTCGACGATCGCGGCATCGAAGTCTTTGACGATTTGCCCCAACTCAAGCGGTTGTATCTGCACGAACTCTCCTCCGTCAGCGACTATGGGTTAGCGCATCTGGCGGGCGTCAAGTCGCTGGAATTGCTCGATATCTGGTCGGTTCCTCAGATGACCGATGCGACCGTCGATGTGATCGCGACCCTGCCACAACTCAAGGAGCTTTCCTTGCGGGCCACCGGAGTGACCGATGCCTGCATCGACAAACTCCTCGCGATGCCGCATCTGCAATCGTTGACTTTCAAGGAAAACGGAGCCGTTACGCCGGAAGGTTTGAAGAAGCTGGAATCGAAGACGTGGTCGAAACTCGACCTCGGTGCCTCCAGCGGTACGGAAGTCGCCACGCCGTAATTTGAGTGGGTGGCAAACGGACGATTCCGGCAGCCTTTCGGTAGCGTTCTCTCTCAGCGTAGAAAGAGGGGAACGCTGTCCAAGGGAAACTGCAGCATGGTCAATGCCATCGCGGTCGCGTATTCGTTGCCGATGCACGGATCGTCCCAAAACCCTGCTTCAGACTGGCGTGCCAGGAGTTCCTCGCGCAGCCTTGGATACCAGTCATCCCACGTATCGCCCCCCGCCTGCCAGGCCGCATGCGTCGCATAAAAGCGGCCATAGTAATAGTACTCGGCATGTTGCGGAGCACGTGTGGTAGACGGCTGACTCAGATAGTCCCGTCCTCGCAACACCGCTGGCTCTGTATGTCCGCCTACAGCGTACAAAGCCACAACGGCTGCAGCCGAGCGTGGAAACAGCGAGTCGGGAGGGTCCAGCGGGCGATAGCGGAAGCCCCCATCGGGATTCTGGCAACGCCGCACAAACGCGGCACTGTGTTCCATGATGTGCTGCGGCACTGCTATGCCGGCCTGATGAGCCGATACCAACGCCATCATCTGACAGGTGGTGATCGAGACGTCCGCATCGTTGGGATCATCGGTGTACCGCCATCCGCCTGAGGGATTCTGCGCGGCGATGATGTATTGCACCGCCTGCTTTAAGGCTTCCCTTACGGCGGGCCGGGCATCCATTCCGTAGATCTGTCCCAGAAACAACGTCGCAAACCCATGACCATAAAGCGGGGCATGCGTGACCACATCCTCTTCGACGATGAAGCCGCTGGGCAACGCGTGGGCCAACAGATAGTCGGTGCAGCGACGAACGGCTTGGGCGAGAGAACCACTCCGTCCCGATGCCAGAAACGCTAGTCCACACAAGGCACAGACCCCGACATTCCGTGTGTAAGAACGCCCTTGCCCAAAGCCCCCGTCGAACTGTTGCTGCGCTGACAGCCAGACGAGTCCGCGTTCGATCGCCCGCATGGTTTCCAATGTGACATGTGGTGGCAGATCCGGGACATCCGCACCAGCAACAGCCTGAGGCCGTGCCTGGTTGGCCCATTGGCTCCACACGATGGCACTCCCCGCCGCCGTCCTCTTCAAAATGCTGCGGCGGGAACATTCATTCGTGCGTGATGAGGGGAGCTTTGCAGGGTCGACATCTGACATGGGCGATTGATCCCATCACAACGGAATCCGCACTAAGGCGACAATCGCACCTGGACATTCACGAACTCAAAATCGTCCAGATCGCCATGACATAAGACCGCACGGAAACTGATGACATTGTCCACGGTCTTAAGCCAAGCGGGATCGATTGGCAGCACCATTGTGCCGAACGATCCATCTTCGGGAGACGCGGTCAGCCCCTGCGTCAGCACATGTTCATTCAGGCGAATTTCCGGCACGCACTGCATGCCCTTCGCCAGAAAAGTAATGCTGGCCCGTGAGATCGGTTCCTCGGTCTGTGGCTTGGTCAAAGAAAACTTGACGACCTGAAACGCCCCTTCAGAGGGCCGCTGGAACTGACTGTTGGCTGCTCCGGAAAACTGGTCGTTCCCCAAGTGATGAATCTGCGGCTCACTCTCGGTGGCAATCACCCGATCACTGGCTCGCCGCAGATCAAAATTCAATGGTCGAGGCTTTCCCGTCACGTCGGCGGCTCGCAGATTTTGTGACTGGGGGACATAACCCGGTCGGAACGCCGTGATGGCTATGTTATCGGGGATTTGTGGGAGTGTCAGTTCGTACAAACCCTCAGCATTCGTGCGGGCGAGGACTGGTGCACCTTGAGGAAGTTCGACGCGAACGGTCACCGTTCCCAGACGTTGGCCGGTTTCCGCATCACGAGCCACTCCATAGAGAACGCCCAAGGTTCGCGCTGGGGGTACGGGGTCTGCCCTGGGAGTTGATCGCGGTTGAGATGCCGCCGTATTACCACGAGAATTCGCCAGTGGCTGCGGCACACGGGGGCTCACATCGGGCGTTCGTGGCCCCGTCAGGCTGGCGACTACTTCCGTCAGTTCGCCACGGTCTTTACCAGCCATGCTCGGTGTCGCTGCCGATTCTTGGGGCATAGCCGATTCACTACGTGAACGGCTTGTGGGAGATTGTCGTGACCGCATGACCGGGGTCGATTCCCTGCGAGCGGTGGCCGGCGTGACTTCCTCGGGCAGATCGGAATACTCGGGCTGGGTGACACGGGGCGACTCGGTGGTCACGATGCGCGGAGTCGCGTCGGAGACATCATTCAAGGACATCGCCGGAGCCTCGACCGTTGGCATCGGCAACGGCTCGACTTCGAGAGGTGGGGGCTGCTCCAACGGCATCGTCGGCCGGTCAACCGGCACCCGCGCGTCATCGGGCAGCATTAATTCCGTGGGAGTTTGCGACAGGAAGGCTGCCGCGTCGGCTGTGGTCTGCTGCGGTTCGGAATCCGGTTCCACTCGAATCTGTTGAACGGCGATGGGTGTTTCCCTCATCGCCGCGTTCGACCAGGCATCCCGCTCAATAATGGTCGTCCAGCCGAGCCCCACGCAGATATGGACCAGCAGCGACAACACGAACGACTTGGTGAGCGAATTCTGGTCGCCCCAGCGGCTGCCCCACATGCGGAGCAATTGAACCAGCGTGAAGACCGAACAGACGATCAAAGCTCCCCACACCAGCCAGTGATGATCACCGCTGGTGAAGCGTGCTTCGAACAGTTGCCAAGTCCGCTGCAAGGAACTTTTCCTGGAATTCGGTCATACGGTCATCAGGAGCGCGACAGGCCTGTTGTCGATCCGCCTCAGTATGACTCATCATCGACCAACGTCCAGTCCTGTCCCCATCATGTGAAAAAGCGATGTTCCTTGGCAAGGGCGAATTTCATTCCCGGATGTGCCAGAAGGCCAAAATTGCCAGCCGTCCAGTGATCCTGTCCACGACACAAGCTGTGAGTTACTTCGCCGGGGCCGTCATCCAGATGCCCATCGGCCCTGACACCCGCGGGGCATCTCGTGGAGGGACCGAATCTTCGGGAAGAATTTCTTCCGCATCTTCCAACTGCTGTACCAGTTCGACGAGGTCTGTCATCACCGGCTGCGAGTTCTGGGAGATCGTCGGGGTCTGCCGACTGAGCGTGTCGCGCCGTTCTGACGAACCCTTGATGACAGCCGCACGATGCGTGACCTGCTGGATGCCGTCTTGTGCTGTCGCCCCGGCATACTGCACGTCCGGGTCCATCGTCTGCAGTTCCTTCTGCATGTCTGTCAATTGGACCAGGGCTTCCGCCGCAGGGCGGTGACTCGGATCTTTGGAGAGTGCCAGGTTGTATTCGCGGACGGCGGGTTCCATTTCGCCGCGCTGAGCCAGCACATAAGCCAGGTTCGAGCGGGCTTCGGCTTCAGACCCGTTGCGGCGGAAGAGTTCGTAGGCGTCCTGACTCTTGCCTTCATATCCCATCGCGAGCGCCAGATTGTTGATGGTTCGCGGATTGCGCTGATCGAACTTCAAAGCCGACTTGAGCACCGTCTCCGCTTCCTCGTATTCGCCGGTCATGACCAGGGCATAACCGAGATCGTTCAGAATAGCGACGTCTTCCGGTTTCAAATCGGCGGCTTTGCGCAGCTCGACCAAACCCTCTTCCGCGCGCCCTTCTCGAACCAGTGTCACTCCCAAGCGGTGCGTATACTTCGCGTTTTTCGGGGCTTCCTTCTGCAACTGGCGATAGGCTTGCTCGGCCTTGTGCAGACTGCCGTCCTGTTCAATGACCTGCGCGTAGCTGAATCGCATCTCACGATCTTTGATAGGATCGCTGAACGGATTGTGTGCCCATTGGGGCAACTGCGTACAACCTGCGAACAGGCTCGTCGAAAGAGCCAGCATCGACAATTGTTGCTTGAGTGTCGGACGTTCCATGTCCCTCTCCTGCGCCGCGGTCGGCGGTCGGTACAAATTTCCGGCTGCAAACGATTCTCAGTACAAACCGCCGCCCCCGAAACCACCGAACGTGGCACCACCGCCAAATCCGCTGGCACCATTGTTGTAGTCCGAGAAGCCGCTGTTATAGGCCCGTTCGGCTTCAAAGTCCTGGAAGCCCGGCGTCAGGGCGGGTGACACCACCACGCGGCTATCCGATTCCTGCACGCCCATTTCTCCCAGGGCATGCACGATAAACTCGCGGCGATGCAGGTCGAGATCGTCGTTCCCGTTCACCGGGAAGCCGTGACGCGTGCCGGGTTCCGCACTCATGCTGGCACGTTCGATCAGGACCGGAAAAGGTGTTTCCGCAGCACGGGCGGCAATCTGCTTGACGTGCTCCATGCCGGCCGCATTCAGTTGAGTGGAGTTGCCGACCCACTCATGCTCGTAGATCACGAAATCTGACGCTTCGGCATTCTCTTCCTGCTGCTGCCAGATGGAATCGCTGATCGTCCCCAGCGGGGCTGGCCGCAATTGATCAACCGCCACAGTCTGCTTCGACTTACTGGCACAACCGCAGGCCGCCGCTGCCAGAATCAGCAGGCAACCCCGTCGGCTTGTCTGTTGGATGGTCATGACTTTCCCCGTAAGGTCACTGAGCCAATTGCACTCAAAGAGCTGTCATTCGTGTGTCACAAGTTGGAAACTACTCACTGAATCCAAACGGTCCGCTCATGTAATAATTCTGAGACTGCTGGACCGATTCGATGTCGTCATAACCCGCATCTTTTAACCGTCGCTTGTACAACGGCCAGACCGTGCTGCGATGATGGCAATTGGGCCCACCTTCGATGTCGCCGTACCAGAAGAACCGCTTGTTATCGGGTTCGGTCACTTCCATCCCAGGCAACACCTGCGGCGCCTGGCCGGGTTCCATCGCATGGACCAGCTCCGGTGTCACCAGAATGATCAGTTCCGATTCATCACGGCTGATCGATTTATCGCTGCCCAGAATGCCGAGTCCGGGAATCGAACCGAGGTAGGGAATCCGGCGGATCTGTCCGTTCTGCTGTTCCTGCAGCAAACCGGCAATCGCGAGGACTTGCCCTTCACGCAAATCGACCGTCGTCGTCACCGAGCGAGTGTCGAGGCCGAAGATGCCATTCACGGAATTGTCTTTGTTCAGCGTGCTGAATGTGGGCGAGACTTGCAGACGCACGCGATCTTTATCGAGCACCGTCGGCGTGAACGCGATCGCCGTTCCGAAGCCCTTGAAGGTGGTGGTGGCAGCCTGGGCTCCACCCACGCCGACTACGGTGGGAACAGCGAACTCACCCCCGGACAGGAATGTTGCAGGTTGACCGCTGATGGTTACCAGATTCGGTTCGGCCAGAATTTTTGCCGTCCCATTATTCTCCAGTGCTCGCAACGCGACATTGAAGGCACCGTCATCAAACGTACCCGAGAAGATCGCGTTCGCGGCAGTGGTGCCCAGGGCAGATGACAGGAAAAACTCATTGATCGTGAAATCGACATCGGCACCAAGTGCCCGGAACGAGGAGCGTTTGAGTTCGGCAATGCGAACCTTCAACATCACCTGCTTTTCTCCGGGAACCACCAGCATGTTGATCACGCTGCTGATGGGGAGTTGCGAGGCATCCGGGAAGGGTTGTGCTGCCGTTCCCGCGACAGTCACGTTCAACGATCCGCCGCCTTGTCCGACACCCAACTGATCGGAGTTTTCGCGAATGACCGACATCATCTGAGACGCTTCCTGCTCGTCACGAGCCTGTCCGCGAACAATCAGTTTGTCGGCGATGGGAATGAGTTGTACCCGGCTGTTCGGGAAGAGTTCATTCAGCATGCTTTCCAGCTCGGCATATTCCAGCCGTCGTTGCTGATCGACCGCGTCGTCTTTCATCACGGTCACCAGCATGCTCAAAACCTTGGGGGCTTCCTGATTGCCCACCCACAAGGTGACCGTGGTGCTACCGGTTTCTTTACCAATGATCTCGACTTCCCGAGTCCCGAAGGCCACGAAGTCGAGAATCGATGGGTCTGCCACGGCAACGCGGAAGACATCCTGCTTCATGCGCAGAATCTTAGAGCGACGGCGCGTGACTTTGACCTCGAGCTTGGCCGTCACGACTTCTTCAACAACCGCCCCGACTTCTTCCTTGAGTCGCTGATCCTGTTGTGCGTCAGCCAGAGTTGGCGCCAGGCATAACAGCGATGCCGTGCATCCCAAGGCCCAGGGGCGATGCTTGCGAATCCAGCGTGAGAAGTCCATTTCGCGCCCGATTTCGAATGAAGTAACAATGCCTACCGAGCCTGCAAGCCCGCTAAAGGTGGCCACAAGAGCCATCCAGGTCGCAGTCTTCCTATTTCGGGAATTACTAGACGAAATGGGATCGTTTCTACGCCGGTTAGAACTCCGACGACCGAGAAGTTGCGACGCTCGCCTACATCCGGTCTAAGCCGAACGCGTGGCGAATCCCCTACAGCTTTCCACTTCTCCGCAGTTGGAAAGCTCGACCCTAGCATCCGGCAGCTTTCGCCGGTCAGCGAGCCGCTGTGGCGGTAGCGACAGTATCTTCGGCGGCTTTACGCAGCAAAGCAAACTGCCGAATCTCGTCGGTGGGGCGTTCGGTCACGGCCTGCAAGGGCACTTCGACCAACCGCAGGCGATCATCTGCCAGGAAAGTCGCATCGAAGGCATAGTGTTGCCGTTTGCCGTTTCGAACAACATCGAGCAGCAGGTTTTGCCGAACCCCGGCACTCCCACCGGACGGCCGATCTTCCGTAAAGAAGTAGCGACCGCTAGCCATGCCGTCGAGATTGTTGAACAGCACGATCCCGTCGGGACGGAAACGCAGCGACATGTCGCCGTTGTACCAGCGGCCCATCAATTTCTGCCGCGGGGACTGATAACACCCGGTGCTCGCCAAAGCCAGACAGACGAGCAGTCCTCCCAGAATCATGCGTGCGTTGATCTTCATGGTTGGCTCTCCGAGGCAATGACATCGACAAACACCAGTTGGGGCGTGTTTTGCCGAGGGCAGATCCGGGCAAAAGATTCTGTGGTGACGGTATATGGTCCGAAGGAAACCCCCAGCCAGGTCCCGCCGATGCTGGGCACATTCAACGTTTTTTGAATCATCACACACCGCTGGCAGGCCAATGTGTCGCCTTCACCCACCAGCATCATGGGATCGAGATTTCCCGGCGTGAAAACCGACTGCCCATTCTTTGCCGTGACACTGCCAAAGGTAATCACCGTCGCGATGGAGGGCAGATCGGTTTGCGTCGACGATTCGGTAACAGCACGCGACATGATCGCGCTCGACTGGATATTCCCGTTCAACACGGCCTCAGCATCATAAGCCGCAGCCGCCAGATCACCGCGATCCCAGGTTTTGACCGCCGACAACGCCGCCGCATCGACCGCGTTTCGCAGCTCGATCTTGGCCATGGAAGCCCCGGAAAAGTCTGTGAGCGCCAGCAGAATCATCAACATCAAAGGGATAATGAAGACGAACCAGACCAGCACCGCACCGCGCCGCTGTCGTGGTCGACAACGTCGGCTGCATTCAGAGCTACGGGTCTGCTGCGCAGTCGCTAACATCGCGTGACTTAGTTTCCTGTCTCTGGAATGGGGGTTAAGGGCAGATCATCACCCGCGAGGACTTCGACGGGAATTTCCAGGCGACTCGAACAACCGCAATCGTCTGTCACATCCAACCCCACCTGCAGCAATTGCCGGGAACCATTGGTTGGCCGATCGAGGACCATCCGGAATTCCCGTCCATTCGCGTTTCCGACGGAACGGCCTGTGGAGGTCCAGCGATACTTCAGTTGTTGTCGCGGGGTTTCGCGGTCGTGACTGGCGGCCGCTGTCATTGTGAGCGTGGTGCGTCCCGAGCGATGCAGTCCGACTTGAAACTGAGCCGCGCCGGAATCCTGAGACACAGCCGCGACCGTCACGCCTTCGGGCAGGCTGTCTTCCATCACCGAGATCACCGGTTCCGGGAAGGCATTGTCCGATTCCAGTCGAAAGACCGTCGAATGCCGCAGCAAAGCCCCTTGCCAGTCGAGTCCAAAGGTCTTCAAGGCGTTGGGCACATTTCCCACCACGGGTAACCAGACGGTCACGCGGACGTAGGCGACATTCAATTCGGGTTGAGCAACGGGCAAGGCCGGCAATTCCTGGAGATCATCGATCTGGACCCCGGCCGCCGATTGGAGTTGCAGGGGGGCATCGACCCCGCAGGCATTGTGCTCCAGCAGCACGGCCGCCGACGGGGTGAGATTCGAACCCACCAGCCAGCGATCGATCCGGGCTTTGAGATTATCGACCGTTTGAGACTGATTGCAGGTCGCGAGCGATGTCGTACCGAACCGTGGTTGTTCCGAAGCGAGCTTCGCACCGAATCGGCTGCTGAAGGCCACCTTGTGGTTCAATCGCAGGGCCATCGAGAATTCGGCGAGGCTGACCGCAAAGATCAACAGGCAGGGCATCACGGCCAACACCTCAATGGTGATGATGCCACGCCGCTGACGAGACTGTGCTGTTGAACCGCGCCAGACCTGCATGGCTGCCGTGAATTCCCGTACTCAGTAGATCACATTCGGTACCGAAGCGGATTCACTAATCAGCACGATTCGTGCCGCGAAACGCAAAGGCGTACGTCACCGGGTGCGGTGGTATTGGCCGTGTTGTGACGGTCGATCGGAGGCCACCGGACAGACGGAGCCGTAGTGATTGTCTCCCAAGGTTCGCAGTGTAAACCGGTAAGTTAGCGCCGCGAGAGCCCAGTTGGTCGCGCTAGAACTAGTGAAACCGATGCAACCCGGCTGGAATGCTTTGGAAACCCTCTCGGCACGCAATCTGCGATTCACGACTGGCGTGTGGTGCGCACACGCTGCGCCGCTGCCGCCGAATTACTGTCAAAGGGTCTCTGATGCTTCTTCGCCGATCGCCGTCAGCCTTGCTGAGGCACTCCCGTAAGGGTTCGATCGCTGTCGAGTACATTCTGCTTGCAACGATTGTCGGGATTGGTCTGATTGCTGGTCTGGCCTGTGTGCGCGATGCCCTGGTGGCTGAACTGCGCGACCTGGCCCTGGCGATCCGCCAATTGCTGTAGTCCCGGTTGTTATCCCAAACCCAAGGTGACCAGACCCGTGATGTTCTTACGACAACGATCCCCGCGGAAGAGAACACGCGCCGGCGCGATTGTGCTGGAGCTGTTGCTCGGGCTTCCGGTACTGGTGATCATGTCGGATTACATCATTGATATGACCTTTGATTCCGCGATTGCCAATGGCATGTCGCTCGCGGCTATCGAAGCTGCCCGAGAAGCCGGTCAAGCCTTCGCTGATGGTACGTCTTGGTCCGATCCGCAGGGTGAACCCAGTTACGATCCGCAGGATCTCGATGATTTTGCGGATCGTGTCTCAATGGTGGCAGAACGCCGCATGCGAATTCTGAGACTGCCGATTCGTCCGGCGGGCCGTAAGGAATTCAACCGCACGCATGCCGGGGTTCACATCGTCATTCGCCGGAATGGCCAGGTGTGGGAACGTGGCGACGCCACCATTCCGGTACGCCCGCTTCGCAATGAACTTTATCCCGATGAAGTCGAAATCGTCCTCGCCGTCCGTTTACCGCGACGACAAGGCAGCGATCAGCAATCGGGCTATGCGACCAAAGAATTCGGCGGCCCGGAACAACGGCATTCCGAGGTCATCCTGCAAGCCAGTGCCCGATCCCTTCTGGAATAACCTCAGGGAGCCGCCAGCATGCAAGATATTCAATGGCTGTTTCTGGGATGGTTTGCTCGCTTTGTGCTGGTGGCGGGCGGCGCCTTGTATGGCGTGCATTATGCAGCACGGATCTGGCGGGCTCGACGGGCCGCAAAACAGGGCCTGATCAAAGCAGAGTCGCGACCGATGGGGTTTGCGGTCCAGCGTTCGTAATAAATCAGACAGGAATTACCGTTCGGTGACGCCGGCTCTCAGCACCTGCACATAGAGAATATCGCTGGCGATGCGGCCGCGTTGATCTCGGATTTCTGCCGCCGTTTGCTCCAGCACTCTCAGGTCTTGGCTGAGAGAATCGCTCATAGACCGTGGAAGTTCGACTTCCAGCCACAGGGCCTGATCGTGAATCTGGCGGCGCATCCGCCAGGAATGCGACATCTCGCCGAGGGTTGCCGTGCCCCGTTGGTAATACCGTTGCTGATCGGCAAATAAGGCTGCGGCCAGATGATCTGCGGCCTGAAAGTGTGGCAACGCCGCCTGAGGCAACTGAACGTCGCGGATGCGAAGTTGTGCGTTTGCCAGTTCTAATCCAGCCAGCAATACCGCATCCGACCGTCCAATGCCCGCCCCCTTGCGTTCCCAGGTCTCAAGCGTCGCTAACGTCCGCTGTCGGCCAGCAATTTCCCGATCAGGCGGTAGGCCGAGGAGCGCCGCCGCATCCATCAATTGCAGCAGCGATCCATGCCCGAGAAATCGGGAATCAAAGACGCGCTGCCGATAGTGTTGCCAGGCCAGCGATTGCGTCTCGCGTGTTAAAGCGGCCAGATGCTCGCGTTCACCGGTCCACAATGCCATCTGCACTTCAAGCTGCAGGAGCGAGTGCCGCAAAAGCTTTAAGTCGGCCGACCAGTTCGCCGCCGCCGGTTGCTGAAAGCGTTCCATCAACTGCACGGCGTGTTGCAGTGCCAATCGTCGGGGCTGCATCGCGGCTCGAATGGCCTGCGGGTTGTCTGGGTCGCTTAACCGCTGCAATCGGACTTCTTCGGCAGCAGAGTGATGATCCAGAAAGTCCGTGGCGGGCAGCAAACCACGTTCAAAGGCCCGGTTGGTCTCGGTCTCCAGGCGGAAAACGAGATCGCTGGCTGACAATGAGGCGGTCATTGTCAGCCAGCAGATCACCGTCCAACGGACAACAGGAGACAAACGCATAGAATCACTTCATGGGAAAGACAGACAGCCACAACAGTTACGGCTGCGGTTGCGGCGGTGTGGGTAACGTTGTGATCAGGTCTTCCAGTTGGGGCAAACCGCTGCCAGTGGGCATCGTCGATGTCAGCGGGCTGCGATCGCGAGGATACTTCTGCGGGAAGCCCGCGTAAATCCGGTCAAACCCGCTGAGAGAGTAGGGCATCCGCGGATCGAGACCGATGCAGGCAGCAAACTGTTGATGCTCGGCGATGGTCTGATAATTATACGGACGGAAGTAGTAGTAGCCGTGGTAACGAGGATAGTAGGCGTAGTGAGGATACAGATCGTAGGTGCTGTTCAGTTTGCACAGGCAACCATCGTTCTTCTGATACATGCAGGTCGGACAGCCACCCGCCCCTTGGCAATGGGGACAACCGGTTCCGGCATCACAACAACTGACCCACGGCTCACAACCGCCATCGCTGCAACAGCCGGCCATCGGTTGATCCAGCGAGTAACCCAGTGCGGGTTCCGTGACGGGCATCGCGACCGGTGCCGGAGCCATCTCAGCCGGAACAGGTTGAACACCGTCTTCCGCGGGAGGCGGGGGCGGAACTTGTGCCAGTTTCGGGAGCGCCGCACGCGGAGGAACTTCGTATTGAACCGCGATCATATCGCTGGGAAGTCTGCGGGGGGGAATGCCTTGAGAGTCTGAGACGACTTCGATCTGTCCCAGAAGAAGCAGGGCTGCGAGTGTCTGCATAATGGGTCCTCAACAATCGCCGCAGCTGGGCGGCCAGCGTCACCAGTATGGGAGTTGCCACGCATCAGATCGGCAGAATCCGCCGACACCGACATCCCGCAATCATGCGATTCGGCAATTCCCGCCACTCACTCGCGGCGACAGACCCACAGATGTTAGATCCGGGGGAGTCAACGTGGCCCGACAGCCACGAAGACTCCGCAAAGTCTTCGCTGTTTCTGAAATGCAACACCTCGGTTCGACCCGTGTATTCGTTGCTGACGGCATACCGATTGCATCGCGTGAACAGCAGGAGGCAAAAGTATGCGCGCATTGTTCCGGGTCTCGTTAGGTTTCCTTGGTTTGGGAGTTCTGGCGACTGTTGCACTGACCTACGTGAGCAGTGGCAGACTGCTGTTGAATGGAACCAGCGATCGGCTCATCTGGGCACAGGAACCGACACAATCGCTACAACCCCGGCCATCAGCAACCGCCGTTAAACCCACTGACGTTTCACCTGTCCACGAGACTCAACAACCGCGCCCGACACGCGGACTGGTTGAAGCCCTCCGCGAGCAGGTCCGGACCTCGCAGATTCTTGACGAAGCCGGTGTGCAGCAGGATTTGATGGACTCTCTCGATCAGGCCCATGAACTCTGGTCGCGCACCAAAGCACAAAACCGGGAGGCTCTGCGGCGACTGCAACGCGGTCCGAGCGTGGGCATCGCCCGTCAAGCTCCGCACATCGTTCTGATCACGGTCGACGAATGGGGCGATGCGTCGCCGACCGATGCCTTCGATCTCCCTCACTGGAGCGACTGGGCCAGCCAGGGGTTGGTCTTTTCGCAGCACTACGCCGGCGGCAGTGACACCGAGTCGGGGTTCTGGTCGCTGATGACCGGACAGAACACCGGCCATGCCACGCACCCGGTTAATCAACCACGGACATTACGGGCGTCCGATCGTCACACCCTCTCCCACCTGTTATGGAAAGCGGGCTACGACACGGCCATGATCGGCCCCTGGACCAGCCCTGTCAGCCCGCTGGATAGTGGTTGGGACCACTGGTCGGGACTCTGGCAAATGCCGGACAAATCCCCGAAGAGTTGCCCGCAGTACCCGCAGCACTGGGGGAGCGGCGATGGATCGATGACAATCTCTGATAATACGAACGGTCAATCCACCGTATCGATCTGGGAACTCCAGTCGACCGATGCGGCTGCGTTGCTCAAGCGTCAGCCTCAACGAACGCGACCGCTCTTCTTACACATGCGGCTACCACGTTGTCCTGAATTGTCTTCCGCAGCACAAGGGGAGGCGTGGGACGGTGCGATTTCGACCGTTTTGTCGCAGATCACCGAGCAGGGTTTGCAACAACAGACCTGCGTGGTTGTGACGGCGTTAACTGGTCGTAGCCCCGCAGCCGATGTGGCACCCTTGAGCGAGGAGAATCTGCGGGTGCCGCTGTTGATTCAATGGCCGGGACATACGTCACCGGGAACGGTCAACACGAGTGTGACAGCGGCCTGGGATCTCTTGCCGACACTCAAAGCCATCGGTGTCGCCAGTGCTCCAGAGGTGGTCAGCGATGGACGCTTGCTGCTGCCCCTCTTTGATGGCAAGGCACGCACATCGGCCGATTTGCTTTATTGGAAAACATCCAACCGACCGGTGGCGCAGGCTGTTCGGAGCGGTCCGTGGAAGGCCCGTTACAACCCGGAAAATCAGCAGCTTCTGCTTTTCGATCTGGAACATGATCCCCAGGAACACAGCAACGTCGCCGCGGAACATCCGGACATTCTGGCGAAGCTACTGAAAGGGCCGGCCGATGCTGTACAACAGGCCCTGAAGTCTTCGGCAGCCGCCGGACAACCCTGAATCTTATCTGGCGAGCGGTGCCCTCCCCGCACAGAATAGAGCGGTGTCGACCATCACGCATTTGTTGCTCAGGAGCTGTTGATGTTGCCTCGTCTGCCCGCTTTGCTGCTGTGGAGTGCTTTGACCCTTCTGCTCATCACACCCCGGACGGCGTCAGCCGATATCGGTGGCAAGAACTACTTCACGATCGTGATGTTCCTCGACTTCTTCAACACCGATTGCTTCCAGTTCACGGACGATAACGACTTCATCGCATCGTTTGGGTTGATCACCGGCGAATGGAGCGAAGAGAGCATCTTCTTCTTCTCGTACTACGAAGTGGAAATCGAATCTCCCGAAAACCCAGTCTACACCATGCTCGACTTCATGGGAGGTCGCTTTATCGCCGGGAAAATTGAAACTGATGACGGCGACTCCGGCTTCTTCGCTGGGATTGAAAGCGAGCGGGTGTGTGCCTATCCGGCTCGTCAGCCTGGAAACAAATCATCCCGAAAAACGGTGGCACCGACCGTCGACGAAGAGCCCCAATGTTGTGGCGGGGGCGGGTTGTACGAGGCACTCACCAGCCCGGCCGATGCCAGCCGTCCGATGAATACCCGCTGATTCAAGCCTCGCTTTGACCAAAACAAACAGGCCCCGCTGTCGGTGACACTGACAGCGGGGCCTGTTTTCGTTGTGGCCGAGTCGCACTCGGATTCACACGGATCAGACACCCGGCTACGGGATGGTCGCC
Organism: bacterium; assembly: GCA_016125225.1. Taxonomy (GTDB): domain Bacteria; phylum Planctomycetota; class Planctomycetia; order Planctomycetales; family Planctomycetaceae; genus DSVQ01. The sequence goes on along the minus strand of WGME01000017.1, from coordinate 130,332 downwards.
ATGGAAGTGACCGCTTGAGGTGATTGCTCCACGTGGGCGTGCGTTTCAGAAACCTCTTCATGCGGATGTTCGGGCACGATGGGTGTCGAAGGCACACCCAGTACCTTTTCCCGCTGTTTGAGCAAAGCGACCGCGGCGTGATGTCGCGAGGTAATGCCGGGTTGCGGATAGAGCCCGCCGCCGATGATCAGGGCGGAAAGCGTTAACACAGCCCAGCGTTCCTGCGGACGAATGCGAATCGAGACCGTGGCGAAGTGTCGTGTCCCCGTGAAGATGCGAAAGAAGACCCGCATAACCGCAATGCTGTTCAAAGCGGCCGCAATCACCATCGCCATCCCCGAATATGGATAGACCTGCACCGCCCCATCGATGAGCATTTCGGTGGCAATAAATCCAATGGTGCCGGGGAAGCCCACGCTACCGAGCCCGGTCAACAGAAAGAAACTCGCCAGCACGGGCATATGCTCGTACAGGCCATGAAAGCTGGTGAGGGACAAGCGCCCCATCCGCGCTTCAATAGCACGCAGCGTGAGTCCAAATCCCCCCAGCGACAGCCCCACCGATAACCAGACGGCTAAGCCGCCCGCCAAACCTTCCGGAGTCGCCAGTTCCAATCCGACCAGCACCAGTGAGGCATGACTCAGGAAGAGGTAGCAGAACAACCGCCGGGTTTCGCGTTGCACCAACGCCATCCCAGCCGCATAGACTGACGTCAGCAGTGAAATAAGGGCCACCGTCCGCAAGACCCAGTCGGGCGAGATAGGGACCAGTAACCGCATTGCGGCATAGGCCCCCACCATTGGCGTCACGAACAGCAACGCCGAGGCAAACGTGGCCTTCTCGAACAGGTCGGTCATCCAGCAGTGAACGGGAATGCAACCGCTGCGGATGAGAATCGCGAACATCAGTCCGCCGAGGGCCCAGACCGGAATGGGTTGCCCATCAGGCACGCGATCAATGATGGCCCAACTGATGACCAGCAATGTTAGAAACAGCCCCATATGGATGCTGAAACAGCGTGTTGACTTGTTGCGATGCTGCAATTCCAGAAATGGCGGGATCGTCCCCAGAATCAACAGGACGATAATCCCCCACGGGTCTTTGCAACTCAGTGTCGCCAGCAGGATCGATTCCGAGACGAGGAGGCCGCTAAACGAGACGCGATGCACTTTGGTTCGCAGCGTGGAGAGTCCAGTCAACAGATATAACAACGCCGACAATGGGATCAACGGCGCACTGAGTTCATCAATCACCAGCGTATCGGGGCCGAGAATTCGCGAAGCCAGATCCCAGCGGTCATGAGCTTCAAAGGCGTGCAGCAGACCGAAATCCCAGGACGCCACCATCGACAGAAACATCGTCGCTGTGAGGAAGATCAGGCTGTGCAGTCGGGCTTCGACACCGTCCTGGCATCGACGCAGATAGAAAGCCCCGATCAATGGTAAAACAATCGCCAGTTCCAGGGCTGGCAGATGAAGTTCGCTCATTGCCACTCCTCCAGAGAGTCAGTCACCACTGGCACATGGTCCGATTCCAGGTCGGCATCACCATCCAGAAATTCCGTCCAGCGGCGTTCCCAGCGATCGCATTGCTGCAGTAAGCCTACCAAGGGCGACACAATGTATTCATCAAGAGCGACATCGAGGTAACCACGCTCCAGTGCGAAGCGATACAACCGGTCGCGCAGGGTTTGGGGCAGCACCATTTCCCAGAAGCCCTGGTATTGAGTCAGGCGAGCCCCCAGGGCATTTTCCATTTCCATATGGTCGCGGAGGAAAGAGGGAGCCCGTAGCAACTGCAGAGTCCGCAGACAGGCATGCCCCAGCATATGCACCAAGGCGATATAGCGCAGACCAAAACCGATCTCCGCGATAATCACCCCCACTTGTGACAGCGAGGCAAACGCCAACGAACTTTTGATATCGGTCTGCACACGTGAAGCCATCGAAGCAAAGGCAGCGGTCGCGAGTCCGAGGATCACGACCGATCCTGAGAGAAACACCGACATTTCCAGCACGGGGCTGATGCGAAGCAGTAGAAATGCTCCCAAGTGCACGGAAAGCGAACCGTAAAAGACCGCACTGGAGGGTGTCGGGCCTTCCATCGCACGGGGTAACCATCCGGAGAACGGAATCAACGCCGATTTACCGGCCGCAGCAATAATCAGGAGTGGCCCCACCCACAGTGCCTGCTGTGGAGTTAAGAGCGAATGCCCGCTGGGCCAGGTACCTTCCCCCACCATGCGGGCAAAGTCTCCTTCACCGGCCCAGTGATGCAGGGCAATGGCTGCCACCAGAAAGGCCGCATCTGAGACGCGGTAAACCGTCCAGACCCGCAAACCATTGATCGCAGGATTGGCGCGTTCCAGAAAGTAGGCGACGAGCATGGCCGAAGAAAGCCCGACCAGTTCCCAGCCGCTGAAAAGGATTTCGATGGTCCCTGCCGCTGTCGAGACCACCATGCCGAGCAGAAACATCGAATAGAGCAGGAAAAACCGCGTGAACCCCGGCTCACGATGGAGATACCGGCTGGTAAAGGCGCTGATCGTGCCACACAGCAGAAACGTGAGAATGACGAAGGGAACCGAGAGTCGATCAAAGACAAATTTGACATGAAAATGAAAATGCAGACTTTCCACATCGACCCAGTTGCCCAAGTCGATCGGGACAAATCGAGAGCCAGTCGTCAGCATCACGGCCAGAATGCCGAGTGCAGCCACCAGACCCGTTAAAGTCGTGATTAGCGTCGCCCGGCTGATCGTGCGTTCCTGAAGGGGAATGCCCAGCAGCGTCACAATGCCGAGGCTGGCAAATAAGGCCGTGGGAGCCCCCAGTACCAGCAGGCTCAACAACGACAGGCCGATGGAGATGCTCATGGCGTTTGCGTGCTCACTTCCTCGCAGCGCTCAACAAATCCCAGATTGTCTTCTTTACCGACAAACCAGTCGGCCCAATCAGTCACTCGTGGCAATTGACTGGTTCGCGACACATGGGGATGGAATTCCCCCTGGCGATAGACCGTGATTTTTGACGTCACGGGGTCGAGCAGCGACAGTTGGACCCAGCCATTTTCGAGGATGTTGCGGACACCCTCATTACGCGACATCACTTTTCGAATCGCATCGGGCGTGGTTTCCATCACGAAAAGCAACCGCATCGGTTCATGAATGTCACAACCTTGCCACGGCAACCCCGAGCGCAAATCACTCGCAGCACCATCCATCACACCCAGCAGGGCAGACACATTATGCGGCAACTTAGTCCCGCAGCCCCAACCGACTGGATCGATGTTCGACAGAGTGTATTGCAGATTGATCCCCGAACAAACCGGAACCACGGCTCCCAGGATGCGTCCCAAAACGGTAGCTTCACTGTCATCCTGCGTCGGATCATAAGACATCAGAAATGACCGACGATCGAGAAACAACCCACGCGTGCGATCTCTCCGGCCGACCACACACATGGCATTCGTGCAATTGCCATACTCAGGACGCGTTTCCGCCAGATCTTCGGCCCGTTGTGCAACGATGCGATAGGCCTGAGCGGGAGTCAGTTGCCTGGGGACCGAAGCGAAGCGGCGACAACGTTCCAAGGCATTGAGTTCACAAGCCTTTTCCAATGCCGCACGTGCTGCCCGAAAATCATCCAGATGCGATGTGGGAACAAGATCGAGATCGAAGTACTCGAACGTGTCGTTACAGGTATTGTGTTGTGCGCCGATGAATACCGTCGTGAGCGGAATTTCGATACCGATTTTTGACAGGTTGGTCCGCACACGAATGTCGTTCAACATCGCAGCCAGAGCGCGAGCATTCGGGCCACCCGGATTCCCGGAGCAGGCCCCGCAATCGTAGGCAGACTTATGCGGATTGTTGAGACATTCGCTGCCATGGCCACACATGAAAACCATGCGGGCGAACCGGTGTGTCAAGCCGATGTCCTGCAGTGATCGACGACAGATATCGGTCATTTCATCGATATTGTAGCCAATGCCCCCGTTATTCGGCCCCGGCGTTTCGGCGGTTCGTTCGAGTCGCAATCGGGTCAGACGCGGCGGTGCCAACCACTGACGGGCCGATGCCTGTACCCGGCTGCTCCAGCGGGGGAACATCACGCTCATCACCAGGGGAACGGAGGCTAGCACACCCATACCTGCCGACAGCAAGGCACCACTGGCAAAACTGCGGCTGCCAACCTGAAACTGCCGTGACGCAGCGCCGAGCGTTCGCCGGACCAGGGCGCGTCGACGATGGACCTCTTCTTCCGTGAGTGCCACATCTTCCGAAACCCAGTGCTTGGGTTTTACCACAATGGGACAAAGCGTGGCATAGTAGGCATCGGCCACGCCACGGAACTGCATCGCCACGGCAAAGAAACCGGCCGTCCCGAACGTTTCCGCTGCAGGTTCAACGGCTTCAAGATGCCGGCGAAACGACTCCTCACGGGCATCGATGCAGAAGGCTGCCTGAAACTTGGGAACAGGACGCTCCGTCAACGGCTGCCGGGTATGAATCGCGATGGCATCGAGGGCCTTCGACTGGTAGGCACGCTCGAAGGCATGATGATAGATCCGACGGCGTTCGAGATTGGAAAAACCTTCGATTTCCTGCAGTAAAACTTGCCATTCCTGAGGCGACTGCTGCAGAAGTTCGACCGGATGCCAGTTTCGAACCTGCGCCAATTGAAAGATCAGAAAGGCCCGCTGATCGAGTTGCAGGGCATGCTGGGTCCGCCCTTTGCGACCAGCCTGCTGGCGGAGATCGGACCAGACGATCGCGGAACCATGTTTAAGTTTTTTGGCACAATGCTGGGCGGCTAGTTGATCCAGCAGCAACCGCAACGCCAGGAATTCAATCAGCGTGCCCGACTCGACCGGGAAAGGCACACGATCGGGACGCGATTCCATATGCCAGATCATGCCGGCCCAACCGCGAAACGCGAGCAACGACTGCCGCAGAAAATTCGGAGCATCGGCCTGAGAAATGCCAAATCCATGCAGGATATTACGAATCAACTGCAACGGCTCGGTTTCCGAGGCACGTAATTGCTGAAGAATCGCGGGCAGGGGCTTTAACCAGCGTTGCCGTATGCGAGCAGGTTGGCTGTAGTAGTCGCAGAAGGCTTGCCAGAACCGGCGATCACTGTTCGGCATGCTCCAGTCGGCCTGGCCTTGGTCAAGATAGGCCGCGCAGAATCGAATCAAAACCTCGTGGACAAGCTGATCGGTATCTTCGCCCTGCAGATTCCAGATCACATCCCGCGGACGGATTGGGCCAGTCGTTGAAGCATGATGAGAATTCGGAGATTGATGCACTCCCTGCCGACAGACATTCCACAACAGATTCAGGCAGACGCGAGTCCAGCGTCCTTCCGACCAGTCTGCGAAATCGTGACCGAACCGCTGCAGCAACACTTTACGCAACGCGTTTTCCGCACCCGGAGCATCGGCATTTGCTTCCGGCAGAGTCAGCCAGGCTTCCGTTCGTCGGAGCATTGACTGACGCGTTTTCTCCGAGACTTCCGGCCGAAACTTGACCAAAGCATCCGATTCGGCCACAACCCACTTGAGTTCGGCCGACGACCCCAATCGCAGGGGGTGTTCCAGCATCGCCAACTGGAAGTGAAAGCGTGTGCCTAGTCGACCGATCAATTGGTCCGCGCGATCGCCCAGAGTTTCCAGCAAAACTTCGATCAGGTCTTCGCAACGAATGCGGCCCTTCTCGAGCATCTCACGATAACGCCCTTCGGGTAGATAGGGCTGGCAACCGTACAACCGGCTGCCCAACTGCAGGCCTTCATCGAAAGGCAACCCTTCCATGGCCTGTAATGGGTTAACGAACGCAAACGCGGTAATGGGTCCTTGACCAGGCAGTAACTGAGCGGCCGTTTCAATATCCTGACGCAGCCAGTCATCAGTCAGCGTCTCTGTTGTTTCCATCTCGGATTGTAACATTGGCTGTGAATACGCCATCTCAATTGCACCGTATGGAAAACGGCTGGGTCTGTTCCGAACACCGCTGGAGGGAAAAGCCCGAACCACGTAGGTATTCTGGGTCAAGACTTCGCGGCGGGAACAACTAGCCATGCAAGCGTAAGCTCTTTTGCCAGCGTTCAATAGAACACTACGTGAAGTTCTTCGGTTCGGCTAGATAGGTCCGTAACGATTACGTAAGGTGACCTCGCCACCACCCGAAGGATAACGAATACGTTAGCTTTGTGAGGCCGGAGGATTGGCCGGCGGAATGGTGGCACCGTGAGGGTCCTGCTGTGGTTGCCGGAGTTCTTCCGCCAGGGTTTCTCGCAATTGCGGATTGAGAAAATGTTCAAATTGTTCGGCAGAATTGTGCAATTGTCGGTCCGACAGCTCGAAGTGTTCCGCCAGATAACTTTCCCATAACCGATGGGAACGAACCAGCGATTCGGCTTGCCGCATCCCGATCGCTGTCAGGGTGTAACCTCCACCTTGCAAATTCAGTGCCCCCGCTCGGCAGAGGCGATCCAGAACCGGTTGGAGCTTTCGCGGAGGCTGCTTCATCAGTTGCCCCAGATCAGCGGCAAAACTGACTTCATGGAGCAGGCTTCCTCGACGATACAGGATGCCCAGCAAGTCTTCTTCAACAATCCGCCGCTGCAACCGCCAACGATCGCGGTACTGCCGGATCAGGCCGTCATGAGGCGAACAAATCCAGGCCAGCAGAAAGAGACATCCCGCCGCAATGGCCATCATTCCGGCCGTCGTGGCATCGCCGAGTTCCGGCCAATTGAAGACCCGGCGCGTCAATTCGGGAACGATTAGCGCCGCCAGATGACCGCCCAGAGCCGAGGCTGCTGCAATCACAGCCGCATACCAGCAGACCCGAGATAACCGCTCGGTGAGCAGCACCGCACAGGCCGGAGGGACCACCAGCATGGCAATCACCAGGATGCTGCCGACGCTCTCAAAACTGGCAACCACCGTGGCTCCGGTGCAGGCCAGCAAGGCCTGCTGAACCCGGTCCGCCGGAATGCCAATCGAGACCGCCATCGCGGGGTCAAAAACACTGACCGTCAGCTCTTTGAAGAACATGAGCAGCAACAGCAGATTCAGCAGCAACAGTGCTCCGTTCATGATCGCAGCACGCGGGATGCCGGTTGTCCCCCACGTATCGGTCACGATGGTTTCCAGATTGCCATACAAGACGCAGCCCGGATCGATATGAGCCCGGTCGGCAGCCAGTCGAATCAACAACAATCCGGCAGCAAACATGGATGTGTAAACCACGCCGAGCGCTGCCCCGGCATCTAACCGGCCAATACGTGACAACAACTCCGACAGCCAGCCACTCAATACCCCCGTGACCGCCGCCCCGGCGAACAAACACGGATGCCGGATCAGCAGGGCTGTTTCACGCGTTACGACACCGGCATGTTCCAACTGATCGATCAGCAGGTAAGCCAGCACAATGCCCGGCAAAACAGAGTGACTGATCGCATCGCCCAACAGACTTTGTCGACGCAGTAACAACCATGTGCCAGGCAAGGCACAGCTCATGGCCGCCAAGGCCGCGGTGACTACAATCCACGTGTCGAGCCAGGACCAGTCACTGAGCATGCTGGTCCTCTGCTTTCAGAAGGGGTCTCGGCAACAGGGATGATTCGCTGGCCGCCGTTTCATGGGGACTCGTTGGCACGGGCATGGGCCGCTCGATCTGCGGCAGCAAGGCTTCCAGTTCTTCAACCGCATCGGCCCGCAACAAATGCTCGGTTCGATCGGCACGTCGGTCGACCGTTTCCGGTGTTTCCGCGGCATGTTCAATCAAGTAACGTTCCCACAGGCGATGAGTCCGCACCGCCAGAATCGCCCGCCGCCGCCCGGAACTGGTCAGTCGCAAGTTCCCCTGCGCATCGTACCTCAACAACCCCTGATAGCACGCCACATGTAACAGATATGGTAGGCGGCCCGACACCCAATCCCGCGCCGCTTCAAGCTCTGCTTTTGAGATCGGCAGTTCGCTCAACCAATCGGACGGTCCGGTGGCTGGTCCGCGAGATTCGAGAACTTCGAAGCAGGTGCGCAGGAGATCTTCGAGACCAATCTGCTGTCGGAAGTTCCACTGCTCGCGTAAACGCCAGACAATGCCGCCCGTCCGTCCGAACAACAGGCTGATGACAAACAGCGCGGTCCCCGCCAGGACAATCACCGCACCCGCTGCGAATTTGGGAACAGCGGCACTGATCAGCACACCCAATCCGGCCGAGGCCCCTCCGATCAGCATTGACAGAAACTGCCGTGTTCGCAGCCGTTCCGACCAATAGGAGGCGGCCGCAGCAGGAATCACCAGCATCGCCACCACCAGCAACAACCCGACACTTTGCATGCCCAGCACGGTGACTCCGATCACCAGCAGCGTCAGCAACAGATCGAGACGAGCTACGGGGTAACCGTTCACGCTGGCAAAGTCTTCGTCGAAGCAGAGCAGGGCGAATTCCTTCTCGAGTGCCACGCATGTCACTAAAACGATGAGGGAGGCCACCGCCAGCAGTTGCACATCGGCCTGCAGCAAAGCCGCAGCCTTGCCAAAGACAAACTCATTCAGTCCGGCCGACTGCCCGCTGGGTAAGCCCTGAATCATGGTGAACAGGACCACGCCACAACCAAAAAACAGGCTGAGCGTAATCGCCAATGCAGCGTCTTCGCGGATGCGGCGTATCCGTGCGAAGCCACGACTGCACAGCAATCCCAATCCGGCGGAGATCGCGGCCCCCGTCAACAATCCGGGAAACCATTTGCCACTCCCCGGATGGATACGTTCCATGATGAGATAAGCGAATCCCACGCCGGGCAATGCCGCATGACTCGCCACATCGCCCACGAGGGCCCGCCGCCGCAGCAGCATCAACGTTCCCACCATGCCGGAACTCATGCCGAGGAAAATCGTCCCCAGCAACACCACTCGGGTGTTGTAGTCCTGCAACAGAAGGGCTCGCATCCACGGCGACATGTCAGCATGAATCCCTGACGAACGACGACTGACCGCTTTAAGACCGTGGCATGCGTTCGGCCAGGGTTAGCTGGTGCCCCACCTGATCGAGCAGTGATAACCGCCCCTGATACGTTCGCCGCAAGTTCTCTTCAGTGAAGACGGTTTCGACGGGACCGGCGGCGATGACGCGCGTGTTCAACAGCAAGACGTGCGAGAAATACTCGCGCACGGTTTGCAGATCGTGATGCACCACCATCCCGGTTTTGCCAACAGCTCGCAATGTTTGCAGCAACTGCACGATGGTCCGCTCGGTCGCCGCATCGACCCCGGCAAAGGGTTCATCCATCAGATAGAGATCGGCCTCCTGCACCAGCGCGCGAGCCAGAAAGACTCGCTGCTGTTGCCCGCCCGATAACTGGCGAATCTGGCGTTGAGCAAACTCTGCCAAGCCGACACGCTCCAAGGCATCTAACGCTTGACGTCGAGCCTGTCGGGTCACCGGCCGGAACCAGCCCAGCTTGCCGTATAATCCCATCGCCACCACATCGGCGGCGGTCACGGGAAAATCCCAGTCGACACTGGCCCGTTGCGGCACATAAGCCACGCGTTGCCGGACTTCGCGGTAGGGCCGCCCGAAGAACTCCACTTCGCCTGCAGCTCGAGGTACAAGATCGAGAATGGCTTTCAGGAAGGTGCTCTTTCCGGCCCCGTTCGGACCGACGATCGCCACCAGTGAACCTGACGAGACTTGGCAGTCGAGATTCCACAACACCGGTTGCCGATGATAGGCCACCGTCAAATCGTGAACCTTCAGCGGTAACTCACCCGCAGGAGATTCCACGGGTGGACTCGACATCTCGGCAGGAACGGCAGCGGTGGAGGACACGGGCGGGACGACAGACATCCGTCCTGGACTTTCATCACGGCGACAACTTGTCGAGACAGCCTTTTTCCGGGGCATTCCCGCCCAGGGCACGGGAAATCCGCGTGGCATTGGCGTCGATCATACCAAAGTATGTCCCCTCGTATGTCCCCGCAGCACCCATGGCATCAGAAAAGAGTTCGCCACCAATCTGCACATCAAACCCGCGCGACCGGCAGCCTTCCTGGACGGCGGTGAGGTGCTTCGGGTTTACGCTGCTTTCGACAAAGACTGCAGGGATCTTGCGCTCCACCAGAAAATCGACCAGCAGATTTACATCCTGAATGCCGGCTTCCGATTCGGTACTGACTCCCTGGACCGAGCGGACAGCGATGTCGTACCTTCGCGAAAAATAACTGAACGCGTCATGGGCCGTCACCAGCACCCGTCGATCGGCCGGTACGGATGCAATCACGCGGGTGACATACTCATCCAGCGACTTCAATTCCGACTGATAAGCCACCGCGTTGGCCTGATACTCAGCCGCATGATCCGGGTCAATATCGCTCAGCGACTTCGCCACATAGTCCGCACATTCGGACCACATCGAGACATCCATCCAGACATGCGGATCATAGATGCCTGCCGAGCCCTCGGGCTGTAATAACCGTTCGCGATCGAGGCCATCTGTCACGGCAAAGACCGGCTTCCCGGCATGATGCATCTGCTCCAGTGTTTCTTCCATGCGATGCTCGAGCGTTAAACCGGAAGCAAAGATGACATCAGCATCCAGCAGTTTGCGCACATCGTTCCGCGTGGGTTTGAAGAGATGAGGATCGGCTCCCGTCCCCATCAACGAGATCACCTGACCGTGCTCCCCTACCACGTGGGAGACCAGATCGGCGACCATGCCTGTCGTCGCCACAATCTTTCGCGATGTCCCCTCCGAACCGTCGGCATTTCGCGCAGTCGTAGAGCCCGAAAGCGATCCCGTCACGGTCGGCTGACAACCGCAAATACTCAGCGAAGCGATGAAGAAAATCCCCGCCGCAACGGTTTGACATCTGGCCCACATCCGCAGCATCCGAACTCATCCCCCAACAATATTTTGACCAATCAAAAATAGAAATTTCAACAACTCAAGTCAAGTGGTCCAAGAGAACTCATCGGCCGATGTTGATGGAAATCCAACACTTCTACACACTCATGGCATCGCATCAACTGTTGTTCCTGTCTATACTTGGGAGTCTGTCACCAGGGTATCACTGAGCATCAGTCGACAGCCACTCGTGATGAGACTGCCATGGCCGATCCCTCACCCTCGCAGATTGCTGGCTGGCTGGAGCAAGCCCAGCTAGGCGATGCTGCGGCCCGCGATCAGCTCTTTGGAGCCTGCCGCAGTTTCGTCGCCATCACGGCCCGTGTCCATTTGCAGCGGCGGTTGCAATCCAAAGTCGATGCCTCGGACCTGGCACAGCAATCTCTGCTGGAGGCACACCGGGGCTTTGAACGCTTTGCCGGGCAGTCGCCGCAGGAATGGTTCGGCTGGCTGAAGCAGATTGTGGTGCATAACGCCGCCGATGTTGCCAAGCAGTATCGAGGCACAGCCAAGCGAGACGCCGGACGCGAAATCTCCCTGGCGGCGGAGTCGTCGAATTCAGCCGCCTGGGACCATACTCCCCCCGATCCCGGTCCGTCGCCAAGTCAGGTTGTCGCCGGGATGGAGCAGGAACTGCTGATGGCGGCGGCGATTGAACAACTCCCGGACGATTACCGTGAAGTGCTGATCCTGCGGCATCTGGAGCGATTGCCATTTCAAGAGGTCGCCGAGCGCATGGGCCGCAGTCGTGGAGCCTGCCAGATGTTGTGGGCCCGGGCGATGGAACAACTCAAGGGCTTGATGTCGCAAACATCGCAGGCCACTCGGGAGCCATTGCCGCAATGACGGAACCGCGGGAACTCCCCTTCGATGCGGATCATCTCGACCGTTACCTCGAGGCCGTGCAGGCACGCGATGTGGCCGAGCAACGCCGCTTGATCGATGCCCATCCTGATCTCGCGGAATGGTCGGACTGCGTGCAAGGTTTGGAGCAACTCGCACAGGTCATTGAAAGCCCGTTACCTGAGATGCCATTGTCGGAAAGTGCCGTCATCGGGCAGAACTTTGGGAAGTATGAAATCCTGAAAGAGTTGGGGCGCGGGGGCATGGGCATTGTCTACCATGCGCGGCAAATTGACCTCGGCCGTGATGTCGCCCTGAAGATGATGACCGCCGGGATCTATGCAACGGAAGATCAGCGGCGACGGTTTATTTCGGAAGCACGGTTGGCGGCCCGTATCCGGCATCCCCGCATCATCAGTATTCACGATGCGGGCGAATTGCATGGCCAGTTGTTCTTCACGATGGACCTGATCGCCGGGGAAGACCTGGCGAGCTGTCTGAAAGCGGGCTGTCCGCCCCAACGATCGGCCGTGGAACTGTTGCAAACGGTGGCGCTCTCGGTGCAGCACCTGCATGAACAGGGAATTCTGCACCGCGATCTGAAACCGTCGAACATTCTGCTGGACGAGGCGGGCGATCCGCATCTGATGGATTTCGGTCTGGCGCATGGCGATGACCGCGACACCGCCGCCACGGCAACGGGAACCGTGCTCGGGACACCGAGTTACATGCCGCCCGAGCAGGCACTCGGCCATATTCGCGACATCGATGCTCGCTCCGATGTTTACAGCCTGGGGGCGATCCTTTACGAGCTGCTGACGGGCAGACCACCCTTCGTCGGCGAATCGCGCGTGGGCACATTGCTGCTGGTGTTGGAACGGGAACCGGTCCGCCCCAGGCTGTTAGACCCCAGCATCCCGCGTGATCTGGAGCGGATCTGTTTGCGGTGTCTGGAGAAGGAACCTGACCGTCGCTATCCCTCGGCGAATGCCCTGGCCCACGATCTTTCCGCCTGGTTAGCCGGGGAACGGATCGAGACGCCCGAAGATGGGATGTTACAACGGTTGCAGCGAACTATCCGCCGATATCCCGCGGCGGGTTATCGATGTGCGGTGTTAGCCAGCACGATGTTCTTTGTCATCCTGCGGTGTCTCTTTCGCCCCGATTATGGCAGCTACTATCTGCCAGTTATCCTGGGGTTGCTGTCGTGGACTGGACTCTCGGTGTTCTGGGAATGGCGCGGGCGTCGAGCTCCGGAGGACCGCTGGATTGGTTACGCGTTTGCTTTGACCGATGTGCTGTTACTCACCTTGCTGCTCGTGATGACGGAGAACGCTGAAAAAGCCACCGTCGGGGCTTATCTCTTCCTGGTGAGCGTTTCTGCTTTGTGGCTCGATGTGACGCTGTTACGCGTGACGGGGTTGGCGTCAGTCGTGGGTTATGCGTCACTCTTGTTCCTCTCGGCCGACGAAGTCCCCTTGCATGTCGCGGCGATTATGGGCGTATTGATCCTGGGAACGGTGGCACTTAGTGAATTCCAGGTACGACGCCTGAAATTCGGCCAGCGACTGCAACCCTAGAAAAGAAAAAAGGTGCGAGACCGGAGTCCCGCACCCTCTGGATCGTCGAGGAAAAGCGACTGGAGATTATTCCAGTCCAGGAGGCGAAGCATACTTGGCTGGTTCAGCCACGAATGTGCTATGTGCTTCTTCGGTCGCGAACAGATAGAGCTTGCCCTTATACCAGGCGGCATAATCGAGCGAGCCTTCGGCGACATCCTTGTCACGAATCAACACCACCACGTCGGCACCATAAGCCGCCGGAACATAGCGGGCCGGTTCGAGATCAAACTTGGCTTTGGCTTCCGGTGACGAGAAGTGGAACTTCTGGCCACGGAAGCTGGAGGCATATTCCGTTTGAGCATCTCGCAACTCGCGATCATCTCGCAGGGTGACCGGGCAGAACCCTTTCAGACCCTTCATGCCACCACGTTCACGAATCAGAGCCATTTTGGCATCGTATTCCGAGGTCGGTTGATGCGAGATCGGTTTCGCGGTAGGTGCTGCCGCGGTCCCGGGTGCGGCCGGTGTGGTGACTGCGGCGACCGCAGGGGCAGCCAGCGGTGGCAACTCGGGCATCGGCAGGTCCGGCAGCGACGGGGCATCGGCCGGTTCGACTGGCACCGGCTTAGCCAGTTCATCAGCCGTCAACTCCTGAGCAAAAGGGGAAGCCGTGGTAGAAGAGTCGGCAACGAGTTCCTCAAGAGCTTGCGGTGCGGCTGGCATCCCGGGGGCCTTCAACTCTGTTAGAGCTTCGGACTCATCCAGTGGCAGCGGTGCGGTTAATGCAGGAGCCGATTCGTCCGTCTTCACCGGTGCTGCTTCCGCCAGTTGAGCCGGTGCGGATTCCGCCGGTTCTGCGAACGGGTCGGCCGCGTCGTCCATCGGCTCTTCACCGAGCTTCAATCCAGCGTAGGGCACCTCATCGTCTTCGAGGTCAAGTTCATCATCGGCTTCCTCTTCCGACATCTCGGGGAACGGATCGGGGAAACCCGCATCGGCGATATCCGCCGTCACCACAGGAGTTTCAGCCTGTTCGAATTCGGGCAGACTGGGTGCGACTTGCGGTGCCATCTCCGCCACCGTCTTGGAGGGCACATCATAGGCCGGTTCGTCCAGGGGAATGGCCTGATAGGGCGATTCCATCGGAGCAGTGTCCACAATTACGGGCGGTGCAAAGTCGACATCGTCATCGGGCAACGGTGCCGATCGAGCTACGGCCTGTGGTGCCACTTCCGGTTCAAAGGGACGGAAGTCATCGGTGGTCTGCGGAGCCGGAGCAGGGGCCGGAGCGGGCGGCATGGTGATCTGCGGCCGCACGGGAGCTGAAACCGGGGTCGCAGTCACGACAGGCGCCGCTAGGGCATAGTCCGCAGGTGACGGAGGCAAGGGAAGCTGTGGTGCGGTGTTCTGCACCGGAGGATTCGTGTTCGCCACTTCCTGATTGGGTAACCGTCGCGGTTGCTGACCGGCATAGGGTGCATAGGTGGGTCGGCTAGGTTGTTGCACGGGTTGGCCGACCGGTGGGGCTGCGGGAACCGTCGGGCGGGTGGCCTGTGGAGCCGGAGTCGCGGCGGTCTGCGTCGGTTTCGAGTTGCCCCCCGGCATCAGTTTCTTGAAGAAACGTGTCACGGGATTGCCCGAGCCAGCTGCCGGTTTACTCGGAGCAGGGGGAGTGGCCCCACCTTGTGATTGAGCCGCAGGATTGGTCATCGTGCTTTGATCGGCGGCACGAACCTGAGGGGCCGGTGTGTTCGGTTGCTGGAAGTTGGCACGATAGGGAGCCGCGACTTCCGGCATTTCACGTCCGCTCTCTTCATAGAGCCGACGCAATTCCTGCTGGACGGCCGTTTCGCCGCCGGGTTCTGCAGCCGTTTGCTGAATCATTCCGGCAGGGGGAGCGGCAGGATATTCTTCAGCAGCCGGAGCGGCGGGTGCCGAGGCCGTGTTGCTGCTTTTCGACGAGGAACTGCTACTCGTCGACTTCTTCACGCCGAACGTATTGCCAGGTTTGATTTGTGCCCAGGACTCCAGCGGGGTGGCCAAACCCACAGCAGCCGTTGCACTCAACAGACAGACAGACCAACGCGTTTTTTTCAGCCAGTGCATCGTAACGGTACTCCTGTCGGTGATGAGATCAGGTCGCAGGCCGACCCTGAACTTCACCACCAGATTCAGACGCAACTCATGAATGGGCAAGCAATTAGCATTGCCATCCATGCTGACAGCCGGTCAGTCCGACGCCGTCGGAACTAACTTCAGTCTCCCGCACATTCATCGTCGTTCCGACTGCGCGGGTTGTACGGCGTGTGACGATTTCACGCATGATTCCGGCGGTGCGATCGGCATGCGCGCCATAAGCCGTAAATCGAGCAGAGTCACCGCGATCGTTACAGTTTGACATTTCGCCTGACAACCACGGTCGACCGCGTCGCCTGATCACCGTTTCTACGGTAAACTTCAACCAATTCCGGCGGAGATCGGTCCCACATCAAGGAAAACAGGCGATGGCATCCACCGCAGATTATGAGTCCCAACCCCCAGCCCGTCCGGCGTCACCAACCGTGGTCGTGCAGTCGGGCAACTCCGTCGTGGGCACCTGGGGCTTGCGCCTCGCATTGCTGGCACTCGGCATCTCGGTGATGGCCAATATCGGGATGTTCACCGCCTTCCGCGATTACTTCGCCAACGTCGAACCGCCGCAGGAACGCTTTCACTCCGGCGATGAAGCCGCCAGCGACAAGCTCGTCATGCTGACCATGAGCGGCACCATCATGCCCCCCTATACCGAGCGTTTGATCAAGGAGATCAAGCAGGCTCGCGAAGCGAAAGAAGTGAAGGGGGTACTGCTGGTGGTCGACAGTCCAGGGGGGTTTGTCGCCGACAGCCACCAGATCTATCACGAACTGAAAAAGCTCAGTGATGCGAAGCCGGTTTATGTGCAGATGAAGCGCATGGCCGCTTCCGGGGGCTACTACATCTCGATGGGTGCCGGTCCGAAAGCGAAAATCTTTGCGGAGCCCACCACCTGGACCGGGTCCATTGGCGTGATCATTCCCCGTTATGACGTCAGCCAACTGGCCGAGAAGTATGGTGTCAGTTCCGATCCTCTCAAGACCGGCGAATTCAAAGACGCCCTCAGCCCATTGCGACCACTCACCGAACGCGAGCGCGAAGTGTGGAACAATATCCTGAATCAGTCTTTCGATATGTTCGTAAATGTGATCGATGAGAACCGCGAAGCCTTGACGGCCGAGCAGATCAAAGCCCTCGCGACCGGGCAGATCTACACCGCCGCCGATGCCAAATCGAATGGGCTCGTCGACTCCATCGGCTTTGAAGAAGACTCGCTGGAAGCGTTGAAATCCGCCGCGGCGTTGACCAAAGCCCGCATCGTCACCTATCAGCATCCCACGACATTGGTCGATGTGCTGCTGAGTGGTCAGGCGAAGGCCAGTTCCTCGCACGATGTCTTCCGAGCCATGATGGAAGCCAGCGTGCCCCGGGCGATGTTCTATTGCTCGTGGTTCCCGCCGCTGCCGGAGTGATCTGGACGGCGGTAGTAGGAAAGCGGAGCGCGGAGTAATGGTTACTTCGCGTTCGCAGCCGGTTTTTCTGTGGCCCGTTGTTCCGCCGCGGTAAGGGCTTGATCGCGGGCCATCGCCGCGATGCCGAAGACAGCGATCAGCACGACTTCCAATCCAAGCATCCAGGCGGCATTGTTGTTCAGCCAGTTATTCACCGGGGCTTCCGGGTCGGCAAACAACGTCGCCACGAGGGCCAGCACGGTGATGATAAAGACCGTCGTCGCCCCGGCCGCACAATGAAACAACATCCCCGGCCCTTTCCCACGGACCGGTCGCGGCGATGACTCTGCAGCAGGCGTATTCGTCGACATGCCGCCAGTGTGGCGAGATGATCAACGGCGGTCAATTCAACTGTTGCAATGGCGAGAGAAGTTCTGGAAGTTGACACGAGGACTGTGAGAGTTACTCTCAATTAAGTACAGGGAAAACCAGCCCGCAGCGCCAGCAAGGGGCGATTGGCGCGTCAACGTTCACTCACCCTTGCTTGCGCTGCGGGCTAGTCCGGACGCATTCTGGATGGAGAGTGCCCAACCATGGCCGATCTTAAAAGCCCGACGGCGATCTGGATCAAGGGGGGCTTGTTCCTGTTCCTTGGGTTGATGTCGGCGGGGTTGTTGCTGTTTCAGGCTCCCGATCTGAAAGTCGCGGTGCTGCTCGCTCTCACCATCTGGTCCTTCTGCCGGGCCTATTACTTCGCGTTTTATGTCATCGAGCACTATGTCGACCCGAGCTACCATTTCGCCGGGCTGACATCGTTTGTGAGGTATGCGTGGCAGAAATCCCGATCGCGTTAGTGGATATCATCAGCGAGACCAGGCGAGCCAGCGTTGGAACAGCGACTTGACGAAGGGCGTTAGCCGCGTGCGGTTGTATTGGTCGCCGAGTTTGCGGATGGCTTCGGCGACCGTCGGGTAGGGGTGAATGGTGCTGCCGATGGTTTTGAGGCCGATGCCCGCCTTCATCGCCAGCGTCAATTCGCCGATCATTTCCCCGGCATGGTCCGCGACGATGGTGGCACCCAGAATCTTGTCGGTCCCCGCTTTCAAATGGACTTTCACGAAGCCGTCTGTCTCGCCCTGCAAAATCACGCGGTCGATGTGCGTGAAATCTTGCCGCAGGGTCTGAATGGCGATGCCGTTCGCTGCGGCCTCATGCTCCGTCACGCCGACGTGGGCCACTTCGGGTGACGTGTAAGTACACCAGGGAATGATCAGCGAACTCGCTTTGGCCCGCCCGAAGAACAAGGCATTCTGAATCACAATGCGGGCCATGAAATCGGCCGCATGCGTGAATTTGTATTTCGAGCAGACATCTCCCGCCGCGAAGATGCGTGGGTTCGTGGTCTGTAGACGATCATTGACCTGCACACCCGATTTCTGATCGTAGGTCACGCCGACGGCCTCAAGATTCAAGCCTTCCACGTTCGGCACACGCCCGGCACCAACGAGGATGGCGTCGACTTCTATCGTCTGTGATTCGCCTTGCCGCTGGAGGTGCAACCGCTTGCCCGTGGGAGTTGTTTCCACACGCTGCAATGACGTGTCGGTCAAAATCTGTAGTCCGTCCTGAAGCAGGGCCGACCGGATCACGTCGGCGGCGTCACGGTCTTCCTTGCCGAGAATCTGTGAGGAACGCTCCAACAAAGTGACTTCCGCACCCAGCCGCGAGAAGGCCTGGGCGAGTTCGCAACCGATGGGGCCTCCGCCGATGACCGCAAGCCGACGTGGCAACTCGGTCAGGGTGAAGACCGTTTCATTGGTCAGAAACCCGGCTTCTTTCAGTCCTGGGATGTCCGAATGATGAGCCCGCGCTCCGGTCGCAATGACGGCTTTGCGGAACCGCAGCGTTTGGCTGGCGACTTCGACAGTCTCCGCCCCGGTGAACTTCGCGTCACCCAGAAAAACATCCACACCCAGCGCACGAAATCGCTCAGCGGAGTCGTTGGGAGCGATGCCGGCCCGTAGTCGCCGCATGCGTTCCATGACTGTGGGAAAATCGACACGAACGCCGTCGGGAACCTGGATGCCGAAGTCCCGTGCGTGTTGAATCGTCGCCGCCATGCGAGCCGCACTGATTACCCCTTTGGAAGGAACACAGCCGACGTTGAGACAGTCGCCCCCCATCAGATCACGTTCGACGAGGGCCACTTTCGCCCCCAGTCCAGCGGCTCCGGCTGCCGTCACCAACCCCGCCGTCCCCGCGCCGATCACCACGAGGTTATAGCGCTCTGCCGGGGTCGGGTTGACCCAATCGGCAGGATGAACATGCCCCCGCAAAACCTGATCATGGGCATCGTCGGCAAGAAGTTCAGCGGGCATACACTGGCAGTTCATTCAAGAACAGGGAAATCGCGGCGTCCCTTGCAGGAGTCCCAACCGCAGGCCATTCTGACGATATGTGTGACATTGTGCATGTGCAAACCGGAGCGAGACTGCATTTCGGCCTGTTGGCCGTGGCCCCCGCGCGCGGTCGCCGGTTTGGTGGCATCGGCGTGATGATCGATGAGCCCGGTTTTGCGATCACATTGCAGCGTGCCGAGCACGACCAGATCACCGGCCGCACGAACTACGCCGCCCGCATCCAGGACACCGTTCAGCGGCTGCGCCAGGTTTGGCCCGATTGTCCCGCGGTGGATGTCACCGTGAACGCGGAAATCCCGCCCCATTCCGGATTGGGATCGGGCACGCAACTGGGGTTGGCTATCGCCGCGGGCTTGCAGCGGTTGTGCCAGCAGGAAACTTCGTCCGCCGTCGAACTGGCAGCCCACATTGGTCGTGGTCAACGCTCTGCGATCGGTGTCCACGGATTTGATCAGGGCGGTTGGCTGATTGAAGCGGGTAAACGCGACGGCGAAGCCATCAGCCCGCTGGTTGCCCGGATTGCCAGTCCGAACGAATGGCGATGGGTGCTCATCACGCCGCGTGAAACGCCAGGGCTTTCCGGATCGGCCGAGTTGCAGGCCTTTCGTCAGATGGATTCGATGCCGCAGGCCCTCACGGCGGAATTGTGCCGCCTGTTGCTGATGGAATGCTGGCCGGCACTTCAGGCGGGAGATTTTACAGCGTTGTCCGAAGGGCTATGGGAGTATGGCCAGCAGGTGGGCCGGTTCTTCGCGGCGGTGCAGGGGGGCGTCTTCGCCGATGCCCGCATGTGCGAACTGGCTCACCAATTGCGGACATGGGGGCAGCAGGGAATCGCCCAATCCTCTTGGGGGCCGACCATCGCCGTGCTGTGCCGCGATGCCGATCAGGCCGAGCATCTGGTCACCGGCCCTTTATCCGCCTGGTCGGAGTCCTGCACGATTCAAATCAGTGCCTGCCGTTCCGAACCGGCGCTGATTCGCGAAGGCCGTGCGGCACCGTGCCCTTCGGTTCTCGCGGCCCAATGACTACAATCTCGCACCGCGGGTGCCAGTGATCTTGAGGTTGATGGGATCAACCGTCCACGAACCCGCCCGCTGAGAATGTGTCGACTTCGATCATGACCGCATCTGCCGCACGCCGCCAAGCCATCTTCCAGAAAGCCCAGACGATTGTCGTCAAGGTGGGCACCAACGTCCTCTCCACCGACGATGACCGCATCGACCCGGAACGCATTCGGTCGCTCGCCGAACAGATTCATCAGCTGCGGCAAACCGGAAAAACCGTCGTGCTGGTCTCCAGCGGGGCGATCGGTGCCGGAATGGGGTTGCTCGGCCTGAAAACACGGCCGAAAGATCTGTCGCATCTGCAAGCGGCGGCGGCAACCGGACAGGCCCATCTGATCCACATGTATGACGTCTGCCTGCGACCGCACGGCTATCATGCCGCACAACTGCTACTGACCGCGAATGACTTCAAGAACCGCGACCGCTATTTGAATGTGCGGAACACACTGCTGACCCTGGCCGAGTATCCAACGATACCCATCGTCAACGAAAACGACACTGTCAGCACGGAAGAAATCAAACTCGGCGACAACGATCGGCTTGCCGCGATGGTGGCCAACCTGTTGCCGGCCGATGTGCTGATCATCCTATCGGTCGTCGATGGCTTATTGACCGGCGATCCGAACGATCCAGGCAGCCAGCGGATTCCGATGGTCGACAAGTACGACGATGAACTGCTGCAACTCGTCAGCCCGTCTAAAAGTTCGCGTGGGACCGGCGGGATGAAGACCAAGCTCGATGCCGTGCGAACCGCGACCGCCGTCGGGACCGATGTGATCATCGCCCACGGCAAACGCCCGGATGTGCTGACCCGCATTGCCACCGGGGAAGATGTGGGCACGTTGTTCGTCGCCGAGCAGGATGCCTTACCGGCTTGGAAACGCTGGATCGGTTACACACTGCCGCCCAAGGGACGCCTCGTCGTCGATGACGGGGCTCGGAAGGCTTTGGTCGAACAAGGCCGGTCATTGCTCGCGATTGGCATTCGCCACATTGACGGAGACTTTACCAAAGGCGAAGTGATTTCGCTGTGCGATCTGCAAGGCTTGGAAATTGCCCGCGGCCTGACCAACTACGATGCCACGACGGCCCGCATTATTGCTGGACAACGGACCGACGACATTGCCCGCTTGCTCAACGGAGCCGTGCCCTATGATGAAGTCATTCACCGCGATAATCTGGTCGTGCGGGTCTGATTGTTGTCAGTCGATTCGCATAATTTCATGCGATTCCGGACGCACGATGTATATCGCGCGATCGGGGAATGCCGTCTTGACCTCTGGTATATTGGTCTGATCGTGACGATAGCGGCCGTACCAGATGCGGTCCGCGAAACCCGGACGGTTGATGACCAGATCGAGATGCGGATTACTGTCGGTCATGTCGATGAGGACCAGTACAGGTCCCGCATCAACCGTTGATTCGATCCATTGCCGAAACGCGGCGTGCTGCTCGCGCGGAAAGGCAATCGACTCGCGGCCGCGCTGCCAGCGGGCTTCCCACATGTCGGGAACAGAAACATACATTCCCGCATAGGCCAAGGGAAAAAGTCCGTACCAGGCATACTTTAACCCCGGTTGACCGTGCAGACGGCCATATTCGACAAGGCCCGATGTGACATACCCCACCAGCAGACACCAAAGCGGCGCGGTTTCGAAGACATAATGCCAGCCCATGATGCCCACATACCAGTAGGGCCAATGGATCGCATGCATCGAGGCGATGGCCCAGGCCACACATAACCAGCCACTGTGTCGGGACCACAACAAGGGCAGCGACAGCACGGCCGTCATCAGCAGAATCGGCACGCCCACGGTCCATAGCGCGGTGATCAGCAGCCGATTCAACGTGTTCTGATTCGCCAGCGTCGGCGTCAGATTTTCGGCCCAGCGGTCGTACTCTTCGAGCACCTGCGGTCCCAGATGCTGCTCGCCCCGCGTGACATTATTGAGTCCATACACATGCCGGGGGGTATAGATGTCGGTATAGAGTTGATACGGCGATGTCCGCCAACTCCCGGTCACGGCGAGGTTGTACGCGATGGCGATGGCGATGGCCGCAAGCAGCGGGAGAGCATAGCCCAACCAGATCGCTCCTATTAGCCGCGAGGCGCATGCCGAGCGCTGGGTGAGACCGCCACAGCGCTCGGCTGGCGCCTCGCGGCTAAGGAGCGCACGAACCGACATCACCGCACACCAGATTCCGAACGGCAGGCCAAATCCCGCGGCGGTTGCCGGGCGACATAGCAATGCCCATCCGAGACCACACCCGCTGATCAGGAAATCGCTGAGATGTCCGGTCCGGCGGCCGCGCATGAATCCGAACAGGAAGATCATCAAGGCAAGCAGACAGGGATGATGCGCCAGCAGCAGGTTGCCGAACAGTGACAGCCCCGGTGACAACGCCAGCGCCATCGCCGCGATGAATCCCGTGCGGCGTCCATCAAGTTCGCGCCCGATCCAGTAGAGCAGCCCGCACGACAAAGCCCCGGCGGTCCAGTGCCCCCACTCCGGATGTCCGACCGCCAACCATGGTGCGATCCAGAACGCGGTCCCCGGGTAATACCGGCTCGCCATCACCCCTTCGTTGAGGATGTGATACTGCGTGAACAACTCCGGTAGAGCGGCGGAACTCGGCCAGGTCCAGCGGCCGTGCAGCAGCGACTCGGCAAGAAAAAGGTAGCTGTATTCATCGTGATAAGCCGGCGGCAGACCGGTGAATCGTTGCCCGGTGACGACCGCCATCCCGAATGCGACGAGCATGACGGTACTGGTCGCTAGCCAGTCACTCCGAGTCATCTGACGCGATGAGATATGAGGTGTCACAGGCCGCGATGGCACCATGCGACCGATGATCCAGCACACCGGCACGGCAAACAGCAGCCAGCCGAACTCGAACAGGGCCTCATCACCGGCCCACTCGGCGATGACGTCTTGCAGACCAAACCAGCAGACCGCCAACCCGGCCAGCCACGCGGCGAAGATCCAGGGCCCTTTCAGCGGCGGAGAAGGAGACGGCGGCAACTCAGACGACATCGAACAGCCCGAACTTGGTGCGATTACCGGTCTTCCGAGTGTGGCGGTATCCACCGGATGCCGCAACTGAGCGTTTCCACCACCATCGAATTTCGCGAACTTCCGTTCGCCCGGCGGTGTCCCGTGAGTGATTTCCCGGTTGGCGATTTGTCGGCGAAATCGGGTCACCCCTTGACGACCGCAGATTTCGCGACTAATCTTTCAGCACGATTTCACCGAAATAAAGAACTATGAACCAAACTCTGCGACTGCTGGCACTACTACTTCTCCCGCACATCGGGTGAGGTCGAGGGTCTGTCCAGTTGTCGCATGCCATGCAACTCCAACCCTGTGACCTCCTCGGTCACAGGGTTTTTTGTTTTTGATGGGTTGAAGGAATCAGGTGTCAGGCATCAGGAAATCTCCTGTCTGGCACATTGACCTGAGACCTGACAACGATTGCCTGACACCTGATTTCGGAGCCTTCCATGTCCGCCGACAATGTGATCATCTTCGACACCACCTTGCGCGATGGCGAGCAATCGCCCGGTTGCAGCATGACGGTCGCTGAAAAGCTGACCGTCGCCGACGCGCTGGTGGAACTCGGCGTCGACGTCATCGAAGCGGGTTTTCCCATCGCATCCCCAGGCGACTTTGAAGCGGTGAAGGCCATCGCCGACAAATTCGGCACACGGACCACCATCTGCGGATTGGCCCGCTGCCGTAAGGATGACATCGAACGAGCCGGGGCGGCTCTTGCCGGGGCGGAGAAACGGCGGATTCACGTCTTCCTTGCGACCAGTGCGATTCATCGCCAGTTCAAGTTGAAGATGGCGAAAGAAGAAATCGTTAAAGCCACGATCGAGCACGTGAAACTCGCACGGCAGTTCACGGACAACGTCGAGTTTTCCCCCGAAGATGCGGCCCGCACCGAACTGGATTTCTTGTGCGAAGTGGTCGAGAACGCGATTGCCGCCGGGGCGACAACGGTCAACATTCCCGACACCGTCGGCTATGCCACCCCGAACCATTATTTCCAGGTGATCACGCATCTGCGGAATCATGTGCCGAACATCGATAAGGCCGTGATCAGCACACACTGCCATAACGATCTCGGCTTGGCGGTCGCGAACAGTCTCGCTGCGGTCGAAGCCGGTGCCCGACAGGTCGAATGCACGATCAACGGTCTCGGCGAGCGGGCCGGCAATGCGGCCTTGGAAGAAGTCGTCATGGCTCTTAAGACCCGAGGCGACTATTACAAAGTGGGCACGAAGATCAATACGCCGAAACTGTGCGGCACGAGTCGGTTGGTGTCATCGATCACCGGCATGATCGTGCAACGCAATAAAGCGATCGTTGGGCAGAATGCGTTTGCCCATGAAGCCGGGATTCATCAGCATGGCGTGTTGCAGGAACGGTCGACCTACGAAATCATGCGGTCGGAAGACGTCGGTTATGTCGGCTCGAATCTGGTGCTCGGCAAGCACAGCGGTCGGCACGCCTTCCGCACCCGTGTGCAGGAATTGGGTTTCACCATTGATGACAACACTTTCCAGCGAGTGTTTGAAGACTTCATCATCCTCGCCGACAAAAAGAAGGACATTTACGACGCGGACATCGTGGCCCTTATCGATAACCGGGTGAATGTCTCCGCCGACCGCTGGCATCTGGTAAAGTTCCAGGTGGCTGCTGGCACGGGCACGATCCCCACAGCCACGGTAGAACTGCGTGACGGGGAAAACGAGCAAACCGTCTGCGATGCCGCCATCGGAGATGGCCCGATTGACGCCGTCTGCAAGGCGATGGAACGCATCCTCGGCGTGTCGGCCACGCTCAAGGATTATCAGGTCCGCAGCGTCTCCGGCGGCAAAGATGCTCAGGGGGAAGTTCTGGTCGAACTGATGGCGTTGGGCAAGCGGTATCACGGCAAAGCGGTGAGTACCGACATCATCGAAGCCAGTGCCCAGGCCTATCTTAAGGCGCTCAACAAGGCGATTGCGGAGTGCCCGACCGAAGTGGCACAGCCCGGCGTGTGAACGTAATCCGACTGCGTGTGCGAACTTGTTGAACTTCGTTTCACTTGGCGAAATCTCAGCAGATTCTCACAAATTGCCACAGCCAACGGTCCCTCCTCCACGTCTAGTGTCTGTGATGACGGTGGTTTTATAACCGTCCGAAAAATCACGGGAGACACAGAATGCGCGGGGTTCTACTAGGGATCGTGCTGGCTGGGCTGACGACATTGGCAGGGTGCACACGCACCTGCGAAGTGCGGTTCACCAACCTGTCGGGATCGACCACCGACTTTCGAATCGATGAATACGGTACCGACCTGGATACCCTGGTGCTTGACTTGGCCCCGGGGTCCAACCCGGTGACGGTCATCCATCACTCGATGGGGAATCGATTAACTATTCAAAGCGGTTCCGCCATCGGGCAGACGCTCACGATTGTCGATGCGACCTGCCAGGCACGCATCACGGATGGAGACACAGTGGAAGTGACCAAAGGCCCCGACGGACAATTGGACTGCGTGGTCATTCCCGGTCTTCCGGACAACACGTCCAAACGCTGACGGCTAGCGAGTCACCGAGAAGCCGAGCAAAGTGGCTTAGTCTTCAACCGCTTCCAAGGCTTGTTCCTTGGTGTCGTAAATTGCCCATAGCGTATCGAGAGCCGTGATCTTCAGGAGTTCGCGGGCCATCTTACTGGCACCACTCAGGACCAGTTCGCCGCCCCGGCTTTTGACCGCCGTATGACAGCGGAGCAGCAAGGCCAGAAAGACCGAGCCGAAGTAGCTCACCTGGCTGAGGTCGAAGACCACCATCGGCGATTCGTGACTCTTGATGGGAGCCATCACGATTTCCGCAGCCTGCTCAATCAGCTCCCAGCTCATACTTTCAACATTGCTGGCGGGCGTGATGATCACAGCGTTGCCGTGCCACTCCAGCTTGAAATCGTCGCTACCCTGGTGAACACCTTTGGCTTTGCTCATCGGTTCTCTACGCCTTCCACTCCCTTGACCGCCGCGGCCGAAATCGACCGTTGCGTACGGGCTTCCCACCATTCCACCCAGATACGTACGTTATCGTCGATTGACTGCGTGGCAGCAAGCCCACGACTGAAAGCCGCAGGTCGATCATCCACGGCCACCAACTGATCGAGTGCGACAAGCACGGTTTGTTTCACGTTTGTCGTGGAGTCGGTCCAGGCGAGTTGAATGAGGGGCTCGATGAAACGGGGTTGCTGCGACGCCGCCATAGCGCGAATGGTATCGATTCGGATGGCGGTTTCGTCACTCTGCAAGCGGCGTAGTAACTCGGCATAACCCGTGTCGTCACGCAGTCGGGCCAAAGCCGTCAATGTGGCCCATTGCACTTCCGGATGAGGTGCCGTGAGTAAGTCGCGCAGACCGCCAGTGGCTGGACCCGAGGCTGTTGCGGGGAATCCGGAGATCGCCTGCGGGTTCCCGCAACGTCCCAAGACATCCGCCGCGAGGGCTTGCAGCCGGGGATTCGCCTCACGCAGCAACGGCAAGACGGCCGCCGTGATGTCCACGTCGGGATGTTGCTGGAAATACTCCAAGCCCAAGCGTCGAACATCGGGCCAGCTATGATGCAATGCCAGCGTTGCAAGTTCTTTCGCGGCCGCATGACCATCGGCCTGGACGGCCCCCAGGCAACTTTGCCAGACGAGTTGGTCCTGCTCCCTTGCCAGGGGTTCAATGAGCAATCGCACCAGGTCGGGCGAGAGGGGATGCTGTTGAGCCGCCCGTTGCAATTGCTGAGCGGCCGCTCGCCGTCGCAAGACATCAGCCTGGCTAAGGTCACGTACCGCAGCATACGAAGACGACAACCGGGGCAACAATTCGCTTTGAATCCGTCGGGCTGCGATGGTCTGCTGATCACGAATCACATTCTCTAGCAGGATCGCATCAGCAGGCTGAGCGATTCGCCAAAGTTCGGCCTGCAACGCGGAAAAGACCGGCGACCCTGGTCCCGCCGTCAGATAAGCCGTCACCAAACTCGCCAGCCGCTCATCGGTTCCCGACAGGGTCTCTGGTGCCACAAGGGACACTGTCGACGCCCGCATTTCGCTAATCCAGGGATCGAGCGGAATCCCGCGCGAACGGGCATACTCTTCTACCGCCTGCCGCCGTGCGACGTCGTCACCATCAATCGGAAAGACGGGCACCTCGGGATCGAGATGGACTAAGCCTTTCTGAGCTATCTTGCGCGTGGCGAAGGCTCCCTCTTCAATCGCATGCAGTAACAAAGGACGGGCCAGTGCCGGAGGGTATTGAACAGCCGTTGCCACGGCGGCGGCTTGCACATCGAGATCGGTGTCGGCCAGCAGACGATTCAACATCGCCGCCGCCGTGCCGTTCGGATGGTGGATCAATGCTGTCGCAACAGCTTGCCTTAAGGTCGATCGTTCCGACGCAACATACGGCTCCAATTCGGAAGCCCCCTGCTGCGATAACGCCAGAATCGCCAGGGCTCGCTCGGGGTCCGTCCCAGTTTGTGCCACATTGCGAAGTTCCTGCCAGCTTTCGTCGCGGTCGAGCAATCCAAGGCTGACGATCGCCGAGTGACAGACACTCACCTGAGCATCTCGTCGTTGCGATAGCAGTAACGAGAAGGCCGAAGGATGTTGAACCCAGGCGGCCCAGCGGCCCACCAGTTGCCGTGCCTGGGCATCATCTGCCAATCTCCAGGCAATGAGCCGCGGCGGCCAATCCTGCTCTCGATAGACAGCCACCGTCGCATCGTCGTGCCTGAACCGTATCGCCGCCGCCCCGATGGTGCAAGCTTCCAGCGCCCCAAGTTGCTTCGATGTGAGCAGTGTAGTCTCCGGCAGGTCACGCAGAGTCTCCGACAGGCCCGGCAACTGATCGGGGATAATGTCGCTGGCGAGCGTACGCCATAGAGTCGTGATCAGTTCCTCGGGCAGAGACAATTCGGTCAATAACCGACCGGGCGCTGCTAACGCCTCTTCCGGGGGAACGGCCGATTGTGCCATCAAGACTCGGCACCAGGCTTCCGCCGCTGCACACTGAGTTTTCACTGCCAGGGAAGTGTTTCCGGCCGCAGGTTGACGGGCGGTCGCTTCGAGTTGAGCCGTCGTAACATGCGTCGAACCCGGCGTCACATGGGCCAGAAGTATGCAGGCTGAGGTGCCAAGTGGTGCGGGTTCAGTTTGAAGCTGCTGCAAGACCGCTGCGATCAACTCCTGTTCATCTTCCGAACCTGATTGGTGCCCTTCCCACAGCCAGGCATAACGACGAACCACTTCGCTCTGGTTGGGCGTCAGCTTTTGCTGACTCGGAAAGACGTAGCGCCACCGCCAGGGCAACGAGGGGCACGATTCCACCCCTGTTAATACCGACCAGTTCAAATCGACCTGCCACTCGCCGCGCGACAGGACATCGCGAAATTGCTCCAGTAAATGGGCATCGGCGATCGGTGGAAGTGGGGTCCCCGTTGTGTCGTTGACTGCCGTCGAGTCGACGGCCGGTTTCAGAGACGTCGATGCGGGCGCCTCAGTGTTCGCGGCATCCGAGGCGAGCGCATCCGTTGGCTGAGCATCGTGTTGCGTCAGATCCAAAACCTGGCAACCCGACAGCATCAGGACGGCAAGACCCCACGCGACCCGTTGAACGAGCGGGTCGAATTGCCATCGATCTGCCACCTTGGCTCTGTGCACGCCCCATATCCTCGTGCCGCTGGCCGTTCAAAATCGGACGGGGAGATCTGACCGCGGCGCGGAACAATAACTCAAGGCGGCAACAGTGGATAGACGTTTTTCTGCAATTCCGGAGACCCGCCCATCCCGACTGGCGGTGTGATCAGGCATACCACTGCGGCAGAGTCAGCAGGGCATTGAACAACGGAGCGTTGATATCGGTCTCGATCGCCGTTCGGGGCAACGCAAACCGGTCATACTGCCGAGGGCGGATATGTCCGCCGATGAACGTAAAGGCCCAGCGCACCCCATGTTTCTCTAAGGCTTTGCGGGTGTGGATGTTAAAACTTGACTGCCCACCCACGGGATAGCTGAATGTGTCGATGAGAGTTCCCAACTCCTTGCGAATCCGTCGCAGGCATTCTCCCACTTCATAATCCTGCTGCTCTGCTGTTAGAGTGGCGAGAATAGGATGAGTGACCGTATGTCCACCAATCGTCATTCCGGCCTGCTGCATTTCCCGTAGCATGGGCCAGGTCATCCACAATTCGTGGGCAATCCGTTGGGGAGCGCGACCCGTCTGTAACACATCGGCCAGTTCGCTCAGGAAACCAGCCGCCTGCTCAACCGATGATTTTTTATAGGCGAGCAACAGCATCTGAATGACCGACTCGCGGTCGTCGTAATCCAACCGGATCGACTCTTGAGACCAGCGATTGGCAGGCAAGACCTCCAGCGGACACCGTCGCACCATCCAGGCAATTTCGTCCCACCAGGGAATACTGGGGACATCCAGGAAGCCCGTGGTGATAAAAAACGCCCCTTTGGCGTGATACGACTTTAGAATCGGAAAGGCTTCGGTGTAGTTGTCGAGGTAACCATCATCGAAGGTAATGACGACGAATCGACCACGGGGATTTCGCAGCGCCAGGTCCAGATCTTCCAGCCCGATTACATCGTAGTGCTTGGTGACATAACGCACCTGCTCTTCGAACGACTCAGCCGTGGCACTCCACAAATTACGATCACAACTGGATCGCGAGCCGTTGCCAATCCGGTGGTAATTCAGGATCAGAATGCCGCGCCAACTCCGGGCCTGATACAGCATCCGATCGAAGCCGGTCTGCTGCAGGGTTCTGGCGATCAGTTCTCTTTTGGAAATGCGTTGAAGCATACAGCGGGCGCATCCTGGCGAGCAGCGGTCTCATTCCTCCCCGGTACTTCCAATTTAACTCACCGACAGAGTTTGCCCGGAGATACCGGGATTTCCCTCCGGAGGAAGTCCGAACTCCTCGTGTATTCGTTCGGTCATAACGAATCTGAGACGCCGTGAAATGACAACGGCCGGCTGTCTGGTGACAACCGGCCGTCGCGCCGTAGGCGGTACCCACCCCGCCGAATCCGAGACCTCTCAGCCTCTGTTATCGGAACAATCCCACCCAATAGGGTTGTCCGTTGCGTACCATATAGCCAAACCCGACCTCGTTGCCCGACAGCATGATGCCGTGATGGGCGGGTGAGTAAATCCATCCGTTGATGGCGTCTTGTGGGGATCGCGGACCGGCGTAAATGATTTCCGGCCAAGGCAATCCGCTGTGGCGATACCACCCGGTATCGGCCATGTTGACCGCGTGCCGCTGTGCCGCCAGGCACAGATCCGCGTTGACTGTCACCGGCGGGCGTCCCATCCGCGCACGGTGCTCATTGGCCAGCTTGACCAGTTCCACAATCGTGGGATGCTTGGTCAGCCAGTCGTGTTCAGAGGTGGTCCGTTCCGCAGAAAAGCCGATCATCGGCGTGGCCCAGAGGAACAGACACAAGAACCAACGTTGCATACGAATCTCACTCCATGAAGGACGAGGTTTGGCGAACGCCCCAGCCCCGCGTCCGGGGACAGATCACACCGACCCGTCCCACCGGCAAACACGGTAAACCAGTCAAACTTTGACAATCAACTGAACAAGGCAAGATATCCAAGACTGTTGATATGAGCAGATTGTCAGGCGGGTGACTGGGCGGGGACGTTCGCCGTAGCCGGTGGATGTCGTGAAACTCGACCGCTTGCGCGGGACAGGCGAGAGAGGCCGACCAATGTCGGTCAGCTCAGAGGTTGGTCAGGCCCGGCTTAAGTGTTGACCGAATGGGATGTGCCACGGCTCTGTAAGCCGTGCATAAGGTGGTGAACCGTCCAATTTGCACCGGCATGGCTCACACAGCCGTGGCACCATCATACAGCGCACTCGGCACACAAGATCACCGCGAATTTGAATTCAGACTACCACGGAGCTCGTTGAGCACACGTGCGGAATCGTCAACTATCTCTTGGCTTACGATTGGCTCTGCTCCGTGAATGATTGCATTACGGAGAGTGATCAGATCTCGAAGCCGTTGATGCAAGGATGAGTTAATTCGTTCGCTTCGGAAGAGGATGTCTGCCAGTCGCATATTAGAGATTCTCTTTGTCTGTCTCGCCTGCGATGATGCAGTGGTAAAAGACTGATATAGCTGACCTGCTTCAGCCAGCAGCCTCTCAATTTGGTTATAGTTTTGGATAAACGCCTCCAAGCTCCCACGTGCCTTCGGGTCACGCGAGGGATCAAGTTCGTTCTGTAGATTCTGACTTGCTCCTTTGATGCGATGAGGCGCAGTTACATCGAAGATAAACAGTGCGATGGACGCAAAAGCTACCAGGTAAGCGGACTGGCCGGTGTTGATTATAATTGTGGAAAGATTTGTGCGTTGCGATGATTCATGTGAGATAGCTAGATTTGCCAAGAGTAAGGTAATCGCTACGAGAATTGTTATATAGACAAGTAGTTTGAAGTAGCGGTCCTCTAGCTCGTCGATTGGTTCCTCCAATGTCTCGTCTTCATTCGCTTCGCGTGTTAGCTCATTACGGAAGAAGAGGAAGCCGGTGAGAGTGAGTCCATAGACTGCAGCGATAACCTGGGCAGACGTCGAGAATAGGTACAGAATCTGATTTTCGTTCAATACTAGACATGGGCGGGCAATTCCGAACGCACTTGCAATGACAGAGGACGAGATGAAGAAAAACACAGATAACTTGATGAAGAAACCTGCACTGACTACCAGGGTTGTGCGTGACCTAGAATCTCGTTCCATGTAATTCCTTGCATAATGCTTATGCCAGAGCGAATAGGGCAGGCCCCCCGCCTGCCGTTTTTTTCTATGAGAGCCACAGAAAAAGGCAGGCGGGAGCCTGCCCTACTGAAAGAATACCGTGTGAAGAACAGATCTCAATCCCTTTGGCGCGCCAAAACTGAACCGCTCACAGACATACGAGGCTGTCGTCTATCTCTGTTGGCAGACGGAACAGCTCTTTCATTTGCCGAGGTAATGCAGGGGTGGCAATCGAATTCGGCGTTTCGGTCGTTCTTCAATCAATTGCTCGCCTCGCAGCCGTACTTGGCGTTCCGCTGGGAAACGCCGGGGGTGACGGCCGTGACACTTACGCGGCCGTTTGAATGCGTGGTGCTCGATGCCCCGACTTTGGAACGCCCGGCGGATTTTTCGTCCTTTGCCGAGGCCTTCCCGACTCATCACACGGATGTGGCCGAATTCCCGAATCTGGGCGGCGATGCGATTCTGGTGGTCCCCGCACAACAAACCGCAGCGACCGCTTACGGTCATCTCGCCGCCTTTGTCCGACACGCCCCGCCGTCACAACAGGAAGCCCTCTGGCAACGCGTGGGAGAAGTGCTATCTCGGCGGATCGGCACAAAGCCCGTCTGGCTGAGCACCGCGGGGGACGGTGTCCCCTGGTTGCACGTGCGTTTCGATGACCGTCCGAAGTATTATGGGTATCGCGCGTACCGACATTATCTGCGTTGAACGTTGCACACGAGTAAGAACTGGGCGAAGTTGAATAGCCAACATCGAAGGGCCTACTAAATTGTCAGCGGGGATGCCATTCACAAGGCCGCTTGTACGACAACTTGTCGAGGAGTTATTCCGTAAGCAGTCACAATGGAAGAGTGGAAACCTTGTCAACCATATAGTGCAGATGCATCGCGAGCGAGGCGGCATCCTCCCTAGCAACCCAAATTTCACTGTCAGGAGAGTTTTGCAGGACTTGCGTGACGATGGTTCAGTTATGGCTCCTGGGCATGGCTGGTGGCGATGGACTGAGGCTTCAACTGGAGACGAGCAACCGAATGACTTGGGTGAAGTTGAGCCGATGTTCAACGAGGATCAGGAGAATGATGCATTAGAACCCATCGTACAGTCCGAACGAGAGATCGGCGTAGGCAATGAATGTGTCTATCTTTACTTCAATCCGAATGATCGACGTCTTGCAGAATTGGAGGGTCGCGCCGTCTGGGAGTGCAAGATTGGGAGGACCAGCAGCAGTGATGCAATCAGTCGTATCATGACGCAAGGGATTAAAACTTCGTTATCACATTTTCCGATTGTCGGACTTGTCATCCGCTCAAACGATGCCGCGGCTCTTGAAAGAGCACTCCACTCATCATTAAGACTGATTGAGGCAGAAGTGGCTGACAGTCCCGGCATTGAATGGTTTATTACTTCACCTTCGCGTGTAGAAGCGTGGTACGAGAGGTTTCTCGGAGCACTAGCTTCACTTGAACACACCGAAACCAAGTAGCCTTGCAGACCTTCAATTTACGAAAATCTGCTCATTCCTTACGCTATGCGGCTATCCTTAAATCTGAAAGGTTACTTGCAACCATGCAACGCCGCACCTTCATTCAATCGCTGCTCGCCGCACTCGCGGCCACTTCATTACGGGCTGCGGAACAGCGGCCGCCGCGGATTCTGCTGCGGTCGTCGTGGCAGGTGGTCAACATCGGCGATATTGCCCATACGCCGGGGGTATTGGCTCTCCTCGAAAAGTATGTGCCCAACGCGGAAGTCACACTCTGGTCGTCCGGAGACTTAACCGAGGAAGTCGCCGCGATGGAACACCAGCGGTTTCCGAAATTGACGATCGTCAAAGGTTCGATCAAGGCGGATGGCAAGGCCTCGAATCCGGAGTTGCAGGCCGCGATTGATGGCACCGACTTCCTACTGCATGGTTCGGGAGCGTCCTTTGTCGCAGTCAAGGATGTGATGGCCTTCGTTGAGCACACCGGCAAGCCGTTCGGTGTGTATGGCATCACTTACAGTGGTGGGGTTGATGCGAAACAACGCGAGTTGATGACCCAGGCGAAGTTTCTCTATTTCCGCGATACGGTCTCGCTCGGCGTTGCCAAGTCCGATGGCATTGCCTGCCCGATCATGGAATTTGGTCCGGACGGTGCCTTCGGATGCGACCTGCGGAATGACGCTGCCGCCGAATCTTTTCTGGCAGCGCATCATCTGCAACCCGGCGAGTTTGTCTGCTGCATCCCCCGGTTACGGTACACGCCGTACTGGCTGATCAAAAAGGGCCGGGCCTTCGACGAAGCCAAACACGCGCGGAACGAAGAAATGCGGGAACATGATCATGCTGTGTTACGGGGGGCGATCACCGCCGTGGTGCGCGAGACGGGCAAGAAGGTGCTGCTCTGTCCAGAGGACATGACGCACATGGCCGTCGCGAAAGAAAACCTGTACGACAAACTTCCGAGCGATGTGCTTCCCTCGGTGGTCTGGCGGGATTCGTACTGGCTGACCGATGAAGCGCTCAGCACCTACATCCGCTCGGCCGGGCTCTTCGGTCTGGAGATGCACAGCCCCATCATGTGCATTGGCAACGGCGTCCCCGCCATCGTCGGCCGCTTTGCTGAGCAGACATCCAAGGGACTGATGTGGCGCGACATTGGCCTCGGAGATTGGCTGTTCGATCTCGATCAGCCCGCCGATTGTGAGCGTTATGCCCCGACGGTGGTCGCAATGATCCGCAACCGGGACGAATCCCTCAAAAAAGTCGCCGCGGCTCAACGGTTCGTCCAGGAACGTCAAGCCGCGACGATGCAAGAAGTCGCCCGGTGTGCCGTCGTCCGTTAGCCGCGAGGCAACTCCGAGCGCTGTGGGGTTATGGCGTTACGTCAACGACCAACCATCGACCAGCGCACAATCCTTGGGCACGACAATCACGCCCTCTTCCATCACCAGGGGTGAGCCTTCCGGCAGTTTGTCGAGGCTCTTGGGACAGATGCGGACGTTTTTGCCAATGCGGCAGTTCTTGTCGACGATGGAACCGTTGATGAAACTGCCTTCGCCAATCCCAACGGGAGGGGTTCCCGCCGCGTGATCAGCGGCGATTTCGTCGTCGGACTGGAAGTAATCGGCCCCCATCAGCACCGAATTGCGAATGGTGACGTTCTTACCAATCCGGCAACGCAGCCCGATCACGCTGTTCTCGATGACCGCCCCCGGCTCGATGAAGCACCCATCGGAAATCAGGCTCTGGGTGATCTGAGCGCCATCGCACCGTGTCGGCGGAAGCATCCGCGCGTGGGTGAAAATCGGGGCACTTTCATCGAGCAACTGAAACGGCGCATCATGCCGGCAGAGATCAATGTTCGCGTCATAAAACGCGCGAATGGTACCGATGTCTTCCCAGTAACCATCGAACAGGTGGACCTGCACGTTATGCGTGCGGATCGACATCGGGAAGACTTCCTTGCCGAAGTCGCGGTAATCGCTCTTCATCAGCAGGTCGAGCAGCACATCGCGATCGAACAGATAGATGCCCATGCTGCCGAGGCAATCGCGGCCTTTGGCGGGGATGCCGCGGGATTCGATCCATGACGGTTCTGTCCGGACGATATCCATTTCTTCGTCGGTCTGCGGCTTCTCCAGAAAGCCCCGCACGCGGCCTTCGTCATCGAGCCGCATGATGCCGAAGCCTTTGGCCTGCTGCCGGGTGACGGGCAATGCCCCAATCGTGGCATCGGCCTTCGTGTCGATGTGGGTTTGCAGCATCTCCTGATAGTTCATGCGATACAGCTGATCGCCGGAAAGAATCAGAACGTACTCAATCCCCTTTTGCTGCAGATAGCGAATGTTCTTGCGGACGGCATCGGCGGTGCCTTCATACAGCTCCATCCCTTCCATCGTCTGCTGGGCCGCGAGGATCTCAACGAAACCACCGTCGAAACGGTCGAAGCGGTAAGTCTGGCGAATATGCCGATGGAGGCTGACCGAGTTGAACTGTGTCAGCAGATAGACGCGGTTCATGCCGCTGTTGATGCAGTTCGAGATCGGGATGTCGAT
Organism: bacterium; assembly: GCA_016125225.1. Lineage (GTDB taxonomy): Bacteria > Planctomycetota > Planctomycetia > Planctomycetales > Planctomycetaceae > DSVQ01. The sequence goes on along the minus strand of WGME01000017.1, from coordinate 94,112 downwards.
CAATCGATACTTACCCGCGAGCGGGACCGCAGGCTTGGAACGATACTGAGTGAGCGGGAACAAGCGGGTGCCTTTGCCCCCGCCAAGAATAAACGTCAGCACGTTAGACATGGGTTCAACTCTCGGTGCCAATTCCTGGGGAAGTGATCGCGACTGTTGTCAGCAGCGATGCTGGCTCCGAGTATACACCCTCTGGCATTTCGATGCAGGTCGCAGAGGAGAAAGTCACTCACTGCAACCGATTCTCTGAAGACAGCCCCCTCAGTTCGCTACAGAGATTCTCAATGCAGCGAACTCTGCCTCCAATCCTGTAATCAGGACTGAACCAGCTCAAGTTCACGAGACATCTGGAACTCAAACTCTCGTGGTGGGGCTTCATCGCGACGAATCGAGACATTGGCCGGTGCTTCGATACCAATTCGGACGCGATTGCCACGGATTTCGAGAATACGCACCACGACTTCTTCGTCACCGATCAGAATGGATTCGTCTGTACGACGGGTCAGGACGAGCATTTGAGAATCCCTCCAGATTGAATTTCGCTCAGATCTCCCAGATTCGAGCATGGAATACTGTAGTATGCAGTTGCCGTGCCAGTTCGGAACCGGAGTTGCGATCCCGTCGCAAATGGCTGGCCCAACAAATGTTACGAAAGCTGTCATCTTCGTAGTGGAGGGTCCCGCAGCGAGATTTGTACAATTTGACCGCAAAACCATTGGTCGATAATGATGCACGCTGTTCTCTCAGGAACCGGAGCTTGCCTGATGACCGAAGAATTGTTTGACGTTTGCGACGCGCAGGATCGGGTCATCGGTGTCGCTCCGCGTTCCGAGGTGCATGCGAAAAACTGGCTGCATCGGGCCGTACATGTGTTTGTGTTCAGGCCAACGGGCGAACTGCTGATGCACCTGCGGTCGGCGACGAAAGATCAATATCCGCTCTGCTTTACGTCGTCCGCGTCGGGGCATGTCAGCAGTGGGGAAGACTATGACTCCTCCGTGGAGCGGGAACTCTGGGAAGAATTGGGACTCCGAGGCCACCTGGAATTCCTGGCCAAATTTCCTGCCGGTCCCGAAACCTGTTACGAGCACACGCAGCTTTATCGTCTGGTAACGGACGCGGTTCCCACGCCCGATCCGGGTGAAATCGCGGCGATCGAATGGCTGCCACTGGCGGACGTTGCAGCTCGACTGGAGCAGGAACCCGAGCGTTTCAGCCCCTGCTATCGGACCCTGTTGGCGTGGTATCTGTCGCGGGAATCTCGCGGACTGGCTTGACGTTACGACAAAAGTGTGAATACTGGACGATTCGCGAGACGGGGCCGAGAGGCTACCTCTTTCTGCGGTGAGGCCGTGCGAACCGGGTCAGGTCCTAACAGAAGCAGCCCTAAACATTTGGCTCTCAGGTGCGGACGGGGGTAGCATCCCGGCCCTGTCTGCGTTTCTATTTCGCAGGTTCAAGCACGATCGTCGCTTGCGGGAACTTCCGACGCAGGCGTTGACTGACGGTCGCTGAAACCGCCGTGCCGCTCAGATCGATCCGCTTGAGTCCCGGCAGTTTTTCGAGGGCATCGACGGCTCGGTCGGTCACGGTGGTGTCATTCAACCGCACTTCGGCCAGACCGCTGAGCCCGCTCAGTTTTGGGGCGATGGACGTCCATTGCTCATCGGTGAGGCCGGTGTCACTGAAGTCCGCGACCACGCCGAGATCATTCCGCACCACTTTGCCCCCGGCGCTTGTCACAGCGGCAATCGCGCGGTTGGTCTGAATCGCTGGGTAGGCCCGATCGAGCCCCATACCGGCGACCACCGTCACGATCGCCCAGGCTACACCCCATTTCCGCCAGGCGGTAGGTGATAGAGACGAGCGGGACAACAGCAGCAGCGCCAGCACCGCGAGCATGGTGAATGACGACAGCCACACGGCATTCATCTGCACGTGGCTGCCAAGCAGTTTGACCCCGACCAGTGCCATCAGCACGCCAGCAATCAAGGTGAGGTTCAGCAGAGTGACCAGTCCTAAACCCCCGGCGAACAATGAACGGCGTTGTCGTGACGTTGATTCCGACTGCGTGAAGACCACGGCGAAGACCACCACCACGCCGACGATCAAACCCTCATAGACATCGGCCCCGGTTTTGATGATTTTGGAGATGCCATCATTCACAGCCCGCAGAAAGAGAGCCCCCAGCAGCGTGCCCGGAATTGTGCCGATGCCCCCTTGCAGGCTGCATCCACCGACCACCGCCGCGGCAATCGCGTTGAGTTCATAGCCCCGACCAAGCATTTGCGGATCGGCGACCCCTTGATCGCAGATGTAAAGGACGCCGGATAAGGACGCCAGCATGGCCGAGATGCAGTACGCCACCCATTTGAGCCGATCGGTGCGGATGCCGCTGAGTCGCGCGGCCTGCTCATTTCCCCCGAGCGCATACAGATGCCGGCCCAACACCGTGCGGCTGAGCATCAACCACAGTCCGATGCCGAGGACAATTACGAGGGCGGCGGGAATCCAGACCGATTGCGAGAGATAACGGAACTTGCCGTCGAAGATGTCGATCTGAGTGTTCGCATTCCCTTTGAGATGTTCCGTGAGCGATTCGACGATTGCCCGCGCGAGACTCCGCAGTCCCACCAGCGTGGCCAGTGTTGCCACGAAGGGTGGCAAACCCACCACCGTAATCAGCCACGCATGCAGACTCCCCACGAGAAAGCCGCTCAGCAAGGTTCCACAGATAGCGAGGGTGATTGCCCAGGCAGGTAACGGTTCCGCCTTGAGCATCGCCTCCGGTACCAGCCACAGCAGAATCGCCGCACAGACGGTGCCACTGAAGGCAATGACCGAACCCGTCGAAAGATCGATTCCGCCGGAGATAATGACAACGGCGGCCCCCAGTGAAAACAGCGTCAGCATCGACCATTGTCGCACGAGATCCCAAGCCGAAGCCCCCGGATCGCGCCAGTAATTATGCTGCGGGTCGAGCACGGCGGTGCCAATCGCAACGGCAATCACCGCGAGCAGCAAATTGAATTCGTGACGGCGCCAGAAGGGCAGGGAATTCACGGCGGAGCGTTCCCGGTTGAACGACAATAAATCTCCAAGAAAAAGCCCAGGGATAGCAATCCCTGGGCTTCACGGGATCATAAATCGGCATCATGATCCCGTGAGGCCGTACTTCTGCAACCAGGCTTCAAAGGTGGGCAAGGTCATGTGCTGCACTTTGCCGGGGAACAGGTCGGCCTTGATGGGTGAATCGTCACTCGGCACGACGACTTTGATCCCGGTGTCGAAGAGGTCGCCATCCGGTTCACCGTAAGTGGGCAACATTTCTTTGACAGTCGCGTCGTCTTTCTTGAGCAACGCGGCCAGCAGTTTTACGCTTTGCATGCCCATCGCATACGGGTCCTGCACCACCAGCACATCGACATCGCCTTGCTTCATGGCGGCGATCGTGCCCGGCTCGGCATCGAAGACGGTGACTGCGACTTTGTTCCGCACTTTCTGTTCGCGGACAACATCGACAATTGCCGGGGCGTTGTACGACCAGATGCCCACCAAATTGTTCAAGTCGGGATGGTTGCGGAGGGCGTTGCGAACGTTCTCCTGAGCTTTGCTGCGGTCGCCACCATCCGCCATTTTGTCTTGCTGGACGAACTTCTCTCCGGCCCCGGCTGCGAAGCCATCAATCCGTTCAATCGCATTCTGTGCCCCCGTCCGGCCGACGAAGGTGACATATTCCCCGCCGTAGGGTCGCAGAACCTGGGCACATTGACCCAGTACTTCGCCCGCGCCGCGATTGTTAGTGCCGAGGAATGCATACCGCAGGTCACGGAAGCGTTCGCGATCGAGGTCGGAATCAAACGTGATGACCGGAATGCCTTTGTCCTTGAGCTTTTTCAGTTCATCGGCGATGGCAGCATTGTCCGATTCCAGCGGCGAAATGCCGATGGCAGCTATGTCACTTTGCGTGGCGAACTGCCGCAGCCGATCGAGCTGGCCCTGAATCGTGCCATCGGGGACTTCCATGCTGGCGACATACCCCTGGGCTTCGAGGTTCAATTCGCCATTGGAATCGAGTACCCCGGCGCGGCAGGCATCCCAGAAGGGCGACGGATTATTGACCAGAATGATGATGCGTTTGAGTCCGCCAGATGGTGCGGCTTCGGTCTCGCGGGGCATCGTTGCGGTGGCATCGGTCGCCGGTGGGGCCGCATCTTTTGAGGCGGTTTCCTGCGGAATTTCAGCGGCACAACCACAGCAGAATACGAACAGGGCCAGCGACCAGAACGGCCAATTCAGAGGTAATCCAATACGGGGCATCATGGAACGCCTTGATCTTTCAGGGAGTCGATCAGCAGAATTGTGTCTGACGGGTGCAGGCGTCACGATATCCCGTCAGTGAACACAGGGTCAAGCACCGGGGCAGACAAGGATTCTCAATTGGACTTAGAACTTTCGGGGCGGGTGGTGGTGGTGACTGGTGCGGCAAGTGGCATCGGACTGGCCACGATGCGCCATTTTCTGCGGGAAGGAGCGAAGGTCGCCGCGTGGGATACCGCGCCACATCTCGCCGATGTTGTTGCCGAAAGCGCCGCCTTGCATCCTCAAGCGGTGCACGCGATCCGCTGCGACATTACGTCCTCTGCTGATTGTCAGGCAGCCGTCACCGAGACCGTGGAGGTCTTTGGGACTGTGCAGCATCTGGTGCACGCCGCCGCGATTGGGTCGGGCAAGTTCGGCTTTCCCTTCACGAATCTCACGCCGGACGACTGGCCACGGGTGTGGGAAGTGAACATGCAGGGCATGGTAAATGTGGTCTATGCCGTTGCTCCAAAGCTGCAGGCCCTGCGTGATGGCACCATGATTTTCCTCTCTTCGGTCGCGGGGCAAATCGGTTCGCAGACCGACCCGCCCTACAGTGCCACCAAGGCGGCGAATATCAATTTCGCGCAGTGTCTCGCGAAAGATCTGGCTCCGCATGGCGTGCGGGTTAATACGATCTGTCCCGGCATGATTCAAACGCCGCTCAACAAATCGGTCTGGCAGGCCTGGCACGACCAACAACCGCCCGACAAACGCCAGAGCTATGAAGACTGGTCCGCCGAGAAAGTCAGCCGCGTGGTGCCTCTCGGCCGGTGGCAGACCCCGGATCACATTGCCGATATGATTGTCTTCCTGTCATCTGGCCGGGCCACCGAAATCACCGGCCAGACCATCAATGTTGATGGCGGTTTTGTGATGCACTGGTGATGAAAAAATCTCATGTCGAATGTCGAAATCCGAATGCAGAATTTCGACATTCAGCATTCATCCTTCGACATTCAGGTACTATAGATGCCTCGTGATATCCCGTTGAATCCGTATGCTTCGCGCTCCGTTGCCGAATGGCGTTCGGTCTTGGGTTCTGCTGCTGCGATCGAAGAGCGTTACCGGGCCTTCGTCGCGTTAACGGAATTGCTTCCGCCGGGCGATGTGCTTGGCGACGTCGCCAGCTTGCTGAACTCGACCGATTCCGAATTGCAGGCGACGGCGGCGAACTGGCTCGGCCGGCAACTGGTGCGTTCGCCGGAGTTCATCCCCTCCACACAAGCAGAGCCAATCAGACTGGCCTTGCAGCCACTGCTGACCAGCGAAGATCCCGATGTGCAACTGGCGGCCGTCCGTGCCATGTGCCGGCTTGATGCCGGCTCGATCGCACTGGCAACGGCCTTGGGTGTGCTGTTAAGTCGTGACGATATTCAACCGACATCGCAAGTGGTACTCGCGGACGTCTGCGGCGTGTTGACCGGGCAGGCTGCGGTGACAGTTCCCACCTTGCAGGAATGGTTATCGGCCGAACAGGCGGATGTCCGGGAAGCGACTGCGGCGGCGTTGTTGCAGTTGGAAGCGGCTGCCGCACCGGCCATTGCCGAACTGACCACGGCCCTCGACGATGAAGAACCCCTCGTCCGCGAGTACGCCGCCAAAGCCCTCGGAAACATCGGTCCGTTGCCATCTTCTTCCCGGGAGGCCTTGCTGACTGCATGTGATGATGAAGACGAAATCGTAGCCGCCGCCGCCCGAGCGACGCTGGCCAGTCAAAAGTGACCGTGAGCCGATACTGACTGCCGCACGAGTGACAGGATCCTGTCACTCGCAGAACCTCCACGACAACGGTTAACTCCCGCCGGTATGCTGGGATTTTTCTGACAAAACCACCGGAATTGATCCCTCATCATGTCCTTGTCCCCGCAACGCATCGCCACCCGACGACGTTGCTCTGATGCAATATTCTTCACCACATTAGGTCTGCTGGGGGGCAGTTACGTTGTTCTGATTCTGGCACTCCTCACGGCTGATGCCCTCTTCACCACGCCGGGCCACATGTGGCAGGTGATCCAACAGCCTGAAATTCAATACTCACTACGGCTGACACTGGTGACGTGTTCGATCTCGGCGATTCTGTCGCTCTGGGTCGGCACCGCTCTCGGTTATCTGTTGTCGAGGTACCAGTTTCCGGGGCGGTGGCTGATCGATACTCTCATCGAAATTCCCGTGGTCTTGCCACCGTTGGTCCTCGGCTTGAGCCTGTTGATTCTGTTCCATCTCGACTGGGGGGGCTGGCGGCTGGAAGATGCCCTGCGGGATCGCGGTCTGCCCGTCACCTTTCACGTGCCTGCCATCATCCTGGCACAGTTTGCCATCGGTTGTGCCTTCACCTCACGGACCATGCGGGTCACGTTCGACGAGATCAATCCACGGGCCGAACAGGTGGCCCGCACGCTTGGTTGTTCCCGAGCCGGGGCTTTCTGGCAGATCGCCTTGCCTCAAGCGCAGCGGGGTCTGGTCGCCGCGGGGGTGATGGCCTGGGCACGGTCGCTGGGAGAGTTCGGGCCGATTCTGGTCTTCGCGGGAGCCACCCGCATGAAGACGGAAGTGCTGTCGACCAGCGTCTACTTTGAGTGGAGTGTCGGCCATCTTGAAACGGCAGTGGCGGTGTCGCTTCTCATGGTCGTGATGGCACTCGGCGTCCTCATCACTTTGCGGTGGCTCGGCGTGGAGCGTTCACGATGATCGTCGTCGATCGCCTTTCATTGACGGCGGGGCACTTCCAGCTAACCGACATTTCCCTGCAGATCGCGGCTGGAGAGTATGTCGTGCTGATGGGCCGCACGGGGTCGGGGAAAACTTCGCTGTTGGAAGCCTTGTGTGGACTGCGGCCGGTGCGTGCCGGGCGGATTCTCATCGATGACGTCGACATCACACGTCACGATCCTGCCGACCGGCAGATGGGTTACGTCCCGCAAGATCTCGCGTTGTTTCCGGGTTTGACCGTCGCGGAGCATCTCAGTTTCGCTTTGCGATTACGGCGGATCGCGGCCACTGAACAACGTCGCCGGGTCACGGAACTCGCCGAATTGCTGGGCATCACATCAGTGCTGACGCGTTCCGTTGATCGGTTGAGTGGTGGGGAAGCCCAACGGGTGGCGTTAGGCCGGGCATTGGCCATTCCGCCCCGGATTCTGTTGCTCGATGAACCCCTGAGTGCCCTCGATGACGTCACGCGGCAGGAAATGTACCTGCTGCTGCGTGATCTCAAGCAGAAAACCGGCGTGACCACCCTGCATGTGACACATAATCAGGCGGAAGCTCGGGAACTCGCGGACCGGTTGCTCATTCTTGAACAGGGACGATTGACCGAGGTCGCCACGGCCCATGACGGTCCGAAAACTCCCCCGGTTCCCTGAACCGGGGGCTAAATGACTGATCCGGCCGCGTCTCTGGACTCTGGGCCGGTTTCTCCCCTATCATCCCCCGCATGAGTCGCGAAGTTCGTGTGCATTTGTTGCCTGTCCTGTTCGAGCCCGAGGAAGTCCGCGGCGGTATTGCCGTCATTCTGGATATCCTGCGGGCCTCGACCACGATCACGCATGCCCTCGCGCATGGGGCCAAATGCGTCATTCCCACGCTCGATGTCGAAGCCTCACATCAACTTAAGAGCGAATATTCTCCCGGAACCGCGATCACGGGCGGCGAGCGGGAAGGGCTGCTGATCCCCGGTTTCGACTACGACAACAACCCGTTCGCTTACACGGCGGACGTGGTGAAAAACAAGACGATCATCTTCACGACGACGAATGGCACCAAGGCGTTACACCGTGCATCCCAGGCCGATCGGGTCCTTATCGGGTCGTTTGTGAACCTCTCCGCCGTGGTCAGCGTCCTCGTACAAAATCTGCGGCCGGTCCACCTTGTGTGTGCGGGCACTAAAGGCAAAATCACCGTTGAAGATGCGTTGTGTGCCGGTGCGATTGCCCAGGAATTGGCCACGGCATCCAAGATTTCGACCGAGGATTGGACCGACGACCAATTGCAGCTCGCCGTGCGGCTGTATCGAGATGCGATCTCGACACCTGACGGATTTCTGGCAGCGATGCGGAACAGCTTCGGCGGACGCAATTGCCGCCGGTTAGGCTTCGACGATCAACTGGAACGGGCCGCGACCCGCGATTTGTTTTCGATTGTGCCCGAGTATCATGCCGATACCGGGCAGATCACGCTTTCAAACTGACCAGACACCCAGGGATAGCGATCCCTGGGCTTCACGAGGATTCGACAACAATGGCCGACAGCCGGATGGACAAGATTGTTTCGCTGTGCAAACGCCGCGGGTTCATTTTTCAGGACTCGGAAATCTACGGTGGTCAGAACGGCTTCTGGGATTACGGACCGCTCGGCGTGGAACTCAAGCGAAACGTCCGTCAGGCCTGGTGGGCTGACATGATCACCGAGCACGACGAACTTTCGGTGCCGGAAGGGGCTCCGACTTCGTTCGACATGGTGGGCGTGGAAACGTCGATCATCATGCATCCGCAGGTCTGGAAGTGCTCCGGCCATTTCGACCTGTTCTGTGACAAGATGGTCGATTGCAAAGAGACCAAGTCGCGGTATCGGCTCGATCATGTCAAAGGCCGCTGGTTGGAATCCAAAGCCGATACGGTCTTCGTGACGGCCGTTGCCGATGGTCCGGAACTGCTCGAAGCGGTCACCAAGCGGGCGCTCAAACTTCTGGACCTGCGTTCGAATCAGGCCGATCGACTGGTCTGGAAGAGTGAACCGGCGAGCCTCGCGACAATTGCCGTCGATCAGTATTCCTCCGTCCTGGCACCCGATGCGACCAAGCCCGGCACATTGACCGATCCGCGTGACTTCAACCTGATGTTCAAGACCACGCTCGGAGCGCTGGGAACCGAAGCCGATGCCGCCTACCTGCGGCCGGAAACCGCACAGGGGATGTTCGTCAACTTCAAGAATGTCTGCGACAGCTCGCGCGTGAAGATTCCGTTCGGCATCGCCCAGATCGGCAAGAGCTTCCGCAACGAAATCACCCCCCGCAACTTCACCTTCCGCTCGCGCGAGTTCGAGCAGATGGAAATGGAGTTTTTCTGTCATCCGTCGCAGTCGTTGGAGTGGTACCGCTACTGGCGCGACCGCCGTTATCAGTGGTACATCCGCCACGGCATCGCCTCGGGCAACCTCATCCTGCGGGAACATGCGAAGGATGAATTATCGCATTACTCAGTAGGCACGGCCGATGTCGAGTATGCCTTCCCGTTCCTCGATACCGGGGAATATGGCGAACTCGAAGGGATTGCCCATCGCGGCGATTTCGACCTGCGATCGCATATGGAAGGTAAGCTCTGCAAAGAGAACGGACAACTCGTGGTCGAGAAAGGCCCCGACGGCAAGCCGAAGTATCAGGGCAGCGGCAAAGACCTGACCTACTTCGATGATCAGGCCCGCGAACGGTTCGTGCCCCATGTGATTGAACCCGCCGCCGGTTGCGACCGGGCCACGCTGGCCTTCCTGTGCGAAGCCTTCCACGAAGATCAGCAGCCGGACGACAAGGGCGTGATGCAGGAGCGCCTGGTGCTCAAGCTGCATCCCAAGCTCGCGCCGATCAAGGTGGCGATCTTCCCATTGATCAAGAAGGAAGGGATGCCCGAAAAGGCCGCCGAAATTTACCGGGCCTTCAAGAAAGCAGGCATTGCTGCCGCCTACGATCAACAAGCCGCGATCGGCCGCCGTTATCGCCGCATGGACGAAATCGGCACGCCGTACTGCATCACCGTGGATGGTGACACGATGACCAACGACACCGTCACCCTCCGCGACCGCGACACCCTGCAACAAGACCGGCTGCCGATTAAGGAACTGGTCAGCTTCGTGCAGGAGAAACTGCGTTAGATAAACGGCCTACCGTCAAACGCAGAAGCCCAGGGAATGCGTTCCCTGGGCTTCCTTTTTGCGTCAAACCCAATCGATCATTTCCGGAACATGGCGTCGCGCGGGTTGCCGCGGGAGAGGACATACGCCAACAGGTCGAGCACTTCGTTTTCATTCAGCGGCTTGAGCAGGTCCTTCGGCATGATCGACGTGGATGACAGCACCTGTTCGTCGATGTCGGTCTTCTTGATCGTCACCAGCTTCGTCGCGTCTTCGGGATCGATCGACATCACGAGTTCCATTGGCGTGTCGGAGACCACGCGGCCGGTATGCGACTTGCCATCGGCAGTCAGAATTGTCGTCGCCTTGTACTGATCGGAGACGATCTTGCTGGGATCGACAATCGCTTCGCAGAGATCCTTCAACGTGAACCGTCCTGCCGATTGCGTCAGATCCGGGCCGGTGGCACCACCATCACCATTGAAACGGTGGCAGATGACACAGCGGGCCGCGGAAAACATTTTCTCGCCGTTCTTGAAGTCGCGGCCCTTCAGCGGTTGGCCTTGAGTGGATGCGAGCACATCATCCAACGTCCAGTCTTTTCCTGGTCCCTGTGGCTTCGGCAGCGAGGGCGGAATGTACTTCTGACGGGCTCCCAATGCTTCGATCGCCAACCGTTCGGCTTCAGGGGCGTTGTAGAAGGCTTCGTCATCGATATTCTGAATGAACTTGCGGTAACTGTTGCCGCCGGATTTCTGCTTCGCGGCGGCGAGAGCATCGAAGTAAATCTTGCGTTGGTCGATAGTCCAGCCGGTCTTCAGGTCCTTCAGGGCAAACAGTAGATTCACCTTCTGCATGTCGGGTTGATTGGCCAGCATGGCCCGGATCGAGCCGCCATAACCGGGATTCCGGGCGAGCAGAGCATCGGCTTCGGCTTGGGTCTGCACGTCGGGCTGTTGCAGCAACGCCAACGTTTTCGCAATCACTGTGGGTGATTTCAGGAACACCAGGACCGTGCAGAGTTCCCGGTTCAGGTCGCGATTTGAGGATGGATAGAACGGATCAAGCGACGCAGCCACTTTCGCCGCGGTGGCGTCATCGGGTGCCCCGAGACGGATGAAAACCAGCGACCAGGTCCGTAACAGATCAAGTTGTTGAGCTTCGGTCAACGAGCCGAAAGAGAGTTGCGACAACGCTGTCACCAGAGGAGCTTCGTCGCTCTGTTCTCCCTGATGGGCGAGCGCGATCGCGGCTTGCATTAAGCCCACCGGGTTCTTCTCAGCAATGACTTTGGCGCGCCACAGATCCACCGGTTGCTGTTCGATGGCAATGCGAGCGGCATAACGGATATGGCGATCGGCGTGGCTCAAATAGGGCCAGGCCAACGCGATCGTTTCTTGCGGATTGGCCGACGAAGCATGATGCTCTTCCAGTTTGTGACGCAGGGCTCGCAGCTCTGCAAACTGGGCATCTTTCAATTCCGCCGGTGCGGTCGATTCCTCACCGACATAGGTCACGCGGAAGAGTTCCGACTGCGTACCGCGGCCGCCGATGGTGAAGTACAACGCCCCATCGGGACCGACGGCGACATCGGTGAGAGGCAACGGCGTGCGCGAGACGAATTCTTCTTTCTCGCCGCGGTAACTGGCCCCCTCGGGTGTGATGTGGATGGCGTACATCGTGCCGAACGTCCAGTCACAGATGAATAACGCCTTTTGATATTTCGCCGGGAATTTGGTGCCGTAACCGAATTCGACACCCACGGGAGAACCGGGGCCGATATCGACAATGGCGGGGAGGCTGTCAGGATAGTAGGCCGGCCATTTGCCCGTGCCGCTCCGCCAGCCAAACTCGCTGCCGCTGGTCGAATGGACCACGCGTGTGGGACGGTACCACGGCGAGCCCACATCCCATTCCATGTCAGCATCGTAGGCGAAGAGTTCGCCATCGGCGTTGAAGGCCATGTCGTACGGGTTGCGATAACCAACGCTGATGATTTCCCATGTCTGGCCATCGGGATCGGTCTTGGCAATCCAGCCGCCGGGAGCGAGCACGCCCGCCGCGTGACCATTCGCATCCCATTGCCGCTTGAGCAACAGGTCTTCATCCCAATTGGTGGGGATGTGGCTGGACGAATTCGGTGGCAACTTCGTCTTCAGCGGGGTTTCGCGGGCTCCCCCCATCGTCTGCGGGTCGGCGTTGCGTTCGACTTCAAAGGGGGGCCGCGTGTGGTTCCCGGCAATCATGTAAAGATTTGAGCCGCCGGGCTCTTTGCGCAGGGCATGCGGACCGTGTTCGCCGCCGCCGCTGATGGCATGCAATTGCTTGACGGTGTCGAGCATGCCATCGCTGTCGGAATCCGTGGCACGGTACAGACCGCTGCCGGGGCCACCATTCACACTCACATACAAGCCGCCATCGGCCCACAGCATGCCCTGAGAACTGGTGATATTGACCGGGATCTTCTCGACTTTCGTGGGCTCTTCGGAACCGATGGGCGACGGTGTGATGCGGTAGAGTCCCTTGTCTCCCTGATCGCTGGCGATGAGACGGCCTTTGTCATCGAACGTGATCGAGACCCACGAGCCAAATTCTTCTTTGGGAACGGTGAAGAGCCTTTCCACCTGGAAGCCGGGCCGCAGTTCGAACAGATCCCGGAGGCCCCCCGGTTCTTCCCGCGAGGCGAAGACATTGCCCCACGGGCCGACGCCGAGTTCGCCGCGCGATTTGACCGGCAGCTTTTCCTTCGAGTTGCGTTGCTGCGTGACAACCCAGGAATCGTCTGTGACGACATAAGCGAGTTCGCCTTTGTCGGTCTCGATGACCACTTTGGCGAGGAACGCCGCGACGCCCCCTTCGTTCTCGACTTTCGCACGGATGACATTACCGTCGGCCTTTAATGCGGAGGTCACATCGGCCAGCGTCGCGGTCTGCCAGTTCGAATTTTCGAGCACTTTCTGGTTATTGATCCAGACTGTGGCCCGATTGTCGGCGGCCGCTTTCAACCACGCCGACTTGATCCCCGCCGGGAGTTCTTTCGTCAGGAAATAACTGGTGTCGTCGTTGGGTCCCCAAATCCATTGCGGCTTCGGGCCTTGATCGAATTTGGCATGTACGGCGGTGAAGTCGGCCTGTACGTTCGCAGGATCAGAACCAGCAACAATCGATGGTGCAATCTCGGGAACCTGGGTCTGCACCGTCGATTCCTGAGCGGGCACTGAGGACCACGGTAGCAGCGCACCGATTCCCAGCACAAACCCTGTCCACACACTCTGTCGCTGATCGCGCATGTCGCACCTCTGTTGCCCAAGCCAATGAGTCACCCATCAATAAGGACTCATGATTGTGCCGTGACCACTGGCAACACGCAATCGAATGGCGAGGTGAGATCAAGGGACAACAGGCCAGCGCGACTCAGGGCTATGGCACGGCCTTCGTCGCCTCCGAGATCACTTGCAGCAGGCTGGCATCACCGCGGGCGTCTTGACCGATTTCCCAGAGCATGACGCCGCCCAGTTTTTGTTCTCGACAGAAGTCGAGCTTCTGGCGGATGAGGTCCGGGCCATTGAAGAAGAGGCCGTCGACTTCGTTGACATCATCCGCCGGGTGATACTTGTCGACGATTTCGGCGTAGGTCAACACACGGTCTCCCTGTTCGATCCCCCGGCCATACAGCGGCAGTCCGAGCCGAATGCGTTCCGGGGGGACACCCAGGGAAATCAGCCGAGCGACATCTTTCTGAGCGGATTCCAGCGTCGAGTGCCGACCGCGATTGTCGTAGGCCATGAGATGGACGGCATCGAGTTCTTTCCAAGCCGTTTCCGGAAGATGCTGCCAGCCCGCTACAGCGGCGGTGACCGTGCGGTCGGGTCCCAGGCCCTGCTTCAAATCGTGAATGAGGGCCCCATAGGCGGCCACTTCCGCGGCATTTTCTGGATGCTCCCAATCGAGATCGACACCCGAAAAACCATGTTGATCGCAGAACCGGAGAACATCACGCACGAATTCCGCCCGAGATTCCGCCGTCGCTGCAATCCTGGCGAACCCCTGGCTGCGGTTCCAGCCCCCGACCGTGAAGGTGACACGGACACCGAAGTCGTCTCGCCAGTGCTTCAAAAGTTTGGCGACCTGGGGCCGTTGCAACGCGGGGTGATCCAGCGGTTTGCCAGGTTCCGGCGCGATCGAAAAGAAAATGGCATCGGTGATGAACCGACCCCGATCGGGTTCGAGGGCATTCAGCCGGTAATCCGGGAGATAGGCCACCACCTTCAATGGTTCCGCTGACCGTGCGGCTGTTGGTAGCCAAAGTAAACAGCCCGCTAAGAGCGCGATCCAACGGGGCAGCGACATGGGGCATCAACTTTCCGGAGGTTTCGATTCCAGCTCATCGGCGAGCGCAGCCGTAGTGGTTTTCTTTTTCTCATCTCGTGGAGGCTCAGGGTAGCCGCAACAGGGATCGACCGCATAGCAGCACGGATCACACCAGCAACCGCCGCAGCCCGCATCGCAATTGTTCGGTCCACACTGTCCCGCGGCATGAGGTTGGGCAGGGCCCCCGCAATCGCCACAGTGCTGACAGCATCCCCCTTCGGCAGCGGCTTCGCAACCACAGGCCCCGAGATCACAACAGGCCGGATCGATGCAGCCTGCATCGCACGCCCCGGCACAGCCATCACACGGGCAATCGCATTTGGCGTAGGTGAACCCCGGTTCGCGCAGCAATCCCCAGCGTTCCTTGGTCCGCTGACAACTCGGCCAATGTCGAGCGGAATTCAGTTGCAAGACCCTTTGCCGAACGGTCTGCAGGACCCGTCCGGCATGCGACATGGCTCCGAACTCGGCAAGACACCGCTGCCGGGCTCGTTCCAGACAGTCGGCGGCGAATAACCGGGCCGCTTCGACCGCCGGTTCATCGGGCAACGGATTGAATTGCCCGCGCTGGCGATCCCACGGCCAATCAACCGCACAATCAAACGCGATGATCGCCCGCCCGACATCCGCCGCAATCTCGGCCAAAGTGTCGCGATGCTGGTTTCCCTCCTGACCGCAAGCCTGTGGCAAAACGGCAAACAGCGTGGCAAAAGCATGAGCCGTTGGTTCAACGTACTCACTGATGGCCATTGGCCGGGACGACGTTTCCAACTTCAGATGCTCGCCGATGATGGAGCGGAGCCTTTCGCAAATGTCAGGTTCCCACGTCTCCAGTTGGTCCCGGACCCGGCGAAACCGGCGGTGATACCATTTTTCCGCGAGCCATGCGGCCCAAGAGCGGCTGTCGCGCAGGTCATCCTCAATTTTCACAGCCGCCAACGTCAACCCTACCACGCTGGCAAACCGGGCGGCCGCATAATCGGCCGGGGTTTCACCCGATTTGAGCTGCCGTAACCGGCAGCAAAGGGGCGAACTCTCGTCAGGAACGGGCGTCCAACCGGCATCGATGGAAAGGAGATAGCTGAAAACCCCTTCGTAAGACAAAAAGACGAGCGAGGTCAGGCCGAAATCACGGTGCTGGGTGCGACAACAGCGGGCATAAGCCTGCCGGAAGATTCGATCCGTTTTGCCGCCGCGTAAAAACCCGAACATCTCGTCCCTTTTGCTGCAGAAAATTCCGTTCTGCGATATCTCCTGTCGATGCGTTTACGCCGGGGTTTCTGGCGGATAATCTAACGCATGTGCTGCTCACCCAGACAGCCTGTTCCAGGGAGTTTGCGAATCCATGCCGCTCGTCAACGCGTTCAATGCTGCTGCCAAGTTGTCGACCTCTCAAGGCGACTATACGTATTACAGTCTGCCCCGGCTCACGGAATTGGGCCTGGGTTCGATGGACCGCCTGCCGTTCTCGCTGCGGGTGCTGCTGGAATCATGTCTGCGGAACGTCGACAACTTCGTGGTCAACGAAGAGCATGTGAAGCAGGTGGCGGGCTGGAACGCCGCCGCTCCGGCCCAGGTTGAAATCCCGTTCCTGCCGGGACGCGTGGTATTGCAAGACTTCACCGGGGTTCCGGCGGTGGTCGATCTCGCCGCACTCCGCAGTGCGATGGTCCGCATGGGGGGCGATCCCAAAAAGATCAATCCGCTGGTTCAATGCGACCTCGTGATCGACCACTCGGTGCAGGTTGACCAGTTCGGCACTGAGGATGCCTTGCAGTTCAACGTGCAGAAAGAGTTCGAGCGGAATCTTGAACGTTACCAGTTGCTGCGCTGGGCTCAGCAGGCGTTCCAGAACTTCCGGGCTGTGCCCCCTGCGACCGGAATTGTGCATCAGGTCAATCTCGAATACCTGGCGAAAGTCGTCTGGCAGAAAGCTCATGGAGCGGATCTGCCGGGGCTTCCGAGCGAAGTCGTCTATCCCGATTCGCTAGTCGGTACCGACAGTCACACGACGATGATCAACGGTCTCGGCGTGGTTGGCTGGGGTGTTGGCGGAATCGAAGCCGAAGCCGTGATGCTCGGCCAACCGATTTACATGCTGATGCCCGAAGTCGTGGGCTTCAAAGTCACCGGGAAACTGCCGGAAGGTGCAACCGCGACTGACCTGGTTCTCACCGTCACGCAGATGCTACGGAAGCATGGCGTGGTGGGTAAGTTCGTCGAATTCTATGGTCCCGGCCTGTCGAAGATGTCGCTTGCTGACCGGGCCACCATTGCCAATATGGCCCCCGAATATGGGGCCACCATCGGCTTCTTCCCGGTCGATGACGAAACATTGAGCTACATGAAGCGGACCGGCCGGACCGCCGCCGAAATCGAACTCGTGGAGCAGTACTATAAGGCCCAGGGCCTGTTCCGTACCGACAGTTCTCCGGAACCGGAATTCACCAGCACATTGGCACTCGATCTCGCCACGGTTCAACCATCGATGGCTGGTCCCAAGCGGCCACAAGACCGCGTGCTGCTGAAAGACATGAAAGCCAACTGGCACAAAGATCTGAAGGCCGCTTTCGGGAAAGATGTCCCGTCCGATCCCGTGCCTGTGCTCGATAACGGCCACAGCAGCGAAATCACTGACGGAGCCGTGGTGATTGCCGCGATCACCAGTTGCACGAACACCAGCAATCCGTCGGTGATGATCGGTGCCGGTCTGGTGGCTCGTAACGCCGCTGCCAAGGGCTTGACCCGTAAACCATGGGTGAAGACCAGCCTGGCCCCCGGCAGCCGCGTGGTGACTGAATACCTGGAGAAATCGGGCCTCGACAAAGACCTCGACCAGCTTGGTTTTCAAACGGTCGGCTACGGCTGTACCACCTGCATCGGCAACAGCGGCCCGCTTCCCGATCACGTTGCCAAGGCCGTTCGCGATGGCAACCTTGTTGCGGCGGCGGTGCTGTCGGGCAACCGTAACTTCGAAGGCCGCATCAATCCCGATGTGAAGGCCAACTACTTGGCCAGTCCGCCGTTGGTGGTTGCATACGCCTTGGCGGGAACGACCGATATTGACTTCTCCGTCGAACCAATCGGCACCGGGAAAGATGGCCAGCCCGTCTTCCTGAGAGACATCTGGCCGACTTCGCAGGAAGTCGTCGATACCGTCGCGAAGTCGATCACCCCGGAAATGTTCGTCGAACAATATGGCCATGCCACACTGGGGCCGGAAGAATGGCAGAAAATCTCCGGGGCCAGTGGCGAACTTTACCACTGGGACGAAGCCAGCACCTACGTTCACGAACCCCCGTACTTCAAAGACATGCCGGAAACTCCGGCACCGATTGAGTCGATTTCCAAAGCCCGCTGCCTGTTGTCACTGGCCGATTCGGTCACCACCGACCACATCAGCCCGGCGGGAGCGATCAAGGCCACCTCACCTGCCGGGTTGTATCTGCAATCGCGCGGCGTGACTCCGCTCGACTTCAACAGCTATGGAGCCCGCCGGGGTGATGACCGGGTGATGACCCGTGGCACGTTCGCCAACATCCGCATCAAGAACCTGCTGGTCCCGGGTACGGAAGGGGGCATCACCAACTACCTGCCTACGGGCGATGTGATGTCGGTGTACGATGCCTCGATGAAATATCAGGCCGAAAGCACACCTCTGGTGGTGCTGGCCGGGGCAGAATACGGCACCGGTTCTTCACGCGACTGGGCAGCCAAGGGGACTTATCTGCTCGGAGTACGAGCCGTGATCGCCACCAGTTTTGAACGCATCCACCGCTCGAACTTGGTAGGAATGGGCGTGTTGCCGTTGCAGTTCCGACCGGGCGAAAACCGCGAATCGCTGGGACTCGATGGCACCGAATTCTTCGATATCGCCATCGACGACAAAGTGAAACCGCTGCAGGCCATTGAAGTGACCGCCACCAAAACCAACGGAGACATGGTGCACTTTGTGGCCACCTGCCGCATCGATACCCCCGTCGAAGTCGAGTACTACCGCAACGGCGGCATCCTGCACACCGTGCTGCGGCAGTTGCTGAAGAGTTAATCAAACGCACGGACTGTGGCCGGGCAAAACGAGAGATGGATGCAGCATTGCCGATCATCGGTCGCCTTGCACCATCGCCGACCGGTGCTCAGCATGCAGGGAATGCCCGGACGTATCTCTTGGCGTGGCTCTCGGCTCGTTCGCATGCAGGGCATATCGTCCTGCGGATTGAGGACATCGACTCTCCCCGTGTGAAGCCATGGGCCATGCAGCAGGCGATGGATGATCTGCGATGGCTTGGCCTCGACTGGGATGTCGGGCCGATCATTCAAACCGAGCGGCTTGCCCGCTATCAGCAGGTCTTGGAAGAACTTCAGCAACACGAACGGATTTATCCCTGCACCTGCACACGGAGCGATATCGAAGCGGCGGCCAGTGCACCGCATATCGGTCAGGAAGGACCGGTCTATCCGGGAACCTGTGCGTACCGTTCGGTTGCTGATGCGGCTGGCTTGACCGTTCCCTTTGCCTGGCGGTTCCGTACCGACGCACAACAGCCGCAAAGCTACACCGATCTGCTACAGGGAACTCAAGTCTGCCGGACGGTTCAGGACTTGGGAGACTTCGTGGTTGGCAAAAGGGATGGCAGCCCGGCTTATCAGCTGGCGGTGGTTGTAGATGACCACGATCAGGGGATCACCGAAGTCCTCCGCGGAGACGATCTGATCCCCAGCACGTTTCGACAACTGGCTTTGTATGCAGCCCTCGGCTGGCAGCCGCCCGAATTTGGGCACGTTCCGCTGGTCATCGGCCCCGATGGCCGCCGACTAGCCAAACGCCATGGCGATACCCGCATCTCGCTTCTGCGGGAACGGGGAGTCCCCCCTGAACGGCTGGTGGGGTTTCTGGCCTGGTCGACTGGTCTGCAAGCCACTGCGGAACCCGTGTCGCCACGTGACCTTCTGGCTCAGTACCAGCCACAATCAATCGCTCGTGCCCCCTTTGTTCTGAGGCCCGAACATTGGAACGCATTATTGGAAGATTGATGGAACTCCCCGCACATGGCAGCGCCGTCACGGGCCGGAAAGTTCCACGAATGACCGGGGGATTGGGTCGGCAGATCCCGCAATTCTCGCCGAGTTCTCGGCCAATTGGCATTGAGAATGCAGGAAACTACTCGACGTCGGACCGCCAGTTGGTAGACTGGTGAAGATTCTTCAGCGGGCCTGATTCTGTGATCGGCTGATCGTGCGGCATACGCTCCGTTTCGCCGATGGAAGTACCAACATGGCAGGTGAAATGTTGCGACGTGCCCCAATGACTCGCTTTCTTCGTCAACCCAGGCACACTGTCCGTGGGCTGGCATGTGTTGGATTCTGGCTGGCCTGGACTGCGTTCTCTCCCGCACAAGAGGCATACGCTCCGGGGACAACACCTTTTAACACGCAGCTTGTGGTCTCAGAGGAATTCTTCAATCGGTTCATCGCCCGCAATGAAGCCGAGCCTGGCCGGGTCGATGATTTCGTCTTCGGGGCCAAAGTCGATGGAGAACAATGGACGCAATCGCAACTGCGTCTTGATCTGCGACCGAATCTGGAACAGGCCTCTGGCACGTTCGTGCTGACGGGACAAATTCAAAGCCTGACGGTGGGCCGAACCGAACAAGGTGCCGTCCAGTCGCAGGGCATGCAGGAATTCCTTGCCCAGAAGGACGTGCTGTTCGATGGCACGCAATTCTCCACCCGGCATGCCATGGTCTATGTTCGCGCCATGAATCAGCCGGTGGCAGCCATGACGCAACTCGATGGCACGATCCTGCAGGGGTTGGGACAACGAATCGCATTATCCCGTGCCACTCGGCAGCGTCCGCAGACAGAGGCTTATACTCGCGACCGCATTGCGGAACGTGTCTACCCGAAATTTGACCAGTCGGTCGATGAACAACTCTCGATTGCGAACCAGCAACTCGGCAAGGTGTGGAACGCGGGCGGAGCCACACTGCGTCAATTGCTGGATGGCCCGCGACGGCTGGTCTCCACCGAAACGGCGGCCCATCTGGCGGCCCGCATCGCAGTCGACGATTCCACAGAAGCCTATGCCGTTCCAGATAGCAGCTTGACCGGTACGCATGCCATCTCGGCCTATCTGCACGAAAGCCTGCTCAACCATCTGGTCAGAAAGTCGCAATTGGCGGGCCTGAAAACGTCGGATCGTGAATTGAAAGCCATGGTCGATCGTGCGGAACGGCTCTTTCCCGGCTTGGACCCGCGGGAAGAATCACCGACATCTCCCCTGGCAGGCATGGTCGAAACCGAAATTCATTTTGATGAGCACAACCCGTTGGAATTCCACTTGGGAGCCGAAGGGCTGCGGATTGAAATTCGGGCCAAATTCAAACCGGCCGGACAGGATTTGCTCCCGGCATTGCTGATTCAGGTGCCGCTCAAACTCGTCGATCGTGCTGACCGCTGGGTGTTGGAACGCGGGAAAATTGAGATCTCGTCCACAGATGGCCAGATGCTCCCGAGTCTTTCCGAGACACTGGTACGACAGGCCCTCGAACGTGATTTCCCACAGCGCGAGTTCCCCCGGACTTTGACCATCCCCGGCTGGCCAGCATCGCAACCGGCCCTGCAGTTGACCGCGGTCCGAGCCGCAGAGGGGTGGGTCGCATTTCATCTCGACTGAACAGTCTGTTGTTGGTCATCAACCGGCTTGAACTTTCGCCGCCGCTCAGCGATTCTGCAGCTTACTTTTGCAGGAGTCTGTGCGCATGTCGGCCGAAGCCATCGAACACGTTTTGTGTGTTCCCACGTTGCTGTTTCACGAACTGGGCTATTTCCAGGGCTTTCAGCCAATGGCTGACCGCTACCTGACCACGTTACTTGACCCCGCCCACACACTGTTTCGCCCCCGGAACGAGGTGGAAGACGACCCGAGCTACAAGCAGTTGATCCCGTATTGCGTCTTCCGTCATGCCGGCCAGATCTTCCACTACCGACGGGGTAAAGCGGGGGGAGAAGGCAGATTGCACAGCAAGCGGTCGATCGGTATCGGCGGGCATATTTCCTCGACCGACCGACTCCACGGCGACCGCCGCTACTTCGAGGCCATGCATCGGGAAATCAGCGAGGAAGTCTTTCTGGAATCAGGCTTTACCGATCGTTGCGTGGGTCTCATCAACGACGACCAGACCCCCGTGGGCCAGGTCCATTTAGGGATTGTCCACATTTTTGACCTCGACTCGGCAAAAGTTCGCCCACGGGAAGAGTCGATTTTAGAGACAGGCTTTGCGCCACCGTCAGACTTGCTTCGCGATCTGGACCAGTTTGAAACCTGGTCGCAAATCGTGATCCAGCAAGTGCTGACATCCGCTACCGAGGCGTAGTTCCGACTTCGTCTTGGCCGGAAAATTGATGACCGTTACACTGGCAATAACGAACGCCAGACAACATTCACGACAAAGGAGTGTCGGACAATGAACGAATGCAGTCGACGCATGGTCCTGGGAGCGGCTGTAGCGGCCGTGGCAGCCCCGGCTATCGCCTCCGCTCAACAAGCGGCACCAGCCACCAAAGGTCGGCTGAATGACGATTCGCTGGGTACCCTGCTGAAAGCGATGGGGCTGGAAGCCTCGTTGAGCGAAAAACGCTACGACTTCACCTTCAAATCCACCATTGCCGACCTCGATTGGGAACTGTCGATGTCAGCCGTTCTCAGCCAGGATGCCAGCAGCATCTGGATCATGGCCTGGTTGGATGAACTGCCGAAGTCGGCGGCTGATGTGCCCCGCACCGCCTTGCTGCGGTTGCTCTCGGAAAATGACAAGATGGGCAAAGGCAAGTTCTTTGCCTACATCGCTTCCAATCGTCGGTTCGTCCTGCAACGGGTGATTCCGAACGACAACATTACAACATCCAGCTTCCGTGCCGCGCTCGACGATTTGGGTGCTTCGGTGGTCCATACTCACGGATTCTGGTCGACCGCCAACTGGAGCGGCTCCACCACTCCGGAAGAACCGGCCAAGGGTGCCCCGGTCCGCGGCAGCGCTCCACAAAGCGCTCGCAGCGTCCAGCAGACCAGCGGCAGCATCAAGTAAGCTGCGTGCTGCTAGAGATTATAGAAAACACAGCAGGGCTGGCGTCCATCAGTATCGATGAGGCATCAGCCCTGTTTGCTGTTCGAAGACGCACTGAGACCCAGAACGACCCAAACCACCAGTGATGTGCCGGAGCACATCTTCACTGAAGCGCACTGCAGAGCGAGGGCGAGAACTTACCGCTGCGCGCCCGATGCGGTTTGCGTCCAGAAGATCTGCGCACTAAGTTGGGTTAGCGCGGCCGTCGAGGCAAACTGCCTGACTCGGCGTCACGCTGACTCATCTCATCCAAGACAATGGGGTGCCATGCCGTATCGCGATTTTCGGCGGGAGCGTAATGGCGACGCGCCCACGTCCTCAATCGCATCTCCTCAACGGGATCCACTGTGGCCATGTTGTCTGTTTCAAGGGCGATGAATGTCTGCACGATCCTTCCTCCACCGTGAGCCCGGCACCAGTCTGCGAAAGAACTCCGGGGGAGATGATCCCCCCCACTGTCAAGATACTAATCGGTGAAATTCATAGATGCAAGAAAAATCGTGCCGGGAGGGAAGAAACCCACGGTGGCTAAGAAAGAGAGGCCAACAAACAG
The DNA here is from genome assembly GCA_016125225.1 of bacterium. Lineage (GTDB taxonomy): Bacteria > Planctomycetota > Planctomycetia > Planctomycetales > Planctomycetaceae > DSVQ01. The sequence goes on along the minus strand of WGME01000017.1, from coordinate 70,856 downwards.
CCAGCGAAATCAGCTATGTCATTTCCACGTAAGAAATTACGAATGGCCAACTATTATGCGGCATCCGCCTCAACCGTGTCCGTAGACTCCTTCCGGATTCGCAACTCTCGCGAAAATGGAAGGTCATCGAGGCTGCGTAATCCGTATGTTTCCAGAAATTTTCGCGTTGTCTCATAGAGATACGGCCGGCCCAGCGAATCATCCTGGCCGGCAATTCGCACAAGTCCACGATCCATCAGCAGCTTCAATAAATCGGTGCATTGCACTCCGCGCAACGTCTCCAGATCGGCCCGGGTCAAGGGCTGACGATAAGCCAGAATGGTCAATGTTTCGAGGGCAGCGGCCGAGAGCTTCAGTTCAACCTGGCGTTGATGCAGGCGGCTTAACCAAAGTGCGTAAGAGTGGCGGGTGAGGAGTTGGTACCCCGTGGCCACGCGTTCGATACGGAATGGACTTACTTCGGCATCATAAGCGGCATTCAATTGTTCGATCAGTTGCGCCGCTTCCTGAGTCTCAGCGAGTGTTGCCACCTGTGTGAGCCGACGGAGCGTTAACGGTCCATCTGCCACCAGCAAGGCCGCTTCCAGACGGGCCATCTTGACCGATCGAATTCCCTGGCGTTCTTCCGCACGCAGGGACAAGGTATCAGGAGTCGCGGTGGGACTCCGAACGCGGAACCACCAGTTCCATCCGGAAGTGTTTGCAGGAGTCGATTTCCAGGCAGAAGCCTGTGAAGACTTCATCGTGCGGCCATCCAGTGATCGATTTGAGCTAACACTTTTTCAACCGCTCGCAAGGGCTCATCCGCTTCGGCTTCAAACCGATAGGACACGCTGGGGTTGTGCTGCGGAGTGTAGGAGCAGATGAAGGTAAACTGCCCCGCGTCTTTACCCGGTTCTAAACGATAACTGCGAATCTCCATTTGCTGGAGTCGTTGAACTGCCGACTTCCACGTCAGGCCTGACGCCCCCGTTGGCGGTTCCGGGGTCCGGTGTCCAGCCACCGCGACAGCAGATGCCCCCTCTTCCTGCCAGACGACGGGCGTGATGACGGCAGGCGAAGAACCGGAATCGTTACCGAATCGCTGTGACCGCTTCTGCTCGAAGCCGGGCACACGCATCTGGCCTGAAGTCCCATCAATGGATGATTCGCCCAACAGCGGTTGAGGCGGCAGGGTATCTTTCTGCCATTCGTCGAGAGACGCAAATTTTGGGGCGTCTTCGGTGGTCGCGGGATCGATCGTCGCGACATCATCGAATGCGGAGTCGACCACCGGTACGAAATCGGGGATCCCGAAGATGGCAAACAGCGGGATCGCGAGAATAGGTAGCAGCAACAGCAAGCTGGCTACGGAACTATGGGCTGTCGAACGCATCGCAAGCCAACCTTCCCTGGCAGGCATCGTGTCAGAGCATCCGGCTCTGAGAAATCCTCTGGCGGAAGTGTAGGCAGAGTGAGCAGTTCCCGCAATCGGAATTTGTCATTTTTGCAGGCTCACGGGGTTTTTACGCGATTTGGCGCAGCCCTTTTGCCACATCCAGAGACCGTTTTCTCCGGTCCGTTTCGCCGACACGGCCACAACAGACTCGATGAAGAATACTTAAGAGAGCCACGCGGCCCTTTGCGCCGGTCCGGCTTCTCGGAAGAATTGTCGGAAGTTCATTTGTCCCTCACGCTCTTCTGTTGATGTCGCAACACTGTGGAAGCTCACACCGTCAGTTCCGAACCACAAGAAACAGAATCGGCCATTCAATCAGCGGCGGCTCCGGTCTATGCCGTCCTGATGATGACCGATATCTCGGGTCGGGCTGTCGAACGTGACATCCTCCGTGAGACCACCCTGATCGGTTCCGGCCGTGGATGTGATGTCCGCCTGAAGTCTGATGACATTGCGGCAGCGCATTGCATTCTCTCTCTGGATGCTGGCCAATTGCGGCTGCGTGACTTGGGTAGTCGCATCGGCACGCTCATCAATGGGCAGCGCGTGCGGACGGCGGTGCTGACGGATGGTGATGAGCTGCAATTGGGACGGCATCGCCTGCGTGTCGAGACGAATCTGCCGGGCCAGATTACCAGCGGCTTCTATATGGACAAATACCATGTCACCGAGGTTCTCGGCTCGGGTGGCATGTGCTGGATTTACGGAGCCCGCGATTCCTTCTCACGTGAACGAGTGGCCTTGAAAGTTCTGCCCAGTCGCCATTCGCCGCGGATGCTCACCCATTTCGGTATCGAAGCTCGTGCCAGTCTACGATTGAATCACCCGAATCTCGTGCGGATCTACCGCATTGTTCAACTCGAAAGCCTGTATTTTCTTGTTCTCGAATATCTGGAAGCGATTACGCTGCAGGAACTGGTCGAAGGTCAGGGGCCTTTGCCGTGGAAGCAGGCCTGCAGTCTGGCACGTCAACTGGCCCTGGGGCTCTCACATGTGCATGCGCAGGGAATCATCCATCGCGATGTCAAACCGGCAAATGTGCTTTGCCTGCGTTCCGGACAAGCCAAGCTGATTGACTTCGGCTTGTCGATGCTGGCGGGAGATCCCGAGCAGGAGCGATTATCCAAGCTGTACCAGAACCAGATTCTCGGGACCGCAGACTATATTTCCCCAGAGCAGTCGCGATTGAGCAGTGATGTCGATCCCCGCTCCGATCTCTACAGTCTGGGCTGTACGCTGTATTACGCGTTGACCGGCCACGTGGTGTTCACCCAGGCCGATGTCCGTGACAAGATTCGTGCCCATCGCCATCAAGCTCCCGTGAATCCGCAAGAAACCGTTCCACAGATTCCCGACGAAGTGTCAGCGATTGTGCTGCGGTTGCTGGCCAAATCTCGAGATGATCGGTTTGCCAGCGGCGACGAACTCGCAATGGCATTGGAACCGTGGTCGCAACTTCATCCAGTCGAGTTCGACTGGCGAGCCGTCCTCGCGATCCGTGCCGCAGGGGCTCATCGCCGCCTGGCGAAGCTCGTCTCACGGAAACGCCCAACATCGGAGACGGTTCCTCAAGCCCCGGTTGTCCTGGCTGAAGCCGAACCCGCAGCAGGCCCTACGCGCAGCGGGACGCAACGAAGTGGCCAAACGATTGAAGTCAGTCTGATGGAGTATTTGAACGAAGGGGCTACTCACGAGTCGGTTGACCGTCGCCAATGGGGCGAGCTTTTCGAAGTCTGGATGCATCTCACCGCCGAACAACGTGATCAAGTCTTGAAGTTGGCCCACGTGCTTGGGAGGTCCGATAACACGGCCACGGATGAGGCGCACTAGCCACGGTTTGTTACACTCGCGGAACGTCAAACAAAGTCGTTCCGCACAGAATAACCCCTGGTGAGGTGACACATGGCCAAAACCTATCGCGTGGGCATTATTGGTCGAACGGGCAAAGGGGACTATGGCCATGGTGTCGACACCGCGGCGAGCAAAGTCCCCGGCTGCGAAGTGGTGGCCGTGGCCGATGATCACGAAGCGGGTCGGGCCGCCTCGCAAAAGCGAACCAACGCGCCGCGTGGTTATGCCGACTATCACGAAATGCTGGCCAAAGAGCAGCTCGATATTGCAGTCATCTGTCCCCGCTGGATCGATCAACATGCAGAAATGCTGCTCGCAGCGGCAGATGCTGGCTGCCATGTCTACATGGAAAAGCCGTTCTGTCGCACACTCGCGGAATGTGATGCAGTCATTCATCAAATGGAAATGCGGCACCTGCACCTGGGGATCGCGCACATCAGCCAGTATTCGCCAGTCCTCTCGACCGTGCAGTCACTGATTCGTGAAGGAGCCATCGGTGATGTTCTCGAACTTCGTGGTCGGGGTAAAGAAGACCGTCGCGGTGGGGGAGAAGATCTGTGGGTGCTGGGTTCTCACATTTTCGGATTGATGCGATCGCTTGCCGGTGGCGACCCGATTTCGTGCATGGCCACGGTGACTCAGAATGATGAACCCTTAAACGCGTCGCATGTGGCTGCGGGGGCTGAGGGCATCGGCCCGTTGGCGGGAGACAATGTGCAGGCCCGTTATACGTTCCCTGGCGGACGTTCGGGGTATTTTGCCTCTCGCCGCAATATGGGAGGCAACCCTACACGCTTTGCCATTCAGGTCTTCGGATCAAAGGGCATGATCGAGATGGAAAGCGGTTATCTGGTGCCGGCGTACATCCTCCGCGACAGCAGTTGGTCCCCAGGACGGACACAGAAGCCGTGGGAACGGGTCACGTCCGCGGGGATCGGCAAGCCGGAACCCCGGACCGATGGGACTTACGAAGGTGGCCATATCGCCGCCATGACCGATCTGATTCAGGCCATTGAAACACAGCGGCCAACAAAGTGCTCGGCACGGGATTCCCGGGCGATCGTGGAAATGATTGCAGCGGTCTTCGAATCCCAACGGCAAGGCCGCTCGGTCGACCTGCCGTTGGAAGTGCGTGAGAATCCGTTGACGTTGCTGTAGCCTTCCCCGGTTGAGAAATCCCCGACCAATTATGAGCCGTCTTGGCTCCGGATCTCTGCTGCGCGGATGCCTATCGTGAGATCTTAGACGGCAATGTTCCCAGAAACCGACGACTTGGATTGATCGCTACATCCCCGACAATCGATTCCGGCTCACTTTGGTGACAAAAATCACCATGTTGCCCTGTGTTCAGTGGGCAAAAAGCCTCACAGACGATTTGCCTTGTCCTAAGTTTCCGGTAACGCGCTCGCTGAGAGTTCTCTGACCGGAACGTTTTTCATGCTACCAGTGATCGAAAGCCTCGACGTCACCTGGGTGCTGGTGACATCGGCCCTTGTCTTTATGATGCAGGCTGGTTTCTGTCTTCTGGAGACAGGGCTGGTTCGTGCCAAAAACAGCATTAATGTCGCCACGAAGAATCTCGTCGATTTTTGTGTTGCGACCCTGTTGTTCTGGGTGGCCGGGTTTGCCTTTATGTTTGGCAACTCGTGGCATGGGCTCATAGGAACCACAGAGTTTCTCGTGCCCTCCTTAAACTCGGCACACTTCGCGGCGTTTTTCGTCTTTCAACTGGTGTTCTGCGGAACATCGACCACGATTGTTTCGGGTGCCGTGGCGGAACGTGTGCGGTTCAGCAGCTATCTGCTGTTAAGTGCCCTGGTTTCCGGCGTGATCTATCCCGTCTATGGCCATTGGGCTTGGGGCGGCATCGAAGGTGACGGGTGGTTGAAAGCCCTTGGCTTCATTGATTTCGCTGGTTCCAGCGTGGTGCATTCGATTGGTGCCTGGTTTTCACTCGCGGCGATTCTGATCATCGGTCCGCGTCTTGGTCGCTTTGATGATCCTGATCGTCCCATTCGAGCTCACCATTTACCCATGGCCATGCTCGGAGCATTTCTGCTGTGGTTCGGCTGGTTCGGATTCAATGGCGGCAGTGCGTTGGCCCCTGATGCCATCGCGGTGAAAGCGATTGTCAACACGACTCTGGCAGCAGCGGCGGCGGCGTTGACCGCGGTCACACTGGGTTGCTGCCGGACCGGTCGTCCCAATGTCGAACTGATGATTAATGGTGTGCTGGGCGGCTTGGTGGGCATCACTGCCGGTTGTCACATTCTGTCCCCCTTGGCATCGGTTATGGTCGGAATGATGTCAGCCGTGGTGGTGGTCTATGGCAGCCAACTGCTGGAACATTGGAAGATTGACGATGCGGTCGGGGCGATTCCCGTGCATGGGTTTGCGGGGGCCTGGGGAACCTTGGCAACGGGCCTGCTCATCCCTGTCGAACTCCTGCCCGAGGGAATGACTTACTTTGAGCAAATCAGTGTGCAGGCCTTGGGGGTTAGCGCTGCGTTTCTCTGGGGCTTCGGTGTCGGGTGGCCTTTGTGCTGGGTGCTGAACCGAGTCAGTTCCCTGAGAGTGTCGGCCAATGATGAAGTGATGGGCCTGAATTATTCCGAACATGGCGCCACAACCGACTTGTTCGACTTGCTGAAAGAAATGGGACAGCACGAGTCTCAGGGAGATTTCACCCGTCTGGTGACGGTGGAACCGCATACCGAAGTTGGTGAAATTGCCTTGGGATACAATCGAGTTCTGTCCCGCGTAGCTCAAGAGATTTCGTCTCGGCAAGCCGCGCTGCATCAGGCCCAGGAAACCGAGCAGAAATACCGGGGAATCTTTGAAAATGCTGTGGAAGGAATTTACCAATCGACACCGGAAGGCCGGTATCTCAGTGCCAACCCGGCATTGATCCGTATGTATGGGTATAACTCGCCGGAAGAGTTGATCGAGCAATGCGGTGATATTGCTAACCAGGTGTATGTGGATGGTGACCGTCGTCGTCAGTTTATCGAAACCCTCGAACGCGACGACTATATCAGCGGCTTTGAATCGCAGATTTACCGTCGCGATGGCCAGGTCATTTGGATTTCAGAGACCGCTACCACGGTTCGCGATGAACAGGGCCGCGTGATCCGCTTTGAAGGCACAGTCGAGGAAATTACCGACCGTAAGCAGAATGAAGAACTCCGCCGCGAGAAAGAACGCGCGGAACTGGCCAGTTCTGCGAAGTCAGAATTCCTGGCCCGCATGAGTCATGAAATCCGGACACCACTGAATGGTGTCATCGGCATGCTCGAACTGCTATCAACGACCTCGCTAACCGGTCAACAGCGGCATTACGTCGAAATCGGGCAATCCTCGGCCACGGCATTGTTGAGTGTGATCAATGACGTCCTCGACCTCTCGAAAATTGAGGCGGGCAAACTGGAACTTGAAAATCTCGATTTCGATCTACAGGAATTGCTCGACGATGTGACCGACATGTTCTCGCATCGGGCGGAATCTAAGCGTGTCGCGCTATCAGCCAGAATTCTGGAATGTACGCCTTGCCTCGTGCAGGGTGATCCCGAACGTCTCCGCCAGATCCTTGTGAACCTGGTGGGCAACGCTTTGAAATTCACCGAGCATGGCTCGATCCGGATTGAGATCGCTCCGGTCTCGATCCTTAACGACGATCCACGGATGCGCATCTCAGTGTCGGATACGGGCCCTGGAATTCCTGCGGAACGCTTGTCGCGATTGTTCCAGGCGTTCTCGCAGGTCGATGCTTCCGTCACCCGCAAGCATGGTGGCACTGGCCTGGGTCTCCTAATCTGTAAGCAACTGGTGGAAGCCATGAAAGGCCAGATCGGTGTTGATAGTGAACCCGGCGTAGGGACCACTTTCTGGTTCGAAATTCCCTTGCCAACCTCGAATCGTGTTCCGGAAAACCCGGCAGTTGATGCCTTGCAGGCGATGCGCGTGCTGGTTGTCGACGATGTGGAAGCCAATCGCCTCGTGCTGCGTGACCATCTGCGTCACTTCGGCTGCGATGTCACCACGTCTGTCGATGCGGAATCGGCATTGAATCTGTCATCGGAAGCCGCCGCTGGTGGACGACCCTTTGCAGTGATGCTTCTGGATCAGCAATTGCCCGGGATGAATGGGTGCGAGTTGGCGCAGCAGATTCGCCGCCGTCCCCAGTTGGCCAACACCAAGGTGGCGTTGCTCTCGTCGTGGAATCACACCTTTGACCAGGCAGACTTGCAGAACATGGGCATTACGGCATCGTTGACGAAGCCGATTCGCCGCTCTCGGTTGCTGGACCTGCTCTTGCAGATGATGAAACAACAGTCCGATCAGCAGACCATCGACACGAGTGCGTCTGTCGAATCGGCCTTCACGAATGAACGCTCGACGTTGCCGATTCTCGTTGCCGAAGACAACGAAGTGAATCAACTGGTGATTGAAGAGCTGCTCCGGTCTTTGGGTTATCTCTGTGAGATTGTCGATAACGGTGCCCAGGCTTTGGAGGCCTGTCGCTCACGCGAATACGGACTGGTTCTCGCCGACTTGCAGATGCCGGAAATGGACGGGCTGGAGTTCACGCGAGCACTGCGGCAGTGGGAGGCTCGTTCGGGCCGACCGCCGATCCCGGTGGTGGCCTTAACCGCCAATGCCACCGCCAGTGATCGCGATCGCTGTCTGAGCACGGGCATGAACGAATTCCTTTCCAAGCCCATTCATCGATCGGAACTGATCACCCTGCTGCGACGCTACCTGACCGATGCACCTCAACCCTCTCCGATGACTCGGCCAGTAACCGCCATCGAACGACATGATTCGCCGATTGATCATGCCAATTTGCGGGAACGCTGCGGACACAGCCAGGAATTGCAGGCCCGGATTCTGCAAAAATTCTCCAACAGATTGAGCGATCATCTGCGCGAAATTGAACTGCTCGGGTTGGGTGGCCAACCCCAACGCCTGGCGGCAGCAGCGCATTCCCTTAAGGGGGCGGCAGCCACAGTCGCAGCCGTTAGCATCACCCGGCTGGCGGCTCGCATCGAATGGCGCGGGCAGACAGGCAATCTCGACGGCATCGACAGCGATATTGCCGGACTGCAAGATGCCGTACAACACTTTCAGGACTGGTTTGCACGAGAAGGCACAACCCATGCCTGTGTCTAGCCATCGCAAGAATGGTCATGGCCAAAGTTGAAATTCTGGCAGGCAGTACAATGTGTGGCAAAGATCGCGGAGTCCTGTTTCTGCGGGAGACTCAGCGAGAAAACGTACCGCGAGTTCGCTCTCGGGTCCTTGCGGCTGGCGTTGCAGAATGTGTTGGTAGACCAGCCGCACCTGATCCGTAGGATTGGAGCTGAGCGACTTGATCTGGTCCGATAGCTGCCTGGCTGCGTTGCGGACGACGGGATCATTCAAAAACCACAGTGCCTGCGGTGCCACAATGGTTTGAGGCCGCTCGGCGACTCCCACGGTCCCATCGGGAGCGTCGAAGACCGTAAGCATCGGCACAAGCTGGCTCCGTTTGACCGTGAAATACAGGCTCCGCCGCGCGTGGGGAGTCAGCACGCCGGGACCACCCATCCGGTCATCCATTTGACCTGAGGTCTTCAGGATCGCATCTCGTAAGACTTCGGCTTCCAACCGCCGCGGTTGCCAGTGCGTGAGCCAGCGGTTGTCAAGGTCGGCAGATTCATCGATCAGCGAATTGGCCACTTGACTCTGATAGACCGCACTACCAACGAGCAGACACTGCAGATGTTTGACATCCCAGCCACTGTCAACGAGTTCGCAGGCCAGCCATTCCAGCAATTCCGGATGCGTTGGACGTTCGCCCCTTTGGCCGAAATCGCTCGGAGTGCGGACCAATCCCTGCCCGAAATGATGCTGCCAGAGTCGATTGACCGCGACGCGTGCCACTAACGCCCCTGCTCCATGCTGAGTGTCGGTCAGCCATCCCGCAACGGCCCGTCGTCGGCCCGAAGTGACTCCTTCTTCACCGACGGCACGATTCCAGGAGTCGAGAGCCGCCGGGCTTTCATCATTCGAGGATCGGTAAAGCACCTGCAAGACCCCCGGGGCCGCGGCGCGTTCTTTCTGATTCGGGTCGCCACGTCGCAGAAAATGCGTTTCGTCGAGGTATTCACGGGCCGCTTGGGTATGCAGGACAATCGCGGGTCGGCCTTCTGTGGCGACCAGCACTTTCTGTGTTTGCGGCTGCGGTGCCAATGCCGCATGGGCCTGCCGTTCCTGGTCGAGTTTTTGCCAGCCGACATGCTGCCTGCGAAACCACTGCAGCACATGCTGCCGGTCTGATTCGATCCAAGTGGTCACGGGCTGCTGTAACGTCCGATAGACCCGCGCATCGAACGGGTCAGAATTGTTGGCCGCAAGCTGGTCCACACTGGCGAACGACAACCGCAATCGCCCGATGCTATGCCGGGTGTTGCAATGAAAACTCAATTTGATGACGAGTTGCACAGGCTCGGATGAGACGATCGGTTTCGCGAAATCGAAAACCGCCGCGTGATGTCGTCCGAACTGTGGATCGACGGCCCACGCAGAGTGGGGGTTGTCGTCGATCGCAGCGGCGACCGGCAGACCAATTTGTTCGAAAGTGGCACGCGCATTCGAGAGTGGTACCGGTTGTGGATTGACGGTCTGATTCTGCGAAACCCGAACGATCTCCAGATTCGATAGTGCAAAATTGCCGTTTCCAGCCCGTCCCGGTCCACCGTGTTGCAAGGAAAGATCCGACAAAGCTTCGATCCGCAGGGCCGCCAGCCTGGGCAACTGCGAAGTGACCGTGATGGTATACACATCCTGCTCGCCAACCGGCCCCGTTGCTAACCAGGAACCATCAGACTGCGGTTGAAAAGTCGTCCCCGCCTCCGAAGTGATGGCCACAGTCTCCGGACTGAACCATTCGGGCTGCAAGGCTTGTGCACCAGGGCTGTTGATCCATTCCTGTAGCCGTTGCGGTAATGAGTTCTGTTCATAGTCACTCAGTGCCGCAAGATACCGGGCATGCTCCGCATCGAACCGCAATCGCTCCCGCTGATACCGCTGCGGATCAAAGTCGAGCTCCATCTCACTGCGGACCGTCGACGTAAATGCGGAAACCAAGCGGTAATAGTCGGCCTGTGGAATCGGATCGTACTTATGATCATGACAACGGGCACAACCAATCGTCAGGCCCAGCATGGCTGTACCGATCGTGCCTACCATGTCATCGAGTTCATCGTACCGATGCCGTTCGACTTCATTTTTGGTGATCTGCGTGCTGTGCACTCCGGCGGCGAGGAAACCGGTGGCCATCCAGGCGAGGCGATTCTCCGGCGCCAGTTCATCCCCCGCGATCTGCCAGCGTACGAAGTCATCAAAAGGCAGATTCGCATTCAGGGCCTGAACGACGAAATCGCGGTAATGAAAGGCAGTCGGGCGGTCATAGTCGTGTTCAAAACCATGGCTCTCCGCAAAACGGGCCAGGTCGAGCCAGTGGCGTGCCCAGCGCTCGCCGTATTGCGGATGACTTAACAGTTCGTCGACCAGTTGCTGATAGGCGGCGGGATGGTCATCGTCGATGAACGACTCCACCTGCTCAAACGTCGGCGGTAATCCGAGGAGATCCAGCGACAGGCGACGGATTAGCGTCCGACGATCTGCCGGAGCGGTCATCGTGAGGCCTTGTTCCGCCTGCGCCGCGATGATGAACGCATCAATGGGATTCTTCACCCCACGAAGCGTATTCACGGCTGGAACATCGGGCCGTGCCAAGGCTCGAAAGGACCAGAATTCACGGTCGGCTGGATCAATTGTTCGGCGCGTCCAATCCTCTGCGTTCGGGCTTTCCGGCTGGCCTAGTGGCCGTCGATACGGAGCACCGCAATCGATCCATTCCACCAGCGACTTAATTTCCGCTTCCGTCAGCGGCGGTCCGTCTTCAGGCATGAAGGGTTCGTGCTGCCGAGCGACCAGCTTGACCAGCAGGCTGTCGCGTGGACGTTCCACCAGGATCGCCGGCCCACGCTCGCCCCCCTTGATGAGCCCCTCGCGTTGCGAAAGATCCAGCCCCCCAGATGCGGTCGCCCCGTGATGGCATTCCAGGCAGTGTTTCGTCAGCAATCGTTCCAGCGACTGATCGAAGAGCTTGAGTCCGCGTTCAATGCGTTGCGGATGATCGGCGGGGACCGGTGTCTGGGCGTGCAACCATCCGGGCAGACAGAAGGCCATCGCGACCGCGAGGTATCTCCCAACAAGTTCGCGCGAACCACTCATCTCCGCCTGCTCTCTTACCCGCTGCCATGGTGCGACTGGCTGAACAGCCAGAATATCACGCCCCGCCCACTGCAGGCGACCTCGCCAGTCGGTCTTTCCAACGATAGAATAGTGATAGGCCCGGAAGGACGCCGGGTGGCCTGGGAACCGACTGGTTCCGATGATCCGAACGGGCAATGTCCAGTCTCGACGAGTTCGCCGCCCTGCTTGATGAGACCATGCTGGTCGATCGTCATCGGCTGCGCCGCAAACTCCAACAATTGCGAGCCAGCGAGCGCAGCGGCAAACCCTTCGACCTCAACCTGGCACGCTGTCGGGAAGAACTCGACGCATCACGGCAGACGTTTCTCACGCGGCAGTCGCAACACCCGCAGATCTATTACGATTCGGCCCTTCCGATCACGGCACGCCATGACGAAATCGCTGCGGCCATTCGCGAACATCGCGTGATTGTCATCTGCGGGGAAACGGGATCGGGAAAATCGACGCAGCTACCGAAACTTTGCCTGGAACTTGGCCGGGGCATCGCCGGGATGATCGGGCATACGCAACCACGGCGGATCGCGGCCCGCACCATTGCCAGTCGAGTGGCAGAAGAACTCCGGGTGCCGCTGGGTCGCGAAGTCGGTTATCAAGTTCGCTTCACCGATGCCACCGGTCCACAAACGCTGATCAAGCTGATGACCGACGGCCTGTTGCTCGCCGAGACGCAGACTGATCGTTGGTTGAACCGTTACGATACTTTGATCATCGATGAAGCCCACGAGCGCTCCCTGAATATCGATTTCCTGCTGGGCTATCTCCATCAGTTGATCACGCGGCGGTCGGATCTGAAATTAATCATCACCTCCGCCACGATCGATGCCGAGCGGTTCGCGGAACATTTTCGTGCGGCTGTCGGTACGGTCCCGATCATCGAAGTCTCGGGCCGCATGTATCCCGTCGAGATTCGCTATCGGCCGCTGTTACCCGATGAGCAGGGGGAAGATCCCGATCCGCAGGAAGCCCTCGCCGCGGCAATTCGCGAAGTAAGCGACACCGGTCCCGGCAATGTGCTGGTCTTTCTGCCGACTGAGCGAGACATTCACGATACGATGAAGACCCTGAAAGGTCGCACCTTTGCGGGCATTCACCCCGAGTTGCTGCCGTTGTACGCGCGGCTGCCTGTAAAAGACCAGCAGCGGGTCTTTGAAGCGCATGGACCACGTCGGATCGTGTTGACGACGAACGTGGCTGAATCGTCGTTGACGGTGCCGGGAATCCGTTATGTGGTGGATACGGGAACTGCCCGCATCAGCCGCTATTCCCCGCGCTCGAAACTGCAGCGGCTGCCGATCGAAAGTGTGTCACGGGCCTCGGCCGATCAACGGGCCGGACGCTGCGGCCGTGTCGGTCCGGGTATCTGCGTGCGGCTGTACGCCGAGGAAGACTATCAGCAGCGAGAAGCGTACACGCCACCAGAAATTCTGCGATCGAATCTGGCGGCGGTCATTTTGCAGCTGGAAGCCCTCGGACTGGGGGCTGTCGAATCGTTCCCGTTTCTCGATCCGCCAAAAGCGGAAGCGGTCCGCGATGGCTACAAGACGCTGTTCGAAATCGGAGCGGTTGACGGTGAGCAAAAGCTGACGCCACTGGGCCGCACATTGCATCGCCTGCCGGTCGATCCGCGCATTGCCCGGATTATCGTGGCCGGTGAGCAGGAACATTGTCTCGAAGACATTCTCATCATCGCAGCGGCGATGGAAGTGCAAGACCCGCGCGACCGGCCATTAGAGAAACAACAGCTGGCCGACGAAGCCCATGCCCGCTTCGCCGACCCGGAATCCGACTTTCTCGGCTATCTGCGACTGTGGGACTTTTTCCACAAGTTGAAAGACGAACTGACCCGAGGCCAACTCCGCAAGGCCTGCCAGCAGAACTTTCTGTCGTACCTGCGGATGAAGGAATGGCTCGACGTTCATCGCGAACTCGTCGAGATCGTGCGAACCTCGGGCATTCGGGAACGGCGTGGTCCGAAAACGGAACCATGCTCCGGTCCCAAATCTCAGCGGACATGGGAAGGCCCATTCGACCCGGCGAAGTATGCGGCCATTCATCGGGCGTTGTTGACGGGCTTGCTGTCTGGCGTGGCGATGCGCACCGAAACGGGTGAATATCTCGTGGCGGGTGGTGCCAAGTCATCCGTGTGGCCGGGTTCCGGACTCGCCAGCAAAGCGGTGAAATGGGTCGTCAGTGCCGAGCAGGTCGAAACAGGGCGGCGCTACATCCGCACGGTGGGCCGCATCGATCCCGCATGGATTGAGCCGCTGGCCAGCCATCTCATTCAACGGAGTTACAGCGAACCCCATTGGGATGCGGAAGCGTTGGCCACGATGGCGACGGAAAAGGTGCACCTGCTGGGATTGCCCATCGTGCCTCGCCGTCGAACGCGGTATCAGCGCATCGACCCGCAACTCTCCCGGCAACTTTTCATCCGAGAAGGTCTGGTCCACGGCCAATGGCCCGAGCCGCCCCCGTTTCTGCAAGAGAATCTCGAATTGATCCGTCGCGTCACCGAGTTGCAGGCCCGGGCGCGTCAACCTGCCGTGCTGAGGGACGATACCGATCTCGAAGAGTTTTACGCACAGCAAATTCCTTCGGACATCTGCGATGGTCGTTCGCTGGTGCAGTGGTGGCAAAGCCAGCGCAAGACCAGGCCACAACTGCTCCGCATGACCGAAGCCGATGTCTTGTCTCCGCAGGCGGAACTGGCATCGGCTGAGCTCTATCCGGAAGCCTTGCGAGTGCGGCAGTTGCAGCTCCCGCTGGTCTATCAACATGACCCCGGCAGCGACAGCGACGGTGTCACCATCCGCGTGCCGCAACCGGCGTTGAATCAGTTGGAGACGGAACGCCTGGGTTGGCTGGTGCCCGGCCTGCTCGAAGACAAGGTGCTGGCCTTACTGAAATCGCTGCCGAAAGCTCTGCGACGGGAGCTGGTCCCTTTGCCCGACATCGCCAAGCAGGTGACAGCCCGCCTGCGGTTCGGAGAAGGGGCGTTGCCACAGGCGATCAGTCGTGCCCTGGAAGCCGTCTGTGGAGCCAAAATCCCAGCGACCGCTTTCGATGAGTCACGGCTACCGGCCCATCTCCGCTTGCGGATCGAAGTGCTCGGCCAGAATGAGGAAACGCTCGCCACCGGTCGTGATCTGCCGGAACTGCAGCAGAAGCTGGGAGCGCAGGCCGCCGCGCAGTTTTCATCCGCACCCGATCCTCGGTGGAATCAAGAGGGATTGCGGACCTGGTCATTCGGACCACTCCCAACTGCGGTCCCCATCCAACGAGGCGGACTCACGCTGACAGGCTATCCGACATTGATCGATCAAGGGACCAGTGTCGGCCTGCGATTGCTCGATTCCGCCGTACAGTCGCAGCATGAATTACGGTTTGGTTTACGGCGTCTGTTCTGTCTGGCCGTTCCCCGAGAACTCAAGCAGCAAGTTGATCATCTGCCCCATCTCAACAGTTGGGTGCTGTCATCGAAGACCATGCCGCAACCCTTTCCGGTGCGTGAGCAACTTCTGGAACTGATCGCCGAGCGGGCCTTCCTGACGCGCGAACTCTGGCCCCGCACTCAGGCCGATTTCGGTCTCGCGGTCGCAACCGGGAAGCCGTTGTTGCCGACGGCGGCGGCGGAAGTCGTACGTGCCATTCAACCGCTGTTCGAGTCTTACGGCCAGATCCGCAAAATCTGGCAGCGGACCAACCACCCGCAGTTTGCTTCCACGCGACAAGATATTCACGACCAGTTGTCGCAATTGCTGCGACCAGGGTTTTTGTCGCGCATTCCCTGGCCGTGGCTGATCCATCTGCCGCGGTATCTGCGTGCTATTGTCCGTCGGCTCGATAAACTGACGGCGGGCGGTGGCCCGCGTGATCTGCAGCAATTGCCAACCGTGCTTCCGTTATGGAATCGCTGGAAAGAGCGCGAGCAGCAATGCGTCGCTCGCGGGCAGTTCGACCCTGAATTGGAAACGTATCGCTGGATGCTGGAAGAGTTTCGCGTGCATGTGTTCGCCCAAGAATTAGGAACGGCGGTCAGCGTCTCACAAAAACGACTCGACAAACAATGGACGCTGGTCAATCCTTAACACTTGAGATCACAATAGCCTTCGCGGGTTCGATGCCCAAATACAAAATCTTAAGCCGCAAAAAGGCACAAAAGACGCATAAAAAACGAGGTCTTGCAATCTCACTTTTGCTACTCTTGTGCCTTTTTGCGGCCAACAGTCTTTTCGAATTTGAACCATTAAACGCACGATAGCCACCATGTCCGCCTGCATTACTCTGCTCACCGACTTTGGACATCGCGACACCTATGTCGGCGAGATGCATGCCGTCATTGCGGGGATCGCACCACAGGCCCGTGTGATTGATCTGACCCACGACGTCTCTCCGCAGAATGTGCTCCAAGGGGCGATTCTTCTAGCCAATGCTGTTGATGCCTGTCCCGCGGGGACCATTCATGTGGCCGTCGTTGACCCGGGCGTCGGTTCATCGCGGGCCGCCATCGCCGTGCAAGCCGGTGACAGAACATTTATTGCCCCGGACAATGGGCTGCTGACCGTGGTGCTGCAGAAGTTCCCGCAGCAGTCTGCCGTGGAACTGACGAATCCCGCCTATCACCGCCAGCAGATGTCGGCGACATTTCACGGCCGCGATCTCTTCAGCCCCGTCGCTGCTCACCTGGCAAACGGCGTGAGCTTGGCAGCACTCGGACCACCGATCACGCTTCCCCTTGTGACACTGCCCATCCCGGAACCACAGCAAACAAGCAATGGATTGCGTGGTGAAGTCTTGTGGGTCGACCACTTCGGGAACCTGATCACCAATCTGCCGTCATCTCACATCGGTGACAACGTGGCATCGGTGCATTGGCGCGATGCCGCAGCGATTCCCTTGGTGCGATGCTATGCCGATGCCGATGTGGGAACCTTGCTGGCTCTCATCGGTAGCAGCAGTCGGCTCGAAGTCGCCGTCCGGAATGGATCGGCCGCGGATGTTCTGCAGGGACGAGTCGGAGATCCGGTCGTCGTGGAATTGGCTCCGTCTCTCGCAGCAACCTGAAGGACATCATGCGCGGACTGTTCGTGACGGGAACTGATACCGGTGTCGGCAAGACACATGTGGTCTGCCTGATGGCCCGGCAACTGCAAAGGGCGGGGCATGCAGTCGGGTTGTATAAGCCCGCCTGTTCTGGTGCAGAAATGAATCCTGCCGGGCAACCGGTCTGGGACGATGTCGAACGGTTGCATGCGGCCCTGGATGGTCGGTTTGATCGACAGCAGATTTGCCCGCAGAGATTCGAGGCTCCACTCGCCCCGCCCATGGCAGCCACTCGGGAAGGGCGGACCGTTGATCTCGCCCAGATCGATGCGGGTTTAACAGCATGGGCCACGCAGGCGCCGCAAGTGATTGTCGAAGGGGCAGGGGGGTGGCTCTGTCCGATGACGCCGACGTCCACCTTCGCCGACTGGGTGGCTCGCTGGCAGATGCCGGTGCTCATCGTGGCCCGGCGGGGTCTGGGAACGATCAACCATACGCTGCTGACCATTGAAGCCATTCAACGACGCCATTTAGCGGTCGTGGGAGTTGTGCTGAATCAAAGCCAGACCGGCGATGACGACCCTTCCGTGGCAGAAAATGCCCACGAAATTACGCTTCGTTCAGGAATTCCTGTGCTGGGACAGATTCCCTGGGGCGAGACCCGCGAGTTACTTCACGACGGTCACACTGTCACGGTACATTGGGCATCTTTGATGAACGAGATTTCATCGCCTGCCGGGTCAATCGCGTGATCTTTGAACAGGGTCCGCCACTGGCAGCGAGTCAATCACACAATTGACAACAGGGTAGAACGGCATGGCGTTCGAGATTACGTGCGGGGCGTGTGGCGGCGAATTGTCCGTGGAGACAGCCGGGGTCATCGTGGAGTGCCCGCTGTGCGGGGCTCACTTATCGATCCCGGAATCGGAGTTTGCGGGCGAAGCGAGTTCGTCCGAGCAACATCCTGTCGCAGAGACTACTTCGGCAGAAGCTGAAGAGACCGCCGTCGCCGTGCACGCAGCAGACGAGGTGCCGACGATTTCGATGACGTCAGTCCCCGAACCCGTCGAAAGCCCCGTGGCGGCTCCCGAAGCCGCACCGAGTTTCAGTTTCGAACGTCCCAACCCCATGGGGCAGCTGAGCGGCGAAATTCCCACTTCGGCGGAAGAAGAACGTCTCTCGGAGGAGCCGACTCAGGTTTTGAATAAACAGGCCGTCGAGGCGGCTCAACAGGCGGTCACGACAGCACCTGTTGAGGCCGTAGCCGCAACATCACCCGCTCCTGCAGCGCCTGCCACTGCGACTAAGCCGGCTGCGAAAGCCACCCCGGCGAGTGGTCCAACTGCCGCCGCCGATGAAGTGGTGCCACGCAAGCTGTTCATCATTGTGGCCAGCTATGCCAGTGCGGCGACATTGATTCTGCTCTACTTCATCTACAGTTCGTTCTCCGCGAAGCCGCACTTTCTGGAAAGTCTGCCCGACCTGGTGCCAGATATCCGCAAGGATGGCACCATCGGCATGAAGCGGGTGTTGCCAGAACATCAAGTGGCTCCGGGGCATGTTCTCAAGCTGGGCGAATCACAGCGCTTTGGAAGTTTGCTGGTCACGCCTGTGAAAGTCACGCGTGGGCCGTTGGAGTTTGTGCATACCTATGGCAATGCCAAGGCGACCCAACCGCCGACGCAGCCGGTCCTGAAACTGTGGTTGAAGTTCGAGAATGTGTCCAAAGACCAGGCCTTTCCAGCGTTAGACCGTACACTGGTCTTCCGCCGCATTTTCGATCCTCAAATGGATCGACTGTTCGCCCTCAACTTTCTCTGTCCGGCGAATGGGCAGACCGAAGACAGCGGTGAAATTCATCTGAACTACGACATGCCCGAATTCAGCGAGTTCGATCTCAAAGGCCAGGCACTCGATCAGGTCATTCAGCCGGGCGAGACTTGGGTCTCTTACATTCCGTCGGAAGAAGGTCTTTCCAAAGTTGATGGCGAATGGGTCTGGCGGGTTAACTTCCGTAAGGGTTACAATCGCCGCTCGGGTCGTGGCGTGACCACGCTCATCGATGTCCATTTCACCGGAGACGAAATCACTGCAGATTCCGCCGCATAAATCCCATGCCCTCATCAAACGGCGGCCGCAGTGCCGACTCTCCCATTCACACCACTGGAGGTCCGCATGTCTGAGCCCACGCGCCGCAGTTTTCTGGGGCAATCGATGGCGGTTGCCACCTCGGCATTTCTTAGTTCCGCGCATGCAGCCGACTCGCCGGCCAATCGTGTGACGATTGCTTTGATCGGCTGCGGTGGCATGGGGAACAATCATCTGCGGTCGCTGGTCCAACGCCCTGATGTGCATCTCAAATATCTCTGTGACTGCGACTCGGAACGCCTCGCTGCGTCCGCGAAAGCCGTGGAAAGCCAGCTTCGCTCCACCGTCCAAACCGTGCCCGACATGCGGTTGATTCTGGATGATCCTGAAGTCCAGGCCGTCTGGATTGCCACTCCCGATCATTGGCATGCCCCGGCGACGTTGCTGGCACTCCAGGCCGGTAAGCATGTCTATGTCGAAAAGCCCTGCTCGCACAACGTGCGCGAAGGGCGGCTAATGCTGGACGCCGCACGGTCTGCCAATCGGGTGGTCCAGGTTGGCACGCAGAGCCGCAGCTCAGCCCATATCATTGAAGCCATGCAGGCCCTGAAATCCGGCATGATTGGCGATGTGCTCATTGCCAAAGCCTGGAACAGCCAGCTCCGTGGCAATATCGGCAAGACCGAGCCGACGGAACCACCCTCCCGGCTCGATTACCAATCGTGGCTCGGTCCCGTCCCCTACCGTCCTTATCGAAAGAATATGCTGCCGGGGGTGTGGCGATTCTGGCGTGACTTCGGTGCCGGAGACATCGGGAACGATGGTGTGCACGAAATTGATATTGCCCGTTGGGGGCTGGGTGTCACCACGCATCCCGATACCGTGTCGGGTCTTGGCTCCAAGTTCTTCTTCGATGATGACCAGGAGTTTCCGGACACTTACTACACGGTCGCCGAATATCAGACCGGTGGACAACCGGGCCAGATCCGGCAGCTCATTTACGAACAACGCGACTGGTCGCCTTACCATCAGGAAGGGGGCGAAAACGGGAACGCCTTCTATGGCACCAAAGGGCAATTGATCCTGCAGAAAGCCAGCGGGTTTAAGGTTTACGGCCCCCGCAACAAGCTGCTGCTGGAACGGACCGGTGCTCCTGACCTGGTGGCTCACCATACCAACTTCCTCGAATGTGTCCGCTCCGGAGCCCGTCCCAATGGCGACATTGAAGAAGGTCATCTGTCGGCGACCTTGTGCCATCTTTCAAATATCACCACTCGCACCCGGCGGACCGTGCGTTTCGATCCAAAGTCGGAAACGATTGTCGATGATGCGGAAGCACAAACGATGTTGACCCGGGAATATCGTGACCACTGGGCCACACCGCGCGTGCTCTGAGCGAGAGGAACCCCGGAATTGTGGGACACGGAATCCACGGGCGGCCTACGTCTGGGTATCTTTCTCGCACTCTTCGGCACATTAACCATCGCTGAGAGTTTGTTTCCCCGGCGAAGATGGCAGCAGAACCGCTACCGTCGGTGGGGAACCCATCTGGCCTTGCTGACAATCAACACATTGCTCACGCGGCTGCTGATCCCCATCACAGCCGTTGGTGCAGCGATCCATGCAGAGACGTACTCCATCGGGCTGTTGCACCTTATTGATTGGCCCCCCACAATTGAGATCGGGCTGGCTTTGGTGCTGCTCGATCTCACAATCTATGGGCAACACGTGCTGTTTCATCATGTCCCCTGGTTGTGGAGGTTGCACCGGGTCCATCATGCTGATCTCGATTTCGATGTGACCACCGGACTACGGTTTCATGCTCTGGAAATCCTACTGTCGGCGGGCATCAAGATTGGCGGGGTGATGTTACTGGGTGCCCCACCTGTCGCCGTGCTGTTCTTCGAAGTGATCCTGAATGCCGGGGCGATGTTCAGTCACAGCAATCTAACGTTGCCCGTGGGATTCGACCGGCGACTGCGCTGGCTGATTGTCACGCCCGACATGCACCGTGTGCATCATTCCATCGTGCGAGAGGAAACCAACAGCAACTATGGATTCCACTTGTCCTGCTGGGATTTTCTGTTTCAGACGTATCGAGCGCAGCCCGCTGCCGGGCATGTGGCCATGACGATTGGACTGGAAAACTTTCGCGAGGAACGCCAGGTGAGCCGTCTGGGGGGTATCTGCATGTTGCCCTGGACGGCGGCCGCTCTACCGCCGCACCCTACCGACCAATCAACGCCAGAAACTCATCCTCAGTGAGAACCGTCACGCCGAGGGTTTTGGCCTTCTCCAGCTTGCTGCCGGCTTCCGCTCCGGCGACGACATAATCGGTTTTTTTCGAGACACTGGAAGCGGCCTTGCCGCCGAGTTCGTGAATCAATTCCTGAATCTCTTCGCGGCGAAAGCGTTGCAGCGTCCCCGTGACCACCAGCGTTTTACCCATCAACGGGCCATCGGATGGTGGTGCCGTTCGCTCGGGAAGCGGGGTACCAAAATTCAATCCGAGAGAGCGCAAATCGTCGATAATCTGACGGCCGTATGCACTCTGAAAAAAGGCGTGGACAGCCTGGGCAATCACTTCACCAACCTCTTCCACCTGCCCCAACTGTTCGACCGAGGCATTCACGATGGCATCGAGCGTGCCGAAGTGATCGGCCAACTGTTGAGCGGTGCGTGTGCCCACATGACGAACATTGAGTGCCGTCAAAAGCCGCCACAGCGGACGGGTTCGCGAGGCTTCAATCCCGGCAAGCAGGTTATCAATCGACTTCTCGCCCTGCCGATCGAGTTCAATCAACTCACCGCGATGCTGCTGCAGGCGATAGATATCTCCAAAGTTCTTGAGGAAGCCCCCCTCGGTGAGCTGCTCAATCAACTTGATGCCCAGGCCTTCAATATCCATCGCGGCGCGAGAGGCAAAGTACCGCAGGCTTTCCCGCAGTTGAGCCGGGCAGTTGGGGTTGGGGCAGCGGATGTAAACGCCCCCTTCGTCCTGCACCACGGGGGTCTGACATTCCGGGCAGTGTTCGGGAAAGTGGAAGGGCTGCTCGTCGCCCGTGCGGCGGTGCTCTTCCACCCGTACCACGTGGGGAATGATTTTGCCGGCCTTCTCGACCACCACCCAATCGCCAATCTGCACTCCTAACCGGGCGATCTCATCTTTGTTATGCAGACTCGACCGCGACACCGTTGTCCCGGCAATCTCCACCGGTTCAAGATTAGCCACCGGCGTCAGCGTGCCCGTCTTACCCACCTGCACGGATATGTTCGCCACGCGCGTAACGGCTTCATACTTTTCCCATTTGAAAGCGACCACCCACCGCGGCGCTTTGCTGGTGGCTCCCAACCGTTCGCGCACGCTCAGACGGTTGACCTTCAGCACAATCCCATCCACTTCAAAGTCGAGTGCATGCAGGTTCGCCATCAGTTCCTGCGTGTAATCACAGGCGGCTTCGAACGAGGCACGCACTTCGACACCGGGCACGGTTGGCAAGCCCCACTTCCGGACGTGCTGCAGAAACTCGGCATGCGTCTCGAAAGCGATCCCTTCCAACTGGCCGACGCTGTGAGCAAAGAATCGCAGATGCCGTCGGGAACATTCAGCGGGATCAAGTAATTTGATGGCCCCTGCCGTGGCATTGCGGGAGTTTTTCAGCGGATCGAGCCCGCGCTGTTCGTGTTCGGCCCGTAGATGGGCGAAGTCGCTGTTGCTGATGAAGGCTTCGCCTCGGACTTCGAGCACGGGTGGGGCATCGCCCAGCAACCGTAAGGGAACACCACGCATGGTGCGGGCATTGTGCGTGACATCATCCCCCTGACGTCCATCGCCCCGGGTTACCGCACGCGCGAGCACGCCCTGTTCATAGATCAGCGATAATGCCACGCCGTCCACTTTGTACTCGGCGAGCCATTCGATTGGGTCCGCACCAGTCTGACGGACGACCCGTTGTCCAAACTCAGCGAGTTCCGCTTCGTTGTAAACATTCTCGATGGAAAGCATCGGCACGCGATGCTCGACCGTGACGAAACCCGCGATGGGGGCACCGCCGACTTTTTTTGTCGGGCTGTCCGCAGCGTCAAATTCCGGATGGGACTGTTCCAGCTCTTGCAGGCGGCGAACGAGGAGGTCGTATTCCTGATCGGTGATCTCAGGACTTGCGTCCTGATAGTACGAAGCATCGTGCCTGAGGATTTCCTCGCGAAGATGATCGATGTCCTGCTTCACGGAATCCGACACGCTCTGGTCTCCATCAACAAGACAGCCCAGAGATGCAACACCTCTGGGCTTGATCTGCCACCTTCTGTAACAGGTCCACCACCTATTCGCGCTTGGCGGCTCCCATCTTGCGGGCCATTTCCAGCGGTGACAGCTTCTTGCCCGAGTTGTCAGTCATCGACACGGGCGCAGATGGGGCGGCCGGAGCCGGTTCTGCGGCAACCGGAGCCGCAGGGGCTTCCACGGCAGCAGGAGCTTCGGCTGACGGAGCGGCATCTTTTTTGGCAGCTCCCATCTTGCGAATCATATCGAGCGGCGAGGGTTTCCCTCCGGCAGCGGCGGGTTTCGCAGCCCCTTGGGCACGAGCCGCTTCGAGAGGATTCGCACTGCCCGCCGGTTTCGGAGCAGCCGGAGCTTTGGCTTCGGCCTTCGCGGCAGGGGCCTGCTTGGGCTTGGGACCATCAACAACCGTAAGGAATGCCGGATCAATGTCGTACCAGCCGATATCGACCGGTCCATCGAACTCCACGAGCGCCCGGCAATTCATGTTGACCGACTTGACCTTGCCGGTCCAATCGGCGAATCGCCGTAACTCAGGGACGGAACTATCCACAACCACCCACTGATCGGTGAGCTTCGTTTTCAGTTTTTCAGCCAGTTCGATCGACATCCAGGCGACCTCTTTTCCAGAATCCGCGCAGAGCCGGGGCTCTGCCTGTCCTCTGCGGATTGTCGGAAATGGCTGCCCGGAATGCAAGGGGAACGGTGCCGGCAGTTTATCCGCCGACGACTTCGTCCCACCGGACCGTGGTATTTCGCAGGCTGGCTTTCTGAACGCCCAGCATCAAACCGACTGTGAGCCAGTTTCGCCGCTGCTCGGCCTCGCCCGCCGAAGGTGTCGCCAGCAGTGAGGCCACAAACGGATCTTCCAGGCAAGGCGGTACCGTGACGGGCTCATCCAGCAGTTCTCCGTCACCTGCCACGGAAATGATGCGGCCCTGCTGGTAACTGGCTAACTCTCCGTCAAGCACCCAACCGGTATTCAATGTCGCCCGCGACCGGCGGCGGATTTCAATCTGCACCGTGGTTCCCGAAGTAAAGCCCATCACCGCCAGGAAACCATCCTCACCCGTAAACCGCCGCGACCAGATCCAATGGGGATCGCCTTGAACGAAACCGAGCAATTGATCGAATCCATGCGGGGCGAATTGTTCGATCGGATCGACCAGAGGACAAACCGCAGCCCCCTGGTCTCCCGCAAACGTCGTCCATTCCGCCGATGTGAGACGGATCGCCCGCAGATTGCCGAGGCGCCCGGATTCTGCCGCGGTTAAGGCCGCCCGATAATCGCGTTCAAACCGTTCGGGTTGCAGCACATGCAGGGGCACACGCCGTTGCTTCGCAACCGATTGCAATCGGCGCACCTGGCGGAGATCCATCGCCAACGGCGGTTCCACCCAGACTTCTTTTCCCGCGGTTAGACAAGCATCGATGATCGAACTGCGGTGGCGCGCGGGTTCCGTGATCAGCACGCCTGTCAGGCCGGGAATGGCCAGCAGATCGGGGAGGGAATCGACAACTCCGGGTAACGAAACTCGGGCTGTCGCACGGCGGTCTGCCAGGGAATCGGTTGCCGCAACCACTTGCCAGTCGTCGCGGAGGCTGAGTTGCTCGAGTCGGTGCCATCCACGTCGGTCCAGACCCACCAGTCCAATTTGACGGGCAGGGGGCGCTACGGGGACCGGCTTCAGTTCACGACTGGAGAGACGCCCCCGAGATGGATCGTCAATTTGCCAGTCGATTTGTGACCGTTGGGCAGATTGACTTTCAACAGCAGCAGTCCGCTCTCCCGCGGCGTCCATTCACGTTGAGCCTTAATTTCGAAGGGTTTTCCGGGCTTTTTCTCTTTGGGATCAACAATCATACCCACCACCGAACCCAGCGACATCCCGGAAATCAAATCTGCCCCGCTCTCGTTCTGCGGCAGACCATCCGCTGTCACTGGCAAACTGGTGATGAGTTTGTAGTCACCCTCTGCAGCAATGCGTACGACCCGTCCCTGCTGTACGACTCCCACCGGAGCACTCCAGCCTCGGCTCACATCCAATTCAAACTCGAACTCTGTGGCGTTAAGGCTCTTATCGGTCAGCCGGTCGATGTTCTCCTTGAGTCCGGGCAACTTTGGGTCAAGTTTTTCCAGAACTTCGAGCAGCCACTTGGCTCGTTCGTATTCTCCGGCGTCTTCGTAACCTTTTGAGATTTCGGAGGCATCTCGGAGCAATTGTTCCTGCATTTCTTTCGCCCGCTGATCGAGCTGACGGACAGCGGCCGGCGAGGGCGTTGATGTTTTCGACTTCGATTTGCTTTTTCCGGTTTGCCCCAACAGGCCCGACGTCGTCATAACCACTACAATCAGACTGGCCAGCCACAGGTGATACGTTGTGCGTGGTTTCATCTCAGAAGCCCGACGTTATAGAGTAAGGGAAATACCAAAGGCTCAACTTCTGCCGTGTTCCCAACCGTGGTTGGCGGCCTGCGTACTCAGCATTAAACGCGGAAGTACCGGCCTCAGCAATCAGAGACCGGGTTTCAAGCTGTCTTTTTCTGGCTGTCAGTGAACATCCCTCTGCGGATTCCGATTTCCTATCGCCAAAAACTAAGATGGCAGAACACGATCGGCCCTATCGATAACAATCCCATGATTCCAACTCCCCTTGAGCCGTCTGCCTCTCTTTCTGTTCTGCATTTGCGGGCCTGGATATTGCAACAGACTCGCCGTTATTTCGATCGGGCCGGGTACATGGAGGTTGATACCCCCGTGCTTTCCGCCGACGTGATCGTTGACCCCTGGATCGAACCATTTGTCACGCCCTATGTTCCGGACGCCACGCAATGGAACGCGAGCGGGCTACGGCCCTATTACCTGCAGACTTCCCCCGAGTTTTCGATGAAACGACTCATCGCGGCCGGGGCCAAGGCCATTTATCAGCTCGGAAAAGTGTTTCGGAACGGAGAAGTTGGCAACCGTCACAACCCCGAGTTCACCATGCTGGAATGGTATCGGGTGGGCGATGACTTTGAGGCACAGATCCGGTTCACCGAACAGTATGTGACAGACCTGATTTCGGCCGTGCTCCAACGTCCGGAACTTTTACCAGCAACTCAGACCACTCGACTTGCCGAATTGCTGAACCGAACGCCGTTTGAATGCCTGCCCTATGAGGCGGCTTTTGAACGTTTGACCGGGGTTGCCGTTTTGCAAGCGCCTATGACAGCTCTGCATGCGATCGCGAAACAGTATGGTTTGTGTCCGCCGCCGTCACTCGATCTGACGGACAGGGACGGTTGGTTGAACTGGTTGCTGGCCGAGTTGATCGAGCCGCAACTGGGACGCGATCGGCCGACATTCTTAATCGATTATCCTGCCAGTCAGGCGGCCTTAGCCAAGACTGTCACCCGGCCGGATGGGATCACCGTGGCGAAGCGATTCGAGCTCTATATCGATGGCATCGAATACTGCAATGGCTATCACGAACTGACAAATCCTGAGGAACTGCACCGGCGTAACATCGAGAGCGCGGCTATCCGTCAAGCCGCCCAAGTCAGACCCTTGCCGGTCGAAAGCCGGCTGGTGTCAGTCATGGCCGGCGGCTTACCGGAATGCTCGGGCGTCGCCCTGGGCTTTGACCGCTTGGTGATGCTGATCGCCGGGACCACACGTATTGCAGACGTACTGCCCTTTGCCTGGGATCGTGCGTGACCAGCCTTCGCTATTCACTGATCGAGGATTTGGCAGCCGGATCAATCTGTGGTGTCCGCTGCAGAAAATGCGGGGGATTGACCGCTGCTAATGCTGTTTCAGCATTGTCAGCAATGCGGATCTCGCCCTCGGGAAGGGCATCGCCCAGTTCCCCGAGCAGTTTGCGAATCAACGATTCTGCTGACAGCTTTTCCATCAACCATTGATCTTGAGCCTTCTGCCAGTCCTGCTCACGTTGTGTGATGGCGCCCTGTTCCAAACGCAGTTGTTCTTCGGCCTGCCGCAGCTGTTCATCACGGTCATTCAGCCAGTTCATCAACGTCTGGCGTTCATCGTGAAAGACGAGCCGCTGTTGATCGAAGCGGGCTTGCTGTTCGAGCAGGTCTTCCCGTTGACTGGCGATCGCGGTATGGAGTTCCTGATAGTAGAGCACCAGGGCTTGCCGCGCCTGATCGACGCGCATGCGGGCTTCGTCGTCACTCCCTAAAGCATCGGCGATCATGGCCCAGGCTTCTTCCACCGCCAAACGCAGTTCCAGAGTGGAGCGGTGAGTGTCTTCCAGCTCGGTCCGCAGCACATCCAACCGCTGGCGTTTGCGCTCCAATGTTTCCGCATGAGAGGCAATGGCGTCGCTTTGACGTTGCAACTCGATCTGTTCACGTCGGTGTTCCTGTTCCCAGGCATCGCGCTCCGCCAGTAACGCGGCTCGATCCGTCTCGACCGACGAATCCCAGGCCTTGCGTGACTTGAGCAGGGCCTGCCGTTCGCGTTCCAGCGATTGAGCTTGGGCATCGATCGATTCGCGGAAGAGTTGCGTTTGCGTCCGCAGTCGTTCGAGCTGACGGGCATCGTCTTCGAGAACCTGGCGTTCGCGCTGGCGTTCGAGTTTGAACTCCGCCTGAGCGGCTTCTAATTCCTGACGAACCTTATCGAGATGTTCGGACTGGAACCGTAATCGGGTTTCCCATTGGACGCGTTCTCGCTGCTGTTCGGCTTTCTGCCGGGCTTGCTCTTCATTCCAGGCCGCGCGTTGCGACTTCAAATCGTGTTCGCAGTCATCGTGCCTTTGCCGCAATTCCGCTTCGGCTGCAGCCCGGCGGTTGGTCAGTTGCGTTTCGAGTCCCAGCAAGGCTTGATCGTAACGATCTCGCAGTTGCTTCAGCTCGGTGTCTTGCGATTGACGTTGCACGACCCACGCGCGGCGTTCGGCTTCGAACTCTTGCCGATGCTGTTGCCATTCCGTGGTCAGGGCCGACCAGAGTTGCTGACGTTCCTGTTGCAGGATCGCGGCCCGTTCCTGTTCGGCGGCAGCTTGTTCCTCTTCGAAGTTGCTGCGGGCGACTTGCAGGTTCGTGAATTCATCGGCCACGTTCTGACGCAACGCCTGCAGTTCTTCGCGTTCGACCTTCAGCCGGGTCTGCAGTTCATGTTCGATGGTCCATTTGGCCTGATCAAGCTGTTCGCGCTCGGCTTGCACCAATGTTCGTTCTGTATCGAGCTCTGTCAGGCGGTTTTCCAAGGCGGCTAAGCGGGCCATGACGGTCGATTCACCGATAGCCAAGGCATTGCGGCGTTCTTCGAGTTCTGTTCGGATGCGTGTGGCCCATTGGTCGAAGGCTTCCCGATCCTGGACCAGTTTTTCCTCGCCGGACAAAAGCTCGGCTTCTCGCTGATCCTGTTCGGCCATTTCTTCTTGCAGACGCTGCAGCATCTGCGTGGCTTCAAGGAGCACATGCGGATCACGTCGCCCGGCGGGACGCTCTGGCTGCGGTGTGGGCGCTGCCGAGGTGAAGGGCAGATGCGGGCCATCGACTCGAAACCGCAGGGCAGGATTTCGCGGTTCTGCGGCACGCTGCGAAGGAGATGCCTGAGGAATCTCAAACTCCGAAGCGGAATCGTTCTGGCTCATGGGAATCCTTTCCCGGTCGAACAGATCTGAATCGAACGACAGACAACCGCTTTCGCATCCTGCGACAACGGAGTCTGTGAACAAGCACATAAAGCACAACGACGAGGCCCCGGTATGTCGAGACCTCGTCGCGGTTTATAGTTGATTCCCAAGAAACAGGGCTATCTCAATTCCACCCACATTTCCCGAGAAATATCAGGAACGCACGGCTACATATGGCCGTCCATAGCGGCGCTCATCCGGGTCTTGGGCTGCACACCGACGAACTTGTCGACGATCTGGCCCCCCTTGAACAGCAGCACGGTCGGAATCGCACTGATGCCGTAGCTGGAGGCGACTTTCGGGTTTTCATCGGTATTCAGTTTGCCGACCTTGGCCCGCCCGGCAAAGTCATTCGACAGCTCTTCGACAGTCGGCGCAATCAAACGACACGGACCGCACCACGGAGCCCAGAAATCGACCAGCACAGGTTGGGCACTTTGCAGAACTTCGGTCTCAAAGTTGTCGTCGGTGAATTCAACTACGTTGCCGGCCATGGGCCTGTCCTCTCATCATCGTTTGCCAGCATAAAACCCCTTCATGCGGCAAACTTTGTCCACTCAATATCGTCGGCCGAATTATAGGGGGATCGCCAGAAGTGTCAATTCTGAAGCCGACTTCCGCCAAGACACGCCCCCTTGCGACAGGTTCGCTGCCACTGGGTAGCGAGGCCTCTCAAGTTCGACTAAGCTGCCATGCATCAACCGCTGCTCACGCATCGGCGGCTTTGCGATTCGGCCGCTTGAGTCTACCTCAGGGAACCTGCTATGAACTACCTTGATCGCCGCGAATTCTTACAGTCTTCGACCTTGGCCGCTGCTGCTGTGCTGGCGAGCCAAGTCCATTTGGGAGCCGCACAAGCAGAGAGCCCCAGCGAGCAGATGTCCGCTGGTGTCATCGGCTTAGGACGAGGCCTCTCCCATGCCGCGGCGATTCTGAAAGCCAAAAACGCCCGGCTGACCTACATTTGCGACGTCGACACCCAGCGACTCGAGCGGGGCATGAAGTCGGTGGCTCCCGGGGTCGAAGAGAGCCAGCAGGAAATGCCGACGCCGATTCAGGATCTGCGGCGGATGCTCGATGACCCCAAGCTCGACACCGTGTTCATCGCCACCTGCAATCACTGGCATGCCCCGGCGGCCATCATGGCCTGTGCCGCCGGCAAGCACGTCTATGTCGAAAAGCCCGGCAGCCACAACGCCTGGGAAAGCGAAATGGTGGTCAAAGCTGCCCGTAAGTATCAGCGGGTGGTGCAGATGGGGAACCAGCGCCGCAGTTGGCCGGGCCTTATCGAAGGCATCGAAAAGCTGAAATCCGGAGCCATCGGCACCGTTCGGTATGCCCGCTGCTGGTACGACAACCTGCGTCCGGGAATCGGCATCGGCAAACCTGCTCCGGTTCCGGAAAACCTCGATTACGCCATGTGGCAAGGCCCGGCCCCCGAGAAACCCTATCTCGATAACCTGCTGCACTACAACTGGCACTGGCGTTGGCACTGGGGCGGCGGCGAACTCGCCAACAACGGGATTCACACTCTCGATGTCGTTCGCTGGGGTCTCGGCGTCGACTGCCCGAAGACCGTCAGCTTTGTCGGCGGCCGTTACTACTACGACGATGACCAGGAAACCCCCGACACCGGCAGCGCCATTTTCGACTTTGGTGATGTCGGCTGCTCATGGGAAGTCAGCAGTTGCCACCCCCGCCGTGGCACCAAAACTCCGTTCGCCGTGTTCTACGGCACCGAAGGGGAACTGCACATCGTCGGCAGCGGCTACGAAATCTACGATATCAGCGGCAAGAAGACCGACAGCGGTACCGGACCCGGCGGCGAACAGGGCCACATCGAGAATTTCCTCGAATGTATCAAGACTGGTGGCACACCGAACTCGGAAATCGCCATCGGCCAGGCCAGTACGCTGCTGTGCCATCTGGGCAACATCAGCTACCGCACCGGTCGCACCCTGCATATCGACCAGGAAACCAAGAAGATCATCGGCGACAGTGATGCCGAGAAATTCTGGAAGCGCGAATACCGCCCCGGTTGGGAACCGCAGGTATAAGCCGCTGAACTATTTAGCCCCCCGTTGCTCGTCAACGGGGGGCATTGCTCGCTTTACACTAACCCCTCAAGCTCTTCCTCCTGAGCACTGTCGTTCTGCTCCTCGGCACTCGCACGTTCACGCTTTTGAAACTCCTGCTGGATGGCATAAAGACTGGCGGCTCCGAGCAATCCATTCAAAATTCCCGCCGGAATGATGACGGCAAAGCCCATGCCACTCATGATCTTCAACGCTAATAGCCCAAACAAAAGGCCAAAGCCTGGCGGTGCAAACTTTCCATATTTTAGAAAGAACGCCTTAACCCGCTGAATCTCGCCGCTCCGAGCATACTTACGGATTCCTCCAATTAAGCAGCCATCCAACACACAGACCACCACAATTCCGCCGGCGATCATTGCATTGAAGGCGAGCCGAATTGATTCGGCCATCACCAATCCGATTCCCATGCCGATGATTGCGCCGATGAATGCATCGCGCATGACCGCGATTGCGAGACGATGATCATGTGGAGGCACACGCTGCGCTTCGAGATAGTTCAACCACTCTTGATACTTGGCGGGCGTGAGTCCCACTGAAAGGGTTTTCGCTTCCGGCCGCTTGCCTGAACTTGGGGGCTCGCGAATCCATGTGATGATCAATCGGGGCTGCCAATGTAAGATGGCTCCGGCATCATCCCAAGTCCAGATTCGCCCGACTTTCCAGCGACACTCAGCCAAGGGTAGCTGAACCTTTTTCCGATTCCAGTAAGCCTCGAGATGTCCCTCGACTCCCACAATCAGAATCGGACGGGGTTTCACAAGCAGACAGAACAAGCCCATTGGCAGGGCAATCACTCCGCAAAAACCGAGTACGAATGCAGCAAAGAAACTCGTACTCTGTATGAATCCCCAAACTCCAATCGGCTTACCCGGCGGCATTCCCCCTGTTAAAAACATACAGGTGATCAATGTTAAAAACATCCCAAAGATCACACCGCCAATCATGAGATCCAGCACAACGCCCGTCCACAGGCCATGGAATGGCAAGCTCCAACAGGGGATGCGGTTGCGTTCGTGGACACGCCGGAATTTGGGAACTGACGGACTTGCTTCGAGATGTGACACGGAAGGCATCGCGGATGATCTCCTGATCGATTGATCAAGATTCTACCCGGTCGATTTCATCCCTGCATGCAGAATGATTGCGAAGCCACGGCTCAATACGCACGGCGTTGGCGTGATGAGGGGATGTTGAGAGCCTTGCGGTACTTGGTGACCGTGCGGCGGGCAAGGTTGTAGCCCTGCTTGGCGAGTTCTTTCACCAGGTCGTCATCACTCAGCGGATTGTCTTTGTCTTCGCCGTCCACGATCTCTCGCAGCTTCAGGCGAATGATGTCCCAGGCGACTTCCTCGCCCGACTCGGTCACGGTGCCACCGCCGAAGAACCGCTTGAGGGGATACAATCCGCGTGGTGTTTGAATCCACTTGTCATCCACCGCACGAGAAACGGTGGTGACGTGCACGCCGACGACATCGGCGATCTGCTGCATCTTGAGCGGGACGATCGCTTCCGGACCATGCTCCAGAAAATCGGTTTGCCGATCGACAATGGCTTGGGCGACTCGCTTCAGCGTGCCATGCCGTTGTTCAATCGATTCGATCAGCCATTTGGCCGATTCGACTTTGCGTTTGATGAATTCCTTGGTCTTGGCATCGACCCCGTCGCGCATCATCTGCTGATAGTGCTTGCTGATCCGCAACCGAGGCGTGAATTCATCTTCCAGACGGACGACATACTTGCCGTTCTCATCGGGTTCGACGAACAGGTCGGGCTTGACCGACTGCACCGGTCGCGATTCGAAAGTCGCCCCCGGCCAGGGATCGAACTTTGTGCGAAGTTCCTCGAAAGCGTCTTTGATCTGTTCGAGGGAATACCCCGTCTTCCGCTGAATGAGCGGCAAACGGTTCTGTGCGAGATCTTCCAGATGGGAAGAGATGAGGGTGATCAGCACATCCCGATAGGGCATGTCGTCCTTCACCTGCAAAAGCAGGCATTCCCGCACGTCGCGAGCCCCGACACCGGGCGGATCGAGTTGCTGAATCAACCGCAAGGCGGCCTGGGCATCGGTCTCCGAGATTGATTTGCCATAAATCGCCATCAGTTCCTGCAGCGAACTCGGCAACCGGCCATGATGATCGAGATTCTGAATCAGGAATTCGCCGAACTCACGAACTTCCCGCGGGCTGTCGAAATAGCCGAACTGTTCGACGAGGTACTCATGCAGCGACTGCGGCCGCTGAACCACGTTGGAGATCATGTCTGCCGCACGATCGCCCGCTTCTTCAATGCGATTCGATGAGGGCTTGCTGCCGGATGTGTAATTGTCTTCCGGCCATTCCGAGGACATTTCGAGCAAACGCTCGAAGTCGGCTTCGTTGTTGTCGTTGCCATCGGCCGTCATCTCCCGTTCGGAGATCGGCTTTTCGGTGGCATCTTCGCGGGCATCGTCCACCGCCTGCTGCATACGCGGCTCGGTCGGATCACTGCTGAGAAGTTCCAGGCACGGGTTTTCGCTGAGTTCCTGCTCGATCTTTTCTTCCAGCGCGAGCACCGGAAGCTGCAGGATCTCCATGGATTGGATCATGCGCGGAGCCAGCCGCATTTGCTGGCTCATCTTCATGCTTTGTGAGAGATTCAGTTGCATGATCGGCAGTGATCCGTTGGCGAGACTCTGTCGGAAATCTTCGGGATATAACGGTTAAAAGTGTTAATCGGGGTCAGAAGGCCTGCCGTCCCTTCATGGCATCGGCAAGCATCTCCCGGTTGGCAAACTCTAGCACGCTGCCGGAGGCAATTCCCCGGGCGAGGCGCGTAATTCGCACATTGTCGTCAGCGAGCAGGTTAGAGATGTAGAGAGCGGTCCCATCTCCTTCCAATGTGGGATTGGTCCCCATCACAATTTCCCGGACACCTTGCTTGCGAACACGCCGCACCAGGGCAGCAATGTTGAGATCATCGGGCCCCACACCGCTGAGTGGAGAAATTCTCCCTCCGAGCACGTGATATTGCCCCTGAAAAACCCCCGTCGCTTCAATCACCAACAGGTCTTTGGGTTGTTCGACGACGCAGACCACCTGTGGATCGCGACGGCTGTCACGACAGATTTCACATTCGGCGTCTTCCGTCAGATTGAAACAGTTGGGGCAGTGTTTCACATTGTGACGGACGTCCTGAATCGCTTGAGCCAGAGCTAAGGCTTCAGCTTCATCGCAACCCAGCAGATGCTGAGCCAGACGTTCGGCCGATTTGCGGCCGATCCCCGGCAAGGCCGCCAGTCGATCGACCAACTGGCCGACGCTCGGGCCATACGGATGCTGCGCAGCGACTTGAAAGCGAGCCATAATACCGAGGTGTCCATTCCAGCAGAGACATCCGAACCTTCAGGACCGGGACACGGTACTGAATCATCTCTCAACGCTATCCTTTGGGACCAAAACCGAGATTGCCGAGGGAAGCCCCCAGGGCGCCGAGATCAAGTCCGCCCGTCATTTCGGACATCAGGGCCGCCGTGGCTTCCTGAAGTTGCGACTGAGCCTGCCCCATCGCTTCGATGACCCCTGCCTCGGCCGCCACCTGACGGGCTGGAGACAGCAGTTCCGGATCGATATGACAGGCGAGCAGAACCCCTTGTCCTGAGAGACGCACGGTGACCAGACCATCACTCGATTGGCCCACGAATTCCCTACGGGCCATCGCTTCCCGGGCTTCCTGCACCTTACCGGACATCGACTGGGCCTGCTTGAGGAGCGACCCAAGTTGACCAAGTTCCTTGAACATCAGCCGTTAATCCTCATCCGCGCCGGTTTCTTCCTCCGTGGCATCGGTTACCACGCGAGTGATTCCCAGTGCTTGCCTAGTCCAAGTCTCGATTCCGAAGACACGGCCCACTTCGGCAACCAACTCATCGGCAGGGGTTTCCACTGTTCGATGGCGAGCCATGCTCTGCGGGCTGGCAGACCGAGCAACCGAAACAGGCGGGGAATTTTCACACAGGCGAAAACGCACCCGAATCGGCTGCCCTGTCAGTTCTTGAATCGCAGACTCAATCCTGGCAAGGACTTCCGGACGCTCACACGCCCGACGCGAGATATCATAGCTGCTGGGGAACAAGAATTCCAGCTGATTTGGCCCAAAAATTGCACTTGACGTGATTTGTTGCAGGTATGTCCCCGTAATATCGTTAAATCGCTGGCGGAGTGCCGCGAGAATCTGTGGGGCACATTCGGAATTCCAGGCGATTTCCGGAACCGCATGCTCTTCCGCTTCCGGTCGACTAATTGTTTGGGAATCGGTCTCCGGAACAGCCGCTAGACTGTTGGGGCTACTTTTTTTTTGCGGTGTTGCGGGGACCGATGCCGGGGCTGGCAGCCGTCCTGTGCTGGACACGGAAGCCGCTGATCGCACTGCCGTGCCTACGACAGTTCCGGACTTGAGCCCCGCAATCAACTGGGTCAACGAGTCGAGATCACGCAGTAACGCCACACGGACCAGACCCAGTTCAGCGAGAGCACGCCCCAATGTGGTTCGCTGCATCTTCTGCTTGGTTTCGGCGAGAATTTCGAGAGCCGCCACGATTGTCGACAATCCCCAGTTGCCAGTCTGTGTTTGCAGCACCTCGCGCTGGTCATCGCCGACACTGAGGAGCGGTAGATCGCTGGCCCCGGTGGAGGTGACCATCAGGTCGCGGAAATAAGCGACCACCTGGTCCATCAGCGGTTCCAGTTGCACTCCTTCCGACAGGGCGGCATCGAGTTGGCTGAGTGCCGCTTGCGGTTCGCGGTCGAGCAGGGATTGAATCAGGCTGACCAACCGGTCGTCTGGAGCCGTTCCCAACAGTCGATGCACATCCGCGGCCGTGATCGACTGAGAACCGAAGGACAGCAACTGATCGAACAGCGACTGGCTGTCGCGCATCGAACCGGCTGCACGTCGAGCCACCAATGCCAAGGCCGCTGGCTCGACCTGGAAGCCTTCCGCCTCCGCGATCTGCGATAGCCGGCCGACAATCTCGTCCGTGGCGACCGTACCGAAATCAAATCGCTGGCACCGCGAAAGAATGGTATCGGGGACTTTGTTCGGTTCTGTCGTACAGAAGACGAACTTCACGCCCGGTGGCGGCTCTTCCAAAGTTTTCAGGAGGGCATTGAAAGCCTCCTTGGTGAGCATGTGAACTTCGTCGACGATGTAGACTTTGTACTTCGAGCGCATCGACCGAACATTAACGTTGGCTCGCAATGCCCGGATATCATCGATCCCGCGGTTCGAGGCACCATCGATCTCGGAAACATCGACATCCTGCCCGGCGGCGATACTGCGACAGATTTCGCAGGTGTTGCATGGGACCGCATCCACCGCGTTCGGGCAGTTGAGTGCTTTGGCGAAGATGCGGGCCATCGACGTTTTGCCGACTCCGCGTGCCCCGGTGAAGAGGTAGGCATGGGCCACGCGACCATCGAGAATCGCATTGCGCAAAGTCGTAGCAATGCGCCCTTGTCCGACGACTTCGGAAAAGGTTTGCGGACGAAATCGCCGGGCTAAGGCGGTATAGGGAACATCCATTGGCAGCAGGCCATCTTCACGATCGCATTAAAACTGGAAGAGCCCGTTAGCATACCAGAGCATCGGCCGAACTGCCCGCCCGTGGGCTCTCAGTCGGTTACCACTTCATCGTCAACTTACAGTTCCGGTCGCGGTCGTCGTCATCCAGGTTGAGGAACGCATGGGCCACTTCAGTGGCGTAACTGGCAAGTTCCTGCGAAGAAGCCGGGGCCGGTCGCATGCCCGAGGGGACAAATTCGTCGTGGCCGGCGGGTCGACAGCGGACGCGAACCGTCTCGAAATCGTAGATTCCGAAGTAAACGCGGGGTCCCGTGC
Organism: bacterium; assembly: GCA_016125225.1. Taxonomy (GTDB): domain Bacteria; phylum Planctomycetota; class Planctomycetia; order Planctomycetales; family Planctomycetaceae; genus DSVQ01. Next base: position 34,211 of record WGME01000017.1, on the reverse strand, counting down.
CATCAGGCCGCTCAATTTCCCGTTGCAGTGCATAGGCGGAAACAGCCGCATTCACGTAAACCGAAACCGCAACCAGCAGAGACCGGTAGTCGCCGAGTTTGTGAATCGGGCACCCGGCGGCGGCTTCCAAAGCCTGTGCGGAAGAGCGGACGGCGATTTGAATTTGATTCACGATCGACCGCAGAGCATGAGTGGCTGCAATGTCGATATACCCTTCGGGAGAAAGATAAGCATCCACACTGGCGGTGACCGCTCCACACTTGGAATGACCGAGGACAACGATCGCCTTCAGACTGTCGCCCAGATTCGCCACGGCATAGTGAATCGACCCCAGTCCTTCTGCCCCCAGCACGTTGCCCGCAATGCGTAGTACAAAGAGGTTGTTGAACGACTGATCGAAAATCGCTTCCGTGGGGACGCGGGCATCAGAGCAGCCAACCACCACGGCGTAGGGGGCCTGAGTCGGAATTGCTCCCTCATAGAGCGGTAATCCCAGGGTGATTGGGCTGACGGGAATGACGATCGGTTCTCCCGCATCGCCTCCCAGCGTCCGTTCCTGCATCCGGCGGACCATCTCGGCAAAGCGCTCGTTGCCTTCCGTCAGTCGCCGGATCGCTGTCGCAGCGTCGGGCGTTTTCGGTTGTTCCAGCGGTGCAAACGGATCGTAGCGGTAAATGACGTCCAAGATCGAACTCCCGTCGAACAAATCCTGATCAGCTTATCACGAATTGACGGACGCTGTTGGCTGCGAAGCATATTTGGCGAGCTGCCCGGTATCACGGGCGATGGTCAGGCAGAATGCGTCCATGTTCAGGCAATTGTCGTCGGAGCCGAAGGGATCTTCAATTTCCACGCTCGCCTCTTCCATGCCAAACAGGCCCAGTGACACCACGGACATCAGCATGGGGGACCACCAGCCGCACCGCTCACACAGCACGACAGGCAATGTCAACAGGTACGCGACGATGAGCTGTTTCACCATCACCACGTAAACAAAGGGTAGCGGTGTTTTCTGAATCTTTTCGCAGCCCCCTTGTGCATCGACCAGCTTGGAGAGTTGCTCTTCCATTTGCCGCACCATCAGAGCATCAATCTCGCCCGAGCGATGCCTCGCAGCGATCCAGTCTGACGTGGCACCAGCGACCGCCGTCGGGGGATTGCCGAAGTGTGAAATCCGGTCGAGCACCGAGGGCGAGAGGTAAATCTCGGCCCCTTCGGCATCGCGATGCCCCTGCAGCGACCGCTTGAGGGCAATGACATACCCTGCGACCAAGCCCGCCAGTTCGCGAGCATCGGGCAAATGGGCACTGCCGAGCCGTACCAGATTGCGGCTCGAATTGATGATCTGCCCCCAATGCGAGCGACCTTCCCAATACCGCGCGTTCGACGCGTTCATGCGGAAGACAATCAGAAAGCCGAGCAGCGACCCCAGCACCGCATGGCCTACGGGATCGAGTCCCAGAAACTGCTGGCTGTCGATCCAACCGATACTCAAACCGGTTTCAAAGGCCCACTGCACGAATGTGGCATAGACCGTGAAGATCAAGACCCGCCCGGCCGCCCGAGGCAAGGCCGTGCCATGCAGCGAAAATGTGGTCTGCCACCAGCTGTAGCGATTGTATTCGATCATTCCACGTCATCACGGACACAAAGTGTGAGCACGAGTTGGGTGGATGGTAGAGAGCAGGCGAGCAACTCGCCAGCGACTTCAACAACTTGTAAGAGAGCTGCTACCTGCGAAGTGACAGAAAAGGAACAAGACACGATTGACTCGGCCGCGACTCGAACGCGGGACCTACGGATTAACCTACCGCACCGGCTTTCACCGGCCAAACTGTTGCGGTCTGGACTTTACCATCTCCCACGAGGGGAGCCACGCGTCAAGTCTCTGAGGAGCCCCTTGCGGGTTTCCTGCTGATTGCCCAATCCGCCGGATTGTCACGCGGTTGCGTACCGACGGCTCTCAGGGTGTTCCAGCATATGGCGCGGTTCTACCTCCAGCCTTGCGACCGGGGCACTCCTATTATCAAAGTCCGTTGCTCTACCAACTGAGCTACCGAGTCGTTCCGGAAACCGACCGTCTTGCGGGATCGGATTTCAGAAGACGTATGTGTCTCGTTCTTTTCTGTTGTCAAAGATCGGTGCTTAACTGCAGCGGAGAACTGCGGTTACGACAGTGAAAACAGACAGCGGGTTCACCCCACGGTTCGCACGGTCCTGCACGGGAGGACGGATTTTAGCCGCACATGGCCCCGCTGCAAACCCTCCGGCCGATTTTCCTGACGGATTGCCGTGTGGCGTTATTCCACCCAGTAATCGAACACCAATGCCTTTTCGACGCGCGGCTTGACCAGATCGACAAACTTCTGATGTTCCGGATGGGGCAGATAAGCATCGCGGTCGGCTGCGGTCTTGAACGTCACCAGAAAGCCATGCGTGAATCCCGCCGCAAGGTTTTCGACGCTGACATCGGTCCCGCGTTCAAAGCTATGAATCTGTGAGATTTTGCCCGGCAACGCAGCAAAGGCGGTCACCACTTCGTCGACTTCGGCCTTGGAAACGCCTTCTTTGAACTGGAACAGCACCATGTGCCGCAGCAATTTCGGAGGTGCGGAATCGGCCGCCATGTTGTGCGAATTGCCCATGCTGATCACCACCAGACCGGCCGCCAGGACCAGTAACCCCAAAGTTCGAGCCATCATCAAAAGCATCCTCTCAGCAAATGTTCAAGGTGTGGAAGTCGATCGCGGCAGCGAGCCGTGCAGAGGCAATCGCCAATAATCCGCCATTCTCGCCGTGCGGGTCTGATACCGCTGTAAATACTCTCGATAGGCCGGGCTCTCGGTCGGCCCCGTCTGATCGAGATAGGGATAGCCTGGCATCGCCACATAGGGCAACGGTTCGACCATCTGACCGTACACGGTATGCAGATCGGCATCCTTATCCCAGCCCACGTTATGAAGAAAGAAGTCGCGTTTCCAGCCCGTCGGGAGCGGTTCCAGAGGCACGGCGAAACTCAAAGCGATTTCATCACCAGAGCCGAGCACGACCAGCCGATCATCGGTCGCGGTCAACAGCTCGCGCACCTCTCCATAGCGAGTGAAATGGCCGAGCATGGGGGGCCATTTCGGTGCTATCGAAACCTGTTGATAGTCGTAGCGCTCCGGAGCATGTTCCCGCGGCGGAACACTAGCGGAGAAACCCCGGTACCGCAGATCAGCGGCGGTTAACTGCAGCGGTGTGACGCGGACCTCGGCAGGATCTTCATCGACGGTGAAGAAAGCCGCATCCCAATAGATTTCGTGGGTGGTTTCAATCCGCAGTCGATAATCATCGGTCAAAAACGCATCACTCACATCGATCGCGATCGTCTTCGTCTTGCCCCCGGGGAAGCCCATAAACGGCCGCACCACCTGCCAGTTTCCCGCGGCATCCGGCACAGATAACGAAGGTGGTCGCGGACCGTCGAGGTGCGGATCTTGAGACAAGGCTACATTGAGCGAGGTATCGGTCGGATAAATCCATCCGGTAAGAAACAGCACGATCTTTTGCGGTTGCTGAAATTCTCCCAGATCGAGTTCGAGGTAATGCGGCTCGGTCAGCCCCTGACGATATTCCGTATCAAACGCTTTGACGTAACGGTCATCGATGTCCCGCAACTGATCGCTGACATCTCGCCCACGCTGATCGTGCGCGGACACGGGCAGGCGACGCTCACGTACTGTATGCACCTGCATCGCCGCAATGTCGGGTGGTCCGACCTTCTCATTCGAAAAGACCTCGACTTCCGCCGGATGATCGATCGCCAGCAGTTCGATCTGATCGAAATAGGCTGCTTCCCACAGTTCTTCCGTGACACGGATGTCGTATTGACCCTTGTGCTCTTTCAGAGCGTCACCATCCACGAGCAGGTATTCCCACGGTCGTGAGGGAGCCAGCACACCTTCTGCAAACTGCAATCCCAAAGGGGCCGCCCAGAGCAAATCGGTAAAGAACGCGAACCGTTCGCCGTCCCAGGTGTAAAGATAGGGGCAAGACCCTTTGAGTGCGAGCCGTTCGCACAGGGCCTGATTGCGCGCGGGCTGCAGGGTAACCTGAGGCACGCCATTGGTCCAGAGGACACGTAAGGTATCAGCTTCTGCGGCAGTTCCGAGACCAAAGTGTGTCACCTGCCCAGTAATCACCTGCGCCTGGTAATGATCGCCGGTGCGGACTTCGACAAGACTTCCAATACCGTACTGATTGACCCGGCCACTCTGCGGGTCTTCATCACCGCGCACCCGCACCGTGAGCCAGCCGGATGAGGAATCCGAGGTGTTCTGTAACATCGCGAGTTGGTCGGGACTGAAGGCCACGACATCAAGGCGACCATCGTTGTCCAGATCGGCGGTTTTCAAATTCTGCGGCACAAACCCAGCGTCCTGATGCGTCGGCATCGCCGTCCAATTCGTGCCTCGTTGACCCGCGAAGACTTGCAGTCCCTGGGCATTCGCCACGCAGACATCCTGCCAGCCGTCGTTGTTCCAGTCTCCCACGGCCTGCTCATGAATGATGTCGCTCGACAAGGAATGCCGGGACTCAAACGTCACACTTTGAGCAGGGACGGTCGTCGTCAACAGAGTCTCTACTCCGGCCGGTCCCGATAACACCAGATCCCAGGAAACATTGCCATCGAGTTCCGCAACACTTCCGGTGACGACCGAAGTGATTTCTCCAGGCAGTTTGTTGAAAGGTTGCCAGCGAAATTCGCCGTGCCGCAAATTTTCGAAATACCCTTGCTGAAGTGTGCTGATCACCACCAGATCCAGATCGACATCGCGATCCCAATCGACGGCAATCAACTTCGTTCCATGTATCGGCTGCGGGGGTAGTTGAACGCGATCGGTGTTGTTGGTGAAGATCATGCCGCCGGTTTGCATCCAGAGTTGCAGACCGGTATCGGTCCACAAGGCCAGGTCGAGATCGCCATCGTGATCGAAGTCGCCGGGAATCGCCGTGCTGACATTGCGGACTTCATTGAGACCCGCGGTTTGTTCGACCGGTACAAATTCTCGCTGATCCTCAGCGTTCAACTCGTTGCGATAGACGGCGATCCCCGCTGGACCAAAGAGGACCAGATCGGCATCAGCATCGTGACAGACTCCCGTGGCGGGTTGAGCCAATCCCTTGACCGTATCACGATCGAAGTCGACCGCGATGAGTCCGGCATAATCCCCAGCAAGCGGCAAAGCCTGTGCTGATTTCCAGGGTTGATCGACCGCTGTTCGCGACCAGATTTCGAAAGCAGACTCGCCCAGAATCCACAGATCGGGCCAGCCGTCCAGTTGGAAGTCGGCGATCTCCACACTGCGGAGGTCCGTGAGTGTCGGGGGGAGCGGGAACGCTTCGGCGGCGAAGGTGATGGGAGTTGGAACGACTGACGGCGAAGGCGGGTCGCAGATCGCTGGATCGAAATCGGCCATCACGAACATCAGCGGATGGGGCGACAACTGACGGCGGTCGCTCTGGGCTTGATCTTCCGGTCGCAAGACCGCGTTCAAAGTACGAACCCGGCCCGTGGCCTGCGGCCATTGATTGGCACCAACCGCTGTACGGGCCGTGGCGATGAGGTCAAGAATATCGACCCGGGCTCGACGTTGAATGCCGTCGCGCAGTGGCCCCGCGATCTGCTGCAGATGGTCAAGAGTTTCAACAAGAGCGGGATCTTTGGCATCGGCCTGCTGCAACAGGCGTTCGGTCAGCACGAAAAGATTGTCGGGAGCGCGCCTAGCCGCTTCGACGATCGCGGCCTGGGCGATCACTTGCTGATCCGGTGAACCATACCGCAGGGCTTCGTAGATTTCCCACGGAATTGCGGGCCGTTTAGTGTCGAGTTGCTGGGCTTTCTGCAGGGACTGAATGGCGCCGCCCAAGACCGTTTCGCGCGTAGTTGCGTCGGTCTCTTTTTCTGCGAGGGTGACTCCGATGCGGCCCACGAGCCAGGCATCGCGAGCCGAGGACTCTGTCGACTGGAGATCGTTAATGGCCGCTTGAGCCGCTGCGGCCGACATCGTGCCGACTTGCAACCCGAGATGCCGCAGCACGGCGACATTGCGTTTCACCAGCAAATTGTCCGGAGCCAACTTTGCGATCGCAGTGAGATGCTGCTCGGCTTCCGTCAGCTTTTCGTTTTCCAGTGCTCCTAAGGCAAGATTCCGCAGCCTTGCCAACTCCGCACAGTCGGCCGCACTCAGCGATTTCTGCGGAGCATCTGCCGGAGTTGGTGCAGGCGTTGGGGGAGCCGGGGGCTTCGCCGGACAGCCCGTCAGCAGCAGGGCAATGATCGCCAGTCGAGCAGGGCCGCCCCGTCCGGACCAGATTTGCGGAAACCTCATGCCCGCTCCTTGAACCAATGGCCTGCACCGCCGCAGAGAAGATGTCATCGGAAGCCATGCCAAGGCCGCGATCAGGGAAGAGGGGTGCCCAGCTTCCAGGTGGCATCGATCTGCCCGGCCGTGGTCACCGAGAACAACGCATTGGCTCGCGGATCAACGACCAGCAGTTTTTCACCCTGCAGAGCAATGCCGACGGGATTATCAAAGGGTGGACCCGACAGCAGCTTGGACGGGGCTTCACCTGGCGGAACTTTCCAGACCGCTTTTTCGTAGCCATCGGTGATGTAAGCCGTGCCCTGCGCGTCCACCACTACCTGATGCGGAAAATTGAACGGTTGACCGGTGACAACCGCTTCCGTCTCGGTGGCATTCGGCTTCAGGGTGACCAGTTGATTCTTGCCCTGCGAGGCAATCCACAAGGTGCCCTGGGAATCGAACGCGAGCCCCCGAGGAGCGGGGACTTCCACGACGATGACCGCCTCGCCCCCGGCTGCGGGAATCTTGACGATGCGGTGGATTTCCAGGTCGGCGGCCCAGATGTCGCCCGCCGCGTCCACGGCCAACGCCATCGGTATGCCCACGCCCCCCTTGGTGAGAGGTTGCGGTTGACCGGCGTCGTCAAAGCGGTAGACCTCGCGTGTCGACGAATCCCCGGCAAGCAGCTTGCCCTCTTTATCGATCGCGAGGCAGCGCACGGCATTCAAGGGCGTGCGAAACTTCTTCGAGGCCTGGAAGTAGAGTTCCGGCTTGCCATCGACGATCTTCCAGACTCCAGGCAGCGTGCGGTCGGCCACGAACACCGTACCATCGGAAGTGGCTGCCACGGCCAGCGGATACTGCGGTTGGACGGGATCGGCCGCCATCAGCGATGTCTGGCACAGGAGGCCCAAAGCTACAGCGAGACGGAAAGAATCAAGCATGGAAGTCACTGTCATGTCTGGAAGAACAATTTAATTTGCTGCCGCTTCAGGGCAATTGGTCAGTGGCCTTGGTGATCTGGTGCAACTGGTCAACCGGCAGGCTGTCGAGAGTTTGTCGTGTGCCATCTGGCCAGAGGAAGCGTACTTCGGTGACCTCGGTGGACGGGCCCAGTCCGAACGTCAACGGGAACTCGGATTGCGAAAGATACCCGCGCACCGGCGAGACGACCTGCCGCAATGTGCGACCGCCGCTGTCGACTTCGACCACTGTGCCAATCGCTTCGGGCAGCTGCGGATCAACACAGTGAATCCGTAGCCAGTGGTGCGACAGGGCCTGATCGTTTCTGAGCAAACGCGGTGAGCCACGATTTGCGGTCAACACCAGATCGAGATCGCCGTCCCCATCAAAATCGGCGGTGGCCAAGCCGCGGCCGACCATCGGTTTCAAAAGATCTGGCCCGACGCTGGTCTGATCGAGCAACACAAATTCCGTGGTTTGCTCGGGTCCGCAATTCCAGAAGAGGTGCGGCGGTTGGGCATAATGCTGACTCGACTGCACCTGATGAATTTCTTCTTCCAAGTGACCATTCGCCGCCGCGAGATCGGGCCGGCCATCGAGATCAAAGTCGGCGAAGATGACGCCAAATTTCAGATCGAGACGGCTGGGGGGACCCAACCCTGTGGGAATCGCATCATCGGTGAATTGCAGCGACGGGCCGTTCGCCACATACAGGGCGGTCATTTCATTCGAGAAGTTGCCGATGGCAATGCCCAGGGCGGCATCGTTACGGAAGTAAGCGGCATCGATACCCATCGCCCCGCGGGCGTTGCCAGCGGAATCAAAAGCCACGCCGCTGGCGGCCCCCATTTCCGTGAAGGTGCCATTCTGCTGGTTGTGGAACAGGAAGTTCTGCACGGTATCGTTGGCGACCACCAGATCGAGCCAGCCGTCCTGATCGAGATCGTGAACCAGCACTCCCAGCGACTTCGCCATGGGAACATCGGTCGCCGGGTTTTGAATGTGCAACCCGGCTTGTTCGGCCACCTCGGTGAACTTCCCGTTGCCTTCGTTGCGATAGAGATACGGGTAAGTTCCCTGAAACGCGAAGGGGGGGCCATAAGCGCGGCCGAGACCGACCAGCCGGAAATCCTGGGCTAAATCGCCTTCGCGCGACCACTTCACATAGTTCGCCACGAACAAGTCGAGATCGCCATCGCGGTCGTAGTCGAACCAGCTCGCACTGGTGCTCCATTCCGTTTCCGCACCGGCCACCCCCGCTTCGCTGGTGACATCGACGAACCGGCCGTTGTCGTTCCGGAAGAGGTGGTTCGCTCCGACTGCCGTGACGAAAATGTCGCAATCACCATCGTGATCATAATCGGCGACCGCGACACCCATGCCGTACAACGAGACATCCAGGCCGACATCGGCGGTGACATCGGTGAAGTGAGCCTGGCCATCGTTCTGGTAGAGGGCCAATGTCGGCGGTTGTTTGGGAGCCGGGTCCCAAGGCCACGACCGGGAGTTGATGAACAACAGGTCAGCATCCTGATCGTTGTCAAAATCGAAACACGCGACGCCGCTCCCCATCGTTTCCGGCAACAGCTTGTCTCCTGTCGCCCCAGCATGATGCACGAATTGAATGCCCGCTGTGACGGTGATGTCGACGAACGGGATTTTCGGAATCGCTAGCTGTGGCAGCGTGCGGGTTTCCGGCAATGTGACCGCCTGTGGCTTTGCGGCCACGGCAGGGGCTTTCGGTTGCAGCACCCACAGCAGCACGGCGATGGCCACGGCGAATGTTGCCATCACTGCAAGCGACCATTTCAGGGCTCGACCAATGACGGCATCATCGGGTTGATCGGATTCGAGAACGGGAGGCGGCAAAGTCATGGGACACGGTCCTGAGTTTCCGCAGCCGTGGCGGTTCGTAGGGGTTGCTGATCGGCCGATTCAATGCCCGGCGTTCCCTGACGCTGCAGCGGATAGATCACCAGGGCTTCCGCCGCGAAATTGGCGGCAGGGTATTTCTTGCGGGCGGCCGCAATCGCCGAATCGCGGGCGTTGTCATCGGGTTTGTAGCGGGCGTGTAATGCCTGATGCGTCTTGGCTTGTTCCGTATCGCCCAAAGTGGCATACAACAATCCGAGATTGTAATGGGCCGTGACGTTTTCGGGATCGATCTTCAAAGTCGCCTGGAGTTGCTGCACGGCATCGTGAAGCAAGTCTTCTCGCTGAGCGGACTGATCTTCACCCCGCAGTTGCTTGGCGCGGGCAAACAGGGCTTGTCCGAGTTGATTGATCACCTCGTAATCGAGACTGAAGTCGAACTTCCGCTTGACGGTTTCTTCCGTCTTCATGGTGAGGACATTGCGGAAGTTTTCGATCGCTTCGTCCAGTCGCCCCTGCTGCTGATTAATCATGCCTGACAGCCAGGACATGGTCCAGACGGGAGCGGGGGGATCGCTGAATTGAGCGGCTCGTTGAACCGCCGCCGTCGCATCTTCCAACCGACCTTCATTGAAGTAGACCCGACCGAGATTCAAAGCCCCATCGTACCGGCCGAGCTGTTCGACATGGGTAAAGGCTTCTTCCGCCTGTCGCAACTCACCGCGGCTGCCTTGCGACTGCCCTTCCAGTAGCAGGCCGATGCCGTAATCATTCCAGCGCTGCCATTCGATGATGGGCGACTTGTCGTTGCTGACCACCGCCTCCACACCTTCCACCGGCAATGTGATCTGGTCAACCGCCAAGGTCGTGATGGGCAATTCGTTGATGTAGGGTTCACCCGGGGTATAACCGCGAATGGGGAGATCGCCCGGCTTCGCCGACTTCGTTACGAAGTCCATGTAAGTCTGGTCGAACTTGCGGTATTTCAACGCCATTTCAATCGTGACCGGGGCATCGACATCCTGCGGCAACTTGAACCCGTAATGCACCACTTGCCCCGCACCGGGCGGAATCTGGTGGTTGTAAAGAGGCACGAAAATGTCCTGCGGATTGCGGCGATCGATCCGATTGCCATGCCGGTCGAGCATGAAGACATTGATGAAGTGGGCGTACGGGTCAACATGCCCATCGTCTGCAATTCGGCCATTGTGGCCAATCAGGCGGTCACCACTCGTGATTTTGACTTCCACCCAGACTTCATTGGAATCGACGGTTCCCTGGGTAAAGAGGTGGCCGAGTTTCATCGTGCGGACGACGGTTTCCAAGAGGTAGTCGCTGCCCGGTTTCAGTGTAGGTGTTTCGGGTCGCAATGGTGCTGTCAGCGGGCTGTCAATCGTGCCCCCTTCCTTGATGCCGAAGATATCGACCCGCATGGTCCCCTTCAGGAATTCCTGATGTTTGGCGACGATCTCGGGTTGGTTCTTCAGGAAGGCGATGCCGGTATTCGCCGCTGGAAAGAGATGGTTGTGAATCTGCAGTTCGCCTTTGCCATCGAAGAACTTCGCGCCGAAATCGTGCGAAGCCTGCAACGGCATATGGCAGCCCGAGCAATTCGTCTGGGCGACTTCCGGATAATAAAAGCTGCGGGCTCCGTGTCCCGAAACCCCGCTCAATAGATACGGATCGTAATGGTTCTGGCCGCGTAAGAATTCTTTGTAGTTGTTGAGTTCATAGGGCAGATGCACCTTATGGCACGTCGAGCAGAACTCGGCCGTCTTGTGGAACGGCTTCAGGAACGTCTTCTTGTGGAACTCGGGCTTGGCCTTCACCAGTTGTTCGTTCACAAACTTGAGGAACACGTTGTCGCTTTTGGCGAACGGATAATGGGAAGGCTCTTCGATCACAAAGTCGGCATTGCCACGGGCACTGTTCACATGGGTGATCGCATGGCACGTGGTGCAGGTGATGCCGGCCTGTGCCGTGGGATGTTTCACGTCGTCAAATTTTGGGTCATCGAACGCACCGCTGAAGAACGGGACTGGATCGTGACACCCGGCACACCAGCGAGAGGCCTGCACATTGCCGTCGCGATTGAATGAGACGGTGCGTGTTTCCCGCACACTGGCCAGATAGGTCGGGTTGTTGAACGAACTGATGTGGTGCGAACTGTGGAACCAGCCGTCATAGGCATCTTTGTGACACCGCAGGCAATAGTCATCCATCATCAACGTATCAGCGGGAATAAAGTTCCCCGTGGCGGTGCGGGCCAGTGACGGATGGAAATACTGCTCGCCCGATTCGGGTCCGGCGACGTTCCAGTTTTTCGGATCTTGCGAGTGCATACCCACGGCGATCAGGCAGGCGGCAGCGACCAGTCCCAAATACCCCAGCCCCCATTTCCATTGAATCCGTGGCCCGGCAAGACGGTGCAGCCAGTACAACCAACCGGCAAACAGCGGGGCCGCCACATGCAGCCAGTAGACAATCGGGCGTGCCAGGGGATGTTTCAAATCGAACCCGGCGACGCGCATCAGCAGCAAACCGGAAATCAACGTGAGCAAACCGGCAGCGAATAGGACATAGCCAATGCGCACGGCCCGCCAGTTCGGCCGCTTCCGCGAGGTCACGAGATGGACCACACCAAAGACCACAAACGGGACGACCAGCAGCAACCCCAAAGCCAGGTGGACGAGGAACATCACCTGGTAGAAGTAGTTCTGGTAGACATGCTGGGACCAGTATTCCAAAGCCGTAATACTGGCCAGGTACAGCGAATTCGCCCCCAGCAGCGAAACCAGCAGCAATACCACAATCAACAGCGGCTTCAGTCGCGGACCAATCGCCGGTGTGTAAACACGTCGTACCTGAGGTAAAGGAGCACTGCTCATGGAGAGAATGTCCCGGATGAATTGACTGATGTGAATGATGCGTTGAGTTTAACGGACCGAGTGATCACTGAACAGCAATTTGCCATATTTTGTTGCAGCAGTAAGCCCTTGCGGAAGATCGAAGCCGGGCGAAAACCATTTCGTCAGGCTGTTCTCAATTCGGCACGATTGGTATCGTGTGCCTCGCTGTACGAGTGGATGTTCTCACCGTTCCTGACATCACATTGTGAACGTGCAGCTTCCCCTCGTATCGGATTGAGTCGGCGTATGTCGGTCGCGGAATTCGTGCCAGCCACACAGACGGAACTGGCACGCTGGATGGCAGAGAACGCCGCGGCAGCCCGACAGAAGCTGTTACCCGTCGGCGGTCGCACGTCGTTACATTTTGGCTTTTCCGCAGAATCGGATTGCCAGATCGATAGCCGTGAACTGACCCGCGTGGTCGATTACCCGGCTCGGGATTTGACCATCACCGTCGAAGCGGGCATGCGGATTGAAGAATTGCAGCGGCTGTTGGTGGCCGAGCGCCAGCAACTGCCGGTCGATATCGCTCAACCGGTGCGTGCAACGATCGGCGGAGCCATTGCCTGCAATGCATCAGGCCCACGGCGTCACGGGTCGGGAACTCTGCGCGATTACCTGATCGGTTGCTCGGCGATTGATGCCCAAGGTTCGTTGTTCAAATCGGGCGGCCGTGTCGTCAAGAATGTCGCCGGTTACGATCTGTGCAAACTGCTGATTGGATCGCGAGGCACCCTGGCCGTCATCACTCAAGTCACCTTGAAGGTCAAACCTCTGCCCGAAGCCGCCGGTTGGTGGTGGCTGACCTTCGATACCTTTGCCGAAATGGAAAATGTTCTCGAACGGCTACTCACTTCGGCCGCGCGGCCGATGGCCTTGGAAATGCTCGATGTTCCTGCCGCGAAGTTGGTCGCGACGGAGTCCCGGTTGCCATTGCCCACCGATTGCCCGGTATTGGCGATTCTGGTGGAAGGAACATCCCGCGAAGTGGCCTGGCAGCTGGATGTCCTCCGCAAAGAAACGGTCCCGTTTGGTGTGCAGCAGATCGAACAATTGCTCGACCAGGACGCCCGGACTCTCACGGCCGCCTTGACGGAATTTCAGGTTCCTACCGATGAGCCGCTCACATTCCAAGCGAATCTGCGTCCGTCCCGCTGCTGGGAGTTCGCCGAGTTAGCGAATCGGCTCGATGTCGCCGTGCAATGCCATGCCGGCAACGGGGTGATCATCGGTCAATTTCCCGAAGCCGCCGCCTCGCGTGATCAGGCATTGACACTTTTGCAGCCGTTACAGCAGTTCGCCTCGGCTCACACGGGCAATCTGCAGATCCTGCATTGTGACCCCGAATGGCAGGATGATTTGCCGATGTGTGGGCAGCCGGAACCCGCCTGGGGGATCATGCAGCAATTGAAACGACAACTCGATCCGCAGGGATTGCTGAGTCCCGGCCGGTTCATCGATCGCGTGCCGATCTCTGCCTGATCTGCTACAACAGAGTTGCGTGCCGCTTGCAAGTTTCTCGCCGAGATTGATCGCCAGGATGAACACCACCGGACCTGTTTCGCCGACTTCACCCGCGGCGTCGCCTCCCTTGCCCACACTCGGGTCCACAGTTGACTACGACAAATTCCTGGACTGCGTGCATTGCGGTCTCTGCACGGCGGCCTGCCCGACGTATCTCGAAACCGGCGATGAAAACAACAGCCCGCGTGGTCGCATTTACTTGATGCGCGCGGTCACCGATGGTCGCCTCGAAATGAGTGACGCCGTCGGCCGTCATCTCGATTTGTGTCTCGATTGCCGCAGTTGTGAATCGGCGTGCCCGAGTGGTGTGCAGTACGGCCGTTTGATCGAACCGTTCCGGGTTGAAATGCGGGCTGCTGAACGACAGAAGACCGGGGCTCCCCGTCATTGGTTCGAACGTTGGGTGTTGTACGGTTTATTCCCCTATCCGCGCCGCCTGAAGTGGACGCTGTGGCCAGCGAAACTGGCACAGACACTGAAACTCGATCGGTTGGCCGAACGGGCGGGCTTACTGAAACTGTTGCCCGAACCGCTCCGCCGGATGCACCGTCTGCTGCCCCGTTTACGATCACGTGAGCCGCACCTGCCCGATATTCTGCCCGCGATCGGACCACGGCGAGCACGGGTCGCACTCTTTACCGGCTGCGTCGCCGATGCGATGTTCCACCACGTCAACTGGGCAACCGCCCGCGTGCTGCAGGCCAATGGCTGTGATGTGGTGATACCGCAATCGCAGGTCTGTTGCGGTGCCATTCACTATCACAGTGGGGCCGGTCAGCCTGCGCTGGAGTTCGCCCTACGCAATCAACGGGCTTTAGGAGCCGAGGGCTTTGACGCGGTGATCGTCAACGTCGCGGGTTGCGGATCGATGCTCAAAGACTACGGGCACATGGCTCACGAAGTTGCGGGGAATGATCCCGCCGTCTGCGAGACCTTATCGACATTTGCCGGCAAGATTAGTGATGTCTCCGAGTTCCTGGCCGAGTTGGGATTGGTACAACCGACCGGTGCGGTCCCGTACACAGCGACTTATCATGATGCCTGCCATTTGTGCCATGCCCAGAAGATCCGTGAACAGCCTCGCTCGCTCCTGGCCCAGGTGCCGGGGTTGAAGCTGGTGCCCCTCGCGGAATCGGAGATCTGCTGCGGAGCTGCGGGAAGCTATAATCTGACGGAAGGGGAAATGGCCGACCGCCTGGCCCGCCGCAAGATCGACAACATCCTCGCCACCGGGGCAGAAATGGTGATCAGCGGAAATGCCGGTTGCACGTTGCAGATGCAGGCCGCTTTGCGCGAAACCGGCTCGCCCATCCCGGTCGTCCATCCGCTGGAAATCCTCGACTGGAGCTACCGCCAGACGCTACCAAAATGGTTAACGCCCACCACAAGCCATTAACGCAACGCCATCAATCGCAATTGGAATAATGACAAAAAAAGGCAAGGGGCCACAAGCAGGCACAAAAGTCTCAAAAGTGAAATTCAAACGCCTTTCACTTTTGTGTTCTCTGTGTTTTTTGTGGCTAACACGCATTCATGATCCTCATTGGTGAGCGCTCACCCGAAACAAATGGCTCACACCGACCGATAGGAAACGGAACCGCATGACCACCCCGATTCGTGCCGTCTGCTTTGATCTTGACGGCTTAATGTTCAACACCGAACACGTCTTCTTCGAAGCGGGGGGCGAACTGCTCCGCCGTCGTGGCCATGAAATGACAATTGAGGTCATGAATGTGCTGATCGGCCGCCGACCCATGGAGTCATTCAAATCGCTAGTGGCCTATCTCAAACTCGATGAATCGCCCGAAGCATTGCTGGAAGAATCCCGCGAAATCTTTCATGCGATGTTAGCGACGCGACTGGCTCCCATGCCCGGGTTGTTTGAATTGCTCGATCATATTGAACAACACGGTTTGCCCAAGGGTGTGGCGACGAGCTCTCCGCGGTACTACTTGAACGACGTGCTCGGACAATTTTCCCTGTTGCCACGGTTCTGCATCACACTCACCGCTGAAGACGTGACTCAGGGAAAGCCGAACCCGGAGATTTATCTGAAAGCGGCCCGCATGCTGTCGGTCGACCCGGCCGAAATGCTGGTGATGGAAGACAGCCAGGCCGGCACCGCCGCGGCTGTTGCCGCCGGAGCCCATGTGGTCTCGATTCCCCACGAATTCACCGCCGCCCATGACTTCGCGGGTGCTCGCCA
Organism: bacterium; assembly: GCA_016125225.1. GTDB lineage: Bacteria > Planctomycetota > Planctomycetia > Planctomycetales > Planctomycetaceae > DSVQ01. The sequence continues at coordinate 18,387 of WGME01000017.1, read as the reverse complement.
CATCGCGGGCAGCCTTGCCGATCCTTACATCCTGGAATTGATCGGCCCGAAATCGGCCTGAAAAATCGTCATGGCCCGCAGGGTCTTTCTCTGCGGAAAAGTCTGCCAGGTTGCCGATAACTCCTGCAGGGGTGGTCCGCGCGGGTCGGTGTGCGCGAAGCGGCAACGGCCGCAGCAGGGGGAACAATGCGGATTCTCTACGGAGCCAATTCGCAAGGGCAGGGGCATCTTTCCAAGGCAGCCGTCCTGATTCCGCTGCTCGAACAGCGCGGGCACGAGGTCCGGCTGGTGACTTCGGGACCACAGCCCACCGGCGACTACACATTCCGCTGGCACCGGCATCTCACCGGGTTGCCCTATATCGTCGAGCAGGGTCGGACCGACTATGGCAAAACGTTCCGCAGCTGGCTCCGCAATTTCCCCGCATTCATGACCAGCCTGAATCGCGTCCGCAAACTGGTGCAGACCTTTCAGCCGGAACTGATCCTCAGCGACTTCGAACCCATTACGGCGAGTCCCTTGATTGGGCCGCATTGTGAAGTGATCGCCATCTCTCGGCAGGTGACCTTGTTCGACCGGGCCGTGCCGCTCCCCGAATCGCAAGTGTTGGAGAAGAAGCTGACACGGACCGCGATCCGGCTCTTCACCTGCGGGGCCGATCGCTTGTACGGTTATCACTTCGAGCCAGCATCGTTTCGCTGCGTTCCGCCGGTATTACGCCCGGAGATTCTGCAAGCCCGGCCGGAACAGGGGGACCACATTCTGGTCTATTGCCATTTTGAAGACGCCGCTGCGTTGATGGCCTGGGCCGCCAGCCGCCGACAACCGGTGCGGGCCTATGGGTTCTCGCAAATGCCGCGAGGTCGTCACGGTTGGGTCGAGTTTCGTCCGGCCAGCCGCACGGGTATGCTCCACGATCTACGAACAGCCAAAGCCGTGATCACGAATGCCGGGCTGACCACGCCGGTGGAAGCCTTTCTGCTCGGCAAACCGACATTGGTGGTTCCCATCGCGAGCCAGTGGGAACAGGTGGTGAATGCCTTCCATCAAAGCGAAGCCCGCATCGCCGAGGCTTGCGACACCTGGGACTTTGATCGCATCTTCGATGTCCCGCCGCCCACGCTCAATCATCCTCTATCCGGTTGGTTGCGAACATCGCCCGAGGTAATTCTCGACCATCTCCTCGATGAAGACCGGGCCACGAAACGCGATCAGATTCGACGTCAGCATCGCCAAGCCGCGTGATGTTCCGATAGAGTGAACTTAGAAACGCGGAGAGTCACCGCGAGTCAAACCGTAGGCAACGCCGAGGTCGTATCAATCATGCTCGTTGAATTCGCACCGCATCGCTTGCAGCTGGTGCAGGGGGATATCACACGGCAATCGGTCGATGCCATTGTGAATGCCGCGAATGCTCAGTTGCAGATCGGTGGCGGAGTCGATGGGGCGATTCATCGTGCGGGGGGACCGGCGATCATCCGGGAGATTGAATCGCGTTATCCCGACGGTTGCCCCACCGGTCAGGCGGTTGCGACCACGGCAGGAAATTTACCGGCAAAGTACGTTTTTCATGCCGTCGGTCCGGTGTGGCGTGGCGGACATCAAGGCGAACCGGAACTGCTGCGATCCTGCTACCGGGTGTGTCTGCAGCTGGCTTTCCAGCACAGTTGCCAGAGCATCGCCTTTCCCGCGATCAGCACGGGAATTTATGGCTACCCACTTGATCTCGCCGCAGAAACCGCTCTCGACGAAATCCGCAAAGTCTTCCAGGCTTCCGCCGATCAGCCACCTTTGGAAGTTCGCATGGTCTTGTTCGATGCTGGTACGTTTGCGGCCTTTGCCCGTGTGTTAGAAACCCTGCTCGCCTGATACCATCTCACCCACAATCCCGCTTTGATCTGCCAGACATCCGTGTCGCCAGGAATTGTGAGTGTACCGGGCATCCGATGGTTATCCGCTGTTCTACCGTCACTGGAAACCAGTCGGTCCTGCGCGCGGCATCATCGTCGCGGTGCATGGCATTCAGAGTCACAGCGGCTGGTATCAACGGTCGAGTTCGGCCTATGCCGCCGCAGGCTTTGAAGTCTACTTCCTGGACCGCCGCGGCTCCGGAATGAATTTCCGTCAGCGCGGGCATGCGGCCCATGAAGCCCGTTTGCTCGCCGATGTCCGGCAGTTCCTGAGCGAGTTGAAATGGTCGCGCCGGAATTTTCCTGCAGTCCCGTTGATTCTCATGGGGGTGAGCTGGGGAGGCAAACTGGCAGCCAGCTATGCGGCCACCTATCCCGATGACATCAATGGACTGGCCTTGTTCTACCCTGGCCTGAATTCGCGATTGCGACCCAGTCGCTGGCAACAATGGAAACTGCAATCCGCCAGTCAGGCGGGTTGGGGCCACATCACGGCTCCGATTCCCTTGAATGAACCGCATCTGTTCACCGATTCCGCACACTGGCAGGACTTTATCCGTCGCGATGAACTGGCGTTACACCGTGTGTCGGTCGATTTTCTGCTCTCAAACTTGCGGTTGAGTACTTTGCTGAAGGACCGGATGGCCGAGATTCGCTGTCCGACTTTGATGCTGCTCGCGGGGCGAGATGACATCGTCGACAACACCGCGAATCGCCAAAGCCTGCAGCAGATTCGAAAATCGACGGTCGAGATCATCGAATATCCCACCGCCCGGCATACATTAGAATTCGAACCGCAGCCGGAGACGTTCATCGGTGATGCATTAGGGTGGCTCAATCACCTGCCGAACGTCCGCCCCCAATGACTCCGCTTGCTGATAACTGCTGAAGCGTCTAGTATTTGCGGTCAGGATGGAAAGCGGCCACGGAGCAGCGTGACAGCGACTCGGCCGCAGAGCAACGAAACCGGATGGAGTCGGTGATGGTGCAGGCAGAAGACCGCAAGTCGCATCGTTGGGGCACGATGCTCGTGGCTGCACTCGCCGGTGCCGGAATTTCAGCGTCTCTATTCTTGCTTAGCAGCCGTGGAGCGACATCTCCGCTGATGCAACTCGGGCCGGTGATGCCTGCAGGAGCAGAGGTCGATGCTGCCCCCGCGCGACTTCCAGATACCGAACTCCCGGATCTTCAGGAAACAAACTCAAAACCGCCGGAACATCAAACCAGTGCGAAGGGGTCTGCCGTCAGATCCATCATTGAGCAACAACTGCCCGATGCCACGGCCGAAGAACACGAAATCTGGTTCAATCAACTGAAAAACCTGCCGCCCGGAGTGGTGGAAGACATGCTGCGGTTGCGACAGGAAATTCGTCGACCGAATTCGCCTCTCTGGAATCCGCTGCCAAGTCTGTCGTTGCCCCCGGCGACCATTCCTCCCTCGGTACCCCATGCTTCAAAGTCAGTTCACACCGGTCTGCCGAGCATGTCGGAAGCGGTGGCACCCGAGACCATCGATGCGTTACGACGCATGCGTGAAGTTCACCGGCAGAATCTGCTCCATGCCCATACACGAGGCTACTGTCGACAGGTGCCCATGGTCTCGCCCGTCCAACGGACAAGCCCAGCGGGACAGAGCGAACTGGCATTGCGCTGGGATGGCATCAGCATTGAATACACAGAACAGCATGTCATCGAGACCCATCATGCCCTCGACCTCATGGCCACGGGAGAATGCCTGCTGGAAATCGCCACCCCTGATGGGTCAGCCTACACGCCTTCGGCAAGGATCGTGATTGATGCCGAGGGACGCATGGGGGTCTCCGCCGGAACAGAGATTTTCCCACTGGTTCCTGAGGTCACCGTTCCCGCAACGATGGTACACGTCGCCATCGACTCGAATGGGCAAGTGCGAGGTTGGACGGTGGACTCGAAAGAGCCGGAAAAGCTGGGCCAGCTGTTGGTCGCCCTGCCACGCAATGCCGCATCAATGACCTATGGCCCTCAGGGTTGGCTGATTCCGCAGACCCCAGAGGCTCCGATCCACCGAGCGGTTCCAGGCACGGGGTATCATGCTCAGTTGATGATCGGCTACTTGACCACGTCCAATATCGATGTTGAGGACGAACAAGCGCGACTGGATGAGGTGGAAACCTGGCTGGAGCAAATGACTCTGCTGCCAAGCGCCGAGCAGGATTTACCCGAAGCCACCATCGAGAGCTTACCGACCTACTGATTCGCAGCCGGTGGCTCGGCTGCGGCGGGTTCTTCGGGGATCGGCTTCACGGGGGCTTCGGCTGGTGCACTTTCCGCACCGGGCGCGTCGTCGGGAATCGGCAAAACAGGTCGCATGTCGGGTTCCGCCGCCGAGCCTTCCGTCATGCTATCGGCCGGTGCTCCCAGATCCACCGTGGGAGCCGCTGACTCCGGCGTTGCCGTGGGTGTCTCACCCCCACAGCCAGCCAGAAGGGCGATCGATAGCAACGAGCTTCCACAGAGTCTCTGGCTGGAACAACGCAGCAACATCAGGTCTCTTCCTCGCACACACCCGGGCCAGCGGTTTCGAACAGCAACCATGTTGCCGTTCATCTCTCCGAATCATAACGCTGAGTCTCACGGGGTGATAGCCTCTCGGCGTTCGACGGATCGGCGGTTGATAAGAGATCAGCCGAAAGTACATCAAGCGAGGGCTGCAATTGTGATGATGTGGGTGGCTTGAGCTCTGGTTGAAACGGTTCCAGGAACGTGGCCACAGAGACAATCGTCTCCGGTGAACCGACAACGGCAAGATCCCCCCAGGCGAGTTCCCTCAATTGATGGAGTGTGTCGGCCGGCGACTTCTCGCCCCCCCTTCGCAACAACTGCCGGGCCGTGTTCACGAACCGGTTCGCCACCACCCATTGAACCTGAGCCCGTAAGTCAGGCACGCTGTCGGTTTCATGATGCCACAGTCGACGACAATGCTCGGTGATCTGTTGTGTCAGTCGTTGCCATGTTCTGTCATCAATGCGGCCGGGTTCCGTCAACATTCGGTTAATGTCCTGCAGATCCTTCTGCAGCAGGGGGTCGGTGGTTTCCCGTTGCTGGTCGATCACCGCTGTGAGTTCTCGAAGTACTTTCTCATTCCGCAGCTGAGATTCGCCCGGTTCGGCGAGATGCAGCAGCACACACAACCGGCCGTACTCGGCGAACTGCAGAACTTCGAGCGCCCGCTCGGACTGACGCAACTGAGCCAATTGTTCCAGAAGCTGCTGTGTCGACTGCTGCAACCGCTGGGCTTCCAAGATCGCAGCCCGCGACTGTAGTTTTTCACCTTGCAACAAAAAGTTATACAGCACGCTGACGAGCAGGAGAGTCAGCATCGCCGCTGCGGTGAGCGAACCCGATAATGCCAAGCCGGGGTGTTGCCGCGACCAGCGTCGCAGTTGTTCCCAGGAACTCGGTGGCCGCGCGAGAATCGGCTGATCATCAAGAAAGCGCTGGAGATCTTCGCCGAGTGCTACTGCCGTGTCGTAGCGCCGGGCCGGGTCTTTCTCCAGACATTTCAAGCAGATTGTTTCGAGGTCTTGCGGAATCACGGGATTGAACTGCCGTGGTGGCACCGGCGGCTGTTGCACGACCTGCAACAAAGTGTCGATCGGGTTCGCTGACTGAAACGGCGGACGTCCCGTCAGCAGGCAATACAACGTCGCCCCTAAGGCATAGACGTCACTGGCCGGGCCAATCCGCTGGCTTTGTCCTTCGGCCTGTTCCGGCGGCATATAGCTGACCGTCCCACAGACATCGTTGAGCGACGAATGATCGGCCCCCGGTTCCCAGCGTCGGGCAAGGCCGAAATCGGTAATCCGCAACCGCTGGTGCTCATCGATCAGTATGTTCCCCGGCTTGATATCGCGGTGAAGGATCTTCTGCTGATGCGCATAAGCCACGGCATCTGTGAGTTGGCGAAGATATTGTGCAGCGACAGTTGGCGCAAGAGGACCACGTTCCACCCGCGAGGCCAGATTCTCACCCGCCACATAGGCCATCGAGAAGTAGTGTTGGCCTTGAAACACCCCGACTTCATAGATCGGAATGATGCCGGGATGATCCAGCATCGCGGCGGCTTCTGCCTCGGCCTGAAAGCGTTCGATTTCTTCCGTTGACGCCAATCTTCCCGTGAGGATGAGCTTGACCGCGACAATTCGGTTCAACGACTTCTGTCGGGCACGGAAGACGACACCCATGCCGCCGCGTCCGAGTTCTTCCAGAAGTTCGTAGTCATCCAGTTGCTGACCGGTGCCCATCCCTTGTAGATGTGTCACGGTCGACAAAGGGGATGCCGACGCCATGGCACCGGGGGGGATCGTCGCCTGATCGTGGACGTCTGCCGCTGGGCGTGCCGTGGAACTGGGTACGAGATCATCCATGACATCCGTTCCCGTCAAACAGAGACGCCGGCCATCCGACCGATGCGTTCCATCTCGCGCAACATTGCCTCGGCCGATTGCGGACGCCGTGCGGGGTCTTTCTCCAGCATGCGTTCGATCAAACCGGCGAACAGGTCGTTCAAGGAAAGCTGAAATGTTCGCGGCGGCGTGAGGGGTTCGGTACGAATGGCAATCAGCAGGGAGGCAAGTGAGTTGGCCACGAAGGGCGGGCGGCCGGTCACCAGTTCATACAGTGTTGCACCGAGACTGTAGATATCGCTGCGGGAATCGATTTCCACCGTTCCACCCGTTCGCTCCGGAGCAAGGTAGGCCACATCACCAATCAGTTGCCCGGCCCGCGTGATCTGCTGGTCATCCTCGCTTTCGGTAGCTTTGGCCAACATCAAATCGCCCAGAACAGCTGACTGGTCAGAATGTCGCACAAGGATATTCTTCGGCTGGATATTCCGATGCACGACCTGATGCTCTTCCGCGGCCACCAGTGCCTTCGCCATATGCACACCGACGCGGTATGCCTGCTGCCAGTCGAGGCGGCTCGCGGCCCCGAGGCGTTGCATGCGTTGCTGCAGGTTTTCGCCATCGATGTATTCCATCGCCAGCCAGCAGAAGTCGTTGGTGTACCCGGCATTCTCGATCCGCACGATATGCGGATGCCGGATGGGATACATCGTCTTCATCGCGCGGACAAATCGCTGACGACTTTCCGCCGCATGCATGACGTGGGGCCAATAAATCTTCACTGCCAGGAGTTCCGGGGCGTCGAGCTTTTCCGCCTGAAAGACGACTCCGGTACGCCCCTCAGCAATGATTCGCTGCAAACGGTACTTATGAACTTGTGAACCGATAAGTCGCTCGGTGAATGCTCGCAAATCCGCCGGAGAGGTTTGTGATTCCGACGTCGGCTGAGTCGGAGCCTGATTGTCCCCCACGAAATAGAACTCCAGCAGCGTTTCCCCCACCTGGATCGTGTCACCGGGCACCAGCACCTGGTCATCAATGGGTTGGCCATTCACCAACGTGGGGACCGTGCGGCTGCGCTGCACCAGGCGGAGTTGTCGTCCTTCTGTCAGAAACTCGCATTGCAGCCGCGAGACATTCGGATCGGTTAACGCCGTCTCCGTTTCCGCCCCGCGACCGATGCGAAAGGGTTGCCCGACGGTGCCGCGAAATGTTCTCCCGGCGTCTGGACCGCGTGAGACCGTGAGTTGGAAGTGCGACGTCGACATCACCGGCATCTCGAGGCAAATGGACATTTCAGCCAGCGATATTGGTCTCGCCGGGTTGCCAAGGTGCAGACTCTAGCAAGTGATTGTGGAACGGGAAGGATCGCCACCGCGATCTTCATCGAGGTTTCATACAGTCCGTAGTCACGTGCGAGTTTCCAGGCCGATTGTTAAACTTTGCGGAGTTCGCTGAGACACGATTTTCACAATAGTGCTGAATCCCGAGGAACATGATGCCCACCGCTGCGGAAGAACTGCTCTCGCTGAGCCACAAGCTGCTCGAAGCCATCGACGCTGGCAACTGGAATGCCTATGCCGAATTGTGCGACCCGTCGATTTCCTGCTTTGAACCCGAAGCCCTGGGTCAGCAGGTGGTCGGCCTGCCGTTCCATAAGTTCTACTTTGACCTGCCCCGCGGCAATTCACCAAAACTGTCGACGATTGCTTCGCCTGCCGTACGCGTGATGGGGGAAGCCGCCGTGGTGACCTATGTGCGCGTGGTGCAAAAACTCGACGGCTCGGGCAACCCGGTCTCTGTCGCGGCACACGAAACCCGCGTCTGGCAGAAGACCCCAGCCGGTTGGAAGCACGTGCATTTCCATCGTTCACCGGTGGCGTAAGGTTGAGGGTTCAAGGTTGAGAGTTGAGGGTTCAGAGGAAGCCCAGGGAATGCCTTCCCTGGGCGCATGGTTCATAGAAATGATCATCCTGCTCACACGCGATCTCTTCTTCGGCAGCAAAGTGACCAGTACCGCGAACTCGCTGGGACTTGTCGCCAAGCTGTGCGGATCGCGCGAGCAGTTGGAGTCGCTGCTTGCAACGCAAGAAGCGAGCGGCGTGATTCTCGATCTGTCGAGCGACGTCACCCCAGGCGATGTGCGTTCTCTGTTACCAATCGACGCGAACATCCGCTGCGTGGCTTTTGGCCCGCATGTCGACACGGACAAACTTGCGGCGGCCAAAGCTGCAGGGTTCGACGACGTCCTTCCCCGCAGCCGATTCTCCGCCGAACTGCCGCAACTACTGCAACAGTTGGCGGCAAGCGATCACGCCTGAAGACCGAACGCCGCAAGCAGCGCCTGATGCGCCTTCGCCGCATCGGTGCGGGCGACCACGACACCGAAGCGGATTTCGCTGGTGTTGACCAGTTGTACGTTGACACCGGCATCCGAGAGAGCACGGAACATCCGCTCGCCCACACCGGTATGACTTCGCAGGCCAATCCCCATCACTGTTAACAGGGCCATCTCGCCGTCATAACTCAACGTTGCGCCCGGCCAGTCGGAAATCAGTTCGCGGACCAGTAACAGGCAGCGTTCGAGATCGACGCGCGGTACCGTGAATGACAGGTCAGTCAACTCATCATGGCCGACGTTCTGCACGATCATGTCGACCATCACGCCCCCTTCGGCGACAGCCGTGAAGACCTCGGCGGCGATCCCTGGCCGATCTTGCACCCGGCGAATGGTCACGCGGGCCTGCTGCTCATCGAGATGGACATCGCTGACGACAATGTCTTCCATGCTCGCCAGCCGCGATACCACATCGCGTTCCAAATCGGCGCGGGGCATCCGCGGATGCGATTCTTCAACACGCTGGGCATAGCCGACACTGGGAGCCGTCGCGGTGTCTTTTTCCAGTGCAAACCCATCATGCACGGCATTGAGTGCGATCTGTGACTGATCGCGATTCACCAGAGCCGAAATCTTGATCTCGCTGGTGGTGATCATCGTCATGTTGACCCCCGCCTGTGACAGCGAGTGGAACATCTGCGCCGCGACACCGGTATGGGTCCGCATGCCGCTGCCGACGACGGAGACCTTCGAGACATTGGTGCCATGCTGCACACGACCAGCTCCGAGCGATTTCACCGCTTCTTCCGCGGCGGTCAACGCATCGGCGAGATCATCCTGCGGGACAGTGAAAGAGACCGAAGCCACGCTGTTCTCAGCGATATCCTGAATCACCATATCGATCGGAATCTTGCGTTCGGCCATCTTCGTGAAGACCGCGGCCAACACACCGGGGCGGTCAGGGAGTTCCCGCAGATTGACGATGGCTTCACTCTTCACGAGCGCGACACTGCTGACCACCGGGGCGTGCTCATCGAGCTGTGGCGCGATCAGCGTGCCATCCCCGGCGGTGTAAGCTGGCCGCACCAGCAAGGGGACGCGGTACTTCTTGGCGAACTCGATGGAACGGGAATGCATCTTTCCGCCGCCGAGGCTGGTGAGTTCGAGCATTTCATCATAGGAGATGCGGGTGATCTTGCGGGCCGCTTTCACCAGTCGCGGATCGGTCGTGAAGATCCCTTCGACATCGGTATAGATCTCGCAGACATCGGCTTCGAGCACCGCTGCCAAGGCGGTGGCCGTGGTGTCACTTCCCCCGCGACCAAGAGTGGTGATGTTGAAGTCCTCGTCGATGCCCTGAAAGCCCGCCGCGATGACGATATTGCCGTCAGCCAGCGCTGTTCGCATCCGTTCCACCGAGATCTTGCGGATGCGAGCCTTGGTGAATGTGGAATCGGTGAGGATGCCAATCTGATAACCGGTGAGGCTGATCGCAGGTTCGCCGAGTTCCTGCACCGCCATCGCCATCAAGGCGACCGATTCCTGCTCACCGGTCGCTAGCAGCATGTCCATTTCGCGAGGCGGGGGATTCGCGGTGATAGCGCGAGCCAGTTCAATCAGTTCATCCGTTTTGTCACCGCGGGCGCTGACGACCACCACCACCTGATTGCCGGCCCGTTTTGAAGCGACAATCCGCTGCGCACAGTTCCGAATGCGATCGGCATCAGCCACGCTGCTGCCACCAAACTTCTGCACAATCAACGCCACGGTGCTGTTCCCAACTCTCAAACGAAAGGCGCAAAACTCTCGGCTGTCAGCCAAGCTGGATAAGCTCATGCGAGCGAGATTTCGATTGCCGGATCTTCGCCTGGTCGCTGCATGGAACGAGCATCATAACTCAGTGGGGGATGGAACTCACGCTGCCGCTTGAGGTTGGGATCGCGCGCGAAGAATCTTCTGAAAATCGCCCGGAAAATTGTTGACGATCGGACTTGCCGCCGATATTTTACCACCAGGTTAATTAACTGGACGGTTAAATGCAGGACGCGACCGATCAGCTCAGTATGACTTTTGGAGCACTCGCCGATCCGACGCGACGGGCGATTCTGGTGCGTCTGTCCACAGGTGAAGCCTCCGTCAAGGAATTGGCCGAACCTTTTGAGATGTCACTTCCAGCGATCTCCAAGCACCTTAAAGTCTTGGAGAGAGCGGGGTTAATCGAACGCGGACGCGAAGCGCAATGGCGTCCCTGCAAGTTGAAAGCAGAGCCACTCAAGTCGGCGGCCTTTTGGATCTCGCAGTACCGCCAATTCTGGGAAGACAGCCTCGACCGGCTCGAAGAGTACCTACAGGAACTTCAGGCGAAAGACCCGAAAAATGAACAAAACGACACTCATTCCGAGTGAAAATGAACTCGAACTGGTGCTCACCCGAGTTTTTAATGCTCCGCGGTCCCTCGTCTGGCAGTGCTGGATTCAGGCTGAGCATGTCGCCGCCTGGTTTGGTCCGAAAGGCTTCACCACCCGCGTCGAGCAAATCGATTTCCAGGTCGGTGGTTTCTGGCGCTACGTGATGATTGGCCCCGATGGTGCGGAATACCCCTGCCATGGCAAGTTCCAGGAAATTTCGCCGGAAGAGCGTCTCGTCTCGACCGACGAATTCGGCGAAGACCACCAGATGCCGGAGGGGATGGATCTGCCGCAAGGTATGGTCGTCACGACACTCTTTGAAGACCTGGGCAGCAGGACCCGCTTGACCATTCGCATCATGCATGCCTCGGTGGAAGATCGCCGAAAGCACGAAGCCATGGGTGTGGTCGAAGGTTGGGGTTCCAGCCTCGATTGCCTCGACGAACACTTGGCGGCCTGTCTCGCCGAGACGTCACCCGATCGCGAAATCGTCACACGGCGGATGCTGAAGGCTCCGCGGGAGTTGGTCTTTCAAGCCTTCACCGACCCGGTCAACATTTCTCGCTGGTGGGGACCGCGCGGCTTCTCCACGACAACGCATTCCAGCGACCTGCGCGTCGGCGGACAGTGGCTGTTCACGATGCACGGCCCAGATGGCCGCGACTACAAGAACAAGGTGGTCTATCTCGAAGTCGATCCGCCATCGCGACTGAGCTATAAGCATTCCGGAGACGCTCCCGATGTGGAACAGATTAAGTTCCATACGACAGTGACATTCGTCGAAGTGGGTGAGCAAACCGAGATCACCCTACGGGCGGTCTTCGAAACACCAGCCGAACGCGAGTATGTCGTGCGTGAACACGGTGCTGTTGAGGGGGGGCACGACACATTGCAACGGCTGTCCGAACATCTCGAAGATCGGGTGGCACCACGTGCGGCCCGCAACGACTGCGAGATCTTTTCGACGCGGTTATTCGCCTGCACGCCCGAGCAAATGTGGCAAGCCTGGAGCGATCCTCAAGCCTTGGCGAAATGGTGGGGACCGAAAGGTTTCACCAACACATTTCATGAATTCGAATTTCAGCCGGGCGGGCAATGGCGGTTCATCATGCACAGCCCGAATGGTGTCGACTTTTTCAATCACTGCGTCTTCGTCGATCTCTCCAAGCCCAGCAAAGTGGTCATCGACCATCTCGCGGACATGCACAAATTTCGGATTATTGCATTATTCACCGCAGAAGCTGGCCAAACCCGCGTCGACTTCCGCATGATCTTTGATACGCCGGAAGACTGTGCTCCGGTGAAAGAGATTGCCGTTCCCTCGAATGAACAACTCTTTGATCGCCTCGCCGATGTGTTGGCAGGACGGATGTAGTCACCGCCTCACATTTCAATCCATCTTCAAAGGAATCGAATCATGCATTTGCAGCCTTATCTCATGTTCGACGGTCTTTGCGACGAAGCCATCAAGTTCTACGAACAGGCGCTCGGTGCCAAAGTTCAGATGCTGTTGCGTTTCGGCCAGAACCCGGATCTGGAAAACTGTGCGGGAACAGTTCCCGATGACAAGGTCATGCATGCGGCCGTGGCGATTGGCGATGCCGTGGTCTTCATGTCCGACGGACGATGCACGGGGACTCCGAAGTTCGATGGCTTCACTCTGTCCCTGACGATGACGGACATTCCCGCGGCGGACAAAACTTACGCAGCCCTTCTGGATGGCGGAGAAACCATCATGCCGCTTGGGGAAACGTTCTTTTCCCCCCGCTTTGGCATGGTGAAAGACCGCTTTGGTGTGCACTGGATGGTGATGGTTCGCAAGGCCTAAAGGGGTTTGGTGACATGTCCGACTCATTGCAGGAAACCTTTCAGCTGATAACGCCGGGTGAACGGGACATCCGCATCACCCGGCAGTTCGCGGCTCCTAAAGCGCTTGTTTATGCTGTGATCACACAACCGGAACACATTCGCCAGTGGTGGGGCTGTTCGGGCTCCACGATGGTGGTGTGCGAGATGGATTTCCGCGTGGGCGGACAATATCGCTTTGTGCTCGAAATGCCAGATGGCAGCCAGCATCCTTTTTGCGGCGAGTATCTGGAGATCTCGCCGCCGGATCGCCTCTCCAACACATTCATTTACGATGTGGACGATATTCGCAATCATCCGGCGATTGAGACGGTGGTTCTCACCGAAACTGAGGGGATCACCACGTTGACGGCGACCATCGTGCATGAGTCGCAGCTGCATCGCGATGGCCATGTGCAGTCAGGCATGGAATTCGGAGCACGGGGATCGTACAACCGATTGGGTGAACTGCTCGATCACCTCTCCCAGCCTGGGGTCACGATTCAGGTGCAAAAAGATTTTGCCGCTTCAGCAGAAGCGGTGTTTCAGGCGTGGCTCGATCCCGTGCAGTTAACAAAATGGATGTTCGGTCCGGCCGTGCGGGATGAAGAACTGGTGCGATTGCAGACCGATCCTCGTCCCGGCGGACGCTTTTCGTATGTCGTCCGCCGACAAGGTCAGGAAATCGACCATGTGGGCAGTTATCTGGAACTGGCTCCACCGCATAAACTCGCTTTCACCTGGGGTATAGCGGGGCAATCACTGGATGAAAGCCGGGTCGATATCGACATTGAAGCGTTGGACGCAGGCTGTCGGCTGACGTTGACCCATCGCATTCCGGCTCAATGGGCCGACTATGCCGAGCGGACTCAGCAAGGTTGGTTCAAGATGCTCGAGAAACTTTCGGAAACGCTATCGTCGCAGACGGAGACCATCGCATGCCCATGATTGGTCCGCAGGAAATTCTGATCGAGCGGGTTTTCAAAGCACCGCGGCCTTTGGTGTTTCAGGTCTGGAGTCAGCCCGAGCATCTGGCGAAATGGTGGGGCCCCGCCGGTTTCACCACGGCCGAATGCCGTGTCACTCCTCAGACAGGTGGCGAGTTCCGCATGGTGATCACCGCCCCTGATGGCCAAGGTTATCCCTGCCTGGGACGCTATGCCGAAGTCATTGAACCCGAGAAGATCGTGCTCATCGGCAGTCCGCAGGGCAGCCCCGGTTGTGGAGCGGGTTTGCCTCCCGAAGCCCGCATCACCGTGACCTTCGCCGAGCAGCCGGAAGGGACATTGCTGTCGATCCACACCCTGTTCCCATCCACCGAAGCCACGCAGGCCGCGATCGACACGGGCTTCGTACCCGGTTGGACAACATGTCTGGAACGGCTCGATGAATGCCTATTGCTGTTGGCTGCATAAACCTGCATGGGGCTCGGTTCCGATTGCTGCCGGATCTAAGCAGACTCAAATTGAAGTCCGCTAAAATCGCCGCTACAGTGCCTGACCACAGGCTGTCCGTCCCAAAACCTCGACCGACCGGATCGTGTTATGACCACTGATTTGCCAGCTTCGCCGACGACTGCTGCAGGGATTTCTCCGCGACGACGGCGGCTTCGCCGGTTGATCCTGCTCCTGATTCTCATTTTCGCTGGCTTCCTGACATATGGAGCCATGCTGCCCAACGAATATCGAATCCAACGGAGTACCACCGTCCATACCGATCCATCGGTCGTCTTCCGGCAGGTCTACAATTTTCATAATTGGGAGAAATGGAGCCCCTGGATTCATCTCGATCCTGATGCTGTGCATACCTTCTCCGGCCCGGAGTTTGGAGAGGGCGCAAAATTCGCTTGGAACGGTAACGACAAAGCGGGCGAGGGTGACATGACCATTGTCCGCAGCCAGCCTGGGGAATGGCTTGATATCAAGCTGCATTTTGTGCGGCCGATGGAAGACACCGCGAATGTGAATTTCACGTTTGTGCCGACAGACGATGGCACCGAAGTGACCTGGACCATGTCGGGCACGCACAATTTCATTGGCAAAATCATCTGCCACTTCATGAATATGGACAAAATGCTGGGCGGCGATTTCGAAAGAGGATTGGCCTCACTCAAACAGGCTTCCGAGCAGGCAGCTTCCGGCCGCGAATCGAGCGATTCAACTCCAAAGCCCGCTGATCAGCCTGAGTGATTAAATGTCCGATCCGCAAAAATCTGCTCGTGCAACTCCGGCCTTCAAAGAAGAGAGACGCTATGTCCGAACCCGTTGTCGCCCCGAAGTCTTCCAAAGCCATGGTCATCACCGGCTGGGTACTGAGCCTGCTACCGATGCCGCTGTTCGCCATGAGCACCGCGATGAAGTTCCTGCAACCGAAAGAAGTCACCGAAGGGATGACCAAGTTTGGCTGGCCGATGGAAATCGTCAGCACGCTCGGCGTTATCGAAGGGGCCTGCCTGATCCTCTACATCATTCCTCGGACGAGCGTGCTGGGCGCAATTCTCCTCACCGGTTACCTGGGAGGTGCCATCGCCACGCATGTCCGCGTGGGCGATGCCTGGATCATGCCGTTCTTATTCGGTGTGCTGCTATGGTTGGGTTTGTACCTGCGCGATTACCGCTTGCGAGCGCTGGTACCGTTCCGCAGTAAACCGTAACCGCACTGTCATTGTCTTAACCCCCGGTCACTGACCGGGGGCCAATCTGTCATCGATAGACAACGAAACGCACGGCCCCCGGTGACTCACCGGGGGCTAAGACAAAATCTCCAAGTGGAAATGATGTCATGCCCATCTCTGCGCACACCGTCCATCTGCACCGAGTCTTGCGTGCTCCTGCCGAGCGGGTTTATCGGGCCTTTATTGAGGCCGACGCGCTTAACCGCTGGGTACCGCCGTTTGGCTTCCTCGGCAAGATTCATGAGATCAATGCCACTGTCGGCGGCGGTTATCAGATGTCGTTCACGAACTTCGGCACTGGTTCAAGCCACTCGTTCACGGTCAAATTTGTGGAACTGGTACCGAATGAACGCATCCGGCATACCGACACCTTCGATGACCCGAATTTGCCCGGCGTCATGGATGTCACGGTAACGTTCCGCAAGGTGCTGTGCGGCACGGAACTCGAAATCGTGCAGGCGGGGATTCCCGAAATGATCCCCGTCGAGATGTGCTACCTCGGCTGGCAGGAATCTTTGACTCAACTCGCTCAGTTGGTGGAACCGGAGATTCCCGACGGCGCGTGAGTGGAATCGGCTTCGAAACTAGACCGTCTGATAGCCGAAGTATCGCTTGCTTTTGACCACGTCCGCGACGGCGGCAGGGACCATGCTTTCCCAGCAGGAGTCGCCCCGCTTGATGTGTTGCAGCACTTCGCGGGAAAAGATGGTCAGGCAGTTCGGGTCGTAGTTGTCGAGATGGTTGATGCCCCCGCGATCGAATAGATAGCCATAGAGCTTTTGTAGTTCCGGGGCGATGGCCAGGTTTTCGCAGGTAATCAGTTCGCCGGTTTCCTGATTCAGTAGCGGATAGCAATAGATTTTCAGATCGTTCTTGAAGAGCCGGCCGAACGATTCCAGGATGCCGCCATCGAGTTGGGTGTAGTACTTCTCATCGAACAGGTCGAGCAGGCTACCGGCCCCCATGGTGATGCCGATGCTCTCCTTGGTGATGCTCGCCAGATAGGCTGCCAGCCGGTAGTACTCAAAGTAATCCGAGATCAGCACGGTGTAACCACAGGCCGACATCACATCGGCTCGTGCCAGGAAGTCGCGCAGGTCAATTTCACCACCCGCCTTGAGATTGCGCATGGTGATCTCCATCACCATCGCGACATCTTTGCCCTGGACGTTCGGGAGCTGCTGAAACTTTTCGTTCGCACACCGCAGCATGTCGATGTTGACATTGCACACAGGGCGAAAGCTGCCGCGTTCGACGAGAATCGGCCGTCGATAGAAGAACTCGGACGGCTGCAGCACCTCCCCCGTCGAGGCGAACATCGCCGCATTGCTGAGGCCGAGTTCCACGAGTGTCAGGCTCATCAAGCGGTTATCGACATGCCGAAAGGCGATGCCCGAGAACTCGATCATGTCGATTTCAATGCGGGCAGTTGATAGCCCATCGAGCAGCGAACTCACCAGAAGTTTGGGTTCATGATTCAATGACAACGCGGCATGAATCAGATTCACGCCGACAATGCCCAGGGCTTCCTGCTGCAATGCCGCCTCATGATCGAGCATTTTGACGTGCAGGATGATCTGGCTGTCATCGTCGCGCGGATAGGCCTGAAACTTGATGCCCATCCAGCCGTGGCATTCATTCGTCCCTTTGAAGTTGCGGGCGGAAACGGTATCGGCGAAGGCAAAGAAGGCGGTGGTGTCTCCCCGGACCTCACCCAGCCGGTCGAGATTGAGCTTGTGCTCATAATCGAGCATCGCCTGCAAACGTTCGCGGCAGACGTACCGCTGAGCCCGCCCGTAAATGGCGTCGCTCACCTTCATGTCGTAAGCGGAAATACTCTTCGCGATGGTCCCGGCTCCGCCCCCCACGCGGAAGAACCAGCGAACCACTTCCTGCCCCGCCCCGATTTCAGCAAAAGTGCCATATCTGCGAGGGTCCAGGTTCACATCCAGGGCTTTTTGATGCGTGTCAATCGCCGTCAATGTGTTGTCGACTCGCAGTGGTTGCTTATTCACGTTGCGACTACCTTTAGACCCGGATGTCTGCGGATTCTTCAATCCGTCCCTGTTGCTGCCGAAAAATTGTGCAACAGTCATGCCAATCCGGGCACGGAGCATAACTCCACTTGGGTGCCACGGCTCTGTGAGCCGTGTGACCTCAAGATTCGTGATCCACAGCATCCGGCTTAAAGGGAGCAACACCAGCCCCCGCAAACACCGCTGCGTTTGACCATCGCCAATCGCTTTGCCATCACTAAGCTTTTGCGTCGTCACCACGTTTCGCGTAAGCTGCAAAAAACAGATCATAAGCTGAAAACTGCGAATTCCGTGTTTCCGTAAGTATTTCGAGCAGCTCAGAAGGGAGTTCGTCGTCCTCGACGTCTAGCGATAGTCGTTGAACGTTTGGAAGCGGTTCACATGAAACATCCCGTACTTCAACGTGCTGTTGGTCATTCCATGTCCATGTGATGCTTGCGAAGAAATATCTTGGAAGACCATTAACTATGTCGTATCGAGTTTCAGGTAGCCGCTCTGCGAGGTAGACTGCAAGCATCACATGATAGTCGCCAAGTGTAGCTGGGCCGCCGTGCACTTTGCGATATCGATCAAATGCAATATTAAATATCGCAATCTCACATGCAAAAAGATTTGCCAGTAGCGGCACAACAGCCGCACCCTTCTCTTTGCTTAGACTCACCTAACAAAACCCATCTTGGAGAATTGGTGTTTGAGCGATAGGCTGGGCTGATGGTTGGTTGGTGTGTCAAGGAGGACAGCATGGCCCGGTTGATTGTGTCGGACGAATTATGGTCGCTGGTTGCACCGCT
>WGME01000024.1 GCA_016125225.1 bacterium | reverse complement strand
GAGGGTTGAGAGTTCAGACAGACTTTAGTCCGTCTCGAACCTGATGCCTGACACCTTGTACCTGACCCCTCGCTCAACAATAACAACACAAACCCGCACAACCCGTGCAAAAAGCTCTCATTTCTCACCAACCTGTTGATATACGGAAAGCCCGGCCTTCGCTAGAAGACCGGGCTTTCTTCATTGGACCACCCCGACGAAATACCGCCGTTACCGGGCCTGGGGCGGAACTTCGATCAGATGGATCTGGCTGTCGTTGCCTGTGACGGCGATCTGCGTGCCATCGGGGGAGTAGACGGCCGAGTAGGCCACATAGGGCAACTTATGGGAATGCAACGGCTGGTCCTGCTGCGGGTCCCAGATTCTCAGGTGGCCCGCATATCCCACCGAGACAAGTCGGGTTCCCGCCGGATTGAAGTCGACCCGGTATATGTCATCCGGATGCCCTGCCAAGGTACGCGTGAGTTGCCCACTGGCCAAATCCCAAATGAAGATCTGCCGATCGAGGCCCGCCGCGGCCACTTTGCTGCCGTCCGGACTGAGAGTAATCGTATAAACCGCATCGGTCGGGCCAGCGAGCTGCTTCAGTTCGGCACCATCATCGGTCTTGTAAACCCGCACGGTCTTGTCGCCACCCGCCGTCAGAATCTGCTGGCCATCATGGCTGAAGCAGAGACCGTAAACTGCGCCGGCTTGCGGAGCGAAGGTCCGCACGTTCTGTTTCGTCGCAGCGTCCCAGACCTTCACGGTCTTATCATTCGACCCCGAGGCAATCCATTTGCCCGTCGGGTCCCACGCCACCGCATAGACCTGTGACTGATGCCCGCTGAACGTCGCCGTTGCTCCAACCGAAGCGATCTTCCAACTCCGTGTCAGTCCATCGGCCGCGGAACTGTAGGCGGTGGTACTATCGGGAGCCCAGGCGATGGCCGCGATGGGCGATGTATGACCGTTGGTCACTTGAGCCGGTTCTTGCGAAGGGGGTTGGGCCGGCGGAGGATTGGGGGGCGTGGGATCATAGCTGCGCAGCAGATGGTCGCTGCCGGCAATGAGGAGCTTCTTGCTGTCTGGGCTGTAAACGATCTGCGTGACTTCCGCTGGAGTCTTGATGTCATATTGCGGGCTAGCCGGGTCATTGATGTTCCACAAGATCAGGCGTTGATCACTGCCACCGGAAGCGAGTTGCTGCTGATCGGGGCGAATCGCGACCGACTTGACGGGTCCCTGATGCCCGAGGAACTGACGGATGGCGTTACCGTTGCCGCTGTCCCACAATTTCACCTGCGCGTCGTTGCCAACGGTTGCATGCCAACCGCTGTTGGGATGCATGGCGAGCGCATTGATCCGCTGATCATCGGCCTGATGGCTCATCTGCAGCGAGATGGCATCCACCAGTACGGTATGCTCGGGACCAGCCAGGAAGATCGCTTTGTGATCACCGCCCCAACAGGCAGTCACGGTTGAACCTGTGACTGATGCGAACTGTTGAACCCAGCGTTTCTGAGGCAGGTTCCAGATCGTGACCTGTCCTGCCCGGCTGGTCATCGCGAGGTGTTGGTTATCTCGCGAGATATCGAGCCCCGCAATGGCATCGGACATCGCTGGAAGCGTCTGCTGCAAACTGCCATCGCCCAGGGCAAATAGCTGGACTTGCTTGTCATCACACCCCAGAGCCACGGTCTGACTGTCGGGAGAGATGGCGACGGCTCGGCAGACTTCCGGCAGTTCGAACTTGCGAATCTCGTTGCCATCGCCGTTGTTCCAGACCCGGACAACTTTGTCAGCACCCGAGGAAACTAGCCACTGCTGATTGGGGGCGTACTGCAGAGTGAAAGTCCCACCGGCGTGACCGGCCAGTGTGCGAATCTCATTGCCATCGTTGACACCATAGATCTTGATGGCACCAGAAGCGTCAGCCACCGCGATCTCCTGACCGTTGGGATGAATCGCGATCGCGACGATGGGCGTCCCCTGCTCAGGAAAGGCCTTCACCAGCTGACCATTCCCGGCGTCATAAAGTCGTGGGATCTTATCAGCTCCGCCGGTGACGATGCGGTTGCTGTCGGCCGAAATAACCAATGTCGCGATCACGCCGGTATGTCCTTCGAGCTGGCGTTGCTCGGCGGCATCACCATATCCCCAGATGCGTACGGTCTGATCGGTCGAGGCGGTGACGAAGTAACTGCTATTGGGGCTCACCTTCAACGCGGTCAATGGTTGAGCATGGCCTTTAGCTTGACGAGTGGCTGGCAGTTGGTTCGGCCATCGCCGCACCCAGCCATCGCTTCCCGCAGACAACACGAAGGCATTGTTCGGGGGATAGCCCAGCCCGGTGACCTCAGCGGGATGAGCACCGATCGTTCCCTGCAGAGTTCCCTCTTGAGGATGATAGAACCGAATGAAACCAGTGGCATCAGCCACGGCGATCTGTTGATTGTCGGGACGAATCGCCACTTTGACGACGGGACTCGGCTGTGGACCCAGGTCGCGAATCAATTGACGATCGGATGCTTTCCAAATCTTAAGCGTCGCATCACCTCCGCCTGTGAGAATCCATTGTCCGTCCGCACTCGCCGCCAGCACGGCTGCCTTTTCATGGGCTCTCCACTCTGCCACCGGTGTCGCTTGTGGCAGATCCCAGAGGCGCAGCGTATTATCGAGTGAGCCTGATACCAACTGCGTTTGATCGGGCGAGATCGACAGGCACAATACCAGCCCCGTATGCCCCTGCATGGTCTTCAAGCAAGTACGTGATTTCAGATCCCAAAGCTTCAGGGTTTTGTCAAAAGCTGCCGTTACTAACCGCGAGCCATCAGAAAGATACTCAGCGGCGTAAGCAGGATCGGAATGCCCGGTAAGGCTGAGTGGTTCCTGTGCCGATACCAGTGGCGATCCTGAAAGACCGTCAACGAGCGAAACGAGACCGCTGATGAGAGAAATGAGACCGAACACGCGGGGCATGGTCCACTCCTGATATTTAGGAAATCACTCGCTGAAAAGCGAAGGTTTGCGGTGCTGCCCTCCGAATCATATGCAGAAGCACCTATTGATGCATGCCCGCAGGTCCCCTACGTCACGAAATGCACCAGAGTGTTGCAAAAAAACCACCATTCTTGAGGCAAAAAAACTGAAGGAGATGCGTGATTCTCCGTATAGAAATCTCGTGGGAATAAGATATCGTTAACAAGCAGGCGACGTGAAAGACAATCCAGTAGACTGCCTGCAATCCACGGTCGATTCACACAGCAGCGATGAGCGTCAGGTCAGAAGGGCGGGCATGGACACGCGACAGATTTTATTAGTCGAAGACAATCCTGATGATGTCGTGCTCACCATGCGGGCCCTCACCAAGCATGGTCTGGCGAACGACGTGATCGTTGTACGCGATGGAATCGAAGCCCTGGAGTACCTGCGAGCGGAAGGACCTTATGTCGGCCGAGATGCCCGGCACTTGCCCGGTCTCGTCCTCCTGGATCTGAAGCTCCCGCGCATGAACGGTTTGGAATTTCTCAAGACCATCCGCAGCGATCCGTGGTTGTGCGACCTGCGAGTTGTTGTCCTGACCACATCCAGTGAAGAAGAAGATGTCGTCAGCAGCTACGCGCGTGGAGCCAGCAGTTACGTTCGTAAGCCCGTCGATTTCCAGGAATTCATGCAAGCCGTCGGACAGTTGGGGATCTATTGGTTGAAATTGAACGAAAGCAAAACTCGTTCCGGTGAGTAACGCGAGCTGAGTTGCCTGCCCCTCTAAACCGCCCTCAGCCCACCGAATCGCCTCCGGTCATCACCCATCTCGACGGTTCATTGAGACTCAATCCGCGGAACATACACGTGGCGTTGAGGTCTTCTCCCGGACTCGATATCAATTCCCGGAAATTCCTGCCCGGGCCTTTCGCCGCGATGGCAATCGCAGGCGACTTCCCCCTAGAATCCGCTCGTCGGTACCGGTCGTGATGGTGCCGGATGCGACATCGTTTTCATTGAGGACAATCATGCAAGGCTCACAACGTGTCATCGATGCTTTGAACGCTGGCCTGACCATCGAACTGACCGCCATCAATCAATACTTCGTCCAGGCCAAGATGTGCAAAAACTGGGGCCTGAACAAGCTGGGTGACAAGCATTACCACGAATCGATCGGCGAGATGAAGCACGCCGAAAAACTGATCGACCGCATCATCTTTCTGGAAGGGGTCCCCGAGATCGCACGGTACGATGTGATCCGCGTCGGTGGCACCGTGCCGGAACAGTTCGAGCACGATCTGGCCCTGGAAACCAAAGGCGTGCTGACCTACCGTGAAGCCGTGAAGGTGTGCGAGGAAGAAAACGATCCCGGCAGCCGCGATCTCCTCACCAGCATCCTGGTGGAATCGGAAGAGCACGTCGACTGGCTCGAATCACAACTCGGCCTGATCCAGACCATGGGCCTCGAGATTTACCTCGGCCACCAGATCGGCGAAGGGGACGAAGGCCACTAAACCGCCTCGACCAACCGCTGCAATTCCATCAGGCCGTGGGGGACTTACTCCGCGGCCTGATTTGTTTGAGCGGTGGCATCTGGCGGATTCCAATTCATCACCGGTCGCCCCATTGCGGTCTGCGGAAGAGATAACCTGTCAGTAAGCTGTTCGGCGAGTTGGACCAGATGGTTCTGTGACAATCCGATTTGGAGCGACACATTGTCACAACTATCGGCAGAATTCAAAAACAGCTGTCGGGCACGCTGGGCATGCCTTTGAACTCCAGCGGCATTACCAGCTCGCAATTTGACACCGGCTGCGGCGAGTTTGATCAACCCTTTCAGCAGATCGGCCACCGGACCGGAACGCCCCACGGCTACCCACAAGGCTTCCCAGGCTTCATGGGCTTCCCAGTAATAACCATGGTTGAAGAGATCAATGGCATGGCGATGCATGACATGCCCGGCGATCTCGGCGGGATCATGGATGACCACGCTTGGTCGGCTTTGGCCAAAGGCATGCCCCCCCGGGTCACTCACCGGATGCGGCGTCTGTCCCGGCACATAGGCATACGGAGGCAATGGCAGTTCCGGTGCATAACGCGGCGGGGGGGCAACTTCCGCCATCAAGCGCGATCCGCTGAAGTCTGATGAACCGGTCCCAGAAAGCGACCGCCATCGATCCGGAGAATTTCTCCGGTCACGAAGTCGGTCCCTTCCAGAAGGTACAGCACGGCCCGATTCACATCCGCTGGCGAACCAATCCGCTCCAAGGCCGCCGACTGGCGGATGCGTTCCAGATGTTCGTCGGTCGTTCCCGGCGGAGGTTCGATCGTCCCCGGTGCGATGGCATTGACCATAATGGTCGGGGCAAGTTCCACCGCCAAGGCTTTGGTGAGCGTGACCAACCCTCCTTTGGCCACCAGATACGGCAAGTGATCTCGATAAGGACGGTCGACCGCCCAGTCGGTGAAATGAATGATCTTACCCTGCAATCCGTCGATCGGCGGTTGTTGCCGCATCTGCTTCGCCACCGCCACGGCCATCCAGTAAGGTGCCGTCAGATTAGCAGCGATCTGTTCCTGAAAGTCTGTCGGCACCAATGTGTCGAAGGGCGTGCGGGTATAGATACTCGTGAGATTGATCAGCACATCGATTCGCCCGAACGTCTCCACGACTCGGTATACGACTTCGTCGGTCTGCTGCGGGTCACGCAAATCGGCCGCGAATGTGGCCGCCTGGACGCCCCGTGATCGGCAGGCCTCAGCCGTCTGTGAGACCGCCGCCTCACTTTGAAAATAAGTGAGCGCCAGGTGGGCTCCACGGTCTGCGAGATCAAGGGCCAATTGCCCCCCCACGCGTCGTCCGCCCGTGATCAGAACCACACGATCTGTTAGCTGCATGGTGGCTGGAATTCCCCTGACTTACGGTTCAACTCCGGCGAAGGCGATGTCTCACCACATGGGCTGGACCGTGAAAATGTTCGGCGACAACTGCCGATGATATCGCCAACTGACCGAGAAATACCGGCGAGAGGGATCATGTCGCATGGCTCCGTCTTGTGAGGTCTTTCGATGTCCGGTACATCGCCACTTGCGCCCTTCGTGCGCCATTGTTGCCCCCGCGTGGTCGGCCTCTGCATTTCCTCCACAGGAGAGAACGACGTGATGCCCATTCGATGTTTCCTGGCTGTGGGACTGACCTGCGCTGTAATCGGCAACGTGACCGTGGCCCAGGAACTGCGAATCTATACCGTCACCCGCGACCAGACCCACGTCGGCAGCGATCCCTCGGTCAAAGCCACCATCATGGCTCGCAGCCTGACGTTGTTTCACGCAGGGAAAGTCTACGATTATATCGATTCCCTGCAGGAAGTGACGATTTTTGAACCGGCACATCACCGGTTCACCGTTTTGAATGACGCCGCCGGACATTATGCGATTATCTCGCAAGATCAGGTACGGCGGTACCTGGCACTGGCGGAAGACCATGCCCGGGAAGTCTCAGGAGAACTGGTCCGCAACGGCCAGGCCGATGATCGCCTGGCCATCGAACTGCTGCAGTTCCAATTGCGTCCGCAGTTTGAAACCAAGTACGACGCAGCCACGCGGCACATGTCACTGCATTCGCCGCACTATGCTTATGAGGTACAAACCGCGGCTGCTCCGCAAGCGGCGTTGCTGGATGCGTATCTGAATTATGCTGATGCGCTCGTGGAACTGAATGCCGTGCTGCATCCGCAATCGTTTCTGCCGGGTCCGCGTCTGGTGTTGAACCGGTCGTTGCGTCAGGAAGGCGTGTTGCCGATTTCGGTGAAGCGTCGCGCGGATTTCGGTCACCGCTCCGAACTGGTGGCCGAGCACGAATGGAAATGGTCGTTGACCGAACTCGATCGGCAACTGATCGAAACCTGGGAATCGAAGATTTTCAAGGGAATTGTGAAGGAATTGCCCTTCGAACAGATGCAGCGGGCCGTGTTAACCGGTCGCGTTTCCCAGCGGTAGTTCGAACTCCGCACAGGCAGTCAGTCGGTAAGAATTCTGCGATCCCCCGCGGCCCTCGACGCTGTTTCTCGCACGACGTATGATCCTGGCCAGAGACAGAGGATCTCGTTCGAGGAACCCTTGAGAATGTCGCAGCCGCTGAGTGTCCTCATCGTGTTACGCGATCCTGGTGAACGCGTGGGACGCGTTCGGCAGGAGCTGGTGGATCGCCTGAAGGACTATCCGCACGTGACAATTGCGGATGTCGTCGTGACCGATGGCATTCTTCCCGAACATCAGGCTGATCTGGTGATTGCCTTAGGGGGCGACGGCACGATCTTGCGTGCCTGCCGGCAACTGGGGCATCATCAGCGCCCCATCATCGGCGTCAACTTGGGCCATCTCGGATTCCTGGCAGATCTCTCTCCGGAAGAGTTGATGGCCAGTGTGCCGATCATTGCCGAACAGGCCTACGAGGTTGTTCCCCACCTGATGTACGAATGCCGCATCATCCATCACGATGATACGGTGGAAACGTATCTGGGCCTGAATGAGGTCGCGATCCTCTCCGCCGGTGCCTTGCAGCTCCTGTTCATCGAGCTGTCGATTGATGGCCAGCCGGTCTCCAGTTATGCGGGCGATGGCTTACTGGTCAGCACGCCTGTCGGTTCCACGGCTCATAACCTGGCCGCCGGAGGACCGATTCTGAAGCAGGATTTGCAGGCATTTGTGATCACCCCGATTTGCCCGCATACTTTGACGAATCGGCCGTTGGTCGATCGGGCCGATTGCGTCTACCGCATGCAGGCCACGAATGCCCAACCGGGCGTGACCCTCTCGATTGATGGCCAAGTCAAATTGCCACTGGCACCGACGGACGTGATCGAGGTTCGGAAAGCCGACGTCTCGCTGCTGCTGGCCCGCATGCCGCACCATAGTTTCTATAGGTCATTGCACAAGAAACTCGGCTGGTCCGGCCACCCCAAGTACGGGGCTTGACCGCACGCCGGGGTGATACTGGCAGGCATGCGTAGAAGTGGTCAAACCGAGCACGGGGTAAGATGGCGATTGGCACGCCTGATCTTACGTCCGGGCGTGCCATCCATGCTCAACTCATTACGGCTGCAATGAACCGTTCACGAGGACCGAACCAGTGAACAGGCCATTGATTGGGAAGTTAAACCACGGGAAGCCAGCTCCCTGGGTCTGATCGATGGTCACAATGTTGTTCGGATTGTTCACAGCGTCGCTGCCAAAGAAATCGATTTGTCCCGTCGTCGACAGGAAATCGAAGCCCCGTTCATCAAAGAACAGGTCGTTGTTCGTGAACAGGAAGTCGTTGCCGAACAATGTGACCGAGGCCGGGGCTTCAATCGACTGGAAGCGGACACCCACCGACTGGTCACCGGCATCGGTAATGATGTTGTTGGTGATCGTGGTGTTAGAGTCTGCATTCAGCGACAGGAACATCGAGATGCTGGCAAAGCCGCTGTTGTTGAACGAGTTATTGTCGATGAAGATTTGCGATGGGCCGAGCGTTTGAATGTTGATGTCATTGACCCCGGCACTCGTACCCTGGAAGGCATTGTTGGTAATGGTAATGTCAGCCAGAGCGAAGAGATCACGCGGGAAGATTTCGATCCCGCCGCTCAACACAGGGAAGAACTGGAACAAGTTGTTGTCGACGAAGACCGTCATGCCACCTGACCAGTCGATCGACAACCCGGTATCTCCGGCTCCCGCCGTGAGCGTAATCTGACTTTGGCTGTTGGTGAGCGACAAATCCAGCGTGGAACCTTCTCCCCCGCTTTGTGTCAACACGCGAATGGCATCCGATCCGGTTTCCGTCAGATCCAACAGATCCAATGTCACTACGTAATCGGCCACGCCAACCACATCATCTGGATTGAAGCTCGATTGAATCAGGATTTCCGCGAAGTCATTGAATCCACCGTTCTGCGTGAAGACTGAATTCAGAATCGACACGTTAAGCACGTTGTCGGTCTGAATTCCTTCTTCCCCCGACTGAATGATGTTCATCGATTGGGCAGAAAACACCCCAGTGAACCTCGTCGGAATGTCTGTATCCAGCAACTGCGGAATGACGTTCAAAGCATGAATGCCTTCCAGGCCGTTCTGGATGTAATCCTGGGCCCGCAATGAGACATTGCCTGTGTTCTGGAAGAGGGCCCCTTCCAGGGCTGACTGGATGATGGCACCACCGGCCTGAGCCGTATCGACTCCCGGATCGACCTGGAAGCCGAAGGCACGGCCGGTCACGTCGTTGTTCACCAGGCGAATCCCCTGGCGAGCGGATTGAGTGGCACTCACCGAGTCGAAGGCCAAGCCAATCACAGAGGTATCAATGTCGACGGCGGCTTCAAATGTGCTGTCGAGTGTTCCGCCGTTCGTAAAGATCCCCCCGGTGGCTGTGGTTATATCCGTCGATTGAACGCCAACATTACGACCATACAGTGCTGCACCGAAGACTGAGTCGATGTTCAACTGCCCCATGCGAATGGTGCCTGGGTTATTCAACGCAGCCAAGCCTGCAATCGGAACCGGCTGGGTCAAATTGTCATAAGTAAAGTTGGCCAACCCCAGCGATGAGGCTCCATTGATCGAAAGAGAACTGAAGTTAATGACGTTTGTATTGCGGACGAGAACAACACCAGTTTGATTGCTGCCAGCAGAGTTGCTGACATTCACCAGGCCGCTGAACGTGACATTCCCGCGTTGCTGATCGATGACAACCCCTTCCGCACCGCGGGCGTTGACCGCAACAGCACCAAAGTTGACAGTCGAATCATCTTCGATGATCAACAGAGACGTATCAGCAAATCCGAGGATCGACGTATCACCATTAACCGTGAAAGTTCCCGTGTTATCGGGATTGGCGTTGTTTTCCCCGATCTCGATCCCCAGGCCATTACCGAGTTCCAAAACCACGTCGCCACGGAAGGTGACATTGCCGGAACTGCGGAGATAACTGAGCGCGGGATCATTTGATGTCGCGACGGTGCCATCGGTGTCCACAGTCACATCATCAATAAACAGCACGTTGCCTTCATTTTCAAAGAGATGCAAGCCGTAGGCGATGCGGTCGCTCACATCCAAGGTATTCTGGAAGGTAACCTGTCCACCAGATTGCAGCTGATTCACGTACAACCCGTCATGCAGAATTCCATCGAGATTAACAGCACTCGCAAAGGTATAGGCCCCGCTGTTATTGAAAATCTCGATGACACCGTTTCCGCTGGCGATCTCGTTCGTAATGACAACATCACCAAAGCGGGCACTACCACCCGTGTTATTCTGAATTAAGATACCGCCAGCATTGTCGTAAATGATGGTTGATGGGCTGGTCCCAAACAGGTCGACAAAGCTGCCGGCATTCGTGTTCTCGATGATGACGGCTTGTCCGCCCGTCACAGTCGTATCATTGTATTGTAATTCCTGGCGGATGGTCGGGTCTTCATCACCATCCCCTTCAAAGGTCACGCGCGGCGTTCCCCCATCGACATGAAAGCCGGTTCCCCGAGCATTGAGAACCGAGGTATTGAAGAATGCCACATCACCGACATTATTGAGCAGAATGCCGTCCAGGGCCGCATAGTTGATCTGGTTGAAGTCGGCATCAACGGCTGTCACGTTATCACCGAAGATACCGTTGCCAGTCGGACCAGTGGACGGATCGTTTTCATCACCCACGCGGAAGCCACTGACTTCGGTACGCAGGATGCTACCGTCTGGCTGCGCTGCACCACTGGTCAACGTGATCGCATCACCCACGATATTGGTCAGCAAAGGCCGGAGTTCTGGCACTGTGGGGTCAGGGTTATTGATGGCCCGAGGTAAGTCGACGAAGCCGAAGGGTTGCAACAGAACCGTATGATTCACACCATCGGCCTCACCCAGTGTCTGCACTCCCGATTCCGCGACAATTGGCATGTTGTCGAACTGGCTGTTGGTCCAGGTGAAGATGATATCTCCGCCGGCCTGTGCCTGAGCCTGATCGATCGTCAGGAAGGGATTTTCATAGCTTCCCAACGGAGCTGTCGGATCGTAGGTCGGACCGAATGCTCCAAACGGATTGGCCGATGTTCGATCATACGGATCGGCACTGGCCACGTGTTCGACAAAGTAGGGATCGCCGTTGGCCTTCAAAGCCACCAGGTCCGATTCCAATGTTGAAACTCGTTGCACCACAGCGGTGTACTGACGTTGAATCGGTGTGGTCATGCGGTTGAACTGGTTGGTCGGCCGCCCATCGTTCTGCTTGAAGCCGCCGTAGCTGACCGCCACTTGAAAGACCACGTTAGTATCGAAGACGCTGTCGTTGGTGACTTCGAGTCCCATGTGGACGTTGGAAATCAGATCGCCTTCAATTCGACCTTTCCAACCCCAGACTTGGTCAACATTACGACCTTCAAAGTGATACCAACCGACCACGCCGCGAACATCGTGTCGCTCGGAAAAACGACCCGGCAGAGGAACAGCGAGTTCGTGATCGAGACCTTTCATGTGGACGCCGAAGGTCCGCAGTTGATCGTACAGAATGTTATTACCCGAATAGCGAATGCTGTCCGGCAGAAACTCCAGGCTGAGCTGCTTGGTATCTTGCGATGTCGGAAAGTAAGTGTTCAGCCGCATGTCCCACAGGCTGCCCAACGTTTCCAGTCCAAAGCCGTACTGACGGAAGAGCTGCGTGGAGGTGTTGTCGTAGTCGTAGAAAAAGTTGACGCCGAGGATGCGATCCCAGCTTCGCACATATTGGCGATAGCCCAAACCGACGTTGGCACCATACTTATCCTGCGTCGAACGGAAGCCACGCAGATCCCCGAAAACCATGCCGTCTTCAATGAAGGCATAAGGCATGAATTCGACGGGTGCGAAACTGTCTTCTCGACCGATGCCGGGACCCGTCACAAATCCGCCGCGGATGAGGCTACCGAAGGCCTGGCCCGACCGTCCGCTGTATTGCGAACCAAAGAGCTCCGAGTTTTCTTGAGCCCCTTGAGTGGCCCAAGACTGCGCACTCCAGGGGTCTTGACTCAAGACCGCGGCCGGCCAGGAAGCCAGGAGCAGGGTTAACCCGATCCAGACCACCGACCAACGCAGTAGGCGAGAGCGAATGTTTTGTTGTGAAGACATCAGTTGCATCGACACACCTCAACGGTAACGGCCGGTATTCAACAACCGTTACGGATCGGAACGTGGTCACACTCACGAGAACTTCAGGAGATGACCGGCGGGTTGTAGCGATGGCTGAAACACCCAGCAATCCGAATGCATCGCGACAACCCCAGTTACCCCCGGTTTTTGGCCCTTTTTTGCGTTCGATCGAGAACTGACTTCTCGACTCCGGCCAATTTTGCCGTGCCTGTGGGAACAGACCTCGGCACTGACCTTGCTATCACATCAATAACGGGGTTGCCCCGGCGGTGTTCTCTCTCCGCAAGAGAACTCATCGGTGACATGAGTTTTGGGCTTTGCGTTCCGCATCATCATGCAGCCAGAACTACATAGAGCTCCGATGAGCAAAAGCCAGAGACCATGCTTGGCGAACAAACGAAGTGACGGCATCACGATGAGTCCTTAAGTGATGTCGGGAAGTTTCCTGGATGAGAGCGACCAAGGGTTTCAGCGACGGTTACGCGAAACCGGTTGACCGCCGAATTGGGCATTGAATTCTTCAGGATCAAAGGCATCCTGCGATCGAGGCTGGCGAGTTGGTGGCGACTCTGAAGATGGCAGGGCATCGCGGTCGGAGTTCTGCGCGGCCAGATACTGTGCGTTCGCCAGAACGGGCGAACTGAGAACCTCAGGCTCAGCGGGTTGCTCCAAAGCCGTCGTTTGGATCATGGTCGGCGGGTTGGGCATTGGTGACGATGTCGCCGTGCGGGGAGTCTTCAGCGGAGTCCGACCGGCAATTTTTGCCGCTTCGGCCTGCCGTTCAGCACACACCGTATCAACCCAGGTTTCCAAAGTCTGATACTGATCGGCACCGCCGGCCCCACCAAAGATCGCCAGTGAAGCACCACCATGTGCCCCTTGCGAACGTTGCAGCAAAGGACTTGATGCCGGGGTGTCTATGGTGATCAATTTCAAGGCCAACGCCAGATTCTGCTCCGAAGATCGGCGATGGTTGGCACTGCCAATACGGACATGCGCCAAGCGAAAATCCGTCGTACTTCCGAAGCCATGACACGATCCATTGCCGCACTTATTGATCAGCAGCGGCTGAATGCGGGTGGTGAATTCCTCGGCGGTTTCTTTGGATAGTCCGCCAAGCGATTCGACATCGGCGACGGCCATGCCGAGCACATCGAACTTGGGTTTGTTCGCGGAACCCTGTGGAGCAGCCAGCAGCCGGTCTTCCAGCTTGGCCAGCATGCGGCGGGCCGTTTCATTCTGCGGATCGCGTCGCAAAGCCCGCTTCAGTTCCTGTCCGGCCTCTTCATACAGCCGATAGGAAATGCACCATTCGGCCAGTTGGATCAGCATGGCCGAGGTCGGATCGAGCATCTGTTCGCGCTGCAATCGATAGGCTTCCGGCAGATCATGCGCGATGCAGCGGACTTGCTCTTTGGGAACTAGGATCGTGCCACCGGAGCGCTCGATGTAGAAGCCGACGGCATGCCGACTAACCCGTCCCCGCAGAATCCGACCATCGGTCATGACGATCAGTTCATCGGCGGCAGCCGGGACGGCATCGTCTGCCCAGACTTCCCGCGAGCCGCCCCACAGGGCAGCACAGAGAAGGGCGCACGACCACACGCAACCGGCAAACGGGCGGTTCACAATCGACCTGCTGATGGGAGTAGTGATGGGAGCGCGGACGGTATGTCGGCCCGCGTTCCCCGTCAATCCCAATTTGCAGCGGTTAGGATTGCAGCCACTTCACCAAAGCCACGGCGTCTTCTGGACCGGTGCGGAAGTTCGACAAACCCTTGACCGCCGCATAGGTACTGTCGATCAAGGCGGGGTGATTCGGTTCAGCGGTTTGAATCAGCAGAGGCAACGGTGCTCGCAGGGCGAGTAACCCGCCAACATCGCCATACCGCAGAGCCCCCGGCAGCAGGTACGGATCGCGAATTTCGGTGATCTGGGCAAAGCGGAAACCGGTATCGCTGACCGCCAGTTTGCCGATCGCATCTCCCGAAACGGCCGCCGCGGCGGCGGCAATCAGACCGGTCTTGCCTGTGCCGACCACATGAATCGCTTCGGGCATGGTGGGATGTTGTTGAGCTGCCTGAATGAGGGTCAATACATCGTGAACCCGCTGCGAAAACAGGGGGTGATTGTAGCCCACCGTGTAACCCAGAAACTCGCGCGGGTTCGGCACCAATCGCGCCTGCGTCAATTCCTGACCATCTGCCAGGAACTCGCCCTGATATAACAGGTCGACCCCGGCCACGGCATAGCCCGCCTTCAACAAGGTCGACACGGCTTCGTTGGGTTCCCCCTCGGCATTCAGCAACCCGGTTTTGCCCGTTTCGGTCAGCCAGATCACCAGTTGCCGATTCCAGTTTTCCGGAGCATAAATCTGAGCGGGCAATTCTTCCTTGTGCGTTTCGTTGCGGACCAGGACGGCATGCGTGAGATACCCATCACCGTATGAGTCCGACTGGTTGTTCGTGACCACCTCACCGGTTTGAGACAGGGTGCGACCGATCAGCACCTGCCAACCCCCGCCGACAATCCGGCGGAATTCCGAGAACGATTCCGCATCATGCGGGGTGAGTTCGGCCAGTTGATGATCAAACTCTTCCGTGAAGGCCCGCAGGATCTGCTGCTCGGCCACATCGCCTGTCGGCGGCTGCGGATGCTCGGCATCCCAGACCGTCGCCTCTTCCAGAGTCAACGGGACATAGTCGCGTTCTTCCAGCGAGGCATCGCCAAGACCCAAAGCATCGCGGAAGATGCCGTACATCATGGCCCGGGTCACATGATTGAAGTTGTGCTCGAACGGGTAATGCTTGCCTTGAATGTGGCTGGGCACGCCGAGCATCTCGAAGTGCTTCTGCAACTCGGGCAGACCTTTGGTTTCCAGTTCTTTGGTCCAATCGTTGGCCGCCCCCAATCCGACCACGCGAGGGGCGAGTAAAGCGGCGAACTCGATGTTGCCGGTGTTGACTCGCAGGTAACTGGCATTCTCACACGTGCAGCCCCCCTGCATCGCCGTGGAAACCATGACCGCCGGGAAGAATGCCACCGGTCGTGGATCGACACAACCCAACAGGAAAGTCTGCGTGCCACCGCCACTAGCCCCCGTCACTCCGATGCGGGTCGGGTCGACATCGGGCAGGGTTTCCAGCCAGTCAAGAATGCGAATCGAATTCCAGGTCTGCAAACCGAGCGCATTCAGCAACCGCAATTCCGATTGAGCACTGAAGAGGCCCCAATGATCCAGCGTACTTCGTTCCGGAAGATGCTGGCCGAACTTGTGAATCAGGTCGAACGACAATGATTGATTGTCGGCGTAGCCCAGCATGTCATACAGAAAGACGACGCAACCCATGCGGGCCAGATGGACCGACCGGGCCTGCTTCGGATGCCGTCCCCCCATTTCGAACTTCTCGGCACCGAGTTCGATTTCCTGCTTCACCTTCGCTTCGCCATGATCGTAGAAACGACCATCGGCCCAGTGACCATGTGGACAAATCACAGCAGGCTTGCGACCCTCGCCGGTTTTCGGCCGATACAAACTTCCCGTGACATACAGCCCGGGATGCGATTCGAATGACACGCGTTCGACCGTGTAGTCATCGCGTTCAACCTTGCCATGAATGGTCGCTTCCACCGGCGGTCGAGCCGGCATCGGCCACAATCCGCAAGCCACGAGAATCTGCCGTCGCACTTCCTCGGCCCGTTCTTCCCAGGCTTCTTTTGTGGGATACGGCGTCCAGGGGAAATAGCCGTTGTAGTCTTTGAGACTTCCCAGCCGCACATCGTCGGGCAACTTACCTGCCGGCAACACCCGAGGAATTTCCGCATGGGCAGCACGCGTGGGATTGAGGAACGCGGCGGCAGCCATCGAGGTGGTCGCCAACTTCAGGGCATCACGGCGCGAAATCGAAGACATCTGTGGTCCACTCCGGGATCAAGCATGGGATGGTGCAAGGTTTCCCGAAATCTTACCCATCGGCGCAAGCCGATGCGATGCTGCCGACCTCCTTACTGGATGTCCGCGCTCCCTCTTTGATGTTCGCGAGTTCGATGGTTCGGCGAGAAACGGTTTCCGTCGTTCAGAGAGGACCGACTGCGGTGGTGATCCTCTCGGCAGCCCGCGCACGGATCGAGGGTGATCGGGTCAACAGGACTGACAAGTCAAGGGTGCGATCACCGACTCCGGCTTCCAGAGGTGCGGCAGGTTATCAACATCGGACGAATCCGAAGCACAGGGTGAGCATGAACCGCACGGCTGTCGCCAGTCACGCCCGACACTGGACGCAACCGCTCCCCGCCGAACTGGATCGACTGTCTCGTTCTGTGAAAAAGCCCCGGTGAAGCCTCCATGGCAACCCCACCCGGCCTTCACCCTTACCCCCAACAGTTGCGCGACAATCGAAAATCATGAAAAGCCGCCACCGCAGGACGGGATTTCCAATTCTCAGTTGGGTTCATCAGAACAAAGAGTGGCAAAAGGCGTGGAAAACGCCAAAATCGGAATGAATGTAGTTGAGTCCATGAAAGTCAGCACGGCAGGACAAGCAACTTTTAAATGCACTGCGGCGCAGCAAGGAGGGTATCTGAAAACACAGAATCAACGAGCGTTTGCAGTTAATGACTCAGGTAGACATCTGAGTAAAATCAACCGTCGCCACCTGTACCAAGCACTCTAGCACTAAGCTGATCTCTAAGTGCTTGCGTTTTAAGTGTATCTTTATTGATTTCGGGACGTCCTCCGACCTCCGAAAGCGAGATAATCTTCTCAATTTTCGACTTAATGGCGTGGACGTCGCCGAGTAGAAACTCGATTAACTTACTGCAATATGTATCAATTTGCTTCGTAGAAGAGTTTGGCGGCTTCCCTAGAACTTTTCGTGGTAGCAGCATCAGTAAATACCACTTTAGTGGCTTGTAATCCATACCAATAAGCTGATTTCTAAAAAGAGACTCGAGCTTGTAGAGGGCGAGCGCACTTGCATAATACGGTATCGGCCGATGTTCGCTATTGAAAATCTGACCCTTCATTCGAGAGCGAACAGTGCCGTAGTATCCGGACACACGATGCGGCGACTCAAGAAACATCGAAGCATAGGCCTTGATTTGAATCGGAATCGTTACAATCCGACTCTTTTCGATCGTGGCCGACACGTATTGCTTCGATCGCCGCTCATAATACAATCTTCCCGGACCTTCATAAGTCGAGTAGTACTGTTCAAGCTTTTTCTGAAACTCAGTCATAGCCTCCAATTCTTCAGGCTTGACCGAATTCTGGGAGTTCGTTGAGCGAATAATAGCACTAACGATCTCTTCGTCCTGTGTACTTACCAGCTTGATTGGTACGAGCACCTTTTCACTGTCAAACTTATCCTTGCATTTGAATAGTACGTGACTTGTCTGGCATCCATTCACAATCTGAAATCCCGAAAGTGTACATCGATTTCCCGTGAGTTGTAGATGCCTGCTAACAACTGTAATTCCATTATTCAAGACAACGAATGCCTGAGATAATGACTCGTTTTCTAGTGTATTCTGCATACCGCTGTTAACATTCGTCGCACCTTGATAGTCGCGAATATTATCTTCGAACACTGTCCGTCGTAGCATTCCAGAGTCATCGCAAATAAGCTTTAGAAGGACGCTTACTGGAACTGTACCAATAAATGCCTGCTGAATCCCGGGTAACGTAGGCAACGTCACCTTATTCATGAATTCAATTTCCACATCAAAATCCTCACGGCTCTGTCTATATAGTCTTTGAATCTGCGATGCCCCCAGTGCATCCGCCGTTACACTGCTGAACTGCTGAGTTGCCTCAATATCAGATCTTCCTTGCCCCAAGCGGCCTGCTAGATTGCTATCGTTGTTCCATACACCAGTCGTGACGTAGTATAAATGACAGGTAGGATTCGTTCGCATTTTTGCAGAATGTGCAAAAACCACTTCCGCCAATTTAGCCTTTAACGCAATGTCTTCGCCGCGAACAAGATGTGGAGTCGGCCGAAAGAAGTCACGAACAGCTTCGATAAAAGTACCGATGTCACCACCGTTAAAGTTCGATGATGTCTTGGCTTGAGTAAAGATGAAAGCCACTTCAAGATACCGATTGACTTCAATTAAATCGGTGATCTCCTCAACATCTGTTACTATTGTTCCATTAACTATGATTGCGAGGCCGTCGATTCCGGGATTTGCATCTCCACCAACATGAACATCTTCCGGATTCACGCTTTCTTCGTAGAATTGTGAGACCACTGCTAGGTTAACAAAATGCTCGAACTGCACATCCGTCGGTGATGATGTGAGATCGTACTGGCCTGCAAACTCCTTGACTAAGTTCTCCGTGATTCTGTCCATTCCCTATCTCCTACTTGCGCGAGTGCTTAAGAAGAAAGCAGTGGATTCGATACCAGCTTTCGCGAGCAGGGGACTTACGCCCCCTGCTCGCTGAAATCACTCTGGAACGGTGGCTTATTCGCCCATCATCCGTTTCACGTGGTCTTCGATGCTTTCGGCCCAGATTTGGTAGCTGGACTGGTTGAGGTGCAGCAGGTCGGGCATGACTTCTTTGGTCAGGACGCCGTCGGCGGTCAGGAATTTCGGGCCGATGTCGAGGTACTCGATCATCTTGCCGTCGGCGAGGTGCGAGACGATTTCGTTCGTCTTCATGTTGACCTGACGCTTCGCATCGTTGTTATCGGTGCCGCGGGGGAAGATGCCGAGCAGCAGGATTTTGGTGTCCGGCAGCTTGGTGCGGAGGTCTTTGACGATGGCGGTGATGCCGTCGGCGATTTGTTCCGGGGTGTTCGAGCCGGAGTTGTTGGTGCCGATCATGATGACGGCGAGCTTGGGCTTGATGCCGTCGATGTTGCCGTGATCGAGCCGCCAGAGGACGTGCTGGGTGCGGTCGCCGCCGATGCCGAGGTTCACGGCGTTACGCGGGGTGCAGTACTTGGCCCAGACCTCTTTCCCAGCTCCTTCCCAGCCCTGGGTGATGGAGTCGCCAATGAAAATGAGGTCGACGTTGCCTTGTTTGACGCGTTCATTGAACGATTCGTGCCGCTTCATCCAGCCGCCATCGCGGGGGACGGGAGTGACGGCGTCGTGCATGGCGGCCTGTTGAGCCGTGCCAGCGGTGGTGAGGCAGAGAAACGTCCAAGCAGTGAGAGCAAATCGGCGGATCGACATGAGAGGGTATCTCCGAGAGGGTTACGGGACGTGCCGATTGTACACGTCGTAACGAGGGAGACGCCAGCAAGTCGACAGAGCCAGCAAAATGTTGTGAGAATCTCTGCAGGCCGTGCGCGCAGCATCAACCCGACTGGCTGCGTTTGGCCGCGGCGGCTTCCTGCGCGAAGAGATTGCGGGCGATGAAAGATCGCTCGGAATCGCTGAGTTTTTCGAGCACAGTCGCCAGCAGATCGCGATCAGCGGCGGTGACTTCCGGCGAGTCGGTCAACATCACGGCGAGTGGTAACGCGGTCGCACATTGTTGCTGAGTCATCAGCTCACGAATTCGCTCACGGAGGCGGTCAGCTCCCACCAGCCCGACCATCTCAGCTCCCATTTCGGCTCGTGACAGTGGAAAGAGTTCCGCGGGATGGCCCGTCCACCAACCGGCGTATTGACGCAAAACGTCACGGACCACGAACTCGCAGCAGCCATAGACCTCGCGCAAATACGGCTTGGAGCGCAGATCTTCGGGTAGCTGCAACTTCTCTGAAAGTATCTGTTCTGGCCAGCGACCCGCATTCAGACGATCGACGACGGCATCGTGCAGGTAGCGGAGTGCCCGTGCCGTTTCTATCAGCACTTCCTGACATTGATCGCCCGCGATTGGCTGGAAGTGCCCCCCCATGAGATGCTGGGGTTGCTTGGCCGCAATGGCTTCCAAAGCCATCGCCCAGCCCAGTGTGTTCCGCTGCACTTTGTTCGGATTGCCGGTGTTGGGCAGCGAGTTCAGTAGCAAGTCGCCAACATAAGCCACGCCCCGCTGTGGCAGCCAGACCCAGGCCGCATCATCGGTCTCGGCATCCGCATGATAGAGTTCAACCGGTTCTCCTTCGAAATCAATCACGATGCTATCAGAGAAGACGTAGTCGGGGCGGACATAGCTGGCCGGGATGGACTTACCGACATTGTTAGAGCCGAACTGGCGGCGGTTGACTTCGGTGATCCAGCCTGGCATGCGTTCATAGCGATCGAACCGCGCGAGCATCTTCTCGTGCCCCCAGATGGTGGGGCGAGGGAAGCCGTGTTCCGCGGCATCATCCAGAAATCGCTGCACACCGGTTACATGATCGATATGTCCATGCGTAAAGATGATGTGCTCGATGGGCAACGAAGTCTGGGCTCGTAACGTCAGCCAGATCTGTTTGGAGAAGGTAGCACTGGATGTGTCAATCAGCACGACACCGCGCGTGCCGATGATGATGCCGACATTCGCAAAGCTGTAGATCAGCCCCACGCCATCGGTAACGGTTTCATACCTGCCGAATCGGGTGATATCCATAATTTTTAGCTTGCGCGTATCGCGATCGCAGTAGGGATAACGGTCTGGGTTTCTCTTCGCCAGCATTTCCACGCAACGCATGGCATTGCGGAACAAACTCCCCCGCAATGCGGCACGAATCTTGAAGGAGCGTTGAGAACGTGGCATCGATCACCCTCCACTGCGGAGTCCGCAATGACAAGGAAGGAAACCAACGAACGCAGGCGGAGAGGGCATCCGGCGGGCGGTTTGATGGTGATTTTTCGCATCGTAGATAGCCATATGCCTCAACTGCGATACAAAAAATCACGGATACAAATGTTTTGAAGAAATATTTTCAAACAAACGTTTGACTCCACCGGACAACTGGCTATGATTCAATCAAACACTTGTTTGATTCCCGCTCAGGATCGGACACCATGCTCGATGATACCAAACGCCGTTTGCTGAACACCGCAGGGCAAATCTTTGCTGACAAAGGGTTTGAGGCGGCCAGCATTCGCGAAATCTGCCAGCAGGCCGAGGCCAATATCGCGGCGGTTCATTACCATTTTGGCGATAAAAAACAGCTTTACGTCGCAACGGTCCGTCTGGCTCAGTGTGCTCAGTCCGACGAGATCCCCTTTCCGGAATTACCTGCGGACATGCCTGCGGCTCAGCGTTTGCGTACGTTCGTGGGCACCATGTTTGAACGCATGCTCTCCGCCGATCGACCGAAGTGGCATCTACAATTGATGTTACGGGAACTGTCGTATCCCACGGAGGCTTGCGAGGCGATTGTTCACGACTACATCCGCCCGATGGCCGATTCCCTGCGAACCATTCTGGCTGAGTTGCTGCCAGGCGACATGCCCGAACCGGAGCGCTGGCAGGTCGGTTTCAGCATCGTGGGTCAGGTTCTCTTTTACTACGTCCATCAGCCCATCATCCGGTTGCTGATCGGAGACGAGGCCTATCGGAATTTGACAGTCGACACCCTGGCAGATCATGTGACGCGCTTCTCGCTGGCAGCCTTGGGACAACGTATGCCTCAAGAGGTGGCGTCATGAACTGGGTTGCCTGGAAAATGCTGACAGGGGATCGGGCCAAGTATTTCGGTACGGTCTTTGGCGTCGCGTTCGGTGTGTTGCTGATCTCGCAGCAGACCTCCATCTTCGTGAGTCTGATGCGGCGGACCGCGGCGACGGTTCTCAATGTGCGCGATGCTCAGATCTGGGTGTTCGACCAGAACATGCAGAACACCGAAGAGGTGAAGCCCCTCTCGGAAAGTGATCTGAATCGCGTGCGGGGAGTCCCCGGAGTTGATTGGGCCGTGCGATTTTTCAAGAGTCAGGCACGGGCTCGGAATCTGGAGACGGGTGAGTTTCGCCAGGTCATCCTGATCGGCCTCGATGACACCACGATGGTGGGAGCCCCGGTAAAAATTCTCGCCGGGTCGCTCGCCGATCTTCGCCGCCCCGATGCCTTCATGGTCGACAAGGCGGGGTATGAATATCTGTTCGGTGTGGGCGAACCCATTCGGCTGGGGCGGACCATTGAAATGAACGATACCCGCGGGGTGCTCGTGGGTGTCGTTGATGTGCATGCCCCGTTCGAGACCTTCCCGATTGTCTACACACGGTATTCACAAGCCGTTCGGTTTGTGCCCCCTGAACGCAAAGTGATGTCGTTCGTACTCGCCGAGCCCGAGCCTGGAGTACCGCCTCGCGAGGTTTGCCAGCGTATTGAGCAGGCCACGAAATTTCAGGCTCATACGCGGAATGAAATGCTGTGGTTTCAGGTAGGGTACTACCTGCGGAGCACTGGGATACCGATCAACTTTGGCATCACCATTCTGCTCGGTTTTGTGGTGGGAACCGCGATCGCCGGGCAGACGTTTTATCTCTTCACGGTCGAGAACATCAAGCAGTTTGGGGCGCTCAAAGCGATGGGCGTGACCAATCTGGGACTGACCGGAATGGTGTTGTTGCAGGCGACCGTCGTGGGTCTCGTCGGCTATGGACTCGGCGTGGGCATGGCGGCTCTCTTCTTTGAATCGACCAAAGGGCTCACGCATCTTGCGGGCTTCTATATGCCCTGGCAGGTGGCCGTCCTCGCAGCGGTTGCCGTTGCTGTGATCATCGTGTGTGCCAGTTTTGTCAGTTTACGCCGGGTGTGGGTGCTCGAACCGGCCATTGTGTTCCGGTAAACGTATCAGAAAGCCTGATCATGACTGCAGACCTTCTGGACCCAGAGACCACCATCGAGACGCCCATGTCTTCCAAAACGATTGGTGTGGCCTGTCGCAATGTCATTAAAGAGTTCGGCGATGGCGAAGCGAAAATCCGCGTGCTGCACGGCATCAATATCGAAGTCCCCACAAGTGAACTCTCGTTGCTCGTTGGACCGAGCGGTTGTGGCAAGACCACGCTGATCTCCATCATCGCTGGACTGCTGAACCCGACCTCGGGCGATGTGGTTCTGTTCAACACGCCGCAATCGCAACTCCCTGGTCGCAAGCTGGTGCAGTTTCGGGCGAAGAACGTGGGCTTCGTCTTTCAGCAATACAATCTGCTGCCCGCACTAACGGCGACAGAAAACGTGGCCATCCCCTTGCTCATCCAGGGAGTTCCGAGACCGCAGGCACTGGAGCAAGCCCGGCACGTTCTGAACTACGTGGAACTCGGTTCGCGAGCCAACCAGTTACCGTCGCAGCTTTCCGGCGGACAACAGCAGCGCGTCGCCATTGCCCGGGCACTGGTCCACCAACCCCGCCTGCTGGTGTGTGATGAACCCACTGCCGCGCTCGATGCCAAATCGGGGCAAACCGTCATGGAACTGATTCGCGAAGTCGCCGTGCAGGCTGGGCGCGTCGTGATCGTTGTCACGCACGATCATCGTGTCTTTGACTATGGCGACCGCATTATCGAAATGTCGGACGGACGTGTGGTGAATGTGACCAGCAAAAATTAAATAGCAATCAGCGCTCGGCGTTGCCTCGCGGCTAACGTCATCGGGATAAAATCATGATTCAACGCCACTTAATTCTGCCGGGACTCGCTGTCGTGGGGATAACCTTCATGACATGGCATCTGATGCAAACCAACCGGCCAGCCCCGGCTGCCGATCCGCCGGTGCAACCGAGCCGCGCCCCTTACAAATCGACTATCGCAGGTTCAGGGCTGGTGGAACCCAAATCCGAGAACATCGACGTGGCTGCGATCGTGCCGGGTACTGTCGCTGAGGTCTATGTCAAAGTTGGCCAATCGGTGAAGCAGGGAGAACCGTTGTTCCGACTTGATGACCGACAACGACAGGCAGACGTCCGTGTACAGCAGGCCCGCTTGTCTCAGGCTCAGGCTGATCTCCACCGCATGCAACAGCTCCCACGCAAGGAAGATATTCCGCCGAGCGAAGCCCGTGTGAGTAAAGCCGCGGCGGATCTCAAGGCCCGGAAAGACGAACTTGATCGGGCCGAAGAACTCGTGGCTCAGAAAGTGTGGACATCTCAGGATTACATCCAGCGCGAACAGGCGTTTCTCGCAGCCCGGGCGATGCTGGAACAGGCGCAAGCGGAAGATGCAAAGCTGAAAGCCGGGGCCTGGGAAGAAGAACTCGCCGTAGCACGGGCGGAAGTCGAGATGGCAAAGGCCGCGGTCGAACAGGCCAAGACCGAGATCGAACGCCTGGTCGTAACGGCTCCCATTGCCAGCACCATTCTGAAGGTGGACGTGCGGCCCGGTGAGTATGTCGGCACGCCGCCCGGGCAACCGCTGATTGTTCTGGGTGATACCACCACGCTGCATGTGCGGGTCGATATCGATGAACAGGACTTGCCACGGTTTCGGCCGGGGTTGCCCGGATTGGGTTATGTGCGGGGAGATGCCGCGACGGCGTTGCCACTTACGTTCGTCCGCGTGGAACCCTATGTCGAACCGAAACGCTCACTGACAAATGCTGGCACGGAACGCGTCGACACCCGTGTGCTGCAAGTGATCTACGCCATCAACCCCGAAGGACAAGCCCTATATGTCGGCCAGCAGATCGACGTCTTTTTGAATGCGGAAGAATAGAAGAGGTGTGAGGAATCAGGTGTCAGGAAGGTGTAGGGCCAGTAGCATTCGATGGTAAGATGGATGCTGTGTTCTGCGCCTGATACCTGACCCCTGATACCTATTCCCATGCCCCATCGTGTCCTCTGGCTCTGTCGTCTGCTGGGATTCGGTGGGCTCGCACTGATGGCGGTCACATGGAAGCTGTGGACGCCGCAGGATGTCTTTCCGCGCGTGCCGTTGCTGTTTTGGGCACCACCGCATGCGTTCGATTGGACGTCGCTGGTTGTCACGGTGGTAGGCCTGACCGGCTTGCTGGTCGTGTCATCCCGCCCCGGCCGCACGATTGCCGCGATGGTGACAGCGTGTGGGTTTGCCATGTTGTTCCTGAGCGACCAACATCGGCTGCAACCCTGGGCCTGGCAGTTCTTCCTATTAGCGATTCTCGTGGCCCTCGCCGATGAGCGGGGGATTGTGACCGGCTGGCGATGGCTGGCCATCAGCATCTATGTCTATTCCGCGCTGTCGAAGTTCGATGTGGTGTTCGTCGAAAACTGGGGCCGCATTTTCAGCACGTTGTTCGCCCCGAAGATAGCGAGTTGGCAAGTGCCTTCGAGCAGCTGGACCCAAGTCTATTTGGAGCAGGTGCTGCCGTGGACATTACCAGCGGGAGAATTGCTGGTCGCAATCCTGCTGGCGATTCCCCGCACGCGGCGTTACGGGCTGTACGGATCATGGATGATGCACTTAAGCCTGCTCGGCATCCTGGGACCGATGGGGCTGAACCATTCCTGGGGCGTGATTGGCTGGAACCTGTTTTTTCTCGCGCAGAACGCCCTGTTATGGTGGGAATGGGGACCGTTCGTAGTCATCGCTGAGACCCACGAGGCCGTGACAACCCCTTCGCGTCAGCGGCTGACATACGGTTATCTTGCCATCATCGTGAGCTACCCGGCCCTGTATCCGCTGGGATTACTCGATGCATGGTTGGGTTGGGCGGTCTATGCCCCACCCTATCAAAAAGTTCATCTACGATTGCGGCAATCAATGCGCCCAGAGCTTTTTGGACCAGTTCGTAGCGTTCAACCGCAGTGGGGGCTCAGTGGTGAAAAGCCGGATTGGTACCCAGCACTCAACCTGGAGCACTGGTCGCATGAGACTTTAGGCGTTCCGTCTTACCCCAGCGTCCGTTTTGAGACAGCAGTTTTCA
Organism: bacterium; assembly: GCA_016125225.1. Classification (GTDB taxonomy): domain Bacteria; phylum Planctomycetota; class Planctomycetia; order Planctomycetales; family Planctomycetaceae; genus DSVQ01. The sequence continues at coordinate 37,073 of WGME01000024.1, read as the reverse complement.
TGGATGTCTGGCAGCCAGAGGTCCCGCTTGGAAGCTATTACTTTCAACGTTACCACAGAACATCACGCTGGCAACATGCCTTGAGCCCAACAAAGCCGGAGCATATTATTTTCGATTACGAAGCCCTGTGGAACCACGCCGCCGAGTTCTGGTTCAATGCATTTCCCGAATCGGTCTACCGCCAGGAATGACGTTTGGCGCTCGCGATAAACCGTAAGAATCGATCGACCATCGACCTTCCACCATCAACCTTACGGCTCCACGCCGAGCACCCAGCACAGTAACCCCTTGGCGAGGTGCATGCGGTTGGCGGCCTGTTCGAAGACGATGCTTTGCGGGCCGTCGATAATGTCGTCGGTCACTTCCTGGCCGCGCTTCGCTGGCAGGCAGTGCATGAACCGCGCGGTCTTCGGAGCGAGTTTCATCAGCTCGGCATTCACCTGATACGATGCAAAGACCTGCTTGCGTTCCGCGGCTTCCGCTTCCTGTCCCATGCTGGTCCACACATCGGTGTAGACAATCGCCGCGTCCTTCAGGGCCGATTTGAATTCGCAGGTCTGCACCACCTCAGCGTTGGGTACAACGGCTTTCAGCTCGGCGAGATAACCGTCTTCGATGCGGTAATCGAGCGGAGCGCAAATCGTCAGAGGCACTCCTAACCGTGCGCAAACCGCAGCCAGCGAGGTGGCCACATTGTTGCCATCACCGACAAAAACGAACTTCTTACCACGCAGGTCTCCGAACGCCTCTTGCATGGTGAAGAGATCGGTGAGCGCCTGACAGGGATGCCGCAAGTCTGAGAGCCCATTGATGACATGCGTCCCCGAACAGCGAATAAATTCGTCGATCAATTGCTGGGAAAAAGTCCGCAGCACAATCACATCGCTGTAGCCGCCGAGCACGCGCGCGACATCGCAAATTGATTCACGGCCGCCGATGCCGGCATCTTTCGAGGAGAGAAAGATGCTGCTGCCGCCGAGTTGCATCATGGCCGCTTCAAAGCTGACCCGTGTCCGCAACGACGGCTTCTCGAAGACTTGCGTCAGCACACGGTTGGCCAGCAACGGATGACGCACCCCTTGCGACCACTGTTTCTTCAGCGTGTGAGCATAAACGAAAATTTGCTCGATGTCCGACGTGGACATTTCTAATGCAGAATTGACATGCCTGGCCATCATCTGTTCCCGATCGTTGAATTCAACAACGACCTTTTCACCACTAAACCATCTGGAAACCAGAAACCCAGGGAGAGCATCCCTGGGTCTCGTCCGTGAACCCCATGTTCAAACTGTCGAGAGTGTTATGCGGCAGCGGCCATCTCCCGGATCACTTCACAAACCACACTCATTCCTTCATCGACCTCTTCCGCCGTGATGTTGAGCGGGGGGAGCAATCGCACCACGGTGTCGTGAGTCGCGTTGATCAGCACACCCCGTTCCATACATTTTGCCACGGCAGGAGCGGCAGAAATTGCCAGATCGACGCCGATCATCATGCCGCGAACCCGCAATTCCCGGATAATCGGCAGCTCTTCCTTGAGAGCCGCAAAGTGCCCATGAATACGGGCCGACATCGCCTGACTGTGCTCCAGCAACCCTTCGTCTTCGATCATCTGGATTGTGGCGACACCGGCGGCCATCGCGAGCGGGTTTCCGCCGAATGTGCTCGCATGCATGCCGGGTCGCAGCACCGGCGCGAGTTCCGACTTGCAGATCATCGCCCCACAGGCCACACCCGCCGCGAGACCTTTACCCAAGGTCATCACATCGGGTTGGACGCCGAACGATTGATACCCGAACCAGGTACCCAAACGTCCGATACCCGTCTGCACTTCATCGAAGATCAGCAGCAGATTGCGTTCATCACACAACTGGCGGAGCGCTTCGAGGAATTCCTGATCGGGAACATTCACGCCCCCTTCACCCTGCACCGGTTCCAGCATGATGGCACAGGTTTCGTCATCGACCAGTTCCAGCACGGAATCGAGATTGTTGTACTGGGCATAACGGAAGCCGGGCATCATCGGTCCGAGACCTTCGTGGTACTTCGGCTGTGCGGTCGCGGTGAGCGAACCAAAGGTCCGGCCGTGGAAACCGTTTTCGAAAGTGATGATGCGATAGCGTGTACCGCCACCGAATAGTCGCGCGATCTTGAGCGCGGCTTCGTTGGCTTCGGCCCCGCTGTTACAGAAGAAGGCTTTACCAAAGCCGCGCGTACACAAGGCTTCAGCAAACGCCCCTTGAGCTTCGGTGTACCAGGTGTTCGGGACATGGATCAAACTGTTGACCTGCTCCTGAATCGCCCGTACGACCGGACCCGGGCAGTGACCGAGAATGTTGCAACCCCAACCGGGAAACAGGTCGAGATAGCGCCGACCCTCCGCATCCCACACCGTGGTCCCCTCGCCGCGCACGATGCACACGGGATAGCGGCGGTAGTTCGGGATCACATACTTGTCGAATGTGGAAATGACCGACGAACTGCTGAGTTGGGTGGTGGACATGATGAATCCAGAATATCGAAATCCGAATGACGAAACTCAAATGAAGTAACGAGGTCGCGGCTACAGCACAATTTCCGTGCCAATGCCTTCTTTGGAATAAATCTCCAACAGCATCGAATGCGGAATACGGGCATCGATGATGTGCACCTTTTTCACTCCCGCTTGTAAGGCTTCCAACGCGGCTTCCACTTTGGGGACCATGCCGGAATCGATGATGCCTTCCGCGATCAGTTCCCGACACCGGGCTGATGTTAAATGCGATTGCAGCGTGGACGGATCATGGCGATCGAGAAATATCCCCGGCACATCACTCAAAAAGACCAGTTTCTCGGCCTGAATCAAGCGAGCAATGGCCGCCGCTGCGGTATCCGCATTCACGTTCAGCTTGCCACCCTCCGCGTCTAGTGCGACGGAGGGCAATACGGGAATACGTCCACCTCGGCAGGTGGTCAGCAACAGGTCCCGATCAATATCAACCACCTCTCCGACACGGCCGAGGTCCAATTGTTCGCCATTTGGTCCCGGTAATGTCAACCGCTGACCTTTGAGGCAATTCACCGTGAGGTAGCTCAAGCCGACGGCATCGCCCCCCTGGCGATCGATCTCTTCCACCAGCGATTGGCAGATGTCACCCGCGAGTACTTTGGCAACGATCTCCAAGGTTTCGTCGTCGGTGTACCGTCGGCCTTGAACCCAGCGTGGCTGAATCCCAGCGGCAGTCATGGCCGCATTGATCGCCTTGCCCCCGCCGTGCACCAGAATCGGCCGCATGCCGACCGCTTCCATGAAGATCACATCGGTCAGCAGATGCTTGATGGCCTCGGTCTCTTCCATCGCGCTGCCGCCGAGCTTGATCACGACATGGCGATCGCGGAACTGGCGAATCCAGTTGAGGGCATCGAGCAGGACGTCGGCTTTATGCACCGCGTCATCGAGATGAGGCAAACTGACCAAGGCATCGACTCCGACAGGGGAATCGATGAGCATACCGCGCGGTGATTGGCGGCGTCAAACCGGCCGCAACTGGTTACGCATGAAGAGATTGTGAAATGAACCGCTTATCTGTAGGCGGGCACATCGTCCTTCAGCCAGGACGATGAATCATCGAAGCTGGGACGCGTGTTGGAGTTCGGCTTCAGCGTGGCACGGGCTCCCGCGGGGACCACTTCCTGACCATCGGTGGTGACTACCGGAGGAGTAATGTTCACGATGTGGGAGGCCGTGAAACTCCGGCCATCAGCGGGCTTAAGTTGCACGTGCACAACAAGTTCCGAATGTTCAGGGGGAGCTTTCCAAGGTAATGTGAACTGGTATCCCGCACCGAACAACCCCCGGAACCATTTCTCGCGACTTTCGGCGGCGGTAAAGTTCCAGTGGGCAATGGTTTGCGCGTCTTCCGGTAACGCTGGGTCCAGAACCTTGATTTCGATGTCGCCGGGCAACCTCAGCGGCTCACCGAGATCATCGACCGGCATGAAGTGGACGACAAGGGAATCATCGCCGTAAGAGTCGTCCTGGTCGAAACCTGCGGTCAACATTGTGTTGATTTTGATCGCGGAAGCCCGGACCAGAATGTCCGATTGTTCGGGCAACAGGCCGGGTTGGCCGGACTGGGCGAGCTGCACGCGCAAGCCCTCGGTTTCTTTCCGGGCCAGTTTCAAATCTCGTTGTGATGTCTGGAGTTGCGACTCGGCTTCTGTCAACCGCTGCTGCTGTTCGCGCAGCCGCGCCTGCAACAGATCGGTCTCGCCACGGCCGAGGCAGCCGCTGAGTCCCATCAGCAGAAGAGCCGACATCCTTATCGCAATTCCCGTCATGGCAATCGTTTGCAGGCTACAGTTGACGGATTAAAGGGCCTCCACCGCGCGGAACATCGCGTCATGAAGGGCGGGGAGAATAGGCGAAATCCCCGGCACCGGCAACATGAACTTTCGATGGCGGAGGTTGACTCTCAGGAGTGACCGTCCAATGATCAACGGGATGCCAGCAAGAGGAATGGCATGGTTCGAGGCGGGATGCCTCTTCATCGCCTCGGCCCTGAAGGAACGTATTGTGCTCTGCTTTCGATCTTCCACGCTTCGCACTGGCGGAGCGTCTCTCTTGTGGTTGGTGTTGATCGCCGCCACCGCTTCTGCTCAGCAGTTTGTCGAGCGGATTTATCACGATGACCAGGGCGACCACAATTATCAGGTCTTCATTCCCGCAGGGTATGCGGCCAACACGCCGTCGCCGGCCATTCTGTTTCTGCATGGAGCGGGTGAACGGGGAACCGATGGCAAGTTGCCAACCATGGTGGGTCTGGGGCCGTATGTGAAAGCCCGGGGCGCGAGCTTTCCGTTTATCGCCATCTTCCCGCAGGCGGAAGATACCCAGGGCCGCTTGTTGACCCCGTGGACGGCTGGCACCCCCGATAGTGATCGGGCATTGAAGATTCTCGCGGACGTGCAAAAGAACTATGTCGTCGACACAAAGCGGATTTCGCTGGTCGGTTGGTCGATGGGGGGGTATGGCGCCTGGAGCTTAGCCGCGGCCCATCCCGATATGTGGTCAGCGGTGATGGTACTCTCTGGTGGCGGAGACCCGGGCACTGTTGCCTCGTTGAAAGAGGTTCCCGTCTGGGCCTTTCATGGAGCACGCGATCATCTTGTACCAGTGGCGGAAGGTCAGGCGATGGCCGAGGCTTTGAAAGCCGCCGGGGGCAACATCACCTTCACCGAATTCCCGAACGGTGGTCACGACATTTTCGCTGAAACCTTGGGGAACGATGGCGTCATGGCCTGGCTGGCCGATCCACGAAATCGACCGGCCGAACTCTCCAAGACATCTCGTCCTCTCACGATTGAACCCATCCCCTTCGTGCCTGCACTCGACCTGCCGGGTGCGGTGGGCGTTCGCCTCGGGAACGATGCCCTGAATGCCATGTCGTATGCCGCTCCGCAGATGATTCCCGCGAACATGCTCACCGGGCGATTGAACGACATGTTCGACAGCACCAGCGTGCAGGGCCGCAGCTTTTCCGTGCGGTTTTCGGGCATCAGCTATTACGGTCAACTAGAACGCGTGCAGATCAAAGCCTACGCAAAAGATCTCGTCAATGTGCAACTCGGACTACGCAATATCACCCTGACGATCAGTGGCACCTCGATCTCGGGGGCACGGCAATCGGCTTACGCCGGCCCCATTAACATCGGCATTGGCCATAACCGCACCGTCTGGTTAGGCATCGATGTCACGCCTTACATCGAGAATAAGAAGCTGCGGTTACGGCTGGTGGGCACCAACTTCTCAATCCCTTCCGACAGTTACTACGTCACTCAACCGGCGGGAGTTTCGACGCAGGGACTGGGCATGACGCAAGACCGCGTGGTGAGTGGCCTCACTAGTGGTTTGTACGGAGCCCGCGGCCGTATTGAAAATGAAGTGCGAGCCATTGTTCCCAACATCGTTCAGCAACTGGAACAGCAACTCACGCTGACCGATCCGGGGCCGATTGTCGCCGGCATGTGGCCGTTGCCCGTCTATCAACCGCGGTTGCAGGCTTACCCGCAAGCGGTGCGGACCGATGAGAATGGCATCTCGGTGGTCATGGGTCTCACAGCGGCGGAAGTCAATCCGCTGGCCCAGCCGGGCACCATCGAAACCGCTCAGCTCACCGGAGTCACCCTCGACCAACTCGACGGCACCGCACTGGGAGTGGCGATTGCTCCCGAAGTGCTCGAACCCCTTTCAAAGCTGGTGGTCGATGATCAGTTGGCACGCATCAACGTGCTGGACATCCCCGAAAAGAGTTTCGCCCGCTTGGCCGATCGCACCGTGCTGACCGACATCATTCCCGACCTGAAGCGGTTGGGAGAGGATGTGGCCATCAATGCCGAGTTCACGTTGCTATCACCGCTGGAGATCAGCACGGGTACGGTGAGCCTGAACGGCTTGCCGGAGAATGCGGTCCCGCTGAAATTTGAATTGCCGAATGCCGCCGTCAAGTTGAGCACGCGGTCAGCCGGATCAGCAAAATGGGAACCCTATGCCCAGGTGAATCTGCACATCGCCGATGCGGTCCTCGCGGAATTGCAGAAGCCGACCCACGAACGCCGCGTGCTCGAACTCGATTGGGATCAAGGCGTATCGATTTCGGGGACAGCGGCATTCGCCAATCCCGAGATGGTGACCGACAAAACCTTTGATGCCGAGAAGTTCGTCAGCCTGTTCCAGGAGAGCTGGCAGAAATGGACGGGATCGGGCCCGGCGTCGACGACAATGGTCCCCGATGTGGTCTTCGCCGAGACCAAACTGCGGCTGCAGAAGTTGCAGGGCCTCGATCATGTGCTGACCGGGGACTTTGAAATCCCCACGGTGAAGGTCACGAACCTCAGCGAAGAACCCTTCGTCTATCAAACCAAGGGACCTTACAGTGCCTGGGGTGAAACGGTCTCGCTGGAACCGGGGAAATCGCATGAGTATGCCATCCCCTATCCGCTGACCTATCGCCATGCTGACAATGGCAATACCGAAGTCTACACCCTCTTTGCTGGGACGCATTCCGAGTACCGCGTTCCACTCTCGGGAGGCAAACCGCGATTGTTCACCGCTCGGGAACCATAACCTCACGAACTCTGCCGCATGGTACCGTCATCCAGGATTCGTTAGGATCACGCGAGCGCCAATTCCTGCCTGTGACTGGGCAGAGAGGGGACTTCCGTTGCGATCCTTTCGACTTGATCGCCAATCGATTTCTGATGCCGTTCAAAGCTGGCCGGTGACGGTTTTGGCACTGGCGATCTGCGGAGTCGTGGGCTATTTCGGCTGGACGGATCTTTTCTGGCGGGGTTTGGTGATCGTCTTTGCCGGGTATTATTTCGGCTATCTCGCGCGAGGACGTCTGTTCCAGAATCTGCAGGAGAAATATCCCCGTGCCCGCGGCATCGGATTGTTATCCATAGGGATGGTGACCCTCACGCTCGGCGTGCTGACGCGCATGACATTCCAGGAGATGCAAGGCGGGGCTTTCGATGTGGCTTGGCTGGTGGCTTCGTTTATCGCCATCCTGGCATTTGTCATCATCAATCGACGTGACCCGGATATCTGGCGCTGACAATTATTTCCACGCGGAATGGTGATCTGACTCGGCATGTATTCAGAATGGACTCGTCATGTCGGAGGATGAGGCGGCGATCATTACTGCATCCACGGAGGCATTGGAGGGGACATCGGACGCCCAGATAGCTCATATAACCCGCTGGCAACGTCGCCGCAGACGGTGGGCCAGTCTGGTCTGGCTCGTCGTCGGACTGGGATTGCTGCTGCAGCTTATCGCGCGGGATGGCTGGGGCATACCCTGGAACGCGCTCTTCTACATGCTGCCGCGCCCGATCCTCTGTGTGATGACATGCCTCGCAGTATTACTAACGGCGAAGCCGAACCGCCGCTGGGGCTGGATCGTCTTCGGATCTCTACTGATTTGGCTAGTGACCGTCGATATCGGCTGGCAACCGGTCGTCGCACGCGAAGAAAACTCACTGCGCGTGGTGGTCTGGAACGTAGCCCATCTGTTCCGCGGTCGGGAAGCGGTGACGGAATTCGCCAAGACGCTGGATGCCGACCTCATCGGTCTGCTCGAAACCCGCGGCGTCAAACCCGAACATCTCGCCGAGTGGGAACGCCTGATGCCCGGCTACACGGCTCATTCCACACGGTATGGCATGATCTGGATGGCGAAGCGATCGGTCACCATTCAACCGTCGGTAGAATTAGCCCCCAACAGTGGATGTATGGCGATGGAATTCGACTATGACGGCCAGCCATGTCGAGCGGTGCTGGTTGATATCGCGTCCTCATTAAAAGTCCCGCGCGTTCCTACGTTATCGAAGTGTCATGAAACAATTAAATCCTGGGATCAACGACCGACGCTGATTCTGGGTGACTTTAATACCCCCCCGGAATCGCGCGGATTTGATCTCTTCCGTGAAGACTTTCGCAACGCCTTCTCGGACCACGGGCGGGGTTATGCCGCAACCTGGCCGGTCCCCTGTCCTGTGTTGCAACTCGATATGATCTGGGTCAGTTCCGAATGGGATATTCGGCAGTGTTATCACGATTGGAGCGATTGTAGCGACCACCGGCCCGTCGTTATGGACGTTATATTCCGAACGAACTGAGCCGTTGCAAAAAGTTAACGTCAACACCTGTCAATTGGCTGACAACGATCGACCGGTTCCCGCGTAGACTTACTTGTCTGCTAAAACCGGCACATTGTGTGATGGGCGACTCGTGCTGACTGCTCATGAAACCATCGGCGTGGCCTTAGACCAATTCACCCAGGGGGTGATGCCGTTCTTCGAGCGCGAATTGCAGGCTGCCTACGGTCGAGAGTGGCGGCAAACGGTTCGCAGCAGTCTGAAGAATGAACGTCATTCGCAATTGCCCGATGAAGCCTTCTGGGATGCCCACGCCATTCTTACGGTCATGTGGGATCACTGGAACGCGGTCTTTCGCCAGCGACTGGGCCTGTTCCAACGCAGCCTGGTAAGTGAATTGCGCGAGTATCGCAATCTGTGGGCCCATCAAACCGCCTTTAGCGAAGACGATGCCTACCGCGTGGTTGATACCGTGCAACGCCTGCTTTCCGCAACCGGCCAAGCGGAAGAACAACTCGAAGATCTCGGACGGATCAAGCTCGACCTCTTACGGCAAATTCTCGGACGACAGATGAACGACGATCTGATCCGTGCGCGCTCCAATCGCGAACGGATGGTTGAAGTCGGTCTGTTCGGAGTCGCCGGGTGTGCCATTATCGCCACGACCGTGCTGGCGATGATTCCCAAAAATCCCTTGGCGGGCCTGATTCTATGTGTCTTCACCGTGGTGGTGTTCGGATACATCGTCATCAACCGCTGGCGTTCCAACCCGCCGGTTCATGGTGTCCATGAATGCCCGAAGTGTCGGAAGGTGATTTACAGCGAAATCTGCCCCTACTGTGAAGCCCCGCCGTCATCGACCATCGCCCGCGGAACGTCATCGCTGCGGTTGGATACCCTGCGAGACGCGACGTCCGCTCGTATCTGAGTCGCTAGCTTCAACTCAGTAGTCACGGTGACCGAATTGGCTTCACACAGGAAATCGAAGGGCTGGGTTGCATCTCGGTTGTGCATTTCCTGAGCAACCGTGCTGACGGAACAGTCGCTGGCGACTCCGAATTGTGAAGATCGACGGCAACCACTTTGGCCAGGGAATCACTGACAGCTCCCGCTGAGTCATCCCTCGGGATTCATCAAAAACTCCTCAAGTGGAGTCGGAATCGTGTGATTTCCAGAGGTTTCCGCCGCCGATGTCACTCATCAGGGCATGCGATGCGGCGTTCATCACACAAAAAGTGGGGGAACGCTCGAATTCCCCGTTGTAAGAACGGGGGCGGAAAACGATAACCACCCGCGGCTGGCATGCCATTTGTGAATTCCGATCGAACGGGGTTGACCCCAGCCAGAGTAATTGTGAGGATTTGATGAAGAGACGATGAAAACTTCGTGGAGACGAAGATTTTGTCGCCCCATACGCACCCCTATCACCCTGTTTGTGCTGTGGGAGAGAGATATGACCAAACATGCCTGGATGGTGTGGGCTGCCCCGGTTGCAATTTGGGGCGTCTACATGTGCTGGCTCAGTGGCTACCAGAACGGTTACGACCACGGTCATCACGATGGCTGGGACCGAGCTGCCGCCAATTTCGCTCCGGTGAACCTGGTACAGACTCACCAGTCGGGTTACGTCGGCGTGAGTCTGCAGGGCGAGAGAATCAGCGAAATCTCGCAGTAAGCGCTGGTCACCATTGCCGATAGGACCGCAGACGTAACTCTAGGGTGACTTTTCCGTCACCTGCGCGGAAGGTCCAATCGCGAAGAGATGCTGTTCTCCACGCACGAAGATCTGGCCCTGCGAGATGGCGGGGGAGGCATAGCAGGCTTCACCAAGTTCATTCTCTCCCACCAGTTCGAACTCCGGCCCGGGTTTGACAATCTTCATCCGGCCGTCATCGGCAAGGAAGTAAACCAGACCCATCGCTGTCACTAGCGAAGCGCTGTAATGCGGGGCCATCCGCTCGACCCACAACCGCTCGCCGGTCTCTGCCTGATAACAACTCGAAATCCCTTCATCGGAAGCGATCACAAAATAGTCACCGACCACAATCGGTGATGGCACATACGAGCAGTTTTTCGTTGTGCGCCAGGCGATGTGCGTGTCGGTGACATTGCCGGTTCCATCGGGACGAATCGCCAGAATGTGCTTGTCCGGGAACCCTGCGGTCAGAAAGATGTACTTGCCGTTATCAACCAGCGAGGCGACAAACTGTTCCGTCGGCCCATCCATTTCCCACTGCAATTCCCCCGTCCGCGGATCGAGACTGACGACACACTTGCTCCCCGACAGCATGAGTTGCGTACGGCCGGCATAATCTCGAATGATCGGCGTGACATAGCTGCGAGTCTTATGCTTGCGGTCGAACTTCCACCGTGTCTCGCCCGTCGCCTTGTCCAACGCAAGGATGTAAGAGTCACCGTCGTGATCGCCGTTGACGATCAGCAGGTCTTCAAATAGCACCGGTGACGAACAGAAACCGTGCGTGCTGGCGAATCGTCCGGGGCGTTTGGCCCACTGTTGTTCTCCCGCAAAGTTGTAGGCCGCCACCACCATCTCGCCAGGAGTGCGTTCGTTGTTGCTGGCAAAATCGGGATCTAGGAACGTGACATAGACCAATTCACCATCGGTCACCGGCGTGCCCGAGGCTCGGCTGTTGAGTTTGTGCCGCTTTTCGAGCGGGGCATCGAGCACCGCCTGCTGCCAGAGAACTTTTCCGGTCCGGCGATCGAGTGACAGCAGCAATCGCTGGTTCTGCTCTTCGACGCAGGTGGTGACAAAAATGCGGTCCTGCCACACAATCGGCGAAGCATGACCGACACCAGGAATCGGCGTTTTCCAGGCGATATTCTCACCGGTCACGCCGTTCCACTGCACCGGAACCGTTACTTCAGTGGTGGTGCCATCGCCCCGTGGTCCACGCCAGCCGGGCCAGTCTTCCGCGTTCATCACCGAAGATGTCGCCAGTAATAACGAGAGACCGATCAGCACGCGCGACATCGTTTATTCCTGCAAATAGGCCCGCTGGCATCAACCACTTCCGATAGATTACCGGTGGCAGGAACCGGCAACAATCGTGATGGCGTTTCGCGTCCCGGCTTCCCATGATGAGGGCATGACTCCGCTGCCGCACATCACCACGGCTGACATCCTGGCCCGACGACCGCCGAAAGAGCCGGTCGATCCGTATCGGCCGTATGCCTGGCTGGTGGAACCGGAATGCACTGCCGCCGGTGTGGTGGACCCGGTGGCGACACTGTTTCTCACCAATCGCGAATGCCCCTTTCATTGCCTCTATTGCGATCTGTGGAAACACACTCTCGATCAGCCCACGCCATCGGGTGCGATCCCTGAGCAAATCCGTTTCGCACTGGCTCAACTTCCCCCGGCGAAACACATCAAACTCTATAACAGTGGAAATTTCTTCGACCCGCTCGCGATTCCGCCCGGCGATTACCCGGCCATCGCGGAACTCGTACAATCATTCGAGACGGTGATCGTCGAGAATCATCCCCGTCTGATGAATACCCACATCGCGGAGTTTCAGTCCTTGCTCACCGGTCGACTGGAAGTGGCCCTCGGACTGGAGACCGTGCATCCGCAGATTCTGCCGCGACTCAACAAGCAGATGACCGTCGCCGATTATCAGCGGGCCTGCGAAACACTCCGAAACAGCGACATCGACATCCGCACGTTTGTGCTGCTGCGACCTCCGGGGCTGACCGATGACGAAGGCATCACCTGGGCACTCCAGTCCATCGAAACCGCCTTCGCTGCCGGATCGCACTGCGTGAGCCTCATCCCCATGCGCAGCGGCAATGGAGTCATGGAAGACCTCGCGCAACAGGGACTCTTCACCCCGCCGTCGATCACCGCAATGTATGAAGTGCAACGACAAGCCCTGCAACTCCAACGCGGCCGCGTCTTCGTCGACCTCTGGGGCATCGAAGCTCTGTTCGAATGCCCCACCTGCGGCCCCCAACAATCCGCCGTGCTCAACGGGATGAATCTAACGCAGCGGGTATTGCCGTGGGTTGAGTGTAAATGCGGCATATCCTGAGAGAGCGACGTTGATAAGTAGGGACACCAGCCAGCGATCAACCGACATCTATTAATTTGGAAAACAGAGGGCTACTATGTATCAACCAATCAGAATGTATTCGACGTAATCGCATCGTGATTATGATCGCAAAACGTCCGTTTATAAGGGAATGATTGATGAATTCAACCACAATTTCAGCGATTGCAGAGCTAATAACTGCGATCACTTGGCCCTCTCTTGTACTGCTGGTCATGTTATTGCATCGCGAAGCCTTCAATCGAATTCTTAACAATCTCGAAGAATTTGCACTGCCCGGTGGAATTGAGGGAAAGTTACGAAAAGCAGTCAATCGAGAAGCGGAGGCGGTTATACAACAGAATCCGGACGCCGCGAAAGGAATCACCCAGGAGCAGGCACGAGCGGCCGAGCGGATAGATCGCCTTGCCGTTAAGGGAGACAACGATTTAGCAAGGCAACAGATGCAAAGCCTGGCTTTCGAGTACGAAGCCATACGGGCATCAATGCCCTCTTCCGACGAACGGACCCGAAAGATGGAGAAAATTGTCACCAAGATGCGCACCCTGGCCGTAGCGTGCTACCCCTATATCATGGAGTTTTCCGGTAGTGATTCTCCCGGACAGCGGCTGGCTGCCGTTGCGATCTTGCAACTCAAACCTAATCCCGAGTTTTATCCGTGGCTGGCGGACCGACTTAAAGTAGAAACACCCTTTGTCGGTTATCACGCTGCAGTTGCACTGTTATCTGCCGTGCGACTCTCACGGAAACAGGATTGGGATCTGCTTCGCGAAACACTCAGCACGGCCGAGACACATCTTTCGCAGGTATCTCACGATTCTGATCGATACAACTTGATCAAGGGCGCACAGGCTGAATTGGAGCGGCAGAAGGTTTGAACTTGCCAGCTGCAGACGTCGATGTTTCCCGCCCGCGTGAAAGACATCAGCCGGGCGCCGGTAGTTAGAGGGGTGAGGATCGCACGCTGTGCTCGGCGATCGGGAATGTTTTTGACTGGGAAATGTCAACATGGCCAATCAGACGACTGCAGGTTCTTCTTCACCCGAAGCTGCCGCAGAGGCGATGCATGATCGTGAATTGTCAGCGGCGGATTTGTTTTCGCCGTTGACGATGCGGGGGGTGACGTTTCGGAATCGGGTGGTGATGTCGCCGATGTGCCAGTACATCGCGAAGGATGGATTGGCGGACGATTGGCATCTGGTCCATCTCGGCAGCCGGGCGTCTGGCGGAGTGGGGTTGGTGATTGCCGAGGCGACGGCTGTGACTGCAGAAGGCCGCATCACACCGGGAGATCTGGGAATCTGGAGCGACGACCACATTGCTCCGCTGGCCCGCATCGTGAAATTCGTCGAATCGCAAGGGGCGGTGGCGGGCATTCAGCTCGCCCATGCCGGCCGCAAGGCGAGTTGCGATGTGCCCTGGAAAGGGGGAGCGGGGTTGCTGACACCGGAGGTGGGCGGCTGGCCAGTGATCGGCCCCAGTGCGATTCCCTTCAGCGAAGGGAGCCCGGTCCCGAAGGCGTTGGATCAAAACGGCATCGATGGTGTCGTCGCTGACTTCGAAGCGGCCACCCGCCGGGCTTTGGCGGCCGGTTTCAAGGTGATTGAAGTCCATGCGGCTCATGGCTACCTGCTGCATCAGTTTCTGTCGCCGTTGAGCAATGAACGCACCGACGATTACGGCGGCAGTCTCGAAAACCGCATGCGGCTGACATTGCGTGTCGCGACGGGGGTCCGCAGCATCGTACCGGCTGAGTTGCCGGTCTTTGTCCGCATCTCCGCGACCGACTGGGTCGACGGCGGTTGGGATGTCGAGCAATCGGTGGTGTTGTCTGCTCGGTTGAAAGAGTTGGGCATCGACCTGATCGACGTTTCCTCCGGGGCATTGGTGCCGCATGCAAAGATTCCCGTCGGCAAGGGGTATCAGGTGCCGCTGGCCCGCCAGATCCGTGAAGCCACGGGCATCATGACGGGAGCCGTGGGTCTCATTACCGAAGCGCATCAGGCCAATGAAATCGTCACGTCGGGGGCAGCCGATCTGGTCTTCCTCGCAAGGGAACTGCTCCGCGAACCGTACTGGGCCATCCAAGCCCAGCAGGAATTGGGAGCGGAACCGACGTGGCCGATCTCGTATGGCTATGCGGTGCAGCGACGGACACGGTAGATTGACGGCGTGGTAGGATTAAAATCGCCACAGACACCACGCCGATCAATCCGTCTTCGTAGTGATGCCGAACCCATGACGACCGCGCCCGATGATGCGTCCCCTGTTCCGGAACCACCACGGCGAGTTCGACGCTTCCGGCTCGTCACGGGCATTGTGGTTGGCTTGCTGATTTACCTGGCAGTAGCTTATCTCGTGATGCCGCTGCTGTGGGAAACCTATGCCCATCGACACCCGGCTCTCGATTCCGCACCGAACATCACCGTCACCAAAGACGGTCATCCCGGCGACCCGATCAATGTCGGTCTGATTGGCACGCAGGCCGATCTGGAGTCGCTGCTGAGCCAGGCGGGCTGGTATCGGGCCGCGGCTCTCGGTCTCAAAAGCGACCTGAAGATCGCGGTCGATACGGTCGTGGAACGCCCCTACGATGAAGCCCCGGTCAGCAACCTCTATCTCTACGGCCGGAAGGAAGACCTCGCGTACGAACAACCGGTGGGCGACAATCCCCGGCAACGGCATCATGTGCGGTTCTGGAGTTCCAGCGAGCAGGATGAACAGGGTCGCCCTCTCTGGTTCGGCTCGGCGACCTATGATGAGCGTGTCGGCCTCAGTCACACCACGGGTCAGATCACGCATCATATCGCCGCCGATGTCGACGTCGAACGCGATCATCTTTTCAAGACGTTGATCGCCACCGGTCGACTCACCGACGTGCAATACATCGACAATTTCCACCCGAACCACAAAGGTCATAACGGCGGCGGCGACCTGTGGCAAACCGACGGCCGCTTACGACTAGGCACGATCGTTCCGGCTGCACCATGATTCGGTGATGAGACTGGGAAGCAATCTCATCTCTATTGTCAGAATCCCGTGGCATCGTGCGTGGGGTTTGGTACACTGCCTAGTCTCCTTTCGGAAGACTCGGTATGTTCCACAATTCTGCATGGCCGTCGCTGATGCCGCGCCGCGATCTGTTGCGGATGGGGGGCGGTTGTCTCGGGCTGGCGCTGTCGAACCTGCTGTGTGATGACGGCCAGCGCGTTGTTCAAGCGGCTGGGGCCGGTGCTCGGACATCGATGCCACATCAGACGCCGAAAGTGAAGCGGGTCATCTGGCTGTTCATGCATGGCGGGCCGAGCCATGTCGATCTGTTTGATCCCAAGCCGGACCTTGAGCGACTTGCCGGGCAGCCGTTGCCGGAGAGTTTTGGCATGGTGGCCACGCGGCGGAATGTGGCGACCAATCCACTGTTGCCCGCGGTGAAGCCGTTGCGGCCGCGCGGAGAGTCTGGGGTCGCCGTGAGCGATCTGCTCCCCGCACTCGCCCACCATGCTGATGAGTTGTGCGTGATTCGCAGCATGCATGGCGACAGTGTGAACCACCCGCAGTCGGTCTATCAGATGAACACCGGCAGCATTCTGATGGGGCGGCCGAGTGTCGGCAGTTGGGTCGCTTATGGATTAGGGAGCGAGAACCGCAATCTGCCCGCGTTCGTGGTTCTGCCCGATCCCGGCGGCGGTTTGAAAGGGGGGCCGCCCGCGTGGGGCAGCGGTTATCTTCCCGCCAGTTTTCAAGGCGTCCCGATGCGGCCTGGTGCGAAGCCCATCCTGCATCTCGCTCCGCCGGAAGGGGTCGATGTAACCCGCCAACGTCGTGTGCTCGACTTCATCAAAACACTGAATCAGGAATACACGGCGGCTCACGATCAGCACGATGAACTCACCGCCCGCATGCAGTCGTATGAGTTAGCCTTCCGGATGCAATCGACCGCACCGGAGTTGGTCGCGATTGATGAAGAGACCGCTGAGACGCACCGGCTGTATGGACTCGATCGCCCGGAGACCGCCGAGTTTGGCCGCCGCTGTTTGCTGGCCCGCCGCATGGTGGAACGGGGCGTGCGCTTCGTGCAGTTGTATTCGGGAGATACCAACGGTTGGGATGCGCATGGCAACGTGCTGCAGAATCACACCGAACTCTGCACGGCGACCGATCAACCCGTGGCGGGATTGCTGACCGACCTGCGTCGCCGTGGGTTGTGGGACGACACGCTCATCATCTGGGGGGGCGAGTTCGGCCGCATGCCGATGAGCGAACAAGGCAAAGGCCGCGACCATAACCCGTGGGGCTATACCGTCTGGCTGGCGGGAGGCGGCGTGAAGCCGGGCATGACCTATGGAGCCACCGACCCGGTCGGCCTGCGGGCCGTGGAAAATCCGGTCCATATCCGGAACTTCCATGCCACGCTGCTGCATCTCCTGGGACTCGATCCCGAGGCGTTATCGTATTTCCACAATGGTCTCGATGAGCGTTTGATCGGCCCCACTGATGATGTCGACATCGTGCAGGACATCCTGGCCTGAGACCTCGCAGAAAGGACCGCTTGATGATTGTTCGGCGTGCCCTGCTGCTGGTAGTTTGTTCTGCGATCGTATGGCCATTGATCGCCACGTCAGAGGATGATGTCCCGACGAATGCCATCTCCGAAGTCCCGGTGACGGCCGATGATCGCGACCATTGGGCCTTTCGGCCGTTATTGAAGCCGACGGTGCCTGAGGTCTCGATGCCATCACCCATCCGCTCACCTATTGATGCCTTCATTCTGGAGCAATTATCAACCAAGCAACTCGGCCTCGCACCCGAAGCCGAGCGGCCCACCTTCTTGCGTCGGGTGACCTTTGACCTGACCGGATTTCCTCCGACAGCTGAAGAATTAGATGACTTTCTGGCCGACACGACACCCAATGCCATCGAGCGTGTGGTTGATCGGTTGCTGGCTTCTCCGGCCTATGGCGAGCGGATGGCTCAGCACTGGCTCGATCTGGCCCGCTTCGCCGAGACTGACGGTTTTGAACACGACAAAGTCCGTCCCGATGCCTGGCAGTATCGCGACTGGGTGATTGCAGCGTTCAACCGCGATCTGCCCTATTCCGACTTCGTGGTCCAGCAACTCGCGGGAGACCAACTCGAACCACCGGTCATGGTTCCGACTACGTTCTGCCTCGCGGGCCCGGATATGCCCGACGTCAACGATCAGTTGGAACGCCGTCACTTCCGATTGAACGAACTGACCGGCACCGTGGGGGCGGTCTTCCTCGGCCTGCAAATCGGTTGTGCGGAGTGCCACGATCACAAGTACGATCCGATCAGCCAAGCTGATTTCTATCGGCTGCGGGCCGTGTTCGAGCCGGCTGTCCCGTCCCTCAAACGCGATGCCCCGTACTATTCCTTTCGCCTCACGCCACCAACGAATACGTCACCAGCGCGGATCTGGATTCGGGGCGATCACCGACGGCCGGGGCCAACCATCGAGGCGGCACTGCCGCGTATCGCCATTGCGGATTCATCGGTATCAAGCACTAGTTCTGATCCAGGACAACGCCGTCTGCAATTCGCCCGGCAGTTGGTCGATGGTTCCACCCCGTTGACGGCCCGGGTGATCGTGAACCGTCTCTGGCAGCAGCATTTTCAACGCGGTCTCTGCGCCACCGGCAGCGACTTCGGTGTGATCAACCTTGGCCCGACGCATCCCGAACTGCTCGACTGGCTGGCCTGCGAATTGATCGAACAGGGGTGGAGTCTAAAAGCCCTGCATCGGCAGATAGTCCTCTCGGCGACTTATCGTCAAACAGCTCGGCGGTTGCCGGGGGATACCGATTGGGATCGTCGGTTGCAACTCGATCCGGCGGGGGAATTTTTGAGTCGCGGCCTGCTCCGGCGGCTCGATGGGGAGCAGTTGCGGGATGCGTTGCTTATGGCGAGCAGTCAGTTCAATGATGACCGTGGTGGTCACGGCGTGCGTCCGCCGCTGCCCGAAGAACTCGTGCAGACCTTGCTGAAAGGCCAATGGGTGACGAGTGAAAACGCCGCCGATCACACCCGCCGCAGCATTTATCTCTTTGCCCGCCGGAACCTGCGGTATCCGCTGTTTGAAGCCTTTGACCGGCCCGATGCCAATGCCAGTTGCCCCCTCCGCGGGCGATCCACCACAGCCCCGCAAGCATTGGCCTTGTTGAATGGCGAGTTGACGCATGCCGCCGCAACGGCATTGGCGGCAACTCTTCTTGATCGGACTGCCGACGATGCCGGTCGGGCTGTGCATCTCTATCGAGCGGTACTGTCCCGCTCGCCAAGTGATGCGGAAGTAGCTCGTCTGTTGCAGTTCGTCCATCAGCAGCAGAGCACAGAAACCGCAGATGCCGCCTGGACCGACGCCGCCTTGGCGATCTTCAATTCCCAGGAATTCGTCTATCTCGACTGAACCGGCGATCGGTCGCTGACCAGGGGCATCCCGGGTTCATTCCAGTAATATTCCCCCTCGTCCACGAATTACTGATTGACATGTCGGAAACTTCCGATATATTTGAGTACGTAGCTCACAGAAAGATTCTCAACCATGTCTCCTCGCTTAACCAGCCTCGACGCCTTAAGCCAAGCAGCGGAATGCTTGCGGGTGCTCGCTCACGCCCACCGCCTGCGGATCATTCAACTGCTGCTTTCCGGGGAATACACCGTGGGTGAACTCGCGGAAGCCTGTGATTTGCCCACGGCAATGACTTCCGAACACCTGCGTTTGATGCAGCGTTGCGGATTTTTGACGAGCGACAAGCGGGGACGACAGGTGTATTACCGAGTAACCGAACCCCATTTGGCCGGAATTTTGCGTTGCATCGAATCGCGGTTTGATACCGCCACGACCTAGATTTTTGTACGCCAGAAAGATCGGAATATTCCGAACTAACAAGATAACTGCCTCGCATCCGAGATGCCTGGATTCAACGAACAGGAGACCATCATGTCCATGACCACCATTGCCCCGAAACAACTCTTTGATCGAATTCAAAGCGGCGAGACCATCGAACTGGTCGATGTCCGCACGCCCGTGGAATACCGAGAAATCCACGTTGGCTGTGCCCGCAATGTGCCTTTGGACCAGTTGAATCCGGCCCAGTTGACGGCGGGTCGCGATCCGGCCGGGTCGCCACTGTATGTCATCTGTCGCTCGGGTAGTCGGGGTAAGCAGGCCTGCGAAAAAATTCAGGCGGCCGGTTACACCAATGTGGTGAATGTCGAAGGGGGCACGCTCGCCTGGGATCAGGCCGGGTTGCCGGTGGTCCGCGGGAAGAAAGCCATCTCGCTCGAACGGCAGGTGCGAATCGCAGCGGGATCTCTGGTGCTGATCGGGGCTGCCTTGGGAGCGTTCGTCCATCCGTACTTCATCGGGCTATCGGCCTTTGTGGGTGCGGGGCTAGTCTTTGCCGGAATCACCGACACCTGCGGCATGGGCATGCTGCTCGCCCGGATGCCTTGGAACCAGGTGCCGAAAACTCCGACCGCAAATTCCTCGACAGCGACCTGTGCCACCAACGCTCCCACATCCTGCTGTCATTCGTAATGTCGCTGGTAAAACACTGAAACCGTTCATGAGGAGCACATCATGTTCATCAAGCAGTACTATCTGGGTTGCCTCGCACATGCGTCGTATCTGATTGCGGATGAACGCACGCAGCGAGCCGTCGTGGTCGATCCGCAACGCGATATCGAACAATACCTGCAAGACGCCGATGCGGCGGGGTATCACATCGACTATGTCGTGCTGACCCACTTTCATGCCGACTTTCTGGCCGGTCACATCGAATTGCGGAATCGGGCGCAGGCTCGCATCGTCATGGGTTCGCGAGCCCAGGCCGAGTTCGACTTCCAGGCCATGCACGATGGTGACCGTATTGAACTGGGCGATGTCCGGTTGGAATTCCTCGAAACACCGGGTCACACACCCGAAGGCATTTCGGTGGTCGTCTACGACCTCGCCCAGAGCGATTCCATTCCTCACGCCGTATTGACGGGGGACACGCTCTTCATTGGTGATGTTGGCCGTCCCGATCTACTGGCTTCGATCGGCGTCACGGCCGACGAACTCGCCGAGATGCTGTACCACTCACTGCAGAAGCTGCGCGACCTGCCCGATAGCACGCTGGTCTATCCGGCACATGGGGCCGGGTCGATGTGTGGCAAGAATTTGAGCAAAGAGACCGTCTCCACGATCGGCGAGCAGAAGAAATTCAACTACGCCCTGCAACCGATGAGCCTTGAGGAATTCAAGCAACTCGTCACAACCGAACAACCAGAAGCCCCAGACTACTTCGTTTATGATGCGATCAAGAACCGCCAGGAACGGGCTGATTTGGGTGCCACATTGCAGACATCGCTTCAGCCCTTGTCGGTTGAGGAAGTGTTGCGAATCAAGAACCAGGGTGGGCAACTGCTCGATGTGCGTGACGCCGTCGATTTTGAAGCGGCTCATCTGACGGGGTCGCTCAACATCGGTTTGCAAGGCAAATATGCTACGTGGTGCGGTTCTCTGCTCGATCATGACCGCCCGATCGTGGTGATTGCGGAACCCGGTCAGGAAGACGAAGCCGTGATGCGTCTGGGACGCATCGGTTTCGACAATGCGGTCGGCTATCTCCGGGACGGCATGGCCGCGTTGGATCTGCATCCCGAATTGATTGCCATGGTGCCACGTATCACGGCCCCGGCTTTGGCCGAGGCTTTGGCACAATCACAGCAACCCTTCGTGCTCGATGTCCGTGCAACCAAGGAATGGCAGGCGGGACATCTCGCGGGAAGTCATAACATTCCGCTGACGCATCTCGCGGAACGGCTGGCCGAAGTTCCCATGGAAGGTTCGGTGGTGGTCCACTGCGAGGGGGGCTATCGCTCGGCGATTGCCGCCAGCCTGCTGGCCGAAGCCGGACGGACCAACATGAGCGACATGGTGGGGGGATACAAAGCGTGGCTTGCGTCTCAACTGCCGGTGGAAGCCCAGGGTGATGCTCCGGCCCTGTGTACCACGGGTTGCAGCCGCTAAGACGTCGTCGATGGAGGAGGGCCCTGTGATGTCTCCCTTAAGTCTGCTCTTCGGTGCGATCGTGGGATTATCGCTGGGGCTCACCGGTGGCGGTGGTGCCATCTTTGCCGTGCCGTTGCTGGTGTATGGCCTGAATGTTCCCACCAAGGATGCCGTGGCAATCTCATTGGCAGCCGTCGGAGCCACCTCGTTTGTGGGGTTTCTGCATCGCTGGAAGCTGGGCGAAGTCGAACTGCGGACTGGCGTGCTCTTTGCGATTGCTGGAATGCTGGGAGCACCGCTGGGAACATGGATTGCCAGTCGACTTTCCGATGCCGTTCTGCTGCTGGCATTTGCGGCCTTGATGATCATTGTGGCCATCCGGCTCTGGCGGCAGGCTTCCCGGCCTGCTGTTCCCCGAGTGGATTGCGGTCCCACGGGAGATGCAGAAGGCCCAACCTGTCAACGGGATGCCACGGGTCTATTGATACTGACTTCGCGCTGTGCCGTGCTGTTGCTGTGTGTGGGATTAATGACCGGCGTGTTGTCGGGTTTATTCGGAGTCGGCGGCGGATTTGTGATTGTGCCAGCGTTGGTCCTGTTCAGCGGGATGTCGATTCATCGCGCGGTTGGAACGTCGTTGATGGTGATTTCGCTGGTGAGTGTTTCGGGAATCACGGCACAGGCCTGGTCAGGCCGCACCATTTCCCCCGCCATCACCGGGCTGTTCGTCATCGGCGGTGTTGTTGGGTTGTTCGTGGGTCAGCAGGTGGCTCGTCGGCTTCCGGCGGTTGTCCTTCAGAAGGTGTTCGTCGTGGCCATCCTGGCGGTGGCAGTGTTCGTCATCGCACGCAATCTTCAGACGTGAGCCTCTTTCAGTGAGTTTCATTATGTCAAACAAACATCATCAGATTGTGGTTGTGGGTGGTGGGTCAGCGGGACTCACTGTAGCAGCGAGACTCACCCGAGGCTGGTTCTCCCGCCCCGATGTGGCAGTGATCGAACCTTCTGATAAGCACTACTATCAACCGCTGTGGACCCTGGTTGGAGCCGGGCTGGCTAAGAAGGAAGCGACAGAACGGTCCGAGGCGTCGGTGATGCCCCGTGGTGTCACCTGGATTCAAGATGCCGTCGCAGAATTTGTCCCCAGCCAGAATCTGTTGCGAACACACACTGGTGAGACCATCACCTACGATTGGCTGGTGGTGGCTGCGGGCCTGCAGATCAACTGGGATAAGGTCCAGGGTTTGAAAGATGCTGTCGGCAAAGGGGGAGTGTGCAGCAACTATTCCTTCGCCACGGTCGATTCGACGTGGGAAGCCATCCGCAACTTCCGCGGAGGCACGGCGATCTTTACCAATCCTTCGGGAGCCGTGAAATGTGGCGGCGCTCCGCAGAAAATTATGTACCTGGCTGATGATCGATTCCGGGAAGCCGGAGTGCGCGAGAACACGAACATCATCTATGCCTCGGCACTCTCCAGCATCTTCGCCGTCGAGCCGTATCGATCAACGCTGGAACAGGTCATTGCCCGCAAGCAGATCGACTGTCGTTTTCGACACGAACTGATCGAAGTGCAGGCCGATACCCGGCAGGCCGTGCTGAAGAACCTCGACACACAGGAACTCGTGTCGCTGAAGTATGACCTCCTGCATGTGACCCCACCGATGGGGCCGCCGACATTCCTGGCTCAAAGCCCGCTCGCAGATAAAGACGGATGGGTGGAAGTCGACAAAGAAACGCTGCGTCACCCCAGGTTCTCGAATGTGTTTGCCTTGGGAGACTGCAGTAACCTGCCCACATCAAAAACCGCGGCGGCCATTCGCAAGCAGGCCCCGGTCGTTGCCAGAAATCTGCTGGCAGCCATGCAGGGAAAGGTCTGCCCCGCAAAATACAGCGGATACACATCGTGTCCGTTGGTGACAGGGATCGGCAAACTCGTCCTCGCCGAGTTCAACTACCAGAAGACACCCGAAGAAACCTTTCCTGTGGATCAATCCAAAGAGCGTTGGTCCATGTGGGCTCTCAAGCGATACCTGCTGCCCATTCTGTACTGGCATGGTATGCTCAAGGGGCGTGCGTAAAGGACTTCGGGGGTTGTCCGTGAACGGCATTTTGACAAGGATTCTGTAGTGATGTTGTCTCTGCGTCGCCTTAGTCTGTTTCTGATCGCCATCGTGGCCGTGACCACGTCCGTCATGGCACAAGAGAAAAGCGTCAAACCCGGCGTCAACGATTCGTTCCGCGATCCGGATGTGGCTGCGTTCGTGAAACGCTTCGAAGTCGAGAGTCGCGAAGTCTATACCCGCCGCAATGAAATTCTGGCGGCGTGTCAGATTCAACCGGGGCAGACCGTCGCCGATATCGGTGCCGGGACGGGATTGTTCACGCGATTGTTCGCCGAAGCGGTGGGACCGGAAGGCCGCGTGCTGGCCGTCGATATCACACCAAACTTCCTGAAGCACATTGAAACATCGAGCCGTGCCGCCGGATTAAAGAACGTGGAAACCGTCCTCTGCACGGCGGACTCCACGGAGTTGCCGCCGGAATCAGTCGATGTCGCCTTCATCTGCGACACCTATCACCATTTCGAATTCCCGCTGAAGACAATGACCTCGTTGCAGCGGGCCTTGAAGCCAGGCGGACGGGTGATTGTCATCGATTTCCGCCGTGTCGCCGGGGAAAGCAGCGACTGGGTGCTGGGCCATGTGCGGGCCGGGCAAGAGGTCTTTGAAAGCGAAATCATAGCGGCCGGCTACCTCAAAACCCGCGAACCCGCCGACGTTCTCAAGGAAAACTATTTCGTGGAGTTCACCAAGAGCAAAGCCGCGGGCTTACGCGAATGGCAATACCCCATCATCGCGGGATATGGCGGCGTGGTGGCTTATGACAGCGTGGTGGAACCCCCGCAACCCGGCATGAAACTCGTCTTTGATGTCACAGCGGACTCGTCCCCGAACGCTGTGAACAAAGGGCTCGAGCGGGCCGCGCGGGTTCTGAACCTGTACGGCTTGCACGGATTCAGCAGCGGCGATGTGCGCATCGCGATTGTCTTTCACGGGGAGGCCACGAAGTCGGTTTTGAAAGACGAGTTTTATGCTCTCCGCTATGGCGTCGATCACAACCCCAATCTGAAGTTGATCGAACAGCTCAAATCGCACGGCGTGGAACTCTTTGTGTGTGGGCAGGCGCTCAATGCCAAGGGCTTTGCGGCCTCCACCGTCGATCCACAAATCCCAATTGCCGCCGCCGCGCTGACGGTGATTCTCAATAAGCAGACTGCCGGTTACACGACGCTGCTGATTCCGTGATCGATCATTCGCCGCTCAGAACTGCTTCAGGAAGCGAATGTCGTTCTGATAGAAGAGGCGGATGTCATCGATGCCGTGCCGCAGCATGCAGAACCGGGCAATACCCAGGCCGAAGGCGAAACCCCCGACTTCTTCGGGGTTGTAACCAACGGCCTGCAGCACGTTCGGATCAACCACCCCGGCCCCGCCGAGTTCCAACCAGCCCCCCTTCCAGCGCACATCTACCTCGACCGAAGGTTCAGTGAACGGGAAGAACGAGGGACGGAAGCGGACTTCGGTATCACCACCCAGGTAGGCCGCGGCGAACATCTTGAGCACGCTCTTCAGTGAGGCCATCGTGACATCGGGGCCGATCATCAGCCCTTCCATCTGATGGAACATGACATGATGCGTGGCGTCGATGTCATCGGGGCGATAGACCCGGCCGATGGAAATGACCCGAACCGGAGGCGGGCGGTGTTCCATCACGCGAATCTGCACCGTGCTGGTCTGGCTGCGCATCAGCACCGGCTTGCCATGCGCTGTGCAGGCCGCTGCCAGGTAGAAGTTGTCGAGCGGATCGCGAGCCGGGTGGTCGAGCGGGATGTTGAGCGCGTTGAAGTTGTGCGGCTCATCTTCCAGTTCCGGACCATCCACCACTTCGAAGCCGAAGCGGGCCATGATCTCACGGAATTCGCGCATCGTCTGCGTTAGAGGGTGCAGACGACCGAAGTCGGTGGGGACACCGGGCAATGTCAAATCGATCGCCGTCGCGGCGATCTTAGGTTTGGCCACCTCGTTCAACCGAGCTTCAAGCGCCTCGGTGACACGGTCTTTGGCTTCGTTGAAGCGTTTGCCCACGACGGGACGTTCTTCCGGAGTCGCCTTGCCGACGACCGACTGCAGATCCTTAAGACGCCCCTGCTTCTTGCCGAGAAACTGGATGCGGACCTGCTCCAAAGCGGCGGCGTCTGTGGCGGCGGCAATCGCAGCCAGACCTTCCGATTCGAACTGGGCCAAGGCAGTCAGCGGGTCCATGAGAACATCACCTGGAGCAAAGTGAACCGATATCAGCAAAACAGCCCGGCTGCCATGAGCAGTCGGGCTGGTGAGATTTGCAATCAGCGAGATCCGAAGATCTACGCGGCAGCGAGCGCCGACTTCACGATGCCAGCGATTTCCGCAAACACGTCCGGCGAATGAATGGCCAACTCGCTCAGCGACTTCCGGTTCAACTCGATGTTGGCCAGCGTCAGGCCGTGGATGAATTCCGAATACCGCATGCCGTGCATGGTGGCAGCGGCCTTCAGGCGGATGATCCACAGAGCGCGGAAGTCACGCTTGCGGTTACGGCGATCGCGGAACGCAAAGCACCGGGCGCGGACGACTTGCTCTTTGACTGTCCGGATGAGGTTCTTGCGGGCACCCCAGCGGCCTTTGGATTCCCGATAAAGCCGCTTGTGCGACCGGTGACGAGCAACGCTATAGCTGATACGCATGACTGTCTCGTGATCTGTCCCGGCAGCCAATCACGGCTTGCGGGAATCGATGTCAAAAAGAATATCCTGTAACGCTTTCCGGCTTAGAGGGCGGGGGCCAATCCCTCAGCCACCAGAATGGCGTTGAAGCCGTCCTGCACCGTGTCGCCACGCAAACGACGTTTCCGCTTGCTGCTTTTATGGCTCAACTTGTGGCCGCGGTTGGCACTGCGGTACTTGATTTTGCCTGATGCGGTCAGCTTGAAGCGTTTCCGCATCCCTTTGTGTGTCTTCAACTTCGGCATTGCCGTCTATCCTTCGGATCGCTGCGGATCAGCAGTTCTGCTCGCATGGTCCCGTCGCGGGAATCGCGGATTATAAGCGGAACCCCGTTGTGGTTTCCATGCTGCAGGGAAAAATTCCGGCCACGAGCGTCGTTTGGCCGTAACTCTTTTTGTTCTCAGGCTTTCGGCGCGAGAACCGCAGTCATATTGCGGCCCCCTTCCAAACCGGGTGGCTTTTCGATTTTGCTGACATCCTGCAGCTTCTCGATAATCTGTGCCAGCATTTCCCGGCCACGGTCATGGTGGGCGTTTTCCCGGCCACGGAAAATGACGTTGAGTTTGACCTTGTCCTTGTGAGACAGAAACTCCCGAGCCTGTTTCGTCTTAAACTCAATGTCGTGTTCACCAGTTTTGGGACGCAGGCGAATTTCTTTCAGTTGAATCTGATGCGTCTTCGTCGAATTCGCATGCTTCTTCTTCTGTTCGTATTTGAACTTGCCGTAGTCCATGATCCGGCAAACCGGCGGGCGTTCATTCGGCGCGACTTCCACGAGATCCAGGTCGGAATCGTAAGCCAGCCGTTGGGCCTCAACCGTTGGAATCACTCCCAGCATCTGACCATTCTGGTCAACCACTCGCACGGGGGAAAGGCGGATCTGATCGTTGATGCGATGCGTCGTTTCGATTGCTCATCACTCCCAAAACTGCAAATACGGGCTTCGTACACGGAAGCCCACAGGTTCTTGTCCACCGACGGGTGGACATTATTGAAGATATTGACTGAGACAGGGCGCGGAACATCTCTCGACGTCCTACGCAAACCAAGCATTGTTATCGGTTGACAGCGATTCCGTCAAGAAGGCTGTTCACTGTCTGGCAACTTCTACGGAAAGTCAAGCGAGTCACTTCGTTATTTTCGACGGCTTCCCGGCCGGCTGAGCAGGAGTCGGCTTGGTTTCCTTGGCTGCGGGAGCCGCGGCGGCGGCCGAGCCACCGGTCGCGCCAGCCAGGAGTGCCTCCACAGGCTGAATCGACGCTCCCACCCGGACGGCTTTGTGGCCTTTCAGAGTTCCGGGGAACGCCTGAAAATAGGGACGACCTTCCACCAGAATTTCGGCTCCCTGCCGCGTTTCCTTTTCCGTGAGAATGATGTCGCCCACAGCCAGTTGGGCTAAATCGCCGGTTGTCAGCATGGTTTTGGCCAAATGCACCACCAACTCAACGGGGGCCCGGCGGACATTCCCCTCCAGCTGCCGCTTTTGTTCGGGATCGATCGCCTTCTTCTGGTAAGCCGACCATGAGTCGGAAGACAGTTTGCTGGATAGCGGTTCAATGCAGTTGTAGGGAATACAGAGATTCATAATTCCCCGCATGTCACCCATCATCAGTTCAAAACTGACCAGAACAATCACTTCATTCGGCGGAACGATCTGTACCAGTTGGGGGTTACTTTCGACCTGCTGCACGCGGAGTCGCAGATCACAGATGTTTTCCCACGCGTTGTTCAAGGCTTTGATCGAAAGATTGGTGATCCGCGAGGCCAGTGTCAGCTCGATTTCCGTCAGCGGCCGATTCGGGTAGTCCAACGTGGCGTCTTTTCCGCCGCCGAGCAGTCGGTCCACAATCGGAAAGACAATCGACGGACTCATGTCCAGAATGAAGTGGCCTTCCAATCCATCAGACCACAGCAGATTGAAGCAGGTCGGATTTTCGAGGCTGAAAACGAACTCACTGTAAGTCAGTTGGTCGACGCTGATCAGTTTGACTTCGAGAATCGCCCGCAGCATACCGCTGAGCGCCGCTCCAAACTCGCGACTGAAGCCTTCGTGCAAGGCTTGAAACGCGCGCATCTGATCTTTGCTGACGCGTTCAGGACGTTTGAAGTCGTAGACCGTAACATTTGACAGATAATCGGGACGTGACCGCGCACTGGACGTTGGCGAATCGTTCTGGTCCATGGCGGCCAGCAGCGATTCGACTTCTGTTTGGCTGAGAACGTCACCCATGTTCTGGCTCCTCCTTGAGCCGGATGTGACTTCACTCTGGCAAGCCGTTACTCACGGACCTGCCCCTGTCCTCGAACAATCCATTTGTAGCTGGTCATTTCGCGTAACCCGCAGGGGCCCCGCGCATGAAACTTATCGGTACTGATTCCAATCTCTGCCCCCAGGCCAAGTTCACCGCCATCGTTAAAGCGGGTGCTGGCATTCACCATCACCGCCGAAGAATCAACCATGCGGGTGAAGCAGTCCGCCGAGGCCACATCGCTGGTCACAATCGTCTCGGTATGTTGTGAGCCATAGGTTCCGATGTGATCCATGGCTTCATTGATGTCCGTCACCACACGGCAGGAAATGATCCTATCCAGATACTCGGTGCGGTAATCGTCTTCGCTCGCTAGCTTGGCCCAAGGGATGGCGGCTTGCGTGGCAGCACATCCTCGGACTTCCACCTGTTCTGTCGCGAACATTTCCGCCATGCGGGGCAGAAACTCCGCCGCGATCTCCTGATGAATCAGCACGCATTCCGCCGCGTTGCAGACGCCTGTGCGCTGACACTTGGAATTCCGTAGGATGTTCACGGCCATATCGAGATCGGCCGTACGATCCACATACACATGACACACGCCATCAAAATGTTTGATGACCGGCATCGTCGCTTCCGCGCAGACGCGTTCAATCAGCGATTTGCCGCCCCGGGGAATCGTGACGTCCACCAGACCACGGAGTTTTAGCATCTCGCCCACCACTTCCCGATCAGGCGTGGCGATGAGTTGCACGGCGTGTTCGGGCAGACCGGTCTCAATCAGTGAGTTCTTCAAGATGCGATACAATGCCACATTGCTTTGCAGAGCCTCTTTGCCCCCGCGCAAGATCACGGCGTTTCCGCTTTTCACACACAACGCCGCGGCATCGACCGTCACGTTCGGCCGCGATTCAAAAATGAAAAAGACCACACCCAGAGGAACTCGGACCTTTTGCACGCTCAGACCGTTGGGGCGAATGTATCCTTCGATGACCTCGCCCACCGGTTCCGGAAGGGCCGCGACTTCCAGCAATCCTTTCGCCATGGATTCGATACGGGCTGGTGTGAGTCGCAAGCGATCGATGGCCGCCGCCGTGAGACCAAAGCTCGGCGCCTGTTCCAGATCCTGTGCATTGCGAGCGACGAGATCGGCGGCATTCGCGATCAGATTTTCCGCGGAACGTTTCAGCCAGGTGGTCTTCTGCTGACCGGAAACGCCCACCATCGCGCGGGAGGCCTGACGGGCGCGTTGGGCAAGCTGACGGGCATAATCGGCGTGATGGCTCATGAAATCCAGCGACTTAAATATACGGACTTTGACACGAGAACTATCGTAGTCAACACAGGTTCCGTCAATCCCGATCCCGCTCGCAACCCGGTTGGACCTGGCAATTTACGGGTCTTGGACAGACAGAATTGAACACCAGAGGTTCAACAATCGAGCGAAAATGTGCTACCCGCCGGACTCGTACCGACTTAGGATTCATATTTATTCGTCTGCTGTAAGCGGATTCTGCTGAAAGGTTTACGTCGATGTGCCGGGCGATATTGACCGTGCCCGTCCCTTGGTCCATACTAAAGTGCTCTCGCTAAATCGTGGGTGTTTTCCCACCGAACCCTTTCAGTAGGCCGCAAGATTCATGTTGAAAGCCCCCGAACTGGAAGAGTTTCGCAGACTGTTGCTCGCCTTGAGAGCGCGGGTCCGAGGCGACGTGGTGCAATTGACCAACGAAGCCTTGGATATGGATGGCGGGGGGGACTCGAAGTCACCCACCCATCTGGCTGAATTAGGCACCGAAAATTACGAGCAAGACTTCGCGCTCCGACGTGTGGAGAACGAACAAGACCTGCTGGAAGAGATCGACGCCGCTTTAGATCGGATCGAAGCGGGCTCGTTCGGTCGCTGTGAAAGTTGCGTCTCTGCCGGGGTATCGGCGGCCAAGTCGATCATTCCGAAGGCCCGGCTGAAAGTCATTCCTTACGCCAGGAACTGTGTCGAATGCGAACGGAAGCGCGAAGGCTCTTGGCGGTAGCGGATCAACATCTGCCTGTCCCCGTCAGTCGCTACGTCCTCTTTACAGGACTGGTCGTCGGATTGACGGCCATCGACCTGGCGTCGAAGCAGTTCGTCTTTTCCAGTCTGGGTTGGCCCGGCAAATCGGAATGGGAATGGCGCGCCGGTGACTGGGTTCGCTTTCAGTTGCAGACCAACGTCAACTTCGGCGCGTTGTGGGGGTTAGGCCAGGGATTCAGCGGCCTCTTTGCCCTCTTCAGCGTTGTCGCCGTCGTAGGCGTTTTGTACTTCCTGTTCGTGTTGAAACATGCCCGCAGCATGTGGCTTACCGTCGCATTGGCCGGCGTTTTATCCGGTGCTCTGGGCAATTTGTACGATCGCCTGGGCTGGCATGGGTTGATCGACCCACGCGATGGCAGCCCTGTCTATGGCGTTCGCGACTTCCTCGATTTTCAGTTCTTCGGCACCTTCAACTGGGCCATCTTCAACTATGCCGACTCGTTCCTCGTGATTGGGTCCATCATGCTGGTGATCCATTCGTTCCGAGAGGAACAGAAGTCGGCCACCTCGGCGATCACCGAAAACCCCAACTCGGTCGCCGCGATACCCTAACGGTCGCGGATGACATCCGATGGCATCGGATCCCCCGCGAGACCCTGCGGCGTCGACCGAAAAGTCTCGCCGCAGACCTTGCCATCGGTTCAGGCATGGATGATACTCCGCCGCAGACCACTCGGCAGTCTTTTCCCTGACAGCCGACACCGGGCCCGTAGCTCAACGGTTAGAGCAGAGGACTCATAATCCTTTGGTTGCTGGTTCGAATCCAGCCGGGCCTATTAAACATTCGGAATCCACTGCAAAAACTGTGGTTTTTTCGTTTTCTGTTTCTGCGTGCGCGTCCAGTCTAGCCGGTTCCGACGTGCCGCGCGCCGCTTTGTCGAAGTGGGAATCGAGAACTTGGAGGTAGTGCTTTGCCGCAATCCGTTCGGTGTTGCCGATCCAGGCAGAGACGACATGGGCCGGATATTCTTCCACCAGCTCCGTTTGACGGCTTGCACGCAGGTTATGCCACAGTCGTGGCCACGGTGTCAGACCGGCGCGACGGATTATCCGCTCGAATTGCGTTCGTGGGTTGATAGCCTTCCAGTCTTCCCGGTCCGCACTCACTGGTCGCAGAGAGGGCAACACGAACACCGCGCCATCTGGCGCTTGATCAAACAACTCTTCAAGGTATGGCCGCAGTTCCGGGAAGAGTGGGCAGACCCGCGTAGCCTTGCCATCGTGGTGGGCCGTCTTGGGTGAATGGATCACCATTCGGTCGCGTTCCCAATCGATGTCTTGCCACTGAAGTGTTAAGGCTTCTGACGGTACGCGGAGACCAGCGAACCGGGAGAGCGCTACCAGACAACGCCATTCGACAGAGGGGCACGAATCAATCACGGTCTGAATTGTTGACCGGTCGATAAACCGGGATCGCTCAGGGTTGTTCTTCGGGCCACCGCCCACTCCCTCGAAAGGGTTGCAGGCAATCAATCGGCGACGGAGCGCGTCACGGAAGAATGTCCGGGCCAGGCTGCAGCGCCGGGCTACGGTGGCCGGGGAGAGTTTTTCCTCTGTCACAAGCCATCGACGGAAGTCATCACATTCTGCTGGAGCGATGCTTTTGAGCATCCGCAACTTACCGAAGAACGCATTCAGGTTGCGAATCGTGTGACCGTAGAAGACCCGCGTTCCGTTCTTGGCATCGGTCCGTCTGCCAAGGTACACATCCAGGAATGGCCCTAACGCCGTTGCAGTGGCCACGTCGCGCGGGTTGACCAAACCCACGGCCACAAGCTTCTCGTACATCCCTTCGGGACAATCCCGGAGCCAATCGGACGTTTTGGGATCAGTGGCGTTTCCGGCAGCAGCGGCTGACAGGATTTCTTCAACGTGTCGGGCCACCGTGTCCGCATTCCGCTTAGCGGTTTTGCTGAGTCGCAAGGTTCGACGCTTCCCGTCCAACCCTTGAAACACGACTCGCTTGAGGCCGTTCGGATCGCAACAGACAGAGGCCATTTGAGAAACCTTTCTGAGAACGCCGTCGCTACGGGACGGGAGGTTCTCAGGTCTCCACGACCCGCAGCGAACGGCAAAGGCGGTCAGCATTGTAACGCTGGACACTCAGTAGAAGATCATAATTCAACGGGCATTCCGCAGGTTCGCGGAGTCCATTTCGATCAGCACTTTCACAGCAGCCAGACTTTGCCGGGGATGCGAGTTGACCATGACGTGCAGCACATCCCGCAGCAGTCCAGGGCGTTTTTCCGTTGGGATCGGCCAATCGTGGCGGACCGCCTTTCGGAGCAATCGCAGCTCGCCGCGGGTCGGCAATGGGAGCTTGTCAAGTCGTTGCCGCAGCATTCGGTGGCGTTTTCGTTCGCGTCCGGTTTTGGTCATCTGGCACGGCTTTCCAATATTGCGAGCGTTTCCGCAGCGGATCGGGCCAAGCGGTCGTGATCGGTGTACAGACCGCGACGTACGAACCCCACGACAACGGGATGGAGCTCCAGGGGAATCTGCCAGTCATCGATCACGGCTCGGCGAATCAACGCCAAGTCTGACCGGCTCGGAGTCGCGGACCAGTCGAACAGCGGCCCCCACACTTTTCCGGCCCCCCTCCCCCTGAAAATCCCGGGTAGGTCGGTGCTCGGCTCATCGCGGTTTATCAACGGGACCGCTTCCGCCTCTGAGATCGTTGATTGGGTCATGTTATCAATGGGAAGGTTCTTCGGCATGGGAAATCTCTGATGTTGGATCAGCTCGCCCGCGACACCGTAGCGAGTTGTGGCGGTGCAATCAGTTCGCGTTGAAGTTGCCGGAGCAGCACCGCACGGCATTCGCGGTTCGATATTCCAAGGGGACCGGACAGCACCCCCTGAACGAACAGACGATCTTTATGAGATTCGATACTCTCGACCAGCCTCGAAAGGTCCGCATTGCTCAACCCGTTCAGTCGCTGACCGTGGACAGCTTCCAGGTCATTCTACGGATTGCCTGCGGTTACTTTGGTCCTTTGAGCCGTCCAGTTGTCCGCATCACCGTACCAGCCTTGATCTGCCTTCAACGTGAATGCGCCAGGACGAGAGAGCCGATCGAACAAAATACCGGGTTTCCAGCGTCCCGCGTTTCCAGCAGCGCGGTAGATGGCCACCACGTCGCGGATTTGATCGGGCGTCATGCCATTTGAGAGGGCAACGTCAACACATTCCGGGCGATAGACCCCACACTCTTTCACCAACACCATCAACGCCGCTTTCTGGTCGGCAGGGGTGACTGTCGATGGCGTATCTCCCAATTGGGTGATGATGATGGAATCAGGATTGGGGATAGGGTCAGGGTTAGAAGACCTGCACTTTCCCCTCCGTTTTTGTAGGGGAATCCTGAGGTGATGCAGGCTTTGGCGTCGTAACCCAATATGCGCCGGGCTTCGCTTTTGCCCCCGGTACATAATGCAGCCAACCAGCATCAACACACCGCTTGCGGACACGATTCAACGCATTTTCTGACCCCAAGCCACTATGTCCCATCAGTTGGACGTTGTAGAACTTCACTGGTTTGGAATATCGCAGTGCATCCTCTGTGGTAACAATCACTGTTAGCAGCCAGCACCCGTCCGGCCCGATGTCTTTTGACGCTCCACAGTCGGCCAGATGACGACAGAATTTGACGGAGAAAAACGGCTTCCGCCGGGGATAGTCAGCGGCCATCGGTAGCCCCCCCGAACAACAGAAACTGGGAACCATCACAGGGCTTTGCGGGCGTGTCTGGTAGTGGATTCTCCCGCAGCCAGGCCAGTGCACCAGCTCGATCAACCAATCGCCAAACACGGACAGGCCGGGCGTGGGCAACTGGCCTCGCTGACGAAATGAACCCGGCAGGTACGATCAAACCCGCAGCCCGCAAAGAAACAGGGACCGGCCCCATGCACTTCGGGTCAACCCCGCCCGGCAGGTCGATCGATTTGCGGACGTCATCCAGCGATCCGATGCCGTCTGGTTGACTCAACAAAAACTCAAGCAACACCCGCCGCGCCGTTAGAATCGTTTGTCGTCGATGGGCCGAAAGCAGTTCAAGCGCGGTGACTTTCCGGCGTTCACCCTCTACATGGCCATCGACCGACGCAAAGCGATCGGATAGACTTCTCATGATTGAATCTCCTGCATGACGGCCGCGCAACTCTGACAAGTGCGCGGCCGTCGGCCTTATCGGGACAGGATCAGCGAGCGACAGACGTGGACTTCGATTCAAGCCAAGCCCGCACAGCGTCGGGCGACAGCAGCACCCGCCGTCCGACACGAATGGCAGGAAGTTCATCGCGATAGATCGCTTGTTGAATCGTGCGTGCGCTCAACCCCGTGGCCTTGGCAGCGTCGGAGACGTTCCAGGTTAGGCGGTCAGCAAGTGGGACAGCTTCGGATCGGCGAAGCGCTGGGGGGATGGGTCCGTTCATCGATGATTCCTTCAACGCGTAATTGCGTTGACAGAATCTTCCGTACGGTTCGGTCTTTTGAATTTGTCCGAGGCAATTTGTCCGCAGTTTTCTTTAGGTATGCGTGTTTTTGTAAGCGGAAAACTGCACGCGCACAGAGAGCGCGGACAAATTCGGACTATTGACAGGGGCCTATTTGTCCGCGCATCGGCGACGGCGAGAGCGGGCCCTTTCGATCGCGGCTTCTACCAGCTTCAGATTATGGCCGAGCGTCTCAGCTAGATCTTTCTTGGTGCGGCACTGCCCAGTCTCCCACGCGGCCACAATCTTTACATCGTGAGGATATGTTTTTGGCCTTTGTCCGCGACGCATGGCTGTACCATTCCCGGCCTGCGGCTCCGGTTTAGTATTCGGCCTAGTAGTAACATCACTGTGCGGGCTTGATTCTTGTGTTGGGGAATCTGAATTGGTTTGTGTCCCTTGCCTTCTCAGGTTAGACGAAAACGCTATTTGACAAACTTGCGAACGCATCAACAGAAGCATTTCGCGAAGATTGAATTGAGGAACAGTTCGAAGGTAGTTTCTCGCCTGATCGTATGGGACACTGCCAAGAATTACGTGGCCGCACCTGTCTTGAATGTTGCGTGCCGTGCTAAGTGCGTTTTGCAGGGAACCGGAGTCTTCGTTTGAAGCAAGTAAAAGGACTTCTGCATTCCGGTAGGCGTCATCTGCCGCCCGAATGTGCTGGCACAGATCATTTGCTAGATCATGAAACATCGCCTCTGACCGGGGTGTATGCTGCAAAAGTTCTGCGGCGTGCCATAATGCTTGTGTAATTGACTCGTACGCCACTTTAAGCACTGACGGCAATCCTCTAGGAGCTTCGAGTGGAACATCCAGCGTACTGAAGTTTAACAAATCGTCGGCATACGAAGCGGGAGCATCCAAGTGGGAACTTTTCCCACAAGAATTGGGGGGTTGTTCAGTCAATGTGCTCTACCTTCTGATGATTGGGCCAACGGCGGACGGGAGCGGGAAGGTAGTACCGCATCGACCGTCCGCCATCGTAAGCCAGCCAGGTTTGCAACCCCGGTCAGCACCCATCCCGACTACTTTTCCGGTTCTGCTACCAGAATTCAACCGTTACGTCATGGGAGATTGTGTTATCGCATGAAGGCGTTACGATCTACGCCGTTCATTGGTTTTCCTCCGGTTCATGGGATATCCAATCTGTTATCACTTCCGTGTGCCCTGCGGGCGGTTTTGCCATCGAACCAGCCTTTCTGTTCACTCTACGAATTGACAGATTCGGGCCACTCTCACCACGATTGAGCCTACACCAACCCTGCGGGCCGCAAATTCATTGTCCGGTATCCGCAGTCAGGAAGATTTGGTGGGGCGGGAAGGGATTCGGAGCCGCGTCTTTTTACTCTCGCTGGGAGGGACCATGATTCCTTTCGATTGCCCGCAATGCGGCTTCTCAAAGAATGTGCCAGACGGATTCGTCGGACAAAAAGTGATATGCCCGAAATGTAGAGTTAAATCCGTGGTGTCGAGCTTGAAATCGGCCGTCGAAGCAATTGACAGAAGTGTCGCCAGCATAGTGCTCCCGAAAGACGCCGAGTGGTTCTTTGCTAGTGGAGAGACTAGAGGCGGTTTCAAAACCGTTTGAGGCATAACATGAGGCAGGCGAGTGTAATAAACCCCTGGAACATGTGAATATGGTATTCGTGTCGCACCAAGAGCCGTCGGTAGTTACCCAGCCAGGAGATGGTGCGTTCCACT
>WGME01000034.1 GCA_016125225.1 bacterium | reverse complement strand
TCGACGGCCGCATCACCCTCCGCGTGGCTGCGGAGAAGTAACGCCTCACCGGGCGGGGAAGTCCCCGCCCGGCAACCCAGAAAGGAATCACATTATGTCTATCGAAGAACTTCAACTCCTGATCCAACTGGCCTCACGTCGGCAGATCGCCATCGTCTGGAGCACCGACGATATCCGTCAGGTTCGTCCCGACCTGACAGACGACCAATGCTGGAAAGTTCTCCAAGAGGCCGAGCGTCAACATGACGCCATGATCGGCATGTCCTGCGATACGCTCATCTGGATCGCGGACGACCTCTTCGGACTGCGGCCCTGCACCAAGGCAGGTGACGATGACCAGTAACCCCTCGTAAGGCACAGTGATCCCATGCTTTGCTGCCCGCACCGCCCGGCTGTGATCCGTGCCGGCCGTGTTCACGGAAATCCGGCAATCTGTGTCACCGGGAGATCGTGTTTGACGGAAGCCGAAAAGCCTGTTAGGCAGGAGTCTGTGTTTCCGCAAACCCACGAGTCGTGATGGCCCCAGTCGTTTTTGCCTTCTTGAATCAAAAAGGAGGGGTCGGTAAGACGACACTGGCCTTGCACGTGGCCCATGCCCACGCCCGTAAGCGACAGCGCGTCCTGCTGGTTGATGCCGACCCGCAGGGTTCGGCGCTCGATTGGGCCGAATCCCGCACAAGTGAAGCCCCGTTCCCGGTCGTGGGCTTGCCCAAGGCGTCGCTGCACAAGGAACTGCCGCAACTGGGTCGCGATTACCACACGATCATCATTGACGGATCGCCCCGCGTCTATGATGTCGCCCGCTCGGCCATCCTGGCCAGTCATGTCGTGCTGATCCCCGTGCAGCCTTCCCCTTACGATGTCTGGGCCTCACATGAGATTGTCGACCTGATCGACGAGGCGCGGATTTATAAGCCCGACCTGAAAGCCGCCTTCGTCATCAATCGCCGGATCATGAATACCGCCTTGGGACGAGACGTCAAATCGGCCCTGGCGGACTA
Source organism: bacterium (assembly GCA_016125225.1). Classification (GTDB taxonomy): domain Bacteria; phylum Planctomycetota; class Planctomycetia; order Planctomycetales; family Planctomycetaceae; genus DSVQ01. Next base: position 137,175 of record WGME01000034.1, on the reverse strand, counting down.
TCCCATCCCCGTGCTGAAAAGTGCGGTTTCACAACGGATCATTTTTGCCGAATCAGCGGCGAGCGGTCAGACCGTGTTTGAAATCGCTCCGAAACACGCCGCCGCGCAGGAAATCCAGAGTCTCGTGAAGGAGATTCAGGGACTGATCCCATGAAGCGGGTCACCATTTCCGCCAAACCCAGCGCCGTCAAGCAACCACCGACGCCAGAAGCCTGGGTTCAGAAAAAGCCCGTAACGGAAGCGGAACCCATCAAGCGACTAACCATCGATATTCCCAAGTCGCTGCACACGCGAGTGAAAAGCCAATGCGTACTGCGCGGGGTCAATATGGTGGATGTCGTGCGAGATTTCCTTGAACGCGAGTTCCCCGAGGTGTATCAGCAGGAGAAACCGTCGCCGCCCGCTCCGAAATCTGAACGGCGACCCACGAAGGGCCCATGACAGAGCACGACCCAGAGTCTCCCGACCAAACGCCAACTCCGCTGCCACGGCTCACACCGACAGTGCAGCGGCTGGTCGACGCCCACGATCGCATTCTCTGCGAGCCTCCGGGCAAGCCCGATTACTTGCACACGGTCATGTGCCAGGTGGGCATGCCGCGCAAGGCGACGGAGGCCCGCACCTTTGAGCGACATAGCGGGCCCTTTTCGATCCTGCTCGAAGCCGGAAGATTATGGAACGGCCGACAATGGGTCGAACAGCCCTTGCCCTCCGGATCGACGCCCCGTCTGGTGATGGTCCATCTCAGCACCGAGGCAATTCGCACGCAGTCGCGGCGGGTCGAAATCGGTGACAGCATGCGTCAGTTCCTCAAAATGCTAGGTATGCCGACCAGCGGGGGCGTACGGGGCGGCTATGCGGCCATTCGGCGACAGATGGAAGCCTTGGCCGCTTGCCGACTGAGTATTGGGATGGAGTCGGGTGGCAAAGTGGTCACCGTCGATGCGAAACCGATTCATCGTTTCGAGGCTTGGCTCCAGCAAGACGAGGATCAACCGACGCTGTGGCCCGGCGTCCTGGAACTGTCGCACGAGTTCTTTGAGACATTGCAGCAGCACGCCGTCCCGCTCGATTACCGGGCCCTCTCGGCCCTCAAGCATTCGGCCCTGGCGTTGGATGTCTATACGTGGCTGGCGCATCGGCTCTGCCGGGTCAACCGCTACCAGGGCAACATGGTGAGTTGGGCCAATTTGCGAGAGCAGTTTGGACAGGAGTACCGCAATCACCGCGACTTCAAACGGGAGTTCCGGCAGACGTTGCGGAACGTCAAACTCGTCTATCCATCCGCCAATATTGATGAAGTCATGGGGGGGATCATCCTCCGGCCGTCCCCACCCCCGATTCCAAAGACGATGATCTCGGTTCCGGCTCTCATCCCCTAAGACCGCTCTGTGGATAACTCCTGGGGAGAGCGGCAGTTGTCCACGCTGAATCGCCCTCGGTGGTGCGCTGAATCACCCTCCCTTCTGAAATAAAGGCTGCGCTGAATCGCCCCCCCAACCTATAGTAAGAACACCTATAGTCTTTTCCCTGTAGCTGGCGAGGCAGATTCTGGGGATAACAGTCTGACTCTGCAGCGCTTTCGCACGTCGGCTCTGTCTGAGCCAGTAGCGAGGTCGGCAAAGGTCTTGGCAGGAAGGGGTTCGGAGCGACGCCACCGCCAATGCCCCATCATCGACTTCTGAGCGGCATGGAGCAGGGATGATCGAGGTCTGAGCTACCTACCCACCCAGCATTGCGTCGTGGTGGCTGTATCGACGTGATTTGTTGATTTGGGCTTTTGGCGTGAGGAGTTCACCAGGTGGGAATCCGTGGGCCGCGCCGTTTGAGGTCTCATTGACAGGCCTTCCACCGCGAGTTAGACACAGCACAACAATCATCTGGAGTGAATATGCAGCGGCAGCGACGATCAGATCAGCAGACGAGCCAGTCGAGGGTGAAGTGAAGAAAACAGTCAAACAAACTGGCCGATCGCTGGCTCAGGCGAAGTCGCCTCTTGCGCCGCAGGCCGATTTCGACGCGGTGCTGAGTCTCATTGATGCCGCGCGAACTGCCGCCGTCGCGGCGGTCAATACCACGCTGATTGACTTGTACTGGACCATCGGGGAGTTCCTCAACCGCAAGATCGCCTCCGGGACTTGGGGCGAAGGCACGGTCGAGGCCTTGGCGGGTTATATTCAACGGAGACAACCGAATGCCCGTGGCTTCTCCGCGCGCAATCTCTGGCGCATGAATCAATTCTTTGAGACCTATCGATCACAGCCAAAACTCGCAGCACTGCTGAGAGAATTGTCGTGGAGCCACAATCTGGCGATTCTCAGTCGCTGCAAACACGACGGCGAGCGGGAGTTTTACTTGCGACTGGCGGCGCGCGAGCGTTGGACGTTTCGCGAACTCCAGCGGCAACTGCATGGAGCGCTCTTCGAGCGGACCGTCCTTAATCCTCCAAAACTGTCAACAGCGTTGACAGTTTTGCATCCCGCCGCCGATCGGGCCTTCAAAGACTCCTATCTGCTCGATTTCCTGCATCTGGCCCCGGAGCATCTGGAAGCAGACCTGCATCGCGGTCTGGTGGAAAAGCTCAAACAATTCCTCATCGAATTGGGCCGCGATTTCTGCTTTGTCGGCAGCCAGTATCCTCTCCAGGTGGGCGGCAAGGATTTCTCGCTCGACTTGCTGTTCTTCAATCGGGCCCTCACCTGTCTGGTCGCTATCGAGCTGAAAGTCGAAGAGTTTGCCCCGGAGCATCTGGGCAAACTGGAGTTTTACCTGGAAGCGCTGGATCGGGACGTCAAGAAGCCACACGAGCGTCCGACGATCGGTGTCCTCTTGTGTGCGACAAAAGACCACGAAGTGGTCGAGTATGCCTTGAGCCGCTCGATGTCCCCGGCGCTGGTGGCCGAATATCAGATCCAGTTGCCCGACAAGCGATTACTGGAGGCCAAGCTCCACGAGTTCTATGAACTGGCGGAGCAACAGGCGACGGCGCCGACTCTGGAAGCCAAAAAATCAGCGAAGCCTCGCAAGAAAGTGACGCGAAAAGAATGACCGTGGTCCGTCAATTCCTCACCCAAAGACTCGACTCACCGCCTCTTGCTTGAGGGAAGGGAGCAAGTGCCGGTAGCGCCGCCGCATCTCTTCCGTCTGATGTCCCATGATTTCATCGATGATCCGCTGATCGACTCCTTGAGCGGCCAGGGCCGAGCAACAACTGTGTCGAAAGACATGCCAGCCCCGCAGCAACTGCCATTTACTGTTCGTCAGCGTCCGCTTCAAATGGTCGTGGGCTTCGCTGGGGGTCACCGCCATCGGCCCGGCTGGAGCACGTCGCCGCACCGTCGAGAGTCGTTCGTTGGTCGTTTTGGCCCGCGTCTTTTGTCCCTTGTGGCCGGTGGTGGTGCTGCGTTTCTTACTGTGGGAGACAGTCGTCTCATGACTGAAGAGATAGGGCCCACCGGGATGAATCTGCAGCCATGCTTGCAACACGCCGACCAGGAACGGAGACAGAGGCACGCTCCGTGTCGTCACCTTGCCACGGACACGTTTCTTCTCGTGGATCGTGGCTCGCTGAGCGGGCAGGTCGAGATCGGTGATTCTTAGTCGCAGTAGTTCGGAACGGCGGGCCCCTGTATGGGCCGCAAAACAGCACATCGGATAGACAAACGGCTGCGTGGCCGCCGTCTTCACAAACTGCAGAAGTTCTGCAATTTCGGCGACGGGCAAGTAGAGGGCGTGCCACAATTCGGCCTGTTCGGCGGGCGACAGGCCTCCGGCGATTTGGCGTTCGATCTCCTGGCGGGTCTGAAACGGCGGCTTTTCGTGGGTCTTGGGATAACGCAGGCCGTTGTTGGGGAAGCGGCCGGACAAATAGTCCATCTTCACGGCCCAGTTCCAGGCCGTTCGCAGGGTGACGATTTCTTTATGAATCGTCATGGCAGAGAGACGTCGGCCACCACGTCCCTTCGCCTTGCCCCGTTTGTCGACGTACCCTTGCAGATCCACCAGCTGCAATTCGGTCACTGAGAAGGCCGCACCGAGAATCTTTTCCAGATGCTTGAAGTGGATGCGGATGCAGGCGAGCGTGCTCGGTTCCAATGAGGCTTCGTGCGTGGCCAGATACTTCTCCCGCAGCATCGACAGGGGGAGTGCTTCTGCGGCAGGTGACTCTGGCGGCACGATCCGGCCGTCGAACTGCACATACTCCACGATGCCAACGCCTGGGGGCAGCACGGCCAAGTGCTGCTTGAGCCGCAGCAGCAAGTAGTCGACCTGCGAGGCTTTGGTCTCGGCTTCGGTGGATGAAACCGGCCCGAGCGAGAAGGTGTACCGTTTTTTCTGAAAGAGGAACTGGCAGTACCAGCCGTTCCCTTTTTGCTGGAGCGATGCCATACGGAGTTCTCCGATGCAGCATCACCACCATATCAGCCCGACAATTGCAGAAGAAGTGCAGAAGTTTTCCTTCTGACTTCTCTGCGAATTGTCGTAACCCTAAGTGCCCAAGACAGGAATCGAACCTGCACGGGTGTTACCCCACTAGGCCCTCAACCTAGCGCGTCTGCCAGTTCCGCCACTTGGGCTGGTGGATCAAGTTGGGAAGAATACGCGTTTGCTCCGCAGTCGGCAAGGTTCCCGCTCGGAGTTTTCGAGACGCCGGAGGCTTCCCAGGTTCGCGTCGATCCTCTCGGTATGATCGTTGGCCTCCCACTTTTTCAGGAATCATCTCCGGTCACCAGACGACCGTAGCTTTCATACCGCAATCGTGTGATCAACCCTTGTTCCACTGCCCCCCTCACCGCACAGCCGGCTTCTTCCAAGTGCAAGCAACTGGCGAACTTGCAGAGCGGAACGAGGGGTCGAAACTCGCGGAAGTAACCTTCCACTTCGCCCGGCTCGACATTCCACAAATCGAACTGACGGATGCCCGGTGTGTCGACCACCCAGCCACCGGTCGAGAGTTCCAGCAACTGGGCGTAGCGGGTGGTGTGTTTGCCTTTGTGCGTCCAGTCGCTAACCGCCCCGGTCTTCAGCTTCCAATGGGGGTCGACAGCGTTCAGCAATGTGGATTTGCCGACGCCACTTTGGCCGGTCATTACCGATTGCTCATCCTTTAGCAGATGGCGGAGACGTTCCAGTCCGGTACCATCGACGGTGCTGGTCGGTATGACGGGGTAACCGAGCTGGCTATACAAGCCGATGATCGGTTGGAATTCGACGAGATTGACCAAGTCGCATTTGTTGAGGCAGATGATGGCAGCGACGCCCCCTTTGGCAGCACTGATGAGAAAACGGTCGATCAGTGCGGGCTTCAGATGCGGCTGCGACAGTGACACCACGATCACAATCTGCGAAACATTCGCGACGATGACATGTTCACGGCGTTGATGACTGCGGGTGAGCACTCCAGTCCGGGGTTCGATTCGCTCAATCACGCCTTGAGTTTCATCGACCGGCTCGTAATACACGCGATCGCCCGTCACTACGGCGGTGCGTTCATCGCTGGAGAGTGTCCGTAGCAATCGCCGCACGGTACATGAGACAACCTGGTGTGTTTCGAGATCATAAACCTGGCACTGCGTCGCCCCCACGGCTCGTAACACGCGACCGGGGCGGCAGCGCGTGAGGTCGATCTCACGAACGACATTGCCCGATTCATCGACTTCTCCGATGACCGTTCGCCGTCGCGTTTGACTCCCTTTACCCGAGATCCGCTGACCACTCGGAAGATGATCCAGTTCCTCACCCGTGGTGCGCGTAAAATCATTTTTCCGTGCGGACGGCGCCCGGTTCTTGCGGAGGTCGAGTCGGATTTTTCGGGGTTGATCAGCGGGCAAGTAAAGCGGCTTCACAAAGTGTGCAAGAGCAGCGGATGTTCGGAGATGCTTCCGATTTCAACCGAAGCGAACAGGTTTTCTCCAGAGCATCATACCGAGAAATGCAGCGGAAACACCGGCCGAAGTCATCGCTCCCACGGTACCCAGAAGCCAGCCTCCCAGTGTTGTTACAGCGAGACATAGTAAGACGCCTAAACCTACCGGACGATTCCAGGCCAGAAATGGTTCGCCGATGAGCAGGATTAAGACGCTGCCGAGCAACCAGCGAGGCAATCCGTCCTGATTTCCCGTGGGGCGTGGACTTGCGGCTTCTGCCTTTGCTGTGTCCAAAAGCGTGTCTCCCGATGCCGGGTCGCGACCGGAAAAGAGTCCTTCCCGCAGCTCCGAGGCGGTTAACGGCGAGAGATCGCTTTCTCGTGGATCGGTTTGAATGGCGAACCAGGTCGCGGGGCCGGTGTTCCCCGCAGTTTCCAAACCGTAAAACCCGGGCCACCGCGTTTCATCGAACGTTATCAGCCCGGATTGAGAGTCGCCCCCGGTATTCACCGCACGATATTCCTGGTTGGGCAGTTGCATCTGGATGGATGTCGTGGTGCCTGATCGAGGCAGTCTTAACAGCAGTGGTTGCCCTACGACTCCTTGTCGCGATTGGAACTGACTCGAGAGCAAGTGACGCAGCAACTCATGCATCATCGGAACAAAGGTATGACCCCAAACGGGCCAAGTGCCCCATGATCGATCGAGCGCTGTTGTGACCAGTACAACACGACCCTGACCATAGGGCCGTTCGATGATCGCTGGATCACCCGTCTCGAAGGCAACGGCCACCTGGGAATCGGGAAGTGGGAACGATTTCAGATAGGCAAAGGTCTGCGTCAATTCAAAGCCGGTATTGGGATTCCCCCGGAACGGCTGCAGAATCGGATGGGCGAACTCATCGCTGCGGAAACCGAAGGTCACCTCTCGGCGTTGCGGATCGCCCATAAGATCGCCGAGTCGCGCCGGCAGCAGCGATCGATCGTCCGCGAGCAACATTTGATTGTAGCTCGCGGTTTGCACATGGGGACCCATTCCCACGACCAGACTACCACCATTCGCGACATACCGACTCAGCAACTCGGCTTCTCGGTCGGTCAGCAGAGGAACATCGCAGAGAAAGACTGCATCGTACGCATCGAGGGGAGTCATCAGGAACTGCCCCTCGGAGATCACCGTCGTGATGATCTGCGAGGCGGGTCCTTGCCGATCTTCTGGAGATAATGCCAGCCGCAGGCAATCGGTCCCGTTTTCAAACGGAATGCCCGAGGGATGGCCATCTACCAGCAGCACATGGATGGCGTCTCGTACAACTACGACAGCACAACGGCGATCATCGATCGGCAGGTCATCAGCGTCGAGCGCGGCCTCGATACGCAAGTCGCCACTGGCAGAGGGCGTGTAGCTGATTTCCTGCTCCACGGTCGGGCCATTGGTGAAGGCCACCGGCTGCATGGCAATCTGCCGCCCATCGATTCGCCAGGTGAGAGTGCGACCCGTGTGATCCCCCTCAAAATGCTGAATGGTTGCGGTCAAGCGCAGCGGTTGCCCGGCGAGAACATAGGGAGCAGAGAACTGCAGATCCGTGACGGCGGAATTGCTGGCCGAGTGACTGGCGACATCATGCCAGTGGATTCGAGCCCGTTGATCGATGCGAGTGAACTGCTCCTGCAATCGCTGTCGAATCGTGGGATCTTCCGAGCGCCAGGTTGTGCGTTGGGCATCGGTCAACAGATGGACTTCGATCTGCCGTGAGTCAGATGTCTGGACCCAAGTTTGCACCATCTCCAGAGCGATCACCGGATCAGCGGTTCCCGCGCCGGGAGTCCAGGCTACCAATTCTTCCAGCACGGGAGCCAACAGAAAAGTGGGCTCTGCAATGATGGGCCGTGGTATGCGGTCGAGCATCAGTATTTGCCAGGTGTCTCCCGGTTGTGCACGCCGCGTCAGTTCGAGAGCCGCATCGCGAATGCGGGTGGCACGCGGTTGTCCGGCTTCCTGCGTCTGCAAACTCAGGGTGGAATCGAGTACCAGAATCCGATGCGTCGGCGTGCGGCTGGTCGCTCCTGAAGCGAATTCCCATACGGGTCCTGCGATACCAATGGCCAACAGCAGTGGAATCAAGGTTCTCACGGCCAGCAGCAGCCAATGATCGAGTCGCGACCAGCGGGACTGTTTCTGCGTGGCAGCCAGCAGGAACTGCATGGCCGCCCAGCGTGTTTCCCGATATTTGCGACGTAACAGCAGATGAATCAGAATCGGGGCAGCGGCGAACAACGTCCCCCACAAGAGTAGGGGCGTCACGAAACCGAATGCCAGCAGGTATCCGCTGTTCATGCCGAAGCAGTATTTCGCACGAGTGAAAAAGCGTTTTCTGATGTCACTCTGAGTGTGACACCCGGCCGACGCGCCTGCAATCGAACCCCCGGAGTGCAGGATAGGGGGAGTTTTCCGGCTGGGCAAAGTTTTGGTGTTCTGGCTGTGCTGACGCGACCCAGGGAAAGCGTCGTGTTCATGAGTTCGTCCAGTCGATGCAATAGCGCTTGCGCGATATCGCCCCGTGGAGAATGAGGCCCTATGACTTCCGTCGACGATCGGCTGGTCTCAGACTGGCGGCGACGGTTCCAGGTCGCTCGGCAGCTTCCCGCACAAGGGGCCGTGTCGTCCGACTCCATGAGCGAAACCTTTCGCTTTCTCACGCGCCGAACGCGCGATGTCCATCGTTCGCCGTGGGTTACGGAGCCCGCCTTAAAGCACCTTCAATTGTGCTTGCAGCAGACGTTAAATCTGACGCAGATTCTCCTGGAAGAACTTCCCCAAGCCGGTGATTGCCGCTGGCAGGGCTTCTGGAATGAACTCGCTGGGCTTGTCGATCGGCAGTTGCACGAGATCGAACAACAGATTGCCGCGTGCGAGTTGATCCATGAAGGGTCAGAGCGACTGCAGGAACTGGTCTTCCCGGTCATTGAAGGACGAATGACCTCGGGCCTGGAATTAATCAATTTCGCTAAAGAATGGCAATCGGTTCTGAAACATCAGGCCGGTGAGTTTCCGTTGATCTTTCCCGATCCTTCGGGACTTGCCGTCGTCTTAGCCAACCGCGGCGAAACGCATACTCATTGGCTGGTGCATGCGTTGTTGTCCGCACAGTTTGTGAGTGCATTGACTCCTGTCTCGGTGTTGTACGATGAGCAATGCCTGCTTAATTTGACCGTGGCGTCACTCACGCAGGATTGGGGGGCCTGGCACGCTGCATGCTACTGGCCCAAAACAGACCCGGTTGAACGACAACTGGCACGCCGGGAACCGGCTCACCCGGCGATTGGTGCGAGTGTGTTAGCGGGTCTCACAGACCTGCCCGCCTTTGTCACGCTGCTGGTGGGCACGCATCACGAACGGCTTGATGGCACGGGTTATCCGCAACGAATTTCGGGGCCGCGATTCCGACCAGCGATGCAATGGCTGGCGATCATCGTTCGCTTTGTGGAATTGCTGACCGACCCCGTGACATCACACATGGCAACGGGACAAAACGAGCGGTTGTTGAATCTGACCGCCGTCCGCTTCTGGCGCGAAGTCCGTCGGGGAGCCTTTGCAGAACCGCTGGCACGTCAATTTCTCGATGCGATTGAACCCCGGCTCAGCGAACAGATCGCCAATCGTTTTGCTGATCATCTGAGTCGTTTGGTGGATTCCCGGCATGACATTCCGGCCCCGCTGGGCCGTCTTGATCAGCAGGCTTCGGAAAGTGCAGAGACGGTAGTGCCACCCCCGGCCTTTCTGCGGCGTCAGTCGGGCCAGCGACCGATTGGTCAGCGGCTCACCATCACACCCAAACCCACTGAGAACCGTTCCCGTTGAACACGTTTTTGTAGACCACGCCTCTTCACTGTTGATTGTGATATGACGGAAAGCACCACCAGCTACTGGGCAGAAACGCGAAGGCCGATGGTCAATCTGGCCTTCGTTCTGCCGTTGCTGATTGCCTACGAATGGGGTGTCTGGTGGATGCAGCAGCAACACCTCAGCGCCCGCAACGGTGCCGACGAATGGCTGCGTTCGATGCTGGCATCGGCCAGCGGATCTCTGGCCTGGTGTCTGCCAGTGCTGCTCATCGGCATCTTTGTCGCCTGGCATCATGTGCTACGGGAACCCGCGCAGGTCAAAGTTGATACTCTCGCGGGCATGGCCGCCGAAAGTCTGTTGTTTGCGTGTCTGCTGGTGTTGCTGGGACAAGCCGCCGACTCCTGGATGCGTGCCTCTCCGGACGCGCTTCTACAGGTGCAGGAGACCACGACCAACTGGGTCGGTGTGCGGCTGATCCATTTCCTGGGTGCCGGTTTGTACGAAGAGTTTCTGTTTCGGCTTTGTCTCATTCCCGCGAGTTACCTGCTGCTGCGACTGCTGCTGGTTCCCGCCCGCTGGTCGACCTGGGGGGCAATTCTGCTTTCGAGTTGCGGGTTTGCCCTGGCCCACTATCTAACACCCACGACCGATGCCACGCTGCTGGCGATGATCAGCGAGGCCGTCACACGGGTGCAATCGAGCCGCGAACTCTGGTTCGGCTTCACCTTCCGCTTGCTCGCCGGGGTGCTGTTTGCCCTGATCTTTGCCTGGCGGGGGTTCGGAATTGCCGTCGGTTGCCACGCCGCCTACGACATTGTCGTCGGGATTATTCTGGTGACGGAGCTATAGAAGGGTCACCGCATTCTGTCTCAGGGCAGGCTTTCTCCCCAAAATGCCAAGGGGCGGTTGCATTCCGCACCTCGTCCCATGATTCGGATTGACCCTCTCTGCCCTTGTCTGTTACAGACTAACGGCTTCGGGAACCGCCACTGAACATGCGTGGCATTCCCTGAGAGCCTAGGATGACATAAACGCGACATCTCGTTCGCGTTTCGGGGGGCAAAATCTATGTGCGGAATCGTGGGATACGTCGGTCCCAAATCGGCCATCACTTACCTGCTGGAAGGCCTGTTTCGGTTGGAATACCGCGGCTACGATTCAGCGGGTGTCGCCATCCAGCAGTCCGAAGCGATTGCCATCCGCAAGAAGACCGGCCGTGTCAATCAACTGGCCACCCTCTGCCAGGAACAGCCGATCGCTGGGACATTCGGCATCGGCCATACCCGCTGGGCCACCCACGGCGAACCCAGCGATGTGAACTCGCATCCCCACACCGGCGGCAACGGTGAAGTGGTGCTGGTGCATAACGGCGTTATCGAAAACTACGGTTCACTGCGCAATCAGTTGCGGGAACTCGGCTACATCTTCCGCACCGGAACCGATACCGAAGTGGTGGCCCATCTGGTGGCGTTCCACCTCGCTGAAGAAGTGAAGATGGGGGCGGACCCCACCGAAACACAGACCTGCGTGAAAGCCGTCGAAGCTGCTCTCCGCCGGCTCAAGGGGACCTATGGCCTGGCCGTCCTGTTCCGTGATGTCCCCGGGACATTGATCGCCGCTCGGTTGGGTAGTCCGCTGGTGGTGGGTATCGGCAAGGGTGAACACTTCCTGGCGTCCGATGCCAGCCCGCTGGTCGGTTATACCGAGGAAGTCGTCTACCTTAGCGATCACGAACTCGCCGTCCTCACATCAGACAGCTTGCAGTTGCTGCATCGCGATGGCGGCATGCAAACGCCGTCGGTCAAAGTGCTCGAACAATCGACACAGGATCTCGATCTCGGCGAATACGATCACTACATGCTCAAGGAGATTTTTGAGCAGCCGACCACCGTCGAAAACGCTTTACGAGGTCGACTGGATGATGACGAGGCCACCGCGAAATTCGGCGGCCTGAATATGGATGCTCAGACACTGCGGCGGATTGATCGCATTGTTCTGACAGCCTGCGGTACCAGTTGGCATGCGGGGCTGGTCGGCGAGTATCTGCTGGAAGAGTTCGCTCGCATTCCGGTGGAAGTGGAATACGCCAGCGAACTCCGTTATCGCAACCCGCCTCTGTCTGACCGCACGATGATCTTCGCGATCACCCAATCGGGCGAAACGGCTGACACGCTGGCGGCCATGCGGGAATGCAAACGCAAAGGCCATCCGACACTCGCGATCTGCAACGTCGTCGGGTCGACGATTGCCCGTGAAGCAGACGGTGGCATCTATCTGCACGCGGGTTCGGAAGTGGGCGTCGCCTCGACCAAAGCTTTTACGGCTCAGGTCACCGTGTTAACGCTTCTCGCGTTGTTCATGGGACGCATGCGGCACCTTTCGTATCCAGCGGGGAAACGCATCATCAGCCATCTGCGGGCCATGCCCGACAAGTTGCGGAAGACGCTGCAGTGCCATCAGCAGGTGCAGGAGATCGCCCAGAAGTATTACGGGGCGGAAAACTTCCTGTATCTCGGCCGCTTGTACAATTTCCCGGTGGCGTTGGAAGGGGCCTTAAAGCTCAAGGAAATCAGCTACATCCATGCGGAAGGTTACCCCGCCGCGGAAATGAAGCATGGCCCGATTGCCTTAGTCGACGAAGACACGCCGAGCGTGTTCGTGGTTCCCAAGTGCAACATCTACCCCAAAGTCATCAGCAACATGGAAGAGATCAAAGCCCGCCGTGGCCCGGTGATCGCCGTGGCCTGTGAAGGGGATGATCGCGTGGCCGATCTCGCGGACGATGTGATTTACGTCCCCGAAGTCGATGAGTATCTGCAACCGCTGGTCACCGCCGTGCCGTTGCAGTTGCTGGCCTATCACGTGGCTTTGCTGCGGGGCTGCAATGTCGACCGTCCGCGGAACCTCGCCAAGAGCGTGACCGTGGAATAATGTCGTACGGTCGTCTGGGGAACGCTGGATGCTACGATTCCAGCGTTCCTGCTCGCGGTCCATGTCGGACATGCATGCCCTGAACTGGCATGACAAGCACATGCATGAAAAAACGTCCCCCGCGGTAGATCGTCATGCGACCCACCGCGGGGGATTGCAGTCTACATCGGGATCTCTAAAGAGATGATCCGCGGATGAGACAGTAGCTGTCTGATGTCGACAGCCCGTCGACTGTCGTCAGACGATGCCACCTCGCTGGCGTTTACTGTCAGAATCCACTCACCACCTCCTTCCTTACTTGGTCATGCTGCTTCGATCGGTCCGCCAGGGCCAATCACCTCGCAGCGAACTCGTCCGTTGGACAACGTCTGTCCAACCCTAACATAATCCTTAATCAATTTTCGGCGTCTGACAAGCCCAAATCTCGGTCATTCGATGAAGGTTTGGCAAAGTTTGCGAAATCGGGCAAGCTTCAGAGACCACGTGTACGGTCGCCGATCGCCGGGGATTCTGACTAAAATCCAGCATCCCGAAATCTCAGCCGCCGAGGATTGATCATGTTGCGTTTCGTCTGCTCTGTGACACTGCTGCTCGCCGCCGGGTTCGCCTGGGCCGAAACTCCTGCCGGTTTGCCCGACGTCATCCATCCGGAAGACAATCCATCCACACCAGAAAAGGTGGCTCTCGGGAAGCAGTTGTATTTCGATCCGCGGCTATCGGCTGACGACACCATCTCCTGTGCCAGCTGCCATGACCCGGCCAAAGGCTGGAGCAACGGCGAACAGTTCGCGACAGGAGTCGGCGGTGCGAAAGGTGGCCGCAACTCCCCCACCGTGCTCAATTCCGCCTACTCGAAGCAGCAGTTCTGGGATGGCCGGGCGAAAACTCTCGAAGAGCAGGCACTCGGCCCGATTGCCAACCCCATCGAAATGAAAATGGTCCTCGACGATGTAGTCGCCAAGTTTAATAAGATCCCCGGCTACAAAGAGCAGTTCCAAAAAGTCTTCGGGACAGATGTCACTCAAGAAGGCATGGCCAAAGCCATTGCGGCATTTGAACGGACCATCCTCTCCGGCGATGCGCCTTATGACCGGTTTAAAGCGGGCGACCAGGCGGCAATGTCGGAGGCGGCACAACGCGGCATGAAGCTCTTCTTCGGCAAGGCGAACTGCAGTGCCTGTCACAGCGGGCACAGTTTCACCGACTTCGCCTACCATAACATCGGGCTGGATTCAGAAGACACCGGGCGTAAAGCGATCAGTAATCTCGACGGCGATCATGGTGCGATGAAAACGCCGACGTTGCGGGACATCGCCAAGACCGGCCCCTACATGCACAACGGCAGCCTGAAGACTTTGGAAGAGGTGATGGCCCACTACAACAAGGGGGGCAACGGGAATCCGTATCAGGACGAGGAGATTTATGCCCTCAAGCTGACCCCGGAAGAAATCGCCGACATCGTGACCTTCATGACCGAAGGGTTGTCAAGCACCAATTATCCTCTGATCAAAGCACCAGAGTTGCCTCAGTAATCGGCGTGACTGTCATGGAGTTTGGAATCGAACGGTGGTCGTGATTGAATGGCTGAGTCACTGCGATTTCTTGCGGGGCTTTTTTGTCTGCTTCGCGGCTTCTTCTCGCATTTTCTGTTCAATGAACTGACGCGGAGATCGTGGTGACTCGGGCGTGTGACCTGATGTAAAGGCTTCGATTTGCTGCTGCAGTCTTTCAGCACGCTGCTTTTGCGCCAGTTCGTCGTCGGATTTCTGGTCGCTCATTGGTCTATCCTCTACGGGATTGATGCGAGGCAAGAACCACTCTTGAAATCATAGGAATCCGAAGCGTGTGAGAACAGAACAAAAGACAGAACGGCGGCCGATCACAGCCGCCGTTCTGTGTGCAAGGTGACCCAATTTGCCAAAGACTACTGATTGATTTCGCTGGCCAGCAACGCCTCGATCTGACTTTGCAGCCGGCTGGCTCGGGAACCCGTGGCTTCCTGGTAAGTGTCCGCCAGTGGCGCCTCGGCTACCATCGCGGCGGTCAACGTTCGACGGCTGCCGCGAGCGACTTTCTTGCCCTTCAATGTGGGCAGACTGTCTAAATTGGTACTGATATCAATCTGCGAGCGGAAGGAACCATTCTTAGCACTCATGATACCCAAATCGCGAATCCTCGACTTCGCGCCGCGGAAGAAGGTTTCCTGAAACCAGTGATCGGACACAGGATCGTGCCAGCTCAGGTACCCACCTTTAAGGACCTGCCGTGGTTTGGTAATGGCTCCGGTAAAGCTGTATCGCACCCCGGCCGCGACGACTGGGTCAAAATACTTGGGGGTATAGAAATCAGACAGCAGAATTCCGTTAAGTGTGTACCCAAACTCACGTGCCTCGCTGGGATCGCATACTTCCACCAGAAACTCAACCCGGCCCTGAGTCTTGTCGGGAGACTGCCCGGCAATGAGGCGATTTCCAAAGGGGTCCGCGAGCATTTCCAGCACTTCGTGACTGGCTGTTAAAGCCCATTCTTCAGACATTTGCACCAAGGCAAAGGGCTGACCGTCTTTGTCCATATGAACCCCGGCGGCTCCCGGCTGATGGATGTTATCACTGACAATAACCGGCCAATAACCTATGGGGACATCCTCCAGGCGATCAAAGGCATCAACCGTGCTGTTGACACTCCAGATCGGTCCAAAGTCTCGGGAGACCTGCTTCTGCAAGGCCGCGCTGACTTTGACAACCTCGCTGAGTTTCAGCGATTTCGTTTGCGAGACAACCGCGAGCTGGTACATGAGCATGGCAGGACTCCTGTGTGGATTGAAATGGGCATGACCTTCGGAAACCACGACAACAAAACCGGTACGAATGTGCATTATTCTGCAGCCAATACCCCAGGTCAACTTAGAAAAAACCCACCAATTTCAGACGATGGTGCGCAAACCTGGACCGGCAGCGGATTGAGGGAAAATTCAGCGAAGTGGTCACAGGACCAGCTCTGCGCTACTTGCCCGGCGTGTGGACCGTTGTTATGGTCATAGGTGTGGCAAACGGTTGAAATTGTGCCGTTTTGTACTGCAACCATCGATCGACCCGCCCCGCACGCACCGTATTGCCCCTGCCGAGGACGTCCCCATGAATTGTTCGCTGTGGCTCCGAAGTCTGGTGCTGATTGCTGTTTCAACAAGTTTTCTGCAGGCGGCCGACCCCGTCGTCGCTGACCCGCTCGACTGGCCGTTCTGGCGCGGCCCGGAAATGAACGGCATCTCCCGCGAGAAAAATCTGCCTTCGAGTTGGGAGCCCGATGGCGAAAACATGCTGTGGAAAAGTGCCGAACTCGGCACGCGATCCACGCCCATCGTAATGCGGGGCAAGCTGTACACTCTTTGTCGCCACAAACCGGCCACGCTGGAAGAGGCCGAAAAAGTCGTCTGTGCCGATGCCGAAACCGGGGAAGTGCTGTGGGAAAACATCTTCAACGTCTTCCTCTCTGACGTGCCCGATACCCGCGTTGGTTGGTCAAATGTGGTCGGCGATCCGGAAACCGGTAATGTGGTCGCGTTGGGGGTTTGCGGCCTGTTTCAATGTATGAATGGCGAGACCGGTGAAACGCTGTGGTCACGCTCCTTAAGTGAAGAATATGGTCTGCTGACCACCTACGGCGGCCGGACCAATATGCCGGTGGTCTTCGAAAATCTCGCGATCATCAGCGGTGTGATCATCGGCTGGGGAGACCAGGCCCGACCCGAGCACCGCATCCTCGCTTTCGATAAGCGAAATGGTCAACTGGTCTGGTCGCAAGGGACGAAGCCGCTCCCCGAAGACACCACCTACAGCAGCCCGATCATCACCACCGTCGGCGGACAAACACAGTTCATCATCGGCACCGGAGACGGTGGCGTTTACAGCTACCAACCCCGCACCGGAAAGCACATCTGGAAATACAATGTCTCCATGCGTGGCTTGAATACAGGGCCAGTCGCAATGGGCAACATGATCATCTGCGGTCATAGCGAAGAAAACATCGATGACACCAAGATGGGTGCTCTGTTCGCCATCGACGCCTCGAAATCCGGCGACCTGACCAAGGCGGGCGAAGTCTGGAAGCTGAAAGAAGAGTTCATCGGCAAGACGCAACCCATCATTGTGGGTGACCGCATCTATTCCATCGATGACAGTGGCAACTTTTTTGTGAATGATCTGGCGACCGGGAAAGTCATCGGCAAGCAGAAACTGGGCACGATGGGCCGTGGCAGTCCGATCTATGCAGACGGCAAGTTTTACTGCACCGACGCCAACGGCCGCTGGTACATTTTTGAAGCCGCGGAAAAGGGCCTGAAGAAGATTCACCAACTCCGTCTCGACGCCGAGATCAATGGATCGCCCATTATCTCGCATGGCCGCATTTATCTGCCGACTGATACGTTCATGTACTGTATCGGTGCTAAGAACGCGAAGCCGGAAGCCGATCCCATCCCGCCGATGGAAGCGGAAACCCCGGTGACTAGGGATGAAAAGCCCGGACAAGCTCTCATCATTCCGGCAGAGGGCCTGCTGCGTCCGGGTCAGAAGCAGCAATTCCAGGTTCTGTTGTACAACGCCAATGGTCAGTACTTGGGAGAAGCCGATGCCGCGAAGGTGAAGTTCTCGCTGGACGGCAAGGGAAGCATCGACGAGACCGGCAAGTTCGCCAGTGATGCCGAAGCCGTGCAAAACGCGGTCATGGTGAATGCCGAAATCGACGGCGCGAAGGCCACCGCCCGCGTGCGTGTGATTCCCGATTTCCCCTGGAAGTATACGTTCGACGAAGGCCGCGTCCCGGTCACCGGCGTCGGTTTACGGTACCGTCACATCGTCATCGACTTTGACAAGTACCGTGAGCTGAAAGCGTCCGACTATCTCGCTTCCAAACTCTACATCTACCTGCACACGCAGTTCACGAACATCCCGGCTCCAGTTGCCAAGTATGATGACACCACGGCGACTCAGAGCTGGACGAACCTGAAACGTTATCTCGAAATCGTCGAA
Organism: bacterium; assembly: GCA_016125225.1. GTDB lineage: Bacteria > Planctomycetota > Planctomycetia > Planctomycetales > Planctomycetaceae > DSVQ01. The sequence goes on along the minus strand of WGME01000034.1, from coordinate 119,504 downwards.
AAAGTGGTCACTCAAGATCAGGCCAAGGAAACGCTCGACGGCCCACTGCAGAAAATGCAGGACATGGGTTTGATCAAGTCCTGGAAGTGGACCGGTGATGAAGAAATCGGGCCGCGTCTGGAAGTCGAGAAGAACCCCGCCTACAAAATCGCGGGCAACGGGGTGATGTGCAAAATCACGACAATTCCCAAGGGGACTCGCAGCCAGGGTTGGCTGGGTCACCCCGATTCCGCGAACTACGAAATCCAGGCCGACGTCTTCGCCGATGCTCAAAAAGTCTCGGCCAATGCCGACCCGAACTCTCGGACCCCCGACATCGGTCTCACTTGCTCGCGATACCGTTTCGATATGATGGGGGCCAGCCAGCAACTGAAACTCTACTCGTGGATTCCTCACGATCAGAAGTATTTTGATAAGCCCTTTGCCTGGAAACCAGATGAGTGGTACCGCATGAAATTCCGCGTCACCATTCAGGAACGGGAAGGCCAACCGGTCGCGTTGCTGCAGGGTAAAGCCTGGAAGCGGGACGATCCGGAACCGCCGGAATGGTCGATCGAATGGACCGACTCCCCCGCCAACACGAACGGCAGCCCGGGCCTCTTCGGGAACGCCAAAGATGCCGAAATCTTCATCGATAACGTCATCGTGACACCACTCGATTCAGCGAACTAAACTCCGTCACTACAGCCATCATTGAGGTACTGTCATGTCTTACACACGATTGATTACTGGCTGGAGTGCCGTGTTGGCACTAACCGGTCTGGTCCAGGCCGCCGAGAAGTTTGATCCCTCGGCCGAGGCGCTCAAGCACATTTCGTCACTCAAAGTGCAAACGGGTGATTGGCCGAGCTGGGGTGGTACGCCGTACCGCAACAACACCCCCGCCTGCAAAAACATCCCGGATACCTGGGACCTGGACACCGGCGAAAATGTCTTGTGGGTCGCGGACCTTGGGTCGCAAACATACGGGAACCCCGTCGTCGCTAACGGCAAGGTTTACGTCGGTACCAACAACGGCAATGGCTATATCAAGCGCTTCCCCAGCAATGTCGATCTCGGTTGCCTCGTCTGTTTCGACGAGAAGACTGGCGACTTCCTGTGGCAGGCTTCCAGCCCGAAACTGCCCACCGGCCGCGTGCATGACTGGCCGCAACAAGGGGTGTGTGCCACGGTTTATTGCGAAGATTCCCGCGTGTGGTATGTCACCAACCGAGGGGAAGTCACGTGTCTGGACGCCAACGGCTTCCACGACGGCAAGAACGACGGCACCTTCCAGGCCGAACCCAGCGACGACAAGTATGAAGCCGACATCCTCTGGCGGCTCGACATGATGGGCGAACTCGGCGTCTCCCAGCACAATATGTGCAGTTGCTCCGTGACGGCCATGGGTGACTATCTCTTCGTCGATACTGGTAACGGTGTCGATGAATCGCACATCAACATTCCCGCGCCGAATGCCCCCAGCCATCTCTGCATCAACAAGAACACCGGCAAAGTCCTGTGGACCGATAGCACCCCCGGTGTGAACGTGTTGCACGGGCAATGGTCTTCGCCGGTTTACTTCGTGGATGCCACGGGCCAGGCACAAATTGTCTTCGGTTCCGGTGACGGCTGGATGTACAGCTTTGACCCTGCCGGCGATGGCAAAGGCAAGCCGAAACTGCTGTGGAAGTTTGATGGCAACCCCAAAACTTCGCTCTATCTGTTAGGCGGTCGTGCCACCCGCAATCACTTCATCGGCACGCCAGTGTTCTACGATGGCAATGTCTACTGTGCCGTCGGGGAAGACCCGGAACACGGTGAAGGTGTCGGCCACCTCTACTGTCTCGACCCGACCAAGCGGGGCGATATCAGCCTGGAACTCGCCATGGGAGCCGATGGTAAGGAACTGGCTCCGCGGCGGTTGCAGAACGTCGATGAAAAGAAGGGCGAAAAGACGGCTCCCAATCCCAACTCGGGCGTCATTTTCCACTACGATGCCATCGACAGCGACGGCGACGGCAAGGTTGAGTTCGAAGAAACGATGCACCGCACCATCGGTAGCGTGGCCATCAAAGATGATCTGCTCTACATCGCGGACTTCAGCGGACTGGTTCACTGCCTGGATGCCAAGAAGCTGAGCGCTCCCGGCAAGCCGACCGTCTACTGGACGCATGATATGTTCGCCGCATCCTGGGGCTCCCCATTGATCGTGGACGGCAAGGTGTTCATCGGAGACGAAGACGGCGACATCACCATCTTCGAATTGTCCAAGGAACTGAACATCCTGGGCGAAATCAACATGATCAACGCGATCTACAGTACACCGGTCGCCGCGAACGACACGCTCTTCATTTCGAATAAGTCGAACCTGTTCGCGATCAAACAGGGCGCCAAACTCGAAGGGGGCTTCAAACCCACCGCCCGGGCCAGTTCGGGGGATGGGGAGTAATTCCCATGCAGGGTGTGTAAGATTTTTCGAGAAACCCGGTATCTCGCAGGGGATACCGGGTTTCATCGTCGATAGGATGGACAGACCGCCGCTCATGCTTCCCACCTGAACAGAGCCCTGCCAATGGACTCGCCGCAGTCATCGCCCGATACCGAGTCGGCTCTTCCCGGTTTCGACTACGACCCTCGCACCCGCGTAGTGTTCGGCAGCGGCTGCGTTCAGTCCGTGGGACCACTCACGCGGGAATATGGTGGTCGTCGCGTGTTGCTGGTGACCGACCCCGGCATTGAGCAGGCCGGGCATGTGGAGCGGTGTCTGGCCAGCCTGCGGGAACAACCGGTCGAAGTGACGATCTTTCGCGATGTGCAACCCAATCCCACAACCGACGATGTCGCTCGGGGGTTACAGGTCGCGCAACAGCAGCAGATTGATTTTCTGATCGCTGTCGGTGGTGGCAGTGCCATGGATTGTGCCAAGGGGATCAACTTCCTCTACACCAACGGCGGCCGCATGCAGGATTACTGGGGCGTTGGCAAAGCGACCAAAGCGATGCTGCCCATGCTCGCCGTCCCCACCACATCTGGGACAGGCAGCGAAGCCCAATCGTTCGCACTCATTGCCGATGCCGACTCACATATGAAGATGGCCTGCGGCGACAAAAAAGCCGCCTGCCGCGCGGCCATTCTCGACCCCGACCTCACGATCAGCATGCCCGCTGGCGTCACGGCGGCTACGGGAATCGATGCCATCAGCCATGCTGTCGAGTCGCATGTGACGACCCGGCGAAATCCGATCTCACAACTCTTCAGCCGCCGGAGCTGGCGTCTGCTGGTGACAGGGTTTCCCGGAGTGCTCGCCGATCCTCGGAATGTCAAAGCCCGCGGGGCGATGCTATTGGGTGCCCATCTCGCCGGGGCGGCCATCGAAAATTCGATGCTCGGTGCTACCCATGCCCTCGCCAATCCGCTGACGGCTCACTATGAGATTACGCACGGCTTGGCGATTGGTCTCTTATTGCCTCATGTCGTCCGGTATAATTCTTCGGTGGTCGGCCAATTGTATGGTCAACTCGCGGCCGATGCCGGGTTGTGTGCGGCCGACGCACCGGATGCCAGCGAGCAATTGGCACGACGGCTGACGCAGTTGATTGCGGCGGCGGGCTGTCCGACGAGTTTGAAACAATGTGGTGTCAAAGCGGACATGCTGCCAACACTGGCTGTCGATGCCGCGAAGCAATGGACGGGAACGTTCAACCCTCGACCAGTCGACGCTCAAAGCCTGGAGGAGTTGTATCGATGTGCTTACGAACCTTCGCCAGTCTCAGTCTAACTCTGCTGCTCGCTTCGGGACTGTGTGCCGCCGAACCGTCAGCGGCAACAACCACGAGCTGGCCCTCATTCCGTCAAAATCTGTCTCTCACCGGGGTGGCCACATCAACTCTTCCGGAAACGCTGGAACTGCTCTGGCAAGTGGAATTGGGTGATCAAATTGTCGCGACGGCGGCAATCGTAGGCGACTATGTCTATGTGCCATGCCTGTCTGGCGACCTAGTCTGCCTGAAGCGTGCGACTGGTGAAACCGTTTGGACTTACAAGTCGGTCGAGAAGGTCGAAAAGAACTCGTTTGCGCCGGGCTTCAAATCGTCACCGACTGTCACCGCCGACGCCGTCTATCTGGGTGATGAAGATGGCCTCTTTCATGCGATTGACAGAAAAACCGGCAAGTCCAAATGGACGTTCAGCACCGGCGGAGAGATCTACAGTTCGGCGGCGATTGTCGATCATCGCATCCTGTTCGGATCGTATGACAACAGCCTTTATTGTCTCAATATGAGTGATGGCCAGCCGCTCTGGACGTTTCCCACAGAAGGGTATGTGCATTGCGCACCGGCCATCGCCGAGAAATACACCTTCATCGCCGGATGTGATGAACACCTGCGGGCAATCAACATCGAAACCGGCGAGCAGAAATCCGACATGCCGCTGGCCACCTACCTGATCGCATCCCCCTCGGTCGTCGGGAACGTGTTGTATGTGGGCACCTATGCCAGCGAAATCGTGGCAATCGATTGGATGACCATGACCGAAGTCTGGCGGTACTCCACCGGCGGAGGCGAGTTTCCGTTTCATTCCTCGGCGGCGGTAACCGACAAGTTCCTGGTCGTCGGCAGTCGTGACAAATCGATTCACGCCGTCCACCGCGACACCGGCAAACAGGCCTGGACTTTCGCTACACGGGCCAAAGTTGATAGTTCACCCGCCATAGTGGGCGACCGAGTCTTCGTCGGATCGCAGGATGGCAATCTCTACGAACTGGGCCTCAAAGATGGTCAGTTACGCTGGAAGCACAACACCGGCAAAGCGATCTCGGCCGGCCCAGCCATTGGTGAAGGCGTGCTAGTTGTCGGGAATGAAAGTCGCGAAGGGAAAGTCTTTTGTTTTGGTAAAAAGTAAGGGGCACGAACCATGACAATCGAACGCGTCCGGGAACTTTATCACGCTCAACCGTTTCGCCCCTTTGTTATCCATCTGGCCGATGGCCGTGCAATTCCTGTACATCATCAGGAGTTCATAGCTGCGTCTCCGACTTGGCGCACATTGGTCGTGTATAAGCCTGACGACTCAATGAACATCATCGATTTGCTGCTCGTGACCGACCTGGAACTGCGCGTTCCGCAAAGTACTGAAGCCCATTGAACTGACTGAAACTGAACGAAAGAGATGGCGATATGTCTGCGGAACTGGTTGATGTCACTGAAGTGGGCAGCTACTTCGTCTCGAACTATCCCCCGTTCTCGTTGTGGGATCGGGCCTATGTGCCGGAAGTGACACAGGCCTTCGCCAGCGAACCCGACCGCACGGTGCCACTCGGCTTATACCTCCACATTCCCTTCTGCCGCAAACGCTGCAAGTTCTGCTATTTCCGGGTCTATACGAACCAGAATGCGAAGGCGATCGAACGGTATGTCGAGGCATTGGCGAAAGAAGTCGAACTTCTTAAGGTCCAGCCTGCTGTTCAAGACCGCTCCCTGAAGTTCGTCTACTTCGGCGGAGGCACGCCCTCTTATCTGAGCGCCAAGCAACTCCGCTTCCTGCGCGATGAACTCAGCCGCTCAATCAGCTGGGACAACGCCGACGAAGTCACCTTCGAATGTGAGCCCGGCACACTCAGTCTCGAAAAGGTGCAGACGCTGAAAGATATCGGTGTCACGCGCATTTCACTGGGTGTCGAGAACTTTGACGACACCATCCTGGAAGTCAACGGGCGAGCGCATCTCTCCCCGGAAGTCGGCCGGGCTTACGAATGGATTCAGCAGGTCGGCTTTCCACAGGTCAATATCGATCTCATTGCCGGCATGATCGGCGAGACTGACGAAAACTGGCACAAATGTGTCGAGCGGGTCCGCGAGATGAATCCGGACAATATCACCATCTATCAGATGGAATTGCCATTCAATACCATCATCTCCAAAGAGATGCGCGAGATGGGGGTTACGTCCCCCGTGGCGAACTGGTCGACCAAACGCCGCTGGGTGAGTGAAGCTATCGATACCCTGCAGGCTGCGGGGTATCACGCATCGAGTGGCAACGAACTGATCAAGAACCCGGCGACTGACCATTTCGTCTACCGCGATAATGTCTGGCGGGGTTGTGATCTGCTGGCGGTCGGTGTGTCGTCGTTCGGCCATCTGCAGGGAGTCCATTACCAGAACCTCGATGGAATCGACGATTATCTCTCGACGGTCGAAGGAGGCGAGCTGCCCATCAATCGGGCCTTGCGACCAACACCGCATCAGATTCTGATCCGCGAGTTCGTCCTGCAGATGAAAGAAGGGCGGGTTCCGGTTCAACCCTTCCGCGACAAATTTGGTGTCGACCCGCTGGTCGAGTTCGCCGAACCGCTCGCGAATCAGCAGGCTAAGGGATACCTGAACGTCGAAAACGACAGCGTCATCCTGACGCGCAAAGGACTGTTGCAGGTCGACACCTTGCTGACCGAATACTTCGAACCCGAACACCGATCCGTGCGGTATACTTAAGGAAAGCTTCTCGACATGGCGAGGTCGAAATGAATACCGCATTGGTCCATGCTGCATCGCTGGAGATTGAACCGGTCGTGACCACCGTCGCAGATCTCCTCCGCGATTTAGGTGATGTTTCGCCGCGCCGCGTCTTGATGTCGCCCATACCTGGCATGGCGAAAGACGGCGATTTGCTGCAGCTCATTGACGGTCATGGTCGCGAGAAACGGCTCTGCGAATTGATCGATGGCGTGCTGGTGGAGAAGAGCATGGGTTGGTATGAAGCCCGACTGGCAACGCTGCTCGTACTGTTCCTTGAGTCGTATCTCGAAGAGCACGACATCGGGTTCACACTGGGAGCAGACGCTCCTCATCGATTGAGCGAACAACTGATTCGTTTGCCCGATGTCGCATTCGTTCGCTATGAATCGCTGCCCAGCTCACAAGAACGTCAATCACCCATTGCGAATTGGGCACCGGATCTCGCGGTAGAGGTTCTCAGCCCCTCGAATACCTCCGGGGAAATGGCACGCAAACTGGCCGACTATTTTCAGCATGGGGTGAAACGGGTCTGGTATGTGGACCCAGAGTTGAGGACAGTCCAGGTCTTTCAAAGCATGACCGACTTCCGCACATTGACAGAAGCCGACATCTTGGACGATGCCATGTTATTGCCGGGATTCCAATTATCGATTCAAGAATGGTTTCGTCGTGCTGACCAGGCAAAAGAGAGAGGCCCCCGTTGAACCCTCACGATGAACTCCGCGCGTTGACTGATCTGTTTCCGGAAGGTCCGGCGCTGTTTATGCGCGTGGAGCATATTCCCTCGGTCGTCACGCCGGAACCGTACAAGTCGATGCTGGCCCATAACCATCATATGACCGTTACGATGGAGCAGTATCACCAGACATCGGTGGATGTGCGGGTCCTTGCGGCGAAGGAACTGGGTGATATTTATGCCCGCAAAATTCTGCTGCTGAAACAGGGGACGAACATTCCCGTGCAGTTCGGCATCGTGCGGTTCAACTTTCAGTATGTGACCGACGCCGTTCGTAAAGAGATTCTCGCGGGGCAGATTCCCCTCGGGCGGGTGCTCATCACACACAACGTGCTCAGGCACATCGATCTCGGAGCCATTCTTGAATTCACGGCCGGGCCGGGACTGGCGGAGGCGTTACAGATGCCCGTGGGCAACAAGACCTATGGCCGGCTGGCGACGATCTTCTGCAATCATCAGCCGGCGGTTGATCTGCTGGAGATTTCCGCCCCGTTGAGTTGAGACCCGATGGGCTGCGGTTACGGCAACCAGATCCGGCAGACGTCACGGAAATGGGGCAACCAGATGGCATACTGCTCTTCGGTGAGCAGGGCTTTCATTTCCGCTTCATAAGCCGTACAGCGTTGATCCACGCGCGGGCGAATCTCATCCTGTAACCGTTCCAACTGCTCATGATTTCTGCGGATCAGTTCGGCGACTTTGGGAATCTGCTCTTCGGTCAGGCTCAGCTTGCTGGTCAGCTTCTGCAGAACGATGTCGGGAATGTCATCGGGATGATCATGCACCCAAAGCAGGTATGAATGATGCCAGTAGGCATAGCCCGCCGCCCCGCTCACAACTCCGGCCGTGAAGATCACGCCCAACCCGACCGACCACACCATGGGACACATCCAGCGATTGGCCGGAACCACGCTTAATGGGGAACATTGCGGAGGGGATGTGGTCGTGGTTAACATCCTTCAAGGCCTCTCCAGCAGTGTCACTTCGAAGGGCTGGAACCAGCCAGAGGCGGGATCGACCAGATTTTGTGAAGTCGTCCAGACGACAAACAGCAATGATGCCGCCAGAACAGCGCTGACTCCCGCAGAGGCAAGAATGACGCGTTCGACCGGCTGCCAGCTGACCTGAGGCGTCTGGGAAATCCGCGCGAGCACAGGGGCCGTTACATCCACCAGCGGGGCCGATTCAGACCGCGCCTGATGCATCAATTGCTTGAAGCCATCCCAGGTCGAGACGGGTTGGTGATTGGAAGATGTGGTCATATCGGCGACTCCCGCAGCAACTTAGCGAGTTTACCGCGAGCACGGTACGCTTGCACCTTCACCATCGTCTGCGACCAGCCTGTGTACTGAGAAATTTCGGCGACCGTTTTTTCTTCGAGGTGTAACAGCGTAATCACCAGCCGATCGCGCGGTGGCAGACGCTCCAGGCAGGCATGCACCCGAGCGGCAGCTTCCGCCGATTCCAGATGATCCCCTACGACGCGGCGTTCCGGTGGTTCATCGGTCTGGTCCATAGAAATCATATTCCGTTGTCGCTGCTGCGTCTGCCCTTTCCAGAACCGATAGCCCACCCGCGTGGCAATCACCTGCAGCCAGTGACTCAGCGGACTCCGGCCGGCAAAGGTTCGCAACTGGAAATAGGCTTCCACAAACACCGTTTGCACAAGCTCTTCATGCGCCTGCGGACTGCGCGTGAATCGCCACAAATACCGCGATAACGACTGCTGATATCGGGAAACCAGCCGGGCATAGGCGGTCCCATCTCCCAGCAATGTCTCCCGGATATCTGTCCAGTCCTCTTCGTTGACGGTGTCGACGGCGAGCACTGTTGCTGCGGAAACATTTTCGGATGGAACGGCAATGGCTGCGGTTGAATCGGCTGGCTGCGCTTTCAACCAAGGTGTCCACCATGCCGCACAAGCGTCCATGCCTGGAAAGGCTAACTGGCCACACATACGCGAACTCCCCTGCAATCGACTCCACACGACGTCGACCGGAGAGCTTCCGAAGACCATACCACGGCAGGGGTTAAAGGCCGAGGTCCAGCGGCTGCCCCCCGGTCGAACATCGCCGATGTGGCCACATCGAGGGAGTCACTCTGCTCGTACCGTTGCCGGCGCTAAGTGTTACACAGATTTTCGCCAGCCCGCCAAGATTTCGGCGACCGCCTGATATTCCGCCGAACGACTGATTGCCGCAGCCGACTGCAATTCCCCGGTCAGGCCACCCAGAATCCGGCTTTCCAGTCGCTCCGCGAGCCAGCGGACCCGCTGCCGCGTGAAGGTTTCCTGCAGTCGATGAAACTTGGCCTGCAAATAACCGGCCCCGCTGGAGGCCGTCGCGGAAATCGCCGTTTCCCCGACCGTCGCGGTCGCCGTCCCCGCCACGACATCGCCCAACACATGCATAGCCCCCTGCATCAGACTTTGCGAAGCCAGATGCGTTGCCGCCTCCCCCACAGGCAGGCCAATTCCCGTGATGCCGAGGGCAATGGTCAGCATGGGTCTCGCCGCCGCCGTGGCTTCGTCCAATCGCTTGAACCAGCCGAATAACTGCGGATTCTCTTCACGGAACGACAGCAGTTCCTGTTCGACTGTCGTCTGCAGCAGTTCATTAAAATCGAACTGCCGATGTTCGGCCTCCAGTTGCCGTAAAACTTCGGCTCGGGATACGCCGGTCAGCAACAGTTCCAGTCGGACCTTTAACAACGGCTGCCCCACATCGGCCAGCCACTCCAGTTTTGTATAGACTCGACCTACCGCACGGACGATCGCCTGCCATTCGAGTTCGCGAAAACTGTCCCAAACGGGAGGCGGCGGACCCTGCCACCAAGTCTTCGCCATTGAAAAGGGAACCTTCAACGTCTGACCAATTTGGTTGTAGACGCCATGCACCTGTGCAGACCATCCCTGACGCTGGCTAGACCACCAGCGGCGAACATCGTCAATCACAATGGCAGACGGCGGTGCGGGCCAGTCATCGATTTCCGCGAGTTGATGGGCTGTCAAAACTTCCGCCGCTGCCCGGAATTCTCCGCTGCGGACTTCGATCTCCCGCAGTAAACTGACCGCCCCCTGACGGTCATCGGCCACCAGCTCTAATGCGCCACGCAGAGTTTGCAGCTTGATCTCGGCAAAGCGCAGCCGGGCAAAGACGTCCTGCAAACGAACGGGAGCTACCGAAGTCGCATCAGCGGATTCATTCGGTGGCCATCGGCGTTCCTGAAACTCCAGCGTTAATGCCTCTGCGGCTTTCCGATCGTTCGGTGCCAGGTAGACGTAGAGCGGTTGTACCCCAGTCTCCTGGCAAAAGGTCTCCAGCCACAGCGGCCAATAGGCTTCATCGTCGGGGAGTTCACATTGATTGAAGACCACGACTGCCGGTTTGCCTTCATCGGCTGCCTGTCGAAAGAACTGCTTCACCGCGGCGTCGTTGTATTTTTGTTGGGTAAGCACAGCCACGAGCACGTCGGCGGATTGACGAATGGCGTCCGCTCGCTGCCAGTTCACCGGGGCATCGCTGTCGACATCGGGTGTATCGAGCAGCAACAGGTTCGGAGGGACGGCCGGACTTTCCCGCCAGAACAGCCAGTGCTCATCACTGCTGGTTAGTGCTTCGGTAGCCGAAGACGAAACCTGCAGATGAAATGATGGAAACAACGCGGCAAGATCATGTCGCTGCGAAAACCCGGTGGGCACCAGACAGACCGGATGTTTCGTGCCAGATGCCAACGGACTCGAGGCACTGGCCCGTTCACCCGCCAGATGATTGAACACCACACTTTTACCGATGTTCGTCCCGCCCGTCACAGCCACGACCAGAAATGGATCGTGCCCCAGCTGCGGGACAAGTTTGCGGGTCAACAGGTCGTACCATTCCCGGCCGGCTAAGGGTGGCAGCTTCAAAACCTCTGCAACACGTTCCAGTTTTGGCAACGCGACAGCCAATCGCTGAACGAGGGATGCAAAATCGTCGAGACCCGGCGTCAAGTTGACTCATCTCCAGAGAACGGTCATTTCCAGCAGCCATGTGGATTCGTACATCATAGCACAGGCCATTTCCGATCACCGTCGCGGCTGACTTTCCGACTGCGAAACCGTTCCCGATCTGATAACATAATCTGCGTCACTTCTAGCGAACCACTCCGTCATCGACAACGCTGATTCGAAAGATCCTGTTATGCGACTCCCACAGCTCCTGCTGCTGTTCACATTCCTGTTTGCCACTACCGGCGCTCTCGCTCAGGATTTCCGGTATCAGGTCGTGATCTATGGCGGCACATCCGGTGGCATCACGGCGGCCATTCAGGCCAAGGCGATGGGTAAGACCGTTGTTTTGATAGAATCCGGCCAGCATCTCGGCGGATTGACATCGGGTGGACTGGGAGCCACCGACATCGGCAACAAGGCAGCGATCGGCGGATTGTCCCGCGAGTTTTATCAGCGGGTCGGTCAGCACTATGCCCAGGAATCAGCCTGGAAATATCAGAAGTTCGCCGAATACCAGAGCCGCCGCAAAGCTACGGGCGAACTGGAAATGTGGACCTTCGAACCACACGTCGCCGAGCAAATCTACCGCGACTGGCTGAAAGATCTCGACATTCCCGTCGTTTTTGGTGAACGCCTTATTTTGAATGAAACCGGGGTCTCGAAGCAGGGAGCACGCATCACCGCGATCAAAATGGAATCGGGCAAATCGTTCGCGGGAGAAATGTTTATCGACGCCACCTACGAAGGCGACCTGATGGCCATGGCAGGGGTCAAATTCCATGTCGGCCGCGAAGGCAACTCCGTCTATGGTGAGACGATCAATGGAATTGAAATCGCTCATGCCACAAAACATCAATTCACGACAAATGTTGACCCGTATGTCATCCCCGGTGATCCGAAGAGTGGATTGCTGCCGTTAGTGTCGGCCGACCCGCCCGGAGTCGACGGCGACGGCGATCATCGCGTTCAGGCCTACAACTTCCGGATGTGCACCACCGATATCGCCGAAAATCGTCGTGCCTGGCCGAAGCCGGCGAATTACGATGAAAAACAGTATGAATTGCTGCTGCGAAACTTCGAAGCGGGGGATCATCGCAGCCCGTGGAATCCAGTCTGGATGCCCAATCGCAAGACTGACACGAACAATAACTTTGCCATTAGCACCGACTACATCGGGGCCAACTATGACTATCCCAATGCCGACTACAAAACACGCGAAGCGATTTTCGAAGATCACAAAAACTACCAACAAGGCTTAATGTATACGTTAGCAAATCATCCTCGGGTTCCGGAAAAGATTCGAGAAGAGTTTACTCGCATCGGTCTAGCCAAAGACGAATTCGTTTACAGCGACAACTGGCCGCACCAGATGTATGTCCGCGAAGCCCGTCGCATGATTTCCGAATACGTGATGAACCAGAACCATTGTCAGCAGCGGATCATTCCCGAAGACCCCGTGGGCTTGGGGGCCTACAATATGGATTCCCATAACTGCCAGCGCTATGTCACCACTGAGGGCTTTGTTCGCAACGAAGGGGACATTCAGGTCGGCGTGTCACCCTACCGCATCAGCTACCGCAGCATTCGACCCAAGGCTGAAGAATGTGAAAATCTGCTGGTGCCGGTCTGTCTTGCGGCCTCGCATATCGCCTATGGTTCCATCCGCATGGAACCGGTCTTCATGGTGCTCGGACAATCCGCCGCCACGGCCGCGAGCCTGGCAATCGATGCTCATAGCTCGGTACAGGCTGTGCCCTACGCTGCTTTAAAGGAACGTCTCCTCGCCGACAAGCAGGTCCTGGAATGGACAGGCCCCGTCCGTCAGCCGCGCGACACACTCGATCCGAAAAAAATGCAGGGAATTGTCGTCGACAACGTCGATGCCCAGGTGACTGGCGACTGGTCCTCGTCGGCATCGATCGATGGTTTCGTCGGAGCCGATTACCTGCACGACAGCAACGAAGGCAAAGGTGACAAGCAAATTACCTACCGCCCCAAACTTTCCCGCCCGGCCTTCTACGAAATTCGAGTGTATTACACACCGAGTTCCAACCGTGCGAAGCAGGTCCCGGTGGTAGTCACCGTGGGCAACACCCAAAAGACAATCAAGATCGATCAAACAGCAAAGCCAAAAATCGGTGGATATGTCCCCTTGGGAGCATTTGCATGTCCCAAAGGCTCGGCCACAGTTGTTACGATTACCAATGAAGGGACGGTCGGCCACGTTGTGGTCGATGCCGTCGAATTTGTCGAAGTCAAAGGAGATATCCCACCCGATACCCCTGCACTGAAGAAATAGTGATTGCTTCCCCCTAGGCAATTCCGCCATACCCCACAAACACACAGTACCCTTGTCACGCCCGTGCGGTGATTCAACATGATCTAGCTTGGACTGGCCTTGAGATCTCAGTAGAATCTCGTACGGCAGCAGACCTCACCCCCCCCCTTGCCAGGGCGCGACCTTGATTCAGCTTCCTGCCAATTCCGCTGCGAAACCGTTACTTAAAGAGCGAGCCTACAGCCAACTGAAGGAACTCATCCAGATCGGGGAATTCCCTGCTGGGATGTTTCTGTCGGAACGGCAACTGGCTCTGAAGCTCGGGATGAGCAAGACCCCCATCAAAGCAGCATTGGAACGACTCGAAGCTGAAGGATTTCTGTCCGTGGCACCACAACAGGGAATTGTGGTGCGCGACCTGAGTGTCGAAGAGATCGCTGATCAATTTGAGATTCGCGAGGCCCTTGAATCTTACGTCCTCCGTGCCTTGGCAGGCCGGTTGACGGCGGAAGATCGGTCTCAGATCGAAGCCAATCTCGCAGCACAGCGGGCCGCGCTTGTTGCCACCGATTATCCTGCGATCGCTCGGCTAGATGCTGACTTCCACATCCTGTTCAGCCAGTTGCTGGGGAACCGGGAGATTCTGAAGACACTGCTGCAATTGCATGACAAGGTGCATCGATCGATCATGCGGGTCACACTCAACAATCCCGATCGTGCTCGCCCCAGCGTGGAAGAGCATATTGGCATTGCTGAAGCAGTCCTCGCCGGAGATGGAGACTTGGCAACAAAGCGGTTGGTCGAACACCTGGTCTATGGTCGTCAGTATCTGTTGCAACCTCGTCGCGGAACCTAATCCATGTCGACTATAACCTCGCCGCTGAGCAGGCTCTGCCTGATGACAATGGTACTCACGGCGGGTGCTGTTGTTCTCCTTGCCGACGAGCCGACGCCACGTTTTTTCCGTGGCCTGAATCTGAATGGTCCTGCCGTCACGATTGATGGCCATCTCTGGGACGGAGCCGACAATCCACAGTATCGCTCCAAAGACAAGGCCTTTGAAAATCAATCAATCCCTTTGGTTCCCGAGACCGATCCCGAACGGGCCAGGATGTTGCGATCCAGCCGCTGGGGCGATGTCGAGATTCTGCTGACCGACGTTCCGAACGGTCGGTACACGGTCTTCGTCTATGTCTGGGAAGACAACAACGCCGAGCGTTACAGCCTCACGCTCAACGGCCGCAGTGTCCTGCGGAACTACATCAGTGGACCGGCCGGGGTCTGGGACAGGCATGGCCCCTGGCCGGTAGAAGTACGGGACGGCCAGATTCAGATCACCAGCCGTGGGGGTGCTGCGAATGTCTCCGGCATTGAAGTCTGGTCTGGTGATTATGATGGCTATGAAACGGAGCTGCTTGATGACGATGTGGCCTTCTTCGAGTCACGGGTGCGGCCTTTATTAGTCCAGGCATGCTATGAGTGCCATAGTGCTGACGCCGACGATCTCGCGGGAGATTTTCGCGTTGATTTTCGGGGAGCGTTGCGACAGAAAGGCCCGCACGGGTTCGCCGTGGTACCAGGCGATCTCGAACGCAGCCGCCTGATTCAGGCCGTTCGGTACAACGACGCCGATTTACAGATGCCCCCGGCCGGCAAGCTTACATCCGAGGAAATCGCGATCCTCGAAGACTGGGTCCGACGGGGTGCTCCCGATCCCCGACGAACCGCTAAGCCCTTCGTCAAAAAGTCGATTGATGTCACAAAAGCCCGTGAATTCTGGTCGCTGAAACCACTCGTAACTCCCACGATTCCTCAGATCAACGATCCGCTCTGGAATACCAACGACATCGATCGCCTGGTGGCTGCCGAATGGGCAAACCACGGCGCTACTCCGATGGGCCTCGCAGATCGGCGGACGTTATTGCGTCGAGTCACTTTTGATCTCATCGGTTTACCCCCCACTCCGGCGGAACTCGCGGAGTTCGAGCAAGACAGCAGTCCCGAGGCCTGGTCACGCGTGGTCGAACGGCTGCTGGCCTCGCCGCATTATGGCGAACGCTGGGGTCGTCACTGGATGGACCTCGTGCGTTATGCGGATACCGCGGGTGACAATTCCGACTATCCCATTCCGCAGGCGTATCTGTATCGCAATTACATCATTGATGCGTTCAATGCCGATAAGCCGTATGACCAGTTTTTAACCGAGCAGATCGCGGGAGATCTGCTGCCTGCCGCATCGGATGATGAGTCCAACGAACATTTGATTGCCACGGGTTATCTCGCGAGTGCCCGGCGTTTCGGTTCGTTGTTCAAAGACTATCCGCAGCATCTGACCATTGAAGACACGATCGATAATCTCGGCCGCACGGTTCTGGGGCTGACACTCTCGTGTGCTCGCTGCCATGACCACAAATTCGACCCCGTCACCCAGGCCGACTATTACGGACTGTATGGGATCTTTGAGAGCACGCGTTACCCATTCCCTGGCATTGAACTCGAAAAGAAGCCCCGCGACTTTGTGCCCTTGAAGCACGATGGTAAACCGTCCGATCAACTGGCGTATGCCGTCGTGGATGGCGCTCCCGCTGATGCCGCCGTGCAGCAACGAGGCGATCCGTCTAAGCCGGGCGAAGTCATTCCGCGACGCTTTCTGGAAGTGTTAGGTGCCGCGACTCTGTCCCCGTCGGCTCAACAGACGAGCGGACGGTTGGAACTGGCCCGTTGGCTGACCGATCGAGAAAACCCGCTAACGGCCCGGGTGATGGTTAACCGCATCTGGCAGCAACATTTCGGCATGGGACTCGTCAAAACTCCCAGTGACTTCGGGCTCCGTGGGCAACCACCGAGTCATCCGGCCTTGCTCGACCATCTGGCACTGACCTTCATGAATGAAGACTGGTCGATCAAAGCCATGCATCGGCGGATACTCCATACGCGTCTGTATCAACTATCGAGTCTGGATGATCCACGAAATGTGGCCGTTGATCCAAATAATGATTGGCTCTGGAAGTTTTCTCGCCGCCGTCTCGATGCGGAAGCCCTGCGCGATGCAATGCTGTTCATCAGTGGGGAACTTGACTTGACCATGCCGCGCGAACCCCATCCCTTTCCGCCGGTCGATCAATGGGAATTCACGCAGCATCACCCCTTTCGCGGTCAATATGATTCCCGGCATCGCAGCATTTACCTGATGACCACGCGATTGAATGCCTTGCCGTTTATGGTGTCGTTTGATGGGGCCGATCGAAATGCCAGCACGCCCAAACGCGATAGCTCGGTGACAGCGATTCAGTCGCTGTATCTGCTCAACTCCGAGTTCGTCCATCAGCAGGCACAGGCTTTCGCGCGACGGCTGATCCAATCGGAGGCTGATGCGAACGCCCGCATGCGCCTCGCCTATGAATTGACGATTGCCCGGCCGCCCACCTCAGATGAAACGGCAGCGAACCGTGATTTTCTCGAGCATGTAAACGCCTCATTCCAACAGAGCGACCTTACGACCGAGGAACGAGAGCAGCAACGCTGGGCCAGCCTGGCCCGCGTGCTGTTCCGCATGAATGAGTTCCTCTATGTCGATTAGCACCGTGACTGTTGAGCCTCAGGTGAGAGACCATCCATGTCGCAGACGCCGCGGATGCCTGTCAGCGTGGTCCTGTTCACTTTAGCTTATCTGCTGCCAGCAGTAGGAGCGGCCGTTATCCTGGGCAACGGCGAATTCATTTTCTACAGCGTTGTGATGGTGATCTTGTGTGGCGTGGTAATCGCCGTCCATCACAACAGTGATTTGCCCCGACCTGTTCTCTGGGGATTGAGCCTCTGGGGACTGGCACACATGGTTGGCGGATTGGTGCCGATCCCGGAAACCTGGCCGCACAATGGCCCCAACGCCGTCGTCTATAGTTGGTGGCTGATACCGAACCTGCTGAAGTACGATCAGGTGGTGCATGCGTTTGGTTTCGGCGTCACCACCTGGGTCTGCTGGCAAGGATTGTGCGCGATCACCAACTCGCTGGCCACATCGCGAGCCATCGAACCGACGTTCGGCGCTCTGCTGTTGTGCATGGCCGCCGCCTGTGGATTTGGTGCCCTGAACGAAGTGATCGAGTTCATGGCCACGCTGTTGATTCCCAGCACTAACGTCGGCGGTTATGTGAATACGGGGTGGGATCTGGTGAGCAACCTGGTGGGAGCCATGGTGGCCGCGCTGTCCATCCGTGCGACGCGGCCACGCTCACGGCCATAAACCAAATCATCCTTGCTTCTTCTGTGCCTTGTCGAGATCCAGGTCAAACGTATTTTCGCCGGTATTCACGGTAACCGGCGTCGCGAAAATGTAGTCGGTCGGCGGCTTCGCGGTAAGAGACTGCTCCTGAGGAATTTCGCCGCCAGCCCCAGTATCTGATGCTGGAGCCGGTAACCCGAGAGTCACTTTGACTGTGTGCGATGCGGGAACAGCCCCTGATTGATCGTTCAACTTCAAGACATAGGCCCCGGTCTCATCCGTGTATCCCATGGAGCTGGGACCGGTGGTCGGACTGAATTGCACTAACGCCCCAGAGACCGGCGATCCTTTCAAAGTCACATGGCCAAGCACGGGGGCTAGCACAACTTCGTTAGGGGCACTGCCGCATCCTGTCCACAGCGGCAAGAGGCACAGACTCAGGCAGACAAAGCGTTTAGTCGAGTTCAGAAAAGAGTAGTCGGTAGGGAATCGCATGTTCGTAACATTCCTGCGAGGCCAGATATCGAAACGTGAATCGTGTCAGGGAAACAGACCTCCGAGGGTCTGCCGGCAATCACTGTCATCAATCGGGATCGCTCGCTGACAGAAAACTTGGGCAGACCCCGGAGATGGATCTTAGTATTCGCCCACCGGGACACCATCACCCTTGGAGCAGAGATTTGCCCATGTGGGTTCGTTCATGTTCTCTGAGACAAAGCGGACCGCACCATCGGCCAGCAGAACATGGGCACCACCCGTGTGAATCGACATGACCTTCGTATGCCGATAGTACGGATAGTTCGAGACGATGTTGCTGGCCTGATTGATGGTCCCCCGGACCACAGTCACGCCGTGCCACCAGTTGGTCCCGCCATTCCCGGCACTCCACATCCCCCCGGCATGGGCAAATGAACGGCAGTCGTTGCTGGCATAACTGCAAGTGGGATCAGGACGGCTTTGCTCGGCGACCATCACTGTGTTCGATGTGCCATCGGTGATCTTGGCGGTATCAACGGGAGGAATGGGCACGGCATTTCCGCTGCCATCAAAAGCGGTCGCTGAGATAATGATGCCGTTCCAGTTGCTGCGACCATAACCACCCCAGTGACTGGGGCTGGGACAGCAACTATTGTTCTGCGCTGGGTCGTTGTAAGAACCAGAAACGCCGGTGTAATCCGAGATCTGAATCGCACCCGCCACATTGGGAACACCCAGAGCCGATTGTGTTGCAGAGTTTGGCGACTGAGCACGCACGGCTGACATCGGATTTGATGGGCAAGTGAGTCCGTTCATGCGCAGGGTGGTCATAATCACCCAGTTCTTCGCGACACCATCTTGACCGGTGAAATCGTTGCCGGAAAAGTCGAGAGCCGAAAACGCGGCTCCTTGATCAAGCATGGGCAGAATCCGCACGATCCAGGATGCCGATTTGACCGTCGTGGCACCCGATCCAATTTGCGGGAAGGTCGCAAACGGGAAGACGCGGTTGCTGTCGTGATAGTTGTGCAACGCCAGACCGAGTTGCTTCAGGTTATTACGGCATTGCGTGCGGCGAGCGGCTTCCCGTGCCTGCTGAACGGCGGGCAAGAGCAGTGCAATCAGAATCGCAATGATGGCAATCACCACCAGCAATTCAATCAACGTAAATCCGCAGGAACGAGGTCGAGGGGACACAGTTTTCTCCTGAAACGACTGAAAAAGAACGACGAAACAAGCGGGAGCAACCCTGATGGAACCGCCTTCGGCAGATTCCATCAGACCGTCAATCAAGCAGTGGCTCGGATCACTAATTCCGTAGCAATCCGGTAATCTTCGGGGCTGATGGTCAGTGGCTTGGACAATTCCTGGATGACCAGATCCATCAAGGGAATCAGGCGGTGGGAAACTGTTGTTAATGCGGGATCAATCACGCCGGCAAACTGCAGATCACCCCAACCTATGACGGCGATGTCATCCGGAACACGCACATTCAGACGTCGAAAGGCACTCAACAATCCGGCAGCAGTAAAATCGGTATCGCAGATGACACTGTCTGCCTGGAGTTGCGATACCAGCCGTTGTGCTAATCCATCAAAGCGCGTCTGATGAGCAGGATCACTGACATTCCAGCCGCGAGTTTCGACCACAACCTGGGAATCATCAAAAACCAGATTTCGCTCCTGACTGCTTTGCCGATACGCAGCCAAGCGGATTTGAATGTCCTTTGTCTCGATCTGTTCGGTGACAAAGACCGGTTTCCGTCGACCTCGACCCGTCAGGAATTCGATAGTCTGCTCGGCTCCCACGGCCACATCGCTGATCACCGATGAAGTCCCCGGCACACGCATTTCACCAAAGACCGTGACGACCGGTCGGACCTGTTGCAGCAGTTCGCTGACTTCATCCCATTGGTGCTGGTTTTCGTGGGCCAGATAGACCAGGCCGTCAATCCAGCCCGATTTCAGTTCTCGTGTCAGTTGTTCGAGTGATGAGAGACCATGCGTTAAGCGTGTGGCTTGCACACGAAAGCCCTGTTGCTCGGCGGCTTCATGCAGCCAGACCAGCACGCGCTGAGCAAGAAAATTTTTCCAGTTGTGAGCGACAATGGCAACGACACCACTACGTCCGCCAGCCAATTGACGAGCGGCCGGATTCGGTTGGTAACCCAACTCTTTGGCAACCGCTCGGATGCGTTCGGCAGTGGCGGCACCCACACGGATGCGTCCCTGACCGGTCCCCATCAAAACAGCCGAAGCAGACATGCGCGAAACTCCGGCGCGTTCTGCAACGTCACGGAGGCGAGGTAGTTTCTGTCGGGCCGAGGGGGTCGTCATGTTAAGATATCGCGGGATATCATGCTGTTAAAATTAAAACCGGGGTTAAGACCGGTGTTTGTTTTTTCTAAGAAGCAGATGGCGTGCCAATCGGATTTCTTCCGATGACGATCCGTTCACAACCTTCGACATGGCTATGAGATATCAACGGGGAAATCAACTTGGCTGCAGACGTGAAACGGGCGAGCTCGTGGAGTTTCGCTTAAGTCTCAGGCAGTCAGATGCGCGTTTCCCCATCGCACACATGTCCGCGCATTGATGAAGCTGACGGGAATAAATCAGGCGAGAGATCATCTGTAGGGATTGAACAGACGTGCAAACCATGTGAACAGGATCAACACATGCCCCTCACACAACATCTGGCAAATGTCGTGTTGATCGCGCATATGGCTTATGTCGCGTTCGTTGTCTTCGGGCTGTTGTTGATCTGGCTGGGAGGACTTTGCAGATGGTCCTGGGTCCGGAATCGCTGGTTTCGCGGTATCCATCTGCTCATGATCACCATCGTGGTCGTGGAGACGTGGTTGGACATCACCTGCCCTTTGACCACTTGGGAAAATGCTCTGCGGGCACAAGCCGGGCAGGACATGTACGATGGTGACTGGATCGCCATCTGGCTGCGCAGCCTGCTGTTCTTTGATTTGCCGACGTGGGTGTTCACCTGCGGCTATACGCTGTTCGGTTTGCTGGTGGTGTTGTCTCTACAGGTTATTCCACCACGCTGGAAAGTCGGGCTGACAAGCCAGGCAAACCCGGTGTTGCAGCCGTCATCAGATTCGGAAACAGAAGCGGGGGATTCGCCGCCTGCTGCAGACCCAGCTTCTCGGTGACTTCCAGTTGATCTGAAACGAGCACATTGCCGATGCGATAACCCGACTCGGTTTGCTGCAATTCGACCAACTGCAGTTCGAACCGGAAGCGAGTTGTGCTGACGGAAGAGACGAACCCGCCAATCGCGATCCGACAACCGCGCTCCCAAGCCTCGGCGCATTGCTGCTCAACACTTCGGTCGAGTTCCCCCTGAACCACTTCCACATCCAGCTTTTCGACTCCCTGTCGAACTTCGTCACGGATTCGCAGGCGAATCGCTTCCATCTTTTTTCGGGCTTCTTCGCGATAGCTGAACTGACCGAATTTGTTTTTTTCATCCCACTTGGAGGCCCGTCGTTCGACCACTGTTTGTGGTTCGCGGAAGGCCGCTGGAAAGACGGCCACCTTACGCCGACGATCAAATCGCGAGACCACCACATCACTGACTTGGGGGGCGTAAGTTGCATCGTCCCAATAACTCCCCAGGCCCGAGGGAGTCACCATCGCTTCACAATGGTTGTCATAGACCACCGTGGCACGAATACCACAGGGAATTAACCGTTCGGCTGGGCCGGTCGATGATTCATTGGATCGCAACACCCGCAACAAATCGCCTTGACGGACACCATGCTGTTTGCCCAAGGTTACCGTCGCCTGCTGATGATCGCCAATCGGTTTGAGTTCGGTAATCCGACCAGCCGGGGTCAGCATCTTCTGTCCCAGTTGCCACATCAGATAGCGGTACTGCTGATCGCGCGGGACTACATCGATCGTGTTCACGGGCGTCAACGGCTGATCAAAACTGACCGGTTGCGAATTCCGACCGAACAACGGGCGATACAAGGCGTTCGTTACCCCCGCGAGTCCGGCTTCCTGAACAACCAGAACTTTGTCGGGAATCTGCGTTGAGGTGTCGTCCTTACCAACCATGAGAAGGCGTGGCGATTCGATCAACTGCGACTTGATACCATTTTCCAGGGTAGAGGCATCAGCAATCACGGGGCGACCGCCATGCAGCATAATGCCACCCCAGTCTTCCTCACGCGGGAGTGTATCTTCACCAGAGCCCGCCCAAATGGCCTGGCCAGTGCTCACATCAACCAGACGCATGCTCAATGTCACCCGGCCAAACACCGACTCATCGATATCGGCGACAAGCACGTGAGTCGCATCCAGTTGATTCCCGAAGTCGCGACTCGATCGGCGGCGTAGCGACTTGCGTTCCTGTTCCACGGTGTTGAGGTGTTCGCGTTCCACGACGGGAATGCCGAGTTCGATCAACTTCTGATAGAGCTTGTCTTCGGCGGCTCGCTGTGCCTTGGTGAGGACATCTGAATTGGTGCGTCCATTCAGGTTGACCATCTGCAAACCGAAAGCGGCACCAAAACTCGATAACCCGGCTTCGGAGGCAATCAGTCCCACATCATGGACGGCATTTCGACGAGCATCCTCATCAAGTTCAGGAACTTCCAGTGCGACATGGACTGCGACGCAGACAAAGTTGGGGATGTCTTCCGGAGTTCCGACTTTTTGTCCTACGTTCAGGATGCAGTAGTCGAGGAACGAATCCCCTTCTTCCAGAAAACCCACGATGTCCTTGCCTCGTTCGGCACGCACAGAACCAGTTTGCACCACACCTCGAGGGACATCTCGATTCGTGGTACTAACCGAGCGAATGACGAACTGGTCTGGCCCGGCATTCCCCACCAGAAAGCCGACCCGTTGTTTGTTCTGCTGCACATCGCGATAGACCACAAAGCTGGGGTTTTCTACATCGGGATCAAGCGGAACAAAGCGATGGGCCTTCCAGACATCTTTCTGGATGCGAGTGGCGAACTCGGAGGGAATCTCATCGTATTCCTGCACGCGAGTGCTGATTTGTCGCGCCAGTTCGCGGGCCACGGGTGAACCGATCCGGAGAACGCCAGCCTGCCGTGCTGCTGCGGCAGCGGTCCGCACATCCGCATTCCGGGCAATCGACTGCACCCGAAAACCATTGTTGGAGTGGCGGATCGCCAGGGCAACAGGACTCGTCGAATTCCCCAGAACAAAGTCCGCCTGTTGCCAATTCCCCAGCCATTGCACCATTTGCTGCAGACGAACAATGTCTTGCGGGAGTTGAGTGAACTCCTTCAGCACATTGGCCTTTTCGGCTTCCAGGGCTTCCAACCGCTTGATGACCGCGGTGATGCGGTCTTTCGACGGCGGTGCCTCGGCTTTGGGACGGGGCGTGCCTTTGGGAATCAGGTCTTGCGGACGAATGGGCAATTGATTCGGGTTGAGCGGCAGAGGGCTTTGAGCCCAGGCTCCCGGCCCGGCCAGCAGCAAGGTGATGCCGATTGCAGACCGCATCACCAGGGTTGGATTACAGAACGGCATAACGTCGCTTCCTCAATAACCATGTCTGATGCAAGCGATTCAGTTTCACAGATTGCGTTCAAGGCTCTCGCCTGAAAATCAGGCTTTATTCTTCGGGATTCGTAGCAGCGCGGACTTCCGCTTCCAGTTCGTCACGTTGCGCACGGAAGGGGGCCAGGTGCGCATTAGCCTGTGCGATTTGAGCTTCCAGTCGACTGGCCGCGGCTTCGAGCAGAGTGAGATCGGACTTACCGCGCCATTCCACCGGAGGCAGCACCAGCGGTTCAATGTACGGGGCCGCTGAGGGAGTCAACTTGGCAGCGTTCTCTGGCATGCCGTCGGAGGGAGCCAGTCCGCCGGAACTTGTTCCAGAATCAACGACCGGCTTGGCATTGGGGTTCAACACCACGGTATTGGCGATGTCGGACGACACAGGAACTTTCAACAGTTCCTGCAGGGGATCGGGCTTCGGTGCCCGGGGCCAGACCGCGACGATCAGAATCGCCAGAAAGACCACGCCGCCGCCGATGCCAGCATAAAGTCCCAGCTTACTCGGCACTGGCGGTACAGCGACGTCATAGGGCGAACCGGGAATCGGTTGCTGCGGCGCCAAAGGCTGATATCCGCCAGGTGCCGGGGCTTGCCCATATCCTGGTTGGGGAGTCGCCGGATAGCCTCCCGCAGGATAGCCCTGTGCGGGTGGGGGAGCTACCGGAGCATGGGCGGTCGGCGGGGGACTCACGGCGAATGCCTGATGGCATTGGGCACACTGTACCGGCTGACCCGAGCCGATCAAATTATCCGGAATCGCCAATGTGACGTGACAAAAGGGACACGACACCTGCATTGCTGAGTCTCCCAAAATCGGCAGGCAGAGCAAAATCTCGTTGTGCTCGACTGTTCACCAGACTATCAATGTAACGCACTCTCATGGTGCGTCAACGACCGAACATGATTTCTCTATGGAGAGCATCGTGCGGCTGATGGACCGTCAACGCAAGATCAGCTCAGGCGGATTGAAGAAATCTTGTGCTGAGGCCGTGTGAGAATGGCAGGTGCAGTACACCGTGCCGATGTATCTTGGACTAATAATTCATTGGTAATAACGACAGTAGAGTGAGTATGAGTACTGATGACGAAGACTTGGCCACGCCGCGTAGTCCCGCAAAATATGCCTTGTGGGGTTTGTTGTTGGGATGCCTGCTCTTCACCGGGATTGCGATTGGGGTATTCCTGTCAGGAATCTGGCGTCCATTCTGGGATGAGACCTACGGCAAGGCCCAGGAAAGAAAATATCTCGCTGATATGCAGCAGATGCTCAGCGAAGTCGATGAATGGAGAGCGGCGGGAATCACGGAGGCGGACTGGCATCAGCGTGCCGCCGTGTTTCAGACCCGTCTCGGAGTCATTTCCGATGACCTCGTACAGACCGCCAGCCGAAAATTTCCCTCAAGACAATTTCTGCTGTGGGCCGCCCGTGATCGATTTCCGTCTTTGCTGGAAGCAGGGTTAACCGGCGATCAAGGCCAAGAGGATGAACTCCGTCACAACCTGGAGCGCGCTCAAGAATTGCTGGATGCAAACTGAAGAGCTCGGCTGGCCTTCCAACCCGCACGATCGAATTCGACCGACGCATCCAAAGTCTGGCGGTACCATTCCAGTCGCGTGGGACTCAACGGCTCCGTCGCGTCACCATAGCGGCAAACGCAATTTCGCACGGCAATCACGTCGGGTTCCAAGTCGCATAACCATTCCAGGTCTTCGCTCGTGGTTTCACCGCCTAGGATCACCGGCATTTGAAGTTCGCGTGCCTGCCGCAGCAGGTCGGTCAGTTCCTGCGGAGACATCCAATCCACAAGATTGGGCCCGGAGGAAACAAAGGTATCGAGCATGAACCCCGAAGCCCGTGTTTCGACCGCGGCTTGCAGAATCTCCTGGGGATGCGGTGATAACGCAATGTTGTGGTCGGCATAGGCAACCGCCCACCATGAGATCGGACGCGTACGGTCCGCATCGAGGCGGCTACGGATGGCGCACCAGGTCTCCTTCCACGCGACATCGCACCCCAAACCCGCGAAACCCAAGCGAGCCCAACGCACGAACTGCGGAATCTGTGGGTCCCCAGTCATGCCGGAGATTTCCGTCAGTTCACCGCAATCGATCGAGATGCCCAATCCAGGCGGACAAAGCGACGAAAGGCCGGCAGTCCAATCTTCCCAGGGAACGGCGGTCTCTCCGGTGCCTTTGATCCACGGGAGATCGACAATGTCGACCTCATTGGCTAGTGCGAGATCCCATTCCACGAAATCGCGGACCGGAACCATCAGCCGTGGCGGTAATTCGCCGTAACTGTCAGGCATCAGATATCCCGATATCATCTGCTGCCCTGCGAATCTTCCCAAATGGAAGTCCGCGAATTTCCCGCACGCGCTATTGCAGTCTACGGGTTCGGCAGCACCCCTCAAAGCAGAACATAGCTCATCTCTTGAATTGATCGAGGGTTTCTCCGGAGAGAATTGCAGAATCGCGCTTCCTGATCGCTGCGTTGCGAGAAATCATCAGCACCAGTGCATTCCGCAGATTGTGACATTCGATCGCCAAGCAGTTGCAGGACACCACAAAAAACGAAAACACCGGCCGGATGACCATCCGGCCGGTGTTTTCGGGTTGGAATCGGGGAGGCGATTACTTACTGCCACCCGCAGTTTTCAGGTTTTCCATCACTTCATCCAGGTTAAAGCTCGCGGCTTTCTGTCGCTGGGGATATTCCTGAAACGTTTCCAGAAACTGGCCCACATAGGCCTGCGCTGGAACCAGCAGGAAGGCGTGAGCAAAGAGCCAGTCGTAATAAGTGTTCGACGTGATCTGTGCCCGTTCATACGGATCGGTCCGCATATTGAAGATCAATGGGACCCGCAGGTTGACGAACGGATCGGCCCAGACCTTGAGCGTCCCGGGCGTCCGTTGTTCCATGAACACCAGCTTCCAGTTGTCGTACCGCAACGCCACGACCTGTTGATCGTCATTGCAGTAGATGAACGATTCGCGGGGTGACTTCTCCGCTTGAGCCGTCAGATAAGGAATCAGGTTGTAGCCATCCAGGTGCACCTTGTAGGTCATGCTGCCAATCTTGTAGCCGTTGAGCAACTTCTCGGTGACCGTTTCATCACCCGCGATCGCCAGCAACGTCGGCAGCCAGTCATGATGGCCCACAATCTCATTCGAGATGCTGCCTGCTTTGATCTTCCCGGGCCAGCGAACCATACAAGGAACGCGATAGGCCCCTTCCCAGTTCGTGTTTTTCTCGTTACGAAACGGTGTCATGGCGCCATCGGGCCAGGTATTCATGTGCGGACCGTTATCGGTGGAGTACATCACAAAGGTATTGTCGGCCACGCCCGCATCATCAAGAGCTTTGAGCACGGTCCCGACATTCTTGTCGTGATCGAGCATCACATCGTGATATTCGCTCTGCCATTGTCCCGACTGACCGATGCTTTCCGGTTTCGGATGAGTCCGTGCATGCATGTGGGTGAAGTTGACCCACACGAAGAAGGGGTGACCCGACTTGGATTGCCGACCGATGAACTCCGCGGCTCGATTGGCCACGTCGTCGTCGATGGTTTCCATCCGCTTTCTGGTGAGCGGTCCGGTGTCTTTGATGATCTGCTTGCCCACTTTGCCGAAGCGCGGGTCCACGGTGGCATCATCGACGTTGGTGGCTTTGCAGTCGAGCACGCCGCGCGGCCCGAATTTCTCCTTGAATTTCGGATCTTTCGGATAGTCGGGGTGCTCGGGTTCTTCTTCCGCGTTGAGGTGGTAGAGGTTGCCATAGAATTCATCAAAGCCATGCACCGTGGGGAGATACTCGTTGCGATCTCCCAGGTGGTTTTTGCCGAATTGCCCGGTGACATAACCGAGCGGCTTCAGCAGTTCGGCAATCGTGGGGTCTTCTTTCTGCAGGCCCAACGCTGCGGCGGGCAGACCGACTTTCGTCATGCCCGTGCGCAGTCCATGTTGACCGGTGATAAAGGAGGCCCGACCAGCCGTGCAACTCTGTTCGGCGTAATAGTCGGTGAACATCATCCCTTCCTTGGCAACGCGGTCGATGTTCGGCGTCTGATAGCCCATCAACCCATGCGTATAAGCACTGATGTTCGATTGTCCGATGTCATCCCCCCAGATGATGCAGATGTTGGGCTTCTGGCCCGATTGTGCCAGGGAGGCGGCGACCAGCTCGTTGTGGTTCGCCATCGCCAACTGATCAGCAAGGCTAAGTCCCGCGGGACGATTTCCAGCCGCCCGTGACAGGGCTTGGGGTTTATCGGCCGTCTTGGACGCGACGACATGATTGTCTTTCGCCACCACTTGATGGGCATTCTGCCCATCAGACGTGACGGCAAAAAGTCCCAGCCCGGCCCCCATCAAAGCGGTGATCAGGGAAGGGGATAACCACTTCTTAAACATCGGCATCTCCTTTTCTTTTCGAGTATTGCGACACTGCAAATCTGATGTGACTCAGAGTCAGAACGACTCTCTTTCAAGGGATTTCACGCATGGAAAACTGACGTGCAACATTCGGATATTGAGCGAGTCCTGATGAGAGGCACCCGACCAATCATGGAAACAATATTATGGTGATGCAGAAATGAACCAACCTGCCGAGGGGATATGGACGTGATCGTAGCAATCTGTTCCAGCAATAACATCTATTTTGTTGATGAAAATCTGGTCAACATCAGTGGCTGCCGCTCATCCACTCTCAGCCGTGGGCTCGCAGTTGCCAGGAAGTTTCCGTGAGCATTCCGGTGGGATAGAGAGCAAAATCCACCACATTTGAGCCGTCAGAGTTTCACTAGACCGAACAACATTCACGATTTTTGTGGGAGATCGGGAACATCTTTAAACAACGGCATCTTTTCTCCGGGATGAGTCGATGCCCTTCTTTAGCGTGGTGATTTGGCCCTCACGCGTCTCTTCCATTCCGGCACGGACGCCATCTGATGCGCTTGCGAACGATCGCTCTTCGCAGTCCTTCGAGACTCTGGCTGGCCGTGTCATTGGCCGTCTGCCTGCAAATGTTGGCAGGGGCGACTTTCGCTGGTGGTGTCGACGATGTGTTTGATGCCGTCGAAGACCCGTTCTGCACACTGTCCGACAGTTGCTGGAGCGATCTGGCCCAGCAACCGACCTTGTTCGGCGATGTGGGTGGACTTCGACCCGCGCTCGGCGAACAGGGTATTCAAGTGAATGCCAGCACGACCCAGATCTATCAGGGAGTCGCCAGCGGGGGTACTCAAGAGGGCTTCAATTACGGCGGCCGGAATGACTACTACATTTCTATGGATGGCCACAAACTGGGTCTCTGGCAGGGACTGTTGATCGACCTGCATGGAGAATCCCGCTATGGCGAAAGTCTTGCGGGACAAACGGGGGCCTTAACGCCGGTCGATACCGCGTTGCTCTTTCCCGCGACGAGCGGCAGCGAAACCGCTTTGACGGGCGTGAAGTTCACACAAATTCTGAACGAACACCTGCTGGTCTTTGCTGGCAAGATCAATGTGCTCGATAACTACCTGAGTCCGTTTGCTGCGGGCAAAGGTCAAACGCAGTTCATGAATACGGCGTTTGTCTTGCCCCCCATTCTCGGGCGGACCGTGCCCTATTCCTCTCTGGGAGCGGGCTTTGCGATCCTGCAAAATCAATACCCCATCTTCAGCATGATGGTGCTAGACCCCGTCAATCAGCCGACCACTAGCGGCTTCGATCAACTCTTTGACAACGGCGTATCGATCTTCGGAGAATTGAGCCTGCCGGTGACCATCGCCCAAAGGCCCGGTCATCAAAACTTCTTCTTCAGTTGGGCCAATCGGCAAGTCAGTGCACTCGATGCCAATGCTTATGTTGAGACCCCGGTCGGCCTGATTCCCGTTCTGGGACAAGCGGCTGACTCGTGGTCGTTGATCTATGCGTTTGACCAATACCTGTATGTCGACCCCTGCAATCCACAGCGTGGCTGGGGTGTCTTCGGACAGTTCGGCCTGTCAGACGGCAACCCCAATCCCTTCCGCTGGACGATGACGGTGGGTGTCGGCGGGTCCAGCCCGTGGCGCTCGCGGCCGCTCGATTCCTTCGGGATTGGTTACTACTACTATCAGACCAGCACCGCTCTCAAGAATTCGCTGGAGCCGACCTTCCCGATTGCGAACGAACACGGCCTTGAGTTGTTCTACAACATCGGTATCACGCAGTGGTTTCACATCACACCCGATCTGCAATTCATCGAACCGGCGTCAGAAGTCGCGGACGCCGCCGTGGTCGTTGGATTGCGAACCAAGATCGATTTCTAAAGCGACGTCAAACCTGCGTAGCTTGTCTGCAAGCAAACCGCTCGGGCAATTTCATGCAGACGGCTCGGTCATGCTCCACGGATCAAGGGCTTTGGTGAGCTGATCTTCCGGCAGGATGTTCTGTTCACGGCAGAGTTCGCGAATCGTCTTACCCGTTTTGAAGGCTTCTTTAGCCAAGGCCGCGGCCTTTTCATAACCGACATAGGGATTGAGACTGGTCACCATCGCGAGACTTTGCTCGACCGAGGCTTCGCACGCTTCCGGGTTGGCTTCCATATCAATCGCACACAAATCAACGAAGGCCGTCGACCCCTGAGCCAGCAGCGACACGCTTTCCAAAGTCGAGTCGCCCATGATCGGCATCATGATGTTGAGCTGGAACTGGCCGCCAGTGGCACCGCTGAAGGCGACCGTTTGATCGTTGCCCATGACGCGGGCGCAGACCTGCATCAGGCTTTCGCACATCACCGGGTTGACCTTGCCGGGCATGATCGAGCTGCCGGGCTGACGGTCGGGCAGTTGCACTTCATAGAACCCGCACCGCGGCCCGCTACCGAGCCAGCGGATATTGTTCGCCACATTGAACAGCGTAACGGCAATGGCCCGCAGTTGGCCGTGGCATTCCACAAGACCATCGCGCTGGGCGTTGGCCTCGAAATGGTTTTCCGCTTCATAGAAGCCGAGGCCGGTTTCGTCGGCGAGGGCTTTGCAGACGCGGGCCGAGAATTCCGGATGGGTGTTGATACCGGTCCCCACCGCCGTGCCACCAACCGGCAGTTCAAGAACCGGTTTGATGGCTTTGTGAGCGCGGTCGATCGATAGTTCCAACTGCCGGGCAAAGCCGCCGAACTCCTGACCAAGCCGCAGCGGCGTGGCATCGGCGAGATGCGTGCGGCCGATCTTGATCAACTTGTCCCAGGCCTTCGCTTTATCGTTCAACACATCCGCGAACTTCTGCAGCGCGGGAATGAGTTGCTGATGGATCGCCAAAGCGACGGCGACATGGATCGCGGTCGGGAAAGTATCGTTGGTGCTCTGCCCCATGTTGACGTGATCGTTCGGATGGATCGGCTTGGCCATCTGGAAACGGTCACCGCCGGTCATCTCGATCGCACGGTTCGAGATGACTTCATTCACGTTCATGTTGCTCGATGTGCCCGAGCCGGTCTGGAAGACATCGATCGGGAATTCGCTGTCGAACTTACCTGCCGCGACTTCCTGAGCCGATTTCAGCAGGGCCTCGACTTGCGTGTCGTTGAGCTTGTTCTTGCCCGTCTTGGTGAGCTTGCCGAGATCACGATTCGCGATCCCCGCCGCCCATTTGACGAGACCCATCGCATGAATGAGATCGGGGCGGAGTGTCCAGCCGGAAACCGGGAAGTTCTCGACAGCCCGCTGGGTCTGGGCACCGTAATAAGCTTGCGCGGGGACTTGCACGTCCCCCATGGAATCATGTTCGGTCCGGAACTGGCTCATGAAAATCTCGGGGCGATAAGAGGGCTGGTACACGACGGCAGTGTGCGTCAACACCCCAAGTATTTGCGGTTTCCCGAGGTTTCGCAAGGAATCCCACACGACCCGTTGAATTCGGGCTACAAATTACAAAATTGTCACCGATTGACCACGCCCCTCATGACCATCAAGCCAGTTTGTTTTTCTGTCCACTCCACCACATCGACCGGGGCAGCGAACCCAGGGCCAGCACGCCGAGGCACACGAGGCAGATCATGGCGACCATTTGCACCATGCCTTCACGGAAGCCATAACTGTGCAGGCCAATGCCCAACTCGTTCACGCCGAACCACGACCAGGTGACGGCGATATTTCCAGCGACAGCGAGCATCGCCAATCCTCGTTCTTTCACCATGGCTCCCCAACGGGCATGCAACGCTAGCGCATTCCACAGCACGATGATCAGCGCCCCATTCTCTTTCGGGTCCCAGCCCCAGAAGCGGCCCCAGGAATCGTCGGCCCAGAGTCCGCCCAGCACCGTTCCCACGAAGCTGAAGAAAATCGAGAAGCAGAGCATGCCATAGATCATGCGGTACAAATCGCGACTCGCTTCCTGAGTCAGCGAGGGCGTACAGACCCCTCGCAGGATGTACAAGATGCCGAGCAATCCCGCGAAGTACGTGGTGGCATAACCAAAGGTGATGCAAGTCACGTGGGTCGCCAGCCAGAACTGCGTATCCAACACGGCCTGCAACACGATGAAGGTATCGCCGTCGGCTCCAAGGAAGTCAGCCACGCCCAACGTCAGATAGCCCGACATCGCCGCCATGATGGTCCCGATCCCGTTGCGATAGAACAGATTGAGGAACAGTCCTAGAGCCGCACATCCCCACCCGATAAAGACAGCGGAAGAGTAGAGATTGGTGACCGGCGGGCGACCGGAAATGTACATCCGCGCGATGAGGGCAAACGTATGGACGGCGAGAGCCACAAGTCCGACACCGAGTGCCGCCCGGTTAAACGGCTTCGACCAGCCCAGCCAGCCACAGGCTCCCAACAGGAACGACAAGACGTACAACCATTGAGCCACGGTGAAGGGCTTGAAGGAGTTAAAGAACGTCTCGAAATCGGTTCGTTGCATGGCGAGTTCTTTGGTCGGATGTTCGTCGAGCCAATCTCGGTAAGCCGCCACAGCTTTATTGAACTCCTGAGGGTCCTTGTCGGCATAGGCTACTAGAATCTGAGTGAAGAGCTCGGCCGCTTCATCGGGCTTCTGGTTGAGGAAGGCCGACTTCACGAAATTCTTCGTCCACCCACTTGTGAAGGTCTCCCACTCCGCATCGTCTTCTGAGGGAGGCAAGGCGCGAGGAGGATGCCGCCGCAACAGCGACTGCTGCCGACTGATCGCCGCGATGATGTCGTCCTTGGCAGATTCCGGCCGGATATTCGGCGGGCTGAACGCCTGCATGAGCAGGTCGAGAACGCCGATCTTCCGTTCGAGTTCGAGCACCTTCTTATCGAAGACGCTCAGTTCTGCCGCATCTTTTTCATGAGCCCGTTCGGCCTGCTTGGTGAGTTCCTGCAGTTTGGGCAGGAACTCTTCTGGTGAGTAACGAAAGCGCTCACGCTTCTGGAGGCCCATCAATTCCTGCACTTCGAGATTCTCGATGCGGAACACGGGATGAGTAAAGGCTTGATCCGGACGAGCGATCACATCCAGCAGCCACTTCACCGCCGGCTGCGACTTGCCATTGATGTCACTGAAGGTCTGCTTGCTGGAAATGGCCAGAAGGTTGCTGCGAGCGAGGGTATCGAACGGCTTGGCCCGACCATCGGAAACGACCGGAAGTCGACCGAACGCCGCGTAATCGAATTCGCCATCTTTCACCTTCGGCACACGAGCTGCCATGCCCACCAACACCACGGCCAGCAGGGTCATCGCCAGCGGGAAGGCATATCCCAAAGGATTCCAGCTGGTGGCCTGATCGTCGGTTTCAACCGTTTTCCTGGAATTGCTCGATTCCGTCCGTCGCAGGAACCGCAGCAACGTGATCGCAAAGTGAGCCAGCATGCCCACCGCCGTCAACATGCAGGAGACATAGGGAATCATCCAGCCGGTGTTGGTTACCACCTGCAAGGTGGTCCCTTCAACTTTCGTCTGCGGGTCCATGTGGTAACCACTCTGGTAGAACGTTTCACCGGCGAATCGCAGCGGGTTGTTCATCCAGATTTTCAATGTCCGATCGACATTGCGTGTTGGGTCTACAAGATGCACATCGGAAGAATAGTTCTGCGGAGTATTGGTGCCGATGTAATCATCTTTGCGAACGTCGACCAGCTGAAATTTGTACGGCTTGTAATGCCTTTGAAATCGCAAGGCGACATCATAGGTCTTGCCATCGACTTCAATTTTCTCGTCAAAATTCTGGGCGGAGAAGAACAGGCTCAGCAGCGATGTACCGATCTCGGTGCCATCGGGTTTGAGAAAGGTGACATAAGCGGCGGACATATCGACCTTGCTGTCGGTATCGGTGCCGCTGCCGGGCCGAACATCTTCTGCGACCCATTCCTCACCCAAGCCCTGCGTCGCCAGATTCGTCCCACCAACAACTTTCGCCGGTCGAATGTTCGAATTCTGGAAGAACTTCTTCACCGCAATTTGAAAGGGCAGACGCTGATCGATGATGGGCTTGCCAGACGCGGCGGCCGCCTGCAGCAGACCCCTGGGGATGGCGGTCACCTTGTCTTCTTTCGGATCGCTCCGATCGACGATGGCGAGTTCCACTGTGCGAATATCCTGCACGAAGTTGACCGTTTCGCCTTCCGCAATCTGCAATTGTCCTTCGGTCGCGGTGAGTCCGACGAGCAATTCGCCGAACATCATCAGGCCGATTCCGCCATGCAGCAGCACGATCCCGCCGCGATTCTTGAAGACGAGGATACAGCCTGCCAGCAGCACCAAGGCGGTCAGGCCCCCTTGGGTCAACTGCCAAACAATCCGCATGCCAGCATCACTCAACCGGCCTTCCGTTCCCTGAGACACGTAATAACCCAGGACGCCGAGTTGCACGCAAACCGCCCCCGCGACCAGCCAATGCGAGATCCGTTGCTCGGGCGACAATTGGAACCATCCGTACGCACTGGCGGCGGTCGTCGTGGCCAGGCAGCACAGCATCAGAATCCATAACGCGTCATACGATAACCACGGATCGGTCTGCAAACCTTCGGGGTTGTTGGCCGACATGATGACCAAGGCCGTCAACACCATGCCGAGCATTGTCACCAGCAATCCGGAGATGAGCCGCCAGCCACTTGATTGCACCTTGAAGCGGATGAGATGGGCTGCCAGCAGATTGAGCGACATCGCCGCCCCGATGAGCCAGCCGCCGGGGAAATAGAAGCCCCCGGGAATCTTTGGCGGCGCTGTCCCGAACAGTGCTCCCCAGAAGGAGGGCGGCATGAACAGCTTGAACTCAATCCAGGCGAACGCTGTCCGGAAGTATTCGTCGATCACCTGCCAGATGTCTTTCTCCACCTGCGCGAGCGTGCCCGCCAGGATGATGAAAATCGACATCGCGAATAATGCCACGGTCAGTTTCAAACTGGCCAGCGGCGATAGCAGCAGATTGAGCAGCGGCCCCAGCCCGGCGTCTTCGTCGCGTGCTTCCATCGAATTCAATAAGTCG
Source organism: bacterium (assembly GCA_016125225.1). Taxonomy (GTDB): domain Bacteria; phylum Planctomycetota; class Planctomycetia; order Planctomycetales; family Planctomycetaceae; genus DSVQ01. The sequence continues at coordinate 84,314 of WGME01000034.1, read as the reverse complement.
GCAGTCGCCATAGCAGTTCTCACACAGATGAACCCATGAAACATGGGTGAGAATTATTCGAATCGGACCGATTTCGCGAAGGCTTCAAAATTCGCCTTCTGAGACAAGGCCAACGCGGAATCACCTTGCAACTTAATGAACCACGCCTTGTCGGCATGTTCGACAATGACGCCCATAATGGTCTGCGGGCGTTCGGCTTTGACGTCGCCGATCAATTCCACATAGTCCCCCTTCAGCGGTCCCATATCCAGCGATTTCATCGATGCGGCAAGTTCGTCGGCCGTGACGGGCTCCAGTCCAACCTGACCCCGCCAGCGATTCACATTGGGCAGCCGTTCTCCCGCTTCCGCGGCGAGATCGATGATAGTGATCTCAACCGATTGATTCCCCTCGCTGTATTCGTAAGCGGCTTTCCGCATGCCTCCCACGCGACCGGTCCGCCATTCTTCCGGTGGCTCGGCTTTGACACCGGTGTTTCCGGCCTCGGGTACTGTGGCGGGTGCCCCCATACCCAAGCCTCCCATACCACGGGCAAAAGGAGCCGACATCATGTTGTCAGCCATCTGAGAGTCTTGCGTTTTGCCGGCGTAGTCGACGAAGGTGGCTTTTGTACCATCCGCAGTCGTGACTTCCTGAGCATCGGCTTTCAACTGATCCTCATCGACTGGCGGAAGCGACAACTGCCCCCGCCAGCGATTGACGTTCGAGAGAATCTGGTCGGCCAGATCGGGACCACCGCCCGGTAAGGCAATGACCGAGAGTTCGAGTGCCGGATCGGTCCCTACCTGCATGGTGGCGAACCGCATCCCCGAGCCCGGTTGTTGCTGCCAACCCTCGGGTAGCTGCCATGCCGGTTCGTCCTTTTCACCAAATTGGATGGAGGCCAGAAACGAGCGGAACTCCTCGACATGCGTCCCCACAGGGTCGGGTGCCCCTGTCAGCTTGAAGAACCAGAGTTTCTCTGCCTGCGGGACAATCGCCGCGAGCATGCGTTCCGGTCGGGATGCTGTCGAGCTGGAATCGGCCGCCGTCCCCGGTTGGATGGCTGGAAGCTGAATCGATTCCGGCTTCGGAATGGTGTACTGCGTGATTTCCGGCTGCGGCTTACAGCCCGACGTTATCAACATCGCGAGCAACAGGCCGGGAAAAATTGGAGAGAACGGGCGGGACAACACGATCAGGCGGCTCCTGGGGAGGCGACCCGGGACGCAAGCCGAGCAGACGGCGGGGCATCGCGGAGCAGGTTCAATGGCAGGTTACTGAATTATAGGAAAGCCATCCGACGAAAGTACACGCGATTGCCCCAGGTTCGCCGCCATCGACCATTTTCCATCGCTGAAGCTCACCCGCTCTTCTCATGTTGCCAGGGGACCACGCGGCAACATCGCCCGGGCAACATTCCGTAACCATAGAATTCACAATGCCTTATGAAAATACAACCTCGACCTGCTCGCTAGTGTGCGTGGTGTTTCGGCAACACGGGTTTCCAGCGGCAACGCGAATCTGCAGACGAATTTCGACACTCGTAAATTATACGTATCTCATTTAAAAATAATATCTTACAGAAATACATCAAGGCCGATTGTTCACAAATCTGATCGCGGTTAGCGCTTTGGCATTCAGGTTGCTTTACACCCTTTCATCCTGCGAAACACGACACCACACACTCAACACAACGTGTTTCAGGGAATGTTGTTACAGCCACACACCGCAGCCAGAAAGAAACGCAGCCATGTCCAAGAACATCCTCGTCAAACTGTACAACGATGACGCCGGTTTTATCGTCTCGGCCGAACTCGTCCTGGTCGGCACCATCGCCGTCCTCGCCATGGTCGTCGGACTCAGCGAAGTCTCCGAAGCCGTGAATCAGGAACTCGAAGACGTCGCTTCCGCCTTCGGCTCCATCTGCCAGACCTATGAAGTGAAGGGGGCCAAGGGCTGCAAGGGTGCCATCAACGGCAGCACCTTCACCGACCTGCAGGACAACTGCGACAACTACTGCGACATCGTCCCCCTCGACCCCGTCGGCGAACGCTAAGCCGTCATAATTCACACCCAGGGATTGCAATCCCTGGGCGTCCCTTGAAGCACGCTGACCACCACCCGTTGCCCTCGCCGACACCGTCGTTGCCACCGACACGTCGGCCCGCTGAAGACCGACTTCTGCATGATCTCACCATCATGCTTCAACACTGAAACGCAACCAATTTTATTCAGACTTCAGAAAAGGAATCTCGCACATGACCACACTCGCCACCCAACTCTGGAATGATGACGCTGGTTTCATCGTCTCGGCTGAACTCGTACTCGTCGGCACCATCGCCGTCCTCGCCATGGTCGTCGGACTGTCCGAAGTCTCGATCGCCATCAATCAGGAACTGGAAGACGTCGCCTCGGCTTTCGGCTCGATCAACCAGACCTATGAAGTGAAGGGGGCCAAAGGTTGCAAGGGAGCCATCAACGGCAGCACCTTCACCGACCTGGAAGACCTCTGCGACCGAGCCGACAGCATCGTCTGCGACCAACCGATCGTCGGCGAACTGCAGACCTACTAATCGCAACGGAAATTGACCGCACACCGTGGGAGAGTTAACTGTGACGCTCCCACGGTGATCTGCTGTCTGCCTCAATCGATCAACAAAGCCTTCACACCACATGCGATCGCACGACGCGATCCTTTCCCCAGGCAAAGTGAACGCCTGAAGCACCAAATCACCTGAATGTCCGGCTGGTTGCGGCTGGCTCCTCGATCCTTGGCGAAGTGTGGTCGCCAAGGATCGAGTTGTTTTTGGAGATATCTATTTTGAAGCAGTGGTCGCTTTGGGCTTTGGCTTATCAGCTGCTTTTGTCACAGTGACCGATACGTCATCCAACTGCACCGAATCGCCACCGACACGAAAGACAACGGCCGGCTTGGAAACATGGAACGACGGATCGCTGGCTTCCAGTTTCGCGATGACTCCCAGTTGCCCGCCAATCGTCGCTGTCACATGATCGCCTTCGGTCTTCAGTTCGACATCGAGCCATTGATCCGAGCGGGCGGCAAACCCCGCCGTACTGAGTACCTCGTCCTTGGATGTCGCGTCGGCCTTATCTTTGTGCTTCTTCAACTGAGCTTGCTCTGGCATCAGGACCAGTGAATAGAGATGCCCTTTCTTCTCAAGTTGACCGGCCGCGGGATCAAAGCCGATGTGGAAGAACTTGGCACCGTTCAATTTGACCTTGAGCTTCACGACGCCATCAGCCAGCGGAATCTGCCAGCGAGACGCTGCGGCATGTTGATCCTTCTCCAATTCTTTGGCGACCAGCACCCCTTCATGAACCTCCCATGACCCAAAATTGACGGTCCAGTTTTTGGGGCGGGCGGCGTCGGTGAAAGAGGCCGTAACCGGTTCCGCCGCAACTGAGGGAACGATCGACCACAACGATAGAACTGTGCACAAACCCAGGTACCAGCGCAGCATGATGCGTACTCCGAAGACGTGTGAAGCAAGAAAACGCGAGATCCCCTGAAAATCTAGCGAAAACCAGCGTCGGAAAATACCGAACCGTGACCACTCAGCCCGCGGTGGGGCCATCCTGTTCCAGCCGCTTTCCCAAGCTGGCCACTTCGTCGATGCCATATCCGAGCGCTCGATAGAAGTCGATTACAGCGGCATTGGTCGACCGCACCTGCAGATTGATCTTCGGGCAGCCGCTGGCTTGCAGCTTGTCTTCCGCGGCGGCCATCAGTTGACGACCAACCCCCTGACGTTGATGAGCCGGGTCGACGCCCAGGTAATTGATCCAGCCGCGATGCCCTTCATAGCCTGCCATCACGGTACCGATGATTTGCCCACCGGACTCGGCGACCAGAAAAAGTTCGGGATTGACCTTCGATTTGCGAGCGATGTCTTTCCGCGGATCGTTCCACGGACGTGTCAACCCGCACCGTTCCCATAAGGACACAATCGCTTCGGTATCCTCCGGAGTCGCAACGCGAATCTGCACCGTGGCCGACATGAATTCACGCGTCCTGTCCAAATCGCACCGCATAAATCGGTGGAAGGTGGTTGGGCAAAGCCTGCCAGGAATCGCCGCCGTCCGATGTCGTCCAGAAGTTCCCGGTCGTCGAACCAAATGCCAGTTGCATGCCGGTACTGTCGATCGCCAGTGCATGGCGATAGACGAGGTCATAGCAATGTTGCTGCGGCAAGCCATTGGCCAGCACATCGCAAGCCACGCCGCCGTCTCTGGTCCTTGTGACCGAAAGTTTGCCCGCCACAGGATAGCGTTGTTCGTCTTTGACCCCCGGAATAAACCAGGCGGTTTCGGGATCGCGGGGATGGACCGCGACCGCGAATCCGAAACTTGAGGGTTGCAATCCCATGACCTGGGTCCATGAGGCGGCATTGTCGATCGTGCGAAAGACACCATTGTGATGTTGCACCCACAGGCAATCGGGGGCGTGGGCACAGCGCACCATGCTGTGCGGGTCTTGCACCAGCGGGTCGTCTCGACCTTCCGGTGGCATGTATTCCGCGATCATACCGGGGCCACCCACTTCCCAACTCAGGCCGCCATCCCGAGACCGCCACACACCGGCGCAGGAAACGGCCAGCAGGATGTGTTGATGGTCACGCGGGTCGACACAGATGGAATGAATCCCCGGATGATCGGCACCGCCGCCAAACCATTTCGCACGCGTGGGATGATCCCAGAGCGCCGTGTTCAAGCTCCAGGTTTCTCCCCGATCGGACGTGCGAAACAAGCCTCCCGGAATGGTGCCGGCCCAGATCCCGTCGGCCACCGTTGGTCCGGCCGGTTCGAGCGCCCAGATCTGGTTCAGCGTGGTCCCTTTTTCGCCTTCCGGCGCCTCGGGATACTTCGGCACACCGACCTCGGTCCAGGTGGCCCCACGATCGTCTGACCGGTGTATCTTCACGCCGAAGTGACCGAGATTCAGGGCGGCATACACTGCCTGATCGCGCGGATCATCGAGCATCAAAGAGACCGGGTGTCCCAGAAACGATGTCTGGTCGATTTCCCAGAGTTCATTCGTTTTCTTCAGACGAAACAGGCCTTTGCGGGTGCAGACCCAGAGGGTATGAGACATGGAACGCCTTCACGCTGGATGCAGTTCTCGGGACGTTAACCGCCCGACAAAGCCTGAAACACAAAGACTTCGTCGTGAGGACCGACGGGGTCGGTCAGCCGCTGTCGATCTCGTACCGTTTCGTTATTCACAAAGATGGTCACGTGTTTGCGGACGGCTCCCTGATCGTCGAGCAGGTACCCTGCCAGTTTCGGGCGATCACGAAAAACGTGCTGCAACACTTCGGCCACGGTTTCGCCAGCCGCATTCGTATCGGGGCAGTCGAGATGCATACGCAGATGCGGTGTAAAGCGGACGGTGGCCATCCTTCGATTCTAGCTGGCCGGAACCCCCTGTAAAGCAAGGCAGCCCCGGAGTGTCATTCTCCGAGGCTGCCTGACAACAAGTTCACAGATTCCGAACAAACAACTCGTTAGAAATCGAGCTCCACCACGCGACCCATAATCAACCGTACCCAGCGAACTTCCGTTTTCGTGATCTTCCCCTCGGCATCACGCCAGTCGGCGCGGATGGCGTAAATGTGGGGGCGACCTGGTAGCAAGGGTTCCTCGGTCTCCAACTTCCAGACTTCTCCCGTCCAGATCGACTTCAAACCCCGCGCGGTGACATCAACCTTTTCAGGCAGGCTGACATCGACGGCGGCATATCGCGGATGCTTGTCGTCGGGAATCAAAGTGGTTCGACGTTGATACGTCTGGCTCAACGTTCCCGGAGGGGGGGTTAAGCCGTAACGATTGGTTCCCGGTACAGCCGCGACATTTCCCTGGGGCATCGCCGGAGCCATGGGCATGCCGGGATTGGGACCAGCGTATGACGGATAGGTCGACAAGCCCGGACCATTCATGGTCATCCCGCCGATGCCCTCTGAGGGATAAGAATACCCGGGATCGGCCATCGGACCAGCCACGGCTGTCGCGGGTCCCGCAGAATTGCATTTGCATCCCGACCACCCGGAATTGACCAAGGTAGTCCATGCCACCAAGGCCCAGAGGACCGGTTGCCGAGAAAGGAAATCGTGCGACATTAGAATCTCTCGCTCTCAGAAATCCGTGCGACCAAGCCCGACAGGAACAGACCAACCGGGGTCTGCTTCACCCCCCAACCCTATCACACCTACTGGCCGATGCGGCTCGATGTCGTGTCGTCTTCCAGAATTCCCGCAGGCAGACGAGCGGTGATACCTACCGTTCCGAACAACAAAAATCGGACGTTCGGGCAAACTTTAACGGACAGAACCGCTTGACACATCGACAGCGGGCTTACAGAATCCGCGACGTATCTCGACATCAAGACGATGTCCTGCGATGACCTGGCCGGCACAGGCGTCGAGATGGAATTTTGCCGTTCGATCGTGTCATGAGGGAATTCGATGAGTGGTCCGATTGTCCGCACGGGAACGAACCCCAAGTTCTGGGCCAATTACGACAAGATCTTTGGTTCCAAAGAACCTGCCCCTGCCAAAGCGGGCAAGAAAGCCACACCGAAGGCCGCCGCCCCCAAGAAAGCCGTGAAGAAGGCCACCAAGAAAGCGGCCAAGAAGAAATAAGGACTGGGCCAGCCCTGGTCTCTGACCGGGGTTGTTGGCCACTCCTCTGTCTGTGTTCGACCTCGCGGCGAGTGCAGTGGCGTGAAGACTTCCGGCCATCGTTTTGCCACCTGAATGAGAACCGGCTGTGATGAGTGCCTCCGATTCACAGCCATCGGCCTTGAGAACTTCCCCCAGATGGACGATCTCGCATGAAGCGCTGATGGTCTGGATGAGTCTGCTGGCCTACTCATTTCTCAGTGCCCCGCTGCCGGCGCTCAATGAGCCGCACTATCTCGCCAAGGCGAAGCATTACTGGCAACCCGAGTGGTGTGCCGGCGACCTCTTTCTCGAATCGGCCAATGCCCATGTCGTCTTCTACCAGACGCTGGGGTGGCTAACGCTATGGCTTCCTCTGCCAGTCGTTGCGGTCATCGGTCGGGGACTGGCTCTGGGTCTGGTGGCCATCGGTTGGACAAAACTCGTCCGGCAATTGCTGACTCAAGCGGGCACCGCCCTTTTCGCGTTATGGTTCTTCCTCGCGCTTCAAGCCATCGGCAACTGGTCGGGCGAGTGGATTGTTGGTGGCGTCGAAAGCAAAGTCTTCACCTACGGCTTTTTCTTCTGGAGTCTCGCTGCTTGGTGTGAAGGCCGCCTCATCACCGCAGCGGCATTGGCGGGTCTCGGAATTTCCTTTCATCCGGTGGTGGGAATCTGGGGCGTCTTCGCCATCCTCGGCACCATGCTCTGGGAGTTGTGCCGCCCTCGAAGCGGGACCGCAGATTTCGCCGTCAACTCCTCGAAAATCTGGGGCCGCTGGGCGATTGCGGTGAATGTGTTCGTGCTGACGGCCTTGCCGGGACTGTGGCCCGCCATCCAACTCATCACGGCCCCGGTTGATGCCACCACCCGTTATGCGGGGACTTACATTCAGGTTTTCTATCGACTGGCCCATCATCTCGACCCGATGCTCTTTCCCACCCGGGCCTATGTGGGCTATCTCGGCCTGATCGTGTTGTGGATCGCCTTGCAACGTTTTGTCCCGGCTTCACTCACAGCCCGGCGATTAAATGGTGTGATCATCGGCGCGTTGATCTTCGCCCTGTGTGGGATCGTTATCGGCTATGGACCACGTCCGCCGAAAGAGATGCCCTGGTTCGCGACCCGCATGCATCTCTTGAAGTTCTACCCATTCCGTTTAGCCGATGCCCTGGTGCCGTGCGGTATGGCCTGGGGAGCGACTGCGTTCTGGTGGCGACAGCCGCGAACATTGCGGCAACATCAAGTGTTGCTCTGGAGCGTCGCGGCGTTGACCCTGGGCTTTGTCACCTATCGATCCCAAGCTGATCGGATTGCCAAGGCTCAGGACCCGGCCTGGCAGGAAGTCTGCACGTGGTTCCGTGAGACCCAGCCGCGCGACATTCTGGTGCAGACGCCGCATGACCGCTACACCTTCAAATGGTACGCCGCGCGCCCGGAATACGTCACGTTCAAAGATTGTCCGCAAGATGCCCCCGGCATAGTCGAATGGAATCGCCGGATGCTGTTCCTCGCGAAATGGTATCAGCAGAACTTTACGGACAAGTTTTACAGCACGGCGGAGATGCAAGAGTTTCACGAACAAACCGGCATCACGCATGTGGTCACCGACCGGCTTGGTCCGTTCGAGATGCCGCCGGTGATGGAGTCTGGCCCGTATCGCGTGTACGATTTACGCAGTCTTGCCCCTGCCGCTCAGCCCGCCGTCCGTTAGGAGCCCGCCGGAAATGGATGCCCCACAATATCGCTGGTCGCTGGTCGCTGTGGTTGCCGTCCTGCTGAGCAGTTGCCAACCCGCCACCGCCCAGAAATCGGAATCCACGACCCCCGCCGCCAATTCCACTGCTCCTCAAGCAACAGAGGCTTCCCTGAAGTCGACTCGGCCGGGCGAAGATTGGCCGCAGTTCCTCGGACCTGAAGGCAATGGCACCTCACATGAAACCGGCTTACTCGAAAGTTGGCCGGAGGCCGGGCCGCCGATGCTGTGGAATCATCGGCTCGGTGAAGGTTATGCCCCCCCCGCCGTGCAAGGGGAACGGGTGGTGGTCATGCACCGCCAGCGTGATCAGGAATTCGTGGAATGTTTTCATGCACAAACCGGCGAGTCACTCTGGAAGTACGGTTACGACACCGACTACGAAGACCCGTACGGTTACAACGGCGGCTCGCGATGTGCCCCGGTGCTGACGGCCGATCGCTGCTACACCTTCGGTCCGCAGGGGAAGCTGCTGTGTCTCGATCTCATTCAGGGAACCAAAGTCTGGGAGATCGAAACCACCGAGCGCTGGGACATTCCCCGCCACTTCTTCGGTGCCGGTTGCACGCCCATTCTCGAAGGCAACATGCTGATCGTGCTCATCGGCGGACAACCCAATTCGGGAGTCGTGGCCTTTGATGCTGCGACCGGCAAAGTGCTCTGGGAAAGCGTCGGCAAGGCGACCTGGGATGGTGCCAAGACTGACGAACCCGGCAACAAACCCTACGAATGGACCGGCCGGGAAATGCTCGTCAGCTATTCCACCCCCATCTGTGCCACCATTCATGGCGAACGGCACTTGCTGTGTCTGATGCGGCAGGGTCTCGTCTCACTGAACCCCGCCGATGGAACCGAACGCTTTCATTACTGGTTCCGCTCGCGGACTCATGAATCGGTGAATGCGGCCCGGCCGGTCGTGGTCGATGACACCATTCTGCTCTCCGCAGCTTACGAAACCGGCGCCGCGTTGTTGAAAGTGAAACCCGACAACCAATCATTCGATGTCGTCTGGCGGAATAAACGCGGACTGAGTACGCACTGGTCGACGGCCGTCGTGCACAACGGCTATGCCTACGGCTTCAGTGGCCGTCATGAAGACGAAGCCGAACTGCAGTGCATCGACTGGCAGACCGGCGATTTGCAATGGCAGACCAACGGCTTCGCGGGCAAGCTCGCCGATCTGGGAATCGAACAGGCAACTGGCCGCATTGTCGACCGCACGACCGGTCAGCCGGTGACCTTCTTCGGCCGCGGTTCAACCATTCTCGTCGACGGCAAAGCCATCATTCTGGCTGAACGGGGCACGCTGATCCTCGCCCGCCTCACCCCGGAAAAATACACCGAAATCAGCCGCGTGAAGTTCCCGGAAATGGGCTACCCCAGTTGGGCCGCCCCGGTCCTCTCACGTGGCCGCCTGTTCCTGCGCTCCGAAAGCCATATCGTATGTGTCGACGTGGCGAAACCGGGGGAGTGATGGCCTGCATTCCCGTTGACTCATTGCAGTGGGTTTATGAGGCTTTCAGTATCTATAGTGAGGTATCTCGTGCCTGCGAAATGGCCGGGCCATTCCGCTAGGGCATAGGCGAGTGACTTTGTCGAATGTGAATTCTCTGACGTGTTGTGCTACGCTACAGGAAAACGTCCTCAGGAGCCAATCATGTCGACGGTGCAAGAGATTCTCGTTGCCAGCTATCAGTTAACGGTCTCTGACCGGATGCAGTTGGTGGAAGCAATTTGGGCTTCGATCTCGGAAGACGATGCTGCGTCGGAATTGTTATCACCTGCACAGCGTGAGGAACTCGCTCGCCGCTGGGAACATTACCAGCGTTCACCCGCAGCGGCCCGTTCCTGGGAAGAAGCGCAATTGGAGTTCGCCGCTCTGCGGAACCGCTGACCATGACTGACATGCGGATTCTGCCCGAATTCTTCCACGACCTGGAAGCTGCCCTGGATTGGTACAATCAGCAACAGGCGGGCTTGGGATTTCGATTCCTGGATGAAGTCGAATCGAAAGTTCGCGACATCAATTCCTCGTCCCAGAGCCACCCGCCACTGGTAGGCTGAATGCGGGTCGCCCTTGTGAACACCTTTCCGTACGGAGTCTACTATCGTGAAACACCGGAATAATTGGTGGTGATGGGTCTCTTTCACCTGCATCGGCGACCAGGACTCTGGCGGCAACGAAAGCCCTGAGTGGTCATGTGGCAAGAATTCGAATGGACTTCCCCGCACAACAAGCTGATCACATGAAGAGGATGAGCCGTGCCATCAGTCCCGTCGACAACTCGTACCGAACATCTCTCGTTTCGGCTCTCACGGCCGGGAGTTCTGGCTGGACATCGTGTGAAACCACGTCTGAGTTGGCTGCAGGAACTTTGTAGCTTCTATGAACTGGCATGGTTTTTCTCATATCCAGTCGTACTTTTGTGTACATTGAAAGCTTTCCCTGCAAACTGTTGTGAGAATACAAGCCACTCCCGGTTTGCGACATGTTTCCTTATGGCTACGGTTGTCTTTGGATCGTTTATCGCCTTGTGGATCGGTCGGTACACTTTGCGTTTCCTCTGGCGACCCGCGCTGATCACAATGGGCGTTATTTCACCATCGGAAGCCCAATGGTTTCCGCTCGACTGGTTCAATTTCGATTTGCGGCCGCGGACTTTCTGGGAGCTTGATCGTGGCCTCACCCCATGGCCCCTCGCATGGCAGGAATGCTTCCCGAATCACGATCCTCAGGCATTGAACGTGACCGAGCCAGAGTGACATCACTCGTTGTGAGTCCACATCCGAAGCACGCGAACGGTGCGGTCTTCAGGAAAGACTTCATACACCAGCCGATGCTGAATATTGATCCGACGGGAATAGGCTCCAGCGAGATCACCCACCAGCTTTTCATAGGATGGCGGGTTCTGAAACGGATCGTCGGCCAGAACATCCAGCAAGGCTTGTGCTTTAGCCTTCAATCCCGCGGCCGCAAGTTTCTTCGCATCCTTGGCGGCTTGCTTAGCGAACACCACTTGCCAACTCACCACCCTAACTCCGTGGTGCTTTCGCTGAGGGGTTCGGCCATGCCTTACTTTATCGAATCTCGCATTCCCGGAATCGCCAGTAGATACAGCGTTTCCTGTATGGCATGCCAATCTTCCGCCGACACCAGGACAGCCTCTCCCTGCTGGCCAGTGATCAGAATCGGCTCATGCGATGACGCAGCCTGATCAATCAACGTGCTTAATTTGGTACTGGCTTCGTCGACCGATAATGCATTCATCTTGATCTCCCGTGGCATTCAACCTACGGCAGTGTAGAAGGCTCGTCAATTGGAGAATGAAACCTTCCAACTCAACGGTGATTCTTCAACTCCGCTTTCGCATCGAGAATGAAGTCCTGCAGCTTGGATTCCAACGTGCCGCAACTGACCAGCATCGGCCGTTGAGTGATGGTGATCGTCAGGGATTTCCCCGTTATGGCGAAGCTGCCGGTGATGGCGCCGCCGATGGGTAAGGACAGGGAAAAGGTGCCCGCTTGATCGGTCCATGTGACCGTGCCGCCGCGATGCCGTAGTCCATTGAGCAGAATCGGGATGACAGCCGCCACTTGCTCACCGACATACAATCGAAAGGGCACGCAGTCGGGCATCGGGATTGCAATCGTCCTAAATCACTTCCGGCAGCGGCTGGTACTTCGCATCGACGATGTACTGAGGACGGCCCGAGAGGTCGGGCAGCTTGACGGAATAGGCATCCAAGCCCAGGTTGCGATACAGCGTACCGAAGACTTCCGAGAAATGGACCGGCCGGGAGGCAATCGTGGCTCCTAACCGATCGGTCGAACCAATCACCTGACCACCCCGCATGCCACCGCCAGCGAGCAAACCGCCGCCGACTTGTGGCCAGTGATCGCGACCGGCATCCGGGTTGATGCGTGGCGTGCGGCCGAACTCGCCCCAAGCCACCACGCTGACATCATCGAGCATGCCGCGATAGTTGAGGTCTTCGATCAAGGCCGACAAGCCCTGATCGAACTGCGGCAGATGTGTCTTCTTCATGCCGTTGAAGTTGTCGCTGTGAAAATCCCAACGGCCGAAGTTCAATGTCACCACACGGCAACCCGCTTCGACCAGCCGCCGGGCCATCAGGAAGTGCTCAAGGTTCCGCGGGGCACCATCGCCAAAGTTCTTCGAGTCGCCCTGGCCGTAACGCTCACGGACCTCGGCTGGTTCCTTCGAGATGTCGAGGGCTTCCGCGAGGGCACTTGATGTGAGGATGTTAAAGGCCTGCTGTGTGAGCGAGTCCATCCCTTCCATCATGCCGGTGCTGTCGACTTCACGACGGAACTGATCGAACGCCGAGAGCAGGTTTCGACGGTCACCCAACCGCTGGGCATCAATCCCCTGCAGCACCATGTCTTGCCGACTTGGTCCCGATGGCCGAAACGCGGCATGCGAGATCCCCAAAAACCCCGGCAGCCCCGGCGAACCATACGGCGGATGCCCCGCATCGGGCGACAACCCCACGAACGGCGGCACCGCTTTGTTCTTCGGGCCGAGCAGTTTCGACATGACGGAACCCATCGACGGCCAACCGCCAGTCGGCTGATTCCGGGTCGAATGGCCGGTGTAACAGATGAACGAGTCATGCGCACCATCGGGAGAACCGAAGACCGACCGCAACGGGATGAGGTGCTGCATGATGCTGGCGAGTCGCGGCAGATGCTCACAGATTTCAATGCCCTGCACCGACGTGTTGATCGGCCGGAACTCGCCACGGATTTCGCTGGGGGCGTCCATCTTCAGGTCGTACATGTCCTGGTGCGACGGGGCACCGCACATGTAGATCATGATGATCGCTTTTTTCGATTGCCGAATGCCCGCCGCCTGTTCGGCCCTCAGCAGTTGCGGCAACGTCAGCCCGCCCAACCCGAGGCCACCGATCTTCAGCGCATCGCGACGTTTCATGCCATCACACAGGCGAAACGATTTTCCAAGAAGATCGAGCATGGGCAGGGTCTCGACGGCGGGGTAACGCGGGCAGCAATCGCGAAGCGACCGATAGAATTTCTATCGGACAGAACGCATCGCAAGCGTAACATATGTTCGCGGGGCGTGCCAAGCGGGGACATACTCGCACAGAAGCAGCATCGCGGATGCAGCTATTTTCCACAGCGGCTTAAACTCCTGCAGAACGTCGCAGCGATCAGATAATCAACGTTCCGAGTTGCGATCATCCGACATTGTCCGAATAATCGCACGGTCAACGGATTTTGTACCCTTCGAGATCGATCAACGAGGATCTACAAATGCAGGCTCGGTACATTTCTGCCTTGGTCTCCCTCTTCTGCGTGATCGCGAGCTCCAATGTTGGAATTGGAGATGAAAAGACCTCTGCTAAAGATCGGGTAGAAGCAGCCGAGCATGAAGCTCAGGCCATCATCGATAATGCTTGTCTAGACGTGCGCAAGATGCTCGAAGCCAAACGTGATGTTGCCCAGAAAAAAGGTGACCTCTCGGAATTTGAAAAGCTGGTCAACGAAATTCAGGCATTTGATCGTCGAAATGTGCTTCCCAAGTCAGTTAGTACACGGGTCTACGAGCGGTTGACTCAAAAAGCACTCAATGACCTGGAGCGAGCCTATCAACTGGCAGTGGCTGATTACACAAAAGCAGGCAACATCAACGCCGCAAAGGCAATTCAAGAAAAGCAAGAAGGCCTGAAGTCGCGGCAGGTTGGCAGACCTTTGGATGCAGTCCGATATAAGGGGCATTATTACAAGTTGTATCCCGAAAAACTTCGCTGGGAGGATGCACGCACGCGCTGTGAGCAAATGGGAGGCAATCTGGCGACAATTCAGGATCAGGATGAGAACGCTCTTGTTCTATTGCTGATGGAAAAGTCGAGCGTCAATCAAGCCTGGCTCGGTGCTACAGATAAAAGGCGTGAAAGCACATGGGAATGGGTCACCGGCGAGAAGTTTGGATACTCCAATTGGGGCCCGGGTGAACCCAACAATCAGTTCGGTACAGAACATTTTCTCGTGCTGATCAAATCGCTGAATGGAGATGACTTGTGGCGAGGAAAATGGAGCGATCAACCTTCCGACAGTTCTAACCAGCCCGGCTTTATCTGTGAATGGGAGTAACCCAGGAACTAGGGAACCGACGGAATGGCTGGAATCAGGTTGTCGTTAATTTGTCAACAGCCTGCCAAGTTGAGTTGGTCGACCCCAGCCACTTATCGGAGTCGCTTTGAATACCTGGCAGCTGTCAGGTGTGATTATCATCCTTGACGCAACATTCTGTGCCGGGAGCATCCATTCCAAAGTCGCTGGGTCACCGGGCGGTAACGTGATTCCTGATCGGAGCACCATCTTATGACTGGTCGCAAACGAGGCCTTTTCGGATCGTTGTTGACGCCACTCCTGTTGATCTGTGGCTGCGGGCGAAATGCCGCGCCAGCCGGCGGCACCGTTGAGGCACCCACGATGATCGAGGAAATCGCTGTGACGGGATTTGATCCTGATGGTGAACCAGTCATCAAAAAATGGTCCGATGGAAAACTCTGGATTCATTTTGAAGCCATGCCGCCATTTTTTGCGGAAGATCAGGGTACCGAACAAGAATTCGAAGACTTTGAAGCGAAAATCCAAGAGGCGCTCGGAGTAGCCGTTCGCCGTGCGGATCGGGAGGTGTTCGTCATCGATCAACCAGAACCCGATACGGCCGAGAAAGTGAAAGCGTGGCTCGAAGCCTATCACAAGCACGCAGCGGCCCCTCCGAATTAACGGCGTTGAGCGCCACTCTGGCCGTGGATCGAATGGCCCTGAGTTCTGCTCCTCGCGGTTCTTGTTGTTCGCATATCATGTGGATGAATGGTATCGAATGTCGCTGAAACTCGGCCGCTCTGTTATGCCGGGCCGATCCGATCTCGCATGTCTCGTTCGACCTGAATTGTGAGCCTGGGGCACAGTCGTTGCAACCGCTCAATGGCCTCGCGGCTGACTCCGGGAACGTCGATGGCCAGATACCTCAGGGATGACATCTCGGGAATCCGTTCCAGTCCACGATCCGTGAGCCGTTTCCCATACAGCCCAAGAAACTCGAGACGCTGGGTCGCCGTGACAAACTGCATGGAATCATCGTCCGGGTGCGACGTGCCGATGACCAGACTGCGCAGGTGAGCCAGGTGGGGCAGTTGCTCCAACGCTCTGGTCGAGTTCTCGCGCTGTGGCAGGCCCAACAATTGCAGGTAGCGCAGATTTGGAGCGGTGTCCGCAAAATCCCGCAGCGCGGTGAGCGACAATTCACTGGGGCTGAGAACGAGTCCATGTAAACCGGCAAACGAAAGAACCCTGCGATACGGTTCCTCGGGAGGCCGGTCGCACCATGTGCGTGTCGTATCCAGTTGGAACGGGACGGATTGATACTCCTCGCGGATGTCAGCAATTCTGTGGAACTGGACTTCATCGTGAGGTTCCAGCGACAACAGCTCCAGCCAGCCTTGCCGCCACGCCTTCTCCAACCAGTCTCCCTCAAAGATCCAGCGAGGATCTCCCAGTTCGCCGACCATGATCCGTCCGAAATGAAGGACCTGATACCCGGTTGATTCAGGCGGCGTTCGCCACCATTCCGGCTGAATTTTTTCGAGCGCCCGAGTGGGACGCCACAGTGGATCGGCACCGATGCATAAATGCGTGGAGCGTTCGACGAGCGTCAAGCTGGCTCGGATATCGCGCGAGTACTCGCAATCTCCACAGCAGCGACGCATCCACTCCGCACGTGCTTTATGACCGTGACTGGCCAACCAGTCCGCGAATGCCAGCCGACGGCTCATGTCCAGCGGATTGTCAAAGATCGGCCAGACCTGTTCGTCAAATGGAATCGGCTTGGGTATGCGCGCAGCCAATGGGATCTCTCCAGTGTTGAACGCCACGTCTCACCCTTCAGTTTCGAAAGCGATGAAACTCAGCAAGCCTTCGGAGTCGCTTTCAAAACACGGCGGTAAGAGGAATGATTATCATCCCCCACACTCTTCAACGCGACGCTTTCGTGCCTGATGGCTTAGCCAGATCGCAGTTCCGGTGCTCTGCGAGCATGGCGGCTAATTGGCGTTGGAAGCCGGACACGATACCCAACGAAGACTTCTCATCAGCCAGATTGGTGTACTGGTGCGGGTCCTGCTGCATATCGAAGAGCTCGATGCCGCCGCTGGCGTCTTCCTTGTATTGCAGGTAGGCCCAACGATCGTTCCGCAGCAGAAAACCCTGACTCATGGGGCAGTAGCAGAACGCGGTCTCACGGACAGAGGCACCGGCATCTTGCAACGTGGGAGTGAGATCGCGTCCCTGAATTCGCTCCGGGACTGGCAGGCCGCACAGTTGCGACAACGTGGGATAGAGGTCGATCAGTTCCACGAATGAATCGCACACTCCCGGCGGCAGGCCCGGGGCATGAATGATGAGGGGCACGCGGGCCGACTCTTCATGCAGACTCACTTTCGCCCAGAAATCGTGTTCCCCCAGATGAAAGCCATGATCGCTGGTGAAGACGACCACGGTATCGTCCGCATGACCCGACTCGGCCAGCGCGTCGAGCACTTTGCCCACCTGGGCATCCATGAATTGAACCGCCGCATAGTAGCCGCCGATCGCCTTCTTCTGCTGGGCGATGTCCATCTGCATGCTCTTGCTGGTCTTGTAATTGATCCCCGCTGGCGGAATGTCATCCCAGTCGCCCGGCACTTTGGGGGGCAGCACCATGGTGTCGAAGGGCAGAAACGGCTCGGCAAAACGACGCGGGGCCACAAACGGCACATGCGGTCTCACAAATCCCACCGCGAGGAAGAACGGCTCGGCATGTGGTTGAGACAGCAGCTCCACCGCCTTGGCCGCCGTCTTCCCGTCGGCATGCACCAGATCGTCGCCATCCGCTTCCACCACCACAAACGTGTTCCCCCCCTGGACCGGTTTGTTGCGTTGCGGGTTGCCTTCCAACGTTTCACCGGTACCGGGAGCTTTCCATTCGGGACCCTGACTGTTGAACCGGGCCGACCATGACAACTCGTCATCGGCACCGTTGCTTCCCTTTTCAATGTCTCCCGGCACCCCCATGTGATAGATCTTGCTGACGCGTGTCGACGAGTAGCCGTGCTGCAGAAAGTACTGCGGCAGCGTCGCCCGATCACCGATGGCGGGACGTGGGCTGGTGTACCCAAAGACTTTGGTTGCGTGGGGATAGTAGCCCGAGAGGAACGATGCCCGCGACGGTCCGCAATACGTCGCATTGCAGTAGGCCCGCGTGTACCGCGTGCCCTTCGCTGCCAGCTGGTCAATGTGCGGCGTCTGGCACACCGTGTTTCCATAGCACGACAATGCCCCGGCGGTCAGATCGTCCGACACAATCAGCAGCACATTCTTACGGGCTGGAACATCAGCCGCGATAACGGAATGACCGACGCACAGACTCAGCAGGGCAAATACTGACCGGAGCATAAACCACTTCCTTCAGAACCCACAAGGTGCCTCACGAATTGCGCCGAGCGCAAAAGTGACACGATGTTGCACAGAGAACCGTGAAGATATCATAGTGCACACAGGACGCGCCAATTGTTCCAAAGTCTGGCTGAAATCAATATTGCTTCCTGCTTGAATCTCAAGAATGAAGCGGTTCTTTCTCAGGCGTTATTAACACGGCTTCAATAGTTGATGGCTATTCCCCGCCAGAAGCCGCGTCAAATATACAAATAACATGCAAGAACAAGCCCGGGACAAAACACATTACATAACCAACAACAACCACAAATAGCCACAACAGACCAGACAGCACTTTTCTCTTGTATATCTGTCCTAATCCAGGCCAAAAAAAGCTCAACACAGCAGCAACCCCTGGATTGTAGCTTCGTGCTCGTCGAATACTGTCATCGAACAGCTCACCGCAATGCTTGCACTTAATAGCGTTAACAGAAATAATCTCACGGCAAAAAGGACAACGAGAAGTTGTGACGACAACCGCCTTCTTACTGATGACTACTTCGCCGGACTTGACATTAGCAACATTTGCGCTCTGCCCTCTTTGTTGAATTTGCTGTTGTTTTCTTTGCTCCTTCTCTGCGAGCAACTTGGGAAGCAAATCGGCAAGTTGCGATTTTACTTGCACGAACTCGTCTGCAAGAGATTCATCAGAAGACCACATGACTAGGGCAGCACAAGTAGATAAGACAGTCACGGCTGAAGCTACAAGAATCGCAATCATATAGTCGGCACGTAATTCCCATACTGCGGCTGCTATCAATAATGGAGGAACAAACAATGCTGCAAAAACCATGGCAGATAGCATACGTTCAAAATTGCCGGTACCGAATTGTGTCAAATCAAATGCTTTTCGAGCAGCTTGTCGAATCTGTATAGACTTCAACTTAATATTCAGATTTCGGATTTCGGAGGCCAACATTAGAAAACTCCATGTTAGACTAAATCACATGAGCCAATGAAAACAGCAGAATGCGTACGGATCGAAACTATAGTGTACAAGGTATTCTGCTCAACAACAACTTGGAGTACTCAGAGTTTAAAATCAAAAGCAGCCAAGCCTGCACCTACTCACCGTGTCCTCGCGCTGGGCTTTTCGACGTATCCGGCAGTGCGTTGGCCCGTTCCTTTACGGCCAGTGTCGCCGAGATCTGCGCGGGCTTGGTCGGCGAGGGTGGTCAGGCGGGTCACGATTTCCGGATGGGCCTCCGCCAGGTTGCGGGTTGATCCGATGTCTTCGACGACGTTGAACAGCAGCGGTCTGGCCGGTTCTCCCTTCTTGAAGTGCGGGTGTTGTGTGAACTCGGTCAGGGGCAGGAAGAGTTTCCAGGGGCCGCTGCGGACCGCCTGCAACTGCTCACCGGCATAGTAATAGAATGCGTCATAGGGCGACTTCGCATTGTCCGCACCGAGAATGAGCGGCCGAATATCGTGGCCGTCGAATTTCCGGTCCATCGGGACATCGGCACCCGCCAACGAGGCGAACGTCGGTAGCAAATCCATCGTGGTGGCGAGTTCCGAACAGACGCTGCCCGCCGGAACTGTGCCGGGCCACCACATGAGCGTCGGCACGCGAAACGCCCCTTCCGCCGTGGTGTAACCGCGACCGTACAGCGGCCGGTTGCTGCCGAGCGAGAGATCCTGCATGTCGCTGGCTCCCGGTGCACCGTTGTCCGACGTCCAGACCACCAGGGTCTTCTGATCGATGCCGAGTTCGACCAGCTTATCGAGGATTTGACCCATCGACCAGTCGAGTTCTTCAATGGAATCGCCCCATGGACCATTGCGGCTACGCCCCTGGAATTCGGGGCTGGAGAACGGCATTTTCGTGCTGCCCGGCATCGCTTGCGGGAAGAAGAGGAAGAACGGACGGTCGCGATGTTGCTCGATAAACTGCGTAGCCCGTTCGGTGTACCGTTTCGTTAACAGCTTGCGATCAACGGGGGCTTCGATGACGGTTTCGTTTTCCATCAAAGGCAACGGCGGCCAGTCATGACCGTTGAACCGTTCGCCGAGCCGTTGTCCCACCTCTTGCGTCATGTCATCGCTGTAGGGGATGCCGAAGAACTCATCGAACCCTTGCCGCGTCGGCAGGAATTCCAATTGATCACCCAGATGCCATTTGCCGATGATGCCGGTGGTGTATCCGCGATCTTTCAGCACCTCGGCGATGGTGCGTTCATCCGGATTGAGCCCATACGGCGAAAGGGGCCGCAGTACGATGCCGTCGCGCTGGTTATTGTGCATCCCGACGCGCTGGGCATAACAGCCAGTGATAAGACTGGCCCGCGAAGGGGTACAGACTCCCGAGGTGACGCAGAAGTGTGTGAATTTGCGACCTTCGCGAGCCATGCGGTTGAGATGCGGCGTGCGATGCAACGTGGAACCAAACGGCTCGATATCGCCATACCCGAGGTTATCGCAATAAACGACGATGAAGTTGGGCTGCTCTGCCGCTTTGACAACAGCTACGGAGACCAGCCAAAGACAAAGGCAGATCACGATGATTCGTTTTTGCATCACGCTCTTTCAATTCCGTTTTTCACGTCGATTCAGAAGCAACCTGTCGGATGGCCGGTGAACGGCGTAAGATCCGGTCTATCGAACTATTTTGCGGGGACCAAACGCAGTTCGTCCAATCCCAGGAAGAAGCCCGTCGATGCCCGATGCTTGCCAATGACTGTTGCGGTCAATCGCTTCTTGCCGGGAGTCAATGGCAGTGTGCCGAGCGAAATCGGCTTGGCCGGTTGCACACGAGGATCAAACAGTTCGACCGCTTTTCCATTGGGCAACGGCTGATCATCCAGTGTGAAGCGGAAGCGACCGAAGTCTGGTCCCAGAGTGAACCCGGCGACGATGTCGTATAGACCTTCAGTGGCAACCGGCAATTCCCACGTGAGCGAGTGGCCTGCCTTCTCTGCGGTCCAGAGGACTTGCATGTCATTGGTCCAGACGCCCTGGAACGCCTGCAGATCCCACTGTGGATTCGCGCTGCCACCATTGACTTCCACCCGCTTGAGCGACGCTCCTTCATAGCACACGGTGCCATCAGGCAGGCGGGCGGCTCCGTTGGACAGAAATCGAACGATCTGCGCCTTCGTTTCTGCGCTGTCTGTTGGAAGCGAATCGAGTTCGCGAATCACGTTCTTATCCCATTCCGCGCGGACTGCCGGACTCTGGCAATCGACTCCCAGCCCGATCGAAAACGGCGTCAGATCCCACTCGAATTCCAACGGGGGAATCACGGCGACATCGTTCACGATCACATCCAGCCGACGCTTGCGGGCTTCCAGTCGAATGTTGTTGTAGGCTCCGCCACCCGATTTGATCGCAGTATGCTGGATCGGACCTAACCAGGGACCAGCGGAGAATGTATCGAACGTGACGCTGCTGGGAGCAATCCATAAGAGTCCATGCCCATCCAGGCGCAACTGAATCCCGCGACCAGACTGAATAAGGTGCACTACGAGCGAACCACGACTGGAGGGATTATCGCCAGTCACACGGGCCGCCATTTCCCAGGAACATTCTTTGTACGGCCCTCCGGGCAGAAAGCCGAAGTACCACGAGGTGGCTCGAACTTCATCGAAATAGACACCGTCACGAAATCCCCAGGAGTGGTCGGGATTCTCTTTCAATTGTTCCGCGGTGGTGTTCGACCAATATGGCTTGGGACTGCTGTAATCGTCTTCAAACAGAATCCGAGGTCCTTTTGGCAAGGATGAGGAATCCGATTGATCAGTGGGAATCTGCGGCATAGCTGACATTGCAAGAGGAGCCACCGGTGTCGCGGATGTCTTCAGTTCGCGGAGACGGATATCACGCACCTCGGCCGAGACGGGCTGAGACCCCGGCGTGTAAAAATCGATGGTGCCCGAGAGAGGCAGCTGGCTTGCGGTGTCGGTGTAGTCGACAGTCCGTTGCCCGTTAATTTCCGCGATGATGCGTGGTCCTTCGCAGCGCAGATAGACATCGATCCAATCACCGCGGTGCAAAGCTGGCTGGTAAACATCCCGTTGCTTGTCGGTGGCTTTCACGAGGGTCGTTGGCGTGCGGTTGAGCAACGCGAACAAGTTCCCCGTCTCGTTCTCCTTTCCAAAGTCATTTTTGCCAAAATAGCCCAGGTTGAGTTGTGGGCCAAGGTTCCAGCCGACATCGTCCCGTCCGAAGCGAAAGCCCAATGAGATGGCCCCCTGATTGAGCAATCGGAATTGCAGTCGCAGCTCGAAATCGCTGTAGCTTTCAGTAGTTTCCAAGTGTGTTTTGCCAGTCATGCGTACCGGCAGAATCTCCAGAACCTGATTTTGGACCTGCCAGGCTTGTCCGTTTGTTCTCCACCCAGACAAATCCTGACCATTGAACAGCGATATCCAAGGGTCTGCTTGTGGCGCTGCAAGCTTGTTGTCTGGATTTTCTGGCTGATCGCCACCAGCCACGGATTGTGGCGTGGCGAAGACATGGGTACGTCCAGCAATGGTGACTTCGAGTGAGTGATCTGGCAGAAGACGGGCCGTGATGGTCTTCGTTTCCTGTTTATTGACCGAGAGGGTTTGCGAGGCAGCATGGATCGGCACGCCATCGACGGAAGCAGACAACGGAATGTTCTCTGCGACGGGGACGCGAATTCTTTGACCGGTGTTCTCGCTGGAGACGTTCGCATCCGCAAAGGAGATTGCAATGCCCGGGTTCTTGACTTCGATCAGTACAGTGCCTGTCGGTTGGACATATGCCAGTGTGCCGAAATAGACGGCCGCACACAGAGCCACCAAACCGCCAAACGCCATAATTACATGCTTGGGTTCAATCGTGCGACCGGCAGGGTCCAGATACTGATGGTCTTTTCGACGGATTCTCAGGGCACGCTCGACACCATAACGGGCGACATCGTGCGCCAGTTCCTGCATCCCTTTATGCCCCGGCTTCAACTGCAGCAGCCGCTTGAGCATCGGCCCGAGTTCAACGGCACTTTCCTGCTTAATGACCTGTTCGATGTCGTTCAATAGCAGGCAGCATTCGTCGTCATATTCTGAGGCTTTCGTCAGCAGTTGCTCGACATCCTGATTTCGGAATCCAGGGGGAATCTGACCAAGGACCCGGCATACTTCGGAGTAGTCGTGCTTGCGGAACAGATTCTCGGCCAGTTTCAACAGCGCCGGGATTTCCTGATTCCAACGCTCACGGTTGAGGACAGAGAGTTCTGCAGACTTCTGTGTGTCTGCTTTGCGAGAGGTCGAGCTGACGGACTCAGGAGTCGCGCTCGGAGAGCTGTTCACCGGAGACTTCAGAATGCGTGTGATTTCCTCCGCAACAGACTTCAAAGAGGGATATCGGTCGTGTGGTGATTTTGCCAGCATCCGCTGACACAAGCCCGCAACACGGGGATCGAGGTCCGCACGGATGTCACGTGGTGAGGGAGGAGGTTGCGATAGGATCTGACCAATGACAGCGCTGATACTGCCTCGAAAAGGGAGCCGTCCGGTCAACAGTTCATACAAGATGACACCCAGGCTGTATTGATCCGCAGCTCCTGACAGCTTATCTGGTTGTCCTTCGACATGTTCCGGGGACATATAGGCAGGAGAACCCACGATGACGCCACTTTGGGTCAGCCGTGCCGCAGTCTCGTTCATCTGTCGTGCCAGGCCAAAATCCATGATGACCGGCTCGCGCTGGCGATCGAGCATAATGTTGGCTGGTTTCAGATCCCGATGGAGGATTCCCAGATCATGTGCCGACTGTAACGCCAAAGCGAGTTTTCGAATCAGCGACAAGACCTGGCGTTCGGACGTCCAGCCATTCTCCGGGATGCGTTTCGAGAGCGGCTCTCCTTCGATATAGGCCATCGAAATAAAGTGAATGCCGTCGATCTCTCCCACATCGTAGACCGGACAGATATGGGAATTTCGTAGCGTTGCAGCGAGGCGCGCTTCGCGATAATGCCGCTCCAGCAGTTCAGAGGACGGTGTTCCCTCAGTCGTGGGAATCTTGAGCGCAACCTGACGATGAAGCTGGGTATCTTCCGCCAGATAAACCGCTCCCATTCCACCGCGACCGAGTAACTTGAGAACACGGTAGCGGCCAAACGATTCGGGTAATGTCGTCACAGTCACAGAGCATTCCAGAATGGTGTGCGACGGCTTGTTACCAGCAGCGCGAACTGTAGAACACTGTTTTTACATATTCCTTCTGGTGCATGGCAACAGCCCCCCTGGATTTCCCGCCCATGAGGACAACGGAATGCCCGTGGGAATCTCACTCTAACAAATCGTGAGATGGTTCCGATTGCCATGAAGCATGGGTATTTTTCGGAAATAGAGCATGGCCAACGCGGCGCTCAACCGTTTTCCACGTGAGTGATCTTTGGCAGATGAGTTGCCAGATTGGCGATCATCCGTTTCGTCGCGGCTTCCACGGCGGCTTCCCAGCGTTGCTCGCCGAATTCCTCGGCGAGTGCTCCACTGCGATACGCGAAGTTGATGCCCCGCGAATTGTTAACCAGCGCTCCCAGACCATCGGCCCGGCATGCCGCTCGCACATCGGCCGCTGTGCCCCCCTGACTGCCATAACCGGGAATGAGCAACGGTACGCTCGGCATCCGCTCCCGTAGCTCGGCAAGCTCAGCGGGATAGGTCGCACCCACCACGGCACCCACGCAGCCGTAACCGTCCGCATTCTTGTTCGCGGCGGAAAGCGATTCGACAACGTCCGCGACCGTTTGATAGACCGTCTGTCCGTCCATCGTGCGGTCCTGGAATGTCCCCGCGCCAGGGTTACTCGTGCGGACCAGCACATAGATTCCCGCCCCCCGTTCATTCGCGACTTTGACGAACGGGTCGAGCGTGTCGCGGCCGAGA
The DNA here is from genome assembly GCA_016125225.1 of bacterium. Lineage (GTDB taxonomy): Bacteria > Planctomycetota > Planctomycetia > Planctomycetales > Planctomycetaceae > DSVQ01. The sequence goes on along the minus strand of WGME01000034.1, from coordinate 59,526 downwards.
TACGGATTCACCGTGAGCGCATCAGCGGCCCACGGCGCGGCATAGGGATCGTCTCCGGCGAGATAAGCCCGGGCATAAGCTTCCGCCGTGGTGCCGATATCACCCCGCTTGGCATCGCAGATGACAATCAGCCCCTGTTCGCGGGCATAGCGGATCACGCGGCACAGGGCGAGACAACCATCGGGACCGAGCTCCTCGAAGAACGCCGCCTGTGGTTTGACCGCCGGGACCAGCGGTGCAACGACATCAATGATCCGAATGCAGAATTCTTCGAACGCTTGGGCGGCGATGGCCTGCGGATCGTCGAGTTGTTCGCGTGCCGAGTTCAGAATCTCCGCAGGCAACCAGTCGAGCCGGGGATCGAGCCCCACAAGAGCGATGGTTTGCTTGGCGCGGATCGCGTTATGCAGGCGGGTGGAGTAGGGGGTCATTTAGTCGTTAAGGGTTGAGAGTTAAGAGTTGAGGATTCAAAAGCCGCCACCGCCGTGTGGCGGTCTATTCAATTAACATCCCGTTGTGCACAACGGGGGGCTACGATTGACCTCGATTTCACATTCCCCCGGTTGCGAGCAACCAGGGGCTAAATGGTGATTCATGCTTCCACAAGTTTCCCCATGGCGATTTCGGCGGCGGCGAGGGTGGCTTCGAGGTCGGCTTCGGTGTGGCACGTCGAAACGAAGTTCGCTTCGTACTGACTGCACGCGAGGTAGACTCCTTCATCCAGCATCGCATGGAAGAATTTCGCGAAGCGGGCTGTATCGGACCTCATCGCTACCGCCAGGCTAGTGACTGGGTCCGCATTGAAGAACAACGTGATCATGCTGCCGAGATGCGGACACGTATGCGGAATGCCCTTCCGCTTGGCGATCTCAGAGAGGCCCATCGCCAGGCGGCGCGTGTAATCGGCGAGTTCGGGATACGGGTCACGATCCCTCAACAAGGTGAGCATGGCGATGCCAGCCGCCATCGCGACCGGATTGCCCGACAATGTGCCCGCCTGATAAACCGGCCCCATCGGCGACACGCACTTCAGAATGTCAGCTCGCCCCCCGTATGCACCGACGGGCATGCCACCGCCGATGATCTTGCCCAACGTCGTCATATCGGGCGTGATGTCGAACAACTGCTGAGCACCGCCGTAGGACAACCGGAACCCGGTCATCACTTCGTCAAAGATCAGGACCGTGCCGTGGCGATCGCACAATTCGCGGAGCATTGTGAGGAACTCACGGTGCGGAATGACGAGGCCCATGTTGCCAACGACCGGTTCAAGAATGACCGCCGCGAGTTGATCGCCATGCACCTGGAAAGCGTCTGTCAGTTGTTGCGGGTCGTTGTAGTCGAGAACGATGGTGTCCTGCGTGCAACCGGCGGGAACGCCGGGGCTGGAGGGGTTGCCATGCGTGAGGGCACCGCTACCGGCTTTCACCAGCAGGCTGTCGACATGGCCGTGATAACACCCGGCAAATTTGATGATCTTATCGCGGCCGGTATAACCCCGGGCCACCCGGATGGCACTCATGGTGGCTTCCGTACCGGAGTTCACCATGCGGACCATTTCAACGGAAGGGACCGCGGCAATGACGAGTTCCGCGAGCTCGCTTTCGAGTTCCGTCGGTGCCCCGAAACTGGTGCCCCGATCGAGCGCGGCGAGAATTGCGGCGATAATCTCCGGCGGACGATGCCCGAGGATGTGTGGCCCCCAAGAGCCGATGTAATCGATGTACCGATTACCATCGAGATCGTAGAGAGAGGCACCCTCTCCCTTCTGCATGAAGACGGGGGTCCCACCGACTCCGCCGAAGGCACGGGCGGGGCTGTTTACGCCGCCGGGGATGGACTTCTGGGCACGGGCGAATTCGGTCTGGCTGCGTTCGTGTCTGCGGGGCATGGAAGAAACACTTGCTGCAGGTTCATGTTCCGATAAAGAACACGGATCATAACGAATTCGCGGGAGCGTGGCATCTGCTGCGCCGATCTGCCCTACCGTCCGGTTCAGGCAACCGTCATAATCGTGAGACAAGCCGCTCACCCTACCAGCTATGGATGCATCCGATTTTCGATGTCTGCCCTGATCTCTCCCTATCTGGCTGAGCAATTGACCGCGGCAGGTCAGACGCATCTCATCGAGCATGCCCGCAGATTACCAGTCTCGGCGCAGACTGCCTGGGTGAAGCAGTTGCTGGAAGTTGACTGGGAACTGGTAACACAACTCATCGCCACAGCCGAAGCCAGCCAGCAGGACTCGACCGAGTCGGTCCGCGAACTGGCTGCCCGGGCCCAGCCTCCTGATCATCTGGTCTGTCTCCCGCAAACAGAAGCCGATCGTCAGCAGTGGCAGGCGATGCGGGAGCGGGGTGAGGATTGGCTGCGGGCTGGCAAAGTTGGCGTCGTGGTAGTAGCCGGCGGACAAGGTTCGCGTCTCGGTTTTGATGCCCCCAAGGGAATGTTTCCTTTCGGGACGATCACAGGCAAATCGCTATACCAGTGGTTTTGCGAACATCTGCGGGCCTTGCGTCAGCGGTATGGCCAGCCGATTCCCTACGCCGTCATGACCAGCGACGCCACTCATGCCGACTCGGCCGCTTTTTTTGCACAACACAATCATTTCGGTTTGCCGGAATCGGATCTGCGGCTGTTCCAGCAAGGTTCGTTGCCTGCGGTCGATATCGCCACGCGGCAGGTCTTGCTGGCCGGTCCCGATCAGTTGGCCTTAAGTCCCGATGGTCATGGCGGGATGCTCATAGCCCTGGCACGGGAGAACATTCTGAACGACTGGCGTAGCCGGGGCATTGAAACGCTGTTCTATCATCAGGTCGATAACCCCGCGACACCGCTGTGCGATCCCGCCTTCATCGGCTGGCATCTGGATCGTCAGGCGGACGTGAGCACCAAGGTTGTCTCCAAGACTTCTGCTCAGGAGAAGATGGGTCTTGCCGTTTCCGTGGATGGTCTGACGCGCATCATTGAATACAGCGATCTCCCGGCCGATGCCGCTGCTCAAACCGATGCCCAAGGGGGCTTGCGACTGTGGGCGGGCAACACGGCCATTCACCTCTTTCAGCGCGAGTTTCTGGAACACGCCCTGATCGATGAACATGCCATGCCATTTCATATCGCGCGGAAAGTGTCTCCCTATTGGGATTGCGAGTCGCGGCAGACGGTGACTCCGGAGACCGCTAATGCCTTCAAATTCGAGCGGTTCATCTTCGATGTCCTGCCGTGGGCCAAGACGGCCTTAGTCGTAGAAGGTCGACGGGCCGACGAGTTTCTGCCGATCAAAAACGCCGATGGACCAGATTCTCCCCAAACCGCCCGTGCTGCGATGATGGCACGACAACGGTGCTGGTTGCGGGACTGTGGCTGCACGATTGGCGATGATGTGCCCGTGGAGATCAGCCCGCTGGTGGCAACTTCGGCGGCCGAACTTCAGAACCATGTTTCACCGGGCATGATCATCACCGAACCGTTCGTGCTGGAAGCGACAGGGAACTGAAGCCCCCACTCGTTTGATCCCTAACCCCCACCACTACCTATGCCACAAGCTTTCGATATCATCGTGCTGGGGATCGGTGGTTGCGGGAGTGCGGCCTGTGCCCATCTCGCCCGGCGCGGAGTACGTGTGCTAGGCCTCGAACAATTCGGCCCCGCTCATGATCGGGGAAGTTCGCATGGCGAGACGCGCATCATTCGTCTCGCCTACTTCGAGCATCCCGACTATGTCCCCTTGTTGCGACGCAGCTATCAACTTTGGGACGAACTGGAAAAATCCCGCTCAACACACCTGTTCCGCAAATCGCAACTTTTGCTTTCAGGGCCAGCCGAGGGTGAGACCATCCGTGGTGCTTTGCGGGCTGCCCTTGAACACGAACTGACCATTGAACAACTGACTGCCGATGATGTCTCCCGCCGTTTCCCCGGGATCATCATTCCGGAAGATCACGCGGTGATCCTCGAACCTGATGCCGGGTTCCTGCATGTCGAACGATGCGTGGACGCACATATCACCGAGGCCCAGGCTCATGGGGCCGAACTCCGGTTCAACACGCCCGTGCGATCTCTGGTGATCGAACCGAATTCTGTCAGCGTGACCACCGACGACGAAACCTTTCACGCCGCACGATTGGTGGTGACCGCCGGGGCATGGACGGCGTCACTGCTGACGGCGCTTCAGGTCCCCTTAGTTGTCTCACGCAAAGTGCTGGCCTGGTTCAGCACGCACGAGCCGACCTACCATGTGGATGCAGGGATGCCGTGCTATTTCTTTGAACTGCCTGAAGGGTTGTTTTATGGCTTTCCGAGTCTCGATGGCCAGTCGATGAAGATCGCCCAACATAGTGGCGTTGAGCCGGTGGCCGATCCGTCCGCTGTGAATCGCGATATCTCGCCCGATGACATCCTGCCACTGGTCGGTTTTGCCCGTCACGCTCTGCCGGGAGTGTCATCAACGCTGCTGAAGCATTCCATCTGCCTGTATACCCTGAGCCCCGATCATCACTTCATCGTCGATACGCTGCCGGATGCGCCACACGTGAGCATCGCTTGCGGGCTCTCCGGCCATGGCTTCAAATTCGCCTCGGTTCTGGGGGAAGTTCTCGCCGACCTGGCCACCGAACAACGCACGGATCTGCCAATCGAGTTCCTGTCGTTGAATCGCTTCTCGCATTGTTGATGGCTGAGATTGGCACCGCATATCAAACACCTGACTGTAGCCCGGAGTTGCCGCAAGACTCGTCGCGAGACACATCGGGCGTTATTCTGGTGGACTCCGGTTCTCTCTTTGCAATGGAACTTCCACAGATGCTCACTTTGGAACGATTCACGTTCGGTGTTGGCGACCGCTTTGCCCATCAGGCGCGGGCTCAGTTGCGTGCGTTTGAACATCTCGAAATGCAGGGCGTGATAGTCGTTCCGGTCTGGAACAAATCGAACCGCGAACACCTGTTCGTCGGCTCGGAACCGCAAAGTGTTTATGATGCCGCCGCTGTGGCGATTCGTGATGCCGGTTGGAACAACGGCTGGCATGTGGACGCGGACCATATTCGCCTGGAAACGGTCGACCGCTTCGTGCCCTGTTCCGATTTCTTCACCATTGATGTCGCGGACAGTATTGGTCAGCCGCCGGCTGACGCCGATGTGAACGCCTTTCTGCAGAAGCATCCGGAATTGACCGGAACGCTCTCAATTGCGGGGATTGCCGAGCCGCTGCAGATCACTCCGGCCGCTCTCGAGGCCTGTGTTCGCAAGTACCTGCTCGCCGTGCAGGATGCGGGCAAGATATATCGGCACATTGCTACGGCCAAAGGGGGCGAGGACCAGTTCATTGCCGAAGTCTCGATGGATGAAACCGATGCCCCGCAGACACCCCCGGAACTCCTGGTGATCCTTGCGCTCCTCGCCGATGAAGGTGTTCGTGTGCAGACGATCGCACCCAAGTTCACGGGACGATTTAACAAAGGTGTCGATTACGTCGGCGATCTGGTGCAATTCGAAAAGGAGTTCCGAGACGATCTCGCGGTGATCACGCGTGCGGTACAAACCTACGGGCTTCCAGCGAATCTCAAGCTGAGCGTGCATAGCGGCAGCGACAAGTTCTCGCTCTATCCCATCATCCGCAAAGCATTGACAGAGACGGGTGCGGGCCTGCATCTCAAAACCGCCGGAACCACCTGGCTGGAAGAGATGATCGGCCTGGCTGAAGCGGGTGGCGATGGCTTGGCCCTGGCCAAAGAAATCTATGCCTATGCGCTCGCCCATGTCGACGAGTTCTGTGCTCCTTATGCCTCGGTGATCGATATCGACAGATCGAAGTTACCGGCCGCTGATGTCGTCGCAGGTTGGTCAGGCACACAGTTTGCCAATGCCCTGCGGCATATCCCGGGCCATCCGGAGTTCAATGCCCATGTGCGGCAACTGGTGCATGTGTCATTCAAAGTGGCTGCCAAGCAGGGCCAGCGTTACCTTGACCTGCTGAAGACGAACAGCGATGTCGTGGGCAAGAATGTGACCCAGAACATTTACGAGCGCCATTTGAAGCCGCTGTTCATCGGTGATTGATGCTGCCAGCCGTCGCTGAGACTCATTCCGACTCAGCAACGCGTGTCGCCACGAAACCAAATTTGCGACCAACGAGATCGACGGTCCCGGCCATCTTCGATTTGTCCGTGGTCCACAGATAGGCATCGACATTCATCTGGGCATTGGCCAGAGTGACCGTCAGCTTCAGATGCTGCGGCGTGGAGCCAATCTGGCCGAGCATTTCATAGCGATTCTGGAGTTCATCGGAAATAAAAGTGCCATCGATGCGGCCGCTGGCATCAACCTTCAATTCCCATTCGCCCTTCCACCGACCATCGGCGTCGACCAGCCATGTCCCCGCGAAGTCGGCGGGGAGAACCCCTTCGTGGTCGTTGGGATCGTGTTTCGCTGTCTCCGTGGGTGCGGGCAACATGGAACCATTGATCGGCGAGATCACGGCGTCACCCACGGGCTTGAGTGCCCCTTCGGCCGTGAATTCGACATCAGCCCCATGACCGACCGGGACGACCTGACCGATATCAAAGTTGAAGCCGAACCCCGGAAATAACATCACATCTTTCCCGGCCGCCGAGGTGAGTTCCGGCCGATCGATGCGATAGGTGACATAACGTTCGAGAACAACGACCGGCGTTGGTTTCTCGCCCCCTTTGCGGAGTCCCCATCCGAGGAGCGCCTTGGCATAGTTGCCATTGTTGGTTTTCACCGCGACGCACGGGCTGCTGAGATTTTTGCCGAGTGGCTTGATCTTGGCGACATCGGCCAGAGTAATCTGAGCCGCTGGTGTGCCCTGATCGACCGCCTGTCGCAATTCGGCCATCGTATGGCGGTCGAAGACATCGGCAGACCAGGCGTGCGAGGCAAGTGCGCCCAGAATGACAACCATACTACCGAGACATCGACTCGCCATGTTCACACTTCCTCGACGAAGACCTTTACGATCTGTCGATGGTAGCGTCGAACGGGTGAGAGCGGTAGCAGAGTTGGTCGGTGGAAACCGAACGCGATTACTGGAAATCGGCAAACGGATCGACAGGTGAAGTGGATTCCAGCGTCGCTTTACCGGCCCGTGGCGTCGGGTCGAGTTCTCCCGTCGTATCGGGGCGGGTGGCGTACAATTTGCCTTCGTCATCGAAGAGCAACTGCACGTTCATATGCCAACGCTCTCCTTTGCCCTGATCCCAGATATCGCAGTAATAAATGGACTGGTTGCTGCCAAAGCCCCCGGCGAACCCGGCTTTATCCAAAGCTTTCAACGCATCATCGCGCGAGGTGCCCAGCGGTACGATTTCCAGCACGGTCTGCACCTGCTCAGTGACTGGCAAAGGGCAGGCGATAAGACCCGGCGCCGGAGTCAACTGACAACCGCACAGGCTGCCAGCCAAGACTAGTAACGTCGTCACCCACAACCACATGGTGCGCGACGGCACGCGATACAAAAGGGGTGTCGAGGTCATACAGGCTTCCTTGAAATCCGAAACACCCCGGCTTGTAGTGCGAAACGGCCATCAAGGTCAAGAGGAAGCCTGTCACGAGCCGTGGAGTCGAAAACCCCTCTTGAGACGATCGGCAAAATCGGCTAGACCTCGCGGCGAACCGACCAGGTCTACCGGCAAACCCGGCCGATCTGCCACTCTTGTTTCTATTCATCAGGGGATTTTGCCATGCGTCCCGTGGGGCTGCTTGTCAGTCTGATCTTCATCGGACTACCGGCTACCGATGCCCAGGAACGCAAGTTTCCGTACGAGGCGGTCATCGATGTCGAACACGATGACGTCCGCTGCGGCCCCGGCCCCAAGTATTATGTCACGCAGCAATTGAAACGCGGCGACCGGGTGACGGTGCATCGACACGATCCGGGTGGCTGGGCCATGATTGCCCCACCGGCGGGCAGTTTCAGTTGGATTCAGGCTGAATATGTGCAAAAACTCGCCTCGGGCAAAGCCTCTTTGACGGCTAACAATGTGATTGTCCATGTGGGCAGCACATTGAATGACATGCGCAGTGTCTATCAGCGCACGTTGTCGAAAGGCGATACGGTCGAAGTGATCGGCGAGCAGGCCTTCGTGACCGAGCGGGGCGAAGTGACCATGTACAAAATCAAACCCCCGGCTCGCGAGTACCGGTGGATTCAATCCAAGTCACTCATTCCCGCCAAGGGGGGATTGCCCGCGGGGGGACCCAAACCGCTGTCGCCGCTGCAACCGTCCCCCTCGATTCAAGGCCCGATTGCCACCGAGAAGGAATCGGATATTGCAGCCGAATTCCCGATGCTCGATGAAACACCGGTCGCGGAAAACCCCTTCGGTCTAGAACCGGCTTCGTCACCCCTTCCGCTCGATGCCCCGGCCATTGCTTCCACGAATGGTGTCCCCATGCCGGAAGTCCCGCTCGATTCGCTGGAAGGCCTTCGATTGCGATTGGCCCAACTCGATCAGGAGTTCCGCACAACGTTGCTTTCCGAACCGCAGACCTGGAACCTCGACCCATTGCGAACGGCTTACAAGGAGTTGGATCAGGCGGCGAATCACCCGGCCTTTACCAATCATGTGAAACAGCGGCTGGGGACACTGGAACGGTATGCCAAACTCCAGCAGGACTACGCCGATTTTTATCGGCTGACATCGGAAACACAGGCCCGTGACGCACAACTCCTGTCGATGCAGCGTCAAAACGCCACGCCTGCCGAACCGACGCCCTTAAATAACCCGACTCAACGCCCCGTCGCCCAACCCTTGGCACCGACACCGATTTCGACAGCTCCGAACGCGATCCCGATGCCCTTGCCGGCGAATGATGCTGCGAACCTCACACCACCGGGTGCGCTGCCGACCGGACCTGCCCCCGCAGCACAACGGCCGTCGAAGTTCAGCGGGGCAGGCATCGTCAAAGCCTCGAGCATCTCTGCCCCGGGCGTGCCACCTTACATGCTCACAACTCCCGATGGCCGACTGCTGGCCTACCTGGAAATTGCTCCGGGCGTAGATATTGGCCCGGCCACCAATCAGGCCATGGGCATCATCGGCGAGCGAAATTTTCGCGAGGAATTGAAGGCCGATGTGATTGTCGTACGGGGCTACCAACCCGTGGTCTTGCGGACGGTATTGAAATAGCCACATACGCTGTCGGAATTGCGTCGACCAGCGTATTCCGTCACCATCAGAGATGTCGATTTCTCTGTGGAAAGTGGCACGATGACAACCTCGGTAGCTCCCGAGCCCCGTTTGTCTCTTCTGCGACAACAGCATCCTCTCGCAACACCAGCCGCACAACGGGCCGTGTTGAGTCAGCTGGGCGAACAGGGAATTCCTGCCTTTGCCGATGTGGTCATGGCACAATCGGAAACGCCGTTAACCGCCGGTCCGCTGGAGATCCTGCAGATCAATGTGGGAAAGGTCTGCAATCAGACTTGCCACCATTGCCATGTCGATGCCGGTCCCGATCGTCGCGAACAGATGTCTCCGGAAACCATCGCGGCTTGCCTGCGAGCGTTACAGGTCCATGATATTTCCATGCTCGATATCACCGGCGGTGCCCCGGAAATGCATCCGCAGTTTCGCGAATTGGTCACCGCAGCCCGACAAGAGGGTCGCCGGGTGATCGACCGCTGCAATCTGACTATCTTGCTCGCGCCGGGCTATGACGACCTGCCGGAATTCCTTGCAGAGCACGATGTCGAAATTGTGGCTTCGATGCCTTGTTATCTGGAAGCCAATGTCGATCGGCAACGGGGCCATGGTGTATTCGACAAGTCCATCGCCGCCTTGCAACAACTCAGCGCGCTCGGCTATGGCCAACCCGGAAGTTCGCTGAAATTGACGCTCGTCTATAATCCCGGCGGGCCTTCGCTGCCCCCGCCGCAAAGCTCTTTAGAGACGGCTTATCGTGAACAACTCCGCTCTCGGTTCGGGATTGAATTCACGCAGCTCTTTACGATCACCAACATGCCGATCAGCCGCTTTCTGGAGGATCTGCTCCGTCAGGACCGGCTGGTGGAGTACATGGACAAACTTGTCGACGCCTTTAATCCCGCGACTCTGCCAAGTCTGATGTGTCGGAATACTCTCTCCGTCGATTGGACCGGCCGGCTCTTCGATTGCGACTTCAACCAGATGCTCGACTTACCCGTACTGAACCCCGCCGCTGCGACAATCTTCGATCTCGCAACCCAGACAATTAAGGGCCGGCCCATTCACACGGGACGACACTGCTTTGGTTGCACGGCGGGTCATGGATCGAGTTGCCAAGGGGGACTTGTCCCTGCATAGAGGACAAGAGAGTCACTCGGGCACAGAGATGGTCTGCTTGATGTGCTTCAAATTGGTCACGATGGTGAAACTCATCAGCACCAGCAGTGACCACGCGCTCCACTTGGACACATGCACGGTCGCCCAGGCTCCCAACTGATGTGGATACGCCCAGAGTCCGCAAAAGGTGCTGATGTTTTCGGCCAGCCAGATGAAGAAGCCGATCAGCAGAAACGACAACGGCAGCGGCATTCGGCGATCGATCAGATGCGGTCGGAAGATCACGGTGGTGCGGGCATACAAACCCATCGCTCCGGCCGCCAGGTACCAGCGATAATCACCAATAAAGTGATGCGTGAAGAAGTTGGCATAGATGGCCATAGCCATCAGCCCGGCCATCCAGTACGGAGGATGATGGATAATCCGCAACTGAAACAACCGCCAGGCCTGGATGATGTAACTGCCCACTGCGGCGTACATGAAACCCGAAAACAAAGGCACGCCGCCAATTTTCGTGTAGGCGAATTCCGGGTAAGACCAGGACCGAATGCCGCTCGATGTTTTGAACAACTCCAGCATGAATCCCAGGATGTGGAAGAGGCAGATCGCCTTGAGTTCGTCCCAGGTTTCACGGCCCGACCAGACCATCCAGATCTGAATTCCCACCGCAATCAGCAGCAGCACGTCGTAACGGGGAATCCCCCAAACACCGGCTCGCGGAACCAGGAAAACAGAGACAAAGAACAGCCCCGCAAATAAACAGGCCTGGGCTTCTTTCAGTGTGAAGTACCAGAGATCAACAAACCAAGTCATCCATGCAGGTGACTCCGTTGCAACGTTGCCACATGGTAAGGTGGTCTCGGCCATGCGATCGATCCGCACAAACCCAGTGTGTCCGGCTGTGGATGGTCACAGTCGTGGATAGCGTATCCCGTTGATATTGAGAGTACACCAACCACGTAAAGGGTTCGAGTCGTTGCGAGGCAGATTTCCGACCGCTTCAGGTTTTCGTAGTGATCTTCATCTGCAACTGCTCAAGAACCTGATTCTGTTCACGCAGGCTGTTACCCAGACTCGCGATCTCGGCTTCGAGCTGCATCAGACGTGCTGCGACTTCTGGCGCTGGGGCTTTCGATTCGGTCTCACCGACAGACTCTTCGGTAGGGTCTGCTTTCATTTTTCCAGAACGCAGACGCTCACGATGGATGCTCTCCAGCCGCGATAAAATGCGTGCATGATCGATGGGTTTCTCATAGACGTCGGTAAATCCGAAAGCCTGGATTTCCGGGACAGCACCGCGGCCTTCCGATATGTTCCCATTCAGGCGTGGTGTGGCGAGGACCAGAAAATGGGGGATCGCCACGGATTGTTGAGTATCTGCCAGGCGATCGATCTGGTTGCAGCGGATCTGCAATTCCATCGCCGTGCCGGTAATAAAGTTCCATTCGGAAATGACGACATCAATACTCAAATTGACCGACAGTATTTTGACCGCCTCATCCAACGATTCTGCCACCATAGTTCGATGCTGAGCCCGCTCGAGTGTGGCACGCAATGAGCGTCGCAACGGCGGCACATGGCTGACGACCAGGATTTGCACAAAACACCCCTTGGCACTCTCGGCAGATCGTCCTCACTTTGCTCCTCAGCCAACGTGGATGAGGATCTCAGTGAAGTTCCAAGATGCGATACTTGCCAGCGAACCCACTTTCCGGCCCAGAAAGTTGGATTTATCGCAACCTTTCAATTCGGACAGTTTTTCGCCAGCAATGAGGTGAAAATGTGATTTCAGAGGTAAACCACTCGCCTTGCATACAGCAGTTGGCACAAGTGTTTAAGTCGCTACTCATGGATAATAGGGAGGGAAAAGTCTTATTAGTAAGTTCAATCAATTTCATAGTTTACGCAATTATCACCGGCCAATACGACAGTTTTCCATGTGATAAATGAGATCTCAGAACCACATGTTGTGAACATTACATCACAAGTAAGTTCACCTACCTTCCGATAAAACCCACGGTACATGGATCACGGTGAGTCTCAACGAGCCGGCTTGGCGGCAATCGAGATTTTCTGAGACTCGCCCCCTTTAAGTTCCACCGTCACCGGCGGGGTCTCATCATCCATCCGGCCTGGGTTCGGCATGCTGGTGATGACATAGCGGCCTGGGTGGACATTCTCGAAGGTGATTTGCCCATTCGCGTCCAAATGACCGCTGCCGCCCCATTGCCCGACCCGCTCGCCCCCTTCCGCTTTCACATGCACAATGTAATTTTCCGGACGTTGACTCTGCGAGAAATCTATCTTTACTTGCAACGTTGCGGCTAATCCCAGCCGGTACTCCAGATTTTTCGCAGGAGTTTCAAACGAGGCCCGAGGCTCTTTGCGGAAATAGCCCGGCTTATGCAAAGAAATTGTCGCCTGGCCTCGTGGGACGGCATCGAACTGGAAATGTCCGGCTGCATCGGTCTTCAGTGGTTCGTCATCCACCAGAAGGTAACGCTCGGAACCTGGGGTCTGCACCGTGGTGAGTCGCACCTGCACGTCCGACAGCGGTTGCCCGGCATCATCCAGAACTCGCCCCGACACTGAGACACTGGGTGCTAAAGTGGCATCATGTCGTGACCAGCGCGGCTGATCATCAATCACTTCGTGGGCAATCACACGAGGCACATAACCATCGGCTTTGAGAAACACGCGATGCCAACCCACTGGGGCCTGCTTGATCACCCAGTGGCCCTGAGCATCGGCCGTGATTTCCTTCACGGTTTGATACTCATAGCCATGTGACTTGCGCGGCTCGATCTTTTGCAGAATCACAGTGGCAGCGAGTGGCTTGTGTGTTGCCAGATCGGTGACAAGCCCTTCCCAAACCACGCCATCTGTGGGTTGAAAACCATGAGCTTCGAGTCTGCGATCTTCAACCGGAATTTCTTTGGGCAAGGTCAGCGAGGAGAAGTTGATGTCGCCCCCCGTGTAAATATCGAGCTGGGCCAAAGTCTTCTCCTCGGGACCAACTGCACGGGCATCGACAGGCAACCGTTGCTGAAATTGCAGGCGATCGGGTTGCCAGACGGTGAACGCCCAGTTGATCGCGGCGGCAGCTTTCCGCTCAGGCTCCCGATTCGAGTTAAGCCAGAAGCTGCGGCCGATGCCATCGTGCAGCACAATCCGCTTTTGATCGGTATCGATCTGGGCGAACTGGGTTAGAACGGTGTTTAAAGCCTCGGAATCACCGCGGCATTCGGCATGCCATTGCCCACCACCAAACGGGGGACCCTCCCAATAGGCAATCCGTGAGGGATGGTTGAACACCGCCGCGGCTCCCGGCGTCCAACCCGGGTCTTCCAGCGGCGTATTTCCTTCGCCCCCCGTAATGAGTGCCCAGGCATCGACACATAAAATCAGCCAAAATGCCATGCTGAGACAGAGAGCACTACGGCAGAAACGACGAAGAATTCCTGGAAGTTTGGAACAGAATCGCATGGCTGAACTCCGGGATAATGCCACCTGCGGAAGTCATCCGGACATGGTACCGCGTTCTACGACGCCGAACAGAGGTCTTCCGTTCCCACGATCCTGGTCGAATCAGAAACATTTTGCGGTTCGTCCAAGGTTTAAAGAAGAACATGCAGCTGAATCACACCCGCGGCTGCACCTGCATACGGACGCCGTTGCGGGGCATCAATGTGATCAATCCTTCGGGAACGATCTGTTGACCGGGCACGAGCTTCCATTGGCACCGCTGTCCCAGTCGTGCCAGTATCACTTGCGATTCCGCCGTTGCAAATTGGGCCCCTACACAGGTCCTTGGTCCCCATCCGAAAGGGGCATATGCCCCGGGTCGCGGTGCGGGTTCGATGGCCCGATCAAACCGCTCGGGTCGGAACTCATTGGGATTCGTCCACCATTGGGGATCACGCTGCAGATGATAGATCGCCAGCAGGACATAACTTCCCGCTGGGATATGATACCCGCTCAGTTCATCGTCTTCGGTGACAGCGCGGGGAATTGCCCAGACGGGGGGATAGAGCCGCATCGACTCTTCGACAATCATGCGGGTGTAACTCAGTCGCGGAAGATCAGCCAGCGTTGGCGGGCAGTCTCCCAGCACGGTTTGCAGTTCTGCCTGCCATTTCTCCATCACCTGTGGATGCTGTGCCAGCAGAATCATCGTCCATGCGAGATGGTGTGCTGTAGTATCATGGCCCGCGAGCATCAACGTCATGGCTTCGTTACGAATTTCGATATCCGTCAGGGGCTGTCCGGTTTCTTCATCGCGTGCCTGCACCAAAGCCGTCAGCAGATCACCACTCGGTTCGAGGTCGGATTTGCGTGCCGTCACCAGTGATTGAATCAGTTGATTCAAGACGCCACTGGCCCGCTGATAGGGATAATTCAGCACTGGAATCATCGCCACCAGAGTCTTCCAATTCCAATTCGCCAGTTCGTTAATGGAATGAACGGCGGTACCAACGGCTGGGGCTTCATCGACCAGGTCGGTACTGAAGAGTGTGCGGCCGACCACACGCAGGGTGAGCTGGACCAGTTCGGACACCATCTCCAGCGGTGCACCATCCCTTGTCTGTTTTAACCATCGTTCGAGCATGGCGTCGGTCGCGGCGACGGTTTGAATCGCCATGTGTTCGAGCTGGCGTCGCTGAAACAAAGGTTGAATCAGCCGACGACGTTGCTTCCACAGGTTCCCATCGCCCGTGAGCAGACTGGTTCCCATGATCTGCTTCATCAGCCAATAGTCGTGCGTTTCTTTGGTATAATTACCAGCCCGTTCCTGCAGAACACGCAGCACATGGTCGGGATGACTTAAGACATGATAGCGGTACCAAGCGACATCAAAACGTGCGACCGGGCCATACTGCTCGGCTAAGCCGTTGATGAAAGTTAACGGGCTCTGCGTCAGAAATTTCCAGCTGATCGGGCCGTTCAATCCGGGGGGTTGTCGGCGTCTGGACTCAGTCACGCAACACTCCTGTCGG
The DNA here is from genome assembly GCA_016125225.1 of bacterium. GTDB lineage: Bacteria > Planctomycetota > Planctomycetia > Planctomycetales > Planctomycetaceae > DSVQ01. The sequence goes on along the minus strand of WGME01000034.1, from coordinate 44,246 downwards.
CATTTCCGGGGCGAACGGCAGTAAGTCCGCGATTGTCATGGCGAACGATCTTTGATCGATTATACTGCCGCAGACCGTTGGCGACACGGGCCAACGTGAACGACAATCGCGTTCCAGGTTATTCATTTCCACTTAATTCATTGGTTTAAGGCCGTTAGTTATGCGTCTGCTGATCATTGGTGCCAGTGGGGTTGTCGGGCAGTTGCTTTGTGCAGAACTGCGGAAGCGGCCGCAGCTCACCATCGCATTAGCCGGGCGGACTGTGGCCCCGTTAACGAATCTGGCTGCGACGTTCAGTCCCCCGGCGGCCGTTTATCAATGTGATGTCAGCCAGTCGTCAACTCTAGATGCGGTCCTGCAAGCGTTCAAACCCGATATTGTGGTGAATGTGGCGGGAAACTATACGACCACCGCCATGACAGTCGCCGAAGCCTGCCTGGCGGCCAAGACCATGCTGTTCGATATCTGTGACGAACCCAAAGCCATGGTCGCTTTGCGGGGCCTGCATGACCGAGCCGTCGCTGTGGGAGTTCCCCTGGTGATTGGCGGTGGAACAGCACCACAGACATCGTGTTCGCTGTTGCAGCAGGTGATGGAAGCCGCTGGACCCGACGTGCAACTCCGCATGGGCTACATCCTGGGCTTAAACCATTATGGACCGAACGCCGTGCAGACGGTTTCCCGTGGCATTTCGGGTTTAATGTCGCACGATCAACCGACCGATCTCTGGACGGTCGGTCCGTTGATGAAATTTCCGCAACCGTTTGGACCGCAAAAGATCCGAAAATATCCGGTGCCGGAAACGATTCTGCTCGATACCTGGCCGGGCGTGAAAGCCTGGTATGCCGGTGCCCGACTCAGCTTCGGCTGGTTGAATGCCTATTTCCGATTCCTGCAGCAACTGGGGATGACGCCATGGGGCGTGTCGCGGTTCTGGAGTTCGACGGTGGCATTGTTCTGTCGGGGACTTTTCCTTTCCCGTTGCGGAGCCGATGGCATCGCGGTTGCCATTGAAGCCGAACGAGATGGCCGCACGGTGATCGGCCAGTTGTATCATCCGGAAATGTCGCAGCTCACCGCGCACGCGCTCGCGGTCTCGATCGATCTGTTCGAAGCAAAGCATCCAGAGCCCGGTGTCTGGTGGGGTCATGAAGTCGTGGAAGCCGCGAGCTTCCTGAAACAGCTCGAACCACGCGGCGTGGTCTGGCAAATTCAAACGAACTGAGGGCCACGGGTCACAGCATCAACGCGATGCATCATGCGAGCTTCAGACCGATGAGGTGCCGGTGATTTCCACCGCTTGTTCTTCAGACACTTTTTGTTGCAGGCACTGTCTGCGAAACCAGTCCTGACAGGTCAAGAGTGTGTCGGAGGAGACATAAGGTTGGACCTCCAGCACGGGAGCCAGTCGGTCCAGCCAGCCATGCTCGAACTGCCAGCGACGTTGCGATATCTCCAGGTTCACGCGGGAATGTTTCGCCCACATCCGAAACCGGGATTCCGCCGAACGCTGTTTGCCCGGAAGCGGAGAGACCACCGCCGATCGGCCCCATAACTCGGCAAAATCGCTGACGCTGAGCACGTCGGCATCGGGAGACACAATATGCATGACCGTGTTATCGGGCAGATGTCGTAACGCCCCGAGAAACACATGCAGAAACATATCGAGATGCAGGATTGGCAATGAGCCCATATTCGACAGAACGGCACCCACCGCCCGGGTGTCTTCCGGTGTGAGCCACCGATGTGCAGCCCCCCAGAGTTGATACAGCCCATAGAGCTTACCGTTGTAAACTCCCGTGCGACTGTCACCAATCAGAATGCTGGGACGCAGAATGACGTAAGGTAACCCGCTCGCCGCAACGAGATGTTCCGTCTCTCGCTTGGAACGCATGTAAGGCGTCAGGTCTTCGCCGAGATCATGGTCATGCAGCGTTTCCGGTATCACTTCGTTCCGGCTGCCACTGCAGAACGCGGTCGAGATATAGACGAAGCGTTGCACACCCAGTTCTCGTCCCACGTTCAGCCAGAACTGCGTGAGCTGCTGATTACCACGGTTCAACTCGACTTCATCGGTGTAGTGGCAACACCCCGCCGCATGCACAATCGCCGTGATCCCACAGGCTCGCAGTTGATCGGCGGCTGATACGGGATCTTGCTGGAAGTCCATCGGCAGTACAAGCGGTGCGTCCTCGCCCTCCCAACTCTCCAACAGGCGTTGAGCGGAGGACTCCCCGCGCACTGGCAGCACCAGCGAAGCAGCCGTCTCTTCGGACAAGGTTTCGGCAATGGCGCGGCCCACAAGACCGGTGGCCCCGGTGACGATGATCGTCCCCTGGGGATGAAAGAGTGTTTCGAGCACTCTACTGCTCCTGTCCTCTAGCAAAGTTAACACCTGACCACCGGCGCTCTGGCTGCCAAAGTATGCCAGATCAGGCCCCCGTTTCGCCAGCAAAACTTACCGCTCACGGAAAATCTTTCGTCAAATTGGCGATGCTGTTTTATGCAGCAGATAAGGCCGTTTCTGCGGTTTTCGTGTAATGACCGAGGCGTTCGCGGACTTCCTCGGGCGTGATGCCGAAGTCCTCCAGCCGATAACGATGGGCCCCGAAACGATCTGCCGCGTGTGTCGACAGCCATTCGGTGATTCGCACCTCATAGTTCGCCGGGATGCGGTAGCCGAACCGGGAGTAAATTGCCATCGCCGTGGTCGCCGGACGTTGCACCAGATCGTCATATCGCACGACAGCAATGCGTTCCGGAAACCTCTGCCGTGCCAATGCCACCATCTCCCACGCGGCTGCCAGGCCTTCTAACGCCAGCGGTCCAAACGAAGTAGCATCGACATGTTGACTGGAAAGACCACGGACCGTCGCCAACAGACTGCAGCACGATCCGACCACTTTAACCGGGTCACGAATCGGCAACACCACGCGGGCTTCCGGTAAGGTCTCCAGGAAGAGACCGAGATTCCGCAGATGGGCCGGTGATCGTAACACCCAATGTTGCGACATCGCCCGCCCCTGCAGACTCAACAACGTTCGCCGATAGTACTGATAACTCCGCTCCCAGCGTTCTCTCGGTTGATCGAGGAGCCAAGTATGATAGTTGGGCACATGCGCCTGCATCGAAAATGCCGGCGACATGAACGTGTTGCCAAGCAACCATGTCGATTCGTCGGGTTCCTGGGCGATCAATGGATGCTGCGTTTTCAGTCGCGGGGCCTGACGGTTGACGAACCAGGCCACCTGCCGGGCTTGTGCCAGACGACCATCACGGCGACAGGGTCGACCCTGTCGATAACGCGGTGCCGGCTGCATCGCTTCCCAGAGGTACAACGGCCGGGCATCGGCATGCTGGGCCAGCAGATTGAACAGCAACGTGGTCCCGGAACGTGGAAAACCGACGACATACAACGGCTGACGCAATTCCTCAGACAATGAAACTGGAGTAGCCGTCCATTGGGCCTGCAAGCAGAGCCGGTTCTCCAGAAATCCTGAGACCGACTGACTGAGAATCTGTCGCCCCAATGGGGTCAACTGAGCCGACTGACGCAGATCTCGCATCAACAGGTGATAGGGTTCCAGAAACTCCTCGTCACCAAAGTCGTTCAGGCCGGTCACCTGACGTGCACGATTCAACAGTCGTTCGGCTGACAAGGGATCGGGCAACCAGCGTTCCACGCCCGACAACAAGGCGTTCAGACAGCGGTATTCCAGCGTGCGATCGGGCTGCGACACAGACAGGGCCTCACGGTCAACAGAAATCCAGAAGTGCACAATATGTCACACCATCCGGAGTGATGATATACTCGCCGCGTGAAATTCTGGAGCGGGGAGATTTCAGAGACTTGCTAAAAACCCCGCCTGCTCTGGCATTACGCAAGTCCGAAAGTCGCGTGTGGATCAACCTACGCCATTCGTTAGACCCGTGGCCTCTGCGCCGAGTGAATGTCCAGCCATTGCGACAGACTGGCCACCGCGTTCCTGGTGGTCGGTCCGTGAACTTCTGCGTCAACCCGATGTCATCTGCCGGCGCCTGTATCAAAGTCATCCCGCACTGTTGCAGCTGCGGTTGGGTTTCGCGAATGGGTTGCTGGTTGCCGACCCGGCGACGATTCGTGCGGTGCTGTTAGATGATGAAACCTACTCTCACGATACCTGGGATTATCGTCTGTTGCGGCCCTTCATTGGCCAGGGGTTGCTGACGGCCACCGGTGAGAACTGGCGCATGCGGCGGCCACTCGTCGCCCCGGCGGTGATGAGTCAGGCTCCACGGTATCTGGTTCCGGCCTGCGAGATGGCTAGCCAGCGATTACGAGAACAGTTGCGAACGGCAAGCGAACACCGGTCGCCCGTTGATCTGCATCAGTGGCTGCTCGAATTCACTTTGAGTGCGGTCAGCTTGATGACGTTCAGTCGCGATCTTTCCGACCCGACCGATGAGATCGGACAGGCACTGTTGCAGGCACGGAGTCAAGTTGCCGGATGGAAAGTCGTGCGCGTTTCTTTGCCGCTGATCGCCCGGGGACCACGACGAACATGGCAACGCTTTGTCGACTTGCTGATGTCCGAGATTCGTGCCCGCCGCAGCCGAACCCATCACGATTTACTACAACGGCTGGTCGATGTCTGGCCCGATTCTCCACAGGCAAATGTCGAACTGTGCGATGAAGCCTTGACGGTGCTATTAACCAGCCAGGTTTCTCCTGCCGCGGTTGCGAGTTGGGGCTGCTGGTTGATGGCCCAGCAACCCGAAGTTGCGGAACAGGTGGCGCAGGAACGGCGGAAGCTGAATCCATCGATGTCCTTGAGCCTGGAGAGTCTGCCGCAGTTGCCCTTCATGACGGCTGTCTATCAAGAGACATTGCGACTGTACCCTGCAGTGTGGGCCATTCCCCGTGTGACCACGGCAGCCACGTCGATCGCAGGCAGCAAGATTTCCCGGGGAACTCAGGTAATCGTATTGCCCTATGCCGTGCAACGCGATCCCCGGTACTGGCCTCAACCGGAGCGCTTTCAGCCGGAACGTTTTCTGACCACTGCCAGTCCACTGGAGGGAACGTATCTCCCCTTTGGGATTGGAGCCCGATCGTGCGTGGGAGCCGCAGCAACCAAACTGCTGGTGCTCTCGGCCTGGTCGACTCTCTTTTCCGAGTTTCGCCTGGAATCCGATACAACCCGCCCCATCACGCCGAGCTTTGCCATCACCTTGCAACCAAAGGATGGTTACTGGGTTCGTGTCATTCGTCGGTAACGGCCTTGGCCCTCTGCGGCGGCAGTGATGTCATTGCCTGGGCCTCTGGAACCTGCGACATGATCCACTCCGCGAGAGCGGTAATGGTCAGGCTGGGGTTCACGCCCAGATTGGCAGGGATGATCGAGCCATCGACCACGTACATGCGCTCATAGCCAAAGACACGGCCCTGACGATCGACAACACCGCTGGATGCATCCGGCCCCATGCGACACCCTCCCAGAATATGGGCCGTAGTCGCGCGTTTGAGCAAGATCGAGATGATCGACCCCTGAGCAACTCCCCGCATCGATACAGCCAACTTCTCCGCGACGGCGTCAGCGGCTGGCAAATTCGCCGCGGGGGGTTGCCCCACCGTCACCTCGGTCTGCAAAGCCTTCCGTCCCAACTGCCACCACTGGCGTTTCCGCGACAATTTCAATTCCCCATCAGCCGCCTGCATGGCCAGCAGGATGCCACTCCGTTCCGCCCAGCGGCGTTTATCGAGTAAAGAGAACCAAAGTCGAGGATGCCGCAGCATCGCCACGAACCAGGCGAAGAATGATAATGATTGGCCCTGCTTCCCGGCAAAGAACGGACCCGCAAGCCATGAGAGGGCACTTTGTCCTTTCCCATAGCGGACCATCTCGATCGATGTTCCGTCGGCTGCTTCGATGCCACAGGCAATCGCGACGCCATGCGTGCCATCCATGGTCCGGTCATGCGAAATGGCCCCCGTGATGGATTCGCTGTTGGTCCGGATGACCGCTCCTAACTGGTCGGAAAGCCGTGGCAGACTCCCTCGGTCGCGACACTTCAACAGCAACGGCACGGTTCCCAATACCCCGCCGGAAAAGACCACGCCCTTGGCATACAAGACCCGCTTGCGAGACCACCAGCGCAGCGAATCCCGCACCGTGACTGCATATCCATCTCCTGTGGCCTGCACATCAACGACCAGTGTTTCGGGGAGGATTTCTACACCCCGTTGTTCCGCCAGATGGAGATAGTTCTGGTCGAGACTGTTCTTTGATCCATAACGGCAGCCGACCATGCAACTCCCGCATAATCGGCAGCCCATCCGCGACGGCCCCTCTCCGTGAAAGAAGGGATCTTCGGCGACTTCCCCCGGTGTTCCGAAATAAATCCCCACGGGAAGCGGATGAAAGGTGCCCTGCAGTCCCAGTTCGCTGGCCGCATTTCGCAGGTGTTCGTCGGTGACTGCCGTGATGGGTGCGGTATTCACACCTAGCATACGCCGGGCGGTGTCATAGTAGGGCAACAACGTCTCCCGGTTCAGTCCCAGCCGTTGCCAAATCGCATGATTCCAGGTCTCCGCACGGGGCTCTTTCAGTACGGCCCCGTACACAAGACTGCCGCCCCCCACTCCACAGCCGTGCAACACAAAGACGTGCTTCAACAAGGTGAGGGCTTGAATGCCGTAGCATCCGAGCGACGGGAGCCAGAGATACCGCCGCAAATTCCAATTGGTGCGCGGGAAGTCCGACGGGCGATGTCGCCGTCCGCGTTCGATCACGGCAACCCGGTAGCCCTTTTCACGCAACCGTAAAGCCGAAACGCTCCCCCCAAATCCCGAACCGATGACGAGATAATCCCAGTCGTTCAAATCGGTTTTCGCCATATGCCTATTGCCGCAAAGGATCTTACCTAGGGGTTCCATGATTAACGTACCCGCTGAGTGAGCAATCGGCGAGAGGGGTTGGCACAAATGTCTCGGAAAGGTGCGACGATTCGAGGATACGATGGAGACCTGCTCCACTCACAATCTTCATCATCTCCGGGTAAGCTGCCTGATCGACGGACGACAGAGTTGCGATCGACAACCAGCCAGAGTTGATGTGCGTTGTTTTCGCCGCTGGCTCGGCTTAACATCACGGCCAGCCGTTCGCGAATGTCTGATCTCACACCTGTTCGGAACGGGACATGCGGTCCTCAACGCAGACTTCTTCTCAGCGACTGCTGATCACGGCGGCGGCGGCGTTTTGCACCTACTTCTGCATGTACGCCTTCCGTAAGCCCTTTACCGCCGCCACATTTACGGATCTGGAGCTGGCCGGAATCGGGCTGAAAACGTGGTTGGTGGTCGCACAACTGTTTGGCTACATGCTGTCCAAGTTCATCGGGATCAAGGTCATCGCTGAGATCGATCCCCGGCGGCGAGCGATCACGATTGTGGGCCTCATCATTGCCGCTGAACTGGCACTTGTGGGGTTTGCCTTCGCCCCGCTGCCCGTCAAACCTTTCATGCTCTTCCTGAATGGCTTGCCACTGGGAATGGTCTTCGGCCTGGTGCTGGGGTATCTGGAAGGGCGGCAACAGACCGAAGCCTTATCGGCGGCTTTATGCGGCAGCTTCATTTCTGCTTCGGGCGTGGTGAAGTCTGTCGGCCAATGGTTATTGCAAGCCCAGGGAATCAGCGAGTACCAGATGCCCATGCTGGTCGGACTGATGTTTTTGCCCGGCCTGTTGCTGGCAGTGTGGGTGCTGCACGGGACACCGCCACCCAATGGGAAAGATGTCGCCGCTCGCCGCGAACGCAAGCCGATGAGCCGAGCACAGCGCTACGACTTCATGGCCGCTTACTGGCCGGGTTTGAGCCTGCTCGTGTTGGTGTATATTGCCCTGACTGTAGTGCGCACGGTCCGTGACGACTTCGGTACGGAACTCTGGCGCGACATGGGGGTCTCCAACACGCCCTCGGTTTTTGCCCGTTCCGAAACGTTGGTCGCCATCTGTGTCACCGGACTGATGGCCTTCATCATATGGATTCAAGACAATCGCCAGGCGTTACGAGTCACCATCGCGATGATGATGGGAGCCTTCTCGTTAACACTGGTCGCCGCGATGACAAGATCGCTGGGCCATCTGGAGCCGTTCGCGTTTATGGTGATGTGCGGCATTGGGTTGTATATTCCCTATGTGGCCTTTCATACGTCGCTGTTTGAACGACTGATTGCCGCTTCCAGCCGCGAATGCAACCTGGGCTTTCTGATGTATCTGGCTGATGCAATGGGATACTTGGGATACGCGGCTGTCATGATCGCAGCAACCTGGATCGGTCATCCCCAAACGTTGCTGCCGCAGTTTCTGACGCTGTTGAACTTTGTGGGTATCGGATCGCTGATCGCATTAGGCCTGGCAACGTGGTATTTCGAACGCAGGTTGTTTGCAACGGCGACCGTGCCACAAAGCGTGAACCCTCCGGCGACGTTGCCTTCCGAAAGTGTGGCGGGATGACGGAACCCAGCGCCACTTTGGAACCAACGACCCAATGTCGTGCTGCCCTGTTTTATGGAACGGGTCAGCCTCTCGCGCTGGTCGATCTGTCGGTGCCAGACCCAGGCCCTTCGGAAGCCATCGTGCAGATTGAATGCTGTACGGTCTGTGGCAGCGATCTCCACACGATTCGTGGTCTCCGCAACGAAGCCGTTCCGACGATTCTTGGTCATGAAGCCGTGGGACGAATTCGCAAGGTCGGGACACCGGCCCCGTGTGATTTCGCAGGCCAGCCCCTGCAAACTGGCGAGCGTGTGACCTGGTCGGTGGCGACAGCTTGTGGAGACTGTGACCGCTGCCGGATGGGATTTCCGCAGAAGTGTCGGACCGTCACCAAATATGGCCACGGTCTCGCAGAGGGTCGGTATGCGTTGTGTGGCGGCATGGCGGAACAGATGCTGTTACGCCGCGGCACGATTTTCTGTCGAGTGCCAGACTCTCTCTCGGCCGAACTGCTGGCCCCCGTGAACTGTGCCACGGCGACGGTGATGGCCTGCTACCGCATGGTGGGACCGCTGGCCGGAAAGCGCGTCCTGATCCTTGGTGCCGGCATGCTGGGTTTGACCGCCGTCGCTTACGCTCACGAACAGCAGGCCGCCGCCGTCGTCATCTCGGATATCTCGCCGCAACGCCTGGCCACGGCTAATCAATTTGGTGCCACGTACCAACTGATCGGTGGACGCAGCACGGCCGAGATGCAGCATTCGCTTCAGCACGAGGCACAGATTTCCGCGTTCGATGTGATTCTCGAACTTTCAGGGGCCATTTCAGCCATCGAATTCGCCTATCACATTGCCGATCTGGGGGCGACGATTGTCCTCGCGGGCAGCGTGATGCCCACGCCTTCGCTTAGTGTCGACCCTGAACGTCTTGTGCGTCAGTGGCTGACACTGCGGGGAGTGCATAACTACGCTCCCGAAGATCTGATCCAGGCCGTGGCGTTTCTGGAACGGGCACACGATCGCTACCCGCTGGAATCCTTGGTGGAACGGACGTTCCCTTTAGAGAACGTCAACGAAGCGGTGGAATATGCGCTGGCTCAGCGACCAGTCCGCGTGGCAATACGGCCGAATTTGATAACTTAGTTGTTGAACGAATCACGGTGGAAGTTTCAGATTATGCAAACCTGGGAAGAACTGATCGACCTGTTCCGCAAGCGCGGCGATTCGCAGTATGGCGGCGAAGCCGTGACTCAGTTGGAGCATGCGCTGCAAGCCGCTACCCTTGCTGAGCAACAACACGCGTCCCCGCAGTTAATCACCGCGGCTTTGCTGCACGATGTCGGCCACTTATTACATCACTTGTCGGATGACGCCCCGGACCGTGGTATCGACGATCACCATGAATGTTCGGCCGAGCATCTGTTGTGTCGCTGGTTCCCGGGAAGCGTGACCGACCCGATTCGCATGCATGTGGCGGCTAAACGTTATCTGTGTGCGGTCGATCCGGCTTACCGGGCGACACTCAGTGCCCCCTCGCTGCAAAGCCTGCAACTTCAAGGCGGTGATATGTCGCCGGCGGAAGTCGCTGACTTCACAAAGATGCCTCATTTTGAAGCGGCCATTCAACTCCGCCGCTGGGATGACGAGGCAAAGGTTCCGGGAGAACCCACGCCCCCGCTTGACCATTTTGTGCCTTATCTGCAGCAAAGCGTAAAGGCTGATGCATGATGGCCGACGCCTACGATGTCGCAGTCATTGGGGGAGGCATTGTGGGGTTGGCCCATGCCTGGATGGCCGCGCGACGCCAATTGAAAGTGCTGTTGCTGGAACGCTCGCCCGCCGCGTGCGGGGCCTCCGTCCGCAACTTCGGCATGATCTGGCCGGTCGGTCAACCGGCTGGCGAGTTGTACAATGTGGCTCTGCGATCGCGCGAGCTGTGGCTTGAACTCGGTGCACAACACGTGCTCGATGTCAAAACGTGTGGGTCCATCCACCTCGCTCATGCAACCGATGAACTGGCCGTCCTCGAAGAGTTCGCGGCCCTGGGTCAGTATCAGGTACAAATGCTGACCGCTGCTGAAACCCAGCGGCGATCGGGTCTGGTGAATGGCGATCGTTTGCTCGGAGGCCTGTGGAGTGACACGGAGTTGCGGGTTGACCCACGGACCACATCCGCACGCATTGCCGCCTGGCTCCGCAAGACTTCCCAGGTTGATCTTCACTTCAATACGCATGTCGTTGCCGCCGATAAGGGTCGCGTCCAGACATCGGATGGCCGCACCTGGCGGGCTGAGAAAATCATCGTTTGCAGCGGGAGCGATCTGCAGTCGCTGCATCCGGCGGTCTTTGCCACATCCGGACTCAAACTCTGCAAGCTGCAGATGCTGCGTTCGACGAGTCAGGCTCAAGACGCCACGGCACCACCCCATCTGGCCAGTGGTTTAACATTACGGCACTACAACTCGTTTCGCGGATGTTCTTCCCTGCGATCCCTGCAGCAGCGCATCGCCGCGGAAGCTCCGGAACTCGATCGCTACGGCATTCACGTCATGGCATCACAATTTGCGAATGGAGAAGTGGTGCTGGGCGACTCGCACGAATACGACACCGACATCTCCCCGTTTGACCGCACGGAAATCGATGATCTGATGCTGCGAGAATGCCGCAAGGTCTTCTCGTTGAATGACTGGACCATTCGCGAGCGTTGGCATGGCATCTATGCCAAGCATCCAGAACTGCCGGTCTTTGAGGCCACCACGGCGGGTGGCACCGAGATTTTTGTCGGCCCCGGCGGCGCAGGCATGACGATGTCGTTCGGATTAGCCGACCGGGCCTGGCAGCAATGGACCTGACCGTTCAGCCCGCGTCACTTTCGTTTTTTCACAGGCAGGACTGGAAACGATGAACCCGCTGAATCGCCCGCGACAGTTGCAGGCCCTGGTCCTCGATTGGGCTGGCACCATGGTGGATCATGGTTGCTGCGGTCCGGCCCTGGTCTTTCGCGAAATCTTCCGAGGGCGGGGAATCGACATCACGATGGCACAAGCCCGCGAACCCATGGGCCGAGCCAAACGCGATCACATCGCGGCCATCACCCACATGCCCGAAGTCGCTGCCGCCTGGCAAGTGCGCTACGGACGGCCTTGTAGTTCCGAAGACATCGACGCCATGTATCACGATTTTCTGCCGTTGCAGAAATCGGTACTGGCGAAGCATTCCGATGTCATCCCCGGGACGGCGGAAGCGGTCGCACAATGTCGCGAGATGGGTCTCAAGATCGGGTCATCGACCGGCTACACCCAAGAATTGATGGAAGTCGTCGTACCAATCGCCCGCCAACAGGGTTACAGTCCCGACTGTGTCTTGTGCGTCGAAGATGCACCCCGTGGGCGGCCTTATCCATATCTCCTCTTCGAAGCGGCCAAGCAGATGGAAGTTTTTCCGCTGTGGACGATTGTCAAAGTCGACGATACGCCCGTGGGTATCGAAGCAGGTCGCAATGCGGGCTGCTGGACGGTCGGTATTACCCGCACGGGCAACTGTGTTGGTCTCTCGGCCCAGGAGGTCGCTGCACTGCCACCACTCGAACGTGCGGCGTTGATGGAGCAGGCGGCAGATCGGCTGCGACAAGCTGGTGCCCACGTGATCATCGAGTCGGTCGCGGAGATCGTGCCCGTACTCCATCAGTTCAATGCACGGCTGGCACAGGGTGAACTGCCGGATGCACTGCCGATGTGACATCGCGAAAATCTATGTCACCGCATGAATCAATCACCTTCATCCTGTTCAAGAATCTGACGCAAGGCCCGGCAACTGCGATGCAAACGGGTCTTCACCACGGAAGCATTCGTTCCTAACAGCTTCGCGGTTTCGTCGGTGGAGAAGCCCTCGAAGTACCGCAACTGAATGACGGTCTTCTGAGTGTCCGGCAATTGCCCCAAGGCTGTCCGCAAATCGCGTTGCCTGTCCACGGCTTTCTGAACATCGCTGGTCGCTACCTGATCGGCAACCAATTCGATGCTTAACATCGAGGTGGGTCGCCGAGACTTCGCCCGCAACCGCATCAGGCAGGCATTCACGACAATCCGATGCAGCCAGGTTTCCAATCGGCACAGCCCGCGAAACCTCTGCTGTTGCTGCAGGGCCAGCAGCAACGCATCCTGCACGACATCCGCACATTCTTCTTCACAGGTCAGGTAACGTCGGGCGACCGCCAGAAAGCGCGGACCAAAATTCCGGACCGTCGTTTCAAAATCCAATGGGGTGCGGTGGGTCACCGTGCACTCGGGGATTTCATCAACATGGGAAGATTGCGTCGCAGGAACACGGCGGGACATCGTTAACAGGCTCATCAGTCCGACCTTACTCGCAGAAGTTCTTGGATAAAACACGTGGGATGCTGCAGCACGACGCCGTGGTTCTGTAGTCGCTGTAGCAACGCGACACCCGAGCCATCGACGAATTGCACCCGCGACAGATCTAACGTTATGGCTCGTCCACTGACTGCCACCACGGCCGCATCCAGCTCCGCTACCCACGGGCCGACAAGACGGCCTTCCAGCCGCAGGCACAGCGGTTCATCGGGAGCAACAACTGGAGTGATACGCAACATCGCAGGCTCATCGTCGGCCTTGATTTCTCTGGATCGAAATCCGAGATAGCGAGCCGCATGCCATGCGATTCCTGTCTTACAAGAATTGCTGCATCTGCTTTATCCAGAATGGCTTGCAGCAAACTGCCTGCAACAGCCCCGCAGCACAATTACGTCGTGACAGAGTGTGCCGCCACGACATTTCGTGGCCGCCACGATTGGTCGTGGTGAGCGACGCGGGTTGATGCAACAGTATTGCGAGTTGCCACCCAGGTTTTATGAAGGGCGGACGATGCCCCATTTCTTCATGCGACTACGCAGCGTATTGGGGTGCAGATCGAGAATTCGTGCCGCTCCTCCCGCGCCTTCAATCACCCAGTCGGTTTCCTGTAACACCTTCAAAATGTGCTGGCACTCCAAGGCCTCCAGGCTCATCGGATTCTGCCCCATCGCATCGGAGGTCGGCAGGTCTGAACCGGGCAACATTTCAGGATCGATCTCAAGCACCGGACCATCGGAGAGAATGATGGCTCGTTCGATGACGTTCTCAAGTTCGCGGATATTGCCAGGCCAGCGATAGGACTGCAGGAGTGCCAGTGATGCGTCATCAATGCCGCTGATCGCTCGGCCGAGTCGCTTCGAAAAACGGTTGATCAGAAACTGTACCAGCAACGGCAAGTCATCACCCCGCTCGCGCAAGGGTGGCAGCACCAGCGGAAAGACGTTCAAGCGATAGTACAGGTCTTCTCGAAAAGTTCGATCGGCCACGGCTTTCAACAAATCTCGATTGGTCGCGGCAATGACGCGCACATCGACCTTGATAGTCGATGTGCCCCCAACGCGGTCGAACTCTCGCTCCTGCAGAACCCGCAACAGTTTCGCCTGAGCCTCCAATGGGATTTCGCCAATCTCGTCCAGAAAGATCGTGCCGCCATCGGCCAGTTCGAATCGACCGGCCCGACGGCCCAGAGCACCGGTGAACGCCCCTTTTTCATGGCCGAAGAGTTCGCTTTCGACCAACCCTTCCGGCAATGCCGCACAGTTGATTTTGATCAAGGGCTTGTCGCGACGAGGGCTGGCGGAGTGAATCGCCCGAGCAATCAGTTCCTTACCCGTGCCGGTTTCACCACGAATCAGCACGGAGGTCTCGGTGATGGCGACTCGTCGGACATTAGTCAGGAGATGAAGTATCGCCGGACTACGGCCGATGATTTCTTCGAAATTGTGTGCTTCCTTGATTTCGTCCTGCAGGTAAGCGTTCTGAGCCCGCAATCGTTGCTGTTCCTGCTCCATTAACACGCGGTCGGTAATATCGATGAACATCGTCCGGGTGAATTGTCCGCCGGGATCGGGCTTTGACCACCATTGAATCCAGATCGGTTGACCAGTGTCTTTGCGACGGAGCTCCAGCACGACGCCACTGGTATCGATGCCCCGGCCAATCGATGCAAACGCCTCTTCAATCCGCCGTTGTGCCTCGGGAGTCTGTGGTGCAAAGCTTTTGCCATAGGTCCCCGGGACATCAGCGGAGGTGATGCCCAGAATCCGCAGCGCCGCACGATTGGCCTGGAGAAACCTCGAATCAAGCCCTTCATGAACGTAGGCAATTGGTGCCTCTTCAAAGAGATCGCGAAAGCGTTCTTCGCTGGCTTTCCATTGCTGTTCCATGCGGACCCGGTCGAGTTCCGCCGCGGCTCGGGAAGCAAAGATGCGAAAGATGGAAAGCAACCGTGGTTCCTCGAGTAACGGTTGCTTATCAAAGACCGCCAGATGGCCAAGACTTTCTCCATTGGCCGCCATCAATGGCACACCAAGATAGCTTTCGATTTTCTCCTGAACCATGTACTCATCTTGCAGAAACCGCTGCCAAACGCCCTGTGGATAATGGCAGAGGTGACCACGGACAACCTCTTCACACGGTGTCCCTGCGAGGTCCCATTCGATGTTCTCGATCATCTGACCGTCAGACCAGTAAGCCAACGTCCGGGCGCGTGTTTTGGTTCCTGCGAACTCGGCCACAAAGCCGTATTGAACTCCCAGGGCTTGCGTCAGATGCCGAATCAATGATGGGAAGAATTTGTCACCGACATGGGCTGCCGTTCCCTCGGCGATGGCCCGCAGGGCTGCGAATTCCTGCTGCCAGTGACCGGCGGTATCGGGAATGATGTTCTGGTCACTGGTTCTGTCTGCCTGCGAGTGATCCGGTCCAACACTCATAGCGCGACCTGTTCCACAACGCAGGAGGGAAGCGAACTTTTGTTATGGCTGATGCTTATCCAACACTCTTGCAGCACATTCGCATCAAGCAATTTAGTCTACCAATTCTCTGCTTTTGGTGGGATCTCCGTGGACAGCACGTTCCCGCGGTTCACTTGTGGGATCACTGTCGCAATGCCGTCTTTTGCTATCGGTCAAGATAACAAACTAGCGGAACCAACAGGTTCAAATGCTCACCGACAACTGGCATCGACAGCAAGGCAGAGCTGACATTCTCGGTAGATATCCTAGTGACATTCGAAGTTCACACGAAATATACATTTCCCTCCATGAATCTTGTTGGAAGCTCGTTGAAATCCGCCCTGCCTCTCACACCGCGACAGGTGCGGTGCGCGCAGGCATCCCGCCTCATTGAATTTGTCAGAAGGATTCCTCGTGAACGTAATGCCGATTCCCGCCGAAAACCGCATCCCTCGACGATCAAGGCCGACAGCCTTGGGATTTACGCTGATTGAATTGCTGGTGGTCATTGCCATCATCGCAATTCTGGTGGCTTTGCTTTTGCCCGCGGTCCAACAGGCGCGTGAAGCCGCTCGACGGACACAATGCAAAAACAACCTGAAGCAAATTGGTCTGGCCTTCCACAACTACCATGATAACTACCGCGTGCTGCCCGATGGGGGCACTGACACGGGCAGCGGCTATCCCTGTAGCGCCTGCTGCAATGCCAACAACCGTGGCGAATGGAACTGGATGTACCAGATTCTGCCGCTGATCGAACAAGCCAATCTCTACAACGTCACGAGTGACACCACAGTTTACAACACACCGGTGGGTGTCTATTTCTGCCCATCACGCCGCCCGCCCGGGATTTATGGCAGCTCCGCGAAGTCGGACTATGCCGGGAACGCTGGTGACGGCCAGACGGCTTACAACGGTGCGATTGTCCGTCGTAGCTGCAATCGTCCTGTTAACTTCGCTTTGATCACGGACGGACTCACCAACACCATCCTCATCGCAGAGAAGCAAACCAACCCGCTCAATTTTGGTGGCAGTGGTGGCGACAACGAACCCTGGGTGAACTCAGGTTGGGATCAGGATGAAATTCGCTGGGGTGGTTTGACAAACACACCAGCTCCAGATTCGGCCCATCCGGCAGAACCTCCGGCATTCTGGAGTGGTCGCTTTGGGTCTTCCCATGCCGGCATGTTTAACGCTTTGCTGGGCGATGGCTCAACCCGGACCATTTCGTTCAATGTTGACGCGGAAACTTTCCGCCGTCTCTGCGTGCGAAACGATGGTCAAATTGTGGGTGAGTTCTAATCTCGCTCCGTCGACGAGATCTAAAACGTCTCGGACGAAACCAACTCGTGCCTGAGATTGCCTGTTGTCTCACAACAGGCGGCTTGCCTACCGACAAATGCTGTTCGGAATGCCTGTCTGAAGCTCACAAATTCAGGCAGGCATTTCGAATTGACCCACCCGAATTCCTTCAGCCACTAGAATCTGAATTATGCTTTCTTGTCGCTTTGCCACATTATTTGCTCTGGTTTCCATCGTCAGTTTCGCCGGTTGCGGACCCACGGTCACCGGCACCAAATTTGAAGGTGAAGACGCCATGAAGCAACATATGCAGGAAGTCGAACAATCGGAAATGGAGCGTCATCAGCAGATGCTGGAAAAGCAGAAAGCTGACAAGACCAAGAAGCCCCGGTAAGACTGGCTCGAGCTTCAACACCGATGCTGGTTCGCCGGAGCGTGAAGACGATCAGCCCAGATACGGTTCCAGCCGCGCAATCACATCGCTCCGACCGAGATCGTTCTTGCCAAATCCACGAACCGCCCCGAGTTGTTCAGCATTGTCCTGATACTCGGGGTAATTTGTGATCAGCATGACGGGAATGGCGGACAGATTCGCATCGGCTTTCATCTGGCGAATGATCTCGTCACCGTCGCTGTAATCTTCATCAAGTTTGCGATTGATCAACACCAGGTCGTAGTGCTGCTTTGCGAGCACGTCGAATGTTTCGGTAGCCGTCGCCGCAGTTTCAATAGCGACATCGAACGTCGACTTCAGGAACCGGGAGATGGACCCGTGATCGGGGCCACATTGACCCACACTCAGCACACGCTTCGTCATGTTTGGTTGCCTCCGGACGTCTGCGCCAATCTCCATCACTCAAATCAATGGCTGTGACTCGACTCCCGGCGGACGCGGGCCGAGGTATTGATAGTACGTGCATTCAATGCGGCCATTGTACAACTTACGACGACGATCGGCCTGGCAACGGAAACAGCGCTCAAACCCGGGATGAGACGTCAACACATACAACGACCACGTTTTTAATGGTCCGAACGCATCGGCCATATCATCATAGATTGCTTCGGCCGATTCATGATCTCCCAGACGTTCCCCATACGGCGGATTGCAGATGACCACGCCATACTCGCGCGCTGTCTTCAGTTCCAGGACATCCATCTCGCGAAACTGAATGTCGCCAGCGACGCCAGCGGCTCGGGCATGCTTTTCTGACATTTTCACCATGCTGCCATCGAGATCGCTACCGATGATGGGCAACACCAGCCGTCCCCGCTGCAGATCGCGGGCTTCTTCCCGGGCCTGCTTCCATAACTCACGCGGGACTTGCGACCACTGTTCACTCAGGAAATCGCGATCCAATCCCGGTGCCCGGTTTCGACCAATCATGGCCGCTTCAATGGGGATCGTGCCCGATCCGCAAAACGGGTCGATGAGTTGCCGATCGGGATTCCAGTAACTCAGCAACACCAGTCCCGCGGCTGTCGTTTCCCGCAACGGTGCCGGCCCGACCAGTTGACGGTAACCGCGTTTATGCAGACCGGCCCCACTGGTATCGATGGTGAAAGTCGCCAGATCACGAAGAATCGAGATTTCAATCGGGTACTCGACGCCATCCTCCTGAAAGCGATGTCGCTGATGTGTCTTCTTCAGCGATTCCACAATCGCCTTTTTGACGGCGCGCTGCACGCTGGGAGTGTGATGCAATGCCGAACGGACCGACTTCCCTTCCACGGGAAATTTGCCATCGACCGGAATCCACTGCGACCAAGGCAACTCTTGTGTTTGTGCGAAGAGCTGATCGAAGTCGGTGACCGGAAAACCACCCACGCGCAGCAGCACCCGATCCGCCGATCGCAGCCACAGGTTCGCGCGGCAGATGGCAAGCTCATCACCCCAGAACGTAACGCGACCGTCTTCCACGGTTTGATCGGGATAACCGAGTTCGGTCAGTTCACGAGAAACCACGGCCTCCAGGCCGAAGGCAGCCGTGGCAATCAGTTCCAGTCGGGCCATTGAAATCTAACTGTGCACAAGTGAGCGGGCCACGCGGCCAAACCGGGAGGCTAAAGACAACTGGTCCGGCTACATCACTGATGCAACCGGACCAGTTTGAGTGGAGCGGAAGGGAGTCGAACCCTCGACCTCTGCATTGCGAACGCAGCGCTCTCCCAACTGAGCTACCGCCCCAGGCAACGAATGCTCGTCGCGGGCCTTATTCTAGGAGGTCGCACAGGCTCTGCAAAGGGACAGCCCTTCTGAATCATGGGTTCGGCCCGCATACAAGGAGTCGATAATACGTTTAGGGTCCCCTCCCCAGGGACCGGAACTCTTCCCAGTCAGATACGATTGATGACATAATCAAAATTCACGCTTCGACTTACGTAGACAGCGTTGACAGGCGCCATCGGTCAACCCAGAATGCCCAGAGCGGGTAATTAGCAACCGAATCCGGTTCCGTTCGGGTCGAGTTGGCCGAGACCCGCGCCAAACCCATCGCCGCTCGACTGACCCCACGCACCCGTGAGGGTTCCCGTGCTCTGAATCGACTCACAACATCCATCTCCATAAAGAGTTGCTGCAATACCTTGCGCAACACGCCTGAGGAATGCGATCTATGGCTGAGGACTATCTGAAGAAGCTGATCAAAGATGGCATCATCAGCGAAGATCAGTTGGAAGAGGCACGGGATCTGGCCTCCAGCCTGGGTGTCAGCACTGAAGACGCCCTGGTCCGACTGGGTTACGTTTCCGCCAGCGAATTGACCGAACGTCAAGCCTCACAATATGGTTACGACTTCGTCAATCTCGATGCCATGGAAATCCCCCGGACAGTCATTGAACTCGTGCCGGAATCGGTGGCCCGCGAAAACGTCGTGATTCCCCTGGGTCTCGATGACGAAACCATCCAGGTCGCCGTCAGCAATGCGATGGACTATGAAGTTCTCGACAAACTGCGGTTCGTGCTGAACCGCGAAATCAAAATTGCGGTGGCTTCCAAAGAGTCGATTCAAGCGGCCATCAACAGGCATTATGGCGATTCGCAAACCGAATCGGTCGACTCGATGCTGGCGGAGTTCACGGAAACCGCCATCGATTTCACCGAAACAGAAGGGGGCGGGGGCGGACCCCAGGAAGAAGACGACAGTGCTCCCATCGTCCGGCTAGTGAACCTGATCATCAGCGAGGCAGTGAACATGCGCGCCTCGGATATTCACATTGAACCCTTCGAAGATCGCGTGCGGGTGCGTTACCGGATTGACGGCGTACTGGTCGAGCGGGATAGCCCACCGAAGCGGCTGCTCGCCGCGCTTGTCTCCCGTATGAAGATCATGGCACGTATGGACATCTCCGAAAAACGGCGTCCTCAGGACGGCCGGATCAAGACCCGAGCGGGGGGCAAAGACTACGACCTACGCGTCAGTATTCTTCCCACCAATCATGGCCAAGCCGTGGTGCTCCGGATTCTCGACCGCGACAACATCAAGGTCGGTATCCGCAATCTTGGTTTCAGCGAAGACAACTACCGGAAGTTCCAGACGCTGATCCGCCGCCCGAACGGCATCTTTCTGGTGACGGGACCGACGGGCTCCGGAAAAACGACAACGTTGTACAGTGCTCTTGGGGAAATCAACCGGCCTGATCGGAAGATCATTACCGCAGAAGACCCTGTGGAATACTTGCTGCCGGGGATCAACCAGGTCGAAGTGAAGTCCGATATCGGTCTGAATTTCGCCCGGATCATTCGCGCGATGCTCCGTCAGGCACCGAATGTGATCCTCGTGGGTGAGATTCGGGATACCGAGACTGCTGAGATGGCAATTCAGGCTTCTTTAACTGGACACTTAGTTTTCAGTACGCTGCATACGAACGATGCGCCCAGTTCTGTGACACGTTTGATCGACATGGGCGTCGAGCCTTTCCTGGTCGCTTCATCAGTTATGGCGATCATGGCCCAGCGTCTGGTGCGGGTGGTTTGCGCGAAATGCAAGGCCCCCTACAGCCCCGATGCGAGCGAAATTCAACAGTTCGGCATCACTCCCGAGCAACTGGAAACTGCACAAATGCTGCGTGGAAAAGGGTGCAGTAATTGTCAGCACACGGGCTACCGTGGACGGCAGGCGGTCTTTGAATTGCTGATCATGAACTCGACGCTTCGTGAGATGACCTTCCGCAGTGAGCCCGCACAAAACCTGCGTCGTCAGGCCCGTCTTTTCGGGATGCGCACGATCGTGGAAGATGCTCTGGATAAGGCACTGGTGGGTCGCACAACCCTGCTGGAAGTGTCACGACTCGATAAGGGTGGCCACTGATTTCAGGGGATGTGATCAAAGGGATATGTTGACTCGACTGGCATCTCAGCCGAGAGACATATTCATAAGTACACATCTCCTCGCACTCTCGCTGACTCATTTTGCAACACATCAGGCTTCGTCGTCCGGGTAACATTTCCGGGGTCTATTCAGAGATCTCCCGGCGGTCGCTCACGGTGATTTCAGGGTGCAGAGCGGAATTGCTATTGACGCACAATGTTCCGTTTTTTGTGCGCGTGCTTGAGTTCGCGAAATCTCTTCCGAAGAATGTCGTCGAGCAGCACGCCTGATTCCGAAATGCTCGCAGACGGTATTCCTCATACTCCTCATCAGCCGTCAATTGCGGAAATCAGGTCTGCCCGCCCGTTCCCGTCCGTCGTGACTTTCTTCACCATCATGGCCAGTGCGTCTCATCGTTACGGTGGAACGGCTGGTGAGTTCAACGTTAAGAATCACAGGGTTCTCGCCGTCATCGGGCGGAAGAGCCTTCGGGAGACATGACTTCGGTCCCTGCGTGGGTTATATCTAGTGCCGCACATCTATTCTGAGTGCGGCATCAGAGCTCTCCTGGTGACCGCCGAATCGAGAGAACTCAGCGGGCGAGATCATACGAGATGGCGACAGTTCAGATCGATAAGCTGCTGGAGACAGTGGTGCGTGAGCGCGTCAGCGACTTGCACATCACCACGGGTCAACCTCCAGTGGTCCGCGTTAGCGGTCATATGGTGAGACTGGAAACCAAGGTTCTGGAGCCCGAAGACACCGTTTCGCTGATGAAGTCCATCACGCCGGAACGGAATCAGCAGGAACTTCAGGAGGTCGGGGGTACCGACTTTGGTTTTGCGTTCGGCGATAAAGCTCGTTTCCGTGTGGCCGTGTTTAAGCAACGCGGCCATATCGGCATGGTGCTGCGGCGTATTCCGAACGAGTTTCTGTCGTTTGAACAACTCGGTTTGCCGCCCATTATCGGCGACCTGATTAAACGACCACGCGGTCTGTTTCTGGTGACCGGTCCCACGGGATCGGGAAAGACGACCAGTCTGGCCAGCATGATCAATTACCTGAACGACACCATCGATCACCACATCATCACACTCGAAGACCCGATCGAGTATTACCATAAGCATAAGAAGTGCACGATTAACCAGCGGGAGATCGGGGTGGATGTTCCCGACTTCCCGGAAGCACTTCGCCGTGCGTTGCGTATGGACCCCGACGTGATTCTGGTCGGCGAAATGCGTGACCTGGCGACGATTTCCTCGGCAATCACCGCCGCCGAAACCGGCCACGTGGTGTTCGGCACGCTGCACACCACCGGGGCACAAGGGACGGTCGACCGTATCATCGACGTGTTTCCCACTAACCAACAGGAACAGATTCGAACGCAGTTGTCCGTGGCGATCATCGGCATCCTGTCGCAAGCCCTGCTGGGACGCATTCCGAAAGGGATGGTCGCCGCCTACGAACTGCTCGTGGTTACTCCTGCTATTGCGAACCTGATTCGTGAAGCCAAGACGTACCGCATTAACTCGTCGATTCAGACCGGGCGGAAGTTCGGGATGCAACTGCTCGACGATGCCTTGTTCAGCCTCTGGAAGAACGGGTTGTGCGAGGAAGAGTCGGTCGTCATGAAGTCTAATAATCCCGGTGAACTCAAAGCCCGGATCATGCGGGCCAAGAAAGGCCTGCTTGATGATGAGCCGGAAGATGAAGATGAGGAGGATGACGACGAGTAACCGTGGTGAGAGGGGCCGCGTGATGATTGACGAACACTCCGGCAAACCTCGTTTAACCATCGATAACTGGGAAACCATTACCGGTTTCTTCACTGGAATTTCGTCATACGACTGTAGCCTGTCTGTCATTTGTTTCCTTTAGCCTTAAGTCGTTCTCCATGGCGCAACGCAAGCTCGGACAGATTCTCGTCGATCTTGGCTATCTCACCGAAGATCAGCTGTGGGACGTGCTCGAAGAGCAGAAGCAGAGTCCCGGCGAAGTCATCGGTCAGGTGGCCATCCGCATGGGGATGGTGACCGACGCCCAGGTGACGGAAGCCCTGGCAGAACAGTGGGGCATGCCGATCGTGAATCTCGGTGAGACCACGATCACTCCGAAGGCCCTGGAACTGGTCCCCATGACCATGGCCGAGTTGTACAAAATCATGCCCATCGCCGTGAAAGACGATGTGCTGACAATCGCCATGGCCGACCCGCAGAATGTCGGCGCCCTCGATGACCTAAGAAACTTCCTGGGGGTCGATGTCCGCGGCACCGTTTCGAATCACAAAGACGTGGAAGCGGCGATTCGCCGTTACTACGCCGATTCCGAAGAGAGCATCGAATCGGTCATTGCCGGCCTGGAAGAGGGTCAGGAAGACGAAGAACAGCGCGGGTTCGACCTGTCGGCTGAAGCCGAAATGACCGATGCGGCCCCGATCCGTAAATTGCTCAACATGATTCTGCTGCTCGCCATTAAAGACCAGGCGAGCGACATTCACTTTGAGCCCTTTGAAGACGAATTCAAAGTCCGCGTGAAAGCGGACGGCATGTTGTACGAGATGGTCCCGCCGCCACGGCATCTGGCGAACTCCATCATCAGCCGTATCAAGATCATGTCGGAACTCGACATTTCCGAACGCCGGTTGCCTCAAGACGGTCGCATCGAGCTCAACGTCGGTGGTAACCAAGTCGACTTGCGGGTGAGTGTGCTGCCGACCATGTTCGGCGAATCCGTGGTTATGCGGGTTCTTGATCGGACTGTGGTGCAACTCGATTTGAACAAGATCGGGATGGATGCCCACAACCTGTCGCAATTCCGCAATATGATTAAGCGGCCGAACGGTATTGTGCTGGTGACGGGTCCCACCGGGTCGGGCAAAACCACTACGTTGTATTCGGCTCTCAACGAAATCAACGATATCGAAACCAAGGTTATCACCACGGAAGACCCCGTGGAATATGACATCGACGGCCTGATTCAGGTTCCGGTGAATCCCGATATCGACGTGACCTTCGCGACCGTGTTGCGGGCGATTCTGCGGCACGATCCGGACACCATTCTCGTCGGCGAGATTCGTGACTATGAAACAGCGGAAGTCGCCGTGCAAAGTGCGCTCACGGGGCACCTCGTGTTCAGCACGCTGCACACGAACGATGCCCCGTCGGCTATTACTCGCTTGCGGGACATGGGGATCGAACCGTTCCTGATTACCGCCTGCCTTGAAGGCATTCTGGCACAGCGGCTGGTGCGGAAGATTTGCGTGGAATGCCGGACGCAGTTCGACCCCAGCGATGACCTGCTGATGGAACTGCAACTGCCCGTGCAACAGGCCCGGCAATACAAATTCTACTACGGCCGCGGTTGCCCGCGTTGCAATAACTCGGGCTACAAAGGCCGGACAGGGATTCATGAGCTGCTCGATGTTACCGATGAAATTCGTGACATGATCACCGGGAATTCCAATGTCGATGATCTGCGAAACTTTGCCCGTACCCAAGGCATGATCACGCTGCGGGAATCGGGACTGAAATTGATCTTTGACGGCGTCACCACGATTGACGAAATCGTGCGTGAAACCGTGGTGGATGATATGGAATAAGGGACCAGGCGAACGGCAGAACGCAGTAAGCGGAATGCCAGACGCTGCGACACTTTTGGCTTTGTGCGACGAGCTTTCCGCGGGAGAACGCGATGCCGACTTACCAATACGAGGCGATGGACAACACCGGCCTCGAAGTGAAAGACACAATCGACGCGGGGTCAGAGCAGGAAGCCCAGGCCAAGATCCGTGAAAAGGGGTTCTTCGTCACGAAGATCGCCGAGAAGGGTCGCGCCAAGAAGAAAACCAAAGAAGCCACCAAGGCCGATGCCAGCAAGAAAAAGGCCGCCGCCAAGAAGAAGGGCAAGACCTTTACCATCGGCGGCGTGAGTGGCAAAAAGCTGACGGCCTTCACACGCCAGCTTTCCACCCTGCAGGACGCCGGTCTGCCAATTCTCCGCAGCTTGCGAATTCTGGAAGGCCAGGCCAAACCGGGTGCCCTTAAGAACTCGCTGATGGGGGTCATCGAAGACATTGAATCGGGCAGCACGCTTTCGGAAGCGATGTCGCGGCAACCTAAAGCGTTCGACAATCTCTACGTCAACATGGTGAAAGCCGGTGAGGCCGGGGGTGCACTCGAAGTCATTCTGCAACGTCTCGCCGAGTTTCAGGAACGTCAGCAAAGCCTGAAGCGCAAAGTGCAAGGGGCCATGATCTATCCGTGTGCGGTCATCACGGTCGCCACGTTGATCGTGGGCTTCATCATGTATTACATCATTCCGAAGTTCAAAAAGATCTTCGAAGATTTCGATACTGATCTGCCGGGCATCACGGTCGCGCTGATCGGCATCAGCGATGGTGTCGTGAATTACTGGTACCTGGGGCCGGCGATCCCATTCGCATTATGGCTCATTGTCAAGATTGTCAAAAAGAACAAAACGGGGGCCTATATTGTCGACTGGATATCCCTGCGCTTCCCGCTGTTAGGGCCCATCTTACGAAAATCGATTGTGGCCAGAACGTGTCGAACGCTCGGCACGTTGATCGCCTCGGGTGTGCCAATTCTCGAAGCCTTGAACATCACGCGGGACACCGCAGGCAACCGTGTGTTCTACAACGCCTTTGAACATATCTCGGCGGCGATTCGCGAAGGGGAAACCATGGCGGTTCCCCTGAAAGAAACCCGCACGGTTGACGACATTGTCGTCAATATGGTCGACGTCGGTGAAGAGACCGGGGCCTTGGACAACATGTTGTACAAGGTGGCCGATGTCTACGACGAAGAAGTGTCGGTGATGGTGGAAGCGTTGGTGAACCTGCTCGAACCACTGATGGTGGTGGTGCTGGGTCTCATCGTCGGCTTCATCGTCATCGCGTTGTTCATGCCCCTGATTAAGCTGCTGAACGACTTGTCGTAATCAGTACCCGCGGGCCCACGCAAATCCGGATTGGTCGACCCCGACGAACCCCTCGCCGGGTGTCTGACGGAGAGAGTGTTTCCTTAACTTCGGTCTCAGCCCACTGTCAGGATGGAATGACATCATGTTGCGATCACGTCACAACCCGGCTTCAGACCCCTGCCGTGGTGCCCGCCACGCTCAGGCAGGCTTCACCCTGATTGAGCTGCTGATTGTGATTGTGGTGATCACGATTCTGATCAGCCTGTTGCTCCCTGCGATTGCTTCCGCTCGCCGTAATGTTGTGGTTACTCAAGTGAAAACGGACATTGGTCAAATGGAAGCTGCGATTGCGCAGTTCCGTAACCGCTTCAAGATGGACCCACCGAGCCGCATTGTGTTGTGGGAAGACCCCGATGCTAACAACGGTTGGGCCGCCACCAGTCCGAGTTCTGATGCCATTGCCAGCCGTGCTTTGATTCGCGAAATGTGGCCGCAGTTTGATTTCACGAAAAACCGTGACCTGAATGGTGATGGCGATATGACCGACAACACCTTGACTTTGACAGGGGGTGAGTGCCTGGTCTTTTTCCTGGGAGGCATCCTGCTGCGAGACGGCAGTGGTGGTGCAGCACCCAACGGCTTTTCCAAGAACCCGCTGGATCCCTTTGCTTCGGGTGGAAACCGCGAGGGTCCGTTCTTTGAATTCAAAACCGAACGCTTCAGTGATCTCGATTCCGACGACTTCCCCGAATATATCGACCCAATTCCCAGCCAGACCAATCCCTATCAATATTTCAGCAGCTATGACGGCGCCGGGTACAACACGGCGGAATTTGGTAGTCCAGGCTTTGTGGTCTGGTACAGCCAGGGGCAACCCAACGAATCCACCGCGTTCAACGGGGGGGGTGGGACCGACTATAAGAATGTCACACTCTCGGCACCGGTCCCCTATAAGAACAAAAGCTTTCAGATCATCTCGCCGGGATTTGACAAAATCTATGGCACCGGCGGACCGTTTGATGCCAGCGCGACTGGTGATGATCGATTGCCTGCTTTTGAATTGTTTAACGGCACGCCGAGTTCGTCGACTTACGTTTCCGAAACAACGTTAACAGAACGCTCTGGCGAGTATGACAATATCACCAACTTCCACGACGGCGGCATGCTGCGTCCCTAATTTCGACACTCACGGTTCGAACAGGGTCAACCGGCGAGGAGGCGACACATGAGACAACTGCAGATCGGCACAAGCCATGCCCTCAAACGGCAGGGGTTCACGATGCTGGAATTGCTGACCGTGATCGGCATCATCGCCCTTGTGCTGAGTACGTTTGCGATGGTCCTTGCTAATTACGTGCAGGCTGCACGGGTCTCTGCGACGCGAGCCACCATTTCCAAAATCGATGCGATCCTGAAAGACCGCCTGCAGGGTTTACGCAAGCAAGATTTCACCGACGCCGCTCAGCGTCTGGTCGACAGTGGGACAGCAGGCAATTTGGACATTGGCAAAACACTCGCGATAAAACAGGCTTATCGGTTCTATTTCCCACAGCAATCGGCAGATAACAGTAAACCTCCGTTTGATCAGATTTCGACACTCACCAGTTCCGAGCCGAATGCTGAGAGCGCCGCTTACCTCTATTCCATCATCACACGGGGAGCCACCTTCGGAACTCCCACCGTGGATGAAACGAGCTTCACTTCTTCAGAGACAAAGACCGAGAACGGAATCACTTATTTCGTCGATGCTTGGGGCGAACCGTTGCGGTATTACCGCTCGCCGACGCGACTCTTCTGGCAGGGTGAAGATCTGAACGGGAATGGTTCGCTCGATTCTGGTGAACCCGATGTCGATGGCAATATGGCCGTTACACCGACCTCCACGGTGGCCAGTCTGTATGCTCAGGCCCGTCTCATCCTCGCTCCAAACGTCCGTTTCTCTACGGCTGGCGTTCGCGTGCATCCCCTGCGAATCGATTCCGATGATCGTCTCGGGCGCTTGAATCGTTCCTGGGGTTCGCTGACTGCCTCGCAGTATCAGAACACGTGGACGCAGTTCGAACTCAACTTCCAAACCGTCGATACCTTTTCCACGCCACTCATTCTGTCAGCGGGTCCTGACAAGGAATTGGGACTCGCCAGCCCCATGAACTCGTTCTCGTCGGGCCAGGATGCTCAAGCGGCCAAGTCACGGCGAGCGCAGCTTAAGAACGAGACTGCGGCCGATATTGAACTGATCACCGATAACCTCACGAACCTGAACACTCAAGCCGGGGGAGGGAACTGATGCGTGGATCTCCCTGCATCCCGCTGAGCAGGCAATCGCGTCAGCCGCGCGGCTTTACGCTGATCGAGTTGCTGGTAGCCGTCAGCATTCTCCTGTTGCTGACGGTGATCACACTGCTTTCCGTGAACTTTGCCTTAACGTCTGACCGCGTGAAGGGGGGGGCACGCCAGGTGCAATCCTATCTGGCCGGTGCGCGTGATCGGGCCATCTATTCCCGTCAACCTTATGGTGTGCGGTTACTGCTCGACCCGAATAATCCCCATCAAGCCACAGGGATGATCTACATCGGGTCGCCGGAACTCTTTACCGATGGTCAGGTGACGTTTGATTCCTCACTCACCGGTGACGTCACTGGCCGTGTTGTCATGCTGGCAGGAAGTACCGATTGGGTGACGTGGGCTGGCCGTGGCCTCGTCGGGCCCGGCAGTCGTGTGGAGATCCCCCGCTACTCAGGCAACTGGTATCGGTTTGCTTCAACTCCGATCACCAGCGGCTCGCATTCGCTCGTGGTGCTCGATCATCCCTGTGCTGATCTCGCGGGGAGTAGCGTGCGGGTGAAGTATGCCTTGGAATTGGCCCCCGGTGTCTTGCCTGGTGCCGAACCGGTTTCACTTCCTGCCGGTGTGGTCATCGACCTTGATGGCTCAAAACTTCCCAGCGCATGGACACCGAGTTCCTTCACCGGCAGCTATAGCGGCTTGATGGACATCCTCTTCTCCGCCCGCGGGGTAGCTATTGGCGATGTCGCCGCCGTCGGACAGATTCACCTGCTGATCGCCGATCAGGGGGATTCCGACAAATGGACCCAGATCACGGGTCGCAATTCCGGCACATACAATCCGCCCTTTGTCCCGGCGAACAATCCGAATACGCCGGATACGCTCACCGTCGAGAACGACCAGATTCTGGTTTCGGTGGCGGCACTCACGGGCCGAGTGACCTCGCATCCTGTCAATGTGACAAATACCACGGCCCCGGCGAACCTGCAGGCCGATGACCCGTATCTCTTCGCCGAAGTCGGGGAGGTGGCCACACCATGATAACCTCACGCTCCCGGTCTGCAGCCTCTTGGCCTGACACTCGCACTGGTGTCACGCTCAGCGAAGTGCTGGTTGCCACACTGGTGATGAGTATTGGTGTGGTCTCGCTGGCCACGCTTTTCCCGATCGCGATGCTGCGTTCCATTCAGGCGACGCAACTGACCAACTCCACATTGCTCCGGCAGAACGCCGAAGCGATGATCGAAATCGCTCCGGCTTTGATTCACGATCCCGATCAGGATAGCGACGAGCAGGAACATCGGGCCGACATTGATCTGAACGCCGATGGCGATGTCTCCGACACCAGCGAACAAGGCTGGGGCAATGACTGGCTGGGTGATAGCATCCCCGATACCGGAGCGTATCTGGTTGATCCTATCGGTCGAGCTCTGGCGACCTCTCAAACCAGTCTAGGTCTATTGCCTCGCTTCAGTGGAATCGGAAACTCGGCTCCGACCGTCGCGCAATTTGAGAATCTGGCGATGTTGCCCGATGTCTGGCTGCCCGTTTTTGAAAGCCGCGTCGCTTCACAGAACGCCACCCGGGTTTTCATTCCTGATGGGACCGATCTAACCAATCTGACCACAGGCCAACTTCGCAATGCAGCCAACCCGAACAACCCGCGGTATCGCATGATTCTGGTCGATGCCACGGGCAAACAGGCCGCTATCAAAGGTCTTCAGCAAGTTACCGATAACAATGGCTCAAACGACGAATTGATCTGGCAGGATACAACGGGCAGTAACGTGCTGCCGCTGCCGACCAACTTCACCGCTTCAAAAGTGAAAGTTGAAGTGCAGGAGCGCCGCTATACGTGGCTGCTCACGGTGCGTAAAAATCGGGAAGGAACCGCTGCCGTCGATGTGGTGACGTTCTTTGAACGTTCCTTCCGACCACAAGACGAGTTCGTCTATGGCGACCCCAGCAATGCCGGGACATCAGTGACTTACTCGGTCAATTCCAGCGGCCAGGCGACTAGTACAGGATACGACACCAACAATGGCGTCGCCGGAGTCGATGATGATCAGGATGGCACAACCGACAATAACAGCGAACTCGGGTGGCCCGGTTCCGATGACAAGCGGACCATCGCCGTCAGTTGGTCAGCCGGGAGTGACCCCAATCCGTTCCTGAAGAATGGCGGATATCTACT
This sequence comes from bacterium, assembly GCA_016125225.1. Classification (GTDB taxonomy): domain Bacteria; phylum Planctomycetota; class Planctomycetia; order Planctomycetales; family Planctomycetaceae; genus DSVQ01. The sequence continues at coordinate 13,916 of WGME01000034.1, read as the reverse complement.
CGATGTGGTCCAGGGGCAGTGGTATCGCATCGTGTTGTACACAGAAAACCTGGACGCGGGGACGGCGGCCATCGTGGTCGATCGCGACCTCGTGCCACCACCAGCGAATCTCAGCAGCCCACGACTGGTCTTTTACCGGGGCGTTCTGGAAGTTTATCCCCTGGGTCTGAGGAACGTACCATGACCCCACGTCAAAGCCAACATCACCGACCGACTGCGGGCTTTACACTTGTTGAAATGCTCGTTGCAGTGGCACTCGTCCTGCTGATCATGACCATGTTTGCCCAAATCTTTCAGATGGCGGCAGGTTCGATCAGCGTGCAGCAGGGCATCGCTGAAAACGATCAACAGGCCCGCATGATTACCGGTATGATCCGCGGCGATTTGGACAAGCGGTCGATGCGGCTCGTCCTGCCATTCTTCAATGGCGAAGACACCCGCTCGCCCAATGCTCGTCTCGACTTGCGACAGGGCTACTTCTATTACGCCGAGAATGATCCCGCCGACAAGACCGACGATGTGCTGCAATTCACCGTGCGCGTCACACGCAATGAACAGCAGTCGGGAGAAGCTCCCTACATCGGTCGGGCCGATTCGCGCGTCGGTGTTTCGAACTATCTCGGCACGGCTTCGCGGTTGAGCATCAGTGGTTTCAACACCAGCTCGATCAACCTGGGGTCGAATCCAACCGCGAGTCAAATCTCAATGGGTGACTGGATCTGGGTTAGTGACTCCTCCGACAGTGATGGCGATGGCTACACAAATAACGGTCTTTATCAGGTATCGAGCGTCTCGGGCTCCACGCTCAATGTCGTGCCTGATATCCCTGATACAGCGGAAACGGATGGTTACGTCTCTTTCGTGAATGAACCCGAGTTCGATGATGGTACGGGAGGAAATCTGCTGGGAGCCAGTTCTGCCGCCGAGGTTTGCTACTTTCTGCGATCAGGTACGCTCTATCGCCGGATGCTCTTGATTCGTGATGCGAATTCCCTTGATGCCGCCCAACCCCATTACCGGGACGGATCGCGGACGATCTACACGTCGAGTTCCAGCAGCGGCAACTATCCCCGCAACAGCGATACGAACTCTACCTTCTGGCGTGATTTTGATTACTCGGCTTTCTACTTCCCCGGCAAGACCAGTTCGTCGGGAACCGAAGGAGCCGGGGTTTACTTTCATAGCACTGAACCATCTCTTTACAACGGAAGCGATGGCGAACAGTTGGTGATCAATGACACCACCTCACCGGTAACCACCATTCCCATCAGCCTGGGCATTCCCGCCCTGCGATTTGGCCATAACCCCAATACTGGTTTACCGCGAGAGTACTTTGACCTGAATTCCACAACACATAATTTGACGGATGATTCTGGGTTCATCGGTCGTTTCCTGACACAGGAAACAGCGAGCACGGCCTTTGCCTATCCAGGTTACATGCCTACGAACAATCCTTACACGAGCACTCTGACAGCCAGTTCGGGATTGTCGCATGTGATTGATGACTATGAAGACAGTCCTGCAGTCCGCCGCGGCGATGATATTGTCCTCCCCAATGTGTTGGCGTTCGATGTGCAGATTCTCGACCCGAATTCGAATTCATTCGTCGATCTGGGAGATGATCTCGATGCGAACAACATCTCCTTCAATGCCAGTGACCGCTTGAACGCTGTCTATGCTCAGGATGGCAACACCGGTAGTACCAACACCACAGACAATCGCTATCGATTTGATACCTGGCATCCCAACACGACCATTTCAGCCGACCTGAACGGCAACGGCATGATTGATAGCGGTGAAACGGACAGTGATCCACCGTTCCGACCCGTCGATGGTTCGGGAAATGCCCTGCCCATCACGGCCATCCAAATTACGATTGTTTACCAAAGCCAAGTCGATGGTCGCATTCGGCAAGTCACCATCGTGCAGTCGCTACAGGACTCGCCGAGCAATTAATCGATGATGCATAGTGCCTGTGATCCGACACATCGCTATACCCCTTGACCCAAACGCCTTGTCCTTGCGGGCCGCGAGGAGGGACTCATGACTGCGAACCAACGATATCAAAAAGTGCTGCATTCACGGCGGCAGAGTTCACGAACATCTCACGCCGATCGTCGCGGGTCTACCTTGCTCATCGTGCTCACGTTGATGGGCCTGCTCGCATTGCTCGGCGTGCTGTTCTATACCTTCTCGGCCCAGGAACAAGCGTCGGCGACGGCATTCAGTTCGGAAACGCGGGTGCTTACTGCGCCGGCATTAGAACGTGATGGCCTGAACGATTTCGTACTGAAGCAATTGCTTCTTGGCCCCAGTGATTCCCAGTTCAACAGTGCGCTTTGGGGTGGCCGTCATTCGCTCGTCCCCAACATGCTTGGCCGCGATGGCGTGCCCTTTAATGGCACCGGCGTGCATGTTTATCTCAGTAACACCATGACGGGCCAACCGGGTGTCGATCAAGACTACAACGGTACCGCTGATGACAACTTTCTGCTGGAATTCAATGACTCTCCGTCCGCTAATAGTGGGACGAACTGGGGCACATCCAAAGGTTTTAATACCCTGCCAGACCCCGATGTTGATTACACCTACCCCGATATCAATCACCTGTTTCTGTCGTACCGGGGGATGGCTCAACCAGCAACCGCCGGGGGTTCCGAGCGGCTGGTAATCATCCCCTCATTCCATCGTCCAGCATATTTGCGCAACGGGGGGGGAACGGTTTCTGATTGGTATAACAATTCAACCTATCCCGCCCGAACGATGCGGCCGCATCCCGATCATGTCTATGTCGGTCCCGATGGCAATACTGTCACTGTCTCAGGCAGCGCAGTGAAACGCTTTGTCGGCAGCGCAGATTATCAGAGTCTGGGATTGCGGAAACCGTTTCCTTTCCAACCGCTCAATGCCGACGGTTCCACTTCAACCGGAGCCATGGGAATCTGGACTAACTCATCCACCAATGCGACTGCCGAAACATGGAATCTGGATGTCGACCTCGATGGTGACGGTATCAAAGAATCCATCCTGATGGACATGGATTTTCCTCCGCAACGGCGCGGTGATGGCAAACTGATGGTGCCGCTTTTCGCGATCCATCTCGTTGATGCCAACGGGTTGATCAATCTGAACGCCTCGCAGGGCACCTTGAATACCAATCCCATGCCCACTCCTCCGGCAAACTCCTTCGGGAACAATAGCTTTCTGAAGAGTTCCGACCTGGGTCTTGGGCCGCATGAGATTAACCCCGTGTATGCTTTGTCAGCCGACCCGACAACAATGTCCAGCAGTGACTTGCAGCAACATACTCAGTTTCTGCGATGGATGGGTGTCGACCCCAGTCGACCGCCCAATAACATTCAGGAATTAGCAAATATCGAACGTTTCTACCTGACTATGGGCCGACCCAATTTTGCCATTCAGATTGCTCAGGGCATGAGTTCAGGCACTGGTCTAAGCAGCGCGATTACCTCGGTGATGAGGGGTAAATTTGGTGCTGAAACCGATGGACAGACTTTTTTTACTTCGGGTGCGGTCAGTGATCTTCCGTGGCCTGCGGTGACTGGTCTCGATGACAATCACCGTAACTTCACGCTCAATCAAAACCTTTATGAATCACCCGCGTTCGGACTCCCGCTCGACTACCGCGGTTTCACCTCATACTTCAATCTGGCCAGCGATTCCTATGGCAAAACGCTTTACTTCTGGAACTCAGCGACCGCGAACAATGATCGCTGGCTGATCTACAACAATTTCCATACCCGTCTGAACACTGGCACCGGTGCGTATGATGTGCAACTCGCCCAGTCGGCCAACAATCCCTACCAGTCGACACTGATGCCGATTGGTTCTACGGCTGATCATCTCACCGATGATGATTCGGAACTGATCAGCGATCCGCGCGTGATTGCTTACGCTAAAACGGGAACCGCTCAGCCACAACTCACGAATGCCGTCAATAACGACAGTGTGCTGGCCCCGCACGACACTCTGGCCCTGCAGCTCTCGACAACTGATGCGACTCGGACCGCCACCACGGCACGTGTGCTCGACCTGGCCCCGGCAAACTTTCGGGCGGCGTCCAATGCTCGTGATATCCGCCAGCGTTTCACCACACTCAGCAGCGATCGTCGCGAATACAGTCTTCCCGTGCGCCGCTGGCCGCAGTCCGCAGTTTCCACTTCGCAGTTCCTGGAAACTTACTGGGACAGTAATTCCGATGGACAGATTTCGTCGGCTGACGATGTGACAGGGGATGGCTTGCCGGAAGTCTTTTTCCCACCACGCTTCGGCAGCAGCACTCTGTTCGATAACAACACCGACCCCTTCCGCAATGCGACACGGCGGTTGTTGCATCTTGATCCCGGAAAAGTGTACGGCGGCAACCCGCCTTCCAATCAATGGAAGCTCAGCCTGAATCATTTGATCGATATCAGCGGGACCACATTGTATTTCAGACGTTTGCGGGATCATTCGACGGATACCTCGCTGACAGCCCTCAACACGACCGAAACCAATGCCCGGGCCGACCGCCAGGCCATGGCGCGAGACATGTATGTGCTGCTCTACCTGCTGGGTCAGCCGGTTTCGAAGAATCCCACCATCACCGCGTTGGATTCGGACCCTGATACTGCTCTTGCTTTGGCACGTCGCATGGCTCAATTCGCGGTGAATTATGTCGATGCGATGGACCCCGATCATGTGATCAGCAAATTCGAGTTCGACAGCGATCTTTCTGATGGCTGGACTACGCCAATCAACGATGCGGAGCGGACGGTCTATGGCATCGAACGGCAGGATCTCACCATCAATGAAGCGCTTGTCATCCGGGAGCCACCGGCGGGTGGCGACAACATGCGGACGTTGTGGAACGATGATGACATGAGCACGAATTCCCATAACTTTGTCTTCATCGAATTGAAGAACCCCTCACCGCTTACTGTCAACCTCACAACGTCTGTCTCCACGTCATATGAAACCGGCATCTGGCGGGTCGAACTGACGGAAGGCCCGTCCGCCGCGCAGGTTCCGATCGATTCCTTCTCGTTCAACACCAATTCTGGCACGGTCAATCCTGGAGCGCGTTACACGATTGGCTCCACGACCGCGGTGACAACGTTTTCGGGTGGCGGAAATCGGCCGAGTGATTTTCGCGTCGACACAGACGGCGACAGTAATTTTGAACTGATCGCCCCTGCGTTCGCGAGTGATACGCCTCCAACATCAGGGTCAATGGCCACTGATTATCCCACCCGTTGTAATCTCGACCTGGTCGATTCCCGGCATGCGAATCGGTTTGAACTTGAGAACGGGACGGCTCCCGGCGATCTCTTGCCGCGCACGAACACCGCCACGGCGATCAATGTGCGTTTGTGGCGTAGGCAGAACCCGTCTCTACCGCAACTCTCGATCACTGAAAACCCCTGGATTCAGGTTGATCAGATGGCCTCAATTCCCGTACAGACTTTTGCCCTCCAACAGACGGATGGGACAGCAGAGATCGCGACCAATAATCCCAATAATCGACTGTCGAATCTGCAGTCTCAAGAACGTCCTGAACCCTTTGATCGCATCAACGAAGCTGCCAACAACAGCACCTATTCCTACGATGCGAGCATGGAAAACACGCTGCGTAAGAACACCTTGAATGACGATAATGAAAATGCCCCGAGTGCCGGAACTGGCAACAACTACTGGCAGTATCATCTTGATCGTGACTTGACCTCTGTCGATGAACTGCTCCTGATTCCAGTCTTTGGTCCAGATGTCACGACGCTTCGTATTCCTGATTTAAAGGCCTTGCCAGAAGATCAGCCGATTGCAACATCGCTTTTGGGTCAGGATTTTTCAGCAGAGCAGAACCGCTGGCACCGCGTGCTCGAGTTCTTCGAACGCCAGCCGATGCAACACCGCCATCCTGATGCGTTAACGTATTCTCGGCAGACTCTGGCTTATGATTCCAACGGAGCCTTTACCGGGTTTGGCACTCCGGGAACGAGTGATACCACCAATCTTCCCCATCATGGCTTCGGCGTCCCTTTCACTCAGGGACTGTTGAATGTGAATACGATCCGTCATCCCCAGGTTTGGGCGGGCCTCCTGGATGATCCAGGCCTGTTACATGCTCCTCCCACCGGGACATTGCTAGTCGGGAAAGATGACGCATCGCGGTTCTGGTGGTATGAGTTCATGGCGGCCCGCGATTCTTATCGCAACACGACGGGAGGCCCCACGATGGCGATCGACCCGGTCACCAACTATCACACACCGGGGGCACCAGGGGCACGGCCCTTCCGTGCCTCGAGTTTTAACTTCCACAATGGAGCTACAAGTCTTCGGGACAGCATCTTTGGGCGAACATTGCCTACTGATGATACGCTGACCAATCCGCGGCAACTTTTGGAAGTCGGCACCTCTGTCGAACATCAGAATGCCCAGTATGAATCACTCATCAAAAATCGGTTGTTGAAGAAATTGCCGAACTCAACAACGACCCGTAGCAATACCTTCGTGGTCTATGTCGGCGTGCAATTCTTCGAGGCCGCTGCCGTGACGGGCAACAATAAAACCGCCTACCGGATTGGCGGACGCCTCGAAGATACCCCTGAATATCGCAGCGTCTTTCTGATTGATCGTTCGGGCGTTGTTGACCAGGTCCGATGGCTGATCAAGAATGGTTCGACCATCTCTACAATCCGCAGTTCTTCGACCTTCAGTTACACGGAAGATACGTCCAATAGTCCTGCGAGCCCGAACGGTATCCGTTGGGAAGATCTGGTGATTGACCGTCAAACGTTGAACTAGGAGTTGCGAACCCAAAAAACTGTACACACAGACACATCAAGCATCGAATGAGAAATGCTTTGATCGATTTTGTTGAATCTGGCAAGCGGTTTGCGTTTCTCTTTCGCTGACATACCCTTTCTGAGTGACAACCCGGCCAGGATTGGCATAATAGAGAGGGAAAATGCAACACACTGGCGGAAATTGCTCGTCTCAACCTGCTCATGGCTGCCAGCGGGCTGGGCCGTTAGTGTGGTGTGTTCATGAAACCTGTCGAGTAGCGATCACGAGCCCCCAAGACTGGGGTCTCACCATCAGGATTTGAAAATTCGTTGGACTCGGGGGGACAACCAACCCGGGGGCGCGTTCAGGGCCGAGACGTTGCCAGATTCGTTCCTTTCCTTGCCGTGCTGGTTGTCGGCGTGAGTCCATCGGAGAAAGTGAAACCCATGAAACGCCCGCATCGTCTGTTGACCTCGAAGTCCCGCCGGGGCTTTACCCTCATCGAACTGCTGGTGGTGATTTCGATCATCGCTGTGCTGATTTCGCTGATTGCACCGGCTGTGCAGTCGGCCCGTCGAGCCGCCCGTAACCTCGAATGTCTGAACAACCTCAAAAACATTACGCTGGCCATTCACAACTCGGCCACGGCCAATGGTGGCAAGATTCCCCCATTCGATGGTGCCCTAGTTCGCGATACCGATGGTTCCGCTGGATTCACGGCTGGCGATTTTGCTTCTTCGCCGGGATATGGCTGGCCGGTCGCGCTGCTGCAATACCTTGACCGTGCGGATATGCAACGTCTGTTCGATACTTCGTCTCAAGGCGGCGTTTATTTCAGCCCGTCCTACATGACGGCTCCTTCAGGCTACACCAGCATCGGTGGTACCAACTCGGCCGCCCTGCAACTGAATACTTGGTTGAAAGTGTATACCTGCCCGGAAGACCAGAATAACTATCGTCAGCCAACTGGCTTGAGCTACGCCGCGAACGCGGGTTATGTCCCTGTCGGTAACTGGGGTCAAGTTGCTGGTGCGGATCAGGACAATCCCTATTCGGGATCGGCTCCATTCGCTCGCACCTCGATCGATTGGAATGACGGTTCGACATCGACTGCGGACAATGTCGCCGTGGGTCGCCGGACGGGCGTGTTCGGTCGTCTGGTGGATGGAGTTGATGAACGGGCTGTGACACTTGATGAGATTTCGCAAGGCGATGGCTTGGGGCAAACCCTGATGCTGGCTGAAAACATCCAATCTCGCTCGTTTATCTCTCGCAGCTTGAACGACGTGGCCTTTGCTCTGCCCGTCGCTGGGGGTGGCACATTTGGTACTCCGGGCGCCCCGGGAACAACAAACAGCGGTCTGATTGGTGCCACGGGGTCAGGTGCGGCTCTGTCGACTTCACTGCAATTGCAGTCGGGCTTTAACCTGACGTCAGCCGGCGGCGCCAGCAATCAGTTGACACCGAATTTCGCGCTTGGTAGCGCCCCCGGTTCGGCTCCGCGGCCGTCATCCAACCATGCCGGGGCCTTCAACGTTTCGTTCTGCGATGGCAGCGCCAAAGGCTTGAACGCCAGCATCAACGGCTCTGTGTTTGTTCACCTGATGTCGTGGGATGGCCAACGCACCGGCCAACCCATCGTCAATCAGTCGGACTTCCAGAACTAGCACGACTGGCAAAGGTTTTCGTTATCTGATCTGATGGACACAGAAAGCCCAGGGTCTCCCGCTCTGGGCTTTCTGCATTGAAGGAAATTGTGGTGTAACCCGTAGACCTGCCGACGTATAGTATTAAAGACTGTCTGTCAGCCCTTCAGGCGATCTATGTCCCGCGTTGCTGCCACCGACGAGACCTCTGCGGCTGTTCCCTCCAGCCGACCGAAGTGGCTCAAATCACGTTCTTCGGCGGCGGCACCTACGCCTCCCCCTCTGCCTCAAGTACAGACCACCGATTCACAGCCCGCTCCTCCACGTTCGTGGTGGCAACGCTGGATGCTGTCAATCTCGCTGTTCTGGCGGGGGATGTACCTGGGCTGGGGAATGACAACCTCACTGGCGATCCATGCCCTCGTCGTCTCCACTTTGGCAATCACCTATTTCACGCAGGAATCCCGCATAGGTTTGCCCGTGACCGCCGGGTTTTCAGAAGGACAGGAGACCGACGAACTTGATATCCCCGTCGATTCGCGACTCGATGCCGCACAAGGCGAGGAAGCCGCCCCCTTGCAATTCACGGCGGTCACCGCCCTGGGCGACAACGCCGCATCGATGAGTGCCGCGGAAAGCCTTCTGGGACAACTCGAAGGGGAAGGTCACGACGCTGGCGAAGGAGATAAACTAGGGGAACTTGGCTCGAACATCAAAGTTCCCCCCTCGGCTATCACCCGTGGCAGCTTCACGGTCTGGACCGAGCCGAAAGACCCCAAGCCGCGTTCGAAATATGAGATTGTCATCCAGGTGAAACTCCCCCCTTCGGTCAAACAGTACCGGTTACGCGATCTGACCGGGATGGTGGTTGGAACCGATGGATATCGGAAACAGATCACCTTCAAATCGACCGAGCGAAAAGCGGTCAAAGAGGGTGTTGTACAGATTGCGATCACAATTCCCGGGGCCGCTCAACTGGTGAAAGATACGATTCAGATTCGCTCGCAAGTCCTCGACGAAGAGCAGACCATTGAAATCATCTTCTAATGGCGTCTCGGGGCATGTTTTCCCACGGAAAACAGCCGCATCTGGTCGACATTTGGACTCCATTTTCCCGTTCAATTCTGCTAGAATTGCGGCTTCCGCGGCAGGGCGATTTCGTCCCCCGGAAAGCCAGGCTTGCAGTGGTGCAACGGGCTTTTAGGATTCCTCCAGAAGACACGGCGGTCGGTCATGCAGTTGACCTGTTCCCGCAACGCATTGACGGCAGCTTTCAGCGCCGTCGCGGGGGTGGTTCCCAGCCGAACCACGAAAGAAATTCTCAAGAGCGTGAAGCTCATCGCGGGTGATGGCAAGGCAACGCTCATTGGAACCGACAGCGAAATCAGCCTCCGCTGCGAAGTTCCCGACGTCACCACCGATTCCGGCGGTCAGACCCTGCTGCCCACCAATCGCATGCTCTCGATCTTGAGGGAATTGACCGACGAGACCGTGAAACTCGACATCCAGGGCGATGCCGTATGGATTCGTGGCGAACGCAGCGAGTTTCGTCTCTCAGCCGAAGACCCTGCCGAGTTCCCACCCGTTGCCTCGTTTGAAGACGATGCCTATTTCACCATTACGGCCTCGGCTCTCAAGCAGCTCATCAAACGCACGGTCTTTGCAACCGATGTCGAAAGCACGCGATACGCATTGGGTGGCGTGCTGCTCGACTTGACGCCGGAACGGGCCACGCTCGCCGCGACCGACAGCCGTCGGCTGGCAGTGGCCAGTGCGATGTGCCAGGCGGTCGGTCAGCCAGCGCCACCGTCCTCTCCTCCCGTGGTCCCTGCCAAAGCCATGTCGCTCATCGAACGCGTCATTGGTGACACCGAAGACCTCGTGAAGATCGCGATCCACAACAACGACATCGTCGTCCAGGCTGGCGGTGTGACGATCGCCAGCCAACTGGTCCAAGGTCGTTTCCCGGATTACAAGAAGGTCATTCCCGCTTCCTTCCAGCATGCCGTCGACCTCATCGTCAGCCCGTTTTACTCCGCCGTCCGCCAGGCGCAAATCGTCACCAACGAAGAAAGTCGGGGCGTCGATTTCACCTTCACGAATGGCACGCTGCGGTTGAGCAGCCAGGCCGCTGATGTGGGTCAATCAAAAATCGAAGTCCCGATCAGTTACGACGCGGACGATCTCACGATTACCTTCGACCCCCGGTACATCGCCGACTTCCTCAAAGTGCTCGATTCCAGTTCGCAGGTGAAGCTGCAGCTGATCGACCATGAAAGTGCGGCGGTACTGGTCACCGAAGATCATTACACCTACGTCATCATGCCGTTGTCACGAGATCGGTAACGCGTCGCTCATGTCTGCTCGTGAACCCCAGTTGCTGTCTCAAGCCATCGCCGAGTTGATTGCGGTGCGGGGGTTCGCGCGAACACGAGCCGCCTCCGATCTGGAACAGTTCTGGAACCAGACGAGTGGTCCGACCTGGTCGAAAGCAACCAAGCCGCTACGCATCACCCGGGGGGTATTGCATGTGGAAGTGCAGTCCTCGGCTCTGCTGGGCCAACTCACCGCCTTTCATGCCCCGGAACTCACGCAGAAATTCCAGCAGATTGCCCCGCACCTGAAAGTGAAATCGATCAAGTTTCGGTTGGTTGGTACTTGATAAAGGTGTCAGGGATCAGGCATCAGGTTTCAGGAAATGCCTCCTGATACCTTGGGCCTGACACCTGAGACCTGCCCCCTAGCAAAGTGAGCCGTACGTTGTCCGATACTCAGGATCAGTCTCCAAACCCGAACGAATCTCAAGCCGCCGATTACTCGGAGAAGGATCTCCGCGTCCTCGAAGGCATCGAAGGGATTCGCCATCGCCCTTCCATGTACATCGGCGGTGTCGGGAGCGACGGCCTGCATCACCTGGTCTACGAACTCATCGATAACTCCATCGATGAATGCGTCGCCGGCTATGCCAAGAAGATCTCCATCACCGTGCACGCCGATGGCAGCGTGACATCGATGGATGACGGTCGTGGTATCCCCGTCGGTCGCATGCCCGATAAAGACAACAAATCGGCCCTTGAAGTCGTCTTCACCAACATTCACGCCGGGGGCAAGTTCGACCGCAAAGGGGGCTACAAACTCGGCACCGGCGGGTTGCACGGCGTCGGTATCAAGGCGGTCAATGCCCTCGCCGAATGGCTTGAAGCCGAAGTCCGCCGTGAAGGGCATGTCTGGTCGATGGACTTTGCCCGTGGCAAAGCGGTCTCCGAACTGAAGAAGCTCGGTAAGGCGGATACCACCGGCACCAAGATCACCTTCAAAGCCGACCCCGAAATCTTTACCGACACCCGTTACGACTACGATATTCTTTCAAAGCGATCGCAGGAACTGGCCTTCCTCTCCGCAGGCGTGCACATCGCCATTGAGGACGAGCGCACCGGCCAGAAAGATGAGTTCTATTATCCCGAGGGGATTCTGGAATTCGTGAAGTACCTGAACCGCACCGAGACGCCGCTCTATGACCAGGTGATCCGCTTGACCGGCGAACTGGATGGCGTCTTCGTCGACATCGCCCTGCAGCACAACGATGGCTTCTCGGAAAACGTGCGGTCCTTCGCCAACAACGTCAACAATCATGGCGGCGGCACGCACCTCTCGGGTTTCCGCTCGGCCCTCACACGCACCATTAATGCGTATGGCAAGCGTGAAAAGCATTTCGACGACAACATCGCTCCCACTGGCGACGACTTCCGCGAAGGTCTGGTCGCGGTCATCACCGTCCGCGTTCCCGACCCACAATTCGAAGGGCAGACGAAGTTCAAGCTGGTCAACAGTGAAGTTGATGGCATCGTCAGTTCCATCGCCGGCGAACAGTTGAACAAATTCTTCGAAGAGAACCCGGCGATCGCTAAGAAGATTTGTCAGAAGGGGGCAATGGCCGCCGAAGCCCGGGAAGCCGCCCGCAAATCACGCGAGATGGTCCGCCGCAAAGGTGCCCTCACTTCCGGCGGTCTCCCCGAGAAGCTGCGCGATTGCCGCAGCCGCGAACTCGACATCACCGAGTTGTATCTTGTGGAAGGGGACTCGGCGGGTGGTTCCGCCGACACCGGTCGCGATTCGAACATCCAGGCGATTCTGCCCCTCCGGGGGAAGATCCTGAACGTCGAAAAAGCCCAACTCGTCAAAGTGCTCGACAACGCCGAAATCCTGAACATCTTCAAGGCGATCGGCATTCCCCCCCTCGCAGAATCCGAAGACATCTCCAAACGGCGGTATGGCAAGATCATTCTGATGACCGATGCCGATATCGACGGCTCGCACATTCGTACGCTGCTTTTGACGTTCATCTTCCGGCACATGCGGGCTCTCATCGAACACGGCTGCATCTACATCGCTCAGCCGCCCCTCTACAAAGTGACACAGCGCAACAAAGCCCGCTACGTGCAAACGCATGAAGCCATGATGTCCGAACTCATTGAGCTGGGCCTGAACGGCAGCAAAGTGATCTGCCCCGACAAGGCGGAATTCGCAGACGATATTCTGCGACGAATCGTCAACCTGATGCAGCGGCTGAATGAACCATTGGAAGTGCTCGAACGCCGGGGCATCACGCTGCGGTACCTGTCGCGTCAACTCGCTGAAGGCGAATCGACACTGCCGCAATACCGCGTCTTGCTCGGCCGTACCGAACACTGGTTCCATCGCAAAGACCAGCTCGAACACTTCGTGCAGGAAGAAGAGACGAAACGGGGCTACGAACTCGGTGTCGACAGCGACGCCAAGGCTCATGATCCCTCGTCCAACGGCAATGGCGAAACGCCGCAGGAAGCGACCGTACAAGTCGTCGATCTGTACGAGGTCCGCACGATCAACGATGTTCTCAAGGAACTTCGTGGCTTCGGAGTCGCACTGAAAGACCTGTTCCCCCCCGGTGCGCGGGATGGTGAAACGGTCTATCCGTTCCAGATCGTGCAGGACAGCCATCTCGTCCGCATGACTAGCCTGCGTGATCTGCTGCCTCAACTCCGGGAACTCGGAGAGAAGGGTATGAAGGTCACCCGCTTCAAAGGTCTGGGTGAAATGGACCCGGAAGAACTCTGGTCGACCAGCATGATGCCCGATGCCCGCACGTTGCTGCAGGTGACGATGGAAGACGCCAGCGCCGCCGATGAGATGTTCCGCGTGCTGATGGGCGACCACGTCGAACCCCGCCGCGAGTTTATCGAGAAGCATGCCCTCGATGTGAAAGACCTGGACGTGTGAGCCGAACGGCGCACGTCAGCACGAAAACGCGAAGTAATAGAGTGTAAGAGTGTCAGGGTATAAGAGTGAAAGAGACGGGGTGCATTGGACTTACCCACATTTGGTGGGCGCTGGGAAATCGTCAGGCGACAAGTTCGAATTGTTGTGGTGAGAGGTATCCGAGTGCGGAGTGTCTTCGGCTTCGGTTATAGAAGACTTCGATGTATTCGAACAGGCTGCGACGAG
>WGME01000036.1 GCA_016125225.1 bacterium | reverse complement strand
GGCCCCTGTCGTGTTGCGGCCACGCTGCGGCCACCACTCCAGGGAAATCGTCATGTCAAAGTCTCCTTTCAGAAGACCTCGGCACGCAATTGGCTTGCCATTCAATCCGATATTTTACGGCTTATGAAACTGCCTCTAGTAATGTCACAACCACTACGAACAGGCCTGCCTTGCAATCTCAAAGTGCATAGCATAGTTGGACAGCCAATAAGGGTCGATATTTCAGTGCCTAGTGGAGATGACCTGAGTATTCTTTTGCACAAGATGAGGCCATTCATACTTGAAAGGGAACCTGCCAGCTTTCTTAAAGTCGCGGCTTGTCTTGGCAGAAATATTGACAACCAGATATTTCGTGATTTTCTTCGAGGCAAGCGTGAACTCTATAACGGCCGTGAATTTCAGTCTCAAGTTCGAATCTCCTCAGGCAATGATTTTCTGAATTGCGAAAGGATTTTGTCAGACTGGCTCAATGCATTTGAATATCATCGGGACGAGGAAAAACAGAAGAAAATAGGCCTGCTCATTGATTCGACTCCAGGTGAACTTCTCAAATTTCTGGTTGTTTCTATGCTTTTCGATAAGCTGAAGGCGATCGAACAAATAGCTGCAATGGTTAGCGTACTATTGGGACATACTAATTCAGTTCGTTTCTCGGCATCAGAACCGAAATCAGAAAAGTAGGCGGATTACTGCATTGGTGTCATGGCTTACAGACCTAACCGTTTCGATACAGCCAACAACCCAATGGCCACCAATTGTCCGCACGACCCTTTATGCGTCTTTTGTGCCTCTTTGTGGCCGAATTTCTTCGAGGACACAATCAGGAAAGGCCCGCCACTCGGCGGTGGCGGCTTAGGGGGCATTCACTCCCGATCAAACGCCAGGCCGATGCACCGTGTTTGTGAAAAGGGCGCAACAGTTCCGCGTAGCAGTGAAGGCCGTGCGAGATTCATCCGGGGAATCAGCACGCGGTCTGCGATTCGGAACGAGTTGTCGATCCTGTTCGGCGGGGAGCGGCTGCGTCAGGGTGAGCGGGGGGGGGGTGCATCCCCTGAAGCCGCGTGACCGATTCACACCGTGCGGTGCCTGCTCGACCTGTGCTTCGGATTCGTCCGCTGAAGAAACCCAACCGCACCCTTGGAAGCCGGAGTCGGTGATCGCACCCTTGACTTGTCAGTCCTGTTGACCCGATCACCCTCGATCCGCGCGTGTGCTGCCGAGAGACCGACGACCGCTGCCGGCTCTCTCACGATGACGGAAACCCCTCCCCGCCGAATGTTTTTTCGATCACTCCATTTAACCCCCGTTGCTCGCCAACAGGGGGATCATCGTCGTTGGTAACGAGAAATGCCCCCCGGTTGCGAGCAACCGAGGGCGAAATGATTGATGACGTCGCCCTGGAATCTGCGGACCAATCGGTCCATGAATCGCCAACCGTATGCCCCGCACAATCGCTACCTCGGCGATGCAAAATCTCGGGGCGGCATCTCATCTCTGCACCGGTGTGAGCTACGGTTCAGGAAGTCACCCGATGTGGGGAATCTCACCCGGCGGGTTCATCGGCAGGCCTTATGAGCTGGAACAATCCATGTTGCGGTGCATTCCCGGAGTTCTGTTTACGTTCATCATGCTCGGCTCATGGATGTTTGCGATCGAGATTTCGCCCAAGTCGCTGCCATCGGTCCGTCATGGTCAGTATGTGGTGACCTATGACGACTCCATCACGGCCAAGGAAGCCGAACAGGCGCTCGCCGTGATTCGCGAAGTCTATGCGAGCGACAACTCGACCTTGGGCGAAAAACAGTTTCGCGTTCGGCTGCACAAAGGCCAATCGCAGCCTCTCGTGCGATTTGAGCAAATCGATCTGACAAAGGTCCACGGGGAAACCGAACTGACGATGGCCGCGTTTGGCCAGATGATTGGTGCCCGGACTTTCGATGGCCAACGTGTAACCGTGCAGGTGGCCAGTGCATCCGGTGACGTACAGACCCTCAATGTCAGTGATGAAGCACTCACCGATTATTTCCGCCGGGCTAACGAGTAGTCAGTCACTCTGCGACGATCTCATATCGAAACGTTCACTCTCCATTTTTCAGGGCCAGACGATGTCGAGCTTTCATAGTCAATGTCAGCGTTTTCAGACGATTTCCCTGTCCATGCTGGCCGTGGGATTGGTCTTGCCCATCGCCCTCGGACTGGCGTTGCCAAGCGTGAGCGTCTCGCCGGTGGTCTGGAACGTGCTGCAGATCGGTGGCCTCATTGGCGGTGTGACGTTCGGTCTGCTCAAGAAACTGTCGGCCAGCAAACCAGCGACCACGGAAGCCGCACCGGCCGCCTGATGAGCACGAAAGCATCACGTCAGCAGGTCGACCAGCAGGGCTTTCCAACCGAGTGAATAGCGGTTGTAGTGACCGCTGGCGAACTCCAGTAACGCCTGCGGATAGCGTCGCCAGCGGTGGGTCTTCATGCAGGCGCGTGACCGCAGGTGAGTGGTCTTTGCTAGTAAAGCTCGGACGTGTACATCATCGGTTCCGAGATGCGGCTCCAGATGCTCGGCGGCTTGCTGAAACTGCAACGCCTGCTGCTCCAGATCGGCTGCGGTGATCGTGCGGGCAAACTGATACTGCTCCCAGTAATTGCGTTGCTGCGCCCCGATTTGCTGACTGGCGTGTAACCGATAATCGATCAACGGTTCCGGGAGCATGACGATCCGGCCCCGCATGGCCGCCACCAGGATTGCGATCCAGGCATCATGGACCCAGGTGGTGGGAATCGGCAGCAGCTGTTCCCGCAACTCTGAGCGAAACGCCATCGTTGCTCCGGTCATGATGTACCGCTTGAGTAGCACCTCAAAAGTCCGGCCGCATTGAACCCATTGCCGAAAGCCGCACGAAAAGCCGATGCTGTCCCACAATCTGCGGCCGAGTCGCTGGCCCTTGCCATCGATCAATTCCGCATCGGTGAAAATCAGATCGGTTTCGGGAAACTGTTGCCACTCCTGTTGGAACCGTTCGAGCTTGTGCGGCTGCCAGCGATCATCCTGATCGGCGAGCACGATCACGTCACCCGTTGCCAAAGCCATGCCCTGAGCAAAGTTGGCTGTCGAACGAAGATTGACCGGATTGCGGACTATCCTGACCGGGAAGCTGGCGTGTGTGGCGAAGTCTGTCAGCATTTCGACAGAGGCATCGGTTGAGACATCATCACAGGCAATCAGTTCTGAAGGAAGAACCGTTTGCGTGGCGATGCTGTCGAGTTGCTCGCGGAGATAGCGAGCCCCATTGTAGGTACACAGCACGACGGAAAACGTGGTCATCATCCAGCATCCCAACGCGGCCGCCCAGAGGGTCGCGTGAGTGTCAATCAAACGGCCTGCTCGCTGTCACTTCTCTCCACGGGTGAGGTGACCAGTTCCAGCGGGGGTTCATAACTCAATTCCCGGGAGCCATGCTGCTCGGCCACCAGATCGTCCCGAATCAGCAAGCGCTGGCCATAGGTCATCAGCAAGGTCGCGAGATACCGGCGGCCCATTTCCTTCAGCCGCAACTTCGATGCCCCCCATTTCCGGCCGTACCAGGAAATCGGTACCTGCACGATGCGGTAGTCGCGATTCAAGGCCCCCAGAGACATCTCCAACGTGATATTGAAATGACAGGCCGTGAACGGACCACAGGCCCGGATGACCTCCGTGCGATAGGCTTTGAAGGCATTCGTCAGATCATTGAACTTCGTCCAGAACAGCCAACGGATCGCGGTGTTCACGAGACGATTCACAATCAACTTTACCTTCGGATACTGCTCCACATGGCTGCCACGAATGAAGCGGGAACCATAGACGCAGTCGTAACCGTCCATAATCTTGCGGTAATACATGACGACGTCTTGCGGATCATCCGACAGGTCGGCCATATAGATGACCACCACATCGCCCTGCACGGCGGAAAGACCCGAGCGAATCGCCCGGCCGAATCCCCCTGGAGGTTGGCGGCGGACCAGCCGAATCTGCGGAAAGGTCGCCTGGAACTCGCGCACCACATCGGCAGTGCGGTCGGAACTGTTATCGTCAACGACGATGATTTCATGGGGAATGCCATGCTCGGTCCCCAGCACGCGCGTCAGTTCGGTCAGGCAGGGACCAATGTTTTCCTGCTCGTTATGGGCGGGAATGACGAGAGAAAGTTTCATCGAAGTCATCGAAATTGCCGCTGCGACCGGTTAGCCCATCAGACTTTGAAAGCGACTGGCATGATCCAGCAACCATTGCTGAATCTCGGCCAGCGTCTCTTCGATGGAACGTAGCGGCCGCCAATCAAACTGCTGGGACACGCGTTGATTGTCGGTGATATAGATCCGTACGTCCAGCGGATGCGTTTCGGGTTGGGCGACGATCGTCAGTTGCCGACCGGTCCGTGCCTGACACAACGTGGTCAATTCGGCCAATGAGACTGAGTTGCCGAGTCCGCCGCCAACGTTGTACACCGAGCCATCCCAGTCGTCGTGCAGGGCCAGTTGCCGGGCAATCAGGTCGCATAGGTCGGCGACATGGAGCACATCGCGCACCTGCAGACCCGTCCCGCCAAAACCGATGTACTTGAGCGAATCCGCAAAGAGATGCCGGGACATCCAAAGCGTGATCACGCCCTGATCGACTTTGCCGAACTGCCACGGTCCCGCGACGATGCCACACCGATTGATCATCGCCCGCAAACCATACGACAGCACATATTCCTGAATCAGCATTTCGGAAGCGAGCTTGGCGGCTCCGTAGAACGACCGTGCACCGGCAAGAGGAAAGTCGCTCGTCAAGCCAGCGGGTGTCACTCCCGGTTGCAGTGCCGCGTTGGTCCATTGAAAGCGAGTCGCCGTGGTCTCATACGGTAAGGCATTCAAACCGGCGATCGGATAAACGCGGCTGGTACTGAGGAACAGCAGCTTCGCGCCACACGTCCGCGCCCACTCCAACGTGTTGATGGTCCCGATCAGATTGATGTCGAGCACTTCACGCGGGGAACCGCCTTCACTGGCATAGACCGATGGTTCCGCCGCACAGTCGATGATCAGATCGGTGGCCCCCAGCCGTCGCAGTTCTTCCGGCTGTCGGATATCACCATGCACGAACTCGATACCGGCGTCTTTGAGGCGTGGCAAATTCCATTCACTGCCGCGACGACGCAGATTATCGAACGCCAGCACACGCCAACCAGGATACTGTTGTCGCAACCACAACGCGATGGTCGATCCGATGAATCCCGCACCGCCGGTGATGACTGCTGAACTGATCATGGTGACGAGTGGGTCCGCATTGCCTGTCAGGCCGTGTGACAGCGGTCGGTCAACGCCGACACAATCTGTTCCACGGTTTCCAGCGAAGTATAACGATAACTCCATTGAATTTTGCAGATGTAGCCAAGAGTTCCCATCAACGTGGTCTTTTCGAAGTCATAATACAGTAGGCGCAAGGCGTGACACGCAACGTCAGCAAACTTTGGTCCTGCTGATCTCGCTTGTGCTTCGGGTTGGTGTTTGCAGATCACTGCGCTCTTTGGGACCAAGCTTCCACAATCTGCCGCACGGTTTCTTCAAGGGAAATGGTGATATCCCAAGACGGATAGTGCTCGCGGATTTTTGTCAGATCGCTGTAGTAACAGATGTGGTCTCCGATGCGGTTCTCATCCAAGTATATGAATTTCATCGGTTTGCCACTGAACTGCGAGGCGAGTTCGAAGGCCTCTAGTATGGAACAACTGTTCGCCTTACCGCCACCGATATTGTACGGTTCGCCGCTGCGTGGATTTTCTATGAAAGCGTGAATGAAACGGGCCACATCCTCGGAGTGAATATTGTCGCGGACCTGCTTTCCCTTGTATCCAAAGACACGGTATTCCCGCCCTTCAAGATTACATTTGACAAGAAAGCTCAAAAAACCATGTAGTTCGACGCCAGTGTGGTTCGGTCCTGTCAAACATCCACCCCGAAGGCAGCAGGTTGGCATGTTGAAGTAGCGGCCGTATTCTTGCACCATGACGTCAGCTGCGACCTTCGACGCCCCGAACAAGGAGTGCCTAGACTGGTCTATGCTGAGCGATTCGTCTATCCCTCTCGCATAAGCCGGGTCACTGTAGTCCCAGCGCGACTCCAGCTCCGCGAGAGGGATAGTGTTAGGTCGATCACCATAGACTTTGTTCGTTGACATAAAGACAAACGGCGACTCCGGGCAGGCTTGACGAGCTGCTTCGAGCAGGTTCAATGTGCCAACTGCGTTGGTATCGAAATCATCAAACGGAATGGCGGCCGCTCGGTCATGGCTCGGCTGAGCCGCTGCATGGACAATAGCGTTCGGCTTGATCCTGGCAATCAAGCGCAGGATCTCCGCCCGGTTACGAATATCCAACTCATGGTGCTCAAATGTCCTGAGATCTTGCTGTAGCCTTTGCTGGTTCCATCGCGTGTCGCCGGCGTCACCAAAGAACACCGCCCTCTGATTATTATCGATGCCATGGATCTTCCAGCCGCGCGCGTCAAAGAACGCACAGACCTCTGACCCGATAAGACCCGAGGAACCAGTGACCAGAAGAGATTTCATTACTACTTGATTTCCAGAATCACCATGCAGCAGAAACTTGTTCGGTGAGCAGATGTCAGGTGCTCTAGCAATTCAACCGATACTACTATGGCAACTGGCAATGCGATTGTGAGCGAACCACTGAGCGTGTGCAACTTGCCAAAAGCTCTCCGACATCTTTTCTCTGAAGAAATTCGACCAGACTGAAATCCACTGGAAGAGCAATTCCCATTCCAATCACGAGGCTCAGATCCAACGCCGCAACTCGCGACTAAGAGCGCTTTCACAAATAACTCAGGTGTCGATCTCAATGAATGCAAAATCGATTGTGGTCGCTGGAAATTCTCATTGCATTTGCCCTAGCTCCACGGGAGGATGAGGCATGTCATCTCCGTAGCGATCGAAATGGGCAACTTTGCGAATAACTTGGGCTGTGGTGTAAGGCTATCCGGTACTTGGTAGATTTTTTTACACGCCAGGTCGTTTGTTGAGGCACTAGACTTTCAATTCAGGCCAATCTGAATGGCGGAAATCCTCGGCGGATCAGAAAATCAAAACTGGAGTTCGTGGAAGCGATGTCTTGCGTGGGCATTGGTTTGGCTGGCTTCATACTCGATTGGAATTCCTTACCCTAATCGAGATGATCTCTTTTTTGTCGGGACAGCAGTCAACATTTCGAAACACGGCGAGTTCTCTAATCCCCACTTGGCATCTTGGAATGCTGCGCTGGAGACCGGCAAATTCTACTATCAGCCGCCTTACTATTCGTACGTTCTGGCGGGTTGGCTGAAACTGACGGGAGTGAGCACCCAAAGCCTGCTTCTGTTTCAGTGCCTCTGCTATATCGCTGTGACGACCCTAATCACGCTGTTGTGCGACAAACTCGGCCTTCCAACAATCGTATCGGTTGCAGTTTCCGCTTCTTTCGCCCTCTGGATCATTAATCTGGGCCTTCGTGCGGACTCCCTGGCACTGGCGTTTCTGTTCCTCGGCTTGTACTTGTTGACTTACGATACGGCCTGGTCATTTTTCTGGGGATTTTCGTTTCTCGGTGCGTCAGTATTGACTTACATCGTGACGGCTGCATATGGGGCTCCCTTAGCGGCAGCTTTGATTGCGATGAATGCCCGCAAACGAAGCCCCGACCGGCCTTCCTGGTATTGGACATCCCGTGTCGCAGCAGTCATTGGTGCATCCGCCCTGAATCTATTCATCTTCTGCCAGATGATTCACGGAGATTTGCCTGGCTTTCTCGCGGCATTTCTCCGGCATGCTTCCTGGCGACGTACACCTACACTTCAAGCGATACCTCATTTTCTCGAGTTGCTGACTTACGGTTGGGGGTGGTTACTCTGCATTCCGACCTTTGCGATGTTCGTCGTAGCAACAATTGCCGTCTTCGTGCAGCGCAAATGGATACCATACCAACGCCTGTGGGTTTACGTGGCAATCTTTTCAGGACTGATTCTCAATATTGTCCTCTATAGTTCCGCGATTAGTTATGCGACCTTCTTCGTGCAAACCGGCATTGTTATCGCTTTATGTTCATTGAAATTGGGCGGCCGTGTTCGCTACGGATGGATTGGCTGTTACTCAGTGATCTTCATGACAAGCCACTTGCTCACACTAGTCGTGTTGCTGGCGACAGATCGCTCCTATGATCTTCCGGATTCAGTTCAGAAGATCGCGGTGGCCGTAACAGATGAGCAACTGAAGACCGATCTCGCCATCGATTCTACCGCAGCACGATATGTATTCGATTTCGATATTCCTGACAGCATCCAAGACTGGTTTTTCATCCAGTCTCCGCCGAGTGCTTATCCCTTATCTCTCGCCGACAAGCAGCCAGGAACGACATGGCTTGTCTCCCAAGCGAATCTGCATGCAATCATCCCGGAAGCGATCCCCGCCCCCCCCAGGATTCAGATTTTGGGACGTCAGTTCCATTCTCTTCCGAAAAGGCCGAACGAGTTGATCGTCATCGAATGACTTGCCAACGAGAGAGAATTCTATCCCAGACTCAGTCTCTCTCAACAAGTTGCAGGTGGACGCCGAGAGTCGGATCACACCTTCAATCGTTGTGTGACAGCGTAAGCCTCGCGGGCACAATATCACCCACCAACCTTCATTCAGTCATCAGATCAATTCTGAAAAGTGCGTCACTTCATCCAGCAGTAGCTGGGGACAACTGATGTTGGTACGGCTCAGGTAGATGCCTCGGTTGTGATAGACGGATTGGCGGTCTTCAAGAGGTATAGAACGCAGTGATCGTCGCGATTAACGTCCCTCTTTGGCCCAGCGTTTCATCTGCTCGATATTCCGTTCGACTTCCGGATTGCCACGGCCGACGTAGACTGCCATATCGCTGTCGTACATGGTATCGCTCTCGGGGCCATGATCGTGGGTTTCGACAATCCATTGGTCGAGCCGTTGACGGAGTGACAGCAACGCTTCGTGATAGGCCGGGTCAGCAGCCAGGTTGGTGATCTGCCAGCGATCGGTCTGCCAGGCATAAAGTTCCTCGGCTGGGCGGGTCGGTGCAAAGAGCAGCTGTTCGGAGAGCGGCGGCAACTCATGGGCGGCATGCAACCGCCGCAACGCCTGCAAAATGGCCTTGCCATCTTTGTAGGCATTCGGCTGTAGCAGCGGCCGTTCGGGGTAGAAGTTGCGAATGTAAAGATACTCCGGCGTACGCACACTGCGGATGCGTTCCACCGTTTCATCACAGCGGTCTCGCGCGGCGAAAATGGCTTCACGCGGTTGATAATCTGCAGCGAAGACATTCCGGGCCTGCATCGACTTCGGAATCGGGATGCCTGCCGCCGCGAGTGAAATGGCCGCCAGATTGATGTGCTCGACCAGATCGTCACGCACCTGTCCCGCAGGAATTCCAGGACCGCGAATGACCAACGGGACATGGGTCCCTTCGTCATATAGAAACTGTTTGCCCCGGGCATGACTGATGCCATGATCGGTCATGAAGATGACCAACGTGGAATCGAGCAAGCCTTCGCTTCGCAGACGCTCCACCACCTGACCGACATGCTGGTCGGTCAATCGCACGGTATCGAGATAGGCCGCCCAATCGCGCAGCAATACGGGATCGCGGGGATAATACGGAGCCAGCGTGACGTCCTCTGGCGAGACCGCTTTGCCGAATTCACGCGCTGCCCGCTCGGACAGTTTTTGAGCACTGGCCTCGGTACCGCCACGCAGTTTGCCCCCGGCGAGTTGCACCTGCATGAAGAAGGGTTGCCCGGCGGCGCGGCCCGACCAGTCGGCACTGTCGTAGATCTTCGCGTTCCATTCGAAGTTGTAGTCGGTCTTGCCGAGACCCTTACCGGCTTTCTTTTTCGCCGTCGCCGCGGGATTCAACAGCCCGTCGCCAATGCAGGTGTAGTAACCCGCTGCCTGAAAGAGTTCGGGAATGGGCCGCACATCGTCGGGCAGGGTGATCTTCAAAGTCCCACGGCCACTGCGATGCTGGTGGGCACCGATCGACGTCTGATACATGCCGGTGATGAGGGCGGACCGGCAGGGCGAACAAACGGGAGCCGTCACAAAAGCCTTCGTGAATCGTGTCCCTTCACGGGCCAGCCGATCGACATAGGGCGTCTCGATGACCGTTTCGCCATAGCAGGAAAAGTTCGCCGACATGTCATCGACGATGATCCAGAGGATATTCGGACGGGGCACGCCCGCCGCCATCGCCGGACTGCTCACCGACGACAAAGCACAGACCAAGGCCGCGATCCAGCGAGCGCACATACGGAACATGGGGACGGATCTCCCAGACAGGGAAGAAGACGGGAATTCGGACAATCACCGCAGTTCTATTTCTTCGCGGCCGCCGGTTTGTTCGGGCGGGGTTTCACCGGCGGTGCCACGGCCGGGAGGCCATCATCGGGTTGATTCCACAAACGGAAGGGATCATCCACGCGCCGCATTTCCGCCAGCAACAGATCACGCATCAACTTCAACTCGCTGGCATAACGCGGATCATCGGCAAGGTTCGTCTGTTGGGGCAGTGGTGAAGTACCAACCAGCTTCTGCAGTTCCGGATCATGATGTTGCGGCAGGAACTCATGCGGGTTCTCCGCCAGATTGAAGAGTTGCGTTTGTCGGACCTGGCCATCGAGGACATCATATTCGATGAGCTTCCAATCTCCGCGGCGAACCGACCGCATTCCGGGCTTGGTGCCACCGCAATAGACTCCATACATCACGTCTCGGACGACCGGAGTCTGCCCCATCAGAACAGGCTTGAAGCTGAGTCCTTCATTCGATTCCGGAGCCGCGATCTCGGCGAGATCACATAAAGTCGCCAGCACATCGAGCAGGTAGACATTCCCCGCCGCACGGCTACCCGGCTGAATGCCCGGCCCCGACACGATCATCGGCACCCGCCAGGTGTGTTCATACAGGTTCTGCTTCCCCTGCAGGCCATGCCGACCGATGGCGATCCCATGATCGGATGTGTAAACGATGTAAGTGTTGTCGAGTTCGCCCATCTCACGAAGTTGATCGAGCACGCGGCCAATCTGGATGTCGATGTTCTCGCTGCACGCATGATGGCGGCCAATTTCATTATGAATCGTCGCGGGATCACGGCGTTCCCACACCCCGCTGACATCGACTTCATCGCGCAGTTGCGGATGCCCATGCGGGAAGGGATGAGCGGGGAGATATTCGGCAGGCAGCGGTGGTTGATGCGCATCGAGCGGCGGCGGCTGGCTGCGGTTGGTGTAGTTAATCGCCCCATATTTCTCCAGCAACTCAGGCGTGCCGTCGCGTTCGTCGTGCGGATGCGAGAAGCCATAGTAAATGAGGAACGGGGCTTCTTCTTTCGCTGCCGCGCGATCCTTGAGAAAGTTCAGCACCTGCTCGGCATGCCAGGCACTGCCCGACTCCGCGGTCGGTCCCCGCTTGGTGGCATCATGCACCACCTGAAACTGCTTGTTGGCTCCGGGATAACTGTTCCCCTGCTTGCAGGTCCGCATCGTCTTGTAACCCGCCTGATTGAAGACCGCAGGCAACGTCGATTGTTCGATATCAGCCGGGCAATGCCGGGCCGACCCGACACCAATTGGCAGATGCCAGACGGTCCGTCCGGTCATGATCATGTGCCGCGACGGGGTACAGACCGCCCCGCTGAACGAGCCCATATGATAGGCGGCATCAAGCACCATGCCGGAAGCCCCCAGCCGATCAATCTGCGGGGTCTCCAATGTGGTCTGCGGATTATAAACCCGCAGATCCAGCGGCGATTGATCATCCACCACAATGAACAGAATGTTGGGAGCTTTGGCACTGGCGATGGAGCTGCCGGATGCCACCACCAGACTGCCTATCAAAGCCAATAAGAGACCATGTCGCATCACCGAACCTGTTTCTCTCTGTGCACTGACGGTGCCAGACCATGCTCTACAGCAGATGAAGTCGCATGAAGACGTTGTGCCAGCCGTCAGTGGAAGTCGTCATCGGATGAACTGGCATCATGGCGGAACGAGCGACCGTGGTAAAGTCGCAAGGCATTCGGGCACCGTTACGTTAAACGTCCTTCAAACCGAGGCGGTCCAAGATGCGGTAGAGTTTGCGGCGATGAACGCCCAGCGCCCGCGCCGCGAGCGACTTGTTGCCGGCGTACTTCTGCAGGATTTCCTGAACATGCTGGCGTTCCATCTCCACCAGTTGCTCACCCGCCGGTGCCCCCTCTTCAGTGGCGTTAACGGTGAGAGCGGCGTCGCATCCATTGACGATCTCTGTGGGCAGATCATCCATCTGCACCACGTTCGAGGTAGCGAGGACACTGGCACGATCGATCACATTCCGCAACTGGCGGACATTGCCCGGCCACGGATACCGCTGCAGGGCAGCCAGGGCTTCGTCATCGATGGTCCATCCCGTGGGCAGAAAATGGGCGACGAGCAACGGGACATCATCGGCCCGGTCGCGCAAGGGAGGCAACGTGATCGGCAAAACATTGATGCGGTAGTACAGATCCTCGCGGAATCGATGCTCACAGACTTCCTGTTCGAGAGCACGATTCGTCGCCGCAATGATGCGCACATCAACCCGCCGTTCTTGTGTCGACCCGACGCGACGAAGGGCCCCGTATTCCAGCACTCGCAGTAGCTTCGGCTGGATGGCGAGGGGGAGTTCGCCGATTTCATCGATGAACAACGTGCCCCCGTCCGCGACTTCGAAGAGTCCGGGGCGGGCTTCCATCGCTCCGGTGAATGCCCCTTTCTCATGGCCGAAGAGTTCGCTCTCGACCAACTGTTCCGGCAGGGCTGCACAGTTCACGACGACAAACGGGCGATCGGCTCGCTGACTGAAGCGTTGCACGGCCCGGGCTGCCAGTTCTTTCCCCACTCCCGTTTCACCGAGAACCAGCACTGGCTTATCGGAAGGTCCCACGCGTTCCAGTAATTGCAGGGCCGCGCGTAAAGCAGGGGAGTTGCCCACGATTTCTCGCGGGACCTGTTGACGACGGGCCAGCGTCTTCCACTGCCGGGCTTCCTTCTTCAGGCGGCCATGTTCGGCAGCTCGGCGGCAGCGTTCTTCCAACGCGGATAGCGGAAACGGTTTGGTCAGATAATCATGGGCACCGCACTTCATCGCCTCGACGGCGGTTTCGACAGTCGCGGCCCCCGTCAGCATGATCATCTCGGTTTCACAGACCGAAACGTCACACTGCTGCAGCAAAGTCAGGCCGGTCATGTCAGGCAGATGCAGATCGACGATGGCGACATCGAAGCAGTGTTGAGCCAGCTGTTCGAGCGCTAAACCTCCGCGAGACACATCGACGACATGATGTCCGCGACGGATCATCCATTGCCGGACCGTCAGGCGAAAATCGTCATCGTCTTCAACTATCAGAATGTCCATCCGGCAGTGCTCATGATCGGCGAGGGCAGGTTCTCAAACCCAATTGTGCCAAATCCGCACACTGCACGCATCTCATGTGACGCCGCCGCACACTTCAATTTTCGCGTGGTCTGCCGAGAGGGTTCGACAGCGTCCGATTTTCCCATAGAAACAGCACATTGATCATTTTGCAGCGGGAATGTTCGGTCTGGCATCGCGGTTGCAAGAGAGGGTGGGCAGACGTGATTCCGCCCGATGTGCAGGCGTGGAACAACGTGATTTCTGTCGGGAGCTTGCGTGTGAATAGGCGCTGGATGAGTGGGTCCGCATGGCTGACCTGCCTGGTGATCGGAGCGGCCGGATGCCATCGGGCCGATCCGCCGCAATATGTGTCCAGCACTCAAATGACGGAGTTGCCGGACGAGTTGCAAACGGCGGCGAAAACCGAACTCGTCAAGTATGCGGGGACGTACCAACACCCGCTGCTGATCGCCGAGAGTGATCTACCGAAACCCGATCTGGCACGCGGCCAGGCGGTCTATCAGGAACGCTGCGTGCAATGCCACGGTGTGACGGGCGATGGTCAAGGCGAGGCGGCCAAGTACATGTACCCCAAGCCCCGCGATTACCGCCGCGGATTGTTCAAATTCACCTCGACACCCTATGGAGCACGGCCGCAACGTGATGACCTGGTGCGCACGGTACGACTGGGTATCCGTGGAACCTCGATGCCGGGCTTTGCCTTGTTGCCCGAGCACGACCTGCAATCGGTGGTCGATTATGTGCTCTACTTATCACGTCGCGGTGAGCTGGAAGAGTTGCTGGCGTTGACTGCGGAATCAGAAGAAGAAATCGATCCGGAGATGGTCGAGGAAGATCTGGTGCCGACAGTACTGCAACGCTGGCAGGATGGCGATGAAGGAGAAGTTCGCCCGCTGACACCGCCCCCGAAATTCACTTCGGAGAATGTCGAGCGGGGCAAAGCCGCATTCCTGACCAAAGGCTGCTCCAAGTGTCACGGTGAAGATGGTCGTGGACAGACGGCGGAAAACCGTGGCAACGATGCCTGGGGGCAACCGACCCGTGCGGCCGACCTCTCTTCCGGCATGTTGCATGGGGGCACCAGGCCGATTGACATCTATCGCCGCATTTACTCCGGCATCAATGGCACCCCCATGCCCGGTTTCGCCAGTGCTTTGCAGAATGAACCCGACACCATCTGGGATCTGGTGGCTTATGTGTTGAGTGTCTCGAATCATCGACGTGAAGGGCAGATGCCATTGCCAGGTTTGACGCGGCCATATCTCCCCAAGGAAGAGAGCACGGAAACTTCGGCGGCGACTGACGCGGACGATACGCCTTAGCTCTCGTGACTGCCCATCAACGCACCCGGTCTGTCTGGTGGACAGGCTTCAGAAATATTGTTCGCGGCCTTTGCGGAAACCCCGGCGATGATGCTCGACGATCGCAAACAAAACGAACTGGCAGAACTCCGTGATCGCATTGAGCGTCTGGAGGAAGAACTCGCTGCCAAGACCACACCCCAGCAGTGGCCACCGAAAGGCTTCTACTGGGAATACTATGCCACCACCGGTTTCCTGCTCGGGATCTTCGGTGCCATGGCCAGCTTGATGGTCAACGTGATCGGTGCCCCGATCGCGGGAAAAAGTCCGCTTGAACTGATTCGGGTCTATCTCACGTTTCCGCTTGGCGAACAGGCGTTGCGGATCGCGGCCGAACAGACCGACGTCTATGCCATCGGTGACGGGGTGATGCTGGCGATTGGCTGTTGCCTGTATCTCGCCACGGGCATGGTCCTCGGCGTTCCGTTCTATGTCATTCTCGCGCGGTTTACGGATGGAAAGTCGCTGGGCTACCGGCTCGGTGTCGCCACCGTGCTGTCGCTGGTGTTGTGGGTGATCAATTTCTATGGCGTGCTGTCGTGGCTGCAACCCGCTTTGATCGGAGGGAACTGGATCACAGATCCGGCGATCCTCCCGACCTGGGTGGCCGCCGTGACCCATCTGGTCTTTGGCTGGACGCTCGCGTTGACGTATCCGTTAGGACGTTTTCAGGTCTATCAACAACCGACTTCCACACCGTCGCACTGAGAGAGTCGACAACGCTCGATTTCGCACGGTTCTGGTTACCACGGATTCCAGGGAATGATGACAACAGAGACTCCCATTGCGGCTGATAGCGACTTGCCCCGGCATGAAGACCTGGTCGAGGAACGCCTCGTCTTATGGTACTTCGTCGCCGCGTTGACCTTCATGTTCGTGGCGATGCTGGCCGGTATTCTGATGGGCTTGCAGTTGCTGCGGCACAACCCACTCCCCACCATCGAACTCTTCTCACCGGGTCGATGGCGGATGGTGCATACGAACGCCATCGCCTATGGCTTCATCGCGAATGCCTTTCTCGGTTTGATGCACTGGATTGTGCCCCGCTTGACCTTGCGGCCGGTGCTGAGCCGTTCGCTGTCTTATTTCATTTTCTGTGCCTGGCAGTTCGTGGTTCTCTCCACGGCCGTCGGTCTGCTGATGGGGGAAGCCCAAGGGTTGGAGTGGGGCGAAACGCCGGTCTGGATCGATCCGCTGGCTCAAGCGGGACTGCTGCTCGTCGCGATCAACTTCGGCACACCAATCATTCAGGTGAAGGGGCCGTTGTACGTCACCTTGTGGTATTACCTCGCCGGTCTGGTCTGGACTTTCCTGACCTATGCGATGGGCAACTTCGTCCCGGAATACTTCGTGTGTGGATCAAGCGCCGGTGCCGTGGGCGGGTTGTTCATTCACGATCTTGTGGGGTTGTTCGTCACCCCCTTGGGCTGGGGCATGATGTACTATTTCGTGCCGATTCTGCTCAAGCGACCGATGTGGAGCCACGGGCTCTCGCTTGTCGGCTTCTGGGGTCTGGCCTTCTTCTATCCGCTGCAGGGCATCCATCACTTCCTGTACACGCCAATTCCCATGTTCCTGCAATATGGGGCGGTGCTGTCGACAATTGCCCTCGAAATGGTGGTGGTTACGGTCATCATCAACTTTGTGGGAACGCTGTGGGGCACCGGCGGGGCTGTGCTGCGGAATCTGCCGTTACGATACTTCTACACCGGCATCGCGTTCTACTTCCTGACCTGCCTGCAATGTGCCCTGCAAACCACACTGACCTTCCAGGCGTTGATCCACTTTACCGACTGGGTGGTGGGCCATGCTCACATGGTGATGTTCGGTGTCTTCAGCATGTGGCAACTGGGAGCGATGACCTATCTCATCCCCCGCATCCTGAAAACCGACTGGTATCGGCCCGACTGGTGTGAAGTGCACTACTGGGCTTCGGCTGGTGGTTTGATGGTGATGGCGGGTGACCTGATTCTCGGTGGTTTGTTCCAGGGTTGGTCGTGGGCTGCGTTGCAACCGTGGGAATCGTCGGTAAATGTTTCGATCCCGTTCTGGTCGGTCCGTATCGTCGCCGGTCTGGTGATGTTCTTTGCTCAGGTGCTGTTCATGGTGAACTTCTACATGACCTGGCGGAAATCACGAACGCTGGCCGTCGCAGCCGCTTAGAAGTGAACGAAGTGTTGAGAGCCAAGAGCTGAGTGACCAAGGCCATGCCTTCCTGATGGCACGAAGGGTCGCTGATCACTCAGCACTGAATACAGAACATGTTTCATCCCTCAGTGGCGGCAACCACGCTGGCTCTGAGTTCCTGTGGAGTGAGTCACTATGTTCGAAAAGAAGTCCGGCATATTGCTGATCGCCGGCGTTGGGTTCTTCGCCTTTGCGTTTCTGTCGAACGCGGTGATTCCCATTCTGATGTACCGGCATCTGCCCGAAAAAACGGTGTTGGAAGTGGTCAACGGAAACGTGCGGTATCAGTTCGAAGACCTGGCCCAGCGTTATCCCGATTCATTCACCGCCGCTTATGGGGAACCGCCCAGCGATCCTGAACAGGCAGCCGAATGGTACAACGCGAAGTGTGCCGAGGCCTTGGAACTGGGCCGCAAGGTTTACATCGGCGAAGGCTGCTGGCACTGCCACAGCCAGTTCGTGCGGCCGGTCTCAAATGAAGATCGCCGCTGGGGACCGGTCTCCAAGTCGTGGGAATACCAGAACCGTCTGCAACGGCCGGTGATGTTCGGGACACGACGGGTGGGCCCCGATCTCAGCCGGGAAGGGGGCCGACGCTCCAACGATTGGCATGCGGTCCATTTCTATCAACCCGACATGCTGTCGCCGAAATCGCCCATGCCGAAGTACCCGTGGTTGTTCGACGGTGCTCCCGACAAGCCAAACGCTCGCGGCCTGGCCTTGATGACTTATGTGCAATGGCTGGGTTCTTGGCTCGAAAGCTATCCGTACTACGAAGACTTCCAACCGACGCCGATCAAAACCATCGCGGCAACCGAAGAGTAGTCGATTTGTTCTTGTCGCTCTGATCGCACTTGACGTACAGGCAGGTTCTCATGAAATCGCACCGTCATAACTGGTGGTTCTGGCTCTTCTCGGCAATTGTGCTGATTCCCACGGTTCTGGGTTTCGCCAACAAGTTTCTCGACCTGATTCTCGTGATTCAGGGAGATGAAGAGGGGGCCTTCGCCGCGACCCCCATCGTGAATTACCTGTTCGCCACAGCGGGATTTGTCTGCCTGCTGTTATGGACCGCCACACAAGGGGCGTTTCACAACCTCGATGAACCCAGCCGCGTGATGTTCGAGAACGAACAGGAACTTGACCGGCGTTCTGCCACGCCGTTGCGATGATGCGTTCGACGTATCTGTGTTCGACTGATCCGGCTTTTGCAAAGACTCGACCATGACCAGCCCTAACTCTGGCGCACCCGAAAACGATCTGCAGTACCACACTTACTTCAGCAGCGTGATTCCCTGGTATGTCCGTCTGATGTGGGTGGTGTTCTGGATCTTTGCGGCAGCCTATGTCATCCGCAACTTTTTACCGGCCATTCAATCGGAACTGCTGACGCCTCCATGAAGTCGCCCGATCACGATTCGCAGTTGTGCCACTATTGCAGCCTGCCGGTTGTCGGCACGGCGAGCGATGATGGCCCTGCGTATTGCTGCTTCGGTTGCCGCTTCGCAGCCCAGATGACGGGGGCCACAGGAGAGCAGGGGGAAGCCCGGTGGATGGCCACCACGCTGGGCCTTTCGGTCTTCTGCACGATGAACGTCGTGATGATGACCATGGCGTTATGGAGCTACGCCGACCAGGCTCAGACACCCTTTGAAGCGGGCCTGGCCGACTTTCTGCGTTATGGCGGGTTGCTCTTTTCCGCCCCGGTCGTCCTGCTTTTAGGTCAAGCCCTTGCGATCAATGCGGTCGAGCAGTTACGGCGCGGTCAACTTTCTACCGATCTACTGCTACTGACCGGAGTCATTGCCGCCTTTATCGTGTCGGTGGTGGCGACCGTGCGAGCCCAGAGTCATGTGTACTTCGAAGTCAGTTGCGTGATTCTTGTACTGGTGACGCTGGGACGGTGGCTGGAAGCAACCGGTCGACTGCAAGCCTCGTCCGCGCTCGACGAACTCGAACAACTGATTCCCGCGACGATTCGTTGCGTGTGCAAAGACGGCTTCACATATATGTTGCCCCGCGATGAGGTGGCCATCGGTCAGCAGGTTCGCGTCCTGCCCGGTGAGCGGATTCCCGTCGATGGCGAGATCATCCGTGGTCGGGCTGTGGTCGACGAACACTTCTTCACCGGAGAAAGCCAACCCGTCGAGAAAGCAGTCGGCGGCCAGGTGCTCGGCGGCAGTTTGAACCTCGATGGCGATCTGCTGATCGATGTGCAGGCACCGGCGACGGCGGGGGCCTTGGGTCGATTGATCGAATCGGTGCGAACAGCGCGACTGCAGAAGGGAGAGTTCCAGTTGCTCGCCGATCAATGGTCGGCCCGGTTCTTTCCCATCATTGCCGTGGTGTCTCTGGCGACCGGTCTGTATCACGGTAGTGTGACCGGGTGGGATACCGGCCTGATGACAGCCCTCTCGGTCGTGTTGATTGCCTGCCCCTGTGCCCTGGCATTGGCCACCCCCGTCGCTATCTGGGCCTCGCTGGCTCATGCCGCTCAACGAGGTGTCCTCTTCCGCAGCGGAGCGGCTCTGGAACGGCTGGCAAAAGTTCGCGCGATCCGTTGGGACAAGACCGGAACTCTCACCACCGGAACTCCGAGTGTTCGGACACTGATCTGTGAAACGGCCGAGGAAGCACCACTGGTCATGGAACTGGCGAGCGCACTGGTCGGCGGTTCCACACACATCTACTCCGAAGCCATCCGACGTCACCTCGAACTGACACCGGCAGAGACCACAACAGCCGAAGTCGAAACCGTCGCAGGCCGGGGCTTATGTCTCACGGTGCCTGCACTGGGCGAAGTTGCGCTGGGCTCCTGCACCTTCATGCAGGAACGGGGACTGCAGGCGGGGCCGAGGTTCTCTGCTTTGTTGTCTGATTCCGGTCAACTCGAAACCGCCAACGTCTGTGTCGGTTGGGGCCAGAAGATTCGCGGAGTGTTTCTTCTAGATGAAGTCTTGCGGCCAGAGACTCGCACTGCCATGGAAGAGTGCCGGTCACTCGGCCTTGATCTTGCCGTGTTGACGGGAGATCGCCGCGAGCGCGGAGCCTACTGGCAACAGCAGTTGGGCATCCCCGTCGAAGCCGAATTGCTCCCGGAAGAAAAGCTGCAGGCGATCCGCGAGGCTCACGTGAAGTGCGGCAGTGTGGCGATGGTGGGTGATGGGCTGAATGATGCTCCCGCGCTGGCGGCGGCCGATATCGGCATCGCACTGGGATGCGGGGCCGATGTCACACGGGATTCGGCCGATCTTTGCTTGCTGCCGAATGATCTGCGATTGGTCCCTTGGTCGATCGGCCATGCCCGCACGACCGTCCAGATCATCCGCCAGAACCTGGCCTGGTCGTTTGGCTACAACAGCCTGGGCGTGATCCTGGCAGCCAGCGGGATGTTACATCCGGCGATCGCGGCGATCCTGATGGTGGTCAGCAGCCTGATGGTGCTTGGAAATTCATTGCGATTGAAACCGGCGACCAGTCACGTTTCCGAGCCTCTCGCTCAAGCCACTCCCGCGGAGTCCACATGGCCTGCGGTGACGATGGAGGCCACACCATGAATTGGTCCTATGGACTGATCGCGTTGGGTGGTCTGCTGGGGTCATCGCACTGCCTGGGAATGTGCGGTGGCTTTGCCCTGATGCTGGGAATGGGGCGGCCCTCGTTCTGGCAGAACCTGCGCGGGCAACTCGCCTACAGCGCCGGTCGTCTGGCGAGTTATGCCACATTGGGAGCGATGGCTGGTTTCGCTGGCCATTCACTGGCCAAACGTGTCCCGGCGATGATCAATGTGCCAGCACTGTTGTGCCTGCTGGCCGGAGTCTTCCTGATCTGGCAAGGATTGCATGCGGCGGGCTGGTTCCGTCATCGCTCATCCGCCACGGCCAATACCGGCTGCCTGTTCGGTTCGCTCTTTGCCACGCTGCTGAAATACCCCGCTTTGCGACACGCCTTTGCCGCGGGGGTCTTCACCGGGTGGTTGCCTTGCGGACTGGTTTACGCCTTTGTTTCGCTGGCCGCGAGTTCGGGAGACATGCTGCACGGCCTGTTGACCATGCTGGCCTTTGGGGCGGGCACCGTTCCATTAATGGTTTTGACAGGAGTGGGAGGCTCGCTGCTGTCACTGACCATGCGACAGCGTTTATGGAAAGCCGCTGCCTGGTCTGTGGTCCTCACCGGGTGCCTGACCGTCGGACGCGGAGTCGCGTTCATAAAACCATCATCCGCTCCCCCAGCCGAGCGCTGCCCGTTCTGTTCCACATCACAATCTGCCGATCACGACGCGGTTCTGCGTCCGGCGATCGCCACTCGGCCATAGGTGTCGACATGGGAAATTCCACATCCAATAGCCTTCATGAGTCGAAGGCCAACCAGCCTGTCGAAGCGACCGCCGTTTCAACTCCGGCTGGAACAGCCAGCCGTTACTCGTTCTGGTCGAAACACAAAACCCTGATCAATTTCTGGCTGGATGTCGGCCTGTTGATCCTGCTTCTGATTCAAGCCTGGTGCTTGACCATCGTGGCTCTCGTCTTTCCTCGGAACGATCTGCATAGCACGATCTGGGGGGGCACGGCGGCGGACTGGCTCGACACACTGTTCGCCGTCTTCTGTGTTTTCGGCGTGGCCGCGACGCTGCACGTGATGCTGCATTGGTCGTGGATTTGTGGGACAATCTCCACGCGCCTGCTGGGACGCAAAGCCGGGAAAGACGACGGCACGCAAACGCTCATCGGCGTCGGCTTTCTGATCTTGCTGCTGCACGGTCTGGGAGCGGCCATTCTGGCGGCCAAAGTTTCCCTGGTACTGGCCCAGTAACCTTAGGGAATATCCGCTTCCGTGAGACGGTCCGCATACGATGACTCAACCACCCTCCGCGATGAAACCTGTGCCACAATGGGACGAGCGTTTCCGGCTGCTGCTGGAAGCCTCGCCGGCGGGGATCATTCTGGTGGATGCCAAGGCCCGTATTTTATTGATCAACGAACGCATTGAAAGCTGGTTTGGCTACTCGCGTGAAGAACTCGTCGGGCAATTCATCGAAGTGCTGGTGCCCGATTCGGTGCGGCCGCATCACATTCCTTTACGCGATGGTTACCTGCGGGCTCCGACCGTCCGCCCGATTGGTTCCAATCGAGATTTGACGGCCCGGCGCAAGGATGGCAGCGAATTCCCCTGCGACATCAGCCTGCACCCCTTGCCACTTCCCGATGAACTGCAGGTGATGGTCCATATCGTCGATATCACCGAACGCCGTCGCCTGGAAGCCGAACGACGGCAGCAGGAATCGCACCGCCGCTTGCGTTTCATGATCGACAATCTGCCTGCGGGGGCGGTGTATGTCTCTGGCCCGGTCATCGCCGCCAATCGAGCCACCGAAGCGATCACGGGCTATACCCGTCAGGAATTGCACACTTTGGAAAGCTGGTTCGGTCAGCTTTTCGGTGAACGGGCTGCAGAAGTCCAGGCTCAGTACGAAGCCGACCGCATCCTCCACTTCCCGAAAACCCGCACCCTGGAAATCATCCGCAAAGATAAGCAACGGCGATGGATTGAACTAGCCGCCTATGGCGACGACCAGCATGAAGTCTGGCTGCTGTACGATGTGACCGAACGAATTCGAGCGCAGGATCAGGTGGTGCAGAGCGAACGGCTTGCGGCCATTGGCGAAATGATGACCGCGCTCGCCCACGAAAGCCGCAATGCCCTGCAACGGTCACAAGCCTGTCTGGAGATGCTCGAAGTCGATCTTGAGCAGCAGCCGGAAGAACTTGATCTTGTCCAGCGCGCGCAACGTGCCGTCGATGAATTGCAGCGGCTTTACGAAGAGGTTCGGGAATACGCGGCTCCATTGCGGCTTGAACTGCAGTCTTCCAACTTGCGTGAACTCTGGAGGCAAGTCTGGGCGAACCTGACACCGTCAATGGGCACCAAGTCCATCACCTTTCAAGATGACTGCCCGCTGGTTCCGGTGGCCGATGTCGATCGTCATCGATTTTGTCAGGTCCTACGGAACATTTTTGAGAACTCCATCGCGGCGCTGCCAGCCACCGGTGGCATGATCTCGCTCACCAGTGAAACCATCTCCTGGCAAAACCTGCCGGGCCTGCAGATCACCTTGCGAGACAACGGTTCCGGCATGAGCCCCGAACAACGGGCTCGTTTGTTCGAACCGTTTTTCACGACGAAAGCGCGAGGCACCGGCCTGGGGATGCCGATCGCCCGCCGCATCATGGAAGCTCATCACGGAGAGATTGAACTTGGACCGCTATTGGCCGGGACCGAAATTGTCTTGCGGTTACCCACCGTCAATCCCTCTGTTCCCACGCCGGCTTGAACCGTCTGTCGAGAGTTGCCGCATGTCCTCACCACCCTTAAGAATCGCGATCGCCGATGACGAAGTCGACATGCGCGACTATCTGACCAAGATGCTGCCACGGCTGGGGCATCTGGTGGTCGCCGTGGCGGCCGATGGCAATCAACTGATCGCCGAGTGCCAGCGCACGCAACCCGACCTGATCATTACCGATCTCAAGATGCCTCAGCGCGACGGGTTATCGGCGGTCGAAGAAATCTGGCGGCAGCGGACCGTCCCTGTCATTTTTATCTCGGCCTATCCGCAGGAACTCGCCGGCAGTGCGGTGGCTCAATCGCCGTTGATATCGGTCCTTGTTAAACCCATTAAAAAGGCCGACCTGGAACCACTGCTTCAAAAACTTGCCGCGGATGCCGCAGCGGATGCGGATTGAACTGTGGTGGAAACCCAGGGATAGCATCCCTGGGCATCTTGTGTCCGTTGCCGAATCAAATCACGCCTGGGGTGGTTCGATTCCGAAGTCGGTGATCTTGAGCAACGCCCAGAAGGGCAGCCCGCGATCGGCGAAGTTCTTAGCCCCGCCCTCCATGCGGTCGACAATCCCCACGACGCCCACCACTTCGCAACCAAATTCGGTCACGCGATCCACCGCCTGCAAAGCACTCCCCCCGGTTGTCACCACGTCGTCAATCACGATCACCTTGGAGCCCGGCAGCACAGGGCCTTCGACGTACTTGTTGGTGCCATGGCCTTTGGCTTCCTTGCGGACCAGGAACCCCGCCAGCGACCGCTGCGATTCCGCGGCTGCCGTCAGCACGCCACCCACAATCGGGTCGGCTCCGATCGACATACCGCCGATGCCGTCGTAGGTCACATCCTTCAAGAGTTCGAGCAGACCGAAGCTGACCAGACGCAAGCCTTCCGAATGCAGGCTGATCTGCTTGCCATCGAGGTAATACGTCGACTTCTTGCCCGAAGCGAGCGTGAAGTCGCCAAACTTGAGTGCCCGCTCGTGAAACAACTGAATGAGCCGTGCCCGATCGTACATGCCTGCGTGTTCCTGTCGATGTCTCTGCCAATCACGAAACCAGCCGGCATCGTACCGCGGGGCAGGGGACAGGTCGATGGTGCCACTTCACGGCTAATACGCCAAATACGCAAGCCTCTATCAGTCGAGCTGATGGATCGGAAAGACCCGGTACGGTTCGTTTCTCATGGTGATGCGCGGGGGTATTTCAACTCACAGAGATTGCTGCCAGTTCCGGAGGGAGAGTCCTCAGTTTCGTAGGTTCATCTGCGGACAAACCCTCAAAGGGGACCACAATCGCGGCACAATTCGAAAACTCGACAGATCAGCACGATTGCGATACGGAAATCCGAAGACCAGTCGTGACATTTCTCCCCGGCTTCCGACGGTATTCACAAGCTACGTTTCGATAAGGTCGATATTCCTTTCGGCCATGTCAGCAAAAATTTCGTACCGCTAATTGCCACGCCTTTGTTCACATCTGTTTTCAGTTGATGGGTTCGTTCGTGCAACCACTGCGTTACCTTCGGCATCCAGGAGTCCTGACAGCGATCGGCGGTCTCTGTCTCATTCTGGGTTCCGTTGCGTACCACATCTTCGACCGCATCCGCATTGATGGCGTTTTGTACCGTCAGATCGTCAGTGATAAAGACCTGATCGCTGATATCCTGCCCCCTCCCATGTT
Organism: bacterium; assembly: GCA_016125225.1. Taxonomy (GTDB): domain Bacteria; phylum Planctomycetota; class Planctomycetia; order Planctomycetales; family Planctomycetaceae; genus DSVQ01. The sequence continues at coordinate 26,470 of WGME01000036.1, read as the reverse complement.
CCTCGTGGAGAGTTATGCCACGGCCTGGGAATTGACCGACGCCAATCATCAACCCGATGTCGAAAGGCTCGTCACTCGCCTCCGGGACCACGAACGGGCCTTCGAGGCCCGCATGAATGTCTGGCGGCTGACGCTGAAACCCCGTACGCCGCAATACAACGCCTGGCATCGTTCCGGTGATTCTGCAGAACAGTTCTTTGCGGTATTGAACGACAAGCTGATCCCTGCGGTTCAGCATCAAGATTATGACGCCGCTCAGCATCTGCTGCAGAACGATCTCCGCACTGAATATGAGATTCATCATGCTGCCATTGATGAACTGGTGCAGGTCACTCGGCAGCAGATTGCCCAGGTGGAAAGGGCCGCCCGGCACGATTTGACCCTGAGTTACATCGTCGGACTAGCGGCCTTTGTCGGACTTCTGGTGGTCACGATTGTTACTGTGCTCTTCCGTTCCACGATTCTAGCTGTGGGGCAGGCCCAAAAGACCGCGCGGCAGATGGCAGAAGCCCGCCTGGCCGCCATGAAGATTGCCGAGGAATATCGCGCGGCACTCGATGCATCCGCGATCATTGCCATCACGGATCGGAAAGGGAAGATCCTGCATGCCAACGATCAATTCATCACGATCAGTGGCTACAACCGACAAGAACTGATTGGTGCCGATCATCGCATCATCAATTCGGGCTATCACCCGCGAGAGTTCTGGATCAAGATGTGGAAGACCATCCAACGTGGGGAAGTCTGGGAAGCGGAGATCTGTAATCGCACCAAATCGGGACGTCCCTACTGGGTCTATACCACGATCGTTCCCATCCGCGATTTGCACGATAACATCCAGGAGTTTGTCGCCATCCGATTCGATATTACGGATCGCAAAAATCTGGAATCGGAACAGCGACTGCAGGCGAGCCGGGCTCGAGTGATGTTCGATCAAGCCTATCAGTTCGTGGGATTACTCGAACGCGACGGGCGAGTCATCGATGCCAACAGAACAGCGTTGAACTTTGCGGGCGTCTCGCTGGCAGATGTTGCGGGGAAGTACTTTTGGGATACGCCCTGGTGGTCGCATTCCAAGGAGATGCAGATCCAGCTTCGCGAGGCCGTCCAACAGGTGGCACAAGGTGAAACCGTTCGCTACGTGACCGATCATCCCAGTCCTGACGGGAAAATCGTGACGGTCGACTTCCTGATGAAACCCGTCTTTGATGATAACGGCCGCGTCATCTGGATCGTGCCCGAAGGCCACGATATCTCCGAGCTTCATCGCCGGAAGCAGGAATTGCGGAAAGCCAAAGAGGCTGCAGAAACGGCCAATCGCAGCAAGAGCGAGTTCCTCGCCAACATGAGTCACGAAATCCGCACACCCATGACGGCCATCCTGGGCTATGCGGAACTACTTGCAGACGATACCGCAGCAATTGAACAACAGCTTGTGACAGAAGCCGCGGAGGCCATCTATCGCAACGGACAGAACCTGCTGGAAATCATCAATGACGTTCTGGATTTGTCTAAGATCGAATCCGGAAAGATGGAAGTGCAACTCTCGATTCAATCCCTTTCAGAAATTCTCTCGGACGTCGTCACCCTGATGCAGGTCCGTGCCCAGGGCAAACGACTGGAACTGCGGGTGGAATATGAAACGGCCATTTGTGATTCCGTTTCCACTGACCCCTTACGCTTGCGGCAGATTCTGATCAACCTCATTGGCAATGCGTTGAAGTTCACCGAAATCGGCAGCGTCCAGATTCTCGTTCGGCAGGTACAGCAAGAAAACGACCAGATCGAAATTGACGTGGTCGATACCGGGATCGGAATGACCACCGAGCAACAGGAGCGATTGTTTCACCCCTTCACGCAGGCCGACGCCTCCACGACTCGGCAGTATGGCGGCACCGGACTTGGCCTGACCATTTGCCGGCGACTTGCCGAAATGATGCACGGAGAGGTCTTCATTGTCGAATCACAGCCGGGGCAAGGCTCCCGGTTTCGGTTGGTGCTGCACAATCTTGCCGATTCGGGAGAATCCCATTCTCTCGTCGATGCAGGTGATCAAACGAAAGATTCGCAGACGTCGCCATCAGCAGACGAGGCCAGTAAGCCACAGGGAGCACTCTCCGGCGCCCGCATTCTGTTGGCCGAGGATGGCCAGGATAACCAGAAACTCATCCGCTTCGTCTTACAGAAAGTCGGTGCCAGCGTGACTGTCGTCGACAACGGCAAACTGGCAATCGAGGCGGTCACGGAAGCTTCTGCCAATCAGTGCCCCTATGATGTCGTGCTGATGGATATGCAGATGCCTGTGATGGATGGCTATCTGGCAACCAGGACACTGCGAGACCAAGGCTATCTCTCGCCGATTATCGCCTTGACCGCCCATTCCATGGTGGGTGACCGGGAAGAGTGCCTGGCCATCGGCTGCAACGACTATTGCTCGAAACCCGTCAATCGAACGGAACTCATCGCTCTGATTGCAAAATACGCTCACGTCCTTCCATCGACCGCATGTCGTTCCGGGAATGCAGAGACCCCATGAAATGCGGGTCACTATGGACTCTATCGACTCGGTGAAGACGATGACGGTTTTTTAAGCTGCGACCAGAGGGCAGGGGGGGAAGCAACAGCATCGTGTTGTTCGTCGATCCCGGTTGGTGACAGACTGGGCAGGCCAAACCCCGGCACGTGACTCAAGATTCGTTCAACCAGTTCTGTAGTGGTGTATGAGTTCTTCAGAATGTAATCCGAAGCCCCGGCTTTAAGTGTCTCAACGATCGTGTCACGATCGGTTACAGCGGTCAGCATGACGATTGGCAAATCACGCAATCGACGCAGCAGCCGGATACGCATAAGCGTGTCGAGCCCCGACAGCCCCGGCATTTCCATATCGAGCAACACAACCTCTGGTATGTTGTCTGCAATACGATGCAGTGCTTCCAGTCCGTTCGTTGCTTCAGAAACAATAAAACGGAGTCGCAGAGAGTGCCGGACCAAGGCTCTGTATAGTGCATCGTCATCAACTAATAACAGCCGTGGTCGTCGGCGTAACATCGAACTTACCTTTCAGGTTAATCGTCAAAATCGGCCTCTGAAACGACAGAAGGAAGTGGAGCCGCAACACACATCAGGTGATTATTATTTACCTCACCAGTAGGTTGAACACCTGATTTTCAGTGTTTCTTGGACAAGAATTCCGCTGCGCAGCCGACACAATCGGAATAGTCGAATCCCAAGCCCACAGAGTTGAATAGCAAAAGTCCCGAACTTCGTTGTCAGAGCTCAGATCAGAGGTGGGATGTCGGATCTGTGATAGCGCGCAAAGGCATCTGGTGGGAACTCAACGGTGAGTCTGTTCTCCCGATCCTAATGGCCCGGCCAGCAGATCAGCCGCGGTGGCAGTCTCGGGGGAAGTATTGCTGATGCCGCCAAACTGAATGCCTGGGTGATCCGGAACACGGAACGGTTGATTGAGAAACTCGACTTTCACCAGGTCCGCACGTCCCGCTTGATTCTCTCGCTCGCCTTCGGGAGGGAGCGGGATCAGCCCGCCGTGTGACAATTCCGGCCCCCACGAACGATTACGATGCCATTTCTACCTATGGCGTGGCACTCCTCATAGTGCCTGGGACCAGTCGTCGGCCGTGAGCTACATTCACTTGGAAGCCAAACAACTGGAACCCAACGCCTCCCGGCAACTACGACTATTCGAGTGGGGAGCCACTTCCCGGGTGGCCGACGTGAAACGGCAGATCAATCAGATGATCGGACGGTTTGCCTTGCGATCGGCGGGAATTCCCGCTGCGGGACCAGTTGCCCACCATTGGCCCCCACGCTCGAAGTCCAAATCGACCTATGGTCCCTATCAGTGGGAAGCCCCGCTTTTCGCAGAGGGAGACTCCAGATCTTTCAGCCACTGACGGATGGTAGTTGCGGGAATGGCGAACCCCGCTCCTTCGATATTTCCCTTGAGCGAAACAATCCCCACGACTGCCCCGTGGCTATCGAACATCGGGCCGCCACTGTTACCGGGATTGACCGCTGCAGAAGTTTGCAGGTACTGCTGCCCGTCTAATTCACGGCGAGGGTTGCTGACAATGCCGGTGGTCATGGTATGCGTCAATAGCGTGGCCCCCAAACCGGGGTTGCCGATGACGGTGATTTCCTCACCGGTCTCGACGGGTTTGCCGTCATGCAGAACGACCGTGGTTAAAGGTTGACGCGGTTGGATTTTGAGCAACGCTATATCCCGATCTTCATCGGAATATAGAACCGTGGCTTTGGTTTTCACCGTTTCTGTCTGGCCGGCCTTGGAGATGTTGTAGAGGACTTCCGTCTCGCCAAATTCGGGGACCACATGGGCACAGGTGAGGATATAGCCCTGTTTGCCGATCACGAACCCGGTGCCTGAAGAGTCTTCTCCCTGCACCACGACAACAGCATCCAGATAGCGTTTGCCAATGTCTTTAGGAGTCAAGGTTTCTTTTGCCGACTTGACACTCAGGGCTTCGAGTTCGTTGGCAGCGATCTTGGGTTTGGGAACATTCGGGGTAGGAGCAGGCAGCTTGATCGGTCGCTGGGTCTGTTCCCGCTCCTGAGGGTTCAGCTTAATACCGACGCGGCACAAATAGCGACCTGTTTGTCCCCCCTGGCAGCAGAAAATGAGGGACTGACCATCGGGGGAAAATTCCAGACGTTCAACCTTGTCACGACCGATACCCTGGCTGGTGACCAGCAGTCTGCGTTCCAGGATTTCCCCGGTCTCTCGCTGAAAAAGGACAGCCGAACCGCTGCCCGGCGAGGCAGCCCACGGTAATGTCGGGTGGTAAGCCAGTTCCGAGGTGACACCACGGTCTTTAGTGGCATAGGCAACCGGTGTCTTTGAAAAATTATGGGATTGGAAGCCCGCCAGATTCCCGGAGTGGAGCGGATATCCAACATGAGACAGATAGGTGAGCCGCGTGCCATCAGGTGAGAGACGAATGCCCGAGCCATTCCCTCCGGCCTGGCGGATCACTTCCCGGATGCGTGGTGAACCACGGTCGAGTTTCCAGGAGATCAGCATATCGACATTGCCGTACTGAGGAATCTCAAGCAATTGCCAGTTGGGATTGATGTGGAAACGGCTGCCCTGTTGATAAAGGTCTTTGTAGCCAGTGTAGAGGTATTGGCCTTGCGGATCGATTTCGACATACGTTCCCAGAATCCCCGGGACATCGATGTGACCGGTGCGCTCATTGACGCAGATGACCATATAGCGAGGCAATTCGATCCCGAACTTGATCGCGATATAGCTTTCGGGTCGGGTCGGATGAATCGCGAAATCGGTAATTTCGAGGATGCGCAAGTCTTTGGGTTCAAGCAGATGATGCTCTAACCGCTTTCCCGTTTGTTTGTCGAAGACATCCAGCGCGGGGGGAGCGTGCGAGAGTGCCACATAGACGTTGCCACGATCTTTGATGTCATGATAGCGCAGAGGCAATGCCTGTTCGTGCGCGACGGTGATGCCATTGGCACCCAGTACGCGTAATTTGTCTCCCTGCAAGACGAGCAGAGATTTGCCATCGGAACTCCGGGAAATGGCCAATGTGTCGACATCCAGATCCAGGTGATCCAACTGGTTGATTCTGGCAAGATCACCATCGGCGGCGGCTAACAGTTCTCGATCGACGACTTCGAGGGAAGGTCGTTCAAAGTCTTCACGGCCCTGTTGTGTGACACGGATTTTCAGTTCATGACGACCAACGTGTTCGGCAGTCGGTGTCCATATCATGGCGCCTTGCGGTGAAATCGTGAGCCCCGGTGGACCAGACATCAATTCGTATTTGACCGCTGGTGAATCGGGCAATTGATAGACGAACCGCTGACCATCAACGATGTAGGGAGGCAAGCTGGCAGTCAGTTCGGTTGAACGCGCGGGCTCGGTGGGAGATGGTCCCGCAGGGCTTGGTGACGGGGCAGGGGGTTTCATTTCCTCCGCGGGAACGGTTGTGACCTCTTCGGTTCTGGTTTTGTCAGAGGGTGATGTGGTGAATGCGGGGGTGCGGGCGGCAAGGATCGCGCCATCTTTCATATCCAGAACAAAGAGTGATAACGTCTCGTCATGCGTGTAGGCCGTGGGATGATCAAGCAGATAGTCGCGATGGCGATAGATCAGATGACCGATCCGGCTGAAATCTTTTTTCGGTAACTCGGGCAGTTGAACCTTGCGCTTGCCAAGTTCCGAAAAGCTGACATTCAGCGCGTAGGCCGATAATGTATTCGCGCTGAGGGCATAAACCGTTTTTTGAGCGTAATCCGGGATCAGAATGCCGCCGACATCTTTCTGTACTTGATTGATCGGTGCCCCCCCGAAGACCATGTTGGTTGCCAGCCAGTATCCACCGGCATGCACCTGATAGACATAGGGGGTTTGCTGAATTCCGCCACGAAAAATGGGCTGGCCTTTGGTGCTGATAAATTGTGAGTAAGGATAGGCGCTGAGCCCCCCTGACGGGCTTAAGTTGAAAGACCCCTGCGTTAAGACCAGCTTGCCATCGTAACTGACCGTGGCCATCGCCGGTGCACCGATCAGGCGGCATTTGTCTTGTTTGACATCGAGCAGAAAGACCTTTGGTCCTTCATAAGAACCTTTCGGACCTTCGGGATGGCAGGTCACCAGCAGTTCATCCTGGAAGAGCCGGCCACCGGCGGCGGACAGGTACTTCACATGAGGATGATCGACCTGAAGCTCATTCGAGCGCGCCCAGTCTTTTGACTCTGACAGAACCGTGATGGTGCCAAGCGGATAGTTAGTCAGGAAGGCCCGTCCGTCGCGACAGATCACCGCGCGCGGAGCATCCACCGTGATCGTCTGCGCAATGCGCTGCTGAAGAATATCGTAGATGGAGACAAGATTCGCCGACTGATGAGTGATGACGAGAAATGTCCCTTCTTCCGTCATGGCGAAACTGGTTGCAGGTTCTTCGAGGGGTAAAGGTTCAAACACAATGTCAAAGCGGGAAGGTGGTGTCGCTGGTTCAACCACCGCAGCCGCAGTGGCAGGCGGATTTGCTCCTTGTGCTGGCGTGGGTTTCCGAGGTGGTGTCGATGCTGTTTCTCGGGGTGGTTTCTTGGCTGGTACTGTTGAGGGAATGCGTTTGGGAGTCGCTTTAACCACCGGCCCTTGACGGACAGGGCTTGGGGGCGATGGACGTGGTGCCACCTTGGGCTGCGGTTGAGGAGCTGGCAAAGCCGCGGGCGGGTTGCGGACCAGCGCCTCGTTGGGAACCACTGATTGACGGCCCAACTGAAAAGCAGCGAACACGACCACTACGAAGAGCATCAGCAACGCACAACTCCCCCAGATCAGCTGAAGATATGGCAGAGGAGTTGCAGTGGTAGGCGGAGCTCCGGCCGAGATTGTTGACGAGTTCTTCTTGCGCCGCCGTGGTGGAGTGACCAGTTCTGGAAGAAGGCCGGTCTCGCTGAGTTCAGAGTCGAGCGAATCTTCTCCGTTTGGTACACGGACCGGTTCACGACAGGCTTTGCAGGCCACCAGTCTTCCGGCCTTGTCGTGTTTGACCTGGAACGTATGCCCGCACGCCCCGCATTGAGTCGGAATGGACATTTCACACTCCCGAACGATCTTGTCTCGTTCACGTGACCGTGCGCGTGGCCGTAAATGCTTGTATACACTCTGAGTTATCTGAACAAAAGTCATAGACGGTTTGGAACCGCAGTCTGGGGGAAATTGAACGCGGACACCACCACAATCAGCCCTCACCCTTCGCAATAGAGGTGGCAGTGTTTTCAGGCGATTCAGCAGTCGTACATACTTTGCGTCAGGGAGTCCGAGGCAGTGGGCGACTTCAATAATTGCACGCCAACGACTGACCTGCTTGTCCTCAGCATCGACGCGCGGTCACAGCCCCGGTTGGCAGCCACCAGTCGGGCATAACGCCCGTCTTGGTCTATTACCCCATCGCCGCCAGAGCCGCCCCCGCCGCATAATCACTTCAGGATTCTTGACCACAAGTCGCCGTTCACGTTCTTCCTTTGTCTACTCAATTTGTATTTGCTCGCACATTTGCCGGATTATCTCGGGTGACGGCAGGTAGACCGGTTCAGCCATCGGCGTGCCTCAGTTCTGAGCGAGATCGATGTCAGCCGGCGATGGAAGTTCGGTCAGTTCCGTCGTGAGTGTCAGCACACCTTGATGAACCTGGGTGAGTTCCGCCGCCGCGGTCTTGTCACCGCGCGCAGAGAGCACAACTGTGAAGCAGCTCAACGGCTGTAGCTTGCCGGCACAATTCACTCGGCGTCGCTTCTGACGTTGCCGCCGGCAAGACCTGCTGCGGAATTTCCATTGCCATATGGTTGTGGATGATCGGCGAGAAGTGAATATCTCCGACGTTTGCCGTAGCCGAAGCCTGGGTAAAAACAACTGCAGGGGCTGATCGCAGCATTCTCCGCCGATAGTCTCGACCACATGCCGGAACGTGTAAAAACCGATGCCGGGGCATTTGATGCCGATCGCACTGAGGATTTTCTCAAACCGCTGGGACAGCGGATTGATGGTGACAAAGTGCCCCCATTGGTTTGGCTCGGCTGAATCCTGAGAAACCGCGTTCCGCGTTCTGTGATAAAACACAGCTTTTCGTCTGCCGAGTCCAACGGGGCAGGACAGTGCGCTATCGCCAGACGCATGGCCTCGATGGTCTCTGGCCACAACGGGATCTCTCGGCGAACACCCGCTTTCAGTCGAGGGTATTTGAACCATCCCGTTTTCCACTCGATTGCGGATTTAGTCAGGCAGGCCGATCGGTATTCCCGAGACCACCATTCAACTCCAGCAACACCAGTGCCTGCACTGGCTTCGATGCCGGAATCATCACCAGTTAGCTCGTTTCAAAGTAGCTCACGATTGTCTGACAGGTCCGCTGATACTCCGCGAAGGTGAACGGCGACGGTTCGCCGGAATCCATCCGGTTCGATCGGTGAGACAGGAAATGGTTGCACAGATCGTGCAAGGGGAGACCATCGATCGGCTCAGGGGCAGGCTTCACAGCTTTCGGCGTACCTTTCGAGGTGAATTCCCATCGCGACTCATACGCTGCCTTAGCTTCGCGGGTAGATTCTTCCAAATCATCCACGGGAATAACCTGATTGCCGGACATCACGCCCACCGGCCGAAATAGGGCAGTCTGCCGCCGATCTTCTTTACCCACTGCCCGGAGGCATGGGGAAATCGGGGGAAGGCTTGGCTGGTTTGATACTTGCGCCGGAAATGGTAGACTTCGCCACGGCATCACCTCGGTAACAGCTTGGTGGTGTCAATGACACCCGGCGGTTGCCGCCGTGCGGGTGTCAACGTCTGAGATTCAGGCTAGTCCGGCGGAGTGTAGGTGTCGACGGCGTGTCAACAGCACACCGGCAGGCACCTGAGAAAACGACGCAAAGCCCTACTCAGAAACAACTTGGAGAGGTGACAGAGCGGCCGATTGTGCAGCACTGGAAATGCTGTGTGCTCGCAAGGGCACCGGGGGTTCGAATCCCCCCCTCTCCGCTTGAACAAGCTCCGCCTTCCGCAACCTCTTGATTATCAGGTAGTTGCAGAAGGCGGTTTGTTTTTGTCTTAGTCACTGGGACAGAATCTGAGGCAAATCGCCAGCATCTTCATCTCAGCAGCGGGTTATCTGCTCTTATCCCTCCAGGCTTTCTCGCGGCACCTCCGGTTCAGGTTGATGGCCGGGCGACACTGTGTCGTCCGAAATGAAGTTGATGATCGGCATACTTCTAATCGTTGCTCGGTCTATTCCTTCGAATCAGCAGTCCAGATTGCCACTAACATCGTGCTGTATTCTTTGATGCAAGACTTGCGACTCCAAAATTCTGACAGTTCTTCGCAAGACTGTTGAAGAACAAATCTTCTCAGCTTCGCTGCATTGACGCGACGGTTCCGACTTTCTGGAGCGACTCATCGAGCTTCGTCCTTGGGCTTCGAGTTGGTCGCTGATTGCCGAATGCAATAGAGTTGGCTCCCGGTCCGAAGAATAATCGAATGATCGACGAGAGCGACGCCATAGACAGTTGTCCGTGAGAACATTTCCGCCGATCGACGACGTTCTTCGGTCTCGTCCTCGGGAGTAGGGAAGTGATTCGTCGGAGGTTGATCGGGGGGCCAGAGTGAGTTTTCTGCCTGCACGCGGTATTCTTCGCCGCTGGCCAGCACTGTCGTCAGCCCGTCCTTGCCGAAGATGTTGAGACGGTCGCCGAGTCCGACTGGTGTGGCCCAGCAACCTTGTTTCACTCGTTCCTTATAGCCAATCTGTCCTGTCGCCGCTTCCAGGCAGTAGACGGCTCTGACACGATTCACCCAGTAAGCCAATCCACGATGGACAATCGGCGAACCCCAGGACGGCGTGGGAGCCGGGTTTGCCCAGATCAAACGTGGAACTCACTCCTCGCCCAGCCTCGGGACTGCCATCAGACCATTCGACTTCTTGGCTTCTTCGGCATTTCCTCCTTCAGAACCAGCGGAAGCTGAGATCAGGAAAAGACCATCTCCAGCCGCCACCGGGGTCGTGCTAGTGTTCCCGCCAACTTCACCGAATTCCCAGAGTCGCATCCCGGATTGGGGTTCATACCCAGCGACGCTTCCTGCGGAACTCACGACGAGTTGTACCGTCTCGCCGAAAGGGATGAGCGCCGGTGATGATGGCCGCTCAGTCACGCGCTGTGGAACTGGACGCAGCCGTGAATGTAACCGTCGCCTTATGTATTCCGGAACCAACTGGTCCTGCGTCATGAAATGGTCTGAAGAGACTCCCTGAGTTGTTCGCGTATCTCAGTTAAAATCCTGCCAGCCCAGTTGCCGCCGGCGCCATCAGGACCAATTCCCCAGAAGTCATCAAGAGCAGTGTCCTCAACGATTTCTGCGGAACCTGTGGATAGGAGCAAAGCCGCCAAACGCGGATGTTGCGAGAACTTTGCTAGATCGGCTCGACGCATGATGTCGAGACGAACATCCCTCCAATCTGTGCGATGTTTGAGGCCGTTGGCTCGGAACCACGAATCTTTCGAGTGTTTCCGCGATCCCTCCGGAGCTGCTCCCAATCTCTTGGCCATGCCGGGATGGTGGCAGGCCCGGATCGCTTTGCCGTAGGTGTGATCGAACGACTTCTGTGCCTGGAAAAAATGTTCGACGGTCGGCCAGACCTCTCCATCGATCTCAAAGTCCGCGGCGTGAAAGTGTGACAGGAAAAAGAACTGGTTGCGGTCCCGTTTGAAGAACAGGATTCGCCCGTCAATCGGTACGCTCACCGAATCAGGAAGTTCTGCAGCTTGACTGTTCGAGGCCACGGAGACGACTCCATTTGTTGATCGTAGAAGCCTCACGCCAGAACTTGCGTTCAGGACCTGATGATAGAAATTGTTCAAACGAGTGCTGGTTGATACGACACTGTGCGTGTTCGGTCCAAGTATAGAAGACCACATCAGGTTATGCACGAAATCAATTTGTCATGGACGCCGTTCGCTCGTCCCAGGTTCGCGGACTCTTTGCACGAAATGCCGGATCCATCGATTTCCTGGTTTGAACTGCGATTTTCGCGTTTGGCGGTGGCCGAGCTGCGACTGACAGCAACTCCGCAGTGGCTGAAATTGCCCACAGACGACTTTGTACAAAATTCGGTCGCATTTCTCACACCGCGCTGATTTACTGAAGATTGATTCCTCAATTGTGAAGCTTTAAGAGCTGACATTCGGCCGGACTGGCTCGCGGTATTTCGGGGACTTCGGGGATCGATCTCATCTTCGCTAATCTCAGGCAAGTGCTGATAGAAGATGCTGGTAGCCGAAAGTGGACGATTCAGGGCCCGTTCCAAGATTAGAGGCCACCACCATCGTTCGGGAGTTTTGTGATGCGTCGCTCTTTCGGATTGATCTTGCTCGCTTCCGGATGGCTCTGCAATTCATCGACAGGGAGTGAATTGCGGAGTGAAGAACCGACCGTCCATGAGATTCCAGCGTTTCAGATTGTCATCACGATTGATGATCAGCGGACGACGCTGCTGGATCAAGCCCGACGTGTGCTCTATTCCACAGACTCAGCTGTCAGCCGCAACCGGCTGGAGAAGTTCCCGGACGGTACATTGTTCTACAAGACGGAACAGGGGGATAACGTCCAGATTGATGCCAACGGAGGACGGTCGACAGGCATCGAATCCCTCGGCGTTTCGCTCCATGAATGGGTGAATGGTGATCGTGCCGTGGTCGATAACATCACGATTCCGGCCAACCCGGAGTTCGCTGGTCGCTTGTTAGCAGGATGGTGGCGTCGCACGAGTCTGCATGGGCGAACATGGGTGTCCAACACGTCGACTCCCGGCACGCCTGCCACGCTGTTGGCTGGCGAATTTGAGTTGCTCGATGTTGTTGAGGGCACGCTGCGCTTTTCTGACGATGGAGCCCATTTTCGCGGCACGTTCCATCGTGACGGGACATCCCAGCGCGAGTATTTGAATCACACGAATGAATTGGTGCGTCGGTCTATCGAAACCTTTCCCGCAGGAAATGAGTTGGATCGACGGGTTCTGTCCGCCGCTGAGATTGCCCAACTTTACAGTCGCGATGGCATCGTGGTTCCGGAAGGGGGGAGCATTGAAGAAGTCAACATGATCCAGCCGGACGGCTACGTCCGTTTTCGGCTGATCGAAACCGTTGTCGCTGGACGTTCGACGGTGCAGCAGTGGATTGAACCTTCAGGAGGAACCTGGAGTCGTGAGCCGGACGATCGCTGGGGTTACCGACCGGCTGGCAAGGGCTTGCAGGAGCCGCGGAAGCTGGCGCTTGAGCGGTTGGACGGCCAGACCTTTCGCTTGCAGTTTGATTCAGGCCACCTGCGCAAAACAATTCGCACGGATGGTTCGTCCATCATCGAGTTCCTGGGAGAATCTTCTGAGCTGTCGCCTGAGTTGAAATTAACGCCGGTGGAGGTCGCCGAGTATACCCTGGAATCTGATGTGCACGGACTCTATCGGCTCACTGACCGCCGCGGAAATGTCTACCGCGAAGTCGATCCCCTCGGCGGCGCTGTACTGACGGTGGATGACACCCGACGCTCCGTGACATTTGTCGATCCCGATGGTCGCCGGATCACCCTTTCTACCAGTGGCGAACGCTCGATTGTGGACGCCAGCGGCAATCGACTCGAAACCGATTCCGGCGGACGCATGACGACGCAACGGGATCCGGCGGGGAAGATTGTTGCCGATTACTTCTACACAGAAGATCCCACCACGGGCAATTTTGAATTAACCGCTTTCAAGAATTCGAGCGGCTTGTGGAAGCGCAGTTTATCAATCAGTCGGGCTCATGCGTGGATTCAGACGAACGATCGCGGCGGGCCCAATTTGCAACTCGACGCCGAATCCATCCAGATGAACCGGCACAATGCGATGGTGACCGACAGCAAGGGAACCCGCACCATTCGCACACTCAACGAGACGGAAATTGTCCGAATCGAGCGTCCCACGGCGGATGGTGGTTCCGAAACCGAGACGCGTGTAGGTGCCCGAGAGACCGGTACTGAGACATCGACGACGGCTTACGTCGTGAAAACGGTTCGAGGAGCAGACGGTCAGCTCCGAGAACAGCATTTTATGTCATCCGGTGATGGACATATCGTCTGCCGCTATGAGGGCCCCAACAGTGTCCCCGGTCCCTGGGAACGTCTCGATGGCGGGCAGGAAGGCACTCCGTCCGCAAAGAACCTTGCCATGCCTGATTTGAACTGGCGAGGTTTTTTTGCCATTGATGACACCGGGACATTGATCAAGCGAACTTATGCGGCTCCCGAGGGCAGACAGGTCTTTGTGTTCGCTCAAGATGTTTCAGAAGTAAACCAGACATCGGACCAATCGACCGTCGGGACCGATACCAATCCCATTGTTCCTCACACGATTTACGCATTGACCGATGGCACGTCCCGGCAGACTTTTGACGACGGGCGAGAGATCTATCGAGATCGCGATGGCGATATTGTCTCCCTGCGCAAGGCCGACGGACGAACTTGCTACGTACGGTATGGCATGGAAACAGGCCCAGATCAAAAGCCACAGAAAACGATCATCGAGTTCGAGGAGAATGGACGACGCTGGAAGTTTCATTCTTCAACGGGCACGTATGTGGGCGGCGGTCCCTTCCAGGGATTGGCTTTCGGTGATGCAGTCGCGGAGATTAAGATCAACAATCAGACTGGGGCCGTCATTTTCACAGACCTCAGCACCGGTTTGGATGGGAAACGCTCCGTCGGTGTGTCGCTCCCGGATGGCCAAACCCGGTTTACCAACCTTCACAGAAGTTACGTCAAGCGGACGACGACAACTCTCCCGTCTGCCCCAAACACCAGCCCCCGAACTGCCAGCCCCGAGACCACGATCGAATTAACGGCCAGTCTTCCGATGTGCTCGAGGACGCCTGGTGCTGCCGACTCGGGTTCAGAAGTTCCGGTCAACGACCGCGGCCCACCTGTCGGACAGTCGTTACCAGTCGAGGTGATCAACACGCTTACAGAAGTCCCGACGGGAGCCAGCGGGGACCAGCCCGCTGGGCTCTCAGCACCAGACGGTCCAACGGAAATCGTGGAAGTGAAAGCTGCGGTCGTTTCACAGACCGCGGCGGATGGCACTCTCACCCACTACATCGATAACCTTGGCACCCGCTATGACATCGACTGCGAATCACCCAATGACATCGCGCACTGCCGTCCGAGGCGCATCGACGTCTCGTCAGGCTTGGTCGTCGCTGTTGCAGGATACGAGGCCCCCGCCGATCATCCATTACCGGCCGATGCGATTGTCGGTGTGACCAACTTGGCGCTGAGTGGTTGGGGCGAGGAGAAGCACATCGTTTGTGTTAATTCCCAAGGACGCTTGATGCGAATCTGGGCCAATCGTTCGAGTGAAGAGTACGAGTTGGCGACTGGGGGCAACATTCGCCGCATCACCACGGCGTCTGGTCAGATTTACGCGTCGGGCGAAGCAGAAGCCGGAGAGCAGAAGCCGTACAGAATCGTCACCGAATTAAGTCCCTGGACCGGCGAGCGGGCCAAACGCTCATTCGAATACCGCCTTGACTCCGGCGAGCGGATGCGAATTTTCAATAGCACGGCGTGGCTATTGTTTGATCTCAAAGGCGATCTCAAGGAGTCACTGAACAGCCGCTGGCGGGCGACGGACTACCATTTACCGCCAGAGCCACTCCAGAGGCCGGAGGACATCGGCAAGCGGGGGGATCGCATGTATGGGCCGCCGACAGTGCCCGGTGCCACCCGCCATGCTCTCCATGACGACATTCAATGGGTGGTCGAACATGCCGACAAATTGGCCGATGGCCGCGACGACGATATCACCCTGGAGCTCTTTGACATCCCGAGCAGCACGCGGCAGGTACTGGACCGCTCGGGGGCCATGAGCTTCTTCGACGCGGATGGACGTCTCGATAAGCGATGCGACGTTGATGGAGTGACGATCTTCGCCGAGTATGAAGCTGGCTCGAATGTCCCCGTGCAAATTACCGGCTACAAGGGAACCTGGGCACGTTCGCAGGAGCCATTGAAGAATTCGAACCCTGCCGTACCTCCCGTTTATCGTTGGACGAACGCGAAGGAGCATGTTTCCTGGGACGGCGATGTCCAGACAGCTCTCTCAGGAGCGGGTTTGGTCACTAACGGTGGCCTGGTTGTCGCATGTATCGATGGCGACATCATCAAGGAGTATCACGCGCGCATCACACAGATCTCTGTTAACCGTCGGGGAACTCGCACTCTGAGAGCGGTCGATGCGCTTTATCGTGAGACGACCTACGAATATGCCGGGGGCGATCTGCCGACTGTCGCCACCGTCAAGAATGTTTTCGGTGGCGAAACCGTCGCACGTTACGAGGTCGGCGTGGAAGGCGTGAAAGCCTTGCACGTTGATCGAACGGGGCAGGTTAACGTGGTTTTCGATTCCGGTCGCTCCTTACGTCGTCTCACCAGTGGCGCCGTCATTGTCATGCCTGATCCGGCCGTACCCGACCAAATCAGCGAGGTGATCTGCCCTGATGGTCAACATTTCCAACGCGGACCCGGTATCGCCGAGATCACGCTCAAGTCTCAAACAGAGGTTCATGTCAAATGGGATGACGGCGCCACATTCATGATCAATCCAGCGGGCGCAACCCTCCACTTTGATATCAACGGTCGACCGCAATTTGGTCTTTCTGCGCCGGACCCGGGCGAAATGAATTACGAGTGGATGGACGATGAGTTAATCAGCATTTCGAAGTCCGCCAGCGATGCTTATGGTCACAAATACGCGGCCAAATTCCAGCGTCAAGCCGATGGGACATGGGAGGATGACGGCGATCGGCAATATCAGGGCATGCGTCTCAATCGCTCCTCGGGAGACGTCATGTTGTTTGCCGACAACGGCCGAACGGTGCGAGTACTCGTAGTGGATGGAGAAGAGTTCGACGTCCGCTATGACGGCAGGGGAACGCTGCTATCAAGCGTGAGGCGAGACCCGCTGGGCCGACCGCTGCGCATACAGGATTCCCGCTTTAACCGGACGCATCTAGTCCGGAATGCAGATGGCGAACTGACACGGATCATCCAGGGAGATGAAGAACTTTTTAAGAAAAAAGATGACAGCTTTTGTGCCGCGATCGCGCCGGCTCTCTCTCTGCTTTGTGAGCCGCAAGTTGAGTTCTCAGGCAAGATGGTATGGCTGGGGCGGCCTCTAGGAGCGGCCCGACCGGGGATGACGCGCGTCATCCATCCGGATGGCACTCTGGAAATTTCCAGGCTCGATGGAGCGACCGAAATTCACCCCTGTGATCGATCGGAAAAGACCTTTCGTTATGCGAATGGCAATGAAGTTGCGGAGGTGACCGCGCATCAACAATTCGGTCTCAGCGTGACCCTGGACGATGGCACGGCGATTCGTCAGGGTCCATTTGCAACGCGACTGGAGTTTCTCAGAGCCGGTGGCCATCCCCAAATCAACACCGACGGCAGTCCTCGCACCGCTTCGGGGGCGCTTGCCGTCTCACAGGAAGGACATCTCACGATTGATGACCGTGATGCAGGGACCTTGACGGTCTGTTTCGCTGACGGAAAGCGGCTGCAGTTCCAGCGACTGCAGGACGGAGAATGGATGGAAGCGAACAGCGGCGACCGCTATCCGGATCGTGCTCACTTGATTCGTACGTTGGGGGCGATGGACGTCACGCCTCTACGGCCATCCAATTCCTTCGAATTGAGCGACGCCCGTCAACGCAATTGGCTGTCTTCACTCTTTCTCGGACTGGAACTGTTTGCCCCTCGCAGTATCTTTCCGCCGACTGCGACAGATGGTGAGAGGCACTGGAAATTCGACGCGGGGGTCGATAACCCCTCCGACACCTACATCACTGAGGTCATCGCTCAGCCAGATGGCCTCGTGAAGATCATCCGTAGTGACGGTTCAGAAACGGAAGCCTATCCGGGGATCAGCCCCGCCTGGCCGAAGCTGCAGAGCGAAATCAGCCGGCTTGATCAACAGTACTATTCGAGCCGCGGCGTGGCTGCCCTGCTGAGCCAGCTGCAACTTCGCTACGACTTTACTGGAGTCCAGATGGTCGCGGAGCCACGCCAACAGTCGCTGTGGAATCTCGCGTGGGCCGCAACCCAAAACACTGACAATCCGCAAGTTCAGGATCGCGGCAAAGTGCTGACCCGCCGAGCGTTCGAAGCCGGACTGCCCGGAGCCCGGTCAGCACTTTCCGGCATCATCGATATCAGCGCGGTACCCGCGACGACCAATGGCATCGCCCCTGCTCCCGTTCCGATTCCACGGTACGCCTTTACCCTGAGGAAGGTTGTTACACCTACGCCATAAAATTTGTCCCTCCCCCACCGTTGCACAAACACCGAGTGGATAGTGATGGGCTCATGAATGCAGAGCGTGTAGTTCCGAGAAAGCTCGGCCTGAACCTGATCGCCACCGCGACCGCACTTATTCAAAAGGTAGTTGGGTCCGGCAACAGAATTGTGCAGAACATTCTGCATCGGGATGCTAGGAGCAAGCACACGGCGTCGAAAAGGATCTCGCAAAATCCGCCGAAAGATTTGACATACCGACGAGTTTCTGATGACCGAAACCAGGTTGACTGGAAAAACGATCACTCGCAATCCGCCCTGTGCAAGAGTGCTGATCCACCACCGCCAACCAAATCAGCGAGCATCAAAACGTCTTTTTGCATGGAAAATAATTTTGTGACTCGATGGCATGCTGTTCGAGCGTGAATCATGACCGCTGTGCCAACTATCGAGCCGGTGCAGCGTTCCAGGCCGCGATGCGTTCGCCGTCGCGGAGGGTGATCTGGTTGGCAAGAGAAGGGCCGGTGAGTGAGAGGGCTTTGGGACGGACCACACCGGGCAGCACGGCGATGTCGTACAACTCTTCGATCGGTGGTTCAATGCGAGCCCAATGAATGACGGCGCCCGATTCAAGATCGACGATCTGCAGCCCGCACCGCGGGACGGCTCCTTTGTCAGTCAGATTCTGGTCGAGCGGCAACCCTTGAAACGCATGCTCCCGGCGGGGTTTGGACAGTCCGACGATGGCATACCGTCCTTGGAATGTAAGTCCACGGGCATAGCCGGGCAGGAAGGTGACAGGCTCAAACCGGCCCGTCGTTTGATCAATGTATCCCAGATACCCGCTGCCCGCGTTTAATAACCAGAGTTTCCCGTCGTGCATCCTGGGGGAATGAGGCATCGACAATCCCTCAGCGACGACGGTATTGGTGGTGATGTCCATCACCAGCCCCCCTTGATCGCGATGGTCGCGCCAGCCATCGGCGACATCACTGCGAGCGACCAGGGTGACATATTTCGCGGCGCCGGAATCCAACGCCAGTCCGTTCAAATGGCAGCGGTCTTCCGGAGCCAGTTGGCTGATGAACGGCGGTCGCCACTCAGCCGCAAAGCTCAAACGCTCATCGAGCGTGGCCAGGCAATTAAACCGCGTGGCAACGAAGACCGTGCGGCCGGTGGCATCCACGGCGACATCGTGGCAGTCGATGTCGCCCGTGTTGTGCCCCATCCGAGGCACGTAAACCCGGTCGTAACCATCAGACGTTTGACCGGCGAGCGAGTCTTCCAGTCGCCACAGCATCTGTTTCGTCGCGACCCATAACGCTGACCCATGAGCACACAGCCCCATCGCCCGATCGAATGGCGTGATGAACATCGAGAGTTCACCATTCGGTTTCAGGCCGAGCAGCAAGACCGCCCCGAGATGATATGTCGAGATCGCCAAACTGATCTGCTGCGTGGCCAGCCATTCGGTGAAGCCCCTTGACGTGACAATCTGAAAGGGGGAGGCCGGCGCAGCGGGTGTGGCCGAATTGTGATCGGGCAAGGTCACGTCAAAGGCTCTCCAGAGATGGCGAGTTATCGCCTATGTTAAGAAACCTATACGCAATGTTGTTGTGAACTGAAATTCTGGTTGGCAAGCTGTGCGATCGCGTGCAAACAGCTCCACTGAACGCTATCGTTTTCACGCATATCAATTGGATCAAATACCCCAACCTAAGTACAAGTGCCGCGCGTATCATGCCGAATGCTTCGTCGCCGTTTGTCCAGGAAATCCGACAGGTTTTAACGATTTTAAGTCGCCGCTGGTCGCCTTGGCGGTCCACCGGTTCCCAACTCCGACGGCGGCGTTCCGCGGCGGTTGACACGCAACCGCTGGAAGCCCGCATCTTGCTCGCGGGCGAATTCACCGATCAAGGGAATCTCGGCCTATCAAACTTGGCCTATAGTTCGGTCGCCTGGGGAGATTATGACAGTGACGGCGACCTCGATGCTCTCCTCACCGGCAAAGAGAGCGGCCGCGTCTCTAAAATCTTCCGTAATGACAGTGGTTCGTTCACGGATATCAATGCCAGCCTGACCGCGGTGGAGCGTAGTGCAGTGGCTTGGGGCGACTACGACAACGATGGTGACCTCGACATCCTCCTCGTCGGCAGTTCCAGCAGCGGCTATGTGAGCCAGGTTTATCGAAACGATAGTGGCACTTTCACGGATATCAGCGCGGGGCTCGTGGGAGTGAAATCGACGGGAGGACGTAATGTCGCGTGGGGCGATTATGACAACGATGGCGACCTGGACATTCTGCTGACAGGTTCCGTCAGCCTCGGTAACTACACCTCACGCATTTACCGCAACGAGAATGGCTCGTTTACGGACATTACCGCTGGGTTGCCAGGAGTAGGCAGTGGGACAGTCGAATGGGGTGACTACGATAACGACGGCGACCTGGATTTTGTGATCACCGGGACATTGTCGGGCGGCAGTTCGCGTATCGTTCGGGTCTATCAGAATTCGTCAGGAACTTTCACTGACATCAGCGCGGGAATTACAGGTGTCAGCCTGGGCTCGGCTGCGTGGGGCGACTATGACAACGACGGCGATCTCGATTTGCTGGTGGCCGGCAACACCGGCAGTGGCAAAATTTCCAGCGTCTACCAGAACACGGCAGGAACCTTCAGTGATATCTCCGCCGGCTTAACAGGTGTCGATTTCGCAGCCGTGGGTTGGGGTGATTACGATAACGATGGCGACCTCGACATCCTGCTTTCCGGGCGCGATGGCGGCAACGCCAAAATCACCAAGGTGTACCAGAATAGTGGCGGTAGCTTCAGCGATCTCGGCGCGGGGTTGACTGGGGTCTACGATGGCTCCGTCGCCTGGGGAGATTATGACGGAGACGGTGACCTCGACATTCTGGCAGCAGGTGACACCGGGAGTACCCGGATAACCAAGATTTATCAAAACAACGCGTCCACCGCGAACACGACCCCGGCTGCCCCGACCAATCTGATGGCGACCGCAAACTCTACGACCTCGATCACTTTCTCGTGGACCGCACCGAGCGACACGCAAACTGCGACAGCGGGGCTAAGCTACAACCTGCGTGTCGGCACCACACCGGGCGGCAGCGATGTCTATTCCACGATGGCCAACTCCTCCACCGGACTTCGCCGTGTGGCCGCCCGTGGACCGATCCAGGGAACCAGTTTCACGTTGACCGATCTGGCTCCAGGCACCACGTACTACTGGAGTGTGCAGGCCATTGACACCGCGTTCGCGGGAGGGGCTTTCGCGACCGAAGCCTCAGCCACCACACTGCGCTTCACCGATGTCGGGGCGCTGGGCATTGCTGGTGTCTTTATTACTTCGGTCGATTGGGGTGACTACGATAACGATGGCGACCTCGACCTGGTGGTCATTGGCCGGCCCACATCATCAACGATTTACCGTAATGACTCTGGCTCGTTTACCGATATCGGTGCAGGCCTGACGGGTGTCGATTTTGGCGTGGCACGCTGGGGCGACTACGATCAGGATGGCGATCTCGATCTCTTCATTTCAGGCCGTGATGGCAGCAACGCTCCCCAATCCAAGCTATATCGCAATGATAGCGGCAGCTTCACGGAAGTCTCCGCAGGTTTCACGAGTGTCCGCTACAGTTCTGCTGCATGGGGCGACTTCGACAACGACGGTGATCTCGATCTGCTGCTGGCTGGCAGGAATAGCGGCGGTAGCGATGTGGCCCTGATCTACCGCAACAATGGAGACGACACCTTCACCGACATCGCAGCCGGCCTGCCGGGTGCCACTAATGGCTCTGTGGCCTGGGGAGACTATGACGCCGATGGTGACCTGGACATCCTTTTGTCTGGTACTGGTCCTTCCGGGCGGGTGACGGCGGTCTACCGCAACGACAATGGCAGCTTCACCGATATTGCCGCGGGACTCACACCGGTGACTGCCTCATCGGTCGCGTGGGGAGACTACGACAACGACGGCGACCTTGACCTTCTGCTGACGGGTATTGATGGCGGTGGTGGTCTGCATACGCAGATTTACCGGAACGACGGCAGTGACACATTCACTGATATCGCGGCCGGATTGACCGGAGTGCAATACGGCTCGGTCGCCTGGGGCGATGTGGATAACGATGGCGATCTCGATGCGCTCGTCACAGGTCGAAATGCAGCTAGCGCACGAATCACGAATGTCTACCTCAACAACGCGGGTACCTTTAGCGACGATGGCTCGGCACTGACAGGGTTCGATTTTTCGAGCGTGGCCATGGGCGACTACGACGGCGATGGCGATCTCGACCTGTTGATCGTGGGGCGTGATACCGGTGGAACTTCCACGGCGAAGGTCTATCGCAACGACACCAGCACCGCGAACACGGCCCCGGCAGTCCCGACGAATCTGATGGCAACGGCGAGTTCGACGACGTCGATCACCTTCTCGTGGACCGCACCGAGCGACACCGAAACCGCGACAGCGGGGCTGAGCTACAACCTGCGTGTCGGCACCACACCCGGCGGCAACGATGTCTATTCCACGATGGCCAACTCCTCCACCGGACTTCGCCGTGTCGCCGCCCGTGGACCGATCCAGGGAAACAGTTTCACGTTGACCGATCTTGCTCCAGGCACCACGTACTACTGGAGTGTGCAGGCGATCGACACGGCCTTCGCAGGGAGTGCATTCGCTACGGAAGATTCCCTGGCGCTAAACGGCGCTCCGACAGCCGTCTCGGTGAGTCCGAATCCGGCGTCGTCCGCCGAGAACACCGATACGTCTATGGGGCTCAGTGTCGGCACCATCAGCGTGACCGATGACGGGCTCGGAACAAACACGCTGAGTCTGACTGGTACCGATGCCTCTTCGTTCGAGATTGTCGGCAATGACCTGCGGCTGAAAGCCAATGTGGCTCTCAATTTTGAAACCAAACCAAGCTACAGTGTGACCGTGAATGTCGACGACAGCACCCTCGGCGGCAATCCCGATGCGTCGACCAGTTTTACATTGAATCTTACGAATGTGAATGAACCGCCGGTAATCAACGACCAGATGTTTTCCATCGCCGAGAACAGTGAGAACGGCACTGCGGTAGGAACGGTGCTGGCCAGCGATCCGGATGCCATGGACACGCTGACGTACAGTTTTAGCGGTGGAAACGTCAATCAGGCCTTCGCCATCAATTCCTCGACCGGAGCAATCACGGTCAATAAGAAGGCGGGACTCGATTTCGAATCGCTGGCCACCTTCAACCTGCGAGTCGCGGTGACCGATGGCGGCGGCATCACACGTAAAGCCAATGTCACCGTGAATGTCACCGATGTGAACGATCCACCGGTGATCGCCGACCAAATGTTCTCGATCGCCGAGCACTCACCGAACGGCACAAACGTGGGAACCGTCCTGGCCAGTGATCAGGATGCGATGGAATCGCTGACCTACAGCTTTTCCGGTGGAAACATCTTGAATGTTTTCGCGATCAACTCATCGACAGGCGAGATTACGGTCGCCAAATCGGACCGCCTCAACTTTGAGACACGGGCAGTGTATGACCTGCGTGTTTCGGTCACCGACAGCCATGGTGAGATCCGCAAAGCCACGGTCACGGTGAATGTGCTCAATGTGAATGAGCCGCCGACAATTTCTCCGCAGACCTTTATGATTGCCGAGAACAGTCCTAATGGCACCTCAGTGGGAACCGTGGTCGCCAGCGACCCGAATATGGCCGACACGCTCAGCTATGCCATCACCGGTGGCAATGTGCGGCAAGGCTTCGCCATCAATTCCAGCACTGGCGAACTCACCGTCAATAACTACCGGGCACTCGACTACGAAACCACCCCCGTCTTCAACCTGACCATTCAGGTAACAGACAACCACGGAGCATCAAAAAAGGCCGTCATGACCATCAGCTTGACGGATGTGATGGAACTGAATGCAGGCCTCTTTGCCACCACCCCCGCACTCACCAGTTTCAAGCTGTGACAATCGTTCGAATTTGTCATCAGCCGCTACACCGCAGCTTGGCCTCGTTGACTAAAGTTACAACGGCCGTCTCGAGAAAGCGCCTAGCGGCGTAACAAAAAACCTGTAGCGGTTACGGGAGGCTCGGACAACGTTATTAACGAGAACGAGTGATCAAAACACCGCCACAAGTAAGTGTGCCCCATACGATAAGACTATAAGACAGAAGCAGCATCCAGAAGAATAGGCAACGAACCAATCGATTAATCAGTTCGGCGGCAGACGAGTATCCTGAATTCCCACCTTATTTCCGCCCAGCGACCTTGGTCGTTCCGTGGCCGAGGATGCTGCATGTGCGGCAGTTGACGTCCGTATGCCACCTAAGAGCCGCTGACGACATTTTAGCTTGCGTGTCTTGCAAGGCTTATCTTTCGCTGAAGAGTCCAGCGTTCAGCTCCTTCGAGTTATTGAGATCGATGGGCATCACCGCTTTGCGGTATAGGCCGGGTTGTTTGGCCACGGGATCGAGTATCTGGGAACGAACGAGGCTTGTTTCTGTCCCTACGACACAACGATGCGGGACGCCTTGGACAAGAACGGCCGCCCGGCGCGCGACCGGGAAGGGGTGACGCGGATCGAACCCGATCCGTAGTCGGTTGTGAAGATGGCGGAATTTATCCAGGTCTTCCGGAACAGCCCCGCGGGGGAACCGGGTCTTACTGGCCAATTGCTACCGGAACGATCCGAAGGCAGCCCGCGGCCTGGCGTTCGGGTCGTCATTAAACTGCAGAAGAGCACGCTGGCGCTCTTTGCGTGTTCCGAAAACGAGCAGGCGCTGGAACTCCCCGACTGACAGCATGGGGCGTTCAACAATTGCCTGTTCCATGAATTGCGGACGGGGACGGTGACCGGCGGAGTGCTGGTCGATCGCCTGGAACCACAAGTGCATGCGCTGGTCGCGTCGGTGTCGAACGGCCGACAAATCCAGGCCATGAACCCCCTCGCTACGGGCTGGATCGACCTGAAACTGATCAGCCGGTTCGCAGGAACGAATGCGGGAGAGTTAATAGTATTGAACGGGGTGAATTTCAGCTGGTGCCCGGCAGGCCGGTTCCGGATGGGATGTCTGGCCAGCGAGAAGGATCGCAATGATGACGAAACTCAGGTGTTGGTGGAGTTGAGCCAGGGTTTCTGACTACAGGAGACGGAGGTTACACAAGGTCAGTCCCGGGGCGTGACGGGAAGTGCTCCGTGAACAGAGTTCAAACAAGGGCGATGACATACCTGACTCATCACGGCTTGATTGATAGAATCGGGGCATGGAAAACGCAGCCCTCCCAAAAACCCTGCTCGAAGCCGTTCGCCACTTCTCGGATAAGGATGTGTGCCACGCACACATGGTGCAGGTGAAATGGCCGGACGGAAAGGTTGTCTGCCCGCAATGTGGTGGCGATCACATCGGCGAAATTCGTAGCCGACGTATGTTTCAGTGCTAAGCGAAGCAGTGTCGTAAGCAGTTTTCCGCAAAGGTCGGAACGATCTTCGAAGATTCTCCGCTCGGCTTGGATAAGTGGTTCGTGGCTGTATGGTTAATCGCCAACGCGAAAAATGGAATCAGCAGTCACGAACTTGGTCGCGCGCTCGGTGTCACGCAAAAAACAGCCTGGTTCATGCTCCATCGTATTCGATTGGCAATGAAGACAGGCACGTTCCGAAAGCTCACCGGCGAAGTTGAGGTCGATGAAACTGGAGTCGGTGGCAAGGCTCGCAACATGCACAAGCATATTCGAGCCAAGAAAATCAAAGGCACTGGCATGATGAATAAGACCATCGTGCAGGGCCTGCTGGAGCGTGGCGGAGAGGTCCGCTGCCAAGTAGCGAAATCATGGCGTCGGTCGGCTCTTAATCCTAACGTCCGTCAAAAAGTCGAGCCGGGGTCAATTGTCTACACTGATGCCATTCCGTCATACAACAAGCTGGGTGACGAGTGCATCCATCAGGTGATCGACCACGCCGTCGCTTACGTCGAGGGCAAGGTTCATACGAACGGGATTGAGAACCTCTGGTCGCTGCTGAGGAGAATGTTGAACGGGACTTACATCTCCGTCCGCGAATGACACCTGTTCCGCTATCTCGATGAGGAGGCGTTTAGATTCAATGCTCGCAAGACCAAGGACGGAAATCGCTTCGCATCAGTGATGGAATCTGTCTGCGGAAAGCGATTTCAGTACAAGGAACTGATCGGCGGACTACTAACCTCGTCGTGGTTTCTTCGGTTCTTTCTTCTTGATTGCCGCCACCTTCTTTTTCTTCTCCGAATGCTCTATCGCGGCAACCTCATCCTTCGGGACAGCAATGAGGGCATTCAGCAATTTGTCGAATGCTGCATCAGTTTTCATTGCATCACCACAACCTCGGGAAGCCCAGTGGGATTAAACTTATCCGCGGCGCTCCACATTGCAGACAGGTCATCTGTTTGGACTTACCCACATTTGGTGGGCGCTGGGAAAGGAGTAGGATTTCTTTTCAAGGAGCCCAGCGAGATGCCGAAGAAGAATCGGGTTTACACTCAGGAGTTTAAGCGTGAAGCAGTGGAGTTGTTGACAGTCCGTGGTC
>WGME01000039.1 GCA_016125225.1 bacterium | reverse complement strand
CTCTCCTGGCTGCACCAGTTCCGCCGCCTCAAAGTTCGCTACGACCGCCGCGACGACCTGCATCAGGCCTTCCTCGATCTCGCCATGTCGCTCATCTGCTTCCGCAAATGGACCAACAGGTTTTGTTAGGTGGGTCTTAAGCCTGTCAGTGCCTTGCTATTCTGCTTATTCCAATTTCGCCGAAGGCCTTGTCATTATGAAATACATACTCGCGGCAGTAGCTGTTGTCGCCTTTGAGTGCTTGGCAGTTGTTGGCTTTGCAAATGCCAATGAGCCTGCTGATGATAGCTTCATGACGTGGCGCAAAGAGATTGCCTTGATAATTGACACAATTGAACGCCAGCATCTGTCGCACAAACTCATTGACAAGCATTTATCCGAACAATGGTTCACGAGATTCATCCATGAGCTCGACCCGAGGAGGCTGATCTTCCTCAAATCTGACATTAAATCAATGTCACGATACCAAGAAACCCACGGATCCCTCGCTCGGTCTTCGGAGATCTCCCATCTTTCAGAGATTCATCGCATTTATCGCGAACGCTTGAAGGTCACGATGACGATGGCCGTATCGTCGGCTTCAATCGATCATAACTTTCTGCCTACTGAGTCCGTGGAACGCACTTTTGTGGGGCACGCGGAGACGGACGATGAGTTACGCGAGCGCTGGCGAAAGATTGTCAAACTCGATTTTCTGAATGATCGAATTGCTGGGATACCGCCCAAATCAACGAAGCTAAGGATCGAGCAATGGGCGCGAGATCGTCAGGATCAAGCAATTGACGTTGAGCACTTTATCGAGACGTATCTTAATTCACTAGCCAGAACATATGACCCACACTCGGAGTACTATAGTCCGTCGAGTATTGAGGAGTTTATTATTCGTCAGTAAGGATAAAAGTGTATCTTTTTGAAATCTATGAATTCTCATTATGTTGCGACATGTAATTGTAGAGAACGACTATTTGGACTGCAGATTCTACGATCTTTGGAAATATTATGCGGCAACTTGCCAGATTGCATTAAACGGGGACTGTGCAGCCGCGGAAGTGGAATTGCAGTGTCTGCTGTCCCAGGTGGATGATGCGGAACTGGCGGCCCGGATTGCGAATGATCTCGGTGTACTGGCTGCCTTGAGACACGACTGGGTGGCCGCTCAAGCGGCTTGGCAACAAGCGAGCGCGTGGGCTCCCACTTGGGAAATTCCTCAGCAGCATTTGCGGCTTTCTGAAACTGCTCCCCGAAGTGCTGGCTCTACTGCCGTCGTCAGTCAGTCCTCTCGGTCTCGCCCGACACGCATTGGCCTCGTGAGCCTGTTGTTCAATTGGCCCTCGACGGGTGGCGGCACGGTACATACAGCAGAAACGGCTCGCTTTCTGACACGAGCCGGTTATGAGATCCGGCACTGGGTGCTAAGTTATCCCGGCTGGTCAGTCGGTCAGGTGACCGAACCCACCGATTGGCCAATCGAGTTCCTTGATTTCGACGATCAAACTTGGTCGCGGCCTCAGATTCTGGCGAGGGTGCGGGCGGCCGTTGAGCACTGGCAACCCGACCATGTGATTGTCACCGACAGCTGGAACTTCAAGCCGCATCTCGCCTCAGCCCTGTCGGGTTATTCCTACTTCCTGCGGCTGGCGGCCCAGGAGTGTCTCTGCCCCCTCAATAATGTGCGATTGCTGGGCGATGGTCAGGGCGGCTGGCAGAGTTGTCCCCGCCAGCAACTGGCGACACCGGAGGCGTGCCAGGCATGCCTTCAGCAGCGGGGACGCTGGTCAGGTTCCCTTCATCAGGCCGAGCGGGAACTGGCGGGTGTCCCGGAGGCCGACTATCCGACCGTGTTGCGACGTGCCTTCCGCGACGCCACCGGAGTGCTGGTGGTCAACCCCTTGATCGCTGAAAACGTGAAGCCCTTTGCCGAGCGGGTCCATGTGCTGCCGAGTGGGTTTGCGGCAGATCGCTTTCCGGCACCGGCGCCAGTCCCCATGAAGCCCGAGCGCCCCTTGCGGTTGCTGTTTGCCGGGTTGGTGGATGAAGTGATGAAAGGTTACGCCATTCTGGAAAGGGCCTGTGCTCGGCTCTGGTCGGTCCGGCAGGATTTTCGGCTGGTGGTGACCGGGGCAGTTTCCCCCACGGCACCGGACTTCGTCGAGTTTGTGGGCTGGCAGACCCAGGCGGAATTGCCTCGAGTGATGCGAGATTGCGACATTGTGGTCTGTCCGACGGTGGCCGAAGAAGCCTTGGGGCGGACCGCCGTGGAGGCCATGGGGGCCGGACGACCGGTGGTGGCCAGTCGGATCGGTGGACTCCCCTTTACGGTGCTGGACGAGGCGACGGGGCTTTTATGTCCCCCGGGCGATATCGAGGCGCTCGCCCACACTCTGAAGCGCCTGCTGGATGAGGCTGACCTGCGGGTTAGGCTGGGTCAGGCCGGACGACAACGCTTTCTCAGTGAATATACCTGGGAGGCCATTCTTCCCCGCTATCGACAACTTCTGGGGCCGGTCACACGTCCCGTGGTCTCGGGAGTCTAAGGGATGTCCGTGTCGCGTCTCGCTGTCGTATTCGATAACACTCTCCGTCCGGAAACGACTGGCACTTATTGCCGCCGCGCGCTGGGGAAGCTCGTGGAGGTCGAACATCTCCTGCCTTCCGCCTTGCCCCATATTTCTCCCCAGCGCTATGACGCGTTTCTCTTCGTTGATGATGGAACAGAGTACGAGATTCCGGAAGCCTGCCGTCCGCGTCTGTGGTGGGCCATCGACACCCATCTAGAGTTTGAACGCTGCTTCCAGCGAGCCCAGGATTGCGATCTGGTCTTCGCCGCGCAGCGCGCGGGAGCCGAACGGCTCAAACATCAGGGAATCTCCACAGCCATCTGGTTGCCCTTGGCCTGCGATCCAGACATCCATCGCCGCCACAGCGTGCCGCTGGCGTGGGACTGGTGTTTTGTGGGGCATCTCTTTCCCGGTCCACGGACCGAGTTGATCGAGTTGCTACGCCAACAGTTTCCCCAGGCCTTTGTCGGTCAGAAGTACTTCGAGGCGATGGCAGAAACCTACAGTGCCTCACGCTTGGTTTTTAACCGCAGTCTCGCCGATGATCTCAATATGCGGGTCTTTGAAGCCCTGGCCTGTGGTTCCCTGCTGATGACCAATGATCTCGCTGACCATGGTCAGGCGGAACTCTTCCAGGCAGGCCAGCATCTGGTGACCTATCACAGTGCAGACGAACTCCTCGAACGCTGTGCCTACTACTTAAAGCATGACGACGAACGGGAACGCATCGCCGCCGCCGGGCAGGCCCTGGTGCAGACCCAGCACACCTATCGGCATCGCATGCAGACGATTTTGTCCGCCTGGGCCGCGTTGCGGAGCCGGACTGCCCGAACTGTGACACCGACACCGCCCAAAGATGCCAGCTACTTTGGCTGGGAACGGCCGGAGGTCCTGGCTCTGATTCCTCCCAGCGCTCGCGCGGTGCTCGATCTGGGTTGCGGCAGCGGACGGATGGGAGCCGCTTTGAACCGCCGCCAACCCTGTACTGTCTGGGGCGTCGAACGGCATCCCGCAGCCGCCGATCAGGCACGCTCCCGGCTCGATCAGGTGGTGACCGCCGATGTCGAAACCCTGTCGCAACTCCCCCCCGAGGCGCCGCCCTTTGACGCGATCGTCTGTGCCGATCTGCTGGAACATCTGCGGGAACCTCGCGCCCTGCTGGAACGCTGTCGCACGTGGCTCAGCCCGGAGGGCGTTGTGATCGCCAGCCTTCCCAACGTTCAGCACCACAGCGTGGTGACGGGGTTGCTCGATGGAAATTTCACCTACGAACCGGCAGGCCTCCTGGATGACGATCACCTGCGGCTCTTCACCCGCCGCGAAATCGAGAAGCTTTTTTTCCGGGCGGGCTATCAGGGACTCCAGTGGCAGACGGTCCCAGGCACGGGGCATGCAGAATGGGTCGTGCAGGGGCGCCCAGGGACAGTCCAGATTGGCGGCCTGCAAATTTCGGGCTTGTCCTCCACGGCCGCGGAGGGTTTCTTTGCCTATCAGTATCTGGTGGTGGCTCACACCCGTTTGCGACCGACCGACGCGCTGACCTCGATCATTCTGGTGGCTCATAACCAACTGCACTACACGCGCCAGTGTCTGGAGAGCCTGCGGTTCCGCACGGATGAACCCTATGAATTGATTGTCGTCGATAATGGCTCGACTGATGGTACGGTCGACTACCTGCGGGGACAGGCCGATCTTCGGCTGATCGAAAATGCCGAGAATCGCGGGTTCCCGGCGGCCGTGAACCAGGGGCTCGCCATAGCACAAGGTCAACAGCTTCTGCTGCTCAACAATGACACGATTGTGACTACGGGCTGGCTCCGTCGTCTGCTCGATGCATTGCACCGTGATCCCCAGGTGGGGCTCGTCGGCCCCGTTTCCAATCAGGTTAGTGGGCCGCAGCAGATCACTGTCCCCTATCGCGACCTCGCGAGTCTCGATGGCTTTGCCTGGGAATGGGGGCAACAGCACGCCGGGCAACTCCAGGAACTGGAGCGTCTGGTCGGCTTCTGCCTGCTCTTCCGCCGCGAGGTCCTGGAACAAATCGGTGGGCTGGATGAGCGCTTCGGCATCGGAAATTTCGAGGATGACGACTATTGTCGCCGCGCTCGGCTGGCAGGCTTTCGGACGGTAGTCGCGGTCGATAGTTTTGTGCACCATTTCGGTGGTCGCACTTTTGTCGGCGCGGGAATCGACTTCGCCGCCCTGATGCAAGCCAATGAACGTCTCTATCGCGACAAATGGTCGGGCTCGGCTCCCTCTTCTTCGGCCACGCCTCCGTCGGAATTCCGGCTGGGACTCGCTCCCGAAGGAGGCCTGCAGCTACAACGTCGCTCCCGTGTCTCGTTGTGCATGATCGTGCGCAACAATGCTGACACGATTGGCCCCTGCCTGGAAAGCATTCGTCCCTGGGTCGATGAAATGTTAGTCCTCGACACCGGCTCTACCGATGCCACCCCGGCCCTATGCGAGTCGCTGGGAGCACGCGTCCGGCATTGGCCCTGGCGAGACGACTTTTCGGCCGCCCGGAATGAATCGCTGCGCGATGCCCAAGGGGACTGGGTCTTCTGGATGGATTCCGATGACACCATCCCCCCCGACTGTGGCCAGCGGCTGCGGGCTTTGGTGGATAGCCCCCATCCCGACGGAGTACTGGGGTATGTGATGCAGGTCCATTGCCCCGGACCTGGTTCGACGGGACAACACGATGTCACCGTGGTCGATCACATCAAGCTTTTCCGGAATCGCCCCGACCTGCGGTTTGAGCATCGCATCCATGAGCAGATTCTCCCCGCCATCCGCCGGGCGGGCGGCGAAGTCCAGTTCACCGACATCTATGTGGTCCATTCCGGTTCCGACCACTCGGCCGTTGGTCGGGAACGGAAACTGGAACGGGACTTTAAGTTGCTTCACCTGGACCTGCAGGAACGGCCCGACCATCCCTTTGTGCTCTTCAATCTGGGAATGACCCATGCCGACGTGCAGGACCACGACACTGCCGCCCACTGGCTGGAACGCTGTCTGGAGGTCTCACGGCCGCAAGAGTCGCACGTCCGCAAGGCCTATGCCCTGCTCGTGAGTGTCCGCTACCAGCAGCTCCGCTATGCGGATGCGTTCGCCACATGCCAACGAGCCCGCGCGGACTACCCCGATGACAAAGAACTCCTCTTCCGCCAGGCGATGCTGCAGCATCAATTCGGCCGATTGGACGAGGCCGTGCAGAGCTATCAGGAAGTTCTGGCCCCTCCAGCAACCCGACACTTCGCCAGCGTTGACGCCGGCCTGGCCACTTACAAAGCCCGGCACAACCTGGCGCTGGTCTATGAAGACCTGCACGCCTGGGATCAGGCTTTGTCGACTTGGCAGGAAATTTTAACCGTGCATCCGAATTATCAACCGGCGTTGCAGGCTATACAGCGTCTCCATAATGATTTGCGGAGCGGAAGGTAAGGCACCTCTATGAACAATGCGCTTCATTGCAACGCCGCTAAACCTATTCATGATTAGAGACAATAGCCGTTACTGCGTCTCCACAGGGAGAATTCCTTTTGACTCTCAGAATGGCATACTCTTGCAAGGATCAATGACCATCTGCTCAATAATCATTTATCGCAAGTTTAGGAGTCGAGCATGAGCCCTCAGCCGAATCCTTCTGGCTGCTGTCCCGGAACCACGACCAGCTGTTGTCCGGAGGATCCTGTTCCTGACGCCCTGACACTCAGTGATGGTACCAACTCCATGACTCTGGAGCATTGGTATGATCCGGTCCTGTTGATTGATAAATGGATTGGGACTGGCACAGTATTAGGCTGTGAAGGCCAGACATTTGTTTTACTTTGCCGTGGCCCCAACTGGGGATTGGAAATCATCAGTTCGATCCTCGGGCCTTTCGATTCCATGGCTTACGCCTGCAGTCCGATCCAAATTGATTTTGGGATCATTACTGGGTGTGACTTACTTGACTATCCGTTGACGGTTGTAGCATAGGCCGAAAGGTCTTTCGAACGAGCATTGAACGGCTCGGCATTATTGGAGAATTCTGTGACCGGCGAATCCTATTGTGAAGACGTTCGGATTGACAATTAGCTTAATGGCGGGAGACAATACAGCTGCGCTCTATGAACCTGGTTTTGATTATCATAGAGGCTCCGGTGTTATCCAACCCCTCTTGCCGTTGTGGTGTTGTCGTTCCGTGTTGTGAAGGAGTGACATTACCTGATTCGATGACGATGACCATTGAATGCTCGACTTGCCCTCTGCTCGATGGTCTGACTATTCCATTGCAACATTTTTATTACCCAGAGAATGAGACCCATGATTGGAGTGGAACGATCCCTCTCACCTGCGATGGGATCAATTTCGAACTGTACGGACACACTGGGTGCCAAGGAGGGGCTTGGGTGTCCGATATCTGGTCTATTGGCGGTTGCTCCTTCTCTGTGCTTGGCCAAGGGATTCATGTCTATTGTGATGTTTTCGAAGCGATGTTCTGGAGCAACATCGTTAATGACTCCTGCCTATGCTGCCCAGCGGGCACCCATACGTTTTACCTGAAAACTGTAGGCTGACTATCGTTAGATCTTAGCGGATTTCGAACTCCTCGTGCGCTCGAAAGGATACGGAATCATGGTCACAAAAAATCCTGCATGTCGCTGTTCTGGTCCCAATATTCCATGTAACGAAAACTGTCAGATCCCGGATTCGTTAATGTTGACATTGAATGTGGCGGGATGTTCAACGCTGGATGGAGCCACGGCCACCCTGGTCAATAATGAGCCACAGAATTTCAGCTGGATTGGGACGCTGTCGGCCACGGTTCCCGAATGTCAGTGTAGCGATGTTATAAATAACGTGGTGCTGAGCTGTTATCCCGGTGACGCTGGAATCAGTGTCTTTATCAACCTCAATGATGCGACCTGCCCGGACCCGGCGGATATCGCGGGATCAGCTATTCCCTTGTCCTGCGCTAGCCCTGAGAATCCATCAGCAAGTTTTAACTTGGTGCTCCAGGGAAGCGATGTCGAGACCCATAATGGAGGTTGCTATTGCGACCTGGGAACAGCTTCAATCGTGATCACGGTAACAGGGTGAGGAGGCCCGATGTCTGTACCACAAAACCCCGTTTGCCCCTGCCCGGGGGTTTCTGCGTGTTGCCCAGACCGTTCCCTCCCCGCAACTCTCTACCTTGATGATGGCGCGGGAGGCAGTAGCACCATCAGTAATCCCACGTACGATCCCATATCGAACTTCTGGACCTGGACCGGTCAGTCATCTGGAACCTTTCTGGGTTGTTCGTCTGTGGCTCTGGTATTGATTTTCTATCAGATCGATTGTGTTTCTTGGGAACTCTCAGTTGCGGGTTTGGGGAATGCTCCTGCCAACGGTGGTTGTGAATCGATTGATTTGACCTTCTTGTTCGCCTCAGGCTGTGACACTCCCTCTCGTTTTTACAGTGTGACCGCGAGCGAGGAGTCCCCTTAAGGGGCAAATTGAAAGCTTGATCGTTGTTCGTAAATCAGGTGTTACTTCTTGGTCTGTCGAGTTTGCTGCGGAACCCAATCACTTTTTTGGACGCTGGAGTGAAATGCCACGTGACCGAACGAGCCTTCGCCCCAATCCGGTCATTCGCGATGGCACATCCAGTCGAGTCCAGCTGTTTCGAGCCGAATTCGCCATCGTTGTCACGTCGCACAACTACGGGCGGTTTCTGGCCGAATGCTTAGAGAGCGTGCTGTCACAAACTCCTCGACCGCGGGAAATCGTGGTCATTGATGATGCGTCCGAAGATGACACGCGGGCTGTCGCGGAGAGTTTTGCAACTGCTGGTGTCAGGTATCTGCGGATAGAAGCCCATAACGTCTATTTGGCTCGTGCGGCGGGGTTTGCTGCCACGCGGGCTCCGTTTCTCGTTTTTCTGGACGCCGATGATCGCCTGGGGTCAGATTACTTGCTTCAGGCAGCCAGTCAGTTTGGTGATCCAACAGTTGGCATCGTCTTTTCCGACTTGCAATTGTTTGGTGACAAAGCGGGAACGAGAGTTCTCAACCCCCGTCCGATCTCTCAGATGAACTACATTCATGCCGGGTCCGCCGTGCGGAGGGTGGCTTTAGAAATCTCCAATGCGTTTGCCCGGATACCTCCAGATGACTGTCATGGGGATTGGTACCTCTGGCGTCGGGTGCTGAGTTCAGGTTGGAAAGCACGGAAGTGCAACGGGCGCTATGACTACCGCATTCATGCCAACAGCATGCAGCAAGGCCGACTAGGATGGCAGCGTTCGTACTACTGTCGAGCAGCCCTGGATCATGAAATCGTCACCATCGCTGTCGCGTTAGCAGGACGCCAAAACTACTGGCCGCAATTCCGTCAGTGGCTGGAAACTCAGACATGGCCCCACGCTCAATGCCGTCTCCTGTTCCTAGATAGTGGAGATGCCGAGTTCAGTGCGATGATTCGCCGGTGGCTGTCTGAGCAGGATGAGTATCAGCATTATCGTTATGTTCGCCGTCCGGATAGCCAGGGGCTGGCGGATCAAGATCGCCGCATTCATGCCGATGCCGTGCAGGAAGTGCAGCGCGTCGTGCCCTCGATTTATAATCAATTGGCCCCGCTCTCCGAGACGGAATATCTGCTGATCATCGAAGATGACATTCTGCCACCCACAACGGTCATCCAAGGATTGTTACAGGGGATGGATGGAGATGTAGCGGCCGTGTCGGGTGTTTACCGCAGTCGCTATGAGCCGGAGCGCTTTGTCGCGTGGGTACCTGGGCCACAACATCTCCGACAGCGGAATTTTGGTATTCAGGATATTGGCGGCTCAGGCTTTGGGTGTCTCCTGCTTCGTCGATCGGTTCTGTCGGAAATTCCGCTGCACCATGGCGGTCCGACTGGCAATTACGACCATTCGTTTGCGGAAACGGTGGCAGAACGAGGGTTACGCTGGCGCCTCCACTGGGGAGTTCCCTGCCAACATGCTGGACTCCCCGCCTGGGAATCAAAAGACATACCTGCGTACGGCTTGGCGGATGCTCCGCGACACCTGCTGTATCACATTTATCCCAAGCGAGGAGAATTCTGGCGCTGGAACTTGCGTCAACTATTGCTGCGGTGGGATCTCTTCACCGGCCAAAAGATCGTGGGAATTGCCACCGATGAGCAGACGGAATCGTTTGAGTCCGTCGTCCAGGCTTTCGGAGACCGGTCGGTCGAATTCTTCTCGATTACCAATGATCCCGAACTCGGAGAAGCCACTACGTTTGGTGCCGGTCTCCAACGCTTGGAAAGACAAGATGGGTTTGTTTTTCGAGGGCATGCCAAGGGCGTCACTCACGAAGGCACGCATCGGGAATCGAATGTAAGGCGCTGGGTCCAGCACCTGTATGAAACTTCGTTGGATGATTGGCCAACCGTCGCGGATGCCCTGAGCCACAAGCGGGTTGCCGGACCTCTACTGCGCCGCGGCCATTTCCCCAATCTGGGCTCAATTCTGTGGCACTACAGTGGATCCTTTTACTGGTTTGATTTGGCGACCGCATTGAACCGTTCCTGGCAACCTCAAACATTGGACCGGTTTACGGCGGAAGCCTGGCCAGCGTTGGTCTTTGGCGAGCAGGAGGCAGCCTGCCTCGGCAACTTTGCCCATGAAAGCCCATATTCGGATGCCGCATGGATTCGTACCTAATGTGATCGGGAGAAGTCCTGATCTGATACTGCCTGACCCATCCTCATACGCTAAAAATTTTGAAATTCCTGAAAAAATGGGATTGAAGTTTTTTTTGAATGCGGCATGATCAACCGTCTATTGTCGAATGAAGTCGAAAGCCGCATGGCCTGATCCTATGTGATCTCTCGATTGTCTAAACGACCTTGGTGTTCGATGGTGAGGACAGCGGGAGAGAATTCCCAGCGAAGGCCGGCCACCATGACAGATACCGTCGGGACTGATGAGGAAACTGGCAAGTCGCCGTGCGAATGCATCGCTGCTGGCTGGTGTGAACGGCATCGTTGCCGGAAGACGACAGAGCTGTGGCAGCACTGTCGTACCGATCCCGCGTTGTTTGACCTCTGGGAGCGGGGAGAAGGTCCAGGACAGCTCTTATTGCCCAAGGATCCGTCACAAGAACCGGGACTATGGCGCAAAGCCTGGAATCTGAGCCGGGCCGTTGTCAGGCATGTCGCTCACGGGACGCGCGAAGTGAGTGATGCCGTGTATCGCGAGCGACTGCTAGTCTGTGAAAGCTGCTCTTCCTGTGACACGTCTCGGATGGTTTGCCGCGAGCAGTCTTGCGGGTGTTATGTGCAAATCAAAGCTCGCTGGGAATCCGAAAGCTGCCCATTGAAAAAATGGCCTCTTGCTCATGCATAGAGCCGATGAAAAGCAAATTGCCAATTAAGTGCTATTAAGTTTGGAGGGGTCTTTCAAAATGCCTTGCAACGGATCCACCAATTGCAGTCCCCCTTGCGATCAGCCTCCGACCGATTTGGGGGGACCGGAATCTTGTTGTTGTCCGAGCACTTGTGGAGCCAATGAGCCTTCGGCAAATAACAACTGTGAAAACCCTTGCAAAGAAACCTCACGTCCTCCTCGAGTATTAGAGACCCCGGGTTGTCCCGGTACGACCGAAAACTCCTGTGAAAATGTTTGCGATCCTCCCTGTTGTCAAGGAAGTGGATGCCAATGTGGCGGAGGCTGCGGGTGCGGGGGATCGGGGGGGGGCAGTACTTCCATCGACCTCGTCGCAGGTAATCCCTGGGGGGGGCCCACTTGCTCAGCGCTCGTCTGTGTCCCTCCTCCCCCGGGGGGAGGCTCGTGTGGCGGGGGGGGCGGGAATGGTGGAAACTCTCCACCATTAGCCCCCTTTACAGGATTTCTGAGTGCCGTCGATCAACTGCGGAGTGTGAGCGGCCTTGGCTTACAGACCTCCGTCGCTGACATCAACCCGGCGACCGGAAATTTAGTGCTGAAATTGTCTCCTCCGTCTGGCGGGCCGTTTGAACCCCAGCCCCGATTTATCTATAACTCCCGTGCCTCATCCATGGGCATCCAGTTTGGATACGGCTGGGCGGATCTCTTCAATCCCACGGTCAGCACTATTAGCAGCACTGCCGCGGAATTGATTGGGGGCGGCGGCCAATCCTGGCTCTACACCGACAAGGACACCAATGGCCGCTATCTGCCACCTCCGGGAGCCAGGAGTGCACTCACACGACATGCTAATGGCACGTTTACCGAAACTCAGCCGAGCGGGACACAGTTCCGATATGGTAACGATGGTGGGTTGGCAGCCATCGCCAGTCCGAGCGGCGATATCTGGACCATCCTGCGGGATGGGGCTTATCTATCGTCGATTCAAGGGCCACATCTCCAAAGAACGACCTACGCCTACGATGCCAACGATAATTTGCGTTACGTGCAAGATTCCGCCGGTCGGATCACGACCTTCACCATCAACGGCGCCGATCACCTGACGCAGTTGATCACTCCTGACGGTGCGCGTCGCACACTGATCTATGATACAAATCATCTATTGATCGCGCATGTCGATGCCGATGGCCATCGCACCAGCTTTGCCTATGATGCAGCCCGTCGGGCGACTCAGTTGGCCTTACCCACAGGCAGTATCTATTCGTTCTCGTTCTCATCGCAAGTCTCCAAAGTCATCGACCCCTTGGGGTACCGGACGACGTTTCTCAATGACAGTGCAGGAAACGTCAAAGCGGCCCTGCGTCCCTCGGGATCTCGAACCACCTGGCTGTGGGATCCTGACGGCGAACTCCGAACTGTGATCGATGCGCTGGGAAGACGCACCACGTTTGCTTACTCGGTCATTGTTGATCGAACAACGAAACTGAAAGCCACGACGCTGGCAGACAGCCAACGCGTGACGTTCCTTTACAACAGCTTGGGGCAAGTCCGCGCCGCCGTCTCGCCGATGGGGCGTCTCACGACACTGGTGTGGGATGGATTGGGTCGACGCCAAGCCGTTATCGATCCGCTCAATGGCCGCTATACCACAATTTTGAATGGTTCAGGTCAGGTTCTAGCCTCAGTCGATCCGCTCGGACGTCGGACATCCAGTACCTTCGACGCGCTGGGTAACATCCGGGCGCATGTGACACCTGCGGGAGTACGAACAACGTATCTCTACAACACCGCAGCGCAGATCGTTGTCCAAATCGATCCCAATAACGGCCGTACGACCTACGTGCGCGATACCATGAATCGGATCCTCCAAACCACCAATGCCTTGGGACAGCGAACGACCTACCTGTATGATTCCGCAGGGCATCGGCAAGCAACCATCAATGCTCTGGGACAGCGGACAACGCATTTGCATGACGTGCCCCAGCGCAACGAAACCACGATCAATCCGTTAGGGCAGATTGCCACAACAGTCTTCGACAGTCGCGGCAATCTGCTCCGAAAAATCAATCCTCTGGGAGAAATCGTCACCTTTGTTTCCAATGCCTGCAATCGCCGTAGCGCCGCCATTAACCCGCTCCAGGAACGGACGACATTTGCCTACGATGCCGTCGGAAATCATACGCGGACGACGAATCCCCTCGGCCAGGTCACTAGTGCAGTTTACGATCGCCGAAATCGTTTGCTCGCAACAATTGATCCTCTCAATCGCCGCACAACATTCCTTGCCAATCCAGACGCTGTCGTGATCGCAATGATTGATCCACTCCTGAATCGCACGACCACGGTCTATGACCCGGCCTCGCGGCCTGTCGCGCAAGTCAATCCTCTCGGCGAACGCACAACAACCGTCTACAACACCGCTGGGCAGCCTGTGGCGACGGTGGATCCGCTCAGTCAGCGGACCACGATGGTGCTCGATTTCGCGGGACGCACGGTCGCCCGCGTCAATCCCTTACTGCAACGATCGACCACGACTTATGACGCCTATGGGCGTATGGCGGCTTCCATCGATCCGCTGGGGCGGCGCTCTTCAACCATCTACGATATTTTGAATCGAGCTGAAGCTCGCATATCACCGTCGGGTTATCGCTCGACGACAGTCTATGACTCTGCTGGCCGTAGCGTTGCCCACATCAATGCGCTCA
Source organism: bacterium (assembly GCA_016125225.1). Classification (GTDB taxonomy): domain Bacteria; phylum Planctomycetota; class Planctomycetia; order Planctomycetales; family Planctomycetaceae; genus DSVQ01. The sequence continues at coordinate 10,603 of WGME01000039.1, read as the reverse complement.
GTCAACGGACAACGTCTGTCTATGATGCCGCTGGCCGGACCATCGCGAGTATCAATCCTCTCAACTATCGACAAACGACGATTTACAATGCGCTTGGGCGATCCATTGCTCAAATCGATCCCCTCGCGCGCCGCTCGACGACGATCTATGACGCTGCTGGGCAGTCGATCGCCCATCTCGATCCGCTGCTGCGGCGCACAACTGCTGTCTACGATGCTGCCGGGCGAGTGATTGCTAATATCGATGCCGGGGCTCGTCGCACCACAACCCTTTACGATGCGGCCGGACAAGCTGTGGCCGTTCTGGATCCTTTGAACCGCCGCAGCACCACGGTCTATAACATGGCTGGCTGGGCGACGGCCCAGATTAATCCCCTCCTCAATCGCAATACCACGGTCTATGACAACGCGGGGCGGGCTGTTGCGTCGATTGATCCGCTTTCGAATCGCACGACAACCATTTACTGGGCGGACGGACAGACCTTGGCTATCGTCAACGCCCTCGGTGACCGCACGACCTACATCTACGATGCCGCCGGGCGTCAGGTGGGAACACTCGATGTACTCGGACGTCGCACCACCTCGATTTACAATGCCGCTGGCCAGGTTGTTGCGGGCATCGACCCGCTCGCCGGCCGGACGACATCACTCTATGATGCGGGTGGGCGTCCCATCGGCACGATTGACGCGGTGAATGCCCGGACGACAGCCGTACTCGACCCTCTCGGCCGTGTGGTCGCGTCGATTAATCCCCTCAATAACCGCTCGACCACACTCTACGATGCGGCCGGACGGACGATTGCCAGAATCAACCCCTTACTATACCGCTCGACGGTAGTCTATGACGCTTCTAGTCAGACGGTCGCGTCGATCAATCCCTTGACGTTCCGTACCAGCTACGTCTACAACGGTGCTGGGCAGCCTTTGGCTGCGGTTGATCCGCTGCTGCGACGCACCACCTCGATTTACGATAGCTCAGGCCGACGGGTAGCCGATCTCAGCCCCTTGAACCATCGCACCACCAGCGTCTTCGATGCTGCGGGACAACTGACAGCCCTCATCGACCAGCGGGGCAATCGACACACCTTTACTTATGATCTCGCCAGCCAGAGAATCCAACTCATCGACCCCCTCAATCGCAGAACAACGTCCGCGTACGATGCGGCGGGCCGCCAAACCCTGCGGATCGATGCCCGGGGTTATCGCACCACTTATCCCTACAATGCCCTGGGAGCCAATCTCGGCCGGCATTACCCCGATGGATCACGGGTCACTTTCGTCTATGACCAGGTCCAGCGACGCACTCAAATGCAGGATCGCTCGGGACGCTACACCTACACTTACGATGCCTTGGACAACACGTCTTCCGTCATCAACTTCGCCTCTCGGACGATCACTTATGGCTATGATGCCACCAGCCGTCGCACCAAACAGGTTGACCCGGCTGCTGGTCGCTTTACCTATGGTTACGATGCCGCCGGTCGGCTCACCCAGGAATCTAATCCGCTCAGTGAGCGGACTACCTTCCAGTACGATGCGGCTGATCGCCGTACGGTCAAGCGGCTGGCCAATGGCACACGCACGAGTTTCAGCTACGATGCGGCCAATCAGACCACGCAAGTCAGCCAGGTCAAATCGGATGGTACCGTCTTCCAGCAATTGGACTATGAAAACGACGCCACAGGCAATCGTACGTCCATGGCGGAACTTGACGGCAGCCGGATCACTTGGCCCTACGATGCTCAAAATCAATTGCTGGGTGAACATCGGACGGGTACCACGCCCTATCGCCAGACCTATACCTACGACCCGGCGGGCAACCGCTTGCTCAAGATCATTGACGGGGCCCGCACATCGTATGCTTACGATCCGGCCAACCAATTGATCTATGGCGAGGACACGACCGGCCGGACGACCTACACCTTCGACCCCAATGGCAACCAGGCAATCGAACTGGCTCCGAGTAGTGAACGGACCACGACGCTCTGGGATTACGAGAACCAGCCACGAGAAATGTTGTTGCCAGCAGGCTCGCGGCTCACCTACACTTACAATGCGGATTTCCGCCGCGTGCAAACGGAGGAATAGCGATGGCCATCACCCAGTACACATGGGATCCAGTGACCGACTCGATTCTGGAAGAAACCGACGGCGCCGGAAATGTCCTCGCGTCCTACACCAACGAGCCAACCATATACGGCCCGCTGATCAGCCAACACAGTGACGGCGATACCCGCTACTTCCACTTCGACGCCCTCGGCAGCACACGAGAACTCACTGATGATGACGAGAATGTCACTGATGCCTTCAACTATGATGCGTGGGGAAATAATGTTTTCCGAGTAGGATTAACAGCTACTCCATTTCAATGGATCGCACGATGCGGATATATGCGGTCATTACAGCAGTACTCTGTGCGTTACAGACAATTCCATCCACTTGTTGCACGATGGTCTTCAGTTGATCCACTGTTTTCTTTGTTCACAATCCAAGCATACTGTTATGTGAATAATCGGCCAATTGCTCTCAGAGATGCCTCCGGATTACTACCAGAGTGTATTGCAGTTGGTGGTTACTCAGAATCTGGTACCACACCAGTCATTGATCCAAAATACACGATACGTGAGCTTAATAACGACGAGTGGGATGTGAGCTGGCGAAGAATTACATGGGAGTACGAATATTTCCTACACGGCGGCTGGTACGGTGGGCCGGGTAACACAGTTTTCAACGCATTCGGTACACCACCGGAAGCACCCTCTTCCACGTGGCGTATTCTTGCTTGGGCAACTGCTGGTGATCGTATTACCACCACTCGGGAATATTACCACACAACGACAAACGTAACTGTGGATTTTGATACTCGAAAGATTGAAAAAATTGGCGGTGCTACTTGCACCTGGAATAGATCGAGTTGCCGATGTGAGATTTCTGCAGGTGCACAAGGAGGTGGAGACGAGAATTGGACAACATCCAGTTGGCTTGCATGGCGATACAGCTACGGAGTGTCTGCATTCGTTGAGGCGAGGATTTCCGCAGACCTGCAATCTGCCACTTTTGATCTTGGATTTGCCTCAGAGTACGGTGGAACGGTTCGATATTCAGGAAGCTATTACCTCGATTTCGAATACTCCAGTAGCGTGAGGCGGTCGATTTCGAACAAGACTGCCGCTGTGGTAACCTGCGAACAACGCGGATAGCTGATTAGTGAAATGAGGTTTTAACAAAGATGTACAAGCCATATGTTTGGTCTGTTGTGGCATTTCTATCCACTGCTGGGTGTGCTGCGATTGTTGCCATTACCTTGTGCATGTCGAGTCTTACATCAATGAATGAGCACATTCATATCTCAATTGAAGCGATTCCTGCAAACGAAGCTACAGGCAGCTTCGATCTGAATCTGAAGTATATTGGAGAATGCCAATTTGATGTTGTACCTATTGTTGCCACCAACGACACATTTGAAATCCTTGGAGGAACATTTGTGTCTGGAGTAGAGGCTGATTACGGCTCATTTTCTCGTAGCGGTGTTGAGCGCATTAGATTGCCAAACAATGTAACGGGTGCTGTCAGAATGTGTGTTCGGAATGGTGACACTTATGATTTCTCACCGCCGTACTTGCTCAAGATTGGTGAGAGTGTCGGAAGTGCAACAAAACGTCGATGGTATATCGCCTTTGATAATAACGATATTTTTCGGACAATCTACTTTAATTCGCTGGAGTAGTGTATTGTTCAGTCAGCCTGCATGCTCATTTGCTACATACTTTCATAGATGAAGACCAATAATGACTGAATTGAATCTGATCGAAGGATTCATGTTCGACAGTCGCACCAGCCAATGATAGTCTGTATGCTTGGGATATTCGGGATGAGCCCAAGTAGTGGTCTTCGCGACAGTACGTCTTACACAAATGCACTGCGTGTCGACATTTCCCAGTTCAAAGGTTCCTGTCCAAGGCTCGGGAAGTGTGCGAAATTGCCCCGTCTTTCGATTGAGATGCCGAATCTGGACCACGCCGATATCATATCCGACGGCAGCCTGATACAGCGTTAACAAAGCATAGGGCTCATACCAGTTGTCATCATCCCAAAAGCAGACGTAGTCACCGATGGCCTGCTGTATCCCCAAATCTTTCGCTGCCGCGCCAAATGCTCCTCCCGGAATTTCACGGAAGTAGAACCGTGCTCCTGCCTCTGAGGCCAGGGCCTCTGCTCGAGGATCAGGTCCGTCTGCAACGACAATTTGTTCACAATCGATGCCGGGATGTATTTGACGACGAAAGTGCTGCAGGCAGCTTGCCAGTTGCTGTGGTCGATCACGTGTGGCGGTGATGACACTCAAGTGCATTATGCCGGACTCCGCAAGACGGTCATTGGGAGTGGAGTTGTGCCAACGCTTCTTCGGGTGACGTTGCCCAATGACATCCTAAATCACAGAGCCAGGTCTCGTACATGCTCTGATTCTTGTGATAACACAGCGGCAACAACGTGATTTCCCGGCCACACAGGAGGCTGGCAATTGCCATGTGTAGTCGGTCTGTAATAATATGCTCAAACGAGGCGGCCAAAGCCAGATACTCTCTGACTGTACGGGCTTGTCGAATGGGATCGCCATAGCTTGGCCAGCCCTGAAACAATCCATGGCGATCACCCCGCAACCAAACTCCAACGGAGTGTGTGGGAGTAGGACTACACCAACGATAGGCTCCCAAGGCCAAGTCCGGAGCCAGCGTAGCCATAGGAGCATGCTGACGACTGGCCTGCTCGCGGATGAAGAGGCGGTGAAAGTCGCCGATCTCGGGCTCGATGTACGACTGAGGCAGGATAGTAACTGGCAGTCCTGTGCTGAGGGCCTGTTGCCGAATGGCGTGACATTCCCGCCAGAGAGGCCCCATGTTGCCACCTCCGGCGATGACGAGTTCATCGCAGTCGAGGCCATTGTTCAAGTCAACGAGTTGCCAGCAACAACCGTAAGCCGCCGCCAAATCCAACGTGGTTTCTTCAATCAGCAGATCGCCGACATTTCCCGGGAGACGGACATAACCGATCCGCTTCCCGCGAGTGGGTTCGAAGATTTCCTCAAATGCCGTGAGTGGCAATAAACGCGTGCCTTGCCGCTGAAGGCATTCGCTATCAATCAACACTGGGTTCATGAGTGCTTCACGTGTTGAGATGCGTTCACCAATCCTGCAACTATGCACTGGCAGGTGATGCCAGAGTTTCGAGTATGGGAAGTCGCATTGTCAGGGGCAAGGCTCTTTTGGGAATAACACTCAGATGGCGTTTTCCCAGGGAACTGGATAATTCAAACGTAACCGATTCTCGTTGATTTTTGAGGTTGGTGGATCAAGCAGAGGGGCCTGTGAGCTAAAGAAAAAGTCCCTCCTGGGAGCGGCCATCAGGCCGCTCCCAGGAAGAAAGAATGTCAGGTAGAAATCGAAGCTACTGATGCTTTTCCTAACGCGTGACAGGATCGGCCACGCTCAGCTCACTGCCCAGCAGATTGACCGCGAGATCGGCATCGAGGGGCAGGCTGCGGAGCCAGCGGGTGAACTGGTGGACCATGAGACCCGCCGCGATGGAGGCGGCATAGATGGTACTCTGCGCCGTGCAGCTGCCGACCTGGGCTTCCCCCTGCGGGAAGAGCGTCGTCGCGTAATGCCGCCCACTGGTCTCATCGGTGGCCGTCAGGATTCGCAGGACGTCCCCGCGCATCCGGCCATCGGCCCAGAACTGGTAGTGCCGTTGCATCGTCCGCCAGATCGCTGCCCGCACCGAGATGGTGTCGACACACACAAACACTACGTCACTGTTGGCCAGAGCTGGTCGATACCGTTCCGCAATCAGGGTGAGTGACAGATCGGGCTGAAGTTCACGCAGGGCCGCGGCCGTCGCTGCGACTTTCGATTGACCGAGGTCTGACAGTCCATAGCCCTGCGTCGTGATGTTTGTCTCTTCCACCACGTCAGGATCAATCAACATCAATGACTGAGCCCCGATCGCGGCCAGTTGCAGGGCCACCTGTCGGCCGATGGCGCCCACGCCGATCACGGTGATCGCGTGACGGGATAACATCTCCTGCGGCACCAGGGCGGCTTGCCGCTGAAAGCGATCGGTCAGAGGGGGGGCGTTCTCCTGCAAACAAAAGCTCTCCTTCCAGAAATCGGGATTCATGGACATCAATTAACCCTTCGTCGGCCAGACAGCCGATGCCCCACAGATCATCGGAGCCCAGACCGGGATCGATCTGCACACAGCGGTCATACTCGGCCGCCCAGCCAGCCTCGTCGGTCGCCGCAAACGGCGGCGTGAAATCGACCTCGACCGGCAGTTCGATCGCCCCCGCGGGGCCCGTGTGCCAGGCCAGCCGGGCGTAACTCGCCCCGGAACGGGCGACGATCCCCATCACCGCCCAGTCGCAAGGACCAAAGACTCGTGCGAAGGTGGCTTCATCGACGGCACTCGGCTGTGGACAGTTCCCCGGATGGGTGTGCAGCCAGATCCGGGCGAATTCGACCGGTTGCCGACCGAGATCGACCTGCTGCTCGAAGTACTCCGCCAGAGCCAGGTCATCCAGCACCACCGTGGCGATGCTGGTCCTTTGCGGGATCAGGACCACATCGGTGACGTGCAGCAGGTCAGCTTGGTGCGAAATCCCGAAACCGCTGATCTCGGTCGGTCCCCGATCCCGCAGCCAGAGCCATTTCGCCCAGGCAGTCGGCGTGAACCTCAACCGTGGGGATGGCCGGGGCGAGGTTCGTCTGGGTTTCGTCATCACGCTCGTCCTCCAAATCAGTGGCAGAATTCGCCGCAACCACACATCGCGGACAGGGCTCTGCCGCGATACCGGTGGTGCGCGGCCAGCAGGCTCGACACCAGGCCGACTCACAGTCGTCACAGGTCCGTTGACAACGGTGGCAGTGAGGTTCGTTGCAATCGGGGCAGTAGGCGGCGCAACTGTCACAGAGTTCGGTGCCACAGCGTGCACAGCTGCGGCGGTCATCGGCGGTGACCTGCATACCACAATCGTGGCAGGTGACTGCGAACCAGTGGGTCAGGGCCTGATAGGCACTGTCGAAATTGTAGGTCCGCAGCACCTGCCGCAGGATCACGAAGTAATCACTCAGGCGACCGGTGGCGAGGGCGGCTTCGAGACCCAGCCAACCGTCGCCGACACACAACCGGTCATCCAGGACATGCGGGTGGGTGAGATCGTCCCGCCCGTCGGGCCGCAAGGGTTCGAGAGCGACGACCGTGAGAGCGTCGTCGGTCGGCAGCCGTTCCCAGTTCCAGCGCAGGGCAAAGGGCCCGAAATCCAAGTCCTCCAGCACGATGGCATCAGAGGTGACGGTGAGCGTGGTGGCGGCTAGATCGAGCGTCACCTGCTCGAACTCCTGTTCCAGGCCTCGCAGTTCGTCGTAGAGCGTGCGCAAGCTGGGGACCACGGCGGTGGGCAGTCGCCGTTGCAAGACCTGCAGATCGGTCTCGAACCAGCCGAGTTGCTGCTGCCATTGGATTTGGAGATGTGAGGCCGCGGCCGACCAGCCCCGTTGGCCGGCGATTTGATAGTGGGTCTGCAACCGACAGAGACGCTGCCAGCGGCCATGGGGCAACATGATTGCCTGCTGGTGAGACACCCGACGGGCCAAAGCAGCTTGAATCGCCACCAGGCCCCGGGTGGCGGTCCGTAGATCAAGAGACATGGGAGCTCCTGGGAAAAGGAGGAAGGGAGAAGGAAAAAGGAGGAAATGCAAGGCATCAGGTCTGAGGGGTCAGGTGTCAGGGAACGTGAGGAGTGATGAGTGTGGAGTGCCCAGTGATCAATGCCTGTTCTCTTTTCGACCTGCCTCCTTCTCCCTTCGGCCTTGAACTCTCAGCCCTGAGCCCTCAACCCTCAGCCTTGGAACGCTCCCTCGATCTTCAGCGGGGTGATGGTAACGCGATCGCCGGGTTGCAGGACGGTGTCACCGGTCGTGGGCTGGCGGTTGACCCGGATCAGGTAATCACCGGGTTGGCCCTGGGGCAGACGTTGCTCGAAGAGTTGCCGGACGGTGAGGCCGTCGGTGACGTCGATCTCATCAGCGAAGCCGCCACCGTCGTTGTTGATGAACAAAAGGCGCATAAGAGGTCCTTGGTTAGGTTGAGGGTTGAGAGAAAGGCGGACGTCGGGGCGCGGAAATGGGAGTGAAAGCCCGGCACGAATACTGCCATTGGCACCACTCCGCACTCCGCGTTCCCCCTTCCGCCTTTAGTCCGCCACGCGGCGATAGTGGGCGTGGTTGCCGGGATCGGTGTCGCCGGGGGCCGCCAGCACCAACTCAGTCTCGGTGAGCGACTGAATCAGCATGTCGGGCGTGGCAGCAGTAGGGTCAGTGGCCAGGGTCAGTTCCCAGGCCCAAGGGATCGGCTGGTCGGGGTCCATGTCGACCGTCAGGGTCTGGTCATCCACCGACCAGTTGCCGGTGAGATCGAAATCGGCCCGGGTGAGCTGGAGGATCCAGGCCCGGGATTCGAACTGTGCCCGTAGTCGGCCATCGGCCGCGAAGGTCAAGGTGAACGTTCCCTCCGGGTCGACCCGGGACCAGGTCCCGATCAGCCGCTGGGCGGTCGATGGAGGGGACGGGGCACAACCCGCCAGAGTGAGCGTCAGGAACAGCAACAACAGTCGTGAGAGCATGCGAAAGTCCTTTCCGTAATAAGGATGAAGGTGGAAGGCGGAAAGCCAACAGCCGACCAGTCTCAGACGGGGCAGAACGGAACGGCCCGTTCGGCGTCGACGAGATCCCAGTCGATCACCAGGGGTTGGCGGTAGTCATCGCACTGGTGAGTCGTTTCCGGGGTGAGGCTCAGCAGGCTGAAGCCCTGTCGCTGGATGGTGGTCAGGTCGTCGCCGGTGGCCCGGGCGATGGCGGCATCGAGTTGGGTCTGAGTCATGAAGCAGGTTCCGATCAGGCAAAGGGACAACAAAAAACCACCGCCCGCGGGAACAATCCCCCCGGGCGGTGGTTGGTCAGGGTGCACACAAGAACGAGACAGGAGCGTCAGTCGCAGCCGGAGAGATGCTGCTGCGTCAGCCAGGCGATTTCGGCCGCGAGGGCGGCACTTCGCCGCGGATAGGGCCCCAGCCGGGGTCCACCGATGATCTGCGCCCACCAGTCGCCGTGGGCATCAGGTTCAACATGGCTGGCCCGGGTAATGGTCACCGTGCCAAGCGTCGCGAGATCGAACGTCTCGTCATAGAGCGTGGTGATTTGGCCATCGGGATGAATCCGCAGTTCCATCAATGGGTCTCCCGCGCTGCGGGGCGTTGAATCGCCCGGCGGGGGCGATCGACCAGGAGTCCTTCCAGGCTGGCCTGCACCCCCGCCAGTTGCGTCGCCACCTGCTGCCGCAGGCTGCTGCTCGTGCGGAGTTGCTGCGGCTGGACACCCCGCACAATCTGCTGGGCTTGATCAACCAGCTGTTCGAGCTCGGCCTGTGAGCCAATCTCCAGCTGACGGAACCGCTCGAAGAAAGCCCGCAGATTGTCGACCGCCGAGTCGCGAAAGACTTTCGGGGTGCCATGCTCCGAACCGGAGAGGCGTTCGGTGAGATGGCCGATGACCTGCGCGAACTCCTCCAGAAAGGCCTGTTCTGCCAGGGCCACCGCCTCGGTAAACCGCTGCTGCACCCGCTGGCATTCGGCCGCATAGAGGTCGGGGTTGAGTTGCGCCAGATACGGCGGGGGCTCGACACTCGGAAACTCCCAGCTCAGACCGAATTCGTGGCGGAAGGTCGCCGGATAATCGGTGGCGTTATACAGCTCACCGAGCCGCTGGCGAGCCGCCTGTCGGAGTTCGGCATAGACCTCATCGAGGGCCAGCACTGCCTGCTGCAGATCGTGTTGCCACTGCTGCAACTGGTCGGCGAATCTGCTCAGGTCCTGTTGCCGCATCAGCCGCAGTCCCGGCTCCGGATAGGGCAACGTGCGGGCTTTCCAGGTCTGGGTGATCTGACCCCGTAGCGCCGTCACCGCCTGATAGGCGGGGTGCGTCGTATCGAGCAGTTTCTTGGCCGCCGAGACATACTTCGCCGCGGCTCCGAAGGCTTCCGCGGCCTGAGCTTTCTGCGCCGCCGACAAGGCTCGGCGGACGCCGAACCAGGTGAAACTCAATTTCGTGGCCGCCATCGTACGGCGTAACTGCGTGGCATAGTCGGTCGTGGTTGCGGACGCGCGAACCGGGGGCGGCTCCGCCAACGTGGGAGGCATGGGGGTCCTTTCGTAGAAGGTTGAGGGTTGAGGGTTGAGAGTTGAGGGCAAAGGCGGAAGGTCGAAGGAGTCAAAGCGGACAGCAGAAAGCCCGAGTGCACAGAAATCACTTGGCACTCGTCACTGGGCACTTGGCCTCGCTTTTCTTCCTTCCTCCCCCCTCAATTGCTCGATGGATTCACTTTACGGCGGCTGGGGGCACGGCCCGGCGCTTGATAGATGCCCGGTTGTTCGGCCGACAGGCAGCGGCCTTGCGCCCAGTCGCGGAGGGACGTGATACTGTCGGCGGCTGTGATCGCCACCGGGACAATGTTGCGGGCGGCCTCGGTCAACGAGATTTCCAGCAGGGCCG
>WGME01000038.1 GCA_016125225.1 bacterium | reverse complement strand
TTTCCTGATGGTAGGTCTTCCGTGCTGATGAAGCACGGCCCCATTGAAGCTGTTTTGCGCTGTTCTGCCTGAGTTTTCCCGTGAGTGTCTTCCGTGCTGATGAAGCACGGCCCCATTGAAGCTCGAGCATATCCTGATTGAACAGAACGGGGATTTCCGGTCTTCCGTGCTGATGAAGCACGGCCCCATTGAAGCCACGAGTCATAGAGATATGTCGTCATCCGCTCCCACGTCTTCCGTGCTGATGAAGCACGGCCCCATTGAAGCGAAACTGAAGGCCGCAAGAAACCGGGCCGATCGTGGTCTTCCGTGCTGATGAAGCACGGCCCCATTGAAGCATTGACATAACCGCCGGGTATCCATGACCAGTTTTTGTCTTCCGTGCTGATGAAGCACGGCCCCATTGAAGCAACGCCAGTCCGATCGCATTCACGACGCCTTGCGGCGTGGTCTTCCGTGCTGATGAAGCACGGCCCCATTGAAGCTGTGAGCGCGAGGGATTGACCCGATTCTATCGGCGTGTCTTCCGTGCTGATGAAGCACGGCCCCATTGAAGCGCGGATTGACCTCCAACGCACAGCGAATCCTCGCAGTCCGCGTCTTCCGTGCTGATGAAGCACGGCCCCATTGAAGCCGGTTTCGCTATGACCCATCGTCCAGCGGTCTGCCGCCGTCTTCCGTGCTGATGAAGCACGGCCCCATTGAAGCCTGTGATCAGCGTTGCACCTTCGACGGGATCAATCTTGTCTTCCGTGCTGATGAAGCACGGCCCCATTGAAGCGAGACAAAGGTCTCCGCTATCGTTGCCCCGATTCGTCAACGTCTTCCGTGCTGATGAAGCACGGCCCCATTGAAGCGTGCCGAAAGACTCGTCACAGAGTAAGCACATTGTCATGTCTTCCGTGCTGATGAAGCACGGCCCCATTGAAGCTGATTGGATACTATCGATTGAGTGCCGACAGGTGATGGTCTTCCGTGCTGATGAAGCACGGCCCCATTGAAGCCGCAGCGAAAATCCCCATGAAATTCACCCTATCCAAGTCTTCCGTGCTGATGAAGCACGGCCCCATTGAAGCCACAGTAAGAACAGCAGACCACCACTAATGGCTACACCGTCTTCCGTGCTGATGAAGCACGGCCCCATTGAAGCGTGATCAAAGCCGAGATCGCTGCGATGATACCGGTTTTCGTCTTCCGTGCTGATGAAGCACGGCCCCATTGAAGCGAAGGGAGCGTGGTTTGATGGGTATGAACATTCCGCGTCTTCCGTGCTGATGAAGCACGGCCCCATTGAAGCCCGTCGTTTACTGGGTGGGACGTGTTTTGTGCGCAATCAGGTCTTCCGTGCTGATGAAGCACGGCCCCATTGAAGCAACTGCTGCGAAGACTGGTTTGCTGACCACTCGTACGTCTTCCGTGCTGATGAAGCACGGCCCCATTGAAGCGCAAGACCGCGAATCATTCTCAGCGATGATACGATCGTCTTCCGTGCTGATGAAGCACGGCCCCATTGAAGCGGAATAAACCCGCCGCTTCGCACCCAATTGGCGACGTGTCTTCTGTGCTGATGAAGCACGGCCCCATTGAAGCTGGACAACCGGCGGTGCGGTTGGTTTCAGGATACGCTGTCTTCCGTGCTGATGAAGCACGGCCCCATTGAAGCGTGTCGCATGCGTTGATCGTTGCCCATGTCGAGTGGTCTTCCGTGCTGATGAAGCACGGCCCCATTGAAGCGCGATCGCAATAAACGCGTCAACGCGGGCGCGATGGGTCTTCCGTGCTGATGAAGCACGGCCCCATTGAAGCAATTGGGCCGGGCCTCGGCTATATCAATTACTCGCGTCTTCCGTGCTGATGAAGCACGGCCCCATTGAAGCTAAAAAACCCGGTCTTAAACCCGGTATTGGGGGGCGTCTTCCGTGCTGATGAAGCACGGCCCCATTGAAGCCGGGTCACCACCCGCCATCGCCGTGACGGCGCGCAGAGTCTTCCGTGCTGATGAAGCACGGCCCCATTGAAGCGAGGCACGTCCATGTCGCCGACCACGGGGCATCGTCGGTGTCTTCCGTGCTGATGAAGCACGGCCCCATTGAAGCCGATACAGATCGGCGGCGGCTTGGTTGCATGGGCGGCGTCTTCCGTGCTGATGAAGCACGGCCCCATTGAAGCTGGGACTGCAGACGGTATGAGCGCTTTTCACGAAGCTGCAAAGGCAGAAGCGGCAGCGTGTGAAAACACTCTGAGGATTTGGGCAAGCCAGAATTGATTGGCGATTTCAGCGAGAACTCCCTCGGTCAGTCTCCAGGGTCTCCTTCACCCCGCCTCGACTGGCAACGAAATCGGGAAAACTGTTCCGCGTCACTGCAACTGACTTTCCCCAGAATGATCGGATGCTGAGTCACCTGGAAATCAAACATTGGACACCTAATAGGAGGGCAATACGTCGTCGTTTGATATCATCCTATCCCTTGTACCAGCGAAACGACTTTTGCTGATTACCGTGTTAACTTCGATTCCGATTTACGGTAAAATCGACCTTTACGAAGTATTTCCTTTGGGCTGCCAGCTTCCCGACTCAGTCGCAACACATTGCCAGCCAACCTGTTGCGACTGGTGACAGTGAATAACAGAGCGTGATGGGTGCCGTCCGGCACGCGTTGCCCGATGTTAATCCTCGTTACCGACATCCAGACTCGCACTCGTGCACAATCTGTGTGCCGTGCCATGCTGCCGATTCATTCCCCCCGTTCCAACCGGGCGATCAGCTGCGACGGCTTGATTTTCATCGGCGGACAGAGCCGGAACAGCATCTGGATGGTGGGAGACTTTTTGTCGCGTTCCAGCTGGGAGACGTAGCTGCGATCGACCCCGGCCGCCAAGGCGAGAGCTTCCTGCGTCAACCCCGCCGCTTCGCGGGTCTCTCTCAGGATTTGTCCCAACATGCCGGGAGCGTAGTTGACCCCCGCCTGGCAGTCTGTAGACTATAGTCCCACACCCTTGGATCTTGGGATCGGATTAGTCGGGAACCTCATTCCTGGTTTATGTCGAGATTTTGGGGGCATTTCGGAAAGGGAACTCAACATGGGAAGAGTTGTGGCATCGGCGATTGGAATTCTGGGAATCGTGGTGTTTTCCCCGTTCATTCTGGCAGGACTGGGCGAGTGGGTGTTAGCGGTGCCGGTCGTGGGATTCTGCATGGCATCGCTAGCGGGATCGCTGTTGCGATCCCGCCGATAGCTACCCCGAAAACTCCGCTGCCGATTCTCGAATTGACTTCCGCAGATTGAGAGCCCGATGTCAGCCAACATTTATGAGGTGGTGATCAAACGCTGTAAGGCGTTGGAGCAGCAGTTGGAATACCAGTGGGGTGCCACGGGGAAAGGACTCCACGAGCGGGTTAGTAGCATCGAAACTCGTCTGCCCCGTCCGTTGGTTCGTAAGTTGCGGTTTATCGCGACCGTGCGAAATTGTGTGGTTCACGGATCGGAAGATCCGTGGGATCTGGATCTGGAAGACTATCAGCTAGCCTGCGATCTGGCCGAACAGGAATTGGACCAATTGGTCCCGCCCCCCAGGACAATTCCCGACATCAAATCTCCCCCGATTTCCGCGTCAGCCGCTCCGGAATCGGAATCGGGCGCGGGTTGCCGCTACGGGTGCTTAGTGCTCATATTGCTTTGGATCCTGGTGGCAATTTTAGGGGAAAACGCGCGCCGTCAGTAGGCTGCGGCACAGCAACCACCGACGGCGTGGTCTCTGACACCCCGACCGTCACCGTGGAATCGGCTCCCCCTCCCGCGGAGACAACATCACCGGCGGAACCGTAAGTCCTGTTGTTGCGGGCAACAACAGGACTGAAGAGTTTACTCGGTGAGTCGCTGCCTGCCGCATCAGGCCTACGTCTCTCGGTCCCTGTTTTTCCGACTGGAGACATGGTACACGAAGGAGCTTGGGGAACAGTTGGTGGCTGCGGACGGACTTGCGATGGGGCTCCTGGGTTTATTGATCACGCGGCAGGACGAGGCGATTTTCGACACATGGTGTCAGGATCAGCTTCCCTTCTATGACGCGGTTGTTTGCCTGGATGGTTCCACCAACTCCGCCACCGCGGAGATCGCTGCCCGCTATGCCCCGCGGTTGATTTATCTTCACGAACGGGACTTTGAGATCCTCCACAAGACCGACCATGGTCTGCGACGCATTGTTCAGGCAGAAATCACACGGCGCTTTGGTCCCGGACATTGGATCATGTGCTGCCATGTCGACGAGTTTTGCTATCACGATCCACGCAAGATCATGGCTTTGGCGGAACGCCAGGGCTACGATCTGGTCTCCTGGTTCAGCCCTCACTTTTACCCTCATCCCGCGGAACGGACCGATTGGCCGGTGCGCCAGACCTGGCCAGTCCCCCACCGCCATCGTTATTACCACTGGGGACATGTCAACACCGGGTTTCCATGGATTGAAGATCGGCTCTATCGAGATGGTCCCGGTGTGGTCTGGGATAACCACACGCATGGCAGCGTCCGGCCCCACGGCCTCCAGCGGGCCGCCCCTTTTCATCCGATTTTTTGCCACTACAAGGTGATCGCCACCAACCTCGACTGGTACGAGTTGGTGGGGAATCGGACTTACTATGAGCACCATTGGGTGGGCCTGGAACATCGGACAGGTCTGGCGTTTCCCGTGCAGTGCCTAGACGATCTGTTTGTCACAGCTGTTCCTAATTATCACATCTGCGATCGGTTTGACGGGTTCTTCTCCCAACCCTGGAATCTCGGCGAAGAATTCCGCCCTGATCCGGAGCGTCATCCTCTGCTGTTTCCCGTACCGAGTGAACTGCGAACGAAGACAGAGGATGTGTCATCGGTCCCGACCAGCAGACCCTTGGACAGCGGGGTAGTAAGACGGCGGCGGATCGCGATCGGCCCGGAAAATCCGGCTTTCGGGTCCTGGAATTGGTTGGGAGTCGACTTGGGGCAGGCCCTCGCCCAGCCCTATGACGTGGAGTTTTTTCGGGATTCCATTCCAGGGACTGATCTCCTGATCTTTATCAAGTTTCTGCCGGCGGTCGAGACGCTCCGCGATCTCCGCCAGCGATCCCGGATTGTCTATTGTCCGGTCGACCTCTATGGTTCCGCAGCGGAATTGGATGGGGACTGGGAACGGCTTCGCTGCTGCGATCTCATCGTCTCCCATTCTCAATCACTGCTCCCCTATCTGCAGAGCTATGCCCCCACGATCTCTTTGGACCATCATTTGAAGTATGTGGTACCGACACGAAATCAAGTAATTGACAGTGGTTCGATCCTCTGGGTTGGTGAGCGTTCGAATCTGGCTCCAGTCGTCGCCTGGGTCAATGCCCATCGATTGCCCGCCGATCTGATAGTCCTCACGAATGCTCCCTTGCAGACCACTCCGACCGAACTCGGGTTTCAGACACCGGAACTGGTGCAGGTCGTCCCCTGGTCGCCGGAGTCCCACCGTGAGTGGCTGATGCGCTGTCGCGCGGCGATCGATATCAAGGGACAGGACTTCCGCGCTCATCACAAACCCCCGGCGAAGGCCCTCGATTTTCTGGCTTCCGGCATTCCGCTGGCGATGCCCCATGATTCCGGTCCTGCTCAGCATCTGCGCGAGCAGTTGGGGTTTGAACTGGCCGCTCCAGACGACCTGGAACGATGGCTGTCACCGGACTATGCCCTGGCGTGTCAGAGGTTTGGCCGTCGATTGACACAGAGTCATTCCCTCGATTACCTCAGCCAGCGGTGGAACGAACTGCTGGCTGATCTACTGCGACCCGTTTAGCGTCTGGCTGCATCGTCTCGGCATGATGATCCGTGAGCAGCTCACGAACCTCTCGGTACTCGGTTGGTATGCAGGTACCACCAGGTATTTTCGATCGCCACATGGTTTGGTAAAATCTCACAGACGGCTCTCTCGACCCCTCCCTGTAAGTCATCACGTCCGCAATGAGCCGTGGCATAGTCATGCCCAAACAGCACGGCTCCCGGTACCAGACGGGGCAGCAATTGCAACAATGTCTGTCGAACGGAGTGATAATCGTGATCTGCATCCATATGGCAGAACTTGATCCGACCCGTGAATTCAGCCAGAAAAGACGCGCTCTCTTGACGATAGATCTGGACATTTCCGGCAGTGAGACTCTGGATGTTTTCTACAAACGTGTGATGGATGTTACGTTCCCGGGCTAATCGGACTGTCACATGGTGGGAATCTTCCCGTCGATTGCCTTCCCACGTGTCTACGGCCAAAACCATTTCTGGCGTACAGGCTTGTGCCATCGCCACAGTGCTGCGGCCTTCCCAACAGCCGAGTTCCACGATTGCTCCTTGTAATGCGCTGACCCCCTGGACGGCGGCAGTCAATCTTGCAAGCTCCGCATCGCTGTACCAGACCTCATGAAACTGGCCACACGGCAAGGCCCGGGAATAGTCAGTGGAGACGTTTCGTACCTGCTGGTCGTTCACGGTGGTCGGTAAGTTCGCCTGGGCTGCGTGGGTGATGACTTCCTGGCACTTTCTGAGAAAGAGTGGGACAGTCTGCCCTTTTGAGATTTCAAATGCATGAAACAACGCGTTGGCATAAGTGGTCCCCAAGCCAAACGGTTGATTCGGGTGCAGCGTCCAGCGCGGGGTGACGACATCTGTCGGCCACAGCAGCGTGATCGGTATGCCAAGCTGTTCGCAACGATAAGTCAGTTCTTCTGCAACATCACCCCGCTCTGTGGCGGTGAATGAAATGGGGCTCAGGCGGTCCCAGGTCGCTCGGCTGAAAGCCAGCGCACAGGGACCCGCATAGATGTGTTGGTCATTCTTCAGATGATTTGCACGCTGAGCCGCTCCGACTACAACTCCAGCCTGGGCCTGACTCAGCATCCAGGGGATGACCCAATCTGCCAACGGTATACAGTCCGCATCCAAGATCAAATAGGCCGCATGTCGTGGTTGGCGAAAATAGTCATCGAGTCCCAAGGCATGATGCCCGACTCGGCAGCGCTCAAAATCGCATGCCGACGGAAGCCATCGCTGTACGACCGCCTCCTGGTGTTCCAGAACCTCTCTGGGCAAATTGTCTTGATAGACGGTGACCACCGCGGTGCGGGGGCTGCTGGCAACAGAAACCGTAGGTTCTTCATTTGCAGGATCAATTTGGGGCGACGGGGCATAGTCCTGGTCAAAGTCGAGTCCGACATGCTCGGTTTGCCAATTGTTTCCCATGGCACTGACTTTCCCCAGATGATCAACCAGACTGGGATTATGGTAGTAACAGGGATAGCCAGCATCTCGGAAGCATTGGGCCACAATCGCATCCGTAGGACCTCGCAATTGATTCTCCTCATATAGAGGACGATAGCTCAGTAGGAGTTCTGCGGAGGCTCGCGGAAAGCACATCATCTGCGTCCCCCACGCGTCGCGACCACGATTGGCAGCGACCCAACCGGGCTGATGCCCGACCAGGGGGCGATCACGGCGCGGCGTGTACAATGACCAGAAGCCCACTGGTTCCGCGAGCCTCCAACCCATGCTCAATGCAGACCGAGCGCCACGGCAGATCGCAATATCATCCTCGCAAACCACGAGAAAATCAGCGGATGTGTGTTCCCATAACCACCGCAAGCAATGTGCCCAGTTCCCGACTCCGCCCAATCGCTGGGCATGGCGATGAATGATCAAATTTAAGGCCGGAGCGATGTCAGGTGAATTGGGCTCACAGAAGAGATGCACGACTTCGGTAAAACCAGCGCGACGTAGGTATTCGATCGCATTCAGCGGATCAACACCCGGGCGCGCAAGTGATCATCCCCAAGGCGGGTGACCGTTCTGGTGTTGACATGGCCAGCGTTCCTCCCAGAGCATGACGCCAAAAGGCGTGCAGTTGCGATTCTAAACTTTAGCAAAGCGTGCAAGAGAATCGTAATACGATTTGATCGAGCGCTGCGACGACATCCTGCTAATGCAGTGACCTGAAGGCAAGCTGGCTTGCTCTGCCGGGTATCTTGCTTATCTGCGGCTTCTGGGCGTGCTGGAGATTTTTCTTGCCATACGAGCCGAAGAATCGCTACGCTGCCTGCGGCACTCCCTAATGATCGCAACGGGGACAGATGAGGTGATAACGTCAGCTTACAGAGGATGCCATGGCATGGTCTCTGGACGCAACAACTCTCGAATTGCATTATGAGAATTGTACGATTCGTACTCGATGATCGACGTTGCCGTGGTGGTGAGATTTGCGACGACGATCAGATCATTGGAAAGCTCAGATGGATTGTTGATCAAAGTGCTCACTAACGAAGAACTTTTAGGAACATAAAAGGTGAATTCCAACCCGAAATGTAATTGCGCAGGTTGCGAGACCGTTCCTCGTGGAAATCTTTCAGCTTTGGGGACGTATTCGGGAGGTGGAGACTGCGGTTTCTGTTCACCGGGTTTTCAGCTGACATACTACGGGGATGGGAAATGGCTTAACGAAGTCTGCCCTGGCGGCGTCAATTTGGAGCTTGAATGTATCGATGGCACGATGGTTGTTAATCAACCTCCTGGTGTGAGCATCATCTCGACGACCTATGAACCCTTCGAGATGGTTGTCACCTTTGAGCCATCGGTGTGCCCTGGGACAACGGCTGTCATCACGATTACTCCATAAGCGTTCGGGTACCACGGCTATCGCCGCTGGAGGTTCTGGTCACAATGGGCTTGAAGCACGGATCGTTACTGAACTCTCTCAAACGCTCTTACCCTGTCGTTCCCGTCATGCTTCAGGGTGACTGTTGACGGATTCTTCTTGCCAGACCGAGGTGCAAATATGTACGATATGCGATGGTGCTGACCAGCATCTGGTATGGAGAGTCTGGAACATGGCTGTCACACAGTACACGTGGGATCCGGTGACAGACTCGATACTGGAAGAGACTGACGGAGCAGGGAATGTCCTCGCATCCTACACCAACGAGCCGACCATGTACGGTCCGCTGATCAGCCAGCACCGCGCTGGCGAAACCCGCTATTTCCACTTCGATGCCCTCGGCAGCACCCGCGAACTCACTGACGACGACGAGAACGTCACTGATTTTTTTGGGTATGATGCGTGGGGATGCACTGTACGACGTCTTGGCATAACGCAATCGTCTTCACTCTGGGTTGGTAGGGTTGGATATGTAGAAAGCCATGGCGATCGAGGGTGTGACGTTCGAGCCCGTCAATATTCGATTTCGCTCGCTCGCTGGTTGCAAAGAGACCCGCGATTTCCAACCACAGGTTTGCAGCCGTACTCTTATTGTAATCAGCAAGCGGTGCTGGTCACAGATCCATCAGGAATGGATTGCAATTTGTGTTGCTGCTGTGCAATAGGTGGTGACGTTGGGAATATACAGCAATTTCGTCGTGTAGCAGGCATGTCCCCGTTAGGGGATGTGCACATTTTCGGGCATGAATTTGACTACACTGCTCACCTTGAATACGTAATTGGCGAGCCGGACAATTGCCGACTCCAATGGCTTGAATGCACCAATACTTGGCCACCTGAGTACATTGAAGCTGCTCGATCTCAAGGCATTTCCCTTCAGCCGTTTGATTGGGTTGACGCGTTCGCACTATTGGGTCCACAGGGCGACTGGAGACGCTATCTATCCGGTGAGATTCCTATTCCGTGTCAAGGTAGAGTCCAGCCTTTGGTAGAACACGACACTCCGGCGACAACGTATAAGTTCTTTGATCCTGTGACCAACACAATCACATTTAAGCCGCGTAGCCTCACTGTTACAAATTTTGCATTTCGGCTGCTAAGTGCACCAGACTGCGATTGTGCAGTCCGTTCTCATACATTGTATTATCATCAAATCCTATGGGACATCGGCCCATATGAGTTTCCATTTGGATTTTGGATTTTCTCTCCTGGTCTAATTCAGTTTGATGGCGGATGCAGCTTTCCTCCAAATCCGGTAAACACTTAGACTCACCTAACAAAACCCATCTTGGAGAATTGGTGTTTGAGCGATAGGCTGGGCTGATGGTTGGTTGGTGTGTCAAGGAGGACAGCATGGCCCGGTTGATTGTGTCGGACGAATTATGGTCGCTGGTTGCACCGC
>WGME01000020.1 GCA_016125225.1 bacterium | reverse complement strand
CATATGCGACGGATGCTAGGTTCGGCTGCATCGGCTACGGCGCGGGAAAGCAGATGGTGAAGTCGATCGGATACCTGTCGATGCTCGATCCCCCGGTCGAAACAGTGCTATATGTCGGCGATCTGGATGCAGAAGGAATCCAGCTGGCAGCCGACATCAGGGCGTTGAGTCGAGAAATTCCGATTCAGCCGGCGACTACGTTTCACGAGGCGATGTTTCGGTGCGCCCGAGATCTAGGGGCCGATCAAGGCTGGCCAATGAAGGAACAGCAACCACGCCAGATTCCTGACTCCGCGTTGGAGGCGGTTGCGGCCCCCTACCGCCTGCTGTGTCGCAAACTGGTCGAACTCGGCCACCGCATCCCAGAAGAGGTTATTCCGCATCGGGTCATGCGTCGACTGCTTGGTTGTCCGTAGGCCACGGGGGCTGCCTGAAACTGAATCACGTGGCAGTGCAATGCGGCGATTCTTGCTGCTTTTTCCTTGTGCCTTCGCAATCCTGCAGCTACATTGTTGATGTTGTCTGTCACACACAACATGCGTTGCACGGATTTCTCAACTCACCCACCATGACCAATCGCGTCGGCAATCTGATTCGCAAACTCCGTGAAGAGCGGGGAGTCACACAGCGGAGCCTCGCTGAGGCGATCGGTTCGAACTACACGTACCTGTCGAAGATCGAGAATGGCCGGTTGGATCACACGCCCAACAGCAAAACGCTGATTTCGATTGCTGATGCTTTGGGAATCGACCGGGATTGGCTGCTCACCGAGTGCGGCCGACCACCTGAGAAGCTGTCGCAGTCGATCGCCAGCCATGCGGAGTTCTTCCGACGACTTGGACAACTCCGGGGGAAGCAGCTTGATTCGGCGTTACAGCCATACCCGTTGCTGGGGCAGGTTCCGGCCGGACCATTGGCTGAAGCGATTGAAGATGCTGAGGACTTCGATCTGACTGATCTGTTTTCTCCCGGTGAGCACTACCTGCTCCGGGTTCGCGGGGATTCCATGATCGAAGCAGGGATTCATGACGGGGATCTCGCCATTGTCCAGCCACAATCCGGCTGCCGTGATGGAAACATCGTCGTTGCCCTCGTTGACGGAGAGGAAGCCACCGTCAAACGGTTCTACCGACAGAAGTCCCGTGTGAAGCTGCAGCCGGCGAATTCATCGATGGAGCCTATGTTTGTCGATCCGGAACGAGTCGAAGTTCGCGGACTCGTGGTTGGCCTTATTCGCACAAAGATGTCGTAGCAGTCGGAGTCAGCAGCATGGGAACCCGGAAAGCGGTCCAACGAATCGAAACTCTCTCAGTCATCGGAGGCTTCCTCGATGGCCTGCAGATTTCATTCGGGCACGGACTCAACACTGTCATTGGCGCGAGGGGGACGGGGAAGACGACCGCCGTTGAATTCATCGGATACGCCCTGGACTCCTTGCCGAGCCGGGAACACGCGGCCGATGAACGGAAGCGGATTGAAACGCTCGTCAAACGGAACCTCGGGGGCGGGCGGATCTGCGTCGGCATCCGTGCCCGTGATGGTTCGACATACAATGTGACCCGGTCCTTCGGCGATGAGCCCATCATCCTGGACTCCGAGAACCAGCCGGTCTCCGTCAACCTGAAGTCCGGCCTGTTCCGCGCGGACATTTTTTCTCAAAACGCGGTCGAATCGATCGCCGACCGTCCGCTGTTTCAGCTGGATTTAATTGACAGCTTCGCCGGTCAGCAGATCGCGGACATCTTCTCACGTGAGCAGCAGTTCATCTCGACGCTGAAGGCGAATGCCCATCAGATCATCCCGCTGGAACGTGAGGTCGCCGCCATCTGCGACGAACTGACCTCGCTTCCAACGGTTGAAACGAAACTGAAGGCGTTCACGGGAACGACCAACGGGGCCAGCGCTGAGATCAACGAAGCGCATCGCCTGAAAAGCCTCCGCGATCGTGAAGTGCGGTCGCTGAAGCAACTCCGAGAGCTGGCTGTTCAATATCGGGCCTCTCTGCTGGGGCTGGTCGATTCCGTTGGCCCACGGGCGACAAACGTCGTCGATCCAGAGGCCGCGAAGGGCCCCAATGCCGACATCTTGGGAAAAGCGACCCAGTCACTCATCGACTGCGGTCATGATGTCGACGGATTGCTGCAGAAGGCGGTTGCCAGGGTCGAGAAGGCGGGAAAGGGAATCGCCGAGCAGATTGAGCTAATCGCGCAGCGTCATCGCGGACAGGAGCTGGAATTCCGATCCACGATTGAAAAGCACAAACAGGCCCAGCAGGAGGCTGCCGAGCGGGCGGAACTGGAACGGTCACGCAATCAGCTCCTGGCCCGGCAACAGCAGCAGGCGGAACTGAAACAGCAGATCACGGAACTGTACCGTCAGCGAGCAGAATTGCTGGAGCAGCTCTCGGCACTGCGGGATGAGCGGTTTGGCGTCCGGAATTCCGTGGCGGAGCGGATCAATGGAGAACTGGCCCCGACGATTCGGGTCACGATTACTCAATACGGCAACTCGGACGCATACCGGCTGCTGCTCGAAAGCCGGCTGAAAGGGGCAGGACTGAAACAGGGAGTCGTCTCGCAGAAAATCGTGACCGCCATGCCCCCGGCTGAATTGACGCAGGTGATCCGCAGTCGGAACTCCGATCCACTGATTGATCGGGCCGAATTGAGTGCTGACCAGTCGGCAAAGGTGGCCGCCGCTCTGTTCGACCCGGAGTTCCTGTTCACGCTTGAAACAGTTGAATTGGATGACCAGCCGTTGATCGAATTGAAAGATGGGGAGGACTACAAGGACACATCGTCTCTCTCAACCGGGCAGAAGTGCACCACGATTCTGCCGATCCTGCTGCTGGAAAGCGACAGCACGCTGATTGTGGATCAGCCTGAAGACAACCTCGACAACCGGTTCATCTTCCAGACTGTCGTTGAGAGTATCCGCCACGTAAAGAAGAAGCGGCAGCTGGTGCTCGTCACTCACAACCCGAACATCCCCGTGCTCGGGGAAGCGGATCACGTTGTGGTTCTGGAGTCGGACGGGGCCAAAGCCCGTGTGACCAGGGAAGGAGACGTCGATGCCTGCAAGAATGAGATCGTGACGCTCCTCGAAGGTGGAGCCGAGGCGTTCCGCCGACGAGGAGAGCGTTATGGACAATGACGACGTTCTTCCTCCTGTCGCCTGGAAACAGATTGCCGATCAATTGCGGGACGATCCGGAAGCGATTCCTCGGTCGGAGCGGGTCTCGCTGCTCACCGGGCAGACCGAGGCCTGGGGAGCGCCATCGGACGAATGTGTCGCCGTTCTGGAACTGCTGGCCCGCGATCCGAAGTGGGAAGTCCGCCGCGAAGTGGCGGAGATCCTGAGCCAGTTACCCGAGGCTCTATTCAGTCCACTTGCATCAACGCTCACGCAGGACCAGAACCACTACGTGCGGAAAGCGGCCGAGCGAGCTCTGGATCGCCGTCGGCGCGGGGAAAAGAACGCTCTGGCCCGCAACAAGAAATCGGGAGATCTCGCGGCCGAATACGATTCGATGGAACGGCTGTACGGTTCGCTCCCCACACGAAAGGCGCGGCGGATTGTTGAGAAGCACTTCGACATGCTCGTGGGCGGCACGGTCCACAACATGCGAGGTCTGCTCACGCCGATCAAACACAACGCGGAAGAACTGAGTGCTCTGGCGAAGTCAGGGTCGATCGACAAGCGGAAGCTAGGGCAACATGCCAGTTCGATCGTGACCAGGCTGGCTGACCTGGAACAGTTTCTCGATGACATGCGGGCCTATGCCCAACCGCTTCCGACCCAGCGTCGGCGTGAACGACTGATCGATCTGGTGCGCGAAGCATCCGACGCTGCTCGCGCCTATTTCCAAGCCACCGGCCACGA
Organism: bacterium; assembly: GCA_016125225.1. Classification (GTDB taxonomy): domain Bacteria; phylum Planctomycetota; class Planctomycetia; order Planctomycetales; family Planctomycetaceae; genus DSVQ01. The sequence goes on along the minus strand of WGME01000020.1, from coordinate 40,738 downwards.
CCCGGCTGCCATCGAATTGCGATTCAGCGTGCCGGAGTCGCTGTCGGTCGAAGTCGCCCGACACCAGGTACTTTCGGTGTTCACGAACCTGCTGCGGAATGCCTTTGAGGCGTTTCGGTCGATCCGGAATGAGGTCGGTCCGTTCTGGATTTCCGTTTCCGCAACGCTGGATATCGACCGGGTTCACATTCTGATCGAAGACAACGGGGTGGGATTCGGTGAGGATGATCTCCGTCAGATCCGGGAGTTCATCCCCGGCCACAAAACCATGAAACATGACGGGACGGGATTCGGACTCCCGACCGCCAGGAGGTACATCGAGGGACACGGCGGCTCGCTCGATATTGACAGTCAGATTCAGGCCGGGACGAAAGTGAGGATCGTCCTGCCGATTGAAAGCACGGGAGAACCGCCAGAATGACTCTGCGCGCACTGATCGTTGATGATGATCCCAATATCGTAGATGTGGTTTCCGACATCGTGACATCGCTCGGTCACGAACACGATTCGGCCTGCTGCCAGGATGAGGTCCGCCAGCGGTTGGCCACAGCCAACTATGACTATTTTGTACTCGACCTGGAGATTCCGGTCCGCGCGGAACGGAGCCTCGCCCGATTGCAGAATGGTCTCAACCTGCTGAGCGAGCTGGTCTCGCTCGGACTGGGACCGGTCATCGTGGTGACCGGCTATGGCAACAATGGTCCGGACCAGGGGGTCGAATGCGTGAAGCTCGGCGCTGCGGATTACGTCGCCAAACCGTTCAAGCGGGAAGGGAAGACGCTGGACGGAGCCATCACGGACGCGCTCCGCAGGGCCGGGCGACTTTCATCTTCTGGTGCAGCAAAGCGAAAGACGTCTGCGCCGCCCCGGCCATTCGAAGGGGGCGAACTGCAGTTGCTCAAAAAACGTGTGGTCGTGTGCGGCGTCGATGTGCCGATCACTCCGTTGATGAATCGCATTCTCACCGTCCTCTGCGAGAAGCGGGGGAACGGCCGCTACCCCGCATACTGCGGCGACGAACTGGCTGATCATCCTGACGTCCTCTGCCGTCGCGGCCAGAACGGAATCTCGGAGGCGATCCACGCTCTTCGCAAACGGATCGTTCAGAAGGTACGGAAGGATGCCAACATCGAAATCGGAGATCAGGACATCGTCCGCAGCAAAGGTGAAGGCTATCGGATCAACGAACTTGTGTCGGTTGTCGTCGGAGCACGTCGATTGGTGGCCGCTGGGAATGTCCCCGATCAGGGAATCGATGTCCCTGATGTCCCCAATCATGTCCCTGTAAACGGACAAAATGTCCCTGATCGTGTCCCCGTAAAACGGCGAAATGTCCCCAATGACCCTGATGATGTCCCTGATCTGAACGCCCGGCAGCAGTGGGTCATGACTCAGATCGAGAAGGGAACGGAAGTCCGGGCCAGTATGGTGGTTGAGCAGTTTGGCTGCTCACAGAAGACCGCCAAACGGGATCTTTCCGATCTCCGGGACAAACGTTTGCTCCGGTTCGTCGGGGCGCCACGAACGGGCCACTACCGCCTCGTATAACGCGACTTACGCCACCTCGTCCGCGATCGCGGCCAGTTCCGACAGATACCACGGTCTTGGGCTGAAGAACGACGTCGCGTACGTGTCCCGCACCGTTGTCCATGGTTCAAAGCTGCGGCAGTCCTCCCGACTATTTTCAGAAAGAAGCCCTTCGGCGAGAACGTCGAAGGGCTTTCTCATTTCAGGGACGAGAGTTACGCCGTCGAGAGTGCAGTTCAAAAACACGATTTCGAGCAAACGACGCTTCGCAGCGTAGTCGGCGGTAAGCCATTGCTCTTTCAGCGTTTGCGAGAGTTCAAAAACTTTCGCCGCCAACTCGGCCGTTTCGTCGTGGGAGCGGTCAAGCACGTCCAGTTGTAGCTTGATTGAGGCCAGCCGGTCGCGTAGCTCCGTGTGCTTCTTGGCAAAGACCTCTTGGTCGATGTCGTCGGCCAGACGCATGTTGAGCAGCCGGTCCTGCTGCTGAATGATGAGCGTTTCCTGCCGGGTCAGTTCTTCACGCTGAGCGCGGCTGTCGGCTTGTGCATCACGGGTCTGCGACGCTAGCACCATGCGGAACCAGTCGCGGACCGATTCGTCTTCGACCTTCATCTTGCCGAAGACCGCGACAACCTGGGCTTCGATGTCGGCTTCGCGGATGCGAATGCGGGGATGGTCCTTGCAGTTGTAATAGGTGCACCGGTAATAGACGTGGTGGTTGACCCCACCATCCTTCCGCTTTTTCTTGACCAACTCGCCCGTGATCGGATGCCCGCAGTGGCCGCACTGCATCAGTTGCCCGGCGTAGGTCAGTGTCTGGGCATGGTAGACGTGCCCGCCAAGCAATGCCTGCACCCGATTCCAGGTGGCCCGATCGATCAGCGGTTCATGCTTGCCGCGATACCATTCGCCCTTGTGCAGAAGCTCGCCGACGTAGGCCCGGTCCTTCAGGATGTTGTGGATCGAGCTTCGCGGAAACTTCGGCTGCGACTTCCGCCAGACGCGGCCTTCGGCGTTGATCTTTTCAACCAGGGCGTCGAGCGTCAGGTTCTCGTAGGCGTAGAGGTGGAAGATACGTTTGACGTTGGCGGCGGGTTCGGGATCAATTTCGATGACACCACGACCGTCCTTGCGGATGTTGCGGTAGCCGTAGGGAGCGAGGCCCACGAACCAGCCTTCCTGCACACGGCGTGACAGCCCTTCCTTTACGTCCACCGATTGCTGTTCGGTGTAGAAGCTCGCCATGTTCGCCAGCGTCCGACGCATCATCCGGCCGGCGGGCGTGTTCTCGGTCGGCTGTGAGACGGAGATGAACGGCAGATTGTATTCAGATTCCAGCCGCTCCAGTTCGACGTAATCGAACAAATTGCGGGCGGCCCGGTCCACCTTGTAGAAAAGCAGCCCATCCAGGGCGAAGGCGTTCTTCTTGGCGTAGGCGATCAGCTCGCGGAACGTCTTGCGTTCCTCGCCCTTGCTGGCCGTCTCGGCGATCTTGAAGAGCTTGGCGATTTCGCCGCCGGCCTGGGCCGCGTACCGCTTCAGGCCGTCTTCCTGCACTTCGAGGCTGAAGCCTTCACGTTCCTGTTCCCGGCTGCTGACGCGAGCGAGTGCAACGAATTGCTTCATGGCGATGCCCCCGAAGAAAGAGCCTGATACAACCGACCCACCGACTGGATCATTGTAACGGCTTCTTCGGGCGTGAGGGTAGCTTGGTAGTACGGCTGCCAGACCTGAATGGTCTTCCCGATGAGTTCAGCCGTGATCCAGTCCGGTGCCCCCGCCGGGACGATGCCCGGTCGGGCACCTTCCGCGACTTTGCAATCCTTTTTTCGATTGCTTCGGGCCATGACTGGAACTCACCACCGCTGAAAGAAAAGGTTCGACAAAGGCGCGCACGTTCCACGGCGTCCCGGCGCGCGGGAAGATTGAATCACGCGAAAGGGGTTGCTGCTCATCGACCATGCAGCAACCCGTCTCGCTGGTAGCGTTGCAACTCTTCATGGGAGATGACCCAAGAGGCGTGGGCGCCACGGCCACTCTGCTTTTTCTCCGCCTTGATGCGACCGGTTCGGCACCACTCGCGGCAGGTGAACTCCGCACGCCCGACGATCCGGGCGAACTCATCGACGGAGTACCACTCCCGCACCTGCTGCCGCTCGACCAGTACGACGAGCATGGACTCGATCTTTTCAAGGCGTTCTTCCAGCGTCATGGCCATACCTGCTATTCCGGGTCGTGTGGCATCGTCAGCACAAACAACATCAATCCAATGACGAGAAATTCCATTGCTTGACTCCGAAAAGAATCGCGGGGGCGATGTTCCCGCTCAGATCGTTACACTGTCGCTCACCACCGCCAGATTGAGCGATCACAACTAACCGTTCGCTGTGGATGCGCTAATTCCGCCAGCGGATCGTGCCATCCGGGTCTACCACTGCGCCCGGCTGCGCACGCTCTTGCCGCTGCCCGTCCTGGTGCTTTTGAATCACGTTCTGGATGTTTTGCTGCATCCGATGTTTTTGCCATCCGATGGCGACTGCCAGGACAACGGCGACCGTTACGACTGTACAAAACACACGCTTTCGCCTTTCCATTTCACACCTCCTTAGTGTTGTCATGAACTTCTTGGTTAAACATTGCTGGAATCTTTCTCGGTGCCGATGATGGCATCCAGCGCAGCCATCGTCATCGCGGCCACCTTCTTCGCGTCGTTCGTCATCTCGCCAGCAGCGAGCGCGACCCGCAACTTGGAGTTTTCTGCCGTCAACTTATCCACGTGCTTGCGATGGACGTTCATCTCCAGCTCGAATTTTTGCCACGCCTCTTTTGTCTGTACCTTGAAGCACAGAAGAATGACGGCGAGGCAAAGTCCCGCACCAAATGCGATTGCGATTCCGAAAATCATCATTCTTATCCTCAACAGTTGGCGGAGCCGAGTAGACTCCGCCGACCTCGTTACTCACAACACACAGGCAGGGAGCTGCCCATCAGTTCGATGAGCCAGTTTTGTTCGACTGGGATTCATTCGGAGCCGAGCCGTAACACTTCTGGTAGTTCTTGTCTAAGGCTGCGACGATAACAGCGGCCACAGCCCCAATGACTACCCCCGGAGGCCCAAACACGCTTCCATAGATAATGGGAGTGCCGAAACACATGGCTTCGCGAATCAAGTCGTCACGTTTATCGCTCATTTCACTTCTCCTTGTTGTGACCGACTCACGCCGGTCCGCCATTTGTACTTGCCAGTTCAACACTTTCCGGTTCCGTTACGTCTTGGGCCGATTCCGAGTTGTTCCCAAGGTGAAGCACGCTCCTGCGCTCCAGCCAAGGTTGGCAGGGCATCTCGCCCCGCCGACCTTGGTTACTTGGCAACCTGACCGCGAACTACCAGGAGCGCCCTATCGGGTTGATGACCCCGTGTCGTTTGACTGGGATGCATTCGGAGTCGGGCCGTCACCGTGGTTGCATGAGGAGATCATCGCGATTGCAGCCGCAACCCCGGCGACTACCCCCGCAGGCCCCAAGAGGAGTCCTCCGGCAATGGGAGGTCCCCAGACCACGGCCTTACAAACCAACTCGTCCGCGATTTCCTGTCCGATGCTTTTTCTGCTCATGTCAGTTCTCCTTGTTGCGACCGACACCTGCCGGTCCGTTGTTGTTACCTCGCCAGTTCGATCCGATTCCGTCACGCCGACGGGTTTTGCTTGGCCTGCCGGTCACTACATTTCCCGTCCGCCGCGCTCCTGTTCCCGTTGCGGCTCCGCCTGCTGGACTACTTGCTCGTGGCTGCCCTGATCCAACTCCGGGGCCGGCGTGTACTGGCCAGGCCCGTAGGGAGTGAAGGCGGCCCCGTTGAATAATGCCTGAGCCATTTCCATCGCCCCTTGCGTGCCGAGCCGTGACAGTTCGGCACTGACCTGTGGCCCGACGTTTTCCAGTCCAGGAGCGATTGCACTGATCGCTTCCTTCATCACCTCCACAAAATCGCGTTTTGCCATGACTCGTCTCCCTTTTGTGAATCATCATTCGTTGCTGATCGCAGACTGCACGTTGCTGCGCGGCCGGCGGTCAATGGAAACTCAGTGAACACACCATGACCAGGCATCCCGACATCACCAGCAGCAAGATCACCGACCCGATCACGACATTCGCCATCGCAGTGAATCGCTGCCACCATCCCTGCCGCTGTCCCAAATTGCGCTCCTCGAAGTACCGGATGCGATTCGTCCAGATGGGTGGCACGCCCGGTGTGAACGTGATGACAGTGCGATCCGATAGCGCCAGGACTTCGTCGGGCTTCAGCAGTTTCCGGCCCTGCTGCGCCCAGTTCGCGTTCTCGTTCGACGAGGACGTGTAGCTCGTGCCTTGGCTTGAGCCTTGCTGCGAACGTCCGGTGCTCGTTCCGCCGCTGCGGACCACGATGGTTTCTTCGCCAAGCCGGTTGCTCACGTACTCCGCGGTCGGCAGGTCATTGATTCCGAAAAACACCTGGCTGACATTGCTGAGCAGCGTTTGGTCCTGTCCGTCCGGGAAGGACTTCCGGAGCTGAGAAACCGACTGAAAGTAAAACTGAAGCCGGACTCCGTAGCCCCGGTACTTGTCCACCGCGTCGTCGAGCGCCTCCATGTGGCCGAGGCTCGCCGCTTCGTCCAGCACGAAATGCACCTTGTTCTTCTCCTGCAATCCTCCTCGCACGACCGCTCGCAGCAGTGATCCAATCCACATCCGAAGCAGCGGCGACTGTGCTCGCTGATGCTCCGGCGGCAGGATGAGGTAACACGTTAATTTCCCCCGCCGCAAATCGTCCGGGTTGAAGTTGCTCGTCTTGGTGCTCTCGCTGACGGCCAGCGTGTCGAGAAACCGTAGGAAGCGGTTTGTCGTGGTCAGCGTCGAGCCAAGCTCCCGATCCTTGTAATGGGTCAGTTGGCTGCCCATGCGTGCCAGCATTCCGTCCCAGGCATCGGAGGAGCACATCAGCTTGATGGCCATTTCGAGTTTTTCAGGACTGGATAGCAGCGTTCGCACGGTTTGCAGCGAACGGTCATTCGGTTCGCCGTAGTACACGACCAGGGCAATCAATGCTGCGATCCAAGCTTCGGCGGAATCGACCCAATGCGGGTCTTTTTCTTCTCCGGTGCGAGCTACAACAGCTTTGGCCAGGTCGAGACATTCATCAATCGCCGTCGGAGACTCCTTGCGAATGTAGTCCAACGGATTGAATGTCTGCGGAGTCTGCGAAACCAATTTGTACGGGTCGAGGACAACAATCTGGTGGCCGAACGCCTTCCGCCGATGCTCGGCGGTGAGCTTGCAATTCTCTCCCTTGAAGTCCACCACGACCGCCGACTCGTCGGACGCCAGCAGGTAGGGAGTGACGCACGAGACGCCTTTGCCTACACCCGTCGGCGCACAAATTAGACAGTGGCAAGCATTCGGCAACCTCACCAGCGGCGGGGGCAGCTTCGATTGGCGACCGACGCGAATCGACGCCAGGAATTGTTCGCAGGCTTCTTTCGACGGCACCCAGGAGTTGAATAGCTCTCGCATTGCCTGTTGAAATCGCGGCTTTTCCCGGCCACCGGCGCGACCGATGATGAGGCCCGAATGGGCGTCAATCATTCCTGCTGCTTGCAGGTCGGACACATCGGCCCAACGCGCCGTTCCGAAGGCCGTCAGTGCCTGGAATCCCCGTTTGCCAAACAGCGTGAACAGCAACAGGGCGATCCCGATGTAGCCGATTCCGCCGAGCTTCAGCCCAAGGATCAGCAGGCTCCAGAGGCCGGCGACCACGCTCAGGATCAACATAAGTCGAGATAACTTGTACATGGAAATTCTCCCTTGCTGTTCACGGGCGCGAGCCGCCCGTTCCATCAACGCTTTGTGCTCATCCAGTCCCACACTGCGATTCCAGCCGACCAAACGATCCCGCCAACGACGAAGAAAACCGTTGCAGCGCCAATTTGCCGCAACCAAAAATCCAACTCCGGATTCATGTGACACCCCATATCACGAGATGATTTCCCCGCAGGGTGGGCGGGGATTCCGATCCCCGCCCAACGCGATCTACTTCAAGAAGCGGCTGATCAGTTGAAGCATCTTGGAGGTCGCTGCTTTCTGTGCAGCGTCCTTCACCTCCGGGTTGGCAGCGAAGAATTTCTTCGCCAAGAGGTTCGCAATGACGATCAGCAGAATCGTCCATGCGAAAAAATTACCGACTGCTTGTTCAAACACGTTGGCAAGTAACATGTCGTAGTTCCTTGTTCTTGATTGTTGAGAGATTGAAAGCGTGGGCGACGACACGTCGCCCCGCACTTTCGTTTCCATTCACCGCTTTGATTGCAACATCACTTCCGAATCACGATCCTGATCAGCAATTCTCCCCACCAGCTCATGGTCTCCTCCTTTCCTGAATGGACGCCCGTGGTACGCAACGTTTCCTCACTTGGCGGACTTCGCCTTATCACCCATCAGCAGACTGAACGTCTTGATGTCGAGTGACTGCTCTCTCGCCTTCTTTGCTTCCTTCAACGTTTCGGCCAACGCCTCAATGAGGTCGTCGAGTGAAAGCTCGCCGCCCGTGACCACGATGCCCACACCGGATGGAAGCGGGCAGGAGATGCGTTTCACGCGCACCTGCTGAGTGGCGCTCCGCTTCTGCTTGCGAACGCGCTCGGCCAGTCCGTCCCGCGACGTGCCGGAGAGCTTGAGCCGCAGCAGTTCCGCCTGCTGATCGGCCGGCGCTCGGCTGATCTCATAGACTGCGGTGATGCCCACTTGTCCGGCGACCAGAGCGTCCTGCACTTCAGGAACGCAGCGTGATGGGGCCTGGTACTTCGTGACGGTCGATTCGCTCAGCTTCAGGTGCGTGGCCAGGTCCTTGTTCGACCAGCCGGGGTTGAGCCGCAGCAGTTCCTCGAACGCCCGCCACTTTTCGCTGTCGCGTAGGTCGGAGCGGTGCAGATTCTCGGTGAGCTGGATGACCTTGATTTGCGTTTCGCTCAGCGACTCCTCAGTGATGATGACCTGCAACGTCGGCAGGCCCACCAACTGCGCCGCACGCAGCCGTCTTTCGCCGGCGATCAATGTCCCGTCAGCCCGAGCCAATACCGGCTGCAACTGACCGTGGGTTTTCATTGACTCCCCGAGTTGCCGGAGGTCGTTCTCGTCAAATTCCTGCCGAACCTGCGGCTTGGCCTTGAACCAGGACAGCGGTTTGGTGGTGAGTGATGGCATGGTCGTTTCCTTCTCGGTTTGGTTTGTGCCGACTTTCGTGTCGGCCGCTTTTCCGTTGCCGCCCGCGCTTCCGTTACCTTGCTTCAGGCGTCTGATTGCACTTCACACCTAATGCATGGAACCCATCCAGTTTTTGTTCTGCCTCGGCCATAACTCGTGCCTTGAAAGGCACTTCTGTCGTTACACGACACGAACAATCGTCAAGTTTGTTTCAGTCAATGCGTCACACGTATCCCGAGCCGCCGCACCCAGCCGTCTTTCGCCGACGATCAACGTTTCGTCAGGCCGATCACCTTGTTCCTGTGTGCCAGTCGTTCACTCGTCACTTGAATTCTTCTCGCGGCTTGCGAACCGCAGAAAACGCACTTCGGAAGCCCGCATCGTTCGACGGCCAGTTCGGAATGCGATGACTGACGGCGCAACAGGAAGGCGATCAATGTCTTCCAGCGATACCCGTGCGCCGAAAAGCCGATAGACAGACGGCTGGCATCACCCGCGCCAAGCAAAGACGGTGTGGGCAATCAAGAGCGTTAGACCTCTGCCCTGGAAGAGGTTGCGATCAGATTCGCAACAGAGATGCGCCCGTCTTCAGCGACATGAAGAACAGCATGTCTGGCATTTCTGGTTCCCCGTCAGAAATGCAAGCGGAGGGGATTTCATCGGCGCGGTGCCGATTTGTCGCACAGACGTACCGAGTTCGCGGTGCGCTCAGACGTGAGGCGCGAGCCTTTGCGGGAAGAAGTGGGAAAGAATCGCGAGGAAGGGAACGGCAACTACCGCACGAACGCCGGGGCCTTCTTGCTGAGCCATTCCTTGAGCGCGGCGTGAGACTCGAATTCAGCGACCTCAATGCTGTCGATGGTCGGTTCGGTCTCTCCCACCTGCCTGATTTCCTCTTCCGTCATCTCCCGGACCCAAAGCAACCGGTGCCGTTGAAAGCCCGCATGCGTGAGCGTGACGGACCCTTCCTTGAGCGGCTTGTCCAAGTTGCTGCCCTTGATGAGCACCAGATAGACGAGATCGCCGGAGAATTTCAGTAGGAGACCCTCGGAAGGATTGAACTTCCAGGTTCCCAGCCAGCTATACGGGAACCAAACGCTGTTGCCGTCCCGGAAACGGAATTCAACCGCTGCGGACTGATCGCGGATGCCACGGAGATACCCAAACGCCCGGCACGCCGCTTCCGCTCCCTCGACATCCTTTTCCTTTTCTCGCGGCGGTTCCCTGGACTCCAGAATGCCCTTGAGTCCTCTGGGAGGCGAGTCTCGCTGCAATCTATCTTGATGTGGGGTGTCATCCAGCATGGTCCAATCCCCTGTCGTTCAGGTGCTCGCTGCTGATTCCCGGCTGCGAGGAATTCTGTTGCCCGTTGAACACGGAGAAGCCACGGGCGAAACCCAGACGCTTCATCAACCGAGCCGGCAAGGCCGGCTTCTGCTCAGGAGACTCGGAAATCTCCGTCGCTGACAATGGATCATCGGCCCGGCTGACCGCCTTGAGAAGCTCGGTCCTGTCGTCCGTGTAAATTGTCGCCTGTTCCCGCCCACGGGTCAGCGCCACATACGCCGTCCGCTGATAGGTCGCCGGGAGCGACTCGCTTGATATGCCGACGAACACCTTATCCACCGTCACGCCTTGGCTGGCATGGCTGGTCACGACGTAGCCGTGGCTGAAGTGACCAAAATCGCGATCAATCACCCAGCCATGATCGACGATGATGTCTCCCCGCTTCGTGAATCCATTGATCGTCAAGAGCGACCCATTGCTCAGCCGATGCTTGCCGTCCTTGGTCTTACCGCCAGCCGTCAGGCGAATCCGATCACCGACGCCAAGGGGCAACTGCATCGGGCGATACACCTCAAACCGATTGGCCAGTTCCGACGGCAGTTTGATTCCGTCTCTCACCGTCAGCCGCGATCCTTTTTTGTGGCCCGGTGCATTCTGGTGAAACTGGAGCAGGTCGCCCGGTTCGTATTCGGTGGTGTCCGCTTTCTGAGCATCGGTCAAGTGTGTTGGAGTCCAGACCTGAACCAGACGCTCTTCATCGAGCTTGCCCTGATTCTTCAGGCCACTGCGAATCGCCAGCGTAATTCGGCCCGCCTCCGCGTGCGTAGGCGAGACGACGAGCGCCGACTTTGGCTTGCCGTCCTTCTTCGTTTCGGCGGCAGCGGAAAGATAGGCGTCGGCCAGTCGCTGGTAACGATCCGCATCATCCACCTGTTTGATCCAGCCGAGCTTATCAAGCTCGTCGAATGCCTCACCCGTTCGTCCTTCGCTCAGAGCCTGTGCCGCCAGCTTGTAATCGCCTTTCTGCCGGAGAATCTCCGTGACCTGCGCGACACGTAGCCCCGCTTTTTCTTCCAGGAGTTTGAGCGGTTCACCCGCCGTGACACTCCGATGTTGCCTACGATCACCCACCAGAATCACTCGCGCCCCGACGCCTTCGGCCGCATCGAACACGCGCAGCATATCCCGTGTACCAAGCTGGCTGGCCTCATCCACGAGGATGACGCCGCCCTTCGCCGATTCCTGCATTTCTTTGTCCTTCAGGAACCGCGCGACGGTATCGGCATTCACAAATCCTGCTTCCTCGCGCAACACTTCGCGGCTGGCCTTCACTGACTGAGCCAGGGCCACCACGGGTTTGCCCGCTTCCGCCAGTGCATCACCAATTTCTTGTTCGAGCGTCGTCTTCCCCGTTCCGGCCACACCGCGAATAATCATCACCCGGTCACGCGAAGCGAGCACATGGGCGACGGCGGCCTTCTGGCCTTCATTGAACCAGTCGCGGGAGCAGGGGCGCTCAGGATTGCCCAGTGGACGGCAACGCCCCCGCCCAAGCCGAGCGAAGTCGATTAGCTTCGATTCCAAGGCGAGCATTTCCTTCGTTGTCGCCATCTTGCGCCCAGCGACATCGCTGCGGATAAGGGGGCGCTCGCGCATCTCGCGGGTCACGTCTTCAACCGTGACCGTGCCGATCCCACGTTTCAGGGCTTCGGTGACGAGCTTACGTTCCGGCACAACCGCTTCACGCACAAAACTATGCTCCAGGGCGTGATCGACGGAAGCAGCTTCGCCACGTCCCTTCATTTCTACCGGATGCTCTCGACGGTGAACCGCCGCCAAGACCTTCCGATCTTGGTCGCTCAGTCGCGTGTTCCATTCCTTGCGTAGGCTCTCCCAACCCAACGCGGACCCTTTTTTCTCACGGGTTTCGGCCCCCAGTTCGGCCTTGCGGTCAGGATTGGTGATGCCTTTCTCTTGGGCCAGTTTTTCAATCAGGGCCGTGCGCCGAGAGAACCGGCGCAGCACATCGGCAGGTATTCCGGCAATCTCAAAATCGTCGCGCTTACGCGCGACACCAAACCCCATGTCCTGAAGATGGTTCGCCAGCCGCACCCGAAACGCCGCCTGAAAATACGGGGCGTCCCGTTTCAGTTCCCGAAACTGGCCAGCTTTCCACCGCTTTTCCTCTTCGTCAAACGTCGTGTTGAATACGAACACGTGGGCGTGGAGCTGCGGGTCCGGCAGGCCATCCACCGGCCGCGACGTGGTGTGGATGAATTCCGCCCAGGCCATGTTGCCCGTGGTACGATTCACGTCCTGGCGTGCTTTACGGACGCGTGTCTGCATCTCAGTTTCCATCTCGCGCATCGTCTCATCGACGGCGCTTCGGAACGCATCCATGATGCCCTGGTCGCCACTCATGGCGTAAAGCAGCGAAACCGACTTTGGCACCGAGAAGGTGAAGTCGTAGCCCACCGTCCGCTCGGTGCGTGTCCGCACCGTCAACGGTTGCCCGGTCGCTGGATGGAGATTATCGCACAGCCGCTCAAAGGAAAACTTGTCTACCGTTCCTTCCAGACCCAGATAGGCGGCACCCTTGCCGCCCCAGGAACCCACCAGTTCCTGGCCTTCGCTGTAATAGTCCGCTGTCGCGTAGTACCGCTTGGCGTCCTTGGCACTGTCCTGTTGCGTGATACGGATCATGCCTCCATTTTAGGCTATCACACATTTGTTAATTCTTCCTTAACCATATTGTGCTCCACCGCAGCCAGCCTTGATTTCAGCGTTTTCCAGTTCTCTCAATGCTATCCATACGCGACCACAATCTGCACGCAATGCGAGAGCGTTGGCACTCGAACAACGCAAAGCAGGTCGCAATTTTGTCCAAGGACTTGTCGGACACTTCGTGCATTTAACACACAGCATAAAGTTGCTCTCATGCCCGCTTCTGGATCACGACGCAGTTCGCAAATACCGCACACATCAGCGCTCAGAGCCAGTTTGCGCGCGACAGCACCTCCTAATCGTGGTATAGTCGGAGAGTGGCATAGTGCGATTGGACCAGCCGCAGGTGTGCCAGAAGACAAACGAATGGATTCAACGCATGCACGAGTTGCCAGAAACGGGATTCTTGCGACTGCATCAGGTGTTAAGCCTCATCCCACTCGGTAAAACCTGCTGGTGGGAAGGGGTAAAAAACGGTCGATTTCCGAAGCCCGTCAAACTTTCCGAGCGATGCACTGCCTGGCGGGTTGAGGACATCCGCGATCTGATCCAGCAGTTGTCGGTCACATCGCCATCTGACAAGAACTGATCCTTGCGCGAACACGTGAATCCAGGTATCTCATATCTCGTGCCCACTGCCCTTCGTAACGCTACCGGTTCTGTGGGTGAAAGTGCGGGTGAATTTGGGCGCGGCAATTTGAAATCACTTCTAATTCCAATGCGTTGGGCTTCAATATCGAATCCTGGCGCCCCAGCCAATTTATTGTTGTTATTCAACATGTTATTAGATGTGTTGGGTGGAGCAAAAATCAGTCAGTGTGTGTTATAAGAAATTACGTCACTTTGACTGGTGGCGCCCCAGCCATCCCAACAGCCGACCCCGTTCGCTGAAATCCGCAGAACCGACAGTCAGAGCCACTCTGAGCGAGAATCGCCGCCACAGGTGTCCGCAAATACTTGTTGACAGTCGCATCGAAATGTGGGGGAAATTGTGGGTGAAAAGGAGTTCACAAAAATCTTTCACCCACACCATGACGAAACTGACAGAAATAGCCATTAAGAAGGCGAAACCGGGAACATCGATCAGGAAGCTGAGTGATGGAAACGGGCTGGTTTTGCTCGTTTACCCCAATGGCAGCAAGTATTGGGCATTTCGATACCGCTACCTAGGGAAAGAGAAGAATCTGTCGCTCGGCATCTACCCGACCGTCAGCCTTGCCCAAGCCCGTCGCAAGCTGGCCGATGCCCGCAACCTTCTGTCGGAGGGACAAGACCCGTCCGAGGCACGCAAGGCGGAAAAACGTCAGGCACTTGTCTCCGCCGAAAACAATTTTGAAGCCATTGCACGCGAATGGATTGGAGCAAAAAGCCCTGCCTGGACTCCGCGTTACGCGGGGTTCTTGGTCGGCCGCTTGGAGAAGGATATTTTCCCAAGACTTGGGACCCGGCCAATCAAGGAAATCTCCCCGCCTGAATTGTTGTCCGTCGTCCGGATGATCGAGAGCCGTGGAGCTTCCGAGCTTGCACACCGGGTTCTCAACTGTTGTGGCCAGATTTTCATGTACGGGATCGCCACGGGCCGTGCCGAGCGAAATCCCGCCAACGACCTACAGGGGGCACTCAAGACGCACGTCAAAACGCACTACGCGCACCTCAAGGCTGTCGAGTTGCCGGAGTTTCTTGAGCGGCTGGCAAAGTACGATGGGCATCCGCAAACGCGACTCGCCGTCACCTTACTCATGCTGACGTTCGTCCGCACCACGGAATTGCGCGGCGCGACATGGGACGAAATCGACCTCGACAAAAGCGAATGGCGCATTCCTGCTGAGCGCATGAAAATGCGGCGAGACCACATTGTCCCGCTTTCCCGGCAGGCCGTGGCCGGTTTCAAGGAACTCAAGCGTCTAAATGGCCAATGGAAGTTCGTGTTTCCGAATCCACACAAGCCGCTCAAGCACATGAGCGAGAACGCCGTACTCTATGCGCTCTACCGAATGGGATACCACAATCGGACCACCGGTCACGGTTTCCGGCACACTGCATCGACGATACTCAACGAGAGCAATCTGTTCAGCCCCGACGCAATCGAGCGGCAGCTCGCCCACGTCCAGGGCAATAAGGTGAGGGCGGCGTACAACCATGCCCAATACCTGCCGGAACGCCGCCAGATGATGCAGTGGTGGGCCGACTATCTGGATGGGCTGACGGCGTGATGCGACTCACGTTGTTTCTGCTGGATAACGTGGTTCGACTGTGTTAAGCGACTCCTATGGCTCTGGCCTGTGGGCGTGAGCACCAAAGACTTAGGAGGTGTGTCTATGACGGTCGTTCCACTAGAGGACATCATCACTGAATTGACCAACGTGAGAGAAGGCGGAATGACCATAAGCGTCCTCGCCAACCTCCGCCACAAACTGACCGCAAATATTAAGGTTAACTTGTATGGCGGTGGGACGAAAACAGAAGGCCGCAGAGCCTTGGCCATGAGGAACCGGTTAGACGAGAACATCTACACAATTACTGCGGCAGACACTGTTGACGGAAATGTCGAAGGCATTGAGCATTTAAAAAGGGCAATCGCGCTAGAAAACCTTGCAGAGCAATTAGACATACTCATAGACATGTCTCGGAAAGCCAACAAGACGGGGAAAGGAATGAAATCAGAAATGATTGACATCCTGAGCGACTCCGACAGATTTGGACGCTTTGTGCCTGCGCATCAGAAGCTGATGAAGGACGCCGCAGCAGGCATGAGCATTTTCGCGCATTGGAAGTTCAATAAACTTTTCGATTCCATCCAGGCACAGGCAAATACCATTTCAAGCGATGAACAGCCGGTCCCGAACAAACAACAACCGGGCGACACCGGAAAGCCCAATATCCTGATCATATTGCCGATGTATTTTCTTATGAATGGAGAGGAGCCATTTGCGGACATGGTTAAAGAGTACGACGATCCAAAACAGGACGCCATATCTGTGTATACTGCCATATACAAGGTGTACTGTTACAACAAACGACTTCTCGAAAAATTCGGTAAAGCCATTTATCACTCCACGATCATTGACAAGCAGAGGGAAAAACTGGCTGCAACGTCGTTAGAAACGTCCGAGCAGTTTGCTGGAATGATGAAGATGTTTCATGACCTGGATGAGCTGGATGACAAGGACGACGTGCCGGGGTCAGATGTTGAGAGTGCAATCGCCTGTGCACTCATAGTCAAGGAGCCAGAGTTTACGGATGTAAAAGACGACGAAAGGCGCCGCGTAGAATGGATGATCAGAGTGGCGGCAATACTCAGAGAACAACGTGCGATGATCGAGAAGTATTTCGAGAACTGTTGGAACAATGGAGGCTTCAACAGAAACGAATTGGAAGAATGGCTGACTAAGGCCTGAGAGGGCACGCGAGCTCCAGTCGCTCAGAAATAGCCACTGGTTAACAACCGGTGATGCAAGTGACAATGCTCATGTGATTTGATCAGGTTCAGCAAACAAACTCTTATTGTCGGGCACGTCCGCCATCCAGGCGACCGAGTGCTTGCGGGCTGCGCTTTGCTCCGGTCCTGCGGACGGCTGAGGCCCCCTCTCGCCCTCTCGTGCGAAAGACGAATACGGGGGTGAATCCCCCGTGCCGTCAAGGATCGGGGCCACGCGACCTTCGCGGCTTCCTCCCCAATCTTCCGCGCTCCCCACCTCGCTTGTGCAGACCGGGTGCCTCTCCGTTGCGGTCGTCCTTGACTGCACTCCCCCCTTCCATTTCGGGCTTTGCCCCCCTTCCGCCGGAAAACGCGAGCGCGTTTCGCGTAAGGGGCCATTTCACAAACCCGGAAAGGAAAGATCATCATGGCGACCGCTACCACCACCCGCACCGACGTTTACACCCGCGTTACTTCGCACATCGTCGAAGAGCTTGAGCGAGGCGTGCGGCCTTGGCTCAAGCCTTGGAATGCAGAGAACGCCGCCGGACGCATCACGCGACCGTTGCGGCACAACGGCCAGCCCTATCAAGGCGTCAATATCCTGATGCTTTGGGCTTCAGCGGAAATCGCTGGCTTTTCCTGCCCGTTCTGGATCACCTTCCAACAGGCGAAGGAACTCGGCGGGCACGTGAAGAAGGGCGAGCACGGTTCCCCCGTCGTGTACGCCAGCACGTTCAAGAAGAAGGAGCAGATCGAGGACGGCAGCGAGACCGAGGCGGAAATCCCGTTCCTGAAGGAATACACTGTTTTCAATGCGGAACAATGCGAAGGACTGCCCAAGCACTACTACATGCTGGCCGAACCGCCGAAGGAGAAAATCGACCGCATCGAACATGCCGAGACGTTTTTCCGCAACACACATGCCAACATCAGGAGCGGAGGCAACCGAGCTTTCTACGCGATGGATGCTGATTACGTGCAGATGCCCCCGCTGGAAGCCTTCCGCGATGCCGAATCGCACGCGGCAACACTGGCCCACGAGATGACGCACTGGACGCGGCACACGACCCGCCTCAACCGCGAATTCGGCCGCAAACGCTGGGGCGATGAAGGCTACGCGATGGAAGAACTCGTTGCGGAGCTTGGATCGGCCTTCCTGTGTGCCGACCTGCACATCACGCCCGAGGTACGCGACGACCACGCCGCCTATATCGGCCACTGGCTAACGATCTTGAAGGACGACAAGCGGGCGATCTTCTCCGCCGCGTCACACGCCAGCAAGGCAGCCGAGTATCTGCACGGCTTACAGCCGAAACCCGCCGAATAGCCACGGCCAAACGCCGCCGGCCGCCGGTCAACCCGGCGGCCGGTTTCATTTGGAATGCTTGCATTATCTGCCCATTGACATGGGGCGCTCGCTGTTGCAGGTTCTTTTCAACCAGTTACGAAAAAGCATGAGGCTTCGCATGAGAACCAATTCGATCACTCGGTACATCAAAGATCACTGGAATGGAGAGCTGACGTTGAGGCGATCTTTCTTCCTCAATGGCGTGCTGCTCTATCTCCTGCTAGTCATATTGACGCTGGCCGTGGACTCGATTGTCACGGTGAGCAATCAGTCTGTGATTGCTGCATACATGATCTTATTCCTAATGGCGATGATATGGTCCCTGGTTGGAATTGCGCGGGCTGCCATCAAGGTGCTGTTGGCCGCGAATGTCGGCCTGTTGAGAAAGGCGGGAGCGCTTATCGCAATAATCGTAGTCGCCAGATCGGCTGTTGCACTGGTTTCTGACCTTCGTAACTTGCTCTGATGGTTTGAGCCGCATCAGCACACGAGAGAAGGGGCGTCCTCGTCTTGTCACTGACCAGCCGCGTCTCCTTCGTCAGTTTGAACCATCCGCGATCCCGTCCTTCTTCAGGGCACGCCTAAAGCCGCCGCCGGACCGCTCAAGCTGCCAAGGCCGTTTTCCAGGGGAAGCCTTCGGCCTTTCGCTTGCCCGGTGCGCTATCGCCCCGGACTGAGGCGACTTTGCCCGCGATGCCATCAGGCCGCGATGGTCGCGGCCTGCAACTCATAGAGAAGGAGATCACCATGTCTAACAGCACAAAATCCGAAAACGCCCCGAAAACTCCGAGCCACATCGCCTACCAGGTACGCGACCGCGAGGGGCAAAAAGGCTTCTGGACCCGCATTGGCAGCGTATGGCCGCACGCCGACGGAAAAGGTTTCACCATCCAGTTGGACGCCATCCCGCTCGACGGCAGAATCACTCTCCGAATCGCATCGGAAACGAAGGACTAACGCAACCGGGGGCGGGCCGAAATGCCCGCCCTTCAACTGCAACGAATCACCGATACATTTTGCGCCAACCGCGTCAATCGGGACGCAACGAGGAACTCGGCGTGTGACCGGCCCGTTTCGTCGCGGCACCCTCATTACATTATGGTTCCGAACGATGGACGACCCCTACGTTCGGCTGCCGCTTCTCCTCCTTTCATGTCTTAAATAACGACGGCCGCCAGGCCGATTCACTCCCGTAATTCATCGCCGACTTGTGGCCGAAACCAATCGATTCCGGCCACGCGAGTGGCATCCCTTCCTCATAACCTCCTGCGAAGATTTCGCGAGCATGTTCCAGCCCAATTGTTGACAGGCGTCTTCCCTATGCACTGCATAGGCGGACTTTCCCGGAGAAACCTGGTCGCGTCGTGCGTCAGGTTTGCCTGGAACATGCTCGCAAACGGTCGCGACTTGTATCGCTTCCAGCAGCGTTTTCCGAAATGCACAACACGCTGAAACCAGCAGCCAGCCTATTGCGCAGCGTGTTTCACCTGTGATAGAATAGTTTCATGACAATACCTCCGACCTATCACTTTCGCGACCTCGGCAACCAGGCCCAGATGCTATCCCGAAATTGCGAAAACGAGCGACTGGCGATGGCTCTACAGTACGTCGCTCTCGGGTCCATGATTGTCATGACCGGCTACGCAGCCAGTCAAATTCTCCGGGATGCCTTCGGCAACCGTGGACATGGCAGGAGCCGGGAGAGATAAACTTTATTCGTATTCCTTCAGGACAGATCGCAGCTCTTGCGCGGCTCTTACGATGTCATGCGGCAATGTCGTGAAGCCTATTCGTTGGCCATTCATCATCCGCCAAGGATTCCGAATTTGGGCGGGCGGAACGCCAGGCCGGCCAGGGTCAGCCGGATAGGCAAGGACCCCCCAGCCGGTTTCAGGATAGCGCGACAGGTAGGCTGCCAGTTGGTATAGGTCTTCACGCCGGGGGCCATTCGGGTTCCGAACAGACGGCCAAAGCTGCTTGTACTTGGCGTCGAGTACGCCGACCGGCTGCCGGTCCCGCCGGACCACGGCGTCCGGTCGCATTTCCCCAAGGGGCGAACCATCGGCATCGCTACGCAGCAGCGAATCCCACCCGTCCGCCTGCGTTGTGCCATGCATCACCTCAAGCCCCGTTGCCGCCCGCCGCAGCGCTGCCAGGACAAATAATTCCCATAGCTCCGCCACGTCGAACAGCACTCCCTCAGTCTGGCCTTCGGCCTCCGCCTCGACGAACAGACCCTTGTGCCGGAGGATTAGTTTGGAAATATGAGCCGCACGGGCATAGCCAATGGTGATCGGCGTGTACCGGACCCGTGCGAGTTCCGCGTCCGTTGGTGGAGCCGGGTTGCTTCCAACTGCCGCAAGAAGGGAAGGTAGTAGCTCCGCCACCCGTTCAGGAACCCAGCTTGCTTCCGTTCCCGGTCCGAGATGGCGGCGAAGCACACGGTACGCAGCAGCCAGGACGACCGCTGCGGGGTTGTTCAATGATTTCTCGCGCCTGAGCGAAACTACGGCTTCACGACCCGCCGCCAATTCGCCGAGTGTGCCCCGAACGTCGAGCCGGCCTCTTACCACGGTGCCGGTCTGCCGTCGGTCGTGACGCAGGGCTGGAAGACCGTGGCGAGCTGCGTCGGCAAACGCCCGTCCCCATACGATGGCGAGCAATTGAACAATGAACGGCACGTCCTGGCGGAGCCGGCCTGGCGAGATCACCAGCATTGCATCCACGGCCTGACCGAGCCAGGATGCCAGCGTTGCCATCCCGAATCGCGGCCGAATTGTGAGCGTCCAGCCCTCGTGCCGCAGCACGCCCACATACCGGCCCGCCCACCATGTGCCGTCACGTTCGCAGTACACAACTGGCTCGTCGTCGCCGCGCGGGCCGAAGCCAAGGACATGCTCCCCCGTCTGGAAATGTTCTGCTAGACCACGGAACCACTTAATGGTCTCTCCTGTGGGCTGCTCTGGAAGGGGCGAACAATCGAACGCCTCTAAGTTCACTCTTCGGCCTCCGGGGGCGAGAAGAAGACGCTACGAAGACGCTGCAACTCGTCGTCGCGTTCCCGGCCGCGAAGTCCTGAGAGGTACTCGCGCAGTAGCGGTTCGAGTGACAGTCGCCAGAGCCGCTCGACCGCCCCGCCATCCCGAGGACGCCGCTTCTTATTCCACAGAAACCCCTGCCGCCTTTGTCCACCGTCTTCCAGTTCATCCTTTAAAAACCGCACCACATCGAAAAAGTAGGTGTGACCCACTTCGTATTGCGACCCAAGCAACTCGCTTTCGTGGATGGCGCGGTTCAGAGCCGTTGCCGCCGAGGCCAAGAGGCGGAAATCGTCCTCAACCCGATCCCATGAAATGCGCATTTTCGGTTTCTGGTTCCACAACTCACTGGCGACACGCAGCAGCGTATCCGCATCAAACAGGCACTCAATCCAGAGGAAGCGACGGCGCAGGGCGAAGTCAATCTGCTCAACCGACTGATCGATCAGGTTCATGGTGCCGATGACGTACAGGTCGGAGGGCAGCTTGAGTTGCATATCCTCACCGCCCGGCAGGCGTACTGTCCGGTCGCGGTTCTCCAGAAGCGAGAAGCATTCGCCGAGCATCCGGCTTAGGTCAGTTCGATTCATCTCGTCGAGGATGAGCACATGCGGCAGACGTTCCTCTGACTTCTCAGCTTCCATCTGCCCTAGGATCTGGAGCAGCACGCCGGGGCGGTACTCCGTCTTGCCGCCAGCGAGGTGAAGGCCGCGGACAAAATCCTCGTATGAGTACGCCGGGTGAAGCTGGACAGTGTGAACTCCGTCCTTGACCGCCTTGGCAATACTGTCCTGCTGCTGGAAATA
This sequence comes from bacterium, assembly GCA_016125225.1. Classification (GTDB taxonomy): domain Bacteria; phylum Planctomycetota; class Planctomycetia; order Planctomycetales; family Planctomycetaceae; genus DSVQ01. Next base: position 19,354 of record WGME01000020.1, on the reverse strand, counting down.
CTTTGCAGCGCCCCAGCGTTCAAGGGCAGCAGACCGAATGATCCTTTCGGCCACCTCTCTTGCCTCATGTGTCTTGCCGGTGCCCGGTGGCCCATAGAGGACAATCTGCTTCTTGTGGTGAATCACGTCGATCTCACCGGCCGAGTCATACCAAGCTTCCCGCAGCGGCGGCCAGTAGAAGTCCAGCGATTTACCCGGCAGGAGTTTTGATAGCTCTTTACGAATGGCGTACAAGCGCCTATCCGTGCCCTCCATCTCCGGATCGGGAAGCAGCCCGGCGAACGCCTGCGCGACTCGCCGCTTATGCTCGCTGCTGGCAATCCGCTCGAAATGTTCAGGGAATAGTAAGTGCAACAGCATGTGGCGAAGCTGCCGGCTGTCCGCGTCGTCGATCCCGTCAACGAATTCCTCGAATCTCCAAGCGTCCGCAATCAACTCCTTGGCGTTGGCAGGGTCCAGCTTCTTCCACGCAATCGCCAGACGGATGAGGAAGGCAATCTCAAAAGGACGCCGCGTGTTATACCCTTGGCCTCCGCTTCCGATGCCTCCCGCGAATGCCTTTATGACCGGGTGGTCCTCGGGGAAGGCATCTCCGCCCCAGCCGAGCACTTCGCTGATCAGTTCGCACTTTTTGCGCGCCCTGACATTCGATGGGAACAGGAAGTAGACGGCCAGTGCCTCCGCCGCAAGCCGTTTCACGGCCTGTGACTCGTCCTTGAGCTGATCCTCGAACTTTTCCCGAAAGGATCGGTCCGACTCGTCAGGTGCATCGACGAACTTCTCCCGCATCCGGTCGAGATTTGCTGAGGTCCAGACTTGGGCATCGCCGAACAGCAGCGAGCCGTCCGCCATCAAGCAGCGGTCGCGGAATGCCGCCGCACTCTCGTACGTCGCGCTTGTGTCGCGTCCCTCGCCCGAACCCGTGAATCGTGCCATTCATGCCTCCGGTCGTCGATGGTACCCAGGTACAGGCAAGTTGCAATCTTTTTCGACGAAAGGTTCTGCTGTAAGCTCTTTCGCGGTAAGCACTACCGACCTTGACAAGTCTATCACTGCGCGTTAGACATGTCCACTGGGAGACATGCACCATGCGCTACGGACGAGCTTTGGCGATTTCGAGCCGTCACGACAGGCTGATCGAATTGATCCGCTCTGGAGCGTTTTCGTCTCCTGAGCTTGCCGAGAAGCTAGAGGTGTCAGAGCAGACAATTTACCGCGACGTAAATTTCCTCAAGAGCATGGGCTATTCGATCCGGTCCGAAAAACACACGGATGGATGGGCTTACCACCTTCTTGCAGAACCCGCAACGGCTTCAAATGGGAAGGGGTCATTGCGCACATGACCACCTCAGCCCAAACAAAATGGCGAAACGAGTTTGGAGTCGCCGACAGCAAACCTCCTCGTTTCTTTTCCAGCAAGGATGACCTCGATTCCACGACGCCCCAAGGGCATCTGATTCGGCGCGCCTTCGACATCCTCGCATTGGATGGCGTACTTTGCGCCGACCATTCACCGCTCGTCTACTTCAAGCAACTGGCCGTTATCACGGCCGATGAAGTATTCCAGCTTCACAAGCTGTTCTGGAACCACGGCGGCGCGCCCGTCCTTGTCTTAATCACCGCCAACAAGGTCCACGTCTATTCCGGCATGACCAGGCCCGTTCCCGGCACTGCATCAGCCGAGCAGATACCGAGCCTGGTCGCCACGCTTGAACGAGTTGCAACCGGACTTCGCGAGTTTCTGACTTCCGTTGAAACGGGTGAGTTCTTCCGCAGCAACCCGAAGTCATTTAATCCAGACCACCGCGTTGATCGTGCCTTGCTAGAGAATCTTTCGGATACGCGCAAGGAATTGGTGTCTGCGACGCGGCGGAAGATTCCCAGGGACATACTCGATGCGCTACTGTGTCGTCTAGTTTTTACCTGTTACCTATTCGACCGCGAGGTGATTGGCCAAACCTACTTGTCCGGGTTAGGTGCTAAGGGTGCTTTGCATTTAAGAGATGTACTTGCCATCCAACCGGCAACCGACGCAAAGACCCTGCTTTACAAGCTCTTCAAGAAACTTGGCAAGCACTTTAACGGCGACCTTTTCAGCGACGACTTAAATGATGAAGCGGATTGCGTTCACGAACAGCATATCGCGACGCTAAACCTCTTTTTTCATGGCACTGCTGTTCGTGGTGGTCAACAGTCGTTTTGGCCCTACGATTTCAGCATCATCCCTATCGAGACGATCAGTGCTATCTACGAACAGTTCCTGAAGGAATCAGATGAACAAGATGGTGCCTTCTACACGCCGCGATTCCTCGCTGAAGTCGTGCTCGACTCGGCTTTGGACGGGATCGGGTCCACTATCGGAAAGAAGTTCCTCGACCCGGCTTGCGGCTCGGGCATCTTCCTCGTTGGCCTGTTTAACCGCATGGCTGAAGAATGGAAGGTACAGAACCCGACGGCACGCAATCCTCGCCGTGCCCGCGAACTCATGGCGTTGCTCCGCGATAGTCTGTTCGGCGTTGACGTTAACCCAGTCGCCTGTCGGATTACCGCCTTCAGCCTGTATCTTGCTTATCTTGACCAGCTAAGTCCCCGTGACATTCAGGAGCATCAAGAGCAAGGCCGTTTCCTGCCACACCTTATTGCCACTGACAAAGCACCAGGCAACATTCACCGTGCCGACTTCTTCGATGAAGCAGCCACGTTGCCTGCCGGTGTGGACCTGGTAATCGGCAACCCGCCGTGGGGAAGCACCGCGACGGACAAAACCCCGGCTGGCAAATGGTGTGATTCCCAGGCAAAGCCGGTCCCCGACAAGCAAATTGCAGCAGCATTTGTATGGAAAGCGGCGGATCACATTGCCAGTGCTGGCCGTGTGTGCTTCTTGCTGCCGGATGGGATTCTCTTCAATTCAAGTTCAACCGCGTTGGAGTTTCAGCGGGCTTTTGTCAGACGACACTCGATTGATCGTGTCCTGAACTTGGCGGACTTCCGTTGGTTCTTGTTTGAGCGCGCGGTTCATGCCGCTTTGGTAGTGGCATACAGAAAAGCTCCCGTGATGGATACGCGGCATGAAATTGAATACTGGGTGCCGAAGACTGATTGGGCCGTGATTGGGGCGGAAGTAATTACAATTGCCCCATCCGATCGTTCGTCAGTAACGGTTGCGGACGTTCTTCATGACCTGGCAAGTCCAGATGCACCACAAATCTGGAAACAGAAGTTCTGGGCCAGCCCACGAGAACTGCGCCTGCTTGACCGTCTCTCACTCTATCCACGACTTCGAGACCATGTACGCGGCCCGAGAGATAGAAACAGCAACAAGCCGTGGATCATGGCAGTTGGCTTTCAGCCTGTAAGAAAAGGGGACGACCCAGCTAAAGCACAAACGATCTCTTTGCCATCAAAGAAGTTCATTCCTGCAACAACACAAACAATTGATCTATTTTTGCTTGCAGATGATTGCAAAACATTAAGCAAGGCTTCTGTTGAGGTTCGCAGCGGATCGAACAAGAACACCGAAGTATTTCATGCGCCGCATGTTCTTGTAGCCAAGGGATTCACACGAATTGCGTTTTGTGATTTTGATGTGTCGTTTCAGGACGCGTTGCGAGGAATTCACGGACCGAAGGAGCATCGCAGCCAATTAGTGTTTCTTGCAGCCTATCTTCGGTCCTCGTTAGCAACATTCTATCTATTCCATACTGCATCCGATTGGGGAATCACACGCCCTCAGATCCATGTAGATGAACTACTGAGGGTGCCGTTTCCTTTCCCCGATCAGCAGCGAAATCCCAAGCGATGCTGGCAGATTATTGAGGAGGTTGCAGCAATTGTGGACGATGCTGCCCGTAAAGCAACCGGAGATTTTGTAGATCGCCAAGCGATCATTCACGCCGCTGACGCAGCCATTGCGCCGTTGATGGACGAGTATTTCGACGTTCACCCTCTAGAGAAACCGCTCATCGAAGACACAGTAAAGGTAACGATCCCCAGCATTCAGCCTACCCACAAGCGTATGCCAGTCCCCACCGTGGTTCCCAGTACATCCTCGCAGCGAGAAGCCTATTGCGACCGCGTTTGCGCCATGCTCAACGGGTGGAGTAAGCAGAGGGAATACAAGGTGCATGGCACTGTGTACGCTTCCGATGCGATGGGAGTCGGCATGACAGTGCTTGAGAAGACAACTCGCACTGTCAGTACGCCATCGGTCAGCAGCAACGGGCAAGACTTACTGAAGTCGCTAGACCATCTGCGAAAGGCGTATCCGCAGCGACTGGCAACACTTGATGTGGTCCGTGGACTACTGGTCTTCGATAAGAACAGGCTTTATGTCGTGAAGCCAATCAGCCAACGTCACTGGACGCAAACGGCTGCGATGAACGACGCTGACGAAATCGCGGGAACGATTCTGATGCGATCCACCAAGGAGGGCACATGATCGCGTTAGGGTCGCCCGAAGACTGGGTTGATTTCATCGAAACGCAAGTGCCTGCCATACTCGCGCTCGTTATCGACACCTGGGAGGCGCTGCCGCCGCCGGCCGGAAACGAGCTGGAAGACACAGCCTCCGAATCCTTGTGCCGGGCACTCAGGCAGTCCAGAAACGGTTGCGACCTTCCGTTTCGGATCGACACCCAGTTGGTTGAACTTGACCCAGCCGCAGGGCAGGACCAAGGCCGAATGGACATCGTATTTTCTCCAATGTATCCACGGGAGAACATCTATTTTGCCCTGGAATGTAAGCGGCTGAATGTGCGGGGAACAGATGGCGTCCGCCCGTATTACGCCGAGTATGTCCGGTTCGGAATGCTGCGGTTCGTGCGAGGTCAATACGCCAGTGCAGTCCGCCACGGCGGTATGCTTGCATTCGTGCTGGACGCCAACGTTGCAGGCGCCATCACAGGTATTGAAGGCAACATCCGCGCGAACCTTAGAGACTTGGGAATGGATGCGAGTGGTGGCTTTCAGGTGTCATCAGGACGCCCTGGGGATGACAGGGTTCGGGAAACCCAGCATCGCCGAAACGGTCAAGTTCTTCCCTTCGTCATCCAGCACTTGTTCATGGCAGGCGATCCAAATGCGCCGTTACGGTCAGACCCACCACCTGCGCCCAAACGAACGACAAGACGGAAAACAACTACTCCACGAACAACCGGAAGCAAATGAACAGTCATGGAGCAACGATAGGTTGGCAGAGTGAAGAATACTATGCAACGTAATGTAGCAACACAGATGGACTCTACCGAGCGCATGAAGGCGTTCGTGAGCTTCGTGCGCTCGCATATCAAAGGCGACGAAAAGGGAGAAGCCCAGATTTTTTGCGACCGCCTCTTTCAGGCGTTTGGATATGCCGGGATCATGGAGGCTGGCGGTACACTCGAATTCCGTATCCACAAAGCCAAAGGCACGCGCTTCGCTGATCTACTATGGAAACCGCGCCTGCTTCTTGAGATGAAGAAGCGAGGCGAGAAGTTAGAGCGACATTACCGACAGGCGTTCGAGTATTGGCTGGACCTTGTGCCTGACCGACCACAGTACGTCATTCTCTGCAACTTCGATGAGTTCTGGATTTACGACCTCAACCATCAGCTTGATGAGCCGATGGACCGTGTCAAGCTGGACGAGCTGCCAGAGCGATACACCGCTCTCAATTTCTTATTTCCAGAACAGCGCAAGCCTCTGTTTGACAATGATCGCGTAGCAGTAACCCGTCAGGCGGCGAAGAGCGTAGCGACGCTGTTCAACAAACTCGTTTCTCGAAAGCTTAACCCTGTTCCGGCAGTCACTGCACAGCGATTCGCCCTCCAGTCGGTGCTGGCGCTATTTGCCGAAGACATTGGCCTTCTACCGCGAGGGCTTTTCAGCGAACTGGTGCAGGATTGCAAGGCCGGTGACGCCAACAGTTATGACATTATCGGTGGACTATTCCGACAAATGGCCGACACGCACCGCGCATCGGGCGGGCGATACAAAGGAGTAGACTACTTCAATGGCGGCCTATTCAGCGTTGTAGAACCGCTTGAGCTGAAGGCCGACGAGATATGCCTTCTTGAAGCGGCGACGAAAGAGAATTGGGCCAAGGTACACCCGGCCATCTTTGGATCGTTGTTTGAAGGGAGCATGAATCAGGACGAGCGGCACGCCTTTGGAGCGCACTTCACCAGCGAGACGGACATCTACAAAGTCGTGCTTCCTACCATTGTCCGACCTTGGCGGGAACGGATCGCCGCCACGACCAAGGCTTCCGACCTTCTGGCATTGCGAACGGAATTGTTGGACTATCGGGTACTTGATCCGGCGTGTGGCAGTGGAAACTTCCTTTACATAGCCTATCGGGAGGTCAAGCGTATCGAGCTTGAACTTCTTGAGAAGATTTACACCAATTTCGGCAGGAAGTCGAAACGCGCTGCTGGCGGTACGTCCCTTGTTAGTGCGTCGCAATTCTTTGGCATCGACATCAAGGAATTCGCGGTCGAACTTGCCAAAGTCACTTTGATGCTTGCGAAGACGCTGGCCCTGAAAGAAACCCGAGAACGCCTTGCCACTGGCCAGCAGCATCTGCCCTTTGACCTTAGCGAACTTCCGTTGCCTCTTGATAATCTTGATTCCAACTTCTGGACTGTTGATGCACTCATGAATGAGGATGGGTCCATTCGCGAGTGGCCTCAGGTCGATGCCATCATCGGAAATCCACCGTTTCTTGGCGCGAAACGGTTGAAGCCAATGCGAGGGGCGTCCTACGTCAATGAGCTTCGCAAAGGATACCCAGAAGTCCCAGGAATGGCTGATTACTGTGTATTCTGGTTCCGCCGAGCGCATGAACACCTGCCCGAATGCACCACAGAAAAGCCCACATCGGGCCGAGCCGGATTGGTCGGCACACAAAACGTGAGAAACAATCAATCCCGCGTCGGCGGGCTTGACCACATCGCCTCATCTGGCACGGTGGTGGAAGCGATTGACAACCAACCTTGGTCTGGCGAAGCAAACGTCCATGTGTCCATCGTTAATTGGGTAAAGACGAAAGATGAAGCGATACTTCCCAAGTCACGGCGGCTTTGGACTCAAGCGAACAAGTCAGGTACAAAACGGAGTGTGCAAGCCGGCGCAGACGACAATCAGCCCACATACGAATTGGTTTTCCGCGACGTTCCCTTCATCAATTCCAGCTTGTCCGACGAAGCCGATGTAAGTGGCAAGGTAAGGCTCTCCTGCAATCTGTCGCCCAAACGATGTTTTCAAGGCAAAATCCCAGGTTACGAAGGCTTCATGCTTGATCGCGCCACCGCGAACCGGTTGCAAGGCGATTCTGCCGAAGTCATTTTTCCTTACCTCACGGGCCGTGAACTGCTGGATGCATTCAAGATTGAGCGCTGGGTAATCGATTTCGGGAACCGGGGCATGGTCGAGGCGGCAGCCTTTAAGTCCGCGTTTGCTCACTGCAAACACCACGTATTGCCGGCGGTCGAGCAAAGTCTGCGAGATGCGGAGGCATCGGACAGTGATATGGCGTCAGCACGACGAGAACACCTTACGCGATGGTGGCAGCTTTGGAATCGGCGCGACGAGCTATCAGCTTCTCTGAAGACCATGCCACGTTATATCGGATGCTCGCGGGTGACGCGCAGGCCGGTCATGGTTTTCATTTCCTCATCCATTTGTCCTAGTGATCTGGTTCAAGTATTCGCGCTTGATGATGACTATTCATTCGGAATCCTGCAAAGCACGCTACATTTCGAGTGGTTTCGCAAGTCATCGCGGATGAAGGTGGAGTCCGATACAAGGTACTCGGTTCGCGATGTCTTTGAGACGTTTCCCTGGCCGCAAGCGCCGTCCCTCCGTCAAGTGAAGCGCGTCGTTGCTGCGTCGCGAGTAATCAGAGAAGTGAGAGAAAAGGCGATTGCTACGACTGGCGGAGGCTTGAGAGACCTATACCGGACGCTTGAATTGCCAGGAAAGCATCCCCTTCGCGAGGCACATGAGGAGCTTGATGACGCCGTCCGGGAGGCATACGGAATCTCCGCGAAGGCGCAAGAATTGACATTCCTGATAGCTCTGAACCACAGCGTCAATGAGGCAATTGCGGCTGGGAATACCGTGCAGAAGCCCGGACTGCCCACGAGCGTGACAACGCCAAATGCGTTCGTCTCTACCGATGCATACGAAGCATAAGGCGAACCTATGGCCAATATCAAATACACAGTTCAGCGGCCCGGCGAAGGCACTGCGGTTCTCAACGCTTGTCGCGATCTGGCGGCCTCAACCACATTCAGCCGTCTGACGGGACTTTACGCGTTTGCCTCGCACAAGGGCGCGCGTCTTTTAATCGGCGCACTTCAACTTTCGCCAAGTTGGAGCGCCGCGTCAAAACGGTGGGTAATCTCAATTGACGGGGGAATTACGGAACCGGAGGCCCTCCGTTACCTTGTCCGGCTTCGCAGATCGGAAGTTAGGGTGCCTGATGCTGAGGCATTGCTTGCTCGGAGACTTAAGCCCACTTTCCGATTTCATCCCAAGACGTTACTCCTGGAGCAGCAAACCCCGACGCTCCAGCCTGCGGCAATACTCGTCGGATCAGCCAATCTAACGTGTAGCGGCTTATGCTTCGGTCATGAACATGCCTTGAGCGCGCAAGCTGCCGGTGCCCCACTCCCTCCAACGCTTGGAGCTGGCCTTCAAAGTTTGGAAAACGTCGTAATGGGTGCGACCGTAATCGATGAAGCTTTTGTTGATCGCTATTCGGCAATTCGGCCCGCAAGACCGACGCTCACCGAGGAGTTTGAAGATGAGCGTGCAGATCAGATTCTTCAAGACAGGCCCGCTATTCCGGCGACGATGTCCGCATCGCTCGCCGCCGCCGCACATTTTTGGATAGAAATTGAGTACGTCGTGGATAATCGCGGTAGGCACGAAGAAGGAAATCAAATTGATATGCAGAGAGGATCGCGGGTCTTCTTTGGTTTCGGAGACCAGACACTGCCAAAGAATTCTCCTATCGGAAGCGTCCGAATCTCATACGGCGCTCACTCTGCGTCTCGTAATATACGGTTCGGCAACAATTCGATGGACAAGCTTGACTTGCCCATCCCCGATGTCGAAGGTCCTCCGTCGTACAGCCACCAGACGCTTCTTTTTACGCGAGAAGGTCCGAAGTCCTTCCGTCTTAGCATCGGAATGCCGGCGGACATTGCCGCATGGAAGGCGCGATCCCGCGCTGCCGGGACAGCGTTCAGCATGCGAAGTGGTCGCGAATTCGGAGTTTTCTGAATCAACTTTCTCCTGTGCTCCCGCTTTATTTCTCCGGGAAACACCTACGCAAACCGGCTTCCCAGCCCCGGACGCCAGCGACAAAAAGTTCAATAGCCGTCTTGTCGCCCCGACTGGAATGTAAGCCTAAATCCCGTCAATGGTTGCGAAAGCAATTGTTGACGGGATTTGAATTTTTTCGTGGCTGGCAGAATTCTCGCCGGTGAGTCAGAGCGACGCAGGATTAAGCGGCTCAATCTCACCGACCTGACATGCATTGAGGTCGCCATGAACTCGGCGACACCGTACGTCCAGATCATCACTTCAACGGATACTGCTCTTCCGGGCCGGCTGGCCACCGCAACGTGAAGTTCATCGAAAATGCCAGTCGGTGAAACTCGCCGCGATGTGGCGTGACGGAATGCCAGACATAGGCGGGGAAGATCAGCATTAGGCCGGGGTGCGGAAAGACCCTGACGTGATCGCGAGGACACACGGCGGTCAGGTTAGCATTGAAACGCGGATCATGGAGCACCAGCACTCCGTCGCCGGCCTCGAAATAATCTTCGCCGTCGTTCGGATGGATGGGCGGCCGATGGGATACCGCCGTACGGGCGTAGTAAATGCCAATCAGGTCGGCGGGGTGATTGTGAACAATCGTAAAGTCTCCGCGGCCCATGCGGTTGCTGAAGAGTAAAAGATCGATCCCTTCCAGCCCAGCGATTCCCTCGGCCTCTAACCATCGTTTCGCCCCATTGATGAACATGGAACTGAGCTGTTCGATCGCAGGCACGGTGTCCGCCAGACGCAGCAGATTCAGTGCCTCGGGGTGCATGTTGAACCTGTCGTCGAGTTCCGGCCGGCGTTCAAGCAGATCGCAGAGTTCCGCATTCAGAGGTTCAGTATCCTGGAATTGGATTGTTACCACCCGCGTGGGAAAAAGGGCATAGTCCATCACTTCCATCAGCCGACGTCCTCAAACATAAACTCACCACATCCACTTGGGAACGGACCGCTCACAGGGCCAGAGGAGACCGAGATCGCTGTGGTCGTAACCGAATTCGAAAGAAGCAGCAAGTTGAGCAACCGGTTTGATTCTGTTTTCACTTCGGAAGTCCTTGCAGATCTCGGCTGCACAGTTAGGTTACTGAAACAAATCTTCGACCTTCGTATAGATCTCCCCTTCATCCCCACTGATCTGGCCGTCTGTTTTCGCTGCCAGGGTTAGGGCTGTCGCGAAGACTTGTTGCGGGAACTGCCCAAGTTGGAAAGAGACCTTGCCACTCGACCACCAGAACACGGGAATCCAGTCTCCGTCAAAGTTCATCTCGGCAGCGCCGTCCCATTCATCAGCGGACTCCATCGCTGCGCGAACACCCTCCGTCGATTGAACAGCCACTTGCCATTGCTCGAAATCGAGAAACGGCGATTCGACGTGTTTTATGTGCAGTTCATAACTCATGAATGGCGCCATGATTGCTGAGACAAGCTGGTTTCGACATTTACCACGGCACACTTGGATCGGTTCCCATCGGGTCGACGGGATTCGCCCCGGGAAAGAGGACTTCGCGTAGGATTCGCTGCCGTTTCGCCTGCTCCCCCTGGTCCGAGTCAAAACACGATTCGAACGACTTGAGACGAATCAGACCGTTGACTTCGCTGATCTTGCACCACGAGTATTTCCGGAGCGGTTCCCAGCAGCCGCCGGTCCGTTCCTGGAAACGGGGGCCGATATACATCAACGCCCCGACCTGCTCGAAGTACCGATGGCGTTTGATTCGCAGTCCCGGGTTCTGAGAAACATCGACGATCTCCTCTTTAATGTCGTCGTCGAACACCTTGGGCCGTCCGCTATGATCGACATTGAGCTGTTCCAATCGCTCGATGCTCCAACTGATCTGGGACAACAGGTAGTCGGTAGAACAGCAGTTGCTGAAGATCACGGTGTCGGCCGGAATGAGTTCCATCCATTGGTCCCACCAATCCAATGGGCGAGCTCTTCGTTCCAGGTGATTCATCATGAGAATGTCACGTTTTTTATCGACATGGAGCCAAAAGCTCGACTCAGCCAGCGAACCTTGCAGGTAACTCTCGATCCAGACGTTGGAAACGCGTCCCCGCTTCAATCGATCCAGAATCGCATCAATTTTGACTTTCTTCTCCTCGATCTTAGTCACTTCTTTCCCGAAACACTTCACATATCCGGGATAAATCGAGGACCAGAGGTCCATAAGGCTGAGATCTGGAGTGAACTGGGTCTCACATTCGCACTTTCCCATATCGGAATTCCTTCACGCACATGTATTCATGCCGATTCAGTCCCAGAGTTACTCACGGCTATCTTGCGTATAAGCCGTCAAGGAATCCAGCCCGGCTATCCGGCTGCTTGCCACCTGACATCCTGGGAAAGAGCTGCCGAATCTCCGCTTATCCCAAAATGCCCTAATCTTGATTTATGCCACCATTAGAAGGTGCATTTAGCCATACCAAGTCTTATTGGACTCAAAACTGTGGTTGATCACGTTCACGTCGCGCATCAGCACCAAGGTTACGACGGACTTACGTATGCCTGCCGTGGTCCTGAACCGTGCAATCCGGTAATATTTCGCATGAGGAAAAACGGGAACAACTACGTCATTCATCAGTAATTCTCGGCCAATCGAGGGAAGAGCATACGTGGGAAGCACCGCTGACAATCAATTGCTGCTCGGTTTGTTGGCATTACAGAACGGCTTCATCACGCGAGACCAGTTGGTTGCGGCGTTCAGTGCCTGGGTTGTGGACAAGTCACGGCCGTTGGACACAATTCTGCTGGAACAGAAGGTGCTGACGCCTGCCTTGCGGGAGCTCCTCGCTGCCTTGGCCGTGCAGCATCTGGCCAAGAATGGGGATGATCCCGCGAAGAGTCTGGCGGCGCTCAGTTCGGTCGCTTCTGCCCGCATGGACCTGAATCGATTGCAGGATGGCGATCTGTGTCAGTCGCTGGACCATATCAATGCCTCTGCGTTCGCACCTGACCCGTATGCCACTCGCGCGGGAGTTTCACAGATTCCGGGCCAGCGGTTTCAGATCTTGAGACCCCACGCGGCGGGGGGGCTGGGTACCGTCTCCATCGCCTATGACAGCGAAGTCGCTCGCGAGGTTGCGCTCAAAGAGATCCGTCCGGAATCGTCAGACAACATGGAAGCCCGTAGTCGCTTTCTGCGGGAAGCGGAAATTACCGGCGGACTTGAACATCCGGGCATTGTCCCAGTCTATGGCCTGGGGACCTATGCCGACGGCCGTCCGTACTATGCGATGAAATTCATCAAGGGCGATTCGCTGCAAACGGCGGCCGCACGGTTTCATCAGAGTCGTCAGGCAGGAAAGGCCGGATTCCATGGCGTCGAATTCCGTGAATTGCTGCAGCGATTTATCGATGTCTGCCAGGCCATTCAATATGCCCATGATCGGGGCGTGCTCCATCGCGATCTCAAGCCTGGCAATATCATGCTCGGCCAGTACGGCGAAACGCTCGTCGTCGACTGGGGATTAGCGAAAGCCATGGGAGAGAGCGCAGCGACTGACACCGAGCGGGAATCCCGGCTCGTGCCTCGCACGGCGTTGAGCGGGACGGATGCCTCGGGAACGCAAGCCGGTTCCGCAATTGGAACGCCACAGTACATGAGCCCTGAACAGGCCGAGGGACGACTGGATGAACTGGGGCCGACGACCGATGTTTATGCTCTGGGTGCAACACTTTATTACCTGTTAACAGGCAAGCCACCCGCAGCCGGGAGTCATATCGCCGAGGTTCTCGAAAATGTGCGCCGCGGAAACCTTGTTCCCCCACGTGAGCACGTCCCGGACGTTCCCAAACCGCTGGAGGCCATTTGCCGGAAATCGATGTCGTTGCAACTGACGAATCGCTATCCGGATGCCCGACAACTGGCGACAGAAATTCGACGGTGGCTGGCTGATGAACCCGTGATGGCTTACCGCGAAAACTGGATCGCACAGGCCTCGCGCTGGTTCCGGCGGCATCGTGCGGTGGCGGTCAGCATTTCCGTTGTCGCCCCGGTCATCATTGCCAGCATTGGTATTGCCAGTTACCTCATTGGTGCGGCCGAACAATCCGCGGCTCAATCTCAATACCGAGAGACGCAGGCCCTGGCCCTGAGCACGCAAGTGACGGCGTTTGAATCGGCTTTGGACCGGCCCAACTGGGACCCCGAGCACCTCGGCCGGCTCGACGACATGGTGGCCAATCTCCAGAAGCTCTCTCCGGAGCAAGCCACGCAGGCAAACACACGTCTCACCGCGCGATATGCCAAATTGATCGAGCAAAAGCTGCAACGCCCACGCCTCTCCGATGCGGACATTCAGGAGTTGGAGCAGGATCTGGCACAACTCGATGCACGAGACACTGCGGCCGCCAAGCAGATACAGCAGGCATTGGCGGTGCGGCTGCGTTCCTGGGAGGTGGTCGCAGAGTTGCCGCCCGATTTTGATGATTGGAATCAGCTCCTCGATCGCAAAATGGTCGCGCTAGAAAATGGAAACCTAATTCGACAAACGCCCACGGGTGATTCGCCATCGGTGGAACCCCCGGCTTCTGAGCGGGTGATGACCACCTTGTCGGCAACCAACGACATTCAGTGCGAAGTCAGTTTTGATGTTTCAGTTCCTCCTGAGAGCCCGGTGGGTGTGGAGTTCCTGACGTCCGACAAATCGGGCTACAGTTTTCTCGTAGTCCCCACGGCGAAACCGAAGCCGACGAACAGCCAGGAACTCGAAGGCGAGGCCGAAGACCCCTTGCAGAATGTTTCGCTCAGCATCGTCATTCAGCGGGATGGCCTGTCTTTGCGTGAAACTCCGCCGTTCAAACATCTGCTGGCCGATGGCAAGCTGACAATTCATGCGATACGACAGGGTGAACGGTTGCAGATTCAGGTCAACAACAAGCCACCGATTGAGATGCTGGACCCGTTTCCGTTATCGACAGCCACGCCGGGTGTGGTGGCCGTGAGATGGCCACATGAATTCGGTTCACTCACGCGGTTCGTCGGCAGCCAGATGCGGCAACCAACGGCGCCCAGCCCATTGGAAGCGGCTGACCAGCTCTACGCTGCCCAGCAATATCAGGATGCCTTGCGGAAGTATGCCGAGCAGGAACGTCAAGCCCCCAACAGCGGCTATGGTGACGAGGCACGCTACAAACAGGCGCTTTGTCTGCAGGCGCTGGAGCGCTGGACCGAGGCCCGACCGCTCTACGAACAACTCTCCAACTCAGGCAATCCCCGCTGGGGCACACTCGCCGACTTCCAACTCTGGGCTTACTTTCTGGAAACCCAGGAAGACGATCTGGCAGAAGCGATTCTGGATCGCTTATCTCAGAAGTATTCCTTCGATGACTTGGGACGAATCGCCCCGCAGGAAACGCGTCAACGAATTTATCAGGCGAGTGCAGTAGCCAAAATTGGCTCCAGAAATTTCCTGATCTTTGACCCCCAGCGGCTGGCCAAAGCCGAGCGTGGCTATCGATTGCACTCGCTGCTTGACCCGGGAAGTCTGGAGTATCATGAGACGGCATACAATTTGATTTTGACTGCGGCCTTCTTACAACAGTATGACCAATGCCTGCAGGTGTTGCATGACAAGCTGCCCCATCCCTCTGACTGGTTCGACGTCACTCATTTTCGCATCTTACGAGAAATGGGGCGACCACAAATGGCGCTCGAAGAAGTTGAAAAAATGGCGGCTTCCGACAAGCTACAAGGGTTAAACCGGGATGATGCATTGTCCATGCAGGCCACGCTGACATGGGAACGTATTCTCTGTTTGCATGCCTTGGGACAAGCCGATGAAGCCAAGGCTTTGATTGATGAGATCCTTCCAACCGTCCAGCATCTGAAGGAAGCGAGTGGCGAGACCTCCATGCGCGTAGTTCCTTTGCTACGTGCACATGCCATTTTAGAAGCAGAGGCCGGCAACCAGGATGTCGCTTTGCAGACGTGGCGACTCTTGGCGGGACCAAACGAACGCGTTTTGCTGTCGCAAGGGGCTTATCATCGTGGTCTGCTGATCGCCCAAGCCATGTCGGGTCAATTGGAAGCAGCCGATGTGGATCAGCTTCTGCAGTATGGAGCCGTGGCCGACACAACAGGGATGGGAAAAGTCATCCTGTCGTATTCCGGTCGTGACACCATCGCGAATGTGATCAAGTCGATGTGGGTCTCCCCGCGCGGAAAGAAAGTGACCAGAAGGATCGCCTTCGAAGAAGCCAATTACCAGGAAGAGTATCTGTCTTTACCAACATTGGCCGCTTACCAGTTTCTGGCAACATCGCTGGCGAATGAACCACCCGATCCGGAACAGGATGAGGCCTTCTGGTCGTTTGCCGAAATGACCGTTCAGCGCATGGCGCTCGATGGTCGATTGCAACAAGCTCATCTGGTGCCGCTGGCGGTCACGTGGAAGGGAAACACCGGTTTTCTCGGTTGGAGTACCGTCCAAAGCACACTTGACGCGGAGTATCGAGGCCATATCGCCTACATCTTTGGCCTCCGCTACCGCAAGCTGAATCAGCCCGATCAAGCCAGAATGTTCTTTGAAACCGCCATCAAGGATTCAGCATCGGACTCACTCGTTGCCAAATTAGCCAGTCGTGAACTGTCCGCTCCCTGAGTCACTTGGAGCGGAGCGTCCATACGGGATCATACGTCGTCTGTCCTTGGGACCAGACTTCAATCGCACGACTGAGCAGAACCAGTGACGGGCCATCGTCGGGGAAACTCGCCACAAGTTGGCTTAAGCGACGAATCGCCCCGGTCAATTGGCCACGCTCCCATTCGTCTAATGCCAGCTTATACTCGCTGGCAAGTTCGCCCCATTTCGCCGGGGGATCGCCATGCAGTTCGAAGAGATCAAGTGGTTGCTCGATGTTCTTGACACGCACCTGAGTCACGCGGCGGGTCGGGAAGACATTCCCAACCAGTTCGGCCGTTGCCGCGGTGATCAACGCCTGCGTGCGCAAATGCCGGGTCGCCCCCTGCACACGGCTCGCGATGTTCACCGCACTCCCCAGCGGACCGTACTTCCATTTAAGTTGAGAGCCGGTATTTCCCACACGGACCGTGCCAGAGTTAATACCAATGCCGATTTCGACACGGTCTTGCAAGGTCGCGGCCCAGCGTTCGTTCAACGGCTCCAAATGTCGCAGCATGTCCACCGCGGCTCGACAGGCTGAAATGGCATGCTGCTCCATTGGCAGGGGGGCTCCCCACATGGCGATCAGTTCGTCACCCACGTAATCCACAAGGGTTCCACCATGTTGTTGGACACAGGCTGACAATGTCTCCATGACATCGTTGATCCAGGCGAATGTCACTTCCGGTGTCAGACGCTCCAGAATGCGACTGAAGCCGGCGATATCGCAGAACAGCAACGTGACTTCGGCATCTCGGCTGAGCAACGCCGTGGGGTTCGCTTCCAGCTGGCGTGCAATTTCGGGTGTGACGAAACGTTCGAGTTGTACACGCCGTTCGAGTGCCGCTCGCTCCTGATCGACACGTGAAAACCCGTTAGCAACCCCACAGGCCAGGATTTCAATCAGCTGTGCATCCACCGGACCAAGCGGCGATGCACCGCCGGAAAGTCCCGTGCGCCGGTCTCCATAAATGGCACCAATGACATCACCTGCGGCGTTCAAAATGGGGGCAGCAACCACCGCGGCAACATCACTGATGTTCGAGAAAGATAGCCCCGTGAGTTCCTGCGGCCCACGCCACGATGTGGTTCGACTCCGGGCGACATGATCTAACAACGTGCGGCTCCAGCGCCAGTTGTCATTCGCATCCGCAGTGTTTCGCGCGGCGAGAGCCACAGTTTTCCAATTGTTGTCCGCACGCAGTAACACGGCGGCATGGTCCAGTTCGACCATCTCCAGCGTGACCTCTGCGATATGCGTCGGGAATTCTGGTGACGACGCTGCGATCTGCAGAACCTGGACGAGTCGTTCCAAACGCTGCAGCAATCCGCCCCCATCGTGCGCACGCAGCGACATCGCCAGCGAACCCGCCTCGAATGCTGCGGTCCTCAGAATTGGTCCCGGAGCGAGTGTTGGATGTCCCAGAGATTCGAAATGCTCATTCGTTGCAACAGGGTCAGAATCGATGCGGATCGTCAGTGATCCAACCAATAAGACGACCGGCAAAGATTGCGTCGAGGTCTGCCCCGGAGCAATCGCGCCCCCCAGGTCCACCCCGATGGGAATGGACTTGTTCAGATTCGTAAACCGAACATGCCCACTGTTCAGAACTTCAATTCGGAGTTGCCGCCGCCCAATCGCCACGTCTTCCCGCGCGGCAATCACCAGCCGTGGTGCATCCGCAGTCCCCGTCAGGACAAAGGGACCAGGTTCGCTAGCATCTTGCCGCCCCAGTTCCAGCCGCTGGTGAATAGGGCAGGTGAAGTCCGGCAAGCCCGGACGAAGGATTCGCAGCAACGGCATCGTTCACGCCTGACGGTGAAACTGGCTTCCAAGCCAATCAAAAGTGAAACTCACAGATTCGGCTTATTCTACCGATTCGCGAAAGCTGTCGCGAAGGTTTGGGGCTGGAGTGGAGTGCACATTCTCGGTCAGCTATACCAGTGGCACTGAGAAGTGCAGCTCAAATGCCAATGGTTGGTGTCCGCTCTGTCACAGGTTGAGGGCCAATTGAGAGAGTCAACCGCTCATCCTGTGATGTTAGGGATTCAACCATGAGTAGGCATAAGCGGCGGCGTTTAGCTCTAGGGCTGGTAACCGGGTTCCGACGAAATACCTGAAATCTTGTGGCCGGCAACAGAAGATCTTTGCGAGGCCAGGAGGACGGTGCTCCACAGAAGCGTCGTCAATTCTGCCAGTGTTTTTACGTGCAGCTTTTGCAAGAGGTGGCTTCTGTGTTTGGCCACCGTAGCAAACCCGATTTCCAGATCACTGGCAATTTGCTTGCAGTTTTGCCCGTCCAGCAAGCCCAGCAGAACCTCCCATTCGCGGCGTGACAGTCCATCCAGAATGGTCAGAACTTCTTCACCCGAATACTGCTCCATAAAACGTTGTGCGACAGTGCGAAGCGTCTCTTCAACTTTCAGCACGCTGACACGGTCCTCAAGGGACGACGCTCGCTCCTGCCCCAAGTTCTCTGGTGATGAAGTCGCAGTGACGTGAGACTCGGTCAACAGCAGGGCCAGTTGCTCGATGGGATGCCTGGAACTGGAGTCCGAAACGTTGAGCTGGACAATCAAACAACGGGTTCCCAGCAAACCCGGCAGTCCTTCCTGAACGAATTCTTCGACCGAACAATAGACAGCCGAAGGTATCTGAGTTCGATTGCTTGCCAAGCCCAATGGCACAGGGTTTTGCGGTTCCACTGCGTTGATTGTGGTATTCATTTCAATCGTCCGTTGGCGAAGGCTACACGAACATCAAGATCTAGGTTCTATCTGACTCTGAAAAATGCTGAGAGTCACCACACTTTCCACGGAATCCACCGTGAACAATTCCAAGGTGAACAGGGATGAGAGCAGGGAGTGTCGTGTTTGCCCTCAGGTCAATAATGCTGGCAATATGGGAGGGATTTTCCTCGCTGATTGAAATGATCGTTGCTTAATTTTCTTCGGCATCTAACCGCCGCCAACTGCGGGGTAAATACTGCAAATTTTCTGCGGGACGATGAAATGAATCTTGCTTGGTTCAATTTTTATGCAACCGGCGCAGTCAGCAATCCTGACCATGGGAGTTCCGGTTAGCACGCCTCGCAGCGTCCACGCAATATTCGCATGCAATGAGTGATGGGGAGGCGATTAAGTCCCGGGTGTGGAAACATCTCGCGACAGGAAGGATAGTCTTTGTTGGTTGTGTGGACGTTGCCGCAAGATCACGGTCTGGATGAATTACCGCCTCACCCACTGAGATCTCAAATCCCAGCACAACGACAGTAATTCTACTAGAGGCGGTTTCAAAACCTCAATGAATTAAACTTGCGCCCTGGCTGGTTTTCGGTTAAGAGAGCAGTCGAAAGGAGTCTTTCGATGGCGCTCAGGGAAGTTCTGCTTACGGACGCACAATGGTCCAAGATCCAGCCTT
>WGME01000014.1 GCA_016125225.1 bacterium | reverse complement strand
CAAAGGCTGGATCTTGGACCATTGTGCGTCCGTGAGCAGAACTTCCCTGAGCGCCATCGAAAGACTCCTTTCGACTGCTCTCTTAACCGAAAACCAGCCAGGGCGCAAGTTTAATTCATTGAGGTTTTGAAACCGCCTCTAGTGTCAGATTGTCTCGTGCGTTGTTTCTAGCGTACAAAATCTGTGTGATGACACACTGCCACCCAAACATTTCAAAGATACTCGTTCGGATATCCCGTTGGTCGGCTCACACCGCACTTCACGAATCAATGGATAGTCCAGTTGTCGCCATTCCAAACTGCCTTATCGATATCAAAACCATCATTCCTGAGCCATTGAATAATCTCATCCAATAAGCGATTCTGTTCCGCAGTGTAGACGTTAGGTAATTGCTTCCTCGTTTTCAATCGATAAATAAATGAGAAGACTTCACCATCACCCTTTGGCGCAAGATAATCGGCGCCATGATTCAACAAGAATAATACAATATCAAAATGGTTGCCACTAATGGCGTTAGTTAATGCGGTGTCATGCCGCTTTGCAATCAAGAAGTCGACATTTGCCCCTGCTTCTACAAGCAACCGTACATTCTCTAGGTGACCTTTACCGGCAGCGTACACTAATGGGGTGTCTGGGATTGAATTTATCGATGTTGAATTCGTGGCATTCGGATCCCCACCCCATTTTAGAGCCTCGCGAATCCACGTGGGATCAGCTTTTCCTGCGGCATCTATCATCGGATGGGCACCGGCGTTACACAACTGATTCGGGTCCGCACCAAGCTCCAGCAGTACTTTAAAGCTCAGGAGTTTATCGTGCTCACAAGCAAAGATGAGCGGCGTAACCCATCCTGAATAGCTCTTGACATTAAGATCTCCGCCTTCTTTCGCATACTTACGGATTGCGGGAAGATCTTCTTGCTTGACTGCATGCCAAATATCCACGCCGGTGAGCACACCGCTGCAACCGCTCATGATCGCTGCAAATGAAATCATCGCCAGCCTATAGTTGACCATAAAAGAGAAGCCCGCCAAACTCAGGTTACATGGCACGAATCATTCCATTGAGCACATCACCCATTTTGTGCCTTGAAAACATATCATAGCTCGTTGGCTCAAGCCAGTAGGTTGTGCCTATACTGTCTGGCATTATCCAACCCAAACCGCCGGTTAAAGCTCCTGCGACAGCAAGTGGACCAGATGTCAATGCAAAGATCGAGCCTTCAACGCTAGTGTCCTGCATCGTGCTCAAGAACTCACCCTGGACACGATATGCATTGATCAGCCGAGAACCAGCGTCCAAATCTGTGCCGTAGTTCCAGGCGGTAAATGGGTGCAATCCTGCTGCGTTAAAGGTGGTAGCCTGCCGACCAGTCACCAGCGCAGCTAACGTGGCCAATCCACCACCGAGTGAATGACCAACGAAATGCAAGCTGCCTCCGTTCACCTGCTGATGCAATCGGCTTGCATCTTCAAATGCGAAACGATATTGAATGTCTGAATAGCCTAATCCCTGAATAACGTCCGTCCAACCGTCTTCAAATGCTTGGTCCGTGCCGGCAAACGCTGCTACAGTATCGTTTGTTGCGGCATTGTAGAATACACGCATGTAATAGCCGCTGCGGTCCTCATTATGGTCGATTTCGACCCAGCCTAGTGCACCCGCAGCCTGAATATCGCCCTGGCTTGCGCCTACATATGCTGCTCTTGCTAGAATAGCATACTGGTAATCTCGCTGTAACTGCTGTCGTGGGATCGGCCTAATCTGCTGTTGCGTTAATGTATGGATGGCGTAAATGCCCTGTGCGCATCCTAGTGTCCAGATTGTTTTGCCGAGAATTCTAGACATGTAACCAAACGATGCGCGTATGAACCCAGCAGCTGGGGCGCTCGATGCTCGCAATGCTCCCCCGATACCATTTGCTGCTGACACGCTAGCAAGGTTTTCCCATCCCGTTGGATCGACTCCATTGACCGGGTCGGCGTGAGTGTAGAGGTACTTGTGGTAGCTCTGGGGGTCGGTGCTGCGGCCGGCGAAGGGGTCGAGGGATTGGAAGCGGCCTGTGGTGAGGTCGTACCAGCGGGCGCGCAGGAACTGTCGCTGGATGTGGGCGTCGTACTGTTCACCCGAGTAGAGGTGTGTCGTTCCCGCGAAGAGGGGATCGAAGCCGAGGGCGTTGCCATAGGCGTCGTAAGTATAGCGCTGCTGGAGAACACCGACGACATAACTATCCCAGGTCACCAGAAGCAGTGCCCGTGTCGAGCCGTGACCATCAATGATGTAGGAGACCAGACCCGATGGGACGTACTGATAGCCGGACATTTCCGGGTCAGGCGGGTTCGCGTGGTACGGTTGAATCGCTGTATTCGACCACTGACCGATGACGTCGTGACCCAGCGTATAGATCACCTTGCGGCTGCCGACATTGCTGGTCGTCGCTTCGCGCAGCACCTGCGTGTAGCCAGTGAAGTTGCTGCGGTCGGCCAGGTACGATGTCGCTTCCGTCCGCTGGACGATCAACTGCCCTTGTTCGTCGGCGGTTTCGATGACCAGGCCGGCGTAGACCCGGAACCCGGCGTCGTCGTAACGGAAGGTGCTGGTATCGCGGCGGGCGATTGCGAGGCCATCGGCAGAATACGTGGTCTGCACCGTGCCGGTCATCCGGCCCATCAGGTCGTAGGTGTAGTTGGCCGTAGAGAGCCGAGAGCCCGGTGCTAGAGTGTCTGACGCGTAGGACGACTGACCAGTCTGCTGGGTGTGGTCGTATTCATAGATCGTTGAAAGTTGAGGATTGAGAGCTGAGGGATTTTGCGTGTCGGCAACCGATTTATCGGTTCGCAGCAAACGGTCGTTGGCGTCGTATTGGGAGAGTGTCTGCTCGTCGATGGTGCCATCACGGCCGAGGTCTTTCGTGACCGCAACGCGGTTACCTGCGAGGTCGAACGAATACAACGCTTTGAAGTCGTCAAGTTCGCTTGCCCCATCACCAGCGATTCCGCTGCGAGTAAAATCGAAGTCTTCGGCAACCAGCCGGCCCAGGGCATCGTAGGTGTAATGAATTTCGTGAGTGTCGAGATAACTACCGACGCCGGTCACGCTCCGTAGAGACGTTTCAATCACACTGGACCATTTGCCATCTGCTCGGACGACGTAATCGTAGCTGATGTATGGCGTCCCCAGATTTGTAGGATGGGGGGACGAACTGTTGTAATAATTCAGTTCGTCGAGCCGGTTGAGGCCATCGTAGACGTAGTCTTTTGTCCAGCCGACATTGGCGATTTCCGCATCGAGATTGCCTACGAGGTCGTAACGATATTGAGTGATATCGCGCATGCGGCTTGGGCCAGGATCCAGGTCAACGATTTGGCTATCCCGCCGGACGACTTCGACCGAGATCAGGCGACCGAGAACATCGTAGGCATAGCGGAAATCATCGAGCGGCTGGCCAATGCTGCCGGTGTAAGTCCGTATCTTGCGGCCGAGGTCATCGTATTCATAACCGACGAGACCTTCCGGGGTGACGGTTTCGCTCAAGCGACCGAAGGCATCGTATTTCTGGATCATCACACGATGAGAAGTAACCGCACCGCTGATAGCAAGGCTCCAGGTGTCGGTCTGAATCAGGCGCCCATAGGCGTCGAAGAGATAGGTTGTGCTGTCATAAGCGATTGAGGTGGCTTGACCTGCTGTATAGGCATCAGCGTCGACCATGTTGGCGAAAGTGAGTTGCTGGACCATGCGGCCGCGGCCAGTCGCTGTGTCGTCATAGACAGAAAGGGTCACACGGCCTTCAAAACTGACCTGTCGCACCTGCCGACCGAGCTCGTCGTACGTGAAAGTTTCGCGGAAGTCGCCTTCCGGTAGAGTCGCGTCATCGGCCGTACCGGGTTGACCATCGGGTCCGAAGCCCAAAGGCAACGTTCGTGAAATTTGTCGGCCATTCGCATCAAACTCGAAGACCGTCGTGTGACCATTGGGGTCGATGAGGTGAGTCTGTTGACCTTGTGCATTGTACACATACTCATAAACCGGATGGACCGGCGTATCTTCGAGGCTATCGGTCGGATCATCGACGGCAGGCAGGATGACTTTGGTCGTGCGGCCGAGAGCGTCGTATTCATACTCTTTGCGGTTGCCGATGGCATCGATTTCGGCGGCGAGGCGCCCAAAGTCGTCGTATTCCGAACGCATAACGATTTCGAGGCTGCCATCGAACGTGGCTTGAGTTGTGGCGATCACGCGGCCTTCGACATCGTAAGTATACCGCGTGATTTGGGCCGCCGAGCGATCGATCTGATCATTGGCGAACTGGCGGAGATTGGCCCATTGTTCAGCGACGCGTCCGAAGTCGTCATAAACCGTTTCCGTGCGATGATGGAGGATAGGATCTCCGTTGATTGACAGGCCCACAGAACTGGCCAGCACTCCTTGCCCCACAGTTGCTACCTGTCGGCCTTGGCTGTCGTACTCATAGGAAGTGATCTGCCCATCAGCCGAGGTTTGCTCGATGACTCGTCCCTGGCTGTCATACTTTGTGCTGGTCCGCCAGATCTGACGTCCCTCGGCGACGATTTCGCTGCGATCATTTTCCAGACGAATCTTGAGACCCTGCAGGCGACGTGTACTGATCACCCGCCCCTGACCATCATAGATGGTCTGTGAACCGAGAATCGGTGACGTAGAGCCTGAAAGATACTGGTCGGTCGCATAGGCAACACGGCCGTAGGCATCGTAGACCGTGCGCGTTTCCAGCCAGGCAATGTCGCCCAGTTCGGTACGCGTTTCCGTGCGTGTCTGAATGACATCCCCAAACCGGTTATAAGTGTATTCCGTCGCGAGGCCATAAGTATCGATGGTGCGGCTGACACGTCCCTCGGCAGAGTATTCCGTCTGCGAAGTCTGCAAGACGACCGGGCTGCCCACAATCGCGGTGGAATAGACCACATCGGCCGCAGGAGTTCCGACTTCCGATTCATTCGTGATCGCGATATTCAGACCTGTTATGCGGCTGGAAGCCACCACGCGTCCATACAGATCGTATTCGTTGTACGAACCGCCGACATCAGCCGTGGGGGCGGTTTCCTCGTAACGATCGGACTGGTACAGCACGCGGCCTTGTGCATCGTAGATTGTCCGCTGCAGGAACCAGACTGGAGTGCTGCTTCCGGTTGCAAATCCCGAAGAACGGACTTCCACAATGTTGCCACGAATGTCGAAACGGGACTGAGTGGTCAGTTCGACATAGCTGCCATCGCTTTGATAATTTCTCTGCCGAGTCTGCCAGACTTGTCCTGCTGCGTTGTAGTCGGTGTAAGACTCGTTTTGCAGTTGCTCGGGCTGCGTACCCTCCTGCCGGAGTCGTTGACTGCGGATGATACGTCCGTCGGCATCGTATTCTTGCCGCAGAATTAGACGAATTTCGACTGGCTCGCCGCTAGTCTCGTTAATGACTACTTGTGTCGACGATGTCTGACGACCGAGCTCATCGTAGGTGAACTCGCTGGTACGTCCATACTGATCCGTGGTCGAAACGAGTTGGCCATAGCCGTCATAAGCATTCTGAACCAGTACCCGGCCCGTCTGATCGATAATTCTGGTGACGTTGCCCCAGCCGTCGTAGGTGAAGGATGTCGTCACGCCGCCGCGCTGCGTAGAGAGCAAATTCCCCTGCTCATCAAACGTATTGATTGTGGCATTGCCCAAGGCATCGGTCGCGGCAATCGCATTGCCTTCATCATCGTACTGCAATGTCGCGGCGTTGCCGCGGGCATTAGTCTGGCTGAGGGGCTGGCCATAGATGTTGTACGAGTAACGCGTAGTGAGATCATCGGCAGGACCGCCGACTGCATCGAGATCACCAACAATGCGGGTCTCGACCAGCAGTCGCCCCTGTTCGTCGTATTGCCGTATGACTTCGTCGATGCCGTTGGATTGCTCGGTGAGATTCCCCCGCCGGTCAGCCACGAAGACCGCATCCGCATTGCCCGCGGAGCTCGCTGTCTGTTGCTTTTGTTCGACATCGTATGAAAACTCTGTGGCGTAGTTCGTCGCATCGCGCGTTTGCTGCAGGCGACCATCAGCGCCATAGGTTGCGGCGACTGATTGTCGTCCCTGTGGATCAATGATGGTCTTCAGATAATGGGCATGCGTGTCGGCATCGTATCCCGGATCTCCCACCGCATAATATTCATATTGTGTTGTGCGACCGGAACGATCGGTGACAGAGACCAGTTCGCCGGCGGCGTTATAACCATATTCAATCGCGTTTCCCGCCGGATCGACGATGCGATCAATCCGTCCCTGCTCCCAATAGATCGTCACCGTACGGGCTTGTGACCCGGCGACGTTGACGTTGCGATGTTGAATTGTCGTGATATTTCCCTGGGGGAGATATTCGACGCGGTTGCCATTACGATCTTCAATCCAGGTGCGACCGGAACCTGCAGGATCGAGGCCATAGCGTGCGCCGGCTTTGGTGTAATATACAAAATCGTTTTGCGTGATGGCTTGCGAGGGATTGAACGCATATCCGCCGAGCGCGCCGCTGCCCGAATTTGTCTGAACCAGGAATTCATCCCCCTGCTTTACGAGAATGATCTCTTCCGCCAACGTGAGATAACCCAGCGTGGTCGTATCGGGATGGAAATAGGCCTCGTACTCCGTCACCCCCAACCCAAAACCGAGGCCATTACGAATAATCGGCTGCGGCAGGAACGTAAATCCTTCCTGCGTGCCATCGGGCAACGTGATAATCACACGCGTCCCCTCACGGAACGGCACATAATTGCCTTCAAAGAGCGTCGGTCGACCATCGGGGTAGATGATATCGACCTGTGGATTCCCTAAGTCCCATGTCCAGCCGTAGCCAAAATCGAGATCGCGCGCGGCCGTCAGCGTGTCGTAGGTCCGAGAAATTGTGATGGGAATGCCCGGGGTGTTAAGAACCAGATCGGTTGTGGAGAATTTAAAGTTGCCAAGCTTAAGCTGGCCACCCACTTCAATCTCGCGAGCCGTTTCCGACCAGACGTTCTGGGAGTCGCGTGCCGACAACTTCAGTGTATAGCGGCCATTTGCCAGTAACGTAGTATCGAAGAGGCCCACAGCCGCGTTCGTGAACTCTCCACTCCCAGAGGCGATGAGGAGTTCGCGGCTAGGCTGCTCTTCGGCGAAGGCAACCAACCGCCATTCCAGAACATCGTCGAACTCATCGAATACGGTTCCGACGATCTGCACCGGTTCGTAGATGATCGCGTCGGCAGCAGGCGTACTGAAGGAAACAGTCGGTCCGCTGGCATTCACATAGACCGTTTGGGTGATCTGTATGAACGATGTGTTCCCGTTCAGATCGGTTGCCGTCGCGCGAATGACATAGACACCCGCCTCTAAGGGCCGCCAAATCGCCTTGCCGGAACCACTCAGGGGAATGGGGACGGACACGGCCTCACCATCGATCGAAACAATTTCCAGTAGCAGGCCGCCAATTCCCACGTTGTCGCTGGCAGCCACGGTCAACCGGACATCACGATCAACCTGAGCAGTCGCTACCGACGATGTGAGCGAAACCGTAGGATCTGTCGTGTCTGCCACCACATGCACGATGAAGGTCTGTTGACCGGGGCCTTGAATGTCGTCGTCAGCAAAAACGGTCAGTGTGTAGGTGCCAACCGCAGCGATGCCAGTTGGAGCGGTCCAATTGATGCGGCCTGATTCTGGGTCGATTGTAAAGGGGGCCGCGCCATCGGGCAGAGTTTCGGTAACTGAGAGTGTGTAGTGCAGCAAGTCTTGATCGGCATCACTGGCCTGCACTTGATAGGCCCATGTTTGGCCGGCTGTGATGGTGAAGTCCGAAGCCGCGGTGATTTGCGGCGTTGCGTTAGTACGGACACGGAGCGACAAGGTCTGCCGGCGGGTCAAGAGTCCGTCGCTGGCCACAAAAGTGATGGTATGTGTGCCGATATCGTCACTGTCCGGAGTCCAGGTCAGAGACCCATTCGCCCACTCTGCTCCTTCAGGCAAATTCACCACGGAGTAAGTGACCTGACTCCCGTTAGGATCGACAGCCACTGGGGTATATTCGTAAGCGTGGCCCACGAGAGTCCAAGTGGTCGGCGTGCTGGTGAACTCGGGCGGGGCATTGACCGCCGGGTCGTAAATCACCAGCGTCCAAGCCTGCTCTGTGATCGCTCCCTGCTCGTCGATGACCCCGATCCGGATTGCATGGCTTCCCGCTGGATAAGGGGCCGTGCCCTCATGAGTCCAGGTCAACTGATTCGTATCATTGATAAAGGTCAGTCCGGCTGGTCCGTCGAGCAAAGTATAAGTCAGTGTCCCTTCCTCGGGATCGCGGGCCGAGACCGTGTAAGCGAACTGCTCATCGTGAGCCAGAATGGTGACTGGATCAGACGTGATCTCCGGCGGTAGATTCGTGCTGCGGACCGTCAGCATCCAAGTTCGCAGATCGTAGCCACCATACGGATCGGCGACACGTAGCGTGACACGATGCGTACCCAGGTCACCAGCCTTGGACGGCGTCCAGTGCAATTCACCAGTCCATAGATCCACCGTCATTCCGGCAGGACCATTATCCAGAATCCAATAGAGTTGGTCCTGGTCCGCGTCGCTCGCCGTCGGAAGATAGCTGTAGGGAATATTCAACGTCGCCGCAGAACGTGGCGACGTCTGGTCAAGTATCGGAGCACTATTGACCAGGGATTGCGTAACGTTGAGGTCATAGACAACCGTTGTGCTGGCACCGCGTCGGTCAGTCACCCGCAGTGTCACGATCAGTGGTTCACCAACTGGTGTGATGTCGTCGAGTTGGGGAGTCCACGCCATCTGGCCCGAGGGATCAATCGCCATCCCTTCCGGGGCAGTCAATAGTGCATACGTCAGACGGTCGCCATCAGGGTCAGTGGCCAACACCTGATGCAGCAGCCGATAACCTGCGGGGACGGATGTGCGTAAGTCATTGTGAATGACAGGCGCCTCGTTGACATCCGGGTCAAAGGCTTGCAGTTCAAATGTCTGCTTTGCGGTCGCGCCCGACTGGTCGCGCAAGGTAATCGTGATGAGGTGGCGTCCACGATCGCTCGCAGTCGGCGACCACAGAAGTTGTAGGCCATTTACTGTGGGTGTGGCGGTCATCCCCTCGGGCTTCTCGATGCTCCAGGTGACAACATCACCGTGGTTAGGATCATGAAATTCGATCAGTTGATCGTATGGCCCTGCAGTCGGACCGATATGGACTTCGGTCGCCGGGAGTGAATCGAAGACGGGCGGGGCGTTGTGTAAGACCGTCAACCAGAAAGCCTGTGTGGTCGAGAATTCGCCGTCGCTTACCGTCACAGTCACAGGGTAAGAACCGCCCACAGTGGGGAGCCATGTGAGCACTCCTGTCCGGGCATCGATCTGCATCCCCCGCGCGATCGCAGCAGCATTAAGAGTGTATGTGAGAGTGTCACGATTGGCATCGTAGACCCGCAATCGCGTGGAATAAGCGACATCGCGCAGCGCCGGACCGGGCAGTTCCGTGGTCTGGAATTCTGGCGGCTCATTCAGGCGATATGGTTCGAACACTGACAAGGTAAATGTCTGGCGGGCCAGCAACACACCCGCTTCTTTGATCAGAATTTCGACGCCATAATTCCCCAAGACTGGTGTAGACCAACTCAGGAGGCCGGGCGTGCTGGTGCTGAAGGACATCCCCGCTGGTCCGGTCACTTCGTAGGTCAGAGTCAAACTGCCCTGTCCACTCAGTCCGACCTGGTAGCTGAACGGCAAGCCGGCCCGCACGACGGTCGAGGGCAGCGATTGGAAATGCACTTCAGTGGCCCCGGGAGGATCGGAAACCAGCACGACAAAGGTGATTTGGTCATAGCCCACCGGGTGTTCAGGGTTGCTGGGGTCAGCGTCACTGACGGTCACAATGACAGGACTTCCACTAGCCAACCCATCGTTAGCCGTGGGAGTCCAGATGAGTGTCCCCTGCTGGCTCGTGCGGGTGGCAGAGCCCGCAAATCGTACTCCGGCTGCAAACGAGGCCTCATCCAGCGTATAGATGAGTGTCTGATCGTCCGCGTCGTCCGCAGTGATCGTGTAGGTCCATTCCTGACCCACAAAAGCTGGGGGCGGCGGCTCGGTCGTGGTAATAACCGGCCAGTTGTTTTCCGCATCGACCGTTAAAGGCAGCGAGTAATCTGTGTCAAGAGTCGCTTCGACATCGTCTTTCACCAAGACCCGTAGGGTGAAGGATGAACCCGCCGCACTCAGTGGGACATGGCCCCAGACCAGTCCATCGGGTTCGATCACAAGCCAGGGGGGATTGCCACCGTTATCGAGATACGTCACTTTCGAGTAAGGGTCAGCTGTGAAGGATTTCAGACGATAGGACCAATATTCGCCCGCGACGGGTGGGCCTGATGGAAAGCTGACGATGGCTGGTGCACCGCCCGCATTGAGCTGGGGAGCCACCACCTTGAGGTCAATCTCTTCTTCGACTTCGCCTGTGATGCCGTCGTTCGCGATGATCTTTAACGTCCAGTCGCCGATGTCCGACGCGGTGGGCGTCCAACTGAAAACATCCTGAGCATCCAGACGAATTCCCCGTGCCACTTCGACGCTACCATCGGGAAGTGTCCGGGTGAGTGTCGCTGTCAGTGTCACGATGTCCTGATCAGGATCAACGATGCGAATCGCATACCGCCAGGCCGCTCCCGTGAAGATGGTATTGTTCAGGCCAGTGTAGGGTCGGCCGATCGACTGCGGCGGCTGATTGGTACGGGTTACCGGCAGTACGAAGCTGTTGACATCCTGCAAACCCTGGGCATCCACCACGCGGAATTGAATGAGGTAGTTGCCTTCGGCAAATGGCGTCCAGGCCAGCACCTTTTTTAAGGGGTCGATCTGCTGCGTGATGGGATCGATGTAATCGAGCAGACGCAGTCCGTTGTTCTGATCCGGGGCCGACATCAGATGGAAGGTCACCGCCCCCCCTTCGGGGTCCTTGGCTTCGATGATGTATTGCCATTCCTCGCCGACATAGGCTGGACCTGTCGGCTGGGACAATACCTGAGGTGCCAGATTTGTTTCGGATGTCGCGGGCAGGACTGTCAGTTGGAATCTCTGCGTTGCTTGGTCACCACGTTCATCGGTTGCCACCAACGTGACCGTAACCGTCTGGCCAGCGGTGTCGGGTGTCCACCGCAGCAGGTACGGCCGCGTGGCATCGAAGGCCATGCCTACCGGTGCATCAGCTCCCAGTGTCAGCGAGATTTTTCCGCCGTTCCCGGATAATCCCACGGCATAAGTCCATTCCCGTCCTTCAGAAATGTTGAGCGACGGCTGCGTGGTAAATGCTGGCGGTTGTGGCTGAGTGACCTTGAGCGTGAACCGTTGCAGGGTTTCCTGTCCCGCTTCATCAAACGCGCTCAGAGTGACTACGAACTCTCCAGCGGCTGTCGGGGTCCAGCGGAGTTCTCCATCGACGATTTGCATCCCGCGTCGTTGTGATTCAGTATCGACCGACAGGCGAATTGTAGTCTGTTCAGGGTCATGCACCTGAGGTCGATACCGGAACGGTTGCCCCACGGCAGCCACTTGCGGCGCAGTCGACAAGAACTCAGGCGGTAAGTCGACATCATTGGGTGGCGTGCCCGGTTTCAGCAGGATTCGAATGCCATTGTTTCCACCGCGCCCATCGGTGACGAAGACATCGACCTCCCATTCATAGGGTGAGGACGATTCTGGCAGGAACCAGGTGAGCAAGCCCGTCACAGGATCGATGGCGGCTCCTCTATCCCGGGCCTGTTCATCAATCGAGAATCGCAACTGATCGCCATTGGGATCGACGGCGATAATCTGGACTTCCCATTCGCGCCCCTGGATTGGTGGCGGCAATTGGTCGGTGGTAGTCACAATCCGTGGTGGTTCATTCGTCGCGATGACCCGCAGGTTAAAGGAATCGAGCGCCACGCCACCGCGGCCATCGCTGATGCTGACCGCGACCGAAAAGTTGCCGACCTGGAAATCGTTGGGTCGCCAGCTCAGGGTCTGCGTCTCGGAATCCCAGACCATGCCTGATGGGAGTAACACGGGAGTGTAGGTGAGCGCATCGCCATTAGGATCGATGGCTCGCACCTGATACGACCAGACTTCATTGGCCGGAATGGTCGGAGCCGGTGTCGATAGCACGACGGGGCCTAGGTTGATAGCCAACTCCGCCAGTTGGACTTCAACCGACAGAATCTGTGTGTCGACACCGCCGCGACCATCGGTCACGCGTACGGTCACTTCGTAGGGCAGTTCGCGGACTTGTTCGTCCATGGGTGACCAAGTGATAACTCCTGTCAGCGGATCGATCACCATCCCCTCAGGAATATCGTGCTCGGCATCGTTGAGCAGTTGATAGGAAAGATGATCACTATCGACATCGTCGGCATATGCCCGCACCGATAAGGCCTGGCCGGCTTCGATCTGCAAGGCCGGAAACTCGAGTAATTCCGGCGCATGGTTCCCGGTATCCTGATCGGTGACATCCACCGTCCAGGTTTGACGAGCTTCACCTCCGCGGCCGTCACTCACCACCAGCGTAAATTCATACGATCCATTCGCAGGTGGATCCCATGTGATCAATCCCGTTGCCGCATCAACCACGGCCCCATGTGTCTCTCCTTCCAAGGCATAGGTCAGAACGTCACCATCGGCGTCACTCGCTGCGACCTGATAGGAATACCGTGCCAGGATGACTACGGGCAGTTCTCCATAGATCACGCCATTCGCATCGCGGAATTGCAGGCTGAAACTCTGGGTATGCCCATCGCCGGTGAACGCAATGTCGTACAGCATCTGCCCCTGGGAATAACGGCCATTTTGCACGTCAATAATGGCATCCGGAATGGTCGCGAGAACATCGATGGCCAGCTTTGCCTGAATATCGCGTTTGAGATATTCGACGAACGCATTCGAGAAAGACGCGGATGAGTTGATGCCGGTCACCGGGTCAGGATCTTTCCGTAGTTCATTTAGATCCCACACGCCTCCTTGAGTTGAAAAGGCTAAATTCGCGTACTCCGATTGAATGCTGCCATAGAGGCTATCCCAATATTCCATCCAATAGATGGCATCGTTCAATCGAATATCGTTGGGGGGATTTCCAAAAGATTCAAAGATTTCGTCTGCAAATGTCCAGTCGATCAGATCAACTGGCAACGCGAAGTCTGTATCTGACAACTGGCTGAAGTCTCCATACGGATCTGCCAGAATAATGTCACCTTCAGGTGTCGTCCCGAGGATTGGCAGACCATGATGAAATCCGATCAACTCAAAGTCTGCGTTAGTTGCAGGTACATAGATTTCGAATCCGGGATAGTAGTCCCACAGTACGTCAGTCGCGTCGTATAGCAGCTCCTGGCCGGGTCGACTGACACGCATGGGCAGATTCAACACCGCATGCAATGTGGTGTTCGTTCCGCGTAGATCCTGTTGCAACTGCTGGAAGGTTGCATCGGCGTCGTGATTGTACCGCTGGTCGTCAGAGATGAAGATGATTTGGCGATTTGCCCCGTCGCGGAACGTGAGTTCCTCCAGCATTTTTTCCAGGGCCTGATAACCATCTTCCTGGTAGTTGAGTGAATAGCGGGCATCGGCACGGTCGGCGGCGGACAGAGCATCGGTGATTGATCCAAACGGATCGACCTGCAAGACGAAACGCTGACCAGCCGTCCCTTGGAACGTCAGCACTTCGCTGCGATATGGATCACTGAAAACCCCGGTGTGTTCACTGCCGGTCGTCAGCACGCCATCGGAAGTAACCAGACGGAACTGGTAACTGCCGACCACCTGCGAACCAGATTGAAAATTCCCCAGTTCGAGTCGGTATGTGCCTGCAGGCAGGCGGAATTGATAGCCCCGGTGCACATTCCGTGGGTACTGGAGATCCGCAGGATCGAACTCTCCGTAACCCTCTCCTGCCATGTAGTCATAGGAAGTGCCCCACCCGGCATAACTGATGACCGCAACACCACCGGGTCCTACCAGCCGCCAGGGAATGCCATCGTTGTTTTGCAACGCATCGAGAAACAGCAGTTCGGTTTCCGTCAGCGTGAAGACATAATTGTCGGTTTCGCTGGTTGATGAAATCTCGCCTGAGACTACCGTGTTCAAATCCAGCGGTGTGCCGGTCCATTCCGTTATCGCGGTATTGGCGAGTACCTCAGTCTGCAAGGTGTAGGACACTGTGGTCTGCGTTTCGTTGACAGCTCCTTCAAAGATGACGTAGAACGTGCCGTCCCATGGCAGGACCACCTCGCGACCGATAATATTGCCATTTGCCGGGTCAAGTACTCCTGCTCCGGAAAGAGCCCGGCCAAACTCATCAAAGATTCTCCAGCGGCCGTCAGACGAACCTGACCACTCACTTAATTCAAACCGCACCCGATCTCCCACATGGAAGCCGGACTCATTGGACTCGACTGTATTTAGCTGATAGACACGGGTGCCATCCGGGCGATCGAGTTGATGTTCAAAGGTCGCTGCGGGTGAGAGTTCATCGCCAGAGGCGGCATCCCACACGCGGAATGCATAGTTGCCTTGGCCACCCTCATGACTACGAATATGCAAGGTGTATTCACCCGGCAACAGGCTGAAGGCAACCGGAGCCCCTTCACCAGAATGAGCGTCGCCATGACTGAAAGTTCGCCAGACCACCAGTTCGCCCGCTGCGTCTTCCAGCCGCCATTCCACGTTCGACGAGTTCTGCAAGGAATCAAAAACCACAAGCGACGGGTTGGAGACGCTAAAGGTGTAACGATCCTCTTGAGACGCGGCCGCGATAGTTCCAGTTACAATTTGATTTAACGGCAATGTCGTTTGTACAACGACAATTGGTTCCAGTGTGATGTCGAAGGCTCGCGGTGTGCCCTGCGGGTTGCCATAAGAGTCGGCAATCATCAGATACCACGGCCCGGCATCCGGCAAAGTGATGTCGTTGCCAGCAGGGTCGTACTCAAAATCTCCGAGGACATCTCCCGCGATGACTTGCCCCGTAGTTCCGGAGATCAGCCGCCACTGGAAAGAATAGGTCGGCTGAGCCACATTCAGATGCAGTCGCTGCCCGGGAGTTCCCTGAACCTGCCCCACCAATGTTGCCCCGGGAGTGAGCGTCCCTGTCCAAGGCGTGTTAATTGATAAGGGAACCGCTCCCTCTGACAGAGGCTGCCACATCCATGTCGTGTCGCCAGCGGTCGACTGATTGGAAGACAGGCGCAACACATAATCACCGGCTGTCAGGCGATGCAGTTCGTTCCCCGTTTCAGGCCAAGTGGTGGTCCCTTCCGCCATCATGCCGGGCATGTTCGTGATGTCTGTGGGGCCGAAAACGACACCTCCGGGCCCTGACAATTCCCAAGTGATTTCGGCGTATTCATAGTTCGAGGAATCGAACAGCGACGATTGCAGCAGGTCGATTATGGCCCACGTTTCCGTGTCCACATGGAAGGCGAATTCCGCTGATTGACCGCCACCGATGCTGGCCGTCGCCGTGACTCCCGCCGCCACCGTGGGCATCGAACTCGTGGGCACCGCTGCAGTCGCGAATCCCCGGTCGGTCATCCGCACCAGATACGGTAGCTGCAACTGCGGATCAGCAGTCGCACCGTCGATCAACAAGTAATATTCGCCGCCTAAACGCAGTGTCAGTTCATGCTGAGGCGATTCCAGACTCGAAGCGAAGACCACGCTGCCGAACCGGTCAACCAGCCTCCAGGTGGCCAGCGATAGACTTCCGCCGGTTGTCGCCAGCGCCTGCAGCGAAATCCGCTGACCGACTTCAGCCTCGATCCGATAGACATCGGTCTCAGCGGCAGAACGGAGGACACCGACCGCATCGCGTTCGAAATTCAGCGTTTGAGCTGCGGACTCCAGTTCGAGCAAACGGAAGCGATACTGGCCGAATCCCGGTTCATCGGCAGCGACCACCAGTTCATAGTCTCCAGCGGCCAGCCATTGAACATCGGGTGGTGGAACTTCTATGGTTGTCATAGAGGATGTGCTGGCCCAGAACGCCCCACTATCAAGTTCAGTTCCCCCGGGGCCATGCAACGTCCAATGCAGATCGTCCCGCTGTGTCAGCAGATCGAGGGCAAACAAACCTCCTTCGGCAACCGTGAAGGTGTAGGTGTCGCTTTCTCCATAAGTCTCGATGCTGCCGGTGATAATACGATTTGTTTCAATGGCACGAGTAGTTCCCGAATCGGTGACCGGTTGCAGGTTAAAGCCATACTGCACGTTGGTGACAGGATCAGAATAAGGATCCTGTGTATTCGCGGGGCGATCGATCACGACCGTATATTCCCCATCAACCGGCAGAATAAAGTCCGACAGGTACGATGTCGCGAACTCAGGGGAGACCAGAATGTCTCCGTACATGTCGTAGTTCAGCGTCTGGCGCGAAACGATCGTTCCCGCGGCGTCGTACACCGTGACGATGTACGGTTCCTTATGAACATCAAGGAAGGCTGACCAGTTGATGAAGTCCATCACAGCATATTGATTCTCGCCAATCCCTTCCGCGGCGAGAGCCGCGTTCAACTGGGCAAGCATCCCCGTGGGCAAGCCGGTTTGCGGATCGATGCCGCCAATCCAGTCGACTTCACCCTGCATTGATCCAGAAACGTCGACCACCACAACCACATCAGCAAAAAAGTCACGTAACTCTTCCGGAATCGTAATGGAGACGGGCAGCGTGGCGGTCTCACCCCGATACAGTCGCAGTTCGATCGCACCGGGATTCACATCACCGACCGCGACATTCGGCTCCGGTTCGTCCGTGATAAAGACGATAGGTGGCCGGCTGGAAATGACGGGAGCACGATTGGTCGGACTTTCATGGACACGAATTTCAAAAGTCTGGTCAGCACTGCCACCCCGACCATCCGCCACCCGTAACACCACCTGACGTGTCTGTCCCAGGTCAGCGAGTTGAGGAGTCCAGATGAATGTGCTTGATGTTCCGGGTGCCAGTTGCAGCGGACCGCTGACCACCGAGTAGGTCAACTGCCCTTGGTCGGTCACATCGGGATCGGTCGCAGATGCGACATAACTGTAGGCGTCGCCGATGAAGGCATCGACGATCGGAGTGCTGGTAAATCGCGGGGGACGATTGGGGGCGTCGACGCGGATGACTAAGGGCTGCGATGCGGAACGGACCGGTACGCCATTATCACTGACCGTCACCGTCAGTTCATACAGCCCATTGGGAACAATAGCCGTCGGTGACCAGCTTAAGATGCGTGTGACAAGGTCGATGGTAGGACGAGCATCGATTGGTAGAGCCGCCAATTCTGGCCCGGAAATCGTGAATGTTAGCTGCTGTGCGGGAAGGTCGGGATCACTGGCGATCAGCGGAATGGCCAATGAATCTCCAATCCGGACAAAGTACTCACCCAATGGGGCCAGAAGTGGAGTTTCGTTGCCATCCAGCAATTCGATGGTAATGGTTGCAGTGCCCGTCAGAGCCGGGTTGCCGTTATCCATTGCGGTCACGGTCAACTCAAACTGGGGATGCGTCTCAAAATCGATGGCCGCGGCATTGGTGACTTGAATGACTCCGGTTTGGGCATTGATACTAAAGGCTCCCAGCGTATTGCCCGCTGTGATGGCATAGGTCATGGACTGTCCTCCATCGGGATCAACCGCCGCGACAGTCCCGACTATGGTTCCCGTTATGGCATTCTCGGCCAGTTGGATCGTCTGGCTGCTGACGATGGGTGTTTCGTTGACATCAGTCACTTGCACCGTGACGGTCGCTGTGGCGAATTGACTGGGCAGGCCATCATCCGTCACTGTGACTTCCAATTGATATTCGGACTGAGTCTCATAGTTGAATGTCTTGCCGGGAGCGAGCGAGAGCACACCGGTGGCAGGATCGATGACAAATGTCCCCCCCGAATTGTCACTGGTAATGGTATAAGTCAGCGTATCAGTGGTGTTTTGATCGGTAGCAATAACCTGGCCAATCACACTTTCGCTGGTTAGCGCTTCCGCTACCGTGAAGAGTTGGTTGGCAATTTCCGGGGCATAGGGAATCGGACGTTTGACAGCGACTGTGACTCGTTGCCGATCAGTCCGCGAACCATCCGAGACTTCCACCATCAACTCGTAGCGAGCACCGATCATCAGAGCTACTTCTGGAGCCAGAGTGATGGCACCGGTTGTGGCATCGATCTGGAACCAAGCCGATTGCTGCTCATCCACGAAACGATACGTCAACGGGTCATTATCGGCATCAGTCGCCGCTACGGTTCCTACCACCCAGGTCGACTCATGGTTCTGGGGAATGAAAAAGAGCGCATCATCGGTGGCAAAGTTCGGCGCATGTTCGGGTTGGTAGGTGAAAGTGAAAGTTTCTGACTGACCCCAGAATTCGGTGTAGTACCAACTATTGGCTCCGAATATGGGATAGATACGAAACGTGTGCTCTCCTGCGGAGAGGTTCGAGCTTGGTCGATACACAAACTCCTGGCCATCGCGATAGGCGATTCCATCCATGTAGCCATCGCCATTTTCATCGACACGGACTTCGACAGGTGAGTAATAAAAGTCATCGTTCCACCAGTACCACCAATATGGACTGTCGTAGTCCCAGATGCCGAGAGTGCCGCGAATGGTGGCATCGGAGGTGACATTGTCGAATATGTCATCCCCAGTATCGTTGAGCAGTCCAACATTCCGCACGACGACCTGCGGAGGACCATCATAGTACGAAAAGACACCCAGCGCGGACCACTTTCCATAGTAGTGACGACCAGTGGAGTACTCTTCGGGAGCTGCGTCGTAGAATTCCTGCCATGTGAGTGGATAAGGATCTATTGAGAGATAGTCGTAGTAGAGGTCAATGATGGGACGGAAGTAGATCTTGAAGCCACCACCATAAGTTGCTGACCATCCCAAACCCACAGCGGCATCCAGATCGAACACGTATTGACCATTGGATTGCTGATAGGCCATCACCGTCGTTTGGTAGGAAATGTCCGTGGAGCCGACCGGACTGACGACCACCTGCACCGTCACCTGGGGCATATATGGTGGGATGGAATAGTCGTTCCCGCCCAGGCTGAAATTCAAGTTTTGATTCAGCAAACCCGCAGTATCGACATACCCTCGCACATTGAACGTCGAACCCCAATTCCATGATTCCGGGTTCTCCCAGAATGGCTTCACGAGATAGCTGACATATTGATAGGGCACTTCGTTGCCATATGGGTTCCACCAATCCCAGCCTCCCCAATAGGCAGCCGGGGTGTACCAAGGGGTGCCGTCTCCATCGACCGGGCTGATCAAATCTGGCCTAACGGTGGGAAAAGGTGCAGTTTCATAAAGTTGATAGTCTGTGGGTGCATCTGGCAGGTCAGGCAGTTCCGTTGCCACCCCCAGTGGCCCCTGCCAACCATACCACCAGTTAATCCCCGTAACTTCGGGAGCCAGAATCGCTTCGGTCCAGTCGCCTTGGGCGAGATGATTCGCATCGACCGCGCGGGCACCGACCACTCCACCACCCCAGATAAAACTCCCTCCTAACCAATCTACCCCGCCCCAATACCAGCCCCAGTTGCGGCCCCAGTAACCCCACGGGCCCCACGCCCAGGCGTCATAGCCATAGCGGCTGGCACCATCGAAATCGGACCAGTTGACCGAAAACGTGCCATCTTCCTCGACTCGAACAAAAGCGTGTCCCAGGCCCGACTGGCCATAATCCCACCCGGCTTGATCCCCCAAGCTGACCTCAATGAATTCCGGCAGTTCCTGCCCCGGAGCGACGATGACATGCCCCGATAGATCATGGCTCCAAGATTCCCACGCCCGAAAGCCACCCGGTCCGACGGGCCCCAGATCATCCCACACCACGGTCACATCACGAGCCGTCGCTGGATCGGGAGCATAAGTAACAGAAATTGTCGCAGATCCTGGCAACTGTTGAAGCTGGTTGTACCACTGCAGCGAGTTATCAGCGACGGGGGACACCTCGAACGTATATTCACCCGCGGTTAGATATTGCTGCGGGTCAAACAAAAACCGGCCATCCGCGTCAACCGGCACACGATGCAGGCTCGCGACATCACGATCCTCGCTTTGCACTGTAATCCACTCGGGGTCGAATTCCGTCACCGTCGTACTGAGCCAACCGGGAAAGTCTCCATTGATGTTGCTGCTGTATTCGCGTGTCGTGAGCGCGACTCCGCTGATATAAACCCATTTGACTTTCGGGTCGACACGTCCATCCTCATCGAGCACACGACCAATCAGCCGCACATCAGAAGTCACGCCGTCCGTCGCATCTGTACCTGTATCGTTGAGCAATTCGACGGAGACGTTATACGTTCGATCTTCCGGGTCAGGATTGATGGCGACCGTCACCGCCGCCTGGCTGCGATGCCCTGCTACATCTTCGACGGTATAGAGGAAGGTTTCGTAGCCGCTGAAACCCTGTGCTGGAGAATAAATCAACTTATCGGGCTGTCCCTGTTGAATAGTCACAGAGCCACGCAACGGTTGTGTGACTTCCACAATCTGCAAGGTAGATCCTTCGGCGTCACCATCGTTTCCGAGGACATTTAACTCCCAATCGTAGGGGCCATACCAGTATTCGTATCCATACGGATCGACGGGAATCGTGAAGGTGTATTGATCATTGACGGCAGTCGGCGGCAGATTGACATCGCTGGGGTTCTGGATCACACGCACAGTGACTGTCGCTGAAGTCGTGCGCTGTAAAGGATCACCGGCCGGACGGTCGGTGGCACTCACGGTGAGCGTGAAAGTCTGACCAATCGAGCCACTGAACGTATTGGTCGTCTCGATCACACCGGTGCGGGGATCGATCTGAAATTGGTCCGAGGGGTCGGCCAGCGTATAGGTCAGCCGATCGCCTTCTGCGTCACTAGCGACCACCGGACCGACGTAAGCGACCCCCCCCGCACCGGCCACGATTTCATAGTCATAGGCGGTCTCGACAAATTCGGGTGCCAAGTTTGCTGGCGGACCCACCTGGATGCTGACAGACGCATAGTCCCAACCAGAACTGTTAAATGCTTCGGCTGCGAGTGAAAAATCTTCGTCTTCGACTAGACCGCCGCCATCGATCAGCGTGATCTCTCCGGTCGCTTCATTCAGGGCGAACGGCGTCCCCGCGCCATACCAGCGATACTGCACGGGATCGGGACCATCACCATCCCAAGCGACCAGGCTGCCCACCACATGCCCCGCGACGGCATCGGAGGGAATTGTAAAGTCGAAATTGTCCTGTTGAAACGTGGGACGTTGCTCGACGGGCCAGACAGGAGCCGGACCGATGGAGACGTTCACCAAGTCGTTGCCGCCACGACCATCGTCGACCAGCACCTGCAGTTGCCAGGTCGTGTACTCGTCAGGCGGGTCGGTCCCGACGTAGCGGATCGCTCCGCTGATTTCATCGATGACATAGGGCAGGTCAGGTGGAGGATTGAGAAACTGAAAATGCAGGACATCGCGATTGGCATCAGTGGCATAAACCTGGCCAATGACATTGTTGTAGGGTGACCAACCATACCCATTCGGACCTGTGGCATAGAAGTGATAACTGAAGGCGGGTTGCTGTGACGGCTGTTCGATGAAAATCGGTGACGCATTCTGCCCCGTGACATGGACAGTGACAATCGCAAACGCTTCCTTGGCGAGATAACCGTCATCCACAACCCGTACGACCAGTTCGTATTCCGACTGACTGTCGGCATCGAGTTGGTCATAACTTCTGTAAAGCTCTCCGGTCTCAGGACCGATCCAGAAAGGACCACCACCATTGCCAGCGATAAGAGCAGAACCCGCCAGCAACTCATACTGCAGATGATCTCCATCGAGCAGGTCAACCGCTCCTACGCTACCAAACGGCTGATAGTACGATTGATCCTCGGAGATGGTGAATTCGAGATTGGATATGGTCGGTGGCTCATTTGCGGGAAGAATGTGCAGATGAGCCGTGCGTGTTGTGATGATTGCATTCGGGCTGGTGACCCGAATCGTGATTTCTCGTATGCTGCCACCGAGTCCAACTAGCCCACCACTTCCAATTGCCAGATTGTAGCCATCTAGGCTGACAGCATCGTCCGAATTTCCACTGAGGATCTCGTAGGTGTACCCTTCCGGCTCATTCGGCAGCCATCCAGCTATTGTGCCGAGAAGGTCACCAGCAGCGTCTTCCTCTGATGCCGCGAAGTGGAAGTCAACTGGCACCGAGACTCCGGCTGGTATTACGTTAATGACCAACAGCGAAGTACGAATTTGATCCGGACCAAGAGACTGGATCTTCAGAATGTGATAAGGGGCCGTGCTGGCATCCAAATCTGCTCCTGGAGCAAGGGAGACATATCCAGTGTCGGAGTCTAATAGGAACAGTCCGCTGTCATTTCCCTCAACAATAGAGACGTACGGACGTAACCCTGGCACGGCTATCAGCTGCCCCAACGTCATTTGAGCTGGAGCACTTTCGCTGATCCACATGACTTGGTTATGCACAAAGGCCGTTTGGTTGTCTGCGTCGGTGATATTAACGACAACCGTGAACCACTGCGTGAGCGGAACCGCTCCATTGTCTGTGACTTCAATTTCCAGTTCATGATACCAGTGATCGGCAGCAACCAGATTCGAGTTCTCAGCCACGCGAATCTGGCCATCTGCTGTCAGCTCAAAATATCCGTCGTCATTGCCTCCAACGAGCGCAAATGTCAGCTCAGACCCCGGATCGACATCATAAACTACGGCCTGTCCAACCCATGCCCCATCTGGCGCGTGTTTACTCACGTTGAATATTCCGTTCAACGTGCCAGTAAGTGGTAATTTTGGCCGCGAGTTTCGAGTGATCTGCACAATGACGGTGCTGCTGGCACCGGTATTGTCCGCCGCTTTGATTTCCAACTCGTAGACTTCATCTGCTGCCAGATACGTCACCGCGGTGATGGTCCCGTTCACCGGATCGAGGCGGAAATGGTCTTCGTCATGCCCCTCAACGAAGGAGTACCGTACCTGGTCAATTTCGTCGGGATCGACGGCATGTACCGCGCCGATCTGAAGAGGTACCGTCAGCGGGTCAGCAATCAGGTTGAATGTGTAAGCAACTTCATCAAAGACCGGGGCATTCGACACTCGTACCGACACGGACGCATAGTCGGCCAAGCCGCTGGGATCAGTCACAACTGCAACAAAACTGTAATAGGCCGCGCCAAATTCGTCGCCGGTATAACTCACTGCTCCTGTTTGCGCATTGATTGTAAAGGGATAGGCTTCTGCATTCTGCAGGCTGAATGTGAGTGCATCGCCATTCCCATCGTATGCCGTCAACGTGCCGATAATGCCTGCCACTGCATTTTCGCCGACCGCGAGTTCATAGGATGACTGCTGGAAGTAAGGCGAATAGTTTGTTTGTCCGCCGCCTGACCCTGATCCACTCCCAGCCCCGGAACCAGTACCACTGCTTCCGCCTGATTGCCAGGTATAATTCAGGGTCTGCCACGATCCAGCCAGTCCGCTTGATTCCACGGCCCGCACTCGGGCATTGATACTTCCGGGATAAGCATATGCGCTGGGATCGAATTGGAAATAACCATCGCTACCAGTGGATGTGGTCAACTCGGCATAGCCATCCCCGTTGAGGTCGAGCTCCACTGTGAGCGCATATTCCAGGTAATCCGGATCGTATGCCCAACCTTGAATTCGTGGATCAGTGGTCACCAAGTCGTACGGATCGCCAGTATCGCTGACAAGTTGCAGGCTCGTTACTTCAGGGGGCATCCCCGATCCGCTACCACCACCTGATCCACTGCTGCCCCCTTCGTAGGTAAATGTGAGCGAAGCCCAGTTGCCGGTGGTTCCATTGGATTCGACGGCGCGTACTCGCGCGGGAATGGAGCCGGGCGAGAGGTAGGCACTGGAATCGAATTCAAAATACCCATCACTTCCCGTGGTTGTGGTCAGGTCAGCATAGCCATCGGAATTCCAGTCCAGTTCAACAGTAAGATTCCATTCCAAATAATCGGGATCGTATGCCCAGCCATGTAAACGCGGGTCGGATGTAATCAAATCGCTGGATGAACCCGTATCGTTCGTCAGTTGCAGAGAACTGATAACGGGTGACTGATAACCCCCACCTCCTGATCCTGAACCGTATCCACTGCCCCCTGAACCGGACCCGCTGGAAGAACCGCCTCCGCCCGATCCACTTCCGGAACCGGAGCCATACCCACCATTGCCGCTACCGGAGCCCCCGCCATTTGTCTGGCTTTGCAACGTCCAATAAAAATCATACTCGGCGGCTATTCCCGAGCCCGATCCAGACCCATAGCCGCTGCCTCCACCACTTCCTGTGCCCGAACCTGCATACCAAGGATCATAGTAAACATGGTCGTTACGCGAGACACCAACGTAGTAGCTTCCCGACCAGCTTGCCTGGAAGGTCC
The DNA here is from genome assembly GCA_016125225.1 of bacterium. Taxonomy (GTDB): domain Bacteria; phylum Planctomycetota; class Planctomycetia; order Planctomycetales; family Planctomycetaceae; genus DSVQ01. The sequence goes on along the minus strand of WGME01000014.1, from coordinate 250,590 downwards.
AGGCAGGGTCATCACCGCTTATTCCGGTTTCTGGATCGATACCGTCATCGTTGCTGGCAATTTGACTGCCGTACGCATCAAAAACTCGGATTGCCAAGTCGGTTGAGGTCAGGCTTCCACCACTGTCCAGCGCGACCGCATCGACATCGACGGTCAGCGATTCGCCTGCGTTAAGATCGATGCGAAACATGTCGACATCAATGACTCCGCGACCTTCGTCACCGATCGCTGCGGTCAACGTTTGCGTCGTGCCTGAAGAATGGCTCAGGGTGTATGCCGAGTAAAGATCATCGCCGACCGGGGTGATCGTTAGCAGCCGTCTGGGTTCGAGTGCCTCGATCTGCGCAAAACGCTGAAGCTTAGGTCGCCGAGAAAGAGGAATTCGGCGTCGCCCTTTTAACCACCCACAGCGCACCCACGTTAACCAATCCAGGAGCAACATGGCCCATAACTCCCGTTAGATTCGGAACGTACGATCAGGTGTGATCGACAGCGAAAAGACTGGTGTACGAGTTGCGACTATGCCGATTTTATGAATTGTTTGCAAGCAAACTGAGTTGATATTTCAGACTCGTGTGCCATCTACCTCATGTTGTGCGATCGTGGCCAATCGCTTGCGACGGCTTGACCCAAGCAGCCCAGCTGCGTTAACTGACTTCCGGTATTGCCAAGCCATCCATCAGAGAAACTGTGATGGAGTCGTGATTATCCATGGATATCGTCTACATATTCCGCCACAGTCGGCATCGTGATGAGGAGCTGCGGTACTCGTTACGAAGCGTGGCACGGTACACACCATGGATTCGCAAGGTCTGGATTTTTGGCGACCGGCCGACCTGGCTGTCCCATGACACTCAACGGATTGAACATGTTCCTCACGATATCGTGGCATGGATCGAAGGCTTTCAGACCCCGCTGACCAACACATTTTTGATGTGGTATATGGTGGCCTTGCTGCCTGATGTCGCGTCCGAGTTCCTCACCTTTACTGATGACTACATCTTGCTCCGGGAGTTTACTCCTCAAGACGCCGTCCGTCGCCGTTATCTAAACGATCTGGATGCTGCGTCCTCAAACCGCGGGAGCGGCTTGTTCGCTGAGGCCCTATGGCGGACCTATGACATTCTGCGGCGCTTACAGTTGCCGCGATTGAATTATGAATTGCATGTTCCGCTCTACCTGAAGAAGTCCCAGGTGCTTGCCGCCGTTCAGACGTTTCGGCCCTACATGTGCGAAGATCGTTTTTTTGGGCCGCTGGCGCAATCGGCTATCATGAACCATATCCAGAGTCGCGAGCCATTCACGTCGATCAAGCTGGCGGAAGAGAATTCCTATGCGGGCTTTCATTGGAAGCCCGCACGCTATGACGATGTAGTCGCTCAATGTGCGGGCAGACAATTCCTCAATTTTGATGACGATGCGTTCGGCCCTGATCTGCTGCGATTCTTGCGGGAACGGTTTCCCGACCCGTGTGAGTATGAAGTAGCAGGTCTTTCGAGCGTTCAGTTGATATCGCCAGCCACGGCTGGCATTAACACTCCGATTCCCGCCACAACAACCCAACCGCTGGGCATACCAGTACCGTTTCCATCGGCGAAATCATTGGAACCTCGCCGCTGCGCGGTCCTGGTGCCCTATCGTCAATTCATCGCGCCGGCTTGCGAGTCTGGACTGCGAGAGTTGGAGCAGCGTGGTTATGTGGTGCGTCGCTGTCGTTGTGATTCTGCCAGCGATCGCGTTCGGAGTCAGTTGGCCTCGGATGCGCTGGCGGATGGTTTCGAAGAAACCCTATGGATTCATGGCGATGTGGGGTTTCAGGCCGATGCCGTCGAAGAACTGCGTCGGCGGCAGTTACCCTTATGTGGCGGAATCTTGCCGATTGCGGGTCAGCGGTCACTGGCCCTGCAGATATTGCCCGAAACGGCCGAGATTGTGCTTGGCAAGGCAGGCGGCCTGATCGAGTTGCAAGGTCTCTCGACGGCTTTTCTGCATGTCCGTCGCGAGGTCTATGACCGAATGGCAGAGCAATTGTCTTTGCCTGCGTGTGTCTTACCGACTGCTCGTCCCCTGACGCCGTATTTCCTGCCGCTCATCCAGGAAGAGAGAGACATCCATCGGTATTTGAATGACGAGTTCGCCTTTTGCCAGCGGGCACGGTCCTGTGGGTTCGCCATCGTGGCCGATACGACCCTGCGCCTCACCCTTTTGGCTGAGGCGGATTACAGTTGGGAAGAAGCAGGCTCTGACAAACGGCGATTTGAGACTTACCGCTATCAGTTCTCGCAACCCAATCCCACTTCACCAGAAGCATCCTGAAGACCTCACTGGATTTCATGGGGTGCCCCCTCGGTGGCCTTAAACCGGCCCATGGTGACTCAAGCATTTCCAACGATGATCCACGGAGATATCTTTAGCGTCTGGGTAGATTGTTTGGAAATCCCCCAAAATTCCGGGGTATGTGCTGGGTATCGGCGCGATCGCAACAACGATCTCGCCAGCGACGCCATGCAGAATCCCACGACTGGCACGGCTAACACCCACTCGCCCAGTCCTGCCAAAATGAACGGGGAAAACACCACGATTCCCAGAATTCCAATCGCCGATGCTACAACTCTTCCCATGCGAGTTCCCTTTCCGAAATGCCCTCAAAATCTCTCCATAAACCGGGAATGAGATCCCCGACCAATCCGGTCCAAGATTCAATTTCCTGGGGCTATAGTCCACAGACTGCCAGGCGGAGGTCAACTACGCTCCCGGCATGATGGGACAGATCCTGAAAGAGACCCGCGAAGCGGCGGGGTTGACGCAGGTAGCTCTTGCCTTGGCGGCCGGGGTCGATCGCAGCTACGTCTCCCAGCTGGAACGCGACAAAAAATCCCCCACCATCCAGATGCTCTTCCGGCTCTGCCCGCCGATGAAGGTCAAGCCCTCGCAGCTGATCGCCCGGTTCGAACGGGCATGCCCGCGAGAATCGGGCTGATTGAGTCTTTGGTCAGGAGCGACCACGACATGACGGATGAATTTCGCACAATGCACTATGCTATCAGCACTCACGGGGGACGATGAGTCTCGGGGAGGTTACGGAGAACAGGATCAAAAAAAAGTGGCCGAGCACGGTGGCTGAACGCCGGGCGTGGATTCATCCGGATGATCGCCAGTTGAGCTTGCGACAACAGTGCTCCTTGCTGGGCCTGCATCGGTCGAATGTGTACTACGAACCGGTGCCGGAGAGCGTCGAAAATCTGGCGATGATGCGGCTGATCGACGAAGAGTACCTGCGGCATCCGTTTCCGGGAAGCCGCAGGATGGTGTTGTGGTTGCAGAGTCAGGGGTGCCTCGTCAATCGTAAGAAAGTGCAGCGATTGCTGGGGGAAAATGGGCCTTCTGGGATCGCACCGGGACCGCGAACCGCTGTTCCGGCGGTCGGGCATCAAGTCTATCCGTACTTGCTGCGGGGATTGGAGATCACTCGTCCGAATCAGGTCTGGTGCATCGACATCACGTACGTGCCGATGCGGCAGGGGTACCTGTATCTGACGGCGGTGATGGACTGGTTCAGCCGCTGCATGCTCAGTTGGCGATTGTCGAACACGATGGATGTGGAGTTCTGCTGCGAGGCGCTGGACGAAGCCTTGCGGCATGGTCGCCCGGAGATCTTCAACACCGATCAAGGGTCACAATTCACAAGCCGGGAATTCACCGGGCGACTGGCAGCGAAATCGATTGCCATCAGCATGGATGGGAAGGGACGTGCCGTCGACAACGTGATGATCGAACGGTTATGGCGAACCGTGAAGTACGAGAATATCTACCTCAAGGAGTACGCGACAGGAGCCGATTGTCATCGAGGGTTAAAGGCGTACTTCACCTACTATTGCCACGAACGCCCCCACCAGGGCTTGTCCAATCAGCCCCCCTAGCACGCCTTCCAATCCGGCCGCACAAACCCCCGCTGACCACCATCTAACAAACCCTGTTCCGTGGTCCGAATTTCGGGGTCCACTTCAGGGCTGAATGGGAGTTCAAATGTTGATTCACACACAACCAAGTGATTGCGTCAACCGAGATCGCAGGTCCCCATGAAGTATAACGTTAAGCAACTGAAGCGGTCATTACTACTGCTCATGCTCAAGCGTGCTCGCAGTGGCATACCAGTCGCGACGTCGAGTACGGTTGAATCGGCTCGTTGAAGTTGACGGTGATGTTGAAGTCGTTGAATCGCTGACTTTGGCTATCGGTAGCTGTTGAGGTTCCAGGCTGTAAATGGTCGTGAACTGATGCAGTGACGGGAACGGAATCAATGATCCCGCTATGGAGTTGGACGAAAGATTGTTCGTGGAGTCTGACCGAATCTCCTGCGATTCTGACTTTGCCACAACCATCGCAGGCGTAAAGGGGTTGTTCGCGAGGAGTTGAATCTGATCGGTGGACAAGGCCTGGTTATAGACGCGTAACAGAGCAACTCGACCTGGTGCGACTTCACCACCAGTGACCGTGTCGTCGACGAACAGATGCAATAGGTTCGCAACAGACACGGCTGCTAGCGAGTTGGAGTCCGGGAAGTTGATCACTGGTGATCCACCGATCCAGGCTGAGAATTCATTGGTGGCACTGGAGCGACGTGCTACGAGATGAATGTATTGCGAAGTCGGGACGACTCCCCCTGTGGTTGATCCTGATGCCTGATAGAAATTCAATCCACCATTCAGAACATACAATCCACCATCTGATTGGCGGTTGGCGAAGTCGAGGACCTTCTGATAACCACTGGTGTCGTCGAATCGAAAGACAAGCTCAATCGTGTAGTTGTTACTTGGTATCAACCCATTGGTGTTCAATTGCAAGCCGTTGCCGGCGGTAAAGGAGTAAACCGTTCGGCTCTGTCCCAGCACTGTATCCGACACGTAAGCGCCAGTTCCCACTGCTGCCAGTGAACTCGCTCCGACAGTTGAACTCAAATTGTTCTGAAATTGATAGTTGGCAACAGCAACAGGTGTTTCTGGAATGACAAGCCGCCGATTGAACTGCAAGTCATCAATTTCCGCCCCGACAATCGAGCCATTGCTATGTCGTTCGGCACGGATCTCGATCCGACTGATTCCCTGGCTACTTGTCAGGCCAACGAACTGATCTTCTTTTTGCGTGGCGACCGGTGACGCAGAACTATCAAAGGTGTTGGGAGTGGTGAACCGACTCACTTCGACCCCTGCGGCATTGTAAGCCACTGCTGTCATAGGAGAATTGGGCGTATCGGTAGCCATGAACCCCACAGCCGTTGGAAGACTGGAAAACATACTGTCCACAAAGTCGACGACCAGCCACGCCCCCGGATCGCTGCTGTTTGTTGTTTTCCGCCAGAAAAGACTGTTGAGGCCAGATGTTGCATCTGTATTGCCGCCTAATCCCCCTGCTTTCACTTCGCCAGTCTCAGCAATCGAGAAGTTGACTCCATAGTTCTGATATTGCGATGACAGCGCCGTGCCCGAGGGCAAGTCGTCAAAGGTGATTTTGGTAAATTCCGTGCCAAAGAATCCGGGAGGAGGAGTCATCTGGACAGGCTGCTGAGACAGACTCAGTGAGAAACTGGAATTCTCACTGCTGGAAGACGGTGCCACTCGCAGGTAGTAGGTTCCGGCCACTAGCGGTTTTAACAAACTAAATGTCGAGGTGACCGTCTGCGATTGAAGCAATTCAGAGCTTTCCAGCGTTCCGTTGCTATTGGCATCGAGATAAAGGCCGACCGAAAGGCTTTCAGTGACTCCACTGAAAGCACCGGTAATAAGTGCATCGTTACTGATAGTGAACTTGTAGACGTCGTCGTCATAGGTGCGGACGGTATCAACGACAATGATCGGCGTGCTGGAAAGGGTACCTAAATTGCGAGCTGTAGCGATGGTGTCGCCAGGATCGTTCTGGCCGTCATCTCCCGGCAGTGCCGCCGCTGACAGACTCAGGCTGTAGTAGGCGTTGTAGCTGTTGCCGTCGGGTCGCACGAGCAGATAGTAGGTGCCGGCCGACAGAGGTTCGACAATCGTAAGATTGCCATTTGAGTAACGGTATTCGATATTTTCATTGCTGTCGAACTGACCATCGTTGTCACCATCAAAGTAGATCAGCATGTCGACGTATTCGTCGATGCCAGTAAATGCCGCGGTCACGTTACTGTCGTTGGTGATCGTGAATTTGTAAACGTCGCTGTCGAACGTGCGGACGGTATCAACGACAGTGATCGGCGTGCTGGAGAGAGTGCCCAGGTTTCTGGCTGTGGCGATGGTGTCGCCAGGGTCGTTCTGGCCGTCATCTCCCGGCAGTGCGGCCGCTGACAGGCTCAGGCTGTAATAGGCATTGTAGCTGCTGCCGTCGGGTCGCACGAGCAGATAGTAAGTGCCAGCCGACAGAGGTTCGACAATCGTAAGATTGCCATTTGAGTAGCGGTATTCGATGTTTTCATTGCTGTCGAACTGGCCATCGTTGTCACCATCAAAGTAGATCAGCATGTCGACGTATTCGTCGATGCCAGTAAATGCCGCCGTCACATTGCTGTCTGTGGTGATGGTGAATTTATAGACATCGTCATCATAGGTACGGACCGCATCGACCACGGTGACCGGTGTGCTGGAGAGAGTGCCTAGATTACGAGCTGTGGCGATGGTATCGCCAGGATCGTTCTGGCCGTCATCTCCCGGGAGTGCCGCCGCGGATAGACTCAGAGTGTAATAGGCATTACTACTGCTGCTATCGGGGCGCACGAGCAGATAATAGGTGCCGGCCGACAATGGTTCGACAATTGTGAGATTGCCGCTGGTGAAGCGGTATTCGATGTTTTCGTTGCTATCGAACTCGCCATCGTTGTCACCATCAAAATAGAGCAGCATATCGACGTATTCATCGATGCCAGAAAATGCGGCTGTAACATTGCTGTCGTTGGTGATGGTGAACTTGTAGACGTCGTTATCGTAGGTACGAACGGCATCGACAAGGGTGATGGGCGTGCTGGAGAGTGTGCCCAGGTTGCGAGCCGTGGCGATCGTATCGCCAGGATCATTTTGTCCATCATCGCTTGGAATGGCGGCTGCGGACAGACTTAGAGAGTAATAGACGTTACTGCTGCTGCTATCGGGTCGCACGAGCAGATAGTATGTTCCCGCCGATAACGGTTCCATGAATGTCAGATTGCTACTGGTAAACCGCGACTCAATCAGTTCGTTGCTGTCGAACAAGCCATCATTGTCACCATCAAAATAGAGCAGCATGTCAACATATTCATCGATCCCCGTGAAGGCCGCGGTGACAATGCTGTCGTTGGTGACAGTGAACTTGTAGACGTCGTCGTCATAGGTACGGACGGCATCGACGACGGTAACGGGTGTGCTGGAAAGTGTGCCCAGGTTTCTAGCTGTGGCGATAGTGGCTCCGGGATCGTTCTGGCCGTCATCAGCCGGCAAGGCTGCAGCCGAGAGGTTCAGAGTGTAATAGGTATCGTCATTGGAATTGCTGGGAGTCAACCGCAGGAAATACTCCCCTGCCGACAAGGGTTCCGTGACTGTCCCCGAACTACTGATGAAGCGAGTTTCAATCAATTCGTTGGAGTTGAACTGCCCATCCTGATTGCCGTCGACATACACCTCCGCCCGCATTTGCTTCGTGAGACCGGACAGGCTGTAGGTCACGTTTTTATCGGTTGCCAGCGTGAAACGGAAGACATCGACCGGATCGGGCTGGTCAATCGCGTCTTTGCCGATGCGGTCTGAGAACGTGAAGGGCGTACTGCTCAATTCTCCCACATTGAGGGCACCGCCGAGGAAGTCACCAGGATCGGGATCGGCGACGATGCTTAGCGTTCGCGACTGTGATCCTCCTCCGACCGCATTGCCGGCTCGGTCTTTAATGCCGTCGCGATTGATGTTCAGGTTGTACATGCCCAGGGATTGCAGGTCGAACGTGACGACCGCTTCGGTGCCGCGAGCGCGGAATTGAATATCGACCGGCACCAGGCTGCTGCCACCGCTCGTTGGTGTCAGGCGGATGGTGGAACCGTTGATCGTCGTGGGATCGACCGGCTCGCTGAACTGCAACCGCACCGTGTTGAGCCCCTGGAAACGTAACGCTCCATCGGCTGGCATGATGCTGACGATGGTGGGGGGCGTTGTGTCGGCGACCAAATTCACTGTTGTCAGCGGCGAGAGCGTGACATTGCCACCGGTGTCTGTCGCACGGACCTGTAGGGTCGCTGTGGTGCTCCCCGCGGCAAGATTCGGCATGCTGCCGGCGAGATCGAACGGAAACGACACATCGTTCTCGACGACCTGACCATTGAGCAGCAGTTCCACATTGCGGACCTGCACATCGTCGCTCAATTGCACGGGCAGGCTGATCGTGGAGCCTTCCACGACTTGAATTCCCGCCGTGCCGGCATCGACATCCAGGCTAGCGAAATTCGCAGTCAGCATGGGGGCCGTGCGTTGGGTATCGAAGGGGAGATAATTGACCACCTGCAGGCCGCGCGAACCCGTGGCAATGAAGCCAATGCCAGCGCCGATCGCCGCACTTTGAGGTGTACCCGGCAAATCAAAGCGGGTAATGAACTGAGCGCCAGCGACATCGGTATTCGCCGGGTTAGTCATGTCGACCACATAGACCTGTCCGCTTGACCCAGGCTGGCCGATAACCAGTCCCCGTCCCGATCCGTTGGGAATGGCGAGCGTGCCAGGCGCGATATTAGGAGCCACCACATCCGAAGCACTGATCTGCACCGGAACCGCCGGATTGGAAACATTCGCTGTGGCATAACCCCCGCGGCTGTAATTCGCTGGCGAGGCATACACGATGCCCCCGCCCACCGTGATCTTACCGCCGCCGTGAGTCAGTTGAACGCCACCACGCCGGGCCATGACGAAGCCGGTGATGTCCACCACTTCGAGGTTGCGAGCGTTGTCCATTGTGTAGAGGAAGCCACCTTCGCGGGCCAATCCTGTGATCGTTTCCGTCCCGAGGTCGAGCGTTTGCAGCGGTTCACCCGTCAGCAAATCATACGATTGCAGGTCGGCACCGACGGCCGCGTAGATCACGCCGTCATACACTTCGAGCTGGTTGGTCTGCACATCCAGTGTGCGTACCAACCGTGGCAACATCGGGTCGGAAACATCCACGATATGAATGCCGCCGGTTCCTGCGGCGACAGCGGCCAGTTGCCGCACGCCATCGACGGCGACATCGGTCGCGGTTCCTTTGAGATCGAGTTGGCCCAGGATGATCGGATTATCAAACCGTGAGGCATCCACAATCGCAAGGCCATAACTCCCTGTCGCAACATACGCCGTCTGTCGATCGCCCTGCAGTGTGGAACCTTCCAGGACCACTTCGTTGGCTTCCCCACGTAGTGGCAAGCTCGCAATCACCCCCGTTGGGAACCCACGGCCATCCAGTGGGTTGGTACCTTGTTGGATCTCCGCACCATCCGAGATGCCGTCGTCGTCTGTGTCAGAATTTGATGTCGAAGTACCGAAAACCCATTCTCCAAAATCGGGGAGTCCATCAAAATCCGAGTCCGCGTCTTCACCGAAGACATCAGGAGTCTGGAAGATAACTGGTGGGAGCGTGACATTCTCACCATTCCCTGGTGTATTCACGCCAATTGATCCGATACTGCCATCGGGACCATAGAAATCAATCCGGTAAGAGCCATCGGGTCGCAGCACCAGTGGCGGTAACCCGGCATCGCTGTCGAAACTTCCTCGTTGAGAATCACCTAAATCGAGATCGCTGATGACATAATTTACGGTGCCATTACCCCGGATCTCGCTCGCGCTGTGTTTGGATTGAAGGTAGTTGTCGAGGCTCAACAGATTACTAGAGTTTTCAGTATTGAGATCGGACAATCCGCTAGAAAAATCATCAAGGCCGGAAGCTGAGAATGGGGAATACTGATCGACAAGCTCTTCCAGTTCAACCATAGTCGAATTCAGTGCATTGACTACGTCCTGTGGCAGTGCCTCATTCGGGTTGAAGTTGAAGCCCAGTACGAAATCGATGGCACTCAGTGTTATGGGAACTCGATCGATAAATGTTGCAGTAGGGCTTAATGCCCTGTTGATACTCTTGGCTGTTGATGCAATGTTGTATGCGCGAGTGGCATATGTGTTGATCTCTGGCCAGTCGAGTGCACATCCTGAGCTAATAGATTGTGCTGCTTCCGAAGCGTTTGACACATTTGTCAGGATTTTGTCAGCTAGCTCCCCGCTCTTCCCGAAGCGTTTCAACAACGATGATCCTGGGACGAAATTGAAGACGAGACTTGCTCCTAAATTGAGTGTCGCCTTAATTGCTTCCCAGCCTGGACTGTCGATCGTTGGGTTTGTGTTAATATCGTTAATCTTCGCAAAGTAGTCGTTAAGACTGTCAATTGATTTGATAACACCTTTAGCGAACTTTGTAATTGGTAGGAATTCTGCGGCGACGACGGCAACATCGGTCGCGACATGAGCCCAGGCTTTAATTGTCTCCTGTGTCGTGCAGTCGTCATAGAAGTCTGGTGAGAAAATTGTGGCACCGCGACCATTAACCGTGGCCCCCGGGTCGGTGAAATGCCAGCCCGGAGCCAGAATGCCGACGCCGGGGTCGCTGACGATCGCGGTGCCATCGGCGGAGACGGTGCCTGTGCCGACGACTTCCCAGTGGCCGGCATCGTGGTCGAACGACCAGATCAGGCTCTTTGCTCCCGGCGCGAGCCCATCGAGGTTGGGGAAACTCACCGGCGCCGGTGTATCGAAATTCATGCTGCCGCCGGCGAGATTGAAGCCGGCATCGGTCCCCGCTTGAATTGAAATGACCAGCGAGGGATCGACATTGGGAGGCAGTGGAGCGGGTAACCGGCTCGGATCGACAGGAATGATTGAGGCCCGGGTCGCGGGATTGCCTGACTCATCCTGTGCGGAACCAGCGGGGTAAATGACCCGAGTGGCATCGATCGCCATTTCGGCCTTGGCTGGATCATTCGGGAAGAGATTATTTCGGATGGCCGCCTGAGCATCGGCACCGAAGCCGACTGTGGCGTCATCGCTGCCATTGAGAGTAACAATGTCGTCCCCAAACATCGGTGGCAGGTAGACATTAAAGGGCGTCCCCGCCATATTCAGTTGAGTTCTTTCCCCCGGCACTGAATGGAACGCTTTGCCCAATGTGGCATAGACGGCACCCGCAGGCGCGTTGCTTGCCTGGCTGCCGTCGATATGGACAAAGAAATCGGGGGCTGGGAGTCCATCGGGCACGCCATCGTTGTTAGCATCTTGCAGGCCAAGTTCGAAGCGTCCATTCTGGTCAGTCACCGAAAAGACGTTCGGGTCGGCATCGAGGAAAATCTTGGCCCCCACGATCGGGCGATCACCGCCATCGGGATTGCGATTGTAGGAATCGTAAACATAACCCCAGACGGTGGTGTTCGGGATGTTTGTCAGTGAGAGCGTGCGGAAGTCGACGTTACGGACTCCGCCTGCTACGCCGTTGCCGTCAGCGTCGAGCAGTTCCCCGCTGCGGCCAGTGATGATGCTGCCATCGATGACCACGCGGACTTCGGTCGAAGAGGGGAGCGGGTCATCATAGAACAATGTTGCTGTGCGTTCGTTGGCCGAGACACGAATCGACGCTGGAATGCGTTCGCCATTTGCGATGGCATACAGCGAATTCGCTGTGATAGTGGAAGGATCGACCGGGGCATTGAAGGTGACCACTGTTTCCCGCGTGAGCGAGACGTTGGTGGTCCCGTTGGCAGGAGTCACATGGCTGATCCCGAAACGTTTCACCACAATATTCACCGGCGTACTGGCTGTGAATTCGCCGTCAGAGACTGAGAGCTGGAAATTGAATTCGCCGATTTGTGCCGTGGTAGGCGTCCAGCGGAAAGTGTGGGTCATGCTGTCAACCACGGCGCCATTGGGGGCACCGGTGAGAGACAACGTCAATGGCTGATTCGGGCCATCCGGATCGGTGGCGAAGACTTCGAATCGAACTTCACTTCCCGGGCCAGTTCGAAAGGGAGTGACGGCCTGCACCACCGGTGGTTCATTGACATTTAACACATTCACTGCAACGTTGGCTTTGCGAGTTAACCCTGCGCTGTCGGTCACCTGCACCCGCAACGCGAAGTTCGCCAGCGCTTCAAAATTGAATTTGGCGGGATTGTTGACGCGAATCACACCGGTGCTGGGGTCGATCGCGAAGGCTTGCTCGATGTTGCCGCCGCTGAAGGCATAAGTGAGTTGATCACCGGCATCAGGATCGGTCGCAATGACGTTGCCGACAATGGCACCGAGGGCACTGTTTTCCGCGATACTCAACGTCTGATCCGCAATTACCGGTTCTTCATTGAGATTGGTCAGGTTGACAGTGATGTTGGCCTTTTTCGAGAGCGGCATCGTCGCGTCATCGGTTGCCTGAACCCGCAAGGCAAAGACAGGATTGGCCTCGAAATTGATTGCTGCGGGTGTCCGCACCGTAATGACACCCGTCGTCGGATCAATCGCGAACGCATTTCCGACATTGCCGCCGCTGAATGCGTAGGTGACAGTGTTGCCCGCATCGGGATCAACCGCGGTCACCGTACCGATCACAGTACCAGCCACGCGATTTTCAGGAATCGTAAAGGTACGATCGACGACTTCCGGGGCTTCATTGAGGTCGTTGAGCCGAACGGTCACATTGCTTTTGCGCGTGAGACTGCCACTGTCAGTCGCGGCCACACGGAGCGTGAAGACGGGGTTAAGTTCAAAGTTGATGGCGGCCGGGTTGTTGATCGCAATGGCGCCGGTCTCAGGATTGATGCGAAAAGCCTGGCTGACATTGCCACCACTGATGCTGTAGCGGACGGCGTCACCGGCATCGGGGTCGGTGGCTGTTGCGGTCCCCACCACAATTCCCGAAGACAGGTTCTCATTGATCGAGAACATCTGATCGACAATCAGGGGCGGTTCATTCACATTCGTCAGATTGACGGTGATATTGGCCTTACGGGTTTGAGCCGGGCTGGCGGTATCGGTGACTGCAACCCGTAGTGTGAAGACTGGCAAGGCTTCAAAGTTCAGGGCCGATGGCGTGCGGACAGTGATCACACCCGTCACAGTATCGATCGCGAAGGCATTATTGACATTCCCACCGCTAAGGCCGTAGGTCAAGGTGTCAGTGGGGTTGATATCCCTGGCGATGACTTGCCCCACAAAAGTGCTGACTGCCAAGTTTTCTGCGATCGAAAAGCTCTGGTCCGCAATCTCAGGGGGGCTGTTGACGTCGAGCACGTTGACCGTGACATCCGCCTTGCGGGTGATGTTGCCGGTGTCCGTGACAGCTACGCGCAGGTGGAACACGGGCTGGGAAACATAGTCCAGCAAGGCGGGGTTATTGACCGTAATGACGCCGGTTGTGGGATGAATAGCAAACGTGTTGCTGACGTTTCCTCCACTAAATGAATACGTCAACTGGTCCCCTGCGGACAGATCGGGATCACTCGCAGTGATGCTGCCGACCACACGCCCGGCCGGCAGGTTTTTCACAATGGTGAAGGTCGCAGGAGAGATCGTAGGCGGCTCATTGACATTCGACAGATTGACCGTGATGTTTGCTTTGCGGGTCAGCGCGGGGTTGCCGGTATCGGTCACTGCCACACGCAGCGTGAAGGTCGGCAGCGTCTCTCGATCCAGGGCGGCGGTGTTATTGACGCTGATCACACCAGTCGCAGCATCGATGCGAAAGGCCTGGTTGACGTTCCCGCCAGAGAAGCTGTAAACGAGAGTATCCGCACGGTTCACATCCGTGGCTGCAACGGCTCCGACAAATGTCCCCACCGAGCTGTTTTCCGGAACAGAAAACGTCTGGTCGGTGACCACCGGCGGGCTATTGACATCGAGAACATTGACCGTGACATTCGCCTTGCGCGTTACCAGACTGGTGTCGGTCGCTGCGATCCGCAGGGTGAAAGTTGGCGTTGAAAGATAATTGATCGCCTGAGAACTGTTGACGCTAATGACCCCAGTGGCGGGATCAATCAGAAACGCCTGATTGACGTTTCCACCGCTGATACTATAAGTCAGCATATCTCCGGCATCAGGATCACTCGCCTGAACGGTCCCCACCACCGTTCCAACAGCGCTTTCTTTGATGATGGAAAAAGCCTGATCCGCGATGACCGGCGGCTGATTGGTCATCGCGACCGCTGGCGCGTCGACAAATGCATCAGCCTCAGAAGACGTTCCCGCCAGCAGAATGCGGGGCTCCAGCATCTGGATTTGTGCGGCTTGATGACTCGCAGAATAACGACGCCCCGGTCTACGTGAGGCCGCGCGCACAACGATCCCGCGACGCACATTGGCGAGCCAATCATATACCATTTGGTCCTTGCCCTGATACGAATTATGACAGTTCAATAGATCAGAGGGAGAACTGTCTTATGCCGGATCAACGCAGCAGAAGCAAGTTGGATGAAAGAAATTTCCATAGAATCAGAGTTGAGTCATAACCGAATCACAATCGGCTCGTGCTCACCGTTTTTTTTGACGAATCATACTGTTTTGGCGAGCTCCGTTCCGGTTCAAGGAGGAGCTATGGGATGCGGCTGGTGATCATGCATGCGATCTGGCAAAAACTGAAACTTCGTGTGACGGCGGCCAAGCGGTCGTCGTCCGGGACCAAGCCGAATCTTTCTGATTGGCTGTTTGTCGAAGCCGTGCTCTATCGCTCTCGCACAGGGACGCGCTGGCGGGATCTGCCCGCAGAGTTTAGTGACTGGGACGCAGAGTATCAGCGGTTCAAACCCTGGCGGACGGCAGGGGTATGGGGCCGACTGTTCGAGCAACTTCACGCGGCAGAAGCCACGTCGGATGTCTGGCAACTGTTTGTCGATTTAATGATCCTACTGATTCACTCACAGTCGGCCGGTGGCAATAAAGTGCTACGCAACTGTAAAGGTCCTGGAACAATCCCGAGACGGCTATACCACCAATATTCATCTGGCCTCTGCCGATGAAGACACAGTCATCGCGGTGGAGCTCACTTCTGGACAGGCGAGTGATGCACCGCAGTTCCCTCAGCTATTTCAAGCCCCTGAGCGGCGTGTCCCCAAGACCGACGATGTTGCGGCCGACAAGGGGGGACGAAATCCATCACATTCGCCGGTAGGCGCTCAACACCCAGGCAGCGACCCTGAATCCGAGATGCTGACGGCCACCGAGCCGTGGCCGGTGCTGGCCAAGTCCTATCGCCAGCAGAACCGCGTCGAACGTCTGCTCAATAAGCTCAAACAGTTCCGCGGCATCGCCACCCGCTACGATAAACTGGCGGCCAGCTTCCTGGCCAGCATCAAAACCGTCCTGACCTTCATCAAACTCAGGCGATCCGTCAACATAACCTTGCTATTGTTCATCACCGTATGAGAGCCCACGTCTTCTGCAACAAACTCGAACTGCTGGAACATATGGTCGAAGACCACGCCACCCCGGAAGAAATCCGCCAGCATGCCACCAGGGGTAACATTGCTTGTGTGGACTAATGCCCCCAATTACGATTTAGCAAGCAATTTATGTTCGGTCAGGATCGTGTGAAATGGGCGTATCGCTGGTTTGCAGGCGAATCCAAATCTTGCGAGGAGTTCCCGAAATGGTTTTGAGGCGATTGCCATCTCGATGTTGGAGGTCCATCGTTTCGGTAATGCTCCTGGGATGTATCGGCTGCACCCCGACGGAAGAGGTTTTTGACCCGGTAGAAGAACCGGGACAATACCATGCTCTCGCCACAGCTCTCGCCTGGCTGAACGGCTCGGCAGATGGCCGTCTAGCGAATGCGACGGCATCTCCACAGCTGTTTGTTTCGGAGACAGGTCGCGCCGGAGCCAAACCGGGCAGCGGCGTTACCTATCTCTACCAGCAAAGCGGCAACACCTGGAAGCCTGTCAAAACCTTGTTCGATGCCAATGCCGTCGGTTCGCAGTACTTCGGTGTCTCGATCGCGACGCGAGGGAATGATGTGATGATCGGTGGTCCCTTGGCGTCGACCACAGGACAGGCATTTGTTTTTATTCGATCCGGCAGCACATGGACCCAACAAGCGACTCTGCAAGCAGCGGATCGAGAAGCCAACGATGGCTTCGGTCAACGCGTCGCAATTGATGGCGACTGGGCGCTCGTCGCAGCCCCCTACGAGGATGAAGCCGCACCCACCGCCGGGGCTGTGTATGCCTTCAAACGCACGGGAACGACCTGGGCTCAAACACAGAAACTGATGGCAGCAACCCCTGATGCAAATGACGTCTTCGGACAGTCGCTGATTCTTAACGAGACAGAAGCGCTGATCGGCTCTTCCGATACCGATAACTATCCAAATCCATACTTCGGTGGCCGCGTCCATGTTTGGACCCGTGCGTCAAACACCTGGACCGAAGGCACGACTTTGAGACCCAGCGATGCTTCGTCTTCCAAGAATTTCGGGGCTGCGCTGGCACGCAGTGGCAACTGGTTAGTCGTCGGCGCGCCAAACGATGGGCAAACTGCAGGCGGCGCCGGAGCTGCGTATGTCTTCGAGCGAGTCGGCAGTAATTGGGTCGAACGGCAAAAGCTACGTGCCGACGACGGCAAGCCGAATGAGCATTTCGGCGGCGCCGTATCGATTGATGGCGAGAAGATTGCAATTGGTGCGAAGGATGCGGCAGGGAAAGTCGCCGATTCCGGAGCGGTCTACGTCTTCGAACTGGACGGTACGTGGAAGCAAATCTGGAAGCTGGTCGCCAGTGATGGCAAAACGGAGGATGCGTTCGGCACCTGCTGCGCGATCTCAGGGGATTTCGTCGCGGTCGGGGCTCCAGATGCAACCGTCAATGGAAAAGTGTTTGCAGGGAAAGGCTACGTTTACACTCTCCCGCAGGCTCCAGCGCCAGCGCGTGTTCTGACAGAAGTTCGGAAAATCGGGACGCGACGCTGATCGAAAACTTGTATCCTGACCGAGTGTTGCTGACATCCGACAGCAGAAATGCTCACAGTTTTCTACGGGATTGACACCCAAGGCAACAAACCGCGTTGTGGGTCTAGAAAACGGGGGCGTTCGCAGACAATTGGGGGCAGTTTGGGTTCATGAAGTCCAAGCCGTCGCAGTTCCTCGCTCTGTTGGAGCGGGAGGATTGGAACTGACCGTGGTCAACAATCCAGCACTGACAGATCATGATCGGAGTGAGTGACGATGAACAAAGTTGGGCATCGCGCCCCGGACGCAACCCATCACGCTCTGTTAGTCACGGTCATCAGTCGCAACAGATTGACTGGCGATGTGATGCGACTGAGGCGGGAAGCTGGCAGCTCCAAGGGAAATGCTTCATAACGGTTAATTTTACCGTGAATCGAATTCGAGCTTGACACGGAGATTCAGCAGAGTCATCTCCGCGTGGTGGAGATTGTTGAAAAGCGGGAGATCATCTTTTCCGATGGGGAACAGCGGCCGTATGAGACTGGCCTGAAGGTCGTGTTCATGGGGGCCGCCTGCGGTTTCGTGTTGGCTTGGCTCGCACTCGGCTTTTGGACTCTCAAGCGACTGAACTACCGAGTGGCGGCGGACCGGCCCTCAGAAGACTTGAGTGGGAGGCTCACCTCCGAAGTTTAGGCCCCAGATACTAAAGAGCTGATAACTACGTGTTATCTCTTCAATTTTGCCTTCACTCAAGATTGAGATGGGGAGGGCGATTAGAACAGCCACCGCTTTTCATGACTTGGTAGAAAGTTCCCTGTCATTTCGATGAAACACACTCTTGTACCTGCTTGTGGAGAGACGGTCTTGGCCAGGGTGGAACTCGCCTGACGAGAGAACCGCTCGTAATTGCTCACTGTCAGAACGTGAACAGAATAGTGGCAGATAAGCCTTACGAATCCGTCATTTCCGCAAATCTTGCGGTTCGAAAGATCGATCAAAAGTAACATACGGGTAAGGTTCTCCCCTAATCCGTGCGTCTCGCGCATATCCGTGATTCACATCCGTACCGAAACACCTTGCAGCTCTGCAAGGAAATTAGAACAGCACTCATGTTTGCCAAGTTTCTCCACAGGCCAGCGCTTGCCATTGTCATTTCGTTGCTGATTCTACTGATGGGAGGGCTGTCGATCATTTCGCTGCCCATCTCGCAGTTCCCAGATGTGGCACCGCCCAGCGTGGTGGTCTCGATTTCATTTCCCGGTGCGAGCGCGAAAATTCTCGTTGATTCGACGCTTGTCATTCTGGAACGTGCCCTCAATGGCGTGCCAGATATGCGGTACATGACATCCGCCGGGACCAGCGCGGGTGAAGCCGCGATCATGATTACGTTCGAACCGGGCACTGATCCCAACGTGGCGGTTCTCAATGTCAACAATCGTATTCAAATGGTGAAAAATCAGCTGCCGCCCATCGTCGAGCGCGAGGGCATCGTCGTCATGCAGAACATGACCAGCATGCTGATGTATGTAAACGTCTACAGCACTGATCCCAATGTGGATCAGAATTTTCTCTATAACTACGTCAGCGCCAATTTGCTGCCCGAAATCCAACGGATCAACGGAGTTGGTCGTGCCCAGATTCTTGGAAATCGTGCGTTTGCCATGCGGGTTGAACTCGACCTGGACCGCATGCGGGCCTATTCGATTTCCTCGGCCGATGTCATGAAGGCCATCGAAGAGCAGAGCATCATCGGTTCACCCGGACGCCTCGGCCAGGCGACCGGCAAGACTTCTCAGACGATCGAATACGTTCTCACTTGGATTGGTAGATACAATAAGCCGGAGCAATATGAGGCCATCATTCTCAGGTCGACGCCGGAAGGTGAGATCCTCCGCATCCGGGATGTGGCGAAGGTTACTCTCGGGTCGGCATTCTACGATCTCTATTCAGACCTCGACGGATACCCGACCGCATCGATTGTGCTGAAGCAAATCCCGGGATCAAATGCCGCCCGGGTCATCGAAGACGTCAAAGAAAAGCTTAAGGACTTTAAACAAGAGTCCTTCCCGCCGATGATGGATTACGCCATCAGCTACGACGTCTCAAACTTTCTCTATGCTTCCATCGAGAAGGTCCTTCATACGCTGTTCGAGGCGTTTGTGCTGGTGTCGCTGGTTGTCTATCTGTTTTTGGGCGATTTCCGCAGCACGCTGATTCCAACGCTCGCCGTGCCCGTCTCGCTGATCGGCACATTCTTCTTTATGAGCATGTTCGGGATGTCGATTAACCTGATTACGCTCTTCGCGCTTGTACTGGCAATCGGCGTGGTAGTTGACGATGCCATCGTCGTTGTCGAAGCCGTGCATGCCAAGATGCATGAGAAGCATCTTTCGCCTTATCGTGCGACCAAAGAAGTCGTGGGTGAAATCAGCGGCGCTATCATCGCCATTACCCTGGTGATGACGTCTGTGTTTATTCCGGTGACATTCGTGCCCGGGCCCGTTGGCGTATTTTATCGTCAATTTGCCCTCACAATGGCGATGTCGATCGTGCTGTCCGGTGTGGTCGCCCTGACTCTGACGCCCGTGCTTTGTGCGATGATTCTGAAGCCGCACGGTTTTCAGCAGCAGAAAGGCATGGTCGGGCTGTTGAACCGGACAATTAAGCGAGTTGGTGGCCGCCAGGCTTACATCCTGCGGGGAGTCGTGGCAGTTCTGCTCGGCTTGGCGACTGGCTACGCAGCTTATGAACTGCTGCATGTCGAACTGGTTCACGAAGTGATCTCAGAGCAGTTGGAGCTAACGCCAACGCGGATGATGATCATTGGCCTGTTGCTGGCCTTGCTATTCACTTTCTCGTTCCGCGCCATGTTGTCTGGCAGCGAACCCGGCGAGAAAAAGAAACGCGGGCCGATTGCCGTCTTCCTGAAAATCTTTGATCGCTTTATCGAAATGGTAACCGCCGCGTTTGTTGGGATTGTGAGGTTAATCGTCGCCCAGCGACTCTTGACGATCGGCGTGGTTGTCGTTTTCGGTTATGGCATCTTCCTGGTCAACCGGGTTTTGCCATCAGGGTTCATACCCCTGGAAGACCAGGGGGTGATTTATGGCATCATTCAAACGCCGCCGGGCTCAACACTCGAGTACACAAACTCCAAATCTCACGAACTCCAGGCCATTTGCGAAGAGTACGACGAAATCACTTCGGTAACCTCGCTGGCTGGCTATGAAATCCTGACGGAGGGCCGCGGATCAAATGCGGGAACATGCCTCATCAATCTGAAACCGTGGGCAGAACGAGAACGATCTTCGAAGGAAATCATCGAGTCGCTGGAAGAAGAGTGTCTCCAGATTGCGAACGTGAAGCTGGAGTTCTTCGAACCGCCGGCAGTACCGGGGTTCGGTGCCGCTGGTGGCTTCTCGCTCTGCCTTCTTGATAAAACCAACAGCGGCGACTATGAAGCCTTCGGGGAAATCACGGAAGAATTCCTGGAAGCGCTGGGCAAACGTAAGGAACTCAAGGGGATTTTTACGTTCTTCGCGTCCAACTACCCTCAGTACGAAATCGTTATCGACAACGATATCGCCATGCAAAAAGGTGTTTCGATTGCTGATGCGATTGACAACCTATCGATCGTGGTGGGCAGTACCTGGGAACAGGGATTCATTCGTTTCGGCCAGTTTTACAAAGTGTACGTGCAATCTTCACCCGAGTTCCGGCGGTATCCAGAAGACCTGGATAACATGTTTGTTAAAAACGACACCGGCGACTTTGTCCCGTATTCGTCGTTTATGACGATCAAAAAGCGGCAGGGACTGAATGAAATCAACCGCTACAATCTTTACACCACGGCCATCATCCAAGGTGCTCCGGCGAGTGGCTACAGTAGCGGCCAGGCAATCGCGGCCATTCAGGAAGTGGCCGAGGAAACACTCCCCTATGGCTTCGATATCGACTGGCAGGGTCTGGCATATGATGAAGCCAATAAGGGCAATACGGCAGTCTACATCTTTGCCATCGTCATTGTGTTTGTTTATCTGGTATTAACCGGACAGTACGAAAGTTTCCTGCTGCCGTTGGCGGTCATTCTGTCGCTTCCCATCGGCCTGTTCGGTTCTTTCCTCATGCTCAAGTTCATGGGGCTTTCCAACGACGTGTATTGCCAGATCGGGTTGGTCATGCTCGTTGGTCTCTTAAGTAAGAACGCCATTCTGATTGTGGAATTCGCCGTGCAACGCCGGCAGGAAGGGCAGATCAATATCAAAGATGCGGCTATCGAGGGCGGAAAGTTACGCTTTCGCCCGATCGTGATGACCTCTTTCGCATTTATCGCGGGCCTGATTCCGCTTGTTCGCGCCACTGGCCCAGGTGCCATCGGCAACCGAACGATTGGCACGACCGCCGTCGGGGGCATGCTCGTGGGCACAATCATCGGCGTGATTGCAATCCCGGGTCTCTATTACCTCTTTGCCAGAATCTCCGATTCCCAGGACCTCATTGAGGACGAGCACAAAGAGCCAATCACCGAACGCATCGAGCCGCACAACTCCGCAACTCCTCACTGATTGTCTGCAACCCCTACACTGAGTTTCGCGATCAAATGCAACTGCATGATCCCGTATCTGAAATGCCATCCACTGCAACTCGCCAGTAAGAGCCAGGTGACTCTTGCAGGTCCAAAGACTCGGCCATTTGGAGATCTCAGTCTTCTTCGTAAGGAACTAGTTCAACCAAAGCTGACTGTTCGCGAGGGTGATTGAGCTTACTGCCCCGCGTGTAAATATCTAAAGTCCGAACATTCCCACGTTTTGTGGGCGTTCGGGTTGGGGTTATGCGGCTTTGGCGAACTGGGCTGGTGACTGGTAGCCGATGGCTGAGTGTCGACGGATTCGGTTGTAAAAGACTTCGATGTCTTCAAACAGACTGTGCCGCGCTGCGGCTCGCGTTTCATAGTCTTCGTGATGGGCGAGTTCTTTCTTCAGGGGGGCGAAGAAGCTTTCCATCGGGGCGAGGAATCCTACCGCCCTTCGGCCTTCCTCCTCGCCGCGGCTCGGCGGCCTCGGTTGCTTCCCAGCAGTTGGCCTGGCGACTCATCGAGCACGTGATGCCGTGGTCCTTCAGCAGTCGTTGGTAGTGTTCGCTGGCGTACTGCACGCCCCGATCCGAATGAGCCGCGAGGTTCTCACCGGGACACTGTCAGGCGAGAGCCATCGCCAGGGCATCCACCACCAGTCGACTGTCGATCCGGTCCGACATCGACCAGCCGACGATCTCGCGCGTGAACAGATCTTCGACGGCCGCGAGGTACAGCCAGCCTTCGTCGGTGGGAATGTACGTGATGTCCGCCGTCCAGGTTTCGTTCTTCCGGGAAGGTTGGAAGTTGCGGTTCACGATGTTCTCGGCCACGGGATGGGGATGGTTCGAATCTGTCGTGGTCACTCGGAACTTCTTCGTGGTTTACGCCTGCATTCCCGCTTGTTTCAGGCACTTCGCCACGGTCTTGCGGTGGCAGGCCTGGCCTTGGGCCACGAGTTCGGCATGGACCCGTGGCGAACCGTACGTCTGCCGGCTGGCCTGATGGACCTCCCGAATTTGTTCCATCAGGGCCGCTCGTCGTTGTGCTGTGATGCTCGGACCACGACTTCGCCAGGCGTAGTACCCGCTGCGCGACACCGCCAACACGGCGCATTGCACAGTCACCGGCCACTGATCGCGAAGCCCGTCGATGAAGGCGTATCTCACTTCGACTCCTTCGCGAAGAAAGCCGTCGCTTTTTTAAGATCTCCCGTTCCATCCGCAGCCGCGCGTTCTCTTCACGCAACTGGCGGTTCTCCGCTTCCAGGCCTGTCTGCGACACAGTCTGAGAAGACGACGGACGGACCGGTTCGCCGAACGGCTTCCGCCACTTTCGCAACAGGTTGGAACGCACATCCAACCGTCGAGCGGCTTCGGCCACTGACAAGCCTTGCTGCACGACCAGCTGCACGGCTTCCCGCTCGAACTCCACCGTGAACTGACGACGCGGTTCTGACAGCCAAAACTCTCCTCTCGTTCAATGGTACGCTCTTCATCAAGCGCCCCACAAATCGTGGGAAAGTCCAAGTCGGATATGGCCGACAAGGTCCTTGAAGCCTGCCCCTCGACCGAGTGGAGATGCCTGTTTGCCCTCGCCCGGTATGGAGGTTTGCGGACCCCGTCAGAGCCGTTCTTGTTAACTAGGGGGGATATCGACTTTGTAAGGGGAACGATTCTGGTTCACTCTCCGAAGACGGAACACCACGAAGGGAAGGCGAAGCGGATCATGCCGCTATTCCCCGAGTTGCGGGAACCCCTGGAAGCGTTGCGAGAGATCGCTCCGGACTTTGACCCGAAACGCCCCTCAACCGCGTTTATCTTTCAGAAGCTGCGACCACCCACCGCTGGCCGCGGAAACTGGAGACGGGTCAACTTACGATCACAATTTGAACGGATCATCACCCGAGCGGGTTTGCTACCGTGGCCCAGGCTATTCCACAACCTCCGAGCCAGCCGACAAACCGAACTGACTGACCGATTCCCGGACCACGTTGTCGCGACCTGGTTGGGCAACACGGTCCGCATCGCGAAGCAGCATTACTTGCAGGTGACAGACGCTCACCACGCCCAAGCCGTGCGCGAATCCGTGCGCGCCGACGGGATTCCATGCGCCTCAGTGCAACCTCCGCCAAATGGCGATATGCAAAAACCAGCTAGAAAACGAAAAACCCCTGCGGTGGCAGGGGTTGAAAATGTGTCTGAATGGGCGGTACAGGATTCGAACCTGTGACTTCCACCGTGTGAAGATGGCACTCTAGCCACTGAGTTAACCGCCCCAGTTGATACGAGAGGTATACCGAACCTGCGTTGATGTTGCAAGATTCCCGGGGTAAGGACAGTAGGTGTCGGTGGACAGGTTCGGGGGGAGCGTCTGAAAAATGGCCGGCTTTGGCACTCTGGAACTCGATTGCCGATCCAGCTTTAACGGTCGTAGCGTTGACAGGGGGGAAGGGGTTGTGGTGGAGTAGTTATGACAGGGCTTGGATCAGGATGTCGGGCCCACCTGCCGCGACTTGATCGTCCCCCCCTGTGTTGCCCGATGCCCCACCTGCTGAGCCTGCTGCTCCCACTTCCGGGGAACTGCTGCGGCGTTTATTCGGGGTGGCTTGGCGGTTTCGTGGTCCCTGTCTGTTGGTGCTTTCGCTCAACGTGGCGTTGGTGGTGCTCAATCTGGCCAGCCTGAGCTTCACCGGTCTGGGCATCGATGTCCTGCGGGAAGTGCTGGTGCCGGGAACTCCCCCCGCGCTCTGGCCCGGCGGTTGGTCGCCCCCTTCGTCCTGGTCGGCTCATTCGGTGATTGCCTTCGTCGCCGGACTGGTGCTGATTTTCTCCGCTCTGAACGCCATCACGAAGTATCTCACGGCGATTGCTTCGGCTCACCTGAGCCAGCGCATGGTGATTTCGATGCGGGCTGAAGTCTATGACAAACTGCAACGACTCAGCTTCCGGTTTTTTGATCGTCATAACAGCAGTGGCATCATCGGTCGGGTCGCGGCCGACGTACAGGCGATTCGGCAATTCGTCGATGGCGTGATTCTCAAAGTTTTGACCGTGCTGCTGTCTCTAGCCGTCTACATGGGTTACATGCTGATGCTGCATGTCCCTTTGACGGTCGCCTGCCTGTGCTCTTCGCCCTTCCTGTGGTGGGGGGCAGTCTGGTTTTCACGGACAGTGCGGCCGCTGTATCTGCGCAGCAGCGAATTGGGCGACGACATGATCGCCACGCTCGCCGAGAATGTGCAGGGCATTCAGGTGGTGAAAGGCTTCGCGCGCGAGCCCGAGGAAATTGCTCGGTTCGCCGCGGCGAATGATCAGATCCGCACGCAGAAGTTCGACATCTTTCGCCGGTTGAGTTTCTACCAGCCGACGATGGGTTTTCTCACGCAGATCAATCAACTCATCCTCATCGGCTACGGCGGCTATCTAGTGATCGAAGGGCAACTGCCACTCGGCACCGGAATGTTTGTCTTCGCGAACCTCATTTCCGAATTCGCGGGCAATGTCGGGCAGATCGTGAATATCGCGAACACAATTCAGGCGAGTTTCACGGCGTCAGAACGTGTCTTTGAAGTGCTCGATGCACCGATCGAAATCAACGATCCGGAAGCACCGGTGCCGTTGCATCGTGCGCAGGGCCACATCCGATTTGAGGATGTGTCGTTCGCATATCATCCCGGAGAACCCGTCCTGCAACTGATTTCGTTTGACGTGCAACCCGGCGAACGGATCGGCATCGTCGGGGAAACCGGGGCGGGCAAGTCGACACTGCTGTCATTGATCACCCGGTTCTATGATGTTCAACAGGGGCGCGTACTGCTCGATGGCGTCGATGTACGGCAGTATCGCCTCGGTGATTTGCGGCGGAACATTGGCCTGGTCTTTCAGGAAAGCTTCCTGTTCAGCAACAGCGTCGCTGCCAATATCGCTTTTGGTCGGCCGAATGCGACTTTGAACGATGTCCAGCGGGCGGCGGAATTGGCTTCGGCAGCGGAGTTCATCGCGGAACTTCCGAAAGGCTATGAGAACCTGATTGGCGAGCATGGCTCGAATCTTTCGGGGGGACAACGTCAGCGGTTGGCGATTGCCCGAGCCTTGCTGCTCGACCCGCCGATTCTGATTCTTGATGACGCGACCGCGGCGGTCGATCCGGAAACGGAACATGAGATTCGGACAGCGATCGACACCGCCATGCAGGGCCGTACCACGTTTGTGGTCTCCGGTCGCGTTTCGACACTCCGGCATACCGATCGGATTCTGGTGTTGCATCACGGCGAAATCGTCGAAGCCGGGACGCATGCCGAACTGCTCACCATGCGGGGCGAATACTTTCATCTGTCGCAACTGCAAACCGTCGAGCAGGCCTGGACCGACGAACCCCTGCAGGAGTCGTCGCGATGAGCACCGGCACGCCGCAATGGGCCACCACGCTGACGCGGTTGGGATCGAAGGATGACGAAGCCCATCAACGGCCGCTCGACTTCCGCCTGATCATGCGGTTGATGGAATCAACGCGGAACTACGCCAGCCTGCGCAACTGGCTGGTGATTCTGGTCATTTTCCGCTCGTTTCAACTGCCGGGGCTGACCTGGGTATTGACTGACGTGATGACCGGCCCCGTGGCAACCGGCAATTACAACGGAGTCTGGATCGGTGCCTTCGGTTTTCTGCTGCTGGCAATTTCAACTCAGGTGGTGATGCATTATCGCCAGCGGTACGCACTCGAACTCGGCGAAGCGGTGGTGCATGATCTGCGGAACGCGCTCTTTGCCCATGTCGAGCGGATGCCGATGAGTTTCTTCCATCGGACCAAAGTCGGCCGCGTGATCAGCCGTATGATTTCCGACATCGAAGACGTACGGGTTGGCGTGCAAGAAGTGCTCTTCGTCAGCTTGGTGCAGGTCGGGCAGATGCTGGTCGCGGCGATCTGCATGGTCTGGTATGACTGGCAACTCTTCATGATCGTGCTGGCCCTGGCCCCGGTGCTGTGGCTGTTAAATCGTTACTTCCGACAGCGGCTCTCCGTGCAACTGCGCGACATGCGCGAATCATTCAGCCGCATCACGGCGACTTTGGTTGAGTCGGTGCTGGGCATTCGCGTGACGCAGGGGTTTGTCCGGCAGGATAAAAATGCCGATCTGTTTGCCAACCTCGTCGCCGATCATTCCCGATACAACACGGCCGTGTTGCACACGCACGGGTTGTTCCTGCCGTTGCTCGAATTCAACAGCCAGTTCTTCATCGCGATCTTGTTGCTCGTCGGCGGTTGGAAAGCTTTGCAAGGAGGGGACTCGGAAGGCGTGGGCGACCTCATCAGCTTCCTGTTCATGGCGAACCTGTTCTTTGCGCCGATTTCGGTACTCGGCAATCAATACAACCAGGCGCTCACCGCGATGGCCGGAGCGGAACGGTTGTTCGATCTGCTGGATACGCCCCCCGACTGGAGTGACGAACCCGATGCGGTACCGGCATCGACCTTGTCGGGACAGGTGGAATTCCAGGATGTCACCTTCGGATATGATCCGGCAAGACCCGTCCTGAAAGAGATCACCTTCAGGGCTCAACCGGGGCAGACGATTGCCCTGGTCGGTCACACCGGCAGCGGCAAGTCGTCTATCATCAATCTCCTCACGAAATTCTATTTGCCGCAACATGGAGACATTCTGCTCGACGGGCAATCACTGACAAATCTGACCAGTGATTCGCTTCATCGGCAGATGGGGTTGGTGCTTCAACAGAACTACCTCTTCAGCGGCACCGTCGCGGACAATATCCGCTTCGGCAAACCGACGGCGACTCAGGAAGAGATCATCGACGTCTGCCGGCGGCTTGATTGCCTCGACATGTTCGATGCCTTGCCGCAGGGCCTGTTGACGCCGGTGGGCGAACGTGGGGCACAGCTCTCGCTCGGGCAACGGCAGATGGTCTGCTTTGCCCGGGCCTTGATTGCCGATCCGCGGATTCTCATTCTCGATGAAGCCACGAGCAGCATCGATTCCCGGACCGAACACCGCTTGCAACAGGCCCTCGAAGTCCTGCTCGCTGGTCGGACCAGCTTCGTCGTCGCTCACCGCCTCAGCACCATCCGCCAGGCCGATCTGGTCCTCGTTCTCGATCACGGCCACATCGTCGAACGCGGCACGCATGCCAGTTTGCTGCAACAACACGGCATCTACGCTCATCTCTACGAGCGCTTCGTACAGTCGGCGAGTTAAGTCAGAATGTCGTGAATCACATGGCCATGGACGTCGGTCAGGCGGCGATCGATGCCATTGTGATAGAACGTCAGCCGTTCGTGATCGAGTCCCAGGATGTGCAGAATTGTGGCGTGGAAGTCGTACACGGTCGCCACGTTTTCGACGGCTTGATAGCCGAATTCGTCGGTCCCTCCATAGGTGAACGGGGCTTTGACTCCGGCACCGGCCAGCCAGGCCGTAAAGCCCTTGGGGTTGTGATCGCGACCGCTGGCTCCCGCCTGGAATGTGGGCATACGGCCGAACTCGGTGCACCAGACGACGAGCGTGTCTTCCAGCAGCCCACGTTGTTTCAGGTCGCGCAGCAGTGCGGCGGTGGGTTGATCGAGCACCGGGCCATGTTTGCTGTATTGTTCATGCAGGTGCTTATGTCCGTCCCAGTTGCTGACCCCCTCGCCCCCGGTCTGATAGGCCCCGTTGAAGACCTGCACAAACCGCACACCCTGTTCTAGCAGCCGACGGGCCAAGAGACAGTTGCGGGCATAAGCCGCCTTGAGCGGATTCTCGGCGTCATCGGCGCCATACATGGCGACAGTCGTGGCGGACTCCTTCGACAAATCGCTGACTTCCGGGACACTCAACTGCATCCGTGCGGCGAGTTCATAACTGGAGATCCGGGCGGCTAGTTCACTGTCACCGGGATACTGTTCGAGGTGTGTTTGATTCAGTGCTTGCAAAAATGAACGGGTTTTGGCGTCAGTCTGGGGATCAATACTGTTGGGCCGTGCAAGATTTCGCAGTGGTTTCGTCGCGTTGAAGTCGGTTCCCTGAAACGCAGCGGGCAGAAAACCCGGTCCCCAGTTGTTGACGCTCGATTGTGGCGTGCCGCGCGGATCAGGAATCGCAACATAGGCGGGCAGGTTTTCGTTCTCGGTCCCCAATGCCCAGGTGATCCAGGTTCCCATGCTAGGGAAACCATCCAGGGTGAAACCGGTCGACATGAAGTTCTCACCGGGACCATGAGTATTGGTCTTGCCGGTGAGGGAATGGATAAAGCACAGATCGTCAGCCAGTTCACCCAAGTGCGGCACGAGATCGGAAATCATTTTGCCGCATTCACCACGCGGCCGAAATTCCCAGGGGCTTTTCGTGAGATTTCCCTGTCCACCCTGAAACGTGACGAGCTTCTCTGCCCCGGGCATGGGCTGGCCATGCCGTTTGATCAGTTCAGGTTTGTAGTCGAACGTGTCGAGTTGGCTGCAGGCTCCAGAACAGAAGATCATGAGCACCCACTGGGCTTTCGCCGGAAAATGCGACTGCCGCGATGCAAAGGGTTCGTCGGGATCTATCACCGGCCGCATGGGGGACTTCGTCGCTGACCAGCCCTGTTGATACAAGAGACTGGCAAGCGCCATGCCGCCCAGTCCCTGAGCGGAATCGATCATCAATTGACGACGCGTAACGGGATTTTGCATGATCGAGTTCAGTCTTAAGGCAGGAAGACCAGTTCGTTGGCATTCAGCATCGCCCGCGCGAACTGTTGCAGATCGGTGGCGGTGATGAAGTCGGTCGCCTGGGCCACTTCGTCAGCACTGGCAGACCGGCCGAAGCAGAGTTCATAGGCCCACTGAATCTGTTCGGGCTGAGTGTTCGCTTCGCGTTGAAGCCGTTGAGCGAAGAGGTCTGCCACCTGCAACGTGAACGGACTATTGAGCAGATTCAGTGCCTGCAGTGGCGTAGTTGATCGGCTGCGTTTGGGGACCACCTGGGTATTATCGGGGCAGTCGAACAGACCGAACACGGCATCTCGTTCCTGCCTGACCTTGGTCATGTAGAGCATGCGGCGGAAGTCTGTCGATTCAAAGTGTGTTTTCGGGTGATAATGCCGGACATTTTCGGCTTCGACTTCAAACGCGCTGAAGCCCGGACCACCGACCGAGAGATCGAGCACCCCGGAGATGGCGAGTTGGCTGTCGCGAATC
The DNA here is from genome assembly GCA_016125225.1 of bacterium. Taxonomy (GTDB): domain Bacteria; phylum Planctomycetota; class Planctomycetia; order Planctomycetales; family Planctomycetaceae; genus DSVQ01. Next base: position 220,907 of record WGME01000014.1, on the reverse strand, counting down.
GCTTCGGCTTCCAGCCGTCTCGGGGGAAAACGCCACAGGAGACGCGTGCCCGCATCGATTTTGACACCGTCGGGTCTGGGATGACTTGCTTGCTGCCAGGTTTGTGACGACAGAATCAATCGATGCAGATGCTTGAGCGACCAGCCGGAATCGATGAGTTCGGAAGCCAGCCAGTCAAGCAATTCCGGGTGCGATGGTCGCGTACCATTGGCTCCGAAGTCGCTCGGCGTATCGACCAACCCGGTCCCGAAGTGAAACTGCCAGATGCGATTGGCCATCACGCGAGCCGTCAGCGGATTCTTTTTATTCGCGATCCAATCGGCCAAGGCCACGCGGCGTTCGCGCTCGGGTAAGTCAGCGGGCATGGTTAATGACGTCAATGCGGCAATCCCGGCGGGTGTCACGACTTCTCGTGGAGCCGTGGGTTCACCGCGATACAACCGATGGATTGGGTCCGGTTGTGAGAACGTGCCCGCGTAGACCAATATCGGTTGAGCCAACTGATCGCGCGTCGCCGTAAGTTGCTCCAACCGTTCCAGCCATTGCTGACCACGCTGCTGTTCTTGTTGGCTCAGACCCGCAAAATCATATTTCGGAGTCGATGGCTGATCGGTCGCAAAGGGCTCACGGTCGGCCGAGGTTGCCAGCAGTTCCCAAGTCTGGCCATCTGGCGAGCATTCAATTCGATAGTCGATCGCCAGGCGGTCGGCATAGCGGCCTTCGCGATCCCGGCCCCAGAGAATGAGGTCGATCGTTTCGGGTTGGGCGAACTCAATCTGCACCCAGCCGCCGGTGACATCATTAGCAATCCAGCTGCGGGCGTTACCGAACCGGCCATCGTTAATGTGCTCGAGTTTGTGCAGCGGATGGACGAAATCGCCTGAGGAGGTCGCTTTTGCTCCTGCAGAGGCCAACGCAACATTCTTTCCCGCCGCGAAGATCTGGAACTCATCGATGCAGGGCTGAGACTGGTTCGTCTTCTGAATGGTTATTCGCACGATACGGGTTTCTGTCGGCGTGATGCGTTCGATATTTTCTTTTGCCTGAACCGCCGGACGTTTTCTGGTGGCGGGGTCGCGGTTCTCGGCTAGATAGGGCATAAGCTGCTGACGGAGTTGAGCGAGTTGCTCATCGAGACGCTCAAGCTGTTGCTGCGTTTCGGCGGGCATTGGCAAGGCACGATCCGCATGATTCACCCCTGCGAATACGGCCTGAAGAGCGTAGTAATCGGTCTGTGTGACCGGATCGAATTTGTGGTTATGGCAACGGGCACAACCGAGAGTGAGCCCGAGAAACGCTGTGCCGGTGGCATTGATGATGTCCGCCAGCTCATCCTGTCGTTGGGTCAGACGCAGCAGTTCATCTTGCCCCTTCACCAGATCATAGGAGCCAGCGACTAGAAAGCCCGTCGCGGCATCCGCCCCCCAGGCATCGCCCGCGATCTGGTCCCGCACAAACTGATCGTACGGCTGGTCGGCATTGAACGCCTGCACCACCCAGTCGCGATACCGCCAAGCGTGGGGACGCTCGCGATTAGTCTCAAAGCCGTGCGTCTCGCCGAAGCGGACGAGATCGAGCCATGGCGTGGCCATCCGTTCGCCATAGTGCGGACTGGCCAGCATCTCTTCGACCAACCGGTCCCAGGCTTGCGGCGAATCATCAGCCACAAATTCCGCCACGCGGTCCGGTGATGGTGGCAGGCCTAACATCACTAGCGACAACCGGCGGATTAACGTGCTGCGGCTGGCTGACGGAGAAAGCGTGAGTTGATTTTGTGCCAATCGCTGCTCGATGAATGCATCGATCGGATGAGTCGCAGTGCCTGGCACTGCAGGGCGCAACAACGGTTGGAACGACCAATGATCGAGCCGCCGGTCTTTCAACTCCTGTTTCGCGGTTTCCCAATGGGATGTCTGATCGATCCACACTTTGAGGATCGCGATCTCTTCACGGGATAACGGTTCCGCATCCGGGGGCATGCGTTGCTTGGCATCGGCATGCAGGACCCGAGTTAGCAGATAGCTTTGATCACTCTTACCGGGGACAATGGCCTGTTCGCCGGAATCTCCCCCCCGGAGCGCGGCCACGGGGCTATCGAGTCGCAAATGGCTTTCCGCCGTATCAGGGCCATGACAATCAAGGCAATGTTTCTGCAGAAGAGGCAGCACATCACGCGAGAATTCAACTTCGTCTGCGATCACCGGGCATGCAGAAAAGACCATCACGCCAGTGGCGATGATGAGGCAAGCTATGACAGCTCTTCGCCCAAGTTGGATTGCGTCATCGGCGTGCGCTGTCGATGAGGCCATACCATCCCCTCTCGCCCCTGTGAGGCATCAAAGTGGAATCACCTATGCTCTACTGGGATGGTAAAAGAACCCATTGGCATGCGTCAATGCGTTGCGGGCAAGATCACGCATTTCCCGCGGCAGAAATCGCCGTCTGATACCGCGACAACGCCATCAACGGAAAATAGATGCGGTAGTAGTGATACCGCAGATAAAAGACGCGCGGGAAGCCGGTGCCGGTGAATTCGGGTTCGTTCCAGCCGCCGTCGGCTTGCTGCGTGTCGATGAGGAATAGCACGCCGCGGCGGACGGCCTCGCTGTCGGCGTGACCGGCAGAGACCAGGCCCAGAATAGCCCACGCGGTTTGCGACGCGGTCGGTGTTCCCGTACCTCGCAAGGAAGGGTCATCATAGGTGGCGGGTGTTTCGCCCCAACCACCACACGGCTGCTGCTTCGCGATCAACCACGCCGCCCCTCGTTGCAACCGCGAATCCTGCGGTGAGATGCCGAACCGCGTAAGCCCCTGAATCACCTGCCACGTGCCATACAGGTAATTCACCCCCCAGCGGCCGAACCAGGCTCCATCGTCACACTGATCCGACCAGATGTACTTCAGCGACTTCAACATGCAGGGCATGTCGCGCTCGGAAGTGACTCCGGCGAAGGCTTCCAGAATGCGGGCCGTGATGTCGGCCGAACTCGGGTCGATCATCGCATTGTGATCGGCGAATGGAACCTTGGTGAAGACTTCGCGCGTGTTATCGACATCAAACGCCCCCCAGCCGCCGTTGCGGCTTTGCATCGCCACCAGCCAGTCCATGCCCCGCCGCATCGCGGATAACAACGGCTGAGCGGCTTCAACCTGCTGCACCGCCGTTTTCGAGGCCGTCGCCGTGCCAGATAGCGTTGCATGATCGGCAGGCCCTTCCTGATGCCAGTTCAGCGACCACGGGCCATGTAGATCTTCCGGCAGACAACGCGACAGGGCAATCACCACCATCGCCGTGTCATCAAAGTCGGGGTAAAACTTGTTGCGATATTCGAAGCACCAGCCACCCGGTTCCACATCGGGCCGTGCTCGCGACCAATCTCCCTTGGTCCGAATCTCCTGCGACAGCAACCATTCTATCCCCTTGCGCATTTGCGGATGCGTGGCTGGCACGCCAGCATCGCGCAAGGCAATCACGGTGATCGCGGAATCCCAGACAGGTGACAAACAGGGTTGCAAGCGGACTTCACCGGTAACATCGTCACGAATTACCAGCTTTTCGAGTTCCGCCAACTGCGATTGAATCACTGGCGAATCATCTTTGTAACCCAGGCACCGCATGCCGATGATGGTCCAGATGATCGGCGGGAAGATCGCCCCCAAGCCGTCGCTGTCTTCCAAGCGTTCGAGAATCCATTGCTCACAGCGTTTTACCGCGACGGAACGCAGCGGCTTGATCCCCCAGCCCTCCACCGATTTCAACGCTTGATCGACTCGTTGAAAGAACCGGCTCCAGTTCCAACTGCCGGTGTCCCCCGCCGTGTTGACCCCCTGTATCTGCCGGGGCAATTGTTTCTCCAGCGAGGCATACAATTCATCGATGTGATGTTCGGGTGGCAACTGCGTCTTCGGTTGATAAGCCCACAACAGGCTCAGCGGAATCACGATCGTCCGCGACCACGCTGACATTTCATAGATGTTAAACGGCGACCAGTCAGGAATAAGGATCAATTCGGGCGGAACTGCCGGGCAGAGGTCGTAGGGAATAAGCCCCAGCATCGCTAGATAGAACCGCGTGAAACTGTTAACCCGCTCGACCCCGCCCGCATTCAGGATCGCCGCGCGAGCCTTTTGCATCACCGGGAGACTCGGATCATGCCCGGTGATTTTTAGAGCCAGATAAGCCTTCGCCGCCGCACTGACATCGATCGGGCCGCCGGGGAAGTTGCCCCAACTGCCATCTTCCGATTGATGGCTGAGCAGATAGGCTGCGGCTTCTTTCGCGCGTGTGGATTGCCCCTGGCCAAGAAACGCTAGCAGCAGAATGTATTCCGATTCGAGGATCGTGTCGCCTTCAAGCTCGGCGACCCAGTGACCATCGGTATGCTGACGATGCAGGAGAAAATCCCGCGTGCGAGAGATTGCTGTTTGCAGGCTGGATGGAGAAAATGCGTTATCCAGGTTCGCTGCTGTCCCGTGAGTTTGCGTCAGATCCAACCGGGACGCCGGGGAAAATCCAGCACTCATTACTATCGTTTCCTTCCTGGAAACACGCTTGATGAACGGCCAGGGAACCGCCCGGCCCATCGCGATCGCCTGTTATTTCGCCAATATGGTATGCCACCTCGACTATTGCCGCAATCGCAAGACCGACGCTGAGATTTCCGCAGTTCATCACAAACTGCCCGCCTGATGTTCACCATAAGGGTGAAATCAGAAAATGATCAGCCCATGTTCTCGTGAGCAGGGAGCACCTTTGCCGCGGTAGGCCGCATCAATTCTGATGGCGCGGGCTCGACCTCAGCCAATAACGAGTGGTCGTGGCAATCTTCATCTTGTTCAGAGACCGCGGGCGAGCCAACGTTGACCATCACCCGCGACCGGCCAATACTGTGATGACCTTTCATCCCCTGCACGCTCGGGAGCTGTTCCATGTCGACACCCGTATCACCGCCCCTTCTTCCCTGGCTTCGTAGCCGATTCCTCTCTAGCGCCACAAAACTCGTTGTGTCAGTTGCTGCCGCATTGGTATGGATGGGATCGGTTCAGCACGCGGTCGCCAACGCGAACGAGCGAAAGCCAAACGTCGTGGTCATTCTCTCAGATGATCAGGGCTGGGGCGACCTGAGCGTTCATGGCAATCATAATCTCTCGACGCCGCATATCGATTCACTGGCGCGCGATGGGGCGTTGTTCGAACGTTTTTATGTTTGCCCCGTCTGCTCACCCACGCGGGCGGAGTTCCTTACGGGGCGGTATCATCCGCGCGGCAATGTCTTCAATGTTTCTACCGGCGGAGAACGGCTCGACCTGGATGAGCGGACGCTGGCTGATGTTTTCAAAGCTGCGGGCTATGCCACGGGGGCTTTCGGCAAATGGCACAATGGCACACAGTATCCTTATCATCCCTGCGGCCGCGGCTTCGATGAGTATTACGGATTCTGCTCGGGTCATTGGGGGAACTACTTCAACCCACCCTTAGAGCACAATGGCCAATTGGTGACCGGTGACGGCTACATCACAGACGACCTCACCACTCACGCGATGAACTTCATCCGCCAGCATCGCGAGGGACCATTCCTGTGCTATGTCCCCTATAACACTCCCCATTCCCCCATGCAGGTGCCCGACAACTACTACGATAAGTTCCGTGACGCGGCCCTGCCTGATCGTTTTCAGAACCCGAAGCAGGAAGAGTTGCCTATGACGAGGGCCGCTTTGGCCATGTGCGAGAATATCGATGACAATGTCGGCCGGATTCTGGCTCTGCTTGACGAGTTGAAGCTGACCGACAACACCATCGTGCTCTACTTCAGCGACAACGGCCCGAACAGTTTTCGTTGGAACGACGGCATGAAGGGTCGGAAAGGATCGACCGATGAAGGGGGCGTGCGGTCGCCCTTGTTGATCCGTTGGCCGGGACACATTCCAGCGGGACGGCGTGTCCCGCAGATTTCCGGTGCGATTGACTTGCTACCGTCGCTAGCCGAACTGGCACAAGTCAAGATCCCAGAGGACCGCCCGTTGGATGGGATGAGCTTCGTTCCCTGGTTGACTGTCGGCAACGATGCCCCGACCGATCGGTTGATCTTCTCGCATTGGGCGGGCAAGGTGAGCGTGCGGAATCAGCGTTACCGACTCGATGCCCAGGGACAGCTTTATGATCTTGTCAACGACCCTGGCCAGACCACCGCGATTACCCAACAGGAACCGAAGGTGACTCAAGCGTTGCAAGCCGCAGTGGAGGACTGGAAGCGGGAGATTCTTTCGCAGTTGGAACGCGTCGACCGGCCGTTTACCGTGGGTTATCCACAATTCCCCATCACTTACCTTCCCGCACGCGACGGTGTTCCTCACGGGGGTGTCGAACGGAGTGGCAAGGCCCCGAACTGTTCGTTCTTCCGCAACTGGACTTCAACAGATGACGCCATGACCTGGGATGTCGATATCGCAACCGCGGGCGATTATGAAGTGACCATCTACTATGCCGTCGCCAAATCCGATCTGGGCTCTACCATCGCATTGAGCCTCGGCGACGAGACTCTGACCGCGAACGTGACCGAAGCCCACGATCCGCCGCTATATGGCCAAGAGCAGGACCGGGTGGATCGCGGATCAGAATCGTATGTCAAAGATTTTCGTCCGTGGGCCCTGGGCAAGATGACGTTGCCTGCGGGAACTGGCCAACTGACGCTGAAAGCCACCGACGTCAAAGCGTCGCAAGTGATGGAAGTCCGCGGACTGACTTTGACGCTGCAGAACCCTTGAGTCCACTGAGACTGGGGTGCGTGGGATTTCCGCCGACGGTTGGTTAGACTGCACGCGTTCCCGATCTTGCCAGGCATGGAGTCTCAATCCTTTGTCGTCATCGCCGCTTGAGAATTCGATTGTCCATACCGACTGCGTCGCGGCTCTGGAGCAGCTTCCACCGGGGTGTGTTGACCTGGTCTTTGCCGACCCTCCGTTTAACATTGGCTACGATTACGATGTTTATGCGGATGCCCTGCATCCCAATCAGTATCTCAACTGGTGTCAGCGGTGGATGGCGGGCGTGCATCGGGCCTTGAAAGACGATGGCACGTTCTGGCTGGCTATTGGCGATGAATACGCCGCGGAATTGAAGGTACTGGCCCAGCGGGAAATCGGGTTCCGTTGTCGCAGTTGGGTGGTCTGGTATTACACCTTTGGTGTGAACTGTCGTCAGAAGTTCACACGCAGCCATGCCCACCTGTTCTACTTCGTGAAGAACGAGAAGCAGTTCACCTTTCGAGGTGAAGAACTGGAAAACCGCATTCCGTCGGCTCGGCAGTTGGTCTATGCCGATAAGCGAGCGAATCCTCAGGGCCGCCTGCCCGACGACACGTGGATCATCTCTCCGGCCGATGTCGCAGAACCGCCCCCATCCGATCGTCCGCCTGCCGCGTCGACCTGGGTGCTGAGACCGCAGGATCTTGCCGATCGGTTTACGGCTCAGGAAGACACCTGGTATTTTCCGAGGGTCGCCGGCACGTTCAAAGAGCGTGAAGGGTTTCATGGCTGCCAGATGCCCGAGCAACTCCTCGGCCGCATCATCCGCATGTGTTCACACCCGGGCGAAATGGTGCTCGACCCGTTCAGCGGATCGGCGACCACCTTGGCGGTGGCGAAGAAGCTGGGACGACGATACCTCGGTTTCGATCTGTCGGAACAGTATGTGACACGCGGCTTGAAACGCTTGGAATCGATTGCGGTGGGCGATCCGCTCGACGGCAGCCCGGAACCGACGATGTCCGCCCCGACCACAAAGGCTGGCCGGCGTGTCGATGAGACACCGTCTTCTCCGAAAGTCCGCAGCCGAAAACGGACCGTTTCTACGAAGAGTCAGCCGTTGCCCGGCTTGAATCACGAAGAGTAACGCGGTCCGTGATCGACGATCATCGTAATTTCGGCAGCATGACAACGGTATCGCGGGCTTCAATCAGCAATACTTCAGTGTTGATGGGGACTGCCGTCAGAGTGGAAACATTGCCACTCGGCCAACGTACATGCAGTCGATCGATCGTATCGGCTGAGCCCAAACCGATCACCAGTCGGCGTTGATTCGACGCCTGAAATCCATCACCGGCCGAGAGCTGTCGCATGATCGTCTTCCCTGCCGTCTCAACAGTCACCGTAGTGCCAATCGCATCGCGGCTCGACTGCGTGCCTTTCAGATTCAGCCGGATCGCATGACCAGGTTCGGGAGAACGGTTCGTTAACAAGGCTGCAGGAGTATCGAGATGGGAGACGACGAGGTCTTCGAGGCCGTCGCAGTTCCAGTCGACAATCGCCGCACCGCGGCCGAGTTGTTCTCGATCGAAGTAACTTCCCACGGATTCTGACGCGAGTTCGACGAAGCAGCCCTGTCCGTCATTTCCGAAAAATTGCGGTCGCATGGCCAGTGGAATGCCCGTATCGGTCAGATCATCAATATGCCCGTTCGCCACGAACAGGTCGAGATCCCCATCTCGATCGGCATCCAGAAACTGAGTCCCGAATCCGAGCATCTTCAGGCTGGGCGTATCGAGTTGTGCCTGACGTGTCGCGTCCAGAAATTCACCACCGTCCAATTGACGATAGAACGTATTTGACTCGTTATAGAAATTGGTCACGAACAGATCGAGTCTCGCATCGCCATCGGCATCACCGACGGCAATCCCCATGCAGGCTTCAGCCCGGCCTGCTTCATTAAAAGCCACCCCGCGCACCAGTGCCTCTTCGGTAAACAATACGTCTGTTGATGACGCATGGCCGGTGTTTGCGAAGTAGAAATTCGGTACGGCGTCGTTCGCGATAAAAATGTCGAGGTGTCCCGATCCTGTGAAGTCTGCCACGGCGATTCCAAGCCCCTTACCATCTTCGACCTGGATTCCCGAAGTGGCCGTGATATCGAAAAACGTTCCGTCTCCCGAATTCATATAGAGCCGATCCTGAGCACCTGCAAATTCGCGAGGTGAGCAACTTCGGACATGATTATCTTCATCGCGGCAGAGCCGTTCGAACAGATCCTCGCCTTTGAGGTAATTGACCACATACAGATCGGGCAGACTGTCTCCATTTAGATCAGCGATGGCACAACTGGTCGACCAGTCATCGCCCGCTGTCTTCGTGGCTTCCGTCACATCGCGAAAGGTGCCGTCACCGTTGTTCATCAGCAGGCGATTCCGGCCAACATTCGCCACATAAACGTCGGGGAAGCCATCATTGTCGAGATCGCCGATGGACACGCCCGCACTGAATTGCCCATCCCTCACATGGGCAGCATCCGTCACATCTAGGAAATGATCACCAATACCATTGCGAAAGAGCCGATCGGTATGGGCTTGTGAACCGGATTTTGGAGGCCAGGTGGCCCCCTGGGTCATGAAGAGATCAGGGCGGCCGTCATTGTCATAATCGAGCACACCAACGCCGCCACCATTGAACTCGTACATCCGACGGGTTTGCTGATCGCGTGGTGCCCCATTGTAATACGGAAACTCGAATCCCGATTGAGCCGCCAGATCTGTGAAGGAAATTATGGCATCGCGATTAGCCGGAAGAAAAGAATCTGCTGGCGGTGATTCGATCGAACTATCATCCGGCATATTGGGTAATGGGTAGGCCGAAAGATCGAGTTGATAAGCAGGATTCTTTGCCTGGATGGTTCGGACCAACGGCAGATCTTCCACCTCACGCTGCAGCACCTTCAACATCTGAGGTGCCCAGGCGGTCTGAGGAAAATGCCGCGCCGTGAGATAAGCCCAACCGTAGGCTTCCCAAGTGAGCCCCAAGTTGCGGGCCGTTGTGGCTGTTGCTTGCAACACCGAGGGATCATTTCCGGTCCAGGCCTGCGTGACAAATTGATAGTATTGCTCCAATTGCTCCGCTCGTTCGAGAAAGACGGCCGCATCATCATCACGATGTAAAGCAACAAGCAGTCGACCGAGTTGATAATTCGCACGGGCATCGTTGGGATCGAGACGCAATTCATCCCAGAAACAACGAGCGGCGACTTCCGTTTGCGATTGATCGGCCGCCCAGATTCCCAGCAGCGACCAAACCCCTGCAGATGCCTGTACGGACTTAGGCAAGGCCCGATACCAATGAGCCAGTTTTCGCGGATCTTTAACGAGCAGTTGTCCCAGATCGACCTGCGTACTGGTGTCATTAGGGCGATCATCCAGTGCCTTCCGCAGACGCTGTTCTGCTGCAGCGATGTCGCCGTCTTCCCGTGCTTTTCGAGCCAACCCCGGTGCCAACAGGGTATCGTCCGGGGCTGCTTGTTGCAGGGTGATCAGATCTTCCACGTTTTCCAGCAAGCTGTCCCGCGAGCACAACAGGTACAACAGCACCGGCTCGGATTCCTGCAACTGAATGAGGTGCAAACGGTGCTGTTCGGCTTCACGCCAGCGACCGGACAAGCCCAGCAGATATGCCAACTGTTGCTCGGCATGAACATTTTGTGGCTGGAGTTGCAACAGCCGCTGGTAGTGTTCCAGCGCCAAGGTGGGACGATGCAGTTGCCTGAGGCACAGATCTCCGCAGGTTTGCCTCGCCAATGCGGCCTGGGAAGCCGTATCATCGATATGATCAAGATGTTCGAGTGCCTGCGGATAAAGCCCGAGACGGTCACAGGCAAGTCCGGCGAGCAAATGGGCCGGCTGCGAATCGGGCTGCAGAGACAGAGCGGTCTGCGCCCATTGTCGAGTGCGGTCAAAATCCTGCCGTTGCCACGCCTGATCAGCGGCGGAGATCGCATGGGAATAATTTGGCGAACGTGTGAGCCAGACGAGGAGGCCTGCCAGCATCATTCCGGCGAGTGCCACGATCACGCCGAGGCGGGAGGCCATTCCGTGCCGATTTGCCAACATCATGGCCGCACTCTTGAATCCCGGCGATTCGGACAGACCGAATTCTGTCACAGCAAGTCAGCGTGGCAATTCTGCATCACGGTTGCAAGTCGAACGGAAAACTATTCTTCCCGGCCTGCACCGAGGCTTTCAGGTCGGTTGTGGCCGGATCGAGATACTTCTTGTCAACCCCTTCCAATGGGGTTGGCTTGTCTTGAGCCGGGTTCTCTGAAGGTGGCGCGTCACCTAATCCCACAGGGCTAAGGTAGACCGAATAGTCTCCGACCGGCAACCGTCCGGGAATCGAATAGGTTCCATCACTGGCGAGGTCAGCAAAGCCCGAAGCACCGCCGGTTGATGCCACAAAGTTGACCCTCCCGGCGGTCAGCGGTGACTCCTTGATCGTGATTGTGCCGGAAACCGTTCCCGTGGGTGCCTCCGGCGCACTCCCTCCACACCCTGTCATCGGGAACAGCAATCCCAACAACACACACATGCGAAGCGAAGGAAATGTTACGAACATTTTGGGAATCATCGTGCGGTTGACTCTATATCAGTTTCTTGCGAAGAGCTGAAGGATGACGTTTGCAGCTAGCGACAGCAGGCTGAGCTAGATTGGCTGGCATCAGCCTGCGATTGACACATGGCTGATGCCCCGCCAATCACGATAGTCAGTACTAGTTTTAGAACTCGCCCGACACCAAGCCATCTTTCGCCGAGCCCAAGCTCAGCAGCACATTGATGTCGAGGTTTTCAGAGATGAACCGAACGGCACCATCGGTCATCAGAGCATGCACACCACCATCATGGGGTGAGGATAACGGCCCGTTCGAGGTGTATGTCTGATCGCCACCGGAAGGCGTCACCTTCAGATTAGGGCTGTAACGGATGGTCCGCACGCCGGTCCCCCAGCTCGAAAGGCCAAGATGCCCGGCCCAGCCGCCGTAGTAGTTGCTACGGACATCGCGGTTGTTGATCAGTCCCGAATCTTCACCGATGATGAAGGTGTTCGAAGTGCCATCTTTACAGTCGCGCATCCGCGATTCTTTCCCAATCCGTAGCATGCCGCTATTGCAGGCATAGGAATTGTAGCTGACACTACCGCAGTCTTGGTTGAATGGAGCAACCCCGGAATAGGAACCGCTGATTCCGACGTAATCCATCGTCATCGCAGTTTCCTTGCCGAGAGAAGAATTGGGTGAGTTCGTCCCGTTGTTTGTCACCGGACTGGTAGAAGTGTTGAACGGATTGGTGATGCTGGACGGACACTTGTAACCGGGAATCAACAGGTTATTCAAAACCGAGTTCTCGACATCCCAACCTGACTGCGTGTTGCCACTTCCGGCAGCATAACCGTGCTTCGGCTCGGGATTCTGGTTCATCTTGTTATACACATTGGCTTGATCGATCTGCGGCAGAATCGAGGCCCGCCAGTTGGTGCGATAGTACGAGACCTGCGAACCGATCGGGAATGTGGTGTACACATCGTGATAGTTGTGCAGTGCCAAGCCAATCTGCTTGAGGTTGTTCTTACACTGGGTTCGGCGGGCCGCTTCACGGGCCTGCTGGACGGCTGGCAAGAGCAACGCGATGAGAATGGCGATGATGGCAATCACCACCAGCAATTCAATAAGCGTGAACCCGGGTTTGTTCCTGAGGCGAGAATTCATGGAAAACTTTCGAAGGAATTGAAGGACAAGAGCGACGAAACTATGTGTCCGTGTAACTTGCGGGCAGGGTTGCTAACAATTTCATCAGGCAGGGTTCGAGGCCGGCTCATTTGCAGGTCGAATCAGGATCTGGCAGGAGCGCCATTTCCCCTATGTGCTGGTCTTTTGCAAATTTGGTGCCGAAATTTCCGCAATCCTGCTCAATCAGTCGACAGTGGCTGCTGCGCTGGCCGGATTTTTCAGACTGATTGCCAGCCGGAATAGATTTTCCGTGCCGATAAGCCCTGCTTCCTAAGAACCTTTCAAGCTTCAGGTTCTCTTGCTTATCCAGAGAAGGCAGTTTTCAGCGTTGGACGCAAATCATTGCTCCAGTATGGGGGCGTGTTTGATGTGAATCAGACTGCGATATTATCGCCCCACGCCAAGATTCCCTCTGGCCTCGCAAGAACCCTTACACGGATCTCGTCTATAATCCCCAATTGAGATGATCTCGATTGAGGGAGAGGGAATGATTGACCGCCATGAATCGCAGCCTGCTCAGCAAAATGTGGGCTGGCAGTTTGACAATACCTACGCCCGCTTGCCGGAACTCCTCATTGCACCAGCGCAACCCATCGCTGTCCGTGATCCGAAAGTCTCAATCCTGAACACCCGGTTGGCGGAACAACTGGGGCTGGACTTCGGCGGTCAATCGCCAGATGCCGTCGCCCGATTACTTTCAGGTCAGACCTTGCCGGAAGGCAGCGAACCGATTGCGCAGGCTTATGCCGGGCATCAATATGCCCATTTCACGATGCTGGGCGATGGACGTGCGATCCTGCTCGGCGAACATCGCACGCCAGAAGGACGGTTGGTTGATATCCAATTCAAGGGCTCGGGGCCCACACTCTTTTCTCGTCGTGGGGATGGCCGGGCAGCCTTGGGACCGATGTTGCGGGAGTACGTCATCAGTGAAGCCATGCACGCCCTGGACATTCCCACAACGCGTAGTCTGGCTGTGGTAACGACGGGCGAACCGGTCTACCGTACAGCGCAGTTGCCAGGCGCTGTTCTCACTCGGGTGGCCGCCAGCCATATTCGAGTCGGCACGTTCGAATATGTCGCGCGAAGTCGGGCCGAGATACACTTGCAGGAGTTCGCCGACTACACCATCGCCCGCCACTATCCCGAATTGATCGACATTCCTGAAAAGTATCGGGAGTTCCTGCGAGCGGTGATCGATCGGCAGGCCTCGTTGATCTCGAAGTGGCAACTGATCGGATTCGTTCATGGCGTCATGAATACTGACAATATGGCGATCTCAGGCGAGACCATCGACTACGGTCCCTGTGCGTTCATGAACGTCTATGATCCGGAAACCGTCTTCAGTTCGATCGATCATAACGGTCGCTATGCCTATGGAAATCAGCCCGCGATCGCCCAGTGGAATCTTGCTCGCTTTGCCGAGTCGCTGCTGCCACTCCTTGCCGACGATCAACAAGAGGCAATTGCTATTGCGACAGCCGAGATTGAAGCGTTCGTACCACGGTATCAGCACCACTGGCTGTCCGGTATGCGGCAGAAGCTGGGCCTGCAAACCGTAGAGCCCGAAGATCTGGATTTGATTCAATCTCTGTTGCAGTGGATGCAAACCACACGTGCTGATTTTACGAATACCTTTCGAGACCTCTCAGAAGGGATGCCCCTTTCCGCTTGCTACGAAGATGCTGAGTTTGAAACATGGCGAACCCGTTGGCAACAGCGACTCCAGCGAGAAGGTTCATCGCTTGACGCAGCCAACATCCGTATGCGAAAGGTCAACCCGGCGGTGATTCCCCGGAATCATCGTGTCGAAGAGGCTCTTCAGGCAGCGGAAGACCATGCGGATCTCTCCCGGCTCGAACGCTTGCTCGACGTCCTATCCGCGCCGTTTGAAACGCGCGACGAGATGGCCGGCTATCGTGAGCCCTTGCCCGATGACGGCACATACCGTACGTTCTGCGGAACCTAGCCGGTCATCTATCGAGGGGGAAGCACGGCATCCCAAATCTGAGACCCGAATCGACCACATCAACTAGACGGCAATCGGTCCGTCACTCTCCGGGGAAACTCATCATGTCTGCGATCTATCGTTACGCTTTTCGCAATTGTCCATGGCTGATACTTGGCCTTGTGATCTTGAACTGGAAGACCCCGAATGCTCAAGCCGAGCAATTCGTGCTGTTCGATGTGACGTTCACGTTTACCAAGCAGGACGCAGACAATTCGAAGCCGAGCCCTTCGCATTATTACGTGCGAGACAAGCTGATGAACGCGGCCCGTCCACAAGACTGGACCAGCCCGATCGACTATCGTAACGGAACTGCCCATGTGCGATTGGAAGTGCTGGAAAAGCCCGCAGGTAACGAACCGACCACATGGTCGGTCTGCTACATCCCCAACAAAGGGCGCGACAAGGGCTATGGTTGCTTCAACACCCCGGTCTACAAGACCACCGGGGTCTTTGAGCAAGACATTCCCATGACGAAATTCTGGCAGAACGACGCCATCGTCTGGGAACAAGGCATCAAGGAAATGCACCTCGTGATCAAAGATAACAGCGGCGGCAGCGGGCACGCCCATAAGCGGCCGGATCACGAGCACTTCTTTCCGACCAAGGTCCGCATGACGGTGATTCAGGTCTCCGCCGGCTCGAAGTACAACCCGGACTTGCTCCCTGTTCCGCCGCAGAAATAGCGATCGCCGGGAATTCCTTCCAGCACGTTTCAGCCAAGCAGAAAGCCGCGAGAGAACTTGCTCACGGCTTTCTTGTTTCACATGGTAGTCTGGTCAGAGACTAGCCAGCCTGTACGGTCACCTTCTGGTGGACCTGATTGGCTTCAGCCTTGGGCAGCACCACGTTCAATACACCTTGCTTGAACGTCGCCGTGACCCCATCACGCAGGACTTTGCCCGGCAACGGAATCATCCGTTCAAATCGCCCGAAGGTGCGTTCCGTGCGGTGAAAGTGACGATCCTGCGTTTCCCGTTCATCCTTCTTTTCCCCGCGGATCTTCAGGAACTCGTCGGTCAGTTCCACATCGATATCCTGTTCGGCCATGCCCGGCAGTTCCGCCGTGACATGAACTTCGGTATCGGTTTCACTGATGTCGAGTTTCGGGTGCAACCCCGCGAGATCGGATGGCCCCATCAACCAGTCTTTGCCTTCGAACAGGCTGTCGAATGTGCGGCTCAGTTCCTGTTGCCAGGCCATGAACGGATCCTGTTCAGGATGACGAACCAAGCCACGGTTCCACGGCATCAATTGTTTGAGTGACATGATTGAAACTCCTTCCGTCAATGACACCTGCTGAGTGACAATTGTTCCCGCTGAGCATAGGCAATTGGCGAAGCTCGCTAGCCTGCGAGAACGTTGATTTTCTTGGGTTGAACCTGTTCCACCTTGGGCATGTGGACTCGCAGAACGCCGTCTTTGACACGGGCTTCAATGCGGCCACGGTCAATTTCGTCCGAGAGTTTGAACGACCGCAGATAATCCCCGTCACGGAACTCGTTATAAACAACGTTCGCGCCTTCGGTGGCTGGCGTGGCCATGCGTGCCTTGAGCGTTAACGTGTCGTTTTCGACGGTAATTTCTGTCGAGTTTTCATCAGCGCCAGGTACGGCAGCAATCAGATCGACCGCTTCCGTCGATTCCACGACTCGCACGGTCGGCCGATAGACCCAGCGATTCCCAGATGATCCGCAACATTCTGCACGAGACATGATCTGAACTCCTGATTTTCGAAAAAGACTCCGGCGAATCACGCCGACTGTTGTCATTCTGACGGCTTTTGCCGTGCCAGATAATCATTGCGATTTGCGTGCCAGATGCGATGCCGGAGTCCTGCCAGCAAGAGTCCACGTCACGTAACTCATTTTACAATAGATCATAAAGGCGATTCATCACTTGCCCCGATGTTCTGGCGGCCATTTTGGCTTTGCCGGCAACACTGCCGTTATGGCATATTCTATTCTGGCGCCTAAGCATTGCCGCGCCAATTCGGCCATTATGGCGGACTTGAGAATAGGTAGGCTGCACGGGTCAAGTGAATCGGAATGGACTCGAATCGGCATCGACGCCGATTCCCCAGCGGGAAGGTCTAAGTGCGGCTCGACCATATACGGTTCGCCGACATCATGACCTTCCGGTGTGGTTTTCCCCGTCGCTTCTCATGACACGGACGTCATGTCGGTGACTTTGCCAGCATCTCGGGTTGCAGATGACCGGAGGCGGCGCCGTTTGGCCGTCTCGGGGGACACTACCGGTGTGGACTCCGAAGCCGAAACTTCGCTGGTCAGCGGAACGCGTCATCGCCCGCTGGAGACCCCATCGGTCTCCCCCTGGCTCCCCTTGACGATGTGGAAGTGCGTCGCGCTTGTCACCGCATTCTGGACATCCTTAGCGGTCACGTTCTGGCTGCTGACTCGTCCGGTCATTTTACCGGAATCGGTTGCCCGCTTGCTGACTACGATTGTCGTGGGACCGAATCCCCGCCTGATGCAATATGTGGATGTGATGCTGTGGTTACTCGCAGCAGAATTCGCCGGTCTCATTGGCTGGTATCGCTCTCACAGTCAACTCGATTTTTGGGGACGTTACCGGACCTGGGGATGGGTCGCGATCACGTTCGCCGGTGCCGGTTTCTTGTCATTGACTCGGCTGCATGAAATTGTCGCGGTCGAATACCTCGCGAATTCCCCTTATCTCTCGTGGCGACGTGAGACACTGGCCTGGATCGCTCCGATGGCGATCATGGGGGCTTTGACGGCCTGGCTCATTGACCGCGACATCCGCCGCTGTGTCTCAAGTCTAGTTATCTTTCGACTCGCTGTGGTCGCCTGGTGTGTAGTCGCAGCGGGTTATCTCTGGGCTCCTGAACTCTCCTGTGAAGCCTGGTATCCCCTGGGACTTCTGGGGAGCCGTTTGCTCGCTGCGGGCCTGCTTGTTACGGCATTGTGGCGGCAGGCCTGTTTTGTTGCCTATGTTTGCCCCGATCCCCCGGAAAAATCGACGTCCGTCAAAAGTCGGACGATGTTCGGGTTCCTCATGCGGCGCTGGTGGAAACCGCAAGTGGCCGAGAAGTCAGAAGACGTGAAGCCATCACGGCGGCGGCGAAAGGCTGCCGAGGAGTCCGAGAGCGAAGGCGAAACGGCAGCTCCGAAGCGCCGCCGCAAAGCGCCAGCCAAACCCCGCAAAACGACCAAACGAACGCGTCCCAAGGCCGACCCGGGAGAAGTTGAGTACGAGGAAGAAGCCTCGGAAGAGACCAGTGACGAGAGTTGGGAATCTGGTTCCGAAGACGAATCCACTTCGGGAACCGAGTCGACGAATTGGACCGAAGACGATGAGCTGGCCCAACTCGAAGCCCTCACTCGGCCGGATAATGCCTCAAACTCGAACACCTCCAGTTCTCAATCCTGGAACGAGAGTGACGATGATGACAGCGACGGAGACTACGGCGGTATCGACGCCGGTCACCGTGGTGACGATGCTTTCAAAGGTTTGAGCAAACGCCAACGGCGCGAGCTCAAACGGCAACAGCGGGAAGCGTCGCGCGACCGTTAGCCGATCGGCCGGGTTTCGTTCTCAACGCTTGAGCACTTCGAGCATCGCCCGGCAAAAATCGGGAAGGTCATCGGGCTTGCGGCTGGTGACGTGGTGCCCGTCGACCACGACCGATTGGTCCACGAATGTCGCCCCCGCATTGACCAGATCATCTTTGATGCCCGGGGAACCTGTCACCTTCACGCCGCGATAGATGCCAGCCGAAATCGGCATCCATCCGCCATGACAGATCGCCGCAATCAGTTTCCGTGATGCGTCGAACTCTTTGAGCAATGCCAGCACTTGTGGATCTCGGCGGAGTTTGTCGGGCATCCAGCCGCCCGGGCAGAGCACACCCTGAAAATCACTGGCCTTCATGTCAGAGATGGCCGCATCGGTCACACACGGGTAGCCATGTTTTCCCAGGTACTTCGCTTGAGCCGAGGGACCGGCAACGACCACCGAGTATCCGGCTTCGATCAGGCGCAGCTTGGGATACCACAGTTCCAGATCTTCATAATCGTCGCCTGCGAATATCAGAATCCCGGTGGCAGCCATCAGTTCAAATTCCTTCGTTCGAGCGATCCGTCAGGGTAAATTTCTGATCCGTAGCACCCCCAGCTACGTTACCACTCTGGAATCATAACGCTTGAGAGGTGCAGAACGGAACCAGACCGATAGGATGATCAGATCTTGTGCCTGCGCCGGATCGCACTGGAATCTCCGTGCCCGGCGCGTCACAATTCACGCCCCTTCACTACTCGCTGGGCTGACGCACACATGTTTGGATTCAGCATGATCTTTGGCATTGTCTTCGTGATCGTGTTCGTCATGATCATCGGCGGAATGATCATGCAGAGCGTCTTGTTCGGGTCGATCTTTTTCACCGTCACTAAGGGCATTTCGCAGCAGCTCAATCAGCAAGCCGCGGACCGGTTAGCCCAGCGCAATGCCTCTCAATGTGCTTTTTGCGGAGCGGCCCGTGCTGCCGACCATGCTCCCTGTCCTGCTTGCGGCGCTCCGCAACAACAGGAACTACCGGCAACACGCTCCCCCTCATCGATGTCTCCCGCAGTCGGCGATATCGATACGACAAATCACGGTCCCATGAGCTAACGGCGGTACAGAGTGTTCGGGAATCAAGAATCACATCCACAAATGTGTTCAGCAACGACTCTGGGAATCTAATTCGATTTTGTATCCCTTCCTGATCATGAACTTGAGGTGAATGATGAGACAATTCGCGTACCTGGCAGCCTTGAGTCTCGCGTGCGGTTGGTTGATGCCCGCCACGGCGGCAGACACCCTGGTGATGAAACGCCACCCCGACTCCACGCACAAGTACGAAAGAACTCAGAAGACCGAACAAACTCTCACGATTGGTGAGGGCAATATCGAAACCTCTTCGAGTACCTTTTCGCTTCTCAATTACACGTCGAGTCCGGTGGCAGCTGATGGCTCGATCCAGGTGACTCAAAAGCACGAAGTTCTGCAGTCCGAGATCAACATCGTTGGCATGATGTTCCAGTTCGACTCGGCCAACCCCGATGAAAAGCCGTCTTCCGCGAACATGGAACCCTTCGCCGAACTGTTACGGGTGACTTACCGCACTCCAGTGACCATGGTGTTCGATGCCCAGGGAAAAATTCGCACGGTGAGCATTCCGCCCGAAGCGACCGCGAACCTGAACCCCAATTTTGCTGACCTGTTTCAGCCCGATACTATTAAGAAAAGCGTCGCTCAGCTTGAAACGTTTCTTCCTAAAACGCCGGTCTCGGTGGGTGATGAGTGGGAAAATACCGTGGAGGCCCCCTTAGGTGGCGGGCAGACATTAACGTTTCAAATGAAGTACCAGCTGACCTCGCTGGAAGAA
Organism: bacterium; assembly: GCA_016125225.1. Taxonomy (GTDB): domain Bacteria; phylum Planctomycetota; class Planctomycetia; order Planctomycetales; family Planctomycetaceae; genus DSVQ01. The sequence continues at coordinate 200,951 of WGME01000014.1, read as the reverse complement.
GTCAAAGGCCGTCATCTGCACAAGATTGCCGCTAAACCTCTCTCGGTCAAATACGCCATGGATCCGAATTCTCCGTCCCCGTTGAAGATCACCGAAAGCACGCTGCAGGTGGAGTCCTCGGAAGGTGAAGTTCTGTTCGATGCGGAACGAGGCATGATCGTCAGCGAAAAATCGAAGATGCAGATCACTGGTCCGCTCAAGTTCTCCATCAATGGCAACGCCGTCGATGGCAAGCTGTTCCTGAATCTGTCCAGCCAACTGGTACTGCAGCAATAGACGGAAGAGAGATTCAAAGACCATCCTTGGACCGTCTGGAGTTTCCGGACGGTCCTGTGTTTTTGTGTGGATGACAACCGACGGCACGTGGCGATGATTCAGGAGGCGAGCTCAAAGTCATAGCGGGTTCTGTCGGGCGTGACTTCAATCATCAACTCCGACTTCGCGTTGTACTTCTCTGGCACGCGCTCTTCCGCTGCGTTGGCATCCACATCCTCGATATTCGCATCACCCGTTTCGGCGCCTTCCTCGGCATTAAGCCCCAGGATTTTGCGAGTCGTGCTGATTCGCACCGTTTTCGGCCCGGCGAGCACCCCGTGAGCTTCGGAATCGAACTGCAGGCGATAGTTGCCCTCGGCATCGGTCTTGCCGAAAGCAAACGAACCATCGGGGCTATCGAACGTGATCACCGCATGGGAGAGCGGCTGCGAATCAAGCGTGATATGCCCAAATGCGGGAATCAATTTCACATGGCTGTAATTCGATTGCGGTTTGGTACTGCAACCATTGGCCATGACGACGATAGCCAAGCCTGCGAACCAACAGCGCGACCAGGCGGCTCGGGAATCAGAATTCACCGGTGACCTCCTGGCCTTTGATGCTTCCCAAGCCGTGATAGACCGTTGAGTCGATATTTTCCGAGATGAAACGGACCGCGCCATCGGCCATGGAGAAGTGCGCCCCGCCGGTATGCCAACTCCCGAACGAGATTTCCATCAGCACGCCATGCACTGTGGGGTCAAGACGCGAATTGATGTGCGGACCGGCTGATCCCAGGCCTTCGGAATATTCCGTGCCGCCGGTCCCTCCCAGTACCCAGCCGCCTGATTGTGGACAGCCAAAGTACCAGTAATCCATCTGCTGCCCGTCTTTCGTGAACGTATCCGTGAAGCTTTCTCCCAACATAATGGTGTTGCTGGTGCCATCGACCACATCACGAAAATTGGTTCGGCTGCAGCCGTAAAACATTCCATTGCAAGTCTTTTCTTCCAGTGAGACAGCCCCGGCCGGGGAACCGGCAGGTATGGTCGATGCGTCATCGGAGTAGACATTGGAACCAGCACACACACGGTAACTGGCAGGGACGCGACCTTCGATCGATTCGTTGTCACGCGGTCCAATGGCCATGCTGGGGCAGATAAACACGTTGACCGGCGTGGCACACGCGAATTCATTCGAGGTGTCAACGTTCCAGTTGCCCGAGCCACTCTCTGCCCACACCAACGTATTGTACAGCGGAGTCTGCTCGATCTGCGGCAGAATCATCGCCGACCAGAGCGTTTCCCGTTCGTCGAACCCAAACGGAAAGACACCCGTCGTGTCATGATAGTTATGCATCGCCAGGCCGAGGTTCTTCATGTTGTTGCGGCACTGGGTGCGACGGGCCGATTCCCGGGCTTGCTGCACGGCTGGCAACAGCAGGGCGATCAAAATCGCAATGATCGCGATCACCACCAGCAATTCAATGAGTGTGAAACCACGGTCTCTACGCTGCGATTTCATGCACGGCTCTCCAGGAAAACTTAAGGGTTTTAGGCCCCACTCCGGTCAGCCAGGCGCATGGCGTCGCGAAAGATAGCGTTCAATAATTTAGAAACAATGAATGAACGATGTGCCTTTGAGAAAGGCTCCCGCAATTTCGGGCGATGTGCACGAGCACATCTCTTTTCAATAAACTTGGCAAGCGTTGCACGACCGCAGGATGTTAAGCATGGAATGTTGTACCGACACTGTATGGGTGTGATTGTTGACTTGCAATAACTTGTTGGCAACGGAATTTTTCTGATGTCCGTGATATCGCCTGATATCACATCGACTGACTGGGGATGCGATTGGATTGGCGACTCGCAGTCTTTCACCCGCCGACAGTGTGATCTGTCGGGATTCTTCGATATATTGCCCAGCCGAGGTGTTCGTCACAAGGATATTGAGAGGAGTTGGACTCCATGAAAGTCATTATTGTCGGCGGCGTGGCGGGTGGAGCATCGGCTGCAGCACGCGCGAGACGCTTGTCCGAAACGGCTGAGATTCTGCTGGTCGAACGCGGACCAGACATTTCCTTCGCCAACTGTGGTATGCCGTACTACATTGGGGGCGAAATCGTCGACCGCCAGAAGCTGCTCGTGGTGACGCCCGAACGTTTGCAGCAACGCTACCGCATCAATGTCCGGACGCATTCTGAAGTCGAATCCATCGACCGGGTCACACGGACGGTCCGGATTCGTGAGATTGTATCCGGCAAGTCTTATGTGGAATCGTATGATCGACTGATTCTCGCGACTGGTGCGGCTCCCTTGCGACCGCCGCTGCCCGGACTGGATCTGCCCGGTGTCCATACTCTGCGACACCTCGATGACATGGATCGCATTCGAGCAGCGACCGATGAGTGCTGCCGAGATGTCGTGGTGGTCGGCGGGGGTTTTATCGGTCTGGAACTCGTCGAGAATCTCAGCCGCCGTGGTGCCCGGTGCACCATTCTCGATCTGAATGAGCAGTTGCTGCCCCCGTTTGATCGGGAAATGGCTCAACAAATTCGCCAGGAACTGGAACGGCATGGCATTACAGTCCGACTGCAAGATTCCGTGACCGGCTTTTCCCGTGAGAACGAGCGGTTACAGGTCCAACTGAGATCGGGCAGTGTACTCGCGGCGGATCTGGCCATTCTGGGAATTGGTGTGAAGCCCGAGCATCAATTGGCTGTGCAGGCGGGGCTCGCCATCGGTGCCCGTGGGGGCATTCAGGTCAACGCTCAGATGCAGACCTCCGACCCGCAGATTTATGCCGTCGGGGATGTGGTCGAAACGCAGGATTTCCTGTTCGGTGGCCCGACACAGATTCCTTTAGCAGGCCCGGCGAACCGGCAAGGAAGAATGGCGGCCGATCACATTTTCGGACGCGATGTGCATTACCGCGGCACACAAGGAACTGCGGTGCTCCGTATCTTCGACAAGACGGCGGCCTGTACCGGCTGGTCGGAAAAACTGCTACAGCGTCACGGAATCGCCTACCGCAAGACGTACATCCATCCGGCTCAGCATGCCAGTTACTATCCCGGTGCCGAGCCGATGACTTTGAAGCTCCTGTTCGCCCCAGACAACGGTCGCATTCTGGGAGCTCAGGGCATTGGCGGTGCGGGGGTCGACAAACGGATTGACGTCCTCGCGATGGCAATTCAGGGACGGATGACTGTCTACGATCTGGAACAGGCGGAGCTGGCCTATTCGCCGCAATACGGTTCGGCCAAAGACCCCATTAATATGCTGGGATTCGTGGCCTCAGAGATGTTACGTGGAGCCCATGAGCAGATCACCGCAGAAGAGTTGGCCGGGTTGCCTTCGAATACACGCCTCCTCGATGTCCGCACCGCAACGGAATATGCCGCCGGTCACCTGCCAGGGGCCATCAACCTGCCGGTCGATGAACTCCGTGATCGCTTAAACGAATTGCCGGTCGATCAACCGCTGGTCACCTATTGTCAGGTCGGTCAACGCGGTTATCTGGCCCAGCGTCTCCTCAAGCAACGGGGCTATCACGTCAGGAATCTGAGCGGCGGCTTCAAGACCTATGAACTCATGGAGTTGCCGATCGAGCATTGAGCCGGGCAAGCGAGGGGTGGTTACTCCTCTCACTTGCCAAGATCCGCACGACGGTCCCATTTTTCCGTTGAAGTCGATGCATTTGCGGGGAAATCAGCATGGCACGCATGCGGATGTGCTGATATAACAGCGTAGCGTTCGCAACGATGGCAGGCTGTTCATCGATCGTTGCTTTTATCGGGCCGACATCATGCTGACGATTTCAGGGCGTCCTGCCGCAGCGGGTGAATTCTGCGATGGAGTCTCGCGCCGCGATATTCTGAGAATCGGGACCCTGGCCGCGATGGGAACCGCCAGCGGCTGGGGCTTGCCAGACATTCTTCGGGCGGAATCGGTCTCGGGGCAGAAATCGCCCAAGTCGGTCATCATGATTTATCTGGTGGGCGGGCCGCCCCATCAGGACATGTTCGATCTCAAGCCGGATGCCCCGAAAGAAATCGCCGGACCATGGCGGCCCATTGCGACCAACGTTCCCGGCTTCGAAATCTGTGAAGCCTTTCCACGCCTTGCCTCGATGGCTGACAAGCTGACGGTGATCCGCTCGCTGGTGGGCAATCAACACGATCACGATGCGGTTCAGGTCTTCAACGGCCACGATCCCAAGAAAACCAAACCGTCAGGAGGCTGGCCTCAGTTCGGGACGATGGTCTCGAAAGTCATGGGGCCATCACGTCCGGAATCGCCGCCCTATGTCAGCCTCTGTTATCCCTGCACCCATGGCCCCTATAACGAACCGGGGCCGGGTTTTCTGGGGGCCGCCCATTCGCCATTTCGTCCGCTGGGTGATACCCGCGACGACATGGTGCTGAACGGCGTGACTCTCGAACGGTTGGCCGATCGGAAATCGCTGCTCAACAGCCTGGACGTCATTCGGCGAGATATCGATCAAACCTCGATGATGACCGGCCTCGATGCCTTCACCGAACAGGCGATGGGCCTGCTCACCTCATCGAAGCTGGCCGAGGCGTTGGATCTTTCGAAGGAAGACCCGCGCACGGTGGCACGGTACGGAACCGGCAATCCAAAGATCAAGATCGATGGCAATGGTGCCCCGCGTGTGCCCCAAAGTCTGCTATTGGCTCGCCGCTTGATTGAAGCGGGCGTCCGCGTCGTCACATTGAATTACAGCAAGTGGGACTGGCACGGCGGTACAAACGCCGAGGGTCGCAAGAACAACTCCATTTTCGTGCGTGAAGCTGAAGACTTTCCGATTTTTGACCAATGCGTAAGTGCCTTGGTTGAGGATCTCCATCTCCGCGGACTGGCCGACGACTGTGCCGTCGTCGTGTGGGGCGAATTTGGTCGCACACCGAAGATCAGTTCCATCGTGGGACGTGATCACTGGCCGCGAGTGAACTGTGCCTTGATGGCCGGCGGTGCGATGCAGCACGGCCAGATCATCGGTGCGACCGACCGGACCGCAGGCGAAGCCATCAGCCGCCCCGTCACGTTCGGCGAAGTCTATGCCACGTTGTTCCAGCACCTCGGCCTTGATGTCAATCAGACCACGATTTCTGACTTGAACGGCCGCCCGCAGTACCTTGTGGAAGACAACGCCCAGCCGCTGCCAGAACTGATCTCTTGATCGGATAAGCGGCCCGCGAACGGAGCCCCTTCACGACAAGATGTTTTCAACGACCTTCGCGTGTTCCACGCCGGTCAAACGGAAATCGAGTCCGGCGTGACGGTGAGTCAGGCGTTCGTGATCGAACCCCATGAGATGCAGAATCGTGGCATGGAAGTCGCGAACGTGCACCGGTTGATCGACCGCACGCAATCCGATCTCGTCGGTCGCCCCATGCACCACGCCCCGTTTGACACCCGCCCCAGCGAGCCAGGAACTGAAGGCCCACGGGTGGTGTTCGCGGCCTTTGGCATCGGCCGTGTTATTGAACGGCGTGCGACCGAACTCCGTGGTCCAGACGATCAATGTCTCGTCAAACAGACCGCGGGCTTTCAGATCGCGAATTAACGCCGCAATAGGTTGGTCGACATTTTTCGCCAGGGGTTCATGCGTCTGCATGTCGCCGTGCGCATCCCAGTTGCCCGAAGAACCGGTATCGATCAGTTCGACAAATCGCACCCCGCGTTCGATCAAACGCCTTGCGGCCAGGCATTGCCAACCAAAACCCGACGTCTGCCCTGGTTGCAATCCGTAGCTCGTCAATGTGGTCGCAGTCTCTTGGGCAAAATCGAAGGCATCGGGCACGGCCATCTGCATGCCGAATGCGGTTTCAAAGGTCTGCAGACGGGCCAGCAGTTGCGGATCATCCGACCGCGTGGCGAGGTGCTCCTGATTCAGTTCGCGTAACGCCGCCAGTTCCAGTTGCTGACGATCGGCGGGCACACGCTGACGAACATTTGCGACCGGTTCTGATCCCGGTACCACCAATGTTCCCTGATAGGCACCGGGCAGAAAATCGCTGGAATAGACCTGCGTTCCTGCATAGGTGGGCTTGGGGGCAATGACGACAAAGCCCGGCAGGTTACGGTTCAACGTTCCCAGGCCGTACGTCATCCAGGAACCGATGCTCGGCCGCGAGAATGCAAACGATCCCGTGTGCATCCCGAGTGTGGCGTTGTAATGATTGGAATGCGATGTGTGCATAGACCGGATCAATGCAAGGTCGTCGGCACAGCCCGCCAGATGGGGAAACAACCCACTGATTTCCATGCCGCACTCGCCATGCGGAGCAAAGTCCCACTGAGGACGTTTCAGATAGATATGTTCATAACCCGGCCGATCTTTGATCTCCGGATGATCGGCCTGAATTTCCTTGCCATGCGACCAGGTGAGTTCCGGCTTCGGATCGAACGTATCGACATGCGAAACGCCCCCCGTCATGAACAGAAAAATGATGTGCTTGGCCTTGGCGGGAAAATGGGTTTCCCGCGGCGATAACGGGTCTCCGGAATCCGCGAGCAGTTGCTGAACGATCCCGGGAAAGAGCACCGACCCCGCAGCAGCAGACTGCAGAAAGGTGCGGCGAGTCGACGGGAGTGGGTTGATCGAATGACTCATCGGGACTTACTCCACGTACAAAAATTCGTTGCTGGCAAGCAGCACGCGGGCCAAGGCTGCCCATTGTTCGGCGCGGCTGCCGGGGTATTGTTCAACGAAACGTCGCAACCGTTGTTGTTCGGCGGATGTTGGAGTCCGCTGCAAGACCTGACGGTAGGCATCCTGTAAGCGGGCGTCTTCCTCAGCAATCGTCAGTAACGAACGGGCAAAAGTCTCGGCCTGCTCGTGGAAGAACGGATCGTTCATGAAATAAAGGGCCTGCGTGGGGACCGTGGTGGTTTGCCGCGTCGGTGTCGAGGCATTGGGGTCAGCTCCATCGAACAAGGCCAGAAATGGATGTCGACGCTGTCGCTGCACCATCAAAAAAGCACTGCGGCGATCGGTCTCGTAGACCGCGTTGAACGGGTTGTGCTGCGTGAAGGTCCAGGTGGCTTCAGGCGGAAAAGGATGGGCCGTCGCCAGGGTCATGTCGAGTTTTCCAGAGACGGCCAGCAGACTGTCTCGCAGTTCTTCCGCCGATAGACGGCGCCGTGAAAAATGGGCCAGCCATTGGTTGCCGGGATCGGTCGCCGTTGGTGTGGCGCTTTGCCGTTGATAGGCCGCCGTGTGCAGAATCAGGCGGTGCATGGCTTTCACGCTGTAGCCGCTCTGTACGAATTTCGCCGCGAGGAAATCGAGCAATTCGGGATGCGACGGCGGTTCTCCCCGTGCGCCGAAATCATTCGAGGACCGCACCAGCCCTTTCCCAAAATGCCATTCCCACAGGCGATTGACCATGACACGCGCCATCAACGGATGGTGAGCCACCCACTCTGCTAATGCCACGCGACCACTACCGGTATTGGCCGGGACTTCGGTGCCACCGAATACAGTCAACCAGCGACGCGGGATTTCTGCCCCGAGTTTTTCGGGATCACCCCGTTCGTGAAAGCGGGTATTCTTCGAATCTCGATCGATAACGGCATAAGCCACAGGGATCGTCGGAGGGGGACCTGCATCGGGCAGACCAACTGCGGCGCGGCCGACATCGGCCAGGGCAGGGCCGAGTTCGCTTGCAGCCAGATGATTCAACTCGAACGCCACGCCATCACCCCCGGCGGGATGAGCATCAGCCACGCGGCCCTGCACGACGATTTCGCCATCCACCGGACTCGTCCACGCCACCGCCACTGGACGGTTGTGCCCTGGATGCACGAAGAACGACCTTGCCGGCAACGAGGTCCAGACTGTCGCGGGTTGTTCGCCGGAGTTCACGAAAACCGAGGGCTCGCTACCCAGGCTCCAGGCACTGAGCTGGTTGTTCCCACTCAGGCCAGCACGCTGCTCACTCAGAAACACCGGTCCGTCAGTCACATCCAGAAAACTCCAGGTCGCTTCCTGCCCTGCGGGCCAGGGGTTGGCACGAAGCAGCTCGGGCACCAGTTCGGCCACGCTCCAGGTACGCTCATCGCCTGCCGTTTCGCGGATCGTCCATTCCACCAGCGTGCTGTCGGCTCCATGACTGGCATTCGGAAAGACGGTCAACAGCATCAGTTCGCCGCGATGAACCATCAGCCGTTCATCGAACGGCACGGACGCCCCTTCCCCCACGGGCGACTTAGCGAGCGTCTTCTGCGACGGCACCCAATGGGCTCGCAGCGTCTCTGTCGCCGCTTGGGCTTGCATCTGTCGGCGTTGTTTCTCGGCCACAACCTTGGCAACCTCGGCCTGCCAGGGAGCCATCAGGGCCGCGATTCCGGCCTGCTTCATCAACGGAACCAGATCGCGTGGTTGCCCTTTGGGCTCGCAGCCGGGGAAGGCAAATTGAGTGCTCTCAAAGATGCCATAGAGGGCATAGTAATCCTCAGCACTGACGGGATCGTACTTGTGGTCATGACAACGGGCACAACCCAGAGTCAGCCCCAGAAAGTTCTTGCCGAGATTGTCGATCACGTCTTCATAGGTCAGGTACATGTCCTTATCGATGTCATGGCCAAAACGTCGCGCGATCGCCAGGTAGCCGGTCGCAATAATCCCTTCCGCTCGCTGATTGTCGTCCAGATCTTGTGAGAGCAGATCACCCGCAATCTGCATCCGCACAAACTCGTCATAAGCGAGATCGCGATTAAAGGCATCGATCACCCAGTTCCGGTAGCGCCAGGCATGGGGCAACGGTCGGTCGGTGTTCTCGCCCGCCGTATCGGCATACCGCACCACATCCAGCCAATGCCGCCCCCACTGCACACCGTATTGGGGTGACTCCAGCAATTGATCGATGGCCTTGGAGAATGCCGTGGGGGATGTGTCAGCCAGAAAAGCCGCGACCGATTCCGACGTGGGAGGCAGCCCCTGCAGATCGTACGTCAATCTCCGCAACAAGGTCCGTTTATCAGCAGCGTCAACAGCGGTGAGACCTTGGGCCTCGATTTCCCGCTGAAGGAGAGCATCGATGTGCTGTGCATCGCGAAGCACATCCAGCGGGGCATCGAGAACGGGCAACGGCTGGAAAGCCCACCACGACTCGGCGGCTTGTCGATCCATGCCGCCGATGATGTCGCGGCCATCACGAGGATCGGGAGCTCCCATGGCAACCCATTTCGAGAGGATGGCGATCTCATGGTCCGGGAGTTTGCCACCGGCGTCAGAGGGGGGCATTTCGAGCGAACGATACTGAATCGCTTCGATCAGTAAACTCTCATCGGGCTTACCGGGGACGATGGCCGGACCGCTTTCCCCTCCGTGCTGCCAACCTTTTGCGGTTTGCAACGATAACCCGCCCCCCGCTTTGGTGCCGCCATGACATTCGTAGCAGCGTTGCACGAGTAAAGGCCGGACTTGTTTCTCGAAGAAATCACGGCCTTCGACAGAGATCTCTGTCGCTATTGGTTCATCGGCCGCTACCTGAAGGGGCTCCACGGCATAGGTCAACAGGACCACAACCAGCGAGAATCTTGCAAGCGGAACGAGCATGCGATCTGCTCCAGCAAAAGTTCTCCGTACTATGGCTTAGCAAGGCTCCTGCTGCAATGGGAGTGCCGGGCTTATGAAATGATCTCGGCATGAAGCCGGAAATATCAAATTGATAACGTTGAGATTCCTGGGTCCGTCGCTCAGAGTGCGCGATTTATCGAGTTGCTTCGGCTTGTTCCAATCGCTCGGCCTGACGAAGATGCCGTTCGCTCTCTGCGATTTGGCCACGCTGCTGGTAAGCCACCGCCAGCCAGCGGTGCAACTGTGCCGAGGCGGGAAAGCGAGTGACTGATGTCCGAGCCAGTTCGAAGGCCTGATCCGATTCTCCTTGGGCTGCTCGGGCGAGAATCAAACGACCGCAAATCGCTTCATCCCAGGAATTCAATTCGTAGGCCGCTTCCAAGGCCGGTCTGGCCGCAGCGGGATTCAGTTCGTCAAACATCATGAGGGCCAATCGCCGCCGCGGCTCCAACAGGCGACCATCGGCAGTGATAGCGGCTTCCCAAGCCAGACGAGCGCGATCGGGTTGGTTGGCCAGATCGTAGGCCACCCCTACGCGTGTTAATAGTGGAGCATCGTCGGACAGTTGAGGCACCAACGGTTCCAGCAGAATCAGGCTTTCCGCCGCCAGTCGCCGATCTCGTTCGCGTTCCGCGTACTCGACCATCAACAGGCCACGTGCCCGCTCGATTTCCCAACCGGGAACCTGCTCCTCGGCCGATCCGAAAATTTGCAATGTGCTGGTTTCAGCCGAGGGACTGCCTGTACGGCCCCGCGGTCGACGCAGCACGCGATGGTCCGTCTGGCTGGTATGCGGAACATCGGAAGTCGCCAGCGACGGCATATGGCACGCGATGCAACTGTCACCCTGGGCATCACGGACTGTTATCGCTTCTGAACACTCGACCTGCGGCTCGGCATGGCACTCCAGGCAGCGTTTTCGATAGTGGTCCGCGCTATTGGTTTGGTCGGGAATTCCATGCGGATCGTGGCAGGAGATGCAGCCAAACGTCCCCTGGCTGGCAATAAAACATAGGCTGGATCGCATCTGCTCGACCTGACTGACCGCTTCCGTGGAGACGCCATCGATCACCTTGGTTCCCGAAGTGAATGAGATCCAGATGTCATGCAGGTGGTCGCCGGGCCGGAAATCACCATGCCGACGACCGTATCGCAAAATGCGTTCATCGCCCTGCAGATGGCATTGATGACAAACCGCATCACGTTGTTCCGGGGGAAGTTTCTGTGGATTGATGATCGGGTCCGCAGGACTCGCTGTAGCAGTGGCGGATGCAGATGCGCGTCTCGCCGAATGAAAGGTGATATGGGCCTGACCTGGTCCATGACAGCGCTCACAACTGATCCCAGCTTCCACAAACAGTGGCGCTGCGTAGCGATCCGTTTCATCATGGACGGAGTTCGGCTGTCCGACATGGCAAAAGACGCAGCCATCACCAATCTGCCGCTGGAAGTGCTGGTTCTGTTTGGCATAGCCCGGAGACAAATCCCAGCGGCGATCCGTCGAATACCATGTGATCGGGGATTCGAACAGCAGCCCATCCCGGAGCGTCACGTAAGCCCGCCCTCGTTGTCCTGATCCAATGGCGTAGGGCATGGGCACACGCTGTTCATAGAGCGTATTGCCCTCACTGTCTCGACGGACTTCCTGATGGACGCTGCCCTCATCCGTGGATAAGACTTGATAGTCGAACATGCCTGCCGCGAAGTGGGCATCTTTCAGATTTTCCTGCGACGATAGCGTTTTCGTCAGCCCCGCCGAATTGGCCATGGGATGCTGCGCGTATCGTCGTGCGATGTCCTGATGACATTCCGCGCAGCGGGCGCTGCCAACATAATCCATCGATGGAACGGCTGGACGTTGTTTGACTAGAGATGTGGGGGAGATGGTTTCTACTTCCACCTGCGCTGGTGTCTCGATGGTCTCTCGACAACCTGCAATACAGGCGATACCGCAAACCACCACCAGCGTCGCCAGCATGGGACACCGCTGTTGATCACCCGTCCGCATTCCGATCCTCATCGCTAATGATCCCGCTCAGGGATCACCAGATGTCGATCCACCCTGGTTTTCACGGTTTGCTGCTGACCCTCGGCAGTGGGCCACCGAATCTGAATCTCACAATCAGCGGCATTCTCTCCCAGTCCGATTGCAATCAGGGGCTGATGTGCCGCACAGAAACTCGAACCCGCGAACATTTCGTAATGCCAGACGCGATCTCCTTGGTGAAGTTCCACAATCGCGTTGATTCCCCGGCGATTCGAACGGTGGCCGATCAATTCCAACTGCAGCCAATGTTGTCGGGGTGACTGATTCTCCAGGAGTGCCGCGGGCTGATCTTGGTGCACCACCAGCAAATCCAGATCGCCATCCAGGTCATAATCGGCGTAGGACACAGCCCGGCCCAGGTAATTGTGGCGGAAATAGTCACCACACTGTTGAGATTGTTCGTACCAATACCCATCGCGGAAGGTAAAGAGCTGTGGCGGCATGGCGTACAACTCGTTCTTGTACCGCCAGTCATCAATGTGGCCGTTGGTCACGAAGAGTTCTTGATGGCCATCGCTGTTGAAATCCTGCATGACCGTACCAAAGCCCAGATACTGCAGCGTCGGCTTATGCAGCCGTTCGCTACGAGTCACATCGTGAAATCCGACCGCCCCCAGGTTGGCATACAGGGTGTTCGAATCGGATGAGAAGTGGCTCACGTACAGATCGAGAAATCCATTGCGGTCATAGTCCCCGCAGGCGAGTCCCATACTGGCCTGATACTGCCCGATGCCGTTCATCGCACAACCAAGTTCTACGGCCTGTTCGAGAAATTTTCCCCGGTCGACTTGCATGAAGAGGTGATTGGCCGTGGTGTCGTTGGCGACATATATATCGGATCGAAAATCTCCATTGAAATCGGCAATCACGACCCCCAGCGATTTACTTCCGGGCGCTAACAGTCCCCACTCCGCAGTGATGTCCCGGAATTGCCCGTTGCCGAGGTTTTCGTAGCAGGCGTTGTCTTCCGGTTCGAGATGTTCCGGATGACAGACGGCTGGTCGTCCATCATCGAAATGGCAATCTTGTGGCTGAAACACGTCGTACTTCAGGTAGTTGCAGACGAACAAGTCGAGATCGCCATCATTATCGAGATCCGCCCAAGCCGCACTGCTCCCCCAACGGGGGTCGCCTACTCCGGCGATCACGGAGACATCTTCGAATGTGCCGTCGCCGAGATTTCTCAGGAGCACATCGGGACCGACATTGGTCACCAGCACATCATCAAAGCCATCGTTGTCGAAATCGCCGACAGCAAGACCCTGTCCATGTCCCATATCAATTCGGCGTGTCGAGTCTGTGACATCGATAAACCGCCCCGGCAGATTCCGAAAAACGCGATCGCCTTCGGAATGACAGGGAGTTTCCGTCGGGTTGCCACCTTGTACGAGATACAGATCGGGCCGACCATCGCGTTCCAGATCGAACCAGCCTCCTCCCGCCCCCAACGATTCAGGCATCAAGGCTCGTCCGTTGGCACCGTTATCAAATTGAAATTCCAAGCCGAGGTCTGCATGCACATCGACGAACTGAATTGGTGATAGCTGTTGGGGGGCGGCAACGACCTTGGACTTTATCGGCAACACTGTCTCAACTGGGATCGGCGGTGAATTGGAAGCCTGACTAATGGTTGGCGGCGCTACTGATATGGTGGGTTGGCAACCGGTACAAATACAACATGCGACCAGACACCCGTAACGAACGGGGGCGATCATAGGTGCCATTTCCGAGGTGAGTTCTGAAGGGAATCGAGTCGACGTGGAATGCGAATAGCGGCTGGCAATCGCTGATCTAAGGGCGATAAAGTTTGTCACCCAAAGAAATAAAGAACGGGTCTCTGCTCCAGCGCACAGCAGAGACCCGCCTTCCATTTCAACGGATCATCAGGGCAGAATCAAAAACCCATGCGGGTTAGAATTCGCCCGTAGTTTCGCCGCCGGCTCGGGTGGCGATGGCCCGCTGAATGTTCTGATCGATGTTCTGGCTGACGAACTTTACAGCCCCATCACACATCAGGGCGTGAGCCCCGCCGACATGGGTACTGCTCCAGTTCGTACAACGGGTATCATCACCACCGTTGCCACCAGCGACTACAGCCGAGTCGAAGTTGATTGGCTTGAAGAGTGAATCAATGGTACCAAGCGGCGAGAACCACAGACCGGTTTTGTTTGGTTCCGCGGCAAACCGCTTTGATTCATTCCAGGCATGGTTTTCGAAGACCGCCACAGTGTTCGACGTACCGTCGACAATATGCGAAATGCCCGCGGTACCCATCCACCAGAAAACACCCACGACGCGTTGCAGGTTATCCAGGTTTTCGTTGTGCAACTGGTCGGGGGTGACCCACGGGGCGCCACCACCGGCACCGGCCGATTGCGGCCAGTCAGGGCCACAGTCTTTCCAACCAGTCCAGACGTAACCCATGTTGCCTTGGTAATCGGTACGGGCACCGTTCATGTTGCGACTGTTACCATTCCAGCCGTTGCCGTCGTAAACCGCTGCACCGTCGCGACGTGGCGGTTGCGGATTGCTGGGGCACATCAAAGCCGGAAGGATGGTCACGCGAATGGTTTGTGCTTCTTGGTTGTCCATGCCGTAACGATTGTTGGTGCCGTAGCTGGAGCCATTCCAATCGAATGGATTCAAGAAATTCGCCTTGCTGAACAGCGGGGCTTGGTCGAAGTATGGCAACGAAGCGGTGATCCAGGAAATCCCCGTGCGATTGCGTCCGCCAGAGGCATCATCGAATCGATTGCGGGTCGGATCGAAGTTCTGCGGGAACTGCTGGAAGTTGTCGTGATAGTTGTGCATAGCCAACCCGATTTGTTTCAGGTTGTTGCGGCATTGAGTCCGACGTGCCGCTTCGCGCGCCTGCTGAACGGCTGGTAACAGCAGCGCAATCAGGATCGCAATAATCGCGATCACCACCAACAATTCAATGAGCGTGAATGCCCTGCGCATCCGGCTCCACCACGGCCAGCGAGACATAGAAATCTCCTAAGAATAGAGAACAAACGAACTGTCAGGAACCGAAATCCTGCAATCAAACATCAATGACGGGATAACAAATAGACTGGAACTACAGCGCAATCTCGATGGTATTCGGACCACCTTTTTTCACATCAATCACCTGATCGCTCGATTGAGCCGATTGAAGTTTTTTGGGAATGTCTTCAGAGGCCGTCGGTTTGGCCTTTGGATTGGAGTAGTCGACTTCGACGGTTTTCGACAGGACTACGCGATAGGTTCCTTCCGGAGCACCGCGGCCACCTTGCGGCGTAATAATGTCGAAGGTGCCATCGTCTTTCGTGGTGGCAATTAACCCCACGCTGCCTTTGCCTTCAGTGGGCGAAAGGGTTACGGTTACCCCAGAAAACGGCTGGCCACCTTTGGTCAGCTTACCAGTGACGGGATACAGCGTCGGACCACTATCTCCACCACCACAACCAAGAATTGAGATCAGTGTGAGACCTAGAAGGGGAAATGCTGCGAAACTCCGCCAAATCATGCCAGGGAACCTCAGAGATGATGATAACAAGAAGAATCTGCGAAGTGATGGGCTTACAGTACCGATCATTATCGGCCGATGCAAGCCAATTTGTTGGTCAGAGTTGTCAGATAATTCGCAACGACTTCACTCAGGCAACGAGTTGTATGTGTTTCGCGATCGAGTCGGTGTCAATCGTTCGGTCAGACCACGTTCGACCCAATTGTCACCACAGTCGCGGCCGTACTGCAGAATGTCCTCCAGCAATTCGTCGGAAGCAGCCGAACCATTGGGCAATTCGAGACAGCGCCTTTCAAGAATTTTTCCGCGAGCTGCCAATTCGGAATTGCGGGCTGCGTCCTCAGCGAATCCGGCCAGACGCTCGGCATCGGACAGCAGATGGCGTGACTTCCAGTCCAGCGGGTTAATCGCTATGGCTTTCTGTCCCCATTCCACGGCTGCCTTCGGTTGCTTGCGGTTCAACTCCACCCAGCCATGATAGCGGCAAAACCGGCTATCAACGTTAGCGCTATCTTCGACATCAGCCAGGAGTCGTGCGACCTCATCGACGTCGCCGTCATAGATCGCGAGGTCCACAAAAACAGAGAGAACCTCGAGACTATCGGGATATTTTTCCCGGCAGGTGCGAATCAAGGACATGTCACCTGGCACAACCCCCTTCAGCCCGAACATGGCCTGTGTCCGGGAAGGCGTGGAACGTGCGGCATAAACCGCAACGGCAATTTCGAGATTCCGATCGTCAGGGCAAGCCCGCAGCCAGTCATAGCATTTGATCAGACCATCCGAGAACTGCAGCCCTTGTAAGGCACACAAGTAAACATAGGCTTCGGGAGGTTCGCTGTGATTCTCGATGGCTGCATAAATCTGCTGCTGGAGCAGTGACCGCTTCAACAACATGGCATAGACGTATATCAGCCGTTGGTGCGCCAGGTTGGCATGCGGAGCGATGCGCAGCATCCGTTGCCAGTTCTCGATAGCCGCTTGTGGTTGTCGCAATTCCGACAGCAATAAATCGCCACGCAAGGCCAGCGAGGTTAACGTCCGCGGATCATCATCGGGTAGGCGCCCTAATGCATCAGCCGTGAGAGCGAATTGACCATTCCGTCGGCAGGCCTCCGCAACGGCTAACCAGGCATCGACCGATTCCGGCTCGAGGTCGGCCCATTTTTCAGCCGCTTCTTGAGCGGCCGACCAATTCTGACTGGCTGTTGCGGCCGTGTACCGGGACTGAGCTGATTGGCTAGTGAAATGCTGCCAACCCCACCAGCACGCCATACCGATCAGGCTCAGCAAAATGACGGCAACGGCGATGCGTCGCATCCCAAACCCCATGACTTCCAACAATCTCCCCGACAGCAACCACTGAAAAGTGCGCTGGCAAAGGCTCTCAACGGCTAACACATGGATGAAATCAATCGAAACAGAAGACGGCAGGCAGTTGTCACGCCTGTGGTCGAACGGGTCGCAGATGCCCGTCAGCAAATATTCGAATACCAATAAGAGACGCAGGTTCTACTATATGCCAAGTGCAAGAACCAGTGGCAACAGCGCAATTCAATCTCACGGAAGGCAATCCCCTCCAGCAAACCCATGCAATGTTCGACTTTGGCCGTCTTGCCAATGTTGTGCGAGAAAGATCGGGCAGGGTCTTTCCCAGAAATGTGATTATTGAAACTTGGGGAAACAACTATTCTTGGTGCAGCGGCAGCAAATCGGACACGAATCAGCATCATACCTAACGCTGCGACTGACACCATGACTTTCGTTTGGCATCCGATGAAATCGCGATTCCAGAAGGGCACTGCCGAAGATTGACCTTGGCCACAACACATTCAATACTCTCGAATTGCGTTCTTGTTCTAGCAGCCACCTGGAGCCGTTGCATGTCCGTCCTTCCCATTACAATGTCCATGCCCAGACGCCAATCGATCGGCCACTCCCTGCAGAAAATGGCTGCACTCTGTCTAACGCTCACGGCCATCTATCTGACGACTCACAAGCATGCTGATGCGCAATCTAGCTCAACGGTTCGTCCCCCCAACATCGTGGTGATTATCGCGGATGATCTCGGCTACGGAGATGTTTCCTACAGCGGGTACAGTGCGGTGGAAACACCGCAGATTGACCGGTTGGCGGCGGAAGGGTGCCGGTTCACGAGTGGCTATTGTTCAGCCGCGACGTGTACTCCGACCCGGTTTTCTCTGCTGACGGGAACCTATGCGTTTCGCGTGAAGGGAACGGGCATTGCCGCTCCCAATGCCCCGGCGGTTATCAAGCCCGGCACGGAAACCATTGCGTCCGTTTTGAAGCAGGCAGGCTATGCCACGGCAGCTATCGGCAAGTGGCATCTGGGACTCGGAGAAGGTTCGCCCGACTGGAACGGTGAACTCAAACCCGGACCGCTGGAAATCGGATTCGATCACTGCTTTCTGCTCCCGACCACGAACGACCGCGTTCCGCAAGTCTTCGTGCAGGATCATCGCGTGCCGAATCTCGATCCGGCCGACCCGCTGTGGGTCGGGAACATGCAACCGAGTGGCGATCATCCCACGGGAATGTCGCACCGCAGTTCGCTCAAGATGGATTGGAGCGTGGGACATAACGGCACTATTCACAATGGCATCAGCCGCATCGGTTATTACACCGGCGGCATGAAAGCTCGTTTTCGGGATGAGGATCTCGCTGACACTTGGGTGCAGAAATCGATTGCCTGGATGGAAACGCATCGAAACCAGCCGTTTTTTCTCTACTTTGCCGCCCACGATATCCATGTGCCCCGCATTGCCCACGAACGCTTTCAAGGAAAGAGCGGGCTTGGTCCGCGAGGTGACTGCATTCTGGAAATCGACTGGTGTGTCGGCGCGTTGATGGATGCACTGGATCGATTGCAACTCGCTGAGAACACGCTGGTGGTGTTCTGTTCCGACAATGGTCCCGTCCTCGATGACGGTTATCGAGATGATGCCGTGGAAAAGCTCGGCCATCACAAACCCGCCGGTCCCTACCGAGGCGGCAAATACAGTGTTTACGAAGGAGGCACGCGCACGCCGTTCATCACCCGGTGGAAGGGCCGCATCGCACCCGGGGAATCGGACCAGATGGTCTGCACGATTGATCTGCCAGCCAGCATGGCCGCGTTGACGGGGCAGACGTTACCCGTCGATGCCTGTCTCGACAGTGAAAATTTCCTGCCCGCGTTGCTCAATCAACCGGGGGCCAAAGGTCGGGAAACGTTGTTGCAACAAGACAATGGCGGCGGGAACTTTGGCTTACGCTCTGGGAATTGGAAACTGGTTCGCCAAAAGGCCCGCGTGCAGAACAAAAACGTCGTCAATGAACGACCGGCTCAGGGCGATCATCTGTATGACCTGACTAAGGACCCGGGCGAGCAGCACGATGTGGCCGCAGATCATCCGGAGGTTCTGCAGCGGCTGCAGTCGCAACTCGATAAGATCATCGCCGATGGTCGCACGCGGGTCGCTCAGTAGCCTGCCGGTCGTTCAACTGGCCTGACGGAACCGTAACGACGGTTTTTCAAGCATCACGATCGTGTGCGGAGGCACACTTTCATACAGCGACACACTTGCTCCAATCGTCGAGTGACTGCCGATGATTGTGTCGCCGCCCAGCACCGTGGCATTGGCATAGATGACTACATGGCTTTCAATCGTCGGATGCCGCTTGGTTGTCCGGACCAGATTGCCACTTTCATCTTTCGCGAAACTGCGGGCACCGAGCGTCACGCCCTGATAGAGCTTCACATGCTCGGCGATTTCGCAAGTCGCACCGATTACCACGCCAGTCCCGTGGTCGATGAAGAACGAATGGCCGATCGTTGCACCGGGGTGGATATCAATCCCCGTGCGACTGTGAGCCCATTCCGACAGCATGCGGGGAATGAGCGGGATGCCGAGTTGATGCAACTCATGGCCGATGCGATGAATTGTGATCGCTTCGAGTCCAGGATAGCAGAAAATGATCTCGTCGAGATCCCCAGCAGCCGGATCACCATCGAAAGCGGCCTGGACATCGAGTGCTAATGTGCGTCGCATTTGGGGAATGGTATCGAGAAAGCTGACCGCCTTTTCCTGCCCCAGCGCTTCGAAATCGGGCAGTTCATTTTCGCCGCATTCCTTGCCGTGACGGCGGCGGAAATCGTGCCGGAGTGCCCGCGCGAGTTGCTGCGTGAGGCGGTCGTGCAGACTGTCGACCAGGTCTCCCACATGGTAAACGACATTGCCCATGTGCAGGTTCTGCCGCTTTTGGTAACCGGGGTAGAGAATTTCCTTGAGGTCCTGGGCGATCCCTACCACGGCGTCGAAGCTGGGGAGCGGGCAATGTCCCAAGTGGTGAATGCCACAACATTCCTGGTACGAATCCACAATGCGATCGGTGAGATCGGGAAGGCGTTCCTTCAAGCGGATGTCGGTAGCCATGTTGCATTCCTGAGCGGACAAGTTGGCCGTAATTGCCTGGTTTGACACTATTGTAGCGCGACCGGGAAAAGCCGGACAATCGGCGTCTGTGGAATCGGCGTTAAAATCGCGGGGGATGCAACGAAACTGAGGTCGCCAGACAGGCTGACCCTGTCACGACCCGCGAATTTCCTGCGACCGTTATAACCGCTGCAGTTTATCGCTGCAGAATCCAGTGATTCTGTCGATCGGGTGCGTGCAAAGACAACTTTCCCTGCCAGCGGGTTCCCTGGACGATGACGTGAACATAAGTGGATGTGGACGTGAGCCAGACCATTTTCCCCCCATCCCAGCGGGTCACCGCCCCGCGATTCCCGCTGACAGGTCCCTCATAGTCCAGATACTTCAGCCGATGATCGGGAATGGCTTCCGCAACGATCGGCCTCACGTCTTCGGGCGATGACAACAGCCGCCAAGTCCGGCACACCGGCCCCGCTTCCAGCAGCAAGTCCCAATGCAGGAACGGGTGATCGTGAGTCAGGATGGCGAAACGCATGTCAGAGGAATCAGGTAAGAGGTGTCAGGATTCAGGAAAGGCACTCTCCACTCAGCACTCGACACTTGGCTCGATACGGCTCGCACAACCTTGCCCTTCCCTGCGGCTCACGCCATCATCCTCAGCATGACAAAACCGCTGCTGATTGTGAATGTCGTGGGCCTGACACATGACATGCTTGGCCCGAACACGCCCCATCTGCAGAGTCTCGCGACTCAGGGGTTCGCGCGGCCGATGGGCACGGTGCTGCCCGCCGTGACCTGTTCCACTCAGTCGACCATCCTGACGGGAACTTTGCCCCGCGAGCATGGCATCGTCGCCAATGGCTGGTACTTTCGCGATCTCGCCGAGGTGTGGTTGTGGCGGCAGTCCAACCATCTCGTGAAGGGCGAACGGATCTACGATGTCGGCAAGCAACGCGACCCCGCCTACACCACCGCGAAAATGTTCTGGTGGTACAACATGTATGCGGCAGTCAACTACTCGATGACGCCTCGGCCGAGCTATCCCGCCGATGGCCGTAAGATCATGGACTCGTACAGTCAACCGGCTGGACTCAAGGATGAACTGCAGGCGAAGTATGGCGTCTTCCCGCTGTTTAAATTCTGGGGACCGGGAGCTGACATTACCAGTTCACGTTGGATCGCCGATGCCAGTGTCGACGTCCTGCGGAAACATCGGCCGTCATTGAGCCTCGTCTATCTGCCCCACCTCGATTACAACCTGCAGCGGTTGGGGCCGAACGATCCGAAAGTGGCAGAAGACATCCGATTGATCGATACCGAAGCGGGCAAGCTAATCGCGGTGGCTCAGGAACTCGGCATGGATGTGATCGTACTCTCCGAGTATGCGATCACGCCGGTCTCGCGGGCCGTGCATATCAACCGCGTTCTGCGACAACATGGGTATCTCACCGTCCGCAAAGAAGCCTTGGGTTGGGAAACGCTCGATTGCGGTGCTTCGCGGGCGTTTGCGGTCGCCGATCATCAGATTGCCCATGTCTATGTGCAACGACCGGAAGATTTGAAGGCCGTGAAACTGCTCCTG
Organism: bacterium; assembly: GCA_016125225.1. Taxonomy (GTDB): domain Bacteria; phylum Planctomycetota; class Planctomycetia; order Planctomycetales; family Planctomycetaceae; genus DSVQ01. Next base: position 179,514 of record WGME01000014.1, on the reverse strand, counting down.
TCGATGACCGACGGTGTCGATGGTGTCTTTGATCGCACCGAGCAGCGGCAGTTCGGTTTGGATCATGAACGCTCCGGGGATCTCGTGGCCATCGCGGCCGAAGATTCGTGGTTCACGTACTACTTCTGGCTGGATGACGCCGTCGCCCCGGACTACGCCCGCACCGTCGATATCCATCGCAAGCCCGGTTACGACCCGGTCGAATTGTTCGTCGATCCGCAGATGATGCTGCCCCAACTCCGCGTGGCCCGGCGACTCGCCCAGAAGTTCCTGGGTTTCCGGTACTACATGGACGTCATCGGCCTGGATGCGTCAATCGTGAAAGGGAGCCACGGCCGTTTGCCGACGCCGGGAAAAGAATCGACCGAAGGCCCGGTCTTCATTTCCTCCAACCGAGCCATCGAACGCGACACCATCGCCATGACCGACGTGAAGTCCCTCGCGCTCCAAATACAATTTCCTTAGCCGCGAGGCATCGCCCGTCTCTCCAGAAGTGAAAATTCACACCGTACACTTGCCGCCTTATAGGGGGCTTCTATACTCGCCTGTACAGATGGAGTTGTCCGCTTTTCAAGTAGAAACCTACGCTCGATGACCGATTCCCCGATCGTCATTCGCGGTGCCCGCGAACATAACCTGCAGAATGTTTCGTTGACGCTGCCCCGCAACAAACTCATCGTGATGACCGGCGTCAGCGGGTCGGGCAAAAGCTCACTGGCCTTTGACACGCTCTATGCCGAAGGGCAACGCCGGTACGTCGAATCGCTGTCGAGCTATGCCCGACAGTTTCTGGGTCAGATGCCGAAGCCCGATGTCGATGCCATCACCGGCCTCGCTCCCTCGATTTCCATTCAGCAGAAGACGGCCGGTAAAAATCCCCGCAGCACCGTCGGCACCATCACCGAAATTTTTGATTACTTGCGGGTGCTGTATGCCCGCATCGGCGAGGCGGCGTGTTACCAGTGCGGGCGGCCGATCACCGCCCAATCACGTGAGCAGATTGTCGAGCAGGTCTTGCGACTTCCCGACGGGACCCGCTTCTCGGTGCTGGCTCCGCTGGTGCAACGGCAAAAAGGAGAGTTCAAAGACCTCTTCGCTGATCTGCTTAAGCAGGGTTATCTGCGAGCCCGGGTCGATGGCGATGTCGTGCAACTCGACAGCGACCTGAAGCTCGATAAGCAGATGCGGCACACGATCGATCTGGTGGTCGATCGTCTCATTGCGGGTAAGACGCCCCGCGCGAGAACGGCCGAAGCGGTCGAACAGGCGTTGAATCTTGCCGATGGCAAACTGATCATATCTCGCGAAGTGCGCGGAAATTCGCTGGAACAGGACCCCACTCTCGACTCTCAACCCTCAACTCTCAACCAGGACCAACTGTTTTCGAGCGCGTATGCCTGCACGCACTGCGGCATCAGCTACGAACCGCCTTCGCCACAACTCTTCAGCTTCAACAGCCCGCTCGGGATGTGCCTCGACTGCAATGGCCTCGGCATGCGGCACGATTTCCGGCTTGATCGCATCCTGGCCGACCCGACCATCAGCATCGCCAAGGGGGCCTTTGAACTGCTGGGCAAATGGTCGAGCCTTGGCCGTTGGCGGAAACACATCTATGACGGCGTGACCAAAACCATCGAGAAGGAACTCGGACTGCCGGAGCGCTCGATTCTCAAAACACCCTGGCAAAATTTGTCAGCGGAGGCGCAGCAGAAGTTTCTGTACGGTCTCGGCGACCGCGTGATCACGTTCGGTTACAAGCATCGCGGCGGCGTGTGGAAACATACGGGCAAGTTCGCCGGATTAATTCCCGAACTCGTCGAAGAGTACCGCAAGTCCAAGAACCCGATGCGGCGGAAACAGCTCGAAAAGTACATGGAGTTCACCGGCTGCACCACCTGTCATGGAGCCCGGTTCAATGCCCAGGCGATGAGCTACCGCGTGACATCCGCAGATCGTGGCGCGTTGTCGCTGCCGGACGTCTGTGCCCTCAGCATTGCCGAGGCCGCCGCGTTCTTCGGCGATCTCGCATTGAGTGACACCGAACATCTCATCGCCGATGAAATCCTGAAAGAGATCCGCGGGCGACTGGGGTTCCTGCTGCGGTGTGGACTCGATTATCTCACGTTGGATCGCACGGCCCCGACACTCTCTGGTGGTGAAAGCCAGCGGATTCGGCTGGCCGGTCAAATTGGCTGTGGTCTGGTCGGTGTGGTTTACATTCTCGATGAACCCTCGATCGGTCTGCACCCCCGCGATAACACCATGCTGCTCGGCTCGCTGCAGGATCTGCGAGATCAGGGCAATACGGTGATCGTCGTCGAACATGATGACGAGACAATGCACGCCGCCGATTACATTGTCGACTTCGGCCCCGGTCCCGGCGTGCGCGGCGGGAAGATCGTCGCCGAAGGTTCGGTCGAGAACGTCAAAGCCGCCGAGGAAAGCGTGACCGGAGCCTTCCTGTCGGGTCGCCGGACCATCGACATCATCAAATCGCGACCAGCGAGCGGGGGACGTGAGTCCCCTGAATTGAAAGACGTTGAGAGTTCAGCGTTGAGGGTTCAAAGTAAAGCCCGGAGAAAAACTCCTGACCCTCAACCCTCAATCCTCAACCCTCAACTCACCATCTCCGGTGCCCGGCATCACAACCTGAAAAACGTCACCACGAACTTTCCACTTGGCAAGTTCATCTGCATCACGGGGGTGAGTGGCAGCGGCAAAAGCTCACTCATCAATGACATTCTCTGGCAAGTGTTGAACCGTGACATCAACAAAGGGGATGGTCATCCCGGCGAGCACGACAGCCTCACCGGACTGGAGTTGATCGACAAGGCGATCGACATCGATCAATCCCCGATCGGTCGCACGCCACGGTCGAACCCGGCGACTTATGTGAAACTGTTCGACCTGATCCGCGATCTCTATACGAAATTGCCCGAGTCGAAACAGCGCGGTTTTCAGCCCGGCCGGTTCAGTTTCAATGTTGAAGGAGGCCGTTGCGAGGCGTGTGAAGGAAACGGGGCCAATAAGCTGGAGATGGACTTCCTCGCCGATATCTGGGTCACTTGCCCCGTCTGTCAGGGCCGTCGCTTCAACAAGGAAACGTTGGAAGTCCGCTTCAAGGGAAAGAACATTTCCGAAGTGCTCAACATGGACGTGCAGGAAGCACTTGAGCACTTCGCCGCGATTCCCAAGATCAAACAGTTGTTGCAAACATTGCACGATGTCGGCCTGGATTACATCAAGCTCGGTCAGCCCTCGCCCACGCTGTCAGGTGGTGAAGCCCAACGCGTGAAGCTCGCCAAAGAACTCGGCAAGCGATCGACTGGCAAGACGCTCTACATCCTCGATGAACCGACGACCGGATTGCACTTCGTCGATATTGAGCATCTGCTGCGCGTGCTGCACGGCTTCGTCGATGTGGGCAATACCGTCATCGTGGTGGAGCACAATCTCGATGTGATTAAGACGGCCGACTGGATTATCGATCTCGGTCCCGAAGGGGGCAGCGGCGGCGGCGAGATCATCGCGACAGGCACGCCGGCAGACATCGCCGCCTGCCCGCATTCTTACACGGGTCAGGCGTTGCGGCGGGCCATGCGATTGCCTGAGTTGGCCACGCCGAAGAAAGAAACGAAGAAAACCCCAAAGAGTGCGGCGCGTGCGCTGCCCGATCTTTCCGGACCGCGCTGGCAAACGGCTTCCGCCCTGGAGAAGAATCAGTCGGCCCGCGAGAACGTCGTGGTCAAAGGGGCGGCTCAGCACAACCTGCAACACGTCGACATCGAAATCCCGCGCGAAAAGATGTCGGTTTTCTGCGGTCCCAGTGGCAGCGGCAAAAGTTCGCTCGCCATGGATACGCTCTATGCCGAGGGGCAACGCCGGTATGTCGAATCGCTGTCGAGCTATGCCCGGCAGTTTCTCGGACAGATGCCCAAGCCGAAGGTCGAGTACATCCACGGCCTGCAACCAGCGATCGCCATCGAGCAGAAGACAGTCGGCAGCACGCCCCGCAGCACCATCGGCACCGTCACCGAAATCTATGATTACCTACGTATTCTCTATGCCCGACTGGGCACGCCGCACTGCCCCGATTGTCATATCGCCGTCGAAACACAAACGGTTGATGATGTGATCGAAAAGCTGCAGGCCTATCCGCCGGAATCACGCCTGCTGATCCTCGCACCGCAGGAAGTCACGGTCGGCCAGCAGTATGCCAAGTTGTGGGAACGCCTGAAGGAACAGGGCTTCCGCCGCGTGCGGGTTGATGGCCAGACTCATACGCTCGATGAAGTCCCGGAGATCGATCGCCGCCGCAAGCACAACGTGGAGATCGTCATCGATCGGGTGACCATTGGCACGATGTCACGGTCTCGCCTGGCGGATTCCATCGAAACCGCATTTGATCTCGGGCAAGGTGTGATTCGTGCCGCCTTGGTCGATGAAGCGCGGCCGGAACCCGAATGGAAGGTGACGCCGTTCAGCCTCTTCCGAGCCTGTCAGCAATGCGGCCGGAGTTTCGAGGAACTGTCGCCGCAGAATTTTTCGTTCAACAGCCCACTCGGCTGGTGCCCCTCGTGTGAAGGCTTAGGGACACAGCAGGGGACCAATCTGGCCGCCTTGATTTCCGACCCGACCCGCACGCTGGAAGAAGGAGCCGTCGCGGTCTGGCCCGACCCGGCATCACGGCCTCTCTTTCGCCAGATGCTGCACTCCCTGTCACGCGAATTCGATTTGCCATTGAATGTCCCTTTTTCACAGTTAGACGCCCAGCACCAGCGATTGGTGCTCTACGGCAGCGGCGACAAATGGATCTCCGCGAACAGCGGGCCGCAGGTCTCGGAATCGACATCAAAGAAAAAAACAGCAACACCGAAATCCACGGCAAGGAAAACGTCCAAACTTGCGATGGGTGGATCATCCATTCAGGGGGCTCATGCCCCCCGCTTGTCGGGGTTTTCGTTTCAGTACAAGGGGCTGTACCCGGCGATCGAAGAAGCATCGCGGGTTTCGTTCCACTACCGTCAGCAGTTGTACGAATTGATCGGCGAAGTCCCCTGCACGACATGTGGGGGCAGCCGCTTGCGGGATGATGCGGCCGCCGTCCGGATGCAGGGCAAGACGCTGAAGCAGGTTTGCGATCTGCCGTTATCGGCGGCGCTCGACTTCCTCACGAAGCTGAAATTCACCGCAGCACAGAAGAAGGTTGCTGGCGATCTGCTCACGGAAGCCACCAGCCGACTGTCGTTCCTAGTTGATGTCGGCCTGCACTATCTCACGCTCGGTCGACCTTTGCCGACGCTCTCGGGTGGAGAGACCCAACGCATCCGGCTGGCGGGGCAAATTGGCCGAGCACTCACGGGCATTCTGTACGTCCTCGATGAGCCGACGATTGGCCTGCATCCCAGCGACAATGGCCGGTTGCTGAATGCCCTGCAACGGCTTCGAGATCTGGGTAACACCATCGTGATGGTTGAACATGATCGCGAAGTCCTGGAAGCCGCCGATCGTCTATACGATTTCGGACCGTGGGCGGGTCGCTTCGGGGGCACGATTACTGCTCAAGGGAAGCCGGCCGAGATTCTGAAGCGGGATGATTCGCTCACCGGCAAGTTTCTATCCGACCGCGAACAGATTGTCATTCCGTCGGAACGACGAATGTCGATAGCGAGCGGGGGGCGTAAGCCCCCTGAACCGACATCGAAGACAAAGAACGCACCGGCGAAATCCGTAAAACGTAATACTTCCAAGTCGACTGCGAGTGGCGAGCACAATCAGGGAACTGACATCCCCCGCTCGCTGCCGGAAACCCCCGGTGGCGGCTGGATCGAACTGCTCGGTGCCCGCTCAAACAATCTGCGAAATGTTGATCTGCGCATTCCGCTCGGCACACTCACGGCCGTGACGGGGGTTTCCGGATCGGGCAAAAGTTCGCTCATTCAGGAAACGCTGGCGAAAGCCATCGCGCGAAAACTGCATCGCACCAGCGATCAACCGGGTCCGTATGATGATCTGCTGGGGATCGAACATCTCAGTAAACTCATTGTTGTCGATCAGCAACCGCTGGGCAGCACGCCCGCCTCCAACCCGGCCACATACACCGGCGTCTTCGAGGAAATCCGTGAACTGTTCGCGCGTCTGCCCGATGCCAAAGTACGGGGTTATCGCCCCGCGCGATTCAGTTTTAACCGTCCCGGCGGTCGCTGTGAAACCTGCGAAGGCAACGGCCAGAAATGCATCGAAATGCACTTCCTGCCTGATGTGTGGGTCGAATGCGATGACTGCCGTGGCAAGCGATACAACGCCGAAACGCTCGCCGTGAAGTACCGCAACAAGTCGATCGCCGACGTGCTGGAGATGTCGATCGGCCAGGCCCTCGAACTCTTCGATAATATTCCGAAAATTCGCGGGCCGTTATCGGTGCTGGCGGCCATCGGTCTCGATTATCTCACCCTGGGACAATCGGCCCCCACGCTGTCGGGCGGTGAAGCCCAGCGGGTGAAACTCGCCGCCGAGTTGGCACGGCCGCAATCGGGGCAGACGCTCTATCTCCTCGATGAACCCACGACCGGCCTGCACTTCGATGACATCCGCAAGCTGCTGAAGATATTGAACAGCCTTGTCGATGCCGGGAACACCGTCGTAGTGATCGAGCATAACCTCGATGTGATCAAGACGGCCGACTGGATCATCGACCTCGGTCCGCATGCTGGCAGCGAAGGGGGCTGGATCGTCGCCGAAGGGACTCCGGAAGAGGTGGTAGCGTTAAGTGCTAAGAGCCAAGTGCCCAGTGCAAAAAGCAAAGACTCTCAACCCTCAACTCTTAACTCTCAACGCATGCCGTCGCTGACCGCCAAATGCCTCGCCCCGGTATTGAATGCCGGGCGGCGGGGAGATCGGGAAGCCTTCGATGCCTCGGCGGCGATGTCGCGGCGCAAGGGAGATATTGACGTCTCGCAGCTTGGCAAGAACGCGAAGATGCCCTGGGAAGTTGATGGGCCGAAATGGCACACCCAAGACCGGGTGGCTCACAATGGGCAACGGCCGCGGTGGTCAGGTGAGATGCTGCGGAAAGTGATTGATACGCTGGAGGAGAACGACGGTTTCGCGCCGCCGAACTGGAATGCCCGCAGCGTGGTTGAAATGGTGGGCACGAAGAACAAGTCCGCCGGTTGGTTCCTGCATGCGATGACCGGGGATGAATGGGCGCTCACATTGCGGTTCCATGTGCCGAAGGGCCGCTTTGAAACGGAGAGTCTCGCCGAGCAGTTGCAGTTGAAGGAGTGGGATGCACTGGAAGACATTCCGGTGAATGGCCGTCAGCCGCGGGTCCGTGTCAACAAGGCTTCCGGTCCGTGGCAGGAAGTGAATGTCGCCGTGATCGATGAAGACGACATTGCCACTCCGGCCTTTGAACGGTTCCTGAAAGAGGCGGTGGATGCCTATTTTGAAGCGGCGAATCCGGAGAAACTGAACCTCGACGATCTCACGCCGTGGAAAAAACTCGGCCGCAAATGGCATGTGATGCGGAAAGGATTTCTGAAAGGCAAAGTCGCTTGGGATGTCGAAACGCTGGAAGCCTTGTTCACACTGTTGGACGATATCTGGCCGACGGCGACGGTCGACTGGTCGGGCAAGGTGCTCGTCAATTACAAGCAGGGCAAACAGAGACTGGCAACCGTTGTTACCAAGCGGCCGGCGAACATTGAACTGGCACTTCCGGTCAGCCAGGGTTCGGTCTCACTCGGGCGTGTCGCTGACATCGGCGAAGACCCAGAAATCAGCGGCGGCAGCGACGGGCAGGATATCGTGTCGCTGAAGTTCACGACCATGAAGCAGCTCTTGAATTCGAAGCTCAAAGACTTCCTGCAGTCCTTGAGCAAATAAGCGAGTGCTATTTGCGGCGGTGTTGCTTGACCGCTTCGAGAGCCGCGAGAATATCGGGGGCGATCGGAGCTTCGAATTCCATTCGTTTCCCGGTGATGGGGTGATCGAAGCAGAGCTTCAATGCATGCAGTGCCTGCCGGTGGATGAACGTCGTGTCCTGCTCCTCCGACACACCTTCGACCAGGTCGGATAGTTTTAGCGAGTTGCGGCCTTCGTACAACTTGTCGGCGACGATGGGATGCCCGATGTGGTGCATATGGACGCGGAGCTGGTGCGTCCGGCCGGTCTGCGGGCACAAACGCATCCAGCTGAAGCCGCGAAAGCGTTCGATCACTTCATAGTAAGTGGCAGCATGGCGACTGTTGGTGCCGGGGGCACACACCATCATGCGCTCGCGGTTCCGCAGACTGACTCGCACATGCGTTTCGAGGTAATCGCGATCAAAACCGACTTCGCCCCAGACGAGCGCCCGATATTCTTTTTCGACGGTGCGTTGCTCGAACTGCGAACTGAGATGCCCGTGGACGACGTTGTCTTTCGCGACCACCAGAACCCCGCTGGTGTCACGGTCAAGACGATGCACGATCCCAGCGCGATGTTTTCCCGCGACATCGCTGAGCTTATCGAAATGAAACTGCAACGCCCCGGTGAGTGTGCCCCGGTAGTTGCCGCGGCCTGGATGGACAATCATGTTGGCTTGCTTGTTGATCACAATCAGCCATTCATCGTCGTACATCACATCGAGTGGAATGTCTTCCGGGACGACCGATTGATCGGCCTGCTCGGGGAGATGGAATTCAATGCAATCATTGACGCGCAGGCGTCGTGATGTTTTGACGACCAGACCGTTGACTTTGACGGCCTGCTCATCGATCGCCCTTTGAAATGCACCGCGGCTGAAGTTGGGGTACAACCGACTGAGATAGTGATCGACCCGCCAGCCATGAGCCCGCGATTCGACGACCAGCCGAATGGTTTCCTGTGTGGGATCGCCCGGTGGTGGCGGTTCGAGTTCAAATTCCGCCATGTGGACACACAACTGGATCGCAGTGACCGATCCATTCCTGTCAGACGAGAGGACTACTCGGGCTGGGCCGGAGCTTCGGGGGTGGCTTCCGTCGCTGGTGGATCGGACGGGGTTTCTGTCGACTCCGGTTTCGCGGCTTCCGCCGGTGTTTCCTCGGTCGGTGTTGTCGATTCTTCAGCCGGTTTCGCCGGGGCAATCGGGAACTCAAACGGATTTCCGCCCGGCAGCGTTCCACCACCGTCATTCGGACGCGGGAAAGCCGCCGGTTTGGGCGTTTGCTCGTGGAACCAGGCGTAGAACTCAGCCGCGTCAGCCGATTTCAGCGTTACTATTTTATCTTCGACCACTTTCTTGTAGGCAGAATTCGGGAATTGCTCGTTGAGCTTCTGGTAGGCCTCAATCACAGGTTCCGTCTGGCCGTCGCATGTGGCTTCCAGACAACGGGCTAACCCGAGCATGGCCCGTTCCCGAATGTTGTCTGGCAGGCTGATCGAGGACTTCAGCACGGCTTCAAAGTTTTCGCGCGAACTCTTGAGGTCAGCCAGGGCCAACTCGCGGTCGGTAAACATTGCCGCGATGCCCGATTCCAAGGTCAATTCTGCACTGCGAAGCTGAGCCCAAACACCGGCCAGCGTGCCTGGATAACTGTCGGAAACCAGCCCGAATTCATCCACGGTCGTGGCGGTCGAGAGTTTCGTCCACGCGGCTTCATGGGTGGCATCGGCCGATGAGAGCCAGACCGCACCGGCGACAACAAGCAGCAGCACGGAAACGACGCCGATCACCAGCGTTTTGCCGTACTTTTCCAGCCAAGGAACGGTCTGCAACGTAAGATCTTGCAAGGCGTTATGTTGCAGTTGATGTCGGTGTTGGGCGTCCATGAGACCATTTCAACGACGGTGAAGTTCGACCAATTCTCGGGGTCAGGCAAGCGGCGAAGTATAAAAGGACGCGCCCCAAACCGTCAAGCGGCTTCAGGTTGGAGCGTGACGACAGCACCGTTCGGTCAGGCAGCGGTACTCATTCCGGCTTAGTGACTGCGGTGCCGTAGAGCCGAATGTCATCGAAATTACCGGTGTCGTCAAACGAACCGATTCCGATCTGTCCCCAAGTGAACGTTTTGTCGGTCGCTGTCATCACCGGGGTTTCCAGGTCATCAAAAAAGACTTCGATCAGACCGGATTCGACTTTTCGGACGATGCGAGCCCGGTGCCATTCGTTATCCCACGGCGTGCCAGGGGTCGTTTTGGTCGAAATCTTGGTACGCGGCTCGTTATTGACGATGAAAATCTGATTGGCATGGTCGTCGGTCTTCTGGCCGAAGTGGACATAATACATATGGGCAGGGTCCTGATAGCCAAAAAACAGGCACAGGCTACGGTGCGGGTAATCGCGGGCTGTCGACTGGAATTTCAGGTCGAGCACAAAGTCGCCGACGATCACATCTTTCAGAATGCAACGGTTAAACGGTGAGCGAACCGGTGTTTGGACCTTGCTTTGGGCGAACTGCTGGAACACCTGATTACCATTCTTGTCGATCAATTTCCAGGCGTTCGGGTCGCTGGGCTCCCACCGGCTGGTGTCGGGTGCGGAAAAATCATCCTGATACAGCAGCGGCAACCCCATGACCGTGGCAGGTGGTTCGTCGGCCACAGCCAGATTCAGCGTCAGGCAGGACACGAGGCAAATCGCTAAGAATCGCATGCTTCTCTCCCGAAGTCGATTTCCAAAGGTGTTGGTATTGAACGGGTTTTGTGCGGCTGACACAAGTCCTCCGTCTATACGGTCTGGCCAGTTCGAACGCAGGTCGAATTGACGTCTGTGCAATCTTGCCTACAATACACGTCTGCCGCTCTTGCCACGCAGCCCCCTGCCGGCCTCACCGAGTGGACACCGCGACACGACCGTGACTGGTGGTTGCGGCCCGACATTTCTGCCTGCTCCTTCAGCTTCCCGCAGGATACTTTGCGGTGATGTTGTCGACGGACGTGGTTGCCCGGAAATTTCGGTGACGATGTGTGAGGCAGCCACGGGGCTGACATCATGGCCAAAAAAGACCTGTTTGACGATTCCGTGATGACCTTCGGAGAGCACCTCGAAGAGTTGCGGATTCACCTCATTCGCGCCCTGCTGGGGCTGGCAATCGCCGTGGTCATCACGATGGCCTGCGGTGAGTACATCATCAAGATCATTCGCCAGCCGATCGATGATGCTCTGAACAAATACAGCCTGACCATCAAGAAGAACATGGTCACGGATGACGTCAAGGGTTTCAATTTCTTCGAGACAGTCTGGGGCACCATCAAAAATCAGTTTTACCCGGATGCGATGGGCAGTGGTGGTGACGAAAAACCGGGAGCGACAATCAGCTCGAGTTCCGATGGCTCGACCTTGCAGAAGACCGTTACCTTGTCGGTCAATGCCTACGAACTGGTCGCCCAACTTCATGAACTGATCCCGTCGGCCATTGCGGCACCAACGGATGCCTTGAAAGAGCATTCCATTGTGCTGGATGCCCGATCGGACGATTTCGCCGGCTTTCGCAAGGAACTCAAGCGGCTGGATGATCCGATCACCTTGAATGTGCAGGAAGCCTTCATGACTTATGTGAAGGTGTCGATGATCTCCGGCCTGATTCTGGCAAGCCCCTGGGTGATTTATCAGCTCTGGCTGTTTGTCGCTGTGGGACTCTATCCCCATGAGCGAAAGTACGTTTACACCTACCTGCCCATCAGCATCGGCTTGTTTCTCGGTGGGGCGGCGTTCTGCTTCTTCTTTGTGTTCCCGCCCGTGCTCAATTTCCTGTTGGGTTTCAATGTGCGGATGGGGATTACCGCGCAGATTCGCATCTCGGAATGGATTAACTTCGCCGTGCTGATGCCGCTGTTATTTGGCGTCAGTTTTCAGTTGCCTCTGGTGATGCTGTTCCTGAACAAGATCAACGTTTTTCAGGTTCCCGACTACCGGGAAAAACGCCGGCTGGCCATTCTGGCCATCGCCTTCCTGGCGATGCTGCTGACGCCGACTCCCGACCCGTTCAGCATGCTACTGATGATGGGGCCGATGGTCGGTCTGTATGAGTTGGGAATCATCTTGTGCGAGATGACCCGCGAAAAATCAGAAATCGATTCGATTGTCCCGGCATAACCGCATGATTTGGGTTCATGTCCAGTTTGTAAGTGATTGGCAGGATAGCGTCTTGCGTAAATTCACTCGACAAGATTGGACGCCTTGGTAAAATAGTCGCCAGCAGCCGAGGCTCAATTTGCTTCCTCAAGTTGAGCGCGGGGGACCCAACTTCCTGATGGTCACATCAGGACGGGGCGTAGAACGGTGGGTAACCGTTGTTCAGGCCACTTCCAAGGCCCAGCCCGACAGCTAACCTCGCAGGCCCTTTGGAAGGGCGACCCTCTGACCTCGCGATGTTCGCGACCGGCATGGTCTCCCAACGAACCATGCCCACAGCCTCTGTCGTCCATACTATCGGTCGATGGGTCTGTGCGTGCGCCAATGCGAGGGGTTTCCATGAAACGCCTGTGGTCTCGGCTGGCCGTCCGCGCGGCCGCCTTTCTCGATCGTTGCAGCAGCGTGCAGTTGCTCATTCTCGGTTACGCCTCCTACATGTTGCTGGGGTGGCTGGCGTTGTGTCTGCCAATCTGTCAGTCCGATCCGCAACCGCAGGCAATCGATCATCTGTTTACGGCGGTTTCGGCTGTGTCCACGACGGGATTAGTCACCGTCAGCACCTCCGATAGCTACAGCTTCTGGGGAGAACTGGTCGTGCTGTCGCTGATCCAGCTCGGTGGACTCGGTTACATGACTCTGAGTTCGTTTACAGTGCTGGCAGTGTCAGGACAATTATCGCCTCTGCGAAATCGCATGGTCACCAGCACGCTCGCTCTTCCGGAAGGCTTTCAGCCGCTCCGATTCCTGAAGATGGTGTGCTGCTTCACATTCGCCATCGAGTTCATAGGCGCCCTTTGTCTTTACCCGCGCTTTGCAGCCCATCAGGTGTCGCAACCGTTGTGGTGCAGCCTGTTTCATTCCGTCAGTGCGTTCTGTACCGCCGGCTTCGGGTTGTTCAACAACAGCCTCGAAGACTACAGCGACGATGTCGCCCTGAATCTGGTGATTGCCGTATTGAGTTACATCGGTGCCATCGGGTTCATTGTGCTGCACGATCTCTGGGAGAGCCTGACACGACGAGAAGTCACGGCGACTTTGACCACCAGAATTATTCTGTGGAGCACGCTGATCCTGAGCCTCGGCGGAACCGTGCTTTACGCCCTCGACGAACCCCAGGGATACGAATTGCCGTGGACCTCTCGATGGATGTCTGCGGGATTTCAGGTAATGTCGGCCAGCACAACCGTCGGTTTTAACACGGTTCCGATCAGCGGCCTGTCGGATGCCACTCTCGTTCTGCTGATGCTGTTGATGGTGATCGGCGCCTCGCCCAGCGGAACGGGGGGCGGCCTCAAAACCACCACGATGACAGCCTTGGGGAGCGAGATGCTGGCCGTGTTGCGTGGTCGTCAGACGGCGACATTCTTTCGGCGGGCCATTCCGGTTCAACGACTGCGGGCCGCGACAGCCAACGCCGCATTTTATGGTTTAACGCTGTGCGTCGGCATCTATTCTTTGACGCTGGTCGATGCCTCTCCACCGGCTGATCAGGCCTTCGAATGCATTTCCGCCCTTGGAACGGTAGGCCTCAGTCGCGGAATGACGGGCCAGCTTTCCGTTTGTGGAAAACTGGTCATCATCGGCCTGATGTTTCTGGGACGGGTGGGGCCGCTGGTGGTGGGGACGGCCTTGCTTGCGCGAAGTACTCCGCAGGAAACCGGGCTTCCCGTGGAAGATGTCGTCATCTGACATCCGGCATTGATGGCATGAGAGCGGAACTCGCATTGAGTCGATTCTCCTGTCCGCGTACATTGTCGCGCGATCAGTTCGGCCGTGGACAGGAGAAGGAATCATGCGGAACGTTTCCGGCATCGGCAGTTTGGTTTGCCTGGCAGTGCTCGCAGGATGTGGAGAGAACTCCACGCCGGCACCTGTCACAAAAGCCCCTGCCCCCTCCTCAGCCGTCCCGGCCGCCGCGCGTGCTCCTCTCCGTCTGGCGACCGCATCGGAATCGGGACAGGAACTGCAGCCGGTACCCGTGCCTCTCGCCCCCCCTGCAGACATGGGCCCGTCGGCTTCCACTCAACGGGCGGATAAGGCGTTTCAACGCCTGCTGACAGCAGCACAAAGTGATCAACCCGATGACTGGGCCACCGCGGAGGCCGGTCTGCTGGAACTTGGAACCGACATGGTTCCGGCACTCATCCCCTATCTCTCCGATGAGCGGTCAATGGCACGGGAACTTTCCGTGATGTATCTCGCGCAGTTGGGGCCGGAAGCCTCTGCCGCACGCGGGGCGCTGCTGCCATTGCTGACCGATCCCTCGCCCTTCATTCGCGTCAATGCCGCCGCTTTGCTCACGACTTTTGAAAAGCCGCCGCAAGAAGCCGTGGCTGTCTTAGGGGAACTCCTCTCCGAACCAGAAGAAAACCTGCGAATCACGGCCCTCTTCGCATTGGGAAATGTGCCTGAACTGGCCGCTGACCTCATTCCGACCATCACCGCCGCACTGACGGCGGAGAATCCTCAGATCCGGCAAACGGCGGCGGCGACTCTGGGACGTATCGGGACTCCGGCTCGCAGTAGCCTGCCTGAACTTCAGAAACTGCTGCAGGATGAAGACGCCGATGTCAAAAATGCCGCTTTGTTTTCTTTGCGGCTGCTTGACCCGATGACGGCCACTGACGACGGAACAGCGATTCCGGCCAGTGCCCAAACGACTCCCTGAGGCCTGCGGCGGAATTCGCCGAATCTGATCTGGCCACCTCGGACGACTTGAGATACAACCCGCCGCGCGCCGGTTCACATCTCAAATCCGTCAACGCTGACCCATCGTTCGCGAGGCCATGATGACGATTCTTGCAGGTCGCAAAGTGTGGTATCTGGGTTTGATGCTGGCCTGTTGCAGCTCCAGTCAGCGACTTTCGGCCACGAATCCGCCGGCCTTTTTGCCCGCCGATGACGCAGCGTGTCCTGTGCTGCCGGCCTGTATCACTGGCCCCCGGGCGACTGTCACCTTGCGTGACGTACAGCGCATGCAGACAGCCACTACTGGCGGCGTGGTCTCTTGGGCCTCGGCTGATCCCTGTGACGTTCCCTCTGCGACTTGCTCGATGCCCCAGCCGAGTCAGATCGTTTTGACTGGGAATGTGGTGATCACAAAGGCCCCTCCGACACCGCTGTCGATCGAAGACTGCCTCGCGGTCTGGGAACTGAGCAGCCAGAATCGCGGACCGTTGAGCGAGCGCGATCAGCGCTGGATGGAACGCATGAGCTTGCCCGGTGTCAATGCCCATACCCTTGAGGTGGCGGCGGCACTCGGCGGTCCGGTAACCGTCACGAATCTCGAACGCCAGTTTGAATGGCAGCTCATTTGCCAGACGGCATCTCATTGCGAGCTGCGGGCGGTCGCGGTTGACGAAACCCTGCGGCTGTTCTGCCCGTCCTTGAATGTCACACTTGATCTTCGCAGTTCTGCCCTGCCACTGATCGAACTTCCTACCCGCGATGGGAAATTTGTGGCCGTGATGTGGCCAGCGACCTTTGGCACAGTGCTTACGAAAACGGATTTTCCTCGACTGGATGCCTTGCCACCGAGTCCAACGACGTTAGTGAATGTCTCGACCGCACCATTGATACGTTTTGCAGCCGGGGTGGTGGAAGTTCGTGAGTGACCGTCGGCAGCCTTGCTAGTTGGACGAAGGGGTTGCCAGATCATCCGCTTCCAGCACGGCAATGTAAGGCAAATGTCGATAGTCGCCGTTGTAGTCAAGACCATAGCCGACGACGAATTCGTCCGGAATCTCGAAGGCGAAGTAATCGGGTTGGCTGGCAACCTCTTGCCGTTCTCGTTTCCACAGCAACACCGCTGCCCGTAATGACGCGGGCTGTCTCGCACGGATTTCCTGACTCAGTCGTTCCAGTGTCCGGCCGGTATCGAAGATATCGTCGATCAGCAGCACATGCCGACCGCTGACATCGGGCAGGCCATCGAGAGTCGTGACCAGTTCACCATGAACCGTGGTGCTGCCGCGATAACTGCTGGCACGCACAAAGGCCATCTGATGGGGCGTGGCGATCGATCTGATCAGGTCGGCGACCAGCACCACACTGCCGTGCAGCACGCCGACCACGAGCAGAGGTTGCCCCTGATAGTCGCCGGTAATCTGCTGTCCCAACATGCGGACACGGTCGGCAATTTCTGATTCTGTCAGCAAAGTTCGCAACGCCTGTCCCCTGCGATTGTACCGGCGATGTCAGATCATTGATCTGACATCGCCGTGCCCGTCTCTCGATGCTTTCGCTGCAACACGATGAAATGCCCGCCGGTGTCAATCGGCAGGAGTTCCCAACGGTCGGACTCATGAAACTCGGGCACGTCGGCCGGTTGGTGCATCTGGCTGTAAGGATGAGTGGCATCGATCACGATGTAATCCGTATCGTCCGGAACACGGTGCTCGTATCCACTGACGCGCCGGAGATACTGGCTGTAGTCGTAACTGCGATCGTAATGGGTGAAACGGGGGTGCACAAAGTCGGTACTGGCCACTCGACTCGACGGTGGAATCGCCTGCTGGACTTTGACGAAGTTTGGTCCGCGGTCATTCAAACGATAGAGATGTTGCCACGACCAGTGGGAACCGGGGTCCCAAAATGGGATGCCAAAGGGGCTCAAACTGAAGAACAAACCCGTGGCGAATGCGGATGTCCAGATGGCATGGGCACCCAGACGCACAGTCGACTCGTTCTTCCAAGTCGACTGCGTTGCGGCCGACATCACACGACCGATCAGGCCACAAAAATTGGGGAAACCGCAGGCAACTGCCCAGAAAACGATGGGCACCAGCCACGCATGAAACTGATGTCGAGGATCGCGGGCCAGTTCATTCAGACAGAGAATCCCGAATAACGGTAGACCGACAGCCAGCCGTCCCGGAGATGCGAGTGCCGCACCCGCAACGGGAACGAGCAACGCCAGTGCATAGAGCAACGTCTGCAGGTTCGCGACTTCCCCTAAGACATAACCGGGTCGCGTGAGCACGGTCCGCACAATCGCTTCCGGAGACTCGCCAAGCCGGCTGAAGTAACTGGCATAATGAATCTCCTGCCCCGGCCGGAAATAGGGCATGATGACGCGTGTG
Source organism: bacterium (assembly GCA_016125225.1). Lineage (GTDB taxonomy): Bacteria > Planctomycetota > Planctomycetia > Planctomycetales > Planctomycetaceae > DSVQ01. The sequence continues at coordinate 162,333 of WGME01000014.1, read as the reverse complement.
GCGAGCCAGAGATACAAAAGCCCAAAGAGGGCCAGCCCGATCCCCGTCAGCAGCCAGCGTCGACCATGCAGGGCATTCACCGGATCTGGTTTACGAGTCGCTCGCCAGGTGGTCGCTGCGATCCAGAATCCGAGCGGAGTCAGGATCAGCGACACATCTTCCTTCACGGTCAGGCAAGCCAGCACACCGCACATGACTCCCCACCAACGGCCGCGATCGAGTTGATCGAGCGTGAAGAGTAACAACGGGATACCAAACGCTTCAGGTCGAAACGTCTTCAAATCAATTTCGATATCCAGAAACTGGGTGGGTGTGTAGAGCAAATAAGCCGCCGCAATGGCCAGTGCTGCCGTGCGGGAATGGGAATGTCGCCACGTCATCCAAGCCACCGGCAACGCCCCCAAAGCCAGACAGCACGATTCACACAACTCCAGGAGCAGGTGCGAGGGCCAGATCAGATACACCGGGATCAGGCCGAGATGGACGATCTGCAAATGCTCTCCCAGAAACAGCCCCTGATCGAGGTAGCTTCGAAAGCCTTTGCCATGCAGCAAATTCCACAGGTGCTCTTCGTACATCGCGGAGTCACCATGCGGCAGGTAGAGGTTGAACCACAAGCACCAGTTCATCGATACGAAGCACGCGAGATACACCAGCATCAGACCGAGAAGCGGTCTGCGGGGCCAGGTGGGGATGGTGGGTTCTGCGGCGGACGGGGAATGCGGCACGCCGCCACGCAGCATCAGCCAGGTTGTTGCCAGGCCTGCGAAACACACCGCCAGCCAGAAGGGAATGATCGCGATGGTCAGGGCTTGGCCGAATTCGCCAGCCATCAGAGAAGCGGCTAACCAGGCCCAGTCCCAGAGTCCGATCGCTATGGCCGCACACCCGACGGCCAGGCTCCATTGTTTCACCAGCCGCAGTCGTAATGCCGAGGAAGTGCCGACACAAAGCCCGGCGGCACCGGCTGCCACTAGGAAGGCCATTCCACCAACAGTCCAAAATGCCAAACTCGCCCACGGAACGGTGTGAAATTCTGTTGATCCAATCCGCTCCGTCGTCGTATTCCCCACTGACTCCAGCAGATGTCGGTAAGTTGGAGGACTGAGGATAGCCGTCGCGGTGGCAGACTGGCTCAGCCAGGATTGAAGCGTGGTTATCAGCAGCATGCCGCCGAAGATCAGACCGCCCGCGACCATCCACCAGGGCGGACCTGTGACGGAACCAGACGTTGTGCGGGCAGGCGAAACCAATCCAATCAACCTTTCACAGGAACGAAGTGCATCATACCGGTCCGCCTTACCAACGCCCATCGACCCATCCAGAGTGCTCAGCCGGTATGGCGGACAGATTCCACCAGAAATGACCACACGCGAATGGCCCGTGGTTGCCGAATTCTCAGGAACCCCTCACGATACGCCTGTCCCGCTGTCGAGTTCGAAGCGAACTCGTGCCTTTGATTCTCATGGAAAGTGACGCATGCCGGTTCAGATGACACAACCGCAACCGCTTTCCTGGTGGCAGCGGCGAGCGCGCGAACTGCGGAATATTCTGGCGATGAATTTCCGACTCTTTCGCGAGTTTCCGAAGCTCTACTTTGCCGGGCTGACCATTCTGTTTGGTGTCATCGCCTATGTGCAAATCGAACGCGAAGTCGACCGTGGCGTTTATCAGATCGTGCAGCTCTTCATCCTGGAAGCTAGCCTGCCCGAAGTTCGTGAAGATTTCCTCTCGCTCAAACTAGCCCGAATGTCTGCGGTCATTTTTTTTGTGCTGACCGTCTGGGCCGGAATTCGGAAAGTGTTTGCCGATTCGTTCACGGCCTTTCGCCTGCGGATGGCAGACCAGCACGATATTGTCTGCGGGCTGGGAGATGTGGGTCAGCAACTGGTGAAAGACTTGCGTGCGACGACCCATCGACGATCCCGCTGGCAATTCTTCGAATACTGGTGTCCGCGGTTAGTTGTGATTGAACGCGATGCCGATCATCCGGCCGTGATGGAGTGGCGGCGGCTGGGGGTTCTGGTGATCGCCGGCGATGCGACCGATGTCTATCTGCAAACGCGAACGAATTTCCCGCAAGCCCGCCGGATGTTCGTCTGCACCGGCAGCGACGACGTTAACATCGAAATCGTCTTCGACTGGTTGAATGACGTGCAGACCATTGCCGAAGCCGAATCGACACAGCCACCGGCGTCTGAGATGAGACAGTGCTTTGTGCAACTGCATGATACCGCACTCTGTGAAGCCGTCTTCAAGCATGCCTCTCAGCAGGCCCGTGCCAGTGGTATCGATCTTCGCCCCTTCAGTGTTTTGAGGAACATCGCCCAGCAATTTGTGCTGGATCATCTGGTACAGCATGCCCCGCAGACGTCCGACGACACTCTGCTCGTGTTTATTCTTGGGGGCGAGGCATTCGCGGAAGAACTGACGCTGCAAATTGGTGCATTAGCCCATTTCCGAAATTGCCGTCGAACACGGGTCGTGGTCGCCTTGCCACAAGCCGATGCTGTGCGGAATCGTTGCCTGGCCCGACATGGAACATTGGGGCCTGCTCCTGCCGATTCATCGCAAGAATCCGTTCACATATCTCGCGCGGTTGATGAATGGGGCGCGCATCGTTTGCGACCGCTCCCCTACTGGCAAACGCAAGATTCTGCTGGCGTAGTATCCCATGCCGTTGAATATGTTGTAAACCTGACGTTTGCGGATAGCCCCGGGTATCCCGTCGATGAATCCTTCTGGGGAGGCTGGGATGCGTCACTGGCCGATCCGCATGTTCAGCCGGTGATTGTGATCAGTCTGCCCGAAGATCGTCAGAGCTTTGATGTGGCCATGCAACTCTCGGAACGGATGTCTCGCGTGCATGCCCGCCCCGTTCCGGTGTACTTGCGGCTGGCAAAGCAGCCAGCTTTTTCGAAATTTCTGTCAACCATCCACGCTCAAGACTCTCAACGACCACTGGCGATCCCGTTCGGCAGTTACGAGAAATCCGTGAGATTGAATACCCTGTCGCATGCCAATCAGGAGCAGTTGGCCAAGCAGTTTCACCAGGACTACCAGTCCCATTACTGTGGAACCGATCGAATTGGCTCCTGCGCCGATTGGGAACGGCTCGCGACTACTTATCGACAAGCCAACGAATCGGCCGCACTCCATGCTTTGATCAAACTTCATTCGTTGAAGATGCGGCATGTGTCCCGCTCCCGTTTATCTGCGGCAGAAACCTCACGAATCGTTGAGCGTCCGGAACCCGAGGAAATCGAGCTGCTTGCCAAAATGGAACACAACCGCTGGATGGCAGATCGCCTGCTCGATGGTTGGCGGTGGGGCCCGGTGCGAGATGAGGCCGGGAAGCAGCGGCCACAACTCGTGCCCTGGCAATTTCTCTCTGAAGAGGAACGAGACAAAGACCGCACGCAGGTGCTTACCATTTTTCGGGTGTTGAATTCGGATCAGATGTGTGTCATCCGTGATGCTATTGCCCCCAAGCGGACGGAATGAGTGGTGATTAGCTGCCGCCTCATCTCGCGGAGTGCAAAGTCGAGTACACAAAAATTGTCAACGATGTTAGGCTGCGCGCAGGGCCTGCGTTGTGATCGTGCGACAGTTCGGTCGAGACGCGAAATGCAGGACCGATACCGGACTCTGGTTGGCAGGAAACCACTTTGACCGCACAGATCGATCGCCCCGGACTTGCAGATTCTGCGTCCTGGGTCAGGGAGCTTGAAGAGCGATTTCGAGAACGCGACCCCAGCGTGTTCTTCGTCTTGCCCCGTGTCTTACGGCGGGTCTTGCGGAACGAACTGGAAATCACCAACCCGTGGAATCGAGTCCCGCACCGCAAAACTTATGTCATCTCCCGCGATCGTCTGCTGTGGCTGGTTGCCATCGATGAACTCGGCGTGGAATCGACCGCCCTGGTGCCTGATCGAGCCTTGCTGATTGCCCGGCCGGAAGAAGATCGGCTGGATGCTTTCACGGCGGAATCACTGGCCCGCTACTACTGGCGGATGGTTTACCATGCCAAGCTCGATGCCATTCTGCAGGAGCGGACGTCGCCTCGGTATATGACACTGGCCCAACTTCGGCACCGCATTGACTTGTTGGGTCAGGAACAGTTCGACGAGATTCGCACCGTTCTAAAGCAGGAAGGCTATCTCACCCATCCCGAAGATGCGCGGCTGGTTTATGCGGAATTTGGCAGCGTCTTTGCGGAATTGCAGGCCTTCGCGCCGGATCTGATTCCCATCTATTTTCCCTCGCTCAACGATCCCGGTACGGTCGTCAAGCTGCTGCGCGACGATTGTGATACTTTGAAATGGCTGGAGGCCACGCGCCCGATCGAGTTGAACTCCACACGTTCCGCAACCTCGGCCGAAGAGATCGCACGGCAGGGAGAGTTATTACCCGCGACTCCAGCGGTTCATCGCCCGTCACGGTGGCGGTATCGCTGGTTGATCAAATCAGCCGCCAGGTTGCGGGCGCAAGGCAACACAATGCGAGCGGCTGTGTATTGCCGCCGGGCACGCCAGGTGGCCCCTCCCCTGGCGATGACGGAGATTGCCAATCAGATCGAAGCCGATGTGGCCCTCTTCGCCGTGCGTCTGCAGCGCGCCCTGGAATTTGATCAGGAAGAAACCGAGCGCTGGCAGGCCATGTGTGACTGCCTGCTGGTTTCCGCGGAACGAGGTTTCTGGAACGCAAATGCCCGGCTGTTGTACGACCTACAAAATGTCTGCGTGGATTCAGAGCGAGAAACTTACCGGGTCGATCTTGCCGGTTGGATCTGGTCGCGCGGAAAGCAACCGTTACGTCGACCACTTCCCGATCTCAAACTGGTGCTGGTGACCAAGCATTTGCGCCGGGCAATCAAGCGCATCAGCGCGGTGCGGATGGACCGCGAACATCGACGGGAACTGGCCGAGTTGCTGCATCATGCGGCGGAGCAAGCGGAGGAACTCTTACGCCGCCAGCTCGCTCCGCAACTGCTGGACGCCTTGCAAACCGCGGGGTTCCAACCTCAATCGGTCGTCGAGCAAGCCGCACTCTCAAAAATGCAGGACGAATTGCTTGATGCCGTGGTCGATCGGGGATTCGTCACCTTGGGAAATCTGCGCGACAGTGTCTCGCGTGGACAATTGAAGCTCTCCGATGTCCCCAACGTGCAGGAATTCTTATCGGGTGATCGGTTGCTACGGGCTGATCGGCATTTGGCGACAGGGCTGGATGGTGTCTATCTGCGCGGGCCGTTCTATCTCCGCTGGCTGCAGCGGATGACCTCGCTCTTTTTTGGCACGCACCCGGGACGCTTGATCACACAATATATCGCTCTTCCCTTCGGGGGAGCGTTTGTGATGCTCAAGGGGCTGCAACTGCTTTGGGAAGAAATCAACCATTTCCTGCATGGTCATAAGCTGCAGCTCTACAGTCATACGGCGATGCTGGGGCTGGGAATTATCCTGCTGGGATTGATCCATTGGCCATTTTTGCGACAGATGTGTGCTGTCGTATTGCATTCAACGTGGCTGCTCGTGCACGGTTTGCTGGTCGATGTACCACGATTCCTCTATCGCTTGCCGGGGATGGCCTGGTTTCTACGCAGCGTGCCGGCACTGTTGTTTCGACGCTACCTTCTCAGCCCGTTACTGCTGACGTTGGTACTGTGGAAAGTGCTGCCGGCGATGGGCATGTACACGGCCTTTAATGGCTGGCTGGCGGCCGGCGTCCTGCTGGTAAATCTCCTGCTGCTCAACTCGCGTGTCGGGCGAGATTCCGAAGAGTTGATTTGGGAAGCGCTCGGCAAGTTATGGCACCGGTTTCGCGTCACCGTCGTGATTGGCCTGCTCAATCTGGTGATCGATGTCTTTCGGCAGGTGATGGACGCTCTGGAACGTGTGCTCTACAGCGTGGATGAATGGCTCCGATTCCGCACCGGGGAATCGCAGATCATGCTGGGTGTGAAAGCGGTGCTGGGTCTGGTCTGGAACGTGGTTCATGGTGTCATCCGTTTCTGCGTGACACTGCTGATTGAACCGCAGATCAATCCGATCAAACATTTCCCGGTGGTGACGGTCTCGCACAAACTGCTACTGCCGTCGGTCCTATACTTTGCAACGCTGCTCGATACCTTCACCGACCCCATTACCGCGAAAGCCATTGCGACCGCTGTCGTAACCTGCATACCGGGGATCTTTGGTTTCCTCGCCTGGGAACTCAAAGAGAACTGGCGGGCCTATGCCGCCAACCGTCCCACCAATCTGGAACCCAGCGTGGTCGGGCATCATGGCGAAACCGTGTTGCGACTGTTAACGCCGGGGTTTCATTCCGGAACGATTCCCAAACTGTTCGCCCGTCGTCGGCGAGTGGCTCGTAAATCACAGATACAACCCGATATCAATCGCTCCGCAAAGTATGATGAGCGTCTACATCATGAAGCCGCGTCGATCGTCCATTTTGTCGATCGGGAATTGCTATTACTGCTGCGGCTTTCGCGCCGGTTGCAGGATGTGCCGTTGTCAATTCAAGGGGTCGATCTTTCCACCAATCGAATCTCGGTGCGGATTGGTCGTGCGGATCAGGCCGATGCCCTGCGGATTACCTTTGCCGAGCAATCGGGCTGGCTGGTGGCCGGGGTTCAGATCCCATCTTGGGTGCGGGCATTAACAGCAGATCAGAAGCAGGTTCTGGCCACAGCCCTGCAGGGGTTGTACAAGTTTGCCGCCGTCGATCTGGTTCGGGAACATATCGAACAGCAGTTCGGCAACCCGCCGCATCCGTATGATATCAGCGAAGTCGGGCTGATTGTCTGGCCCACTCCTTCCTACGATGCGGAGTTGACGTATTCCCTGGAAGAACGGCCTACGATTGTACCGCGTCCCAAATCGATTGCTCGTGTGGCCGGATTAGAACCCGTTCCCGCGAACGCTTTGATCTTCGCCTTGCATCCGGTCCCTTTGGCAGACTGGATTGCTTATTGGGATGCCGAGCAGCATGACCCCTTGCCCTCGCCGCTACTGGCCGATGTTCCCGTGATGTTAACACGCCCGTAGACGTTCAGATTTGCAGCGCATCTTGAGTGAAGGCTGACCCATGACCGATCTCGATCGCATCTGGCAATTGCAACCCGAAGGACAGGCGTATCGGCTCGAACAAACTACGCGACCACGACCCGTTCCTGGCGCTGGGGAAGTCCTGGTGCGGGTGCATGCGGTGTCGCTGAACTATCGCGATCTGATCAATCTGCGGAATACCGCGGGGCGAAATGTGACGGGGCGGATTCCAGCCTCGGACGGTGCCGGCGTGGTCGTGGCCTGCGGTCCGGGTGTCAGCAACTGGACGCCCGGCGATCGCGTGTGTGGGAGTTTCTTCCAGACCTGGGAGTCCGGCCCGTTTGAGGTCCGTCATCATCAGCACGATCTCGGCGGCACCATTGATGGCATGCTGGCCGAGCACGTATTGTTGTCGGCCACCGGAATGGTCCGCATCCCTGATTATCTCTCGGATGCAGAGGCCGCCACGTTACCTTGTGCGGCGGTGACGGCCTGGCAATCCCTGTTCGTTCGCGGCCAACTGCAGCGCGACGCCACGGTTTTGGCCTTGGGAACCGGCGGCGTGTCAGTCTTCGTATTGCAACTCGCCACGGCCGCTGGTGCTCGAGTCATCATCACCTCCAGCCGTGATGAAAAGCTGGTACGCGCACGGGAACTCGGCGCCTGGCAGACGATCAATTACAGCGCGACCCCAGACTGGGAGAAGGAAGTCTGGCAGATGACCGGACACCAAGGAGTTGACCACGTGATGGAAGTTGGTGGGCCGGGCACCTTGGAGAAATCGTTGAAGTCGGTTTCTGCCTCAGGGCAAATTGCCCTCATCGGCGTCTTGACCGGCTTCGGTGCCCCGTCATGCAGCCTGTTTCCGTTGGTGGCCAAAAATGCGAGATTCGATGGAATCTATGTCGGTTCGCGAACCGACTTTGAACACCTCATGGCGTTCATGACAACGCACCAGATTCACCCGGTAATCGATCGGGAATTTTCGTTCGCAGAAACTCCCGCCGCCTATGAATATCTAGCCAGTGGCGATCACTTCGGAAAGATTGTGATTCGTGTCTGATGATACATCGCCGCCGATGCCGCGTTGGCTACGATTAGTGCTTGCCGTTTTGCCGGATGCAGTCGACATAGTACCGCTTCTGGCCGCGCTCGGTTTCTTCCACCAGACCATGAATGTCGGTATCAAACCCGGGGAAGCGTTCATTGAAGGCTCGGGCAAACTTCAGGTATTCCACGATGGTGGTATTGAACCGTTCGCCGGGAATCAGCAACGGAATGCCGGGCGGATATGGCGTTAGCAACACCGCCGTGGTACGACCATCCAGCTGATCGATTTCCACGCGATCAATGTCCCGGTGAGCCATGCGATCAAAGGCATCGGAAGGTTTCATGGTGGGTTGTGTCACCGACAGATACATCTCGGTCGTCACCCGCGCGACATCGTTAGTCTTGTAGGTGTCGTGAATCTGCTGGCAGAGATCGCGCAGGCCAATCTGCTCGTACTTGGGATATTGAGCCACAAATTCCGGCAGGATGCGCCACATCTTGTGGTTCTTATCATAGTCGTCTTTGAACTGTTGCAGGGCACTCACCAGGGTATTCCACCGGCCTTTGGTGATGCCGATGGTGAACATGATGAAGAACGAATAGAGCCCGGTCTTTTCCACGATCACGCCGTGCTCCGCGAGGTAGCGGGTGACGATTGATGCGGGGATGCCCGACTCGGCGAATTGCCCGGAGACATCGAGGCCGGGGGTGATCAAGGTCGCCTTGATGGGGTCGAGCATGTTGAAGCCGGGAGCGATGTTCCCGAAACCATGCCACGATTCATTCGTCTGCAGCAGCCAGTCATCGCGATGACCCATGCCTTCCTGTGCGAGGCGATCGGGGCCCCAGACCTGGAACCACCAGTCCTGGCCCCATTCGTCGTCAACCTTCCGCATCGCTCGGCGGAAATTCATCGCTTCAAGAATCGATTCTTCGACCAGCGATGTGCCCCCCGGCGGTTCCATCATCGCAGCGGCCACATCGCAGGAAGCGATGATGGCGTACTGCGGCGACGTCGAAGTGTGCATCAGGTAGGCTTCGTTAAAAATGTGGCGATCGAGCTTCTGCGTCTCCGATTCTCGCACGAGAATCTGTGACGCCTGCGAAATGCCAGCCAGCAGTTTATGCGTGGAATGCGTGGCAAAGATCATCGACTCTTTAGGTCGCGGGCGATCTTTGCCGATGGCGTGCATGTCGCGATAGAACTCGTGGAAGGCCGCATGCGGCAGCCAGGCCTCGTCAAAATGCAGGGTGCCAATCTTGCCATCGAGAAGTTGCTTCAACGTTTCAACGTTGTAAATGATGCCGTCGTAGGTACTTTGCGTGATGGTCAGAATGCGGGGTTTGCGATTCGGATTCTTCGCCTGGGCTTCCCGGGCAAACGGGTTGGCCTCGATCTTGGCCTGAATGTTTTCCGGCCGGAATTCATCCAGGGGAATGGGGCCGATGATGCCGAGATGGTTCCGCGTGGGCATCAGGAAGACGGGGACGGCCCCGGTCATGATGATCGAGTGCAGAATCGATTTGTGGCAGTTGCGGTCCACCACCACGATGTCCCCCGACGCGACCGTCGAGTGCCAGACCATCTTGTTTGAGGTCGAGGTTCCATTCGTCACAAAGAAGCAATGGTCGGCATTGAAAATTCGGGCGGCATTCCGTTCCGAGGCGGCGACCGGCCCCGTGTGATCGAGCAACTGCCCCAGTTCTTCGACCGCGTTACACACGTCGGCTCGCAGCATGTTCTCACCAAAGAACTGGTGAAACATCTGGCCGACCGGACTTTTCAGAAACGCGACGCCGCCAGAGTGGCCCGGGCAATGCCAGGAATATGAGCCATCTTGCGCGTAATGCACCAAGGCTCGGAAAAATGGGGGCGACAGGCTATCGAGATACGATTTGGCTTCGCGAATGATATGCCGGGCCACGAACTCCGGCGTATCTTCGAACATGTGAATGAAGCCGTGCAGTTCACGGAGAATATCGTTCGGGATATGGTGCGACGTTCGCGTTTCCCCATAGAGATAAATGGGGATTTCCGCGTTCCGGAAGCGGATTTCGGAAATGAACTTGCGCAGCTTGACGATGGCGGGGTCGATATCGGAGCCGCCCAGCACGTCTTCGTCGTCGATCGACAGAATAAACGCCGAGGCCCGGCTTTGCTGCTGGGCAAACTGCGAAAGGTCACCGTAATTGGTGACACCGAGCACTTCCATGCCTTCCTGCTCGATGGCTCCCGCGAGGGCGCGAATTCCCAGACCCGAGGCGTTTTCAGAACGGAAGTCCTCGTCGATGATGACGATGGGAAATCGAAACTTCATCCATGCGCTCCGTACTCCGCAGTGGGCCAAAACCCCACCCCGGACGCACCCGAAATGTCGGGGCATTGACTCCACAAGGTGGCTGCATTTCCCGCGGTCGCAGGCAACAACGTCAACCTGTGGAATGCAGCCGTCCCCAGGCGATCGTGCGAGTCATTCTATCGCGTGTGCTCGGCAGCAACTATCATCAGCCCTCTGCCGTGGTCGACCGCGATCCAGAATTCCTGCTGAGAGACCGTTCAGTTGCAGCCGGATTGCTGTTATGCGTGGCGTCATTCGGCTGTGATTTCGCGGAGTGAGCACACATGGTATCTTCACATGTAACGATTTCGATCTGTTAAAGGTGCTCCACAGATGTCTGCTCGCCGATGGATTCGTGGTTTTCTGTTTGCTGGTCTCCTGGTTTTTTCAGGACAGTCGGGGCGGACCGCGCCGCCGATCGAATACCCCGGCACCGCAACCGATTGGCATGGGTTTCGGCGCTACGATTTTGAAATCGATGGCAAGGCCGTGCTGATCGTGGCTCCGGAAGTTCCTGCGGAAGACCGTCCCTGGGTCTGGCATGGGGAGTTTTTCGGGCACAAGCCAGCCCCGGATATCGAACTGCTGAAGCGGGGCTTTCACATTGTCTATCTGCGCGTGCCCGACCAATTGGGATCGCCGACCGCCGTCGCCAATTGGAATGCCTGTTACGCGGACGTCACGCGGCGATTTGGCCTGTCGCCGAAGGTAGCACTGGTGGGACTCAGTCGCGGCGGGTTGTACTGCTACAACTGGGCCATCGCGAATCCCAAGAAAGTCGCCTGCATCTATGGCGATGCCCCCGTTTGCGACTTTAAGAGCTGGCCCGGTGGACGTGGCAAGGGCAAAGGGAGCCCGCGCGATTGGAAACTCGTCCTCGAAACCTACGGCTTCCAGAACGATGAGGAAGCCTTGGCCTACACGAAAAACCCGGTCGATCAACTGGCACCGTTAGCGGCGGCGAAGGTACCGCTGCTGCATGTGTATGGCGATGCCGATGACGTGGTGCCTTGGGACGAGAATACCGGCGTGATCGCCGAGCGCTACCGTCAACTGGGCGGCTCGATCACCCTCATCGCCAAACCCGGCGTGGGTCACCATCCCCACGGACTGGATGACTCCACGCCGATTGTCGAGTTCATTGAGAAGCACTGCCTGCCAGTCAAAACCACGAAATAGTCTTTTGATGCGGCAGACCGAAGCTTGAAAGAACGCAAGGACTCAACTCAACGATCAATCCTGGCGATGCAATTGCGGTTCCAGCCATAGGCCCCAATCATCCCCCGCACCGTCTGGGGTGGTCGACGTGATCAGTTCTAGTTTCTGGACTCCGGTGAGATCGACATCGAAGGGGACCCGTTGATTCGCGGAGATCACCGGCGACTTCCATAGTTCACGGCCATCGCCGTGGATTTCGAATTGCACAGTTCCCCCATGTCCTCCCGCTAAGGCGGCCTGCCCCGTTAGTTTCGACCACTTACCCGCCAGTGCATATTCGTGTTGTGCGGGAGCGTGGGCATAGATTCCGGTCGCGAAAATGCGCCCGTCGGCTTCCAGCAGAACAGCGTTATCCGGGAGACGGTCGTAACTGGGACGAATCCAACCCACTTTTTCTGAGGTGAGTTTGAAATGTGTGAGTTCGATCACGTTCCCTGTTCCGGAAAACTCTGCCGGGGTTTCTGTGCGCGATTCCGGTGAGATCAGTTTGTGCGCGATGGCCTGGGCTTCCGGAGACTTCAAATTCCGTGCGAGCCGCTGGGCCCGTTCCTGATCGCGTTGATTCAAAGCCTGAATCAGAGGAGCCAACGCCAACCGCATCTCGATCGTTGACAGGTCAGGCGTTCCATCCGCCGCCACGGCGTAAGGATACTTGAGCTGGGGTTGCAGGCGGGAATCGGTCACCGCTCCGTTGGCATGCAGCAGGCAAAGTCGCAGATCGCCACTGCGGTCTTTGGTGAGGGCATCAGTCTGCAGTTCAAAACGTCCCTGGCGGTCGGGCACGGCGGTCGCGGTCGTGGCGTTGTAATCGCTGTTGCCAGCGGGATCGAAGTACGCCACGACGGCATACACCGGCGGGTTACCCTTCACGACGCCCGATACTGTGATCGACTTGCCGACGGCTTTGACGGCGATATTGGTCACGGTTGCCTCAGGCTTGCGTGACTGTTGTTCGAGTCGCCCCGAAAACTGCGGATGCGATGCGAGTCGCAGGGCATGAGCCAACGTGAGAAAACTGCCCCGGCCTTCTTCACGCAGTTCATCGCCATAGGTCCGATTGCCGGAACCCATCAACGCCGAACCGCGAACGGCTTCATCGGGCCGTTCGACACAGTGTGGCAATCCAAGGGCATGGCCGAATTCGTGAGCCATCCCACCGATGAAGATCGAATTGTGTTTTCCCAGCGAAATCCGGCCGTACTGGCCATCGCGCATCATGGGTGTCTTCAATGGAAGATTGTTCGAATCGAGTTCGGGGGAATCCAATTGCCAGGCCGTCCCTTGCCGATAACTTCCCCCGGCATAGTAAGGCGATTCATGAGTGAAGGTGAGCTTCTCGGCATCCCACTGGGCGAGATTGCAGAAGATGGCAATGGTTTCATTATCGGCGTGAATCCCCGCCTGTTCCAGCACGGGCAGGCACTCCTTACGGATTTCGCTCCCCGAATTTTTGGCGTAGTGACTGGTGGGATGTGTTCCCCGCACTTCATGAATCACGACTTGCTGCTGATCGTTCAACTGCAATCGGATGCTGCGCTGATCAAAGCCGTGGCGTTCCATTTCCTGGGCATAGAAAGCCTGAATGTGCTGCAACATACGGGTGAGGCGGCCCTTATAATCCGCTGGGAATTCCCGATCGGACGGCGTCCAGCAGACGATATGCAGATACCGGTCGACCGGAGCCGCGTACTTCTCCTGCCAGGGATCGAGAATGGCTCGAGCCGCTTTGACCTGGGCCGCCGCATCTGGCAAGTCGGCTGTCCATCCTGAAGTCACGCAGGACAAGACCATCAAGCCCAACAGCAGCACTCTTTGTCGCACCATGAAAACTCACTCAGCTAAAGAAATCGATTGGGCGAGAATGCCACCGGATCGATATGGGGTGTTTCTTTCAACAGCAATTCGCGAATCAGTCGCCCTGTGGCGGTGGCGAGACTCACCCCCAGCATATTATGGCCGGTGGCCAGGTAGGCATTGGCCAGACGTGGTACCCGGCCGATGATCGGCAGGCTGTCCCAGGTCATTGGTCGCCAGCCGTACCAGCGTTCCAGTTCGCCGTCGGCAAATGGTTCTAACAGATAAGGTCGGGCCGAGTCACGCAACTGCTGGATACGATGATCAGGAATCGATGTATTGAATCCCGCGAATTCCATCATCGACCCCAACCGGTATCCTGTTTTGAATGGTGAGACACCCACGCGATGCTCCGGAAACAGCATCGGATAGCGTGGACAGATGCGGGGGCGAGTCATTGTCACCGAATACCCTTTCCCCGGTTCGATGGGGATGCGGCAGTTCAATGTTTCGGACAAGCGGGCACTGAGTGCTCCCGTGGCGAAGACCACACGGTCGGCCCGCAGTTCTCCTTGTGACGTCAACAGGCTGCTGATCGCCCCGGCTGTTCTCCGGAGCGAGACCAACTCACAGTTTTCGACGAACTTCACCCCGCTCTGCTGCAGCCATTGAGCCCAGTTGGCGTTGAGCAGATCCGGGCGGATGGAAATATCGCCGGGGTAATGAAACGCCCCCGCGAGTCCCGGTTTGAGGGCGGGTTCCAATGTGGTCAATTCCGAACCCTCGAACCGCCGGGCCTGCACACCGAATTCCGTGGTCAGCAGTCGGTCGGTCTTAGCGAACTCAGCCATGCCATGCGAGGTCTGCAGAACATACAGCAATCCATTTTCGGTCCATTCGCATTCAAGCGCAGTCTCCGCGATCAGGCGGCGATATTCCTGCAGCGACGAATCGAGAATGGCTTGCAAATGGCGTCCGGCTGAGAGCATTTGCGCATGATGACACCGGCGGGCGAACTGCCACATCCAGTTCCACAAGGCGGGACTGAAACGCGGCTGCACTCGAAACGGACTGCGGGGCTGGAACAGCGATTTGAACGCCGTGCTGATCGCGCCGGGTTCCGTCAATGGCAGCACATGGCTGGGGCAGATGTAACCGCAATTGCCGTGAGAACACCCGCTGCCAATGGTGGCCCGGTCGATGACGGTGACTTTCAACCCGGCCTGATTCAAGTAGTGAGCACAGGCAATCCCGATGATTCCCGAACCGACCACCAGCACATCATCGATGGCTGCCCCTTCGCTCATGTCAGTCCCTGGCCTGTAATGCCCGCCACAAACGGATCGCCGGATTGCCTGACGAGATGCGCTTCGCTGCAGATAAAAGCCCGGCCGGTGATGGTCGGGATGATCTCTCCGGCGGCGTTCCTACGATAGGTGCCAGTGAAGCGGCTGCCGATGATGCTCTCCTGAATCCATGGTTCTCCAGCGGAGAGCTTTTCGTCCGCAGCCAGGCACGCCAGCTTGGCACTGGTGCCGGTTCCACAGGGCGAGCGATCGTAGGCTCCGCCGGGGCAATAAACGAAATTTCGGCTGTGCGCTCCCGGGGAACTCGGTGGACCAAAGAATTCGATGTGATCGATTTCCGCCCCATCCTTTCCGGTGATTCCGGCCTTACTCAAGGCAGATCGAACCAGATCGCTGGCATCGTTCAACTGGCGAATGTTCTCGAATCGCAAGGGGAACGGAGATTCGCTCACCAGAAAGAACCAGTTGCCACCCCAGGCAATGTCGCCGGTGACCACACCGAGAGATTCGACATTCACCGAGACCTGAGAGCGGTACCGGTAACTGGGCACGTTCTCGATCGATACCAAGTTGGGTTCGATTAACTGGACCTCAACCACCCCGACGGGCGTTTCGATCCGATGTGTCCCCGCCGTGATACGGCTGAGATACCCCAAGGTAACGGCCACGCCAATCATGCCGTGACCACACATTCCCAGATACGCGGCATTGTTGAAGAAAATCACGCCGGTGACACAACTCGGATCGGTGGGCGGGACCAGGAGCGCTCCGACCAGGGCATCCGAGCCACGCGGCTCCAGAATGACCGTTCGACGGAAATCATCGGCCGCTTCCCGAAACCGCTGGACCCGGGATGACAACGGCCCGGTTCCCAAATCGGGGCCACCCGAGATCACCACTCGCGTCGGTTCACCTTCGGTATGCGAGTCGATCACCACGATTTTGGATGCGCGTGTTGTCATACCGCCGCTCCCGGCCACTGGCTCCACCAGGTCTTGAAGAGTTGCCACTGCTGATGGGCGAACTCACGTTGGGTGGGTGACAGGGTGTCGGTTTCGTGCAGATGCAGTTCGTACTCAGGATGGCCTTCGAGCACCATCAGATACTTGTAGTACAGCACCAGATCGGCCCCCTCATCGAACCGCGAGAGAACCATCAGGGCTTCATCGAGCTCCTGGGCCCTGGTGCGGGCTTGGGGATCGCCCGTCGCCGCCTGTTGACACAAAGCCATCAATCGCAGCACGGGTTTCGGCAAGGCATTTCCGATGCCGGTGATTGCCCCCACGGCTCCACACTTTACGAATCCGTGATACACCTGTGTATCGACACCGACCATCAACGCGAGGCCCGGATCACCCGAGGTGATATGCTCCGCCGCATAATCAAGCGAGGCCGCTCCGCCGAATTCTTTGAAACCGACGAGATTGGCATGATCGCGTCGTAGTTCGCGAAAGAGTTCGGCCCGCGTCTGAAAGCCGTAGTAAGGACTGTTATAGATGACGGCCGGAAGATTTCCGCCCGCCGACAGACACGCAGAAAAGTGAGCCCGCTGAGCCGCCGTGGAACTGCCCCGGGACAGCACTCGGGGAATCAGCATCAGTCCGGCCGCCCCCACCGATCGGGCATGAGCAGCGTGTTCAGCAGCCAATCGAGAATTCTGAGCCCCTGTTCCGACGATGACCGGCAGCCCGGCCTTCACCAACCGCTCTACGCCGGTCTGCCGCTGGGCATCGGTCAGTAATGGCCAGTCGCCCATCGATCCACAGTAAACCACGGCCCGCATGCCCGCCGCGATTAACTCTTTGCCCGTCTGCACCAGGGAGTCAAAATCTGGTGTGCGATCAGGCCGACAGGGTGTCATCAGCGCGGGCATACAGCCCCGGAAAATCTGTGCGGACGGCGTCATGCAGGCCCCCATCTGGCTGGTGGATTCGCGGAATCTGGTCTCACGAGGTACGTAGTATGACACGCTCCACAGGGCTCCGTCTTGCGTCTCTGCGCGTGAACGGGTTGAATTTGCGCATAATCAGCCCGAGTTCCCGACCCGTAACCTTTGCCTGCCATGCCATCCTGGGACCAGATACTGACGCAACTCGCCGAGCCCTTCACCGGGGAATTGCTGTTCGATCAACTGCCAGACATTGTGTTCTTCATGAAAAATGTCCAGGGGCAGTATGTCGTGGTCAATGCCACATTGGCGGAACGCTGTGGCCTGCGGGACAAAATGCAGTTGCTGGGGAAAACGTCGGCCGATGTCTATCGATCACCGTTTGGTGAAACCTATGTCGCGCAAGATTTGCAGGTGATTCAGACCGGCAAGCCGTTGCTGAACCAACTGGAGTTACATATCTACCCTTCGTGGGATGTGGGATGGTGCCTGACGACCAAGTTGCCGCTACGCGACCGTGAGGGCGTCATCGTGGGACTGGTGGGGGTGTCGCAGGATCTACGGTTGCCCGATGCCAGTCAGGCGGATTACCAGAACATTGCCACTGCCATCAAATGGGTCAGTGCACGGCTGGAAACGCGCTCGTCTGTCACCGATATGGCAAAGTTCGCCAAACTGTCGCGATACCAGCTAGATCGCCGGATGCGGCAGATCTTCGGACTGACGACCGGTCAATGGCTGCTCAAGATACGCATTGATGCTGCCAGGCGAAGACTGCGTGAGACGGGCGATGCGATCGCGACGATTGCCCACGATTGCGGCTATGCCGATCAGAGTGCCTTCACTCGACACTTTCGTGAAACCACGGGAGTGACTCCGACGCAGTACCGTCAGGCCAAATGACGAGAACTCGGCAGACACTTTGCCGAGCAGCAACTACATCGCCGGTGCATGGCGGTTGTGATGATCGACGTGTACCACGCGTGGATGAAAGCCCTTTCGCTCCTCATCTGACAACGCCGTATAGGTGCAGATGATAATCAGATCGCCGGGATGCACCAGATGGGCCGCAGCTCCGTTGATGCAGATCACGCCACTGTTCGGAGGACCCGGAATGGCATAAGTGGTGAGTCGGTTGCCATTATTGACGTCGTAAATCTGCACCTGCTCAAACTCACAAATGTCGGAGAGTTCCATCAAATGCGAATCGATGGTCACGCTGCCCTCGTAATGCAGGTTGGCATCGGTCACGGTGGCCCGGTGGATTTTCGACTTCAGCAGAGTGCGGAGCATCATCAGTTCTTCAAGGTCGAAAGGGATTCGACCGGTTGTTGCTTTAAAACACCATTCTCTCGAATTGTCCACCGGACGCCAAGGTTATAGACATCTGCTCAGACAATTCGTGGCGATATCGTTGTCTTGGTGCCCTACCCTGTTGCGAGATCGCTTTCTACGAGTTCGTGGGACACCGTCCCGACCGAACGCAAAAGAAGCCCGAAGAACAACTCTTCGGGCTTCCTGCTATCGTTCCACTAAATGGAAATTACAGCACTTTGGTGACGCCGGGAATGGCTATCGGATAGTAGCCATCTTCGTTCGGCAGCACCGGTGGATCGGCCTCCCACGAGAATTCCTTCGGCATCAGGCTGAGGTTCGATGCCAGAGCATCTTCCATGGTGATGACCTTGCCGGAGTAGGTGCACATGCGGCCGAGGATCGCCGTCATGGTGCTCATCGCGCCATTGTCCGCCTCGTTGTAATCGGCTCCCGTGCGGATGGCATGGAAGAGATCGTCGTGTTCCTGCTGGTAGGGGTCTTTGCCCTTGGCATCGGAACGCCATTTGTCTTCGCCATTGACGGCAATGCGATAGGCACTGATATCGCAGGTTCCCTTAGCCCCGTGGGCGTGTTCGGAAACGCTGTTCCAACAGTTGGGCTGATGACGGCACTGGCTGTACATCATGCTGCCATCGGCGAATTCGTATTCGACATAGTGATGATCGTAGATCTGGCCGTACTTCTTATCGACTCGGACCTGCCGACCACCCATGCCGTTTGCCCGCACGGGGTAGCCACCCTTAACCCAGTTTCCGACATCGAGGTTATGGATGTGCTGTTCACAGATGTGGTCGCCGCACAGCCAGTTGTAGTAGTACCAGTTGCGCATCTGGTACTCCATTTCGCTCTTGGCTTTGTCGCGCGGCAGGCGGGGGTCCCACACGCCACCGCTGTTCCAGTAGACGCGCAATGCCAGAATGTCGCCGATCACGCCATCTTTCAAACGGCTGATGGTGTCGAGATAGCCCGCCTGGTGATGGCGTTGCAGACCCACGCCCACCTTGAGCTTCTTCTCTTTGGCAATCTTGTTGGCTTCGAGCACTTGCCGCACACCGGGGGCGTCCACGGCAACCGGCTTTTCCATGAAGATGTTCTTACCGGCCCGCACGGCGTATTCAAAATGAATGGGACGGAAGCCGGGCGGAGTAGCGAGAATGACCAGATCGACGCCGCTGTCGATCACCTTCTGATAGGCATCAAAGCCGACGAAGACCATGTCGTCTTTGACATCGACGCGATCGCCTTTTTCCCCCAGGTTGTTCTTGAGGTTGTTGATCGATCCCTTGGCCTGGTTTTCAAAGGCATCGCCGACAGCCGTCAGCTTGACGTTGCCTTCGGTCGACAGGGCCTGCGAAGCGGCTCCGGTGCCACGACCACCGCAACCAACGAGACCGACTTTTACGGTGTCGTTACCGCTGGCGTAGACCGCGGAAGAAAGTGTGAACTGACTGACGGCGGCCGAAGTGGCTGCGACCGCAGACGTCTTCAGGAAATCCCGTCGATCAGTATTGGAAACAGATTCCATGAGCAACTCCCAGTTGAAGCGACAAGTAGCAGACAGGTGATGTAGCAAGCGTTGCGACCGGTGATCCCATTGCCAATAGCAGGGATCACCGGTACGCAGAAATCATTCATTATTCGAGGTCGAATCGAGGTTTTTCGCGAGCATCAGAAGGCAGAATGGCATCGTACTGCTTGGCGATGCGTTCTTCCTTGGTGGGGACTTTCAACGGACGGACCACGCGGAATCCGACATGCAAGGCGTCGGTCATGTACCACACGCTTTGCGGAATCTGCGGATCTTGTTGCTTCCAGTCCTTGGAGGAAGCAATGCGCGAAGCACTACGCAGCACCGGGGGATCGTCATCCCACGAACCACCACGAGCCACGCGCGGATGCTCGGTCATCGGGAGGCAGAGCGGGTTTTCGGCCACCATCCCGGGGCCAAACTTCGCGTAGAAATCGGCCTCGTATTTATCGAGGCACCATTCCGAGACATTGCCGTGCATGTCGTACAGACCCCACGGATTGGGCTTCTTGCGGCCGACCTTCTGGTACTTTTCGTTGCTGTTGTCGTAGTACCAGGCATAGTCGTCGATGTCGTCGGCATTATCGCCGAAGGAATAGGCCGTGGCGGTTCCGGCGCGGCAGGCATATTCCCATTCGGCTTCGGTCGGCAGACGGTAATAGTGACCGGTTTTGGCCGACAGCCATTCGCAGAACTTCTTGGCGGCATGCTGCGTCATGCAGATGGCGGGATAGCCGGTCTGACCCATGCCGAAGGTCATATCGGTGTAGGGCTTTGTCGGACGGGTCACGCCATCGGCCACTTTGTCTAATTGTGTCGGCTCCAGGTTTTCGATCTGGCGGCGTTGAATATCGAGATTGAACGACCAGATATCATAGATATCCCAGGTCATTTCCGTGGTGGCCATCCAGAATGGCTCCAGCTTGACTTTGTGCTGCGGGCCTTCATCTTCGTTGCGGCCTTCCTCGCCAGCGGGGCTGCCCATCACAAATTCCCCGCCGGGAATTGGCACGAGCTTGAAGCTGACGTCGGTGCCGGAGATCAGTTCGGTATAGGGCTGCATCTCTTTTTCGGTAGCAGCATCAGCCGGTTGTTCGGCAGCAACCGCCATTCCCACGCTGATACCCAGCACAACGCTGAGCGAACCGCTAAGATAGATTCCGAGGCGGAAAGTCATGAGTCTCAAACTCCAAAGGCATAGCATGCGAATCAGGCGAGTGACTCGACAGGTGATGGCCATCGTGTGCATGTGCATGTCCGGCCTGGCCACAGCCGATGATCAGAATCCCACGAAACAGACATTTCGTGAGGTTCACATGGGGGTCGATGTCACCCTGACACTATACGGCGGCACGGAAGCGGCCGCAAATGACGCCGCCCGTTTGGCCTATACGCGCGTTGCCGAATTGAACCAGATTTTCAGTGATTACGATCCCGAAAGCGAAGCCATGCGGCTCTGCCGGGAAGCAGCGATCGGGCAAGTTATCACGATCAGTCCGGACCTTTATTTTGTGCTGGATTATGCCGACGGTCTCTCCCGGAAATCGGCAGGCGCCTTTGACGTGACGATTGGCCCGGTCAGCAAGTTGTGGCGACGCGCCCGGCGGCGGTATCAATTGCCCGATTCACAGGAACTGGCCGAGGCATTGGAGCGAGTTGGTCGAAATGGGTACCAATTGAACCCCGCGGAGAAATCGGTCAGCCTGCTGCGAAACGATCTGCAAATGGACTTCGGTGGTGTCGTCAAGGGCTATGCCGCCGAAGCTGCTTATCGTTCGCTCCAGGAGCATGGTTTTCGGCAATCCATGGTGGCAGTGGCGGGTGATCTCTTCGTGGGAGATGCCCCACCGGGACAGTTGGGTTGGCGGATCGGGATTGCTCCTTTGGAAGCCGGGAGCGAAACTCCTTCGCGGTGGTTATGCCTGCAACAGGCGGCGGTTTCCACATCGGGTGATGCCTTCCAGTTTGTGGAAATCGATGGAACGCGGTATTCGCACATCGTCGATCCACGGACCGGACTGGGGCTGACTCAGCGCTGCAGTATCACGGTCGTGGCCAAGCAGGGGCATGTCGCCGATTCTCTCGCGACCACCGCCTGTGTACTGGGGCCACAAACCGGACTGGCTCTGTTACAGAAGACTCCTGACGTTCACGGCCTGTTCGTCACACGGGATGATCGTGATGGCCGAGTGGTTACTGCGGAGACGGCGAACTTTTCTGAGTTGGAATGTGCCGAACCTCCGAAGACCGAATAACGCGATCCGAGAGTTATTCGGCGAGCGTCACGGTCTTCGTGGTGTCATCCGTGAGGATCACCGTGAGGGTCACCGGACCGGTGAGACCTTTGACAGCGGCGGTGAATTCGTCAGGGGTTTGCACACGCGTGCGGTTCACCATGGCCACGAACAGGCCGGGTTCAAGCCCGGCACGCTGAGCGACACTGTCCGCTGAGACCGCTCGAATCAGAACGGCCTGTTGCAGGTGCGGTGGGCTTCCCAGGAATTGATGGCGGGCTGTCGGGTAATCCAGCGTCAAACCTCGCCAGGCGGGATAGCGTTCCTGGCTGGCGATGATGGCCTCGTCATCAGACGTCGGCCATTTCCCGAGTTTCACCGCGACGGTGCGTGGCTCGGGACGAAGTCCCCGCAGGACTGTCAACTTCACGATGGTACCCGGCGGATGCAGCGTCACTTCTCTCATCAGATCGAGATCGGAATAGACGGTCTGACCATCGACTGAGAGAACGAGATCACCCAGACGCAGTCCGGCCTCTTGAGCGGGAGAGTTGTCGAGAACCGATTCGACCCGGGCGGCTGAGGGTTGAGTGGTAAGCCCGGGAGGGATGCGTGACTCGGAACGCGGCGTCACACCCAGAAAGCCGTATTCCACTTCAAACCCTTGCAGCAAGGTTTCCACGATCCATTCGGTGGTGGAGTTCATCGGGAAGGCAAAGCCTCCGGAGCGTTCAAAGCCATCGATGGCCGCGATGGACGATGTTACCCCGACCAGTTGCCCCTTGAGATTCACAACGGGAGCACCACTGGAACCGACGGCGATCCGGGCATCGAGGTGAATCAAGCCTCCCAGGCCGTCGAGGGTTTTCGGGCCGGGCAACGTTGGCGAGGTCGATGTGGGGCGACGAGCCAGATTCGAGACCATGGCCCATCCCGCACTGGCGGAACCATCGCGGGCGATCCAGTAGGGATTCCCCACCGTGACCACCAGTTGGCCCTTGCGGACTTCGGGAGATTCACTCCATGACAGTGGCCGCAATTGCGAGAGTTGCAACCCCGCTGATTGCCAGTCGATTTGGAGAACGGCGAGATCACTGCGGGGGTCGGCTGCATAGATCGTTGCGGCACACACACGCCGCGAGGTGAAGGCCACTTCCAGTCGTGATCCATCCCCACTTCCGGACTGACCGAAAACGGGGGCACCCCGCACTGCATGATATGTCGTTAAAACATACCGCTCATCGCTGTCTTTCGGGGCAATAATGATGCCTGTGGCGAACTGATTGGGAATCAGGTCGCGTGCGGTTTCCATGGTCGGAACCATGCCCGGTTGCAGGAATCGCCCCTCCACCTGGGCAGACAGGCCACCCGGTTGCGGACGGTAGCGGGCCACGCTGACCACCGATGGTTCGACCTGTTCAATCAATTGCGTGAGCGACTGCTCCAGCGCCACGGCGGCAGCCAGTCCATCCTGACTTTGGCCTTGGCAGATCTGCGCAAGACCGCACCAGAACAGCAGGAAAGTTCCCCATCGGCACTGGTGGCACCAGCGCCGGCTGCCTGGCAGATCGTGTGGATCAGGCACGTGGAACTCCCCCGAAATCGGCTCTCGGTGTCGACTGCGAACAGCCTTTCAGGTTACTGATTCTGCGGCCATCGGGGTAGCGGAATTTCCTCCGCGGTTACTCATCACTGCCACTGGTCGACGCAGCGCTGCCTGATTTCGCTCCGGCAAAATAGGCGGCCAGCACCTTTTCACGAACCTCTTCGGCAACCTTCGGGTTCTCTTCGAGATAGGTGCGTGCCTTTTCGCGGCCTTGACCGAGGCGGGTTTCGCCGTAGGTGAACCAGCTACCACTGCGATCGACAATCCGGTAGTTCGTGGCCAGATCGAGGACATCTCCCTCGTAACTGATGCCACGGGTACTGAGCATGTCGAACTCGGCCTGACGGAACGGCGGGGCCACCTTGTTCTTGACGACCTTCACTTTCATCCGCATGCCGATGGTGTTTTCCCCTTCTTTGAGGGTGCTCAGCCGCCGGACATCGATGCGACACGAACTGTAAAACTTCAGGGCCCGGCCACCGGGGGTGGTTTCCGGACTGCCGAACATCACGCCGATCTTTTCACGAATCTGATTGATGAAAATAACTGTCGTCTTGGATTTCGAAATGGCTCCGGTCAGTTTCCGCATCGCCTGACTCATCATGCGGGCCTGCAATCCCACATGCGTGTCCCCGATTTCGCCATCGAGTTCCGCCTTGGGCACCAAAGCGGCGACGGAGTCGACCACAATCATGTCGACCGCATTCGACTTGATCAGCATTTCGGCGATTTGTAACGCTTCTTCTCCATAGGAAGGCTGGCTGACGAGCAAGTCTTCCAGATTCACCCCCAGGCGTTTCGCCCAGGATGGGTCGAGCGCGTGTTCCGCATCGATGAATGCCGCAATGCCTCCGGCTTTCTGGGCATTGGCCAAGGCATGTAATGCCAGCGTGGTTTTCCCGCTCGATTCCGGCCCGAAGAGTTCAATGATGCGTCCGCGGGGCAAGCCATATCCGCCCAAAGCGAGATCGAGAGACAAGGCCCCCGTCGGAATTCCGGAGATCGCCACGCTCTCTCCGGTCAGTTTCATGATCGAGCCTTTGCCGAACGACTTCTCGATCTGGCCCAAGGCATTGTCGAGCATCTTTTTCTGCTCGGCGGTTTCGTAATCGGCTTCCGATTTCTTGGCGGGCTTGGCCTTGGGTGACATTGTGGGGGCGATCCTTCTGCGATGAAGTCTTGACAATAGTCCACTACGCGAGCGCCGAAAACGCCAGCCGGTGCGTGGACGTAGGAATACTAGTCAGAACCCGTAGTCGGTTCAAGGGTCGCTATCACACTTCCTCGAAAATCACACATCGATGCAAATTCTGCCGATCCCTATCGGCGGCCGACCTGCAATTTTCGGCGGCGATGCTAAGTGCAAAGGCTGCTGCTGATTCGGGATTGATAGGGAATCGGGACTGGTGCTACCACTTGAATCGGTCTGGTCCTTTGCTGACCGGGTCGTGGAGAATTGCTATGTGGTGCCCCACCTGCCTGGCCGATGTCGCCGCCGAACTTTCGGCTGACGAGCGTCGTCTGCATTGCGCCCGTTGTGGCACCGAAACGGGGTTGGCTGCATCGGGGGCGGTTCCCACACAGGGGCCGCGGCTCTCTTCTGCAACCACTCGCGATGCGACAGAGCTCCTGGCTCGCTGGTCGGCGGAAGGTATCGGTGTCCCCAAATCAAGTCCTGCCACCTCACGGATCGCCCCACCACCGACACCTTTACAAATCACCGACCCGTCGCTCTCTAATGAATCAGAAGCTGAGCACCAAGTCGAAGACCGTCAACCCATCCCGCAACAGCCGATCCGACGAATGCCTCGTCACATCGAACCCTTGAGCAACTGGGTGTCGGTGGGCGGGCAAATGGCAGCCTACTTGGGTGTCTTACTGTTAACTTGTGGAACGGCACTCATCGTGGTGAGCCAGTTCGGTGGGACCATGCAGCAGGCCATCACCGGTTGGTTATTGACCACCGTCGGGCAGATGCTGCTGTTTGTGGGAGTGGTGACTTTGGTCTCGCATGGTTTGGAACAGCACCGCCGAGACATCGCCCGCGAAATGAAACGCTTCCGCAAATTGCTGCGCCGTAAGCAGCCTGGGCAGGCTGAGCAAAGCGATCGCCGGGCAGCGTAATCAAGCCGCTTTTGCGAAATCTTCGGGAGGCATCAACCACCGATGCTCAATCACTTCAGCGACGCGCTTGGTCGCGCCGGCCGCGCCGATTGATCGCTTCAGCTCGGCAAACTCCGCCTGGATTTGTGTGAGCGTGGCGGGATCGCTCAGCCAGCGGTCGACATCGGCAGTGAGGGCCTGAATAGCGGGTTCAGGGTCGCCGACACACAAGTGCTCGGGCATCAACGGGCGATTCGCGATCAGGTTCGGCAGCGAGAAATACTTGATAGTGACCAGTAGGCGGCCAATCAGGTAGGTCACGCGTCCTGCACAGTAAACCACCGTGGCGGGGGTGCCACGGGCCAGCATTTCGAGACTGACCGAGCCAGAGACCATCATGGCGCAATCGGCCAGTTGAATGATTTCGGAAGTCTTTCCGACAAAGAACGTCAGCGGAACCTCGGCCCCGGAATTGCGGTACTCATTCTGACACCACTGCCGTTGTGATTCCTTGTAGTTGGCAATCAGAAACTGAGTATTCGGATGCCGGGCGTAGAGTCGTCTGGCCGCTTCCTGTAGCAGCGGCCAATTGTGTTCGACTTCATGGCGGCGAGAGCCTGGCAGCAATGCCACCGTTCGTCCACGCGACGGAGTCCATTCCCGCAGGAAGGATGCATCCAGCGGATGTTCCGCGACCTCGTCAAAGAACGGATGGCCGACATACAGGGCGGGAATGCCGCGTTTGGCATACCATTCCGTTTCGAACGGCAACCCCGAGAGCACCAAGTCGACAAACTTGCGCACCTTCCTGATGCGCCACGGTGCCCAGGCCCACAGTTGCGGCGGCATGTAATAGGCGACCGGGATTCCCTGGGCTTTGGCCGCTTTCGCGATCCAGAAATTGAACCCGGGAAAATCGACCAGCACCACCACGTCGGGCTTGTGCCGGGCGAGGTAATCTTTGGCTTTCCGATAGAGCTGGTAAAATTCCCAGAGCTTGGGAATCACCGCAAAA
Organism: bacterium; assembly: GCA_016125225.1. Lineage (GTDB taxonomy): Bacteria > Planctomycetota > Planctomycetia > Planctomycetales > Planctomycetaceae > DSVQ01. The sequence goes on along the minus strand of WGME01000014.1, from coordinate 135,861 downwards.
ATACCCATCACTGCCATATTTGTCAGCGGGAAGAGCAACTGACAGCCCGCCTGCTCCATCAACGGGCCGCCATAACCCGTGACCCGCAAACTCGGCTGCCGACGGCGCAACTCGTCAATCAAACACGCCGCGTGTTGATCGCCACTGGGCTCGCCAACGGAAAAGAAAACGTGCATCCCTGCCCCCCCGTCACTGGCTCGCCTCAGTGCGAACCGGTTTTGATGAAACCCTACTCCATCGCACAATCTCACTATGCCGTCAATAGGGAAATCTGTGCGGAGGCTGCTCAGCTTAACCCCAACTTGCATGGGTGTTGATGATTGATGCCCTACCGATTCGCTGGCACCCTGCTAGAATCAGGAAGGGACGTGCGCAAAATCAGCCGCCGGAACACGTCTAGCTTTGATCGCAGTTGGCGCGCGGAAAGTCGTTACGATGCCTCTGGTTGAAGATGCCTATCAACAATCCATTGATGCGATGACGCCTGCTCAAAGATTGGCTCGCGCCCATTCTCTGTTGCATTGGGTTCGTGATCTCTACGCTCGACAGCTACGTGACCAATTGGGCGATATCTCGACGGAACGTCTGCGATGGGAAGTCGCAATGAGATTGTACCAGGGTGACCTGCAGGCACGAACATTGATCGAACGGAAACTGCGCGATGTTCAGCCCTGAGGTTTTCTTTCCCGTGATTGCGCGGGTCGCCGAGCTTCTCAGGCAGTTGGGAATCCGCTTTCATCTGACAGGTGGTCTCGTAAGCGTCTACTATGCCGAGCCGCGGCTGACACAGGATGCGGACCTTGTGGTTGATCCCCAGCAACTTCAGGGGTGTCTGGAAGAATTCCTGTCAGCTGTTCAATCGGGCGATTGGCTGGTCGATGACGCTGTCATTCGAGATGCCGTCAGTCGAGGTCGGATGTTCCAGATGATCGACGTGCGGGAATGCGTCAAACTCGACATTTATCCTCGGGAACTCATCCCTGGTGAACTGAAACGTTCGCTCAGCGTTAACTTAACACCAACGCTGCAAATTCCCATTGCATCACGTGGCGACCTGGTGCTCTCCAAGCTGATCTGGATCAGCAAGGGCAGTCACAAAAGTCGACGTGACGTGCGACAGCTGATGCAACTCGTCAATCCTGCCGAGAACGATGCGATTCGTGAATTCGCGGCGGAACGCCAATTGACCGACCTGCTGAATGAGGTTCTGGGTGAACCCGACGAAATTGATGCTTGATACCCGATGCGACGGTCACAAATTGATGGTACTGGACCGCATTCATACTTGGCGGCACCGTGGCAATCTGCGATCCTGTCGGGTATGAAAATCACATTCTATGGCGCGGCGGGTGAGGTCACGGGTAGTCAGCATTTGCTCGAATGCGACGGCCGACGGATTCTCTTTGATTGTGGCTTGTTTCAGGGACATCGAGCCGAATCTCGGGCGAAGAATGAACGCTTCCACTGCGATCCGAAGCATCTCGATGCGGTAATTCTTTCGCACGCCCACACCGACCATTGCGGCAATCTCCCCGGACTTTACAAGGCGGGCTTTCGCGGCCCGATTTTCTGTACTCCCGCAACCGCCGACGTCGCCAGTGTGATGCTGCGCGATTCGGCCGGCATTCAGGAAGAAGATGCCCGTTATCTCCGGCGAAAACTGGGCCCGCATCATCCCTCTGTCGAACCGCTGTACGATGAAGGTCATGCCGAGCGTACCGTCAAGCTGATGGAAACCATCTCCTACGGCGAATGGCATTATCTGGCTCCGGATGTGAAGCTGCGATTCAGCGACGCCGGCCACATCCTCGGTTCGGCCATTACCGAACTGGAGATTCAGGACAAAGGGGAATGGAAGCGGGTGGTATTCTCAGGCGATCTCGGTCGCCGAGGTCTCCCGCTGCTGCGTGACCCTCAGTTGGTGGAGGGTTGCGACCTGCTGATCACCGAGAGCACATATGGTGACCGGATTCACCCTGCAGCTCATGACATCGAAGTCCATCTGGAGCGGATCATTCATCAGGCTGCAGAGCGGCGTGGCCGTGTCATCATTCCCGCTTTCAGCCTGGGACGCACACAAACGCTGGTTTACTTTTTGAACCGCATGTTCAATGAAGGACGGCTGCCCTCCATTCCCGTTTACGTTGATAGTCCGCTCTCGCTCGAAATCACGTCGGTCTACAAACGGCATCTCAATGTGCTCGATGCCCAACTGCAACGGGAACTGCAAACCGACCGCGATCCGTTTTCGTTCCCCGGTTTACGGTATATCCGTTCGGCTGCAGAAAGTGCGTCGCTCAACCGGCTCACCGACCCGTTTGTCGTCATTGCCTCCAGCGGCATGTGTGAAAGCGGCCGCGTGGTGCATCACCTGAAACATGGTGCGGGTGATCCCAACAACACCATCGTGCTGATCGGCTTTCAGGCGGCCCACACTCTCGGGCGGCGGATTCAGGAACGGCGGCCCTACCTGCGGATTTTCGACCACGAAGTGCCGCTCAAGGCCGATGTCGAAGCCCTTTCCGGCCTATCGGCCCATGCCGATGCGGAAGACTTCAAGTGGTGGTTCGACCATTTCGCCAACAACCGGGGCATCGGCCGGGCCTTCATCGTGCATGGAGAACCAACAGCCGCCACGGCATTGGCGCAGTTGATTGACCATGTCTGCGATGAACCGGCCATCATCCCCGGCTTCGGCGACAGCTTTGAAGTGTGATTATCATCACAGTCGTTCATTGCGGGACCGTTACTTCTCCGGATGATCGTGATCATGATCCGCATGGTCATGATCATGTTCGATCTTGCCGTTGAATTGCTGGCCGGCGATGGTCAGCACCAGTTTCGCCGTTGTGTCATGATCATCGAGATCTTTCGCCAGATGTTCATCCTGCAGGGTGAACCGGCTGGACTGCCCCGCGGGATCGCTGTCCTGCGGGGCGGCGGTTAGCGCAAACTGCTCGGCTTCTCCAGCATGCGACAGGTTAATCGTAATTTCCGTGGCTTCAATCGGGACAGGATTCTTGGCGGCACTGTCGAGGATATAAACGGTAATCTCGCCGGCATCACCATGCACCATCTCGGCATGATAGTCTTCGTTGCCGAGTTCAATCAGTTCGCCATGATGCGGCCCTTCTGATGCATGAGCGTGTTCATGGCCATGGTCATGTTCGTCGCTGTGGGCTGCAGGTGGAGGAGCGGAAGTGCTGGGAGATGGCGCACCGTTACAGCCAGAAAGGACCCCGCTGAGCAGCAATACGGTGAGCATCCCATGGAGAGCAACCAGGGGGTTCTGCATAGATTCAAGACGCATCATTCAATCCTTTGGTCGAGGGAAATTCCGAGAGAGACGAGTGAAGTGAGACTGTAGGCAGCAGCCTGTGAATTATGTTTCCAAAGGTCATCGAGGCTCACATCGGTGTGGGCCGTACTCACGACCTTGGCGGCAGATTTCAAGCCAAAGAGCCAAAACAACGCGGGGTGCACAAAGAAGTCGAGCAGAGTGGAACTGATCAATCCGCCGAGAATCACCGTGGCGACGGGATACAGAATCTCTTTGCCGGGTTCGTCAGCCGCGAGCACCAGCGGGACCAGGCCAATCCCCGACGTCAAAGCAGTCATCAGCACGGGAGCCAGCCGTTCCAGTCCCGCCCGGACAATCATGTCCTGTGTCCAGCCTTCCCCTTCGTACTGCACCAAATGCAGGTAATGATTCAGCAGCAGAATGCCATTTCGGGAAGCAATCCCTGCGAGCGAGATGAAGCCGACCATGGCCGCAATCGTCAACGTCTGGCCGGTCATCACCAGGGCCAAGACCGAACCGATGAAGGCCATCGGTAACGCGGCCATCACCTGCAACGACAGATTGACCGAACGGAACATCGTGAACAGGACCAGAAACACGCCAATCAACGAGACGGCAAACAGCAGCCCGATCATGCGGCTGGCCGACTGCTGGCTTTCAAACTGGCCGCTGTATTCCACGAAATACCCTTCCGGCAATCGTGAGATCAGTGGGGCGACTTTGGCTTGAATCTCCTGAACCACATCGACCACGCCGCGATCAGAGACATTGCACTGCAGCACCACGCGGCGACGGACGTTTTCCCGGTTGACGGTGTTCGGTCCACCGGAATGATAGATGCGGGCGACGGACTCCAAGGGGACTTGTCCCCCATCGGGCAGATCGATCGTCAGCCGTTTCAGCGTTTCGAGATCTTCCCGGGCTCCTTCATCCAGCCGCACCAGCAGATCAAATTGCCGCTGTCCGAGCAGGACTTCGGAGACGACCTGACCGTTCATGGCCGTTTCGATGAATTCGTTGACATCGGCGACCGTCAGCCCGTTCAGCAGCAACTGATCGCGATCGACTTCGATCCGCAACTGCGGGATGAGCACCTGCGGCTCGACCATCGCATCTCGCACACCGGGGACCGACTGCATCACGGCGAGCATCTGGTCGGCTTGACGGCGCAGCATGTCCAGGTCGTCGCCATAAATTTTGATGCCGACCTGTGCCTTCACGCCGGAAATCATATGCGAGATCAGGTGAGCGATCGGTTGTTCGACGGCGGTCACAATGCCGGGAATATCGGCCATGGCTTCGCGAATTTCGTCGAGTTGTACCTCTCGACCCCGTGGCGAATTCGGGTCCAGTTCGAGAATGTACTCACTCATGTTGACGCCCTCGGCATGCTCATCGAGTTCTGCCCGACCGGTGCGTCGCACGAACGAGTGAATGTCCTGAACCTTCAGCAGGCGTTGTTCCACTTTGCGGTTGATGGCATTGGATGTGGCAAGAGACGTGCCGGGGGGCAGCACCACATTCAATTGCACGGCCCCTTCGTTGAACGGGGGAAGAAAATCCTGCTCCAGGTTCGTCACAAACAACCCTGCGATCAGAACGGCCAGCACGGTGACAGCCAGATTCAGATGCGGACAGGCCAGGCTGAAGCGGATGACCTTCGCACCGACCCACTTCAAGGCCCGCAGCAACAGGCCATCTTGCCCGTGATCCATCAGCGGTGCGTTGGCCAGCAGCCAATACGACAGAATCGGCGTCACCGTCAACGACACCAGCAGGGATGACACGATGGAGACAATGTAGGCCACACCGAGCGGAGTAAACAGCCGGCCTTCCATGCCCGACAACGCGAAGAGCGGCATGAAGACCAAGCACACAATCATCGTGCCGAACACAATCGAATTCCGAATCTCTACGCTGGCTTGAAAGACCACCAGCAGCGGATGCCTGGGCTGGGCGGCGTGACGATTTTCTTTCAATCGGCGAAAGATGTTCTCGACATCGACAATCGCATCGTCGACCAGTTCGCCAATGGCTACGGCCAATCCGCCCAGTGTCATGGTATTGATTGACAGACCGAACAGGGCGAAGACGACGGCGGTCATGACCAGCGAGAGCGGTATGGCGGTCAGAGTGATGAACGTGGTCCGGAAGTTCATCAGAAACAGAAACAGAATGATGACCACCAGAATGCCACCATCGCGCAGGGCCTCAATCACATTTTCGATCGCCCGATCGATGAACTCTTTCTGCGAATAGACAGGCCGAATGTGAATGTCGGCTGGCAACGACGATTGCAGTTCGTCGATTGCCGCTAGAATGCTGTCGGTAATGGCACGGGTATCGGCTCCGGGCTGTTTATTGATGGTCAAGACCACGGCTGGTCCGCCGGAGAATGGCTCGGTAGCTGCTTCCTCAGCCGTCGAAGTTTCTGATTGAGTGGCCTCTGCCGCAGAGCCTTCTTGATCCCTGTCCGTACGCGCGAAAACACTGCTGTCACCCCGCTTCGACTGTGGGCCTTCCACGATTTTCGCCACATGCGTCAAGGCGATCGGACGACCCTCGCGGATCGTGATCACGACCTTCTGCAGATCTTCAATCGACTGAATTCGGCCGAGCGCTCGTACCAGCAGTTCGTTTGGCCCTTGCTGGTCGAGATATCCCCCGGTTGCGTTCTGATTGCTGTTGACGACCGCCTGCTTCACCTGATGCAAAGTGACGCCATAGTGCAGTAATGCATCGGGATCGACCTGAACCTGAAACTGTTTGCGGCCGCCTCCCATCGTGAAGACCTGCGAGACACCGGGAATAGTCAACAGCCGCTGCCGGACCACCCAGTCGGCCAGCGTACGCAGTTCGACAGGATCGGTGGCATCGTCATCGCTCCACATGCCGAGCATCAGGATTTGACCCATGATCGACGAAATCGGGGCCAATGTGGGACTGACACCCGGCGGCATCCGATCCTGCACCAGTTGCAGACGCTCCATCACAATCTGCCGGTCGGTATAGATATCGGTGCCCCAGTCGAATTCGACATAGATCACAGAGATTCCGATGCCGGAAGAACTGCGCACCGCCTGCACGCCATTGGCCCCGTTGATGGCAGTTTCAATGGGGAACGTGACCAGCGTTTCGACTTCTTCCGGTGCCAACCCCGGGGCTTCGGTCATAATGACCACGCGCGGGCGATTGAGGTCGGGAAAGACATCAATGGTGGAATGAGCCGCCTGCCAGGTGCCATACCCGAGCAGGAAGACCGCGAGCGCAATCACCAGTAGTTGTTGTCGCAGGGCAAATCGAATAATCGCATTCAGCATCGTGGGCCTTCCCCCTAGTGATTATGGCCCGCATGCGGATCGACCCCGCCGCCCGATTTGTTTTTGAGTGCCATCTGCATTTGATGGGCACCCCGCCAGGCGACGACATCGCCCGGGAAAATGGAACCATCATTTTTGATGACGACGTAGGATTGATCGCGATAGATCACATGCACGGGAATGCGATCGAAATGGGTTCCGTTCTGCTGGAACAGAAACGATTCCGCCCCTTCCTGAGCAATCGCCTCAACCGGCAGAACGATCTGCCGGCTCCACTCTTCCACGGGGACGCGGAGTTGCAGGCGTTGCCCCGGACGGTATTTCCACTCCACGAATTTCAAGCCGTTGGGTGAGGGGACACTGCGCACGATCTGATTGGGCAGCCGAACATAGAATCGCAGTGTCCGGGAATCGAGATCGATCCCGCTGGCCGAGTACAGTAACTCCAGATCGGGCACGATTTCGGTCTGCTTGCCGGATCGCTCAAAAGCCGCGGAGACCTTCCAGTTCTGCGTGGCCGCCGCCGTAATCAGATCAATGTCCTGCTCAAACGCCCGGCCTTCGATGTAAAGCTCAGACATATCTGTGGTGATCCCCAGGGTGGTCCCCGCGGCCACCGTTTCCCCCTTATGGACCAGAACCTCTTCGAGAATCAGCGGCGTCAGCTCCTGACGCGTTCCGTCGGCGGGTTCAGGCTTCTCAGCGTGATGATCTTCTTTGGAAAACGAGGCGGGACGGACCGCGATGCTCGACAGATGCCAATCATCGTGGTTGTGATCATCAGGTGAGGGAGCCACAATTTTCAGATCCCGCAGCAACTTCCGTTGCTGGACGATGTCGTTGATCTGTCGCTCTGAAACGCCCTGTAACCGCAGCGCTTCCTTCTGAGCAGACAGCAGCACTTCCAGTTTGTCTTTGGCGTACTGCCGCTCCAGCAGAGTCTTTTGCGAAACCGCTCCCGATTGGGTAACGATCTCCAAACGGGCTATCTCGCGCTGTTCGACGTCGAGGTCGCCAATCGTTTTCAGCAACTCCGTCTGCGTGGAAACCAGCTCATCGGCCGTAATGCGTAATTCGAAGAGCAGCGATCCGGGCTGGACCGATTCGCCGCGGACCGCATGCACATGGGTGATGACGCCCGCCATAGGTGTGGAGACTTCTAGACGGCTGCGACCGGGACGTTCCACCACGATCGCTGGCACGGAAATCGTTCGTTTGAACGTCTCCAGTTGAAGGGGCTTGAGATAGTCTGCCGTGAGGCCGATATTGCTCAGCGCCTGCTGAGAAAGTTCCAAGGAGCTGGCCTCGTCATGTTCATGGCCGTGATCGCCATGGTCATGCATGTCGTGCTCGCCGCCGCTGGAGCCGTGATCATGCTCGTCGAGTAACGTCGGCTTTTTCTGGCGACTGATCGCGGCCTGTACCCAGGCTTGAGTAGCGGGCCACCAGTGTTTCGACAAGGCTCCGGCGATCCCCACGACAACCAACAAGCCGATGGCCCATTGCCAGCCGGCCGACAACCGTAGCAGTGATGGTCTGAACGACATCGCAGACTCCACTCTGCGCAGGTGATGCGCACTGTGAGTTCGAAAAATGATTTGTGGGTTAGAGATCGCAGTTAGCGTGTATCGAACGGCGCAATTCCTGTGCGTCGATACTGCTTGCGAGCCAAGACACGGTCTGTTAGCCGTACAATTGAGATTGGCGGCTAGACTTGCCAGATGGCAGTTAGCGCACGACGCCGCAGGGCAGTTCGCCCGTCATCTAACAGAGTCACTGCGATGCGACTCGTCACTCCGCAGTTGAGCGGGCTCAAAATGGCTGCGAAATCCCCACTGGAGAGCGTTCGCCAATGGAGCTCTGATTGATACACCTGTGGCAGGATGGCCGCTGAAGTCGAGGTGTAAACGCAGCGATCTTCATGACAAGGATCGGATGCACCAGAATCGGCCGGTGGCTCCGACGAAGATTCATGAAGATGCCCATGATGATGCGAGCAAGCGTGCCCTCGTACGATGTGTCGGTGAGACTCATGACCGGAATGGCTGACAACTGCAACAGATTGCGGGGCAGACACCCCTGCCGAGTCGTGCGCGTGATGCCAGCAGCAACCCATCACGCTGTGAAACAGCATGGGAATAAGGGTCAACAGACTGGTCACCTGAGAAAACATGCAGGTTCCAACAGAGCCACGCCATCGCCGCACAGAGCTTCGATTAAGCAACGACCGCAAAATTATCGTGATTTCCCAGACCAGGTCAACGGCGATTCTCTGGCGCGGAGGAGAGAACTCTGCGTTTTGCTTCTGCAAACTTCTCGATTCTGTCACATTTCGCCGAAACGACGCCGCGTGATTCAAGGGAATTCATCGGGGTGCATTCTGGGGATCAGTTTGGACCGTGGGCGGGCTCCCTCCACATTCTGTTCGCGAACGGTACAATCGGACCTTTCATCGCCGGACGCGGTCGAGATTCCCCGTCTGTGAGCGAGTTTTTCCGCCCATTGCCTGAAATGCAGCACCAGAACTATGGCCGAACATTACATTTTCCAGATGGAAGACCTCCGCAAGTTTCACGACAAAAAGGAGGTTCTGAAAGGCATCTGGCTGAGCTTTTACCCCGGTGCGAAAATCGGCGTCCTTGGTCCGAACGGGGCCGGGAAAAGTACGCTGCTGAAGATCATGGCGGGTGTCGACAAGGATTTCATGGGGACGGCGAAGCTGACCGCCGGATTCACTGCCGGGTATGTGCCGCAGGAGCCGAAGCTCAATCCCGAACACACCGTCATGGACGAGCTGAACGAAGCCGTCGCCGAGAAACGGGCGATTCTGAAACGGTACGACGAAATCAATGCCCGCTTCGGTGAAGGCCCCGATGCGGATGAGATGGATGCTCTCATCGAAGAACAGGGAAAGGTTCAGGAGCAGATCGATGTTCAGAACTTATGGGAACTCGATCGCGAACTCGAAATCGCTGCGGACGCCATGCGTCTCCCCCCGATGGATGCGGTGATTGGTCCCCTCTCCGGTGGTGAACGCCGTCGAGTGGCTCTGTGCAAGATGCTGCTGCAGGCTCCCGACCTGTTGCTGCTCGACGAACCGACCAACCACCTTGATGCGGAGTCGGTCGGTTGGCTCGAACGCCATCTGCATGAGTACAAGGGGACCGTGGTTGCCGTGACCCACGATCGTTACTTCCTCGATAACAGTTGCCAGTGGATTCTCGAACTCGACCAGGGCCGTGGTATTCCGTGGGAAGGCAACTACTCGTCCTGGCTGGAGCAGAAACAGGAACGCTTACGGAAGGAAGAAAAGTCGGCATCAGCCCGGCAGAAGACCATCGAGAAGGAACTCGAATGGGTCCGCAGCTCGCCGAAAGCCCGGCAGGCCAAGAGCAAGGCCCGACTGCAGGCCTACGAAAAGCTCGTCGCGGAAGAACAGGAAAGCCGCGATGAAACGATTGAACTGAAGATTCCCCCCGGTCCGCGTCTCGGCGATACCGTGGTCATCTTCGACAATGTCGCCAAAGCCTTCGGCGACAAAATTCTCTACGAAAACCTGTCGTTCCGTCTGCCGCCCGCAGGAATTGTGGGGATCATCGGTCCGAACGGGGCCGGTAAGACGACTTTGTTCCGCATGATTGTTGGTGAGCAATCGCCCGATGGCGGCAAGGTCACCGTCGGTGAAACGGTAAAGGTCGCCTATGTCGAACAGAACCGCGAAAGCCTCGACGATGAAAAGTCGGTCTACGACAACATCTCCGGGGGGAACGATAACCTGAAGTACGGCAGTGTGATGATCAACAGCCGTGCCTATTGCGGCAAGTTCAACTTCAAAGGCCCCGACCAGCAGAAGCCGGTGAAGTTCCTCTCCGGGGGGGAACGCAACCGGTTGTTACTGGCGAAAACGCTCACCGTCGGCGGCAACGTCCTGCTGCTCGACGAACCGACCAACGACCTCGATGTCGATACGCTGCGGGCTCTGGAAGAAGGCTTGCTAAGCTTCTCTGGCTGTGCGGTGGTCATCAGCCACGATCGTTGGTTCCTCGACCGTGTCGCCACGCATATCCTCGCATTTGAAGGGGATAGCACGGTGGTCTGGCACGAAGGCAACTACCAGTCTTACGAGACGCTGCGGAAACAACGCCTGGGTTCCGATGCCGATACCCCACACCGCATCAAGTACCGCAAACTCGTGAAATAAGCGACCCGATGTACGTTGACCGTTTAGCCGCGAGGCAACGCCGAACGTTGCCTCGCTTCGTAACCGCTGAGAAAAGTTTAGAACTCGCTGAGCACTTCTCCACCGCCTCGTGTTCCGAGTGATCGCCACACGAGGAAATCGATGTTCTCGGAGATGCTTCGGACCGACCCGTCGCATAGCAGGCTATTCACAATCTGGGTGTGAAAACTGCGGGTGGTGATTGCGGCATAGGTGCGGGCACCGGTGCCGGTTGTCGGGGCTCCTACCTCCGTCCGAGAGATGTAATCGATACTCGGCAGAACATTGCCTGTGGCCGTGTCGGTGTAAGGGAAACGCACATTTGGCCCGAAGGTGGTCGTGAAACTGTATTGCGGAGATCGACCTTCAACCCATTCGGTATGTGCGCTGGTACGAACCGTTTGTCCGGCAGCCAGCCCGATGTCGGCGGGTGTGGAAGGGGTTGCCATCGATGCCGGATCGGCATTCGGGCGGACATAGGGCTGAAAGGCCTTCACTTCAGAAAACACAACAGTATTCGTTGTGCCATCGGTGAAGTCCTTGGTTGAGAACTTCGAATTCTGTCCGAAGGCCCCGTCGCCAATCATCTGGGTGGCAGCATCAAAAATGAACCATGTGCCGGCGTTGGCCGCATAACTGAACGGCCAGTGATTCCCATTCGAAGTCAGATGATCTTCCACTTCGCTGGGACAGATGTAAGGGGCAATCCGCACCTTGGAGACCGTCGGTTGATCGCCATAAGGGCGACTGAAGTCGATGAGATTCGAGAGATTCGCCTGCTCCAGATAGGGCAGCAGGCGGGCTTGCGGTGAGAACGGCCCACCAACCGAACCCGCCGCATTGACGGGAAATGGCCACGTGCCTCCCGGTGGAAAGACGGTGTAAGTATCGAGATAGTTGTGCATCCCGATCCCGATTTGCTTCAGGTTGTTCTTGCACTGGGTCCGCCGGGCCGCTTCACGGGCCTGCTGCACCGCAGGAAGTAACAGAGCGATCAGGATCGCAATGATGGCAATGACCACCAGCAATTCGATCAGGGTAAAACCGCGCGACCGGCGCGATGAGGAAGCTGCCATGAATGAATTTCCCGCGAAGTTTCAGGAGGAATCGGCCGCGACCACAATGTCGCGATCCAGATTCGACCATCACCGGGACTGGCTGGCAGGCAACTTCAGCTGGCTTGTCACGAGGACGGCTGGCGTTGAGACTGAGTCTCAGAATCAACAAGCTATCCAAGGCGCACGTTGCTTGCAACTCGACAATGAGTAAAATAAATCACCGTAATTATGCTTAATTCGCAAGTCGTTTATCGGAAACACATTCCGACACGATAGAATCCAGTAATGACTCTTGGTCATTCGCGGATAAAAGGGAGATGGCGACAAGATGATCGCCATAAATCGCCTTAAAAAGGATGAGAGATCGTCTCGCTTCTGTTCGCCAACAGCTGGCAGAAGTGAGACTCGGGCCGCCACTTACTGCAGGCTGGTTGCGAGATAGGCGGCTAAGTTGGCCGCTGGTACCACCTCGGCAGTCTTCAATTTCAGGTTCTTCACCTGCCACGCGGCCTGTTCGAACTCTTGAGAACCAGCAATCAGGGCGATGCGGTGGCCTTTGCGGTCGGCGTACTGCAACTGCTTGCCGAGCTTGACCGCTTCCGGATAAACCTCGACACCGAAACCCGCTTCACGAAGCGTGCGCGCGAGGGCGTGGTAATCCCCTAACCGATTCGCATCGAAATAGGCAATCAGAATCTGGGCGGGTGTCGAAGCATCACCGAGCAGATTGAGTTCTTCCATCGCGGCGAGCAGGCGGTCGAGTCCCAGACTCGCACCGACGCCCGGCAGCTTTTCCTTCGTGAAGAGGTCGGCCAGATTATCGTACCGCCCCCCCGAACAGATGCTGCCGATGCCGGGCAGATCATTCAGGAAGGTCTCAAAAATGGTGCCGGTGTAATAGTCGAGGCCGCGGGCAATAGACACATCCAGTGCCAATCGCTCTCGTGGAATTCCGGCGGCGGTTGCGGTGTCGAACAGGGTGCGTAAACGTTCGACGCCGGTGCGACCGAGTTCACTATCCACGAGAGCCGCATCGAGGTCATCCAGCGTGGCTTCCGGGCGGGCAATCGACAGCACTTTTTCGGCTTGCGGTGTTGTCAGTCCGACTCGTTCGACCAGTTCTTCGATCACCTTCTCGACACCGATCTTGGCGAGTTTGTCGATCGATCGCAGCACGCCGACGGTTTTGTCGGACAACCCTTGTGCCGCGAGCAGCCCATTCAGGACCATGCGGTTGTTCACGCGGATCGTGAACCGTTCGAAACCGAGAGCCACCAGCAGATCATGAATCACCAGCAGCGTTTCGAGATCGGCTCCGGGAGACAACGTGCCGATGGTGTCGAAATCGCACTGCATGAACTCACGGTAGCGTCCCTTCTGCGTGTTCTCGCCGCGCCAGACGGTCCCGAGGTGATACCGCTTGAACGGCAATCCGAGCTGAGACGCATGCAACGCCGCAAACCGGGCGAGTGGCACCGTCAGATCGAACCGCATGGCGACATCACGGCCGCCCTGATCCTGGAAGCGGAAGAGTTGCTTGTCGGACTCTTCGCCCCCTTTGCCAGTGAGAACTTCGGCGTATTCGAGAGCAGGGGTATCAATCGGACTGAAGCCGTAACTGCGGAAGACGCGGCGAGCGGTGTCCATCAGGCGTTCGCGCACCAGCATTGTCGAGGGCAGGTAATCGCGAAACCCCTTGAGGACGCGCGGTTGAATCAGTTTATCGGACACGAAACCAGAGTCCTTGGGTCAAGAGTGAATGGTCTAGGGGGTTTGTTGAAATCCGAAACTCGAAATCCGAACAATGTCGAATGAGGAAGTCGGAATGTCGAAAGATTGCCGACTTCATGATCAGTCTCTTTCGACATTCGTCATTGGGCCTTCGACATTTTCGGACAGTTGATCGCGCAGGCTCTTGGCACTCGCCAGCAATGACCGCAACTGCTTCGCATCGCCATTCGCCATGGCTCGATCAAATAATGCTAATTGCTCTTGGACCGTGGCGATGCTCGTGCGGACGGCGTTGGTGTTTTCCATCAGGATGGTGGTCCACAGATCGGCGTCTCCGGCGGCGATGCGGGTCGTATCACGGAAGCCAGTCCCGGTGAAAGTCAAATCGGTTTCGCGAATGGAATTGGCCATTGCCGCCGCGACCACATGGGGAACATGGCTGGTGCGGGCCAAAGTTTCATCATGAATCGCGGCGTCCATCAATTGCGTGGTCATCCCCAGGCCTTGCCAGAAGCGTTCCACCCGGGCGACTGTTTCCGTGGAATGCTGGACCGTAGGAGTGATGAGACACAGCCGGTGCAGGAACAGGTTCGCATCGGCGTGCTCGAATCCCTGTTTGTCGGACCCCGCGATGGGATGTGAACCAACAAATGTCGGCTGTTGGTCCGCCAAATCTGCCAACTCCGCGACAATCCGCTGCTTCGTGCTGCCCGCATCAGTGACGAGGGCGGACTTCGGCAGATGCGGTAACAGCGCTCGCACGTCGTCAATAATCCGTGTTACCGGCGTGCAGACGACTACAAACGTTGCTGATTTCGCGGCTTCCACGGGATCAGTGAAATCCGCATCCAGCAAGCCGCGATAGACCGCCGCATTGAGCCGGGATTGATCACGCCCCAGCCCGATCACACGCCGGGCTACGCCGCGCGCTCGCACCGCCGACGCGATGGACCCTCCGATGAGGCCCACCCCGACGATCAACACGGTCTCTTCGAGTGGTGACGCTACAGGCGATGTCATTGTCGCCGCATTGTAGCGTCGACACAGACGGGATGCGATTACGCGGTCGGATCAGCGATTGGCGATGTCAGGCAGCACTCGGCTCTGCCTCGCGGCTAGCCGAGCAAACGCTCGATCGGGGTGCCGGTGCTGAGTTTGAGTGGACGGCCGATGGGCGTGATGAGTTCGCGGGCGTAATCGATGCCCATCGTCTGCATGATGGTCGCATACAGGTCGGGAATTTCGATGGGATCGGTCGGGGTCTTTTCTTTGCCTTCCGGATCGGTGGCACCGATGACCTGCCCCGCTTGCAGACCGCCGCCACCGACCAGACAAGAAAACCCGGTCGGCCAATGGTCGCGGCCTTCCAGTGGATTGATCGCCGGCGAGCGACCGAATTCGCCAATGACTAGGACCACTGTTGAGGCAAGCAGATCGCGTTCTTCCAGTTCGGTCAGCAACGTCGCAATTGCAGGGTCCATGATTTTGGCCCGCAGAGTGTGGCCGGTGAAGTTATCAGCGTGCGTGTCAAAGCCAGTCTGAGCCACTTCGATGGCCCGCACACCCTGCTCAACCAGCCGCCGCGCCACAAGGCAACCCTTGCCGAATGGAGTGTCACCATACGCCTGCTTCACCTCGGCGGCTTCATCCTTGATCGAAAACGCCTTCAGCTGGTCAGAGGTCATCATTTTCAGCGCGGCATCGAGATTGTGTTGATGCAGCGTGTTTTCGACTCGTTGCGTTCGACCGCGACGGAAGGCCTGTGACGTGACTCTCAATGCGGCTAACCGACGCTGTTGCCGTTCGTCATCGACATTGGGGGTGATGTTCTGGCCCGATTCTCCGGGATTGAAAATGCGGTAGGGATCGAACCGATCGCCGAGATACCCGCCGCGTGAGGGGAAGCCGGGGTCGCCCAGCGAGACGAACTGCGGAATCTCCACAGCGGAATCGGGAAGTTCATGCACGGCAATCGCACCGAGTGCCGGGTGAATCGTGGTCGGGTCGGGACGATAGCCAGTGCGGACAGCGTAAGTGCCGCGCTCGTGGTCGCCTTCTTTGGAAGTGAGCGACCGAATGACTGAGACGCGGTGCAACTGCTCGGCCAGCAGCGGGTATTCCGACGAAATCTGGCAATCGGGAATCGTGGTCTGGATGGCCTGTGTCGGACCGCCGATGGTGGTGCCGGGATGCGGGTCCCACGTTTCCAACTGGCTGGGACCGCCATTCATCCACAGCAGGATGAATGACTTGGGTCGTTCTGGACCACGACGGTTCGCGGCCCGCAAATCCAATCCCGGCACAGCGAATGACAACCCGAGTCCCGCGGCGAATCGCAACAGATCACGACGATGCAGTGTCGATGGCAACATGATTAGTGATTCCAACTGAATTCGGGCGAGTTGAACAGCGTCCAGAAAATGTCTTCCATCACTTGTGCCCGGCCCCGAGGTTCGTCTCCGCTGAGATCGGCGAGGAAGAACGTTGATTCTTCAGCGGTGGGCCTTCGAGTGAGACAGCACAAAAAAGCCGTTTCGATGGCGGCCTCGTTGGTTGGTGCCATCGCCGAGATGCGACCACTCGCCGAGACCGGCCCGGCATTGCTGACTTCGTTGGCAAAGCGACCGTTCATGCGTAACAGAGCTTGGGGAATTGTTCCGGAGCGTTCTTCAAGTTCGGCTTCGCCCAGGTCGCCATATTCTTTGATGAAGTCCTGCTCCCGCACGAAGCGGAGAAACCGCGTCAACAGATGCGAGTTCTGATCAATCGTTTTGATCGATGCCGATTGGCACATCGCCCCGATCATCTGCTCGGGACGCAATCGCACCAGCGGGAATGCGGCGAGACTCTCTTCCACATCGCCGATGCGGTCTCCGGTTTCGTACGCGGCATGAGTTGACGAGATTCGAAAGGTCTCGCAGGCTGTGGCCAGGTAGACTAACCGACGTAGGTCATAGTCGTGTTCCCGAAAGTCTTTCCCCAGTAGATCGAGCAGATCGGTTGGTTCTCCCGGTTCGGAGGGATTCGGTAGGTCGTCGACAGGAGTGATCCAGGCACGTCCGTAAACCAGGCCCCAAACGCGATTGGTAATAGCCCGTTCAAACCGCCGATTTTCGGGATGTGTGACCCACGTCGCCAACCGTTCGCGATACGAGCCCGATGCTGGCCACCACGGTTTGCCGAACGGAACGTTGGGGGCCACTTCCCGTTCTTCCAAAGTCATGCGGTCTTCAACTTTGAAGGTTCGGCCCGGACTGTCATCGACCCCGGTGCCCGTGATGCGGACTTCGCCAAAGCAGGCGGCCAATCCTTCAAACTGCGCTTGCTTCCAATCGGCAAAGGGGTGATCGTGGCACTGGGCACAGTCAATGCGTTGACCGAGAAAAGCTCGCACTGTCCGTCCCGCGAGTTTGTTCTGATCGAGATTCCCATCCGCGACCGCCTGGGTGATGTAGTTCGTCGCCGGCACGCCAGTCCACAAGCCTTCCTGGCTGATCATTTCCCGAACGACGTCGTCGAAAGGCCGGCCCGATTGGATTTGATCAGCGAGCCAGTTCGTAAAGCGATCGCGTCGGAAAATGATGAACTGGCCCCCTTCCGCCCCAATGAAGCTGCGGGCCAACCGGGCCGCGAAGTAATCCGCAAAACGACGGTCGCGGACCATTTGAATCGTCCAGCGTTCCAGTCGTTGGGGTTGATCGTCGGCCTCAAACCGTCGGATTTCTTCGAGAGATGGAATCGAACCATGTAATGACAAGGCGAGTCGCCGCAGGATCTGTAATTCGTCGGCGGGCTCGGCAGGTGTGACACCGTAGTCAGTCCATTGCTGCTGGAGCAAAGCGTTGACTTGAGCAACGACGGCTTCGGCCTCAGCGAGTTGGTCGGGAGCGGGGGCGGGTGGAACGGGATGCACTGGGCTGCGAGCCGCCGCGGCGACTAACAGCACAATCGCGGCGGCAATTCCCAGCGGAACCACACTCGACCAGAGACGACGCAAAGACACGATAGACTCCCGGAGACGCTCTAGGATTGAAGTGAATCCCGGTTCTTATTCCCTGTGCGGCAACCAGGGTCTCATTCTAAGAATACCACGAGGAACAGCCGGGAGTTTCACTTCCTGTGCAACCTGTGCCAAATCTGCGGGGTATCTGTCTTTGCCAGGACACGATTGAACGGTCCGGAAAGTTACGACGGAACGAATGTGATATTGTGATCCGTGACCATGTCCTTGTGAGAATTCCCGTCTGAGGCCGCAATTGTGTCGTTCATGAGAACCCCAACAGTGCCTGATGCAAGGACTTCCGAAACATTGTCGGAACCGTGGGAATCCGAGGAATCAACCAGCGATCCGCCCTCCCCGGGAGATGTCGAAACGGGGGAACTGCGACTGCAGGTCACCGACTTCGAACCCGAAGAGCCATACTATTCATTTGATTCACTGCCGCCGTTTCCGCACCCATTGAAACATCCGTTGAAGGCGATTGGCTGGATCACTTCGCTCTGCTTCGGGTTGGCGAGTCTGGTGCTGCTGCTGGCTGTGATTGCAGCGATTCCGATCGTCAATTTTGTCGCGTTGGGATATCTGCTGGAAGCTCAGGGGCGAGTGGCCCGCACCGGCAAATTGACCTATGCCTTGCCGCTATTGCCCCTGGCGCCACGTTTGGGGGGAATGGCGTTTGGCACCTGGTTCTGGCTGTTGATCGTGCGGTTTGTTGCCGATGCGGCGAGTGATGCTCGCACGATCTCGCCCGAGTCCGCCGCGGCTCGCGGTTGGAACGCCTTTCTCACGCTCTTGTCCACCGCAGTGGCGGCCCATCTGATTCTCGCATTGGCGCGGGGTGGTTCGTTCTGGTGCTATTTCAGGCCGATCAAAAATCTGCGTTGGATGTGGCAGCAATGGCGGGCTGACGGCTATCTCCAGAATGCAGCGACCGCGGTGCGGGACTTTACCCGTGCTTTGAAAATCCCACACCATTTCCGTCTGGGAGCCGTGGGATTCCTCGGGACGTTTGCCTGGCTATTCGTGCCGACCATGTTGTTCGGATTCTTGCGGGATGTCGACAAGCCTGGGCAGGTGATTGTGACCTTAATGGGGGCCGCGATCTTAATGCCCGTGCTCGCTTGGATACCGTTTCTGCAGGCCCATTACGCGGCTGAACAGCGCTGGCGAGCCTTTCTGGACTGGAAGTTCGTTCGCAAGCTGGGAGCCCGGGCACCCGTGGGCTGGTTTCTGACCACAGTGCTCCTCTATGCCCTGGCCTTACCGCTGTATCTCTTCAAAATCGCTGCTCCGCCCCAGGATGCGATGTGGTTTGTGACGCTCATTTTCGTGACGACCATTTACCCGGCGAAGATCCTCATCGGCTGGGCCTATGCCAAAGCCCGTCAGCGCGAGACCCAAGCCCGATGGTTTTGGCGATGGCCGTGCCGATTATTGCTGGTCCCGCTGCTGGGCATCTATTTATTTCTGCTGTTTTTCACGCCCGCGATCGGGTCCGCCGGCCGTCGGGTGCTGTTTGAGCACCATGCCTTGCTCTTGCCGACTCCGTTTTGAACCGGAGTTGCTGGCCAGGTGATAAAACCTCTGCTGTTCGCCGGCCGCATTCTGCATTACCATCTGCGCGGGGAGTCAGACATCCGCAGGACGAGTGGAACAACACGCGCGCTATGAGTTGGTTGCCAGCAGAAATCACGTCAGCCTGTCGCGGTGGGTATGTTGCGATCGGAAATTTTGACGGCGTGCATCGAGGGCATCGGGTGATGATCGACCAGCTTGTCGGTCTGGCCCGTTCGAACTCGGTTCCAGCCGTCGTGGTGACCTTCGATCCCCACCCGCTGGCATTGCTACGACCGGAAGGGGCCCCCCCCTGCCTCACCACAATTCCGCAGCGCAGCGAACTGTTACAGCAGTCGGGAGTGGATCATGTTCTGGTGCTGAAGACCTCGCGCGAACTTCTGCGTTTGACGGCCGAAGACTTCTTTCAGCAACTGGTCTGCCAAGAACTTGCCGCCCGAGGATTGGTGGAAGGCCCGAATTTCAGTTTCGGTCGCGACCGTGGCGGCAGTATCACGACACTCCGGCAGATGTGCCAGTCGCAGGGCATGACCCTCGATGTCATCGCCCCGGTCACTTTTAACGGTCAATGGGTTTCGTCCAGCGTCGTGCGGTCGCTTCTATTGGCAGGCGATATTGCTGATGCCAACGAATTGCTCGGGCATGCTTACACCATCACGGGGGTGGTCACCACCGGTGCTCAACGGGGGCGGACACTCGGCTTTCCCACCGCGAATCTCGCGGATATTCCCACCGTGCTGCCCGGTCAGGGCGTGTATGCCGGACAGCTTGAAATCGATGCCCGTAGTTATCCCGTCGCCCTCAACGTCGGACCGAACCCCACTTTTGGTGAGGGGGCCACCAAAGTCGAGGCCCATGTGCTGGATTTCACTGGGGATCTTTATGGCCAAACCCTGTCCGTAAAACTTCTGGACAAGTTGCGAGACATCTGCTCGTTCCCCTCGGTTGAAGCCTTACGGGAGCAGTTAAAACAAGATCTGGCAGCCGTACGGCAACAAATTGGCTAGGCCGACTGGAGTTGTCTCAAGAGTCTGCCTGGGCTGCGTGGTTTACCTGTTCCTCCGATCCTGCGAATTCCGGCTTGACGGATTTCGGCAATTTCGGACAATCTCGACCGCCCGGTGGAGTTGCGGCAGGATGTGGCACTCCGACTTTGTACAGCGGCGCTCGTGAAATGCTTCCGGGAGGGAAGATGCGAGCGGATGGTTTCGCCTGCTGCTGGCAGCGTGATCTACTGGGGCGGGAGATTCCGCCGTGGAACCGGCCGCCGCACCACCATCGACTTCGGTGAGCCTGCGTGCGCTCTTTCCCACCGCGTCATGGTTTCAGGGCAACGATCTGGTGGTCACTGCGGCGACCGATCGAGCTGCCGATTGCACGCCGAGCGGTCTCTTCGCGGTGATTCGTGGCGTCCACGATGATGGCCGACGCTATCTGGATCAGGCGGTTTCCCTCGGGATTTCGGGTCTGCTGGTGGAACAACCCCATCCATCAATCCCGCTGCCACAATGTCTTGTGTTGAACGTCCGTCGGGCTTATGCGCGACTGTGCGCGGAACTCGCGGGGCAGCCGACGCAGGCCGTGGCTACGGTGGGGGTGACGGGAACGAATGGAAAAACCACCACCACTTGGATGCTGCAGTGCATCCTGCGAGCGGCAGGTCATCGCTGCGGCCTGCTGGGAACGATCCACTACCACGACGGCAACATCACCATACCGGCCAAATTGACAACTCCCGACTCGCGGACTTTGCAGCAGTGGCTGCAACGGATGCGACAGAACGGGACCGGCTATGCCGCGATCGAACTCTCCAGCCATGCGCTCCATCAGGATCGAGCCGCGGGGGTTGAGTTGGCTGCTGCCATCGTCACGAACATCACGCACGACCATCTCGACTATCACGGAAGCTTTGAGAGATATGTAGCAGCCAAGCAGAAGATCTGGTCTCTCTTACGACCCGGCGGAACAGCCATTGTGAATCTCGACGATGCGGGTGGGCGGTCGCTGCTCGCTGGCCTTCCGGAGGGCGTAACAACTCTGACGACATCGCTCGAGCAAACCGCAGACATCACCGCGAGCAACTTGCAATTGCGTTTATCCGGGACGCGGTTTGAATTACAGACTCCTCACGGTACCACCACTATCGAATTGACAACGCCGGGAAGACACAACGTCGCGAACGCTTTGGGGGCCGTGGCGGCAGCGATGAGTCTTGGCGTATCGCTGGAGGCAATCGCGGCGGGACTGGCCGAGTTCCGAGGTGCTCCTGGCCGCATGGAATCGATGGATTTCGGGCAACCGTTCGCCGTGCTGGTCGATTATGCCCATACCGATGATGCCCTGACGCGGGCTTTACAAACATTGCGACCGTTGACCCCCGGTCGACTGATCTGCGTTTTTGGTGCGGGGGGCGATCGGGATCGCAGCAAACGGCCCAAGTTGGGTCAGGCGGCCCTGTCTGCGGATGTTGCCATTGTTACCAGCGATAATCCTCGCTCGGAAGATCCGCAGCGGATCATTGATGATGTGCTTGCCGGGATGTCAGGCAAATCGTGCGAGATTCTGGTCGAGCCGGATCGGTATCAAGCGATTCAACTAGCCGTTGACATGGCAGAAGACGGTGATTGCATTTTGCTCGCGGGAAAAGGGCATGAGCCGGAGCAAATCATCGGCAGTCAGCGATTGCCTTTCGATGATCGTGAAGTGGCCCGGCAGTGTCTTGCCAACCGGTTGCAATTATCTTCGGCACCTTCCACCACTGATCTGTCACCTTTGCGAATGAGAGCCTGATGGACCCTCTCGGCTGGCATGATTTGGCAGCGGCAACTCAAGGCAGGCTGATTCCCTCAGCGGCCTGGGGACGTGCATCGCGAATTGTGACCGATTCTCGTGAACTGGCACGGGGCGATGTCTTCTGGGCGTTGCGTGGTGAGCGGTTCGATGGTCATGAATTTGCGGCCCAGGCACTTGCTTCTGGTGCCAGTCTGGTCGTCTGTGAACTGCCGCGTGCGGATGCCATCTCCGGTCCGAAGCTCGTGGTCGATGACACCACGCGAGCACTGGGACGGCTGGCGCGTTGGGTTCGTCAGCGACGTGAAGCCCTGATCATAGGAGTCACGGGGAGTGTCGGCAAAACGACGACCAAAGATCTGCTGGCCATCGCATTGGGACAGCAGTTTCAGGGTTTGAAGAGCCCGGGGAATTACAACAACGCCATTGGCCTGCCTAAGACGTTGATGGACCTGAACGACTCTCACGAGTTCGCCGTGCTGGAAATGGGAGCGTCTCAACGCGGCGACATTCGCGATCTGTGTGAGGTTGCGTTGCCGGAAATCGGCGTGATCACGAATATCGGCCAAGCCCACATGGCTTCGTTCGGAAGTCCGGAAAACATTGTGATGGCCAAAGGAGAACTGCTCGAAGCGCTCCCGGCTACGGGATTCGCTGTGCTCCCCGGCGATGATCCGGTGACACGGTCCATGGCCGCGAAAGCTCCATGTCGCGTTCTGTTTGTCGGTACGGGACCAGAGAACGACCTGCAAGCCCGGCACATCACCCGATCCGCCGGACGCCTGACGTTCGAGATCGATGATCAGACCTTTGACATCGCATTGCCATCGGCGAGCCATCTGACGAATGCCCTCTTGGCAATTGCCGTGGCGCGAGAGGTGGGGGTGCCGCTCGATTTGATTGCCGACGGACTGCAAGAGTTTCAACCGGCACCGGGACGCGGCGCATTGTTGTCGATCGGGCCATGGTCGGTGATCGACGACACCTACAATGCCAGCCCGTCATCGATGCTGGCCGCGATCGAACATCTTGCGAGTGTCGAGACGCCACAGCCCACCGGGAAACGGTATGCGTTTCTGGGAGATATGCGAGAACTCGGCGAGTCTTCGGCATCAGAGCACCGTCGAGTGGGAGCCGCACTGGCCTCCGCAGGGATCCATGGGTTGCTGGCTTTCGGTTCCGCGGCGAAAGAGATGGCCTATGGTGCGCAGAAGCACGGACTGCGTTCCGGACAGATTGCCGCCGGGGAATCTCTGGACGTGCTGTTAACCGTACTCGATTGCTGGCTCGAACCAGGGGATGTGGTGCTGATTAAAGGCTCGCGGGTGATGCAGACCGAGCGGGTGATCGACTGGTTGAAACAGCGCGCCGCACAATCGACCGTGTTCCCTGCCCGTCAATGTGCCTGATGAAACTCTTGAGAATTTGACAACGATTAAGGTCAAAAAACCGCATGCTTTACTGGTGGCTACAGGTCTATGGTCCGGGATCAAGGGGATGGGAATCCGTCGCCGCAGGGCCTACGCCGGTCTATCTCACGGCTCGAACAGCCTGTGCCACCGTCACTGCGTTTCTGCTGGCGTTGTTGTTTGGACCGTGGGCCATTGCCTGGCTGAAGTCCCGGTTCACAGAGCGGATTGATTCCGCTTCGGCTCGCTTGAATGAACTGCATGCGTCGAAGAATGCCACGCCGACCATGGGCGGCATCTTCATTGTCGGCTCGATTCTCGGAGCCGGTCTGTTATTCGGAGACTTGAGCAGTCCGCTCGTGCAACAGGCGTTGGTCGTGGTGAGTGCGTTTGGATGCCTGGGTGCCATCGACGACTGGATCAAAATCCGCACGTCCCGCCGGGGACTGACCGTCGCACAAAAGTTCATCGGCCAGGTGATCGTCTCTGTGGGAATTACGGGGTGGTTAGCAACAACGCAGCCCTTAAATGCATGGACACAAGCGATTGCGATTCCCTTGAGTGACTGGATCATTCCAATTGGCGTGTTCTTCCCGCTCTGGGGATCGCTGGTGATTGTCGGGGCATCCAACGGCGTGAATCTGACCGATGGCTTGGACGGACTGGCGGGAGGATGCCTGATCTTTGCGGGGACTGCTTTCGTCGCATTGACCTACTTGGCCGGTCATCGCGTGATGGCAGATTACCTGGGAATTCCGCATGTCAGTGGTGCCGGCGAATTGAGCGTGCTGTTCGGTGCCATGGTCGGAGCTGTGCTCGGCTTTCTGTGGTTCAACTGTTATCCCGCCCAGGTCTTCATGGGAGATACCGGATCGCTCCCCACTGGGGCGCTGCTGGGTTATGGAGCCCTTGCCATTCATCAGGAACTGCTGCTGGCGGTGGTGGGGGGCGTCTTTGTGATTGAAACCCTGAGCGTGATCGGCCAGATCGGCTGGTTCAAATTGACGGGGAAGCGTTTGATTGCCTGCAGCCCGTTGCACAATCATTTCCTGTTTCAGGGACAGCACGAAATCAAAATTGTGGTGCGATTCTGGATCGGGTCGGCGTTGCTGGCATTGCTGGCTGTCGCCAGTCTCAAAATTCGTTAGTGGAAATCCCCTTCAGTGTCCTTTGCTGCGAAACTTTATCTGTCGCTGGCCGGTGTGCTCCTCGGTGTCGGGGTGCTCATGGTCTATAGCGCCAGTATCACTTCGCGGCCGACCGAATTTGAGCGGGTGTACTTGGTTCGGCATCTGGCTGCGGCGGGCTTGGGAATCGGCGTGGCTATTGTCGCTAGCTTGATGAATGCAGACCACTGGCGCCGCTGGAGCCCGGGACTTTATGGGGCGGTCTTGATGATGCTGGTGCTGGTGATGATTCCCGGTGTCGGTGTGCGGGTGAATGGTGCCCAGCGCTGGTTGCGGATCGCCGGAGTTTCTCTGCAGCCGTCGGAACTCGCGAAGATTGTGCTGCCACTGTTCACCTGCCATTTGCTGCAGACCCGTCGCGATCCCCAATTGAAATGGTGGCCCGCTACGGTTCCCGTCTTGTGGCCGACTGGTTTGATGGTTCCGTTGGTATTGCTGGAACCCGATTTGGGCACGGCGGCATTTCTGTCGGTGAGTACGCTCTTCGTGTTGTATCTCGGCGGCTGGCCAACGCGTCGTTTTGTCGCTTGTGGCTGGTTGTTGCTACCGGCCTGTCTCGGGCTGTTGTTTCTCAAGCCGTATCAATGGAAACGCATCACCGGCTTTATGGATACCTGGGCCAATCTCGATGCCGCACCGTATCAGATTCGGCAGTCACTGGTCGCCTTAGGCACCGGAGGCTGGTGGGGGACCGGTTTGGGAAAAGGATGGCAGAAGCTGAGTTATCTGCCAGAAGCGAATACCGACTTTGTGTTCGCCGTGATTGGGGAAGAACTCGGATTGGCGGGGACATTAGGAATCATTGCCGTCTGGTGTGGTTTGTACCTTTCCGGCATGCGACTGATTTCGTCGCGACCGCCGCAGTCCTTTGAATTTGCAGCCGGAACCACGTTGCTTACTCAACTGGTATTACAGGCCGCGATCAATGTGGCCGTCGTCACGGCGATGGTCCCACCGAAAGGAATTGCACATCCGCTGATCAGTGCAGGCGGCAGCAATCTGGTTGCCAGCCTGCTCACCTTGGGGATTGTCTGGAGTCTCGCCCGCACCGAACCGGAACAGTCTGCCGTACTGCAATTCGACCAGAGTTCGTTACAGCAGGCCGCGTGACACCGGCTCCTTTTCGCAGATTGAGATTGTGGAACGCCTATGGACACGTCGGCAGCAGCACTTGCGGTGACCTCCATTTCGCCCCCCGCGGGTTGGGCAGGACCACTTCTGGCCGAAGCTGCCCGCGGACAGCGCGGTGTGTTTCTGTTCGCGGGCGGCGGCACGGGCGGGCATCTCTTTCCCGGTATCGCCCTCGCGGAGGCATTGCAGGCACGCTACCCCGCAGTTCGCATGGTCTTTGCCGGAAGTGACCGTCCGATTGAACGCCGGATTGTGGAATCAGCCGGTGTGGAACATCACATTTTATCGACGGCGTCACCCGCATTGTGCAGGCGTCGCCCTGATCAATTCGTGTGGCGGAACTGGCGTGCCGTGGTGGAAGCCCGGCGCCTCGTGAAACGCGAGCGGCCGCAAATTGTGATCGGCTTGGGGGGCTTCGCCAGTGCTCCCGTGATCTGGGCGGCTTACCGTAGCCGCGTGCCCGTTGTGCTACTGGAACAGAATGCCGTCCCCGGTCGTGCGACCTGCTGGCTTAGCCGGTTCGCCCGCGTCGTCTGTACCGCCTTTGATGAAACGATTGACTGGTTACCCCGGCATGTCCCCACGTTGGTCTGTGGCAATCCCGTGCGAAAGTCGATTGCAGCCCTGCATGCCGAACCCTTGGAGACACAGCAGGCGCAACGTTGCCTGCTGGTTTTGGGAGGGAGTCAAGGGGCCGACGGTCTCAACATGGGCGTGGTGGAGATGTTGCGTCAGCACCCGGAGTTCCGCACTTGGAAAGTCATCCATCAGACTGGCCCGCGACAGTTAGAATCGATCCGGACGACCTACCACGAATTGCAGCAACCCGCTTTGGTGGCCGACTTCTTTGAAGAAATGCCCGACATCTATCGTCAGGCCGATCTGATTATCTCACGCGCCGGGGCCACGACGGTGGCAGAACTCGCGTGTGCCGGACGTGCGACCGTATTGGTTCCTTACCCCCAGGCCACCGACAACCACCAACGTGTGAATGCCGATGCCTTCGCACGTCAGGGGGCGGCTTTGGTTGTCGAACAGGCATTAGCGAGTCCGCAAACAGCCGAAAGGCTCTGGACAGCGGTCGCCCCGCTACTGGATGATGGACCGCGCCGCCGCCGCATGGCGAAAGCCGCCCGAGACTTTGCCTGTCCCGATGCGGCCCAACGCATCGTGAACCTGTTGCAGGCCGAACAATCCATGGCGGTACCGGCTTAAGTTCGGCCTTGCCGAGATCGATTGATGCCAGGTCAACTATTGAAACGCTAAGGAATTCTGGGTGGTACCAACGGCTGATGATTGTTTGCTGGTGACCGGAGCCACCGGCTTGGTGGGACGTCATGTGGTGGCTCGTGCCTTGAAGTCCGGTTGGCGGGTCCAGGCTCTCGTACGCTCGGCCTCGGCGGCTCAATATCTTGCTGATCAAGGGGCCGAGTTGGTCATCGGCGACCTCAGCGATCCGCCGTCGCTGACCCGCGCGGTGCAACAGGCAACGCTCATCGTGCATTGTGCGGCCAAAGTGGGAGACTGGGGACCGGTCGAAGATTATCGCCGAATCAACGTCGATGGCTTACGCGTCTTGCTCGATGCCGCCCTGGTAACGGGACAATTGAAGCGGTTCGTCCACATCAGTTCGCTGGGAGTGTATGAGGCCCGCGATCACTACGGCACCGATGAAGCCACTCCCCCCAATCGAGCGGGAATCGATGGCTACACGCTGACCAAAGTGGAGTCGGAAGACCTGGTGCTCGACTATGTCCGCAATCGCCAGCTTCCTGCGGTGGTACTGCGTCCCGGCTTCATCTACGGCCCCGGTGATCGGACCATCATTCCCCGGTTGATCGAACGATTAAAGTCGGGTCAGTTTGCTTACCTCGGATCACCAGACAAGTTGATGAACAATGTTTACGTCGAAAACCTGGTCGATGCGATCGAACTCGCGATTTCAAATGATGACGTGATCGGTGAAGTCTTCAACATTACCGATGGTCGTCTCGTCAAAAAAAAAGAATTTGTGGAAACCATCGCGAAGTCGGCGGGTTGTCCGCTGCCGAGCAAAGTCGTTCCGCTGGGAGTCGCACGGCTTCTGGCCCGCGTCCTGGAAGGGTTGTACCGACTGCTGGGGAAGCAGGAAGCTCCATTGTTATCGGGAGCGCGGATCAAGTTTCTCGGTCTCAACCTCGACTATTGCATCGATAAAGCTCGTCGCCAACTCGGTTACACCCCCCGCTTTGACTTCCAGGATGCCATGCGGAAGACGTTGGAAAACTGACAATTCAAAGAACGTGCGACTGTCTTAGCGACGGCCCGCGGCACTGGTCAGTTCCCCCTGCCAGACAGTTACGGCTTGGCCGCCGAGAATGACTCGGTCATTTCGATGTTTCAAACGGAGTACCCCGCCGCGTGCTGAGACTTGATGGGCCATCAGGTCCGCTTTGTCGAGTCGAGCAGCCCAATAAGGGGTGAGGCAGCAGTGGGCCGAACCGCACACGGGGTCTTCATCGACACCGACGTTGGGAGCGAAGAAACGCGAGACGAAATCGAAGCCCGGTTCGTCCGCTGGAGCCGTGATGATTACGCCCCGCACGGGAAAGCGTTCCAATTGTCGAAAATCTGGCTTCAGGTGACGCACCGTCGCGGCGGATTCGTACACAGCGACGAGATCAAAGCGGCTTTGCCCCACCGCGATCGGCTTGGCTCCCAACGCCTCTGCCAACCCATTCGGCAGGTCAATGTCCGTCGGCGGTGTGGCCGGGAAATCGAGTTCGATAAAATCGCCGTCGCGCGTGCAGGTCAGCAAACCACTCCGCGTCTGAAACCGCAGCGGTTGCGTTGATTCCAAGATGTTCGCAGACCATAGGGCGTGAGCTGTGGCCAACGTGGCATGACCACACAAGTCAACTTCGACGGTGGGCGTGAACCACCGCAATTCGAGATCCGTCTCCAGTCGTCGCACGAACGCTGTCTCGGACAGGTTCATCTCCGCGGCCACGAATTGCATCCAAGCCGAATCGGCGGCGTCTTCGAGCCAGCAGATGGCTGCCGGATTGCCACCGAACGGCTGATTCGTAAAGGCATCGACCTGCCAACATTTTACACCGGGCATGAGATGATATCTCCTTCAGATCGGGCACCCCATTCTGCCAATGCCACACCGTTGCGGACAGCCGGAAGCCTCGCCAGGTTCACGATACTGGGCGGAATGGATGTATCATTGGTCACGGGGCCACCACGAGGTCTTTTGGATGAGACCATTTTGTGTGACCAGCAAGACCGCGTCGTGCCGTGATTCGGCCAGTGACAAGGCCTCGTCAACCGGCAGAGACAAGTACGCGGTGGCCCACCGGTCGGCATCACAAGCGATCGGAGCGATCACCGCACACAGCACGAAATCGGTCACGATGGGGCGGCCGGTTACCGGTGACAACAGATGCCGCGTGGTCGTTTCGCCATTCAAACCGGGACGGTATGTGCCACTGGTCGCCAAAGCCTGGTCTTTCAATTTCAATGTGAGCAACGGCCGCTGCGGATCGTGCGGATCATCAATCGCGACAGACCAGAAACCACGTGCCCGCAGTTCCCCACCGACGTCGATCAGAAACTCGTCGATCTGCCCGGCCGATAGCAACACAGCGAGTCGATCGGCCGCATAGCCCTGCAGGAATGAGCCGAGATCGATTTGCAACTGCGGGTGGTCTTTCCGAAGTGAATGGTATTCCGCATCGATATGCAGATTGTTCCAACCAACGCGGTCCAGGGCCGTGGCGATTTCGTCATCGGTAGGCACCCCCGTGCGACGCGCAGGACCATAGCCCCACAAATCCACCAACGGCGAGACGGTGATGTCGTACTTTCCCTGAGTCAGCTCACTGGTCTCTTTAGCCTGCTGCAGGAGTTGGATTAACTCCTCGGAAACTTCGAGTTCCAGCGTGGTGTCGCTGCTATTGAACAATGAAGTTTCCGACTCGGGCTGCCAGTGCGACAGTTTTCGTTCGATGCGGACCAATTCTGCCGACAGTGACTCGCGCAGTTCCACAGGCAACGTTTGACTCGGTCGCAGACGTACCGACCAGCTTGTGCCGAAGGCATCACCTGAGATGGCGGGCATCGGCAAGCGATCGCTGAATGTTTGAGGCAACTTCTCCTGGTTTATTTTTGTTTCCCATGATGACGCAAAATGAACTGCCGCGATGGCGACGATTGCTACGGAGGCTATCGCTTCCTGTCGGCCAAACGATTCTGCCTGGCCATGAGAACGCACGAATTTCAACAACGCCCCGGTTGGGCAACCGAAGCGGCAATACCCCTGTGGCAGCACCACCGAAGTGGCTAATCCCAGAATCGCAATCACACAAGAAGCGACGGCCAACGTCCCCACCGACCAGGCATCGAACGGTTCGAGTTGTGTTAAATCGAAGCCGGGTTTCAGGACAGCCAATGCTAAGGCAACGATCAATATGATGCTCGGAAAGAACGATAACCAACGGGTCAGCCTACGCGGCAGGTGCCATTTCTGTACCGGGAGCTTCCCTAACCACTCCTGAGCCACACCATGCGGGCACAACTGATGACAATACATCTGTTGCTTTGTGGTCCAGGGTATCCCCAGCGACACCGCTGCCAGCACCATCAAAACGACGGAGGAACTTTCTGACAATCCATGTCGCGACCAGCCTGTCAGCAGGGATAACGACAGCAGATCTCCCAGCCAAAAACCAAACAGGATGATCACGGCGACCTGCCAAAGGCGTCGCGTCCATCGTCCGCGCAGACGCGTCCAGAACGTCATCAGCAGTCCGCCCGCAATGATTCCCACCAGAACCATTTGACGTAGGGTGACATTCCTCACGCTTCGAGATGACGTCTCTTTTTCCGCCTGGAATGTGGCATCCATTCGGAGTCGACGGCGAATTCCATCGGCGATGGAAAAGCTGGTGATCG
Organism: bacterium; assembly: GCA_016125225.1. GTDB lineage: Bacteria > Planctomycetota > Planctomycetia > Planctomycetales > Planctomycetaceae > DSVQ01. The sequence goes on along the minus strand of WGME01000014.1, from coordinate 105,202 downwards.
TTGCTCCGGAAACCCCTTCGATGCCGGCCGACTGGAAATCAAGCTGGCGGTAATCCTCCAGAGTTCGTCCCGCCAGCAAATGCAGAAAAGCCGCATCGTTTTCAATGCGTTGAACATAGTCAGGGGTTTCGTAGCTCTGGCGGATGCGGACCGCGAGAATCGTCTGTTGATCGGGGGAGACGGAGAACAATGATTCCGTCGGCCCCTGATATCCGATCTGGTTGTCGGTCGCCGGTGATGTTCGCACGACATACCCGAGTAATGCCGATTGGGCATCGAAAGCGGCAGTCCAGCCAGCACGAGGCTGATCGACTTTGATGGAGTTGGCATCAGGAAAAAACGATTGCACCTCTTTCAATGAGACCGCTTCCGGAAACCGAAGTGATGTTGTCCCACCAGAGAGCCGGCGCTGGACCGCCTCTGCCATCGCCAGACTGGTCAGCGTTGAGCCACTGACGCCTTCGATCTTTGGAAAAGGCTGCAGCCCGGGTGTCCAACCGGGAAACTGCTGCCAGAATTCTTGCGCCGTCCGAATGCTTTCGACGTGCGATGCCGTGTCATGGCTCTCGAGCAAACGCACCTGGACGACTTCACCAGCGGGAGAGAGTCCAATCAGCAGGTCATTCGGTCCGGTATAGCCCACGAGGTCATCTGTGTCCGGCGAGGTCCGTAACACATAACCCAATAGTTCCCCGCTGGCGGATAACACCGCAACACGTTTCTGTTGCGGCTCCGCTGGTCGCAGTCGATCCGCCTGTGGAAAGATCTGGCGGGCCGAAGTTATCGAAATGCCTGCATCGGCATCGTCTGACGGAGAGGCCGTCGTTTGAGCGGCGTGATGAATTAACCAGACTGCGAATCCTAAGATCAGCAGCCGATACGATCGCACCAACCATGTGATCAAGAGAAGTCGAAGCTGTGAACGATTTCGCGACGGTGCCCCGTCTAGGATGGCTAACAAAGGAGACGGATCACTGGGATTGGATTTCGACACCGTCGCTATACTCCGATCCGTGCTTCACCCTTCCCCCAACTTATCCTTTGATCATCTTTCGGACATTGTCGACTGTGACCGGTTGAATGACGCCCCGTTCAGTGATGATGGCGGTGATATTTTCGGCGGGTGCCACATCGAACGCTGGGTTAAAGACCGGGCAATCGGTGGGTGCCGTCTGCTTGCCGAACCCGTTAGTGATTTCGCTCGCTGCCCGTTCTTCAATGGGGATCAACTCGCCCGATTCCAAGGTGAGATCGAACGTGCTGGACGGGGCCGCGACATAAAACGGAATACCGTGGGCCTTCGCCAGCACCGAAAGACCATACGTCCCGATTTTGTTCGCGGCGTCGCCATTGGCGGCGATACGATCGGCCCCGACGATCACGGCCTGCACGCGTCGCAGCTTCATCACACATGCGGCCATGGAATCGCAAATGAGGGTGACATGGACACCGCGCTGCAACAGTTCCCAAGCCGTGAGCCGAGCCCCCTGCAACAACGGTCGCGTCTCATCGGCGTAGACCTGCAGTTTGGGATTGGCCTTCGCAGCCGCGAAGATGGCCGCCAAAGCGGTGCCATCACCGGCCGTGGCGAGCCCGCCGGTGTTGCAGTGAGTGAGGACACCGCTGCAATTCGCCAGGAGTTCGGCACCAAAGCGACCCATGGCGGCGCACATGGCCCGATCTTCTACTTCGATCGTGCGGGCTTCTTCCAGCAGTCGCGATAAGAGCTCTGAGGACAGAAGCGTGTCCGGTTGCTCCGCCGCCGTCGCTTTCATCCGGTCGAGCGCCCAGAAGAGATTAACGGCAGTCGGTCGGCTCGTTGCGAGATAGTCGAGCACGTGGGTCAGGCGGGCGTCGAATTCACTGCGGGGCAGTTCGGCTTGTGACTGGCAGCCCACAATCACGCCATAAGCGGCGGCGACTCCAATGGCCGGAGCCCCCCGCACGCGCAGCGACTTGATCGCTTCCCACACTTGTTCCACGGTTCGGCAATCAATCAGCACATCCTGCGTCGGCAGCAAGGTCTGGTCAATCAGTTGCAGATAACCATCGAGTTGGCCGATCCAGGCGACCGCGGGGCGGGGATTCATCGAGCGGGGTTCCATCCTATTGTCTTAGCCCCGGGTCAATGACCCGGGGGAATATCACACGTGAATCTGCCCCACGTCACTGACGTGGGGCTAAGATGAGATTACTTCATCGGTGAATAATCAGTCGGCGTGAAGAAGACCGACTCCACTTTCGAGACGATTTTGCAATCGGCTTCTGATGCTTCGCGGGCGGCTTTCCATTCGGGGTCTTGACCGAACGCCTGGAACGAAGCCTTGGCGGCGTCCCGGCTGTCATGGGCCAACAGATAGACCAGCGTGTTGTCCTTCTTCGCGTCATCCATCGGCGTCAGGTAGATGACGTTGGTCATGCCATGCTTTTCGAAGAGCGCCACGGTGTGATCACGGAAGCGGGCATTTAAGGCCGGTAAGCGCCCTTCCAGCGTGGTGTAGGTCCGCAGTTCAAAGACGCGGCTTTTGGCTTCGTTTTCGGCATGGGCCGCACCACTCTGCCAGCCGACAAAGAACGTCGTTGCCAAACCACCCAACACTAGAAATGGAGTCCAACGTCGCAGCATGATGCATGATCCTGAGAGAAGGTAAGATGGAAGGATGCCCACGGGCTGGTTGCCATGTTACACTGTGGCATGGCAGACGTCAGCTATCAGAGCCGGAAAGCGTTGATTGACATGAACCGAAGCATTCTCTGCTGGGTGAGCGGACTGATCATCTGTGGTAGTTGGGCCGGGTGTGCCCCCACCACCACGCCGTCGAAGATGGCACCACCCCTCTCTGCCACTCCGGAGCCGGAAACCCAGGCCACCCTGCCCCTCCCCGAGCCGGAACCAGAAACGCCCTTTGAGCTGGAGCCCGACTTCCGGTTGCTTTCGCTTGCCGATTTCGTCAGCTTTCCCGCCGAAGTGGATACTTGGACCGAAGACCAAGACCGTTTGATTTCCTCCGGCAAGCCGCGTGGCTACCTCTATTCCAAAGAGAGCTTCCAGAACTTTACATTGAAGCTTGATTACAAGTTCCCGCGACCGGCCAACCTGACCGACGAGGCCAAATTCAAAGGGAACACAGGCTTCCTCATCTACATCACCGGTGAAGCGAAGATCTGGCCGTTGTGCCTGGAAGTTCAGGGCAAGCACGTGCAGATGGCCGCGATTAAGGAGAACGGTGGTGCTGAGCCGCCGGTGGTCAAAGATGATGGCGCGGCCCGCGAGGCCGCTCGCAAACCGGTCGGTCAGTGGAATTCCCTGGAAATTGTTTCGAAAGATGGTGCGCTGAATGTCTCACTGAATGGCACGCCGATTTCATCCAGCGAACCGAACTTCCTCAGTTCCGGCAGCATTGGCATCCAAGCCGAAGATTTCCCGTTCGAAGTCCGCCACCTGCGCATCCGCATCGACGAATAACCCCAATAGCCGCGAGACATCGCCGAGCGCTGGAGTGATCACGCCATGTCGCGACCATTGCTCATCACCATTGCTGTGATAGTTACGATGGCCGGGGCCTGGGCAGATGAACCGACGCCATCATCGGCCGTGGCAACCGCAATTTCGCAGGCGATACGGCATCTGGAATCGCTCGACGCCTCGGAACGTTCGCGCGGCTTGAAATCATTGCAGGATTTGGGGGCGAGTGCCCTTTCCGATTTGCCGGAAGATCTCAGCGGTTACTCCCCCGCGACGCGCGACATTCTGGCCCGGCTACGAAACCAGTGGGAGCGGGAACTGGCTGCGGCGTCGTTGAAGCCGAGTATGTGGGAACTGACCAGGTCCGAAACGTCATCAACGTTTAATATCGAGATGGGGATTCAGTCACAGACAGCAAATGTGGTTCGCTTTGACAAGCAGGTATCCTCGTCAGGCGTGCCCCAACTTGAGGGCAACTTCACCTTCTGGCAGGGCGTCAGTCTGCTGGAGTCCGTGACCGAGACCCGCTGCGTGTGGCAACCAGATCGCCATCACTTTCTCTTCACCCCGGTTCCGCCAACACTGCATCCGCCAAAGGTCATAGAGGGAGCGGCTCGAATCAGTCAGGTGTCAGCCTCTTTGAAGCCGCTTCCGAATAATGATCGATCGCAATTGCTGCGGAGCGAATGGCGCTTGCAGATTGAACCACGCTTGCGGCCGTTATTTGTGCGTGTTGCCATGAAGGACTGGTCTGGAACGACTGCTACGAACGAGTCCCTGACACCCTGGAATCCACCCGCCGTCTTGGAATTACCTTTTCCCGATGGTGGCAGTGAAGTCGTTTTTCCGGTCGATTTGCTCTGGCCCGATGCCAAGGCAACCCTCTGGTCTCTCACCGGCACCGCGACCGTGCACTACACCGCCCGTTGGGATACCGTCGCGTTTGCGGCTCACGATCTGTCGCCGGGTATTGTGAAGCGTCGCGGCGGCGTTGCGGTACGTCTCCGCAAGGTAGACTTTCAACCGTCCGGTGAGAATCAACTCAGGGCCAGCATCCGCATCGTGGTCAACTATGATCAGGGCGGCCCGGCGTTTGAATCCCATCGTGCAGGGTTATTTCATCGTTCCGCGAGATTGATCGGCCGCAACGAAACTATCTATCCTGCAGAATCGTTTGATGTCGCTGCGGAAGCCGATGGTGCGATGATACTGGAATATTTGTTCGACAAGCTGCCCGGCCAACCGCTCGATTATCGCTTTGAATATGCGGCACCGACGCAGTTGCTCGACGTGGCTTATCCCATTCGCTTCCGTGACCTGCCTGCCCCGACACCGGTCGCCGACTGATGTTTCTGTCGATAAGCCGATGGCGTGATTCCCAGTTCCCGTTTGAAGACGACCGAGAGATATTCTGGATGCTCGAAACCGGTGCGCATGGCGATTTCACTCAGGGAAAGGTCAGTATCAGCGAGCAATTGCTGCACCCGTGACAATCGCACCCGCACAATTTCCTGATGGGGTGACCGCCCGACAATCTGTTGAAAACGTGACTCGAAGACCCGCCGAGACCATGGCACCACCTTCAGCACATCGCTGACATCAATGCCGTCCCGCGCCCGCTCCCGAATGAACCGCAACGCTTCGGCAATTACCGGGTCTTCAACGGCCAAGGTTTCCGTGGACTGCCGGGTTTCAATACCCAGCGGCGGAATCAGGTACGGCTGTGGTGAGACAGTCTCACCACGCAGCATGCGTTCCAGCAATTCGGCGGCGGTATAGCCCGTGCGGAAGGCATCCGGAATCACACTCGACAACGGCGGCGTGCAGAGATTGCACAGAATGGGATCGTTATCGACCCCCAAGACCGCAACCTGCTCCGGGACGGCGATGTTCAATGTGCGGCAGACATCGAGCACTTGTTGGGCTTTGATGTCGTAACAGCAGAACAGACCGAGCGGCTTCTCGATATGCGTCAACCATTCCGGAAAGGAACAGAGTGACGCTGAGCTGGGTTTCCGCCGCGTCGCTTGCCAGGTTTCCGGCGCCAGATCACAGGGCAAACCCGCCTCATCACACGCGGTGACAAAGGCCTGCTGACGGAATCGCGACCAGTTGAACCGGCTGTCACCCGCAAACGCCAATCGTCGGAACCCACGCTCGGCGAGATGTTCAACCGCCATCTTCGCGATCGCCGTATCATCGGTTTCCACCCATGGGACCGAAGTCAACGGCCGGGCCGCACTCACATCAACCACTGGCAGCTGCGTTTTCCTGAGAATCTGTGCGATTTCCTCCGTCTCGATACGGGCGATAATGCCGTCCCCCTTCCAGTCGCGAATCCATTCCGGCGGGGCCTCCCCACGGCGTTGTTCCGGCAGCCAGATCGACCAGGCATCATGCGCGCGGACATACGCGATGATCCCTTCCAGCAGCCCGCGGGCATAGCTGTTGGATGTTTCGATCAAAAGTGCAATCGCCGGCCGGTGTTTCACAGGACCGATTCTTCTCGTGTAGAAAAGCTCATGGAAAAAGGTGTGGCGCAGACGGCATCGATCGGATTATCACAGAATCCACATATCATCCGCCAGATTGGCTCGGTGAAATATCTCAAGGCTCATGCGTAAAAACTCATGGATGTTTTCTCGCACGGTGATATCATGACCAGTATCGACCCGTCTCGATACCTTCATCAGCGAGCAGCAGCATGGCGACGAAACCTGTCAAAGTGGCGATGATCGGCCTGGGCTTTGGGGCGGAGTTCATTCCGATTTACCAGCGGCATCCCGATGCCGAGGTGTATGCTCTTTGCCAGCGGAATGAAGAGCATTTGCACAAGATCGGCGATCGATTCGGCATCGCGAAACGCTATACCAAGTACGAAGATGTCCTCGCTGATCCTCAGGTCGATTTCGTCCACATCAACAGCCCGATTCCCGATCATGCATGGATGTCGCTGAAGGCTCTCGACGCCGGGAAGCATGTGATGTGCACCGTGCCGATGGCCACCACCATCGAAGAATGTGAGCAGATTTGTGATAAGGTCGCGAAGACCGGCCTCAAGTACATGATGGCCGAAACCGTGGTCTACAGCCGCGAATTCCTGTTCATCAAGGAGATGTACGACAAGGGCGAACTCGGCAAGATTCAGCATCTTGCGGCATCGCATCCGCAGGATATGGATGGCTGGCCGAGCTACTGGGAAAAGATGATTCCCATGCATTACGCGACCCATGTGGTCAGCCCCTGCCTGGGTCTCATGAATAGTGTCGCCGAGTATGTGAGCTGCTTCGGATCGGGAGCCGTGCGGGAGGACATCGCTCAGAAGTCGGGCAACAAATTCGCCGTCGAAAGCTGCCACATTAAGGTGAAAGACAGCGACGTCACGGCCCATATCTGGCGGTTCCTGTACGATGTCGCCCGACAGTACCGCGAGAGCTTCGACGTCTACGGCACCAAAAAGAGCTTCGAGTGGACCCTCGTCGAAGGGGAACCGCACGTCCTGCATACCGCGAAACTTCCGGAGCCGGAAATCGCTTCGAAGATCGAAGTCCCAGACTTTGCCCATCTGTTGCCCGAGCCGATCCGCATGTTCACAAAGACCATTCAGGACGCCGACCATCTGTCGTTCATCCAGGGCGGCGGCCACGGCGGTTCGCATCCCCACCTGGTCAATGAATTCATCTCCGCCTTGGTGCAGAACCGCGACCCCTGGCCCAACGCCGTACAGTCGGCGAACTGGACCTGCGTCGGCATCTGCGCTCACCAGTCGGCGATGAAAGGCGGCGAAATCGTCAAACTGCCGGCGTTCACGTTGACGTAAATGGGGCCGAATCAGGTAATGCCCATGCCTGCAAGCATGTCACTCGAAGTTGGCCGAACAATCTGAGGGAGTAGTTCCCATGAATAATGGGTTGCAAGCAAAAGCAGGACTCCTGACTGTTTTTGTGATTGGTATCGCTACCTTTTCAGTCAGTGGATTTGAAGAACGGCCAGAGGCTCCGATTTCGCTGGAAGAATTGAGCCGCAGAGGAGTGCAGGGGCGGCTTGGCTTACGGCTCGGAACGATTGCAGAAATCGCCGGGACGATTGTTCCAAATCCTTCAACATTTAAAGGACAATCGCAGCAGAACTATCTCATTCGAGTTGAAACAATTGATGGAGCTGAGTTGAAGAGTCCGGTTCTGTTTAATCCAGAATCAGTCACTGCACCTGAATCATTACCTGTTCCTACGATCGGCAGTACCTTTCAGATGATTGCTTATGAAACTGGTCGGTACAGCGGTGCTCCGAGGGATCTTTTCAAATACGTGCCTCCGGCCCAGACATATGGTCACTCGTTTCACACGAATATAGTCGTGGTAATCCCGAAGAAATGATTCAGCGGTTCTTCTCTCGTCATGGTTCTGCGCAATTAGACTTCACATCAACGAGACTTTTCCATGAAGCGCTTTCTGGGCATCCTCTGGTTGGCATTGTGCCCGGTGACACTGTTTGCCGCCGACTTGCCGCCGTTGAAACTCCTCTTCCTCGGCGATAACGGGCATCATCGGCCGATGGAGCGGTTTGTGCAGCTGGAGCCGGTGCTGGCGGCCCGGGCGATCTCGATGAAGTACGTCGATGATCCGGCGGTCGCGCTCACGAAGGAGACGCTCGCCGAGTTTGATGGACTGGTGTTGTACGCCAATATCGATGAGATCACGCCGACACAGGAAGCCGCGCTGCTGGATTATGTTGCCAGCGGCAAGGGGTTCATCCCCTTGCATTGTGCGTCGTACTGCTTCCGCAACTCGCCGAAGTTTATCGAACTAGTGGGGGCTCAGTTCCAGAAGCATGGCGGCGAAGTCTTTGGCGTGGAAGCGGTCGCGCCAGAGCATCCCATTCTGAAAGGCTACAGCAGCTTTCGTAGTTGGGATGAAACCTATGTGCATACCAAGCACAACGAGAAAGACCGCATTGTGCTGGAGGTCCGCAAGCAAGGCATGCAGGCCGACGGCAAGACTGAGGAGCCGTGGACGTGGGTTCGCACGCATGGCAACGGCCGTGTCTTCTACACCGCCTGGGGTCACGATCAACGCACCTTCAGCAATCCCGGTTTCCACAATCTCGTCGAACGAGGCATTCGCTGGGCGTGCGGTCAAGACCCGAGTGTCGTGCCGGCGTACGTCTATACGACCACCTTCCAGCCGCTACCCATGACGGCCATCGCTGCCGACGCCGCCAAGTTCGAGTACGAAGAGGTCGGCCCGAAGATTCCGAACTACACGCCTTCCACGCGGTGGGGCACGCTGGGCGATCCGATCACCAAGATGCAGTTGCCGCTGCCGCCCGAGAAGTCGATGCAGCACTACTCGGTGCCCCAGGGGTTTCATCTGGAACTCTTCGTCAGCGAGCCCGATCTGCAGGGCAAGCCGATCGCGATGACCTGGGATGAACGCGGCCGGTTATGGGTCTGCGAGACGTATGATTATCCCAACGAGTTGCAGACCAATGGCGAGGGCCGCGACCGCATCCGCATCTGCGAAGACACCAATGGCGACGGCAAGGCCGACAAGTTCACGGTCTTCGCCGAAAAGCTCAGCATCCCGACGGCGATTGCGTTCCATCACGGCGGAGCTATCGTGCAGCACGCGCTCGAAACGCTGTACCTCAAAGATACCGATGGCGACGACCGGGCCGATGTGCGTGAAGTTCTCATCACCGGTTGGGAACTCGGCGACACACACGGCGGTGTGAGCAACTTCCAGTACGGTCTCGACAACTGGATCTGGGGGATGCAGGGATATAACAACTCCCGCCCGGTGATCGCGAATGGTGAGGAGATTCCGAGTTTCCGGCAAGGGTTTCTGCGGTTCCATCCGGAATCTAAAAGACGCCCAGGGATTGCGATCCCTGGGCGTCCGAAAGTCACTGCGCTCGAATTCGTCCGCTCGACGAACAACAACACCTGGGGCTTTGGGATGAGCGAAGAGGGCATTATCTTCGGCTCCACCGCGAACCGGAATCCCAGCGTCTACATGCCCATCGCCAACCGTTACTACGAACGCGTACGGGGCTGGTCGGCCGAACAACTTGGCACCATCGCTGATACTTACCTGTTCAAACCCATCACGGAAAAAATCCGGCAGGTCGATCAACATGGCGGTTACACAGCGGGGGCTGGTCATGCGTTGTACACGGCTCGTAATTATCCGCCACAGTTCTGGAATCAGACCGCGTTTGTCTGCGGACCGACGGGGCATCTGGTCGGGACGTTCCATCTCACCGCACAAGGCACCGACTTCGCCTCAACCAGCCCGATGAATCTCGTCGCCAGCGACGATGAATGGTCCGCGCCGATCATGGCGGAAGTCGGACCGGACGGGAATGTGTGGGTGCTCGACTGGTACAACTATATTGTGCAGCACAACCCCACACCGGCGGGCTTCAAGACCGGCAAGGGAAACGCGTATGAGTCCGACCTGCGGGACAAGAAGCATGGGCGGGTCTATCGCGTTGTTTATGGAGCGGAAAACGGAAAGCAGACAGCGGAAAGCCAGGCGGCATCATTATCGATCGAGCGGCCGCGGGAACTGGTGCAGGCTTTGACGAGGGACAACCTCTTCTGGCGGCGGCATGCCCAGCGGCTGTTGGTCGAGCGAGGGGAACTCGACGTCGTGCCGGAACTGCTGAAACTGGTGCATGATCAGGCGGTGGATGCCGTGGGACTCAATGTCGGCGCGATTCATGCGTTGTGGACATTGCATGGTCTCGGTGCGATTGATGACGCGCATCCCGATGTCGTCGCAGCGGTCTTTGCCGCGGTGAAACATCCGTCGGCGGGTGTGCGTCGCAATGCGTTGCAGGTGCTACCACAGAGTCAGGCAGCAGGCCAGCTCGCTGCCGATGTAGGCCTGTCGGATCGTCATCCACAGGTGAAACTCGCCGCGTTTCTGGCACTGGCTGATCTGCCGGCGACCGAGAAATCAGCCCAGCGACTGGCAGCGGAATCGTTCTATGCTTTGCAAGGGGATGACCGTTGGCAACGTGATGCCCTCACCAGTGCCGCCGCTCAGCATGGGACGGCCTACGTCACTGCGGCGGTGAGTGGCGCGGAATACACGTCGATGCTGATTACCGACAAAGCCGCCTGCTGGACCGTGGTGCCCATCGTCTGCGAACACATGGCCCGCGGTAAGCTGACCGGAGCGGAACTCGATGCCATTATCGCGTCCTTCACGTCCACTCCGCGTGGCGATCGCTTGCCTCGACTGTTGCCTGCGGTCCTGGAAGGCTTGACGCGAGGTTGGCCCAAAGATCATCAGGTACAGATTTCTGACGCATCGGAACAGATTCTGGTTGCGGTTTTTGAAAAGTCCCCCACGACCATGAAAGGGCAATTGGCGAAGCTCTCTTCCTCATGGGGCAGCCAGTCGTTGCAGAAGTACACCGCGGGAATCGTGGCAGCCCAATTGAAGGCGGTCTGCGATCCGGAAATGGCGGCCGAGAAACGCATCGCGGCGGCCCAGGAACTGGTGGCCTACCAGCCTCAGTCGAGCGAAGTCGTCACGCAACTCTTAACACTCATCACACCGCAAGCGGCCACTGATGTGGCCAGCGGCATTATGAACGCGTTGCAAACCAGCACGGCGGCCGATCTGGGACCACAACTTGTCCAGCGTTCGACCTCGTTTACCCCGGCGGTCCGTCAAGCGGCGATTCGCGTCTTGCTGGGACGACCGCAAACGGTGAAATCCTTGCTCGATGCCGTCGATCAAGGCGACCTGCAACTCTCGGATCTGTCTTTAGATCAGAAGCAGGCGTTGGCGGCTCATCCGGATCGTCAGATCCAACGCCGTGCAACCGAATTGCTGAAACGCCAAGGCGGCTTGCCCAACGCCGACCGTCAGAAGGTGATCGAAGAACTGCACGCAGTCACCGAACACACGGGCGATCCTGTCGCGGGTAAGGAAGTTTTCAAGAAGCAATGTGCCAAGTGTCACATGCACAGCGGCGAAGGCCAGAAGATTGGCCCCGATCTCACCGGCATGGCGGTGCATCCCAAGCATGAACTGCTCATTCACATTCTTGACCCGAGTCGCAGCGTGGAAGGCAATTTCCGGGCGTATACCTTGCAGTTGATGGATGGCCGTGTGATCAATGGCATGCTCGCCGGGGAAAGTCGTACCGCCATTGAAATCATCGATACCGAAGCCAAGCGGCATCCCATTCCTCGGGACGATATCGAAGAACTCGTCGGCTCGAAGAAGTCGATCATGCCCGAAGGTTTTGAGAAGCAACTCACGGCGAGCGATCTGACGAATCTGCTTGAATTCCTGACACAGCGCGGGCAGTTTGTGCCGCTGGATCTGCGGAAGGTCGCGTCGGCAGTCAGTACACAAGGCATGTTCTATAACCGCGATGCCGATGCCGAACGGCTGATCTTCCCCGATTGGGAATCGAAGGTTTTTGATGGTGTCCCTTTTAACCTCATCGATCCCCAAGGCGACCGCGTGCCGAATGCGGTGCTGCTCCGTAGTGAGAATGGCCCGGTTGCAGTGACCATGCCGCGATCGGTGGAATTGCCCTGCAACATGCCCGCGAAGGCCATTCACTTCCTCAGTGGTGTCAGTGGTTGGGGCTTCCCTTTTGGTGAGGACAAATCGGTCTCCATGATTGCCCGCATCAACTATGCGGACGGAACGACCGAAGATCATCCGCTCAGGAATGGGGTGGAGTTCGCTGATTACATCCGCGTGGTCGATGTGCCGGGGTCGAAGCTGGCTTATCGATTACGTGGCCAGCAGATTCGTTACTTCTCGGTCATTCCGGAACGCGCCGAGCGGATTGCCAGTCTGGAACTGATCAAAGGGCCAGACCGCAGCGCGCCCGTGGTGATGGCGATCACCTTGGAGTCTCGGTAAGGGGGAGTGAACGAGTGCGCCGGTTGACGGCCCCGGTCATGTTACGACAGAATCCGGCAGGAAACTGAATATTCGCCGGAGTATATGATTCGCATGTCGGAATCTGTCAAACGCGCCCTGATCACGGGGATTACAGGGCAAGATGGTTCGTATCTGGCAGAGCATCTGCTCGCGCTGGGATACAAGGTGCATGGCATTGTCCGCCGGGTGGCTTTCGAAAGAGAGGGCACGCGGCTTTCGCGAATTGCCCATCTGACAGATCTGGTCACCCTGCATTCCGGCAGCCTGGAGAGCTACGCCAGTCTCTACAAAATCGTACAGGACGTGCAGCCGGACGAGGTCTACCACCTCGGTGCGCAGAGTTTCGTTTCGTATTCGTTCGATGACCCGTTTTCCACGTTTCAATCGAATATCAATGGCACGCACTTCCTGCTTGAAGCCGTCCGTTTGATTGTCCCGCAGTGCCGATTCTATTTCGCGGGGTCGAGCGAAATGTTCGGTCAGGTGACCGAGTCTCCGCAGACGGAATCCACGAAATTTCATCCGCGATCCCCGTATGGCATCTCCAAGGTGACAGGATTTGACCTGTCCCGGAACTACCGCGAAGCCTATGGCATGTTCGTGTGCTCCGGAATTCTGTTTAATCACGAATCGCCGCGCCGTGGGTTGGAGTTCGTCACCCGCAAGATCACCTGGCATGTGGCCCAGATCAAGCAGGGCAAGAAGACGCAGCTCGCTCTGGGCAATCTCGATGCCCTTCGCGACTGGGGTTTTGCCGGGGACTTTGTGATCGCCATGCACTGCATGCTGCAGCAATCGCAGCCAGATGATTACGTCATCGCGACCGGGGAAACACATACCGTCCGCGAGTTCTGCGAACTGGCCTTCAGTCATGTGGGGCTCAACTATGAAGATTATGTCGTCGTCGACCCAAAATTTTATCGACCGGCAGAAGTTCACCTGTTACTCGGCGATACCACCAAAGCCCGGCAAACCTTGGGCTGGAAACCGCAGGTCGCTTTCCGCGAACTGGTCCACATGATGGTCGACCATGATCTCGCGGCTCTTTCCGATTGAGACCGCTGAACGTCTTAATTGCGGTAGCAACGCATCCACGCTCCGTGATACGATATTCTGTGCGCGGCGGATATCAGAATTACGGGCGGAGACCATGCGCGGACGCGACACGCTGAGTTTAACGCGGCGGACTTGTTTGCAGTCGCTGGGGGGATTATGGCTGGGGTTACGGCCAACCCTCTCCTGGTCTCATGATGAAACGCCGACTTGGCCGGGGTTTGGTCGTGCCAAATCGGTCATCTTTCTCGTCACCAATGGCGGCCAAAGTCAGATTGATACCTGGGACCCCAAGCCTGAAGCCCCGGCAGAGATTCGTGGAGCGTTTTCTGCTATCGAGACCCGGGTGCCTGGAACCCGGATTTGCGAACATCTCCCCCGCATGGCCGCGATGGCCAACAAATATGCCATCGTGCGCAGCATGTCCCATGAAGACCTCGATCATGGATCGGCTCTCTATCTGACATTGACCGGAAGGTATCACGCGCGGCGGTCTTCCAACCCTCCGCCACAACCCAGCGACTGGCCCATGCACGGGGCAATTGTCAAACGGTTGCGCGGCGTGCGGACCTCGCTGGATGCGGCAGTCACGGTCAATGGCCCGGCACAGATTCCGATCAACATTGGTCCCGGGCAGAATGCTGGATTGCTCGGTAGCGATTACGATCCTCTGTTGCTGGGTGACATCACGGCCGAGCCAACCGTGCTGCCCGGCTTGAGTCCCTTGCCGGCCTTAGATATCGGCAGACGCCATCAACGCGATGACCTGTTGCGATCATTGGAACAATCCGCGGCAGTTGATCCAGCGACTTCGGCCTATGCCAACTATAACATCCTTTCGGATCGCGCGAGGAATCTGCTTGATCGTCCGGAAGTCTGCCATGCGTTTGACATCGATCGTGAATCGGAATCCCTACGCAGGCAGTACGGCATGGATCGTTCTGGGCAAGCCTGCCTGCTCGCCCGCCGGTTAGTGGAAGCCGGAGTTCCCTGGATCACCGTCTTCTGGAATCATACCGGTCGCGGGCAGGATTTGGCTCCCGATGTCACCACCGAGTACGGCTGGGATACCCACAACGATATTTTCCTGTCGATGCGTGACCGATTGCTGCCTCGGTTTGATCAGAGTGTTTCAACACTGTTGCGAGATCTGGATGAACGCGGCCTGCTGGATGAAACGCTGTTCGTGGTCGCCGGGGAGTTTGGGCGTGCCCCGCTGGTGGCCTTGGAAAAGACCTTTGTAGGCGAATCACCAGGCCGGAAGCATTGGGGCTTCTGTTACTCCATTCTGCTGGCGGGTGCGGGGGTTGTCTCCGGCCAAGTGATTGGCAGTTCGGATAGCCGCGGGGCCTACCCCGCCACCGATGCTTACGGTCCGTGGGATCTGGCAGCCACGATGTACTCGGCTTTGGGAATCGACCCCGCTGGCCATTTCACAGACCGTTTGAACCGTCCGTTGATGCTAACCGAAGGCCGAGTCATGTCGGCGTTATACGGAAGCTGAAGATCGCAGCGATGAACACTTGAGCCGGATTCGGTTTCCCACGGGAGAAGCCACGGACTCTCTGGCAAGATGAACCGGTTATGCGGGGCGTGACCGCAAGGCTGTATGTCACACGCGGAACAACCGATTCCATCCGACGTATGGGCCAGGGATTGTGACCTCGCAATCCTCTGCTCGCAGCCAGCATCGGCAAGTTACGCCGCAACCCGGCCGTTGCCCCGAACCGGCTCATGACGAGTCGCCTTCGGAATCATTACAGAACAGGAAGTTCGCCATGCCCCGGGTCCCCTGGTTAACTCCGGTCCTGCTGCTTGCGTTTGCAGGACTCAATTCGCCGATGTATGCCCAAGTGGTTCCCGGGACCGGGACGAAGTTGAACGCGGGCGACGACTTCGAGGACGCCACCTTCACCTACACGCTGAACCTTCCCAAGGCCAGCAGCAACATCGATAAAAACATGCGGGCTCCCGCGGGCTTCTCCAGCAATAACCGCTGGTTTGAAAGCACCTACCGTGGCACGCCCGATGTCGTGAAGCGGGTCGAAACGCCGCCCGGCGGACTGCCCGGCAGCACCGGTTCCATGATGCTGCAAACCTTCCAGTCGGGAATTCCCGGCCAGCTTTCGATGAAGTTCCAGCAGGACGACCTGATCGCGAACTTCGCCACGACGGTGGGGTATCTGCCGGTCAACCGCACGCCCAGCATCGTTTGCCGCGTTTATCTGCCTTCGTTTGATCAGTGGGAACGCCGGACTGGTAGCCACTTCGGTTTCCGTGCCGATTGTCAGACCATCATCACCAAGTCAGGTTCGACAGCCGGGCGTTTGTTCCGCTCCGCCAGCACTCGCCGCGAAGTCGAGAACTATTGGCCGGGAATGTTCGTACAATTCAATTCGAAAGCCGATCGTGCTCTCGAAAAAGAATCGGCGCAGATTCTGGTTCGTTCGGGGAGCCGCGGCGAAGATCTGCCGGGCCCGGTCATCAACGAACCTGGCTGGTGGACGTTCGGCATGTCGTTCACACCCGATGGCAAGGTGCACTACTACGCCAAGCCCGGTGTTGAAAAGCTCACCGCTGCCGATCACCTGACATCGCAGTTCCCTTACAGCTATCAGGCGATGCAGGTCAACACGTTCTTCTTCAACATCGTCAACCAGGATGATGGGCGGACATGGTCAACGCCATTCATCATCGACGACTGTGAAGTCTACGTCTTGCAATAGCAGAGCACGATAGGCCAAGGTTCAGCGCAGCCCGGGTTGCTCCCCGGGCTGTTGCCATTTCTGAGTTTGTCTGGGCATCACTTCGGCTCCATCAACAGCTGGACGGCCTCTGAGACCCAGCCACTGTGCCAATCATGATTTCGCTGTGGACCATCACGTTCGATGAAAGAGATTTCATGCTCATGGAGCACAGGCCGTAGTCGTTCGTGCTCACTGCGAAAGTTGCCATAACCGAGGAGGATCAATCGGGGCTTTCCACGAAAGTTGGCGGATTGCTTCGCGAGAAGCTCAGGAATGTGATACCGGGCGAAGTTTTCCGCAGTGCCGAAGATCGGGCCACTTCCATACTTGCCCGGTTGATCGAGCATCAGCGGGGCATCCCAGGCCGCGGCTTTCTCGAAGAGTTCGGGATGCCGCAGAATTAACGACCAGGCCCCCCATCCCGATTTGCTGAAGCCGAGCAGCCAACGCCCCGAACGTTCCGCTCGCGTGGAATACGTCTGATCGATGAAAGGCACGACCACCTTCACGAAATAGCTTTCCTGACGGATCGCAAGATCGGTGGGATGATCGGCGTACCACGGTAAGTGTGCGAATGTGGGGGCGACAAAGAGGACTGCATGTTGCTGATGCAGACCCTGCTTGAGAACCTCCTGCAAACCATCGCCGTACCGGCTTTCGCGCCCCGCTTCGACGGGCAAGACATAAATCACCGGATAACGGACTGCCGGATCATACGGCTGCGGCAGGACGACCCGAATCTCCGTCGGCGCGGCTTGATAAGTGGTCGTCACTCGATGAACGATCACGCCCGAGTCATCTGCTTGCCCCGCACTTATCGTGGCCGTTTCTTCTGCGTTGATCGACGGAATAGGCGTTAGAATCAGTATCAGCCCGAACATGGAGCGAACCGCTTGGCCCACGAGGACTTTCGACTTGCGATCCATCGAAATGGGCTGGAACATGGCGATGATCGAATGGAACGGCTGAAAGTGAATTCGCATGGCATGCTCGCAAGAACGTCGCTTTGATTGGTCCTGGGTGGTCGCGCTGATCATCTCCTGGTTTTCCGGCTCAGCCATCCTGCTGCCAGCCGCCGAGCCAGACTTCGCACTGATCGGCAAAGCACAGCCGGATGAATTCTATCATGGTTTGGGGGGCACGTATTACCCGTTGGGTGAGCAGCCACCCGACTTGCAGGGACAGCCCAAGGTCAATCAGGCCTATGTGTGGAGCATGGTTCGCGCTGGCGAAAGTGTCTGGTTTGGCACGGCTGCCAATCCCGTCGCTTTGGCATTAGGGGGCATCACGGGACTACCAGTCCCGATTGAAACGGAATTCAACGTCTTCGAGTTCCGGAAGAGCCAGTATCCCGGTGTCTCGCCGGTGCTGAAAATCTTTCTGGGAGATTGGCGGCCGCCTGAAATCTGGCGGATTAATGCTCAGGGGCAGTTGGAAAACCGGACGCCAGATCATCCGCTGATTCAGCAAACTCTCGGCATGCGATCCGCTGGTGCGAACAGTCAGATCGTGCTGGTCGGCGGCCCCGATCTCACGCAATTGGGAATCAATTTGTTTGCCTTTGATGCTCAAACCGGTGCCTTTCTGGATGCCCGGCACATCCGCGAGTTTTCCGATATTCGCCGCTGGATTACCGTCAACGATGTTCTTTATACCGGCACGCTTAACACCTACACGTTAAACGGTGGGGGATCGGTTCTGCGATGGCGTGGCTCACTGGCCAATCCTTTCGACTACGACATTGTCGGCCAGCTCGATAACGAAGCCGCGACCGTGACCGAGCACGACGGCCGACTCTTTGCCTTCACATGGTCGACATTAAGCCAGACCGTTGAGACAGTGACCGGTGCCCGCGCGACCTCTCCGGCTGGTGTCTGGATGAGTCCGCCGCTGACAGATGCGGGACTCACAATTGCTGATCGCCATGCCTGGAGCAAGGTCTGGGACATCAGGAATTATGAGCCCGATGCGGTGATCTGGCGATCGCTGTGGATGGGAGCCGCCGCCTCGTTCGATGGCTCACTCCTCTTCGGCACACTCCAGATTCCGGGTTATGGTGCACAGGTCTTGAAGGAAGAATACGGTTTACCCGGATCACCAGATCTGGTCGCAGAGTCGATCCGCAAAAGCTTTCGCCCCGCTGCATTCTTTCGCGGGCAACTGAATCGACAGGGGGAATTCCAGGTGGAATTGCTATATGGCGACTCGCCGTTATGGACTTATCAGAAGACCGGCAACCGAGCCACTTGGACACAGGTTCCCAACGGCTTGGGCTCCGCGAAGTTTGGCAAAGCCGGCTTCGGCAATCCTTACAACCAATATGTGTGGTCGATGTTGCCGCATCAGAATCGACTCTGGATTGGTACGTTCGATATGTCGTTCATTCTCTTCGGGAACAAATACGTCGATGGCGAAGCGATTCCGGCAGAAATCGGCGGCGACCTCTTGATGATGGAAGGGGCGAATCGGCCAGCCACCTTCGTCAGCAAGTCGGGAGTGGGGAACGTTGCGAATAACGGGATCCGTACGATGCTCGAAGATGGTGACGGATTCCTGATGGGCACGGCGACCAGTGCGAACCTGCTGACCGATCCGAATGATGATCTGGTCGAAGGTGGCTGGGAGATTCGCCGATACTCCCCCAATAGCGCTGCGACGACGACACCTGTCCCACTGCGGAAAACCTCGCGGTAATTTCTTGAAATCTGAAGTCATTTCCTGCGACGGACTGTTTCCCTCTGCCCATCGCAAGACTCGGACTGAATATCTGACGCCTGTACGCGGACTCTGACCGGCTGGTTGTCTCCGGGAAGCTGTGCGGATACAGTCAAACAGATAAACACTCGTCGATCTGCAATGGGTCAACACCTGAGGATGCTCCATGATTCGCGCTAGCCTTCTGACCGTGATGGGCTGGTTCTGCCTGGTCTCGATTACCATTTGTGGGTGGGCCGACGATCGGGTGGAATTCAACCGCGATGTGCGACCGATTCTTTCGGATAACTGCTTCTTCTGTCACGGCCCCGATGCAGGGCATCGCCAGGCCGATTTGCGTCTCGATGTACGTGAAGCCGCCATTGAGTCTGGCGCGATCCAACCGAAAGATGTTACGGCCAGCAGTCTGATCCAACGCATTCTGAGTGCGGACCCGGACGAGGTGATGCCGCCGCCCGATTCGAATAAACATCTGACCGCGGAGCAAAAAGCCATTCTCCAGCGTTGGGTGGCACAGGGGGCTGAGTATCAGCAGCACTGGTCGTATGAGCCGCCGGTCAAAGCCGAAATCCCGAAGGGACAGAATGCGATTGACGTGCTGGTACAACGACGGCTCTCGGAAATCGGGATGGAACCGTCGCCGAGGGCCGATCGTCGAACGCTCATTCGCCGCCTGTATAGTGACTTGATTGGTGTGCCACCGACCCCCGAAGAGGTGGCCGCGTTTATCGCCGATGAGCAACCCAATGCTTATGAGCGGTTAGTCGAACGAGTTCTCGCCAACCCCCATTATGGCGAACGGATGGCGATTGGCTGGCTCGATGTCGTGCGGTTTGCTGACACGATTGGTTATCACAGCGATACTCCGCGGAACGTCTGGCCTTATCGAGATTGGGTCATTCAATGCTTCAATGAGAACAAGCCGTTTGATCGCTTCACCATCGAACAGGTGGCCGGTGATCTGCTGCCCGATGCGAATCAGGAAACCCGCATCGGCTCGGCTTTCAATCGTCTCTTGCTGAGTACGGAAGAAGGGGGAGCCCAGGCGAAAGATTACGAAGCCCGGATGCTCACCGACCGCGTGCGTGCCATCGGTGCCGGCTGGTTAGGGCAAACCACCGGCTGTGCCCAATGCCACGATCACAAATTCGACCCCATCACGATGCGGGACTTTTACTCGCTGGGCGCGTTCTTCGCCGACATTCAGGAACCCATTCTCGGCCGTCGCGAAGATGGCATGATTGTCGCGACCGAGGCAGAACGAGCGAAACTCGCAGAACTCGACACTGCCCTCGCCGAGGCGCAGAAGAAACGTGATGCAGCCGCCGCCGCGCTCGACAGCGCACAGGCCGCATGGGAAGCCAAAGTCGCTACCGAAAATGTTGTCTTGCCGGAAATTGCCGGGGGGGCTGCACCGACAGAAGGGGAGAAGAAGGGGGCGACCGAAGCCGCCACGGCTTTGAAGAAAGAGGCCAAAGATCGATCTGCCAAAGAGAAAACGGCCATTCAGACCTATTTCCGACAGGTGGTCGATCGGTCCCAGCAAAGCGTGTTCGATGAATTAGCAGAGAAAGAGCGCGATCGGAATGGCTATTACGGTTCGCTGGCCAAATGTCTGGTGAGTGTCAGTACCACCAAAACGCGGACCGTGCGTATTCTTCCCCGTGGAAATTGGATGGATGAATCGGGTGAAGTGATGCAACCCGCGTTGCCGCATTATCTGCCGCAGCCCGTCATCGAGGGCCGCCCGCTCAACCGTCTCGATCTCGCACAGTGGCTGGTTTCACGCGAGAATCCACTCACCGCACGGACCGTGATGAATCGGTTGTGGAAGCAATTCTTCGGGACCGGGTTGAGCAAAGTTCTCGATGATCTGGGTGCCCAGGGAGAACCGCCCCGCAATCTCGCCCTGCTAGACTGGTTGGCTTGCGAATTTATGGATTCTGGCTGGGACATGAAACACATGGTCACCGTAATCGTCACCAGCCAGGCTTATCAGCAAATCTCGACGGCATCGCCCGAACGATTGGCGGCCGATCCCGACAATCGCGAACTGGCCCGGCAAAGTGCTTACCGTGTGGATGCTGAACTCGTTCGAGATTATGCGTTGTCGATTGCTGGGCTGTTGTCACCAACCATTGGTGGCCCCAGCGTGAAACCCTACCAGCCCGAGGGCTACTGGGAGAATCTCAATTTCCCGGTCCGGCAATATGTCGCTGACACCGGAGAATCGCAACATCGTCGCGGCCTTTACACGTGGTGGCAGCGGTCGTTTCTGCATCCGAGTCTGCTGGCGTTTGATGCGCCGAGTCGCGAGGAATGTTGTGCGGAGCGTAACCGCTCGAACATTCCGCAACAGGCACTGATCCTCCTGAATGATCCGACATATGTGGAAGCCGCCCGGGCCTTCGCCGGCGAGATCCTGGCCTCCTCCGCGACCACCGATCGGGACCGCATCATTTGGGCCTGGCAGAAAGCTCTGCAACGAGATCCACGACCGGAAGAGTTGGAGACCATCGAGCCCCTGCTCATACAGCATCGGCAAATCTATCAGAGCCAGCACGATGCGGCGACGGCGTTCCTGAAGGTTGGTCAGGTCGCGCCACCAGACGGGCTCGATTCCGTGGAGCTTGCCGCCTGGACCCACATTGCCCGGGTGTTGCTCAATCTTCATGAAACAATGACGCGATCATAGCTTTGCCAGTTCAGAGAATGATGGTCACTGAAAAGAATGATCGCGAGGTCCCGATGACGACTCAGGCACTCAGCACAAATCGCCGTCAATTTCTGACACACGCATCTCAAGGTGTGGGCGGCGTGGCATTGGCGTCGCTGCTGAATCCCCGGGAACTCTTTGCCGCACCGCAAGCCGGAGCGTTGGACACGCTACCGCTTCCGCAGCGGGCCAAGCGCGTCATCTGGATGACGATGGCGGGGGGACCGTCCCATCTTGAACTGTTTGATCGGAAATCGAAACTGGCCGAGATGAGTGGCCAGCCGATGCCCGCCAGTGTCACTCAGGGGCAACAACTGGCCCAGCTTCAAGGACAGAAGCTCTATTGTCTCGGACCGCAGTTCCCGTTCCGAAAGTATGGGCAGAGTGGCACCGAGCTTTGTGAACTGCTTCCGCATCTGGGCTCTGTCGTCGACAACATCTGCCTGGTCAAATCGATGACCACCGACGCGATCAATCACGACCCGGCTCACATGTTCATGAATACCGGCTCGCAAATCGCCGGACGGCCCAGCATGGGTTCCTGGGTGACTTACGGACTCGGCAGTGAGGCCAGTGATCTGCCGGGATTCGTGGTGCTGGTCTCCACCGGCAAAGGTCGCTCGCCGCAACCCATTGCCGCGCGCCAGTGGAACAGCGGATTTCTTCCGAGCCGCTACCAGGGCGTGCAATTGCGGTCCAAGGGCGACCCTGTCTTGTACTTGGGCACGCCGACGGGTGTGACTCACGAACAACAGGCGGCCGATGTCGCTGCCATCAATGCTCTGAATCGCCGTCGCGATGTGATTGAACCCGATCCCGAGATCGCCACGCGGATTGCTCAGTATGAGATGGCGTTCGAAATGCAGTCGAGCGTGCCTGATCTGATGGATCTGTCCCAGGAAAGTGCCTCGACGATTCAAGATTACGGCTGCGAACCGGGTGACGGGACGTTTGCATCGAACTGCTTGCTGGCTCGCCGACTGGCGCAACGCGGCGTGCGTTTTATTCAGCTTTATCATCGCGACTGGGACCATCACAGTCTGCTGCGTGAAGAGCTTCCCTTACGGGCCAAAGAAGTGGACCGGGCCTGTGCCGCCCTGATCACCGACCTCAAGCAGTGTGGCATGTTCGATGACACCCTGATCGTCTGGTCGGGCGAATTCGGACGGACTCCCATGTCTCAGGGGAACAAAGGGCCCATCGGACGCGATCATCACAATAAATCGATGGCGATGTGGCTGGCTGGTGCCGGTGTCCGTGGCGGCATGACCTACGGGGCCACCGATGAGTTGGGCTATGCCGCCGTCGAAAACGTGTGCACGGTCCACGATCTGCACGCCACGATGTTGCACCTGTTAGGTATTCGCCATGATGCGTTTAGCGTGAAGTTTCAGGGGCTTGATGCTCGATTGACCGGGGTCGAACAAGCCGGCGTGCTGCATGACATCTTGACATGACAACGAGCCCATTCACCAGGAAATGACTCACCATGATGACCTCGTTTGAATGCAAGATAGCGCGACGTTTGTTTCTGAGTCGCACGACTCAGGGGTTGGGGGCTGTGGCTTTATCGTCATTGCTCACCCCGCGTCAATGTGTTGCGGCGCCGTTGAAAGGTGCCCTACCGCAACTGCCGTTGCCGCAACGGGCGAAGCGGGTCATCTGGTTGACGATGGCGGGGGGGCCGTCGCAGCTGGAAACGTTTGATCCCAAACCCAAACTGGCCGAGATGCATGGTCAGCCGATGCCCGACAGCTTCACTCAGGGCCAGCAAATCGCTCAACTTCAGGGACAGAAACTCACGTGCTTCGGGCCGCAACATCCGTTCCGGGCATTTGGTGAAAGCCAGATCGAGATTTGCGAACTCTTTCCCCATCTCGGGTCGGTGATTGACGACGTCTGTTTCATCCGTTCCATGACCACGGATGCGATCAATCACGATCCGGCTCACATGTTCATGAACACCGGCTCGCAGATCGCGGGACGGCCGAGCATGGGGGCCTGGGTCACCTATGGACTGGGAAGCGACGCTGCCGATCTCCCCGGATTTCTTGTGCTCACGTCTCTCGGCAAAGGGGGGCAGAATCAACCC
Source organism: bacterium (assembly GCA_016125225.1). Lineage (GTDB taxonomy): Bacteria > Planctomycetota > Planctomycetia > Planctomycetales > Planctomycetaceae > DSVQ01. The sequence continues at coordinate 81,492 of WGME01000014.1, read as the reverse complement.
ATCGCCGCCCGCCAGTGGAGCAGCGGCTTTCTTCCCAGCAGGTATCAAGGGGTGCAGTTACGCAGCAAGGGTGATCCCGTGATGTACCTGAGCAATCCGCCGGGCATGACGCGTGATCAGCAGGGAGCCGACGTCGCGGCCATCAATGCACTGAACCAGCAACAAGCAGCTTTGGCACTCGATCCCGAAATTGCGACCCGCATCGCTCAATATGAGATGGCCTTTCAGATGCAGGCCAGCGTGCCCGATTTGATTGATGTGGCCCATGAGACGCAGGAGACCTTAGACCTTTATGGTTGCCAGCCGGGAGACGGCTCGTTCGCGTCGAACTGTTTGCTGGCTCGTCGTCTCGCGGAACGGGGCGTGCGATTCATTCAATTGTATCACAAAGACTGGGATCATCACGGCGGCGTCAAAGAAGGCGTCGCTCAGAAAGCGTTAGAAATCGATCGGCCCTGCATGGCACTCATTACCGATCTGAAACGCCGAGGATTATTGGAAGACACGCTGATAGTCTGGGCGGGGGAATTCGGCCGCACACCGATGTCGCAAGGGGGCAGCGGCCGCGATCATCACAATAAAGCCATGACCGTCTGGCTGTGTGGAGCCGGTGTCAAAGGGGGGCTGGTCCATGGCAGCTCCGATGAATTGGGATATGCCGCCGTGGAAAATGTCACCACCGTGCATGATCTTCATGCGACGATGCTGCACCTGCTTGGTGTCCGACACGATGCCTTCAGCGTGAAGTTCCAGGGGCTCGATGCCCGCCTGACGGGCGTCGAAGGTGCTCATGTCATTGATGCCATCCTCTCCTGACCGTACGGTATTCGCCGTGCCAAACAGCAAGCACCAGCAATCGTCATCAGCGGGGGAGAACAGGGGTTGAGCACCGATCAGCAGCCGGAAGCGGAGACCGAACCGGTCGGTCTGGTGGGAATCAAACCATTCGATCAACACGTTTCTCTAGTCAAGTATCTGCTGAAGTGGTGCCTGCTCGCGATTCCGTTGGGTGGCATGGTCGGTTCTGCCTGTGCCTTATTTCTTTGGTCGTTGGACATCGCGACCTCCACACGGATGGCACATCCCGGACTGCTCTATGCCTTGCCGCTGGCAGGGATGGTCATCGGCGGCCTCTACGCAGCCATCGGCAAGTCGGTTGAGGCGGGCAACAATCTGGTGATGGACGAGATCCACGAACCCGCAGGCGGAGTTCCGCTCCGCATGGCCCCCTTGATTTTGATCAGCACAGTCATCACTCACTTATTTGGCGGTTCCGCCGGACGTGAAGGCACGGCAGTTCAGATGGGCGGCAGTTTGGCCAGTGGCCTGGCTCGTTGCATTCCCTCGCTGAGCCGTAGTGATCGACAGATTCTGTTGATGGCCGGTGTATCCGCTGGCTTCGGCGGAGTCTTCGGGACACCCATCGCCGGGACCATTTTTGCGATGGAAGTGTTGATCATCGGTCGGATGAATTCCGCTGCCTTGGTTCCCTGCCTGATCGCGGGAATCACGGCCGATCAGGCTTGTCTCGCCTGGGGGATCGGGCATACGCATTACCATGTCGCATCAATGGCCGGGGCCGACCATGCCGGACCGTTAGCCCCGCTCGTTCCCTCGTTGATGCTCAAAGTGGTCCTGGCGGGGGTGGCTTTTGGTGGGGTGAGCCTGCTCTTTGCCGAGATGGTGCACGGAATGCAGGCTCTACTTCGCCGGTTGATTCCCTCGGCCGTGTTGCGTCCCGCGATTGGCGGACTGATTGTCATTGGCATGGTCTGGTTACTCGATACTCGCGATTACCTGGGACTGGGTGTCTCATCGAGCGATCCCCACGCGGTCACCATCGTCAGCTGTTTCCATGTCGGCGGTGCTCACACCTGGAGTTGGTTGGCGAAAGTCGTGTTCACCGCCGTTACGCTCAGCAGCGGCTTCAAAGGCGGTGAGGTCACGCCATTGTTCTTCATTGGGGCCGCCTTGGGTAACACACTCGCGATGTGGCTAGGTTGCCCAGTCGATCTCTTCGCAGCGTTAGGATTTCTCGCCGTATTCGCCGGAGCGACTAACACCCCTTTGGCCTGCACAATGATGGGCATCGAGCTCTTCGGCGGGGAATTCACCGTTTATTTTGCCCTCGCCTGCAGTATCGCCTACCTTTTCAGTGGCCACTCAGGCATCTATCTGTCGCAACGGATCGGCCAGCCGAAAGGCACCTCGCTGGCGGACAGCCCCTGGACAACATTGCGGCACGTTCGCGAATCTCGCAAGGATCGGAGGCGAGATGATGGACCGGCAGCGACTTCCGATACTCCCGCTCCGGAAACAACACATTGAGGGACACCGGCTGACACGGCATTTCTTTTCTTCGCGTGCTGATCTTCGGATGGCCCATGATGTGACCTCACACCCCAATTCGGTTATGGTGTGGGAAATCCCTGGCCGGTCAATCCCGTGGCTGTTTCATTCAACCACCGTCGGCCGTCAGGCGAAAGAATTGCTGCAGTCCAAGTTCGATTGGCTCATCTCGGAGAAGTGCATCATGCGTCGGCAAATTGTCGTTCTGTGGGGACTGCTGTGTGGTCTGGGATGCCTGGCGACCCCTGCGGTGAATGCCGCTGATGCAACACGTCCAAACATCCTGTTCATTTTTGCCGACGATCTGACATGCCAGGCCATCAGCACCTACGGTGAACGCCGCAAGCTGCTCGAAACCCCGGCGATGGATCGTATTGCGAAAGAGGGGATGCGGTTCGAGCGTTGCCTGGTCACCAACTCCATTTGCGGCCCCAGTCGAGCCACGATTCTGACCGGCAAGTACTCGCACAAGAACGGTTTTTACAACAACACCAACAGCCGCTTTGACAGCAGCCAGACGACGTTTCCCAAACTTCTGCAGGGAGCGGGGTATTCCACAGCCATCATCGGGAAATGGCATCTGATCAGCGACCCCACTGGCTTTGATTACTGGCATATCCTGCCGGGACAGGGGATTTACTACAATCCGCCGATGATCGACAACGGCAAGCAGGTGAAGCACTCGGGCTATACCACCGACATCATCACCGACCTGTCGATTGAATGGCTGAAGAACCGTGACAAGTCCAAGCCCTTCATGCTGATGAGCCAGCACAAGGCCCCGCACCGCGAATGGTCACCGGCGCTCCGGCATCTGGGTTGGGACCATGACCGTCAGTATCCGGAGCCGGAAACACTGTTCGATGACTACGCCGGTCGCAGCAAGGCCATCAGCGATCATGACATGGGATTGGACCGAACCTTTACCGATCTCGATGCGAAATTCCGTCCCGCTCCGAACCTGACCCCGGAGCAACTTAAGGTCTGGAATGCCTACTATGAGCCCCGCAATGAAGACTTTCGCAAGGCCAACCTCACCGGCAAAGACCTCGTCCGCTGGCGCTACAACCGCTACATGCACGACTACCTCGCCTGCGTGAAAGCCGTTGATGAAAACATTGGACGACTGCTCGATTTCCTCGATCAGGAAGGCCTTGCCGAAAACACAGTGGTCATGTGCTCGTCGGACCAGGGTTTCTATCTCGGCGAGCACGGCTGGTTCGATAAGCGCTGGATCTTCGAAGAATCTCTGCGGACACCACTACTGGTACGCTGGCCCGGCCAGACTCCGGCGGGCAGTGTGAATCACGACATTGTCTCGCTGATCGATTTTGCCGAGACCTTTCTGGATCTGGCCGGACAGGACATTCCCGCGGAGATGCAGGGTCGCAGTCTCGTGCCCTTATTCCAAGGCCAGACACCCGCGGACTGGCGGAAAAGCCTGTACTACCATTATTACGAATTCCCCGTGCCACACCGCGTGCGTCCGCATTACGGCGTCATTACCGATCGCTACAAGCTGGTCCATTACTACAAGCCCGATGTCGACGACTGGGAACTGCTCGACCGCGATGCCGATCCGCTCGAAGTCAAAAACTTCTACAACGATCCCGCCTATGCCGAGACAGTGAAGACATTGCATACCGAACTCGAACGATTGCGAAAAGAAGTTCAGGAAACAGGAGATGTGCCACGCGAAGCCTACGGCAACCGCCCGTTTGAAGGCGAACCGCAGCCGCCTCAGCCCGCTGGCAAGAAAGCCAAAACCAAAGCCAAGACGGCACAATGATTGGCAGGGAAAGAGACTAGCGACCTAGTTCCCACAGCGGCGAGCCGGAGCCTAAACGCGTCCCTTGAACCTGGAAATTCGAGGTCAAAGCACCACAGGCCGCGCCACCCGAAGTGACCAGACGACACATTCGTACTTGGTCGAAAAGTTACAGCCGTTGCCAACACACGGCACATCAATCATTTAAGAATTGCCCGGCCAGGATTTGAACCTGAACCAAGTGATCCAGAGTCACTCGTGCTACCGTTACACCACCGGGCAGGATGGCATCGCCGAGAACGAGAGTCTCGACGGACACAGATCTGAGACGAAGTATAACGAAGTCGTCGCGGCGGCAAAATCCGATCGACGATTTTTCTCGTGACCGTGGTCGTGTGTTCATTCTTTGTGGTCGAAACGCGTCAGCACACAGCGACTTTCTTGGGTTGGGCCGGAATCGTCCAGCAGGAGTCATGAAACTGCATGCCAATGTAGGGGTAGTACTCCCTGGCCTTAGGGGCTGCCAGCAGGATCAGCGTGGTGTGCAATCCGGCGGCCTGATGGGTGCGGCGAATCAATTCCTGCCCTATCCCCTGACGCTGGAAGGCCTGATCGACTGCCAGATCCGACAGATAGGTGCAAAAACTGAAGTCAGATAAGGCCCGCGAGATTCCGATCAGTTTCCCGGAAGCACGGGCGGTCACGATCAGGTCCGCCTGGCGCAACATGCCGCTCATTCGCTCGGCATCGTCAATCGGGCGTCGTTCCGCCAGAGTGGAAGCGACGAGCACATTGATGAACTCGTGAACGGACAATTCGGGTTCGAGAGCATAATCGACAAGTGTGGTCATCGGTTTTCACTTCCTTAGCGAATTGTCACAAGATGATGTGGGGCGATCGCGTCGCATCTGCGACACGGTATCGTCTGCGGATGTTCTCAAACTAAAGCCTCCCAATTTTCGATGTGTCTGTCCACAGACTCAGACGACCTGTTGTCATATACTGATTGAATCGAGTGACAGATGGCAGGTCCGCAAACCTGAGTGTCTAGAGAGTCAGCAACGGAGTTGATCGACTCAAGTGTTGACTGCGGGGGCGGAGGGCGAAGATGGTAAAAAAACAGTATGTGATGACCGTGATGGCCACGAACCGTGTGGGCATTCTGGCGGCGTTGGCCACGGCCTTGGACGAACTCGGCGGCGGATTCGTCGATGTCAGTCTGGCGATCATGCGACAATACTTTACGATCATCGCCGCCGTCGAATTTCCTGAGACACGAGACACGGAAGTGATTGTCGATCACATCCGCGCCGTCTGTCGCCCATTCGGCGGCGATCTGGTCCTGAAAGATCCTGCGAATGAGTTATTGCTCGACGATCCTGAAGTGCCAGTCCTGATCGATAATTATCTGCTACGAATGTCTGGCAAGGATTCGCCTGGAGTGCTGCGGCGTGTATCGTTCCGCATGGCTCAAGAGGGGATCGACATTACCGATCTGTACGGCGAGCGGGATGACGCCGCAGGAGTCTTCGCATCATGCTTGCAATTAGCCGTGCCGCGGGGAATCGATGTGGTTCGACTGCACCAGGAACTGAACCATTCGCTGGGATCTCAAGGGATTGCCTTCGAACTTTACCGGAATGACGTTCTGCAAGCGATTTCGCAACCAGCCCCGTTGTGATGTGATGGAAACCGACAGAATCGGACAGCAACAGTAATGACTTCACGCAAGGTCCCGGGGAATTCGTTGATATGACGACTCGTCACGCGGCATTGGCGGCCCCCTTGACATGGTCCGCCCCCCCATTGGAAGTTCGCACGGTCACGCTCGGCATCAATGCGGGCGACTTGGCCAATCGCAATCTGCATGGGCTATGCGAAAATCTGTACCAGCGAATTCTGGAAAAGGCGGGGGCTTTATCGCAGGTGTGCAGTGCCGTTGCTGCAGATCTGGGGGTCCCCATTCTCCAGCGACGGGTGACGATCTCTCCGATTGATCGCCTGTCCGAGGGGCATAGTCCCGATGATTTGATCAACATTGCACGGACGCTCGATGGTGCGGCCTCCAGCGCTCACCTCGATCAAATCAGTGGTTTTTTTGTACGAGCACAGCATGGCATGTCGAAATGGTCTCGACAGTTGATTGCCGCATTGCCCACGGTGCTGGCACAAACCGCACGGGTGCATGCTGCTGTGGAAGTGGCAACATCGAGTGCGGGCATCAATATGGACGCCGTCGACTTGCTGGGCAAGACGATTCGCGACACATCCATTGCCACGGCCGATCGATTTGGTGCTGGTGCCGCTCGGCTCGCCGTTCTGGGGAATGTTCCCGATGATGGCCCCCCCATTGCCGGGGCTTTTGCCGGGGATGGCTGGAATGACCTGGTGGTCTTTGTCAGCGTGTCGGCAATGGGGCCAATACGTCATGCCATTGAACAGCGATTACAGGTCGATCCTCAGGCCGATCTCGCGTGTCTGGCGGGCGAAATTCGTTCCGCGTCCTTTCAGGCAACCCGGGTGGCTGAATTGGTCGGTCGAGAGATTGCCACTCGCCTGCATGCCGACTTGGGCAAGATTGACGTGTCGCTTGCTCCGACCATTCGTCCGGGTCAGACGATTGCGGAATTGCTGAAACTGCTGGGCGTCCCTGCGTTTGGATCGCCGGGCACAACCGCCGCACTCGCATTAATTTCCTCTGCCATCCGCACTGGCGGTCAATTTGCCTCGACAAGTTCTGCTTCAGAGGCCTCAATTCTGTTGCCGGTGCTGAGGGACGCAGGCTTGGTCTCGGCAACCGAAGCCGGTTCGTTGGCACTCGAACATCTGGCCTCTTTCAGTGCGGTGGGCGGGCAGGGGTTAGATCTGATTCCGATTCCCGGCGATACGCCCGCAGGTGCAATCTCGGCGGTGATTGCCGATCAGATGGCCATGGCTGCCATCAACGGTCGCACGACCGTTGTGCGTCTTGTCCCTGTCGCCGGACGATCCGCTGGGGAGCGGGTTACCTTCGATCGAGACTTAGGCGATGCCGTGGTCCTTGCCTTGCCAGTTTCAAGCAGCGGCAAGTTCGTGATGCGTGGCGGGCGAATTCCGACAGGGCTTTAATCCCAGCCGACCGCAGGTGAGCGACTCGCTGCTCTTGCGATCGCTGGTTGAGGTGAGATGGCTTCATGCGCTCCGTGGCTTCCTGGCAAACTCTACTTCGACAGCATCTGGATTCCCGGTCCATGATTCAGCTCATCCTGAGTCGCCCGTTGGCGCCTTCAGAGGTGACAAAAATCAGCGTGCGACCGATTACGATTCAAAATCAATTCCATTATCAATGGTCATTCCAGCGCGGTGCTCAAGCCTTTCATGACAATGTGACGGCCGATCAATTGATCGATCGGATCACGGCGGCCTTCGCCACCAAATACGGCGATCTGCACTGGTTCGCCACGGAAGCCGATGTGACCGTTCGCGTGAAACCCTCGGGGCAGGTGCAGTTCAAAACCAAGCCCCCCACGAAAAGTCCCGACAGCACCGAGCACAATCGGACTCGTCAGCGAATCCTTCCCGAAGGGCAAGCGTGTCCTTTTCTGGAAACGATTGGTGTCATGTCAGCTCAGGGGAAGGTCTTCCCGACGATGGCGCACAAATTTCGGCAGATCAATCGCTACCTGGAATTTGTCGACGATATCTACGAGGAATTGCCAGCCACGGGTGAAATCCGCGTGGTCGATTTCGGCTGTGGCAAAAGCTACCTCACCTTTGCGGTGCACCACTACCTCACGGTCAACAAATCGCGGGACGTGCACATTGTGGGAATTGACCTCAAGCGAGAGGTGATCCAGCAATGCCAGTCCATCGCGCGCGACTTACGACTGACGGGGTTGGAGTTCATCACTGGCGATATTCAACATTACTCGCCTGCCGGATCAGTCCATTTGGCGATTTCACTTCATGCCTGTGATACCGCCACGGATGAAGCCCTGGCCCACGCCTTGGCCTGGCAATCAGATGTCATCTTCGCGGTGCCATGCTGCCAGCATGAACTGTCGCGATTGCTTCCCGAAACGGTTCTTCCGGGAATGGTTGGTTACGGCTTGTTGCGAGAACGCTTTGCCGCCGATGTGACCGATGCCTTGCGTGCCCGTTTTCTGGAAATGCAGGGATATCGCACGCAGATCGTCGAGTTCATTGAGCTGGAGCACACTCCGAAGAACCTGTTGATTCGGGCGGTACGACGGCGCGATCATTCCGCCGAACTGTTGAGCGAACGTCGCCGCGATTATGAACGCCTGAAGGCGGAATCCGGCATCACCGGCTGGCATCTGGAACGCGCGGTGGCAGCACTCACAACGAAGGCTTCAAGCAGCCCGCACGGGAACTGATTCCTGTGAGTGCCTGGTGGTACGTGATAAAACATCCTGGATGATCTGCAACGTCGCTGCAGTACCATCAAACTGGCCGCGCAGGTCGAACAGACGTTGTTGGAACTCTGGCAATCGAGCCAGGAACTCCTCGATTTTGGCTGCGTCGAGGGTTTCCAGTGTGGTCCACATGCCCACCCCCATTTCCTGCAGATAGTGGGCGTTGATCCTTTGCTCATGGTGTTGCGCTTCCGGCAACGCCAGCACGGGCTTACCGAGATACAACGACTCTCCCAGCAACTGGTTCCCCGCGGCACAGATCACGGCTTCGCAGTTGGCCAGGTCTGTCACAAACTGAGTTTCGTGAATCGGGCAGAATATCAGATTCACGCAGGGCGGACGTTCTCCCAGGCCATAGACTTTGATGGGGCGTCCCACACTCTGCAAGACGTCTAGGATGGAATCCGGCGTGTTGGCTCTCAGGTAGGAGAGCAGGTAATTTCCTCTGTGAGGATTCGCGGCGGCGACCTCGGCCCGAATCAACGGTCCCACCTGACGCACTCGTTCCCAACCGGGTTTCAGCGGGGTGTGATAGAACGACGACGTGATAATTTCGGTCTGCCGGGTGTAGTACAACCAGACTGCCCAACTCATGGACCACGCGTGCCATTTCAGAGACCAGGGGAGTGACCGCAAATCATAAGCCATGAGCACGTGCTGATGATCGATGCTGATATAGGGAACGCGTTCGGCTGTGGCAGCCCGAGGTAAGGCGGGCTCAAAGTCGGAGAGAATCAAGTCGGGTTGTTCATCACGTATGCGGCGTCGAAACGCGGCTACGAGTTGTGGCAATCCATGAAACGCATAAGCCAGGCCGCTGGAGATCGTCCGCCACAAATCGAGCTTGCGGTTGGTGTAGTGAAAACGCAGCCCGGGAATTCGCATCAGCCGGACGTTCGGCACCTGTTGCTCGGGACCGTAACAACGGGCCAGAAAATCATAGGCCTCGTCCGACGCGAACAGCACCAGTTCATGATCATGGCGGAGATGCTCCACCAACGTACGAACCCGGGCGGCGTGACCTCGGCCTTCACCGGCCATGCTGTAGAAGATCCGTGCCATGGCATCCATCCTTGTGCTGGGATCATCCGTGACTGCGATCAGCGACACTACTCTAACCAATTTGTTAAGGAATTCCCGCGCAAATCGGGATCTTCACTCGGAATTCACCGTCGTTTTCGGGCCAGCTTTCCCAAGCATGGCCGAGTTAGATTCTACAGAATCCTGGCCATTTCTGTAGACGCCCGTTGCATCTATCAGCATTTATGGGTACTTTGCAAAGAATCCAATTGCCATTGAGTCGCTCATGTCCTTGCCCATTTCCCTACAGACGGAACCCCTTCGCCGTGGCGAGCGCCGCGATGCGATTGTGCAGTCTCTGTTGGGTGATATTTTTCACGGCCGGTTGCAAGCCGGACAACATCTGGTGACGCAGGAACTGGCTCAGCGGTTCGGCGTCAGTCACACGCCCATTCGCGAAGCTCTGATCACGCTGGGAGGCATCGGCCTGTTGACGCTGCAACCTAACCGGGGGGCTGTCGTCCGACAAATTTCGTCTCGGGAAGTTCGCGAAGTCTGCCGTGTGCGTAGGGCCCTGGAATGCGAAGCCGTTCGCGGGGCCGTTGGTCGCATTCCCCTGAAGCCTCTGCAAAGCCTCGATCGCGAGTTTACTCGACTACAGGCACCTACCGTTCGTGGCGGAACCAGGCTGGTTCAGCGGGCACGCGAGCTGGATAGCGAATTGCACGATCTGATTGCCCAGTCCGCAGGCAATACTTTTCTGATTCAGGAACTGAATCGGTTGAAGTTACTCTTCCGGGCATTTCGTGATGTCGCCTGGGAATACGATAGTGCATGCAACGGCTATCACCGCCTGAATGAGGAAGCCCGTGAGCACGGCGCCATCACGCAAGCCTTGTTGAAACAACAGCGGCAGGCAGCCTTAACCGCCATGTCGCGACATATTCGCTCGGGAATGACTTACTGGTCACAGGCATTGCCCCCCACCGAGTCTTCCCTGTCACGTTCGATTCTGGCACAACGATTTAAGACGACACCCGAGGTTCGCTGATGATGTTGACGGCGCTGGCTCACAAAAGAATCGTTCTCACGGCCGCTTGCGGGTGGCTGACCGGTCTGGTCATGACTGCGGCGAACACGGTGGCGGCTGAGCCACCGGCATACAACCGCGATGTCCGGCCAATTCTGGCCGACGCCTGCTTCAGTTGTCATGGTCCGGACAGTGCCTCCCGCAAGGCCGATTTGCGGCTGGATCATCGCGAAGCCGCCATCAATCTGCACGCGATTACCCCCGGCGACCCCGCCACCAGTGAAATGCTGAAACGGATTCTCACGGACAATCCCGATGAGGTCATGCCTCCGCCAGAATCGAAAAAGACCCTCACGGCTGAGCAAAAACAGGTTCTGGTCGATTGGGTGAAGGCGGGGGCGGAGTATCAACCCCACTGGTCGTTCATCGCCCCACATCGACCGGAACTGCCGGAGGTCAAGAACAGCAGTTGGATACGAAACCCGATTGATCGATTGGTGTTAGCCGAACTCGAACGACGGAATCTATCCCCCGCGCCGGAAGCCGATCGCCGCACCTTGGCCCGACGTCTGAGTCTCGACCTGACCGGCATGCCTCCGGCCCCCGAACTGGTCGAAGCGTTCGTCGCCGATGGTTCGGCGGATGCCTACGAGAAACTCGTCGATCTCTTGATGCAGAAGCCACAGTGGGGCGAGCATCGTGCTCGATATTGGCTCGATGCGGCCCGTTATGCCGACACCCACGGTATTCACTTCGACAACTATCGCGAGATGTGGATCTACCGTGATTGGGTGATCAACGCCTTCAATCAGAATCAACCGTTTGACCAGTTCACCATCGAACAACTGGCGGGAGATCTGCTTCCGAGTCCGACGCTCGATCAAAAAATCGCCACCGGCTTCAATCGTTGCAATATCACGACAAATGAAGGGGGCATCATCGATGAAGAGTATCTGGTCCTCTACACCCGCGACCGGACGGAAACGACATCACTCGTCTGGATGGGGCTAACCACGGGATGTGCGGTCTGCCACGATCACAAGTTCGACCCGGTGACTCAGCAGGAATTCTACGAGCTGGCGGCCTTCTTCAATAACACCACGCAACCCGCCAAAGATGGGAATATCAAAGATTCGCCGCCGATCATAGTCGTCCCCAAGTCAGAAGACATGGGCCGCTGGCAAACACTCGATGGCGAAATTGCCGCTGCTCGCTCCGCGGTCGAACAACGTAAGCAAGCGGCGCGACCAGAATTCGATACCTGGCTGGCAGGTATCACGCCTGCTGAGTTATCTCAATCGGTCTCGACGGAACAACTCGTCTTTCAATTGCCATTGACCGATGGCCCGGGTAGCGATCCCGCCGTCTCACAGCTGACGGTCATCAAGTCGGGGGAAGCGTCGACCCTGCCATTGAAATCGGGGGGAGAATGGCGTCCCGGCCAAACCGGCGAACATGCCTTGTATCTGGCTCAACCCGGACTGGCCGAATTCTCAGACGTTGGTGACTTCGACAAAGACCAACCCTTCACTTGTGCGGCCTGGGTGAAACTTCCCGCGAATGACGGTTCCGGCGCCATTCTCGCCCGCATGGACGATGCAAATGACTACCGTGGCTGGGACCTGTGGATAGAAGGCCGCCGAGTGGGCATGCACATCATCCACAAGTGGCAGGAAGATGCCTTGAAGGTGGTTTCCCGCAAGCAGATCAAAGCGGATGAATGGACCCATGTGCTCGTCAGCTATGACGGGTCCATGAAAGCCGAAGGTGTGAAGGTCTACATCAACGGGGAACTGGAACCGACCAATGTTCAGGCAAATGGCTTGAAGAATACTACACGGACCGAAGTCCCATTGAAGTTAGGCCAACGTCAGAATTCCAGCCCTTTGACTGGGGTCACATTGAATGACGTTCGCCTCTATCAGCGGAGTTTGCCTGCTGGTGAAGTCGCGATGCTGGCGAAGTCGACTCGCTATGCGGCCCTGGTGGCGAAGCCCGCCGAAGAACGCCCAGCCAAGCAGGTCGATGAGCTCTATGCCTGGTGGCTCGACACGCAAGATTCGGCCTATCAACAACGGCTGAGTGAGCAGCAAAAGCTGGAGCGGGAGCAAGCCGACATCAAAGCCCGGGGAACGGTCGCCCATGTGATGAATGAGAAGCAAGATGCCCCGATGGCTTATATCCTGTTCCGGGGCGAGTACGACAAACGCCGCGATCAGGTGCAGGCGAAAACTCCGGCGGTGCTCCCTGCCTTTCCAACGGAAGCTCCCCGGAATCGTCTTGGATTGGCACATTGGTTGTTAAGTGCCGAACACCCGCTTACCGCTCGCGTGACGGTCAATCGATTCTGGCAGGAAGTCTTCGGGACAGGACTCGTTCGCACGGCTGGTGATTTCGGTGTCACCGGCGAACTGCCCTCGCATCCGGAACTGCTCGACTGGCTAGCCGTCGAATTCCGTGAACAGAACTGGGACGTGCAGCAGTTCTTCAAATTGCTGGTGACTTCGGCGACATACCGACAGGCAGCCATCACCACGCCGGAGAAACTCGAAGCCGATCCTGCCAATCGCTGGCTGTCACGCGGGCCACGTTTTCGCATGGATGCCGAGATGGTCCGTGATTCGGCGTTGAGCACCTCGGGTCTGTTGGTGCCGACAATTGGTGGACCCAGCGTCAAGCCGTACCAACCCGATGGGGTATGGGAAGCGGTCGCCATGATCGGCAGCAACACTCGCAACTACCAGCACGACACCGGCGAGAATTTGTATCGCCGCAGTCTGTATACGTTCTGGAAACGAAGTGCCCCGCCAGCATCGCTCGATATCTTTAATGCCCCGGCTCGTGAAGTCTGTACGGTACGCCGCGAACGAACCAATACGCCGCTGCAAGCCCTCGTCACATTGAACGATCCGCAATATGTCGAAGCGGCCCGGCATCTGGCAGAAACGCTGCTGCAAGCGGGCGGAGCCACCACGGCCGAGAAGCTCAGCAGGCTGGGTCAGCGGCTGTTATCCCGCGATTGGACGGGCGAAGAGCAAACCATTATTGAACATTCTCTCTCCGAGCTTCAGAGCTATTACACTTCGCATACCGACGAGGCCAAGCAACTGATTACGTTTGGAGATTCCGTTCCCGATGCCGCTCTCGATCCGGCGACGCTGGCCGCTTGGACCATGCTATGCAACGAACTGATGAACTTGGACGAGTTTCTCTGCAAATAGAAGCTGACCACCTATTGAACAACCCCGCAAACGATTCGGCACTGTGTAAAGGCTGGCTCCATGTCTCTCTTCGATGAATACCGCCTGAACATGACCCGTCGGCATCTGCTGGCACGCGGCTCACATCTCCTCGGTGGGGCGGCTCTCGCATCGCTGCTGGGTCAGGATTCGGCCACGGCCGCGACGGCTTCGAACCCCAGCGGCGTGCCGTTGGCGCTCACGCATCATGCTCCCAAAGCCAAGCATGTGATTTATCTGCACATGGTCGGCGGCCCCTCTCAGCTCGACCTGTACGACTACAAGCCAGTCATGCAGGAATGGTACGACAAAGACCTGCCCGAATCGGTCCGCATGGGACAGCGGTTGACCACGATGACATCGGGCCAGAAGCGATTTCCGATCGCACCGTCGATGTACAACTTCCAGCAGCGCGGCGAGTGCGGAATGTGGGTGACCGAAAAGCTGCCCTACACCGCCAAATGCGTTGACGACATGGTCTTCATTCGCAGTATGCACACGGAAGCGATCAATCATGAACCGGCCATCAGCTATATGCAGACGGGAAATCAGCTCACGGGCCGCCCCTGCTTAGGGTCTTGGACGTCCTACGGTCTGGGTTCGTTGAATGAAGACTTGCCCACGTTCGTCGTGCTGGTGGCTCAACCACGAAATGTCGAACAGGTGCAGGCGATTTCTGCCAGATTGTGGTCATCGGGGTATCTCTCCGGTGAACACGCGGGCGTATCCTTCCGCACCGGCGGCGACCCGATTCTGTACATCAATAATCCGCCGGGGGTGCCCAGTGAGATCCGCCGCAAAACATTGGATGGACTGCAGGCCCTCAATCGCCGAACGTTGGAACAACTCGGCGACCCGGAAACTCGCACCCGCATCGAACAATACGAGCTGGCCTACCGCATGCAATCGAGCGTGCCGGAACTCGTTGATCTCACGCAGGAACCCAAATCGACCGAAGAGCTCTATGGGCCAGACATCCATAAGCCGGGCTCGTTTGCTCATACCGCATTACTGGCTCGCCGGTTGGTCGAACGCGGGGTGCGGTTCGTTCAGATCTATCACAACAATTGGGATCATCATGGCAACATGGCCGGCCGCATGCCCGATCAATGCATGGATGTCGATCAGCCGTGTTACGGGTTGATTCAAGACCTGAAACGCCGTGGGCTGTTCGACGAAACTCTGATCATCTGGGGGGGGGAGTTCGGCCGCACCATTTACTCACAAGGCGGTGTCTCCAAAACCAATTACGGCCGCGATCATCACCCGCGCTGCTTCACCATGTGGATGGCTGGGGGCGGCACTAAAGGTGGCACCATTCACGGTGAAACCGACGACTTCAGCTATAACATTGTGAAAGATCCAGTGCATATTCACGATTTCCATCGTACCGTGTTGCATCTGCTGGGCTTTGATGGCGAACGTTTCACATTCAAATACCAGGGTCTCGACCAGCGGCTGATCGGTGTGGAACCATCGCGCATCATTTCGGAACTGCTGGCATAAATGGTCTCTGTGACGACTTACCGCGCTCGCTGGATTGTGCCGGTCGATAGCCGTCCGATTGAAAATGGTTGCCTGACGGTTGCGAATGGCAAAATCATTTCCGTGGGCGACAGCCGTTCGCCATCGGCGATCGACCTGGGCAATGTCGCAATCATTCCCGGGTTGGTGAATTGCCATACGCACCTGGAATTCAGCCATCTCAGTTCGCCGCTATCGCCATTGCTGCCGTTCACGTCCTGGATTAAGGCGGTCATCGGGTATCGGCAGCAGCATCCCGATGAAGTCTCATCCGCGATTCGCAGTGGTTTGCAGGAATCTCTACGGAGTGGTGTCACACTGCTGGGGGATATCGCCACGACGGGTTGGACATGGAGCGACTATACGGCTGCCGCCCAGCAGCCTCGCACGGTGGTGTTTCAGGAATTGCTGGGCTTGACCGGGCCGCGTGTCGCCTCGCAAGTGGCTTTGGCACAACAGCCGGTTGAGTCATCAGAAGTTCCAACCGGGTTGTGCTATGGTCTGAGTCCGCATGCTCCGTACAGCGTACATCCCGATCTTTTCCATACCGCTGTACAGCAGGCGAATGCGCGGGCCTTACCCGTGGCCGTCCATCTGGGAGAAACGGCGGCGGAATGCGAACTTTTACGGCATGGTACTGGCGAATTTCGCGAGTTCCTGATGTCTCTCGGATTGTGGCAAGCCGACATTTTTGGTGATCGCAGTTGTCGCGAGTGGATCGATGCACTGACGGAACTACCTCGATCGCTCGTCATTCATGGCAACTACCTGACGACCGACGAACTCGCGCTGATGGCGGCTTATCCGCAGATCACTTTGGTCTATTGCCCGCGGACTCATGCGGCGTTTGAGCATCCCCCCCACCCTTGGCGGGATCTCGTTGAACTCGGCGGCTCGGTCGCCTTAGGCACCGACAGCCGAGCTTCCAATCCTGATCTCAGTCTCTGGCGGGAAATGCAGTTCATGGCTCAAACGTACTCAGACGTACCCCATCATACCTTAATGAAGTTGGGGACGATCAACGGAGCACGCGCATTAGGATGTGGCCATCATGCGGGCACTTTGACTGCGGGTAAGAGAGCCGACCTGGCTGTGATTTCGCTATCACCATCCGGCTGCGAGAACCCCACCTATCAACTGCTCAATGCTGGCCATGAGGTGGTCGGCACGATGCTCGAAGGCAACTGGGCCTGGACACACGACGATTTTCAGGCAGGTCGTCAGCTTTCGTAGATAGACGTCGCAAGCGAGATAGCTCACTCCCGATTGGTCTCTAAGGCCTGCTTCGAATTGAGTGGGCGAGATCTCACAAGTTGCTCGGGGTCCCACGGCCCGCCGATTTCTTCATGCGGTGATCTTGCCTTAATCAACAGATCGCTGAGGGTACGCAGTTCCGAGGATGAGAGATGGCCCAGCTGCCGTTCATGACAGGCGATCACACGGTCCGCGAGTTGCTTCAGTAACTGCAGACCTGCGGAAGTGATGGCCACATCGACGACACGTCGATTGTCTTCGCGGCGCGTGCGTGTGATCCAACCCCGTTGTTCCAGCCGGTCGAGCAGTCGCGTCATGTCAGGTGCCCGGGAGATCAGCTTCGCACCAATCCCCTGGACCGTTAACGTCGCCGGGTGCACAATCTGCAGTAAACGGAGGGCGTTGTACTGCTGCGCCGAGAGGCCAACCGTCGTGAAAACCTCTTCCTCGTAGGCTTTCAGACGGTCATAAGTCCGCCACAAATTGAGATAGGCTTCCTGCTCGTCACTGTCGTAACGGCGGACGTGAGATCGTTGGGAACCATCACGATTAGACATACGACGCAGACTAACCCGCTGAGCCCCCGCAAGTCAACGGGCACGATTCTGGCGGTCAGGCACTGGCCCGGAGTTCGCCTTCGTCGAATTGCTGCAGCAGGAGATCGAGCTTCTGGACCATCTCGGTTTGTGCCACGCGAAGTTCCGCAGTGGTCTCCAGAAAGTCCGCTTCCCGGGCCAGCAACTCGTCAGCACGAGACTGAAGAGTGACCGATAATTGCCGCAGTTCCGTGATCGCGCCGTCGATGCGTTCCTGTGCGACACGGCCACCTTGTGTCTGTGCCTCGGCCAAAGTCTGCTCGAGAGCGATTACCAGTGACTTCCAGCCTTCCAGTTCTTTCCGTTCGAATTCATCGACTTCGGATTGTTCGGCAATAATGCGTTCGCAAAGCTCATCGGCCGACAGGGCAGACAGGTCTTCGTCGAGCGACGCCGATTGCGTACCAAAGCTCGGCATGCGGTCGATGCAGATCTCGATGGTCCCATTTCCGATGGTCAACACATCGCCATCGCGTAATGCCAGGCGTTGGCAGCCTTGGCCATTAATGGTCAGCGGGTGGCCATCTTCCGCACTTTCGATCCACAGAACATCCGCTTGTCGATGCAGTTCTGCTAGTACCAACGGTGAATCAGTGTCATCCAGACGCAGGTCGCAGAACTCGGCGCGTCCGATCAGAAAGTCATCGTAGTCCATTCGCAGTCGGCGCAAGCGTCGTTCCGGAATACGGCACTCCAGTTCCACGCACTGCAAGGCCCCTGAGCGGAGGGATGTCGAGGAAGAATGTGTCATGAAGACCGCACCTGTCGCCTGATCGTTACACGAGACCGGAGCCAGATCTTGATTTGATCTCGTCTCCACGGCCAACCGAAGAATGGATCGTCATGCGATTCGCATTTTCGGAAGTACGCAGAGACGAAAGCGGCTCGATAGCTACACAATCATGTTTTAGTTCGGTCGTAAGGTTTCTAAGGGATGACACTTTTCGCGGGTATCAAGTTGCCTGAGGGAGCGCGAGAGACCGTCCCATGATTTGGCATGGCAAAATGTAGCGGTTCGGGAATCTTTGATCTCGATTGCCGGCGAGCGACCGCGCGAAGAGATAAGCTACGTAAATCTCGCGGATGATAACGAGACTTGAGAATCCGACTGAATGGCCGCTCTGAGAATTCCCAGAGCAATCGGAAACGACAGGCTTCACTTCACTTTGTGGGCAAGCGACAACTTGCGACGGGCTTTTAACTGTTGGTTCAGTTTTTGCTTGATGCCTTCGTCGGTCGTGGGCGTCTGCTGTGTGAGAGTGTCTAGTTCCTGCTGAGTCTGGGCGACTGAAAGCTGGTCGGCGGGCTGAGCACTGTTCGTGAGCAGTGTGACCACGTTGTCGCGAACCTGAACAAACCCACCGTCGATAAAAAACAGCTTTTCCGCACCGTCCTGCTGGACTTTCAACTCCCCGGTCCCGAGACGGCCGATCAACGGCAACCGCCCGGGGAGAATGCCAATGCCACCATCGTACAACGGAAAGCTGAGCGCGGAGACCGTCTCGTCCAAGAGGGTCTTCTCCGGCGTCACAATCACCAGTCGTAGCGATTTCTCAGGCATGATTCAGACTTCAGGTCTCAGACATTTGGGCTGCCAGTCACATTCACTTCTGCAGCAAGGTCGGGCCTGCATTCTACTTGACGGCTGCAGCCATCCGCTCGGCCTGTGCCGCCGCATCTTCGATGGCACCCACATACATGAAGGCGGCTTCCGGCAGATGGTCCCACTTGCCGTCGCACAGTTCTTCGAAGCTGCGGATGGTATCGGCCAGCGGGGTGATGTTCCCCTTCTTGCCGGTAAAGGCTTCAGCAACGATGAACGGCTGCGACAGGAAGCGTTCGATGCGGCGGGCACGATGGACCACCAGCTTATCTTCTTCGCTCAACTCATCGATACCGAGAATCGCAATGATGTCCTGGAGTTCGCGGTAACGTTGCAGCAGCTTCTGCACGCGGCGGGCCACTCCGTAGTGGTGCTCACCGACAATTTGCGGGTCGAGCACGCGGCTCGATGACGCCAGCGGATCAATCGCCGGGTACAAGCCCTTTTCCGCGATCTTACGTTCGAGATAAATGAAGGCGTCAAGGTGCGCGAACGCGGTGGCGGGTGCGGGGTCGGTCGGATCGTCGGCGGGGACGTACACGGCCTGCACCGAGGTAATGGCCCCACGCTTCGTCGAGGTGATGCGTTCCTGAAGAGCACCAAGCTCGGTGCTCAACGTCGGCTGGTAACCCACGGCGGAGGGCATACGTCCCAGCAACGCGGACACTTCGCTACCGGCCTGTGAGAAGCGGAAGATGTTATCGACGAAGAGCAGTGTGTCGGCCCCGGTGGCTTCGCGGAACCACTCGGCCATGGTGAGAGCCGTCAAGGCGACACGCAGACGGGCACCGGGCGGTTCATTCATCTGGCCGAAGACCATCGCGGTTTGCTCAATAACCGCGCGGTCGGTACTGCCGATCTTGGTTTCCTGCATTTCGAGCCACAGGTCATTTCCCTCGCGGGTGCGTTCACCCACGCCAGCGAAGACCGAGTAACCGCCGTGTGCACTGGCGATACGGGCGATCAACTCCTGCAGAATCACGGTCTTACCCAGACCGGCACCACCGAAGAGACCCGCTTTACCACCACGCACGAAGGGGATCAACAGGTCGACGACCTTGATGCCCGTCTCGAAGATTTCCGTCTTGGAACTCAGGCTATCGAGGGGCGGCGGGTCACGATGGATCGGCCAATGTTCGTCTGTAACAACGTCACCCTGGTTGTCGATCGGCTGACCGAGCAAGTTAAAGACGCGGCCCAGAGTCCCCTTTCCGACGGGTACGCTCACCGGAGAGCCGGTGTCAATCACCGGCATGCCGCGGACCATACCGTCGGTGCTGCCGAGAGCCACGCAGCGGACTCGTCCGCCACCCAGGTGCTGCTGCACTTCGCCGGTCACCGAAATCCGAGTCCCGCGGGCTTCGGATTCGATTTTCAGGGCGTTGTAGATGTCCGGCAGCTGACTTTCTTCGAACTCTGCATCGAAGGTCGAGCCGATAATCTGGGTGATACGTCCCGTGGCACTCGCTGACATGGAAAGCCTCAATGTGATTCGAATTCAAATAGCCGTAGAGACTTCATCGGAGCTGGCATGACTCGTGATTGAGAGCAGCTGGCTCGCAGATCGATGACTCGTACGTGCGCTCTGGAGATTCGATTCCTTCAATCTATGAAAACTCGTGTTCAATTCGCGGCTGCCCCCCGCATCGGGATTCCCGGCAGCGATTCTCTAGGGCTGTGCTACTCGAGTGCGGCAGCACCGCCGATAATTTCACTCAATTCCGAGGTAATCTGCGACTGACGTGCCCGGTTGTAACTGGCCTTCAGCGTGGAGATCATTTCCCCGGCGTTTTCCGTTGCAGACTTCATGGCCACCATGCGTGCAATCTGCTCGCTGACGGCTGCATCCAGGAAACACTTGAATAACCGTGCCTTGAACGAGGCGGGCACGATCTCTTCCAGAATTTCCTGAGGTGATGGCAAGAACTCGTACTCGACCTGACTTTTTCCGGCCTCTTCCGCACCGGCTAAAGTTCCGATCGGCAGCAGGGTCTCAACAATCGCCCGTTGTCGTGACATACTTTCGAATTTCGTGTAAGCCACGTCGAGACGATCGAGCTTGCCGGCGACATAGGCCTCGATCAATCCATTGGCGAGCTGTTCGACATCTTCAAATGTCGGCTTGTCCTCGAACTTGGTGTAGCTCGCGTCCATCGGCTGTTTCTGGAAGCGGAAGAAATTGATACCCCGCTTACCGGAAACTTCCAATCGCAACTTTGTCGTCTCGGGATCGACCTGCCGCATCCGATGTTGCGCCACACGCAGCACCCCGGCGTTGTAACCACCACATAATCCGCGATTGGAAGTCAACACCAGCAGCGTGGCATGCGCTTCTGTGGGATGCGGGACCAGCAACGGATGAGTGATGCCCGTGGCACCGGTCACATTTGCTAACGTGGCTGAAAGGTCGGCGACGATCTCGGAGATTTTCCGCGTATAAGCCGAGGCTTCCGTCGCGCGGTCCATCGCCTTCTTGAAACGGGCCGTAGCGACCAGTTCCATCGTCCGCGTGATCTTGCGGATATTGCGGACGGCTTTGAGCCGCTTGACGATCGCTCGTGCTTTGGCCATAGGAAACTCTACAAGGCTCCGAGACACAACCTCAGCGGGTTGTCAGCTGTCCAATCGATTTGGCACCATAACTACTTAGCAGCGTGGGACACCCAGCGTTTTTCAAATTCGTTCAAGGCGGCAACCAAGGCTTGTTCCGTTTCGGAATCTAACTGTCCCGACTGAATCAGAGCATTCCGAACTTCGCTCTTTTCTTCGCGCATGAACTGCAACAGCAGCTTTTCCGCCTCTTGAACCCGGCTGACAGGCACCTTGTCGAAGTAGCCTTTACCACCGGCGAAGATGCTGATCACCTGGTCGGCGAAATGCAGCGGTTGGAACTGCGGCTGCTTGAGCAATTCGACCATGCGGTAACCGCGATCGAGCTGCTGCTGCGTGGCTTTATCGAGTTCCGTACCCAACTGGGCGAACGCTTCCAGTTCGCGGAAAGCGGCGAGGTCGAGTCGCAAGCTGCCCGCCACCTTTTTCATCGCTTTGGTCTGAGCGTTACCACCGACGCGAGAGACCGAGATACCGACGTTAATGGCGGGACGTACCCCGGCGAAGAACAGGTCGGGTTCCAGGTAAATCTGGCCGTCGGTGATCGAAATCACGTTGGTCGGAATGTACGCGGAGACTTCCCCTTCCAGCGTTTCGATGATCGGCAACGCCGTCATCGAACCGCCACCGAGTTCGTCACTCAATTTCGCGGCACGTTCCAGCAGACGGCTGTGGCAGTAGAACACGTCACCAGGATAGGCTTCACGACCCGGAGGACGACGCATCAGCAGCGACAACTGGCGATAGGCAACGGCCTGCTTTGAGAGGTCATCATAAATCACCAGGGTGTGTTTGCCCTGATACATGAAGTATTCGGCAATGGCGGCACCGGCGTACGGCGCGATGTATTGGAGAGGGGCAGGATCGGAAGCCGTGGCGGAGACCACCACGGTGTAGTCCATCGCGCCGTGACGTTGTAAGGCGTCGACCACTCCGGCGACACTACTGGCCCGTTGACCACAAGCGACGTAAACGCAGATGACGCCGCTTTCTTTCTGGTTGATGATGGCATCGAGAGCGACGGCTGTTTTGCCTGTTTTACGGTCGCCGATGATCAATTCGCGTTGACCACGACCGATCGGAGTCATGGCATCAACGGCTTTGATCCCCGTTTGCAGCGGCTGCTTTACCGGTTGACGTTGAGCGACACCGGGGGCCATTGTTTCGAGGGGCCGCATTTCCGAAGTGACGATCGCACCCTTGCCATCGAGTGCGTTGCCCAGCGGGTCGATCACGCGACCGATCAGCGATTCGCCGACAGGAATCGACAACAGAGCCCCGGTGGTGCGGACCTCCATCCCTTCGGCGATTTCCAGGTAATCACCGAGGATAATGACCCCGACGGAGTTTTCTTCCAGGTTGAAGACCTGA
The DNA here is from genome assembly GCA_016125225.1 of bacterium. Classification (GTDB taxonomy): domain Bacteria; phylum Planctomycetota; class Planctomycetia; order Planctomycetales; family Planctomycetaceae; genus DSVQ01. Next base: position 58,713 of record WGME01000014.1, on the reverse strand, counting down.
CCGCGCACGCCGTTCTGGAACTCGACCATCTCGCCTGACATGGCGGAGGACAAGCCGTAGACCCGCGCGATCCCGTCACCCACTTCGACGACGCGCCCCACTTCGGCGGTGTCGATTGAGCTACGGAAATCCTCAATTTCCTGCTGAATGACTGAAGCGATCTCGCCCGCGTTGAACTTCATTCAAGCACCTCTGGCGCAGTTGCCCGCGCAATTGCTTTAAGCGATTTCGGACCGATCCATCATACACCGTGTCGCCGACACGGATCACCAGCCCCCCGAGCAGTTCGGGGTCCAAGGCGGTTAATAGAATCGGCTCCGCTGACAAAGTTTGCGACAAACGATCGCGCAAACCCTGCAATTCAGATTCAGATAAGGGGGCCGCTGAGGTCACCTGCACGCGAACCCGACCCGTACGATGCTCTTGCTCAAGCTGGGCGGCAAGAAAAACCGCCCGGACCAGCGAAAGTCGTTCGTGTCGAGCCAGCACTTTGAGCGTGCTGACCAGCAGTGGCGTTGCTCGGGGAGCAATCACCTTATCGATCATTGCCAACTTGGTCTCAAGCGACGTCATCGTCCCACATAACAACGTTTCAAAGTCGGGATGGGGAGTCAGCACGTCATCCAGCAGCGAACCAAACTCTTCCAGCGCCGCATCGACCGACTGATCTTTAGCCGCGGCGTTAATGAATGCCACAGCGTAAACCTTGGCGACCGCGAGGGTCGACGGGTCGACTGTTGCAAACTGGCTGGCTGAAGATTCGTTTGTCGACATGACCATCATTTACGCATGGAGGACGATTGAAGTTCGGCTACCACTTCCGGCCACTAATTCCGTCGAACGTCCAATTGCCCCAAGGCATCGCGAACCAGTCGCTCCTGGTCGTCACCGGTCAGGCTTCGCTGCAGCACCTTTTCCGTGGCCTGCACAACGTTCTGTGAGACAAAGTCGAACAGATCGTTGAGAGCCACATCTTTGGCCTGAGCGATATCTGCCACCGCCCGATTCCGCAGAGTTTCTGCTTCGCGCTGCGCCGACGAGATGATGTCCTGTTTGACCGTTTCCGCATCTCGCTTGGCTTCGGCGATCAGAGACTTCACTTCATCCTGAGTCTGGGCCAGCTTGACCTCATACTCACGGAGCAGGGATTCTGACTTCAGTCGATTCGTTTCCGCATCGGAAATCTCTTTCCGAATGGAGGCTTCCCGCTGACTTAAGGCTGTCGACAATGGGGTCCAGGCAAATTTGCTGAGCACCATGACAAACAGCAGGAACGTCACGAGAGACCAGAGGGTCAGGTCGCCTTTGAAATTCATCGGCAGACCAGTCTCGTGATGCTCTTCATGACCCGCGTGGGCGGTGTCCTCATGCCCTGCTTCGGCATGCCCTGCCTCAGCGTGATCGCCAGCCGCATGGCCATGATCGCCATGGTCGGCGGCAGCTTCCGCCGGCGCTTTCGCTTCCGGTGGGTGGGCAGGTGCATCTGCTGCTGGTGCTTGATCGTCGGCACGAAGTGCACCGCCGGTCAACCCCCAGGCGAGGAGACCCACCGTGATCATTTGCAAGAAGAAACTTCGACTCATGTCAGTATCCGTCGACGATGCCTCAGTCCGTGCCGAAAGTGATTACGGACGACTGAAAACTACGGAACAAGACCCGGAAAACGACCGGATCAATCAGCCACCAGCGATAATACAGACGATCAGGGCGAAGAAGGTCGCCCCTTCGATCAGAGCGGCGGACAGCAGCAGAGCACCACGGATGTCGCCGGCGACTTCCGGCTGACGAGCCATGCTCTCGACCGACGCAGCACCAATCTTGGCGATGCTGAACGCAGCACCAATGATGGTGAGAGCGGCACCGAAGGCCCCCGAGAACTTCAGCAGTTCACTGCTGGCGGCGGCTTCGGCATCTTGCGCCATCGCTGGCATCGCGGTGCTCAACATCACGACAGCAGTCAAGGCAATCAACTTCAACTTCGAATTCACTTGGAGTCTCCTATACGACTCTAATTCCAGGGACATACTGGCCCGGCCTGCATTGGCCGACGCCGATCAGTTTTAGTGAGGATGCGACCCCATCGAGATAAAGATCGTCGACAGGAACGCGAACACGTAGGCTTGCAGGAAGGCCACAAACAGTTCGAGCATGCCGATACCAATCTGGCCCAGAATACTGGCCGGCATCACGATGTACCACAAATCGGGATAGGGCGAGTGAAGCACCGAGGCAATGAACCCCAGCATCACTCCGATGACGGTATGCCCTCCCATGATGTTGGCAAAAAGCCGCACTGCGAGCACCCCGTGCTTGATCAGCAGGCCAATGATTTCAATCACGAACATCATCGGCACAAGAGCAATTTTCATCCAACCGGGGGCGTCCAGGGGCGGCACCAGATTCTTGAAGAACCCTGCGGCTCCCAACTCGCGAGCCCCCACCAGATAGGTGGCCCCCAAGGCACACAGGGCCAGCGACCCCGTGACATTAATGTTGCCCGTGGCGGAACCCAGCATTGGGACCGCCCCTAACAGGTTGCAGAACAGGATGTAGAAGAAACAGGACCACACGAAGGGAAGGTGCTTATCTTCCGGATGCGGGTCGTGGTCGTGTGATTCCTGACCCAGGCGTTGTTCGTGCACCGTCTCCATATGACCATGGTGCTCTGCGCCGTGCGCTGCCGCACCGTGGTCTTCCGCAGCATGATCGTCGTGATGCCCGCCTAGTGTCGGACGAACCACGTTGTCACGCAGAAAGACGGCGATCGATTCCCAGAAATTGGCCCAAGCGCCCGCTGCGGGCTTGCCACCTTTAATGCGGCGGGCGAGATCGCTGAAAATGATCAAGGTCAAGAGCCCTGCCACAACCTGCAGGACCATGAACTTTGTTAATTGGAATTCAAAGCCGAGAATGTTGAGCTTAGGCAGCCACAGCTTATGGTCCGGCAGCCCAAGCCACTGCGCAGCAAAGCCAGGCAGCTCGAAATAGCCGAAATCCCGTACGTGATGAAAGGGATCATCCGCTGCCATACGTATTACCCACCCAACTCCCGTGAACCTGATCCATCAGGCGAATCACAAAGGACACCGGTTTACGCGCGGGGCTTTCGAAGCGAAAGCCCCTGCAGCACTTCCCGGGTTTCTACCAGCAGACTGCCCATGTAGAGCACTGCCAGACAAGCCGCAAACACCCACTTTGGCAAATCAGGCCGCCAAGCCTTCAATGCCAGCACTCCAGCCATCACACAGCCCAGCCGGACCATCGACACCAGCAGCGAACCGTAGACCGCTTCGCGAGGATGACGATAATAAGGCTCGACCAGAAACACCAGCCACCCGGGGGGAAGACACAGTCCTGTTGCCCAGGCTGCCACTTCGATTCCGGGCCGTCCCGCCACCATGAACGCCACACCGGCGGTCAACACCCCCAACCCCAAGACGATGCCCGTAAAGACGAGCACTTTCTGCAGGGTCGAGGCTCGCGTGTCATGCGGAACGTTCGCTGCCGATTCTTCCGCGGGTTCGACATCGGACGACGTCATCGCGGGCGACTCAACTTCAAAATTTCCAGCATCAACAACGCAAAACCGAAGGCCCCCCCGACAATCAGCAGCCAGGGAAATGTCCCCCAGGACTGATCTGCCCAATACCCCAAGGCTGGCGGCACAACACCGACTGCGGCGATATTCGTCGCACGGCTTGCCCAGACATACCCTTGGTTTGAACCGGACCGCCGTGAATCAACAGGGCGAGTCACGTTTGGGTTCCCTTCGATCACTCACTCTTCTTGCTCGGCTTGGTAGCAACCGCTGCCCGGCTTAAGACACGTTGAGCGAGAACCTTGTGGAAGGCGTTGGCAGTCTAAGGTTGTCCTGTGAACCTGTCAAAGCTGCAAGGTCCTGGTCCCGAAGATTCTCAAATTTGGGGAGTTGTTGAGACTCGGATATCTCACACTGGGCGTAACTCCCTCCCGAAAACAGGAATGGACTTGAAGATTGTGGAGATTCTGCCACATTGAGCGGGGACATTGTCCGAACCCTTTCCGAGATTTCGCGTTGTGACGGCCACCCGGATTACATATCTCATTCCGACTTTGGACCAGTCCGGAGCGGAGAAGCAGCTCACCTGGCTGGCCACACGCTTGCCTCGCGAGGAATTTCAACCACGAGTCATCGCACTCACCCGTGGGGGACCCTTTGCGGCCGTGCTCGCTGATGCTGATATTCCAGTGACTGTCATCGGCAAACGCTGGAAATGTGATCCATGGGCCTGGCAACGGCTGCGACAGGAATTGCGACAGCATCCCCCCGATATCCTGCATACCTGGCTGTTCGCGGCTCATGCCTATGGGCGGTTGGCCTTACCGCCGGAGACTCCCGTGAAGCGTGTGGTTTCGGAACGCTGTGTCGATTCCTGGAAAGCCGGGTGGCAATTGTGGGTTGATCGCCAGTTGATTCCTCGGACCGACGTGCTGATCGGCAATTCGCCAAGTGTGGTCGAGTTTTATGCCCAACTGGGGATGCCAGCCGAGCGTTGCCACTGCATTCCCAACGGTGTCGAGCCTATTGCAATCGACCGCAGTCAACGGGCTCGATTGCTGGCGTCGTTAGGCATTCCCGAATCGGCTTATGTGATTGTTTCCATCGGCCGTCTGGCAGAGCAAAAACGGGTCCGCGATCTGATCTGGGGAGCGATTACCCTGTGGCAGATCCGTCCGCAGGTCCATCTCCTCGTCATTGGAGACGGTCCCGAGCGGACACGGTTGGAAGAATTTGCGGCCAGTGTCGATGCCCAGTCTATGGTCCATTTTCTGGGACACCGTGACGATGCGACGAAATGGCTGGCCGCGGGCGATGTCTTCTGGTTGGCCAGCAGCTTTGAAGGCCTGTCGAACAGTTTGATGGAAGCCATGGCGGCGGGACTGCCCGTGGTCGCCACGGAGATTCCTCCCAATCGATATCTCGTGACTCCCGATGAACAGGGGTTTCTCGTGCGCGTCGGCGATCCGGTGGGGTTGATGCAATTCACCCGGTGTCTTATCGATGAACCCGGCTTGGCAGCACGACTCGGGACTGCCGGACAGGTCCGCATGCAGACGGAATTTACAATCGAGAGAATGGTCGAACGCCACGTCGAGTTGTACCGCCACCTGCGGGCTTCGTAAGATCACAGGTTCGGTGTCGACCAAGATTCCACAGCACAACACTTCGGCCCATCCATCGAGATTTAATATATGGTCATCGTTCTGGCTCAGATCGAAACGCACCCAGGCAAGCGGGAAGCCTTTCTAGAGGAATTCCGAAAGCTGATGCCCTCCGTGCATGCTGAACAGGGCTGCATCGAGTATGGGCCAACCATCGATATGGAAACTCCGCTCACCCGGCAAAAGAAGTTGGGCGAAAACGTGGTGATGATTGTCGAGAAATGGACAACGCTCGCTGATCTCGAAGCCCATCTCGTCGCACCACACATGACTCCATACCGCGAACGCGTCAAAGACCTCATTGCGGGTAGCCAGCTTCACATTCTGACAGAGCCGCAGTAAGCCCCTGCCCTCGATTGGCGATAGGACTGTTGCATGATTGCGCCCATCAATCCGGAGTCATCGTTCTGGAGCAGTCTGGTTGGCGAGGCCTTGGTTCTCGACCTGGGCAGCCCGTATGTGATTCTGGGAACGCTGGAGCAGGCCGATACGCTTTTTGTGACGTTACTTGACGCGGATGTGCATGATCTACGTGACAGCAAAACCACGCGGGAACTTTATGTGCTCGAAGCCCGTAGGCATGGTATCCGCTGTAACCGCCACCGTGTTTCCGTTCGCCTCGACGATATCGTCAGCCTCTCGCGATTGTCGGATGTCGTCGAGTAGTCGCTTCTTCAGACATGGCCTTGAGGATCGTTTGGACCATCCCTGACGATGATACCGGTTGTGCCACGGTTGCGATTTGACCACGAGCCGACTGTGACCTAGGTTTCGGCAGCGAGCGCGGCCATTCGAGCCGGCGTGGTCACCAGTCCCTGCAGTCAGAAATTCGCGGCATGAGCGGACCGTCATCGACACAGCAGCCGGGCAAGAAGCCTTCGAACGGAAAAGGACGTTCCTCGGCCGCCGAGTTAGCCAGCGCTGTTCTGCGCGCGGTCAAGGAGATGCCACTCGACTTCTCCGACTTGGATGAGAAGGCCGCCCCAGCCTCAGAGAAAGCTGTCGAACAGCCCGCAATACCGGTGGTTGATGATCATGTGGAAGTCGCAGCAGCGACCCAGCCTGAGACTCAGTCCGAGACATCAGCGACAGAGGCTGAGCCAACCGTCAACACTTCGGACAACTTGCCGCCGTTGTCGACGGATGAGAAACGCATCTCCGCCTTGTTCGATCGCGTGAAGTCGCTGCTGGGGAGCCAACGGGCCGCGGAAGAAGAGGCTTACTATCCCCCTTGCCCGGAGAGTCTGGAAGACGCGGGCATCTCGCCTGACGATGTTGAACGTCTGATTCTCAAGTTCCTGTTCTCGAAGGGATCAGCTTCGGGCCGCGGCATTGCGTTGCAGATTAAATTGCCCTTCGGCCTCATCGATCCGATTCTGAAGCTGCTCAAGCGCGATCAGCTATTGATGTATTCCGGCTCGGCCGAGATGGGGGACTATCAATACGGCATCACTGATTTCGGTCGCGAACGTGCCCGCCGTTATTTCGAGGAATGCACGTATTTCGGTGCGGCGCCGGTGCCTCTCCGGCAGTATCTGAAAGCGATGGAAGCCCAGTCGATCGCGAAGCAGCAAGCGACCGAAGAAAATCTGCGGGAATCGTTTTCCGATCTTTTGATCAACGAGGATATGCTGAATCGCCTGGGGCCGGCCATTAACTCCGGCCGAGGCATGTTCCTGTTCGGTGAACCGGGGAATGGCAAAACCAGCATCGCCGAACGCATCACGAAATGTTTCGGGTCAACCATCTGGATTCCGCGAGCCCTGGGTGTCGAAGGCGAAATCATTCGCGTCTTTGACCCTGGAATTCACGACGAAATCTCTGCCGAACAGAGTACCGGCCTGTTCGATCTTTCCGGGGTCGATCCACGGTGGGTGCAGATTGTGCGGCCGACCGTCATCGCGGGGGGCGAACTGACGATGGCACAACTGGAAGTCACGCTGAACCCCAGCACTCGCATCTGTGAATCGCCCCTGCAACTGAAGAGCAATTGCGGCACATTGGTCATCGACGATTTCGGCCGCCAACGCATGCCGGTTGACGAACTCTTGAATCGCTGGATTGTGCCTCTCGAAAAACGCTACGACTTTTTGAACCTGCCCAGCGGTAAGAAGGTGCAGGTGCCGTTCGACCAGCTCATCATCTTTTCGACCAATCTCGAACCCAAAGATCTGGTTGACGGGGCGTTTCTGCGCCGCATTCCCTACAAGATTCAGGTGGTGGACCCCACCGTTGACGAATTCAAGGAAATCATCCGGCGAATCGCTCCCAAAATGGGCTTTCAGTACAATCCGGAAGCGGTGGAACATCTCGTCCAGACACACTACCTCGGTGTCAATCGCCCGTTTCGCTCGTGTCAGCCACGCGACCTGCTGTTGCAGGTACGGAACTACTGCACCTACCGCTGCCTTCCGAAAGTCATGACCCCCGAAGCCTTCGATTTCGCCGTGGATAACTATTTCTCGGTGCTTTAAGCAGGTATCAAGTCGAAGGTGTCAGGAATCAGGCAAAGATCGAAGCGACTACTCTCCCAATTCTGCCTTCAACCAACCGGGCTTGTCGGTCGTAATGCCCTGCACACCGGCGGCGATCATCTGTTTGGCCAACGCAAGGTCGTTCACGGTCCAGACGTAGAGTTCGAGGTCGCTGTCGAGGACCTGCTTGCCGAAGGTTGGGGTGATCAAATCGCAGGCCTGCAGATCGAGACCATGAACCTGCAACTTCTTCGCCGTGGTAATCAACTCGTCAGCGGTGTGATTCCAGCTCCCGGTCGCCTTGTCGTACTTCAATGAGACGATCCAGTAAACTTTCAGGTCGGGGTAGGCTTTCACGCAGGCGGCACAGACCTCTTCCGAGAAGCTGATGATCGCGGTTTCACTCGCGGGACGTTGAGCTTTATACAGAATCCGAGTCAATTCGGGAACAATCTCCGACCCACACTTCACTTCGATGAAGACTCGCTTACCCTTCGGGATACTGGCCAGAGCTTCGGGTAGCAAGGCGATCGGTTCGCCCTGATATTTTGGCGATTTCCAGGCTCCGAAATCGAGTTTCTGCAACTCAGCAAGGGTCTGGGCATCGACCCGCTTCTCAACGCCCGCAGTCTTCTTCGTGTCTTTGTCGTGATGCAGAACGATCTGGCCATCTTTCGACAGCCAGACATCGAACTCGACTCCATCGGCTTGTTGTTCCCAAGCCAATCGAATCGCCGACATCGTGTTTTCCGGAGCATCAAACGATGCACCGCGGTGTCCCACGATTTCCACCATCGACTTCTCTGCGGCCGTAACGGTCATGGTCCATTCCGAAATGAGAACTGCCAGGCACAGTCCCCGTGTCATCCAGCAAGTCATTCCAAGGCTCCGTATAGATCTACAAAATCACTATCAGGCGATCAAGATTTGGCAGGGGCCAGACGCAGTGTCACCTGCCGCAGATCCATCACGGCTGGCCCCGGTTTCTTGACGGGTTGAACTGTGAGGGAGTACCGGCCTGCTTCAGGGAAGACGACCTGGCCGAGCGGCAAAGGGCGGAACTGTTGGAAGCCCCCGGTTTCCGGAACGGTGAGCTTCAAAATCTGATCGCCGAAGCGGAATTCCACTTCGCTGCCCCCGCTACCGTTGCCGCAACCAATGAGCCCTTCGACATCGAACGTTCCCGGTTTGGTGACGGTGAACTCGAAATGAGCCGCGTCTTCGGGAATGAACCAGTAGCCCAACGTGTTCTTATGCGGAAAGGGTTCGTATCGCAGTTGGGCACCGGTGACACGAGCCGACTTCGCGGGCATGGTGATGCTGCCATCCGGAGCTTGCGGATTTGGTTTATAAGCCGGGTTCGGAGTCATCATTTGCGCATCAACGGCGGTCCGCCATGCGTCGAGCTTGTGACTCAGTTCCGCGACCATCTCGGGCATATCAGGGGCTAGATTGCGGCCCTCGCGGGCATCTTTTGCGAGATCGAACAGTTCCTTGCGGCCCGTGTCATAGAACTCGATCAGCTTGTAGTCTCCCGCGCGGATCGCCGCCCCGGGGTGCCCCCCCTGATTGCTGTAGTGCGGATAGTGCCAGTAGAGTTCCCGAGGCTGTATGGCTTCACCGGCGATCACCGCCGACAGTTCGACTCCATCGATGTCTGCGGGAACCGTCAGCCCGCAGAGTTGGCACAATGTCGGCAGCAAATCGTAGCTGCTAGCTACCTGATCGGTAGTCCGACCGGGCTTCGCGACACCGGGACCGCTGATGATTAACGGTGCCCGCACGCCGCCCTCGTAGAGCCAGCCTTTACCCTCGCGGAAGGGAACATTCGAAGTCGCTGGGGTCTTCGGGCCTTCCACGACCGACAGGCCACCATTGTCCGATGTGAACACGATGAGCGTATTCTCCGCCAGTTTCAGTTCGGTCAGTTTCTTACGGAGCCGCCCGACAGATTGGTCCACCGCCAGCAGCATCGCGGCATAGATCGGGTTGTTCTGTTTGCCGACGAAAGCCGATTCCGCCGGAAACTGTTCCACCAATTCCGCGGGTGCCATCATTGGTGTGTGCACGGCATAGTGCGGGAAATAGAGAAAGAACGGTTGCTCCTGATGCTCGGTGATAAACCGTTCGGCCTCCGTGGTGAGTCGCGGCGTCAGGTACTCGCCCGGTTCGGCATTCTCCAGGCCACGCATCTGCCGACCGTTACGGGCGAAGGGGGCAAAGTAACTGAGCGGCGTGCCGGTATGATCACCCGCGATGTTGACCGCAAAGCCCTGTTCCAACGGACCGAAGCCCTCACCCCCCAGGTGCCATTTGCCGATGTGACACGTGGCGTATCCGGCCGTCTGGAAGATCTCGGCCAGCGTGGTTTCTTCAAGCGGCAACTGCTGACGGATTTCCGGACGATTCAGCGATTGATCAGGCCGATTGCCCCGCCCCGGCAGCCAATCTGTTAGATGCAGCCGCGCGGGATACTTGCCGGTCATGATCGCTGCCCGCGTCGGTGAACAGACCGGGCAAGCCGCATAAGCCTGAGTGAACCGCACCCCATCAGCGGCTAACTGATCCAACTCCGGGGTACGGTGGAATGTGCTGCCGTAGCAGCCAAGGTCGCTGCCCCCCAAGTCGTCTGCGACGATCAGAATCACATTGGGTTTGCGGTCAGCCGCTGTAGCAACTCCCACAAGACTCAGACCGACAAAGCAGAGTGCCAGCACTCCTTGGCTAAACACCTGCCTGAATGCCATGTTCCCCATGATGTACCCCCGCCGAAGTCCAACCCAGTTTGTGGTGGGATTATGACGCGAATCGGCAGGGATTGCGAACGGTGCGGCGTTGCTGGAGAACGATTCACGATTCTTTCATCAGAGATGATCGTGAATGGTTTAAGCTGCGCGGCGACGTGGCATTTGCACCGCAGCCCGCTCAACTTGCAGGCTCTCCTGCAGATGTTCCAGGGGACAGCCTGCGTCGTAGGACAGGCGGATGGCCACCATGTCACCAGGGCGGACTTGCAGTGGTTCCGGCAGCGGCAGGACCAGTTGGCTCATCATCCAGGTGATGGCCCGTTGTTCCCGTAACAGAAATGCCAGGAAATTGTTCGTCAGAAAACCCAGAGCGTTCAGTTCCCCGGCGTGTTGAACGACCACTTCACCATCCCATTCGAAACGGGTCGGGATATCGCGCCCATAGAAGATCGTGCTGTAAGACTGCGGTTCGGAGAGCACGTGTGTGCTGGGATGCTCGCCGGGGTGTTGGAACATCGGCACGGGAGCGAAGTAGCCGTGAAAGTTGAACTCGCGTTCAAGCAGTTGGAAACCCATCAAGGTGGCATCGGGCAGAAAGACCGGCAGACGTGGGCCATGCACGCGCTGATAGTTTTCCTTGAATGCCCGCAGCACCTGCACCTGCTTTTCCCGCACCATCGCCACATGCAGCATCTCGCAGATCACCACATCGACGGGCTCCGGCGGCACATAGTCGAGCGCATCGGCCTGCACGACTTCTACGCGGTCGCCATGCTGATTTTGATCGAGAAACCCGCGGGCTGCCCGGGCTAACGCGGGATTGCGTTCCACACACCAGACTTTCTCGGCCCGTTGTGCGGCGAAATACGACAGCACACCCGTCCCGCCACCGAGTTCCAGCACCTTCCCACCGACAGGCACCATCTGTTCGATGGCTTCCTGAAACGGCAGCATCCGGGCATCATCCTGCAGCATATTGAAGTGATAATGCAGCGGAATGAACTGGCCAAGCAGATATTCTTCCGGCAGGTCGTCAGGTGTGCGGGACATGGATGCACTTTTCGCACAGTGTGCGGCGGGATCATGGCCGGGCGGATGCTAGGTGATTGTTCAGTCCCCCGCAAGATCGCTTGTCGCCAGTGCATTCGACAGCCGGAATGCCAAAACAGACTGGTAAGCTGGTTCTCTGCCGCCGGATTGTTAGGATGGTGGCGTTGGACGCTCGCCCGCCGTCATGAGGAGGACGCCACAGATGACCAGTGTGATGAGTTCCGCCGATCGCAAGCAGCAGATTCGTGAACAGGCCCATGCCAACCGCAACGCTCAGGAAAACAAAGACGAATTGAGCCAGGCCATCGTCGCGAAGTTCATGGACCTGCCGGAATACCAGGCTTCCACAACGGTGTTGTTCTATCTCGATGTCCGTAGCGAAGTCCGTACGCGGCATTCGCTGGAAGCGGCTTTGCAGAGCGGAAAGCGGATCGTCGTTCCTTACTGTGTCGATGGCGAACTTGAACTCTTCCATCTCGAACAGATGGATGAACTCTCGGTGGGCATGTACAAGATTCTTGAACCGAAGCCCGAACTCCGCACCATTGCCGCAAAGAACATCCCGGTCGTGGAAATCGACCTGATCATGGTGCCTGGTGTCGCGTTCGATCGCCGTGGCGGACGCACGGGTCACGGTAAGGGTTACTACGACAAACTCCTCGAACACGCTCGGCCCGAAACCCCGCTGGTGGCTTTGGCCTTTGAGTGCCAGATGTTCGAAGAAATCCCCATGCAGGACCACGACGTCTTCATGGACAAGGTCATCACCGAGGCCGCGGTGTATGAGGGTAAAGGGCGGGGAAGTACTAAGAGCTAAGGGGTTAGAGCTAAGTGATAGTATAATTGCTCAATCCCACCCGATGCATCAACGCTTGTTTTGGCACTCAACCCTCAACTCTTAGCCCTCAGCTCATCCTATGCCTGCCATTGTTGAAGACACCTATGCCGAGGCTTTTCGCAGCATTTATGCGGAGGTGCTGATCACGGCACGGGATCGTAAGTGGCTGCAACATGCCTGTGATGCCGTCACCGGGCACGCCTCGAGCAGCATCTTCTGCGACTGCGAAGCCGGAGTCGATCGTTATGTCGGTCCCGGTGGTGATGAGGCTGTCGCGACTCCCGATGGCCGCCCCGGTGCCATCGTGCAGTTCCATGTTCCCCGGTTCTGGAAAGATCGGGAACAACGGCTCGAAAAAGTGCTGCTGCATCGGCTGAGTCAGAATGTTCTGACCTGTCCAACGACCGCGTGCTTCAATCAACTCGATACCGAGTCATACTTCAAATTGGGCCGCAAGATCGCCTTCTTTGGCGATGGCTATCAGGAGCGCTGCGAACGCTACGGTCGCAAGCTGTGGTCGCTACCGATCATGGGGGGCGAGTTTCTGATCGACCGCCGCTTCGGATTCAAAGATGGCATCATGGGAGGCAACCTGTGGTTCTTCGGCGAAACCGTTGATACAGCTCTTGAAGCGACCGAACGGGGTGTGGAAGCGGCCGCCAAAGTCCCCGGCGTGATCATGCCCTTTCCGGGTGGCATTGCCGGTAGCGGCTCCAAAGCCGGAAGCAGCTACAAGTTTCTGTTTGCGAGCACGAATCACCCCTTCTGTCCGACACTGCGGGAAAAACTGGGGGACGCCTCCGAAGTCCCCGCGAATGTGCAGTCAATTCAGGAAATCATTCTGAACGGACACGATCTGGCAACGGTGTCCGCAGCCACACAAGCCGCCATTACCGCCGCCATTGAGACGCCCGGCCTCGTGAAAATCTCCGCAGGCAACTACGGCGGCCGCCTCGGCAAAAGCTGGGTCTGGCTGAAACCGGAACTCCATCCGGCGTGATTCCGGTTGATCAATTTCAATCAAACAGGTAACTCACCGATTCGTTGCGGTGGATGCGGCGGATCGCTTCGCCGAGCAGCGGGGCAACTGAGACGATTTTGAGATTTGGCAGCGATTGCTCGGGGCGAATGAGCAGGCTGTTGGTGACCACGATCTCTTCAATCGGAACTTCGCGCAGCCGACCGGTAGCGGGACCGCAGAAGACCGGGTGGGTGGCGCCGACATAGACCTTGCTGGCTCCGTGAGCCGTCACGACTTTCACTGCGCCGGCCATCGAACCGCCGGTGGTGATCATATCATCGAAAATGATCGCCACTTTGCCGGCGATCGGGCCGCCGATCAGATTTTCCTGGCGGCAATCGACGGCACTCGTACGGCGCTTATCGACAATTGCGAACTGACCGCCGATGTGCTCCACATGTTGCAGCGATCGCTTGATACTCCCCTCATCCGGGCTAACCACCACAAGTTTGTCCTGCGGCAGGTTCAGTTTGCGGAAGTATTCATCCAGAATCGGTGCCGCATAGAGGTGGTCGACAGGGCAATCGAAAAAGCCTTGAATCTGCGCGGCGTGCAGATCCATCGTCAACACGCGGTCGGCACCGGCCTTCGTGATGAGATTGGCCACCAGTTTCGCCGTGATGGGCACGCGGCCCATGTCTTTCCGATCTTGGCGGGCATAGCCGAAGTAGGGGATGACCGCCGTGATACGGGCCGCTGAAGCCCGTTTGCAGGTATCAATCAGAATCAGCAGTTCCATCAACGTATCGTTGACGGAGGGGCCGGTCGGTTGGATCAGAAAGACATCGCAGCCACGGACGTTCTGGTTCAACCGGACGGAGATTTCTCCGTCCGGGAAATTGCTGAGTTCAACAGCCCCGAGCGTTACCCCCAGATAGCGGGCAATCTCCGCGGCTAAAGGCGGGTTGGCGCGGCCACTGAGCAGCACCAACTGTTCATACATCAACATCCGGCGACCCGTCGCGATGGTCATCCACGGGCGGAATTACCCGGGCATTGTCGTATTTCAGTGGGTTTGCCATGCAAAATCAACCGGACATAGGGACTGCATCTGCTATTCGCCCGTTAAACCCGTCGAATTCTGTGACGATTCCGGAGAGTTCAGCCAATTGAAAATCACCGGATAGTCGCCCCGGTCCACCGTCGTGGGGTGGGCGTGGGCTCGATGATGGTGATGATGACCGCGACGATGTTCCGCACGCGAATCTTCATTGGCCTCGACGAACGGCGTAAACGCCCCGAGCACGAGCAGTTCCGCCACACTGATCACCGTCACACCACGTAATGTCTCCATGATCGACCCTTTCCATTCTCACGGCTGATAACGAGGGAAGGTTTCCAGCGATTTCTGAAACACTTCCGTTCTCATTTTCAGTAATACGGCACTTCGACAGTGATCTGCCAGAGGTTTTCACCCGTCTGAAGGGATTGTCATCATCCACCGGCAACACTTGCAGATTCGCAAGCGAGAAGAGCGATTTGACCTGCATGCGGCGGCGTGCCACGTGCCGACTATTCATGATAGCCTTTCAATCGGCCTTGCAGCGTTCCCGATGTTGATGCAGACTGATGGACGCTGCACCCAGGACTTGCACATGAAAGGATGCTCCCATGCCGCGCCGCGTGCTCGCACTCATTCTCGCCGGTGGCAAGGGCACTCGTCTGGAACCCTTGACGCGGGATCGCGCGAAGCCTGCGGTCCCTTTTGGCGGGGCTTACCGCATCATCGATTTTACCTTGTCGAACTGTATCAACAGTGGGTTGCGACAGGTTCTGATTCTTACGCAATACAAAGCCGCCAGTCTTGACCGCCATATCAACTATGGCTGGAAGTTTCTGAGTCACGACCTCGGGGAGTTCATCGATCTGCTGCCACCCCAGCAGCGGATTGATGAAAACTGGTATCAAGGCACAGCCGATGCGGTCTACCAGAACATTTACTCCATCGAAAAGCACAATGCCGATTACATACTGATTCTGTCGGGCGATCACATTTACAAAATGGATTATTCCCACCTGATTGAACAGCATATCGCGAGCGGTGCGGAATGCTCGCTCGGGTGTTTGCCGGTTCCCTTATCGGAATGTCGTCACTTTGGAATCATCCGGGTGAACGACCGCATGGAAGTGACCAGCTTCATCGAGAAGCCGCGCCAGACGGAACCAATGCCAGACGATCCGAATCATTGTCTGGCCTCGATGGGAATCTATCTCTTCAACACGCATTTCCTGTTCGAGCAGCTCTGCCAGGACGCGACCGATCCGAACAGCTCGCACGATTTTGGTAAGAACCTGTTGCCGAGCATGCTGGGCAAGTTCCGTCTGCAGGCCTACCCCTTCCGTGATCGCAATACCGGACACACCAGCTATTGGCGCGACGTAGGCACCCTCGATTCTTACTACGACGCCAATATGGATCTGGTGCATGTCGATCCGGAACTGAATCTGTACGACAAGTCCTGGCCCATTCGTACCTACCAGCCGCAAGAACCCCCACCGAAGTTCGTCTTCGCTCAGCACGATGCATCGCCACCCCGCATTGGCCAGGCCCATGACAGTGCCATCTGTGCGGGCAGCATCATTTCCGGTGGCTGCGTGGAACGTTCGATTCTTGGCTACAACGTGCGCGTCAATAGCTGGGCGACCGTGGAAGACTCCATTCTGTTTGATGGCGTGCAGATCGGCCGCCATGCCAAGGTGCGTCGGGCCATCATTGATAAGCGTGTGCGTGTGCCTGAGGGCATGGAGATTGGTTACGACCTTCAACGCGATCAGGCACGAGGCTTTACCATCACGGAATCGGGCATTGTGGTCATCGGAAATTCCGATGGCGTGACCGTGCTGGAACCTTGAATCGGCGAGCATGCAGGTTCGTACAGCGCCCGTGTTTGAGAGATGACAACGGTCAGCAGCCACGGTATTCTGCATCCATCAGTGTCGTCTGATGAATGTTCAAGGAGATTTCACGTGCTGCATCGTTCGTTTGTGTTTCTGGCCGTTTCATTGACCTTAGGCTGGGTGAATCTGGCTGCTGCGGCTGACAATACCCCGCCCCAAGGCTTCACCGCCTTATTCAACGGAAAAGACTTCGCGGGCTGGCATGGTGTGGGGACCGAAGACCCCGCCAAGATTCAAGCCATGCCCGAAGCCGACCGGGCTGAAAAGTTCGCCAAGAGCCTCGCCGACCTCGCTGAGCACTGGAAGGTCGACAATGGCGAACTGGTCAATGATGGCAAAGGCCTGTACATGACCACCGATAAAGACTACGGCGACTATGAGCTGTATGTCTCGTGGAAGCTGATTCCGCTCGGGGACAGCGGCGTCTATCTCAAGGGCTACCCACAAGTTCAGATTTGGGACACCACGGAAGCCGGTGGCAAGCACAACCTTGGGGCCGACAAGGGCTCAGGCGGCCTGTGGAACAACTCGGCTGGCGCTCCCGGCAAAGATCCGCTGGTCTTCGCCGACAAGCCGATCGGCGAGTGGAACGAACTCCGCGTGATTCAGTGTGGAGCCCGCACCTCGGTCTACCTGAATGGTAAGCTCGTGGTCGACAAAGCCATCCTGGAAAATTACTTCGATAAAGAGCGGAAGATGCCCATCGTGGCCAAAGGCCCGGTGCAACTGCAGACTCACGGTAACGAAGTCCGTTGGAAGAATATCTACGTTCGCGAACTCTCCTCAGCAGAAGCCAATACATACCTGCGTGGTTCCGACGATGGGTTCACCAGCCTGTTCAACGGCAGTGATCTCGCCCACTGGACGGGGGCTGTCGACAGCTACGAAGTGGTCGACGGTGCCATCCGTTGCAAGCCCGGCAAAGGGGGCGTGCTTCATACCTTTGACGAGTATGAAGACTTCGTCGCACGCGTCGAGTTCAAGCTGCCTCCTGGCGGAAACAACGGCTTGGCCATTCGTTACCCCGGAGAAGGCGATACCGCCTACAAGGGAATGTGTGAGTTGCAGGTGCTCGACACCGAACATCCCAAGTATGCGAAGCTCGACCCGCGTCAGGCTCACGGCTCTGCGTATGGGATGGCCGCCGCCTATCGTGGCTATCACCGGCCGATTGGCGAATGGAATTACCAGGAAGTGACGGTGAAAGGGAGCAAGATTCGTGTCGAACTGAATGGCAACGTCATTCTCGATACCGATCTCGCACCGATCACCGAGTACATGGCGAACTCGCCTCATCCTGGAAAAGATCGCACGCGGGGCTTCTTCGGGTTTGCCGGACACTCTGATCCGGTCGAATTCCGCAACGTGACAATCAAGACGTTGCCCAAGGATACGGCTGCAAACTGATTCGCTGGTTTTGTGGAATCATGATGGAAGCCCGGGGATCGCTATCCCTGGGCTTCTTCTTTTTCCTGGCCATCCGGAAGGCACCAATCGACGGCATAGGCTTCGACTTCAAACGGGTTATCAAGATACGGATGCCGTCCGGACAGCCACATCCAGCCACTTAACCACAAGTACGTGGGAATGAAAAACGGTCCCCAGCATTCGTATTGACGCACATGGACACGTTCGTGGCGGCGAGTGCGTTGTAAGGCCTCCAGATCTCGTCCCAGCACGACATGTCCCAGGGTGATCGCACTGATCCCAATGCCCGGTGCGACAGCAGAGCCACGACTGAGGACGGCGAGGACATTCGGAGCCGTGACTTCGAGCACACCATCGACCACTTGAAAGTGGCCGCGCTGGCACCAGGCGAAGCCGGCGCCGACCAGGCCGACCATGGTGCTGGGAAAGACCCACGCATAAATCAGCGGTCGCCAAACGGCAGCGGTTTTCACCACAAGACCTCAGTACATCGCAACACAGAGTCAGCAAGGTTAGCGGGGGGAATCTTTCAAAACTTGCAGCTTCCCATTGCAGAAGCGGCAAGCGACTTTCACTCCGAGATATTTGGGTGCAAAGCGGAGTTGCTGCTCGCAATGCGGGCAAGTCGAATAGACATCGGCCTGACGGACTTTAGGGTTCGTGGCTTCCAGCCGAAACGGGGCCTGACAGAATTTGCACTGAACCCGCTCACCCAAATATTTGTGGGCAATTTTCAATTCCTGCTGACAGCTCGAGCAGGTGGTGAAAATCCCTTTGGGGGCGATTTCAATCATGGAATCCAGTTCCTTCAACGGAAAGAACTCCGGGATTTCAACGCTGTCGGCCGAAAGCTCCGGGTTCAAAAGCTGTCGGCACTCTCGACAGTGTACCTGCATGGGAGGCATCCATTCGCCACACGCGGGACAGGGTCCGCCAGTCCACTCAGACATCCACAAATCCTAAGCAAAATCGAAGACATGTGATGATGACCAGTTTTGTCCGACGGAGCTTTACTGACAACGTTGAGACGTCGCCGGGCCCTGAAAGTTTCCGTTGCACACACATAATGTGCCTTCAATGTGAGGACTTGGCAAGGAAAACCACCAGACACGTGAACGGGCGTGACGGCCATGTACAGTTACGGCCGGAGAAGAGATTCCCCTGAACCTCAGCCTGCGGGAATCTGTCTGGCTCGCGCAGTCAGCCGGGACAAGCCCGGGTCGAGTGTGTTATAACCAACGGCTGATGCGGCGCTCGCTCTTGGTCCGGACAGTACGTTCTCGTTGCAGAGCAAAGGTGAAGATGACGGCCCCGATTCAATTTCCAGGTGAAGCCCGCTCCAATACCGTGCGGGCGCAGATTGCACAGTCCGAACCGCAGGCGTTGCGGACCTTCACTCCGTCGCAAGTCGTCTTTGCCAAATCATCGGGCATCTTCCATTACACCCCGGAAGGCCGCCAACTGTACGACTTCACGTCGGGCGTGCTGGTCTCCAACCTCGGCCATAACCCCCGCCGCTGGATGCAGCGGTTTGCGAAATATCTCGGCTGGACTCCCGAACTGTTGTTCGGTGCTCCGGAAGCCTCCGCCGATGTCTACGGCGACGCCGTCACCATGACCGCCTACAACGGCATCACGGAAGTCGAAGCCCAGGCCGTCAGCCGTCTGCTGCAAACCTTGAATGCCACGCCGCTCGGTAAGCGGCTCGATACCATCATCTGGGCGGCCTCTGGCTCTGAAGGGGTGCACAAGGCCATCTATACGTCGCTCGCCCGTGACAAATCCCGCGACATGGTGCTCGCGACCCGCTACGGCTTCCACGGCAAGAAGGGCTGGGCGAACGCCGTCACCGGCTCGGAAAAAGATCCCGAACGCGATCCCCGGGTCAAGTTCATCAGCTTCCCGATGGAAGAAATCAACGACCACTCCCTGAACTTCGACCAGATCTCACTGGAGAAGTACGAGCAGGAACTGGCAGCGTTGTGGGGAGAGTACGGCAAACGCCTGAACTGCCTGATCACCGAGCCCTACATTGGCGGCGGCGGCAGTTACCATCCGCCCGCCAAGTATCATCAGATGCTGCAGAAATTCTGCCGCGAGCACGACATTCTCTTCCTGTTCGATGAAGTGCAGGCCAACTTCGGTCGCACCGGCAAGGTCTTCGCGTTTGAAGCCTATGGCGTGGAACCCGACATGGTGATCCTCGGCAAAGGCTTGGGCAATGGCGTGCCCGTCGCTGCCGTCGCCTGCAACAGCCAGATCGCCGGTCATATGAAATACGGTGAAGCCTCGGACACCTGGAGTGCCAACCCGATTTCCAGTGCCGCTGTGCTTTCCACGCTCGATGAATTCGACGCTCAGAACCTGATGCCCCATGTCGCCGAGTTGACACCCCTCTTCTTCCAGGGGCTCGACCGCCTCAAAGAAACGGGACTGGTTGCCAAAGTCCGTGGCGAAGGTTTGGTCTTCGGCATCGAAGCGGCCCCGTTTGGTGCGCTCGCGGCCAACGAAGTCGCCGCCAAAATCGTCGAAGCCTGTTACCTCGGTGCCGATGGCGTTGGTATCCATCTGCTGGGGGCACTTGCAGGGAAGGTGCTCCGCGTGAGCCCGCCGCTGACGATCAAAACCGAACAGGTCCAAACGTCGCTCGATCTGATGTACCAACTGCTGTCGAAGCTGGCCGACCGTCTGAAAGGCTAGGCTCAACGACAGTTTCTGTTGATCCGCACAGGCAATTGTCACGTACGCGTTCCAGGAGCCAAGTTGAGATGGAGCTGGAACGCGTCGCCTATGGGAATTGCGGTGCCGGGCTGCAGGTGCCGGACGGCGTGGAATACATCACCTGCCGGCATTGTGGATCATCTCTACGTGTACAGCACACCGAAAGCGTGACATTCACATCGGTCATGCAATCGCTGCAGAAGCAGTCTGACCGCATCGCCGAGAATACCGATGTCCTGCGGTTACAAAACGAAATCCTGCTGCTCGATCAGGAATGGGAGCAGCGCTCCTCGCATTTGATGGTTCACGGCAAGCACGGCCCGGTTTCGACACCAGATAAAACGTCGTCTGTCATTGGCGGAGTTTTCATCACGGTCTTTGGACTTGCCTGGACCATTATTGCCGGTTCGTTTTCGCCCGTTCCGGCCATCTTTGCTTTGATGTTTGTGGGCTTCGGACTTTGGAATTGTGTTTCCACGTATAGGAAGGCGGAATCGTTCGCTCGCTTGCAGGCGGAACACGAGCGAAAACGTTCGCGGATTCTTTCGCAACTGCGATCGCTGGAAAAACATCGGTCATTAGTGTGACAATCGCCTCAGATCACGAGGGTTTGCCATCTCCGACTACGGTGATAACCGCATAAAATGTCATTCAATTGGTTCAACTTCGAGCCATTTCACGAACCACTGGTCAGTCAGGCCCGGTTTGTACGCCGCTTGATCCGTAACCTGACGGCCGCCGCCCTCTTTATCGGCTTTTCACTTTTCCTCGGGATGCTTGGCTACCGCTATTTCGAAGGCATGACCTGGATCGATGCCTTTGCCAACGCTTCCATGATTCTTTCCGGCATGGGGCCACTGACACCTCTCAATACCTTCGACGGAAAGCTCTTTGCCGGTTGCTATGCCCTGTACAGCGGTCTCGCTGTGGTGATCAGCACCGGTGTGACACTGGCGCCGGTCATCCATCGCGTGATGCACCGTTTTCATCTGCCCGATGATGATGACGAGCGTGACGACGACGTCTCCCAGAGAAAGCCAACGGCCTCATAACCCCGTCAGTCTGCGAACCATCGGCCAGTTGACCTTTTCCGGGCGATCCCCGATAGTGCCCACCGGAACCGGTGACTCAGGCGGCATGTCCTTCTAAGATCACGGGCATTTTCTCGTATTGGCTCTCAACCCTAGACCCTGAACCCTCAACCATTCCATGACCGAAAATACCCACCACCTCGAAGCCGCCCGTCTTGCCAAGCTGGAAAAGATCGAACAGCTCGGCATCGACCCTTGGGGTCAGCGTTTCGATGGACATCTGCATATCGACGCCGCGCGGGCCAAGTGCCCGGAAGAAAACGGTGTCGATGGCGAAACCGTCCGCGTCGCCGGGCGGCTGGTCCGCTGGAGCGACTCCGGCAAACTCCGTTTCGGTCACATTCAGGACTACACCGGCAAAATCCAAATCGCCGTCTCGAAGAAAGAAGTCGACGAAACGACCTGGGAACTCGTCGACTGTCTCGACCGTGGCGATAACATTGGCGTCGAAGGTGTGCTCAAGCTCACGAAGACGGGCGAGAAGACCGTCTTCGCGACGAAGCTGGTCATCCTCGGCAAGTCGCTGGCCCAGCCACCCGAAAAATGGCACGGGCTGGAAGACATCGAGACTCGTCTGCGGCAGCGGTACACCGACCTGATCTACACCGAGGGCGTGCTCGACCGCATGCTCAAACGGCTGAAAATCATCGAATCGGTCCGTAGCACGCTCAAGGGCGAAGAGTATTTCGAGGTCGAAACGCCGGTGCTGCACGCCATCGCCGGGGGAGCCGCCGCTCGGCCGTTCATCACGCATCATAACGCGCTCGATATCGACCTCTATCTGCGGATCGCGCTCGAACTGCACCTCAAGCGGTTGATGGTCGGCGGGATTGAACGGGTCTACGAAATCGGCCGCGTCTTCCGTAATGAAGGGGTCGACAGCACGCACAACCCCGAGTTCACCATGATCGAGCTGTACCAAGCCTACGGCAACTACGAGACCATGATGGACCTCGCCGAGAAGATCATCAGCAACGCCGCGAAGGTCGTCAACGACGGTGCGACCGTGGTCCCCTGGGGTGACAAAACGATCGACTTCACGCCCCCCTTCGCGCGAGCGAAGTATGGCGACCTGTTCCGCGAGCACGCCGCTTGCGACATGCACGATGCCGCCGCCGTGGCCGCGAAGGCGAAGGAACTGCACATTCCGACGGAGAACCGCCACCCCGATGTCATCGTGAACGACGTCTTTGAAGCCACCGTCGAAGACGCCCTCGTCGGCCCGGTTTTTGTCATCGATTACCCGTCCAGCATGTGCCCGCTCACCAAGCGGAAGAACGGCCAGCCAGAAATCGCCGAGCGGTTCGAGCTGTTCGTCGATGGCCTGGAAGTCGCGAATGCCTACACGGAACTCAACGATCCGCGGCTACAGGAAGCCCTGTTCAAAACCCAGTTGCAGGGCCTCGCCGAAGAAGACTCGATGGCGAAAATGGACCACGATTTTGTGCGGGCGCTGAAAGTCGGTATGCCCGCCGCTGGTGGCATGGGCATCGGCATCGACCGCCTGGTGATGCTGCTGACGAACACCAAAACCATCCGCGACGTCATCTTCTTCCCGCTCCTCAAGCCGGAGGTGTTTTGAGTGGTTTAGGCTGGAGGCCGGCAATAGCGAATGCATAGCACGTTCCCATCCCCCTCGGGGACCTTCCTACGAAAATAAGGAGAAGTGCCCGTGCCCCTTCGAATACAACTCGAGTGTGGTTGTCGCATTGAGTTTCTTGATGAAAACATGGGAAAATGGTGCCAGTGCAAATGTGGAAACAGCACCTATGTTCCTTACGACATATGGTACTTTTTTAATTCGGATTTGGATTTAGAGGATGTTTTTCAGGTTTTTAGTAGCCGGTTTCCAACAGAAAAAGATGATTTTCGCCACGATGGCGAGAATGCCTGGGAATGGTTTGACGGAAACACGACAGAAGGTGACATTGGGTTTAATATCTCACGGAAGCATACAGTGAGCAGAAGTGACCCGGAGAATCCAGTCAAGATGGGATTGTTTCTCTATGAGGGAAGCCCGGCTCCAAGTGAACTCGGCCAATGGTTGGCCAACAATTTTGGAAAAACGGTTACGTCTAAATCGCCGGGGCATCTCTTTGATGCTACTTACTTTCCGGAATAATTCACTCGATCTCACGGTCTGTGTGGGAAAGCCAAACTGTGACGTTGAACGTCTAGATAAATCCTCCGTGACTTCCGCGATAACTTTCTCGGAACTGCCCCTCTCGCGCTATCGCATTTTCGAGGATCACTATCCGCAGTTCGTCGCATCCACTAGCCCGCAGCGCGAGCAAGGGCGGTTCATGCCACGCGTACAATCGCCCTTGCTCGCGCTACGGGCTAGTTGGAAGGCTGGTCGCGGTGATCTTGTCCGTGCAAGACGTAGTGGATCGCCTGTTCGAGATAGCCATTGTCGTTGATCCATTTCGTGCTGCCATGTTCGGTGAACCACCGGCGGCGACCGGCTTTCTTCGCGACGACCTCGGTCACGCCCGCGGCTGCTGACAACCGGCGTGAGCACCACGCCTTCAGCTGACACATGATGGTTTCTGGCTGGACTGAACTCGTCACAATCAAGTGAATATGGTTCGTGCGGACATTCAACGCATGAATGTGCCAATCGCGAATGCGACAATGTTCCTCGATCGTGCTGCGAACAATTTCTCGCTGAGATTCGTCCAGAATGACGGGAACTTCACGTAGCCGATGACGGGCTCCCGACAGGGTTTCGGGTTCCGAGGGGAGAATCCCGAAGGCTTCATCCCGCACCCAGCCGCGACTGTCACCCGGCAACCATGTGCCGTAGGTGGTCCAGGTGATGTGATAGGCAAGCGGCAGCGACATGATTACCACATTTTGTAACTAGCCCGCAGCGCCAGCAAGGGCGATTCTAACATTCGCCCTTGCTGGCGCTGCGGGCTGGTTGAATTACCTCGGTTCTGTGTTTGTAGGGAGGTCTGGCGAGTTGGTTTCAGTTCGTCGAATGTTGGACACTTTCGCTTGAGCAGCCGATGATACACGGGTTCATAGCCATCCGTGTTGATGAGGTAGTGTCGCTCCATGGCCAGCGAATTTTTGTTCGTGCTCCTCATGGGTCTGCTCGCGTTGCCGCGAGCGGAGCTACACCCGGTTGCAGGGGCTGCTGGAAGTCGTGACAAACTGGTGATGGGTGACGCAGAGCGTTGCAGGCAGTGCGTACCCATGCGCAGCATGGGTACAAGTGGATTACGCAGCTGACCGACCGCATCAGCCCCAGAATTTTTCGCCGTGCAGGTTCAGCGGGGGTTGGGTTTCGACTTCGACATCGCCATTCACTCGCATCTGGCAGGCGAGTCGCATTTCTTTTTCGTGGCCAATGCGGGCAAAGAACCCTTCGGGGTTGGTCAGCATCGACAGCTTCTCGAACACGCCCTGGCTGCTGCAGTTTTCGAGGCCCTTCTTGACGACGACGCGGCAACTGCAGCACAGCCCTAAGCCCTGGCAGTTAAAGACGCGATGAATTCCGGGGTACAACTGCACGCCGGCCTTCATGGCTTCCTGTCGGAGGTTGGCCCCGGACGGAACTTCAACGGCCTTCTTTTCGTTGACGAAGTTCACTGTCGGCATCGTCAGCAATCCTCATGCACGTCACACGTTAAGAGTCTCAAGCCAGAACCATCCCCGCTCGATGTCTAGGGGATCATATGTCCGAAGCGGCGGGAATGCCAGAGTTCCTGCTGGATGTTTCTCATTCTTTGGAATGCCCTTGGTCGAAGGGGAAACTACGGCGATGAACTTGCCGGAAAGCTGGGTAGCGGGTCAAATGGCCGCAGTTCGGTATGGACGCCGTCGCTCATCATTTCACTTCCGCAGGATTCACTGACGATGAACTGTCTGTTGACCAAGGGAACATGGTCTCAAGTTTCGGCAGATTGGCTGGTGATTGCGATCACCGACCCGGTTGTGTGGACGCCGCCGCTCAAGCAACTCGATCATGTCCTCGGAGGAGTCCTGGCCCGGCTGGAAACGTCGGGTGAGTTGCCGACCAAACTGGGAGCGACCCTGGCCCTGCGCGGACTGACCGGTCTCGGGGCGACACGCGTGCTGCTGGTGGGGGCAGGTTCCCAGAAAACTGGCCGACCAGCCGATCTTGATCGGGCGTTCACAGCTGCGATTCGTGCGATCTCCGATAAGCCGCATCTCCGAGTCGCAGCCCTGGTGGCTCCGAAAGCTGCCAATGGGCTGGAACCATTGGCGGTCATTCGATCGGCGGCATTCGGTGCTCAGGTGGGCTCGCAGGGACAGGATTTGTACAAGACCGAACGGAATCGGCATCCCCTGGCTGAGTTGCAGATTGTCCTGCCCGAGGTCCCCACGGATGCCGAGCAGGCTGCGCTCGATGAAGGCGTGATTCTGGGGGAAGCGGTCAATCTCACGCGGGAACTGGTGAACCGGCCTCCGGCCGAAATCACTCCTGTGGCCTTTGCGGCTCGGGCCGAGCAGGTCGCCAAAACACATGGGTTGAGCTGCGAAATCTGGGATCAGACGCGACTCATGCAGGAACGCATGCGCTCGATGCTCGCCGTCTCGCAAGGCAGCACCCAACCGCCGCGGATGGTGAAGCTCGAATACAAAGGGGCGGGCGACACGGCACCGGTCATCGCCTTGGTAGGGAAAGGGGTCACGTTCGACAGTGGCGGCCTCTCTCTGAAGCCGTCCGACGGCATGCTCACCATGAAGTGTGATATGGCCGGATCTGCCACCGTTCTGGGAGCCATGACCGCGATCGCCCGCCTCAAACTGCCGGTCAATGTGACGGCATTAATGGGGTTGGTTGAAAACATGCCCAGCGGCAGTGCCTTCAAGCTCGGCGATATTCTAACGGCTCGGAATGGCGTGACGATTGAAGTCCTCAACACCGATGCGGAAGGACGGTTGGTGCTCGCCGATGTGTTGAGTTACGCGGTCGATTTGAAGGTGAGCAAAATTGTCGATCTGGCTACGTTAACCGGGGCTTGTGTTGTTGCCTTGGGTGAAGACGTCGTTGGAGCGATGAGCAACCAGCAGGACTGGTGTGATGCGGTTCTGTCAGCGGCTCAGTCCGCTGGTGAAAACGTCTGGCAGTTGCCGATGTTCGATCTTTACGATGAACTCATTCAAGGCGACGTGGGTGATATCAAGAACACCGGCGGACGTTGGGGCGGAGCCATCACGGCAGCCAAGTTCCTGCAGCGATTTGTCGGCAATACCCCCTGGGTCCACCTCGATATCGCCGGACCGGCCTTTGCTTCCTCGAACAAGCCTTACCGTGAAGCCGGGGCCACTGGCGTCTTTGTCAAATCGCTGGTGGAACTCGTGCGTGCTCAGCAACTCCCTGCCGAATGATCCCGTTTGAGACGGGCTGAGTCGGCAGAATTCGCCTTTGTTCGTGGCTCACAGCGAAAAAGCCGTCCCGTTATCCGAACAGACGGACGGGACGGCCTTCGCGCAACTTCGTTTCTGGGCAATAACGCGTTCTACTACAGGCTGGCATGGCCCGGCCTCATGAACCGTTTGCCACAGCGGAGTTGCTGCCGTGTCACTGCGTGCCCTATGTCCGTGGATGTTGTGTGGGCTGCTGGCCTTCACTGTGGGCTGCCAGACATTCAACAAGTCCGCCAACTGGGACGGCAGTCCGCCAAAGCAATCAGAACCCGACCTGGAAGATGAGGAACCCGATAAATGGGCCTCGGTCGGCAAAGAGGGCCGTGGAAATCGTGCCCTGGAAGATGAAAACGACCCACTAAAGCCACTGCTGATGTCCAAAAAAGCACGGGACATCGAGCGGAATCTCGGCTACAAATAGCGTGCCTCGAGAGTCGCGGCCGCTTTAGGTGGCCTTCTTGCGCGGGGCTCGCTTGGTCGTTTTGGGTTCGTCATCCGTGACGGCTTTGCGGACGGCTTCCAGCATCAATTCCATCGCAAATGGCTTCCGCAGGTAGTCCGAAACGCCGAGCATTTCGGCGTAGGCTTTGTGACGGCTGCCTTCATTTGCGGTCATCATGATGACCTTCGGCGGTTCTTCGAGCGTCCGCAGAAATTCCAGGACAGGGAAGCCTCCCATCCGTGGCATCATCATGTCGGTGATCACCAGATCCGGCTTCACGTGTTCGATCTGCCGCTGGCCATCCATGCCGTTGTTGGCCATGAAGACGCGGTATCCCGCGTGCAGCAGCACGCTCTGAATGGTGGAGGCAATCTCTCGATCATCGTCGATGATCAGGATGGTTTTCTGGGGGCTGTCCATCAGATTCAGACCTGCGGTTCTGTGTGGTCTTCAGCAGCAACTCGCGGCTGATTCCGTTATCGTAGGGTTCCCGCTCAGGCAACTCAAGGTGTACATCATAATGTGAGGCAGACGACGCATCCGTTTCTGCTTCTCGTGATCTGCTCCCGGGCATGCTCGGCGGTCTTCCTCGAAAGCGAAAAGGTGGGGCATGACAAACCGGGATTTTCAGGGCATCGGATTGCCAGCCGGGATGCTAGAAGAGGCTACCAATGTCGCTCCAACTGCGATTGCGGCATTTCTGGAGGGACCAGCGGCCCATCGCAGTGGTGAGGTTTATTTCTCAGATATTGTGAATAATCGCATTCTGAGAAAATCGCCTGCAGAACCATTTGCCTCGGTTTTCCGCCAGCCGAGCGGTCGCGCCAACGGGTTACTGTTCGATCCGCAGTCTCGACTGCTGGCGTGTGAAGGCAACGAATTTGGCCCGAACGATGGCCACCGCCGGATCACCCGGACAAATCTCGACACGGGGGAAATCGAAGTGCTGACTGACCGCTTCGAGGGGCAACGATACAACTCCCCCAACGATATCGCGGCACGATCGAACGGTCAGATCTTTTTCACTGATCCCTGTTATGGGGATCGCAGCACCATGGAAATGGATCATGAGTCGATCTACCGCATCGATCCGGACGGAACGGTGACCCGCGTGCTCTCGCAGCCCGACATCCAAAG
This sequence comes from bacterium, assembly GCA_016125225.1. Lineage (GTDB taxonomy): Bacteria > Planctomycetota > Planctomycetia > Planctomycetales > Planctomycetaceae > DSVQ01. The sequence goes on along the minus strand of WGME01000014.1, from coordinate 30,261 downwards.
ACCCAACGGCATCGCCCTCAGTCCCGACGAACAGGTGCTGTATGTCGTCGACTCCTGCCCGGTCGAGGGCGGAAACCGCAAAATCTGGGCATTTTACCTGTCGGCCGAGGGGCTGACCTCCAATCAACGACTGATCATCGATTTCGCTCCGGGACGCGGCGGCGATGGCATGTGTGTCGATGCCGAGGGGCATCTGTATATCGCCGCGGGGATTTCACGCCCCCGGGGTCCGCATGAAACCACCGAAGTACCGGCGGGGATCTACGTCGTGCATCCCGGAGGTCGCCTGATCGGGCGAATCCCGATTCCCGAAGATGTGCTGACGAACTGCACATTCGGAGGCGAGGACTTAAAGACCCTTTACATTACGGCTGGTCGTACACTCTACCAGATTCGCACGACCTATCCCGGATGGGTGGTTCATCGCCGTTGATTTTCCAGGCCGCCGAAGAGCGATTATTGATCGCGATACGTGGCATGACAGCTCTGGCAGCTCTGCTGCAAGGATTTGAAAACTGCTTCCGCCATGTCGGGTTCCGTTTCGATCCGTTTCAGGAGTTCCTTCGCCAATTGTTCGGAAGCCTCTAACTCGCCCTTCAGTTCTGCGGGGCGGTCAGCAGCGAGCAATCGCACGGCTTCATGGAATCCTTCCGCTAGCACAGTCGCTTCCGCGACCGGTACCAGATCAGGATGCTCCGCCGAAGTTTGCCACTGATGAGACGCGAGCAGCTTCAGATGATCGTTGGCCCGGCCAATTTGAGCCATCGCCACGGCCAGGGAATTGACTTTGGCAACACTCGTCAATTCGGGAAGCGGAGTATCGGCAGGCAGTGGCACGAAATGCTCAACATCGTGCCACAGTCCGCGATAGTTCTCCCCGGTCCCCGCGACTTTCAGAATCTGCAAAGCACCGGTGCCCTCAGTCGCACCCGCGGCAATGGCTGCGATCGCTACAGCGGCAGGACCGCGGTGTTTTCCGTGGTGGCAGTGGACGTAAATCGGTTGCGGCTGATCTTTCACAACGCGGGTCAAGCCGGCACAGGCTTCCGGTGGCACACCGTCGTACCCGATAGGGATGTGGACGTATGTAAGTCCATATTTGGCAGCAAGTTCAACGCTCGGCGTGGCGCCGTCAACACTCACAATGGTCTTGATTCCCAGACGCTGCAACTCCTCAAAGGCTGCGGCGTCTTCCGGTTCTCCCCCGGAATAGATCTCCGAGGTCACCTGAAACAGATTATGCAGATGCGGAAATTGGGCTGGATCGGGCTGTGTTATTAGCAAACCAGTCGGTTTCGAAGATTCAGCGGGGCTCGCTTTTGCTGCCTGCTCAGATTCAGCGGGTTGCTCCACTGGGGGAACGGAGTTCTGGCAGCTCACCGCGAGCAAGGTGGCTGTGGCCAGGACAAACAGCGAAAGTCGAAAGTCAGTCATCAAGGTCAGCGACTCTCTGGCTCAAAAATGTAACCAAACGAACATGTGACGACCCGGGGATTTTCCTGTTCCGGGGGAGACAATTCCAAAATGGCGTCTGGCAGGAGAATTGTCGACTAGAAATGGTGGAATTCTGACTGTTACAGCGACTTTACGGCGATTCCGTGGATGCTCTGGATGGTCCGTACCGGTGATTCCACGAGCTTTCCGTGATTCAATCCCAACCCTGCCGATGGACGATTCCTTTACGCGACTGGGGTGGTTAAAGTTTTAGCTGCGGGAAACTTGCCGTCATTTCTCCAGCAGATTGCTGGCGAGTATCGTACACCGAGTGAGTTCGTCTGATTTCCGAGTTTTTTGCCTGGCTTCTAAAAGCGGGAGCGTTAGCAGTGGATCGCTTTCGAGAGTTCTGTGCCCTGGTGGCCGATTCTGTTCTGTCGAAGGAATGGGCACCCGTGTACATCGTGATGATGCTGCTCCTCGCGGGCTTGTTCTTTTTCACGTATTTCACCAAGGCAGGGGTGATCGCTCAGGCGACCGCCAAGGAAGCCATCCGCCAACCGGTCTTCCTGCTGTCGCTGGCTTTGGCGTGTGTGATTCTGGTCGTGAACACTTTCCTGCCCTTCTTCTCGCTCGGCGAAGACGTGAAGATGCTGAAGGATTGTGGTCTGGCGACGATTCTGATCACCGGACTTTTGATCGCCGTTTGGACTGCCAGCACCAGTGTCGCCGAGGAAATCGATGGCAAAACCGCAATGACCTTGCTCTCCAAGCCGATCAATCGTCGGCAATTCGTGCTCGGTAAGTACATGGGCATTCTGCAGGCGATCATGTGGTATCTGCTGCCCGTGTCGCTCATTTTCATGGCCTTGATCTATTACAAAGTGGGTTACGACGCCCGCGAAAGCAGCCTCGACCCGCCGACTGTGGCTCAGCGGTTCGCCATCACCGTGCAGGTGATGCCCGGTCTGTTGCTGATGTTCATGGAGATCGCCATTCTCAGTGCTATCAGCGTGGCGATTTCGACCCGCTTGCCGATGGTCGTGAACCTGACGACGATGCTGGCGATTTTTGTGGTGGGCCATCTGACACCGGTGCTTGTTCAGGCCGGCGGGTTGCAGATCGAGTTCGTCGAGTTCATGGCTCGATTGATCGCGACGGCGTTGCCCTCGCTGGAGTTGTTCAACACCCAGGCTGCCGTAGCGACTGGGAAACTTGTGCCGCCCTTCTACCTGGGAAGTACCGCAATTTACTGCACCTGCTATTGCTCAGCCGCTATCCTGCTCGGTTTCATTCTGTTCGAGGATCGCGATCTGGCTTAGTCTTGAAGGTTGATTGAGTTCCGAATTTGCCAGGAGCGTGGGACACACACGGAGGTGAAGCCGTAGGAGTGCGGCGAAAGAGAGAATGCCTGTGTCCATTGCGTCTCCGGATGCGTTTCGTCGCACGTTGCCCCGTCGTGAATGGTATTCGGGTTGGGGGCGATGGGCGATCCTCTGGGCCTTCATGAATGGCCTTCTGGTTCTGGCCCTGCTACTACAGGCCGGATTGCTCCTCGGTCTACTGGTTGAACGGGGAACTTTGCCCGTGACACTGGAAGGCGAACAGATCGCCGAATTCGAACGTGTCACCGGCATCACCTTCGGTACTTTGGCGTCAACAACCGAAGATGCCGCGGATGCGGATGACTCTCAGGCACCTCCCGCCGATGCCACTACGGATGTGAAATCGGCCGTCTCAGGCGAGACTACGGCCAATGCGACCGAAACTGTCACCCCAGACTCTGAGGCAGACAATGACGGGCTGACTCCGGAAGGTGAGCAGGTCGTTATTCGCAAGTTCGACGATCATGGCATCCTCCCTAGCGTCTGGCGGGCCCGTCACACCTGGTGGGGCGGACTGCTTTCCTGGGGTTACCGGAGATTTCCGGCCCTGCATCAAAATGTTTCAGCATTGCTGATGTTGCTAGGCTTCTTTGTCTTCACCTGGATGCTGCGGGTCTGGTGCGTCAGCCAGCTTCGTAACCGTTGTCGAGCCTTAGCGCTCGATGTCACTACGCAGTTGCGGCGGCAATTGCATCGCCAGTCGATGCGTCTGGCCACGGAAGATGTGGACCGCCAGGGCATTGCCGATGCGATCACCCTCTTCCGTGTCGATGTGGACCGCATTCGGGAAGCGACGTTCGAGTACCTGTATCGCAATCTGCGTTACCCTTGGGAAATCGCCTGTCTGATACTCGCGGCATTCAGCGTCGAAGTACTGCTTGCCACGCAGTGGCTCTTGCTATCGATCCTCGGCGGCTATCTGATACTGCGCAGCCAAAGCCAGGCAAGACGGATGCGTGATCTTGCGGCCGATCGGGCTCGACATGAATTGAATTCCCTGGCCGAGTCACTGCAGTCGGCTCGACTAGTCCGTGGATACAACATCGACATCCAGGAGCAGAACCTGTTTCAGGAGCGGTTGAAGCGCTATCTCGATGCGGTCCAGATTCAGAACCGCGTGGAAGATGACCCGTTGTGGTTACGCCTCGCAACCAGTCTGGCGGCCGCGGCGTTGGCTTCGCTGTTGATGTTCATCCTCGGGGCAAAAGTTCTCTCGGGTGAAGTCCATCCGCAAGGGGCCGCCGTCTTTCTCGCGGCGTTCGGGACCGGACTGGTCGATCTGCGCCGCTGCCGAGTGATTCCCGAGTTGCGGCAGGAAATGGCGGCGTTATCGCATAAAATCTGGCGGTATCTTGATCAACTCCCCGGCGTCAGCCAGGCCGTGGGAGCGAAATTCCTGCAACCGTTATCGAAGACACTGCATGTCATCGAAGCTAGCTATCGCCTCAACACGGGTCAGGTGTTACTCGACAAAGTTGATGTGAAACTTGCGGCGGGGCGAATCTACGCGCTGGTCAGTCTCGATCCGCTCGAAGCCCGTGCGTTTGCCTATCTGCTGCCACGATTCATCGAACCGCAATCGGGCCGTGTATTGTTCGATGGCGAAGACATTGCCTGGTCGACCTTGGAATCATTGCGGGCCGAATCGATTTTTGTCTCGGCAGATGATCCTTTCCTGCCAGGCACGGTGCTCGACAACATCCGTGCAGGACAGACTGACATCACATTGTCTCAAGCGACCGATGCCGCCAAAGAGGCTCGGGCTCACAGTTTCCTCTCGCGGCTATCGCAGGGGTACGAGACGGAACTGGCGGGACAGGAATCGTTGCTGGATGCCGGGCAGCGGCTGCGTTTGTCGCTGGCACGCGCCCTGATTCGCAAGCCCGCGGTGTTGATCATCGAAGAACCCGCTGACGTGCTCGATGAAGACGCCAAGCAATTGCTGGATGATACGTATTCCCGGATCTGCGCAGAACGCACGGTCTTCTTCCTGCCCCGCCGTATGGCCACGTTACGCCGGGCCGATGACATTCTGGTCTTCCGCCAGGGTCGCCTGGAAGCGATGGGACCACACGCGTTACTTGTCGCGGAATCCCCCTTGTACAGGCATTGGGAATATCTGCATTTTAACGAATTCCGGCACGATGACGGAGCCGTGCGGTAAGCTGTTGGACTGGCAGCCTATTGATCTATTGACACCCGTTAAATCAACAGACTGCTAAGTCGCTTCGGTGATGATTGCCAGACTTCAAGCGAATCACCGGTGGGAGTCACCTCCCGCCGCTCGCCAAACTTGGCAGGCATCAGCCGTTGAGAGCATCCGCGACATCGGTGCGGTACGCAGTCAGTCCCGGCAGCAGGCCGACGAGCGATCCCAGCAGCAACAGGACCGGGAATAGAATCAGCTCTGAAGGATCGAACGTGGCCGGGTTGATCAGCAATCCTGTGCGGATTTCTACCATCGGTGCGGCAAGGAGAATCAATCCATGCCCCAGCAGCAACCCCAGTAAGCCGCCTCCCAGGCAGAGCATGATCGATTCCGCAAGGACGATCGAAAGGACCGTGCTCCGCCGGGCTCCCAAGGCCCGCATGATGGCAATTTCCCGGCGGCGGGCTGACATTGAATTGTAGATGCTGACGAAGATGCCGATGCCCGAGACCGCCACAATCAACCCGGTGAGGACGAGCAACAGCAACTTGACGCCGCCCAACACATCGACCATCAAACGCCGCATGGGAATGATCGGATTCACGCCCATCGCCTTGAAGCCTTTTTTCAGGTCCCCCGCGATCAGGTTCGCCGCAATGGGCGTTTTCGCGTTGACCAGAATCGAAGTCACTTCTTTCTGCAGGTCGGGAACTTCTTCCATGTGATCGTGATCATGGCCATGGTCGTGACCACTATGGTCATGGCTGTACTTCTTTTTGAGGCGGGCGACTTCCGCCGCCAGTTCTTCCTCGGTCAACGGCGGTTCCCCGAAGAATTCCCGCTCGCGTTTGATGGCCTCATCAAACGGCTTGTCATGTCCCTGGATGAGATAGAAGCCGTCCAGATGCACAAACACGGATTTGTCGTTGGGTGTGCCGGTGGCTTGGAGCACCCCCACAACCGTGAATTCTTCGTCGTGGACATGGCTGTCGCTGCCACCGTGAATTAACTTGAATGTGGAGCCAATGTCCCAACCATTGGTCCGGGCCACATGAGCCCCGATCAGGGCATCAAACGGGCGCCGCAGGGTGTTGCCACGGATCAGGAATTTCCGCTTGGGGGCATAGTCTTCCAGAAAATACTGTGGCACAGTTCCCACGATAGGAAAGCCACCCACTTCGGTCGTGTCACCAATAGCAATAGGAATTGCCGAGGCGATACGCGGATCGGCCGCAAACTCGCGGTAAAACCGATATGGCAAGTTCTCGATGGGCGGGGTGATGTGATAAACCGTGCTGAGCACCAGTTGCAGATCGCTGCCTTTGGGGCCGACGATGAGGTCGTATCCGATGGTGCGCTGGCTGAAGGTGGCGTCGAGAACCGATGAGATCACGAGCACCGCCACCATCAACATCACCCCCAGGGCAATGCTGATGCCGGTGAGACTCGATGCCAGGGCCCGCTGTTGCAGATTCTTCCACGCGATGACCGCGAGATTCATGCCAAGGCTTCCCGTCGATTAAAATCCGCGAGTCGTTCTACGCGATCGAACTGCCGAGAGACATCGAGCGAATGCGTCACCAGCAGCAAACTCACCTGATGTTCACGACAAGAGTCCCGCAGCAGGTCGAGCACCAGTTGCTGATTGGCCGGATCGACGTTGGCCGTTGGTTCATCCGCCAGTAACAACACCGGTGAGTTGGCCAGAGCTCTGGCCACAGACACTCGCTGCTGTTCACCGACCGAGAGCTGTCCCGGGCGATGTGTCAGCCGATGCCCTAAACCGACGCGCTCTAACAATTGCGTGGCCCGCTGCCGATCAACTTTCTTGCCGGAAAAACTCATTCCCAGCAGCACATTTTCCAACGCGGTGAACGCTGGTAGCAGATGAAACGTCTGAAAGACATATCCAATCCGATCGGCCCGAAAGCGGTCACGGATGGCCTCTGGCAATTGGCCGACATTCACGCCACCGATCTGCACATCACCCGCATCAGGCGTCGTGATTCCGGCAATAATGTTCAGCAACGTGGTTTTGCCGCCGCCACTTTCCCCGATTAATGCGACTTGTTCTCCGTCACCCATGCGGAATTCGGAGATGTTCAGGACGGGAACACTTCGCCCGCCCGGCTCGCGATAGCTTTTCCGGAGATTTCGTAATTCCAAAGTCATGCCGCCGTCTGTTCTGCAGCGAGGTAAAAGACCACTTGCACAAGAGTTGCATCATGGCGGTTTGCCAGGCAATCGGCAAGTCGACCTGTTATCGACCATCAACTCACCCGACCTACGCCGCTCCCGTCGGGGATGTTGGGGGCTTCCACCCAGAGACGCCCAGTAATTTCACAAAGCGGCAATCACAGAGTTTTTCGCTGTGCCACGTTTCGCCGTTGCGGCGGAGGCGTAGCAACTCCTGAGCCTCGTGTGGTCCTACCGGTATGATCAAACGCCCGTTCTCGGCCGTCTGCTGAAAGAGTTCTGCTGGGACAACAGGAGTTCCGGCAGTGACGAGAATGGCGTCGTAGGGACCAAACTCCGGCACACCAATCGTACCGTCACCGACCACGCTGTGAATGTTTCTAAGGCCCAGTATTTCAAACCTGGCTCGGGCAGTCGCCGCGAGTTCTGGCAGACGCTCGATCGTCACCACCTGCTGGCACAACCCTGAGAGAATCGCAGCCTGGTAACCGCTGCCGGTGCCAATTTCGAGCACGCGAGAATGAGGCGTCAACTCGGCCGCTGCCGTCATCAATGCCACGATGTACGGCTGGCTGATCGTCTGATCCTGACCAATGGGTAGTGCGCAATCTTCGTAGGCCCGGGGATGTAACTCAGCGGGAACGAAGAAATGCCGGGGCACGGCGGCGATTCGTTGCAGCACCCGTTCGTCGGTAATGCCACGTTGCCGCAGTACGTCCATAAGGTGTGCGGCTTGATGATGCCAATCTGGTAGTTTCGGAGCATCTGCGTTCATGAGAGACTCCGCAAGGTCACCGTAGCTTCATCAGCTCAGAACTGTTGCGGTTTGCACCGCTGGTTCCGGTACCGGTTCAGACTTTTCGGCGGCTTCACCCCGATGGATCACGTTCATCAATCGCCATTTGCCTTGCTGGAAGCGGGCACAATAAATGAAACCCAAGGAAATCACGTAGATCGCACAGATCGTCCAGCAGCGGAACAGATTCGGGCCATAGTACTTCCAGCTCAAATACGTGGGCAGAACCAGCAACATCCAGGCGGCAAGAAATGCCACCAGCATCGAGAACCGTGTGTCTCCCGCACCGCGAATCGCCGAACCGAAGACAATCGCCATGGCATCGAAGAACGAGTAGATCGCGACGAAGCGCAGCAGGACGATCACGGTCTCCGCGACACCAGCAAACTCCTCGGGCTTGGCCTGTGCGGCGTAGGGTGCAATCAACCAGTGAGGAAACAGTGTGTAGAGCGCACCAAATGCCAGCATGTAACTGCCGGCCAGCGAAAACCCTTTCCATGTGGAGGCAATGGCCAGTTCCGCACGGCCTTCACCGATCCGCTGGCCCACCAGTGTCGACACCGCGATGCCCACCCCGATCACGGGGATAAACGACAGCGTATTCAAGTTGAATGCGATGTTTGTTGCGGCCAGTTCCCGTGGACCAATCCAACCGACGATCATCATGAACGCCGCGAAACCAGCGACATCAATGAACATCTGCAGGCCGCTGGCCCCTCCGAACTTGAACAGGTCGGTCATCAGTTGGCGATCAAACCGCCACGTTTGCCAAAAGGGATAGACGCGGCAATTCGCTGGCGAAAGCAACAGGCCGATCAGCATCACTGAGGCGAGTACTTCGCCGAAGGTGTCGGTCATCGCGGCCCCGGCAATGCCCCATTCAGGAAATGGTCCCCAACCGAAGATCAACGCATAATCCAGCCCGGCATTGATGGACACGCAGATCACATTCACTGCGAGGACGACATTGGTCTTTCCTCGACCGCTGTAGAACGCAGACAGAGCTGTATGCAGAATCGCCGGAATACCGCCAATGCACAGCCAGCGGAAATAGATCGATTCCATTTCCGCGACGCGGGAATCGTGGCCGATGACGGCAAAGATCTGATCGGCCCAGGGGACGCCGAGCATCAGGAGTCCGCCGACGGCCAGGGAGAAGTACAGCCCCTGCCAAATGGCGGCAGCCACGCGGTCCGGCTTGCCTGCTCCGTCATATTGGGCCACGAAAGTATTGAGATACGAGGCGATGCCGAACGGCAGGCTGAGCATCGACCAGTACAAAATGCCCGCGGGTAAAGCAGCGGCGAGGGCATCCTGGGAATACCAGGTCAGAAAGACCCGATCGATGACATGCATCAACGATTGGGTCGCGGCGCTCAGCATCAAAGGCAAAGCAACGGCGAGCAATTCGCGATAGCTGCCCGCAGGATGCGGACCTACATGGGTGCGGTCTTCGGCGGTTGTGATCGTCACAGACGTTCATCCTGAGGGTGTCAACACGCGCAGGAGACTCCGTCCCCGCGGTTCTGTGTTATCGCGAATCGGAAAGTCAGGGACAACCCTCGGAGCATCTAGGTTCGCTTCGACCGCAGTTTCTCCTGGAATACGTCACTGCAGCAACCAAGCTAGGCTACGCCAGAAGTCGGTACATTGTCCCAGCAGATACTGACACCACTCTGAATTTTCGTAGGCGATCTGAAGCGGGTAGTAAACGGAACTCAGGATGTCAAGATGCTGTTGTGAGATAAAGCCAAGTTCATGCAACCAGACGATCGGGCCGACACTCAAAGGATAGGCGGGCAGGAACAGCAGTCCCAAAAGCTGATACCGCTTCCGCCAGCGCCACGGCGCAAACCATCTCACCGAGACGGGCAGATGCTCAGTTTCAGCGGGCGTGGACGTCATGCAATCAGCATATCGAGTAGCTAGCAACCGTCCAATCGCAAGTTGCCGGGACATCGGTTGGCATTCGCGGTTAAATCGTGCGACAATGATCAAGATACCGGAAACTCAATCGACGACATTACACACTTCAGGCGAGACAAGGGATGTCACGCATCAAAGCCCGCGTATTACTGCTGCAATGGCTGGGCATTCTGGTCTTCAGTCAGTCTCTTGCCTGGAGCCAACCCGCCGTGGGGGTTGATGCCACCATGGCGGCCGATGATCAAGCCGACATGGCCGAGTGGGATGTGCCACCCGATACACCGGCGTCGCTGGATGACGGCTTGTCCATCAATCCCATCCTTCTGCAGCCCTTGCGTGACAACACCATTGGCCTTGAATACCGCGACCGCCCGGCCTACTTCTACGGGTTATGGCTGTGTCAGCAACTCGACCCCAAGTTGCTGACGGAATATGCCCTCGCATTCCGCAATCAGCGTCAGGCGGCTTCCCCCAAATATGCGAACAAGAAAAGCTCTGAGTTCCCGCAGTTTGTCGATGTCTTTCAGCATCCGCAGGAGTATCGCGGCAAGCCCGTCGTTCTGCATGGTTACTTCCGTAAGCTGATTCAGTCCGATGCCGGACCGAATGACTTGCAGATTGATCAGATCTATGAAGGCTGGTTCTACAACGACGATTCGCAGGGCAACCCGGCCGTTGTCGTCTTCACTCAGAAGCCCGAAGGCTTGCCCGTCGGTGGGGATATTACCGAAGAAGTTCGGTTCGCGGGTTACTTCCTGAAAATGTACGGGTATCAGGCCCAGGACACCACTCGCAAAGCGCCGCTGTTTGTCGCAGGCACCGTGCAATGGTATCCCAGCCGCGCTGCGAATGAACGACCACCCGCCCCCATGTGGATTTACGTGGCACTAACGGCTTTCGCTGTCGCCACGGTCTGGGCTGTCTGGACGGCTAGCCGATCACGATCGGGATCGTATTCTCGGTTCGATTCGGCCGGGCGAAGTTTCGATGAGTTCCCGCCTCAGGAATTTCTCGGCGATGGCAACTCCCGGCCGATTGAACCGCATCACTAGCCATCTCTCCCGCAGTTGCTTCTTCATTGCTTCACGGAATCACCATGCCCCCCATGCAGCCCCTTGGCCGACCAATCCGTCTGGTCGTTTTGATTTCCGGGGGCGGCACCACACTCCTCAATCTGGTCGATCAGATTCGTGCGGGGACGTTGTCAGCGGAAATTCCGCTGGTGATATCCAGTCGGGCCACAGTCGCGGGAGTGTCGAGAGCCGCTGCTGCGGGACTGACCTGTGAAGTCATTACACGGAAGTCATTCCCCGATATCGCCAGTTTCAGCCAGGCCATTTTTGATCGCTGCCGCGAGGTACAAGCTGACCTCGTAATTTGCGGCGGGTTCCTGGCCTTGATTGAGATACCAGCCGACTTCCAGTACCGTGTGATGAATATCCATCCCTCACTGATTCCGTCTTTTTCCGGCCAGGGCTTTCATGGGCATCATGTGCATGAAGCGGTGCTCGCCCGAGGATGTCGGGTTTCCGGCTGCACGGTCCATTTTGTCGATGATGAATACGACCACGGACCGATTATTTCCCAAGCCACGGTTCCTGTGCATGACGATGATACGCCCGATGCGTTGGCCGCCCGCGTCTTCGAGCAGGAGTGCCAGTTGTTGCCTGAAGCCATTCAACTTTTCGCGCAGGGACAATTACGCATCCGTGGCCAGCGCGTCGACCGCGCACAAGTAAATGACCCCAACTGAATTGAAAATAATGTTCTTGCAAGGCTGAGTGCGTTTATGATCGCGACTACATAGTCAGAATTCAGGATTCTGGTCAAGATAGAAAAACGGCGAAACTTCTCCGTCGTTTAGGCCCTCATTGCTTTCCAGCGTCATCAAGAGATTCCCCGGTGAACTTTGTTGCTGAAGTGACCGCGTACTCGGCATAATCCTTTTCAGCAGCGTCTCGCATTGGACCATGCACAAACGAAGGATTGTGCCGGTGAATGCCCCAATTGCATCAGATGTGCGGACCTCGACGACGCGGAAACGAGCCCTCTGGGAAAAACTTCTCGTACGCGGCGGCATCGCAGCGGCCTTGGTAGTGGTCGTTCTCGAATGGACTTCGCAGCGCAGCTACAACCAGTCATTGGCAGCAATTGAGGCTGTGGCCAAAGCCTCGAAAGCCGATGAGGCACGAGAACTGGAACATGAATTACTGCCTGCTGAGCAATTGCAAGGGGTGGGGCACGGCTGGTACATCGAAAGCCGTGTGGAAGATCCCCGGCAAGAGATTCTGAGCTGGACCTGGCCCAGTCTCTTCAAGACTTATGTGCTGCAGTTCCGCTTGAACTCCAAGGGCGAAGTCGTTGAATTTGCCAGCGACAATTCTCTGGTGGACACGGCTGCCCCCATCTCCACGACGTTGCTCAAGGTCGATCCGCTTCCCGAAAATACGATCGTGGTTCGTGTGGATGGCGAGCCATCCCGAGTATTAGCGAGGGAGATTCTCCGTCAGGCGTTTCTGATAACGGCTCAGGAGCAGTTTCAACTGGCAACGCCAGATGCCTTTATCCAGGCAACTTCTGACAAACCGGGCTCTGGTAAAAATTGGCCGTTTGAAATCAGTCTCACGGATGGTCCGGGAGGCTTTCTCGAGTACTGGATTACTCGGCTGACACCGGAGAAGGTTGAACAGGTTTTCCATGAGAGATTACGAGAGCCTCACCCGAAGATCATCGAGATGTTGCCAGGCCACGCGGAACAATTGATGCGGGAAAAATTCCCGGAGATCTTAGCTGAGTCGAAGTATGTCCCGGTTCTGCGACAGTTGAAAGCTATCACGCCAGTCTCGCCCAAAGTGATCGAGTTACAAGGTAACCTAGACCCGATTTCGCAATTTGGGGCGTTACGACTGTTGCACCAACAGGCAGAGTCGGAAGAGGCTGCGCCGGAAGTTTATACAAAGCTGGCTCGTGGCTATGCTCTGCTGGGCAGTCTGTCGGACATGAATTGGAGTACGACTCATAAAGTCTATAAAGCCCGATCCCTGTTATGGTCACAACGGGCAATTCAGCGCTGGCCAGAACTCTCCGAGGTCTGGGCGACTCGGGCTTATGCCCGCGCGTTGTGCGGTCTGCCGGCACTCGCATTGGATGATTTGAAACAGGCCAGAGAGCTGAATCAAGGAAAACAATCGACCGAAGGAGAACTCCTCGCCAGCTATTGCCTCTGGGATCTGAAGCAGCTTGAGGAGGCTGCGGCACAAGGTGACCGGTTGGCGGAATACCTCTGGTTCCTGGCTTTAGAGCAGGTGGGCACACCGCAGAAGTTGGTCACCGTGGCCGAACAGATCGTACAGCGGTCTCCCGAATGCTGGCGTGCGAGCGCGACATTGGCCGTTATGCCGTTGTTAGGTGTCCGACATTCCTCTGCAGCCACCGGTTTACCGCAGATCGAAGACACGCTACCCGTACTCATGAGCCAATTGGACGACCTTCCGCCATCCATACGTAAAATGATTCCTGCGTCCCCCCAACCGGCCAAAGGAGCAGCAGTCTTGGAACGCCTGCTGGTCAACATGGTAGAAGCCGTGGCTGGAGATTGGCGTGAACCGCTCGTGGGGGCGTTGAAGACGTTTGATCACCCCAAGTCTGCCAACGAAGCTCTCCCCTGGAAGAATTTGGGAGAGTTGATCGACGATTTCCAGTTTCTTCAAGTGATTTCGATACTTGACCACCAGCGGTTCCAGTTGGGGATGGATACCAGCGCTAGCATCAATCGGTTCAGGCCCCTGCTGCGGCATCATCCGTTAGCCGGATTGATCGATTGCTACGATAATAATCTCGACCGCTCGAAGTCCCCGGGGGAAAAGATCCGGCCTGTTTTGGAGACGCTGGAGTTTTCTCATGGAGCGACACTCATTCGTCGAGTCGTACCATACGCTCCTCAGTTAGACATCATCGTGTCACGCATTGTGAAGCAGTTTGACACGGTCGTCCCCGACATGCTGCGGCAGATCAATCAGCCACAACATACACATACCGCAAAGAATCTGCTGGCCATTCTGCAGGCCCTCTCTCCAGAATGCCCTCAGGTGGCCGAGTCGACCCTCTCACTCGATTGGGAGGAAATCGAGCCAGTCGCCATGGAATGGGAAGAGAAATACGCAGACAGCCCCAAAATCGAGGACGAACTTTCAGCAAAATATCTCGCTCTGGATCAACTCGATGATGCACTGCGGACGACGATTCGTTGGACCGAACTCGCTCCCGGATATCAAAGTTTCTGGCGGTTGGCGGAAGTCTACAAAAGACGAGATGACTGGGACGGACAGCAGCGAGCACTCAAAGAAGTTTTAAAGCTGCCATCGCTGGCACTCGAACATGCTCAGTCATCCAAAATGTTGGCCTATGGACATATGGACCGGCAGGAGTGGGGCAAGGCTAAGCCTTATGCAGACAGTGCCGCCTCGTCCTATTCCGCCTGGGGTCTGATCTGTGCTGCAGTGAACTACGAAGGTTTCCGAGACTGGGAAAAGGCCGAAGAGTTGATGCGGGCTTGTTCGGAACGCTACGAGGGTTCACAAGATCTCTGGTACCTCTGGTGCAAGCGGACCGGCCATGGTCACTCGGCACGAGCCCTGCCACTCGCTGAGCAAATGTTGAATCGTCCCACAAATACCGACCCTTATCTGGTCAAGTTGGAACGGGGTGTCATTCGCCACATGGAAGGCGACCAGCAACAAGCCTACGACCTGATCTCCGAGTGTGCCGAGAAGAATGATAACGAGTATTACATGATGTTAGCGGCCATTTTCGCTAACAAAATGGGGAATGACGCCGAGTGCAAAAAATGGTTACAACAGTTGGCCGACTGGCCTTACGTTAACGGAACAGTCCTGCTGGCTCGAAACTACTTAAAGGCGAATTCTGGGGAAAACTGGGCACCCACTGACGCTGAACTCGACTGGTACGCAGCGTTTAATCTCAACGATGGCGAACCCAGCAACGCTATGTATTTTATTTCTCACATCCTGCGGATGCTGGGTGATGACCGGTCAACGGAGTGGCTGGAACGTTGTGCCGCCTCACCAGTACGTAATAAGTATCTCGTTACCGTTGCGGGTTGGGAATTGACACAGTCCGGCCATGATTCCCCGCAACGTCGTGGCTCTGAGATTCAGACGGAGTATGCCCAGGCTGTCAACTTGCTGATCAGGGGACAGCAACTGATGCGTCAATCCGAGGTGGAAACGGCTTTGGGTCGCTATCGTGAAGCGGTCGCCATCAGCCCCGATTTTCTACAGGCTCATTACCATCTTGCCCTCATAGCCTGGCAGTTTGGGCATTCACGTGAGAGCGAAGAGAGCTTCAATAAGTTGATTGCTCTCGCGCCATCCATCAGCGATTTCTACAACAATCGCGGCCGGTTCTATGAATCTCTCTTGATGCCACAGCAAGCGATGCAAGACTATGAGATGGGCCTCCAGATCGATCCTCACAACAAAATTATCCACAATGATCTGGCGTGGTTGCTGCTGACTGACACGGATGAGAACTGCCGCGATCTCCCGAGAGGAAGATTTCATGCGGAACACTCGTTTGGACGAGGGCCCAAAAGCCAGTCGGCTGAGCTTGAACTTAAGGCGGTTCTGGCCGCTGCCGAGGGAAATTTCGATGAAGCGATTGAACTCCAGCAGAAAGCCCTGGAGCAACCTTCGACAAATGATCGTTATATGATGCACGAGCGCATTCAACACTATTTCAAGAAGCAGTTGCCTTTTGTTCGCACCCCCGCAATGGTCCCTCTAATCGAAACTCTGCCTGCCGATGGAACCTGGGTGCGTTATCAATTACGAATGAACCTCAATTGGCCTCTCTATGCTGATAGTAAGAAGATGCCCATTCCCGATACTCGTCTGGAGCACCGGGCCAATGTCACTCTTCGCTCAGTTGGCCGTATTCCCCGCGCGGGTGATACGCTGCGTCTTCTGGAATTGGAAATCAAAACCGATTCGGACCTGATTCCCTCAGGTATTTACCGTCTGGCGATACCTGAGGGTACCTTCGGGCGTTTCCGGCATCCGCTGTACCATGCGGTCAAGATGTGGGAAGGGCCGCAAAATGGTCCCGTGCTACCATTGACTTCATTCGATGCGGACCCGACCTTCAGTTATTTCCTCACAGGGGTGACTCACAATGCTTACAAGCAGATTTCTCGCGAGGACATCGACACGCCCGCAGGGAAGCTGAGCTGCGAGATGTACAGAGGAGAATCGCTTTCAGAAAAAGTGGGGAAGCTGCAATTTCCGAAGTGGCAAATCGTAAGACATCCCGATGTTCCTTTCGGACTCGTCAAAGCCACCCTGTCAGCATTCAATGACCGCGGAGTGGACATCGTATTAACCCTTCAAGACCAGGGAACCGGCGCAATACCGGCGTGGGGAGATCTGCTGCCTGATTGAGTTCGCGGGAAAGACCATCCAAGTCAGCAGTTGTCAGAAACGGTTTGTTCTTGCCCGCTTCAACTACCACTGGACAGTCAAACTGTAAGACTTGAGAAATTATGACGGGAATTGTTGCCGATCGCCTTATCGGACGGGATGGATGATGTCCCGCTGAGAAGTTCCTATTCTGATGAGTTGAAAAGAGATCGACTGGCTGACATGATTTGACTCACGCCCTACTTCAGGACGAGATTGAAAGTTGAAGCGCGGTTTTAATGATCGGCAATTGTGCAACCCAGAATGCTATGGCAGATCGTGGTTGTCTGTTTGCTGGCCCTGATATGGCTCATCAGCGGCAATGATGCCAGCGCCTCGTTGTTGTCACAGTCGGGCAATGCAGCGGCGTTCATCACACTCTCGGGGCCAGCAACGCTTCACGCTGTTCACAATTGTGATGGCGGTGATCCCACTCAGCGGCCAGCGGTTGACCGGCTGATTGAAGTCAGTGAAGAGTCACTCTATTCGCCCTTGCTCATCATCGACCTTGCCCCGGATGTGTCGCCCGTGGGCTACGCATTCTCTTGGAGCAATCCGGCTCGACCACGAACATATCTCAATGTTCTGGCGGTGACTGGTCACATTCGTCTTCGGATATAGTCTGACCCTGCGGTCGCTTCCGTTGATGTCCCTCCGCTCGACAGGGGCATTCTCCCAATCTGGCAATGCGCTGCCATGCCCTAACTAATTCAGGACATGGCGAGTCGCACCCTCTTACGTGGTTACACACTGGTCAGCAGCCGAATTTGGTGCTGTGCCAAGTGCTGGCATTCCCGTTCGTTCTTCCTGAAGGAGCCTTCTGTGCGTACGTCTCTCATTCGAAATGTTTTACTGGCCGCAGTTATGATGACAGTCGTCTTATCACTTGCCGATCCGCCACCGGCGTTTTGCCAGGAGCCGGAACCAGCCCCGGTGGCCGTTACCGTTGAAGAAGTCGAAGCAGCCCCCACCGGCCCCTCTAATGCCGAGTTGAAAGTGATGCTCGATACTTTGTGGGTCATGATCACAGGGATGCTGGTGTTCTTCATGAATCTGGGCTTTGCCTGCGTGGAAACAGGAATGTGTCGCCAGAAGAACGCCGTTAACATCCTCTCCAAAAACTTTATCGTCTTTGCTGTCACCTCGATCGGCTTCTGGCTGGTCGGCTGGGGGCTCATGTTTGGCAATGGCACGCCCTATGTGGGGACCGCAGGGATCTGGATGGTGGATGGTGCCGACAACAGCCCCGCCGTGGCAGACTACACCGGCGACTATGCTTCGATTGCCTGGGCCGGTGTTCCCCTGTGGGCCAAGTTCTTCTTTCAACTAGTCTTTGCGGGAACGGCTGCCACAATTGTTTCTGGGGCTGTCGCAGAGCGAATCAAGTATCACGCCTTCATCATCTTCAGCTTCATCATGGCGATGGCGATTTACCCGATTGTCGGCCATTGGGTTTGGGGGGGCGGTTGGTTACAGGCGATGGGGTTTGTGGATTTCGCGGGTTCGACTCAGGTCCATTCCGTCGGAGGATGGGCAGCCCTGGCAGGTGTCTTCATCCTCGGTCCACGGTTGGGCAAGTATGGAACGGATGGGAAACCGACGGCCATTCCCGGTCATAACCTGCCACTGGCGACACTGGGCTGCCTGGTCCTCTGGTTTGGCTGGTTCGGCTTCAATCCTGGCAGCACGATGGCTGTCGACCCCGTCGCCATCGGTGAAGTCGCTGTCACAACGAACTCGGCCGGTGCCGCGGCGGCATTGAGTGCCACACTGGTGGCCTGGCTCATTCTTGGTAAGCCCGATTTGGGCATGACATTGAACGGCTGCCTCGCCGGGTTGGTGGCCATCACCGCACCGTGTGCCTTCGTGACAGTCCCTGTTTCACTCCTGATCGGAGTGATTGCTGGTGCTCTGGTTGTCGTCGGAGTCCTCTTTTTCGACCGGATTGGGGCGGATGATCCCGTCGGTGCGACGAGCGTGCATCTTCTGAACGGCGTGTTTGGGACACTCTGCGTCGGGCTGTTCAGCCATCCGGACCGCATCGCTCGCAGCGCGAATCCCGAGCACGTGGCGGGACTATTCTATGGAGGCGGTGCGAAGCAATTGATCACACAAGCCATTGGTGTCGCCGCCTGCGCAGGCTATGTCCTGGTGGTCGCTTCGGTTGCCTGGCTGCTGCTTAAGTTCACCACTGGAATTCGTGTGACCGCAGAAGAAGAAGTCGGCGGCTTGGATCACGGCGAACATGGCAACGAAGCCTACCACGGATTCCAGTTTACCGAGTGATGCGTCTCAATTATGACGGCTGACCAGCCTGCGCTCGGCTGGCCGCCGTGTGTTCGATCGGATTCTTCTTACCTGGATCGGTAGGCGCAGTTTCGGAAGCTGCGCCATTTGGATACTGGAACGAATTGGCTGACGTCCCAGCCGACATGTTTCTGCTGTTGACCAAGCGATTTGCCTTTCCGCACAACAATCGAATCGTCACCAATCGCTATGTTGGCCGGTCAGATTGCTGGTATCTGGAGTTGGATGAGATGGTTCGAATCTGCTCCCACCGGGATGGAATGTACATCCCTCTGAAGCAAATCCAGTAGGGATTGTCCTGGCCACTACGGAAGTGACAATGTGACCAGTTCGCGTTGCGATTCCTGGATGGTGCGGGCCGTGGCGCTGTCGGCTACGTCGCTGTGGCAGGCGGCTTTATTGCCTTCTGCTGCCACGGCCTTCTTGGTTTTGCTGGCCAGCTTGTGGATTTCCTGCGGTGACAGCACCCCGCGCTTTTCGAGGATTTCCTGCTGCTCTTCGCTCAAAGCCGCAGAGACTTTTGCCTTATCCCATTGATAGGCGTCTTCTTTGCCCGAGGTAAACTCCTGAATCTCCTTACTGATGCGGACGCTGCACCAGTCGTGACCGCACATGGCACAGAAGTCGGTATCAACATCGAGATCTTCGTCGTGATACGCGCGAGCGGTATCGGGATCGAAACTCAGTTCGAAGTGTTTTTCCCAGTTGAGCGCGGCCCGGGCCTTGGTCAGTTCATCATCGCGATCACGGGAACCGGGGATACCGAGTGCGACATCGGCAGCATGGGCAGCGATTTTGTAGGCGATACAGCCCTGCTTCACGTCGTCCTTCTTTGGCAAGCCGAGATGTTCCTTTGGCGTGACATAGCAGAGCATGCTCGCGCCGTGGTACGCAGCCGCGGTCGCACCGATGCAACTGGTGATGTGGTCGTAACCGGGGAAAATATCGGTGACCAACGGGCCGAGTACGTAAAACGGTGCCCCGTGGCAAACCGTCCGCTGCAACTTCATGTTGTACTCGATCTGATCAAACGGCACATGGCCGGGACCTTCGATCATCACCTGCACACCCATCCGCCAGGCCCGCTCGGTCAGTTCGCCCAGCGTGCAGAGTTCGGCCAATTGAGCCCGGTCCGACGCATCGGCCAAACCACCGGGCCGCAAACCATCACCAATCGAAAAGGTGACGTCATACCGCCGCATGATTTCGCAGATGTCTTCCCAATGGTCGTACATCGGGTTCTGCTTTGAATGGGTAATCATCCATTTGGCCAAAAGTGAACCACCGCGGCTGACGATGCCAATGAGCCGTTTGTGCACATACGGCAGATGTTCGCGTAGGACGCCAGCATGAATCGTGAAGTAATCGACGCCTTGCCGAGCCTGATACTCCAGCGATTCGAGAATCATTGCCGGGGTGAGGTCTTCGATCTTGCGGCCGATAATCATTGAGTAAATCGGCACAGTGCCGATGGGGACGTTGCTGTTACGGATGATGGCGTCGCGGCAGGCATCAAGATCGCCGCCGGTCGACAGGTCCATCACCGTGTCGGCCCCCCATTTCTCGGCCCATTTGAGCTTTTCGACCTCTTCGTCGGTGCTCGACGAAACCGGCGAGGCTCCCATGTTGGCGTTGATTTTGGTTTTGGTCGCCCGGCCGATGGCCATCGGATCGAGCTGATAGCCGAGATGCACCTTGTTCGCGGGGATCACCATGCGACCAGCGGCGACTTCGTCACGCACTTGAGCCGGGGTGAGATGCGGTTCTCGGTCGGACACGCGTTGCATTTCGGGAGTAATGAATCCCAGCCGCGCATGTTCGAGTTGTGTCACAGGGGCAAAGTCGAGTCCGGCCGGCAGAACCACCTGACGTGGTGTCCCGTCACTTTCCACGAATGTATAACTCGTGGCTCCGGTATAGTGACCGATTCGTTCTGGAGATTGTTGAGCGGCCCGTTCTGCCTGCCTGGGATCGAGAATGCGTTTATCCGCAAGCACATCTGCCGACCAGCCCTCGGGCAGAAAATCCCACGCGGTCTTATCCGACAAGGCAGGCATGCCGGGGGTATCGGGCGAGGCAAATGTCCGCGCTCCGGCGACACCCGGCCGAATCACCGGGGGCAACGCGAAACTGCCGGGATTGGTTCCCTGGGCCTGCGTGGACGGATTGCTGCCCAACTCTGGCAGCGTGTAACTCGGGCTGTTCCCGGTCATAGTCATGCGTGAGATATCCTTATCATCAACATCGACAGGCGATGATGTGTTAAATCGTTCCACCACAATCGTAGTCGAACAGACTGGATTTGCAATCGGTGCCACGAATTCCGGTACTGGGCGTTGTCCACTCACGCCGGACCGGCGGAAGCGGTAGACTACGCGTCACGCCCTGATTCGCCCCGCGGGAACTGTCATGACCGACGCCGAACTGCCTGCCGATGCCCCCGAAACGCCGGATTCCCCCCTGGCAGCCACTCCGACAAAAATCCCGGAACCGGGCACCATCGAAACCGAATTTGATGTCGCCATTCCGGGTGTGATTCTGCCTCAGGAGCAATGGGCGAAGACGGCACTCAAGCGCTGGCCCAAGGAACGGCCGCTAGATCTGGCGGCGATGTTCGGCCGCTCGGGTCCCGTGGTGATTGATATCGGTTGTGGCAACGGTCGCTTCACCTTGTGGAGCGCGCTGGCGCGGCCCGATCACCTGCATCTGGCCGTGGACATTCTGCCCGTGGTGGTGCGCTATGCCACGCGGCGGGCCAATCAACGGGGGTTGGGAAACGTGCGGGTCGGCGTGATCGGTGGTCGCGAATTGGTGCAGTATCATTTCGCTCCCGGTTCCATCGCCGAAATTCACTGCTACCATCCGCAGCCGTATTACGATCCCGAGCAGATCCATCAGCGCTTGATCACGCCGGAGTTTCTGGCCGATGTCCATCGCGTGCTGCAACCGGGTGGGCAATGTTACCTGCAAACCGACAACCCGGCTTATGCGAAGTACATGCGGAGCATTTTCGGCGAGTTCTTCACGGTGACGGAATTGCCCGGTCGGTGGCCGGAAACTCCGGAAGGCCGCACCCGCCGTGAGATTCTGGCGATCCGCGAAAATCTGCCGATCTACCGGGCGATTGGCGTGAAACGGGAGGATCTGTCACCGGAACAGATTTCCGAACGGCTGCCGCAACTCCCGCGGCCCGATTTCGATGCTGACCGCAGTCTGGCCAAGTACGATCTGCTCGAAACCGGCCGCGATGCAAGCCAACCGGCGAAGAAGCCCCCGTTTCGCCGCAACTTCAAACCGAAGCGACCGCATCGCCCGAAACGACCCAAACGGTCAAACTGAGACCGAGTTGTCACTTGGAATGGCAACGCTCTGCCAGTTCATCAGACTGGCGGCAATCAGGCACCACACCAGATTAATGCTGTTGATTCGGGCCGACCATTCGTGCAAGTGGATGAACTGTTGAGTACGCGGCTGTCCGGGGGGGGTGACCATCTGCTCCAGCGGCAAGTAGATCCAGATGTAATCGCCCACCATGCCAATCAGCGCGACCGTCAACAGACCGCAAATTGTCCAGGTCCGCCAACCAGACATTTGTGGTGCCCGTGGAATCACGGCGCTCAATAACCAACCCAACCCCACGAGAAAAAATCCCGTCGCATAAAACAACGGGAATCGTACGACTACCAGCCGATCTCGAATCTCGCTGCTGAATTCCGGCGTGGTGACTTCGCGGACGCCGACCATCACGAACAGGCCCGCGGCTCCAATCCACGCGGTGACGGCTGAGCGCGCAATCCACGCGGCCATCTGTGAAATCCGAGCATTCAGGCTCATGCAGCAAGTCTTCCGGAATCAGGTCTCTTGTCAGCCGACAACATCAACAATCGTTGTTATAATCCCTCGCGGTGGTGGAGAGGAGTGCACGCATGCAGAAGTTTGTGGGCTGGCTCGCGGTTTGTGCCAGCGGAATGGGATTTTGTCTCGGGGTGTCACCATCGGAGAGCATCGCGGCGGAAACAACTGCCCCGGCCGCCCTCAAAGGACCGCTGGAACCCAGCCAGTCATTGAGGACCTTCGCTCTCGATCCTGAATTGCAGATCGAACTGGTCGCGGCAGAACCTGAGGTCATTGACCCGGTCGCCGTCCACTTCGGTGCCGATGGGAAGTTGTGGGTGGTCGAAATGCGAGACTATCCGCACGGTCCGGCCGCCGGGTCACCGCCGTCTTCCCGCATCAAAATGCTGTTCGATCACGATGGCGATGGCCGGTATGAAACGGCTCAGGTCTTCGCGGATCAACTGCTCTTCGTCACTGGCGTGCTTCCCTATCGCGATGGCGTGATTGTGACGATGGCAGGTCAAGTGGCCTTCTTTGCCGACCGGGATGGTGACGGTGTCGCCGAGTTCCGGGAAACCTGGTTCAGCGGTTTCGCTCAGGAAAACTCGCAACTTCGGGCCAACCATCCGACCTATGGCCCGGATGGTTATGTCTACATCGCGAATGGTCTGCGCGGGGGCAAAGTCGTCGCCGAGCGTCCGGAATGGAAATCGAGCCGGGAACCGTTGACGATCAGTGGTTTTGACTTCCGTTTTCATCCGGAAACCGGCGATTTCGGGACAGTAACAGGACATGGACAATTCGGCCTGACCTTCGACAGCTACGGCCATCAGTTCGTCTGCAGTAACCGCAACCCCTGTTCGCAGGTGATGCTCGATGATCGCTACCTGAAGCAAAATCCGTTCTATGGACCCCAACAGGTGATGCACGATGTCTGTGCCGCCGGGGAAAACTCGCGGCTCTATCCCATCAGTCAGGCCTGGACAACATCGACGTTGCATGCCAATCAGTTCACTGCGGCCTGCGGGGTGACGATTTATCGAGGTGATGCCTTGCCGACCGGGTATCACGGCAATGCTTTCACCTGCGATCCCACCGGGAATCTGGTGCATCGTGAAGTGTTGTCAAATTCCGGGGCAACTTTCGCGGGGGAATCGCCGTATGCACACCGTGAGTTTCTGGCCTCGCCCGACACATGGTTCCGGCCGGTGAATCTAGCACATGGTCCTGATGGGTCTCTGTACGTGGTCGATATGTATCGTGCCGTCATCGAACATCCCGACTTCATGCCGGAAGAATTGAAGACCCGTCCCGATTTGCTGCTCGGGACGGATCGTGGCCGCATCTATCGAGTGACTTCGAAATCGAAGACGACCACGGCACCGACAAGCCTGGCGAAAGCGTCGGCTGACGAGTTGATCCAAGCACTTGTTTCCACCAACGGCTGGACGCGCGATACCGCGTCCCGGCGGATTTTCGAAGGTCATGCTACTGCGGATCTGACGGCACTCCGTGCTCTGCTTGCGCAGGATTTGTCCGCCGAATCTCGGGTTACCGTACTGCAGTTGATACAGCAACTCGGGCAACTCACCCCCGCCGATGTTTTGACGGCGATGTCCGATGCTGATGCGAATGTTCGGGAAGTGGCCGTGCGGATCTCCGAATTCCATCGCGATTCGCCCGAAGTCCGCAACCAGTGGCTAGCCCTCGTTGCGGATGAAAATGCCCGGGTGCGATTTCAGGCCGTGGAATCGTTGTCGCTCTTGCCAGTCGACGATTCATTGACGGCGGCTTTGCTGAAAGTCACTTTGCAAGATGCCACCGATCCCTGGATGCGGTCAGCGATTTTGACGACCGTTCGCGATCAGGCACCGAACCTGCTGGCTCAAGTCCTCACCGCTCTTTCTCCGTCAGAATCTTCCGAGGTAGTGGGAATCGCCCTGCAGGATCTCGCCGCGATTTCCGGTGCGGAACGGTTTGATGCCGTTCGGGGAAGCATCTGGCAGTCCCTGGCCGCTCCAGTATGGGCGGAATCGGACAATGTCACTCGAAGCCTGCGATGGTCGGTCCTCTTAGGTTTACAGCAGGGCTTGGCGTCACGCGGGAAAGCGTTGTTGACCGACCCCGCGTTACCGGATGAGCTGGCGGCCCGGTTGAACTCCTGGTTGCAAGAAGCCTCGACGGTCGCGATGGACGCCGCGGTTCCTGCCGAGTTGCGAATGACCGCCATTCAACTGATGCGATTGCAGCGCGATGCGGCGACGGCTGAGCAGTTGTTGTCGCTGGCCCTGGAAGATCGCGATGTGACCATCCAGCAAGCGGCCCTCGATGCCTTGGCATTCTCGCCGAGTGCGGACATCGCCCAACCATTACTGGATCAGTTTGCCTCGGCTTCTCCGGCAGTTCGGCGTGGTATTCTGGATGTGCTGCTGGCCCAGGAAGCCCGAACGGAACTGCTGCTAGCGGCTTTGGAGCAGGGCCAGATCCAACCGACGGAAATCGATCCGGTACGGGTTCCCCGTTTAACGAAACATCGCAATGCGGCGATTCGAAACCGGGCGGTCACCATTCTGGAAGCGGCATTTGCTCAGCGTTCCCAAGTTCTGGCTGACTACCAGACTGCGTTGACGTTGACCTCCGACCCGCAACGCGGCCGGCTGTTGTTCGAGAAGCATTGCGTCACCTGTCACCGCGTGGGTGAGCGTGGCGTAAATGTCGGCCCGGACATTGCCGACACCCGCACCAAAACGCCGGATGTGTTATTGACCGCGATCCTCGACCCCAATCGGGCGGTTGATAACAACTATTTCGGCTACACCGTCACCACGACGGCCGGCAAAGTGATGACGGGCATCATCTCCGCGGAAACTTCAGCGGCTATCACACTGCGACAGCCAGAAGGCAAAACCGAGACGATTCTGCGGTCTGACATCGAGGAATTGCGGAACACCGGGATGTCGCTGATGCCGGTGGGCTTCGAGAAGAATCTGTCGAAAGCCGAGATGGCCGACCTGCTCAATTTCCTGAAAAACTGGCGGTATCTCGACGGAGCGGTCCCTGTCGGGAAGTGAGCGGACGAGCAAATGAAAACAGCCCAGGGATGATGATCCCTGGGCTGCTTTC
Organism: bacterium; assembly: GCA_016125225.1. Classification (GTDB taxonomy): domain Bacteria; phylum Planctomycetota; class Planctomycetia; order Planctomycetales; family Planctomycetaceae; genus DSVQ01. The sequence continues at coordinate 4,632 of WGME01000014.1, read as the reverse complement.
TCATTCAATCGATCAAACCGCGTTAGACATTCGGACCTGACATAGGTGTTACCGGAGTCGGTTCCGGTTCTGGTGTCGGTGTCAGCGGGCGGTAGCTTTCATTGGTGGCGGGCAAGCCGCAGTTGCCGGAAGCACAACCGCCCGTCGCACAACTGGGGCAGCTATTGTTCGTCGGGCAGACGGTGCTCGGCACCATCTTGCAGACTTCGTAGGCTTCCTGGCGAGCCACACACTTGGGCACCATGCGGGTGCAGGTCACGGCTTCGGTCTTGGGCACACAGCGAGCCACGCGGCGGGTCACCGTGAAGGGTTCCTGACGAGTCACGCAGTAGGGCACACGACGGCTGCAGGTCTCGGTGACCATGCGGCAGGTGCGAACCGGAATCTTGCGGGTGCATTGTTCGGCGACCATCTGGCAACTGCGAACCGGAACCTTGCAGGTCTTCGTTTCGCAAACCATTTTGCAGGTGCGAATTGGAATGTTCTGCACGACCTGTTCACACTGCATCCGGCAAACCTGCACCGGCACCTTGTTCACCACGAGTTCCGGCACCATCCGACAGACTTGCACCGGACACACCTGACGGACCACTTGCGGTTGGTAGGTGGTGCAGGGAATCTGGCGTTCCACGACTTGCGGACACCAGACGCGTTTACAGGTGGTGAAGCCGGGGCGTTGCACCATCGTCACACGCGGGCAACCACAGGCATCGGGCACCAGCATCGGACAAACCGGACCCGGATGATACACCTGCTGCGTGGTCCATTTTCCACAATCCTGGCGGACCGTGCGATAGGTCGTCACCGGCCGCATCACCGTGTAACAGCGTTCCTGGTTGACGGTTTCCGTCACTTGCCGCATCACGGTGCAGCGGACTTCGCGTTCCACGGTTTCGGTGACCGGACGCATCACCGAACGGGTGACCTGGCGGACGGAATCCTCCCAGACCGGCCGCTGGACGGTGTAGCTGCGGTCGTAATAGGTCACCGAAGTCACTGGCCGCATCACCGTGTAATTCTCGACGCGTTCGGCGGTCTCGTAAATCGGACGCGCGACCTGATACTGTTCTTCGCGAAACGCGGTTTCGACCACGTTCCGGTAACAGGTTTCCTGCACGTCATCGTAGACGGTGTCATACGTGGTGCGGTTGACCGTGTACTGTTCCGGCTCCTGCACCGTGTCATAAACAGTGCGGTAGCATGTCTGCCGTTCGACTTTGCACGTTGTGTAGCAAGCCGTCGGCTGACAGGCGGTCGTCGGACAACTGTTGTAGCAAGCTCCCCCGCAATAAGCGGCCAATGCTGGGTTCGGCCCAGCTATCAGAGTCAGCAGCGCTACGGCAGCCGCTCCGATCCATCCCCTGTTCATCACTCAATCTCCCCCGAGTACGTGGTTTTCTCCCAGTTCGGTACCACTCTGTCCCAAGAGTTTGCCAAGACCCGATAGGTCCTAGTATGAGAAGAGGGCCGACAGATCGCAAAAGAAAAACGCTCGTTACAGCCGGACCTGTTCAGGTACAGGCCGCACGTAACGACTATGGAACAACGATAAATCAGGTTGAGGTTGCGGTGTGGTGAAGACAGGCAGCAAAGCCCCGATTCCGCGTGGCGATCTGGCGACATCACGTTACAAATCGCAGGGATGTCGAATACCGCAACGATTCCGACGTACAATACGTAGCCAGGGCACAATCGCCAGAGGGGCATTGACCGCTAAACCCGGTGACCACGTCAGAATCGATACGATCGTTCAGACAGGAGTTCACTCCGAACTCAGTTCACGGCGGAAAGGGCTGCCTCGGCGGCTCGGGCATCCACACGCACCCGCGTCTCCGCATCTTCTTCCGCCAACTGGATGACGAGTTTCAGCAACTCGGCCCGCTGCTCAGGCGTAAACTTCGCAGCCAAGTCGCCCACGGCTTTCAGCGTATTCTTGAGGATCAGCAATCGATCCTGCTCGGCTTCGGCCGATTTCTGCGGTTTCGACGCCGTGAGCGCGGAGACGAAGACGTGATACCCCGCCGTGGAATCGGAACGTGATAACGCAATCGCCGCATTGATGGCCGTCATCGGATCGCCGGTGTCCTGCAGCAGGACTTGCAGGCGATCTTTGGCTTCGGGACTGTCGACCAGGCCTAACGCAAAAGCCGCAGCCCGCTTGAGTGTGGGATCGGAATCCTGCGAGAGATCAATCAGCGCATCGGCCACAGGTCCAGAGACCGGAGTACCACGTTCCATCGCCCGACCTGCGATCAAAGCGATCGAGGTCACGGCACCTTTGCGGACCTCGATATCGTATTGATCATCTAACGCCTTACTCAGCACTGGTATGGCCGCCTCGGGAAGATCAATTAAACCCATAGCCCGGGTCAAATAGACTTGAGAACTCAAGGTTTCTTCGTCAGCATTCGGTGACTGCAGTTGCTTCTCGAGCAGCTTTGTCAGCGCGGTCGCGATTTCCGGATTGCTGGCGAGGTGTTGCCCGTCCTGCTCCAGGCGGCGATCGGTATCGAGCAATTGGGCGAGTCCGAACATGGCCCGACGATGAACATGCGGATTCGGGCTTTCCAGTTCCTGCACCAGCAAGTGCCAATCCTGTTCTCCGGCGGCAATCCGTCCGAACATCGCCCACACGGCGACCACGGCCAGAACAATCAGGGCCGGCACCACGAATAACTGCACGATAAACCCGGCCGACGGTGGTTGCACCGGGGGCAAATCATCAGGCAGAGAGGCAGAGTCGTGGGCGGAATGCGAATGGTCGGTCATCGTGGGCGCTCGGTTCCAATCTCGTGTTCCCGCAAATTGTAGCCAGATTCTCTTCATTCGACACGAGCACGGGTTTGCCACCCCGGCCAATTGTCAAGATCGGGAAAGTTGGATGCGTTGACGATGTCCGGCCGTTACCATGCGAGTCCTGTTCAAATCCTCATGGAAGCGCTGCCATCATGATCATGAACCCATCGGAAGAGGAACTGGTCCCCGATGCCGTCATACCGCATCAGCACTTGCCGCCCTTGCGGTATCGCGACATGCCACCAGCGATTTCCTGGCGTCGGATGGTAGGTCCGAGCCTGATTCTCGCCGGATTGGCGCTGGGGTCTGGCGAGTTCATCTTGTGGCCGAACATCGTCTACAAATCGGGCTTTGTTTTCTTCTGGGCCGCGCTGCTGGGGATTGTGACGCAGTACTTCATCAATATGGAAATTGAACGGTGGACGCTGCTCACCGGCGAAAGCACTATCACGGGGTTCTGCCGCCTTAGTTGGCACTGGTCGTACATCTTTCTGGCGATGAACATCATTCCGTATGCCTTTCCCGGTTGGGGGACCGGCGGGGCACAGTTACTGAGCTGGTTGATCTGGGGACCAGATGTCTCAGCGGCAACCGCCGCCGGGCCACAATATCAGGCGTACTACCTGAGGGAACTGGCGATTGGTGGCCTGGTGTTGTGTGGTGTCGTATTGACTGCGGGGCCTGTGGTCTACAACACCGTCGAACGAATTCAAACGTGGCTGGTGGCCAGCATCCTATTGCTGGTCGTGGTCATCGCGTTCATCACCGTGCGCTGGGACGCCTTGGCCGGGTTAGGACGAGGGCTGCTCAGCGTAGGCCGCCTGCCCGATCAACAGACAACGGGTTTGTCGATGATGCAACTGCTCGGAGCCTTGGCCTTTGCCGGTGCCGGGGGAACTTTGAACCTGGGCCAAAGCAACTACGTGAAAGACAAGGGTTACGGAATGGGCCAATACATCGGCCGCATCACCAGCCCGCTCACCGGTAAAGAAGAGACGGTCGAAGAGACGGGGTACCACTTTCACCACACGCCGGAAAACCACGCACGCTGGCGAGATTGGTGGCGAGCGGCGAATATCGAGCATGCTTTCAGCTTTTTGCTGACGTGCGTCATCACGCTCTTCCTGCTCGCGATGATCGCCTATTCCCTGTTGTACGATGAACAGGGGCAACTGCGGGAACAGGCCCGCAATCTTTCGGGCGGGATGGACTTTGTCTATGCGCAATCGCTGTTGCTGCAGGACTATCCTGCCGGACAATTCCTGCGGATCGCTTACCTCATGGCGGGAGCCGCGATCTTATTGACCACGGAACTAGGCGTGCTCGACTGCGTCGCCCGCATCTCCGCCGACCTCGTACGGGTCAACTTCCTGCGCGATCATCGGAAGTGGACAGTGGGCCGCTTGTACTTTGTGTTTCTCTGGAGCGAGATCGCACTCGGGTCGCTGATTTTGTTTTTTGGCATCGAAGAGCCGAAAGCCCTGATCCAGATTTCCGCAGCCCTCAATGGCGGCGTGATGTTCCTGTATTCGATACTGTTGCTCTACATGAACAGCAAGATTCTGCCGCGCTCGCTGGCAATTTCCCCCTGGCGATTTGTGGCGATGGTCTGGGCCTGTGCGTTCTTCGGTTACTTTACCGTTCAAGCTCTGCGACTATCACTCATCCCGATGCTGATGGGCTAAGCTGTGACTAAGACTCACCTAACAAAACCCATCTTGGAGAATTGGTGTTTGAGCGATAGGCTGGGCTGATGGTTGGTTGGTGTGTCAAGGAGGACAGCATGGCCCGGTTGATTGTGTCGGACGAATTATGGTCGCTGGTTGCACCGCTGTT
>WGME01000030.1 GCA_016125225.1 bacterium | reverse complement strand
GGCTGGATCTTGGACCATTGTGCGTCCGTAAGCAGAACTTCCCTGAGCGCCATCGAAAGACTCCTTTCGACTGCTCTCTTAACCGAAAACCAGCCAGGGCGCAAGTTTAATTCATTGAGGTTTTGAAACCGCCTCTAGCAGCATTGGCCATGAAATCGCTGGCCGAAGGCTTGCAGGTGGAGCCGGAGAGCTACATCGGGAAGACCTATCTCGTCATCGTCGAAGCCAAAGAGGGTGGCGGGAACAAGATCAGCACGTTTACAGCGATCTGATCCGCTGGCGGTCTCTGTGTCTCTGACACGAGAGAATAATCATGCTAATGACAATGACAGGATGTGAAGTATGTATAGTAGAAAAATTGAAAATGTACAAGATCTTGTGAAGGCCGGACTCTGGGTCTTCCCCGTTCATTCGCTGGAGAACGGCCAATGCACCTGCGGAAATCTTGAGTGCAAAGATGTCGCCAAGCATCCACTCACACAGCAGGGGTGCAAAGATGCCACGCAGGACGCTCAATCGCTGGCACAATACTTCACTGGTGATTACGCCATTGCCAATATCGGCGTAGCCACGGGGGCAAGTCGGGTTATTGGGTTATGGATGTCGACGACATCGCTTCCCTCTCCACACTGGAAGCGGTACATGGTCCGCTTCCGAAGTCGATCACCGCACGAACCGGCAGCGGAGGCGTCCACTACTACTTCCGTTGTCCTCAAGGTGTAACCATCAAGAACAGTCAAAGCAAGGTCGCTCCTAAGATCGACGTGCGGGGTGAAGGGGGCTACGTGATCGCTCCCCCGTCACTGCATCGTTCGGGACAGCGGTACGCATGGATCGTGTCACCTGCTGAAGCCACGATGGCGGATGCCCCGGCATGGCTCCTCGCCTTGGTGACTCAAGAGGTTACGCCGCCGAAGCAGGTCCAGACGATTCAACGTGCGAAGACCGTGCGGGAGCGGGTTGGCCTCTATCTGGAAAAGACCCCGCCTGCGGTCAGTGGTGAACGCGCGCACGATCATACGTTCGCTGTGTTCTGTCGCCTGCTCGAATGCTTCCTCGAGTTGCAGGATACGTCTGAAGAGGATTTCATCGAACTGGTAGATGCCTGGAACGGACGCTGTGATCCCGCTTGGACCGATAAGGAACTGAAGCACAAGCTGGCTTCCGCACGGGCACGAGTCGGGACGCATGGCGACGCACTTCATCCCGTGGATGACGATGCTGTTTTCCCGACGTTGCACGAGGACGCCTACTGCGGACTCGCTGGTAACATCGTGAAAGCGATCGAACCGGAAACCGAAGCCGATCCTGCTGGCGTCCTGTTGACGCTGTTAACCGCCTTCGGTAACGCCGTCGGCAACGTCCCCTGTTTCCACGTTGGTACAGGGACGCATGGCGGGAATCTGTTTACGTGTCTGGTCGGCGATACCGCATCCGGCAAGGGTCAGTCTTGGGAAATCGTGCGATCCCTCATGCGTCAGGCGGACCCGGAGTGGTCGTCGACGTGTATTGCCCACAGACTGAGCAGCGGGGAAGGACTGGTAGAACGCATTAAGGATGAGACCGACGATGTGTTTGCGGTCGTGCCGACGAAGCGTCTGCTGTGTCTCGAATCTGAGTTCGCGAGACCAATTACGGCCATGCGTCGTGACGGGAACACGCTATCGCCCATCCTGCGGTCAGCTTGGGGCGGTCAAACGCTGGAAGTGATGACCCGTGGCAAGAGCAAGCTGCGTGCATCGAATGCTCACGTCTCCGTGATGGCTCATATCACGCCGTCCGAGTTGCAGAAACTCGTGGGAGGAACCGTGGAAGCGACCAACGGGTTCGCCAATCGGTTTCTCTGGTGCAGGGTTCGTTCGACGAAGTCGCTGCCGCACGGCGGGAACTCGGCGGTGCTCGCGGCATTTTCCACGCACTTGCAAAACGCCTTGATCCATGCCAAGGCCGTACGTTCTTTGAACCGCTCCCCGGAGGCCGAACGCTTGTGGGAAACGGTCTATGACTCGCTGAAGACCTCCACATGTCAGGCGACCGAAAGAGGACGGCCGCAGGTGATACGGTAGGTGATACGGTTGGCGATGATCTATGCGTTGTGCGATGGCTCCCCCATCATCGAACAGCGTCATCTGAAAGCCGCCTTAGCGGTCTGGCGTTACTGTGAGGAGTCGGCCTACCAATTGTTTGCCGAGGCCAGCGATCAGACCTTGGCGGAGACGTTGAAAGAGAAGGTCCATGACGAGCCGGGGATGCTGCGGTCGGAACTGCGTCATGCGATTTCGCACAAAACACCAACGGCACCGTTCGATGCGGCTTTGACCTATCTGACGAATCGTGGCGATGTGGTCTGTGTTCCGGTTTACGGCAAGCGTCAGGCCGATGCCTACTATCCCGGTGTGCGTGGTGGATACGGGGACGCAGGTTCGGCCGTGGTCACGGCAACGCCTGCGTCCACTCCGTCCCCCGTCCCGACAGTGGCAAGACCGGTTGAGTCTCCGTCCCCTATCTCCCCTCCGTCCACTGCAATCACGCCAGTACCACCGCAGAAGCCTTCCCTCCCTATGTCCCTGTCCTCGGTGAAGGCGGCGACGCTGGTCGAACTGCTCGATTGGCGGAATACGAACGGGGTCGATTTCGTCCGGCGACCCGATGGCGTGGTTTGGGTGACAACCGAGCAAGGCTTAACGCCTGCGTTACGGGCAGCGATGTTAGAGCATCAGGTCACGTTGTTGCTGATGGCAATGCCCACGCCCACGAACTCCACTCCCGTGGTTGCCAACGTGACCGAAGACGAGGATGGGCAGGCTCTCACGGACGAAGAGTTCTTCGCTGCGATGCGTGCCGCCTGTGAAGAGTCAGCATCGGGGCCGGTCCCGCCTTGGCTGGGAGATCCTTTGCCGGTATTCTCGTGCAAATACAGTGCGGCTTGAAATCCTCGTTTGACGCAAAGCATTTGACGGCAAGACGAATGGATTGACTGTAACTCGGATTCAAAATCCGGTTTGGTTCACCCCAAGTGTGGGTTCGAGTCCCACCTTCGGCAATTCGCAAACAGCTGAAATATCAAAGGTTTACGTCAAACGTCCTTCCCTTGTTGAGAAGGACGTTTTTTGTTTCACAGACCCCAAAAAGAGCGGTTGCACGGCAATCCTGTGCAACCTACGTGCAACCAAAACGATGGTTCGAGCCGTTCCACTTCTCCTGAACGAGGGTACCAGCGTTTCGACTCAATCTTATCGAGCACCGCCCCCTTGCCGCCCTTTCGAGATAACTTGCCCTCTTTCAGATACCGGAGTGTCTGGTTCTTCCACACGTTCGCCATTGCTCCTACGGCCTTCCCACGTACTAAGCCATCCTGAATGAGAGGATCTGGGACTAAGGGACGGCTGTGGTGCTGCAGATGCGGAGTTCTTATCTAGACGGTTTTGTCCGCGTCGTCAGAGGGCGGCGCGAATCCGCGGCGCATGGTGTTTTCGGTGACATTCACCGGGATGAGGAACTGCCGCAGATAATCGGGGCCGCCCGCCTTGCTTCCCGTGCCCGAGAGTTTGAACCCGCCAAACGGCTGGCGTGCGACGAGTGCCCCGGTGATGCCGCGGTTCAAGTACAGGTTGCCCACCTGAAACTCTTGCCGGACCCGTTTGAGATTCGCGGGACTGCGGCTGTAGCAACCCCCGGTGAGGGCATAGCTGGTGCCATTGGCGATGTCGAGGGCCTCGTTCATGTCGATCGCTTTGATTACGGCGAGCACCGGACCAAAGATCTCTTCCTGAGCCAATGGAGAATGCGGGTCAACCGGCGCGAAAATCTGCGGCGGAATGAAGTACCCGCTGGCAACATCCGACGGCGGCAACGGTTCGCCCAACACCAGCGGCGTATCGACTTTGGCTTGCTCGATCGTTTCGCGGATGCGTTCGTAGGCTTCCTGGTCAATCACCGGTCCCACGTCGGTCCCGGGCAACTCTGGTGCTGCCACGGTTAATGCCAGCGTGGCTTCCACCAGACGCTTCAGAAAATCGTCATAGGCTTCGGCCAGCACGATCACGCGGGAACACGCCGAGCACTTCTGGCCGGCATATCCGAAGGCGCTCTGCATCACGCCGACCACGGCTTCATCAAGATCGGCATCGCTGTCGATGATGATGGCGTTCTTGCCCCCCATTTCCGACAGCACATGCTTCACGCCATGTTGAGACCCATGCACCTGAGCCGCGAGTTCATTGATGGAAAGGCCCACGCTGCGGGAACCGGTAAAGGCAATAACATCGACATCAGGGCTGCCAACCAATGCAGGGCCAATGTCCTCACCGACACCGGGCAGAAACTGAATAACGTTGTCGGGAACGCCAGACGCGTGAATGATCTCCATCAGTTTGGCCGCAACGACGGAGGATTGCTCGGCCGGCTTCAAGATGACGGTATTCCCCGTCACCAAAGCGGCGGCGGTCATACCCGTAAGAATCGCGAGCGGGAAGTTCCACGGGGCAATCACCACGGCGACACCACGTGCACGGTAGAAGTAGCGGTTCTCTTCACCGGGCAGGTCGAACGCCAGCGGAGCATCAATCCGCCGCATTTCCTGCGCATAGTACATGCAGAAATCGATGGCTTCCGCGACATCGGCATCGGCTTCGGCCCACGGCTTGCCACATTCGTAGACCTGCCATGCGGCGAGTTCATAACGCCGTTGACGCATCTCGCGGGCCATCAGCTCGAGATATTCGGCCCGATAATTCACATCGACGCGTGACCATTCCGGAAACGCCCGGCGTGCGGCATCAATCGCGGTTTCCACATCATCAACGGTCGCACAAGCAAAACGACCGACCACTTGTGATTTGGACGCGGGATTCAGCGATGCCAGCAACGGGCGGTTCAGAATCTGCTTGCCATTAATGACGATGCCAAAATCCTGGCCGAGTTCATCCGCGACCTGTTCCAAAGCGGCCAGCATGGCCTCGCGAGTTTCGTCCCGGCTGAAGTCGCTCGGCGGTTCATTCACGAATTCCGGAACCGGTTTCGGCTTGGCCGGCGGAGCCATCAATGCGGCTTTGGCAGGTTTCATCAGCAAGTTCTCCAGAGACACATCCTCGGCATAGCTGTGCCGCAGGAACGAATCGTTCGAGGTGTTTTCGAGCAACCGGCGGACGAGGTAAGCCATGCCGGGAATGAGTTGACCAAACGGCGTGTAGATGCGGACGCGTTCGCCCATGTCGGCAAAGACCTGCGCGAGTTCGCCCGCCATGCCGTACAACATCTGCACTTCGTAGGCACCACGCGGGACTTTCAATTCCCGGGCGCAGGCGAGGGCATGCGACAGGCTGCGTAAGTTATGACTGCCGAAGGCCGGTCGTAACCATTGATGTTGTTCCAGCAGGAACCGCGTCAGCCGTTCGTAATTGTTGTCCGATTCCCACTTCTGCTGATAGACGGGAATGGGCCAGCCGTGGAGACCCGAGATCACCGTCTCGTAGTCCCAATAAGCCCCTTTGACGAGACGGACCCACACCGGTGTCCCACGGCGCTGCGTCCATTCCAGCAACTGGTGCAGGTCACGTTCGGCATCCGGCAGGTACGCCTGAATGACAATGCCCACGTCTTCCACCGTGCGAAATTCTTCTTCCTCGAGAACTTCACGGAAGATGCGGAGTGTCAGATCTTTATAGGCGTACTGTTCCATATCGACATGGACGTACGCATGGGCTTCCTGGGCTGCCCGCAGGATAGGACGCAAGCGGTCCTTGACGGCCGCCGCTGTCCCGTCGGGATCGATCGGCCGGAAGTGACTGACCAATGCCGAGAGTTTCACCGACACATTCACACGGGGAATGGGTCCGCGATGATCGCAGTCGGCGAGGGGATTCTCGGGCAATGCATTCAGTGTCGGAGCGAGTCCGGTGATCAAATCGAGATACTGCTGCTGATACGCTGTCGCCTCTGGTTCGCTGATGACGGCTTCGCCGAGCAGATCGAGCGTGCAGGCAAAGCCACTCCGGCGCTGCTGTTCGATCGCCGTGATGACTTCGCTGGCATTGGTCCCGGCGATAAACCGCTTTGCCATACGGACGGCATTCATGCGGGCATTGAAAGCCAAGGCCCGAGACAGCACCGAATTCGGTCGCACATGTTCTATGCCGTACTTCACCAGTTCAACTGCCCACGGCAAATGGTGTTGAACCTCTTCGAAGTATTCCTGCAAATGCCGCGTGACATCGGCATGCGACTTCAACCGGGGCAGGACGTCCACAAAGCGGAACATCTGCACTTTGACCGATTCATCGGCCATGGCCACACCGAGGATGCGGTCGTCCCACCAGCGCCGTTCAAAGAACGAGGGTTGCCGCCGTTTCCAACGGGTCCACACCGTTCGGCCGAGTTCCTGCGTGCGGGTTTCGACACGCTCGTCCGAGGGTGGGTCAACAGTGGTCGGAGTCAGAGTTGCTGTAACGGTGGGGTCGGCCGGCGACGGCGGGTCCGTCGCCTCCTTTCGACGCTTCTTCGCCAAGGTGGTACGCTCCTTCTGGATCACCCATTTTCAACGAAGTGGGCCGCGAGCGAAAGGGACTTATGCCCAGTCTTGGCAGACCAGCAGTCAGATTTGATGCGTTCCCGCCTGACACAGCGATAGAATTTTGCAATTCAATTGTAATTTCTCGTGATACCGCCCACACTGACGCGTCTGGTACCGTACAATGGCAGGGTTCCACAGACGAATCTGTGGGAGATCACCGTCGGTTCAACATCGGGCTTGGGATTTGATCATGATGCGTCGATTGAGTGGAGCAACGCTGGCTCTGGTTTCAGCCTTCGTTTTGGGATGCGGAAGTGGTGGCGGGGAATTCAAGCCCGCCGCGGAACTGCCCCAAACCGCTCATGACGATCACGATCACCATGGCCATGACCACGGCGGTAGCAGCGAAGGTCCGCATCATGGCTCGCTGATTGAACTCGGCGAAGAAGAGTTTCACGGGGAAATCGTCGTCGATGGCAAGTCACACACCTTGAAACTCTATCTGCTCGGCCCGGATGCCAAGTCCGATGCCACCACAGCCGCGACCGAGGCCACGTTGACACTCGAAGGGGGGCCGACACTCACTCTGAAGCCCGCCGAAGGTCAGACGGAAGGCATGGTGTCTTTGTTCACCGTCACCGATGACAAAGCGGTCCACGAAATCGCGGAAGCCGAATTCATCCATGGAGAGCTGAGCATCCAGATGGGTGAGAAAACGTACACGGCACACGTCGATGCCCACTTCCATGGCGATCACGATCACGACCATGAGAAAGAAATGCCAGCCGACGCCCCGGCGGCAGCCCCAGAGGCTGCGGAAGGCCCGGCATTAGATGCCCCGGCTGAACCCAAGCAGCCGGAATAAGCCGGTTTGGTGAGATTGGCGATATTAGGTGGAATGGCGGTTGTGGGGCGTTTCCTGCCGCTACAATGTCGCCGCCGAGATTTGCCCATACCGCCCAATCGGACCTTTGGTCAGCCGTTGCGGAAGACTGTGCGGCTAATTGCCTCACCCGTGAAGTTCTGCGACCTGGTCAGTCGATAGGCTGCAAGGGCCATTGAGACGCCAAGTTGACGGAACGAAGGGCAGGTTGTTGGCATGGATGACCGACATAGTCAGGAATTGCGCGAACGCATCGCAGCACTTGAAGCGCAAGTCCAGGGTCTGCAGCAACAGCTTCTGCAGGCTCAGAAGATGAGCACCGTCGGGTCACTCGCGTCTTCGATCACCCACGAATTCAATAACATTCTGACGACGGTGATTAACTACGCGAAAATGGGTGTCCGTCATAAGGACGCCGGCACTCGTGATAAAGCCTTCGATAAAATTCTCGCCGCGTCACAGCGGGCATCAAAAATTACCACGGGCATGCTTTCGTACGCCCGCCAGCAGAGTGACCGTCGCGAGCCGATGGACCTCGTGACCGTTGTGGAAGACGTGCTGACTCTCGTGGAAAAAGATCTGCAGCGTTATCGGGTGCGGGTCGATACCCGATTTGAGGGACGTCCCCAGGCCAGCGTCAACACCGGGCAAGTGCAGCAGGTGCTGCTCAATCTCATCGTGAATGCCCGGCAGGCCATGCCCAACGGCGGCAATCTGATCATCAGCGTGGGGCTCAGTTCCGATAGCGAGTACGTCGAAATCGGCGTCCGCGATACCGGCAGCGGCATCCCCGCCGAAAAACTTCGTCAGATCTTCGAGCCCTATTTCACCACCAAGTCGGCCGATGAACAAGGGCAGGGGGGAACCGGACTCGGTTTGTCTCTGGCGAAAGATGTGATGGAAAGCCACGGGGGTCGCTTGCGCGTGGAGAGCATTGTGGGTACCGGCACCACATTCACGCTAAAGTTTCCGGCGATTCGCAGCAGCATGGCCAAGCCCTCGCCAGTGCTTCAACGCGTCGGCTGAAGGTCTCAGCGTGAAAACGCTTCCGTGATCGCATGCAGCATCGACTGCTCGAGATCGGGATCGCGGCCGCGCGGAATCCAGCCGGAAGGCGTGGATTGCCCCACCACCACGTTCAGATCGCGTTGCAGCGGGTTGTTATCGAGAAATGTTGCGGCTCCCGGGGAATTCGCGGCTCCCACAACATCCTCGAGTTCTTTGAGTGCTTCGACACCCACCAGGAACCCACCATCAACCGGGGTGACGCTGACAAAAACTTTCCGGCGGATCGACTGAAAGGTCCCTTCCAGCCGGTTCGACGTTCCGACCGCATCAGGATGCCAGGGTTCAAGGACACTGGCACCGGTCTTGTAGCGGGTTTCGATGATACCATCGAGTCGGTTTTCCCGCTCAATTTCGAAGAGGTACGCGTGCACGACATCGACCGAGCGTTCCCAGACGAACTCCGGGTCTTGGGCTCGAACCAGAATGGGATTGCCAACCGGCGGACTGGCAGGCCGGAACGTCGCGCAGCCGGTCAGCCAGGTGGTCAGCCCGATCAGGCTCACCAGCGTTGCCAGGCAGACATTCGACCAGTAGACACGGCGCACGATAATACCCGATGTTCACAAACCACATTGGCGCGCGTAATGTGTCAGGAAGTGGCGAACAGGGCAATGCCGGATTCGGCACTGTGAATCGCCACCCGTCCCCGCGCCGCCCTCAACGCAAGGACATGATAAACTGCCATTGACCCTCGTTTTGACCCGCCCCATTGCAGCCTCCAGATTGAGCCTTCCAAATGACCGAATTCCATACCGTGGCAAAAGTTGGGCAAATTCCTGAAGGTGAAGGACGGGCCTTTCAGATCGTCGGCCGCCTCATCGCCGTCTTTCAGCGACAGGGGCAGTATTTCGCGATGAACGATGCCTGTCCGCACATGGGGGCGTCGCTCGCGGAAGGGTATCTGGATGGCGAAATTGTCCATTGCCCCTGGCATGCCTGGCGGTTCTGCATCAAAGACGGGGTGTGGGTCGACAATCCCAAATCGAAGACCTGCAACCCCACGTATGAAACCCGCGTGATCGGCGATGAAATTCAGGTCGCCATCCCCGTGGCTTAATAACCGGCAAGTTTGCGACGATCTATGCAGATCGCGCCTTGGGAACGGCAGGAAAATCCTCTACAAGCCGGACAACAGGAGATGGGTTTGAGAGATTGAGGCACAAGATTCTGACTATGCCTGCCAAACGGGATGGTGCGAAAAAGCCGCCCCCGTAATTAGCGTAGGAGTTATGACTCTAGTAAGTTCAGATAATCAGCCCAGATTGCCTCATCTTCGTTAATCGAACAGAAAGTCATTGCCCGACCCAAACTACCTAAAATACCATGCACTATGGCACACGGACCGTGCGCACAGAGTCGCATGCCGAAGGGTTATCACCATCGAGTGGGGTTTGGGTGATCGCCGTTCGCACAAGGCGAGGTTTTTGGAGATGAGTCAATTGCCGCCGAACGAAGTCCCGATTGCCGTCATCGGTATGGGGTGCCGATTTCCCGGTGCGGATTCGTTGGACGAATACTGGACCCTCATTCACGAGGGACGCAGTGGCGTCGTCGAACTGCCTCCCGAAAAATTGAATCAGGATCTCTATTACGATCCAACTCCCGGCATGCTGGGGCGCAGCTACACCAAATTGGGGGGAGTCGTTCCCGAGCGACCACTGAATCCGGCGATCTGCCAACTGCCGCCCGAGTTGCTCCACAATTCCGACCCTGCCCACTTAATCATGTGCGAAGTCGCGGCGATGGCGTTGCGGAACGCCGGTTACGACCCGTTCCAGGTACCGACGCGGCAGGCCGGGGTCTACGTGGGGCATTCCGGGGGCACCACGCTGGCAGGGGAATTCGCCTGTCATAACTACACCGAAGCGGTTGTCCCCTTTCTGAAAGAGGACCCAACGCTTCGTACACTTCCCGAGGCTCTGCAGCAGCAGGTGATTCAGGGAGTGATCGACCGCATGCACCGGGCCACGCGCTGCCGACGGGCCGATGGCGGTCCCGAAGTGGGCTCGTGGAATGTCTCGTCCCTGATCGCGAATGCGTTCGGGCTGTCCGGCCCGACATTGGCCACCGATGCCGCCTGTGCTTCTTCGCTGATCGCCATGGCGATGGGCATTCATGCCCTGAGGCACGGCCTGATTGATATGGCCGTGGTGGGCGGCGCATCGTGCAGCAAGTGGTATGCGCTGGTGCTGTTCTCGCAGGCGAAGTCGATCAGCGCCACGGGTTCGCGGCCGTTCGATGCCAACGCCGATGGCTTGATCAGTTCCGATGGCTATGCCGCGGTTATTCTCAAGACGCTGCCGAAGGCGTTGAAGGATGGCGACTGCATTCAAGGCATCATCCGCGGGATCGGCGTATCGTCGGATGGTCGCGGCAAGAGCTTGTGGGCTCCCCGGAAAGAAGGCCAGATTCTGGCGGTCCAGCGGGCCTATGGCCGCGATATCGATCCGGCATGGTTGCAATACATTGAATGCCATGCCACCTCGACACAGGTGGGCGATTCCACGGAACTGGCCGCGTTGCGGCTGGCGTTGCAGGATCGCTTGCCGCGCGACAAGAAAATTCCGATCGGCAGCGTGAAAGCGAATATCGGCCACACCTTGGAATCGGCCGGCATCGCAGGTTTCACGAAGACCCTGCTGTGCATGCAGCACAACGTCATTCCGCAGCAGATTCACTTTCAGACCCCGAATCCCGATGTGCCGTGGAAGGATCTTCCTTTTCAGGTCAACACCGTCGAACATGCCTGGCCGGAACCGCAAGCGGGCCGACCACGCCGCGCCGCGGTGAATGCCTTCGGCATCGGCGGGTTGAACGTGCACGTCGTGATTGATGATCGGCCGACTCAAGCCACGCGGGCACAAGGAACCGTCCCTGACAATTTGAACGGATCGACCAGCGATCTCGTCGCTTCTACTCCGGAAGATCGAGCCATCGCCATCATCGGTGCGGCAGCCATTCTGCCGGGGGCACTCACGCTGGATGCCTTCTGGGAACTCCTGTCGTCGGGTCGCGATCCCAAGTGCGATGTGCCAACCGATCGCTGGTCCGCCGAGATCTATTACGACCCGCAATCCAACGGACGACGTCGGACGCATAACAAGCGCGGCGGTTTCCTCACCGACTTCGTCTATGACTGGAAGAAACACAAGGTTCCGCCCAAGCAGATCGCCAACGCGAATCCACTGCAGTTCATGCTGCTTGATGCCGCCGACCAGGCCATGCGAGATGCCGGTCTCGATGCGAAGCCATTTGATCGCCAGCGGGCCGCCGTCATTGTCGGTTCGATCTACGGCGGGGACTTTGCCTGTGAAATGCAGATGGGTTTGCGAATCCCCGAATTCCAGGTTGCGATCCGGGAAGAACTCCGGGCTCGAGGCATCGCGGAAGCGCAGGTCGAAAAGATCGCGACCGATTATCAGGACTTGCTCCTGAGCAAGATGCCGGCTCTTCTCGATGAAACGGGGAGTTTCACCGCGAGCACGTTGGCATCCCGATTGACGAAAACCTTCGACCTGATGGGCGGGGCGTTTTCGCTCGATTCCAGCGATGTTTCGTCAATGGCTGCGATTTCGGCGGCGATGGGCATGCTGTGGGATCGTGCGGCCGATGTGGTGATGTGTGCCGCGGGCCAGCGCAGCATGGATATCAATGTCTTCGAGGGTCTGCAACTGCGGAACGTGCTCGCCGCGAACGAAGTCCACCCCGCATTCTCCAACCTGTTGGACGGCATTGTGCCCGGCGAAGGGGCCGGGGTGCTGATCCTGAAGCGGTATGCCGATGCGGTGCGCGATGGCGATCCGATTCGTGGGGTCATCCGTGGCTTGGGCGTCGCGATCGATGAGCAACATCACGATCAGGCGTTTCGACAGTCGCTGCGCCGGTCGATGGAATTTGGTGGCGTGGAACCGCAGCAGATCGGTGTGATCGAAACGGCATCGCTCGGACTTAAAGCCACAGATGCCGAAGAAGTGCGCGTCTGTAGCGAGGAATTGCCAGCCACGGATCGCCGCGTCTCTGCGGTGCTCAGTTCCGTGACCGGGCAGATCGGCCATACCCTGGGTGTCGCCGGGATGGCAGCCACATTGAAGGTCCTTACCGAATTGGAGCACGGCTCTGTCCCTGCAGCGCCGGGCTTGAATGCCCCGATTCCCGAAAGCCTTGCGAATCCGGGAGTTCTGCACCCGGCCACGCAGGCCACTCAATTGGAAGCGACCTTGCCGAATGGCAAAACGGTCGCGGCAGTCAGCAACAGCGCTGCCAATGGCACGGTCTTCACCTTGCTGATTGAAGGCGGAAAGTCGCTTCCGCAACCCGCAGCGCCGAAACCTGTGATGGCCGCACCGCAACAGACCACTCCGATCGTATCGCTGCGGACGATTCATCTAGCTGCCGCAGATCGTGGCGGTTTGTCGGCCATGTTCCATCAGGCGTCTGGGCAAGCGGACGAATTGTTCGCAGCCGCCGCTCAACCCACGACGGGAATTCCCGCCCCGATGCAGGTGGCCATTGTCACCGAGAGTGCCGAGAGCCTGCAAAAGCAGCTACGGTTTGCGGCCGAACATCTGGAGCGGGCGACTTCGACCTTTCTGCTCGATGACAAAGGCATCTTCGTGCGGGAGGCTCAATCGGAACCCGCGAAGCTCGCTTTCCTCTTCCCCGGACAAGGGTCGCAGTATGCCGGCATGCTCAAGCCGCTGGTCGAACAAATGCCGGCTACGGCCAAGCTGCTGAACGAAATTGAAGCCGAACTGCGTGCTGCCGGTTGCCCTTCGTTTGCCGAAATTGCCTGGCAGCAACCTGAGCGCATGGGTGCTGATGTTTTCATCACGCAACTGGCCATGCTCGTCTCCAACACGTTGATGTTCCGTGTGCTGCAGGCGGAAGGTTACCAACCCGATGTGATCAGTTGCCATAGCTATGGTGAGTTCCCGGCGCTTGTTGCCGCGGGTGCCATCACCTTGACCGATGCGATTCACATCACGCGGGAACGGACCCGTTCGGTCGAATCGCAGGAGTCGGCCAAGGGCGTGCTCCTCTCGACCACCGCACCGTTGGAATTGGTGGAGACATTGCTGTCGCACTTTACCGGCGGTGCATACCTGGCCAGCCATAACGCGCCGGACCAGACCGTGGTGGGCGGCACTGCCGATGCCGTTCAAGGACTCAAACGTTTACTCGAAGTCGAAGGGTTCGCGACCCGTTCACTGGCGGTGCCGCGACCGTACCACACACCGCTGTTGAAAGATGCGCAACCAGCCTTCGCGGAGGCCGTGTCGAAACTGACGATCAAGACTCCGCGTCTCCGCATGGTCAGCAGTGTGTCACGACAGGTCGTGCAAACCGCCGACGATGTCCGCCGCAATCTGGTCGACCAACTGATATCACCGGTTCGTTACGTCCAGCTCATCGAGCAACTGGCGAACGATGGTGTGTCGCTGTTTGTGGAGGTGGGACCGAACCGGGTCCTGAGTCGCCTGAATCAACGGATTCTGGCGGGCAAATCGGTTTCCATCCTGCCCGTCGATGTTCCTCAGCAACCGGGGCAGATGGGTTTGGCTCGCTTGAAAGCGTTACTCGCCGCGGCTCAAACCCTCCCTCAGAAGCCTGCCACCATGACGAACCCTGCCCGCCCAACCGCTCGCGGCGAGATCCTCTTCTTTGATGCCACGGCACGTCGGCGCAGTCGTCAAAAATCAGCGCTGCCATCGCAGACGATGACCGAAGCAGCGCCGCTCGTCAGTTCCGCCGCCGCGACATCTCCCGCACCGGTCACATCGCCGGTCGTCGCGCTGGATCGTGACGCCGTGGCGAAGTTCATGGTGAACTACGTTGTGGACCAGACGGGTTATCCGGCCGACATGGTCGAGATGACGGCCGATCTGGAAGCGGACTTGGGCATCGACAGCATCAAGAAGGCCCAGCTCATCGGCGAACTGGCCGAGAACTTTGAACTTGCGCATCTCGCTGGTTCGCTGCAGGAACTGTCGCTCGACGACTTCCGCACGCTCGATTCGCTGCTGGAATTCGTCTGCCGAGGTTCGACGACCACCATCGAAACGACAGCCACGCCGGTCACCGAAAAGGTGGCGACCTCGGTAGCACTCGTCGAAGCCTCCCAGCCGGTTGTCGCGGCACCGACTACTGTGCTCGACAAAGACGCCGTCGCTAAGTTCATGGTGAACTATGTGGTGGATCAGACCGGTTACCCGGCCGACATGGTCGAGATGACGGCCGATCTGGAGGCCGACCTCGGCATCGACAGCATCAAGAAAGCCCAGCTCATCGGCGAACTGGCCGAGAATTTCGAGCTCACGCATCTCGCCGGGTCACTGCAGGAACTGTCGCTCGATGACTTCCGCACACTCGAATCGCTGCTGGGATTTGTCTGCCAAACCCCGAGCAGTACCGTCGCAGTGACATCGACACTGCCGACGGAATTGGTTGCTGTGCCAGCGTCTCCGGACACATCATCGGCGGTCACTCTCGATCGCGATGCCGTGGCGAAGTTC
>WGME01000005.1 GCA_016125225.1 bacterium | reverse complement strand
AGTGGAACGCACCATCTCCTGGCTGGGTAACTACCGACGGCTCTTGGTGCGACACGAATACCATATTCACATGTTCCAGGGGTTTATTACACTCGCCTGCCTCATGTTATGCCTCAAACGGTTTTGAAACCGCCTCTAGTCCACAATCAGAGAGTATGAACATGCGTCGCGGGTGCAACGAGGCAGATACGTGTGCCTTTAAGGATTGGTTTCCGCACACTTTCCGTCACAGCATCAAGCGGATGGGTAGAATAGGGCCGCTTACTGGACTAAGAAAACATCTTCGGCTGGTGGCAGAAGTGAGGAAGGTTCTACCGCGCAATCGAACACGTTGACAAATCGCATCGAACCAACAACGAAGCGGGTATCAAAGGTGCCCATACCGGCGAGAACCATATGCCCCCATTTGGCGTAAATGGTACCGCTGAAAGAACCGTCAGTGAGCAGCGTATCGCGCGAGATGACGATAATCCGCCGATCCATCCGACGCTGATAGAGGAACATGCCATGGAAAGGACTACCGGGTGAATCCAAAGGCGTGAACTTGCTGCCGAGCAGACCGACATTCATGACCACACTTGGCAGAACCGTCCCCAGCGTGGTGTTTCCCGGGGTGGTGCCTCCATCGCTGGCATCCGGTGATCCCGAAGCGGCAGAATATGAGGTTGAGTTGGTGATGTAAAACATCACACCATCGGCCGTCACTTCTCCACCGATGATCTGTAAGGGGATATTCGTCAAAGGATTCTTCCCGCGAATGATATAGATCCCTTTTTGAAAGGTGACCTTGCCAGAAACAATCTGAATGTAGTCATAGACTCCGGGGCGTAAGACCGTCGGAGGGCCGATGAGCGGAATGCCCGCAACAATCACTCCACCCCGTAACGTCGAATTCACATTTGTCGGGTCGGCTGAAACGGTAGGGACTGGCAGATTGATTAGTGGATCTGGAACTGGAAGTGCATTGGCACGGAGCGGAGAATCTTCACCATCATCGTAAGCTCCGTAGTTGCGTTCATCATCCACTCCGCCGACGACACGGATGTCTTGTGCATTGAGTTTCGTTAGAGGAAGCAGGGGCATACAGGTGATGGCACCGCGCAAGAACATCGCTTCACCCGCTGGGTCACCGTTTTCATCGACTCCCCCCCAATCGGTATTCACCAGAACCGCGCCATCGACATCGAGCTGCCCGATTCCAAGAACTTCCAAGCCACCCAGACTGAGGGACGGCGTTGCGGGAAGTGTGAGGCCTGCAATCAAGGGAAGCGAAATTCCAGGCGGGTCCGGGTCGAGAACAACAATCGCCGCTCCTTCTGTCGCGGCTTCCCGACCTGCCACCGCCTGCGAACTCACCGTGCGGCTTTGAATGCCATTTAATATCTGGATGAAAGAGGACCTGACATTGCGTGACACCTCGACTTCGGCATAGCCCGAGACTCCGGCATAAGGGCCGTTGGCGGGGGGAATGTTGACTAGAACGTTCGCATCGCTCAGGCCATGATGCGACTGGGCGCACGTTATGGCCATCTGTTGAGCGACGCTGGCATCTTCTCCCCGCGACAAAGCGGCAGCGGCGGCAATCGCCCCGGCATCGGCAGCATGCTGGACGACTCCGGATTCCGTCATCATTAGGCTGCCATCCACTACCAGCCCCAGGATACCAAACAGGGTGGGAAGCAACAGAATCAGAAAGGCAATGATTTTGCCTGCACGCCGCGGTGAACCCGCAATGAGTCTAGAAGCGTGTTGTCCGGGTATTGTGATCAATGATTTTTGCCACATTCTCAGGAAACCTTTGTGTCCGCCTGCCTAGATGGTGTTCAACGTTTAATGTTGGATGCGCATGGTGGAAACGGCTCGCAGGTTCCATGTTGACGTGCCGAACAATCCAGCAAATAGCGGTTGATGGTCGTAGCTCATCGTGACACGGACTCGTTGTCCAACGGCGTTGCTACCATCCGGCCAGTCCAAGTGAATCTGTACGTCATCCTTCGGCATGATCGCGAGGACGGGGCTTACCACTTGAGCGGCTTCGCTGCCATCGTTGGCGACACCCGTGAAACTATCGGGTCCCCAGGGATTGAACACCGCCGCGGAATTTTCCCCATGAACAATTGCCGACCGCGCCAGGCGACACGCGGCCATCTCCAGATTGTTGCGGTTCAGCACAGCCAGCCCGAAATCCAGCATGCCGAGAATCAGCATGAGGAACGTGACTAATATGATCGTCGATTCGACAGCCGCCGCGGCATGCCGTTTCGAGTGAATACGATGCGGGATCGTCGTCGGAACTTGTCGGATCATAATGGACGGCTCTCAATGTCCCGTATTGGTACAACTAGCGATAACGCTCCATGGAAATGGAATGAGAGACCGGCACCAGATGCGGAATCCCGGGCCAATCGACAATGGTCTGAAAGGGCACCTGAGCCGAGACGACAATTTGCAGGCGGTCGTCACCGTCCACACTGGAATCGATGTCGACCGACAATTGCGAGAGCTGGAGTTGGGGCGTGTCCTGCAATTCCTCAAGAATGGCACTCTGAATGCGACTCTCCCAGGAAGCGCTGGTCAATTCGGTCAGCCGGTGAGTTGCACCTTGTTCGGCTCCCACACGAATTGCATTGGCCAGTGCCATACGGGTTGTGTAGGCACGGGCAAAATCAACCGCTCCCAGGACGAGCGAAATCAAAACCGGCAGTGCGATCGCCATCTCAACTGCGGAGACACCGCGGTACGGATTGCTGGCAGGTTGGTGATGGCGTTTCATCGATAGGATCCCCCTGATGACTGTGCCACCTGTTGTGAATTCCCCTTACCATTTGGTGCAAAAGATTCGGAGAGCTTAATTGCTGCTGGGCCTGCCAGAACGACGAAGATCGCGGGAAAAATCAGCAACATGGTCGGCATCAGAATCTGTACCGAAGCCTTCTGAGCCTTTTCCTCGGCGACCTGCTCACGCTGAATCCGCAAGGCGTTAGCATGCTGCCGCAAGGCTTCCGCAACTCCGGTCCCAAAGCGGCGGGCCTGTTGAACCACCGTGCTCAACGATCGCAAAGAGTCATAGTCGGTCCTGTCGGCCAAACTACGCAGGGCCGCATCAGGTGTTGCTCCCAAATCAATTTGCGTCTGCACCGCCTTCATTTCACCACCGAGGATGGGATGCACGAACTGCAGCTCATCAGAGACACGCTGCAATGCGGCCTCAATTGACATGCCCGCTTCAAGGCAGGTCACCAGCATGTCCAGAAAGTCGGGCAAAGAACGGGCAAAGATGACATGTCGACGATGCTTCAGTCGATCCAGCCACAGGCCGGGGAGTAACATCCCGATAGCCCCGCCCGCGATCCCCAGATAGAGGCCACGGTGATCGCTCGCTCCGTCGAGAGAGTCGGCAATCGAGCCAATCACGGGCGGTGCAATCATCAGGATGGTTTTGATGACCAGCAGCTTCGACAAAGCCCACGGAGAATAAATTCCCGCATGCAACAGACGGGACTGCAGCTTGCCATGCTCTTCCGCCTGATCGGTCGACGTCCGCATCGTTGACAGGAGTGACGATGACTGGCGTCTGATCCGTTGCTTCCAGAACCCGGTGGGGCTGCGTTTCAAACCATCCCCAGGACTTTTACGGCTCTGAAGTTCCCCCAGGCGATCGTCGACACGATAATCTCTGCGCAGAACAAAACGCCCCCCCAGCAGCACGAGGGACGTCACCGAAAGAAAGGTGGCAACACCAATCAGAAAATGATAGCTATCCACGTGGTTGCTCCGGACTTTCAAGCGGCTTCGTGACGATCAATATTCGATGTTGATGATTTTGCGAATCCACAACATTCCCAACGTCTGGGCTGCAATAATTCCCAGCAAGATTTTCGGGCGTTCCAGCAACGGCTGGATGTACCCGGGATCGAGAATCGTGATCAGCACAAAGGCCAGGATCGGTAACAGCGTAAGCACAATCGCCTGCAGTCGCCCTTCGCTCGTAAGTGCTTTGACCCTGGTCACGAGGTGCAAACGCTTGCGGATCATTTCGGAAAGATTGCTCAGGAGTTCCAGACAATTCCCGCCCGACTCACTTTGCACGACCAGTCCCACGGCAAACATCCGTAACTCCATCACACCTGTACGGCGCGCGAGGTCATGCAGCGTGACATGCATCGACAGGCCAAATTCCTGCTGCTGGCAACAAATCGCGAACTCTTCCGAGATAGGAGCCTGCATGTCCGCGACGACCACCTGCATCGCGCTGCCTATGGTGTGACCTGCTTTGACCGCTCGTTTCAGCTGATCGAAGGCATCGGGAAGTTGGCGACAGAGTTTCTGGATTCGCGTTCTCCGCTTGTATTCGACATACAGAAATGGGATCGCAACCGTGATGATGCCTGCAGGAAACGCCAAAAGGGGCAGGGGACTGGCGAGATAGGCCAGCAGTGCGGCTACCGCTCCGGCTCCGGCGGCCACCATTAAGATCTGTTGTGCTGAGACCGAGAGTCCGGACTGCTCCAGCGCGATTGCGAAGCGCTGCTGAAGCCCGATATATCCCTGTTTCGTCTGGGTGTGTAACGTTTTAAGATCGCGAAACAGCGGCGATCTCTTGACGCGACTTTCCTGATTCGGCTGGAAACGGTCCGTCAGTCTCTGGTGTGTCAGCCATTGCTCGCGCAGACGCCCTTCGAACACCAGCGAAGCGATGGCCGCGACAGCACAGGATGTCGCCACGAAGACGACGATCATCAAGATGGAAAGTGTCATCGTTGCCCCGGCAGTCCAAGAGAATCAATGCGATCCTGCTCCAGCACTCGTCGCTCAAATAACTGTGCCGGAAGTTGAACCCCACAGGCCTGGAATCGATGAAGACAGCGGGGCTGAATCCCTGTGGCACGGAATTGCCCTCGAACCGACCGGTCTTCTTCCATTCCTGTCTGCTCAAACACAAACAGGTCGTGCATGCTGATCGTTTCGCCGTCCAGTCCTGTGATCTCCGAGACTTGCACGACTTTTCTCGCACCGCCGCTCAGTCGCTCGCAATGCACAATAATGTTGACGGCCGACGTGATCAGGCGTTGGATAAACCTCAACGGTAGATTGCCCCCCGCCATGCTCGCCAGCAATTCCATGCGACTGAGTGCGTCACGAGCATCATTGGCATGAATCGTGGAGAGACTGCCGTCATGTCCTGTCGTCATCGACTGAATCATGTCGAACGTTTCTGCACCGCGGCATTCGCCGACAATGATGCGATCCGGCCGCATCCGCAAGGCGTTGCGTACCAGATCGCGTGCCGTAATCTCGCCTTTGCCTTCCACATTAACCGGACGCGTTTCCATCCGTGCGACATGAGGTTGCTGGAGCTGGATTTCCGCGGCATCTTCGATGGTGACGATGCGTTCCCCATCGGGAATGAAGCTGGAGAGCAGATTCAGAAAAGTCGTTTTGCCGCTGCCCGTACCACCAGAGATGATGATGTTCATTCGGCACTGCACACAGGCGACAAGAAATGCCAGGATTTCTCGTGTCGCCGATTTGCGCACCAACAGATCGGCGGCATTCAGTGGCCGGCTACCAAAGCGACGAATGGAAACCAAAGCGCCATCTAATGCCAACGGGCGCACGACAGCATTCACGCGGCTACCATCTTCCAACCGGGCATCAACCATCGGGTTAGATTCATCTAATCGACGTCCAACTCGCCCGGCAATCCGCTGCACAATCTCCAGCAGATGCTGTTCGTCATGAAACGCGATATTCGTTCTTTCGAGACGACCGCGACGTTCTACATAGATCACCTTGGGACCATTGACCAGGATATCGGTTACCGTTGGATCTCGAGTGAGCGAATCGAGAGGCCCCAGCCCCAAGGTTTCATCAATGACTTCACTGACGAGTCGCTCGCGCTCATCGTGAGACAACAGATCTCCACAGGTATCAGTCATTTCTTCCAGGGCGGCTCGCAATTCCCGACGAAGTTCGTAGTCGTCAAGTGTTCGAACCGTGGCCAGGTCCATGCCAGTAATCAGCCGCTTATGCAGATCTTTCTTGAGTCGCAGAAACCAGTCCTCACTGGCACCACCACTTTCAGTGTAGCGGTCCGAATTGACTAACGGGGGCATTTGCAGGGGCATCAATCAAGCTCCAAACTGGCGTTCACATTGTGGGGAGATAAGCTCAAACCAATCGGCAGAGCATGGAACGGATATTCAATACGCCGTGCGAATTCGTTCGCGGCTCAGCAGTTGTGGAGGATGTGTTTGTGGTCGACACAGCAGATTTCTGCCTGGGAACACCCACCAGCGAATCGGCCAGACCGGAGAGTGCCTTACTGAGTGGTAAAGTCGGCGATTCAATCACATAGGGAATTCCGCTGTTAATCGAGCGGAGGACAGTTCCGGGATCATCGGGGAGCAGGTGATCGATATGGATTGACAGCGTCTGCTCAATCTTCTTGGGCGAAACGCTTCCGAATTCCCCGTAGCGATTGGCAATTATTTGGATGCGCTGATTCTCGATGCCCAGGCGTTCCAGTTGATTCAATGTGCGGCTGGCATTGCAGACCGAATTAAAATCCAGACGAGTCACCAGCAGTATTCGCGCATTCTGCCCTGCCAGCCGTTTCAACAGGTCCTCGTTCCAAAGATCCTGGTAGTCAATGATGACTTGGGGAAACATTGAACGGGTTTCTTTAACGAACCGTTCAACAAAATCTCCCCGGATGGTGTCCGGACGCACGACTTCATTGGGTGCTGGCAGCAAACTCACTCCGGATTCGTGAGCAATCAGCGTTTTTTCCAGCGTCTTGCGGTCGAGTTTATCGGAATACCGACACAAATCGAGGATGGTGTGGCGGGGTTTCAGGCTCAGCATTGATGCGCAATTCCCGCCGCACAAATCAAGTTCGATCAGGCAGGAGCGACCTTGGATGCGAGCCAGAGAGACCGACAAATTCGCAGCAATCTGGCTGCGGCCACTACCGCCACTCCCGGAGAGAATAAGTACTAACTCCCCTTGTGGAGTCGTAAGCCCTTTAGCGGCACATTGACGTGCAAGCGATCTGGGCAACTCATCTTCAACCAGCGATTCATCGATGTAGTCGTCGGCTCCGGCATGAACAGCAGCGAGGATCAGCTCGGCATCCTTGGACCCGACAGCAATAATGAGCCCCTTAGTCTTTTGTCGCAGTTGTTCGATCGTCTGCAGGGCGGCTAGACCATCTTTCCCCAGGGCAACAATGACCGAAGTGCCGCTTTCATTATGCAGTGTCAGCGTCTGCGCTGCCTTTTCCAGCGCAACCAGATTCTCCGCAGGACAGTCATGCCCCACACGGCTCAGAATGAGACGGAGCTTGTCTGCCAATGGAGGGTTTTCTGAAACGATGAGTATTTTCAAGGGATGACGCCTTTAACATCCGAGGAGTCGGGATGTATCTGGCCGGGAACTGCCCCGCCAACTCTCATGCCTAACAAAAACCTAACCAAATCCGATGCTTCGCGATCGATAACCTACTGCGTCATAAAAGGTTAAGCCTGCCGAGCAAACGACTGCTGCAGATGACGCATCAGATGATGTCTACGTCACACCTCACAAAGCGGTCATTAGAAACAACGTCAAATGCGATAAATTCGCATGGGATGAGACTTTCTCGCATTAATGGCGACGAGTTGGGCCAGAGTACTTGCTGGCGCTCTAGAGTTTCTGGCGGGCCGCGTTTTTCCGCAGTGTGATTTTGTTGAGAGAAGGAGCCCGTACATGACCACACATTTCAAAATCCTAGTCATTGATGACGAATGGTCCGTTCTGAAAAGTGTGCGAATATGGCTTGAATCCGCAGGATTTATTGTGTCCACCGCCACCTCTGGCTTTGATGGCATGCAGGTCGCAGAGGCCATAAAACCCGATCTCGTGCTGCTGGATATCAGCATGCCTCTGATGTCAGGTCTGGCGGCACTGCGCACACTACGAGCGAATCCTGTGATGAAAGGAGTGCCGATCATCATCATCACGGGTGACAGCGAGATGGATGGCAGAAGGCTCTCGGACAAAGGGGCCAGCGGCATCTTGAGAAAACCATTTGGCAGAACAGAGTTACTGAACTCTATCAACAGGATCTTCAGACAACACACGCAAGAGACAGACACACATCCAGCGATCACTGACGATCATTTCACTGCAGATGATGATCGATGGATGCTGCTGACCACGACGATTCCATCAGATGGGGAGCACCGATGATCGCTCCCCCTGAAGAATGGCAGCCGAGTAGAAGCCTGGCTCATGAACAAGCCCAGCCCATCGAAAAAGCAACCATCGAGAGCCCCGCAGCACCGTCGCCACAACTGAGGTTGATGAAGGCACTGAACCGGCTGTGGTCCCAACTCGGATCATCCGGCGACTTGCCACGAATCCTGGAGCCGGTCGTGAAATCGATGCGGCAAGCGGTCTCCGCAGATGCCATTCAACTCTGGCTTGGTGACTCCTCAACACAACCTGCGAAATTGACCATTGCCGTCGCTGATCAGGAGGTCCAGTCGCCAGCACAGAAGCTTTTAGCAGAGGAAGATGAGATTCGCAAAATTGCGCATCAACGCAGGCCCGCGTTCTGGAAAGCTCCACGCAACACAGGACAAGACGGTCAATCCCCTGGTTCCGGAGGGATATGCGGTCTTCCTTTGCAGGTGGGAAGAACGGTCCTGGGTGTCTTGCTGGTACAGTTCATCGACTTCCCCCCCACATCTGTTCTTCGAGCACTCGCATCCTCCGCCGACGATCTGGCACGCGCGATTCAGCACCACCAGGAATTTATGCGGCTTAAAAGTGCCGAACAGAGCCTGACGTCACTCACAGATGCCTCTTCAGACACCATTGTCGAACTCGATTTGCAGCATCAAGTCGTAAGTTGGAATCCGGCAGCTGCCAGAGCTTTTGGCATCAAGTCCAAGTCGGTTTTCGATCCTCGTCGACTGACACAGAGATCTGACACCGAGCGGCTGATTCAATCCATTGAAACGGCACGGTGCGGAAGTACAGTCTCCCAACAGGAATTGACACTGATACAGTGTGATGGTTCAAAATCTCGAGCGTTGGTGACAGCCAAGCCAATGTCTGGGACCGCAGGTGTCGTAGACCGCATTCAATTGGTTTTTCATGATTGCACGGCGACCAGGTCTGAGGAACGATGCACGGCATTTCTGAAAGACTCACGAACTCTTTTGTCTCGTGCTTCGACCGCTGAAGATGCGGCCAATCAGTTCATTGGAACTCTGTGTCGGCACTTCGGCTGGGCAGCGGGCGAATTCTGGCAGCTCAGCACAGAGGATAATTGCTTTGAACAAGCGACGCATTGGTCTGCCCCCGGTGTTGCTGCGGAATCGTTTCTGGCCGCTGCCCGCCCCTTTCGCGCCGATGAACTGCCGCCGGCCATTCAGAGCATGTGGACTACGCCGGGCATTTGGCGCTGGTCGGACTATGGCTTCTGTAACGAAGATTCAAGAACCAAGCTGGCGGCCACATCTGGATTGCACGATGCACTGATCATATCACTCGGGTTGCCAGGCGAACCCGTGATTGCGGCAGTCGTTCTTTATGCCTTTGAAATTGACGAACCGGATGCACGGACCCGAAACGCTCTAGCTACTGGCGCGTTTGAGTTCCGTCAACAAATGGAAATCTGGGAAGCGAAGAAAACCCTCTGCAACGTTCAACAAACCCTCTTTCAGGATCATAAGCTCGACATCTTGGGCGCAATGGTGAGCGGCGTCGCCCATGATTTCAATAATCTGCTGATGGTGGTGATGTGCAGCACAGACCTGCTTCAGCAGTTATACGGAGCCAACCCCGAACAGTTGGAACTCTTGCAGGACATTCGCGATGCCGGGGAACGTGCACGAGTTTTGACTGCACAGATTCTTTCCTTTGTTCGTCAACGACAACGTACCGTTTCCAATATCAACATCAATACCGTGATCCGCGATCTCGACCGCATGATTCAACGGCTCGTCGGGTTTAATATCACTCTGGAGTTGGATCTCGCAGCCGATCTGAGGCAAATTGCAGCCGACCCCGTGGAGATTCAGCAACTTGTGCTGAATCTGGTCGTCAATGCACGTGACAGCATGCCACAAGGTGGCCGGTTGAGAATCGCTACGTTCAACCGCACTCTGTCAGGTCGAGATGCCAAAGCCTGCGAAGGAGTTGATCCTGGCTCTTATGTGTGTGTCGCGGTGATCGACACGGGCTCGGGGATTGAGCCTGCCGTTGCCCGCCGGATGTTCGACCCGTTCTTCACAACAAAACCTCAGGGTCAAGGAACAGGCTTGGGGCTATCGCTCGTGCAGAGCATCCTCGAACGTTGCCGTGGCAACATCGCTGTCGACAGTGAGGTCGGCCGAGGATCGACTTTCAGTCTCTTTTTCCCGCCGGCACGCGATGCCATTTCTCCCTGGGTGGTGAATGAGACCTGTCAGCCACTGCCGACAGGTTCAGAAACCATTTTGCTGGTGGAGGAAGACGAAGCAGTTCGCAACGTGATTCAATCGATGCTTGCAGTCCGTGGGTACGACGTTCTGGAAGCTGCAAGTGCCGAGGAAGCGGTCCGAGTCTTTCAGCAGGACCGTCGGCGGATTGCATTGCTGGTCACGGAACTCTATCTCCCCGGGCAGGGGGGCCGTGAGTTGGCACGGCAGTTCACTCGCATCAAGCCGAAGTTGCCAGTTCTGCTTTTGTCGGCCCACATTGATGAGCCCGTCTCTCCGGATCGCGACTGCATCCCGGTATTGAACAAACCCTTTACGATCGCGTCTCTCTCAGTTGCCATCCGTCGCGCGCTGGATGGGCAACTCGAAGCCAGGAAACAGATGGCCGACTAGAGAACGCAGGATTTTAATTGCTCGTTGGCACGTAATGTGGATGAACGTTATGGCACAAATTGTAATGGTCGATGATGAGCCCTACATGCTGGAAGCCTCCGCGCGCATACTCCGGCAACAAAACCGCGAATGGGAAACGCGACCTTTCGACAATGGGCGGGAAGCATGGGAACATCTTCAATCTCATTCCGCTGATGTGGTTCTGACCGACCTCCGCATGCCCGGCATGTCCGGCATGGAACTGGTACGACGGCTGAGAGATCATGAAGACACACACGATCTCCCAATTGTCGTATTGACCGGTTCAAAAGATATCGAAGAAAAAGGCCAGGCCCTCGATATCGGTGCAACGGATTTACTCAGCAAGCCGATTCATCCCGTCGATCTTTTCGCTCGGATTCGCAATGCCTTGCGATTGAAAGGCTATCAGGACCAGTTGAAGTCCCGTAACTCGGTGCTTGAACATGTGGTTCACGAACGCACCCTGGAACTGCAAGCCTCTCGCCGAGAAATCATCTGGCGGCTGAGTCGAGCAGCGGAATTTCGCGATGAGAATACCGGCCTGCATGTCATTCGCGTCGCTGAATACAGTCGGCTGCTCGCGTTGAATCTTGGACAATCATCCGAATTCGCTGAAACGCTGTTTCTCGCGGCCCCCTTGCATGATGTGGGGAAGATCGGCATTTCCGATCTCATCTTATTCAAACGCGGTCCTCTCACTGAGAGCGAGCGCGAGATCATGAAAACCCACTGCAAAATTGGAGAGCAGATTCTGCACGCCTCGCCGCCGAAGCAGCACGGCAATCAATATGACTCCAGTGCTTCCACAGATGAATTGCAGGGATTTGAACCAGACCCGGTTCTACGCATGGCCCAGCAAGTCGCGGCCGCACACCATGAACGCTGGGACGGAACGGGTTATCCCCGCGGACTGGTCGGTGCTGAGATTCCTCTTGTTGGACGTATTGTCGCTGTGGCGGATGTGTATGACGCCTTGACTTCGGAACGTCCCTACAAACGAGCCTGCACAACCGAAGCTGCGGTGGAAATCATGAAGCCGGAATGCGGCCGACATTTTGATCCGGACATCTTCGCCATTTTTCTTGCATCTCTGCCAGAGATCGAGCGACTGCGATCGTCCTACAGCGAGACCTGCTGACAGCCAGCCACCGGGAGCTGGAGGGGTTATATGAATTCTGCATTGACTGCTGATGGGAACATGACCGATGCAAGGGCGGGCCTGTAATGAATGATGACACGATCGTCAAACTGCCAAGTACTAAGCGTCGACTTTTGGACGAACGGACCATGCTGCGCTGGCAGCAGGACCGCAAGTCGGTTGCCATTCGAGTGGACCGCATCTTCGCTGTGCTCCTGATATTTGAATGGGTCATTGCAGTAAAACTGGCGGTCATTGTCAGTCCGCTTGTCTGGGCACATATGCCGCACAGCACGCCCACACCTGTCTGGGCCGCAGTTGTACTGGGAGGCCTCTTTTGTTGCGTGCCATGTGTCTTGGTCGCAATGGACCCGGGGCGGGTCATTAATCGTCATGTCATCGCCGTCTGCCAGATGCTGATGTCGGGGCTCTGGATTCATCTCACGGGTGGGCGGATTGAAACACATTTTCACGTTTTCGGTTCATTAGCCTTTCTGTCCCTCTATCGAGACTGGAAAGTGCTGGTCCCGGCGACGCTCACAACGGTCGCCGACCATTTCCTGCGCAGCCTGTTTTGGCCTCAGTCGATCTTTGGTGTCGTTGATCCCACCTCATGGCGCTGGCTGGAACATGCCAGTTGGGTGCTGTTTGAGGACAGCGTATTGGTCGTCGCCTGCATGCAGGCACAGCGTGAAATGCAACAGACAGCGCGACGCTGGGCATGCCTGACCGTCTTGTACGATCAAATTGACGCAGAGGTGCGGCGGCAGACACAAGAACTGCAGATCAGCCAGGAAATGTTGTGTGCCAATGAGCAACAGATGCGGCAAATCATAGATGCGGCTTGTGATCCCTTCATTGCCGTCGATGCTGAAGGCCGCATCACCGATTGGAGTCGTCGCGCAGAAACCCTGTTCGGCTGGACAAAAACCGACTCCATTGGTGAGGAAATCGTCGGGTTGCTGCAGATCCCTCGTTTGAAGCAGACAATGCAATCGTGGGCAGTTCCACACTCCCACCACGCTGACAACAGCGTTCGGTTCGATGCGATGGCCAGGAAACGCGATGGCAGTCCGTTGCCAGTCGAAGTCTCGATGACTCGTTTGAACTGCCTGGAGCATGCAACGTTCTGCATTTTCGTACGAGATATCTCGGAACGCCAGCGGCTACTGCTGCAGTTATCACACGCTCAGAAGATGGAATCGATTGGTCAACTGGCCGCAGGCATTGCGCATGAGATCAATACCCCGACTCAGTTTGCCGGTGATAACCTGGCCTTTTTGCGAGATGCGTTTCGAGATCTTGAGGGTGTGTTTTCGTGTGCCACAGCGGCTCGAAAACAAGCCGATGAGACGAGCTATGATGCCACACTCTACTCAACTCTGCTCAAGGCCAGTGAGGACTCCGATCTGGATTACCTGCGAGAAGAAATCCCCAAAGCGATTGAACAATCTCTCGATGGGATTCAACGAATTTCCGCCATTACCAGATCAATGAAAGAATTTTCCCATCCCGGCAACATCTCCATGACATCAATGGATGTCCGCAAAGCCATCGAAAACACGCTCACGGTCTCACGGAATGAATGGAAATATGTCGCAGATATCGTCACAGACTTTGATCCCGCATTGACGTCCATCGAATGTCTGCCCGGTGAATTCAATCAGGTACTATTGAATATCATTGTGAATGCCGGACAAGCGATCGGCGAAATGCCGGACCGTGGTCCATCGGGCAAAAGGCAGATCACGATCAGTACTTATCGAGACGAAGACTGGGCAGAAATCTCGATCGCAGACAATGGGCCCGGCATTCCCGAACATATCCGCCAACGAATTTTCGACCCATTCTTTACGACAAAAGAGGTTGGCAAAGGGACCGGGCAGGGGTTGGCCATCGCCCATGCGGTCATCGTCGAAAAGCATCACGGCACGATTCATGTCAGGTCCGAAGTTGGCTGCGGAACGACGTTTGTTCTGCGTGTTCCGATCCATCAACAGACTCTCAATCACGACGAACTCGAGGACGACTATGCGACATGTGATGTTCGTGGACGATGAGCCGAACGTCCTCGACGGGTTGCGCCGATCGCTCCGCAAATACCGCGACGATTGGGACATGCAATTCGTCGTGGGCGGCACTACGGCTTGGACGGTCTTGCAGAATTCTCCCGTTGATGTCCTCGTGAGCGATATGCGCATGCCGGACATGGATGGTGCTGAACTTCTGGAGCAAGTGAAAGAGCATCATCCAGACACAGTACGAATTCTGTTGTCGGGACAGGCAGATCGAGAAGCCATTCTGCGATCGGTCGGGGTGGCCCATCAGTTTCTCTCCAAGCCTTGTCCACCAGATCTCTTGCACGCCACCATTCACCGGGCCTGTGCTTTACACGACCGCATGCGTTCTCCGCAGCTGATGCGATTGATTACCAATCGCGATAGTCTTCCCGTGTTACCAGAATCTTATTCCGAGCTGGTGGACGAGTTGCGGTCAGCGGAAGCAAACCTGACTCGCATCGCCGATTTGATTTCCCAAGATGTCGGCATGACTTGCAGTTTGTTGCGTGTGGTCAATTCCTCATACTTCGGACTGCGGCGGCACATCGAAAGCCCCACTCATGCTGTCACGTTGCTGGGGCTCAGGCTTCTCAAACCGCTGGTGCTCTCTGCCGGCATTTTTTCACGATTCGATGGCCAGGCAGAGACACTCTCCAGAGCACAGGACTTGTTGGAGCATAGCCTCGCGGTCAGCGAGGTCGCACGGAAAATCGCGCAGCTGGAACGACCTGCCGATACAGAGTTGATGGACCATGCGTTGCTCGCGGGGGTTGTTCATGACGTCGGGCAACTGTTATTGGCACAGGCATTGCCAGACGAATATGACGAACTGACAACAACGGCAGCATCACAGAATCAGCCACTATACATGGCTGAAACAGAAGCTCTCGGGATCAGCCATGCTGATGTGGGGGCCTATTTGCTGGGACTCTGGGGATTCCCCGAGCCCATCGTCGAGGCGGTTGCCTTTCATCATCAGCCGGAGCAGTGCCGAAGCCTCGAATTCAGCCCATTAACCGCCGTGCATGTGGCAAATGCACTGGTCAATGAAGTGAATCCTCAGAATAGCAATTGCTACGACAGTTCCATCAATTTCCAGTACCTCAATGAACTCAAGCTGCTGGAGAGACTGCCGGTTTGGCGAACTCATGCGGCAGCGAGTATGAACCGGGGAGACGCGGCATGAGTACGAACCGCATCCTGTTTGTGGACGATGACGAAAACATTCTGTTCAGCATGCAGCGACAGTTGCGAAAGCATTTCTCCATCGAGGTCGCGAAAACCGCGGAAGAGGGATTGCAGCAACTTTCAACGGCGAATACCTTCGGCGTTGTCGTATCTGACATGCGGATGCCGGGAATGGATGGGGTTCAGTTCCTCGGCCGTGCGCGGCAAGTCGCTCCCGACATTGTCAGAGTCATGCTCACCGGAGACGCCGACAAAGAGACCGCGATTCAGGCAGTGAATCGCGGGGAGATTTTTCGGTTTCTCAATAAGCCTTGTCCGCAAGATCAACTGGTCGCAACGCTCACGGCCTGCGTCGAACAGCACCGCTTGATTAATGCCGAGCGTGAACTTCTCGCCAACACTCTGAGCGGCAGTGTTTCTCTGCTCACGGAAATTCTGTCGCTGGCGAATCCCCTGGCATTCGGACGTGCTTCACGCATCAAACGGTTAGCGTTAGAGCTTGGCGAACAGATGCATCTCCCTCGATTGTGGGAATTGAAACTCGCGGCCATGTTCTCACAGATTGGCTGCATCACGCTTCCGGACTCGTCGATGCATAAGCTATGTCACGGCATCCCACTTTCAGCGGCGGAAGACCAACTTTTTCAGTCGCATCCCGAGGCGGGTCAGCGAATGATTGAACGCATCCCCCGCCTCGATGTGGTGGCACGCGTCATTGGCCAGCAGTTCTGCGATTATGACCCAGACCTCACTTCGCAGGACGAAGCCGAAGAACGAAATCGACTGTATTCGAGCATCCTGCGAGCCGTTTCCGACTTCGATTTCTACATTTGCGGAGGTGCCACCGTCGAGCGGGCCCTAGATCGGCTGGGCCGTTTCAAGCAACGCTACCATCCACAAGTTCTGCAATCGTTTGCTGACATGTATTCGGCGGCTCCCACGGAACAAGCGGTGAATGTGATGCAATTGAAAGAAGGCATGGTTGTTAACGAAAATGTGTTCAGCGAATCGGGCAATCTTCTGCTCGGACGTGGCCAGGAACTGACCACCGTGCTCTGCGAGCGCCTGCGAGCGTTCGCGAGTTCTGCCGTTGGGGTCCGTCAACCGATTCAAATTCTCACCAGTTCCAAAAACTGAACGCGTTACCAGACCAGTCGCTGTAATTCCTAGAAAGGGATTAAGCGATGTGTCCATGATTCGGTTGTGGTCCCACGATTTGAGGTCAGTCATTCTCGCTGCGTTCCGACCGAGAATGACCTAGCTTTATCAGGGGATACCCTCGGAACGTGGCGGGCCGTGTCAACTCCATAGGGCTGCAGGCATGTCGGAATCTCCGATCCACGATCAGGTCGAGGAAGCACGTGAAGCCGTTGAGCTCGAACTGACCTGCCAGATGCCCAAGCAGCCCACAGTCGGTCTCGACACCGACGAGTTCTCGGAGTTGCTGAAGCTGGGCCAGTTGGGCCGATTCACCAAGCAAGAGCGAGACTTTGCTTTTGCAGCGCAGTTACTTCGGGGAAAGCACATCGGCGAACGCCGTCTGCGACATGCGCTACGCGGCTGGACAACCTTTGGTGATTTGTCTCTGCAAGACTTTCTGCATCAGAAGAACATCTTATCAGCGGAAGAATTATCGCAAGTTGAAAGCGTCTCAACGCGTCATCTGCAATCATTAGAATCACATGACTCCTGGAAAGACTGGAGTCCCACGATTGCCGGTCGAACGTCGTGGTTGCTCGATCGCATGGACCCTAGTGGCCGCGTTGCCAAAGTGTTCGGCCTGTCCCGCATTCCCAAAGCGAACATCGGGAATGAATCGCGAACCTTCCAGATCCGCTTCCGGTTGATTCGAAAACTGGGGCAAGGGGGATTGGGAACCGTCTGGCTGGCTGTCGATACCAGCCTGAATCGCTATGTGGCGATCAAGGAGATCATCGCTGAGGGCAATCAACGGCCCGCCGATATCGGTCGCTTCCGGCGAGAGGCGGAAATTACCGGCCGTCTGGATCATCCGAATATCGTGCCCATCCATCTCCTCGGCGAGAACGAGTCCAACGGCCGCGTCTTTTACGTGATGAGGTTTCTCGGTAACCAGACATTAGAAGATGCCATCCGCGAGTACCACGAACGCCGAGAATTAGGCCAGGAAGATCCGCTTGCCTTTCATCGCTTATTGACGGCATTTGTGAGTGTCTGCCAGGCCGTCGCTTATGCCCATTCGCGCAAGGTGATCCATCGAGATTTGAAACCGCAAAATGTCGCCTTGGACGATTTCGGCCAGGTGATTCTTCTGGATTGGGGACTGGCCAAGACTCTCGGACAGGAAGATCCGCTCACGCATCTGCAACAGCATGAGGAATGGCAGACGCCCGAGAATTTGGACGTGACCCTCGCTGGCCAAGTGCTGGGAACGCCTTTGTATATGGCTCCCGAACAAGCGGCGGGGCGCATCGACGAAATCGACGAATTGACCGACGGATATGGCCTCGGCGGCATTCTGTTCGCTATTCTCACAGGGAGCGCGCCGCATGAACTGAGTAATGATTCCCTGGGGGCAGGGAGTCAGCTCTCGGCATTACTGGATGTCATTGTCGATCAGTCGCCTCCCTCACCGCGACAACTCAATCCAGCGATTTCTCCCGCCCTGGAGGCAATCTGCCTGAAAGCCTTGTCGAAAGATCGCTACGCTCGCTATCCCTCGGCGTTGGCACTATCGGAAGATTTGCAGCGATGGATGGCCGATGAACCCATTTCTGCCTTGCAGGAAACGTCATCTAAGAGGATTCGCCGGTGGATTGGCAAACATCCGCGACTCACCCAGGTGCTCTCCGTCATGGCGATGGTCTTCTCGATCATCCTGGTCCTTGGGTGCATCAGTTCGTATGAAAAGATTTTAGCGGCGGAGCAGCTCCGAACTCAGACAGCAATCGAGGAAAGCCGTGAGCTGAAAGGTGTGCTGGCTTTGGAGTTTCAGACGCTGGCAAATGATGTGCAATTCATGTCGAACCTCCCGCCGATTCAGGGAATCATCGATGCACGCGCTATGCGGAACACCTTGCCGGAAGACGCCTGGAAAGATCAGCTGCGTTCTATTTACAAGGGGTTACTCGAAGTCAACCCGGGCTATACGGCGGTGACGTGCTGGGTCTCAAAACCGACTTCAGACGGCAAGCCCATCAGGGCCGAAAATCCGGGAATGCAACGAGGCAAACTGAAAACCGACCTGACAGCATTTTTTGCCCGCCATCTGCCCGCGATCTCGGAACTGAGCCTCGGCGATGTTTATATCGGTATCCCTGGTCGTTTTATGGGCGAGGAGTCAGCAACAACAGATGCCGGACAGCAGGCATTAGAAAGCCATGCGGAGCAAGTGGGACTATGTCTGATGGCTGGCGCAGGAGTCTACGATCACACCACCGACGAAAAATGTGGAGGTGTCGCCATTGAATGCGATCTTGAAAGCATTCTGCGAAACCATCTGGAAAAGGTTCCCAATCACATTCAGGAGATCTTTTTAACAAACAGCCGTGGCGTTCCGGCACTGCAATACCGACGTGGCAAAGGGCTTCGTCCAATTCAAGAGCCTCTTCCGCCGATCGCCAATGATTCCAAGCTGCAGGCCTACTTTGCCGACCCGGATGCCGTCGACATCTATGCGGTTTCGACCACCTATTATGCGACAAAAGTCCCGTTCAGCCGTCTCGACTCCGACGACTATGTGGGACTACTCATCCGCTTTCGTGAGTGATCGTCCTGCATAGAGCGAGCGCTTTCACGGCAGCATTCGACCGGGCTTATTCTTGCTCCATCACGGAAGCCTTTTCCGAATCGCTGGTGCTGCGATTCAGGAAATAGGCCAGCATGGCCGGCAGGATGACCAGGTCGGCAAACAATGCTGATGTGATGGTCAGCAACCCCATGGAGGCAAAGATGCGCTGATCTCGCATGTCGCTCAACATCACGGAAGAGAAGCCAACCATCAATACCAGCGTGGTCATGATCATGGAGGTGCCGACTCCCGAAAAGGCCTTGCGGATGGCTTCGTCGTGACTGGCCGTGCGAATTCGTTCTTCCTCGAAACGAGTGAGAAAGTGAATGGTGTCGTCGACGGCAATCCCGAGGCAAACGGTGAAGGCACAGACACTGACCACTTCCAGTGATTGCCCACTCAATGCGAGCCAGGCCCCTGTGAGAGCCAGCGGGAAGACATTGGGAATGACCGAAATCAGACCAATCGGCACCGACCGGTAGACCAGCCCCAGCACGATGAAGATGATTCCCGCCGCACTGCCCAGACTCGCCGCGAGGTCCACCACAATCTGGTACAGATTCCGCCACCGCGATACGGCTGAGCCATCCAGTTTCAAAGTGAATTGGGGGTGCTTGGCCTGCAACGCGGAGAGTCCGGCTTCCACTCGCTGAAAAACCTCTCCATAGCGAGCGATCCCTAGATCCTGAACGCGAAAAGTGACGCTGGCTCGTCGCGATTCCGGAGTGTAGAACGCCCGCTTCAAAGGGGGCGGCAGCAAAGATAACAGCGACATGCGCTCAGCCGGAGGACCTTCACCCGGAAGAGCATCGATGAAGTTACGGATCGAAACCGGATTACCAATCAAGGCTTCCTGGCTCAGCAGATCATCCACGTCCGAAATGACACCCAAGACTTCAGGGCTGTCCGAAGGTATCTCTGGCGACCAGGAAACTTCCACCTTTGAAAACTCCAGCCCTCCTAAAGCACGATCCATCACCGCCATCGCACGAACCGATTCGGAACGGGCAGGCAGATAACTCGACCGGCGTTCATCCGGTCGAAGACTCAGCGAGATTCCGAGGCAAATGAAGGTCACGACGATGCCCGCCCAGCTGATGAATCGTGGGGCTTTCAGAACCAGATCCAGCACACCACTGATCCGATGCAGATGTTTCTCAATCAGTCCGGTATTCGGGTCGAGCGGCAGAAAGCGACCAAGCCACGATGAACAAGCAAGCGGAATAATGGTCAGCACGGCAATGAAGGTTAGCACCACACCAAGCACGCAGCTCCACCCGAATTCCCGCACAATTTCATGATGGGCCAACGTCAACGACCAGAAGCCAATACCTGTGGTGACGGAGGTTAGAAAACAGGCCAGGCCGACTTCTTCCAGCCCAGCCCGAGAGGCTTCTCGCTGCGTCATACCTGCGGCTCGAAACCGACGAATCTGCACCATCAGATGGACCCCATCGGTCAATCCGACCAGACTCAACATCACGGGAAGCACGACATCGTTAAAGGGATTATCGGACAGGTCAAAGAAATGGAGAATTCCCAACGTCCAGAAGACCCCCAAGGCCGGTGCCATTGCCACGATGATCACCGCCGTAATGCCGCGAAACATCACCATGGCCATCAACAGCACCATGGCGTAACCAATCACCTGAAACTTCGTTTCATTATCTTGATGAGTCTTCTGCAACGTGAGATGGATGGGCACGCGCCCGGTCACCAGGATCGAGAATTGGACCGTGGGGAACTTCGCTGCGGCCGCTTCGGCGGTTTGTCGCAAGCGTTCGCTGCAATCGGCATCCTCGCCGATGAGGATGAAATCGAAATTCACCAGCATCAGCAGTGTCTTCGCGTCCAAAGATAACAACTGACCAGCAACCAGCGGATGCGCCAGGGCTTTCTCTTTTGCGGCTTCAAATCGCGATGTGGAAGCATCGGACCGGGGAAAGAGAGGTTCGGGCAGGCCGAAGATGTTTAATTCCGGCACGCGATCCATCCACAGAACACTCGTCACATATGGGAGTGCTTCAATGTCGGCGACTATCTGACGTAATGCGGTCGCCCCTGTGGGAGTGAATATGTCATCGGACTGCACGACGATGACCGCTTCCGCATCCGACAGGCTGACCGCTCTCACATTGGGGGGCGCGGCGGCAGGGGTTTTGGCCGGTGACGGCAACGATGCTTCCGAAGGCTTCGCGGTTTCGAACAAACGCGTCACGCGATCAGGATCGATATAACCCATCAACGCGATCAGACTCACGCTGCTCAAGACCAGATAGGCGAGCCATTGGTGGTTCACAATCCAACCTGTGGCTCGGCCGAAGCTTTGGGAACTGGTCAAGGCAATCCTCTCGGATTTGAGGCAGATCAAGGTCAGTCAGACTCGGGGAGTGTGGCCGCGACCGCAGGGATTGTGACGGCCATCGTTCGGATGAGCCAGAGCATGCACAAAGCCGGTGATGTCAGCGTGCAAATCGCCGCCGAGCCACGGCTTCCACTTCGGATCGCGTGATTTTCCCGTCATTGTCCTGATCGACCTGCCTGAATCCATAAGAGCGAAACACTTGCGACGGTTCCGCTCGCAAAATCACACCATCGCTATTGCGATCATGTCGCTGGAAGAACTCGGTGACGAATTTCTCAACCTGTTCTTCCACATCGCGCGAAACGTCCGCCTGGCGATCAGCAACGGGTTTGGCTTTCGCCGCGGATGCACCATCATCCGCCAGCGGGACAGCGACTTCGAAGAAGCCGATCGCCATTTCTTCCCAGGTCTGATCGCCCCAGGTCACCGTTTGCGTGGGGTCGGGATTGGCCGGGTTCGCCCGTGAGTTATCGAATCGAGCAGTGATTTCGAGGGACTCGACGAAAGACAGACTCAACGGTGTCGACAGGGCGTATACGTGCTGCCAGTTGAAGTCATACTTCGGGACATCGAGCAGGATTTGCGATTCGCCCCCGTTACGAGCAACGACTTGAAAAGCCTGTCCACGCAGATGCATGTGGGGAGCCATTCCGAGGAGTTCGCCGCGTGGGGGAATCTGACGGACCTTGGCATGGACGGGGAAATTGGCCGTCTCTGGCGGGATCTCAAATTCCTGATTCATGGCGACAATCGAAAAGACTTCCTGCGTTACGACCTCT
This sequence comes from bacterium, assembly GCA_016125225.1. GTDB lineage: Bacteria > Planctomycetota > Planctomycetia > Planctomycetales > Planctomycetaceae > DSVQ01. Next base: position 134,428 of record WGME01000005.1, on the reverse strand, counting down.
GCGGGGACAAACGTCATGCCCACACGCGTGAGATCGTTCTGCTCTGAACCATTCGGCGTGTAGTGCATCTGGAAGACAAACTTGGAACCGGCGGGAACCCTGCGGGCGAGTCCGGGTGGCAGTTGAATCCCCTTTTGGCCGGGAACATAGGCCGTCAACCAGCCCACTCCACGCAGACGGATTCCATCTGGCGGACGGATAAAGACCAGGGCATGATGCACCACGCCACGGTTGCCCGGAATGACTTCGGCGGCGGATACCCAGCGATCTTCCGTGAAGTGCGGATCGATGACAAAATACTGATAGTCGACCACTCCCGCCGCAGGAATCACGAAGGGTCGATCACGCATGGGCATGGCAAGATCATATGCGGGCTCGACAGGTGCTTCGGCCATTTCAGCGGAAGGTTTGGGAAGCTGAGACTTATCCCCATAAGGCATGCCGGCGGCAACCCATTCTCGCAGGATTTGCTTGTCGGCTTGGGGCATGACCCGTGCATTGGCGAATGTGCCATGAGCTGGATTGGCGTTCCAGGGGGGCATGCGACCATCGTTGATTGTTTCGATCATCGTATCGCCCCAACCAAGAATCTCATCGTAGTCAGTCAGGGCGAAAGGCCCGATTTCTCCTGCGCGGTGACATTCCACACAATGCTGTTCGAGAATTGTCGCCACGTCTTTACAGTAGGTCACCGTTGTCTCGGTGGACGGCTTCCTCAAACGGCCAATCAGGCACCCTGTTGCCGTGGTAGATGGAACAGAGACTCGCTTACCGGCCAGCAATTCATCCAGCGCCGATTGTAAGTCGAGGCGGGTCGGTGCATCTCGCGAGATTCCGGGCTGGAACTGATCATCAATTCGGCCGTGGTAGCGCACGGTGAGTGTCTGATCCACCACAAAAACTTCGGCGGTCCGCTGGGCACCGAAACGATCCGCCAGGCGATTGTCATAATCTTTTACGAAAGGGAACGTGAGACCGTGCTTCTCGATATAAGACCGGATGTCTGCTTCGGAATCCTGCCGGTTACTGTCGATACCGATCAACCGTACGTGTTGTGATGCGTACCGTTTCTGCAGTCCTTCCAGCCGAGAGCCGTACAATTTCGCCAACGGGCATTCGGTCGCCAGAAAGCAGAAGACGGTGAGTTGCGGTTCGGAGCGAGCCGCCAGCACGACTTCACCGCCGTCAACCGTTGGCAGTTGAAATGCCAGCGATGGCCGTAACGGGGAAGGCATCGCGTCATCACCTTCCGATACACGGTGGAAGGCAAGGCTGCTGAGAATGAGAAAACCTAAGCCGATCCAATAGGATTTCACGCGTACGCCTCTTTACCTGAGCGGTTTGACTGTCAGAACTTTGTCCGCGATCCATCCCAGCTATGTTAGCATGCAACTCTCAATGGATGCGAGTCGTACTTGTGATGCCTCGCTGTAAGGTAGTGGATCAGAACATCACCGGGGCGGGGGCCCCGGACTATGAATGATTGTAGTTTGATAGACATTCGAAAGGTCGGGGCCCCCGCCCCGACGGCGCAACCTATAAGAGTCGCTACTACGCCGGTCGTCGAAGTTACCGACGAAGCACCCGTTGGGCTTGTTGTCGCACCTGTGCTGATGTCGCTTCCAGCAACCGGGTTTGACGTTGTTCTCCTAAAAGGTCGGCAGAGACCTTGCCAGCCGCCACGGCAGTCAACAATGCCAGCATGCGGTCATCGGAGCGTAGCAGCCCGTCGAGCGCGAGTGCCTGATTCCGCGAACTAAGCCCCTTAAGATGTTCGATGAGTGCCGCCGTCGCCGGTGTTTCGGGAATATCTGCCAGACCACTGACGGCCCCCATCTGCAATTCCGAATGAGCATCGGCAGGCAGATATTTGACGAGTTGAGCACCGCCCCGCGACCACCCTTCCATCGCAATCATGCGGAGGGCATCGTATCGAGTGCCGGTGGGTGTCGACTCGCGACCAGACATCTCCGCCGCCTCTTTAAGAGCATGCTCCAGCCGGCCCCGAAGATCGGCATCATTCCCGCGAATTTCGGCCAGTCGTTCATGGGGCCAACTGCCGGCTTGCGTGATTCCATTAATAATCCCACCGCCGATGACCACCGCCTGCCAATCAGTGAGCGGCGTCCCCACTTCGGGCAAGGTGGTTCGCAGGATGGTCCGTAGTTCGTCCGTCTCATTCCTTTTGCCCGCGGCGATCGCCACACGCCAGATCCAGGGGATGCGGCGGTACTCTTCCTTGGCATCGGTTCCGAGACCGGTCACCAAGGCACCAATCAGTTCGGCGGAATGTCCGGCATGTTCCGCAATGAGTTGTTCGCGAGCTTCGCGGGTCTGCGATTCGTCCAGAATCTGTGCGGCGATAGAAGCCATGTTGACACGGCTGGCTTCACCGGAGACCGTCCGCTGCGTAATGAGGGCACAAATGTCAGCGAAATCTTGTGGCGACAGATCTTTTTCCAGACCTTCCGGCATGAGTGAACGACCCGAGATCACCAGTTCTTCAATCGCACGTCGTTCCAACGTGGTCAGCTTGGCTTCCTGTCCTTTGAGAGTTAAGGACGTATCGGTTTCGGCAGCCAGAACACCTTGCACCGTACGACCGTCCTCCAGGTTGGCAATGAAAACGGCATAGCGCTGATCGACCGCTTGATTAGGGTCGAGTATCGATGTCATCAACGCCGACCAGGTTTTGTTCCGGGATTCCCCCAGGTCAGGCCCCACCGCATGACCTTGCCCATTCCAGGCGTGGCAGGCGGCACAGCGTTTCGCATAGATCGCCTGTCCGCGTTGGCTATCGCCAGTCAATGTGAGTACAGAGCGATGCTGAGCAATCACCTCGGCACGCGCTGTCGTCAACTCACCGAACAGGCGTTTGGCCCGTTCCGCAATCGCCGGTTGACGATGCGTGAGCAACATTTGACGACGCTGTGCATCGATACTGTTCGCAGAGACAGCCTGCGACTCCAAAGCCGCCACCAGCAGTTCCGTCTGTGCCGGCCGTAGCAACAGGCGATCGAGCAAAATTCCCCGGGCACCGGGCGTGAGGGTATTCCAGCGACTAAGCAGTTCTTCGGCGGTCGTCAGATCGTTGGTCCGTAACAGCACATCCACCAGCCGCACCTGCAAGGCCAGAGACGATTGCGGGGTCAAGCGGTTTAAGAGACGTTCACGATCGGCAGGGTTGCTTGCCGTGAGCACTCCGGCGAGGACCACACGACGCTCATCAGCACAACTGGGGTCATCAAACTCCTGGCGGACAGCATCGAGGAACGCATGCCAGCGTGACAGCTTTTCACGATCAAGTCGGCCCGATGATTGAGCAGCACCACTTCCCATGTCCATAGCCATGCGTTCTAACACCGTCCAGGACAACGGTTCGGCTCCCGGCTTTTCGGGCATCACACGCATCCATAACACCTGCCATGCAGCGGGATCATTCTTTGCACCGCAGAGCTTGATCAGACTCAACCACAAGCCTTCAGGAAGATCGTCTTCCTCCGAAATCACGCGGGTCACAAAATCGCCCCAGGCCTCCGTCGGAACTGCACGCAAGATCGAAAACCGAAGCCAGGGGTCTGCTCCAAAACGGGTTAACCAGCCCGCCAGCAAAGGTGTCGCAGAAGCCTTGGGGAATGATCGCAATGCATTGGTGGCCGCCAGAATCACCGTGGGCTCGGGTTCTTCTGCCAAGCGATTGAACCATTCCGAGGCCTGGGGCACGCGGCTGGGATACGCCCCAAGAATTTCCGCCGCATGACGGCGTACCAGCGGTTCTTGCGATACGAGAGCGGCGTCGAGAACTAATGGATCGAGTCGATCCCAGCGAGCGAGAATCCAAATGGCCGCGATGCGAGACGACGGTGGCGCATCGGATGTTGCCAGGGTCGCCAAATCTTCCGCAACCGTCTGCTCGTCATTCCATAACAGTAGTTGTTGGGCCAGATCGCGGACCACGCCATTGGGAGATCGCAGAGACTCGACGAGTTGCTGGGCAGACATGTCTTCCCAGCGGATCACCGGTCGAGTTCCCCGATCCTTTGGCAAGATGCGATAAATCCGGCCTTGCTGGTCACCCGCCCGCACATCGAGTTGGGCACGGATGTCTTCAGGAATCCAGCGGGGATGTTCGATCACGGCACGCGACATATCGACCACCCAGAGTCCGCCATCGGGACCGGTTCGCACCTGTGCCGGCCGGAACCAGTTGTCGGTGGATGTCAACAGTTCGGACTCAATTTCTTCGGGAGCCCGTTGCCCAGTAAATGTGACACCATTCGCTGTCAGCACTTCCCGATGAACGACCAGATTCACCGGTTCACAGACCACAGCATTGTTCTGAAAAGCAGGACCCAGCCAATCATCCCGATAGATTCCCAGACCACAGGCTGCGGTGACTTGACCCGCGGGACCAGACAGTTTGAATCGCTGATACCCGTCCAGTCGTGGATGGAGTTGGCGGGCGTCTGCATTGGAAACAGAGACGGTCAGTGGTGGCACATCCAAACCGGCAATGCTGGCGCTCTCCAGAACCGGGTAGTGCAACACCGTTTGCCCGTTGGTGCAGCCAAACCAGTCACCGGCATCGTTCCGCACGCGACTTTGCTGTGTCCGCCCTGTGAGTGGTTCGAGAATGCCTCGATCTGGATCGATCCGGAAATCGCGATCTCCCAAGGCAACCGTCTGGCCGGTCCGATGCGACAGAATCTCTCCGCCAAACAGACCGCACGATCCATAGACCCAACCATCGATTCCATAAGTCAGGCTATTGACCCGTGCCTGATAGTTACCGGTGCCGAAGCCACTGAAGAGAGCTTCGCGCATATCGGCCCGGTCATCACCATCTGTATCGGCCGCGAAGATAATGTCAGGAGCGGCACAAATCAGAACGCCTGTTTTCCAGACTGTGACTCCCGTCGGAAAGGGCAGTCCATCCAGGAAGATGGTGGAACGATCGTAGATGCCGTCGCCGTTGTCATCCCGCAACACCCGCACCCGTCCGCCCGCTTCGTAGTTGCCGCCGCCCCCCATCGGGTAGTCATGCATCTCACAGACCCACAAAGCCCCATCCGGCCCGAAATCGATCGCCACCGGGTCGGTCGTCAGCGGCTCACTCGCCACCAGTTGAACCGTGAAGTCGGCGGAAACGTGCATTCGTTTCAGTGACTGCGCGGGAGACAGCGGGCGATCGGTTTGAGATGGGTTAGTCGACGAGGGCGGTGTAACCAGCGGCGTAGCCAATGACTCCGGCAGTAACTCATGGACGGTATCGATGATCCGCTGCTCAACTCCCCCGGCGAATTTGGCGGGGAAGTTGTAATAGGTCATCGCACTGGCCCCCTCATAACCCCCTTCGTTCAGCACACGGTCTGACGGGATATAACAGGGGCAATCGTTGCTGTAGGCACAGATCCAGACGCGTTGACGATCGAAATCGTGTTTCAAGCGATGGGCATAATCGACGACGACTTCGCCGGGTAGAAAGACCAACCCCAAGCTGTCCCCGAAATTCCAGCATCCGACGGGGTATGTGACCTTGGTCGGTAGAGCCTCTCCGCGAGCCAGCGTGTCGAGTTGCACCTGGGCGTGATAGCCGATGTAGCCACCTTTCTTCACCAACTCATCCCAGTGCGATTTTTCAGGGAGTTCCGCCAAAGGCAAGTCAATGGTCTTCTGCTGCGCTTCCAATCGGCCAGAAACCGGTCGCAATGCCCCTTTCAACAGGCGGTCGACTTCAGCCGCCAGTTCCGCTCCTTGTGTTCGTGCGACGTCAACCTTATCGCCCGTCACTCCCGACAACGGGTTCTGATCGGCACCACAACCGATTGAGATCAATGCCGCGACGCCGGGGAATTGCCGTTCAATGGCATCCGCTGCAAAGCCGGGCCAGTCACCGCCGATGAAGTTGTGCGAAAGCGTCACCGCATGGCAAGCATATGTGGCCCAGATGGCTCGAACTTTCCCGGTGGGTGTCTTTACGACAAGCACCGGCAGATCATGATCGACGGGACCGCCGGGCGGCTGACGGCGATTCTTGGCAAATCCCACTTCACCGATGCCATAAAACAACTGCGACGGTTCACGCGTCTGCAACGCGGTCCGGCAGACTTCCACGAGATGGTCCGTCAACTCGGAGGTGTAACGATCGATGTGCTCCTGATGAGCCGAGGGGACGGGTTCGCCGAACAACGTTGGCAGCACGCCTCGTAACATCGGGGCCGTATGAGTGTGCGTTGCGGTCAGTGCGAACCGCTCCGGCCGCACACCGAGGGGAGCCAATCGGCGAGCCACTTCCTGCGTCATGGAAAGAGGAATGCCGGTACTGTCGATCGCCACGAGAACAACGGGGGAATCGTCATCGGAACTGATGGCGATGGCCCGGGCAAAAATCGGTGCGACAACGCCTTCCGATTCTGTCCGGCGAAAGCCGAAACCGCTGAGCCGAATCGGATAGTCGGGCGTGATCTCCCGCACCGCGACACCGACGGCATAGGTGTCAGGAGCGGCGACATCGCCCGCGAGAGCAGGGGAGGCCAAGAGGCCGCAGAAGAGACACAACAGCGCACAATCTTTCCAGGTCCGCATGCGGGCATATCCTCGGTGAAACAGGTCGATCGGCGCTGCCCATAACTTGACAAAGCGACCCTGAAAAATCCAGAGACGGTCCCGACGCATTCGCGTGCATGTAAGAGTCACGGCCTTGGACGGTAATTCTCTCCATCACAACGCCACACACTGTGGCAGGAGGACATCATGCGGCAAATTCTGCGACCATCGGCTGAACGTGGCTATTTCGATCACGGCTGGCTGAAGACGTTTCATACCTTTTCGTTTGGCGAGTATTTCGACGCACAGTGGAATCAATTCCGGACGTTACGGGTGATGAATGAAGACTTCGTCGCTCCTGGCAACGGGTTCGGCATGCACGGCCATCGCGACATGGAGATTCTCACCTGGGTACTGGAAGGCGAACTCGAACATCGCGACAGCCTGGGTCATGGTGAAGTGCTGCGGCCGGGGGAAATGCAGTGGATGTCGGCGGGATCGGGGATTCGGCACAGCGAGTTTAATCCATCAGAGACCACGGCAACGCACCTGTATCAGATCTGGCTGCTGCCCGACCGCGCTGGTCATTCGCCAACCTATGAGCAGACAAGTTTTGCTCGCGATGGGCGCCAAAATCGATGGCAAACGCTCGCAGCAGCGGATGGTCGAAATGGGGCGTTACCGATCCGGCAGAGCACGGTAGTCTCGGTTGCGGAACTCGCTGCCGGAACTCGGATTGATCTGCCGGTATCGGCCGACCGAGCTGCGTGGGTGCAGGTCCTGCGGGGTGAGATTGACTTCCATCAACGCTTATTTCAGTCGGGTGATGGAATTGGTTTGGTGGAGCCCGACACGGTTTCGCTTCAAGCGAAGACAGCGAGTGAAGTCCTGGTATTTGATCTGGCGTAATGTCCGACCGGGTCGCAAGTGCGGTCCGGTCGATTGTGTACAACACCTTCTGTTCGAAGAAAGTTACCATCATGCAAGCGGTCCTAAGTGTGCTGGCACGATTGATGCTCGTAACCATTTTTGTGATGAGTGCCGTCGGAAATAAAATTCCGCAATTCAGCAATGTCGCCCAATACATGGGGTCGGAAGGGGTGCCTGCACCTCAAGTGATGCTGGCGGGTGCCATTGTGTTCCTGCTGGTGGGCAGCGGTCTGGTGCTGACCGGGTTTCATGCCCGCTTCGGCGCGGCATTGCTGGCGGTGTTTCTGGTACTCGCCACCTATTATTTCCATGACTTCTGGAACGCGACCGGTGATGCCGTGCAGATGCAGATGATTCAGTTCATGAAGAACCTGGGTCTGCTGGGAGCCATGCTGTTCATCATCGCCAACGATTCCGGAGCAGGCAGCCTCGACAGGCGTTCGGGTAGCCAAGTTCCCACGGCAGGCTAGAATAACCTGAACGATTGTTGCCGATTTGAGATTTTCAACGAACAGGAGATGACACCGTGCATCCGACAAGTATCGATCTGGCGGAAGACGTGCGAGGGAAATCGATGGTGCTGTTGCAGAAGTCGCTCGCCGACGCCATCAATCTGGCCCTGCAAACCAAGCAAGCCCACTGGAATGTGAAAGGGCCGCAGTTCATCGCTTTGCATGAGCTGTTCGATTCCATCGCGGACATTGTCAACGACCAGGTGGATACAATCGCCGAGCGAATCACTGCGTTCGGAGGCACGGCCGAAGGGACCCTGGAAGCTGTTGTCGGGCGCACTCAGATGAAGGCCTACCCGATAGATATCTCATCGGGACGGGACCATGTGAAAGCCTTGTCCCAGGCGTTGGCACACTTCGGCAAGACGGCCCGTGAGAACGTCGATAAAGCCGATGAGTTGGGCGACACCGGCACGGCCGATCTCTTCACCGGGATTTCCCGCGAGATCGATAAGCAGTTGTGGTTCGTGGAGGCCCATGTCCAAGCGGACAAGTAGTCGAACTCTCAAGTAAGATTTGAATCTTCGTACAGGAACGGCAGAGGGCAGGGTGCTCGCTGCCGTTCCTGCATTTTGTACGGTCAGTTTTTGATGGTCGGACGTTGAGTCCGCACATATTTGTGACATTCCACACAGGCTTTCACCGTATCGATCCACTGCAACGTGGCATTGTCAAAGTTGCCGTTCTCTGCCGCCACGTGCAACTTGCGAACAGAACTGCGGAAGTCGCGGTTGAATTCGCGATAGTCCTCGTCGGCGAGAACATTCCAGCGTTCCGCGTTACTCATCTTCATAAGTGCGTCGGCACCTTCTTTGATGGCTGCCGCATCTTCCGTGGTCAGTCCTTCCAGGATACGTGACGAGGCTTCGAGCTTCATTCGCATGAAGGTGCTCAGGCTCTGATCGGGCTTGTCAGCAGCGGTAGCCACCGAACGGCCAGCCATCGCTGACAGAGCGACGACACCAGCACAAAGACATAAGACACAGCCCAGCATACGACCCCAAGAGTTGTCAGCCATCGGTTGTCCTCTTCAAATCTTCCAAGTTTGCGAATCACTGCAGGGAAGGGCAGACGCCGTAGTGAACCGGCCTCGGCAAGACGGGCGTGCGTCACTCCATCAACCCACTCCTCGGAATATAGCGATTCTTCGCATTATCCGGACAGAGAAATCGCTCAGGAATTCGAGCGTCTGAGATTAGACTGCCGAGCCTGTCGAAAATCGTTCCAGCAAGGATTCACCCGCGTCGTCACTGTCACCTTCGTTACAACTGATAGATTTCACCCGGACTGACAACAGGGAAGAGGGGGCATGTAGATCGGCAGGACTCGCTCAGAATCCTTGAGCTAGAGTCTCAGTACACGACAACTTGTGCCGCTTGCTCCTATTCCTCCGGGGCCTTCGTCTTACTATGGACTATGTAAAACTCCTTTCCGAGTTACTCCCGACACCGGACACATTGGTTTTGCCACCCAAAATCAAGCTGCCAGCTTTGCCGACAGTTGTAATGGAGTTCTCGAAACTTGCAGAAGATCCCAATGCATCGACACAAAAACTGGGTCAGTTGGTCGAGACCGACTCGACTTTGACGTGCGAACTCTTGAGGTATTCCAACTCGGCAGCCTTTGCGGGACGACAGAAAATTTCCGTTGCTCGCCAGGCCATTGCCCGGGTCGGTGTCCGCAACGCGAGGAACTTCCTGTTAGCCGCCGCTGTCCAGCAGACAATGAAAGCTTCAAAATCGAAGCTGATCAATATTCAAAACTTATGGCTGACGAATCTGGAACGGGCCCTCTTCGCCAAGGAGATCGCCCAGAAACTGGGAGCCGATGGCGATCTGGCTTACTCCGGGAGTCTGCTCCAGGACTGCCTGTTGCCAGCTTTAAGCAACGAACTCTTCCCGGTCTATTGTGAATTCCTCAAGCAACCCGAGACCTCATCGGTCACTCTGGTGCAATTTGAACAACGTCATCTTGGCTGGGACCATACGCGAGCCACGGCTCATGTTCTGCATGCCTGGGGATTCCCTGCAGATCTGATTTGCTGTGTGCGTTTGCATCATCAGGGGTTGGCCGCCTTGCAGAGTCCGGCTTATGGAGAATCGCCGATTGCCGCCGTGGCTGTGGCCGCCCTGATGGCAGATCCGGTTCAACAGACCCCAGATGGCATGAAGCAACTGATTCAGCTTGATGGCGTTTGGCCCGATTTCAAACTGCATGACACGGCTGAACGGGTGGCAGAACAATTGACCGAGATCACACCACTCGCGGCTCAACACGCCACTTTGTCTCGTCGCTTGAGTAAACATCTGGCTGCAGCGCAATAGCAGTCCAAGAGGGTGACAATGTCTGAAGTTGATTGGGGACAGATTCGCGAAGAGGCGTTGAGCACGTTCACGCTGGGGGCACTTCCCCCCACGCTGGCGTTGCCGGCTTTGCCACATGCGGTTGCTCAGTTCATGGATCGCTCCAAGAACGAGAACGCCAGCCTGCGCGATCTTTCCGGGATTGTCGAGACCGATACCGGCCTGACGCTGGAACTCCTCAAGCATGTCAATTCCGCCTTTGTCGGACTGCGCCAGAAAGCAAAATCGGCTCAACAGGCGTTGGCCTTACTGGGTGTGCGACAAAGCAAGCTGTTCCTGATCAGCACGGGAGCACAGGCGGCGATTCGCGCTCGGAAATCGAAGCTGATCAACCAAACCTGCTTCTGGAATACATCGTTGCAAAAAGCGATTTTCGCCCGGGAAGTCGCGAAATTGCTGAAGACCGACGCCGACCTGGCCTTCGCGGGAGCCTTGTTGTCGGACTTCCTGTTGCCCGTGCTGTCAAACGATCTGTTCGACAAGTATTCGGCATTCGTGTCAGACCGAGGCAACCAACCCGAGTCGCTGTGTGACTACGAATCGGACCTGTTCGGGTGGGATCATGCCCTGGCAGGGGCATCACTCGCCTTCCGCTGGAAGCTGCCCGATGAACTAGTCTGCTGCATTCTGCTGCATCACCGGGGGCTAGAACTTCTCGTCGATCCGAAATTGGGACGGACCGCCGCCGCCGCCGTGGCCGTCGCCGCCTTGCTGCCCGATCAGCTCCGTCAGCAATATACGGGGCTCGAACAACTGGCTCTGCTGCACCAGAAATGGCCGGCCTTCTCGCTGGTCGATCTGATCGAGGCCGTTGACAAAGAGCACGCCGATCTGAATATGGGCGTGGGAAATGATTTCCCATTGAAACGCCGATGCCGTCAGATTCTCGATGATCTGGCAGAGACTCCCGCGGACGAAGTCGCAACGGTTTCGTGATCCGCACAGGCGTTGACTCCGTTCACAGGTCCAACGAGTCAGGTCCGCTCTGGAAAGCGGCACGCTGGCCCGTTAGAGTTCCACCATTCCGTCACGCCATGGCTGTTTGGCAATGACGGCGCCTGTTGAACCGCCCATGTCTTCCGCTCACATGCTCAAGGAGTGTTTCTGTGTCGGAATCTGTTGCCAAGCCGAAGTCGAAAGTCGACGACCGGGATAAGCCGATCTTCCTGGTATCGTACCCCAAGATTATTCTGCTCTACCCGACGTTCTTTGCGGCATTGCTGGCGGGCATTCTGACGCGGTTTATCGCTCCAGAATCGGCGATCGCCGATTCGATCGGCTGGTCGTTCCTGTGGCTGTTCGCCTTCAATATCACCGTATTGTCGTTTGATTTCCCGCGAACGACATCGCTGACGCTGTTCTTTCTGGCTATGGCAGGGGTGCTGACACTCGTGCTGCTGGCCATGAATTTTCCCACGATGGTGCCTGCGTTTCTGGAAGTCGTGCGGCAGATCCATCCGGAAGCCAACTCGGCCTTCTACTTTGTGATCGCCGTCATTCTGGGGGTGATTTACATCTTTGTGTTCATCATGGTGCGGTTCGACTATTGGGAAGTCCGCCCCAACGAATTGCTGCATCACCACGGTTTTCTCGCGAGCCTCGAGCGTTACTCCTCGCCCAACCTGCGCATCACCAAGGAAATCGACGATGTCTTTGAGTATATGCTGTTAGGAAGTGGTCGACTGGTGCTGCATCCCCGCAGTGAACCGCGGGCTTTCGTGCTCGACAACGTGCCCTTCATCTCCTCCAAGGAAGCACGCATCACCAAGATGCTGGGTGCTTTGCAGGTGAGTGTGCGTGAAGATTCGTCCTCGAACGGTGGTGATGACGACGACGAGATTTGATCCGGGAATACCAGACTATCGCGGTCTGTCAGCAAGCACAGGCCGCGATACTGTCCCTTAGCGGACGATGCGCCGCACGGCCTGTTGCATGTCTCGTTGGTCGGACTTCTGCTTCAGTTTTTCGCGTTTGTCGTGCAATTTTCGGCCCCGGGCGATGGCAATCGTCAATTTGACGAACCCGCGTGTGAGGTGCATGTCGAGGGGGATAATGGTCAGCCCCTTTTCCTGGGATGCCTCCGCCAGTTTGGTGACTTCCCGACGGTGCAGCAGCAGCTTCCGCGTCCGCCGCGGATCGTGGTTCATGTAGGTCGCCTGAGGATACTCGGCGATATCGCAATTGATCAGCCAGACCTCGCCATCTTTGACCCGTACATAGGCTTCCTCAACAGAGACCTTGTTCGCGCGGATGCTTTTGACTTCGCTGCCGACGAGCTTGACGCCGCACTCGACCTGCGACAATAGATCGTACTCGTGACTGGCTCGCCGATTTCGGCAAACAACACGGGAATTGGGATCATCGGGGGGTAAGTGCGTTTTGGCCATAACTGTCACAAGCAGGTCGAAATGTCCATCATTCAGCAGTATAACCAACTTTCCCGTCTGCAGAAAATTGGGCGTTCCATCTGCTGATCTATCGGCAATCACGTGCCGTCGCCGATTGTCGGTCTCTTGATTCCCGGATAGAATACAGCTCTCAAGGTTCGCCAAAAGTGTTGGAGAACCTGCCACGTGGGATTGAGTCGATCGCCAGATTTATGAGAACGGCAGCCACAGCCTGGAGTCTGCAGCACCGGGAATCTCCGGCGTTGCACGTGCATCTGCTGGGGCCCACCGAAATCGATGCGGCCGTCACTCTGCAGGAACGCATCTCTGCGGAAATTGTACAACGGACCGATCGTTACGGCGTTTTATTGTTGTGCGAACATCCGAATGGTGTCACGATTGGCCGAGATGGCTCGGCGGCGGACCTGCATCTCGACCGGGAAGAATTGCAATCGCGAGGCATTCCCGTCCGTTGGCTAAGACGTGGTGGTGGTACGTGGGTTCACCATCCGGGTCAGATCGTGGCCTACCTGGTCGCTCCCTTGGACCGATTAGGTCTGACTGTGCCTCAGTTTCAGGAAAGTTTGCGACAGTCCTTGATCGATCTGGGCCGCGAGCAAAAACTGCTGCTCGCCCCTGAAGATGATTCGGCCGGGTTAGCGGCCCGGTGCGGGACAGTCGGATTTATCGGCGCCGGAGTGAACGAACAGGTCTCGCAATTCGGGGGCTGTTTGAATGTTTCGGTGCCACGCGCCGCATTGAATGTGGTCTCGTGGGGAAATGACGTGCGTCCTTCGAGCGTTGCCGCCGAACGGATGCGGCCCACCACGATGGCTGCTTTGCGGGAAAGTTGGATTCGTCACCTTGCGGTACGCTGCGGGTATGACCGTTACCATGTGTGGACGGGACACCCGGCGATGCGTCGCACAACACGGCGGATGTATGTCGTCACTCACTCTGAACATTCTTAACCCGGCCGACGTTGAACAGGCCAAATCGCGATCCCGATTGCCCGCGTGGTTGAAACGCCCGGTGCCACAAGCTGGCATGCGCTACACCAACGACGTCATTCAGGACTTGCGTCTGGAAACTGTCTGCGAGTCGGCGAAGTGCCCCAACCGCAGTGAATGCTGGTCGCAGCAGACCGCGACCTTCATGATCCTGGGAAATGTCTGTACCCGTCCGTGTGGATTCTGTTCGGTCCCACGAGGGAAAACGGAAGCCCTGGAACTTGATGAACCGGATCGCGTGGCGGAAGCCGCCCAGCGTCTGGGTTTGTCTTACGTCGTAATTACTTCGGTGACACGCGACGACCTGCCGGATGGCGGTGCCGAACATTTTTATCGTTGCGTCGTCACCGTGCGGGAACGGACGGGGGCCAAGGTCGAAGTTTTGACACCCGACTTTCGGGGCAATCGCGCGGCGATTCACCGTGTCATCGAATCCCGTCCCGACGTCTTCAATCACAACACCGAAACGGTACCGCGACTGTACGACCGGGTCCGTCGGAATGCGGAATATCAACGCACGCTCAACCTCTTGAAGCAGGTCAAGGACACCGCTCCCGAAATGCCGACCAAAAGTGGCCTGATGCTGGGCTTGGGTGAAACGACCGAGGAAGTGCTGCAGGTTTGTGCTGATCTGCGGGCTGTCGGTTGTGACATGCTCACTTTGGGACAGTATCTGCAGCCGGGACCACAGTATTTGCCGGTAGAACGCTATGTTCCGCCGGAAGAATTCGAAGAATACGGCCGCCTGACCCGAGCCATGGGTTTCAGTATGGTTGCCAGCGGACCCTTTGTCCGTTCGAGCTACCATGCTGGAGAAATGGCCGAACAGGTGGAAATCTGAATCACCAGATTTCCGCGAGGCATGCCGGGAAAGGAACTTCAGCAATCATGACGACGGCCACCGCGAACACCACGACAACCCTGGACCGGCTCCACCATGTGGCGATTTCCGTGCAGAACATCGCCGAATCAGTGGAATGGTATCGTGCCACATTCTCCTGTGAGGTGAGCTACCAGGATGCGACCTGGGCGTTGTTGAAATTTGACAACGTGGGGATTGCCTTAGTCATTCCCGAGCAGCATCCTCCCCATTTGGGATTCGCAACCCCCAAGGCCCATGAATTTGCCCCGCTGAAACGGCACCGCGACGGCACTGAATCTGTGTATATCAGCGATCCGTCGGGAAACGCCGTCGAATTGCTGTCGCCCGAGTCGTGCCAGTGATTTCACGGGGTTTTCCTCGAACATTCCGATCCGGCAGGCCAAAAAACACAACATTCCGGAGCAGTTGACCTTCCGACTGTTGTAGCAAGTTCCAGATGTGATAATTTGACGAAGGCTGCCGTACTCCGGCCTTCGCGAACTTCTCCACAGCACTGGTACTATCACTTCCGATGCAAGCCTGGCTGCAGGTTTCACATCCCCGCGCGAATCTCAATCAGATCCGGCTGCTGCCGCAGACTCTGGTCGGGCGAAGTCCGGAGTGCCACCTGCGCATTGCCACCCCGCTGGTCAGTCGGCGACATTGTCGCTTCACGTTGCAGTCGGATGGCGTCTATCTCGAAGATCTCGCTAGTGCGAATGGCACGTTGCTGGATGGCATCCGCCTGCCCGTCCTGACACCGACCTACGTTCGCCCCGATGCCGTCGTGGAAATCGGGCCAGCACGGTTTGTCGTGGTTTATGCGGCTCGTGATCTGGAAGAAACGGCGTTGTCGGTGGAGCAAAGTGCTGCGCCGGAGCCAGCGGTTCCTGGCCCTTGGTTGATTGGCAGCCACCAGACAGCCGAGGAAGGGACTCTGGAATTGCCTCGGGCGCAAGCCCCAGTTCTGACAACGGAATTGCCTCGAGACTCCGAGGAAAAACCAGGCAAACGAGGCTCATTTTTTGAAGCCATCTTTGGTCGATCGAAACCCAAAAAGCCGTCGTCAGGTTCTCCCCCCATCAACCCAACCACTGCATCCGTCCCTCTGGAAGTTCCTCCCGCGATCAGTCCCGTGGAGGAAAGCCCGGCGCCAGCCAGCCTGCCAGAGCACAACCAAGCCAACCAGAGACCTGACGACTCCGATTCGAATCTGCAAGACTTTCTCAATAAATTGGGGTAGCGGGGCAGACTCTCATTGCAAACACGATCTGACCGCCAGATTCCGCCTCGCCCCCCAGAAGTCCAGTTCTCAGTGGTACGCAGCGCTTGACAGCGAGCCTGTTCAGGTTGATGATAACCGAGTGGCAGGCTACGGTCGCAGCGCGAATGTTGTGACCAGACACATCTGAGATAAGCTTTCACGTCTTGCCAGAACACCGACCTTGCTGGTTACGGAAGAGGACTCTATGTCGACGCGCCGATTGGACATCGAAGAAGTTGGCGATGTGACCGTTGCCAAGTTTGTAGATAAGAAAATCCTGGATGAGACAAACATTCAAATCATCGGCAACCAGATGTTCGGCCTGGTCGATGAAGACGGTCGCAAAAAAATCGTCCTCGATTTCAGCAACGTGGAATACCTGTCCAGCGCCGCGTTGGGCAAGCTAATTACGATGGATAAGAAAGTCAAAGCTGCCAAGGGCAAGCTGCGATTGTGCACGATTCGCCCTGAGATTTACGAAGTCTTCGAGATCACCCGATTGAACAAGATCTTTGACATTCGTGCGAACCAGGAACAAGCCCTCGAAGGGTTCTAATCTCCAGCCGCGTGTAGTGTTCGTTCTCCCTTCTTGACCAGTCAAGCGCGGCCGGGGGCCATGGCCGATCGCTGGCGTTGAATGCGTCCAACGACATGCCCATACCAGAGCAGCATGATGTTGTGATTCCCAGCGACACCGCTCGTGGTCAGGAAATCCAGGAGCGTATCGTCAGTCGTTTGGAAGAACTCGAATTCCCGCCCAGGGATGTGTTTGGCGTTCGGCTTGCCTTGGAAGAAGCCCTCGTCAATGCCATCAAACATGGCAATGGCATGGACCCCAGCAAGCAAGTCCACATTCAGTGGCGGATTGATCAGCAGTCGGTCCACGTCGAAATCGAAGACGAAGGCCCCGGTTTTCGTCCCGAAGATGTGCCCGACCCTACTGCGGAAGAAAACCTCGAACGCCCCTGTGGCCGCGGCCTGATGCTGATGCGGTCTTTCATGACCAGCGTGGATTACAACGACCGGGGAAACCGCGTCATTCTCGAAAAACGCCGCGACATCTGATCGTCTATCGCATTTTCCATACGGAATCCGGCGGTTGGCGTTAATGGTCCGAACCGCGGGAAGCGGCACGGCGTCCGTTCCTGAAATCTACACGTGTTGATGCCAGATGTTCGCCCCAAGGTTTGTACTGGTCCATTTGGCGTCGGTTCACAGGGCTGGTATCCTATCGCCTTGGTCGCTGGGAAGAAGCGGGGATGACAACCATCCCCGCTTCTTCCCCAACCCGAGATTCACTGACATTGCCCCAGGAGTGCACCGTTGTCTGACGGCCCGAATTTTGACAAGCACGACCTCATTCCGGTCATCGCCCAGGATGACGCCACCGGCGACGTGCTGATGCTGGCCTACATGAATGCCGAGGCCTACGCCGAAACCCTGCGTACCGGCCGCGTCTGCTACTACAGCCGCAGCCGTCAGAAACTCTGGCGGAAGGGCGAGGAAAGCGGCAATGTGCAGATTTTGAAATCCCTTTACTTCGATTGCGACGCTGACACGTTGCTCGCGAAAGTTGAACAGATCGGCGGAGCCGCCTGCCATGAAGGCTTCAAAAGCTGCTTCTTCCGCCAGATTGATCCTGCCACGCAGAATGTCACCACGATCGGCGAACGCGTGTTTGATCCGAAAGCCGTTTACAAAAAGTCTTAGTCGGCGGATGTGACTTCATCCGCCAGACCGCCGCTGCTGTCTGACTCTCATTGACTGATAGGTCTCTCGATGTCCGAAAAACTGATCAAACTGGGAATCCCCGCGGGGAGCCTCCAGGAAGCCACCGCCGAACTTTTCAAAAAGGCGGGCTACACCATCAAATTTCAGTCGCGGTCGTACTATCCGGACATCGACGATCCAGAAATCGAGTGCATGCTGATCCGTGCCCAGGAGATGGCCCGGTACGTGCAACAAGGCATTCTGGACGCGGGCATCACCGGTTTCGATTGGATCTTTGAAACCCAGGCCGATGTGCATGAAATCTGCGAATTGATGTTCTCGAAAGTCAGCCGCCGCCCGGTCCGCTGGGTCCTTTGCGTGCCGAACAACTCGACGGTGCTGTCGGTCAAAGATCTTGAAGGCAAGCGGATCGCGACCGAAGCGGTCGGGTTGACCAAGCATTACCTGGCCCAACATGGGGTGAATGCCCAGGTGGAATTTTCCTGGGGAGCAACGGAAGTGAAACCTCCGCGACTCGCCGATGCGATTGTCGAAGTGACCGAAACAGGTAGTTCTTTGCGGGCGAATGATCTGCGTATCGTCGATGAGGTGCTGCAAAGCACCACGCGGTTTATCGCCAATCAGCAAAGCTGGAAAGATGAGCGGAAGCGCTCAAAGCTCGACAATATCGCCTTGATGTTGCGGTCATGCCTGGCAGCGGAGACCAAAGTCGGCCTGATGATGAACGTCCACCGCACGCATCTGGAATCGGTACTCCGCGAACTGCCGGCCTTGCAGAAGCCGACGGTGGCCCCGCTGTCCGATCCGGAATGGGTCGACATTAACACCATCGTCGATGAATCGTACGTCCGGCAGATCATTCCGCAGTTGAAGGCCGCCGGTGCCCGTGGCATCGTCGAGTATCCCATCTCGAAGATCATTGACTGACGGACCGTGGCATGACAGCGGCACCGCGGATCGTGATCGTCAAGGTCGGCGGCAGCCTGTACGACTTGCACGATCTCGGTGCCCGCTTGACGACGGTCTGCCGACAATTGAACGCTGCCGTTCCGGTCCTCTTTCCCGGCGGCGGACCAACGGCCGATCTCGTGCGCGGCTGGCATGAGCAGTTTGAATTGACCGAGGACGTCTCGCATCATCTGGCGATTTCAGCCTTACGTCTCAACTCCCAACTGCTTGCGAAACTTCTGCCGCGGGCTCATGTGGTCACTGATTTCGCGATGTTGCAGGAGCTGTCTCGAACGGACCGCATTCCAGTCCTCGATCCGGGGCCACGGCTTGAAGACCTCGAACAGCGACTCACGGATGAAGCCCCGCCGCATCATTGGGATGTGACCAGCGACAGCCTGGCGGCCTGGACGACCATCCATTGGCCCGCGACAGAATTGCTGCTGCTCAAGTCGGCCCCCTGTCCGGTTGGCACGGTGACCGCGGCCGCTCAGGCGGGGGTGGTCGATCCCTATTTTCCGGGACTGGCAGGCCGCATCCCGCGCATCACCTGGTGTTGCCTGCGCGATGAATCACCAGTGATCACACCTTGGCTGGATCACGGTGCTCCGCAAGAGCCCTGAGCTGTTGCCGAAACTGTGCGAGACGCGTGGGGCACAAGGGCTTTGTGCGGACGCCGTCAACACACACCGCCGAACGGACGGCCACGATATCCGGCTGCAAACCAGCCAGTGAGGGAACATCGTGAATGCCGACCTGTCCAGCGAGTGCGACCTTTAACCCTGCGGTTTGCGCCTTTTCGATCAGAGTTTGTAGTCGGTCGACTCCCAGCCAGTCCAACAGCGACTGCCCCGACTTGGAATACGTATCGATCAACAATCCCCAGCAGTCCGTTATAGCAGCGGCATCCAAAATCGCCCCAACAGACGGGGAATGTGCCACTTCGGCATCCGCATACGCCACTGCGATCCAGTGCAAAGATCGCCCCGCTGACTGGTCGATTTGCCGTCGGACTCTGAGCCATCTGGCCTGCCAATTGGCATCGCCACAGCATTGAGACAGCCCCAACTTCACCCAACCGACATTGTCAGGAACAGCAATCGGCAGCCGACCATCCGGCCATTCCGACAATTCCCCCAAAGCCAGACTGCAGTGGCGATCAGGAGCGAACTGCTTTAATTGGGCGGTAAATGCCGCGATGTTTGCCTCGCTGGCCATCCCCAGTGACCCGCGATCCACATCTTTCAAATCGATGAAATCGACCCCGGCAGAGAGGGCTGCCGGGAGTTCGACCGGATCACGCAGGCTGACCAACCAATGCATGCGCAGGTCTCGGAGGCAAAGGGGCTACGTTAAGTAACAAACAATCGGATTGCAGCGACGCCCCAGTGGACGCCCGTATCAATTTTCCGTGAAGACTTTGCGTTTCAGCTCCACTCTGGCGGAAAGCGTCTTTCCCTGCAAGGGGCCGGTCGATATACTGCAGCACATGGTTGACAACCCAACGGAGGGGTTGTTTCCACTCTCAGGGCGTCACGAAACGCTTGCGTGATGCTGTACTCCGCCTCGCCCTACCCGCTGACTGCCCGCCCATTATGCGCCGACAAGACGTTCGAAACATCGCCATTATCGCCCACGTTGACCACGGCAAAACGACCCTGGTCGATGCCCTGCTCAAAGCCAGCGGACAATTCCGCGAGACCCAGTTGCAGGGCGAGTGCATCCTCGACTCCAACGATCAGGAGCGGGAACGTGGCATCACCATTCTCGCGAAGAACATCGCCATCCCTTACAAAGGGGTGAAGATCAACATCATCGATACCCCGGGCCACGCCGACTTCGGTGGCGAAGTTGAACGCGTTCTCAGTATGGCCGATGGGGCCCTGGTGCTGGTTGATGCGTTCGAAGGACCGCGTCCGCAAACTCGCTTCGTGTTGCAGAAGGCGTTGCAAGTTGGCCTGCAGCCGGTCGTCGTCGTCAACAAAGTCGACCGTCCGGATGCTCGGCCGAACGATGTCCTCTCTGAAACCTTCGATCTCTTTGTCGAACTGGGTGCCGAAGACGACGTCCTCGATTTCCCGTACATCTTCGCCAGTGGTCGCTCGGGTTTTGCCACCCACGACCCCGCCGTGAAGACCGATACGATTCTGCCGCTGCTCGATCTGATCCTCGAAAAAGTGCCCGGTCCGCGCGTGGTGCAGGATGGTCCCTTGCAACTGATGGTCACGTCGCTCACCTACTCGGAATTCGTCGGCCGGATTGCCACTGGCCGCATCAATGCCGGTAGCATTCGGGTCGGCCAGAAGGTGGTGGTGATGAAGGCTGATGGCAAGGTCGTGCCTTCCACCGTCGTGAATCTCGAACAGTTCGATAAGCTAGGTCGCGTCGCTGCAGAAACAGCCACCGCCGGGGATATCGTGGCCATCACGGGTCTGGATACTCCGGAAATTGGCGATACCGTCGCTGATCCGGCCAATCCGGTGGCCTTGCCACGGATCAGTGTCGACGAACCGACGCTGTCGATGACTTTCACAGTGAACAGCTCCCCCATGGCCGGGCAGGGCTCCGGTGCCGGAAAGTTCCTCACCAGCCGCCACCTGCGGGCGCGGCTGATGCGTGAACTCGAATCCAACGTGGCTTTGCGGGTCGAAGAACTTGGCGACAAAGACGCCTTCAAGGTATCCGGCCGTGGTGTGCTGCACCTGTCGGTCCTGATCGAAACCATGCGTCGCGAAGGATATGAACTCTCGGTCGGTAAGCCGCAGGTCATTCGCAAGCAGATTGATGGCAAATGGCAGGAACCGTTTGAACTGCTGGAAGTCGATGCCCCCACGAATGTCATCGGACCGGTCATGGAACTGGTAGGTGGACGTCGTGGCCAGTTGATCGAAATGTCCGGCGGCGACAACGGATTCTCGCATGTCGAATTCTCGATTCCTGCCCGCGGGCTGATCGGCCTACGAACAAAGCTGCTCAACGCCACGAAAGGCGAAGCCATCATTCATCACCGCTTCGAAGGCTATCGCGAACAGGAAGGCGAAGTGCCTCACCGCCAGAACGGAGTGCTGGTTTCCCAGGAACGGGGCAAGGCGGTCACGTTCGCATTGAATAAACTGCAGGAGCGGGCGGAACTCTTCGTCGGCCATGGAGACGAAGTTTACGAGGGGATGATCGTCGGTGAGAACGCCCGAGATAACGACCTCACGGTCAACCCGATCCGCGAAAAGAAACTCACGAACATCCGCTCTGCCGGGGCCGATGACAACATCATCTTGAAGCCGCCACGTCGGATGTCTCTGGAAGCCGCGCTCGAGTACATCGAAGACGATGAGTATGTCGAAGTCACACCGACGGCCATCCGCCTGCGGAAAATCCGGCTCACCGAGAACGAACGCAAGCAGTTCTCGCGTTCCGCTCAGGCATAATCGGTCCTATTGATTGATCAAACAGCCAGAGAGCGGGGATCTCAGTTTGGAGATCCCCGCTCTCTTATTTTTCAGCCGTTGTAATGTGACCGAGGGACCGGTTCGCTATTCGGTCAGGTCGAGGACGAGTTCTTTATTGCCCCCAGACTCTATCGAGATGACCAGGTCGGTCGTGCCGGGGTCCGTATATTTTTGTGAGTACTTCGATTTTCTGGCAGATTTCATCTCGTTTCCATCCATTGGTGGGGGCTCACCGCCAGCCGCATCATCGCTCATCACAGTCACGCGATGCGATCCAATAACGGCTCCCAGTTGGCCATTCGTTTTGATCTGAAACACCCCCTGAGAATCCGTTTTGCCAATGCCGACCGGCCCCTTCTCGGGATAGAAAGTGATTGTGGCATCAGCAATCGGGGTCTCGTTGAAACGAGCGACTCCCGCCGCCGGAGCTAATGACAATTTCGATCCCGAGCCACCACCACAACCAGCGAGCAATGCGAGGCAAATTGAAAGCTTCCATGTGTTGTGCATCGGATAGCGCATCTCCAGAGAAAATGAAAGACACAGGCAGCCATCACCTTGATGACTGCCTGCCTCAATTTCAGGCCGATATCCAGAAGAATACGGTTCGCCTAGAAATCACCCACAGTCTCGCGGCCATCAATCGTGGACAGATTGCGATAGAGCTGCAGGTCGATATTTTCGGAGAGGAATCGGACGGTGCCATCCCCCATCGTGAAGTGTGCCCCGCCCACGTGCTCGCTGGCAAAGCTGTAATTGTTCGGCCAATCACCTGGCGTAATCGACTGATTCTTCTGGTAGTAGTTAAGAGGAACTGCACAGGTGGCGGTGGTGTGATTAAAGAACCACCACGTATTGTGAATACAACGGCCGGGCAGAGCTTCACCGACCAGTAGCGTATTACTGGTACCATCAGTGAAATGTCGCAAGCCAGAGATGAAGGGGCCGGCTGCTCCTCGGTTGTTGCGGCACATCCAACCATTACCGGCATCCAGACCGTTATTATTGGTGGCATTCCGACCAGTCGGATGAGTGTAAACAAAGTTGCCCCAAGCCCAGTTGTTGCCTGCGACAGCCTTATAGTCTGTTACACCCCAGTAATCATTGGTGATGTTAGCACGTCCATTAAGTTTCCCCTGGTTATTCCCAGAGTCAGACGGACACAAAAAGGCCGTGAGGACGGTCATTGCCACAACGGTGTTAGGTGAGTAAGGAGTAGGAAGTGGACTTGTTGTCGAATTGGCCATGGGAGCGGAATGGTCGATTTGATTGAACAGTGGTGCCTGATCAATGAATGGCAGAATGCCCATCATCCACGAACGACCATAGGTTGCTGTGGTGAATTGGCCATCGGTGGTGTAACTCATGGGAAACAACTGAAAGTTGTCGTGGTAATTGTGCAGGGCCAATCCGAGTTGCTTCATGTTATTGCGGCACTGAGTCCGTCGGGCAGATTCTCGTGCCTGCTGTACAGCAGGCAACAGCAACGCAATGAGAATCGCGATGATGGCAATGACCACCAGCAACTCAATCAACGTAAATCCAGAGGCGCGCGAACGTGGATGGCGAGGCATAATTCACTCCTGATAAGCGCTAACAGGAAAGAAATGGACGAAACACACAAGCGATTTGGAAACAAGAGACACGAACGGTCTCTGCAGGTGACGCATCAAAGTATAATCATCGATCAGGAAATAAGGCAAGTTCCTCCAGCAAAGTCGGTCAAAATGGTTGTCGCCTGACAACTGGTTTTCCCGCTGCATTTCCAGTGAAGACTTGCAGAATCGGCGGGGCTGACTGACAATCGGGCCAGAGACGGCTGGTGGTATCTCGCAAATCTGTTTGCAGTTACTGTCGGCAGCCTCGACTCAATTGATCCCCTTGCGACTTGAACCCACCGAGAATCCATGAGCCAGCCACGTATTCTGCTTTCCGCTTTTGCGGATGAAGCCGCCAACTCCAAGACCGTCGTCGAGCAATTTGCGGCACTGGCCGCACTGGGGCTGCAGTACTACAGCCCGCGTTTTCTCGACCTGACCGCAGGCGGGAACGTGAAGCATGTGACCGAACTCAGTGATGCCGAATTCGAACAACTCGCGAAACTGCAGAACGACTATGGCCTGAAGGTCTGCAGCATCGGCTCACGCATCGGCAAGGTGAAGCTCTACGATCAGGCCGATAGTTCCCACAACAAGTATGTCGATCCCCAGACCTACCTGAACACGACCGTTGCCGACACTATCAAGTCAGCCGAAAAACTCGGGGCGAAACTGATTCGCGGATTCTCGTTTTATCATCCTGCCGGGACCGACCCAGCTCCGCATGTGCAAGCCGCCGCTGATCGACTCGGCCCGATTGTCGATGCCTGCGCGAAAGCGGGCCTGATCTTCGGCCTGGAAGTTGAGGCCAACCTCGTTGGACAGAACGGGCGTTATCTCGCCGCACTCGCTGCCGCGGTCAAGCACCCCAATCTGGTCTGCATTTTTGATGGGGCGAACATCAGTTGCCAGAACATTAATGCCCTGGACTGCACGGCCGAGTATGTCGCCATGCGCGATTACTTCGGCTGGATGCACATCAAGGATTATCGCATTGACCCGAGCCTGGAATGGACCGGCCATGTTGATGAAGAACGTCTGAAGAACTTCGTGCCGGCAGATGTGGGCGATTCCGGACACGAACTCATTCTGCGCGATCTGAAGCAACATCTGCCCGAGATGGAAAAGAAGATGCAAGCCCTTGGCGTGCCCGGCGTCTTCCTGGAACTGGAACCCCACCTGAAAGGGGGCGGGCAGTTCGGTGGCTTCAGCGGTCCCGATGGCATGGGAGTCGCTGTGAGGTCGTTGTGTCGTGTCCTGGACTATGTCGGCATCGATTATCACCTCCGCGACTTCGACGACATTCGCGCCGCTCGCGGATTTTAATATCGACGATAACCAAATCCACGCCCCTCGATTCATGTAGCGACAAAGGAAACCCATGGCGAACCGCAAATCCGTGTCTGTCTGGTGCTTCCTCTGTGCGGTTTTAAGCGGGCTGTTGTGGATGATCCTCGGCAGCACTCTTCCCGTGTCGGCTCAAGAAGCCACACCGACCGTTGAATCAGAGAATGATCGCTACACCTACAGTAACGATCACGATCCGAATGGCACGGGAAAGTTCTACCTGGGACGTGAAATCGCCCAGGTCATGAGTTTTCACGGCGCCCCTTGGCTGGAACGCGCTGAGCGGGAAGAAGAGGAACGCCTGACGTTGCTGTTAAAGGCTTTAAAACTGAAGCCCGGGGAAGTTGTCGCGGATATCGGCGCCGGTTCAGGCGTGATCACGCTGATGATGGCACCGATGGTGAAACCGAATGGCAAAGTCGTCGCTGTCGACATCCAGCAGGAAATGCTCGACCTGCTCGCCGACAAATTGAACAATCTGGACCTGACCAATGTCGATCTGGTGCTGGGAACTGAAAAGTCTGCCCGCATTCCGGCTGACACGGTCGACGTTGCCCTGATGGTCGATGTCTACCACGAGTTTTCCTACCCCTATGAGATGCTGCTGGAGTTATCGAAGTCCATGAAGGTTGGGGGAAGAATTGTCCTCGTCGAATACCGCCGTGAAGATCCACTGGTGCCGATCAAGCTGGTGCATAAGATGTCGGAAGCCCAGGTCAAGAAAGAACTCTTGCAACCGGAACTCGGGCTGAAATGGAAAGAGACGATTGCCACCCTGCCACGGCAGCATGTGATTGTGTTCGAGAAGGTCAGAAAATAGGGTTACGACATAAGCCGAAGTCAGTGGGCTAAAATCACAGCCTCAAAACACCATCGCCGTCGCCAATCCGAGGGGGTGGGATTGACGACGGCGACGATTTTCAGGCTGTGTTCTGTCCGTGGGTCTCTTAGCAACAGCTTCCAGAGGGGGTAGAGGTTGTCGTTAAGTGTTGAAGCCGCCGGCCGGTGTCTTCGATGAATGACTTCATCCCGGTTGGCAGTTCGGCCGTGAATTTCCTCGCAACCAAGGCGAGGATAAGACCTCAACGCGACTTCCAGACATTCGCACAATGCCCGTGACAACTCCCAGTTCAGGGGTAGAAATGGTGAGTTGCTTCAACCCTATCGGCGTTTGATGCCGTCCTGTTCAGTGCCACCGTAGAAGTTCATTTCACGCGGGATGTTCGCTTGGTATCAGATTTATCTATCGTGCCAGTCGCGTGACTTTTTTGCTGTCGTCGAAAGCGGATCGAAATGCGAAATGAATGATTCTGACGCAATCTCTCGCACCACATTTCTCACTTGGGCTGGCTTATTCCAATGTGGGATGCTGATTGTCGCCCTCAGCCTGGCAACATGGGCTGACGTCGACCTGTGGCAATACCTGACTTGGCGACCCCGGGCCTTAGCGGTGGGGTGCGTCGCTGCCATTCCTCTCTGCGTGCTTTCCTTGTGGATTCAACGCAGTTCCTGGGGTCAATTTCGCGACATCCGGAATATTTGGCGGGAAACTTTGCTGCCGTTGCTGGCATCCTGTCATCGGCATGACGTGGTCATCCTGTCGCTCATGGTGGGGGTTTCCGAAGAACTTCTGTTTCGCGGCACTCTGCAGTTGTGGTTCAGTAGCGACCATTTCTGGGCCGCCGTCATCGCTGTCAATTTGCTGTTTGGCCTCGCCCATGCCGTCACTCGTCTTTATGTTGTCCTTGCGACAGCTGTTGGGATGTACTTTACGGCATTGATGTGGCTATGTGACCCACCCAGCCTGCTGGCACCCATCATCGCACACACACTGTGCGATCTCTTCGCGTTCGAGTTATTACGTCGTGAGGCATCTGCCGCAGAATCCTGAGAAAATCGCCTGGTCAGCTGGCGCGATTTGGGCAAAATGTGCTTGTCAGAACTCTTAGGCAGATCTACCATAAGCGGGGATGATTGCCTGCGCTAACAAATGGGGACCACCGATGCCAGACTATGATTTTGAAGAGAGCATCGGCTACTGGCTGGCGGTCTCGAATCAGGCATTTCAACGTTCTCTGTCTGAACGGCTCTCCCCAGAGGGAATTACACATCGACAGACGCACGTCATCGGTTGGCTGAAACTGGAGAAGCAGCTTTCGCAAGGTGACCTGGCGCGAAAGATGATGATCGAACCCCCAACGCTGGTACGGATTCTCGATCGGATGGAAGCGGCAGGCTGGGTTCGCCGCGAAGGGGACCCGAACGACCGTCGGCGACGGATTGTCCGTCTGGCGGATGCCGCGGAGCCCGTCTGGGAACGCATCGTAGAGCATGCCTTGGAACTTCGCCAAGCCGCCGTGGTCGGCATGTCCAGCGATGAAGTTGCTCTGTTGAAAACCTTATTACGCAAAATCTTTACGAACCTTGCTCAACCTTCGCATGTCGCTGTCCCGTTGATGGCAGCCTCGACAGATCAGGAATGAAAACCATGCAATGTAAGCGACCACCTTCCAGCAGGTGGATGACAGTGATTCTTCTGTGCGCAGCCCAAGCGGAATTGGCCAGTTCGGCATGGGCACAGGCCCCGGCCTCTCCGGTCGTTGTCACCCGCGTTCAACAACGGAATGTCGCCAGCGGGCAAAGTTTTGTGGGCACGGTCATGCCCGTCAAAATGAGTGCCGTCGGTAGCGCCGTTGATGGCCGTGTTACCGAGTACCCTATCGAAATTGGCGATCGGGTCAGCAAGACCCAGCCCCTCTGCCGCTTGCTCACCGAAACTATCAGCCTCCAGGTCTCCGCTGCCGAAGCGGAACTGCGTCTGCATGAGGAAGAGCTACGGGAACTCAAGAACGGCTCCCGTCCTGAAGAAATTGCTCAGGCAAAAGCCCGGATGGAAGCCGCGGAAGCGGTGAATGATTTCGCTCAAGGGCGTTTCAAACGTGCCGAGCAACTGGTCGAGCAGGGCCGCACACTGACTCAAGAGCAACTGGAAGAGTATCTATCGGCGGCGGTCACGGCCGAACGCAATCTGCAGGCCAACATGCAGGATTATCAACTGGCGATGAAAGGGCCGCGCGAAGAAAAAATCGTACAGGCCCAGGCCCGTTGCGATGCCCAGCGAGAACTGGTCCAGCAACTGAAAGACCAACTCCGCAAGCACACCATGATTGCCCCGTTCGACGGATACGTTGTAATGAAACGAACGGAGTTAGGGGAATGGGTGACTCGCGGACAGGTCGTTGCAGAAATCGTTTACTTGGACGAAGTCGAAATCGAAGCTCACGTGCTCGACGCACAAATTGATCATGTGCGGCTGGGCATGCCCGTCAAAGTCGAAATCCCAGCGTTGAACCCACCAGTTTATGTGGGCGAAGTGGTTCGCATTTCTCCGCAGGGCGATGTGAAGTCGCGTACCTTCCCGGTCAAGATTCGTGTGAAGAACATCATTCGTGAAGATGGCCCGGTCTTGAAATCGGGCATGCTGGCTCGCGTCACGTTGCCGGTCGGCCAGTCGCGAGATTCGTTACTGGTCCCCAAAGACGCCGTAGTCTTCGGTGGTCCAGCCCCGATGGTTTACGTTGTGGTTGAAGTTCCCCCCGCTAAAGATGCGGCTGCAAACGCGGGACCAGCACTTTCCGTCAAGCCAGTCCCCGTCGAAATCGGCATTGCCAGCGGCAAATGGCTGGAGGTGAAGGCCGATCTCAAAGCCGATGACCGCGTGGTAGTTCTGGGAAATGAGCGGCTCCGTCCGGGGGCCTCGGTCTCGATTCTTCGCGAAGATCAACCGGATAGCGTAACCGAATCGGCTCAATAGACACTGCACCAGAGGGTGTGGCTCTGCACCGATCTTTTCTGTCAGGTCATAACGCCCGGCCCATGATGGCCGAGCCCACAGGATCTTTCCATGTCTCTGGTTGAATCATTCGTCGTCAACCCGGTGAAGGTGACGGTCGGGGTCTTGCTGGTGGCCATGTTTGGCATCATCGGCCTGTTTTCGATGCCGATGCAGCTGACCCCCGAAGTGCAGATTCCGACCCTGACCATCGAAACGCGTTGGCCCGGGGCCAGTCCGCAGGAGGTGGAACAGGAGATCATTCAGGAACAGGAAGAGCAGCTTAAGAGTGTGGAGGGTGTTACGAAACTCTCTTCCGAGAGCAAAGATTCTTCAGGGACCATCACCCTGGAATTCGCCATCGGGACCAATATGGAAGAGGCGCTGCTCAAGGTGAACAGTCGCCTGCAACAGGTGCCAGCCTAT
This sequence comes from bacterium, assembly GCA_016125225.1. Classification (GTDB taxonomy): domain Bacteria; phylum Planctomycetota; class Planctomycetia; order Planctomycetales; family Planctomycetaceae; genus DSVQ01. The sequence goes on along the minus strand of WGME01000005.1, from coordinate 105,226 downwards.
CCTGAAAACGCCGATCAGCCAGTCATCAGCACATCGAACTCTTCGAACTCGCCGATTGCCTGGTTCATCCTGAGTGCCCGGCTCCCTGACGATGCCGCCTTTGACAAATTTTCCAGCGAGCATCCTGAACTGGTCGAACCGCTCGAGCGCGTCCGCCATTGCCATAACCCAGGTCTGGCAATGTTGCGGCTGCGAAATCTGGCAGACGAACATCCGGAAGCCAAGGCGTTGCTGCCGACCATTGAAGACGTTACGAAAATGCGTCGCTTCGCTGAGGATTACATCGAAGCCACATTTGAACGCGTGAATGGGGTGGCCAATTCGAATGTGATCGGCGGTCTGGAAGATGAATTACAGGTCGTCGTCGACCCGGAACTGCTCGCAGCCCGACAACTGACCATCGGCGACGTCCGGGCGGTTTTGCGGGGCCAGAACGAAGACACTTCGGGGGGCGATTTCTGGGAAGGCAAACGGCGCTGGGTCGTGCGGACACTCGGCCAGTTTCGCTCACCAGAACAGGTGGAACGCCAACTGCTCGCGGTTCGCGATGGCAAACCGGTTTATGTCAGCGATGTCGCTTCTGTCCAGATGGGCTACAAGAAGCCCGATGGACTGGTCCGCCGTTTTGGTTCATCGAGCATTGCCATCAACTGCCTGCGTGAGGATGGTGCCAACGTGCTGGATGTGATGGACGGCTTGCGCGAAACCAATGACCGATTGAACAACGGAATTCTGAAAACACGTGGCCTGGAACTGACACAGGTCTATGACGAAACAGAATACATCTACTCGGCCATCGGTCTCGTACGCGAGAACATCTTTCTCGGCGGTGCTTTGACGATGACCGTGCTAATGATCTTTCTGCATCTCAATCACCGTACGCTGGTATTAGCACCGGCGATTCTCGCCAGCGGCGTAGCCTCGGTTTACATTTCACCGTGGTTCTTCGCCATCTGTCTGGGCCTCATCATTCTTTCCGGCTTCTGGTTTGCCCGTGGTGCTTTGGTGATCGGGCTTGCGATTCCTACCAGTATCGTGGCGACCTTCCTGATCCTCGCGGTTCTCGGACGGACATTGAATGTCATCAGTCTGGCGGGACTGGCGTTCGCCGTCGGTATGCTCGTCGATAATGCCGTGGTGGTCCTCGAAAACATTTACACACGCTATCAGCATGGTGAAGATCCACTGACCGCGACGGTCCGTGGCACTCAGGAGGTGTGGGGAGCCGTTACGGCGTCAACTCTGACCACGATTGCGGTGTTTCTGCCGGTCATCTTCGTACAGGAGGAAGCCGGACAACTCTTCCGCGATATTGCCCTTGCGATTAGTGCCGCCGTGGGACTGTCACTAATCGTTTCTGTGGTAGTGATTCCGGTAGCGGCTTCCCGCATCATGGGACGCGGCCTGCGACGGGTCGACGGTAAGATTCGGGGCATTCCTGATCCCAAGGGAACGGTCCATGGGGAAGAAAAATTCCACGGTCTTGCGGCCGTGATTGCACAGATTGGTTCCTGGTTCACTGCAGCGGTCACGGGATTAAATCAACTGATTCAGCGCAGTGTGTTCACTCGCCTTGCAACCATTTGCATCTTGGTGGCAGCATGTGGCTTCGCGACCTGGACGATGTGGCCCCAGGTCGAATATCTGCCGAACGGGAACCGCAACCTGGTCTTCGGGATTCTTCTGCCTCCCCCCGGTTACAACCTCGACGAACTGACCGAAATGGGCCAGTTCGCCGAAAACGAACTCCGCCCCTATTGGGATGTGGACGCTGACGACCCCAAAGTGACCGATGGGAAGACACCTGTGATTGGTGACTTCTTCTTTGTCGCACGCGGGCGGCAGGTCTTCATTGGGGTGCGGTCGCTCGATCCCACCCGAGCTGCGGAACTCATTCCGCTGGTTCGTTCCTTGGGAGCGAAATTGCCGGGAACATTCGCGGTGGCGTTCCAATCCAGCTTGTTCTCTCAAGGCTTGGTCGCCGGTCGAACAATCGACATCGAAATTACCGGCCCGGATCTTCCCAAACTGGTCCAACTTGGCGGCCGGATTCTCGGCGGCGATCCTCCCGGAACACCCGATGGCCTGCTACCGATCTTTGCCCTGATTCCCGACGCGCAAGCTCGCCCGGTGCCCAGCCTCGATCTCTCAAGCCCGGAAATTCATGTCACACCGAAGTTGCTGCAAAGTGCCGAAATGGGACTGAGCGCGGCCGACCTTGGTTATACCGTCGATGCCCTCGTCGATGGGGCCTATGCCAGTGATTATTACCTCGGGGCTGACAAAATCGATCTCTCGATTCGTGGTCGGGATGAGTTCGCCAAACAGACTCAGGATATCGCATCCTTGCCCATCGCCACACGCACGGGCCAACTGATCCCCTTGGCCGCTCTGGCTGATGTGAAGCTATCCAGTGGTCCCGAACAGGTGAATCACCGTGAGCGGGAACGTGCCATTACTGTCGCTGTGACTCCACCACCAACAATGGCTCTGGAAGAGGCCTTGAGCATTATTCAGAACAAGGTCGTCGGCCCGCTGGAAGCCAGTGGGGCGCTCGATGGAGGCTACCGCATCAGTCTGGCCGGTACGGCAGACAAGCTGAATAACACATGGAATGCCTTGCGATTCAATGTCATTCTGGCGCTGCTCATTACCTACCTGCTGATGGCAGCGTTGTATGAATCCTGGGTCTATCCGTTCGTTATTATTTTCAGCGTGCCATTGGGTGCGGTCGGCGGCCTCGTGGGTCTTAAACTGCTCGGCGTCTACTTAATGTGGCAGGGACAACCGCCGCAAGCTCTGGACGTGCTCACCATGTTGGGCTTCGTGATTCTCATCGGAACCGTGGTGAATAATGCGATTCTGATTGTGGACCAGGCGTTGCAATTGATCCGTCAGGATGGGGTGAATGCCAAGGAAGCAGTCATCGAGGGTGTGCGTTCCCGTATCCGCCCGATGTTCATGACGACCATGACAACGGTGCTCGGCCTGTTACCGCTGGTGCTCTTCCCCGGTGCCGGTAGCGAACTTTATCGCGGTCTGGGAAGTGTCGTGCTCGGCGGGCTGTTGATCTCTACGATCTTCACCCTCTTCCTGATTCCGGCGGCGTTCACTTTAACCCTGGAAGCCGAAGCCTGGATCTTCCGATTACTGGATCGCAAACCGGACGTAGATGACGACCTGGGACTGGATGACGGCCCGTCCACCACCACGACAACCCCGGCCGATCTGCAACCGGTCAGTTAATGACTGCCTGACGATTCTATTGACCGAAGTACCAGTTGAAGAAGACACGCAGTTCGCCATTAAACTGCTGATCGGCACTGTTACCGATTGGAGTGACATAAGCCATCGACAGGGTGCCACTACGACCAATCACGGCAGTAGCGCCCATCGTGAGGTTGAGCACCTGTAAGCTGCCTACACCCGCCCCAATCTGGTACAGGTTGCCAGCGTTATCCAATCCGGTCAGCACGTCATCGGCTTGCAGCGACTGGTTGTAGTGCAGTTCGACCATCGGTGCCAGGCCCGTCAACAGCCCCTGTGCGTCCGGATCGCGATACACCCAATAGCCGGCGCTCAGGCTCCAGTAGATGAACATGGCATCGGTCGCCCGGCCAAGGCTCTGGAACTCGTTCGTCGGCAGTCCGCCGGAATCCAGGTTGGCAACTTCCACGCGGTTGCCACGTGTGTCGATGTCATATTGAATCATCCCCTGGATAAATAACTCCTCGGTGGGTGTGAACAGTGAGCCGAAGAAGGGCAGCACATGGAACGAGTCGTTGCGAATCTGCAGCAACGTGGCTCCCGTGGGAGTCTTTAATCGCACATCATCTGCTGTGGGGGCCGACACACCGACACCTACGGAATGAGCCCAGTAGTCATCCAGATAAATCAAATGCTTGAAATAAGTGGTGATGTTGCCGAATTCCGCATCGCCGCCATTGCTTGATCCATCGGTCAAAAGATCGGAATTGAGCGTACTGGCGAAGGGGGCACGAAATTCAATTGAGCCGTAGCCATTGTTGAACGTCTTTTCAAAACCGGGCGTAAAACGATGGACCGCAACACCACCCGATGTTAGCGCCGCGTTATCAAAGTAGCTGTAATTGAAGAAAACACGATCACGCGGAATTGGGCTACCGTTCTCTGCCAGCTTTGAACGTCCCACGACGGTGGCGGAACTCGGGCTGGGAATGCTGATGATTTCTGGTTGCCCGACGATGTTAAACAACTGATTGCCCACATCATTGGGCAAATTGCCATCCGGGTTCACGAACTGCGTCGTCTGGATGGCCGTGAATGGGCCTGCATCGATCACGGCCGAATTCGCATTCACCTCGGCCAGTCCGGTATAGGTCGATTGCGGATACGGCTGCGACTGACTGTTCAAGAAGGCGAACTGCCGGCCATTCCCTGAAGCATCGGGCAGCCCCAAACCGTTGTCGGTCACATTCACACCCAGAAAACTTCCCACCGGACCAGTGATGATCGGCGCCGATGAATTCCCCTGGATGATGGGCTGGCCGATTCCGCGGGCAATGGCAGAGGTTTCAAACGGGAAGATGCAGACCAACGAATTCGTGGTTCCGAACAGATCGCCAATCATGCTCGGGGCCATTTTGGTCCGCGCGCGTCCGGCGACAAGAGAATTCCCTCGCTGATAACTGTTGAAATTGGAATTCGTGGTGGTGGCAAATGGCGAGCGTGTGGCCCCACGGGCCGGAGCTGGTTGCTGCGACAAGGGGGGCATGGGTGCAGGAAGTTCCGGCGTGGCCGTGGCCGGTGATTCCGCGGGGGGCATAGGGGCTTGTGCATAGATGGGGCTGGCAAACATTGCGGCCCCTATGCAGCTGCAAATGAGCGCACCACACATCAAGCGTTGCCATTCCAGTACGGCTTGTCGCAGATTCGTCCAATAAGAATCACGCATTACCAAAACCTGTCAATGGAAACGAGCTTGGCCTCTCTGTGTGCTGTGATGCACCCCATCGATTGTCTAGTCGGTCGGAATTTCCCGATCCGCTAAAAGATTTGAGATAAGCCGCACAGCTTAACGTGGCGGATTTTGCCGATTCTGAGGCGCGACCTCTGCGATATCCTTCCCAGTGGCCCCACTGGACGACAGAATCGGCAAGTGGCTTGAATTGTGAGGTTGCAGCGCGGGGCAGTGGCTGGATTATGCGGATCGTCGATTTTGTCATTCACCATGTCCGCATTCCTCTCAAGAAAGAGGTCAGGCACGCCTCGCATGTGCGAACCAGTACCGATTCGCTGGTGGTCTGCTGCCACCTGGATGATGGCAGCCGCGGTTGGGGAGAAGGCCTGCCACGAGCGTATGTGACCGGAGAGACCATTGAACAAGCCTGGGACATGCTTCCCGATTTGAAGTGGAAGAGCACGCTAGGCAGTTCCATGACATCCCTGGCCGATGCCATCGCAATGCTCAGTGAATTCCGGCTGCCAAGTTCACTTATTGATGAGCGTGGCTGCCTGGGGAATTCCTTACGCTGTGCTGTAGAACTCAGCGTGCTCGATGCCGTCTGCCGATCGCTGAATGTCCCCCTTTCGGCGGTGACGGAAGCCGTTCCGGAGACGGCCGCAATTCGTCAATCATTACCCGAGGTGCGTTATGGGGCCGCAATTACCGCAGCGACCCCGTGGAAACAACGCTGGCGAGCGTTGTTAATGAGATTGTCCGGGTTTGAGCAGATCAAAGTGAAAGTCGGCGTGACAGGTGTCGATGATGTCGCCTTGTTACGCCGCGTACGAAACATCGTGGGCTCGAATGTCGACTTACGCATCGATGCCAATGAAGCCTGGCAGTGTGAAACATTGCCTCGGTGCGTGGCTCCCTTGCTACCGTTCGGCATCACTGCCTTGGAACAACCCGTGCCACACGAGGATGTCGGCGGCTTGGCACCACTACGCGGCCAGATTGGTGTCCCGCTGATGCTGGATGAATCTCTCTGCTGCGAGTTCGATGCCCACCGGGCCATTGCTGAGGGCTTGTGCGACCTCTTCAACCTGCGGCTTTCCAAATGCGGCGGCTTCCTGCCCACATTACAACTTGCCGCCTTGGCTCATCATGCGGGATTGGGCTACCAACTCGGTTGTCAGGTCGGGGAAACGGGCATTCTCTCTGCAGCCGGCAGACATTTCGCGACATCGGTGGCTGGCATTCGGTATCTCGAAGGGAGCTATGATCGGCATCTGGTCCACGAACGGCTGACTATCAAAGACCTGACGTTCGGACTGGGTGGCCGCGCACCGGCGTTGCACGGTCCGGGTCTAGGGATCACCATCGACCATCAGGCCCTGCAGCGTGTCACCATTCAGTCGGCGACGTTTGCCCTCTGACCAGCTATCGCGGTGTGAGGGACAGATAATCCAAGCCAAACATATACCCTTTCACGGCCTTCGGATTGGCCCCGGTGATTTCCACGACCAACCGATGCGTCCCCGCAGTCAGAGTATGCTCACCCAGTGATAAAACGGGTGTTGTCACGACGCCGTTATTAAAGAAATCGATCGACTCAACGGCCTGTTGATCATCGAGACTCATGCGCATGATGCCGTAATCAATGGCCTTCGTCATCACAGCCACGACTTCGTAGTCACCTGCGGTTTCCAAGGAAAACTCCAGGACCAGACGATCTTGGGGTTTGCCGCCGGTCCACCAGAGATGCGAATTGCCGCTCCATTTAGACAGCGTGAAGGCCCCCATCGCCTGCGGCCGGGCATTCCCACCAGTGATCGACTGCACCTTCAAGTCTTCCCCTTCCAGTGCCCCCGCGACTTTGCCGGTCCGTGGGTCGAGCCAAGGGCCATCACCCGGCAGCGGAACTTGTGCGGGGCTGGCGAGATACCCGACCAGATCACGCACATCATTCGCAGACAACGTCTTCAACTGACCTTCGGGCATCAGCGAAATCTCCGCGAGCTTGCGGTCTTCAATGCTGCTTTTGGCGACCGTAACCAGATCGGTCGGCGTCTGCAGGACCAGCGCAGAATCGGTTTCATCCTTGATGATGCCATTAATCGCGCGGCCATCATCAGTCACCACAATGGTCATCTGATAGGCCCGGCCGACAACGGCACTGGGGTCGAGCAGGTTTTCGAGCAGATAATCGAGATTGGCCCGATTGGAACCGGTGAGATCCGGGCCAATGGACTTGCCGGCGTCAAACAGCTTGTGGCAGGTGCCGCAGGTTTTATTGAACAGCTCGCGACCGTGCGGCAGGTTGGCGGCGGCCAGCACGGTGGGCTTTAAAGCCTCTTTGTACTTCGCAAGGTCGGCGACTTTGTCGGCGGATGTGGAACGGATCGTCCCCCAGACTTCGTTCAACCGTTTGGTGACTTGCTCATTTTTCAACTGCTGCAACTGTCGCACGGAAAACGCGGTCAAATCGCTACGCGGAATCTGCCCAGATTCCATCGCATCGAGCAGGGCGAGCACCCAGGCTGCGCGAGCCGACAGGGTAGCGATCGCCAGTTGCTGATCGTCGCGTGAGAAGTTTTTGTAACGGGAAATGATGGCAGCTGGCGTCGTCGGCACATCAAACGCCGCGAGGGCATTCAAACCTGCCGCACGCAGTTCCTGATCATCGAGCAACTTGTGCAGAATCGCCGGGAGTTCCCGATCTTTCCCCGCGACCAGCGATGCTAAGGCCAGTTGCCGGCGCTCTGCCGAGAGTTGCGTATCCTGCAGCGATTTTCGCAATGCGGGAAAGACACGCTCATCGCCAAACTTCACCGCGACAAACTCCGCCTGTTGCTGAAGCGGCTCATCGTTGGACTTCATCAGAACGTCATAGGTCCTGGTCCACGATTGCGGTTGCTTGAGATCCGCTCGCACGGCAAACGCGGCCACGACCTCGGCCATCATCCAGCGTTGCTGTTCGACAGGGGCCATCGCTACACGTTCAAAGAGCGGTTCGTAGCCCTCAGGATCAGACGCCAGCCGCCGAACGATATACCGGCTGATCAGGGGAATCTTCGAGGCTTCCGCCAGCATCAACGCCTTCGCTGGATCTACCATCACTGACGGTTCAATCCCATACCACAACAGCAAGGGCAGGTTGTGATCTGCTGCATCTTCGGCATGAGCGACCAGGAGAGTTGCCAGGGGAAAACGATCGACCGGTTCGAGTTTCTGTAACGCTGATGCCAGGTACATCCGGACCATCGGCGTCGATTCCTTGGAGGCCAATTCGACGAACTGATTCCGCAGGGCTTCATCGATAGGACCGGATTCCGACGCCAGTTGCACTGTCCACGCGCGAACATCGGCGTCGTCCTGTAACAGATTCTGCTTGACCAATTCTGGCGATAACCCGCCGGTGACATGCAGGCACCACAGATATCGTAACCGCTCGTGCGTCGTGGCTGCGGCGGCAAACCTTTGGCTTAAGGCTGAACGGGTGCTGGTATCCAGCTTTCCGTTGGCTGCCCGTTCCTGCAGCAACCGACGGGCATGGCGTACGTACCATTCGTTGTTGTGCGTCTGGTAGTCGATCAACGCGGCATCACTCTCCGCAGCCAGATTCACCTGCACTGCCTGATGTTCCCCATAGACAATCTTGAAAATGCGGCCATTGGTGCGGTCGTGGCCATCGTTTCGCCCATGATGGCACTGATTCTTGTCGTACCAGTCAATCATCGTGACCTGGCCATCGGGTCCATAGGTGAGATAAATCCACTGCGACCAGGCATCATTCGCAAAGCAGAAATCGGGGGCGAAGTCGCCGACATAACCCGACCCCTGCGGCATCAAGCGATCCTGATTGAGCCGGGCGCCATGAATGTTGTTCATGAACAACTGATCGCGATATCTCTGCGGCCAGACGCCCCCCTGATAGATCATCGCTCCAGCATGCGCGTGGCCGCCACCGATGTTATCCGAAGCGGAACGGTCGGCATTGTTCCATTGGTTACCGACCCAGTGCCGATGTTTGGCGATGGTTTTAATGTCGTCATAAGTGTGCGGGTTGAAGTGCTGCCCGGCCTGCCGCTGATACCGAGCCCCTTGAATGATGTGGTACAGGTGCGGAATCACACAGGCCGTGGCGAAGGCCTGGCCACGATCGTTGAAGTCGACACCCCAGGGGTTGCTAGTCCCCTCCGCGAAGACCTCGAAATCGTGCCGCGTGGGATGATACCGCCAGATGCCCGCGTTGATTTTCTTCCGCTCGGCATCACTCGCCCCGGGCTTGCCGACATTCGAGTGCGTGAACACGCCGTGGCAGCCATACAGCCAACCATCCGGCCCCCAGATGAAGGAATTCAGCGTTTCATGCGTGTCCTGATAGCCCCAGCCATCGAGCAGCACCTGCGGCTTGTCGTCGGGCTTGTCATCGCCATCGCAATCGGGGATGAAGAGCAGATACGGAGCGGCACCGACCCACACGCCGCCAAAACCGACCTGCAGGCCACTCACCAGATTCAGCTTTTCCGCAAAGACCGTCCGCTTGTCGAACTTGGCATCACCATCGAGATCTTCGAAAATCACAATGCGGTCGCGGGCTTCGTTGTCGGCGACGCGCACGGGATACGAAAACGCTTCCGCAACCCATAACCGGCCGCGATCATCAAAAGCCATCGCAATCGGCTGCACAACATCGGGTTCACCGGCACATAACCGGGCGTGAAACCCCGGCGGCAAGGTCATCGCGAGGGCGGCTTCTTCGGGTGATAAGCCCTCGGCCATAGGGGCTTTCTTCCGGGGTTGCATCAATTCCCAATCGGCCTTGGGAATCTGTTTCACCTGCTGAACGTGAGCGAACACGCCTTGTTTGTTACCGACGACAACATCGGGCACGCCATCACCGGAGACATCGGCCGCCGTCACCTGCACGCCGACACCTGAATTATCGTCGATCAAATGCGGCACCCAATCGACGTCGCCGTTGTCACCCCGCTTGAGTTGGAACCAGTAGAGGACCGCCGGGGCATCGGGTTCCGGGTCGCCTTTCGGTCCATGAGCCCAGTAGCGTTTCCCGGTGACGATGTCTTTCAGTCCGTCGCCATCCATGTCGACGAGATCAACCGCGTGAATCTGCGAGAACTTCACACCGTAAGGATTGTCTTCGGCTTTATCGGTGGTGATGGTGTGGGCAACAAATTTCGGTTCGCCGTCATCACTCTTCTGCTGCTGATACCAGACGAGTCCGAAGCCATGCGCGGCGAGGCTGGTGATCACGTCGTTCAAACCGTCGCCATCGACATCGTAGGCGTACATCTGCGCGCCGCCCGGCCCGGCAAACGGCACCGCATGCTTCTTCCAGACGGGATCACCCTCCAGAGAGGCTGGTTGTTCCCACCACCCCGACTTTTCGAGGAAGTCCAAGCGGCCATCACCATTTACATCGCCAAAGCCCAGGCCATGCGTGAACTTCCCACCCGCCGATTTGTCAGAGATTTTATGGAAAGTCCACGGTTCCTGTGGCTTCGACCAGTCGGGGGTGGCATAGCCAAAATAGCCATCGTTCTGAGCGATGATTTCGGGTTTGCCGTCGCCGGTGATATCGCCCCACATGGGCGATTCGTTATCGACGACATCCAGCACCTTGTGCCGCGTCCAATAGCCGTCTTTGCCTTGCGGATTCTCAAACCATGAGGCATCGAGGCCGGGGAACCCGTAAATCAGAATGTCGGTCCAGCCGTCGCCATTGAAGTCATAGGTGAAGGCGAAAAAGTTATCGGAATAACCGAGCGGGTCGAACGGCTTCGGGGGATAGTATTCGTGCCGTTCTTCAAACGTCGGCCCGGCGAACCAGAAGGGACCGGCGATCAGGTCGGGTTGACCATCGTGGTTGATATCCCCGACGGCGGCCCCTTCGGTGAAAAACCTGTCGATCAATTGCTGTTTGCGGAATGTCCGTAGTGCCCGTGTTTCCTGAGCACCAGACAGAACCACGGACGATAGCAGAAACACCAGACTCAAGCCGAACGGCCAGCGCGATCGCATGGGGGAGCACTCCGTACGATGACAAACAGAAAGGGCAGGGCAGTGGGGCCAACCCATCAGCCTAGGTTGATCCCTCGCCATCGTAGCGAATACGGGCGAAAATGCGATGGTTCGGCCTTCTACGGCTGGCAACGAGTGGTCGACCCAGGAATAATCCCGCATCGAAAGCTGTTTCTAAGGATGTTGCTGTGACTGACATGCCCTACGATTCCATTCTGGTCGTCTCTTTTGGAGGACCGGAGTGTCGTGATGATGTGTTGCCGTTTCTCGAGAATGTGTTGTGTGGCAAGCCCGTTCCTCGCGAGCGGATGCTGGAGGTCGCCGAGCACTATTACCACTTCGGCGGCGTCAGCCCTATCAATGCTCAGTGCCGGGAACTCATCACGGCCTTGCGGGCCGAACTCGATACGGCGGGCATCACCTTGCCGATTTATTGGGGCAATCGCAACTGGCATCCGCTGCTGCCGGTCACTCTTCGTGAGATGACGGCGGCGGGACATCATCGAGCGCTCGCCTTCTTCACGTCGGCCTACAGCAGTTACTCCGGTTGCCGACAATATCGCGAGAACATTACAGCGGCTCAGCAGGTGGTGGGCGAACAGGCCCCGGCTATCGATAAGCTGCGGATGTTCTACAATCATCCGCGGTTCATCGCGGCGAATGTCGATCGGCTGAAATCAGCGATTCAACAGCTTCCGGATAACGTCCGTGACACCGCACGGATTTTGTTCACGGCTCACAGCATTCCGATGCTCATGGCGGACAATTGCAACTATGTGCGGCAACTCAACGAGACATGTCGTCTGATCGCCGAACAGCTTGGGTTACCGTCGGCCCGCTGGCAACTGGTGTATCAAAGTCGAAGCGGTCGGCCGCAAGACCCGTGGCTTGAGCCCGACATTCTGGACGCCATACGCGCTCAGCATGCTGCCGGAACAACAGGCGTCGTCGTCGCCCCGATCGGCTTTCTCTCTGATCACATGGAAGTGCTGTTCGATCTCGACGAAGAAGCCAAGCTGTTGTGCGAGTCGCTGGGGCTACCGATGGCGCGTGCGGCGACGGTGGGCAACCATCCGGAATTCATCACGATGATTCGCGAATTGATCGAGGAACGACTCGGCCTGCGATCCGAGAAAGCGGTCAGCGGACAATACCCGCCGAATCACGACATCTGTCCACAGGATTGCTGCCTGTATCTAATCCCACAGCGTCCAGCGAGTCCATCGCAAAAAACATCGCCAGAACGATAGGAACGCAGAGGTCGCGGAGAAACGCAGAAAGAGGGCCGCAAAGAGGCACAAAAGAAGAGGATTCAAGTCGCATCCAATGATTCTTGATTTTGCTGCTTTTTTTGAGCCTTTTGTGCCTTTTTGCGGCTGACTGCCTTTCTTATGACGCCGCGTCGCGGCGGGGGATGTAGTTCCTCAGATAAGTCGAACATTGCCTGAGTGACGCCCGGCGAGCGGCGGCGGACTCTTCATAAGCCCGATCTTCGACTTCCACACAGACCGGCCCGCGGTAACCAACATCGGTCAGCGTCGAGAAGAACTGGCCCCAGTTCACATCCCCCAAGCCGGGCAATTTTGGTGTGTGATAGGTGTTCGGATGGGCCAGAATGCCCACGTCGTTCAGTTTGTGCCGATCGATGCGGACATCTTTGGCATGCACATGGACCAAACGATCCGCGAACTCACGCATCGGTTGCAGATAATCCATCTGCATCCAGATGAGATGCGACGGATCGTAATTCAAGCCGAAGTTCTTCGAAGGAATGTCATTAAACATTCGCCGCCAGATCGCCGGTGAAATGGCAAGGTTCTTGCCCCCCGGCCATTCGTCCTTGGTGAAGAGCATCGGGCAATTTTCAATACCAATATGAACGCCATGATCTTCGGCAAACTGAATCAAAGGCGTCCAGGTGGCCAGAAATCGTGGCCAATTGTCATCAACCGATTTTGTCCAGTCGCGGCCGATGAAGGTTGTAACTCGTGATAACCCGAGCATCTCGGCTCCGAGAATCACCCGTTTGAGATGTTCCACCGCAACTTCGGCTTCTTCCACATGCGGGCTGAGCGGGTTGGGATAGTACCCCAGTGAACTGATTGACACGCCTGCATCAAACATCACGCTGCGAACGTCATCCGCTTTGGCTTCGGTGAAATCGACAACGTTGACATGCGTTACCCCGGCATAGCGGCGTTCTGCTTTCCCCGGCGGCCAGCACATCAACTCCACGCAGTCGTAGTTCAGTTCTCGAGCACTTCGGGCGACATCGCGCAGGTCCATATCGGCCAGAATTGCACTCACAAATCCCAATTGCATCGCGGTACTCGCAGAGTCTGAATGAATCACGGACAGAAGTCTTGAGACTACGTCAATTCCCTGCAGACTGCGAGTGAAAGCCGTGTGAAAACTGGCCTTGCCCGATTGTGACGGTTTCTGGAGAATCCGTCGGTGTATAGGGCAGGGAAGATCTCCCTGGCTCCGAAGACCATTTATTCATCGCACAGGGACGTGCCGTCGATGACCATGTTGTTGACTCCCCAATCGGACTCCACACCGCTCGTCGGCGACAGTTTGGCCTTTGGAGTCGACCCGACCCGTCACGAACGCTACAGCCTGCGGCAGGGCCGGTATCAGGCGATCGGCGATGTGTTGGCCCAGGAATCACAGCGGCTCCAAGCTGTCGGAGCGAAGCTGAAACTGCTTGATGTCGGTGTCTGGAACGGCATTTCGATGCGGTACATCGAGCCCCGCGTGCCTCACACACAAATCGAATACCATGGCGTTGACCTGAAGTTGCATGCGGGCATTTACCGCCGGGAAGACTGGGCAAGCCTGCAGGAAGGCAACCTGTTGGATGGCATGCCTCATCTTCCAAGCGAAACTTACGATGTTCTGATTTGCGAGCAGGTGGTCGAACATCTCCCGACCATTGATGTCGCGTTGCAGACGTTGAGCCGCGTCGTGAAGCCTGGTGGATTGCTGATTCTCGGCGTGCCCATCTTCCCGCCGGGTGTGCATCTGCTGCGAAAGCATCTGGTCCCTGCGATCGACAAGCTGGTGGGCACGAAGAAAGTCCGTGGCCATCTGCAGGCTTTTTCACGATTGTCGTTTGAACGGGCGGTCCTGAAGAACTGCGATGTGGACATTCTCGCCTCGCGCGGTTTCCGCATGATCTCGGGCGGCCTGTTGCGATCCCTCGAAAACCAGCATTGGTGGTGGCGTCTGAATCGTCATCTGGGTTACAGACTACCGGGCCTCTGCACCGAAATTCAGGTCGTCGCCCGCAAGCGCGGAACACCGTTGGAAGCAACGTTGCCACTCTCTCGTGCGGCGTGATCATCGCTGATGAGTTGACGCCGGGTCTCCGATGCGCGACAACGCCAGTATGGCATCTCGCATGCACTGCTGCTGGCTCTGGTCATTCTGCCTGTTGATCGGGTGTGGAACATCGTCCCCTGCGCCCACGTCAACTCCCGCGGCTCCATCTTCCACGTTGCTGAAGCCAGAAACGGAACCGCTATCGAACGGCATCGATCCGCCGACTCGACAGATCCCACAGGTTGAGCCAGTTCTCACCCAATTACCGCCCGCCACACCGCAGCCACAGATCGTCTATCGACCCGCTGATGATCGACCACGGCACAATGACGAGCAACTCGCGGAATTGGGAATTCGGCGGTGGGCCTCTCGTCATCTGATTCTCTACAGCGATGTGGAACCCGAGGCGGCTCAACATTTACCCGCCTTGGTCGATCAACTGTATGCCGCGCTGACCGATTATTTCGGACCACTTCCCCCTGCCAAGGATGGCCGCGACTTTCAGATGACCGGCTATTTAATTGGTGATCTCGCTGTCTTTCGCGAAACAGGACTGGTCCCGGAAGATCTACCGACATTCGAACACGGTCGCCATCGACGATATGAGTTCTGGCTGCGTGACCAACCTTTCGACTACTACCGTGCTCATCTGCTGCTGCACGAAGCCACGCACTGCTTCATGACGATCATGCCAGACCAATCCTCGCCGGTCTGGTATCTAGAAGGCATGGCCGAGTTTTTTGGTACACACCAACAAGATACCCAGGGCCGAACGACTTTTGGCATCTTTCCTGAACGTCCGGACGATGTTCCCGGTTGGGGGCGAATCACGCTCATCCGACAGGCCATTGCTGACGGCCAACCCCTCACACTCCCCGACATCTTCAAACTGGATGCCCACTCCTATGGGGAACCGACGCCGTATGCCTGGTCTTGGGCAGCTTGCGAGTTCCTCGCACGGCACCCCGACTATCGACATCGCTTCCAGGAACTCGGCCGTACCGGTCGCGGCCCCGGTTTTTCCACCACAATGCATCGGCTGTTCTCTGCTGATCAAAGCGACCTGGCGAAAGAATGGCAACTTTTCATCCACAACCTTCAGTATGGATACGATCTCGATCGCGCTGCCATCGATTTCATGGCAGGGAAGCCGCTGGTCGATCTTCAGACGGTAAAGATCACAGCCAATCGTGGCTGGCAATCGACGGCCGTACTACTGCAGGTGGGCCAGACGTATCAAATCACGACATCGGGCCAGGTCGTTCTCGCCTCTGAACCAAAGCCGTGGATCAGCGAGGCCAACGGAATTACGATCGACTACTCCAACGGTCAACCACTCGGCAGACTATTAGCCTGCATCGACCCCGAAACTCCGTCAGCCGCCGATGGCATGGAGCAAGTCTTCCCCTTAAGCACATCCCGGAAATTCACGGCCCCAGTAACAGGCACGCTCTACCTCCGCGTGAATGACGGCTGGAATCAACTGGCAGATAACACCGGAAGCTACAGCGTCCTCATCGAACAATCCGACAGCCCATGATTTCCTTTGATAACAACGAACATCCGCAAGCAACTCAGGCATCGGGCAATCGAGATTTCAAGAATGCTGCATCAACAGGGCATCGCGATTCCATAAATGGCCACAAACTTCTGAAAGAGTCGGGGACCGACTCTATGCGAGAGGCAGACCGCAAACTCGCGTCATACACTAACGACTGACACTGCGCATCGCTGTCCTGCCTGATGCCGTAGTAATTACACCGCCTTCACTTGCGAGATACCATCTCTTTTGCCATGATACCGACCCAAGTTGCAAACAAGAACTGCAACGAGGAGTGGCGTAAAACGCCACGCCGGTAACGGTTTATGCGACACGCACCCCTAGCTCAACTGGATAGAGCATCGGTCTACGGAACCGAAGGTTGCTGGTTCGAATCCAGCGGGGTGTAATGACTTACGACGACGGCAGTCAGTAGGTCAGAGAAATTTGTCAGAGAACGCCCCGTGCCTGCGTCAACAGGTCACGGGGCCGCGAGCCTTCCGGCCCGCTCCGGTTCACCATGTTCTGGAGGGTTCGCAATGCCTCATTTTCCGAAGCCGTTCTTTCGCGCCAGCCGCGGTCTCTGGTACATCCAGATCGCAGGCAAGCAGCACAATCTCGGTTGCTGCACCGAGGAAGAAGCCGTCGAACGGGCGGTCTCGTTGAAGAAGCAGCTCAAGAACCGGCCCGTCGTCAACTCTGACTCGCTCGCTGCGATCATCGATGCGTTTCTGGAGTGGGTGCAGAACAACCGCTCCGTAAAGACCTACGGGTGGTTCCAGTACCGTCTGCAGCGGTTCGTGGAGAAGTATCCGGACATGCGGGCGTCCGATCTGCTGCCCCTGCATGTCACGCAGTGGGTCGACGGATACAAGTTCTCCGTCACGTCTCGCCGGAACTACCTGCGTGCGGTGAAGCGGTGCCTCACCTGGGCGACGAAGCAGGGATACATCACGGCCAATCCTGTCACCAATTTGGAAGTCCCGGCAGCGGAGAACAGAGACCGTCCCGTCACGCCCGCGGTCTTCGAAGAGTTTTTGGCGGCGGTCAAAAGACCCCAGTACCGCGACCTGCTGAAGCTTGCCTGGCTCTCCGGTGGTCGCCCGCAGGAGCTGATCCGGGCCGAAGCCCGTCACTTCGATGCAACTAACCAGCGATTCGTTTTTCCCGTGAAGGAATCGAAGGGTAAGAAGAAGGTCCGGGTCGTCTATCTCCCCGGCGAGGCGCTGGAAATTGTGAAGCGACTGATCGATGAGCACCCGGAAGGCCATTTGCTGCGTAATGCTCATGGAACTCCGTGGACAACATTCGCCATCAACTGTCTGATGCGGCGGCTCGGCAAGAAGACTGGGCACTGGCACGCCCTCTATGACTTTCGGCATGGCTACGCGACACGGATGTTGAAAGCTGGAGTCGATCCGGTCACGGTCGGGGTGCTGATGGGCCATGCCAATCCGGCGATGGTCGCCTCCGTCTATCAGCACTTGTCCCAGTCACCGCTGTATCTGCTGGATCAGGCGAAGAAGGCGATCGGATAGCCCGTCCTTCCCTGGGCGGGCATTTCGATCAGAGCTTGATGTGCTTGAGACGGGGGCGCGGCAGCTTGGGTCTTGGCGGATCGGGCTCGCTGCGTCTCCGTTCCGTTTCCGTCAGATAGGCAGTCAGCTGCTCCTCGCTGACACGGATACTTACCCCCAACCGATGATGCGGCAGTTGTCCACTGTCAATCAGCTGGTACACCTTGGACGCCGACAGATTAAGCCGGCTTGCCACTTGGCTGACTCGCAGCATGCGGCACCTCCTTCAGCTTTTCGTGGATGTGATTGAGGCACAGCACGCCTCGGAAGGTTTTGTCGGCGAACGTCACGTCCACCGTTTTCTCGCGAGAACCGCAGATGAAGCACGGTTTCGTCGATGCACTTTTGATACTGAGCATGAACTTCTCCTTCTGAGCAAAAGCTAAGGACCACTGGCCCTCTTTCAGTTCTCCCGATTGGGGAGGCACGGACACCGTTGTCCAATGCAGCCTGCAATGCGTTATGTGTCTTCCAGGTCGCCGATGGATCCGCCCTTACTCCATCGGAAGAGGGGGCGAATTTTGCTCGATGGTTTCCGTGCAGCGCCGCCGCAGGGTTTCCCAATGATCGATCTGGTCATTGATGTCCTCGGTGTCGGCGAAGGCTGCTTTTCGTTCGACTTCGAGGACGCCGATCCTCTCGCTGCAGGCCGATTTGAACGTCCGAGCAAGCTTCAACAGCTGGGTGATGGATTCGTTCTTCAATCGAGCAGCTATTGCGAGATCGTTGGACAGCGAATTTCCGCAGTCCGCGTGCGACGCGTATTCGTGGATCCGGCCGTCTTTCCAGACGAAGACCGTGCAGGCATCCGGCATTCCGTCCCAGATCATGTAGGCGAGCTTGCCGCAGTAGCCGGGGCTGCCCGTGCAGTAGTCATCGAAAACGCAGATCCAATACCCGGTGTGCCAGGCTTCTTGCTCCAGAGAGTATTGTTCCGCCAGTCCTGACTCTTGGAGCCAGTGCCAGATCTGCTGCAGTTCCTGCTCGGTGCCAGACCGAGGGGCGTTGGCCGGTGGTGTGATCAAGTTGGTCATGGTTGCTAGGGAAAAGAATTAAGCGGCGCGCGCCTGAATGGCGGATGCGGGGGATTCGACGATCGTGCAGACGTCATGCAGACCGGGGATGAAGCGGGATCGGTAAGCTTTTCGGGAACTACTGGCCCCGTGTGAGAATCGCACGATCTGCGTGTCGTGCTGTCTCAGTCCCAGTTCGAAGCAGATCCGCTGGGTGTGATAGACCAGAGGACAGAAGCCCGCCTCGCGGTCGCTGTAATCACCCATCAGGACGGCGATCCGTCCGCCAGGAGTGAGCACGTCCCGGCAGTTCATCAGCAGTTTTTTGTAGCGGTAGAGAAAGTGCAGCAGGTTCGGGGCATTGGACAGATCGCGCGGATCGGTCGAATACAGTTTTTGCCGCCAGTACGGGGGATGGAGCCAGATGAAGTCGAATCGACTGAGATCTGTGTAAGACTCGGAACTGCAGGCGTCGTGGCCTTCACGGATGTCGAAGCTGACGCACTCGACATCGAGTTCCCGGCAGACATCGGCACAGGTGCCGGAACCGGTCATCGGGTCGAGCACGCGGCCCGGCTGAAAATACAGGAGCAGATCCTTAATCAGCTCGCCCGAGCAATTGCCCGGATACCGCCGGTCGCCGTACGGACCGGCGAACGCTTTGTGGTACAGGCTCGTGAGTCCGGGGACCGGACTGCCGTTCTTCGGAGCCAACGGCAACACCGCAATGCGGGACATGGGGTAACCCATAGAACAGAAGGTATGAAATAAAACCGCCTGCGCAGGCAGGCAACGTCCTGCAGTGCACGAACCCGCAAAGCGGCAAGGAGGAGCCTATGGAACTCCTTGCGAGCGCAGAGGGGGCGTGCAAAGGAGTGCGAAGCACCTGAGAGTCAGGTGCCCGCACGAAAGAGGATTCTTCCAAGGTCTGCCGGCTGGTCATCCCGAGGACGACACTGCTGCAGCGACTCATGGAGGGCGGACGGTCGGGGCCGTCCGCACAAGTTCAGGAAATGCCCGGCTGTTGCCGAATGAACTCATCCGCCTGTTGGGCGACCGAGATCACTTTCCCGAGGTCTTCGAGATTGAACGACTTGATGTACTTCCATTCGCCGCGGGAATCCCGATACGAACGGGAGAAACTGACGCTGTAGAACGTCCGCTCCTCGCCGCGCATCAGATACTTTCGCTCGAACACTGAAGCCGACACGTCTTCCAGCACGATGACCTTAATGGGAGCGTTGGATGCCTGGGCTTCATCCGCGGCCTTTTTCTTCTTGTCTGTCATGGCAAAAGAGGAAGGAGATATAAAGGGAATCACGCGAACTGCGCGGCTCCCAGAATGACGAACAACGCGAGAACCGTCGCATCGAACAAGCGTGTTGTGGGACGACGTTTCGCGCGTTTGACCGTGCATGGGCGGCATGCACACCGTCCTGGCGTTTTCATAGTGAAAAGCGGAAGGAAACAAAACCCACCCGTCGGACCTGCCCCGACAGGGAACGGAGTGGCCACCTGCAAAATCCAGCCGTGCCGTGGTGTGCCCCTGGCCCCATATACGGAACCGAGCCGGAGCGACCCGGATGGAAGGCAAGCGAGCCTGCGAGCGGATGACCACGGCATATATGGGGCCAGGGGCCGCGATCGTCAGAGAGCGAGCCACTGGCACGGCATAAGTAACCTTAGGATCAATGGTTACGGTTAGGGGACAGAACATCAGGGGGTGTCCCCCCTCGGACCGGTTGTGGTACACCCTGCGGACGGCTTGATGATGGATGTCGGCTCGCCCAGGCAGGGGTGGAAGATCGGACTGCGGAAAGGGTCACCGGCCAGATCCTGCGACGTCGCGAACCGCCAGAGATTGGCGGCGGGCCGGTTGTTCATGGCCAGCCTCAGAGCATCCCGTCGTCGCTGATCCGGCGTGATGCAGAGGACCGTGAAGGCTTCGACGTTCGAAGTGGGAAACATGCGGTGATGCAGGTTTCGTTCGGCCAGCGCTGCGTATCCGCGGGACTTGCCTTCGGCCACCTGTCTGGCCCCGGTGGTGGCCCGGTCCTGTTCGATGAAGAAGACCTTGCGGAAACCTTTGAGTTCCAGCAGAAACGCCGCGTCCGGGGCGCACACTAGTCGGGGCGTTTCGCTGATGAGGGTATAGAGTCGAAAACGCTTTTCGGGAGCCGATTCGTCTTTATTCACGACATCCCACTCATTGATCCAGGGATCAATTGTCACTCCCGCCGCCGCCGCCGCGCCCTTATCGAACGCGATGTGCGATTCCGCGACGGCGATCCAGTGGGGGATGTGATGCTGGATCGGAGCGATGGAAGGCGTCAGCAAGAGTCGCTCGTCATCGAGATGTCTCGCCAGTAGCTCGTTTCCGAGCGGGGAGGGGAAATACACGGTCGCGGGCATGCCCCCGTGGGGAGCGCAGAACAGCATTTGCTGACGATTGATGAGCCGAGCGTCGACCAGGTATTGCAACCGCCTGCGCGTAACCCGACCACTGACGTCGCTCTCGAAGCAGAGCCGCTGAATTTGCGGTCGGGCCAGCACGTAGTATTTGGCCAGCGCCGAAAGAATCGCGAGATCGCGGTCAGTCACCATCACGTCGCCCCTAGAAACCAAAGGAGCCGGAGCACCCTGAAAAACCAGGGTACTTCGGCATCACAGTGTCCCGAGGGACGTCACTACAACCAGGCAACCGTGCTGCAACGCTCGTAAGCGTCGTCCGCAATCCGGCCGTCACTAGAGGCACTCCCAAAGGAGCGTGACATCATTAGACCCAAAGAAACTGCGACGTCAAGCCCCTACACGCCAAAAATCGATTCTCCCGCCTCTTTCTGTTTGTCGCCGATAAAGCGGAGCAACCGCTGCTCTTCGTCGTCCTGGGTGGACGGAACAAAACAGTACGGGTGATTCTTGCCCAGAAACTTCTTGAAGCCGTCGACCAGATTCAAGCGTCGGGTGTCGTCCAGTGTGGGAAACGGCGTCGACACGTTGTGCACCTGCATCGGAAACGGGGGAGTGCCATCGACGGACACGACAGCTTCCCCTTTTCCGAGCGTTCGCAGCAATTGCTTGATCTGATGAAACTGGTCGTCAACGGAGCGCTTCAGCCGACCGCTGTCCTGCACCTCGGTCCGGTACTTGGTGAGATGGCCGGTTTTCAGCGTGGAGCCTTCGGTCCGAGATTCCGTCTTGCTCTTGGAAAAACCCTTGGAGTCGGTGTACGTATCCGGGTCCATAATGTCTTTCTTCGGCCAGCGCTGCGCACGGCTCTCACTGGCTGACTCGCTCTCTCCGGTCGTCTTCGACGAGGTGTAATCAGTGGTCTGGATCTCTTCATACCCGTCAAAGCGGTCGACTTCCTGCGTGTGAGGCGTGAAGTCAATCAGCGGATAGCCGAACAGATTCCCGAGCACTTCCAAATCTTCAGGATACTTCTGTTGGAAGGTGATATGGATGCCGCACTGGCTGACGACTTTGGCCGTCATGTCGATCTCGCCGAGTTTCAATGACGACAGGTCCTGAACGGCCAGGCACAACGACAGCTTCATCTTCCGGAACTGCGCGAGGGCATCCATGAGGTCTTTGCCGACGAACCGGCTCGCTTCATCGATGAAGAGATAGAACGGCCTTCTGGCGGTTCTCGATGCGATCTGTGCCGCTTCCAGAATCTCGTTGATGAACATGCCGCCGATGGCATTGCCCTGATCGATCGTGAAACTCCGGGTCCGGCGGAGATTCACCAGCATGACTGCCTGTTTTTCGATGATGTCGCGGAAGTTCAGCGTCTGACGGGCTTCTCCCGCGAACAGGCTTTTGACTGCAGGAGACAGAAACGAGCGCAGCCGATTGATCGTCGATTCGACCCAGTCTTCCTGTTGACGGGGTTTGCTTCCCCTCACTTTCTCGAAGTCGGATCGAATCTCTGATGGAAGATGGGGTGCGATGCGGGAATAGATCGGTTCGTGGGACGGATGGCTAGGATCGAGCAGCACCAAGGCATCACCCAATCCCAAGTGGTCACCGTTGGCATTCACGCGAACGCCGCAGGCATACAACACGTTCGTCAGGAATCGCTCCAGACGGGGTTTGCCTTCGAAGCCGGCTTCGCCTTGTTTTCGGATGATCGTTCGGGCGACCGATTCCACCTTGGCCTTCAACCAGTCTTCGTAACTCTCCCCACTCAGTTCGTTGTACTGAAAGGGATCGAATTTGAAGCGGTGGGTGTTCGACCCCGGTTCAAAGTAATTGATGCGGCGATAGACGGCCTTGTCGGTCGCGTCGTACCGCTCCATCGTCCAGGCGAGCAGATCCTCGGCGAGGTCCCCATGCGGATCGATGACACAGACTCCGGCCCGCTGTTCGATCAACTGACGAATGATCAATTCCAGCAGCTTCGACTTTCCCTTCCCGGTCCCCCCATAGACGGTCATGTGGGTGGCGAGTTCTTCGTCTCCAAACTCGATCGTGCGTTTTGGGCCAGTCGAGCCGATGCGCAGGGAGAGATTAGGTTTAGCCAACTCGTGATGCACTGCGGTCCTCCTCAGTCTCGTCGAAGGGGTTCTCGGCATCATCCGCGAACATGGCTTCGTAGTCGGCTACGCGATCCGTTTCTCGTTTCTTGTGCAATTTCACGGCGGCTGGACCCGCCGCCTCGGAAAGGAACTCCCCGAGTTCGATCAATCGTCGACCGTACTCATCTGCGGTGCGAGATTGTTCTTCCGCCTCGTGCATCAGACGGTCAAATTCGTCGCGGGGGACTGCCTCAGAAATGTATTCGTACCACTTCTCATAGAGTTGTTCGGTTTCGAACCTGACAACCTTGCGGATCAAGGTTTCCTTGAGAGCTGCCAGTTGCTGCAGAGACTCAAACGGAGATGCTTCGGAGACTGACGCCTGAATCTCTTCGTTCAGCAATCTGAGAGGACATACTTCGTTTAGAATGAGGTGATGTTTCGCCCAGAAGCGGCGGATTTGATTTGAGGCAGGCTCCAGTGCGGCGATGGCAGCTGCCCGCTTCTGCTGATTCTCAAGGCTATTTGCTTCAATTCGGGCTAGTTCCTGCGCTTTGTGAAAGCGGTCCGCCTCTTCGGCTTCCCGCTGGATCCGCAGCTCACGAGCCCGTTGCTCCGCGAGCTTGGACAGGATCGCTTTGGTAATTCTGTTGACCGTAACGATAAGCAGAATCGACAGGTCGATTACGAGGGCGGGAAAAAAGATGAACCATCCAATGGCACCGACAATTCCCACAGCTCCGGCAATCATTCCGACCTGGAAGGATTTGTCCTCTTTGAGCATTTGCCAGATGAACTGAAGAAACTTGAGTGTCAGCATCTGCGGCCCGCCTGAAAAAAGCCCTCTCTTGCGAGCAGGGCCGGAATCAGCCAACTGATTCCAAAAGGGTTATTGCCTGGTGCATTCCTCTAGGATGAATTCCCAGGCGATACGTTACAGATCTGCCTCCCTGAGCAGATCCTGAGAATTCAGGACTGTCGTGGTGATGTTTTCGCCCTGACGATCGGGATCAGGATCGGAACGGTTCAATGCGACGATGAAGTTCGTGTGCTGTTTCCGTTCTCCCACCTGTTTCTCGAATACCCCCAGTTCGAACGTGCCCAACGGTGTTCTGAAACTGTCGCAAGACCACCGATGGATTCTTTTCCCGCTCATCCTTGCGATCGTCGCAGCGATCCTGAGCAGTGCCGCCCCTGCCGTTGAGCACGTCAATATAACCAGGCCAGTGAACCGAATGCCACAGAAACTGTACGAAGTCGAACAGTCATGATTGGGTTCCGTACTCAGACGCCACCCCTAAAAGTGGACGTACATACAAATATCGTGGCCGCCAGCTGGAGCTACTGCTTCAAAAAAGCCATCCCGTCGTGTGAAGGGATGGCTCGGCCGGCATTCCGCTGTCAGAACGGAGTCGGTTCCGAATCTTCCAATTCGCCGCCTGGTAGGGGAGTGGTGAAACAATACGCCTGGGCTTCTTGCAAGGCGAAGATCAAAGCTGGGAGATCGGTGGGGTTGTAGGACGGGGCGTCCTTCCACTGATTTGACTGCTTGTCGAAGTAGCGGCGGGGGGCGACCGTGATCGACCGAAAGGTGCGCGTGCCGCCGTCCGGCAATTCCGCCTGATTCAACCAGACGGCGACGCCGACGCCGCCAGCGAAGGGGCCAATGCGTTTTTCAGGCTGGCGAGAGCTGCGTTCTGCAATGGGCTGCGGTGACTCAGCTTCTGGGGCGGGACGCTGGGTTCGTGCCATTTTCGGACTCCTGCTACGTTGGGAATGACCGGTCGTGATGCTGCGACATGCTGCATCACGACCAGCCTGCCACCGGCACGGACCGCCGCGCAAGAGCGGATGACAAGTGTGCTTGACTGACGATCTGATTGACGTTTGACGCAGTTGATGGTCGGATCGTTCGCGACCGACAGATGGGGTAAATCGGCTTGCCGATTGCTGGCTGATGTGGTCGCGTTGCATCGACAGGATCGTTCACTGTCCGCTACTCTTCGGCTATCCCATAAAGGACGTTATGGGATAGCAATTGCTGGGAGTTACTTCCATTCGACAGCATGACCGATCAGCCCATCATCGCCACCAGCCGTCAACTACCGGCGCTCATCGCTGGGCACCTGCCGCGACTCTTCCTTGACGCGGGCGACCAAGCATGTCGCCGTGTCATTGAGTTCTTCACGGCGAACATTCGGAACCGAAACACCCGCGAAGCATATGCGCGGGCCGTCGTTCGGTTCGCGGATTGGTGCGAACACCACAAACTGCGGCTGGAGCAACTCTCCCCTCCTCTCGTAGCCGCTTACATTGAGGAGATTTCGGCGTCGCATAGCGCTCCGACCGTAAAACAGCATCTGGCCGCCATCCGCATGCTGTTCGATTATCTGGTGATCGGGCAGGCGCTTCCGCTCAATCCCGCTTCTTCGGTCCGCGGCCCCAAGCACGTGGTCACGCGCGGGAAGACACCGGTACTCTCAGCCGAACAGGCACGGCGATTGATCGATGCCATTGACGTCTCGACCATCGCGGGCTTGAGGGACAGGGCTCTCGTGGCAGTGATGGTCTATTCGTTCGCGCGAGTCTCGGCCGTCATTGGAATGAATGGAGACGACTATTATCCGGATGGCAAACGCTGGTGGTTTCGCTTGCACGAGAAGGGCGGCAAGTTCCACGAAGTCCCGGCCCACCATGCGGCCGAAGCCTACCTCGACGCTTATATCGCTGCGGCCGGCGTCATTTTCGCTAAATGGGATCCCCTCTTTCGGACGGTCGACCGACACAAACGGCTTACGGAACGACGGATCAGCCGCCGCGAAGTCCTGGCGATGATCAAACGTCGTGCCCGCGATGCAGGACTCCCCGACCGGATTGGCTGTCATACCTGGCGGGCCACCGGCATCACGACGTACCTGCTTGGCGGCGGCACACTCGAACGTGCCCAGCAGATCGCGGCCCATTCGAGTGCCAAAACGACGAAGCTCTACGACCGGCGGAATGATGAGATCACGCTGGATGAGATTGAACGGATTGTCATTTGATCGTGAAAAAGCCCTGCATCGCGATGGATGCAGGACAAGAGCGGAGATTCCGGAGTCATGAGCCTCTGCAGAATCTCGCACATTCGGAGATTGCGGCCTGGCAGGCAGCCGTCGCAATCGTACGATGCCATTCGACGCCCAGTTCGCGTGGACCAATCGTCAGCGGCGGAAAACCGCCTCGTTCAAGCCAGTTCAGCAGCCCTTCCGCCAGTTCCTCAACCCGGTCCACATCGCCGACTTCGACGGCCAGCAGCAACTCCTTCAACGCAGTGTCGGGGTCCATTAAAGTTCCTCCACGAACTGGACCATCGCTTCCGGCCAGTACTTGATGCCGCCGTCGTTGAAGGCATCCGGCTCAACCGTGTAGCCGTCGCCGCATTCCGTGCATTCGACGCCCAGCGCCGCATCATCGGCACCGACAATTTCGAGTTGTCCCCCGCAACTGCGGCATTTGCCGTCCTGAAGTTCGACCAACATGCTCTGACTCTGCCCCTGGTGTGAAACGGGCAATGCCGTTGGGCATCGCGGCTGCCGACTGTTGGCAGATGGGGTCAGAGTGCCTGAGCATCAAGGCAGGCGCAATTGCTGGTCGCGTGATTGTCAAAACGGCGATGCTGGGAGCAGGGACTCTCAATCGTTGCATCGTAACCGAAGTTTTTGCACGATACGTCTGCACAGGCCAAAGGGAGCGGAAACGATTACAAAGTAAGCACGCATCAGGATGACACACAATCGCCGCCGGGATGATTCGATACTGGACGACCTCTTTGCGATCTTGCTGTTCGCCCCGTGGTGGCTGGGTCCGACCTCGCCGGTATGGCGTATGCCGGGTGTACCTGGGACGTTCCCTTGTTTCTCACGGCATCCGCGCCAGACAATCCGGTTCATAGCCGGCCCAGGAAGGCATTTTCTATGGGCACATCCGTGATTTCAATTCAGATAGATCAGTAATCTGAAGCAGTATGCAATGCACGTTCCCGTTTACGGACTTCGGCATGACCACGGCGGATGCGATAGAATCAATGACGGATGCCGGCAGCTTTGAGATTCTTGCCACGCGTGTTCTCCGCCAAATCGACCCCGATTATGCTCGGATTGAGCACTTGGGCGTCAATGCAAACGGGAAGACTGTTAAGAACCCATTGGATGGATTCTCAAGAGTACCCGGTATTACTCCATCCCGTTACGTGATGGCAGGCTTCTCAACTGATCATGCCGACAAGATTCTCAAAAAGCTGCTCTTCGATCACACTCGTTCGTCCGGTAAGTCCTATAAGCCATCGGACGATGGCGACCTAATCAAAGCCGCACGACTCGCATCGGCGCTCCGAGGGCACGAACCTGACGCAACCTTTGTCTTTACATTTTGCACCAACAAACAACCCAGAGCCGAGATCATGCAAGAGGCATACGAGGCTGGTGCGCAGTACGGTGTTGAGGTTCGTTTTCTGGCGCGATCCCATTTTCGAGATCATCTGGACACAACGCCTCAAGGGCAGTGGCTTCGACTGGAGCATCTGGGTATTTCAGCCGACTTGCTATCCCTTTCCCTATTGCGCGCTTTGGCAACTGCCAATCTATCATCTTATTCGTTCGAACTGTTCTGCTCCACAAACACGATCATTGGCTCTGCCACGACCACTCGGCTTCGTACTCACTCACTGAGCAGTTGGGCATCGCTCATCATTCTGAATGGTGCTTCAGGAAGTGGAAAGAGTGTGGCCTGCTACCACATGCTCTCGGAAGTGTTGAGCAAGAATGGCATTGGACTCTGGCTCCCCGCAGAAACGGCAGCTACGTCCCTCAGTCTAGATGAGGCGCTAACTAAACTCTTGCAATCAATGGCTCCTTCCCTGAGTTCCGATGCTGGTCGGCTTGCGCAAGCACTCGCAGCTCAGCACAATGTGCCTCTCGTCATTGCTGTCGACGACGTAAATCGTACGACTGCTCCCTTACAGTGTGTCCGCAAACTCATCTCCTGGATGCGAAAGGCGATGGCGGACGAGTCTCTATCACGACATACACATCAAGAAGCGAAGGCTCCGCATTTGGTACTTCCAATATGGAACCATCTGTGGAGTTCGATTGCAGCCCAATACCGCAGCGACAGCTTTATCTCAGAGTTCTCGACGCAGCCGTTGACTGCTGACGAGGCTCATACTTGCTTGCAAGCATACTCTCAGCACCCCATCGGGCGGCAAGCATCATTTGATCTAACCCGGCGGCTGGAGTTCGACCCAATTCTGATCGGCTTGTGGGGCACGCTGTATGGCCATTCGCCATCCGACAACTTGGATGCTGAACCTCACACATTGATCGAAGCATATATCGTACAGACGATCAACGACTGCGCTGCCGAGGGAGCTCACCTGCCTGGAGATTTTCAGTCAGCTCTCACCACCATTGCCTCCAGAATGATCACTGAGCGAGACTTGTATCCCCAATGGACTACACTCGCGCAATGGCTCGATCAGACACAGCTTGCTGCGATTAGGCAGCTTTGCGTCAGGGGCGGTCTGTGCCGTGTTGTGAATCGAGACGAAGACAGTAGATTTACCTTCCGGCATGATCGCTTGCTGGAGACGGTGATTGCAAAGTCACTCGCAGAATGTTTGCGCGACATTGAGCGCCATTACGACATCCTCGCCGATCCGTACTTCACTGCGTCCGTAGCACGCGTTCTTGTGTCTAAAACAGATGTGTCAATCGTCCCTAGGCTGACAGAATGTGCTCCATTAGCCGTGCTTCGGAGCCTTCGACACGTGGCTGATAGCAACTCTGTATTCGCAAAGCAGCTAGTGCAGTGCGGAAAGCATTGGTTGTCGAGTGCTGTAGCTGACGAAAATGTGCCATCTCAAGTCATTTATGCCGCTGCAGAGATACTAAGAGCGGTTAGGAGCCATTTAGTGCTGGAAGTTACTGAGTTCAACAAGGAAGATCATCGCTTCAGTGGAGCTCGATTGGTCAACGGTGATGCTGAATGGGGAAAATATTTCGTGGCGAACCGAGATTTCTACCCAAGCATACACGCGCCTTATGTTGAAGACACAATTGCAGAAGCGAAGCGTTCACACTGCTCGTCGCTTTGCGCAAAGTTGGCTGCCGACCTGAATCGCGGCCAACTTTCAGAACGCGAACTTCATGCCGCGTTTGTACTTGCCGGATATCTCGGGGAACCTTCATTGGCGGTGCCAGTGCTGCGAGCTTGGGAACACCACAAGGTCGCTGACTGTCTCGTAGAGGCTCTATGGGCATCAATTCGATGCTCTGTAGAACCGGAAGAGACGCTGGAGCCGCTACTCGAGTCGTGGGCGTCACTGTCTGATGACGCCGACGAGCATGGGGCATCGCAACGCACGCGGTTCCTAACTGAGTTAAAATGGAGTATGCGGCACGGCGTGAGTCATGGTGTGGTAATTTACTTCGTTTCTAAGGCGATATCTGACGGTCGCTTGTCCTGGTGCCTCACGCAGTTGTTAGGCGAAATCGACCACCCTGCTGCTGTTGCATTTGTAGCCAGTGAGATTGCACAGATGGAACGAAAGGAGAAGGGAGCCAACACGTTTAACTTCTGGGTCCATCAACAGCGATCGCAATGGGATCCTCTTCAACATAAAGGTAAGCAACTCTCAAACGAGTCACGAGCAGCTATCCTTTCACGCTGGAAAGAGGCCACGAACGAGTCTGAACAGAACAGCCTGTTATGCTCTTGGGTTGCAACAACGGTTTCCGTAGATGAGTTGCTGCAGCTCCCGGCTGAGCTGCTTGAGTCGAAGACCGTGCTATGGAGAAGGGCAAGACTTGGCGATCGGTCATGCATCGAGTCTCTTCTTGACGCTCTGCTCAAGGACAAGTATTGGTGGACAATTGTGCCGAACGTCTGGGACGATCGAATGTTCGGTGCCTTGGATGCAGCATTAGCTGAGCTGAGCCTCATGACTCCAGCGGATTTCTCAGGTGGCAATTTAGATGAGCACTATATTTTCTCGTCAGTGCTGCGCTGTATACCACGCGAAGTAGCGGTAACTCTGCTCCATAAGCATTGGACATCGCTAAAATGCAGTCGGCAGTTATTTCAGACAGCGTTATATTTTGGCGATAGGTTGCTTGGATCAGCCTGTGAGAAAGCATTTGTGGAGGCACCTTCAGAGTGGAAGCCCTTTGAACATTTAGGTCACGCGTTTGGATTTAGTTCACAGGGGCTCAAAGAGCAGATCACGTTCGAGCAAATAGACTCGCTCATACCTTACGTGTCCCACCTACCTGACGCGGGACTGATGGATATTGCGGAATGGCTTGCTGCACACAATGGTAGCAAGGTTCTTGATAAGGTGGTATTGAATGAGATCAAAATTAGAGTGGAGGCGCAGCGATCCCAAGGTAACGAATCATATATTGTGCGCTTGCAACGAATACATTTTCCAACGGATGATGACTTGGTCGAAACTCTAGAT
The DNA here is from genome assembly GCA_016125225.1 of bacterium. Taxonomy (GTDB): domain Bacteria; phylum Planctomycetota; class Planctomycetia; order Planctomycetales; family Planctomycetaceae; genus DSVQ01. Next base: position 74,785 of record WGME01000005.1, on the reverse strand, counting down.
GGTGCAGAGAGCGATAATGGAGTGATTTGGAGGTGGTGTCATTACGCAACTGCAAGAGGCGAATCGCGAGAACGGCTTCGCGTGGCTGTTCGAAAGTGGTTCATGGCAAATCCGACACCAGATCGCCTTAACGCTGTAGCGAAGATAGTGGTTGAATGTGGAGATCGCACGGACGTTCTTGATCTCCTCGACTATCAGAGGGAATTTGGCAATGACGCCACCGACATTAAGGTCGAAGGGGCGGCGTTCGCGGTCAGGTATAGAACTCTGTCATGAAAGCCGACAGCGTATCGAGAACCAGCCCTGCATCGTCATGACACAGGGCTGGAATCGAGCAACGATCCCTTCACGCTGCCAACGCCAGCAGACTGGCGGCTTTCTGATCGGCTTCCAGCCGATCGCCGGCATAGACCAGTTGGCCTGATAGCCGGGTCAGCGCATCGACCAGCGTCCAGATCGTGAACGCGCCCCTCTCCTGGGCCAATTTGAGAGCTTCGCGGGCCAGTTGACGGCCGATCCCCTGTTTGGCGAGCACCTTCTCGACGTCTTCGGCGGTGTCGCCTAGTTTCGTCGTGACGGCGTTTCGCAGCACACGGGCAAAGCTATCGCGGCGTTCGTCCCTCTTTTTCACCAGCGATTCGATTGAGGATCGAACCGTGTTGAGCGAGTCCCGCACACTCGCCGTGTGCTTGCGGGTGAACTCGACAACATCGATCGCGTCCCAGACGATGTGGTTCTGGCAGATCTTCTGGAACCAGAACGTCGATAGACCCAGCGACCTGCGGCCGACTTCGCTGTTCCAGGCGAAGAACCCCGGTGCGAAGGCTTCGCCGCCGATTTCGATCCAGCCGACGGGATCAATCAGGAATAAGAACATGTCCTGCTCTCCCGCATACAGACCGGTGGCATCATTGAACGCGTTCTGCGGCGGCTGGAAGTCGGTGGCGTACTCGCGGACCGTGGCCACCAGTTCGCTGTCCCACAACCGAGTGTAAGCCACCCCGTGAATGGAGCGGACCGTATTCTCGGTCGTCAGCAGTTGCAGCGGTTTCTCGGCCGAGGGCAACGTCTCGCGAAAGGCCTGGCTAGCGGTTTCCGGACTCAGCCGGTTGATGGTGTCGCGATTGACACCCGCCAGTCGGCACAACTGCGAGAAACTCCAGTCGTTCATGGCATAGTCGCCGTCGCCGCCAATGGTCAGATCGAGACGATTGCCGTAGGTGATCGGCGTCAGCAGCTGCGGCGGCTGCCAGCGATCCTGTGATTGGCGATGGCGTTCCTGAACGGCCTGCTGCAGGGTGTCGAGCGAGCTGTAACACTCGTCAGCCGTGCGGCGGAAGAGTTCACGATGGGCGCGGGTCAACGTGGTCACGATTCGGTCTCCTGGTCAGATGGCGGATTGAAGGAACGGTCACTCGAACGGTCTGTCCATTGGGACAGACCACGTCCGATGGTGAGCGACGATCCTGCGTGGCGCAATCGAGATTCGATTGCGAATCCGGCTGAAGAGGTTCTGTTGGTTGACGGGATCATGGTCAGAACAACCGCAATTGGCCTTGCGGCCGCTTATTGTCAGGCACCGATTCAATCTCATCGGAGTCCATCGGCGGCGCTGCCGTCTGTCGCACTTCGGCTTGCACGGCCGGCGGACACGCAGTCAGCGGGATCTCACGCACGAATCCCCTGCCGTCGAAGCCGGTGCGATAGATGAGTTTCTGCTCGACTGCCAGCGTGTTGCCGTGGATGACATAGCCGTAGAGATTACGGAAGGCGAGATTCAACGTCGTGATCCGGACACAGCGCAGGTCGACATCCTGGCCGACGAATTCCCAGTGGCGATGATTCTGTGCGGCGGCAAGCAGCATCCGACCTGAGCCACAACATGGGTCGTGAACACGGCGCGGTGACAGGTCTGAAATCGGGTCGGGGGCGGCTGCGTCCGAAATTGGTTCAGAGTGTCCCGGCGGGGCATCATCTGCCGAGATTTCTGGCTGATCCGCTGAGGACGAGACACCCACCGTCAGCTGTGTCATCAATTCACAGATCGGCATTGGCGTCAGATAGAGCCCGTGCTCTCCATAGGAAATGCTGCCCTGAAAGAGGTCGCCGAGGATGTCTTTCATTTGTTCCCGCGTGTCCTGCTCCATCACGACAACTAATTGAGCGAACATCCGGGCCAGCGTATCGCAGCCTCGCTTGCCCGGTTTGCCAGCCGTATGCTTGGCTACGTTCTGCAGATAGAGATCTTCCATCCGGCCGCCCGACAGGGCACACACGCTCATGGTCAGAAAATCCTCAAAGGCGATGGCCCGGCTGACGCCGCTACGACGGGTGACCTCTTCCAGGAGATCAAAGAGTGGAGCCGTTTCGGGATACTGGAAGAACTCCTTGGCCATACGGGAATTAGAACAGCTGACCGGCCGATGGCGGTGGATCGGTCGCTTCGACAGGTGCAGGCTTCAACTTCGATCGCTGGCGTGATTCTTTCCCCTGTTTGGATTTCGGTTTGCTGCTGGCCGTGGAAGGGCTATGGATCGCCGTCAGGATTTCGCGGTGGGCGTGATCCATGATCCCCAGCAAGGCATTCAGTTGTTCCTGAGCCAGTTCGCCCAGTGGGACGGACAACTGCTCGACGAGCTGGTCAATGACGCTTGACCGCTGCTGGTCGTCGGTCAAGGCGACGGTCGGGTCCGGGTTCGGCGGAGCGAAGACCGAGAGCTGAACGGATTCGGGCTTTGCCTCGGACACTTTGGGGATCGAATGCACCAGCACATGCAGCGGCTGATGCGGCACTCCATTGCGGGTGAGCCAACTCAGGTCTTCCCGAATCTGGGCGACGATGTCCGTCAGTATCCGAACGTTTTGCGACAGTTCGTCCACGGTCGTCTGCAAGCGGTCCGCCGGTATGTCGGGCCTCGCCGGTGGGACAGCAGCGCGGCGGAGCATCTCAGGGACGGCGGGCGGCGATCCGAGCGTTCAGACGCTCAAGAATCCGACGCAGTAAGGCGGCGACAGACGGTTGTGCGAGAATGCGGCGCTCGATGCGGGCCGCGAGCCGGTCCCGCATTTTCTGAAGGAGCATCGGTAATTCGAAGGTCAGCTCGGTGGCCGACGGCGCGTGGCTGCCGACAGCCACGGAGGCGTGGCCGGTCCGGGCAGGATGCACCATAGAAAGGCCGCTTCTCGCCCGTCCGCCGCCACGAGCCACGCCAGTGGCCGGGCTGCGCGGGGAACTGCTGCTGGCACTCGAATTGCTGGCGGCCTGAACCACCTGGGTCACCGTGTTGCTGACGCTGCCGGAATAGGTCGAATTGCCGGCGTAGACCGCTGTCAGAGCATGCGTGCCCACCGACAGCAACGACAGGGTCAGGCTTCCGGAGCCCTGACCGATCAGGGCTGAACCGAGAGCGAGCAGGCCATCCTGGAACAGCACCGTCCCGGTGGCCGCCGAGGGTGTCAGAATCGCGGTGAGAGTGAGGGCCTCCCCCTCCGAAGAGGGATTCCGTGACGATGCGAGGCTGACCGTCGTTGGCAGCAAAGACACGCCCGTGCCCGTCGTCGTGGCGCTGAGCAAGACCGATGCGCCGGATCCCTGGGCGTTGATGGCCGTGATCCGGAAGTCATACAGCGTGCCAGCGACCAGCCCGTTGACAGTCGCGGAGGTGCCGGTGCTCACTCCGTCGACCCATGTCGCATACGAGGACTCGGAATGGCGTTTGTATTCGACGGCGTAGTCCGTCACGGGCGCGCCCCCGTCGGCCTGGGGCGGTTGCCAGGAGAGGATCATGTGATTGTCGCCGGCGCTGGCCTGCGGATTGCCAGGAGCCTCGGGATAGATCAGTCCCAAAACCTCCCGTGACGTCTCCACTAAACGCGTGCCCACGGTTTTCAGACCCGCGTAGCTCCAGTGATTCCCGTCTCGAAGTGCGGCGGCGGTGGTGTCGATGATGAAGACGTTGGGCTCAACGGCGGCCACTTCCCGCAGAGCGGCGGTGTAGGCCGTGTAACCCATCGCCTCAAAGCCCGTCATGATGATAACGGCTCCCGGAAGGTCCGCTTGGATTCGCTGGAGATGGGCGATCAGATTGGCCTTGAACGTCGACGTCGGTGTGCCCGCGATCTGATCGTTGATGCCCAGGCTGAACCAGACCACCCAGGTCGGGTCATCCAGCTGGGCTTTGGCCGCGGCCGTCCGCTGCAGAAACTTGGTCCAATAGGTCCCGCCGACGTTCCATTGACTGATGGTGGACCCGCCCTGGCCGGTCTTGACCAGATAAACCTGCTCAAAGCCAGGCAGCGCATGCCCTTCGACCGCATTGGCCAGATACAGCTCGAAGCCGTGCGAATTGGCGTAATAGCCTTCCAGCCCCGCATGATCGCGGAGGTTGTTGGCGCCGATGTCCAAGTCTTCGAAGTCGAATAGCCCGGAGGTGAGGTTCATGATCTGGACGGCCGATCGTGGGGCTAACTCGTCCGCGGTGGCGTCGGAATTCTGGCCGATGCCGCCGGAGTTGCTCTCGCCGTTGATCACGAACGCGAGTTGGGTGATCGCGCGCGGGGAGGCCATCACCACGGTCGACGCAGTCCCGGTGCCCACGCTATTCACGGCCGAGACGCGGAAGTCATAGTTTTCGGAGTTCACCAGGCCCCTCACGATTGCCTTCACGGCGGTGGAAACACCGTCGGCGACTGTGGTCCATGAGCCTGCGCCGCCTGTTCTGTACTCAAGCAGATAATCGGTGACGGTAAAGCCGTGGTCCTCCGGAGCCTCCCAGCCCAGCAGCACCTGCTGATTGGTGCCCGTGGCCACGAGCCCGGTGACCTGGTCGGGAGTGACTGGCACGTTCGGCGTCACGGCGCTGGAGGCAGCGGACCCCGTGGACGTGCCGACGGCATTGCTGGCGGTGACGGTGAAGGTGTAGGGCACGCCATTCGTCAGACCGGTGACCGTGATCGGCGACGTCGCCCCGGTGGCGGTGAATCCGCCGGGCGAGGAGGTGACCGTGTAGAACGTAATGGCCGACCCGCCATCATTCGTCGGAGCCGAAAAACTCACGGTCGCCTGGGCGTTCCCGGCGGTCGCGGTCACGCCGGAGGGAGCATTCGGAACGCCCAGACTGCCGACCACCAGGATGTCGTCGACGAATCCCGGTCCTATCTCCTCCTGCAGAAAGAGGGGTTTATCCGTCATCGTGGCCGGAGTCGTGAGGCCGCATTGCAGGACCGGGCCGCTTCCCGTGTTTTTGTAGACGTCGAATCCTGTTCCGGTCGTGGCCAGCGTATACGTGGCCCCGGCCGTGTAAGATTCACAGTATTTTGAAGCCACCGTCGAACCATTATGGAAGTGCAGAAGCACGAGACTGCTGCCATACAGGTCCAGGACGTAAGCCTGCGTGCCGACGGACTGAAAATTGTAATCGCCATAGCCGAGCAGCAGGGCGCTGCTTCGCGTCAGCCGGGCCGAAATGGCCAAGCCTGATCGGCGAAAGGTGGCTTTGGATGCCAGGGCAGTTTGGCCCCAAGCGCCGCCGCTGTAGCTGTGGCTCACGGAGAGCGTCCCGTTCTGGACAATGTTCGTGCCCGCCGGATCGATGACGTTCCATTGGCTGGAATCGATCGTCGTGCCGGTGAAGGCGTCCTGGAAGAGCACTTGCGGAACCATCGGCGTGACGGCGCTGGAGGCAGCGGACCCCGTGGACGCGCCGACGGCATTGCTGGCGGTGACGGTGAAGGTGTAGGGCACGCCATTCGTCAGCCCGGTCACCGTGAGGGGCGAAGTCGCCCCGGTGGCCGTGATACCGCCTGGCGAGGAGGTGACCGTGTAGAACGTGATGGCCGCCCCGCCACTGTTCGTCGGAGCGGAAAATCTAACAGTCGCCTGCGCATTACCGGCCGTGGCCGTCACACCAGTCGGCGGCTGGGGAGCCGTGGGAACGGCGGGGGTGACCGCGTTTGAGGCACTGGACCCGGAGGATGTGCCCGCGGCATTCGTGGCCGTCACCGTGAGCGTGTAAACCACTCCGTTCGTCAGCCCGGTCACGGTGATCGGTGAAGTCGAGCCGGTCGCCGTGAAACCACCGGGTGACGATGTGACTGTATACGTCGTAATCGCGGACCAGCCGTTGTTCGCCGGCGGAGAAAAGCTGACCGTTGCCTGGGTGTCTCCGGCCGCCGCCGTCACGCCGGTGGGAGGCCCCGGAGGCGTCGGATCAGGTTCCGGGCCCGTCACGAGCACGTCATCAAAGGTGCTGGCCGTTCCATAGGACTGCAGAAACACGGGCTTGCCGGACACGTGTCCGGAGGTCGTGAGACTGCACAGCAGGACGTTTCCGCCGCCGGCATTCTTGTAGACATCGAAGCCTGTCCCGGTCGTGGCCAGCGTATAGGTCGCGCCGGCGGTGTAGGAGCCGCAGTTCGTGTTGGAAGCCACTAAGACGCCATTGTGCCAATGCAGCGCATAGACCAGTCCCGACAGATCGATAATGAACGCGCTGGTTCCCGGCGACTGGAAGTTCGTGTCCCCATAGCCCAGCAGCTGATCCGATCCGCGGGTCATCTTGGCGGAAATCTGCAGGGAGCCCGAGGCGAAGGTGCTCGTCGAAACCAGCGCGGTGGATCCCCAGACCGAGGCCACCCAGCTGTTGGCCACGGTCAAAATGCCGTTCTGCTGCACACTGCCCACTGTGCCGCCGAGACCTGCCGGGTCGATCTCAGTCCATTGAGTCGGATCGATCGTCGTCCCCGTGAAGCTGTCCTGAAGCAGCGTCGCGGCCTGCGCTTCGCGCGGCAGGGCCGACAAGACCAGCACGGCCAGACTGGGAATCACGAGAGCAACGAACCGCAACATGGCGCACACAGGAAAGATGCCTGCATCTTAGAGATCCGCGAGGCCCCGCGCAATTTTAACAGCGGGTGCGGATGAACCTCTCGATCTCTATCAGGGAACCGCAATGCGCCGGTCGGCCAGACGGATCCGGCGATTCAAGCGGAAGGAGCCGCGTCGGCTGACGATCCCATGGCCGACCGGAGGCCACCCTGCCAGCGGCGAGCGGATAAAACGCCATCGCAATGTCACTCTGGCGCAGCAGCTGGCGTCCGGGATTCGTAATCGTCGTAGTCGGCCATCCGCGCATCGCTCCAATCCTCGCGCAGCACTGCGTCAATGGCCGGGTAAGCGTCGCGCGGATCGAAATCCGGCAGCAGCTTGCGGATCAGCTCGAAGACATCCGCTCGCAAAACGACGCATTCGATCTGCGTCGCCGTTTCGGTCACGGCGACCGGTCGCCCCTGCTGGAGGGCCTGGCGTTGCTCAATGCCGAGGTGGAGGGATTCTGGCATCGCCTTTTTCTTCCACCGAACCGCGGATCACGCAACGAGATCCAACGAATCGTCAATCTCTGGTCCAGAGCTCAACCAATCGGACTTTCGTCAGGAAACGAGCGCGTCGGATTGGCGCGGTGCCGGGCAATCTTGTCGATGGCTGTGATCTCATCATCAGTCAGACCGTCATAGACGGCGGTCCAATTTTCCAGCGTTTGAGGCGGTCGACAAGCCTCGGTCGGCGAATTGGTATCGAGGACGGTGATGATCAGCCGCTGATGGGTTGCCAGCTTATGACCGACAACCTCTTCTATGGCCTGGCGATGGGAAGCATCTAGACCGGCCACGTCGATATTCAGAACCGTTTCCATGCCCTGAGTTTATCACAGGACCTTGCCTCAGCCTATTTTGGTCAGTCGATCCTGCGACGCGGAGGCGGCGTTCAGAACGAGATTCCAGCGGACCGGGCTGGCTTCCGCTGGAATCTGTTGACTTATGACGGAATTCCCAACGCTTTACTTTGCCTTTTTCGTTCCCTTGGTCGTGGCCGATTCCGGCTTTTTGGGTTCCTTGGGACCGGGCTTGTGACTGCCTCCGTTGGCCATGATTCTGCTCCTGAAATGACTGCGACGGGCTTCGACAGGTTGTAGACGATCGTCTGTCGATAAATCGTCTGTAGAGTAATCGTCAGCGGGCGGCGACGCTAGCCCGCTATGGGAGAATCTCTGGAAGCACGATTCGGTTTGGCGATCCGGCGGCATCGCGAGGGGCAAGGTCTGTCCCAGGAAGCCTTTGCGGATGTCGCCGGCATTCACCGCACCTACGTTAGCTCGATCGAGCGCGGGAAAGTTCAGGTCAGCATCGGAATTGCCCAACAGCTGGCTGAGGCCCTCGGTGTCCCGTTGAGTCGCATCTGGCGCGAACTGGAGCGCGAATTCCCTTCGGCCTGACTACGGCGTGTCGTTCGCTGACGGCGACGTTGACTACATCCCGGAGAGCAGCTGCTCGCTACGGCGGTAGTATTTTTGAAGCGTGTCCCGCGACGTCAGCAAGAATACGATTTCTACGGGAATCACGGCGATGTCCAAGACGCCGAAATGCCCTGCATAGCCCGTCGACAGCCGGTAGCTCATGTAGGCAATCGCGGTCGCGATGAACGAGTTCGCGAAAAACTGGTAGTGCTGGTAGTGAATGCTGATCAGCAACCCGAACGCCTGTTCGCGACCAGCAAGATTCGAGAAATTCAGCTTTGGGGGCCGCAAGCCAGTCAAAGCGTGAAACGAGTCGACACAGACCCACCGAATGGCATTAATCGTCATACCGGCCGCCAAAGAGGCCACGGTGAGATAAAGAAAGCCACCGAGCGTCGGAGCATCTGGCGAGACGGCCGCAAACCAATTCTGCAGGACGGGCACATGTGGCTGCAGCCCCATCAGGACTACCGCTCCGGGCACCAGATAGGCTACCAGCGGGCCGAAGTTGTCAGTCGAGACATTCTGCATCAAATGAAGGCGGAGTTCATGAAATTCCGAGGGCGGCCTTCAGGCACTCATCGATCTGTTGCATGGCGGGCGGCGGCAGACTGCCGAGGCATTTCAGGATCCGGTCCTGCTCGATCGTCGCCAGGTACTCGCAGATGACCGCAGAATCGAAGCGAAGTCCCGAAGCGGCCCCTTCTGGCGTCTGCACATCGATCAGATACTGCGTCGCCTCGAAGGCGGCCCGGGAGGTGTTGCTGGTGATGGCGGCAATCAGGGTGTTTCGCAGCCGGGCATTGTTGTGGTCCGACTGAATCACCAGCACCGGCCGGATTTTGGCTCCCTGCCCCGAGGCGAAGGGCAGTTGCACGAGCACGACGTCGCCCCGCTGCACCTTCATGGCTGAGGCGGGCTGGAAACGTCGGCGGCGTAGACATCAAGTGCCGTATCTTCCAGGATTGGCCGCCAGGCTTCGTCCACGGCAGGCAGGAAGTCCGCGGGGTTAAGTTCTTCCGTGGGATCGAACAGGGCCTGCAGTTGCTCAAACGTCTTTTTAGGGATGACGGCGAACTGCTCGTTGGTGATCGCGTCGATGAAATACACGACGCGCCCAGGCTCGGCGGCCACGGCTTCATGCTGTTCAGGAGTAAGTCTGGGGCTCATGCGATCAGTCTATCCCACCTTGGCAAGGCGCGAAAGAGGTTTCCAGCCGATTTGTAGATGCCTTAACCGGCAGTTCCGTCCGCTGTTCCGCGATCTAACTGTCTCCCGTAGCGCCTCCGAGACACCCGTCGCACGACATCGTTCCGGTCCTCCCCCACCGTCGGCGGTGGTAATGTCTGCAGCGAAAACGGGGAACTCGGCACTCCCTCATCCAGCAGCATCCGGATGTAGCAGACATAGTTCGGCAGTCCCATCAGCCACGCCGGTGACAGCTGCCCTGGGAACTTGCTGAACGCCGGAGCCAGGAGATCGGCATCCTCGGCTCCCACCCGAAACGCCACGAATGTGCCGCAGTTGCCTAGCACCGCCTGCCGCGTCGGTTCATCCAGCTGCCGGGTCAGCTGGTGGCTGAGAACCAGATTTAAGCCATACTTCCGGGATTCTGAGAGCATGATCGCCGTCGACGGTGTGACCAGTGTCTGAAATTCGTCCAGGAACAGACCATGGTCGAGACGCTGGTCATGGCTCAGGTCCGCCCGGCTCAAGGCCGCCTGCTCGATCGCCGTCAACAGCAGGCTCCCCAGCAGCGTGGCATTGTCCTGCCCGAGTTTGCCGCGACTCAGGTTGATGACCAGGATCTGACCCCGGTCCATGACCTGCCTCAGATCCAGACCTGCTCGACGCGCGGTGACGATCTCCCGCAACCGGCTGTTCGTCAGAAATGGCAGCAGCTTGTTCGTCACCGACGACACCGCTTCGGTGCGGTACTGCGTGTTCCACGATTGGAACTCGTGCTGCCAGAACGAGCGCACGATTTCATCTTCGATGCGCGGCACGACCTGGTCCCGGATACGGGCATCGGTCAGCAACTGAACCACGTCCTGCAGATTCCCCTGCCGCTCGATGACCGCGAACACGGCGAACCGCAATAGGTTCTCCAGGCGTGGTCCCCAGGAGTCGTATAGTTTCCGAAAGGCCGACACGACCCCGGAAGCGACCTGATCCCGGCGACCTGGGTCAGCACAGGCCAACGGATTGAACGGGACGAGGCCATCCCCTGCCGGATCGAACACGATTACGTCATTCGTGCGGTTCGGTGGCACCAACTGAAGGAGACTGTCGGCTAGGTCACCATGGACGTCGACCATGGTCAGACCTTCCCCCTGGGCCATGGCCTGAGCCATCAGGTTAATCAGCAACGTCGACTTGCCGGTTCCCGTGGCCCCGACGACGTAGACGTGTCGGCGGCGGGCATCACGGGTAATGGCAACCGGCCGCTGGTCATCCCGGAACCGGACGCGACCGAGAACGACCACTCCCCCACTCTCAACCGACGACAACACGGCCGGCGGTTCCAGTTCGGTGAACTCACTGGTCTGCAAGCCTTCGGCGGAGACGCTCGCTGTCGGCGGATGAAACAACGTCGCCACTTCGTCATGGGCCAACAGGAATCTTGGTGCCGGCACTCCCCTGCTTCCAGCTCTCGCCCGACGCCACTGCAGCCTGGTCAGTCGCTGCGACGAAAACACACCCAGTGCGCCGATCAGTTGCGACAGACGGGCCTGAGCCTGGTCATGGTTACCGTTGGCACTGGTCACGGCAACGGTCAGCTGGACATCGAACAGATGACCGCCGACTTTCGCGGCGGCTGCCTGCAGATGGTCTTCACGCTCGTGCAGCCGGCTCGCTGAGGTGTCCAGCAGGCTATGGTCAGGAAGAGGGGAGTGATAGGCCAGCCAACCGAGCCAACCCGCTCGCCACCATCCGCCGGGGCGGCTCACGGTCCGGGCAAAGTAGTCCGCCAATCGGGGATGACGGCGAAAGAACCTGCGATCGAGGAGTTGGACCGCCTCGCGGGCCTGGATCACCCGGCGATCCGTGGCGGGGGTCACGACCAGTGTCAGACGTACGTCCAGACCTTGGTCCGGTCGGACGGCCCGCAGCAGACTGTCAATCGGATCGGCGAAGTTCCGATTGAGCTGGTCCTCGAATTGCGGATGCCGCAGCAACGGAAACAACTCTGGCACCAACTCCGCGGCCATGATCCAAGTCTGCCCAGAGATCGTGGTCTGATCTCCGTTCGCGACCATGGTCAGTGGACACTGGGGATAATTCGCGACCAGCGGCCCGGCCACCTGGGTGGCAATCTCGTTCGCACAAGAAATCTGCAAACCCACGCGGCCATCCAGCGTGCCGTACGCCAAAGTCACCCGTTGCCCCGGTTCCAGTGCCTGATGAATGGCCGCGAGCGCCTTCTCCATGTAACGCGGACCGCGTGCATTGTCGGCCGGTGCGGTCCACAGCCACTGCATGCCGCCAGCGTAGCGCGGCACGCCCGCACGGCAAAACCGCTCCGGTCAGTGTGTGCCCCCTGCTCGAAGCGGATGCCCGCCCTGTCTCGGTCCTGCGGCCCGACCTCCTCGGCCGTCACGGCGAAGGGGCACGGGATAATAGCCGTGCGGGGTCCGCAGTCGTACGCAGGCGTGGGGGACAGGCTACCAGACGGCTCCGTCAGCGGGGATTGCCGGCCGCAACCGAACAGGGGCTCGTAATGCCTTCGACGACGGATGCAGGTTGACCAGGGCCTGCCAGTGGCCATGATGGTCCAGGAAGAGGGGATCGGTGAGCGGCTCCGGATCGCCGAGATAACTGTCCTGCGTCGCCGCGTAGACCAGCCGCCGTGCGGAACCGCCGTTGATCCGGGCTGTCACGGCCAACAGGTGATAGGCACGCGCCACCGAGAGCGTCAGAAACACCACCCGAAACCGCGGTCGCTCCCAAGCCCGGCCGCCTGCGTGCCAATCCGTCAGCAGTTGCGTCTGATAGGCCTCGTAGGTCATCAGCCGGTGCCGCAAGCTCGATTCCCGCGGCGAGTCGACCGTCTCAGTGCTGCGATCGATCTCGAAGGCGACGTTGAAGGACCTACCGCTCGCCGTGAACCGAACGAAACAGTCCGGTTGAACCTGGGCATCGCCGACCGCAAACGTCAATTCATTCTCACGGTAGAAGCGTTCGATGACGATCCGGCGTTCATAAGCCGCGCACTTCGTCGTCACGATGACCTGAGCCAGGGCCAGGGTATGCGCCAGCTGGCTCGGCGCGATCTCGGCGAAAAACGAGCGGGGTGGGGGAGTGGCATCCGATCCAAACAATGCCTGAAATCCGGCGGGCGTCAGCTTGTAGTAGTTCTGCAGGCCACCGCCGATGGTGGCGGCGGACCAGTGCCGGGTGAATCCCGCTCGCTCGAGCACCTGCAGCCGTTCCCGCAACCGTCGTTCGTCCGCAAATCCGCCGCCGTCGAAACTGCGGCTGGCGGTCAGGAGTAAGGCCGTGGTGGCGGGCGTCCAACTCAAAAGCTGCAACAGGGACAGATCGCGCGGCGACAGCTGCGGGGTGTTTGTCATGAGGCGGCTGCGAGCGTAGCATTGCCCCGCCTCCTCCTGCCATGAAACCGTCCTCGTACATCGACGTCGACTCGCTCCAGGCCCAGACCAGCCTCGCCGACGCGGCGGCCCGGTGCGGCTTCCCGCTCGACATCCACGGTAATGGCCAGGAAGTCCGGCTCGATTGCCTGTTCGGCTGCCCCGGCGACCATGCGGGCAAGCGGGACATCGCGGTCAACACCGGCAATCCGCAGAAAGTTTTCTGCTGCCATGCCTACGGCTGCCAGTTTAGGGGAAATCTGTTGACGCTGATGCACGGCATGTTAACGGGAGCCAAACCGACCGGTGACAAGCTCACCGGCGGGGAATTCAGCCGCGTCCGCAAGGTGCTCACCGGAACTCCCGAACCCCAGCCGACACCGCAGTCCAAGGTCCAGCCAGCACCGACGGCACCCGAGCCAGCTCCGCTTCGCAACGTCCCGCTGGCTGACAGCGACAATCCCAAAGCCCGTGACCTGATCCATCTCCACGAGCGGCTGATCGTCGACGTCGCCCAGATGCCGCCCGCAGCCGCGAGCTACGTCCGCCGCCATCCCTGCCTGACTTCTCTTGAGTTGCTCCGCAAATGGTCCGTCGGCGTTCTGCCGACCGGCGGGGACGACAAACGTGGCTGGTCCCTGCGGGGTCACGTCGTCTATCCGATCCATAGCGAAGACGGAAAACTCCTCGCCTGGATCGCCCGCGATCCCAGCTTCGAGGAGAAGGAACGCGCCTTTCTGGCCCTACCGCCCGATCAGCGCTCCCGCGAGAAACCGCCGCACAAACACAAAGTCCCGGCCGGCTTCCACCGCGGTTTGGAACTCTTCGGTCAACAGGCCAGCCGCCTCCACGAACCGGGCTACCGGGAGATCCTCGCCCATTGCGGCCCCATCATCGTCGAGGGCTTCAACGATGTGCTCGCCCTCGATCAACTCGGCATCCCCGCCGTGGCGATCATGTCGAACAAGATCACGGTGGAACAGGCTGACAAGATCGAACGATGGTCACATCAGCTCGCTCAAGGCCGCGTGTCGCTGCTATATGATGCCGATGGACCCGGTGATGAAGGGGCGCAAGAAACCCTCTGGCTACTTACCCAACGCAATCTCGAAGTTCGCCTCGGCTGGAGCCGCAGTTTGAACAATGGTACTTTCGCAGAGATCCAACCCGAGCACCTTATTACAGAGCAGTGGGAGCAAAGCATTCGGCCGAGACTCTGGCGAAGATAATCACGTTACCAAGAAGGCATCTTAAATAGTCGCCCACTGTCGCCTTCATCAGAGAGCGTCAGAATAATTTCTGACGAATCAAATGCAAACTTCCTGCCGTTGGCCAATGAGGGCATTTCCGATTCAATCACAGTCACGATGTGTTGAATTCCTAGCGCGCAGTATTCTCGTGACACATCAATTAAATTGAGCTTCTTTCGGTCGTCGAGAGTCTCCAACAATCCGTCATGGAAGACAAAGTGGGGAAAGGGCTCGCTGACATATGTACGCATAATTGCAAGATCGAATGCAATGCAAAGTAAACGCCCGTAGGAAAATCCTTCTCCGGCGCTCGAAGGCTTCGCGCTCTCGTTTAGTATGTCCACCTCGACTTCTAGATGATTTTCTTTATTTACCCTAGAGAACAAATTAGCGTGCTGGTTAATTACCTTGAATACGATCTGGTCGAAGTATTGTCGGATGGTGGCATAACGTGAAGGTGGATTCTTGATGGACTGTTCCAGTGTTGCCCTTATCTTCTCAAGACTTGCTTTTTTGCTCCGAATGTCCGATCTCTTAGTCGTCAGTTCGTCCACGACACTTTCCAGTCGACGCAATGTTTCAAGGTCTGCTTGCCGTCCGACAAGCTGTTTGGTCAATCGCTTGTACTTGGACAGCGACTCCGCATCGGCCAATGACGTGAGGGCCGCAGACCGCTTGCTATTCAAATCGGCTAGCTCAGTGTTGATCGTGATAAGCTGTATCTCGATCTCTTCGAGATCCTTCCGAAGGTACTCGTCGCGTTCTTCAGCAAGCTCTTTGTTGAACTCTTCAAGCGATTTGTAGTCCTTCTTCACTTGATCGGAGAAGTATATCTGCGCCTCTTTAAACAGTTTTTCGAGCCCCTTCAAGTTTATTGACAACCTAACGCCGAGCGCCGATTCAATTCGAGCTTTGTCTGATGCAAGCGAATAGCGAGCTTCGTTTAGCTGAACGATTCGATTATCAATGTCAGCCACTAAAGCACGGGTTATACGCTCATCAGTAGGCGAGAAGTCAAACTTCTCGATCTCTTGCTCGACCGTTTGGACGTCTTGCTCGATGATTTGTATCTGTCCGCGAAGCTGGTCTACATCCTCAATACCGCTCGCTCTTGCGATTAGTTGTCTTTCATCTTTTTCAAGATTCGCAAGTTCCTCTTCGATCTCGTATCCGGTAGCGACCACTTCGCCACTGAAGCCCAGAATATGGGCAAGAAACGGCTTCCAGTCAGCGTGGCTTCCCGCAAATTTCGCGAGCTTGAACGGCTCATCATAATCCTTCTGGGATCGCAGGGAATAAGATACAGCCTGTCGATAGGACCAAGGGCTCAGAACAGTCAAATCCAGAATCCCGTCCAAAAGCTGCCTTGACGCCTCGAAAGGAAGAAGCCAATGGTCCCACTCGTCTTCCGACCATTCTGTGAAGTCGTGATTCGGTGTTGAATGCCGCATGAAGGAGCCCTTGCTTCCTTCGTTCACTGACCGACGTATCGTGATGTACTCGCCTGTCTGTATTCGCAATTCAAGAAAGAAAACAAACTCTTCAAACTGCGTGTGCTTGAAGAGAAAGAAACCTGAATCCTTCCCTTTCATGAGGCAGAAGTCGATTATCTGCGCAAACAGAGTCTTGCCGAGGTTGTGGGTATCCTTGTCGCGAGCAGCAGGGTTGGTGATCTTGCCTAAGACAACATTAAGGCCCTCACGGAATGTGACCGGGTGAAATTTCTTTGGGAAATTGGAGTAGAGCTTGATTAGTTTCATGGGCCGACGTACTCCATTGAGTCTGTCTTGCGTCGGCCGACGTACTCCATTGAGTCTGTCTTGCGTCGGTACTCGA
Organism: bacterium; assembly: GCA_016125225.1. Classification (GTDB taxonomy): domain Bacteria; phylum Planctomycetota; class Planctomycetia; order Planctomycetales; family Planctomycetaceae; genus DSVQ01. Next base: position 58,816 of record WGME01000005.1, on the reverse strand, counting down.
CTAGGCCGAGGAGATAGAGCAAGGCAATTGACGGTTCTAGAAGCGGGAGGCGATCGGCACCGATGCCCTCAATATGCTTTCGCAAGTCCGCGACGCTGCAGGAGCGTTTGGAACGCAGCTTCTTCAGCAATTCGCCAGCGACCGGCAAAATTGTCAGTTGAGGATCAGAGTGTTTATTCGGCCTCAACATCCGATTCCACCTTCGAGCCGATGTCACAATTCCAGTACATGTAGTATACGACTAAGTTGGTCAATGCCTTGTTTCTCGCCAAGTCTCCGTCACGTTTGGCCAAAAGACTTTTCACCCTGATCAAAACATCGTCGAATGATCCGTATGCCTTTCGGTGAATCGCAATTTGTTCTTCAAACTCTAACGCAGCAGCCTCGTATCTCTCCCGTACCGCCTCATTTCCCGGTCTGGCGAGAAATTTCTTAACGTTGTCGAATTGTGGCACGTACTGGCGGCGAATGTATTCGGCCAGGTCGCTGCTCAGTCCATTGTTTTCATTTTTTCGCTTGAATGAAACTCGCTGAAGATCGTCCGGCATAAACGCGTCAGTGAACGCAGCCTTGTTTTGGCTAATGGCCAAAATCACTTCGGACAAGTCTTCACACGTAACAAGCAGCGGTAGATTCATTGGCTCGGCGCCAAATGTCTGCAATGCCTGCTTGAATTTCTTCAACAGGTTGTCGATCCGCTCGATGCCAAACAATTCGATCGTCTTCGCTCCAGTATCCCTCGTGATCCTCGATCGAATCGGCTCTTCTGCCACCCCGGACATTTTGCGATTCGAAAATAGGAAATAGATGTCCAAGTGGCCGTCATCCACAAGTTTCTTCACTCCCAGGCATTCACCAGATATAACCGATGAATCACGTTCGCTGGAGAAATCAGGATCGCTGTACTTCGCCACCGGATCTTCGGTGTGCTTAGCCTGAATTATGAATTTACCTTTGTAGGGGTTAGCCGAGCTCGGAAAGTGATTGGCTGTACCTTCAAACCGGGCATCACGGGAGCCATCCTTGCCAGCGCAGAACGATGCAACTCCTGGCCCGAGAATTTCGATACAAATGGCCACGACTAGACGCTCGAAGTCCTTTGCGCTCAGATCGTGATACTCGATGTGCATAGTCTTCGCCTAGATGTCCAAAAACGCAACGGCCATTAAATTCTACGCAATACAAGAACTCAGGTATCTGCTGCGTTTCGCAACCGGTGCAACGGCGTATCCGAGCTGAAAACGAGGTTTGACGTTGCTGCGTTCTGAGAGAATCGCCGACAGCAGCTAGCTTCTAGGATATCGTACATGTTTGCCCTTGGCGATGCTTCGGTCAGATCGACCGTGTCGCCCCGCTCCGCGGTTGTGCCGCCGCCGGGCGTGTGGTGCGGAGCGACGTCGCGGGCCGCCGGTAGGCGGCAGCGACCCCCGGCACTGCGCCGCAATACGTCAACGAGGGAGCGAGGGGCGTGCGTGTCGTCTGGGCCGGGGGTCGCGGCGCAGGCCGCGACGTGGTCTCCCTCACAGCGTGGCCCTCTCCGCCGCTCTCCCGAGCGATTCTGTGGGTCGGTCTCTGACCGCCCCGCGACCGCCGCCCGCCCGGCTGTGGCGGCGATCTCTCGGCGACGGCGCGGCTTCACCGGTTGCCATTCAGACTTGGTCTGGTCGCCCCAATCGCTCCAAAACCACTCGGCGGCGTTCGGCACGCTCATCGTACATGCGGTCAGCTTGCAGAAAGGCCGACACTGCTTCCGCTTCGGATGGAAAACTCAGTGCCGGTTCCTCGCTGTTTGGTGAATCAGTCCAGCCGTTGTCGAGTAAGCTGCACCAATACCCGTCTTGCCGGTCGCGCACGACCCACTGATCATCGAGTTGTTCAATCGTCACCTCAGCGGACAGCCCGATCGCCGGGAGTATTTCGTCAGGATCGATGGCGAAAGGTTGCGTAGGAATCGCGGGAAAGAAGTCGGTCTGCCAAATCTCATAACTGCACTCCCAATTGGGAGTCGTACATCGGGCGACTTGGACCCACGGATTGTCCTGCCAAACGGCGATCGCCGATTCTGGACAGGGGCCGATCGCCAGCCCGTGATAAAGATCGTCCAAGAATGGATACAACCCCTCGTCATCGATCACGGGCACGCCAATCATTCTGGCTAAAACCTGCCGGGCAGCGATGAGTTCGGCTGGATTTGGCTCGTGGGGGACAGTCACGAAGTAATCCCGCTCGATGGTCAGGAATCTCAGCCGTGACTCCATTTCATCGGGAGGCAAGTCGAGGAGGTCATCAGCCATCGAGAAATCGTCATCCCAGAGGATGTAGGATTCAAACTCCTCGTACAAACAAGACCACTCGGTTTCATCGGTTTCCGAGAGGGGCACGCAATCGGGACTTTCCGATTCGTAGGCACACGCAGCAAGGAGCAGGCTGCGATAGTCTCGCGTGATCTCGATTTCTGGCATGGGGTGGCGTTCGTTTTCCAATTCCAAACAGAGTAGAAACCAGAACGTTCGTAGGACGGCAGCAATTGCTCCTTCGTTGGCTGCTGTCAGACGAGGCATCTGGATCGTCGGATCGGTCAGCGCGAGGGATACTTCGGCCAATAAGGCCAGTTTCTGTTCTGCGGAGAGCCGATCGAAAATCGCGATCCCTGTTTCGTGGTCATTGGAGTCGTATTCCAAGTCTGATTCGATTGAATCCCGAAGATGGCCCAACCCCTGGCAGAAACAGGCCCATTCCGCGGGGGACAAAACCCGATTGCCCGACTGCATGCGCCACATATGGCTACTCCGAAGATCTATGATTCGTCTTTACCCGCGGAATATAGCGGCTTTAGCATAAGCTGTCAGGTAGCGGAATCGGATCTCGGACGCCACTCCCTGACGCACGCCCTCTCTTCTCTCCCGAGTTGATCTTCTCGACGGGCAGGCGGCCCGCTCCGCCGGGCCGGCCGGAATAACTCTGCGTCCTGTTGACGAACCCCGTCGTTAGTTGCCCCGTTGTTTTTTTAGCAGGCGGGCGAAAGCCCGCAACCCTTTGCTTTACAAGAACGCTTTGAACGTACGCTTTGTAGGACGTCTCATGAGAGTCCGAAACTTGGCTCGGGAGAGCCAAGAAGTCCCGTTCACTCGGGAGAAAAACATCCGGCAAATGCCGTATCTTTATCCGGCGGATGCCGTGGGGTGCTCCCCAAAAACATCCGGCGAATGCCGTGTCGATCAGGACGCCTAGCTCAGGCTGCCGGACCGATCTAGCGACCATTCCGCGAAGTTCGGAAACTGGAAATGATGCTCTTCGACGTAGGCCCGTGTGGCGGCTGCTGCCGCCGTCGCCGGATCGTGCGGCTGGCTCCGTTGATGCAGCGCCAGCAGGGGACCATAGGCGGCGTCATATTGCTGACGTCCTGCCGGTGACCGCAGATAGACCTGCAGCGCTGCCGCCCGTTCGGCGACATACTGCGGCTGCAGTTGTTGTTCCTGCGCCGCTACGGCGATCCGTTCTTGTTCCCACTGTAACTCCCGTTGCCGCTTCTCATGGGCGTGCATCCAATCGGGCGGCAGGCGATTGTGCTGCAGCCCGTCGATCAGGAACGCGGCGGGTGAGACACGGAAACCGGGGAAGCCACGAGGTTTTTCGTGCAGCGCCGCCTCGGTGATGGTCAGCCATTGCTGGATCCGGCCCCGGGCATGTTCGGCGAACACGCGTCGAATGGCGGCTGCGTCCAGTCCCAGTTGGCGGAGCGGCTCGAAGAGGGGATCGGCCTGGATCGCTTTCTGCTGGCTTTGGGTGCGTGCCGCCTGAGGCTGGCGGAAATACTCCCCTTCGTAACACACGACGACGTAGCAGCCCTTGGAACGCTTCCAGAACAGTTGCTTGACGTCGGTCTGGCCCCGGCCCAGAGCAATGATGCGGTGCTCCAGCAATTCCCTCAGACACACCGTGAGATCGTACTTGCGCTTAAACAGCGGGCGGTCGGCCGAGAAGCCAAGGCCGTTGATGGTCAGATCCTCGACATTCAGATGGACGACTTTCGTCCGCCAGAAGCGATCCTTCAGCTTCAGAAACAGTCGACGAGACGCCGGCGTGAGTTGACGGTACAGGTCGAGGTCGAACAGGAGACTACCGCCGGTCAATTGGCTGAAGCGGTAGAAGGCCGGGTTCCATTCAATCCGCCAGCAGCGATCATTGTCGACTTCGCGACCGAGGCCGCCCACGGTCGGCAGCAGAAAACTCAGGAACTGGAACGAAACGTATTCGTGTTCCTGCGTCTCCGGATTGTAGAAGCCGGTGTTCTGGTAACTGGCCGTCGACAGCCGGAGCAGCGACGCGCGCAACTCTGCATACTGCGACCCGCCGTTCCGCAGGCCCAGCCGCTTGAGCATCCAGCGCGGCTTCGCAATCAGGACGCCGTCGTTGTCTTCGCGGCGGTCGAGCGAGGTGCCGAGCAGTCCCCACAACACGTACTCATCAATCGGCTGCAGCCCGAGCGCCGAGCGCATAGTGACCTGAGCCTGACGCTGTTCCTGACCCGAGCCAAAGACATAGGCCGTGCGATACTCAGTGGTCCGTCGTCGTGTCCCATCAAGCGGCCAGAGGGCCGTCTCCAACAGGGACAATTGAGCGATGCCTTCGAGTTCAATTCCCGGCAGACGGTATCGCTTCTCCATTGAATTCTTCGGCGAGCCAGCGCCTGGTCCTGTCGTGGTCGGCATCGCTGCCAAGATTACGCCGACTTACCGAAACAGGCGAGCGATCAGCCCTTTCCGCTTCGAGCTTTTTGGTGCGGCGTGCTTTTCCGCCACCTTTGCTGATTTCACCGGTGGGACATCCTTCGGTTTCTCAGGTTCCGGCAACGCCATCTGCTTCTGCACGGTCGCCATCAGCACATTGCCTTCGTGGATACGTTCATTCAAGCTGTGGATGATCTCCACCTGGCTGGCAATCTGCTGGTCTTTGACCTTGAGCTGCTCATCCGCCGACTGCAACTGATTGCGGAGCAGAGCCACGATTTCGCCCAAGGGGCCAAAGTCCTCGCCGGAACTGACTTTCGGCCGCGCCCGCTCGCCATATTCCCGCTGCAGCAATTCCCCGCTGATCTTCCAAGTGAACTGCTCACCAGCCGCTTTCATACGGCGGACGTCTTCGACGGTGGGCAGCAGATGCTCCCGATCCGGATGCCCCTCGTCAGCAACAATGGCCCGGATGAACCGCCTGAGCGTGGTCACGGACACCCCCGTGACCGTGGTCGCCTCGCGAATGGAGTGGAATTCCGACATGCGTCGGAAGCGTACCACCCGCAACTAGCTTGGCAAGGACAATAACTAGGGGCATGTCTTCGGTGATATAGGGAACAAGTTGCTGCTATATGGAGATTGAAGTGATGAGCATCGTTAGTGGTATTCTGGATAGATGCACATCACCCCCATCGTGATGCGGAAGGCCTTTCAAAACTTGCACATTCTGGCCCTTGACGTGTTTATCGACTTTCTCTCTGGTCATACTTCGCCCCATTGATGGCCAGTGCCTGTCGGCGTCGTTCATAGTCGGGCATGACCTTCTCCAGCAGCCGCCAGAAATATCGGGAGTGGTCGGGGTAGACCGTGTGGCAGAGTTCGTGGGTGACGACATATTCGATCAGTCGGCGAGGGGCCATGATGATTCGCCAGTTGAACGTTAGGTGTCGGCCCTAACGCCGCTCCCCCAGCGTTTCTTCATCTCTCGACTGCGTGCCTCGTTGTAGGGCACTCCGACCTTCGCAGAGTACGCACCGTTGGCTTCGAGCGTCATGACCGAGACAGGACCTCGCCAAAATCAAAAATCAAGACGGATGTTCAGACCCAAGAAGGCTCCTGGTGAGACGGTGACTTCGTCCTGGAGAGATGAACCCTGATTCTCACCTTCGCCGAATCTGCGCTCGAATGCATAGCCAGCATGCAAGTCCGCCGTGAAGTGATCGGAAAATTTCCATTGAGCGCCACATATCACCCGTTGTTCGAAGACAAAGAAACGGTGGTCAGAATTGATGCGGTCCGACAGGAAATAGGATTCCGTGATGTTCTCGTAACCTCCGTAGAAGGACAACTTCTCCACCGCCGAGTAAGTAACTCTCGCGTTGACATTGGTTAGAGGGACGTAAGACATATCCACGGACCAATCGTCCGCAGGCTCCCAATGCATTGACATAGGCAGCCCGATTGTCATTTGAAATGTTTCCGATGGATTCCAGTTGTATCCGACGATTGGAATCGGAAAGTTGAGCGTGCCTCCGGAAGAAAAGATGACTCCGAGATTCCAGAAGTCTCGGTCGTTTCGAGCCGGAATCGTCAGAGTCCCGCCCAACATGAGGTTGATCTCGTCGCTTCTCTGGAACGGGGCATCGCCCAAGGCACCGATGCCCGTCATCAACATGCCGGTCCATCCGTTATCGAACTGACGCACGTAATTCAGGCCGACATTCACGTTCCACAGATTCTCAGGAAATAAACGGCTGCTATCTGGAAGAATTACGTTCCCCGTGAAGTGGATGTTCCCCACGCTCACATTCATTAAAACCGCTTGTCCTTCTCCCATCCAAATGGGCACAGGGGCAGAGATGCTTTGGCGCAGCATTCCAAGCTCGCCGGATTGCCCGGAAACAGCCTGCGAAGGGTACCAGGTCATTGTGTATCCGGGCTGCCTTCCTCGGCCTCCCATACTCCCTCGGCGGCCGCTGGGTCCAGGTCCAAGCGGTCCTCTCTGTCGGTGACTACGTGTGAGCGGAGTGACCGGTCCAATTTCGTCCGAACTCTGCTCTTCCCCAAAGACCTCATCGGGGGTCAGCACGAATCCCGATGCTTCACCGTCCCTGACGTTGATGTCATCATTATCACTCGCAAATAGATGGTTGCCAGATAGAGCAATCAACAGGATCGTCGGAAGCGATATCCAGCACAGCCGAACCGGTGCCTTGTCATAATTTCGAGGCCGATCGTGCGGCGTTAACGCTTGAGAAGACAGCTGGTTCGGAAGTATCGCCGGAAGGCACCACTGTCGTTTCATTGTTTTCAGCCTTCCGTGGCATAGAAACGCTAGGCCTGCGCCGTCTGCTTGAATAAGGTGCCGGTGGTTCAGTACCTCACCGTAAATTGGGGTGGCGTCATTCATCAGAGATGATATGGCCGTCCTCCATCGCAATGATTCGATCCGCCATATCGGAGATACGAGTATCGTGCGTCACCATCAGGATGGCACAGCCCTGTTCACGCGCGAGTCGCACCAGAATGTCAATGACTTCGTGCCCAGTTTTGCTGTCCAGTGCCGACGTCGGCTCGTCAGCCAACACAAGTCGGGGATGATTCACCAGAGCACGAGCGATGGATACCCGCTGTTTTTGCCCGCCGGACATGTTGGCTGGATACGCAGCACGCCGATGACCCAGGCCAACCTCATCAAGTGCCTGATTGGCACGTTCTTCCATCTCTGCGCGGGTCAGTCCTGGGTGCAACTGGAGCGTCATCTGCACATTTTGGCGCGCCGTCAGGAACTCCATCAGGTTGTGCATCTGGAAGATAAAGCCAATATGCCGTCGAACTTCGACCAATTCCCCTGCCGGACTACCATGAAGTGAGTGTCCCAGGACGGTGAGTTCGCCGGATTGCACCGTGCGGAGGCCTCCGATCAAGGACAGGAGCGTGGTCTTGCCACAGCCGGAGGGACCGGTCAGGAGAACGATTTCACCCGGCCAGATGTCCAGATCGATATCAAACAACACCTGCTTCATCGCCCCGGCCTCTTCGTAGGAAAAGTCGAGGTTCCGAACGGTGACAGCCGGATCGGCGGCATCGAAGCGACGCCGATCACCATTCCGCCCAGCACGTATGCTTGCTGGAGGATCAAAGGATCCAGGTCGCGCGGCCATGAAGTTCGTGACAGGTGATTGTCCCATCAGTGCCATTCCTTTAGAAGACGTCTGCAGGGTCTGCCTGTCGAAGTTTTCGAATCGCCAGCAGTCCGGAAAGACTGCACATCACGACGGTCAGACCAAAGACCAACAAACCGCGGTCCCAGGTCAACGACATCGGTAATCTCGTCGCCGCTCGCGCCGCTGTATAAAGCCCGCTCGCCAGAATTGTGCCTGGCAAGAATCCGAAGATTGACAGGATGATGGCCTCTTGCAACACCACCTGCTGCAAGTAACCGTCTGAATAGCCGATGGCTTTCAGCGTTGCGAACTGCGGCAGATTATTGCTGACGTCGGTGAAGAGCACCTGATAAACGATGGCAAAACCGACGAGAAAACCGACTGCAGTCCCTAGGCCGAAGATGAAGTTGACGGGGCTGCGTCGCGACAAGTAGCTCCGATCACGCGCGATGTACTCGCTCTTGGTGAGAACCAGCAGGTCCTTGCCCAGCGATTTCTGAAGTTCGGCCTTGACCTGCGCCGGATCGGCTTCCGGGCGTAGGCGGATAATTCCGGCATCCGCTGAGCCGGGAGGGCGGTTCGTAAAACGTTGGAAATTCAGATCGCTCGTGATGAGATTCCCGTCGACCTGGAAACTTGCACCGATGGCCGTAGAGCCCACTACGCGAACCTGCCGTCCGTTGATCTCGGCCTCCACCGGTTCACCCGACTCGTATTTGGCGATGACGGGAGCGAACTCGGGGCGGGACAGCCTGTCGAACAGGACTGTGTCTGCGGCAGTTAGCTGTGTCGCATACTCCTCAACGCCCGGTGCAGCAATTGCGGGAGAATGCGGCTCAATGCTGTAGATGGTCAAATTGCGTTTTTCTCCACTGGCCGTCCCCAAACCTGGAGGGTTCTTCCAGGCCACTCCGCCGACTCGCAGCAAAGAAATGGTTGCGACATCTGGATGGCTGAGAGCGCGTGCCAGATAGACTCGTGGGAACGGCTTTGCTTGCATCAAGATTTCAGACTGCGGATTGACGACGACCAGATCGCCAACCAGCAGGTTGTGGATGAAGGTCGCACCCTGGATGGCTGCCGTCATGAAGCCGAGTTGCATCCACATCAGCAGGTCAGCGAAGACGACGCCGATGACCGCGGCGATTAACTTCGTCCGCCCGTGGCTGAGTGACAGCCAGGCAATGGGCAGATCTCGAAACAGGAATGTCATGGTTACTCCTGCCCGATGTCGATAACGACCTGCGCGCGGGCATTGGACAAGCCGGCCACTCTTGCGCTATCTTCCTGAGAAAGCTGAATGCGGACTTCAACGATTCGGGAATCGATGTCAGCAACGGGGTCGTTGTCGAACAGGTCCTGACGGGCGATCACCAGATCCTTGCCAACAACTTCCCCTGTCAGCCAGACGTCTCCGAGCGTCGGAACTCTTGCCTTCGCTTTCTGGCCGACCCGAACCTTATCGATATCCGCCTCATAGATCTCCGCGATCACATGCATGACACCAGTATTCCCCACATCGAGGAGCCCTTCGTCCCCGACTCGTTCTCCGGCCCTGGCATGAATTCTCAGAATTCGTCCGACAACCGGGGAACGCACTTCCGTGTTTCGCAGATCTTCTTCCCCAATCTCTAGGCTGGCTTCGGCCTGCGCAAGCTCGGCTTCGGCGGCTTGCACATCTTCTGGTCGGATCGCCTTCATGGCTTCGAGGCGGGCCTGCTGCTGCTCAAGCGAGGCCTGTGCCTGATCGCGCCTCAACCGACGGGTCTCCAACTCTTCACGGGTGAAGGTATTCTTCGTTGCGAGTATTTCTGCTCGTTCGTAACTCGACACCGCGTCCGCGAGATCAGCCTGAGAATGCCGAATCACGGCTTCCTGAACTCGAATGTCCTCTAATTTCGGCCCGGCCTTGATGAGAGCCAGTTTCGCCTTGGCGACCGCGATCATTGCCTGAAATTGCCGGACGGAGGCAGCGCGTCCGCGGTGGGTATCCAGAAGTGCCAGAACTTGCCCCACTTTAACCTCGTCACCGACGGAGACTAGCAGTTTCTCCACGCGTGCCCCTGACATGGCGCCAGTGGGTGTTGGAGGAGCGACGCTGATCACGTCGCCTTCGGGAGTAAGACGCCCTAGCCCACCAACAGTTGGGGGGAGATCCCGCGGCACAGGGAGAGGCACGGGTGGGGGAAAAACCCACGTTCTGCCGATCACCAGTCCCACGGAAATCACTAACAACCACAATCCAGTCCAGACCCATCGCCGACGGCCATGGGGGGCCTTCTTGGGGAATACTGGTTGTCGCGCCTGCGGTGTCGATTTATCGAGTGTGGCGGTCGCCATATCCGGGCCTCAAAGAGCTTTAGCAGTGAGATTGTGTTGAACCGTGACACTGGCTCTGGGTCGAGCGGACGGATAACGACTATAAATGAATCATGAATCTGAGTCAAATTCAAATTTCAATTTTATTCTGAATGGCCCGTGTGTCGAAAGATCAACCAATTAGCCGGCTGCTGGCCGAGCCTTCAGAAGAGACTCACTCCGGTCGCATTGGATTCAGCGAATATCGTGGGAAGGATCACGCAGCCGCGACTGAGTGTTCAGTTCTGCTAATAGCCTTCAGGAATTCGTTGCTGTGATCTTGACCGCACCAGTTGTTAGTTCGCATCCATGACTCATATGAATCGCCCGCCCTGATCAGAAGTCGTACCAGAGGCCCCAGCCGATCTGCTGTTCGTTTTCGCGGTAGAAGGAATACTGCGGGCTCCCCCCATTGTAGAAATGCAGACCTGTCCTCAGTGTTCCCGCCATCGTCCCTTCGCCCTTCCAGGCCCATCCGGCCTGCAAACTCACGTTGCCGCTGAAGTCGAGTTCTTCCCGAAGGTGGACGTTGGCCGCGACGAAGGGAGCGCCGCGAACGCCGGTCGGAGAGACGGGTCCCCAGTCGAAACCGAACTGAAAATGCAGGGGTTCTGCGAAATCGGAGCGCAGGGCATAATCAATTTCTCCATACAGTCGCAATTCAGGAGTGGCGTAGTACGAATAGCCGAGGTAGATCGCGTCGCGGTAGTAATCGATCCGCGAGATGGCAGGGTTGTATTTCAGGAATTCGTCACCCATATGAGAACTCACGTGGTAGAAGCCGAACTTCCAGGCATGCCGGCCCCTCCGGTACGTCAACGGGATGTCATAACGGTAGTCCGTCCCAGTCATATCCCAGTCGTACGTATCGATGTTCTGCCGCAGGTTCGCCCCCCCAAGCAAGTCGAACTGGAACCCCTCTTCGGCATCGGCATCGCCGAAGCGGACAAGGCCGATCCGCGCCCCGATCTGCGAGTCGAGAGAGTTGTGACCTCCGACATCGCTGATCGCGCGAGTCGACAACCGCGGTTCGGCCGTACTGGCCCAATAGGTGTGATACAGAAATCCCTGCGGCAGGAATTTCCACTGCCACTCAGCAGGCGGAGCTGACGAGAATGTCGAAACGGCGACCGATTCCACCTGGTTCTCGCCCAGAAAAGGAGACAACTCGTGGGAAAACTCTCCGGCGCTCATGAGGTCGGCCTCAAAGGCCGAGCCAAATAATGGCCGATCGTCAAACGGAAGCGAGTTATTCGAAAGCGGCTGAGATTGAGCTTTCAGAACATTCGAGTCGAAGAACTCGCACTCGAGCCAGGCGACGAGGAGTAACAAAGCACGAATCACGCGCGGCATCAGGCCGCATACCCGCCGTGTCGGTGTGTCACCATCCATGATTCACTCCAATCCTCGCGAGCTTTGAACGGCTCCCGCATCGACGAGTCCGCCTGGATTCCGAACTGCGGTGTCCTGTATTTCAGACCGTTGCGTCAACGACTCAGCGGGTACACCCACCGTCGGACGGACGTCATAACAGGCCATCTCTTCACTATTGCGAACAAACAATTTGCCGTGAGCGATCACAGGGTGATTCCAGGTCTTGCCATCGAGTGCCTGAAACTTCGCGAGTTCCACGTGCCGTTCGGAGTTCGCATCAAGCAGAACGGCTTCCCCTTGCTCCGAAATCACAAGCAACTTCCGCTGTTTTTCGAGCAGGAGAACTTGACCGCAACCGTATCGTCCCCCCTTCCATTGGCGCTGCCCTGTTGCCAGATCCAGGCAGGCAAAAATCGTATTATCAAAACCATAAGCATATTTGCCGACGACAACCATATCGTTGAAATAGGGCTTGAATCCTTTGGAATCCCAGACGATTTCGTCTTTCCAGGTCTCTCCATCTCTCGTCACTTTCACCTTGCGAATGCCCAGCCCGAAATAGGTCGAAATCACGATCGTGTCATCCTGCACGTAAGGCTGGACACAGCGGGCATAACCACCAGCGGACCACTCATGCTTCCATAGTACCTTTCCACTGTCCGGCAAAATCCCTGTCAGTCCGACACTCGTAAACGCCAGGATCTGAGGGATATCGCACATGGTGGCGTACTGTGCCGACGTATAAGAGTGGTCGCCGTCCGCAGCGGCCCAAAGGGGATTACCCGTCTTGGCATCGAACGCCGTGATCGCGGCGCCGTCTGGTTTTCCCGGCAGCACGATCACCACATCCCCCACGATAATGGGAGAGCAGGCATATCCCCACTGGGGCACTTCGATGTTCTCTCCGCGGACGATAGAAGTTCCCCAGACCTTCTCACCAGTGAGGGCTTCAAGACAGTTTAAGCGTCCAGTCGCCCCCACCGAGTAGAGCTTCCCACCTTGGAACAATGGAGTCGATCGCGGTCCCGCCCCTGATAAGGCTTCCTCAAAGCGGGCTTCTTCGGCGAATTCCCAGATCGGTTCGCCGGTGTCGATCTGGAATGCGGTGACGACCTCCTGATGTCCGCGTTGCTCCTGGGTGAAGCCGATAGAGCCGACGATCACAACTGAGCCCCAGCCGGGACCGATCCGTCGCTTCCAAAGCAATTGCAGGGGATGTTTCGACCAATCTTCCGGGATCGGTGGCCCTTGATAGACGGAAACGCCGTCTGCTCCACGAAACGCTGTCCAATCGCCTTTTGTCGCGACGAGTCCCGGCCTTGCCATGTTGCCGTCCCCGCCCATGACCGTATCGGATGTCGGCAGATGCACTTGTGACGTGACGTAATTCTCTTCGGCCGTCTGCTTCCACCGGTAATCCAGTTTCAGCGAGAATTCTCCCGAAATCCCTTCAAAACGGAGCAGCGTGTAATACCCGCACGTCAGGAAAACGGCGAGTACCAGGCCGGCGCGACGAAGTGGCCATTTCAGTGGGATCGAGATCACAAGCCAGACGATTCCCACGAGGATCAGCCGAGGCAAGGCGGACAAGATGAGCGCAATCGGCATGCTCGCGTCAGCGACAAGAAACGTGCCGAAATAGCAGGCCATGATGATGGCCGGGACGACCAGCCGGTCTCTCCACTTCAGGCAGCTGAAGAAGAGCCACCACACCATCAACGACATCGCCGCCAAAAGCGGGATGGCTAGCTGTGCCAGATGAGTAATGCCGGGATTGTCGAATTGGAGTTGCGAAAACAAGTATCCAGCACCCAGCATGAGTGCCACGATGATGAATGCGGGCCAAAGGCGTATCGGACGCGACCCTTCTACCCCCACGGGCTGAACCGTCTCCGGCGAAATAGAACTCATGCGTGGGATTCCTGTGGAGCGTGACTCGTTGTAGCGGGAGAAGCGGCCAAGGCCGGTGCTGGCCCCATCTGCCTCCACGCTAAGGAGACTTGCAGCAGGCGCCGCAACCGAAGGCTTTGTGGAATCACTTCCGAGCGGAGCGTGCGTCAGTCAGCGAAAATAGCATCCCGCCGAGCATGAGTCAAATTCAAATTTCAAATTGACATTTTGGTTGCATTCTGATATTCATGGGGGAGAGGTGGGTAAGATCAGGATTCATCACACCCCGCGTCGGAGCATTGGGTGTTCTCATGTACTTTTGTGATGCGAAAACGGAATGAAGAAAAGTAAACGCCAGTCGCCGCCGCCCGAAATCACTGCGGAAAATTCTAAAACCCGCGAGCGGTTACTCGACGTGGCCGGACAACTCTTCGCCGAAAAGGGCTTCGACAGAACTACTAGCAAGGAGATCACGGAGCAGGCCGGTGCCAACAGCGCTGCGGTCAATTACCACTTCGGCGGAATCGAGGGACTTTATGCTGCCGTACTTGAGGAGGCCGCCAGTCTTCGAGTGAAGTCCGCGGACTTGCAGGCAGCTGTCGCGGGCCAACTCGATGCCAAAGCCAAATTGGAAGCCTATCTGAGACAATTTGTGCAAGTCCTGACAAGTCCGGCCGCCTCTTCCTGGAGACTTCGCGTCCTCATTCGCGAATTCACAGCCCCAACACTCACGAATCAAACACAGCATCGAGAGGCGCCTGCCGAGAAAGCCAGAGTTCTCAAAGGAATCATCAGCGAGTTGATGGGTTTGCCCGAGGAGCATCCCGCAGTCGCCCGCGGCTGTGTCAGTATCGTTGCGCCCTGCTTCATGCTGTTGCTTTGTGATCGTCATATGCTTCGACAGGCACTTCCTCAGTTCAGCCTCAAGCCCGAGAGCGCGCCAGATCTTCTTCAGCACATGGTTCAATTCGCGCTCGCCGGCCTTGCTGCCGTGGCTAACGACGTACAGCATGGCAAGGGCCGATAGACATGAACAACGCGACACCGCAACAAGTTGTTGTCATGACGGGCGCAACTGGAGGCTTTGGTGAATGCACGCTTAAGGACATTGCGGCCGCTCCGGGCACGCGGGTCATCATCGGTGCACGGGGAAACGACCGAATTGTTCCACCCGGCGTCGAGGTTCTGGGACTTGATCTCGCCTCCCTCGCGAGCGTGCGTGACTTCGCTAATACAGTGATCACGATGCTCGGTGACGAATGCATCGACATCTTGATTCTCAACGCTGGCATCCACGGTTCCAATGCGAAACAGCGAAGTGCAGAGGGTTTTGGACTTACGTTTGCAGTCAACCATCTTGCCCACTATCTGTTGGCTCGCCTTTTGTTGCCGAAGATGGCCGATCATGGTCGTCTTGTAATTACTTCAAGCAACATGCATGACCCTCCCATCAAGCGGATCGCCCCCAAGATCCTCGACCTGCACGAGTGGGCGCATCCCACTGAAAATGGTTCTGGCACCGGCATACGCTCCTATGCAGCCTCGAAGCTGTGCAACCTGATGACCGCCCTGTCATTTGCTCGGCAGAATGAAGTGAAGGCTCGTCAGATCGACGTGATTGCATTCAATCCGGGTCTCACTGACGGTGCTTCGGGGCGTGACGCCTCCATTTTGCAAAAAGTGTTCGTCAAACTGCTGACGCGGACACTCTTTCCCTTGATTGGCTTATTTCGTCCTGAGTTTGTCATGAATACGCCCGAACACTCGGGCAGAATGTTGGCCGACGTCTCGCTAGGAAAGATCAGGCCTCCGCCCAACCGGATTTACATTTCACTGGTCAAAGGCCAACCGACGTATCCCGATCCTTCAGAGCTGGCACAACGCCAAGATGCCCAGGATCAGCTGTGGCGCGAGAGTGCAACAATGGTTGGTATCGGGTAAACCACCATGAACATTACCTTTGAAAACAAAGTCGTCCTGATGTGGGGGCGACCGCAGGGTGATTTTCGCGTAGCTTGATCAGTCGCTGGCATGATTCGGAATTCATACTGGTCCCAAACGGTGCTTTGTCGGTTACTCGTTCGATTGCTGAAGCTAGAGACGCACCCGAAATCGCGAATCGGCTGCGAGCTGAAAAGCACGCTCGTAGCTGTGGGAGATGCCGCGATGATACTTGTTGGGAGAAGCCGTGTCTCGAGGGTTGCCGTTATGCAGCTATCCGCTCGAACGACTTCACTAATCCGCCGACGTATGAGCGTACCGCGATTTGGCTGCGGTCCAACGTGGATACCTCTTCCGGCATCTCCGTCACTGGCGGCAGATGCCCGCGCTCCATATGCGATCTGGTCGTGTTGTAGTAGGCCACCCACTGGCTCACGATGTGGTCGAGGTGCTTGCGGCCGAACAGAATGAACCGGAACAGGCACTCGTGCTTGATCGTCTGGATGAACCGCTCCACGCGGCCGTTGAGGTTCGGGGAAGCCACCGGCAGGGGGTTCGTCTCGATCCCGTTCTTCTGCAGCGTCTCCACGAACTTCCGAGAGAACTTCGTATCCCGGTCGTGCATGACGATCGCCGGCTTCTCTTTCCGGTCTGACGTCTGCTCGATGAACCGCTTCGTCTGCTGCGTCACCCAGGCGGAATGCGGCCGAGCCGTGCTGGTCGAGACGATCGCTTCCCGCGTCTTCATACACAGGAAGGTCATCAGATACATGTTTCGGATGCCGCGCGAGGTGACCGCTTTAACCGTGAAGAAATCCACGGCCCAAAGCGTCTCCCCGTGCCGTTTGACGAAATTCTCCCAGCTATCGGAAGTCCGGTCAGGACCGGGCACGATCCCTTCTTCCTTGAGGATGTTCCGTACCGTCTGCCGGCTAATCTTCTTGATTCCGATCTTTCGGAGTTCGCCCAAGATCCGCGTGTATCCGAATCCTGTGGTCTTCGCGATCTCGATGACCAGTTCCCGTATCTCGCGGGGTTTGCGTTGCCCCCCCTTGGGATTCGGTTTCTTCTTGCCGCCGTCTTCCCGCATCCAGCGATAGAACGTGCCGGGACTGACGATCGTGATGAGTTCTTCGATCGCACGCCCGAGCGACTTCCCGAACTCCAAGAGTCGCTGGCGCTCCTCGGGCCTGGTGTGGATCTCTCCCTTCACTCGTTTCCGAAGGATCTTATTTTCTTCCTTGAGGAACTGGACATGCTTGGCCAACTCCCGATCCGTGCAGGAGGCGATGAGCGCCAGCAAGGGGTGGAAAATCTTCGCCATCGGTGTATTGTCGTGACTTCGTATTCTGGAACGGGTTGCACATTCCTTGTACCCCGCTTCGACCACGAAAAAAGCCGATCGAAGGGGGCTTGAAAGCCACCGTTCAGAAACTGCTGACGACGCGCCTTACAGCCCGCATAACAGGCGGAGTCGAGGCCCGAACCGGCTTGTCAGAGTTGTGTCAGAGAAACACTGGTACGGGATGGAAAATCCCGTAAGATTTGGAAAGTCAGGGAGCGGTTCCGACGCTCGCGATTCTCTGAAAAAGCCTGCATTTCCGCTGTTTTCGGTCCTCAATCGCCATTCCGTGCGATGATCTACGGAACCGAAGGCCGCGAAGCGGAGTCCGATCGGAAGTGGCTACGGACTCGCATTCGGCCCCACCGCCTGGACCACCCGGAAAGCCTGGGCAAGGACTTCTTCCTGCCTCGCGAGGTGGAATTGTCCTGAGGACGGAAAACATTTCAGCGTAGCTGAATCAGTTCATCCACAGAATCCAGCATGCTTATGAAGCCGGACCTTCTTCGACGACTTCACGGAACAGTTCACGCAGTTTCTCGCGGCCTTCCCGCAACAGTTTTTCGCCCTTTTTGGTCGCCCGGTAATTCTTGCGGCGCTTCCCCTCGACCACTTCGTCTTCACTGGTGAGATAGCCACCCTCTGCCAGGCCGTGCAAAATGGGGTAGAGCGTGCCGGGGCTGAGTTTGTAGCCATGTCGGCCCAACTCTTCGATCATCTCCACGCCATAAATCGGTTCCAGAACCGCATGGTGCAGGATGTGGAGGCGCACGAACCCGCCGAAAAAGTGTTTCAGCAAATCGTCGCCCGGCATTTGCTTCGTCTCCTGTATCGAAGTACGATATCGTGACCAGATAGGGTTGGATAGCGCCTAACTGTATCACATCGTGTCAATTGCGTGAGTTGGCCAGAACCGCCGTTGCCTGATTCTAACGAAAGTCCTCTCTCAATGAACCCCATCGCATTTGCACTGCGACGTCCCTTCACCGTGATGGTTGGCGTTGTGGCTGTGGTGCTGGCGTGTTCGGTGGCTCTCCGTCCCAAGTGGGTCGATCAGTCGCTACGGACCTTCGGAGTCGAATTTCCGCTTCAGACAATGAAGGTCGACATTTTCCCGGCCTTGAACCTGCCGGTCGTGTATGTCTGTCAGCCCTACGGAGGGATGGACCCCGCCCAAATGGAAGGTCTGCTGACCAACTATTACGAGTATCACTTTCTCTACATCAGCGGCATCCATCACGTCGAAAGCCGGAACATCCAGGGCATGGCCCTGATGAAACTGTACTTCCACGCGGGCACCGATATGGCCCAAGCGATGGCGGAGACAATCAACTATGTCAACCGTTCGCGGGCCTTCATGCCGCCGGGAACGGTGTCCCCGTTCGTGATGCGGTTTGACACCGGCAGCGTTCCCGTCGGTTATCTCGTCCTGTCGAGCGAATCGCGGACGGTGGGTGAAATTCAGGATCAGGCCCTCTTCAAAGTACGCCCCATGTTTTCAGCGTTGCCGGGCGTCTCGGCTCCGCCCCCTTTCGGTGGCAGTGCGCGCACGATTGTGATCCGTGCCGACCCGGAGCGACTGCGGTCGTATAGCATTTCCCCCGATGAAGTCGTGACCGCGTTGGCGGCGGGAAATGCGGTCAGCCCGTCCGGCAACCTGCACGTCGGTTCGAGTTATCCGGTCGTTCCTACGAATGCCCTGGTCAAGGATATTCGCGATCTGGGTAGCATCCCCATTCGGACCAATCACGGACCGCCCGTGTATGTGCGTGACATCGGCTCAATCGAGGATGCGACCGACTTGCAGACGGGTTACGCGCTCGTAAATGGTCGCCGGGCGGTGTACATCCTGGCCACGAAGCGGGCCGAAGCCTCGACGATGAGTGTGATCGATGAGATCAAGAAGGCGCTCCCGACGATGCAGGCAGAATTGCCCAGTGACATCAAGGTGTCATTCGAGTTCGATCAGTCTCCCTACGTGACCCGTGCCATCAACAGCCTGTTCACCGAAGGCGTGCTGGGTGCTGTGCTCACGGGATTGATGGTGCTGCTGTTTCTCCGCGATTGGCGCAGCGCGCTGGTCGTCGTGCTGAACATTCCGTTGGCGATCATGGCCTCCATTTTGGGGCTGTGGCTGTGTGGCCATACCATCAACCTGATGACGCTGGGCGGACTGGCGCTGTCGGTCGGGATTCTGGTGGATGAGGCCACGGTTGAAATCGAGAACATCCACACGCAGTACTCAAAAACGGACTCCATCGCATTGGCGGTGCGATTGGGTAATGCTGAAACGGCGATCCCGCGGCTACTCGCGATGCTCTGCATTCTCGCGGTGTTCGTCCCGTCGTTCTTCATGCAGGGAGCGGCCCGCAACCTGTTCGTGCCGCTGTCGCTGGCAGTCGGTTTCTCGATGATTGCTTCGTATATTCTCTCGAGCACATTCGTGCCGGTGATGTCTGTCTGGCTGTTGCGCCACCACGGGCAGGGGCACACGCAGACGCGGAGAACCCTGTTCGATCGTGTGACCGGGCTGTATGCGCGCGTCCTGGGGGGACTGGTCGCGGCCCGTTGGATCGTCGTGCCGGCATACCTGGCCCTCGCGGCGGCGATCGTGGTAGGCGTAGGGTTAAGGCTGGGAGTCGAAATCTTTCCGAGTACCGGAGTGGGTGAATTTCGGCTGCGGTTCCGTGCTCCCGATGGAACTCACTTCGACACAACCGAACAGTATGCACTGGGCATTCTCGACGCCATCGGCAAGCACGTTGGTCCGCAGAACGTCGACATCACGTTGGGGTACGTCGGCACGATTCCGTCCAGCTTTCCGATTAACGGCGTCTATCAATGGTCGCGCGGACCGGAGGAAGGGCTGTTACGGATTGCCACGAAGCACGGCAGCGGCATTAACCCGGAACGTACTAAGGACGAACTGCGGGGCGTTCTCGCGCAGCAGTACCCGGAGTTGCGGTTTTCGTTCGAGCCTGCCGACATTGTCAGCGAGGTGATGAGCTTTGGTTCTCCGACGCCATTGGAGGTCGCCGCCCGTGGTGCCAACCTGATGGAAAGTCGCGAATACATGCTGGCCGTTCATCAGGAACTGAAATCCATTCCCGCCCTGCGTGATGTGCAGATTGCTCAGTCGCTGGACTATCCCACGGTGAATGTCGTGCTCGATCGCGAGAAGGCGTCCTACACCGGCACCACGGCATCGCAGATCGCTCGGTCAGTGGTGGCTGCGACATCGTCCACGCGATTTGTCGTGCAGAACTACTGGCCTGATCCCAAGACGGGCATCGGCTATCAGGTGCAAGTCGAGATTCCGCAACCGGTGATGACTCAGCCCGAGGATTTGGCGACGATTCCGATCAACTACCGCGACGGTCAGCCCTTGCTGCTGCGAGACGTGGCCCAGATTTCTCCGGGAACGATGGCCGGTCAATTTGACCGATATAACATGAAACGTGAGATCACGCTGACGGCGAACATCAGCGGCCAGGATCTCGGATCGGTATCGAGCGACGTCAACCGGGTTTTGGCGAAACTCGAAGCCGATGGGAAGCGTCCCAAAAGCGTCACGACCGAACTGCGAGGGCAGATTCCTCCGATGCGGCAGATTGTCAGTGGCCTGGGAGTTGGCCTGGCACTGGCGATCCTCGTGATCTTTCTGCTGCTGACCGCCAACTATCAATCGCTGCGGCTGGCACTGACGACGGTGTCCACGGTACCAGCCGTCCTGGCGGGCGTGGTGCTCTCGCTCTGGTTCACCGGCTCGACACTCAACATTCAATCGTTTATCGGCGCGATCATGGCGGTTGGAGTGGCAATGGCCAACGCAATTCTGTTGGTCACCTTCGCCGAAGGATCGCGACGGCGAAGCGGTGATTCGAAAGTGGGGGCCATCGAAGCGGGGGAGCGACGACTGCGGGCGATTCTGATGACCAGTCTCGCGATGGGTGTCGGGATGGTTCCGATGGCCTTGGGCCTGGGTGAGGAAGGAGCACAGACCGCTCCGCTGGGGCGGGCAGTCATCGGTGGTTTGGTGGCCGCGACGATGGCGACTCTGCTGGTGTTGCCTTCCGTCTTTGCACTGATCCAGCGACGTGCCCCCAATCGGTCGGCGTCACTGGACCCCGTGGACGTACACAGCCCGCAATACCGGCAGGAGGCTGGCCAGTTGCTCGGAGCCGAGTAACCAAGGATATCGCCCCCGTTGAAACTGTCGTATGCCGCAGAAAGAGAACACATGAATCGGTTGTCGATACCCTCGGGTTGGTGGGTCAGCTTGTGCGCCCTGTCCGCACTCACCGGGTGTGGGCAGCACGGTCCTGAAGCACATGGGGACGCTTCCGGCAGCCAGGCTCCCGCACGTGCCACGGTAATCCAGCCGCAACGCAAGCCGCTGGTCCGTCAGATCGAACTGCCGGGACGAGTCGAAGCCTACGAAGTGACACCGCTGCATGCCAAAGCTACGGGGTACGTCATGAAGATTCCGGTGGATGTCGGCGATGAGATTCGCGGTCCGAAAGACGATGAGCCTGGAACACTCGTGTGTGAATTGCAAGTTCCCGAGTTGAAAGAGGAACTGGCACAGAAGTCTGCTGCCGTGTCGCAGGCGAACGCGGAAATCCTACAGTCGGATGCGAGCGTGAAAGTGGCCGAGGCTTCCGTTCGATCCGCCAACGCCAAAGTGGCGGAGTCCAAGGCCGCGATTGACCGGGAAGAGTCGCTCTATTTGCGGTGGGAATCGGAGTTCCAACGGGTCGCCCAACTCGCGGAATCCGGAGCGGTCACGAAGAAGGTCGCCGACGAAACCCGCGCCCAGCGCGATGCTGCCGATGCGGGACGCAAGGAAGTCGCGGCCCGCATCGTGTCGGTGGAAGCCCAGCAGCAGGAAGCGGCCGCCGATCTGGAAAAGGCCAAGGCCGATGCCGTAGCCGCAAGGTCCAGATTGGCGGTAGCAGAAGCTGACGAACGGCGAGTGTCTGCCATGCTGGATTACACCCTGATTCGCGCCCCCTTCGACGGCGTGGTCGTGGAAAGAAACATCCACACGGGACATCTGGTGCATGCTGGTACGAGCAACCCAAAGCCGCTGTTCATCGTCATGCGGACCGACCCAGTCCGCATCATGATCGATGTTCCGGAAATCGATGCGGTCCACATTACGCCCCAGACCAAGGTGGAGATCAAAATCCCAGCGATCCCTGGCAGTTCGCATGTCGGCACGATCACCCGGTCGAGCTGGTCGCTCAACTCCACGTCGCGAACGATGTCGGCCGAGGTGCATCTGCCGAACGCCAAAGAGACCTGGCGACCGGGACAGTATGTTCAAGCCAAACTGACGACGGCCGAAGTGGAGAACTGTTTGAGCCTCCCGAAATCCGCCGTCATCACCCAGGATAAGCAGACATACTGCTTCGCAGTCGAGAGTGACGGCAAGGTGGTGCGTCTCCCTATTTCGCTGGGACTCCAGGCTGGCGCGGATGTCGAAATTCGTGAAGGGCTAACTGGTAGCGAACAGGTCATCAGTGTCAATGCCAGTGCATATCGAGAGGGGCAGGTCGTGACCGCAGCTCCACCATCCAAGTGATTCTGGATCGTCCGAGCCTGTGGCCCGGCAGCCTACGCAACTTGCCTAAACGGAATAGGTGGACCATCCGGTGCCGTCGTCATGAATCGTCGGGAGAACTTGCTCAGGATCGCAATATCGGTTTTCGATAATTCAGGAGAAGAATTCCGCACTGGTTTTAGTTGGCCAAGGATGGTCGCATGGCGCAGAAACTCTTGTCTTGCCTGATGGGACTCGTCTTTGGCGTCACTGGCTGCACCGCAGTTCCGTTGGACCGGCGGCATGACGCATTAACTCAGCAATCGACGAAGTCCGTCAGCGCGTCGGCCCCCCTCGCAAGTATTACTGGCCGTCCGGCGCAAAACCCGACCGGTCAGTCCGACGCACGTTCCCCATCCGTACCGTCAGCACGATGGCAGAAACCTCACATCGAAGCGACAGATCGGCCATTGACTCCGGTCGGTGCGACTCAAGAGAGCGCGCCAACCGATGAAGCCGATACAAATACGAAGACCGTTCTCGCCTCGAACAGCGAGGAAGTGCCGGTTCCCGTCCCCCCTGCAACGGTGATTGACACCGGAACCTATACCCTCAACCTTGGGAATGTCCTGCACCTCGCGGATTCTCAGAATCCGAACGTCGCAGTTGCCCGAGAGCGCATCAACGAAGCCTATGCGCGAGTTGAGCGCGCCGAAACGCTCTGGATACCGTCGTTGCGTGCCGGGTTGAATTACAACCACCACGAAGGGGCGATTCAGGACGTGGCAGGCAACGTCTTCAATACCACACGCAGTTCGTTCTACGGCGGAATGGGGGCGAATGCGGTGGGGGCCGGATCGCCCGCTGTGCCGGGAGTCGTCGCACAGTTCCATCTGACGGACGCAATCTTCCAGCCCAAGATTACCGCCCATCAGGCTTCCGCCCGACAGTTCGGAGCCACCGCGGCCAGGAACGATACACTGCGGGATGCCGCAGTCGCCTATCTGGAACTGGTGCGCGCCGAACATGCCCTGGCGATCGCCAGGGAAGCCTTGGCAAATACCGAGAAGTTGACGGATCTGACCCGGCAGTACGCCGAAACGGGACAAGGCTTGCAATCCGATCATCAACGGTCGGAAGCGGAACTGGCTCTCCGACAGGAAGAACTGGTGTCGCGTGAAGAAACCGTCCAGGTTGCTTCCGCACGTCTCGCACAGGTTCTCCATGCCGATCCCTCGGTTTTAATCCAGAGTGGCGAACCGAGCGTCATCCCGTTGGAAGTTATGACGTTGGACGGGGGACCGGCCTCCTACGTCGCAACCGGCTTGTCGCGTCGTCCGGAACTGGCGGAGCAAAGACATCTGGTCTGCGAGGCCGTCGAGCGTTTACGTCGGGAGAAGTACGCCCCGCTGGTGCCCAGTGTCTTATTAGGGATGAGCTACGGAGGAATGGGAGGCGGGCTGGGGAGTTCGATCGTGAATTCCAATGACCGTTGGGACGCGGATGCCGTCGCTTACTGGGAAATTCGCAATCTCGGATTTGGGGAACGGGCCGCGCGGGATGAGACCAGTTCGATGCAACGCCAGGCGCAGATGCGCGAGGTGGCCATCATGGATCGCGTGGCTAGTGAGGTGGCGGAGGCGCACGCTCAAGTGACCAAGCGCCAACAACGCATCGAACTGACGCGCCGCGGCGTCGAAGCCGCTCAGAAGTCTTATGCTCTGAATGTCCAACGCATCGAGAATGCTCAAGGTCTTCCCATTGAAACTTTGCAGTCGATTCAAGCGCTGGCCACTGCCCAGCGAGCCTATCTGAACGCGGTCGTCGACTACAACGTCGCTCAGTTTGAATTGAGCCGCGCCATCGGCTGGTTCGTCGAAAGCTGAGTGAATGACCCTCCGATCCCCATGCTGCGATGGCTGGCCACTCACGCTCTACCGGATCGGCAAGTTGAGCACGAATCACAGACATTAAATATCGGACTTCGATATTGAAGTCCGATAGCGGTTGGGGTACGATTCCTGGAGTGTCGGGGGTGGCAACTCCCCTGACGCTTTGTCCGCTGGACAACTTCAGGGAGTCGCTGTGGCATCCGTAGGTTCACAGACAATCCGTCAGCCGTCTCTCCGTCGGGAAATCGGAATTCTTGGTGGAACGATGATGGGGTTGGGGTCCATTGTCGGCACAGGCATCTTCGTGAGTGTGGGGACCGCCGCCGGCAGCGCCGGCTCATGGCTTGTCACTGCGATTGGCGTGGCCTCGCTGGTTGCTGGATTGAATGGGTTGAGCAGTGCGCAACTGGCAGCCGCCCATCCCGTCAGCGGCGGCACTTATGAATACGGCTACCGGTGGTTGCATCCGAGTCTCGGCTTCACGGCCGGTTGGATGTTTCTCTGTGCAAAGAGTGCATCAGCCGCGACGGCAGCGCTCGGCTTTGCCGGTTACGGTCTGAACGTCCTGGGGCTGACCGCCACAGAGTGGCGAGTTCCCCTGGCTCTGGCAGCGGTGATTCTGGTGACGGGCTTCGTGTTAGGTGGCCTTCGTTGGAGCAAAGCGTTCAATGCGGCTGTGGTCTCTGTCACGCTCTTGTCGCTGGCGATTTTTGTGGCGGCAGGACTGCCCGCAGCGCTCCGGCCACAAACCCGAGAACTTGCTCGCTTCGGTTCTCCGCCCGAGTTCGCGCCGGGTGGGTTTCTGGAGGCATGCGCCCTCATGTTTGTGGCTTACACCGGATACGGACGGATCGCTACTCTGGGTGAGGAAGTCCGCGAGCCACGACGGAATATCCCCGCCGCAATCATCCTCACCTTGATGGCGTCATTGCTGCTGTACGCGGCGGTCGCATGGGTCTCCATCGCCACCCTGGGAGCAGACGCGTTGCACCGGGCCGCTCAACAGGAAGCCGCGCCCTTGGAAGTCGTTGCCCGGCGATTCGACATCCCCGGAATCGACCTGGTCATCGCGATAGGGGCCGTCACGTCGATGCTGGGCGTATTGCTGAACCTTGTGCTTGGCCTCTCGCGCGTCGCCCTCGCAATGGGACGGCGGGGAGACTTGCCGACATGCCTGGCAGCCATCGATCGGTCGGGAAGCACTCCCTTCGCTGCCGTCATCGGTGTGGGGCTCGCCATTGCCACGCTGGTCCTTTCCGGTGACGTGAAGACGACCTGGTCGTTCAGTGCGTTTACCGTGCTGGTGTACTACGCCTTAACTAACTTTGCGGCACTGCAATTGCGTGAGCCCGATAGGCAATTCCCGCGAGTGGTTGCGTGGATGGGACTGCTCTCGTGCCTGTTCCTTGCGTTCTGGGTCGACCGGTTCGTCTGGATCCTAGGCCTTGGAATCATCGCCGCCGGTCTGGTCTGGCAGCAGTTCAGCAAGCTACTGTTTGCGGCCCGGAAAATGGAGAATTGAATGCCCCAGGATGCCGAATTCCAATCCTGCCAGCAGCGGGCGATTCACCTGTCGATCAAGAGATCGCTCCGGCTGGCGATGCTCCTCGCTTTAGCTTCATGCCTGTGGCTGTCAACGCCCGTAAGTGCTGAAGATCCGCTCAGGCAAGATGCCCTCAAGCAGTTTGGAATACTGGAAGCGGTGCGGGAGGAAAAACTGAGTGAGCCAGCAGTGCTCCTCGGACAATCCCTGTTCTGGGATCAGCGTCTGTCCGGCAATGGCAAGATCGCCTGTGCCAGCTGCCATCGGGTGGAGGACTGGGGAGCCGATCACAAGCGATTTTCCGTTGACGCCCGTGGAAAGGACACGTCCCGCAACTCGCAGACAATCTTCAACGCGGTCCTGCAACCGACATTGCGGTGGACCGGTGATCGCAAGTCAGGGGCTCATCAGGCGGAGCGGTCTCTCACCGGTTCGATGGGCTTCTCAGCCGCTGAAGACGTGGTCCCGCTGCTCAAGAAGCATGGTTACACAGATGGGTTCTTGCGAGCATTTCCCCAGGAGTCCGATCCGGTCTCTCCCGCCAACTATGCGCTTGCTGTGCAGGCGTATGAAGCGACCCTGCTGACTCCCGCACCAATTGACCTCTACCTGGCGGGGGCCGACGATGCCCTCGATGTCAAACAGAAAGATGGCTTGAAACTGTTTCTGTCGATGGGGTGCGCCGGCTGCCACAAGGGGAAACTTCTCGGCGGGGGATCGTTTGAGAAGTTCGGCGTGGTCAAGGACTACTGGCTCGCAACGAAGTCGGAGAACAAAGACGTCGGCCGGTTCGAGACAACCAAGGACGAAGCGGACCGATACAAGTTCCGCGTTTCGATGCTGCGGAACATTGGCAAGACCGCCCCCTATTTCCACGACGGTTCCGTCAAGACCCTCGATGAAGCCGTGAGAATCATGTCTTCTGTTCAGCTTGGTGCGGATCTGAATGACGACGACGCAGCCGCTATCGTGGCGTTCCTCAACGCGCTGACGGGCGACGTGCCGAAGAACTACAAGAAGCCCTGACTTGCCGACCAAGCCGACAGACGGCTTTCAAACGGCGGCTTATCAAAGGAATCGAACCAGAAGGGAGCACAAGGCAATGTCCACGGTCAGCATTCGCTACATGATCGACGACGTTCCGGACGCAATCACTTTCTACACCACTCACCTCGGCTTCACCGTCGATCAGGACGCCAGCCCTGCATTTGCTTCCGTCAGCCGCGACGGCGTGCGGCTGCTGCTGAGCGGCAAGACGAGTTCCGGTCGACGGACGATGCCGGATGGCCGCGAGCCTGTTCCTGGCGGCTGGAACCGCATCCATATCCAGGTGGAGGATCTCGTCGCTGAGGTCAAGCGGCTCCGAGAAGCAGGAGTTCTATTTCGCAACGACATCATCACCGGACCAGGCGGTTCCCAAATCGTTCTGGATGATCCATCTGGCAATCCCGTTGAGCTCTTTCAACCCAGAAGGAGCTGACTGGCCTCCCGGATTCGCCGAAGGATGCGGTCGCAACCATCATGGTGAGATGGAGAATGGCCTTACGGTCCGCGAGGGCCGGATCGCAACCATGTCATCAGTGACCGGTCGAGCGCTCGCAACGGTCGTTAACCCGGACGACGCGAGACGTGGAGACAACCGAGAGCTTCGGGCGAGATTGGCCCAGAAAGCCGACGCGTGTGGACGACTAGATCGTCGCGCGGCGGGCGGAGACGGAGACTTTGAGACGCCGAACGATTCTAGAAGTGGTTGCGAGAACTGGCGATATAACGCGAAAAGGCCGCCATCCGAAGATGGCAGCCTTTCGTGTAACCCGCCGGTAGACCAGTTTCGCTACCGTCAAAACAAGTGGTTGGGACGGAATTTGGATTGGCGAGTGTGGAGTTATGGTACAGTCACGCCGCCCTCAGAGCGTAGTGTTTGAGCCGTCCGCCCAACCGCTCGCGGCAGACGATCCGCAGCTTGGTCTCGTCGCTGTCGCTGCCTGGGGTTTCCGTCGTCTGGCGATATACCGGCGGCTCATTCCCCAAAGACAGGTGTGGTCTTTCCTCGTGGTAATGCTCAACGGTCTCCGACACCAGATGATCCATGTGCTGCTCGTCGCACACGATGAAGTGATCGAGCACTTCCTGCTGCAATGTCTGAATGAACCGCTCGACGAAGGCGTTGGTGTTCGGGGATCGAAACGCCGTCTGTTTCCCTTCCGCCCCCGCCGCGTCGAAGACCGCATCAAACGCTTTCGTAAACTTCGTGTCCCGGTCGTGCATCAGCAGTTTGGGATGTTTCTGCTCTTCCCGCCTTGACAGGTCATCGATAGAATGAAAGCGTTTCGATCATGTGAGTTCGAACTCGCCCCTAGGGACAATAATCGTGGGACGCCAGGCTCTTTCGCTGCTGCTGATGGTAACGACGCTCTTCGGGCCGTCGTTCTGTTGCTGCACGTTTGCGGCCTTGGGACCAGTCGTGCTGAGCCAGACAGCGGCCGATTCGTGCTGTTGCCATAATCCAGACGATTCGACGGATCAATGCCCCAATTCTTCGGATCGGCCTGGACACGAATGCCCCTGTAAGAACGGGAAAGTCGTTTCGGCCAACCTGGCCAGCGACGTGGTCGTTCCATCCATTTCGCACGACGGATGGGCACGCCAGCTTATCGTTGCGCCACATCATGAATGGCCGTCCTTGGTAGAAGTTGCTCCATTGAAGGCAACCTTCTGCTGGCCCACAGCCTTTCCTCGCTTGGATGGCGTTGGCATTTTGCGCGCGGTGAACTCACTCCGCTGCTGATCTCTTCTCGCCCTGTCAGGCTCCTCTGCTGAGCAGAGTGGTAGCCCAAACAGTTCTGGCTTTGCAGTAGTGATTGTTCGGCAGTTTGCCGTGCTGTCGCTTTCTTTCCCAATGCAATTTGGCTGTTTCGACCGCTGCTTGATGCTGCGCGAGCGAAACGGAGGAACTCAACCATGTCTACACGCAACGCGTTTTCTCTCACCGGCTTTGCGCTGTTGAGCATTTCGTTTCTGTTCGTGATCGGCTGCGGCCAGAACCCTGCTCTACGGACTGATGCCACGTCTCCAACAACCACGTCTTCGCAGGGGGCAGCGGCGACCGCGCCAGCAAATCCAAACCCTGCCATCGTCACTAGCAACCCCGGTGGGATCGCCATGCCAGCCGAGAGTGATCACGCACACAAGCCGGGCTCACATGGTGGAATCATCGTCCCCATCGGAACGGACAGCTATCACGCTGAAGCGGTGATTGAGAAGGGGGGAGCTTTCCGACTGCTCACGCTCGGCAAGGATGAGTCGCGGATACAAGAAGTCGACGAGCAGCCGATCAAGGCGTATGTCAAAGTTGTCGGACAGCCCGATGCTGTGCCGGTGGATTTAATCGCGACGCCGCAGGAGGGGGACGCGCCAGGCCAAACTTCTCAGTTCTCAGGGGAGTTACCGGAGGAACTGAGGGGCCAGAGTCTGGAAATCACGATTCCGAACATCCGAATCAATGGCGAGCGATTCCGCGTGGGATTTACGACGCAGACGGAGACCCTTTCGGAAGAAATGCCCGCCAGTTTGCCAGCCGCTGAGGAGCAGACGCTGTATCTGACACCGGGTGGCAAGTACACGGAGGCTGACATCGCGGCCAACGGCAATGTGACCGCCTCTCAGAAATTCAAGGGGATGTTGTCGTCACACAACGCAAAGCCAAATCCCGGTGACAAGATTTGCCCCATCTCGATGACCAAGGCCAATTCCAAGTTCACCTGGATCATCGGCGGAATGCCGTACCAGTTCTGCTGCCCACCCTGCGTGGATGAGTTTGTGAAGCTCGCCAAAGAGCATCCCGAAGAAGTCAAGACCCCGGATACCTACATCAAGTAATTTCCGTCCTTACTTGCGGCACCGACACAAGGACCATTCATCGGAGACCAAATCATGTTTCATTCGCGGAAGTTGGCCATCACATTCTTACCACTTGTCGCTGTTGCGCTGGCTGTGGGCTGTCAGACACAGACTCCACCCGCGACACCGGCTTCGTCAGCGCAGGCCAGTCACGGCGATCATTCTGCTGAAGCTGACGATTCCAAAGTCTTGGCCTCGCTGGCCAGGCTGAGCCCGCAGGACCAGGCCTTGGCGAAGGCCCAGCAGTTCTGTGCCCTGATGAATCAGTCCCGTCTGGGTTCGATGGGAACACCCATCAAGTTCGAGATCAAAGGCGAACCCGTCTTCGTCTGCTGTTCCGGCTGCAAGGCGAAGGCCCTCAAGAACCCCGACGAGACGCTGGCGAAGGTCGCGGCATTGAAGGCCGGCAACACGGCGGATCAGTAGCCGTGGTGCGATTTCGTCGAAGTCAGAAGCGTGGGAGCAGGTCTTGGACCGGCTCTCTGAAATGGCTGGTTCTACTGCAAACGCACATTAGCAAGCACTCATTTCCTCCAAGGCGATCACTATGAAGACACTTCTCTATCGAAGTCTGACCTGCTTGGTTGTAGTCCATCTGACCATGCCCGTGTTGGCCGCCGAGCCGGTCGTGATTGCAACCAGTGGTGCTGGACAGTCCCCCAAACAGCCGCAGGTTGCGGTGGCCACGGATGGCACTGTTCATCTCATTTACGGATCGGGTGACGCGGTATTTCACTGCCGATCGACGGATGCCGGGACCACGTTCACGAAACCGCAAGAGGCGTTTCGCGTCACAAATATGTCGCTGGGAATGCGACGCGGGCCGCGCATCAGTGTTGCGGGAAATGCCGTGGTGGTGACAGCCGTGGGAGGAATGCAGGGAAAAGGCCGCGACGGTGATGTGCTCGCCTGGCATTCTACCGATAGTGGAGCGACATGGCAGGGACCGGTGCGCGTCAACGACGCGGCCGACTCGGCTCGCGAAGGACTGCACGGCATGGCGTCTGGCCCCGATGGCTCGGTATGGGCGACCTGGCTTGATCTGCGCGAGAAGCGATCCGAGGTCTATGCGTCCAAGTCCACCGATGGTGGCGAGACCTGGCAAGCCAACGTGCGGGTCTATCGTTCGCCGGATGGCAACGTCTGCGAATGCTGTCATCCGTCCATCATGGTGAGTGACGACGCCGTGCATGTCATGTTCCGCAATTCGCTGGCAGGGAACCGGGACATGTATGTCGCCACGTCCAAAGACGACGGTAAGACGTTTGCAACTGCGAAAAAAGTCGGTCAAGGAAGCTGGAAGCTCAACGCCTGCCCGATGGACGGTGGGATGCTGGCCGCAGGTCCCAAGGGCTCGCTCGTTACCGTCTGGCGCAGGAATGGCGAGGTCTACTCCGCCGCCAGCACAGGCGGACGTGAACAGTTGCTGGGACGTGGCGAGCAACCGTGGATCGCTTCCTCGTCCAATGGACCAGTCATCGTCTGGACCACCGGTCGCGAAGGCGATTTACTTGTACAGAGTCCCGCCTCGAACCAGCCACAAAAACTGGCCGGAGCCGCGCGCGATCCGATGGTCAGTTCCGCCACCAACGGTGAAGGACCAGTCATCGCCTGCTGGGAGTCCAAAATCAATGGGCAGCCCGTGGTATTGGCCACTCGTATCGATGTCGGCAAACCGAAGTCCCGCTAATGCCAAATGCTTGGTCCTTATCTTCAGGCCAGGAGTCTTCCATGTTTCGTTCCAGTGTGGCACTCATCGTTCTGAGCTTACTCGGTTGTGGACAACAAACGACCACGCCGGTAACGCCATCCGCAGACCATTCCTCACACGGCGGACCAACAACTCCGTCTGGCGATCATGGTGGACATCAGAAAATGTCGGGAATGAATGGCATAGCCGCGCCTGCAACATTCGTGATGGACGCCGGTGGTGACAATCTGAAGCCCGGCATGCCCACGAAGCTCCAATTTCATCTAGAGCGAGATGGCAAGACGCTGCGCGAGTTCGACCTGCTGCACGAACGAGTCATGCACCTCATCGTAGCGCGAGATGCCCTCGACGAGTTTCAGCATCTGCATCCGACCGTGGCCAATGATGGTCAGGCCACGATTGAGATCGCCTTTCCCACGGCCGGAACATACTGGCTCTTCGTGGATTGCCAAGCCAAAGGAGAGGAGCAACAGACCATTCGGCATGAGCTACGTGTCACTGGCGACCCGACTGCCGCGCCCGAACTGAAGGCGAACGTGCCGGTGGTCGTCACCGCAGGCAATGTGAAAACGGAAGTCTCCGCGCAGCAGGGTGAAAGTGAGTGGCTGGTGACGTTCTCACACCGCCATCCCGACGGTCAAGCGGTGACGGATCTGGAGCCGTATCTCGGCGCGATGGGTCATCTAGTGGTGATCGGTGCGGGGACGGGCGAGTACATCCACGCTCATGCGGAAACAGAGTCGGCACCCGATGGACAGGTGAGATTCGCGGCTCACATCGCCCAGCCCGGTATCTACAAGGCTTGGGGACAGTTTCAGCGTCAAGGGCAGGTCTTCACGATCCCGGCGGTCCTGCAAGTGGATTGATTCGGATTGAAGAAGAACTCTCTCAAAGGCAGTGTCATGAACATCGGCTCCGCTCTTCCCATCCTTGATGCAGGCTCAACGCCCGCGGTTGACCCCGTGTGCGGCATGACCGTCGACCCGGCTCGCGCGGCCGGTTCGTATCTCCACGATGGGACCACTTACTTTTTTTGCTCGATGTCGTGTCACCGAAAATTCAGTGCGGCTCCCGATCGCTTTCTGATGAAGACAGAGGAGCACTCATGCTGTGAACACCAGTCGCACGATCCGATGACGGCACATGATCCCGTATGTGGCATGGCGGTTGATCCCCGCAAGGCCGTAGCAAGCACGAATCATGCCGGGCGTGCGTACTATTTTTGCAGTACGCTCTGCCAGCAGAAGTTTGTGGCCGATCCCTCGCAATACTTGAAGGAAGTCGCCCCAGTTGCGGCAGCGAAGGACGGTGTCGAATACACCTGTCCGATGCACCCCGAGGTGCGACAGGTTGGCCCCGGCATCTGTACGAAATGTGGCATGGGGCTGGAGCCACTCGATCAGCCTGCGACTTCGAAAGTGGAATATGTTTGTCCGATGCACCCGGAAGTGGTGAGCGATCATCCCGGCTCCTGCTCGAAATGCGGGATGGCTCTGGAGCCGCGCACTGTCGAGTTACAAGACGGACCAAGCCACGAACAAGTGGATATGACGCGGCGATTCTGGGTGGGTCTGATCCTGGGGCTGCCGGTGTTCGTGGTGGCGATGGCCGACATGCTCCCCAACAATCCGCTTCACCACTGGGCGGCTGGGCTGAACTGGGGACAACTGCTCCTCGCAACTCCGATCGTTTTCTGGTGCGGCTGGCCCTTCTTCGAGCGGGCCTGGCTGTCGATTCGGAACCTCAGCCCGAACATGTTCACCCTGATCGCGCTGGGTGTTGGCTCAGCGTATCTCTACAGCCTGATTGCCACCGTCACTCCAGGCGTCTTTCCTGAAGGCTTTCGCCATGCAAACGGTTCGGTGATGCCCTATTTCGATACGGCCGTCGTCGTCACGGTGCTGATTTTGCTCGGACAGGTCCTGGAGTTAAAAGCTCGGAGCCAGACGAGTGGAGCGATCAAACGGCTGCTGGGCCTCGCTCCAAAGATGGCCCGTCGAGTCACTGCTGACGGAAAGGAAGAAGATGTATCTCTGGAGTTGATTCGGCGTGGCGATCTGCTCCGCGTCCGCCCCGGCGAGAAGGTCACCGCTGACGGCATCGTTGTCGAGGGACGCAGTTCCGTCGATGAGTCGATGATCTCGGGCGAGCCGTTGCCGGTCGAGAAGCAGTCGGGTGACAAGGTAATCTCAGCCACCATCAACGGCACAGGCAGTCTGCTAATCCGCGCTGAAAAAGTTGGCTCCGAGACGTTGCTCGCACAGATCGTCCGCATGGTGGGTGACGCCCAGCGGACCCGTGCGCCCATCGAGCGCGTCGTCGATCAGGTATCGCGGTACTTCGTCCCGGTTGTCATTGGTGTGAGCATCCTGACGTTCATCGCCTGGAGTCTGTTCGGAGCCGAACCACGACTGGCTCATGCTCTGGTGAATGCCGTCGCGGTTCTGATTATCGCCTGTCCGTGTGCGTTGGGGTTGGCGACACCGATGTCAATCATGGTGGGAGTCGGTCGCGGTGCGGAGAACGGTGTCCTCATCAAGAATGCAGAATCGCTGGAAGTCCTGCAACGTGCCGACACACTCGTTGTGGACAAGACCGGGACTCTGACCGAAGGCAAGCCGCGTCTGATCAATGTCGAACCAACTCCAGGCTTCACGGCAGACGAGGTGCTACGTCTGGCAGCGTCTCTGGAGCGGGGCAGCGAGCATCCACTGGCCGATGCCATCGTCAAGGGGGCCAATGAACGTGGTGTGACACTGGCCCAAACGGATGAATTCCAGTCCGTTACCGGCAAGGGCGTTACCGGCGTCGTGGAGGGACTGCCTGTCGCCTTGGGAAATGCAGGGTTGATGGCCGATCACGCGATCGACCTCGCGGACCATGCCGCTCGCATGGATGAAATGCGCGGCGAAGGGCAGACCGTGATGTGTGTCGCCATCGACGGACGCCTCGCGGGGATGATTGGCGTGGCGGATCGGATCAAGCCCACCACGGCAGACGCGATCCGCTCGCTCCATGAGGCGGGATTGAGAATCATGATGTTGACCGGCGACAGTCGCCGCACAGCCGATGCGGTTGCCAGATCGCTGGGCATCGACGAAGTCATTGCCGAGGTGCTGCCGAATCAGAAGCTCGACGTGGTGAAGCGTCTGCAAGCTGAGGGGCGTGTGGTCGCGATGGCGGGAGACGGAATCAACGACGCCCCTGCGCTCGCTCAGGCCCACATCGGCATCGCGATGGGTTCGGGGACGGATGTGGCGATGGAGAGTGCCGGGATCACCCTGGTTCACGGCGACCTGCGGTCGCTGGTTCGTGCGCTCCGGTTGAGCCGTGCCACGATGGCCAACATCCGCCAGAACTTGTTCCTGGCGTTCGTCTACAACGTGGCCAGCGTCCCTGTGGCGGCCGGGTTGCTGTATCCGTTCATCGGCCTGTTGATCTCACCTGTCTGGGCCAGTGTGGCCATGAGCTTTAGTTCCTTGTCCGTGGTGGGCAACGCACTCCGCTTGAGGAGGGTCAAGCTGTGACATATCCACATGACAATGGGAACACAGTGCTGACAGGAAACTCGATTATGAAGCGGGTTGTCTGTTTGGTGCTCGTGGGTGCGTTGACTGCCTCGGCGTTTGGGCACGAAGGGCATCAGCCGTTGCCGACCAAGGGTCTTCAGGTCGACCTTGCCCAAGGACGGATCACGTTGAGCAAGGCGGCCCGCGATTTGATCGACGTACAGACAGCGGAGGTCGAGCAGCGCGAGGGAACCGAACGGTTGCGGGCCTACGCAACGCTTGTCGCTCCGTGGACCAGGTACGCCGTCGTCACATCGCGGCTGGCGGGACGGGTGGTCACTCTGCCGGTACGTCCCGGTGATGTCGTGGAGGCGGGACAGATTGTGGCTGAACTCGACAGTCTCGATCTGCACACGCTGCGTTTGGACTATCAACAGGCTCAGAACGACATCGACCTCACCGGAAAAATCCTCGAAGGCTTGGAACCGGCAGCCAAAGTGGGGGCTGTTGCGGGACAGCGATTGCTTGAAGCGCAACTGGCCCACCAGCAGAACTTGAACGCATTGCGTGTCTTGCAATCCAAGGCGGCTGCACTGGGTGTCGCCGAGGACTTGTTGACGACCGATCAGAAAGAACCGCTGCGGCTGCCGGTACAAAGTCTGATGAGTGGTGTAGTCGTGCATTCAGACCTGGCGATCGGCAAATTCGTCGAACCGACCGAACATCTGATGGAGGTCGTCGATCTCTCGACCGTGTGGGTGAAAATTGGTGTCCTCGAACGGGACTGGCATCGGGTGGCGACCGGCCAATCGGTGCGGTTATCGCTAAGCGGACTGCCGGGTCAGGTGTTTGAGACGAAGATCGACAAACTCGGCGCGATGCTCGACCCGCTCACGCATCAGAGCACCGCCTGGGCTGAGGTCCAAAACCCAAAGGACTCGCCCGTGTTTCGACCGGGCATGAACGGTCAGGCAGAAGTGACCTGGATCAGTCGCAAGTCGGTCATGTCCGTGCCCTCGGAAGCGGTGCAAAGTGATGGAGCAGAACGCTATGTCCTGATCGAGGAGTCTGAACTGAAGAACGGCTCGCAATACCAGAAGGTCGCAGTTGTCGTCGGGCGACAATGGTCAGGTCGGGTAGAGATTCTGGCGGGCAAACTACTGCCAGGGGATCGCGTGGTCACGCGGGGCGGTCATTCCCTGTCGAGCCTGTTCTTTCTCGGTGTGCTGCGCATCGGACCAGAGACGGCACGGACGATCGGATTGAAGTTGGAGCCCGTCTCCGAGCATGTCGTCGAACGCATCCAGAGCTTCGATGGCGGACTCGACATCCCGTCCGATCATCGCACGCAGGCATCGTCTCAACTCGGGGGCAAGCTGGTCGGCATTCACGTCGACCGTGGACAGTCCGTCAAAGCCGGAGACGTTCTCGCCGAAATCGCCAGCCTCGAACTACGTGACATTCAATTGGGTCTGTTACAGGCACATCTCGATGGTGTGATGTGGCGTGACACGCTGGCCCGTCGCCGCGGCGTGGGCGATGCGATTTCACGTCGGACGATCCTCGAAACGGAGGGACAGGTGAAGTCGTTCGACACTCAGATTGCCGGTTTGCGGCAGAAACTGCTCACGCTGGGCATCACAGCGGCGCAGATCGAGGACATGCTCAAAACGGGCCGCGTGATCGACACGTTGCCCGTGCGAGCGCCGATTGACGGACTGGTCGCAGACCTGGATCGGAAGTTCGGTCAGGTCGTGCGAGCCGACGAACCGCTGTTCGAAATTCATGACGTTTCACAGATTCGAGTCCAGGTGTTTGTTGGAGAACGGGATTCGGTTCTCGTCCAACCGGGGCAGAAGGCCCGCATCCGATTGGTGGCGTATCCCGATCTCACAGCCGAGGGAACCGTGACGCGGATTGGACCGGTGGTGGGAGCCGACAGTCGCACACAAGCCGCGTGGCTCGAATTCCAGTCGCTGCCACCCGTGGCTCTGCAACACAACATGGCGGCGCGAGTCACTCTGACCGCCGACCGGCCACCCGCGACACTGGCCGTCCCATTGGAGGCCGTCATTCGTGATGGGCTGCGGAGCTTTGTCTTCGTCCGGAAGCCTGACGGCACATTCGAGCGGCGTCGCATCGAATTGGGACGGGCCGACGATCGGTTTTTCGAAGTGAAGAGCGGTCTCTTCCGCGGCGAGAACATTGCCACCGGCGGAGTTCCACAATTGCAAACCGCGTATGCGGCCGTGCGCTGATGCCAGAAAGTACGTCATGCTGAATGGGATCATCTCCTTCTCACTGAAAAACCGGGCGCTGGTGCTGATCGGGGCGCTCGTCGTCATGGTATTTGGAGCCAACCAGCTGCGCGAGATGCCAGTCGATGTGTTTCCGGATTTGAACCGACCGACGGTCACGATTATGACCGAAGCCACTGGTCTGGCCCCCGAAGAGGTCGAGGTGCTGGTCACCCGACCTCTTGAGTTCCTGCTGAACGGTGCGACCGACGTGAAACGAGTCCGGTCGGCATCGGGAATCGGACTGTCGATTGTGTGGGTCGAGTTCGATTGGGGGACCGACATCTTTCGCGACCGGCAGATTGTGTCCGAGAAGCTGCAACTCGCCCGCGAGCGACTGCCCGCGGGGACGAATCCGGTGATGGCTCCGATCTCGTCGATCATGGGCGAGATCATGCTTCTCGGCCTGCGCTCCAACGCGGAATTGAAGACCACCGAAGAACAAAACGCCAAGGCGATGGAACTGCGCACGCTGGGGGAGTTCACGCTGCGCAACCGGTTGCTGGCGGTGGGTGGCGTGTCGCAGGTCACGGTCATGGGCGGGATCTTCAAGCAGTATCAGATCGTCACGTCACCCGCGCGGCTGGCCGCTCAGAACGTGACACTGGATCAACTTGTCACGGCCGCGAAAAAGGCGAACGTGATCGCCGGTGGTGGCATCGTAGTCCGCTCACCGAAAGAGTCTCTGTTACGCATCAATGGGCAGAGCCTCACGCTGGAGGAGATTGAAAACACGCCCGTTCTGTGGCGTGACCCGATGCCGGTCCGGATCAAGGACGTGGCCGAAGTCCGTTTCGGCGGACCGGTCAAACGGGGTGATGGCAGCGCGTGGGTGAAGCTCGAACCCGATGTGAATGCTGCCGTTCGCGAATCACTGCCGCACGAACATCCAGCCTCCTCTGCGCACGACGAAAGTCACGGCGAGGACGGACACTCGAACGGGAGTCACGACGAGCAATCGACGCATCCGCACACTCCGGTACCGGCAGCCCATGAGCATGACGGCGGCGACCAGCCCGAAGAGGTACATGCGACAACAAAAGTCAGCGGTGGCCCAGCCGTCATCATCACGGTGCAGAAACAACCCAACGCCGATACGCTGGCTTTGGACCGCATGATCGACGACGTACTGGAGTCGTTGCAGAAGGAATTGCCGCCCGATGTCGTCATCGAGCGCCGCATCTTCAAGCAGGCCGACTTCATCGCAGCCGCCGTGGAGAACGTCACTGAAGCGGTGCGCGACGGGGCCTTGTGGGTGGTCGTCATTCTGTTCCTGATGATGGGCAATTTCCGCACGAGCCTCAGTTCGCTCACGTCGATGCCGCTGTCGATTCTGCTCACGATCCTGGTGTTCCACTGGTTTGGCATCACGATCAATACGATGACGCTGGGTGGGATCGCGGTGGCGATCGGCGATCTGGTGGACGACTCCATCGTTGATATCGAGAACATTTATCGCCGTTTGAAGGAAAACCGGCACCTGCCAGTGGACCAGCAGCGTTCACCTTTGGACGTGATCTACGACGCCTCGTACGAAGTGCGCAACTCGATTGTCTATGCCACACTGATTGTCATTCTGGTCATGTTCCCGTTGTTTTCGATGGCCGGGCTGGAAGGCCGTATGTTTGCTCCGCTGGGAGTGGCGTATATCACCGCGCTGCTCTGTTCGCTGGTCGTGTCACTGACCTTCACTCCCGCATTCGGCTCGGTACTGCTGTCGAAAGCCAAGTTGCTGGACGAGGGAGCCGACCCGCTGGTCCTTCGCTGGCTCAAGCGACTGGATGAAGTGGTATTGAGGTTCACACTGCGTCACGCGACGCTGGTTCTGAGTGGTGTCGCCGTTTTGGTCACACTCTCGTGTGCCAGCATCCTGTGGATGGGCGGCGAGTTTCTGCCGCCATTCAATGAAGGTACGCTGACAATCAGCCTGCGTATGGAACCAGGGACAAGCCTCGACGAAAGCCAACGCATCGCCGCACGCGCCGAGGGGTTGATCCTCGATATTCCCGAAGTGTTGTCGGTCTCACGCCGAACAGGTCGGGCGGAACTGGACGAACACGCCGAGGGAGTCAACTCATCCGAGATCGATGTGCGACTCGCGGAACACCGTCCGCCGAAACCTGGCTGGGGTTATGCGGCCCTGCGGCTGATCCCGATTGCTCATCTGTGGGGCTTCGATTCCGTGGGGCGTCCGCGCGCCGAGGTGATCGCCGACGTGCGCGACCGCATCTCAAACATCCCTGGTGCGGCAGTCAATATCGGCCAGCCGATCTCGCACCGACTGGACCACATGATGTCGGGCATCCGCGCCCAGATCGCCGTGAAGATTTTCGGACAAGACCTGCGCGAGTTGCGTACCGCCGCCAGCAATATGCAGGAGCGAATGCAGACGATCCCTGGCATTGTTGATTTGCAGATCGAGCCGCAGATCGAGATTTCGCAGATTCGCCTGCGGGTCAAGCGCGACGAGGCCGCCCGCTACGGACTCGCTCCGGGCGATGTTGCCGATCTGTTGGAAACGGCCTATAGGGGGCAAGTCGTCTCGCAAGTGCTGGACGAAGACCGCTATTTCGGGCTGGTCGTCTGGTACGACGAAGCCTCGCGCAGCGATCCCGAAACAATCAATGAGACGATTCTGGAGACTCCCTCCGGCCGCCGCGTTGCGCTGGGACAGGTCGCGGAAGTGCTGGACACCACTGGCCCGAACACGCTCAACCGCGAGAACGTCCAACGCCGGATCGTTGTCTTCTGCAACGTGCAGGG
Organism: bacterium; assembly: GCA_016125225.1. Lineage (GTDB taxonomy): Bacteria > Planctomycetota > Planctomycetia > Planctomycetales > Planctomycetaceae > DSVQ01. The sequence goes on along the minus strand of WGME01000005.1, from coordinate 18,851 downwards.
GCGTGACCTCGCGAGCGTAGTGAGCGACATCAAGGCGGCTGTCGCCCCCGTCGAAGAGAGTCTCCAACAACTTCCCGGCAGCTACTACGTCGAATTCAGCGGACAGTTTGAGGCACAGCAGGAAGCCAACCGCCGCTTGGCAATACTCGGCACGCTCAGCATCCTCGGTGTCTTCCTGCTGCTCTGCAAAGCGCTCGATTCTTGGAGGGCCGCTGTGCAAGTCCTGGTCAACATCCCTCTCGCTGCATTCGGTTCGGTGCTGACGTTGTTGATCGTCAACCGTCCCGAGTGGTCCGCATTGCAAGCCGCCCCCTGGTGGGACTGGCCACGTGTGTGGGTCAGTGCCACCAGTCTGTCCGTCGCCCACTGGGTCGGCTTCATCACTCTCATCGGCGTCGTGAGTCGCAATGGCATCATGATGATCTCGCACTACATCCACCTGATGCAGCATGAAGGTGAAGCCTTCTCCGAACAGATGATCGTGCGTGGCAGCCTGGAACGCCTCGCCCCCGTGATGATGACCGCGATGACCAGTTTCATCGGCCTCTTGCCTCTGCTGTTCGGAGCAGGCCAGACTGGCAAGGAGATACTGTACCCGCTGGCGTTGGTTGTCTTCGGGGGCATGCTCACGTCGACGATCCTCGACCAAGTCGTCACGCCGGCATTGTTCTTCAAGTTTGGCCGCAAGGTTTACGAACACAAACAGCCCCACTCCGACGGGATTGAACCACCTTCAAATCCGATATCTGTCGGTATACAGACGCCATTACCTGAATCTCAACCAACCAGCGATCCGACACTGAATCCGTCTCCGGTCATTGCCGAAGAAGCTGCCACGATAATCCCCAAACAATGACAGCATCAACCTTTCTGAGTGATCGCAAACAGCATCATTTTTCCTACCTCACACTGGCCAAACTTACGTTCTGATTTCTCTACGGAAAATTACGGAGAAGTGGCCCAATTACGGTGCATATACGCATGTATTTGTGAGGTTTTGCAACGCCTTGCAAAACGCATGGTATGACGTAAAATCCTATCGTCCCGAGTCTTGAGACCGCTCGGACTGAAAGCCGCATCCCGCCTACGGAACCGAAGGATGTCGTAGACTTCGGCGCCTCGGCATGTGAGGTCAATTCCAATAAAACGATGTGTTGGGTACCAATCTCAATGACATCTGCTTTATAAAATGCGATCTTCGGAGCTGATGGCTCGGATGTGATAATTTTTTCTCAGATTACCTCTCATCAGCATAGCGAACTTGTACCTCGACGATTTCGTTACGTCTCGAAAAAAAGGCATCGAGAATTCGTGGGTCGAAGTGTGTCCCCGATTCTCCTGAAATGATCTCAAAGCATTTGTCGACCGGGATGGCGTTTTTGTAGCACCGCTTGGTACTTAACGCGTCGAACACATCCGCGACGGCGGTAATTCGTCCTTCAAGAGGAATATCTTCCCCTTTTAAGCCGAGCGGATATCCCGATCCGTCCCACCATTCGTGATGAGTCAAGGCGATTCGTGTCGCCATTTCCAGAGTCGGAGAGCGAGCCGCACCAAGAACCTTGGCGCCGATATCGGTATGGTGGCGAATGATCATTTCTTCTTGCGGCGAAAATCGCTGGAGAATCCGCTTGCCAAGGCTGGCATGCTTTCGCATGATCTCGAATTCGTCTTCGGTCAGTCGACCGGGCTTCTTGAGAATGCTGTCTTCAATCCCAATTTTGCCAACATCGTGTAACTGGGCAGCCTGCTCGATGCAATCCAGATATTTCGAATCCAGCCCGAGTGCTTCTGCAACAATTCTTGCGTAGCGACCAACACGCAAGACATGATGGCCCGTATCGTCGTCACGGAATTCCGCTGCGCGAGCCAGGCAATGCAACAAGTCGCGTCGTGAGGCCTCAAGCTCTGCGGTCCGCTCTTGAACAGCGGCTTCTAATTGTCGCGAATGGTTTTGCAGTTCGTCTCGATGGCGTTTCAAAGCCAGCAAATTGCCCACGCGCGGGGCTAATTCACTAGGATCAATTGGCTTATTCAAGAAGTCGTTGGCACCCGCCTGTAGTACGTTCACACGAGTTACACGGTCCGTAGCGGCCGTGAGAATAATCACAGGGACATGCTGGGTGGACTCATGACTCCGCAGTTCCGACAAGATGTCCAACCCGCTGTGATGAGGCATCATGAGATCGAGCAGCACGAGGTCTGGCGATTCACGACGGATCAGATTCAAGGCGTCGCGCGATTCATTGGTGTTCACGAAGTGTGAATAACCTTCGAGCCTCAAGAGACGCGTTACAACTTTGATGTTGACCGGTTCATCGTCAATGACGACGATCCGGGCGTCTGGCACGGGGCATTTTGTGCCGAGAATTCGACCGTTGCGGACCGTTGCCTCTGAAGACGTCATCGTCGCCACTTCATCAGTACTTTCGCTGATCATGGACCGTTTTCTCATCCGCTGGGTGAATTCTAAATCGCTAATCGCTGCTTCAGTTCGCTGATCTGTTTCAGAGTCTCACGAGCATGAGCGGTGCTCTTTTCCATCGCGACTTTTTCCAGATCTGCAGCCGGGGATGTGAAACATCCAAAACCGACAGTCCCGGCGGCCCCCTTGAGCCAATGAGCGAGTTGGGCCAGTTGAGACATGTCTCCCTGGCTCCAGGCCTGCTCCATTTCTGTGTACTTCAATTCCAGCGTTTCGCAGAACTGCTGCACGATTTCACGGATTTCAGCATCGTCGGTCGGAAGCAATGACCGAATCGGCTCACGCGACGTAACTGGCCGTTCGATGGACTTACGGCTTTCGTTCACGACCGCATACAGTTGCGTTGCTTCGACAGGCTTGGAAAGATAACCCGAGCAGCCGGCCTGTTCGCACTTCTCTCGATCACCTGTCATCGCGTTCGCGGTCAAAGCAATAATGGGCCCTGTAAACCCTTGCTCTCGCAGTCGCGCGGTAGCCGAATATCCATCGAGCACGGGCATTTGCATGTCCATCAAAATCAGGTCGAAGTCCGCTCCGGCTGCCATGTTCAAGGCAATCTGGCCGTTCTCCGCCATACGGACTTTTGCGCCGTTGCGTTCCAGCAGCAAGCGAATCAGTTTGCGGTTGGTATCACCGTCGTCTACGACCAGGACCCGCACACTTTCAAGATTGCAGTTCATCACGCCATCATCTCTCACATCAGCACCGGGATGAGCCACAGTTGGATCATAGCCGTCTTCGATGGTGCAATTGCCCGTCGATACGCGAGCAGTGAAAGTACTTCCCTGTCCTACGGTACTTTGGACACTCACTCCGCCGCCCAGTGCCTCGGCAATCCGTTGACTGATTGTCAGCCCCAGTCCCGTACCACCGTACTTTCTGGTAACGGTATTGTCTGCCTGCGTGAAGGGACTGAAAATCGTGGTCAATTTGTCCGGAGGAATCCCGATGCCGGTATCACGCACCTCGACAACAAGCTCCGATTCATTCGCGATCTCTTCAATTCGTGACACGACGACGACCGCCCCTTGATCGGTGAACTTGATGGCATTTCCGATCAAGTTCAGGAGCAACTGCTTCAGCCTGTAAGGATCGGTCACAATTGCTTCGGGAACATGAGAGTCCCAGCGATAATCCAACCCAATCCCTTTCTCCATCGCCGCCACACGCAAAACAGAAACGGCGTCACACAGTACCCGGTCTGGCGAGCATCGAATCGCCTCGACCTGCAGTTGATCGGCTTCGATCTTTGATAGGTCGAGAACATCATTGATCAGCGTATGCAGGTGTTTTCCGCTGCGACTGATCGTTCCCAGATATTCGTCAACCTCGTCTGCCGACATACTCTCACGGTCGCGGAGCAGAACTTCTGTGAAGCCCAATATGCCGTTGAGCGGGGTGCGGATTTCGTGGCTCATATTCGCCAAGAACTGGCTTTTCGCCCTGTTGGCTGTCTCGGCTGTTCTTGTGGCTTCTTCCAGTTCCTCAGCACGCTTTTTCCGTTCGCTGATATCTGATTGTGTCGCCACAAAGTAGGTGAGTTTTCCATCCCGATCAAAGACGGGATCGATTTCGAGGCTGATCCAATATGGCTGTCGGTTCTTGTGATAGTTCAGGATCTCCACGCTGACTGCCTGGCAATTGCGAACCCGTTCCCGAATCAGTGCCTTGGTCGCTGGGTCGGTACCCGGTCCCTGAAGCAGTTCCCCAGGCTTTCGTCCCAGAGCCTCTTCCTGGGTGAAACCGGTCAGGTTTACAAACCCTTCGTTGACCCATTGAATCGATCCATCAGACCCCGAAATGATGACCGAATGCCGAGTTTTACTGGCAACGAGCGATAACTTGGCAATCTGTTCCTGGGATGCTCGCTCTTCAGTGATGTCTTGAGCGGCCGCAATGAGGTGGTCCGGTCGTCCCCGGTCATCCAGCACCATCGAGAGTGTTAGCCTCACCCAGACGTCATGTCCGAGTTTATGAATGTATCGCTTATCGATCTGAAAGCTCGATTGCACTCCCGATAAGAGTTTCTCCATGGCGGCTGAGTGCAGCAGAATGTCATCCGCATGGGTGATATCCTGAAATCGCTTGGTAAATAGTTCTTTCTCGCTGTACCCGGTCATCTCGCAGTAACGATCGTTGACCCGCAGATAAGTGCCGTCTAACCGCTTGACCGCCATGCCAATTGCGGCCTGACTGAAGCCCTCGCGAAAGAGCCGTTCCCCTTCTTCCGCCTTTTTTAATGCGACCGACAGTTCGACGGAGTTGCGTGCGAGCAATCGCATTTCCGAGACACTCTGGCGGATAACAATCAATAGAATGACCACTTCGAATACCACCCAGCCCGCGTGCTCGAGCCACCGCCACTCAGAGGATGTGGAAACGCCGAACACGGACTCAGGCCACCAGATTCCACGGATCAGGTGATCGAGTGCGACAATCAAAGTCGCCGGGGCCAGTACCCAGGGATCTCGATAAGCCGCCAGAAATGCGAGTGACACAAACACATGGAAATGGGTCTCGATACGACCGCCACTCAAGTGAATCAACAACGAAGAAAACAGCACCTGGCTACATGCGATGGTGTACCGAGTCATGCGGCGGCCGGGCTGGAGAAGTGCCATGGCAATCGGCAATGACGCAAGAACACCACCACCGACAATTGCCAGGATCAAATGCGGGTGCACATGGCTTTCTGCACCAGCCCACGTACGTGGTGAGATCACCAACGCAGCGACAATCCCCCCCAGCCATTGCAGGAAGATCAACACGGCAAACATGCGATCCGTGCGGCAATAGATCGATTGAAAGTGCTCCGCCAATCGCTCCCGCATCGCTGGGGTTGCTTCGGAAGTATCGTACATCGGCGCGTTGAGGAACGATCTCATTGTTCAACCTTCGCGGAGCTGCCCGACTCCTGGCAAATCTGGCAACTATTCGAAAATGGCAGCACGTTATTATCGACGCACAAGCGGCAGCCAAACACGGGGGTGGATTGCAGAGGCTCTGTAGAATTCTGGCTTATCAGTTCATCGAGTCGATCGGTGCCAATGCTTTTACCTTCATGCCCGCGTGAAACCGTGACACCACCGGCCAGTAGCAGTTGTCCATCATGCCGAAAAAGCATGACCATGCCGCTGGTCTTCACGCCGAAGCGTTTCGCCTCTATGCCACCGATATCCCAGAACAGGCTAGCACGAGGCAATTGACCGGCGTGACGGAGAGTGACTGTTTCGCGCCATTCAGATGTGGCGGAGTCCGGGAGAGTCGATACGACAATCGTGTCAGGCAGTTGTTGATCGGTCCATTTATGCCCGCTGAGGGTCCGTTCCAACTCGCGAATCGTCGCTCTGGTACATGGGCAGCGGGGATGAACAAAGAGCAGTAACGTCGGTCGGTCAGTTGCCAGTTTCAGAGACGTATTCACTGGCCAGCTAGTTGCCTCAGCTGAGCAGTCATTCTGGTTCGTGGAAAACTCGTACTGAGTCGACCACACCCATCCGCCCAGAACAGCAGACGACCAAGTGACAATTAAACATGTCCAAATTATCGACTTCGTTGGTGGATACGTCATTGGCAGAAGACTTTGCGAGTCTGTCCGTGCGGCAAACTACCAGGATCATGAGGGATAACACTTGAAGAAGCGTAGCTTGCGTTAAATGACTCCAAGTCGAATGCGATGCTTCCCAATCACCACAACACGGATCTCGCTTTCCGTTTATGCGAGTTTTATCGAATATGTGCTTTGTTGGAGCAGGATACTCAACGGGCACACTCAAATGCTTCGCCCATTCTTCCTGGTGCTTTTTTGCTTGCTCGGCATGGAACGGGGCAATCGCTGGCTTTAAAGCATCAGCAGGCCAGCCGTGCCAGCCTGATTTCTCAGTGCTGGGTAGGCCTGCCTTGACACTCGGAGCTGATTCGTTGAATTGGTTGTCGACCCTCACACATTGAGGATCGGCCCCAGCCGGCAGCATTGGCGTCGAGTTCCGGGCGGCTGAAGTTTTGCTGGTTGTTTATGGAACGGCGGAATCGGGCGAAGTCGATTTTGTCGCCGGCGCAGGCAGTTCTGCGACGGCGCGAAAGCCCAGATTGAGATCGCGCAATATTGCGGGGCCGTCGTTCCGATAGGCGGACCGGCACCGAACCGCCGTGCTCTGACAAAGCCCGCCGCGCTGAACGCGTCGCATGTTGCTGGATGGAGCGATCGGATCATTGGTCGGGCTTTGGGCATACCATTCGGGCTCGTAGCCATCGCTGCACCACTCCTGCAGACTGCCGTGCATATCGAACAAGCCGAACGGGTTCGGCAGTCTCGTCGCGACCGGATGTCGCTGACCACTCCCAAGGTTTCTGACGTACCAGGCGTGTCGCTCGAGGAGCGACTCATCGTCGCCAAAAGAGTAGAGCGACGTCGTTCCCGCGCGGCAGGCGAATTCCCATTCCGCCTCGGTCGGCAACCGATAGGTGCGTTTTTCCTGAGCCGACAGCCACTGGCAAAAGGCGGTCGCGTCGTTCCAGGTGATTTGTGCAACCGGAGAATCGTCCGTTACTGGATACCCGGGGGAATGCCAGCTCATTCCCTTTTTGTCTTCCGTGCTGCTTGCATCCGCCGTCCTGCTGGCCGCATTGCCAAAGCCGGACTCCTCCGTTTCAGTCACGTACTTCGCTACCTCGATGAACTTGCGGAATTGCCCCACCGTCACTTCGGTCGCGCTCATCTGCCAGGGTTTAGTGAGAATCACCTTGTGCTGCGGCCGTTCAGCCTCAATACGACCAGTAATGCGGCCATCGGCCTTCTGGTTAGCGTCAATCATCGCCAGCGCCGTCGCAACCTGTGCGTCGGTGCTGCCCATCAGGAATTCTCCGGGCGGAATCAGAATCATCTTCATGCCGACGCTGTTCGTCGTCTCGACCGTCGTGCCGAGATGCCTGGCCCACGCCTCTTGATGCGCGCGAGCCTGTGCGGCATCGAAGGGAACTTGCGCCGAAGGCGGAAAGCCGGCTGGCCAGCTGTGCCTGCCATTGGAACTTAGCTCCGCCTTCAGCGGCTCCAGTCGCACCCGGATCGGCTGGTTCATCCCCGCCTTGACGGTGAACTCTTGCGTGAACGTCTCGAACCCGCCCTTAACCACTTTAAGCGTGTGGGTCTTCTCGTCCGCCATCACCTCAATTGGTTCCTGCCCCATGCCGGTGTTGATCGTGATTGTCTGTTGACCGTCCACCGAGACTTCCGCCCCAGCCAATTCGGGTTGGTCGATCTCCAGAATGATCGTTCCGGCCTTGGTCTCCACCTTGAGGAAGATGCCTGATGCCAAGGCCCACCACCCTGCCCAGAGGAACCCCAACAAGCAGACAGTCAGTGCCCACCAGTTCCCGCTGCTCTTTCTCGGAGTTTGAGCAGCAGCCAGTTGAGGTGCTTTCACCTCCCGGCTGGTGTCGATGAACGTGGCTGTGTTGTGCTGCGCCTCTGAAGGGGGAACGATCTGCCGAGTCACCTGGGCTTGCTCATCCGGCAGCGTCAGTTGCTCCAAGGCATCGAGCAGTTCGGTCATGCTCTGATAACGGTCTACCGGTTTCTTGGCGACCATGCGGTGGAACACCCGATTGAGTTCCGCAGGAACCCGGTCGGTGTCGAGCGAGGGGATGTCCTGTTCCCGGTGGGCGAGCAGTGTTTTCATCAAGGTGTCTTCGGTGAACAGCGGGCGTCCGGTGAGCAGGAAGTAGAGCGTGCAGCCCAGCGAATACATGTCGCTGCGGGCATCGGCGTGGCGAGTATCAAGGGCTTGCTCGGGGGCGAGATAGGCAATGGTTCCCATCACCATTCCGGCCTGAGTCAGTTCCTGAGAAACGGTATGTTCAGTTTCCGGTTCGGTCGATTCCATACGGGCAAGGCCCATGTCCAGAATCTTGACGACTCCCTTCTTGTCGAGCAGCAGGTTGGCCGGTTTGATGTCCCGGTGGACGATCCCCATGCCGTGGGCGTGTTCCAGTCCTCGGGCGGCCTGTGCGATGTAATGGACCGCCTTGGCAACCGGGAGCGGGCCGTTATTGCGGACCAGCTTGGCAAGGTCCTGCCCGTCCACATAGGACATCACAAGGAAATGAATTCCCTTTGACTCATGAGCATCAAAGGCCGTGACGATGTTGGCATGTTCGAGCTTGGCAGCGGCTTTGACTTCCCGCTGGAAGCGTTTGATCTTCTCTGAGGAATCGACAGCCGACTTGGGAAGAATCTTGAGTGCGACGATGCGGTCCATCTGCTGATGGAGAGCCTTGTAGACCGCTCCCATGCCACCAGCACCGATCTCGTCAAGGATCACATAGCGATCCAGCACCAGCGGCAGGTCACGCCCTTCCAAAAGGACGGTCGCCTGAAAGCGGGTGAGCTTCTTGCTGCTGACAACCTGCTGAGCGAAAGCGAGGGAATCTGTTGCGGGGTAGAGGTTGCGATACTTCGCAATGCCGTCGTCATCCATCAGTCCCGATGCCACGAGCCGCTGGCAGAACTGATCGAGCGGGATGCTGGAAGCGGGCAGGCGAGTATCGTCAGCACGGTTGGTGATCGTGCTGAAGTCGGGCAGGTGCAGGAAGTCGTCAGCCGAGTCGTCGTCTTGTTCCAGCCAGTCTGTGGCCTTGAAGTCGGCAATCAACCGCGACAAGTCAGCGACAAGCTCAGGATGCTCTTTGCAGAGTTCCTCGATGGTCAACTCGTTCCCTTGTCGCCGTTGCTGTTCCCAATCGACCAGCAATTCTTCGAGTTGATCCCGCTTGTCCATACACGATTCCTTACCCGTCGATCTGATGCAAAGAGTCTTTGAGTCGCAGCCTTGCACGGCAGTATCGTCGCAAGACGGTGCGTTCTGAAATGCTGAGGAGTTCCGCAGCTTCCCGCTGAGTCGTTCCCGAATACCAGAGAAGCTGGAACACTTCTCGCTCATCGTGAGGTAGCTGGTCCACCTGCTCATGAAAGTCCGCCCATGATTCGAGCGACTCCGGTGAGTCGGTGTGGCCTGGGTGGTCGTTGTTCGTACCGGACTCGTGCTTGGCGGCTTGGCCTTCCGGCCCGTAATGCTGCCGAGACAGATCGATCAAGGTGCGTCGAATTTGAGTCGCCGCCAGCCCTAAGAATTGCCTGACTGACTCGGGTTTGACTTCGGACAACGAGCGATGCAGACGCAAAGCCGCGGTCTGAAATACGTCGTCGGTCTGTTCCCACCGCCTGAGCCGGGGAAAGCCGCGGAGCATCTTGCGAGCCAGTTTTTGCAACCGGAATGAGGCGACGGACAGTAATTCCCCGTAGGCAGCCTCGTCGCCCTGATCGAGCAACGCTTGCAACTGGACGGTATTGGCCGGGGAATCTCCCATACGTTTGGGACTTTCTGGGTCGGAACCTCAGTGTATGACTCAGGATACGCATCTTAAGAACTCCCCGGCAGATGGGCTAGATTTGTCTGCCCTATTTGGGCAAGCGGACGCCGGGCCAGTTTCCTGACAGGTCAGTCGGAAGTTTTTCAGATTTTCGTGGAAGTGCAGGTCGGCGGTCGCTGAGACAACTGGCCTTCACCTGCCGGGCCTGAACGACATTGCCCTGTTCATCTCGCAGAGAAATCGTGAGCTGGCGGGCATGTTGATCGATTCCAAGGTCAGCGTCCTTGTTCCTAACATCCCGATTGGACTCAAGTCGGGGGCAAGGTCATCGCTGCGGCACTAGCAATAACTGGTTGGCCCCATGTTTGCGAGTGCGGTCGCGCGTTCCGTTTGTGGAATTGGTTTCAGCCCTCCGATAAACGCTCTAAGAACGTGTGCAGGTCATCGCTGCGTGCGTCTCGGTGTCGAGAGGCTGTATCGGTTTCAAGGCAGTGAGTGGCGTAAACCCGGAATGGCGGACTGACAGCGCAGCGGCGTCGGTCAGTGCGAGCAGTTGTCACTTTCACCGTTGCTCGCTCTTTGTCAGAGTTTGTGTCAGAAAAAGTCTGGAACGGGATGGAAAAGCCGGTAAGATTTGAAAAGTTTGGGAGCGTCTCCGGCTCTCGCGATTCTCTGAAAAAGGCCTGCATTCCCGCTGTTTTTAGTCGCCAGTCGACGTTCTGCGCGATGACCTATGGAACCGAAGGATCCGCGCCAGCGCGTCGCAACTCCAGACATTGGCCAACTGCAGGCTCTTTATGTGTTGCCAGACGGATTCATTGAGATTCAGTTCGGGAGCGTAACGCGGCAATCGTTCCAGCTAGATTTGTCACAGAACCGGCTGGAATCTGCCATAAGCCAGAGTAAAACCAGGAATTTATGCAAGCGAGTAGAGACTCGTCTGCGACGCTTCCGAGCTGCCACGCCCCAAAGACTTTTCGGTTCAGGGCTGCCAGTTCGAGCGTCCTGCTATGGAGCCGAGGCTGATTCTTCACTGCAGGCAGGCTGCGTCGCTTATGCTGGTCAAAGCAAAAATCTCCGTGGATCAAACGGCATAGCGTTGGACCACATCTTCCTTGACGGTGATTCCCCAACCAGGGGTTCGGGGAACGGTGACAAAGCCGTCCTGGAAGAGAAGGGGGGCTTCAACGATCTCGGAGCGCCAGGGATTTTCCGACTGATCCAGTTCCAAAGGTGGGGTATCCGTGGGAAAACCCCAGTGCGGATCGGCCAACAGTGACAACAAATGCGTGGTGGCAGCCATCAAAATCGCGCCGCCCCAGCAATGGGGTATGCAGGGAATACCAGCCAAGGCCGCCATTTCCGCGATAAACAATGTCTCGCCAAACCCGCCGCAGAGACTGATATCTGGCTGGATGATATGAAAACAGCGGCGATCGATTAGCTGCTTCGCCGAGGCTCGCGAATCAACGCCTTCGCCACCCGCCAGCGGCAAGGGCAATTTCTCTTTGAGGTCCTCATAGCCAGCGTATTTTGGCGATTGTGGCAACGGTTCTTCAAAGAACTCGAAGCCAAGTTCGTGCAAGACGTCACCCATGCGCAAGGCCGATCCGAGCGTGTAGGCGGCATTCCCGTCAACCATCAGTCGAATTTCAGGCCCCACGGCTTGGCGCACAGCCGCAGCCACTTTCGCCTCGCGAGAGACAGAATAGCGGCCCAACCGCATCTTTAATGCCTTGTAGCCTGCGGCTACCAACTGCGTTGCCTCACGGGGATACAATGTTTCCGGCTCTTCGCCTTCGACATAGTTCATGGCGGAGGCGTACGCGGGCACCTTGTCACGGAGACGGCCGCCAAAAAGTTCTGCGACAGGAAGATCTAAAATCTTCCCCCGCAGGTCTAACAGAGCCATATCTAGAGCACCGACGGCGAACGGATGCCCGAAGTTTGCTCCCCACATCATCCGCCACAATCGACGATAGTCACAGGGATTCTCGCCAATGAGCCGTGGTCCCAACTGATCAGTGATGGCTCCGCGCGCTCCGCTGACCGCCGCGGTTTCTCCCCAACCCACGTGCCCGGCATCCGTCTCAATTTTTACCAGCAGCGTCGTCCGCGTTTTGTCGAGGGGAACCGAGACCGAAACACCAAAGGCTCGCTTTAGCTGATGCCGCAGGAGGTAGGTCTTCACGGCCGTGATTTTGACCGACTCAGTCGCGGGCTTGTCGAAGGCCAGTGCAGTGCTTGTTGACGGAGCACCGAAACCGATTCCGGCACCAAGCAGGCCCAAACTCTGTCGGCCCCACTCACGACGAGAGAGGGTGAAAAACTCCTGGGAATTGAAACGGTCTGCCATGGATTGACCTTCGCATCGAGATCTCCCGAGACCGGCGCGATTTCAGGATGACGTTTCTCGTAGTGTTGACGGTCACCCCAAGAATCGCAACCCGCCGTTGATATCAATCAAAGAGATCTCTTACGAGCCGGTACGAATTCTCCATTCCCACAGGAAGTTGCGTCCTCAGCCGCAGTATGATCCCATGATTGAAATGGACCTTCCGGTGCGGATTTCGCAGTTGATAAATCCGCGTCTGTCCGCAGTGGCAGAGCTGCTGACGGCGCTCAGCAACTGTGACGTGAGCCGGAGTGAGTGATAAACAATCTTGAGGTCTAATGCACGAGCCCTGTTCCTCGGAGGCATCCAATTTCGAAAAGACCTGAAGCCTCCGTGGACGAATACCAACGATTGCAATTTGTGAGAGTAAGTACCGCGTCTCAGACGGGAAAACTCAACAGGCTGGGCATGGAACTGAAGAGGCTGTCATCCTCATCAGCACGGAGACCGCTATTCAAATCAGGGAGATTGTTGAGATTGATGGTCATGACCGCTTTGCGAGACATCCCCGTGTTATCGACCACCCGGACGGTGATATTGAACGTCGGCGTGGTTTCAAAGTCGAGAGCTGCAGAGTTGTTGACGGTGATCTGCCCTGTCGCGCTGTGGATGGCGAAGGCACTGCTGACATTACCCCCCGTGATGGAGTAGGCGAGCGAACTCCCGGCATCCTGGTCGCTGGCTGTGACGGTTCCGACCACCGTCCCATTGGGGCTGTTCTCATTTACTGAGAAGGTCTGCGGCTGCACGATCGGTGCATCGTTGGCGTCTGTAACATTGATTGTCATCACGGCTTTTCGGGTGGCACCGCTCAAATCTTTGACTTGAATTGTGAGATAGAAAACTGGCAGAGTTTCAAAGTCGAGAGCATAAGCGCGACGGATGAACAAAGCCCCTGTGGTCGGATTGATGTTGAAAGCCTTGCTGACATTTCCCCCCGTAATCGAGTAGGTCAACGTGTCTCCGGCATCTGGATCACTGGCCACCACGGTTCCGACAACACTATAGATCGGCGCGTCCTCAGACACGGTAAAAGTCTGGGGGGACATCTGCGGCTGGTGGTTGATCAGACTGATCGACATGACGGCTTTTCGGTTTGCTCCCAGATTGTCTGTCGCCTGGACAGTGAGTGCATAGACAGGCACCGTGTCGGGATCGAGTGCAGAGGCCTTGATGACGCGAATCACGCCGGTCGTAGCATCAATGGCGAACACCTTCCCGACATTTCCGCCGGTAATCGAATAGGTGAGAGAATCACCAGTGTCCTGATCCGTGGCGATCACAGTGCCTACAACGGTGTTGTTGGGAGCATGAGGGGAAAGCGAGAAAGTCTGCGGCAGCATGTCGGGGACATCGTCGACATCACTGAGATCGACGGTGACATTGGCTTTTCGTGATGCGCCGTGCTGGTCGGTCACCTGCACGCGCAATACAAACGTGGCCAGAGATTCAAAATCGAGGGCATAAGAACGTCGAACGGAGATTTGCCCGGTGCTGGCGTTGATGTTGAAGGCTTTGTTGACATTGCCGCCCGTCAGACTGTAAGTGAGGGTGCTGAAAGCATCAGGGTCTGTCGCGATCACATTCCCCACCACGGTCCCCACGGCGGCCAGTTCGTCGACTGCAAAAGACTGATTCGCGATCATGGGCGGAGTATTGGCGAAGAATCGCTGGGCAAAAATGCCATTGCCGCTGCCATCCTGACCCGTGCTTTCCCAGATCATGACGAAATCCCCAGATGGGTTCATGGCAGTGCTGACATCACGCTGGGCGTTTGTAGTGAAGCTGTTCACCAGGAATTCTGCACCCTGTGGCTCGCCTAGTGCATTGAAGCGCTGGGCATACACGCCATATCCGCTGCCGTCCTGGCCATTGCTGCTCCAGGCGATCAGGAAGTCGCCATCAGCATTCATCGAGACGCTGGGATTGAGCTGCGAGCCGGTGGTGAACGTGTTGACACGGAATTCCGTTCCCTGCGGCATTCCCAGCGCGTTGTATCGCTGAGCATAGATCCCGTAAGAGCTGCCGTCCTGATTCAAGCTGCTCCAACTGATCACAAAATCGCCGTCCGCGTCCATGGCGATCGTGGGGCTGCGCTGTGCGAGTGTCGTATAAGTATTGACTTGAAACTCGCTGCCTTGTGCGATGCCCTGGGCATTGTATCGCTGTGCATAGATTCCATAGTTACTACCGTCCTGGCCAAAGCTTTGCCAGGTGATGACAAAGTCGCCGTTGTCATCCATCGCAAGATTGGCGTCGCGCTGACTGCCGGTGGTTATCGTGTTGACACGGAATTCGCTGCCTTGAGCGACGCCTTGCGAGTTGTATCGTTGGGCATAAATGCCGTAGCCGCTGCCATCCTGGTTATTGCTCTGCCAGGTAATCACGAAGTCGCCATCGGTATCCATGGCAACCTTGGGCAGGTTTTGGGCGCCTGTTGTGATCGAGTTGACGCGGAATTCGCTGCCTTGAGCGACACCTTGAGAGTTGTATCGTTGAGCATAAATGCCATAGTTGTCGCCGTCCTGCCCCAGACTGGCCCACACGACCACAAAATCGCCATCAGTGTCCATCGCAATGGCATGATTGGACTGTGCCCCCGTGGTGAAGGTATTGACCCGGAACTCGCTCCCCTGCGGAGATCCCGGCGCTGTAAAGCGTTGGGCAAACACGCCGAGATTGCTGCCGTCCTGCCCATCGCTCGTCCAGACAACGACAAAATTGCCACTGGCATCCATCGCCACGGAGCGCCCGGGACCGTTCTCAAATCCCTGGTTCCCGGTTGTGGTGGAGTTGATCTGGAATTCCGCTCCTGTCGGGACTGGAACCTGGGTGTTGAAATCTGTCGTGAGATCGCCGCCGGGCATGCCGTCCCGGTTGCCGTCCAGTGCATTTCCTGCGAGATCTCGAATCGTATGCAGGTCGGCCAGAGGTGTGGCGCTGGCCGACTGAACGAACCCCGATCCGTTGCCCGCAGCCACAGCCGAGAGTTCACCACTTGCGGTGGAGTTCGAGTTGATCAACGCAGCCACTTCTGCGGCTGTGGAGGTGACGTTCCCCAAGGCATCCGTCGCCAGCATCACGCTGACTAGTTTGTCACCCATACCGATGGTGGTCACGTTGACTGATAACGTCTGATTGGGGGCCGCCGCGACGAATTCGACGGAGAGCTCATAACTGTCGCGGTCTGCGAGGGGCCGGGCATCTGTGAAAGTCACATCGTTATTGCTGGTGTTCTCACCTCCCAACAACTGCACAGCCCCTGTCACGCCGTAGGTATCCAGGGCAATCGGCAATCCAAAGCCGCCGGCTGCCGTCGCGGTGGCAGAAATCAGCGAAGAAGCACCGCCCGAATTCGCGATCGCCAGTTGAATGTCCAGAAGGGTACTGATGGGAATTCCGAGCAGGTCGGCGAGTTCAATTGTGACGGTGTAGTCGCCATTGCCATCCTGGGCAACGCTGGTGACAGAGGCGGTGAGATCATTGTTGGTCGAGTTCGCCAGAACAACGAAAATATCTCCGCCAAGCTGCGACGGATCACCCACGGTGGAAGTGGCTCGCGCGTCCAGGAAGGTCAACTGCGAAGTCCCCTGCAGGCTGAGGAGTTGGGTGAATCCTGCGCGTGCATCGCGTGTGATTTGAACCTGGCCCGGATTCTTGGTCGTTAATTGGTATTCACCATCACTCAGCGGTGTGGCGAAGGTCAATACGGCTTCATATTTATTCGTCGCGGCATTGAATCCGAACGTCACGCCAGTAATCAGGGAGGAAACATCCTCGCCGTCACGCAGTAACGTCCAATTAGCAGGATTCGTGACGCTGTCAGCCCCCGTTGTGCCACCAGTCACCGAGACCTCTTCCGAGAAGACGACGGTCAGTGTGTCGGGCGCGCTGGCCAGTCGAGCGCCGGCCGATAGTCCATGACCATCAACAACGATGCTGGTTACAAACGGACCGACAACATCATTCGATTCTGCATACCGCTGGGCGTAAATGCCGTAGCTATCACCATCCTGATTACTGGATTGCCAGACGACGACGAAGTCGCCCTCGGCATCCATGGCGATACTGGGAAAGGCTTGTGTTCCCGTCGTGAACGAATTCACGCGGAAAGCGCTCCCCTGAACAACACCCAGAGAATTGTACTGTTTCGCATAGATCCCCAAACCGCTGCCATCTTGCCCCTGACTGGCCCAACTGACGACGAAGTCGCCACCGGCATTCATTGCGACGCTCGGCAGATATTGAAAGTTCGTGGTGAACGAATTGACGAGGAATTCGCTCCCCTGTGCGACACCCAGGGCGTCGTATCTTTGAGCATAAATGCCATAGAGACTTCCATCCTGACCATCGCTTTGCCAGGCGACGATGAAGTCTCCGTCCGCATCCATCGCCAGGGTGGAATTGCTCTGGCTCTGGGTCGTGAATGTGTTAACGCGGAACTCACCTCCCTCGGCGATCCCTTGGGAATTGTAACGCTGGGCATAAATCCCATCAGAACTGCCGTCTTGCAGATGGCTTTGCCAGGAAATGACAAAGGCACCGTCTGCCGCCGCAGCGACATTGGCCTGAGACTGGGCCTGAGAAGTCACTGTGTTGACGCGGAATTCACTTCCAATCGCGACACCTTGATCGGTGTAACGCCGCGCATAAATTCCATAATCATTGCCATCCTGTGAGTCGCTCTGCCAGGTGACGATAAAGTCTCCGTCGGCATCCATGGCAACCCGCGCGAGGTTCTGGCTCCCGGTTGTGAACGAATTGATCTGGAACTCATTGCCGACAGCGACCCCCAGGGCATTGTATCGCTGACCATAAATCCCATAGCTTTGTCCGTCTTGACCATTGCTGCTCCAGACCACGACAAAGTCGCCATCCGCATCCATGGCCACACTGGAATACAGCTGTTGCCCCGAAGTGAACGAATTGACTCGAAACTCACCGCCTTGGGCCACTCCACTAGAATTATAGCGCTGCGCCCAGATTCCCAGGCTGCCGGTACCATCTTGACTGGTCCAGGTCACCACAAAGTCGCCATCGGCATCCATGGCGGTGGCTCGACCTCCCTGGCTGAAGAATTCCTGACTGCCTGTGGTGACGGTATTGACTCGAAACTCACTCCCGGCGGGAGACGCTGACAGCATCACACGGGGTTCATAGACTTGGATGCAAGCGGGGACTGTCGATGTTCTCAAACGTCTCTGTCTCGCTCGACGTGATGTGCTCTGAAACAAACCGCGGTTCCGCAGGGCCTGCAACCAGTCACGTCCCATGATTCGTCAGCCTTCCGAGAGGATCCATCCGTGTCAAGCGGCTCACAACTTCAGCACGATGCGAAGCGAGCCTGAAAAGTGTACGACGACAATTCCATACCGCAAGACGGACTTCTTTAATTCGCATGCTACTGCAGGGATCACCTCACACATGAGAAGACCTCTACTTTTGTAGACATTTTGCATCATTACTTAATCTCAGATTATTCCTCACCGGTACATTCATCGCCATAATGATAATCACTCCATAGGCATCGCCACTGCTGAATGTAGAGTGGAACTCTGCAACATTTGGAGAAATTAATAGCGTGTGATAAAAATTACTCTGCCGTTAATTGTCGAAAGGCAATAAAGGCGCAGGTGAGTTGTCGAAGGCTTTGCAGAGACCAGTTTGCCGGTCGCCGCGGATACACAACCACGGATGCAACAGCCCTTCCACTCTTCAACGGATCCGATCCCTACTTCTGACTCCCACAAAGCGGGTGGTCAAAGTACAATATTTTTTGAGTCGTGGGGTTCTATCTGATTCATCCGTTGTGGCGTCCTCTACTTGAAACCCGCGAGTCGAGCCGTTCGTGTGTTTCCAGGCAGTCACCCATACCCAACGTTGGCTTACCATTGAGTTTTGACTCGCGATGTGTCAACCCCCTCGTTTGGTAGCCATCTTGGGATCACTTTTTGCTCTGTGCCGTAGCGAATTTGTTTCTGGCCGACACAATAGTATCCTGGCCAAAGGAGCAGTCATGGTTGCTTTACGGATCCGCATGGGAACAGTCTTCTGCTCAAAATCAATTATCGTCAGCCTTGTTCTGACACTCGGCATCACGGTCGATGCTCGATGCGAAGATGCGCCGTCATCTCCCGGGGGTGCGTCCAAGTGGCCCTTAGCGGCAAAAGAGTTCTTAGGCACCTCAACGTCTGATGAGTGTCGCGTCTATTTCACGGGAGCCCAAAGTGTTGTCACTGAGGTCTTCTATCCAACGCTCGATCAAGCACAGCAGACCGACCTTCAATTCCTCGTGCTTGATACGCAGGGTACGTGGGGTGTGGAAGACGCTGAAGAACGTAGGCAGTACGCCCATGTTCGCCTGGTCGATAATCGGTCACTGACGTGGGAAGTGACGACAACGGCCAAGAATGGAAAGTGGCGGATCTTCAAGAGGGTCTTTACTGACCCGCATCGAAGTACGCTAGAGGCGGTTTCAAAACCGTTTGAGGCATAACATCAGGCAGGCGAGTGTAATAAACCCCTGGAACATGTGAATATGGTATTCGTGTCGCACCAAGAGCCGTCGGTAGTTACCCAGCCAGGAGATGGTGCGTTCCACTT
>WGME01000001.1 GCA_016125225.1 bacterium | reverse complement strand
GACCACGGACTGTCAACAACTCCACTGCTTCACGCTTAAACTCCTGAGTGTAAACCCGATTCTTCTTCGGCATCTCGCTGGGCTCCTTGAAAAGAAATCCTACTCCTTTCCCAGCGCCCACCAAATGTGGGTAAGTCCAAATGCACACATTCCGCCTTCCGCTTTCGCCCTTCCCACTTCCTTCCCGTCATGGTTCAATCTTCATTAGCAGATTCTCGGCCCGTCGACAGGAACAACCGCAATGTTACGCAGCATCGCAACAGCACTGGTTGCTTCGTGGCTCATGTTCTCCGCTGTATTCGCGGCGGAACACACGAAAGATCCTTTGCCGGAAGTGAAGGAACGCGTTACCAAAGGCGATGCTTTGCTGATCGATGTCCGCGAAAAGTCGGAATGGGATGACGGCCATCTGAAGGCGGCCAAGCGTCTTTCTCTCAGTCAATTACGCAAGGGTGTCTCAGCGGAAGAGCTGCAGAGTCTGCTGACCAAAGAGAAAATCATTTACCTGCACTGCTTTTCTGGCGGGCGATGTCTGGAAGCGGCCGATCGCCTGCAGAAAGCCGGTTACGAAGTTCGTCCGCTCAAACCCGGTTACAAAGATCTGCTCAGTGCCGGGTTTGAAAAGGCTGCGGAGTGAAGTCCGCGAGCGGTGCCTGTGAACGACCGATGCCCTTTCCCTGGACCGGGCGGGTGATCGCGTTGGTGACCGTTTTGGCCCTGGCGGATTTGTTGAAACATCTGGCGTTGATGGCGGCCGGACAAGTTCAGCCGTGGGGCGATTCCACGGTCTACTGGCGAATGGCCGATGCCGTGGCTCAGGGAGACTGGTGGCTGGCTGAGCACCCGGTCGCGTATCGCACGCCTGGTTATCCGTGGTTTCTGGGGCTGATCCGCAGCCTGACCGGTGAGCACGCACTTTTCGTGACGGTGATCGTGCAGCATTTGTGTGTCTGGCTGACGTCTCTCGTGACCGCCGCCATGACCTGGCAAATGACGCGATCCGTTCGTGCCATGGGATTCGCCTGGGCGGTTTGTGTTTGTTCAACCGCCCGGCCACTGTATGCCAACTGGTTACTGACGGAGTCGCTTGCCACCTTCCTGCTGGTGCTAACCTGCTGGTTATCTCTGCTGGCATGGCACTGCGGTTGTTGGAAGCGGTGGATGTTCGCCGGGTTTGTGCTCGGTTGTGGCGTGTTAGTGCGGCCGTCGTTACTTGCCGCCTTTCCCGCGATGCTGATCCTGGAACTCTGGTCGGCCCGGAAATCTCATTCCGGTTGGCCCTGTCGCATACTGGTAGCCACTGCAGCACCGGTCATGTTCTCGCTGACGTTGCTGCCTTGGTGTTTGCGTAATCAATTGTTGTTTGAGCGGTTCTCGTTGGTGGTCTTCACAGGTCGTGAACTTTGGACGGCCAACTTCAGCCCCTGGCCGGGAGCGCATCTCGACGACCCTGAGACATCGGCGGCCCGGGAAGTCCATCAGCGAATTGGTGCCGCACCGATCGACTGGCGACATAACTGGTCAACCGCGCGAGCCTTGGCCGAATCGGGTTTGAACGATGTCGCGGTCGATGAACTGATGGAACACATGGCCCGCGACGCCATCGCCCGCCAGCCCTGGAGAGCAGCGGGTTGCACCTTCGCGCGGTGTGCCACCTTCTGGTACTGCTGGGAATGGCCGACTGATCTCATCGAGGAACCGGCCGACATCCGGGCACAGCGTGTCTATGCCGACCAATATCGCTGGCAGTCGCCCGGCTGGACGCGCACCATGATGGCACTTATGGAATGGACACCCGAACGGCAACGCTTCACGAGTTTGCTCGGCATTCTGCTGGCTGGCACGGGGTTGATCTGGTTGGTCGCTCTGCCAGCGACTCGTCCTGCGGGAGTGTATATTGCACTCATCCTGTTGGCGACGACGTTCCTCACCGCGACACTGGAGATTCCGCTCTACCGATACCGGTGCGGTCTGGAACCACTATTGATTGTTGCTGCTGTAGCCGGTTTGTGGGTCCGCCTGGCCAGCCGTTCCACAATTCGTCTTCCGTGAAACGGCGTAATCCGGTAAAAATTGCCGGACCTGCCCAAGGAATGGGCAGCATTCGTTCAGAGGGGCAAGGACGTCATGCGCGGGCTACCAGCCTTAGTCCAATCGATTCGCGTGCCGCTGAAGGCACGGTTCTGGTTGTCGGAAGCCGTTTTAGGGATTGCTGTTGCGGCGTCCATCCTGTCCCTGTTCTCCGCCTGGATCGCTACTTGGGGAACCGGGTTTGGTGTGCAACTCGGGATGATCTGTGGCATCGCGGTGGGCTTGTTGTGGCATGCCTCGACACCGCACGGAAGCTGGTCCGATCGTCAATCGCTCTTCTGGCTGGCGACGATTTGGGTGGTGTGGCCGTCCTGGTTCGCCGTGCAGTTAGAATTGCTCGAGGATTTGCCGACGGCGTTCTGGAATCAATCCGGGTTGGTAGAAGCGTCGCTCTGTCTGAGTGGAATATTGACCTGGGCGGTTCCGGTGGCGGTCTGGTCACGACTTCTACTTCTGGAGGGCACGCGGGCTGCCACGACGGATGCGGGGGGTAACCACGGGCTCCGTCTCATGGCCAGTGGGCTCGGCCTGCTGTTGGCCGCGTATGTCATTGTCCCGGCGGTGGGTGTTAGCAGCACTCTGGGGGCTACTCTGCTGGTGGCCGCGGCCGGGTTGCTGGTGCGCCCGCAGGCATTATCGAACTTGGACGACACGCCGACTCTGCCATCGACCACAGTATCTCCTACTTCGGCGGGATTCGTGGCATGCACCCTTGGCGTCGCTGCGATTATCGGCTGGCAAACCGCGACGGTCACTCAGCTTTTCAGTGAAGTGATGCCCGCGACGGTGCCGCAATGGCTGGCGGTAGCGGCTTGGTTGGCGATTG
Organism: bacterium; assembly: GCA_016125225.1. Lineage (GTDB taxonomy): Bacteria > Planctomycetota > Planctomycetia > Planctomycetales > Planctomycetaceae > DSVQ01. The sequence continues at coordinate 180,829 of WGME01000001.1, read as the reverse complement.
GCTGTGCGGCTGGCAATCGACAAGGAACGCAAACTCATGTGATGACCGAGGCGCCGCTGCGCCGTCTTTTATGGGGCCTGACTTTCGCGGGAACCTGGCAACTGGTGCTCGCGGCCTGTTTGATTCCTCTCTGCCTCTGGTTGAACAGTCGCATCACCACACCCATCTTGTTGGAAGTGAACCGTCTGGTGTTGCTGGCGGCTTTCCTCTTCCCCCTGGGTTATGGATTCGGGCGAGTCATGCAGGCCGGGTTCACGTACAGTGCTATGGCCGTGTTAGCCGGGATGGCCATGCGGGAATATGCGGGTCTTACTGGGATCGATTCGATTGTCGCGCTGTGGCTGGGTGTTGTGCCGTTGGGTCTCGCGGCGGGCGGGATGGAGATCGCAGAGGGCCGACAGATCGGTTGGTGGTGTGTCATCCGACCGGTGGGCATCGCGAGTCTGTGGGGCATCATCGTGGCTTTCGCCGGGCTGAGTTGGCCCGAATTCCAGGCGACGAAACTCCTCTTTTCGACCACGTCGGCCATCGCTTCCCGTTCCGGTTGGGAAACGAAACTCCTGCCACAACTCGACAGCACTCATCGCGTGGCGACGCAAGCCAGCGGACAAGGCCGCTGGACACTGTGGCAATCGCATGGGGGGCAACTGCAGTTGCGGAACCAGGGAGTTCCCGTGGGAGCCCTCACCACTCAGCCGGACTGGGCTCCGCAGTATGGTCCGGAGGTCGCTGCGGCGGTGTGGCCCCTGGTACTGGTCGATCAACCGGCCCGCGTATTGCTGCTCGGCGTGGGCAGCAGCGCCTCATTGCAGGCCGCACTAACCTTCCCGGTTAGCGAAGTCATGTGCTGTGAAGCCGATGACGGTCTGATGAACCTGCTCGAACAAGACGTCTTCCCCCGTTGTGGTTTCCATCCCTTTCAGGACGAACGCTGTCATCGTCTCCGCCAGCCGGCGGAATGGTTGCTGCTCCCTGCCAGCGAACAATTCGATGTGATCGTATCGTCAATTCCCTCGGCGGCATTGCCTCAGGCAACGTCGATGGTCACGACGGAATACTATGAGCGAGCGGCACAGCATCTCACGCCTCAAGGGATTTTCTGTCAGCGGTTCAATTCGATTGATTTCGGTCCGAAACCCTTGCTGACCGCGATGGCTGGTTTGCAGCGGGCCTTTCCCGAAGTGGTATGCATGGAAGTGGGGACGGGTGAGTTTCTGTTGTTAGGAGCGCACGATCCCGCAGCCTTGGTGAAAGACGATTTGCCCCAGCGGCTGGAACGTCCGCATGTGATGCACATGCTGTCGCGCTGCCAGTGGGACTGGTGTACGCCCCTCAACTTTCCGGCCTACGACCGTGCTGCATTAGCGGAAGCGGTCGCGGATGTGGGGGCCAAACCGCTCTTCACAACCGATAGCTGGCTGGCCTTCTTCACGCCCCGGGAACTGCTCCGCTGGAGTTCCAAGCCACAAGAGATTGCTGCGGTTCTACAGAAGCCACGCAGCTCGGCGAGAGTTTATCCCCTGGCACAGCCGGGGCAGCCACCGCAATCTTTGAACACCGTTGCGACTTCACGGCAAAGCCGTTATTTGAGTTGGTTGTCGAGCAATCAGGATGAACCGCTGGTATTGCGACGGCTAGCGGAAGTCGTCTCGCAAGCGGCGCTGGTTAAGCAGTTTCCCGATTCGTTCTGGTGGGAATATCGCAAAGAACTTCGTGAGCAACTGCAGGATCGTCCGCGGACCGGTTTGCAACTGGTACGTCACGAATCACAGTCGTGGCATCCCGAAGATGTCCGGCGAAAAAACTACTTTGTCGTCCTCGGTCGTGCTCTCTCCACGGAAGTGCCGGAAGCGGAAGCTCTCATCCCGTTGGAACAACTTCTGGAACCGTACGATCCATTGCTGACGTTGTTCGCTCATCAGGAACTGGCGGAACTCTACGCGCGGGGTGATGTCGACCCGGCCAGGGAATTGTCGCATCGGCTGCATGTGATTTACTACGCCCCTGCCGGGGATGCTTCGGTGCGGAATGTGATTGCGGCCATCGATCATGTGGTGCAACATCCCGACGCCGTCGCCGATGATGCGGAACGTTTCGAGATTCTGAACGGTCTGCTGCAGGTGTTACGCAGTCGGTGGGAAATCCGGAATCAGCGACCGTCAAAATCGGCCAAGGTTACCTTGCAGGAAATCGAGCGAAGTCTGGTCTCTGTGGAGCGGGCGATTGATACGCTGGCCCCCTTGGCCATCTCGGCTGGGTATACCACCTCCGAATGGGAAACCCGGCAACTGGTGCTGGAACGCTTGCTGATTCGGCCGTTCCGCAGTTATCGCGATCAACTGGTGATGCACACCAAAGAGAGCCGTCGCAAAACACAGGATATTCTACAGAAGGCCGCTGAGATCAAAGATTCTGAGACCAAGGAAGAGACGACCGATGCAAGTTTGAATTCTCCATGAGTTCTGGTGGAACAATCCGCGGCGCCCAGGCACGATGGCTTGACCAGTTTGCCTGAATCGCGGTAGGCTCAACCACCGAAGGCTCTGGAACTGTTCCTTCCCTAGTAGGTAACCACGGAGGGTTCGATGAGTGAGGCGCGGGGCGACGCCAAGTTGTTCGTGCTGGACACGAATGTCATTCTTCATGACGCCGGCTGCCTTCGCTGCTTTGAAGAGAACGATATTGTCATCCCGATTACCGTTCTCGAAGAACTCGATCGATTCAAAAAGGGCAACGAAGATATTCACTTCCAGGCCCGGGCTTTCCTTCGCCGACTCGATGAACTGACCGGCGATCTGTTGAGTGCCAAAGGGGCCGACCTGGGGCCGGGGCTGGGATGCGTGCGCGTGATCATGGCCCGCACTCATTCGCAAACCTTACGAGATACCTTTCTGTCGGACAGCCCCGACCATCGCATTCTCGATCTGGCACTCACCTTGCGGGAACAGGAACGGCATCGTCCGGTGATCCTGATCTCCAAGGACACCAATCTGCGGATGAAGGCCAAGTCGCTGGGTCTGATCGCGCAGGACTACAAAAACGACAAGATCGAGACGCATGAAAAGCTCTACACGGGCAAGCGGTATGTGACCGAAATGTCGACCGATCTGGTCGATGCGTTCTACCGGGAAGGCCGTGTGCCGAGTTCCCATGTCCCCTTGGTTGATGGCCCGCGGCCGAATGAGAACTTTGTCCTGAAGAATGGTTCGAAGTCGGTGCTGGCCACGTATCGCGCATCGGATCAAACCTTTGGACGGGTGGAGAAGATTTCGGCCTATGGCATTCAACCCCGTAACGCCGAGCAATCGTTCGCGATTCGGGCGCTGTTGGATGACGACATCAAGCTGGTCACATTGGTCGGAAAAGCTGGTTCGGGCAAAACGCTGCTGGCATTAGCCGCGGCCTTGGAAGCGAAGACCCGTTACCGCCAAATCCTGCTGGCCCGGCCGGTTGTGGCCCTCAGCAATCGCGACTTGGGATATCTGCCCGGCGATATCGGGGCCAAACTCGACCCCTATATGCATCCGCTGTATGACAATCTGGGGGTCATCAAACATCAGCACGGCGAAGGGGATTCCGGCAGCAAAGTGCAGGAATGGCTGGAGCAGCACAAATTGGAAGTGGCACCGCTCCCGTACATTCGCGGACGCAGCCTGCAGCGAACGTTTTTCATCATCGATGAGGCTCAGAACCTGACGCCACACGAAGTGAAAACGATTATCACCCGCGCTGGTGAAGGGACTAAAGTGGTCTTCACCGGGGATATCCATCAGATCGATCATCCCTATCTTGATTCGCTGTCGAACGGATTGAGCTATCTGATCAGCCGGATGGTCGGGCAATCGATCTACGCCCACATCACATTGGAAAAGGGCGAACGGAGTGCGCTGGCCGAACTCGCCAGCGATTTGCTGTAGCGATTCCCTGCACGAGACAGTGACCTTCCCGCGACGAGCGTGTGCCGAGGAAGTGGCCCTTTTCCACGGATCGTTTCTTTCGCCAGTACCATTCCGTTCACGCGTGGGTTACCCTCGCATTTCAGGTGATACCTGAGTGTTTCTTGAGCGCTCGTCCTGGTGGTGAAGGTGGATTCATGCAACGGCGGATCAGCTTTAGTGGCGTGCTGCTCGTCACGCTGCTGGTGACCACTTTGGGTGGCATGGCGCTTGTTACCTACTTGTCGTTTGAAGTCCACGAACAATCTATTCAAGAAATGTCTCAGCAGGTCGTTCAGCAATCGCTGCAACGCGTGACAGACCGATTAGACGAACTTGTTCGAGTGACCACCGAACATGAAGACTTGTTCGCCAAACTCGCACCGGAAGGAGCATTAACGTCGGCCGATTTCCCAGACATCTTTCAGCAGCTTTGGACCACTGTCGAACCCCATCGCCAAATCTCGTATTTCGGGGTCGGCATTACAGATACGGGCGAATATGCCATGCTGCGGCGGCTGCCTGACCACTCATTGATCGTGCGCATGTATGTGCGCGACGCTGTGACCGGGCCACAGATCCGTGACTATCGCCCGTCGGTACGGGGTCTCGAACCTATGGATGCCATTCCCTGGACCAACAGTGGTAATCCACGGGAAACTTACGACTTGAAGCTGCGGCCGTTTTACCAGCAGGCGGCGAAAGCCAGGCGATCGACCTGGACCGACAGTTACCTGTTCTGGGATGGCACTCAGCAGGGTGACATTCCTGGTATCACGTTTGCCACGCCGGTCTTTGATGACGCCGGACGGATGGCCCTGATCTGGGATATCGACCTGGAGTTGGCATCGCTGTCCGAGTTTCTCCAACGCGTGCAATCGCAAGTTACAGGCAAGCTGTTGATTGTGGAGCATCGGAAAGATGGAACCTGGAAACCCATCGCACAGCCCAAGGCGAATCCCCGTGAGCCGTGGCCGACGGAGTTGGTCAATCGCTTTGTAGCAGGGTTGCCGGCCGAGTATGCCTTGACGCCCCAATTCATACAGTCCCATCCCATGATCGAAATTCAAGGTCAGCAGTGGCGGGTGGCAGGGGCCACTCTGGCTGGTCCACGGCGACCCGAATGGTTGGTGGCGGAATTCTGGCCTGTGCAAAACTCACCGCGAGGAGTTGTGACTCGTCAGTTGTCGTTTCTGGGGGCCTTTATTGGCACGGGAGTCGTTGCTTCGATTGTGGCCTGGTGGATCTCGAGTTACATCGCGCAGCCGTTACAAGAGCTGGACGAACATGCCCGAGAACTTTCGGCGGGGCAACGCCTGGTGATGCCCGTCATCGATGGTCCGGCTGAAATCGTGCAACTGTCGGTGACGCTGAATCAACTGGCAGAACGGGTTCGCGAACGTCAGACGGCTCTGGAATCGGTCAATTCAGAGTTAATTCAAAGCAACGGCCGGTTGCAGGCCCATATCTGGCGGACACCTGTCGGTTGTGTCGAACTTGATGAGCAGGGCCGGATTCAGCGCTGGAACCCGGCGGCGACGGAAATTTTCGGTTGGACCGAAGAAGAAGTGTTGGGATCGTATTTTGACTTTTTTGTACCCGAAAACATTCGCCCTCAAATCAAGGACGTCTTCGAGCGTCTCTGTCAGGGGGCAGGGGGCTATCAGAACGACAACCAGAATGTGACCAAAGCCGGGCGTATCATCGACTGTGAATGGTTCAATACTCCGCTGTTCGATGAGCATGGAAAACTTTTTGCCATTGCGTGTCTCGTCAATGATGTCACCGAACGGAAACGTGTGGAACTGGAACTCCGGCAACTCAATGAACATCTGGAGTTACGGGTCAAAGATCGCACCTCTGACCTGCAGGGAGCTTTGCGCGATCTGGAAACGTTCTCGTATTCCGTGGCTCACGATTTGCGCACGCCATTGCGGGCCATTTCCGGCTTCAGTCAGGCTTTGGAAGACGATTGCGGCGGGGCGTTAGATGACGTGTGTCGTGACCATTTGCGACGCATCCGCGCAGCGACGGCGCGCATGGGAGACCTGATTGATGCGTTACTGCGTATGGCGCGAGTTGCCCGACAAGAAGTCTCGAGGGAGCCAGTCGATCTGGCGGGGTTGGTGCGTCAGGCTTTCGATCAACGGCAACAGGCCGATCGGAAACGCGAAGTTCAACTGAAGACCGCCGCCACTGCTATCGTGAATGGCGATCGGCAACTGCTAGCGATTCTCATAGATAATCTGGTCGACAATGCCTGGAAGTACACGCGTAAGCAGCCGCATCCGGTGATCGAGTTTCTCGCGGAAACCCGTCCCGATGGTCGCTGGTTCGCAGTGCGAGATAACGGCGCGGGGTTTGATGCTCGCTTCTCCGACAAAGCGGTCATGCCCTTCGAGCGGCTCCATCACGCGGATGAGTTCGAGGGCAATGGAATCGGTCTGGCAACGGCGATGCGAATTGCTCAAAAACACGGCGGCGATTTGCGACTCGAAAATCGCCCGGAAGGGGGCGCCATCTGCTGGTTTCGCCTTGATTCTCCCAGTCCAGAGGCCTGAGTCCATCCCGAGAACTTCGCGCCCACGGCGGCAACCGAACTTCCCGCCGTTTTTCGCCTCTGATAGACTCAGACTGGTGTTGTGTTGCAATGCCGCCTTGCATTGCGTTCTCTGGATTGTCGCCTCGCCATGCGTAATGAATCTGAAGTTCCCGTTGCTGATGTCCCGTTCACTATTCCGGTGGCCGACCGCATCAAGCGCTTGCCCCCCTATCTGTTCGGGCGAATCAACAAGCTCAAGCACGAAAAACGCGTCGCCGGTATCGATGTGATCGACCTCGGCATGGGCAACCCGACCGACCCTCCGGCCGACATGGTCACGGAGAAAATGAAGGAAGCCTTGCTCGATCCGAAGAACCACCGGTATTCGGTCGCCAACGGCATCTTCAATCTGCGCAAGGAAGTCGCCGCGCGTTACCAGCGGAAGTATGGCGTCACCCTCAATCCCGATAATGAAATCATCGCCTGTCTGGGGTCTAAGGAAGGCTTCAGCCATATGTGTCTGGCAATGATGGGGCCCGGCGATACGGCCATCGTCCCGGCTCCTACGTTCCCGATTCACGCCTATTCGGTGATGCTCGCTTCAGGGAATGTGATCGCCCTGGATGTTCGTGATCCCGACAAATTTCTCGAGAACGTCGAATACACTTGCCAGCATCTTTACCCCAAGCCGAAGCTGGTGATCGCCAACTTTCCTCACAATCCGTCGGGAACGTGCGTCGAACAAAGCTTCTTCGATCGCCTGGTGTTGCTTGCCAAGAAGTACAAGTTCCTGGTGATCAGTGATTTCGCCTACGCCGACATCTGCTACGACGGCTACCAGGCTCCCAGTTTTCTCGCCTCTCCCGGGGCTCACGATGTCGGTGTTGAGCTGACGACGATGAGCAAGGGCTTCAGCATGGCGGGCTGGCGGATCGGTTTCTGCTGTGGCAATCGCGAAATGGTGCGTGCCTTGCAGACCATCAAAGGTTATTACGACTACGGCATCTTCCAGGCGATTCAGATTTCGGCGATCGTCGCGATGCGGCACTGTGAAGACGCCGTCGATGCCATCGCCAAGGAATACGAGGAACGCCGCGATGTTCTCGTCGATGGGCTCAACCGCATCGGTTGGGAGGTCGAAAAGCCCAAGGCGGGCATGTTCTGCTGGGCGAAGATTCCCGAACCGTGGGCTCAGATGGGGTCCATCGACTTTTCGATGAAGCTGATGGAAGAAGCGGGCGTCGCCGTCAGTCCTGGACGCGGTTTCGGTGAAGAAGGCGAAGGCTACTTGCGGTTGGCGATTGTGGAAAACAGCCAACGGTTACGACAAGCCGTGCGTGCCATCGGCAAGGCCCTCAAGGTTGAAGCCGCCCCGGCCGCATAATTTTGATCGTGAGAATTGAGCATTCGCAAGAAGCCCAGGCATGGCGATGCCTGGGCTTCGGCATTAAAGGGGGAAGTTCTGCGATGAAACATACCTTCCTTGTCATCGCGGGCGGTCTTCTGAGCTGCGGTTGTGGCGCTCAGGCTCCTGTTATGACCGAACCAGATCGGTCAGATTCGCCAAACGCCGAACAAGAACTTCGATTGGAACTGGTGGAACAAGATCGCGAAATTGTGCTCCTTCAAAGCCAGCTGACTGAAGCGAATCGGGAACTCGAGGCACAACGTCGACTGTTGCGTGAACAGGCTTTGGTAGAGTCACCGAAATCTGTCGATGAAATGCTGGCCTTATTTCCTGCCAAATTCCCACAAGGTCCGTGGCAGCTTGCGGAAACCACGTTTGAAGACTGTTGGTTTGAATCTTTGGATGGTCTTCGCCTGCATGGTTGGTATCTGCAGCATCCCAAAGCGACTGAGCAGATTTTGTACTTGCATGGCAATGCGGGAAATCTTTCCACGACTGCCAGTGCAGCGGTCGAGTTATATCGACGTCATCAATGTTCGGTGCTGCTCTTTGATTATCGCGGTTACGGTCGCAGTGAGGGTGTGCCGACCATCGACGGGGTGCTGCGCGATGCTCGTGCCGCACGGAACTATCTGGCCATACGGTCGGAGTGTACACCCCAAGAGATTGTCCTGCTTGGTCGTTCCTTAGGTGGAGCCGTTGCGGTTCAACTCGCTGCAGAAGATGGAGCCCGGGCTTTGATTCTGGAAAGCACGTTCTCATCACTCCGAGATGTGGCCGACGAACATTACCCTCAATGGCTCGTGCGGACGGTCGTTGCAGATCGTCTCAACTCAGAAGTCACAATCAAGCGTTATGTTGGTCCACTTCTGATGAGTCATGGTGATCACGATACCTTGATCTCGATCGAGTCGGCTCGGCGATTATTCGCAGCGGCAAATCCACCCAAGCAGTTTTTCGTAATCGAAGGAAGCAATCATAACGACGCTCCGACAGATCACTATCATTCTCAGTTGAGCCGGTTCTTAGCAAATTTGCCGCTGAAGCCCTAAACACGAATGCTACTGCTTCGCCTGTTGGTCGTTCTGGATTTCGTACTCAAGAATCCGCGGCAGGGTCTTGCTCAGGTCGATATCGTGGACTTCGAAGTCTTTCATGCGTGAGCCCATGACGTTTACCTTACGGGCGATGGTATCGACACCGCTGCGAGACGGTAGCGATAGCCAGGCGACATCGTTGCCTGTGAACGGCTGAATCAACTGCGGTTGCTGGCTCGGTTCCGTGACTTTCAACCGAATCATTTCACCGGAAATGACCTGGGCTGCCCAGGCGATCTGTCGGGCCGAATCGAATTCCAGTCGACGCTGCTGCTGGTTGGATGCGAGTTGGTTGAGGAGTCGCGAGGCATCGTCGGCCTGCCATGTCGCTTGTTCCAGGCTTTGAATCATCCCGTCCAGAACAGTGACTCCGGCGGTGCAGGCATCGTGCAATTGCTCGCGATGACCAAACGGTCGCGACAGCATCGCCGCATCTACCTTCTTCGTGACCTCTTTCCAGGTCTGCGTGATGTCGGGAGCACCATCTCCCTGTGCGGAATCAAGAGCTTGGGCCGCCAACTCTGCAAGGATGCGAGGCCATTCGCGTTGACCGGGGCGACCGATGGGCAGTGTGGCATCGGCTGGCCGTTGTTGCCGCCAGCTCGGTTCATGCAGGTCGTGGTGGCATTGATAGCATTCCATCACCGCCAGTTCGGGCCAATGCGGGCGAGCATCAGCCGGAAGCGACATCGGCAGGGAATCGGCAGGCTCGCCGGGTTCCGTCAGAGCCGCGATCAGTTTCCAGGCCTGTTGCTGACTGACGAGGGCATTGATGAGCAGTAGCTTCGTTTGATAGAGCTGATCAGGACGATCAAGCAGCGCTTTCCCCGTGCGCTCTTTCCAGGTGGCATCGAACGATTCGAACATCTGCTTCGCTTGCAGCCGGCGCCAGTGCAACGGTTCCTGTTGCGCAAACGTCACCAGTTCAAAGCCGGGCAGCGGAGGATGTCCCGCGGCATACATATCGTGAGTCAACACGCGGCCCTGTTCGGCATCGCCAATATGGCACGACAAACAGAGCCGAGCCTGTGTGCTGGGGGTGCGAACATCGGTAAAACCCGCCTGGAGTTTTTCGGCTGGAGAAAGGAACCGCCAGGGAGGGACGTCGGAATTGACCTTGCGCCAATGGACATCGACCCACCAGGTCTTGCCCGCGTGGTCTTCGGGTGGATTATTGGAACCGTGGCAGACTTCGCACGAGACGCCTTGCCAGATACGGCTGTCAGACAGCAACGCTGCGGGAATGAGATGCGGGTGGTCCGGCGACTCGTTCGGCAACGCATCAAGGGGCAAGCCCACATGGCACGAAAGGCAACGCTTGTCGCGGGCCGCCTGACCGGGTTGCCAACCCAGCAGCTTTTCCATCCGGGCTATGCGCGGACTACCGACCAGCACGGCGAACGCATCCTGATGCTTGTCATCTCTGGTCCAGATCTGCGATTCATTCAGCAGCACATAGTCATCAATTGGCTTGAACTGGTTTGGCTGCTCGTTCCCAGAGCTATGACAGATGCCGCAGTTATCGATGCCGCCAAATCCCCGGCCGATGGTGGTCCCCGCTGCGGCGTCAATGGCTTCCTGTGCGTTCAGCGAGAGGCAGGGCCACGCCAGCACCACGGCACAGAGAGACCGGCAGATCGATCGGCACCAGCCATGCATGTCTGTTTCTTCCCGCTCAACAGAGTTCTGATGGAGACGTTACGGCTGACGTGTGGGTGGGGGTGGCACTGTGTCTGTGGGGCTGGTCGAAGCCAGTTCGTGAAGACGGTCGAGTGCCGCCCGGATCGTTTGTCCACGCGACTCATCATACTGTCCGGGGCTGTCGGTGCCAGCCTTGAAGCGTAGGGCCTGCCGCAGGATCTCAACTTGAGCCAGAAATTCGGGTTGGCGTTTCGAGGTCGCGGGGCTTAATGCGGCCACGGCGAGATAGGCCTGCATCGCATGTTCCCAGTCACGCTCGACATGGTTTTCTTTGGCTCCGACACGGTTGAGCACTCGGACTGGTGTAGCAACATCCTGGCTCGTCAACGTGAGGTGATCTAGGGCTTGCAGAGCTGCGGTTGCCTGCTGTGTGGTGATGCCACGATCGGGATGCCAGTTGCCCAGCTCGCTCCGCAACTGTCGCAACGGACCAACGACCAACGGTGGCTCGGGTTCGATAAAACCGATCGCTCCGAGTGACGCGGGTTGCCAGGGCATGACCCCGGCACGATCGACGTCCCACAAGGCGGGGTTGTTGGCCCAATCGATGAAAGACTTGGGGCTACCCTCGGCTGTCAGTGATTGATGACACGCAAAGCAACGGTACTCGGCGAATTCGGGCCAGGGTTTTTCTGAGCTCTCGGCCCGGTGACGCGTCAGTTCGAGAGTCGCACGGACAGTCGCCACTTGCCCGATCAACCAGAGTTGAGTGTCTAGCATGGTCGATGCGTGGGCGGTGCCAATCTCGCCGCTTGCCTGGAACTGGTCATCTTCCAATCGCCAGTGCTTCTTCAGAATGGCGGAGTAACCGGCATACTCAAACGCCAACCGAGGATGCCCCGCGGCGATCATGTCGTGATTGACTTCGCGATCGGTAGCCCCTACGTGACAGGTGACACAAAACTTGGCTCGCAGTTCCAGTGGTTCCAGCGAACGGAAGCCCCGCCGCTCTTTTTCAGCCACGGTCAAAGCATGCCAGATCTGCGGGCGGCTATGATCATCAAGCCATTGCTCAGCCGGGCCGTGACAGGCCTCACACGACACGCCATCGGAGACCTGAAACGATGAAGAGAATGTGTGCGAGGGGTTTTCCGCAACAGCGTGACAGGCCAGACAACGGGCTTCTTTGTGCGCCGGTTGCCAGCCGAGTCGGGCTGTCATCCGCTGTGAGCGTTCGTCGCACAAGACTTCATAGGCACGCGAGTGGGGATCGTCTTTGATCCAGATGCGATGGGCCGCATACTTGGGGCCAGAATCCGGAAGTGTTGTGCCGCCATGACAGTTGCTCGCCGCACACGATGCCGCTCCGAGGTAGCGCTGAGCCCCGGTTGCCAGACTGTCTGGTGAAGGGGGCAACTGAGCGTGGACCGTGGTCCCCAACACCGACAGGCATATCCCCAGCGACAGGGCGACAGAGCAGGCAGTCGCTGGCAACGTCGGCATGTGTGCAATGTCTCCCGTCAGAGCGCGGTCCTTCCCTGTCAGTTGAAGACTGTTCCTTCAGCCTGAATCGCATATCGGAGGCCTGACCACGGCAACTCAACCAGCCCTCGGTCAACTGGATCAGAACCCAAGAAACCCCGCCGAAATTGCCGGTCACAGAAAACGAACCGTGAGACCAGCACAGCAAACGGCAATCGATTTTGAGACTCTCCCGCTGCGTCATTCAGGAAACTTTCCCTGTCTTTCCTGTTTTTCCTGGTGGTGTAGGGGTTATGTCTGACGCAGTGGGCTGGTGTGTCAAACTTTGAGGGTTCTGGAAACTCTGCCGGTGGCGAGTGTCGTAGCGACACTGCAGAACCCCTGTATCCGATGAATTCCTGACAACCGTTACAGTTTGACGAATCCCGTTGCGGTCGCGATGGGCCATTTGCTCCAAACCCCAAGGTGTAGTCTCCGTTATGACTGCCTCACTGCCCACACGAATCCGCCGCTGCTGGATGCCGGTGAGGCAGGCTGCTGGCGTGGTCTTCGTGGCCTGGCTGATTTCATGCACCGCGAACTCGCAAGAGCTCGACGTTGATGCCTTGGCACAGGTCGCACCCGCCCCGCAGACTCCGCTCCCACCTGCCCCCGCGATCAATACGGCTCCACCGGCTAGCGGACCGGCAATTCCGCCGCCACAAGCCCCCGCGACCACCGTGGGGTTATTCAATCGCTTATTCGCGAATAACAGCCTGACGCCGTCGCCGCAAAAACGGAACACTTCTCTGCGTCAACTGTCAGAGAGTCCCATGTTCGGCGATAACCAGGACGCGGCGTGTGGTGCGGTGGAATTGCTGGGCATCGGTGTGCTGGCGGCCGAGCATCCGGCCCTTGGATGTTTCCGCTTGAACATTTCGGAGAACAACACGCCGGTTCCCACCGACCGTGTTTACTTCCGCTATAACCATTTGCATAACTCATTGAACTTCGATGTCACGCGGATCATTGGCAAAGAGGATGGTCTCTACAATCTGAATGTCGATCGTTTCATCTGGGGGATGGAAAAGACCCTGTTCGATGGTCGGGCGTCTGTGGAAGTTCGGATTCCCACCTCTTACGAAATCACGCCGGACCCCAGCATTTACGTGACGGAATCAGCAACCAATCTGCCTTATACCACCCAGGAATATGTCCTTAAAAATATTGGCATGATCTACAAGTCGGTCCTGTATGAAACACCAAACTTTCTGATCTCAGCCGGCGTGGCGGTCGACATGCCGACGGCTCCGGGGTTGGATCTCGATGTGCGGGTCCAGGACACGTTTCCTTTTACGCATCCGAATGTTCCCCCGCCATACGATACCCCGTTGAATTTCAGCGGCAATATCTATGTGGAGAACAGTACGGTCAACATTTCGCCGTTACTGGCCATGGGATGGACGCCGACTGATCGGACCTTTGTGCAGGGATTTATCCAGTACGATGTGCCGGTGAATCCGACGCGGGTCGATGGTGTGATTGTCACCAAGCCTGTCGATCCCAACAGCAATGCGGACGATTTCCGCAGTACCGATTCGAGTCATCTCTATCAGCAAGATCTTTTGCGTTTGAATCTTGGTGCCGGATTTGCCATCTGGAAAGCCCGTCAGGGACGGATTACCGATTGGCGCATCTCATCGGAACTGCATTACACCACCACGCTGGAGAACGCCCGGAATGCGGTGTTGCGGGCACAATTCGTCAATCCGGCCGATCCCAATCAGGTTCTGCCTTTGGGACTTGCGGGGGACATCACGATCGGTAACGTGGCCAATCGGGTCGATGTGTTGAACTACACGCTTGGAAACACGTTCGTCATTCGCGAACGCACCTCGATCGGGACGGGCTTTGCTGTACCCCTGCGTACTGCCGCCGATAAACGCTTCGACTGCGAATTCATTCTGCAGATCAACCATCTGTATTAACGGCAGAGAGTCTTAAGAATGAATGGCACAAGAGGAAAATGGTTATGGATCGTAGGCACTATGCTGATCTACGGTGTTGCTGGTCGATTGCCAGCGGTCGAAGTCGTCGAGGATATTGAGTCAAACGAAACATCGCAGGCTAGTTCGAATCTGACAGAAATCGTGTGGCAGGACGGTAGCGGACTTCCGGCTGTGCCTCCTCCAGTCGTTTCGCCCCCTGCGTTGACAACTCCCCCGAACTTATCGCAGTCTCCATTTAACCCCACACCACGTCAAAACAGTCTGGCGAGTCGTTTGTTCGGTCGGCCGTTCGCCACTATGCCGGGAACAGGTGCCGCTGCCGGTACGTCACTCCGCCAACTTTCACCGCCACATATGTTTGGCGATAACCAGGATGCCTCTTGCGCATCGGCCGGGAGCAATCCGAATCAGTCGACGGTTCTCGAACATCCCGGACTGGGATGTTTTCGCTTGAATATTTCTGAGAACAACTCAGCGATACCGATGGATCGTGTCTACTTTCGCTACTCGCATTTGCACAATGCCAGCGATCTGGATGGCCGTGCTGTGGGAGGGCAGAACAACGAATCGTTCGAGATTGAGCGGTTTCTGTATGGCGTGGAACGCCAAATGTTTGAAGGGCGGATGTCCGTTGAGGTTCGCTTGCCCTTTGCCTACGAACTGACCCCGAATCTGGAAGTCGGCACGATCAACGGCGTCTCCCGGTTCGATCCCTCACAGGATGCCTACGCACTCACATTCAAACGCGTCAGTGCGATTGCCAAATTCCTGTTGTTAGAAACCGATCAACTCGTCCTCTCTGGTGGCCTGGGTTTCGACACTCCCACCGCTCCCGATTTCCGTTATCGCGATCGAACTTATACTAACCTGGGTAATACGCAGGTCTTCTTGAACTATGAGGTGCAGACGCTCGTCAAGGACGAAATCTATGAGATCTCGCCCTTTCTGGCGCTTGCATGGACACCGAAAACCAATTGGTTCGGGATGTCGTTTCTCCAATTCGATCTTCCGTTGAACGACGCCGATACCCAACGCACGGTGACGATTTATGACTCGCCGAATCAAACTCCGGGGCAAGATGTCGTCCATGAAAAATTTTCGGAACAGGCCCTGATGAGATTAAACATTGGGGGCGGATACTGGCTAGTTCGACGTGCGGCCCCTCATCGACTGACGGGTTGGGCGATGTCAATGGAACTGCACTATACTACCACGCTGGAAGATGCCCAATTGACGGTCAGTGAGTTTCAAGTCACCTCATTGCCGGGATTCAACCAAACATTCGCCGGAGTTCTGGGGAATGCCGCGAACCGTGTTGATGTGTTGAATCTCGTGCTTGGAAATACCTTCGAATTCAATGAACGGACAACCATCGGGAATGGGTTTACTCTGCCATTACGAGACGGTGCCGACAAACCATTTGACTTTGAGTACATTTTCCAGATCAATCATCGCTTTTAGGCGGTCGTCTGGTGTGTCGTTTTTAGCAAGTGGCCGG
Source organism: bacterium (assembly GCA_016125225.1). Classification (GTDB taxonomy): domain Bacteria; phylum Planctomycetota; class Planctomycetia; order Planctomycetales; family Planctomycetaceae; genus DSVQ01. The sequence goes on along the minus strand of WGME01000001.1, from coordinate 165,238 downwards.
TGTAAGATCGCTGGGAATCCTGTGATTTTTGACCACTGTCGGATCGGCCAGCCATGTCGCGATTTCCTCGCATGTTCCGTCTCCAGCAGACGTTTGACAGTCCACGTCTCGAAAACCCTGCTGCCGAGACCGGCCTGCAATTACAGCGGTTGAATCTGGGCCGTGTGATTCAGCCGGGCCAGACCGTGGCCATCACCGCCGGTAGCCGGGGCATTGCGAACATTGCGAAGATCACCAAAGCGATTGTCGAGCATGTCAAGTCGCTCGGCGGTGTTCCCTTTGTTGTCCCCGCGATGGGCAGCCACGGCGGTGGCACGGCAGCCGGACAGGCGGAGATCCTCGCGGGTTACGGTATCACCGCGGAAACCATGGGCTGTGATCTGCGGGCCTCGATGGAAACCGTCATTGTCGATCAAACGCCGCAGGGCATTCCCGTCCATTTCGATAAGCATGCATCCCAAGCCGATCATGTGATTGTCGCGGGTCGCGTGAAACCGCATACCGGCTTCGTGGGCGATGTCGAATCGGGACTGCACAAGATGATGCTCATCGGCCTCGGCAAGCATGAGGGGGCCAAAATTTATCATCGTGCCATTGCGAACTACAGCTTCATGGAGATCATTACCGCCGTTGCTCAATCGGTGATCAAAAAGTGCCGCGTGTGTGCGGGACTGGCCATCGTGGAGAATGCTTACGATGAAACGGCACTCATCGAAGCGGTGCCACCGGATCAATTCCTCGCCCGCGAAACCGAACTTCTGAAGATCGCCAATGATTGGCTGCCTCGCTTGCCGTTCGACAGTTGCGATCTGTTGATTATCGATCAGATTGGCAAAAACATTTCCGGCACGGGACTGGATACCAATGTGGTGGGTCGCAAGTTCAATGATCACGCCGCCACCAGTCGCGACCGGGCTAATTGCCGCCGCATTTTTGTGCGCGGACTGACGGAAGAAACGCACGGCAACGCCACGGGCATTGGGCTCAGCGAATTCACCAATCAGCGGACGATTGATGCTGTCGATCGCAAGATCACCGCGATCAACTGCATCACCGGTTTACATCCGACAGCCGCCATGCTCCCGATTGCTTATGAGACCGATGCCGAAGTCATCACGGCGGCGCTGCAGACCATTGGCCTGGTGGAACCCCCGGCGGCGCGGGTCATGCACATCAGCGACACCTTGCACCTCGCGGAATGCCTGGTGAGTGAAGCCTATCTTTCTGAATTGTCTGAGCGTTCGACATTAAGCGCCGTCTCGGAACCCCTGCCGATGGCATTCGACGACAGCGACAATCTGCTGCCAGTGATGCCGCAGACCTTGGGACACTGAGCTTCCATCGCGAATGGAACGGGATAGCGGAAAGCTCTGGCGTTGCATGGTATAAATAGAGCCACTGCGTCTCACTTTTTGTACCCAACTCGCCAATCGAAACATGGAACCGAACCCGTTTGCCGTTCTTTCGCTGATTGTCGCTCCGGCGATTCTGACGAACGCGTCATCGGTTCTGATCATGAGCACCAGTAACCGGCTAGCTCGCGCGGTGGATCGAGCACGGGAACTTTCCAAGCAGTTGGAAGAAACAGCCGAGTTCACATCGGAGCGAGCCCGTCGCCGCATGCGGGAACTCGCCGCGTCGGAAACCCGCACCCTGCTATTGCTGCGGTCGTTGCGTTGTTCTTATCTGGCCCTCGGCGGGTTTTCTTCGGCGGCCCTGCTGTCGTTACTGGGGGCGGTCACGGTCCCCACTGGCCTCAATCTGGTGGTCAATATCCTGGAAGTCGCCGGGGTGGGAGCGGGGCTGGTGGCTGTCGGTGCGCTGGTCGTGGGGTCGGTCACCTTGCTGCAGGAAACACGGATTGCTGTCGATGTCGTAGCCAGCCGAGCCGCCACCGTCCTGGCACGGGCCGAAGACTCGACCACCGCGATGGATCGGCGGTTGTAGCGAGTTGTTGGACGGTAACCTGTTGATAGCGTTGCTGATACGTAGGTTAGGTCGTCGATGGTTCGGGCCGTTTCCTTCTCCCCGGCTCCTACGGTATAATAGAATGCTGGTTTATGGTGCGCTATTGGTGTGCCCGGTGTATGCCTTTCCCCAGTCGGGGTTGAATGATGTCGGAAACGTCCTCCAAAATTTTGATCGCGGACGACAATTTGCAGAACTGCGAATTGCTCGATGCGTACCTGTCTGATTCGGAAGATCAATACCAGATCGCCATGGCTCATGATGGACAAGACACCCTCAACAAGGTGGCGGAAGTCCAGCCCGATCTGATTCTGCTCGATATCATGATGCCGAAAATGAGTGGCTACGAAGTTTGCCAGCGGCTCAAGCAGGATGAAGCTACCCGCAGCATTCCCATTCTGATGGTCACGGCCCTCAACGAGATGGGCGACATCGAGAAAGCGGTGCGGGCCGGAGCCGACGACTTCCTCACCAAACCGGTGAACCGTCTGGAGTTGACCACGCGCGTGCGTTCATTGTTGCGGGTCCGCCATTTGACGAATGAACGCGATCGCCTGCTGGCTTATCTGGAAGAAGTCGAAGGGGCTAGCCGTCCCGCCGCCCGTTAAACTCTTCCCACACATTTTGCACAACCCATGCGACCGGGCGGTGGCCGTCCGACGCATGGGTTTCCCATTGATAGCACAAAGATTTCATCGTGACCGCCGCATCGACGACACTCCCCACGCTGCCGGAAGTTCATCTCCGTCCCCGGAAGGCGTTGCCTTTTTTCAGTCATCATCCTTGGGTCTATCACACGGCGATTGCGGAGATTACGGGCACAGCCGCACCCGGGGCTCCGGTCACACTCCGTTCCGCCGAAGCCCGATTCATCGCGCACGGTTTGTACAACCCGCACAGCAAACTGAGTGTGCGGCTTTACTCGTGGAATGAGGCCGATGTCCTCAACCGCGAGTTCTGGGAACGCCGTCTGCGGGATGCGATCACGTTGCGGCGACGGCTCTATGGCGATTTCACGAGCCTGGATGCCTGCCGACTTGTCTATAGCGAAGGCGATCAACTCTCCGGTTTGATTGTGGACCGCTACGGCGATTGGGTGGTGATCCAATTCACGGCCCTTGCCATGGCAGAACTTCGCGACATGTGGATCGAACTGCTGCGGCAGGAACTGGCTCCTCGGGGAATTTATATCCGCACGGAAAAAGGCATCGGCAAGCTCGAAAACCTCGTGCTGGAAGATGGCCTCGTCTGGGGTGAAACCCCGCCGCGGCCGTTGTTCATCGAAGAAAATGGCGTGAAGTACGGGCTGGATCTCGCGGAAGGTCAGAAGACCGGCTTCTTTCTCGATCAGCGAGACAATCGCCGTCGGATGAGCCAACTGGTTCAAGGTTCGCGCGTGCTGGACATGTTCTGTTATTCAGCGGGCTTTTCCATGAACTGCCTGCGGAATGGCGGAGCACGGGAAGTGATCGCGATCGATGGTTCCGACGGGGCGGTGAATCTCGCCCGTTCCAATGCTGAATTGAACGGCGTGGCCTCGCGGTTTCATGTCACCAAAGAAGATGGCTTTCGCGCTCTGGAACGTCTGGCGGCCGAAGGCCAGCGGTTCGATGCCATCGTGCTTGATCCGCCGAAGATGGCCCGCCGGAAAGATGCCGTCGATGCCGCGTTGCGAGGGTATTTCAGCCTGAACCGCCTGGCCATGAACATTCTGGAACCCGGCGGTTTCCTGATGACCTGCAGTTGTTCGGGTGTGGTGAATCACGAGCAGTTTGTGGCGATGCTGGCACGGGTGGGGCTTGATGCCGGGCGTCACATTCAGATTCTCGAAGCCCGTGGTCCCAGTGCCGATCACCCCTCTTCGATCCATTGTCTTGAGAGTGATTATCTGAAGTGTTACCTGTGTCGAGTTGTGTAATCGACTACGTTGTTCCGTCTGTCTCCGTTCCGTCATCCGCCAGGTAGAGATTCCCCGTGCCGCGCCGCAAATCGTCTCGTAACACTTCGCAGTCTGGCGAATTCGAAGGTCCACGGATTCGTCCGCAGGAGCAATTGCTCATCGATGTGGCGGCCGAACTACCGGCGGGGCGATTATTGTGTAACACGGCTGGTCGAGGGCAGTTTGCCCGGGCGTATATGGCGGCCCATCCCGAAGCCTCGGCCGATTGCTGGTTTCTGGATGTGTTTCAACGCGACCAGGCTCGAGATGCCGCCGAGTCGCCACCCGGTATCGAGTATCTCTGCACGCCTGACCCGCCGGAAGGACCGTACGATGTGGTGGCCTGGGCCTTTGGCTTCCGTGGCGAAACTGAACTGAAACGCGAGATGCTCCAGGCCGGTTATCTGCGGCTGGCGATGGGGGGGCGGTATGTCATCAGCACCGATGATGCCGACGACCAATGGTTCCATACCGAACTCAAAAAACTGTTCGACAAGGTCACCCGTCGGCCGTTCAAGCAGGGCGTGTTGTACCTGGCGACGAAAACCAATGAACTGGCCAAGCAGAAATCGTACGACTGCGAATTTGCCTTCCGCGATCGTGAGCGGTTGTTGTATGCCTACTCGCGCCCCAGCGTGTTCAGCCATCGGCGCATTGACCCCGGGGCACGGACACTCATCAATGTGATGGAGATTCAACCGGGACAGCGTATTCTCGATCTGGGGTGTGGTGCGGGAACGGTGGGAATGGCGGCGTTGGCTCGAGCCGAGGATGTGTCGGTCCTGGCAGTCGACTGCAATCCGCGAGCGATTGAATCGATCACGCGCGGGGCGGCCAAGAACGAACTGACCGGGCTGACCACATCGCTCGATGCCTTGGGGACCACCGTCCCGGAAGCGGAATTCGATCTCGTGCTGGCCAACCCGCCGTACTTTTCGAACTACCGCATCGCGAGCCTGTTCCTCGAAATTGCCCGGCGGGCTCTGAAGCCACGAGGACAGGTGGTGGTGGTCACCAAAACCCCGCACTGGTTCGAAGAACACATGCCCGAATACTTCCCCCGAATGAACCTGACCCCCGTCAAAGAGTACGTGGTGGCGACCGCGGAACATCGTCCACGCCGCTGATCAGTTCCCGTCCTGCGGTGCACATCCGCCATCCTTGTTCTGCAAAACGGCGATCACACATTCGAGGACTTTGAGGACCGCAATTTTCTGTCGCGTTTCACGGATGGAAAGGTCCTCCTGCGTCTGGTCGTCCAGCCGAACATCTTGCACCATCACCACTTCGGTTGCCGATTGTGGCGTGAAACTCCGGCGGGCGACTGCGATCCAGATGAGACCATCCTGTTCAATGGGGGCGTTGGGGCCCAAGTGGCCGGTGATGCTGGCAGAGAGGTCGGCTTCAGGAGTCCGGTTCAACACACCGAGGGCCATGGCTTGAGCCACTTCCTGACTGACCGGCCCCGGACCGGGGGGATTCAGCAGCTCGTTCGAAACTCCTAACCACTGATGCTTGGTATCGTTACGGTAAGTTACTGCCGATCCACAATGCCATTCGGAAATCCCCGAAATGCGGCTGAGAGTGGCGGAAACCAGGCCCGCCGTGCAGCTCTCTGCGAACACGATTCGGCAATTCTGGTGGGATAGGATGTTTGACAGTACCTTGCCGGTCGAGAGAAGTACGTCATCCATAGCGATTGAATCCCGCGCCTTGTCAGAACCCGTCATTGGAAGAGTCTTCCGGATGGTGCGGTTCTCCGGATTCTGACGATTCTTCCTGTGCGAGCTTGGAGTGAGTTCCCGTGTGGCAACTCTCCCGGCTGCCATCATACATCACTCACGGGACCTTTGGGGACCGGGTTGGGCATTGAACCGCCTGAACTCGATCACCGGGGGGAAGGGACCGGGATGAATCGTTGTTCTCCAACGCCAGGGGCGTGCCGTTCGCGGTACGTCCTGACGTTCGCTGCCTGTGTCTCCTGCGTGAGTCTGGTGACTGCGGAAGAATTCCGTAGCGTGGCACCAGCCACCGCCCCGCGACAAGCCGTGATGCCCGCAGGGGATCTCGACGCCAAATACTATGCGGCGTTGAAGGTCATTCAGCCCGGCACCAGCGACCATACCGTACGGCAGCAAGCCGTGCAGGAACTCGATGTAGGTCGGTTGGCGGGTGACGCCCGGGCCAAAGCGACGCAGGTCGTTAAGAATATCTCGTTCTATCGCCGTTTGCCGTTGGTCCAGTTCGCGGTGAACTCGGAAGTCTATCAGCATTTTCTGACGCACCCCGATGTGGCCGTCAGCACCTGGCGGGCTCTTGAAATCTCGCGGTTTGAGCTGCGTGCTCAAGGTGAGAACGTTTATCACGCCGATGCGCAAGATGGGTCGGTGGGGACCGTCGAAGTCTGGCGGTCGACTCCCGATGAAGTGGTGATCTACTGTGATGGTGCGTTCAAGAGCCCGTTGTTGCTGAAGCCCATTGTGGCTCGCTCAGTGATGCGGTTGAAGATGCGTTTTTTCACCGGGGCCGATGGCGTGCCTCAAGTCGAACATACCGGCGATGTTTTCGTCGAGTTCCCATCGCAGACCATCGAAACTGTGGCCCGGCTGATTTCTCCGGTGAGTTGCATGATCGCCGATCGCAACTTCAAGCAGCTCTCGTTGTATGTGAACCTGATGTCACTGGCGATGGAGCAGCAACCGGTCTGGGTGCAGGTGATGCTGCGGCGCATGGATGCCCCGGAATCGCAAAAGCAGGAATTGAGGAGCCTTGCCGATCGGGTGCAACTGGCCGCTGCTCAGCGATTGATCGCCACTCCGCAGGGGACCATGCTGACTCCCGTCGATGACATTGTCGCCCCCTTGCGAGTGACGGAAGGTCCCACGGGGATTCGGCGGTAGAGCACCTTCCGACGAGGATGGTCAGAATTCGGCAGACTCTACTCTTCGACCATCACCACGGGTTCTACATCGCCTTGCTTGTCGAACCGGCCGACCACGAGGCCGTTGGCGGTATGGTGACCCAGCACGGCCCGCGGCATCTTGGCGGGTTTCAAGCTGCGATAGAGCAGGAACTGGTCTGCTCCGATCCGCCAGCGATAACCAGCGGCCAGATCCGGCGGACAGACCCTTCCAGATTCTGACACCGTGAGTTTCTTCCAATCGATCAGGGCTTTGCGACGGTCTGGATGAAAGTCGATGATCAGCGGAGCCAGTAACCCCTGGCCATAGCATTGCTGCTCCAGGACCAAAGCCTCCTCCCGGAGTTCACAGCGGTTCGGTGTGCTGTGGACCGGATCGCAGGGCAATTCTAACGGCAGAAAGCGTGTCTTAGCGGCCCCGTGTTCCAAGCGGCCGGCTCGTAGACGTGTCTCCCAGGAGACAGCAGCCCCGGGTGCCAGCGGGAACCGACTCTGCAATGCCAGCGGCCCGTGTGGTGCGCCACTCACCGAATCGGCCAGTAACAGGAACTGATCTTTGCGGGACAGGAGTACCAACCGCTCAACTCGCAACTTGCCGGGGCCTTCCATCTGCAGTTCGGCATAGTCGGCATCGGGTTCCGATTCCCAGCAGACACACGACCATTCGTCGGCAAGCTCCAGGCCAGTGTCGCCCATCCGTACATCCAGTTCCCATGCTCCGTGAATCAACGGGATACCGGCGATGGTGACATCGAGTTGCGGCAGAGGTTGATGATGCGCCACGGTGACCGTCGCCGACCCGGCTGTCCAACCACTCTTCAGCACAGCGAGTCGCGCCCAGTCGGACTGGTTCGAAGGCATCACCGAAATAGCGGACGGCCGCGTTTCTTTCTGTCCGGCGGCATGCAACGCCAGTGACCGCAACGCAGTCCGAGACGGGTTGGCATTCGACCAGTTCAGAATGTCCGCGGCGAAGGTGAGGATGGGCAGGGCATTCGTCGGACTGCCATTCATCAAAGCGAGGCGACCATCGGGTCGGCAGAGGGCTACGGCTTTTTCGGCGGCTTCACTCAGTAACTGCTGCTCGTCAGGATCGAACAAGCTGTGACCCGCCTGCTGACTCCACAGCGATGACCGCAGCAAGGGAGCCAGCCAGTCGGTAAAATGGGGCAGCAATTCGGCATGCGGAGTGCCATCGCTGTCGGTGGGAGTGGTAAGGCTTTGGCCAAGTAACTTGGTGGCCTGACGACGAATCGCCGTGGCTCCCTTGATCTCAGCGAAGACCAGGCTGCCGAGCAACTGCCATTCCCCCACGGCCGCATGGGTGTCGTGTCGGGCCTCATGATAGGGGGCGATCGCACGGCTCAGTGCCAGCTCCGCTGTCAAAGTTTGTCGCCAGAGAGGCCACCAGAATCGCTGCGGAATCCGGTCGCCCATAACCCAGAGCAGTTCCAAAGCCAGCAACGTCTGTAAGGCCGACGGCTCTGGCGAGCGCTCGGACTCTATCAGGGCTTTGATCAATCCCTGTGCGCGAATGGCAAACGGGGGCAGACGCTTCATGGCCGGTTTCTGACCACGCCGACGAGGGGACGTCGCCGGTTGAAACGTTTCGATCGCCCGCAGCAGCAGTTGGTCCTGGACATCGCTTCGAGACCAAAGGCTCAACAGCGATTTCGGCAGAGATCCCTGACGACGTTGCCGCAGATGCAACCGCCAGAGCCGACCGAATTTGGTGACATCTCCGGCCTGAGCCGCGGCGACCAGTTCGCGTGGTGCCGAGGATTCGAATTGCAGATTCTGCAGGAATTCCCCCTCGGTGAGTAAAGCCGAAACAGTTACGGGGGTACGGAACGATAACTCAGCGGACATATCCACACTCGCCACTCAGACAACTCAGCGACACGGTGCACCGTGTCTTCGGGAGAGCAGCGTAATCCGCGAGCAGGCCGTTCGCTATGGTGCAGGGAGTTCGGGCTTGGCGTCAGATTTTTTTGAGCCCTCGCCGGGTTTTGGCAGAACGGCGAACATGCTCGCCCGGGTGTGTAATTTTGCCCACCATTCTTCGGGGATTTTCAAATCCCAGGTGGTATGTTCAGCATCGACTGCCATCGTTTGATGGAGAGGTGTGAGTTGCTCGAATATGTGGGGCGGCGGGCTCAGCATGATGCCAGTATTATCGGGCTCTGGGAACATCACAATTAAATCACATAGCACATCGTATTCGCCATTCATCAGCGGCAGGAAGCGATCCTCGGCACTGTCTTCTGTCGTAAAGGTTGTGCGGCTGTGGTCTCGCGTGGATCGATGTGTTTCAATCTCTTCGACCAGTCCTGATCTCGGAGAAGTATGAATGGATAGTTTCTGAAAGCCAGAAAACGTCCAGGTCGTTCCATCGAGCGTCAAGGGGCGGCGATTCACGGTAATCACCGGCCGCAGTCGATAATTGGGGTTCGGTGTGGGATCAATCGGCCCCCGGATTTCGACCGGATACGTCTTCAGTGCTGGCGGGAACGGTACGGTCACTAAAGGCTGCTCTGAGTCACGAATGCTGATACGGGTGGTCCCCGTTTGGCCATCGCCCAGAGCAATTGAGAACACATATCGGCCGATGGGCAGTTCTTTATTAAGATGTGGGATGCCGCCCTTCCACTCCCACGAGGTGCCCGGGTATTGGCTGCGTCCCGACTCCGTTAACAGGGTCAATCCTCCAACCCGGAGTGAATGCTCCTCTTTGGGGCCGGTGAATTGAATTCGCAGCTTCGACGGGTCGGGGCCATCTTGTGGAGCCATGGCACCAGCCTCCAGTCCCGTAGCGGCGACTGACTCATCGAGACCGAGGATGCTTTTGATGACCTCTTTCGGAGCCGTCATGGCCCAGGATGTTGTCTGATGTGGTTGTATGGTCAGATTCTGTGGCCCCGAGATACTGAACGCCGCGGACTGCATCAGCGAATCGCAGACCCCCATGCGCTGGGATTCCTGCATGTTCGAGGTATCAACCGCGCCATAAGAGATCCACCGCACCTGGTATTCTCCCGAAATCAGTGTCAATTCCTTGGTTTTACTCCAGGGAAGAGCCGTGGGGGTGGCCATGCCGCCAGCACCCATGCTGAATTGTCCCAGCGATGCTGTTGATAGCTGGTTGGCCAGTGCCTCGGCCGGTATCGAGAAGAAGCCCCCTCCGCCGCCCATGCCCCCTGCGGGCACCCCGCCAAACCCACCTCCACCCATACCACCCGACACACCTCCCGAAGCGGGGGATGTCCAGATTTCACCATCAGCAAACTGAACCGCTCGCACCGCCACTGTTGAGACCGGGAAATTACCGGGCACTGCCCAAATGCCTCCGGTGGATTGCCAATCCAGTTCGCCAACCTTGCGAGGTTGCAGCATCAGATAGGCGGCGACAGCAATGTTCGCCTGTTTGAGTTCCGGTGGCATCGCTGAGGTGATCTGCAGCGTGCCTTCTTCAGGAGCACGGCTCGGCACGGCGATGGTTTCCACGTGTTCCGCCGTCGGGTGTACCGTAAACTTGGCGGTGGTGGTTTCCCCCCACGGCAGGTTGATGGTGTAGCGATAGCGGCCGATGCTGACATACGCGAAATCAGCGATTCCTTCCGCATCGGTACTTTCTGACGGGCTGGCATCACCCTGTCGCATCGGTTCGGGCGAAATGGTGACGGAGGCCTTGGCGAGCGGCTGACTCGGATCATCAATATTGACCAGTTTGATCTTCAATGGCACGAGATCGCGAACCGGTGCGGCTTCGTTGCGGGCATTTGTTTGTGCCGCTGTCTGCTCCTGCAGTTTGGCGGTCAGAGACATGAGAGCTTGGACCATCATGGCCTGCTGTTCCTCGGCCCGACGTTGCTGCTGTTGCAGCATCGAACCGACAAACACCACCGCGGCGATCGATGCGGCAGCCGTCAGCACCGAACAAGCGAGCACAATGCGTTGCGACATGATGCGACTCCACATGGCTTGAAACCAGAGCTGATACGCGATCCGCACGGGATTGCCGAAACGGTCGAGCACGCGGGACCGGGCCGTTTGATCGTCAGTGGTCAGCAGTAATTCCCGGCGATAGGCACACGACAGATGGTCGGCCAACTCATCGAGAATGTCCTGCCGTAACGATGACGGTTCGTCATCCCTCAGCGGCGGCAACTCGGCGAGCAGGTCGATATCGTCGTGCATGGTTTTAATTCTCTCACTTAGCCGCGAGGCAACGCCGAGCGCTGGCATCAATCTACCCAGCGCTCGGCGTTGCCTCGCGGCTAAGTGGAATACTCCGCTCCGAGGACGCCATTGACGCCGGTGGAAAACGCCTGCCAGGCTTGCTTCTTGGTGGCCAGGGCTATCTGTCCGGCGGTGGTCAGTCGGTAATACTTGCGACGCCGTCCATCGACTTCCTGCCAGAACGAACCGAGCAGCTTCTGTTGTTCGAGCCGATGGAGCGCCGGATAGAGGCTGCCCTCTTTCAGGTCGAAGTACCCTTGAGAATGTTGAGCGACCGATTGGGCGATTTCGTAGCCATAAGTGGGACTGTGCGAGACCACTTCCAGAATCAGCATTTCGACAGCGCCCCAGAGTAGACGCGAATCCATGATGGAGGTTCCAGTGGCGAATACATTGTTCGTCTAGGTATTGAAGCATAGACGCCCAATGTATACCCGTCAAGAACTTTTTCTGACCGCTTGCAAACATGGCCCGGCACGCTAGGATCACAATCTGATCTGGGTGCCGGGTGGCTTGTTGCTGGCCGGAGAATAGGGAAGACGGTGCGAATCCGTCGCGGTCCCGCCGCTGTATTCGGGGACGAACGCTGCACATGCCACTGCGAGGATCGCTCGTGGGAAGGCGCAGCTAGTAGATCGATCCGAGAGTCAGAAGACCTGCCCAGGATCGTCCGACAGGCTCACGTTTCATGCGACAGAACTGACGTGGCATCCACAGTCTGGCCGCGAGCTTCATGCTCGTGAGGAGGCTGTTTCCCGTTCTTCACGGACTGAAGACCGGTCGTGATCCCGCGTCGATTTCTAGCACGATCCGTGCGCCAGGTCATTTTGACAACGGGAACATTGTCGATGCGTCGTCTCCGCTTGAGTCCACTGTCTCCACGTCTGCGCCGAGGGTTTACGCTCATTGAACTGCTGGTGGTGATTGCCATCATCTCCATTCTCATCGGGTTACTGTTGCCCGCTGTACAACAGGCGCGGGAAGCCGCCCGGACCACTCAATGCCGCAACAATCTGAAGCAGCTTACGCTGGCCGTTCACAACTACTCTGACACGTACAATGAGTTTCTGATCCCGCATAAAATCGATGATGCCAAGAGCATTGCGGGGACCATTGCCGGCACCTGGCCGCAGGTCGGCAGCATTCGGTACTGGTTCGGGCTCGTCGATTACGATCAGGCCGATCTCACCAAGCGGCTGGTGTTCGAGCAGGGCATTCTCGCGCCCTACATGGAAACCAACTACGCGGCCTATCAATGCCCGAACTTTGGCCCCACCCAGGTTGAAGCCTTTCGCGTGGGACGGATGGCCTGTGGCTATGGACACAATGGGCATTACCTGGGCCAAGGCATCGATTTCGATTACTCGAACTATCCCACCGTGACCGTCAGCACTCAGCCGATTGCCCGTAAGTTCCGCGATGTGGCTCAACTCACGCAGACGCTGATCTTCGCTGACAGTGCCGAAGTCAATTTCAATCTCACGTTTCAGGAAAACTGGTGGCTCGATCCGCCGAGCAACAATTATCCCACGGTCCATTTCCGTCACAACGATACGGCGAATGTCGCGTTCCTGGATGGCCATGTCGAAACTCGTGCCCGGGCCTTTCGCATTCAAGTGCCAGGACCCAACTATCTCACCGCCGCGCAAGCCGGGAAGATTGAAGAAAAACGCCTGGGCTTTGTCAGCGATGGACGCTTGAGCGATCCCATCTATCAGGATGAACTTTACGACCGCGAATAATGGGGGGATTTCACCATGCGAGATCCACGCATTTGGATTACGGTTGTGGGATTGGCACTGGGCGGGTGGCTGATCAGTTCGCAACTCTCCGGCGGGCCACGCAGTCTTCCGGTGACTCAAGACGAACTGGCCGATGCCGTGTTCCTCTGCCGTGAGTCGGGGGAACTTTTTGCGGGCAAAGTGCGGCCGACACCGGCCCTGCATCCCATCACGGGAAAAGAAACGCTACTGCCCGCGTTGTATTGCCCGAAGTGTCAACAATGGGAAGCGGCTCCGGCATTGGAGCAACAGCAACGGGCGGCGATGGTCCTGAAATGTGCCAAGACCAAAGCTGCACTCGAGCGCACCGGTCCTGTCCCCGAAACCGCGACCAGAATTTGACGTGAGACCGATGTCACGCACTCCGATCCTCGTGAGCCACAGCGGCGGAAAAGACAGCATCCTGTTGATCGATCAACTGCTGCGCGAGGACCGTTGGGACATCGTCAGCTTGGTCACCATGGTCAGCCGGGAAGACCAGTGGGTCAGTATGCACGGCGTTCCCAGGCGGTTGCTGGAACGGCAAGCAGAGGCCCTTGGCTTCCCGCTCACGGTGGTCGAGGTCCCGCGATTTCCGTCAAATGAGGTCTACGAAAGCGCATTGAACCAGGCGCTCGTGACATACAAGGCGGAAGGCGTCACGACGATGGCTTTCGGCGATTTGTTTCTGGCCGATATCCGTCAATATCGTGAAGAACTTTGCCAACGGTTGGGGATCACACCGATCTTCCCGCTGTGGGAGTTGCCGACGCGGCCGTTGGCTGAAGCGTTCATCACTCGGGGGTATCGAGCAGTGGTCTGCTGTGTCGATGCCCGGTGCTTGATGGCGGACTTTGCGGGCCGCGACTATGATGCCGGTTTCCTGCAGTCGCTGCCGGATGGCGTCGACTGGTGTGGGGAAAACGGCGAGTTTCACACATTTGTATGGGATGGGCCGGTGTTTCACGCACCGGTGCCGATTTGTACCGAGGCCACCTCACAGCGAGGGGACTTCTGGTACGCGGAGTTGAATGAACGTGTTGATTCCCCGGACAGGTTTCGTCCGGACGTTGAACAGAAATCGAAGTCTGTGGAGTGGGTTGATGTCTAGCAAGCTGAGTTTCTTTCTGGTTCTCTTCGTCTACAGCCTGTTCTGTCGGTTGCTGCCTTATGTGCTGTATCACTTCGGCGTGTCGATCGACCCGGCCACCACATGGTATCCGTGGAATTTTGCACCGCTGATGGCGGTCTCGCTGTTCAGCGGTGCCTGTGCCAGCGATCGTCGCTGGTCGTTTGGTTTGCCTCTCGCTGTGCTGGTGCTCAGTGACTTTGGCATCTGGGCGGTCACCGGGCATTTCGACTGGGCCTTCCCCCGGAGTCAGCCAGTGATCTACGCTTGCTTTGCGGCGGCCGCCGGGTTGGGGCTGCTGTTGCGAAAGCGGCCGAACATTATGACTTCAGTGCCGATGGCCATCGCCGCGGAAACGGTCTTCTTCCTCGTCACCAACTTTGCCGTGTGGTATGCCGGGGAAGGCAACACCTATGCCATGACTCCCACGGGCCTTGCCGCCTGTTACGCGATGGGCTTGCCGTTCTTCGGTCGGTCGCTGATCAGCACGTCGCTCTATACCGCGGCACTCTTCAGCCCGGCCGGATTGGCTCTGGCGGGACATCCGGCGGCTCGCAGCACACGGACTTCATTGGTCCAGGCCTGATCATGCCGACCGCTGCCGATCCTCGGATTGTTTCACTCATTGCGAGTGCCACGGAAATCGTGCATGCCCTCGGCTGTACCGATTGGCTGGTCGGGCGGTCGCATGAATGCGATTACCCGGCCGACATCCTGAGCCGTCCGGCTTGCAGTTCGGCAAAGTTCGATGTGCATGGCAACAGCCGTGAGATCGACGACCGGGTGAAGGCGACGCTGCTGAGTGCGACATCGGTCTACAACGTCGATACATCGTTGTTGAATGAACTCGCGCCGACGGTGGTGCTCACGCAATCGCAATGTGAAGTCTGCGCGGTGAGCCTGAAGGATGTGCAGGCGGCAGTGTGCGAACTGGTGCGATCACAACCCCAGATTGTCTCGCTGGAACCCAATGCCCTCGCCGATGTCTGGCAGGACATTCAACGGGTCGGTGTAGCACTGGGCGTTGCCGATCGTGCGGCTCAATTGATCGCCGATTCCCAATCTCGTTTGCAACAGATTGCCACGCAATGCCGTGGCTTGTCGTCCAAGCCGGCGCGAGTTGCCTGCATTGAATGGCTGGAACCATTGATGGCGGCGGGCAACTGGGTACCCGAACTGGTCCGCATCGTCGGAGCCGAGAACCTGTTCGGTGTCGCGGGCCAGCATTCCCCCTGGATGACCTTCGAGGAGGTTCTCGCGGCTGATCCCGATGTCATTGCGATCATGCCCTGTGGCTTTGATATTCCCCGGTCCCAATCCGAAATGCACTGGCTGACCGCTCGACCAGAGTGGTCATCACTGACGGCGGTCCAGAATGCGCGGGTCTACGTCACCGACGGCAACCAGTACTTCAACCGCCCTGGCCCGCGGCTGGTCGAATCCGCTGAAATCCTCGCCGAACTCTGTTACCCCGGCGACATCAATTACGGCCATCACGGGACTGGTTGGGTTTCCTGGACGAATGATTGAGCCCCGACGCCTGCCATCTTGAACTCGCCACTCGTGCCGGTTGATCGGCAGTATTTGCCGGTCTCGAACCCTCTGCGGAGGCGATCCTGCAGGCAGCCTTGGTAAACTTTGCGGATCGCGTTGAGTTTGCCGATTTTTCTCAAGCGGCAATTTGCGCCCGCCGATGCTTCGAGTAGACGCAGTGTCGCTCGGGAAGGGCGTGGGATGATTTACGGACTTTATCTATCAGCGCAGGGAGCCGAGGCTCAGGCCATGCGGCAATCGGTGTTGGCCAACAATCTGGCCAATGCTCAGACGACGGCGTTCAAGCGCGATGTGCCCGTCTTCCGTTCACACTTCCCCTTCGACCAGGCCGAGCAGACCCCCTTTGAAGTCCCTTTTGGCCAGGAAGATCAAACCGGAGGGGTGTCACTTTCCGGAACCATCACCGATTTCGAGCAAGGACCACTGCAGGTCACACGTGGACCGCTGGATGTGGCAATCGTGGGGCCGGGTTTCTTTCAGGTGAATGCGGCGGGCGAGATTCTGCTTACACGGGATGGCCAGTTGACGCGTGATGCGAATGACATGCTGGTGACTGCGGATCTGGGGCAACCCGTGCTGGATGACGTCGGGCAACCCATCGTCATCCCGAGCGATATTCACGAAGTCACCATCGCCGATGACGGCCAGATTTCCGGCATCGCCGTCAGTGGCGAAGCCGTTCGGTTGGCTCGGTTGGGAGTGGTGGAACCCGCGAACTTCCAGCAGCTCACCAAAGTGGGAGATAGCTTGTATCGCCCCATGGGCCCGACGGCATTTGCGATCAATACGCATGTGCGGCAAGGCGTGCTGGAAGGCTCATCCACCGACCCGGTTCAAGGCATGGTGGAACTGATCGAAACCTCGCGGGCCTTCGAGATGAACATGAATTTGATGCAGTATCAGGACGACATGCTCGGCCGGTTACTGCAAGGGGTGGCTGAACGGTAAGAGTTCCGGTCCGGTGGGGTCATCGGGGCAGGGAACAGATCGATCGCGATTTCATGGATGAGAAAACATGCTCTATCGAGCGATGAACACCGCAGCATCGGGGATGGATGCTTACATCTTCAATCTCGATGTCATTGCGAACAACCTGGCGAACGCCGGAACGACCGGCTTCAAGCGGTCGCGCACCGACTTTGAAGACCTGTACTATCAGTACTACCGCCCGCCTGGGTCTTCGGATGTGAATGGCAACGTTCTCGCGGAAGGCATTTACGCGGGCTCCGGCGTGCGCGTGGCTGCGGTGCAACCCGACTTCACCGAAGGGAGCCTGTTGCAGACCGGGCGACAGGAAGACATTGCCGTTGAAGGCAAAGGCTTCTTCCAGGTGCAGGATTCGAACGGAAACTTTTACTACACACGCAATGGTCAATTCACACGGAACGCCAACGGCACATTGGTGCTGGCGAGTGCGAACCGGTCGCTCGTCCTGCAACCGCCCATTACTTTGCAAAGCGATGTGACCGACTTGTCGATCTCGTCCGACGGAGTTGTTTCGGTCCTGCAGTCGGGCAACACGGCGTTCCAGCAGGTCGGCAACATTCAGCTCACGCTCTTCGTCAATCCCGAAGGTCTGATTCACGAAGGGGAGACGCTCTATTCCGAAACCCCGGCTTCGGGTCCTGCGCAAACCAGTACACCGGGTTCGTTGGGGTATGGTCTTTTACGGCAGAGCTTTCTGGAAGCCTCGAACACCGAACCGGTCAAAGAACTGGTCGACCTGATCAAGACGCAACGCAACGTCGAAATGAACAGTCAGGTCGTGCAAGCCTCCGATCAGTTGTTGCAGCTCGTCTCCAATCTGCGGCGATTCTAATGGTTAGTTTATTGTCGAAAACACACTCCGATTTCATGACGCGCTCATGGGCATTGCCGTGCCTGTTGATCGGCGGTCTGATGACGGCTGGCGTCATTGGTACGGCCGATGCTGCCCTGATCGATATCCGCGGCCAGGTCACGGCGGGCGATCAGACCGTGATCCAACTGCAGCACATCGCGACCATTTCCGATCCCGATCCCGCGGTAGTCGAGAAGCTCGGCAGCATCATGCTTTGTCCGGCTCCCGCTACGGGTCGCTCGTTACGAATCACCTACGATCAAGTGCGGGATCGCTTGCAGGCCCAAGGGGTCAACTTAGTCAGCCATGAATTGCGGGGAGCCAGTTCGACCGAGGTGCGATCCCCTGCGTTGACCCCAGTGACCATTCGAACCCCACCCGTCCCCATTTCCGTTCGCCCGGTGTCGGCCCCAAACACCGTGGTGCGAGTGGGCCCGAAAGATCTCGCGAAGGCGAATGAAATCGTTAAGACGGCGTTCCGGCGGGCCTTTCGCACCGAAGCGCTCGAAGCTCGCGGTATCACTGTCGTCTGCAGCGTCTCAGAGCCAGATGTCGCTTCTCTGATTGCGATTGATGCCTCACAGGTCCGCTTTCGGAATGCCTCATTGCAGGTTGGGTCCCCGCAAACGCTGACCGCCTGCTGGACTGATCCGCAGGGTGACCAGCAGGAAGCCACGGTCGAGGTCTTGCTGGAACAGGCCGCCCTGGCCTTGGCATTGAAAGCGTCGCTTCCCGCCGGGGCCATCATTCGTCCGGAAGACCTGGGCTGGATGGCTGCCGAGGAGGGTAAGCCGGGGCTGAGTCGCTTGGCTGATGTCGTCGGCAAGGAAGCCCGCAGATCGCTGGCTGCTGGTCATCGCCTGACCGACAGCGATCTCACGTCAGTCCCGCTGATCAAAGCGAATGACTTGGTCACGGTGCTGGTGAAACGACCGGGGGTGACGGTCAGCCGACGATTCAAGGCGTTATCGACTGGTGCCATGGGAGAGACCGTGAATCTGGTGGCGGTTGACGATCCGCGGTTGCGGGTGCAAGCCACGGTCACGCGCTATCACGAAGCGGTCATCACCGACACCACCAGTCAGCCAGTACCGCAACGCATTCAGGATGGCACGGGAACCATCGAGTTCCTGCCACCAGGCCTGTCGGAGTCCGGGGGGACCACACGATGAGTCGCACAATCACACGTTCTTGTACCATGCTGTTGTTGGTGGCCGCGTCAGGCGCCATCGTCAGCGCTCAACAGCCGAAAACTGTCGCGGCCCGGATGCAGCCGTTTCCTGGCGTGCCTCAGGATGGCATGCTGGCTCCTGCTGATCCACGCGGCCCAATGTTGCCACCCGTGCCGATGGTGCGGGATTACTCCTGGATCTACATTGAAGCGCCGCCGCCCCCCGAGTTGATCAAGGTGCACGACATCCTGACGATTGAAGTCGACGAAAAAGCCGAAGTCATCGTGAACTCGCGGTTCAATCGTCAACGGAACGGATCGTTCACGGCTCAGTTGAAAGAGTTTGTGCGATTGCGTTCGGATGGACCCACGATCGAAAACACCGCTGCGACGGAACCCTCCATTAATGCCACGCTGCAGAATCGCCTGCAGACCATCGGCCAGTTAACAGATACCGAGGGCATTACCTACAAGATTGCGGCGACCGTCGTCGATGTGCTGCCCAATGGCACGATCGTGCTGGAAGCCCGCAAGTCGATTCGGACGAACCAGGATCTTTTCGAGTACCGGCTGACGGGGCGAATCGATAAAGGCAAGATCCGCCCTGACCGATCTGCCCGGTCGGAAGACATCGCTGAGTTGAAGATCGATCGATTGCAACGCGGTAAAGTCTTCGACAGCACCAAGACCAACTGGGGCACGCAAATCCTCGATATCATTTTCCCCTTCTAGTTTCGAGATGTTTCGCGAGGTTCATGACCATGTCTATGCGTCGCTGGCTGATGGCGGGTCTGAGTCTGTTGCTGCTGGTGCAGGTCAGCGAAGCCCGCGTTCGCCTCGAACATCTCTGCACGCTGCAAGGTCAACAGGAAATCAATCTGATCGGTGTCGGATTGGTGACCGGATTGCAGGGGACAGGCGACGGTTCCAAGAATCTGGCAACCATTCGTGCCTTGCAAGCCGCCTTGACGCGGATGAATGCCCCAATTGCGGCGACCGATATCCGCAACGGAGACAATGTGGCAGTCGTCTTCGTCAGCGTGCAGATCCCGCGCACCGGATTGCGTCGCGGTCAAAAAATGGATTGCACGATCACCGCACCCATGGGAGCCAAAAGCCTGCGCGGCGGTCAACTGATGTCGACACCCCTCACGACCAGCAACGTGCGCGATGAAACCGCCTGGGCTTTGGCGAATGGTGAGGTGATCATCGAAGACGTCTCGCGGGCGACTTCAGGACGCATCATCAGTGGTGCCAGCATGCTGCGCGATGCGACGCCGTTGTTCATCCAGGGACAGCAGGGCTCATCACTGACGCTGCAGATCGACCCGTATCACGCGAGCTTCTGGACCTCATCCGAAGTGGCCCGCGTGGTGAACAGTGAATTCTCTTTCGAAGTCGGCGGACAACAGGTGGCCAAGGCTGTCAGTCCGAATGCCGTGGAAGTGACGATTCCGCCACAGTACCGCGAATCTCCGGTCGACTTCGTGGCTCAAGTGCTGGACGTGGGCATCGATATTCCTAACACACAAGCCCGCGTGGTGATCAACGCCAAGACCGGTACGGTAGTGGTGACCGGCGAGGTGGAACTCAGTCCCGTCATCATTACTCAGAAAAGTTTCAGTGTCGAAGTCGGGCCGAATGATCTGCTGGGGACGGGGCCGTTCATTGGGCTGACAGAAGGCCAGGGACGGCAATCGCCGCAGCAGTTGAAAGAACTGGTCGATGCCCTGAATCAGCTCCGCGTGCCCGCTTCGGACATTATCGCCATCATCCGAGAACTGCATGCTTCCGGGAAGCTGCACGCGGAACTGATTGACCGCTGAATCACCCCGTCGTTTCCGTCCTCTCTCCGGGAATGTCCGATCATGATCCTTTCTGCCCAGAATTCCTCAGCAATCGGTGCCTCGGGCTCATTGCCGGGTGCAGGTCGGTCCGCCGGGGACCAGGAACTGGAAAAAACCTTCCGCACGGCGGTCGCGGGCATGTTCTATGGCCAACTCATGAAGGCCCTGCGATCGACGGAAGGGGAGACCGCCTATATTCATGGCGGCCAAGCCGAAAAAATGTTCCAAGCTCAGCTCGATCAACAACTTGTGGAAGATCTGGCGGCCGGGCACGACGGGGATTTTGTGACGGAACTCTACCAGCAGTTTCGCCGGAATCAGAACCTGCCAACGGACCCTGTACCCTCACAATCGCTGCTACCGCTACAGTCTGCCTCATCCGGAAACGCTTCGTCCGCACCGGCTTCGTTACAATTGACACAAGTCGTAGAAGCGGCAAGTGAGGCACGATCTGTCTCACAACGCATTTTGAGCACAACCGATACCTCAGTCTTTGCCGGACTCTTCCGAAAGTAGAGACAGTGGAGTGGAGCGTAAGTCACGGAGGACTTATGGCTCCTTATGGATCGTCAGCGTGACGGCAAGATCCCTCCACGGTTCTGCGGGAGGGTGCGATGACTGACGGATGGTTAGACGATGTCGCCCGGTTTGCTGATGTCATGGAAGCGGCCCAGCAGCATCTGCTGGAAACCCAACGACTGAAGCGGCAAGCCCTCGTCAGTGGTTCGCTGGTCGACTTGGAACCGCTGAACGAAGCGGCTCTGCAGGCAGCACGGCGACTGAAGGCGTTGACCATCTGGCGGAGTCGGTTGCTCGATCAGGCCCATGCCGAGGGCTACGCCGATCTCACGTTGAGCGATGTGCTGTCACACAGCACCAGTCCCTTGCCAGAGCAACTGCGCGGACGCTTCGCCCTCATTCAGCAGCGCTTTGGTGAAGCGAAACGCGAGGCCTGGATTCAGTGGATTGTCGCGCAACGGATGAGCGGCTGTTATACCGACCTGCTCGATCTGATGGCCCGCGGCGGGCAGCGACCGTTGGGCTACGACGAATCACCGAATCCGCAGCAGGGTGTGGGGGGAGCGGTCCTCGATGCGGCCGTCTGATCGCCCCATGCTCGTCGTTGCCAATTCCCTGATCGTCGTCACGATCTGGTCGGAGCATCAGCCATGTCACTAAACGGAGCCCTGTCGACTGCATCCAGCGCGTTGCAATTGTTCTCATTGGGTCTGCAGGTCACCGGGAACAATATCAGCAATGCGTCGACTCCCGGCTACGTCCGTGAGCAACTGAAGGTTTACCCGACCGCCCCTTATCAAGAGGGGTCGGTTCTAGTGGGCTCTGGTGCGCAGGCGGCGGGTGTCCAACAGGTGCTCGACCGCTTTCTGGAATCGCGGATCTATTCGGCCAACACCGACTATGCCGCTTCCAGTACCCGGTACACCAGCTATACTAACTTGCAGAGTCTCGTGGGAGAACTGGGTGATCAGGACCTATCGACCAGCCTGAACGATTTCATTACCGCCGTTCAGAATGCTGCCAACCAGCCCGATGATCCGGCGTTTCGCAATATCGTGATTCAGCAAGGTCAGCTCTTTGCCCAGGATGTGGTGAATCTCCGATCGCGGATCAATGAACTGCGGGATTCCCTGTCGGGCCAGATGAAATCGTTGACCGATGAAGCCAATTCGCTCATCGATCAGATTGCCCAACTCAATCCGCAGATCGGACGGTTAGAGGCCAACGGTCTCGACCTCAGTGAAGCCGGAGCATTGCGGGTTCAGCGTTTGAATGCGTTGAATCGGTTGTCCGAAATCATTCCGATTCGGGTCAACGAGCAACCGTCTGGTGCGATCGATGTCTTTACCAGCTCCGATTTTCTGATTCTCTCGGGGTTCTCGCAGCACCTTGAGACGGTGGTGGCTCCCACCGATTCGGGTGTCGCCGAAATCAATGTGCAGACGACCAGCACCAAAGCCCCGATTGGTGCCAATGGCGGAGAACTCGGCGGACTGATCGAATCACGCGACCGCATTCTGAATGGGTTTATTGACCAGTTGGATCAGTTTGTCGGTTCTGTGATCAACGAATTCAACAAGATTTATTCCGGCGGGGAAGGGCTCGTTGGTTTCACCGATGTGACCAGCACCAACTATGTGAACGACACCACGGCCGCCCTGAATCAGGCGGGGTTGGCATTCTCACCGGAACACGGCAGCTTTGAGATTCAGGTCCGCGATGCGACAACGGGGGCCTCCACCAATTCCAAGATCTCGATCGATCTGGATGGCCTCGGCACCGACACATCATTGGAAGATTTACGGGCGGCGCTCGATGGCATCGATCACATCACCGCAACGATTACGTCGGAAAACAAACTGCAACTGAAGACCGATGCGGGTTACGAGATTCGCTTTCAGGGCGATACTTCGGGAGTTCTGGCAGCCCTGGGAATCAACACCTTCTTCACGGGCAGCAGTTCCGATGACATCGGTATCAACAGCGTTGTGGCGAACGATCAGCGATATTTCGCCGCGAGCCAGGGCGGTGGTCCGGCGGACAACAGCAATGCGTTGGCACTGGCGCAATTCATCGATCAGCCCTTGTCGCAACTCAACGGGCTGAACATCGATGATTTTTATACCAACATGATTGGCACATTGGGGCAATCTGCTGCTGCTGAAGAAGCCCTGTCGAAAGGGGCCGGTGGGTTCCGGGATTCCCTCCTGACACAGCGCGAACAACGCTCAGGCGTCAGCATCGACGAAGAAGCGATTCTGGCGTTGCAGTATCAGCATAACTATCAGGCGGCCGCGCGGATTATTTCCACGGTCGAACAGCTTTTCAACACGTTGCTGAACATCTGAGAGGCACGGCGAACGATTCATCGATTGACCAGACGACAGCCATACCCCGCTGTGTGAGCCACGGACTTACTGAATTCTCATGAGCATTACCCTGCTGAATCCTGGCCGCGTTTCAAACTCGTTGATTACTCAGCGAATTACCAATGCCGTGCAGTTGGGGCAAGCGGGCATCGATGAACTACAAACCCAGCTTGCGACAGGGCGGAAGTTCATACTTCCTTCTGATTCACCGACTGCAGCAACACAAACCATTTTGCTGCAAAAGCTCGACGAACGTCGTGCCGGATTTCAGCAGAGCATTCAAACTAACCAGGGTTTTCTTGCCACAACCGATCAGACACTGGCCACCATTTCCGATGTGATTGCGCAGGCCCGTGGACTGGCGCAGAGTGCCGCTGGCGATCAGGTTTCGACGTCGGAACGGGAAGGCTTCGCCCTGGAAATTCAGGGATTGCTGAATTCTGTCATTCAAGCGGCCAACACGTCGTATGGTGGACGCTACCTGTTCGCCGGTTCGGCCACCACGCAGGCTCCCTTCGAATTGACGGCATCCGGCCAGGTGCGTTACCTGGGGAACACGCAATCTCTCTCGGGCTATGCCGACTTCAATCTGCTCGTGAGCAGCGGTGTTGACGGCGCCAGCGGACTTGCGGCCATCACCAAACCGATCTCGGGCGACTTGAATCCGGCTTTAACGACCGATACCGAACTGTCGCAGTTGTATCGTGGGACAGGCGTGACACCCGGCCGGATTCGGATCACTCTGGATGATGGCACAAACACCATTCGGAAAGACCTCGATCTCAGTAGTGCCGAGACCGTTGCCGACCTGCAGACACAAATTCAGGCAGCGTTTGCTGCGGAAGCCATTACGGTCACCGTGGATATCGATCCGACCAGTCAATCGGGTTTGCGGATCACGCCGTCCGCTGGCACGGTGGAAATAAAAGATGTTCAGCAGGGAACCACGGCTCAGGAACTTGGTATCGCATCGGGACCGGTGGCGGTCATCCAGGGAAGTGACCTTGATCCTTCCATCAGCTTGTATACCAACGTCTCCGCGTTGAACAACAACACCGGCATCGGCGCAACCGCCGGGTTCGGATTGCAAATCGTCAACGGCGGCCGTACCTATGTGGTTGATCTGGATGGTGCTGCCACCGTGCAAGACATTATCAATCGCATCAAAGAGGCCGATTCCGACCTGGTCGTAGGCATATCGGACGATGGTCGCGGCATCGCCATTTCCAGCCGGTTGAGTGGCAGTGACTTCTCGATCGGAGAAAACGGCGGCAACAACGCAACACTACTGGGCCTCCGGACCTTTACCGCCGATGCCAAACTCGATGACCTGAATCTAGGGCAGGGGGTCCCGCGCGACAGTACGCAGGGCACGCTCAGTATTACCCGTCGTGATGGCACCACGGTTGATCTTGATCTCTCTCAGGCCACCACCGTCCAAGATGTGCTGGATGCGATTAACGCGATTGACCCCGGCGTTCTGACAGCGTCCTTGAACACCGTCGGCAATGGCATCTCACTCACGGATACTTCCGGCACCGGCAGCTTGTCTGTCGCGGCCAATGCGATGGGCGATGCACTGGGGTTATCGGGCAGCGAAACGACGGGGTCGACCGGCGTGCTTGCAGGCCGAGAAATTCATCCGAGCCAGCCTGCAGGGATTTTCGGCATCCTGTCTTCATTGGAACTCGCGGTCCGTAACAAAGATCTCCCCGAATTGCAGCGACTGGCATCCGCTCTCGATGCCGAGTCGGCCCGCGTTTCCGTGGTGCGCGGGAGCGTGGGGATTGCACAGCGGCAACTCGATAGCGTCGATAATCTGCTGTCCGATCGTCATATCGAAATTCAGGGGCAACTGGAAAAACTGGTCGATGTTGATTACGCAGACGCCATCACGGAATTCACCGCCCGGCAGCAATCGTTATCGGCCTATTTGAGCGTCACAGCGCAGGCCTTGCAGTTGTCGTTGTTGAATTATCTGTAGTCCCCACGCCGTACGCACGGTCATTCTCTGTTGAGGTTATTGAGGCAGCCGCCTCCGTCATGTGGCATCCCTTCACTCGTCCCACGCATGGAATCAGGGTGTCGAGGTTTCGCAGGTCCGCCTCTCCGCGTAGAATCTAGCGAAATCGAGACAGACGCCCTGGATTCTCCATCGTGAGTGATTTTGCGTGACTGAGCGGAACGTGGGAGCCGGTGAGGTTCGTTGGACGACAGCCATTTCTGCTGTCGAGCCCGATCTCTTGTATCGCGGTTACCGGGTCGACGATCTCATCGATCGAGTCACGTTCCTCGAAACCAGCTATCTGCTGCTGACGGGAGAGTTGCCCACGCACGAACAGGTTGCTGACTGGCAAGCACTCATGCTCGGTAGCATGGACCTGCCCGCCAACATTCATGCCTGGTTGCGGCGCGTGCCCGGCAATGCTTCACCGGCCGATGTTCTGCTGTCGGTGCTGGGACGCATCCGCTTGATGGACGAGCCACCAGAATTTCTGCGGGTCTCCGATCTGACGGCGGCGTTACCGCAGTGGTTCGGATTTCTCACGGCAGTCCTCGCTGCCCGTTATCGTTTGACACATGGCGAACTTCCTCTGGAGCCACGTCATGAGTTGGGTTTGGCGGGGAATTTGAACTGGCTGTTGCACGGACGGGAAGGCAAGGGGCTCGCGGAACGATCGCTGGAGATTCTCCTGATCATGCTGGCCGATCACGGCCTGTCGCCGGCCACGGTTTCCGTGCGACTGGCCGCCGTCAACGGTGCGGATTGGCCTGGGGCCCTGTTGTCTGCCGCCGCTGCGGTTCTGCCGGGCCACGCCGTGCAAGATGCCCGTCAGGCCTTGCATGTGCTGAGTGATGTACGGTCTGCCGATCGGGCGACGGAGTGGGTCCGTCAGCGGCTGGAAAGCGGACAGTCGTTGCCAGGATTCGGCCACCGAATTTATCGAGTGGGCGATCCACGTGCCGATCTCGTGGCGAGTCGTTGTCGGCAAGTTGCGGAATCACAAGGACGCCTGGATCGGGAAGACGTGGCGTCCGCGATCGAGCAGGCCGTGTGGGAGCAGCATCAGAAACTCCCCAATCTCCGCTGGTCGGCAGCGCGGCTGCTCGATTACCTGCGGATGGAAGAACCCCTCTTTGGTCCGTTGATTCTCATCAGCCGCATGGCGGGTTGGGCCGCGCATTATCACGAGCAAACCCAAACGCAAGGGGATCTCAGCACATTGACGGACTACCACGGTCCCAGTTTGCGTACCACCAACCCTTGTTAATTTACGGGGGACATTGCGGGAAGGATTCGTCGCGAACTGTCGGACAGCTGGCACGAATCTTCCCGGAGAATTCTTGATCCGGATCTCGCTGGGCCTCGTTAAGCTGGTAACTATGTCGCAAACATCACTCGAGCAAGTGGCCGTGACATTTTCTGGTCCGCCTGGAGACTTACCATTTCCCGTGCCTGATCCCGCGATCAGTGCGGTGCCGAAGTTGCAAAACTATCGCGCACTCCAAGCTGATCGCATTGTGCTGACGGCCGAACAGTTGGCCAATCGGATTGCGGAACGTTTTCCGCATGCTGGGCTGAAATCGGTGGCCGATGAAGTCGCCGTGGTGGCCCGGGAAGCGATTCAAACCTGCCAGCGAATTCGTCGCCCGCTCTATTCCGTACGTGTGACCGTCACGCTGTTGATCGCGGGTTTGCTCGGCATGCTCACACTAACGGGCATGCGGGTGCGCTGGCTGACGAGTCAGGAGTTGTTCGAGCTCGAACACTTTGTGACTACGTTAGAGGCCGGACTGGGGGCGATCTTCTTTATCGGTGCCATCGTGGCGTTTCTGATGTCACTCGAACGCCGGGCCAAACGGGAGCGCTTGCTGAAAGCGATGCGCGAACTGCGGGCGCTGGCCCACATTGTCGATATGCATCAACTCACCAAAGACCCGGAGTCGATCCATCGCCATCAACCCACGAAATCATCACCACAGCGAACACTCACCACGTTCCTACTGGGGCGTTACCTCGACTACTGCAGCGAACTGTTATCACTGATCAACAAGATTGCTGCGATCTATGTGCAGGAATTTCCCGATTCCGTTGCCTTGGAATCCGTCGAACAACTGGCCTCTCTGACCAACGGGCTGTCACGGAACATCTGGCAGAAAATCATGATTCTGGACCGCGCCGTGGAAGAGCACGAAACCCATGCACCGTCTGCCACAATTCCCACGGTGACAGCGGCACCAGCTCATCCTGCGTGACGCCAAAGATTTTCTGGTCACCAGGAACTTCGATTCCGACCCGTCGAGGTCGCGCGAACCGTCAATCAGCTATCACTGCGACCGTGCAGCCGTTCTTCGCGGTCGAACTGCAGCAGGGCCTGGATCAGTTCGTCGAGATCGCCCTGCATCATTTGGTCGAGTTTGTGCAGAGTCAGGCCGATGCGGTGGTCGGTGAGACGGTTCTGCGGAAAGTTGTAGGTCCGAATCCGCTCGCTACGGTCTCCTGAACCAATCAACGTGCGGCGCTGCTCGGCCCGTGCCTGATGCTGCTGATCGGTCCGCAATTCCAGCAGTTTGGAGCGGAGCACTTTCAACGCCTTGGCACGATTCTTGTGCTGGCTCTTTTCATCTTGAATGCGGACCACCAGGCCAGTCGGCTTGTGCAGCATCCGCACGGCCGATTCGGTCTTATTCACTTTCTGACCGCCCGGGCCACCGGCCCGCATCGTGTCGACTTCCAGATCTTCTTCCTTGATCTCGACGTCAACTTCCGAAGCCTCGGGCATCACCGCGACGGTGGCGGCACTGGTGTGGACCCGTCCCTGAGCCTCAGTCTCTGGGACACGCTGTACGCGATGGCCGCCGCTTTCAAACTGCAGTTGATGGAACGAGCCCTCGCCGCTGATGTTGAGCACCACTTCCTTCAGACCGCCCATGTCTGATGGGGAAATGTCGATGACTTCAAACTTCCAACCCCGTTTTTCGACGAAGCGGGTATACATATTGTAGAGGTCGCCCGCGAACAGAGCGGCTTCTTCGCCCCCTGTCCCGGCGCGAATTTCCATGATGAGGCTGCCGCGCGTGAGCGAATCTCCCGCAGTCACCATGTCTTCCAGAGCCGACTGCATGGCCTGATAGCGTTCGCGCAGGCCATTCAATTCAGTCTGGAAGTACTCCTTATCGCCGTCATCGGTCGTGGCGGACAGCATTTCCTCGGCAGCTGCAATGTCTGCTTCGAGCTGATTGAACTCGCGAACAGTGAGGGCCACTTTCCCGAGGCCACCGTGCTCACGTTGCAGTTCGATCATTTTGGACGTATCCGCGAGGACGTCCGGATCTTGCAGCAACTGCTCGAGTTCTTCGTACCGCGTGAGTTTGGCTTGCAGTGTCGGAAACATGGGTGGGGCTCGCAGAAGATCACACCAACAAAATCACCGTGGGCCGCGCGGTCGAACTCATCCTGTCAGATGCGGTCCGATTCCGGCATCCCACGGCGTCTTGATTCGCGTGGTCCGGCGGCGCAACCCCCATATCTTCGGGGTTGCCGCTACTTCTTGCTGTCGCCTGTCTGACCCCACTTGTACTTCTTCTGGAACTTCTCGACACGGCCGGCGGTGTCGACGAACTTTTGCTTGCCAGTGAAGAAGGGGTGCGAAGCAGAACTGATATCGACAGTCACCAAGGGAAGTTCGCGACCTTCGTAAGTGACCTTCTTATCGGTCTTGATGGTCGAGCGGGTGAGGAACTGCGTGCCGGTGGACGAGTCCTGAAAAACGACTTCTCGGTACTGTGGGTGAATGCCTTCTTTCATCGCCAATCCTGCCAAATGCACGCGACACACGGGGAGCGACCACCCAGCGGGGTGAGTCCGCAGAGAAACGAGCAGTGTAGGCGTTGGACAGCAGCCTCGCAAGGGTGTGGTGATGGGATTGCCCGACCGAGGCGGTGTGGGGACTGTCGCTGGTGTCGAGAGACCAGAGTCGAGAGCCAGAACAAGGCCTCCTGGCAGAACGTTTGGAGGGGCTCAAAGCCTTGGATTCTCGACGAACCGAGCGGGCGAATACCCAAAAAGCAGATCGTACCGGCTGGGATGGGCCACGATGATGGGTAGTGGTCGTGTGTGCGCTTTGGGTTTGTCCGCCCTTGTCCTCTGAGAATGCCCGTTCAGATGAAAATCCTGTAAGGGTTTATCTCAGAGAGGTTTACGGATCGTTGTTCAGAAATCCACTGTGTGGGAATGGGTTGTCTGTATTGCTTTTGGGTGTTCTGGAAGAGTCTGCCAGTTGCTCCGCATGTACGCAAGAACCTGTATTTCGTGTGCCAGCTTTAACGACCAGTCCGATCATGCGAAAGACACCCAATGGCCTGAAAGCGCTCACGGGAACGGGCCGTGCGGGGTCGGCATGAGCGGCGTAGTCGTTTTTCACGGCGTGGCTGCTCTGTTCGGCACGGGCAGGAGGCTCGGACCTCGAACGCTATCCAGCATGGATCGCGACGCCAAGTGGAAACAGACGCGCAGTAGACTAGGGAGTTCTAGAAATGCGGACGAAGCGACAATTGCGATTTGCCGATGTCATGGGCGTGGGGACGTCCATGGTTCTCGGCACAGCGGGGATGCTGCTCGGCAGTGCCCTGTTTGCCGGAGAAGCGTGTACGCCTGCGGGTTGCACGCCAACATCCCCCTCATGCCAGCAATGCGACCAAGTCTTTGCAGACGCGGCCGCCAAGCTGAAGAATCTTGACCCAGGTTGCTGCAGCACGGCTCCGGCCTGTGCAGCTCCTTCGGTCTGTGCTCCAGCTGCTCCGGTGTGCGAACCCGACATGGTGTTCGACAACGGTTGCGGCAAAAGCGGCCTCGGCTGCTTCACCATCATGGGCCTGTTCGATGACGGCTGCGGCGGCAACGCCCTGGCTGACAAAGGCTGGTTCGTGAATGGCTGGACTCAGTTCAAGTACAGCAACAATCCGGACGGCTCGTTTGCCGGTAACGCCCAGGCCCTCGACGACCGAGTGGAATGGGATCGTTATGCCTTGAACCAGCAGTACATGCGGTTCGGTAAAGCCGCCACCGTCGATGAATGTAAGACCTTCGACTGGGGCTTCGGCGTCGACGTCCTCTATGGTCTCGACGGTAACGACGCTCAGGCGTTCGGAAACAACCCCGGCAAGTATGACTTCGCCAACGGTTACGATCACGGCAGCTACGAATGGGCTCTGCCCCAGTTGTACGCCGAAGTCGCCTTCGGCAAGATGAAGGTCAAAGCTGGTCACTTCTACACCATCGTGGGTTACGAAGTGGTCCCCGCGACCGGAAACTTCTTCACCAGTGCTCAATTGACGTTCTACAACAGCGAACCGTTCACCCACACCGGTGTGCTCACCGAGTATGCGGCGACCGACAAGCTGACGATTTGGAACGGCTGGGTACTCGGTTGGGATACCGGTTACGACCAACTCAACAACGGTAGCGCCTACCTCGGCGGTTTCACCTACGCCGTGAACGATGATGTGTCCTTCATCTGGACCATCAATGCCGGTAACCTCGGCTGGCGTGGCAACGGTGCGGTCAACAGCATGATTCTGTCCTTGCAATGGACCGAAAAACTGCAGACCCTGCACCAGTTCGACGTGCTCGGTACGGACAACACCATTGCTCCGTTCCCCGCGATCCCGGGCTTTACCCGCCCGACGAACTTCGCGACGGACGGTATTGCTCACGACTCGATCGGTCAGATCAACTACGCCTTCTACGAAATCAACGACAAGTTGAAGGCTGGTGTGCGTCAGGAATGGTACAAGGCTGATAGCACCTCGTACTACACCTTCACGTACGGTGTGAACGTCAAGCCGATGGAATGCCTGACGATTCGTCCGGAAGTTCGCCACATGTGGTCACCCGGTAACGATCTCGTCTACGGCAACGGTGAAAGCCTCTACAACCAAACGGTCTTCGGTGTCGACGCCGTCTGGACGTACTAATCGCTGCTCGGTCGCCAACCCGCCTGTTGGTTGATCGTACTGCGTGAATACTCTGTCTCACGGGCCGGCCGGTCTTCCTTGTGAAGATCGGCCGGTTTTTTGTTTTGTAAAAACAACAACCGCAGGAAAGTTGCAGGCGTTTCGATTGCAGCCTGGCATCAAATTGATCTCAGCCTCCGGGGCTAAAAACCGGGAAACAGACGTGTTTCGGTGCAAATTGCCGTTCAAACAGAGATTCGCGGCAATTTTTGCGATTTGGCATGCTCTCTGCGTTTCCTCTGACTCACCGGCGATGATTGGCCGGGTGTCACACTCATCCAGAGGAAGGTTACTACCATGCACCGAACACTTTTACTCACTGGGGCGGTTGCCACCGCCATGATCCTGGGCTCCACCTTGGCCGCAGAAGCGGGCGGCCCGCACCACCATACGCCTTACCCGCAACAAGCAAGCTGTGGACCGGTCGGGCCGGCGTACCCGTACCCACAGTCCTATGGCTATGCCCGTCCTCGGCCGGTGTATTCAGCTCCAATTTACCCCGCACCGGTTTATCCGGCTCCGGTCGTGGTGCCGAGCTATCCGGCCTACAGCTACCGGCCCTACCCGGCCTATGGCTATGGCCGTCCCTATGGTGGATCGGGTTTCGGCCTGAACACCAACGACTTCTCGCTGTGGATTGGCCGTTAATCGGTCCTTCCCGAGTGGGGCAGACATTGTCGAAATGAATGGAATCGCACAGCCCAGGGATCTTGGTCCCTGGGTTTGTTGTTTGAGCCTGAGAAATCTGTCACATCTCCGACGATCCGCAACGTTTTCCCCCTCAGAATTCCTGCCGAGTTGCCGGACTGCGCTCGTCCGGGTATTTTGGCATGTTCCTCTGGCGAAACGGTCTGCCGGAGACACATTCGGGTCGACAATCGCGAGGCAGTCCCTTGTGATGCCCGCACAAACGCGGCATCGGCCCGACGAACTGCTGAAGTGACTGCGATCAATTGAGGATAGGGACGGTAGCAATGGGGTTGATGGAAGGCAAAAAAGGATTGGTGCTCGGCGTCGTCAATGACTACTCCATCGCCTGGGCGATCACGGAAGAGTTGCACAAACAAGGGGCTCAACTCGGCTTCACGCATCTGCCCGACAAGGACCCCGCGAATCCGAAAATGGAACGCCGGGTTCGCAAACTCGTGGAACCGCTCAATCCCACGATGATCTGCCCCTGCGATGTGCAGAAAGACGAAGACATCGACGCTGCGTTCGCGATGGCGGGCGAAAAGTTCGGCACCCTCGATTTCGTGGTCCACTCCATCGCCTATGCTCCGATTGATGACCTCAAAGGCCCCGTCTTCGCCGTCAGCCGCGAAGGCTTCAAGACCTCGATGGATATCAGCGTGTATAGCCTGATGGCCGTCTGTCATCGCGCGAAGAAGCTGATGCCAAACGGCGGCAGCATCATGACATTGACCTATCTGGGCGGCGAGAAAGTCATTCCCGGCTACAATGTGATGGGCCTGTGCAAAGCTGCCCTGGAAACCTCGGTAGAGTACCTGGCGCACGAACTCGGCCCGGAAAAGATCCGTGTGAATGCCCTTTCCGCCGGTCCGATCAAGACGTTGAGTTCATCCGCCGTGAAGGACATCGACAAGACGTTTAAGCTGTACGAAGCGATGGCTCCGTTGCGTCGCAATGTTGATGGAGCCGAAGTCGCCAAGAGTGCGTTGTATCTCCTAAGCGATCTTTCGTCCGGCGTGACGGGTGAGAACCTGCATGTCGATTCCGGTTACCACATCATGGGGGCCCCGGTTCCCGACGCGAAAATCGACTGATTCCCCGCCAGCCCAGGTTGTCGCCTGGGCTTTTTTATTGTCATCGGTATGCACCGTTCTCCGTTACGTATCGGTATTGCAGTCGTGTTCCATCAGGACCACTATCTGGTGGGCTTACGGCCACCCGGCAAACCGCTGGCCGGGTACTCCGAGTTTCCCGGCGGCAAGTGCGAAGGCCCGGAACCTTCCGATGTCTGTGCGGTTCGCGAATGCCACGAAGAAACCGGACTGGTGGTCATCGCCGATACGTTGCTGCTGCAGCACCGATTCCGCTATGCCCACGGCGAACTCGACCTCAGCTTCTGGGAGTGCCGCGTCTTTGACGATACGAAGACGATCACCTCCGACGCATTTCGCTGGGTCTCGCCGACAGAGCTCTTCACGCTGACATTCCCCGAGGCCAATGCCCCACTGATTGAATTGCTCCGGGAGCGGCATCGACCGACTGATTAAATGATTAAACCGGCACGGCGAGTTGGCGACCGTTGTCTCGAGCGCTCAGCTTGAGCAGGTACGGCACCGCCACTTCGGCCCATTCGTCGGCTGTTGGATAGGCACTCGCTCCATCCGCCCAGCAACTGCGGAGCATATCGGTATCAATGATGCCGGGGTTCAGCGGAATCGCCGCCATGCCCTGGGGCAACTCCTGCGACAACGCCATCGTCAGCCCTTCGATCGCGAACTTGGTGGCACAATACGGCGCGACATCTGGCGAGGTCGACCGCCCCCAACCGGAACTGAAATTGACGATCACGCCCCGCTGCCGTTCGATCATCGCCGGAACGAAATGCCGAATCACATTCGCCACACCAGCAATGTTGATGTCGATCATCTGCTGGAACTCACGGCCGGAAATTTCCCACAACGGCTTGGTTTCATTCATCACCGCCGCATTGTTGACAAGCAGGTCCGGCACCAGTCCCGCCTTCAGGACCACATCGGCCCATTCCGCCACCGCGCAATCACTGGCGACATCGACCACATCAAACCGATGCGGCGAGCCATACTCTTTCCGCAACGCATCCACAGCCTCCGACGACCGCCCGCACCCCACAATGGTCTGCCCGGCGGCAATCATCCCGGCTACCATCGCCCGCCCCAGGCCCCGCGTCGCCCCGGTCACAAGAATCACCCGCCCCGCCATTGCCTCAGCCCTTTTCTTGCCTGAAATCTGACCCCTCAGACCTGTACCTCTCTCCGCAGTAGACATTCCTGGCGGAGGAAATGATACTCTTCGGGTGATCTCAATTTCAGTCTCGTCACTTTGACTGGCTCACATGAGAGGACGCATCTTTATGCCCCGCTGCTACCTGCTGGCCATTCTGGCTCTATTAGTTCCCACACTCACCCACGCCCAGAACACCACCAACTTCCCGCATCTGGGGGAGATTGTGCGGCTGGACCCGAAGTTCGATGCCCTCATCGGCAAAGATGCGGTGATGGAGGTGCTCGGGTCCGGGTTTGAATGGTCCGAGGGGCCGGTGTGGGTGAAGGACGGCGACAGTGGTTTCGTTCTCTTCTCCGACATTCCCCGCAACAGCGTGATGAAGTGGGAATACGGCAAGGGGATCAGCCTGTTTCTCAAGCCGTCGGGTTACACCGGTGCCGTGGATTATGGGCTGGAACCCGGTTGCAATGGCCTGATGCTTGACCCGATGGGCCAACTCGTCAGTTGCGAGCATGGCGACCGCCGCGTGTCGGTTCTCACCAAAAACGGTGGCAAGCGCACGCTGGTCGATAACTACGAAGGCAAGCGGCTCAACAGCCCGAACGATGGCTGCTTCAAATCGAATGGCGATCTCTACTTCACCGACCCGCCGTATGGATTGCCGGGCAATTTTGACGATCCCCGTCGCGAACTCGGTTACTGTGGCGTCTATCGTTTGCAAATAGGCAAAGACGGCGTCAACAAGGTCACCCTCTTAACCGAAGAGATGACGCGGCCGAACGGCATTGCCTTCTCGCCTGATGAGAAGTTCCTGTATGTCGCCCAGTCAGACCCCAAAGCTGCCGTCTGGATGAAGTTTCCAGTGAAAGACGATGGCACCATTGGCAAGGGCGAAGTTCTGTTCGACACCACGGAATATGTCGGCAAGCACAAGGGACTGCCCGATGGCCTGAAGGTCGATAAAGATGGCAACCTGTGGGCGACCGGACCCGGTGGCGTGTGGGTGTTCGATCCGACGGGCAAACCGCTCGGCCGCCTCGACACCAAAGAAGCCACCGCAAACTGTGTCTGGGGCGACGACGGCAGCACGCTCTACATCACCGCGGACATGTACCTCTGCCGCATCCAGACGAAAACCAAAGGCGCGGGCTGGTAAAAAAGGTTGATGGTCGAAAGTTGATGGTTGAGGAAGCCCACGGATCGCCATCCGTGGGCTTATGTGTCCCGCGGGAACGATCATGAATCCGTCAATATGCCCAGGTTGCGGGGCGGACAATGCGTGCGGACTGGTGGCCGGGAAGTCGCATTGCTGGTGCATGACGCGGCCGTCGGCGGGGTTGCCGCTGTCGGAAGACGCCGTTTGTTTCTGTGCCACCTGTCTGGATCGGGTGATCGCCGAACAGGCTGTCAGAACCGCACACAGCGAAGATTGTTGTCAGGGAGTTTGTGTTATGTCCGTGAGTGTATTCGCCGTCGATCAATCCCAGGTGCCGGCCTGTGCCATGCCCGATCGTTTCCGGCACGATGTCACCTACTTCGCAACTCCGCCCGGCGTACAGGATGCTCCCGCCAAACTCCCGCAGGGGGAATACTGGATTCGGCGCGATGATGCCGCCCGTATTCTCGACGAGGGCGTGATCACCATCGTCTCGCCTCTCGATAGCGATTCCCGCACGGAGATCGAAATCACCGAAGAGCAGGAACGCTGGCTGGAATGGCTGGTGAAGCATGGCGTGCAACATGTGAGGATCGCCTGAACGATGTCGATGCGCACGATCCTCCTCGAACTCGATCAGATGCTGCGGTCCGGGCACCCGGTCTGTTACACCGCTCTCGTGGAAACTCGCGGGTCTACGCCGCAAAAAGCCGGGGCCGCAATGCTCGTGTTTCCGGATGGTTCGCAATCGGGCACGCTGGGCGGCGGTTGTGTCGAAGCCGAAGTCAAACGCCAGGCGCTCGAACGTTTCGCGACCGGCGGGACTGAACTGCTCACCTTTCAACTCGATAGCGACTACGGTTGGGATGACGGTTTGATCTGTGGCGGCCGCATGAAGATGCTGGTCGATCCGATCCGTCCCGGTGATGACCTCGGTTACTACCGCACACTGGCCGATCAACTTCTGGCGGGACAGGGTTGTACCGAGGCGGTGATCATCGATGCCGAAACGTCTGGTGGGGAACTCGCCAGTCGATATCTGTTCGATGCCACGGGAACTGTGATTGCTCAGCGTACTGCAACCTCTGCACCTGCGGTGGTCCTGCAAAGACTCCGGCCGTTGATCGAACGGCCGCGCCCGTATGTGAATGGGGGCATCTCTTATCTGCCCCATTTGCCTCGCTGTCGGCTGGTAATCGTAGGAGCCGGGCATGTCGGGCAGAAAGTGGCCGATCTCGCAGCCGATGTCGATTTCGATGTCTGGGTGATCGACGACCGGCAGGAGTATTGCAGCCCGGAACGTTTTCCACGGGTGCAACGTCGCATCGTGGGGCCGATTGATGAAGCGTTAACGAATCTGCAGATCGACCGTGATACCTACTGCATCATCGTCACGCGGGGCCATAACCACGATGAAGAAGCGTTGTTCCATCTGGCGAACACACCCGCCCGGTATGTGGGCCTCATCGGTAGCCACCGCAAGATCAAGCTGATCTTCAAAGACCTGCTGGAGCAGGGCATCACGGCGGAAACGTTGCGAAAGGTCTATGCCCCGCTGGGTTTCGAGATCGGTTCGCAAACGGTCCCCGAGATCGCCGTCAGCATCGTGACGGAACTAGTCGCCCACCGCAATCTGGGAAAACTCCCCGACCGCGTGCGTGGTCTATCGCTGATGGACGAACTGTGATTGGGTGGATTGATCAGTACCATTGATACGCGTACTCACGAAAGCGTTCCCACGCCTGTTCGCGGACCTTGCTGTCGGTATTCAGCAATGCCCACTGGTCACTGGTACTCTTCAAGTCGGTCACCAGCCAGCGCTCGGCAAATTGCAGTTGCGAAGCGTCTTCCCAGTTCGTGATTTCGCGATTGGCTGGTCCCGTCACGTGGTGCATCCATTGCCGAGCATAGAGAGCACGAATGCCGTCGCGGATGAGTTCGTTCTCGCAGTTCAACAAAGGCAGCAATTCACGCAGCCCCTCGGCATCGATGGGGTGGACTGTGATCTGCACCGACGGAGCCGGGTCGCCCGCGAGAATCCGCTGGGTATTGTAACGCATCACAATCAGGTCAATCGGCGTCAGGGCGTAAGCGATGATGGTGAGGGCGAGCGCCCACAGATCGGACCGTAACAGCCACACGAAATCACGATGCCGGGCAATCTTGTAGACCGCCAGTAGAAAGCCGATGACCACGGCGGTGGTGCCGAAGAAGGCGACCATCCGCATGCGGGTGAGGCCGTTGAAGCCGACATAGATCCAGAGCCGGTTGTAAACCGCCACCGCCAGCAGCAGATTCAGTACCGACCAGACCCAGGCCAGTTGCTTGAGGCGTGATAACCGTCGGTCAAGCAGTACCTGCCCCCGGAAGATAAGCGAGAGTGTTAGCGTGGCCATCGCCAAGGCGACCGTCAACCACGCCGCTCCTTCATGCGCGTACCCCGAGTAATGAAAACCCTTGGGGAAAGTGCGGAACCATAACGTCTGAAACTCGAAACCGAGGTAGACCACAAACAACACAATCACGGTCAGCAGCGTATTGCGGAAGGCGGCGAACAACGCTGCGGATTGAGATTCCGTATTCACCGTCGAGTTGCCCCGACGACGAGCTTCGCCAGAGCCGCTCAGCGGACGCAGCAATCCTACGCTGATCCAAGCCGCTGCGATCCAGAAGGGGATTTCCAGAATCGAAAAGTGAATCAACCATTCACTCATGCGATCGAACCAGGCTTGCCATTCCTGTGAGACCCAGGCAACCAGATCGGGATTCGCCATCAGGAAAACAGTGCCGAACAACATCAAGGCACCGGCGGGCATCACGACTGCGATCCACGTTGATGTTTTCAACGGCTGCAAATGACGATGAGCCGCCGCCCCATAGGCATTCAGTCCGACAGCCCCCGCTGTGAAGCTTTGCCCGGAATAGGCAATCATCGATAAGATCTGCGGAACTCGACCGGTGAGACACATCGCGAGTGCGACCACACAGAAGAAGCCGCAGACCACTGCCAGGACGGAGCCGCACCAGACCAGTCGACCGGCCAGCAGCAACAGGAGGGCCGCAAAGCTCCAACCGATGGCCTTTCGCCCAGAGCCCGTACCCCATGCCAGACAGAGCGGCGCGAGCGCGAACAGCACGGCATACCCGGCGTATCCCTGACCACGGTAAATCGCCAGATCGCTGAGCACGACCAGTACGATCACCGCCAGAACTTCCCGCCAACGGACGGGTTGCGATTCCACAACGAAATCCGTCACCGGCAACGGGGGAGTCTCTCTGTCAAGCGGGGCATCCATGCAAGACTCCTTCGGATTTAACGTCACATTTTACTTGCTACCAACATGGAAACATCATCATCCACCGGGCCTACGCCGTCGAGAGGAGATTCGCTGGTGGAAAATGAAAGTCGCTCGGCGTTATTGCTACGGCAGCATCAACGTCCAGAGGTGTCGACCTTCCACACCGAAACAGCCAGAGTGACTCCGGATGAGTTGGGATTTCGTCCGTCTGTTCAACATCGCCGAGGCTGGGTACTGGTCCGTCTTGGGGATCGCACTGGCCATCGCCTGCCGATGGCGACCGGCACCGATTGCTCGAACGGCGTTCGCCTTGTGCGTGGTCTTGCTGATCTTCGGACTGTCAGACGCCATTGAGGTCGTGACCGGTGCCTGGTGGAAGCCATGGTGGCTGGCAGTGATGAAGACCCTGTGCGTGTTCGGGATCGGTTCGCTCGGTTGGCGATTGTGGACGCAGATGAAAGTCCATCAACAGGCGCTGTCTACCGGATCGGTGCAGGCTTCCGATGGCCCCGAGTCATGATCGCATAGTAAATCACGCCACTGATGATGAGGGCGATCACGGCGGTCATTTGTTGCCATTGATCGATGAGTTGGCGCACCAACGCAAAGAGGTACACGCCGATCAACAGGGCTGGGGTGAGTGGGTAACCCCATGTGCGATAGGGCCGCTCTTGTTGCGGATGCGATCTCCGCAGCACATAGACGGCTCCGACCGTAAGGCTGTAGAAGATAAGGCCCGCGAAGATCACCGAGTCGGTCAGACCATCGAACGCGGCCTTCGGATCACTCTTCCACGCGTAGAAAACGAGAATCAGGATCACGGTCCAGACGCATTGTACGATGATCGCATTCGCCGGTGTCTGCCAGCGGGTATGGACCTGCTGCAATGAACCCGGCAGCAGACCATCGCGTGCCATGGCAAAGTAGATGCGTGGTCCGCAGAGCATGTTTGAATTGGTGGCTCCGAAGGTGGAACACATCACGCCGATAGCGGCGAGTTTGGCGCCAGTGGGTCCGAACAAGACTTGAAACATATCCGCCGCAATGGTCTTGGTGCCCGCGACCTGTTCCATCGTTAACACCAAGTGATAGCTGAGGTTCGCCAGCACATAAACCGTGACGACCACCCCCATGCCTATGGCTAACGCCTTAGGGACGTTGCGATGGGGTTCGCGCAGATCTTCGGCGACAGGGGCCAAGTTGATCCAGCCATCATATGGCCACATGACGGCGATGAAGGCGACGCCGAGTGCTTGCCAGAAGCTTGTTTCTGTTGATGGTTCCCAGACCGGCGACCAATGGGTGACATCGCTGCGGAACATCAGCACCGGCAGCACAATGATCGCTCCGAGAAACAGTAGCTTGATCACCGTGAAGCTGTTCTGGATGGACGCACTCCAGCGGGTGCTGATCACACAGGCCGAAGACAGGCCGACGACGATGGCGATGGCCACGCCCCCCTGGCCCCAATGCGAAAGCGGGACCACCTGATTGAGGTACAACGCCGTCGCACACGCGAGGGCGCCGACCGATCCTGTCCGCACCACCCAGAACTCGGTCCAACCCCAGAGAAACGCCGGCAACCGGCCATAGGCTTCCCGGAGATAAACATACGGACCGCCCGCATGCGGAAACATTGCGGCGAGTTCGCCGAGGGCCAGCGAGCCGCACAAGGTCACCAACCCGACGAGAGCCCAGATGCCGATGATCGGCCCGAAGCCGAACATCTTTAGCGCGGCATCAACATTGCCCACCTTCAGAAAAATGCCCGACCCGATGATCGAACCAATCACAATGCCCACGCCATCCCACAGCGTTAATACACGCGGCAACGTGTTCGCAGTTGGTTCCGCGTTCGACGATTCAGACAAGGTCATGCAACATCCCGAAGCAGCGTAACTGGTGAGCCGAGCACCGCGTTACCAGCATACCGAGAGTCACAACCGAACACACACCGCGCGCAAAAGAAGCCCAGGGATCGCAATCCCTGGGCTTCTGGATGTGCATCAAAGCCGGACATTATCCGCGACGATTAGTACATGTCGTCGTCGTGGCCGTGGCCGGCTTTCTTGTCGTCGTCTTTCGGCTTCTCGGCGATGAGGGCATCGCTGGTGAGGAGCAGGGTCGAAACGCTGGCGGCGTTCTGCAGGGCACTGCGGGTCACCTTGGCGGGGTCGATAATCCCGGCCTTGACCAGATCTTCGTATTCGCCGGTGGCAGCGTTGTAGCCTTCATTGCCCTTCAGGTTGGAAACCTTCTCGGCGATGACGGCACCATCGACACCGGCGTTGTTGGAAATCTGAGTCAGCGGAGCACGGCAGGCCCTCACGATGATGTTGAAGCCGACCACTTCGTCGGTGTTCAAACCCTCGGACTTGGCACCGATCGAGGCTCGCAGCAAGGCGACACCGCCACCGGGAAGAATGCCTTCTTCCACGGCTGCACGGGTGGCGTGCAGGGCGTCTTCCACGCGGGCCTTCTTCTCTTTCATTTCGCTTTCGGTCGCGGCCCCGACGTTAACCTGAGCCACACCGCCCGAGAGCTTGGCGATCCGCTCTTCCAGCTTTTCGCGATCATAGTCGCTGCTGCTGTTGGCGAGTTCGCGACGAATCTGCTCGGTGCGGGACTTAATGTCGGCCGACTTACCCAAGCCTTCGATGATGGTGGTGTTGTCCTTGTCGATCACGATCCGCTTGGCACGGCCGAGGTCCGACAGCTGGACGTTTTCGAGCTGGATGCCGAGGTCTTCGAAGATCGCCTGACCACCGACCATAATCGCAATGTCTTGCAGCATGGCCTTGCGACGGTCGCCGTAACCGGGGGCCTTCACGGCGGCAATCTTGAAAGTGCCA
Source organism: bacterium (assembly GCA_016125225.1). GTDB lineage: Bacteria > Planctomycetota > Planctomycetia > Planctomycetales > Planctomycetaceae > DSVQ01. The sequence goes on along the minus strand of WGME01000001.1, from coordinate 123,708 downwards.
CGCAGCTTGTTGATGACGAGGGTGGCGAGGGCTTCCCCTTCCACGTCTTCCGCGATGATCAGCAAAGGCTTGCCCGACTGGACGACCTTTTCCAGAACCGGCACGAGATCCTTGATGTTGCTGATCTTCTTTTCGTGGATCAGGATGTAAGCGTCTTCGAGGACGGCTTCCATCGATTGCGGATCGGTGACGAAGTAGGGCGAGAGGTAGCCGCGATCGAACTGCATCCCTTCGACGACTTCGAAGTTGGTTTCGAGCGACTTGCCTTCTTCGACGGTGATCACGCCGTCTTTACCGACCTTTTCCATGGCGTCGGCGAGGATCTTGCCGATGGTGGTATCGCCGTTGGCGGCCACAGTACCGACCTGGGCAATGGCTTCCTTCTTATCGCACTTGATCGCCATGCTCTTCAGCTTGGCGGTAATCAGTTCGACGGCCTTGTCCATGCCGCGTTTCATGTCGATCGGGTTGACCCCGGCGACAACGGCCTTGAGGCCTTCGCAGTAAATGGCTTCGGCGAGCACGGTGGCGGTGGTGGTGCCGTCGCCAGCGATGTCGCTGGTCTTGCTGGCCACTTCACGGACCATGCGGGCACCCATGTCTTCGAACTTGTCCGGCAGTTCGATTTCCCGGGCGACGGTGACACCGTCCTTGGTGACGGTGGGCGAGCCGAAGCTCTTTTCGATGATGACGTTGCGACCGCGGGGGCCGAGAGTCACGCGAACGGTCTTCGCGAGTTTCTGGACGCCCCGGCGCATTGCCTCTTGGGCTTCCTGATCAAAGGCCAGCATTTTTGCCATGGGAATTGGTTCCGTCGGAGATGTCTTAGGTGTTGCGTATTAGAGGTCAGGGTTCGAGCAGGGTGTCAGGTCTCGGGTGTCAGGCAAGATTCAGCGAAGAACGACTGATTCCCGACATCCCATGTCCTGATACGTCTCAACCGTAAACGGCCAGAATGTCGGACTCGCGCATGAGCAGGTAGCTCTCGTCGCCGACCTTGAACTCATCGCCCGCGTAGGAGCTGAAGATCACCAGGTTGCCCGCTTTCACGGTGAGGGGCACGTGCAGGCCGCTGTTTTTGACGTGGCCTTCGCCGACCGCCAGCACTTCGCCGCGTTGGGGCTTATCAGTGGCAGAATCAGGCAGCACAATGCCCCCGGCTGTCTTGCTCTCAGCGGCGGCGCGTTTCACCACCACGCGGTCACCCAGGGGGACGAGCTTCAAATCGACCGACGCCTTGTCTGCTTTCTTCGCCATGCAAATCTCCTCAGCTGCTGCTATCACGCCCCACGGGGCAGTACGTCATTACGGGAGCAAGTGCCCAAACTGCATTGCGAATCGCGCGCCATTTGATCATACGAAGCGCAAGTCGTTTCGGATAAACTACAAAGGGAAAATGCTCAGACGGCAGTTGCTGCCATGCTGACGGAAAACCGCTGACCGGGGACTGACTCCTCTGCCAAACTGGCAGCACACAGCAGGACCATCTTCAGTGAGACATGCTGTGAATCTTCAGTCCGTCACTCAGCTTCACACCCCGGTCGGTTGATTGGTTGATCCGGGGTTTTGGGTGTTTTGTTTGCGACTTGACAAAATGCGATCTTTCGGTAAAGCTTGTCCAGTATCTCAGGTCGCATTCTGCTGTTGGGAGACGGATCGATCCAACGGCCACGCTCGTGGTACTGCGTAGGCCCAGCCTAGAGGAACGAGCGAATGCTGTCGTCGAGTATCAGTCCGGCAGAGTTTTCTGCCCTTTGGACCACCGTTGAGAACTTACTTTCTGCAGGGCGCTGGCACGATGCCGAAGTCACCTTGCGATCTGCCGCCGATTCGACCGGCGCCCCGGAAATTCGCCTGTCTTTAGGCACCCAATACGCCGAGCGTGGCCATTGGAATCGTGCCATTCAGGAATGGACTCAGGTGATCGACACGGCCCAGGCGGCTGGTCGGCGTGACCTGCTCGCAGCGGTCTATCATAATCTGTCAGCGATCTACCGGGATCTGGGAGATTTCGAACTGGCCCGCCGGTTTCAGCAGCGGTCGCTGATGTGGCAGGACGATTGCGGACCGGAAGACTTGCTGCATCTGGCGAATGACGCATTGGCCGCGGGCTCATATGAGTTGGCGGAAATGATGCTGGAAGCGGTTGAGGATGTCGACGATCGTGAAATCTGGCCGGGAACGATCGAGGCCACTCAAGGTTTGCTCTGTGGTTTGCGGGGAGAATTGCGTCCCGCAATCCGTCACTTGAAGCAGGCGTATCGGACGCATCTGGCACAACAGAATTTCGCATTTGCCGCTCGGGATTTGGTGAATCTGGCCGAATTCCTGCAGCAGGCGGATCGTTTGCGAGCCGCCGAGCGTTGCCTCGCCAAGGCGGCGGAGCATTTCCGCGTCGCGGGGGAAACCGGCTGGCAACAGCGGGCGACGGGACGCCTGATGCGCTTGCGACGCGTCCGCAGTCTTCTGGAAACGCCTGCCGCCTGGAACTAAGCCGACGCCATAGTCACGGTCCTCGTGTGTTTTGGAGCCACATCCACTTTCAGTGAGAGAACTTGCGCATTTGAGTGATTCGCCCTAGTGCCTTGACGAGCACCCCCGTACCGTTAGAATTCAAAAAGTCATTTGGTAGGCGCTGAAGAAAGCTGGCTGGCCGATGAAGAAGTGCGGTCGCTGTTCAAAACCTGCGGTACTGCATATCACGGAAATTCGCGATGGTGATGTGCAGGCGCTGCATTTGTGTGAGTCGTGCGCCAAGGACTATTTGAATCCCACGCAGGCCGAGTCCGAGGAATCGCCGGTGGAAGCTCCGGCGTCGGTTAAGGCTCAGCTTTCCGATACGACCTCCGAGGCCGACGAGCAGGTTTGCCCGAGCTGCGGTATCACGTTCAAAGAGTTTCGCAGTCAGGGACGTTTGGGTTGTGCCCACGACTATGTCGCCTTTCAGGATGAGTTGCTGCCTCTGCTGGAAAACATCCATGGCGAGGTACAGCACGTCGGAAAAGTGCCGAAGCGGGCGCCTGATGCCAGTCAGTTTCAGTTCCGTCTGGTGAAGCTGCGCAATCGACTCAAGACCGCCGTGGACGATGAGTTGTACGAGGAAGCGGCCCGGTTGCGTGATGAGATTCAGCAACTGGAATCGCAAATGGGATCAAAGCCCTCCGAATAGACAATCGGTCTGTGTGGGCTGCGTTAACCGTCCGGAAGCATCGGACATGAGGAGTTGGGTGTGGACCTGGAGTCTCTCTCACAAACCGGAGGCGAGTGGCTCCGCGGGACTGGCCCCGAATCCGATATTGTGATGTCGAGTCGGATTCGTCTGGCCCGTAACCTGGCTCAATATCCCTTTCCCAATCGCGCGTCCGATTCGGTGCGTGCGGAAGTGGAAGCCCTGCTGCGCTCTCAGATTGAACAGAAACCCGCCGGACGGACACTCGACTATATTCGCGTGGACCAGCTGGAAACACTCGATCGACAGTTTCTGGTCGAACGGCAACTTATCAGTCGGGAACTCTCGGAAGGGCATGGTCGGCGCGGCGTCGGTGTCTCTGCCGGAGAGAGCATCAGCCTGATGGTGAATGAGGAAGATCATTTGCGCATGCAGGTGCTTCGCAGTGGTCTGGCGCTCGATGACTGCTGGCAGGAAATCAATGCCATCGATGATGCGATCGAAGCAGAAGTCAATTACGCATTCAGCGAGAAACTCGGTTACCTGACCGCCTGCCCGACCAATGTCGGCACGGGCATTCGCGTAAGCGTACTGCTGCACCTGCCCGCACTGGTATTGACCAAAGAGATTCAGAAGGTCTTCCAGGCCTTGCAGAAGATCGGCCTCGCAGTCCGTGGGCTTTATGGAGAAGGGAGCCAGGCGATGGGCGACTTCTACCAGGTGTCGAATCAGGCGACCCTCGGCAAGAGCGAAGAAGAGATCATCGCCACCATTAAAGATGTGATTCCGAATATTCTGAATTACGAACGCCGTGGCCGCACCGCCCTGGTGAAAGATAACCGTCGTGGTTTGCACGATCAGGTCAGCCGGGCCTATGGCAATCTCAAGCACGCGCAAACCATCAGTTCCGAAGAGACGATGCACCTTTTGTCGAGCGTGCGTCTCGGCATCAATCTGGAACTGGTGGACGATATCGATGTGGCCACGGTCAACGAATTGTTCATTCACACGCAGCCGGCCCACTTGCAGAAGCTGCGACATGAACGCCTGGAATCCGCCGAGCGGAATGTAATTCGGGCCGCCTATATCCGGCAGCAGCTTAATCAGGAACGCCCCAGCGAAAACTGAGCCGCAATAATGGCACATTGAATGCAAGAAGCCCAGGGAAAGCGTTCCCTGGGCTTCTGTTGTTTCTGGCTATTGAAGAGGCCGAATTACGGCAGCAGGTCTTTGACGGTGTCCCGTTCCTGCTTCAATTCGTCGACGGTCTTCTGAATGGCCGACCGGCTGAAGTCATCGATGTGGAAACCATCGAGCACGCGCCAGTTTTCGCCATCGCTGGAGATGGGTAACCCGCACATCAGACCGGCATCAATCCCGTACTTGCCATCGGTGAAGACCGCGGCACTCGCACAGCTTCCGGCCGGAGTCGGTGTGATGATGCTCTTCACGGTGTCGAGGCAGGCATTCGCGGCGGAAGCGGCACTGGAAGCACCACGGGCCTTGATGACCGCAGCCCCGCGCTGCTGCACCGTGCTGATGAAATCGCCCTTCAACCAGGCGTGATCGGTGATCACTTCGGTGACAGGACGGCCATCGATCTTGGCGTTCACAAAGTCGGGATACTGAGTCGCCGAATGGTTCCCCCAGATCGCGAGATTGGAAACGGCGGCAACCGGACGACCGGCTTTCTGGGCCAGTTGTGCCTGAGCACGGTTCTGATCGAGCCGGGTCATGGCGAACCAACGGTCCTTCGGCACGTCGGGAGCGTGCGACATCGCAATCAGGCAGTTGGTGTTGCAGGGGTTGCCGACCACGACGACGCGCACGTCTTTGGCTGCGGCGGCGTTAATGGCCTTGCCGGTGTTCGTAAAGATGGGGCCGTTGATGCGAATCAGGTCACTACGTTCCATCCCCTGCTTGCGGGGCACACTGCCGACGAGCAGCACCCAGTTGCAATTGGCGAAGGCCTGTTCCAAGTGGTCGCTGTCGTACTTTTCAACACCGGCCAATGTGGGGAATGCACAGTCATCGAGTTCCATGTGCACGCCATCGAGGGCGGGCATCACGGGGGGCACTTCGATCAAATGCAGCACCACCGGACGATGGGCACCAAAGATTTCGCCAGACGCAATACGGAACGTCATGGCATAACCGATCTGGCCGGCAGCTCCGGTGATCGCGACATGCAGCGGGGCAGTCATCGACAGCAACTCCTCACAATTCGAACAGTTAGTGACATTCGCAGAGTTCGAGCGTAACCCGTTTTCGGTGACTTCGGCAACCGACCGACCATTACACCAAAGCCTCGGGTGGCGTGGACACGGTCGGCGGCTGATCACGATCTTTCAGGAATTGCCGTTTCATCGACGAATAACGGCGTTCCAGCAGCACGATGATGGCGAGGACCACCAGTGGACCGCCGAGCCTCACGGCCCAAGAGTCTTCCGGCAAGTAATGGAGCACAATTTGAGAGCCGTACAACATGGCCGCGTTGCCGATGGCCGCCCCAATGACGCTGCCCCAGAATGTGGCCCAGCGACTGAGCCCCAACAGCCGTCCGAAGATGGCTCCGCCGACGCTACCGGTTGCCGCGAGGGGAAAGGCAATGAAGGCGATGAGGCCCCCGAACGTTAGTCGCCGCATCCACGGTTGTAGGCTGAGGATCATTTCTCCGTCGGCGGTCAGTTCGAGAAACTTCGGGCCGATCCACGGCAACTTGAACAGAAACCCGACATGAAACGCCATGAAGAGCGCGACCACGACATCCTGAAACGTGACCATCCAGAACAGATCGTGCGAAGTGAGTGGGCCAATCGCCGCGGCATCCTGCAGAGGAATGACAAAGCGTCCTGCGAAGGTAAAGGAAACGAGTGCCATGCCCAAGAGAAAGCGTGTGTACTTTGGTCCCTGAACCAGATAGACGGCGGCAATTGCCAGAAGAGTGAGTAACCAGGGGCCGATCAGCGTGGAAAACCACAAGGCAAAGTGGTCGCGGCGAAAGTTGCGTTCGAAGGTTTCGAACTGACGCAGCAGCGCAGCGCGGTCGTCCGTTGCCGCAACAGGCGATTCGGCAAGGTCAGCGGGATCAATCGGTGGTGGAGAAACCGTCATCGCACAGGTTCCCGCGGTCAACGTCACCTAACGGACTCGCATTGACTACGGAACAAGAGAACAACGGCCATTGTCAGCGAGCACGGAGCCGAACTCAGGCCATTGTTACCCGGAAGTACAGGGGAGAGTTTTACACTTTTTGAATGGCTTGCCACAGCCATTCCGGCATCATGAACAGGCCCATGGTTGCGAGCGTGCACAGCCCGATGGCCACCATCACGGCGGGTTGTTGTTCCTGCCCGACTTCGGTCACCGGATCGCTCAGATACATTTCCCGAATAAGACGTAAATAATACCAGGCTCCGATGGCAGCATTCACGGCCAGCCAAATCGCCAGCCATTGTCCGGCATCACCCCCCGAATTCCAGGCGACCAGAAACAGGTTCAGCTTGCCGACAAATCCGGCCGTGAAGGGCATGCCCATCAGACTGAGGAGGAAAAACGTTAAGGCGATAGCGATGACAGGACGCGTCTGGCTCAAACCGTCCAGGTCGGAGATGGCACTGACCCGGCGGCTGGAAGTGCTCAACGCGGCCAGTGTCGCGAAAGTGCCAATGGTCATGGCTCCATATACCGACAGATAGAACAGCAGGGCATCGTAACCGGAAATGGCTTTCGTGCCGGCATCACCCACGACAAAACCCACCAGCATGTAACCGGCATGCGAAACACTGGAAAAGGCCAGCATGCGGCGGACATCGTTCTGCAGCAGGGCGAGCAAGTTGCCCACAAACATGGTCAAGACGGCGAGCCACCACAATAACGGGGTGGAGAGAGACAACATCGACCAGTCGCCACTGGGAATGGTGACAGCGAGAACCCGGTACAGGGCGACAAACCCAGCCACCTTCGGGATGAACGACAACATCGCCGCGACGGAATTCGGAGCCCCCTGAAACACGTCTGGGGCATAGAAGTGGAAGGGGACCGCCGTCAGCCGAAACGCCAGACCGGCGATCATCATGACGGCGGCAATTGTCACCAGCAGTGGCATTGGCTGAGACTGCCCGGCCTGCAGCGAGGCATAGATCCCTTCGAGATGCGTGGTGCCCGTCAGCCCATACAGGTAACTCATACCGAACAGCAATGTGGCCGAGGAAAAAATGCTGAGCATGAAGTACTTCAGCATCGATTCCTGAGCTAATGCATCTCGGCGAGGCATTAGCAGAAAGATATAGGTCGGGATGCTGATGAGTTCGAGGGCAACGAACAGCCCGACGATATCGTTGGCGGCCGCAACCAGATTTACGCCCGCGATGATGGCGAGCAGGCAGGCCTGGGTTTCGCCAGCCCGGGCATCTTCAGCCTGATTCCAATTGACCAGCACGAGTATGAGGCCAGAGGCGAGGCTGAGTCCCCGGATAAACCATGCGAGACCATCAAGCCGAAACGGACCCAGGCCGACGGGTTGAATCTCGCTGATACTCCACAGGTAAGCCGCCACGGACAGACCGATCAGCGATAACCAGCCCCAGCGGTGACGCAGACCCGGAGCCGCTTCGCCACGCTCACTGACGAGGAACGGCGCGGCGAGAAAAATCATGCAGACCGTGGCCAGTAATGCCACTTCCGGCAGGATCAGGTCAACAGCATTGCGGATGGCAGACAGTACGATATTCACAGCGGGGTCTCATACAACAGATTAGTTTCAACGGCTGAGCGCGGCCACTTGTTCTGCGACGGCCTGGGCCTGGGCAGCGGAAGCTTGGAGCACACCGTTGATATCCGGTTGAATCAGGTCAATCAGCGTTTGCGGGAACAGCCCCAGATAGAGGCACATCAAGGCCAGCGGGGTAATCGCCAGCATCTCGCGGGCATTCAGATCGAGAATCGGTTCGGCATGGTCATCGTGAACTGGTTCCTGCAGCGGGCCGAAGAAGGCCTTCTGCAAAACGCCAAGCAGATACCAGGCCCCCAGCACCACCCCCATCGCACCCAGGGCGGCATAGGTCATGCCGTTGAGATAGGGGGACTGCACTTTGAACATGCCAGCGAGTGCCAACACTTCCCCGACGAAACCATTCAAACCGGGCAAGCCAATGCTGGCGAAGGCAATGAAGACCATCATGACGCCGAGTCTCGGCAACTTGGTCGCCAGGCCACCGAGATCGGACAGCATGCGAGTGTGATAGCGTTCGTAGAACATGCCCACGAGGCAGAACAAAGCCCCGGTCGACAGGCCGTGGTTGATCATTTGCAGCACACCGCCGGTGATACCTTCAATGTTCAACGCGAACATGCCCAGCATGCAGAAACCCAAGTGGGCCACCGAACTGTAGGCGACCAGCTTTTTGATATCGTTCTGTGCGAGGGCACACAGCGAACCATAGATGATGCCAATCACCGACAGCACGGCGATGAGCGGCATACCGACGGCGGCACAACCCGCCGGCAACATCGGCAGACAGAGCCGCAGGAAACCATAGGAACCGAGCTTCAACAGCACCCCGGCAAGCAGCACCGAACCGGCGGTCGGGGCTTCCACGTGCGCCAGCGGCAACCACGTATGGAAGGGGAACAGCGGCACTTTGACCAGGAACCCGGCGGCAATCGCGAGAAACAGCGAACCTTGAACTTCCGCCGGTAACGGATGGGTGGCCAAGGCGTCAGCCAAGGCGGGCATCGAAAAGGGCGTGGTCAACGTCGGTACGGCCTGCATGGTCATGCCGACCATCGAGATCAATCCCAGCAAGGTGATCAAACTACCGGCCAGCGTGTAGATGAAGAACTTGCCCGCCGCATATCGCCGCAGCGGCCCGCCCCAGATACCAACGAGGAAGAAGAGCGGAATCAGCGTGAATTCGAAGAAGACGTAGAACAGCAGAATGTCGAAGGCACAGAAGACGCCGATGAGGCCCGCTTCCAGCACCAGGAGCGCGGCATAAAACTCCGCAGCCCGTTCTTGCACGGCGGTCCAGGAAACCAGCACGGCGGAAATGCACAGCAGAGTGGTGAGCAGAATCATGGCAGTGCTGATGCCATCCACGCCGAGATAGATTTCCAGGTGAATCGGTTCCCCCGCGGGAGTCTCGCCGACGGTCATCCATGTGTGATGGACTTCCAATCGCGGTTCGATGATGCCCCGTTTGGGCAAGACCGAGTTCACCGTGGAGACAAACTGCGAAGCCAAACCCAAAGAGACCGCACAGGTCAACATGGTGGCGACCAGTGCCCACCAGCGGGCGCGACTGGCCGGAGCGCGAGAGTCCATCAGCAGCAGAAACGCGGCTGCGGCCAACGGAAGCAGAATTGTAATCACTATCGCCATTGTGGTCTCAAAGTCTCGAACCGAACAATGTCTTGTCTGTCTGGGCGGTGTCCGCCCGCGTTCTCTGGAAACCGATTACCCGGCAACGGCCTGAATGACCCACATCAGGCAGGCGGCTAACCCGAGCAGCATGATGAAGGCGTAATTCTGAACCATGCCATTCTGGAACGGACGTATCACCGCTCCGACTAAGGCGGGGATGGCGGCTGTTGTATCCACCAGCCGATCGATCACTTGCTTGTCAAAGGTTTCCGACAACTTGGCCAGCCCGCGCAACGGACGGACGACCAGGGCGAGATACAATTGATCCAGATACAGGCCGTTGTAGGAAAACGCAGCGGCCGGGCTGAGCGGAGCGTCCGGTGCGGGAGCCGTCGCACCCCGTCCATACAGGGCATAGGCCATCCCAATGCCAGCCAAGGCGATGACAGTGCTGAGCCCCATCATCACCAGATTCATCGGATGAGGGTCAGCGGTCGGCAAGCCGGGGGTTTGATGCAGATAGTGGGCATACAGATGCGTCGGCCCGGCGATCAGGCCAACAAAGATCGCCCCAAAAGCGAGCAGGTATAACGGACCAGCCATCGCGGGGGGAGCATCATGCGGATGATGGCCAGCGGCTTCCGGGAAGCGTTCCGGACCATGGAACGTCAGGAAGTAAGCCCGGAAGGTGTAGAACGCCGTCATCAGTGAAACCAGCAGCGACACCGCCCAGATAATGCTGAAGGCCAGGGCATACGGGCTGGACGTGCGACTGGCGGCGAACAGGACACTCAGAATTTCGTCCTTGCTCCAGAAGCCGGACAGCAAGGGGAAGCCCGCGAGAGCCAAAGCCCCACACAGGAAGGTGCGGTGAGTGATCGGCAGAGCCTTTTTCAGGCCGCTGAAATAACGCATGTCGATGATGTCGCCCATGGCATGCATCACGCTTCCTGCGGCGAGGAACAGCACCGCCTTGAAGTACGCATGCGTGAACATGTGGAACATCGCGAAGGTGACCGCGTGCTGCATGAGATGTTCCGGATTTGCGGCGGCGGCTCCCAGCGACATGAACATGTAGCCGAGCTGGCTGACCGTGGAGTAGGCCAGCACGCGTTTCAGATCGTATTGCGTCAAGGCGGTGATCGCGGCCACCAGAGCGGTAATGGCCCCGATGATCGAAACCACCAGCAGGGCCAGCGGAGCATGCATAAAGAGGGGGGCACAACGGGCCACCAGATAAACACCGGCGGTCACCATCGTGGCGGCGTGAATCAAGGCACTCACCGGAGTGGGGCCTTCCATCGCGTCGGGCAGCCAGACATGCAATGGGAACTGGGCCGATTTGCCCACGGCCCCGACGAACAGCAGCAGACAAATGGTCGTGAAGATCGCCGGGTTGCTGTGGGCCACCCCAGTGATCAAGGTGGGGTCTTCGAACAGTTGCTGAAAGTCGAGCGTGCCGAACGTGGTCCAGGTGAGGAATACGCCCAGAATGAAACCGAAGTCGCCAATCCGGTTGACCACAAAGGCTTTCTTGGCGGCGGCGGCGGCACTTGGTTTGTGGAACCAGAAACCGATCAGGAGATAACTGCACAGACCCACGGCTTCCCAGAAGACGAACATCAACAGGAAGTTACCCGCGAGCACCAGCATGCACATCGAGAAGACGAACAAGGCCATCGCCGCGAAGAAGCGGGGATACCCGGGATCACCATGCATGTACCCCGAGGCAAAGATGGCGACAAGCAGACTGACCGAGGTCACCATCAGCAGCATCAGCGACGACATGGCATCGGCCCGCAACAGCACCGGAATGTGCATGTCGCCAACATCGAACCAGTTGTAAACCAGGAAGGTGACCGACTTCGCGGCCGCGTGAGTTTCTTCCGCATGGCCTTCTTCCGAAGGTTCCACAGCTGCCAGCGCGGAGACCGCTTCGCTGGGATGTTCGGCCTCTTCGGGTTCCGCGGCGGCGTGTTCGGCAGGATGTTCTTCCGCGTGGGCGGCATGCGCTTCGCCGTGGTGTTCCACAAACGTCTTCGGCACAACGGCGAACATGAGGTAGAGGGCCGACAGCACCGACACCGACAATGCCAGCACGACAGGGCGATGGGCAAGTTCGCGGCGGGCGAATTGACCCACGAACACAATCCACAGGCACGCCAACAGCGGAGCCGCCGGAATCATCCAGATGACGTTCTGTTGTAACCAGTCAAACACAGAAAACTCCGTGGTGTCAGGCGGCTCGTATCAGGGTTTGGGGCGAGTCGCTGGCAGACGCAGCTCGCCCGATCTTACCAGGGACAAACGCGATCAGGTCGTGGTCTTGGCGGTAACGGTCGGTGCTTGCGGTTTGGGCATGGCACCGGCCGGAGTCAACCGGGGATATTCGTGCGGAGGCGGAGCAGCGGGGAAAGCCGGTTCCACTTCTCGTGTCAGGTCGGCTTCACCCAGGTTGCTCCACAGTTCCACATCCAGCGATTTGCGTCGCTGGTACAAGGTGAGAATCACGGCGAGGGCCAAGCCGGCCTCGCAAGCCGCCACGGTTAAAACGAAAACCGTGAACGACTGACCGGCGGCATTGTTGTGATAGCGTCCGAAGGCCGTCAGGTTGATCGAGACGCCATGCAGCATCATTTCGCCAGAGAGCATCATCAGAATCAGATTGCGGCGTGTGAGGAACCCGATCGCCCCCAGGGTGAACAGGATCGCTCCGATTGCGAGTTGGCTTTCCAGTGCACTGATCATAGGTGTCCCTGCGCTCTCCGTGGGGCGAGTGCGATGGCTCCAATGGTGGCAATTAACAGGACCGTGCCCGCCAGTTCCACGGCGAACAGATAGTCTCCGAACAGCGAACGCCCGATGCTGCTGAGCGACCCGAGATCGGTCTCGCCCGTTTCTTCATTCAGAATGCGGGGCTGGCTCAGAGGATTGGGCGTGACCTCGGCGATTTGAACACGCGGGAGAAATTGCGGGCGGGCGTCTTCACCACCGCGGCCCGAGGCATCGATGGTGTAAAGGATCGCTCCCAACAGCAGGAAACCCGCACAGGTGGCGAGCATGGGCTGGAACGCCCGGCGATCGTAGGTCGCGGCTCCGGCCTGCTGGGCCAGCATGATCACGAAGACGAAGGTCACCACGATCGCCCCGGCATAGACGACAATGGTCGCCGCGGAGAGAAAGGGGGCCGCATTCAGCAGGAATAGTCCGCAGGTACTCAAGGTGACCAGGGCAAACCATAACGCGGCATAAATTGGGTTACGGTCGGTAATCATCATGACGCCGCTGAGGACCGCCCCACCACCGAAGAGGTAGAACAATCCGTCCATGGCCCAGTCGTCAATCACCGGACGCACGGTCGACAGGACACCGACCAGGGCGACAAGACCACACAAACTGCCCAAAACCCAGCGACGTTTGCCATCGCGCGGCAGCAGCATCCACACCGCCAAAGCCCCTAAGGCAGCGGGCACAATCATTCGCCATTGTTCAGGCAACGGATTCATCGGCTGGTATCGACTTTCCTCAAAACGAACTTCGCTTTCGCGACGAGTTTGTACCCCGTGGGAACTGACTCCGTCAAACTGCTGCCGCCTTGCTGTCTTTCAGTCAGGCAGCAGCGAGATGACTAACGGGAAATCACTCCCGGGCTGGAGGCTTTGGCCGAACGATCATCAGGATTCACCGAAGTCGCCGGGGCCAACGGCGGCAAACTCTGAAAATCGGCAGTTCCGCTGAGCTTGCCACGATGAGTGCGGACCGGGTCGACACCCGAGTCTTTCGTCTGATCGAACACGCTCAGCAGTTTGTCTTTATTGAAGATCATTTCCTCACGGGTTTTGCCCGTCAGGTCGTAGATGTGGGTCAGTTCAATGGCATCGCACGGGCAGGCTTCTTCGCACATGCCGCAGTAAATACACCGCAGTTCGTCCAGTTCGAAGCTGGCGGGATACTTGTCGCGACCTTCCCACACGGGGTCGTTCTTCGGGGCTTCGGTAGCGATAATCGAAATGCAGTTCGCCGGGCAGGCGGTGGCGCACATCATGCAGGCGACACATTTCACCCGGCCCTGATCATCGCGATTCAACCGATGCACGCCGCGATAGTGCATCGGCAGCTTCACCGGTTCTTCGGGGTACTGCTGCGTGACGGTATGGCCATCGATGTGGCTGGCGGTCACCTTCAAACCCTGAAAAATCGCCGGGAGAAACGTCGACTCCCAGAAATTCATCTTGGGTTCACTGACCCAGGTGACATCGGATTCGTTAATGGGCATAACTCAAATTCCTTGCGATGAAGTCCACCCGGCAACGGGTGGCACACCTCGCTTTAATGTCCGTGACCATGAGCCGCTGTCGGTGCCGCCGTTAAAGACCGTTGCGGCAACGATCCCTGCGTACTGATCAGACCCACGGTCGCAAACAAACCTGCGGATAAAGGCAACAGCCAGAACCGCGGGAGTTCAAATTCCAGCACGCACATCACAATGACCACATTCAACGTCGCCATCGGAATGAGGACTTTCCAGGCGAGCCCCATCAGTTGATCGAAGCGGAACCGCGGGATCGTCCAACGCAGCATCTGAATCAGCACGATGATCAGCAGCACTTTCAGCAGCAGCACCCCGACTTTGAGGAACCACGGGCTGCCGACTTCCGCAATCACCGGGAAGTGCCAGCCGCCGAAGAAGAGCACCGACGTCAGAAAGCTGATGGTGATGACGTGCGTGTATTCGCCGAGGAAGAACATGGCGAACTTCATGGCCGAGTATTCCGTATGGAACCCGCCGACCAGTTCCTGTTCACACTCGGTGAGGTCGAACGGCAACCGGTTCGACTCTGCCAGGGCGGCCGTGAAGAAAATCAAAGCGGCGACCGGTTGATACCACACGTTCCAGCCCGCGAAACCTTGTTCCGCTTGATACATCAGAATCTTTTCCACACTCATGGTGTGGTTCAGCAAGGCAATGCCCACCACCGACATACCGAGCGGAATTTCGTAGCTCACCACCTGGGCACTGGCCCGCAGTGAACCCAGGGCACTGTATTTATTGTTCGAAGCCCAGCCACCCAGAATGATGGCGTAAACGGCGAGGCTGCCGACGGCAAAGACGAACACGATGCCGAGATCAATTCCCGGAGCAATCACGAAGGGAAAATCACCCGGTGCATGCGACACGGGTCCAAACGGAACCACGGCAAAGGCCAGCATCGTGGTGATGAGCGACAAGCAGGGTGCCATCAGATACAGGAACTTATTGACGTGATCTGGAATCACGTCTTCTTTCAGCAGGAACTTGCCACCGTCAGCGATCGGTTGCAGCAGACCCATCGGACCGACCCGGTTCGGGCCGAGCCGGTCCTGCATCCAGGCCGACAGTTTGCGTTCCAGCCAGATGAGGTACGAACAGGCACCGAGGATGCCGCCGAGGACGACCGCAATCGTGACCCCCGCCATGATCAACGGATTCTTGAGCAATTCCATCACGAGGCTGCACTCCCTGCCAGCGCGGCTTCTTTCGCCGGTTCGTTATTCGCACTGCTGAGCATCACGCCCTGTTCGCCGAGATCCCCCAGGATCAACGGAGCAAACGCTGTTATTTCTTTCGAGATTTCCTGCCGCACGGTCGCGGCCCGGAATAATCCGCTGCGGCCAGCCAGTTCCCACAGGATGCGGCCATCGGGCCGGGCTTCTCCGGGACCACGCAGCGCCCGGGCAATGCCTTGGGCCAGTCCCGCATGATTCACAAAGGTGCCGTCTTTCTCGGCCCAGGCCCCACCTGCGAAGACGTAGGTCGCGGCGTCAGTGAGCGGGTTCGCCAGGAAGTCTTCGACGATGAGCAGCTTCAGCTTGCCAGCCGCTGTAACGAATTCCGGACACCAGGCAACTTCCGGGTCAGCATTCAGCACGAACAGGCCATCGAACTTCTGCTGTTGAACCTGGCCGGCAATAGTGTCGAACGGAATCACTTCGCCCTGGAAGTGCTGGAGCACCTGTTCCACACCCTTGCGGTTCGGGGCCTTCTCGCCACGAATCGTGAACTTCACCTGAGCCGGAGGCTTACCGGTCACGGTCTTCGGGAAGACATCGTCTTCACCACTGCGGACCGGTCCCAATGCCAACGTGACTTCCGGCGAGAGATCTTTGAGCGTCTTGGCCAGCAGAAACGCTTCTTCGACGGTCGACCACGGTGAAATGATGGCAGCAAACCGGCTGGGTTGGGCCTTCACGGCTTGCTCGAGGGCCGACTTCGCCGTGGGGAAAACCTGGTCCCACAAGCCTGCTGACTGTTGCGAGCCCTGCTTCTGCTGCGGGGCCGTCAATCGTTTCTCGCTGTGAATGTACTTCCAGCCGAAGCGGCCTTCATCGCACATGAAGTAACCCTGCGCGAGCAGGTTCGTCCGAGGCTTCAGGCGATAGAGGTGATCGTCATTCTGATCGACGGTGATGCTGCAACCGGTGCTGCATCCCGGGCAGACGCTGTTCTTCGTCTTGAGCCACCAGACCCGTTGTTCGTACAGGAAGTCTTTGCTGCACAACGCGCCGACTGGGCAGAGATCGACCACATTGCCGGCGAGTTTGTTGTTGCAGGGTTCGCCGGGGAAAATGTCGATTTCTTCGTGACTGCCACGATTGATGAGTTGCAGTTCGCCCGTACCACTGACCTCGCGTGTGAATCGCACACACCGCGTGCAGATGATGCAGCGGTCGGTGAAGAGCGTGATCTGATCGCCGATGTAATCTTTATCGGGCTTGATGTTCTTGTTTTCATTCAGCCGGCTGTAGCCCCGGCCGTATTTGTAGCTGTAATCCTGCAGTCCGCATTCCCCAGCCTGATCGCACACGGGGCAATCGAGAGGGTGGTTCAGCAGCAGGTATTCCAGCGTGGCTTTCTGAGCCGCTTTGACTTTGTCGCTGTCACACACCACCACCGTGCCATCTTTCACCGGCGTCTGACAACCGGGAAAGAGCTTGGGTTGCATGGCGATGCTGCCATCGGGCTTCTTCTCGCCGACTTCCACCAAGCACATGCGGCAACTGGCCACCACGCTGAGAGCCGGGTGGTAGCAGTAGTGGGGAACCTCGACACCGGCCCGCTGAGCCACCTGAATACAATTCAGGCGTTCGTCAGCACCGATCTCGACAGGTGTGTTGTTAACGTAAACAGTCGGCATATGCGGAGATTTCTAGTTCATTGATCCGAACGGCTGGTCGCATGCGTTTTCAGGCGAACAGTAAACGTCCTTTGGGCTTGGGAATCTCGCGTCCTAATTCATTAGCGGTATCAATCCACTCTCTCATGGCAATTTCAGCGGCTTTGAGGGCCTCTTCGTATGAATCTCCATCGGCCATGCAACCGGGCAATTCCGGGACATCAGCAATGTAGGCCTCATCCACCTCACTCCAGTACAGAATGACTTCATATTGAAGGTCGGCTTGATTCTGTGACTTAATGGGCATCGCGAAACCTATTCGTTGTCGATCTTCCCGGCCAGTCGCTGGCGAACAATTAACTCTCGAATCTGCTTGACCTGATAAGCCTTAGCCTGCGCACCCTTGGGTTGCAGGTTCAGGATATCCATGAATTCTTCATGAGTGAAAATGTGGTGGTCGCCTCGTATTCGTTCTTCAAAACCCAGCGTGTTGAGCAGTCGTACAATATCGTCAAATCGCATCGAGCGGTCTGCTGTCCCGCTTAAAACCTTCTGCAAAACTTTGCGTACTGTTGTCACTCACCATATTCCATAAACCAGAGAACTAGTGTGCGGCCACCAGTTCTGCCGGTTTGATGCTCGATTTCCCGGCCTTGATGTAATCCTCAAACTCTCCCCGAAACTTCTTGATCGCGTTCTTCACTGGCCAGGCGGCACCGTCGGACAATCCACAGATCGTGGTGCCGGGAATAATGCCGATTGAGCTGGCGACTTCCATCAGCAGGTCGAGATCGCGCAGCTCGCCTTGACCGCTGCGAATGCGGTACATGATTTTGGTCATCCAGGCGGTTCCCTCGCGACACGGCGTGCATTGTCCACACGACTCGTGCGAAAAGAAACGGCAGCAGTTGTAGAGGACATCGACCATGCTGGCGGAATCGTCGATCACCACGACCGCTGCGGTCCCCAAACCCAGGCAACCCACCTTACCGGGGCCATTGAAATCAAGCGGGGTGTCGAGTTCACTCGCCGACAGGAAACCCATGCTGATACCGCCCGGCACCACAGCTTTAATTTGCCGACCGTTGGGGACCCCGCCACCATATTCTTCGATCAATTCGCGGGCGGTAATTCCCAGCGGCACTTCATAACAGCCGGGCTTGTTGACGTGCCCACTGAGGCAGTAAAGCTTGGGGCCGAAGCTGCCGGCATCACGGGGATTGTTCGGGTCAGGGGGGACACCCACCGATTTGAACCAGGCCGCCCCGCGTTGCAGGATCTGCTTGACGCAGGCCATGGTTTCGATGTTGTTGACGATGGTTGGCTTGCGGAACAGACCTTCAATGGCCGGGAAGGGGGGCTTGATGCGGGGCCAGGCGCGTTTGCCTTCCAGGCTTTCAATCAGGCCGGTTTCTTCGCCACAGATGTAGGCCGCCGCACCGCGATGCAGAACCACATCGAGCTTGAAGCCGGTGCCGAGCACATTGTCGCCAAGAATCCCGGCGGCATAGCACTCTTGAATCGCCTTTTCCAAAGCCCGGTAGCTCTTGCCGTATTCATAACGGAGATAGAGATACGAGCAGTTGGATTTGATCGCATAGCAGGAGATCGCGATCCCTTCGATGATCTGATGCGGATCCTGCTCCATCAAAATGCGGTTGTTGAACGTGCCGGGTTCGCTCTCGTCGGCATTGATCGCGAGATAGATCGGCCCGGGATGGCCCTTGGGGAGGAAGGTCCATTTCAAGCCAGTCGGAAACCCGGCACCGCCACGGCCGCGCAGCCCGGAGTCTTTGACCTCGTTGATCACCTCTTCGGGTGCCATCGACAGGGCTTTGCGCAGCGCTTCGTAACCGCCATCACGCCGGTAAGTTTCCAGCGAAGCGCTGTCAGGCGTATTGATGCGGGCGAGTAATACCGGTTCAGGTCGAGACATGTCCTACCTCAGTCGAGCAATTCTGCAAACTCGGGCGGCGACTCACTTATAACTTGTCGACCAGCGCCTCGGCTGACTCGGGGGTCATATTCATTTCGCAATTGTCGTCAACGAGAATGCACGGAGCCCCTTCGCAGGCTCCCAGGCATTCGGCGAATTCTAATGTCATTTTGCCATCAGCCGTCTGCTGGCCGGGATGGACATGGTACTTTTCGCAGAGGTGGGCCAGCAGTTCTTCGCCCCCCCGCAGCACACAACTGATGCTGCGGCAGACCCATACGCGGTGCTTGCCCAGCTTGTGAGCTTCGTCTTTGAAGAAGCCGTAGAAAGAGAGCGTGTCGTGAACTTCCGCCGGATGAAGTTCCAGCAGTTCCGCGATTTCCTTCACGGCTTCCAGGGGAACATAGCGCATTTCATCCTGCACCATATGCAGCGCGGGCAGTGTGATCGCCTGCCTGGTGGGATACTTCGAATACAGCGCTTTGATCCGCTCGCGAATCGATTCACTCAACACGGCCATGAATCACTCCCAGGCGAAGATGTCGGGTCTTGGATGATGGTCATCATCGCCACAAAACCGTGGTCCGTTCGCCTGCTCTCCTGCTCGATCTACCGGTCCAACTCTGCGGCAATAATGTTCAAACTACCCAGCACCGCGACCACGTCACTCAACTGATGATCTTTGATCATGTGCGGGAACGTGGCGAAGTGCACATACGAGGGCGGACGGCAGCGGGCACGGTACGCCCGGCTGGTGCCATCACCCACGACATAAAAGCCCAACTCCCCGTTGGGAGATTCGATCGCCGCATAAATTTCTTCGTGCGGACTGCCGAAGCCCCGGTTGGGCATGATCACTTCAAAGTGCTGAATCAACCCTTCAATGCTGCGGTACACCGCCGGCTTGGCCGGGATTACCGCCTTGGTCACGGGGTCGACATTCACCGGGCCTTCCGGGAAGTTCTCGATGATCTGCTCAATCAGTTGCAGACTTTCGAGCATCTCCTGCATGCGCACCAGATAACGGGCATAGCAGTCGCCATCTTTTGCGGCGACCACTTTGAATTCGAGATCGGGATATGCCAGATACGGCTCGTCTTTTCGCAGGTCACGTAAGACGCCACTGGCACGCGCGAGCGGGCCGGTCACGCCCATGTTGATCGCGTCTTCTTTGGTCAAAGTTCCCACGCCTTGAACGCGTTCGATGAAGATGCGGTTGCGTGTCAGCAGCTTGTGCGTCTCTTCATGGACCTTGCGGAAGCCCTTGCAGAAGTCGCGAACTTTGTCGACCCAGGCATTGTTGACATCGAACATCACGCCGCCGACGCGGGTGTAGCTGGTATGGAACCGTTGGCCCGAGGCGAACTCGACGATGTCGTAGATCTTCTCACGTTGATAGAAGCAGTAGAGAAAGGCGGTGAAACCACCCAGGTCGAGCGCGCACGTACCGACGTTGAGCAGGTGGTCCTGAATCCGCATCAATTCCGACAGCATCGTCCGCAGGTAGCGACAGCGGGGAGTCAACTGAATATCGAGCAGCTTTTCGACGGCATGATGCCAGGCGATTTCATTCATCATCGGCGAGATGTAGTTCATCCGGTCGACGATGGTGACGTACTGATTGAAATCGAGATGTTCGCCCAGCTTTTCGAAACCGCTGTGCAGGTAGCCGATATGGGGCACGGCATGTACGACGCGCTCACCATCGAGGGTGAGGACCAGCCGCAATGTGGTATGCGTCGCCGGATGCTGCGGACCGAAATTCAACGTCCACAGATACTCCTTTTCAGGAGCATCCAGTTCGGCGAAGTCAGAAACATCTAAAGGCATAGAGCACCTGGCCGTGGACGATTTTCAGAACGAACGAACATTGACTGCATCACAACGGTAACGATGGCTGATTTAACTTTCCGAACGCGTGATGACCGGAAAGTTATGGCGTTCTCCGCGACCTTTCAGGGGGTAGTCTTTTCGGAGAGGGAACGCCGTGAATTCATCGGGCATCAGAATCCGTCGCGGATCGGGATGGCCTTCGAAGTGAATGCCAAACATGTCAAAAACTTCCCGTTCGAGCCAGTCGGCTGACTTCCACAGCGGATACATGCTCGGCAAGGTCGGGTCGGGATCGTTCACGAAGGCCTTGACAATCAGCCGCTCGCCAGTGGAGCAGTTGACCAGCACATAAACGACGCCGAAGCGATCGGTGGAATCTTCGTATTCCAGGTAATCGACGGCGGTGATTTCCGCGAGCTGGTCGAAGCCGTGAGTTTGCTTGAGTGTGGTCAGAATCTCGGCGAGACGGGCGGCGGGCACGACCACGCGATGATTGTCGCGGAAGTCGCTCCATTGGAGTCCGGCGTCCGGAAACTGCGATTCGAGCTGGGCTTGGTAACTCACGTCCGTGGCTGGCCTCTCAATACACGGGACTTTGATCGACGCTCTCAATTCAAAATCGGCAACAGCTCATTCGCTTCACGGATGCGGATGAGTTCGTCAGCATCAAATGGTGTGGGGCCAGTGGCCGCCGTGCGCTTGATGAATTCGCGACCGTTAATGGTGCCGGTCTTCATCACCTTTGACTGCAGTTCCATGATGCCGGCGATGAGCTGTTCCGGACGTGGCGGGCAGCCGGGAACGTACAGGTCAACCGGAATGAAGCGGTCGACACCTTGAACCACCGCGTAGGTATCGAAGACACCGCCGGTGGAGGCACAGGCACCCATCGAGATGCACCACTTTGGTTCGGGCATCTGCAGCCAGATCCGTTGCAACACGGGCATCATTTTCATGACGACACGGCCCGCGACGATCATCAGGTCGCATTGCCGGGGGCTGAACCGCATGACTTCAGCCCCGAAACGAGCCAGATCGAACCGCGATGACGCGGTGGCCATCAGTTCGATCCCACAGCAGGCCGTGGCAAAAGGCATCGGCCATAAGCTGTTGGAGCGGCACCAGTTAGCCGCTGCGTCCAGCGTGGTCATAAAAACATTGTCTGGCACATCGTTCACCGCCATTTGAACACACCTTTTCGCCAGGCATAGACGTAGGCAATGGCCAACGTCGACATGAAGACCAGCATGACGCCGAACACCGTGCTGCGGATTTCCGGGGGCAGCCCACCATCCGGGGCATAAGCACTCACCGCCCAGGGATAGAGGTACAGCAACTCGACGTCAAAGACCAGGAAGAGAATCGCGACGAGATAGAACTTCACATCGAAGGGCTGACGTGCATCTCCGACGGGGTCCATCCCCGACTCGTAAGGCATCTGCTTGACCGCTGTTTTTTTCTTCGGACCCAGCAAGTGGGTCAGAATCAGGTTTGTTGCCGCAAACCCAATTAAAACAACGACATACAGCAGAATCGCATGAAAGGCATCCATCAATAGATCCCTGGGTTGCGATGGCTCAACACTCTCCGCGACCGTTCGCTCTCACGGAGATTGAACGTGGTCACTGAGCAGCGGGAAGGCATTGAGGCGGGTGCAACCAGCTTGCGGAACTTCGAGCTTGCGGCTCGATTCTAGGAAGAGCCATCGGGTTCTTCAACGCACAGGCATCTCTTACTTCTAGGAAAAGACTTCAACCTGAAGGACTTGAGAGAAAACCCAAAGCCGGGGAGCAGTTTTCGCCGCAGAGCATGCTCCCTCGACTCGTGTGCAGGTCATCCCTCCAGACGATTCAGGGGTTGTGGCGTCGTGTCGGGATATTCTGATGGGGTGCCACGGCTCTGTGAGCCGTGCGGATTCTTGGATCATTTTACGGCTCACAGACCGTGGCACATACACTGATGTTCCTGCGCGAGTTCATGGTGACGATCACCCGATTTCGGTAAACTGCTGCGTTCTTGTGCCCGCCATCTTCCAACTGGTTTGACCATGCCGACTCCGCCCGACTCCCCCTCTGCTGCCTCCGCCTCAACCGGAGAGCGTTTGCAGAAAGTCTTGGCAGCAGCCGGGTTCGGTTCACGGCGGGCCTGCGAAGAGTACATTACCACCGGCCGCGTCGCGATTGATGGCCAGGTCGTGACCAACCTGGGCGTGAAGGTCGATATCGATCGCCAGCGGATTACGGTCGACGGAGAAAAGGTCAAAGCACAGGCGAAGAAGTATTATCTCGTCCATAAACCGCCCGGGGTGCTCTGCACGAATGCGGACCCTGGCGGGCGGCCCCGTGTGATTGATCTTCTGCCCCCCATGGAAACGCGGCTGTTTACCGTCGGGCGGTTGGATGAAAACACCGAGGGGCTGCTGCTCGTGACCAATGATGGCGAACTCGCCCACCGGTTGGCCCATCCGCGGTTTCAAGTCGAACGGTTGTATCGCGTGCTGGTGGCGGGGGAACCGTCGGGTCATCAACTCGACGAATTGCAGCAGGGCCTGCATTTTGCTGAAGGCCGGTTCCGCGTTCGAGGTGTGAAAAAGATCAAAACCAAAGGGCAGAGCACATTACTCGAAGTGACTTTGACCGAAGGCCAGAACCGCGAGGTCCGCCGTTTATTTGCACGGATCGGGCACAAGGTAATGTCACTGCAGCGAGTGCAGTTCGGACCCTTGCGGCTGGGGACTTTGGAAGCCGGTGAATATCGTCCGCTACGAGCCGAAGAGCTAGATCGGTTGCAGGAACTGGTCTCGCAAGGACCCAAGCGAAAAGCCCGCCGACCTCCCCCGGCTGGAGCCCCCAAGCGACCCCGGCGGACGATGCGCAGCGAAGGATTCGAGCCACGTGAGGGAACGCGTGCCCCTGCAGGGGCGGCACGGAGTGGAAGTCGGCCGGGCAAACCCAAAGGAACGATGCCGGGCGGACGGATAGCGGGGGGACGAAAAATGGCCAAGAAGCGACCGCCGCGGCGATCTTGATGTCCGGAGATCAAGCACCACAGCAGGAACGGGGAAGCATCGTGTCAGTGTGTGATGTGCCAGCGCTGGGACTCTGTGGGCAGGTGCTGTCGGCCGTCGAAGAACCGGCGGAAGTGCTCGGCCAGGAATTGATCGCCCCGGGGATTTATCGCATGCGGCTGCGTTGCCCGCAGGTGGCTCGACAGATACTGCCCGGCCAGTTCTTCATGTTGCGATCGCTCGACCGCACCGATCCGTTGCTGGGGCGGCCGTTTGCCTTGCTCGATATTGTGCGTGATGCCGCGGGCGAACCGATCGGTCTCGATTTTGGTTACCATGTCGTGGGGAAGTTCACGAACCTGCTCAGCCAATGTGCGGCGGGGACGGTGCTTGATATCTGGGGACCTCTGGGCAACGGTTTTGCTCCGGTTACCTCGGGACATCTGGCGATTGTCGCCGGCGGTATCGGCCAGACGCCGTTTGTCGCCGTGCTCAAAGAACTCCTCGGACTGGAGCGTTACGGTGAGCCCACGCGGTCTGTCTCGGGACGACCCAGCCAGATCACCTTCTGTTACGGAGCCCGCACGAAGAATCTGCTGGCCGGCATGGAGTGGTTTCAATTGCCCGGCGTCGAGATTCGGGTCGCTACCGATGATGGGACGGCGGGGCATCATGGGTTTGTGACCGATGTGCTGCAGCGGTTGATGGCAAGTGCGAATCCGCCCACAACCGTGCTGTGCTGCGGTCCCGAACCGATGATGCGGGCCGTGCAGAAACTGACCGTGCCCGCGCAGATCCCGGCCTGGCTGTCACTCGAATCGCCCATGGCCTGTGGCTTCGGGGCCTGCTTCAGTTGCGTGGCCCGCATTCGCCAACCGGATGGCAGTTGGGATTACCGCCGCACCTGCGTGGAAGGCCCGATCTTTCCCGCCGCTGATGTGGTCTTCGAAGCCGACGCATAAGAAGTCGTCGTTGCAGAATGAAAGAAGCCCAGGGATCGCAATCCCCGGGCTTCTGTTGTTGAGTATGCTTGCCTTCAGACGCGGTTACTTCGCGGCGTCCCACCACCAGCGACCAGCGGGAAGTTCCGGCTTGGCAGCGGTCTTGGTGACGTTCGCGAGTTCGGCCGATTCGTGTGACAGCACCGGGTCTTGTGCGACGGCGAGCAGATCAGCCCGTACGCCACCGGCGACCTGAACCACAATGTCTTTCCCGTTGTAGACGCGATGGTTCACCACCGAATCGACTTCACGGGGAACAACGTGTTGAGCGGGTTTGTAGCTGCCTTGCGGACCGAACTCACCGAGATCGAAACCAGCCCGGGCGACCAGGCGTTCTTCACGAATGATCGCTGCCACTAAAGCCAGGTCGAAAACATTCTGCATGTCTGCGAACACGGCATCGCTCGCGGCGAGGTCAGCGTAGTGCTGCGTGAAGTTCTCCGCAAATTGGCGGTTGGTCGCTTCCGACTTTCCGGTCGGCAAGTGCTTGCCTTCTGCGGTCAACATCTGGTTTTCCGACTGGCAGAGCACGGCCGAACCTTGGATCTGGAAGACCGAACGATCAGGGCTATGAGCGACGGCGTCGTACTTCATCGTCAACCACCACCGCAGGGCTTCCATCGCGGGGGGATCGTTTTTCACCGTTTGAGCGAGCAGATCGAAGTAGCTGGGGATGGCCTTTCCGGCATCGAGCTTATCGATCCCGATGAGCTTCATGCGGTAGTCGGCTTCCACGATGATACGGGCCACGCGGCTGTCGTGCGGCACGCCCCAGACGACAATGTCCTGCTTGCCGAGCTTGCGTTGCAGGGCATTCACCCAGCTGCGGACACCACGAGAATCGAGCGGGCCGCGGGCTTGCGACTTAGCGGCATAGTCCTGCAGGGCAGCCACACCAGCATCACGGGTGTTGATCGAACAACCAAAGTCGCGTTCGCCGGTGGCGAAGGTTCGCAGGACAACAACAAAGTCATCGAGTTGCAGCGTTGGACGATGGCTGTTGACACCGACCGGCTCTCCACGGCTATCGAACTGCCAGGCTTCCGCCGGGCCAGCCAGAATGATGTCGTGTGTTTCGGCATCGATGAAGACCACTTCGACTTTCGTGAGGCCACCCATGCGGGCCATCGATTCCGGCACCAGCAGACCCTGATCCAACCGGGCGGCGACTTCCTGCTCCAGACGTTTCAGCGAAACAAATCGCATGTCGCTGGCTTGGGCCATGTCGGCATTGAGAGCCGCTTGACGGGCCTGTTGCTTCAGGGCCGCGAGTTGGCCGGTCTTATCGACGGTGCTCACACGGCTCAGAAGTTTGGCGGGTGAGACGCGGACCCCGGTTTGGAACGGAGTCGCCGTTCCACCGACGCCGTCGATGTCTTCCCATTCCCCATCGGTATTCTGCTGGATAAGGTTGATCAGCGAGGTGAAGTCGGCGAAGACGCCACCGCCGCCGAGAGCCGACTGTTGAGCCGCCGCGCCCTGGGCTTGAGCACGGGTGTTTGGAGTGGTGATCTGGTGCAGAGTTCCCCGGGCTCCCTGATGCTGGCCGACCTGTTGCTGAGCCGTCGCAACCTGTTGCAACAAGGCGGCTTGGTCGTCGGCATTCACGACTCCGTTGGCCACCTGAGCCGCGAGGCCGAATTCACCGGCCGCCAGATGCTCGGCGACTTGATCCTGCGGGGTTGCCGCCATGGCGACCGACGTCGCGACGGCGAAACAGGTCGTAACGACCAGGGTGACACGCCGCCACCATCCGTTCTTGCCCAGCATCTCGATGCTCCTCAAACGTTATGAACGTCGAACCGGGCGATTGCCGGCCGATCTGCGTTGCGAGTAGTTTTCGTGCGAATGGTCGCCATCGGGCCAAGTGCATCAACTGTCAGGCAGGTCACACGGTCCCTGACTGCGCAAACAGACTTTGCCCCGTGGGATTTAGCATCGTCCTGCGGGGAAGCGCCGTCAAGCAGGATCTGCGAATTCCGGGCTCGAAATCACAACGTCTGGCGATCGCACATTTCAACAAGAATTCCCGCTAGAATGCGGTCGGCGGGGGAATTCGTCGTCTCAGGGTTTGACGCTACACTCCGGGAGCTTTGCCAGTCCGGCAGGGTTCCCGCACCGGTCACGACCCGTTCACGCTGAGGAATCGTTGCGTGCCTGAACTTCCGGAAGTCGAAACGATGGTCCGGGGCATTCGCCCCCACATCACCGGGCGGAAAATCCGGCACATGCGGATTTGCCAGACCGCCTGCAAGCCTCTCACCCTCACGCCTCCGGCACAGAAACTGACGGCTTTGGTTGCCGGGCGAACCATCGAGCGCGTGGAACGGCTTGCAAAACGGGTGGTGCTGGTTCTCAGTGATGCATCGCATCTGGCGATTGAACCACGGATGACGGGTTTGATGCTATTGAGTGATCCGCCGTCCGTGCAGCATTTGCGGATTGAATGGCAACTCGCCGGAGCCGGAGATTATCCCTCGCTGTGGTTCTGGGATCGCCGGGGGTTGGGCACCGTCACCCATTTTGGTCCTGGTCAGTTCGAGCAGAAATTGAAGCTCGGGCAACTTGGTCCCGATGCGTTACTGGCCACGATCGATGACTGGCAGACCATTTGTCACGCGACAAGCCGGCCGATCAAAGTGCTGCTGCTCGATCAGAAACGGATCGCGGGAATTGGCAATCTGTATGCCAGCGAAATCCTGCACCGCACCCGCATCCACCCGGAAACCCCTAGCGACCAATTAACTGCCGACCAGATTGCCGGTCTGAGGGCGAACACCGTCGAAGTGCTGGAAGAAGCCATCCGTTACGAAGGCTCCACACTATCCGACGGGACTTATCGCAATGCCTTGAACAAGAGCGGCGGATACCAGAATGCCCACCGGGTCTATGACCGCGAGCGCGAACCCTGTTCGACCTGCGGGCAAGGTTCCGTAGTGCGCATCGTGCAGGCCCAGCGATCGACGTTCTTTTGTGCGGTCTGCCAGCCGAAGCCAAAAAGACGTAGGCCGAAGCGAAATCGCCGTTGAAAGTTCAAGGTTGCTGATCGGGCAGTTCTTCGAAGAGAGCGGAACCCACGCGGACTAGCGTGGCTCCTTCTTCGATGCCCACTTCAAAGTCGCCACTCATGCCCATCGAAAGTTCCGGCAAGGTTTGTTCCGGTTGCAGGGCGATTAGTTCGTCACGCAGGTTTCTCAAGCCGTGAAAGACGGGGCGTGCCGCTTCCGGGTCGCCTTCCAACGGGGCCATCGTCATCAGCCCGCGAAACTCGATATGCGACATCGTGACCAGTTCTGACCAGGCCGCCCGCAGATCATCCGGCGACCAGCCATCTTTGCTCACTTCGCCAGAGACGTTGACTTCGAGCAGACAGGCGATGGTGCGCTGTTGCTTGAGTGCATCGGCTTGCAGCTGCCGGGCTAACCGCAGCGAATCAACCGAGTGAATCAGCGAAGTGACCGGTAATACAATCGCCGCTTTGTTCCGCTGCAGATGCCCGATGAGATGCCAGCGGATGTCGGCGGGCAACTCTGCAGCCCGGGCGGCTAACTGTTGCGGACGACTTTCGCCAAAGTCCCGCACCCCCAGGTCATACAGGCCACGGATCGAAGCGAGATCGGTGTATTTCGTCACTGCCACCAGCGTGATGTCGCCGGGCGATCGATTGGCCCGCGCACAAGCCGCCTGCATACGGGCGTGGACTTCGCTGAGATGTTTTTGCAGGGAATTAAGATCCGACATTTGAGAAATTATTCGTCTAACCGATCCTGCCATTTCTCTGGTGATTGAGCCGTATGAAGCACCGCCAGTATCAGCAATGCGTCTGCCGTCACATCAAATACGAGGATATAGGGAAACTTCTTTAATTCGAGGTAACGGCAGCGCGGTGTTAACTGGCTGTAACTTTCCGGGTCCGCCTGAACTCTTTGCACGGTCTGCTTGACCTGCGACTTGAACATCTCTCCTAATCCGGAGGCACAGCGGTTATACCATCGAACGGCGGCTCGAACGTCGCAATCAAACAGAGGATGGTAGCGTAAAAACCTACTCATCGTCCGCGTCAATCCGCGACCAGACTTCGTCGTGCGTGAGGCCAAAATCGGGTTGGTCCATTTCGGCTCGACGACGATCGGCTTCCTGGCGAATCCATTCCGGGAGTTGCCAGGGTTCCGGTGAAGCTGTCAGATCATCCCAGAGGAATTCGATGACGGACAGCTTCTCCGCCGATGTCAGTGCCTGCAGTTCCGATTTGGAAATGGCCATACCAACCTCCCCCCTATACTATCCGTGTGCAGCCGTGGCCAGATCGTTGGCCAATTGTTTGACGTCCTGCTTTGCGGTCGGCAGGTCCAGCGTTTCGCCTTCTTTCGGCGTCAGAAATTTGACCAAAGCGGACCCGACGATGGCACCGTCGGCGAGGCCTTTTAAGCCGCGGACCTGTTCCGGACGGCTCACGCCGAAGCCGACAGCCAGCGGCAGCTTCGTCTGCTTCCGCAGTTGGCCGAGCATCTGCGTCAGGTCCGAGGGCAAGGCTTCCTTCACGCCGGTGGTGCCCGCGACGGCGATGCAGTACACAAAGCCGCTGGCCTGTTTCAGGATGCGTTCCAGGCGGACGGCAGGCGTCGTGGGAGCCACCAACTGCACCAAGGCTAACCCGGCTTGGCTGGTGAGTTGAGCGAACTCCGCGGCTTCATCGCCCGGCAGATCGGGGACAATCAACCCACAGAAACCTGCTTCCACCGCGCGTTGCACGAACCGTTCGGAACCACTGCGGAAGATGATCGCATACGACACCATCGCCAGCAGCGGCGTCGGAATCTCGCGGCTGACTTTCGCCACCGCGGCAAAGATGTCATCGAGTTTCACCTTGTGATTGAGTGCCCGCGTATAGCTCGATTGAATCACCGGACCATCAGCAATCGGGTCGCTGTAGGGAAAGCCGACTTCGATGAGGTCAGCCCCAGCCGCTGAAAGTTCGCGAATGAGATCGCAGGTGACCGACAGATCCGGATCGCCCGCCGTGACGAACGGAATGAAGGCTAACTGCTGCTGAGTCTGGCGTGTCTGAAAGGCGGCGGAAATGCGATCGCTGGGAGTCACGGTGGTTACTTCGTTAAGAGTTTCAGTGAGAGCTTTTCAACCAATGTACTGCGTCATCATCAGGGTGTTGTTTTCGGTGTCGGCGATGGTGGCGAGGCGGATCGGTTCGCCGGGACGCGAGACCGGCGGGTCGATGATGCGGCCCCCGGCTGCGACCACTTCCTGCAAGGCGGCGTCTAAATCGGTTACCTGCAGGCTCACGCCGGTGGTACGTTGTTCGGGTTCCGCTCCCGCGTGCAGGCCGAGAATCACATCGCCCCAGGTCACTTCCGACCAGTGGGGCGTTTCGAGCTTCGCCTGCAGGCCGAAGGCCTGTTGATAGAATCGCACAGCCCGGCTCATGTCGATCACATACAGCACGTACTTGAAACATTCGATGTGCATGACATCTGCTCCTCAAGACGTTCTGTTCTGAGTGAAAACGGTACGGGGAATCACAGCGATTGACCGGTCAGCTGGGCCACTTCGTAAACGTCTTTGTCACCGCGACCCGAGAGGCAGACCACAATGATTTTCGACGGATCGAGTTGCTTCGCCCGGTCGATGGCATAGGCCAGGGCATGCGACGATTCGAGGGCCGGCAGAATGCCTTCGGTTCGTGCGGTGTATTGCACGGTCTTCAAGGCGGCCTCATCGCCGATGGCGACGTACTTCACGCGGCCGGTGTCTTTCCAGTAGCTGTGTTCCGGGCCGACTCCGGGGTAATCGAGACCGGCCGAAATCGAATGGACATCAGCGGTCTGTCCGTCATCGTCCTGCAGCACATAGCTGTAGCTGCCGTGCAGGACACCTTTCTTGCCATAGCTCAAAGTGCTGGCGTGTTCGCCGGGAGTTGAACTACGGCCACCGGCTTCGACACCGGTGATCGCGACCGACGCATCTTCCACAAACGGATAGAACATACCCGCCGAGTTGGAACCGCCGCCGACACAGGCCACCACTTCATCAGGCAGACGGCCGAAGGTTTCCAGCGATTGCTGCCGGGCTTCCTTGCCGATCACTGATTGAAAATCGCGGACGATCATGGGGAAGGGATGCGGGCCGACGACCGAACCGAGAATGTAATGAGTGTCTTCGACACTCGACATCCAGTCACGCATGGCTTCGTTGATGGCGTCCCGCAGGGTCCGCGAACCACTGGTGACTGAGCGGACTTCCGCCCCCATGGTCCGCATGATGAAGACGTTCAACTTCTGGCGGCGAATGTCTTCTTCGCCCATGTAGACCACACAGGGCAGGCCGAAGCGTGCACAGGCCGTCGCGGTCGCCACACCATGCTGACCGGCTCCGGTTTCGGCGATCACGCGGGTCTTGCCCATGCGGAGCGTCAACAATGTCTGGCCGATGGTGTTATTGATCTTGTGGGCACCGGTATGGTTCAGGTCTTCCCGCTTGAAGTAAATCTGGGCACCGCCACAGGCCTGGGTTAGGCGTTCCGCAAAGTAGAGCGGGTTCGGACGGCCGACGAACGTGCGGAGAAGCTGGTCGAGTTGCTGCTGAAAGGCCGGGTCCTGCTTGGCTTTACGATATTCTTCGGTGAGCTGTTCGAGGGCAAACATCAGCGTTTCAGGGACGAATCGGCGGCCGAATTCCCCGAACCGGCCCTGTTCATCGGGCACTTGTGACGAGGCACTGGGCGGAGCGGCGGACGCGGCGGTCATGGCAATTTCACTTTCCGAATCAACAGGCGAAGCCCACGAATCACCATCCGTGGGCTTCGGTTTCTGGTCTCGATTATGCGACGAGCGGGCCAACGGGGTCAATTGTCGGGGAGAGAACCGTTGGGCTGTGCAGGTTCGCGGATTCCCGATTTCGTTACAACCGGGCGATTTTGACCGTTTCGGGAATCTCGAAACCCAGCCGCACCCGTTCTCCCTGCACCCGAACCACGCCGATCCGCACATTATAGCAGGCCAGCACAAACTGGGTGGGCTTCAGCGTGAACACGGTCGCCGGACTGTTGCGCTTTGCCAGAGACAATTCAATCGCGGTGGACGAGATCGACACCACCGTCAAGGTAATGTCTTCGATCAGAATCTTCTCGCCCACCCGCCGGGATACCGCCAGCATTCGCACCCTCCGTGAAATTCGAACGGCCCTCGGTCTCTCCTGGCCGAGTTCACCGGAAAATCTGTCACGACAGATTTACGGCCGTTCGACAATCCAGATGTTCCGAAACCGGATCGGATTGCCATGGTCTTGCAGGTAGAGCGGCCCGGGTTCCGGACCTTCTTTCACCGGAGCGGCGGTGGTGGTTTTCGGGACGGCGACATCTTTGTGGATCACTTCGCCGTTGTGCTTCACGGTCATGCGGGCATCGGCGGTTTTGTTTCCGGAACTGTCGAACTTCGCGGCGGTGAAATCAATGTCGTACGTCTGCCAGGTCATTGGCGGGTAGCACATGTTAACGCTGGGAGCGCGGATTCCGTAGATCCCGCCGCATTCGTTGTTTTCCCCGGAAAGCCCAAAGGAATCGAGGATCTGTACTTCATAGCGGCCCTGCAGATAACAGCCGCTGTTGGCGCGGGCCTGACCACGGGCTTCAGGCATGTAGGACAGCAGAAATTCGAGATGCACGGTCGCGTTCTGGAACTTCTCGCGGCTGGTGACGCCCTGCATCAACAGGCCATCCTCCGACAGCTTGCCATTCTCGAAGGTATCAGCCGATTTGCCATCGAAGAGGACCACGGCTCCGGTCGGCGGCTTGGCACCCAGTGTGGGGCTTTCGCGTTTGACGTGTCGTAACTCACCGAGTTTTTCGCCATTGGTGGTGCTGATGATAATGGCCCCGTCTCTAACGACTGCCATTGCCTCGACTTCGGGGAACTCGATCTGGTCATTCATCAGAATGCCATCGCCTTCGAGTTTTTCCCCGCCGAGAAATCCGTCGCCGGGCAATCCCCCGGGGTAACCCACGCCGTGAAAATGTCCTTTGCCCAAGGCGATAATCTGGGCACCATACCTGACGGATTGGCCTTCGATGGTGATGTCGCCGCTGTATTCCCCCTGAAAGGCGGCGTCGCTATCGGCTTCGCTGGGAGAGAGGGCCGGCTTGGGCTTGGCATCTTGTGCCAGCAGAGAACCTGCGGAGAAGCTACAAGCAAATGCACATAACCAACTCGCAAACCGCAATCGCATCATGGTGCTATTCATCCTGATTAAGACGCAGATGCCGAGAACCGACGGGGACTCGTTGAGAAGTTGTGGTATTCTGGTACGCACCGTTCAGTAACGCAAGCGCCATTCACGGCAGGCTCGGGGACTTTAACTGTTCAGCGGTGGCAACAACTTGTCCCCCGGAAGCCAATCAGCGACAATTCCTCATAACAGAGAGCATGTCGACGACATCACATTATCGCGAAGGGGTCATGATGTTCCGCGGAGTGTTACTGGCACAGGCCATTCTATTCGCCAGCAGTTTTCCTCTGTCGGCGGCTGACGGCGTGCGCGTCGAAAGTAACGTGACCTACGCCACCGTGGGGGATATCAAATTGCAACTCGATATCGCCCAGCCGACTCAGGGAGACGGACCGTTTCCCTGTCTGGTCTTCATTCATGGCGGAGGTTGGTCCGGGGGCAATCGGCTCGTCTATCGAACTGCGATCGAAACGGCGGCCCAGAAGGGTTATGTTGCGGCGACCATCAGTTACCGACTGACGCAGCCCGATCCGCAAACTGGCGTGCCGAAAGAACCTTTTCCGTCACAGATTCACGATTGCAAAGCCGCGATTCGCTGGTTGCGAGCCCATGCCAGCGAATACCACATCGATCCGCAGCGCATCGGTGTGACCGGTGCATCGGCCGGAGGCCATCTCAGCCTGCTGGTCGGACTGACCGACAGCAACGATGGTCTGGAAGGCGACCTGGGAAATAGCGGTCAATCGAGCCGAGTACAGGCCGTCTGCAACACCTTCGGACCCACCGAACTGCGTGTGCTGTTCAAGTCGACTCCCGCCGTCTATGGATTGGTGAAGGCTCTTTGTAACGGCACGCCGGAAGAACAACCGCAGATGTACCTGGCGGTTAGTCCTGTCACTTATGTGACCAAAGACGATCCGCCGGTCTTAACCTTGCATGGTTCCGCCGATGAACTCGTCCCCGTCGAACAGGCCGAGATTCTGGATAAGGCCCTGAAAGCGGCGGGCGTGCCGCATGAACTGGTGATTCTGGAAGGCCAGGGGCATGGCTTCGGGGGGGACGCCGCGAAGAAGGCTGATGACGCGATGTGGGCCTTCTTCGATCAGCATCTGAAGAAATAATCTTAACGGTTCGTTGTACATCGATTGGAAGCCCAGGGATCGCCATCCCTGGGCTGTTTTCATGGACTAGCGCGGCCGAATGTAACTCTGGTAAACGCCGAACATAATCGGCCCGCCGAGCAGAATGGTGCTGACGAACGGAAAGAAGCTGGGGGCAAAGTACTTCCACATCATGTCGTACAGCACCCAGGCATCGAGGTTGCCGAGCACGACAAATGTCATGCAGCAGAGGACGATACCGAGCTTTTTGCGTTCGTCTTTCTCCTCGGCGGTCAGTTCCGAGTGATGTTTTTTCTGCGTGACTTTCTCGACGAGCTTGTTCGCCGCGGAATTCGATTTGGATTTGACGGGAGCCGCCGCTTTCTCTTTGCGGAGCCCTTGAGCGTAATACTGATCGATGCCCTCCTTGATGGCTTTCGGGGTCGCCAGCACGGCTCGCATGGCCAACCCGAACCGCAACCGGATTTCATCTTCCAGTTCGTGACTCGGCTCGTTGGCACAGGCCACCAGCACGCGTTCGCCATCGACAAACAATGGCAAGCACGTATACCGCCGCACCACCGACTTCGGCACTGAATCGAGCGTGTCTTCGTCGGGAATCATGTCGGCGATATCGACGTAGGCGTACCCCAACTCCGACGCATAAGCCCGGGTGGCGGTTTCCTGATCGGCCAGCTTCAACTGCACCACTGAGTCGCGGAGTGACAGACCCGTGCGCTCGGCGTGCGATTTGACTTCGTTGACCTGATCTGCAGTCAAGAGCCCCTGACTTTGCAGGTAACTCGTCAGCGGGCGAGAGCCCTGATCATCGGTCGCCGCATCGACATCACGGCCAAGTTCGCGATCATAATCGCGTTTGCGCTCGGCATCAGTCAGGCACAGCATCGCCCGAGCGAGCTCGTTCAGCAGTTCCTGCGACTCGCCGGCATACTGCCCGGTCGCATATTTCCGCACATGCCCGTTCAGCTTCTTATAGTTCTTGCGGATCTTTTCCGCATCGTCTTCAAACTGAACAAGACGCAGCAGGGCGTAATGATCGGGTGGACGAGGACCCTCTGGGATGCCGAGCCATTCCTTGTAGACATCGATTTTGGTCGCAGCCATGAATCCATCTCATCGAGAGAACGTCAACAGTGGGTCGGGAAAGGTCCCACAACTGTAACGTGAGACGCAGTCCGACTTCCACAGTTCGACCCGAATTCCCTCGTGCCACGATTCAGGAAGCCGATTCCGCAGTGCGGACCGTTTCAGTCCGAGTTCAGCACTGCCGTCCGCCTACTCCACTTTGTATTCCGTGGCCAGGCGTTCGAAGGCATCGACATTTTGCTCGGTCAAACCCTGGTTGCGCACGATTTCCATTTTCGATTCGCGGTTGCCCGTCAATTCCTTGGCGATGCAGTGCACGCGACCGTTGGCATCGTAGCTGTAGGTCACTTCCACGGGCGAACCGGCGGGAAGGTTTGGCGGCAGGTCGACAATCCGGAAATCGCCGATCTGTGAACACGCGGTCGGATCGCTGGCGTCCCCTTCCAGAATGTAAACGTGAATAGTTTTCTGGCTGGCCGAATTGGTCGCAAAACGTTGCGAGAACGAATGCGGCACCGGCGTGTTCTTCGGGATCATGATGTGATTGATCTTGCGAGCACGATCGCTCGGGTCGGAGACTTTCACGCCCAGCGAGTGGGAATTGACGTCCGACATCTGCACGGCTTGCAACCGCTTGGTGATCGCTTCACCCACAACAGAGTCGCGGTTCATCCGGGCCTCGAGAATCGCCGCATGAATGGCGGCCCCCTGAGCCACGGCTTCTTCGGGGCGGAGATCACGGCTGGGAACCCGGCCGCAAATCTCTTTCATCATTCGTTCGACCGAAGGCATGTAGGTCGAACCGCCGACCAGCACCACTTCGGTCAACTCTTTGGGATCGACCTTCGCCTGTTGCAGCACCAGTTCGGTGGTGTCCTGCGTGCGCTGCAGAAGATCGGCGGTCATGCGTTCAAAATCGCTGCGGGTCAACGCGACCGACAACGTTTTGCCTTTGTAGTAAACATTCAGCGGAGTTTGCGTCTGCTTACTCAAGGCCCGCTTGGCGTCTTCGCAATCGGCGGTGAAGTTGCGGATGGCTTCCTGATCGCCTCGCGGATCTTCACCAAATTTTCGCAGAAACTGTTCCGAAATGTGATCGACGATGCGGCGGGTCCAGTCAATACCACCGAGCATCACGTCGCCGTCGGTGGCGAGCACGCGGAACTGCGTGGGCGTGTAACGCACCACGGTGACGTCGAACGTGCCCCCCCCGAGGTCGTAAACCAGAATGGTTTTGGCTTCCTGGCTGATATCGGTGCGGCCGAGTTCGCCCTTGGTCCAGGCATAAGCCAGGGTCGCGGCGGTTGGTTCGTTGATGATGTCGACAACATTCAAACCGGCAATGCGACCGGCATCCTGCGTGGCCTTGCGGCGGACATCGTTGAAGTAGTAGGGCACGGTAATGACGGCATTGGCAATCGGGCCGATCCGTTTTTCCGCATCCTGCTTGAGCTTCTTCAGAATCAACGCGGAGATGAATTCCGGCGTCAGCTTTTTGTTCTGATAAACCACGAAGAAGTCTTTATTACCCATCTGCCGCTTCACGGCTTCCACGATGTGATCGGGGGCTTCCTGCGAAGTCCGTTCAAAGGTCGGCCCAACCACCACCTGGCCGTCATCACCCAGGAGCACCACCGAGGGCGTGATGTTGCGACCATCGGCATTCAGAATCGATTCCGGCGAACCATCTTCTTTCAGGCGGGCAATCGCGGAATAGGTGGTTCCAAGGTCGATGCCAACGGTCTGACCATCGAGGAATTTCATGGGTCTTCTGATTCCTGTCCCGGGGGATGCGTCAACAACCTGCCTCGCTGCACCGACGAGAGCTGTCGGACAGTCGTGGCAAGAGAAGGAGTTTTCGGAAAAGTCAAGGTATTCTGACGGTGGGGGGGAGGGGAATCAAGGATCGAATCGAACTGCGGGGGGCATTCTCCCCTATGGGAGTCATGCATTCAGTATCACCCGCACGGAACAGAGAGCGCACAGAGGCCCGTGTGCCGAAATCGAAACGCGATGCATGCGGAACTTAGCGCCGCAGCAGGGGAATCAATGCGGTGAGCTCTTCCAGCGAGATTTCGCCGTCGCTGTTGGTGTCGGCGAGAGGAAAGGCTTTCGCGAACCGGGGGTTAACGAGTTCGCTCTTCTGGATTTTGCCATCGCCATTCTGGTCGACCCGTTTCAGGATGCGGCTGGCCACTTCCTCGTTGGTCCCCTGCTGACGTAAATCGGCGGCGATGTGCATGGTCTCATCAGCTTTGCGGGGGATGGCGATATCAAAATAGCCGATGAGCATTTCTTCCCACGACTGATCGCCCCAGAGGACGGTTTGGGTGGGGTCTGGGTTGGCCAGATTCTCGCGCGAGTTATCGAATTTCGCGAAGGCCGTTAGCTTCGATCCCTGCGGGACCGCCATCGGCTCTTTCAAACGATACGACATCTGCCAGTTGAAGTCGTAGGCTGGGACATCGAGCAGGGTTTCCGTCTGTCCGTTCGGCCAGACCATTTCATAGCGGAAGGACTGGCCGCGCAGATGCATATGGGGCGACATCGATAGCAGTAACAGATCGGTGGGGGCTGTAATGGTTTTGGAAGTGAATTGCTGATCGGCTTTCAACGGCAGGATTTCGAACTTGCGGTTCCGTGTTGAAGCCGTTTGCACTTCGTATTCGACTTCGCTTTCGTCCGCGAACGTCAGGCCCACTTTGGTGAGGTCTTCCTGCGGGGTGCCGTTGGGGGTGTAGTGCAGTTGGAAGATCAACTTCGAACCAGCGGGCAGGCGTTTCGCGAAACCCTTCGGCAGGGGCAGAATCCGCATGCCGGGGACATAGGCGATGAGCAACTGGCCATCTTCATTTTCCACTTTGCCCCCAGGAGCAGCGAAGACGATCACATGATGCACGATCGCACGATTACCGGGAACGACTTCGGCGGCGGTCACCCACTTGTCTTCAGTGATGCCCGGATCGACAGAGAAGTACTGGTATTTGACTTCGCCAGTCGCAGGAACCTGGAAGGGCTTCTTCGACATCGCCACCACTAGGTCGGGATCATGTGGCAACTGCCAACCGGTGATGAATTCCGGAGTGGGTGGGAGTTTCGTTAGATCGCCCGCCGGAGCGCCGGCCCGCGACCAGTCCTGCAGCATTTGAATCTCGGCATCGGTCAGCCGGTTCTCATTGGCGAAGTGGCCGTGTTGAGGCGAGGCATGCCAGGGGGGCATGCGATGTTCGCGGGTAACCTCGGCAATCATCGGTGCCCAGCCAGCGACTTCGTCGTAATCCTGCAGACTGAAGGGGCCAATTTCCCCCTCGCGATGGCATTCGACACATCGGGCATTCAACAACGGAGCCACATGCTCAGCAAAAGTGATGGTCGCCTCGGGTTTCGGCGGACGCACCCGGCCGATGATACAACCGACGGCTTCCGTCTTCGCGACGGCCACCTCTCGCCCAGCCAGCAGATCATCAATGGCGAGCTTCAGATCGTCTCGCGTGGGAGCGGGCCGGGAATGCCCGCCGACCGAGTGCTGGTCATCGATCCGGCCGCGATATTTCACCTGATGGTCGGCGTCGAGCACAAAGACTTCCGGCGTCCGCTCAGCTTGCAGGCGGTCGGCCAGTTGATTGTTCAAGTCTTTCAGAAACGGCATGGTCCATTGATGATCGCGGGCGAAGGCCGCCATTTCGGTCAAGGAATCGTGCCGGTTGGCATCAATCACCACAAAACCGACGCCCTGATCTTTGTAGGCATCGGCGAGTTGCTGCAGTCGCGGGGCATAGAGCTTCGCGAGCGGACATTCGACGCCATAGCTGGCCACAACCAGCACTTTGTGCCGGTCAAAATCGGTCGATTTCCAGGTGCGGCCACGGAAATCCTGCAGTTGGAATTCGCCGAGGACAGAATCAGCGGCCTGCCCTTGTGCCAGGAGACCACCGAGCAGAACGAGCACCGACAAGCCATGTGACAGCAGCATTTCAGGCAATCTCATCACAAATTCCTGGAGCTCGATCCGAACGACGACCTTGAGCACTCGGTCAAACCCTAATCCCAATTACCCCGGTCCGTCCAGAGGGGTTTCACGACGGATGAAACCCCACAGAACTCGATTGGTCTCGTTCGGAATGGCTGCCGTTGGGGCGGGACACGTGACCTCTGCAGTCCCACACGGTGTTAGGCATCCCATGTGGAAGAGGCTGTACCAACGGTGAATGAATTTTGGTTAACGCGGGACGTAACCGGCGATCTGCTGCGAGTCTGCCAGGATGAAACCGGTCGTCGCCCAACTCGATTGCAGGGATTCCGATGTGGCGGGCCAGGGGAATGTCTGCCGCCGCCGCCCATGACGTGCATCCCAGATTTCGATAACTTTCTGTTCAGACTCGCGGAGAGCCTCAGGGAGAATCAGGATGGTCTCGCAATGGGCGGCGGAAATGATGCGACACGGCGCCCTGGTGAGCAACGGTTCTTCCCACAAAACGTGACGCCGGACCGGATCGAACGCCCGCAGCATGCCCGCCGAACACGTTAGCCAGAGATCATCAGCCAGAAGAGTGACGGGCGGTATCGAGAGGAGCGGTTGCTCGGCGACGGCCAGCGGTTCGCTCATCCGGCCACGCGGGTCGATGGTTCGCAAACGCAGCCCGTCAATCAGGACAATCCATTGATCGGCGACGGGGTGTAACCACGGATCGGCATGGGCGAATGATCCCAGCGGATGCAGGCGGTATTCCAGTTGGCCCTGTCGCAGGTAGAACCAGATCTCCCGCTCCGCCGTGACGACCGCAAACGATTCATCCGTCGGGCCCGCGATGGGGGGGCGTTGCCAGTGGCGTGTGAGATGGGTTGGCAAGACGTGGGCATGGCCGTGTTCGAGATCGACTACGATTGGCTGTGAGGTGCGGGCCGATTGCCCCACGAGACTGCGGCCGACGATCGCACACTGCGGCGACCACGGATCGGGACGGGTTTCCAGGTGCCAGCGGAGATCACCGGTGGTCCGATCGAAACACCAGAACCCCTGCGAGGGAGAGCCGAGCAGTAAACCGGTGGGAAGGAGTGCCTGAAACCCTGTCGCACTGTCTTCACTTTCCCGAGCAGACGGCGTCGCTGTTCGCCATAACACGGCGCCGGTCGAGAGGACAATGCCGGTCAATTCTTCAGGCCCGACCAATCCCAGGAAATCTCCGTCGACACAGGCCGAGACGATGCGGTGTCCGTGGGGAATGGTCCAGCGCGATTGCCCGGTGGCGGGGTCAATTGCTGCGACTTCTCCGGGAGTTGAGATCAGGATCACCGGCGAGGAAGCATCTCCATTGGTTGGTACGATGACCGATTGCTGGG
This sequence comes from bacterium, assembly GCA_016125225.1. Classification (GTDB taxonomy): domain Bacteria; phylum Planctomycetota; class Planctomycetia; order Planctomycetales; family Planctomycetaceae; genus DSVQ01. The sequence continues at coordinate 83,459 of WGME01000001.1, read as the reverse complement.
CCGAAAGTCTCTGCTGCCATTGCCTCCGCCAGTAACTGACGGGGACTGCTGTGCGAGTTTGACGCTCCAGAGAAACGGCCTCCGCGGCGGCGGGTTTTGGCCGTTTGGTCAACATCGATTCGGCTAGCAGGCGGCTTGAACCAAGTGGATTGCCTGCTGTTGGCGTGATAGACGGTTTGCACGACAACCATGCGGCTAGCACTGCCTGGCGATGTTCGCTGGTTCGCGCTTGTTGCCATTCGGCTTCGAGATACCGCTGCTTGAGTGCAGGGGTTTGCATGACCTGATGGGCCTGGGCGAATTGCTCTCGCAACGAACGGCCCGTGGCCTCTTGCCAGCGGTCGCGAGCCCGTCGCAGATCGGCGGTCGCGAGCCAGTCTTTCTGCTCCAGTTGCCGGGCTTCGGTCTGGGCCTGCGACCATACGTCTTGAGCCTCTGCTGGTTGATTCTGCCCCGCGAAGAGATCGCCCTGCTTGAGGTAGCTGCGGATGTCGTGCGGATGCTGGCTCAGCCAGTTCGTCGTTTCTTCCTGCAACCGGGCATATTCTCCGTAGGCGGTCAGACGGTCGCTGCTGGCAACCAGCAACACGCCGTCATAGCCGACAAGATGTCCCCCGAAGCGGTATTCATCCGGCGTCCGCAGAATCTGCTCACGCTGCGTACGGCCGGTGGCTGCATCGACAACACAGATCGATTCCCGGGTCGGCCAATAGACCTGCGGTCCCGCCAGCCAACCGCGACCGTAGCCTTGTCGTTCGGGCTCATCGTGGTCGATGGCCCATAGCCGCGCGCCGGTATGGATATCGCGTGCCCAGAGTCCCGTGCCGGAACCAATCAGAGCACCATGACTGACTCCCAGCAGAGATTCGACAGGTTCGCGCGTCGGTTGTTGCCAGCGGATGGCCCCGGTGGTGGCGTCGAGGCAAAAAATCTGCGGATCATCACTCGGGGCAACAAAGAGATCCTGCCCCACCAGGACCTGCGGAATCGGTGTCGTGGGCAGACGCGGGGAATTCACCGGACGCAGCGGTGGCATGGTCTGATAGGTCATGGCCCATTCCGGCTGACCCTGATGCTGAGATAGGCAAAAGATCGCACCCCAATCGGTCGACAGGTACAATCGATCATTCCCGGCGGTCAGTAACAAATGACTCGCCAGATTCTCATGATCGGCCGGGGCAATCCGACTGATCCCCGCCGTCTGTTGCCATAACAGACGGCCGGTCTCCGCATCGAGGCAGACCACGCACCATTCCAGTTGGGGGCGGCGACGCGACAGGGCGGCATACAGGCAAGACCCGATCAGCAGCGGTGTTCCCTCCCACAGCCACATGGGAGCGGCCGGGTCGTCGGACTGGAGTTGCGAGGAAATATCGACTGCCGTCAGCTTCCACGACAGCCGCCCCTGACCATCACCCAGATCGATGCACACCAGTTCCGAAATCTGCTCGCGTAGTTCTGACGGAGCCGGAGTGGTCACCACCGAGCCCATTCGGGCAAACAGCCGCCCGGGACCGACGGTCACGGTCGACAAGGGGCCGCCAATGACATGGCGACGCGGTGGCAAAGCGGGTTCCGGAGACAACGGCGGATAGATGACAGGCGAGGCATCGAATCCCAGATCGTGAAACGGTCGGCCGGTCCACAATTCCCAGCCCAGAATTCGCTGCCCGTCGTTCAGATAAACCATGTCGTCAACAATGGCGGGATACTGCGCGAGCGGAGCCGGGGGCGGAAAGACCAGTTGCGATGTCGGCCGCGGCAAGATCGTGGCTGCCAAGGGCACGCTCCACAACTCGCCCCCCAGATCAATCGCCCGCGAACCGTTTAATGTCCGCTGATTGGTTCCGGCAAAGGTCACCACGTTCTGCGGAGGCTGTGATGATTCGGGAGCAACTCGCGAGCGGAGTTCCTTGAGCAACAGGTCGCTCCACAGACTTTCCTGATGCCCCAATCGCCCTTCGGCATGCGGATAGTGTTGGCGGAACTGCTCAATCGCGATCGCTGCGGCCTGGGCATCCAGTTCCATCTGACACAGAATCAATCGGGCGGCAATCTCGGCTGCAGGGATCTCGCTGTCGGGATAGTGCCGGATGTCACGCGGGACTTCGGGTGCCGTGATCGGGAGAAGTTGTTGCCACCAGTAGCGTGCTGCGGCCAGATCGCCGCGCCACCAGGCCTGTTGACCGAGTTCCCAGCAGGCCTCGTCGCCGAACTGGCTGAAGAAGTACTGTGTGGCGAGACGCTGCAGATGGCGTTCGTCGCCAGAGGTTTTCCAGTCCTGCAAGACGAGTTCCGCTTGCGGATTGATGCGTTCGCGGTAGGGCTGCAGGCCCTCCGGGGGCAATGCGGCTAACAGGCGATCGATGGCCGCCTGCACGGTGATGTATTGTGCCGTGGAATCGTTTCGGGATTGCAGGACCAGCGAACGACCTCGCGTTTCGCCGAGATCAATCAACTCGGGTAAGGCATCGGCCCAGCGGCCATCCCGCCAGCGATCTTCGATGGTCAGCAGGATCTTCGCGGCTTCGGCATCGACCGGGATGCTGACCGTTTCATGAAACCCGCGAGCCATGCCTTGCGGCCAGGCCATCGTAGTTCCGCCCAACAGGAGCAGCAGTAGGATCAGCAATCGGCAGCAGCGGAGCATCCCGTCAATCCGTCAGGGGCCACGGAGTTTGGTTCCTATCCAGAAGATCACAATTCCAACGGTGAGTAAAGCGGGCATCCAGATGAGTGAAAACCCGAAGGTGAGTTGCCACCAGCAAATGAGGGGCAATGCCACCAGAACGAAGAACTGCAAGGCTAGCCCCAGATGATGTCGCATCGATGATCCCGAAAATCACGGAAGCCCAGGGATGGCGATCCCTGGGCTTCAATGGTTATGAATGGCTTTGTTCTTTCAGCACCGCACTACTTGATCACGGCCTTGATATCGGGAACCGTGGTTTCGGCATCGGCCTTGACCACGACCTTGAGTTTCCGTTCGACATACCCGACCTTTTCCTGCCAGACGCGGAATTCGTGTTCGCCGGCCGGTAGGCCCTTGATCTCGAATGTCCCATCGGCAGCGGTCACGGCAGCATACGGATGGTCGGTCACGACCCACCAGCCACGCATCCACGGGTGAATATCGCAGCCGATTTGCATCGGTACGCTTTCCGCGATCTTCAGCGGAATTTCGATGCCCTTTTCATCGTTCGGGGCGATGATCACATTGAAGCCCTGGTTACGGACGGGGCTACCCCGCGTGTTGTGAGCGACGCCATCGCTGTTAATAACCTGCACCTTCTGGCCGGCCTGCACCATGGCAATGTGGGGCAGGAAGCGGCAACCCTTCTGGTCGTACAGTACGGTCATCACCGGGTCAGGCTTCAGGTCGGGATTCACCTTTGAAGGAGCCTTGGGCAGATAAACCACGACGTTAGCGATTCCCTTGGTTTCCGGATCGACCACGAGTTCTTCGTTCGGAATGTTCTGCGCCGCGCAGACCGCAGCATCTTTCACCGCATTATCACCCTCTTTGACGATGAGCTTGGCCTCGGGGACGGGGCCGTTCAGGATCACGCGGCCTTTGATCGAGCCCCACTGGGCTTCTGCCGTGTTACCCGCGGCCGCAACGCTCGCAGCCACGAGGGTCAAGAGCCCCCAAGTTTTCCAGGTGTTCATTTCGTCTCCTCAATGTTGAAGTGGACGCAACAGGCAGGCGCCAATCGACAGCGATTCCCGTCGGGCGTGCATGGCAGTTCCTTGTAATCTAGCCGTTGTCCACCAGTGGCGACAATCGCGAGACCGATTTTTTCGCAGAAGTCTCATCACCGGGAAGGATTTTCGAGAGGATCGCGGTTTTCATCAACAAGTGATGTCAATATTCGCGTCACCGGGAAAGAAGACTCAGCCTTCCGCGAACAAAGCCTCCACGAAGCTGTCCGGGTCGAACAATTGCAGATCGTCGATCTGTTCGCCGACGCCGACGTATTTCACCGGCGTGCCCATTTGTTGCCGAATGGCCACGACCACGCCGCCGCGGGCCGTGCCATCGAGTTTGGTGAGCACAATGCCGGTGCAGAGAATCGCCTCGGAAAACTGTTTGGCCTGGTTGACACCGTTCTGACCGGTGGTCGCATCGATCACCAGCAGACTTTCGTGCGGGGCACCCGGCACCTGCTTGTCGATGATCCGGCGGACCTTTTCGAGTTCCTTCATCAGGTTCTGCTGGGTATGCAATCGACCAGCCGTATCGATGATGAGGTAATCGACGCCCTCCTTCACGGCGGCTTCGCAACCGGCGAAGGCCACGGCGGCGGGATCGGTACCGCTCGGCTTGGTTACAATCGGGCAACCAAGCCGTTCGCTCCACATGGTGAGCTGTTCGACAGCGGCTGCCCGGAAGGTATCCCCGGCGGCAAGCATCACCGTATGACCCGACGTTTGAATCAACTTGGCCAGCTTGGCGATCGTGGTCGTCTTGCCGACGCCATTGACTCCCGAGACAAGAATCACGGTCGGTTTGCTCGCGGCTGTTTTGAGCGGCGATAAGGGTTGATCGCGATCCCAGCGGACATCATTTTCACCGATGAGAATCGATTTCAGCGTCGATTTGACCGTCCCCCAGATGTTGGCGACTTCGACGGTGCGGCCGAGGTATTCATTTCGCAGGTTCGTAATGATCTGGCTGGCTGCGGCGACCCCCATATCGGTCCGGATCAGTCCCGCTTCGAACTTCTCCAGCTGGGCTTCGTCGAGGATTTGCCCCGCTTTGAAGAGGTCGCGGACATCGGTCTGCAGCAACTGCTTGGTTTTCTGCAAACCCTGTTTCAGACGATCGAACCAACCCATGACAACTCATTAACAGATAACGATGGATGCAAGTCAAACCGAGTCACTGCCCCGGTTCGCGCATCATAAGGTGGGGTATTGCCGACCAGCAAGCGGTAGCGACAAACGGCATATCGGGTGGTGGCGGCGATTCACGCCTTCACATACGCCTGCTGGGCGGGGTCCCAGGTGGTCTGGATGTCGACGCGGTGCTCGAGAATCGTGGGGAGTTGATCCATTGCCAGTCGCATGTCTTCGATGCGGGGCAGGCACAGGCAGAACTTGCCCTTTTCCACGTGCCGGAACTTCAGAATGCCCGCCAGTTCCTTCTGCCCATACCAGCCTTGAGTCCAGCCAGACTTCGGCAGCAATTCCATCTCTGACAATTCATAGGCCGAGGCCCGGAAGTTGAACTTGTGCTCGTCGAGCAGTTCTTCCAGCGTCGATTGATCGAGTTGCTGCTGCCGTGTCAGCTTTTTCGCTTCGACGCCTTTCTTGCGCCAAGCCATGATTAACAGGCCGACCAGCCCGAACTGCGCCCACATCACCTGCGACATCTGGTCGTCGTCGTGGGCATAGATGAAGATCAGTTCATTGCGCTGCAGATAGACGCGGTAACGGCGGTTGGTTTTCCAGTCGAAAACGGCCACGGCGTGAAAGAACGGGGGCTTCTCGACGGCAGATAACATGGCGTGGTCGTTAGTCTGGTGGAAGTGAACCATTCCGAACGTCGCTGCACGGAAGCCTAGGGATAGCGATCCCTAGGCGTCTCTCGTTCCGCGATTCGGCATCGATAATTCTTTACCGTATCACACCAGCCACTCCGGTTTGAACAGCATGGTGATGCCGATCGCGAGAATCGCAATCCCGCTGATCAGTTTCAACCAGCGGCCGCCTTGTTCCTGCAGGCGATGTTTGCCGAGCGTGGCGACCACGACACCCACCATCAGCGAGTCATCGAACATATATGCCGCATTGTAGAGCAGCAGGTAGGCATAGTTCTGCCAGGCAGGATAGTTCTGCATCGACAGCACGCCGGTGTACATCGCTGGCAAACCGGCTGTGCAGAGGAGTTCGACGATGTTCACCAGCACGGCGAGCACTGAAGCTCCCACGATCGCGCCGAGCAGCGATTCCGCCATGACGATCTTCCGCATGCGTTCATAGAGCTTGGGCTTCGCCGATTCCGGAATCGACAGCGAGACCCCTTTTTTGAATGCGAAGAAATCTTTGACATGAATCGCACCGACAGTGATGCCGAGAATGCCGAGCGCATATTGCGCGGGACGCAAGAGGCCAATCAACTGGAAGACATTCAGCCATGCCGCCATGAAGCAGAAATAGGCCGCCCCGCTGATGAAGACGAAGGTGCCCGCGACGGCGAGAATCTTCAGCCGGTCTTTCAGATTCACCAACAGCGACAGCAGGAACAGCAGCACCCACATCGCACAGGGATTAAAGCCGTCGACAAGTCCCACCATGATGGTGAAGGCCGGCAGCCCCCAACTCTTCCAATTGACATCGCCAATCAGCGGCAACGGCACCACATCCGGCATCGCAGGGCTGGCAAGATCGGCATCGCTCGGCAGTTCGGGCAGTTCTCCCGGACTGGTCTCCGGCGGGAGTTCGGGTGGCAGAGAACGACGCGGACGCGGTGGCGGGGCATCGATCGCGGCGACATTCGTGGTGGTATCAGTCTCGGGAGGCAGAGGCAACTCGACCGATGGTGGTGGCAGGTCGGGCAACTCCGGCAGTTCGGGCTTCAGGGCTTCGACGGGCTCCACAGCGAACATCGCCTGTGAAAACAACCCGATCGAGGCAAGCGGCAACCGGGGACGACGGACACGTTGTGATGTTTTGGCCGGGCAGTCGACCGTCACTGCTTTCAGTACGTCATCCCACTGCTTGAAGCTGGTATTGGGATCGAAGAACCCGACCATCAACCGGCCACACATGTGCAAGGCCGGCACCGAAGTGGCAGCGGCGCGGTAACGGGCCGAAACTTCGTTCAAACGACGTTGGGCTTCCGTCGAGGTAACGAGATCTTTCTCGACGAATTTGTAGCCGGGATAACGTGGCGCGAGTTGATTGAAGATCACCGGCTTGGCCGCCGCACACCGGGGGCAACCCTGGCGGACAAAGACTTCCACGGTCAGGAGTTCATCGATTTTGGCGGGGGATGTTGCGGCATCCCAACCGTATTCAAACTTGCCGCTGACATAGAACGCCGGCAGACCCGGTTCCGCGACTTTGAAATGGTCAGCGATTTTGTAGAAGCGTTCGAGTTCCGCTTCCTTGGCGGCGACATCGCGGTAGACTACCGTCAGCCCTGGTCGCTGGCCATACGTCTTTTCGATGTGTTCACGGGCATCTTTCGAGCGGTCAGCATCGCCCCGCAGGAAGACTTCGAGAACCGCACACCGGGTTTCCACTGCCGGGGCAGAGACCGGTGTCGTGAAGAGGATCGCACTTAACAGGGCGATCATCGGGTATGCAGCAACGGCATTCAGCACGCGAACCCACATAGGATCGAGTCTGCCATAAGAGACGCGGAATTCAAAGAAAAATTTCCCGTCCCTGCGAGGTTCACCCAACCCGTGCACTGGAACTTCTGTTCAAAGCCCCAATTCCTGCTTCACTTCTCGGAAGCAACGGACGGCGAACTCCAGATCTTCCAGCGTATGAGCCGCCGAAATCTGCGTGCGAATGCGGGCCTGTCCTTGTGGAACGACTGGATAGGAAAATCCGATGACATACACACCCTTGGCGAGCATGGCCTCGGCGACCTTCGCCGCTAAAGCCGCATCACCCAGCATCACCGGCGTAATCGGGTGAATGCCCGGAATGATGCGAAAGCCGACATCCTGCATCGCCCCGCGGAAGTACGCCGTGTTGCGTTCCAACCGGTCACGCAGTTCCGTCGAAGCCGTCAGGAGGTCAATCGCTGCCATCGAACCGGTCACGATGGGCGGTGCGAGAGTGTTCGAGAAGAGATACGGCCGCGATCGCTGCCGCAGGTATTCCACGATTTCTTTGCGTCCACTCGTGTAACCGCCGCTAGCTCCGCCGAGCGCTTTACCCAAGGTGCCGGTGAGGATATCCACGCGGTCCATCACGCCGTGCAGTTCAGGAGTCCCACGTCCCCTGGGCCCGGTGAAGCCGACCGCATGGGAATCATCGACCATCACGAGGGCATCGTACTTGTCGGCGAGGGCACAGATCCCCGCGAGATCGGCGATGATTCCATCCATCGAGAAGACGCCGTCGGTGGCGATCAGCCGGAACCGGGCCGACTTCGCTTCCTGCAGCTTGGCTTCAAGATCGGCGAGGTTGTTGTTCTTGTAACGGAACCTTTGCGCTTTGCAGAGGCGGACTCCGTCGATGATGCTCGCATGGTTCAGCTCATCGGAAATGATGGCATCTTCCGGGCCGAGCAGGGTTTCAAATAACCCGCCATTGGCATCGAAGCAACTCGAATAGAGGATGGTGTCATCGGTCCCGAGGAACGTGCTCAGCTTCTGTTCGAGCTGCTTGTGAATCGACTGCGTGCCACAGATGAACCGCACCGATGCCAGGCCATAGCCCCACTCGTCGAGTCCGCGATGCCCGGCGGCGATGATGTCGGGATGTTGGGCCAATCCAAGGTAGTTGTTCGCGCAGAGATTGAGAACCGGCTGGCCATCACTCACGCGGACATGCGTTCCCTGCGGCGTCTGAATGACCCGTTCCGATTTATACAACCCGGCCTGACGAATGGCATCGAGCTGGCTGGTAAGATGCTCTTGAAAACGGGACGACATTCTCAATTTCCTTTGTTAGCCGCGAGGCAACGCCGAGCGCTGGGATCAATCCACACAGCGCTCGGCTTTGCCTCGCGGCTAAGGCGTTAGTTCTTCCACACGCGGGGCAACTCACTCGGAGGCGGGGCGTGTTCGGGGATCTGTTCAATCAAACGGCGAATGAGATCATCCGGAGTGACGCCATCGGCTTCGGCATTGAAGTTGAGCACCAGCCGATGCCGCAGTGTGGGAAACGCCACTGCCCGAATGTCTTCCGGACTGACATAGGCCCGGCCATGCAAGAGCGCCCGGCCTTTTGCTCCCAGAATGAGATACTGACTGGCCCGCGGTCCGGCTCCCCAGCTCACATACTTCTTCATGAAGTCGGGTGCATTGACGGCGTTCTTGCGCGTCAGACGGGCGAACTGCAGGGCATATCGGATCACACTGTCAGCCACAGGCACCTTGCGGACCAGTTGCTGCAATAGCAGCCAGTCTTCGCGCGAGAGAACTTTCTCGATCGTGGCCGGGTTGCCGATCGTCGTCTGCCGGACGATTTCGAACTCTTCGTCTTCGGTGGGGTAATCGACCAGCACCTGAAACATGAAGCGGTCGAGCTGGGCTTCCGGCAGCGGATAAGTCCCTTCCTGCTCGATGGGGTTTTGCGTGGCGAGGACGAAGAACGGATCGGGCAGTTTGTGCCGCTCGCCCCCCATCGTCACCTGGCGTTCCTGCATGGCTTCCAGCAACGCGGCCTGCGTCTTCGGCGGTGTGCGGTTGATTTCATCTGCAAGGACGACGTTGGCAAAAATCGGCCCGGGCATGAAGCGGAAGACACGCTGTCCGGTCGCTTTGTCTTCCTGAATCACTTCGGTGCCGGTGATGTCGGCAGGCATCAGGTCGGGGGTGAACTGCACGCGATTGAAGCTGAGGTCGAGCGTATCGGCGAGGGTGCGGACCATGAGCGTCTTCGCCAGCCCGGGCACACCGACCAGCAGGGCATTCCCCCCCGCGAGCATTGCCGTCACCAGCTCTTCAACGACGGCCCGTTGACCAATGATCACCCGGCCGAGTTGTTCGGCGAGTTGCTGATACGCCTGGGACAGACGTTCGATGGCCAGGGCATCGTGGATCGAAGCATTTGCGGGGGCATCGCTCATGGGGTCCATCTTTACTTAGCCGCGAGACGAAGTCGAGCGCTGGGAACGATCAACCCATCGCTCGACTTCGTCTCGCGGCTAATGATCGAATGTTATGGGGCGGGTTCGACCGGGGCATCGACGACGACCAACTGATGATTGGGGACGTCGTACTGATACTTCTTCCCGCCGGGCAACACGGGGAGTTGGATGTTGTTCGCTTTGATGATCTTTTCCATGAACTCGTCATACGACTCGGGATATCGGCCTTCGGTCGCGTTGAACAGATTCAGGGCGTGTTCAACGTGCGTTTTGGAGATGCGCTCCACCATCGGGCCATAGGCTTCCAGGGGGCCGGTGATGGGGTTGGTGACCTCAACTTTGGAATCGCTCACCGCGGCACCGGCATTGGGGTCAAACTCGCCGATGTCCTGCGTTTTCTTGCCCACGATATTGTTGGGATCTTTTTTGACCTGATCTTCGAGGGCCTGCATGCAACCGCTTGCGAGTACCAGCAGAATGAGTCCCAGACGCGACGACATATTCGAAGTTCCTTATGGAGTCTCGACAGCGAGTTGGACTTCAGTGTACCGTGGAGCGGACAAAGAGAACAAATGGGCCACCCCTTCCCACTCCACTCGATTGTCTACGGTTTTTATAGTTGACATCTACTGTTTCTTCAGTAGAATTGTTTCCGTCACCGCCCGCTTCGGGCTTAATGTGGTGAATTCCATAATGGCACGTCCTAAAACGCCGCATCCGACACCAGCTGAACTGGAGATTCTCAAACATCTGTGGGAATCCGGGCCGCTGACGGTGCGTGAAGTTCTCGACCGGCTCAATCAGACCGGCTCGCCACGGGCTTACACCTCGATCATGAGCCTGCTCAATGTGATGGCCGAAAAAGAATTGCTCGAGCGGCTGCCGGAAGGCCGGGCATTCCGTTACCGCCCGGTGGTCGAACGGAAGCAAACGCTCGGTCAAATGGTGGGGGATGTCTGGCAGCGGGCCTTTGAAGGGTCAGCCACATCGCTGGTGGCCCATCTGCTCGATCAGGCTCAGCCCACCTCCGATGAACTTGCCGAGATCCGTCGCTTACTGGAACGCTATGAAACTCCGGAGGGACCACACTCATGAGTGCTTCCCTGCTGGCGTTTTTCACGGTTGATCAGGTCGCATGGATGCTGATTCACTTTCTCTGGCAAGGTGTGTTGATTGCCGCACTCGGCTGGGCGGTGATAGTCGCGGGACGGTTTCGGCAGCCATCGACACGGTATGCCGTTTGGCTGAGTACGTTGGTGGTGATGGCGGCGATGCCGCTGCTGACTCTGGGACTGACCGCACCGAGTCGGAACCAGATTGCCGGGACATCGGTTGTCACCGAGCCGGAAACTCGCACCGTCCAACAACTGTTGAACGAACTGATCGCCGGTTTGCAAACTTCGGAAACCGAGGCGTCAGCGGTGGTGGCCCAGTTACAGGATGCCACGCTGGATGAGACTGGTGACGTGACCAGCTCGCTTTGGGAGCAATGGCCGACCTGGGTGGTTGCGGTCTGGAGCCTGGGCGTCTGTCTGTGCAGCATGAGATTGGTGGGGGCCGCCACCTGGATGTGGTGTTTGATTCGACGTTCAGAACCTGTGTCCCAGGATGTTCAAGCCGCAGCCGAGCGACTTTGTATGCGGTTGGGCCTGTCGCGTTTGCCCCGCCTGCTGGCCTCGCCGGCCGTGCGGGAACCGCTGGCTTTGTACTGGCTGCGGCCGATGATTTTGCTCCCCGCAAGCTGGTTGGCCGATGTGTCGCCCGGTGTGCTGGAAGCCGTACTGGCCCATGAATTAGCCCATATCCGGCGGTATGACTTGTGGATCAATTTGTGGCAGCGAATTGTCGAGACGCTGCTGTTTTTTCATCCGTGTATCTGGTGGGTCTCGAAACAAATTCGGGTGGAACGAGAGCTGTGCTGCGATGCCGAAGCCGTGCGCGCGACGGGACTTCCGGTGCAGTATGCCCAGGCTCTCGAACTGGTGGCTCGCCAGCGGTGGGCGTGTGCCTCGCCGCAGCTGGCCGTAGGCATAGGAGGAACTCGGATGGCCTTGTTGCATCGAGTAAAACAGGTACTCGGGGTGGAATCATCCGCCGCCGAATCTCAATGGTGGACCTTAGGACTGGCAGGAGTCGGAATCACGGCCGCCTGCTGGATGGGACTGGCCATGTGGTCGGCCCCAGTTCAAGGCGAAGATACCGAACCCGTCGCTTTGGCTGACGGAGAACGCGAACCAGAACGAGATCTGCGACCGGCTCCGCCTCCACGGCGGGAAGGTCGCGAAGAGGGCGATCGTCCCCGTCCGCCGGAAGGAGATCGCCCACGCCCGGAAGGACCACGCGACGAACCTCGCCCGCCTCGGGGACCGGAACGGGAAGAGGGACCACGTCCTCCCGGACCACCTGAAGGTCGTGATGGGGATCGTGGACCGCGTCCGGAAGGTCGGGGTGGTGAACGTCCTCCGCGACCAATCCCGGAAATCGTCGAAGAGTTGGCGCGAGCCATGCGGGAGCTCGATGAACGCGGCCCGGAAGGGATGCGTGAAAAGCAGCAATTGATGGCCCATCTGCTGCAGACGATGAGTCCACACATGGGGCACATGGGCCCCCCCATGATGGGCGAAAGTCTTACTGATCGGGTGCAAAGAGCAGACGTCGTGCGTCCGCGGAATCCTGAAGAACCCATGCGAGCACCGATGGCAGGTCTCCCCCCGGCTCACCCACCCATGCTGGAGATGCAGCGCGATATGCTGAACGCCATGCGTGAGCTGCGCCAGGAAGTGGAACGGCTGCGGGATGAAGTGAACGATATCCGCGAGCGGCGTCCGCCGGGACCGCGCGGAGACATGCTCGGCCCGGATCATTCGCATAATCGTGGCGAAGGTCGTCCCGGTCGTCCCCCGGAGGGCCGCGATGGTCCTCCACCCCGTGGACCCCGTGAGGGCGAAGCCGGCCCGCCGCGCGGACCACGCGATGGGGAAGGGCCGCCACCACGAAGCCCGCGTGATGGTGAAGCAGGTCCACCCCGTGGCCCACGTGAGGAAGGCGATCGTCGGCCGCCGCGCGAAGAAGAAGGTGAACCACGTGCCGAAGTCGAACAACCCGTCAGCGCCGAAAACCGCGACGCCTGATCAATTCGACCAAAGCTGCTGATCAACAAGAGAGGCCAGACATCTCACCCGATGCCTGGCCTCTTTGCTTTTGCTATAGCAGTCAAATCAGCGGCAGGCCCTGAAGCAGCAAAGGCTTGGCGCCTTCAGGCATGCCACCCACTTGTCAATCACGGCTCCGTCGCCAGATACTGGCTCAACACATCCAGGTTTTTGATAAACGTTTCCGATGAGATCACTTCGCGGGTGTTGTCTTTTTTGCCGTGATATTTCAGCGAACCCGCTTCGACCCAGGCGCCGCGACGATCTTGTTGAGCGATGATTTTTGCCACCTGCGATTCCAGTTGCGAGCGTTCTGGCGGCTTGGTGGCTGCCGTGCGTTGGCGTTCCAGATCCTTGGGCGACGCCTTCACCAACTTGTCATAACGTTGCCGCAAGTACTTCACTTTGCTGGTCACCTTGAAGCCATAATGCGTGGGCAGGTCGCTGTCGTCGTAGGTCAGTTCGTAAGTGCGGGTCATGTATAACGGCTTGTTGGTCTGCAATTCATAAAAGCGGGCCAGTTGACCGTCTGGCAGTTCGGAACGCTGCAGATAGTCGAGCGCCCGTGGAATCGGTTCGAGGAACTTCTTGTCCCCGGTGCGGACATAGAGATCCATCAGCGTTTTGAGAATTGATTGCGATTCGCTCCCGGTGATGGCGGCCGGTTCAAACTTTCGTGCCCAGACGGGTTGCATCTGGAAGTTGTACTGTTGTGCCCAGGCGGGTTGAGGCTCCGGCATTTGAGCGAGAACCATGAAGTTCCCCGCCTTCAAAGCCGCGGCGTCATAGCGACCGCCGCCGTAAATCTCTTCGGCCAGCCAGAGGGTTTCGATGGTATTGCTGATATTGTGATCGTTGAAGGTGTAATGCCACCAGTAGTCGCCGCCAGGGTATTTTCGTGGCCAGTCAGCAGGGTAGTTGGCTTTGAGTGTCGCTGACTGCGTGGCATCGGCAGGACCATCCCATACCTGAGCCCAGGCTCCATTCGGGAACTGAGCTTTGAGCACACTCTCGAGTGCGAACACGGTAGCCTCGTGCAGTCGCTGATCCTGGAATTTGATCGCCCGGTCAAGCCGCATCAGGAACCGTAACGCCGACTGAGATTTGTCGTCGTCAAAGGACGAGATGTTGCGTTGCCGTTTTTTGGGTAACGGGGCATCGGTGCGAAAGGCATTCTTGGCACGTTCCGCGAGTTCAAACTCGATGCTCGCGTTCCAACCGCCACTGCGATATTGCCCCTGCAGCAGGCATTCCGCCGCCGCTTGTGCCGCGGCTAAGCAGGCCGGATCGCCGGTGCGTTCATAGGCCATCACGAAGGCTTCACCCACTGCGGGGGTGCCCGGCGGCTGCACCCATAACGAATCCCGCGTCGTCTGCCCTTCGCCTTCGCGTTTCGTCAAATCGGCACTGTAGAGGTAAACATACCCCCCATGCGACGCCACCTCCTTCGCGAAGAACTGCACTCCGCGATCAAAGGCCGCTTGTGCTTGAGCCGTGGTGGCTTTCTCTGCCGACCAACCGATGCACGCGGTACCGAAACCGAGACTAAAAGCCAGCAGGCGAAGGGAGGAAGCGATCATGGACATGTTCCCGGCTGAGTGGAAAGACGGCTACGAGTTTAGCCGTACTCCGCTGGGAACACGAATGAATTCCTGCCGAAATCAGCGGTCCACCACCTGGGCATCTTCCAGCCAGTAGAGACCGAGCGGCTTGCCCCCTTCGGCCAGCAGATCGATGTGGAACGTGCCCACGACATCGAACGGTCGGTTAGGAATGTAGTCCGTTGGTTTGTTTGGCTGCAGCGTCACGGAGATCAGGTCGTAAACTTTGGGATCGCGGCCGAAGCAGCAAATCTGATTGTCGCGGGCCAGCACGAACTGTTCGATGCCTGACGATTCAAAGGTCGGATACATGAAGCCACGAATACGCACCTTCTGGCCATGCAGTTGCTGCAGCCATTCCGGAAAGTACTTGGTGGCATCGTCGGGCACCGGCTCCATGTTGAGCACTTTGAGCAGGTCGAGGTCATCGTAAGAGACCCGCAATGCCTGATCGCGGCCTTCATGCTTGAAGTTCTTGTCGGGTACCAGAACTTGAATGCCGCCCGGTTTGACCGTGATCACAGGCAATGCCGAGGGATCATTCGTGTTGACGGCGGGCATATCGGTTGTGGGAGCCGACTTAGCGACCACGTTCAAAATCTCGCCGGCCGATGTGCCATCGACGAGATTCAGTGGTGCCAAGGCCGAGGCGGGAATCTCGGCAGCGATCTCGGTCTCGCGAGACCCTTCGTTGACATCGTTTCCAGCGGTCTCTGTCCCAGTGGATTCCGCGGCAACAGGTTCAGATTCAGTTGGCACCGCATCTGTAGACGGAGAGGGCGTCTCTTTCGATTCCTGGGTCAGCAGTTGGTCATACGTGCGAAACTCACTCGTCGATGAGCTGGCATTACATCCAACCAGCAGAAGCGCGAGGGAACCGGTCCAGGCGAGGAATGAACATTGTCGCATGTCGGCTCCCTTGATGGCCAAAGAACGATTTCCTGCAGAGCGCGTCCAGCGGTCGCCATTCTCAGTAGGACGTCTTGGCTCCGCTGAAGAACTCACATTCCAGCTTATACACCGGATTCAGTCCAGTGGGATCGAGCGTGGGTGTGGCTTTGAAGGTGCCTGCCACCGCGACCAATCCCGTGCGATGATGGACCAGTTTCCCTTTAGCCATCTCGACATAAATCATATCGGTCACCTTCGGTTGCCCGCCGAAGCAGCAGTCGCCACTGTCTTTGCAGAGAACAAATGTTTCCAGATCGTGCGTCTGCTTAGTGGGGTACATATACCCCTTCAGGAACACGGGTTGATCAGTGAGCTTCTGCACATCGGGATGCAACCCCATCTTGCCTTCGTCGACGACGAAGCCTTTTTCGGAGATGTCGGTCGCAAAGCTCACCCGTTCAAAGCCTTCGGGAACTTCCGTGGCGAACGAGTAGGCATGCAGGCTGCTCGCACCGACAGCCATGATCACCAGGATACTGAAGATCACGCGGGCGGCGATTCCCCCGGAATAGAACTGCGGCGACCGGGCCACTTGCCGCCATGCGAGGAATGCCAGCACGCAACCGATGACAGGCACGATCACCAACATGTCCCACATGAATGCCGTGATGGAGAGCAAAATGAACGCGGCACTCACCGGAACCAAAGGTGGCACCGGGCGATACTGAAACTCATTCGGGCTGGTCTCGGTGGGAAAATCGATCAGCGTCGCGGTACTGGCCATGCTGCAGCCTTTTGTCGCAAGCAATTGACGTTGTGCGAGTTACGTAAATGGTTTTCGGCTCGGAAGGCATATCCACAGCGGGGACCACCTCCACTACAACATTTTACTACGGAAGCGTCGGTAAGTCAGTTGGCAAATCTCGGGAAGAATTGAACCCGGCACCAGATTCTGGCCGAGAGCGAGATTGATCTCCGGGGAATTCCGCAGCTAGCCGAGTTTGCTTCAAGACTCATAACCTATTATCAGAAAATGTGATACGGAAAATATCCGGTTGAAAATTGTCGGGCGCAACAACGGTGGAAACTCGAGAAGACCGTAATGCCCCCGAATTCTTTTCGCAGCCTGCCTGGTTTGGCAGGCGCGATTGTCATCGGCTCGGCAGGGATTGCCGGAACAGGTCGACCTCGCCGAAAAATAGGAATTCTCTCCGATCCGGTGGGGTGAGCCATCTTGACCCATTGCGACGGCTGTCATATCACTCCGCCGCTCTTCGGATCTCCCGATGAAGTCACGTCAGTATTTGGGGAACCTTGAGCAGGTCGGGGACGAGTACAGGCAGGGGTTGTCTGCAGCTCGGACCTGGTCCTACGTCAATCGTCGATCCTAGCCGAGCGATCGTCATCCGCAGGGATGAAGAGAGGCTCGCAGGCCACGATCACTCGGACAAGACCGTACGAACGACACGGACACGGAAGGTCACTCGGGCACATCTCGGAAACCCTGGACCTGGAGGAGGGAGTTACCTTGGGTAGGATCATTGGACTGATCGGTGGAACGTGCCTGTTGATCGCCGTGGTGCGATTAACCAACTGGCAACACGACGACCATACTCTGAAAGCGGGTGTGGAGGTTGTGGGCGGACAGGCCCAACTTACTCCTCGTGAGGCCTATCGCCGCGGCAAGGAGATGTATCTCCGTGGTCGTTACGATCAGGCTGTCAGCCTGTTGGAAGAGGCCACGGCCTCAACCACCGGCTTGTCGATCGCTGATCGCCGACAAGCGGAAGAGTACCTGGCCCGCACGCAACTGAAGATGGCCCAACTGGCCACTGGCGGCGTAGGTGCCCGGGCTCAATCGCCGGATGCTGATCCGTTCGCGTTTGATCCCGAACTGTCAGCGGCGCCAGCAGCCCGTGTGCCTTCGAATGATGTCATGCGAACCCGGGTCGAGCGTCTGCTTGATCAGGCATTGGCGGCAGCCAAAGCAGGACAGCGCGAAGAAGCCTTCAAGCTGGCTCAGCAGGCCCAGCAGATTGCCAAGGCCGCGAAAATCACTTTCGCCAAGAATGAATTAACGCCGGATCAGTTTCTGGCGCAATTGAAATCGGGTAAGCCCATCACCAGCCTGGCTGCGAAGCCGGCGGCTGCAGAGGCCATGCCCGAATGGGCCTTTGAAACCAACACGATTCAAACCGCCAATGGTGTCGACCTGGGCTCGAATATCGAGTTGGTCGAAGCCACGGCCCCGGCTCGCGCCACAAATGCGCCCGTTACGGCTGTGTCGCCGGAAGCGATGAAGCAGCAGGCGTTGGTGCTGGTGCAGTCGGCTCGCATGGACATGAAAGCCGGTCGCTTTGCCGATGCTCGCCGCAAAGCCATGCAGGCCGATGAATTCGATGTCGTTTACGACCTCTTCGATGATCGTCCGGAACTGGTGATTGCGGAACTCGATCGTCGCGGTGATACCAAGACGTTCTCTCCGAACGCTCCAGTGAATGCTCCGGCTCAGCAGCAGGTTGTCGACTTCACCGTTAACCTGGATGAAGTGGAAGCAGCAGCCGCACAGCCGCAAGCCGCCCCCGCCATGCCGAAGGCGAATGTCGTGGGCAACTCGGCCAAGACCGATGCCACGCGTCTGTTGGCCCTGGCACGAGAAGACATCAAGAGCGGCAACTATGCTGCCGCTCAGCAGAAGGCCGAACAAGTCCAGAAGATGGACGTGGCTTACAAGCTGTTCGATGATCGCCCGGAAATTGTTCTGGCTGACATCGCTGCCAATATGGCCGCATCGAACATTGCTCAGCAGTCTCCTGCCGCTGACCCGTTCGCCAAAGTCGATCCTAAAGCGAACAATGCAGACTTTGCCCCGGCAGCTCCCGCTGCCCCGGCCAATGTAAAGCAGGAAGCCAAAGATCTGTTGGCCAAATCGCGGGCCGCCTTGGCGGAAGGCCGCGTGGATGAAGCCCGTCAACTGGCCATCGAAGCCGAACGGTTGAAAGCCCCGTATGGTCTGTTTGATGACCGTCCGGAAATCGTTCTGGCTGACATCGCTCGGACTGCCGCTCGTGGTCCGGAACCGAAGTTGATGCCGACGACACCACTAACCAACAACACTGCCGCTCCGGCAGCCGGGGCTCCAGAATTTCCCTCAGCCGAAGTCGCCAGCAACAGCACACCTGCCACTCCGCGGGCTGAAGCTGCTAAGTTGATGCAGGAAGCTCGCCAGTTAATGGCCCAAGGCAAGCTGGATGAAGCGAAAGCGAAGCTGGCCGCTGCGGAACAACTCGAAGTGGCCTACGGTGTCTTCGATGACCGCCCCGAACTGGCCATGACCGAAATCGAAAAGGCTCAGGCGGGCAACCTTGCACAAAACGGGCCACGTTCGATGCCGACTGGTGGCGTCCAAACTGCTGATGCTTCTTTCGGCAACGATGTCGCTCCCGCGATGACCTTCACTGGTGGTTCCCGCCCGCAAACGGATAGCCCGGTTCGCCAGGGAGTCTCATTCGAATATGACGCTCCGGAAGCTGCCGTTGTGGCTCCTACGGGATTGTCTGCCAACGAATACTACAATCAGGGCATGGCTCAGTTGAGCCGGGGCAATCGTGACGCCGCCTTCCAGTCGTTCCTGGCTGCCAAGCAGACCGGCCAACGTCTCGACCCGTTCCGGACCCAGCGGATGCAGGATTACCTGCGTGAACTGGCTCCGCGAGCTGGCTCCAAGATCGAGTTGACCAACAATCAGGTGGCTCAGAATGATCTGGGTGCTCCCGACTTGGCTCCGGCCGAAGTCGCTCCGTACGAAGAACCCAGCCCCATCGACATGGTGGAACAACAGCACGCCGTGAAGTTTGACCGTCTCCGCACGGAAACGCTGAATGCGATCTTCCGGGCCGAGCGTCTTCGGGAAAGCGATCCGGAACAGGCTCTGCAGATTATCGATCAGGCGATTGCCTCGGTCGAAGGGGCTGAGTTGGGTGAAGACGCCACCGCTGCGTTGCTGCGGTCGTTGCAGAAGACCCATGGTTCGCTGCAGAACGAAATCATGCGGCAGAAACCGAATCTCGATCAGAAGGCCAAGAACACCGAAGTTCTGGCCAGTCTGGAACGCGATCGGATGAACAAGATTCGTGTCGAGCAGGAATTCGTGACGCTCGTCGATGAGTACAACACGCTCATGCAGCAGAAGCGGTTTGCAGAAGCGGAAGTTGTGGCGAAGAAGGCCCAGGAACTCGACCCGAAGAATCCCGCAGCGGTGACCATGTTCTGGAAATCCCGCATCAGCCGCCGCGTGGAAAATAATGAGAATCTCAAGCTGGCCAAGGAAGAGTCGTTCATCAATCAATTGGACGACGTCGAATGGGCGGCCGTGGTGACTGTGGGCGATGAAAACCCGCTGGCCTTCGGTACCGAATGGGATGCAATCAACAAACGCCGCAAAGGCAAATACGGGGCCGATACCCGTGTTCGCAGCGAAGCGGAAATCAAGATCGAAGAAAGCCTCAACCGTCGCATCTCGCTGCATGAAGACAACGTCCCCTTGACCGAAGTGATGCAGAAGATTGCGACCCTGGCCGATTTCAACTTCGTGTTCGATAAGCTCGGACTGGAAGAAGAAGGGGCTTTGCCCAGCGTGCCGGTGACCATCGATGTGGAAGGCATTACCGTTCGCTCGGCGTTGAACCTGATGCTGGAACAGTATCGCCTGGGTTACATGGTTCAGGACGAAGTACTGAAGATCACCAGCCGCATGCGTCAGCAGGGCGAACTCGTGATCGCGAGTTACCCGGTAGCCGATCTGGTGATTCCGATTCCCAACTTCGCCCCGACCATGGGCAACCCGTTCGGTGTGACCAGCATCGGTGGTGGAGCGAATCCCGCACTTGGTGGCGGCCAGTTCAGCGTGCCCGGTGGCCAGCCGTTTGCTCAGGTGGGTCCGAATTCGTTAGACGCCATGGCGGGACTGACGGGATCGGAACGCATGGGTGGAGCCAGCCCGACGGTTGACTTTGACACTCTGGTCGATCTGATCACCACGACCGTTGCCCCGGATACCTGGGCGGAAGTCGGTGGTCCGGCAACCATCCGTCAGTATGAAACCACGTTGAGTTTGGTGATTCGTCAGACTCAGAAGGTGCATGAAGAAATCGCTGACCTGCTCGAACAGTTGCGTCGTCTGCAAGACTTGCAGGTGGCCATCGAAGTCCGGTTCGTGACAGTTGCCGACCGCTTCTTCGAGCGAATTGGTATCGACTTCGACTTCAACATTCAGGACAGCGTGGGTGGTCCTGATACGGATAACAACGGCTTGCCGCTGTTGCCCTTCGGTTCGGTGCTGGTGCCTCAGGCTGGTGCGAACGGTACGAGCACGCAGGGCCAGAACCAACAGGGCCAACAAGGTGGTCAGCAGAACCAGCAGGGCCAACAGAACCAGCAAGGTTCGACGAGTTCCTTCTTTACGGCGGGACCTAACCGAACTCTGCAGAACCGCGACCGATATCCCAGCAACACCGTGGTGGGGATGACGGCTCCGGAAACCTTCAGCCAAGACCTCGATGTGCCTTTCCGGCAAGGTTCGTTTGAAGTGGGTGTCCCCACCTTCGGGGGCTTCCAACCGAACGCCGGGGCTCAGATTGGTCTGGCAATTCTGAGCGACATTGAAGCCTTCTTCTTCATCCAGGCGGCTCAGGGGGATTCACGATCGAACCTGATGTTCGCTCCGAAGGTGACTCTGTTCAATGGTCAGTTTGCTACGGTTCAAAGCTCGGTGACCCGCCCCTTCGTGATCAGCCTGATTCCGACGGTCGGTTTCAACTCGATTGGTTTCCAACCGATCATTCAGTTCGTGCCTGACGGGATCTTCCTGTCGGTGCAGGCGGTCATCTCAGCGGATCGCCGGTTTGTACGACTGACCGTGCTCCCGAACTTCACCAACGTGACCGACGTCTTCACGTTCTCCTTCGCGGGTGGTGGCACCACCGGTGGTAACACCGGACAGGGTGGTAACCAGCAGTTGGGTGGTCAGGGTGGTGGCCAAGGCGGCTTCGGTGGTGGTCAGGGCGGTGGCTTCGGCGGTGGCCAGTTCGGCATCGGCGGGGGCATGGGGACCAATCAAATGGTGATGCAGGCCCTGTTCTCGCAGACCAACAACGGGACCGGCGGGAATAACAACGGTGGTAATAACGGCGGTAACCGCGGTAACCAAAACGGTGGTGGCTCTGCCACGACGGTGACGGTCCAACAACCGGTCATTGAAGTCGTGAACGTCTCCACGACGGTCAGCGTGCCGGATGGTGGTACCGTGCTCCTCGGTGGTGTGAAGCGGTTGCGTGAAGGCCGCAACATGGCCGGGGTGCCCATCCTGAACAAGATTCCGTACGTCAGCCGGTTGTTCAAGAACACCGGGGTCGGCCGCGAAACGGAAAGCCTGATGTTGATGGTGACGCCTCGCATCATCATTCAGGAAGAAGAAGAAGAATTGCTCGGAATTCCGACCGAGTAACTTTGAGGGGATGAAGTCGCACATCCTCGGCCGTCGCGATCTCTCGGGCAGATCGCGACGGTTTTTTTATTGTTGGATCGAAGCCCAGTGATCGCCATCACGGGGTCTTGTTAATGCGTGTGTGCCACTGGCTGTGCCAGTGCGATTCCAGTGATGGGCACATCGGAAAGAAGACACTGGCGGAGCCAGTGGCACACCCCATCGAACACAACGTCGTGTCTCGTGGCTAACGCGACACTTGCTCGACCAGCCGTTTCACGCCGCCACGCACATGGTTTTCCACGTTCGGCAGAAACGGGGTCGGCGTGAGTTGATGCACAATGCCCGACCGGCCTTCATAGCCTCCTTCGAGCAGCACCCGCTGTGAGGGCAGATACGCAAAGACATCGTCGTTATAACCCGCGACCCACACCGCCGGTCCGGCAAAGTCAGCTTTGGCGAAGCGAGAATAATCGACCACGGTTTCCCCGCTGATTGCCACGAACAACAGCTCCTGACCGAATTTCGCGGCCAGCAACGGGCACGTCTGCTTCAGTTCAATCTCGCCGTGTTCTTGCAGTTGTCGCACCAGATACGCCGCCTTCCGTTGCGGATAACTGTCAGATTCGGCGGCTGCGGCTTCTAACTCCGCGACCGGCGGTAACGGTTCCAGATCGAGTGTCACGGTTTCCCTTGCGACTTTTAATGGGCCATGGATCACTTTCGCCTCACTCATCAACGCCCGGTCGACTGCATCGGCCAGGTCTGTGCCATGTTGCCGGCAGTGCTTCAAACCTTCTTCACCATGACGCGGATAGGGATTCTGATCGCCGCCGCATCCCATCACAAACCCCGCGATAATGCCCGGATGCCGCTGCTGAATGATCTCCTGTGCGAAGCCCGCGTAATCTCCACAGAACTGATAGAACGAAAGCGTGGTGTTGTGGCAGGCATACCCGAAGAAGAGGCCGCGCAGCTGTCCTTCCGGCGTCCTCACCTGCAGCACCGGCACATCATGATCGGTCACGCCCTCAGCATAGGGCTGATTCACGAAGCCCCCATCCATGGGAAAGCGACGGTTCTTCGCAAACTCGGCGGATGACTGTGAGAACGTCAGCACGGCCGGTTGCCGATCAGCAAGAGCTTTGCCAATCAATCGCACCAGGCCCGGTTGCAGCTCGGTCTCAATGTAGCTTTGCAGCTTGGCTTCTTCGGCGTCACTCAACCGATGAAAGACGATCCGTTCCTTCGCAATCTCCGGGGCACAATGCGTGTGCGAGATGTTGATCAGCACCACATCGGGATCGATGCCGAACTCTTTCGCGGCTTGATTCGCGACGGCGTCCCGCAGTTCCTGATACATCGAACCGAGGTCGCAGGTGATCAAAATGAACTGCTGCTTCTGCTCATCTTCAAACACAACCGCTTTGGCCCACAGGTCATGCACTTTCCCTTCCGCCGGTTTGTTCCGGCCGCCATATCCCGACAGCCACACCATTTCGCTCGGCGTGATTTTTTCCTGAGCGACACCGACTTGCCATTCCGCACCCTGGCACAATGTCGGCAGGGAACCCGCCAGCAGAACAAGACCGAACAATCCCGCACGCATACCATTTTCCTGTCGTCGAACCGGGTGGAGATGCATCGAGCGATACTGATGAGTATGCTGTGAGGCACCCGAGTTTGCCATCCTGCCGACAGAGACCCACCGTGCCGATCGTTCCGCAGAAAGGTTCTCCCATGCTGTCCCGAATCTGTGGCCTGCTGCTGTTCATGGCCAGCGTCAGCCCCGTCTTGGTGTCGGCCGCCGATGCTCCGTTATCCACGGCCCAGGGTGACAAGATCATCGCCGACTACTTCGCCGTCGAAACCGCGAAGCTGCGCGATGCCTCGCTGTCGGAGTTCCACAAGATCGAAGACTGGGACGCCCAGGCGGGCGAATCCCGCCGCGAACTTCTGGAGATGCTCGGACTCGATCCCTTGCCTGAACGGACCGATCTGCAACCGGTCATCACCGGCACGGTTGAGCACCCGGAGTTCATCGTCGAGAAGCTCCACTTTCAATCGCGACCGGGCTTGTATGTCACCGGTAACCTGTATCGCCCGAAGACCGTCACGCAGCCGTTACCCGCGATCCTCTATGTCTGCGGACATGGCCGCGTGGTGAAAGATGGCGTGAGCCTGGGCAACAAAACTCACTACCAGCATCATGGGGGCTGGTTTGCCCGCAACGGTTATGTCTGCCTGATCATCGATACTCTGCAGCTCGGCGAGATTGAAGGCATCCATCATGGCACATACAGGGAAAAACGCTGGTGGTGGTTGAGTCGCGGATACTGTCCCGCTGGCGTGGAAGCCTGGAACTGCGTGCGAGCCCTCGATTATCTGCAATCACGTCCCGAAGTGGATGGCACGAAACTCGGCGTCACGGGTCGCAGCGGCGGCGGGGCTTATAGCTGGTGGATCTCCGCGATCGACGACCGCATCAAGGTCGCCGTCCCTGTCGCCGGGATCACAGACCTCGAAAACCATGTGATCGATGGCTGCGTGAGTGGTCACTGTGATTGCATGTATATGGTCAACACCTACCGTTGGGATTACGACCATGTCGCGGCTCTCAACTATCCCCGGCCGTTGCTCTTCAGCAATACCGACCGCGATGGCATCTTCCCATTGAATGGGGTGTACCGGACCTACTCGAAAGTCCGGCATCTGTATGAACTCGGCAAGCATCCGGATGATGTCGCCTTGAATATCACCGCGGGAGGTCACAAGGACACGCAGGAATTGCAGATCCATGCCATGCGGTGGTTCGATCAGCATCTCAAGGGAGAAGTGCGATTGATTCAGAATGCCGCCGAAAAGTTCTTTGAACCCGAGCAACTGAAAGTCTTCGCGACACTGCCGGCCGATGAGTTGAACACGACCATCGATCAAACATTCGTACCGATGGCAAAAGCCCCCGACGTGCCGAAGTCGGCCGGTGACTGGGCGGAGAACCGCGACCAATGGCTGACGGCCCTTAAAGAGAAAACGTTCAATGGCTGGCCACAGGAACAATCGCCGCTCAATCTGAAACTCGCCGTGTCCAAAGAGGCCGATGGTCTGACGTTGCAACGCTTCGATTTCACCAGTCAAACCGAACTGCCGTTGAGTCTTTATGTCCTCCAGCGGTCCGATCTCAAAACGCCGGAATTGACGGTTCTCAACCCGCTCGATCAAACCGGTTGGACCGAGTTTCACACCGCCTGGGCACCAAAGTTCCCCGAGGTCTTTGCTGAGGGTAAAGAGATCGCCGCCACCGAAGCCGGAAATCAGGAAGTGGCCGATGTGAAGCAGATGCTGACTTCATTCCCGTGGGCGATGGCCTATGTCGCACCGCGCGGCGTCGGTCCTACGCAATGGAACCAGGACGAGAAAACCCACACGCAGATTCTTCGCCGGTTCTATCTTCTCGGCCAGACCTGGGAGGGCATGCAGTGCTATGATATTTGCCGGGCCTTGCAGGTGTTGCGGGAAACCGATCAATACCGGAACAGCAAACTCTGGCTGCAGGCACGCGGACCGCTCGCCGTGCTGTCGCTCTATGCCGCGATCATGGAACCAACGGTCACGCGGCTTGATCTGTATGATCTCCCCGCGAGTCACATGCCCGACGGCCCTGCCTTGCTGAATGTGCTGAAGACGCTCGATATCCCGCAAGCCGTCGCACTCGCCGCCGAGAAAAGCCAGGTGGTGATTTATCGCGACTCCGCCAAAGGCTTGGGCTACGCCTTCGACACGGCCAAAGCGTTGAACTGGCCCGAGAAGCAACTGCAACTCCGTAAGCCACCGATGCCCGCTGCTCAATAGTTGAGAGTCGAGAACTATAAAGCCGCCACCGCCGAGTGGCGGGCCTTCCGCATTTTGTTCCGCCCTCTGGACTCTCGCCCCTCGACTCTGGACTAAATCGAACCGTTCTGAAAGACCACGTGCATGACCGCCGTTGCTCCCACTGAAATCACACTGCCGATGATGCGCAGTTCGCTCTATTCCGCCGTCGTCAGCGATGCGCTCGACAGTTTGGGGTATCGCAACCAATCACCCCGGTTGTCGCTGCCGCCCTTGACCGTGCCGGGCCTGTTGGTCGGCCGTTGCAAGACCACCTTGTGGGCTGATATGTCGCATCCCGACCCGCGGCCGTATGAACTCGAACTGCAGGCCGTCGATGGTTGCCAGCCCGATGATGTCCTCATCGCGGCGGCAGGCGGGTCCATGCGCTCGGGCATCTGGGGCGAACTCCTAACCACGGCTGCTCGCAACACCGGTTGTGTCGGCGCGGTCATCGATGGGGCCATCCGCGATGTCACCAAGATCGAGGCTCTGGACTTTCCCGTTTTTGCCCGCAGTGTCTGTGTCTACGATAGCCTGCATCGCCAACGGGTAATCGATGTCGATGTGCCGGTGGAACTCGAGGGCGTGACCTTCTCACCTGGCGACTTGGTCTTTGCGGATGAAGATGGCGTGGTGGTGGTGCCTCAGGCGGTCGAACAGGAAGCGATCCGCCGCGCGTGGGTGAAGGTGCATGCCGAGAACGAAGTCCGCGACGCTATCCGCAATGGCATGAAAGCCGTCGCCGCCTTTGAAAAATATGGCGTGCTGTGAGGGAGTCCAAAGCCGAGGGGCGAGAGGCTAGAGCCAGAAAATGCCGTCACCTTTCGGCGTATTGATCGGCTCTGTTCTCTCCGCTTGTCACCACAGGACAAAGATTCTCAATTCCCGGGCGTCCGAATCGCATGGATCAAAGTCGATGGGATGATATAATCGACGATCCCGCTGGGATCAGGATCGTCGTCAGTCCCGGCGAGATGTTTGACCTTCTGTTCAGATCGGCCACGTCGACATGCGCTGCGCTCTCTCGATTTTCACTGTGTTTTTTGGATTGGCGGGCTTGGTTCGGGCGGCCGACCCGGTGTCGTCGGAAGGTCTCAAGTTCTATGAAACCGAGGTGCTGCCGATTCTGCAGCAGCACTGTTACAAATGTCATGGCGAAGGAAAAAATAAAGGGGGCCTGAGCCTTGCCGGTCGCAAGCTGCTGTTGACCGGCGGTGATAGCGGACCGGCGATCAATCCCGAAAAGCCCGCCGAAAGTGTGCTGCTCGACGCAATCAATTTCCGCTCCTTCGAGATGCCCCCTGCGGGTAAGCTCCCGCCAGAACAGATCGCGATCCTGACGAAGTGGGTCGAACTCGGTGCCTCGATGCCCGAGGGAACCACGGCCCCGGCAACGCCGCATCATGGAGTCCCGCAGGTCAACGAGGAGACCAAGAACCACTGGTCGTTCCGCCGGATTGTGCGACCTGAGGTGCCAACCGTTGATCGTACCGATTGGGTGCGCAATCCGATCGATGCGTTCATCCTCGCGAAGTTTGAAGCGGCGGGGTTGTCTCCAAACCCCCCCGCCTTGCCGCAGCCGCTCATTCGCCGGTTGCATTACGATCTGCTCGGTCTGCCGCCCTCTTTGGAACTCGTGCAGCGCTTCGAGGCCGATGATAGCGACGCCACGTATCAGGCCATCATTCGTGAGCTCCTCGACTCGCCCCATCATGGCGAACACTATGCCCGCTACTGGCTCGATGTCGTGCGGTATGCGGAGTCGAACAGTTACGAACGCGACAATCCCAAGCCGTTTGTCTGGCGGTATCGCGACTATGTGATCGACTTTTTCAATAGCGACCGTGGCTATGACGAGTTTATCAAGGAACAGCTCGCGGGAGACGAATTCGCCGAGCGGTCCTCGCGGGCTTTGATTGCCACCGGCTATTACCGGCTCGGCTTGTGGGATGATGAACCCGTCGATGCCGAACTGGCGTTCTATGATGGACTCGATGATCTCGTCGGTACCACATCGCAGGCGTTTCTTGGCCTTACGATGAATTGTGCCCGCTGTCACGATCACAAGCTCGATCCATTGCCACAGAAGGACTACTACAGCTTCGCGGCTTTCTTCCGCAACACCCGGCACTATGGCCAGCGGTCGGACGACTCGGTCTATGCGGCGTCGATCCGGTCGATCGCGACCCCGGAAGAAGAGGCGATGTTTGCGGTCGAGAAGCAGCAGTGGGATGAACGAGTCGGCACGCTACGCAAGCAACTCGATGAAATCGAAGCCCGCGTGCGGCCCATGTTGCAGGGGGGCGAGAAGGATGACTTTGAGAACGACAGTCAGCGGCTGCGCGTGATCCGCAAGCACGCCGGGGAATGGCTGCCGCGTGAGGAAGTCGAGACCTATGCCCAGATTCGCAAGACCTGGAATGATCTGCGAAACCATCCGCCCCGCAGCGGCGCTCAGGCGTTGTGCATCACCGAACATGGGCCGCAAGCTCCGGCGACGCACGTGCTGATTCGTGGCAGTCACAAAGCACCGGGCGATGTCGTGGAACCCGCGTTCCCGGTGGTTTTGTCACCTCCGTCTCCGCACATCCAACCTCCGGCGAATGGACAATCGACTGGTCGTCGCACGGCGCTGGCCGAATGGATCGCCAGCCCGCAGAACCCGCTCACCGCCCGCGTGATGGTGAACCGCATCTGGCAATGGCACTTTGGGCGAGGACTGGTCACTTCGCCCAATGACTTCGGTTTGAAAGGCGAAGCACCCTCGCATCCCGAACTGCTCGATTGGCTCGCCGCCGAGTTCATGGAACACGGCTGGAGTCTGCGGCATCTGCATCATCTGATTCTGACCTCGAACACCTATCGCATATCCTCGGCTCCCAATGATGAAGCCCTTGCCAAAGATCCGCAGAATCATCTCTTCTGGCGGTTCGACATGCGGCGTCTGCGCGCTGAAGAACTGCGGGATTCGATTCTCGCTGAGAATGATTCCCTCAATCTCGAAACGATGTACGGCCCGAGCATTTATCCGACCATCGAGAAGGAAGTCCTCGCCGGTCAGTCGCAACCAGGTCGCAACTGGGAACAATCGTCGCCGGACGACAAACGCCGTCGCAGCATTTACATCCATATCAAACGCTCGTTGACGGTCCCGTTGCTGGCGAACTTCGATGTCGCCGAAGCCGATGTCACCTGCCCGGTCCGGTTCGCCACCACGCAACCCACACAGGCGCTCACCATGCTCAACAGCGCCTTCCTGTTGGAGGAAGCCCAGCGGCTCGCCGATGTGGTACAGCAAGACGCCGGCGATGACCGAGCCAGTCAGGTCACCGAGGCTTTACGTCGCGTGCTGCAACGGGAACCGACATCCGAGGAAATCCAGCGCGGGCTCATCATGTTCGATCGGCTGGTCAACCTGCATCAGTTAACGAGGCCCGTGGCTTTGAAATATTTCTGCCTCATGGCACTGAATCTGAACGAGTTTGTGTATCTGGATTAGAAAAGACTGAGCCACAAAAAGGCACAAGAAACGCAAAAAGAATTCTCAATCACTCGCTAAGTTTTTGCGACTTTTGTGCCTCTTTGTGGCTGACTGCATTGGAAATTGATTTCAACCGTTCTTGAACACGGATCTGCATACCATGACCAACCACAACTTCTGCGGGCGGACGCGGCGGGAATTTCTGTGGCAGACTGGTGCCGGGTTTACCGGGACCGCGCTCACGGCGATGCTGTCGCAAGATGGCTTCTTCAATAGTACCGCTCACGCGGCTGAGGGCTTGCCGGAGTTCGTCAATCCGCTTGCGCCGAAGGATCCGCATCATGATGCGGATGCCACGGCGTGCATCTTCCTCTATATGTATGGCGGGCCGAGCCAGGTCGATACCTTCGACTACAAGCCCGACATGATGGGCCGCGATAACCAGACCGTGCAGGTGAAAACGTTCGGCCGCGGTGGGCATCGCAATGAAGGCCGCATCGTCGAACCTCGATGGAAGTTCAAGCAGTATGGCGAGTGCGGCAAGTGGGTCAGCGATCTCTTCCCGCATCTCGCCGAGAAGGTCGACGACATCGCCTTCATTCATTCGATGACCGCCGACTCGCCCATTCACGGTTCGGCCATGCTGATGATGAACTCGGGCAAGATCCTCAGCG
Source organism: bacterium (assembly GCA_016125225.1). Lineage (GTDB taxonomy): Bacteria > Planctomycetota > Planctomycetia > Planctomycetales > Planctomycetaceae > DSVQ01. Next base: position 53,525 of record WGME01000001.1, on the reverse strand, counting down.
GCAGCCCGTGCATCGGGTCGTGGCTCAACTACGGTCTCGGTACGATGAACGAAAATCTGCCGGGCTTTGTCGTCATGCTCGATCCGCGCGGCGGCCCCATCTCCGGTCCCAAGAACTGGTCGAGCGGTTATATGCCCGCCAGTTATCAGGCCACGGTGATGCGGTCGCAGGGGAATCCCATTCTCGATCTCGCCCCGCCAGCGGAACTCGGCACCAAGGCTCAACGCGAATTACTCAACACGCTGCGGGAATACAACACCGAGCATCTGAAATCGCGGCACGATAACTCGAACCTCGCGGCCCGCATCGCCAGTTATGAACTCGCTTTCAACATGCAGGCCCATGCTCCGGAAGCGGTCGACATCGCGCAGGAAACAACGGCGACACAAACACTGTATGGTCTCGATGATCCCAAGACCGCGACGTTCGGCCGACAGTGTCTGCTCGCGCGGCGGCTGGTCGAACGGGGTGTCCGCTTCGTGCAGATTTACTCCGGCGGGGCCCACAACGACGACAACTGGGACGCCCATTCCGATATGGAGTTCAACCACAACCTGCACGCGGGCGAGACAGATAAGCCGATTGCCGGGTTGCTCGCCGACCTGAAGCAGCGTGGTCTGTTATCGAAAACGCTCATCGTCTGGGGCGGCGAATTCGGCCGTCAACCGACCGCGGAGTATGCCAAGGGGACCGGCCGCGATCACAACTCGTACGGCTTCACCACCTGGATGGCCGGCGGCGGCATCAAGGGGGGCGTGAGCTACGGCCAGACCGACGAACTCGGTTCGGCCGCCGTGCAGAACCGTGCCCACGTGAAACAGATGCACGCCACAATCCTGCATCAAATGGGCCTCGACCCCAACCGGTTGAGCTATTTCTTCAGCGGTTTGGATCAGAAACTCGTCGGCGTGGAAGAAGTGGAACCGTTGCACGAAATTATTGCGTGAGGGGTAGGAGTCAGGTGAGAGGTATCAGGTCTCAGGGCATAAGTATCTCGAGCCGAAGGGTGGCGGGGGCGCTCCGATAGGAAGCCCCCGGTTATCGATGTCCGTTTTCAGGGACTTCCGCTCACGCGGGGCGCCCCTGCCACCCGCCGAAGGTGCTTAGGTGTCGACAAAGAGATTACCATGCTGATCGATCCCATAAATCACAGACTTTCTGCGAGCGAAAACCAGCGAATTCTCCATGGCATCTTCAAATGAAACTCCAGAGGCAGCAAAGATACTTCCCCATTCACAGATTACTTGCCCATTTTCGGCAATCAACATAATTGAGAGAGACGGATAACGTACGCCAAGTGGTGTAAGGCCCATCTGTAGGGTATCTTCCCAGCCCTTAATTCGATCGACTTCGCTCAACACATCAGTTACAGGATCAAACCAGATAGTCTCAGCGGCATAAGCATCTCGAGGAGTTTTTTCCGGAATGATTCTGAGGCCACCAAAATTCTCCAGGATCGATCGCGCCTCGGGCAAAATGTGAAAACCACTCGCGACAAGCTCTGTCATCCATTCACTGATATCGAGACGCCGTTCGGGAGACCAGCCTTGTCTCCTCAGCACCGCTTGGACTTCCTGTGAAAACTTCATGCTTGATCACTTATTTGAAATGAAACCTAAGTGGGAAAATTATAGTGTAATGACTGGGTGGAGGGCGCTCCGATAGTAAGCCCCCAGCTCTCAATCCCAGTTTTCAGGGGCTTCCGCTTACGTGGAGCACCCCTGCCCCACGGCGCGAACTGATGGATGGATGTCTGCACCGGAGTCGGCAGAATTCGCCGGCCACGGGCTAGTAGCACATCAGAAATGGTTCCCGGTAGTTTTCGATATTGCTGTCGTAATACGACTGGTTGGGGCGGTCGACGTGAAAACGGTAAGTTCCTTCAACAGCTTCTGTGCTTGCACGATTGTCGAACTCACGAGCGTACTGAAACGAGATATACTGCCTGATCGATAAGGCTGAGAACGGCGATTCAGACCAGCACCGATGAACATGCTGGAACAATGATACTGAGACACAAATGGCAGACATCAGTGTCTCCTGTCGAAAATGAAAATGGTTTGTCAGGCATTCGATTTCCGTTTCGTCGAAAAACTGATTTGGCGACGGAAGTGCTTCAGAACTGAATCGCGAAAAGAAGTAGCAGTGTTCGACTTTCTGGAATGCGGCTGGCTCAATCCATACGAATTCTTCTGGGAGCGATACATGTTCTGTTTGCAAAGCGGTCTTGATTTGCCCGCTCACCATGCTGTTACCAATGACATCCATTCACTCGTCTCGTATCGACTTGACAGCAAGATTCTACGTTCCCTAAGCAGTATAGCCATGAGCCGATTATAGGTAGATCGTACGCTGGTGTGGTCGCATCGCTCGGCGTGGCCTCGCGGCTAAGCTGTGGGCGCATCGGTGCGGGCTCGCGGTGATAGCGAGTGGTGGCGTCTGTTCGGCAGGATCGGCTTTCCGTCATTCGGAGTGGTGACGGCGGTGGGTGTCACCACTCGGCAGCAGGCGCACGGATCGAGGGTGGTCGGGTCAACAGGACTGACAAGTCAAGGGTGCGACCACCGACTCCGGCTCCCAGGGGTGCGGTTGGGTTTCCGTTTCGGAGCGAACTCCGAAGCACAAGTTGAGCCGTGTACCGCGGAGGCTTCCCACGTCTCAACCTGGACGCAAGCCGATCCCGCCGAATACATGCGACAACCAATTCCGCGAGGCTGACCCCATGGCGGTCCTCATCGACGGCTTTCATTCTGTCGCGAATGGTTGCGCGATGGGAAACGTTCAGCTTCGAACGCTTCGCCCGATGAGAACTGGACAATGTGTTTGGAATAATTTTTTGATCCGTATGATTCCCCCACGGTGATGAAGTCTGCGGCGTAAAAAGGCGGAACGCTGTCCGTCCCTGCACGTCAAAGGAGTGCCATTCTCTGCACTCGAGGAGGACGATCATCATGCCACGTGTTACCTATGCCCTGACCGTTGCGGGACTTGCGACCGCAGCCTTTGTGGTGGGAACCTGGATCACGCCGCAAGCGGCCCGCTCGGCGGTGAGTGACAATGGACCCCGTCAAAGTGGGGCGACTCAGCCGTTTGTGGTGCATGAGTGGGGGACGTTTACCTCCTTCGCCGGGTCGGATGGCGTGCAACTCGATTTCCGGCCGCTGCTCGATGAAGACCTGCCGGGGTTTGTGCTCAGTCGGGAACGGCAGGCGGGAGCCCGGTCGGCGCTGGCGAAGAGTGCGCTCTTTGCGCCGCTGCGAATGGAGACACCGGTGACCTATTTCTATGTCGATGAGCCGCGCGAAGTGCGGGTGAAGGTGCAGTTCCCGGAGGGGTTGTTGACCGAGTTCTATCCGCCGGTGCGGAACATGCTGCCGGCATATCAACCGATGTTGCCGTCGGTGCGGGGGCCGTCGGAACTCGATTGGGGGACGGTGATGCTGATCCCACAGGCATCGCTGCAACCGCAACTGGGGGATGCGGCTTTATCAGCGGTTCTGGCGGAACGTTTGATGGCTGGTGCTCCGCCGTCGGATAACGGCTACGGTCACTATGGGGCTGCCCGTGAAACGGACTCGGCTTTGGTCGCAGTCAATTTGCCGGCAGCGGCAAAGCCCACGGGGAAAGATATCTTCAGCGCCACACTCCCACCGCCCAGTGGGTTGCATGTCGAGAAGTTTCTATTTTATCGCGGGGTCGGCAAGTTCGAACTGCCGCTGCAAGCCCAGGTCGATACGTCTGGTCGTGTGCAGGTGACCAACACAGGCACAGAACCGATCCAATCGCTGTTTCTGATCGATGTGCAGGGACCGAGACACAAGCTAAGGATTCTGCGGTCCGCGCATCCCGCGATTGCTCCCGCTGGCACTGTCACCTTGGAGCTTGGCAAAGAAACGTTATCGCTGGCGGAGTTGAAGCAGGAAGTGCAGCAGGCTTTGGTGGCCGAAGGGCTCTTCGAAAAAGAAGCCGCCGCGATGGTGAAAACCTGGTCCAATTCGTGGTTCCGGGAGCAGGGATTGCGATTATTCTACATGGTACCGCAATCGCTCACCGATCGTGTATTGCCTTTAACCGTTGAGCCGGCCCCTGATGAAGTCATTCGAGTGCTGGTGGGGCGGATGGAACTGTTGCCGCCCGATCAGGAAGCGGAGATTGCCAAAGCCGTACGTGTTTATCGGCTGGCACGAGAAACGCGATCGGCCAAGGGCGGATCTGAACCGCCATCAATTCCGAACGTTATTGCCGAGTTGGGACGGTTCGCGGAACCGGCATTGGTGAGGGTGCGTGAACTGACGAAAGATCAGCACGACGCAGCGGAAGCGGGTCGGTTGATTGCCCGTTTGCGGGATGCCAATTGAAGGCAAGATTCACTGCCATCCAAGGTGGGTACTTGAGACTTCATTCGTCGTATTCGTACAACGGCCCCGGTAAGCGGATCGGTCGGATATCGACACGGATGTTGAAGATCGTGTAGTCGTCGCCACCGGTGGCTTCGGTATACCAGGCAACACTTCGCTGGTCTCGGGCGAAACGGAATTCGAATCCGTGGGTGGTTCCCTGCTTGGCGCGATGGCCATCAAAGGCCAGACCAATCGCTTCCGGGTCGTCATTGTCCATGAGCTTGGCCATCAGGTCGACTACGGCCGTGTTCCCCAGCACATCATTAAAGAAGAGTTTCGGTCGTTCGACCGTTTCAAACTCAGGCGAGTTCGGATCGAGCCTGGTATCGTCCAGCTTCTGCGGCGACGGGGTCATCTCCAACGTCTGCAAGTCGAGTTTGTCGCCACGGTCGAGAAACGAGAGCCGGGCATTCGTCAGATTGAACCGGCCCAAATCGGGATCATGCTCGGCCTGCGATAAATCGAAGACGAGCGCCCCGCGATAACCGATCACCCGCAGATACTGATTCTGTTCGATGACGACGGCCGAGTTCTCGTCAATTCCCAAGCCGAATTGAAACTCCTGATCGACCATCGCCACCAAGGCCCTTGCGAATCGTCCACGAATCAAGCAGTGCTGATCGACAAACCAGTTGTGATCGAGAAAGCCGAAGCCGTGGTCGATCTCTTGTCCCATCCGGACGCCTTGCTCCAGGGTCTCGAGGACGGAGTCGGGATTGCGGTACATCACGCGGCTCATGATGGCCGCCCCGGCACTGGTCCCGGCGATTACTCCCCCTTGTTGATAGACATCCCAGATGGACTGGAGCAACGGCGTCGGTTCGCCGCGCGGCGACTGCAAGGCCCGTGTGATGCGTTCCTGTCCGCCGCCGATGAAGAAGACGCCCCCTGCTTCGCGGACGGCGGCGATGATGTCGGCATCGTGGGCGACCTCATGCGGTTCACGTTCCATATGCCGCCAGGCGAGCGGGACGAGAAACGCCTGCGCTCCGGCTTTGTTGAGCGTCTCGACAACCCAGTTCCCTTTGCGGATGGGATCGAGACTCGCTGTCGGGAAGACTGCAATGCGACTTCCGGGTCCACCAGCCAATTGCACGATCTCTTCCCAGATCTCGCGATGATCGAACCGCTCGGCCCCACCCATGATCACCAGCGACCCGGCGACCGTGGTGGTCGTCGTAGCATCGGTTTCCATCGCGATGGCCGGTGCCACGCTGCTGAGCAGTAGCCCGGCCATCAGCCATTTTCGAAAGGGCATGCGAAGAGACTTTCCTTGTCGGTCGTGGCGGCAGAGAGCCATCCGCCTGTGAGCACATCGTTCAAAATTATATGCCTCGTTCTTCGTCAGGCGACAAGATCAAGATGCATCACATCCATGAGAATTCACCGGGAATAACATAGTTACATGCGAGCATGTGTTGACGGTTTGCCCTGACCCCCCAACGATTGGCACAATACGGTGGTAACCGTTCGCAGTTCACAGGTGAGCCATGACAACAGATTCCAGCAGCAAAACGTGTGTCGTGATCGGGGCTAGTACCGATCGCAAAAAGTATGGCAACAAGTCGGTGCGGGCGCATGCCCAACTGGGCTACACGGTTTATCCCGTGCATCCGACGGAAGTCGAAATCGAAGGCTGGCCTGCGTACCCCACCATCCGCGATGTGCCGGTCGATCGTGTGGAACGCGTGACGATGTACGTACCGCCGTGGGTCGGCATCGGCTTGCTGGCCGATATCGCCACGAAATATCCGCAGGAAGTCTGGCTGAACCCCGGCACGGAAAGTGAGAAGTTGATTGCCGAAGCCGAAGCGCTCGGGTTGCCAATCATTCAGGCCTGCAGCATCGTCGACCTCGGCACGACTCCGAGTGAATTCGAAGGCTGAAGTTTGCAGCGGTAAGTGGGGCCATCTGATCGCGATCTTTGTTGAGATCAGCGGGGTGGTGCAAGCAGATTCGGTTTCGGGGCGTGTGGATAATCAACGGGTTTGTAGGCGATCTGCAGTTCCGGTGTTTCGATCCGCTGGCCTTGCTTTGCATGCGACCGCAGCGCGCGATCGAGAAGGCCGCTGGTGAGCAACGTCCGCTCGACCGGGTAAGTCGGCCGGCCGGTGTGCATCATCTGCTCAATCCCTTTGAGCAGATACGCGAAGTGCGGGTAACTCGGTTCCTCGCGTTCTTCAAAGCAAGTGGCCAAAGGTTGTGATTGCCCTTTCAACTTCACCGCTACGGTGGTGAGCCGCACTGACGGAAACATGAACTGAGCCCCGCGCAGGCCATCGGTGTATTCGTAGAGAAAGAGGGCGGCACCGTCATCGGCCCGCATCCCCCGGTCGTTCGCTTTGGGGGCGGTTGCATAGGCCGCTTGCAACGTGGCGAGATCGACAAGACCGTCATCGACCGCTTGCCACATCGCCTCGCCTTGTAATGTCTGCACCCATTTCACGCCGTGCTCGCCACCGCGACGGCGTTCGGCCAGGCACTGCGTGCAATCGAACGCATGGGCCCCATACACATCCCAACCGCTGTAACCAATTCCGACAATGGCTTCGATGTCGCAACCCATCGGCACATCAAATTCCCGCGTGCGATAACCCACCGGCAATGACGAACCCGCCATGAAAGGAACGCCGAGTTCTTTCGCACGGTCGTACATCCACTTGCCATCCTCCCACTGCGGCCCGAGATGCTTGTCGTTGAAGACGGGCACCACGCGGCCATGCTTCACAAAGGTGTCGGTGATCTCCTGGAAGAATCGCCGTCGGGGATAGAGGTGCTGCTCCAGATCGTTGAACGGATAATCGCCGTGCTCTCCGATGCTGATGACTCCATCCACCGGGATGCCATCCGTGCCGACGGTGACCGCCCCGGCAATGGTGTCGAACAGCGGGACCTGATACTTCTGACACAACGAACGAGCGAGGTCATCATCAGGAAACTGGTCGACATAGAGCGAGGCGAGTTTCAACGCGGGACCGGGGCCGCCATCCTGCTGCCACCCTTCGAGGATCTTGCCGAGTAACACATCGGCATGTGATTTTTCGCGGTAGATGGTGATAACACCCGCCACGGATTTCGGTGCGACCGTGGCGGGTGGCGATTGAGCCGTGGTCCAGCGCGGCAGGGCCGTTCCCAGCAGCGTAGCGGCAGTCAGCTTGAGGGCATCGCGGCGGTGGCAGGAGATCATGGAGGATGCCTTTGCAATCAGGGTGGCGGGCGAAGTCAGAGGCGGGGGGGCAGCACGGTCTTGGGCAGCTTACAGACCATGGTGTAGGCGGGGTCGTAGATGTTACCGAGGTCGTAGCGAACGCATTGGGCCATAAGCAGATTGGCGCCGAGCGCATCGAGGCCGAAGTCGGTTTGCAGCCACTTGAGCATTTCGGTTGTGGCGTGTTGCACGCATTGATCGAGCGGCCGTGCACAACCGACGGTGAAGATCCATTCGCTGTCTTCACCCCGGGGCCAGCCGATGGTTATGCCTTTCCGCACATGGGCAGTCACGCGGACATCCATCGAGATTTCGATCCCGGAACCAACGATCTCGCCACAGCCTTGCGCGGCATGACCGTCGCCGAGAAACAACAACGCTCCCGGTTCAAAAACGGGGAAATAGACCGTGGTGCCGGCGACAAAGCCACGGTAGTCGGTATTGCCGCCGTACTCTCCGGAGGTCGCGGTTGAGATGGCCTGCCGCCGTGACGGTGCAACGCCAAAGCAACCCAGCATCGGTTCAATAGGAATGGTCAGTTCGCCGAGTTTCGACTCTGGGCCGGTTAACGTCGCCGTCCAGCGATCACGGTCGATCTTCCATTCGGCCAGGGGGGCATCTGGCAGGTATTTCACATAAGCCGGGTCGACAATGTTTTCGGCGACATGCGAGCCACACCAGCCATATTCGCGGTTCGGAAAGATGTGCTCAAGATGCAGGACCAGGGTGTCACCGGGTTCGGCTGTCTCGATGAAGAACGGTCCCGTTTGCGGATTACCCCGTGGCGTGATCTGTTGGCGGTGTTGATCATACCCACGGGCATCGACCGTGGTGGTACAGATCGTATCGCCGGGTTGCACTCGCAGCACCGGTTCATGCGGGCCGAGGGTGTTGTGATAGTGCGTCGGCGTGAAATGATGTTCCATGCGGAGACCATTCAGCGGGTAGGGTTACTGTTCCAGCCAGAAGAAGACACCGGCGGCAATGGCGAAGATGCCCGAAATCGCCTGCAAGGTTCCGTTCCCATCGAGTTCCAGAACAATGAGGCCCCCGTGCATGAAGAGAAAAAGGGCCAGGCACAGAATACTTTTCTTGGCGGGAATCTTCATGGCGGCAGCAGCAATTCCGTGGAGTTCAAGATCGTGAACCAGCATTGTCGCAGGAAACCCGCGACGGAGCAAAGGCAACAGCCCGATGAACGGCAGAACTCAGGCCTTATTCATGGTCATACAACATCATAGCCGCACGGCGGCACGCAGTTGAGACAGCTTGCGGATCAGATCGGCAGCCACTCGGCGATCGACGTGCTTCTGCTGAGCCACGCCGTGAGCCTGCTGCCAGCTCTCCTGCAGGGAAGAGACGGTTTGCCCCAGTCGCCGGGCTGCCGATTCCCACAAATGCAGATTCGGATGCCCCGTGGAACGTTCGAAGAACTGCTGTTGAATGATTTGGACATAGGCCCGCAACACCGCCACACCATTCTTTGATCGCCAGTAGGCCAGGCCGACGGCATCGGTATGGTCCACAATGTTGTGTCGCCCGCGTATAGCCGGTAGATGCCACGGTCCGAAGCGGAGACTGTTCCACCAGCCATACAGGAACGTGAGGAGAATCAATTGCAGGGTGATGGGCCGTAAATCGGGATCGAACAGCAGACCGATGGTTTTCGGTGTCCCGGTACTGTTGAGCGATTCATCGAACGTCACGCCGTCGAGATAGCTGACTTGCTCCAGCAGACGCATGGCCAGAACCGGGTTGTCGCCATAGGTCAGCAGTTGGTTCGAGAAGATCAGGCTGCTGGCCGTGACCACATAACGCCCCTCACCGTAGATGCCGCTGACAGCCTGGGTGGTGCCATCATATTCCACCAGGACCTTTGAATGCGGGGCGACCAATCGTCCATCGGTCCACCAGGCGATGCCCGGCGAATCGAGCAGATCGGCTTGCGGGGGCAGGGAATCATCGGGGGGGCCGACCTGATCGCGCGGGACATAACGGATGTCGAGTTCCGGGATCGTGGCTTCTTCAAAGCCACGGCAGGCCAGCAAGAGTTCGCCCCCTTCGGCCACCCAGTCGAGAATGGCTTCCCATTCGGACGTGGTAGGCCAGCGCTCCGGACCGAGAATGCACAACGTCGGTTCCAGATAGCCCACCTGAATGGCTCGTACCAGCGGCGTGGTGTTGCGATCGGTCCAACCGGCCTGTTCACTGACGAGCCGATAAAACGCCTTTTGACCATCGGCTGTCGGGCTGTAGGTGTCGTGCAGAATGCCGGTCCCCGTATCGGGATACCAGACATGCAATGCCAGCACGATGAGAATCGCGATCGGCCAGAACCATTGAGTCCCACGACTCGACATGCCACGTCATTTCAGCAGAGGTCCACAGACCAACGAAAGAGCACGTAGCATAAAGCGTGAGGGTTGCTCTCAGCCAGTCCACGCCGCGGAACTTTCAGCGGGTGAGTTGCGGCGGGGTGGGTTCCTGGGCGACGGCTGCGGGGGCTGTTTTCAACCGTATCAGCCCTTGGGCGGTGGCCATCATCAGTCCTGAATCGATGGCCGCCGGAGAGGCCAGCACGCCGGTTCCTAACCGGGCTTCATAAATTGTCTCGCCGCGACGCTGCAAATCCAGCAGATGGATGGTGCCGGTATCGTCTGCACACAGCAGTTGCGACCGATACCGTAGCACGGGTGCAGCGAGTGTCGCCGAAAGTTTTTTCCGCCAGACCATCTTTCCAGTCCCGGTATCAACAGCGAGCAGCGTGCCATCACCCTGCTGGTGAATCAGTACGGCATCGGCGAGGGTCAAGGCGACCGGATCGACAACGAGCCGCCGATCACGCCAGACCACATGCGTATCGGTGACGTCGCCGGTCCCATCGGCCCGCAGGCAGAGGATCTCTCCATCCGGGGCACCACTGGCTGCATACACATGCTCTGCGTCGGTGACCACGCCACAGTCGACACGGTTAGACCGCCAGCGACACAGCCAGAGTTCTTTGCCCGTGGCCGGATCATAACTGCGGATGCCACCTCGGGCAGCCAGGATGAGTTGTTCGCGATCGGCCACCTTGGCGACGATGGGGACTCCGGAACTGGCCCCATCGGGTCGCAAAGTCCGCCAGACAATTTCCCCCGTCGCACGATGTATCGCCACCACATAGCTGTGCGCTTGCCAGAAGCTCCAGGCATTTCGAGCCTGATCGGCCGCCAGAATGACCAGCGGACCATGAACGACAGGCGAGACAATCTTTGCAGCAGGGTTGCTCCACGGCCCGGCATCGCAAGTCCAGACGCGTTGCCCTTCGAGCGTCCATGCGTGCAACTGCAGGCGACCCTTTGTTGTGACGGGGAGAAACACATGGTTTCCGTCGCACACCGGGGTCGGCAATTGCCGGGAAGTGGATGACGGAACTGCGTCATCCCAGCGGCTCGACCATAACATCGCTCCGGTTTCGCGGTGCAGGCAGACCAGCCGTGCCCCTGACTGGGCCGACTGCTCGAGATAAAACACCGACTGCCCCCAGACGCATGGGGAACTGGTGACGCCCGAGGTGTGATGTCCCCAGACCGGCAGATGCCCTTGTGCGGCGGGGGGAGATGTCGGTCCGTCCGATGGCACCAGCCCCTGTTGCGTCGGGCCGCGATAACCGGGCCAGTCTCCCGCCTGCTGAACGACATCGGCCAGCAGCAGCGGTGTGCCGCCATCGGGACTGCGAATCTCCGTCACCGAGGGCGAGATGGCATACAGAGTACAGGCCAGCAGAACCGCAGCTACGAGTCCCGCGCAGGGCCGTACCCATTGTCGCCCCGACCAGGCCGGGAAGACCGAGGTGGCTTCGAAATCTGCGGCGGTGTCGAGCCGAAGTTCCATAAGTTTCAACATCATGCCGCCGACCGCTCGATGGGGGCGGCCAGTTGCCGATAAACCGGACACGTGGCGAGCAGCTGTTCGTGTCGCCCGACAGCAATAATCTGCCCGCGATCAAACACCACGATGCGGGTGACGTACTCCAACACGGCCGATCCCAGTTGATGCGTGATCAGAAAGGTCGTACGGCCTTTCACGAACTGACGCAGCGAGGTCTGCAAATAGAGTTCGCTTTGGGCATCGACTGCGGCAGTCGGTTCGTCGAGCAAGAGAATCCGTGGGTCGCGCAACATGGCACGGGCCAACGCCACACGCTGCCGCTGCCCACCGGACAGTTCCCGCCCGCGCTCGCCGACCATCGTTTCCCAGCCATTCGCCAGTTGTTCGACGAATTCCGTGACATGGGCGGCATCGGCTGCCCGGCGGACTTCCTCTGCGGTCGCTTCGGGCTTGCCGTATCGAATGTTGGCTTCCAGCGTGTCGTTGAACAAACACGCTTCCTGTGGAACGATCGCGATCTGTTGCCGCAGATCCCGCAAACGGGCATCCCGCAGATCGATGCCATCAAACAGGATGGCTCCTTCCGTCGGGTCATAGAACCGGGGTAGCAAACCGAGAAACGTCGATTTCCCTGAACCGTTCGGACCAACGAGGGCAATCGTTTCGCCGGCTTCCACGCGCAGGGAAACATCATGCAGCACGCCGGTTCGTTCGCTCTCGCTGTGGCCATGCCCGTGATAATGGAAATGGACATCACGGAATTCGATGACATTCCGTAGCGGCGGCAACCAGACCGCTTCGGCCGATTGAGTGACCAGCGGCGGTTGATCGACGTGACCGTAGATGCGGTCAAGACTGGTGCCGCACTGCTTGATCGTCGTGAAGTACTTCGAGAACTTGCGTAACGGGTCGATCACTCCGGCGAGCAAGGCATACAGCGTCGCGAGTTCCTGCACGCTCACCGGGCCATCGGTCAGGCGGATGCCCCAGATGCGTTCCGTTCCGCGCAGCAGCAGATAAGCTCCCGGCATTAAGGCGACCATCACGGCGGACAACGTCAGCACTTCCGTGATGGGGTTCGTCAGGGCATCAATCTTCACGATCTTCAACGAATGCCGATAGAAGTCGCGATTCTGTTGCTGGAACTCGCGTCGCAAGGACCCCTGCATCTGGTAAGCATGCACCACGCGAATGTTCGTGAAAGATTGTTCGAGAAACTTGTACATGCGGGCCATGGTGTCGAGCACGCGATGAATGGCCCGCTTGAGTCGCTGACCAATCTTGTGGAACAGCCAAGCTGCTAACGGGACAAACAGCAGCGACAACGACGTCAACTGCCAGTTGAGCCAGAAGGCCGCCACAATACAGGTGAGGGCTTTCAACGGCTCACGCACCACGCGGCCACCGAGTGTGGTCAGCCCGTGTGCCAGCCCCTGCAAATCGTAAGTCAGGCCGCTCAGTAGTTTCGCGGCTCCATCAAATTCGACCGATTGCGGATCGCGCTTCAGGATTTGCCGAAAGGCGAGTGCCCGGAGATCGATGACACATAACTCCGCGACCGCTCCGGCGGTCAGATCCTGAATGTAGATGCACAGGCCTTTGATCAGCGTGACGGCAATCAACCCGCCGAATAGTGCCACCAGCAGACGGAACTGATTGTGCGGCAGCCACGGCAGCACATGCGCCGAATTCCAACTGAGAACCCACAACCGCCAGGCGTCGCGATCGATGCGGGCCTGCAACTTCGATTGTTCTTTCAGCCAGCCCACCTGTTCCGATGGGTCGACCTGCGTGCGGCCCTCCGTAGCATCGGCGAGTTGACGATTCACCCGCGCGAGATGCAACCGATGATCAGCCAGCCGCGTTTCCGTCACGGTCACCTCACGGGCGACATACTCTTCGAGAGTCAATCCCTCGACGAAAACGGTCACCACGGGAAAGGTGAGGAGCAACTCGGCACTCCACATCAGCGCAGCGCCCAACCCGAAGACCACGGAGAGCGTGGCCTGGCGGCGATAACGCCATAACTGCCGACCAAGTCGGACCCAGGAGTTCACCGATTCGCATCCCTGCTGACGGACCATCCGCGCGACCATGCACGGGCCGTCAGATTACAACGAATTCGGGGGAGGAGGTCCAGAGCGGAAAGCGGAAGATGTTGTAAGGCATTGAAAAGAAATGGTTTATTGATTTCTCGTGACGCCCAGGGATCGCAATCCCTGGGTCTATGACTGCGTTCTATTACTACTGATGCATCAGTGCCGGTCGTGGCCGGATGAGCAGGACCAGCACCCCAGACAGCAGCGCCAAACTGGCGAACACGCCGAAGATGATATTCAACGGCACCTTATGGTCGAGGAGTTCGCCGAAGCCCCAATCGGCGAGTCCGCCGCAACTGATGCTCACCATGTTCATGATGCCGTACCCGGTGGCCCTCAGTTCCGGCCGCACGATCTGGCAGAGAATCGGCATGTTGTTGCCATCGAACAGGCCCCAACCCAGACCGAACAGCATGAGAAACGCGACCGCCATGATCAGCGAGGTGGCATTTCCCACGCCGAACATCGATGGAATGATGCAGGCCATGCCGAGGGCACTGACATAAATCCGGCCGCGCGCATTTGTCTTCATCCAGCGGTCGGCCGCCCAACCCCCGCCGATGGCTCCAAAGATGGCGGCGATCTGCAGATACAACGTCGCAGAAACACCTGCCATCCCCTGGCCAATCTGAAACTGTTCTTTCAGCAGCGCGGGCATCCAGTCACGCACCACCCAACCAGCGAGGGCCGGCAACGTGAAGTAGAGCACCAGCAGTATGTACGACCCGTTGGTCAGCAGTTCTGACACCGCCGTGAAGATTGAAGGTTGTGTCTCGTGCACCTCTTCGGTCGCTGCCACTTTCGGCGCATCACGCAGCAGCCACACCAGCGGCAGTGCATACAACATGCCGAAGATGCCGCAGGCATCGAACGCGAACCGCCAGCCGAAGTCGGGAGCATCGGCGATGTAACCGGTGAAACCTCCGCCGATCACGCCGCAGTAGATCGCCATCTGATGCATCCCCACCGCACGCGAACGGGTCTCGCCACGATGATAGTCTGCGATGAGTGCAAGCGCCGCCGGAATGTAGAACGCTTCACTGATGCCCATCAAAGAACGGGCCAGCAGCAGCTCGTTGAACGTGGTGACATGCCCGGTCAGCCACGTCACTGCCGACCAGACGAACAAGCTGCCGCAGATCGTCAAGCGGCGGCTGTAACGGTCAGCAATGTAGCCACCGATGGGGCTCAGGAAGGCGTAGACCCATTTGAACTGGCCCAGCATGTAGCCCCAGTTGGCATCGCTGCCGATCGTGGGGATATCGTGCATCACCGAGTATTTCATCGAGGCCAGCATTTGCCGGTCGAGGTAATTCAAGAGACCGACGGGCAGTAGCAGGGCGACAATGAACCACGCATAGCGCAGCGACGATTTGGCAGCATCGGACATGAGCGCGTCAATCTTTGGCGGAAAGGTTCAGACTCCAGACCTCGGGCGAGCGGACTCCCGGGCGTTGTTCCCCACTGATAAAGATCGCCCGGTTTTGCCACATCACCACCGGCAACGTGACCCGGGGAGCAGGCGTCTTCCCCACATCACTCCAGCGGTTCCTCAGCGGTTCATACTTCCAGATTGTGGCGGGAAAGCCGGTCCGTTCAGCGACCGGGATGGATAACTGGGATGCATCATCACCGCTGACGATCAAGAAACCCGCATCATCCACGGGAGCAGGAGCACCTGCCGCAACAACGGCCCGCGGCACGGCTGCGATCTTTCTCCAGCCATGTTCTAAGCTGTAATGATAGGCATCGGTGAGATAGGTCCGCGCGGGTTTGCCTTCTGCATCGGCGTGCAGATCCACCCCACTGCACAGGAACAATTCACCGTTCCAGTTGGCAGTGACGGCGAGCATCCGTGGCGGACCCGGCCACTTGGGATGTGCGACCCATTCCATTTCATCGAGTGGTATCGCGAGATTCATCGACCAGACGGCGTGATAGGTACTCGTCGCTGTTGGCCCCGAAGTCCCACCGATCACATAGAAAAATGGACCAACCAGCACACCATTGGCATTCATTGTTGGTTGCGGCAAGGGCGGCAAAGCTTCGGTGATGATCTGGCTGCCATCCCAGCGCAACCGAAGCACATCGGCCACGGCATGCGAACCAGTACCATCCGTGTTCGGCGTTTCTCCTCCAGCAATGATGACCGCATCCCTATACGTCACCGAGACCGCATAACCCAGCAGACGAGGTAAGCGTTCCGGTCGACGTTGCCATGCACCATCCAGCGATTTCAGCACCCAGAGATCGTCGTACCAGACCTTGCTGCCTCCTTCCCACGGGCAACCGTTCGGAAAGTTGGCCCCACCTGCGGCGATGAGGGCTTCGCCACTCACCCCGGCTGCCATCCCCGCAAAACCTTCTTTGTCGGGCAGTGACGACAACTTCTGCCAGCGCAGCGCCGCGGGTTCCGCAGCACGGCCGCTGTTCGGGCAGCAGAGAGCGATGATGATCACGGAGATCGCGAGCGAGCGCATCGGATGCTCCTTCAATCGGCTTGCAGCACCTGCCATAACCCGCTGGCATGCAGGTCGCGTTCCAGTGAGGTTTGTTCTTCCGCCGAGAGTTGCTTCAGCGGCGACCGCGTGGGACCGACGGGAATGCCTTGCAAAGTGAGGACATGACGCGACGCCGGCATGTAAGTGTACTGGCACAGCAACCGCACCAGTCGAACCGACTCGGCCTGTTGCTGCCGGGCGGTTTCCCAGTCGCCGCGATCAAACGCCGCCAGCACGCGATGATAAATCGCCGCCGCAAAGTTGTACGTGCTGCCGACGGCCCCCTTCACACCGAGCGTCCAGGCGGCGAGCAAGGCTTCGTCGCTGCCGAAGAGGATGTCAAAATGGCCGGGGTCGAGCCGCAGCAGTTCCTGCAACTGGATGAGGTCGGCGTTGGTGTATTTGATCCCCGCCAGGTTCGGCAACTTCGCCGGGGCTTGTTCGAGGAACGTGACCATCGACAGCGAGACCGCCGTCATCGACGGGATGTCATAGAAGTAGAACGGCAACCCGGCTGCGGCCGCCGTGATCGGTTCCAGGAATCGCAGCAGTTCGGGCACATTCGCCGGTTTGAAATACGACGGAGAGAAGGCCGAAAAACCAGCGGCATGACACTCGGCAGCGGCTTTCGCCAGGGCGACCGAATCGGCCTGACAGTTCGAGCCGACATGCACGATCACCTTGAGTGGTGAACCTTTCACGACCTCGGTCCAGCGCCGGGTCACCGCGATCCGTTCCTCCACCGTGAGGGACGAACATTCGCCAGTGGTCCCCGTGATGAATGCCGCCGCGACCTTGGCCTTTACCAATCCCTCGGCCTGCAGTTCGATGACATCGAGATTCAGCGAACCATCGTCATGAAACGGGGTATGCGTCGCGGCAACTAGGCCGGTCAATCGGGCAGCCATCACAAAGTCTTTCGCAGAGAAGCGTGCGGGAAAGACCCGTCAGCATAGCTCATGCGAGTGAGGTGTGGCAAATGTGTCATGCACCGTGGCGGATATCGTGTTGTGACTTTAGGGAATGAACTCTGATGTTAAATTGTTACGTCGTCATTTATGAAAGGATTTCTACGATCTCTTTTGCCATGAACAGTCGATTACGTTTGTAACCTGTGACTTCTTCCAGAA
Source organism: bacterium (assembly GCA_016125225.1). Classification (GTDB taxonomy): domain Bacteria; phylum Planctomycetota; class Planctomycetia; order Planctomycetales; family Planctomycetaceae; genus DSVQ01. The sequence goes on along the minus strand of WGME01000001.1, from coordinate 36,314 downwards.
TCCCAGCTTGCTGAAGCCGCTGGATATGCTTGGTAGCGCCCTGCGGTGACATCTCTAAAAAGCCGGTGGCTCGTTTGACTGTCGTAATTGGCCATCTGAAAAGGCTATCAACTAGCTCAAGTAGTTTTGCTGCTGCGGATCGCTTGCTTTGAAGTGCGGATCGATATTTTTCGCGCAGAGTCAGAATGTCTGCTGCCCTAGTTGCGGCGTCATTTGCAACGGACTCGACACCTTCAAGGAAGAATGAGATCCATGATCCCCAATCACCATGGGTGCTTACTCGAAGTAAAAGGCGTACGTACTCCGTTTTATTCCGCTCAAAATATGCGCTCAAATACAGTAACGGTTCGCGGAGAATTCCGGTTTTGGAAAGCATCAGGGAGATTAGCAGCCGTCCAATTCTTCCGTTTCCATCGAAAAACGGATGAATTGCCTCAAACTGATAGTGGACCATAGCGATTTTGGCCAAGGTTGGAACATCGTGTTCTGAATTTATGTAGGCTTCTAGGTCAGTCATTAGGCGGTCAATTTCTTCGGCTGGTGGTGCCACATATCGAGCCAGCAGTATGTCACTGTCCCCGATGTGGGCTTGTGTACGTCTGAATTTTCCTGGCATTTTATCGAAGCCTCGATTTCCCGGAATTCCAGACATAAGCCGATCATGCATCTCACAAAGAATACGGTTGCAGATAGGCGATTCCCTAATGCTCTGGAATCCGTAATTTTGTGCATCAACGTAATTCATCACGGTCATTGCGTCGGTTTCATCATGGTCGTTCGGCTCACCTTCTTCCACGTTGCAGCGCATGTCTTCAAATAGGTACAAGCCAGCCAATTCTGTTCGCGTTCCTTCGATTTTGCTTGAGAGGACTGCCTCCCGGCGCATAAAGGGTGTTGTAATCAATGATTGATTTGGCAATGTCGGTAACACTGCTTCCAATCGCCCTAATGATCTGTGCGCTCGTTCATCTGTTGTTCGAAATGATCCCGAGCACATGTAATGGGGTAAGGGATTTGGTACGAATGAAAGGACGCCTTTCTTTATTGGTCGTAATTCGCCCGGAAACTTTTCAGCGAAGTCACTTGCAAGCATTAGGTCTGCTCTTCCAGGTAGATATCACTTCAGTTGGGTTCGTGTTTCATGTGTAACAAATTTGTGAAATTTGTTCAATAAGAATCTCAGGTTCAACTGGCGTGGATCATTGCAATTCGTCACGTCCTATCGCTTGCCTGCATAGGAAGTTCGGGTTCTGATAGTGGAAAGCATCATTACAGTTCGATGCCTGTTTTGGTGTAAGTGATTACCAGGCATTGTGTTGTGGTTGTATCTCGTGCTGGTGGCAGATTGGTCGGCATCGTTGTCCCTCCACCTCTCGGAACGGTGGAGAGTCACGAAGAGATCACTTGCGTTTCGGTCTTGGCCGGGGTCGCTGAGGTTTGTCGGAGCACGTCCCGGTAGACGGCGGCGGTTTGGGAGACCATCTGGTCGACGCGGAATTCCTGCAGCACTTCTTCGCGGGCGGCGGCACCGATGGTGCGGGCACGTTCAGGATCATCGAGCAGTTCGATGATGCGTTCCGCCAGCCGGGCACTGTCTGACGGCGGGACCAGCAGCCCCGTTTCATTGTCGCGGATGACCCGGTAGACGCCGCCGACTTTGGTGGCGATCACGGGGCGACCGAGGGCCATTGCTTCGAGCATAATGGTGCCAATGCCCTGCTGCAGTGAGGGGAGGCAGAAGATGTCCATGGCTTCGAGGGCATCGGAAAAATCGAGCAGGTTGGGAACGAAGGTGACATGCTCGGCGATGCCCAGTTCACGGGCCAGCCGCCGCAGGTTTTCTTCTTCCGGTCCGGCTCCGGCGATGACGAATTCCACTTGTCGACCCATCGACAACACGCGAGCCGCTGCCCCGAGGAAGAACGGAAAGCCCTTCACCGCTTCCAACGGTCCCGCCGTTCCCACGACCGGCACGCGACCGGGCGTCAGCACCTCGGCGTCCTGATGAGACAGGTCGCAACTGACGCCGCTGTGAACCACGGTGATGAGTTGGTTATCGACACCCGACCGGCCCAGCAAATCGGCTTTGACTGATTCACTCACGGCGATGATCCGTTGCGTGAGTTGTGGGTCGGTCCGCAGGCGTTCGCGCGGCTGCATGTAATCGTGCACGGTTTGAATGACGGGCACGCGTAACCGCCGGGCCAGCCAGAGCCCTTGCGGAATGGCATTGCGCGACTGGATATGAATCAGATCGGGCGGGTCTTTACGCAGCGACCGGGCCAGCATCTCCAACACGACGGGGCTCCAGAACATCGCCTGCAGATACGGGTATTCGTGAATCTGCAGCAGCTTGCGATGCTCGGCGTCGACCGTTTCCGCTTTGGGGCACACCACCGAAATGCGAAAGCCATGTTCGGGCAGGAATTCGGCTAACCGCAGCGTATAGGCCGTACTGCCCCGCAGGAAGAAACGCCCGGCGAAAAGCAACACGAACGGTTCATCGCGTTGCCGACTCGGAAGCAGACTGGCTGTGAGGGCTTCGGCCATAATCAGGTCATGATACCGTCACGACTCACTGGTGACGAGGGGCCTGTTCCGTTGTCAGAGGGTGCTCTTATGATTTCGGCCGTGAAAGTGACCGCGGGCGTTGCAGCACTTCGTTGATAAGGATGGCTTGCCGCATCCCTTCCGGACGTGCCAGCATTGACAGTAGAGGATGGGGCGTGCTGCGTCGCACTTCTGCGGGTTCAACTGCCGCGACAGTGCCCCCCGAAAGATCTTGTTGTACGGCTTGATCGATGCGGTGCGACAGATGTTGTTGCACTTCCGTGGCGACACGGTTATCGCCCATGAACGTGGCGACATGCTCGCGGACCGATTGCCCCGAGCCTTTGTTGCGGTTCGGCTTGTTCGACGGTCGTGGAGCATTCGCCGTCGATTTCTGTCCACGGTTCGCACGAGTTTTGGCCGTGGTCTGTCGGGGCGGGGCAGGGGCTGGTTGAGGCGGCGGGGGCCGCTTGACCGGTTCCTGCGGCTTCTGCAGTTCTTCCAGGAAGACTTCGAGTTCCGAGCGCAAATCACGCTTGGGCTTATTCCGCTTCGGCAAGGGCTTGCCGTTGGGATCATTCCCTTTGATGGCGTTGATGATCCAGCCGAGGACCGAAAACACCAGAATGGCCAGACCGACGTAACTTCCGAAATCTGCGGCCAGTACAGGCTGAAACATCTCGACCTCGTGATCTCAGAATTCGGTTCCCACAGTCTGACTTAGCGGTTCGCCGTACCCGCCGGGCTTTGACCGGCAATGGCCTGCCGCATTTGAGTATCGGCCTGAACGTTCTTCAATTCGTAGAAATCGAGCAAGCCCAGACTTTTGCTGCGGAAGGCTTCGGCGACCGCCATCGGCACCTGGGCCTCGGCGAGCACCACTTCGGCCCGGTTCGCCTGCACCGTGGCAATGTTTTCCTGTTCGCGGGCGGTGAACTCGGCCCGCTTCTGTTCGGCGTTGGCCTGAGCGACCCGCATGTCCGCTTCGGCCTGATCGGCACCCAACCGGGCACCAATGTTGTCGCCAACATCGATATCGGCGATGTCGATGGAGACGATTTCAAAGGCCGTCTGGGCTTCCAACCCTTGGTCGAGCACGGTCTGCGAGATGCGGTCCGGGTTCTCCAGCACCAGCTTGTAAGACGGCGTCGAACCGATGGCTTGGACAATCCCCTGACCGACGCGGGCGACCACGGTTTCTTCCGTCGCACCACCGATGAGCTGATGAATGTTGGTTCGCACGGTCACGCGGGCGCGAACTTTGAGTTGAATGCCATCGCCAGCCACCGCTTCCAGGGCGGCCCCACCACTCTTACGCGGATCGGGGCAATCAATCACTTTCGGATAAACGCTGGTTCGCACGGCTTCAAGGACGTCACGACCGGCGAGGTCGATGGCCTGGGCCGTTTGCCAGTCGAGATCGATCCCGGCACGATGAGCCGCTACCAGGGCCCGAATCACATTGGGCACCCGGCCACCTGCCAGAAAGTGCGATTCCAGATCGCGGGTACTCAGGGGGTACACATCGGTGATGCCCGCCTGCACTGCCATAATTTTGGCGCGGACAATCACGGTCGGATTCACCTTCCGGATCGTCATGTAAACGAGTGTCAGAAACCCGATTCCCGCGCCGGTCATCAAGCACTGAATCCACAGGCCGATGTAGCGGGCCGCGAGGGCAAAGACGATCAGGCCGAAGATAAACAGGAAAAAGGCGATCACAAGCCCAACCACGAACCAGCCGTTGTTGTTCTGAGCGAGCAGCAAAGCTTCGGTCATGGGGTTCCTTTACCGAGATCACAGACGATGAAAAGGCGAAGTTGCTATCTGGCATGAACGCACCGCTAACCCGGTCGGATCACAAGACCTTCGGTTTGAACGGGGGTTCATGCCAGTCCAGTTTAGTCCAGACTGGTCCGCTGAGGCTACTCTGCGGGGAGTTCAAAGTCGAGGACATCACGCGGAGCGGCATCGGCAACAGTGTTCTCGGCGTCTGGTGCCGGGGGTTCACCGGGACGAACCAGGACGCGTGTGCCCCGCACTTCGAGGATTTCGACCATTGTTCCCGGTTCGATGATCTGGCCTTCGCTGAACGCGTGCAAGCGTTCTCCTTGCACATTCACCAACCCGCCGGGATTTAACAGTGACGTGGTTTTCCCGAACTGACCGACCAGTTTTTCAAGTCGAGCCGTGGCTTCCACATGGGGCTCGAGATCTTCAAGATCAGGGGCTTCCAGCAGGGCCCGCTTTCCCATCGCCGTGCGGGGTAAGAGATAAAACGCTCCCCCCAGGGTTGTGGGAATTAACAGCACCACCATGCCGCAAAAGGTCCACCACATCAGTGGGTGACGCTGGTACCAGGCCGTATAAGCGGCGGCGAGACCCAGGCAGAGAGTGATGGTCGTCCCGATGGCCAGCATGCCGCCGGATGGCAGAAAAACTTCCGCGGCGAGCATCAGCAGTCCTGCGACCAGCAGAACCAGGGCCAGTAAGCCGTACGATTCAAACATGCGGGGTTCCGATGACTGACACAGTTGCGGCAACGACAGGTGTCCCGCAGATTCCAGTGTAGCCAACGCGCCACCGACCGCAATTCACGGCCGATCATTCCCTTTGGCCATCAACTCGAAAAGAGTTCGCGAATACGTTGCCAGTAGACCAAAGCCACGACCACCGAGCCGCCCGCGAAAGCGACCGACACGGCAGCGGTTGCCAGATGCAATGCCCGGTCCCAATGTCCGGCCGGTTGCAGTTCACGCAATTCGGCGATGCAGGTCCGCAGCGCTTGCTGGAACAATTCGGCTGTAATCACCATCGTGACGGCGAGGCCGACGATGAACCATTGCCACAAGTTCAGATCAAGTACCCCACCGACCAGCAGGACCGCACAATCGACGAAGACATAGAAATACAGCGATCCGTCGCTGCGGAATCCCCGTGTCAGCCCCCGTTCGGTCTCGACGAGCCGTTGTCGCCAGGGCGCCCGTCTGCGATCGGATTTTTCGCAACTCAGTGGTTCGAGCAGTTCCGGCATGATCGAGCGCTCCGAACACAGAAGAAAGACAGGCCAGAATTCATCGGTGTCAGGTATCAGGACTCAGCTCGAGACCTTCAGCCTCCATTAATAACTTTGCAACAGTGAACTCAATTGGGGGAGTTGGCCCCCCTTCTTTCCGAGTCGAGGCTCAATAGCCAGCGAGACTCCCAAGTTGTCTTTGCTGGCGTCGTAGTTGAAGCCGTAATGAATGACGTACCATTCGCCGACCTGCGACACCGTCAGCGATTGCCCGCGGTTCTGGCCTTCACCCACGTCATAGGCCGTAGAGGCCGTCGAAATCCATTTCGGACTCATCTGGTAGCTGTAGCTGGCAGTGAGAATCTGGCTGTTGAGCGGCCCACCCTGAATCTGCCGGTAACCCATGTAGACGCTGCCACGGACGCTGCGCTGGCTCAGCACACCCACGCTGTACAGGTTTTGGGCGTTATCGAAGAAGTCAACCAGACTGGATGCCAGAATCGATGTGCGGTCACCCACATGCCAGGCATACCGCGTGCTGAACAGCCCCAGTTCTTCACCGAAGTTGTCGCGCGTGGAGTCAGGGAAATAGGTGATGCCCAGGTCGAGCGTCATCCAGTCTTTGATGCGCTGCCGATCGGGCGGGCCAACTTTGGTTTGCAGTCGGTGTCGCCAACCCAGTCGCAACGCCTGTTGATCGTCGACCAGTTCATGATACTGAGCCGTAACGCTGGTGCCGGTCAGGCTGCGGACCGCATAGAACCGCGGATCGAACTCGGGGGGCAGTACGCCACCAAAGGTGTTAACCAGCAAACGCTCACGGAAGCGTTCCTGAGCATCGTCATCAAATTCGTTCCACTGCGGAATCTCGGAGAGATCGCGGCTGCTGTCGGCCCAGCCATAATCGAAGTCGAAGACCATCTTATGAGCCAGACCGGTCAGGTTGAAGATGTCGCTGTTGAGGTACGGATAAACCTTCCAGGCGGTCATGCTGCCTCGTAAACCGGCCCGCACGTAGTAGCGATCGATCGAGTTGTTGGTGAAGCTGTCGCCCCAGAACGCGGCTTCACCCAGGGCATACGGCGAGAGCTTCACGGGGCCGAGATTGAACGGTGCCGTGATCTCGTGCCGGGTCATGGCCACCACACCGTCGGCACTGGTGACATAGGGCAACGGCGAATAGAGATCGTTCGGATCGGTCGGGGCTTCCGCGGGTTCCAGCGTGGCATAGGCCGCGTAGCTGTGACTGCTCCAGTTCAGCCAGTCCCCCAGAATCGGTTGACCGAGCGTGGTGAAATCGCCACGGGGCAACCATTGCGTGGTGTTCTCAAACTCGTTGGTCTGCGGCCGCACCAGCAACGATGCGGCCCAGTGATCTTCCTGCTTTTTCAGCCAGCCTAGTGTTTCGACATCTTTCTGTTGATCGAAGTCCTGTTCGTAGTACTGCTCACGGAAGTTGCGGTCGCTGGCATAGCCGATTTCGGTTTGCAGCATCCAGTTGTCTTGCAGCAAATGGCGATGCTGCAGTTGAAGAATCCCGCGGTTCTGATCGGCCGGCACCAGCGAGCGGCGATCGAAGCCCAGATTGTCGTCGCCATCATCATGCACATAGGTGGCCAGGCCGCCGACCATGAACGGGTTGCCATGGCCATCGATCCCACGATAACGGCCATTCGTCCCCAGCAACGGACCACGATCGCTGAGGTAGTCGAACTCGGCGGTCCATTTGGAATCGGGCGGTTGTTCCAAACCCAGCAATTGGAACGCATCCCACTGTGTGCGGATTTGTGTCCCGAAGATGCGGTCTTGCCGGAAGGTCAAAGCCTGCAAGGGAATGCCGGGGTCATCGGCCGGAACGCTGACATAGGGGGAGTAGAAGACCGGTGTTTCACCCACCACCAGCGTGCTGTTTGTGATGGTCGCCCAAGGCGTGAGCTGCGGTATCTCCCGCCCGGTCGTCTGGTCGATCTGCACGGGCACCGGCCCGCCAAACAACGAACCGCTGGGACGATAGTCGATAAAGACATCGCTGGCTTGCAACCGATACCCCGGCCGACCAAGTTGACTGGTCGAAATCCAGGCGTTCTGAGCGTGGTAGCTCATTGCGGATGTTTGCCGCAGGCGATCAGCGCGAATGCGGACCGAGACATCTTCGTCAGGAAGAAACGCTTTCAGTTCCGCATTCAGCACCAGCGCCCGGTCTTCACGGGCATCGTAATAGGCCCGGTCAGCGCGAATGACGTTTTCGCCCTGACGGATCACGATGTTGCCTTCGAGATAGACTTCATAAGGCTGGTCGGTGGTTTGCGTCAGTTCAAACTGCATACCAGTGCCACCGAGAGCCGTGGTCCAGATGATGGCCCGATCAGCCGACAGGTCAATCGTTCCCACGCTGGCATCGAGACCATCGAACAGCAACTGCACTCCACCCGTGATATAGACCACCTGCTCGGGAGGCGTGCTGTTGGGCGTGACTTCACTTTGCACACTGAAGGGGAGTGCTCCCCGCTGGAAAATCCGCACGCGACGAACCGGCGCGGCTGACCCCGGCAGCTGCACCATCTGCGCCTGCCAGGTCTGCGGGTCGATCGTCAATTGCGTCTGGATCAACTCGGTCCGCAATTGACCGTCTCTTCGTGATAACGCCCGTTGATAGAGTTCGTCCTGATAGCCCGGTGTGTCGGTCTGGCGACCACGGACCGTAAGGGTGATGCCCTGAGCTGTTTTCAAATGGGCCACCAGTTGAGACCCCGAAGCATCGCCGTCGGCTGTCCGGGCAAAGACTTCGTCTTCCAGATAGACCGCGAGGCGATCGATCGGACCTTGCGGCGTGGCTTCGCGACGCACCCAGACGACAGCCTTATCGGCCGAGTAACCGAAGTCGCCCTGCACGATGCGGCAGTGACCGCGGAACATCGCGACATGGCCTTTGTCGTCAGCCCATTCCTGAGACCAGTCAGCAAAGATCTGAATCGGCCCGGCATCCCCTGCGATTTTGGGGCTGGGCTCGGCCCGTACCAGGAGCGCACTGAGGGCGGAAGCGGCGACCAGAAGTGTCGCCACCAGCCACAGTCCGCGACCAGCAGTCATTGGGCGTAAGCGGCCCGGCACGGGCGCTCCCCGACGATGGGATAAGGATACCGACCACAACCACCACGCCTGCCAGCGGCACAACCGGCAGAATCTTCCGTGGTAATCGGGCGGAAGTATAGGGACAGCGGAAAACGGGGTCAATCAGCGTTTTTGTGTCGTAACATACTGTTTGGTAATGGTTTGCGATTCGCGCCTGTCGTCGGTGTTGGTCTTGACAGACTTCAGTCCGTCGGAGCCGGGAAATTCCCAGACTTACTAGACATCGCAATAGGGCTGTTTAACGACCCGTCTGAATAGAGGAATTCTCAGATCGGCCGAACCATTGAGAGGTGAGCCAATGGCCCCTCACACGATTCATCCCACGTGCTCTTCCACAATGTCCCAAGGGACGTTGAGCGGTCTCGTCTTTTGCTGGATCAGCACGGCGAGAGTGGTGTGGCCTTGCACGCTGTTTCCATCAAACTCGAAGGGCTCTCCGTCGCTGACCTCTAACTTGTAGCTCTTGCTCATCAGCTTTGGCAGCAGAAGTTTCGCCGGTCCTTTCAGCACCGGTGGCCGCTCATACAAATGCGTTTCCACGACCGAAGTGACATTGTGCCAGGGAATCGAACGGCTGTTTGTCCCCTCGACGAGTTCCAACCCGGTCTCGGTGTATTTGACGCGAAAGCTGAGGAGCGTTCGCATGGCCAGAATGAGCCAACCTCCCCCCATGATGGCTCCCGTCCCCAGACCCCAGAACATCAGGATGGCGAACCAGCACCAGCCTTTTTTTACCCAGAACGGCAAGTTGCCACCGGCGAGCAGAGCTTGCCGAGCAGGAAAATAGATCCCCGCCAGTCCGGCTGTGATCAGGAGCAGGCCGATAATAACGCCGGCAACAAGGTTCGCTATGCCGGGCTTGAACTCTCGTTCCGTTAAACCCTGATCGGTTTTGATCATCTTCAAATCCACGAGGTGGAATTTATCGTCGTAACAAAAACTCGTGCGAAGTCACCAGACTCCACAGCACGTCTTGCAAGGCCACGGTGGTATCCTCATGCGAGCGGACGTATTCCGTGAGTTTCGCCAGTTCCTGATCGCCGGGGCGACGCGAGACCGTCGTCCAATAAAGATCGGTGATGGCCTGGTCGGCTGGTTCCTTCTTCGCCAGTTTGGCGGCGGTGTTCTGTGGATCGGCGGTCAGCTGCTGGATCAGTTCACTGCTCAACAGCTGGAACGCCTGAGTGAGCGTGGTCTCTTCGGTGCGTTCACATTCACACGATTGCAATCGTGGCGGACGCCCGAAGACCCGCAGCCATTCATCGCCCGCCGCTGGTCCGCCACGTCGTCGCAGCATCGCCCCGACGCCCGGCAACTCCACCGCACGGGTCCCCTTCGGGAAGTCACGATACGGCACCGCGACGCCGGTCACATCGGCGAGGGCATCAGCCAGTTGCTCCGCAGACAATCGTTGCACGTGCGCGTGGGAATAGTTGATGTCGTCTTCAGGTTGACCCGTCGCTGGTTGCCCCGAGAGTTGATAGGTTTTCGAGTTCGCGATCAACCGCACCATGTGCCGCAGATCGAAACCACTGGACCGCAATTCCTGAGAGAGTGTGAGCAACAATTCTGGATGCGAAGCCGGATTCGTGGCTCGGAAATCATCGACCGGTTCGACCAGACCGCGACCCATCAAGTGCCGCCAGATGCGATTGACCAGCATCTCCGCAAAGCGGTCGTTATTCGCTGAAGTCAACCAGTCGGCGAGTTGCACCAGCCGATCGCGATTCTTCACCAGTTCCGGGGCCGCTTCGCCCAGCAGTTTTGGTGTGCGGGGCTGGCCGGTCCGCGGATCATCCACATCCCCGTTGTCTTTCATGAAGACGATCTGCTCGCCGGAGAATTCGTGTTTGTCATTTGTGTCCCGGCGTTCATTTTCGAGGATCTTGTAATCGACCCGCGCGAAGACGTTGCCCCACGCGTAGTAATCGTCCTGCGTCCAGCGATCGAACGGATGGTTATGGCATTTCGAACATTGCAGCCGCACGCCGAGGAAGAGTTGGCCCACCGCTTCCGACCGGGTGAACGGGTCGCGTAATGCCCGGTAGAAATTCGAAGCCGGTTCGCTGTAGGTACTGCCCCGCGAGGTGATGAGATCATGCACCAACTGATCGAGCGGTTGCCCGGTCGACATCGCATCGCGCAGCCAGGCATGGAAGTCGCCAGCCCCTTTGGCATCAAGCGTCTTCTCTTCCAGCCGCAGCATGTCAGCCCATTTGAGTGCCCACCAGTCGGCGAACTCAGGCCGTTCGAGCAACTGATCAATCCACCGGGCCCGCTTATCAGCCGATTTGTCATTCAAAAACTGCTGGGCTTCTTCCGCCGACGGAATACGGCCGATGATGTCGAGCGTTGATCGCCGGATGAACGTCACATCATCGGCGAGCGCCGCCGGTTGCAGTTTAAGCTCCTGCAGCTTGGCGAAGACCTGCTGATCGACCACGTTGGCCGGTGTCGGGCCGTTCCAGGTGAAATTGTCACGCTGTGGAATGAAGGCCAACCGCACGGGCACCTGCTGATCGAGATACCGCACCAGTACGACGGTTTCGCCCGCCGATTCCCCGTGCACCAGTCCATCATGGCTGACCTTCGCGATCGGTTGGCCGATTTTATACACGGCGAGACCGTTGAGCGGCCGCCGTTTGCCGTCACTCAAGTTGCCGTAGACTTTGAGTTCGACATTCCAGTTCGGGGCTTCAAGAATCACCCGTTGCGGGGCGACATCGAGCGAGGTGAGTTGCGGCGTGGACTCCGTATCTTTTGGCATCCCGGCGGCAATCCAGTCCCGCAGGATGGCATACTCCTGGGAATCGCGGGTAAACCGCTGGCCTCCTTCGTGAGCGAGCTGCATCGTTGGCTTGAGGAGCAACAGACTGCGGTCAGGTTCCGACACATTCGTGCGGCGAGACAACCAGTCGCGCGTCAGCACGTCGTAATCGCCGTTCGGGTCTTGCCCCCGCAACGAAAGTTGAAAGCCCCCTTTACCGCGGGCGTTGCCATGACACGTGCCTAGGTTGCAGCCGGCTTTCGAGACCACGGCCATCACATCGTTACGAAACGATGGAGCAGCGGCCTCTGAACTGACACACACACAGATGACGTACAGCAGCGACAGCAAATAGGGAGAACGGATCATCGGCTCAGGTTTCCTGTCGTTGTCATTGCATGTACAACAGTTGATATGAGATTCTAGGTCATTGCAGTAGCGATCGCACGTCCGGTGCCGCAGAATTGTCGGAAAATTCCCTGCTCAGGAGCCACCGTCATGTCATCATTCCCTTTGCGTCTACTAGTCGCGGGTTTGCTGTTGTCTATGGGGCATATTCTTCCCGTAGACGCTTCGGTTTATTCGCCACGCGTGCGGACGGCGGGCACACCGGACCGCTTGTCGGCCCATACTTGGCTGCGTGAATCGGCAGTCTCGCTGGATGAGCGGGCGTTGCAGTTGCTGGATGACATGTCCCGGTTGACAGTGGTCGCTCAGGGACCGCAAGAAGGTCCCGATAAGCTGGTCGATTTCTCGACCGTGCGTGATCCCCTCAAACTCTGGCATGTGTATGGCTATGCGACCGAGCGTGATATCACCGCCGCGTTTGTGACCTTGTGGAGCCAGTGCCGGGGAGATGATACCCGCCTGATTCGGTTGGGGGATTCGGGACATTATTTCGCCGAGATTGAAATCGACGGTCAGCGGGCGGCGTTCGATGTGGTCCGCCATGCCGCGTTCCCAAAATCGAATGGCGGCTTCTATTCAATGAAGGAACTGATAGAGACTCCCGTAGCTTGGGAGCAACCCCGTGGACCCCGCTTCTATCCCGACAGCGATCCGCAGGTGATGGCCAAGCTGGTCCGCGAACAACCCCACCTTGTCACTTACTTTCCGTCACCACTCGGACATACCGGTGATTTTGTCCTGCGACGCGGCATGACCTTCACGCAGTACTTCACGCCCCAAGGTCAACGCTGGCTGTTACCCGCGACCTTGCTGAAAGATAAGAAGGCCCTCGCCGAACTCGAACGGTCCCCCGCCGGACCCAAGTTACCCGGCAGCGATCAACCCCTGCATGCGAATGGCCAACTCGTCTATCAGCCGCCCCTCACGGCGAATAGCGGTGGTCTCGAAGATGCCGGGCTGTTGATCGATAATGTCACCGCGGCCGAGCAGGGATGGACCGTCGCAAAGGACGGCACCGGCTCGGTGATTCTCGATCTGCGCACGCCCTATGTCATCGTGCCGGAATTGGGCAAACTCGCCGATGCCAAAGACGATGCCGGGGCGTCGGTCATCGATATCGATGGCACAGGCCTGACGCTTACTTGTTCGCTCGACAACGGAGTCACCTGGTTGGGATTGGAAACGAAGACGTTTCCCGCGACCGTCGACCTGACCGACAAAGTGACCGGTGCCTACGGCTATCTGCTCCGCATCGCCTTCAAGGGAAAACCCGACGAAGCCGTCGTGAAGTCATTAAAGATTACCACCTGGGTGCAACTCGCCGCGACGTCTTTGCCCGCCTTGCAACCCGGCAACAACACGTTGCAGATCGGCCGGAATGACGAAACGAATCAGCCCACGCGGACCTTTACGCTGGAAGCGTCTACCGCCGACGAAAACAGCTATCTGGCACCGGTCATCCGCCCGCCCCGCGAGTTTCATCCGGGTGACGCCACGGCTCGTGTGATCGGCCCTTTCACTGGCCGTATCACTCCACCTTTGGGAACAGAGCTGACCCACTTTGATATCATCGGCCGCTTTGCGTGTGATCGATCTCTGCCGGTGAAGACGGTGCTTCGGATTCACCCAACATTTCGTGGTCCGGGGGAATTCGACGCGAATCCCCAACCATATGAGACGTCGTTTCTGATTTTCGGCGATCATGCAGGCGAGGATGTCCAAATGACGATCTCGGATTCCCCCATGAAACGTTACTCCGCGATTTATTTTCTGATGGAAGGGCAACCCGCGCTCAATGATTTGCGCATCGTCACCCGCGGCGTGGAAACGGTGGAACGCCCCGTAACGCCGTGGACCATTACGCATCGCTGGACCGCTGCGGGCGAGGCGAAAGAGCAGACCATCGAAGTGGGGGACAACGTTACTTCTTATGAGATCGATACGGGGGCTGATATCGTGAATACGGCGGTGGAGTTCCGTGTTCCGTAAGAATCTGATGATCGCGCGGATTGCCGTTTCTATGACGGCAAGTTACAAACAACGCTGAGTCGCCAAGTGTCAAGAGGCCAGTGCTAAGTGGAAAATGCCAGCCTTGGGAAAGATCGTCTGTGATTTTTCACTTAGCTCTTAGCACTCAACCCTCAGCCCTTAGCCTGTTCAATCGCACTCCGGAGCTTGGTTCATGACAGATCCCGCGGAATTGCAGGCCGAAGCCCGTCGCTTTCAAAGTGACTTCAACAGCGTCCGCGAAGCCGTGGGCCGTGTGATTGTCGGCCAGCAGCAAACCGTGGAGGCGGCACTCGTTGCCATCTTTGCCGGGGGTAATGTGCTGCTGGAAGGGGTTCCCGGGCTGGGCAAAACGGAACTGGTGAAGGCCTTGTCGCGGGTCCTCGATCTCGATTTCCGCCGCATTCAGTTCACGCCGGATTTAATGCCCGCCGACATCATCGGCACCAACATCATGACGAGTGATGAAGCCGGGCGCTATCGGTTTGAATTTCGCCGCGGCCCGATCTTCGCGCAACTGCTGCTCGCCGACGAAATCAACCGGGCCTCGCCGAAAACGCAATCAGCCCTGCTGGAAACGATGCAGGAACAATCGGTGACGACGGGAGGCGTGATCCACCAGTTGAAGCCGCCATTCTTTGTGCTTGCCACACAGAACCCGATTGAACAGGAAGGGACCTACCCGCTGCCGGAGGCCCAACTCGACCGGTTTCTGTTCAAGGTGACTGTGCCGTTCCTCACTCGGGATGAACTCAATGAAGTCGTCAGCCGGACGATTCTGAAGACCGGCATCGAACTGCCCAAACTGCTCAACGGCGACCGCATCATGGAACTCCGGCAGACACTGGAGAAGGTGGTGGTCACCGATGCCTTGCGCGACTACGCCTGCCGTCTGGTATTGGCGACGCATCCCGATTCGGAATTCGCCACGCCGCGCGTGAAGCAGTTCATCCGCTGGGGAGCCAGCCCGCGAGCGGCGCAAGGCCTCATTCGAGCCGCACGAGTTCGAGCATTAGCCGAAGGCCGGGCGCATGTTGCCTTTGACGACATCCGCCACTTCGCCACTGAAGTCCTGCAGCACCGCATGCTGCTCAACTATGACGGTCAGGCCGAGAACCTGAACATATCCGATTTGGTCAACGAGTGCGTAAAGTCATTGCCGGAAGTGATGGCGTAGTCGTCTTAGCCACCGGTCAATGACCGGTGGTCGACGCTTATTTCAACATTGTGCCGCAATGACATTCAATTGAGCGTATGGCTCCCGGTGGCTCACCGGGAGCTAAGACGGTTGAGAGACAACATCGACCGGCACCGTCGCCGGTTTCTCTTCTGCCGCTTCAGCCGTGGCTTCCATCTGTGCCATCGTCATCCCGGTGGCATTGAAGAAATAGAGGCCCACCAGCGTCACTGGAATGTACTGCGACAGATGGAAATAGATCGACGCCCCAAAGACGGCAGCCGGGTCATCGACGAAGTATTTCAGCACCAGCATGAAGCAGAGCTGAATCACTCCGAAGAAGCCAGGCGCGGCGGGAATGGTCACCCCGAATGCGGTGACACCCAGGAGAATACAGGCCACTAACGGACTGACTTCGACGCCAAAACTCCACAAGGCGATATACATCTGCAGGCCATTGAGTGCCCACTGAGCGAATGACGAACCGAGAATGCCGACGATCAGCTTGGGGCTTTTGAGCGATTGAAGTCCATCCGCCCCTGTTTCCAGCATACGGCACAGCTTGCTCCGTAATTTTTCCGGAACAAACGGCAATCGGGCGAGAATGGCCTCCGTGAAATTAACGAACGGACGAGTCCAGAACACGTAGACCATGCCGCCAGTCACAGCAACGGCTGCCATCACGGCCACGTAGATCGCCTGCTGCCGAAACGAGTCATCTAAACCGGGAACGAACAGCAATCCCAGTCCGAGATAGCCAAGGATCGCAATCACATCGAAGACGCGTTCCAACACGGCGCTCGACAGTACTGCCGTAAAGGGCACACCGGTTTTCCTGGAGAAAAAGTAGACTCGCACAAAGTCACCGATGTGCGCGGGCAGGAGGTTATTGAAGGCGAACCCGATCATCGTGGGCGGGACGAGATCACGCGACGTGTTAAAATCGCCGACAGGTTTGAGCAGCAACCGCCAACGCCAGGCCTTCAACCAGTAAAAGAGTGTGATGCAAATCCAGAGGATGGGCAGGGTCAAATAGTTGGCTTGCTGGAACGCCGTCAGAATTTCTTCCGGATCGGATAGCAACGGACGAACAGCCCACCACACGCAGACCACCGACACCAGAGACGTCAGCAGGATCTGCAAGCCGCGATGGTGATACCAGGCTTTCCGCAACGGACCAGCTCCTTCGGGACGATCACTTCCAGTTCGACGGGTTATGTCAGCGGTTTCGCTTTTGCCAATTGATGAACCGCTTTCCATTCGGCGGCGGTCATCGGTTGAATTGATAACCGCGAGCCTTTCTTCATCACCAGCATGCCGGCGGTCACTTTGTGTTCCGCCAGATTCTCGCGAAGCACCGGCGTGTCGAATTTCTGTATCAACTGCACGTCGACCATCATCCAGCGGGGATTGTCGGACGGACTTTTCGGGTCGTAGTATTTGCTGTTCGGATCGAACTGAGTGAAGTCGGGGTAAGCCGCGCGAACCACGCGCATGGTGCCGAAGATTCCCAGCGGTGGTTCGCTGCTGTGATAAAAGCAGACGAGGTCACCGAGCTGCACGCCATCACGCAGATAGTTCCGCGCCTGATAGTTGCGGACGCCATCCCACGGGGCTGTTTGTTTCGGTGACTTCGCCAGATGATCGATCGAAAACGCCGAGGGCTCTGATTTGAACAACCAGTAGCGCACGTCTGCGGGGGCTTTCGATTTCGGCATGGTCAGATTCAATGATGAACGGGAAGCATTCCGGGCGTCTAATACACAAGGCCACCCGCCGGAAGACGAGTGGCCTTGCAATGTCTCAGAAATTGACCCGAAAGGTCAACTCAGCTTATTCCGGGTTCTTGCCGGGCAGCTTGCCGTCCTTGATCAGATCGCCGAAGGTCTTGCCTTCGACCGAGCTCTTTTCTTTCTCGATCTTGGTCAGAGCTTCCTTCAGCTTTTCGACGTCCTTGATGTTCTTACCGCCGAGGGCTTCGCCCATGGCCTTGCCGTAATCGTTACGGTTTTTCTTGTCGGTGCCGTAGTGGCAAACTCCGCATTTGACCTTCTCGGCTTCGGCCTTGGTCGTTTCGTACATCGGGATGAAGGCTTTGTTCAGGTAATCGGGGCGGGCTTCAGCAGTCCGCATCGATGAGGCCAGAATCAAGCCGGCCACGGCAACGCCGCACACCATCCAAGTCGCACTCTTCCGCATGAACTATTCCTCTCAACACTTGTGACGAGACTTATGACGGTGCGGCCCGCCATGCCCCTGGGCTGTCCAACACAGACAGACCAAAGTCATGTTCCAGGCCCGAAAATTTTGTCGATCCCATCGGAAAGACACCGTCGATCACCACGCGCATTAGACGTTGGTCAACCAGCCGTGTCAACCGATTTTGATGCCTTGCTTCGTCGGAAGTTGTTCACACGATTCTCATATCGAATTCAATGCATCCATCAGGGTTGCAGGAACCGGCGGTGCGACTTATCGTCGAACCAGACCTTGTTCCGGCAAATCTGTGAACCTCTCCCGATGATCTTCCTCCAGGATTGACTTCCCATGTTGCACCACTCGTTCCATTTACAGCAACTGGCATTCCTCACACTGATTTTCGTCAGCGGTTTTGCCGCGGCGGCTGAACCGACCCCTCCGAATGTGCTGTTGATACTGGGAGATGACCAGGCCTGGACCGATTTCGGGTTCATGGGGCACCCCGAAATTCAGACGCCGCACTTTGACCAACTTGCCAAAGAGTCTGCAACTTTTACACACGGTTACGTTCCCAGCAGCCTGTGTCGCCCGAGTCTCGCCACGTTGATCACCGGGCGTTATCCACATGAGCACAAGATTAGCGGAAATGATCCACCCAAGGGGACCGACCGGTCGGAAATGCTCCGCCACATCCGCCGGATGCCCACCATTCCGAAATGGCTGGGCGAAGAGGGCTACATCAGTCTACAGACCGGAAAATGGTGGGAAGGGAATCCGAAAGAAGGGGGCTTTACGCTCGGCATGACCCACGGCGACCCGAAACGGGGCGGTCGGCATGGTGACCTCGGCCTGAAAATCGGTCGCGAGGGTCTGGGACCAATCCCGCAGTTTCTGGATGACAGCCGGGGGAAACCGTTCTTCCTCTGGTATGCCCCGATGCTGCCGCACTCGCCGCACAATCCCCCCGACCGGCTTTTCAAGAAGTATCAGAAAGCTGACCGCTCGGACCACATTTCCCGCTACTACGCCATGTGTGAATGGTTCGACGAAACAGTGGGCGAGTTGCTCGGCCTGCTCGATGCACGAGGACTTCGCGACAACACGATCGTGCTGTTCGCGACTGATAACGGCTGGATTCAGGACCCCGATTCGCCCAAGTATGCCGCGCGCAGCAAGCGGTCGCCCTACGATGGCGGATTGCGGACACCGATCATCGTCCGCTGGCCGGGGCACATTCCCGCCGGGATGTTTGACACACCGGTGAGCACGATCGATATCGCCCCCACCATTCTCACCGCCTGTGGCATCACTCCGAAAGACCCTTTGCCAGGACTGGATCTCGCCGCCATTGCGAAGGCCGGTGGCAAGACCGATCGGAATCGGCTGTATGGCGAAATCTTTGAACACGACATCGTCGATATCGATGATCCCTCGAAGACTCTGATGTACCGTTGGATTCTCGCCGACGGTCGGTGGAAAGCCATCGAACCGGGACCGCTGAGTTCGGCGGCTCCAGAACTTTACGATGTTGTGGCCGATCCCCACGAAACCAAGAGCCTGTTGACGACGCACCCTGATCTCGAAGCCAAGCTGCGAGCGGAACTCGATGCGTGGTGGAAACCGACACCGTAAATTTGCAAGAAGCCCACCCATCGCGATGGGTGGGTTTACTTGTACCATCAATCGCTTAGGGGCTGTGTGCTGCGCAGGTAGGCGAAGAGGTCGCGGACATCCTGATCGCTGAGGGCCTTCAATTGTCCCTCGGGCATCAGCGACTTCTTCATCACCACGTGTTCCTCGATCCCTTCGCGTTCGATGGAGACCGTCTGGCCTTCGCTGGTCCGCAGTACGATCACTTGCGGGTCCTGCTCAACCAGGAAGCCCTGCACCACGCGGCCGTCATCGAGAATGGCGACATGGGTTTCGTACCCTTCACGGATTTCCGCCGAGGGGTTGAGGATGTTGATTAATAGTCGGGGCACATCGTCGCGCTTGAAGGTGGTCAGGTCGGGACCGATCTGGCCGCCTTGTGCGTGCAGCACATGGCACTTCCCGCACGACTGCATATAAAGCTTTTTGCCGGGATAGGGGTTCCCGCCACCATCATTGAGAGCTGCGGTCAACCGTAGCTGCTCGGCCTGCATCTCGGCGGTAGATGCCCCGTCAACTTCGCCCCACAGCGACTTCACCGTCGCGGCGATGTCGGTATCGCCATAGATCGTCAACTTGCGGACGGTTTCGACGGGGATCGATGAAGGCTGAATATCTCCCCGGGCGATCGCGTCGAGAAACGCCTTCGCCCATGGCTTGCGACTGACCAGCAGCGACTGGGCAACACTGCGGACATCATCGGTCCATTGACTGTAAAGTTTGAGGACGGTGACCGGGACATCTTCATCGTTATACGACGGCAGCGAACCGAGAATCGTGCTGCGGACGTTGTCGTCGCTGGTCTTCGCCAGCACCTCCAGCATCACCGGCAAAGCCGAGGGTGAGGTGACTTCGCCGAACAGGTTGGCATACTCGACGCGTTTGCCGCTGGAAGCCTTTTCGTCCGCCAGAACCTTGAGTGCCTCAGCGGTGGCCTCGCGATCACCCTGCCGAATCTTGAGGCTGAGCGAACCACCACCGGCTTTGGATAACGCCTCCACCAACTCCGCCGGTACGTTGTTCAAGCTGCGGCCCTGGTAGGCTTCTTCAAAGCCGCGCATGAGAGCAGCGGTGGTCTCCTTCGTCGGTGAAAACTTCAGCAACTGCGTGCAGACGGCAAGGTCGGCCCGTTGACCGGTCGCCGCGAACCGCCGCATCAACCGTGGCAAAATTTCTTTCTCGACCAGGGGTTCCCGCCAGAGTTTTTCGTCCTGAAACATCGCTAGGACTTCATTGCGCGCGGGCTCGACATTCGCTTCGAGCGCCCACCAGACGAGCAACGGAAAACGTGGGTCGTCAATGAACTGCGACCGGGTCATCAGGTTGTGAGTGATGGGCAACGACTGCGCTGGCGGTAAACGTTTCGCGGATGATGCCAGCTGACAAAGGACGTGAATGTCGGGTTCGACTTTGGCCAACTCAATGACGGCTTTGGAAAACTCTGGTGATAACTTTTGAGTATTCGCCAGCAGTTGAATCGTCCAGAGCCGCGTCTGTGGACCGAGCGTCAAGTTATCCAACGCGGACTTCTCATCGACGTCTGACGTGAGGAAAACCGCCCAGATGCCATCCAGAAATTCCTGATCCTTCCATTCGCCATTTGAGTCCCTTTCATGTTCGGATATTGGAATCCAGGCCTCCGCAGGTTCCTCACGGCGATCAGCTAACACACGCAACGCCGTCTGACGTTCCCAGCGATTCGGTGATGTCAGGTACTTCGCGATCTCGTTCGAATGAGGAATATCATCCGCTCGGGTGGATGCGAACAGCGTCGTCAAAGCCGGACGTGCCTTGGCTGCAGCGCTCCCCTGCGGGTCGCGGCTAACATTTCGACTACGAATGCGGTAAATGCGGCCGTGGTCGCGGTCCATACCGCCTTGATAGTTCGCCGTGTGAGCGAGTTGGCCGTCGTACCAGTCGGCGACGTAGATGTTGCCATCCGGGCCGTCTTTGATATCGACCGGGCGGAACCAGGTGTCGGAGGAATCAATCGCGAAACCGATGTCGCGGGTCTTGAAGGTGCTGCCGACGGGGATGCGTTCGCTCAGCACCACATGGCTGTTGATCGGGTTCACGCCGAAAATCACGCCATGATACTTCTCCGGCAGGGCATCACTTTCGTAGATGATGAAGTTGTGCGTGAAACGGGCGTAGTCGCCGTGTTCCATCGCCGGGAAATAGCCGAAGGCGAACGGGTTGGAAAGGGGGCCGTGCTTGCCGAAACCCTTTTGCAGATACGCTCCCTGCATGTAGTGGAAGCCGCGGGTGTTGCCGCCGTTGTGGCCGGAAAAGATGCGGCCCTGGGAATCGATCTCGACACTGAAAGCGTTACCGCCCCCTTCCGCGAAGATCTCGTACTTCTTGAGTTCGGGATGATACCGCCAGATATTCTGGCCTTGCGAATGGACGACGGCCTTCTCGCCCGGTCGTCGCACCGCCCCGGAGACCGTGCTTCCCTGAGCGGCATACAACCAGCCATCCGGCCCCCAACGCAGGCTGTTGATGGTAGAGTGCGTATCTTCGATGCCGAAACCTTCGAGCAGCACTTCGGGATCACTGTCGGGCACATCGTCCTGATTCTTGTCGGGATAGAACAGCAGGTAGGGCGGGTTGAGGACGAAGACGCCGCCGCGTCCCTGAGCAAACGCCGTGGCAATGTTCAGGCCATCGACAAAAGTTTTATGGCTGTCGAAGGTGCCATCGCCATCGGTGTCTTCATGAATGGTGATCTTGTCGGCCCCTTTGTCACCATGTGGCGGCGGCAAGGGGACTTTGTCGTAAACGGCCCGCCACCATTGATCTTTGCTCAACAGCTTCAGGCCCGCCGGCTCAGGATATTGCAGATAGTTCAGCACCCAAATGCGGCCGCGTTCATCGAAATTGAGGAAGACCGGCTGCGAGATCGTCGGCTCAGTCAGCACGATGTCGACTTCGAGATCGTCCGGTATCTTGAACAGATCGCGGGACTGCTGCGGCGACAGCGGTTTGTCCTGCGCTTGCCGACGGATGACGGTGGCAAACCGGCTGAGTTGCGGAGCCGGGCCGATCTTGGCGAAGGCTTCGAATTTCGCGAGCGGTGTGGAGGCAAGTGTCAGATCATCGCCGACATGGAAGTCCCATGTACCGGCCAAAGAGATGGCTTCATTCCCGGCGAGCAGGTGCGGGGCCATCCCTTTGAAACCGGCGTTGCCATCGTGATCATAAACGCGAATCGCTACGAGGTTCGGGCCATCGGTTTTCACCAGTTCCGGCGGCACGACATAGCGGTGCTCGTTGCCGATGAGGCCGCTTTCATACTCCGGCGGCAATTTGCCACTGACGCCGATCTTCACGCCATTGAAAAAGGTCTCGCAGGCGTTATCGACCTTTTCGACATAGAGGTACATCGACCGCTTGGCCCACTCCGCCGGAATGGTGACATTCGCCCGGTACCACGCGTAACCGTCATAGTCTTTGAGAGCCGGCGATTGATCATTCCAGGTGCCTGGAACAACGAGCGAGCGGGGGGCGTCAGCCCCCTGAGTGCGTGTTCCACTCGTGTTCGATGCCGTCTGCTTAACTTCGATTTTATTAGCGGTGTCGTTGAGCGAAACCGATTTATCCGTGGCTTTGGGAGTCCGTTCAGGGGGCTGACGCCCCCCGCTCGCCCATGCGATCGCGTTCTTCAGCAGTGTCGTGAACTCTGCACGCTGGAAGTCATCGATATGGCCCAATGACGTATAAAACGACTTGCCACCGTCTTGGCGGGTGAAGGTCCAGGCGACAGGTTCGGGTTGTTCGACTCCTTCGACTTTGCCACGGAGCAGTTCGACGGCTCCTTCTTTCAATGGCGCGGTCTGGTAGAGGCCGCCACCACCGGGGAACTCTGCCGACGGAATACCCGCGAGAATCGGGTGGTCTTTGCGTTCGGGCAATGGCCAGATTGTCGACTGCTTGTCGTGAGCATAATGATTCGTGTAGCTGCCGCCGAAGACGGTGGCATCGATATCGGGCCAGTCGGCGAGTCCTGCGGGAGCGGGTTGATTCCGCAGGTGGAACGCATGGCTCGCCGTGCGGATACCGATAACGGGTTTGCCCGCCGCGACATGCGCTTTCAAAATCGCCATCTGTTCCGGAGGAATGGGTCGGCGGCGAGCGCTGATGAACAGCACGTCGGCATCTTTGACCGTTTCAATACCGGGGAAGCTGGCATTAGATTTCTCATCGAGCCAGACGAATGAGACGCGGTAATCTTTGCCGAGATGGTCCAACGCAAACTTCGGCAGCGTTTCGGCAGTTTTGTATTCCGACTCGCCTTGCACAATCACCACATGCGGCCGGGTATCGGCGGGGAAGCGGTACTCGTGACCATCGAGGAAGTCGCCACTGATCAGCGTCGGGCACCAGAATTTTTCAATGTGTTCCACAACGAGATCGGTCCCCGTGAAATGGCTGACGAAAGGCTTCATCTCCGGGTTGTACATGGTGTCGGTCATGTCGCGCATCAAGGCGACATTCAAATCCTGGTAGACCATCTGCCTGATCGAGAACGGACGGCCGAGGACGCACATGTTGGTGTGCACACCCATGACAATCAGGTTCTTGATGCCCCGCTGCTTGAGCAGGTAATACGCCTCGGCGGAATCGGTGATTGCGTCGCCGTCCATGATCTCGATCGTGGCGATCTGCCGGGTCCACGGATACGGATCGCCCGGCTTCCAGGTTCGTTCGCAATCGCAGCCACCATCGGTGTCATCAATGGGGAGCGGGTCTTCATGTTCGGGATCGATCTTGCACCAGGTCTGCAGCGGCTTGATCGGCTCGGTCATGGGAGCCGACATCGCCAGCTGACGGCCGGGATGTTCCTCGTAGAATTTCATCGTCCCGCTGGGGGAATGAATGATGAAGATGCCCTTGGCCCGCGCGGCCTTCAGAACTTCGTTCATCCGCGGGGCCATCTGCGAGACCCGCAACGCGGCGTTGGGACAGGTGTGTGTGTCCCACATATCGCAGACGACAATCGCCGTCTCTTTCGGGTTCCACTCCACCGGCTGGGTCACCGCATGATACCGGCCGGAATCGGGAGCCACTTCGGTCCGCGATCGCATGTGGAGCGTCAGCGGTTCGGCGGACAACAGCGTAGGAGCTACGAAACTCAAGCCGAGACAAAACACCGAAAGACAGAACCGCATCGACAGCACTCCTGAAAGCGGAAGACCTATCGACGCAGTTTGATGGGTTGGCCGGGCATTTGCCAGTGTTCACATGGTGTTCGTCCCCATCAGAATTAGTGTCTGCGACGAAGCCATCACGGGAAACTTGACATCAGTCGATATTGATGGGTGCTCGGAGATGGTGTACGTTATTCCTTCCCGATTCACCCCCACGAGATTCAGCACGGATAAACCAGCATGGCATCGGCACGCTCTGACATGGCTGGATTGCACGCCCGGCGCGACTGCCTGCGCTGGGGCACCTTGGGTCTCGGGCATCTCGGATTGAGCCAGTTTTCGGGGACGAAATCCGCTCGGGCGGCGGAAACCAGCCGTTCGTTCGGGCAGGCGAAGTCGGTCATTGTGCTCTGGTTCTCGGGCGGTGTGCCTCAACATGAAACGTGGGACCCGAAGCCGTTCGGGCCGCAGGCGGCTCGTGGTGATTTCGGTGTGATCGCGTCTCGCACGCCGGGATTGTGGGTCGGTGAACTGATGCCGCAGACGGCGCTGCATACCGACAAGGTCGCCGTTATCCGCACGATGGTCACCGGCGATAATTCCCATTCTTCGAGCGGCTACCAGATGCTGACCGGTGTGCCGCACATTCCGCTCAGCCGCGAGAATGCCCTGCCGGAGAAGCCGAACGATGCTCCGTCTTATGCGGCAATGATTCGTGCCCTGCGTACGGAGTCGACCGCTCTTCCACCTGCGATCACGATCCCGCGACGGTTGGCGAATGTGGGTGAGAAGGTCTGGCCGGGGCAGGGGGGCGGCGTCATCGGGCCGCAACATGATCCGTGGCTGTTGACCTGTGATCCCAATGATCCCTCGTTCACGGTCCCCGGCTGTGAATTACCCGAGGGGATGAATGCCAGCCGCTTCGGTTCCCGTATCTCTTTGTTGGATGAAATCGTTCGGCAGCGAACCAGCCCGCAAACAGTCGCGGAGTCGCAATACGATCGGCAAGCGGAACAGGCACTCGATCTGCTCGTCGGTGGACGGGCCCGGCAGGCGTTTGAACTCTCGCAGGAACCCGCAGCCGTGCGTGATCGCTACGGCCGCACGCCATTTGGTCAAAGTGCGTTACTCGCGCGGCGACTGGTCGAAGCGGGTGTCTCCGTCGTCCATGTCAACTGGCCACGTCTTGATGGCAAGGAAAACAACGGCTCATGGGACACCCATATCGCCCACAGCGAAAGCCTGAAGGGCTGGTTGATGCCGTTGATGGATCAGGGCTATTCCGCGTTGCTTGGCGATCTGGCTGATCGCGGGCTGCTTGATCAGACCTTGGTTTGCTGGGTCGGCGAGTTCGGCCATACGCCAAGGATCAATGCGCGAAAGGGCCGTGACCACTGGGGCAGCGTCTTCTCGATCGCCCTCGCGGGTGGTGGCATCCGAGGGGGCACGGTCTATGGCGAGACCGATGAGCAAGCCGCCTATCCCGTGACCGATATCGTCCATCCGAACGATTATCTGGCGACGATCTTCCACTGCCTGGGGTATCACGCCGACACCGTCGTGCACGATGTCACCGGCCGACCGTTGCCCATCAGCCGGGGTCGCGTCATCGACATTGTGTAATCCGGTTCGATCAACCAAACAACGTTGAGACCACTTGGCCGCCATCCACGATTTTCATCGGGCGACCGAGCGGGCTCATGTTCTCTTTCGCCGGGTCCACGCCGAGAGAATGGCAAATCGAACAGAAGAGGTCGGGGACAGAAACCGGATCGTGATCGACAGCGGTGCCATCTTTCGTCGAGGCCCCGATCACCTGCCCGCCCTTCACACCACCGCCGGCGAGCACGGCATTGAAGACGCGCGGGTAATGGTCACGGCCACCACGGGGATTCACCCGGGGTGTGCGGCCGAACTCGCCCATCCAGGCGACCAAGGTGGTCTCTAGCAAACCGCGATCCTTGAGGTCGCTGATGAGGGCTGCAAAGCCGGGATCGACTTCGCCCGCCAGTCGCGTGGTGCTCTCGAAGTTGTCCTGATGCGTGTCCCAACTGCCGTGACGGACTTCGACAAAGGTGACTCCGGCTTCAACCAGCCGCCGTGCCAGCAGGCAGCCTTGGCCGAACGACGAACTACCGTACTGTTGCTTTAACGATTGCGGTTCATCGCTGAGATCGAAGGCTTTGGTCTTCGGACTGAGGACGAGTTTCGAGGCCTTGTCGTAAATGCGGCGATGGTTATCGACCACGACTTCACCTCCGCGCTGAGCGAATTCCTGTTCGATCTGGCCGAGCAGACCAAGGCGGCGGCGATAACGGCCTTCGCCATTCGCCACGGCAACGTTGTCCGGCAGCCGCGACGGATCAGCGACTTGGAACGGTTCGTAGTCAACTCCGAGGAAACCAGCCGAGGTACCACCGAAGCCCATGCCACCACGACCTCCACCGATCGCGACGACCGAAGGAATGTCGACTTCAGCGGAGGCGATCTCATGCGCGATGTTGGACCCGAGGGCCGGATGCTTCACCGATCCCGAGGGAATATACCCGGTGTGCAGTTGGTAGGTCGCCCGGTCGTGCTGACCTTCCTTGTTCGTCATCGAACGAATGATCGCGAGTTGATCGGCCACCTTCGCGACGTTGGTCCAGGCCTCGGCGATCTGAATCCCCGGCACGTTGGTGTCGATGGCCTTCGTCTCACCGCCGTTCTCATGACCGGGCTTGGGATCAAAGGTTTCGAGCTGGCTTGGCCCCCCCTGCATCCAGAGGAGAATCATCGAGCGGCCTTGCCGACGGAGATCGTCCGCCCGCACGGTCACCACATCGCGGAAACTGAGCGTGCCCGCCGCGATCGCGGAGGCCGAGACCGCATGCATGAACCCACGGCGCGAAAGTCCCTGACGGTTGAGTCGCACGTGTTCTTGCCAGGCTTGGAACATGACCGCGTTCCTTATCTCTTGAAGGCGTATTGAATTCGAAAGTTAGAGAAGATCTCAAAAGAGAACTAGCGTTTGGACAGGAATTCGCTGCTGTTGAGCAGGCTCCATAGCAGGTCTTCATAGGCTTCGCCGCGGCTGCCGACTTCGCCCAGATACTTCTGGCAGACCTGCAATTCACGATCGGAGGGCTCGCGTGCCAACGCTAGCAGATAGAGTTCGCTGATGGCGTCCTGATCGTCGGAGTACTTCCGCAAGATCTGCGAGAGTCGCGAATTCCCGGTCGCGGAGACGGCATTGCGGAAGGCCGGGGTGTTCATCAGGAACAGGGCCTGCTGCACGTTGCCGGTGATGTCTTCCTGCGGCGTGCTGGGGTCAAAAGTGAAGATCTGGTTGAACTGAGCCCGGGGGGAGCGACCACCGCCGTAAATGCCCCCGGCCATCATGCCACCCCGAGCCGGTTGTGCGGATTCACTGAAGCCGAGCACGGTCGACAAGGCACTGTAAAGCTGGTCGGACCGCAAGCGTGTCGGGGTTTGCGAAGCGAACGGCAAGGCATCGGTGGAGACACTCTGCGGTCGCACCTGCCGTTGATAGGTCTGCGTGCTGGCCACGGTTTCGATCAACCATTTCAGGTTGTAATGATGTGCGACAAAGGCCGCAGCGAGGGTGTCCATCGCCTCGGGATAAGCCGGACTGCGGGTGGGGCCCATGTCGTCTACCGGCATGTAAAAGCCCTGGCCGAGCATTTCGTTCCACACGCGGTTGATGATCGCCTTGGCGAACCACGGGTTCTCTGGGTCGGTGAAGGCTTTCGCGGCGGCCTGACGACGTTCGAGATCCGACAAGCCTTTTCCCGGCTGACTTTCATCCACGAAAAACTTCGGCTGGATCAACGTCCCTTTCGACGACGGGTCTTTCAAATCGGCCATGTAATGTTCGGTATTCCCACGACCGGGCATCATCGGCGGTTCGATCTTGCGGAGTTCCTCGACGCTGAGCATGCCATCCTTGTTGGTATCGCCGATTTCGATCAGCCGTGGGAAGATACGGCCGAATTGCCCCATCGGACCGCCCTCCGCTTCCGACTTGGAGAGCTTGCGGTCACGGTTCCGATCGAGCATGGAGACGATGCGTTCGGGATTTTCACGGAAGGCTTCCACCGGGTTGCGTTGTGTCTGATTGACCGACACCACTTCAAAGCCACGCTGCATGCCATCGACCTGAATCGGTCGCACCGAGGCCCGGGGGAAGTACGCGGCCAGTTCGTGAAACTGCTCGCGCTTCCAGATGTCGGTCGGATGATCGTGGCAGTTGGCACACTGCATCTGGATGCCGAGGAAAATGCGGCTGGCTTCCGCGGCGACTTCTTCCGCTTCACCCCCGTGGGCAAAGACCAGTCCGGTCGCACCGTTCTCACCGATGTTCCCGGTGGCGGTCAGAATGTCGGTGACAATGGCATCCCACGGACGGTTCTGATTGAGTTGGTCAACCATCCATTCTTCGAAGACCGTGGACGCACCACGGGCTCGCATGTTGGTCGCACTGAGGTAAACGACATCGCGCCAGTAGCTGCCCCAGTTCTTGCCATAGTTGTCGGACGCGAGAAGCTGCTGAATGACTTCCGTTCGCTTGCGGGGATCGGGGTTCAAACCGAACAGCGTGACCTGCTGCGGTGTCGGTGGCACCCCAGCGATGTCGAACGAGACCCGTCGCAGGAAATCTTCATCGTTGGCCAGACCCGCCAAGGGAGTTTGGGCGGCTTCCAGTTCGGTGAGAATCAGGCGATCCACCTGCTGGGCGACTTCTGCCGCCGTGGGACTCGAAATCTCAGCGGCATGGACCATCAAGGTTCCGGTGAGGCAGGTCGTGCCCACGGACAGCGAGACCCAGAATCGGCTCAACCAGGGGGCCATCTTGCACCTCGATCAGGAAGCGGGGAATTCGGTGGACCAGCGGCGTGTGGTCGTAATCGTCTCACAAAGATGACGGTAATAAACCCCGGAACCGTCTCCAAGGTTTCGCGGCAGGAACCGCTGGTTTCCGAAGAAACTGCTCATTGTGAGATGAAGGGAGGCACAGTTCGGCAGGGTTTCCCCTTCCACGAAGGGTTTCCATCAGATAGGACGCTGCGCTAACGAATCGGTTCCCTAGGGTTCTGTGATGTCGGTCGCCTGGATTTTGCCACTCTGTCTTATCACGCAAATGCCCGGCGCGACGGCAAGTCCGCCGGTACCCCGGCCGGTTCCTAATGCCCAGCAGCGAGCCCACCTGCAAGCTGCCGTCGATCATCTGGAGGCCGCCGGCTGGCAGGACTGGGCGGCGGCCCTGCGGACTCAAGCACAACTGGCTCCCCGAGATCAGTCGGCCACTTTGCGGGCGGCACCCCCGACTCGCATTCAGGTCGAAGTGATCGAGATGGCCACCGTGCCTGGTGTTTCTCAGGCGGAGATGATGCCCCGGATTCTGGAAAGCCTGCGGCCCTCTGCACCAGGCCAGATGCCGCAGCCCGCAGAGGTTTCAACCTTGCTGGTTCTACCGACCGAGCAGTGGCAGAGGACGCTCGCGATCTGGCAATCACGAAATCTGGCACGCCCGGTTTCGCTGCCGGAAATCACTGTGGCGGATGGTCAACGACAGACGACCGCAGGTGCAGTGCCGGGACCGGTCCCGGTGAAGATCAGCGTGGAGGCGCAACCCTTCCGGTTGAACGATGAACTCTGCCGTTTGCAGTTCATCGTCGAGCAGGAAGCCTCGCGACCAGGCATGTCTCAGGGAGCAGCCCCCTCGAAGCGGCGACTGCAGTCCACGATCGAACTGTCGCGGTCAGAATCTTTGATCACGGCCTGGGCGGCCGACGACGGTTGTCCTGTCACGCAACTCGTCGTGATTCATTGGCAGCCTTGAGGGCGGCATAGCTAAGCGGCTATTGACCGGTCAACGCCACCGACGATTGCAGCCACTGCACAACGATCGCCAGCAGCTTTTCGCGAGGGGCCGGCTTGGTGATGTAGTCGTTACAGCCCACGCTGAGACACTTATCGCGATCACCCGCCATTGCATGAGCGGTGACGGCAATCACAGGTGTTAGATCGCCAATGCGACGGAGTTGCTGAGTCGCATCATAGCCGTCGAGAACCGGCATCTGCATATCCATCAGGATGATGTCAAATGGCTGGCTGGACCGGGCGGCCTGGATTTTCTCCAAAGCCTCCTGGCCGTTCTCCGCGAGATCAACGTCAGCCCCGGCTTTCTTCAGGTGAAAGCTCAAGAGCTTGCGATTGTCTGGGGTATCATCCACAACCAGAATTTTGGTGTCAGTCAGGGGAGCTTGCATGTCTGCCTGCCGATTCGTTTGGGATGAGGCTGGTAATTCCGGCATCATAGGAATCGATTCTCCGGGACAAGGAAGTTCCAGGGTGAACGTGCTCCCTCGGCCGACATCACTGTCGACGGAGAGTTCGCCCCCCAACATGCGTGCCAGGCGTTGCGAGATCGCTAAACCTAAACCTGTTCCGCCATACTCGCGTGTCATCCGTGTGTCGGCTTGTACGAACGGGGCAAACAGTTGATCCCGAGCGGTATGTGGAATACCAATACCGGTATCGACCACCTGAATCTGCAGTTTGCCATGACTGCTGTGAGCAGCGATCCATTGCACCACCACATGGACCGAACCGGCTTTGGTAAATTTGATGGCATTACCCACCAGGTTGATCAGAATCTGGCGAATGCGGGTCGGGTCCGAAACCAATCGCGTCGGGGCAGGTTCGATGAGCCGCATATCCAGATGCAGGCCCTTCACGTTCGCCCGATCCTGCAGCATCTCAACCACTTCCGCCACCACCTCTCGCGGTGAGAACGGCAGCGATTCCACTTGCATTTTTCCGGCTTCGATTTTCGAGATGTCCAGGATGTCGTCGATGATTTCCGTCAGCACGTGGCTGTTGCGACGAATGCTGGCGATGTGTTCCGCACGCTCGTCTTCGGTGAACGTTTCGTTGGCAAGCAAATCGACATAGCCCAGAATGGCCGTCATTGGCGTGCGGATTTCGTGGCTCATATTGGCCAGGAACTCACTTTTGGTGCGGGCGGCCACTTCAGCAGCCTGACGGGCTTTCGTCAGATCACATACCAGTTGTTCCAGTCGCTTGGTATGTTCCGACTCGCGGACCTTGGCATGAATCAAGGCCGCGGTCTGTTGCCGCATCGCAATTTCGGCTTCCTGCCGTTCATCGATTTCCTGCTGCAGACGCGCATTCTTTCGGCCGAGTTCTTCGATGCTGGCCTGCAGCGATGTCTGCGCCTCCAACAGGTTTTTGCGTTCCTGCCGGAGTTGCTCTTTCTGAGTCGTCGTCAGGGTGATATCGCTGACCATGATCAGCATCTGTCGCGGTTCTGTGGAAATCCGAATCGCACGGACTTCCTGGACCATGCCGCGAGAATTGATGGCAGCAGTATGGGGGATGGGCAGCAACTGTTGATGCATGGCCGCAGAAAAGAGTGCCGGTACCCCGGTCGACAGGACACTTTCCAACCGTTGCAGTGTGCCCCGATGGTGCAGGCTCGGGAACAGGTTCGTCAGCGATTGGCCAATCACCGACTCACTCGACCAACCGGTCCATTCTGCCAATTGCGGATTCCAGACCTTGACCATCAGGTCGTTATCGACCACACAGATGCCATATGGTAACTGCTCGAGTAACAGTTGGCAGTCCACCGCCTGTCCTGGCTGTGAGAATGCCGCTTCGGAATCGTTCATAAGCCCGCTCATTTAATTGCACCAGACACGTTCTGTTTGTAACAAGCGTGTTTCACGCAGACGTCTGTCCGAATGGTGTACGGTTCAGGATGCCATCACTTCCGGCTTCACCAGCTGAAGCAGCTTCATCACCGAACCACAGGTAAATACAATCACCACCGAGCCACAAATCTCGCGGTGTTTAACATGAAATTGCACGTCGGCCACTAACAGGTCGTCTTCGTCGGTTGTCGCGCCATGCAGGACGCCCGACAGAGATTCTCGCTCGGTCAACAGCCGGGGAAGCGTGTATTCCAACGCACAGTGAGTTTCGTTCGAAAACGTTCCCATCACGGCATTCAGCAGGATGTTGCCCACTTCCAGCAACAGGCCCTGGAGCTCGAGATCGAGTTCGGATGTGGTTTCATCCGCTCCCGACAGCAACGACGCCAGTACCAGACCACTTTCCGCAGGGAAGACCAGCGCGGAGCGTCCCGCAAAGTGACCGTGAAAGTCTTGCAGCACCACCGTCGATTGGCCATGATGCTGGCCCAGGCTGCGTGCTGCCTGTTCTTCCGCTTTTTCCAATCGTAGGCGAGGCACTGCCAACTCGATGCGTTCACCAATCAGTTCGCTCAGTGAAGCCGCTGCTCGCCCGACACCGATGTTGACCAGTTCGGTCAGAACATCGATCGCCTCTTCCGTGATCGAATAGCCCAAAACACCATTCATGGCGTCACCGCCGTTCCGACGGACACGGCCTGCTCGATGGCCGCACGCAGGGCCTCCGCGGCGACCGGTTTATTCAAAAACGCCACTGCACCGAGATCCCTGCAGGTGTCTCGCGACGAGGCTTGGATATCGGCAGACAGCACAATGACAGGAGTCGTCAGGCGTCGGTTTCGCAGTTCCTGCATCAGGCCGAAGCCATCCAGTCGCGGCATCAGCAGGTCGGTACAGATGACATCAGCCGGAAACGTGGCCAGACGATCTAACGCGTCCTGACCATCGACCGCCTCTTGGATCTCGTACTGATCTCCAGCAATTGCCGCGACAACACGGCTGCGATTGAACTTGGAGTCGTCGACGACCAGCACACGCATCATTCCATTCCGCCTTAAGTAACCCGAGGAGATGGGGCCCCACACGCACGTGTGTTGCATTGCATCAACCTTGGGATATTTTTGGCGTCAGGGTTTGGAGGTGAATCTCTTTACGAATCGTTGGCGGTAAACTGCCAGCTCGCTGCATCGATTATGACGGAGTTGCGGATAAAGCAAATTCGTTGGAAGGCAATGATTCTGCTCTACTTCACTCGCCAGAGGACTGACGGATCGATGGCCTGACGCGCGAGCACATCGCGGATGTCGTCCAGAAATCGCCGGGCATCCAGCGGGTAACCCTGCGTTGGTTTCAAGCCCGGCACAAGTTCTAGCCAGAACTGGTTGAAGCGCGTCATATGCACTTCCCGCAGATACTTTGAAACCATCGAAGCCGCAGCCACCGGCAGATGTTTTTCGGCCCGCGGTTCAAAGCGGACCGTCACCCCCTCCCAGCGGTATTCGCTGCACTCCGGCCCCTCGCAGAGTGTTTCGATCCACGCACCATCGAAGTGGGTTGATAACGCCGCCGCATACCGGTTCCGTCCGCCATGCTTGTCACTGAAGATTGTCTTGGTCTCATGCGGAAATTTCGCACAGACGGCCCGCAGCAGTTCCAGATGACACCCCGTGGTCAACTCGGCTTTATTACGGCTTGCGAGTAGTTGATTGAATTCGCCCGGTGGCACCACGCGACTGCAAACTCCCAGCAACTTGACAGGGGATGATGCTAACCGTTCGGCCTGAGCATGAATCGCGACCAGATCGGCATCGATGGGCAATTCATGATCGCCGTCCCGCCACCACGGCTCCTCCAGCCAGGTCGGTTCACATTGTTCGATCAACTTCGACAACGACTTCAGAGTTGCGATGTCGTGTCCACACGCCGAGCAAAGTGCGAGGACACTGGCTTCCAACCGATGCAACCCCTGATGCGGCTGGAAGAGCTGCTTGGAGTCACCGAGAACCAGCCGACCATCGCCACACTTGGGATCGCAGGAAACGGCCGTCGCGAGTAACTCGGGCAGATCGCCAGGGGTAGCTCCCTCCGGCAGTTGCCAGACCGTCGCCGAGACCACGAACGGCCCCAGGTTCGGCCCCAACCCGGCTTCATCGATCCCGATGACCACAGCCACCGAACGCTCCGTCGTTCAGAAATTCCATTCGTGGGCCACAAAAAGGCACAAGAGACGCAAAAAGAAGAGAAGAGTCAAAAACTCAATCCTCTGCTTTTGTTTTTGTGCCTTCTGTGCCCTTTTGCGGCTAAAGCCATTCCTTCAAAAGCCAGAGAACTATTCCGCCTTCGTCGGCACCGGGTCGACGACGGGCTTCTCGGTCGCTTCCGCCGGGGCGGCGTCTTCGGTTTTCGGTCCAATCAACTTCGCGGTGATGATCGAATCGAGATCGGGAAACGCCTGATCCAGAAACGCGTTCCCCTGCTGTTGAATCTGCGGCTGATACTGGCTCGGTTCTTCGCCATAACCCTTGTGGAGCGAGTCGACCACGTCCATGCCGGAGATCACTTCTCCGAACGGCGCGAAGCCCATGCCATCGAGATTGGCGTTGTTGCCATAGTTGATGAAGACCTGCGTAGTCCGGGAGTTCGGGAAGCCCGGCTTGGCGTAGGTAATCATGCCGCGGGTATTCGACTTCACCACCGGGTCGTCCGGCATCATGTTTTCACGCCATTTCGCACTGACTTCCGGGTTGCCATGAATCCCGAACTGCACCATGAAGCCTTCCACGGCCCGGAAGAACTTCACCTGATCGAAAAACTTCTCCTGCACCAGTTGGTAGAACCGGTCGGCTCCATTGGGAGCCCAGTCGCGATGAACTTCCACCACGAATTTTCCCTTCGTGGTGTCGAACTCCACCTGATAGACATCGGGCGACTGGGCCATGCTGCTCGTGCCGCCAGCCGGAGCGATCGACGGAGCCGACGGCACCGGAGCCGCCGATTCATTGGTCGCCGAACCCCCGGCACACCCCACCACAGTCACCGCCCACAGACTCAACAGCACCCAGCGCGACATCGTTTCGATTCCTTCGGATTTCTGATTCGTATGAACCCGAAATCCTACCAACTCCGGCCATGGGATTCACGCTCTCAAGTCCGACCCCTGAAAAGCCGCCACCGCCGAGTGGCGTGAATGGTGCATCTCGCCGTCAATTGTCGCAACAACCAGCCCGCAGCGCGAGCAAGGGCTGAATTCTTTTGCCGCAAAGAGGCACAAAAGACGCAAAAAGTTGTGAGTTAAGAGCTCAGGGTTGAGAGCATGAAAAGCCGCCACCGCCGCGTGGCGGGCATTTCTCTGTGGATCGTTGAACACACCTTGCGTTGAAGTGACGGGCCATGATCCTTACCCGGTGCTGCAAAGTCGAAATCCAATGGTTCTTTATCAATATGTCCGCCGACATGGCTCGTTCATAGCTATCCTGGCTGTGGCGACCATCCTGTATGTGGCTACCTACCTCACATTATCCGTGAATGGAAAATACGTCCGGCGTCCCTCCGGAGAACGCCGTTATGCTGGGTTTGGATTGGCGGCCTGGGACCGTTCTCTATGGCAGCCCGTTGGAGTTCGGTGGGAACGGCGCAGAGATATCACCGGAGAATATGTGACCGACGGTAACGAGCTAGGTTGGTTGTTTCTCCCGATGTTGATCATCGATCGGACGTGGTTTCACGAAACGCATAGCCTTTACGAAGACTGAACCCCCATGCCCAACGAATGGCTGCGCACCGCATGGTTTGCCGGGTGTCTGGCGTGGGGATGGGTGTTGATGTTGCTCACGCATGAGGTCGGGCATGTCATTGCAGCCGAGTTAACCGGCGGCGAGGTGGTGGCGACGAATCTGCTGCCGTGGGTGTTGCCGTATACGCTCGTCGAGCCGAATCCGTCGCCGCAGGTGGTCGCCTGGGGCGGCATGCTGTCGGGCACGCTTATTCCGTTAGTGGTGTGGCTGGTGATGCGGGCGGTACGTCCGACCTGGTCGCTATTTCCCTGGGGATTGATGGGCAGTTGCTGGCTGGCGAACGGCTGTTACCTCGCCGTCGCCGGAGGAGAATCGCTGACCGATACCGGCGTGCTGCTGTCGCTCGGTTGGTCGCCGGCAATTCTGGTGACGATCGGTCTGGTCATTGCGATTCCCGGTTACCTGATCACCCGGCACGCGTGCCAAACCTGGAACGCCCAATGGCGGGCCGGGGAAATCCGCTGGGTACATGCCGTGGAATTGTGGAGCGGTTGGGGCCTGTGGTGCGGCGTCCAAACGGCGGTGGTCGTCGTATGCGGTGCGGCGGGATAAAGAGAAATGCCCGCCACACGGCGGTGGCGGCTTTGGACTTACCCACATTTGGTGGGCGCTGGGAAATCGTCAGGCGACAAGTTCGAATTGTTGTGGTGAGAGGTATCCGAGTGCGGAGTGTCTTCGGCTTCGGTTATAGAAGACTTCGATGTATTCGAACAGGCTGCGACGAG
>WGME01000028.1 GCA_016125225.1 bacterium | reverse complement strand
TCGTGCATGCCTTCCTAAGGAGTTATTCACCGCAGACCGCTTCGGCGCGCCGGTCGGCCCGCAAAGTCACCTACGGAAACGCATCAGTGTCACTTTCCAATGTGAAACCAATA
This sequence comes from bacterium, assembly GCA_016125225.1. GTDB lineage: Bacteria > Planctomycetota > Planctomycetia > Planctomycetales > Planctomycetaceae > DSVQ01. The sequence goes on along the minus strand of WGME01000028.1, from coordinate 145,290 downwards.
TTGGGTCCACATTGCCAATCTTGGGCTGCCATCGGGCCAATGTTGGTTTCCGAGGCTCATGCGAATGGCCAGAGATCGTGGCCCTGATGCACTCGCAGAATCCGCTCGCGTGGTCGGCATGGTGCCGATCGCGATTCACACACCGAGCGGAGAAACGCGAGATGACACACGAAACGCCACGACTGTCGCTGGATGACAAGCTGAACCTGATCAAGAGCCGGGCGCGCCTGCTGGGCTTTCGGCGACACAACCTCGAAGACGCCGTGCAAGAAGTGATGCTGGCCGTGCTCGAGTTCGAGTACGCCCCGGAGAAGTCGAACGGAGCGACCGAGACGACCGCGTTGACGACAGTCATCGATCGACGGCTCAAGTTGCTGAAGCGGGCCAATCGCCGGTACCGCGGACTGATCGAGCGGGCGGCCGAGCAACTGGCGGCCGAGTACCAGGGATGTGATGACGGACCGTGCCAGCAGGAACGCACCGGAGAAGAGCGTGTCCTGAGCGGCGAAGTCGAAGCGGCCATTGGCGCGATGGATGAGGAGCTGCAGCGCGTCTGTCGCCTGCTGATGGCGGGACTGTCAACGAAGGGAATTGCGGAAGAGCTTCGGATGGGATGGCATCGTGCCAACCGACTCGTCACAGCGATTCGGGAACAACTCGCCGCCGCCGGGTTCAACCCGATCGACGCTGAATAGTGGGGGACTCCGGTCATGGAAACCTCCGCCAACATCGCTGGACTTCAGGGCGCACCTGAGCCATCAGTGAGTCGCGACGGACCGCGTCCGTTATCGATGGACTGGATCACCGACGACCTGCTGCGAGCCACGCTCGCGGCCTGGTCGCCTCGGTACGAACAGCCCCTCGACGCGGACGACGCCGTCGAAATCCTGATGAACGTCAAACGGTTTTCAGAGGCACTCCTTGGAAGCAGAAAGGACGAGACATGAATGTGGTGATCTGGGCGCGAGTGTCGTCGCGGGAGCAGAAGGAGGGCTACTCGATCGACGCCCAACTGCGGGCGACGAGAGAACGGGCCACGAAGAACGGCTGGACGGTCGTGCGCGAGTTCGAGGTGGCAGAATCTGCCAAACGCGGAGCGACCCGTGTGGCCTTCAACGAGATGGTCGCGTGGGTGAAAGCGAACGCGAAACGCGAGAATCTCCGTACCATCCTGAGCCACAAGCTCGACCGCATCTGCCGCAATATGCGGGACGCGGTCCGCATGCAGGAGCTCGAGGACCAGCACGGCATCTCGCTGGCCTTCGTCGAGAACCAGTTCGGTCCCGGACCAGCGGGCGCATTGTCATTCAATGTGATGGCGGCTGTCGCCCAGTACTACAGCGACAACCTGCGGACCGAAGTTTTGAAGGGGATCGAAGAACGTTGTCGCCAGGGCTGGCAGCACGGCCTTGCGTCCTACGGCTACATGAACTGCTCGGACGAAAGGGATGAACCGATTCGGCCGCATCCGCAGAACTCGAAGGCGGTCGTGCGGGCCTTCGAGTTGTACGCCAGTGGTCGGCACACGTTCGAATCACTGGCCGACCAGCTGGCCGGGGAAGGCTACATTTACCAGAAGAGCAATCCCCGATTTCATCGCACCGCGCTGTCACGCATGCTGCGGAACCGCATCTACGTGGGAGAAATCCGCTGGGGGGAGCGATACTACACGGGCAAGCACCGTCCCCTCGTTGATCGGCGGACGTTCGCGATCTGCCAGGATCTGCTGGACGGCAAGATCCGTCGGACGCGGGCCAAGATCGATCACGCGTTCGCGGGCGGCCTGTTCGCCTGCCAGCACTGCGGAGCGTTGATCACGGGCGAACGCATCAAGCGGAAACTGAACGACGGCGGGGTCCGCGTTCACGAATACTACCGCTGCGCCAACAACCTGCCGGACGAAACGCATCCCACGGTCCGCTGGCGACGGGACGACCTCGAAGACGCGATTATCGCGGACCTGGAAACGATCCGCATCCCGGATGACGATCTCGCCGGGTGGTTCCATACCGCGCTGCAGGCGGCGTTCAGGAACATTGGTGACGTCCAGCGCCAGCAACGCATCGGCAACAAAAAGCGCGCCGCCGAGATCGAAGCGATGCAGGAACGCCTGCTGAACGCCTACCTCGCGGGCACGATCGACGAAGCGACGCTGGCCGCCCGCCAGACCCAACTCCGCGACGAAGCCGCCCACGTGGCCGCCACGTTGGCCGCGTGTGGCGACGTCGGCCCCGAGGACGTCCGGGTGGCCTTGGGGGTCTTCGAGTTCGCCCAAAACGCCGCCCAGATCTGGCGCGGTTCAAAGATGGACCAGAAACGCGAGATTCTGGAAGCGGTCTCTTTGAACCGCACACTCGGCGACGTAACTCTCGTTGTGGAAAAGAGAAAGCCGTTTGACGAACTCGCCAAACGGCTTTCTGTTACGAGTAGTCGGGATGGCGGGATTTGAACCCACGACCTCTTGCACCCCAAGCAAGCGCGCTAGCCAGGCTGCGCTACATCCCGTGTGAACGCGGGACGCGCCGGACCCGAGAACAACAAGTTGGTTGCTTGGTTCCCAGCCGATTCGCTGACCCTACGGACTCGGCGAGTTATCGCAGTAACGGCGTCAGATTGCAAGGCACATCAACTGCAGTGGTCTCGTTGTGTACTGATGTTCCTGTGAGGTCGTGCAGCGCGATGACTTTTGCCAACTAACTCTCAGCGGACAAATCGTGAGATTTCTCACTTGGCTGTCATGTGGCTAAGTCTGGTTATTGATGGGTGACCAATTCTCGCTCGTGTTGTGAAGCAGGGGCCAGCAAACGCAGAGACGTGTCTGAAGCAAGAGTGTTGGTGTGCCAATCCTGATAGGCGTCGACTGCTTTGGGGAGTCCCAGCCAGAAACCCTGGCCCAGGGTGAACCCGAGGTCACGACAGACTTCGTATTCGGCCTCCGTTTCGATTCCTTCGGCGAGGGCAATGACTCCGATCTCCTGAACCGCATCAATCAGGTTGCGGATGAATTTCAGGCGTGCCGGGTCGGCCTGGTCCAGCTTCGTTACGACCTGACGATCAAATTTGAGATAGTCTGGACGGACTTCAGCAATTTCCGCGATGCGTGCCTGACCCGCACCGAAGTCGTCAAAAGCCAGGCCAATATTCAGACCCCGCAGGGCTTCACGGAAGCGGCAAATCTCGGCGACGTTGGTCACCGCTCCTTCATGAACCTCGATGGTCAACGACTGATGCGGTGCCATTTCGCGCAAGGCGGACAACCACTCCCAGGATGTATCGTCAGCGAACTCCGTCGGATGAGTATTCAGAAAGATCGGCGGCGGTTGATGAAACTGCTGGCTGACTTGCACACCTTTGATGCGCATGACATTGCTGAGTTCATCTTCCAGTTCCAGATCGGCAGCGGCGGCAAACATCTGTCCGGGGGATTCCAGTCCCGGCAATGTACTGCGGGCCAGCACTTCAAAAGCGACTGTTGCACGGGAGTGGATTTCCACAATCGGCTGGAAGTGCGGTGTGATCTGCTGATTGATGAGCAGTTTATCGAAGAGCACCCGGGCTAGGGCATGGTCATTGAAATCGTGGTGGACGGTGCGAGTATTTGTCTTTTCTTCGACGGCAGAAATTCGTAACGCGACATCGGCCAGTTGCAGCACGTCGCCTGGTTCCAGGGGAGAGCTGCTTTCCAGGCGATGACCATTGATAAATGTGCCGTTGGTGCTGTTCAAGTCGCGGACGAACAACCGGTCACCCATGGTAAAGAGTTCGGCATGGATGCCAGAGACCGTTGAGCGCGGAATGGTCAATGTCGCTTCAGCACGCCGTCCGAGGCGAAACGGAAGCGGATCTACGAGTTTGCTGACGATTTCAGCTCCCGTTCCCAGCCGGCCCGTCAATTGCCAGAAGCGCATGTTTCAACTCCAGAATTGCCCAGATGTGCGGCTTGCCTGAGCTGGAGGTTGCACGTATCCGCAACGCAGGCTCACGGGGCAGGTCGCCTCTCCGACAAGTTATTTTCAATTTAGCTTAGAAAAAGCTGACAGATCGGACGGGAGGGAAGGCTTATCAAAAATGAGCAGGGTTTGTACTGATTTGGCTTGAGCGGCCGTATTTTCTGCCCCATATAGGCGGGGATTAGCAACGGTGCATACTAACTCAACTCATTGTGGTTTCATAACTTGCTTGTGATTCGGAGAGGTCCCTTGCTAGCATAGATCGATCTTTCCCGGGCCATTTCTGGTCATCACATTTCGACGGAAATTATGGATCTATCGCCATGCCCATTCCGGTTCGCTGTTCTGAATGTGGGGCTCGTTCTCAATATGCCGATCGTTATGCCGGAGAGACGGTAGCCTGCAAAGCCTGTGGAGCCGATGTCGATGTGCCGCGGTCTCGAGCGGGAGGCAGCGGTAAGGGCGGCAAAAAGGGCAAAAAGAGTTCATTCCCCACGACGGCCTTCATTGTCGCTGGGGTGCTGATTGGTGCCATGGCAATGCTGGGAGTGGCCGGCGTGGTGCTCTTTGCCATGATCGGAGTAGCACCCGTACCTGCGGTCTCGCCGCCGAACAACCAGCAGGCAGGGCAACCTGCTCCTCCGGTGATTCCTACATCCTCGGCGCCCCCCGCGAATGTGCAACCAGATTCAGCGGCCGGCGCGGCGATGCCCGCGACACCGGCGGCTCCAGCCAAAACCGCAGTGGCCAACACAACCCCACCAGCGACTCCGGGGCCAACGCCTTCGGGCTTCCAGCAAAAGGCGACCGCTGCGGCTGAGTCGACTCGCCTCACCTTTCAGAAATCGCCGGAATGGAAAGTGACGGTCGATCCCCCCGCAAACATCGAAACCATGACCTCGACGAAGCCGTTAAAAGTCAGGCTCGATCCGAACAACATGAGCGACAAGGATGTGGTTTATCCCATCGCGACGAGTGATTGTCTCGCTGTGAAAAGCGGGAAGGGTTCACGCGATGGTTTCGATGTCTATCGTTTATCAACGGGAGCCAAAACCGGGGCAGTGCCCGGGGTGGGTTACTCATCTGCTTTAGCATTGAGTCCTGATGGTCAATACTTTGCCCACGTCAAAGGTGAGGCATTGTCGGTTTATGATATCAAAGCTAAGAAGTCGCTGGGTGAATTGGCCACGGGTGACGGTACCAACAAGTTTCGAATCGCAGTCCTGGCCTTTCCCACCCCTGATCGTCTCGTCGCCATCTCGCAGCTGGAACGGGGTGTCAAAGTCTGGGAGCTTCCGAGTGGCAAGTTTATCACGCATATTGTCGGCAGTGATAAATTCACCGGCCATACCTCCTACGCCTTCAGCCCCGGAGGAAAGTACATCGCTGTCCAAGGCGATTATTTGAAGCACAATGTTGACATCTATGCCCTGGATGATGGCCAGTTAGTTGGCTCAATCGAGATTGAAGGGCAAACCAGTTCAATCGAAGTGGGCGCCCTGGGATTTTCTGCCGATGGTTCGCAGCTGGCAGTGCTGTATGACGTGCAGTCGCGTGGCGGCCGCCGCGACTTTTCACAGTTTGTCGTCTGGGACATAGCGGCGGGGAAACCGGTGGTCGACTTCGATCTCAGCCCACAATTAAAAGATCAGCTTGATCCGGCCTATCAATTGGGACGCTTGCAGCCGTTTCCGTCACCGACCCGTTGGATGGTGCATGGTCGCGGAATTCTCGATACCAATCAGCAGCAACTCATCTACAGCTATCCTAAGGTCGAGCGTCTTGGAATTGCTTATCCCCAACGGGTGATGGGCGACGATTGGCTGGTGGGTGTTGTCGCGGATAAGGGCGATGTCCGCCTGGAAGTACTGAAGGTCGACGAAGGGGCTTTAGCGACTGCGGCGAAGTCGGCAGCCGCAGGTGGCCTCGCGATCGATGCGGACTTACCCACGCTGACAGCTTCTGACTATTCCCAGGCGACCGATGCCGTGGCGAGTGAACAATGGTCGGCAGTTGCCGATCCGTCTACAGCAGCCCCTCAGTTCCAATCGAGTTACCCTCTGGAAGTGCCCGGCGGCATGGCCCGCGAACTGGTGATCTCCGACGGTGCTGACGCTCGCATGGCGGTCAGGGTGGCTTACCAGGAAAACTTTGATGACACCAAGGTCAAAGTGGCCAACGATATCAATAATGGAGCGTTGGGCAGGGGCTATCACATCAAGACGGTTTACCCGGTGGCTCTACGCACCGTTGTCGATTTGTACTCGGTTAGTTCCGGAGAGCGGCTAGGTCGGCAGGAACTCCCCTTCTCCGGCAGCCTGTTGTCGATTTCACCAAATGGTGAGTTGGGACTGATCGAACATCATCGGGGTGAGGGCCGCCTCGACATTTTCACGTTAAAGGGTGACGGTGGTCATCAGCTGGCCTGGCGACCCTATCGCAGTGCCGATGATGACAGGAAACGCGAAGTAGCTTTTGCGGCCTTTCTCGATGATCAACGCGTGGGGACCGTCAATTCGGAAGGAGATCTGGTCGTCTGGAACATCAGCAATCTCCAGCCGGTGTTCCAGTTTGCAGAGGCCCGGCTGTTTGCCGTCTCGCCCGGTAGAAAGCAGTTGGCGATTGTGAGAGGCAACATTCTCGGCGACAAAGATGTCGCCTTGATCGATGCGCAGACCGGGGATGGACTGGGAGTCGTGCCTTTGGAGGGACGCACGGAAAGTCTGGCGTTTCATCCCAACGGACAATGGCTGGCCATTTCTCATGGCAACGAAGCCAACAAGTTCTTGTCGATCGTCGATGTCGCGACGGGGGAGATCATCAACCGGTACCCGTTACCCGATGTGGCCGCAACGTTGCAATGGGTTGGCGATGACTACCTGTTGCTGGGGGGGCAGCAACTGATCAGCCGCCCGATGCAGGCCATCGTCTGGAAATACACCGCGCCCGAAGCCGCCTTCCCGCTGCGGACGACGTCCCTGCAATGCACCTTTGCGACACCTCAAGGAAAGTCCTGGCAGATTCGCTCGGTCGCATTGCCCCATGCTGAACTGCTCAACCAGCTTGATGCGTCAAAACTGGCGGAGAAGGCTCTGGTGAAGCCCGGCGACCGTGTCTCGCTGAAACTCAATGTGGGGGGAGACGCCGATCTGGCCGCCTTGAAAACGAATGCCGAGAAGCAGGTGCGAGATCGTCTGGAAAAGGCGAAGCTGACCGTGGCCGACGGAGACCAACCGGTGCAAATCTCGGTCGATATCAATCTGCAGGCCGGCGAGTCGCGAGAACTGTCCAAAATGGGGGACCGGAATGTCAAAGAGACCGTCATCCAGAAGACAATCCAAGTCCAGATTGCCTATCGCCTGCGTGACAAAGTGCTTTGGTCCAATCAGCGTCGCATCGGGAATCTGGACGGAATACTCTTCCGATTGATGCCCAATGAAACGGCCCAGCAGGCCGTCGACCGCAACATGCGCGAGCGGTCCGAACGGATGCTTTCCGATCTCGAACTCCCCGCATACATCTTTGGTGATGGGGCGCGAGAAGGGTTGGGAACATCTCCGCTCGTCGCTGTGAAATAGTGGCTGGCTCTTCTGCAGGCCTGTTCTGATCACTCAACTGAGGTGACAGGAGCGGGCCAGGCGACCGGGCTGACTGGCGGACCGAACTGAACGACCGACGCGGGCTGTTGAGTTTCGCCGCTACGCGCGGGAAGCATGGGAACTGTCACGCCGGCGAGTCGCAGAAAGTTTGTCAGTAGTTGGTGTCCGAAGTGTGTCAGGACCGATTCCGGATGAAACTGCACGCCGTAAACAGCGGCCGTGGTATGTTCGATCGCCATGGGTAGACCGTCGGTGGTCCGGGCGGTGACTTGTAGTTTCTCAGGCAGATGGGCCTCATCGACGATCAAGGAGTGATAACGCGCCGCGGGAAACGGGTTGGAAATCCCGGCGAATAACGGCGTCCCCTGATGGCGAATCCATGAGGTGCGGCCATGAACAGGTTCGGGAGCCCGAATCACTAACCCCCCGAGTGCTGCCGCGATCGCCTGATGTCCCAGGCAAACCCCCAGAATGGGAATCGTGCCCGCCAGTTGCTGGACGACCGCCATCGAAATGCCCGCTTCCAGTGGAGTGCAGGGACCGGGCGAGATGATGATGGCGGCTGGTTTCTGGTGTGCAATCTCCGCAACGGTCAGCGCATCATTCCGCACGATCTCCGCAGGTAAACCAAGTTCGCGCACATAGCGCGCCAGGTTATGCACAAAGCTGTCGTAGTTGTCGATAAGCAGAATCATGATCGACTTCAAGAGGGCCTAACAGCGAGATATTACGGAGTGCGAATTCCCAAAGCTCGTAACATCCCGGCGGCTTTGTGCCAGGTTTCCTGATATTCGCTGACGGGATCGGATTGAGCGACGATGCCGCCGCCAACACCACATTCTAGCCAGCCATCCTGATGAAGAAACGTGCGGATGAGCAGATTGCTGTCTACGGTCCCATTATGGCCGACATAGAACAAGCTGCCGGTATAAGGACCACGTCGCGTAGGTTCGAGTTCCGCGATGATTTCCATGGCACGAATTTTCGGAGCCCCGGTGATCGATCCGCCCGGGAAGGCCATCGCGAACAAATCCCAGATGTTCTGCGAATCTTCGAGAGTCCCCTGCACTTCCGACACCAGATGCTGCACGGTGGCAAACGTCTCGACCTGGCAGAGTTGCGGAACATTGACACTCCCGGGCCGACAGACACGCGAAAGATCATTTCGCAACAGGTCGACAATCATCACATTTTCGGCCTGATCTTTTTCACTCTCACGCAAGATGTCCCGCGTAAAGAGGTCGGCTTCCGGTCGTGCCGATCGACGCCGGGTTCCTTTGATGGGGCGCGTGGTAACGATGCGATCCTGAACTTGAAGATAGCGTTCCGGCGAGGCACTCAAGATCGCCCAGCCATCGCCCTGCAGAAAACCCGCGAACGGAGCGGGATTGCAGCTTCGCAGTTGTTCATACAGGGTGATCGGGTCCGCCGTGGCTCGCAGCCACAGACGTTGGGTCAGATTCGCCTGAAAAATGTCCCCCGCCGTGATGTAGTCGATCACTTTTTGAACGGCGAGCAGGTACTCATTACGATCGAAGTCGCTCCAGATCTCGCTGGTGATCGGCCTTGCCCATGCTGGGGGACTGGACGGGATCAGATTGGTTGTCTTTTCGATGTCTGGAGTCTCTGCAATCGATCGCAGGCCGCGCTCGACTTCATCCGCCCGTTGTGTGGCCAGCCGATCGGCTTCAGTCCGATCGTATTCCGGCCAGCCGTGTGCGATGATCCAGGCGCGAGCGGAGATATGATCCCAGGCAATGACCCAGGGATACAAACCCGCTGTAAACACCGGCAGATGTCCGCGTGCGTGACGGGCGGCCGGCAGGCGTTCCCAGCAGCCGCCGAGTTCATAACACATCAGCCCCGCGATGCCACCCTGAAAGGGTGGGATGTCCGAATCTGCGGGTTCATGATTCGCAGGGTTGCCCAGCCATTGTTGCAACGGGGCGAAGGGGGCATCTCCGTACCGGGCTTCGGGCAGGTCTTCAGTCACAATCGGGTCGGCCATCAGGTACGAGTACCGGCCGCGCTCCGGACGGACCGCCGCACTGTCGAACAGGAGCAGTCGATTTCGGTGGGCACAGGCCCGCAGCGCCGACATCACTGAGGGCACGGTCGCCAGCTCACGGACGACTGGCGGATAGGGCGTGACAAGCGGCAGGCTGACCGGAGACGGCATCATTCCGACTCCCGGCGCGTAGCGGCTGGTAATGGATGATGGCCCCCATGCCTCCGTGCCATGGCACTGGTTTCCTCGGTCGTCAGAAAGCCCCAGCGTAACGCTTCGTCCTGCACATAATGTTTGCCCACCACAAGAGCGGTGTGTGCCTTCATCAGTTCCATACCCAGATAAAACGCGTGCTCGGCCGTGAGTGTCCCGACTGTGGCGATCATGCGATCAAAGACCTCGTACGGATCGTCGCCGTGCCAGTAACCATCACGATTGATCAGGTGCACTTCTCCCCGTTCCGCAAAAACGCGGAAGTTGGGATCGGTGATGCGCTCGGCCAGTTGCTGCAGACCGGCAGTACCCTGCTCTTGCAGTTTCGGGTCGCGCAGTAACAGCAATCGGCCATCGAGATGTTTCGGCAGTCGTCGCTGGGTAATGCTGAAGCGGGCCAGTCTGCGGGCGGCGTCGAACTCACGCACCGCGCTGCGACACCAGTTGATGACTTCTGTCGTCAGGATGCTGCCAATCTGAAGTTCTTCGCAAAGGACCGCCAGCAGAAAATTCACACCCGCACTGTCGACCTCAGCCAGTTCCGTTACATTGCCCACTCCCATCATCAATGGGATGTCCGGATATCGGTTCCGGATGGTGAAATAGCGTTGGAGCGATGCGGTGAACCCAAAACCAACCGGTTCGAGAATGGGGTCCCAACGGACCGAGCGTCCCGCTTGCTTCAGAGTGGCGGCGGTTTGTTCCAGGGTGGTTAACTGGGTCACATCATCGGGGATCGCCACCCATTCCACGGGAAGCTCAGTGGCCCATGCGAGATTGGTGGAGTTGGCGCTGAGGACCAGTTCAGCACCCTGTTCCACCGCCGTGGTGACCTCCGATCGATCAAAACTATCGATCGAAATGCGGAAGCCGGCCGATTTCAATGTTCGCACAACTTCGCCGACTTGGGGCCAGGGTTCGCCCGGAATGGCACCCAGGTCGATGAGATCTGCCCCCGACGTGCGAAAATGTTCGGCCTGCTTCACTAGGTCATCCTGAGATAACCGTGGGGCATGATTGATCTCGGCGAGAATCTCGATCGAAAAGTCGTCCAGGGAAGGCAGCGGTCTTCTGCGACGACCAAAATGTTCCGGAAGATCCTGCAGATCTTTCGGACCACGCTCCACAGGAATCTGCCATTCCTCTTGGAGAACAGCGATATCTCCCAGGCACCAGCCCGGCAGAATCACACGATCAATATCGTGCGGACGAGGGAGTTTTCGGCTGATCCATTCGACCCGCATGAGAGCCGCGACAGTAATTGGCAGCACGACGACATCGTAAGCAAACTCCGCCTCGACAGCGACCCGGGGTAATACCTCTCGAAGGGCGGGTTCCGCCAGACGACCGGTCACAAACAATAGCTTCGGTTTGGCCATAGTCCGTGATCGTGCCTTGGAATGGTTGGAATCTACGACATCCTGAACCAGTGGTTAGCGGACGGCTCCGCCATTCGCATTGATGACCTGCCCCGTGAGATAGCTGGCCTCGCGGCTGAGCAGGAAACGGGCCAGATTCGCAATGTCTTGGGGTTCACCCCAGCGTCCCAACGGAGTTTCACGGATCACTCGTTCCTGCCAGATGGGCCCCGCCTGTTCGCCCCAGGCGGTCCGAATCCATCCCGGTGCAATGCAGTTCACTCGGACTTGCGGGGCATAGCTGACAGCGAGTGAGCGGGTGAAGCCCATGATGGCATTTTTCGCAGCGGCGAAAAGTTCGCCACTATCCCCTTCCATGCCACGGTCTGCCTGATCCCAGCCGATTGTTAGAATCGTCCCTTGCCCTGCCGCGTGCATACGGCGCGCGACTTCTTTGCAAATCACCATCGTCGATTGGACATCAACAGAAAGTAATGCGATCAACTTTTGATCGTAGCTCCACTGGCTTGCATCGCCGGTAAGCAGGTCTGCTCCAGCATTGTGCACCCACGCGTCAATTTTTCCACAAGTGTTCCAGGCATGTTCCACAAAGTCGTGCTGAGCTTGCGGATTTGAGAAGTCTCCGCCGATAATCCAAGCAGTTCTGCCTTGGCACCGGATCGCCTCCGCCACTTCTTCGGCAGGTTTCAACGCATGTCCATAATGGACAAGTACATCGGCACCGGCGGCCGCGAGTTCGAGGGAAATCGCACGTCCAATTCCCCGTGAACCACCGGTCACGACCATCCGTTTTCCAGATAATTCGGCAAATTCTGTCACCGGCACTCGATTCTCAGCAACACATGAGAGAGGAGAAACGTGTTATATGGCAGAAGAAGCTGTGGATCGGGAACGCCATATGCGTTTATGGATTCGAGTAGAGAGCCGGGCTTCTCTGCAGGAGGCGATTTTGTCGTCTGCGTGGAAATCTTAAGGAATTGTGTGACTTGAAGCTACGTCTCAATTTTGTGTGAAGGTCGTTGACTCAGAAGATGCGGACTAGCATAATAGTGTTATTCATAAGATACGCGTGAAAGGTATGGGTCTCGCTCGGCCCAGCAAGGTCATGATTGAACACATCTCTGCGTCCTCATCTTGTATGCCGTTCTGGCAAGTACTACCGTCGCGATTGATTTGCCCATGTCAAAAATGATCGATTGAAGCTGCTGCTTCCGCAGTGGTTTGTCTGTGTCGTGACGGACCTGTTGAACTGAAAACAATCCGAACCGAAGTTGATAATTCCGCTCAAGGTGCGTGGAAGCAACGATCGTCCGAATACCGGGACAGCCGCTGTAGGTCTGTCCACAAAAGGATTTCCTGAATTGTCCGATCCAGGTCCAGGTGTAGATCGCCGGTTGAGCGAATCGCCTCCGGGGTCGCAACCAGAGAGTGAGAGTGAAATGATTGCAAATCTTGAAGAACCGTCGGCCGCGCGTGCCGGTGCATTCCTCGAGTTGTCTGACCAGTTAGAGAAGGATCTCGTGCAGGTCTTCAAGCTGTTGTCGGACGAAACGCGCCTGCGCATTCTGACCTACCTGATGCGTGAAGAAGAACTGCATGTGACGGCGTTGTGCGAACGCCTGGGGCAAAGCCAGCCCGCCGTGAGTCATCACCTGGCGCTCCTGCGCGTGGCTGGACTGATCGAAGCCCGTCGCGATGGCAAGCACAACTTCTACTCGATCCGTGCGAAGCACTTCCATCGCCTGATGGCGGAACTGTTCAGCAGCATCGGTAGCTCTGACGGTGAAGGCATCCGCTTCCAGGATTTCCTGCTCTCACAAGACCGTTAATGTCTGCAACTCGGTCCTGTGCCGAGGTGTCTGAGACAATCACGAGACCGACCTCCCTGGGGATGTCGGTCTCTTTTTTTTGCACCCGTCATCCCGTAAACTTAGGCGAGTTCGCCCGCAGTTTTTTTGAGTCTGGAACCTATGACCGGTCATGCCAAGCTGGTGCTCGAAGACGGAAGCATCTTTTCAGGAACAGCCTTTGGTGCCTATGGCGAGGTTTTTGGAGAAGTCGTCTTCAACACCAGCATGACAGGCTATCAGGAGATTCTGACCGATCCTTCGTATTGTGGGCAGATCGTCACGATGACTTACCCGCTCATCGGTAACTACGGGGTGAATCCCGCCGATGTGGAGAGCGGTAAACTGTCGATTCGCGGATTCGTGGTGCGGGAATTGTGTCAGATTCCCAGCAACTTCCGCTCAAAACAAACCTTGCATGGTTACCTGAAAGAGGCCGGCGTGATTGGCCTCGAAGGGATCGATACCCGTGCCCTGACCCGCAAGCTGCGTATCCGCGGAGCGATGACGGGGGTGCTTTCAACCGCGGATGTCGATGATGCTTCGCTGCTGAAAAAAGTGCAGGCAGCTCCTTCGATCGTCGGCCGAGATCTGGTCCGTGAAGTGATGCCTCCCGCACCGGGCGAATGGTCGGAAGGGCTGACGGAGTTCAACGATCTGGCCTGTTCCCAGGGTTTTCAAGGACTCTCCGGGAAGCATGTCGTCGCCATCGACTACGGCATGAAATGGAACATTCCTCGACATCTCCGGAATCTCGGTTGCCGGGTGACCATTGTCCCGGGGACTTCCACAGCCGCCGAAATTCTCGCCCTCAATCCCGACGGTGTTTTCCTGTCAAACGGTCCCGGTGATCCGCGTCCGCTGAATTATGCGATTGAGACCATTCAGGGGTTACTCGGCAAGACACCGATTTTTGGGATCTGCCTGGGGCATCAACTGCTCGGCCTGGCGTGTGGTGCTGAAATCTACAAGCTGAAATTTGGTCATCGCGGGGCCAATCAACCGGTTCGGAACGAACTCACCGGCAAAGTCGAAATCACCTCGCAGAATCATGGTTTTGCGATTGCCTCAGAGACCTTGCCCACGTGCCTCGAAGTGACGCATGTCAATTTGAATGATCAGACGGTGGAAGGATTGCGTCACCGCGATCTTCCCGCGTTTTGCGTGCAATATCACCCGGAGGCTTCCGCCGGGCCGCACGATAGCGATTATCTCTTCCGCGAATTTGCCCGCATGATGGACGGTGCCCCGGCATTGGCCGGTTGATGACCGAGATCCGGGCAAGATTTTCCTGTTGTTAGTTTGCTGTTGCTAGGATGTGCGAATGGCCTTGGAACGTACGCTGGTGTTGTTGAAACCCGATGCAGTTGCCCGTCGCCTGTGTGGCGAAGTCATCGGACGATTTGAGAAGCGGGGCCTCAAGTTGGTTGGCATGAAGCTCATGCAGGTCACGCCCGAGCTTTCAAAGCAGCACTACGCCGAGCATGTCTCCAAGCCGTTCTATCCGCAGTTGGAAGAGTTCATTACTTCTGGGCCAATCGTCGCTTTGGCTTTGGAAGGGCCGGAAGCGATTACGGTCGTCCGCACCATGATGGGACCGACCAATGGTCGCAGTGCCGCTCCGGGCACGATTCGCGGTGACTTCGGTCTCAGCCGGCAGATGAATCTGGTGCATGGCAGCGATGGTCCTGATGCCGCCACGCGTGAACTGGCGATTTACTTCCAGTCCAGCGAGTTGGTCAGTGCTTGCAGTCCGCTCGATCCACTGACGCTGGCCGATGACGAGAAGTAGCCGCTTCGGCAATTTGACAGCGACTGGCTGTGTATGAGCAGGCTGCGGGTCCGGTCGTCTTCACTCTATCGTGGAGAGAGAATGTCACGCATCGGCTGGGGGATGGCGGGTTCTCTCCTGTTACTGGTCGTTCTCGTCTGCCTGCTCCCCTCTGGTGCCCTGCATCCTCGCGTCGCGCAGGATGGTGTCGACTTGCTGAAACCTTCTAATCCAAAGCCGCTGGTTGTCTACTGTGCGGCGAGTAATCGTGTGGTGATGGAGGCCATTCGAGCCGATTTTGAGCGTGATACCGGCATCGCGGTACAGGTACAGTACGGGGCGTCGCAGACATTGCTGTCTTCGCTGGAATTGAGTCGCGAAGGCGATCTCTATCTCCCTGCCGACGACAGCTACCTGAATGATGCACAAGAGCACGGGCTGATTGATCGCGTCTACCCCCTCGCTCAAATGCACGTCGTAGCCGTCAGTCGTCGTGATCGGGCATTGAAGTTTGCCAGCCTTGAAGAGCTACTGGGCCAACGACTGCGGATCGTGCAGGCACTGCCGGAAGCGGCGGCGGTCGGCAAGCTGACACGCTCGGTCCTGGAAACCAGTCACCTATGGGAGTCGTTGGCAGACGCCACGGAATCGTTCAAGAGCAATGTGAACGAAGTCGCCAACGATGTGCAGTTAGGAGCCGCCGATGTTGGATTCATTTTCGACGCGATGCTGAAGAACTATCCGGAACTGGAAGCGACACGCCTGCCGGAACTGGAGTCAGCCGTTGCCACGATCGCCGTGGCCACGGTGACAACCTCGAACAATATCGATCAGGCCCGCGGGTTTGCCGATTATCTTTCGGACCCCGAACTTGGTTTACGACAGTATGCAGCGCACGGCTTCGATGTCTTGCCGAAGGGGGCTCGCTAGATTCGGAGTTTCTGGGCACGGGGGCCAAGATGAATGCCACGCGATGCCTGAGAGAGAATCATAAAAACCGTTAGCCACAAGAGGCACAAAAGCCACAAAAAAGACAAGTGATTCTGCTCGCTCTTTGTGTTTTTTGTGCCTCTTGTGGCTAATCCGAATTGGCATTTGTCACAGAGAGGGGCTCTGAATTCAAGATGTCGCTGGGTGCTCACGCGACGAAATCGAGTGGAGCATACGTGCCACTCAGAATCTCAGTCGCAGGGAGTTGTAACCAGTGATCCAGTAGCGTGGCATAAACCCGGCGGAAATCCGTTGTGAACTTCGGGTCGCCATCCTCCAGATCGGACAAACTCGGCGGCGCTCCATACAAACCCCCGCGACCAGGCGGCACAACGTTAAACAGAACCGACGCTGAGCCATGATCGGTTCCCAGGCTGCCATTCTCGGCGACGCGTCGTCCAAACTCGGAGAATGTGGTTACCAGCACCCGCTGCGTGTGGCCCTGCTCCTCCAGATCGCTGAGAAACGCCGTCAGGCCTTCCGACAGTTCCCGCAACAACGTGGCATGTCCCGGCAACTGTTGCGAGTGGGTATCAAAGCCATCGAGTGAGACATAATAAATTCGCGTGGGAAGATCTGCCGCAATCATCTGCGAGATCAGACGCAGCTTCCGCGCGAACTCCGACGTTGGATATTGGCTGGATGTCTGTTGATCGACCAGTCGTTCTAATTGGCGGGCTGCTGAAAGAGTCGTTTGTGAGGCACGTCGGAGAAAGGCCAGGTCGCTGGCATCGACTGTCTCCGGTTTCGGAACGGCAGCGGACCACCGAGGACTGTTCAGCCCTTGTGATTGACCCGGAGTTTGCTTCAGCCGGAAGTCTTCGAGGCGTTGAATGGTCGGCGGGAGAGCAACATTGCCAATGCACGCCAAGGGTTGCTTTTCCATGCCGATGCAGGCCGCTTCCCGTCTGTCGTTCTGGCGTGACTGTGAGATATCGAGGCTACGGCCGATCCAACCCGTTTGCGGCGACGGCTCTTGTGGTTGAGCCGAATGCCAGATGTCCATCGACCGAAAATGCGAGCGATCGGGCTGCGGATAACCGACCCCTTCGACAATCGCCAGACGTCCCGCGTCCCAGAACTCACGCAGGCCGGTGAGGCTCGGATGCAATCCCAGCCGGTCGTTGAGCTTGAGGGCACTCCCCTTGCCGATGGCGATCCCCGGCCGGGCTTTGTAGTAGTCATCGTTATCAATCGGGACCAATGTATTCAGACCGTCGTTGCCACCCGCGAGTTGCACCACAACGAGAATGCGGTCATTAATCGAGTCGCCCGGTTCAGCAGCCTGGCAGCGAGACCAGACCTGTGGCAACAAGCCTCCGACCGAAAGCGCTGTCGCCGAACCGGTCCAGCGGAGAAATTCCCGGCGAGTTGTCTGGCAATCTGTCATGATCACTCCCTGCTCGATCAATCGAGTGACAAGCCTGTCTACATCAACTGATATTCCGGCAACGCCACGAGGAACTGCAGCCGTTGAATTGTCGCGTGCGATGAATCGGCAGACGTTGTGTTCTGCCATTCCTGTTGCAAGGCCGCATGCACCTGGGGTTCAGGAGTGCCGCCCAGGCACCAGAGTTCTGCATCCGCCACTTCCGAGAGTGATGAGAATGCCTCTGTGTTGACCTTCGCAATTTGCTGGCTGGTCAAGAACTCGGTGGCGAAGTTCCAACGGAGAATCAGGCTGGTCGATTGAATCCAGTGGCGTCCCCCTTCCCAGCCTTTGACCGACGGCGGCTCGAAGAGATCCTGACCCAGGTTGGCCAGCACGGTGGTGACACGTCGCCAGTGAATCTGCTCGCCCAGTGGTCTCAGTAGTCCAAGAACGTAATCGAGTGGCGACTTGATCATCGCTTGTCGCTGCGGGGCCGCAAAGAATTCTTCGTCGCGAAAGATGGTCCTCAGCACTGGCGCGATGTGATAGCGATGCTGTGTGATGAGTTGGGACGTTGTCGCGAGTTGAGACTGTGTGGGCCGGTCGGTGACAAACGTGCGTAGCAGTCTCCCGGCCAGAAATTGGGCACAGGCCGGTTGAGCCAGACATAAATCGAGGACTTCGCTGCCGATGTAGTTGCCCGTGTGGCCGAAAATGGTTTTGGGGGTCGCATCGTGCTGAGTCGCGTTGAACCAGAAGGCCTTGTCACGCAGATGCCAGCCGGAAAACGCTCGGGCGGCTTCCTGAATGTCGTGTTCCGAGTAATGACCAATCCCCAGCGTGAAGAGTTCCATCACCTCGCGGGCGAAGTTTTCATTCGGATGCCGTTTGCGATTCGCGTTGCCATCGAGCCAAATCAGCATTGCGGGATCGCGAGCGACGGCATGCAGCAATGCGGGGAACTCACCCCAGGCATGCGTACGGAACAGTTCGTTCTGAGCCAGCATGAAGGGAACGGACTGCACCTTGGCGTGCGACGTCGCGAAGTGATTGTGCCAGCCCAACGCGAGCTTTTCCCGCAGCGGATTGGCGGAGGTCAACATGCGGACCAACCACCAGATCTTCAGATCCTGAATATTCCCCGTCGCCAGTGCCGTGGTGCGCAGGGCCTGATCGGTGGACTGAAACTCCGCGGATTCCGGTTGTTGCGACAGCAGCCGTTCCAGCGTATTGTCCAACCCCTCTCGGACGGCGAGATCGACTTCGGCGGGGTGAACGCCGAACTGTACGCGTTTCAACAGATGGAAGGCTTCGGCCGGGCCGAACGTCGATGGCTTCATTTCCAGCCTCCTTGCAGACGAAGTTCGACATGCTGGCCCGTGACATCGGTCGTCAACAACAGCGGCTGCAGGGCCTGCAGTGCCTCGAAGAGAATGCTGAGTTCGTTGTCCGCCTGCTCGCTGGTTTTGCCTTCCTGAATCGATCGCGCTGCCAGCAGTGCCTTGTTCGCCTGCAACAGTCGCATCGCAACCACGGGGTCTACGGTCATGGCGAAGTTCTTTGTTGTCGGCTCGTTGCCGCCGCTGGCGGGTCGTTGCAGCACATCAATCAGATCATGGCAAAGTTCCAACGATGTCGCGGCGACATACTTCTGGCCCACCAGGGCGGATGCGGGCTGGAAGTTGAAGACCACGGGCAGATCTTCCCCCTGCGGTCGATCAAGATACTTGG
This sequence comes from bacterium, assembly GCA_016125225.1. Taxonomy (GTDB): domain Bacteria; phylum Planctomycetota; class Planctomycetia; order Planctomycetales; family Planctomycetaceae; genus DSVQ01. The sequence continues at coordinate 126,430 of WGME01000028.1, read as the reverse complement.
CATAGGTGATCGGAATGTCCTGATAAGCCGCGGAGTGCATGACCCACGGCTGCCGTCCCGATTTGCCCGCCTCGATATTGACGATGGTGCCCAGGGTTTGAAAGAAGAGCTGAAAGAGATCAGCCCCACGGTCGGCGTTCGTTAAATCGACGACGACTGCGAAGGCCGGCAGTTGCATCCCCGGCCGACCATCGAGGTGCGGGTAGGTCTGCTCGGCTGCCACCAGCGTGATCGGGGCGTTGAGCAGAGTCAGCACGTCCTCGCAAAAGTCTTTCCCCGGCAGCAGGTTGCTCAAGCCGGTTTCGAACTTATCGAACTCTGGCAAGACCGGACTTTCCAGCAGCGCTTCCCGTTGGCGATACCAATCGGCCCAATCGCGGCAGAGGACAATCGAAGCCAGTTGTCGCGGCACGGGAGTGATCAGGTCGCTTGTTGATGGGGCGGTGGCCAGCAACGTTTGATGTGCCGGATCGATCTCAGCTTTCCCCACGGGTGCCAGAACCGAGGCTACGAAGCCACTTTCATGGATCGTCAAGGCCCCCTGCATCTCCGGAGCCTTCGCCGCGACTTCGATGAGTCCACCTAATAGAAGTGAAGCCAGCGGGTTATCGAGTTTCGCGGGAAGCAGACGAGCTTCCGACTCAGCACCCAACAATGGACGAACCGGGGCACTGTCCCAGATCACCTGTAAGCGTGATTCGGAAGTGGTGTTTGCCAACGCCGTCTGATGCTTCCAGGCGGGGGAATCGGCCAGGGATTCGGTCACGGTCTTTGACACGCGATCGAGTACAGCCGTGCGTAAGGACTCACGGTTGGAAATCACGAGCCATTGTTCGCGCAAGGCACCAAAGGCCTTGTTGTCGGCGGACTGCACCAGCCAACTGCCATCGCGTTCATCGGCCTGAATCGCGCCGTCGGAGATTTCAATCCAGGGGGAAAGTTTCTCGCGGATCAAGGCTGCGGTTTCCATCGTCTCGAAACGGATCACTAACACACCGTCTGGCTGGTTACCAGCCGAGGGGGGATAAACTGCAACTAGCACTTGCTGACCAATAAGACGCTCGGCGGCGTCCCACAGGTTCATGCCCAACTGGCCTTCGAGGAGTGCGCGACCACCACGGAACTTGCGTCCATTGCTGGAATTGGCCCAGGTACGGTACACGGGAGACGATGTGGCCTGGCGTAATGCCTCGGATGTTTTGAGGCGAGAAATCGTGGCAGCGGCATCAGTGATTTCCGCGGAGACGATGGCCCCGGCAGGCACGACCTTGGTCAGCGATTCTTCCGCGTGAATCGCCGTGGTGGCAAGGCAAACTCCACACCAGATCAGACAGCGCCATCCCATTCGTTGCCGCATCGAAGCCTCCCGAACTCAAATCAAATTGGGTTTTGCCCGCGATTTTCCCGGAACTGACTGAGATACCTCACAAATGTCACGGCGGTTTCAGGCTGGTCTCAAGATGTAAGACTTCGCGGGCAATGACGAAGGGGCAGCCTGCGAGACGTGCAGACGGCTATCCCCCAGTCAGGATGGGGTTTTGCGTGAAATTCTCGGGCTGGGTCGTCGAATTGTTTTGTTAGACATCGATCACCCGCGGGAAACCGCGACCAACCGAGGAAGTACCGGGGAGACATCCCCAGGCCACTCAGTGTCGCGGAGGGAATTGATGGTCCGACGACCGGCCAACGGCAGGGAGGCTGTTGCTGCGGGACACCGTGCTTGTGTCTCGTCCAAAACGAACAGACCTGCTGTTGATGTGAGCTGAGAGTGAGTCCCGGTCGATGATTTCTTTCCTCTACCGCCGCCATGCCCATTTGCTGCTGGCCTTCGTGGCGTTGTCCTTCCCTTACTTCTACATCCAGGCCAATTCGATCCGGTCGAATAACGACATCGAAACCTGGTTACCGCGCGATACCGACGTCCGCCAGACCTACGAAAACTTCAAACGCGACTTCGGCGCTGAAGAAGCCATCATCATTGGCTTGCCGCAGGAACTGGCGGCCCCCGGTCTGATGGAAGCCGTGGCCGGACGATTGGAACTGATCCCCGGTGTGCGTTCCTGCTGGACCGCAGCGCGTGTTCAGGGACACATGGACGGCATGGGCGTCGATACCACCGACGCCCGGCAGCGTCTGGAAGGTTTGCTCATCTCTCCGGAAGGCGACTATCAGGGGGTGATTGCCCTGCTGGATCGCGAAGGGATCGCCAACCGGGCGGCTGTCGTCACTGCCTTCCGCAAAGTGCTCGATTACTGCCAGTTGACGAACGAGCAGGTCGTGATGACCGGCCCGCCCGTAATCGTGACGGAACTCGATCGTCTCGGTAGTCAGGACTCCAGCCGCAAATACTTCGCGATCACCTGCCTCATCTCGCTGAGCTTGCTGTATCTGTCCTTCGGTCATTGGGGCATGTCACTATCGACTCTCGGTGTGACCTTATGGGGAATTTACGTCACCCAGACGGTGCTCGCGTGGTGTGGTGGCGAGATGAACTTCATCATGGGATCGCTCAGCGTGATGGTGATGATCTTCACGCTGTCCATCGCCGTGCACTTTGTCAGCTATTACTCTTCGGCTCGTCAGGCTCAGCACCCCGATCCCATGGCTCAAGCGTTGCGTGAGTGTTGGGCCCCCTGCTGGTTGTCGACCCTGACCACATTGCTGGGTCTGCTGTCTCTCAATGTGAGCAACATTCTGCCCGTGGCACAGTTCGGCTATGCCGCAGCCCTCGGAGCCATTCTGGCTTTGGTTGTCGGACTCGGCGTGATGCCCGCCCTGGTGGTGGTCTGGCCCGATTGCACGACTCGCTCCATGGGCTTCCGGATGGACTTCGGCAATTGGGCCGACCGCATCAATCAATCGCGACGAACCATTCTGCAAGTCGCCGCCGGCACCGCAGTCCTCGTCGTGTTCGGCCTGATGCAGTTGAAGTCGGATATCGACCCGGTGGAGTTTCTGCCGCGTCGCAGTCCCATTCTGACCAACTTGAAGACCATCGAATCTCGGTTGACCAATGTCGATTCCATCGAAGCCATCGTAGAATTCACAGACCGTGAACAGCCCTTCTTCGAGCGTTTGCAAGCGGTTCGAGCGGTGCATAATCAGATCGCGGCTCACCCCGGTGTCCGGCATGTGATGTCGGCTGCCAGTTTCTTTCCGACGGAAATGCCGGAAAGCTCGTTCGAAGTGGCGGGCATTCTGTCGCGGGCTCGATCGATGGGTTCGGATTCCGGTTGGGTGGCCGATCGGGAACGGCAATGGCGCATCTCGGCTCGCGTTCGACGTTCGGCTGAGTTTTCCCCCATCGATATTTTGACCGATCTGGACCGTGATCTCGCGGGGACACCGATTCGCTTTACCGGGCTGACTCCGCTGTTGAAGAGTGCCCAGCAGGAAATTTTTGATGGCTTCTGGCAGAGCTTCACGATGGCCTGCCTGACCATCACGGTGGTCATGATCTTGTCATTGCGATCGGTGGTCGCGGGTCTTATCGCCATGATCCCGAACATGGCACCGATTGCCCTGGTCTTTGGCGGTGTTGGCTTTCTCGGTATGCCGGTCGACATTGGCATGATGATGACGGGGAGCATTGCCCTGGGCATTTCGGTCGACTGCACCTTCCATTTTCTGGTCCATTACCGATCCGCTTATAACGAAGGCTGCACGTCAGCCGAGGCGTGTCGCCGTGCCCTGTTGCATTCGGGCGAGCCGATGCTGGAATCGACCATGATTTGCAGCCTCGGGATGCTGGCATTGTGTCTGAGCAGCTTTGTGCCCACGGCTCGGTTTGGCGCGTTGATGGCCGGGCAGATGCTGGCGTCTCTGCTCGGGGAACTGGTGCTGTTGCCCGCTTTGTTATGCTGTCGCCCGTCACCCCGTGCTGTTACTGTGGAAGAGACCGCCACGTCTCCTGTGGATGCCGTTCCGGCTCCCAAATTCCTGCGACATCGCCCGGCCTTGGGTTTGCCCGCTATCGATTCGCTGGAAAACGTGGCTTGAGTGGCGTTTGTTCGACGAAGTCCGACGCTCTCAATCAATCCCTCGGCATTTTCTGGTCTTGCGGGCAGTTTCTATCTTGAGTGCCATGGCTCTGCGAGCCATGCGTCTCTTTGTTCATTTCACGGCTCACAAAGCCGTGGTCCCTTTGGGTTGCTGAAACGACTCACGACGGATTTTCTATTTCACGCCCCGGCGGCTTGCACTTCGTTGCCCATCTCGTCCCAATGATGCACTGTTAACTGGTGTCGTAGCATGCGACGGCATCCCCGAGATCAATCGAGGTCTCTGAGTTACCGGGGCCACATTGGGACAAACGATGAACCGCGCGCCGCAGGCGATTTGGCAGCAGGCGATTGCCGCCCATCAGGCGGGGCGCTTATCCGAAGCCGAAGCCGAATATCAGAAGTGGCTTTCCTTCGTCCCGCAAGATGGCGCTGCGCTGCATCAATTGGCCCTGGTCTTCGCACAACAGGGACGAACAGCCGAAGCCCTGCAACTCTTTCGACGGGCGGCCCCGCTTTGTCCGCAAAGAGCCGATGTCTGGGCGAACCTGGGCGAAGCCGAACGTCGTGCGGGGAATCTTCCCGCGGCCATCGAATGCCTCCAGCGAGCCTTGAAGCTTGCGCCGCAATTTCCCGAAGCCGTCTTCAATCTGGGATGTGCCTTACGCGATGCCCGGCAGATCGAGGCGGCAATCAATGCCTTCCGTCGGGCTGTGGAGCTGCGGCCGAACTATGCCCGTGCCCATCATAATCTCGGGAATCTTATGCGGGGCGAGGGGAAACTTCCCGTGGCCGTGACGCATTATCAACAGGCCATCGCCTGTCAGCCGCAATGGTGGGAGCCGCAATGGAATCTGGCGGTGACGCAACTCGAACTGGGTGAATCGGAGCAGGCACTGGCCCGACTGCAGCAACTGAAGCCGCTGATTCCCCCCACGGCAGAAATCGAACCCGATACCTTACTGGGTGACATCTACGCCCGCCGTGGACAGATCGAACTGGCACGTCAACATTATCAACGCGTGCTGGAACTTCATCCGGAGCGCAGCCTGAGTCGACTGCGAAATGAAATGCTCGGCCCTGTCATTTCTGCCGATGAGGATGCCATCCAGAAGCAACGGCAAGAGGCTATCCGGCTCCTGCAAAGCGATCGCAATTCGGCAATGTCATGGGAGATCGCTGATCTCTCGGGATCGTCCGCCGAACCCCCGATGATCTGGACCTATCACGGCGAAAATGAACGCCCGTTGAAAGCGGCCTATGCCGACCTGTTTCTAAATCGGATTGCGCCAGTCACAATCACGCCGCGCGTCCCACGAACCCGGCCGCATGTCGGCTGGCTGGTGACCACCGGCCATGAAGGAGTCTTCAATCGGTGCCTGGGGGGCTTGGTCGAGCAACTGGTCCAACGTGGTCAACTGCAGGTCAGTTGGGTCAGCACGCGGGCCGGGTTGAATGTGTTGCAACATCTGCGGCCATCGTTCGCCGGCGGGCGATTCGAAATCTCAGACAAAGTCGCCGAGGCCGCTCAGCAACTGGCCGCTTCCGACATCGACATCCTGTGCTATTGGGAAGTCGGTACCGATTCGATGAATTACTTTTTGCCCTTCTTTCGAGCGGTTCCCTATCAACTGGCGACATGGGGCTGGCCGTCGACGGCGGGGCACGACCGCATGGATGGATTTCTCAGCAGTGCGTTGCTGGAACCCGAGGACGGTGCCGACCACTATGTCGAACGCCTGATTTCGCTGCCGGTGTTGCCGACCTGGTATGAACGTCCGGAAGCTCCAGCAGAGTCGGCGACACGGGCCCGCTGGGGGATCGCGGCCGATCAGCATCTGCTGGTGTGTGCCCAGAATCTGCGGAAGCTGCTGCCCGTCTTTGATCGCATGTTGAGGACCTTGCTGGAACAAGATGCGGCAGCCGTGGTGCTGCTACTTGCCGATGAGCAACCCACCATCACCGAGATGTACCGTCAGCGGTTATCGCAAACGGTGGGGCCGTTCATGGATCGTGTGCAGTTTGTTTCACGCATGCCTCGGGATGTCTATCTCGGATTGATTCGTGCGGCTGATGTGGTTCTCGATTCGATTGGATACGGCGGCGGGGCCAATACGGCGTTGGATGCCGCGTCGGTGGGAACGCCGGTCGTGACACTCACGGGGCGATATCATAGGGGACGCTGGCAGACGGCTGTGAATCGCCTGCTCGATGTGCCGGAACTCAATGTCGACACGACAGACGACTATGCCCGCCAGGTCTTGCGTCTTTGCACCGATCGTCTGTTTCGAGAGGAGATGCAGACACGGATTCTCGGGCTCGCCGGGAATTTGTTTGAATCCGCAGCGGCAGTCGCTGCGTATGAGCACTGTTTTCTGCGCGTGGCGGGTGGTGAACTGACCGACTTGCCATAGTGCGAAAATCCGGGAACGAAGAAGCCAGACGAGGTCTGCGAGATGGAACGTCAACTAGCCCCGCAACCCCATCTGCGGAATCGGCTGATCGCCTTGGGGATTTTGCTGGTCCCCGTGCTGTTGTCGTACCGTATCGGCGTGATCTGGCAGATCCTCTCCTGCTTTTTACCGGTGATGCTCACGGGGACATACCGGCTCACCAAGTTGAAAGGGGATCGCTTCGATACGTGGTTCTACATGGGCTTCATTTGCGTCAGTCACGTGAAATGCAATCTGGCGGCGGTGGTCTGCGTCCATACAACATACAAAGCGGCCCAAACGGGGCTGTGGACATTCTTTCTCTTCGGCCCGATGCAGTGGGTGCTGGGGATGGTTTTCGATCGCTTGCTGCCTGTCCTCGGTGGTCCGTATGAAATCTGGTTGGAAACCTCCAAAGGCCGCGAGATTCTGGCTTGGGCCGGGTTCAGTCAGCAGTTTTTCGAGCAAAATGTCTCGCTGCTCAAGATGCGTACCGGAGCCGATGTGCATTTGCGTTGAAACAAGATCTCGTCGTGATGGCCGTTGGGCCCTCGCGAACCTCGTGCCTGTGGACGGAATATGCTACAACTCTCGCTGAATCACCGCGAAGTTTTCGACAGAATTCCTTCCAATAGAAGCCACTGAGAGATGCAGTACGACGTTTACGGTGTGGGCAATGCGCTCGTCGATATCCAGGTGCAGATTCCTGACGAACATCTGGAACGCCTGGGCTTTTCGAAAGGCATCATGACGCTGGTCGATGAGCATGACCAGTTGCGGGTGCTGGAATCGCTCGATGGCATTACCATTCATCGCTGTGCGGGAGGTTCGGCGGCCAATACCATCGCGGGCGTCGTCGATTTCGGTGGGACCGCCGCCTATGCCGCTAAGGTCGGTCATGATGAACTGGGTGAATTCTTTCTGAACGACCTGCGAAACCTCGGCGTCAAAATCGAAGTCCCATCCGCCGTCGGTCAGACCGGTACCTCGGTGATTCTGATCACCGAAGATGCTCAGCGGACCATGCTCACCCATCTCGGACTGTCGGCCACCTTAGGGCCGGACGATATCACCGCCGAGCAGATCGCCCGGGCCAAGTATGTCTATGTCGAAGGCTATCTCTTCACCGGTGAATCGACCAAACAGGCCGCGATTAAGGCCATGCGACTGGCGAAAGAACAGGGCGTGAAAGTCGCGTTCACGATTTCCGATCCGTTCCTGGTCGGCATGCACCGCGAACTCTTCTGGGAGTTGATTGCCGATTCCGTCGATCTGCTGTTCTGCAATCTGGAAGAAGCCCGCAGCCTGACGGGACAAACCGATCCCGTCGACTGTGCCCAGAAGATCCATCATCATGCGGCCGATGTGGCGCTCACTCTCGGGGCGGAAGGTTCGCTGCTGATGCACGCCGGGCAGGTCACCCCGGTTGAAGGGGTTTCCGTCTCCGCAGTGGATACGACCGGTGCGGGAGACATGTATGCGGCGGGCATTCTGTACGGCATCACCAATGGTCTGTCGTGGAAACAGGCCGGGCATCTGGCGTCGCATGCGGCGGGCCGTGTGGTTTCTCAGATGGGTGCCCGCCTGCAGCGCAAATTCACGCCGCAGGACATTGAGGCATTGTTGAAGTAAGCCCCAGTCAGGGTGAGCTCACCAACCGGGGCCAATATCCCAGCTCCCCAGCGGGTTCGGGCTGCCTACGGCCGGGCTGACCTGATGCCAGAGGTTGTTTTGCGGTCCCCAGTAACTGTAGGGGGCGACCATGACTTCCGTCTGTGTCAAAGGTGGCACCGGCACGATGTTGGGGGGTTGCTGCGGCTCGAACAGCGGGGCAGACATGTTCGACCAAGGGCGATACTCCGCACCAAAGTAAGTATTGGGGGCCTGATACCCATTCACATGGAACTGCGATTCCCCATAGCGGTTTTGAATGCCCGAGGGATTCTGCAATTGCCACGCGGTGGGCCGATGGGCCGCTTCGAATTCCTGCCGCATGCGTTCTTGTTGAACCTGTTGGATGCGCTGCTGGAACTCGTCCCGTGGTGAGTTGGTGCGGGGCGAACCGACGACCTGACCCAGAGAGTTTGCGCCGACACCGCGGACAATCACTGTGGGCTGAGGCGAATGGGCAGCAGCAGTCGGCAACCCCATCGAGAGGGGCGTACCGGCATTGGGAGTTGGATCGGCAGCTTTCGCCGGTCCTGCCATTTGCAGGCAGATCGCGAGGCAGGCCAGCAGGCGATGGTCTGGATACGACATGGAATCTCCCCCTGCCCTTCGGCATCGGAACGGGTCCCACGGCGAGTTGAGGACATTTCGAATGGCAAGTCAGATTGCCCTAGCTTGACGGTCTTTGCCGTGTCGTCTAGGGTTTGACGGGCAAGACGTGCAGGACCACCTCAGGAGCCACGGTTTGGCGAGCCACCGGTGCCACGCTGGCACGCCGCTCGTGCTTCGCTTCGTCCTGCGTGGTTCCCACAATCAACAAGGCACCTAACCAAGGTTCTGTCCGCGTCGATTTCAGGACCAGTTTGACACTCTTGGACGAGTCCCCTTTGGCTTCCGACACAACGGGATCGGCGGTGACTCCTTCGGGAAGATCAACAGCCGTAATCTGCACGGCTTGGTTCATTCCACGGCGGCGATCGATGCTGACAGGGATTTCCAGCGATTCACCGGGTTTGAGGAGGTAAGAGTTCGCAGCGACGGTCAACTCTATGTCCGGCTGAGACGGCGACAATTCGCAGGCATAAATGTAATCGCCGCCCGCATGCCAGAATCGTTCGCCAATGCTCACGGTAAAATCACCATCAGCGGGCAGCGTGAACTCAGTATCGATCTCAGCATCACCATGAACGGCATCGTCATATTGCTGCAGCCGTTTGCCGGTGGCATCAAAAATCTGCACGACTGCATCCAGCGGAGAATTCAGCGATCGTGTCGCCAGGCGAAGATGAACCTTCTGACCTTTGGTGCCGGTGAACTTCCAAGCCTGTTCCGCCTTGCGTGTCAGCAATTGGCCGGTGATGCAAATGGGCAAGGTGATCGATTGTGGTGTCTCGCGCGTATTGTCTCCGGCGGCAGTCGTGACCGGGAATGCCGAGACCCAGACCGGTGATGCCACGGAAACATCGGGGGACGAGACCGGCAACACGCCCGCAGCTGCTGCGGTTATTTCGAGTGCGTGCCCGTCTTCCAACGTGTTCCAGCCATGTCCTTTCAACGTCGTACCTGTGGCGGCGGTGATGGCTGGTGGAGACCAGCGCGTGATGACCGGGCCGGTGGTCAATGTCAGTCGATACACATAAGTCGCAGCCCCGGAGAAGCGAATGCTGCTGTCTGGTGCCGCGGGAAATGCGAAAACCCGTACGAAGTAACGGCCGTCACGCGGTGCCGTCATGGTCACACGCGGATCAAAATCGGGCGCATCATCATTCTGGGCGATGACAAAGCCGGCCTCATCGGCGACTTGGAGCAGACCATCCATCGGTGAGCCGAAGGTCTGCAAGGCATCCAGCATGGCGACCAGGGTTTCGCCAGCCTTCAGCGAAACCGCAAAGGTGTCGACATCACCAGACTTGGCAAGCACGCCGTTCATGACCAGTGGCAAATCCACCGTCGAATCGATCCCCGTCTGCTTGTTATTGGGCTCGGACTCCAAAGACTCTGGGAGTTGACCGATCACAAACGGGCGTTGCGTGCTCACTCCGTCTGGGTTGTAAAAGGTCAACCAGACAGGACCCAGGGGGGCATCTTCGGCAATGCGAAGTTTAACGCTGTCCTTTCCCTCCGGACCGATCAGTTCGATACCGGGGACATTCACGCGGAGTTGTAACGATGCGGGATCGACTTTGCCTTCCAGCTTCACGACCACTTCGCTGCCACGACGTCCTCCGGCAGGATAAAGCGCCGTGACATCAGGAGCCGCAGCCAAGACGCTGTCATCAACACCCAGGCACAAACTCACTGTCAGGCACGCCAGGAGTCGAACGACCAGTCGAAATTGAGAGCACCCGCTTGGCACCTGGATTCCTGTCTATGCGAAGAGTTCGTCGATCGGAGTGGGATCACTCACGAGGTGCGACGGCCGACCTTGCGGTGTGTAGAGCACCATGTTGGGATCGAGGCCCAGCTTACGGTAGATGCTCGACACAAAGTTTTCCGGTGACAGCACGCGTTCGACCGCCGAGTAACCTTGCCGATCGGTCGCCCCGATGATCTGTCCACCGGGAATCTTTGCCCCAGCCATCAAGACCGACATGGCATTGGACCAGTGGTCGCGGCCGCCATCTTTATTGATCTTCGGTGTGCGGCCGAATTCCCCCAGCATGACCACCAGTGTCGAATCGAGCAGGCCCCTTTGTTCCAGATCGCTGATCAACGTCGCCACCGTGTTATCAACTTCCGGCAGCCGCTTCGAGCAACTGGTGAAGAGATTCGTGTGGTGATCCCAGCCCCCTTCATTGAGAACCACGAAGGGCACACCCGCTTCCACCAGCCGCCGCGATAACAGCGCCCGTTGACCGAACGAATTGCGACCATAAGCCTGGCGGACTTCATCGGACTCCGCATGAATGTTGAAGGCCGCTTGGGCGGTCGACGACAACATCAAATCTTGGCCCTGCTGATAATATTCATCCAGGGCTCGGACCGGGTCGGCAGCGGCGGCATCGGTGATGCGAACCAGTTGATCGACACGGCGGCGGACCGACTGGCGGCGTTCGAAGCGTTCTTCATTGACGCCTTCCGGCAGGGCTACATCCCGCACGCGGAAATTGGTATTGTTAGGATCATTCGGCACCGCGAACGGGGCATACTGGGCACCCAGGAAGTTCGGGCCGCCGGAACGTGTCATCGATGGCAGCGAGAAGTAGGCCGGCAATCCATTCTGATGTCCCCGCTGATGCGCGACCGCGGAACCCATGCTGGGATGGAAGCTGACGAAAGCCCCGCAACCGACGGGAATACGCGGCGGGGCTCCGGTCATCATGTAGTGATTACCCGCCCCATGATTCCCCTGCTCATGGCAAATGGAACGAATCACGGCGAGCTTGTTCGACATCGCCGCCAGCTTCGTCATGTGCTGCGAGAAATGATAACCCGGCGTCTGCGTCGGAATGGGAGCGAACTCCCCCCGGATTTCTGAAGGGGCCAGCGGTTTTGGGTCAAACGTTTCGTAGTGAGTCGGCCCGCCATCCAGCCAGATCAGGATGCAGCTTTTCGCCACAGCAGCTGGATTGGCAGCCGTGGGAGATGCGGCAAGTTGAGAGGTGAGTGACTGGAACACCGTCCCACCCAGCAAGCCCCCCAAACCGAGCTGGAGGAAACTCCGTCGTCGCACACCCGCACAGTTCATGAAGTCCATGCCATCCACTCCCGTCGAGATTCACCGTCAAGCCGGTGACCCGGTTCAATCTTCAAACACAAATTCCGCAGTGTTGATGAGCGCCCACATCAAGTCTTCAATCAAAACCCGCCGGTCTTTGGGATCGGTGGGGAAATCGGTCACCGCAATCGACAATTCATCCGCTGAGGGACGCCGGCCATATACCGCAAGGTAGACTTCTTCGACGATCTGCTCTGGTGACAGTTCCCGCTCGGCCAGATCCGCCGCCCGGCCGTCTTTGGCAGTCACTCGTTGGTACAAATCTTTCGAGTTCATCAGGTGCAGGGCCTGCACGATGGTGGGTTCGGTGTTGCGTTCACAGGGCGGGTCCTGATTCGGGTCCTGGCGGCTGAAAGCATCCAGAAACAGCGAATCGACACGGACCGTCCAGAGTTCTTTCGCGCGGGAGTCTGCCGGCATCGCATCGAACCGGTCGGCATCCCCGGTGATTTGGGTCAATGTGTCGTACAACGTTTCCGCGCGAAGTCGCTGCCGATAGTGCCGCGAGAAGTTGCGATGATCGGCCGCATTGGTTTCGCTGGGCACTGAACTGAGGGCATAGACCTGCGAGTTGGTGATACTGCGAATCAGATGTTTCAGATCGTAACCATGCGACTTCAAATCGTCGGCGAGCGCATCGAGCAATTCGGGGTTGGAAGGTGGGTTGGTGCCCCGCAGATCATCGACCGGTTCGACCAGTCCGCGGCCCATCAGGTCGGCCCAGACACGGTTCGCAATCACGCGACTGAAGTACGGGTTCTCAGCCGCCGTCATCCAATCGACCAACGCTTCCCGTGGATCAGCCCCTACGGCGATTTCGAGCGGTTCACCTTTGAGCGGCTTCGGCGTAAGCGTTTCGCCCGTTAGCGGATGGCTCACGGACCCTTTGTCGGCGACGAAAATGAATTCTTCCGATCCGGAGATGGGAGCCGAGATGCCAGTCCCCTTGCGACCCACGCGGGCAAAGAACGCCGCAAAACTGTAGAAATCGCGTTGGCTGTAGACTTCGAAGGGATGCTGATGGCACTTGGCACATTCGAGCCGCACACCCAGGAAGAGTTGGCTGATTTGCGTCGTCAGTTCGTCGGGCGTGCGACGGTTCCGGTACAGCGTCGCATTGCCATGCCGGAAGGTGCTCCCCTGTGCCGTCACCAGTTCCCGTACGAACTGGTCATAAGGCATATTCCGACGGAATGCCTGCCGAATCCACTGGTCGTAGTTGAGCGTCGCCTTGATGCCCACGTGATACGGATTCGGTCTTAACAGGTCGGCCCATTTGCTGGCCCAATGCTCGGCGTATTCGGGATGCTGTAGTAACGAGTCGATCAGTTGCGATCGTTTGTCGGAGGCCGTGCTGTCGAGATAGCTGCGGGCTTCTTCTGCGGTTGGGCCTCGGCCGATGATGTCGAGATACAACCGCCGCAACACGGTTGCTTCCGGGGCTTCAGCCGAGGGAGTGATGCCGAGTTTCTGCAGCCGTTTCCAGACCAGACCATCAATATATGTGGGAATGGGCAGGTTGGCATACTGAGCCGCTTCCGCCGGTTGGGGATGGGGTACCAGCACCGAGGCCACCGTGATCTGCCCCTGAAAGCGGGCCATGATCGCCGCGTCACCGAGAATCGAACCCGCCGTGATCAAGCCCCGTTCATCGACTTCGGCGATCGGGGCATCACTCGATTGGAACGAGGCCCATTGTGTGACATCCCGTTCGCTGCCATCAGAATAAGTCGCGACGACGCGGAGTTGATGCCGCGATTCTCGACCCAGGACCACTTCCGACGGAAAGACCGCGACTGACAGCACCACCGGGGTATTATCGATACGGCGTGGCAATCCATCGGCAATCCAACGTTCCAGCAGGTCATACGCTGGGGAATCTTTGGTGATGCGAACACCGCCGCCATGAGGCACGCCGCCACAGGGCTTTTGCAACAACAGACTGCTGACGGGGACCGTCGCCGATGTCCGACGACCACGGCCTTCTTTCACCAACGCATCAAAATCGAAGTCAGAATCGAACCCCAGCAGTGAAAGTTGAAAGCCGTTCTGACCGCGTTGTTTTCCGTGACAGGTCCCCGCATTGCAGGAGAACTTGGTGAGCACCGGTTGCACTTCCTGATCGAAATCGACCGGGGGCGGGACCGTCACGCCAGTGACTGTGACCGGAATGCGTTGATCGAGACTGCGGAGGCGAACTCGCAGTTCGCCCTGTCCATCGCCCATGGCGGAGATCATCCGGTGGTCATCGATCTGGACCACGTTCCCCGCGCCGAGCCATTCCAATTCGGCTTCACGTGTCAGATCGATCTGGCGACCATTTTCGGTCACCGTCAAGACGACTTGAGCACCCGCCCCCTGCCCTTTCAAGGAAATCGCAGCAGGCTGCACAACAATGCGAGACGCTGGGCTGTCGGCCGCGGGAAGAACGCTGGTATTGAACAATACCAACACAAAGCTGCACACGGCGGCCAGTGGGCGAACAGGCATGGTGGCTCGGGCGGGATCAAAATGGCAGGAAGGCAGCGCTCGTATCAATATACGTCTACCTGATCGACGTTTCCAGTGCAGAACATGAGTAACCACCGGACTTTGGACGATTCTGCCGGTTAAGAGGTGACGCTGACATATCAGGCTGTTACGATGCGTGAAAGACGTCCATCGCCTCGAATCGCGACGTCATCAGTTCGCTGTAACCCCTTGTGAGATCGAATGATGGCTCCACGCACCGGATCGACGCGTCGTACCTTCCTTAAACAAGCTGCTGCTGCGGGGATCTTCGCTCCGGCGATCGCCAACTGGACACTCGCTGCCCCTCCCAGCGGAAAAGTCCGTCACGCCAGCTTTGGAGCCAACGGCATGGCCGGGGCCGATCTGCGGGCCATCACCAGCCATCCGAATGTGGAACTCGTGGCTGTCGCCGAAGTCGATCTTTCCCGGGCGGTCGATCTGCGGCAGCAATTCCCGAACTGCAAGGTCTACCAGGACTGGCGGGAGATGCTCGACAAGGAAGAGAAGAACCTCGATTGCGTGAATGTCTCCACGCCGGACCATATGCATGCCCCCCAAGGCATGGCCTCAATGAATCGTGGACTGCATGTGTATGGCCAGAAGCCGTTAACGCATGACATCTACGAATCGCGTCGGTTGGCGGAAGTGGCCGCCGAGAAAAAACTCGTCACGCAGATGGGCATTCAGATTCATTCCAGTAATCAGTACCGCACGGCGGTGCATCTGATTCAATCGGGGGCGATTGGCCCGGTGCATACCGTGCACACCTGGAGTGACAAGAAATGGGGCGACCCGACTCCCCGACCCGACCGGATGGATGCCGTGCCGGAATCGCTCGACTGGGACAAATGGCTGGGTGTCTGTGCCATGCGGCCATTCATCGGGGGCGGGTACTATCACCCTGGTAACTGGCGGAAGCGGCTCGACTTCGGCACCGGAACCTTCGGCGACATGGGTTGCCATATTCTCGACCCGGTCTGCAAAGCCCTGGCATTGACGGCTCCCACGGCGGTCAAGTCGATTGGCAGTCGTCCGACCGAACACAACTGGGGGAACGATGTCATCGTTGAATTCCACTTCCCGAAGACCGAATTCAGCGCCCCGGAAGGCATCAAACTGACCTGGTACGATGGCGATCAGAAGCCGTCGGCAGAGGCACTCGCGAAACTCGAAGGGGCGAATCCTCCGGGACAGGGTTCGCTATTCGTCGGTTCCAAAGGGGCGATGCTGCTGCCCCACATCGCCATGCCGACGCTCTACCCGGCGGACAGTTTCAATGACGTTGAGTATCCGCAACTCGAACCTGTCAATCACTGGCACAGCTTCATTGATGCCGTGCGGGGTGAAGGCAAAACATCAGCTCATTTCGGCTATGCCGGTCCGCTCACCGAATGGGTGCTGCTGGGGGGCATTGCCACGCACTTCCCCGAGCAGACGCTGGAGTGGAACGCCGCCGAAATGAAGGTAATTAACCTGCGCGAGCCGAACCGCTACATCCGCAAAGCCTACCGCAACGGCTGGGAAGTCGAAGGCCTGAGCAGCTAACGAGAGATACGATTAGAAGCCCACCCATCGCTATGGGTGGGCTTCTCTATTCGGCAATTGTCTATAGCGCTTACTTCGCGGCTTTGGCCCGCTGCTCAAGAGCGGCTGTAATTTCGGCGGCGACTTTCTCAGCGAGGACTTTCGAGCCCGCCGGAGTGTAGTGGACATTCTTCGGGAGTTGAATTTCCGCCAGCTTCGGCTGCGCGTAAGCACACAGGTCGTTGGTCTGGACCCCGGCGGTCGTCATCACTTGGGCGGCGGCGGCGTTGTATTTCTGCTCGTCACCGGCGATGCGACCAGCCGAACCTTCCGGCACTGGGGTCGTGCTGCACCAGATGAGGGTCGCCCCGGTCGCTTTCATCCGTTCCACCAGCTTGGCGAGATTCTGTTCGTACTCGTCGAGTGGCACCTGCTGGCGACTGTCCGGCAGTTTGGGATCGGCGAGGGCGGCCGGGTTATCGGGCGTGATGTACTTCAGATCGTGCAGACCCCAGTTAAAGTGAATCACATCCCATGGTTTGTCCCCCAGCCAGGCATCGATGTTCTTGAGACCGTTCGTCGTCGGGCCACCATTCGTGGGGATGCGATGCACATTTGCCTTGCCTGCCAGCATCTCGCGGACATCCACCGTGTAGCCGATGGAGATTGAATCCCCAATGATCAGCACTCGGGGTAACCCAGCGACATCGGTGACTGGGGCAAAGGCCGGGTTGGGAGCGGCCTTCTTTTTCGCCTTGGCTGTGTCTTGTGCAAAAGACGGGGCGGCCATCGCAACAGCCAAACCACAGACCAAAGTTAACCACAGAGTCCGTGCAGATCCCATGAGCGCAGCTCCAATTGGCAATCGCTTGATCAAAATCGGTTCAGACTGTCTGCATTAGCGACGCCGTGAAGCCACGGCCCCCCGCGCGGGAACCGGCGTCTTCTTTGACGAAGCAGTATTCCGTTTGCTGCGGGTTTCCACCTTGGCTTTGGCCTGCGTCTTAGTTCGCGAACGCTCAGTTGCCTTGGTCTTGCCAGTCGCTTCTATGGCCTTGGAAGAGGTCCGGTGTGAGGAACTGACAGGCTTAGCCCGCGAAACAGGCTTTCGCGTTACCACTTCAGCCGCAGCGGCTTCTTTCGCGGCCTGAGAAGGTCGCGGTTTCCGTTGTGGAGCAGGCGTGGGGGCGGGTTCCAACGGAGCCAGCTTCGTCCGGGGCAACTGATCGAGCGGTTGCGTGGCACTATCGACGGGAATTTCCCGCCGTAGCAGCTTCTCGATGCTCTTCAGCAACGGGCGTTCGCTGTCGTCGCAGAACGTGACCGCCATGCCTTTCGCCCCGGCTTTGGCCATGCGACCGACGCGGTGGATATAGGTTTCCGGTTCCAGCGGCAGGTCGTAATTCAGCACGTGCGAGACATGGTCGACATCGATACCACGAGCGGCCAAGTCGGTCGCCACGAGAATCGGCGGGTGTGCGGCTTTGAACCGGGCCAGAGTTTCCTGTCGGGCCGCGAGTGTCTTTTCCCCGTGGATGGCTTCCGCCCGGATGCCACAGGTGAGAAGTTGACGAACAACGCGATCGGCCCCGTGCTTGGTGCGCGTGAAGACGATCGCCCGGTCGACATGGTGCTGATTCAGCCAGGCCACCAACAGAGATGTCTTCTGCGGACGCGATACGAAGCTGACCGACTGGCGGACAGCATCGGTGGCTTTTTGCGTCGGTGGAATACGAATCCGAGCTGGTTCCCGCAAAATCACATCGGCCAGAGAATTGATGGCGGCAGGCAGCGTCGCCGAATACAACATGGTCTGCCGATCGAGTGGCAACTGACTGATGATCCGCTGCACATCGGGCAGACGATTCATATCGAGCAGGCGATCGGCTTCATCGATCACCAGGATTTCGACCGCCCGAAGGTCAACTCCGCCATGCTGATGCAGATCGAGAAGCCGTTCGGGAGTTGCAATCAGAATGTCGATGCTGCGGAGCAGTCGGTCACCCGGTGTCACCAGCGTGGCATGAGTCAGGCCACAATAGCGACCGAGACTCGTGAACTGCTGACCGATTTGGAGTGCCAACTCACGGGTCGGCGTGATGATCAAGGCCCGCACGCGGTGGAGAAGTGGGTGGCGGGGCGGAGTGGTTTTACTGAGGCGTTGTAGCAGAGGTAATGCGAAAGCCGCGGTTTTCCCGGTCCCCGTCTCGGCGGCACCGAGAACATCGCGACCGGCAAGAGCCTCTGGAATCGCGAGCACTTGGATGGGTGTGGGAGTGACCAGCCCCGCTTTCGCGATGGCACGGGTGATGGGCGTCGAAAGCCCCAATTGTGCGAATTTCATGCAGCATCCTCAGGTTCCGCAGCTTGCCAACTGAGGTGGGCGACTCACGATGCCGCCGTCTCAATTTCAAGCCAGCCGAAAGCCAGTTACGGGCCGCTGGACGGGTGATACGTAAGAGTTTACCAATCGGTTTGGCTGACCGCTACCATCGGCACCCCATCCACACGGTGAGTTCTTCACGAAAATTCGGTGAAGCCGTGCGATTCGGATTACAAGCAAACTCCACGCCAATTGGCACAATCCCACCAGAATCCTCTCCATTTGTTCTGGTGTCGGACGGATGGAAATCCACTTCGAATACTGCAATTGATTGTTGTGTAATGATTTATGGTCAATGTGTGTCAGGTGGGTATGTTCAGGGAATTCCCGGTCTCGAACCAGGAAAACTGGTGGTATCCGGGCTGTCCCAGAGTAAATTGAAAATCTGATAGCAAGACTTGCTGGCCGAATCTGTGAGCGGTCCCCTCCAAATTCGTGGGCGACATTACTTACCTTGCATTGAATTTTGACGTGAGCCAGACCGGTGGGGTTTTGATTTATGAAAATGCGATCGGCTGGTTTGTCCAAAAAATGGATTCCATGTCTCTGCCTGCTGCTCGGGGCTTTGATGGCTCCTGTGGTACTGGCCCAAGAGTCATTCCCCAGCGTGGCGCCTTGGATAACGGTCACTGCCAGTAGTGTGGAAGATTTACAAGTCTTTATTGATGAGGTGCTTGCGTCGGCAGGGCGGCCAGAATTTGCGGACCTTCTGGCAGACCAGACGAAAACAGCTTTCCAAGATTTCGAGGGTATTGATCTGCGGCGGCCTCTGGCCTGGTGCCTAGTCTGGCCGGGTGACTCTCGTCCAGGTACGCAATTCGTCGCCCTGCCCGCAACCGATCCGCCTCAGTTACTGGAAACTGTGATGGGGAAAGAGGTTGAGTTTCACTGGGATGGTGAGCATCTGGCCGTGATCGAGCGTCCGGAGATTCCATATCACATGGTCGTTCAGGAGGGAGTGGCGTGGTTTGGTGATCGAGTTCCCGAAATCGAGGCCGTCGCTCGACGGCTGCAGCCGAAGTTACAGCCAGATCCGAAGCGTCCCCTGCTCGCATGGGAGATGGACCTGAGGCAGATTCCGCTCAATCAACGGAACATCTGGCAGGCCATCTGGTTGCAATCGTTATCCAACCGGCTGCAAAAGCGGGATGGGGAAAGCGAAGTCAGCCATCGCTGGCGAAATTATTGGGGAGAACCGCTGCAGAAGTTGGCCGGGGAACTTGCGGAAGGAGTTGAAACGGTCCGTTTGACCCTGACCACAGAGGAAGAGGAACAACAGGTGGTAGCGACTCTCGTCGTGCAGTGTGCAGCGGGCTCACCATTGTCTCGGCAATTGTCCCAGTGGCAAAAGTCTCCGTCGGAATGGACCGAAATGGCGAAGTTGCCCGACGCCATCTTTGCTGGAGGGCTGCGTTGGGACGGTCTGGGGCGTGACAGATCCGCTGAGACTGAGCCATCAATGGCACGGGCCGATTTGGGTTGGGCGGTCTTTGGTCTGGCATTGGAATCTCGCGTAGTCGTCTTCGGGCTGTCGGGCGAAACACGTCGCTGGTTTGAGGATCTGTTGCTCCCTGCGGGAACGAATTCGATTCCCCAGTCTGCTCCCGGGCGAATTACTGTTGGACCGGAACACCTCTGGTGGAGGCGGTGGTTGCAGGTTCCCGCAACTGCCTGGATTACCCGGCAAGGCGACTCTCGACTCTGGCTGGCGTTTGGTCAGGAGGAGGTCGCGGGTGAGCGGTTATTGCAACTGTCGCAAGCCTTTCCCGATTGGCCGTCCACCGCAGATCCGTCACCGTTAGCGCTTCGTTGTTCGGCGACATGGTTGGCGGGTGTGATCACAGGCCAGAGGTTCGCGCCAAACGACCCCGCAACCAGTCAACGCGATGTCGTTACTCTGCAAATTGTGCCGTCCCCTCGGGCGGATCAGCTTCGTTGCGAATTCCGTGCACCGATCTCCGCAACACGGCATGTGAGTCAGGCGTTAATTTCGGAATTGGCGGCACTGCTGGAGCAACGGGTACAGGAGATGGAATGAGAGACCCGGGGTGAAACGGCGCGAATGCACTGTTCACGCCAGATCGCTGAATTTTCTTGGTGTCTGCTCAATTCCGCTTGGCGCTGCTTATCCGTCCATGTCAGACTTGGCAGGCTAAACTTCCCCAAACTAGTAATGGATAAAACTCCCGGTATCCAATTCGGACTGGGGGGATCAGTTGTAAGATACTTTGTGTTCAATCGACGTTGCTGTCGGAACTGAGCCAGAGTTCGAGCGCGTGCCGTCATGAGCCGGCACTTCTCGGCGAAAGGATTTTTAACGATGCATTTCAGGGCTTGGACCATTTTGGGCTTGGCGGGCATGGCCAGTGTGGTCGCGCTGCAATCTGCCAGCCAGACTCCCAAACTCGGTGAGTCTGCTGGAGTTGCTCCAGTTCCGATCGCTCGATCGGTCGAGATGCCACAACCGGCGTCGGTTAAGCCACGGTTACGCAGCCAGGCTCCGCTGGTCCATGTCGAAATGGTGAAAGCCGGTGAATTGAACTGCTGCGGCGGTCATAATCGCGACGGCATTCTCTGTTCGATGTATGCCCCCGGTTACAATCCGCGACGTCAACCGTCCGACACTCCTGCACCAGCAGGCCGGGCTGACTTCACGGTGCAGAACCCTTTGTGGAAATGGCCACAACCGGGCGGGCTGGGAACTACGGTTTCTCTGACTTACAGCTACAGCAATTTGCTCGATGGCGGCATGCGAGGCGTTCTGCCGGCTGATTTGCAAGCTGCGACAGCCGAAACAACAACTCGCTGGGCCGCCGTCTCGCCGCTGGTCTTTACCGAAGTTCCTGATTCAGGGCCGACAACGATCGCAGATGTGTCATACCCGCCAGGAACCACGCCGAATCTGCGGTTCGGGCATCACCCGATCGACGGTCAGTTCGGCGTACTCGCCCATGGCTTTTTCCCGTTTGATGTGACGGGTGATGGGCTTTCTGGTGATATGCACTTTGATACGTCCGAGCAATGGGGCGTCGTTCCCACATCCACTGACATCGATTACCTGGAAGTCTGTCTGCACGAATTAGGCCATGCCTTGGGGTTGGGACATCAAAATCCGCCCCCTGTTGCAATCATGAACCCCTTCTATGCCGAGCGTTTCACTGGCCTCGGCACGTCATTCCTCTTTCAGGATGATATCGATGGCATTCAGGCCATCTATGGTGGTCCGACTCCTCCACCCCCGCCTCCGCCGCCGGTCCCGGATGGTGTGGTGGTGGTGAACTACAACACCGGCACTCGTACGTTATCACTCACGGGAGATGCCAATTCATCCGGGGTGTCGATCTCGATGCGCGGCAACACGCTGATGGTTCAGGGCGGGGGAACAACCCAGCTTCGCCAGGGGACATCGACGGTCAACCGTAAGGCTCTTTCCTTCCGCAACGTCGGCAAAAGCTCCAAGATTAACATCACCGGGAACATGGGGGCTGGAGTCGATTCCGTGGCCTTCACTTCGCTGAATGTGAATTCGCTAGTGTTGAATCTGGGAGCAGGTGCCGACAAGGCCATCCTCAACCTGTGCAATGTCACCACGTTGCAATTGAATGGCGGCAGCGATTCCGATATCGACACCTTGGTCTTCACCTCATCGGTGATTCAGACCAATGTGTCGACGGCGTTCCCGTAGACCTGGCTCACAGATCAAGAGCATTCCAAGGGCCCGGCACCTCGCCGGGCTCTTGTCGTTTACTGAATCGACAGCGATTTCCTGCTGGGCGAAAATCGGCTGGAAAACCTGTTCAAAGGGGCAGAACCCTCCGGTCGATCATTAACCGGAATGCTGATTTTCCGCAGAGAGATACGGATTCCTGCTTGGCGCGAAAGCGACTAAGCCGAATACTAATCACTGCTGCGGGCCAAGTGTTCGGGTTTGCCAGTTCTGGCAGGAGTGTCATGCAGCCCACTCAAAAACCAGCATCGTTTCCATCACGCGTCAAAACCAGCGGTCTCTTGAGCTCTGCGCAATGGGCAGAGTGGTCTCAGGGTCCGTCTGCAGAGACCGCGAGTGAAACCGATCTCGCCAAATCCTTGATCAGCCGCGGCTGGTTGACCCGCTTCCAGGCCGAACGCTTGCTCGAAGGCCGAACGCGGGGCTTCTTCTTCGATCACTACCGCGTGGAAGACATTCTCGGTGTCGGCGGTATGGGCTGGGTTTACCGTGCCATCGATGTGCGGACCGGCCAGCAACTTGCTTTGAAAGTTCTACAGGAGCAGTTTAAGGCCGATCAAGGGCTGCAGGCGCGTTTTCTGCAGGAAGCTCGCGTTGGCTTGCTGCTGCAGCATCCGCATATCGTGCGCACCTACGACATGGGTTCCGCTGGGGGCTTGCCTTACGTCACGATGGGACTCATTCGCGGGGCCAGTCTGCTCGAGTTAATCCTGCGGCGGCGGTATATCCCCTGGCCGGAAGCCTGTGAATACATCCGACAGGCGGCCTCGGCTCTGGCGTATGCTCATCAACTGGGACTGGTTCATCGGGATGTGAAACCGCAGAACCTGCTCGTCGATGAAGCAGGGCAGGTGCGGTTGCTCGACTTCGGTCTCGCCATGAAATGCGAAGGCTCAACCGGCGACGAGTTTTCGATGGCGATGATCTTTGGTCATGAAAGCGTCGGGACCGTCGAGTTCGCAGCACCGGAACAAGCCGATAACAGTCTTGCAGCCGATGCTCGCAGCGACATCTATAGTTTAGGGGGCACCCTCTTTGCGGCCCTGACTGGAGAACTACCATTTCGGGTGAGCAGTCGTGATGAACTGCTCGACGCTCACAAGTTCAAGCCACCACGGAATGTGACGGAGCTTGTTCCCGAGATTCCTTCGGAAGTGGCCGCCATCGTCAAAAGGATGCTCGCCAAACAGCCCACCGAGCGATTTGCCACAGCGAATGATGTGGTCGACGCCTTAACGCCGTGGGCGAAACCGGCTGAGGTCCATTTCGATTTCGCGGGCATTCTGGCAGAACGGCAACTGCAGGCCCGCCGCAAACTGAAACAACTGCACCGGCAGCAAGCATCGTCACCGGCGATGTCGAATTCGACGGCCCGGCCGACCATGACCAGTTCGGTGGCCCAGATCTCCGAAGAGACCGCCGCGAAGTTCGATCAGGCCTCCTCAGTCGTGCGCCTATCGACCGAACTGGCCGGAGAATTACTGCCAAGTGCTCCTCCCGCTTCCACAGTGCGTTCGGCTGAGAGCAGTTCTCCGCATGAGCTGACTTCGAAGGCTGCACTGATCGCCGTCGGATCAACGGAACGCATTCCTTTAAGCCTCGATACCTGGGTGATTGGTCGCCAACCGGGTTGCCAACTGGTGGCAGACGACGGTGGTGTGTCGGGGCGGCACTGTGAACTTCGCTATGACGGTCAGCAATGGTGGTTGATGGACTTGAACAGCCGCAATGGCACCTTCGTCAATCGCGTCCAGATCAAGCAGCATGCGCTCGTCGATGGTGACGAAATTCAGATCGGCCGCCATCTGCGATATCGCTTCGATGATGGCACTGGCTCACAGAAGAACGGTGCTCGCGGACGATTCTGGTGGATGTTGGCCGCTGCCGTGTTTACGCTCGCACTTCTCGGCGGATTGGCCGTCGCTTGGCTTTGGCAGTGATCGCTGCAGTCACAAAGCGACCTGGAACTCAACTCGCTGGGGCATGATTCAAGCGACCCGGCTTCTGCATCAGCACGATGTATTCGTGCACTTTGTTAATCCGAAAAACACTGGGATAACCCAGCGGCCGCAGGTTGTTATAGTCGGCCTGACGATTCCAGATGATGAGGTCATCCCAGCGGTAGCCCACGTCTTGCAGACGGGTTGCGAGATCGCTGTGCAAAGGAAAGAACCGATCTTTCTGTCGCAAGTCCATCACTACAATCGCGCAATGGGCACCCGGTTTCAGGGTATGCCAGACCTCCGCGAAGACCTGGGTTAACGCGGTCAGGTAGTCGTCATACTTCGGCAATAGGCTCAGGTCACCCGGCAGGTTGCCGTAATGCCGAATGCTTTTGTAGTCGGCTGTTCGCTTCTGTCCAAGGATATTCCAGTATGGCGGTGAGGTGACGCAAAGATCGATACTGTCATCCGCAACCCATTGGCGGACATGGTGGGCATTACCAAGATGCACCGGACACCGCTCCACTGCGGAGTCGGACAACGCCATCAGCCGTTGCTGCGACAACTCTCGATAGCTTTCGGAAAGCTCGATCCCCACCCCCTGTTTTTCCGACTGACAGGCTGCGACCACTGTCGATCCGGAACCACTGAACGGGTCCAGAACCGTATGATTTCCCGCGGGCAAAAATGACGCAATCAGCCGAGAGACGAGTGACACCGGAAACTGGGCCGGATGTTTGAGTCGTTGTTCATCGGCCGTTTTGCGGAGATCGCTCCAGACACTGATGGAGTTCTGTAACCACCGTTTGCCGTCGAGCGTGTTGCATTTGGGCGGACTGGATCGCCGGGGTTTCAGAGGCGGATTTGCGTCCGCAGCAGATTTCCGCGGCATGCCGGCTAATCCCCAAGGGCGTTCGGTGCAGTTTCCGCCACCGCCGAACGCGATTTCCCTAACGATTGAAGATAAGCATACAGATCGGCGTAGTCCTGGTTGCCGAGGTCTTTCAGTAATCCGGCTGGCATCAGGGAGACGGGTGATTGATGCCGCTCTTCAATGTCGGTGGTTTCGACGCGAAAGGTTTGTTGAGACCCATTTCTTAGCAACAATCCATCGATCGATTCATAGACGATGAGTCCCGCGTAGGTTTTCCCCGATTTCGATTCGATGATCGTGGTTTGATATCGGGCGGAGACATCGCGACTGGGTAAGACGATGGCGGTGAAGAGGTCGTCACGGGAAAAACGACCAGCGACCCCGGCCAAATCGGGCCCTAATGCCGAGCGACCGCCGTGGCATTGAGCACAGGCCCGCTTCTCGAAGAGTTGAGCCCCACGCTGCACGTTGCCCTTCGACCAGTCGACCGCTTGCAACTGCTTTTGTAGCTGTGCCAGATCGGCCGTTTCAGAACCCATCGCATCGCCCACAGCATCGGGCCATTTCTGCTGCAGCCATTCCGTCCAACCCCGAATGGTTTCCGGCTGCGGCCGATAACCGTCCATACCGGAAATGAACGCGATCTGCTGGCCAGTGTTCCGTTCGAGCAATTTTACCACGCGTTCGCGGGCAGCGTATTCCCGCGCATCCTGATTCAAGCGTCGCAAGGCCTTCAATAACGCGATCTGTTCCGCCGGTTCTGCACTGGCGGGGAGTTGCTCTAAGGCCGACAGGCAGGCAGAGAGCACTTCGTATTGCGATGACTCCAGACCCTCGTGGAACAGCGGGCGATCAATGGGATCGGGGCTTTCAGCCAGCGTCATCAACACGGCACCACGCACGGCGAACCGGTCGGCTTGCCGACGAATCAACTCGCGATGGGCCGGGTCGGAGGACGCACCGATCAGAAACACCACATCATTCGACCATGGGTAGTCCGAATCGTCTTCAATTTGCCGGACAAACGCGGCAATGGCATCGTTCAGTCGGCGTTCCGGCATCTCGCTCATGAACAGCACGTGGCCCGGTCGTCCGAAGCCGGGAATGTCGACCAACACTGGAGCCAGGAATTCATCGACTTGGGTCAACTCCTGGTACAAATCTTTGAAGCGATCGTTCCAGGCGTTGTCCTGCGGCAATTTCCGACTGGTGAACTTCGCGTCGATATTGACCAGGGCCGTGGCGATCTGCTGACGCTGATCGGTAGAACGCGGCACGGGTAACCGGGCCACGACCAGAAGCTGATGGATATCTTCAATAGGGTCTGAAGCTGATGTGATGGGGGCCAGCAGCCGATCGACCAGTTTCTGGTTGATCGGGGCGAGCATGGCGAGGACCCGTGAAAGTTCCGTATCCACCAGCGGATTCTGGGTGGGATAAAGTTCCGCGAGTTGAATCCGCAGGTTATCCCAGTCGCGTTCTAATTCCGCAGGATCGATGCCGGGTGCATAGCCATCGAAAGCGGCCCGATGACGTGGCGATGGTCCGAGATCGCCCAGCATCCATTCCAGCAAACGGAGGGCATCGAGCTTCAGATCAGGAGGATAATCTCCCGCCAACAGCGATACCGTGACGGGTGACATCGCCCGACGCACGCGGCCCAGGTCGGTCCCGACTTGAGCCAACCATCCCGCTGCATACGAAACGACGGCACGCGCGCTATGTTCTGTGGCCGCTTGCGAGACCGCAGGGAGTTGTGCTTCCGGCATGCGTGCGACAACAGCGGCGGAAAGGGCACGATTGAACTTGTCGTCCGATCCTAGTTGCCGAGCCAGGTCGGGAATCAGCACCGACCAGTTCGCATCAGCCTTGAGATTCAGGGCCGCCTCAAGCGCTGCCCGACAGACCGCCGGATTCTCGTCATGCAGGAAGGCCGCCAGAATCTCGGGGTCCACCTGATCTGTTTGCGTCCGTCCATACGACCAGACCAGCCGAGCTTTGACGGCAGCCGGGCTTAGCGACGCAATCAGAGGAATGGCCTTCGTCTCGAAGCCACCAAAGAGTTCGGTGACGACTTCCACGGCTCGCACGCGTTCGGCATCGGTTCGTTGGCTATCACGAGCGGCGGCGACAAAGTCGTCTTTGGCGAGGGATTTGGCGAGCGGAACCCACCGTGCCCGCGACCAACTGGTCAGGGGTTGCGGGGCTCGCAGCACCTTCTCGATGGTGGATGACTTATCGAGTGCCACGGCTTGCCGGTCTTTGGCACGCACTCGATAGACTGCCCCCCGTGTGCCACGTCCGCCCACGCTGACATCCAGGGAACCATCCGGACCAATCTCCAGATCTGTCGGCGCAAAACCGTAGCCGCCGCGCCCCGACATGAATACATCAGACTCGGCCGTCCAGGTACTTCCCGAAGGACGGAGTTTCAAACACAACACACGGCCATAGGTCCAGTCCTCGGCAAAGACGGCGCCCTGATACTCTTCGGGAAACTGCGTGTGTCGATAACTGACCAACCCGGTTGGTGAACCGCGGCCGAAGGAACCCACCACCGGGGGCATATCAAAGAAGTAGTTCGGACGTTTCCAACTTCGGCTGACCCAGCCATGATCGGCCCCGGGTAACACATGAAAGACCCGCGTCGGTCGATACCACGGTAAGGAGATATCGCGCTCATCATCGCTGTCGTATGTGAACAGGTCACCCGCCGGATTGAACGTGAAATCATAGGCGTTCCGCAGACCATCGGCGTAAATCTCACCGCCAGACAGGTCGGGTTTGAAACGGATGATCGTGCCGGCCCGTGGGTATTTTACGGGCGAGGTTGGCAGCGTGGCATAAGCCGCGGTGATTTCCGTGGTATTGCCTGCGATCAGATACCACCAGCCATCGGGACCAAGCTGAATGGCATGGGCATCATGCTCGCCGCCGGTCTTCATTTTGATCAACACATCGGGCGGCCCATCGGCGATATCATCGCCATTCTGATCGCGATATCGCAGCAGACCGGCATCCCCCACGGCCAGTAACGTCCGGCCATGAAAGTAGAGGCCCATGGCCCCTGACTTCGGTGTGTTGGCGAAGAGTTTGGCTTCATCGGCCCGGCCATCGCTGTCGTTGTCGATCAGGATTTTGATGTAGCCGGCACCGGCCACCACCACGCGACCCTGGGCATCGTGAGTCAGGCAGTAAATGTCATGGGCCAGATCATCGCCAGCGAACTCGGTGACTTCGAACCCTGCGGGGACCTGCACCATGTCGCTGGCGGGTACTGTCGGTTCGGCGGCCGATAAGACTCCGGTCAAACCGCACAGCAGCGGTAACCACACCGTGAATCGTTGCATCCTGCATTCCTGACCTACGTATGTTGGCATCCGAGCATGGGTCACAGGGTGGGCCTGACTGTGTTCTTGGACCGGCGGAATTAGTGCCGGAAATGGCGCCGTCCGGTAAACAGCATGGCAATTCCGAATTCATTACAAGCCGCAATGACTTCGTCGTCGCGTTTGGAACCGCCCGGTTGAATGACTGCCGTGATGCCGGCCTGATGAATCTGGTCGATGCCATCGCGGAACGGGAAGAACGCATCCGAAGCACAGACGGCGCCGTGGCTCCGTTCACCGGCTTTATGACAGGCAATGTAGGCGGAATCGAGGCGGCTCATCTGACCGGCACCGACACCCACCACCATGCCTTCTTTGGCGAAGAGAACCGCATTCGATTTCACGTGTTTACACACCAGCCAACCAAATTCAAGGTCGGCATATTCCTGCGGAGTCGGATGGCGGTTGGTCATCACCGTCCAGTTCGCTCTGGGGTCTTCGTCTTCATCGCGCTCCTGAACCAGCAAGCCCCCCGAAATCCGGCGGTATTCCATGCCCACGGGGTGAGGGTCGAGAAAGGCCGGACACTTCAGCAGCCGCACGTTCGATTTCCACTTCGGCTTGGTCGTCAGAATTTCAAAGGCCTCCGGAAGATATTCCGGAGCGATGATGGCTTCGATGAACCGACCGGGCACACTGAGTTGCTCTGCCGTCTCGCGATCGACCGGACGGTTAAATCCGAGGATCGAGCCGAACGCACTCACAGGGTCACCCGCGTCGGCTTTGGTATAAGCGTCAACCAGATGCTCGGCGACGGCACAACCACACGGGTTGTTATGCTTGATCACCACGGCAGCGGGTTGGCGGAACTCGCGAGCGATCTGCATTGCCGCATCAAGATCGAGCAGGTTGTTGTAAGAGAGTTCCTTACCGTGCAGAATCTCTGCGGAGGCCAGCGACGAAGCATGGGGCCGCGGTTCAACATAGAAGGCCGCCGTCTGATGCGGATTCTCGCCGTAGCGCAACGTCGACCGGCGATCAAATGATAAGACCAGCGATTGCGGGAAGATGTGCTCTGCCACCGGGGTGGTGATGGTCGCAAAGTAATCGGCAATCATGCGGTCGTAGCGGGCTGTCAGTTCGAAGGCGGCGGCGGCCAGTTGACGACGGAATTCCGCAGTGAGAGAACCCGACGCGAGTTGTTCCAGCACTGTTCCATACTGACTTGGAGACGTCACCACGCCGACGTAGGCATGATTCTTGGCGGCAGAACGCACCATGCTCGGGCCGCCGATGTCGATTTGTTCGATCGCCTGCTCGACCGTCACACCCGGTTTCGCAATGGTTTCCGCGAACGGATAGAGGTTCACGACGACGAGTTCGAAAGGCAGAATGCCATGTTGCTCCATGGCCGCGGCATCATCCGGGAGATTCGGTCGGCCGAGCAATCCGCCATGCACCTTGGGATGCAACGTTTTCAACCGGCCATCCATCATTTCAGGAAAGCCCGTGTAAGTAGAAACGTCGGTGACGGGCAGACCTGCGGCTTCCAGTGCCGTGCGTGTGCCGCCCGTCGAGACTAATTCAAACCCGAGCTTTACCAGGGCTTGGGCAAAATCGGCGAGGCCATGCTTATCGCTGCAACTGACGAGAGCGCGTCGGGGTCGATCGGCGGTCATGCTGTTCCGTGGTGGTCAAATGGTGAGTGAAATACTGCAGGTTCAGGCTGAAACTTCAATGTACTGATTGATGCTATCCCGTCGCAGACATACCGTCAAACGGATAGCGATTTCCTACATCAGTTGGACCGTGGCAGACATGGTCGGCGTCGACTCGACAGTCACTACGGTACCGGGTTTGGTCCATTTCGTTTTGAGATAGCCCAGGGCGACAATCCCAGCCTGAAACGGAGCTAGTGCTGCTGAGGTGATGTGACCGACAACATCTCCGGTGGACGAATCACTCAAGTTAGCTCCTGCGGGCGGGATGATCTCACCGTCGATGACCAGACGACGCAATTCCCGGTTGGTATGGCCCAACGCATCGAGCCGGGCAATCGGTTCCTGCCCGAGATAGCAGCCTTTGGTGAAACTAATCGCCTGGTCATTCCTGGCCACTTCCTGCGGCAGGTTCTCTTCCGTGATGTCAAGACCATAAACCGGCCATCCCGCTGCGATGCGCAGAGCGTCCCAGTCACTTGCAGTGCCGAATTGTGCCCCCTGCCCTTGCAGGTCCGTCATGACCTGTTCGATAGCGGACGTTGGTCCGATGTGGAGCGAACACCGTAGGCCCTGCCAGTTCAGATCGATCGTGAAGAGGTCATCTGGCCTGCTCGCTGGATTGACGGCCGAAGGGGTCGCTACCGAACAGAGTGCCAGGGATGCCGATGTCTGGTCGGTTAGCGTCACATCCTCTCGAATGAGGTATCGATCGAGATGTGCGATGAGCTTTTGAGATTGGCCGGGAACCGAATCGATCCACAGGGCATCGTTCGTCGCGAAAATGGAGCCGTGTCCAATCACACGCCCTTTGGCATTACAGAAAAAGGCCTCACACCCCTGCCCCGGTTGCAGCTTTTTGATCTCATTCGTACAGAAGTTGTGCAGGAATGTCGCACGGTCTTTGCCACGGACTTCGATGGAAGTGCGACCCGGTAACGGGAACCAGGCCGCAGTCTGTTGAATGGCGTCTTGCAAGGCGGTGGAGAACATCAGAGAGAATGGCCCAAAAATCAGGATTGCTCGGCGATTACCGGTAGACCGGGGTCAGGATGACATCATCGACGGAGAGCACGCCGGTCGCACCGTTCAGCCCGACGCGAAAAATCATCTCGCGGGCCTTGGCGGGCACGGGAAAGGTCTTGGAGACCGTGGTCCAGTCATCGGTATCGAACCACGGACCGACACTCGGTTCTGCGATCACCCGCCGCTGGTCATCGTAAAAATGCAGCACCATCCCCGGTTTCTCATGGGGTTGTCCGCCGAAACGTGAGTTAGCAAGTTTGTATTTCAGACTGATCTGCACGCCGGAAATTTTGCTGGGATCGATCGCCATGCCTTGCAGCGCCTGGGCCGGACGTCCCGCTTCGTCGTTTTCAAAGACCGCACAGGGAGTGCTGTTCAGCCCCCCGTTAGGATCGATGCGGATCAAGCGTTGATAGTGCCAGTCGTCGGGGTAGCCGTCCTTGTTCGCGTCGATTTCAAAGCCGCCGTTTTTGATTTCGGGATGCAGCGGATCGGGTTTGATTTGCCGTTGATCTTCTGATGTGCCCGTCATGGGGACAAAGAGCGTGTTGATCAGCTTTGTCGCGGTCAGTTTGCCCGCCTTCTTTTCGAAGAGGTGGAAGACCTGGTTGTAGCGTTCGCCGAGGGGAACAATCATTTTTCCCCCTTCTTTCAACTGGGCCACGAGCGGCAAAGGGACATCTTCGGGCGAACAGGTGACGATGATCTTGTCGAACGGGGCATGTTCGGGCCAGCCTTTGTAACCGTCGCCAACTTTCACATGCACGTTTTTGTAGCCGAGCCGGTCGAGCCGCTCTTCCGCTGTCTTGCCAAGTTGTTCCACAATTTCGATGGTATAAACGTCTTTCACCAACCCCGAGAGAATTGCCGCCTGATAGCCGCTGCCCGTTCCGATTTCCAGGACGACATCGTCGGGTTGTGGATCGATCGCCTGAGTCATGTAGGCGACGATAAACGGCGGCGAGATCGTCTGCTTGTAACCAATTGCCAGGGCCGCATCGAAATAGGCGAAATTCTTCTGTGACAACGGAACGAACTCGTGCCGGGGGACAGTCCGCATCGACTCCAGCACACGGGGATTGCGAATGCCTTCCCGTTCAATGTCTTGAGAGACCAGTCGTTCACGCGCATCTCGAAACGGATCACGTGATTGTGACCATACTGGACTGGTCAGCGCAAGAATGAAGACACAGAGGCCCGCAACGCGATGCATGGAGTGTTGGCCTTTCTGTTGTGAGAGCTTGCCAAATTCAAGAGCCGATTCTACCCGATTTTGCCCCGGGATGAATACGGCGATTACCCGGGCAGGCTGGGCTTACTGTAACATTGGCTTAATGGGTTGCGGGCATCCAGATTTCACCGCGACCAAGTTCGGTGAAATCGCCGCAATAGCGTTGCAAGGGCTGATCGAGCAGCGAATCAAAATGAGTGCATCCCAGCTCTTGCCAGCGGCGGATCAGCAGACGGACAAATACCGGTGCATCAATGCCGGATCGTCGAAACGAGGGCAATAAAGATTCGCACGGTTGGCGCAGAATCACGCTGCCTCGTTTCATGCCGGCGGCCACTAGACGCCCTGTCGTCCCTCCCACGGCGATCGTTCCGGCCAGCATGCCGAAACCGACCCCCTGCCCGGCATTGCCTGCAATTGTCAACGTGCCACGACGCATGAGAGCACCGGCTTCGTCATCGGCATGGCCATGCACGAGGATTTCGCCACCCCTCATTCCCTTGAGTGAGCCGCGATAGGCACCGCCGAGGCAGCGACCGGCATTTCCTTGGATCGTCAGCAGACCACCGTACATTTCCGCACCCGCCCAATCACTCACGGAGCCTTCAACGAGTACCGTGCCCCCCATCATTTCTGCAGCGAGATGTAGACCGGCGGAACCGATGACCCGCACATGGCCGCAAGTTTGCCGGGCTGCGATGCCTTTGACTTGTTGCAGGTTTCCTTGCCAGACGAGAGTGTGATCATCCGTTGCCGATCCAGCGACCGTGAAGAACTCAGCGAGCGGGGCGGTGTGCCGTCCCGCAAGCAGGGGCAACCGTTCGATGGCGGCGAGCGACAAGCCTGCCACGGCCTGCGTATCAATCCCGAAGACTTCCAGAGGGAAATGCGTTTCGGATCGCAGCGTGAGCGTCAACGCCATGTGCGGGCAACCATCAGGCAGACTCGGCTGCGGTCATCAGAAGTCTGGCGTTCAAGTTTCAGAAAGAACTCTCGCAATCGACTAACCGGCTGGCTGCTCGACTTCATTCTTGAGGGCATTCAGAAACTTGCGTGCTTCGATGTAATCGGTCGGCGGCAAGGTTTTGATATCGGCCTTAAGCTGGGCAATCAACGCATCGGTCGTGGCGACGATTCGAGCGTCGTTATCCAGTGTGGAACCGACATGGGCTCGCAGCAGTAGTTCCTGCTCCAGTTCCTCGCGATTGGTATTGAAGCGGGCATCGCCGAGCAGCAAGGGCCAGTGCACGGTTCCACTCGCGCGATCGTACTGCGAATCGGAGAGTGCCAGTTGCGGTGTTGGGGGAGACTGGTTGGCCTGACGACGCTCACGGGCAGCCCGGTCGGCCGCTTGCTTTTCCGCCCGCGCCTGTTCCCCTTGCTTTTGCCGCTCCATCTGAATCTGATGCCAGCGTTCCTGATTTTCAATATAGGTGGCTCGGGCCTGTTCATAACTGACGGCTCCACGGGCGGCCGCTTCATAGGCCTGCCCCTGAGCTCTCAAGACATCAGCCTGACCACGGGCATAGCTTTCCGCCGGAGTTGTACCGATGCCGCCCGCATAAATGCCCACGCCGCCCCACCAACCACCATAACCGGGATTACGGTAGCCATAGTTACGATAAACCTGCCCATCAGCCACCAGGACGACCGACAGCAGCACGATCAAAGAAAGGGGGGCCACAGTCTTCATCGGACGAATTCCTACAGGAGAAGCAACCTTCAAGATCTGTCCCAACTTGCAGCACCAACGTGAACACGTTACCTATATTTGTTGTACATCGATCACAGTCTGAGAACAAGCATCGACCGCTCTCTGCAGACCGGAAGCTTGGCACATCTCGAAGGCAGAACTATGACACGGCGCTGGTGGTTGGCTTTAATCCTTGTAGTGAGCACTTCGGCGACATGGTGTGCTGCTGCCGATGACGATTCTGTGGCCAAACTTCGGAAGGAACTCGCCAGTTCCGACCCGGTGGTTGTCGTTTCTGCTCTGGAGAATGCCGCAGATTTGGGGCCGGAAGCCCTCGCCACTCTTCCCGATGTGCAGCGTCTTTTGAAGCAGGATGATTTAACCGTTCAGCTATCGGCTCTGGAACTTCTCACAGCTTGGGGACCGTGGGCACAACCGGCGACGGTTGACGTGCTCGGCCTGCTCAGTGATCCGAATGTCATCATCAAGCACAGTGCATTAATGACACTGCAGGCGATGGAGCCGGATCCCAAAGTGGTCGGGGCGAAAATTGGCTCTCTACTGAATGATCCGGAATCGATCATTCATGTGGAAGCGGCAAACCTGATTCTGGCCTGGAAACTGCCCGCCCGTGAACAGGCACTTTCGGTCTTAAAAACAGCATTAGGCGATGAGCGGGCCAGTGTCCGCATTGCCGCAGCACAGGCCCTTCGGTTAGCCGGGGCTGATGCCGTCCCGATGTTGCGAGCGGCACTGAAAAATGGTGCGACTGAAGCTCGTCTTGCCGCGGCCGATGCTTTGGGAGACCTTGGTCCAGTCGCTGATTCTGCTGTGCCGGAATTGCTGGCGTCTTTGAAAATGGAAGCACCAGATTTACGGACGGTTGTCGTGCGTGCCTTAGGAGAAATCGGCGCCCAACCTCAAGTCGTGTTGCCTCAATTGCAGGCGGAATGCGATTGCGAAACGCCGCAAGTGCGAGTGGCGGCTTTGGAAGCCATGGGCCGGTATGGTTCGGCGGCGCAAGGTCAAGTGGCGACATTTTTGGCCGCACTGAAGGATGCGGAGCCAACGGTTCGTCTGGCTGCTCTGGATGCTTTGGCTGCCACGGGAACTCAGTCACCGGAAGCGATTCAAAGCCTGGCGGCTGCCGTGAAAGACAGTGAAGCGGCGGTCACTTTGCGTGCGGCGGAGACGCTGGGTCGCATCGGCACGCCATCCATTCCCGCTTTGGTACCACTGCTCGAAGATCGCAATTACTCGGTTCTGGCCTTGCAGACCTTAGAGGGCATGGGACCCTCGGCTCGCCCGGCCGCAGCCAAGCTGGTGGAACTCCTCGGCAAACCCGATGCGTTACCGCCACGGAGCGTATGCCTGGCGATCGCCGCGATTGGAGCCGATCCCAAAGTTGCCGGTCCCGCGTTGAAACACGTACTGGCTGACGAAAAGAGCGAGGCTCGCCCCGCTGCCGCTTATGCCTTGGGCCGAATTGGTGATGCCTCTGCCGTGAAGGAACTCACGAATGCGGTGGAAGCCGAAGATCCTTTGCTGCGATTGGCCACCGCCTGGTCGCTGTTGCATCTCGACCCGCAGAACCCCGAATACATCAAGCTGGCTGTCCCGCGGTTGATTGAAGGCCTTGATCGGCCGGAGCCGAGTGTGCGATTGCAGGCCGCCCGGACTCTGGGAACCTTGGGCACCTCTGCGACCCCCGCAGTCCCCGGTCTGGTCAAGGCGATCGGACATGATCCGGAACCAATGGTCCGCATCGCGTCAGCTTTGGCTGTCTCATATTTAGGATCGTCCGCAGCCCCGGCGGTTCCTGGACTGCTGGCTCTCGCGGAAAGTCCCGATGCCGAAGGTCGACGTGCCGCGATTTATGCCTTGGGAAGCCTGGGGCCAGTTGCCTCTGCGGCTGTGCCAGTCCTGAAGACGGTCCTCACCAGCCGCCTGCCCGGAGAACGTTTGGTCGCTGCCTGGGCGCTGCTGCAGATTCAGGATGATCAGGCCACGCTGGAAACGGCATTGCCCATCGTGTTGGAAGGCATGGCGGTTGAACGGCCCGAGGCCGTGGTGCAATTGATCCGCCTCGCCAGCCGTCGCGGTGCTCGCCGCCCGGAAGTGCGTGCCGTGCTGACCGAATTGCTGCATTCCGATGAACCCGCCATTCGTGCCGCCGCCGCCGCTGGGTTAGAGCGACTGAAGTAATGATCCTGCTGGTGCGGAAGCGTGGTCTTTTGGCAACATAGCCGTGGTCTAATGGCATCATTGAACCCGTTGAGCTACGACGGAATCAGTCTGACACATCTGCGAAACATCAGTGATCATCGGTGTTTAGAGTTCTGAACGTGCACGGGTTAAAGTTTGGCACGTTCCGTGCGGTGTCTGAGGTCTGGAAACTCCGCCTTGGACTTGGAGCCGCTCGTGATCCACGTTGCTGAACTCAACCACCCGAAACAGCTCGAAGAATTTCGGGTACTCTGGCGATCGTTGCTGGAACGAACTCCCGGAGCGACGTTGCTGCAGTCGCGCGAGGTTCTGGAAGAGTATGCCCGCCAGCATCGCGATGAAGTTTCGCTGAAGGTGCTCGTGGTTCATGTCGGTTGGCAGCCGGTCGGCATTCTGCCACTGGTGCGTCGATCGATCCCCTCACGCCTGGGAACGCTGCGGGCTCTCACATTTCCCACATGGGATCGGCTGGAGTGTTGCGGGCCGATCGGACCGAATGTGACTGCGACGTTACTCGGAGCGTTTCAGTACCTCGCAGCAGCCCCACGTGATTGGGATGTGATCGACCTGCGGGGAATCGATGATCCCCGCCGCGATCGTGGACGAACTCGCAATGCGTTGCAGATTGCGGGACTTGCCGCCACTGTCCGAAACTGGTCGACCACCGCGACGTTCCAACCAGCCGCACAACCGCTGAGCGAACAGTACCGCTTCCGTTCTCAGTTGAAGACCTGGGAACGCCAGTTGTGGAAACATGGCCCCTGGGATCATGAGCATCTGATGGGGGATGAACTCAGTTCGAGTCAGGCTTTCGAGGCCTGCTGGGCTTCATTCCAGGACTTAATGCCAACAGAAGAACGATTGCCTTGCCACGATCTGGCTTGGGCTGCCGCTCGGTCGGAGTGGCTGTCGTGTCAGACGATTCGCATGCACGGTCGCGTTGTCGGTTGTCTGTTGTCGACTCTCATCGGCAAGACCCTGCAACCGCTGCATCTGGCTGTGAAGCCAGGGCTGACCGGGATCACAGATGTCCTCTTCGGACGCTTGCTGTACGATGAGTTCTGTTCCGCGAGACCTGAGTATCAGTTCGGCTCAGCTTGGGTGCCGTATGCCGTGCCTTGGGGAGCCACCACACAACCGACCCAGCGATACACGCACTTCAGCGCGTACCGTCCCAAGGCACAGCTGTTACGCATGGCTCAATGGATCAAACCCGAGCGCGAATCGGTCTCTGCCGTGGCTCAACCAATCTATCCAACGCCGGAATCGTCAACACTTCCGATCGAACGCCGGCAACTGCGACTGGCAGGCAGCGATTACTTGCAGAATTCCATCGCGTCGCGATAGAAGTCGGAAGTCAGGGTCTTCAGTTGGCCCACCGCGTCGGCTAATGCCACGTCGATGATCTTGGTTCCCGACAGCCCCACCATCCGTCCGAAACGTTTTTCCAGAATCAGACGGCCTGCCGCCACACCGAGGCGCGTGCCGAGCACGCGGTCATAAGCACTCGGAGCACCGCCGCGCTGCACGTGGCCCAGAACCACAAATCGCGTTTCGATGCCGGTCTTCTTTTCGATAATCTCAGCGAGCAACTCGCCGACGCCACCCAGGCTGACATGTCCGAAGTCGTCGATCTTCGCATTCTGGGTCACCAGACCTTCGGTCTGGGACAGCACGGCCCCTTCGCTCGCAACGACGATGCCGTACTTTTTGCCAGCGGCCCGGCGTTTCATCAGCACATCGCACATGACATCGATACTGACAGGTTCTTCGGGAACGAGGACAAAGTCTGCACCGACAGCCATAGCGGTTTCGCAAGCGATCCAGCCAGCATGCCGACCCATGGTCTCGACCACCATGATGCGGCGATGTGATTCCGTCGTGGTTCGCAACCGTTCGATAGCATCGACGCAGATGTTGATCGCGGTGTCAAAACCGAAGGTGACATCGGTGCAACTCAAGTCGTTATCGATCGTCTTCGGGCAACCAATGACTGACAGGCGATGGTCGTTGTACAAGCGATTCGCGACACCGAGGGTGTCGTCACCACCGATGGCAACCAGCGCATCGAGCCCGAGCTTGGCGAAGGTGTCGAGCAGCTTGGTGACGTCTTCCGGTCGCTTGTACGGATTGGTTCGGGAAGAACCCAGGATGGTTCCCCCTTTGCTCACGATATCGTCGGTGTTTTCCGGCGTCAGGATTTCGTGATCACCATCGATCGCACCTTTCCAGCCGCGTTGAAGACCAAGAACCTGTCCGCCCGCGTTGGAGACCACGCGGACGACGCCGCGGATCACTGCATTAAGTCCGGGGCAGTCTCCGCCGCCCGTCAGAATGCCGACTTTCATGTCCGTTCCTTGCTCACCAGGTGCTGTTCAACGAAGGTGGTATGCATCCGGCCTTCAACGAAGGCGGAGTTATTCAGGATCTTCTTCAAGAGCGGAATGGTGGTTTTCACACCTTCCAGCACAAACTCATCCAGGCAGCGACGCAGGCAGGCAATCGATTGCTCACGCGTCGGCTTGTGGACAATCAGTTTGCCAATCATCGAATCGTAATACGGCGGAATCACATAGCCTTCATGCACATGTGAATCGAAACGGACACCCGGTCCGCCCGGCAAACGCAGCTTGGTAATTTTGCCCGGGCTGCCGCGGAAATCGTTGTCAGGATCTTCCGCATTGATGCGCAGCTCGATCGCCGAGCCACGGCAATCGATATCGGACTGTGACCACGGCAACACCTCTCCGGCAGCCACGCGAATCTGTTGTTGAATCAGGTCGATGCCCGTCACCGATTCGGTCACCGGGTGTTCGACCTGAATGCGGGCGTTGACTTCGATGAAGTAGAAGTTGTCTTCCTGATCGACGATGAACTCGACGGTGCCCGCGTTGGAGTAATTGGCCGTCTTGATCAACCGTACGGCGGCCGCACAGATTTCTTCACGAACTTTGAGGGGCAGGTGCGGTGCTGGGGATTCTTCGATCAGCTTTTGATGGCGTCGCTGGGTGCTGCAATCACGTTCCCAGAGATGCCGGACATTGCCATGGTGGTCGGCGATGATTTGCACTTCAACGTGGCGAGGGTTCTCGATGTATTTTTCGAGATAGACACCCGCGTTGTTGAAGGCCTTTTCCGCTTCCATCGCGGCCTGCTTGAGACCGGCTTTGAGGGAGATGTCGTTGCGAGCGACACGCATCCCCTTACCACCCCCACCCGCAGTGGCCTTGATGAGTACGGGGTAGCCAATTTTCTGCGCGATCGCGAGACCTTCGTCTTCGCTTTTCACGAGGCCATCGCTGCCGGGGACAAGATTCACCTGGGCCTTCTGAGCGATCTCCTTCGCCGTCACTTTATCGCCGAGAGCCGCCATCGCTTCGGGTGACGGGCCGATGAAGGTGATGTTGCAACTGCGGCAGACGTCGGCAAAGTGCTCGTTTTCAGAGAGGAACCCATAGCCGGGGTGAATGGCTTGAACATTACCGATTTCGGCGGCACTGATGATGTTTTTGATCTGCAGGTAGCTCAAAGAGCCCTGGGCCGGACCGATGCAATAGGCTTCGTTGGCCAGTCGCACATAGTCGGACTGACGATCGGCTTCGCTGAAGACGGCAACGGTTTCGATGCCGAGTTCGCGACAGGCACGAATAATCCGCAAAGCGATTTCGCCACGGTTCGCAATCAAAATCCGCTGGAACATTGCGAAGCTGCTTTCCGAGTGTCGGGAATAGAGCCTTGGCTATCAGATTCGGTCGCTGAACCTGGCCGACCGGTATCACCTGTCAGTCTCGACAGCAGGCGATACCGATCTGGCTTTCAGCACCAGACGTTCGGGCACATTACGGGAGCCCGCTTATCAATCAGGGGCGAACCTTGAACAACGGTTGTCCAAATTCCACGGGGTCGCCGTTCTTCACCAGGATGGCTTCCACCGTTCCGGCGAGTTCCGCCGCGATCGGATTGAAGACCTTCATGGCTTCGATCAGACAGACCGTAGTGGCCGCGGAAACTTTGCTGCCGACCGAAACGAACGGAGGATCTTCCGGCGTTTGGGCGGAGTAGAACGTTCCCACGGTAGGGGACCGAATCATCAGCAAGCCATCATCGGCCGCAGCAACGGGAGCCGGGGCTGCCACCGGAGCGGGAGCGGCCATCGGGGCCGCAACGGGAGCCGGGGCCATCATCGCCGGCGCAGAAACCAGTGTCGGTGTCAAAGAGCCGCGGCGTAAGCGCCACTTCTCCTCACCACGACTCAGGCTGACCTCGCTGAGTCCGTGCTTTTCCATCAACTCGATGAGCTGTTGCAGCTTCTCGAGGTCGAACGGCGCAGGAGTCGCTGCCGACGATTCTGCCATTTCTGGTTCCTTTGGCGAACGGCGAAGTCCCCGCGGTGGGGTCGAACCGGTCGATTTGGGCATGGGATCAACAACTCACACTACGAGGAACAACGACCGTCAGGCCGTTACGGTTTGTCAGTTCATTCGGGCGGACATCTTACAGCCATCAGCCGAGTCGCGCTGGCCCCATCTCCAGAGGAGTTGAGGTGAGCACTTCATGGCCATCACGTGTGATCAAAACGTCATCTTCCAGGCGAATTCCGCCAAAATCGGGCAGATAAATGCCGGGTTCGACCGTGATGACCATGCCTGGCTGCAAAACATCGTTCGACAAGGGACTGAGCCGCGGCTGCTCATGAATTTCCAAGCCGATGCCGTGGCCTAACCCATGTCCGAAATAACGCTCATAACCACTTTTGGCGATCACGTTGCGGGCAGCCGCGTCGACGTCTTTGGCCAGTGCTCCTGGCCGCATCAGTGCGAGAGCCGCTGCTTGCGCTTCGAACACAACTCTATACAGCTTCTCAAGTTTCGGCGGAATCTTACTGGTGGCCAGCACCCGCGTCAAGTCACTGTGGTAGCCCTCGGGTTCGACGGCCCCCCAGTCCATCAGCACAAATGGGGCGTCAGCGAGTCGGATGGCACCCGCCCGGTAATGGGGTAACGCCGCCTGGGGACCCACACCAATTATTGGTTCAAAGGCTGCTTTTAATGCCCCATGCCGGCGCATCAGGTGCTCCAGTTCATGGGCAATTTCCCGCTCGGTCATTTCCGGCGTGAACAAACCCTGAACGGCCTGAAACCCCCGTTGTGCGATGTCAATGGCCCGGCGGAGCGCGGCGATTTCGTGCTTGTCCTTGATCATCCGCAACTGATCAACCAACCCGCTGGTGACCACGAATTCAGTCCCGGTGGCTTTCTCCTTGTACTTCTCAAAGCTGGCGACATTCACCACATCGCCCTCAATGGCGAGCTGAGTGATATGCCTGGCCGTAAGAACTTGTGCGAGAAAGTCTGCCTGTGTCGTTTTGGCGGTGCGGATTTCCGCTTCGACATCGGGACATTCGTCACGCAGTTGGGTTTCGAACCGGCTGTCGCTGATCATCACCGCCAGTTTCGGGGTGATCAGCAACTGCGTGGAATCGCCGGTGAAGCCGGTCAGATAGCGCACATTCGGATCGTGCGAAACCAGCAACCCGGGGAGCTTGGCTTTTTTCAGCGCGGCTCGCAGCTTGGCTCGGCGTTCTGCATACGGGAATGGCGTACTCACGCGGCTGGCTCCGTGACAGGTTCTTCGATGGTCGATTGTGCAGTTTCCAGGGTGTCTGCTTCCGGATGGCCACCGAGCCATCGTGAAGCTCGTCCCCAGCGTCCACTTTCAATGAGCACCAGGTAGGCCGGCACCAGAATGGGACGCACGACAAATGTGTCGAGAAGTACACCAAATGCCAAGGCAAAACCCAGTTGTGACATCCCTTTCAGTGATCCGGCTGCCAGCGAGGCAAACGTCCCGGCCATGATGATGCCGCAACTGGAAATGATCCGCCCCGTACACGTCAGCGCGTGGAGAATCCCCGCCACACGTCCCCGCTTGGCCTGCTCTTCAGCCACCCGGCTCATCAGGAAGATGTTGTAGTCTTCGCCCACCGCAATCAGGATGGTGAAGAGGAACATCGGGACCTTCCAGTCGAGCCCGGCGAACTCTGTACCGTCCCACACCCAGAACGCCAGATACGTGACACCCAGCGTGACCAGATAACTCAACAGGACCGACAGAATCAGATAGACACAAATGGCGGGTTGACGGAGCAGGACCACCAGAATGGTGAAGACGCCACAGGTGACCAGCAGATCAATCCGTACCTGATCGCGATCGGTCACGGTTTTCAAATCGCGAATACTGGCGGTCGGGCCCAGTAAGTAAAAGCGGGCAGACTTGTTGGAAACCTTTTCCCAGACCTCGGGAAGTTTTTCTTCCAGCCGTGCGAGATCACGAATGCTGTTTTGAGCGAACGGATCTTCGCTGGTGATCAGTTCCAGCCGCGTCAGATGGGCAGGCTGGTCATCATCGCTTCCGCTGACATAGGTCAGCTTGGAACGTCGCACGGTTTCTTTGAGTTCGGCACGTTCACGCAGCGTCTGTGCTTCGCTTTGAATCTGCAGCAGGCCCTGATCTCCGCCGAGCGGAAAAGCGACGCTACGCACATCCGCCAGGCCAAATTCGTCGTGTCGAGTCTTCAACGCAAGATGGAATTGATCGATCACTTCGATGCCACCTGCTTCGCCGAGGTCCGCGAAATCGAGATCGGGGGCATCAACCAGCACGGTGATGGGGCCGGTGAGGCCATCGGGGAAATGGCCACGCACGACATTGGTGCCCACGACGCTGCGGGCCGTCTTCGGCAGGTCGGAAAGGAGCCCGTAGCTCAAATCACTGTAAAACCAAGCTCCGACCAGCCCGAAGGGAATCATGAAGGCCAGGCAACCCAACCACAGCCAGCCAGCCCGTTTCAGCAACAGATGCGAAACGGTGTCCCACATTTTCTGCAAGCCATGCGCCGCTTCCGCTGGTGCCGATTGTCCGATCACTCGATGTTGCGGCCAGAAGACATGCACGCCGGTGGAACAGAGGAGCGCCGGGGTGAGTGTCAACGAGGCACACAGCACAATCACCAAACCAAAGGAAATGGCGATTCCCGCATCGTGAAACTTGCCGAATTCCGCGAAGATCATCATGCCGATCCCGCAGATCACTGTGCCCGCACTGGCCGCAATCGCAGCGCCCACGTAACCCAGTGAATCGACTAATGCGGTGCGTGGAACAATCCCGCCATCAATTTCTTCTTTGTAACGGGCAATCAGAAACAGGCAGTAATCGACCCCCGCACCATACAAAAGGACCGTTACATACGACTCGATTCCCGTGAAGAGGATGACCCAGCCTTGGGCAGCCATCAGGCACAGGAGCGACATCGTGAGCTTGACCGACACAAACACCGTGATCAGCGGAACCAATGCCAGCAAGGGAGCGCGGTAAATCAGAATCAGCAGGGCGATTACGAGAATGATCGTCAGATGTTCGGTCGCTTTCGCACTGTCGCGTGCGGTCTGCAGCATGTCGCGACCAACCACCGCAGTGCCGCTCAAATATAGTTCCAAGCCTTTCGGCACCTGCTGCAGAAACTCCGATTCGTAGAACAATCGCGACTCGATGGCATGGATGGTCGGACTGTTGGCGGCATCCATGAACTCTGTCGGAAGGTTGACGATGATCAGTGTTGCATGACCATCGTCCGACCTCAGCAGCTTGCCCACCGATCGGTCACGGTAGGTCGTGATTTCGATTTCAGATTTTTCTGCAGGACTGGCAGCTTCCGTGGTGGAAACGGGGGGCGTCGTGGTCAGAATCGCACGGATTTGATCGACGAGATCGGTGTCGGCCTCTGGTGTGTCGGGGGCGTGTCCGTCATCGATGAAATCGAGGTCGGCTGGCTGCAGCGGGTCAGCGGCGCGGCGGGCCACAATAGCGATGGTGCTGGCCTGTGCCTGATCGGGAAAAGCCGCTGCAAACTGACGTTCGGCGGTCCGGCTAGGGCTGTCTTCCGGAAGAAAGGCAAATTCGCCCGTCTGGGCCACCCGGTCAAGCGGCGGGGCCAGAAGTCCGGCGGTCACCACCGCCCCCAGCCACACAAGCAGCACCACGGGCCAGTAGCGAGCGACCTGCTGGCCAAACCGGAAAAACATTGTGCCTGGTTACTTTCTCGCGAATCGTATGACGGCGTCGTGGCGACTCAGAGCTGTCGAGTTGAGGAGCGAAGGGCGAACACCCATCGAGGATCAACAACCATCCCCGTCAAAGCACCCAACAGTACCCCCGTGGAGCACCAACGTCAAACTTCAACTGGTGACGAGCGAATTCTGTCGTTTTCGTCAGGTTGCGTCTGCTTGCACACCAAGACCGGGAAATTAAGCACGTATTTTAGCGTTCACGAGTGGGCGGCAGAGCCTCCCCTGATCGCGTCTCCGATGCCGATGAGGAAACGGACGCGAGATCGGCCGCCTCCTGGAAATGGGTGGTATCGAGCATGCAGTCCATGGCCAGCCACCAGGCCCGTGCATACCGAAAAACGACCAGCGGGACGATTGTGCAGTACAGAAGGAGTGGCACGGTCAAAA
Source organism: bacterium (assembly GCA_016125225.1). GTDB lineage: Bacteria > Planctomycetota > Planctomycetia > Planctomycetales > Planctomycetaceae > DSVQ01. Next base: position 81,913 of record WGME01000028.1, on the reverse strand, counting down.
CCTGATTCGACCATCCCAGACCAAAATGCAGATACATATACAGTGGCGTCAGAGTCATGGCGGTGAAGCCATAGTTCAGGTAAGTCGACCCCAAAAAGTATCCCGGGGCCCGTTCAAACACGAAGCCGCATTCCGAACACCGGGAGTACATGCTCAAGAAGCCGCGGAATAACGGCCCTTTTCCGCAGCGTGGACACCGTAATCGCAAAGCACGACGGGATGCAGTTCCATAATCAAGTGGTTTCATGATATCGGCCAGATTTCTATCGGAGAGTCGTCGCAGATGTCGTGGTTCTCATCCAGCATTCTAACACTCTCCGAGACGATGTCCGAGTCCCGACCTGTCGCAAGCCTCCCCTGCGCTGGTGATCGTTGATACGATACGCAGCGTGAACCGACCGCCTGCGCTCGTCCTCCCTGAATTCCGGCTAGAGACATCTCGATGACAACGATCGACGCCCATTGTCATATCTGGACGCCTGATACCGAACGGTTTCCGCTCGCTCCGGGGCATCGTCGGGCCAACATGGAACCCGCCAGCTTCACCGTTGAAGAACTGATGAAGCAAATGCAAGGAGTGAACGTCGATAAGGTCGTTCTCATTCAGATGTCGTTTTACGGCTACGACAATAGTTATATGTTGAAAGCCATCGCCGACCATCCTGACAAATTTCGCGGCGTGGCGGTCATTGAGCAGGATGAAGGCGACCCGACCGAACTGATGAAGCAGCTGAAAAAGCAGGGCTGCAGCGGTTTCCGCATCTATCCGAAAGACCGCCAATTCAAGACCTGGCTGTCATCAGACACCATGCACACCATGTGGAAAGTGGGAGCCGCCGAGCATCTCAACATGTGCTGCCTGATGGATACCAATGGCCTGCCGGCTCTCGATCAGATGTGCCGGATGTATCCGCAAACGCCGGTGGTCATTGACCACATGTGCCGGATTGGCGTGACCGGCGAAATCGTTGAAAGTGAATTGCAGGCCCTGTGTGATATGGCCCGGCATCGAAATGTGACGGTGAAGGTTTCCGCCTTCTACGCACTCGGCAAAAAGTCGCCACCCTACACCGACCTGGGGCCGATGATCGAGAAGCTTCTCACGGCCTTCGGACCAGAGCGATTGATGTGGGCCTCCGATGGCCCCTATCAGATGCAGCCGCCGCACAGTTACAAGGCTTCGGTCGAACTGATCCGCGACGGCTTGAGTTTCTTGAAGCCGACCGACAAGGAATGGCTGCTGGCCAAGACCGCAGAACGGGTCTTCTATTCCTGAATGGATCGTTGAGACTTCCGACGTAGCCGTGTTGTCTAGCAGATCCAACCGAACTAGAAACGTGAGCACACGCCGTCGGTTGGACCTTCGCGAGTTTGTTGTTCCCCTTTGTGCCCCCCTGTGTAGATCCCGATGCTGATCAACCCCCCTGTTATTTCGAATACGGCTGACCTCATTTCGCCCTCGCTCGTTGTGGTGCGTGAAGCGATGGAACGCAATCTGGCGAAAATGGTTGCCATCGCGGGTGATGTGAACCGTCTGCGGCCTCACTGCAAGACGCATAAAATGTCGGCGGTGACACGCATTGAACTTGCCGCCGGTATCACCAGGCATAAGTGTGCCACATTTGCGGAAGCCGAAATGCTTGCCGAAGCCGGGGCCAAGGACATCTTCCTGGCCTACAATCTGGTCGGGCCGAACATCGGTCGGGCCATTCAGTTTCTCGATCGCTACCCGGATGTGACGTTTTCCGTGACGGCCGACGATGTCGCCATGATCGGAGAGCTTTCAACAGCCGTTCAAAGCCGACCCGGGAAAACAATTGGTGTGCTGCTTGACCTTGATACCGGCCTGCATCGGACCGGGGTCAGCGATCAGGCCAAGGCGACGGAACTGTACCGCTGTTTGGTCGATGCGCCGGGGCTGGTACCATCGGGGTTTCATCTGTATGACGGACATAATCACCAGACCCCTTGGGAAGAACGCAAAGCGGCGGTGCTGGCTGGCTGGGATCAGGCCCGCCGATTTCGCGATCATTTGACGGCGCAAGGTTGGCCCGTTGATCGGATTGTGTGCGGCGGCACCGGTTCGTTCCCGATCTTTGCCCAACTCGACGATCCCGTGGTGGAATTGAGCCCCGGAACCTGCGTCTTTCATGACACCGGCTATGGTACGGCATTTCCCGAGATGGATTTTGAACCCGCCTTGTGGATTCTGACCCGCGTGATCAGCCGGCCCACAGCCGACCGATTAACGCTTGATGTCGGCAACAAAGCCGTGGCATCGGACCCGCCGAAAGGCCAGCGAATCTTTTTCCCAGATTTACCCGAGGCCGTGCAGGTGCTGCATAACGAAGAGCATCTAGTGCTCGAAACACCGGAGGCGTCACGTTACCGTCCGGGTGATGTTCTCTGGGCCATTCCCCGCCACGTCTGCCCCACCAGCGCCTTGCACAAATGGGCTTATGTTGCTGAGGGAAACTTCGTTCAGGAACGCTGGGAAGTGACGGCCCGTGATCGCCAGTTAACGATCTGACCGGTGAACGATCTAAACCCGACAGGTCATTTTGCGCAGGTGTTGCAGTGCCCTTTGAGCAGGATCTCGGTCACGCGGCCGACCTTGGTCCAACTCTTCTGAGCACTTTTGGACATGTCGACATCGTGCAGACAGGTGACGCTGCCACAGTCGACACAGACGAAGTGCGGATGATGGCCCGCCTCGTGGTCGGGGTTCCTGAGTTCAAACCGCCAGACATGGTCGCCCAATTCGGTGCGGGCTACTAATCCCGCGTCCACCAGATCGGTCAAGTTGCGGAAGATCGTGGCTTTATCAAACCCCAGCGGGACAAGCTCTTCGGCGACTTCCGCATGCGAGAGAGGCGATGTGGCTCGCCGCAGGCGACGGATCACGGCCAATCGAGCCGCGGTAGTTCGCAATCCCACGGTACTCAAGAGAGTCCTGATCTGAGCGACTGAATCGATCTCTTCCTGACGCGCCATGCGACTCAGACCTTCCCCTTGTCTGCCTGGCTTTCACCAAGACGGCTGATACAACTCCAGAAGTATAAAGACGTACCGTCACCGGGGCAATCGGCTTTTCACTCCGGTTTGAAGGGAGTTAGAGTCGTTTTGGCCCATCATAGTCGACACTGTTTCGCCACGGCTGCTGAAGGATTCGCCGGAGGGAGAACTTCTCCCCAGTGATCAACAATTGGCGATCCCGATCTTGGGAACCAGTCTATCGACCGGCATAATGACCTGAGGGAATCCCTTTTTCGTGTCAGAGCGGGGGTAGCAGCACGGAATTTCTGCCCCGCTTGCGAGTACGCAAATTCATTGAACAAGAGTTCTTTCAAGGAAAAGATGGTCATGAAATCACTGGCCTTGGGAATGATGACCTGGATGTTGTTGTGCAGCGCGACACTGCTGCCCGCCCAGGAGACGAGCGGTGTGAGCCCACAACAGTTGGCGGCCGCGCGAGAGAAAGCGCTGGAATTCCTCAAAACGTCGCAGCGCGAGGATGGTAGCTGGACCTCGTCAGAAGCTCCGGGCGTCACCGGGCTGGTGACGTTTGGTCTGCTGGCGGGGGGCTGCCCGGCCGATGATCCGGCTATCGAAAAGGCGATCAAGCATTTGCTGACGTTTACTCAACCCGATGGCGGAATCTATTTCCCGAAAACCCATCATGGCAACTATGAAACCGCCATCACTATGATGGTGCTCTCCGCAGCGAATTCGAATGGACAATACGCAGACGCTCTGTCCAAGGCGGAAAAGCACGTCCGGGGCCTGCAATGGGATGAATCGGAGAAGATCGACAAGAGCGATGTGAAGTTCGGCGGAGCGGGTTATGGACGGACGGGCGACCGGCCTGATTTATCGAATACGGTCTTCTTTCTGGAAGCCCTGCAGGCGACCGGTGCGAAATCGGACGATCCGGCTGTGCAGAACGCGTTGGTCTTTTTGTCGCGCTGTCAGAACCTCGAAACTGAGTTCAACACCACTCCGTTTCCAGCCAAGGTCAACGATGGCGGGTTCTATTACACCCCGGCGGCTGGTGGCAACTCACAGGCAGGGAACACGCCGGAAGGTGGCCTGCGATCTTATGGCAGCATGACCTATGCGGGCCTTAAGAGCATGGTGTATGCCGGGCTGAACAAGGACGATCCGCGTGTGAAAGCCGCGACCGACTGGATTCGTAAGTTCTACACCGTGGAAGAGAATCCCGGCCTCAGTCAGCAAGGGGTCTATTACTACTACCAGATGTTCGCTAAGGCGTTGTCGACACTCGAGGTCGACGAATTCGAAGATGCCGCGGGGCAGAAGCACGACTGGCGGAAAGAACTTTCCGGCGAACTCATCAGCCGCCAGCAAGCCAACGGCAGTTGGGTGAATGAGAACTCACGCTGGATGGAAGGGGACCCGAATCTCGCCACGGCTTATGCGCTGATGGCCTTGAAGTACACGAGTCCGCTCCCCATGAAAAAGTGAATCTCTCACATAGAGAGACGGATCTTCTCAGATCATGCAGAAACGGGGCTGTGAGCTCGATCAGAGTTCACAGCCCCATTGTTTTTCATCTCTCGACAGTTGGCCAGCGGCCTATTCTTTCAGCGGTGCGAGGCCGACCAGCGGTGCCAGCACTTTGTCGAACGCATCGGCCTGTCGCATGAAACCCAGATCGTTGGGATGTGAACTATCGACAGCGCCCTCACCATCTTCGCCCAGCAGTTCATCGCCGGTAATGTAGTACAGGTTCTTCTCCCCAGCCGCGATCAATTCGTCATAGGCCTTCTTCAAGGCGATATGGTTGGCATCGTTGCGTTCGCCCTTGGAAGTGATCAACCACGAATCGGTGTAGCGACGATCTTCCACCAGCACGATCGGCGTTTCGGGATGGGCTTTCCGTAACTGAGCCACCAGAGGCTTGGTCTTGGCGGCCGTGTCAGCACCACTCATGTTGGGGCAGCAGTCGATCACATAGACCGCGGGATCGAGTTCGATCAGAAAGTCGCCCACTTCCGGCTCCATGCGACCATTGCCAGAGAACCCGAGGTTGATGGCCGGGCGATCGTACCGACGCTGCAGAATCGCCGTGTGGACCATGCCGGGTCGCGACGCACAGGCACCATGTGTGATCGAGGTGCCGTAGTACACAATCGGCTTAGCCCGATCTTGAGCGTAGCTCGGAGCCGCTTCGAGCGTTGAACCGCTCGGCACTCCGATTTCCGCCTGGCTGACTCCATTGTAGAGCGGCAGGTACAGCAGATACTCGCGCTTTCCAGGTGCCAGCTTTTGGGCGAGCATGATGTCGTTGGTTTGTGCTTTCGGTTGACCGACTGCGACCCAGCGCCACTGTCCTTGATCATTGCGAGCATACAGATCGACCCCACTCACGCCGGTAGCCGCCATGTGAGGCATCGCCAGATTCGAACTGGTCACCGTCCAGCGGGCATGAATGGTGGGCGAGTCGGTCACGAAACGCACGCACATGCCGGCCGAATTTCGGCTTAGGTTCCACACAGCATCGCGGACTTTCCCTTCCGCCCGCGCGGGCAGCCGATCATACGGGGCTTTGACGTCGGTCCACCCCTGCCCTTCGAGGCCCAATTCTTTGACGTCCTTCCATTGCACCTCCGGTTTCGCCGGGGCATTGTCTTGTGCCATCCCTGGAGTTTTGGCAATCAGACACAGAGACAGACCGATCCAGAACATCAATGATCCGCGTTGCATGCTGACCTCATAGTGACAAGAAGAAGCCGATCGTTTCGTGAGAGCGATGGTCTAGCCTAAGCTGGTCTACGTGGATCGTAAAGCGAACGGATGCGGCACACGACAGACGTGCGTTGCGTTCCGATTCCGAATATGCTGCGATTCACCAGTTCTGTCTCTTGCCTGTCGATGTTTCTCGCCCTGATTTCACCGAGGTTAGATATGCGTTGCCTCTTCTGCGCTCTCTCGCTGGCCGCCTGGATGATGAGTTTGGCCCCTGCCGCCTGGTCGGAAGACTGGCCTCGCTTTCGCGGACCCACTGGTCAGGGCATTTCGACGGAAACCGGTCTGGCCACGGAATGGTCCGCGGACCACAACATCGCCTGGAAGACACCCATTCCGGGAGACGGCTGGTCGTCGCCCATCACCTGGCAAGGCCGCATCTATCTGACCTCGGCGACGGATGGCGGCGCCTCGTGTCGTGTCCTCTGTCTGGATCAAGCGACCGGCAAAATTGTGTGGGACAAAGTCGTCTTTCAGCAGGAACTCAAACGCAAAGAGAATAAGAACTCCTTCGCGACGCCCACCCCCTGCACCGACGGTCGCCGGATTTATGCCTGCTTCGCCGATGGCAGTTTCGTGGCTTTGAGCCTCGATGGCGAAATTGCCTGGACCAATCGCGACTATCCGTTCTACAGCAAACATGGTCTGGGAGAGTCGCCGATTGTCTACGAAGACCTGCTGATCATGCCGCGTGATGGCAGCAGCCCTGGACCCGATGTGCAGATCGGCTGGAAGATTCCCTGGGAAGACGCCTATGTACTCGCGCTTGATGCGAACACAGGCAAGCAGCGCTGGAAGACGCCACGGGGTTTGTCGCGCGTCTCCCACATGACACCGCTTCTTTTGAACATCGACGGTTCAGACCAACTCATCAGCCCGGCGGGTGACCGCATTCAGGGGTTCGATCCGTTGACCGGGAAACTCCTCTGGTCGGCGTATTCGCAAGGCGAAGGTGTGACGCCCTCTCCGGTGTATGGCGACGGCTTGCTTTTCACCTCGTCCGGCTTTGAAAAGCCAACCATTCGTGCGGTGAAAATTCAGGGAGCCAGTGGCGATGTCACCGAGACGCATATCGCCTGGGAACAATTGAAGGGAACGCCCACGCAGTCATCGCTCATTTACGTCGCACCCTATCTCTATGCCGTGACCGACAACGGCGTGTTGACCTGTTATCAGGGAACCACCGGCGAGGTGGTTTGGCAGGACCGTTTGAGCGGCAAGTTCTCGGCATCGCCGGTCGCTGCGGACGGGAAGATTTATTTCCTGGCGGAAGACGGCACGACCTCAGTCATTCAACCGGGCGCCGAGTTCCAACTGCTGGCCCAGAACCCCCTGGGCGAAGTCTGCCAAGCTTCGATCGCGGTGAGCGGCCAGCACCTCTACCTACGCACCGCCAGCCATCTGTACGCGATTGGTGAGTGAAATCGTCTGACGATTTTGGCCGCTACGGTGTGCCAAGGCTGGCTTGTCCAGCCGTGCGTTAAGTCTTCATGCCCCCACGTCACGGCAGACGACCTGCTCTCAGAACGATCCACATAGTTTCTGAGGGCTCCCGTTGGTCGATTCCAGCCACCGGTCGCAAAAAGTGTGATTTTTTGTCCTGTTACGTAATTGCCTCTGCTAATCGCGCCCCTAACGGTATTGGATGCACGAGAGGTTCGTGTCAAATCGGCACAGCGACCGACACAGTGAAAAGGAGAAATGACATGCCTGCTAACACGATCCCGTTGTTCATTGCACAGACGAGCGTCGAATCTCAGCGGAGCAGCGGCTACCGAGATACGCACAGCGCGGTCAACGAATTCGTTGACAACTCAATCGAAGCGGGGGCAAACGACGTTCGAGTCTACTATGTTCCGCAACGCGAGGGGCGGAAGATCGTCAGCCACGACATTGTTGTTTTTGACAACGGTCGTGGAATGGATCCTGAGTTGCTCCAGAAGGCACTCGCATTCGGAGGCGGGGATCGATTCGAGAGACACGGAATTGGACGATTCGGTTACGGACTTCCCAATGCCGCGATTTCACAGGGAAAAAGGCTTGAGGTTTACACTTGGCAGAATCCAAACGAAACCTACAAAGCCGTCCTCGATGTCGAACGCATCAAGTCAGGAGAAACCGACGGGATCGAAGAGCCTGAGCTTGAGGATGTACCGGATAGCCTGAAACGACTCCTGGCGAAGCCGATTGGGACCTATCCGAAAGGTGACGAACAAGAACAGCACCTGCTTCCAGTCCAGTCATGGCCCGATCATGGAACCCTTGTTGTTGTTTCCGAAAGTGATCGCCTGAGCTACAAGCAAACAAGGCCGTTTGTCGAGCATAGTTGGGAACTCGGTCGCATCTACCGGCACAAGATTTGGAACGGTGTTCACATCTACGTGAATAATCGATTGATCGAGGCAGTTGATCCATTGTTTATCCACCATGAGAGCCGTCACTTCGGTGCTGCTGCATGGGGTGACGAGTTGAAAATCAATGTGCCGCTTTACGACCCAACGCTTGAGGAAGAGGAATTCGCGCGCAATCAGATTCCGACAGCGACCGTTGTCGCTCGATTTTCACTGCTTCCCGAAGAGTGGATGAAGGACGATATCAAGGTCAACCGGAACCAGCGGCACATCTTCCATCATCATGGCCTGAGTGTCGTTCGGGCTGAACGCGAAATGGAAATGGCCTTGACCAAACTCGTCGACCTAAGGGAAACCGCTGCAGATGCTTGGTGGGGTGGCGAAGTACATATTCCGCCAGCCTTGGATGAGGCATTTGGAATCAGCAACAACAAGCAGGGAATCCACCCAAAAGCTTACGTCAAGGATTATCTTAGGAAGGAATTGCGCCCGGCGATTGCTCGTTTGCGACAGATTTCGCAGCAGCGACGAAAGGAGCAGAGGGAACAGCGAAGTGGTGGCCAACCGACATTCACGGAACGTCGAGCAGCAGAAGCCGAACGGTTGCTGACCGCTCCATTCGAAGTGCCAACAAACCCGGAGTATCAAGCAAGTGTTGATGCATCGTTGATGCAATTCGCAAAAGGTCATTGCAGGACTGGCGAGACGCCAGAGATGGCATTTCAGCGGGTCAAGAATTCGAAGTACTTGCTGGAATTCGAGCACTCACCAGAAGGTCCCTTCTATCGGGTGGACAGCTTCGGTCCGCGTGTTGTGGTCTACTTAAATACGGCGCACCGGTTCTACGATCAGGTTTGGGAACCATTGTCCGGCGTCAGCCGGAGCGAATCAGATGGCGAGTCTGGCGAATCTGATCCTGCCGAAGATGAACTCAATGGAAAATCTCCGCAGTCCGCGTTGGCGATGTTGCTCCTCAGCCTGGGCCGTGTCGAGTTGGCGTTCAGAAGTCGAGGCGAGGAAGCGGAAGAATTCTTCCGCAACATGAGATCCGAGTGGTCCACGGTGTTGCGGACATTTTTGAACAATCTCATGTAATGGCTGATGATTGAGCCGCCATTACGGACGATGGAAACTCGGCCAACACCGCCGGCCGAGGATTCTGAGGGGCGTGGGGGCATCGGTTGATCGTCCCCGGGTTCGATGAGGATCGTTTTCCGCCGTCGCCCAACAGGAAAACGGCAAATTGCGATTGTCATATCGAACTGCTTTGATATGATAATGCGGTCAAGTCCCGCCATAGCGAGCGGGGTAAATCCCAGCTGCCACAGCGAGCAGCACAGACCAACAGGAAAGAAGAATGATGAAAGAAAGTCTCCATGCGCCTGCGCGCGCTCTGCGATTCGTCGCAGTAGGGCAACTTCAAAATCTGGCGTCTCGGACGCCAAAGCTTTTCTACCAGGAGCGGTATCTTCGTGCCGCGGACAACCTGCTGAAAGGCATTTTCGATGCAGAACCTGACCCGGATTTGGCGAGTTTGGGCAATTTCTCAGACGAGGAAATCCAACTCGCAATCGCCGACCCGGTTCGTGGCGAATCGGCCCGCATTGTTGTGTTGCGTCAGGCGGCTGTTGACCTCCGCTGCCGAAAGTTGGTGAATGTCAAGAAGACAATTCGCCGTCGCTGGAATCGCCAGAAACAACTTCCAAGGCAAGGTAGTTCCGTAGCGGACGGTCTTCAAAAAGTTGACGACCGCCTTGATTGTGCCGACCTGATTAAAATCGTGACGCCAAGGCAGCGCACCGTCCTTGAGCTTCGGCTGGCTGGATTCGATGATGTCGAGATTGCCAGCATCACAGGCCTTTCTCGGCAGAATGTTGCGGTCATTGCCTATCGGGCGCACCAGCGAATTTGCGAATACGTTGCCGCCACATCGAAGACGTAGGATTGGCGACTGTCGCGCCACATATCCGAATTGGGTGCGTGGCTTTTTTTGATCGGGAGTGAGTTCCACCGAAGTGGACTCCGATTTTTAGACCATGGGTGGGGTTTCTTAGATGGTATTCAGCGTGGTCGGCAGCGAGTGGGTTGGAAAGAATGCCAGAGGGTCCGGCCATCCCACTTGATGATGTTGGCGAGATGGAAAGTTGATTCTTTCGTCGTAACTCTCGCTGTGTCAATTGGATGCGGATGTTGTGGTTAGTTTCGTCCGGACTTGCTACTAGGCACATCCGGCGTGGGAATCTGGAAAACTGCGCGGGTGGTGGCGATTGTGCCGAAGTTTTCGGCCGTGACGGTCGATTCAATTCTCTGTGCGGTTGGTGTTTGCCGTTGGCAACCCCTGCCGTGGTTTGGCCCTGAGATTTGCCGTGGTAAGAGGCGGGCAAGGACGCTGGCTATGAATGCTCGGTCACGCACAACCGGATACCGTTGGCTCGTGGGGTGCTGTCTGCTCTCCAGCCTGGGCTCTGTCGGCTGCCTGCAGACCAACATCGGTGGACAGACGCTGCCTTCGGCGTACTATCTGGATGATGATGTGCAGTACTTCCCCAAGGGGCCGGAAACGAAACTCGCGAATCAAATCCGCGCGCTCGAACGCTACAAAGTCGAGCAGGAAGGCTTCCTGGAAGCCGGAGCCGCACCCTAAGGGTGTGCTGCTGAGGCGGAACGATTTACTCGTGCGGTGTGCGTAACCTGCTCAAGGTTCGCCTGCCGCCGGGGGGGACGAGCCCTTCGCAGTCGACGCCATTTGTTCCCACGGGTTCCGTAGCCTGCGGTGACAGAGTGCGTCGTGCTGCGAGGGGTTTCTATCTTTCATGCCCCCTTTGCCGCGAGGCAAAGCCGAACGCTTTGCCAGTTGTCCATCAGATCCGCTTGGACAACCGCTCGCCTAATCGCTTGAGGGCCGGGCTGACATCCATCGGGTCAAGATGGACATTGAGCAGGCTGAAGGCGTCTTTGTGGGCTAGGGCCGCATTGAGCGACTGATCGAGTTCCTGCTCGGTCCGCACCTCAAACCCCCACCCGGCCCCGAGCAAGTCGGGCAGCCGGTGATAGTTCCAGTTCACGATATCGTTGAACGGCCCATCCTGAATGAAGCGTTCGGTGGTGTAGCCCTTGTTGTTGAGCACGATCACGATCGGGTTGAAGCCGTACTTCACGGCCGTAGACAGTTCCAGGCAGGTCATCTGGAACGCCCCATCACCGACCAGCACGATCGGTCGTAACTGCGGATTGGCGACCTGAGCCCCGATCGAGGCGGGAATGGCGAATCCCATCGAAGTGTAATAGGCCGGGCTGAGGAATTCCGTGCGACGGTAGATGGTAAGATCGGCGGCACCAAACAGGCAGTCCCCCACATCGGCGACGACGACCATCGATTCATCGAGCAGGTCGTTGATCCGCTCGAACAACCGGGCCGTGGTGATGGGGGCCTTCTTATTCAGCACGAACTTGCCGGGCGTCTTGGGTTTCGTCGGGAGCGGCCGTTTCGATTTGGGAATATCGAGCTTGAGCAGGCCCTTTACAAAATCGGAGATGAGCACATCGTGAAAGTGATGATGCGAAATTCGCAGTTCCTCGCTGGTTACATAAATACATTTGCCGGGGTCGAGTTGAGCCGTGTAGATGCCCAGATCGATGTCGGTCAGAAACGCACCCAGCAGGATGATGCAGTCGCTTTCTTCGACAAACTTGCGGACCGATTCGCGGCCCATTGCCCCCTCATAGATGCCGATGAACTGCGGATGCTTTTCGCTGATGGTCGATTTGCCAAGCAGCATGGTCGACATGCCGATGCCGGTTTGCTCGGCGAATTTGGTCACTTCATCGCTGAGGCCAAAGCGATGAATTTCGACGCCGGCGATGATGACCGGTTTTTCGCTGCGGGTGATCATGGCGCGGGCTTCGGAGAGGGCTTCCTTTAGGGCATCCTTGTGACTTTTGAGCGGCTCGCCTGTGGGCTGATGTGGATACGGACACCGCGACTGCACGCGATCGCGTGGCAGTTCGAGGTAGACCGGTCGCTTGTACCGTACGGCGGCTTCCAGGCAGCGGTCGATTTCACGAAAGGCCGTGAGTGGGTCTTCAAGTGCGGCAGTCGCGACGGTGATCTTCTCAAAGACTTCGCGTTGCGTGCTGAAGTCTCGAACACGGTGATGCAGTAATGGATTCGACTGCCGTTCCACCACGCCGGGTGCCCCGCTGATGACCACCACCGGCGATTTCTCGGCATAAGCCCCGGCGATCGAATTGCACAGGCTCAAACCGCCCACGCAATATGTCACGCAGACGGCCCCCAGACCATGCACACGGGCATAGGCATCGGCCGAGTAGCCAGCACAGTCTTCCCGCGTGGCACCAATCACCTTCAGCGGGCTGGCTTCGAGCTGACCGTAGAACTGCAGGACAAAGTCACCGGGGATGCCGAAGACATCGGTGACGCCATAATCCTGCAACCGCTGGATCAGATATTCCCCGATGGTAGGGGATGCCGATACCGGCTCATGCGTGGGACCGTGACCATTGGCACTCGGATTCGTCCGGGCGGGCTTCTTGCCGGCAGACGACGAACGTGAACTGGCCATCGACGCATCCCTTCGAATGGAGGCACAGAACCGGATCGACCACTCCACCTGCTATTTTTGTGGTAAGTGGTGATCCGGTCAATTGCCATTCTGCTGGGAATGCCGGGATTCACAATCTCTCAGGCGACTATTCGGCCCGCGGATTCTTCAGCCAATAGAATCGGCCGTCTTCCGCCCCACCGAGAAAATCGAGGATGCCGTTGCCATCGAAATCGACGACGGTAGGACTGACATCGTGTCCTTCGATGTTCTGCTGTGCCAGCGCCCCAACACGCTGAAACCGCCAGCCGCTCTGGTCACCCCCCAAGCCGCGATAAAGATCGGCATTAGCCGAGTTGAGCAAGAGATCGAGCACGCCGTCACTATCCCAGTCAACGATCGCGATTTTCCGTCGGCCGCTGCCACCGGCGGTCTTGGGATTGAACCGCAACGGTTGGCCTTGCTCATCCAGAAAAACTCGCTGGGGTGGTTGCAGCCGCAGTTGCTCCCCCTGCTTTTCCCGAATGAACAGCACGAAATAACCTTCGGGGTCCAGCATCGCCAGATCGACCAAGCCATCTCCTGTGAAGTCATGCACCACTGGGGTGGTACGCCATTGCGTCACCAGTTCGTCCCCTTGTGGTTGCCACCATGTCCAGGCGGGTTTCGGGGTATCGCCGGTCCAGTTCACCTGCAGTGCGGCCGGTGCGGCCAATTGAGGTTGAGTACGCGTGCCAATGTTTTCCAGCCATTGCACACGCCCGAGAATCGAATTCAAAACGATGTCCAGGTCGCCATCGTGATCCCAGTCGGCGACATTGAGTGTGGTGTAGCCCCATTTGGCTTCGGCCGGTCCTTGAATGCTGCCATTCGGACCAGCCATCACACGGAAGACTTTCCCACCAGCGGTAAGCCTTACCGGAGCGGCCCAGCGCGGCTGAGCCACCTTCGGTCCACTCAAATTCTCAAAGAACTCGATGTAACCCGCCGTGTTGCCGGATACGATATCGGTATCCCCATCGCCATCCCAATCAACACCGAACGGTGTAGCGAGTGCCCCGCTTTTCAGCGTGTCGGCCTGCTGCTGAAAGTAACGCGGGGCTGCAAACTTCGGCGACTGATCCGCATTCAAGCTTCCGAGGTTCTCGATGAGCGCGACGCGACCATCTTCGTCTCCGACCACCAGGTCAAGATCGCCGTCGCGATCCCAGTCAAATGCCACTGGCACGATCATCTCGAGATCCATCGCCAGACGTTGGCCCTCGGCATTCTGCAATGAGATACCGGCCGCATATTGGGGCTTCGTCCGCGTGCCGATGTTCTGGAAATAAGTAAAGCCATCGAGGAATTCGCCACACAGGAGGTCGAGATCTCCATCATGATCGAAGTCGGCAAAGTTGGGTGACGGACAGCCGAACGTGTCGATGGGTCTATCACCCGCCAACAGCTTTTGCGGCGCGCCATAGTGTGGCTCAGCCGTAGTCCCTTCGTTGCGATGGACAAACACGAAGCCATGCAACGGGCCATTAGTCCATTGGCCTTGAGCATTCCAGGCATCATCCCAGCCATAATCGCTCCAGTCTTCGACCCCGGTGATGAGATCGAGTGAGCCATCGCCGTCATAGTCGACATACCGCCATTGATGATGCCGAACCTTGGGGCCTTTCGGTTGATTGCCGACGGGCTTGTAGTACTTAGTATCAACCGGCAAGGGGATGCGAGTCTCCAACCCGTGCGTGGTAAACTGTGGGTACTCAAACCCCGGACTCAGTACTCGTAGTTCCCCATTGACATAACTGGGCATCACATAATGCACGGTTTTGCTCAGCTTGCGGGCCGGAGCGAAGACCGGAAAACGGTGCTCGCGAGTATCTCCGGTGGTGTTCTCAAACAGCCAGATGCCATTGGAAGGCTTATCGGGACAGGAGACGAGTAGGTCATAATCACCGTCACCGTCGGCATCACACGGGACCGGCCAGGCCCACAGGCCGACGCCGAGATCGACAGTTAATCCCGGATGATTGTACGGCAGCTTCTCCAGTGCCTGCGCAAAGACGCAGGTGGGAAGCCAGAGGGCAAAGCAGCAAGCACGAAATAACATGGCGGACAACCTTAACTGAATACACGACGTCGATGTGAGATAGACCCGCCATCGAATCGCATTTGCCCGCAGGTTGTCAAGACATGGGCGTGGCGCGTGGAAGTTGCCGCTCTGCTGGCTGGCTTTCTGCCTCAACCATCAGCCCTTGCCGCCGCGTCAACTCCAGAGCTTCCACCAGCCCGATTTGGTTCCTGCGCTGGTAGTGCTCACAGGTTGTGCCTGGCCGGGTGAGGAAATGACCAGACGTTCGGGCAACAGCACGCAACTGAGCGGGCCGTCCGTTCCACCTGAGGTGTCGCACAAGATCCGTTTCGGTCGCAGTTGCACGCTGGGCACACGCACATGCCCACTTGCTACCGGTAGCGGACAATCCTGCGGCGGATCGGTATCGACAAAAGTTTTGGTACACAGCCACGGCGGACGATTGAGGGTGAAGTCGCGCTGTTGCAAGATCCGCAATTGCATCGCGAATGGAGTATTCGGATCGAGTCCCGCATGCACGAACAGGCAACGTGGGTGTTCGACCACCCAGGGCAAATTCACTAACCAGTCGCGATGGCTTTGGGGAATGGCGCGGTTCAGCGCCGCTAGATCACCATGCGGTACACCGTACGATTCGAACGTACTTTCCGAATCATAGAACTCAACCCATTTCTGAGCGAGTTCGGTACTAGCTGGCAAGGGTAGCCAACCGAGAGCCGCCCCCATCACCAGTTCATGATTCCCCATGACGGCCGTAGTTTTGGGGTGTTCTTTCGCCAGTTCAAAATAGATGTCGATGGTGGCTTTCGGGTCAGTCCCGCGATCGACAAAGTCACCAATGAAGACGATCCAGCGTTGCTCAAAATCGGGCAGTGCCCGGATGTGATCCAGCACGGTGAGGAGCTTGTCCACTTGACCATGTACGTCACCGATGAGCGCGACTGGTCCCTGTATCTTGGTTGGAAATTTGACAGACACCCTGTGGCCCCCCGGGTGGATGTGTTACGGAATCGGTCGGATTTCCGCCGCGGCCTGTTCCGTCGGTTCTGCGAGCAGCTCACGTAAGGCCGTCGCTTTGCTATGGTACTCCTCGGCGCGGGATTTGTCTCCGCTTTTTGCCAACTCTTCTGACCGTTGCTCATAAGTCGCAATGACCTTGGAGTCGATCCGTTGCGCGGCTTCAAAGTCCTGCAAGGCTTCTTCTAGCTGGCCAGCGGCCAATCGGCAGTCTCCTCGTAAGGAATAAGCCTGCTGATTCGGCCCCAACGCCAGGACCGCTTCGCAGTCGTCTTCGGCCAGTTGGTAGTCTTTGGATTGCACAGCCACTGTAGCGCGTGCCAGCCGTGCGATGCTATTAGAAGGCTGTCGCTCGACCGCCGTCGTGAGATCTCGTAGAGCGCGATCCAGATCGCCTTGCTGTTGCCAGCGCTGAGCGCGCTGCAGGTAAGGTTGCGCATCTTCAGGATGCTCGGCCATCGCCAGTGCATAGACCTGCAGATCATTCAGCAGACGAATTTTGTCGGCGTCCTGCTGGGCTTTGTCGAGGCTACCACTCAGGAGATAGGCTTCACGACGATGCACGTAGTATTTCGGATTATCAGGGTCGATGAGCATGGCATTGGTGAAGTCGAAGATGGCGCCGGCCGCGTCGCCGAGGTTCAACTTGACCAGCCCGCGGTTGGCGATCGCATTCACATATTTGGGATCGCGTTTCAATGCCTGATTAAAGTCTGCCAGCGCGCGGTCCCATTTGCCCAATTGCATCAGGGCAAAGCCGCGGTTGTTATAGGCATCGACATATTCGGGATTCGCCTGAATTGCCTGGTTCAGATCGAGCACGGCTTGCCGGTGCTGCCCTTGGGCGATGTGCAATAGGCCTCGATTGTTGAAAGCGTTGGCATAGTGCGGGTCGAGGGAAATCGCGGCATCGAAATCAACGAGAGCGGCGTCGAACTGCTGGCGGCTGAATTGCAGAAATCCACGGTTATTGAGCAGACGGGGACTGCGAGGGTCTAGCTCGATCGCCCGCGTGAAATCCTGAACGGCGGCATCGAGTTTGCCCTGTTTATGCAGGACGGCAGCGCGGGATTCAAAAGCCAGCGCGGTCGGCTGCTTTTGAATTTCCGTGTTGGCCAAGTCCAGTGCTTCCGAGAGTTTGCCCTGAGACAGCAGTTGGGCGGTCGGACTAGTGGGCGGCGACGAGGGCGTTGCCACACTGGGGGGCGATGTCACGCTTAGTAGCGGCGGTTGCTCACTCGGAGTGCTGCCACCCGAGCATCCACAGAGAGTGACACCCAGGCCAACGGTAATGATCAGGGCACGCATCCGTGCGACTCCCGAACATGTGTTCATAAAATGGGAAATGGTTTGGCAGTTTGTAGTGGAGATCGACAACAGGGTCAATTGCGAGTCCGCAGGAACAGTTTCGCCTGCAAAGACCGGAAAGAACCGCACAAGGAGAGCCGGACGGCGGTTGGCACATGGTCGGTGAGCCCTGTAAACTCACGACTTACGCCAAATTTGCCCGAATCCGTCGCGGAATCAGTTCCCCTTATGGCCTCCCCGTTCTCTCTCTCGACCACAACCTTGCGCTGGTGCGGAGCCGCGGGGCTGCTCATTTCCTGCGTATTATTGGCCATCGGGGTGTTGCCGGCCGAGTGGCTGCAGTCGCTGGGGCAGTTCGTTCGCCGCATTGATGACGTGACGCCTGATCGATTGATGCGGGGGCGGCAACTCTGCTGGGGCTTTGCTGCCGTCGGTTTTATCGTGTCCCATTTCTTGTGGTGGCACGGTGACTGGTGGGTCGGACTGTATAACGAATTGCGTGCCGAGCCGCGATTGCCATGGCTGCCAGCCGACATTGCCCGCTGGGAGTTGGGATTGGCGTTGGCCATTTTCGTTGCGGGGGTGCTCTTCCGGGCTTGGCATCTGCAAGACGGCATGGCCTACGACGAAGCCTACACCTTCCTGAACTTCGCCCGACGACCCTGGTATGAGGCGATCGGCGACTACAACTCCACCAACAATCATCTGCTGAACACCTTGCTGATGCATGTCAGCTACCGATTGTGGGGCGATAGTGAGTGGGCTTTGCGGTTGCCGGTCTTTGTGTTGGGGTGTCTCGTCCCCTATGCCGTATGGCGGTGGGCTCGTGCCTGGGGAGGGCGAGAAACCGGTTTGTGGACGGCCGCCTTGGTGGCCATCGCACCGGCACTCATTGCCTATTCGACAGATGCCCGGGGTTACATGTTCGTCACTTTGGCAGCGGTGACATTTGACGCCGCCCTGGCAAGTCTTGATCGCAGCGGACCATCCCCGAAACGGACCTGTTGTCTGGCCGTCGGAGCCGCGACCTTTGGCTTGTGGTCGATGCCGATCATGTTGTATGCGATCCTGGGGACATCGCTGTGGTACTTGGCAAAAGGCTGGCGGCCGTCCTCGGGCCCACATCTCAAAACACGAATTCTGCAACTGGCCACGATGGGATTGGCCACATCTGTTCTGGTCGCAGCGTTCTACTCAGTCGCCTACATCTTCCGTGGTCTGATGTTCCTGAACGACCCGATCATGCGGCCGGACAACGTTACAAACTTCTGGGCGGCTTTCGGGGACAGTTGGTATCACGCGTTGGAGTGGTGGACTGCCGGAATGGTTTCCGAACATATCTGGGTCATTCTAGTATTCTTGGGCTTGGCAGAAATGTCACACCCTGTTCGTCATCTATCTCGCTGGATGAGCCCGTTTGTCGTGGTTCTGGTGATCAATGTCTTACGGTCGGCAATTGCCCCCCCGCGCATCTTTCTGTGGTTGATGCCTTGGATTGCGTTTGCCGTGGCTGTCGGATGTCTGCGATTCCATTTCATTTCCTCTCAAGGGAAGGCACGTATATGTGCAGGACTGGTCTTGCTCACCTTGTTAGGTGGCGGGTTGTTCGTCTGGCAGGAACCCGCATTGATTGATGCCGAATACCGTGAAGAGTGGGCCGATGTTCCCGCCGTAATTGCCCGGCTGTGTCAGGAAGTTCCCGCCGATGATGATGCCCGGCATCGATTGGCAGCCCCCTTGCCGACCGACTTGCCGAGCCTGTTTTATCTGGCAAGGCAAGGCCGCCACATCTCCGTGGAAGGCACGCCGCAGCCGGGCGAAACGTTGTGGGTGATCACGGCCCGGGACGACATCATCGCGGAGACACTGGAAGACGGCGTGGTGGTCTGGACCAACGCTCCCTGGCAGGATCAGGCCTATGAACTGGTCGCGACGTTTCCCACACTCCGGTTGTATCGCAGCCGAACGACCTTTCAACCCTCTGTCGATCGAACGACTCGATGAGTGATGCCGAAGCTGTGCAGACATCTGTGCTGAAGACCATGGAACCGCGTTGGCCGCGCAGTGTCTATCTGAAACTGCTGGGTCTGATGCTGGTCGAACTGCTGCTGCGGGTGCCGGTGATTACGCATCAACTTCCCGCTCAGGACGAAGACTTCTTTGCGGTGCCGGGCTACACCATTCTTCAGGACGGTGTGCCGCGTGTGCCGTACTTGCCCTCCCGCGATCCGACCAGTGCATTTTACCGGTCCGACGAAGTCCTCTTCACGTTACCGCCGGCCTACTTCTACTGGCAGGCGTTGTGGTACGTGATTCTGGAACCGACCACCAGTGTCGCACGGCTGGCATCGCTGATCACCGGCCTGATGCTGCTGCCCCTGTTGTATGAGTTGGGCTGGCGGTTGACGGGTCGACATCAGGCGGCCTGGTGGGGCGTGATGTTGTATGCCTTGTCACGGGCCTTCATGTTTCCCAGCATCAATGGTCGCCCTGACTTAATGTGTGCCATGCTGGGCATTGCGGCCTTGGTCTGTATCGAGCGGTTGGAACGCACGCTGCGGAATCGCTGGTTGGTCGTCGCCGGGTTATTGATTGGCGTCGGCTTTATGACTCATCCGTTCGCATTGGTTTATGCGCTGCAGTGCGGTGTGTGGGTGCTGTTAATCCACGGCCGATGGTGGCAACGGTTGGGACGCGGGGCGGCATTGGTGGGGCTTTCAATCGTGGGAGCATCGCCCTGGGGGTTGCTGATCGCGAAAGCCCCTGACCTGTTTCACAAGCAGTTCTTCAATAACGTCTTGAACCGGACCGGCCCGGGCTTGCCGTCGCGGATGATTTCGCCGGGCTATTCCTTCGAAATTCAGACGCCGTTGTTCATCGATCATGTGGGGCCGCTGCAGGTGGCGTTGGTGTTGGGGGGGATTGTGCTGCTGATCGCCACGATTGGTATGCGCTGGCGACGGTTGTCGGTCGATGGAAAGCGACGGGAACTTCTGGGATGGATCAAGCTGGCGGTGCTCGCGGTGTCTTCCATCTATCTGCTGGTGGTGTGCCAGGGGGCTCATCCCTCGAAAGGGTACTGGTGTTACCCGATGGCGATTGGCTTCCTCTGCACGGGAGTTTGCATTGATGGGCTGCTGCAAGTGATTCAGACGGCTCGCCTCCCGCGGGTTGTACAGTACGGACTGGTGGCGGCAGTCTCCCTAACGGTGCTGGTCGCAATGGTGCCGGGCAGTGGTGTGCGGACCACCTGGGTCTATCTCAGCCACTGGCACGAACTCAACTACCATGCTCCGACATTTACGAGAATGCTGATGGAGGAGACGCCGAAGGAGGGCGTGGTGATCGTTGACCCGGGGTATGTCTTCGACTTCTACCGAGCCGGATACGATGCGCGCTTGGCGTTGATTTTCGACTTCTTTTACAACGTCGAGGGGGTACCTTACGAGTATGTGGTCGGCGGTCCCTACTCGATCCGTGATCGGGTTCCCGATGCGGTGAAGGCGGTGCAACTGCGGGAATTTGGCGACCGCTCGAACCCCTTCACCTGTTACGCGCGGCTCTATCGATCACCAGATGCTGCTTCACAATTGCCTTGAGGCTTCGCAAAGTGCTCAGGCCAGAATGTCGTGTATGACATGGCCATGGACATCGGTCAAACGGAAGTCACGCCCCTGGAAGCGGTAGGTCAATCGTTCGTGATCGAAGCCGAGTTGATGCATGATCGTGGCTTGCAGGTCATGGATGTGGACCGGATTTTCCGCGACGCCGAAGCCCAGGTCATCGGTGGAGCCGTAACTGAGACCACCCTTCACGCCACCACCGGCGAGCAGCACGGTGTAGCAATCGGGGTAGTGATCGCGCCCGAGCAGCTTGCTGTTCGCTGTGCGTCCTTCCCGGAACGGCGTGCGGCCGAATTCGCCACTCCAGACAATCAACGTATCCTCGAGTAGCCCGCGTTGCTTGAGATCTTTGATGAGAGCCGCGACCGGTTTGTCCATCGTGGCGCACTTGCGGGTCAGGCCGTCTTCGATGTCACTGTCGCCACTGGTGCCGTGGAAATCCCAGCCCCAGTCGAAGAGTTGCACATAACGCACCCCTTGTTCGATCAGCCGCCGAGCCAGCAGGCAATTGTTTGCCAGGCTCGATGCCCCCGGCTGAGCACCGTACGACTCCAGAATGTGCTGCGGCTCTTTGGAAATGTCCATCACCTCGGGGACGGAAACCTGCATGCGATACGCCAGTTCGTACTGGGCAATGCGCGTGAGCGTTTCAGGATGACCGAGTTCCTCCGCTTGATGGGCATTCAGATCGCGGACGGCATCGAGACTGAGGCGGCGGAGTTCGCGATCCATGCCTTCGGGGTCGGACGCATAGAGCACCGGGTCGCCCTGCGAACGGCATTGCACGCCTTGATAAACCGACGGCAGAAAGCCGCTGCCATACGAATTCTTGCCGCCATTCGGTTGGACGCCACTGGAAATCAGCACAACAAACCCCGGCAGGTTTTCGTTTTCACTCCCCAGGCCATAGGTGACCCAGGAACCGAGCGACGGCCGACCCGAGCGAGCCGAACCGGTGTAGAGCAGGAGTTCCGCCGGTGCATGGTTGAACTGCTCCGTGTACATCGACTTGATCACGCACAGTTCATCGGCGACGCCATGCAGATGCGGAATGGCGTCGGACATCCAGATGCCGGATTCGCCCTGCTGCTGAAACTTGCGGGGCGTGCCCATCAGCTTCGGCACACCAGAAGTGAACGCAAAGCGGCGGCCTTTCAGAAAATCATCGGGGCAGTCCTGTCCATTGCGCTGGACGAGTTCCGGCTTGTAGTCGAACAGGTCGAGATGCGGCGGCGACCCGGTCATGTGCAGAAAGATCATCCGTTTGGCTTTGCCGGGGAAGTGACCATCCTTTGCGGCCAACGGATTCACCGGTTGGGGCGCTGCAGTGGCCGGTCCGGCCAGTTGCGACATGGCGAGAGCGCCAAGAGACAGCCCCGAACCGGCGAGGAACTGCCGACGGGTAGCGTGTTGCAGTTGGGTCAGCCCGTGAAGCATGGCTCTGTCTTTCCGATCGATGGATACGGTCTTCAGTTTGGTAGGGATTAACGTCGCATGAACATTTCGTCGAGATTCAAGATGGCATTCGCAACCACCGTCCAACTGGCGAGTTCGACAATGTCGATTCCTTCCGGTGCGGGTCCCAAAGGAACCGTGGCCAGTTTCTCTGCGGCTGTTGGATTCTGCGACAACTTGCTGGCGGCCTGCTCGGCCAAGGCAATCAATCGGGCTTCTTCTTCGGCTTCCGGTAACCGCCCCATAGCCCGATGAAAAGCGAAGCTCACGCGGTCGGCAGGGGTTTGTGCCGAGGTCAATGTCAGCCGCGCCAGGGCTTGAGCCGCTTCGACATAGACCGGGTCGTTCAATGTCACCAGGGCTTGCAAAGGGGTATTGGTGCGTTCGCGGCGTAGCGTACAGACTTCACGATTCGGGGCGTCGAAAGTTGTCATTGACGGATAGGGATTGGACCGCCGCCAGGTGGTATAGAGAGCCCGACGGTATCGGTCTTCGCCTGTGCTGGTTTGCCAGTCGATCCCCCCACCGAAGGCGGCGTTCACACCCATCTTCGGTTGCGGCGGACGCACCGGTGGACCGAATTGCTTGGCACTCAACAGGTCACTGACGGCGAGAGCCTGATCGCGGATCATTTCGGCCGACATACGGAACCGCGGGCCGCGGGCCAACAGACGATTGTCCGGATCACGCTGTTGCAATTCCGGTGTGACACGCGAGGACTGGCGGTAAGCGGCGGAAGTTACCATCAACTTCAACATGTGCTGCCAGTCCCAGCCCGATTCCATGAACTCAACGGCGAGCCAATCGAGCAACTCGGGATGCACTGGCGGTTCCCCTTGAGAGCCGAACTCTTCACTGGTCGCGACGATGCCGATGCCAAAGAGCTGTTCCCACAATCGGTTCACCATCACCCGCGCCGTCAGCGGATTACGACGATCAACGAGCCACTGTGCCAAAGCCAGTCGATCAGGAGCACCTTGGCCTTCATAGGGATGAAAGGCGGAAGGCAGGCCCGCGTGGACTTCATCGCCCAGAGACAGGAAATTCCCACGAATCTGGATGTTCGTTTTGCGATGCTTGTCCGCCGCCATATCCCGCATGATGGGGACGGTGGTTTCAGGTTTCAGCTTTTCGAGTTGCTGCTGGCGTTGTGCCAGACGGTCGCGCGGCTCTTTGAGCAGCGGCGCGATGCTGCGGTAATGGGTCGCCAGTTGCTGCGATTGATCAGCGGACCGTTGCTCGGCTGGTGACTGCAGAATCACCAGTATGGGGGCCGGAACTGCGGCAAACCGTTCGGCGGCCGGATCTGTCGTCCAACTCAAACGCATCCGGCCGATGGTGTGATTTTCAAATTGCGATTGTTGATCGAGCGTCAGCACGAGTTTCGAGCCCGGAACCATCTCCACGGGGCTGGTCGGCACCAGTGTCAGGGCATGTGCTTGCCCCAGTTGTCCGCCGACCGCCCAGCCTTTTTTCGTTTTGTCCTCGGCATCGGCGATCACGTTGGTCGCTGCAAAGTCGGGTTGGGAGTGATCAGCGAAGGCCGCGGCGAATGTGACCGTTCGCGCTCCATTCGGGGAGAATTCCGCGCTCGGTTTGGGAGGCTCGGAGACCTTCTGTTCCCACACGGTCTTGTGGTCGGCATCAAGAATGGAGAGGCGGAAGTCTTTCAGCCGGTCGCCGACCGTGCCATCAGATCGGTTCCAAAGGAGGATGCGATCAATTGGCAGGACGGCCTGCAGATCGACTTCCCACCACGGATTGTCGGAGACCGCCGAATGGGTGGTCGACATCGCGTTGAAGAAGTGGCCATCGGTATTGCCGTCGACAGCGAGTTCCGCAGGGCCGTTGTAGTCGGTGGAACTCTGGGTCGCTTTCCCCTGTTTCGCGAGGTTGTCGTCGCCATGGAATATCTGAACTTCCGCCAGCGACAAAATCTTCTGTTTGCCGGGGATTTCAATGCGGACATATCGGCCCTGTCGTTTCTGTTCGGCCGTCGGTTGCATGACCGCTGAGACTCGGGACAGCACGAAATTGCCGTTCGCGAAGCCCGGACCCTGCCCCGGCAATGACGCATCCGGCAAAACTTCCAGTCGCACGGCCGAAACCTGTTGTGCCTGGGTCGCTGCGAGTGAGACCGTGTATTGATCCGTTTTGGCAGGGCCGCTGACTAACAACGATTGATCATCGAGCACCTTAGCCGTTGCGCCGCTCTGGCTCTGCCAGTCTTCCGGCGTGACGACGTGCCAGGCCAACTCGCGGGGAATGGTGGCTTCCCATTCCGTTTGGGTCGCGATCAATTCTGGCGTGGACTGATGGAGCTGGGCCTCCAGGGCGGCGACTTCGGTCTGCCAGTCGGCTTTCTGTTGCAACTGGCTTTGGGACCAGAGTTCATGCAACGGGCTTTCATCGCGGCGGTCAGCGTCTTCGCTTTGGTTGAAGATGTCGAAGATCTGAAAATACTCGGTCTGCGAAAGGGGATCGTATTTGTGGGTATGGCACTGAGCACAGGCCATCGTGGTTCCCATCCAGACCGCGAAGGTGGTGTTCACGCGATCGACGACGGCGACATTGCGGAACTCTTCGTCGTTGGTGCCCCCTTCATTGTTCGTCAGCGTGTTTCGATGGAAGGCCGTCGCGATGAGTTGATCTTCGGTCGGATTCGGCAGCAGATCGCCCGCCAGTTGTTCAATCGTGAATTGATCGAACGGGCGGTTCTCCTGAAACGCACGAATGACATAATCGCGATAGGCCCAGATGGTGCGGGCAGGGTCATCGGCATAGCCGGCAGAGTCAGCATAGCGGGCGAGATCGAGCCACAAGCGAGCCCAATGTTCGCCATAGCCCGGCTTCTGCATTAACTGATCGACATAGCGGTCATAGGCGTCAGTCGAGGTGTCCCGCGCAAAGGCTTCCACCTCTGCGATGGTTGGTGGCAGACCCGTGAGATCGAGCGCCAATCGCCGGGCCAACGTGACCCGGTCCGCTTCCGGTTGAGGCGTCAGACCTTCCTGCTGTAGCCGTGCCCGCAGAAATCGATCGATCGGGTGCTGATTCCAAAGCGGGTCATCAACGGTGGGGAGCGCAGCACGCTGCGGGGCTTCATACGACCAGTGTTTGGCATAGGGTGCCCCTTGCGCAATCCAAGTTTTGAGCCGGGCGATTTCGGCCGGAGTCAGCTTCTTGCCGGTGTCTCTGGGCGGCATGAGCAGATCGGGGTCGTCCGTCGTGATGCGGGCCATTAGTTCGCTGGCCGCCGGATCGCCAATCACGATGGCGCGTGAACCCCCCAGATCTTCGGTCGCCCCGGCTAAGGTATCGAGACGCAGACCGTGCTCACCGGAGCCATGCCGTTCGGCTTCATCGGGGCCGTGACACTGGAAACAGTTGTTCGACAGAATCGGCCGGATATCACGGTTGAAATCGAGCGGCGTTGTTGGCTCAGCGGAGCAGGCAACAGTGCTACCGGTGAGTAGCGCACAGACGCAGGCAAAACAGGCGGTCCAACGGTGGCCGATGCGCATGGCAGGAAGTCTCTGGCGGGCGAAGACAAGCGGTTTCCAGTACCACTCAGTATAACCAGCCAGGGAACATATGGCTATGGGTCGATGCGTTCGCGTCAACCGGCGTTGGGTGTTCGCCAATTGTGGCCTGCCGTCCAGACGAGTTGATCGGCTCCGGCGGGCCCCCATGAACCCGATGTGTAAGGCTGCGGCGTCACGTGGTTGTTATTCCAATAGTTGAGCACCGGGGTCACAAACTTCCATGCCGCATCGACTTCGTCGCTGCGCATGAAGAGAGTGGAATCGCCACGGAGGACGTCGAGCAGCAGTCGTTCATAAGCCTCGGGAAGTTTTTGCGTGAAGGCTTCGTCGTATCGAAAATCCATCGTCACGGGATGAATCTGATATTGCATGCCGGGCCGTTTGGTCGAGAACGACAGCGAAATCGATTCGCTCGGTTGGATGCGGAAGACCAGGGTGTTGGGGCGCGCTCCGACCAGATCGCAGATATCCCCTTCACATTCGACCGTGCTGAAAAGATTCAGCGGCGGCAGTTTGAACTGAATCGCGATTTCGGTTACGCGGGTCGGCAACCGTTTGCCTGTCCGCAAGAAGAACGGCACCCCCGCCCAGCGCCAGTTATCGACGAAAACTTTCATCGCCACATAGGTGTCGGTGCGCGAATCCGGCGGAATGCGGTCTTCCTGGTGGTACCCATTGGCGGGCTTGCCGTCGATGAGACCAGCGGTGTACTGACCCGGCACAACCCACTTGGCGATGTCCGACGGATGACCCGGCGCGAGGGAACGCAGCACCTTCAGTTTTTCCGTGTGCAGGTCTTCGGCGGTGAACTGCGACGGAGGTTCCATGGCAATGAGTCCGAGCAACTGCAGCACATGATTCTGCAGCACATCTCGCAATGCCCCCGATTTGTCGTAGAACCCGCCGCGACCACGTTCCATACCCAGCGATTCCGCCACGGTGATCTGCACATGGTCGACATGATTTCGGTTCAGCAGCGGTTCAAAGATCGAATTGCCGAACCGGAACAGCATGATGTTCTGGACGGTGTCTTTGCCGAGGTAATGATCGATGCGGAAAATCTGTTCTTCGCGGAGGAACTTCTTCAGGTGGCGGCTGAGTTCGCGGGCCGATTTCAGATCGTGTCCGAAAGGTTTTTCGAAGACCACCCGCAGCCACTCTTCGCCATTGCGGGACGGGACGATGCCCACATTCGACAGGTATTCGACCGCCGGGCGGAACAGAGCCGGATCGGTGGCCATATAGATCACGCGTTTGCCCTTATACGGCAGATTCTGTTCGAGCTCTTCGAACCGCTGCTTCAAGGCGGCGTAACCGTCTTCCGTGGAGATATCGATTTCGTGGTAGTAGAGCCGCTGAGAGAATTTCGCCCATTGTTCCGGCGAGATTTGCCCGGCCCGCACATGGCCGTTGACGGCTTCGTAGATTTCCTGCCGGAAGCTTTCGTCGGTCTTGGGGCGGCGAGCCACACCGATAATGGGGGCGGTGTCGTCGAGATATCCGTCGGCCCACAGATCGTACAGCGAGGGCATCAGCTTGCGGGCGGTCAGGTCGCCCGATGCCCCGAAGATGGCAATCGTGGCCCCGCTCGGAGTGGGACGCGGCGGCTTGAATCCGTTGTCAGTAATCGGAACCACTACCGAAGTTTCTGCCGTTGCCATCCGTGCATTCCTTGAACGAAACCCTTTGCGTGACACCACGTAGGGTAACGGAAGGCCCGTGTCGGCGTCGAGTCTGTTCCTGTTGCACAGCATGTTCCCGTTCAGACTCCCACTTTCTGCAATAGCCGGGTTGTGCTACAAATCGGGACTACGGGAATATCGGGTCGATTTCCGCTGATTTTTGCCGATGCCACGGAAGGTGTCTGCTATGTCGTCTGAGAATGGGTTGGGACGCTCTCTGCGAACCGTGCTGCTGATCTTCGTAATGGGCGCTGGATTGGGTTTTGCCTGGCGGCAGGGCTGGGTTCCCGTCGAATTGTTACCGGCCCGAACGGGCACCCTCGACCCGGCACAGGCCGAAGATTCGCATGACCTTCCCTTGGAGATGCCTGCTCCGTTGGTGGAACAGCGCGATCCCTCCATGTTCCCAGAGCCACCAGACCCCATGAAAACACCCCGCTCGGCTGGGTTGACCGATCTGGATCGCGAAATTTTCGCTCAACAACAGGAACCGTCGGAAGGTCCAGAAATACCGATGGCTGCGGACCCGCCCCAGCGTTTGCCAACAGATGCATCGCCGATGGCGACTCTCCAACCCTATCGGCGGACCCCAGCCAGCGGCGTTCAGGCCGCCGGATTCACCGAGACCGCATCAGAACCCAGCCAGATATCCGCAGAAGTGCCCCAGTTCGTAAATCCTGAACTCGCCGAGGAACCCCCGCTGTCCAGCACCATTGAAGGCGATGCCGATGTGGCGACTCTGCCGCTGGAAACCCTGTTTGCTCAATACGATGCCAAACTGAAAAGCGGTGAAGTGCTTGCCGCTCATCGGATCTTGTCAGAAGCCTATTGGAAACGGCGATCCGATCGGGCGGCTTTGGTGGAACGACTTGACCGGTCTGCCGCGACGATCTTTTTTCAGGCTCAGCCCCACTTCGTGGAACCGTATGTCATCGAGCCGGGAGATCGACTCGAGCAGATCGCCGCGCACTATCACGTCACCTGGGAATATCTCTCGAAGTTGAATCGTGTGGATGCTAAACGCATTCAGGCCGGCCGACGGTTGAAAGTCGTTCGCGGGCCATTTTCCGGGGTGGTGGAACTCGATGACTATTCGCTGACCATTCATCTGCAGGGATATTATGTACGGCGGTTTCCGGTCGGCATCGGCAGGGACCGCAGTTCACCGATTGGCCGCTTTGCCGTGCTGAACAAAGTGGTCAACCCGCAATACACCGACCCCGACGGCCATGTGATTGCGGGAGATGATCCTGCCAACCCACTCGGAGAACGCTGGATTGACCTGGGCAACAGTTATGGAATCCACGGCACCATCGAACCCGATTCGATCGGCAGTGCAGCCTCACGCGGATGTGTCCGCCTGGGGGATAAGGATATTGTGAACGTCTACGACTTCCTGACCGTCGGGTCGGAAGTGGTTGTTCGTCCATGACCGATACGGTTTTACAGCCGATCGAGTAGATCCACCCAGCGGGCCAGTTCGGCATTTTGCTCGGCCGTGGGATACGGGCTGTCGGCTTGTTCCACTTGGCTGAACACCGTCGGATAGCCGAGCTTCTGCAGCGTATCAATAGCCTGAGGCCATTTCGCGCCCTCCAGGGAATTGCCACGCACCATGACGTAGAGTGACAACAGTCGCTCGGGCGTGTTTTCCGGAACCTGACCGAGTGGCTTCGTATCGATGAGCGTCAGCCCGTTGACCAGTTCCGGCTGGCGAAAGGCGAACAGTGCAGCGATTGGTGCCGAGGTTTCCATGCCTATCACCACGGTACGACCGGGGGCGATCGTGTAGTTCTCTTTGACATGGCCAATCAGATCCGAGAGGAATTCGAGATCGTTCGGCGACCAACCCGGCTGGCCGTCGAGTTTGGGAGCGAGCAGCAGAATGCCGCGTAATTCGCATTCCGTTTTCCAGGCCGCGAGGACTTCCCGTTCCAGGGGGTTGAGCGTGGGATGCAGGAACAGGACCAGCGACAGGGGCTCATCCGGGCGGTAACGCGTGGGTACGTACATCCAATAGGGACGGTCGTGACCAGCCAGGGTTTCATTGATTTGGCCGGTTGCCAGTTTCTCTGGTCGCTCGTCCATACCGAACGGAGACTGAGCCGGGACCGTGGCGGGCACCGTGTTGGGAATAGCGGCCGTGGTTAAGGTGACGGCAATCTTTTCGTCGCCGCGTTGAACCTGACAGGCGACCTCGGTTCCTGGTAGCAATCGCAACAAGGCCTCGTGCAATTCAGTCGCATTGGTGACGGCGGTACTGCCGATTTCGACCAAGCGGTCTTGCGGCTGCAAACCCGCCTTCGCTGCAGGACTCTCGGGCAGGACGGCACGCACAACCACTCCCGTTTCACTCGGTGCACGGACCGGCAAGATTCCCAGAACAGCAGGTTGAAAGGGGGCCAGTTCTCCCACTAAGGGGACATCAAATTCTTGCGATTGGTCGCCACGTTTGATGGTGAACCGCACGGTTTCCCCGGCGTATTTCACACCCATGATGTGCTTCATTTCCGCCAAGCGAACCACAGGCTGGCCATCGACGGCGGTGATCCGGTCTTTCTCTTTTAGACCCGCCTTTTCCGCCGGTGACCCGAACCGGATTTTATCGATCACGGGCTCGGCACGGACGAGGTCTTTCGTTTGGAAGCTGATTCCCATCAGCCCCGGCAAGAGATCGTCCCCACTCTTCAGACGATCGACCACCGCGAGGACGTCGACAAACGGAATGGCAAAACCAATGCCCGAGTCATACCACTCGACACCCGCCGTTTCGCCCGATTCATAGGGGGACAAGGGAGCCAGAACACCCAGCACTCGACCGTCAATATCGAGTAGCGGGCCGCCGTAATTGACGGGGGAAACTTTGGCATCGGTCTGCAGGGCCTTGCCCCACACGCGATTCAAAGCACTGACAATGCCGACGGAAACACTCGGGCTTTCCACGTCCAGGGTCCGTCCGACCGCAATGGCCCACTGGCCGACACGGAATGACTCACGCGGAGCCGGCTGCGGGACAGGTAATCGTTCCGCTGCGACTTTGAGTAATGTCACCATCCGTTGACGATCGGTGGCCACCAACTGAGCCGGTAAGCGGCGGCCGTCGGCTAAGGTCACCAGGATCGAGGTCGGTTTGGACACGAAGTGAAATGCGGACGAAATGAGATAGCCGTCTTCGGAAACGACCAGCCCGGTAGTGGCTCCGGCGGAGGCCATACCCGGTTCGAGCTGTTCGAGCCCCCCCACTGTATCGATCCGTACCACCGAGGCAGAGACCAAGGCCACCGCTTGCTGCACGGCCCGGTCGGTTTGGGCTTCGAGACTGGCAGCCGGATCGGCCGATGCCAACGTCAAGCCGAGGGACATTACGAGCGCGAACGTCATGGACAGCATCCAGTTCTGTAACAAGCCGTGCTAACGATTGCGAGGAGCCGTCAGCTGCACCGTCTCCAGTTTATCACCCCGACGGACGACCAGAGTAACGGGGTCGCCCGGTTCCAATTGTCCCAACTCATCGAGCAAGGACGCACACGAGGGGACCAGTCGGTCGTCGACGAATACCACCAGGTCGTCGACTTTCAGACCCGCCTGCGCGGCCTGTGTTCCGGGAACCACTCGATCGATGTAGGCCGGTGTCCGCGCCACCACATTGGGAATCAGCACAAGGCCGAAATCCCGGGGATCGTATCGACGGACGGTCACAGCCGACTCGGCGCTGTCAGAAGATCGGGGTTTGAAATTGCCGGTCACGATCTGTTGGATCGGCGACTTCAGTTCTGACATGGGAACGACATAGTTCAGCCAGGTATGCGTGACATTGTTCTTGAGCTCTTTTCCCAGCATGCCCAGCAGGCGGCCATCTCGCGTGGTGAGCACACCGCCCGCCGCCCCGGAATTGTTGGTGACCGAATCGACAACATAGACGGGGCCGGAGTAGGGTGCCTCGAAGACTCCACGTTTGGCCGCAAGCCGAGTTTTGGCGGCGATCACGCCGTGAATCACAGAGACTGGCTCGTCCCCGGTCGCGACTTTGAAAACATTGCTGAAGGCCAGGACGGTGGTCCCCGGACCAGCATCACTGGTGCTGGCATCGAGATCGAAATAGGGCAAATCCTCCGCATCAATCTTCAAGACGGCCAGATCGAGTTGCGGTTCGGCCCCGAGAATGCGGCCATTGAAACGGCGGCCATCGTCCAGCACGACAGTGACCGATTCACCATCGAGAATGTGACTCCAGACAGTGGCAATGTGCCCTTCTGGAGAGACCAGGATGCCACTGCCATAGGCGTAAAGATTCTTGCGTCCACCCGCCCCAAAGATCTTCACCACTTTGGGCGAAACCTGTTCGACGGTTTCGACGACGCTTTGTGCCTGCACTGCCAGCGGCAGCGCCAGACCGCACGCCAACATCAGCCCAAAACAGACC
Organism: bacterium; assembly: GCA_016125225.1. Taxonomy (GTDB): domain Bacteria; phylum Planctomycetota; class Planctomycetia; order Planctomycetales; family Planctomycetaceae; genus DSVQ01. The sequence continues at coordinate 50,095 of WGME01000028.1, read as the reverse complement.
AGCACCCATGCACTTGTTTTGCGAGATCGTGGTCGCTGATGGAGGTCGTGGATGGTCATATCGTGCTGTATCGAGGATGTCATTTTCACTGCATCTTCCCTGCCAGCGGCTGGATTTCCAGGGCATTCACGCGGAATGAACCGAATTCGCGTTCCCCGCTGCGCACCGTAAACGCCGACGGGAATCGCTTACCCTGGAAATCGTCGACCGAGTGAATCCGCACCTCGCAGGCATCGACATCTCTCGCCAGTGAGGAATCGAAACCAACCAGCCGACTCGATGTCTGCGAGAAATACCAGCGGGCTTGCACCAGCCCGACATCCGTCTGCAGCACATCGACCTTCGGGCCGACACCATCCAACGGTTCGCTGCCGATGTAAGTCACCACACTGAAGGCCTCGGCACCGCGAGATAACAACAGCTTGAGTTGTTCCAAAGCGGTCAGGAATCCGCCTGTCCCTGCAGGCTCATCCACCGGGTCGCTGCCATCGAGGGGTTGGAAATAAATGCCAGACTTACCAATCTTCAATCCCAAACCTTGCGGAGCCAGCGTAGCCACGAACTCCTGGCCGTCGGCCAATGTCCCAGCAAATTTCCACCGGGTCTCATTCGACTTGAGGCCAGCGTACTCTTCCAGGCTCTTGAACAAACGGTCTTGTGCCAGGCGATTGAAGTAATAATTGGCGAACCCTTCACGGGCTTCGAACAGATGCTTCCATTCTTCCGGGGCAGCAACCGGCTCCTGCGCGGCATGCGGGTCGGGAGCATCACCCGGCTTCCGTTCAGGCATGGGTTGCTGCGGTCCTTTGGGCTTTTTCTGACCCTGGTTCGGCAGCATTTCCGTCACCTGATGCAACCGTCGAAGTTCGACCATGATGTCGGTCTTCGTGCCATCGCGGCGATAGGTCAGCGGCACTTTCCAGCCATCGGGATAAATGCCCAGGACGTTCTTGAACTGATTGGCACTCCCGATGGGTCGGCCGCCGAACATCACAATTTCATCGTCTTCGCGCAGACCACGGCGATAGGCGCTGGAAAATTCGAGGATCTCATCGACGACCACGCCATGATCGAGACTTGTGCGGACCGTTGCTCCCAATGTGGCATGGTCAACAATTCGACCACTCTTCAAATGGTCAAGGAAGTGCATCACCTGATTGATGGAGATGGCATAGCCCGCCCCGATATTGACCCGGCCACGTTTCTCGAACGAGCCACGGCCATTGATGCCAATCAGTTCGCCACGGGCATTAAACAACGGCCCGCCCGAGTTACCGGGGTTGATCGACGCGTCGGTTTGAATGCAGTCGGCATATTCGAGAAAGGTGCCTGCGGGATACTGATAGCGATGAACTCCGCTGACAATACCGGCGGTCACGGTTGGCTGAAAATCGGTGGCGAGCAGAAAGGGATTGCCCATGGCAAACGCCCATTCGCCGACTCGCACGAGATCGCTGTTGCCGATGGTGGCGGAGGGAAAATCGTCGCGGCCCAGCAGCTTGATCAAGGCCACATCACCCGTCGGATCGATGCCGACTATCACGGCATCGTACAGCCGACCATCATTCAGTCCGCACTTCATGAAGTTGCCGGACCCGTTGGTGACGTGGAAGTTCGAGACAGCGTACCCGTCAGGACTGATCAGAACGCCAGAGCCGCCCCCGTCGCCTGAGGACGCAAAAATAGCGACCACGGATGGGGCCACGCGGGTGATCATGTCAGCCCGGGCGGTTTCCGCTTCCAGCACGGAAGAATCGGCCGCCGAGACGGAACTGACCAGGCACAGAAACGCGACCAGCCATCCTGGCTGCCCCCGCTTCCCCATGAACGGGAAGAGAACATCATGTCTCATTTCAACACCTTCAGATCGGCGAGATGCACACGGTCGCCCACATCGCGTTCGTAGCTGATGCCGGGACCATAATCCACCAGAATTTCGAGTTCGATAACATCGGTAACGGGCAGGTCGAGATTGACCGGCGGATCACCGGCTTTCACTTCGGCATCCCATAAAATCTTACGATCGCCACGGATCACCAGTTGGGCCCGATTGACCGTGGCTTTGGGATCGGATTGCGGTTCCAGATCGGGATCGAGCCCGACTGTTGCGGTCAGCTTCCGGTAATCACCACCCAGGCGGTAAACCAGCCGGGTTTTGGAATGGAGCGACAGACCCCGGGCGAAGGTTCGCGTGCCGACGCGGAGGGGTTGTCCGAACAGGTTGCGATCGCGTTGATACGGAAAGGGAAATTCCGGGTTCCCCCAGAAATGGACCTGTTCGACATCGCGTGGTTCCACGGTCGAAAGATAAAGGACCTTGCCGGCGGAGAAATCGATACTGCTCAGGCTCTCGGTGGGAACTTGGATGGGCTTCTGCCCCGTCAGTTGCAGTTCCCATCCGGCCGGAGACCAACGGACCGCCGCGACTTGCAGAACATCATGCGGTCCCAAGTCGATGCGGACTGTCGGGCTGGACTTTGACGGGGGAAGGTCTGCATAGATCCAACCGAAAATTCTGGCCCGTTTGACATCGATCTGGTCGCCATCAAACAGAAACTTGAGAGACTCGTCACTCAGAGCGCCAATGACACCATCCAGGTGATCGAGCACATCGCTTTTGCGGACCACCAGATAATCTTGCTTCTTGGTCCGCGAGACCAGTTCGCGCCAGGTGCCCCGTACGACGGCATCATCGGGCAAGAGCCGCACGCTATGCACGCGATCACGGGGCAGTCGCAGTTCCTGAAACACGGGGTGCTGCAGGCGGAGTTCGCCATCGGTGGCGGTGAGTTGTGTGCCACGGAGTCGAGAGCCGTCCCGCAGTTCCAGTTCGATGGGCCCCGAATTGACAGCCGGATCTGTGGCTGACGAACTCACCTGCAACTGTAGCAGATCGCTGGTGGGAATCTGGAGCGGCGTGCCGTCGCGATCAAGTTCCAGGTGCTCTGCCGAGAGGGACCGCAGTTGTCCTTTGAGCGATTCCCCGGCGAGGGTGGTGACATCCACCGTCGGGCCTTGCAGGAAGGCGGACATCATCAACCAGGTAGCGATCTGCACGTCGAGCAACCTTTATACAACCAAGCCAGGGACAACCTATTTGCCAGGAGCAGCCGGCTTCGTCGCCAGCTTCTTGAAGTAGGTTTCGATGGCCTGTCGGTAATGCGAAGGGAATTCGCGATTGATCAGGTTCTTGGCCGCCGTCTGTTCTTTTTCCGGGAGGTCACCCCAGCGGCCTTCCTTGCTGAATTTTTTGTCGTCGGTTTCTCCGGGAGCGGTCGTGCCTTTCACGCGGCTATCATCAGCGGGAGCGGACGATTCATTGGCGTTACTGGAACCACTTCCGCTACCGCCGCCGCCCCCCTGCTGGGCTTCGATCTTTTTGATCAGCTCATCGAGATTGGCCACGATCTTGTCCTGCACTTCCTGGACCTGTTCGCCCGCGCGGCCCAGATCGAGCCGACGTTCGGAATCGTGCATCAACCGGGCGACTTCGCCGAGCGATTGCGGTTCCATCTGTTGCAGATCGCGCTGCATCAAGTCCGCTACGGTCAGATACCGAGCAGGAACCTGATCCGTCTGCGTGCGGAGTATCGTGAGCTTGGATAACGCCACCGGGAGGTCGAGCACTTCATACGCGGCGACCGCGTGATAGAACAGCGTTGAAGCGGGGTCAATCACCCGTGCCAGTTCGACACTCGAAAATTGTTCCAGGGCTTCATCATACAGTCGTGCCTCAGCGAGACGCCGACCGAGATAAGCTTGGGCATTGGCCTGCTGAAAGGCATCGAGCGTCAATCGTCCCAGGATCGTGGTTGTCTCCGGGACCGAAACCGCAGTGACGTGCTGGCATTGCTCGTAGAACTTGGCGAACTCCGGGTCCATCTGGCTCCAGGCACGCAAGGCCTGTTCAAGTAATTGGGTGGCATCGGTTTCCGTAGAGACTTCGTCCCACAAAGCGAGCACTGCCGTTTGTTCTGTGGCGGGCAGTTTTGAGGTCGCGAGTTGTTGAGTGAACCGATAGCGAAGTTCGGCGGATGAGATTGGCAGGTAACGCGCTTCGGCTGCGACGCTTAGGGTTGCCTGACTCACGAGGGCAAGACCCAGGGCAAGAATTGGAGCCCAGAGTCTCCGCAGGGGCAATGTCATCGTGTTCATTGATTCCTCCCCGCGGCCAGATCGTCGGCTGTCTGAAAGATTTTGGCCTGCCGGATCGAGAGCTCCCGCAGTTGCTGGACCACATCGGCCTCGGCGGCCTGTTCGCCATCGACCAGCCGTCCCAGTTGTTTGGTCCGGCGATTCACGCGGTACTGCAATGACCGCAGCATTTTAAGTTCCGAGAGGACATCGACCAGCGAGGGGTCTTGCTGTTGGCCCTGCTGAGCTTGCTGTCCGTCTTTCTTGTCTTTCGCCTTCTCCATCTCTTTCTGCAGAGCATCGAGCATTTCTTCCAGGGCTTCGATGATGTCTTTCTGGATGGTCTGCGTCAGTTCGTCGACCTCAACTCGTTCCAGCCGACGGGCCGATGTGAGCATGTCATCGCGAATCTGGACGACAGCTTCCGGGAAGGCGATGGATGAGCCTTCTTCTTTCAGCAGCGTCAGGGCTTTGGCTGCCAATAAGGCGACTTCGTCCTGATTGCGGGCGAGTTCGATGGCCCGACTGCGTTGCCGGTCGGTCCGTTGGTCCACGGGAATGGCTGCCAGACCTAACGTGCCGTTATGGACATTGATCTGTCGGGCCAGCATGTCACGGAAGCGGGCCTCCAAGGCCGCCAGCAACAGTTCCTGTTCTTCTTCCCGCAGTTGCCGCAGAATCTCTTCGAGCTTTTCCTTGGCAGCCATCAACTCCCGCAGGGCTTTGTCCTGCCGATCGGAAGCGGCTTCGCGGTGCTTCTGCTGCAGTTCTTTGATGGCCCGTTCCATCTCCTGCTTGGCCCGCTGCAGTTCTTCCCGTCCGGGAGTGCGTTCCTGAGAGGGGGACGCATCTCCAGAATCCATCGGTGACTCGTCTTGTTTTTCATCACCCGGTGACGAGGGCGGCGAATCCTGCGAAGGGGACTCGGGCATGGGCGACTGGCCGTTCGGAGAACTCTTCGAAGGGGATGACTCCGATGGCTTGTCAGACTTGGGAGATTTCGATGAGCCCGGCGAGCTCGGCGATTCCGAAGGCTCGCTCGGCTTATCTCCGGAAGGAGAGTCGGACGGCGAACTCGGCATCGGCTCGGATTTCTTCGGGTCATCAGAGGGCTTAGGTTCTTTCGAAGAGGGATCTTTGCCTTTCGGCGATTCCTGAGGATTCTCTTCCCCAGACGGTTTGTCTCCCTCGGGCTTCTGTCCAGAGTCCCCCGGCTTCGATGCACTGTCAGAGGGTTTGCCGGAACCCGAAGACTCGTCCTTCTTCCCGTTGGCCCGTTCCGCGTCTTGTTGATCGATCTTGCCGAGGATCTGTTCCGTTTGATCGGCGACTTTTTGCTGCTGCCCGGAACCATCGGACCCCGGTGTGCCACGTTCGGTGGCAGCGCGGGCATCGGTCTGTTTGGAGATCAGTTTGTCGACGTCGCGAATCAAGGCCTGAATGCGTTGCTGTTCTTTTTCGAGATCGCCGACTCGGTCTTCGCTCTGCAGCAGGGTCAGCAGCAGCGCCATCTGTTGGTGAAGCGTTTCCTGTCCATCGATCGCGTCGCCGAGTTGGCCCCGTTCGAGGAGAGCGACCAATTCGATGAACTGGTCGGAAACGCGGCTTTCCTTGCTTTTGCCCAACGTTCGCAGCAAAAGCTCCGCCCGGTCAGGATCGGTCTTGCGGAGGTATTCGCCGAGTTGCAGCAGCGTGGTTTCGAATCGCTGGTAGCGGAGGCTGAGGGCCTCTTGTCGGGTCGCCAGAGGGACATCCTCGGCAGGTTCTTTCGTCGCCGAAGAATTGTCAGTTTGACAAAAGGCCGAGGTGGTCAAGCTGAGAACGAGTGCCCAGACTATCAGCAGAACCCGCCCGGGGAATGACCATTCAATTGGACGTGCGAGCATGTTCGTCCTCCTCAACCCGTCGGGACACGACATCCGGTGGGCTCGGGTTGTTTACTCCAAAGCCTGTAGTGCTTTTTCTTTACGCTTCGTCTTCGTGTCCTCCGACAGTCCATCATGTTCCGACATGATGGACTTGAGCAACTCTATTGCCTCGTGGAATGTCTCTAATTTTCGCATTTCAAGCAACACCCGTTCCAGCCGGGTGATAACACGATCCAGTTCCTGTTCCGATCGGCTCAAAGGAGCCATTCGGTCCTGCCCTTTCTGATTGGCCAGCGAAAATAGGCCTAAAGCGACATCGACGGCGGGAAAACCCTCGGTGTTGGTGATGGTGAGCGGGCCCAGAATTTTTGCTTCGAGCCGATCCATATTCTGCGGCGTTTCCGCGGCATTGTTCACCATTTCATCGCGGATTTCGCGAACCGCCTGCTCGATCGACAGCATTTCGGCGGCGTTTTTCCGCACGCCATGCAGGGACCGCTCCGCACAAGCAACGAGGGCAAATTCGATCTCGCGGCGAGGCTCACCCTCGGTCGTTGCCAGCATTCCTGCTCGTTCTTTGTGGACGCCGAGATCTTGCCGCAGATCCTTGAGTTCGGTCAGAATCTGCTCGAACCGTTTCCGCAGGTTGAGTTCTTTGGCATACAGCAGAGACAGCAACTCTTCGACGGAGACAATGGTGAAAACGAACTTCTGGCTGCGTTGAATGTTGGGACCATTCAGCGTATCGCCATCGGCGGCGAACACAGTCAGTGTCAGTTTCTGCTTGAGCGACAAATCGAGTGGCAAAACATCAAACCGCTGGTAAGGCTCGTTCTCCGACCGGGCCAGCGGGACTTCGGTTAGAGTCTCGGTGACGGGGTTCGCAAATTCCCTCGGCTGCCAATCGGTCTCGGTATCGATGAGATAATCAAACCGAGCCTGGGCGACGCCGTAGTCATCGCGAATAAGTCCTGCCACAGGAATGCGGGCCTGGCGCGTGATCGACGAACTGATGCCCGTGAGTTCCACTTCGAGACTGGGGGGGAGATCGGGCTCCGCATTGATGGCCAGTCGCAAAGGTTCCGGACTGACGATGCCGTCGGCATCAACCAGATGGATGCGAAGATTGGTATCCGCCGGCCAGGGGAAGACCGCCGGGCATTCGGCCGAATTGTCCGCTAGAGCGGTCAGCGTTTCTCGCAAGGCGACTTCTCCGTCTTTCTGCAGAACCAATGGAATTGTAAAGCCGGTGCGATCGGTCGAAAGCCAGTTCGCTGCGATCTCGGCGGGAATTCGGACCTGCTTTTGCGGCAGATCATCGTGGGCCCGCACCATGATCTCGCTGATGTTAGATGCAGTCTCTGATTCGCGGTTCAACGTCCATTCAAAACGCTCGCTGCCACCATCCACTTCGATGCGAATGGCGGACAGAGGCTTGTTCGCGGTTCCTGAAAACAGCACGTCGGTACCCATGGGCAACGTGATCTGCGTCCCCAGCACCGGCAGGATGGTTCGCACCGGGGCACCTTGCGGGCCGGTATCATTCAGCTGCGTGTAGTCTGGATAACGGGCGGCGAGAGAGACGGCATCGAGCCGCGGGGGATCGACCACTTCAATCCGCCAGGGGGTTGATGCGGCATAATCTCCACCGGAAACCCAGAATTCGACTTCATCGAGCAACGCCGGGAACAGGTGCTGAAAGGGCTGGTCTCCCGGCTGGCTGAGAAATGTTCGCTTCCAGCTTCCGCCCCGCAGACGGTAATCGAGCCGTACGCGTTCCGGAACCACTTTTCCTTCGACGGGCGTGATGACCAGTTGCAAGTCGCCGCCGCGCGGATGCCGAAACCGTCCTTCGGTGAAGTCATGCAATTCATCACTCGGCAGGCTTTGCACCTGCACCAGCAGGTCTGTCTTGCGGGGCCAGTAATGCGGTTCCAACCGCCAGTAGCCATCGATCCAGCGTTCCATCGCGGCCGTATTGACCACGGCGAGACCGAGGACCGAAGCCACCAGCACCACAGCGGAGATGATGGCCCGGCGAATGGGACCCGCATCGAACACGCGGCTGAGGTCCAGTTTTTCCACAGCCGCCGCGGCCTGCGAAACCGTGCGCAACACCATCGCCTGTTCGAAGTCGGAATGCGGCACCCAAGCCTGCTCCGAAGCTTCCACTGCAGTAATCAAACGGTCACCCAGTTCGGGAAAGCGACGTTCTAAGAGTAGCGCCAACGCCCGGCGACGCACGCGGCCAAATGCACGGAATCCCACCCAGATACACAAGCCAACCACCAATGCGGTGATGGTGCCCACGAGAAAAAGAGCACGGAACCAGCGGGGAAGTTCGAGTCGGCTGGCGGTGAAATAGACCGCATCGATCAGGAAGCTGCCCCAGAAGAGCACCCCGGCGAGAACGGCTACGAGAGCCAGTCCTTCCCAGAAGACATACTGACGAATCCGCCGCCGTAGCGACTTCAACGTCTGCTTAACTTGGGGTGCCAGTGATAGTGGTGTGTCAGCCATCATCTGCTTCTTGGAGCGTGTTCCGTAACCACTCAGGCGAGATCCATCACGCCAGCTTCAGCAACTTTCGTGTTAACCATTCTGCAGCCAGTAAACCCACCAGTAAATACATCACCCAACCGCGATCCCACAACGATTGGAGACGCTCGTCGATCGTAAAGAGTTCCCCGCGCGACTGCAGCAATTCCGGCAACCGGGCTGTCGCGGTTTCGAGTGTCAGGACTTCGCCGCCGGTGTCACGCACCAGATCGGTCAGCATGGCGACGTTCTGCCGGACATCCTGATCTTCGAGCTTTGGTAGCGCGACCACGAGTTCATCGGTGATTTGTTCGTTCGATTCCGGAACCGGCAACTCCAGTCGATAAACCCCCGCCTGGCTGACACGGAAGTCGCCGACATATTCGCCGGGGCGACTCGGGTCGGGTCGCAGTCGTGGACTGGGGAGCATGGGTTTGCCAGCCGGGTCGATCACTTCCAGGCGTACTTCATTCATGGCGAGGGGTTGGAATTGGGCGTCCAATAAGCGAGCCCGTAACCGCGCCGTTTGACCGAGCAGCAGCTTGCGGGATTCCGGCAGCAACACCCCGCGGCGCGTCCCGCGTTTCGTTCTCCCCTGCCCCACTTCCCGAATGGTTTTGATCCAGAAACGATCGTAGTCGGCATCGGAAACGGCACGCAGCCGCCAGACTTCGGCACTGCCGAGATACAGCGTACGGCCCTGCCCGAAAAACTGTTCGGCGAGCAATACCGGGAAGCCGTATTCATTCTGCGAACGGGGATCGCTGAAACGGGCGAGCACCGTGGCTCCCGCCTTTGCTCCGGATGTGGGATAGCAACGGTAGAAGCCAGCGAACTCTTTCCAACGGGCCAGTGAGGTGAGCGGATCGTCGGTGAGTTGCAGAAACTCAGCGCGTTGACCTTCCGGGGTAAATTCAATCGGCCACGGTTGTGACGAACTGTTATCGAAGCGCATTTCCGCAAGGTAGGAGTTGAGCACCACCGGATACAGATCTTTGAGTGGTGATAATTGCAGTTGTTGCGGACTGGCCTGATCGGCGGCGGACGCGAGTTGAACGGTAAAGACATCGCCCGCAACCAGCACGAGTCCGCCCCCCTCCTGGTCGACCCAGTCCGATAATTGCAGAATCGATTCGGCCGGAATCTGTCGCCAGTCGGGATCAAAGGCGATGATCACATCGTATTCATACAATTGTTCGCGAGTCGCCGGGAATTGGGCCAGCAGATTGTCAGATTCCTGACTCGATCCGACCGCGGCGGTTTGCAGCAGCACATCGACATCGATCGACTTGTGGCGATACAGCAGGTTCCGCACGAACTGATAGTCGCGCATCGGGCCGCCTGCAAACAAGAGCACGCGCGTCGGACGATCGAAGACTCGCACCGAGACGGTCTGTTCGTTGTCCTGTTGATTGAATTCGGAAACCGCGGTGGTGGGTTGCACACGCAGAGTGTATTTCCAGCCGCCCTCGCCCACCGGCTGAATGTTGAATTTCAGTTCGGCTGCCAGGCCATCATCCGGTAGGGTGAGATTCTGAGTCGAGATGGCCAGCGGAGCTTCATTCTGGCCATCCTGTGCAGCGAGGAGTTCGACCTTCACATCGCGACCCGCGAGACCTTGCGCTTGCACATAACCGGTCAGATCGAAGCTATCACCCAGTTGAACATCGGTTGGCGACTGGATGTCGGCGATCTGCACGTTGAGAGGTTGTTCCACACTGCCGACCCCGACAGCAATCAACCGGGCCTTGGCAGCGATGGCTCGATCGTGCGCGGTGATGGGATCGACGCCGGCGTTCTGGCCACCATCGGTCACGACGACAATCCCCGAGAGCGTGCGTCCCGCCGATTGACGAATCACTTCTCCCAAGGCTTCTCCCAAGCGTGTCTCGGTTCCTTGTGGTTGCAGGGTCTCGATCCAGTCGAGCGCCGGAGTCGCGGGAGAAGAAGATGCCGCCGGTTTCTCTGCATCAGGGTCTCGATAAGGTAGCACGGCCACCGGGCCATTGAGTGCCGTATCGAAACTGAAAATGCTCACCTCGTGCTCGCGTTGCAGGGTCGACAAAAACGGCGAGGATTTCAGCCAGTTTTGGATCGCTGCCGTGCGGCTTTCCCCCGTGGTGGCTCCCTTAGTCATTTCTGAGGCCGGGTGTCGCATCGACAGGGATGTGTCGATGAGCACAATCGCACGGGATGGCCGGAACGCGGTCCGTTGTGTTCGATCTTGAGGATTCAAGGCGATGATCAGCAACCCGCCCAGAGCGCTGATCCGCAATCCTGCCAACAGCAGTCGCCAACCCAGCGGCAACTCTTGGGTGTCGCGGCGATACAGCCAGATCACCCAGGCCAGGACCGCCAGGGAACCAAAGACGAGGAGCAACCCCCCCGCGACGGTATCGGGCCAGTCGAGTTCCCGCGACGTCCACGAACCAGCAGTGTCCGCCAGCAGCCAGCACGGCAAGTGGGAAAAGAACGGCAGCGTCATGCGGCGGCTCCTGCCCAACTGACTTTCGGATGATAACTCATGCGGTAGGCCAGCAGTTGCTCACCGATCAGCAATGCGAGCAGGACCCAAAGCAACCATTGGCGAATTTCCGAACCGGCTTCTTCCCCTTGCAGCCATTGGAACTGTCCAGGTTCCTGAATCTGCACGCCAGCTGCATTCCCGATGCGTTTTCTGAGGTTCGCCGTGGTGGCTAATGCCAGCTCACTTTCCGCGACCGGCACGTTGTAGGCCAGAATTTTGCGTTCCGCCGTTTGCGCCTGATTGAGCAGTTGCAGTTGATAGATGCCCGGTTCGTCCGTTTCCTTGAACTCCGCGACCAACTGCACTGCGGCCGGAGTGGCTTCTGGTTCTGCCGTGGTTTCGTCGGCTGCCGATTCAATGGGTTCCGGCGCCGCCTGCAACCGTGTGGTCCGTTCCCCTTCCGCCGCGGGTGAGGTGACTTCGACGGTTTCCAGATAATTCGCGGGGTCCAGTGCGATCCGCATCGGTTCGCCGACAGTCCGTAACGGCAATCCACGATCTTGCCGAGCGACGTACTTCAGCAGTTCCAACTGAAACACGACATAACTGGGATTACGGGCCCAGTCGTTCCAGATGGGGTCCGCGGTGGTCAGGCAGGCCACGATACGCCCTGTTCCCTGCACACGCTCGACAATCAGCGGAGCCCGATTTCTCAGCCAGGCCAAGGTGCGGACCTGGTCGCCGCGTCGCTGATCATCACGCACCCAATCGTCCACTACCGTCGAGTACCGTTGGATATGGACACTGGCGATAAACGGATTGTCCTGTCCCTGCATGATGGCAAAGAGAGGGTGATCACTCGGAACGAGGTCCACTTCCACAACCGTAGGGTCGACCGGCAAATCGGCCGCACTGTCACCAAGCGGGATCGGAAACAGGCCTGCCCCTTCGGCCCATAACGCGTCGCGATAGTGGGCTGGTCTTACAGAATCACCGGTGAACCAGACGAGCCCGCCCCCGAGACTGACATAGTCTTCGACGGCCGAGATAGCATCGGCCGGGAGTTCGGGGACATTCAACAGATAGATGACCCGATATTCCTGCAGGTTCCGGCGACGCAAACCGTCGGGAGTGTCGAGCGTGACAGCCACCCCCGTGCTGACCGGATCGGCGGCTAATGCATCGGCCACAAAGCTCGAAGCATCGGTCGTCGTGGTCCCTTCGATGATCAGCACCGGAATGGTGGGGGACACATCGACCGCCAGAAACCGTGTGTTGTCTTGCGGTAAAACATCGGCATCGATCACGGCCGACAACCGGTGCTGTGTCGGCGTGGCGAGGCGGATATCGACATCCTGATAAGCAGTCGTTCCCGGATCAATGCGATCGAGCAAAACCGTGACGGGGAGTTTCACGCCATCATCGGTCAAGGTCACGCGCACGTCCTGAGCGGCATCCACACCGAAATTCGCCACCCCGACTTTCAGCCGCAACGGGACACCCGCCGCTGCGACCTGGACCGCGGCCGTCAGTTCCGTGACCGCCAAGTTCGTGGGGGCATCGGGAACGGTCTTCACCAGGTTGACGGTGACATTCTTCGCCGATAGTTCTTCCAGAATCGCGGCGATGGCCTTCTGATCCTTCCAGTCCCGTTCACGGAAATCGGAGATCACGTGCAGATGTTGCACGGCCCCTTTTTCATCTTTCAGGTATTTCTGAGCCGACTTCAGCCCGGCGATCAAATCGAGCTGCTGATGCGTGCTGGAAAACACTTGCGGTTCCAGCTTGGTCGCCATTTCCAGCACTAATGCTTCATCGATATCACGCTGGGATGCAAAGGGTTGATCGGGATGCGAGAGCTTCAGCAATGAGAATGTCTGTGTATTCGGCCGCTGGGCACCCTCTGATAAGAGTTGATTGATAACCGTCAAGGCTTCCTGAAATGCCGAGGTTTCGCCCCAGCGCTGCCGCATCGAACCGCTGTCATCCAAAAGCACGACATGATGCGATTTGGCCCCGCGAAACAGCGACATCTCAGAGGGGGCGAGGACCAGCCGGGCGATCAACATCACGATGCCTGCGACAATCGCCATTCGCATGAGCAGCAGCAGCAGCTGTTCGAGCAAAATTCGTCGGCGGTTTCTCTGCTGACTTTGCAGCAGAAATTCCATCGCCGCGAATTTCACCCGCCGATAACGTAGCCGGTTGATGAGGTGAATGATAACTGGCAGCGCAATCAAAGCCGCACCGCCGGCGAGCAGTGTCGGATTGAAGAAATGATTGGTCAGCCAGAGGTTCATAGGGAAGTCAGCTCACAGGTCTCATCACGAAATTCGCCAGTCCTATGGCAAACTTCAAATTCTTGCAGCAGGTCGCGATTACAGTTTGGGGCTTGCGTTTTCCTTCTAGCTATTGCCGTCGTGATTGTCGCAGTCCGACACGATGTGTCAGGTAATGGGACAGCACGGCGGACAGATGTTCGCTCGTGCGGATGGTCTGGTAATCGATCAGGTGTTGGGCACAGAATCGGTGGACTTCCTCGAGATATTTCTGCATCGCCGCGATGTAGCCTTCCCGCAAGGAACGCGGGTCGCACACCATCTCCCCAGCGTCTTCCAACCCTTCAAATTTTGTCGTGCCCGTGAAGGGAAAATCGATTTCCGCATCATCCAGGACGTGGAAGATCATGACATCGTGACCACGGGTCCGCAGCAGCTTCAGACCTTTGAAGAGTCCCGCCCGGTCTGCCAGCAGATCGGAGACCAGCACGATCAGGCCACGGCGTGAATACTCGTCGGCGACTTTGAACAGCACGTCCTGCAACTGCGTTTTCTCGCGCGGCGTGCTGATATCGAGTCCCGCGAGCAATGCCGAAAGATGATTCAGCTTGCTGCTCTGCTGGACCCGTTGTCGGATGCCGCTGTCAAAGGTGACAAGACCGACGGCATCGCTTTGTTTCAGCAGCAGATAGGCCAGTGAAGCGGCAATGCGGCTGGCATATTCGTATTTAGTCAGCCCGGATTCGCCGAATTGCATCGACTCGCTGACATCGACCACCAGCGTGGTTCGCAGGTTGGTTTCTTCTTCGTACTGCTTGACGTAGAACTTGTCAGTCTTGGACCAGACTTTCCAATCGATCCGGCGGATATCGTCTCCGGGAACATATTCGCGATGCTGAGCGAATTCGATCGATTGCCCGAAATAGGGACTGCGATGACCACCCGACAGAAATCCTTCCACGACATTCCGTGCGATGACTTCCAGCCGGGCGATCCGCGCGATCGTCTCAGGCTGCAAAAATCTTCTGGAGTCGCGGGTCACGGGTCAGTTCGCCTTCCTTTGTGGGGGTGACCTTCAGCAGTTCTTCGATCACCCGGTCCGTGGTGATGCCTTCACTTTCCGCCGAGAAATTCGTCACGATGCGGTGCCGCAGAACCGGTCCAGCGAGGGCCTGGATATCTTCCGTCGAAACATGCGTACGGCCGTATAACAATGCCCGGGCCTTGCTGCCGAGGATCAGGAACTGCACGGCTCGCGGCCCTGCTCCCCAGCTCAGCCAATCATTGACAAAATCGGGCACGCCTTCCTGGCCGATGCGTGTTTGCCGGACCAATGCCAACGCATAGTCGGCGACATGATCACTGATGGGCACCTGCCGGACGAGTTTCTGAAGTTCGATAATTTCCGCAGCCGACAGCACTTCCTCTGGATCGGCCTTCATCACCGATGTCGTCCGCTTGGCGATTTCCCGTTCTTCCAGAAACGACGGATAGCCCACAAAGACCTTGAACATGAAACGGTCTTGCTGGGCTTCAGGGAGGGGGTAGGTCCCTTCCTGTTCAATGGGGTTCTGTGTGGCCAGCACGAAGAACGGGTCGCCGATAATGTGCCGGGTTTGGCCCACGGTGACTTGCCGTTCCTGCATGGCCTCTAACAAAGCTGCCTGAGTTTTAGGCGGTGTGCGGTTAATTTCATCAGCCAGCACGACGTTGTGGAACAAGGGGCCGGCGAGAAAACGGAACTCACGGCGACCGGTTTCCCGGTTTTCCTGCAAGACTTCCGTGCCGGTGATGTCGGCGGGCATCAGGTCTGGTGTGAACTGGATTCGGGCGAAGGTCATCGTCAGCGTGCGGGCGAGCGTGCTGATCATCAGCGTCTTGGCGAGCCCGGGAACCCCTTCCAGCAGGCAATGACCACGGCTGAACATGGCAATCAGCAATTGTTCGATGACGGCATCCTGACCGACAATCACTTTCGACATCTGCTCTTTGATGCCGAGGAAGGCTGAGTTGATCCGAGCGATAGAGGCTTCAAGATCTGCCTGCGATACCGTGTTGCTCATCGGCCGCTCTTCCTTGTTCGGACCAGAATCCTGTTGCGGTGCGTCTGCCGACGCATCATGCGACGTGTATCCTACCTAAACGGTAGACTCTCGGCGACAGTGCAGGGCGAAATTCGTGCCGCACCGCTGCAAAGTCATGCAGTCATGCCCTCGCCGCATGCTCCAGTGGTCTGGGCGTTCGTGGGTTGTGAAACCCTGTTCCGCTGCCATGACGGTCAGGAGATGGCGATCACTCGACCGGTGCGGCTGGGGTTTCCGCAGCAGGTTCGGCT
This sequence comes from bacterium, assembly GCA_016125225.1. Lineage (GTDB taxonomy): Bacteria > Planctomycetota > Planctomycetia > Planctomycetales > Planctomycetaceae > DSVQ01. Next base: position 34,474 of record WGME01000028.1, on the reverse strand, counting down.
TTCGGCTTCACCAGCGTTTCGCGACCTTGTCGCAGATTCTCGAAGCTGCCTGCTGAGATCACATAGAACCAGTCAGCGAACCGAGCATTGAGTTCTTTGACCTGTTCTTCCCCATCAGTCACCTTTTCTTCAAAGGCCTTCAACTCGGCTTCGTACTTGGCCTTCGCTGAGTCATAACCTGCCACGGCAGTCTCGTACATGGCCTTCTGACGGGCATATTCGGCTTGAGGACCGGCGTTCTCGGAAATCAGAGCATCGGCCGGACCCTCAGTCGATGCTGCGGGCACATCGGCGGGAGCTTTCGGCTCTTCCGGCATCAAGGGTTCTGTCGGCTTGCCGGGAATCAGTTTGTCGTCGAACTGCACGGTGACAAACAAATACCGGCTCTTCTGCTTACCATCCGCGGCGGGTTCGGCGTCAGGTGTTTCGTCTTTCTTTTCACCTTCGGCTGAGTCCTTGGCGAAACCGAATTCAATTTCTTCTTCCGTTCCGCTGAAGACTTCGCCGAAGTACAGGGCATAGACCACGCCCTGATCGGTCTTCGCGACCACTTCGCCTTCCTTGGAGACGAGTTGCATGCCGCCGCCTTGAGTGCGGGCAAACATGAAACCCTTCTGGCCCAGATCGCTGCGGACCAGCGGATCGAGTTGCAGGCCTTCGCCGAGTTTCAGATCGCGGGACAATGACGGGGGCTTCGGTCGCACACCGACAATTTTCATGTTGTCGAGACCATCGACCAGCTTACGAATTTCGTCCTGGTTCAGTTCCTCCTTGGCTTCGTCCAGCCCTTCGAGCTTCCAGGGATCGGAACCATTCTTGCGGCTTAGAAAGCTGCGGTCCCGGCTGACGATCGCTTCTTTTTCATAGTCGATGGAGTAGTTATCAATCTCGATGCCCACAAGTTTGAAGCTGTCGACTTTCAGCAGATCGGGTTCGATCCAGTCGGCAAACTTTGTTGACAGATCGAGCTGGATTTTGGCGATGTAGGTCGCATTTTCGTCAGCACGTCGGATGTAGTAATAACCCGCACGGTTGGGAACCTGCTTGCCGATGATGTAATCGGCCAACGCGTCTCCATTGGCATCTTTCAAAGTGATGCGCTGGCCACGCTTGAGGGATTCGCTCGACTCATCCAGCGGATCGACCACTTCGAACTCGGGATGTTCTGCCGGCCGTTGTCCCGCCAGCGATTCCCGCTTGAGGCCCATGATCGAGGCGGCACACTTGGCGAGGCGGTCTTTGCCATCCGCCGGGTAATTGTGCCGGGACGGAATCCGCCACAGACCATCTTTGAATTCGACGCCGAACAACCGCGATTCGGCTTTTTCCGAATCGTAGGCGATCACCTGCAGCGTTTTGGCTTCGGCCGGATCGGTGAAGTTCGGGAAGAATTCTTCGCCCACCTGGTCGAAGGTGGCCGGTGGTTTCGGGGCGGAAGGGGCGGCAAACAAGGCGACCACGAGCGACGCCGTCGCGATGCCGACAAAAGCCAATGTGCGTTGTGATTCCTGCATGGACACTGCTCCACGATCAGAAGTTCCGGGGACAACTCTTCCGAAAGATCTGAGGTGTTATTTCGTACGACGACGCGTGGGGGGAACTTCCCGTTGTTCATTCTGCAAACGACGGAACCACACGATGAGGCCGAGCACCAAAGCGGGAATTGGCGGCAGAATGACCGACAACGCAAAGAACCGGTTCTCGATTTCGCGGACCTTCCGTTCGGTCTTGGCGCGAATCTGTTCGATTTCCCGTTCCTTTTCCTGTTCAATCTTGGCCTGTTCCACATCGACCCGGCGTTGCTCTTCCTGCTGGGCCATCGCCAGTTGCTGAATCTTGGCGACGGGATCGAGTGACTTATCGTCTTCGATCTTTTTCACCTTCTCTTTGAAGCTTGCCTTGGCGTCTTCCAGCTTCTTGTTGGCGGCTTCCGCAGCCTTTTCGCGTTCGATGGCACTTTCTTTGACGAAATCGGCGGTGGCTTCTTCGACCGAAGTCAACGTGCGGTGCTTGCCGCGGCGTTTCCGCAGATCGATAAAGTCTTCGTCACCGGCGAGGAAGTCGACGGAGTTCAGCACGAAGTTCACGTTGTCGAGATCGAGGCCGTACATCCGCCGTTCGCGGACCATGAAGAACCAGTCGGAAATGATGTCGCTGTCGGCGACGTAAATCACATCGATCTTGTCGGCTGCCTTTTCTTCCGAATGGATATAGGCCGCACAGACATGGGCATCGTCATCGATATGACGGATCGGGTTGGGGTTAATATCGACGTTGCCGAAGAAACCCGGTTGGATGAAGTCGTCCCAGTCAAGCAGGCCGGAGTCTTCTCCGGTCCGCAGCAAGGGTTCAAACTTCAGCTTGCTCCCCTTACGTGGCTGGATCGTGCCGGAGAAGAAGAGGAGCAATTCCTGCAAGCCACTGGTGACCTTGTTGTTGAGGTTGAAGGCCGACTCCAATCCGCTTTTCGGACTGATGGCAACCATTTCGGGTCGCACGACATCGGCATATTCCGGATGGATCAAGCTGACGGTATCCGCCCAGACGACCTGATCGTAAATCCATTGAATGTCGAGCAGATTGACCAGCGATGTGGCCATACCCCCATCGGCTTTTGGTTCCGGTGGTGCCTGCTGGCCCATCATGCCGCCCGGTCGCGGCTTCGGTTGCTTGGGAGCCATGCCGGGATTAAAAGCGGGCAGCGGATCGTCAAAGATGAGGGTTGGCTTCCCCTTTTTTACGTAGTCCACAAAGTTCGCCATCTGCTGATCGTTCAAGGACGAGGGCAGCACGGCAATCAGCACATCGTACTTCGTGTCGTCGATGGGACCGGCCGGTGATACGGTTTCAACGTCGTATTGCTTTTTGAGTTCGGTCACAATCCGCCATTCCGGATTGCTGCGGAATGAACTCATGTCGAAGCCGCCGTTGATTTTCGCATCGGTTTCCAGAATGCCGACTTTACGACGCTTCTCGTTACTGACCGTGCGGATGGAACGGGTCAATTCATACTCGATGGGAATGGCGGTATCAAAGAACGGCACCACAACTTCACTGGCGCCGCTGTTGACCACGCAACCGAGATAGACATCGTCAACCTGCACGCGGCCGCCACGCTCCGACTGAATCTGTCGAGGTTCGATGCCGTACTGCCGGGCTTCATCGGCTTCCTGGCTGAACGGCGCGACTTCCACGGGCCGCACGACAATGTTGCCGCGTCCCCGGGACTGGTACTGGCTCAGCATCCCCAGCAGCATGGTGCGGACGGGAACGTATTCGCGGGGGACATCTTTGCTGATGAAAGCCTGAATGGTGACCGGGCGTTTGTCATCGATTTGCGAAAGCAGCTTCGTGGTGGTGGGGGTCAACGTGTAAAGCCGTTCGGTCGTCAAATCGGGTTGCCAGCGGATGTTCGCCAGTACCGCATTCGCGCTAAACAGCATCAGACCGACGCACACGGCCCGCACCAGAAATTGCCAGCCCATCGTGCTGCCCTGCTGACCGCCAGACCAGTGACGCTGACCGATGAGAATCAGATTCACATACAGCGAGAAGACAATCAGCGACAGGAAGTAGAACAGCGATGTCATCGGGAAAAAGCCGCGGCCCAGCTGCGCGAAGTGATACGGCAGGCTGAGTTGATCGAACAGCCGGTCATGACCAATCCACTGACTCAGGAAGACCGGCATCGGCAGGTAGCCGATCATCACAGGGATGGCACACAGCACCGCCGCGAGGACAAACGCCACCGTTGTGCTGTTGGTCAGATACGATGCCACCATGCCCACGCCGAGCAAGGCACAGCCCGAGAGCCAGTAGCCCAGATAGGTTGCGAGGATCAGGCCCCAGTCGGGTTCGCCGATCCATTCGAGCACGAGGCAGTTGGCCAGTGAAAAGACCAGGACCACCGAATAGACCGCCGCGACAGCGAGATACTTGCCCAGCAGCACTTCCAGATCGGAGACGGGAAGCGTAAAGAGGAGTTCGTCGGTGCCCTGCTTCCGTTCTTCCGCCCAGGCCCCCATCGTAATCGCGGGGATAATGAACAGCAGCAACTGCGGGAAATAGTTGTTGAGCTTGTCGAGGTTGGCGACGTTATCGGTAAAAAACTCTTCCTGGAAGGCCAGCACCGCGCCAATCAGCACGAAGGCCACAATGAACAGATAACCGATCACTCCGGAGAAATAGCTCCAGAAGTTTCGCTGAAAAACGGCACGAATCACATGACTTCGCAACATGGTCCGACAATCCTCAGGGCAGGCTCAACAGCAGGCGTGCAGTCCAGGCGGCGGGCAGAAACGGTAAAAAGAAACGGTCAGGCGGCACCCGTCAGGTGGCGGAATTTTTCTTCCATCGACACCGAACCGGTTTCCATATCCGCCGTCGGTCCATCGAACATCACGCGGCCTTCATTGATCAGCACGACCCGGTCACACACGGCTTTCACTTCCTGCAGAATGTGGGTCGAAAGCAGAATGGTTTTGGTCTGGCTTAGCTTTTGAATCAGCAATCGCACATCGTGAGTCTGGTTCGGATCGAGGCCGCTGGTCGGTTCGTCGAGAATCAGCACTTGCGGGTCATGCAGCAGGGCCTGAGCCATGCCGACACGTTGCCGATAACCTTTCGACAGCTTCCCGATGGGCTTGCCCCAGACGCTGCGGAGGGCACATTGCTGGGCGACATATTCGAGACGGTCCCGGAGTTTGCCCGGTTCCATCCCACGGGTTTCGCCCATAAATCGCAGCAGCGACGAGGGTGTCATTTCGAGGTACAGCGGGCCGTTTTCCGGGAGATATCCCAGCAGTTGGGCCGCTTCGATGCGTTGCGTGCTGACATCGAATCCCCCGATTTTCGCCGAGCCTTCCGACGGAGCAAGAAACCCGGTGAGCATTTTCATGGTCGTCGATTTCCCGGCACCGTTGGGGCCGAGAAAGGCACAGACCTGACCGCGGGGAACGGAAAACGTGACCTTCTGCGTGGCAGCAAAGGCCCCGTAAAACTTGCTGAGTCCGATGGCCTCGATCATTGCCGGGGCAGTCGACTGTAAGGCTTCCGTCATGGATCGTACTTTTTCACTGAACCAGCTATGGGAGCGATTTCCGGGAGCAGGAAAACCGCCGCAGTTCGCCACCTCGGCGGCAAACCTCACTAGATTTTGATACGACGGTTTTACGGAGGGCGTTGGGGATTGTCCAGCGACTTCCCCTAAACCCCCTAGCCATCGTCTCAACCGCGACGGATTATTCTTCCGCGGTCGCTTGCGTCTCGGACTCGGCCCAGACGACATCGTAGCGTTGCTCGTAAGCCTTTCGCCAATCGGTGAACTGCTCAATCAACGCCGCCCGTCCGAGATGGAAATAGGGACCCTGCTCAAAGCCGCCGCGGCCATCGTTCAGGAACTGGCTTTGCAGCGCTTTCAATCCCAGGTTGTCGCCCGTTTCACTCGGTGTAGCGTCACGCTGTTTCACCTGCACGACGTAGAAAATCGAGGCCGGTTCGTTGGGGGCGACACCAATCTGGCCGGGGCCGAGTTCCTCGAAGACGGTTTTCATGAAGTTATTGCCCGCCTGGTTGACACCATCGATGAACGACAATTGCGGCGGTGGCATGAACATTGGGTTGAACTGGAATGGCATGTTCCGGGGTGAAGACAGCCAGGTGAATTTTGGCGTCTCACGGACCGAGATGGGGTCGGCTTCTGTCTTTCCAGTGATGGTTTCACCCACCATTGCTGCGCTGAGTGGCTGGCTTGCTGCCTTAGCTTTATCGGCCAAGGCTTGGGCGCGGGCTTGGGCCAGCGGCTTCGCTTGCGCGAGCTTCCAGGCGGCGGTCACATCGTCTTTTACTTCAGCCAGTGTGGGGACACGCGGAGCCACGTCTTCCCGCTTCCAGTACGAATAGCGTTTGTCTCGCAGGAGTGAATCGGCCCGGTACGGGTAGTACAGCGTGTCGTTCTCAAAGCTGCGTTCCGCCACGGTTGTGGCCCGGCTTTGCAGAGGATTGTCGTTCGGTTCCGACGCCGATCCAATCGGTTCATCGAGCGACGACAGCAGTTCCATCCGTGTCTTCAGGCCGGTTTCGGCATAAATCAGGTTGCTTTTCTCGGCATAGGCCTGGAGCTTTTCGGTCAGGGACACGCCCATCTTTTCCTGCTCGGCAGGATCGGTGAGCCCGAGGTACTCATCGGCCAGCTTGGTCATTTCGTCGTAAGCTTTGTCGACTGCCACGCCCATGGCCGTGAAAGCTCGTTCCCGCAGAATCGTTTCCTTGATTTCCAACTTCAAGTCGTCGTCAAGCAGACGGTACTGAGGCTCCTTGAACGTTTCGCCAGGGCTGGGCGGCATGACCAGATCTTTCATGCCCGGACCAGTGGGCAGATCGGGAAGTTCCAGTTTTGGGGCTTCCGTGGCGGGTTCTTCTGCCGCGGGTTTGTCAGCGGTGGCAGGCTCAGCCGGCTTCGGCGCTTCCTTTGATTCCTCAGTCGCGGCTGCGGATTCCGCCGGCTTGGCTTCCTCGGGTTTGGTTTCTTCCGCTGGGCTTTCCGTGGCGGCATCTTGCAGGAAAGAGACGGGCTGAATCACTAGCGGGCGGCGACGGGCGGCTTCAGCCCCACTCTTTTCCGGCTCTGTTTTTTCAGGTGTCGCAGGCTCGGGCTTATCGGGAGTTTCTGGCAACGTAGGTGCGGGAGGCGACTTCGACGTTTCCTCAGCAGGAGCCGCTGGAGCTTCCGGAGTGGTCGCATCTGGGGTATTTGCCGGGTTCAATGCCGAAGCCGGGGCTTGGTCTTCGACAAAATCGGGCATGGTCGGTGAGTCCGGCAACTCCGGCGGTGAATCCAGCAATTGGTAGCGGGCTTTGTTGGCCTCGTAGTAAGCCGCGACCTCTTCTTCGGTCGGCTCCGTCACTTCTTTTTCAAAGCGTTCAAAGTCTGCGGCCAAATAGGCAATGTTGACTTTGCGATCCTGCAGGAAGCCCGGGCCACCCAGTCCATCGGGCAATTGATTCTTGTATCGATCGAAGAACTGCTGCAGCTCAAGCTCGTTCGGTTCGGGCACCAATGCGACAAACGGTTCGACGGGAATGGCGGCGACATCAAGGGCCTGGTGGACCTGCAGCTTTTCGTATTGCTGCCAGAAATCGAACGGAGTTTCCAGCGGGGCCATTCCCGATTGCTGTGCCGGTGGCAGGTCCATTGCCTGAGCGAGTTGGGCCGTCAATTCTTCCTTGAGGATGCCATATAAATCCCCTTCGCTGATTCCAAGATCGCCCAGAATCTCTTTGTATTTGGGGAGAGCCAGTTTGTTTTCGGTAATCTTTTCGATGTAGGTGGTGACGGCATCGTCAGAGACAGCGATGCCGCGTTCTTTGGCTTCGTGCAACAGAATCTTGCGCTGCAGCAGCGACTCGTCATCGGTGGAGCCAAACTGTGCACGGGCATTTTCAGAGGCCATCGCCACAAAGCGATTCGCAAACGCCCGGCGTTGAGCCGTCCTTTGAAAGTCATCGCGGGTGAAGGAACCGATCGAAGTGCTCACAACAGGCGGGGCCCCCACCGTTTGCAAGCCGAAAAAGGCAATGACCGCTCCCACGATGGCTCCGTACATGGCCAGTTCGCTGCCTTTGCCTCGGGGAGTGCCGATGACCCACATGCCCCCCGCACAGGCGAGGGCCACCAGAACAATCAGCAGAGAACGCGGCGGTTCGCCCGATCGCATGGTGGCCGCATCGAGAAATACGAACGCAAACATTGCCAGTCCGGTCAGCACCACCATGAGCTGACGTTGGTTGCGGCGAAAAATTTCAAACGGCGAACCAGCCATTGATGTCCATCCTGAGTAACGGGTTGCGTCACAAACTCTGTGTGTGGTCGACCCCGGCCTTTTTCCGAGCACGCTTGACAGAGCGTTGCACGATGCTCTAAGCGTATTCGACAAATCAGTTCTAACCGGCAGGCATTGTAGCTTGGTCGTTCCGAGACACAAGGTCAACGCAATCGCCAAGTTCCGACAGCTTCTTCAGACAGGTCGCACGGTGGCAGGCAAAGCGCATAAGGGATTGGTCATTGTCGAATCTCCCGCCAAAGCCAAGAAAATTGGCGGGTATCTCGGCCGTGACTATGTGGTCATGGCCAGCATGGGCCACATCCGCGATCTGCCGGAAAGCGCTTCCGACATTCCCGTTGAACTCAAAAAAGAGGCCTGGTCGAACCTGGGCGTGAACGTCGATCAGTCGTTTGAGCCTTTGTACATCGTGCCGAAAGAGAAGCGGAAACTCGTCAAAGAGCTGAAAGACGCCCTGAAAAATTCCGACGAACTGATTCTCGCAACCGACGAAGACCGCGAAGGGGAAAGCATCGGCTGGCATTTGTCACAAGTGCTGGAACCCAAAGTTCCCGTCAGCCGGATGACATTCTCCGAGATCACGAAAGAGGCGATTCAGCACGCGATTCGCACGCCGCGTAAGCTCGACGAAAATCTGGTTTCCGCACAGGAAACCCGCCGCGTCGTCGACCGTCTATACGGATACCGCTTAAGCCCGCTGCTCTGGAAAAAAGTCGCTCCGAAACTCTCCGCCGGTCGGGTGCAGTCGGTCGCCGTGCGGGTGCTGGTGCTCCGGGAACTCGAACGTCTGGCGTTCCGCAAAGGTTCTTACTGGGACTTGAAAGCCACGCTGGCCAACACCACCGGGGCCAGCTTTGATGCCACGCTGCAATCAATTGCAGGGCAACGGGTTGCGGCAGGTCGCGACTTTGATGAGCACACGGGAAAACTGAAGCCCGACGCTGATGTGCGACTGCTTGACGAAGCCTCCGCCAAAGAGTTGCTAAGCAGGTTGCAGGGGCAACCCTGGACGGTCTCGAATGTCGAGTCGCGGCTGCAAACCCGCAAACCCTATGCCCCTTTCACCACCAGTACGCTGCAGCAGGAAGCCAACCGCAAGCTCAACATGACCGCCCGCGAAACCATGCAGGTGGCCCAGCGGCTCTATGAAGACGGTTTGATCACCTACATGCGTACCGACAGCGTGAGCCTGTCCAACGAGGCGATCACGGCGGCCCGTCGTTGCGTGAAAGACCGCTACGGCAACGAATATCTTCATCCGGAAGTGCGGCAGTATTCAACCAAAACGAAAAATGCCCAGGAGGCTCACGAGGCCATCCGACCCGCCGGGACCGAGATGAAAACCGCTGAGGAACAAGGCCTTTCCGGTCGGGAAGCCGCCCTCTATGGCATGATCTGGAAGCGGACCGTCGCGACACAGATGGCGGAAGCCCAACTCCGCTTTCAAACGGTCACCATCACCGTCGACGATGCCGAATTCCGGGCGACGGGCCGACATGTCGAGTTCCCCGGTTTCTTCCGGGCTTATGTCGAAGGGGTCGATGATCCGGAAGCCGCACTCGATGATCAGGAAGCCGCCCTGCCCCCCCTCTCCGAGCAGGAGCGGTTGCTGGCCCAGGCCGTCGACGCGATTGGCCACGAGACCAAACCGCCGGCGCGATACACGGAAGCGACCTTGGTGCGGACACTCGAAGCCGAAGGCATCGGCCGCCCGAGTACCTATGCCACCATCATCGGCACCATTCAGGATCGCGGATATGCCGTGAAACAAGGGAACCAACTCGTTCCCACCTTCACCGCACTCGCCGTCACCCGCTTGCTGGAAAAGCACTTTCCGAATCTGGTCGACCTGGGCTTTACGGCGAAAATGGAGCAGCAGCTCGACGATATCGCCAATGGCGAAACCGAGCGTCTGCCTTATCTTCAGCAGTTTTACGTGGGGGATGGCGGTCTCGATAATCAGGTCAAATCGAACGAGGAACGCATCGATCCGCGCGAAGCCTGCACGCTGATACTGGACGGCCTCACGCCGAAAATTCGCGTGGGCAAATTCGGCCCCTATCTCGAAACCGAACAGAATGGCGAACAGGTTACGGCATCGCTGCCGCGGGATATTGCCCCGGCGGATGTGACCAACGAACTGGCCGAAGACCTGATCAAAAAAAAGCAGGCGGGTCCCCAAAGTCTGGGCATGGACCCTGATTCCGGTCTGCCGATTTATTTGCTCACCGGACCGTTTGGTCCCTACCTGCAACTGGGCGAAGTCAAAGAGGGGGAAGCCAAACCGAAACGCGTTTCGATTCCCAAGAATCGCGACGCCTCCACGGTGACCCTCGAAGATGCGCTCGCCTACATCAGCCTGCCGCGTACGGTTGGAACCCACCCGGAAACCGGCAAGGTGATCAAGGCGGGCGTGGGGATGTATGGTCCCTACGTGCTGCATGAGAAGACGTATAAATCGCTTGGCAAAGAGGACGACGTGCTAACCGTCGGCCTCGATCGAGCGGTGGAACTGTTGAGCCAGGCGAAGAAAAAGGTGGAGGTTGCTCCGCTGAAAGATCTCGGAGTGCACCCCGAAGATGGTGCCCCGGTGGCTGTCTACGAAGGTCGTTACGGCGCCTATGTGAAGCACAAAAAGACCAACGCCACCATTCCAAAAGATCGCGAAGCGACCTCGGTCACGTTGGAAGAAGCCTTGGGATGGCTGGCGGAACGAGCCGCAAAAGGGACGAAGAAGGGCCGTGGCGGTGCAACGAAAAAGTCCGTGAAAAAAACCACGAAAAAAGTGGCCAAGAAGAGGGCCACATGAGCCGGTCGGACAGGTTCTTGCCTGTCATTTCGAGCAGATGATGCTGCGGAAGGGCAGGCCCACACCTGTCCCACCGTACTCATGTCGAGAGGTCACAGTTCCTGACAGCACAGTCGGGGCAGATCCAACTGTTGCTCAATGTTACGACGCAAGCTGTCTTCATCCTCTTCTGCGAGGAGATCAATCTGCAGGACCAATCTCTTCTAAAGCGTGACGAATGGCTTCCGCATCGTTAGTGCGTTTCTGGCCAAGCTTCTCATGCACCTTAAGACCATAATCATTCAGCCGCTCATGTTTGTCAGGTTTGTCCGATTGATGACAAATGCTGCACTTTGTTGGCTGGCGTAGATTCCTGAAAGTGTTCTGATAAACTTTCAGATACAGTGGACTCGCGCAAGCAGGCGACACATAACATGTGACCAGAATGCCGATTGTAAGCCAGAAAGAACGCGACATGGCATCACATCCCAAAGTCTTTAAATAATCGGAAGATGCAGTCCGGTAGGGCAGGCTTCTGGCTGCCTTGATAAATCATTATGCGATCGAGATGGCTGCGGTTTCAATCCGACAAAGCGCTCTCAAGGCAGACGGAAGACTGCCCTGCTATTAATCCAATGATTAATAGCCATATTTGCCTGGATTCTGAAAAAGGATGTCCACTGATTGTGCTGCATCTTCAGCAGTCATCGACAGGGTCATCAAGAGCGAAATAGCCGCATCCCGATTCTGGGTACGCACATGTTCGTCAAGCCGATGTGCAAGTCCGGATGCAAGAAGTCGCTCGTTTAGAGTCATCCCTGCATACTGCTTCTGACGAAGCATGCGAATGTGTCGCATTCGATCATCTGTCACTCATCCTCCGCATAGTCCAAGATTGCAAAGCCTTTGCCTGCTAATTCAATCAGATGTCGCCTTACTAAGGCGGGTAGGAAGCTGGCAGATTTTTCTTACTGAGCTGTCCCCCAGCGCTTCATCAACTGGTGTGACACGCCCAACTGGTCGCAGATGCGGGCGACTACGAAATCGATCAAATCCTGCATTGTGGTGGGGTTGTGATAGTAGCCAGGCATCGCGGGCAGAATGACCACGCCAGCATCGGCGAGGGTTTTCATGTTGCCCAGGGCAATGCTGCTCAGCGGCGTTTCGCGCGGCACGAGAATCAGCTTCCGCCGCTCTTTCAGATGCACATCGGCGGCGCGATGAATTAAATTCTGTGACTGCCCCGTCGCAATCGCGGCCAATGTTCCACCGGAACAGGGACAAATCACCATGCCCTCGGTGAGGGCCGAACCACTGGCAATCGATGCCTGGTAGTCGCGGTAGTGATGATAGATCACTTCTCCCAGCGGTGCCCGATGCAGAATCTCACTATCGCTGAAAACCGAACTGCTGTGCGTGGATGCATGCAGCTTGGGCCGCATCAGCCGAAGCTTGCTGTCATCCGAGGTCAAATCATCTTTCGGCAGCAGATCACTCGTTTGAAAGTTGTCGAGATCGACTTTCAGCCCCAACTCATGATGCAACACCTCGGTCGCTGCGGGGCTGATCGTGAGTTGTACCGTCTTGCCGGCGGCCACCAGCACTTCCAGTAAACGGACCGCATAGATCGCGCCGCTGGCACCCGTGATGGCTAAGACGATTCCTGAATTCGGCATCGTGTGGGGTTTCCTTGGAAAATCAGGCGGGTTGGCTTACGAGTGCCGGTTTCTCACCGATGTACAACGTGGCGATTCCAAAGGTCAACGGTGTCCAGGTGACCTGTTGCATTCCAGCGTCCCGCATCAGTTGGGCAAGTTGCTCGCCATACGGAAACTCAGAAACAGAGGCCGGGAGATAGTTGTACGCCGCCTGTTGATTGCGGGCCAGCAGTTGCCCAATGCGCGGCAGGACATATTTGAAGTATTTCAGGTAGAGCCAGCGCAAGACGGCATTCCCCGGCAACGAGAACTCCAGCACCGCAACGCGTCCCCCCGGCTGACAGACCCGCAGCATCTCCTGCAATCCGCACATCGTGTCCGACACGTTTCGCAAACCAAAGGCAACTGAGACGATTTGAAACTGATCGTTGTCGAAGGGCAAATGCTGGGTATCGGCTTCAATGAACGTCAGGTCGGCCCAAGGTTTGCCCGTTTGCGACGCGGCCCGTTCGTCACGTTTCTTCTCGGCAATCCGCAGCATTTCGGGAGTGAAATCGGTGCCGGTCACGGCGATCTGACCACGGGCCTTGGTCCAATAAGCCAAGGCGAGATCGCCCGTGCCCGTGCAGACATCAAGGATGGGGGCGGTGCCTCGCGGAGCGCATTTGCGAACGGTCCGCCAGCGCCAGTAATAGTCGACCCCGCCCGACAGCAGGTGATTGAGAAAATCGTAACGACCGGAGATTTCGCCAAACATCTGACGGACGCGGGCTCCGGACTTATCGACGACGACACTCATGACTCTGTTCCCCAGTGAATCGGGAGACCATATTCTGCCCAGCGAGTTGTGAGGAGTTGTTGGGTCTCAACCGCAATGGCAAGTGGATTCGGCCAAATGTCCGGTCCCTGTTCGCCCGGCAATTTTCGTGTGGCATCGATGGTCAGTTGCCCGCCGCAGCCCGGCAGCGCATTGGCGGGGTGTTCCCACTCCGCAGGTCCGGGCTGGCATGTCACATCCCGTAAGCTATCGGTGTGCAACGCGATGGCTCGCCAGACGTTGGCTTCCCGGCGGAGATTGATGTCGGCATCGACCAGGATCAACATCGCTGTACGGCTCAATCCCGGCAACCCACGCAAGGCACCCGCGATCGTCCGGCTCTGATACGGATACTGTTTGTCGATGCTGGCGATGACCATCTGGCCATGCCCCGCAGCCGGCCGGAAGACATCCACAATCCCCGGCGAACAGGCTTGCATGGTTCGCAGGAACAATTGGTCGACGGCCTCACGGATTTGAGCATCTTCCCCCGGCGATCCCTGGACAACTCGTGCCGGGAAGACCGGGTTAGCTCGGTGAGTGATGGCCGTGACCACCAGCGGCACCGACGGTGTTTCCCGCGACAACGTGCCCGTCGGCAAGGCCACGGCATCACACGGAGTCAGCACCGCATCGGGATTGATCAACCCTTCAATGATGACTTCGGCTTCGGCGGGGACTTCCAGATCATGCGTGCGGCATTTCACCGTTTCCAGCGGAGTTTGCCGCAGCACACTGACGAAATCGTAGCCAACATTGCCCATCAGCCAGGAACCGGATTCGGCCGCGAGGATTAACCGGGGATCGCCCCCGAAAACGATCGCCACGGGAAGTTGACGGTTGGCCCGTTGAGCCGCCCGGAGTGCCTGCCATTCTCGGGCATCGGGTGTCCAGTGGGGCAACAGGGTTTGGCGGTCAACGACGGCGAGGGTGCCCCGTGACAGCAGCGGACGGGAATCCGTGGCAGCGGGGGTGACAATCAAACCCCCCGTCAGGCAGCGTTGCACCTCTTGCGGCCAGCTTGTGAGTGCGGGCAAATCCCATAAATTCACATCGCGGCCAAGCTTGATCACCTGCTGGCACACCGCCTGCCGAATCAGTTTCGTCGGGGTTCGCGGAGTATTGTTCGTGTGAGTCACGAACCGCCGGATGTCTTCACCCCATTGGGTGGTCAGGTGCTCAAACGCCGTGACGCCCAGGGCCCGGCAAATCCGTTGGCGATGACCGAGCAGATTCGTCACCACGGGCCAGGCGGAGTTCCGTGCCGCGGAAAACCACAAGGCCGGGCCACCATCACCCGAACGCTGCACCACGCGGTCTGTGATCGCCGCAACTTCCAGTTTCAAATCGACTGCCGCACCGACGCGCATCAATTCTGCCGTGTCTTCGAGCGCGGTCAGAAAATTGCCGAGGCAGTCGTAGGGCATGATCTTGAGACGATTGTTAATGATGGAATGTTGGCACAGCGTTGCTATTGTAACGCCCGGTCTGCCCGCTGTCCGCTCGCAAGACCCCACAGGTTGCAGTACCGTAGCCGCCAGTTTTCCGGTGTTTGGAGGCGGGGCGGAACATGTCGCAATGGTGGTTGGCGGTCGCTTTGGTGATTTCGTCCGGGTTGGCCTATGTCTGGCCGGCCGGGTGGTTTGATCCGCTTACCGCTTCAGCTCCCTGGCTGGGCGGGTTGATCGCTTTAACGATGTTTGCTGTCGGAAGTTTGCTGCCGGTCGACGAAATCCGGCAGATTGGACGACGTTGGCCCACGGTGCTCTTCGGGACGGTGGTCCAATATACCGTCATGCCGTTATTGGCCTACACAATTGGCCGGGCGTTCCAGTTCGATGCAGGCACGCTGGCCGGGGTGATTCTGGTCGGCTGTGTTCCCGGAGCTATGGCGTCGAATGTGCTCACCATGCTGGCGCGGGGGAATACCAGCTATTCCGTTTCGCTGACGACCCTGGCCACGCTCGCCTCTCCCGTCACTGTTCCCCTGGCCTTATGGTTGACTCTGGACACGCAGCAGGATTCCAACTTCGCACAGGTGGCAATCACGTTACTCTGGCAGGTCGTAGCCCCTGTGATTCTAGGATTTTCGCTCTGTCGAGTGTCGCTGCGGTTTCAATCGTTGATGCAGGTTCTGGGACCCATCATTGCGAATCTGGTGATCCTATGGATCATCGCCGCCGTGGTGGCGATCAATCGTCAACGACTGACGGCCGTGGATCTGAATCTGTTGCTGGCCCTGTTCCTGATCAATGTCGGTGGCTACTTCGCTGGCTACTATTCCGGTGCGATGATTCGATTGGATGAAGGCATGCGGCGGGCTCTCACGATCGAAGTCGGCATGCAGAATTGCGGATTGGGGACAACGCTGGCCTTGTCGCTCTTCCCCGGCACACCGGCAGCCATTCCGACCGCGGTTTACACCTTTGGTTGCATGCTCACAGGCACCTTGTTGGCCACTTGGTGGTCCAATCGTGCACCGAATGCTCTGCTGACAGGGGCCGTCAACCTGTCTGAGGCAGGTCCATAAGTTTCCGGAACCGATCGAGCACCTGATTTTTCAGCGGTGCGAACTCGGGTTGATCGAACTCGCCCGAGTCGACCAACTCAAACGCAGCGGACCGGGCTTCGACCAGAATTTCCCCATCACGCGAAAGGTTCGCCACGCGCAGCGGCAACGCCCCGTGCTGCCGGGTGCCCAAAACATCACCAGGACCCCGCAATTCAAAGTCGACTTCGGCGATATGAAAGCCGTCCGTCGAAGATTCCAGTGCGATCAAGCGTCGTACCGCATCGGGTTGATCGGTGCTCGACCACAGGAAGCAATACGCCTGATGATTGCCCCGGCCAATGCGGCCCCGCAGCTGATGCAATTGCGATAAGCCAAATCGTTCGGCCTGGCAGATCACCATCAAGCTCGCATTGGGCACATCGACTCCGACTTCGATCACGGTCGTGGCGACCAAGACCTGCAAGTCTCCATCGCGAAAGGCTTCCATCGTGGCCTGGCGTTCGTCGCGCGGCTGGCGACCATGCACCAGGCCCACGCGAAAATCCTGCAGTTCTCCGGCTGTCAAATCGCGGTAAACCGCTTCCGCCGCCGAGGTGTTCTGGTCATCGTCTTCGCTTTCGACACGGGGGCAGACCACATAGGCTTGCCGACCTTGTCGCACTTTCTCGCGGATGAAGTCCCAGGCTTTGCTCACCGCTGCGGGGGCGGCAATCCGTGTGGTGACGATGCGCTGCCGACCCGGTGGCAATTCGGCAATGGAGGTGAGATCGAGATCGCCAAATTGCGTGAGACATAAGCTGCGGGGGATTGGAGTGGCGGTCATCACCAGCATGTGAGGTGTCTGCTCCCCCGCGGCGAAATGGCTGCGTTGTCCCACGCCGAACTTGTGCTGTTCATCGATCACAGCCAGGCCGAGTCTTTGGAAGTGGACATCTTTCTGAATCACAGCCTGCGTGCCGATGACCAGTTGGACTTCACCGCTGGCAATTTCCTCCAGGACCGTTTGACGTTGCTTTGATGTGAGTTGTCCGGTGAGCAAGCGGCGTTCGACCCGGCTCTGTTGCAGTAAGCGATCGACGGTCAACCAGTGCTGTTGTGCCAGAATTTCGGTCGGCGCCATGATGACCGCCTGCGTTTGATTCGCGACCGCGACCAGCATGGCATAGACCGCGATGGCCGTTTTCCCGGCACCGACATCGGCCTGAAGCAAACGGTGCATCGCCCGCGGTTGAGCCAGATCGGCGATGATTTCGGCGATGGCCTGATCTTGTCCTGCGGTAAAGCGAAACGGAAACAGGCGTCGAATGCGGGCATCGATTTTGGCGGTACAAGGGAGCGCAAAGGCCTGACTGTCGATCTGCCACAGTCGACGGCGCATCGCGATGGCCAGTTGAAACTCGAACAGATCATCAAACAGTAAGCGATGTCGCCCAGTCTGATAGGCCTCCATCGTCGCAGGGGTATGCAGGTTCGCTACTGCCGCCGAGAGATGGGGAAGCTGCCGAGTGGCCCGATAATTCTCCGGCAACAGATCCACCACAAACGTCGCATAGTCTTCGACAGCCGCCGTGGTGGCCCGGCGAACATCCCGCATCGTCAGGCCTTCGGTGAGTCCATACCGGGGTAGAATTCCGGGCGTGGAGTCGCGATCATCTTCGTCGAGCCATTGCACCTGGGGATGCGAAAACTCCCAGCGGCGTTCACGAAACTTCGGCTGAGCGGAGAACAAAACCCGTTGACCGAGTTGTAGCTTATGCAGCATGTAGGGTTGATTGAACCAGCTGCCCCGTACGAAGCCGCCATCGGTTTTCAACAGCACGGCTGTTAATGTCCGGCCGCCCGAGATCTGCCGGGCATCGCGATCGACAACCTCTCCGCGGACCGTATGCACACGTTCGTCGTTGAGTTCATGCACGGCGGAGACTTGCGTCAAATCGAGCACGTCTCGTGGCAAGTAGAATAGCAGATCGCGAACAGTGAGCAGTCCCAAGCGTGCGAAGAGTTCGGCCCGCTGCGGACCCACGCCGCGTAGAAACTGCAATGGCGTTTCCAGGGGCTGCGTGTCACTCATGAGTTCGCTTGGCGAGGTCGGACGGTTGGAGGAGAGGCGACTAATGGCCTCACGCGTGACCTCATTGTGCGACCATCTCGCATCATTTGCGAGCGAGGTTTGCTTCACCGCCGATGAGGGGCCTAAAGCCGACGTGTGTCGGTAGTATTCTCGACCGTTTGTGGGGCAAATCCCACAGGCACGACCGCCGTAATGGGTTGATGGTCATGCAGCTTGATCTGCCGCGTCAGATCGAGGGCAGCCAGATGGTTCGGTTCCAGTTTGAGGGCTTCACTGAGGCTCGCAAATGCCGCTTCCTGGTTGCCCCCCTTCATCTGTGCATAGGCCACACGATACCAGTCATCTGATGTGGCGGGCCCCTTCTGGGCGGCGGACTGCAGACAAACGGCCGCATCCTGCCAGCGCTCTGCCCGAGCATAGGTCAGGCCCAGTTGCCATTCGGCATCATGTCGCTGCGCCAGAGTGGCATGCGGATGATGGACCACGCCACGCAGAATTGGAGCCGCTCGATCAGATTGACCGCGGCGGATATGGACCGAAGCCATCGCCAGTTGCGTGGCAATGTCATCAGGCAGCACCTGCAACAACTGATGATAGGTCGCTAGTGCCGTATCCCAGTCACCTTGCCGCTCGGCGAGTTCCGCTTTCAACCGCAGGGCTTCGGGGTTCTCGGGATCATTGATCATGGCCAGTCGCAGGGCCGATTCCGCCGCAGCGGTCCGCCCGATTTCGTATTCCATCCGTGCCAGACGCAGTGCCGCTGGTGCATCATCGGGTTGTTCGGCCACTAGGTCGGCCACCACATTGGCGGCGGCAATCTGACGTCCGCTGTTCCAGAGTTCCTCGGCCAATTCGAGTTTGGTTTGCGTATCGGTCGGACGGCGTTTCATCGCCGCATCGAGGAAGCGATCGGCATCCGACGCGAGACCCTGTTCACGCGCTTGCCGCGACAATTCGCACAACTCGGTGCACTGTTCCGACCGTGCCGAGATACGATTGCGGACGCTCGCACAACCGCACGATGTGATAACTAACAGGGTCAGCATCACGCCAGAAATGGACCCGGAGATCCCGATCCTGGTTTTCTGAAGATCAGCCGGTCGATACACGGCGGGCGAACTCGGGGAGTCGGTCCCAAGTGACTTGGCAGCGATGAATCGATTCCGCCTTGCCATGTCCGCCTGTCACTGTGCCTGACATTTTCGGAACAAGTCGCCGATCTCACGCAGTTTAACAGCCCGCTCAGTCGGCCCCTAGAGCGGTTTTCTGACCCATAGAATCGTATCGATCGGAAGAGACGCCGAGGTTCACGCAGACCCCGAAAGCTGTCGGTTTTTTGGGACTCCTGATGCGATCAATCCCGCAGGTTTCCCCAGACTGACGGATTTGGCCTCGTCTTCGGTCGCCAGGGAGACTGGATGAATAGGTCGTCAGGGGTGGATGGGGCGAATGTGTCGACATTGTGACGTCTCGCGTCAGAGTTGCTTGATGCGTCGGTTCCAGTAGGATGGAGTCGCGCCCTCCCCGTGAACTTCAGATGGACCTTGCACATGCCCCGGATTGTGGCACGCCCCAAAGAGTTAGACCTGGATAGCCCCGGCCGCCGCGACTACTGGCTGGCCCTGGAACACGACAGCATCTGGGGCGACCATCTGATTCCGCTTACGGTATGGGTCGGGCCGGAAGCGAAACCCGATCAGGGACTGGTCGCCTTTGGTTCCAATCATGGCAACGAGTACGAGGGCCCGGTCGCTCTCAAAAAGCTGCTCAAAGAAATTCGGCTCGAAGATGTCCGTGGTCGGATCGTTATCATCCCGGTGCTCAATCCGTCGGCCTTTCGTGCCGGGACACGAGAAAGCACCCCGGATGACCGCGTGAATTTGAACCGAGCTTTCGTCGATGGTGCCGGTGTGAACCCGGCGTTGTCGGGCATCACCCACCGCATCGCGGCGTTCGTGCGGCAATACATCTGGCCGCGGGTGCATGTGGTGCTCGATCTTCATTCGGGGGGCAACGTCGCCCGCTTCTCGATCTGTGCGAATTACCATCATGTCGATGATCCGGAACTGGAAAAGCGGATCGATCGCACTGCCCGCTGGTTTGGACTGCCCTCACTGATGGTTTATCAGAACCAGACTCCCGGCCTGTTACCGAGCGAAGCCGAACGGCTCGGTAAGATCACCGTCGGCACCGAACTCGGTTGGGGCTGTGCGGTGAATCCCGAAGGGGTGCGTTGCGGCCGTCAGGGGGTGCTCGCTGCCGCGATCCATGAGGGCCAGCTTCAGGGGGAAATCTCGCCGATCGGTCATCATGCCGCCGGAACTCAGCGCGTGCTCGAAATGGTCGATCGCGACTGCTTCACTGTGGCTCCGTTTGATGGCCATTATGAAGCGGTCCTTGAATGTGGCACGCCGGTGAAGAAGGGTGACGTGGTCGGTTACCTGCATGACTTCGATCATATCGACATGGAACCCTGGCCCGCTGTTGCAGGTGTCGATGGCGTTGTCCTCGCTCAAGCCTGGGTCGCTCCGGTGCCGCGCGGCCAGCACATCGTGGTCATCGGCCGTGTGATCGGCTGACCAATCGTCTTAGCCCCCCGTCAATGACGGGGGGCCGCATGTTCCAGCCGATATCCATTTCAATCATCGGCCCCCGGTGACTCACCGGGGGCTAAGACAAGAGACCATGATATGACACGTCGATTGGTTCTATTCTGCGTGATCACCGTTGCCGCATGTACCTCGACACCAGCGGCCGAACCCGTTGCGGAGAACCCGTTACGGCTGACGTTGCCGCCGGTGGGATATGCTGTCACCGATGGGGAAATCGGCGTTTACTTCGACAACATCGTCCTCACCGAAACGCCGGACAAATACCGCTTCGAAGTGACCAGCGACATCGGTCATACCGAAACCAATCGCTGGGTCGTCACGCCCACCGAGAAGGATGTGGGTGATCATCCCTGGCTAGTCAAAATCTTTGAAGGGGATCACCTGCTCGGTCAGCAATCGATGACCTGGCATGTCTCGCCTGCCGGGATTCCGGGGCAGAAAGACTACTCGCTGCTGCTCATCGGCGACTCGCTCACCCATGCGTCGCTGTATCCCAACGAGCTGTACCAGCGGCTGAATGCCGAGGGGAAAACTCACTGGACGATGCTGGGGACTCACAAACCGACGAATGCCAAACCGGGTGTCGCCCATGAAGGCTATGGGGGCTGGACCTGGCAGCGCTTTGTGACCCATTACGAACCGATGCCGGATCTCGCGAATCGCAAACATTCCAGCCCGTTTGTCTTCCTTGACGGGGATAAGCCAAAGCTCGATGTCGCCAAGTACATCGAAACCGCGTGTGCAGGTCGTCAGCCCGATTTTGTGATTGTGATGCTCGGCATCAATGATTGTTTCGGTGCCAATGCCAATGACCCAGCCGCGCTCGATTCCCATATTGATCGCGTCTTTGGTTATGCCGACACATTAATTCAGACGATTCAGTCCACGGCATCACAGGCCGAGTTGGGGCTCTGCCTCACCACTCCGCCGAATGCTCGGGAATCGGGTTTCACGGCGAACTACAAAGGCAAGTACACCCGCTGGAACTGGAAGAAAATCCAGCACCGATTGGTCGAAAAGGAGCTTGCCCACTTTGGTGATCAGGCCGATCAGAAACGCTGGATTGTGCCGACCGAGTTGTATATCGATCCCGAAGCTGGCTATCCCGTTGATAACGCCGTCCATCCCAACGCGACCGGCTATGCTCAGATTGCGGCGAGCATGCAGGCGTGGTTGATCTCACGAGCCCAGGCAAAAGCCGTCACAAAGTCCGAATGATCACGACACGGGATGATCGGTCAACACCTCGCGGCAGACCCGCAGCATGTTCCCACCGAGAATCTTCTGGATGTCGTCATCGCTGTAGCCGCGTTGCACTAGTCCCACGGTAACGAGTGGCCAGTTGGTCCAGCCGAGACTGGCCGAACGCGGCCACTGTCCGCCGAGTGCCCCTTCCGGCCACAGGGCTTCGTACCGTGTGCGTTGGCGTCCGCGGGGGGGCAGCCCCTTGGTGGCCGCGGCGGCATGTTGCGAGGTGTGAGCGACATCGGTGCCGATGGCCACATGCTCGGCACCGAACTTCTTGACCGCGTAATCGATGTGATCCAATAACGCGGCGATATCCCCTCCGCCGCCGAGGAAGTTCGGTATCCAGCAGATGCCGATGAGACCGCCGGTATCACAGATGGCCCGGATCACTTCATCGGGTTTCGCGCGGATATGATTTCGCAGTCCGGCACACACCGTATGGCTGGCGACCATCGGTTTTGTAGACACCTGAGCTGCCTCAAGACTGGTTTGCCAGCCGCTATGGGCGACATCGACAATCACGCCGACACGATTCATCTCGGCAATCGCGGCGCGGCCGAGATCACTCAGCCCGCCATTCGCTTTCTCCGCACAACCATCCCCTAGCAGGTTCCGGCGGTTGTAGGTGACATGCATCATGCGGATGCCGAGCTGATAGAACAGGCGGATGTACGACAACTCCTCCTCGACGGAGATCCATGTCGACGGTAAAGGGACGCCGTTGCCCGTGAGATACAGGCAATGCTGCCCTGCCTGATGAGCCGCGACGATATCCTCCGGCAAGGTGGCACGCTGCAATGTGCCCCGCAATCGATCGGCAAGAAACGTGAACCGCGCGAGGCGCTTCATCAACCGCAACGGGTCCTGGCCTTCTTCTCCGGCATTCTGAAAGATCGCAGTCACCCCGGCACAATGAAACGCGGTGGCGAACTCGGCCCGTTCAGCGGCATCGAGAGCCGCTCGGGTCATGCTCATTTCTTCCTGCAGATCATTGAGTTCGACATCGGACGAATGGGCTTCGAGCGCGGCGAGCATGCGGTCATGGTCCCACGCCGCTCGCGGCGCGAAACCATAGGCATCGAACACCAGCGATCGCCGATGCAGTTCCAGACCCTTCAGCAACTGGGCACGTGTGGGTTGCAGAACTTCCAACCCCATATCGCGACACTTCGCGATCCCCGGATGCTCGGTAATCAGCAGCGGATCGCGCTCAGGATTGGCAGCGGTATCATCGGCCGCGAAGGCCGAATGAGCAGACCAGGCGGGCCATGCGGCGGCCGCCAGTGTGGCCAACCATTCGCGTCGTGACCAACCGAACGTGTGCATGGCATGATCCGATTCGCAGGGGATTGGTCGCGTGGTTCAGAACTCTCACTCAGTCAGGGCGCTGATCCGCAGGTTACGGAACTGCAGGTCGGTGGTGGGGTCGTGCGATTGCAGGCTGAGATGGCCGGGTTCCAGCCGCAGACCTTGCCGGGGATTTTCATTCGCCGGGCGGTCATCGGTCCAGTCGACCACCTGCACGCCATCCACCCAGGTGGTGAAGTGCGGGCCGTTTGCCACCAGAGTTGCGGTGAACCACTCGTGATCATTGGAAATCACACGGCGGGCCGCCACGCGGCGGAAAATGGCCCCCGTTCCGAAGTCGGCAGGCTCGGTGCGGTCGCCCTCTTTGATGCCATTCTGAATCTGGAATTCGTACCCATCGGCGGGGTTCTTTTCAGTGCCTTCGATCGCCCGGAAGAAGACGCCGCTGTTGAGCGCGTCACCATGCGATAGCGCTTCAAACTGCAGCACAAAGTTGCCATAGGTTTTGTCGGTTTCGAGAAACCCACGACCCTCGGCCCCGGTCACATGAATGGTTCCCTCCTCGACATCAAATTTGCCTTGAGAGCCCGGGACGACATGCCAGCCGGTGAGCGTTTCGCCATCAAAGAGATCGGTCATTTCCAGTGGTCGCAGAAAGACATCGCGGAATTCCACGTGGCCGCCGTTCATCTGCAAGCCGATGAAGCCTTGCTGAAGATGGCTGGTGTCATCGACATAAGTGAGAATTTCCTGATCATCGAATTTGACGATCACTGTGTCGCCATTGACGATGGCTTCGAGCGTATGCCAGTCGCCATCGGCAGTGACATCGAGCATCGGTTTGGCTCGGCCGACGAGGCTCGCCGATTTGTATTCGGGGTGGCTGTCGCAGACATTGAGTTCATAGCAGTCGGTGACGGGGTTTTGCGGCACCAAGGGGGTTCGTAAAAAGAGCCCGCTGTTCCCGCCGGCGTCTAGTTTCACATCACATTTCAGATGGAAATTGGCCCATACGGTGGTTGTGCACAACAGCCCCTTGACCTCGCCCTCCGCGACGATCACGCCGTTCTCCACACGCCAATTTGTTTCGCTATTGGGTTTCCAGCCGAAGAGGGTGTGGCCATCGAACAACCGCAGCCAGCCTTCGGAAAGTTCGTCCCGCGTCAACCGGTTGTGACCATCTTCGCTGGGGGCTTCCAGAGCGGGCTGTTCCGTGGACTCATTTGTGATTGGTGCGAGGGATTCGCTCGCCGGGGCGGTTGTGGTATCCGGAGATGCCGTGGCAGAAGTCTCGGTCGCACCGGTCTCGCCTTCACTCGACGATGGCTTGGCTGCCGGCTGACAACCGATCACGAACAACAACGGCAACAGAGTCAGCCAAATGCGCATCTCAAAACTCCGGTCAAAAGAGACGCCCAGGGATCGCTATCCCTGGGCTTCCATGAGCGTCAACGTCACTCGATGCCTGGTCTCTACACGAACTGATGGCCCTTGGGATGGACCACCAGCACCGGGCAGGGAGCCTTGCGGACAATCTTTTCAGCGGTGCTGCCCAGGAGAAAATGGGTCAGTCCAGATCGGCCGACCGTTCCCACGATGATGACGTCGATCCCCTGCTCCTGGGCATACTTGTCGATTTCAACATAAGGCACACCGGTGCGGATCACGCGATGGATGGTTTTGCCTGCCGACCATTCGGCATCCGGAACCTGCAGCAGTGACACTTCCAGGCTCTTGCGGACCTCGTCGAGACTGCTGGCGGGAACGACCCAGGGCATGTTCGGATCGGGCGACATCATCGCCACGTCCTGAATGATCGAAAGGACATGCAACTCTGCACCGAATTGATCGGCCATCGCGCAGGCATATTGCTGAGCCTCGGCGGCGGCTTCACTCAAGTCGGTGGGAAACAGGATTTTCTTGATCGAGATCATGGGAAAGCTTCCTGGTTGTGCGCCGGGCTATTCCTGTCCGCCGACCTGTTGGGCCAGGTTCCAGCGCAAGTACGCTTCCAGATACGGATCGAGTTTGCCGTCGAGCACTGCGGCCGGGTTGCCGGTTTTCATCCCACTGCGGGCATCTTTGACGAACGATTCCGGATGAATCACATAATGCCGGATCGGTTCACCACCGAAGCCGATTTTCGTTTTCGATTCGCGCTTCGTGGCCTTCTCGGCATCCCGACGGTCCTGCTCGATCTGGTACAGCTTGGCGATCAGCATTTTCCGGGCGGTGGCCCGGTTCTTGTGCTGACTGCGTTCATTCTGACAACGGATGTACAAGCCGGTCGGCAAGTGGAATAGTTGGATGGCCGAGTCGGTCTTGTTGACGTGCTGCCCCCCAGCACCACCGGCGCGGCAAGTTTCCTCGCGGACATCTTTCGCCCAGTCGATATCGACCTCGAAATTCTCATCGAGTTCCGGGGTGACATCGACCGCAGCAAACGAAGTCTGTCGGCGACCGGCCGCGTCAAACGGGCTGATGCGGATCAACCGATGGACACCGGTTTCCCCTTTCAGCTTGCCGAAGACATACGGGCCACGGATGGCAATAGCGGCGTTGCGGATGCCTGCTTCTTCCGCCGGACTCATGTCAAGCAGTTCGGTGCTGAAGCCGTGCTCTTCCGCCCAGCGTTCATACATCCGCAACAGCATGGCGGCCCAGTCCGAGGCATCAGTCCCCCCTTCCCCGGCCTGCACCTGCACATAAGCTCCCCCAGAATCTTCCGGTTGAGAGAGCATGGCCTGCAGTTCCACCACGCTGAACTGTTCTTCTAGCGCTTCCTTCGCGGTGGTCAGTTCGTGAAGGTTTTCGTCCGACGGATCTTCCTCGGCGAATTCGAGCAACACGCCGAAGTCGTCGGCCCCTTTTACCAGTTCGTTGATGGGCTTCAGACTGGTATTGATGGTGCGCAATTCATCCATCAGGGCTTGAGCTTTTTCCTGGTTGTCCCAGAATCCGCTGGCCCCCATTTGTGCATTGATTTCAGCGACACGTTGGTTCTTGCTCGCCCAGTCAAAGAGAGTCTCGGAGCTGGAGGATGCGGTCAATCAGCGAACGGCACTGTTCGCGAAGTTCGTGGTCCATGCGGGCAAAGTCCTTGCGGGAAATCAATTCCTCGGCGGGGGTTTCATTGTGCCGAGCTTCTGGCTCAAGTATATCTCTCTGAGCAGGAGGAATACAGGAGCGCACACGAGTT
Source organism: bacterium (assembly GCA_016125225.1). Classification (GTDB taxonomy): domain Bacteria; phylum Planctomycetota; class Planctomycetia; order Planctomycetales; family Planctomycetaceae; genus DSVQ01. The sequence continues at coordinate 8,420 of WGME01000028.1, read as the reverse complement.
CTGTCGGATTCCTGCTCGACGAGTGACGGTGAAGCCGACAGAATGACCCTTTCAGGTGTCATAACGCCTCTTCTGAAAGTTACCGGGATGGATTTTTCGACGCGATTGAACAAAGCCGTCGAACGGGGACGACAGCAACGGGCCGCCGTTGAGCGGCAGCAGGAGTTGTCGCAGCTCACCGAAGAGGAATTGCGGACCCTGCATGCCCAGGCACGCGTCGATCTTTCCGACCATATCGATCTCTGCTTGAAACAGGTCGCCGATCAGTTTCCCGGCTTTGAGTTTCACAGTGTGATCAACCCCGATGGTTTCGGAGCGCGTATCAGCCGGGACAATGTGCGTGGGCGCGGCAGGGAGATGTCGCGGCAATACAGCCATCTCGAACTGGTCATCCGTAGTTTTTCCTCGGCACATGTGCTGGAGATCACCGCTCGCGGAGCGATTGCGAACAAAGAAGTCATCCAGCGCAGCCAGTATCAGAAACTGCTGGAACTCGATCTCGATACCTTTCGGCATCTGATCGATCAATGGGTGCTGGAGTATGCCGAGAAATATGCCTCTCAGGGATGAGACGGCGTATCGTCTGTTAAGAATGTCCGCGAGCGCGCTCCCCCTTATCTTTTGGAATTGAGTCTGTTGTTATGAGTCGTGTCGATGATCTGCAGCGCGTGTTGAGTTCGGGCATTGTGGCCATCCTGCGAGCCCCTTCCGCTGAGCAGTTAGTGCCGGTCGCGGAGGCGTTGTATCGCGGCGGCATTGAAGTGCTGGAAGTGACCTTCACGGTGCCCGGTGCGGCCGATGTCATTCGCGACCTGTGCCGTAGCATGGGAGATAAAATGCTCCTCGGCGCGGGCACTATTCTCGATACCGAAACCGCACGGACCGCCATTCTCTCGGGAGCGGAATTCCTGGTGTCGCCGTCGGTCAATGTCGACGTTATTCGGCTGGCTCATCGCTATGACAAGCTGATGCTGACCGGGGCCTACACACCCACCGAAGTGGTCACCGCCTGGGATGCCGGGGCCGATGTTGTCAAGTTGTTTCCCGCCGAGATTGGTGGCCCAGCCCTTCTGAAAGCCTTGCGTGGACCGTTGCCTCAAGTACGATTCCTGCCCACCGGCGGCGTCAATCTGCAGACCTTGCCCAATTGGCTCGAAGCCGGGGCGTGTGCGGTCGGCATGGGAAGTTCGCTGGTCGATCCCGCAGCCATGAAACGAGGCGACTTCGCGGCCATCGAAGCAACCGCTCGGCAATACGTCGAACTCTACCGCTCAACGAGAGCACGCTTGCAGGGTGCATGATTTCTTAGCGAGCGTGGCAGGTTTTGAAACGCGGAGTTCGCAGAGAGCTGCAGAGGAATACGGCATTTTTCTAACTGTTTGTCTCGGGTCGGGAGAGGGTCGATGCGGTGGACACTGTTCGGTGTGACTCTTTGGTTGAGTATCGGTCTGGTCACCGCCGCGGAACGTGATCCCGATTTGATTCGCCGGGAAAATGCCCTCCCTGGTTCCACTGATTGGCAACTCACGCGCGCGCGGCTGGATAGCCCGACCGGCACCCGCTCTCCCACGATTGAAGGGTATTGTTCCCGGCAGAGCGTGAAAGCGGGCGAGGCGATCGATTTCCATGTGTCAACGAATCCGCCGACACCCTTCAAGATGGAAGTCTTCCGCACGGGCTACTATGGTGGTCGCGGTGCCCGGTTGATGTCGTCGCTGGGGCCGTGGCAGGGGATCACACAACCGACTCCCACGCCTGGCGAGAAAAATCTGCATGAATGCCAATGGACCAAGTCGACCACCATCACCATTCCCGATCACTGGCCGAGTGGCGTTTATCTGGGACGATTGACCACAGTGCCGACCGAACCCGAGAAGGTGGCCTACACCCAGAGTTATGTGGTCTTCATCGTCACCGATGACCGACCGGCCGACATTCTGCTGCAGTGTTCGGATAACACGTGGCAGGCTTACAATCCGTGGCCATCGAACTATTCGATTTATACCCACCCGAAGGGGAATCAGGGGCCGTGGGCCGATGTCAGTTTTGATCGCCCGTATGGCCGCTACGCCCAGTACAACAGCGTGGTGAATGCCCCGCAGTCGGTGGGATCGGGCGAATGGTTGACCTTCGAATTTCCGCTCGCCTATTTCCTCGAACAGCATGGTTACGATGTCACCTACTGCTCAAACAGCGATATGGTCTCGCCCGAGCGGGGTCTGAAGTGCAAGGCGTTTCTCAGCAACGGACACGATGAATACTGGGACATCCGCCAGTATGAAAGTGCGGTCAAGCTGCGTGATGCCGGGGTCGATCTGTTGTTCTTTTCGGGCAACTCGGTCTGTTGGGTGACTCCACTTCGAGAAAGTAGCGATGGCCGCCCGAAGCGGATCATGTTCCGCGGAGGTCCGTATGGGGGCGACTATAAGTACGCTGTCGATCGCGAAAAAGATCACGGCCCGTTTCCGCATCGGGGGCCCGACGAAGGTTACCTGATGGGTTCCCGCAATATTGAACCGGTCAATGGCGGCGGCGACTGGGTTTGTCTGAAACCCGAGCATTGGATGTTCGAGGGGACCGGGATGAAAAAGGGGGATGCCATTCCCGGTCTCATTGGCTGGGAATACCACGGCGATCCCCCCGAGATCCCAGGACTCGAAATTGTCGGTGGTGGCACCGCGTTTCAAGGGGGCGTGAACCCGCAGCAATGGACCGCCACGATCTATCCCGGTCCCAAAGGAAACTTCGTCTTCAACGCATCCACCATTTTCTGGTGTCAGGACTTGAGTTCCCCGCCGGGACACACCCTGCCCTGGTCCCACTGGACCCGCCCGCATGGACCCGATGAACGTGTGCAACGCATCACGCACAATCTGCTCAAACGGGCCATTGCGGAGTGACGGGTTGCGGGCAGCGCTCGTCTGGCGACTTGCGGCTTATGTGTCGTTTACGTCAGACCCCAGCCGGCGCGGTAGTCGCGGGTGACGTATTGATTTGCCGAGGTGTCGTTGGTGACCTGCATCTGCGGGCCGTTCCATTCGATCTTCTTGCCAGCCCGCAAAGCGACATTGCCCAGCAGCACGGTTTCGGTCAGGCGACCGGCATAGTCGAAGTTCGACATCGCCAGTTCCAGCTTGTGTTCCTTGATCGCATTGGCGAACTCGGTGAAGTGACCCGGCGAGGCCACAATCTCCGGCTTGGCGTAACCTTCGAACTTCTCGACCGGGAAAAGCGAATACGTCGAATGGTATTCGTTGCTGGAGAACAGGCTTCCTTTTTCACCGATCACCAGTGATCCACTCAAAGCCTGTTTGATGCCGGGATGCAATTCTTCCGGCGGCCGCTTGCCACCGTCGTACCAGGTCAAGCTGCAAGGGCCGAGATCGCCCCGCTGACCGAATTCATAGCGGATGGTGCTGAACTTGGGATAACTCTCTTTGCGAGCTTCCCCCGTCCAATCGGGATCGGGCGTCGCTTCCACCGATATGGGGTCAAAAAGCTTGAGGGCCATGACGGCGAGATTCATGGTATGACACGCGGCGTCGCCCAGAGCGCCGGTGCCAAAATCGATCCAGCCGCGCCAGTTGAAGGGGTGGTAGGTCTCTTTGCTGAAGGGCCGTTCTGGTGCCGGGCCCAGAAACGCATCCCAGTGTAGATGGGGGGGCACCGGATCGACCGTGGCCGGGCGGGTTAGCCCCTGCTGCCATTGCGGTCGATTCGTCCAGACATGCACTTCCTTGATGGCACCCAACTGACCCTGCCGGATGATTTCTGCAGCTTCACGCAATCCCGAAGAGGCCGTACCCTGATTGCCCATCTGCGTGCAGAGTTTCAATTCCGCCGCCAAATTCCGCAGGGTTCGGGCTTCGTTGACGGAATAGGCCAATGGGGTCTGGCAGAAGCAATGCTTGCCCAGCCGCATCGCCCGGGCGGCTGCCGGTGCATGTGTATGGTCTGGCGTGCTAATGGTGACGGCATCGAAGTCTTTGCCGATCTCGTCGTACATCTTGCGATAGTCGGTGAACTTGCGTGCCTTCGGAAATCGGGCGGCGGCTTTGTTCAACCATTCATCATCGATGTCGCACAGGGCCACCACTTCGCCGTGGCGACCGGCATCATCGCAGTCGCTGGAACCCCGACCTGAAACCCCGATGCAGGCAAAACGAATCACTTCATTGGCAGAAGGGGGCTGCGCCCAGCCATGGGTGCTGGAGCCGACCCAGATCGCTGTGCTGATCGCGGCCGACTGCTGCAGGAATTGACGACGATTCGATGTCCATGTCATCAGCGGCTCTCTCGTGGTGAACGTCCGGCTGGCAGGAGATGGCGGGCGGCGGGCAATATCGGGTGACAAACTTTCATAATATCAACGTGTTGCGGCACGTACAGGGATACGCCCTGCTGTTCCGAGAGATTTCGCATTCCCCCTCCCACAACTGTTCAGAACCGGAGCAACTTCAACCTTGGTGACCCTGACATTTCTGCTCAGTTTCGTCAGAATGCGTACCGTAAAATGATGAATAAGGGTGATTGTCATGTGGCGGGAACTGATTCAGGAATTGGAAGGCTGGCAGCGAGCCGGTGTCTCCCGGATTCCGCCATTGGACCTTGCGGCGTTGACGGCTGAAGTCGTGGAACCGGCGTTGCCGAACAAGTCTGCGTCTGTCGCTGCTCCACCGCCTGTTGCAACCCCTGCTCCTCATCCCGCATCCTCTGTTCCGAAGCCTTTGCTGGAGTCACACGAGTCGCCCATGGCCAAGAAGCAACCGAACCCTGTTCTGGCCGAGATGGCAGCCCGCTGTCAGACGTTTCAGCCACTCGATCTCCCCGCCAAAGAACGCCGGGAGCAACTCGCGGTGCTGCAGGCGAAAGTCGCTCAGTGTACCCGCTGTGATGAACTGGCCAGAACACGTACACAAACGGTCTTCGGCGTCGGTAATCCCGAGGCACGCATCCTCTTCGTGGGCGAAGCACCAGGGGCCGATGAAGATAAGCAGGGAGAACCCTTCGTCGGCCGTGCGGGGCAGTTGCTGAACGACATCATCAAAGCCTGTAGATTGCGTCGCGAAGACATTTACATCTGCAATGTGCTGCGGTGTCGTCCGCCGGGCAATCGCCTGCCCAATCCGGAAGAGGCGCTGAATTGCCGGGAGTATCTCGATGGGCAGATCGCTCTCGTCAATCCGGAATACATTGTCTGCTGGGGAGCCTGTGCGGCGAAGAATCTGCTGGGCTCGGAAGAAGCCATCAGCAAGATGCGGGGCAAGTTCTATCAATACGGCCGCGCCAAGGTGCTCTGCACCTATCATCCGTCGTATCTGCTGCGCAATCCGCCCGCCAAGAAAGATGTCTGGGAAGACATGAAGTTTCTCTTCCGAGACATGGGCGTCAATCTGACCGCCAAGTGATCCTTACCGGATCGCGGTGTTACCATCAGGAATGCGGACCAACTGGCCCGGGGCCACGGTGTCACCATGCTTGATGTTCGGATTCACCTTCCGGAGATCTTCCACGGAGACATTGTACCGCGAGGCAATGGTCGTCAGCGTATCATCGGAACGGGCGTGTTGATACGTGCTACCGCTGGGGCCTAATGTTCCGATTGTTGGTGCGGAAGCCAAGATCGGTGCCGGAGCGAACGCCACGGGTCCACCCATCGCCTGAGGGGCACCTGGTGCATAGCTGGTCGTGGGGCCATAGTAGGCGGGACGCGGGGGAGGCGGTGCCATCGAGCCACCCACAGCCATGCTGCAGCCCGTTGTCATGCCGGCGAGGATCGCCAAGCATCCCCATGTCAGACCAGTACGACGCATCTTTTCCACCTTTTCCTGAATTCCCGACCCGTCAACGACGGGACTTATAGGTGATCGGCCGGCATCGGCTCAAGAGCGGATCGGCGGTTTCTGCCGATTTTCCGGAGAACGTGCCTCCACCAGTCATGATGCGGGTGGGTCATCGGACTGCCATTTTGTTAAGCTGACTGGGGTAGGTTCCCCGCTGTTCTTCTCTTTTTGTGTCCCTTGGCCCATGGCTGCTGATTCCCAACTCGATCTGGTTGTCTCGCCCCGCCTCACCATTTCCTCCGGTGAATGGGACTGGAATTTCACGCGCGGTTCGGGGCCCGGGGGACAGAACGTGAACAAGGTGAACTCCAAGGCGATTCTGCGCTGGCGGCCGGTGACCTCTCCCGCTCTTTCGGAGGGTGTCCGCCAACGCTTTCTCAGCCGTTACAGTTCGCGACTGACGAATGAGGGTGAACTGATCATCGAGAGTGAAGAGTTCCGCGATCAGCCGCAGAACATCCGCCGGTGTCTCGAAAAACTTCGCGAGATGCTGCAACCGGTCCTCACGCCGCCGAAAATTCGTCGCCCCACCAAACCGACCAAGGGCTCACAACGCCGCCGCCTGCAGGACAAACAACGCCGCTCTGATACCAAGCAGGGCCGCAAGTCACCCCCCGTCGATTGATGCTCTCCACCAGCCCGCAGCGCTAGCAAGGGTCTTTGAATATTTCGAGAGGTGTAACGCCCCCTTGCTGGCGCTGCGGGCTGGTGAAATTTGTTGCGAACAAGTTAGACTGCCGGTTCACCTCAGGGAGACCTCCATGATTCGCAGTGCCATGTTCTTCACGGCTGTTGTGTCCTTCGCCGTCAGCATCACAGCCACGGCGGCCGATGCCCCGATCGTCAAAACTGAACTCATCTATAACGAGGCCCCGTTCCCGCAATGCCATGCCTCGACATTGGCGGAGACGCCCGATGGTCTGGTGGTCGCGTGGTTCGGTGGCACCTACGAGAAGCATCCCGATGTCGGCATCTGGATCGCCCGGCAAACGGCTGAGGGTTGGACCGCTCCCGTCGAAGTCGCCAATGGTATCCAGTACCGCAACCCAGAAGGCGAAGTCGCCCTCCGTCATCCCTGCTGGAATCCGATCCTCTTTCAAATGCCCAACGGCCCATTATTGCTTTTCTTCAAGGTCGGACCCAGCCCGGACACTTGGTGGGGCGAACTGACGCAGTCAACCGATCACGGCGTTACCTGGTCCACACCGCGGCGGTTGCCCGAAGGGATTGCCGGACCCGTCAAGAACAAGCCCATTCTGCTCGCCGATGGCCGCTTGCTCTGCCCGACCAGTTCCGAAGACGATGGCTGGCGTGTCCACTTTGAATGGACCACTGACTTGGGCAAAACCTGGACCCGCACCCCCGCGATCAACGATGGCAAAGCGATCTCAGCGATTCAGCCCAGCATTCTGACTCATCAAGATGGCACGCTGCAGGCCATCGGTCGGTCACGGCAGGGCAAGGTCTACACCACCACATCAACCGACAATGGCCAGCACTGGTCACCCATGGAGATGCTGGGTCTGCCCAATCCGAACTCCGGGACCGACGCCGTGACCTTGAAAGACGGTCGGCATCTGCTGGTATACAACCACACGCCGAAGGGTCGCAGTCCGCTCAACGTCTCTATCAGTGAGAACGGCCGCGACTGGCAGGCGGTCGCAGTCCTCGAATCCGAACCCGGCGAGTACTCCTACCCCGCCGTCATCCAAACCGCCGACGGTCTGGTCCACATCACTCACACCTGGAAACGACAACGGATCAAACACACGGTCCTCGATCCCCAACAGTTCCAACCGAAACCCATCATCGATGGTAAATGGCCGGAGTAGCATTCACTAGAAATTGCTGGCAAATTCAAACGTTAATATGTCTCAGAAATTCTTATTCTTTGGAATGAAGAATAATGAATAAGAAGGTTGAAAGGTTTTGCCTTGATGCTGTGTTTAGAGGGGCTTCCTTTCATGTGACAGAGGCGGAAGAACCAGATTTTTTGTGTTGTGCAACGAGTGGATTTGAATTTGGTGTCGAAGTTACTGATTTCTTCCGTACGGAAAGCGATGCGAGACTTGCTCGTATTCAGGGATATGCGACAGATTTACTTGCAGGGGGAATATCTCGACACAAGGATGATATCGACGGGATTCGCGTGGAAGACGTCATATATATGCCCAGTCAGACAGGCAAAGAGATTCGATTGAAGGCGATCCCAAGAGAGGTGCCGGGGCATATGATGACGGTGCCTATCTTGCTGCGGCTAATCGCGAAAAAGAATCAGAAACATGTTCGATATGCGGATCAAATCACGCCTGTCGATTTGATTGTTAATGATGTGGATGAAATGCTCCGCTTCGAGATGGTAAGAGATATACTCTTTCCTATGTTCGACCAAACGGAACTCCGTTGTTCTCCTTTCCGAGAGATATATCTATTGACACTAAGACCCACCTAACAAAACCTGTTGGTCCATTTGCGGAAGCAGATGAGCGACATGGCGAGATCGAGGAAGGCCTGATGCAGGTCGTCGCGGCGGTCGTAGCGAACTTTGAGGCGGCGGAACTGGTGCAGCCAGGAGAG
>WGME01000023.1 GCA_016125225.1 bacterium | reverse complement strand
GCCCGGAGCCCCGGGGGAACCGCTCTATTTCGAGGTCTGGAACGATGGCTGGCGGGATGAACTCTTGGGGGGCTTCGTGCTCTATCCGACCTTGAATGCTTCCGCTGATCCAACATCACCACCGAAGATGCAGGAACAGACCCAGAGTGTGCGGATTCTGTGGGACTGGAAAGATCGTTCGCTGCGGACCCAGGTAGGAGTCGCCCATCTGCGATTACGGCTGATTCCCGTGCATTGACACCGCTGAGTTCCCCCCACCAAACTCCCGAGGTAATGACCATGTTTGAGCCGAGACTCTGCCACGTTATTTCCCTGATCGCGGGACTGCTGCTGGCAGCCATGGCCATCAGTGGCTGCGGCTCCACAACCACCGACGGCGTGGTCTCCGAAACTCCGACCGTCCCGGTAGAATCGGCCCCGACAACCGCAGAGGCTAGATCTCCGGCGGAACCGTAGGGGGATTTTGTTGCGGGCAACAACGAGACTGGTGACTTCCCTCGGTGAGTCGCTGGTCAAAGCTGCGAGAAACCGTAGCAGATGCAATTTTTCGGACTGTGGCTTCTCAAAACCCAACTCATAAATCTGGGCGCTCACGGGTAGAAATACTGTTCCGATTCTAATGAGTCTTCATGCTCTCGCCCCACAGCATCGGTGAAGAGTGGCGGCAGTCGTCTTTGTGTTCTGTGGCTAGCAGGAATTCAAGAATGCACCGGAGGCGTTCACCAAGACGACTTAACCGATAACAAGTGTAAGTTCTGCTCCTGTCTAGCCTTGCTCGAAAAGCATCTCCAGAAGTTTTTTCCGTGTTATGCCCGCGCATTCTTGGTGTGACGGGCCAGTTCCAAGGCCTGCAGTTCGAGGCATTCGCGGAACGGACCTTGGTCTACGGAATTCACATTCACTTCTGGAGAATCAGGAAATGCAACACACACTTCGATTGGCTTGTTTGGCATCCCTACTGACGTTGGGCAACTGGCTTGGAATGGCAGACACCGCTCAGGCCGATGTCAACGGCCGAACCTACCTCGTTGATGTGCACTATGCGGGCGGCACATTCCTGGATTCCCTCGGATTCGACTTCAACTCGGCCAGCAATGTCTTTGGGAACTTTCGCTGTCTGGAGGGAACAGGCAGCTGGTTTCAGATTCCGCTGGGCAGCGCGTCCTTCTTCTATGGAAGCTACAACTCTCAGGGAACTGCGCTTTACGGGTATTACACGGGCATCCAGATCAATGCCTCGGTCATCGGCATCGGCTATAGCAGCGGGCTCTATGGCAAAGGTCCGGAAACCTTTGTGACTCATCGAGGATCAAAAGAACCAGCGGATTCCGCACCGTCCGAAGAACCAGCAACTCGCCAGCGTCCTGCGACACGACAATAGTTCGCCCCGTTCTTTTGTTCTCTCATCTCTTTCAGGATTTTTCCAAATGACAGCAATCTGTCGTAGTTCCTGTGGTGTTCTCTCAGTCCGCACTTGTCAGTTGATCCTGCTGTCATGGGCTCTTCCCATGCTAAGCGGATGCTGTGCATTGTTTGGAGTCCAGTGCGATGTCGGGACTGTGAAATTCCATGTCTCGAACAGCTCGCGAAATACCGAAATCTTTCTGTATGTCGATGACAACAAAATCGGGTCCATACCGGGGCAATCCTCTCAAAACTTCTTTGTCGAAGTCGTGGATACGTCGAATATCCGTGTGGAAATCTTCGATGGAAGCCAAAATGACGGCAAGACGGTGAGTGTCGATCCCGCGACTCAGCAAGTCGATATTTCGTACGGTTCAGGTTTTGGGCTCCTCATCACAGTCAATCCGAAATCGAACAACAAAGAACCCGCGGACGATGCCGCTTGCTGCCCAGGAAATTCGCCATCAAGCGTGTTCGGCGCCTTTGAACGCGCGGGTCGGCAAGTGATGGGAAAATGAGCGTGGCAGAAATGCAGTGTTTTCCTGCCAAATGTTTGACGACTTCAATTGGAGTTGCGCGAAATCGCGACGTCCCTCTTGGCTTGTCATAGCACTTTCGCCCGAGATAATGACCCGCAGATTCGTGTGGTGCGTTTCGACGGGTGAATCCTGATGGCCGGCGGCGATTTCGGACTTTCCACGTCAGTTTCCCTGATCCGTCGTGCTCGCGCGATGGAATCCGATGCCTGGGATGTATTGACGAGACTGTATGGTCCGTTGATCTATGGTTGGGCTCGAAAAACCGGTCTGCAGAGCGAAGACGCAGCCGATGTTCTGCAGACTGTGTTTCTCTCTGTGTGGCGAGGATTATCGGCCTTCAAGCTCGATCGCCCCGATGCGTCATTTCGCGGCTGGTTGCGCATCATTACGACCAATGCCATTCGCGAGTCGTGGCGACATCGTGGAACTCTGATACTGCCGGTCACACAAGCGGAAGGTTTAGCGGCATCGAGCGATTCGGCCATTCTGTTTTCCGAAGAATGGGACGGAACGCATGACGACATGTTCAGCGCCCTCACTCATCAAGCCTTGGAATTGGTGCGTGGGACCGTTGATACACGCACCTGGGAAGCTTTCTGGAAATCAACACTGGAAGAAATTCCGGTCATCGACGTCGCTGAAACTTTGGGGATGTCCTCCGCGGCAGTGAGGCAGGCAAAATATCGCGTCCTGTGTCGGCTGCGGGAACTGCTGGCGGATCGCTGAGAGTTCATGACGATCCCACCATGAACTGACGGCAATCAATGCATAGTCCGCTGAACGAGTTCTTTATTCCGCCAGCACTGAGTGGCAGAGGATAGATTCAAATCAATCGGCACGAGCCCGATGGACAAATCATGGTTGATCGCAGCATTGAAGATGAACTCGTGGAGCGATTGGCGGAACCGCAAGATTCTGGTCAGCGTCAATCAGACTCAACACTGGCAGAAATCGCAGCGGAAATTGACACCTTAGCCGGATCATTGAGATCGCCGCCGGTTGCGAATCCGTTTGCTGGCGAGGCGGAACTGGCAGAGGCCTTGAGCCGAGTCTCGCAGCTGGCCCGTGATTCTTCGAAGCCTTCGACACTGGCGGAAGGACCGAGTGCGGCTTTGGAAACGGAGTTCTCCCAGGAAATTCTCGGGCAATACCAACTGCTTGAGAAGCTGGGGGCCGGAGGGATGGGGACGGTTTACCGGGCCATCCATTCAAAACTGAAACGGGTAGTCGCGATCAAGGTTTTGCCAGTCGAGCGATTTCGATCAGCGGATGCTGTCGCTCGGTTCGAGCGCGAAATGCAGGCCATCGGGATGCTACACCATCCCAACATTATCGCCGCTCATGATGCCGGGGAACTAGATGGACGGCATTTCCTCGTTATGGAATATGTTGACGGGAAAGACGTTTCCGATCTGGTTTCGCGAATGGGGCCTTTGCCGATTCCGGAAGCGTGTGAAATTGTCCGTCAGGCGGCCTTGGGACTGCAACATATTCATGAGCATGGGCTGGTCCATCGCGACTTGAAACCCTCGAACCTGATGTTGACTGAGCCACACTCAGCCACGGAACAGCCGACCGTCAAGATACTTGATCTCGGGCTCGCACTCCTGGACTCCAACCTCATCAGCACAGAGCGCGAACTCACCTCGACAGGACAGGTGATGGGGACCGTGGACTATATGGCCCCCGAACAAGGCCTGGACACGCATAGCGTCGACATTCGAGCCGACCTGTATAGCCTGGGTGCCACACTTTACAAACTGTTGACAGGTCGCGCCCCCTTGGAAGACCCGCGCTACAACTCTCTCATGAAGCGATTGATTGCCTTGGATCGCGAGGAACCGCCAGCATTAAGCTCCCTGCGAACAGATTGTCCCCCGGCACTGGAAGCGATCGTGAGGCGATTATTATCCAAATCTCCGGAACATCGTCCTGAATTGCCGCAAACACTGGCTGATCAGCTTGAGCCATTTGCTGCGGGGGCGGATTTGCGGTCTCTAATGAAGGATGCGACGGAGAGATCACAGCAACCAGCCGCCCTGTCAATGCAAGAGGTCACTACGGTGACAACTCCTCAGTCGCCCACACAGATTTATGAATCAAGGAAGGTCGCACGTTCGAAGGCCGTAAAGCCGAGACCTAATCGCAAGCTCTGGGCGTTGCTCATGCCTATCGTGCTGCTGTTAGGTGTAGTGATTTATGTCACGACAGACAACGGCACGATCATCATTGAGGCGCCAGACGATTTGAAAGAGAGTGTGAGCGTTTCGGTGGAGAGAAACGGAAATCGTGCGGTGGAAACTTGGAGCATTCGCCCCGGAGTGAACTCGCATCGGATTCAAACCGGCAATGTGGACGTACATCTACCGGCAGAGTTCGGGGACGCTTTTGAGCTTGAACCACTGGGAGATCTGGTCGTACGTCGCGGAAAAGAAGTCGCCTACAAGCTCACCAGACGGGCGTCGTTCTCCAAAGACGAGCAGGAATCTGCCACGCAGTTGCCGGTGGAACCAGGCCAGCAACCATCAGTGCCAACCAATTCAACCACCGGCGACCGCTTTGCTCTTGAATTCCAGGGCAAACGAGAGTTCGTAGAGATCCCATCGATTGCCTATGACGGCGAACCGCCGTTGACCCTGGAAGCATGGGTGACACCGTTACGCCTCGATGCCGACGCTGCCTCGGTGATTACTGTGGGGGGGCAAGAGTCACCCCTGTTCAAAATCAAATTGCAGCGCAGGGATTGGAATGCCTTGCTTGGCAACAGCGCTGCGACTCAATTCCAATTTGCAGCAGACCACGCCGAACTGGGGCGCCGGGATCATGTGGCAGCCGTCTGGACCGGCAAGGAGATTCGAATTTTCAAGAACGGGCAAGAGCGTTTCCCGCAGACGACTCAGGAATCGCTCCGAAATCTTCGTCTGGGAGATGGGCTCCGATTGGCATTTGAGTCTTTTGGTCGCATCGATGAAGTGCGAATTTCGAAGTCGGCAAGATATCGCGAGCCTTTTACGCCTTCAGAGCGTTTCTCGGCGGATGATGACACATTGGCCCTCTACCATTTCGATGAAGGCCGCGGAGACCTGTTGACGGATTCCTCGGGAAATGGTTATCACGGTCGAATCGTGGGAGCGAAGTGGCTGACGCAGAATATCAACTCGAGTGGAACGCCGGTGACAAAGCCGGCACTCGATTTCAACATCGATACCCCGCAGAGCTTACCCCGAATTGAACTGTCAGAACCGGTGCCTTGGAATGAACCATTCACTGTCGAAATGTTTCTTTCGCCTCAGTACACCACGAGTCCTTACAGACAATTACTTTTTGGGACGAAGCAAAATCTTTCGTTGAGTCATTGGGAGCAACGGCTCCAGTGGCATTTGCCGGAGAGTCCTGCCAATCAACCGTTTCTCATCACCGACAAAGTTTTAGAGGCAGGCAAACGGTATCACATCGCGGGCGTTTCGACTGGGAAGGCACTGCAAATCTATGTCAATGGCGAACTCCAGGGAACAAAACCCACCTCTCCCGTCTGGGGTGCACCACCATCGATGCAAACCATTGGTGGGTTCGATGTCCGAGGCCAAGGCTGGCATCAACTCGGCGGAGCGATTGATGAGATCAGGATCTCGACGATAGCTAGATATACTCAGCCCTTCTCCCCTCCCACTCTGTTTGCACCGGATAAGGACACTTTTCTGCTCTACTATTTATCTGAGGGGCAAGGCGAGCAGACAGCGGATACTTCGGGGCATCAACGCCATGGCAAGATAATCGGCGCAAAGTGGGGACGCGTGGACCTCCCAGCCGCTCAACCCGTCACGCCCCCCGATATGACAACGGCTTCGGCACCGATCGACATTGACGAACCACCGCCATTAGAAGACTGGCTGATAGGCCGAACCATTCTAACAGTCGCACAGGACGGCAGTGGACAGTTCCAGACAATTCAGGCGGCGCTCAACGCCCTGCAGCCTGGGCAAGTGGTGAAGGTGCTCGATAAGGGGCCTTATCGGGAACGCTTGGATGTCACGACCCCGCCAGATGATACCGGTCTCTTCTGTGATCAACAGACTGTGATTGAGTTGCCGGAATGGCGCTACGATATGGACCCAGCTCCGGTCGGACATATCATCCGCTTCCCACATGGATTTCGGGTGCATGGCTTTATCATGACAGCTGCTGAGTTGCCCACGAAACCCCATATTTTTAGCTATGGCATCCAATTCAATCAGTCTGAGCAGTTTGTGCTGGAACAATGTTCCTTCCGGTTTCCGGTCAGTGAGGGATTCGGAACTGTCGTCGGAGCGGCATGGTGGAATCCTGCATCGTCGACAAGGATGAGTGTGATTCGGGAATGTGAGTTCAACGGTTCTCTCATGTTGAACTCGCTCGGCGAGGGGAACATCAGTATCACTCGCAACTGGTTCCATGGGCAGAACAGCGCTCACATCAATATTGCGGACAAGCACTATAACGCTGTGATCATCCGTGAGAATATTTTCGCCGGTCCGCCCGTCGCGAAAGATATTATTCTTGGCCTGGCAGACAGCAATAGCATCAGTGAGTTAGAGATAAGTAATAACACTATGCTGTCTCCCGCTCTGATCGACTTCGGCACGTATCCGCCACAGGGGCATGTGCAAGTTGTGAATAACCTCCGCAGGTCACCGGGATTGATTAAGTTGTCGGTTGAAACAATGCAAAAACTGGCTAGCACTAGTGAAGGGTGGCATATCGTTCACAACTCATATCCCCGGCAAGCCACATTGGGAGAGCAGGTCGCGCTGACAGACGGCTTCTATCCAAGTGGCGCAACCGATTTGCTGGTAGCCCCCATCTTCCTTACGATAGACCCCAGCAATCAAGACTACTTGCGAATCTCAGCAGACAGCCCTCTTGCAACCAAGGGAGCCGGAGACGGCCATGCAAAGTATCTCGGTGCCCTTCCCC
The DNA here is from genome assembly GCA_016125225.1 of bacterium. GTDB lineage: Bacteria > Planctomycetota > Planctomycetia > Planctomycetales > Planctomycetaceae > DSVQ01. The sequence continues at coordinate 6,640 of WGME01000023.1, read as the reverse complement.
CTGGTCCATCGCCCAAAGACGGCGACTGGTTCACGCGACTGCTGCAACTTTCTCGTGTAATCGAGCAACCATAAGTGACAACTCCGGCGGGTCATCGTCAACTTAGCGCCAGCTGTAACAGTCCAACAGCCACAACGCTATTATCTTTGGCCGGTCGAGACGGCGAGCGCCGCTCTCCGTCTATCACGACTCACTGATAACCAGCAGGAGTCCACCGATGCACAGACATCCCTTGGCATTGATCTCGCAGCTCAAGCAAACGGCTTCTGGCAGTTAGTCGGTGGTTTCAATTCATTTCCCGAAGGTTTCCCAACATTTTCAGCAGTCAAATATCAGGTAGGGCCGATTCCGACATCTGGCGAACATCAACGCAGCCCGGAGCAACAGACTGTCTCGTTGAGTGTTCGGGCGTTGACTCCGAGGGGTGTCAGCGGTAGCGAAGCATCCATGCTGATCCAAGAAACCTTTGATGACGGTTTGAGAGCATTTTCTGTTCGTTTCTCTCTCTTGGTCGCTATCAAGAGGCGGAGTTAAAAGACGGCAGACTCTGCTCTGATACTCACTCGGACACAGACGCGAGTTTGTCTCTGGATTTCTGCTATGTGCTGGTAGTTGACTTCAAGGAGTCGATTTCTCTGGCGGCTGTGGAGACGCTCCATTTTTCCAGAGATCTTGCAACGCTGTGAACCAGTCGCCGTCTGATGGGGCTGGGCCATTCGGCAGCGCGCCGACTTCGGTAGCCGTTGCGGGCAGTCGCAGATAGTCTCGATCAGTGGGCTTAGTCGAGAGCCAGGGTATTGGTCCGGTCCGATCTGAGGCGGCAGGGGTTGGCCGATCTGCGGCCTCAACCACGCGAATGATGTGATTGTCCGCAAACTGCCACTTCGAGAGATCACCCACCTGATTTTTGCCGTCACTCGCAATCTGCACCGAATACGCCAAGACGTTTCTCAGCACCGACGCGTGAGAAATCGTCTTGCCATATGTTTTGACCGGGCCATTAAGCACTGTGTTGTCCGAGATCTCGACGGACGACAAGTTTTTGATGTCATCTAACAGAATCGGTTCGGTCTGAACTCCATCGCAAACATTCCGGCGGATGACGACATGTCCACCGGTGACCGAGGGGCCTCTCAGCCGCAGATTGGGTTGCAGATTATCATGACGGCGAAACAGATTGTGTTCGATGAGTAGCTGCGACTGATCGCCATGGCCACTGATGACTTCCAGAAGTTCTTCAAAGACACAGTTTCGAAAGACGCCACGAGGATTGATCCATGCCGCTCCGCACCAGAGATAAATGTTCTTGACCCGGTCATTGAAGGAGCGAAACCGACAGTATTCAATCACACACTCGGTCTTGATGCTAAACTCGACCAGGGGACAGCCTCTTCCTTCTGAGGGGGGAGTCGCTCGTTCCTGAGCGATGATGTCAAAGCCGTGCAAGCGGAAACGATCACAAGCAGCCAACCAGTGATCGCAACCTGTATCACCCTTAGCCATGGGACGTGGTCGCGTACCCGTCAATTCCAGAATGGTTCCTGCTCGGCTGATCAACCCGACGTCTGCGGGAAGTATGATGCCCACGCATTCGCGGTAAGGGCCACGATCCAGCACCTCCACCACTTCGCCCGGCTGCACAGCCTCCAGGGCCGCTTGGATCGTGCGGAACTCTCCCGTGCCATCCTGGGCAACGGTTCGCAACTTGCGTCCCTTCAGCCAGTCTGCCAATGGTACGGGCTGGCTCACAGACGTTGCAGCCGGGGTCAGTTGCACTTGGGGCATGACGGGTGCTGTTGAAACAGCGGCAGTGGCCAGCGTCGGTTCGCCTGAACGAGTCCACTTGATACCCGTGACTTGGCCATGATGGTTATTCCCAGATGAATCTTGAAGTATCGCACCCTGGCCTTCGTCGCAGTGGTACAGCGCCAATGTCTCAGCATCGGGTTCGTGCCGGTGGACCGGTTGATAGTCCTTAGAATATCGTGTGACTCGAGAAATCCGAATTTCATCGATTTCCCCCTGAAACGGACGACTGGGAAATGAGGTGTCGCGGACTTCATTCCCGATCCACGATTCGGAAAACTTGGCGGACAACGCGGGAACTGGCGGGGAGCCCGGCTTCGACGCGATGACTCTGCCATCCACGAATAATCGCGATTCCGAGACATCGACCACATAGGCCAGATGCGTCCATGCGGAGGCCGAGATTTGTGGGCCGGAGACGTCACGTGCAATCTTGTTGGTCTCATTCCGTTCGGCACCATGCGGCTTCAAGCTGGCCAGATGGAGTTGGACCGGTGCACGACCATTGATCCGCAGGATTGGCAGAACCAAGTTACCGACATTGCGCACGCGACATTCAATCGTAAAGGGTTGGGCATCATCACGTCGTAAATCGGGAAGGACAATGTCTCCTTGTGATCCATCGAATTGCAGCGCCAGGTTCTCTGTTGGCGACATGGCCGGTTCAGAACCCGGGGGTTCCGTCGTGGCGGAAGGCCTCGTTATGGGAGTTGTTGTCTGCGCAGGACGGCGAGCCAGTCGATAGGCCACTGTGCCACCGCGTTTGACGAGCAGGTCGCCCTGCGGTTCGAGTTCAAAACTGTCTCCCACGCCCGATTCCAGTTGCAGTTCGACCGAGCCCGTACGGAGCCGGTGCGAATTCGCTCCCGGCTGAATCTGCCAGCCGTCCACGACCGTTGAACCATTTCTGAGAACTGCGACGCGAAGGCCTTCTTTCAGATCGTCAGGGGCTTCAACAGTGACCGTTCCTGCATCGGTCGCGATATACACGATCACTCCGAGTAACACCGGCAACAGCACGGCGAGAGCCAAACACCATGTGAAGGGGAAACGCGGCGGACCTATGCGTTTGGGGGATGATCGAGAGACGGACTCCGTGGTTTGGTGTTGCGTGGCGTTCACGATTGTCGACGCGTGTGCCGGGTTCAGTAAGACCGCGGGTAATGGTTCACTAGAGGGTTCCAGCAGGCGGCGCAGATCGGCACCGACAGCAAAGCGGGCCAGTTCCTCAGCCACATCGTGGGGCTCGGTGGGACGTCCATCAGGCGATTTAGCCAGCAACCGTTCAATCAGGTCGCATAAACCCGCTGGACAATCCCCTCGCAACGTCGACAACCGTGGCGGCTGTTCGCGATCGAGTGCCAGCAATCGCTTCATAACGGTGTTTCTGGTTGGATCTTCCAGTGGGGCGCGGCCCGTGAGCAACTTGAACAGTGTGGCCCCCAAGCTGTAAAGATCGGCACGAATATCGACATGGTGCGTATCCAGTGCCTGCTCGGGGGCCATGTAATCCACAGTCCCCATGACCTGCCCTGTAGAGGTCAATTCTCCCGGAGAGATTTGATCGGGTGTTCCCAGCAGAGCGAGTCCGAGGTCGAGAATCTTGATGGTCGGCTGCGCTTTCGCATGCCGTGGCGAGACCAGCATGAGATTGGAGGGTTTGATATCCCGATGGACCAGCTGATTTTCTTGAATGTGCTGTAGTCCCAGCGCGGTCTGCCGCCCCATCTCGCAGACCTCGGGGACAGGTAACGGACCCGTGCGTGCCAGCAAATGTGTGAGATCTTCTCCCGCCACGAATTCCATGACGAGGAAGTGGCGGCCATCGATCTCCCCCGCATCATGAGCTGTCACGATATGAGGGTGTTGCAGCAAACCAACGGCCCGCATTTCACGTTCAAACCGTGCGACCGCATCGGCCGACTGAAAGCGATCCGCAGGTAACATTTTGATGGCAACAATGCGGCCCAGTTTGGTATGCCGGGCACGAAAAACCTGCCCCATGCCACCACTGCCCAGTTCTTCGAGCAATTCGTATTGCCCGAAAACCTTAGTGGATGGTGAGGAATTCAAATTCAGGGCCGATCGCTCCAGTCTGGTATGCTCAAGCGAAGAAGCTTCCGCCAGTGACGTGGCCCGTGACAATGCGGCGGAGAACTCAGGTTCCAACAGATAGGGATCCTCCAGTCGCTGGGCTTTCAGCGCCCCTGAGAGTTGATCCAAAGCAGCATCGAGTTCTCGAATTTCTGAGTCGCAAGACGGGTCGGCACGATCTTCCGCCTCAGCCAGTCGTTGCACGAGATCATCTTCAAAGCGATCGCCATACATGGCTGGTACTCATTGATCGGCAAGCAGGGATTTTAACCGACATATCACGCGAAACTTTGCCTGGCGTACGGCTAACGATGTCATGCCCAGCAGGGATGCAACTTCGCTGGCCGACGCTTCCTCCATCGCCATCATCCAGAAGGCATTCCAGGTTCGCGAATCAACCGTCGAGCGCACCAGATCGATGGCATGCCGAGTCAGCTCACTGTAGAGATCATCACTGGCGAAGTCAGAATCCTCCTCGAGATCTGAATCCGCGAGGGCAGCAATTTCCTCTTTCGAAGCCGTGACTGGTCGCCGGCGGCGCATTTCTGCCCGGATCGTATTCGAGGTAATGATCCGCAACCACCCACGAAAGGAAGCGTCAGGACGATCGAGTGTGAACGCGGGCAGGCCCCGCCAGACCGAAATAAAAACCGCTTGCAGTACATCTGCGGCGTCGTTGCTTTGCAGACCAGACTTGCGTGCCCAACTGTAAATCAGGGGGCCATACAACCGGGTCAGCAGACTCCAGGCTTCTGGTTCCATCAGCCGTGCACGTCGAATGAGCGAAATCGACGTAGAAAGTCGGGATGACTGCACCGTCATTCTCAGCAAGCCCTGACAGAGTCTGTAGCAGACTGGCGGTTAGTATACTAGCGAGGTAACCCTTTGCAACATGGAACGTGCAGCAGGAAGTTCGTGAGCATGTGCTCTAGTCCCCGCTGCATGCTATTCCGACGCCGACCTGAAGCATCGGGCGGAAGTGATGATGTAGCACTAGAATTCAACCCCACAAGCGAGCGTAACCGTGTCTGCCACATGGTCCTTAGTCTCGGATCTTCCCCCCGCGCAAGATGTAGATGCCTTTCGAATCAGCCCAGATCAATGTCATCGTTCGGGGCGTTGTCGCGCTATCCACGACACCCGTAAAGGCACCAAACGAATTGCGTGGCAAACCACAGACCTCTGTTCCTGCCAGCATGGTCCCAGTCCGTACGCCGGTCATCGTACACAGAGGTTGCCCATTGGCTGGTGAGTTCTGTGCCTGAAACCCCGAGGCTTCCGTGAAATGGAACAAGCTTCCCGCATCGGAAAATGGGGCCGGGGCTCCCAGCATTTTTGTGACTCGAAACGTCCAGTCCCCTTCCAGAGGTCCATCTGCCAGAGCCGAGGTGCAATAAGTGCTGGTCAGCAACAGAGTGCCGAGCCAGAGAGTCAGGGATTGAGTCCGAAAAATCATCTGATGACTTTCTTGAAGTCAGTGGAATGTCTGGTTTGAAATTTTGAATGGATCGTCGTGAAATCGCCTGGCTTAGCGCATGCGATCTCCGCAGCAGTAGATTCGGCGAACACAGGGCGGAACCGATCAGTTCGGAGACGCGGACCCCGACCGCATGAGCAGCCCAAATGCAGTGGCGTTGTTGTCGGTATTCAGAAAGAAGAACGTGGTGACCAATCCAAAGTAGGAGGTGCCACTGAAGGTTGCGATGCCGTCTGCAGAACCATCGGAAATGGTGGCTGTCCAGGTGCTGACCACGAAATTACCCCGCTCAGCAAAGGTGCCATAGAACGCATGGCTGCCCTCGACATGGACGAAAGTCCCATCGCGCAGGAAAGACTCATCCACAGGGATCATCTGGTTGAAGCTGTTAAGGGCCGTACCGGTAAACCGTCCGCCCTTAACACCCGCCTCGGAGATATCTGCACCGATCGCGAACACCGCAATTCCTAAGAGAATGTAACGAATCATGCACACGTTGCTGCTCCTTGTGAGCGCCGAGCTGATGATCGGAACTGGCGAAAACTGGCCCACGCACGGTGCGCGAACTGTCAGCGTTTCGCCGTTTTCCCGAGACTGGCTGGCGTCTGTCTTCAGGAATGCGCGGGCGTTACGCGTCATTCGGAGAATTTTTCTGGTATCACGAAGCGAAAGGATATGATCAGACATCCTATTGAGATTGATTCGCTCGATGCTGCGCTGGTTTTCAGGTCACCAACCTCCACCGACAGGATGTGACTAAGAGAACGTTACCTGAATGTGTGATTTATTGTTGTGATCAGTGATACCTCAAAAGTCTTCGACCGCTAAAGAAAAAGTTCTCTTGGGAGCGGCCGGATGGCCGCTCCCAAGAGGGAAGAACGTCCGGGGGGCTATTGTAGCCAGTGATGCCTTCCCTAGCGGGTGACGGGATCCGTCATGCTCAGTTCACTCCCCAGTAGATTGACGGAGAGATCCGCATCGACGGGCAGGCCGCGGAGCCAGCGGGTGAACTGGTGGACCATGAGCCCGGCGGCGATGCTGGCGGCGTAGATGGTACTCTGAGCCGTGCAACTGCCGATCTGGGCTTCCCCTTGCGGGAAGAGGGTCGTCGTGTAGTGCCGCCCACTGGTCTCATCGGTTGCACTCAGGATCCGCAGCACTTCGCCGCGCATCCGGCCGTCGGCCCAGAACTGGCAATGGCGTTGCATCGTTCTCCAGATGGCGGCCCGCACCGAGATCGTGTCGACACAGACGAACACGACG
>WGME01000021.1 GCA_016125225.1 bacterium | reverse complement strand
CATCACCGGCGGGAATGTCGGCAAGGCATTCGCCATCAACAGTGCGACCGGGGCGATCACCGTCAACAAGTCCGCTGCTATCGATTTCGAGACCTTGCACAGCTTCGATCTCAGCGTGCAGGTGACCGATGGCGGCGGCCTGTTCCGAAAAGCCGTGATGACCATCAACGTCAACGATCTCAACGACCAACCACTGATCAGCCCGCAGACGTTTAACGTCGACGAGAACAGCCCGAATGGCACATCCGTCGGCGCCGTGGTCGCCATCGATCCTGATGCGATGGATGTGTTTTCCTATGCCATCACCGGCGGCAATGTCAGCCACGCCTTCGCCATCAATGCCACGACCGGCGAGATCACGGTCAACAACTCACTGGCCCTCGACTTTGAAACCACTCCGACCTTCAATATCACAGTCCAGGTGACCGACAGCCACGGCCTGTCCCGCAAAGCCGTGATGACCATCAACCTCAACGACCTGATGGAACTGAACGCCGGACTCTTCAGCGAGGCATAAGCGTAGCAAGGCACCCACACGAACTTTTCGTTAGTAGTTCATAGGTATGTGAGGCGCAATGTTCGGGATGAAGCTTCACACTTAGGTTCTCCGAGTGACCTGCCCCCTCATGCCGATTCCACTTCGTGAGTAATAAACTCGTTAAAATCCGACCTACAGTTGATTGTTAAAAGGGTGTAAGTCGTTTGAGCAGCATTAGGATGCATGCGGGTTGGGCGAGGCCGTTGTCGAGGTGGTGGTAGTGTTTATGCCAGACGAGGAGTCGCCGATAATTGTCGAGCCAACATTGTTGGCTCGACAATTATCGGCGATGGCGGCACCTTCGCAACTTGCGTCCGTCTTGCTTCGGCGGTCGTTTGCGGTTCTTGCGATGGGGACAGATCCGTTCGATGCACGCTTCCGCCAACCGATCTCGCAAAGCATCGCAGTCGGCGCTCCTCTTGAGTTCGTGTCGTTGGGAATCTTTGATGCACGAGTTGCAACGTCTGTGTTGCCATGACAGAATTCTCGGCCGGGTTTGATTCCTGTCGATTCTCATTCTTTCCACTGGCGCTTCATGACGGTCACGTCTGTTACGCTCTTGCAACGAGTTCGCCGTCGCGATGACCAGGTTGCCTGGGAACGCTTTGTCCGGATTTATACTCCTCTACTCGTGCGTTGGTCGCAGGGGGCTGGCCTCTCTGATCTCGACGCCGCCGACATCGTGCAAGAGGTCTTTGCGACACTCGTCGTTGAGATGCCTCAGTTTGAATTTGACCGTACGCGAGGAATGTTTCGTTCCTGGCTGAAAACGATCACGCTGAATCTCTGCCGGAAGCAGCAAAGAAAACGGCAAGTGGCAGAGGGGCGGGGGGGAGAGAATGATCCGCTGCAGGGTCTTCTGGCGGATGACCACGATCCAACTTGGGATCGCGAATATCACGAATTCGTGCTCCGGCGGGCTATGCAAATCATGCAGTCGCAGTTCGAGCCGAAAACCTGGCAGGCGGCTTGGGAGTTGGCCGTCAATCGACTGACAGCCGCGGAAGTCAGCCAAAAGCTGGGGATCTCCGAATCGGCTGTCTATGTGGCTAAATCCCGAGTGATGCGGCGGTTACGGCAAGAACTGAGTGGTTTGCTCGACTGATGTGGCAACTTTTCTTCAGCAATCTCTGAAAATGGTGTCAGGATTTCCCGGCTCAAGGATACGAAGTTTACCCGCGAAGTTTCATGAGCATGAGAGTTCGGTTCCTCCGCAGCAGGTTTGGCAGTGATGTCCGGCACGAACTGCATTCCCGATCCCATTCTTCCCGCGCTGCTGGAGGGTCTGCTCTCGGATGAAGAGTCGCTCCTGTGGGAAGAGCATCTGCTACAGTGCCCGCAGTGTCTGGAACGCACACGGAATCTGACCACGTCCCAGACAGTCGCCGGCCAATCTCACGACTCCGTGCCCCCAGCAAGAGAAATTGTTGACGAGCCGATTTCTCCATCGCTGGAAGCCCTGATGCAGCGGCTTTCCGACCGTTCGCGATTCGGTCCCATTGCGGATGCAGGTTTTTCGGATACCCCCACAGTTCGTCCCGAGAGTGAAGCGCCGACAGACATACCGCCGCCGCGGACCATTTCCAATCATCCGCCGGTCGAAACGAACATCGGCGAGTTGTTTGGCCCCTACCGCATCCTCGCCAAATTGGGGGAAGGTGGCATGGGGGCGGTATATCAAGCCACGCATGTCAAACTCGACAAACTCGTCGCCGTAAAAGTCCTCTCGCCCAAAATTACGAAACACGCCGAGGCCGTAGCGCGTTTTGAGCGCGAGATGCGGGCCGTGGGCAAGCTGAATCATCCACATATTGTCCAAGCGTATGATGCGGGAGAGATTAATGGGATACACTACCTGACGATGGAGTTTGTCGACGGGACAGATCTCTTCCGGCTGGTCAAAGACACCGGCCCGCTGTCCGTGGTGAATGCCTGCAAGATCGTCCAGCAATTGGCCTCGGCTCTCTCGGCAGCTCACGCAGCCGGGTTAGTTCATCGAGATATCAAGCCGTCCAATCTGCTGGTGGGCAAGCACGGAGAAGTGAAGCTGCTGGATTTGGGGTTGGCCCTGTTGGCTGACGAGAAATCCAACGCGGACGACCTGACCACCGCCGGTCAGGCGTTTGGCACACCCGACTATATGGCCCCGGAACAGTGGGAAGATGCCCACTCAGCAGATGCGCGGACCGACCTGTATGCACTAGGCTGCACGCTCTTCTTTCTGCTCGTTGGCTATCCGCCCTATGGCACGGAAAAATATCGCTCAGCCGTCGCGAAGATGAAAGGACACGTCAACGATCCTACACCCGATCTGAAATCCGCCCGGCCGGATGTTCCCGATGAGGTCACCGCCATCTATCAACAGCTAATGGCGAAAGTCCCTGCGGATCGCATTCAGACAGCCGCGGAGGTTGTGCTAAGGTTGGGACGGTTTATCAGTTCTTCTGAGAACCCGGTGCCAGCGACGTCTGCTGCGGCTCCTCTTGCGAGAAATGCGCCAGCTTCCGGCGATGACCTCTCACTGAAGAAGCGATCGTGGTTCTATACCGCTTCAGCCGTTGGAGGCCTGGTGGTGCTTCTGGCAGTCATTGTCGTCACCATCACCAGGAAGAACGGTGTTCAATCGACGATTATCGCTCCTGAGGGGGTGCCGATTCACGTTAACGCACCGCCCGATGCCACCATCAACATTACACAACAAGATGACTCTCTGACCTCCACTGACACAATCGGTAGTCGGTCGGGACAAGGGTGGCATGGTTGGCCGGCTGATGCCCCGAAACCGGCAATCGCCCCTTTCGATGCGGCTCAGGCGATCAAGCATCAACAGGAATGGGCGGCATATCTGCAGGTGCCGGTCGAGTACACCAACAGCATTGGCATGAAATTCCGCCTCATCCCTCCGGGTGAGTTCCTGATGGGGAGCACCGATGCTGAGATTGACGCGACATTGGCGGCGCAGACATGGTTGACGGAGCCATTCCGTGCCGGTGTCCGTTCCGAGGCACCGCAGCATCGAGTCATCATTACGAAGCCGTATTATCTGGGCGTTTATGAGGTCACGGAAAGACAATACTTGCAAGTGATGCAGGAACATCCAGAGATTCACGCTCATAACGACCGGGAACAACCATCGTACCGGGAACATCATCAGGCAGGTTTCCCGTTGATGGAGGTGACCTGGGAAGACTCGGTGAAATTCTGCAATCGGCTCTGCATCCACGAAGGGCTACTTCCGACCTACACCGAAGAGCGTCTGATTGGTAACAGTGGTTACGCCCTACCCACAGAGTCTCAGTGGGAAAACGCCTGCCGTGCAGGAACCGCCTCACCCTATTGGAACGGGGATGGTGACAAAGTCTGGCAGTCGGGCTGGAGCTACAATAATAGTGAGATGTACGTTCACGCGGTCGGAGAGCTGAAAGCCAACCCATATGGACTCTTCGATATCACTGGAAATCTTTTTGAATGGTGTCAGGATCGCTGGTCACTGACCAGTTACGCCGAGTTTCAATCGGCCCCTGCCATCGACCCTGTCGGGCCGTCACAAGACACGGAACTCCGGGAACGGGTGCAACGTGGCGGCTCATGGCACTATGCCAAAGAAGACACTCGCTCTGCCGCACGGCGACCTGGTCCCCAAACCTATGGAGACATTCAGATCGGGGTTCGCTTGGCTTTAACTGTTGATGCCGTTCAAACTCTGCTATCGAAATCAAACCCGACGCCCCCCAAGACAGCAGATCAACGAACAAGCTGGCAGGGTTGGCCCGCCGACGCTCCTGAACCTGCGATAGCTCCCTTCGATGCCTCCCAGGCGAAAACACATCAGCAAGCATGGGCGGCCTATCTCAAGGTACCGGCCGAGTATACCAACAGCAACGGGATGAAATTCCGGCTGATTCCTCCGGGCGAATTTCTGATGGGCAGCACGGAGACAGAAATCGAAGACATCCTGGCTCAAACCGTGGATGACGAAAACGTACGGGCCCATCTTCGGTCAGAGAGTCCACAGCATCGTGTGGTTGTGACAAAGCCCTATTACTTCGGTGTGTATGAAGCCACGGAGAATCAATACCGCCAGGCGATGGGAAAGGTACCTGCTGGCCATGCTCAAGTCGATTGGGATGACCCGCGTTATCGAGACAGGAATCAGGACGGATTTGCCTTAACCCATGTCACCTGGCAAGAGGCCGCGGAATTTTGCGGAAAGCTGTGCGAGCTCGACAATTTACCACCCACCTATGTCCAGGGGCTTCTCGTTCGCCCGATGGGCTATGTGCTGCCCACCGAAGCGGAATGGGAATTTGCCTGTCGAGCGGGCACGCAAACCGGTTTCTGGTGCGGTGACATTGCTGACGCGCGCAAGCAGGCGGGATGGTGCTACGGCAACAGCGAGGGTCGAGTTCATCGAGTCGGCGAGCTTAACGCGAATCCCTTCGGACTTTATGACACCATTGGCAACCTCTTTGAATACTGTCAGGATCGGTGGTCGCTGGAGATTTACCGAAGTCGAACCGAGTCGCCGGTGATTGACCCTGCAGGTGTCGCAGAGGGTGAGGAACGCGTGATACGTTCAGGGTCATGGGCTTGGGGTGATGATGGGTGTCGATCCGCTTCGCGGCGACCGACCCATCATAGTTACGGCGATTACAACCACGGGGTGCGCATCGTGTTGACGGTGGATGCCGTCAAGGAGCGACTTCAAAGCGAACCTGCCTCCACACCACTGCCCGAAGAGAAATGAGCCCGCCGACAGCTACCGCCATTGCCGCTAAGCGTCGTGACTATCCATCTCCATAGTCTGATGGATCAGAACGTCGGTTTCATCAGCGAAGCCTTCGCCTGTTAAGGCATGTTAGCGCCCCGGTACTCGCTTCACATCCGGTGTCCGTTAGTCAGCGTCCACAGTCTCGGTCGCAGAGCCTGCGCCGTCTCCCCCGATGACTGGCACGAAAGATTTTCCAAAAATCTTGGAAAATGGTGTCAGGTTTTTTCATGTCGCGGACACGTAGAGTACTCCCGATTTTCCGCGGGTAGAAAAACCGTCGCTTGGTGGGGATTGGCCGATGTTGCTGAAATCCTGGTTGTCGCGTTGTTTCCCGTTCGCTCCGCAGGCACGCCGGTCGCGGCGTCCGCGTTCCCAGACATCGCGATCGATTCAGCCCTATGAATCGCGACTGTTGCTGTCGGCCTCACCCGCGGGGACCGAGTTCCAGGTTAATTCCTACACGACAGGTAGCCAGCAGACAAACACCGTACCGACTCAGTCTGTGGCCACGGACGCGGATGGAGACTTTGTGGTGACCTGGACGAGCAACGGCCAGGATGGTAGTGGCTACGGCATTTTTGCCCAGCGGTTCAATGCAGCAGGAGTGGCCCAGGGGGGCGAGTTCCAGGTCAATACCTACACCACGGGCAACCAACGTCTATCGAGCGTCGCGATGGATGCGGATGGGGACTTCGTCATTACTTGGTCGAGCTATGGTCAGGATGGCAACGCCGAAGGCATCTTCGCGCAACGCTACAACGCTGCGGGAGTCGTTCAAGGAGATGAGTTTCAGGTCAATTCCTATACCACAAGCTTTCAAAACGTATCTACTGTGGCGATGGATGCGGACGGCGACTTTGTCATCACCTGGGTGAGCGCCGGACAGGACGGTAACGCACAGGGAATCTTCGCCCAGCGGTATAGCGCTGCGGGAGTCGTTCAAGGAGATGAGTTTCAGGTCAATTCCTATACGACAGGCGTCCAAAGCGCATCCACGGTGTCGATGGACGCTCATGGGGGATTTGTCGTCACCTGGATGAGCAATGGACAGGACGGCAATGGACAGGGCATCGTTGCTCAGCGGTACAACGCGGCGGGCGTGGCGCAGGGGAGCGAGTTCCAGGTCAACACCACCACCACAGGCAACCAGCAAAACTCCTCAGTGGCGATGGACGCGGACGGCGACTTTGTCATCACTTGGATGAGCAGTCCTCAGGATGGCAGCTTGTATGGGATCTTTGCCCAGCGATATAACGCTACGGGGGTGGCCCAGGGGAGCGAGTTCCAGGTCAATACCTACACCACAAGCAGACAAATCAATTCCAAGGTGGCGATGGATGCGGATGGCGACTTTGTGGTGACATGGTCGAGCTATGGCCAGGACGGCAGTTCCTACGGCGTCTTCGCACAGCGATACAATGCATCCGGGGTGGCCCAGGGTGGCGAGTTCCAGGTCAATACCTACACCACCGACAGGCAACTCAATTCCAAGGTGGCGATGGATGCCGCCGGCGATTTCGTCATCGCTTGGACGAGCAACGCCCAGGACGGCAGTAGCTACGGCATTTTCGCACAACTATATGACGAATCGACCGACACGGCCGGGCCGATGGTGACTGATGTGCTGGTGGATGACCGTCGCGTTGCTGAGCATGGCCAACTCTTCGAGCATCCTGTCACGATGACTGTGGTCTTTTCGGAAGACCTCGCGACCACCGGTGCCGGGAGTGTGACAGACACCTCTAACTGGGCCGTCTTCCGCAACGGCGTCGAACAACCGGGCCGCATCAACGATATCAGCTTCGGTTACAACGGGCTCACCAACAAATACGAAGCGCTGCTGACCTTCGTCAGCGAACCTCTGGCTGCCGGAACCTATCAACTCGTCGCGAAAGAGACGATCACCGATGTCGCCGGGAACAGTCTCGACGGTGACCGCAACGGCACCCCGGGGGGCGACTTCACTCGACAATTCCGCGTGACCGATCTCGTCGCCGTGGGGAACGAGTTCCGGGTGAACACGTACACCACGGGCAATCAGCAGACGTTTTACCAATCACCACAAGCGGTGGCCACCGATGCCGACGGGAACTTCGTCGTCACCTGGTCAAGTTTCGGCCAGGACGGCAGCGGCAACGGAATCTTTGCGCAGCGGTTTAATGCGGCGGGAGTGGCCCAGGGGAGCGAATTCCAAGTCAACTCCTACACTGCCGTCGACCAAATGTTCTCCGCCGTCGCGATGGATGCGGATGGAGATTTTGTTGTTACTTGGACCAGCGTGGGGCAGGACGGCAGCAGTTACGGCATCTTTGCGCAGCGGTATAACGCAGCAGGAGTCGCCCAAGGAAGCGAGTTTCAGGTCAACACGTATACCACTGGCGCTCATCGTTTCTCCACCGTCGCGATGGATGCAGCTGGCGACTTCGTCATCACCTGGTCAAGTGATGGTCAGGATAGCAGCAATAACGGCATCTTTGCGCAGCGGTACAACGCGGCCGGGGTCGCCCAGGGAATTGAGTTCCAGGTCAACTCCTATACAACTGGCAACCAATTGTATTCCACGGTGGCGATGGACGCAGCTGGCGACTTCGTCATCACCTGGGCGAGCTACTTTCAGGGCGGTGAATACTTCGACATCTACGCACAGCGGTACAACGCGGCGGGAGTGACCCAGGGGGGCGAATTCCAGGTCAACACCTACACAGTTGGCTCTCAAGAGTTCTCCGCAGTCGCGATGGATGCGTCTGGGGATTTCGTCGTCACTTGGTCAGGCAACAACCAGGATGGTAGCGGTTATGGCATCTTCGCTCAGCGCTATAACGCCGTGGGAGTGGTCCAGGGGGGCGAGTTCCAGATCAACACTTATACGACCAACGGACGTCGGTTGTCCAAAGTGGCTATGGACACGGAAGGTGACTTCGTTGTCACTTGGGAGAGCTTCGGCCAGGATGGTAGCAACTATGGCATTTTTGCGCAACGTTATGATGCGGTGGGGGTTGCTCAGGGGGGCGAGTTTCAGGTCAACACCTATACCACTGGCAGTCAATTTTTCTCGTCGGTGGCGATGGATGCCGATGGTGACTTTGTCGTCGCGTGGACCAGCAATGGACAGGATGGCAGCAGCGGCGGTGTTTACGCGCAGCGCTACCGCGGCAATGTGTCGCCCGTTGTCCCTGTGACGCAAAACCTGATGATCGACGAAAACTCGGCCGTGGGGGCCAGCGTCGGAACGGTGACCGCGAGTGATGCCGACCCGACCGACTCGCTCACCTACAGCTTCAGCGGCGGCAATGTCGGCAAAGCCTTCAATATCAATGCCACGACCGGCGAGATCACGGTCAACAAGCGGAACCTGCTCGATTTTGAGTCGCTCAGTTCGTTCGATCTGCGTGTCGCCGTCACTGATCAGGCCGGAGTGACCCGCAAATCAACCGTGACCGTCGGCCTCAACGATGTCAACGAACCACCCACCCTGGCCCCACAAACCTTCTCGATCAACGAGAACAGCCCCGTCGGCAGCAGTGTCGGAACCGTCATGGCCAGCGACCCGGATGCCATGAGTACGCTCAGTTACACCATCACCGGCGGAAATGTCGGCAAGGCGTTCGCCATCAACAGTGCGACCGGGGCGATCACCGTTAACAAGTCCGCAGCCCTGGACTTCGAGACCTTACATAGTTTCGATCTCAGCGTGCAGGTGACCGATGGCGGTGGCCTGTTTCGTAAAGCGGTGATGACTGTCAACGTCAACGATATCAACGAACAGCCGCTCATCAACCCGCAGACGTTTAACGTCGATGAGAACAGCCCGAATGGGACATCCGTCGGCACCGTCGTCGCCAGCGATCCGGATGCCATGGACTCGCTGACCTATGCCATCACCGGCGGCAACATCCACCAGGCCTTCGCCATCAATGCCACGACCGGCGAGATCACAGTCAACAACTCACTGGCCCTCGACTATGAAACGACCCCGACCTTCAACATCACGGTGCAAGTGACCGACAGCCACGGCCTGTCCCGCAAAGCGGTAATGACGATCAACCTCAACGACCTGATGGAACTGAACGCCGGACTCTTCAGTGAGGGTTCAAGTTATTGATTAGATGATTACAGTCGCCATGGCAGACATTCCTGCCCGACGAGTTTGCGCCGATTCCCGTGTTAACTTCGATTCCGATTCAGGGTAAAATCGACCTTTACGAAGTATTTCCCTTGGGCTGCCAGCTTCCCGACTCAGTCGCATTACATCGCCAGTCAATCTGTTGCGACTGGTGACCGTGACTAACAGAGCGTGATGGGTTGCGTCTGGCACGCGTTGCCCGATGTTAATCCTCGTTACCGACATCCAGACTCGCACTCGTGCACAATCTGTGTGCCATGCCGCTGATTCAATCTCCTCGTTCCAACCGGGCGATGAGCTGCGACGGCTTGACCTTCATCGGCGGGCAGAGCCGGAACAGCATCTGGATGGTGGGGGATTTTTGTCGCGTTCCAGTTGCGAGACGTAGCTGCGATCGACCCCGGCCGCCAAGGCGAGAGCTTCCTGCGTCAACCCCGCCGCTTCGCGCTTCTCTTTCAGGATTTGTCCCAACATGCCGGGAACGTAGTTGACCTCGGCCGACAGTCTGTCAACTAAATTCCCACACAAGGTGCGAGCCTGTTTTCAGGGTTTGGGGGAAGGAGACTGGCTACATCGCCGAGCGATTGGCAGCCTTGCAGCAGTATGTTGCCTCGGGGCAATATGCGGCGTTACTCGCCCAGCCGGAGACGGCCACGACCGAACTGCTGACCACGATTGAAGGACTCGATCTGCTGGGGTTGGCACCCGCCAAGGCGGGAGTCGCTGCCTATGTGAAATGTTATCGCGGCGACAACTTGCAGTTCACCACGCCGAGCGCACCCTGGGGGAATACGGCCTACTTCCAGCAGATCCGCCGGGCCTTGCCCGGAGCCCCGGGGGAACCGCTCTATTTCGAGGTCTGGAACGATGGCTGGCGGGATGAACTGCTGGGGGGCTTCGTCCTCTATCCGACCTTGAATGCTACCGCTGATCCGACTTCGCCACCGAAGATGCAGGAACAGACCCAGAGTGTACGGATTCTATGGGACTGGAAAGACCGTTCGCTGCGGACGCAAGTGGGGGTTGCCCATCTGCGATTACGGCTGATTCCCGTGCAATGACACCGCAGAGCTTTCCCCACCCACCAAACTCCCGAGGAATAGACGATGTTCCCACCGAGACGCTGCGATCGTGCTTTCCTTGTCATCGGACTGTTGTTGGCGGCCACGACCGTCAGTGGCTGCGGCTCAACAACCACCGACGGCGTGGTCTCCGAAATTCCGACCGTCCCAGTGGAATCGGCTCCCCCTCCCGCGGAGACAACATCCCTGGCGGAACCGTGAGGGATTTTGCTACGGCCAACAAAACGGCCGAGATCCCGTGCCAGTAGGCTTCTGTCTATCACCTAAAGGAATTCTGCCTATCCCGGGTTGAGGGAGTCAATTGCATAGTGGCATCTCTCACGGGAACGCCCGGCCTGATGCCGCTGCGATCTCGCTAAAACTCCTTGTGGGACTGAGAGATTGGATGCGAGTCAAGAAGCCCCTTCAGAGACAAAACCACTGGATATGGGATGGGATGATCACTTCTCACGAAGCTACAAAATCAGAAACGGCAGCGTATAAAAATAAGCAGTTGGTATTGGAAAGGCAGGGTTGTTAGGCGAGCTCAGCGCGATTTCCGTCGGTCAGTCTCCGGAGCCTCCTTCACCGTGCCTAAACCGCCTACCGACACTCTTGGGCCGGCTGCCGCTAGCAATGAACGTTTTCTGAATGCCGTGCCCTGGCTGCGCGTATTCTACCTGATCTTTTGTCACCAGAATTGGGAAAATCACGACTATGGATTACCACTCATGTTTAGATTTCTATCACGGTATCGGTCGTGGCAGGACACTCTCAGAAAGTCTAACTCACAGGAATCGTAGGATTGAGGATTAACGAGTGGTAGAGGTGGCTAAAGAGAGAATGACATCAATGGTGACAGTTCGCTAAAGACGTTCCGTTCGTCATCAAAAAAGGCCCAATCGTCGACTGTTGGAGGTGGACCAGCAACCACATTCACAACAATGGCTGCCTTGCGAAAGGCCCCGAGTGAATCCGTAATTTGGACCGTGAGAGAAAACGTAGGTGTCGACACGAGGTCAATTGCCGAGGATTTCGCAACGAATAATTGCCCCGTTGCCGCATGGATGCCGAAGGCCTTGCCGACATTGCCGCCGGTAATAGCATAGGAGAGCACCTGGCCAGCATCCTGATCTGAGGCTAGCACCGTTCCCACAACCGTTCCGCTGGAGGCATGTTCCTCGACAGAAAATGCCTGAGGATCGATGTTTGGTGGGTCATTGGCATCGGTTAACTCTACCCGGATAGTTGCTTTGGTTGTCAATCGGCCTGCATCGATCACCTGGACGCGGAGGAGATATGTTGGCAGGGTCTCGTAGTCGATGGCAAAAGCGCGGCTGACCGTAATTGCCCCTGTCGCAGAATCAATAGCAAAGGCCTTGTTAACATTGCCGCCGCTGAACTTGTAATAGAATGAGTCTCCGATATCCGGATCATTCGCCACGGCACGGCCCACGAGAGTCGGTACAGGGCTATTTTCTATAACGGTGAACGCCTGGTCCAGAATCAGAGGCGCTTCATTGATATCCACCACAGAAATATGAAATTCGCGATCGACGTATTTGCCACTCTGGTCGATGGCACGCAGGCGGATCAAATATGACTTCTGCGCCTCGAAATCGAACTTGGACCCTGTCCGCAACTGATTTCCCGCAATGCGGAATTTGCTGTTATCATTGCTGTCCTCGCCAGTAACGAAGCGGTAAGTAAACGTATTACCGGCATCAGGATCGATGGCGCTCAGGTCAGCGAATGGTGTTCCGCTGGGAAGGTTCTCGGCGACCGAGGTGGTACTCAGCACAATGTCAGTTGGAGGATGATTACCCGCCGCGGTGAATTGGAGATCAAGTGTGACCAGCGGTTTGGCAGGGTCATTGGTGCGGAACTG
Organism: bacterium; assembly: GCA_016125225.1. Lineage (GTDB taxonomy): Bacteria > Planctomycetota > Planctomycetia > Planctomycetales > Planctomycetaceae > DSVQ01. The sequence continues at coordinate 4,255 of WGME01000021.1, read as the reverse complement.
CAGTTGCCCTGAAGAGTCCACGCTTGGATCAATGACTTCTATTCGGAGTGGAGTAGGCAAGTCATCCGCATAGACAAACACACCATCTTCATCTTCTGGGTCTGCCAATCGGAAATTGCCACCCAAGACCCGAATGTCGGAGATTGAAAGCAATGGCAGTCCAGAATTGGTCAACAGGAGTTCGGCATAAGGACTCCCATCGGGAGACGCACCAACTGTAATGACTCCATCTGTCAAAACATTGTTTTCTGCGGCGATATTCAGTTCTGGTTCCGAGGTGACAATGCCCAATTCCCGGGCTCGCACTCGGACACGTTCTCCAGCGACTGGCGTATTGGTCAAACGCAAAACGAGCTGATAGCTCTCACCCGGGACGCGATCATTGTACTCGACTGGAACAGAAAGGCTGACTGTCTCACTTCGGAAACCCAGGCTGGCTGTATCTGCTGTGAGTGAATAGTTAGCCAGATCGACATTGCCAAGGGTAATTGTGGGCTGCATCTCATCAGCGGAAATCGCCAGGATTTCCAGTTGATGGCGGTTCGCGGCAATCATGGACACATCACTGTCGATGTCAAATTCCAGATCAATATGAGAGGCATACGGATCTAGTGGAGCATCGAACACCAGTTCAGACACATCCGGCGCTGTGTCTGAAGCGAACAAGCTGGCTGGCGTCAAACCCGCTTGAAGAGGAACAGGGGGCACCATATCATCATTGCCAACCACAAAATTCTGCCCCTTGATTGTGAAGAGGTGGTCACTCCGCAAGGACTGCGGTGGCGCGTTGTCGCCCAGAAGCAAGACCGGCTTGCCATAATCGCGGATCGGGTCTCCCTCAAAATCGACCCCGATCGCAGCCCAGTCAAATTGCAATTGATAGCCTACCTGGGCTGCCAGATAGCTCAGGTCATTACGAATACGAAAACTTGGCGACAAGAGCGAACCATTAATGCCGATCGTAACCGCTCCACCGATATCAACCCACAGCTTGCCCGTAGCCTTTGCGGCTACCAGGTCAAAATCCTGCCAAAAGAGACCGGCCTTTGCCGCGACCGTCGTTGTGGTGTCAGCCGCTGCGGTAAACTTCACCGTCGACTTGTCCTTGACGAACTTGAACGAACTGTCGCGCACGTCCAAGACAAACGTTCCTTCGACATTCAATGTATGCGCATTGGCAATAAACGAACCTGATAATTGAATGACTTTTGACACGAGGCCCAGCCCAGTGGCCTGAAGAACAGCTTGCGGTACATCAATCTTAAACGCTTTCCCATTAACATCTTTCCCAAAGCTCACATCAATCAGCTTAACGGGATGCTGCGGGTCAATCAGAGAAATGACCGGGGTCTTGTAGTTCAGCTGATTGGTTACCAGCGTTTGCTTGTTCAGAGTCGATGTCAAATCCCCGGCAATCTCGGTATGGGTTTCATAAAGTGTCTTGCCAAGAATCTTGACGACGGCTTCGAGTTCTCTCGCGACTGCATAGGCCGATTCATCGATGCGCAAACCAGCATAGACATCGAATACCAGCCCCGCCGTCAGCCTGGTTTCCAGGTTATCAAAGAGGCCAAAGGGCGTGCCACTGGTCGTCGCGGAGACGACATCGCTAAAGGCCGTTGGCAATGAGACATGAAACTCAAAACGATGGTCAGTCGTGTCATAATGTCCTAAGGGCATTTGCGATGTATTCATGAGCCACTTCGGCACAGACTCCACCAGCAGGAAGGCACCATCGTATTTCGTCGTAATCTGCTTTCTGGCACGCAACACAACCTCGTAGTCCTCGCCGGTAAGCACATTGCGTGCGCTGCCTGCATTCCAGTTTTCTACGATGGCCTGATACTGTCCTCCCACCTTCTGAAATATGACATCGGTTCTGAACAGCTCCGTGTCAGGATCATCGGCTTCCAGAATTGCGATCTCGAATTTGTTGTAGTAGTAGGTGTCGAGTGGCAGGTCGGCAAGAATCCCCTCAAGATCAAGGGTAACACCGACATCCTCAAGGAGCCGGAACTTCGAGAGCTCAATGAACCCCTCGGGGCTATCATCCGCTCTGCCTTTGACTGTAAAGCTCAAGTCTTCCACGACTTGGATCACGCCGTCAAAAGTGTCATAAACGGTCTCGCTGCCAACAGTCAGTGCGATCTTGAATGTCAGGTCGCCCTTGGGGAGTTTTCCGGCATCTTCCACGACAATCTTGTATCGTGGATTCATTGCCGCCTCACCAACTCGCTCTGCAGTGCCAGTGATAACGCCAGACCCGCTTCCGATTTCGTACTTCAATACGGCCACATCGGAATCCGCAGCCGACAAAGTTGTGTCAATGAAGAATTCCAGGTAGTGGGGAACTCCGACAATGTACCTGCCAAAGACCGTGCTGCCATTCTCAGTCTCATCTTCTGAGGCGGTGACGGTACGGATGCGTGGTAGCTGAAAACTGGTGGCCCTGATTGAAAAGGCATCCCCTGTGAACACATGCTCTGTCAATCGGACATCGCCATGTGCGTTGGTCGCCAGAGATGCACTGAAGTTGATCTGACCAGATATTTCGGCGACATCGTAAATCAACTCATTCTGAGAAGAACGTGCCTGGACCTTGACGACGTCAACGACGGTCTGGCTTTCTGGAACGACACTACGAGAGTTGGCAGCGACGATAAGCTCACCTTGACGGTTGTAAGCGCTTTGCAATCCAGTGTAGGCATCGTTAAAGATGATTGATGATCCTGATTGTGATCCCTGACTATTATACTGAGACAGCGAGGACTTTCCCGCATTTATGACTGCGATAGCGACTCCCCCGCTATCGCTTACAGACAAGTCGATAATTGTTGATCCACTAAGCGACACCGAATAATCTGAGCCATGCACATTGACAATCCGTACCGTGCTAGTTGTCGGTCGATATGCGAGCCTGACAAGGCCTGTCGCAGACGTAGCTAACTGTAGATTGCCACTAAACACTTCGGCGATATCCTCGGCACTTGAGAGAGACAACGAGGATGAGTATGTTTCAACTCGTGTTAATTGGCTATCCAAGCCGGTAAATGTGTTGCGCTCCTGACTGTAAGCGACAATCACACCTCCTTCTTGGCGGCCGACAAGGTCTCCGCCAAATACCCAAATGGCCGATTCACTAATCGTTTTCTGAACAATCACATGCAACGAAAGAATGTTTCCGTTAAGGTTATAACTGACCAAGGCCAAACCAGTAGCTCCGCTTGGTTTGGCGTACTGCCATAACCCTGTCACTTCTCCTTCTGCAGAAGTGGCTAAATTAATCAATGTGCTGTAATCTCCCTCTGCAGTATTAATAAAGTCACTCGGCATTCTCAGTGAAATCACTGCCGATGCGGTTCCGTTACTGTTGTAGTTGCGGAGTAACGTTTCATTGAAACCACTAGACCAGGTAACGCTACTGCCATCGTCATACAGGATCGACCCATATCCGGTGAGCCCTGCTTCTGCGTCAAAGACGGTTGCCGTCCCCTGGCTCGCATAGACCAGGAGAATCCGCGGTTCCAGCAGAGTGACATGGGCATAGGCTGCTGCTGGACGCTGCTGTCGTCGACGTCGGACTCTGCTCTGACTTGGGCGAAAGATTGCTTGTCGCAAGGAATGCCAGCTAGGCAGCATGGAAAAACTCCCGAGATCAGTGTCGATTGCAGAGCCAAACCGAAGGGGCCGCGACGGCTACAACGCAAACGTAGTCAAGGAGGAAGAGTCACCAAACCACTGGTCATCATCGTTGAAATCGGCAGCAAAACCCGGGACGGGGTCGACCGTGATCGTGATGACAGCTTTGCGTGACAGCCCGTTGGCGTCGGTCACCTGAACGGAAAGATGAAAGGTTGGCCGAGTGAAACTATCGAGGGCGGCGGAGTTGTTGACCGTCAGCACTCCCGTTGCGGAATCGATGGCAAAGGCATGGCTGACATTGCCGCCGGTGATGGCATAGGAAAACACATCCATCGCATCCGGATCGCTGGCGACCACGGTGCCGACGGAGGTGCCATTGGGGCTGTTCTCGTCGACGTTAAACGTCTGCGGGCTGATCAGCGGTTGCTCGTTCACATCGTTGACGTTGATGGTCATCACGGCTTTACGGGAGAGGCCGCCGCCATCGGTCACCTGCACGCTGAGATCGAAGCTGTGCAAGGTCTCGAAATCGATAGCAGCGGACTTGTTGACGGTGATCGCCCCGGTCGCACTGTTGATGGCGAATGCCTTGCCGACATTCCCGCCGGTGATG
>WGME01000006.1 GCA_016125225.1 bacterium | reverse complement strand
GCAGACCATCAGTTGGCTCGGCCACTGTCGAAGACTGCTGGTCCGACACGAACACTACGACCACCTCTACTACGGCTTCACCCAACTCGCCTGCATCCGACTGCTGCTCAAACGCCTGATGGCCTTATGAAATGCTCTCTAAGCAAGAGTATTCTTCAAGGAATGCAGATAGAAGTTTATGATCGAGGTCGGAGAATTCTCCGCTGAGTCGAACTTCGCTACTACATCCAGCGTCGATGCGTACCGAATACTTTTTTGGCATAGAGGTCTACCCAAGAAATCAATCGCCTTTTACAAGTCATGTCTGACGAAAGAAAATCAGATAAGGTTCGCGAAAAAATAGCATGCACTATCCTCTCCTACCTACATCGTGTCACATACTACCGAATAATCCCCTGCTCCGCAGTTTCTTCCACACGTGGCGTCTGCCCGCCGCGGAGGACGCTGTTGCCTTCGAAGAGGAGGCGTTGGTCGACCGGGGCCGTGTTCAGCCAGTCGGATTCGTTGAACTGGCCGCTTTGGGCGTAGGCGGTGAGGGCGTTGCGGTAGCAGACGAGTTCGATATCGGTCGGGGCAATGCCACGCTGCAGCATCAGGTTTGCGGTCTTCGGGACGGCGAGGGCATCGGAGACGCCCCAGTCGGCGGACGAATCGACAATCACGCGGTCGCTGCCGAACTGCTTCACGATATCGACCATGCGTTCGTTGCCCATCTTCGTCTTGGGATAAATGGTGAAGGCACACCAGTAGCCCCGGTCGAGAACTTCCTTGCAGGTCTCTTCGTTGTTGTGGTCGATGATCACGCGGCTGGGGGCGATGCCATGTTCTTCGATGACATCCATGCTGCGGTAAGTGCCGACCTTTTTGTTGCGGTGCGGCGTGTGAATGAGAATGGGCAGATCGACATCTTTCGCGAGTTCGAGCTGGATGCGGAAGAACTTTTCCTCGGTGGGGGTCATGTCGTCGTAACCGATTTCACCGACCGCGACCACGCCTTCCTTGGTGAGATAAAGCGGCATCAGGTCGATAACCTGCTCGGCGAGGGCTTCGTTGTTGGCTTCCTTCGAGTTGAGGCCGATGGTGCAGTAGTGATGAATGCCGAACTGCGAGGCCCGGAAGCGTTCAAAGCCGACGAGGCTGGAGAAGTAATCCTGAAAGCTGCCGATTTGCGTGCGTGGCTGCCCCTGCCAGAAGGCGGGCTCGATGATGGCCTTCACCCCGGCCGCAGCGAGGGCTTCGTAATCATCGGTGGTGCGGGAAACCATATGAATGTGCGGGTCGATGAAGTGCATGGTGGGGCTTCGTGGGGTTGGTGCTTGGGTGTTGGGAGTTCTGGGGGACAAGTTTCAGGCGAGTTGATCAAAATTATGGACAGCTATTTTCAGGAGTTGTAGCAATCTGCGTCCACGTCCAGTATTCATCAAATAATTCCAGGTCGGAAACTTATAGTCTATGGGGCACATAACCGGTGCCAGATGTGGCCAGGGATACTCTGGGTTAGGGCCATCTCCTGCTTCAGCAGGTGCCAGTTTCTGAATTTCATATGCGAGCGGAAGTACTTGCTGAACCCAGTTTTCAAATTCTACTGTGCGGCCAAACCCTAAAATCTGAGCAATGCGGCTTGCTTCCGAGGCTCGGCGATCAACCAGTGCTCTCAAAAACCTTGTGAAACCAACGTGAGTTCTGGGAGGTGCAGCTCCCAACCGCCAGAGATAGGCTTTGCTCAGCTTTTCTGTCGACATCTGCAAATAATGTAACAGGTGGCATTCTGCTGCTCCTTGGGAGCGCAGCCTTTCAAAGATCTCAAAATCTGATTGAGCTTGTCGCCACCAAACCGATTGGGCTGGAGTCATCGCGTGAATTCCTGGCTGGATGCCAATGTCCAACTCACTGGCAGACTCAGTTGTCCCTGTTGCAGTAAGTCCCATTGAGTGGGGGTCACATCCAGCACAAAAAGCTTATGCTCGTCGGGACCATTGGTGTCGACACCAAAATCGATCGGCTCCATCGGTGTTACCTCCGAGATGGCCTGATTGACTTCGATCAAGCGGATTTCTCGTTCGGGCGACCCGGTGGGCAGATAAATTACTTTAGCAACGGCATTATCGATGGCTAGATGTCGCATCGCATAATGAGCAGCCCAGGCATCTCGATTGAATGTCATGGGAAGTGTCGGGGGCATCGGCTCCTCCTTTGATCAGGGAATTCGGATGATTAGGTTGATGCGGCGGCGATGATCGACCAGCTCAGGTGGTAGGGGTTCAGGCCCGAGGTGTTGATGAGTTGAGCCGCGCGGGGGGCGGGGCAACTTTCGAGGGCGAGCGTTGCCGCCTGCCGTTCGGGTTCGGTGCCGGTTTTCAGCACGTGTTCCAGATCGTTGAGCATGGCATCATCAGCGAACGGACCGACGCACCGCCACAGTTCGGGACTCACCTGGCGTTTGGCGGCCCAGCGTTCATGGGCGAAGTCGGTCAGCATCTTCGCGAGGCGGGCATTGGCCCGGTCATCGATGCCAAAAATCGGATCGAGCGCGATGCCGATGAACAGACACTTGAGAACGAGTTGATTCCACTGGTCTTCGTTGAGCTGTTCCGACGGAAACGGGTTGTGATGGGCAATCGCCTTGAAGACCGCCGGAATGTTGGTCCGCTGGCCTTCCGCGCACCGCAGTTGTAGTGCTGACTGATGCGGGTAGAGCGGCAATCCCTGATACAACGCGACCAACTCGTGCACTTCGCCCGCAGCAAACAACTGGTCGAGCACGGCAACAAAGGGCTCGGCTTCCGTCGCGGGGAACTTCAGCACAAACAACACGCGAGCCGCTTGATCGACCGTCCAGAAGCGGGGATTCCAACCGGGGCGAAGAGTCGAGGCGGCCGCGAGATCGTCGCTGTTCAGCTTCAGATCGTTCTTGCCGACCTTGCGGGCCGTCAATCCGAACGACAGGAACAGTGTCTTCTTATCCCCGGCGGCAACGGCTTGGAGTTTCTCGTCCAACCAGGCAAGTGCGGCGGGTTCAAGGCGGGCTGTGAGCCAGCGCTCAAGCAGAGTGGCGATATCGTGCGGCGAGCAAATGGAGGCGGGCATGGCAGGTCAATCTGGGGTGATCGATGGATGAACTCTTAGCCGCGAGACAACGTCGAGCGCTGTGTGAATCGAGAACAGCGCTCGGCTTGCGCCTCGCGGCTAACATGGGAATCAATGATGTCGACACGACGACGGATTGCCGCAGCAACCGGCCATCGGCAACAACGATTCCGACTTCGGTGTGCCACCGCTGACCGTGGCCAGCAAGCCGCCGGAGATGATGGTGGCAATCGGCGTATCAGCCGGGGTCTTACCGAGGTCACGTTCCAGCTTGCCGCACAACTCGCCCCAGGTCTTCAGGGTTTCGGTCATGCGGTGTTGCACTTCCAGCGTTTCGCCATTCTGTTCGCAGTGATATTGATAGGTGGGCATGTTCTCGCTCGCGGTATTCGCAGGAAATCTTGTGGAAACGCGGGTCATTCCCGCAGCCTCCAGTATGATCGGTTCCGCGAGATCAGGAAAGTGGAAGACGATGCGGCCGATCTCCCACCGATGACAACGTATGGGTTTTCCCGATTGAAACGTGCTCAGACCAGCAGATCGGTTGAGAACCTTACTTCGTTGAAGTTGTCTCAAACGGGTAAATCACCTTCCAGTCCTCTTTCATGCCCACCACCACCCATCCCCGCATGGGGGCGGCATCAAGAGCTTTGTCGAGACGGCCCATCGCTGACTTGCGGTCATAGGCCCATTCCCGGGCGGCATCGGTGTGATGCACAATCAGTCCGAACCGTGGCCCGTCGCCAGCCGTGGTCCATTCCAGCATCTCAAAGTCGCCGTCCGAGTTTCCGAAAGCCATGATCGGACGGCGGCCGAGAAACTTCTGGATGCCCACGGGCTTGCCAACCTTGTCATCAATGAAGTCGATGGCGGGCAATCGCACGAGCACCGGCTGACCGTCGCGGACTTCATATTTCAACTGAATGCTGCTGCCGACCACCTGCTCGGGGGGAATGCCATACACGGTTTCGACCCAGGGACGCATGAACTCAATGCCACCACCAGACACGATGTAGGTCTTGTAACCGTTCGCTCGCAGAAACGTGAGGAGTTCGAGCATGGGTTGAAAGACCAGATCGGTAAAAGGCCGCTGCAATTTCGGATGCTTGGCCGTCGTGATCCAGTCTTTGACGATGACTTCAAATTCTGTGGTGGTCATACCAGCATGGCTGGCCATGACGAGTTCCACCAGCCCGCGTTCGCCCGCCGCCATCAGCGTCGGCATGTCATTTTCCAGGACGGCTTGGAACGGTTGCTTGGTTTTCCATTCCGGATGGCTCGGGGCCAGCGATTTCACGCGATCAAGTGCAAAGGCCAGTTGAAAATAGTACGGCTGCTCCGACCAGAGGGTACCGTCATTATCAAAAGTCGCGATGCGATCATCGGCGGGGACAAACTGCGGCCCCCCCTCTTCGGTGGTCTTGCGCACAAAATCCATGATGGCCGTTTTCGTCGCACTGTCATTCCAGGAGGGCAGCGGATCGTCCGGAGCTACCTGACTGAAGACCGGCTGGGCGATGATCAGGCAACAGGCCACCGCAGGAATGACAACTCTGCTGAAATGGCGGAATTTCATGGCGCTTTTCTCCGGCGACGTGGGAAGGGACAGGAATGTCACATTTCACAAATGGCTCAGTGGGACGGATCGCGATCACGAGAAGTCGATGTTACCACGAACTCGAACGATCAGCATGCCCATGCGGCGGATAGCATTCCGCATCCACTGTTATGAACGCCAGAACGGGGCTTAATTGTCTATATTATGGCATCGTTAGTTTGAATCGCCGTCATCCGCACATTGGCACGAGATAGCACCTGCGAGTATCGTAGTGATCTGATCGCTCTGAAATCACTGCTGATCCGGAAGGATAAGAATCCATGTTGCGACTGACTGTGCTGATGACCTTGGCGATGTTGTCCTGCGGTGCGTTGCATGCCGCGGAGTTGAAAACGCTCGCCGTGGGGAAAAGCCCCGAAAGTGTCTGCCGTGGATTTGATGGCAAGCTCTACGTCACCTTGATCAATGGCGATGAACCGGGCGATGGCAAGATTCTGGTCGTCGATGGCGACAGCGTGGCCCCGTTCACGGAAGGTCTCAATTCCCCCAAGGGCATCGCCTTCGTCGGGAATTTTCTGGTGGCGTCTGATGAAACGACGCTGTGGAAAGTCGACAGCACCGGCAAGAAAACCAAGCTCGTCTCGGCCAGCGACTTCCCCGCCACCATTGAGTTCCTGAACGATGTGGTCGCCAGCCACGACGGTGCCAGCATTTATGTCTCGGAAATGAGCACGCCTTCCCCGATGTTCGATCCCAACGGCGAACGCAAACTTTGGGACCTCGACAGCGACCAGGCGAAATCGCTGCCGAAGAAAGGCTGCGTCTACCATGTCACGCTCGATGGCAAGGTCACCGTCGCCGTGCCCCCCGGTTCCATGGAGTTGCGTTTCCCCAACGGCGTGACGGTCGAAGAAGGCCGCCCGGATGATGCCCTCTTCATCGGCGACTTCTTCACCGGCCATCTGCTGAGTTATCAGGAAGGCAAGTTCCAGACCGTCGCCAGCGGCATGCGTGGCATCGATGGCCTGACCGTTCTCAAGGAAACCTGCTACGCCTCCAGTTGGACGCAAGGCAAGGTCTGGAAAGTCGACCGCGAAACCGGCAAAACTGAAGTGCTCCTCGAAGGCCTGAAATCCGCCGCCGACTTCTACTACGATGCCCCCCACCAGCAGTTAATCATCCCCGACATGCTCTCCGGGACGCTGGTGTTCCTTCCGCTCAACCGGCAGTGAGATTCCGTTCAGAATGAGAGAAATGTAAGACATTGTCGGTGAGGTGGCACTGGCGAATTGGTGTGTGCCACTGGCTCTGCCAGTGCCTGCATTCGATCTCGAATCCCTGGCTCCAACTGGAGATGTCGACTATTCCTGGCTATCACCCTGAGAATGTTCGACTGACGTCTATCGGCACTGGCAGAGCCAGTGGCACACAATCGCCAAGTTTTCTTTGACAGTGCCACCCTGCCGGCATCCGCAACAGATCGTGTAGTTCTTGCGGTCGTTTTCGCAGGATGATTAGTCTCCAAAACAGACGAATGCACATTGACTTGCTTGGGCCTCGGTTACCAGATCAATGAGCCTCGTCAGCAATGCTTGGAGTTCGGGCTTGGTTACTTTTGACACGATAGCATCGTCACCACGCCACCCGATGCGTACATTCCACTCATCTGGTTGCTGACTGGCTTCTGCGGCTGCCCTCTCTAGGAGAGCAAGTAGAACTGGCTGTTCGTTCCCACCGAAGACAGCATCGTCATACAGGTCAATCATTTGTCCTGTATGTTCCCACACGTCTTGAAAGTACGGATAAAGAAACCAGTAGTAACCGTCATCTTCGAGATAGACACCCGAAGTATAATCTGCATTGCGGACATTGTCTGTGTGAGATAGCCCTATTGATACAGCCATGACCTTGCTCCAAGGGCTATTCCCCAATCACCTTCACCAGCACCCGCTTGGGTCTGCGGCCGTCGAATTCGCCGTAGAAGATTTGCTCCCAAGGGCCGAAGTCGAGCTTGCCGTTGGTGATGGCGATGACCACTTCGCGGCCCATGATTTGGCGTTTCATGTGGGCGTCGGCGTTGTCTTCGCCGGTCTGGTTGTGCTGGTACCGTGTCGGCGAGGCATCGAACGGGGCGAGCTGCTCGAGCCATTGCTTGTAGTCGGCATGCAGGCCCGGTTCATCATCGTTGATGAACACACTCGCCGTGATGTGCATGGCGTTGACGAGAACCAGCCCTTCCTGCACGCCGCTGGCTTTCACAATGGCGGCGATTTTAGGGGTGATGTTCTCGAAGCCCATGCGGGCGGGGATGTTGAACGTGAGGTGTTCGGTGTGGGATTTCATACGGAAGCCCAAAGGGTATCAGAGTTCCAGAGTGACAAAGTTTCAGAGTACCAGAGGTGTCCAATCGCATGAACTCTGTGACTTTGAAACTATGGCACTCTGTCACTCCCCTGCCCCGCGAGTTCGTGCATCTCGGCGACGGTGCGTGCGAGTTCATCGATGAGGGGCGAAGGCACGCCGCAGCGGCGGAATTCGGCGGTGATGGTGGCGTAATACCACAGCGTCCCCTCGCGGCCGCCGTTGAATTTCGCCCAGGTGGATGAGCCGAGAGACCACAGGTCGGCGACGATAGTGCGGGCGTTGTGCAGCTTGTCGCAACACGAGACCAGTAACGCCGCGGGAGAGGCCGTCGCCAGCCGTGCGATGTAGGCTTCCTTGCGGGTTCGCCACGGTGGCTTGGGAGTGATATCGGTATCAGTGCAGTGGTCGACGATGTCGGCCACGGTGTCGCCAAACTTCTCGCGGATCTCAGCCAGTCGCAGAGCACCGCCCGCATCCTCGACGGCATCGTGCAGCAAAGCAGCGATGGCGGCGTCTTCATCGCCACCGTGTTCGAGGACCAAAGCCGTCACGCCGAGCAGATGCGAAACGTAAGGAATGCTCGTTCCCTTGCGGGTTTGGTCACGATGCCAGTCTGAAGCACATTGCAACGCGAGATCAAAACGTGGCGAAAGCATGGGTGTCCTCGATTGCGGCAGGTGTGTCAAACTGCTGCGGCAGAATGCCCTTCTCCGGCAGCATCGCACAGGATGATTGCGATGTCATGCAGAAAGCCGCCGTTTTTTGGCGGAAATTCGGGTGTCACCGAACGTTCTCCCGTGGCACAAGATTTCCTGAAGGCATTCATTGCATGGATGGTTGAAATCATCCCGCGACACCTTCCTGGGACTATCGATTTGCCGGTGTCATCCCTCCCTGGTGCGCGGTCAGGCCCCTTGTCGTTCTGCGGAGCGGCGAGGGGCGTTTTTTATCGTCGAGGGTTGAGGGTTTAGAGTTGAGGGTTTCATTCTTGATAGGCGGGTCTTTGTTGTGAAAAGGCAGCGTTGGTAACGCCGGTTCCGTCGCCGGCGGCTTTTCAGGAAGGCGTTAACAGAGCACTTGCCGATCGAGCCGCAGGTATTCACCCAATGACCAGGCCTGGAAGGGGCAGCCACGCGGGGTGAACGGGGCGTCACCGTCGGCGACTTCGGAGATGTGGTCGAGTCCGGCTTCTTTGAAATGGCGTTCCAGCGGAGTGAGAAACCGCTCTCGTGCCAGTTGCCGGGCTTCGGGAAGTTCCACCTGCCGTTTGATCCAGGCTTCGACAAACGAACCGATGAGCCACGGCCAGACGGTGCCGGTGTGATAGGCCCCGTCACGCTCGCGGACACTGCCTTGAAAGCGGCCGTGATAGCCGGGGTCGGCGGGCGAGCGGGTCCGCAGGCCGAGGGGTGTCAGCAGATGTTGCTCGACCACCGCGAGCGCACTCCCCGTGTGTTCGGTGCTCGTCAAAGTGAGCGGCAACCCGCCGAGGGCAAAGACCTGATTCGGTCCGATCATGGCGTCGACCTGCCCGTCTCGATGATCGACATCGACGACATCGTTCAGGCAACCCGTAGTGGCATTCCAGAAGCGGCGTTCGAAGGACTTTCGTCCATGTTGGAGCCAGTCTTCCGCCGAGGGATGATGCTGCGGGAAGGCGGCGAGTGCGTTCAACCACAGGGCCTGAATTTCGACGGGTTTGCCGATGCGCGGCGTGACCACCCAGTCGCCAACCTTGGCATCCATCCAGGTGAGTTGCACGCCCGGTTCGCCACAGGCGATGAGGCCATCATCATCGAGATGAATCTGATACCGCGTGCCCTGCGAATACCCAGCGAAGATTTGTTCGATGGCGGCATCGAGCCGTTGGTGATGTTCCGGCGTCAGCAGAATGTGTTGTCGTTCGGCGAGATCGAGATACTCCCGCACCGCGATGATGTACCAAAGAGAGGCATCGACCGAGTTGTATTCCGGCTCGGCACCGGAATCGGGAAAGCGATTGGGCAACATCCCTTCCGAGACATGGATCGACCAGGCATCGAGGATCTCGCCTGCCGTTGCCAGATCTCCCGTGGCAAGACAGAGTCCCCTCAATGAAATGAACGTGTCGCGGCCCCAGTCGGTGAACCACGGATAGCCCGCGATAATGCTGCTGCGGCCTGCGGGTTTCACCAGATATTGTTCGATGGACCGGCGACGCGCGGGCAACTCACCCCGGCGGCTCGACTCACTGGCCGCCCAGCGTTGGGTGGTTTCCAACGCCGAGATCGCCCGCGGTCCGTGACTCAGGCTGTCGGGTTGCGTGGTCCAGATGAGGACCGCATCTTCGGTGGCCAGATTCCACGTCCACTTGCCCGGTGATGCCAAGTCTTCGGTGTCATTCAGGCCGCGTTCCCGTTCGTGCTCATACAGAAAGTGGCGGTACCAGACCGGTTGATGTGTGTATCGGCCGTTGGTGAAAGCATGAATTGCGGGAACCCCATCGTAGGGTTTCCACGTCCATTGTTCGTGCTCATGCTCCGGCGAGAAATCGAAGGCGGCATTCTCGGTGTGGTCTGCATGATGATCGCGGCCGGAAAGGAACGGTCGCAAATGCAACCGCAGCGGAGCACCGCCGTAGTCCGGAGTTAAGCACCGCCAGCGTAGGATTGTGGTGGGCTGCCCGCGCAGCATGAACAATTCCTGCCGAATGACCGGGCCATCCGGCAGGCGGAACGTCCAGGTCGGCCAGGGATAGGTGACGAAATCGTCCAGCCAGCGGGTGTTATCCGGCGCGACGACATAGGGCGTGTACAACTGCGTCGATAATGGGACGTCCTGCCCTTCCCCTTCGATCCAGACATCAAATCCGTTGACCAGTGTCATGCGGCCGGTGGGGGGGCTTGTCGCCACGGTCAGCAGGCTGTGATACCGCCGCGTCCGCCGCCCGCAGACGGTCCCCATGGCATAGCCCCCGAGTCCGTCAGATTCGAGCCATTCGGCCAGACTATCGGGCATCCAGGGCATGGAAGAATCCAGAGCGCGAAGTGTTGAGGGTCAAGGGCTGAGAGTAGAGCACTCACCCTATGATTGAGCAAGGGCACTTGGCAGCGAACCATGAAAAGTTCACCTGCCCTAGTGGGAATTGGTCCCTTAGCTCTTAGCCCTCGTCACTCAGCCACTACCGCCTTCACGCCGCTTCTTCGATGTCTTTCATGGTCGTCAGCACGGGGTCATCGATCGATCCGGACGATGGCCGCATGGTGAGCGGGCGGATGACGGTCTCGGTCGCCTGCACGGTGATCCGCGGCAGACGCACCAGCCAGATGAGCGAACTCATCCGCACAAACATCGAGACCCCGAACGCCCACAGATAAGCTTCCTGGGTGACGTTGCCCCATTTTAACAAGGCCGCTCCGATGGTCGAACCAATCACCAAAGCCACCGAGTTGGCGACATTGTAGACCGTGAGGATATTGGTGCGATCGCGCTCGGGGATGGTTTCGAAGAACAGCAGCATCAAGGCGAGTTCATAAGCTCCCCAGGCCGCCCCGGAAATCACCTGCAGAATCACCAGCCAGGTATAGTCATCGCTGAAGACCCACCCCATCGACAACGGGATGATGCCGAACACGCCAATCCATAACAGCGATTGGGCTCCGTGCCGATGGGCATACCGGCCCCACAAGGGCAGCAGCATGAACTTCGCCACAAACGAGGTGCCGAGCAGGATCGCATAGCCTGCGTAACTGAATTCCAGCACTTTGAGCATGTACGGATTGAAGAACGGTCCGGCGACATAAACCCCGGCCTGCATCGAGACCGCCAGCAACAACAGCGGACCGGTCGGGCCATGCAGGCAGCGTTCGATCGCGTGCCGCCATTCAAAGGGGGCAATCCCCGCGGGCATCGGTACTGGTTCGGACTGCAGCCACAGGCAGAACGTCGACAGCAGACGGCAGGTGCAGGCCACGGTGAACAGCATGGCGAACATTGGCACCACCCATCCTTCCGCCCGAGCAGCCTGCAGCGAAAACCCACCCAACAGAAATCCGCCGAGGGTCGCCATCTGTTGCAAACGAGATCGCCTGGCGAAGAAGTTCGCTCGGATGGAACGTGGAATGAGCGTTCCCTGCCAGGTGTTCCAGGCCGGACCCGTCGCCAAGCCCGATCCCCAATAGACCGAGGAAATCGCCATCACCAGTAAACCGGGAATGCTTCCGGCGAGAGCGGCGGCAATCAGCGGCAGAAAGCAGAGTCCCTGAATGGCCGCACACAGCACCACCCACCGGCGATGCGATTGCAGCCGATGGACTGCCCACGGCCCGATCAGTTGCAGCAGGCTTCCCATCAACAAAGGAATGGTGGTGACCAACCCGGCGAAGACATCGCCCAGGCCAAGGGCCAGCACAAACGCGGGGATGTAGGTTTCCCCGACGCCGACCATCACGCCGAAGGCCCCGGCATCGCCGACACTGGCCCCCAGGTTCCGTCCGAGGACGCGACTGGCGTCATCTTCCGCCAGACTCCGTGGTTCGCTCTCGGCGTTCACCACTCCCACAACCGCACTTGCCGACACGATTTCCGACTCCGCAACCCCCGCGACCGCTGACGCATCATAGCAGCCGGACAAACCGCAGCCTAGACGTGTTCGCGCGAAAGCCACCCCCGCCGTGGGGCGGGGGAATCGTTGAGAGTTCAGAGTTGAGGGTTGAGAGACAAGACCTGGGAATTTGATTGCGATTGAAGCTCAACTCTCCATTTTTAATAAGTTCCCGTAACTCTCAACTCTGAACCCTTAACTCTCCACCCAACTCAAAATTTCTGGGAATTTTTTCGCCGTCGTTGCGTCTCACCCGCAGGCCCCGTGTCTGACAATCGCTCGATTCTCGGGGGTTGGTGCTGGGGTTCCCTGTCTGTGCGGGCTTATTTCGCCTGCTTTGCCTGTCGAATTCAGGAGCGAACGATGCGCACAACCTCTCTTCGCGCGTGGTCGGGATGGATGTCTGGCCTGTGTCTCGTCGGTTTTCTCGGTTGCGGCCAGGCTCCGCCCCCTGCAGCGACTCGCCCGGCTTCATCGAGCGGTCAAGTCGATGGCGTGCAACTGGAGTATGCTGCTGACCATCCGCTGGAATTACCGGCCACCGAGACCCCGGTCTCGAACCACACCAGTAAATTGTGGATGGGGGGGGCCAAAGGAGCAATGGCTCCGGCCGCTGAAGCCGCTCCGGCTGCCATGCCGGAACTCGCCGAAGAGAGAATCGTGATCGATGGTAGTAGACCTGGTGGCAGAACGAATTTGAAGCGAAACATCGCGCCCGTTGACTCTGCCCCAGGGCAGCCGCGGGAATACAAGCGTGAAGACACACCCCAGAGAGCTGTCCTTGGTGGCAGTGACTATTTCGCGGATGACCTTTCGACCCAACCGCTGCAGAAAACGCCCAATACCGAAGACTACGACGCCATCGTTGAGAACCCGTTTCATCAGGTGCTCGATCAGCCGTTGTCGACCTTTTCTGTCGATGTCGATACGGCTTCGTATGCGAATGTTCGCCGGTTTCTGAATCAGGGGCAGTTGCCGCCCGCGGGAGCGGTCCGCATCGAGGAACTGGTGAACTATTTCAGCTACAACGATGCCCCGCCGACGAATCATGAACCCTTCGCCGTGCATGCGGAAGTGGCGGGCTGCCCGTGGAATCCGGCCCATCGGCTGGTGCGGTTCGGTCTCAAAGGCCGGGTGATCGAGGCGGATAAGCGACCCCTCAGCAATCTCGTCTTCCTGCTCGATGTTTCCGGTTCGATGAACCAGTCGAACAAGCTGCCTTTGGTGAAAGAGTCGCTGAAGTTGTTGACCAAGCAACTCGGTGAAAACGATCGCGTGGGGATCGTGGTCTATGCCGGAGCCAGTGGTTTGGCCCTGCCCTCGGTCTGTGGCAACCAGCAGCCCACCATCACGGAAGCTCTCGACCGCCTAGCGGCGGGGGGCTCCACCAATGGGGGCGAAGGTTTGCAGTTGGCCTACAATGTCGCCGAGCAGCACAAGATTCCCGGTGGCGTGAACCGGGTGATTCTCTGCACCGATGGCGACTTCAATGTGGGCACAACCAATCGCAGCGAACTCGTGCAACTGGTCACCGACCGGGCAAAAGCGGGCATCTCATTAACGGTGCTCGGCTTCGGGATGGGCAACCTGAAAGACAGCACGATGGAGCAGTTGGCCGACAAAGGCAACGGCAACTATGGCTACATCGATACGTTGCATGAAGCCCAGAAAATGCTGGTTGATCAGATCAATGGCACGCTGGTGACTATTGCGAAAGACGTGAAAATTCAGGTCGAATTCAATCCCCGCGTGGTCGCTGGATATCGTCTCATCGGTTACGAAAACCGCATGCTCGCCGCCGAGGATTTCCGTGATGACAAGAAAGATGCCGGGGAAATCGGCGCGGGTCATACGGTCACCGCGCTCTATGAAGTGGTCCCCGCTGGCGGCGATGTGACCGCCTTGTCCCAGGTCGATCCCTTACGCTACCAGCAGCCGACGGCCCTGACCGATGCCGCGTCTTCCAGCGAATTGTTGACATTGAAACTCCGGTACAAAGCCCCCGATGGCGATGTGTCGTCGGAGATCAAATTTACGTTGAAAGATGGCGGGGCGGAGTTCGCCCAGGCCTCGGAAGATTTCCGCTTTGCGGCCTCGGTCGCAGCCTTCGGGCTTCTCTTGCGGAACTCGGCCCACAAAGGCGAAGTCACCTTACCGGCGGTGCTGGAGTGGGCGTCGCAATCGCAGGGGGCCGACCGCTTTGGCTATCGGCGGGAGTTTGTGGATCTGGTCCGCCGGACGGGTTCCATCAACAGCTTCTCGATGCGGTGATACGCTTCGGCTGATCACCAGATGGGTGCCCTGCCCTACAATGCAAACAGCCCGACACTCGCAATGAGTTCGGGCTGATGTTGTTTCAGCGGGCAAACAGGTGTTCTGATGATTCAGCCACCCGTGTCTGCTTACTTCTTCTTGGGAGCCGCTGGTGAACGGCCTTCTTCGGCCAGTTGAGCCAGCCGGGCTTCGATGTTGTAGAAGGGGCTGATGCGGCGCACCTTGGCGGCGATCACTTCCTTGTCGGCTGACACCGAGGACAAGGCGTAGCGCTTCACGAGCTTGTCAAGCTTCACCTTACGCTGGCGGCGTTGCGCCAATTCACGATCGCGTTCAATCCGAGGCATGCCGTTAGTCTCTCAGTTCCAACAGACCGTAATATCAGGGAAGGCATCACGCTCCGCGCGATGCGACCGAAACGTTAGTCACGCAATTTCTTATGGCAGGTCTTGCAACGCACTCGCATGCCGCACAGCTTGCCGCACTTCGGGCAACGGGCTGCCTTGCGAGCCAATTTCAATTTTGTTCGCGGACGATGAACCATGATCCCAGAAACCTTTCCTTACTTCCCGACCAATCCTGCGGGAAAGGGGCAGTGTAACGAGGGCCGTTCTTGGCTGCAAGCAACGCACACTCAAGAATTTCGGTGCGGCGAGCGAGAAGAAAGCACAGCCAGTTCAGCCTTTGCCGAACACGCACAGAACTCCGTCAACCCTTAACCCATCAGCGGTAAGGTGAGGATTAGAAACAACATCCAGCGGAGCATTGTCGAGGCCATTTTGAGGAACAGTTTTCACTAACCGTTCTAGCGTGCAATGCCCGTTCCATTCCGTAGTTCGCCCCGTTAAATCTGCTGGATCAGGGGGCGTCTCTGTTGCAAGTGCTTATACAGCAAGTAGCTGAGTCGATCAAACGCATTGTTGTCTTTGCCAGGTAACGCTCCCATTCGCTGAAGATACTAGGGGAGTTGCCCAGGGATTGTGCGGCGATTGCCTCGAAAATGATTTCCGCAATCACGGCTGTCTAAATCTAGGCTTCACGACGCTTCGGTTGATTGGCCTAAGATCTTCAGTACCAACATCCGAAATTATCATCCGTCAGAATCAGGATGTGTGCGGATTTCACGGAAGAGGGATGCAAACTATGATCGGCTTACGTCATTCGCTCATTGGCGGATGCTGTCTGGCAGGAGTTGCTGGGGTCGGACTGCTCTGGGCGCAAAGCAGCACACCCTCATCTGTCCCGCAGAAAACACAGTCGGCCTTGATGCTCGCCAAGCTGGCCAGTTCCCAACGGATAGTCGCCGGGTTGGTTTCAAAAGACTTCCCGGAAATCCGCCAGGGAGCCGAAGAGCTCAACCGCATCTGTGAGGCCACGGAATGGGAAGCCGAGCATGACCAGATTTACGCCCATCACCGCACTGAGTTGAAACGGCAGTCACACAAGCTGGTTCAGATGGCGAACGAGCAAAACCTCGATGGGGCCGCGTACACTTACATGCACACCCTGACCACGTGCATCAGTTGCCATGAATACTGTCGTGATGTGCTGAAAATCGCCGACGAGCCAACCACGATCGAACGCGTGGTTCCCATTCCGGTGACCGAAGAGACACCGATGCGGCTCGATGACCGTCCGATGCGCCGCTGAAGTTTACGGTTGTTCGTTGGCGGTGTTCGTTGCCCCGGCGATGCCGACAACCGGAAACGGTTCGTGGAACCGCATGTCGTCGTCGTAACCGGCGAGGTTATCCAGCGGCGTGCCATCGACCATGTGCCGCAGCAGCAGGTAAATGATCGTGGCGACCGACCAGAAATAGCTCGCGAGAATCCCCTGCTTAAAGATGTCTAACCACCAGGAAATGGCGGACATCAGCATCCAATCCCCTTTCGCGCCCAGCACAATCAAAGCGAACTGGTTGACCATCACCGCGACGCTGCTGTCCACATGATTGAGTAACCAGGACAAGACCCGCGTCGTCAGCACGCCGAGGCCAATTAAGCCCACGGCGGACCAGAACCGCGAGGTCACCAGACTAAAACTGCGGCTAAAAGCATCGAAGGAGTCGCTGCCATCGACGGCGACGGCGGCGACCATCAGCGGCCATAAGAAGGGCAACATCGCCAGAATGGCGCCGCCGACGAAGGCCAGCAACGTCAGTACCGGGGCGGCCAAGTGCAGCCACATTGTCCCGAGTCCCGGCAGTATCCCAGGCAAAGTGATCACCAGGATGGCAATGCCCAGCACGAGTGTCCCACAGAGCGGGGTAACGATGGCTGTCAAACTGTTGACGATGCGGCTCAGTGACCATTGCAGGCACGACCGGAACGATGGTCCCGTGTCACGGCAGAACTGTACGGCAGTGCTGCGAGCTATCGCCACGCCGAGAATCGTCCAGAGCGTGAAGGCACTCACGGCAATGATCGCCAGTTTCCAGCGACCTGGATGCGGGCTAAGACCCTCTTGAAAAGCACCTGCAACATGGCCCAGCGGCGGCGAAAAGTGCGCGGGTTCCGCCGTTGCAGTTTCTGTCTCGAGTGCACTAGTCACTTCGTACCAAATACCGTCGAGAGTATTGGTCTCGAAGATCACGCGCGCGATCAACAGGTCTTGAAGAAGTGTCATCACCAGCACCCCGGCGACCGCCAGCACCAACTGCGTGGGCGACAGGGCACAACCGATCGCCCGTCCCAGGCGCAGCCACGGAAACGTCCGCACGAAATGAATCGCAGTCACCGGCCCGGTTTCGTTCATGTGTCTTCCACCTTTATCCTTCAAACTTCATCCTTGACCCCGGATATGGTAAGAAGCAGTCTCGCTCGCTCCAACCTCAACCGCCTGCCGCCAAGGATTCTGTTCATGGATTTGCTCTCCACTCTCTCCGGTTCGCTGATGGAAGGCTTCTTCCCCGCCGGCTGGGATTTGCAGAAAATTGATGCCTGTGTCGATGCCGACCCGTCGACCATCGGCCAGCGGCAGAATTGGTGGCACAAAGGCTTCGAGCCGATCCCCTGCACCAGCCAGGCCGATTTCGATACGTTCATGGGGCACGAAATTGCCCTCACCATCAAGTTCGCACGCGATGCCGGTCAGCAGCTCGCCATGATTCTCCCCGTCGGTCCGATGGGGATGTATCGCTGGGCGGTCTACTTCCTGAATGAATGGAAAGTGCCGTGCGACCACGTGCACGGTTTCAACATGGATGAATGGAGCGATGCCCAGGGGAATACGCTGCCGTCTTCGAACCCGGGGGCCTTTCAATATGCGATGGAACACGCCTTCTACGGCCCGCTCGGCAAGCTCACCGTCCCCAAGAAGCAACGCAACTTCGCGACAAAGAAACTGCTGCCGACCTATGGCGAGAAGATCGGCGAGTTGAAATCCCAAGGGGCGAAGCTGGTGGTCATTTTTGGGATCGGCCGGGTCTGCCACATCGCCTTCTGGGAACCCCATTTCGCTGCGGAATATGCATCGGAAAAGGAATGGAAAGCCCAGACGCACCGCATCGGCGCGAAACTCCATCCGCTGACCATCGAGCAAAACGCATTGACCAGTTTCAAAAGCCGGACCACCTTGGTGCCCGCCTTCGCCAACACCATCGGCCCGGGCCTGTTCCTGCAAGCCGACAAGATCATCGGCGGTGCGGATGGCACGTTTGCCCGGGGGATGCAATGGCAGGGTTTGTCATTGTGGATGACCCTACGCCACGAACCGACGTCGTGGATTCCCTCCACCTTCATGCCCACGCAACCCGGCCGGTTGTTCTACGTGACCGAACTCGCCGGCCCACTGCTCGCGGAATGCAATTGATTGGGGTATGGAATCATTGAAGCCCAGGGATCGCGATCCCTGGGCTTCTTTTTTACATCGACTTACGGCTTTCCCATTCGTCGATTGTCATCACGACTTCGCGGGCCTGGCTGCCGTTGTAGGTGCCGACGATGCCGTCTTCGGCCATCCAGTCAATCATGCGCGCACCGCGGCCGTAACCGACGCCGAGCGCTCGCTGCAATAACGATACGCTCCCTCGACCTTCACGGATGACGACTTCGACGGCCTGATCGTAGAGATCATCGCGATCGCGGGCTTCGCTGCCGCCCGATTTGCTTTGAGCGGCGCGTGCTGCCGCTGTGGTCACCTGCACGATTTCATCGGAATACTGCGGTTCCTGATCGGCGAAGTGTTCGATCACGCGGTTCACTTCATCATCACTGACGAAGGTTCCCTGAGCCCGCGTCAAATGGCTGGTGCCCGGGGCGAGATACAACAAATCGCCATTCCCCAGCAGTTTTTCCGCTCCCTGTTCGTCGAGGACCACGCGGCTGTCCATGCGGCTGGAAACCTGGAACGCAATGCGGGCTGGCAGGTTCGATTTGATGAGGCCCGTGATCACATCAACCGTGGGTTTCTGCGTCGCGAGGACCAGATGAATCCCGACCGCACGCGACTTTTGGGCCAAGCGGATGATGTAGCCTTCGACTTCTTTGCCCGAGGTCATGATCATGTCGGCCATTTCGTCGGCGATGATCACGATGTAGGGCATCTGCTCGGGCACGGATTCGGCTTCTTCGGAATCGGGATCAAGGCCCAGCCGTTGCAGGACTTTTTCACGACCGAGTTGGTTGTACGAATCGAGATGCCGCACACCGACCCGCGCGAGCAGGTCGTAGCGTTCTTCCATCTTGTCGACCGCCCAGCCGAGCACCGCCTCCGCCTTCTTCATGTCGGTGATGACGGGGTGCATCAGGTGCGGAATCCGCATGTACGGGCTGAGTTCGACCATCTTTGGGTCGATCATCAGCATCTTCACCTGCTCGGGCGAACGGGTCATCAGCAGCGACAGAATGAGCGTGTTGAGGCAGACGCTCTTCCCGGTGCCGGTCCGCCCTGCGATCAACAGGTGGGGCATCTTGCACATATCCACAACCAGCGGACGGCCGCGAACATCTTTGCC
This sequence comes from bacterium, assembly GCA_016125225.1. Classification (GTDB taxonomy): domain Bacteria; phylum Planctomycetota; class Planctomycetia; order Planctomycetales; family Planctomycetaceae; genus DSVQ01. The sequence goes on along the minus strand of WGME01000006.1, from coordinate 94,146 downwards.
GAGGAACAACGGCAGCCGCTTGTCTTCGAAGTCGGCCTTGCAGTTCTCGATCAGTTCCCGCAGACGCACCATCACACGGACATCGTTGGGAACTTCCACGCCCACGGTGTTTTTGCCGGGGATCGGAGCCACCACGCGGACCGAGGGAACTCGCAACGCAATCGCCAGGTCATCAGCGAGGCTGGTGACCTTGGATAACCGCAAGCCCGGCTCGAGATCAAGTTCGTACTGCGTGACCACCGGCCCGGTATCGATTTCCGACACCCGGATCTTCAACCCGAACTGCTGGAACGTCTGCTCCAGAGTTTGAGCGGCGACCTGGGCTTTTTGTGCCAGGACTTCGTAGGGGAACTCGGCGGCTCCATCAAGCATTTGCGGCGAGGGGAGCAGGTAGTCGCTGTCGTCTTCGTCGTCATCCGTGACCAGCCCCAGCACCGGCGTTGACCCCAGCGGCGGATTGATTTTGATGCCATTCGCCGTGACCACGGGCAACGGTACCGATGGAGCTTCTTCCGCCGGTTCCTCCGTCACTTTGGTGGGAAACAGCAGAGACAGCACACTCAATGACCGCACGGGAGCGGCCGGTTTTTCAGGGGCGGGAGTTGGTATCGGTGGCTCAACAGGTGTGGCTGGCAATTCCGGCTTGACCAGATCTGCGGTGTTTTCACGTTCCAGGGCGGGTGCAATGACGGGCGGGTGATGGATCGGAATCGGAGCCGTCGCCACGGGCAAAGCCGCCGGCTTCACTGGCTCGGGAACTGTCGCCGCATACTCGGTGACAGGGTATCGGAATGCGAGGCGATCCCACATGGTGAACGGCAACAGGCAAACCTGAGCCGCGCTGTAGAACAGTCGCACTTCATTGGCGAGGACCAACCCGGCCAGCCCCAGACTGACCACGACAATCGCCAGACCCACGGGTTGGAAATGGCGATGCAGCAGAATGGTCAGGCTCGCGCCAGCATAGCCACCGTTACCGACGGGCGGAGCCGAGGCAAATAACGGGGGGGCCACCTGCACGGCGACCACGATTGCCGTCATCACTAAGGCCGCACCAAACAGTCGTAGCCCGGCATCCTCCGTCCCTTCTCGCGAAAAGAGTCGCAGATCCCAGACGGCGAGCATGATCGGCAGGCAATACGCCCCGGCACCAAAGGTTTGCAGCAGAGTGTGAACCAGCCATGCCCCGGTCGCCCCACCGATGTTATGGACTTCAGTGCGGAGCGGGTAAACGGTCGTCGATGGGGGATCAGCCGGGTCGTAGCTGAAGAGGCAGAGGCTGAGATAGACCGTCCCCGCGAGCACGGCGAGTGCCAGAAGATCGGTTCGCAGCCGTTGGTAATCGACCATGTCGATAGTTCCCCACGTTCGAACAGCGTGAGCGCACCCCGATCGGCCGCAGACAATGTTTGCGGAAGAGCTGGCAGTTCACACGTCGAACAACACCGGTGCACTCCCCCGGCACCGGGACCGGATGTGGGCAGAACGTCTCCGCCTATCACCGGTCTCTGGAAACCTACCACCTGGATTTCGACGTGCTGCGAAAAGGCGACGCGAGATGATGCCTTTTTGCCACATGGCCCGAGTTCGGGTCGCATCAGGCCGATTGTGTCGGCGGTGCGGGTTGTGAGACGTTTCGAGGCCGAGGCAATTGCGTCGATCAGGCCTCATGCGAGGCGAATGCCTGTGAAATCCACTGCAGTAGTTCTGCCGCGACCACGGTTTTCGGGCCGGAAAACCGGGCCACGGTTTCGCCCGAGCGTTCGATCACCTCGACCGAGTTATCGGCGGAGCCAATCGCCGTGGGGCGATTGAGCACGATCGCGTTGCAGTTCTTTTCCTTGAGTTTGCGGATCGCATTGATGTGGGCAAACTCTTCGGACTCCAACGCGAAACCGACGATCCAACGGTGCCCTTTTTTCCGACCGAGTTCGGCCAGCACATCAGCGGTTTCGACGAGTTCCAGTTCGAGCGAGACACCGGTTTTGGCGAGTTTACCGGGAAAGCGTTCGCGGGGTCGGTAATCGCAAACGGCGGCCGTGGCGATCACGCCGTCACAGTCGGGCCAGGCGGCATCACACGCGGCGAGGAGCTGATCGGTCGTTTCGACGAGCCGTACCAATGCCCCAGCTGGCGGATGCAACGCGACCGGCCCGCTGATCAACACCACTTCATGACCGGCGGCGAGGGCCGCTTCCGCAAGGGCGTAACCCATCCGGCCGCTGCTCGCGTTACTGAGATAACGCACATCATCGAGATACTCGCGAGTCGGCCCGGCGGTGATGAGAATACGCATGGCAGAATTAACCGAGAACTGTGCGAATCTGTGCGAGGATCTCCGCCGGTTCGGCCATCCGTCCGGGACCAATCTGGCCGCAGCTTAACCAGCCATCGCCCGGCGGAATGATCGTCACCCCGTCGGCTTGAAGTTGGGCAACATTGCGTTGGACCGCTGGTTTGGCCCACATGTCGGCATTCATCGCGGGGGCCATCATGATCGGGCATGTTGCGACCAGCAACATCGTCGACAGCAATTCCCCGGCGAAACCGTGTGCTGCCTGGGCCAGGAAATCGGCTGTCGCGGGAGCAACCACAATCAATTCAGCCCGCTGAGCCAGGCCGATGTGTTCGCCACGGAAATGTTCGACCGGCTGGAAAGCGTCGCGGTAGACCGGCCGATTCGTGAGGGCCGCAAAGGTGGTGGGGCCGATGAATTTTTCGGCCGCCGCCGTCATGACGACGGTCACAGAGGCACCCTGCTGCACCAGCTTGCTGCACAGGTCAGCCGCCTTGTAGGCAGCGACTCCCCCGGTTACGCCGAGCACAATTTCCCGGCCGTGCATTCCTCATCACCTCGCGGTTCCCCGGCAGTTCGCGGACCGGCCAGGGAACCTTCACTCAGTTGTTTAGAGGTCGTCCAGAGTGGGGCCGGCATCAGCCATTTCGACCTGACGTTCGGCCACATTTCCACTGGCATCGAGGAAGATTTTGTCTTGCAGAATTTCCTGCACCACCACTTCCATATGGCTCTTGGATTGCAGTTCCACCAGCGGACGAGCCCCGCGCAGCAGCGCGACCATCCGCTTCTGGATGAGGGACGACAGCTTGAAGCGTCCGCCACACTTGTTAACGATGCTTTCCTCTTTGAGCTCTTCCAACATGCCGCGAGTTCCTTCTGAAGCCTGGGGCCGAATTTCGGCCGAACTGGCATTATGACCGATTCAGCGGTAAGAGTCCAGAATGCCCAGAATTTCCTGAATCGCGTGGTCCAGCGTGTCGTTCACCACCTGATGGCGATACCGATCGGCGAACGATAATTCGTGCTGAACTTTGGCCAGACGCTGCTGAATGATCGCGTCGCTGTCGGTTTTACGGGCACGCAGCCGCTGCTCACAGACTTCCATCGACGGCGGTTTCACGAAAATGGTGATCGCCTCGGGATAAAGATCCATGACCCGCAGCGCTCCCTGGACATCGATTTCCAGGAACGACCAGCCACCCAGCAACCGGGCTCGGTCGACTTCCGATTTGAGCGTGCCATACCACAAACCGCTGTAGACTTCGGCGGTTTCGAGGAATTCGTCGTTGGCTAGCCGCGTCTGAAACTCTTCCTGCGAAAGGAAATAGTACGATTCTCCAGGCGTTTCACCGACGCGAGGCGACCGGGTGGTGGCCGAGACCGATTTCACCAGCCGGACCGGGGCTTCCCGGATCAGCCGTTCCACGATGGTGGTTTTCCCGCTGCCGCTGGGGCCGGACAGGACCACGATTTGAAACGGACTCTCTGCGGAATTCGCGGCCACAACTCTACTCCACGTTCTGAACGACTTCCCGCATCCGTTCAATCGCGGTTTTGATGTCGACGGCCGCGTGAGAAATACCAATATGATTGGCTTTGGAACCAATGGTATTGGCTTCGCGGAACAATTCCTGGCAGAGAAAATCGAGCTTCCGACCGGCCGATTCCTGGCTGGAGATCATGCGTTCGAATTGATCGAGATGGCTGCGGAGCCGGACCAGTTCTTCGCTGATGTCGGTACGATCCGTGAATAAGGCCACTTCGCGAATCAGGTCGCTGGGGGTGATCGTTGAATCGAGTTGAGCCTGGGCAAACGCTTCCTGAATCCGCTGCTGGAGTTTTGCGCGGTATTCGCTGATGACTTCCGGTGCCTGCTCGGCAATGAGGGTGACATTTTCCCGGATCGATTGGAGTTGGGCCAGCAGATCGGCCTGCATTGCCGCCCCTTCTCTGTGGCGAAACTCCTGGTAACTGGTGAGGGCCAGCCGGATCAGCTTCAACAGGTCAGGACCGACCGCCTCTGGATCGGCCGGGACTCCTTCGCCAGAATCGATGACACCGGGAAGTTGAGCGACCGCGGTGAGATCCTGCGGCGTTGGAGCACCCAATTGTTGGGCACACGTTTGCAACTGCCGCCAGTACAGACTGAGCGTGACCGGATTGATCCGCGTGCTTTTTTCTGAGGCCTCGCGATCCACTCTCAAGGCAAGAGAGACGGCCCCACGCGTAATCTGCTCGCGCAGTGTGCGTTCAATCTCCGGCTCAAACCGTGACCAGGGTTCTGGACAACGCAGCGACAACTTGAATTGGCGATGGTTGACGCTCCGCAATTCCGCGGTCACGTGCACACCCGCGACCTGATCACGGGCTTCACCAAAACCAGTCATACTGAGGAGCACAGTTTCCTCTTTTCGAACAGAATTCCCGCATCGCAAAGGGGGCTTAGCCCATCAACGCGAATGAGGCACCAGCGTTCCCTGAGATAACTCTCAATGGGAACACTGGGGTTGACCGCCAATGATTCAGACGCCTATTCCGGCGACTTCGTTTCGGCTGGTGCCGCCGGGGTTTCCGGTTTTTCTGGGGTCTCTGCAGCGTCCGGGGTTTTCGCCGCGGCTTCAGCGGGGGCGGCTTCTTCGCCAGAGGCTGGCTTCGATTCTGCAGCCGCCGGCGGAGTGGCAGAATCCGCCTTGGCGTCCGGTTCAGCCGGGGCGTCCATGGCCGGTTCCGTCGTCGCTGCCGGTTCGGTGGGCAATCCCGTTGCGGGAGCCGAGGTGTCGGGTACGTCCGTCAATTCGGGAGCCGTGGGCACGGCGGCAGTCCCACCCTGAAACTTTGTGCCGCCGTTCTGCATGGCATACAGGCTGAAGACGGCGAAGAGGAACCAGACGAGGGCCAGGCCCACGGTGATCCGTGTGAAAATATCGCCTGCCTTGGTTCCGAAGGCGCTTTGCCCCCCGGCACCACCCAACGCCCCGGCGAGACCACCACCACGACCGCGTTGCAGCAGAATGATAAAAATCAGCAGCAATCCGCAGATCATCAACGCCGTCATCGTGATGTAGGGAAGCCAGTCACTCATTGCACACATCCTTTTGGCAGCCGCGGCGGAGTTCTTCCTGGGCTGAATTCTTTGAGAGTTCGTTTACTTCACGATGCCCCGGGCCGCCTGAATGATCGGCAGGAACTGTTCCGGCTTCAAGCTGGCTCCCCCGACGAGCGCTCCGTCGACGTTCGGTTGAGACAGCAATTCCGCTGCGTTATCGGGTTTCACACTACCACCATACTGAATCCGCAATTGATCCGCGGCGGCGTTATTGTAATGGCTGCGGACCCAGTTGCGAAGATAAAGGTGGGCGGCTTCGGCTTGTTCCGGGCTGGCCGTGACACCGGTGCCAATGGCCCAAACGGGTTCATAGGCAATCACCACTCCTTCGAACATGGCCGCATCGACATCGGCCAGCCCGCCCGCCATCTGAGTTTCCAGCACGGCTTCCGTGCGATTTTCCTGACGTTCCGCGAGGAGTTCGCCGACGCAGAAGATCACGCCGAGCCCTTTTTGACGGGCGGCAATCAGTTTCTTGTTGATGAGCGCGTCGGTATCGCCAAAGAACTGACGGCGTTCGCTATGACCCAGGATCACCCATTGGCAACCGACATCCAGCAGCATGTCGAGTGCGATTTCGCCGGTGAAGGCACCCGGGGCAGCGAAGTAAGCGTTCTGTGCTCCGAGTTGCACGCCACTGCCGGCAATGGCGTCTTTCACCGGCAGCAGATAGGGGGACGCTGGGCAAAGGGCCACATCCACGCTGTCACCCGCCGGGCAGTCCGCAGCGATCGCCGCCGCCAGGGCTTTGCCTTGGGCCAGGGTGAGATTCATCTTCCAGTTACCAGCCACAAACGGCCGTCGCATTGCAGTGTCCTTCACGAACTCGAAACTCAGTAGACAAAGTGCCTGCCACGCAGCGGTGGCGGCTTTTCGCAGCAGTTGGCATTATTCCAGCGGTTCGCTCCGCGGATACGAACCCAGCACTTCCAGACGCACCGCCGTTGCCGCTAGTTGTTCCAGCACTTTCTTCATCTTGGCATCCTTGAGATGCCCTTCGCAGTCGATGAAGAAAATGTAACCCGATTCCGGCCCCCGCAGCGGGAACGATTCAATCCACGTCAGATTGAGCTTGGCCCCTTTGAAGATCGCCAAAGCGTCAGACAGTGCCCCGGGACGATGCGGAATCTGCAGCAGCAGCGATGTCCGATCCCGTCCGGTGGGGACCATCTGTCGATCACCGATGACGGCAAACCGCGTCACATTCGTTTTATTGTCTTCGATGTTTTCCGCCAGGATTTCGAGCTGATACTCAAGTGCGGCCTGACGACTGGCAATCGCGGCCACGCCGGGCTTATCGCGAGCCAGTTGCGCCGCCGTCGATGTGCTGGCCACTTCGATCGGCCGGGCATGCGGCATGTTGCGGCTCAGCCAGTCGCGACACTGCGATAATGCCTGCGGCTTGCTGTAGATCTCGGAGATTTCCGCCCGCGGAGTCCGCCCCAGCAGGTTGTGATGAATCGCCAGTTGCACTTCACCACAAATCCGCAGCGGCAACCGCGTGAACATATCGAGCGTGTCGATGATGCGACCGTCGGTGCTGTTTTCGATGGGGACCAGACCGAAGTCTGCATGCCCGCGGTTCACCTCTTCGAAGACTGCCGCGATGGTGTTGACCGGTATCAGATCGGCCGATTCGCCGAAGCGTTCAATTGCCGCAATGTGTGTGAAGCTGAAGGCCGGACCCAGGTAGGCCACCCGCTGAGTGCGGACCTGATTGCGGACCGCGCTGAGAATCTGACGGAAGATGCCTCGAACGGCACGGCCCGTCAGCGGACCCGGATTGTCCGATTCCAACTGAGAATACAGATCATCATCGGTTCGCGGTTGGTAGACCAGCGAACGGCGATCTTGAGCCTGTTCCAGCATCCGAGCAGTGGCTTCGGCCCGTTTGTTGACGAGTTTCAGAATCTCGTCGTCGATCCGTTTCAGATCGGCCTCAGTCGGACCTTTGGCCGGTGAGGGCTTCGAGCTGGCGGAGGCGGGTGTTGCTGAGGCAGATTTCGGACGCTTCTTCGGCACCTTCTTATTGGCCATGTCCACCTCAACTCAAGGCCACCCTGGGATCAGGATGGATGGAAACGATGCAACGTCAAGTCGTGTAGAGTGTTACAGTCTGAAATGGCAGGCATGGAGAGATTTACGGCTCCCCGGGAAGAAGTTACGGAACTTCAGCCCACCCGGCACACTTCAAGCGCGGAACACGATTTGTACAAGTCAATAGTGGCAAATTCAAGCCGCGCCGATGTTTGGCCTCCCGGACATGAGGGAATCGTGCGCCATGAAGTGGCAGAGAACCTACCGGGACGGTCGTGGTGCCAAAGTGGCAGTCGTCACGTTGGCGGGTAAATGTTCGTTGGAGTGCCAGTCTGGCAGTTTTCTTGGCGATTTTACCAGACAATCATCAGGCATTGTAGCGGCAAGGCATTATGAGGAAATGGGTTAGGAAGTCTTATGTGGATGGGAAAAGGACTGGCACGCGATCTGCATGATGAGGTGTCGTTCGATTTCCAACTGACACGATTTCCACCGTGACAACTTTCGCCACAACACTTTCGTTGCTGGCAGCAAATGGGGAGTGAATTTAATGGCCGTCCAGGAAAAAATCATCGGGATCGATTTGGGCACCACGAACTCGGTGGTCTCCGTCATGGAAGGGGGCGAAGTCAAAGTCATCGCCAACCAGGACGGCAACCGCATCACGCCGAGCGTGGTCGCGTTCACGGAAAAGGGGGACCGCCTCGTTGGTGACCCGGCCAAGCGCCAGGCGGTGACCAACCCGCATAACACCATTTACTCGATCAAGCGGTTCATGGGCCGTCGACACACGGAAGTCGAGTCCGAAGAAAAGATCGTGCCCTATAAAGTCGTGGGCGGACCCAGCGAATATGTGAAGGTTGAAGTCCACGGCAAGACCTACAGCCCGCCGGAAATCTCGGCGATGGTTTTGCGTAAGCTGAAGGAGTCGGCTGAGTCGTACCTGGGTCACACCGTCAAGCACGCGGTGATCACGGTTCCCGCGTACTTCAACGATGCTCAACGACAGGCCACAAAAGATGCCGGCGAAATCGCCGGTCTCACCGTGGACCGTGTGATCAACGAACCCACCGCTGCCGCTCTTGCGTATGGTCTGCAGAACAAACGGAATGAAAAGATCGCCGTGTTCGACCTCGGCGGGGGGACATTCGATATCTCCGTCCTGGAAGTTGGCGACGAATTGATCGAAGTGCTCAGCACCAACGGTGATACTCACCTCGGTGGTGACGACTTCGACCAGAAGCTCGTGAACTACATCTCCGACAAATTCCAGCAGGAAAACGGCATCGATCTGCGGAAAGACGCGATGGCCCTGCAACGTCTGCGGGAAGCAGCGGAAAAGGCCAAGAAGGAATTGTCTAGTCAGCAATCGACCGACATCAACTTGCCCTTCATCACCGCTGACAATACCGGTGCGAAGCACCTGCAGATGGCGATCACCCGGGCCGACTTTGAACGTCTGGTGGACGACCTCGTCGAACGCTGTCGTGGTCCCGTGGAAAACGCCCTGCGTGATGCCAAGCTGTCACCGGAACAGATCGACGAAGTCGTCCTGGTCGGCGGTTCCACCCGCGTGCCCAAGGTGCAGGAGTTCGTCAAGAAGCTCTTCAAGGGCAAGGAACCCCATCGTGGCGTGAACCCCGATGAAGTCGTGTCGATTGGTGCCGCCATTCAAGGGGCTATTATCACCGGTGACGTGAAGGACGTGGTGCTGCTCGACGTGACTCCGCTCTCTCTCGGTATCGAGACCGAAGGGGGCATCATGACGGTGCTGGTCGAACGCAATACCACCATCCCGAAGACGGCAAAGGAAACCTTCTCGACGGCAGCCGATGGCCAAACGGCGGTCACGGTCAGTGTCTATCAGGGCGAACGCCCGATGGCCCGCGATAACCGTCTGCTGAGCCAGTTCAACCTCGATGGCATTCCTCCGGCCCGCCGTGGCGAACCGAAGATCGAAGTCTCGTTCGATATCGACGTCAACGGCATCCTCAGCGTCAAAGCGAAAGACCTGGGGTCGGGCAAGGAACAAACCGTCAAGGTGCAGAATGCCAGTGGCTTGGACTCCGGCGAAGTCGAGAAGATGAAGCGTGATGCCGAATCGCATGCGGCCGAAGATAAACGCCGCCGCGAAGTCGCCGAAGCGAAGAACGAAGCCTCGCGCGTTATCTACGAAACCGAGAAGACGTTGAAGGAACATGGCGACAAGCTCGATGCCTCGGCGAAGTCGGCCGTGGAAGGTGCTGTGGAGAAGGTGAAAGAAGCCGAAAAGGGTGAAGACGTCGCCGCCATCAAGTCGGCTGTCGAGAACCTGCAGCAGGCTTTGATGGCCTTCAGCAAGATGCACGAGCAAGCCGCCGCTGCTGGGGCCGCTGGCCCCAGTGCCGATGGTGCCCCGCAGTCGCAAGGCGATGATGGCGTGATCGATGCCGAGTTCGAAAAGAAGAGTTGATTGTTTGTAAGCACCGATGCCCGGCGTCCCTGATGATTCCCTCGTCAGGGACGCCTGCTCCCCTGCCCCTCCGGCTCGTCTCGCCGTACTCAATTCCCTGTCATTCCAGCGTTACAATGTAAGCCGTTCACGATGACCATCGTCGAACGACAGAGAACGTCCGTCCTGAAAGGATTGACCGATGGCTTTCCGCATGGACAAATTAACCGTCAAAGCCCAGGAAGCGGTGCAGAATGCGCAGCAACTGGCAGAAAGCAAAGGGCATCCGCAACTGGTGCCGTTGCATCTTCTGGCATCTTTGCTGAATGAACGTGAAGGCATCGTGCGGCCGCTGTTGGAGAAAGCCGGCATCAACGTTGGCCAGTTGACCTCCATCGTGGAAGCCGACTTGCGGAAGCTGCCTCAGCAGTCCGGCGGACAGGCGAATGCCAGCCCGGCGATGATGCAGGTGCTGAACCAGGCCGACCAACTCGCCGAGAAGATGAAGGACTCGTACGTCTCCACCGAGCATCTGCTGCTCGCGCTCACCACCGTGGATGACCCCGCGAAAAAAGTGCTCGAACTCAATGGCGTGAAACAGACCGATGTCCTCAATGCCCTCAAGGATGTGAGAGGATCGCAACAAGTGACCGACCAGAACCCCGAAGGCAAATATCAGGCCCTCGAAAAGTATGGCAAGGATCTCGTCGCCCTCGCCAAGCAGGGCAAGATCGACCCGGTCATCGGCCGTGATCATGAGATCCGCCGTGTGATTCAGGTGCTGTCGCGCCGTCGGAAGAATAACCCCGTGCTGGTCGGTGATGCTGGTGTCGGCAAAACTGCCATCGTTGAAGGCATCGCCCACCGCATCGTCATGGGCGATGTGCCTCAGAACCTGAAAGATAAGCGCGTCATCGCACTCGATATGGGGGCCCTCATTGCCGGGGCCAAGTACCGCGGCGAATTCGAAGATCGGCTCAAAGCGGTCCTCAAGGAAGTGACCGAAGCCGAAGGAAAGATCATTCTCTTTATCGATGAACTGCACACGGTGGTCGGTGCGGGGGCGTCGGAGGGAGCGGTTGATGCCTCGAATCTCTTGAAGCCCGCCCTGGCTCGCGGCGAACTCCATTGCGTCGGTGCGACCACAGTCGATGAGTACCGCAAGTACATCGAAAAAGACCCGGCCCTCGAACGCCGCTTCCAGCCGATCCAGGTCAATGAACCCTCGGTCGAAGACACCATCTCGATCTTGCGTGGGTTGAAAGAACGCTACGAAACCCATCATGGTGTGCGGATCACTGATGATGCCCTCATCGCGGCGGCCACGCTGTCGGATCGTTACATCAACGACCGTTTCCTCCCCGATAAGGCCATCGATCTCGTCGATGAGGCGGCGTCGCGACTGCGGATGGAAATGGATTCCATGCCCGTCGAGATTGATGAAGCCACCCGGCAACTGACCCGCATGCAGATCGAAGCCGCGGCCCTCAGCAAGGAATCGGCGGCGGACAATCAGCAACGGCTGCAAACGCTCAAGAAGGAAATCGCCGAGCGCGAAGAGTCGGTGAAGACGCTCAAAGCCCGCTGGGAAGCGGAAAAAGCGGCCCTTTCCGGATTGCGGCCGCTCAAAGAAGAAATCGAAAAACTGCGCACGGCGTACGAGCAATCGTTCTCGCAAGCGCAGCGGACCAACAACAACGACGACTACATGCGGGCCTTCCAGTCGGAACAGCAACTCAAGATCGCAGAGCAGCGGCTCGCTGATATGGAAAGCAAAGTCGCCGCGCTCGATGAAGGTCAACGGCTATTGCGAGAAGAAGTGAGCGAAGAAGACATCGCCAAGGTGGTCAGCACCTGGACCGGGGTGCCCGTGTCACGCATGCTGCAAACCGAACGGCAGAAACTGCTCGACATGGAAGACAGCATCCATCGCCGGATGATCAACCAGGAAGAAGCCGTCACCGCCGTCGCCAATGCGGTCCGTCGTTCCCGCTCGGGCATGCAGGACCCCAACCGGCCAATCGGGTCGTTCATCTTTCTCGGCCCAACGGGTGTCGGTAAGACCGAACTCTGCAAGGCCCTCGCCGAGTTTCTGTTCGATGATGAACGGGCGATGGTCCGCATCGATATGTCGGAGTTCATGGAGAAGCATTCCGTGGCCCGGCTCATCGGGGCCCCTCCGGGATATGTCGGCTATGAAGAAGGGGGCAAGCTGACCGAGGCGGTGCGGCGGCGGCCGTATACCGTGCTGCTGCTCGATGAAATCGAGAAGGCCCACCGCGATGTCTTCAATGTGCTGCTGCAACTTCTCGATGATGGCCGGTTGACCGACAGCCACGGTCGCACCGTCGACTTCACCAACACCATTGTGGTGATGACGTCGAACATCGGCAGCCAGCTCATCATGGACCTGTCGGGCCAGGAAGACGATGCCGAAATCCGCCGCCGTGTCCTCGGGGCCTTGCGGAAAGAGTTCCTGCCGGAGTTCCTCAACCGCGTCGATGAAACGATTGTGTTCCATCCGCTGCAGAAGAAGGAAATTCGCCAGATTGTCGAGCTGCAATTGACCAAGCTGCAGCAGCGGCTGGCCGATCAGGATATCGAACTCGAAGTCAGCGACGCCGCGAAGAATGTCCTCGCTGAGGAAGGTTACGACCCGGTCTACGGAGCAAGGCCGCTCAAGCGGGTCATCCAACAGCGGCTGCAAAACGAACTCGCCAACCGCCTGCTCGCCGGAGAGTTCGACGAAGGCTCTAAGGTCTACCTCGACGTCCAGCACGGCGAGTTCACCTTCCGGGCGGAGGCGATATAAATTCACGAAGCCCGGGGATGGCAATCCCTTGGCTTCCGTGTTGATTCCTCTCACTCCGGCAGATTGCGAAATCTTGCGTACTCGGTCAGTCAGTGTGGTAGGTCTTGCCGCGGTGTGCCACTGGCTACGCCAGTGTCTTCCTTATCTTAGTGGCAGGCCCGCACATCATTGCACTGGCAGAGCCAGTGGCACACAAAATCAGAAGCTGTCAGCGCCACCCCGCCCGAGTTCAATAGATGCGGCGCCACCGTTTGAATGCTCGGACATCCTGCGGCGTAAGTGAGAACCACTCGCCCTCTTTACGCTTGGAGGAGAAACGCCGATGCCAGTACGCCTCGACACCATCCGGGTCGTCGGTCTGGATGTAGTGGACTGGTTGGCACTTTTCAGGAAGTTGGATACCAAGCTCACCCTCCCGCCTCAGTGGGTTATTTGTGCAGCCAATTTTGTACTCTCGGCGAGAGCCGTGTTTGAGAAGGTAAACATAGCCGATATGGTCTTCTTCCGCAGATAGTTCATCCTCGTTTGACTCCGCTTTCGATGAACCTGAGTATGACTCGCACCACAGAACTACCTCCTCAAAGCCCTTCTGTGAACGACAGAACTCGCCTAGTTTACGGATCAGTTCCGCCTTTTTACCTAATCGCTCGAAAGTATTCCAACTCGGAAAGTCTGGGTCTGCTCGTCGCTTCAGACCCAGATCGCCCCTCACGGGAATGCGACCCAAAGCTCTTGCCAGTTCAGCGTACTTCTGAAGGAGTTCTTCCTTTTCATAGGCCCCTTGAAGTTGGTTTGGTTCGAAACCTGCATCCCGAAGAGCATCACCCCAACGTGCCCAATGAATACCGAACCAGTCCGCAGTCTTGATGCCCGTAGCGGCCTCAAAGCGAGCAACACCTAGGGGTACGTTTCCATTATCTGCGGCTGTTCGCTGTATCTCTGAAATGATGTCAGCTTTGTTCAACGCGTCATCCCAACATCAAACATGTCTCAATGAAAATCCCATCAACTGCCTGTCGCCCGCATTGATGGTAACCGATATCTTGTAGCAGCCAATTGACATATTGTCACGCAGCATCAATCGTGACTGAATCTCTGACGGGAAAACATGAAGCCCAGGGAACGCATTCCCTGGGCTTCATTTTGTTGCATCTCACAGCGACAGATTACGAATTCTTGCGTTCGTGAATCCAGTCGGTGTGGAAGGTCTTGCCGCGGGGTTGATCGGTGCGTTCGTAGGTGTGGGCACCGAAATAGTCGCGCTGGGCTTGCAGCAGGTTGGCGGGCAGCCGCGGGTTGCGGTAGCCGTCGTAGTAGCTGAGGGCCGCACTGAAGACGGGGATGGGCAGGCCGAGTTGCACGGCGGTGGCCACCACGCGTCGCCAGCTCGGTTGAGCTTTGTCGATCGCCGCTTTGAAGAAGTCGTCGAGCAGCAGGTTTTCGAGCTGCGGGTTCTTGTCGAACGCGGCCTTGATGTCGCCGAGGAACGCACTGCGGATGATGCAGCCACCTCGCCACAACAGGGCGATATTGCCGTTATTCAGCTTCCAGCCGAACTCCTTCGCGGCGGCATCCAACTGCACATAACCCTGGGCGTAGCTGCACAGCTTCGACGCATACAACGCCTGCTTCACGTCTTCGATAAACTGCTTTTTGTCGCCGGTGAACTTGGCGTCGGTCGGCCCGGTCAGCACTTTCGACGCATTCACGCGGGCCTCTTTCTGACCCGACAGGCAGCGGGCATAGACCGCTTCAGTGATCAGCGTGGTCGGCACACCCAGGTCAAGGGCGTGCTGGCTCATCCACTTCCCGGTTCCCTTCTGCTGGGCGGTATCGAGGATCATGTCGACCAGATCATTCCCTGTGGCCGGATCTTTCACCGTGAAAATGTCGCGGGTGATTTCGATCAGGTAGCTTTCGAGTTCCCCTTCATTCCAGCTCTTGAAGACGTCGTACAACTCGGCGTTGGTGAGGCCGAGGGCGTGCTTCAGGATGAAGTAGGCTTCGCAGATGAGCTGCATGTCGCCATATTCGATGCCGTTGTGCACCATCTTCACATAGTGACCGGCTCCGGCTTCCCCGACCCATTCGCAGCAGGGGATATCGGCATTCGGACCGACCTTCGCCGAAATCGACTGATAGATGTCTTTGACGAACGGCCAGGCTTCGGGATCGCCGCCGGGCATGATGCTCGGGCCTTTGAGGGCACCCTCTTCGCCCCCCGAAACGCCGTTCCCCATGAACCGGAAGCCTTCGGCCTTCAGCTCGGCATAACGGCGGTTGGTGTCGCGGAAGTCGGAGTTGCCGCCGTCGATGATAATGTCGCCCTTCTCCATCAGCGGCTTGAGTTCATTGATGACGGCATCGACTGGGCCACCGGCCTTCACCATAATCATCACGCGGCGGGGCGTCTGCAGGCTGGCGACGAAGTCCTTCAGGTCGTGGTAACCCTGCACGCGATCGACCGTGCCGGGGTGCACCTTGTCGGCCGATTCGCCCGGCAGGCTGGCAATGAACTTGTCGGTGGTTTCCGTGGTCCGGTTGTAAACCGCGACGGAAAACCCGTGGTTGGCCATGTTGAGGACCAGATTCTGACCCATCACGGCCAGACCAATCAAACCGATATCGTGTTGAGACATGGGACCTGCTTTGCAAGGATCACAGCGGCAAAATTACGAACGGCACATCGCCCGTGAGTTTGTAACGTCTTGTGTAGACTGATGTTGCGGCGACACGGGGTTGGGCGCTCCGCCAATCACCGCGCCCCATCAGCCGGGCTTGCCGCAATTGTACGCCATGAATGTGCATTTGATCAAACAATGCGGTAGGGTGGCAGGAGATACGGTGGCGCCCAGAGCATCTCAATCGTTCCCATGCTCTGCGTGGGAACGATTGATAATGGAAGCCCGGCTCAGTTCATGGCACATAGCGGAAAAGTCATCCTGCGTGGCGCGACATCTTGTGCCCGTGACACCCGGGACTCGTTGGCATACTCGCCATTTCAATCTTCATTACTTCTTGCTTCGGCATAAGTTTGTTTGAACTTCCGCAACCTGTCGTGCTGTTGCATTACAAAATGATCGATGATCCTACCGGCGTCATGTTCCGTTCTCACATTCTCGGAAGTACGAGGGTTGACGTTCACGCGATGGATGTTCGGTGTTCTTAGATGGGGAACGATAAACCAGCCATGTTTATCTTGATGGAATTCGAGAGAGAATGGTTGTGTTGCTATGATTTCATGGTCATCATCGTCTTGGCAATACAGGCCAATGGTTCCAATCACCGCAATATCACTGCCCGCAGTTTCTGGCGGTGCTGGGAATTTGAATCTGATCGGAACGGAATCGCCGGGAGCAATCGTTTTCCGTGAAACAACGCGTTCGGGTTCTAAACTTTCACCCTCAAACCGCAGGAAATGAACCCTTACGATCGCGTTGTTAGCAACTCCCTTGCCGACGTTCCTTAGCTGTACTGCTATTCCCTCTCCAGCCAGAATCAATTCATCCTCTTCGTTGGTGTCAACGACCAAACGCGGTGCAATTTCGTGAGCGTGAACCTGCTGAATGGACTTCCGAAGAATCTCGATTTGCTGGTCGGTATCCTTCTGCTGCGACCATTGGAAGTACAACCCGGCAACTGCGACGGCAATTGCTAGGTAGCTTGCCACCGCTTGGTGGTGATCGAGAGTCCATTTCCAGCGAGATGCTTTCGCTTGTGGTTCGGGCAACGGAGGGTGCGGTTGCGATGGAGATTGTTGAACTGTGGATGGATTGCTGGTTGCTCCAGACTCCCGGGTTTTTCGATTTCGGCTGCGATTGCGTCTGCTGCTCATGCTTCCATGCCTCCGTTAGATACGATGTGAACGTATCATACGGTGGTTGAGATCACAATTTTTTATCTTGTTGGGAACGCCGACCATTCATCTGTGCTATCAGCGACCGCCCCCACGCAGAGCGTGAGTGAATTACGCGACTAGCCCGCAGCGCGAGCAAGGGCCAATGAACGCGGGTCAGCAATTCCCCTTGCTCGCGCTGCGGGCTGGTTTTGATTGACTCTTTTGCCGGGCTGGGTAGCACCCTAAAATGCGGTCCAACAGTCTCACTCGGCCGCGTGCTCACACAATGGGCGGCGCGTCCAGATCAGTGGGATGAACGGCATCCTGAGCGGCACGCCGGACGGCCAGGATGTAGACCGTGTTGTCCCGAATCGTAAAGAGGGCTCGATAGCTCGGGCGGGAACCGAGACCCAGCAGTTTATCGCGAATCTCGTACGGGAATTCGTCGTTCTCCGCCGCCAGTCCGTGGCTTTCGGGGAATTGCTCCAGCGACTTGAGTTGGTGATGGATGGTGTCCAACCAGTGGGCAGCTTGCTCGACGGAATGGTGCAACGCCCACCAGCGAGCATTCGCCTCAATGTCCGCTTCTGCTTGATGGAGCAGGATCACCTCAAACGTCATGGTTTCGCCTGAGGGAACCCCAGTCGCCCGCGTATGTCAGCCATGGCCTGGTCCAAAGGCTTGCCATGCCCTGCTTCCATCTCGGCAATGCCTTGGGCGATCGCGTCACGATTCTGCTGGCGGCGCAGCGCGTCCATGGCCCGTCGATGAATGTCAGCCTCCACGACGAAGTACGTCCGCTGCGTATCAGGATCGACGACTTCCAGTCCGTTTTCCCCTGTTGCGTTCAGCGCAGCAGCCAGCTCTTTGGTAAGTTCCGTGGGCATGATCAGATTGTATCCCCTTCGGACGTCCGAGGGGAAGAACGAAAGTCAATTGTGCGACCAGCCCGCAGCGCGAGCAAGGGCAGATGAACACGGAACTGCAAATCGCCCTTGCTGGCGCTGCGGGCTGGTTTTGCTTGACCCTACCGCACGCAGAACAGCACCGTGCCCGAGCGGATGAGCAGGCTGCCGTTGACGATGGCGACGCCGTATTGCACCGGGCTGGCGAACATAGCGGCCGAGCGTTGCCGTTGCGGTTCGGTTTCCTGGCTGATCAGCGTTTCATCTTTCGGGGCGGTCTCTGCATCCCACAGCGTATTTTCCGCGAGGATCTGGAACTCCGGTCCGGCGGCGATGACGGTCGTAACGCCGTCTTTGCCGAAGATGTAGATCCGATCGCCGATGCCCACTGAAGTGGCCCAGGCGGTTTGTGGCGTGCGCTGAGTGTACTTGAGATCGCCCGTTGCGACATCGAGACACGAAATGATGCCCGAGCGGTTGATCCAGTAGGCATAACCGGCGTGGACCATCGGCGAGGAAAAGGTGGGCGTCACTTCGGCATTCCGCCACAGCACTTCCGGACGGACTGTGTCGCCATCGATCATCAGTTCCATCGCCATGTTCGATTTCTTGGCGAGCTCCGCGTTTTCGCCGCGCTGTCCGGCCGAGGCCGCGACCAGGAACTTCCCCTCCCCGAAGACACAGGGCGTGGTGCCGGTGTTGCCGCCGATGTCGGTGAAGTTAAAGAGTTGCTTGCCGGTGGTTGGGTCGTAGCCATCGATGCTGCCATCGGAACTGGCGACCACCACATCGACTCCCGACTTGGAAACCAGGACTGGCGAGGTCCAACTGCGGCGACCGGTGCGATCGGTCTTCCAAATGGTGGTGCCGGTGGCTTTATCGAGCGCGAGAATGTACGACGGGCCATCGTGATCGATGAGTTGAATCAGGCGGTCCTGATACAGCACCGGCGAAGCGGCGAGGCCGAATTCGTTCTGGAACTTGCCGTAATCGGTCGACAACGACCGCAGCCACTGCAGTTCTCCGGCATGGGTCCAGCTGCCGAAGTCGCCACTTTCAAAGAAAACGTAGACACCGGCGTCATCGACCACCGGGGTCGGTGCGGCCCGGCTGACATAGACACTGTTCTTGACCGGATCGGTCGAGGTGACGGACTTTTCCCAGAGCTTCGAACCATCGGCGAGATTCAGGCAGACCAGATGATAGGTCTCTTTATTGGGGCCGGAGACCGAAGTGAGGTAAACATGCTCGCCCCAGATCACCGGGCTCGATTGGCCATGTCCCGGCGTGGTCACCTTCCAGGCGACATGGTCGGTTTCATTCCAGGTGAGCGGCACCGCATCGGGAGTGAGCGGCGTGTGCCCGGCCCCTTGAAAGGCGGGCCAGCGGCCGGTTTCCGGAGTCGCGAGCAGAGTAAGGGCCAACAGCAGCGAAGGAACCATGAAAGACTCTTTCAGAGATCAAGGCGGGAAGAATTCGCTGGGACAATGGCCTGGCTGACAAAGATTGTAACGCAGATCGGCGAGATGTCGAACCGATGCGGGTGGCAGAGGCGCTCCGCGTGGGTTCGTGCGAATAACTAGCCCGCCGCGCCAGCCAGGGCGATTTGAAGATCTGTGTTCATCGGCCCTTGCTCGCGCTGCGGGCTGGTTCTACTCGATCACCTATGACGCACAGGAGCCCCCCACGGTTGCGAGCAACCGGGGGCTAAATGGGATATGCCGATCATTCGCCGCAGCAGGGGCAGACATCGGGGACGTAGACCGTCAGGGTTGCGGTGTACTTCGTTTCGGTGAAGTCGGCACCGGCTTCCTTCGTCAGATGATGCACCACCACCAGGTAGTAATTGCCGTCCTTGGGAATGAACATGGCCCGGCCGTTGTCATTGGTGGTCCGTTCGTATTCCGGGTCGAACCCTTCCTTCAATGTGACGCCGCGGGGAATGAATGACACCGTGGCACCGGCGAGCGGTTCTCCTTTGAGCAAGACCTTCACGCGAATCGGCACGTCCGGCCCCATCGGTGTGACGGTGTTCGCTTCCGGCACCAGTTCCAGGGCATGACCGAGCGGCTTGTCGAAGCCGGGGTTTTCCTGGGGCACGTTGTCGAGCGAACTACTCACCACGAAATACGTCTTCGCCGATTTGATCGACCGCGCCGGCGTGCCATGGTTGACCACTTTGTCGACCGAGTGATTCACCAGGTACAACCCAGGTGTGGTCGCCGCGAACTTGGTCGACCAGAACCCTTCTTTCGGCGTGTAGCCGACATCGATCAACTGCGACTTGAGATCATAGGCTTTGCCATCGGGTGAGTGGACTTTCAGGTCGACCCCATCGAGCGCGATCTTGCTGGCGAGTTTGAAGTCCCGATGCTCGTTGCCATGATTGCCGAGCATCAGGTCAACATGCACGGCATCCCCCGAACGGATGAGGTTCGTATTGGTCTGCACCCAGGTATCGTGAGCAAACGCCGGGGCAGTGCCGAACAGTGTGGCGAGCAACAGGCCGCCAATGAACGTTTTCAACATGGAGTCTTTCTTTCTGATAGAAGCATGTCTCACGCCGATCAGCGACGCGAGGGGGTGGGTTTGAGTGGGGGCAACTGGAGCGCGAGGGCTTGATCGTCCGTCGGCCAGGTGATCACCAGTGGTGTCGATTTTGCAGTCGTGAACTCGGCGGGAATGACCACATCTGGCCCGATCGTTTCCACGGTGATGCGGTAGTCTCCCGGTTCCAGCCATAACGCTTGCCGCGCTCCGGGGGTGAAAAGTTCGAAACAGCCGGTGGCGTTGGTCACTCCGAAGCCAATCGGCCGATCATCTCCGCCTCCGTCTGAGTGGACGGCCAAGCGTAAATCCGCGAGCGGTGGTGAGTCGGCCACGGTTACGCAACCGGTTGTGCCGCCGGTCACTCCGGGGTTGTCACTGCAGCCGACGCCGAGAATCATCATCCATGTGACGCCGGCCCTGAGTTTGTGTCGGAGCATGGAATTCTCCTGGTTAAAACTCACTCAGGGTTTCGCCACCATCGCGGCTATGCAGATGGCGATGGAGTTGGGAGTCGATGTTGTCGCTGAGATAGCGGACGGTCCCGTCGCCCATCAGCACGTGGGCACCGCCAGTGTGCCAGCTTCTGGGGCCGAAGAATCCCGTGAAGTGCGTAACAATATCAGGGATTTTGCTGTTGGGCGTGGTGTATCCATTCGTCAAGGTGCTGATGGCTCCCGAATGGGCCCACGATGTGCCACGGCCGCGGAGAGCCAGACTGGCCGCCCCCCGGTAGCTGGTCATGGTCGGCCAGACAGCATTCAGGTTCGGGTTTTCGATGACGCCGTTCCCGTTGTTGAATCCGGACCAGGCACCACCAGAACCCGCCAGCCCCTGTACCGCCTGTAATGTTGCAGAGACGCCGGACGATCCGTTCATCGTCGATTGATACGGGTAGGGCGGCAGCGACCCGGAAGGTAACGTGAAGTCAGCCCCGACACTGCGGACCGATTCGCTCATGAAGACGGTGTTCGATGTGCCATCGGTCACATCCCGCATTTTGGCGTTGGAGTTCTCGTAACAGATGCCATCAGTCCGCCACCGCAAGTCGTAATTGGTACCCGAACCGCTGCCGAAGCTCACCATGTAGTTCGTACCGGCATACACGGCCCCCCCGGCCCCGGCGGTTTGCGTCGGTGCGGGATCGCTGGGGCAAAGGAAGATCGGCACCGGAATGGCGAACGCGGCGGCAAACTGCGGGTTGGGGACCAGGTTGTTGTAAGGACCTGAAAAAGCATACTGCGTGAAATCAATCAGATTCTGCAGATTGGCCTGTTCGAGATACGGCAGCAACCGGGCCTGCGGCGAGAACCCCTGCGTGTTCGGCAGATAGTTCTGCGCGTTCGTCATGGGAAAAACGGTAAACGCTGATTCGTAGTTATGCAGCGCAAGCCCCATCTGCTTGAGATGGTTCTTGCACTGTGTACGACGAGCCGCTTCACGGGCCTGCTGGACCGCCGGCAATAACAGGGCAATCAGAATGGCGATGATGGCAATCACCACCAACAGTTCAATAAGCGTAAAGCCCCGCGCGCGGCGAGACCGATGGAATTGAAACACGTGACCTCTCCTGAACTAAAATGGATGGCTCTCGGAATTCCTGCAGCAATCCCAGCGCGCAGCGGATGACGCCAACACTTGGATCGCTACTGGAATGTTGAGGGGCACACACGACTGGGTACTGGCAGTCATCAATAGGGCGAATGATGCCCTGTGAACGTGCCAATCCGGTCGTCATGCGGACCCAATCGGGAAGAGATGCTCAGGGAACGGCGATGGCAATTCGCCGTCGCACCAGCATCTCAGGGGAACATCGACGTGTTCCCGGTTCAGAGAGTGACCTGTTTAGGAGGGGGCAGATCAGGAGGCAGACGCAAGCCAAAGAGATCCACGTCGCCGATCGAAAGTTTCGCAATCACCTTTATTTGGCTGGTGAACTGCGCGGCAGAAGTCAATAAGCGAGGTTCACTGCATTGCAGGATCGATGTCGACGGACTCGACGGTCCACAGGGGCAGGACGATATCTGCAGCGTCGGTTCCGATTTGGCACGCGGGGCTGTTGCTGGCTTTTCCGAACTCGCCGGGGCCCTTTTGGCACAACAACTTCCAACAACCGGTTGAGATGGTGTGGCATGGCAAGTCGCCATTGAACTTCGCGACTGGCCACGACTGCAGCAACAGGTCCCCATCTTCTGACTGATGAGCGAACAGCGGCAGACCGCTCCGGGGGTGGCCCGACATGTCCCTGTCGCACCGGGCAGCCAGCCCGACAGATCAGCCGGTAATCCAACGGTACCCGTCACGAATCCACACAGCACCAGACAGCGCACCATCAGCGACGACGTAGAGCGTCGGCTGCCGATTCGCCAGGGAGACTGCCAAGATCGCATGACTTTCCGTCCTCAAGACCTCTGCATGGTGATGTCTGAAGAGACGGAGTTCAACCCCCGATTGCCGCCAAGTTACGAATTCCTATTCCTGACAATCGTTGCAGGCAGACTATTTTTTCGCTGCTGAAACGACGGTTTTTACCACTTTAGCCGCTGCGGCTTTGGTTGCCAGGATCGAATCAGAGACAGTTTCGACGACGGGCAGGGTTTCGTCTTTCTTGGCCGTTGTGGTTGCTGAGGCGGGTGTCGTGGTCACGGGGGCAGTCACCGAACCAATGGCCGTAGTCGTGCTACTGGTTGTCGTCTTAGCCGTCGTGGTTGGAGCCGCCACTGCGATCACCGGCTGAGTCAGGCTGCTCACCACGTTGACGGTCACTTGGGTGTCCGTGAACAGGGACGGAGATCCTGAATCGTAGACCCGCACGGTGAGATGATAGATGGCTTCGCGGCGGACCGGTAATCCATTGCGGATAAACAAGGTTCCCGAAGTCGTATCAATTCCGAAAGCCTTGCTGGCATCGGAACCGCTGGTTCCCACGATGCCGTATCGCAGAGTTTGACCGGCATCAGGATCACTGGCAGAAATCGTTCCAACGATGGTTCCCGCTCGCGAACGCGTGGCGACGCTGAAGGACTGTTGCAGCGGAACCACGGGGGCTTCATTCTTGTCCGTCACGGCTAACTGGAACATGACCGAAGCATCGCTGCTTGTGCCGACGGTCGGATCATCGACATTGACCGTCACGCGGAAAGAGGTCTTTGTTTCAAAGTCGAGGACCGTTCCCTTCTTCAGCAGTAAAGACGTCCCCTGCACTTCAAAGCTGGCGGCATCGGCGCCGGTCAAATGGAAGACTTCCTGCCCCAACGTGTCATCGATCACCACAATATCGGCGACTTTGATCGCCGTGGGGGTGTTTTCGACGACCGACGTGAGCTGATTGATCAGGAACACCGCCGTCGGGGCTTCATTCACATCCTGGACATTCAACGTGTAGTCGACGCTGATATCAGGAGCACCCGGCAAAGTGGGATCATTCGCATCGACAGTCACGTGATAAGACGATTGCGTTTCAAAGTCGAGCGTCAAACCGGCCCGCAAGCGCAATTCGTTGCCCACCAATTGGAAGCGAGCGGCATCAGCGCCGCTGAGACTCAACGCTTCGGTCCCCAAGGCATCATCAGTGATCACGACGGTGCCGACGGTCAACGGCGTCGAGATGACCGTGCCTTCAAGCAGACTGGTGATCGGGTTGGCAATCACCATGGATGTTGGCACTTCGTTGACATCGGTGATGAACAACTGGAACAACACCGACACATCCGGGTCGTTGCCGATGGTGGGGTCATTCGCATTGATGAAAACGTTGTAGACCGTTTTGGCTTCGAAATTGAGTTTCGTGCCAGCCCGCAAACGCAGGGTGTTGCCCACCAGTTCGAAGACGTTCGCATTCGAACCCGTCAGCGAGAGCGTGTTGGTGCCGAGCCCATCGTCGGTGACGACAACCTGACCCAATGTAATCGGCACATTCGTATTGGCATCCTCACGGAGCGACGTGACCGCCTGCTGCACGGTAATGCCCGTGGGGATTTCATTGATGTCGGTGATCGTCAACGTGTAATTCAGTTGGACATCGGGCGAGGTGCCCACTGTGGGGTCATCGACCCGAATGGTCACGTTGTATTGCGATTTGGTTTCAAAGTTGATCGGGACTCCGGCACGCAACCGCAAAAACCCACCGACGATTTCAAAGGCCGCGGCATCGGGACCCACGAGCGTGATCGATTCAGTGCCCAGGGCATCATCACTGACAACGATCTGCCCGAGAGTAATTGCTGAAGTTGTATTGGTGGTTTCTGGAAGGCTGGTGATTGCGTTTTGCAAGGTCACACTGGTCGGGGCTTCGTTGATGTCCTGCACATTCAAAGTGAAAATGGCGCTGACATCGGGGGTATTGCCGACAACGGGGTCATCGGCCGAAACGGTGACCGAATAGCTCGACTTGGTTTCAAAATCGAGCACCGTACCCGGCCGCAGGAAGAGTTGTGAGCCGAGCAACTGAAAGTAGATTGCGTCGGCACCACTGAGGCTGAGATTGTTGCGACCCACGCCGTCGTCGGTCACGACCACATCGGCGACACGCGTGAAATTGAGGATCGGTGTGTTTTCCGGCAGGCTGGTCACCGTGTTTGAAAAACCGATAGCCGTCGGTGGATTGTTCGGGCGAATGTCGATGATTTCGATGCTGTAGTCTTCGACCTCACCATCGCGGGCGGCACCGGTTGAGGCAAGCCCGCCGTCGGTGCTGATGCGGAAACGGGCGACTGTTTCGCCCACCGTTGCCGACAGTGGAACGTCCACCGTAATGGTCTGAGCGATCTGGGTCAGAACCGTGGAGAAAGATTCTCCTGCGTCGGTGAAATCTCCATCGCCATTGAAGTCAAAGAAGTAGTCGAGGACGGCACCGTTCCCCGTCGAGACCACGTCGAAACTGACCGACTGGCCTAATTCGAGTACGTCGAGACCGAAAATCCCGTCATCAGTGTCACCAATCGAACCATCACTGGCGATGCCTTCGGTTTCCGCTGTTACACCATTACCAAGGAAGACTTTCGGGGCCCCGCTTTGATCGGTGATAAGGCCGCTGGCCGAGAACAATCCGTGACGCGGACCGTCTGATGCCAGGAAGGTTTCATAGTCACCCACCAATGTTCCCGGACCACCATCGCGGGCATCACCAAAATCCATCCGCACATCCCAACCGATGACGTCGAAAGCCTGGACATCGAAGTCGGTGATGTCGGCGTATTCCCCGGGTGCTGCGGTCGGGTCCATCACGCCGATATTGAGATTGTCTTTCCAGTGGCTGGCCTGACGACCGTCACCGTTGAACGATCCGGTCGAAAACGTAGTCAGCAGCGTATTGCCACCGTCAATCGAGAAGTATTTCGTGGACGGATCGGCCCGCAGATCGATATCAGTTCCGGCGTTGATACTGGCTGTCGAAACGCGGAACAAATCGAGTGGTTGTACGACCCGAAAGCCATTCAAATCGACGGGAGCACTCGGACCCAGAGCGCTCGTCACATCAACGGTGTCAACGCCGCTGACAAAACCCAGGGCATGGCCAATTTCATGGGCTGCCACGCCGATGAAGTCGAAGGCGCCAGGAGTGATTCCGTTGCTGCGATCAAAGTCCCAGGTAAACAGGCTGCTGAAAGTGATCGAGGCATCGACAGCCGGGTCATTCGCGGCTCGCACGCCAGCAGCTTTGGCGTTCGCCGTATTGATATCAATCACAGTGTTGTTGGCGGTGCCATCATTATCGATGAACGCAGCCCCCGTGGCGGGCAAACTGGTATACAGGCTCAGTGATGAGCCGGTCGGCAGATTCGCCACGGCGACATCATCGTCGAAGGAACGCGCGTCGTCATCCAGCGCGGCCACATAATTGCTGACGGTGACCCCCTGCGAGGTGGAGCCAGCCTGTCCGAGTACTCCCGGAGCCAAAGCCGTGAAATTGATGTTGATGTTCACGACAATGTCGTCGGTGAAAATCGACGACCACAAATCAGCCGCCGCCTGAAAGCCATCAATGGCATTCTGAGACATGCCTGGGGTGGCAATGAAGTTGAATTGCAGTCCATTCCCGTTGAGTTCCGGCGTATTCGCCATGATCGAGGCCGGGACGATCCCGGCTTCTTCCGGCGTCAACTGGGTATGCAAAATCACCGCTCCGTCGGCGAAGTTCTCCGCACTCGTCGGTGTAGCAAAGGCAGCCGCTTCTTCCGTCGCGGTGCTACCTGACAGCAACACGCGCTGCTCAAGCGTCTGAACCAGCGCCGCGATCGACCTCATTTCCGGTCGCAGTCTGCGAGTGGCAGGTCGGGGCGCAGGACGAAACTGACGGACAGATTGCAACCAATCGTAGCGCATAACGACTTACACTCCTGCTCACCGAACGCGTTGAAACGCCGGGAAAAATGCGGATCGTAACTTCTGGCCGGAACGGGAAATTCAGAGCGGTTGGCGCGAGTATGCCGACACCGGTGACCACGCGTCAACGGTTGAGATTTCTCAACCCTCAAGATTTCACCGATTGACCCGCATAACCGGACCTGTACAGCAGAGACGGTATTCCACCGGCAAAAGAAAAACCGCCGGAGTGTCGAGGGGACACCACTCCGGCGGTTACTACTGCGACGATGGACTTTATGCGACACGCGAAGTCCGCTGACGCATCGTCGGGCGAACACTTGATCGGAACTAACGTCCCTGAAAGATCGCCACGATGATCTGAACAATGGCAACAACGACGTCCAGTGCGAAAGACAGAAGCTCAAGGATAATTGAAAGCATGTTGGAATCTACTCCTGTGATAGTGATTACCGCGTGACATTCACAGCGGTGTGAATTGGAACTCGAGACGTATGCAAAGGACACATTAGCAGGCAATTACGTTGAGCGTTGCGTAATCGCCACGAACTCTTCAAACCAGAGTCAACCGCCTGAAAGGCTTCTGAGTTTGGATTTCTCAATTTCCCTGAATGATCATGAGCAGCAACTGAATCAGAAAGACGATGACATCGATGACCAGAAAGATCACTTCAAAAATAAACTTCAAAACGGCCATGGATCAGCTCCCGCACCTTCGATGAGTTGGCGTTGCTAGTTTGTTTTGAGTCTCAGCGACCTCTCCGAGACTTCCCAGACTTGGCAGTTTACGCAGCCGATAGGGGCGTGGTCAAATATCAACATCCGACGTCATGAAGAATCTGACCGAGAATGAACTTGGCAACACGCCTTGACGTCAGGAACGCATCAATCCATGCTGAAGTGACCCGCCCCGTTTCGTTCGCTCTCGATGCAGGTGGCTCAATGTCGTGCGCTGACTGGAAGTTCATTGTTTTTGCTGGTTGGCTCGGCTGGGGCTTGAGTTTTAGCGTTTCCACGTCCTTGTCGGCTGAACCCCGGATCGATTTCGACCGCCAGATTCGCCCGCTGCTATCCGAAAACTGCTTCTTCTGTCACGGACCAGATAGTGCCAATCGGGCGGCTGATTTACGGCTCGATCAACGCGACCCGGCGGTCGCTTCGCAGGCCATTCTGCCGGGGAAAAGTGGTGAGAGTGAACTGATTCGTCGGCTGCGATCGACCGATCCTGACGAACAGATGCCGCCACCGAAGTCGAACCGAAAGCTGACTCCGGAACAGATCGATCTCATCGCGAAATGGATCGATGCGGGGGCCGAATACAGTGAGCATTGGTCGTTCCTTCCCCCGCAACGCCCTGCGGTTCCGGATGTCCATATTGCTGATCGGCTCCAACAGAATGCCATCGATGCCTTCATCCAGCAGCGGCTGCAACAGGAACAACTCCGTCCCGCGCCAGAAGCCGACCCGGCTCGTTTACTCCGGCGGGTCACGCTCGATCTGACCGGACTCCCCCCCACTCTCGCGGAACTGGATGACTTTCTCGCCGACTCCTCGCCCGATGCTTATGACCGCGTGATTGATCGTCTGCTGGCCTCGCCGCGGTATGGCGAGCGGATGGTGTGGGACTGGCTCGACGCCGCCCGGTATGCCGACACGAATGGTTACCAGGGCGACCCCACCCGGCCGATGTGGTACTGGCGCGACTGGTCGATCGAAGCGCTCAACAGCAATCAACCGTTCGATCAATTCTCCATCGAACAACTCGCGGGCGACCTGTTACCGAACCCGTCCCGGCAGCAGCTCATTGCCTCGGGGTTTCATCGCAACCACATGATCAATGGCGAAGGGGGCCGCATCGCCGAGGAATCGCGCGTTGAGTATGTACAGGACCGCGTGGAAACCACGGGCACTGTCTGGCTGGGGCTCACCTTCAATTGCTGCCGCTGCCACGATCACAAGTACGATCCGATCACGCAGCGCGAGTACTACCAGCTTTCGGCCTACTTCAACTCGATCGAAGAAACCGGGGCGAATGACGCGGGCGGTTTGGCTAACCCGGTGATGAGCCTCGCGACGGAGGAACAGCAGGCCCGATTGCAGGAACTGCGCGACGCCGAACAACTCTCGCGGAAACAGCAGAACGAAACGCAGGATCGAGCCCTGGCACAACTCGCCGACTGGGAAGCCATGCTGGCGATGTCCGGTTCAACGACCGACTCCCCGGCGATGCTGGAATGGAAACCGTTGATCGCGAAATCGGTACAGACGCAGCAGGGGTCCACGCTCGCTCAACTGGAAGACCACAGCTTCACCGCGACGGGCTCCAACCCCGCCCAAGAAACCTTTTCGATGATCTTCCCGCCCATGACCGACGTCATTACCGGGCTGCGGCTGGAAGCGTTACCCGACGAATCTCTGATCAACAACGGCCCGGGACGAGCCGACAATGGCAACTTTGTCCTCTCAGAAATGACTGTGGAAGTTTACGGCCGCGCGATTGATCTCGATCCCGTGCGGGCCGACTTTGAACAACAAGGCTGGCCGGCGGCCAATGTCATCGATAACAAAGCTGACACTGGTTGGGCAGTGCTCCCTGAATTCGGCAAGCCGCACGAACTGATCGTGATGCCGAAGCAACCGTTGTCCGTTCCCAACAGCGAAGTGCTGACGATTCGCTTGGCGTTTCAATCGCCCCATGTGCAGCATGTGCTGGGACATTTTCGACTGAGCTACACTACCGCTCGCCCCGAAGTGGTGCGGGGGATGCCCGGCGATGTCGCGGCCGCCTTGGCGAAAGCGACCGATCAACGAAGCGACGCCGAGCAGAAGGCGATCCGCGAGTATTATCTAAGCAATCATGCGGAAGTCATCGCCGCGAAAGAGGCTGCCGAGAAGGCGAAGTCGCAGCGGGAAGGGTTTGAACGTTCGCTGCCCCGCACCATGGTGATGCGGGAACGGAAAGATCCCCGCGAAACCTTCATCCTGATTCGCGGCGCCTACGATAAGTATGGCGACAAGGTGACGCATGGCCTGCCCGCGAAGCTCACTTCGCTGCCATCCGAGCAGGTGCCGAGCCGGCTCGAACTGGCCCGGTGGTTGATGTCGCCCGAGAATCCCCTCACGGCCCGCGTGGTGGCGAACCGCATCTGGCAGACGTTCTTCGGCGTTGGGCTCGTCAAAACGACAGAAGATTTCGGGTCGCAGGGTGAGAAACCTTCGCACCCGGAACTGCTCGACTGGCTGGCCTGCGAACTTATTGACAGTGGCTGGGATGTGAAGCATATTCACCGCCTGATTGTGACCAGTGCGACCTATCGGCAATCATCGAAAGTCACACCGGAATTGGTGGAACATGATCCCGACAACCGGCTGCTCGCGCGCGGGCCGCGTTATCGGTGGCCGAGTTGGATGATCCGTGATCAGGCCCTTGCGGTCAGTGGCCTGCTCGAAGAACACGTCGGCGGTCCGCCGGTCAAAGGGTATCAGCCGCCGGGAATCTGGGAGGAAGCGACGTTCGGTAAGATCGGTTACCAGCAGGACGGTGGTACGGCCTTGTATCGCCGCAGTCTCTACCAGTTCTGGCGGCGGATCGTTGGCCCGACGGTCTTCTTTGATGTTTCGAATCGCCAGAACTGCACGGTCAAACTCGCCCGGACCAACACGCCCTTGCATGCGCTGGTGACATTGAACGATGTCACGTTCATCGAAGCGGCCCGCCATCTGGCAGAGCGGACATTGAAGACCGGCGGAACCACCGATGCCGAACGGCTGGCCTTTGCTTTCCGGTTGTGTACCTCGCGCTTTCCAACCGATCACGAACAGGCCGTGTTATTAAACCGGCTGGAACAACTGCGAACGAAATACACCGCTGACCTTGATGCCGCGAATGCGTTGATCCGTGTCGGAGAATCGCCGCCCGATCTCGATCTTCCCCCGGTGGACTTCTCCGCCTGGACGGCGGTCAGTTCGCTGCTGTTGAATCTCGATGAAACCCTGTGCAAAGAGTGACTCAATTAGCCGCAAGGCAACGCCGAGCGCTGCGTCATTACAACGCTCGACTGCGTCTCGCGGCTAATTGGCCGGAATGGATCACAACATGTTCGACTTCATGAACCCCGCTGCAGCCGTCACTCGTCGGCATTTCTTTTCGACCACGGCGACCGGAATCGGTGGTGCGGCATTGGCGTCGTTATTGACCCGTGATGGCCATGCGGCCGGTGGTCTGGCAGGGCTGCCGCATCATCCGCCGAAGGCCAAGCGTGTCATCTATCTCTTCATGAATGGTGCCCCGCCGCACATCGACACCTTCGATTACAAGCCGGAGATGGAAAAGCATCGCGGTGAGGAGATCCCCGAATCGATTCACAAGGGGCAACGCCTCTCGACGATGACGCAGAACTCCAAGAAGCTCGTGCTCCCTGCCCTGCCCGGCTTCAAACAACACGGCAACAGCGGGGCCTGGGTCTGTGATTATCTGCCGCATACGGCGGGCATTGTCGATGACCTGTGCTTTGTGAAGTCGATGCACAGTTCGGCGGTGAATCATGCCCCGGCGATCACGTTCTTTCTCACCGGTTCCGAAATGCCTGGCCGACCCAGCATGGGGGCCTGGATGACCTATGGCTTGGGGACCTCGGCGGCGGAACTCCCCGGCTTTGTGGTGATGACTTCGCGTGATAAAGAAGCCTCGTGCGGCCAGATTTTCTACGACTTCTATTGGGGTTCCGGTTTCCTGCCCTCCAAGTATCAGGGCGTGAAATTCCGAGGCAGCGGCGAACCGGTGCTCTATCTCTCGAACCCCGATGGCCTGAGCCGCGAACTCCGCCGGGGTTTGCTCGATGATCTCGCCGTGCTCAACGAACAGCATCATCAGGAGTTCGGCGACCCGGAAATTCTGACCCGCATCGCCCAGTATGAAATGGCCTATCAGATGCAGGCCAGTGTGCCTGACCTGACCGATTTCTCGACTGAACCGGCCCACATTCTGGAGATGTATGGCCCCGATGTGCATCGGCAGGGATCGTATGCCTACAACTGTCTGATGGCCCGCCGGTTGATCGAACGGGGCGTGAACTTCGTCCAACTGATGCACGCTGGTTGGGATCATCACCGCAATCTCACCACGCAATTCGCCATCCAGTGCAAAGACACCGACCAACCCTCGGCGGCCTTGGTGAAAGATCTGAAGCAGCGTGGGTTACTGGAAGACACCTTGGTGATCTGGGGGGGCGAGTTCGGCCGCACGCCGTTCCTGCAGGGCAACATGGCCGATGTGAAAGCCTGGGGCCGCGATCATCATCCGTATGCGTTCACGCTGTGGATGGCCGGCGGCGGGATCAAGCCGGGCATGGCCTACGGAGCCAGCGACGAATTTGGTTACAACGCCGTCGAAAACCCCGTCGATGTTCACGATTTTCAGGCGACCGTGCTGCATCTGCTGGGCATCGATCACGAACGGCTGACATTCCGCTTCCAAGGCCGCCAGTTTCGGCTGACCGACGTGCATGGGCATGTCGTCGAGCCGATTCTCATATAACCCATTAGCCGCGAGGCAACGCCGATCGCTGGATTCATCCACCCAGCGCTCGGCGTTGCCTCGCGGCTAAACGCATGGACGGGCGTGCGCTTGTTGCCGGATCGCGCTTGCAAGTTCGGCCGAGCGACGGTAAGACTTTAACGATCTTGACGATTAGGCCGAGGGCTGCCTGCAGGATGTGGGGCGGTAACGGCGTAGTGATTTGTCCATGACAGAGGAGCTCACGGATGAGCCGACTGCGTGTCTTGTGGCCCGATGAAGTCGACACCGATGGTGGTGTGGCGCTCGAAGAACCGGCGGTCATTCCCTTCGGTGATGCGGGTGAAATAGCAGGTCATGGCCCCATGTTCGACGTGATCGAACGGGCCCGGCTGCTATACGACAACCGCTGTTGTCCGTCGTGCCATTATCCCGTGGTGGAGCCGATTGAGCTGGCCGACGGTGTTCGCAACCGCAAGGGGCAGGTGATTCCCGGAACGGCGACCCTGGTGGGTTTCCGTTGCCGCGGTTGTCGGTCAGAATGGGCGACATGAGCACCGGACCCGCCGACACCGCCCCGACAGAGCTAGCCGCTGTTTTAGGCCGTTTGCCGAGCGGGCTGGTCATCTTGACCGCCCGCTTGCCCGATGGTCGCGAAACCGGTCTGCTCGCGAGTTGGGTGCAGCAGGCTTCGTTCAGCCCGCCGATGGTCACGGTCGCCGTGAATGCCAAGCGGTATCTGCACGACTGGCTGTTGGAATCACCTTTTGTGGGGCTGTGCCTGATCGGCGAGAATCAGAAGCAGTTTCTGAAACACTTCGGAGCCGGGTTTGAACCCGATCAACCGGCGTTCGTCGGACAGAATGTGTCCCGCGGCGCGACCGGTGTGCCATGGCTGACGGACGCTCTCGGCTGTCTCGAAGGCCAGGTGGTGAATCAGATGGCCACGGGCGACCATGTGATCTATGCTGTGGAACTCACCGGAGCCCTCGCCGGCCCGGAGTTGGGTTCAATCGGTCCCTGGGTGCACATTCGTAAGAATGGTCTGAAATACTGACCGCAGGACTACCACACTGCGGCGTCTTCGCCATCGAGCCGTAAGGTCAGACATTTCGCGCTGCCGCCCGATTTGAGGAATTCATCCAAGGGCGTGGCATGCGGAATGAATCCGTGTGATGCGAGATCGGCTTCCAACTGCGGGCAGCCGCTGTTCATCACGACATGCTGGCCAACCACCACGGCATTACAGGCGAACCGGGCAGCTTCGGCTTCAACCACTGGAATCAAGCGCGGAATCTGCTTCAGCGTCTGCTGGGCATAGCTGTCGAACGCGCCGGGAAAGTAAATCGCGGAGGTCGGATCGAGCGGACAGAAGCAGGTGTCGAGATGGTAGAACCGCGTATCGGTCAGCTGCAGCGGAATCACCCGGCAGCCCATGTCAGCGGCCAGCCAATGCATCGCGGAGGCGTCGCTGCGAATCAGGTAGCCCGCATACAAGGTGTCGCCACAGAAGAGGGCGTCCCCGGCCCCTTCGAAGTTGTGCGGGACGGGTAACGATTTCGTGGCAAATCCCGCCGCCTGGAACCAGGCATCATCGACGGGCGTCTCGCCTTGTCGGGCGGCATGTCGGAACGAGGAAAGATAAATCGTTTCTTTCCAGACCAGACCGGCGTTGGCGGTGAAGACGAGATCGGGCAATCCCGGCACCGGTTCCATCAACCGCACGTCGGCCCCGATCGAGATCAAAATGTCACGCAAGGCATTCCATTGAGCCGTCGCGGTGGCATGATCGCTCGGCTTCGTCCGGTCCATCCACGGATTGATTTCGTATTCAATCCCGAAGAAATCGGGCGGACACATCAGAATCGTGGGTTGCTCGAAATCTGGCATGGGGACACCTTCCGTGATGCGATGCCCGGCGGATGATGAACGCTACGATTCGATTCAGGCCACCACCTCGAAGGAAACTTCCTCGGCGGCTGCAGCCCCCAGGGTGACTGGTTCCACTTCGGTGGCTTCGGCCGACATCAGCATTGGGGCGAGTGTCTTCTGGTAGACGACTCCGGTATCAATCGGGGCAAATCCCGCCGCCTGGAAGACACCGAACGCGGCAGTATCCGTGGCATCGACATGGGCTTCGGCTATGGAAATCATTTCTTCGCGGATGCGACGACAGACTTCCACCAGCAAGGCCTGACCATACCCTTTGCGACGGTAACGCTCCGGCACGGACAAATCCATCAGGCCGATGCCGCGTTGCTGCCATTTGTGGACGTAAAAATCGAGGCCGACAACGGTAATGCTTGCGTACGGTTCGCCGCCGGATTTCGGCATCAGGGCCAATTCTAACGTATCCAAGCGGCCGGGACGTGTCGACCACCACCACGTGGGATGCGCGGGCACTTCCGGACTGCACAATTTGGATGCGCGGCGAATGCTCATCAGACGGAGGCCGCCGGGGCTGCCTTTGTCCTGCAAAGACCGTTGCAGCACCAATCGCCGATGGTGCTCGGTATAGCCCATCGCATGGACGAATGGGGCTGCCGCCGGGTCGCTTTCCAGAAAGCCAGCCGGTTGGCAACCCCCGTAAATCCCAAAATAAAACGGGTCGAACGGCGTTGCGGCGCCGGCGAAGACGTGGGGGGCACCGCGCTGCCGCAGATATTCTTCCGCGCGACGCATCAACTCGCGGCCGATTCCCTGACGCCGAAATTTCGGAGCCACCATGACCGCACAGATCACCCCCCGATGGGTTGAGATGTGGGTTTCTTCGTGGTTCGGGCCAAACCCTGCGTGCACAAAGCCCACCACTTCGCCATTGACCGTCGCGAGAATCAGCCCTTGTGGATCGAAGTAGGGCTGTGAAAACACCACCGTTTCGAAGATGTCGATATCAATTCCCGAGGCCGCACCACGACCCAGTTGGCAAACGTGCCAGAGCCGCAACAAGTCTGGAGGGTCGGCATTGCGAAAGCAGCGGTACTCAACCACGGGAAAGATCTTCGCTCCAGGGCGCAACGGCAAACTGGCGATGCATCAAAACCCGCTTGCTGGCGGTTGCTCTGTGGTATCGCGGCCTCAATAAAACTTCAACTCAGTTTGGCCCGGAACCTGCGTCTCAGTGGTTTTAACCACCGGGATGTCGCTGTTTTGTTGAGTTTCCGCAACATAGCACATCTGAGTGGATGTCAAAAGACCACGCGGGCCACACGGAGGCCAAGATGCAAGACCGTTTTCGTTACCGGGGCCAATTATTTCTGCTGTTGATGGTCCTGCTGCCCCAGGTTGGATCGGCGGATGACTGGATGTATCGCCGTTCGTATTACAGCCACACACCCGTTGCCGGTTTGCCCGCCGACTACCCGCTGCCTGAACATCGGTCGGCGTATCGCCCGGCGTACTACCGCGAAGCCCAGGGGTTCTCAGTCCGTAGTGCCTACCGTATCAATAACTATGTGATTCGGAATGGCCCGCGAACGGACCGCACGATCTATCAGGAAGGCTATATTGAGTTCAATCCGTAGTGGGGAAGTTCGAGTTTCCCCTATGTCGGCTCGGTCTTTTTCTTGAAGGCATGCTCCTCGCCGCGGAGCAGGCGGCCGATGTTGCTGCGGTGCTGCCAGATGATTAATGCGGGAATGCCGTAGCTGAAGGCGGCGAGGCTCCAATTCGCAGAGGACCACGGATCTGCAGGAAGCCAGAATGTCTGCGCGATCGCGAATCCGATGGCGGCTGAGATTGATCCCAAAGAGACAATCCGCGTGGCGGCAAAGACGGTGATGAACAGGCCCAAAGCGACGAGAAAGGCCCAGGGAGCAAGGACCAGCACAACACCCGTCGCAGTCGCCACCCCCTTGCCTCCTTTGAATCGCAACCACGGCGAAAACATGTGGCCAAGAATGGCTGCGACGCCGGCCAGCACACTGGCATGCAGCAACTGGTCGGCTGCAAAGGGAAGAACCAACGGAAACAGTCCCGCGGGTATCGCTCCTTTCAGGGCATCGAGCAGTAATGCTACGGCACCCCATTTCTTGCCGATGACCCGGGTGACATTCGTCGCCCCGATGTTTCCGCTTCCCTCTTTGCGTAGATCGATCCCCTTCACCCAGCGGGCAATCAGTAG
Source organism: bacterium (assembly GCA_016125225.1). Taxonomy (GTDB): domain Bacteria; phylum Planctomycetota; class Planctomycetia; order Planctomycetales; family Planctomycetaceae; genus DSVQ01. The sequence continues at coordinate 58,209 of WGME01000006.1, read as the reverse complement.
GCCAAACGGAGTGGCTCCTAACAGATACGAAATCGCAGCGAGGATTCCATAGTTCAGCATGAGCAGCAGCTTTTTACAGATGGCAAGACGACGAGGCACAATGCGCGGCGAATCGTAATCAATCTCTCCGCGAGTTGCATGTCCGCCAGACTGGACACATACCGCGAATCTCGCGACCATGCACCCATCGCGGTGGGTTCGGCGCATCGATCGGCACCGCAGGAGAAGTGTCATGCGTCGCTGGTTCTGTCTGCTGAGTCTCTGTCTGGCGGGTCCCCTGACTGCCGCCGATCCGGTCCCGCGTTTACCCCGCGATCAACTGCTGCTGTTTCATCAGGGAACCGAAGTGGTTCCGGTGAAAACGCTGGATGATTGGCAGCACCGTAAAGCAGAGATTCTCGCCGGTTTTGCCTCTGTCGCCGGTTCACTCCCCGGTGATGAAAAACGCTGTCCGTTCGACGTGCAGGTTGAAGAGGAATTCGATGCCGGGAGCTATGTACGGCGGCTCATCACCTATGCTTCCGAGCCCGGTTGCCGGACCCCGGCCTATGTGCTGATTCCCAAAGCCGTGCTCAATACTCCCGGTGCCAAAGCCCCGGCGGTGTTGTGCCTGCATCCCACCGATAACAACGTCGGACTCGGGGTGGTCGTGGGACTTGGCCCGCGTGAGAACCGCAGCTATGCCAATGAACTCGCCGAACGGGGTTATGTCTGTTTCGCTCCGAACTATCCGCTGCTCGCCAAATATCAGCCCGACATCAAGGCCCTTGGCTGGGAAAGTGGCACGTTGAAAGCCGTGTGGGACAACATCCGCGGGCTCGACTGGCTGAGCACGCAACCCTATGTCAATCCCACCGCCTTCGCCGCCATTGGTCACTCGCTGGGCGGACATAACTCTGTCTATACCGCGATTCATGACGACCGCATCAAGGTCATCGTTTCGAGTTGTGGACTCGATTCCTATCTCGATTACTACGATGGGGCTGAAGCCAACTGGTTCCCCGAACGGGGTTGGGTGCAGACCCGGTATCTGCCGAAGCTGGCGGAATATCGTGGCCGACTTGCTGAGATCCCTTACGACTTTCATGAACTGATCGCCGCATTGGCCCCGCGTAGCACACTCATCGTCGCCCCTTTGCATGACAGCAACTTCCGCGCGGCGAGTGTGGATCGCGTTGCGGCCGCCGCGAAGCCCATCTTTGAACTGTATGGGCATCCGGAGCGGCTACAGGTGGAACACCCGGACTGCCAGCATGATTTTCCCCCTGAGATGCGGGAACGGGCCTACCAGTTGATCGATTCGGTGCTCAAGCCGACTGCCAAAGAAGGACAGTGATGGCCGCTGAACTGCGTCCGGAATGGATCACCCACACGCAGATCCTGCTCGATTCGTACCGCCGCTGGGTGGGAAGCGAACTGATTGACCGCACGGGCACACCGGCGGAGCAAGCCACGCGGCTGTTCCTCGCCCCTTTTGTGGTAGTTTCGCATGGCACCCAGGCCGATCCCATCTTGAACTACGGGAATCAAACGGCCTTGACGTTGTGGGAAATGGACATTCCCACCTTGTTGCAAACCCCGTCACGCTACACGGCCGAACCGATGCATCGCGACGAGCGGGCGCAGTTGCTCGAGCGAACGTCGCGGGATGGTTATGTGGACGACTATCAGGGCATCCGCATCAGTTCAACGGGCCGCCGTTTCCGCATTGATCGGGCAACGGTGTGGAACCTGGTCGATGCTGCCGGTCAACGCGTGGGACAAGCCGCCACGTTTTCCGAATGGCAATTCCTCGAACTCGCTTAGCCGCGCGGAAACGCCGAGGGCTGTGCTCGATTCACACGATCACCACCCCGCCCGCAATCGTTTGGCGGCCTCAATCGCAAAGTACGTCAAAATGCCATCGGCACCGGCCCGTTTGAATGCCAGCAGACTTTCCAGCATCATCTTCTCGCGATCGATCCAGCCCCGTTCCGCTGCCGCTGCAATCTGGGCGTACTCACCACTCACCTGATAGGCGAAGGTGGGAACGCCGAACGTCGTTTTCACGCGGTAGACAATATCAAGATACGGCTGGCCCGGCTTGACCATCACCATGTCGGCCCCTTCCGCCAGATCGAGCGAAACCTCCCGCATGGCTTCATCGCCATTGGCCGGGTCCATTTGATAGGTCCGCTTGTCACCTTGTCCCAGATTCGCTTTGGAACCCACGGCATCGCGAAACGGGCCATAGTAAGCCGAGGCATATTTGGCGGCATACGAGAGGATCGCGACCTGATCGAACCCAGCGGCATCAAGGGCGGCCCGCACGGCGCCAATTCGGCCATCCATCATGTCCGAGGGAGCAATAATATCGCAGCCGGCTTCCGCCTGATTGACCGCCTGCTTGCCGAGCGCGATCAGAGTTTCATCATTCACCACGATGCCATCTCGCAGTAGCCCATCCTGACCATGCGTGGTGTAGGGATCGAGAGCGACATCGCAGACGATGCCGATGTCGATCTTCGCAGCCTTGATCGCCCGCACCGCCTGGCAGACCAGATTTTCCGGATTGAAGGCTTCTTCGCCATCCGGCGTTTTTTTGGTGGGGTCCGTGGCCGGGAAGAGGGCGACGGCGGGGATACCAAGTTCGGCCGCTTCGGCGACGGCTTCCGTCAGCCGATCGATGCTGAGCCGCTCGACGCCGGGCATCGACGGAATGGGAGTCTGCCGCCCCTGCCCTTCCTGAATGAAGACCGGCCACAGAAAATCGTTCGGCGACAGTTCATGCTCGCGGACTAACCGTCGCATCCAGTCGGTTCGGCGTAAACGGCGCATACGGACTTGTGGAAAGCGGCGATCGGTCATGGCAGGTACGTCGGTGTCTGGAGGCACGGTGGAAAATGCGGGCTCCCCAAGTTCAGGGGCATCGTTGCATTCTAACCGCTGTGATTTCGAGATGCCTGCCTGCCTGCGGTTTTGGTGATCGCCCGTCGTTCCCCCGCATCGGACCGGACTTAACCTCAACGATTTCTGGCATTTGCCTCTGGCAACAGGGATGCCTGCCGTTTAGGCTAAAGAGATAAGCTAGACTAGCGGGTCAGCCCTGCGTCTCGCAGCGCCGCCGCGCTGGAGAGTTCTCGTTCCCGTCAACGACCGTGAGATTTCACCGTGGCACAGAAAAAATTCCTTACCACCGCCGACATCACCGATCTCTACGGGATTGATGATGTCACCGTGCGGGAGTTGGTCGACAATGGCGATTTGAAAGCCCTCGCCGACCGTGGCACCTGGAAATACCGCCGCGAAGATATCGAAGCCCTGATCACGAGCGGACGTTTGCATCCCACCAAAGAACTGCCGGTGGTGGACGACATCGACTTCGACGAGACGATCGGCTTTGCCGACGAGTCTGCGGTGATGTCGGAGCAGGTCGATTTTATTGAACTCGATGAAGAAGCTTTGGCGGATCAGGCGACGATCATTTCCTCGGGCTCGCCGGCCGAACTCGATCATCTGCAGCTGTCGTTTCATACCGAACCCGTTGAGTCTGAGTCAACGGACGGCCCGTCTTCCAGCGATGTCGAAGTGTTCGATGCCGAGGAAACCTCGGGCAGCGAAAGCGATTTCTTCCAGACGGGCAGTTCGGCCGAAGTGCCGGTGGCAGAAGAAGCGGAAGACCCATCGCACAGCGATGTGACCATGGCCGACTTGAGCGCCACCGATTTTTCCAGCCTGGATGATCTGGAGCTGGAAGCCCCGGCCGAAAATGCAACCGGCTTTGATCTCGATATGGAAGAAGACGACGCGGTCATCGACGACAGTGAAGCTTCCATAATGACCGAGTCTGAGTTAGTCATTCCGGAAGGCGAAAGCGGCATCAGCTTTGAAACCCAAGACAGTGGACTGACGCTGGCCTCTCCCGACAGCGATTCCGATGTGCAAATGGTTGGTTCGCCTGTCGGTACCACCGACGACGAAGGCATGGCCTTCGATACGGAAGACAGTGGTCTGACTCTGGACACCGGCGACAGCGGACTGACGCTCGATACCGGAGACAGTGGTCTCACGTTGGATACCGGCGATTCTGGTTTGACACTGGACTTTGTCTCGGATTCCGATGTCACGATTCAGAAAGCGGAAACCACGCAACGCATGCAGGAACCGGGCCTCGACAGCCTGGCGGATGAACTCGATTTTGACTCGGAAAGTGGCGATTCCGGGGGGACACGTCGTCTCGCCGTCGATGAACAGTTCGCGGAAGAAATTGCCTTCGTTGCAGACGATGAGGATGACGCCAATCAGACCGCGGTACTCATGGTCGACGACGATGATGCCACCAGCGATTACATTGGGACCCTGAGTGGTGCCATCGACGCCGGTCAGGCCGTTGAAGACCTGGAAGTCGTTGATGAATTGGACGAAGTCCTCGATGCGGACGACGAAGAATTTGATACCGCTCAGGAAGAGGACATTATCGACGCGGAAGATTCCGCCTTCAGTGATGAATTTGAAGGGGAATCGGCCGCCGAAGACGATGAGGACAGCTATCTCACCCCGGCGGCAAAATCGCTAAAGCCACGCGAACCAAGTTGGGGGGCACCCGCGGCGCTCATGGTCATCGTGGCGGGAGTGCTCATGGGCACGAATGCCTGGCTGATTGTCGAAGGGATGATGACCATGTGGACCGGAGCCGAAACCTCGGGCCCCGCTGCTTCGATCATCTCGTCGTTATCTGGTCTGATTGGTTAACAAGACGGCCTAACGCGGACTTAACCACGGCAGCAGCGATGAAGTGCCCAGAGCTTCGCGGCTGCCGAGCGGTTCGCCGAATTTCCTGTGAATCGCCCAGCCCCAATAGCGGGCGCGGTCGTGAATATCATCGAGTGCAGTCGGAAACTCCTGCGACTTGCCAATGAGGAACTGGCTTTCATAACAACGGATTGCTGCCATTTTCTGATCGATCACGTCGCTGATATCGACCACCATGGCGGGTTGCGGGTGAATCCGCAGGTGGATGCTCCAGTAATAGAAGATCGTCGGCGGATGATACGGCTCGCCGGGCATATCGGTCCGAGACAGCTTCGCCCAGAACCGGGCGGCATCACACAAACTGCTTGCCGCGACATGGTCGGGATGGGCATCTTCCCAATACGGCACCAGCAGAATTTGAGGCCGGGTCAATCGGAACACGCTCGCCAGTTGTCGACGGGCATCGAGTGTTGGTTCGAGCAAGCGATTCGGCAGTTGCAGATTGTGTCGCCAGGTGAGATCGAGAGTCTGCGTGGCGGCGGCGGTTTCGCGCGCTCGTAGTTCAGGCGAACCATTCGGTGTGGGTTCCCCATTGGTCAGTTCGACCACACCGACCCGCAGGCCTTGTTGCCGCGAAACCAGAATCGTTCCCCCGACGCTGATTTCAGCGTCATCCGGATGCGGAGCGACCACGAGGATGTCGAGCGGGGCACTGGGCGGTGTCATGATGTTGGCACTCTACAGGATTTCGACCGTGTCGCCGACGGTGAGGAACTCCCCTGCTCCGCTGTGCAGCCGGGTATTCACCGTTGCTCGGTAGAAGTGGTTGAAGCGGTCTGCGGGAGCCCAGTCGGGCAGGGTCTCACGGCGTTTCTCGGCGAACAACTTCTGGAACTGCGGGATGGCCTCGCCGGTCGATTGATCTCGTGACGGCACCACGCACCGCTGGCACGGATTGATCCCCAGAAACGTGAGCGGACCGATGCGGAAAGGCTGCATTTGTCCTTCGGTTCGATAGAGTCGGTCTTCCCAGAACGCGGGGACATCACCGATTTCGATGTTCGCCCGCAATCGCAACCGCACGCTGTCGGTCGTCAAACCGGGAAACCAGCTCGTAATGGTTTCGAGAGTCGCCGTGCTGACGACAGTCGGGCCGGGACTTTCCAGATCATCGGGAAAACCCACATCCGTGTTCTCGATCGATCGAGCCGGTCCACCCATTTGCTCGCTGAACCAGGAATTGATCGCAGTGGTCTCGGAACCGATGGCCCAGGTTAGCGATCGGGATTCCGGATCTTGGAACATCAGCGTGCTGCTGGGGACATCGTAGCGGCAACCGATGTCGTGCAATTTCGGTGTCCGCTTGGCATTCCAGAATTTGCCAGTGTCATCCACGAAGGCCCAGCGGCGGTCGTTCTGCAGCGCACCGCTCGGCAACACGCGGGCGGAAGTCAGCACCGTCGGCGGCAGCGACTTCACTGGATAAACCCGCAGATCGACGACACGAGCCACAGCCGTTATCCTTCCATCAGACCGTTTCGCTGAACTGGAGTCCCTGTGCATGCGCCGCCGTCGCCGTTCTCGCCGCGAAGTTGCCGACGAAGGCCAGTATGTCTGCGATTCGTGCGGCGAGGAAATCGTGATTCCGCTTGATCGGACGGCGGGCGATGACCAGTCGTATGTCGAAGACTGCCCGGTCTGCTGCTGTCCGAACGTGATTCATGTCGAATTCTTTGACGACGGCGAACCCCGCGTGTGGGCGGAACGGGAATAGCACCAAGTCGGAAATGGAGTGCGGAAGATGGAACTGTTGTTCCTCGTTCCCCCTTCCACGCTCCGCAGTCCCATTTGTCCTTTAGTGTGCCGGCGGCGGGCTGTTCTGGAAGGCCCGAGCCCGGAACAGGAAGTCGACGATGTTGCCTTCGTGCGGTTGCAGCCAGTTGAGTTGCACCGTCTTCACGGCCCCCACGTTCAGCCGGTCGATGGTGACCGCATCGAGCAGTTGTTGCGTGAACTTGGGATCTTCGGTGATCGCCGTGCAGACCAGCGTCTGCTTCATCGCGGCAATCATTTTGTTCTGCGGGCAATCGACTACCGATGCGAACGGGAACATATACTCGGTGTTCGCCAGCGGCACATCGGGACCGGTGCAATGCACGATCGTCGGTCGCAGGTAGTCGCAACGTTCCTGGGGAATCCAGCGGTCGCCGTTGCGGTACTTGGCGGTCACTTCCGTCACGCCGGGCGCTTTCAACCCTTCCTCGATCTGGTTGTGCATGGCTTCCGCGACCCCCTTGGTGGTGAAGGCGGCGAGGGAGGCTTTCGGATCAGTCGGCGGCAGTGGTTCGACCGGGCCGAGGCGTTGTGCGATAGCATCGGCAATCGCAGCCCCATGGCGTGGTGCCCAGATGCTGCTGGCATTGATGCAACTCCGGCCGCTGTTGGCGAAGACGCTGTCAACCAGCAGGTCGATATAGTCTTCCCAACGATCGACCATGTCTTCCCCGAAGACGATCTTCGAGAAGCCCGGGCCGTGGACGGAAACGCGCGGGTTGCCATGATGCTGATCAACGGTCTGCTGGCCGCCGAAGAGCATCACTCGCGGGCAATCGGTCATCAAGGCCCCGCCGACATCGTGGCCACCGGGGTAAATGCCGATCGCTTCCTTGGGCAAACCAGCCTGGAAGAAGGCTTCGGCAATGCGGTACGGCGTCCAGAATTCCTGCGAGCCGGGCTTCAGGATCAGGCCGATCTGCATTGCAATCGCCGGGAGCCACAACGTATGCACACCGGGCGAATTCGAGGGCAACACCGCTCCAAGCACGGGAGTGTTGGCTTGGTAGCTCACCATCACGCCACGGTCTTCCATGCCGTACCCGCGCGAGAGAATGTCGTATGGCAGGCCGCGGGTCAGGGCATCGAGCACGTCCCCCATGTGGCTGAGGACGAACGCGTTTTTCCGCATGTTGCCTGCACACATGTGCTCGGGCAGGCCGGTGGTCGCCGATTGCATCCGGCAGAACTCGGCGGGTGTCAGCGTGGCATTGCCGCAGGTGAGCGTGCCATTGAGGTACAGATCGGCCGCCTTCTGGCAGATTTCGAGGAGCTGCGGGATGGGAATCTGCCGCAGGGCATCACGGGCCTTCTGGGCCTTTTTCATGTCCATTTTGGCCATGATGCCCGTGGCCTGATGCAGTTGGGCCACGGGTTCGCCGTTGTCGAACCGGACCACCGGCTGCTTTTCCATGCTCTCGTAAACCTGGCCCCAGCGGAGAATGGGGATGTCGAACATCGATGGCACCTTCAATTCAGGAGGGAGAACAACGGCGGGATTTCTCCCATGAGTCTAAAACCAGAGACATAGTCGATGCAATGAAGCCGGTGGATTGTAGCGGGCTGGGCCAATGACGAATGGCGAAATCCGAATGTCGAATTGGCGAGCCGGCAACGCTTCGACAATCCGTGGACAGACTTCCCACGTCGATGATGAGTACCAAATGATGGGGGAATTCTTACAGCGTTCTCGTCAGGGAAAGGCAAGAATGAAGGCAGAGTTCGCGGAGCACCGCAGAGGTTAAGACCTGAGAGAACAGCAAGTTCTCCCTGTCCCTCAGCGCTCTCCGCGTTTCTAACGTCTCCCCGGAATTGAAAGTCCGACGAGCAAATGACCAGAAAATCGAACCGGTTCGGCTCCATTCCGGTCTTTACCGACTGCCGCTACAATCTCGGCGTGAATTGAAACTCGCCCTCGAAAGGAGTCGTCCGGTGCGCTGGTCGCAGACCCTGATCCCCACGATGAAGGAAGTCCCCGCGGATGCGGAAGTCCCCAGCCACCAATTGATGCTGCGGGCGGGGTTGATCCGGCAGTTGATGGCCGGGGCGTACACGTACCTGCCGCTCGGGCTGCGGGCCCTCAAAAAAGCGGAACAGATCGTCCGCGAGGAAATGGATGCCGCCGGTGGCATCGAAATCTTCATGCCCGCTTTGCAGCCGATCGACCTGTTCGAGCGGACGGGACGTAAAGACGCCTTCGGTAACGTGCTGATCAATTTCCATGTCAAGCGCGGCGACCGTTCCATTCATATGGCCCTCGGCCCCACTCATGAGGAAGTGGTGACCGATCTGGTGTCGAAGCACATCAGCAGTTACCGCCAGATGCCGCTCACCCTGTATCAAATCCAGACCAAGTTCCGGAACGAGGAACGCCCACGGTTCGGTGTGCTGCGAACCAGCGAATTCCTGATGAAGGATGCCTACAGCTTCCATACCTCCGTGGAATCGCTGAATGACACCTACCAGCGGATCTATCGGGCCTACTGTCGCATCTTTGCCCGGTGCGGGCTGAACTATCTGCCGGTGGAAGCCGAAAGCGGTCCCATCGGCGGCGATGCGTCGCACGAGTTCATGATTCCCGCGGACAACGGTGAAGACTTCGTCGTGCATTGCAAGACCACGGGCTATGCCGCCAACCTGGAGCGTGCAGAAACCGGCCGCAAAACGCCGGCTTTGACCGCGACGGATAGCCCCGCTGCGATGCAGAAGGTCGAAACGCCGAATGTCGGTAGCATCGACGCTGTCTGTAAACTGCTAAAGTGTACGCCGCAGCAGATGCTCAAAACGCTGATCTATCTCGCGGATGAAAAGCCCGTCGCCGTACTGGTGCGCGGCGATCACGAAGTCAACGAGAACAAGCTGCGTCGTGCACTGAATGCAAGCCGGATCGAACTGGCCGACACCGGCACCATTTTCAAAGTCACTGGTGCTCCGGTGGGCTTTGCCGGACCCGTGGGCATCAAGTGCCCGGTTGTTGCCGATCACGATGTTCCCCTGGTCAAAGATGCCATCACCGGGGCGAATGCGGAAGACATGCACCTCACTGGGGTAAACATCGGACGCGACTATCAACTCGAAACCACCTACGACATCCGCAATGCCGTGGCGGGTGACCCGAGTCCCCGTGGCGAGGGGACGTTGGAACTGGTCCATGGCATCGAAGTCGGCCATGTCTTCAAGCTGGGGACCAAGTATTCCGTCGCGCTCGATGCCGTCTTCGATGACGAAAAAGATGCCCGCCAACCGATCATCATGGGCTGCTATGGAATCGGCGTGAACCGCATTGTGGCCGGACTGGCGGAGACCTGTTTCGATGCCAACGGTTTGGTTTGGCCTCTCGCTGTCGCACCCTATTCCGTGATTCTCTGCCCATTGCAGGTCACCGACGAGGAAACCATGACGGTGACCAATACCATCTACAACCAACTCCAGGCGCAGGGAGTCGATGTATTGATGGACGATCGTGATCAACGGCCCGGCTTTAAATTCAAGGATGCCGACCTGATCGGTATTCCGCTGCGAGTCGTCATCGGTGGCAAGGGGATCAAGGAAGGCATGATCGAGGTCAAATGGCGTTGGGAAGCCGAAGCCCGGAAGATTGCCTTGGCGAGTGCTGTCCCTGTCATTCTCGACATGCTGACCGCCCGCAAAGCCGAGGAAAAAGCCAAGGTTCCCGAGTGATGATGCGGGGGCGAGACATCCGTGAAAGCTGACGAATTCACCAACGCCCCTTGTCGTAAGTCCGTAAAATGCCTAGAGTCATGATGATGCAGAAATCTTCATCGATGGGTTTCTGCGGTCATCTATGTAGGGATGATTCACCGGGGTTCCACTTATCCGGGGGCTGATATGCACATGGGGCGAGGGATTCTGCCGCGTCTATTCTGTTTCCTGGCGATCACTGCGTTATCGCTGCCGTTGTCCGCTGCCGAGCAAGACAAGGACGACGAGTATTACGAACTGATGAACCTGTTCGTTGATACCTTCGAACAGATCGATCGGAACTATGTCAAAGAGGTCTCTCGCCGGGAATTGGTGGAAGCGGCGTTGCGGGGCATGCTCACTAAACTCGATCCCTATTCGTCGTACATCGATCCGCAAGATCTGAACGAATTCAACACCGTCGTCGAGCAGGAATTCGGTGGCATCGGGATTCAGGTGACTCTCGACCCGAAAACCCGCGAACTGATGGTGATGACCCCCCTGCCCGGCACCCCGGCTTACACGGCGGGCATTCGCGCGGGCGACAAGATCGTCGAAATCGATGGTAAGCCGACCGCCGAATTCGAAGAAGGGGCCGAAATGGACTCCGCCGTCAAAATGATGCGTGGCAAACCCGGCGACCCGGTCAAGCTGACCATTCTGCATGCCGGTGCCGAGAAACCGGAAACGGTCGATGTCACACGGGCGATCATTAAAACTCCCACGGTGCTCGGCGATCGTTACAAGGAAGATGGCACCTGGGAATATATGCTGCCGGGCGATCAGAAGATTGGCTACATCCGTTTGACGCATTTCAGCCGCAACAGTGCCGACGAAATGGAACATGCCCTGAATGAACTGAAGAAAGAGGGCATGCAGGCGTTGGTGCTCGATCTCCGGTACAACCCGGGCGGCTTACTGCAGGCCGCCGCGGCGATTTCAGATATGTTCGTCGATGACGGCGTGATCGTCAGCACCAAGGGCCGTAACACCGAAGAACAGGTGATCAAGGCCAAACAACCGGGCACCTTCACCGGCTTCCCGATGGCCGTGCTCATCAATCGCTATAGCGCTTCCGCGAGTGAAATTGTCAGCGCCTGCTTGCAGGATCATCACCGGGCCATCGTGGTTGGTGAACGGAGCTGGGGCAAAGGGAGCGTGCAGAATGTGATCGAGATGGAAGGGGGCAAGTCGGCTCTGAAGTTGACCACCGCTAGCTACCATCGCCCCAGCGGTAAGAACATTCATCGCTTCCCCAAATCGAAGGAAACCGACGAATGGGGCGTCTCGCCCGATTCAGGTTATGAGGTGAAGTGGACCTTCGAAGACATGCAGCACTATCGCGATTATCGAGCCGAGCGTGATGTGTTGGGGCAGAAAGATGGCCCGCCGAAAACCGACTACAAAGACTCGCAGATGGAAAAGGCCCTCGAATTTCTGAAAGCCGAAATGGCCAAGCCAAAAGGTGAAGCCAAGGCCGACGAAAAGAAACCCGTGGAAGAGAAGGCCGAAGAAAAGAAATCAGCCGCCGCTTCAACATCTGGGGCCGCGGCGATTGTCTGGCCGATTCGCACCTTGTTGACGTTCTTGCGGGCACAAGCCGCCTGATGGGTGACGCGGAATATCTGCTGTCGATTGAGACATCGTGTGACGAGACGTCTGCGGCTATTGTTCGACGTGATCGACATGTGCTGTCCAACATCGTCGCGACACAGTTCGAGTTGCACGAACGGTTTGGCGGTGTGGTTCCTGAGATCGCCTCACGGGCGCATCTCGAACGCATTTTGCCTGTGATTGACGAAGCCGTTCGTCAGGCCGGCATATCTCTGACTGGTGTAGGTGTGGTCGCCGTCGCGACGCACCCGGGTCTGGTGGGCTCGCTGCTGGTCGGCCTTACGGCGGCGAAGTCGCTTTCGTTGGCGCTCGATGTGCCGTTGGTCACGGTCAATCATGTCGCCGCGCATTTGTATGCGTGCCGCATGGCGGCTGGTGCAGACATTTTCCCTGCGATCGGCTTTGTGGTCAGCGGCGGCCATACCCACCTGTTCGACTGCCGTTCGGCTGTGGAAATGGACTTGCTGGGCTGCACCATTGATGACGCGGCCGGTGAAGCCTTCGATAAAGTCGCCCAGATTCTGGGACTCGAATACCCCGGTGGTCCGCAGATCGAACGATTGGCTCGTGATGGCAACTCGGCGGCGTTTTCGTTCGCCCGCACATTCCTGCACGAACCGGCCTTGCGATTCAGCTTCAGTGGTTTGAAAACGGCGGTGCTGTACGCGGCCCGTGGCACGCCGGGATCGCGGACTCCGGTGCCGGAACTGACGACATCTCGAATTCAGGACCTGGCGGCAAGCTTTCAAGCGGCAGCCATCGATGTGCTGATCGGCAAATGCGAGCAGGCCCTCAAACAGACGGGACGCCGAACACTGTGCGTTGGTGGCGGAGTCGCAGCCAATGGGGCATTCCGCAGTGCGTTAGAGGAAATGGTTTCACGACTTGGTGTACGACTCGTGCTTGCTCCGCGAGAATTCTGCACCGACAACGCCGCGATGATGGCCTTAGGCTGGGAATACTACGAACGCGGATTGCTGGCCGCCTTTGATACCGACGTCATCCCGGGATTGATGCGATCATAATCCGCTGTGTTGCACAGCCTCTCGTATTTCATTGAATGAAGCTGAACGTGAAAACGTCGGTAATGTTGCTGAACACCGGCGATGTGGTGATGCGGACATACCGCCGATCACCCGAAATCACCGCCTGCGTGGACATGGTCACGCCTTCGTTGATGAATTGAATGATGGGTTGATACCCCACGGCGCCAGGTCCTATAGCCGGAGTCGATCCGACATTGAACGGGCGCGTTCCACCGACTTGCAACTGTTGGAGAATTGTCGGACGGCGAACGGGACGACCGGCTTGGGGTGCGGTAGGTTTCGGGAGTGCGGCCACTTTGTCTCTGCGTCCGAGGGGCAATGTCACGCGCACTTCCGTCGCTTCGGCAGAGATGGACAGCGGAATCACATCACTCACGGCTTGCTGCGTTCCCGCATCGCGTGTCACGGTTAGTGTGGCCCGTTTACCAACAATGGTGCCCCAACTGTGTATCACACGTATGCGATATTCGCCCGCCCATGCCATGGGGCAAAGATATTCGTCATAGCAGCGGGCCGCCTGTGGTCCAGAGCCATCGTGCCGATAGATGCCGCCGCCAGGTGTATAACGGTTGGTTCGTGAGCACAGAGTTCCCGATGGCTCCTCGATTTCCAGATCAAGATCGCCAGCGCCAGACCATTCCAATCGCAATTGAAGATCGATCCGCTGGACCTCTGGCAGGCTCATATCCAACGCAGCGAGGTTCCATAGCTGTCCGGCTTTCCGCCATCGCTCTCGAACATCGGCAATGGCCAGAAGGGCCTCGTGCCGCAATGCATCATCTCGCGAGAGCCATGCCGTTCGTAAAACTCCCATCGCTGCCCAAGCCACAGCCGGGTCATCTTGAATCCGGCGAGCATATCTTAAGGCTGTGGCATATGGTTCCGGATGGGTGTTATCGCGTTCGATGGCCATGCGACAGCATTCAATCGCCTGAGAAAATCGCTCGAAGCGCGCCAGATACGCCGCGACAAACAACAGCGATTCGGCGTCGGGAGGCGTGAGATCCTGTGATGAAAGCAAAACACGTTCGATCTCTGGACGGGGGCGGCCGGCAATTTCCATTGAGAGTGCCAGCACTTCGTACATCCAAGGCTGCCCCTGCCCACGGATGATCGCTTGCTCCAGCAGTGCAATGACCTCGTCCGCTTTTTTCTCGGCACTCAGGTCATTCACCAGTTGCCGAATCGTTGCCGGGCTGACTTGGTTCGACTCGAAGTACTTCTCCCAGCGCTCGGCTGGATCGGAAACTGTTGAGCGGGTGGCTGCCAGATTCGCTTCCGCCTGGGCTAAAACCAACAAAACTTCAGGCTCCCTGGCGGGAATCTGAAGTTTTGTGGAGTGAATGCGAGACGTGTGAGCGATGCGATCGCTCGGCAGCGTCAGTTCAGTTTTTTTTTGAGGGGAGGCCGATGTGGTTCGGCACTTCTTCCGGGGCCACGCTCGGGAAGCCGCCGCCGAAGCCGCCGCCGCCACCACCTTGGCCGCCACCACCACCGCCGAAGCCGCCGCCACCGCCGCCGCCTTGGCCGAACGGGTTACCGAAGATGCCCTGCCCACCACCAGCACCACCACCACTGGCTGTGGTGATCGGAATCACCAGGTCGGCCACTGGATAGACTCGTGTCGACAAGGTTTCATTGGCCTTGGTTTCGGTCGTGATTTTCATCACTTCGTCTTCGATTACGTAAGTCAAACCTTTGGGTTCGAGGAGCAGCCGCAAGGCACTTCGCAGGCTGATGCCCGACAACTCGATCGAGACAGGTTCGCTGGAATCGATGCCGTCGTCTTCGAGGGCCGTGGTATCAATGATGATCGGGATCTGGTGATAGTCCTTCAGGAAGTCAATGGCTTCGCTCAGGGCCACATCGTTAAAGGCCAGATCGGTTCGCGAATTCAATTCGGAACTGATGCGTTGTTCTTGCGGGCTGTTTTTCTTCAGATCGACTGAAGCGTAGCGGGCCTTACGGCGTTGCGACAACGCATTCCACACTGCGGCAGGCGGGAACCGGATCGGGGGTTCATCCGGGAACGGAATGTGTGAGAGTTCCACCTGATGCAAAACTTCCAGGAACTGGTCGGCACGACGTGCACGCAATCGGAAAGCCCGCAGGAGTTGTTCAGCCGCCTCCGAATCGAAGCGGGCTGCCGTGGCCGTTCCATCGCCGGGCCGCAAGTCAACAGCGACATCCGCCACGGCTTGAGCTTCGCCATACGCGGCATCATCACCGTGACGGCCTTCTTCCATCAGGGCTCGTACCCGGTCGATCAGGTTTTCGAGGCGTTCTTCATCCAGCAGCATCTGCTCGGCCAAACGCTTTTGTGCTTCCTGCTGAGCCAGGCTTTGTTGCATGCGGTCACGCTTTTGGCGCAGTTGTTCGAGGCTGGTCGTAGTCGCCAGCAACTCGCCTTCGAGTTGCTTGATCATGCGAGCCCGGTCTTCGGGATTCACGTCGATCGCGGCACGCACCGATGTCAGCACGCGCTTCAATTCGTCAATCGACAATTCGGGTTCGTCTGAAGCACGCACAGCTTCAATGGTCTTGCTGACCGTAAGCTGCAGCTTCTGAGAGCGGACGATGGATTGCTGTTCGTAGTCAGACAGCAGGTTCGGATTTGCTGGAGTGTCGTCAGTGATTTCGGGAGCGGGTGGTTCCGGTTCGGATTGCAGGCTGACCATGCGGGTTTGCAATTGTTCCGCGGCGACAGCCAACTGCCGGGCTTCAACCAAACCCTGGTCGAGTTGTCGCACTTGCTCAGCAATTTGAGCGGCCTGTTGCGGTTGACGATGAGCCAGGGCGTTGCGGCCTTCATCAATCATGTGGCCAAGGACGGCGACGAAATCGTCTTGAGCCCAGGCGGCAAAGTTCAATCCGGCCATCCCGTTGTTCAAACCAGCATCGGCTTCGGCCCGTTGAACATAGGCTGGCAGGAAGGCGGTTCCCGAGACTTCCACCGGGTCGGCAAGTTTCCAGGTCATGCCATGACCATCGTTCATCGTGACCGACAGACTGACATCGGCCGGAAGTGTGCCATGCGAGAGATAAACGGTTTCACGGTCGAGCCGCAGAGGCAACGGAGTTCCCGGCAACAAGGCCACCGACTCCGGGGAAACGTGCAAGGCCGAAGGATAGCTGATCGCTCCCGTCAACGCGGCTACCAGTTTGTGGCCCTGAGTCGAAACATAGGTCTCAACATCGTTGTAGGAATCGCACAGCACATTGCCGCCGGTATGGGTGGCCAAGGTGCCCAGCAACTGCAGATTTCGCTGCGGTCCAACGCCATAGCTGGAAATCGAGACTCGGGCATTCCGGGCCTGACCGACAAACTTTGCCACGGCTTCGGCAGTCAGAGTTTCTGCGGTCGATTGGCCATCACCGAGATAGACGACTGAAGCCGGCACATTGGCGGGCAGATCTTTCAGAACATGGGTCAAGCCGCTCAGCAGGTGAGAAGCACCCAGCGGAGCCCGGCGCTTGAGACCTTGCAAGGCCGTTGAGGTTTCCGCCGAACGCGGCGACGCGAAATCACCGGAAAGATCCAGCGTCTCCACATCGAGAGCATAGATCCGCACCAGGTGATCTTCCGGCAGTTGAGACACCAATTCGGTCACCACCGCCAAGGCATGACGACGGTGCTCACCGACCTGGCTGGCCGAGGTGTCAACCACGACGGCATGAATGCGCGGCGTGACAGCATCGGACAGTTGCCGGGGCTTCAAAATGATGGCCTGATAGGCTTCCCCATCAGAACTCACCCGTTGCCAGACGGTCGCGGTCTGGGCTTCGATACTGGCAGCCACCGCAGTGGAACTGACAGCGACTGCGAACACGGCGACCAAGCCCACGTGCCGGACAAGGTGCTGCATCATCGGCGGATACTCCCCGAGCCATTCTCGGTTTCATCGACAAGCGCCGGATCGATACGTCGGATAACGTGCGATTCCAGACGCGGGACAGGCGGATTCACTTACGATTCTAGCTGCTGACAGACACGGCTTTGAAGCAAAATTTTACGCCCCTCCCTGGATTCCCTCAGATTCATCGACGGAACCGATTCTCCCTGTTGATGCGGTCGACACCGCTTTGCTCCGTGTGGTCTGCCTTCAACCACACCCCGATTGGAAGTCGAGGCGCAGTAAAAGTCGGGTCGTCTCTCAACAGAGACGGCTGTTTCGATGGTTTTCGGCGACTTGGGCTGCCAGGAGTGACGGGAAAACCTTGGGACGGCGTAACGCGTCCAACAGGCGTGGCTGGTACAGGCGAACCAAATCAACCTGCCAGGCATCACGGCCGAGGTGTCCCCAGCAATTCGCGGACGTTGTTTCCGTGAGATTGTAACTGACAGAAGAATAAGAGGATACGTTCTTTGTTTCCTGCCTCTTCCTGTATCGCCACTGCACGCGACAGAGAAGTTTCCTGCATTCTCTCGCAAATCTCGCCGATGGAGATTACGGATCGTAACGATTGGTCCGAGGGGGAAGATTGTGAAGATTCTTCGGAGCCTGTGGCCCGTGCTGGGACTGTGCACCTCGGGTGTCGGTCTGGTATGGCTGAACATTGCCGGACCCACGATCTCGCACCCGCAGTCCTTCCTGTTGTCCGTGCCCTCTGCGGGTATGGCATTGCCTGCTCGCGACGCAATGAGTTCCGGCTGGCGTGATGTGATTGTTCAAAACGGGGTGGCTGAAGTAACCGTCAGCCAGTCGTCTCGGGATGCCTCGCAATCCTTCGAGCAGTACCTGGTAATCACCACCTTTGGGGCACCCACGGAATCGACTCCTGTCCAGATTGTGTCGACCGACGACATCCCTGCCTTATCCCATGAGGCTGTAACTTCTTCTGCGAGAGCCTGGACAGTTTTTTCGGATCGCCCATCGGTGGTTTCTATCCAAAGTGAATCCGTTGATTCGGGAACCTCGAGTTTGCGGCGACTCAGAGCAGCGGGGTCGAGCAGTGAGGCGGTAACGCACTCCATTGCCGCCTCGCGAGAGGTCACCTATCCCGGTCGCAATCAGGGCGTTTGGGATTTGCATGCGACCGATACCGCGACTTGTGAAGTGGTTTGGTCGAATGCAGTCTGTCGTGTCTGGCGAATGAGCGACGAACCCTTCGATGCCCGGAGTCAAACCTGGGCGGAGGCACTCGGACAATTCTGCGCCGCAACGATTCTGCCGGAAATTCGGGCATATTGGGGAGAGTGGCCCGATGTGGATCGCGACAATGTCGTCAACTTGCTGATTTCAGAACGGGTCGGCCGAATGGGGCCCGATGTGCGAGCTTATGTCAAACCGCAAGACTTTCGCGCGACGGGCGACACCCCCTGGACCCAACCGTGGGATGTGATTTACATCCGACCGGCCCAGTCACTGGAAGAACTTCGGCCCGTTTTGCAGCACGAATTGACCCATGTAGCCGAGTTCTCGTGGTGCCGTGAACTCTGCGGGACCGACCGATGGCCCCTGCCCGACTGGCTCACGGAGGGTTTGGCTCATGCCACCGAAATCGCATTGGCAGGGGGCCAATCGACATCGAATCTGGACGACAGACTCCGGGCCTTTGCCGAACAAACAGAGCAGGCACCGCTGGTTGTGACCGATGCGGCAGCCCGCGGGTTATGGCGTAACCCGGCACAACGAGGGGCGTCGGCCACCTTTTGCTACTGGTGGCTACAGACCGCCGGTCGCCAAACCTGGCCGGAGATCATTCATAGCTATCAGGCCGCGCAAATCGATCCGTGGCAGGAATTGTATGATCAAAATTTCAGCGAGACTTACCGGCAATGGACCTTGGATATGCTGCGTTCCGGTCTACCGGGACAGTCACCAAGCCATGTCACTCGTGTGGAGACGCTGACGCTACACGCGGGAGAAGATCTGACGCGTCCGATTCGTGGCACGGCAACACTGTATGTAAAGCTCGATCATTCACCGCAACCTGTGCCTGCGAAGCGGGTGCGGGTTGCGATCTCACCATCAGCCGCTGCGATTCTGCAGGTGACACAGGTCTGCCTGCCACGCCGATCAGCCACCGAAACGATGCTGACCGGTCGTTCCACAGCTACCGAAATCGAATAGAGATGGGCTTCGGCGATTACTGATCGTCGTCGCTGCTGGTGCGTTGAATTTCACCCGTCAGCAATTGGCGCTGCTGGTAAAGCCGCTTCAGTCGCGAGGTCGGATAGATGCGAATGAGCTTGTTTTTGTAGGTCAAGCGACCGTCAGAATCTTTCGAAATGTGCTGCTGCACTTCGTCATCGGCCAGATCGGAATACAAGGCGGCAAAGGTTTCGGGATCGACACCGCGACCGGCTTCCAGATCGTCGATGGCATTCAGCCCACCCGTCAGGATGCCGTAAACATTCATGCCGCGGGTAGCGGGCGTGTAGAGAGATTCGGCCTTGAGCGCTTCCATGGCGACTTTTAAGGCTTCATGGGCCGCCAGAATCTTGCGTTGCGCTTCATCCGAGGGGCCCACTGTGCCTTCCTGTGCCGACAAACGCGGAACAGTCGTGGCGTCGATGCGGCCCCAGACATAGCCCGCGACCAGCACAAGTCCCAGAACACCCCATTGCACAATGCGCTGTTTCACGATGCAGTTCTCCGGCTGTTCGCAGGTCGATGATCGCAGGCAGGATGCGGAGATCCTGCGGACAATTTGTCCAGCCATCCTGTCGCCCCTCGGGACGAAATTCAAGATCGTCCGCGAGCAATTCTCCATTCCTGCCCCCGAAGTAAGCCAGAGAATCCGTATCGTCGGAGTCTACCGCCGCGGTTCAAATCCGAATGCGGCTCATGTAAGAGACCAAGTCATCAACCAGCGATCCGATTTCGTTCAAATCGGGTTCAGACTGTTTGCAGGCTTCTTCCAGCCGAGCGGCCAATTCCGTGAGGTCTTCGAATCCGTAACCGCCCCCGGAACCTTTCAATTGGTGTGCGTGCACACGCAGCGTGCCGATCTGTCGACCCTGCATGGATTCCCGCAAGAGGCCCCGGCGTTCCTGAACGGACTCATAGAAGTCCGAGAGGAGTTCTCGAAAATCCTCTTCGTCCTGGAAAATCGAATAGACGGGTTCGAATGTAGCGGCCGCGCTCACCATGCCCTGGATCTCCCAAATCTGCCTGGAAAGAACAGCGGTGCGGTGAAAGCCCCATTTCTCTGTGGAAACAGGCTACGTCGCGCTGTGCATGCTGTTCAGTCTTTATCTAGCATGCAAACCGAGGCAGATCGGGTTGTCGAGAAACGGCATCCCCCCGATTTTGAGGATTTCCAGAGGGATGCGGTCGAATACTGCATGATCCCGGTAATCGGATTGTCAGCAGTTCGGCTCAAGCTTTGCTGTGGTACGCACGAGAGCGAGGGGGCCTCAATCGGATCGCACCACTCCTGCTTTGTGGCAATCGAAATTGCGACACGCCAGCTATGCAGTGGCTTGGATCAGGCCGCACGGTCTTCCGCGTGCCGCAGCGGTTGAGGCAGCTTGGAGATTTCCGGAGCGGAATCTTGACGGTTGTGCGGCTTTTGCGGGCCAAAGGTGTAACAGAGCTGCATCAAAAGGCCCGAGCAGAGTAAAGCCCCGACGCAGCCGATGATCGCCAATTGGTCGTCGCTGAGTTGTTGAAAGAGGTTGGTCATCCTTGCACCCTGCTGCGAGAAGAGACGGGCTGCGGATGTTCGAGCCAATGATGGTGGCAGCCCCATGCTGATTTCCATTTCGGATGGCAACGCGCTCTGGCTCCATTGGTGTCGAACACCCCCTTCAAAAATGACAGGAAGTCGGCCTGTGGCATGAACTGCGGAAATTGGGAGAGTCAACGGCGAGTCTGAGTGGCGAGCCTGATCGGTCGATTTTGCTGATTCGCGGGGCAACTCGGTCCCTCGACCCACGCTAGACGGCGGTCTATGATTCGCCCATGGCTGCCATCATTGTTGAGAACCTGCAAAAATCGTATCGGGTGTTCCGCAAGCCCTCGGGTTTTCGGGGGACTCTGCAAAGTCTCTTCCACCGCGAATTTACGACAGTGCATGCGGTGCGGAACGTGGGCTTCCGCATCGAACCCGGGGAGATCGTCGCCTTCCTGGGGCCGAACGGTGCGGGGAAAACCACCACGCTGAAGTTACTCGCGGGGTTGGTCTACCCGACAGCCGGAACCGCCACGGTGCTGGGGCACGTCCCCTGGTTGCGGGAAACCGCGTACCGCCGCCGGTTTTCCCTCGTCATGGGGCAGAAGAACCAGCTCTGGTGGGATTTGCCCGCCATCGAATCATTTCAGCTTCATCGCGAAATCTATCGCATCGAACCCGATCACTATCAACGGCGTCTCGATGAACTGACCAGCCTGCTCGAAGTGACCAAGCTCATTCGTCAACCGGTGCGTGAACTCTCGCTCGGTGAACGGATGCGTATGGAACTGATAGCGGCGTTGCTGCACGATCCGGAAGTGCTGTTCCTTGACGAACCCACCATCGGCCTCGATGTGGTTTCCCAGCGTAAGGTTCAGGAGTTTCTGCGGTATTACCAGGCAGAGCGGAAAATGACCGTCCTGCTTACCAGCCATTACATGAAAGATGTGGAAGCCTTGTGTCGCCGGGCCATTATCATCAGTCACGGCCAGATTCGGCACGATGGCCCCTTGGAAGAAATTCTCGACCGCTTCAGTTCTCAAAAATGGATTCAACTGCAGTTCGCCAACGGGGCGATGCCCGAGGATCTCGAACGCTTCGGGAAGGTGACCGAACTCAAACCGCCGCGCGTGAAGTTGGAAGTGCCCCGAACCCAGATCCCGGAAATCCTGTCGGCACTCTTATCACGCTACGCGATTGAAGACGTTGGTGTGCAGGAGCGTCCGTTGGAAGAGGTGATTGCGGAATTCTTCACCAGCGATGATTGTGCCGAGGATTTGCCCACGCGAGACACGGTGGGGGCGAAATGACCTGGCGGATTTCCTGGTACATTCTGAAGACCAGCCTGGCTGAACGGTTGGCCTATCGTGCCGATTTCATGTTCGCCACATTAGTGCGGTTTCTGCCCATCATCACGCAGGTCTTCTTGTGGGGGGCCATTTATGGCACGTTTGATGGCAACGATGAACGCAGCCTGAATGGTTATCGCTACGGCGATATGGTGGCCTATAACCTGCTGGTAATGCTCAGCCGGGCCTTTTCGAGTATGCCCGGTCTCACCACGGGGATTGCCCGCGACGTCCGTGATGGGGCGATCAAGAAGTTTCTAACGCAGCCGATTGATCTGCTCGATTATCTGCTGTGGAGCCGTGTGGCCCACAAGCTGGTCTACTATGGCATCGCCGCGGGTCCTTTTGCCCTCGTCTTCTGGTTGTGTCGCGACTATTTCCACGGTTGGCCTCGATGGGATGTGTTGCTGGCGATGGTGCTATCACTCGGCCTGTCGTTTCTGGTGGGCTTTCTGATCGAATCGCTGATGGGGCTGTGTGCCTTCTGGTATCTCGAAGTCAGTTCGCTAGTCTTTGTGTATATGCTGCTGAACTATTTCCTGTCGGGACATATGTTGCCACTCGACTGGTTGCCGCCCGCCATCAGCAGTGCCGTGTTGTGGTTACCATTCAAGTATCTGGCCTATGTTCCTGCGGCGATTCTGCTGGGGCGTTACTCCCCGGCGGCGATGTGGCAGGAAGTGGGCCTGGAACTCGTTTGGGTGCTGTTGCTGTGGCGTTTCAATCGTTGGGTGCTCGAACGGGGGCTGCAACGTTATAGTGCCTATGGAGGCTGACCACCGCATCATCTTTCCGCCCGCTGCTCACCCCCCTGCCCAACTTGTAGAATTCGGCCGAAACCGTGTGCCGAACCCGCCCCGATGACTACCGTGACGACAACCCCAGAATCCGCCGTCGTAGTTGAACCGTCGATTTACGACCGCACCTTCTGGCTGGCTTACCTGGCCAACACCATTCTCGTGCTGGCGAACGCGCTGACGTTCCGCTTCGCCGAGTTGGTGCATTACCTCGGCGGCAGCGAACGCAATGCCGGTGACATTGTCGCCACCGGGCTGCTGATTTCCGTCGTCGTCCGGTTGAGTTCGTCGCATGTCATCGACGACTATGGCACCCGGCGGATGTGGACGCTCTGTTCGCTGTTATATATCACCGGCTGCCTGCTGTTCCTGTTGGCGACCGACCTGTCGTGGTGGTTGTACCTGGCGCGAATCGCCTTCGTCGTTGGCTTAACGGGCATGTTTGCCTGTTCGATGACCCATATCCAAAATCATGTGCCGCCGCATCGCCGCACGGAAATCATCGGCAATCTTGGGAGCAGCGGCTTCATCGGTATGGTGCTGGGTTCGAACCTTGGCGATGTCATTCTGCGCATCGTGCCCGATGGCCGCCCGCAGTTTCTCGTGCTGTTCGGGACGGCGGCCCTACTCGGAACATGCTACTTCGGAATCGTATTATCGCTGACTCATGGGCAACGGCACAGTGTGGCTGCGTTGTCGCCGCCGGCATTTCGGCTGGTGGTGCGACACTGGCCGGGGATGGTGGTGCTGGTTGCCTTGGTGATGGGCATGGGCATCACCGTGACGACCGTGTTCCTCACCCGGTTCGCGACGAGCCGTCATATTGACGGAATTGGCACGTTCTTCACCGGCTATGCGATATCGGCGTTTGCCTTCCGGCTCGCTGCTCAGAACTGGGGCCGCACCATTGGCCGACATTGGATGCTGGTCCGCGGCGTCCTCGGCCATGCCGTCGGACATTTCCTGCTGGCCTACAGTACCGAAGCCTGGCACATGATCCTGCCATCGGTGCTCTGCGGATTCGGACACGCCCTGCTCTTCCCCGGCGTGGTCTCGCTGGGGGCCGGTGCCTTCCCGCGCGAAGCCCGTGGCTCCGGGACCGCGATCACTTTGGGCTTCATCGACTTCGGCTCGGTACTGTTTGCCCCCGCATTGGGGCAACTCATCGTCAGTTATGGATTCCAGACGATGTTCCTGGCATCCAGCAGCACGATGTTCACCGTCGCGGCCATTTATGCCGTAGTAGCTGCCCGTTATCGCGACAGTGAAACGTTGCCCGTGGCCTGATGATCATGCGATAGGCCAACCGTTTATTCGGAGGGAGGCGGGTTGCCCTCGGTCGGTTTCTTCGGTGCGGGACGGATCAATCCCTTGGCGATGTCCTTAACCACTTCCGCCAGAATGGCCGGATCAGCGGTTTTGATGACATGCTCGATGCGGGACGGCGGGACGTTGAGCCGCCCCATCAGTTCCTTTGCCGTCTCCCACAGCTTCGCCTTCTTCTTGCCCTCGGCGAGATACAGGTTGGCCACCAGTTCGCTCAGCCGCTGCTCATCGAGCTGATCGCGGTTGTCGTAGTACCGCTTGATCGCCTTCTGTTGGTAACGGGAGTAATCGCGGTCGGCCATGGAAGAGATGGTCTATTGTCTAAGGTGGATGGTTGAAAAGCCGCCACCGCCGAGTGGCGAGCCTTTGGGATTTTCTGCCGACTATTTGGCACGCTGATAGAACGGCAAGGGGACGACCGTGGCCGCTTCGCGTTTGCCACGGATGTCGACTTTGACTGCTGTTCCCACAGCCGCCATTGCCGGAGCGACATAGGCCATCGAAATCGCTTGTTCGAGCGTTGGCGAAAAAGTGCCCGAGGTGACTTCGCCAATCTGTTGATCGGCCAGATGCACCGTGCTTCCTTCACGGGCGATGCGGCGACCGGCCAGTTTCAGACCGACACGCACCCGGCGATCCGATTTCGTCGCGATCTCCACGAGTGCCTGTTTGCCGATGAAATCAGCCTTGTCGAGCTTCACCGCGAAGTCGAGTCCCGCTGTGAGGGGATCGATCGTTTCGGAAAGTTCATGGCCATACAACGGCATCGCGGCTTCGAGACGAAGCGTATCGCGTGCTCCGAGGCCGCAGGGTTGTGCGCCGAGTTCGATGAGATGATCCCACAAGATCTTCACCGTCTCCTCACCACAGATGAACTCGAAACCATCTTCGCCGGTATAACCCGTGCGGCTCACACTCACGATATGACCATAGCGTTTCTCGCGAAACCAGATGCCGTTCCGATAATAGCCAAGTTCGGCAGGAAGTTGACAAGGTCCGCTATAGAAATTGAACGGTAATTGCCGGACCAGTTCCACAGCTTTGGGTCCTTGGAGCGCAATCATGGGCTTGTTCGCCGAAACATCCGTCCAAGGTCCCGGGGCACGCGTTTGAATCCAATCCCAGATTTTTGTTCGATTGCCAGCGTTGACCACCAAGCCAAATTCGCTTTTACCCTGTAGCGGACTGGGGATATTGTAGACGAGCACGTCATCGAGAATGCCGCCATCGTCACGGCAGACGAGGCCATAACGAATCTGTCCCGGTTTCATGGTGGCAACGGAACACGTTACCAGGCGTTCAATGACTTCGGCTGCTTCCGGTGCCAGGCAACTGAACCGCCCCATATGGCTGATGTCGAACAACCCGGCAGCTTTACGGACGGCGTGGTGTTCGTCGACGATGCTGGTGTACTGCACCGGCATCTCCCACCCGCCGAACTCGACCATGCGGCCATGATGAGCCACATGCCAGTCGTACAAAGGCGTGCGCAGCAGCGATGACATGCAGACTTCCGTTCTCTGAAAATGCGACCCGTTATTCGTGCGAGGTCAGCAGGGCCCGCATGTATTCGCGGTTCATCACGGCGATGTTGGAAAGCTGAATACCTGCCGGACAGGCCGCCTCGCATTCGCCGGTGTTGGTGCAGGCACCGAAGCCTTCTTCGTCCATCTTGGCGACCATCGACAGCACGCGCTGTGAGCGTTCGGCCTTGCCCTGTGGCAGGTAAGCCATCTGCGAAACCTTCGCCGAGGTGAACAGCATCGCTGAGGCGTTCTTGCAACTGGCGACGCAGGCTCCGCAGCCGATACAGGCCGCGGCGTCCATCGCTTTTTCCTGCATGTGCCGCGGCACGGGAATCGCGTTCCCTTCGGGTGCACTGCCGGTGTTAACCGAGACGAAGCCGCCCGACTGAATGATGCGGTCAAAGGCCGAGCGGTTGACCACCAGGTCTTTGATCACCGGGAAGGCATCGGCACGGAAGGGCTCGATGAGAATCACGTCGCCGTCATGGAACGACCGCATGTGCAACTGGCAGGTGGTCGTCTGGTTTTGCGGGCCGTGGGCCTGACCATTGATCATCACGCCGCACATCCCGCAGATGCCTTCGCGGCAGTCATGATCGAAGGCCACGGGTTCTTCTCCCTGAGCGATCAGTTGTTCGTTCAACTGATCGAGCATTTCCAGGAAGGAGACATCGGGCGAGACGTCGCGCATCTCGTAGGTTTGCAGGCGACCGGCCGCTTGCGGGCTGGGTTGCCGCCAGATTTTCAAAGTCAGTCGCATGCCGTTATGTGCCGATGCCATTGTCATTCACTCCGAAAGTCG
Source organism: bacterium (assembly GCA_016125225.1). GTDB lineage: Bacteria > Planctomycetota > Planctomycetia > Planctomycetales > Planctomycetaceae > DSVQ01. The sequence goes on along the minus strand of WGME01000006.1, from coordinate 31,863 downwards.
GGATCGGTGATGAGTCCCGATTTCACGGGTTGCTGGAACAGTGTTATTTGTAGCTGCGGGTCGCGAGATGCACTTCCTCGAAGCTCAGCGGTTCTTTATGCATCACGGGCTGATTACCAACGCCCTGGAACTCCCAAGCCGAAACATGGCAGTAGTTCTCGTCGTCGCGTTGGCATTCGCCGTCGGGAGTCTGGTGTTCTTCACGGAAATGGCCGCCGCATGATTCATCGCGCTCCAGAGCATCAATCGCCAGGAGTTCCGCGAATTCCATGAAGTCGGCCACCCGTCCGGCATGTTCAAGCATCTGGTTGAAGTTGTCGCCGCTGCCGAGCACTTTGACATCACGCCAGAATTCGTCACGGAGCTCGCGGATCTGACTGATGGCCTGTTGCAGACCCTCGGCGGTACGGGCCATGCCCACTTTGTCCCACATGATCTTGCCGAGAGCGCGATGGAACGAATCGACACTGCGGCGGCCTTTGGTGTTCAATAGCCGTTCGGTGATGTTGCGTGATTCGATGAGCGCTTCCTTGAACGCCGGGTGATCGGTGGTCACCTTTTCGTGCTTCGAAGTCGCGAGGTGGTCGGCAATGGTGTAAGGGATCACGAAGTAGCCGTCCGCCAGTCCCTGCATCAACGCACTGGCACCGAGGCGGTTGGCCCCGTGGTCCGAGAAGTTAGCCTCACCCAGCACGTACAAACCGGGGAGATTGCTTTGCAGGTTGTAATCGACCCACAGCCCCCCCATGGTGTAGTGGACCGCCGGGTAGATCCGCATGGGAACCTGATAGGGGTTTTCGCCGGTGATCTGTTCGTACATTTCGAACAGGTTGCCATACTTGGCCCGGATGGTGGCTTCCCCATCGCGGCGGATAGCATCAGCGAAATCGAGATAAACCGACATGCCCCCCATGCCAACACCGTAACCGGCGTCGCACCGTTCTTTCGCGGCTCGGGACGAGATATCGCGCGGGGCGAGGTTACCGAATGACGGATACCGCCGTTCGAGATAATAGTCGCGCTGATCATCGGGAATCTGGCTGGCGGGACGGGTTTCGCCCTGGGTTTTTGGCACCCACACGCGGCCGTCGTTTCGCAAACTTTCGCTCATCAGCGTCAGTTTGGACTGATGATCGCCCGACACCGGAATGCAGGTGGGATGGATCTGCGTGTAACACGGATTGGCGAACAATGCCCCCTTCTTATGGCACCGCCAGGCCGCGGTGACGTTGCAGTTCTTGGCATTGGTCGAGAGGTAATAAACGTTGCCATAACCCCCTGTGCAGAGCACGACGGCATCGGCGGCGTAGGTTTCCATCGCACCGGTGACGAGATCGCGCGTGACAATCCCCCGGGCGACGCCGTTGATCACAACCAGGTCAAGCATTTCCCGACGGGAGAACATCTTCACTTTGCCCGCCGCGACTTGCCGCATCTGGGCCTGATAGGCTCCCAACAGCAGTTGCTGGCCCGTCTGGCCTTTGCAATAGAAGGTTCGCGAGACCTGGGCACCGCCGAAGGAACGATTCGCCAAGGTGCCGCCGTATTCGCGCGCGAAAGGGACGCCCTGGGAGACACACTGATCGATGATGTTGCGGCTCAAATCGGCCAGCCGGTAGACGTTCGATTCCCGGCTGCGGAAGTCGCCCCCCTTCACCGTGTCATAGAAGAGTCGCCAGACCGAATCGCCGTCGTTCTGGTAATTCTTTGCCGCATTGATGCCCCCTTGAGCGGCGATGCTGTGGGCTCGACGGGGGCTATCCTGCACGCAGAACGACAGAACGTTATAACCGAGTTCTGCCAGCGAGGCGGCTGCGGAACCACCAGCGAGGCCCGTGCCGACCACGATGACGGTGTACTTCCGGCGGTTGTTCGGAGCCACCAGTTTCAGGTCGCGTTTGCGCTGTTCCCAACGTTCGGCCATGGGGCCTGTGGGACACTTCCCATCGAGAATCGCGGGCTCGCTCGCCACGGTCGACATACAGTACCTCAAGTCGGTAACAGAGTGTTTTCAAGGGAAGAACGGGAACCGTGCAGGCCAACGGTGGTTTCTCAGGGATGAGCGGTAGCGGCTGGCGCTTCGTCTATGCTCACTTCCACCTGTTTCGCTTGTTCCACTAGTCCGGGGGACATCGGCACGATGATCGGCAGCAGGAAGAATCCGGCGGCCACCACCACGGCAAAAATCAGCCCCACCACTTTGATGGTCGGCGTGTACTTCGGATGGTTCAGCCCCAGGGATTGGAAGGCACTGGAAAACCCGTGGGAGAGATGAAAGCCGAGGAAGACTGTCCCGAGGCAATAGACAACCTGACTGACAGGGTTCGACAAGACTGCGATGGCATTGGCGAAGGATTCATGTTCGGCATAGTGCTGCACATCGGGCCGCAGCTGGAGTTTCATATCGATGATGTGCAGAATCAAGAAGCCGAGCACCACGGCTCCGGAAACGAACATCCAGTTGCTGGGCGAACCCACGGGGGCCGCAATCACGCGGTCTTGCCGTTTTGATTCCCGCATCACATAAGATTTGGACCGTGCCCGGCGATTTTCCCACGTGGTCACAAAGGCCAGATAGATGTGTAGCAGGAAGAGCGCAAACAGCCCGGCCTCGGCGAGCGGCAGCCATTCCTGTTCATGCAGGGCATGAGCATAACCATCGTAGGCTTCGCGGCCTTTGTAGAGGAACAGGTTGCCCGCGAGGTGGACCACCAGAAAACCGCACAGGCCTAAACCTGTGGCTCCCATCACCATCTTGCGGCCGATCGACGAAGTGAACAGCCGAGTCACCCACGTCAAATTGAGTTTCTTCAGCCAGGATGAGTTGTTCTCGACACTCCCAGTCGCCATTCGTGGTCACACTTTCCGACGGTGTTCGTGAAGCCTATCTGGCAGCCCCACATGAGCACCGTGGGGCAAGTCTCAGGATTATAGAGGTTGACTCACGTGGTGCAAACGACACGTGGGTTTACGGGGCGACTCTCTCATTTCCGAGAGGTTTCGCCCCGTTTGTCTGACATCGGGTTGCTATCCCCGCCGTTTACGGCGGACTTTTTTCTGTTTTTCCTGTGTTTTTAACGAGCCCCGGCGGCGCGATATTTCTTCCGGAAGGACTAACCGGTAATCGAGTGTCCGTTTGTGGGTATCGACCCGTGCGACTTCTACCGTGACCCGATCTCCCAATCGGTAGGTCTGATCTCGTTTGCGGCCGACCAGTACGTGGCCTTTTTCGTCGTAATCGTATTGGTCCTGCGGCAGGTTTCGCACATGCACCAGGCCTTCGGCGGGCAGCTCAATCCCCAGGCAGAACAGGCCAAAGCGTTCGACACCGGTGATGGTGGCCTGCATCTGCCAACCTATTTTGTCTTTGAGATATTCCAGCAGTTTCACCTTGATCAGTTCGCGTTCGGCCGATTCCGCCCGCCGTTCGGTTTCGGAACAATGCTCGCCGAGTTTGACGAGTTGTAGAACCGACGGGGCTTTGGTCTTTTTGCCATGCCGCACAAGGCCGTCGAACAGCCGATGGACGAGCAAGTCGGGATACCGGCGAATGGGGCTGGTGAAATGGCAGTAAAAATCTTCCGCCAACGCGAAGTGGCCGACCTCCGCAGGGCTGTATTCGGCTTGTTTCATACTCCGCAGCACGGCGTAACTGATCGCCTGTTCGGCCGGTTGCCCGCGGACGAGATCAAGCAACTTCTGGATCTCTTGACGTCCGACCCACGGTTTCACATCGAATCCCAGACCTTTGACGAAGCTGCCCAGCGTGCGGAGTTTGCCTTCATCGGGGGCGGCATGGGTGCGGTGCAGGTACGGCAGTCCTTCCTGCGATAACTTTGTCGCGACCGCAATATTCGCGGCCAGCATGAACTCTTCGATGATCTGATGACTTTCATCGTGGCTGACCCGATGAGCCCCGCTCACGCGGCCATTCTCGTCAAAGTCGATTTTGACTTCCGGCAGTTGCAGATCGAGTGCGCCGCGACTGAACCGCCGCCGGCGTAACGTCATCGCCAGGCGGTGCATCCGATCCAGCAAAGCCCGCACTTTCGCCGAGACCCGCGTGCGGTGGGCTTCCGGATCTTCCAGAATCGGCATGACCTCTTCATACGCGAACCGCCGCATGACCTTGATGGCGGAGTTCGCGAACTCGGTGCCGGTCGGCAGGCCTTCCGGGTTGAAGTCGATGAAGACCGACTTGGTGTACCGCACATGCCCTTCCTGCAGGCTGGCCAGCCCATTCGAAATCAATTCGGGCAACATCGGCAGCACACGATCAGGCAGGTACACACTGGTTCCGCGGTCTTTGGCCTCGCGATCCAGTGGCGTCCCCGGTTGCACAAAATGACTGACATCGGCGATATGCACCCCCAACCGCCAGTGTCCATCTTTGTCTTCGGTCAAGGAAATCGCATCATCGAAGTCCCGTGCATCGACAGGGTCGATCGTGATGATCGTTTCCTGCGTCAGATCGAGCCGGTCTGTCAGGTCGGACTCATTGAAGTTTCTGACGACATCACGCGCCGCTTCGAGCACCGGTTCCGGAAACTCGTCCGGCAGGTTGAATTCATGGATGATCGAAAGGCAATCGATGCCCGGTTGACCATGTGTCCCGAGCACTTTCGTCAGGACCCCCTCGGCCGATTCATCCGCCGTCGGGAACTTCAAGATTTCAACGACAACTTTATCATTCGGACGAGCTCCCTTGGCCCCGGGGTCTCCCACCGAGACGGGTTGATCAAGTAAACCCGCATCGACGGTGACGTAACCGCGCCCCGCTTTTTCGTGATAGGTACCGACAAATTCACTGCGAGCCCGTTCAATCACCCGCAGGACCCGGCCGATGCGTTGGCCTCCGGCACGACGTCGGCGCGACAGACCGACTTCCACGGTATCGCCAGTCATCGCCCCCTGCAGGTCGCCGGGTTCGATGTAAATCACCTCGTCAGGCTCGGTCTCGGGCGGGGCTTCATCGGCATTCTCGGCTTCGGGATCACGGCTCGGACGGAAGTACCCGGTGCCGCTGGTGGTGCGTTTGATGGTGCCGACCAGTTTCGGCGTTTGCCGGACCTTCGAGAGGATTCCGCTGGAAGATTTTCGAATCGCGCCCGCTTCAATGAGTTGTTCAATCGCCGCCTTGAAGGGTGACCATTGCGATTTTTTCACTCCCAGCCAGATCGCCAGTTCTTTCGAATTCAGCGGCTGAGCGTCCGGGTCGGCATAGTACCGGAGAATCAAGGCAGTATAGTCGGCCAAAATGATCGTCTCCGTGCCAGCGAGAAACCTGTTACCTGCAGTCACGCATTTCAGGTCGATGGAGCACCGTTTTGTGGAGTGGAATCTGGTTGACTCGGTTCTCCAAATCCTTTGAATAATTTCCGCTCCAAGCGCGGCTGGAACAGCGTCCAATGCGAGCCGCTGTTCGGGTCGGCGGCGATCACCTGGGTGAACTCGTAAATCTTGGCGTCCAGGTTGTCGATCAGGTGCAGCGCAATCGCGGTGGGTGTCATCGGTAGCCGTGGGCTGCCGAATTCATACGTCCCGTGATGGCTCAGAATCAGATGTTTCAAGCGGAGTTTGAGTTCTTCCGGAAAGGGCTGCCCGAGGCGTTGCTCCGCCAGCGGGAGTTTCTCAGTCAGCATTTCGACACCGATGACGAGATGGCCGAGGAGCTGGCCTTCATCGGTGTAGACAAACCCGGATTCGCAGGCGAGTTCCCGCAGTTTGCCGATGTCGTGCAGAAACACGCCGGCCAATAGCAGATCGCGATCCAGGCTGGGATAAATCTCGCAGACTTTGGAAGCCAGGCGGCTCAAGGTGACGATGTGTTCCAGCAACCCGCCGCGGTAAGCGTGGTGGGCTTTGACACCGGCGGGCATCTGGCACAGGGTGTCAATGAGGGGAGCATCGTCAAAAAAGCATTCGATGACCGTGCGAATGGCGGGGTTCTGAATCGTGCCCAGTGTCGTCTTCAACTCGTCAAGGAGTGCGGCCACGCTTTGGCTGGGGCCTTCTTCGAAGTCGGCCGGGTTCTGATCGTCCGCGACAGCGGGCATGATGTGCGTGAGAATCAGCTGCAGCGTCCCCTGATAGACCTGCACCTTTCCCCGGACCTTAGCGAATCCCCCGCTTTGAATGGGTTCGCAGGACATTTCGGTCACGTTCCAGAGGCGGCCGTTGATAACGCCGGTGCGGTCGCGAAGGTCGACACTGAGATAGAGTGCCGCGTTCCGATTGGCCCGAAGTTGGCGATCTGCAACGAAATAGACTTCCTCAACCAGGTCGCCATCTTTCAGGGTATTCACGAACCGCCGGGCCATGTCGCTCCTCTCCGGGACTGAAGTCAAAACCCGAAGTGTACCAACGTTGCCCGAGTGGCTGTAGCCGGGGCCGAAAATTTGAGGTCGGTCAGCATTCAAATCAGGGGCTTCCCCAGCGATCTGCCGGGCTGGTTTGCTGATGGGGGCCGCATTGACCATGATAACGGTCGCTATTCTCTCTGCCTTATTCCTTTATTCCCGTCTCCGTGTCGCGAGTTCGGTTATGCCATTTCGTTCGGGCCCTGTGTTGATTTGTGCACTCTTTCTGGCGGGGTTGGTCCTCGGTTGTGGTTCTCCACCGCCACCCATGACCGCCACGGAGCAGTTGCGGCAGGCACAGATCGCCATGCAGGATCAAAAATTCGCACGAGGCTTGGAACTCGCCGATCAGATTCTGGAAAAATCACCCGGCAAGCTCGATGTGCTGTTGCTGGCAGCCGATGCGGCTACGCGACTGGAAGAGTATGACCGGGCGTTGGAGTACTACAGCCGTATGCGCGATGATGGCAGTGCGACGTACCGACGTGCGCTGCTGACTGCGGGAGATCTGCATCGCCATCTGGGTCACATGAGCTTGGCCGAACATTTCTTTCGCGAAGTGCTGGCCCGCTCTCCCCAGGAAATTCCGGCGATACAACGGCTGAGCTATCTGCTGAATCTGGCGGGTCGCCGTTGGGAAGCGACCCCCTACTTACTGCAACTGTTACAAGCCGGGCAATTTCATCCCCTGGAATTGCTGCTGCTGGGAAATACCGAGCGGCTCTCCCATCATGACGACTACATCAAAAAGGCCTGCGAGGTCTCGCCGGAAGATCCCCTGCCCTGGTTGGGGCTGGCTCGAAACAATCTGGAAGCCCACGAATATGCTGATGCGGAACCCGCGCTACAGCGGGCGTTGAAAGATGGCTCTCATCTGGCCGAAGCGCAGATCCAGCAGGGCTGGTGGTTATGGTACACCGGCGACGTCACAGGCCTGACGAGTTGGCTTTCGGGATTACCAACCGAGACGCAGCAGCATCCCGACTACTGGGTGCTGCAGGGACTGGCGGCTCGTGAAACCGGGCAACTCTCACCGGCGGCCCGATGCTTTGGTGAAGCCGTGGCACGAGATCCCGATCATCGGTTGGCGATGTATCATCTGGGGCAGGTCTTGCGAGAGAGCGAACCACAACATCCGGTACTTCCGCTCATTCTGCAGCGTGCTCAGTTACTCCAGCAGTTGGATGAGGAACTGGAGCGTCTCTATGAGAATTCTCAGGATGCCCCTCATCAACGGGCAGTGGTGACAATCCTGCTGGATCTGGGACGAGCCTGGGAAGCCGCAGGCTGGTCGCAATTGGCTCGCAGCAGCCAGCCGGACTTGCCTTGGGCGAATGATTCGATCGCTCGTGCCGAGCAAATGGTCGCGAATCCCTCGGCCACACCTCATCGGCGGACAGTGTTGTTACCACCAGCGATCAAGGACTTGGATTGGTCTCAGCGGCCGTTACCTACCTGGTCGAAAGTTTCGCCATCATCGAAAGCCCCACTGCAGGGGACAGCCGCCACCGTGATTCGCTTTGAAGATGTTGCCACGGAGACTGGTCTCGATTTTCAGTTCTATAACGACGCCGATCCGCAGACCGAGGGCATGCGCATGCTCGAATTCACCGGCGGCGGTGTCGGTGTTCTCGATTTCGATCTCGATGGTTGGCCTGATCTGCATTTCACGCAGGGGAGCGTCTTTCCCGTACGGCCTGATAGCGAGACACATCACGACCAACTCTATCGAAATCGCCATGGACAGACTTGGCAAAATGTGACGGACATGGCCCGCATCATTGAACCGAACTACAGCCAGGGCGTGGCCGTGGGAGATTACAACGGAGATGGCTTCCCCGATTTATATGTGGCGAATATTGGCACCAATCGGCTGTTTCTGAATCTGGGAGATGGCACCTTTCAGGATCACACCGCAGCGGCTGGCATCTCAGGGACCGCTTGGACAACCAGTGTGGCGATGGTCGATTTGAACGCCGATGGCTGGCCCGACCTTTACGATGTCAACTATCTCAGCGGTGAAGGGGTGTTCACGCAGATCTGTCAAAGCGGGGGACTGCCGCGTGCCTGTCTTCCGACACTTTTTGATGGCGAACCCGATGCGTTGTGGTTGAATCAAGCGACCGACACATTTGCCGACATTTCGACGGATGCCGGGTTACAAGTCCCGCTCGGTAATGGGCTGGGAATTCTCGCGGCGGATTTCGGTCAGCAGCAACAGATGGAACTCTTCATCGCCAACGACGCCGTACCGAACTTTTTCCTGGTCCCTGAGACGACTTCACCGTCGTTACGCTATGAGAATCGCGGCGTGACAGCGGGCCTGGCTTTCGATCGTGATGGCAAAGCCCAAGCCTGCATGGGTGTAGCCAGTGCCGATGTGGATGGCAACGGCCAACTCGATCTCTTTGTGACGAATTACTTCCGCGAATCGAACACGTTGTACCTGCAGGACAGTCCCCTGCTCTTCAATGATCGCACCGCGGCTTACCAATTGCGCGATTCGAGTTATTTGATGCTGGGCTTCGGCACGCAATTTCTCGATGCCGATCTGGATACATGGCCCGACTTAATGCTGGTGAATGGCCATGTCGATGACTTTACCCATCTCGGGTCTCCTTACCGCATGCCGCCGCAATTCCTGAGAAATGAGCAGGGGCAGAAGTTTACGGAACTTCCCGCCCCCGACGTGGGGGACTGGTTCACTCAACCGCAACTGGGGCGGTCGATGGCCCGGCTCGATTGGAACCGTGACGGTCGGGATGACGTCGCGGTCTCGCATCTGGATACACCCGTCGCTCTGGTGACAAATCGGTCGCAAACGACTGGCCATTTTCTCTGTCTGCATTTGCGGGGAACCTCGTCCAATCGAGATGCCATCGGCACGCGAGTGAAATTCACCGCTCATGGACGCATCGTGGTCTCCCAACTGGTCGCCGGGGACGGCTACCAGTCGTCGAATGAACGCAAGCTGGTGCTGGGGCTGGGCGATTCCGATCGAGCAAAGCAAGTAAACGTGACTTGGCCGAATGGCGAGACGCAACACTGGGATGAACTGCTCGGCGATCGCGAGTATGTCATCGTTGAAGGTCGCGAACCGATCGAGATGCCCCGATAGGTGGCTGCCAAACGGTCAATCGCGTAACCCCTACGATCGCTACAGGCGGAATTCGTTAGTTTGGCATTCTGCAAAATTATGCCGATCGATTTGACTGTACCGGCATCTTGCTAGCTGTGACCTAGCGTTTCTATAAGTCAGGCGGAATCTCCCCTCGCCGTGGCTGACCAGGGACGGTTTGTATGCTCAGCCCGCGAACATCACCAAGCAATGCACCAGTGCGAAGGCATGGGGCGCTCACTGTTGAAGTGGCCCTGATCATGCCCATCTTTGTGCTGTTTCTGGCGGCCTTGCTGGAGTTCGGGCACTTCTGTCTCGTACGCCACATGATGCAGGCCGCTGCCCGACGCGGGGCCCATCTCGGCAGCTTCGAGAGCACGACCAATACCCAGGTGGAAGCCAAAATTCGTGAGATCGCGGGGTCGGTCATCGATCCGAACCTGCTGACGATTCAGATTCGTGATGCCAGCGTCTTCGATACCGCGAATTTCAATGCCACCACGTTGAATGTGAGTTCCTTGCCCACAGTCGATTTGTCCGACGCCGATACGGGCGATTGCTTCATCGTGCGTGTGGAAGTTCCGTATGACAACGTCGCGATTTTGCCCCCCTTCTGGATCAAAGGCAAAACCATCGCTACGCAGGCGGCCATGAGACACGAATGATCGAACAGACTGTCCCCGAGGGGCAGGCCAGCGAAAGTTTCCTGAAATGATTCATCAACGGGCTTTACCAGTAACTTCGTCCCGCCGCGGTTCCGCCGCGGTGGAGTTTGCCGTGATGGCACCCGTCTTTGTGGTCCTCGTACTGACGGCCGCTCAGACATCTTTTAATGTTGATACCACGCATACGCTGTATGCCGCCATTCGGCAGGCAGGCCGCATTGCCTCCATGGATACCAGCGAGCGGTTGCAGGCTGGCCAGGATGTCAATCAGAAGGTGATCACCGACATCCGCAATCAACTTAAGGCGGAAGGACTGCCGGGCGATCAGATGACCATCAAGATCACCACGCCGGATGGGTCTTCCCCGTTTGATCTCTCTGATTCCGATAATGATCTCGAATTGTTCCGGATCAGTATCGAGGTTCCTTACACAGCCGTCGATGCGGTCGGCACTTTCAGTCCTAGCTTCGAAAAGATGCAAGCCTCGATCGTGTTCCGTAAAGGACGCACGATGCTGGTGAACTAAAGGTAGAACGACTGGTCATAACCGGCTGTCGCCGAACCGCAGACAACGACCATATACCATCGAAACATTCCAACACAAACGGGCCTTTGCGTAACGAAAGAACGAATCATGATGACTCAGAGTTGGTTTCTGGCGCGCCGACTTCAGACACCAGCGGCGTCACGCCGGGGGGTGTTTCTGGTCGTGGCGGCGGTCTGTCTGGCCGCCATCATGACCTTGGTCGCTTTCTCGGTCGACAGCGGGATGATCTCGCTGACCAAAACGAAAATGCAGAACGCGACCGATGCCGCCGCTTTGGCCGCTGCGATGGAGATCACCTATGCGATTTCCAACGCCGGGGACAATGTCAACGACGTCTTCACCTATGCTCAGAATCAGGCACGCGATAAAGCCGCGGAAGTCGCGGAACTGAACGACATCTACATCAACAGTGGCGAAGATGTCGTGTTTGGTCGCCGGTCTCAAGATAATCAGGGCAACTACTCGTTTGACTGGAACCCGGCCGGCTATCAGGTCAACTGTGTGAAAGTCGTTGCCCGCCGCGACAATGAAGATGAATCGGCTCCGGATGGCAAGATCCCGGGCTTGTTCACCGGCATGTTTCGCGAAAACGGGACGGCTGTTACGGCGGAATCGATTGCCTACATCGAACCCCGAGACATTGTGGTGGTCCACGACTTTTCCCGGTCGATGAACTTCGATAGCTATTTCTCGGATGAAGTCTCCACCCCCCTGCCCCAAGCGACACTCGAACAGAATCTGCAGACGGCCTACAACGATCTGGCTCCGACGTATCTGGGGACAATGACCTATCTGCCGTCGTATATCACAACTTCGCGCTCAAGCAGTGACGGTGCGAAGGCCACCGTCACGCACAAGGGGACCAGCATCTCGGTCACGACCAATACAAAGATCAAAAAGGTACAGCTCACTTACACTAACGGCAGCCAGCAGACCTTTACCATCAGCAACAATACTACGACCTCAGGAAACTGGGCCGGAACCGGATCGTATTCCGGCAAGCGGATTCGCCAGGCGAACATCACCGTTTACAAGTATGGAAGCAGTTCGCAACAGGTCGCTTTGCCCTCACATCAGTACGACTGGCAATCGATGGTCGAGTGCTTTAGCCTCGGCAACTATCCGTATGATGGCGGAGGCTGGTCGGAGTTCTTCGACTATGTGACTGAGACCAGCGTTCTCAACAACTACGGAGTGATGGACAAGTTTGGCGGCCAGACCTTCATGTGCTACCTGATGCGGATGCGTCCCTCGTATGCCGACACCGAAGATTTGTGGAAGACACGCCACTACCCGTTCCATGCCATCAAGGAAGGTCACCAGATGCTGTGCGACTTCCTGGGGGAACTCGGTTTTGATGACTACCTCGGCATGGTGAGCTATGACACGGATCACCGCATCGAGACGACATTGAGCAGCGGCACGAATTCGGCCTTCCCGAATGTCAACATCTCGTCATCCCCATTGACGAACGATTATGACGCGGTGAATAAGCTGATGAAGTACAAGCAGGCCGCCCACTACTCATACGCTACCAATATGAGTGGTGGTCTGAAAGATGCCATCAGTCTGATCGACAATCACAAACGTTCGGGCTCTCGACCGGCGATCATTCTGATGACCGACGGAAATTCGAACACGCTCGACCGTGGTGAGTCAGGCAGTCTGCCGAGTGGTTGGAGCTGGAATACCTTGTTCGACTATGACGGGAATGGGTCGGCTGACTACACCACCAGTAACACCCAGTCCAAAGCGGTGCTGAAGTATGTGAAAGACGCAGTGGACAAGGGGTACACCGTTCATGCCATCAGCGTGGGGAACGATGCCGACCGCAATCTGCTGCAAGCCGTGGCCTGGTTGGGGAACGGTTATTGGGTCGATGTCCCCGGCGGCATGTCGGCCAGTAATGTGGAAGACAAACTGGAAGACGCCTTCATTAAGATCGCTTCCGCGGTTCCACCGGCCCGATTGGTGAAGACCGATGAATAGCGTTTTCAACTCACCTGGCAGTTTCGCCTGAGCTGCCAGAAGTGAGTGAGATTCGTAAGCTTGTGCGTCTGGTACCCACCCGGTTCCAGACGCACTTCTTTTTGGGTCTGCGAGGAAACGGCCTCTTCCACCGCAGTGACGTTCAGTTCTTCCCGGGGAAGTTGGATCGTGGTGAATTCTTCGGTGGACGGTTCCAGTGAACGGGCACATTCTTCCGGGGGAAGGTAGATCGTGCCATTGTTGAAATCGATCGCGAAGGCCACCACGCCGGGCACGAAGAAGAAAATCAGACCGATGGCATCCAGAGCCACGATCTTCCAGTCGAAATCACCGGCCGGCTGACCACGGCGTTCCGGATAGAGAATCGTACCACAGCCGGTCAATGAACCAGTGGCGAACGCGGTCGCGGCCAGTTGCAGCAGCGCACGCCGAGACCATTGCGAATCTTCTGCCATTGATACGGCTCCGCTCTGGCCCGCGCGAGCAATTCAAGTGATGTTTGGATGGGGGAGAACGCGTGGTGTAGCGGATGTTAGGGGGATGTGGCAAGCGGAATCTGACGGCATTGGCCCGCTGTTCGATGGGTATTGAGATCGGTATTTATTCGGCAGGAATCGCCGGGACGGATATCAAAGCGGCGAGATCGAGCTGTCGGACTTCGTCTGATTGCGTATGAAATCGCAGACAAACTGCCAGGCTGCCAGTTCCTGCGGTCCCGCTGTTTTGTCGATGAGAGGCTGCCAGCGGTTGATTTCCGCGGTGACGAATTCGGACGACAGCAGATGCAACCGTGTCGCCAGAATCGTGGCTTCCAGCACCGCATGCTTGGCCCGGTTCAATCCAAAGAAGTCCCGCACATGGCCGGTATGCACCACCCGCATCATCACGCGGGCCCGGTCTTCCGAATCGTCCCAATCGGTGGCGGTCAATTCGAACCAGCGGCAACAGTTTTTCAGAATCTCGCCAGCGACTTGCTCTGCAGGTCGCAGAGGGGGAAGTTCGGATAGTTGGTTGAGTGCTGCCCGGGCGATTAACTCGACATCATCCGTGACATGAAAGACGGCTTGCGGATGGTGCCTGAGATTCTGGTACGTATTAGCCGTACGAAAAGGCCGCAGGACAAAAGCATCCAAGGCACTATCGACAACGGCTCCCATCGGGGCGAGGTTCACCTCGCCCTGCGGTGATAAGGTCGTAACCAGTCCTTCCAAGATCATGCAGGTAGTGTAAACCGCCGAGGTTGCAGTGCCAAGGCGTGACAAATTCGCTGGGCAGCTTCAAGTCTCGCTGTCCCGGAACATTCGTTTGAAAGCCTTGGGGGAAGAGTCTTTCGCTACGCGATCAAAATTCAGAAAAAGCTGCCGGGCCGGCATGTCGAGATGAAAGATTCCCGGTGCCTGCAACCTTTCCACATTACGGATGCGGTCGGCATCACATGGATGGGTTGAAAACCACGATGTGCGACTTTTCTCGGCGTGCTTCTGCAATTCCTGCTTCATGGATTTGGGCATCTGTTTTGTCAGAAAGATGACCAGTCCGGCAAAGTGCCCTTCTTCGGGTTCCGGGGCATCGCGGTGTCGCAGCATGGTGCGGGCGAACGATTCCGCGAGCATTAACGGCATCAATTTTCTGGTAGTCTTGGTGAATGTCTCGGTGCCGACGACCAACGCTTCATACCGATCGGCGTCGTATTCCATTTGTCGGAGCAACAGGAACGACGCCAGCACGCTGAGAATCAACAGACAAAAGAAAATCACTCGTACGAGATAAGCGGCAATCTGGCAGGTAAAACCAATCCAGACGAAGAGTGCGAATTCTTCGTCGGTGAGTTCCGAGAACCATTCATCCCATTCATCTCCACCGGTGGCCCCCTGAATGAACCAGTTCTGGATCGCTCTGATAAAGTTCACGACTCGGCTACCTGCTCCCTGGCTGAAGTGCCCCAATTCGTGAGCCATGACCCCTGCAAACTGATTCGCAGTAAGCCCTGCGACTAATGGCGTGCCGATGATCAGCACCAGGCGTCGTGAAAACAGATTCCACAGTCCACTGCCCATATGGGCCGCTGCATTGACGGAGGAATTGACGCGAATTTCGACCGGCTCCGGCGCCCCGACGACTTCCGCCAGTTTTGCAATGAAAGAATAAAGAATCGGTTCATCGGAAAGTTCGAGTTTGCGGCCGAGTTTGGCTCGCGAGGTTCGTGCTACCAGCGGCTTGAGCATGAACAGCACCATAACGCAGCCGAAGAGTGTGAGCAGTGCATAAAAGACGACGACCATGGCTCGGGCCCGGCTGGGAGTTCCCGGGGGAAGTGTCAACCATGACGTATGAGCCGTGGAATGCCAATAAACTGCATACCCGGTGGCTGCCACCAAAGCGAGATAGCTGACGACTAATGCCGCCGATGTCCCGGCTACAAACAACATGGCAAACAGATACGGAATGGACACCCGCGGCCGTTTGAATGTGCCGTTGAAAGCTCCCAGCACTTGTTTCATCAAAGTGGCGGGATTACTGCGTGGGGCACCACGTCCGGGGAGTTCCTGCAGCACTTCTTCCTCTGCCGCTTCAGTCGACAAGTCGGCATTGATGAGCGCTGTGTCTTCGTCCTCGATGGCAATCGTCGTGACGGCCCCGCACCCCGGACATTTGGCACGCTTGCCCACATGCTCTCGGCGGAACTTCAGGGTGCGCTGACAGGATTTACAGAGTGTGGTGACGGTCATCGTACCCGGTCTCTAAAGAGACGCTGGCGCGGGCGTCTGATATTTGATGAAAAAACACAAACATTAAACTTCGTCGCTCAGTTGTTGTCGGGCCAGTTCGAAGGCCTGATGCTGGGCTTCTGTGACTTCGGGATAACGCAGGTCGAGCCGGCGAATGGTGGTCGAGATGATATCGGCCACGACCGCCCGTGTGACCCATTTCTGATCAGCAGGGATGACATACCACGGAGCATGATCGGTACTGGTTGCCGTGAGGGCTTGCTCGTAGGCCTTCTGATAATCATCCCAGAAGCCCCGCTCGGTCAGATCTGCGGGTGAGAATTTCCAGTGTTTGTCGGGGTCTTCCAACCGCTCCATGAACCGTTTCTTCTGGGCGTCGCGGGAGACATTCAGAAAGAACTTGAGGATCACCGTGCCATTGCGCACCAGATGGTGTTCAAAGGCATTGATGTCTTCATAGCGTGCTCGCCAGAAGCCCTTGCCTCGCTTGCCGGGCGGCAGTCGCGCATGGGCCAGTAGTTCCGGATGAACCTTGGTGACCAGCACATCTTCGTAGTAAGACCGATTGAAGATGCCGATGCGGCCGCGTTCCGGAAGCGCTTTCATGTGCCGCCATAAGAATGTGTGGTCGAGTTCCTCGGCGGAGGGTTGTTTGAAGCTGAAGACCTGGCAACCCTGGGGATTCACACCCGACATCACATGCTTGATCGTGCCATCTTTGCCTGCGGCGTCGAGTGCCTGAAAGACGATCAGAATGGCATAGCGGTTATCGGCATAAAGCAGTTCCTGAGCATCGGCGAGTTCTTTGAGGTTGAGATCCAGAATTTCACGGGCACGCTCTTTGACTTCGTCCTTTCCTAACTCTTCGAGTTCGGGCGTTTGTGCCCAACCCGTGTCGTGGTCTTTCAGTTTAAGCTTCTTGCCCGGTCGGACACGAAACCGTTCGAGAATCTCATCACGAATCATGATGTTGACTCGGTTGGCAATGAAGGAAACCCAGAGCGGACCGGAAGAAGTCTCAATCGACAGGCCGCAATGCCCGTCACGTCTCAGTTACTTCTGCTGTTCGAAGGCCTGACGAGTTTCCTCGCCGATGAAGTAGTAAGTCTTGCCGTCGCGTTCGAGTTTGCAGGCCGCCGCAAACTTCGGAAACCGGACTCCGGCGATGGGATCTTCGACCATCGCACTTTTCTGGTAGTACGTGTTCTCATGCAGGGCGAGATAGGTTTTCACGAAGTCGATGATGCGGTCGTCGATCCATTGGCCTGCGGCGTCGTAGTCAACGGCATCCAAGGGGAACTCCGTTTCCTCATGGGCATCGAACTTCATCAGAATTGGCAGAATGTCGAGATCGTAACTCAGGATCACTGTGCGCACATCGGGATCGGTTTTGGCGGCGAAGCGTAAATCGATTTGCGCAAGGCTCGACTGGAATTCAAACGTGGCTTCCCGCATGGAAGGTCGCAAGACGGGTGTCACCTGCACCTTGTCGCCGAACTTCTTGACGAGGGCTTCCAGCCGCGGTCGCCAGACTCCACGCAAGTGATGAAAGACGTCATGCAGGCGTTCCATCCGTTCCTGACGTCCTTCGTAGGCTTGAACTTGCTCCGTCTGAAAGGCCTTGATGCGGTCATCGGCCGCTGTGAATTCGGCATCGATGCGACGATTGAGTTCGGTAACATCCGACATGGTTGGCTCTCCCTGAGGGCAAGAGGTCGTGACGACCAAAGAAGCGACCCGATCTCTTCAAAGGATATCGGGCCAGGGAGCCAATTGCACGACAGCCAGCCGCTGTCAGCGGTTGATGCCGATGTAGAAACTGAAGAGTTGCGTGCGATCGAAGCTGCTCTTCACGACGGGAACGGCCCAGTCGAGAGCAATCGGCACGGGGCCCATGCCAGGCACCTGGATGCGTAAGCCACCCCCCACTGCCACGCGGAAGTTATCGAATTGGACGTCTTCTTCCACGGTACCGAAGTCGGTGAAGCCCACCACCTTGACCATTTCGTTGGCCATCACTGGCACTTGGTATTCCACGCTGCCGAGCAACAGGAACTGTCCACCGACTTCGACACCCTTTTCAACCGGTGTCACGCCACGGAAGGCGAAGCCACGGAAGGACTGGAAGCCCCCGGCATAGAACTTTTCAAAGATCGGTGTGTCGCTGCTGGTCCAACCGAAGTTGCCGTGCAGATTCAACACGTGCTTCCCACCACCATCAGGCCGTTGGTAGGTGGTGAAATACTGGCGACCATCAATTTCAAACCGGGTGTAATTGAACTCGGCGAAGGCCTGCTCCACCATGAACTCCACATAGTGACCTGCGGTCGGCAGGAAGGCGGCGTCACGCGTATCATGAGCCAACGTGAACTGAGCCGTGGAGAGCAGGCTATCCCCCAAGGCTTCGAGCAGCGAGTCGGGCGGATCTGCGGGAATGTTCGAGATATGCACCTGCTCCAGTCGCAAGGCCATCGAGCCTGACCATGTTTGCGAGAACTGCCGACCAAGGCGAACACGACCACCGATCCGTTGTTCGTTCCAGTTGCGATAGAACCGCGTGAAGTAGAAGCCGCTGACACCCAGATTGACGTTGGTGTCCATGAAGTACGGATTCTGCCAGTCGACCAGGTAACGGCTGACCTGCGAACCTGGCAAGGCTTCAATGCGGAATTTCTGACCGGCACCGCGCCAGGCGGTACCATTCCAGATGTCGTCCCAGCTTGTGGGCGGCCGCAGAATGTCGAAGTTGTTTTCGCTCAGGACGATGTTACCTACCACACCCGAGTTACTGTTGACCCCGGCACCGAACATCAGGCGACCCGTTCGCGCTTCAGCGAGATACGCATCGATATCGATAAACTCGGGCGGGGGAATGCGTGGGTCCCATAACGGGCCGGGATCATTGATCCCCGGACGTAGCGGGTCGCCTTGAGGGCTGATGTCGTAAATGTAACGTTGCGGTTCCGGATCGGGACCACGGCCTTGAGCCAGCAGCACGTCCTGACCACGAATCACCGGCTCGTCAGACGTATCTTCTTCGAGCGGTGACGACAGTTTTCGATCATTGCCGTAGTGGTTGTAGAACGGCACCAGTGGCGCGATGTCAACTTCTTCGGGAGCTTCGCGAATGGTGGTCTTCTGAAGTTCGGGTTTGGCTGTGACGGCTCTCTGCACGGGGTTGGAACGGACCGCGGGAGTGGGAGCTACGATGTCGACCGCTTCGCGGAAGTAAGGTCCCGGCGTCGTAAAGCCTCCCTCACCTTGACCACGGGCGACCTCTTGCTCAGGGATTTGCAACCAGCCCGAATCCTCCACGCGGCTGACTTCAATACGCGGGGCCAGATCGGCCGTATTCTCGAAGTAGCCAGAACCACCCAGCCGTGTGCGCGTCCGTTGAATCGCTTTCGGATCGGCCAGATCGCCGGGTTGGATATAAGAGATGTTGCGGACCAGGTTGGTACGGGTATGGGGATGGTCACCGGCGATATGCACGTTGAATTCGCGGACGCGGTAAACCTTGTCTTCATCGATCAGATACTTCAGATCGAGCACGCCAGGTTCTTCGGAGTAAATGGGGACGGCATCGACCTTGGCAAACATCCGGCCCAGGCTGCCGTACTTTTCCCGCATCTTGTCGACATCCGCAGCCAATTTGCGTTCCACATAGTACTCGCCGGGAGCAATCGTGAGATCGCGACGCAGTTCCGTTTCGGGAATCACGTCGTTACCAACAATCTGAATGTTGCGGATCTGGAAGCGTGAACCCTCGTCAATGTTGTAGACGATGGTGGCCAGAGATTGATCTGCATTGAACTTGAGTTCATGCTCAATCGTCATATCGAAGTAGCCAAGACTTCGATAGTACTTGGTGATGCTGGCTTTATCGTTGGGAATTGTGGCGGGGTCGTATTTGCCGCCCCAGGGAGACCAGAGAATCCGCTTTTTCGTCTGCAGCTTCAGATTGAGCAGCGAGTCGGAAAAGAACTCGTTCCCCTCAAACTCAACGGCACTAACTTGAACCTTCGGACCTTCATGGATGACGAACACCACTTCGCGGTCATCCGGATCACGGCCCTTTTCCAGCTCAACTGTCGCAAAAGCATGGCCTTTTTCGTGGTAGTACTCTTCGATGCGGTTGGCACATTCGATATTGGCACTGACATCGAAAGCACTGCCGACCTTGAGATTGGTCAAGGCTTCCAGCTTCTTGCGATGCTTCTCGGTCGCGCCCTGGAATTCCACATTGCGGACGATCGGGCGTTCTAGCACCTGAAACGTGAGGACCAGGCCGTTATCGTTCCGGCTGATGACCGGCCGGACCGACACGAACCAGCGGGTGCGGGTTAACGCATCGACATCATCTTTCAGCATGGCCTGAGTGGCGGTACGTCCCGGCCGAGTTTTGATGTGCTTCTGGATTTCCGAAACGGGAATGGTGACGTTGCCCTCAACACGCACGTCTGCCAGCGGTTGATCCAGAGACGGAGCACTCGATACCGCGTTGCTTGCCTCGAGATCTTCAACATCTTCAGGACGTGAGGGAGGGAAACTCGAACGGGGAGCTGACGAATGACCTCCGAACGGCGGATCTTCATCGTCCGACTGTCCTCGAACGATCATTTCCGGCGCCCGAGCCGCCACCACCAGAGTCAAGACCCAGCCGTCCGGTCGCTGTGACCATTCCGGTTGAACCGTCGCGAACAATCCCGTAGCGAGGAGGGCCTCGACATCGTGAGCCAAAGCCTGCCGTGAGGGAACTTGGCCGATGCGTGTCTGTAAAGCCTGGGCAACTTGCTGAGCGGTCTCGGAATCGATCCCGCGGACCTGGATATCACACACCGTGGCCGGGCGTGGTTTCGTCGATGCCACGCCAGCGGGGCGACTGAAGCCTGCACCGGTGGTGTTTTGTGCCACTGCGGGAGAGGTCATCACTGCGAGCAGCAGGACCGCCATGCACCATACGCACCGCGACCGGAGTGACGCATCGGAGCGGCTAGAGGTGCAAATCATTCGCGGGACTTCCCTGTGACATTGAGCCGCCATCCTGGCAGCACCCGAGTTCGTGACACCTTTTGTGTGGCCAGATCATCGACCTGGCATGCAATGCTTCGAATGGATGCCGATGTGAATGGCCGTCAGCCACGGCGCTGCCGACATGGCAGTACACGGGCCGACGATTCGTAGCTGAATTGCGTTACAGGGTAAAGATCGAAATCCCCAGCTTTAGAAATCTTGAGGGCGTCAAGGGTTGCGACGATGGAAAGTCGGCGGGAATTGCCAGTTGTCATGACTTGAGAGGTGGTCTGCAATCCCAGAACGGCTGGGGTATTTGACGTTAAATACAGCGAATTTGCCCGGAAATCTCTCCGACTCCGCTGGTTACGATGCAGAAGTCTGAGTCCATCGCTCCCGTCTGCCGATGACGGTCGTTATACTGTGGTGTCCGCGCGTCAGCGGTTCGGGGCAGTTATCAGGCAAGAACTCTCCAGTCACTTTCATTGTTTTCTATGAAGAGTCTATTGTGACAGTCACTTCGGTAGTCGGATTGCAGTGGGGCGATGAGGCGAAGGGCAAGATCGTGGACATCCTTACGGATGTTCATCAGTTCGTGGTGCGCTACCAGGGGGGCAACAACGCAGGGCACACCGTCAAATTTGGTGGGGAAACCTACAAGCTCTCGCTGCTGCCCACCGGCATCCTCCGTCCTGGTGTGACCGCCATCATTGGCCCCGGGGTGGTCATTAACCCCGCTGCCTTGCTGCAGGAAATGCAGTCATTGAAAGATCGCGGTTTGCCAGTGGCCGAAAACCTGCTGGTCAGCGATCGTGCTCACGTGATCTTTCCGTATCACATGGCCGAAGAAGCGGTCCTGGAACGCCTGCGGGGTGATGGTGCGATTGGTACCACCATGCGCGGCATCGGCATGTGCTACCGCGACAAAGCCAGCCGGACCCACGCCGTCCGCATCGGTGACCTCTATCGTCCTGAAAGCTTTCAGAAGCGGCTGGTCGAAATTGTGGCCTATAAGAATCAGATTCTGAAGGCCCTGGACCCTTCGGCTGCCACCCTCGATGCCGATGCCATTTTTGCGGATTACACGCAGCTGGCTGCCCGACTGAAGCCCCATGTGATCGACACCACCGCTTATCTTCATCGCACGCTGAAAGCCGGTGGCAACCTGCTGTTTGAGGGAGCACAAGGTGCCCTGCTCGACGTCGACCATGGCACATTTCCCTATGTGACTTCCTCCAACAGCTCTGCGGCGGGGATTCCGACGGGGAGTGGTGTTCCGCAACGAGCCATCAACGACATGATCGGTGTGGTAAAAGCCTATACCACGCGGGTGGGAGGGGGCCCTTTCCCGACCGAATTGCACGACGAAACCGGCCAACGGATTCGAGAAGTCGGCCGCGAATACGGCACCGTGACGGGTCGCCCCCGACGTTGCGGCTGGTTCGATGCGGTTGCGGCTTCGTACAGCGCCCGCATCTGCGGCGTGAACCGAATTTCCGTCATGTTGCTCGACGTCCTCAGCCAGCACGAAGAACTGTGTGTCTGTGAAGCCTATGACATCGAGGGTGAACGTGTGACCGACTTCCCGAGTCATATCGAAGACCTGCAAAAAGCGAAGCCGATTTACCGCCGACTCGCTGGCTGGCACGAGGACATCACGGGTGTCACCACCTGGTCGAAGTTACCCGCCAACGCCCAACGGTATGTCGAAACCATTCAGGAACTGCTCGAACAACCCGTGTCGTATGTCTCCGTCGGCCCAGACCGCGAACAGACAATTTGCTTGTAGGTCTGCTGATTTCAGAGTCGGCGCACGGGACACAATTCAGCAGGTTCCCGGACTTGGCGAGACCGCGGTTCATCGATATGATGCCCTCGCCGGAGAGGTGGCTGAGCGGTCTAAAGCACCGCATTGCTAATGCGGCGTAGGTGTCAAAGCCTACCGGGGGTTCGAATCCCCCCCTCTCCGCTTGAACAAGCTCCGCCTTCCGCAACCCCTTGATTATCAGGCAGTTGCGGAAGGCGGCTTGTTTTTGTCTCAGTCACTGGGACAGAAACTGAGACAAATCTCCAGCATCCTCATCTCTGTGACAGGGTCTCTGCCGTCATCCCTCCTGGCTTTCTCGCGGCACCTCCGGTTCAGGTTGATTGCCGGGCGACACGGTGTCGTCCGAAATGAAGTTGATGGACTGCATCCGCCGCTGACTGTCGTCAGGTCGCAGAGGCCGGTAGTGGTGGACCATCTCCGAACTCCGGTGGCCCACCCAGTCCTTGATCTCTACTTCGGTCGCTCCCTGGAGTATTACAACACGCGACGATCGCATATGGTTCGCGAACATTTACCGCCGGTGCGCGAGAAGCCGGAGGAAGTGATTCAGATGGATCGTGATCAGGTGGTGGTGCGGTCGTATATCGACGGGCTGGTGAAGTCGTTTGAGCGACGCGCGGCTTGAGCGACCTCGGCCGAAATGGGCAGCCACGGAACATTCGTTGAACCGCGCGGGCGAGATTAGTATTGATGTTTCAGGAAGAATGAACCAAAGCCCTGCAGGCTTTGGTACTCTATTCTCATTGGCCTGCCGCTTCTCAACTAAATCGCCGACCAATGGGTGGAATTCCACCGAGCAGAACACCCCGATGCAAAGGAATGGCTGTCGCATCGAGCGGAACGTCATCTCACCCGAGAGTTTTGAGAATTCGCACAGAGTTTTCTGCGCCTTCACGCGGTGTCAGCGCTGTCAGGGCGATGCCGGAAATCACTTTCGTGATGTTGTGATCGACCTTGTTGGGTCGAATCCAGTCAGCCCCGTCGGCTGACGTCATGTAAACAGAGAACGTGTGATGTCCGGAACCCGGACGCTCACCGATGACATGAACAATCCGCCGTTTTCCAGTCAGGCCACCGAACAGAATTTCGCCAATACGGTATCCCGCCCTTACTCGACCGGACGTCACGACCAGAAGTTCGGGAGCGGGTTGATAGCCGTTATCGATCAATAATGGTCCCAGCCGATCGAAAAACGGTTGTAAGTGTCCCTCGTCCATGATGGCGTGTGCATTGAGCCCATCAGACACCACGATTTGCAGGTCGTATTGCCCGGCATGTTGCTGTCGTAGTTGCTGTAGCACTCTCATAGAGGCTGCACCGAAATGCTCACCAGATTCGGGATGGAGGATGTAATCCAACCGGTCTTTTGATCGAGTGACCAGGGGCTGTGCATGCGGAATCGCGGCGATGAATTGGGAATCCATTTCGGTCCAGATGCTCTGTCGCGCATCGGCATCGATGCGATTAATCGCACTTCTGAGTTGCGGTTCCAAGTCCCAGACGTCGGCTCCGTGTCCTCTCGCGATGAAAACTCCGCGGCGTTGGATCTGTTCCAGTTGCTGACGACCTTCTGCCAGAATCGCCTCGTCACTGCGGGGATCGTTCTTACGACGGCGGTACTGCATCCAGACCCAGAGCGGATCGCCGAAATGTTCCGTGGGGTGGCCCGTCTCATCAATCACTTGCAAAGACTGAAAGAACCGCCACATTGCGTCGTTCACTTTGCGACCGAATCTGGTTCGCAGGCGAACATGATCCTGAAAACCGGTCGTCAGATAGCCGAGCATCGGATCGATCTTCGTCGGCAACGCCATCAGATACGCGGGGCATGCGGGAACGATCTGGTCCAGGCACCAGTCGAGATCATCCAGCGTGACGCTCATGTGCAGCGTCGAGCAGACGTCCAGACCCAGCGTCAGACCGTGCAACTTCCCCATCACGATGTCTTCCAGGCAGCAGCGCACCAGTTGCTCGCGCGTGCGAAACACTTCGGGGCCAATGAACCCCGCGACATCGTTGAGATGGACCCAGGGTCGCGCAGTTTGCCCCGATGCTCGCTGAGCCGCCGCGACATCCTGCGTCAGAGCCCGTGCAAATCCGTACTTCCGCGACTCATGCAGGACCATGTCAAACCCATGACTGTGTCCGTTCGTGAAGTCGGCTCCCTGTCCGGTTTCAAAATACAATCCAAATCGACCCGTGCGCTGCGCAGCGTGCTTCCGCATGCGTTCGACGGAAGTATCAAACGTCGCATTAGCCGCTTCACTTCCGGCAATGCTTTGAAACCAGAATTCGGTCGAGCCCGGTTGTTGCTGCTCCACCTCCGCCTGCACGTCGATATGGGCCAGGACGCAGTGAGGCAGCAAATGGTCGATGCCGAACGTCACCAGAATGTCCTGCAGCGTGCGTTCGACTGCAGCGACCGACTTCGGATCACTTGAGACAGGATTCGTACCGAGCAGAACGTCGCCGACGGCATACGCGAATGCATCGAGCACCTGCCAGCGAATATCGTCGACATTATCGGTGGGTGAGTTGGGTTGAATGCGAGCCCCCAGATAACCCCGTGCTCCGATCTGGCTACCTGGCAGTGGATTGAAGATGGTGGCTCCCACGGCAGTCAGTTCCTCGTTCGACATCAGCTTGACCACACAGCCGATGACGTCGCTCGACAAGCCGGGCATTGTTTCCTTGATCGCGTCTTCCGATGCCGTCAGCAGAAAGTGCTTCAACTCTCCAAGCGTCCATCCTGCCGTGTTCGTGGTCGCGTTGGAGTCCAGACACTGTGTCGCGAACGCATGCAGCTTGTCTTCGAGCAAGGGATGTCGATCGATGTCCTCGAGTCGTGTGCGGCTGAGCAATTCACGAGCGTTGCGGCGGGCGACTTCATTCGGCGCGGCAACACCAACGATCTGATCTCCTTCCTTAAATTCGTTGGCCGCACCGAGCACCCGCTTATAGGCGTGGGCTGTGAATCCAGAGCCCTGCCGCTGAAGGTATGTGAACACGTCTTCCTGAGGGCGGACGTCGGACAGCAGTTCGTCTCTCGCGAAAGCGGTTCCGTGCGAACCACTCCGAGGGAACATCAGTGCGGCCGCACTGCCCAAGCAGTTCTGGAGGAAGCGCCGGCGATACCACATGACTATCTCCCCACCGCGAATAGAAACAGGCAGGTGCAAACCGTTCACCAACGATGCACGAGATTTCACATTGAGCACCAACTACGTCAAGCCACTTTAATTGACGGTTGCGATCACGATCAATCCTGCAATCTTATCGTGTTCACCAAATGTATGTCCGATTTTGTCGCACGTCGCTGCTGTTATCGAACTTACTGTAACAGGCGTCGAGATATTCCTGTCCCTTCGATCCGGCTTTGTACTCGTCGAGCAACAGGAAGTCTGGGGCAGGAGATGTGGTACATAGACAAGTTCCTGTCAGGTGACCAACTCCAGCTCACAGATGAGCGGATGCAGAATGTGTCTTGTTGTGCTACGGTTAGCCATGGGGTGAATTTCGTCGGGATTCTGCGGAAATCAGGTTTCCATCTTCTGCTCGATTGCCAAACCAAAACGAGAGTTTGGTCAGTCGGCATGGTCCAAAATTTGGAATCCGCATCGAGCTGTCACAAGTCTTCGTAGCGAGAGTCAGTATCAATATGAGCTTTTTCGCCAGATCAGTTTGGGGAGTGATAACGGCAGTATTGACCTGCGGTTCCGTGTTCGCCGCAGAGCCAGCAGCTAAGCCGCTGGTCTTTGACACCACCGTGCCGACTAACGATTTGCAGGGAACTCTGGAGGCACGTGTCCGCTTCGCTCAAAGCCAGATACTGCCAGCGCATCCTGTGAAAGGTGACAATCAGCCGCATTTAATCAGCCAGCGCCAATGTCTGTTGCTGGTGCAGCCACTGAAACCTGATGCCACATCCCCTGTGCAGGTCACAGCTCGTGATTCACGGGGGAAGGTGCTTGGCTCGTTGACTCTCGATCCGCCTGCGAAGCTGCCGAAGACGGCGTATGACCTGGAGGGCCTGACTGACCAGACGATTGATTTCACAGCACCAGCCACTGCAGGCAGCGTCATCAACAGCCGGCGCGAACTGGAAAAGCTGAGTGACCCGGAGGAAACCTTCCTTCACCAGCAATTGCTGCAGCACTCGTTGGTGGAGATCAACACCGCTGATGGCCTATGGGTCGGCGACATTTATGTCCCGAGTGGGTCCAGGTTTGACGGCAAGTTTCTGCGTATTCGCTCGAATGCCGGCTATCCATCGACCATCCATAACAGCGGTCGTACCGTCACAATCGGGCGTGGCCAGAATCTGCTTTTCAAGTCTGCCGGGGGACGTTGGATTCTGGAAAGTGACCTGGAGAATCAGGGAATTACATATGCCCCAGACACCTGGAGCGGTGTGCTGCCAGCCGACTGGATTTTGCCCGGCTTGAACCTGCAGTTTCGGCAGGGCAGCCAGTCCGGCACACTCACCGATTTGAAGGTCGGGGCTACCACCGAATTGCTGATTCATACGATTGATATCGGCATGCTGACTCCGCCTCGCGACCAGTTCCACTTTGCCGAAGATCCTTTGGCGCATCGGGAATATTTTCAGACGGTGCCCACCAGCCGCTTGATCGTGAGCCAGTACGCGCCGCTGTTCCTTCCTGAGGTGATGCTACCTAATGGAACCTTGCTGACCGACCACGATCCGAGTAAGGGCGGCTGGCACAATGGCACCATGCGTCAGAGCATCGGTAAGGAACTGATCTCCCTGGGCATCGACAATGCGAACTATGGCATCAACTGCACCGCTGGCGAAGGGGAAGCCAGCCACCCCTACGTGGTCGCCCAACTGGCGGCCCATAACAGTGTCGGCAAATATGCGGACGGCATTGTGGTACATGGTGGTTCGGGGGGCGGCGGCATCGTGACCCTCGATGACTCGCTGCACAACGAGTTCAGTCATGAAGTGGGGCACAACTACGGTCTCGGCCATTATGTGGATGGTTTTGAGGGCTCGGTGCACCGCAGTGCCGACCAGATCAACTCAACCTGGGGTTGGGACGCAGACAAGTACCGCTTCATCCCGAATTTCGCACCAGTTCGCAGTGGCAAGGAGACCTGCCTGCAGGACCAGTGCCAACCCCCATTCGATGGCCGTTCCTATGGTCTGGACGCGATGGCGGGGGGAGCGCCACTTTCGAGCTTTAACCGCTTCACCTTATACAGCCCCAACACGGCAGCCATCATTCAGCGCTTTCTGGAAAGCAAGGCGGTGTTCGATGCCCATTCTCCGACCGGATTTAGCCAATGGAACAACGACAAAGGACGGATGGTGCCGTACAGCCACAAGGTTGAATTTGGCTCGCAGATTACTGCTCCAGTGAGCGACCTCGGCGAAGAAAAGCTGGCCGCGCTGCTCGCCGAACATGATCGCGTGAATGTGGCCATGGGCGATGGCAACTGGACTAAGGAGATCCGTGTTCCAGCCGCCTCACCGGCCAATCGTGGACGGGTCGTGGCCATCAATCATGGCGCCGCTTATGGTAGCACCTTGTTCTTGAATGGTGTTCAGGTTGCAGTCCCCCGTGGCTTCAAAAAGAGCTACGTCTCTGATGGCAAACGTTGGAAGGATGGAGCCGGGGCAGACCTGACGGTGGAACGCAAGCCTCGGGCCTTCGGAGTCCCGGTGACAACGCTGGTTGGTTACTACGACCCGGACGGTGAACTCAAGAGCTCCATCTATCCAGCGCTGCATGGTGCCTACGGCTTTGTCTACGATGACGATCGCAGTCAGTCGAGCGAACAGGACTGTTACCTCCTGGTGGAAACTCGTGAAGGCACATTGCGTTTCCGACTCGCCAGTCATCGACTCAGTTCCAAAGTCATGAACAAGTTCCACGTTAACATCCCCGAATCGAGTCAGCCGAAAAGTGTGGCGATCATCTGCCGCGGGAAAACCCTGGTCAGCAAACCGATCGCTCCTGTGGCTGAGAAGCTGGTCTTTACCGTGAACGGCAGACCGCTCATGTTCAGTAAGTGATCTGATCTGCGCCCTGCCATCGCTTAGACCGCCCTTTGATGGTTTTCCGCCAAGTCACTACGAACGGTAATCGCGATACGGTGAACAGTCTTCCGTTGCTTAGATAGTGGGGCGAATTCGCCAGTGATTAATGGCGACAACGACTCGAGACACGACGCCAAAAGCTGGACGTAATTCGGGTCGTCTGAATGATCGACAAGGCTCGTCAGCGACTGCTAGCATCCATCACAACGACGCACAACTTACCATATTCATCAAGCGTTGTCCGGAATTCTCGCCACACATCCGCGAAGCGACTCTCATGCTGTTCGCGGCCAAACATCTGCCACATCTAATGCGAGCAGGAGATTCGTACCGAGCGACGCTTGTCATGAGTTGAAACCAATAGTAGAACGTTGTTCGTGCTCGTAGAGTCCAAGGAGGCCGTTGTGGACCATCAAAGTCGACCCGCTGGGGTCAACACGAGCACGTTGTGTCTGGGTTTGTGGGCGCTCCTTGTGACGCTCGCCGGGATTTCGAGCGTTGACGCCCAAGGGCTTTCACCCGCAGAGTCCGTAGCCAGGATGCAGACCCCGACGGGATTCCAAGTGAGTCTCGTGGCTGCGGAACCGTTGGTTCGCCAGCCTGTCGCGATTGAGTTTGATGAGCGTGGCCGCTTGTGGGTGATTCAATATCTGCAATACCCCAATCCGGAAGGGTTGAAGCGAGTCCAGGTCGACCGGTTCTCCCGCACAAAATACGACCGTGTTCCCGAACCTCCGCCTCTTGGTCCGCGCGGCGCTGATCGCATCACCATTCTTGAAGACACGGATGGTAATGGTGAGATCGATCGAGGACACGACTTTGTCAGCGGTCTCAATCTGGCCACGGGTCTCGCCTTCGGACATGGTGGGGTCTATGTCCTTCAGGTCCCTTATCTGCTGTTCTACCCGGATCGCAATCGAGACGACATTCCGGACAGCGATCCAGAAGTTCTGCTGACCGGGTTTGGGATGGAAGACGCTCACAGTGTCGCCAACTCGCTGACTTGGGGGCCCGATGGTTGGTTGTACGGCTGCCAGGGCAGCACGGTGACCGCCAACATTCGCGGAATCGAGTTTCAGCAGGGAGTCTGGCGTTACCATCCCCTCACGAAGGCATTCGAACTCTTCTGCGAGGGCGGGGGCAATGCCTGGGGGCTCGATTTCGACGCCACCGGTCGACTTCTCTACAGCACCAATTACGGGCAGTACATTCTGGTCCACGGAGTTCAGGGGGCGTACTACGTTAAATCGTTTGGCAAGCACGGAGCCCTGCATAATCCCTTCACGTATGGATACTTCGAGCATGCCCCTCATCGGAACTTTCGCGGGGGGCACGTCACCGTGGGGGGCATTGTCTATCAGGGTGATTCATTTCCGGAATCGTTCCGAGGCCGTTACATCGCGGGCGATCTGCTGGGGCATGGTGTTTACTGGCATGCCATTGATGCGAGTGGTTCGACAATTCAGACGACTCATGGGGGCGAACTGGTCGCCACCAGCGATACCTGGTTCGCTCCCACGGATGTCACGATGGGACCGGATGGGGCGGTCTACTTCACCGACTGGTGCGATGCCCGGACGGCACATCCCGACCCGGATGCCGATTGGGATCGTTCCAATGGCCGCATCTTCCGTCTGGCTGCCGAGGGAACGCCCATATCAAAACCCATGGATTTCGCCCAGCTCACATTAGATGAACTGCTACAACTCCACAGTCATCGCAGTCAGTGGTATGTCCGTCACGCGCGGCAGGAACTGGTCCGCCGCAATCTGGAGATGGGTCAAGCCGATCGTGATAAACTTCTGTCGGATCTTCGGAGTCCCCTCCTGCAACCATCGAGCGAAATTGCCGCTCTGGAATCGCTTTGGACGTTAGCCCAGTTAGGAGGATTCGACGAAGCCCTCGCACGGCAGGCGCTAAGTAGTCCATATCCGGGCGTGCGATCGTGGACGGTTCGTCTGCTGGGGGACCGAAAAACGGTCTCAACCGAGATGGCACACTGTCTGGATAAATTCGCGGAGCAGGAACCCTCTGTCGATGTCCGCCAGCAAATCGCCTGCACAGCGGCACGCCTGCCTGCACAATTCGCCCTGCCGCTGATCAATGCCAACATCAACCGGGACCTCGATGCCGACGACCCTTACCTGCCACTTCTCTGGTGGTGGGCCGTCGAGAAGCACAGCGTGACGGGCCATGAAGAGGTCATGAAACGATTCATCCGCCCGACACTCTGGAAGTCTCACCTGGGACGAGATGTTCTGCTGACTCGGCTGGTCCGTCGCTATACTGCCGAGGCCACGACCGACGGAATCGACTGTGTTGTTCGACTGCTGAATGCGGCTCCGGATGAAGCCGCTCGTCGCGCGTTGTGGCCACAGGTCCTGCAGGGTTGGCAACAGATCCCCAGAGATCAACTCAACGATGATTGGAAGATCCAGGTCCGGCACCATGAATTGTCCGATCGCCTGCTTGTCGATTGGCAGCAGGCACCTCACGACCTCACTCTGCTCCAATTGGCGATTTCTATCGGCCACGAAGACCCGTTCCATGCCGCCGCTCAGGTAGCGTTCGATTCCAAGACGGACAGCGCCCGCCGCGTGGCTTTGCTCGGAATTCTGAGCACCGTAGCTAAGCCAACGCAAATTGAACCATCACTCGCTCTGCTGGAATCGGCGGAACCAGAATTGGTCCGCGCGGCTGCTCTTCGCGTTCTCGCAGGATTCGAAAATGACCAGATCACGAGCGAGCTGATTCGGCTGCACCGCGAATATCCGGATTCACCATTGAACCCTGCCATTCGCGATGTCGTGCTGAGCCGTCCCGCATCGGCCAAAACGTGGCTGATGGCTGTCGATCATGGAGAGATTGCTGCGCGGATCACACCTCAAGACCAGATTCGTCGTGTCTCGCTGTTCGGCGATGCCGCGCTCGATGCACTCGTCACGAAATACTGGGGAAAGCTGCAAGGCACTACCGTCGAGGAGAAACTCGCAGAAGTGCGGCGGTTGAACAATGATCTGCGGGCAGCCCCCGGCGATATCACGTCCGGGCAAGCTCTGTTCAAGAAGAACTGTGCCGCCTGTCACCAACTGTTCGGGGAAGGGGCCAAGGTCGGGCCGGATCTGACGACCGCCAATCGACATGATAAGGATTTCCTGCTGATCAGTCTCGTTGACCCTAGCAGCGTCATTCGTAAAGAGTATGTGAGTGTGGTGATTCAGACGACCGGTGGACGCGTCCTCTCGGGGCTGCCCATCGCTCGCACTGACACCCTGGTGACCCTGGTCGACTCCAAAGGTGAGACGCAAGTCATCCCGACCGCAGAGATTGATGAACTGCATGAATCGCCCGTCTCGCTGATGCCGGACAATCTCTATCGCCAGTTGTCGCCTCAACAACTGCGAGATCTGTTCTCCTAGAGAGCATTTCATAAGGCCATCAGGCGTTTGAGCAGCAGTCGGATGCAGGCGAGTTGGGTGAAGCCGTAGTAGAGGTGGTCGTAGTGTTCGTGTCGGACCAGCAGTCTTCGACAGTGGCCGAGCCAACTGATG
>WGME01000022.1 GCA_016125225.1 bacterium | reverse complement strand
GTTCGAATACATCGAAGTCTTCTATAACCGAAGCCGAAGACACTCCGCACTCGGATACCTCTCACCACAACAATTCGAACTTGTCGCCTGACGATTTCCCAGCGCCCACCAAATGTGGGTAAGTCCACCCAGTGATTACTCTGCGGTCTGGCTTTCTGCTGTCCGCTTTCGGCTTTCCGCTCGGTATTTTTCCTCCTGCCTCCTTCTGCCTCTCCCCTCCCCCCTCAACCGAAAGGTCCCTCATGTCTCATCTGGTCACGATTCAGACGCAAGTTCGCGATGTCATGGCGTTGACACAGGCCTGTGCCCAGCGGCAGTTACCGATGCCGGAGTTTCGCACGGTGCGGTTGTTTCAGACGGAAGCGACCGGGTATGCGGTGGAACTGCCCGACTGGCGGTATCCCGTGGTCTGCGACGTCACCACCGGCCGCCTGCACTACGACCACTTCCAGGGCCGCTGGGGCGACATCGCCCACCTGCACGGTCTGCTGCAACAGTATGCCGTCCAGAAAACCCGTCTCGAAGCTCTGCGTTCCGGGCGGCAAGTGCTGGAACACTCCCTGCCTGACGGCTCAATCCGCCTGCAGATCGCGGTGGGATAGTGGAGCGGAAAGCGGAGGGCGAAAAGCGGACAGCCTGATGCAGCCTGCTCGTCCATTTCACTCATTCGAATGTTTCCCTTTCTGACAGGAGCTGACATGTCCGCCATGATTGTGGTGATCGTCTCGCCGCAGGGCGAAATCACCCTCGAAACCCAGGGGCTTACCGGCCCGTCCTGCCGTGACGTGAGCCGCCAACTCGAAGCGGCCCTGGGTCTCGTGACCCGCGACACCCCGACGGCCGCCTTCTATGTCGGCGAGCGGGAAGAGACCAGGTTGAAGGAGCAAGGTTGAAAGCCAAGGTTTCAGGTCTGAGGTGTCAGGTGTCAGAGAGTCCCCAGTGAAGCCTGATCTGGCTTGCGGCTTTCCCCCTGATGCCTGACACCTGAGACCTTATGCCTCTTTTCCTCTTTCTCCCTTCCCATTTCCTCCTTCCCGAGACCCCCATGTCCCTTACCGACACCTTACCCGAGTATCTGCGGGCGGCGTTCAGCGGCCTGTGGATTGAAACGCTCGAACCCCACGAAGCCCTGCGCGAACTGACGGCTCTCAGCCGCCAGGAAGATTGGACTTTAGCCACCTGGGACCTCGAACAGGGGTGGCAGGTCACGGGGACCAGCAGCCCGTTGCCGACCGCTCTGGATCCCCTCACTGCGCTGCGATGTCTGCCATCGCTGGCCACTCCCGAGGGGACCGCACTGCTGGTGCTGCCGCACTTTCAGCGGTTTCTGCAGAGCCCCGAGGTCGTGCAGGCCCTGTTGCACCAGTTGCAACTCGGCAAGACCCTGCGAACCTGCGTGGTGATTCTCGCGCCGGTGGTGCAGTTGCCCGTCGAACTGGCCCGGCAGTTCGTGGTACTGGAACATGCGTTGCCTGATCGGGCGCAGCTGGGGCAGATTGCCGATGAACTCACCCCGGAAGCTCCGCTCACCGGTCCAGCGCGGGCGCTGGTGCTCGATGCGGCCCGGGGTCTGACGCGCAGTGAGGCCGAAGGGGCCTTCGCCCTCTCGCTGGCCCGCACGGGGCAACTCGAACCGGCCGCGATCTGGGAACTCAAAGCCCAGACCCTCAAGTCGCAGAACCTTTTGACGCTGTCGCCGTCGACCGAGACCTTTGCGGCGATCGGCGGCTTCACCGCCTTGAAAGACTTCTGCCGTCGAGCCCTGTCACCCGGACGAACAGTGAAGGCCCGGGGTGTCTTGCTGGTCTCACCCCCCGGCTGCGGCAAATCGCTCTTCTGCCGTGCGCTCGGGGCCGAAGTCGGTCGTCCGGTCCTGTCACTCGACATCGGCCGGTTGCTCGGTTCGCTGATGGGCGAAAGCGAACGGAACCTCCGACAGGCGTTGGCCATCGCTGACGCTCTGGCTCCCGCGATTCTGTTTGTGGATGAACTCGAAAAGGGGCTGTCGGGCTTGCAGTCCACCGGCGATTCCGGGGTCTCCACCCGGCTCTTCGGGACCTTACTGACCTGGCTGGCGGAACACACCTCCGATGTCTTCTTCGTGGGAACGGCGAATGACATCCGCCGGTTACCTCCCGAATTCACACGGGCGGAACGGCTCGACGGGGTCTTTTTCGTCGATCTGCCAGGCCCCGCACAGCGTCAGCAGATCTGGACTCGTTATCGCCAGCAGTATGACATCCCGGCATCGCAACCTACCCCACCCGATGATCCGTGGACCGGAGCCGAGATCGCCAGCTGCTGCCGCTTGGCGGCCCTGCTGGAGATCTCGTTAACCGAAGCCGCCCGCAACATCGTCCCGGTGGCGATCACCGCCGCCGACAGTATCACGTCCCTCCGCGACTGGGCGCAAGGCCGCTGCCTGTCGGCCGAACAACCCGGCATCTATCAACCCCCGGGCCGTGCCCCCAGCCGCCGCAAAGTGCATCCGTCAAGCAATTGAGGGGGGGAGGAAAGGAGGAAAAATTCCGAGCGGAAAGCCCAAAGTGGACAACAGAAAGCCCGACCGCAGAGAAATCACTGGGCACTCGTCCCTGGGCACAGGGCCTCTCTGTTCCTCCTTCGACCTTCAACCTTCCGCCTTTGCCCTCAACTCTCAACCCTCAACCTTCTACGAAAGGACCCCCATGCCTCCCACGTTGGCGGAGCCGCCCCCGGTTCGCGCGTCTACAACCACGACCGACTATGCCACGCAGTT
The DNA here is from genome assembly GCA_016125225.1 of bacterium. Classification (GTDB taxonomy): domain Bacteria; phylum Planctomycetota; class Planctomycetia; order Planctomycetales; family Planctomycetaceae; genus DSVQ01. The sequence goes on along the minus strand of WGME01000022.1, from coordinate 31,327 downwards.
ACGCCGTACGATGGCGGCCACGAAATTGAGTTTCACCTGGTTCGGCGTGCGCCGAGCCCTGTCGGCCGCGCAGAAAGCCCAGGCCGCCGAAGCCTTCGGGGCGGCGGCGAAGTATGTCTCGGCGGCCAAGAAGCTGCTTGATACGACGCACCCCGCCTATCAGGCGGTGACGGCGCTGCGGGGTCAGATCACCCAGACCTGGAAAGCCCGCACGTTGCCCTATCCGGAGCCGGGACTGCGGCTGATGCGGCAGCAGGATCTGAGCGGCTTTGCCGCCCAGTTGCAGCAGTGGCAACACGACCTGCAGGCCGCCGTGCTGGCCCTCGATGAGGTCTATGCCGAACTGCGACAGGCGGCCCGGGTGCGGCTCGGTGAGCTGTATAACGCCACCGATTATCCGGCGACTCTCAACCACGAATTCGGTCTGAGCTGGGAGTTTCCGAGTGTGGAGCCCCCGCCGTATCTCGCGCAATTGAATCCCGACCTCTATGCGGCCGAATGCCAGCGGGTGCAGCAGCGGTTTACCGAAGCAGTCTCACTGGCGGAACAGGCCTTTCTGGAGGAGTTCGCGCAGGTCATCGGCCATCTGACCGAACGCCTCTCCGGTTCGGAGCATGGGACCCCGAAAGTCTTTCGGGATTCAGCCGTCGACAATCTGCGGGCCTTCTTCGAGCGGTTCCGCCATCTCGAGATCGGCTCACAGGCCGAGCTCGAACAGCTGGTCGATCAGGCCCAGCAGATTGTGCGGGGTGTCCAGCCGCAGCAGCTGCGCACCAGCACCAGCCTGCGGCAGCAGGTCGCCACGCAACTGGCCGGCGTGCAGGCCAGCCTGGAAGGGCTGCTGGTGGATCGCCCTCGGCGGGCGATTCAACGCCCCACACCGCGGGAGACGCATTGATGGAACTGCGGATTCATCCCGAGGGTCAGATCACCACCCTCTATGACGAAACGTTCGATCTCACTGCCCTCGGAACTCTAACCATCACCCGGGCCAGCCACATCGAACCTGATCCTCATGGCGACTGGTGGGCCCAGATCATCAATGGGCCCCGACTGGGGCCTTATCCGAGGCGGAGTGCCGCGCTGGCCGCCGAAGTCGCCTGGCTGACGCAGCAGCATCTCCACGGCAGTGACTGACGCTCCCGTCTCGTTCTTGTGTGCACCCTGACCAACCACCGCCCGTGGGATCGTTCCTGCGGGCGGTGGTTTTTTGTTGTCCCTTGCCACGATCGGAACCTGTTTCATGACTCAAACCCAACTCGACGCGGCCATCGTCCGGGCCACCGGCGACGACCTGACCACCATCCAGCGGCAGGGCTTCAGCCTGCTGAGCCTCACTCCGGATGCCACTCACCACTGCGATGACGACCGCCAGCCCCTGGTGATCGACTGGGATCTCGTCGACGCCGAACGGGCCGTTCTGTTCTGCCCTGTCTGATGTTGTTCCCTCCTTCCACCTTCGGCCTGCCTCCTTATTCTGAAAGGACGCTTCCATGCTCTCTCGACTGTTGTTGCTGTTCCTGACGCTCACTCTGGCCGGTTGTGCCCCGTCCCCTCCGTCGACCGCCCAGCGGCTGATCGGCACCTGGTCTCGGGTCGACCCGGAAGGGACGTTCACCTTGACCTTCGCAGCCGAAGGCCGGTTGCGGGCACAGTTCGAATCCCGAGCCTGGATCCTCCAGCTCACCCGAGCGGATTTCGATCTCACCGGCAACTGGTCGGTCGAAGGCCAGACCCTGACGGTCCACATGGACCCCGACCAGCCGATCCCCTGGGCCTGGGAATTGACCCTGGCCACTGACCCTACTGCTGCCACGCCCGACATGCTGATTCAGTCGCTCACCGAGACTGAGTTGGTGCTGGCGGCGCCCGGCGACACCGATCCGGGCAACCACGCCCGCTATCAGCGGGTGACGGACCGACCGCAGCGCTGAGACGGCAAGTGCTCCGCGTTCAACAAAGTGCGGAAGGGGGAACGCGGAGTGGTACCCATGGCAGTATTCGTGCTGGGCTTTTACTCCCCCTTCCGCACTCCGACGTCCGCCTTTTTCTCAACCCTCAACTATCAACCCTCAACCTGACCAAGGACCTCTTATGCGTCTCCTGTTCATCAACAACGACGGTGGCGGCTTCGCCGATGAGATCGACGTCACCGACGGCCTCACCGTCCGGCAACTCTTCGAGCAACGTCTGCCCCAGGGCCAACCCGGTGATTACCTGATCCGGGTCAACCGCCAGCCCACGACCGGCGACACCGTCCTGCAACCCGGCGACCGCGTCACCATCACCCCCCTCAAGATCGAGGGAGCGGAAGCAGGCTGAGGGTTGAGGGCTCAGGGCTGAGGGTTGAAGGCCGAAGGGAGAAGGAGGCAGGTTGAAAAGAGACCAGGCATTGATCACTGGGCACTCTACACTCATCACTCCTCATGTTCCTTGACACCTGATGCCTCAGACCTGATGCCTGGAATTTCCTCCTTCCGCCTTCATCCTTCTTCCTTTCCTCAGGAGTTCTCATGCCTCTTGATCTGCGGACCGCCACCCGGGGCCTGGTGGCGATTCAAGCCGCGTTGGCCCGTCGGGTGTCTCACCAGCAGGCAATCACGTTGCCCCAGGGCCGCTGGCAGCGTCTCTGTCGATTGCAGATCCATTATCAACTGGCCTGTCAACGGGGCTGGTCGGCCGCGGCCGCGCATCTCCAAATCCAATGGCAGCAGCAACTCGGCTGGTTCGAGACCGATCTGCAGGTGTTGCAACGGCGACTGCCCACCGCCGTGGTCCCCAGCTTGCGCACGCTCTACGACGAACTGCAGGGGCTGGAACAGGAGTTCGAGCAGGTGACGCTCGATCTGGCCGCCACCACCCTCACGGTCACCACCGACGCCATCGTGCTGGAGGACTTGGACTTCGGGCCCTTTGCCCTACGCTGGAACTGGGAGCGGCTGCCGACCGATGACGCTCTCACGGTCGTGGCCCTCGAACCCCTGCGGCCCGACGGGCGCGATGATCTCACCCACCCGCATGTCCTGGACGACCGGTTGTGTGTGGGCGACGGTTGGCTGGGTCTCGAAGCCGCGCTGGCGACGGGTCGCCTGAGTGATTACTTCGTGATCCTGCGGCAGGTGCTGCGGACCTACAACTTCGACAGTGCCTATCAGGCTCTGACCCACTGGTTCGCAGTCACCTGTCACGACTGCGGTACGCAGGTCACCAGCGACGACCGCCGCAGTTGTGCACAGTGTAGCACCGACCTCTGTGACAGTTGTGCCGCCGACTGTCCCGATTGCAACGAACCTCACTGCCACCGTTGCCAACGGACCTGTGACGACTGTGAGGCGGCCTGGTGTCGAGCCTGCTGGCCGCGCACCACCGGTATCGCACCAGAACACTGTCCGCGATGTGTCGTTGCGGCGAATTCGGCCCTTGATTTGGAGGACGAGCGTGATGACGAAACCTAGACGAGCCTCACCCCGGACATCCCCGCGGTTGCGATTCACGCCGACCGCCTGGGCGAAATGGCTCTGGCTGCGGGATCGGGGGACCGACTGAGATCTGCGGCTTCGGGATTTCGCACCAAGCTGACCTGCTGCACGTCACCGATGTGGTCCTGATCCCGCAGCGGACCAGCATCGCCACGGTGGTGCTGGATGACCTGGCTCTGGCGGAGTACTTCGAGCAGCAGGTCGATCTCGGACGGCAACCGGCCGAATTCGCCCGCCTCTGGCTGCACACCCATCCGGGGGACTGTCCGCAGCCCAGTGCCGTCGATGAAGCCACCTTCGCGCGAGTCTTCGGTCCCTGTGACTGGGCCGTCATGGGGATCGTCGCCCGTTCCGGAGCAAGTTACGCCCGGCTCGCCTGGCACACGGGGCCACAGGGCGCGATCGAACTGCCGGTGGAGGTCGATTTCACGCCGCCATTTGCGGGGACCGACGAGGCTGGCTGGGCGGCGGAGTATGACCGCTGTGTGCAGATCGATCCCGGACTGGAACCCCATGACCTGTGGGGGGCCGGTTGTCTGGCAGACGAAGGGTTGACTGATGTCCATGAATCCCGATTTTTGGAAGGAGAGGTTTCGATTGAAGGAGACTCCTATCACTCTCACCGACCGCTTTCAGCGGCAGGCGGCCCTGGTGCCGCAGGAGAAGTTATCCCGTCACGCGATCACCGTGATCGGCGTGGGGGCCATCGGCCGTCAGGTGGCCCTGCAACTGGCCGCGATCGGGGCTCGGCAGCTCCACCTGATGGATCCGGATGTCGTGGAAGCCACGAACATCACGACCCAGGGGTATCGACTGGCGGACCTCGGTCAATCGAAAGTCGAGGCGACGGCCGCAGCCCTGCGGGAGCTTCAGCTCGATCTGTCACTCACGCTGATTGCGGAACGCTATCGACCGGCTCTGGCGATCAGTGACGTGGTGTTTGTGTGTGTCGACACGATCTCGGTGCGGGCCGCCATCTGGCGGACAATGCAACGCCATTGCCAGTTCTGGGCCGACGGCCGCATGCGCGGCGAAGTGCTGCGGATCCTGAGTGCAACCGATGAGACCAGTGGGCGGCATTACACGACGACTCTCTTCCCGCAGGGAGAAGCCCAAGTCGGCAGCTGCACGGCGCAGAGCACCATCTACGCCGCCAGCATCGCCGCGGGGCTCATGGTGCATCAATTCACCCGCTGGCTCCGCGGCCTGCCCCTTGATGCCGATCTCGCGGTCAATCTGCTCGGGAGTGAGTTGAGTGTCTCCGATAGAAGATCTTGAAATCAGATTCACTTCATTCGTAACAGCCTGGGGGGAGCGACCTGATGGTCGCTCCCCCCAAGCCTAATTTTCTTTAGCGGTTGGCTCCTCATGATATGCCAGCAATGTGCTTCAGGATCAGCAGATTTGAAGAAACCGATATTACTCGCGACGCCAGCATTGCTTCAAACTAGAACTGTTGTTGGCAACAGGTGATCGCGTATGTAATCTGGCAGGAATGCGTGGGTTCAAGACACATCGTGGAACCATGCGTCATTTTGATCGCGTCTCTTGCTCTTTTCCCGCGATCGGGGCGAATTGCAATGACAGGTCATCGTTGAATTGTTGTCCGGCGTGATCAAGCAGATTGGCTCCCCAGCTTGTCAACAAGGCCCCACCATTGGCGCTGCGTTTGTAATGATACGGTTGACCTGAATGGGGATCGACCGGCAACATCGACAGTGGCGAGGGAGCCAACTCCGACAGTCTCTCCGGATATTTGCCATGCGTATCTCGATAAGCCACCAGAGAGAGCCCGATGACAGTGAAGTCCTGTCGGACGCGGGCTTGGCGTTCCATCAACCGGCGTTGCCAGAACCAGGGTTTTAAGGAAAAAGCCATGCTTTCGCCAATCCAACGGCTGGCATCTTCGATATTGGTGTTCAACGACTCAGAGAACTGTTTCGTTCTGGCATCGACGGTCTGATTCCAGGCCTCGAAGCGTTCCTCCAGTTTCTGAAATTGCTGCAACTGCTTTTGCGAATTGGCTTCGCCAAGGGCATGAACGTATTCATCCTGAATCTGGTTGGCACGCTGCAGTGCCAGATCCCACTTGATGCGGGGAATGTCCTCTTTCCAGATCTGCTCGATATCGGCAGCTTCCGGGTTGGTGTTCTCAAAGAAATCTCGCACAGAGTCGGCATCCGTCCGGAAAAACTCCAGCTCCTGATGCAGAATGGCACGCTCACCTTGGTCGGCAATCATTGCGGCGGTTGGCATGGGGGGTATGTGGGACAATCGCTGAAGATAGTTGCGTGCCTGTTCGCCGTTCAAGGCTCCAGATTCGAGCAGACCGAAGGCCGCCCGATAGCCAATTGTGTTGAGATTCTGCGCCTTGATCAGTGAGACATCGAAGGGGGAGCCACTTGCAAGCAGCACGGCCCAGCGGTGGCATGCCAGAAGATCTTCCAGGGCGGCATCGTGTTGGCCGGCCTGCCAGCGCGACATTCCCCGGGCAGCCAGGCAATGCACGAGATAGGGCAAGCGACGCTCGATCACGAGGGATACGGAAAGGAGTCGCGGTGGCGCATCGGGAGAAAGCAGCGGCGCAAAATATCGTGGCAGGTTCGATGCGGTGACAAAGGCGTCCAGTGCCTCTCTATTGCTTTCCAGATATTCATGCAGCAGAGGATCGTCCAACGTTGGCCAGGGCTTCTCACCAGCCATGGCTAAGTGTTGTTCCAATCGCCCGATGGTCGAAGTGAGTTCTGCCGGAGCGATTGACTTTTGACCTCTGAGAAACGGCTCGATATAGGTCAGCCTTGGCCCACGGCTCGAGACATCCTCAATACCGAGCATGGTCAGTGAAGTTTCACGGAGTGGCTGTTCGAAGACGTCCGTTCCAAACAACTGCACTAGAATCACCACGGCATTTTCCGATGGTTGCAAGTCTCGAGATAGTTCCTGATTGATCTCCCGCAGAACTCCCGTAATGTTGCCCGGAATAGTGGGAGGTTTGAGTGCCATTTGATTCCCAGCCGCTGACCGTTCTTCGGCGGTGACTAGCCCCAGCCAGAGACTGCTCACGACCAGAACCATGGCTCCGAGCCGAATTCCTGGGGAAGGCCCCTCTGAAAAAGTCATCATTACCTCTTGCTGGAAAGGTCAGGGCGTTGATCAAATTTGGAACGTCTTTCGCGGTGAATCGACCGGACTTTCAAAATCTATTTTTGTGACAGTTTCTTTGGCCTCAGAACACGGTTCATCGATGAGAAACTGGTCAATCAGGCGGCGAATAATTCTCCGGTCGGGGAACTCTTCGCCAATCGTGTCCCTTGGATCTGAACTCCATTGAATACCGCTCGAATGACCAACCGACGTGCATCAGTCCCTCGAGTGCAACCTGCGAAGCTCGCACCTTTTGTGCCGATCCTCATCTGTCTGGGTTTGGTCTTCGGCAGTACCACGCGGTCAGTGGCAGCGCAAGAAGCGCGGAAAGACACTGAGGCAAGATCGGCGGCAATCGAGCGTGGAGTGATCTGGCTGCTTGGTCAGCAGGGGACTGACGGCGGGTGGCATTCTCAGACCTACCGCACGCTCGAAGGCGGAACGGGGTTGTCGGGGCTGGTGATGACCACTCTCTCCGAAATTCCGGAACCCTGGCGGAGCCGGTGTCGTCCTGCGTTTGAGAACAGCCGTGATTTTCTTACGCGTTCTCTCGACCAAAAAGGGCTCGTTCAAACTCCTGACGAAGCCGCTGACTTTCCGATCTATGCAACGGCTCTTTTCTTGCAGTCCCTTGCCAGACGCCCCGAGATGGCTACCCCTGAACTGCGACAACGACTCGGGCAGGCTCTCCTTGCTCAACAGCGAAGCAAGCCGAATGGCTGGACCGCCAAGGATCAGGATTTTGGTGGCTGGAGTTGGGACTCGAATCACCGATCCGAATGGGACGAGAATCGCCCTGCGAACATCGCGGTGACCGCTTGCGTTCTGACCGCCCTGCAGAGCAGTCAGAACTTGACACCAGTGGCTCGCGCCGATGCCTTGATGTTTATCGAACGGTGTCAGAATTCGATGGCAGGCGCTGAAGATGACGGTGGATTTTTCTTCACTCCGAATAGAAAGCATCCACTGAACAAGGCCGGATGGTTCCGCACTGAAAATGGCTCGGTATTGGCTCGCTCGTACCGATCAGCGACATGCGATGGTCTCCGGGCACAGTTTGTTCTCAGTGTTGAGCAGGACGCCCCTCGCAGGGAGGCTGCCTGGAAATGGCTCAATCAGGCGTGTTCATCGTCAGAATTCGACAGCGATCCCCGGCTGGGAACTGTTCGGGGAGGCCTGGATTTCTATGAGACAGCCGCTCTCGCGGAATTGACGCAGCAGAAACATCCTGACGATGTCAGCCGGATGAGATTGCTCATCCAGCGTAGGCTTTTGCAACGGCAACAGTCGGATGGCTCCTGGTCGAATTCACAACCGGGAATGCGCGAAGACGATCCGCTGATCGCTACGGCTTACGCAATCGTCGCTTTGGCCAGACTGCAATGGCCGGAGGAAACCCAGTGATCCAACCCCTACCATTGGGGACTTAAAGATCGGAAACCGAGAGAAAACGATAGGGGGCCTGCAATGTCAGCAGTGCCGCGGCAGTACAAAACGTTCTTGCGGTGATGCAATGGTGTCCAGACCAGCTACCGTCGCGGTTTTGGTGTTTGATCAGATTATCGCGCACGGTGGGATACCACGGTTGCCAGGCAGGGCGGGGTTCCTGCAGCAGGCATTCCGTGACCAGGAAGAACGCCAGGTATTCTTCTCCCCCCGCCTGTACGAAGTGCCGACGGTCGGTCTGGGCAATGTGAATCAGACGTTGAACACAGTCCTCGAAGACCGGGTCATCGCGATGCCCCAGCGAGTGCAGCACACGAATGCCAGCGGCTTCTTTGTAAAAGCTGCGCATCCAGTCTTCATCACTCGCTTTGGCCTTGAACCGTGTCATGAGGGCGTCTCCGGCCCGTTCTGCCGAGGCGTGGACAGACAACCCACACGAATGGGCCGCCCGCAAACTTTCCCAGCCGAGAACGGTCCCCAACACGGGAGCCCAGCTTTCGTTACCCCAGGTGCCGTCCTCACCCTGACTGCTCCCGATGATGCGCACCAGCTTTTCCAATGCCGATCGCACGTCTTTCTCATAGTAGCCGGAATCACCCAGCATCTGGCTCAGGAACAACGCCGAGAGAAACATGTCAACATTCCGGCCGATTTTCGTTTGCACAAGGGTAAAGGAAGCCCGCGGCCGATAGTCTTCCGGTACCTGATCGAGTCGGAAGAGCACGGCTTCGAGAACTCGCCGGAGGTCGCTCGCATGGCGTCCCCCCGACAGCGTGTTGCCTTGAGAAAGGAGCACCAGACCAACCATCGCGGTACAGCTCAGATCCGGAGGTTGGTGAATGTCGACGCCCACTCCATGACGCTGGATGGCCGAGACCAGCCATTCTGTTCCGAGCTCAATCGACCGTTGACTTTCCGGCGTCACCCGGGCCAGATTTCGAGGATCTCTCACAGGAAATCCAGGCGTGGGGGGAGATTCCGCAAAGACCAGAGGTCTATCAGGCCAGTCCGACACTATGGCAGCCAGACTGATCAAGGCGATTGCGGGAAAACGGAAGGGTTTCATCGCGTCGATTTCCTTGCCCAGTTGTAGAATTTCCCAATCAGTTTCGAGACCGATATGCCTCCCTGCCGACCGCCTTTGAAATTCAGGCTCCATCCATGAGCGTGCTATTTTGTTCACACCACATCCGATGGCTCTGGTTCACGATTGCCGGGATCGGAATCAGCCCCCTGCAAATTTCGGCCCAAACTCCCACAGCTGATTCCGTTCGTGATGCCGTCCTGCGTGGACGTGCCTATCTCACTCGGAATCAACAGAGCGACGGTTCATTTCCCGCGGATGGTGTTCTGACTCATCCCGTGGCCGTCACCAGCCTCGCCACATTGGCCTTGCTGAACTCCAGCCCGAACACCCCCTCGCCATCGGTTAGCAGGGGACTCCGGTTTTTGAAGAGCCTACCGGCAGATCAGCCCACGAAGACAAATGAAATCGCTCTGATGATCATGGTCTTGTGCGCAGCCGACCGCGAGGCTGCATTCCCTCGCGTGCAGGAACTCACAGACCGGCTGTTAGTACGACAATCCCCGTCCGGGGGCTGGCGATCACTGCCCGAAGATCTGCTTGTAGAAAGCTCGTTGACACACTTAGCGCTATTGGCCCTGCGCGATGCTCATGGAATCGGCGTGATGATCCCTCACGACGTCTGGGAGAAGACGCGTTTGTATTGGCATGCAAAGCAGAATTCGGAGGGAAGCTGGGGTCTGCCTGCTGACGAACCACATCTTGATGATCACGGTGTCGGTTTGGCCGCTGAGACCATGACGGCCGTCTCTGCTTTGTCCATCTGCGATCAGATGCTGGCCATCTCTCGCCGAGATCAGTCTGGTATTCCGGAATGCTGCACGGCCCAGGAATCTGATCGACATTTGAAACGGGGACTGAGTTGGCTGCAGAGCAGGTTCCGTGAACACTCCAGAGATGATTCCTGGAAGGGAGTGATCTATCGCCTCTATGGACTGGAACGATCCTCAGGGTGGCAGGGCCCAGCCCTTGAAGAAAACCAGGAATTGTACTGGAAAGGTGCGTACGAACTGCTTCAGCGACAAAATGAGAGCACCGGAAGCTGGCAGAGTAATGACCCTATCGTTGGGACCAGCCATGCCCTGTTGTTCCTCGCCCGGGGTTTGGAATCGGTGCTCGTCAACAAATTGCGATACGGTCCGAGGAGCAAACATGATTCTTTGGACTTGATCGACCACCACGGGAATCCCCATCCAGGAGACATCGACGGCTTGCTGCGACGGCTGGCAGGAACCTACAGATGGCCTCGACTGATGACTGCCGGCGAAATGGATTTGTCCTTTTCGCCGGCAGACAATCTCCAGCCACGACAGCCTGCCCCCGTTCTCTACATGACAGGGACTTACGCACCACAATTGACGGCTCTGGAAATCGCGCAATTGAGGGAGTCTCTGTATCAAGGGAGCCTGCTGTTCGCCGTGGCAGCCTGCCATTCGTCAGAGTTCGAAGAGGGGTTTCGTCGGCTGCTGATACAACTGCTTCCTCCCGGTGAAGGAACGCTCTCGCCACTGGCGTCGGAGCATCCGATCTATCGTTCACAGTATCAGCTTTCTCCACGAGATTTTGAGCTCTATGGCACGGATATGGGTTGCCGAACACCGATCGTCTTCTGCAGAGATGATCTGGGATGCCTGTGGACACAGGGTTCAAATTCCTCGGCGACCCACCTGACAACCGATTCAGAGCTGGCGTTTCAACTCGGCGCGAATGTACTGGCCTACGCCACTGGCCAGGTAGCGAACACGCGGCTGGACAACTTAAGACCCGCTGGTGAGAAAAGAGAGGACCCCTTGGATGATCGATTGTTACGCATCCTCCAAATCCAGCACAGCGGACATTGGAATACCGCCAGTCGTGCTTTGCCGCATTTGATTGATGCGGTCAATGCCGTGGAAGGGCCAATCGTTTCCACTCAACAGCTTGCAGTTCCCCTGAGCAGTCCCCAGCTTTTCCAACATGCGTTGCTGTACATGCACGGCAGTGGTGAGTTCACGTTCTCGGACTCGGAACGGCGGGCTTTGAAGCTGCATTTGGAGCGTGGAGGATTTCTGTTTGCTGATGCCTGCTGTGGTTCGACGAAATTTGACAGCAGTCTGCGTACCGCGATCAAGCAGACTTTTCCTAACCAAATACTGCAGCAGATTCCCCTAGAGCACAAACTCTACTCCACAAAGATCGGTTATGATCTTCGTGGCATTCGCAGGACCACTAAGGAAAAGCGAACAATAGTTGATTCAGCTTCCAGCCCCTCAGCTCCGGACACGGAATCGGAACCATTCTCCCTGGAAGGCATTCTCCTTGATGGCAGATACGCCGTGATCTATAGCAGGCACGACATCAGTTGTGCGCTTGACCGGCATACTTCTAATCGTTGCTCGGTCTATTCCTTCGAATCAGCAGTCCAGATTGCCACCAACATCATGCTGTATGCTTTGATGCAAGACTTGCGACTCCAAGATTCTGACAGTTCTTCGCAAGACTGATGAAGCACGATTTCTCTCAACGGAGAAAACATCGGCGGCAAAAGATCACGATGACGCACTCATTTCCGAATGAGGTGTGAAGGTTGCTCACTGGCCCAGCACTTTGCCAACTCAGGTTTTGTCGACTGCAGGATAGGAATCGCCGCATCTGGCATGCCTGCTCGTCTGTTTCCACCAGCAATGTGACAGCGGCGACGGCTGTGGATGGCTCTGGCGAGCCGTACAGCGACAGGGCCAGTTCTGAGCTGAGGCCGGATGCACGATGAAGTCGTGATGATTCTGACCGCGACTAATCAGGACAGTAGTTGGCACTATATGACGACCCTCTTTCCGCAGGGGAAGCCCAGGTCGGCAGTTGCACGGCTCAGAGTACCATCTACGCCGCTGCCATCGCGGCCTACCGGTCGATGCCGATCTCGCGGTGAATCTGCTGGGGAGTGAACTGAGTGTCGCAGACCCACCGATCCGTTAGGGAAAACGATACCCGTCTCAGTTGCACCACACCAACCTTCCCCTGGGAGCGCCGGATGGCCGCTCCCAGGAGGGATTTTTCTTTAGCACTGAGTGGCTTGGAATTTCGTGATCGAGAGCATGAAAACATCTGCTTTGGGTGCGAAAGTTATTGACAAATCACACGAAAATTAAGGTGTGGTCTCCTGAGGGGGTGGTTCGAGGTGTCAGTCGTAACTCAGATTCTCCGGGGTGACTGTTCAGTGAAATACCGAAGGCTTTAACGCTCCTAAAGCTCAGGCAACGATTGACCACAAGTTGACAGGGCCAGCCACCAATCCTATCTTCGAACGTCTCACCCAGCGATTGGAATTGTTCTCCTCAGCCAGGCAACAGCGACTCACGAGTGGCCCCTCGTTTCGAAATAAAGCCACTCCCCGCTGCTTTCATTCTTGCAAAGAAGCCTGCTGCGATGTCTGTCATTTCCTCTGCGTCAACTGTCTTGAGTTCGTCGGCTGAGAAGTCGTCTTCGAGCGATGCGATCGAGTCTGATGAAGCGGCAAAAACGCCGCAATCCCAGACGGCCGATCCTCGGCTCTATGCGGTTGTCTGGCGCTGGCATTTTTATGCGGGCTTGCTCTGTGCGCCGATTTTGTGGTTGGTGCTGGGGACTGGTGCTATCTATGTCTTTCGCACAGAGATCTCTGCCTGGAGAGACAAGTCCCTGCAAGTGGTTGAGCCCACGGGTCGTCGCTTGAGTTACGACGAATTGCGCGAGCATGCCGCTGCTGCTGTTGCTCCCCATGAGATTGAAGGAGTAATGGTTCATCCAGAAGACAACCGCTCGGTCAAGTTTGTGGCTCACTTACCTGCTGAGGGTGAAGGCGATCATGCTGAGCGTCATCAGGCGGTCTTTGTGAATCCCTATACCGGTGACATTCTGGGAACCCGCATCGAGGAAGACGAATTCTTTGCCATTGTGTTGAAGCTGCATCGATCGCTGATGCTGGGCGTACCGGGTCGTATCGTGACGGAACTCGTGACTTGCTGGGGCCTGCTGCTGTTGGGCACTGGTGTGTATCTCTGGTGGCCACGGGGTAAGAAGAATGTTGGAGTCTGGTTGCCACGCGTTCGTGGGAAACTCTATGCCGTACTGCGGGACTGGCATGCTGTGGGCGGGGTCTATCTGCTGCCGTTAGCGGCCCTCGTGATGGGGACCGGATTGTGTTTCACTCAGGTCTGGGGGACAGGTTTCAATACCACAATCAAACAGGTGGGGCATTGGGCACCTCAGTGGTTCTCACCTTACAAGGTCGAACCACCGCAGGCAGATGCTCCGCATGCCTCGCTGGATGCGTTGATCACAACGCTCCTCGAACATAGCCGACCCTATGACTCCGTTGCACTGAATCTGGAAGCTAAGCCCGGCACATCCTACAAGGCGTGGCTGTTGCAGGACGAGAACAAGAATTCGTATCGCATGGTGGCAGTCGATCCCTACACGGCAGAGACCATTGCCGTTGTCGATGGTAGCGAATTGCCATTCATGTACCGCGTGCGGTTGTGGGCCGTCTCGATTCATATGGGCCAGATCTTTGGCTGGCCGACAAAGATCCTGGCCTTTGTGACTGCTGTCGGGTTATTGGTTCTGTCAGTTACGGGCGTCTGGATGTGGTGGCAGCGCCGTCCTGTGGGACGCACGGGCTTTCCTCGTCGACCGGGGCGGGGCGGACTGCCTCTCTGGGGATGGGGTGTCATTGCCGTCTCTGGAATGCTGATGCCAGTGGCAGGCATTTCAATGGTTCTCGTTGCGATTTGCGATCGAGCTTGGGCACAGACGGCAACCCAGCCTCGAGAAACTTAGCAATCAGCGGAGCCTTATAAGAAAAAATGCCACAGGCGAAAAAATCTCCTACCTGCTGAATGAATCGCTGTCGTTGATCGCCGCAAAACGCTGTTCGACAGGCTATAAGTGGATTGCATGAAGTCTTTTACGGAAAATGGCATAAGCAATTTTGGACTTGGCGCAATAACTGCTGGCAGCATCGATCCATTCCTCTAACGGGGTGAATGGATTCAATTTCTGGGCCAGGATGGCGAAATGCTGCTATAAATTCCTTAACAATGAGTTGACATTGAGTCTCAGTGTCAATATTGTGTCGGTGTTGCTCCCCGCCAGCCATCTGCTCACCCTCCGGTCAGCTGTAGCCAGTCCTCTGAGCCGCCGTGTCTGCCTGCCTGAAAATCCAAGTCAAACGGAGGAGTCTGCAGTGTCTCTGTCGAACCGGTCCGCCCAGCGTCTGGGTTTCACGTTGATTGAACTCCTGGTGGTGATTGCCATCATCGCCATCTTGATTGCGCTTCTATTGCCCGCAGTACAGCAAGCCCGCGAAGCAGCCCGCCGTACGCAGTGCCGGAACAATATGAAGCAGATCGGGCTCGCGTTGCACAACTACATGAGCACCTACAACGAGAGCATGCCCAATGCCGGAGGGGCATATTCTAGTGGCTATCCCAACGACCACTCCCCCCTCGCGCGTTTGTTGCCGTATGCTGATCAAGCCAACCTTCAGAGTCTGGTCGACTTCAGCATCATCATGGGGCATCCCGCTCTGGTTGACTTGCCGGTGTCATTGCGACCTGCGGCTGCCACCGTGGTACCGATGTTCTTGTGCCCTAGCGATCCAGCTCCGTCCGTGGTCAGCCTGACCTATGTGTCGACTCCGGTGCAGTATGCCGGTACCAACTATGGCATGAATCAGAGCGATGGAACTTCCACAACCCCGACCCAAGTCCATCCGATTAATCCCGGCAATGGTTTGTGCTGGGTCGGCTCGAATTCCAAATTGCGCGATGTAACCGATGGTTCATCGAACACACTGGCTTTCGCCGAATCGACTCGCGGAGATGGTACGCGCTCGACCAATGCCAACCCCATCACCAAGCCCCTGTTGTATCGTGCCTTAGGAGGCTCCGATGTGTATGCGAATTACAATTCCAATTCGGGCTATACCGATTGGGACAGCCGACGCTTTAACTGCTGGTTGCGGGGCTCAATTCCTGAAGGCCCGGTGATGAACGGTTATCTGCGGCCGAACGATGCCAAGCCCGATTTTGTGATTGGTTCTTCAAAACTGACGGCGGCTCGCAGTTACCATACCGGTGGTGTCACCATTCTGCTGTGCGATGGCAGCGTGCGATTCATCAGCGAGAATATCGATCTCCAAGCCTATCGCGGGCTCTGGACCCGTAGCGGCGGTGAAATCTTCAATCTGGAATAGTGTCGAGAGTGAACCGGAAG
Source organism: bacterium (assembly GCA_016125225.1). Taxonomy (GTDB): domain Bacteria; phylum Planctomycetota; class Planctomycetia; order Planctomycetales; family Planctomycetaceae; genus DSVQ01. The sequence continues at coordinate 15,940 of WGME01000022.1, read as the reverse complement.
ACGCGTGCTCAGCGCTGACTGACACGCGTCTTTTTTGTATTCCCTGAATCATCATATGGAATCACTTTTCGATGACTCGACTGCCCGTACTTGCTTGTTGTCTCTGGATAGGTCAGGTGACCCCGGCTGTGACACAATCGCCTTCCACACCTGTCACTCTGCCACTGTCCGAGCAATTTGATCTGTCAGCCGCATCGGGTCGCAAGTACCGCATCTTTCTGGCAACACCCCAGAGTCAGCCACCAGCCATGGGATGGCCGGTCATTTACCTCACGGATGGCAATAGCAACTTTCCCGTGTTGCTGGCTGCAGCGCAGCGGCAAGGTCCGGGAGGGCTTGGAGCCGTGGTTGTAGGAATTGGTTATCCCCATGACGATGAACGCGAGAATCGAGAACTGCGTTCGTACGATCTGACCCCTGCCACTCATCCTGAATGGATTACGACTCATGCTGGCTGGATGACCATTGGCAAAACAGGCGGTCAAGACGAGTTCTTGCAGTGGATCGAGCAGGAACTCAAACCGGTGATTCAGAGTCGCGCGAAGATCGATCGGAGTCGACAAACGCTGTTTGGTCATTCTTTCGGCGGGTTATTTGCGCTGCATGTGCTCTTCACTCGTCCAGAGACCTTTCAGAATTATGTCGCTGTCAGTCCGTCGATCTGGTGGAATGATCGTTCCCTACTGGCTGAGGAACAACAATTTCTGAAGGCCCATGCAAACCATACTGTGAGCGCTCGTGTGTTTTTTGCCGCCGGTGGAGATGAGCAGACGCCGCGACCCAACGAGCCGAAGGAACGGGCAACTCGGTTGATTGAGTGGCGCATGATTGATTCTTCGCGGGAGATGGCCGCGCGACTTTCGGAGTCGAACATTCCCGGCCTGGAAGCAGAATTCCGTCTTTTTCCTGAAGAACACCATGGCTCCGTCCTCTTACCGGCAGCCGGTCGTGGTGTACGGTTCGCCTTAAATCAACCGCATCCGTAGCCAGCCTATGAAGTCTGGCTCTCTTTACTATGGGATCGGTCCATGAACCTACGGTGGGGCTATTTCTGCCTAGTAGTATGGTGTGCAGTCGTCTACGAAGGACTCTCGCAGGAAACCGACATCCCAATCACGAAACTGCAGTCAGTTACGAAAGTCTCTGGTGAATTGCCGACTGCTGACTCGCGACGATTTCCCCTGGATCTTGCTCGTGGGGATTACGTGCGTGGCCGCCTGGAAGGACGCCACTTGCGTCTGACTCTGATGACATCCTCCGGGCAGGCAGAGCGAGCCTTGGTCACCACCGACCAAGCAACGCATGAGTTCCAATTTGTTATTGGTGAACACGGCCCGTATGCCCTGGAACTTCGTTCCATCAGCGGCGGAGCATTCACGCTCAGTGTCGACAGCATAGTTTCACGAGCCGAACAATATGCCCCAGCAGTGATTCTGGAAAGTCTACGATTGCGACAGTTACAACAAACCGTCGCGACGGGAGGCGATACCGAAATGTTCTGGAACGAGGTCCGGCAGAATCGCGGTCCACTCATCGAGCGTGATGGGGTATTGCCACCTGTGGCCGAGGGTCTGGCCCTGGTCACATTCGTCTGGCGGGGAGCAAAGCACAATGTGAAATTGTTTGGCGCGCCATCGAATGATCATGACGACTTGAACCATCTCGCAGGTACCGATGTCTGGTTTGGGAGTTATCGAGTCCCTGAGACCGCTCGCGTGAGTTACAAGTATGCTCCAGATGTGCCGGAGCTGGATGCTTCGCCGATGATCCGTCGGCGGGCGATCCTGGCCACCGCACAGCGCGATCCATTCAATCCGGTCAGTTTTCCAGCTCATGATTTACCCGATCGATTTGCCGGGGAATCGCTGCTGGAATTGCCGCTGGCCGCTCCCCAGCCTTGGCTGGAGCCTCGTCCGCACGTCCCTTCCGGAACCTGTGAGCGGCACTCCGTGACGAGTGCCATCTTGCGGAACACACGGGACGTCTTTGTGTATCGGCCACACGGATATTGTCCCGAGTCCGACGACAATCGGTTACTCGTGATCTTCGATGGTGACCGTTACAAGGACGACATGGGAGTACCCATCGTACTCGATAACTTGATTGCGGCGGGGATTATTCCCTCCACGGCGGCAGTGTTTATCACGAACCCCAGCAGCGAATCCCGTTCGACCGAATTGCCATGTCATCCCGAGTTTTCCCGTTTTCTGGCGGAAGAACTGATGCCCTGGGTTCAGCAACAGAGACTCTCGGTACCACCGAAGCACACGGTGGTTGTGGGAGCGAGTTATGGAGGACTGGCAGCAGCGTATGCCGGCTGGACGCACCCGGAAATATTTGGCAACGTCTACAGCCAATCGGGTTCGTTCTGGTGGTCGCCGCAGTCGGCTGACCCTTCGGAGTCTGAACCCGAATGGCTGACGCGACAGTTCGCCACCACACCACGGCGTCCCGTTCGGTTCTATCTCGAAGCCGGGCAGTTCGAGATCAAGCACGAGATTCTGCCCACCACGCGTCATCTGCGTGATGTCCTTCGTGCCAAAGGCTATGAAGTGGATTATGGAGAATTCACCGGCGGGCACGGGTATGTTTACTGGCGATATAGTTTTCCCACGGGTCTTGTCGCATTGCTAAAAAACTCTCAGTCCGCTATCCCATCTGAAAAGACATCGCGATAGTTCTTCGCGATAAGTCTCCCATCGGAAAGAAGGACTGCTGTCAGAAGCTGCCGTGTCCTTGTTGTAGCAACTGCAAGGGCCGCGTTTTTCCCACGGTGATGGCTGGCCAGACGGCGGTGAGCGTGGCCAAGAGCAAGACACCCACCACACTGGCTGAAATGGGAACCCAGGGGATCACTAGAGAGGGATGCAGACCTCCGAAGAAGCTGGTGTACTGGGCGATTCCCGCTCCGCACCAGCCTGCCATGATGCCGAATCCCAGGCTGATCACACAGGCGACCACGCCGATCAGTAATCCCTCTGCCAGCACCGTTCTCACCAGGTTGCCGGAAGTGAAACCGATGGATCGAAGCACACCAAATTCCCAGTACCGCGTCCGAACAGATGCCAAGATGACATTCAGCACGCCCAGGCTGGAAATCAGTAATGCGACTAAGGGAATTTGACTGACAACCCAGATCCAGCGGCGGGCGGCACCGCGGGTCATTTCGCGAATGTTTGCGACGGGCATCACCTTGACGCCGGGGCCACCATTTCTGGCGACTTCCGCGGAGACGGTTTGACCGAGAATCTGACCGTACCATGTCTCGGCTTGTGCAGTGATCTCGTCCACATCGACCTGTGGAGTGGCGTACTCGAACCAGACATAGTTCGCCCCAGCCATGCCGAAATCACTGGCGACTGTGGAGAAGTCAGCGAAGACCAGTGCGGCGGCACGGTGCGTTCGCGAACGAAAGCCCGTCATTTTGGTTTGCCAGTGCCAGCCTGGTAATCGCACCGCCCCGGTGATGACATATTCGACCGGATGATCGGGATCTTCGGGCGGAACCAGCGAGAAGGTCTCACCCAGCTTCAAGCCGCTTTCTTTGAGAAAGTGATCGGGAACCACGCAACCCCGGCCAGATTGAATCAACGGGACGGCAGTTGCTGGGGAACCGAGGACCCACTCCAATTCAAAAAGGGGATACTCGCCTTGAAACGCGGGATCCGCATCCAGACCGACAATGACCACGTTATCCTGCCGAGTCACGGAAGCTCGGTCAGCACTATGCGTCAAGTCTTCAAGCAAACGCGGCTGTTCAACGACAATTGGCAAACAGCGCTGAGCATCAACGCCCTCAAACTGTGCCACGGCTAAGGCTTGTTCATAAGGTAGCGGAGTGGGCTGAAAAGCGAGCAGGGCATCGGGAGCCCAAGGACCGGGAATGAAGGCTTCGAGCATCGTGAACCCCCACACCTGAATGCTCACATACAAGCCGAGTCCGATGGCCAAGGAAATCGCGGCTCCGACAGTGCGCCAGAGGTTGCTGGTGATCTGGCTGGCCAGCAGCTTCGGATCGATACCGAAGAGACGGGCTGTCAACGGGCTGATCCAGCGATTGACACAGGCCACAATGGCCGGAGAGACGAGGACAAATCCGATCGTCATTGCAAGAAAACTGACGGCCATCGCGATCAGCACGCCAACATCGAAGCTGGGTGGCGTTACAAACGTCAACCACGGATTGACCATCAGGAGGCAGATCCCAATTCCTACCAGCCACCGAGGCACAGCTTGCACGCTGAGGTTCGCTGTTCGCAACGTCATGGCATCGATAGGACGCACACGCGTGGCCCGATAGGCCGGTAGCAGAGACGCCAGGATGGCGCCCCCATACACCGAGATGGCTGCCAGTCCGAGACTGTAGGCTCCCAGCGAGACGCCATGATCGAGCATCCGTGAGGATAGGCGAGCAGTGATGAACAACAGGCACAGGCTGAGAACGATGCCGCCGATCAAACCAATCGTTGCCAGAAGCAGGCCTTCCAAACCAATCAGCCAGGCGACTTGCCCGCGTGTCAGCGCAATGGCCCGGAGCACGGCGAACTGTCGAATCCGCTCGGTCACACCCATGCTCAGCGTGCAGAAAATCACCAGCATTCCCACGAGCATTGCAATCCCGGTGGCGGCATACGCCTGCATCTGCACGTTCTCAGAGGAAGCACTCTGATCGAGCGCTTCCTCAATTTCGAACGCTTCCTGGAACTGCACGGGAGTGTCGTAGCGACTGAGGCGGGGGCCCCAGCCAAATCGGAACCTCGTCAAATCGGCCTCGGGTTTGAGGGAAACACCGACGAGGCTGATTGGAGCAACGGCTTCCAGCAACTGGTCGGACAGTTGTGCCGGGACAAAAATCTCACCGGAACTCGGAGTCAAAATCTGCATCACGGCATAACTGCCCGCCCCGGTTAACGTCGGCGCCTGGACGAGACCGACAATGCGTAACCGTTGTTGATGCTCTCCCTCGCCAACCAGCAGTTCGTCGTCTAGTGTGACACCCAGATTGTCTGCGATATCGACCCGGACAACCGCTTCCCATTGTGGTGGATTCGACGCTTGTAACCAGCGCCCACTTGCTAGTTCAAACGGCGGTTCCGGGGCTGTGGTTCCCAGCAACATCAATTGAGGACGATGTGCATCTGGACCAATTCCGGGACCGGCGCGGAAGCCAGATCCCGGCCCACGCTGGTCCTTCTGGGCTTCGGCTGATGCGGGGGAGAAAACGGTGACACGACGCGCCCACATCGGATCGGCGATAGCAACCGCTGGGTCAGCCAGCAGATCGATGACCACATCCACGGAAACACCATCTTCATTCGTGGTGCTGATGGGAGCAATCGCCAGCGTATAACGACCCAAAGCCAGCTCAGCATAGTCATCAAAGGTCCGCTTCAAAGCGTCATAGCCGCTGGCGACCCAGATCACCATACAGGTTGCGGCCATCGTGGCCAGAGACGTCAGCAGCACCCGGACCGGATGTTCGCGCAGGAAGGCTCCCGCCAAATGCAGTACCTTCTTCATAACACATACTCCGCTGCGGGGCGCAGCGCCTGCTGATAATTGGTCGCCACTTCCTGCGGATCATGCAACTGCGAGTTCGTAAATGCCGCGAGCTGCTTGCCGTCTTTGAGGACCACCACGCGATCGGCCCACATGGCGACATGGGGTTCGTGCGTCACCATCACCAACGTGCGCTGCTGATCATCGCACAGGGTTCTCAGCAATTGACAGATTTCCTGGCCGGAGACGGAGTCGAGGCTTCCGGTCGGTTCATCGGCCAGAAGGATCGCGGGATCACAAATGAGAGCACGGGCGATGGCAATCCGCTGTTGCTCGCCGCCCGATAACGCTTCGGGTTTATGAGTTCTCCGTGGCAGCATCCCCAACCGTTCGAGCAGGTCGTGTACCTTCTGATCAAGCTGAGCCGTGGCTGCCGCTGGTAGCCGGATATTGTCTTCCGCCGACAAGCTGGGGATGAGATTAAAGGCCTGAAACACCAACCCGATTCGCTGGCCTCGAAACCGGGTCAATTGCGTATCCGACAGTTTCGCCAGATCCTGACCATCGATCCGCACGCAACCAGAATCGACATCGGTCAGTCCGGCGAGGGCATGCAGCAGCGTACTCTTGCCCGATCCGGAAGCCCCCATGATGGCGACAAATTCTCCCCGGCGGACGGTCAAGTCGATACCATTCAATGCCGTTACGTCCGATTGACCCTGCCTGTAGGTTTTCACCACCGCTTCGACTTGCAATGGAATTTCGACGGACACCTGCGATGGATGTGTGCTCGACATTCAAGACACGCTTCGTCAAGGGGATGAGGACTGGACTACATCGAGGCCCGGCCAGATTGCAGTAACGGTAATAGTTCGCTACGGCTGATCCGAATGGCGGGGAATAAGGCTGCCAACAGACACAACAGTAATGTCAGACCGAAGCCCCAACTGAGGGGTTGCCAGGGGATCACCAGCGAGGGATTCAATCCCCCAAAGAAGCTCACATACTGGGAGATGCCGGCTCCACACCAACCGGCCATTGCGCCAAAAGCCAAACTCAACCCACAGGCTACCAGACCAATCATCAGACTTTCTGCGAGTATCAGCCTGGCCAAACCCGAACGGGTCAAACCCACGGCCCGCATCACTCCAATGCTCCACAGCCTGGCGCGAATCGACGCCATGATCGTATTCAGCACCCCCAGCCCGGCTATGGCCAGCGTCACTAAAGGGAGCTGACTCATCCCCCAGATCATGTCACTGGCACGCACCGCAATGCGCTCCTGCACTTCTCCCGGGGTGCTCAGGCGGACGTTGGTGCCAAAGTCCATTGCGCCGAACGACCAGGTCCCCTGAAAATTGACCGGTTGTTTGTCACCTGGATTTCGGTCAGCGATGGCTTGCAACGAGGTGCCAATTTTGTCGAGTGAGGCTCCCGATTCCAGTTGCGTCCAGAAGAAGTTGGTGCTTGGCAGGGCATAGTCCGACATGACCGTGTCGTAACTGGCGAAGACCATGGCCGCTGCACGCGGATCACGCCGACGGACTCCTGAAAACTTGGTCATCCAATGCCACCCCGGCAATTCCACGATGCCCGCAATGGTGTATTCCAGGGGCGATTGCGGCGTTTCCGGAGGCAGCACCTCAAACCGGTCTCCCAACTTCAGGCCCGCTTCTCGGGCGAAGTGGTCGGGCACGACGCAGCCCCGGCTCTCTTTCATTAACTGAGCTGCCGATGTGCGATCTCCTTCAACAAACCGTAAAGTCAGCAAGGCGTCGGAATTGCCAATCCCCTGATCAGGATCAAGACCGATCATGATCACACTGTCTTGACGTGAGACTGAAACCCGCTCGGCGCTGTGCGTGAGATCGCGGGCTAACTTCGGTTGTTCCACGGCCAGCGGCAGACAGGTTTCCGTACGAATACCAACCACATCTGCCACTGCGGCGAATTCGCTAGCCGGCAATCCCCCCGTGGTAAAATTGACCATCAGATCGGGAACCCACGCGCCCGGGACGAAGGGCTGCAACATGGAATACCCCCAGATCTGAGTGGAGACGTACAAGCCCAAGCCCAGCGTTAGAGCAATGCAGGTTCCGACAGTCCGCCACAGGTTCGATGACAGTTCCGCTGCCAGCAATCGCGGATCAAGTCGTAACAATCGGGCGATCACCGGTCCTAACCAACGTTCCAACGACTGGATCACCCACGGTGCCAGCAGAATGAACCCCAAGGCCATGCTGGAACAACCGACGGCGACATAGACCGGATAGCGGGCATCGTCTTTCATGGGAAAGGCGAAGACCAGCAACGGATTGACCGCAATCAATCCCAGGCCGATGAATGTCAAACTGCGAGATACCCGTTGCGATAGCGGCACCACCTGAGTCGTCATGGCATCCAGGGGACTGATGTGCATGGCACGCCACGCTGGCAATATGGCGGCGGCCAGTGCACCACCAAAGGCGCAGCATCCGGAAAGAATCAGGCACCAGCTACCAAGGGCAGGGCCACTCGTAAACATCGTTGGTCGGGCCAGACTCATCACGGTTAACAACCCCATCCCGGCCACCAAGCCACCGATCCAGCCGATCGCCCCCAACAGCAGGCTTTCGAATAGAATCAGCAGGCCAATCTGCCGGGGAGTTAACGCCACGGCCCGTAGCACGGCGAATTGCCGCGAACGTTCATGCACCCCCATACTGAGCGCGGTGAAGATGATGAACAGGGATGCCAGCAGAGCGATTCCCGTTGCCGAATAGGCTTGATTCCGAGCACCGGAGGCCGCGCGACTGCTATCCAGGTCGTCTTCCACTTCATGTGCCGACATAAGTATCAAAGGTGGACTGGAAGCTGAAAGCCGTTCGCTCCATTTGGCACGAAATCGCTCGGCATCTTCGCCATCATTCAACACGAGTTGGGCAATGGTGACTTCGGGAGCCGCTTGTAGAATCTGTTCGGCTGCAGGAATCGAGATATACAAAGCGGACGTAGCCGGGCCGCGGGATGGGGCCGGACCACCTCGCCCCGATCCCAGCGTGCGGACTTGTTCGACGATGCAGACGATCTCGAAATTGGTCTTCCGCTTGTTGACTTCCACCGTTACATGATCGCCCACTTGGACACGCATCATTTCCGCAGTGCGGCTGCTGATAGCCGCCTGATTCGAAGCGGTCTCGCCAGAAATCCAATGGCCTTCCGAGAGCGGATAAGGGGGCTCTGCTGCCGCCGTGGCGACCACGGTCGGGCTTGGTGGTGGAAAGGCTCCCGGCCGCCGGGGATCAAACCCGCGTGGCGCATTTCCCCGTGGACCGCCCCCGGGTCCGCCGGGACCACTGCGGGATGCCGTACCTTCGGATCGCGTCCTTCCTTCTCGGGAATTCGTTGCTGGACCAGGCCCTGCTACTTCTGCATTACCAGGGGGCTCGACTTTGGTAACCGTTGCTTTGAGATGCGACTCTGCGTCGAGTAGTTTCACTGCCGGGTCTTGCCCCAGTTCCCGAATCATGTTCGACGAGAGGCCCGGCGGTGCTGCGAAGGGGTTTTTGGAGAGCTCTGCCGGTGCAACCACAAGCTGATAACGGCCCAGGTACTCATCCGCAAAATCATCGAATTGTGCCACAAGGGCGTCGTATCCACTGACCACCCAGATCACCACCCCAGCGGCAGCCACGATCGCCAATGTCGTCAACAGAAATCTGGCGGGATGACAACGCACCTGACCGAACAAGAGTTTCAGCATCAGCGTCATCGTATCACTCCTTCCGCGGCTGGGATGCAGACGATCTCCTGATAGTGAGCCGCGAGCGCCTGGGGATCGCTGAAGTCCGACGTGGCAAATTCGGCGACTTTGTGCCCATCACTGAGGACCACCACACGATCTGCCCACATGGCGACCGCAGGCTCATGTGTGACGACAATGACCGTTCGCTGCAAATCATTGCGTAAGTCACGCAACAAGCGGCAGATGGTTTGTCCAGTGACGGAATCGAGGCTACCAGTGGGTTCGTCAGCCAGTAGAATTGCCGGGTTGGAAATCAACGCCCGGGCAATGGCCACGCGCTGTTGCTCACCGCCGCTCAATGCATCCGGGCGATGCTGCCGACGTTCTTTCAGTCCCACGCGTTCCAGTAATTCCTCGGCACTCCAAGGGCCGGGCTCTCCCCCGGAAAGTACGGGTAATAACACGTTATCGCAGGCCGTTAGGGTTGGGATCAGGTTGAATGATTGAAAGACCAATCCAATCTTGCGACGACGTGTCTGAGTCAATTGTGGTTCTTTGAGCCCAGCGATATCGATGCCATCAATCAGCACCTGTCCACGATCGGGGCGGGTCATTCCTGCTATCAAATTCAGGAGCGTGCTCTTGCCAGATCCACTGGCTCCCATGATAGCAACAAATTCACCGCGTGAGACCGACAATGAGACGCCATCAAGAGCCATTACTGTCGTGGCCCCTTGCTGGAATTGTTTCGTAAGGTCACGCACTTCCAGTGGTAATGGGCCCGTATCGGAAGCCGATACTATGTTAGGCGATGGCTGTGGTTTGGTCTCGGTCGAGATCGACATCGTGACAAGCCTTTTTCATTTCAATAGGGCCATGACGCTGCAGACCGTCTGGTGATCCCACGGCGAAGCCGGGCAGGCGTCGAGTCGGGGAAAGGCGGATGGTCTGGCCGCTCAAGTCAGCGAGCGACATATCACATGGGTAGGCTGGCGATGGCTAGCTGAGAGAGTGTTTGGCACGCAGGTATCATGCCAAACAATGTCACCGATTATGGTCACACTGATGTCGGGCTGCCAGTAAAACGGCGTGGCGATTGTTTCGCCATATCGACGAATCGATCGCCAGTTATTAACGGTTGATTGAGAGTTCGAATACCGTCAAAAGATAGCGTCTCTTCAACTTCCCTGCCTCAGCGCGTTGTCGTATCTTGATGAATACTGTCGTTCGTTGACCTGTCCAGCCACGGCAACGGACGCCATGACAACCGGTAACCAGAGTGCCGCAGTGAAAAGTTGGTGCCGACGATTGTTTTACAGCCTTCTTCCAGTGGCACGTCGGCCGGTACGCATCGGCGCTGTGGCACCGCTGGTGCTATTTTTTCTTGCGTTTGTTGCCATAACAGCCGGTCTCTCTCAGGCTGAGATCGTCAGCTACTCATACTACTGGCCGTTTGCACTGCTCGTGCTGGCCCCGTGGCTGTGGTGGCAATGGTGGGCCGGAGGGGCAGGGCTTTCGGGTTGGCGCTCATATGCGGCCCTCGGTATTCGCTATGCGTTGTTTTCATTACTGGTGATCGTGCTCACCGAACCCCGTTCTGTCCGCCAGGACAAACGCCTGTCTGTGGTCTATGTCGTCGATCATTCTGGCTCCGTGTCTCCCGAAGCGTTCGACGCCGCGGCCCAATTCGTTAAACAGGTGGGGCCAACAGACCGGCGAGATGAGACGCTTGCCGGAGTCGTTTACTTTGGTCGTGATGCCGCCGTGCAGTTGCCGCCACGTGAACGAGTTTCCGCGGAGCAATTGCAGCAGATCGATGTCGCGATTCGGAATGACGGAACGAATATCTCAGAGGCTCTCTCATTGTCGGCGGCCATGCTATCGGAGACTGCCAGCAGCCGCATTGTGCTCATCAGTGATGGTACAGCCACCGAAGGTGAGTTAGCTCCCGTTTTGTCGGAATTGAAGTCACGCGATATCGCCGTTGATGTCCTGCCTATCGAGTACAGCTACACCGAAGAAGTCTGGCTGGAACGCCTGGATCTGCCTCGTCAGGTGCAACAAGGTCAAACGTATGAAGCGGCCGTCATTCTCTCTTCTCTTACGTCGGGTCATGGGAAACTGGTTCTCATGGAAAATGACCGGACGGTTCTGGAGCAGCCCGTCGAGTACCCCGCGGGCAAAAGCCGCTATGTGGTTCCCATCACGCTGCGCGAGCCCGGTTACTATGAATATACAGCTCGGATTGAACCGGACGGACAGGATCATATTCCCCAGAACAACATCGCAATGGACTCACTGTTTCTGCAAGGTCAGGGACAGATTCTGGTGGTGACCGATCCGGCGGGAGATGAACGCGACTGGCAAACGCTGGTGCAAACCTTGATTCAGTCAGAGTTCTCAGTCAAACAGGTTCCTGCCTACGACCTGCCCTTTTCGCCGCTGGCCCTCATGCCCTACGACGGCGTGATCTTTCTAAATGTGCCCAGCGATGCCTTTGAAAAAGACCAGATCCTGGCCATGCACGATGCCATCTATCATCAGGGTGTGGGATTTCTGATGGTCGGGGGAGCACAGAGTTTCGGTCCGGGCGGCTGGCGACAAACACCCATCGAAACGGCGTTGCCGGTCGAAATGGATATCACGCAGCGCAAGGTGCTGCTCAATGGGGCCTTGGTGATCGTGCTTGACCATTCGGGTTCGATGGGCGAGCAGGTTCCCGGAACTTCGGTCGACAAACAGACTCTGGCGAACACCTCGGCGGCAGCCTCCATCAACTTGCTCAATCCCCGCGACTGGTTGGGAGTCGTGGCCTTCGATGTAGCCCCAACATGGGTTGTGCCTTTCGCCTTGAATGCAGACGCTGCCCGTTCGACCGATGCGGTACGACACATTGGAACCGGCGGTGGCACTGATATGTACCCGGCACTTGAGGAGGCATTGTCGGAACTCCTGACACTGAAACCCGGCGATGCTGCCGTGAAACATATCGTCCTGCTGACCGATGGTCAGAGCTATGGCAGCCCGGTGGACTTCGTTCAACGCTGCAAATCCGCCAACATCAGCGTTTCCACGATCGGCGTCGGCGATCCGCAAAACGTCAATGGTCCACTGCTCGCCATGATGGCTCACGAGACCGGCGGACGTTTCCACGCGGTGACCGACGCTCAGCGCTTGCCGCGAATCATGATTCGGGAAGCACTGACACTGCGGAAGTCCGCCTTACGGAATACAACGTTCTCTCCGGAAGCCCAGATGATTTCGCCGATTCTCAAAGGGATTGTCGAGATGCCACCTTTGCATGGTCTGGTGGTCACGGTGCCCAAAGACCGCGCAGAACTGGTGCTGTCGGCTCCCCCCGAAGTGGCGAACGATGTCAGCGATCCGCTATTGGCCTTGCAACGCTACGGTGTGGGTCGCACGGCGGCCTTCACCTCCGACCTCTCACCCAACTGGGGACGTGACTGGCTGGGATGGAACCGTTACCAGGTGTTCGTGAAGCAACTCATGACTGAAGTGTCACGAGCAGAGATCAACCGCCGCCTGCAGGTCCATTCTTTCGCGAATGGCACCACGGGAGTGATTCAGGTCGAAGATTTTGGCACAGAAGCGGAACTGCTCGAGCTGCGGGCCACTGTGCAGGGGCCAAATAGCTTCCGGCAGCAAGTGGTACTGTCGCAGCAGGGGCCTCGCCGGTATGAAGGCCAGTTTCCGTTACCGGGAGAAGGTCGCTATCACATCGTGGTCACCGGTGCGGGGACGCATCAGGCCTTGGATGGTTTCGTCGTCCCCTATTCACAAGAGTACCTGCGTTTGACTTCGAGTCCGCTGATGCTCAAACGCATCGCCGTGGAGACGGGCGGTCGCATACTGACAGGACACGAAACCGGAGACCAGATTTATGTCAAATCGACGGTCGTGAAACAGCAAACGCAGTCGATTGTGACAACCTTGCTGCAACTCCTTGCGATGCTGGTCCCGCTCGATGTCGCCATGAGACGCGTGCAGCTTGATTTCGGGGTGATCACGCGGTGGTTCCGGAGGAAGCCAGCCGCGTCTGCCACATCCTTGGGGACATTACTGGCTCAAAAGCAGGCCACTGTCCGAGAACAAGAATCCCGTCCGATTGCACGGCCGCGGCTGCCATCCGAATCACCTTCACGATCCGACCGCCCACAGCGGCCTTCTGCATTGGCTCCGACCTCATCCGCCACCGATGCAGCTGCAACGCCACCTACTGATGCTGCCTCTCCTGCAACGAATACCATATCCCGGTTATTGGACGCCAAACTCCGTACCTGGGAGAATCAGGACAATCCTCCACCGCAGTCTTGAGTCAGAGAAGTTTCATCGCCAAGCTTTCCACCCGGCACAGGAAGCTGCGTGTCCCTCAGCTGATTTATTCTGACTTGTCACAGTAATGCAGCGCGACGAGCACATAGGCCGTCACCAGATTTGGGTCACCTTCGAACCAGCGGGTGGCTTGCGAATTGACCCAACTGCCATTCTCCTGCTGAATCGAAAAGAGATGCTCGGCGAGTTCCTTGCGCCAATCGTGCGTTTGGCCTGAAGCATCTTCCAGCGTGTCCTGCTGCCAGGCATTCAGGGACTTCGCGAAGAGGTAGTAATAATAGAACAGACCGTTGCTGCCCATCCCCGGATTTTCCGAAACGGTGTAATGCTGGCGAATCCATTTCACCGCCCCTTGCACTCGCGGATCATCGGTTTTGACACCGGCAAACAGCAGGCTCTTGAAGCCCGCATAGGTCATGCTGCCATACGAACGGACGCCCCCTTCGTCGGTATTCCCAGCAGGAGCATTGCCCCCGGCAACTGGGGTATACGAGAAGCCGCCATCGTTGACCTTGCTCCCTTGCGGATTGAATTCCGTTTCCAGGTTCTGACAGCGTGAGATGAACAGCACCGCCTTTTGCACGGCGGGGTCATCGGGCTTGGCACCCGCGGCCTGCAAGGCTTCCAGAAAGAACGTGGTGTTCGAGAGATCGGGGCGACCACCACCGGGTCCATACCCCGCTCCGCCATAACGCACGTCTGTACGGTCGAGGCTCTGGCTTTCATCAAACTGAATGCCCCGCGCGAATTTCTCGGCCTTTTCGAGCAAGGGAGTATAGGTGCCTGAGGAATTCGCGGCCTGCAAGGTCATCATGGCGATGGCGGTTTCATAGGCGGGGATGCGGCTTTTTGCCGTGCAGATGCTCCCATCAGGTCGTGCCAGACTTTCCAGCTTCTTCAGCGATTTGGCCACAGCGGGATCATCGGGTTTGACATCGGAGGACAGCAGGGCATACGTGACGAGTGCGGTGATGCCAATGGCATCAGGAGAAGTCCAGGTCCCATCTTGTGCCTGAGACGTCTTCAGAAACTCGATGGCCTTCGTCCGGGATTTCTGCAACGCGTTCGCTGCCGGGCCAACCGGTTCAGCGGCTGAAAGCCCACCGACGGACATGATCAGTGTCAGGCATCCTGTAACGATCGAGCGGTGCATGTCATTCCTTTCCGGATGATCCGAATCAGATGGAGTGAGCTGCGGCCGATTGCCAAACGCTCCACGGGCATCATAGCCCTTGTAACGTGCAATTCGAGGGGCGAACCCGCAAGCGGCGAGAGTTTCGCCAAGGCGGGGAAGTCTTCGCCGACGGCCCTGGCAGCCCAACTTCGTGAAAAGCACATGCAATAATACAGTAGATATGTATGTAGTCCTGTTGTGCGGTCCTGATATCGCCATGCTGTCTCCTGGCCATCGTCGGTTACAGCATCGCTGGGTGAAATGCCTACTATCCCTCAGTAGAGGAATCTCTCGAAGAACTGAACCTCGAGAAGACCGAGGCGTTGGGGTCCGCCTTGAGTGGCGCAATATTGCACGCGGCCCATCGGATTCCGATCTGAGCGTGCTGGAATCGCCGCCTGCAGGTAGACGCCTACTTGAGGCACGGACATCTCAGCGATTATCACCACATGAAATCCCGTGTCTTCCGTGATAAGCTCGAGCTGCTGGAACATATGGTCGAAGATCATGACCCACCAGAAGAAATCCGCCACCAGGTCGCCACCACCACCCGTGCCTTCAGCCGCCTCGCCGCCGCCGACCGGCAGGAGTTATGACCATTCATCTAATGACCGCCGTCATTGATCGACGCCAACAAAGAATGCAGCACTCAGTCTTGCATGGCTTTATGTTCAAAGCCAACTGGCACGGGATCTCGGTCGCTTTGTTGGCCGCAACAAAATCCCTCACGGTTCTGGCGGGGTTGTTGCTTCCGCGGGAGTCGGAGCTGATTCCACGGGGACGGTGGGGGTGGCTGAGACCACGCCGTCGGTAGTTGCTGTGCCGCAGCCACTGACGGTCATGGCCGCCAGCAGCAGTCCCGTGATCAGGGAAACAGGGTGGCTGAGTTTCGGCTCAAGCATGGTCATTACCTCGGGAGTTTTTTTGGGGGGGGGGGGGGAGCTCAGCGGTGTCAATGCACGGGAATCAGCCGTAATCGCAGATGGGCGACTCCTACCTGGGTCCGCAGCGAACGATCTTTCCAGTCCCACAGAATCCGCACACTCTGAGTCTGTTCCTGCATCTTCGGTGGTGATGTTGGATCAGCGGAAGCATTCAAGGTCGGATAGAGCACGAAGCCCCCCAAGAGTTCATCCCGCCAGCCATCGTTCCAGACCTCGAAATAGAGCGGTTCCCCCGGGGCTCCGGGC
>WGME01000012.1 GCA_016125225.1 bacterium | reverse complement strand
GGACGTCCGCCGGTGGGCCGTTCCACGAAGAGGTGTTTGATCAAAGCCCATTGCTCGTCAGTGAGTTCGGGCGTGGGTGCCGTCCTGGCCCCTGTCGTGTTGCGGCCACGCTGCGGCCACCACTCCAGGGAAATCGTCATGTCAAAGTCTCCTTTCAGAAGACCTCGGCACGCAATTGGCTTGCCATTCAATCCGATATTTTACGGCTTATGAAACTGCCTCTAGGGGAAATGTGAATGGCGGAATCCATAGCAATCCAATTTCGCCGTCGCCATCCCATCCAGCTGCTAAAAACGCTGCTTGGGCAGCAGCCACATGAGCTGCTGGATCTTGCAGGAAGTCTTCAGGTTTCAAGACGAAATTCAGATTGTCGATCCACTCAAAGGCATAAACGGGAAACAACGCCATTGCCTCTGGCGAATAATCAATGACGGTTTTTGCTGGTATGGAATAAGCCATAAAACGACATTAAAGCGAATCATACTTTGGGTCAACAGATGCTTGATAGTGGCATGGACGAGAAGTCACCCACCTCTGATTTCCCATATTGCTCCCAGTGGTTCGCGGTGTGGATGTGGAAGCCGTGGAAGAGGTGGTCGCTCATTCTCGTGGCACTATTCGTGGCCTATCTGGCCAGCAGTGGCCCAATGTACTGGCTCGCGATGCGAGGTTACTTTGGGAAGGGGCCGATTTTCTTCCTGTCATATGTCTATGCACCGCTGTGGTGGTTCACTAATCCAGAATATCAACGGTGGCTGAATTGGTGGCTCGATCTCGGCGATGACCACTGACCCTCACCAGAATTTCAAAAATGTGCGCTATGTGATGCTTAGACTGCCTCGGTTGCCACCCATAATGATGTCATCAGAATTCGTTAACCCCGCGAGCCGCCCTGCGGTCTGATACTATCGATAAGTGGTGAAAGGATACTGTTGGACCACCGCGACAGTGGATCAGAAAAGGTGGCGTAATGATGCCAGCAGCATCTTCCCTCTGGCCGCGAAATTCATCATGCGAAAGCTTTTGTTGACCCTTGCCATCTCTGCTGTTTTGATTTTCTTCCTGTGTGTCCCCATTGGCTTCCTGATCTATGGAGGCGGGGCCGCTGCATTCGGTGGAATGCTGATTCTAGGCTTGCTGATTCTCATTCAGTTGCCGGTCTTTATCGTCTTCAACAAATTTGGTTGGCTTCCCACTCTATCAAAACGCGAATAAAAAGAGTGGTTTTGACTCGCGCGAGCTCTGGAGTGGATTCTGCAACCACAGCTACATCATTGCCGTTGACGTTCAGTCACTTCAGGCGACAATACACAAGTAGTCGCAAATACTTTGGTTTCTTATTTTGTTTGTTAGCAAATCCTGTCATGCGCAAGCTGCTGCTAACCATCGCAATCGCCGCAATACTGTATCTCTGGTTGTGCGAACCGATCGGCTACAGGATTCATACAGGCCAGGGTGGTGAATATAGCGTCTTGCTGAATTCTGCCTGCTATGCTTTTCTAATGCTTTCAATTGTCTTACTGCTCATAAAATCTGGTTTGCTCACACCAAGGAAATGACTTAAAATCACCGCTTGATTATGACTTAATCGACTGCTGACGATGTCCTCGCTATCACAATCATGACAGCGCGTGACTCCGACTCAGCCATGCTCTAGCCAGTCGCGTAATCTTCGCAGCCCTTCTTCCACGCTCACTGCGGGGGCGTATCCCAAGTCGCGTTTTGACGCTGAGAGATCGTACCAGTGATCGGTCGCAAGCTGACGGGCGACGAAACGGGTCATCGGTGGTTCATCGCTACGACCCAGGAGTCGATAGGCTCCTTCCAGAATTGCACCAATGCCATAGGCTAAACTTGGCGAGATTGTGCGACTGACCGGTGGCACATCGGCACAGGCCAGCATGCGGTTGATCAAGTCCCACAACGGCCAGGGTTCATCATTCGCGATGAAGTACGCCCGCCCCGCACACGCGGCCTGCAGCTGTAACTGGTCCCAAGCCGCGAGATGAGCGGATACTGCGTTATCGATGTAGGTGGTATCGACCCGATTGTTACCTTGGCCGACACGTCGCAGACACCCGGCTTTGGCCCTTTCGATCAAGCGGGGCAGCAGATGATTGTCGCCCGGCCCCCAGATGAGATGCGGCCGCAGTGATACCGTGGCCAGCGTGGGCGAATTCGCCGCCAGCACGGCTCGCTCGGCGATCGCCTTGGTCTTTGGATAGTTGGTGAGATAGTGCTCGGGATAGGGCGTCGATTCATCAATGCCCGCTTCATCGTGCCCCGAGTAAACCACACTTGGCGAACTGGTATAGATGAGTTGCTGGACGCCGTGTTGACGGCACGCGGCGATCACGTTTTCCGTCCCCAGAACATTGGCCCGATGATACTCCGCATACGGTCCCCAGACCCCGGCTTTCGCAGCGACATGAAAAACGACATCACACCCCGCGACCGATGCTGAGACCACCGCGTGATCGGCCAGATCGCCCTGCACACATTCAACACCGATGGCTGTCAGTTCAGGATAGCTCCCGCGCGACAGGCTGCGGACCGTCACACCTCGCGAAACCAGTGCCTGGCAAAGCGCCTTCCCCAGAAAACCGCCACCCCCTGTCACCAACGCCCGCATCTCAGAACCTTATGATCCAAATCGCAACAATGATGAAACAGGCGACAAGACCAATCACAATCCACAACGGCTTCGGCTGAGGCGGCTGGTCTTCCTCGGAGATGTAGTTGCCACATTCGGGACACTGCGGCAGATCTTCGAGAATCTCCGCCCGGCAATAGGGGCAACGGATCGTGGGGAGATCGTCGTCATCGCCCCAGTCTTCATTCTCATCGTCATCGAAGTCACTGTCGGACATGATATTCACGATCGCTGATCGAGTTGTTCCTGCGCCCAGACGGCCAGCTTCTCGCGGAAGATTTTGGAGTTGTGCCGGATATCGACGGGAAAGTCGGGATGAAACAGAATCGTGAGAATATCCCGTGTGGCTTCATGCTGCTGCGCGAGTTCCAGCAGTTGCCGTTTCAATTCGGCTTCAGCGGTCGGACGCGGCGACATCAGGCGTTGAATGCACACGACGGGTTGCCATGCTCCCTGCACTTTTGCTCCGACCAAGGCGCTGCGGAAGACGCCGGGATCAGCATTGAAAATGCCTTCGACAGGATCGGTGAAATGGGTCTTGTCTCCCACGGTCACCCGTTGTGACTTGCGGCCGCAGAACCATAACCGGCCCTGTTCATCGAAATAACCGACATCACCCATGCGGTGCCATGCGGTGCCACGCTGGGCGTCAGGAATCTTGGCCAGTTGAGTCAAATCAGGGCGACGGAAATACTCCTGCGTGACCTGCGGGCCATGCACCACGATCTCGCCGATTTCGCCCGTAGGTAACAGCAGTTCATTCGACCACTTCCCGATCGGTGCATCAGTGATACGAATGATGCGTACGTCCAGATCTTTGACTGGCCGACCGATGCATGTGCCTGCCCCCGTTGCCGTAAGCTGCCGGGTCTCGCGCAGCACTTCGTCGCTGCCAATCACCGCGACGGGTAGGGCTTCCGTCGCTCCGTAGGGTGTGAAAACCTGCGTGCCCGGTGCGAGGAACCCGGTCATCATTTCCAGCACACGCGGCGACACCGGTGCCCCGGCCGACAGTACGCGTTTCACCGTCTGAATGCGTTGCTTCGCATCATCCACCGGCATCTCTTTGAGTGCCGTGCCGACACGGTTGAGCAAGGCCGGTGAGCCGAACAGGTTGGTCGCTCGCCATCGCAACATGGGCGTGAGGATTTCGCGAGGATCGACCTGAGCCGGTTTGGTCGAGTCCATCACCGGCACCACAGATGTCATGCCGAGCGCTGGTCCGAACAGTGCAAACAACGGAAACGTACAGAGATCGACTTCGCCCGGCGTGATGTCAAAGGCATCGCGCAGCCGGTCGAGTTGAGCGAGGAACATGCCATGCGTGTAGACCGCTCCCTTGGGAACGCCGGTGCTGCCACTGGTGAAAAGAATCGCGGCGACATCATCGGCCGTGGTGTCGCACACATCAGCGGTAGCGGTCGATTGCGTATGGAGTCGCTTGAGCGTCACGCCCCCCCAACCGAACTTCGCCCCGACAGTGACGACTGTTTTCACCGACGAGCGTGCCCAACCGAACAACAGCCGCGCCACATGGGCCCGCGTGACGCCAATGAATGCTTCCGGTTCAGCTTCTCCGAGACACGCTTTGAGATTCGCGATGCCAATGCCCGGATCGACAAAGACCGGCACGGCTCCGACAGCAAACAACGCGAACGTGAGTTCTACAAATTCAATCGACGGCGGCACCATCAGCGCGCAACGGGTGCCGCGCGCGATGCCGATTTCATTGAGAGCCGCGGTGAGCCGCCGAACCCGTTGATGCAGTTCGCCAAAGGTCACCGCGTGATACTGGCGCAAGTCGGGGTTAGCCCGCGGAACACTGGGCGATTGAATCACTACAGCATCGGGCCGG
The DNA here is from genome assembly GCA_016125225.1 of bacterium. Lineage (GTDB taxonomy): Bacteria > Planctomycetota > Planctomycetia > Planctomycetales > Planctomycetaceae > DSVQ01. Next base: position 147,312 of record WGME01000012.1, on the reverse strand, counting down.
GCGAGGCATTGGGCGATGAGCGGGTCCGCGATGTTCATGCCCTTATGTCCCCGAGCCACTGAGGAACGCACAAATTTCCGGAATCAACTCGGCGGCCGCATCTTCCAGCACATAATGGCCGCAATCGGGATACCGCAGCACCTTCGCCTGGGGGCAACGAGCCATCCATTCCTGCAGGAAGTGATCGTTGAAGACAAAATCGCGTTCGCCCCAGCCGATGAGCAGGGGCTTGTCCTGCAGCTTCACAAAATCCTGCTCGATCTGCGTGACTAGATCGTAGCCGCGATCACCGGGTTGCAAGGGAATATCCTGCACAAAGCGATGCACCGCGATGCGATGTGCCCAGGAATCATAAGGGGCACAATAGGCCGCTGCGACATCGGCGGGCATCGGCGTCCGTGTGACACACGACTTCACCGCCCCTCGGCTGAACGCATTAAAACCCCGCATGAGGATGGCCCCGAGCAACGGCGTGCGGGCCAGCTTGAGTTGCCAGGGAATCTGTGTCGTCTTCGGCAGATGAAACGCCGCCGTGTTGAGCATCACCAGTTTGCCGATGCGGTCGGGATGCTGCGTGGCAAACCCCGAGGCAATCATACCGCCCCAGTCATGGGCAATGATGTGAATCGGCCCCGCGATCTGCAATTGCTCAATCCACGTGGTGAGGTCATCGATCCGCCGGGATAACGTGTAAGGATAATGGGCATCGTCGGGCTTGTCAGACAGGCCGCAGCCGATGTGATCAATCGCCAGGCAACGAAATTGATCCGACAGCGCGGGGATCAGCTTCCGCCAGTAATAAACCCAGTTGGGATTGCCATGCACCATCACCACCGCCGGCCCGCTGCCTTCATCCAGGTAATGCAGCCGGTGGCCATTGATGGTGGCGAAGTGAGGTGGAAAGTTGAATTGGGGGAATTCTTGAGCCACAGAATGCACAAAAGATCACAAAAGGGTTGAAATCAGAATCTGTTTGCGGAATGGTACCCGGTTGAGGATTGAGACACCATTACCCATAAAGGAATTGGCGATGTTCGATAGCAAAACCTTCAATACGGTGCTGGATCTCTGTGATTTCATACGAGAGCGAAGTTTTGAACTTCACTGTTTCCTGAGGCACGGCCATCTGGAAAAGGTCTACGAAAATGGCCTGACCAATCGTTTACGAAAGCATGGCATTGCCGTCGAACAGCAATACGGTCTTTCTGTTTTCGATGAAGATGGCACCGAGTTGGGCGCTTATAAAGCCGACCTCTATCTCTTCTGGCCGTTGATCGTCGAAATCAAAGCCTGTGACAATCTGAATGAGTCGCATACGGCACAAGTGCTGGGGTACTTGCGAGCGTCGCGAATCGAGCACGGTTTACTGATAAACTTCGGTGCACCGAAACTACAAATCAAGAAACTGGCCCTGATGCACGACTACCCCAACCACTGACTTTTTTGTGCTCTTTTGTGCCTCTTGTGGCCAAAAGCTTTTACCAATCGAGCGCCAGCATCAAGCAGTTTAGACCGCTGCCGATGCCGAGGAAGCCGACTCGGTCGCCGCGTTCGAGGAAGCCGCGTTCGTCGGCGATGGCCGCTGTCAACGGCAGGCTGACCGTGCCGATGTTGCCGAGATACGGGAACGTGCAGAAATCTTTGTCGGTGGGAATGCCCAAGGTCGACAGCACCTGTTCGCGGTGCCCTTTGCCGACCTGATGGCAGATCACCTTATCGATCTGGTCTGACCGCAGGCCGATCTTCGCGAGGAAGGAATCCCAGGTCTTCACGCCGAGATCGACACCGTACCGCAGCACGGAAATCGAATCGGTGTGCATGAACTGATTGAAGGCATACGACAGTCGTGCCGGTAACAGCCCGCCCACCTTATCCTGGACCAGTTGGGGCATCAGGTTCGCGAGCTTGGCATGGGTGACCGCGCTCGGCAGGATCGATTCCACTTTGTTGACCGCTGCGGGGAGCAGCGATTCAAACCCCCACAGACAGAGGTTGTGATGCTCCGGTGCGGCTTTGGTGACGCCGCCCAATAAACGGTGCTGATGCTGACGGCTGAAGCTACCATCGGTGAGCAGGACCGCGACAGCCCCCGACCCTCCGGTGAGTGTGGCGAGCGACTTCGTCAGTGCGTCCATGCTCATGTCTTCGAGCAGGCGATGAATGGTGTATTCGATGATCTCGCGGGCCGATTCGCAGGACACCACCATGCCCGCTCGAATCTGGCCGAGTTCGATGCGATTGGCAATATCAACCATGCCATTCAAGACGCCGAGGCAGGCGTTACTGACATCGAACACGGCCGCATCGCGACTGATGCTGAGGTTGGCCGCCACCGCACAGGCCGTCGCGGGTTCAAACTGTTCGCGACAGACCCCCGCATAGACCAGCACTTCAAGATCACGAGCGGCGACGTTCGATTGCTCCAAGGCCCGGCGAGCGGCCTGGGTCGCCCCGTCACTCAGCTTATGGCCTTCGTCCCACCAGCGGCGTTCGGCAATGCCGGTCCACGCTTCAAGCTGACCGGGATTGATCCGCAGCTTGGTATACAGCGGTTCCAGCCGCGCTTCGATGTCGGTCGAGGTGACCACCACCGGGGCGAGTTCATAACCAATCGCATCAACGAAAACGCGGTTGTACTTCATAGATGCCAGCGCTCGGCTCTGCCTCGCGGCTAAGTTGGGTTCATGGTGATCGCAAAATCGATCATCTGGTAAATCACGCGGCCATCGACGGTGAGAAAGCCCGACGCCGTCAGCTTGCGGGTCGCCTCATCCACCGCCGTCACCACCACATCCACTGTAACGGTTTTATCACGGGGAATCACCTGACCCCGGTAGACCCATTCGTGCGGAGAGCTAAGTGCTAAGTGCCAAGGGCTAAGAGTCGATGCAGCAGGCATTAACTCTGAGCCCTGAGCCCTGAGCCCTAAGCCCTCAGCCCCCCATTTCTCAGCGGCGAAGATTTGCAGCAGTTGCAGGAACGACTCCAAGCCCAGCGAACCGGGCCAGACGGGGTCCTGGTAGAAATGGGCCTTGAAGAACCACATCGATGGATCGACATCGACGCTGCCGCGGATGTAACCCAAACCGTGCGGGCCGCCATCGGGCACGAGGGCATCGACCCGGCGGACCATGCAGAACTGGTCATCTGGAAATGGGGGTTCCAACGAAATCGGGAACGTCTTCGCCCGGATCAACTCTTCCGAAGTGGGTTGATAGACCGCCGCGTCGCGGATGCCCACTTGATTGGCGAGCGCGTCCTTCGAGAAGAAGCCGAAGTAGGTGTTGCCGACATACACCGGTTCACCATTGCAGCGGAGGTCGTAATCGTAATGCTGAATGATCATCCCGGCCGATTGCGAGACTCGCGTGATTTTCACCTTGGTGGTCAAGGTGCCCGACTGCGGCGTCACCGGTTGCAACTGTTTCGCCTTGCCCCCGAGGTTGCGGAACGACAGATCGACATCACTGGTCAGCGCCGAACCAAGATACCCGGCCAGCCAACCGCAGGGTTGCAACGCTGTTTCCAGCAGCACCGCAAAGGGCATGGTCTGCGAGCGGTTCGCAGCGAAGTACCAGGCATCGGGCGGGACATCGTATTCGGCGACAATCTCGCCCCCCGCGGCCAGGACCCACGGCTCACAATTTTCGATCGCGGTGATGCGATCCAGAAACTGAAACGGTGGCCCCGGCAACCGGGCTATGGTCCGTTCTTCATCGAAGATGCGGTAACGATCGCCGAAGGCCTCCGACGGTTTGCCGATCGCGAAAGCGGTAATGCGGTCGGTATCGAATAATGGTTGAGGGTTGAGGGTTGAGGGTTGAGGGTTCGGACGCCCGGGGAGCGCGATCCCTGGGGTGTTCGCGGTCCATAATCGCTCAACGTGTTCTTTCGTCAGCCCGGTTAACCGCACGGACATATCGGTGATTTCGACGATGGGCTTACCGTCGGCGTACATGAGTGCATCGGCGATACAGAACGCGGAGTTATCACCCTGACGCCCTGGGATCGCTATCCCTGGGCGTCGCTGCGCGTCACCGTAGCCCAACTCTTTCAATGTGACCTCATACCACACCGTCTTCGTCGAAGCCAAAACCTGGCCGCGGCACTTCAACCGGCTTTTGATACCGGGCACTGGTTCGTAGGCAATCTCGCCCGCTTCACCGATCCAGCCCATCCTCAGCAGATAGACCCGCAACGTATGCAGACAGCACTCGTACATCAACGTGCCGGGCATCACCTGGTCATCACAGAAATGGCACGTCAGGAACCAGTCATCGGGATGAATATCGGCTTCCGCGCGAATCTTGCCGATGCCATACTTCCCCCCGGCCGGATCGAGTTCCAGCACGCGATGAACAAGATTCAATCGCCCCGATGGCAATGTCACTGGTTGTTGCAATGGAAGCCCATCAAAGACCGGGCCAAAGCACGCCGCGAGATCACCCTTCCGGAGCGCCGTCAGTTGCTCATCGGTGTAGCTTTCGATCGTCAACGGCACCGGGTCGTCCCAATCGTCAGGCCGCTTGCCCGGTCGCGGTTGCTTATCGAGAGCCGCGTGAATGATCCCCTGCCCCGCCTGCAATTCCTGCTGCGTGAAAAACCCGGCACAACCGTCGCGCATCGTGAGCAGCGGCTGACCATTTACCGTGGCATCGAACTCGAACCGGAACAGCCACGTATCGCCCTGCCGGAAGAAACTGTTGATGCGGATGTCGTAGTGAATCGTTTTACCGGGACCGGGCAAGGCATCATGAAAGGTGACGACGGCATCCAGCAACCGGTAACTAGCCAGCCCGCGCGTCTCAAAGTCGATCCCCAACCAACCCGACAGGAACAAATCGGCCTGACCCGATTCGACCGCAAGACACGTCGGTATCCGGCCACAATCGAGGTACCAGTCATCCGCATGAATATCGTGTTCGGTGACGACGCGGCCATGCGTCATCGATAACGGTTCACCCTCGATTTCCAGAATGCGATCGACCAGCATCAGCGGAATATCTGGCAAACGGACGCGTGTCGGATATTGATCAATCTCCGCAAACTTCGGCCCCAGCACCTTGCCAATGGAACCGATCGCGAACTCCATACACTGGTCGTAATTCAATGACCGGGGCGGCGTTGCGGAAGGCGGAAGAGGGCGTGTGGAAGGGGGAACATTGGCAACCGGATGTGTGTAACGCTGAGCCTGCTCCGCACTCCGCGTCCCGATTTCCACGCTTCGACTTTCCCCCACGATCATCTCAGCCGCGATCTGCTGCGTCTGGGCTGAGAACCGCAGGAAAGCTTCGTGGGCGGCGATGCGTTCCGTCATCCACGATTCCCAGGTCGCGAGTGCCGGTGAGATGTCCTCACCGATGCTCAATTTGGCGGTCGCCGTGGGATAAGAGGGAACCGAAGGCGAGGCTACCGAAACGCTGCGTGCGGGTAACGGAGCGGGTGCGGGGAGGGGGCGATTCGCTGTGGGCATCGGTGCGGGCTTTGGTTGGGAGATCGCGGAAACCGTCGATTCACGTTGCGGTATGGTCACAGCCGATGTGCGTTTGATCGGCGTTGTCAAATCATCATCACGTTGCCACGGTGCTCCTTGCGTCGGCGTGATGACCGCGCGGGCTGAATGCGTGACCGATGGTTCGATGTCCGCGAAGGACAACGGACTCAGATCGACCGTCACGCCCTGCTCTGCCAGTTCGCTCAAGACTTTGCGGGCATGACCGACCGGGTCCGCTGTGGCCGGGCACAAGGCGCGAGCCCAATGTGAACGCTCGCCGAGAATCTCGTCGATCATTTTGGTACATGAGGAACCGGGGCCGATCTCGAGGAACAACCGCACGCCATCGCGGTAGGCGTTCTCAATCACGCGGGGGAAATCGACGGTGTCGATCGCCTGTGCCAGAATCGCCCCAGCGGCGGCATCACGGCTGAGGCCATACACCTGACCCGTCGCGCTGCTGTAGAAGTCGATGCCCTCGGGGGGCGTGGTCGTCATCTGATGGAGTTCGACATAATCGCGGCCGACCTCTTTCAAAATCGCACAATGAACCGTGCTTGGTGCGGGGAACGGGATGAACTTTGCCCCGAGTTCCTTGACCAGCGATTCGATCTGCCCGCGTTCACCCCCGATGACACATTGCGAGGGCGTATTGATGATGAACAGATAGGCCTTCGTCCGGCGTTCCAGCACTTTGCGGACTTCGTCAGCCGAGCGGTCGATCACGCCCGATAGCCAAGGCACATCCTGCCCCTGCGGAATCCCCCACGCCTTGCGGGCCGCATTGAAAGGTGAGGTGAGATCGCCACCGAACAAGTCCGACGCTTCCATCCGGCGAAGCATTTCGTCGCGGTCACGCCAAGCTTTCAAACCGAACAACGCAGCCGATTCACCCAGGCTGTAACCGATCACCGCCTGCGGTCGCACACCACAACGTTCCAGGAGATCACATAATGCCGTGCCGAGCGCGACCTGACCAAAGATCATCGTTTTATGATCACGGCCGATGGCTTCAGTCGAGGCTCCCTGCCAGATGACATCAGGGCGGTACTGATCGTGCAGCCGTTCGTTTTCGATGTCTTGCCGCTGAAGCACTTCGGGACAGGCCGTCAGCAACTCGCGGCCCATGCCGAGGAAATGGTTGCCTGAACCGGGGAAGACGAACGCCAGCTTCGGAGAGCGGGGTAACGTGAGTTCCCCCGGTGATACAGAAATTCGCGTCGAATCACCGAGGGGATTTACATCCCCCCGCTCACTGGGTTCTCGCAGTGTGAACGACCATGTGCCGTAGTCGCCGGTGCTCTCGACACGGGCGCGACGTGGCCCCTCACAACGATTGTGCAACCACGGTTCGGCGGATTGATCGCTGGTGGCGGGCCGCATCCCGGCTTCGAGTGACCAGGCCGCTGACAGAATCGGTAACAGGCTGGTGACCGCCCCGGCACTTCCGACGGGTGTGGTTGGTGACCATGTCAGAGAAATCGTGTCCGCTGGCTGATCCGCTTCAATCACCGCATAGATTCGATCACCCGCACGGATGGCGTCGGATTCACGTTTCAGGACGAAGGCCACGGCACCATCGATGAAGGGTACATCGGAGGTGGCAGCGATCTGACGACGGATGTCGCTCGGCAAATCGACGGCACCGACGACCGCCTGTTGCAGATCGCCCCGCTGCAAAGCTCGCAGCGCCACTTCCAGAGCGGCGGCTCCCGATTGCTCATCGCTCGAAATCGTAAAGCAGGGACCGCCGACATCGAACTCGCGGGCCAGACGACTGGCGACGATGCCGCCGAGGTTGCCCATCACACGATTGGCCGTGAGGGCGGGACCGAAGGTGTCCCGCAGCTTCTGAGTCAACGTGGCCAGTTCGTCGTCGGAAAGTTCAAGTCCGAGTTGTCTTGCCCACTCGGCCGCCTGCTCCGCGATGATCCAGCGACAATGGAAGTTGGTCGCATTGGGATCGAGACTGATACCGATGAAGCAACCGGTTTCGATACCCAGTTCGCGCGGAATCCCGGCATCATCGATGGCTGCTGCCGCCACTTGTAACATCAGCAATTGCTGCGGCAGCATCTCTTCCAGTTCGATCGGCGGGATGCGGAAGGCGTCGACGGCTGTGGTCACTTCGGTGATGGGTGCTCCGGAAGTGCCCTCTGCCGTCATCCCCCAACCCGTGGTGTGGGTGGTTGCGAGTTGGTCCTGCTTCCAGAATACGCGTCGCAGATGGGGTTTCGATGACGCGCCACCGAGCGTGGCCCCGATGCCGATGATCGCAATATTTTCCAGCGAGCGGGGGGTGTCAGCCGGTGTAATGTGCGTCGAAGCATCAGGACCACGGGATAGCGATCCCGTGGCTTCCGCATGCCACTCTTCGAGGAGGACGTGTGCGTTGATGCCACCAAAGCCGAACGCGTTGATCGCGGCACGACGTGGTGACCCGGGTGATCGCGATGACCATTCTTCCGCTTCGGACAGCACGCGAAACGGTGAACCATCCCGCTTTAACCCAGTGGCGGGTTCAACGAAGTTGGCCGTCGGTGGCAGCGTGTGATGTTCCAAGGCGGCGAGGAGTTTCATTAAACTCACCCCCCCGGCCCCGGTGAGGAGATGGCCGACGTTCGACTTTACAGAACCCAACACGCATTGTCCGGCACGGGCATCGGTGTCGTGCCATAAGGCGTGGAGACTGTCGAGTTCCACGCCATCACCAATCGGTGTGCCCGTCGCGTGACATTCGATGAGATCGACATCGCCCGGTTGCCAGCCCGCCTGACGATAAGCCGCCTGCATCGCCCGCAATTGGCCTTCACTGCGTGGTGCCAAGAGGTTCGCTCCACGATCATTCGAGAGACCAATTCCGGCAATCGTCGCATAGATGTGGTCGCCATCGCGGACAGCGTCGCTTAACCGTTTCAACACGAACAGCCCGGCTCCTTCGCCGACCACCAACCCATCAGCCGCCGCAGAGAGCGGGGCACAGCGACCGCTCTTTGTCAGCGCCTGCAACTGGGCGAACCCCATTTGCGTGTACTGGCAATCGGGCCGCGATAAACCACCCGCGACCATCACGTCAGCCCGGTTTTCGAGCAGTTCATCGCACGCCAGTTTCAACGCGTAGAGCGACGACGCACAGGCCGCATCGAGTGTGTAACTTGGTCCCTGAAATCCCAGCGCTGTGGCAATGATCGCCGCGGGTAAACCGGCCGCCTGCCAGTTACGTGGAGACCACTCGGAGGACGAAGGCACGGCATCCCTCAGTCCGAGCACGCGCCGACCGAACTCGCTCAACAACAATTGGCGTGACAGCGCAGATGTGGCCTCCGTCGGCAAGACGATGTGGCCAAAGATGGTGCCCACGCGTTGGGGATCGACTCGAGGTTGCCGGGCATCACGCCAGGCCATCGCAGCGGCGGTGAGACCGATGCGGAAGAGGGGATCGAGTCCGTTGACGTCGTTGACTGAAATCGCGAGCCCGGACCAGTCTTCGGCGATGTCATCCAGCGAACAGCACCACGTCGAATAGACCCGGTCGGGCTGCGGGCCACCGGGTGCCAGGCATTTTTCGGGGGACAAGGCCCAGCGATCGGCGGAGACATTCCGCCCCGCATCGTGTCCTGCGGCAATATTCTGCCAGAACGTGGTCAGATCCTGGGCTCCGGGGAAAACGCCCCCCCGTCCAACGATGGCCACCCGCTCCCGCTGTTCCGTCACGCTGAAGATGCCTTAAGGAAGACTGCCGCACACAAATTCCGAAAGCCCTGCATTCTACTCGACTTGAGGCAATTCTCCCAACTCAACGCGGCAGGAATATCCGTCATAAACGGTCAAGTCGCCGGGTGAGTTTGCCGATGATAACGATGATGCCATGCCCGGCGAGTCTTTCGCCGGTGGGGAGTTGTCATGCGTCGACTGTTCGCGATTACCGCATTGGTCCTGCTGTCCGCCTCGTTAACGGGGTGCCGCTGCTGGCCCGGCTTTAATCGCTACGCCGACTTCATCGACGATTTGAATGACGAACAGGTGCTGTGGGATCAGTGGTACATCCCGCGACTCGATATCTCTCGGGCCGGGCGACCCGACTGGTGTGGCCCGATCAACCGCAGACTGGCCCCTTGTCGCTGCAACTGCACCGGTCAATTCGACCGGGCCGATGAGTGCTGGCGGTATCCCTCGGGCTATCCCTACTGGTACCCCGATCAGGCTTTGAATGTCGCTCCGCAACCGATGCCGGCGAGCGATATTCCCGTTTTGCCGGAAGCCACGCCACCAGCACCCGAGGTTTATGAGTCTCCGGTGATCCCACCGTCGGACATCCCCGCGCCACCAGCGCCGCAATTGGGACCGCCCCCGCTCGCACCGCCCCCGCCGCCGGAAGAGTGATCATCAACGATCGAGCAGATCTTTAAGTGCCGGTCGCGGACCGCCGAACAATCGCGACGCATTCTGATAGGTTTCCGGCTCAGCCTGCTGAACCCTCTTGAGGAATGCCTCGGCCTGGGCGACTTCCGGAATCGTTTTATCGGGCGTTTTCTGCTGAGCCCGCACACACGCCATCGCGAACTGCAATATCTTGTGCTTCGCAGCCGGTTCTGCAAAAGCGGGTGAGTTGTAAAGCTTCAGGACACGATCCATCACCGACCAGTGTTCCCACCGCGCCAGATCCACCAGGACCACCTCTGCAAATTGGGGTTGATCGAGCAGTGAGGCGAGTGCTTCGGCGACCTGCTGGCGAGGAATCAGATGGGGTTCAAACTGCCACAAAAACCGCAAGGCATTGATGGTCGCGAAGACATCGCCATCGGGTTGATCGGGCGACTTGAGCCGGGCTTGAACCAGCCGATCAAACCCGGCCTGTCCGGTCAACAGCACATAACCCGCCATCTGACCATCCAAGCCGATGCGTGTGACATCCGCAGGTGTGGGCTTGAGCACCTGACTGGCGAGTTTCAGGGCGTCATGCTCATCGCCACACAAGCCCAGCATGAGAGCATAGAACCCGCGGCGGAGTTCTTCCGCCGGTTCCAATTCCACCAGCCAGCGTCGGACTTTTTCCGGCGAGAGCTGACTACGAATCGCTTTCACATCGTCATAGGGGGCACGACTGAACTCGGCGAAAGCGTCATTCGCGATTGGCGTATCGCTCGATTCGAGAAATTTCAGGAAGAATTTCAACCGTTCCGGCGTGGGTTGCTCAATCGACGGTGCCTGTTTCACATACCCCGCGCGAATTTCAGTCATCTCAATCGGAAGGGCATAAGTCAGCAGACCATCCGATTGCTGGCCAAACATCAGGAATAAATCGCCGGGTTGGCCTTGGACCAGGTAGTCGACCGTAATGGTCTGGCCCTGTTGCGGTCGGTCCTGAATGCTTCGCCAGACCTCGATGATGTCAAAGTCGGTTTGAGCTTCCCGGCCGGAATCATTCGCTTCGCGTGAGCGTGCCCATTTGACGAGCACGGCGGCATCAGACTCTGCGTACTGTTCGGCCCAGGTAGGCGAGGAGGGTGGACAGAACGGGCAAGCCGCCGCCACGGGCGATGCGCCACACAATGTGAGCACCCCAGCCAGAACGACCATCCGTGGTGACATCGAAAGTCTCTTCCGGGAAGCCCAGGGATAGCAATCCCTGGGCGTCTGCGTACTTACTTGATCAGGAAGAACCGCTTCGCTTCGGAGACCGTCTTCGGGTCTTTCTGTTCGAGTTCCGCCAGATACTTCGCCCCCAGCTTGGCATGTTCCGGCAAGTCGGCGGCGGTTTCTCCCGTCGATTTGGTGACATCTTTGGTGCTGGCGAGCATGAACCGCACAATGGCTCGCTTGATGGAAGGAATGTCGTACTCTTCCTTGCCGTACATCGACATCAACTCCGGTTGCACCGACCAGTCTTTCCAACGGGCCAAGTCGGCGATCACGAGATCCGCCAGTTCTGGACGAGTCAGTAACAGACGCATCGACTGCTGCAACCGGGCGGCCGGAATGTGGCCATCGCCGTATTGCCACATGAACCGCAGGGCCTGCATGGCCGCATACGTTTCGCTGAACGGGGCATCTTTGTTGAGGAGCTTTTGCTCGTCGAGCACATTCAAACCCTGCTCACCCGAGAGCAGCAGGTAACCGCCCATGATGCCATCGATCCCCAAGCGGAATTCTTCGCTGCTGTCGAGGATTCGGCCTTCTAGGAGTTTCACATCCTCTTCGCTGCCACACAATCCCAGCATCAAACCGTACAGTCCCAACCGACTGGGTGAGACCTGCGGATCAACGATCCATTTTCGCAGTTTGTCACGGGGCATCAGGCTTTTAATCTGCACGATGTCACCGTAGGCAGTGTTTGCAAATTCGCCATAGGCATCGTTGGAAATCGCCTGTTCCGGGCTTTCTAGGTAATGCACGAAATACTTGAGCCGTTCGGCCGCGGGGACATCGGGCTTCGGGGCCTCTTTCATGTATTTGTAGGCAGTCTGGGTGACTTCCAGCGGGCTGCCCCAGTCGAGCACGGCTCCCCCTTTGGTGCCGAGCAGCAGGAACAGGTCACCGGCCTTGCTGGCGCGGTACCGCACCAATTCAATCTTGGTCCCTTTGGCCAGCTTGGAACCCGCGTCCTGATGCACCACTTCGACGACTTCATAAGTAGTCGAGCCCGCATCGTTCCCCTTAGCGGGGGTGCCACCAACCCATTTCGTGAGTACGGCGGCATCGGACTGGGTCAATTGCTCGGTCATCGTCAATGAGGGAGCCGAACAGAATGGACAGGCGAAGGCGGTGGCCGCCGCACTCACCACGACCGCGACCAAAGCACACCAGACGATCAGTTGCCGACGGAAAAACTGCATATTCACTCTCCAGCCGTCACGCGAACGCGACGGAACCCATCAATCACCATCGATATCCTACCATGCCCGTCAAGCCGTGGGGAGGCGGAACATTTGTGTAAGGAGGAATTCGAAAGGCGAAAGGCTGAAAATAAGGCAGGGAATTCGAAGCTTTCATCCTTACGCCTTCTTCCTACATCCTTGCCTCTAGCCTCGCTCCGACTGGTAGATGGCCAGGATAATGTCCTCGACCGATTTGAATTTTGCCTTGCCGGTGCAGACGGTGTCGAGTTTTTCCCGGGCCTCGAGGGCGTTGTAGCCGAGGCTGACGAGGGCATCGAAGGCGTCACTCAGAATCGTGCGATCGGAGGCTTCCGCTACGGGCAGATCCCGGGCCACCATCAAGGCGAATTTGGCCATTTTCCGCCGGAGTTTGGCAACGATCCGTTCCGCCATCGCTGGGCCAATCCCCGGCAGCAGGCTCAGTTCTTTCGTGTTCTGCTCTTCGATGGCTGCGGCGATATCCCGCACCGGCCGCACCATCGCCCGGAGCGTCTTCTTGACTCCCATGCCATCGACCGAGCAGATCATGTCAAAGAACTCACGCTCGACATCGGTGAGGAAACCGATCATTCGCGGAGTGAGTCGTCCTTGCGTCGGATTGCCTTCGATGTATTCGACGGTCCGCAATGTAACGGTTTGCCCCACATCGGCCTGCAGATGCCGCCGCGCGAACTCGGGGACATAGACTTCGTATTCAAACGGGCCAACATCAATCCAGGCTTCAGTCTCGCCCAGACGCGTTAACGTCCCTGTGATGCGGGTGATCAACGGTGCAAACTTTCGATGAATGGGAGGATTACATCAGCCTATCAGATCGGCATGGCGACTGCTGTAAAGATGGCAGATCGCGACCGCGGCGGCATCAGCAACGTCGTTCGGTTCCAGAATGTCCGGCAAGCCAAGTTCCTGGCGGATCGCGTGCTGCATTTGTTCTTTCGAGGCCTTGCCGCTGCCGGTGAGCAACCGCTTAATCTGCGTCGGCGTGTAATGGGTCACCGGGAGGCCATGATCGCGGGCGATGAACAGAATCGTGCCTCGGGCATGCGCCATCAACACGGCAGTTTTGGGAAACTCGGCGTGCGAGAAGACTTGCTCAATGGCAATCGCCGCCGGACGAAACTCCTGAATCACTTCCCGCAAGCCATGCCCAATTTCCCAGACTCGTTCAGCCAATGCGAGATCTTTGGTAGACCGGATGACGCCCCCTTCCTTGAGCACCGGCCGCGCCCCGACCCGCTCGACCACGGCATACCCCGTGCGATTGAGTCCCGGATCGATCCCGAGGGTGAGGGTCATGCGAGGTCCCATCGAGCCATGAGTTCCTTCATTTCCGGCATCCAGCCACAGTAGTCACCACGCCGATGGACTTCGATATTGATGTCCCAGCCAGATGACAGCAGTTCGACAACATCAGACGCGGCCAGTGCAGTGTCTCCTGCCTGAATTTCGACCAACGCCGGTAACTGCCGCAGTTCCTGAAGCCCTGCCAGCGTGATTGCGGTGCCGTTCACTTCCAGCACTTCCAGACGAATAGCGTACTGCAGCAAACCGAGGCCATCGTCTGTAATTTTTGTCTCAGAGAGATTGAGACAAGCCACCTGCGGCCAGAGTTCCGTCAGGTTTGTCATCGCGGCATCATCGAGTGATGTCGCCTCAAAACTGACACCCAGTCCATACGCGGTCGCCCATTCCAGGACGCCATCGAACTGTTCAATTAGCGATGAGAGTTTCGTATTTATTGACGATCTGGCCATACCACATCGACTCCTGGAGCTATCTGGATCGTTTCGTCCGCGCGATCGCATGCAACGCATCGGCGGGAGGCTCCTGTCCGACGACTTGTGCCGCCGACGGAATGCGGGGGTTGACCAGCAAACGATACGGCACCCAGAGCGAAGTCAGGTCGAGTTGATCGGAATCGTAGACCGCAAGCACGACGATCGGTTCGTTGATGATCATTTGACGATAGAGTCGTTGCTGGGCGGCGTCGCGGATTTTTGTTTCGCTGAACTGCAGGCTCCAGTCGTACATTTGTGGTCCCGGCTGCCGCACCAGATTGTCCGGTTCCCAGAAGCCTTCGCCCTGGACAATCACGATCTTCACATTGTCGCAGCTGAGCTTATCGAGGGCATGAATGACTTTCTGCAGTTCGCCACTGTCCCCCTGATAGAAGTACTCCGCGGAGTAATGGCCGTCCCACCAGCTCGGGGCATCCATGAACTTGCCGCCGATGTGGGGATGAATCGCGAGCAGCTCACGGAACTGGGCTTCCTGCGCCCAGCCATAACTCAGCAAAATCTGGCCGGGTTCAATATCCCCCATGATGACGAGCGCGTCCGCCGTTCGCGGCGACATCAAGACCAGTCCAAGCAACGCCAGCCACAAGCCACGCATGATTGTGCTCCGTGCGGGAGGAAATTCGGAAAGGCGGTTGGCCACAAAAAGGCACAAGAGTCGCAAAAAGTTCAGAGTTCAGAGTTCAGAGTCTTAAACTGTCCTCCAGTTCCCACAAAACGACTCCGCCTATCTCTTTTTGCGACTTTTGTGCCTCTTTGCGGCTCATATGAAACCGATGGATCATGACCACGCTCATTCGACGGATGCCCAGGGATAGCAATCCCTGGGCGTCTTTCTACCCGCGGCGCCACAGGGTTTTTTCGGGGCGGTCTTCCAAGGTGATTTTCAGTGCCTTGAGTTGATCGCGGATCAGGTCCGACACGGCGAAGTTTTTGTTCTTCCGAGCATCGGCTCGAATCTGGATCACGAGTTCCATCAGGCCATTCACGAGACCGTCATCAGCCGCGGCGGCTTTCGCGGGGGCTACCCGGAAGACGCCGAGCAGGTTCGACAGTTCCTTCAGGACTGTCATGCCGGCCGTGAGAGCCGCGACGGCTTCCGGTTTCGGCGAACCGGTTTCGAGCTTCTGTTCCGCGATGAAGCCATTGAGCGTCTTGCGGAGATCGAACAGCACGCCGACCGCGCCGCCGGTGTTGAAATCGTCGTCCATTGCATCGAGAAAGCGTTGCCGGAGGGACGACAATTCTTCTTGGAATGCGGGGAGACCCAGGGATGGCGATTCCTGGGCTTCGGTGCGGGTAGCGGCGGGGGTGATCGCAAAGAATGATGTGCCCGCGATGCGTTCATATGTCTTGAACAATCGGTGAAAGCCTTCGAGGCTCTTCGCGGTTTCCTGCAGGCGTTCATCGCTGAAGTCGATCGGGCTGCGGTAATGCGTCGCCAGCAGGAAGAACCGCACGGTCTCCGGGGCATGCGATTTCAGCAGGTCTTTGAACGAACCGGCTCCGGTCGACTTGCTGATCTTCGCCGCTTCCTGCTGCTGCTTCTCCGCGAGCAGGTCGCCATGCCGATCGTGCTGACCGCCGACCTTGCCCGCCTGTCCGCTCGATTGCATCAGACCGTTGTGCATCCAGTACCTGGCAAACGGTTTGCCACTGCACGATTCCGACTGGGCGAGTTCGTTTTCATGATGCGGGAACATCAGGTCGAGACCGCCGCCGTGAATGTCGATCGACTCGCCGAGCAGTTTCTTGGCCATCGCGGAACATTCGATGTGCCAGCCGGGGCGACCGGGTCCCCAGGGGCTTTCCCAGCAGGGTTCGCCGGGCTTGGAACCTTTCCACAAGGCGAAGTCGGCCGGACTTCGTTTGCGATCGTTGGCTTCGACACGCGTCCCCGCCAGCATTTCTTCAATACTGCGACGGCTGAGCTTGCCGTAGTCGTCATCTTTCGTGCAGTCGAAGTAGACGTCGCCGTTGAGTGGGTAGGCATAGCCCTTTTCGACCAGCGTGCCGATGATGTCGAGCATGCCCTGAATGTGTTCGGTCGCACGGGGGAAGTGATCGATGGAATCGACCCCCATCACCTTCAGGTTGTCGAAGTAATCCTGCTCGATTTCCTTGGCGACGGCGGCCATGGTGGTGTTCCGCTTGGTCGCTTCGCCGATGATCTTGTCATCGACATCGGTGATGTTCACGACGAACGTGACCCCATACCCGCTGTAGCTGAGGTAGCGTTTGACGGTATCGAAAATGACTGGGCCGACCATGTGGCCGATGTGCGATGGCTTGTAGACGGTGGGTCCGCAGAGGTACATCGTCACACGGCCGGGGGTGACGGTCTGAAAGTCTTCCTTCTGACGGGTGAGAGTGTTGTAGACACGCAAAGGCATTGCAGCAGCATCCGTGACGAAACCAGGACTCCTCGCAGGGGCGGAAATCGCCTCAACCTGCCGATGGTCAAGAAGATAGCACGTTTCCGCGACGGCGGGAACACCGGGTTGGGGCGGGCTGAGGGTTGAGGGCTAAGGGTTCAGGGCAAAACCATTTAGCCCCCCGTTGCTTGTCAACGGGGGGCATTTGATGACATGACACGCCCCCGGTTGCGAGCAACCGAGGGCTAAATGGCGGTGACTCAACGCTTCGCCTGCTTGGCCGCATTGAATTGTTCGACCCGCTTCCGAAAAAACTCTCGATTCGACAAAACGTCGTACAACATCGGCCGTTCGGTTTGCAGCCACTGCAAGTAATCACGGCAGGCGGTATACCGTTGGGCAATGGTGGTTGCGACTTCCAGCGGGTCAGGGTTCGCCATTGTGGCTTCAGCCCCGCCAGAGACAAATGCCCCTTCACCGTAGTTGTAGCCCGCAAAATCATCGAGCGACTTGCCGGTGAGGGCTTTCAGTCCGACATTGCCGAAGTGCCGGGGCATGTAGCGATCGTGCTGGGCCGCTTCAATCAGGGTGCGTAACGAACTGGTGTCCCCTAGTTCCGCAAGCGATTTCGCGGCGACGAACCGATGCCATTCTTCGCCGGAATAGTTCCTCATCTGCTGGAGTAACGTCTCACGGGCCTCGCTCCAGCGGTGTTCGCCGACGTGCCAGAGGCTTTCATATCGCACGGTAAAGTCCGACGAAATCAACCCTTCGGTCAGCATGTAGTCTTTCAGCGCAGCATGTGTGGGATGATTTTGCCGCAGCCATTCCAAGGCATCACGGCGGAGTCGCTGGTCGTCGGCGGTCCGCACGACGACCAGCATCGCGGCGACGGCGGGTTCGCCCAGCGGGACCAGTTCTTTCCCCCGATCCAACCGATCACGCCAATGGTCGGCCTGCTCGAATTTTTCGGTGGCAAGATGGACATCATCCGGGAGACTTGCTCGCGAGATGACGGGCAAGACGCTGACGGGTTCTTCAGTGCCGTCAGGAGAAACGGTGAGGCACAGACCTACGACGAATGAAACCAGCGACATGACCAGACCTTTCGCAAGAAAAAGGTAATCGCCGGGTGATACGCGGCCACGGTACGATCGATGCCAGCAGGCTACCGCTTTTTGCAGACCTGTAACAGACAAATATCCTGAACTTGCGGCGTCGTTCTATTTCTTTGCGTAGAACGAATCCGAAGGTTACGGCATTCTTGTTGAACTATGTTCGCCGAATTAGCAACACTACGGCGTCGGCGTCCATCGCTTCCTGGCGACCGATGGGACCGACCTTTTCACCCGTCTTGGCTTTGACGTTGACCTGTTCGGAAGTGATTTGCAACAAAGCGGCAATCCGTTCAGCAATGTTGCGTTTGTAGGGTGAAAGTTTCGGCCGCTCGGCGTGGATGGTGCAATCAAGATTGGCGATCTCCCAGCCCCGTTCGCGGACTGCCTGAGCGGCGGCCGTCACGAAAACCACGGAATCGGCGTTGTGCCATTGCGGGTCGGTATTCGGAAACCATTCGCCAATGTCGCCCAAGGCGAGGGCTCCTAACAGCGCATCGGTAATGGCGTGCAGCAGGACATCGGCGTCGCTGTGCCCATCGAGTCCACGATCGGAAGGAATCGTCACGCCGCCGAGGATCAACGGGCGGCCTTCGATCAACCGGTGCCGATCATGCCCCAGGCCGATGCGGCAGGGAGGCCAGTTTGCTGATGTTGTGGTCACGGTGCTCATTGCCAAAGCCTAGCGAATCATTGTGGTGTCGAGCAATTCCGACAGGCTGGTTGAGAGTTCAGGGTTGAGAGTTAAAGGCCGGACAGGAAATTGCCTGCCACTCGGCGGTTGCGGCTTTGAATTACCGGGATTGACATGCCAGCGAATTTGGACCTACAGTTCCGACCCTATTCCCCGCATCCCCTCTTTCAACCGCGAGAACTTGCGTGTCGGCACGCGACACTGCCTACCGCTGGCATTGCGCCGGTCTGGGTCTCACCCTGACCGTGGCGGGATGTACTTTGTTTTCGCCCTTTGATCTGACGCCAACCGATAGTTCCTCTCAACGCTCGGCCTTGCCCCCGCTGAAAGCCCCAGCCGACGCTATTCAGTTGCAGATTGTCTTTGTGGAACGCCCGATTGATGATCCGCTGGTATCGCAACTGATCTGGCAGGACATCGACCAGGTGGGAGCCGTCCCCCCGGCCAAACGGCAGGTGCTTGAAGACAATGGCTTGCGAGTGGGACAGGTGGGTGCCCATCCGCCGGGGAGCGTGCAGAAACTACTGGGCTTAACCCAAGAGTTAGTGGACCCCACGTCCTCGGACCAGCAGTTTATGCGCGGCCGCCGACTGGGCCTGCGATCGTCCCAGGAAACCGAAGTCCAGACCATCGATGCCTTGCAGGAATATACGATTCACTATCAGTTCGCGGGGCAGGAAGAAATTGTCGACTATAAGCAGTCGCGGCCTATCTTCAAGATCAAGCCGGTACGGATTCAGGAGGGCTGGGTTCGGCTGGAATTCACCCCGGAAATTCATCACGGCGAAGGCCGCATGCGCCCGACCCCGACCAATGCCGGTTGGGAACTGCGTGGGGGCCAGAACACTGACGCCCGGCATGCCCTCAAATTCGATGTGATGCTGAACAATGGAGAGATCGCGATTGTCAGTGGCGACGGCCTGAAGCCGCAATCGTTCGGATACCGCTGCTTCTGCCAGGTTGCAGACGGTCGACGGACGCAGCGCGTGTTAATCATTCGGCTGGCCGATGCGGGCCAGTCGGGGGAATCGTCGCTGTCGAAATGAAGAAACCCAGGGAAAGCTTTCCCTGGGCTTCACAGTCCACTCAAAAAACTAGACCTGACCACAGACCGTCTTGCCGGTGCTCAGCAGGTCATCGCAGGCTTTTGCCAACCGCTTGGCCATGCCTTCTTCGGCCTTCTTGAGGTACGACCGCGGGTCGTAGACCTTCTTGTTGCCGTGGTCATGATCGACCATGATCACGCCGTCATAGTTCTTGAGCATATGATCGGCGATGGGCCGGGTGAAGGCGTACTGCGTGTCGGTGTCGATGTTCATCTTGATCACGCCATAGGCCAGTGTTTCGCGGATCTGTTCGGTCGGGGTGCCTGAACCACCGTGGAAGACGAGATCGAACTCGGCGGCCTTGCCGTATTTCTTGATGACCGCGTCCTGGCCGTTCTTCAGGATTTCGGGCTTCAGCTTGACGGCCCCCGGGGCGTAGTGACCATGCACGTTGCCGAAGGTGGCCGCAAACATGTACCGACCGAGGCCGTTGAGGGCTTCGTAAACAGCGACCATGTCTTCCGGTGTGGTGTAGAGCTTGTCGCTGGGGGTGTCGTGCGAACCGGCGGCACCATCTTCTTCGCCACCGACGACACCGGCTTCAATTTCGAGAATGATTTCGTTTTCCGCACACAGCTTCAGCAGTTCCTGCGAGAGCTTCATGTTCTCATCGAGCGGCAGGTTTGAAGCATCGAGCATGTGCGACTGGAAGAGGTTGCCCTTGCCAGCAGCCCGCCACTTGGCGGTTTCCGCGATGAGGGGCTTCAAAAAATCTTCGACACTCTTCGGTGGGCAGTGATCGGTGTGGAGCGCGACCATCACGTTGTGCTTCGCGGCGAGGCGGTGGGTGGCTTCGGCCAGCACCACGGCTCCCAGCACTTTGTCTTTCACATTCAGACCGGAAGCGAATTCCCCGGCTCCGGTGGAGAACTGAATGATGCCGTCCGACTTCATATCGCTGAAGGCTTTGAGGGCGGCGTTGATCGAGACGATCGACGAGCAGTTGACCGCGGGAAAAGCGTAATCGCCTTTCTGTGCGGCATCGATCATGGCGGCGTATTGTTTCGGTGTGGCGACAGGCATGGTGAGCAATTTCCTGAGATTATCGGTCAGTGAACACGCACCGGGTGCCGATGGATCAACGCCGTTGCATGCGACGCCGGCGCACGACGTCTTCAACAGCCGTTTGTCTATCAGCTTGACACGGGAACTGCAAGGAACCGGCTACCGCAAGGCATCGAGTGCGGTGAGCCGCATGGCGGAAATTGAGGGAATCAGCCCGCCGAAGAAGCCCATCGTGAGAGCCAGAAGCATGCCCGTCGACAACACCGCCGCGTCGACCTGCATCTTCAGCACGACAAACTTACCACCGCCCCCTCCGGGACCACCACTGACAATGCTGTTCGCGGTCCAGCCATCGGCGAAGCAACCGATCGCACAACCGAGGGCCCCGCCAATGATTGCGAGCAACATCGACTCCAGCAGAAACGAGACGAGAATCTGGGACCGCCGAAAACCCAGCAACCGCAGCACACCGATATCACGGGTCCGCTGGCTGATCGCGGCGAACATGGTATTCATGACGCCGAAGATTCCGCCGACCGCCGTGAAGACCGCCACAATCACCGCGCCGATCAGAAATTGAACGTTCGTCTGCGATAAGCCTTCAAAGTACTTCGTCTCAACAATCGCATTGAGCTTGGCCTTGGTGTAGCCCTTGTCGTCTTTGTTCGCGAAGAAGTCCCGCATCTGTTCGGCGGTGGCCGCATCTTTGGTGCGAATGACCAGCGTGCTGTAGTTATCTTTGCCGAACATCGGCCCCAGCAGCGACTGCTTGCCCCAGACTTCAGAATCATACGTGCCGCCTGAAGACTCCAGCACGCCGACCACCAGCCACGTGCGGTTGTTGAGGGCAAAAGTGTCGCCGGGCACCAGTCGTTCGGCGTCTTTCGCTTTGGCTCGCACCTCGGGTTTGCGATCGAGCCCCAATTCCCTGGCGATGCCGTTGCCCAGTACGATTTCTACAGCTGGAGCAGCATCAATTGGCGCTCCGGGCAAGGGTCCCACACCGGCATCGGAAAACCAACGACTCTCCGGCATCAGCTTCAAGCCATGTACGGTCGCACTGATCTCCGGGTTATCGACTCCGCGAACCTGCAGGAACCGTCGCTTCGGCCGCCCTTCCGCCCCGTCAATGATTGGCTGATTCACGATGACATAGGTCTCACGGCTGACCAGCGGGGCATTGTCCACACGCACGATACCGGGCTGATTGGCAATGTCAGAGACATCGGTGATGGCGAGGTTGCTGAAACTTTCATCGGTGGCACCATCGGCCAGAATGATGACATTGCCCGGTTGCCCGCTGGTTTTCGTCAGGGCATACATGCCATTGACGAAGGCCAGCATTACGATCAGGAGGCCAATCACCAGCACAAAGGCGAAGATGGTGAGCGACACCGTCCACCAGCGCACCACCAGATTCATGGCGCTGTAAGCCACCGGCACACGCGAGATCAGTCCCAGACCAGCGACGGCCAACAACGCCACAGCAAGTGTTTCCGGCCGATGATTCCAGAAGAACGTGAGCACAGCGAAGAGTTGGGTCATGGAGTTTCAGCGGGTCAGGAGTTGGGAAGGTATCAGGCCAGGTATCAGGTAAGAGGTGTCAGGCATCAGGAATTGGCATTGGCTGACACCTGATGCATTGAACCTGATACCTCAGGCATCACGCCACTTTTGCAAAGACTTCGGCGACTTTGACGGTACGGGCTGACCAGGCGGGGAAGACACTGCCGACAAAGGCGGTGCCGCCACCGATCGCGACGCCCCACCACCAAGCCGCCTCGGGAATATAAAACGAACCGAAAAACGCAATCGGAAACCGCAGGCCGCCCATCACGTTATTCACCAGCAAATAGGTTCCGCCGGCACTCACCAATCCCGAAGTGACGCCGACCAACAGAGCTTCGAGCAGCACCAGCAACAGGATCTGCCAGGGACGAAAACCGAGCACCTTAAGCACCGCGAATTCGGTCCGCCGTTCCCGCACATTGATGCTGATGGAATTCGAGATCACCAATGACAGCGTGAAGAGAATCGCCGGGGCCAGCAGCCACTGCATACCCCAGATGAGATCACGATACGCCTGCAGAAACGTGCCGACGCCGGAAGAGGCCGTTTCAAACTTCACGGACGGACTTGTGAAACTCGGGTTGGTCAGAATCTGGTCGGAAACCTGGCTGAAGATTTTCTGATCCTTCAATCGCAGCCATACCAGGTTCAACGACTTCCCGGCCATCGGATGCAACTGGCCGTTATGCTCGCGTGACCAGGCATCGAGCGACGACTGCAGATAGTCACCCCGAATCGCCGACGACAGATCGTATCGCCCCGGGGGAAAGAGCCCGACCACCTCGAATTCCAGGTTGATGTCTTTGTAGTTGAAGCTGTAAACGGTGAAGCGGTCCCCGACGGCTTTGCCGAGGCTCTTGGCCCGTTCGCGTCCCAGAATGATCCCGATGCGATTCTGTTCCAGTTTGGCGACCGAGGCTTCCAGATCTTTCCGAGGTGGTCCCTTGAGCGTATCGAGATCGTCCATCATCGTCAGCAAAGCCTGCGGTTCGAGGCAAAACGCAAACAGGATGGTGTTGACCGAACGGTTCTTGGGATTCGAATCGGTGGAGCCGCCGTAAAAGCTCCAGGTCATGGAATCTTTGGGAGCGACTTTCAAATCGCCCGGTTGATAGGGTGCCCCCTCTTTGAGCGATGCGGCATACGACCAAGGCATCTGGCTGGGAATCTGCCAGCGCTCCGAGACAATGCCTTTCATGTTCTCCGCTTTTTCCGTCGTCGCGGCGGCGAGGAACGAAAGAATCGAAAACACGCCGGTCACCACGAGGACCATAATCATGGTCGCGAGCGATGTCAGAATCGTCCGCATCGGATTGCGCACGAGGTTATCGATCACGAGTCGCAGCAGATTCATACCGAAGGCACTTCGTTAAGATTCAGATTTCAAACTCAGATTCATCTCGCCACAAAGAGGCACAGAAGTCGCAAAAAGGAGAGAGGTCAATCCATCAATCTCAGCACGCATCACTTGTCGAAGACGCTCAACTCTGAACCCTTAACTCTCAACTCTTTTGCGATTTTTGTGCCTCTTTGTGGCTAACCGCATTTTCAATCGCACACTTTACATTGCCGCTGAAATGGGTGTGGGCTCTGTCACCAACTGGCCTTTTTCGAGATGCACCACTCGATCGGCCCGAGCCGCAGCACGCGGGTCATGTGTCACCATGACAATTGTTTTGTTCAATGATGTTTTCAGTTCACACAACAGCGCCAGAATTTCCTCAGCCGATTTGGCATCAAGATCACCCGTCGGTTCGTCGGCGACAATCAGATCGGGGTCGGTGACGATGGCCCGGGCAATGCCCACGCGCTGTTGCTGTCCGCCGGAAAGTTGCCCCGGTCGATGATGCACGCGGTCGGCGAGTCCGACCAGATCGAGCGCGGTGAGGACACGTTCCTTCCGCTCGGCGGCTGTGAGCGGCAATAGCAACAACGGCATCTCGACATTGCGGTAAGCGCTGAGCACCGGCAACAGATGATAGAACTGAAAAACGAAGCCGATGCCCCGGGTCCGCCAGCCCGCGAGCTGACCTTCACTCATCGCTGAAATGCACTGGTCTTTCACCCACACTTCGCCCGAGGTGGGACGATCGAGGCCGGCGATCAAGTTCAACAGCGTGGTCTTGCCCGAACCGCTGGGCCCCATCAGTCCGACGAATTCCCCCTCCGCCACCTGCAATGTCAGATCGTTGAGCACATCGACCTGCTCACTGCCTCGGCGAAACCATTTGTGCACATGCAGCACGCGGACATACTCAGGATTCATCAGACCTACCAACTCTGAGGAGAAATGTTCTTACGAAACTCGATACCCGCCAAAGTCACTGCACGGCTTCGGTGGTTGAAGCCGGACTCACTGCCGCCGGGCCAAACGTCGCCGGGTCGACCGTTTCACTAAAGAAGGTGACCAAGGCCCCCATCTCGGGTTTCAGATACTGGCCCTGCTCTTCCGGCGGAACAGCAATCCGGACGCGCACCGGCACGGCCCCTTTCGCACGATTCGCAATCGGCATCAGCCGCGACACATAGCCTTCATAGGTTCGCTGGGGAAAGGCTTCCGCCCGAATGCGGCACTTCTGAAAGGCTTTCACCTTGGCAATGTCGCGCTCCTGGATATCGAGTTCGACTTCCAGCTTCGAGAGGTCAGCGATGTCGCACAGACTGTAAGAACCATTGAAGGCCACGGGGTTCACAAGGTTGCCCAACTCGGCATTCTTCTTAAGAATCGTCCCCTGGATCGGGGCCTTGATGATGGTGTTATCGAGCCGCCATTGGGCCCGCACCAGTTCCGCTTCCGCCGCCTGCAGTTCGGCCTTGGCGATCTGCTTTCGTTCCTCGCGCGGACCATCGATCATCAGTTGAGCCATCGCCTTCAGCTTTTCGACGCGACGGGTGAGTGCCTGGTATTCACTTTGCGAATCTTCGAGATCCTGCGGCGTGACAATTTTCTTCTCGAAGAGATCGCGTTTGCGTTCGTAGGTCCGTTCGGCTTGTTCCAGTTGCGTCTGTGCTTCGGCCAACTCGGCCTCGGCCTGACGGATTTCATCGGGCCGGTTCCCTTCCCGCGCTTCCCGCTCGCGCTGCCGAGCCGCCGCCGTCTGTGCCTGGGCCCGTTCGAAATCGGCCTGATATTCGGTGCTGTCGATGACCGCGAGCACAAAGCCCTGCTCGACCTGCTGACCGGCATCAAAGTTCAGTTCGATCACGCGGCCACTCACCTGCGGGCTGACCAGAATCTGCTGTTCCGGGATGATGTACCCCTTCGATTCCAGCACGATGGTGCCCGCCGGGGTTGGCGGCGGTGTCTGCGAGCCGGTGGCCGTTTCGGTTCCACCTGCGCCGAGCACGCTGACTTCCGGACCATCCGTCGTCGCTTCGTCAGTCTCGCTCGACACCGCCGCTGTCTGGGTTGCCAGCGGTCGGGGAATGAACGGAATGGTTCCGCCCAGCGACGCATACACCGCTACCCCGGCAAAGATCAGGGCAATGAACCACGGCCACTGGGATGCCGGTCGCGATGTGGGAGCCGCCGGCATCCGCAGGGCTTGCACCCGATCCGAAAGTTTCCCGGGAGAGCCGGTTCCCCGCGCCGGAGGAGTGGCTGTCGGCGATTCGGTCACGAAGTAATTCCTTCAACAGCCAGAGCTTGGGACCTGGACGGCCAGACGTGCGGGTTACATCAGCGTTCGGGTATTCTATCATGCGGCAACAGAGAACACAGTGCCAGTAGTAATCGCCCTCACCGACTCTCACTGACCAACAGCCCAGTTGTGGACGGATCACTCCAAAGGTTACAGCGCATGAACGATGAAGTCGCTCAACGTGTCCAGCAGGTTTACGGCGTCGAAAACTGGTCGGCCGGATACTTCGAAATCAGTTCCGAAGGTCATCTCCTCGCGCGGCCGGCAGCGGGCGATTCCCGGTTCGTTGATCTCAAAGTTCTCGTCGATGATCTCATCCAGAAACGCAAAGTCTCGACACCGATTCTGCTGCGATTCCCGCAAATTCTGACCAGCCAGCTCCGCAAACTGAGCGACGCCTATTCTACGGCGATCACCGAGTACGGCCTCACGGGCAAACACTACCCCGTCTTCCCGATGAAGGTGAACCCCCGTCGCGAAGTGGTCGAAGAGTTCCTGCGTGACAGTGCCCGCTGCCGTGTCGGTATCGAATGCGGTTCCAAGGCGGAACTCTATGCCGCCCTCGCTCAAGAACAGACGCCGGAATCGTTGCTCATCTGCAACGGCTTCAAAGATGAGACCTTCGTCCGACTCGCCGCGCTCGGCATGCAGGCGGGCAAGCGGGTGATCGTCGTCGTCGAAAAGTTGAACGAGCTCAAGATGCTCCTCAAGCAGCATCAGGCCACCGGCGTCTGTCCGTGGATCGGCCTACGGGCCAAACTTTACACCCGCGGCTCCGGCAAATGGGCCGCGTCGGGGGGTGAAGCCGCCAAGTTCGGGCTGACCACGTCTGAAATCCTGCAATGTGTGCGGCTCATCAAAGAGGCCGGGCTCGCCAGCCATCTCAAGCTGCTGCACATGCACATCGGCTCGCAGATCACCGACATCAAGCGGGTCCGCAATGCCATGAAGGAATCGGGCCGCGTCTATGCCAAGCTGCGACAGGTCGGTGCTGAGATTGAATTCCTCGATATCGGCGGCGGACTCGGTGTCGACTATGACGGGTCGAAAACCCGTACCGAATCATCGGTCAACTACTCGGTGCAGGAGTTCGCGAATGCCGTGGTCTATGTGATCCGCACCATCTGTGATGAAGAGCATGTGCCGCATCCGAATCTCGTCACCGAAAGTGGTCGGATGATGACGGCCTATCATTCCGTCTGCATCACCACCATCCGCGACGAAATCGAAACCTTCGCCGATGATGAACCGCAGGTGACCGTGGATGCCGACGATCCGCAGGTCATCAGCGAACTGAAGACGTTGTGCGATGAAGTTAACGGCAAGAATTATCACGAGTTCTATCATGATGCCGTCGAACTCAAGGACGAACTGCACACACAGTTCAACCTCGGCCTCATCAGTCTCGAAGACCGGGCCAAAGGGGAAGTCCTCTTCTGGGAAACCTGTGCGCGGGCGTTGCGGGAATCGGAAGAAGACGGCCTGCCGTCCGGCGAGTTCGAGCAACTCAAGAAGACCCTCGCCGCGAAGTATCTCTGCAATTTCTCGCTGTTTCGCTCGGCTCCCGATAGCTGGGCCATTCGGCAGCTCTTTCCCATCGTGCCGATTCATCGTTTGAATGAACCGCTGAAAGACTTCTCGACGTTCGTCGATGTCACCTGCGATTCGGACGGCAAGATCGATCACTTCGTCGACCTGAAAGACGACCGCGAAACGCTCGACATGCCCAAGTGGAAAGCGGGCGAACCGTATTACCTCGCCATCTTCCTGGTGGGGGCGTATCAGGAAGTGATGGGGAGCTTCCACAACCTGTTCGGCATTCCCAGCGAAGCCCAGGTGGTGATCGACGCCGGGGGCAAGTACCACATCACCAAGCTGATCCCCGGCAGCCGCATCACCGACATGCTGCAATTCGCCCGGTACGATCAACCGCTAC
The DNA here is from genome assembly GCA_016125225.1 of bacterium. Classification (GTDB taxonomy): domain Bacteria; phylum Planctomycetota; class Planctomycetia; order Planctomycetales; family Planctomycetaceae; genus DSVQ01. The sequence continues at coordinate 119,703 of WGME01000012.1, read as the reverse complement.
TAGTCGAAGCCTTCCGCCGCAAACTCACCACCCATGTCACCAGCGGCCGCTTAACGGAAGACCTCGCCACAAAACTCGCTGGAGAATACGACCGCGCCGCGGGCGGGAGTACGTACTTGGAGTAGAATGAACCAATCTGGATCATTTAACGAGATTTCTGCCGCGATATACTTCTCGGGCCATCACAATGATTGATAGATTTGTCAACACTTGGGCAATTATTACATCTCTTGCAACAGTGTGTGGAATTCTGTACGCCATTCGTGGCAAATTATTTGACCATTGGTTGTACGTAAACAGGATTCGACTGTCGGTCGACACATCACTAAGCATCGCCGAGGATATTTGCGATCAACGCTGGCGATATATTCATCTTACCGTTTCAAACTCGAAGCGCTGGCGCCCAGTCAGCAACGTCATGGTTTACTTAAGACGAGTAGAGTACATAGACCAGCAGGGCCAAGTGACCCGGGTATTCAGGACAGGCCCAGTTCCGCTATTGTGGCAGTTCACTCTTGTGAATTGGCTTGAAAAGCAACGGGAGAAAAACCCCGACAATAAATGTTTGACACATCCTCCGACGCATTGGTATCGAGATCTTGGCCCTGCTCGCATTTGTGATTTCGGGCATGCGGTGAAAGAGACGCGAACATTCACAATATGTACTGCCTTCGCAGTTGCAAACCTTCAAGTCGAAATCCCGGTGAATCAGCACATCAGAGCATTTGTGTATGCAGAGGGTGATGACGCAGTCTCTAACGGCCTAATTATCGAGGTACGATGGAATGGAGAATGGAGTGAGTCACCAGAAGAAATGAAGAAGCACCTGAAGATCAATGCAAAAGAGGTTCGACCTTTTTCGGATGCAATCTGGCAATCAGATACACCCTACAAGTGTCGTTGCACACAGTAGAATCACAGCGAGTAGGGCAGGCCCCCGGCAGGGTGGCACAGTCGACAATGATGGGGCATCTCAAAAATCTTGGTTATGCCCGTATGCTTGTGATCCAATTCGCGGTTCTAGCCGTATTGCCACAGAGACTGGCAAGGTTGAGGACAGGGTATTCGGGATGTGGTGGACCATCGGTCGGCGTGTGATCCGAGGATTTGTGGTGCTGTGGATGACGGCGGTCGGGGGCATAGTGGGGGCGAACCTGCTCGGCCTCATCGCGACGCTGCTCAGGCACGGTGGGCACAACTATGGCTCCACGGCAGGGTGGCACTGTCGACAATGGTGGGATTTGACGTGTGTCACTGGCTGTGCCAGTGCATGTTCGAAATCAGACGTCCAACCATTGACCAGAGTTCACAACGATTCGTCATCATCCCGGCGGAATATCCGGTCGATAGCGATGGGCACTGGCACAGCCAGTGGTACACACTAGCACGTAGACAACTTGCACCAACAGTGCCACCCTGCCGCCCACAAAACGTGGGAAAGTCCAGTTTTAGCTCACCTGTGGATTGTCCTCACGATTACTGAGATTTCTGATTGACAAGCCACTTTAACGCGATACTCTAAAACTCTGACACGTCATTTTGATTCCGAGGATATCGTTTCTCGGGGCAGCTTTATTGGGCTGGAGCATCAAAGGCTGTTTATCTCATCTGCCTATTGATTTCCCGTGACCTATCTGGACCTTCTGGAATGGATGTGACTCGGCTCTTGTCTGCAGTGCTCTTACATGCCGCACTCGGCCTGTTACCTCATTCAACGGCAGATGCAGCTGAGTCGCCGGAGGGGATGCCGCCTGTTTCAGAGATCGCTAAGAGTATACGCGAGTGGCGCTCGAATGTCGCTATTCTCCACGTCAGTTGGAAGACGAGTAACTTGATCGGTGGGCGGATCTACAGCCCCGGACGATCAGATGAGGAATTGGCCGGCAATTATCACGTTTACGATTTTATTTGGACGGACAAAGCGTCGTTCCGGATTGAGGTCTCAACCTATCTATGGGGGAAACTTCAGAAACGTGTCGTGGACGGTTCAGACGGTAAGATTTTTTTTTGCGGCTGAATTAGTTTCCGATCAAGGAGCTGGCGAGTTCCTGAAGAGTGTGCGCCTCAGCCGTGCTAATTCCTCACGCGTGAAGTTAGGGATGAATTGCGTTCCTTTGGATGGCGTCTGGGATTGTACCCGTGGGAAATGGCTTGATGAACAGATAGTGGAGTTTGAGCGGGATGTACGATGGTCAAATGAAGGTCGGTTGATCGTGCCGACAGGTTTTGAAGATGCTGCCCAGGCATTCTCATTCGATCCTGAGTACGGTTTCCTGCCCAATTCTCAGGATCCCGTGCCCGACAAGAAAACGGAAGGTTTCAACTGGACGTGCCGTGAATGGCGCGAGTTGTCTCCAGATTGGTGGTTTCCGTGGAGCGGAAAGTGGGGAAACCTATCGGGGGATCCGCTCTCCGATTGGGAAGTGCAATCGGTGGAATTGAACCAGCCGGTTGCAGCGCACCTCTTTCAGCCTCCCAGGCCAATGAAGGGCACTCGGATTTATGGACTCGATGGAGTCGTTAAGGTGCATGGTGTAGCGAACTCCTTACCTTAACGCGGCAGGGTGGCACTGACGACAAGGGTGTTAGTTGATGTGTGCCACTGGCTGTGCCAGTGCTGCTCTTCATCCCGAGTCCCATACATCGACCAGAGTTCAAGTCCATTTGTGACCATCCCTGCGGGTGCTCGGCCGAAAGCAATTAGCACTGGCACAGCCAGTGGCACACAAGCAGGCACGGCAATGCTTAGGGTGCGGCCATGACTGGCACTGATGGGGCATCTCAAAATCATCGTCATTCACGAATCCTTGTGATCCAATTCGCGATTCCAGCCGTATCGCCACAAAGACTGGCAAGGCTGAGGACAGGGTATTCAGAATGTGGTGGACCATCGGTCGGCGTGTGATCCGTGGATTTGTCGTGCTGTGGATGACGGCGATCGGGGGCATCGTGGGGGCGAACCTGCTCGGCCTCATCGCGACGCTGCTCCTTCGCGGGGGGCACAACTACGGCTCCACGCAGCAGTGGACGCACATTGGCTGGACGCTGGGTACGGCGTTGTTCTGCCTCGGGGCCATCAGCGGCCGTCTGAAATTCTTCAGTGGGCCTGGTCTGGGAAGCGATTTCCGGAACACGGCATCAACCGGCCCATCAAAGACGAGCACATCCGGCACCTGTGGCGACAAGGCTCCCGATCACGGCGGCATCCTGAAAGGGATCTTCGTGGGTGGTATCGCGGGAGGCTTTCTGGGCTTCATGCTGGGAGCAAACCTGCTCGTCTTCTGGTTCTCGCTGGCCTACAGCCCCTTTGCTTCACAACCGGTGGCATCGTCCGTTCAAGTCCAGAAACAAGCACGCCCCGGCCATGTGACAGACCGGCCGGTGATCCAAACCCGACACCCCATTGCCCTGTACCTCTGCCTGACACCCGTGTTGCTGGGATCACTCTCCGGAGCAACAACCGCCGGCTGGCTGAGTTGGAAGTACCGAGACACGAATCCTTCCTGATGGATCTCCTCGCTTGCCAGTCACGTTGGCTGGGTAAGCCGACGGGCGTAACCCAACTTTGGTTCGACCGAGATGCTGGGTTACGCTGCGCTAACCCAGCCTACAGGGGAAGAGCGGTTTCGCGTCACCCATCCCGCTTGGCGGAACGATGGATGATGACAAAGCCATGCAACGCGGACCATAGCGACCCCAGTGTCATCCATCCGGCGGTGATCAGCGTGAAAGTGGACAGCGAAATGATGTCGATGAGGTAGATCGCCGTGAGGAGTAGCGTTCCGGTTCCGACTCGATAAAGATCGGTACCGGTCTGGGCGTTGACATCATACCACAGCGACTCATCCCGCAGGGTGGCGGGCGTGCAGAATCCGTAGTAACGGTTCGGCCGGATGCGGCGTCTGATCAGGGGGCGGGCCAGGCCCATCAGTAACAGAGCCGTGCCGCCGATGACGCTGCTTAAGATCAGACGTTCCAGTGGCATCTTCGGATCTCCACAACGGCATGGTGATTTGCAACGCTGAAAAACATCATAGCCCCCGGTGCGACACCGAGGGCTATGACGGGACCATTGAGGGTTGAACGAGAGGCTCAGTTGCCGGTGGGCAACGGAATGTTGACCCCCTCTTTTTCCAGTTGCTCGCGAACCCACTGGAAGCGCTGGTACTTGGAGAGTTCAATCGGTCCGTCGTAACCCAGGCTCTGAAGTTTCCGGGGTGGGTATTGAACATAGGTTTTCATCAGCGTTTCGATGGATTGGCTGATGGTCACCAATGTCCACGTCCGCTCGGTGTAGTTGTTCATGAAAATGTCATAGCGTTCCTGGGGGTCCTGCCAGAGATCGAAGATCTGAGGCACGATGGCCACGTACTTGCTTTCGCCCTTCCAGCCGAGGTTGGTATCGACGGCCAAGCCACCGGTTTGGGCTCCGTTATCCCCGCGGAGATTGAACACGGCTTTGTAGTTGGAGACGCGGGCGGCACCGGGGGTCAGTTCGTTCTCGGTGAAGAAGAACCATTCTTTGCGGGCACACTTTCCGGTGCCGAACAGCAACGGCGACATGTCGTAGCTATCGAAGATAATCGGCTGGCCTTCGCGGTCTTTGGTGGGGAGTTTGACACCCGCCACCGATGCGAATGTGGCCATCAGGTCCAGGCCGCCGACGATGTCGTGGCTCTTGGCACCCGCTTTGATTTTTCCGGGCATCCAGGCAAAGGCAGGCACGCGGTTGCCCCCTTCACGGACGGTTCCCTTGGTACCACGGAACGGCGTGTAACCAGCATCGGGATAGACATCCTGCCAGGCACCGTTGTCGGTGGTGTAGAAGACCAGGGTGTTTTTATCGAGTCCCAGCGAGCGGACTTTGTCCATGATGCTGCCGATGCGGGCATCCAGTTCGACGACCGAGTCGGCATACTTGCTCTTCGACAGCGACTTGTGGACGTAATCCGGGTGGGGCAGGTTCGGCTGATGAACCTTCATGAAATTGACGTGGGCAAAGAACGGCTTGTCCGGTGTCTTGGCAGCTTTATCGAGATAGTCCAGTGTGGCCTTTTCGACATAGCCGTCGAAGTAAGGAATGCCGACCACGCCTTTTTCCGGCGTGTCGACATACTGCCCATTGATCTTGAAGTCTTCCTTGGCAGCTTCGCCGACATTGCCCGACAGCGAGCCCTTGGTGACTTTGGCAAAAAACGCCCGCAGATCCGGTTCCATATCCGGGAACCATGTGGGATCGGCGTAGGTGTAGGCATTGAGGTGGTACAGGCCACAGTAACGCATTTCGTCATAGCCCTGGGCATTCGGAAGTGCGTAGTCGGCTTCACCCAGGTGCCATTTGCCGGTGAAAAATGTGTTGTAGCCCGCGGTCTTCAGAACCGACCCCAGCGTCCATTCGGCAGCGGGAAGCCCGCCCCCTTGGCCTTGAAACGCCACGGTAGTCATACCGCTGCGATTGGGAATGCGGCCTGTGAGCATGGCGGCCCGGCCGGGTGTGCAACTGGGTTGTGCATAGAACGTGTAGAACTGCATGCCTTCATTGGCCATGCGATCGATATTCGGCGTAGGCATCCCGCGACCCTCGCCACCCCCATACGGCCCCAGGTCACCATAGCCTGTGTCATCGGAGACAATCAGAATGATGTTCGGCTTGGCAGACGATTGGGCCTGCAGCGGTTGCACCGTTGCCAGGCAGCCGGCGGCCATCGCCCAGGCCATCAACGCCTTGGGGACCAAAGTTCGCAGGACGGATTTCATCAAGGAATCTCCACAGTGGTATTGCGCCACGCGGCGCCGCGTTGCCCTTTCACAACGTTGTGAAAGAGCAGACCTTGTTGCCGTGAAAAAACATCATTCGTTGCGGAATATCATCCCCGAAGGGAGTTTCTGATCCGCAGTACTGAATGCGAATGAAGACGAACGAGAGGACGTCGAAATGACCCCGGCGATAATATCAACCGTGTCTTCGAGTGTCATTCAATAACATCAAGAACTCATCAAAAATGATGACGATCACGTGACCATATCACTCTGTGAGTGACCGACGGTCATTGATTACATGAGGATATCAATCGTTCTTCCGCTTCCATTCATAAACCGGAGGCAAAAACGAATGGCCGTCATACTGACCCGGGAGTTGCAGTCCCTGGCATCACCGGTTCAATTGGTGAAGAGACTGTCGACATCCGCTTCATGAACAACAAACTGATATCGTCCAAGATATCGTAAATCACTGGAATGGCGATCAGTGTCAGCAGCAGCGACAGCGTTTGACCGCCACATGCCAAGACGGCAATCGAGCGGCGCTCTTCGGCACCAGGACCGGTCGCGATCAACAAGGGCAGCATCCCGGCGACGAAAGAGATGGTGGTCATCAGAATCGGCCGCAACCGGTCGCGGTTGGCAGCAAGAATCGCGGTGTGCCGGTCCATGCCATGCGATCGCAGCAGGTTGGTATGGTCGATCTGCAGAATCGACGCCTTCTTCACCACGCCGAACAGCACCAGAATGCCGAGCGCCGAATACAGGTTTAAACTCTCACCACCCCAGTAAAGACTGATGAGACCGAACGGCACGGCCAGCGGCAGCGACAGCAGAATCGTCAGCGGATGCACCAGGTGTTCGTACTGGGCCGCGAGCACGATGTACATGAAAACGAATGACAGCAGAAACGTCCATTGGAAGTCGTTCAGGGTGCGTTCCAGTTCACGGCCACGGCCGAGCACGCGCGTGCTGAAACCGGGGGGGATGCCGAGATCTTCCGCGGCGGCATGCATCGCATCGAGCCGGTCGGCAAGAGCAAACCCGGGGGCGATATTGGCACGAACGGCCACCATGCGTTGACGATCAAGACGGTCGATGCGGGCGTAATCTTCGGAGTATTCGAAGGTGACCACGTTATCGAGCCGGGTGAGCACGGCCCCGCCCGAACTTCGCAGGGCGTTGTCGCCCATGTTGCCCGCATTGCGACCGGGATACGCCCGGACATAAAGTTGTGAGATCGACTCGGCATCACCGCGGTCGATGCCGACCAGCCGCACTTCCACATCGTAGGCGTCATCGACACTGCGGTCGCGATAGCGTGACACACGGTCATCACCACCGACAGCGACTCGCAACGTATCGGCGACTTCCTGCACGGTGACACCGAGGGCCGCCATGCGTTCACGATCGAGCTTCGCCAGCAGTTCCGGCTTATCGAGCCGCAATGTCGTATCGACATCGACGATCCCCGGAATTTCGGCGGCCTTCTCCCTGAGTTTTTCACTGAAGGCCACAAGGTCTTCAACGTTCGGCCCAGTGATGGAGAAGTCGATATCGACCGGGGCACCTTGCCGCAATGACGTCAGATTGCGAACCGCGACGCGCACCCCTTCCATCTTGTTCAAACGTTTGCGGACCGTCTGCATCATGTCGCGCTGCGAGAAGTTGCCCCGGAAAGCCGCAGCCGGATCGCCATGTCGAAAACCTTCCCACAGGCGATCAAACGAGAAGACACGGGTCTCCAACGGTTGCAACCGCACATAGACTTCGCCGCGGTTAACGGCTCCCAATCCGCGCGAACCCACGGTGGCGAGGACGAGATCAATCCCCGGCATGTCCTGCAGTTCGCGTTCAACATTCCGCATGAGGTTCGACATGGTCTGCAATGTCGCCCCTTCATTCGCGGTCAGGCTGACTTCGAATTCCGACTCGTCGACATTGGTCGGAATATAATCCTGCTGCACAAGTTGATAGAGCCAGAAGTTTGAGCCGATAACCCCCGCAGAGAGCAACAGGACCAGCCAACGGAAACGCAGCGACCATCCCAGAATCTTCAGGTAGCCCCATTCAATGAAGGCATAGAACCCGCGGCGCGAGCCGGGTGACTCGGTATGTGTCGCCACCGGCTTGAGAATCAGGCTGCACATCATCGGCGTTAAGGTGAAGCTGATGAGCATCGAGACCATGATGGCCACCGTTGCTGTAATGCCGAACTGGAAGAGCATGCGACCGGTCACGCTGGAGAGAAACGACACCGGCAGGAAGACGATGACCAGCGAGAGAGTGGTCGCGAGCACGGCGAGACCAATTTCCCGCGTCCCTTCAATCGCCGCCTCAAACGGCGACATCCCCTTCTCTTCGATGAAGCGGAAGACGTTTTCGAGAACGACGATGGCATCATCAATCACCACGCCGACCATCAGCACCAACGCCAGCATGGTGACGTTGTTCAAAGTGAAGCCGAAGAGTTTCATGAAGGCAAATGTCGCGACGATCGAGGTCGGAATCGCCACCGCGGCAATCAATGTCGAACGCCATGACCGCATAAAAATCAGCACGGTAATCGTGGCAAGAATACTGCCGGAAATCAGATGCCCCTGGATTTCATGCAGGGCCGCATTGATGTACCGCGACTGGTCTTGGATGACGGTCACTTCCACATCTTTCGGCAGCAGTTCCATCGACCGTGGCAGGCGTTCTTTCACCCCCGCGATCGCTTCCACCGTGTTCGCACCCGATTGCCGCTGCACCTGCAACACCACAGCGGGTTGACCATTCATGCGGGCCAGCCGTCGCTCTTCCTTGGTGCCATCAACGACATCTCCCAGGTCACTCAAACGGATGGTGGCCCCGTTCACCGTGGAGACCACCAGATTGGGAAAATCACGGGCATGATCGAAGCGGCCCAATGTCCGCAACGTCAATTCTCGATTCCCTGCATCGACGCGACCACCAGGAATCTCCGCATTCTGTCGTTGCAATGCATCGCGAATGTCCATGATCGAAACACGATGGGCCGCCAGCCGTCGGGCATCGATGTTGACCTGCACGGCCCGATCCGAGGCCCCGGAGATCAGCACTTCACCGACGCCCGGTGCCGACTCGATGATATTTTTAACATAACGGTCGGCGAGGACATACAACTCGCGACTCGTTAATGGACCCGAGACGGCAATCGTCATGATCGGCGAAGAATCGAGGTCCTGCTGCTGCACCACCGGCGGATCGAGCCCTGGCGGCAAGCGATTCCCGACACGGGCCACGGCATCACGCACATCCTGCACCGCGGCATCAAGATTGCGGTTCAGATTGAATGTGACCATCACAATCGAAGAACCTTCGCTCGAGATGGAGCGCAGTTCATCGATCCCCGCAACAGTCGCGATCGCGTCTTCCAGGACCTGACTGACTTCCGATTCAACCTCCTGTGGAGCCGCACCGGGATAGGTGGTCCGCACATACACAGACGGCAAATCGAGATTCGGAAAACGATCGACGCCGAGCATCGGATACGACACGATGCCCGCGACCACAAAGGCCGATACGAGCATCAACGCAAAGACCGGGCGGCGGACACAGACATTCGCAAGCCACTGCATTATGACATCCTGCAGAGGAAGAGGATCAGGAAGGACGGCGAGGGATTATTATCCGCCAACGTTGTCACTGGTCACGGTGGGTTCGACTGGGCCACTACGTCCATCAGCGCCGGCCCGAATCACCGCATCACCGGCATTCAAACCGGAAACGATTTCCACCAGCCCGTGTTCCCGGCGACCCGTTTGTATGGGGACTTCCGTCGCGGTTCCCTCGGCGACTTTCCAGACCTTTTCCACACCAGCGAACTCGATGATTGCCGATGCCGGAACGGCCAAGGCTTCCGACTGGCTGTCGATCACCACATCGGCTTCCGCAAACAATCCGGAACGCAAACGACCATTCGAATTGGAAAGGACGGCTTCGAAAATCAAAGCCCGGCTGAAGTCTTCCAGCACCGGACTGATGCGAGTGACCCGCGTCGAAATCGGTTCCGGAATGCCATCGAGTTGGACGAGAACTTCCTGCCCTTCCCGTAACGACAAGGCATAACGTTCGGAAACCGTGCCGCGATAACGCAGCGGATCGGACCGCACGAGTGTGCAGACGGCATCACCAACGCTGAGATAGCTGCCGGGCGCGGCTTGCCGGGTTTGAATAAGGCCATCGTAGGGAGCCCGAATGGTGGCTTGTTCCAGTCGGTCTTTCGCGAGCAGATACTCTGCCCGGCGGACCTGAATGATTGCGAGCTTTTCATCGACCGCGTTGAGCGCCGATGCATAGCGAGCTTCCGCGACCGCCACGGCTGCGGCGCTGGTTTCCAGATCGGCCTGTGTGACGGCATTGCGTTCCTGCAGTTGCATCAAACGGGCCAGGTTCGCCTGAGCTTCCACCAGCACGGCTCGCTCCTGGCGAACAACCGGAGAGTTCTCTCGATTGACGGAATCATCGGCCTGGTCGGGACCGAGCCCAACCGCCGCACGGGCTTGAGCCAGCTGAGCTGCGGCTTGAGTCAACTGAAGTTTCAACTCGCTTTCATCGAGTTGAGCGAGCGCATCTCCCTGATGGACAAAGTCACCCAGATCGACAGAGACCGCTGCCACACGTCCCGCGACTTTCGCTCCGACGATGCTGGCCTCATCGGCCACGAGTTGTCCTTGTGACCGAATGCTTGTTCTCCAGGGGCGTGGCTCCACCTTGGCAACTGCGGTTTTCAGTGGCGTCTGACTGGCCGGATTGGCGGTGGGCTTAACGGCAGCTTCGGGGGTAGGCTCACTGTGACTGCAACCGTTCAAAACACCGAGCAACAATCCCAGCGCAAGCAATCGGCAATTGGTTCGAGGAGGAAGCGGCATGGCAGGTACCATCACGGGGGTGGACAAACAATTGGAGGGATTCCTATCCCATCATATCCGAACAACACATGTCAAACGATTGAAATGTTTCCGTCAAACATGGTATTCCTGACAAACTGGTAAGCCGGACCGGCCACGCTCTCCCGTTCGATTCTGCCAATCAGAGAAACGAGACCCGTTACGCTGGAGGCGCCATGCTTCGTCGTGAATTTTTGCACACCTCTCTGGCCGGTGCGCTGGCCACTTTGATGGCGTCCCCCAACAGTGGGTTGGCTGCGACCCCGGCCAATTTGAAGCTGGCCACATTCCGCTTCGATGTCAGCCCCCCGATGAATCACCCCTTGTGTGGGGGTTGGATCAAGCCCGTTGTGGGGATGGACGATCCGGAAGAAGCCATCGGTTTCATTCTCACCGGCGCGGGTGACCCGATTGTCATTTGTGCGGTCGACTGGACCGGCCTGCTGAACGAAGCCCATGTGAAATGGCGGGCGGTGATGGCCCAAGCAGCGGGGACCACTCCCGAACGCGTCGCAGTTCAATGTGTTCATCAGCACAATGCTCCCTTCGTCTGTCCCGAGGCCGACCGCATCGTGATGGCCCAGGGCGACCTGCCCCATGTGGTCTTTCCCGATTTCTTTGAACAAGTGCTGGAGCGAGCCGCCAAGGCCGTGACTCAGGCCAAGACCGAATTGCGATCGGTCACGCATATCGCTTCGGGTCAGGCGAAGGTCGAGAAAGTCGCGGGCAACCGACGCTTTGTCGGCCCCGATGGCACTATCATCGACTGGCGTGGCAGTTCGAGCAAGAACCCCAAGCACCACGAACTGCCAGAAGGCCTGATCGATCCCTGGTTGAAAACGGTCGCTTTTTATGACGGTGAGATCAAGTTAGCCGCATGTCATTACTACGCCTGCCATCCCATGAGCTACTACGGCGATGGCATGGTCAGCAGCGATTTCGTCGGCTTGGCTCGGAAGCGGCGACAGGCCGAAGACCCCGATTGTACGCACATCTATTTCACGGGATGCTCCGGCAACATTGCGGCCGGCAAGTACAACAACGGCACACCCGAAGCCCGCGTGCAACTCACCGACCGCATCTACACCGCGATCATGGCCAGTGAAGCCGCCCTGTCGCCTCAGCCGATTCAGTCCGCCAGTTGGCAAACATCTCCCTTGCTGCTTACTCCCCGATCGAATCTGACCGAAGCTTCCTTGATGGATCTGGTCGCGAACAAAGATGCCTCGCTGGCGAACCGGATTCGTCCAGCGATGTCGTTGGGTTGGCTGCACCGCTGCCTGCGGGAAGAACCGATCGTGCTATCGGCTTTGCATATCAACCAGACTTCGCTGCTGCATCTGCCGGCGGAAAGTTTTCTGGAGTACCAGTTGCGGGCACAAGCCGCCGCCCCGGATCGCTTCGTGGCGACAGCGGCGTATGGCGATGGCGGTCCGTGGTACATTCCCGTCGCCGAAGCCTATCCGCAGGGTGGCTACGAAGTGACGGTCGCGCTGACAGAACCCACATCAGACGGCATGATCACCGGCAAGCTCAAAGAGCTGGTTTGAGCTGGCTGGCATCTGCAACTTGTGTTTCCGGCATATCCCTCATCACCCCACCAGTCCTCTGAGGGAGCTGCCGCAATCTTTCTTGCGTTCCGTCAAACTCCCGGTAGGTTGCAGAGACGGCATCAGACATGGTGCCAGGTGTGCACAAACCAATCTCTGCGGAGTTGAAGGTATGCGTCAGTTGGCGTGGGGCCTGATGGCCATCGTGATTCTATGGGGGACCGCGAATAGCGACCTGAGTGCTGGCAAGTGGAAGAAATCGGGTTGTGCTGGTTGTGCGACTCCGTATCCGTCCTGTTCGTCACCTTATCCATCGTGTGCGACGCCCTATCACTGCGCGAAGCCCAAGCACTTCAAGCGTGGCTGCGCGGTGCCTTACGGATGTTCGGGCGGCTGGGGCTGCAGTGCTCCCTTGAACTGTGCCACGTCTTGCGTGGGCTCATGTGCGGGTGTCAGCGGCATGCCGATGAGTGCCACGGGGGAATGGTTCTACGACGGTGCCGTCGATGCCAATCCGCAGTGGTCGACATCTTCGCCGACACCGTTGATGAGCCAGTACCATCAACCTCTGCCTGCGATGATGGCCCCCATCCCCGGCGTGCCCGTTGCAGAAGACGTGGCCTGGTAACACAGCAACTTTATCGGCAGTGATTTGTCAAAGAAGCCCAGGGATCGCCATCCCTGGGCTTCAATCTTGAGTTGTTCGCTCTGATAACCCTGCGAATCAATCAACCAAGCCGGCCCGGAGATCACTTTCTCCGGGCCGGCTTCTTTTACGACCCGCAGTTGCGGAAGCGCCACGAATTCGCGACCCTATCCGCTGGGTTCATTCGCTGGTTTATCTTTCGCGCTCGGAGTCACCTCATGAAGATCACACAGTGGGGCATTGTGTCTCTGGTCTGCTGTGCCGCTTTTCCTCTCTTCGCGGCGGAACCGCAGGCCCTGTTCAACGGTAAAGACCTGTCAGGCTGGGAAGGGAAGCTCGATTACTGGTCGGTGAAAGAGGACGCCATTGTCGGCACATCACCCGGATTGAAAGAGAACTACTTTCTGGCGACGAAGGAAGAATACGGCGACTTCGAACTCCGCTTCGAGATCAAGCTGCACGATTCCGGGGCCAACTCGGGTGTTCAATTCCGCTCGCAGCGCATTCCCGGCAGTACCGAAATGATTGGCTATCAGGCCGATATTGGCCAAGGTTACTGGGGAGCACTGTATGATGAATCGCGCCGCCGCAAGATTCTCGCCGCTCCCGATCCGGAACTGATCAAGAAGACGCTCAAGCCTGGCGACTGGAATGAGTATGTTGTGCGCGCGGTGGGCAAACACATCACCCTTTCCATCAATGGCGTGAATACCGTCGATTATCTCGAACCGGATGACGAGATTGCCCGTACGGGTCACATTGCCTTGCAGGTGCACAGCGGCGGCCCCTTCCAGGTCGAATTCCGCAAGCTCACTCTCAAACCTTTGACGGCGGAATAAGCACATGGCGACGCCGGGGAATCGACGGCTCTGGGGAACCTGGTGGCTGCCCAATACGCTCACCGCATTGCGACTCGCGACCGGCTTGTACTTCCCCTTTGCCCCGGAATTTCTGTGGTTGCCACTGCTGATCTATGCCGCATTGAGCGACCTTATTGACGGCTGGCTGAGTCGGCAATGGGACGGCGTTTCGACCTTTGGTCAACTGCTCGATCCGGTAGCGGATAAGGCCTGTATTCTCGCCGTCCTCTATACCGTCTGGCAGCGAGGCTGGGTGAATCTCTGGGAGTTGGGCTGGCTGGCCTCTCGCGACATTATGGTCTTAATCCTGACGCTGATTGCTGCGGGTAGTACACGGTTGCGTGCACAGGATTTGAAGCCGCGTTGGTCAGGCAAGTTCGCCACCGGGGCACAATTCGTCGTCCTGTTGATCATTCTGTATCAGAAGTCGAGTTGCACCACCGGAGTGATCTGGGGGGGATGTGTGAGCGCCATCGCCGCGGCCGATTACCTCTGGGTCGCCCGCCATGCCTGGCGACAACGCGAACGCTGGACGTGAATGGCCGCGTGACGTGCTGATTTACAACTCCTCAATCATTTAGCCCCCGGTTGCTCGCAACCGGGGGCATTCCACATCACAAACCGTCATTGGCAAGTGGTAGCGTGAAGATAGCGGTGGTGCCGCTGCCGGAGCCGCTTGATGTCAGTGCCAATTGGCCACCGTGCCCATCGACAATCCGCCGGGCGATGGCTAAACCCAGTCCGACAGAACCTGTTCGGCCGGTGAGTTGCCGGAAGGGTTGAAACAACTCGGGAATGCGGTCTGGTTCGATGCCGCTGCCATTGTCTTCGATGGCGATGGTTACAACGGTTTCAGACAGATCAATCGTCAAACGGATCTGGAGAGGTTCATCGTCACGGCGATGCCGCAGCGCATTTTCCAGCAGATTCTGCACCACGCGGACTAGGGCTGTTTCATCTCCCAGCACGCGGGGCCAATCGTCTGGCGTGGTCATCAGCACGCCCGCTTCAGCCATTTGAACGGCAAGGAGTTCGCAGGCATGGTGCCAGATATTCTGAAATGGCACGGGCTGCATGTGGTACTGCACCTGCCCGCTGCGAACGAAGTCCGTTAACTCGTGCAACAACTGTTGCATATGCCCACAGGTCCGGACGATCCGCTCCATGTCTCCCGCAAAACGAGGCCAGTCACCTTGTCGGGCTGCGGGCTCCAATCCGGCGGCAAAGCCCTGAATGATCAGCAAAGGGGAACGCAGGTCGTGCACGGCTGATGCCAGGAGTCGCTCCGCCTCCAGCGCGGCAAGTTCCGCCTCGGGCGATTCCTGGTGATGACTCATGCTACGGCTCCTGCTGCCCGATGTGATATAGTTGCCCGGATCGTTCCCTTGACGAAAGGACAGCGGGTCGACGGTCGATTTTCTCAGCCGTCTCCATCATGACCAGTTGGAAAGCCTTCTGCGAGTGGTACCTCGGGCTGCCTGCCAGCAGTCGAGGGGAAGGTACGCAGTGGGAATGGATGTCGCAACCGTTCTGGCCGCCGGGTTGGCCCGCCTGGCTGACCCTGGTGGTGACGATTGCGTTGGGTCTGGGACTGGTGTGGTCTTACCGCCGGGAAGCGGCTCGGTTATCGGCCGGGGCACGATTATTACTGACAGCCCTGCGGTGTGCGGCCCTGTGCGTGGGATTGGTGCTTTGGACGCAACCGACACTGGTCATTGCCCGCTCGGGTCTGCCGGCCGTGATCGTGCTGTTTGATACGTCCGCGAGCATGACATTTCGTGACGCCGCCGCTCAGCCAAGTTCGGTGACGGCGAATGCTTCTCCTGAAGCCGTGCCGAGTCGTTGGGAACAAGTGGCCTCCGCCGTCACGACGCGTGACAGCCAGTTCTTACGGGAGTTGACCGATTCGCATCCCGTCCGGTTTTATCAGTTCTCGCAAACAGCCACGTCTTTGCCGCTGGAGCGCACCGACGAATCCGCCGACATCGTGGCGTTTGTCGAGCAACTCCGGCAGTTAAGTCCGACGGGACGAGCCACACGTCCGGCCGAATCGGTACGGCAGGTTCTGTCCGATCTGCGGGGCAGCCCCCCTGCGGCGATCATCGTGTTGACCGATGGCATTGCGAGCGAATCGGAAGCCGATCGATTGTCAACGATTGCCGATCTGCTACGCCGGCGCGGGACGGAACTTTATGCGGTGCCGGTCGGCAGTTCCGAACCCAGTCGTGATGTGCAGTTGTTCGATGTCGCGATGGACGACATGGCGTTTGTCGGCGATCCGGTGGTTATCTCAGGAAAGATTCGTACCAGGGGGCTGGACGCGAAGACGGCTCAAGTCCGCGTCAGTGTCGAAGGTCAACCGGAGCAACTGGTCCAGCAGCAGGTCACACTCAAAGCCGGCGATGGTGGAACCACGTTTGAAGTCACCTTCACGGCCGATCAACCCGCCGACTGGGAACTGGTGATCGAAGTCCCCTCGGTCACTGGCGAAACTGACCTCAACAATAATCGCGAACGACGGCACATCAGCATTCGTGAAGAGCGACTGAATGTGCTGCTGATTGAATCGGCACCGCGTTATGAATTCCGGTATCTCAAGCAATGGCTGGAGCGTGACAAGTCGGTCACCGTGCGTACGTTGTTGACCGATGCCGATCCGGAATACGCCCAGGAAGATCGCACCGCTTTGCCTTATTTCCCCGTGGTGAAAGAAGAACTCTGGCAGTACGACGTGATCATTCTGGGCGATGTTTCCCCCGCCGAGTTGGGGAGTACTGCGGCGGAATGGATCGAGACATTTGTCCGTGAAAAAGGGGGCGGGCTGGTCTTCATTGCCGGGCCGCAATCGAACCCCGCCACATTGGCCCGCACGCCATTAGAATTGCTGTTGCCCTTCGTTGTCAGCGCGGCCGATGCCTCTGCCTTTGAGGAACCGAATGCCGAGGAATATCGCGCACGGCTGACACTGGATGGACAAAAAGGGGTGCCGATGTTTCGGCTGGCGGAATCGGAACTGGCCAGTCTGGAGACGTGGAACAACCTGCCCGGCTTTTTCGGGCTGCTTCCGATCACCCGCGTCAAACCTGGCACGCGAGTGTTGGCCGAGCATCCGTATCGCCCCGCCGAAGTCGGCAAACTGCCCGTCATTCTGCTGCAGCAATACGGGGCCGGCAAAGTGCTATATCATGCGACCGATGAACTCTGGCGTTGGCGGTTTCGCACCGGCGACACGCATTTCGGCCGCTACTGGGGACAGGCGGTCCGGTACTTGAGTCGCGGCCGTTTGCTGGGCAAAGATCGATCGGCCGAGTTGGTGGTGGATCGGCAGACCTACCTGCAAGGCGAGCCCGTACTGCTCCGAGTCCGGTTTCTGGATGATCGTCTGGCACCTTCCGACGATGATGGCGTGCAGGTGGTCCTTGAACGACGAGGTGAAGGACGTCGCGAAATCACCTTGCATCGATTGCCTCATCTGCCAATGGTCTTTGAGACGCAAGTGACGGGGTTGGCCGAGGGGTTTTATCATGCCTGGATGTCGCGACCCAGTTTTGAAGTCGCGCCACCTGTCGCCGACTTCCGCGTGGAATCGCTCGATCGGGAAATGCAACGCCGGGCGGTTGATCGCCTGGATCTGCAAGCAGCGGTCAAAACGGCTGGGGGTGCCGTGGTGGAACTGGAGGATCTGGCGGAACTTCCCAGCCGCATTCCAATTGGCCGTCCGATCCCCTTCGAACAGGGCCGCCGGTTACCCCTCTGGAGTCGCTGGGAACCTCTCCTCTTGATGATGGGCCTGCTGGTTACCGAGTGGGTACTCAGGCGGCGGTGGCAATTGTCGTAAGCCGGGTAAACCAGAGTGACAAGCAGACTTGGCGAGTCGCTTTCGCAGGTCTGTCACGGCATCGTTTTCTGGGCATAAGACCGCTCAATTGATCAGCAACGCTGCCCTGCATCATAGAGGTCAATATGAACGAATCTCCATATTTGGTTTGAAGTTACAGTTGATGTTTCGAGGTGAGTGACCGAAGATCAGGTGGCTGGGAACGCCGTTCGCTGGTAAATCCCGGCAGCAAGATTCCGACATCCATGGAGAGGACTGGAATGCAGGTTTGGCCAGGACGCCCGTCTCCGTTAGGAGCCACGTGGGACGGACGCGGTGTGAATTTCGCCTTGTATTCCGAGCACGCGACGCGCGTGGAACTCTGCCTGTTCGAGGATGGGCCCGAATACCGCGAAATCGCCCGGTTGAACCTGCCCGAACAAACCGACTATGTGTTCCACGGGTATGTGCCACGCTTGAAGCCCGGGCAGCTTTACGGGTACCGCGTGCATGGGCCGTATCAACCCCTGCAGGGCGAGCGGTTCAATCCCCACAAACTTCTGCTCGATCCGTATGCCAAGGCAATCGGTCGCGATCTCCGTTGGGATGACAGCCTCTTCGGCTACTCGGTAGGCCATGCCGATGCCGATCTTTCCTTTGATACGCGAGACAGTGCCGGTGCTGCGCCGCTGGCAGCCGTGATCGATCCCCGGTTTCGCTGGGGACGAGACAAGCCGCTCCGCACGCCATGGCATCAAACGCTGATCTATGAATTGCACGTGAAAGGATTCACGCAGCTTTCACCGTGGGTTCCGGCCGCACTCCGCGGGACTTATGCCGGACTGGCCTCGCCGGGGGCTATCCGGCATCTGAAATCCCTCGGTGTCACCGCCGTTGAACTGATGCCGGTGCATCACCACGTCGATGATCGATTTCTGGTCGATCAGAACAAGGCGAATTACTGGGGCTACAACACCCTGAGTTACTTCGCGCCGAACCAGAGATACGCGTCGCAGAAAGATCCGCAGGCCGCGGTCCTCGAATTCAAACGCATGGTGCGGACGCTGCATCGGCATGGATTGGAAGTCATTCTCGACGTGGTTTACAACCACACCGCCGAAGGCAACCACCTGGGGCCGACGTTATCCCTACGTGGTATCGATAACGCCTCGTACTATCGGCTGGTCGGCAAAGAACCCCGGTTCTACATGGACTACACCGGCTGTGGCAACACGTTGAACATGCTCTGCCCGCGGGTGTTGCAACTGATCATGGACAGCCTGCGCTACTGGGTGCAGGAAATGCATGTCGACGGTTTTCGCTTTGATCTCGCCAGTGCTCTCGCGCGGGAACTGCATGCGGTCGACAAGCTCGGGGCCTTCTTCGACATCATTCATCAAGACCCGGTGTTGTCGCAGGTGAAGCTCATCGCCGAACCGTGGGATCTGGGCGAAGGGGGTTATCAGGTTGGGAACTTCCCCGTCTTGTGGACCGAATGGAATGGCAAGTACCGCGACTGCGTCCGCCGGTTCTGGAAAGGAGACGGCAACACCGTTTCCGAATTCGCCACACGCTTATGTGGCAGCAGCGATCTGTACGAACACAACGGCCGCCGCCCTTATGCGAGTATCAACTTCGTCACCTGTCACGATGGTTTCTCGCTGCAGGACTTGGTGAGCTACAACAACAAACAGAATCTCGCGAACGGGCAGAACAACGAAGACGGCGACAGTCACAACAACAGTTGGAACTGCGGGGCTGAAGGGCTGACGCGCGACCCCAAAGTCTTGATGATTCGCGAGCGGCAGAAGCGAAACTTCATGGCGACCCTGCTGCTCTCTCAAGGGGTGGCGATGCTGCGCATGGGTGATGAAGTCTGTCACACCCAGCAGGGCAACAACAACGCCTACTGTCAAGATACCCCTCTCAGTTGGATCAACTGGAAACTCACGCCGGCGCAGGAAGATTTCCTCACGTTTACTCGCAAGTGCGTGGAAATCTGGAAGTCGCAACCGGTGCTGCAACGGCGGCAGTTTTTTCAGGGCCGAGCGTTACACGGCGCGGGTGTGCACGATGTTCTCTGGCTGACGCCGCATGGTCGCCCCATGAATGATGACGACTGGCATTTGGGTTTTGTCCGTTGCCTTGGGATGCGCTTGTCTGGCGAGATGGAGGACGAAATCGATGAGTACGGCCGGGCGATCACGGGCGACACCCTGCTGATTCTGATGAATTCCCATCACGAACCGATTCCATTCAGCCTGCCCGCTGCGGATGCGGACCATTACTGGAAGCCGATTCTCGACACGGCTCAGCCGCTGTTTTCGAGGCGTCGCTGGGGGGCCGCACAATATCCGCTGCAGGGACGGTCACTGGCGGTGTTGAAGTTGACTCCATTCTGGCAATCCCGCTTCAAACGCTGGCTACCCGGCTGGTTCCAACGCACCACGCAAGACCAACCCGTCCATGAACCGGTGCCAGAAACCCGCTCGTCCCTAGCGGCGATGACTCGTTAAGCTCAATCAGGCGGCCCCATGCAGGACCATAAGCCAGTCGCTGCCGTAGACTGAGGGCATGTGCTAAAATCCGGCCCCATGATGTCTTCCCCCAATCTGCCCCATTTCGACGTTGACGATACGCTGTACCCGCACTGGTGTGTGCGTTTGCGTCAACTGCAGTTCGCTTCGGCCATGATGGACATGGCCGTCATGATCGCGCGGTATGGCTTTCAAAATCTGGCGAGCAGTCTGGCCAACCAGCTTGCCTGGGTGATGATGGCAGCCTTGTCGCTGCCGGTGGGCATTCAACTGCTGCGTTATCTCTGGAGCCGACGTCGGCCTTCCTATGTGCGCGAACACCGTACCGAGTTGTCGTTTTCCGCGGCCTGGCTGTTGGGCGTCGTGATCCTGCCGGTCGTCTCCATACTGGACGTGGCTGAAATGCCTTCCACATGGACGCTGCTGACCAGTTGGGCGGAACTGCTGACGCTCATCTGGGGTGGCTACGAGTTGTATCTGGCCATCCATGCGGCTGCCAATGCGGGCCTGAACCCGGCTTTGGTGCTGGTCGTCTCGTTCATGGCATTGATCTGTATTGGCACGGTGCTGTTGATGTCGCCCCGCTGCCGACCCGTAGGTCAACCACCCGCCCCCTTTCGCGTAGCCTTGTTTACCGCCACCAGTGCCAGTTGTGTAACCGGGCTGATTGTGGAACCGACGGGCAGCTACTGGAGCCGCACCGGGCAGACGGTGATTCTGGGACTGATTCAATGTGGCGGACTGGGCATCATGACCTTCAGTGCCTTCTTCGCTTATGCACTCGGGCAACGCTTGCCCGTACGCGAACAGATGACGTTCCGACAACTCCTCGAATCAGACCGCATGGGCGATATCGGCAGCATGATCCGCGCGATTCTCGGGTTTACCTTCGGCATTGAACTTCTGGGTGCAATCGTCTTATGCACCTTGTGGCCGGAACGGCCGTTTGGTGATCGCTGTTTCTATGGACTGTTTCACTCCGTCAGCGCGTTCTGCAACGCTGGCTTTGGCCTGCGCGATCAAAGCCTGCTGCACTGGGAGATGAAATGGCAGGTCTGGGGGGCTATTCCCCTGCTGATTATCCTCGGCGGCTTTGGCTTCACCTCGCTGGATAACTGGCGGAAAGTGATCACCTTTCGCTGCTTCACCCGTATTCCCTTCGGTGGCACGGCCCAGACTCAGCGGCTGACATTGAACACCCGGATTTCGACCATCACCACACTCAGCCTGCTGCTCGTCGGCACGGTGTGTCTGTATTGTCTGGAGCGCAATAACCCACGACACCCCCAAGAGGAAGGAAATCAGTGGGCCAATGCGTGGTTCCATTCGGTCACGTTACGCACGGCGGGCTTCAACACCGTCGACCACCAGGAACTCCGCCCGGCCACGAAGCTCTTTGGCATGGGCATGATGTTCATCGGTGCTTCGGCCGGTTCTACGGGGGGCGGCGTTAAAACCATCTGCTTTGCGATTACGCTGCTGACACTGCGCTCGGTGTTGCGCGGCCGACCTTCCGTCGAGTGCGGCGGAAGGACCATTCCTGAGGAACAAGTTTTCCGGGGACTGGCCATTATCACCATGGGACTCGCCACGTTGATGTTAACCAGCCTTCTGCTGGTCGTCATTGAAGATCGCCCTGGCCGCTTGATCGATCAACTCTACGAAGCGGCAAGTGCCTTCGGCACGGTGGGTCTCTCCGCGAATCTCACCCCTCAGCTCAAGCCGCTGTCACAATACCTGCTGGTAGTCACAATGTTCCTCGGCCGCGTGGGTCCGTTGACGTTAATCATCGCCCTCGCCGGCTTCACCCGCCCCGGTGCCTACGCCTATCCGGAAGAACGCGTGTCGCTGGGTTAAAGCAGGTGCCGTCCTGACGAGCCATTCATCGGCTACTTCTGCAGCAGCAGGTTCACGCCCTTCTTGTTCGATAGCACCAGATCGAGGCGGCCGTCCCCATTGAAATCGACCGTCTGGAACTGGGTGCCCACGCCGGTATCCTGCCCCGCAAGAATTTCCTGCCGCACAAACTCTGGCGGTTGACCGGCTGTCCGGCGGATTTCGTAGGTCTGCATCACCACGGGATCGCGGCCACCGGGATCATTCCCCTGATGAGCAAAGTACCGCTTGCCGGTCACCAGCCACAATTTGCCATCGCCATACAGGTCGACCAGATCAAGGGCATGCGTCTGTGAAAAGCTCTCGTCGATGAGGTGGTAGACGAACGGTTTATCGAGCCCCTGATTCTCGAACCACCAGACACCAAACGAGTGGGCAGAACTCAAAATGATGTCGTTGTCGCCATCGAGATCGAGGTCGAGGACATGAATGTTCGACGCGGTAACGGGCGCTTTCTCATTCGTCTTCACCAACGACAGCGGATGAAAGTCCCACAATCCGCTATGACGATCAGCTGGAGCTTCCCACCAGCCGTGCGGAATGAGCAGATCGAGCCGACCATCGCGATTTACATCGCCAGTCCCCAGGCCGTGATAGTACATGAAGGTGCCGTTTTCTTTCGGCTCACCGGCTTCACTGATGGCCGTGAAAGCCCATTTTTCGGTGCATTTATCGACGGAGGGCAGTTCAAGAAAGCCCATCTGCCGTTCCGGCTGCGAACCGAGAATCACTTCCGGTTTGCCATCGCCTGTGATGTCGGTGAACAACGGCGTTTCGTTGCAGGCACTGTGCCAGATGACGTGCTCTTTCCAGTGGCCTTCCTTGTTCTGCGGATTCTCATACCAGTGGAACGGAGCCCCGGGGTAACCGACGACAATCAGGTCTTGCCAGCCGTCCCCGTTGATATCCCAAGCCCAACTGGCGAAGCAGTTGCTGTAACCCGTGGTGCCATCGTAGGCGTCGGTCGGTTTGGCCATGCGATCCAGTGGCTGCCGGAATTCATGACGGGTCCACTCCGGCGCGGCATACCACACATCACCGGCGGCGACGTCCATCTTGCCGTCATGGTTGAAGTCGCCCGCAGCAACTCCCTCGGCCCGAAACTGTGTGTCGAGGGTGACCCGTTGCCAATCGGCAGCAGAGAGCATGGCAGGCAGCACCAGGCACCAGCCCGCGATGAATTGCGACCAACGTCCGACCATGGGGAAATCCTCGTGAAGCGACTCAAGGTGATAAAAGATCAACGTTCGCCAGTATGTCACAGGCCGCGGGGAACCACAACGACATGCCACCGTGAGAAACCAGCCTGAAAAACAACACGACCCGGAGCGATGCGGTTGTTGCATCAGTCCGGGTCGCTGTGTGTTGTGAATGGGTGAGCAGGATTATGCCGCGCGACGCAGATGGCCTAGCAGTCGTTCGAAGTCGTCGTTCGAGGTGAACTCGATGACGATCTTGCCTGCTTCCTTGCCTTTGAGTTTGATTTCGACCTTGGTGCCCAGCCAGTCCCGCAACTGATCCTGCAGCGACAGGATGTGGTTGGTGACTTCGGCTTTGGATTTCTTGCCGGTCGCTTGATCGCCCGTGGGGAACGGCACGGTGCTGCCGTCGTTCTGCAGGGCCCGCACGGCTTCTTCAGTCCGGCGGACCGACCAGTGTTCCTGCTGAATCTGTTGCGACAACTGCAACTGATCCGCTTCCTGTAAAGACAGCAGCGCTCGAGCATGACCGGCCGTGATGCGGGACGATCGCACATCGTCTTTGATCGCATCCGGCAATTCGAGCAGTCGCAGCATGTTACTGACCGTTGACCGATCGAGACTCAGACGACGGGCGAGTTCTTCGATCGGACATTGAAAACGATTCAGGTAGTCCTGGAAGGCAATGGCCTTTTCCAGCACGTTCAGGTCTTGCCGCTTCAGATTCTCTTCGAGAGAAACTTCGCAGACCTGTTGATCACTCAGTTCGAGAACCCGGCACGGAACCAGTTCCAGCCCGGCCTTCTTCGCGGCAATCAGGCGGCGTTCACCGGCGATGAGTTGGTAACCGTCACCCACCGGGCGGACCAGCAGGGATTGCAGAATGCCGTGCTGACGAATGCTGTCGACCAGTTCGTTGAGCGCTTCAGGCTCAAAGTCTTGCCGAGGTTGAAACGGATTGCGATCGATCAGGTCGACATGAATCTGCGACTGATCCTGCTCGGAATTGGTTTCGGCGTCTCCAAATGAACCGGTGCCCAGCAGTGCATTCAGTCCACGACCCAGTCGCCGACGCTGGGGCTCCTGTGCGTGCTGATCGTCCATGATCGCATTCCCTTGCATTTGAGCGGAAACGTTCGCCGAGTGTGCGCACTGCGAACGTCAGCCCGGTCAACCGACCGCCGGGCAGAGGCAGCGGAGTTGTAGCGTGGGATGCGTTTGCGGACAAGAGCGATTCAGACGACCGGGGTGTCGGGGGCGCTCCGATAGGAAGCCCCCGGGCTTCCGCTATGCGGAGCGCCACCGCCACCCTTTTGGGAAGATCCCACTGCGGATTACGGCTCGGAGGTGCCCAGCGGCACCGGTTCGGTGTGCGTGTGTTTCGGCGGGTGGAAGAACAACGCCAGAATCAAGGCCCCGGCAAACCCCGCAGCGGCCGGAAAGAGCAGCAACTGGCGATAATTGACTTCACCGTCCGCATTAGTATAGGCCGCCTGCAGTGCTGGCCACGTGTAACGGGCCGCAATCGGACCCAGCCCGAGCACCAGCAGGTTAAACAGCCCCTGGGCACTGGTGCGGGTGTCTTTCGGGAAGACTTCGTCGACCAGGATGTACAACGTGGCGAAGAAGAAGGCATAGCACACGCCGTGCAGGATGTTCACCGCGACGGCTGCATATGGATCGGGGCAGAGTGCGAAGACGGTGAACCGCACGGTGTGACCGAGGATGCCGAGGATCATCGTGGTTCGCCAGCCGAGTTTCTTGAGCACCACACCGAGGAACGCCATTGTGCCGATTTCGGCCAACTGACCGACGCTCATCGCCGCCTGCACCCAGTTTTCGGGGACGCCGACTTTGGCGAGATAGGTGAAGGCGAAGAAGAAAAAGCCGTCATGCACGGTGGCATCGATAAACGTCACGATGAACAGCACCAGCAGAAACGGATGCTTGAGGTGCGACATCGCTTCCAGCCAGGCAAACTGGGCATCTCCCGCTTTGGCCGGCTTCGGCGGCGTATGGGGCAGCATCAGGCTAAATCCGGCGAAGATCAGCGAGGCAATACCCGAGGTAATGAAGGCCCAGCTCTTGGCCTGATTCAATGCCTGACCACTCAGACCGGTTTTGAACGCCGTGCCCAACCAGGCGACAAAACCGCCAGCTTCAGCCATCGGGGGAATCTTGGCCCAATCAAGCAGGATGAAGACAAACGGCCAAGCCGCCGCGATCCAGCCAATGGTGCCCCACAAGCGGACAAATCCGAAGTCCTTCTGAGCGTCCTGAATGTTGGCAAAGGCAATTGCGTTAGTCACCGAAATCGTCGGCACATAGAACAGGCAGTGGATCGCCATGCAGGCAAAGAAGAGCCAGTAATTCGCAGGCTGCGGGGTTTCCCCTTGGAAAGCCTGCCACGACATCACGCCGAAACCGAGAATCGCGAGTCCACCGACGAGATGGCTAAAGGCGAGAAACTTTTCGGCAGCAAAATTCCGGTCCACAAACTGGTTACCGAAAAACATCGCAATGATCGCAGAGACCGGGAACGCGATGTTCAAACCGAACTGCTGCCACTCACTGAACCCGAGAGCCCCGGCACCAAAGTAACCAAAGCTCGGGGGTAACCACGCGCCCCAGATGAAGAACTCCAGGAACATCATCACAGACAGACGCGCGATCACAGAACGCTGCATAACGCCAGCCCCTTCGGCAGGTCACACTTTTTGGCGGGAATCCATCAACACGTGGTGATGATAATGCCTGCCAGAGCGACACGGGGCAAGCGTTCGGAGAACCGAAATTCTGGTTTTTACTTAGCAGCCGCGAGTTCGGCCATCCGCTGAGCCGGAACCACCAGCCGATCCCAGTTTTCCAACAGATAATCGGGCGGGCCACCCTTGGCGGCGACGTACTGAGCCACCTGAACGGTTGGCACCATCTCGATGGCGTCCCACGGACAGACCGTCAACTCATATGGGTCCGACTTCTTGGTCGGAATGTGGACGCAGACTTCACAACCCACACAACGCTCGACATCGATTTCGCAGAACGACTGCAGCACCGAAATGTCGCGGCCGGGAACTTTGACGATGCAATCAACCGGGCAGACTTCCAGACACGATTCGCACCCGGTGCAGTTGTCGGCATTGATCACCGCCACTTCTTTGGGCAGCTTTTTGCGTCCACCAGCCTTCGCCATGCCTGCGGCTCCCGCCATCGATCTCGAAAATAAGGATCTCTACGACTATCGGAAAGTATAGTCCGGCGGCTTGGATCGCTCTACGGCTCTCCCCTCGACAGACAACTCTCCGACGGCTTCAGTTTATGCGGCAACTCCCGTTCCTGCAATAAGATCGGCGATCTGACTGGCCTGCCGTCTCACTTTTGAGATTTTGACGGATCGGTGGTGGCCGCCAAGGCCAAGGCCCCATGCACCACCACGCTTTCCCCCAATCCGGCGGGAACGATGCGAACACTTTGTGCCAGAGGCGGGAAGACATACTTCGCCACGGATTGCCGCAATGGTTCGAAAAAGACGTCTTCCCCCACCAGAGAAACGCCGCCGCCAACCACCACCATTTCCGGAGCCAGAAGGGTGATCATCTGTGCGATCGCCCAGCCCAACGCGTCGGTCGCTTCACGATAAACCGCAATGGCATAAGAGTTTCCTGCAACGGCGGCTTGCCCGATGTGCTTCGTCGTCAATTGCTCCAGTTTGCCCGCCACTGCGTCTTTCAGTGCGTTCGCCGCGGCATCGGTATCGGCCGCAGCTTTCAATCGGGGAATCAAACGGTCTGAGATGCCCGGACCGGCGGCAATCGATTCCACAGTGTCATGCCGATCGCTGGCAGCCAGTCCCGGCCGCGAATGCCCGATCTCCGCTGTGGCTGGTCGATGAGTACCGTAAATCTGCCGATCGATCACAAAACCGCCACCGATACCCGTTCCAACGGTGACATAGAACGAGGTTCGTACATCGCGGGCTGCACCGTAACAGGCTTCAGCCAACGAGGCGACATCGCAGTCGTTCCCAAGTTGGGCAGGCACGCCGAGTTGCTGCTGCGTCCATTCCGCTAACGGAAAATTGTCCCAACCGTGTACCTGATGGCTGGTCTGCACGATGCCCCGATCACCGAAGACGGGGCCACCGAAGCCGTAACCAATGCGGGCAATGTCGTACTTTGTGACGAGATCTTTCCCTGCGGACTGAATCTGTTCGAGAATTCCCGGAGCGCCGCGACTTCGATCGATATCGCAACGGACAAGGTCGACCAATGTGGCATCCTGTCCGACACCCACGCCGAGTTGCAGTTTGGTGCCACCGATTTCAATACCGAGATACATCGCTGTTGACTCTCTGGAAGAATGACCCGAAGGTGTGGCTCCCGATTGTCTACCAGTCGGCTCCAACCTTCCAGCGATAATTCATAACTCGCCGTCCGCCGTCCTGTTCCATACGCAACCAGAGTTCCTGCCCCTTGTATTTGTCGGCGTTGGGCAGGTAGTACAGTTTGCGATCCGACCCTTGCCCCAGCTTCGTGATTTGCAGCTTCTGACGTTTCGAGTCGGGGACGAACAGGCTGCAGCGGAAGTCGAGCTTTTCCAGCGGATCGGTACGGTTGATGACCGTTTGCTCGATTTCCAGCCGACCATCGGGCAGCTTGCGATCCACCACCTGAATCGTAATGTCATTCAACCCCATGGTGTAAGGGGCATAGACACGAAATCGATAAGGTCGATCGGCCGTAATCTGAAAATCGACATGCATCAACAAGGCTCCGAGTGATGCATTTGGGGGAGACCGCAAAAACGTGGGAAAGCGGAGTTGTTCCCCGGCTTCGGCGGCAATCGACCAGGTTCGCGGTTCGGCTTCCCATTCCGGAGGCAAGACAAGACTGACTTCGCCGCTCACGCCCTGGGCGAAGGTGTTGGTTACCAGCAAGGCATCTTCGTGACCGCCGTACTCACTGCGCATGCGTCCGATTTCAAATTGCGTGGCCATTCGCCAGCGTGCGACCGGTTCCGAGCAATCGACCAGAAACTTGGGAATGGGTCCGGCATCGATGATCGATTCGCCAGTATTGGGATCACGGGCAAGTTCGTGCGAGGTTCCCCAGATGTCAATCAAATGGACATGCGGTCCGAGATACAACGTTTCTTGAGTGGGTTCAGGATTCCAGATGGCCACCATCGCCTGCCCTTCCCCGGCGAAGACCGCATTCGGACTGCCATGTGGGAAGACAAACTGCCCCAGATACTGTTTCCCCTGCAACATCAATGCGGCTGTTCGCCAGGGGATAAAGAGTTCTCGCGGCGAACCGTCGGTGTGCAGCAATCCATGCTCATCGTGGTACACATCATCGACAAAGACCCGATCGGCTCCGCCCATGCGGGCTGTAATCATCAGTTGAGCCAGAGTCGTGGCACGCTCGGTCGGCGTTGTTCCCTGCAAATGGGCCAACCTCAGCAGCAACCAGCGTTGCGTCAGCGAGTGGGGTGCCGCACTCAAAAGCTGGCCGAGTTGTTGCGGTGTCCAGGGCGTGTCGGAACCGATACTGACGAACTGCGTGGCAGGGTTCGGTGGACCATCGTCGAAACCCCAAGCCATCCCAAGATTCACATTGCGGCTGATCGACTCAATTTCCTGCCGGACTTTCTGCAGCGTCGATGGCAGCGAAGCCGACCCGATGAAGCTGCGGTCACTTTCACTGCCAAGCTGCCAACTCCGCACCGTCGACGAATACCGGGCCAGGACGGGTTCCAGTGAACCCTGCCAGAATTTGGGCGGCAGGCTGAAGACTTCATTCACGCCATGCCAGTTGCGAGAGAATTGCGAGCGCAAAACCGGCGGCGGTTCTGCCAGCAATGCGATGGGCGAAATGTGGAACCCCGAGAGTTGATCGAACATCTGGGCATTGTCGACAGCGACCCGTGGGTTGCGATCCAACGCGGTCGACCATAAGGGATACTTCAACCAGTTGATGCCCGCCTGAGCGGCAATCTGCGGTAGTTCTC
This sequence comes from bacterium, assembly GCA_016125225.1. Classification (GTDB taxonomy): domain Bacteria; phylum Planctomycetota; class Planctomycetia; order Planctomycetales; family Planctomycetaceae; genus DSVQ01. The sequence goes on along the minus strand of WGME01000012.1, from coordinate 90,516 downwards.
TCTGCTCGCGTTCCTGCAACGGTTGCGATAACGTCCAGCCGAACTCGCCCGATTTGCGTACGTGATTCACCAGCGACAACGTAACAAGTGACGTATGTTGTGACGCAACGGGTGAACCATCCCGCAGCAACATGGCATACACGGTGTAATACCCCGGAGGTTGCGGCTTCAATTGCCAACTGACCAGCCGCGGTTTCAGAAAGTCGGTCAGGCGTTCATCCATCACGCTTTCATCTTCATCGAGCCCTTGCAGTGATTGCTGCAGCACGCGGTTTTCGAGATCCATGAACCGGAAATCGAGTTCATAACGATGCCCCGGATCGAGGCCGCTCACCTGACACGAAACTTCGACGGGTTCCCCGGCACTCACAAAGTGGCGATAAAAATTGCTGTCGAGTTCCATCCGGGGCAAACGCCCCAGTTCCAGGTTGTCGAACCAGACAGAGCCGCCGATATCGTGAATCTCTCCCGAACCGGGTGCCAGATGACAGCCAATGACGGCAAAGCGCACGTTGTCGGCGGGTACCATCGGCCCGAGTTTGATTTCGACCCAGGTGCGGTGTTCGCCCAGCACCGGCTTCGAGAGAAATCGCTGCAACCGATGCCGTTTATGATCCAGCAGCGAGACGGAAATGATGGCGGCATCGTGCTTCATTCCGGCGGTTCGGATCTGTCCCGAGAAGAAATAGGTATGCAGATCGTCGATGCGAATCAGTGGGGAATAATAGGCCGCGGCGGCACCGTTCGCGGAGAACTTCAGGCTGGCGAGGTCATCGACTCCGGTTGAGCCATCGATTTCCGCAGTCACATACGGCGGAAACTCGATACCCTGGCGACGGACCCAGTCATCGGGCTGGCCATCCAGGTCGAGGTCGTTCTCACGCTGAAAGTTGTACTGGCAGACGGGTGTCAGTTCATGGGGCTGCACCGGCTGGACAGCGGAAACCGACCAGACCGCTGCCGTTACCTGACATGTCAGCCACCAAACGGATACCATGGCGGGGAATTCATGTGTTGTGATCGATGGACACGCATCGAGGGGTATCGACCAGATCCGACGCCACCTCCAGAGGTGTGTTCATGACAGGATTTGCAGCGGCTATGACGATTGCAACCGCTGCCTGTTCCCCATTCCCCTACAACCGATCGGTCTTATGCAACCGTTACGACTCGCAGTGGCTTCGCGCTGCTGGAAACTCCCCTTCGCCGACTTGCTGACGGCTGTGCAGTCGTTGGATGTCGCCGGGCTGCAGCTCGATTTACGCAACGAATATCCCCCGGACTCTCTCACCGAAAGCGGCCGGCGCGATTTTCTGCATCGGCTACGTGAACGGGGTCTGGAACTGGCATCGGGCTGGATTCCGTTACGGCATCCGCTGTACGACCAGGCGACGATGGAACCACGCCTCGCATTTCTGAGACAGGCGATGAACTTCGCTGCCCAATTGAAAATCCGCACCCTCTGCTTCCGCATTGGTCGGATTCCGGAATCGCTAGATGAAGGCCCGGGACAGATTCTGCGGGAAGTGCTGAATGATCTGGCGACCCACGGCAACCACGTGGGCGTCGTCCTCGCAATCACTCCCACGGTCGAATCACCGGCAGCGGTCCGCTCGTTACTGTCCCACATCAAAACCGGACCGGTGGGCATCGATTTCGATCCAGCCCATTGTGCGATGATGGGGTTATCGGTCCCGGATGCCTTGCGGGAAGTCCACGACAGCGTCGTCCATCTGCAATTGCGGGATGGCCTGCGGGATCTGGCCGGCGGTGGTGCGGAAGTACCGGTTGGTCAAGGTGTCGTCGATTGGGCCGAGGTGATCGCCCTGTTGGGCGAGATGGATTACCGCGGCTGGGTCACCGCTCTCCGCTCTCAAGGAGACGATCAACCGGGCGACATCGCCAGAGGACTGCGGCATGTCCGCCGCATATTGCTGGGCACGTAAACGGAACGACCACACCGCTCCTGAAGTCAGGGCGTGCCACAAAACTGCTTCCATAAGTTGATTCGAACCCATGTCTGATGATGCCCCGGTCATTCTCTCCGTTCATGATTTGACGCAGGTCTTGCGCGGGGTTGTTGAACAGTGCTTTCCCGATGTGTGGGTTGCGGGGGAAGTGTCCAACCTGACGCGTGCCGGGTCGGGGCATTTGTACTTCACTTTGAAAGATGAAGCGGCTCAGTTGAAAGCCGTGATGTGGCGAACCGCCGCTCAACGCCTCAAGTTCGATCTGCGTGATGGCATGGAGGTGATCGCACGTGGGGGCATCGAAGTCTATCCGCCCCGGGGCAACTATCAGATTGTCTGTCAATCGCTGCAACCGCAGGGCATGGGTGCGCTTGAGCTCGCGTTGCGGCAGTTGCAGGAAAAACTGGCTGCGGAAGGACTCTTCGAACCCGATCGAAAACGTCCGTTGCCACGGTTTCCTCGTCGGGTCGCACTCATCACCAGTGCTCAGGGGGCTGCGGTCCGCGACATGCTGCAGGTGTTGTCACGCCGTTGGCCGCTAGTCGATATCGTTGTGCTGCCTGTCGCTGTTCAAGGTGATGAAGCGGCCCCGCAAATCGCCGCCGCCCTGGCTTATGTGCATCGCATCCCTGAGGTGGATGTGGTAATCACCGGTCGCGGCGGGGGAAGTCTCGAAGACTTATGGGCCTTCAATACCGAACTGGTCGCTCGCGCGATTGTAGCCTGCAAGATTCCCGTGGTCAGTGCCGTCGGTCATGAGATCGATGTGACCATTGCCGACCTCGTGGCCGATCGCCGGGCGTTGACACCGAGTGAAGCTGCCGAGTTGGTGGTCCCCTCGTGTGAGGAGATGCGGCAGCAATTGGATCAGATTCGCAGCCGATTGCCGAATGGCTTGAAGCAACGGGCAGCACGGGCACGGCTGCAACTGGATGGGATCGCCGGTCGCCGCTGTTTCACACGACCGATGGACCGCATTCATGAGCAACAGCGGTTACTGGACGAGTTGCAGCAACGGTTGCAACGGGCGAGTCGCGCGAAGGTCGTGCTGGCTCAACAGCAACTAGAAGCCGCCGCCGCTCAGTTGGAAGCACTCAGCCCGTTGGGCGTCCTCAGCCGGGGATATTCGCTGACCAAGCAGCATCCTGACGGGGAGCTGATTCGTTCCGTCGAACAGGTACGAATTGGCGATGCGCTCTCGACCTTGCTGCCCGATGGCGAAGTGATCAGCCGGGTGGAAGCGGTTGTGAATGACACGGAGTGACAGACGCGGAATGCCCGCCATGCGGCGGTGGCGGCTTTTCATTATTGGCCCCAAAAACACAGAAGCCCAGAGACCGAAATCTCTGGGCTTCCGTTATCAATCAATCACGATGGACCGGGTTGGTCATCGATCTGCTGGAACTAGTCCAGGAGACCGAGGAGCTGACCCAAACCGCTGTTGCGATTGGTGGTCATCGGGGGCACCGGAGCCGGAGCGGCCGGGGCCATCGGAGCGGCGGCGGGAGCACAACCGTTGCTGCCACAAGCACCGGTGGTGCAGGTAGCGGCACAAGGATCGCAGCAGCCGTCAACCACTTCGTAACCGCACAGTTCCAGGGCTTCGGTGGCTTGCTTGACAACGTGCTTGTCGCAGTCAGCCAGAGCACAGGTCAGAGCGGCAACCACTTCGGGGCAGCAGCAGCAGTTCTTGCGGATCTGATCGCCGATTTCGTCGGCGGCCTTGCGGCGAACGCGTTCGTCGCAATCGTTGAGTCCAACGATGAAGGCCGTCATGATTTCGGGGTTGCAGATGCAGTCGAACTTGTCACCCAGCTTGTGGATGGCCGAGCGACGATCCTTGGCGTAGCAAGCGGTTTGCGATTGGTAGATCAGCGTCGCAACTTCGCAAGGATCAGCGTTGCAGCAGCGGGTTTCGCACGGAGCGGCACAAGAGGCCGGGGTGCAAGCAGCCGGAGCAGCGCAGGTGTTGCAGCTACCGCAGTCCATCTTGGTCTTCTTGAACAGACCGCTCAGCAGGCCACCCTTAACTTTGGTGCTGCAGCAAGCCGGGGCACAGGTCGCCGGAGCGGCACAGGCCGGGGCACACGGAGCAGCACAGGTCGCGGGAGCACAGCTGGCAGCGGGAGCTGCACAAGCCGGGGCACAAGCGGCCGGAGCACAGGCAGCAGCAGGAGCGGCACAGGCCGGAGCACAAGCAGCCGGGGCCGGAGCACAGGCGGCGGGAGCCGCACAGGCCGGGGCACAAGCAGCAGGAGCCGGGGCACAGGCAGCGGGAGCTGCACAAGCCGGAGCACAGGCGGCAGGAGCCGCACAAGCCGGGGCACAAGCAGCAGGACCGCAAGCGGTCGGGGCAGCAGCCGGGGCACAGCAGGTGGCCGGCGGGCAGCAGGTGTCACAGCAAGGCGGCTTGATGTCCGAGCACTTGCGCTGATACGTATACACGTTCGGGCAGCAAGGCTTCACAATCACCGGCTTGCAACAAGCAGGTTGGCATGTCGATGCACAACCACATCCCTTTTCGGCACCGCAGCTCATCTTTGAGCCGAGCAGCCCGGCGTTCGCCAGGTTGATCATGCTCATCGCGGCGAGCAGTGCGCCACTCATCTTGATCCACATAGAGCAACGTCTCCTTCCCTTGGGAATCTCGAACCTGGTCGTCATGACCTGTGAAAGTCGTGCGGTCCTCTGTCAGAACACCCGGCGGCAACGAACCATTCCGCCTCTGGTCTGTCGCCACTGGCGACGCGCGTCGAATTCCGACAGCGACCTTCCCTTCACGCTTTCACCAAGCTCCGACCGTTAACACGTAACCGCAGGTGATACGGGCGAGCCTGCCCGTTGGACCTGGCAGTCCCGGCCTGGCTCGCTCCGTGATCACAATCCGGTTTCGAGGCAGTTTGCATATGGCGGGACTAGCCCCAATGATCGGATTCCCATGCAAGACGCCTTGAATCTCGCAAGTCGTTAAATTGCAAATTACTTACGTCGATTTCTAACGCGACATTGTCGCCTGTGCCACCTGGTTAAAATGCATGCGACTTTGACGGCAAAAAGACCGTTTTTTCCGAGCGAGGCCAATCACAATAGACACGAAGACGCAAACTAGGGGACTTCCTAGCGCCCTTTCCTGAAGTTCCGAACGTGCCTGTTATGACACCCCAAGATTAACAGGAAAATCCGTGTCAGCCTTGCGTCCCTCATACGAGAGCAGCCCATCCCCCGCTTGCAATCTCGCCGCAACCCGCAGAGTCAACGAATCCAGTCGTCTCAATCAGACATCCGGGCGGTTGACCAACCCGCCCGCTCCCGTTGATGATGCCCACTGAAACCCGAATCGTTATTGCCTCCTTCCGGGAGATGCGGATTTGACTTTGCCGATGAGCCAGTGGTCGCACACCTTGAACGTCTTTGAGACGGGCCGTGACCGGGGACTTCACTATGGGCTGCAATTGTGGGTCTCGCACCGTGGTATGACCGTTGCCGATCTCGCCTGGGGCGAGGCTTTTCCCGGGTGCCCTTTAACGACCGATGACTGGCTGCCGTGGTTATCTGCCGGGAAACCACTCACGGCTGTGGCGATTGCCCAACTTGTGGAACAGGGCCGCTGTCAATGGGATAGCCGAGTCTGTGAGTTCATTCCGGAGTTTGCAGCGGGAGGCAAAGAGGCGATCACCATTCAGCACCTGCTCACTCACACGGCCGGCTTACGCCAGGTCGACTATGGTTGGCCCGAATGCGATTGGGAAGAAAGCGTTCGTCGAGTTTGCGCCGCCATTCTCGATCCCGGCGCCATTCCGGGAGAGACGCCGGGTTACCATGTGGCCTCCACGTGGTTTATTTTGGGCGAAATCCTGCAGCGCTGCGATGGGCAACCGATTGTCGAAATCCTGGCCAACCGCATCTTCACTCCCTCTGGGATGACCGAGACCCGGTTGGCCCTTTCGCCGGAAGAACAAGCCAACCTTGGTAACCGACTGGCCCCGATGTATGAACGCACTCCCGAGGGATTGAAACCGCTCGACTGGCATCAACCGCCGCGTGTTTCCCGCCCTTCGCCCGGCAGCAGCGTTTGCGGGCCAATCCGTGATCTGACTAAATTTTATGATATGCTCCGGCAACAGGGCCAAGGGATGAATGGTCGGGTTCTACAACCTACGACCGTCGCCGAAATCACACGACGACATCGCATTGGGCAGTTTGATCTCACTTTTCAGCACAAGGTCGACTTCGGCCTCGGCTTCGTGATTGATTCCAACACCTACGGAGCTGCCACAGTTCCCTATGGCTACGGGAAATACGCCTCGCCGGACACCTTCGGTCACGGCGGTGCCCAGTCCTCGCAAGGGTTTTACGATCCGCAACGGGACCTGATTGTCGCCTACGTCTTCAACGGACGCCCAGGCGAACCCCAGCACAACCGCCGCTGCCGCCAACTGAATGAAGCGATCTATGAAGATCTCGGGCTGACGGCATGAGCATGCGATACGGTCAAGTGGCGAGTGGCCGGTGCTGAGAGCTAAGTGACAAGGTGGCGGGACTGCCGGTATCTCGGCCCCGACAGGAAGACGATGTCCTGATCTGAGTTTGATTCCTGCCTCTGCCACTTAGCTCTTGACTCTCAGCTCTCGACTCATCAGTACTCCACCTTCAACTTGTCGCGTTGGTATAACGGCAAGTGCCGGTAGTAGACTTCGAGTGTCATCACCGCGAGGCAGGTCATGTAGAGTCGTCCGCCGCTGCTGCCGTGGGGATCGGCAATATCCCAGCTTCCCGCCAGGTGGCCGTCCTTTTCGGTCCGTTGCGTCTGGATGAGTTGATCACGCATCACATTATTCCACCGGGTCCATTCTTCCCCACCCCAGTGATGCAGTACCTGCGTCGCGTAGTAATTGTAGTACATGTTATTCCGGGAGGGTTTCTGACCATCGAGGTACAACACTCCCAAACGCAACCGAGCTTCACGCTGATTCCAACCGAGATACATCCGGCACAACAGACCAACAGCCGTCATCGGGGGTGTCGGTTGATCCGCTTCCAGATAGGCATACTGTGAGCCGCGGTTGCTCTGCTTCGAATTCAGATAGCGTTCCACCATTTTGATGGATTGGAAGGGCACCTGCAGACCGGCATTCCGTCCACTTTGCAAGGCCATCATCTGCCAGCCGACGACGGAAGTATCACCGGCTTCCTGCGGCTGATACCGCCACCCTCCCGAACGGAAATCTTGCGACGCCAGAATGAAATTGATGGCTGCCTGAGCACGGGCCTTCAAGGTTTCGTCATGGGTGAGAGCATAGGCTTCACACAAGGCAATCGTGGCAATGCCATGCGAATAGAACGCGGCATGCCCATGATTCGAGGCGAGTTCTCCACGCAGATCGAAACCGCCGGAGGTCAGTTTCCCGGACTTCACGAGGAACTCCAGACCAGATTTGACCTGCCGCTGATAGTTCCCTTCGGTCGGTGTGTGTCCCCCGCCCAGATAGGCCAGCAACGCCAACCCGGTGGCGGCGATGCGGCACTCCGTCATGGTGCCCGGCTGGTTGCACTCCCCGTTACAGTCGGGGTGAGCCCCGTGATCGAAGGACCAGCCGCCATCTTCAAACTGATGGGCCGCCAGCCATTTCAAACCTGAGGCCACCGCCGCTTCACTCGCCGAATTGCCACCGAATTTCTTCACCATCGCGGCCCGGGCAGCGGCGGTCCGCCCGGAGGTTTCGTTGCTGAAGTCGAGCTTGGCCAGCCCTTCCAGCGACGTTTCATCGATCATCACCGTCGGATCGAGATCATTGATGTTCAATGCCACGGGAGACTGGGAATTCGCGAGAACTTCCGAGACATTCATCACCGGCTGGCTTTCCTGTACCTCATCCAACAGGTTGTCCGGCGTAATCTCGACCTGTTCCACCAGCGGATCATCGCGGCCATTTTCCATACGGACAATCGATGACACCAGTTCCTCAAAATCGGGATGCTGAATCACAACCAGCGCACAGACGAATAGAACTATGGCGTGAACCAGAGCACTGAGTGCCGTGGTACTGAGCCAGCGTTTCCAATCGACCTTGCGGTCTTGCAAACGTCTGACAGTTTCGAGGACCGACGGGGACAACCGTCGCCGACGACGAGGCAACGATTCGGCCGCAGGCGAGTCCGTGACTGGCTCGCTTTCCACTTGTTCAATGGAATCCGAATTGACTGGAGCCATGTCAGCGAGACAGGTTTCAGGATGATATGGGTACCGAGCGACGAGGCCTTCATCGTATCGGCCCGATTGCAAAGCCGTCCATCTCGTCCGGTACCATTCCCGTGAATCCCGCAAAGGCACAGTGCCATTCTGACAATTTTCCAGCTCAGTTCAGGGGTGAACTAAGCGGAATCTCGATCTCCGGCGTGATGAAATACGGGTCATCAGCCTTCAGATTCCGGAACGAGGTCACGCCCACCGGTTGAGCGGAGGGCACCGATTCAGTGCGATCGGGTCGGGCCATCTGGGGCACACCGTCGCTCCGGAGATTTCGAATGCTCCCCGCATGCACGGCGAGTTGCACCCGCTCCTGTTCATATTTGGAGACTCGATAGACCGGAGCGCGACGAGCTGCGATCAAAAGCGATGATCCATTTTCGCCAACGGCACCCGCCGGGGCACCCAGTTGCAGCGTTAACGTCACCGGCGCCGCGTCGGGGTATTCGATGGTGAGCGATAACATCGGCACCTCATTGCGGCCATTGTACGACGCGAACTCACCGATGCCCTCGAAGGTCGCCGTCATGACGTCAGCTTGCGGCGACAGTTTCGGATTGATGATCACACCGTCGCCCCATTGCAAAGCAATCCGGCTGGCTCGTTCCAACTGCCAGTTGGATGTCGCCTGAATCACGAGGTCATCGCGGCCGAGGTTGTAACGCGGTGCGGCCTGCAGCGACCGTTCCAGCACCTGCGCCAACAACGGCGGCGTCTCCGATTCATCGAGTTTGGCAGCACATTGGGCAAGCACATTGGCAGGCAACGCCTTGACCACATCGAGTTGCGACATCTGCTGAGCGAGTTTGGTCCGATCATTGGAGTCGTGATACAAAGTGACGAGCGCGATGCGGCTCTGCTGGCTTTCCAGTTCGACGTCGAGATTCCGCAAGATGGCATCTTCGGCGGTGTCATAGTCGTGATGCCGTTGCAATACCGACGCACAAATCAGGTTCGCTTCCCAGACTTCCGAAGAGGCAGCCAATGCCTGCCGTGCGACTTCCGCCGCTTGATCATCTTGCAAATAGGCCAATATCAAGGCCCGATTGGCCAGCCCCGCGGCGAGCATTTCGTCTTTGCGGAAGTGGCCCTTGCCAATCACGGCGAGCCGCTGATAGGTCTGCGACGCATGCGACATCTGCCCCAAGGCCTGCTCGGTCCGCGCGACGTAATACCAATACGGCGGATAGCATTCCATAAACGGTTCCATGCGCTTCAGCACACGCAGCCGCACCGTCGGGTCGGGTTCCTGCCAGGCCGTTTCAAGCTGATCGAGATCATCACCGCGCACCAGCCAGCGATCGGGAATCTGCCGATCACGGGCCATCTTCCATGAGACATCGAGAAACTTCGACGACTTCTCGACCAGTTTGTTCATCCGCTCTTTATCGATGCGGTGCAGATCGAGATCGCGATTGGTCGAGAAGTTGCGGAAGTCCCACCAGCTCGTGGCCCCGGTCTTCACCGCCGACGAGAATTGGGCGGTCGCCATCTGCGTTGATAAGGCGAGCGCACTGAAGGCCAGTTGCGACTGAAACTGCTGCCGATGTTTCCCTTTCAGCAGTTCACGTTCACGATCAGCGAGTTGAATCTGTGCGATCTCGTCGAGCACCGAGGAATAAAGCTTCAGCACCTCTTCATCGGCAATCTCATTCAGATTGAGATGATTGAGGATCTTCTCCTGTTCCTCTTCCAAGACGCGCAGCGATGGATTCCGCCGGATGCGATGGAATGCGGCCCGGCTGTAGTTGAGCGCGACCGCAGCCGATCGCCGGGCGGCATCATCCGCTGGCTTTTCGTCTGCGGAAACGGTTGTGAGCATCCCTGCCCCCACGACGCCGGCTGCCATCATGAGCCGGAATGACCGTTGCCAGTCACACATGGGGTGTTTGACTCCTGAAAAAACGTGGATCATTGCAGGCAGAGGCGCAGTGCCACCCTCCGCCCGTGTCCAATCTTACAATTGAATGGTAACTCCTACCGTGGGGACTCATGTTCCTTCGGCAGAAACTGCGGGTCTGCCTGCAGTCGTATGAGTCAGGTCAGGCGAGCACATCGTGCGGCCTGGGTAAGTGTGGCTGTCCTTTCCGCTCACTTTCAGGGAATCTGATCGTAATCGTGATCTCCTTCCACGCAGTTGGCGTTGTCTCCCAGAGGTCGGTTGCCAACGATCGAACGGTGGAGCAACATGTGTGCCGATGTGCTTTTTGATGGAGTTAGCCTGCCAGGACGGGGTGGTATGTCAAAGTCGAATTCTAATGCCGACCTCTCATCCTTGATGGCTTTTACGGCAAACCTCGCGGCGCTCAGTCCCGACGAGATACGGAAAGCCAAGCGACTCTACATTGCCAATGCCATCGCGGAATATGAGGCGTTGAAAATCCAGCAAGATGGAACGTGGTTGTTGCGGGTTCTGTGTGCGATTATTCCGGTGGGTTGGCCTGTCCTGATTTCTGAAACCACTCGAATGAAAGCTGAGCGACATTCTCAGCGGCAGAAGATACTGAATGCCCTCGAAATCTGGCGCGACGATCTTGGCGAGAGCTATGACGAGTTGCTCAAGCAGGTGGGTGAATAACCGAGGGGTGTCAGAACGTCATCAATGAAAATGCCCCCTGTTGCGAGCAACAGGGGGCTAAATGATGTCGGTGTGCGAGATACAATTACGCGGTCAACTTGTCCAATGGGCCGTCGCCGCAGTGGTCTGGATTACCGAAGCGTTCGAGGCGATGGCCGAAGGCGTGGGCCAGTGACAGCAGCAACCGGTTGTGCGGCACCTTGTTGTACTTCAGCGAGCGGCCCATCTCGAAGTTGAGGCCGTTGCCCACCATCACAAACGGAATGTTGTTGAGGGTGTGCGAGTTCCCCTGGCCGAGTTCGTTCGTCCAGACCACGGTGGTGTTATCGAGCAGCGAACCCTGCCCGCCCGGTTCCGGCGTCTCGGCGAGCCGTTTGACGAGGTAAGCGAGTTGCTCGCAGTACCAGGTGTTGATGCGGGTCAGCTTATCGACAGCGGTTTCGTTGCTGTCGGGTTCGTGCGACAGTTCGTGATGTCCTTCGTCGATCCCGATCCACCGCATCTTGGCCTGACCGACCGAGTTCGTAATCTGATAGGTTGCCACGCGGGCAAAATCATTCGCGAAGCTGTTGACCAGCAGTTCGACCTGCATGCGACTGATGGTCGGCATGTTGTCGTTCTCTTCCTTGATGCCCGGATCGAGTTCCGGCACCGGATGATTTAACGTGAGATCGCCCGCACTTTGCAGCTCGGTTTCCATCTCGCGGACGAAGGTCGCATGTTCTTCGAGCAGCTGACGATCGGCCGCCGAGACAAGTGTTTTCACCTTGTTCAGATCGCCCTGCAAATCATCGAGCACGCTGCGGAGCGTCGCCTGATCCCGCAGACGGCCATACAGCTTGCCGAACATCTGGTACGGATCATCGACGGGGGCGATCGGCTTGTTCGGACCGGCGTAGGACATACGGGTCCAGGTATCAGCCCGGTCGGGCACCATCACGCCAAATTCCAGCGAACCAAAGCGGGTGCGGCTTTCTGGCGTGGCTTGCAGGAAGTTTTTGATTTCCTGGTCGATCGACAGGCCGCTGGCCCAACCGGCTGGGGTGTGCGAGCCCCCTTGAATGTTGCCGGGGAAGAGCTCGGTGCCGGTGAGGAGGCAACCGATGCCGCGCATGTGGTTGTCGCCATCGCCCTGAATTTTGTCGCAAACGCCATTCAGCACCAGCGTGCGATCACGATACGGTTCGAGGGGGGCGAGAATCGGCTTGAATGCCGCGAGCGGGCCTTCTTCATCCGGCCAGAAGTTCTTGGGGATCACGCCGTTCGGGCTGAAGAGCACGACCAGCCGCTGCTTCCGCTGCCCCTGATTCGCGAACGCCAAGCTGGGCAAATTGAGCACAAACGGCAACGCAGCCGCACTCAAACCCAGGTCGCGCAGGAATTCACGGCGGGAAGCAAATCGGCTCATGGCGGGCTCCGGGTGGGGCGTGAGGGCAGGCGAGGCAATTTCAAACGACTTGCGGAAAGCTAACAGCGGAATGCATAAAGCCAGAATTCGCCGGAATTTTCTTTGTCTGGCTTTCTGCTTTTCGCTTTCAGCTTTCCCCACTCTATTACTTACTCTTTCGGCGATCAATTTGCGAGAGTTGATCCGTTCATGGCGACACATTCGCGGCAGTTTTTTCGATCGCGGGGACCCAGGACGCCTTGGCGGCGATGTCGGCCTGCAAACGGCGAATGTTAAACCCATTCTCAACAAAGTGTTGCGTCAATTCATCCCGAGTTGTGTCGCCGTAGGCCCGAATCGGCTGTTTGACGAGAAATTGGAACAGTTGTTCCACAAACGCCGCATGGGTTTCGCCATCTTTCGCCAGAAACTCGGCCAGTTCACGGACTCCGTTGAACGGGACTTCCTGCCCCGAGCGAGTGATGTAAGTCCCCTTCGCGTCGATCGACTTTCCTTTTTCCTGATCGCGGAAGCGGCCGACGGCGTCGAAGTGTTCCAGTCCGAAACCGAGCGGGTTGACCAGGCTATGGCACGACTGGCACATCTCCGGGCTGGTCTGCACGATCACCCGTTCCCGGGTCGTCAAATCGGGATGCAGGTCGGGAGCTAGCGGAGCCACCGCGACCGGCGGCGTTCGTAACGAGCGGCCCAGAATATGCCGGGAGATGAACACACCGCGGTGAATCGGCGAACTCGTGCTGTGATAGGCGAGCCCGGCCAGCAGAAAGGGATGCGACAACACCCCGGCTCGCGATTGCGGCTCGAACGACACCTTCTGGAAACCGGCGTCGGCGGGCACATCGGCCCCATAGAACTTCGCCAGCCGACCGTTCAGGAAGAGGGCGTCGGACAGTAGCAACTGCCGAAAATCACTCGACTCACTTTGCAGCACATCATCAATGAAGAGGTAGAGCGAGGTCCGCAGGTCGGAAACGAGGTCGGCCGTGAAATCGGGAAAAGCTTCCGAGTCCTTCGAGATGTCCTGCAGTTGATCGAGCTTCAACCACTGATGCAGAAACTCGCGGAGTTTGGCCTGAGCCCGTGGATCGCGGCTCATGCGCTCCGCCTGATTGCGAATCTGCTCGGGCGTTTTCAATTGATCTTTACGGGCCGCTTCAAACAACTCGCGATCGGGAATCGAATCCCACAGACTGTACGACAACCGCGAGGCCACATTGTACGGGCTGTTGTCGCCACTCAATTCACGGTACAGGAAGTAGGGTGATTGCAACGACAGTAACACCGAGCGCTGCACGGCGGCATCGGGATGTTTCGCCGTCTCGAACTGCTTCGTGACGATGACCTGCCGTTCTTCGTCGGTGAGGGGACGCCGGAACGCCCGCTCCGCAAAGGTGGCACAGAATTCCTGCAGCTTCTGGACGCGATCGCCCGCATCGGACTTCGTTTTTGCCAGTTCGTTCAGATGCTCATCGATATAAACCGATGCTTCCAGCGATGCCGAGATGATCGCCTCTTCCCAGGCCTTGGAAATTGCAGTGCCACGTTCATAACCGACGCTGCGGTCATCGGGCGGGAATGTCGTTGTCACCACAAACTGTTCCGCGAAGTGCTCGGGAGATAAGCAGCGTTCCGGAATCACTTCCAGTTGCTGATGCGGCGGCTTCCACAACAGTTCGATCGAGCCGGTTTTCTCACGTGATTTGAAGTGCTCCAACCGCAGGCCATACGCCCGCCCCCCCATCAGAAACATCGAGGTTTTGAACTCTTTCTCATCGCCCGATTTCACCGTGGCATCGATGACCGCCTTGCCCCACATGTCGTTGAGCCACAAGCCGACGGCGTTTTCCGAACGAACCACGAATTCGTATTCGCCCGTCACCGGAGCAATCAGCGAACCGGTCCAGCGGGTGAAGTATTCCTTGGCTTCGATCTGGCCGGGCACGCTGCTCTCTTCGCCATACTGAAAGCTGATGACGGGATCACGGCGTTCCTGCACGCGGTCCTCCTTGCGGGTTTTCCGATCCTTCCAGTATTCGCCTTTCAGGCCGTGCTCCTCTTTGACACGGTTCGACCAGCGGAAACTTTCGACGAGGTCGGTGAGCGATTGCCGGTATTGCCGCACCGTCAACCGCGACAGTTCGACACGGGCCGGTTGGTTGCGGGCCTGAGCAGTGGGAGAATAGAACGCTTCATGAATGTAGGCCGCGACGGCCTTGGCATCGTCGCCGACACATTTTTCTGGCTCGCCTTCGGGCATCGTCTTTTCGATGTACCGGGCCAGTTCGCCGATAGAACGGTCACCCAGCAGAGGGTTGGCATAGGCATCGGCCACCCCTTCGCCCTTGCCCCCGTGGCAACTCGCGCACTGCTGTTTGTAGATCTCCGCCCCGCGATTCGGTTCCTCGGCGGCGGTAGTTGGCACAACGTGGCTGACCACCATCAAGGCAGCGAGACCGGCATGACAGACAGATTTCATGGCGGGCGATCCGTTCCGGTGGGGCTGACGATCGGTTCAAGACGAACCCCTCATCAGTGGAGTCAAGGTGTCGGGCAAGTCGCGGCCGCAACTCGCCGATTCATCAGCAGCATCCGATATTTTACGCCGCCGTCCCCCGCCTTCCAAGCCGGAACCCGGGGCAACTGGTGGAGTCTCAAAAATCGGAACTTTTGGATAGGGAACTGGTTCTGTGTCAGACGTATGACCGTTATACGGATCAGGCAATGTTTTCTGTGATGTCCCCCGGACGAGCGAAAGACCTTAGCCCCAGGCGCGAGCCTGGGGGATCGAATACGAGCCATAACATCCCAGCCCCGGAGGGGCGTCAGGATCAAACGGCAACCTGATCTGACGCCCCTCCGGGGCTGATTCCGTGTGGCATACCCTCTCGTCCCCAGGCTCGCGCCTGGGGCTACAATCTGCGGCCCCTCCGGGGCTCAGATGCCAAGGATCTCGAAAGTCACAACATTGAAAAAGGGCTGACTCCTGGCGCACATATGTCGGCTGTGCGGATCTGGCAACGAAATCAGTGACTTTTATGGCGTTGGCGGTATCATTCACTGCATGGCTTTTTTAACGCTCATCGCTCCGGCTCTGTTCCTGATCTCACTGGGTTTGTTGGGAATAATCTACTATGGACTATCGCATTGGCAAAGACGAGAAGGAAAAGCGGTTGTGCTGCTTTCATCGCTCCTGCTGATGCTGATGTGTGCAGGTTCGCTCCTGCTACTTTCGTTCCTGCTACTACCGTTTGACTTCTACACTCACGGCACGTTTTTCAGGTCGTTGTGGCCCTAACTGCTGTTGCATGGCCACTGGGTGGCGGAGGCGCTCCGCAGAGCGGTAGCCCCCGTGGATCGATGCTGCGAATTCGGGGGCTTCCTGACGGAGCGCCCCCGCCACCCAACCCTCTTAATCCTCTTGTCGATCCGGCGACTTTCCAGAGAACCAGTTGCCTGCCGATATCAGATGTGCGACACTTGAGAGTGGCCTGATTTCACCCGATTTCCGGCTACTGCCCGTTGGTCCCACCGAACTGGTTCCCGCCATGCGATATTCCTGCTGCCTGCTGGCACTCATCTCGTTTGCTCCCGTCGCCCTCGCGGAAGAGGCGAAACCATCGCCCGAGCAGCTCGAATATTTTGAAAAGCATGTGCGGCCGGTCCTCGTCGAAAAGTGCGTCTCCTGTCATGGCGACAAGAAGCAGCAGGGGGGCGTCCGCCTCGATTCGCGCACCGCGATGGATCAGGCCTCGGCATTGGTCCCCGGCAAACCGGGCGACAGTCGGCTCGTGCAGGTGATCAAGTACTCGAACGACGACATCCAGATGCCGCCGTCGGGCAAGATGCCCGATGATCAGATCGCCGCGATCACCAAGTGGATAGAGATGGGAGCCCCGTGGCCGCAAGGGGACGGCGATGCTCAGGCGATGAACAAGGCAGCCGACGCCGCGGGCCACTGGTCGTTCCAGCCAATCCTTGATCCACCGGTGCCGACGGTACAAGCCACCGACCGCGTGCGTGACCCGATCGATGCGTTCGTCATCGCGAAGCTGGAAGAGAACCAGCTCACATTGTCTGACCCGGCTGACAAGGCGACGTTCATCCGCCGGGCCACGCTCGATCTGTGGGGCATCCCACCCACTTATGATGAAGTGCAGGCCTTCCTCGCTGATACCAGCACCGAAGCGGTGCCGCGGTTGATTGATCGGCTACTCGATTCGCCGCTGTATGGTCAACGCTGGGCTCGGCACTGGCTCGATATCGCCCGGTATGCCGACACCAAGGGTTACGTCTTCACCGAGGAACCCCGTTATCCCTACGCCTACACTTACCGCGATTATGTGGTCGACAGCTTCAATGCCGACAAGCCGTACAACCGCTTTGTAATGGAGCAGATCGCAGCGGATCAACTCGACATCGGCGAAGATCAGGCGGAACTGGCGGCGATGGGTTTCCTGACCGTCGGCCGCCGCTTCCTCAACAAGCGGGAAGACATCATAGACGACCGGATTGACGTGGTGACACGCGGACTGATGGCGGTCACCGTGGGTTGTGCCCGCTGTCACGACCACAAGTACGACCCGATTCCGACCGCCGATTATTACTCGCTGTTCGGCGTCTTCAATTCGAGTCAGGAACCGGGTGACTTGCCGATCATTGGCACCCCGAAGAATCGGGCCGAGTACGAGAAGTTCCAGAAAGATCTGGCCGAGCGTGAGAAAGCCCTCGCGGACTACGAACAGGCAACCCATGCCGCCATCGTCGCCAAGCTGCGTTCCGATGTGGCATCGTATCTGATTCTCGTCGTCGAACCGAAAGCGGCGAATCCGGGCGAGGCGTTGAAAGCGCTGATCACCGGGGAACCGCGTCGTGAAATCATTCAACGCTGGAAACGATTCCTCGATGGCAAGAAAGATTCGCAGGATCGCGTCTTCGGCCCTTGGATCGAATTGACCTGTGGCCCTGATGATCAATTCGCCGCCAAATGGGACGCGGTGAAAGCTCGCCTCTCTGCCGCCGACTTGCCAACCGAAGGCGCAGGCAGTGTGAACGTGTTGATCCGTCAATCGCTGCTCGATCAACCGCCGGCCAACAAAATCGAAGTCGCCCAACGATATGGAGCGGTGCTGGCCGATGTCGAAAAGCGATGGCAGGAACTGAAGGCACAGCAGGCCGATGCCACCGCCTTGCCCGATGCCGCCGCTGAAGAACTTCGGCAGGTGCTCTATGCCGAGAACATGCCGACGAATATCACCGTGGAAGATTCCAAGAAGTCGTATCTGCGGGATGAACGTAACAAGCAACGCGATCTCGTGAAGAAGATCGAGAACCTGAATGCCACGTCGCCGGGCGCACCGCCCCGTGCAATGGTGATGAATGACAAAGACCGGCCGGAAGAACCCCGCATTCTCGTCCGGGGCAATCCGGGACGGCCGGGCGATCAGGTGCCACGTCAGTTTCTGCAAGTGGTCGCTGGCCCCGAACGCAAGCCCTTCACCAAGGGGAGCGGTCGGTTGGAATTGGCTCAGGCCATCGTCGATCCCAGCAATCCCCTGACCTCACGCGTCATCGTGAACCGCGTCTGGCAGCATCACTTTGGGGAAGGTCTGGTCCGCACGCCGGGTGACTTCGGTATCCGTGGTGAAGCCCCCACCCATCCGGAATTGCTCGACCATCTTGCCACCTGGTTCATGCAGAACAACTGGTCGCTCAAAGCCCTGCACCGCCGGATTATGACCTCGTCGGTTTACGGCCAGCAAAGTCTCGATCGTCCGGAAGCCCTCGAGATTGATCCCGAAAATCGCCTGCTGTGGAAGAAGCCCCGGCAGCGTCTTGAATTTGAAGCCTTGCGCGATTCCTGGCTGGCGGTCGCCGGTCGATTGGATACGACATTGGGCGGGCGGCCGTTCGATAACATCAATGACCCGAACGCGGTCCGGCGGACGCTGTATGCCTTCCTCAACCGCAACGATCTGCCGGGCGTGTTCCGTTCATTCGACATGGCCGACGTTGATACCAGCATGGCCGAGCGACCGGAGACCACCGTCCCGCAGCAGGCCTTGTTCGGCCTCAACGCCCACTTCCTCATCGAACAGTCACGGCATGTCTCGACGGCGATCCAGAAGGAACCCGACGATACGGCCCGCGTCACCGCGTTGTTCCGCCGGGTCTTGTCACGCGACCCGACCAGCGAGGAACGTGAATTCGCGTTGCACTTCCTCAAAGATTCGCCACACACAGGCCAGCTCAACAACTACGACAAACTATCGCAGGTGTTGCTGCTGACGAACGAATTCATCTTCGTGGACTGACAAGGTCGATGGTTGAGTGCTGATAGTCGATGGCCAAAAGCCGCCACCGCCGAGTGGCGGGCATTTTTCGACTTTCGACTTCCGTTGAATCGTCGACACGCTCTGCGTTGTGGTTCTGGACGCCGTACCGGGACCACGTATGCACGAGTTGATCGACCTGCTCTTTTATCGAACCTTATGGCAGTACGACCCCGCGCGGGATTGGACCGAGAATACCACCCGTTATTTCAATCTTCTGGAAGCGACGGCATGGGTGGTGTTTGCAGCACTGGTGCTGATTCGCTGGAAGAAGCATCGCCGCTCGGGTTGGGAATGGGTGTATGCCGCCTTGTTCCTGGCCTTTGCCTGGACCGATTTCCACGAGGCGACCATCCTGCAGTCGTGGTTGCTGTGGGTGAAAGCGATCGTACTCGCCGGAATCCTGCGCCTACGCTGGTGGCTGCTCCGCATCCATTACCCGAACAGCCGGACCTATTGATTCACAGAGAATGCCCTCTGCCGCGATCTCTGCGTTTCAATCGCCTGTCCTGAGACCTGACTCCTGATCCCTGACACCTTATTCCCCACAATCCCGTGATCCGGCCCGCAGTCCGGGCCGTTGTCCCGCTGGAGATCGGTCGTGCGGGTCGGTACAATCGTCCAGACGATGTTGGCCCTTCTGTGAGGATCGTGAGACATGGACGACTTCTGGAGCATTCTGGTGTTGGTCGGCGTGGGCTTTGGTGCCCTGCTGACGATCATTTTCCTCGCCGTCTTTGCGATGTACTTCCGGCTGTGGCTGCGGGCCTACTTCACCCGCGTGTGGGTCAGCCCGTTTACGCTGCTGTTCATGTCCCTGCGGAAGGTGAACCCCAACGTTGTCGTCGATGCCAAAATCATGGCGGTGCAGTCGGGAATTAAGGACATTTCCATCCGGCAACTGGAAGCCCACTACCTCGCGGAAGGCAACATTCTGCGGGTCGTGCGGGCGTTAATCGCCGCTCACCGGGCGAAAATCAAGCTCGACTGGAACACCGCCGCCGCCATTGATCTCGCTGGCCGTGACCTGCTGGAAGCCGTGAATACCAGCGTGAATCCGAAAGTGATCGACTGCCCGGATCAACGCCAGGCCCGCAGTACGCTCGATGGGGTCGCGAAGAACGGCATTCAGCTCAAAGCCCGTGCCCGTGTGACGGTGCGGACCAATCTGCAGCAACTGGTCGGCGGTGCCACAGAAGAAACCATCATCGCCCGCGTGGGGGAAGGCATTGTCTCGGCCATCGGTTCCTGTGCGACGCACGCCGAAGTGCTCGCCAACCCGATGTTGATTGCCCGCGCTGTGCTCGCCAAGGGTCTCGATTCGCAGACGGCCTACGAGATTGTGTCGATCGACATCGCCGATATCGATGTCGGTGACAACATCGGTGCTCGGCTGCAGGCCGATCAGGCGGAAGCCGACATGCGTATCGCCCGAGCCAAAGCTGAAGAAAGCCGGGCTCGTGCCGTCGCTCGTGAACAGGAAATGAAAGCGCTCACCGTCGAAAATCAGGCCAAAGTGGTCCTCGCCGAAGCAGAAATTCCAATGGCCATGGCCGAAGCCTACCGCAATGGTGTTCTCCGCAGTTCCAACGGGTCTGCGGCATAGTTCGTCGTGCTGCGGCCGAGGCGGGAGAACAGTCGATGGAGACCCCGGTCGCATTATCCGATGACGACTTCGAAGACGATTTCCTGGAGGACGCCCCCGAAGGCTACCTTTCGGAAGCGGCAAAAAATCGGTTCGTGGGGATCGTCGCCTCAATTGGGGTTGCCTACTTCATCCTGCAGATCTTCTTGCCACAGATGATCATGTATGCGATGAATCCGAAGATGATGCCCGGGCGGATGGTCATGGAAACCCTGCAACTTTCGCAGGCCATTTCCTATGGCGAACAATTTGTGGTTCCTGTCATGCAGCTCTCCGGAACCAGGCCGGGGTATGCCCTGCGGTTCATCAATGCCGATGGTTCCTTCCAGAAAGAAGGAGACATCAAGTTACCGAGTGACGTGCAAAGCCTGGTGATCGACGCCGATGGCACATCCCTATGGATTGTGTCGAGCAATTGCGTCAGTCACTGGGTCAACGAGCAACTCACCACGATCTATCCCTCCACACCGATCTCGCCTTCGGCATCGGCGTTTCTGCATGACGGACAACTCCGTGTGATCGATGCCGGTCCGAAAGGGTCGTGGCGTTGTCTCGATTATGTCAACGGACAATGGGTGGTAACGGGGTGGTTGATCATGCCACCAGCCTCGGCTGTCACCACAACTCCGGCTCTGCCCACGCTCCCGCGGACGGACAAATTGCAGGTGGTGATGCAGGACAATGTTCCCTGGGTCATCTATTCCAACGGAACACAGCTTTGGCGAACCCGAGGCCTATTGCTGACCGACAGCGATCCCGAAGCCGCGGCCGATGAACCAGTTTCGGCTCTGATGCCGGTCAACACCGGCCCCTGGGAACTGCTACCGCTCAACTGGAAGTCATATACCGACTGGCGTGTGCTGCTGGAAAACGACCGCATGTTGATCGCCGCGGTCAATGGCCGGGGTATCAACAATCAGATCCAGCTCTTCCATTGGGATCTCACAGGGCAGGCAGGACAAGTCACCACCTCTTCGGGCCTGTTCTTTGAACACTTTCAAATCCTCGCGGACTCCAACCAGACGGCCACCGTGCTGATCGATACGTTTCCACCCGGCGGTCTTCGTACCCTCGTGCTGGAAGGGTCCACACTGGTGGATGGGATCTCTGTCGGCAACACCTCACTCTTCCCGATGTTCGGCGAGAACTTTCTGGAAACATATTCCATCGTTTGGGGTGTCAGCCTGGCCTTGCCCCTGGTCTTCGTGGCGACTATCCACGGCATCATGCTGTATCATCGGCAACGGCGCTATGCGTTTGGGCATGGGCGGGTGCAACTGGCAACGTTAGGTCGTCGGTCCATTGCACGGGCCCTTGATACCATGCTCTTCTGGCTCCCTTTGATTCCCGTAGGTGTCTGGGTCGCTCAATACGTGGAAGTCGACAAGCTCTTTCAGAAATTCACCGCCGACGTGATGGGTTCGATGAAGACCATTCTGCTGGTATTTGTCGTCTTTTTCGTCTACTCCATCGCCTACACGGTGATCATGGGTGCGATGCAGGGACTGTGGGGGTTAACCCCGGGCAAGTGGCTCTGCGGGCTACGGGTGATTCGCACCAATTTCGAGCGAATCACGATCCTGCGTGGAATTGCGCGGGAACTGCTGATGATGATCGATGCACAGTTTCAGTTCATCGTTGGCGTGCTGATGATCGCCTTCCTCGTCAAATGCCAACGCCTGGGCGACCTGGTGGCCGATAGTATCGTCGTCGAGGCGAGTTCGCTGGTCGATCTGAAACCCGAAGCGACCTCGTAACCGATCCCGTACGACGCGCGTGACATGCTGCGGTTCGGCGGGTACCGTAAGGGTTCGCATCGTTCCTGGCAGGTCTCTTCAGGAAGTCGTCCGTGGCTGTAGAAAAGCGTGATTTTGACGAGTTTCTCGATAAGTTTCGCAAACATCGCGAACTGATGACCGAGGAACTGCACAAGGTGATCATCGGGCAGGATGCCGTGATCGAGCAGATCCTGGCGGCGATCTTCACCGGGGGGCATTGTCTGCTGGTGGGAGTGCCGGGGCTGGCAAAAACGCTGGTCGTCGCCACCATCGCCCAGATTCTCGATGTCAACTTCAAGCGGATTCAGTTCACTCCCGACCTGATGCCCTCGGACATCACCGGCACCAATGTGCTGGATGAAAACGATGCTGGTCGCCGCGAGTTTCGCTTTGTCGAAGGCCCGGTCTTCACGAACATTCTGCTGGCGGACGAAATCAATCGTACGCCGCCGAAAACGCAGGCGGCCCTGTTGCAGGCGATGCAGGAACGGGAAGTAACAGTCGGCCAGACCACCTACAAACTGCCGGAGCCGTTTTTCGTCATTGCTACTCAGAACCCGATCGAACAGGAAGGGACCTATCCGCTGCCGGAAGCCCAGCTCGACCGGTTCATGTTCAACGTGAAAGTCGACTACCCGAATCTGGCGGAAGAGGAACAGATTCTCGCGGCGACTACGATTGCCGAGAAGAAGGAAATCCGCAAAGTTCTGTCGGCGAAAGCGATTCTCTATCTGCAGAAGCAGATCAACTCCATTGAAGTCGGCCCGCTGACCATCAACTATGTCGCTAGGCTGGTCCGAGCCACCCGTCCGCGTGATGAGGCCACACCGAAATTCATTCGCGAACTGATCGACTGGGGAGCCGGACCACGCGCCGGACAATTCCTGATTGCCGGCGGCAAAGCCGTTGCCGCCATGGATGGCCGCCCTAGCGTCTCTTTGGCCGACATTCGCAAGGTCGCCGTGCCGGTGTTACGGCACCGCATTTCGACCAACTTCCAGGCCCAGGCTGAAGGCATGACCAACGACACCATCATCCAGCGCTTGCTCGATGAAATCCCCGAACCGACCGTGAAGAAGTATCAGTAAACTCTGTCAATCCGCCCTCACCCTGAGCGCTCATCCTCCCATGACCAACCGACGTGATTGCCTGTGCGCGGGCATTATTGTTGCCGATCAGGTTTGTGAACCGATTGCGAAGCTCCCCGCGTCTGGCCAACTGGTGCTGACGCCGCGGCTGTCGTTCACCATTGGTGGCTGTGCGGCGAATGTCGCGGTCGATATGGCCCGGTTGGGGTTGTCGGTCGGCATCAGTGGCTGTGTCGGCGACGATCTGTTCGGGCGGGCCCTGGTCGACATGCTGAATGCACGGCACGTCATGACCGACGGTCTCGCGGTGTTGTCAGACATCCCGACCTCGGGCACGTTCGTCATCAATGTGCAAGGGGAAGACCGGCGGTTCATTCACTGCCTCGGTGCCAATGCCCATTACGACCCGGAACAGATTTCCGATGATGAACTGCGGCAGTATCAGGTGGTGTATGTGGGCGGGTACTGCCTGCTGGATTGCATGACCCCCGCACGGGTGGAGCAGCTTTTCAAACGAGCGCGAAATCTCGGCGTTCGGACCGTGCTCGATGTCGTGGTGGGCGATCGCCAGGACAACTGGAACTGGGTGGCGCCGGTGCTGCCGATGACCGATGTCTTTCTGCCGAACAACGACGAAGCCGCCGTGATCACCGGTGAATCTGAACCGTGGCAACAAGCCGCCCGATTGCGGGCCGCCGGTTGTGGCACCGTCGTAATCACCTGTGGTGCGGACGGAGCGATTTATGATGGCCCGGCCGGACGACTCTCCATCGGGAAGCACAACGTTCCGGTGGTCGACCCGACGGGCACCGGCGATGCCTTTGTCGCGGGATTTGTGTATGGTTGGCTGCGAGGTTTTGAGGCGGCGGATTGCCTTCGTTCCGGTGCCGCGTTGGGAGCCAGTTGCGTGCAGGCGATCGGTGCGACGACAGGTATCTTGACGTCGGCGGAATTGGCGGACGCGATGCAGCGAGATCGGTTGGACGTTCGTCAACAGGGCGACTGACGGGGCTGCCTTCGAAATGGATTTCGATACGTGATGACCGGAGACCCAGCACGGAATAGCAACGGACAGAATCCTGGCACAGGCGGTCACAACGCACCTTCATCGGAAAAACCCGGTCGCTCGGGTGTCTGGCGGTGGCACTTTGCTGCTGGTGTTTCCGCGACGACACAGGCCTTCTGGCAAACGGCTGATTGGCGCGACTGGCTCGAACATCCCGCGATCCGCATCGTGAAACCGGGCGAGCGTCGGACCGTCATCCGCATCGCTGCCACCGACGAATCTCCTCCGGTTTATTGCAAGCGATTCCTGAATGTCGGCTGGGCCGACCATGCGCGTACTCTGCTCCGGGGCTCACCCGCCCGCTGGGAGAATTCTCGCATCCAACTGGCCTTGTCACGAGGGCTGCCCACCGCAGAGGTGCTGGGATATGGTGAGCGATGCATCGGACCGCTGACGGTCGAGAGCCGTCTGTTTCTCGCGGCGATCGAGCCTGTAATTTCCCTGGCGGAGATGTGTGCTCCTGCGGAATTTCCGGATGTTGTTCCACCAGCTTCGGCACAGATACCACAAGGAACCTGGGTTCCCGCAGTGGCTCGTCTGCTGGCTCAGATGCACGGTCGCGGACTCTGGCATGGCGATCTGCATGGGGGGAATGTTCTGCTACAAACATCGTCTTCATCCGCACAGCCGTGGATCATTGATCTCGCGGCCATTCGTGGCGGTTCTCATTGCCCCAAAACGCAGATCATCAACAATCTGGCGCGGTTCTGGTTGTCGATTGAGCGGGCCTGGACGGCGACAGACCGCGAGGAGTTCATTCGCGATTATTGGTTCGAGTTGCAGAAACACGATTCGGGCTTGGCCCACCGGCTGGGCACATCGGTTCCCGCAGCCACGCAGGAGTTGCTCACAGCCACTCAGCGTGCCGTGGCACCAATTCACCACCAGGCCGATCAAGCGTGGCAACGGGGCGGACGACGCGTCTGGATCACGTCACGGGGTCGTGCACTTCGGTCGCTGGGGGAATCGTGGATTCAGACGGCCATGTCTCACTGTGACCAGTGGTGGACACAATCAACACCGATCGCAACAACGGACCAGTGCGACATTCGGCGTTGGACCGGCCCGACACCGTGGGGCACACGCAGCCTCCGGATGTGGCGATTCCAGCATTCAAAAGTGAAGGGCTCATGGTCACCGGGTCGCAGAGCCTGGGAGAATGGGCATGCCCTGCATCGTCGCGGTGTGGTGGTCGCCGTCCCTTGGTTGCTTTATGCCGAGGGCCAAACAGAATTCCTTATCGCCTGTGAACCATTGGGTTCGATGCCCTGCCCGAAACTCCAAGAGAACGATGAACGCTGCAGAGCACTCTCCGAGCAGATCCGCGCTGCTGGATTTTCGATTGATCCCACGGCAATCGATGCCATGCGAACCTCATCCGACGGGCAAACTTTGGCCTGGTGTGCCTTGGAATCGCTACATCGTCAGGCGTAATCACAAACCATGTCGTCGAGTATGTCGTCCAATCCGCTGAGCCTTCCACATCAACCAGCGGATCAGGCGGCGATCGGACTTCCGCAAAGGGCGCTGCAAATAGGTTCGCAGAAACCGCAGTTGTTCAGCCCGCGTGCAGTCTTTCGCTGAGTAAAGCAGTTGTGCCAGATCTTTGGCTCTCCACCGCCGGGCCGTCCATGCGGAATGCCGTTGCACTCGCCCCAGATCAATGAGATATAACCGAACGGGATGCTCGGCCTTTGCCCACAGCACATGACACAAATACAAATCCTGATGGTGATAGCCAGCGGTGTGCATCCGCCGCACCATGTCGGCGAGGGATAACAGAATCTGTTGACGAACGGAACGTTGCGACACGTCGCGGGATTCCGCTGAGGCGAACCAGTGATCCAGTCGCGTGCAATCTTCCAGAGACGCGGTCATCAGGATGGATCGCCCGGCCTGTTCGCCACAGAGGATCGGCGTCATCGTTGGCACCCCCAGACGATGAAACGCCACGATGGCCTCCCATTCGGGGCGGGCACCCCAAGCCGGCCAACTCAACCGCGAGTAGGCTTTCAAACGTTCCTTCCAAGTGATGGCACCGTGCCGTTTGATGTAGACCACGCGCGGGCCGCTCGCTGAGGGCAATTCATGGCGTGACGTGACCCGCTCGCCTACCTGCCGATAGACATCATCGGCCTTCAAGTGGAAGACCGCGTCAATGGTGGTCAGCCCCTGTTCAGTCAGCCAAGCCGCTTCCGTTGCATTCACCAGCAATCGGCCCGCACCCCAAGCATCAATAGCAAGAGTCTGCCCGGCTGAAGAAGTTGGCAGCGTCTGCGAGGGGGAACACGAGGTACTCATCACGCAGCGCGTCTCTGAGGCTGAACACGTCCGTAGATTCCCAGCAGGGTTTCGACGTGATGATCGTAAGACAGCCGCGTCCGCAACGCGAGACACCGTTCCGCCATGGCTGACCGGACCGTATCCTGACAAAGGTGATTCATCGCATCGGCCAGGGTGGGCACATCGTCGGGGTCCGCAAGAACTTCGCCGTGCTGTCCTGCAATCATCGCTTCGGCGGCTCCGTTCCGCGTTGTCGTGATGACGGGCAAGCCCATGGCGAGGGCTTCCAGCACGACAAGGCTGCACGGATCATGTTTCGTCGGCAGCACAAAGAAGTCTGCCCCTCGATAACAGGCCGCGGGCTGAGTCGTGGGCCCGGAAAAAATGACTCGGTGCGTAACGCCCAGGGATTGGGCCTGTTGCTGCCAGGCTGTCGGATCGGGCTTGCCGACCACAACCAGTTTGAGTCGCGGGTCTGGAACCTGAGCCACGGCGGCAATGGCTTCCGAAAGCCCCTTTCGTGCGAAATCCTGGGCGATCATCAACGCGAGCACATCCTGGTCGGAACATCCCAGACTTTGCCGCCATGTGGTTCCAGCAGAGTGCGTCGCTGCCGGGTCAAACCGCTGCAAATCAACGGCATTAAACAGGCAGGCGTGCCGATCTTCGGGAAGGCGGTAGAACTGGCGGATGGCCGTTTGAACGTAACTCGACAGGGAAATCACAATCGGTCGCCGTGACCCTGACAGCAATTTTCTCTCGACAAACGCGAAGGCTTGCCGGCGTCCGTTTAACTGGTTACCCATCCACGATCCCAGTCGCGACCAGCCCGTTCGCTTGAGATGCCCCCTCTCGACGGCTTCGGCAGCCAGTCCGGCATGCGGGTGATAGACATCGCAATCACGAATCGGCAACGCCGCATGCACGATGTCATAATTCGCGGCGGCCCGATGGGTCTCCACAGCACGCAGCCAACGGAGATAGCGACCACTGCGAGAAAGTCCACGGGCCGGCAAAACGACGGGCGTGACTCCGGGAATTTCAGGCCCGGGGGTCGAAGAGATCAGCGAGGACTCAATGCCGCGACGAGCTAACGCAGCCGCGAGATCGACGGTATACCGTTCGGCCCCACCCCGTGCCGGATCAGCATGCAAAATCACCAGCCCCACGCGCATTGTTCCAGCCTCCCTGCGTGCCTGTCATGAGGTGCAGAATAGCAGGTGCGGACCGGATGCGGAAAGAGCGGTTGAGTCCGAGGCTTCTTGCCAGCTGTGGCGTCAGGTTCAAGCCTGAGCGTACTGCGGCAACATATGCAGAATACGTGTCACAAGTTCTGCCCCGTTACAGCTTTGCTTCAATACGTAATCGGAAACACCCGCTCCGAGAGAGGCGATCACTTTGTCCCGGTCAGAATTGCCCGTCAACATGATGATAGGCACATGTTCCATGCGCGGCAGAGATCGCATCTGCTCTAACGTTTCGATGCCCGACCAGCCTGGCATTTCCATGTCCAGCAAGACGCACTCCGGCGTGATGGCCATCACGCGATTCAGGGCCTCTTCCCCGTTCGACGCCTCGGTTACCAGAAAGTGTCGCCGCAGGTGATGGGAAACCAGACGTCGAAAACTCGCATCATCATCAACCAGGAGTAGCCGCGGACGCTGAAGCATGTTTTCACATTCTAAGTCAGTGCAAGGGCAAAGCATCACCGCGAGTCTCTGATGATAGATCAGTACTCGGCACCCCTATCTTACGATGAGCAGTTCCGGACGCGGAGTCAGTCAATTACTGACCGTCGCAGCCGTTTTCTAATAAAAACAATAGCACAGTAAAAACACCAAGCTCTTATACTATAAGGGTATAACCTCCCGTTTTTTGACGGAAAATATGTCACTATCGGAATTGTCAAAATCATCCGTTGGTGCGGAACCCCTCCGCACTGCGCGGAACGAACCTGGCCCTGTTCACTATCCCCAGGTGTTCAGAGATTGTCTTTTGCCCGCAGAATACAGTCGCACGCTGACGGTGGCTTCGCCTTCTGGCGGTTCGCGCTCAGTCGATCGTGGGGCGTGGTCGGTTCGCCCAATGATTTGCGGCATCCTGACCCTGCACCCAGACGCCTTTCTGATTCCAGTCGAGATGGGCTCGCACATCGGCCGAGGCGTACCGCAACGTCAGCGCGCAACGACGACGATCGGAAGCGTTGGCTTCCGAACCATGCAGCAGCAGGTCGGAATGAATCGAGAACTGTCCGGCTTTCAGCGGGTTATCAACAATCGTGCCGTACTGCTCGACGTTATCAATCGTCTGGTTCAGCACATTATGCTCGGTGGAGTCGCTGGGTCGGAAGGTCATGTGGCCATGATGTTGCGAACCAGCAACAAACCGCATGCAGGCGTTTTCCACGTCTGCGTCATCAATTGCCAGCCAGACAGTGACGGCCTTCGACGGCGAGAGTGGCCAGTAACTAGCATCCTGATGCCAGGCCACCTGCTTCCCATCGCGGGGCATTTTGCAGAAGAAATGGGCACCCCAGCCAATCACATCCTGCCCGAGAAGATCAGCGACCGCATCGACGATGCTCGGGGTATGCATCAGATCCCACACTCGCCCATGCTTCAAATGCGCCGAACTGATGGAATAGCTGTCCCCTCCAGCAGCCATCACCTGGGCCAGTAACTGGTCGAAGTACTCACGAATCTCCGCGATCTCTGCTGACGAAAAGGCGGTCAGACCGGTGACATAACCCAGCCGGTTGTAGTGTTCGATATCCGCCGGAGAGAGAGTTTTCGGCTGGGGATTTGCGACCTGATGAAAGCGCAAGTCGCGTGGGATTTCCGCGAGGTCCTGTTGATCCAGCACGGCTTTGAACTCGGTTTTCATCGTTCCGCTCGACATGGTTTGCCTTTTCCACCAGTAGGACAATCGCGTGATGCGGGAGACATTGATTTCAGAATACGTGCGTTCATCGTCTCCAGAGACAAGGCGGGAGTCAATCAAATCGGGCGATGAGAAAAGCGGTCGACGTATATTAGAGGTGTTTAGGATCATGCGATGGGAAGTTACACCCCATGCTCCATGAATGCTGATCGGGACTGGAAAGCCGTCTGTCGCAGTGATAGCTTAGGTCGATATACGGTGGTCTCCTCGATCTCCCTATCGTTGAATCGAAGCTCGCGTTCACTTCCGGAAACCCTCAGCGATTGGTCAGAAGGGATGCCTCACGTGGCTGAGGCGACAAACGCTCATTGTTCATCATCCAAATACGGCTCCTTGAGAGCGGAGATGCAGGTACCAGGGCATGTCGCAGAAGTTGAGTGGCGAATCGTTTCTGGCCGTTCTCAATAAGAGTGGCCTGATCGAACCACAACGATTGCATCAGTTGGTGGACGCCTACTCCGCCGCGGGAGGGGATCGCGAAGACACCGGACGACTGGCGGAAGCCCTCGTCGAAAAGCAGGCGATCACTCGCTGGCAGGCCGACAAACTGCTGCAGGGCAAGCACAAAGGTTACTTCCTCGGCAAATATCGGTTGCTGTCGTTGCTGGGCCGGGGCGGCATGAGCTCCGTTTATCTGGCCGAACACGTGCTGATGCGCCGTCACTGCGCCATC
This sequence comes from bacterium, assembly GCA_016125225.1. Taxonomy (GTDB): domain Bacteria; phylum Planctomycetota; class Planctomycetia; order Planctomycetales; family Planctomycetaceae; genus DSVQ01. Next base: position 60,511 of record WGME01000012.1, on the reverse strand, counting down.
AAAGTGCTGCCGGCCAAACGCGTGGGAGATTCGTCGTATCTGGCACGTTTTCATCGGGAAGCGCAAGCGGTCGCCTCACTGGACCATCCTAATATCGTGCGGGCTTACGATGTCGATCATCAAACCGACCGCGATGCTGAAATTCACTTTCTGGTGATGGAATATGTCGAAGGCTTAAGCCTGCAGGAACTGGTGGCGAAGCAGGGACCTCGCAGCTTTTCCGACTCGGCGGATTTCGTCCGTCAGGCCGCCCTGGGCCTGGCCCATGCTCACAAGGCCGGTCTCGTACACCGCGACATCAAGCCCGGCAATCTGCTGCTGGATAAGCGAGGAACCGTCAAGATCCTCGATCTCGGACTGGCCCGTTTCTTCTCGGCCGATGGCGATCAGGAAGCCCTCACCATTCAGCACGATGAGAAGGTGTTGGGGACCGCCGACTATCTGGCCCCGGAGCAGGCGCTCGACAGCCACTCGGTCGATGCCCGTGCCGACATTTATGCCCTGGGCTGTACGCTCTATTTCCTGCTCACAGGTCATGCCCCATTCACTGAGGGCACACTCGCCCAACGGTTGATGGCCCATCAGACCAAAGAGCCGCCGGATGTTGTGCTGGATCGCCCCGACATGCCCGCGAGTCTGCAGCCCATCCTGAAGAAAATGATGGCGAAGCAACGCGACGACCGCTTCCAGACGGCGAACGATGTTTCCGAAATGCTGCTGGGCTGGCTGTGTCAGAATGGTGATGCCACCTGGAAAACCAACCATCCGGAACTGGTCCAGTCACGCGGACACGATTCTACCAAACGGGCCGCTCCCGCAACGGCCAGGGTGGTCGCACCGATTGCTAAGCCAGCCGCTCCGGTGGTCGCCCCAACCACACCGGCACCGGTTGCCAAACCTGCCAATCCAACTGCTCCAGAACCGGTGTTACCCCATATCACGAAGCGTGACGAAGTCACCCCATCAGGTTCAACGGCCCTGCTCTCCTCGGGAACTCCCCGCCCTGAAAGCGGTGAAATCCTGAAGTCGAGCGACTTCGCGCCCGAGTCCACCGCTTCGACTGCCGAACCAGAACTGGCCGCTTTTTTTGCGGGCCTCGCCACGCCTGCGGCTCCCTCGTCGCCGAATCTGAATTCGTCTTCCATTCATGGAGGCACGGGATCGTCAAAGCTGCGATCCAATGCCGAGGAAAGCGGCAGCGTGGTGCGTCCCCCCCCTTCAACCGGTGTGGCCCGCGATACCGCTCCGGCTGCCATTCCCGAGCCACCAGCCGTTCCCGCACCTGTCGAAGTTCCGTCGAACTCAACCCCGGTCGACGAACCGGACGTTGCAGTTCCCGAAGTCGTCATGGAAGAGGAGCCGGTACCGATCGCGCCTCCGACACCACCGGCCGCTCCATCCGCAGCCCCTGGTGCTCCTGACTTTTCATTCCTGACGGGCGCGACGGAATCGGAACCTGAAATGTCTCCTCCCGAGATCATGATTGAGCCCGCTCCGGCGATCGTGATCGATACCACCCCCAAGAAGGTGGTCGCACCGGCTAAAGTCGTGGCAAAAGCCACGGCCAAAGCGACATCGCAACCCGCCCGTGCGGTCGCGAAACCCGTCGCTGCTCCGGTGATTCCAGCTACACCGATCGCGGAACCAGAAGTACCACAGGTCACGGTAACTCCAGACGCTGACATCGAGGAACTCGCAGTTCTCGAAGACGCCGTGGTCGAAGAGCCCGTTGGAGAACTGCCGACCAATACAGATTCCGAAGACTTTGAACCGGAACTGGTTGAAGAAGAGGTGACAGAAGCCGTCGCTCCGGCGGAACCGGTTGCCGACTGGAGCTTTGCGGCTCCGACAGAACCTTCGCCGATGTTCGATTTCGCGGCTCTGGGAGGCGTGCCTGCCCCCAACACTGCTCCGGAACCGGCAGCCGTCGAAGCAACAGACGATGTCCCCGAAGTCGCTTCGCCTGTCAGCGAGGAACCGGGGTTTCCCGTTGATCAGGGATTCACATTCGAGGGTGGTTTTCCCACGGGTTCCGTCAGTGCCGTACGCGCTGGCCGCTCGACGGTATCGCGCTCTGCAATGCCCACCAAAGCCAAAGCCCCGACTAAGAGCGATGGTTCGTCTCGTAAGAAGCTGTTGATCGGCGGAGGACTGGCAGGGGGGATTTTGATCGCCGTGGGTTTGGTCTTCGCCTTCGGAGGGCTCGGTAGCAAGCCAGCCAAAACGGCCAGAACTAATAAGTCGGCCAAATCCAAGTCCGACGAACCCGCTGCCGAAGTGGATACCACCAGTACGGGAACAACGACAGAGACCCCAGCCACAAAAGCCGCCAATCGTCCTGCGCCCTCTGCCGGTTGGGCACAGAAGCGAGAAACCACAGTCGGAGCCGGCGGCGAATTCTCCAGCCTGTCAGCGGCACTGACCGAAGTCGAGCGAAATTTCGATGCTAAAAATCGCAGTGATCGGTTCCTGATCAAAGTCGCAGCGGGAACTTATTCCGACCGAATTCAGTTCTCGGGCAAAGGCTGGAGCAAACGCGATTGGGGAGCCAACGTCATTATCCGCGGTGAGGGAGCAGTGATTCTCGCCCCCAGCGGTGCCGACCCCGTCATTCGGCTGAACAACGTCGAAGGGGTACAACTGAGCAATATCACGGTAAATGCTGATGGCAAACCGGTCGCCATCGAACTGGCGGAAAGTCTCGACCGTTGCCTGCTGCAAAACATGAAGGTCGAAGGTTTCACCGAAACGGGTCTGCTGCTGTCAGGGGCATTAGGTCCCAGTTTCAGTTCCGACCGTGTCACACTCGAAGGCCTGAGTTTTCAGGGAGCGAGTTCCGCAGTTGGCATTCGCTCCAAGAAAGGCACACAGGGCGATAGCGTCGACAGCCAGAACCTGCTCATTCGCAAATGTCAGTTTCGCGGTCCACTGACCGCTGGCCTGAGCATCAGCGGCCAGGAAACCCGCTCTTTCGAAGTGCGGGAATGTCTCTTCGCCGAGACCACCGCCGGGATTGAGCTGGTCGATGGAGCCGCCTGGACAGAGTTCCTCTTCGCGAACAACACGTTCTATAAGAACAGCGTGGCGATCCGTGTTGCTAAGTTGCCGGCCGCCTCATCCAAAGGATTTTCTCTGCGTCGCAATCTTTTCTTTGAATCGCAGACAGCCGACGTGCTGATTGCGGAAGGATTGAATGACGACGTTTACAAATCGCAAATGCTCGGCACGATGTTCGGCAACTGGACGACACGTGCTGAAGAAGAGAAGCCGCCAGCGGGGCATCTCGTGGTCTGGGGCGGCGGTCAACAGGGCCAAACGGGGATTGCATTTGCCTCGACAACTCCGGGTGATGCCAAGTTTCTCGCGCCGGCGGCCAATGCACCGCAGGCCAATGTTCCCGGACAAGGGAGCGGCGAGCCTGCCTGGGTGGGGGCGGTCGGGCCGTAAGGCCGTGGTCTGCCACAATCGCTACAACCGTCAAACTCGCCCACAGGCGACTCCATAAAGCCTTACCAGATAAGGCTTTATTTTTTTATCTGTACAAGCAACGGTGGGCGATTTCCTGTGGCCCTCGGCACCGGAATTTGCCCCTGCCCGCTATCTCTAGGTTACTGCTCGCTTTCCGTCACCAGCGCTCGGGGAAACGAACCCGTAAGAGTGGAGGAGGGTCTGACTGGAAACCGGCTCCCCTGTTCCGAAGTCCCCCACCGACAGCGACTTAGGGTGTACACTTGCCACCTGTTTCGACACGATCCTAGGATGGATGTGTCTGAGTGACGTGGTCACATTAGTCTCTGACGATCGGATTTCTCGCTGCACTGAAAGGATGACGTCGCCGACGTCCCGGCCAACATGGGTACGCGTCCACCAACACATCACCGCTCGGTTCCTGGATCGATTACCGGACGAAATCCGCGTTCTGTCCGACCAGCGGCGGCGTTCCGTCAACGGGGCGTGCTGGACGGCTCCTCGTATTTTTCCGCTCCCGAAGACTGGCACGAGCCGCAGGAAAACACGGCGACACGTTTGGTGGTTCAATCACCGGGCCATGGTTATGTGCATGCGGTCACAGCCGATGAGGTGCGGGCGCGACTCGCGGAATTGCCGGAGGAGATTGTCGCTCAGGTGGAAGTGGTGCAGCTCAGCCGGATGACTCGCAAGAAGGCGTTGTTCCCGCGGTACGGCATGCAATGGGGCGAGAATGTTTATCTCTATCCCATCGAAGAGTCCTTGGTCGAACGGTATCTAAGACCACCCCGCCCCGAGCAGATCATTGAAGCCCGAATGTATGGCGGCGAGTGGGCCCAGGTCGGTTCGCAGTGGCATCTCACCTGGACGGCCGAGACCTTGCGGGACTTCTATTTGAACAACGTGCTGATTCATGAAATCGGGCATGTGGTCGACACCCGCAACACGAACCCGCACAAGCGCGAGCAATTCGCCAACTGGTTCGCCATCGAGTATGGCTACCGGCCGACCCGCGGTCGCCGTTAGCCGCGAGACGACGTCGAGCGCTGCCAATAAAAAGGGCCCCGGTATGAAACCGGGGCCGCGAGGTTGAGCGCGTTTTCACGCGGGAAACATCGAACAGAAAGGTACGCCTGGGAGCGTTACGGCTGGTCCGTGTCAGCGACGGAAAGCGCAGACGTCACGGGGGCCAGTGAGGGAGATTTCGGGGTCCGGGCCACCCACTGAGCTGCACGGGCAGCACCGGGAGCCTGGAACGTGGGAGCCGAGACGGGCTTGGCGGCAGTGATCGTGGTCAACTTCGACGGATAGGGCAACGGTGTTGACCGGCCGAGATCCACGAAGTCTGCTGCGAAGTAAGGTGAATCGGTCATCTCCGTGTCGGTGAGCAACCGGCGCGGATCGACGATTTCCGGTTCATTGGTCGGGGCAATCCGTTCACGCAGAATCGGCTGTCCGTCAATGGCCCCCTTGGTGCGATCATTCACGCGTGAGGGGTCCGACTTGTCGAGGGCATCGGCCCGGCGATTCATGTTCGGGTCAGGCACCGGTCCCAAGGCGGTCGCGGTGGTTCCCGCACCCAGCGGAGCGAAGGTGACTTGCGTCCCCACGGCCATGGTCTTCACCACGGTATAGGGCTTCATAACCGTGATTTCAGTATCGACCCAGCGAGGTTCACTCACGGCCACGCGACGCGTGGTCTGATAGGGTTCCATGCGGGTCACGTTATAAGAGACCTGCCGGCTGCCCTGCACTGCCACCTGCCGTGTGGAAGCCACGTTGCAGGCCATCATCTGAGGCACATATTCGCGGGTCGAGCGAGTATTCGGCGTGAAGGCCGAAGTCAGTTCATAACTGGTGCGGTTCATCCAACCGGCAAAACCGGGGCGGGAATCAACCTGGCAAGGAGCGGCCTTATTCACACAATCGGTGCGTGTCCGCCAGTAACCAGTGTTCCGGTACTGAACCTGATTTTCTGTCACGTTCTGATACGAGACCGTGGGAACATCGACCACTTTGGTTTCGGTGATCGGACGGTATTCGGTCACCGCCTGATCGACATACTTGGTTTCAAACACCTGCTTTTTGGCCATTTCCTTGACGGGTTGATATTCCGTCACAGGCACCTGGCGATAGACCGTTTGCATGACCGGTTGCAACGGCACACAGGCGGTCTGCTGGACCACCGGAGCACAAGCCGTGCAGGCAGTGACAGTGGGTGCCGTGTATGCGGCCGACATCATCGCCGGAGCCACAGGGGCGTTGCAGCCGCAGTCGCTGTTGTTGTTCCAGCGACCGAACAGTTGTGCCGAAACAGGTCCGGCACTCAGAACCGTGAGGGCGGCCGTTGTGGACGCCGCAGCTTTCAGGAAACGAAGCATGGGCCTCTTCCTACGTTGAGACGTGGATCGAACGTCGAATGATTGTCAGACAGGTTTGGGAGTGAACGTGCTTCCGACACCGTTTCAGGCCCCCGGGTGTCAGCGAGCGGGCGGTTTGTAGGTGAATCTGAAAATTGGGTCAAGACCGCGGCAAGAATTGCCGACACACGATTGATTGTCTCGATCGGCAAAGTCTGCCCATCACAAGTTTTGCGCAGAAAAAAATTGAGGAATCCCTCAACCCGAAAGCGAGTTTCGAACTAGGGTACTGGCAGAGCCGATCGCCAGTTGAGTGCTGCGATCGTCGATCTGCTCGATTGCCTTCGCCTGCCCCAGCGGATGCTATTATGTCGCTCCGGTATATTGTCGATCCGCCTCACGAAACGGCCGATCTGCTGACGCCCATTCTCGCCCGGCATCGCGACTGGTGGAGCCGCCAGGTTATGGCCATGCAATCGGCCGCAGGGGAAATCATCCTCACCGGTCGAGTCGCCAGCTACTATCACAAACAGTTGGCACAAGAAGCGTTTCGCGACCTGCCTACCCAACTCCGCGTGCGGAACGATCTGCAGGTCGTCCGGCAGGATTAACCTCCTCGGACAAGCCGCCTTAATTTTGCCGATAGACGGCATTCGCGGCGGCCACTCCAGCACCAGCCGGGACCTGTTTTCCTTGCGAGATCAGGCAGTTTTCCAGGGCCGCGAGGAACAGCAGCACATTCGCTGCGGACGATGCCGTGCCCATCAAGCCGACGCGCCAGACTTTGCCTTTCCAGGGCCCCAATCCGCCACCGATTTCGATGCCATAGTCGTTGAGCAACTGCTTGCGGGCAATGACATCGTCCAAGCCATCGGGAATCTGAATGGCATTGAGCATCGGCAACCGATGCCCGTCGACACCGGCGTAGCTCAATCCCATCGCCTCGGCTCCGGCTTTGAGAGCCAGATGATTCTGTTGATGCCGGGCAAACCGGGCTTCCAGCCCCTCTTCCAGCACTTGCCGCAGGGCCTCGTGCAGGGCGAAGTTCATGTTGATCGGGGCCGTGTGATGATACGCCCGGCTGCCGCCCCAGTAATCCTTCACCATCTGCATATCGAGATACCAGCTTTGCACCTTTTTGGTGCGGCGATCCAGGGCTTCGACCGCACGTGAACTGAAGGTGACGGGGGCCAATCCCGGCGGGCAACTGAGGCATTTTTGCGTGCCGCTGTAAACCGCATCGAGTCCCCAGGCATCGACTTCGACCGGCATTCCGCCGAGTGAGGTCACGCAATCGACGGCGATCAAGGCACTGTGCTGATGACACAGTTTCGCAATCTCTTCAACCGACTGATGGGCTCCAGTCGAAGTCTCCGCATTCACAATCCCGAGAACTTTGGGCTGATGTGACTTGAGGGCGGTCTCGATTACCGCGGGATCGAAGACCTCGCCATAGGGACGTTCGAGGACCGTCACTTCCGCACCAGCACGGCGGGCGACATCGGCCATGCGACCGCCGAAGACACCGTTCACGCAGACGACCATGCGGTCGCCGGGTTCGATCAGGTTATCGACGACAGTTTCCATCCCCGCGCTGCCGGTGCCACTCACCGCCAAAGTGAGCGAATTCTGCGTGCGAAACACCTGCCGCAGCATGGCCTGCAGTTCATCCATCACCTTTAGGAAATAGGGATCAAGGTGACCGACAGTCGGTGCCCCCAAGGCAGCGAGCACACGGGCCGGGATATCACTCGGACCGGGGCCCATGAGGATACGACGCGGCGGACAGATGGCGGGAGGAATCGATGCGGACATGCTGGGACTCGCGCGTGGTCGGAATGTTTCAGGCTGGAATTTTGCTGCAGCCTACGGCATGACCAACCTGCGCGTCCACTGTCCCTCACATCAATCAATCGGCTGCACGCGGCCATCGTGGAACTGCCGCAGGGCTGGTCCCGCGCGGTGTGGTGCCCGGGAATAGGCTTTCAGACACAAGTCGTGCTCGCCGACCGTGCCACGGATGGTGATAAAAGACCCGCCCGTTTCGCCCGCGGCGACGTTCCACCGGAACTCATCGAGCGTGGTGAAGCAGTCGCGTAAGCCGAGCAGGTTCAATTCGAAGCTCTGCGGCTTCCACTGACCGTCGTCTTTTCCACCGACCATCTCGGTGGAGCCGAGATACAGCCGAGCTTCCCAACCCTGCTCGGTTGGTTCGCATTCATAGCCGACACGGCCGACGCCAGACAATGGTGCAAACCAGTCTGCGGCGTGCTGTACGAAATCGGCCAGCCAGGCAGGCCGAGGATCACGCTGTCCGCGCTGGCCGACCATCAGGTCGACCTGTTTCAAAGCGTGCTGCACGATGAGGTGTGCGTGAGGCAAGGTCGTCGACTCCCAATCGCAATATCATTTCACTTTCAACGCTTGCTATCGGGCGTTCAGGAATCGGAAGGGGAGAATAAGACGGCAGTTTGTGCTGGGTCTCGGTCTCTCGCAACCACATGTTCCGAGCACGACTGTCGGTGCAAACACTCCTGCAATTCGGAACCTGCACGTCCTAACGAGGGCAAAATTGGGACTGAAGTTGTAAGACCTACAACGCATCAGCGTCCACAACCGGGTAACGGGCCAACCATGAATCTGGCCGCAACAACTTGATTCAAAATCACTTAGTTCGATACTCTGATTTTGTGATCCGGCAATAATTGCCGATGGTGTGAGTTTTGCTGATTGCATCGTTTCGCCGACAAGGCAGGACGCCTGGTCGCATTGATCTCTAGCTGAAGTACGTGCCGCATGGATGCTTTGCACGCCTGTCTGCTCGTCCTCGCGACGACCGTCCCCGGTGCGAATTTTCGTACCGAAAACTTCGTGGTGACAGCCCCCACGCAGGAATTTGCCCAGCAGGTTGGCGAAGCCGCGGAACACTACCGCCGCGAACTCGCCCACGTCTGGCTGGGTCGGGAAATGCCCCGCTGGGACCGCCCGTGCCCGATCTTCGTCAAAGTGGGAGATTACGGAGCGGGTGGTGCCACCTCTTTCAATTTCGACCGTGGCGAAGTTTACGGTTGGAAGATGAACGTGCAGGGAACCGCCGAGCGAATTCTCGATTCGGTGTTACCGCATGAAGTCAATCACACCATCTTCGCCTGCTACTTCCGTAGACCGTTACCTCGCTGGGCCGATGAAGGGGCCGCTTCGCTGATTGAACATGACTCGGAACGGATGCGATTGCGGAAGATTCATGAGCAGGTGCTGCGTACCACGCGAAAAATCCCGTTGCAGCAGCTGCTCCCCATGCGTGAATATCCCTCGGAAACACAACAGGTTCTCACGTTGTATGCCGAGGGTTACTCACTGGCCGATTTCCTGATTCAACTCCGCAATAAGCAGGTGTACCTGCAGTTTCTGGGCATGGCACTGAAATCGGGCTGGGCTCCCGCCCTGGATCAATTTTATGGATACAAAAGCATCGACGATCTCGAACACGACCTTGATCAATGGATTCTCGCGGGGAGTCCCGATCTGAACTCGCCCGATGGAGCCATGCTCGCCTTGTCGCATCACATGCCTCGCAGCCAGTCACCCGTCATCCGTGGACAGTCGGAATCCCTGCCTTCGATCGAGTTAGGACTCGCGAACGCATTTCCCCCGGCGTCGGTTCCCCATCCGTTGCCGAGAACAGAGTCGGCAACAATCCGTGAAGGTCTCGAACAACCGGTCGCCACCGGTTTTGAACCCCAACCGACGCGGCAGCCCCGGCGCCAACTGACGGTTCCGGTGCATGTTGTCACGACAACCCGGACGCGGGAATTTGACCCATCTTTCAGTCCCCGCTGAGGTTACATCTGCAGCCCTCGCCAGGTTGACTCGTCTAGTCACCCCTCCGCCGCTCCCCTACAATGGTGGGAACTGTTTTCGCATGGGGATCGGCCGGATGGTGGGCAGACAGCACTCGAGAATTCTCTGGCCGCATTGCTGGGCGCTGCTGGTAGGCTGGATGTGTGTGGCGGGACCAATCACATCTACAGCTCAGGTCCGCCCCCGCAACCCTGAGGCGTTACGGCTGCTGCAGTCGAATTACACAGACGTGCATGCCGCATACTTCGAAAAACTGCGTCGCCTTCGAGGGGATTCCCTCGATGCCGGACTGACGGATCTCGCCGAGTCCATCACCCCGTTGATGCAGCCGCCCGATAACACCCGCATCTTCGTCGGTTCGTTGCCGCGGCAAATGCAGCCGGACATTCCCTTCGACATGCCGGATGCAGAACGAAACCTGCGTGTGGAACTGCGGCGTCAACGAGAGACATACGCCCGCGAGTTGTATGCGCTGTCTCGGCGGGCACTCCACAACGGCTACCCCGGGTACGCCTACGACCTGGTCCGCGAGCTCTCGATTCATGATCCCGACCACGAACTTGCCCGGGGTTTACTCGGCTATGTGAAATACCGCGGCGAATGGGTCACGCCCTTCGCCAAGAGTATGCTTGTGAAAGGGTTGGAATGGCACGATGACTTCGGCTGGTTACCGAAGAATCATGTCGACCGCTACGTCGCCGGTGAGCGGTATCTCGATGGCAAATGGATCTCGGCCGAAAAAGAAGCCGTCATCCGCCAAGATTTCGATCATGCCTGGGTCATTCAGACCGACCATTACCTCATTCGCACCAATTACAGTCTGGAACGGGGCGTGGAATTAGGCCGGGCTCTGGAAGACTTCTATGTGTTCTTCCACCAGACCTTCGCCGGGTTCTTCAACGACCCCGAACAACTCCAGCAGATCTTCAATGGCAACGCGCGGATGAATAACCGCAACGCCAAGCAGTATCTGGTCCATTACTATCGCACAAAAGACGAATACATCTCCCGGCTGGAGCCGTTATTCCCGGCCATCCGGCAGACGAATGGCATCTATCTCACGGGTGACCGCACCATTCACTTCTACTTCGATCCGCAAGGGGCCCCGGAAGATACGCTCTTCCACGAAGCGACACATCAGCTGTTTTATGAAAGCCATGTCCAGAACCGGCCGATCGCCGACAAGGCCAACTTCTGGCTGATTGAAGGCATCGCGTGTTATATGGAATCATTCCGCCGGTATGACGGCGAGTTTTCGGTCGGCGATCCGCGGCACATCCGCTTCGCCGGGGCTCGCATGAACTATCTCGACAAGATGTACTACGTCCCCATGGATGAACTGACCGCACTCGGTAGTCAGGAATTTCAACGGGCACCGCATCTCGTGCAGAATTACACGCAGGCGGCAGGCATGGCCCACTTCTTCATGCAGTACGACAATGGCCGTTATCGCGATGCCCTCGTCACCCATCTCACGGAGCTCTACAGCGCCAATGCCCGCAAGCGCGAGTTTCCTCAGTCGTTGGAAGTGCTGACCGATACCCCGTTTCTGGATCTCGATCAGCAGTATGGCGAGTGGATGAAGCTGACTCGTGCCGAAGAACAAGCCGCGGCGGCGACCGAAGCGGCAGCACCCCGTCAATAAGCGATCAGCACAACTGACCCGGCAAAAGCCCGGCTATCGCGTCCGGCCGTGGACATAAATGTCGCCATCCAGCACCTGTGTCTCCAGCACGCGCAGACCCGCTTCCGGAACGGATTCCAGTCCCAGCCCCTGAATGGCTGTCGTCGCCTGCGCTCCGCCTAACAATTTCGGTGCGATGAACGCATGGACTTCATCAATCGCCTGGGCATCGAAGAGACTGCCGATCAGGGTGCCGCCTCCTTCCACCAGCACGTGGGTCATTTTTCTCTGCCCTAGTTCTGTCAGCCATTCCCCCACCAGTGGCCGCCCCGTTTCATCGGGGGCACACTGCAACACCTCGACCCCCGCAGCCCGCAGGCACTCCATCCGCTCGGCGGAGGCCGCCGTCGAGGTCACGCAGATAACGGGAATGTCTGCTGCCGTCTGTACCAATTGCGACGACAACGGCAAACGGGCTTGCGAATCGATAACAACCCGCGTAGCGACCCGCACTCCCGCCGGTCGTGCGGTCAACTGTGGATCGTCAGCAAGCGCTGTTCCGATGCCGACGACAATCGCATCCATTCTCCCGCGCAGTTGATGCACTACTGCCCGCGATTGCGAATTCGAAATCCACTGCGAATGTCCCGTACGGCTCGCGATCTTGCCATCTAGAGTCATCGCCCATTTGGCATGCACCCACGGTCGTTGCCGCGTCATCAACTGCACGAACGGGGCAGTCATTTGCCGGGCTTCGGGTTCCAGCAATCCGACCTCAACGGAAATGCCTGCCGCTTTGAGTTCGGCGATGCCCCCGCCGTCCACATGCGGCGCCGGATCTGCCATGGCGATGACGACGCGTTTGATCCCGGCGGCGATCACCGCCCGGCTGCACGGCGGTGTTTTCCCGAAGTGACAGCAGGGCTCGAGCGTGCAAAACAGTGTGCCGCCGCGTGCAGATTCCCCTGCTGCTGCCAACGCATAAACTTCAGCATGCGGGCCGCCGTAGTGCTGGTGATAGCCGCTGCCGAGTTCCCGCAGTTCTTCGTCGACGATCACCGCTCCGACTGGCGGATTGGGTTCGACGTGACCGATGCCGAGGGCCCCCAACGACAATGCATGCCGCATCACATCGGTTTCTGAAGTGTATCGTCGCGACATAAGGAACCTGTGGGATTATGCTGTGTCCAACGTCATCTTAGCAGAAACCTGTGAAGCCCTGTTATTGTCTGGTTAAAGACGCATGATCGCGCTAACCAACCATTTAGCCCCCGGTTGCGAGCAACCGGGGGCAATTCCACGGCCCCCCATTGCGAGCTATGGGGGGCTAAATGGGAAATACGGAGAGCGCAGAGACCAATCCCCATAGATGATTGACACCCCATCATGTACCTGCCCGCGGCCTTTCATGAGACGGATCTCGCTACGATCCATGCATTCATCGAACTACACAGCTTTGGGCTGTTGACGTCTCAGGGGGACGAACTGCCGCTGGGCACGCATCTGCCGTTTCTTCTCGATCGCACGACCGGACCGCAGGGCACGCTCATCGGCCACATGGCGAAGGCCAACCCCCACTGGCGGTATGCCGACGGCGAAACGGTGATGGTGGTCTTCCATGGTCCGCACGCTTACATCACACCCACCTGGTATGCCGCCGAGAACGTTGTTCCCACCTGGAACTATGTCGCCGTGCATGCGTACGGTGTCTTTGAACTGGTCGATGATGACGAAACGCTCGACATCGTGGCTCAAACGGTGGAACGCTATGAACAACCGCAGGCCCAACCGTGGAAATTCGAACGAGACACTGATTTCGCCCGCAAGCTGCTGGCGGCCATTGTGGGCTTTCGGATCGAAGTCACACGGCTCGAAGGCAAGTGGAAGCTCAGCCAGAACCATTCGCTGGAACGCCGCGAGCGTGTCATTGCCGGACTGCAACAGCAAGGCGATGCCGATGCGGTGGCGATCGCCGCGTTGATGGCCGCCACCCTGCCTTCCGCGAAGTGAGATCGGCATGCGGGCCTTCATTGGCAACTTCGATTTCGAACACCAACTGGCTAGGCCCGGTTCAACCCTTTCGTCTCAACTCCGCCGCTTAAATGCCGAACTCGCTACCAGTTGGCTGGCCATCGCTGATGATGGCGACATTCTCTGGACACCTGAATCCATCGAACAGGAATTCTGGGAGCAGTGTGCCTCGGTCGGCCTGCCCCGGTTGCAGACGGTGACGCAGTTCGCTGACATTCCCGCAGACGCTGAGCTGGTTCCCTGGGGATGGACATCCGCACTCAGTCACCTTGCACAACAACGCGCTCAAATCGTGATTGACCCGCAGATCATCCGCAGGGCGAATTCGCGCCGCTGGTCGATGGATCTCGAACAGAGTTGGAATGTCGGACTGGAGGGAAGCCAGACGATCACCGATCTCTCCGCCGTGGAAACCGCGGTTGCTCAATTTCCCGGTCTCTTAACGAAATGGGTGATCAAGGCCGAATTCGGCATGTCAGGACGCGAACGCTTACTGGGATATGGTCCGCTGACCGCAGCACTACGCCCATGGTTCACCAAACGCCAGCGAGCCGATGGCGTGGTCTTTTTTGAACCGTGGGTCCAGCGGATCGCCGAGGCCGGCATTCTGTTCGACATCGTGGACACTGGCGTACAATTCGTCGGGGTCGCCGAGATGCTGCCGACATCACAGGGGCAATATGCCGGTTCGATTTTTCACCAGACCGATTCCGCGCACGACTGGTCGCCGGCCATCGAGATCGCTACGCAGGCTGCAGAGCGACTGCATCAGCAGGGCTATCGTGGTCCGCTGGGGATCGATGCCATGTGGTATCGCGATGACAGCGGTGCAGTCCGTTGCCGACCACTGCAAGATGTGAATGCCCGCTGGACGATGGGTCGCCTCGCCCTCGGCTGGCGACGCCACTTCACTTCGATCCGTTTCGGTTACTGGTGGCTGGGATCACGCACCGCCTGGGAACGCGGCGACCATCTCTCAGCAGCGCGTAGCCGGGGCTATCTCGACGCACAATGCCAGGTGCTACGCACCTCGCCCAGCATGATTTGCGGTGGCCCCACACATCACGTTGCCGCCGTGGTTGCGATTTCCTGACACCTGCCCCCGACCCCTCAAAACACCACCCCAACCTGACCACGGAACGTGATAGGTGCCCCGGGGTAAATCTGGAAGTCGTTCACCGAGCCGGTGTAGTACTCTTTGTCGAACAGGTTTTCGATGTACAGCGAAGTGTTCCACATGCCGCGGGTGTAGAACAGACCGGCGTCCCAACGGGTGAAATCGGGCAGCCGCAGATCGCCGCCGAACGACGCCAACCGATCGTCCAGATAGACCATGCCCAACCCATAACCCAGCGTGTGTTGATCGTTCTGGATCACGTTGTACCGCGACCACAGGTTGACCATGTGCCGGGGGACATTGCGCGGCCGACGGTCGTCGAGATCAGGATTGGTTGGATCACGCAGCACAGCATCGGTGATGGTGTAATTCGATGTCGTGGTCCAGCGATCGGTCAGGTTCCCAATCAGGCTGAGTTCCATCCCCTGACTCGTCTGCTGCCCCACTTGCGACGTCACAAAGAACGGTGGCGTGGACGTCGTGGTATCGATCGTCACATTGTCTTTTTGAATCCAGAACCACGTGGCCTGCCCCGCGAGCCGTGGCAGCAATTGCAGTTTGGTACCGACTTCCCAGGCCTCACCGATTTCCGGTTTGAGCGGATCATCGGTGATACGGGGACCACCACTGGGTGCATCGAAAGAGCGGGCATAACTGCCGAAGATGCTCCATTCCTCGGGAATCGGTTGGTAGGTGATGCCGACACGCGGCGTCCAGCGCGTGAAGGTCTGATCGGTCTCTGTATCGGGCAGCGTGGGAATACCGAAGGTCTTTAACTCGCGCTGGAATGTGGTGTCGACACTGTCGTACCGCAGCCCCACCAAGGTTGACCATTGCTCGTTGATCTTGATCACGTCCTGTACGTATTCGCCGTGTCGATTCTCCCGAAAGACTGATTCGAACTTGGCCGGCGTGAAGAAGACGTTGGGGTCAGTGTAATCCGGGTTCACCGCATCAATCGGCAGGTTCTGTAAACCGGGAATCGTCGATTCCGACAGAAAATTATTCGAGATGAACCAGCCCTGCTCGGTGCCGATGACCAGTTTGTGTTCCATCGCACCCGTGAGGAATTCGGCCGCGAGGTTGAACGTCAGTCCGTGATACTGCTCGAAAAACTGGGTGATATCCTGCCGGGAGCGGTTGATGGTCGTCGTCCCCGCGTCCTGGCTGAGCGGGAAGGTGCCCGATGACGGCGCGTAATAGAAAATGTTGGTCGCCATCACCCGCGCTGTCCAGATGTCATTGAACCGGTGATCGAGAAAAATCGATTGCCGCCAATCCTGGAACAACTGGAAATCGTTCTCGGGTTCACCAAGATACCGCTCGATGGGCAAGCTGCCGACCTGACCATTCAACGCGACGACACCCGTATCGAACCGGCGGCGATCCTGCAGATATTCCCCTTCCCAGGTGAGCGATGTGTCATCATCGATGATCCAACTAATCACCGGGGCGACAAAGACCCGTTCGTTGTAACCATAGTCGCGGAAGCTGTCTCGATTCTCATAGGCCATGTTCACCCGGAACAACACATCGCCATCGTCATTCACACGACCGTTGGTATCGATGGTGTAGCGTTGGAAGTCGAAACTGCCGAACTGGGCGGTGAAGGCGTTGTAATCTTCGGCGAAGGGTTTCTTGGTGACGAGGTTCACCGTACCCGAAGGTTGCCCCGCTCCGTACAACACCGAGCCAGGGCCTTTCAGGATTTCGACGCGCTCGACGTTGGCAAAATCGCGGGGGGTGTAGGTCGGGTCGAGCATGCCATTCTTGCGGTAGTCTCGAGACTCCACCTGAAAGCCACGTATCAGAAACGAATCGGGTCGCAGTTGATCGCTCAACTTCGTAGCCCCGCTGACATCACGCAGAATGTCGTCAATCCGCAGGGCCTGTTGATCGATGATCACATCCCGCGTAACCGTGCTCACTGACGCCGGGAGTTCAATATCGGGGACGTCGACAAAGGTCGCCGCGGTCGAGGAACTGGCCCGGTAACCGTCCGCCTTAGGGGAACCAAAGATTGTGCTCTCCAGAATCGTACTCGGAAGCAACGGCGTCGGATCGAATCCCGCGGGCGGGAAGACCGCATCGGGGGGTGTCAAAGGCAGCGGCGTTGCCTGCACATTCACTTCGGGCAACGTTGCGGCATCGGGTTCCTGAGCGCACACCAGCCCCGCATTTCCCAGAAGGCATGCGCCGAGACTCAGCAGCACTCCTGTCCACTTCCGTTGGATCATCTGCCGAGCCCCACTCCGTTGGCCGTTGACCGCTCACCCCCAGCGATCAGCAAACAATTTCGGAAAGGAAAGGGATGCGCCGCGCATGCAGAACTTGCCGATTGTGCCGACAGATGAAAGGAAGTGAAAGACTGCAGGCATAATTCCTACAATCGCTACAACCGGCCGCCTGTGGGAAACGATACCAGTCCATTGTGAGGCAAAAAGGGCTCAAGTTTGGCGTCCCGATCTGCCCAACCGCCGAATACCGGGGCATACAAACTGTTCACCAGACGAGACACAACGACGGACCAATCTGACGGGTCTTCGGTCCGATGTTCTGAGTGTTGTACACAGGCCATTCATGATCGCTCGACAAACGTGTTTCAGAGACGGAACCCGTTCAAGTTAGCGGTCTCGCATAACGTAAGGGACATATCAATTGCACGCGTCTCCAGACTGGTAGAAACCCACACGCTGGCTGCCAAGAGACACAGCAGGCGCGTCGATTTTCGCAAGTTCAACGCCCACAAGCCCCACGATCCCCTCGCTTCACAGTTGTCATAGTGATTGGCCATGGAGGACCGATTTCGCAGGGCAGGCAATCTGACGTGAGCCGTCACGGGGTGGCATCCCAGTTGCGATCGTCTCAACCGCTCTCGAATTGAATCCCCTTCAATTGGCAATCACGGAAGAGAAGGACGCAGACATGGTCAATCCCCCGGAATGGCTCCATCAATTCGCCGACGAAGTCGCGGCACATCTGGTGGGCGTGGAATCGATGGCTCCCATTGGTTGCCATATCTATCAGGGGGCTGGTCCCAGCGAAGTCACGTTATTCGTCTCGGCGACGGAAGTGATCGGGGGGATTCACGACGGTCGGCAGCGCAGCTCGCGATTCTTCCTCGACCTGCAGGCCTTGTCCCAGGTGTTTGACTCCATTCGCTCTTTCGCGTGGCAGGCTCAAGGACTGGGTGCTCAGGATGATGTGGGTCCGCATGTGGCCATCGAAGGCGACTACCGCGGTCATGCCGTGTGGTTGCGGATTCCTGCCACGGCCCCCAAAGCGTTTCCGGCCGGTCGCCATGCGCACGCTCATCTCGCCCAATGGGAAGAGGTCTGGTAAAGGGCACGCTCGGCGACACCTCGTGCCGAAATTTATGCCTTGCGGATGAAATTTGAAGCATAACTGCGGATCTGGGTGCCATTCAGCACATGGAAGATCCGCAGCTGCTGAATCTGTTCCTGGCTGAACCGGGACAAAGGCACATGCACCAGAGTCTTGCCGAAGCGTTTCGCAAGCTTCTTCCAGCCCTGCCCCGGCGGCAAGGCACTCAACACGGCGACATGGCGTTCTTCGGCATGGAAACAGGCGGCGGACAGCAGCCGTTCTTCCAAGGTATCGGTGAAGTCGAACCGCTGATTCCGCCAGATATCGGGAATGGGTCGCGGGGGAAACAAGAACAAAGCCCCGCCATACAAAGCCTGCCCGATTCCCGGCCCCACCAAGTTCTGGCTGAAGTCGGTGGCGAACAACGCCAGCGTCGATTCGTCATGATGCTCCGCATGCCAGGTGACCCGCCACGGATAGTCTCGCGGATCAGCGGGGGCATCGAACAGCATGACCACGCTATCAAGTGAGCCACGCGTGGGGGGCAGAACTTTGACATAGAGATCGCCGGTGTGCCAGTTCCGCAATGTCTCGCGGATATCGAGTCCGTCTTTGAGGCTGGTCGAGAATTTTTCAGAGCGCGCGAGATCACTGCCGATCAACGACAACGCCGTCTCTTTGACATGCGTGCGAAACTTTTCGATGGCCACATCTTCAGGCGGCCAACTGCATTGTCGATACGGATTCCAGCGCATCTGCCAACGGAACTGGTCCATGCGCAGCGGCTTTGGTTTCAGCTGCAGCGAACGCCAGTGGATGACTTGACCGGGCAACCGGTTTTTCAGTTCCAGATTCGTGCCATCGGGCAACCGCCCCTGCTGAATCCCGCACCGGAATTCCGGCCGAGCACCAGCATTGTCATACGGATAGGTGCGGGCCACTTCGGCAAGTGATTGAGCAAACTGATCGCCGAAAATCTGTTGGGCAGCGACCATCAAGGTATAGAAGTCGGGTGTCAGTCGCCGTTCGATCAGCGAGAGATTGCGGACGTATTGAAAATAGGTCTGCAGCAATTTCGGTGAGATCGTGCGGGCCTGTCGCCCCAGTTCGTGCTTGTAGTGGTCGCGAGTCGCCAGCAATAACGCTTTCACGCCATCAAGCGACAGATTCTCGTCCTGTTCTAATTCGGCCCGGGCCGATTCATACAGGCCAGTGATGAACGGCAACTCGCCCAGCAGGAAGAGCGAGGTCCGGCTTTCCACGGCGTAGGTTTCGGTCTCTTCGACGGATGTTTCGGTGACATCGCTGGGTGGTTGATCTCGGTAAGCTTCCCGAATCCAGGGCCAGTCGATCATCGAACAGACCAGCAGGATGCGCTCATAGCGCTGTTCCAACTCGCGTAATCGTCGGCCCATCTCTTCGACCCGTTGCCGGCCCTGTTCCGAGGCAGGTCGCGGAATCGTTGGCAAGACCGCTGCCGCAAAGCGATCGGCGGCTACTTGTTTCAGGGCATACGGGTCGGGCAACATCGCCCCGTAACTTTCAAAGCGATCGGTCTCCAGATCGATATAGGCTCGCGGCAAACGTTCCCCCAACGCCAATCGCAACGCGGCAATCACCGGCTGACAGGGATCGATGGGCACATAACTGGCCACTTCCGTTTCGGTATCCCTCTCGTCTTCCTCGGCATCGGGCGACCAATCGACGGGGGCGGTCCACGAGGGTTCGCGCTGTAAGACCATCGACAACTGCGGCAACTGCTCGATCGCCTGCTCAACTCTCGCCTGGAATGACGGGGGCAAGGGAACCGCGAGGCAATCGAAATCGCGTGACAACATCAGCCGCCGGACCTCAACGGCACAGTCGCCGCTGCCATGAATCACCGGCAGGCAGGTAATGCGATCGCTGAAATCGAGTGGTGACATAACGTCGATGGCTAACCGCTAAAGGAGCAGAGTCGAACCCAGGAAGCCAGCAAGGAGAGCGAAACCCTGCGGATCGAACTCATTGTGCGGAAGAATCTTGGCGGCGTCCAGATGCGACGGCATAAACACACTGGCGATTGTTGATGGGTCTGCTTAACCTAGTAGCACGCTCGCCTTCGTCGACTCCGTCTCAGAGTACCCGCCATGTTCCGAAGTCTGTGCTGCCTGGTCTGTCTGGCGGGAACGGTTAGCTCCCTCTTTGCCGCGGACGAGTATCTCGGCACGATCAAGCCGCTGCTGGCCCGGAAGTGCGTGGCTTGCCATGGCCCGCTCAAGCAGGAAGGGGGGCTGCGACTCGATACCGCAGCAGCCATGACCACTGGCGACGCCGATGCCCGCGTGATCCAACCCCGGTTTCCCGAAACCAGCCGACTCCTAGCCCGTGTATCTGCCACCGATCCCGCCGAACGGATGCCGCCGGAAGGGGAAGGTGAACCGCTGACAGCCGCTCAGATTGACGTCTTGCGGCAATGGATCGCTGAGGGAGCACCGGCACCGGAAAATGAAACGGCCTTGTCGTCACCCAAAGATCACTGGGCCTATCGCCCCCCGGTCCAGCCGACGTTGCCGAACGATGCCCCGCCCGAATGGTCTGCCACTTCGATTGACCGCTTGCTGTCCCAGCATCATCGAGAACTGGGATTACAAGCCGTCGCCGCAGCTGATCGGACGACGTTGCTGCGGCGGATCACACTCGACCTGACTGGTTTGCCACCCACACCCAACGAAATCGACGCCTTCCTCGCTGATGATTCTGCCACCGCTTGGGAAACGGTCGTCGATCGTCTGCTGGCTTCACCGGCCTACGGTGAGCGCTGGGGGCGGCATTGGATGGATGTCTGGCGGTACAGCGATTGGGACGGATATCGCGACGAACTCCGCAGCAGCTCCCGGCACATCTGGCACTGGCGCGACTGGATCATCGAATCGCTCAATGCTGACAAGCCCTACGACCAGATGCTCCGCGAAATGCTCGCGGGTGATGAACTCGCTCCGGATGATCCGGCGACATTGCGGGCTACCGGTTTTCTGGCGCGCAATTACTTCAAGTTCAATCGCAATACGTGGCTGGACACCACCATCGACCATACCGCGAAGGCGTTTCTCGGCATCACGATGGAATGTGCCAAGTGCCACGATCATAAGTACGACCCCATCACGCATGACGACTATTACCAGCTGCGGGCGATCTTCGAACCGCACGAAGTTCGGACCGATCGTTTAGCCAGCCAACCGAATCTCGATCTCGATGGCTTACCCCGGGCGTTTGATGGCCAACCTGAAACGCAGACCTTCAAATTTTTGCGGGGCAATGAAAAATCGCCCGACAAAGATCACCCGCTATCGCCCCAGATTCCCGCCATCTTTGAACAGTCGCTCGTGGTGACACCGCAACCGCTGCCGGTGCTGGCTTACTATCCCGCGTTACAAGCTCAGGACATCGCGGCCCTAGAAGCCCAAGTTCAAACCGCGCTCGCCAAAGCCGAAACGGCCCACACGGAAGCCCAGCAACGCGTCACTCAGGCCGAGCAGCAACTGGCCGGCTTGCAGGCGGCTGCTGAGAACCCGCCGACCGCTTCGCCCATGCTTTGGGAAGATCGATTCACTCAGCTGGATGAATCGCGCTGGGCGACCGCAGGGGGGATGTGGACTTTCGATGAGACCGGAGCCCATCAGGCTCAGATTATCGCTGAACGGAGTTCGCTGATCAGCAAGAAAGCCGTCCCTCGTGATGTCGTCCTGACGACAAAATTCCGGCTGATCGGCGGCCAGCAATGGCATTCCATCGGCATCAGTTTTGATGATGAGTCGCCCCAGCGAAACGATGCCATCTATATCAGTGCTCATCCCCCGACCCCCAAAATCCAATTCGTGGCCCAGCGGCAGACACCCGAGTACTCGGCGAAGGGGCAGCGAAAACTCGACATTCAGCGAGACCGCGAGTACACCGTCGAACTTCGTCTCCAGGACCGCTGGCTGAATGCCTATGTGAACGGCGAGCCCGCGTTGGCCTTTGAGATTCCTCATGAGCGCGTGCCGGGCAAAATCGGCTTATGGACCTTTGATTGTACCGCGGACTTTCAATCGTTTTCGGTGTCTCCACTCGATGCCACCGCGCCGGTCCATCACACCCTGGAAGCGATGACGGCTCGCCCGACCATCGAAACCGCGACCGCACAACTTCAGCAATCGAAAGACGCGGTTGCCGTCACGGCGGCCAAGCTCAAAGTCGCACAGTTGACCGTTCAAGCCACTGCGGCCCGCATCGCCGCCGATCGCGCGAAGTATCTGACGCCGGAGGCGATGAACATCGCTGAACTGAAAGCGACCGCCACACAAGCTGAGCGTGACCAAAATCTCGCGGAAGCGGAAGTGGTCGTTCTTGAAGCGACACAAAAACATCAGGCGGTACTGCCGCAAGGAGCCGAATCGGACGCCGTGAAAAAGGCCGCGGAAGCCGTGACCGCTGCCGAGAAAAAACGAGACACCGCCGCCGCGGAATTGACGAAATCCGACGGAACCTACACCCCCGTGGGCAAGGAATACCCACGGGAATCGACGGGGCGACGGTTGGCCTTCGCTCAGTGGATTACCGACCGGTCAAACCCATTAACGGCCCGCGTGGCGGTGAATCATGTCTGGCAACGTATGTTCGGTGAACCGCTTGTCGCCAACATGTTCGACTTCGGATTGCGTTCTCCCCGTCCCCCATTGGCCGACCTGCTCGACAGCCTCGCCGTCGATTTCATGGATCAGGGTTGGAATCTCAAACAGCTTCACAAGTCGATCGCCATGTCGCGAACGTATCAGTTGTCGTCCACGGCTTCTCCGGAACTGACCGAGGCCAACAGCCAACTCGACCGCGACAACCATTACTTGTGGAAAGCCGCAGTCCGACGGTTGGAAGCCGAGGCCGTGCGTGACAGCGTGCTTGCGGTGTGTGGACAACTCGATCGCACCACGGGGGGGCCGGATCTCGATTTCGCTGAGGGGGAAAAGATTCTCCGCCGCAGTGTCTACTTCCGGCATGCCTACGAAAAGCAGATGACCTTCCTGCTGACATTTGATGCGGCCAGCCCGAATGAATGTTACCGCCGCAGTCACAGCGTCATTCCGCAGCAGGCCCTGGCGATGGTGAACAGCCCTCTGGTCGCCGCAGCCGCTCAGCATCTGGCCAGGGAAATGGAATCGCAACAGTTGCCTGACGCTGCATT
Organism: bacterium; assembly: GCA_016125225.1. Classification (GTDB taxonomy): domain Bacteria; phylum Planctomycetota; class Planctomycetia; order Planctomycetales; family Planctomycetaceae; genus DSVQ01. The sequence goes on along the minus strand of WGME01000012.1, from coordinate 37,523 downwards.
TATTCAAGCAGCATTCCGGCAGATTCTGACGCGGAGCCCGACCACCGCAGAAGCCACCCTCTGCACTGAGTATCTACAGTCCCGCTCGCCGGAGGCTCGCCAGATTCTCTTGCAGACTCTGATCAATCATCACGATTTTCTCACCGTTCGCTAACGCGGTACCGATTGCCATGCATCCCACGAAAACAGCCACGGAATTCGACGTCGTCACCCGCCGGGCCTTTCTGCAACACTCCGGCCTGGGGTTCGGCAGTTTGGCGCTCTCGGCATTGCTCGCACGCGACGGTTGGGGCTCGGACCTCACCCCCGCCATCCCCGGTGACGGTCCGCATATCGCCCCGAAAGCCAAAAGCGTGATCTGGCTCTTCATGATCGGCGGCACCAGTCACATGGAATCGTTCGATCCAAAGCCCGCGCTCAATCAATATGCCGGGAAGACGATCGAAGAAACCCCGTATGCCGATGTGCTCAAGTCGCCGTTTCTGGCGAATGAACGTGTCGTCGCGCCCGATGCCAACGGCCAGATTCGCACCACGCTGTATCCCATGCAGGTGGGTTGGAAGAAGTGGGGACAAAGCGGGCTGGAGATCAGCGACTGGTGGCCGAACCTCGCCCAGTATGCCGACGACCTGTGCCTAGTCCGTTCCATGTGGACCGAAGACAGCAACCACGGTGCCCAGTTGCAATTCCATTCGGGCAAGCATCGGCTCGATGGCTTTCACCCCACGATCGGCAGTTGGGCCAGCTACGGGTTGGGAACGCTCAATCAGAACCTGCCGCAGTTTGTCGTGCTTGGTACGCCCCTGGCCGATTGCTGCGGCGGACAGGAAGCCCACCGGGCGAGCTACCTTGGCCCGCAATATGACGGCGTGCGATTGGCCGTCGATCCGAAAAATCCGCTGCCCTATGCTTCGCGACCGGCCGGCATGACGCTCGATGCTCAGCGGGACCAGTTCGAACTGCTGCATCAGCTCAACCAACTGACGGCCCAGCAATATCCCGACGACCCCACCATTCTCGCCCGCGTCAAATCGTACGAGCTGGCATTCCGCATGCAGACCGCCGTTCCCGAGGTGGTGAACTATGCCGATGAAACAGCCGAGACCCAAACCCGGTACGGGCTTGATCGGAAGGAGACGAAGTCTTTCGGCGAACAGATGCTCGTGGCCCGGCGGTTGGTCGAACGCGGCGTCCGTTTCGTGCAGGTCTATCACGGCTCCAACGGCGGAGCGGGAGGTTGGGACGCCCATGGCAACCTGAAAAACAACCATGTCCAGAACTCCACAGCGGTGGATCAGCCCATCGCGGGACTCATTCATGACCTGAAACAACGGGGCTTGCTGGATGAAACGCTGGTGGTATGGGCCACTGAATTCGGCCGTACGCCGGGGTCGCAAGGGTCCGACGGTCGCGATCATCATCCGTATGGCTTCAGCATCTGGCTCGCCGGTGGGGGCGTGAAAGGGGGCCTGGCTCACGGCAAGACCGATGAAGTCGGCTTCCACGCGGTGGAACATCGGCACTATGTCACCGATCTGCATGCCACCGTGCTGCACCAACTCGGGTTGCATCACCGGCAACTCTTCGTCCCCAACCGCGTCCGTCTGGAACGCGATTTCGGCAGCCCGATCACCGAGATTCTGGCATAAGCCGACTAAGCAACCGTCCCTGTCCAAATGATCTGTCTCGTGGGATTTCCCTGCCGGGGCTGCTAAGATCAGGCCGTGCCTTCTCTGTATCATTTCTTCCCGGGAGTTGACTTCATGTCTGCCATCACTCGTCGTCATTTTCTGCAAGCCACGGCAGTCGCCGCCGCGGCGATCACCACGCGTTCTGTCTGGTCGGCTGAATCCGAAGATCCGTACGGCGGGTTCAAGGCGGGCATTCAAAGCTACTCACTGCGTGGCTTCGATGTGCAGCAGGCCCTCGAACATACGCACACCCTGGGTTTGAAGTACTGGGAGGCCTATCCCCGGCATCTCCCCATGAGCAACGTCCCCGGCCAGATCGCCGAGCAAAAAGCGATGCTCGCGGACGCCGGCGTGACCGTGATCGGCTACGGCGTGCTCCCCTTCAGCACCAACGAAACCCAGGCCCGCAGCCAATTCGAATTCGCCAAAGCGTTGGGACTCAAGTCTCTGAGCGCCGACCCGGAAAAGACACCGGAAACGTTTGATCTGCTCGATAAACTGGTCGCCGAGTATGACGTCGCAATCGCGATTCATAACCACGGTCCCGGCCATCGTTACAACAGCATCGATGATGTGTGGAGCATGGTGAAAGACCGGCATCCCAAGATCGGGGCCTGCGTCGACACCGGCCACTACCTGCGGAGCGATGTCGACCCGGTGGAAGCCATCGAACGCTTCGGTGCCCGCGTCTTCGGCGTCCACATGAAAGACGTGAAGACGGTGAAGAACGGCGACAAATCGTCGAAGCAATTCAAGATCCTCGGCGAAGGCGATCTCAACATCGTCGGCTGCCTGCGAGCCCTGAAGAAGCTCGATTACCAGTACTGCGTCGCTTTGGAATACGAAGAAAACCCGGACAACCCCTTGTCCGACATCGAAGTCTGCCTGAAGAATCTCCGCGCCGCCGTGAAGCAGATGTAGATCGTCCGTGCGAATGGTTTCTCATTTAGCCCCCCGTTGCTCGTCAACGGGGGGCTTCTCCCCACATAAATCACAGCCCACCCCCGGTTGCGAGCAACCGAGGGCTAAATGATGGCGTGGTTCACTTCTCCTGGCACAGAAACGACCGTGAGAACTGCTGGCAGGTGGCGGCCCAGCATTCGGCGGTTTCGCGGCAGCAGCGGTTGCACCACGATTCCTCGGTTGTTGGTTCGGGATAGGGAGCGGGCGTGAAGTCGTAGTGGCGACCGTGGGTATACACCTGCCCTGCCAGCACGCCTTGGCGCAGACTGCCCGGCGACACGCGGGGTGGGCGTTCGGCTTTGAGTTTACCGGCGGCCATCAGGGCGTCGGTCATGTACTCCGCACAGTGAACCCCGTCGCACCGTTGGCCCGTACTGAAGTGCCGGATGCGGTACGGTCTACCGATCTGGCTGTCGAGATGCTCGATCATCGCCGCGTGTTGAGCCGAGTCCCACTGTTTAGCGGGATGGACGACCTCGACTTCGCTGGGCACTAGGAAAATCAGATAGTCAGGCAACGGCGTCTTGCGGACACCGGTGCCGTTCATCGCGTCGTAGACGACCGGCTGACCGTTCTCGATGATCACCATGCCGACATGGGTGTAGGGACTGCAGGAAAAGACCTTCACGGCGAGGCAGTCGCCCTGGCTGAAAATCAACGTGCCGGTTTGTGCCTCGGCTGCGATTTCGGGAAACGCCGCCCGCGTGGTATCAGACGGCATCGCGAGGAGTTGTGCTGCGATGAGAAGTGACCACATGCTCGCATCCTTTCAGGAACGGCCGGAGCGCACCGGCACTGCGGGAGACAACGGGCGTGCGTGATCTCCGGATCACAACCGATTTTCGTGCGGCTGTACATCTCGGAAGCGGGTCACAGAGGGCAAAATTCAGAATTGCTGCCCCCACTGGACAATTGCCGATACAATTGGGTGCGAGAAGCTGTTTCAAACCCTCCATGCGGAAAGCAGAAAGCTAAAAGCGGAAAGCCATATTACCTTCGGATGTCTCTGGTCTGGCTTTCTGCTTTGGGCTTTCCGCTTTCCGCAAGAACACGCTCAAGATTTGAAAACAGATTCTGCTCAAGCAGAGGCCGCCGTGACGGGGCCGAGTCCAAGGAGTTGAAGTTGACCGATTACGTTGAACCGCTGGGCAAGCGGATTCTGATTCGCAAGGATGAAAGCCGACATACCACCCGGGGCGGGATTGTGCTGCCCGATAAAGCCGAGATTCCGACGATCACCGGCCGCGTGGTCGAGATCAGTGCGCAGATCGAGCGCGACCACGACTTCCCCATCCGGAAATACGATAAGGTGCTCTTTCATCCGAAGAGCGCGATCCCGGTCGATCTCGAACCCGACAATGTGCTCTATGTTGTGCCCATTGAAGATGTCGTCGCCGTCTTCCGCCGCTCCACAGCCAAGACCAAGAAAAAAGCCGCCGGTGACGATGAAATGGAAGAAGGCGAAGAGGGTTAAGGGCTTAGTGCTGAGGGCTTAGAGTCAAACATAAAGAGGCATTTGCCCTCAGCCCTGGACACTTAGCCCTCCGCCAATTTCAGCCCGTTCCCATGCCGCGGTCGTAAGCTTCCAGGTCACGCAGATAGACGGCGAGTGCCGACTGCAGGGTTTCGCGGCCAATTTGCCATTTCGGTGATTCGGCCGTGTAGCGATTGCAGTGATCGACTAGTAACCGGTGAATGAACTTGAAGAGATGCCGCGGGACTCGCAACCGGGCCAGCGTGCTGACCAGTTCCGGCTCATCCACGCTCTCTTCAAACCACGATTTGAGCTTCACTTTCGCCGTCTGACCATCTAACGCAACGGCTTGCAGACGGTCATTGGCCAGGTCGTACAGCGATTCCCCGGTCCATTCGAGTGAGCGAATCAGGTTCTGCTTATCGAGCCGTGAACGCTCGTAAAACTCCTTGTCTTCCTTCGTCAGATAAAAACTGACCTCGATGGGCAACAGCAGTTTCAGCCCCACGCCGGCGTGCTTGAGAAACTTGTTGTCGAACATCGGCCATAACAGGTCGCGCATGCGTTGAGCCGAACCGTTGATCAGGTGCGGTTCATCCACACGGTCAACCAGAATCGTGACCGACTGGAAACCCAAGGTCCGCAAGACACTCTGGAACTTGCTCAAGAGTTCATAACGATCATCGCTGCGGTCGCGACTGGGGGTCGGCTGACCCACCAGATCTTTCCCTTCAAAGCGAGACATTGTGCGACGGAGCGGATTGACGTTGTGGTCGATCACCTTCATTTGTCGGGACACGCGCCAGGCATGCCAGACCAGATGCAGTTGCCGCCAGACCCACGGAGCCCACAACAGCAGAATGATCGCCCACGGCCACCACGAATCACGGAACTGCGTCAGTCCGCCGAAGTACGTGGTCAAACCGAACAGCACGGCCGACCCGGCGACTCCGAGCGTCAAATCCCAATAGGCTTTCCAGTTGTGGAAGTGCAGCTTGCGACGCAGCCGGGTCCAGCGTTCTCCCGGCGAAAGGCCGAGGCTGCGATCGTAGTAAGCCGCCAGCAGCAGCAGATCGCGTTTTTGCGGTGGGGACAGCTGCGTCAATTTGCCGCTGTCGATGGTAAAGGCGGCATCAGCACTCGCTGACTGTCCTTCCAGGATGGCGGTCACCAGATCCGTCACCCCCAAAGAGAGGATGGCGTCCATATGATCCCATAGCCGAAAACGAGCCAGCGTCTTCTCGGGATTATGGCTGAACAATTTCATCCGCTCGTGGAACGCATCCAGGAAGGGATTGAAGTCGTCATATTCGATGACAAAGACGCGATGATCGGGATGCGCGCGATTATGTGCCGAGATCTGCTCGACAATCTGCAATCGCAAGGCGGTCTTGCCGCTCCCCTTCTCGCCGAAGACCACCGCAGTGGCGGGTTCATCGGCGGAACCGAAAATCTTATCCCACGCGGGGTGAAACACATCGCGGGAACAATGCTGCTTGAACAGCGGGTCGGTCTGGGCATCTTCCTGGCTGAACGGGTTCTGAGCCAGACCGTGGTGTTCAAGAAACTGTTGAACTTTCATGGGCACCCATCAACGGAGAAAGACTGGATCAAAGGTTCTTGCAGACTCAGCGCGAGCCTCCACTTTAGGCACATCGATTTTGCACGTCCAGTAAGCTCGTGAAGATGCAATGAACGTATCGATGGCGCAGAATGCGTTGTCAGCAGCCGGAGATCAACCGATCCCCAGGCCCGCGATACGATCTTGTCAGGAATTTCGGTAAACTGATGCGGTCCATCACCAATTGCCTGTGGGCGAGAACATCATGAGTACCATCGAACAACGACTCGTCGAATTGGGGCATCCGCTGCCTGCCCCCGCAGCTCCCATTGCCAGTTATGTCCCGGCCCTGCGGACGGGAAATCTGGTTTTGTGCAGCGGGCAGTTACCGATCATCGGTAAGGAAGTGGTCTTTCAGGGCAAGGTCGGACACGACATTCACGAAGAACATGGCCAGCACGCCGCGCGGTTGTGCCTGATGAACGCCCTGGCGGCTATCAAGGCAGAACTGGGGAACCTCGATTACGTCCGCCGTGTCGTGCGGGTCGAAGGCTACGTGCAATCGGCACCGGGGTTTTCCAAGCAACCGGTGGTGATCAACGGGGCTTCGGACCTGCTGGTGCAGGTCTTTGGCGACAAAGGCAAGCACACCCGGATTGCTGTCGGTGTGAGTGAATTGCCACTCAACGCCGCCGTGGAACTGGCCCTTTGGGTGGAAGTCGACCCTGCATGATGCCGCTGGTGTGGTTGTGTCTGGCGGCCTTTGCCGCGGGAGTCGTGAATTCCGTCGCCGGGGGCGGCACGCTGCTCACCTTTCCCACGTTGATCTGGATTCTCGGTGGCACGGCCGATGCCAGTGTCACGGCGAATGCGACCAGCACGACGGCACTATTGCCGGGTTCCATCGCGAGCATGTGGGGTTATCGCCGCGAGTTTGAAGGCAGCCGCCATTGGATTCAGTGGTTATTGCTGCCATCTCTCGTGGGAGGCACCCTCGGAGCACAGTTGCTGATCTGGCTGCCTGCAGAATGGTTTGCGCTGCTGGTGCCGTGGCTGATTCTTACGGCAACATCTCTGTTGGCATTCCAACCCGCGATCAGCCGCTTCACGGGCATCGGGCAGCATCATGCCACTCCGTCGCGGGTCTCAATGATCGGGATCATGCTGTTCCAGTTCGGCGTTTCGGTGTACGGCGGATATTTTGGAGCCGGGATTGGCATCCTCATGCTGTCCGCCCTGGCAATCATTGGCCTCGATGACATTCATAAGATGAATGCCCTGAAGGCTTTATTTGGAACTGCGATCAATCTGGTCGCCACGGTGAGTTTCATCAGCAGCGGTTCGGTCTCATGGTCGCATGCCCTGCCGATGACAGTCGCGGCCATTCTGGGCGGCTTCTGGGGAGCGGCAGTCGCTCGCAGGTTGAACAAAACGCTCGTCCGCCGCAGCGTGGTAGGAATCGGACTGCTGCTCAGCCTCTATTACTTCACGAGAGGCTGAAATTCCGCAACCAGAGACAAGGTCAGCAGTTATGGAATTTCACGCCCCCGAAATGTGACCACCCGTTCCATTCCCGGCCAATTAAACCCCTCCGGAGAATCATCCTATCCTACCCAAACATAGTAAACCTACTAATCATCTTTGATGCGATCTTACTAAAAACTCGCATACCACCAAAACCACGAATTGCAGCCACAGCCAGCATAGCTACCCTAATGTGAACATCCGGAATCGGAACAAGGGTTGGGGTGAAGACCGCCACTCCCCTGTCATTGCCGCGATGGAAACAACATTTTCAGCCTGCTTCTCGCTGTTCTGTATGGTAACGGGCCGTCAGCAGCACACGTCAAGGCTGAGAAAACAGGGGAGAGAGACTCATGGTGCGTTTTGGATTGTTGTTGGCCGCTTTGTTCGTCATGGCTCCGCTGACCGCTTCGGCACAAGTGGCTGAAGTCAGCTACAGCGTGACATTCTTCAGCACAGACGGAACCTTTGAGGGGGTCATTCAGTTCTTCGAAGACGAAGACGGTGCGGATGATGAGTTCGAAGAAGGGGCTTGCGACATCTCCGTGGGCCCGGACGCCCCGGACGTCTACGGGACATACACATCCGAAACGACCGGATTTGGCCCGAACAAGATGACCACCGTCGAATTCAAGGGCAAAGACGAAGATGGAGCGCGGGTCACCTTCAGCGCCACCGTTGACGGTAAGAAGATTTCCGGCAACGGCCGTACCGGTAATGGGACGATCTTCTTCATTCGTGGCCGCGAAATCCGCTAGCCACTCCGCTATGTCATTTGCTATTGATCGTTTCAATTGACTACGCAGCAGGCGGACAACCACTGAGGTTGCCCGCCTGCTGTTGTTTTCAACTCAAGTACAAGGTTCGGCTTCCGACAGATCCCCATGACTTCTTACCGATTTTGTCGCGGTTGCGTTCTCTTGCCCAATCGACTCAACTATAGCGAGAGAAGTCATCTGTGCGGGACGGCGGGATTTCCCTCCGATCCTTGATCAGGAGCAACCTTTGTCTGCCTTCGAAGAGTATGAACAGGAACAGCGATTTCGCGATGCCTGGGAAGCCGTCACGATTGAGCGTTCCGTTCCGTATTCCCTGTTCACATTCGGGGAATCGGAACTGCCCTACTATCTGGTGCTATCACCGAAACAAGCGGGGCAACCCGTCAGTGTGCGACAAGGGCTGGTCAAGATCACCCGTCCGTTGATCATTACTCCCGACAACATCCAGCCCGAGTTCGAGAACTTCTTCGAGGAAGATGATGAAGTCGATGACAGCGTGGCGCGTTATCTGCTGGCCCGCACCGCCTCTTTTTCCCATCTGCGGCTGAATAATCGCAGTCTGGCCCGCAAAGTCTCCTCGGACAGTGTCGAAGAAACGGTCGACCGGCTCAACCGGCAGTTGGACAACGACGATGAAGATCGGGTCGCCATTCTCACGGCACCAGCGGGTCTGGCCGGAATCGCAGTCATGCGTTACGCCTCGGAACGGGTGATGCAAAGTGCCCGTGACAACATCACAGAACTGCGCGAGCGCGGCTTTCTCCCCTGATGATTCCCGCCTGCTCACAAAGTTCACGAGAGCCTCAGCATTTTCCGGTCATTTGGCGTAAGATGGCTGTTTTCGACTTCCATCCGTAAAGAAGCGGACGACGTACCCAATCCATTCCGTGAAGAAAGTTTCGCCATGCTTTTTGGCGTTCGCAATTTGACAGTTTGTGCCTTGGTGATGGCTGGCGTTTTATCGCTGATCGGTTGCGGCAAAGCCCGTAATGAAGCCGTCTCGACCGATGGCGACTCCAGCGTGACAACAGAAAGTCCAGACGACACCGCTGCAGCCGAAAGTGGCAGTAATGCCCGTGGTCTCCGGGTCCGCCCGAACGCCAAGGACTTCGTTGGTCGCTGGGGGTTAGTCATCACTCAGCCGATCCCCGACGAAAAGGGACAACCCTCGTTTCGAGATATCTGCCTGGCATTACTCGAATTTCAAAAGGGGGAATCCGGCGAAACCACAGGCACCGTGGTCGCGGTAATGCCGAAATTTCCGGATCTGAAAGCGACGGAGACAAAAGTCGAGCAGAATAAACTGCAGGTGCAGTTCAGCTTTAACGGACAGCCAGGAGACTATCAGGGAACCCTGATGGATGGGGTGGTCCGGGGGTCACTCGATCTGCCCGGGATGGGGATGATGACCGCCATGCTCCGCCCTACAGAAGAAACGACCTTCGAGGGCTGGGACTATATGCCCCTGGCCAGCGGGCTCGATCGTTTTCAAGATGCCATTCAAAGCAAAGAGCAGCCAGCCTCTATCATTGAAGCCGCGAAAGACATGCGCGGCTCGGCACTCTCGATGCATGCCTATGACGGTATCTTCGCGCGGCTCAATCAATTTCCGAATGTGAGCGCCGATCAACTGAAGCAAATCTATGCGGACTGTCTTGACTGCGCGAATCTGTGGGGACAGCGAGTTGTTGATCAATCCAAGTTGCGAGCGGCGGCTTCAGTGACATTCACACGTCGACATCCGGAACTCGCCCTGGAGTGGATTGCAGCCCTCGATTCCTTGGGTGAGCCTCTCAAGAGTGAAATGGCAGATACCGTAAAGCAGTTGCGAGATCAGGCTCATGTTGATATCGCCATGCGAAATCTCAAAACCGACGATGCGGCCCAAAAGGCTCAAGCGTATGAAGAGTTGAAGGGCTTGTTCGCCACGCAACGCTACAACCCCGAAATTCTTGAGGCGCTGGGAGTTTATGCGGCAGGCCACGATGATAAAGAGGCCGCCAAAAGCTACTTCGCTGAAATCGTCGCTATGCCGATGCTCGAACAAATGCTGGCCGAAATGCATTCGGGCCAGCCCCCTGGCGACCCAACGCCCCGCGAGCGATTGCTCAACATCTGGGAAGAGGAAAAAGGCTCCGTCGAGGGCTTCGATGAATTTATCGACGCTACGTATCATCAGCAGATCGAGAAACTCTTCGAGAAGGCACGGTCATCGGCCAGTGAGTTGGTTCCCGAAGAGGAGCGGAAGCGAACGGTCCTGGTGGAACTGTTTACCGGAATTGGTTGCCCTCCCTGCGTCGGTGCCGACTTGGCCCTGGCTGCCTTGGCGGAAACCTATCCATCATCGAACGTGATCGTGTTGCAGTATCATCAGCACATTCCGGCTCCAGATCCGCTGACGAATCAGGACAGCGAAGACCGCTTTGCCTACTATGAAGGCTCGGGGACTCCCACCGTAATTCTCGATGGCGTGGTATCGCCAGAAGGGGGTGTCGGCGGTATCACCCACCATACGGAGGGCATCTACAGCAAGGTGCGAGCCCTGGTCGATGCCCGCATGAAGATGGCCGCGGGTGGCAAGCTGGAACTGGATGCCCGCGTGGAGAACGGCACGTTGCATGTTACGGCTTCTGCCACAGACTTCGACGAATCGCTGCTGCCAAAGTTACGGCTGCGGTTAGCTCTGGTGGACAACGACATTCATCTGCGAGCCCCCAACGGCATCCGCGAACATCATAACGTGGTGCGTGAGATGCCAGGCGGAGCCAAGGGTTCCGGGGCACGCAACGGCAAACTTGAATACTCGTTATCGATGCCGCTGAGCGAGGTGGAAGAACACCTTCAAGAATATCTGAAGCAGTTCGAATCAGGCCGCAATGTGCAATTCACCACCAAACCGACCCAGTTAGGTGCACTGTCGCTGGTGGGCTGGTTGCAGAACGACGCCACACGCGAGATTCTGCAATCGCAGATCATTCCCGTGACCGGTACGACGGCCCTGCCGGCCACAGCTGCTCCGTCGGACCAAGCACAACCCGTCGATGACAAACCGGTCTCGGCCACTGAGGCTGCTAACGCGAAGTAGCAGCCATCGATCCGAGAACCTCGCGCAGCGGAAACCCCACGAAGACAACTTCGTGGGGTTTGTCGCATGCATGATGAAAGTCTTGGGAACTATGGCAGCAGTTTGGCGAGGTCCGCGTGCGGTCGAGGAATCACATCGGCCAGAATCAGCTTGCCACCGAGGCGTTCGACGGTCTGGCGTCCCACTTCAATCGCGGTTTGAACGGCAGCCACATCGCCACGCACCATGATGGTGACATAAGCCGCACCAATTTTCTCTTTACCCGCGAGAGTGACGTTCGAAGCTTTCAGCATGTCATCGGTGGCATGCAGCGCGGCTACCAACCCTTGTGTTTCCAAGAGTCCCAAGGCTTCTGTCGTGGCCATCTTGTCGTCTTTCGGAATGCGATTGTCGTAGACACCCAGTAATGGACTAAAAACCGGTTTGGAATCAACGAGTTGCCGGGTCACTTCCAAGGGGGCCGGCAACACCGAGAATGTCGCCGTGGCGCCCATCCGCTCCGCCATGGCCATACCCAGTTCGGCCGCGGCTTGAACATCGGCCGTAGGACCGGCGAGCTTGATGCACTGCCCGGCTCCGTCGGCACTCTCGATTCCCAGAATCCGCACATTGGCGGCCTTGGCACAATGATCTGTCACCATAAACGACGGTGCCAGATTGCTCACCTCGAGCAGTGCTATACTGTAGGTTTCCGCCATGCGATGATACTTTTTCACAAGTTCAACCGGCGTTGACCTGGCTAAACCAGGTTTCCGTCGCCCGTTCGTTCTCACCTAGAAATCAATGCTGTGGATCGTTGCTCCCGCAGTTTCAGCCCACGCAGGATACGTTGACCTTGCGGGTCAGGCAAGTCGGTCAGGCCGCACTCCGGTGCTGCTCGCGATCAAAATCGCCAGCATCTTGCTCAAAAACATGCGACCACGTGCGGAGCATCTGTTCGATCCGTGCCACCGCGTGGAACATTTCCTGGACGAATTCTGCACGTTGACTCTGAACCCACGAAGCAAGGACCGGCGAGCGTACGAAATCGGCTCGGTCCGGCTGGCTCAACCGCAAAATTGTATTTACACGGTGAATCCGGAAGTCTGTATTCTCCGTCAAATCCAGTAACGTCGTCACTTTCGGCCCTTTGGAAACTCGTCAGCGCACTCCGGTCCTCAGTTCAGATCGTCGCGGCGTCTTTCAGGCTTGAATCCTTCCCGGCCCACAGGAAACACTGGTACGGTCGCCGCCCAATTCCACCGGATACGTTGACATGACACGCGAACTGCTGCTCTTGCGTCACGGCAAATCAAGCTGGGCCAGTCCCGGCCTGAGCGATCACGACCGACCGTTGAACTCGCGGGGGGTGGAGGCCACCACACAGATGGGTCGGTTGATTCTCTCCCAGCGACTGTTGCCCGCCTTGGTTCGCTGTTCCACGGCAGTCCGCACATGCGAAACGTGGCGGGTGATGGCGGAAACCTGGGCGGAGATCGGTGTTCCCCTGCCAACCTACCAGACGGATTCTCAACTGTATCTGGCGACCGTGGCCCAACTGGCGACCACGATCCAAGCCACGGATGACGCCGTACCTCGGTTGATGCTGATCGGGCACAATCCCGGTCTGGAAGAACTCTTCGCCCAACTCTCCGGCCGACACGAGGAAATCCCCACGGCGTGCCTGATGGCGCTTCGCCTGCCCATCAACCATTGGCTGGAGTTTACACCCAGCACGCGCAGTGAAGTGCTGGGCCTCTGGCGACCTCGAGAACTCGATGTCAATTGAAGTTCAGATGACTTCAATCTCGGAGATCTCGTATTTCAAGATCCCTTTGGGGGCTTCAAACTCGACGATGTCGCCGACTTTTTTGCCCATCATCGCCTGTGCCAGCGGGCTGCTCGTCAGAATTTTCATCGGATCGCAGGTGTAATCATCCTCACCGGGACCGACGAACACATAGCGTTCGATGTCGTCGTACTTCAGATCTTTGACTGTCACCTGGCAGCCGAAACTGACAATGCCCTTCGGCAAGGTCGATTTGTCCACGATGTAGCAGGAAGCCAGCTTGGACTTCAAGGCGTTAACGCGGGCCTGCATCAACCCCTGACGCTCGCGCTGGCCGTGGTACTCGGCGTTTTCGCGCAAGTCCCCTTCACTGCGGGCATCGGCCACGGCTTGAGCAATCGCCGGAAGTTCCACGTCTTCCAGTTGCCGGAGTTCTTCGCGGAGTTTGTCATATCCCTCGCGAGAAATCGGTTGCTGGTCCATGGAATCTCTCCTCTCACCCAGGGTTGATCAGGAAACGATCAACATATATTCCCCGCTCCCAAAGTGCCGAGCGACGCGGATTGGGAAACGGAACGGCTAAAAGAAAACGGGACGGGCGACAGCGAGCGTCGTCCGTTCCCGTAACTGCATCAGTCGGCCCATTATACCGCTGTCCAACAGAATTGCTACGCGAAATTTCTGACCGTTTGTCCAGAAGAACCTCGCTGATCATCAGCGGTAGATCACCACCAGGAAGACGACGGCGTCGCTTTTCCCCATGTTACAGAGAGTGTGCGGGACATCGGCTCGATAACTGGCGGAGTCACCGCGATTGAGATCCGACACGTCTTCGGCCGATTCCACACGCACCTTCCCCTGTTCGACTGTGAGGAACTCGCGTGTCCCTTCAAAATGGGCCGCACTCTTCAAGGCCCCGCCCACTTTCAACCGCACCTGATAAAACTCGACATCCTTTTCGAGATTGAGGGGCGAAAGCGTGCGGATCTCGCAGTGACCATCGGAACGGTAGAGATGCTCGCGGTCATCGGCCCGGATCACGGAGATACCAGACGACGCGCCGGGCACTTCGACAAACTCGGCCAGAGTCAGCCCAAAGGCCAAGGCAATCTTGCAGGTCACCGCCAGTGTGGGATTGGCCGCGTTGCGTTCGATCTGACTCAGCATCGAGCGACTCACACCCGATGCGGTTGCCAGTTCTTCGAGCGACCAGTTCCGTGCCTGCCGCAGCGCTTTCACGCGATCACTGACATGGCTGCTGATCGGATCGGACTCGGTGACAGCAACACGACGTGGCATGACAACGTCCACTATACTGGATTTTTATCTTGCAAAGAGAACAGAGACCGACTATTGTGAGATTCATCATCCCGTTCGTCCAGTAGAATTTGCCCCAAGATCAGGTGAAGCATGCACGCGTTGGTGAAACAGCATTCCGAACTCGGGCTGTGGTTGATGGACATCCCTGAACCCACCATGGGGATCAACGATGTCCGCATCAAAGTGCTCAAGACCGGCATCTGCGGCACCGACCTGCACATCTACAAGTGGGACGCCTGGGCGCAGAAAACAATTCCCGTGCCCATGGCCGTCGGCCACGAGTTCGTAGGGGAAGTCATCGAAGTCGGGAGCAATGTCACCGACTTCCATCCGGGCGAAATCGTGAGTGGTGAAGGTCATGTGGTTTGTGGCTTGTGTCGCAACTGCCTGGCTGGTCGTCGCCACCTGTGTGCCCATACGCAAGGTGTCGGTGTCAATCGACCGGGGGCATTTGCTGAAACGATTGTGCTACCGATGACCAACGTCTGGCATCATGCCCCGGACATCGATCTTGAGGTGGCCTCCATCTTTGATCCGTTCGGCAATGCCGTTCATACCGCGTTATCGTTTCCGTTACTCGGGGAAGATGTGCTCATCACCGGGGCCGGGCCGATTGGTGTCATGGCTTGTGCGGTGGCACGGCATGCCGGGGCACGCTATGTGGTGGTGACCGATCTGAATCCGTATCGACTCGATCTGGCACGCAAGCTGGGTGCGACCCTCGCGGTTGATCCCCGCGAGCTATCAGTTGCCGATACTCAGAAACAACTCGGCATGAAAGAAGGCTTCGATGTCGGGCTGGAGATGTCCGGCAGTCCGGCAGCCTTCAACAGTCTGATCGCGAACATGGCCCATGGCGGCAAGATTGCCATGCTGGGCATTCCGGAAAAGGAAATGGCGATCGACTGGAACACGGTGATTTTCAACATGCTCACCATCAAAGGCATCTATGGCCGGGAGATGTATGAGACATGGTACAAAATGACCGTCATGCTGCAGTCCGGGCTGAACATCGCCCCGGTGATCACCCATCGCTACCACTACACCGACTTCCAGAAAGGCTTCGATGCTATGCTGTCAGGCGAGTGCGGCAAAGTGGTGCTGGATTGGTCGAAGTAGCAGAGGAAAGCGAAAAGCTGAATGCGGACAGACTGAATGGCTTTGTGCCTTCCGCTTTTTGCTTTCCGCTATTTATCCAGCAATTGATCCATCATCTTGATGGCGGCGGGGCCGACGAGCACGACGAAGATGCCGGGGAAGATGAACAGCACCATCGGGAAGAGCATCTGCACGGCGGTCTTCTGAGCCTTTTCCTCGGCAATCTGACGACGTTTAACCCGCATGGCATCGGACTGCACGCGCAACGCCTGGGCAATCGAGGCCCCGAACTTGTCGGCTTGAATCAGAATCGCGACCAGCGATTTCACATCGTCCACGCCCGTCCGCACACCCAGATCATGCAGCACATCGCGACGCGGGCGTCCCATGTTCAACTGCATCAGGCACAGATTGAATTCACTGGTGATTTCGGGTGCGGTATCGCCCAGTTCTTCGGAGACGCGACGGATGGCGGCATCAAGACCTAAACCTGCTTCGACACAGACCACCAGCAAATCGAGCGCGTCGGGCAGCGAGAGAAAGATTTTCTGTTGCCGGCCGGACACCATGAATTTAAGCACGATTTCGGGCAGATAAAACCCAGCCCCGGCCGCGAGAACGAGCGACGTCAAACCGTTCTGGCTCATGCCATAAACCAGCATACCGTATCCACCACCAGCGAGTGCCCCTAACAACAGGAGGCAGAACTTGATAGCCAGATACACCTGCGGGGCTTCGACATTGTGATAGCCCGCATTCGACATGCGGACTTTGAGCTGGTTCTGCTCCAGTTCGGTCTTCGGTTGCAGCGCTTTGGAAAGAGCCGGGGCGGCCGCTTCAATCACGGCTCCCATGCCTTGTTTCTTGCTGCCCTTCTTATTGCGCAACTGAGGGTCACGCAGTTCGTCAAGCCGTTCGGCGGCCCGAGAATCCTTCGAACCAAAGAGCATCATGACGGCCCAGACCGCCACGGTAATCGCGCCGAAGATCGCCCACGGTAAGATCGAAAGCATGTTCATGGTATTGTCTCAGGGATCTCACAGGGAATGCTGTTCGCAGAGGGCAATGCTACACCTTGATATCGATAATCTTCTTGATGGCAACGGCACCCAGAACCTGCATCACAATTCCGCCCGCGATCATCTTCTTGCCGATTTCGGTCGTGAACAGCAGCATCACGTAATCGGGATTGAGGTAATAAACGGCGATGAAAATGGCGATGGGCATCGCCATCAACACGATACCGCTCAAACGACCTTCCCCGGTCAAAGCCTGCACGGTTCCCAGAATCTTGAACCGCTCGCGGATGACGTAACCAATTTTGTCGAGGATTTCCGCGAGGTCACCGCCGGTCTGCCGCTGAATCGCGACCGCCGTCACGAAGAATTTCAGGTCGAGGTTGGGCATCCTTTTGAGCATGCTCTTGAGCGCCACTTCAATGGGTACCCCCAGGTTCTGCTGCTCAAATGCCAGATGAAATTCATGGGAGACCGGGTCGGGCATTTCTTCCACGACCACATGCAGGCCTGAAGAGAGACTATGACCGGATCGCAAGGCTCGGGCAATCAGTTCCATGGCATCGGGCAGTTGCTTACCAAATTTCTTGAACCGCGAATTGCGACGCATCGTCAGCCACATCAACGGCAACAAGGCGGTTAAAAAGCCACACACGGGGTAGAGCGGAATGGGTGCGTTGCCGATGACCGCGCCACCGACACCCAAAAAGCTGCAACCTGCCGACAACATCAGGAAGGTTTCGAACGAGACCGGCGAATCAGCCTGCTCAAAAAAAAGCCCCCACTTTGCCATCCGATCGGAGAAGCCACCAATCATGCCCTGCATGGCCCCGCGGCCAATGCGGACCATGTCTTCTTTCATCAGGCCTTTATTCTCGGCCTCAACCGGCTTGTTGCCAGCCAGAACATCGAGACGGTCTTCCGCCCGGGTTCCATTCACGCCGTAAACAATGGCCAACACCGCGGTCACCAAGGCCGTGACACCCACGAAGGCAACGATGGAAACAAGCAATACAGGATCGAGCGACATAGCTAGGTTTCTCGGCAGTCAGCAGGGACCAATCTCTGCCACGGATGAGCATCAGCGTCCTAGAACACGATTCGTAAACAGGCTGGTGGGCAGCTTGACACCCGCCGCTTCCAGACGTGGCATGAACGACGGGCGGACGCCCATGGCCTCGAAATGCCCCATGGCCCGGCCTTGTTCATCGATGCCATCTTGGATGAAGCGGAAGATGTCCTGCATGACGATGGTGTCCTGTTCCATCCCCACCACTTCCGTCACGTAGGTCAACCGGCGTGGTCCACCTTGCAACCGTTGTGTCTGAATGATGAGGTCCACAGCCGCGGCGAACTGTTGCCTCAGGGCACGAATCGGCAGTTCAAAGCCCCCCATCGAAATCATGGTTTCGAGCCGCGAGATGGCATCGCGCGGCGTGTTGGCATGAATGGTGGTCATCGAACCTTCGTGACCGGTATTCATCGCCTGCAACATGTCCAGGGCTTCAGCTCCACGGCATTCGCCGATGATCACGCGATCGGGTCGCATACGCAGGGCGTTCTTCACCAGGTCGGTCGCGCTCACCCGCCCCTTACCTTCGATGTTGGCGGGACGCGTTTCCAGTCTTAGCACGTGTTCCTGCTGCAACTGCAGTTCGGCCGCGTCTTCGATGGTAATGATGCGGTGATCGTTCTGAATAAAGCTCGACAGGGTGTTCAACAGCGTCGTCTTACCAGAGCCGGTACCACCACTGACGATGATGTTCAAGCGGGCCTTGATCGCCCCTTCCAGCAACAAAGCCACTTCCGGGGTGAAGGCACCAAAACGTAACAGGTCTTCCAGGCCGAGTGGTTTGGAACCGAAGCGACGAATCGTCAGCGACGGGCCGTCCAGTGCCAAGGGCGGAATCACTGCATTCACGCGGGAACCGTCGGCGAGGCGGGCATCGACCATCGGCGAGGTTTCATCGACCCGGCGGCCGATGCGTGACACGATGCGGTCAAGAATCTGTAACAGATGCTGGTTATCACGGAACGTGACATCCGACTTCTGGATCTTGCCATTCTTTTCAATGAAGACGTGCTTGGGTCCATTGATCATGATATCCGCAACACCCTCTTCCTTGAGGAGAATCTCGAGCGGACCATAACCGAAGGTTTCGTCCAGCACTTCTTCGATCAGGCGTTCACGCTCTGACCGATTGAGCAAAGGATTTTCGGTATCGCAGAGATGTTCGACCACGAGACGAATCTCGCGGCGCAGCGTATCGCCTTCGAGGTCACCGAGTCGCGACAGGTCGAGCTTTTCCACGAGTTTGCCGTGGATTAACCGCTTCAGGGCTTCGAAATCGAGTTCAGAATTTCCGCCCCGTCCGGGACGCGGAGGAGCAAAGCTGGGAGCTGCCATGGGGATTAACGACTCCTGTCTCAATCGCGGTGAGGTTGGTCATCTTCGAGGGACCGCGCGACACAATCCCATCCGGAAAACCTAGCTCACGATTGCTCTTGTGGCAGAGAAGAAACATGCGAAGAGATCCCCTCCGCGAAGAAAAAGGAGTTTGACAAGCTGACCAGCAGGGTTTTGTCCCACAGGACTGGTCGTCTGGCAGAGGTTGTATCGATTCTGCAAGGTGGCAACCGCTACGACTGAGCGGCACCAATCGCGTCGACCAGACCTTCCCGGTAGGTCGGATAGCGAAATTTCAACGCGAACTCCTCGACCAGCCGTCGGTTGGAGCAACGCTTATTGAGCCCCCCGGCACCGCGTCGTGCGGGTTGACTGGGATCAAACACCGGCTCTGGGGCACCGACCAATTTGGCGAGATGCCGGTAGTAATCACCGCGTGGCACCGGTTCGTGATCACTGACGAGATAGACGGCACTGGTTGCCGCACGCGTAAGCACCTCCACGCAAACCGAAACCGCGTCTTCGACATGAATCAGATTTAGCCAAGCCTCGGGCGAACCCATGAGTGGCTCGCCATGCTGCAAGGCGTCAATCCGAGACAACAACCGGCCGGGCCCATAGATGCCGCTCAGTCGTAGCACGGTACCCTGGAATCCGGACGCTGCAGAAACAGCTTGGAGCAACTGTTCCGCCTGCAGACAGTATTGCCCGCCCGGTTGACTCGGAACGCAGGGCGAATCCTCATCGACCCACTCCCCTGCGTGCTGGCCATAAACGCTGCTGCTGGAGATATAGACAAACCGCTTGCAACGTTCGGACATGACCTGCAACACATGCGAAAAGCCATCGACATAGACTTCCTGCTGGCTTCGCCCGGCAGTGCGATCGTAACCGACAGCAAAGACCACGGCATCGACCGCTGGAAGTCCTTGCAGGCTCGCGGGGTCGCAAATGTCGGCAACGATCGGCAACCAGCCTTCGGCGGCAAACTCCTCGGCTCGCTCTTCGGAACGCGTGGTAACAAAGACAGCCTGCCCGGTTTGCTGCCAACGACGGGCCAGCCGCGTTCCGAGGTAGCCACATCCCACAATCAGTAACGACATAACGGTTCTCAACTTACCCGGACGCAGGGCTACGCGGAGATCATGGGTTTAGCGACGAACTGCGATCGCGGGGGCCAGCCACGGATCGGCAATGGATATCTGCTGGCAGGCCCGTTGCAGATCATCCAGAATTGCAGGATCGTCCACCGGCTCACAACGCTCGGGAGCCACGTTTGACGCCGTGAGATTCACCAGCAGTTGCGACAGGTCGTTCAACATCTGCTGCCGGAATTCCGAGAGCTGCGTGGTATCGAGATCGTAGCGGACGAGGGTGGTTTCCGCAGCCGTTCGTTCGCGATTCAACCGAGCCAGTGTATCACCTTGCGAACGGTAGAGTTCCCCAGCGACATAGGCTCGTCGCAGGCGTCCCCCCGCATCGAACTGATACATCAGATCAGGCCCCAGGTAGATCGACAGCCAACCCGTTGACCGCCAACCGACCAGCGTCAACGGCCTTCCCGCAACGTTCAGCCATTCGGCACGGCGAACCAGAGCTCGTGCTTCGGCAAACAAGTCTTCACGGTCGGCTTCGTGACGCGCCATCTGAATTTTCAATCTGTCGCGAAGAGATTTTCCCGTCTTCTGAACGTGATCGACTCGCGAATTGTAGGAATCACCAGGAAACGATGATATACTTAAACATTGTCGCTCTCATCGGATTTTCTCCGTTTCATTTCGTCTCTGATTGATCAATTGGCTGGTGTCGCTTAGGGGGTTGTCGCCTCCGCAACTGCGCTGCAGGAAAACTGTGCTGACCGCTGGAAGTTCGGTCCGACATTTGCGGCGAACTTTCTCGTTGTGTTGTCGCTCACTGAGGAAGGCGTTATGTCGCTGGCCACGTTGGAGCAATCGGTGCCATTGTCATCCGCCGAGTTTGCGACCATCGATCTGGAGCGTGTGACCGCTGTCGCACAGCGTCATCAAATGATCAGCGAGTTTCTGCGGGCGGAAGGGTACTCCGCCATGCTGCTCCAGACCGCGGGCAATTTTGCCTGGATGACGGCCGGAGGGATGGGCCAGCGGTGTGGCAGTTCCACCTGCTCGCCTTCGCTGTTTATCACCCCCGAAGCACGCGTGGTCGTCTGCAATAACGTCGACACGCCGATGCTCTTCGAACATGAAGTTTCCGGCCTCGGCTTTCAGTTGAAAGAACGCCCGTGGACTGAACCCCGACAGGTGATGCTGCAAGACCTGTGTCGCGGCCGCCGGGTTGCCGGCGATGTCGCGGTGAAACACGTCATTGATGTCAACGAGCACCTGCAGGGGATGCGGCTGCCGCTGCCGGAGTATGACCTGCAACGCCTGAAAACGGCGGGTCGTCTGGTGGCACATGCGGTGGAAGCCACAGCCCGAGGGCTGGTTTCCGGGCGGGAAGAATCCGAGATTGCCGGAGAATTGTCGCATCGTTTGATGAAGCATGGCGTCCAGCCGCAGCGACTGCAGGTGATTGGTGATGGCCGCGGTCAACGCTTCCGTCACTGGACCCACTCGGCGACTCCGGTACTGAAGTACTGCACGATTTCCGCAGTGGGTCGCTTTCAGGGATTGCATGTGGGAGCCGCCCGCACCGTCTGCCTGGCTGACCCCTCACACGATCTCTTGAAGAGTTACGAACAAGCCGCCCTGATTGCCGCGACCGGGATGTTCTTCTCGCAGTCGGGCTGGGAGCTGTACGAAGTCTGGAACCGAGTCCATCGAATCTATGACAAATCGGGAGCCGCCGACGAATGGCGGCTCGCTGATCAGGCAGACTTGATCGAGTATGAACACGGCGGCGTGCCATTGATGCCGACCAGCGAATACAAGTTGACGGCAGGGACACCGATTTTCTGGCATCCGTCCGTCGGCCCGGTGTTGATGGGGGACAGCGTCCTGGTTACCGATCAAGGTCCGACCCTGCTCACACCGACATCCGACTGGCCCGTGGTCACCGTGATTGTCAAAGGCACCAACGTGCATGTGCCGGGCATTCTCAGTTTGCCCGAAAGTCCGTCGGCGAAATAGTACTCGAATCTAGCGCACGTAGTTCGCGGGCAGCACTTGTGAACTGGTTGCTCGGTAATCCTTTAGCGATTCCCGATGGGCGTCTTCCGCCAACTGACGAAGCCCTACATCATCGGGCCGATGACGTGAGACCCAGCGGAGATGTTCTGCCGCGGCGACGAACTGTCCCTGATGGTAAAGCTCTTTCCCCAGGGCTTCCCGCAGTCGCCAGTGATGAGGCAATTGATCCGCTCCCGCCAGCAGGGTCTGCAAAGCCGCGTCGGGGCGTCCCAGCTTGGTATAGGCATCGGCGGCGGCAATCCAGGCGCGTGCGGCGACATCATCTTCGGACTGGCGGGCTTGAGCGATGGCGGCGACCGCGACCGCCTGCAGCATGGCAGCCGCCTCCGTAGTCTGACCGGACTCCTGATAGACTTCATAGATCTGCTGGCACGCGGCATAGTCGGGCTGAAACTCGGTCAGAAAGAATTCCGCAGGCTTCACTGCTGCCAGCACCCGGCCGATCCGCAGCGGATAGCTGCCTCCGATGGCGAAGACATCACGCCAGAGTTCGATCGCCCGCGCTTCATCACCCGCCAGCAGGGCTTCTTCTCCCGCAGTATAACGGATTTCGGCATGATACGGCCGGACATGCAAAGCCTGTTGAATCAGTTTCTCGCGGAGTTCCCCAGTCGTGTCATAGCGGAAGCTGAGTTCTGCCAGAGTGAGGTAGGCCGCACCTTCCAACGGAGATTCCTGCACCGCCTTGCGGGCGGCATTCCAGGCGGCATCGAGCAGTCGGCTGTTCTTGCCACACGCGTTATCAAGCCAGGCCCGCGCTTCCTCAACCGATGCGAACTCGGAGACCTGCACCGTATCTCTGAGTTGCAGTAGCGACATGGGCAAGTCACTTCGCGACTGTTTGAGATCGAACATCTTCAGATATTGATAGGCCGCGATGGCTTGTAACGTCGATGACTCGGGCTGCGCTTTCATGGCCCGCACGGCGGTCTTGGCTCGCTCGACTTGTTGTTGCAGGCGGTAATCTTCGTCCGCCTCGTCTTCCGTCGCCTGAGGTGCCTGATAGGTCAGCCATTGATAGCGAAGATTCAAAGGTTGAGCCGACAGGGCAGGCAGTTGAATCGCCAGCATCCACAATCCCACGGCGGTCACCGTACCACCAGTTCCCAGCCACACGAACTTGGGCATCTTCCATCCCGTGTGAGCTGGTCGAGTGGCCAATTGAGACAGCCGGCTGGCCATCACCAGTTGTGGCAACAGCATCACAACACAACCGGGAATGTACCAGATGAAATCAAAGACGGCGTGGACTCCGGTCGCCACGCAGCTCCCTAACAAAGCGGCGGCAAAGGCGGTTTGACGCGGATCATTCGATCGCCACAGCACACGCACAATCCACGATAACACCAGGAGTATGGTAGCCCCCAACAGCACCAGTCCTACACTCCCCGTTTCCGAGGCAATCTGCATGTAACACGATTCAGCATGCGTGAAAATTTTGCGCGACGCACCCCGATCGATCACCAACTGATGCGCCGCGGCATGCGTACCAATGCCGGTGCCCGATAAGGGAAACTGCTGAAAGAGTTTCCAATTCGCCGCCCAGATCTCGAAGCGAGACTGATTGTCGATCACATCGACACGCCGCGCGAGGGACTCGTAGCTCGTCATGGCGAACACGATGCCCATAACGAGTCCGCAGGCGGATAACCCCAGCAGGAATCGGGCACTCACCTGACCTGTTCGCAGCAATGCCAGCAGCGTGACAAACCCCGCGATGCCCACGGCCAATGATCCGCCGCGTGACAATGTGAGCAAGGCCGTCAGCACCACCAAAGCCAGCCCGGCAATGGCCAGACCGGTCCTGACAGAGGGCCCTGTCGCAGGCGTTTGCCAACCGGTTTGTTGTGTAGTCGCGGCCTGACTGTCCGACTGGTTTGAACGGACCCAGAACCACAAAAATGGTCCCACACCGAGAGCGAGAAATTCGGCAAAATGGTTTCGGCAGATGAAAGGCCCGTGCGTACACCCCGAGGTCGTTTGTTGCGGATGTTCAAAAAACCAGAAGAACTTCCCGTTGTCGAACACATATTGCAGCAGCCCGAAAGCAGCCGTCGTGGTGATGATCACCAGCACTCGCTGCAGGGCCTGATCCAAATCATCCTGCGTCTGCCAGCGCTGGTAGGCAATCTGAAACCAGAGAGCGTAGCCCAGGAACAAGGCCAATCCGGTGGCCGTCCCCGCGGGATTCAACGACAACGTCGACCAAGGGCCCAACCCTATGGACGCGAACTCACCTGTTTGCCAGGGGCCCAGCAGGTTTTGTTGCTGCGGGCTGATCGCTGCCAGCAGTGAGCCCGGCAGCGGGGTCATCTGGAACAGCGTGAACACGATTCCCACGAGCCATAATAGCTCGGTGCGACTCGGGCTCCATCGTCCATCGGCCCGAACGATCTGTCGCAGAATCCAGCAGCCCGCCGCCCAGAGTGCTCCCAAGGTCAGGCTGAGATGCCCCATGGGCAATCGCCCCCCCAGCGACATCGGCACCAGGACCAGCGGGGCATACAAACCGACATCGACCAAGGTCAACAGGAAATCGGAACGTTCCGTGACCGCATGGATCTGGAAACCGGTGGCAGAGTGACGACGCGAGGAGCGATGGGTAGGTCGTGACATCATCGATCCTCAGGCCTGCCACTCGACAAAGTCGTCGGGTGTCTCCTCAGCCGCATCATTTCAGGCGGCGGCTCGATACGGTGTGGTAGCGGGTTCATAAGGCTCGGCATCGGGCGAGTCGGCATCAACCTCATCGTGACCGTAGCCGTAACCGTAACCGTAGCCATATCCGTAGCCGTAACCGTATTCCGCGGAGCCACCATCGGCCAGATGATTCACCGCAATGCCGAGCACATTGACACCGGTATTCACGTAGGTTTGTACGGCACGAATCACCATGCGTCGGCGATTCTTATCAGGCCGGATCACCACCAGAGCCGCATCCACCATGCGTCCGATGATGGCCGGGTCTGCCACGGCAAGAATCGGCGGGGCATCGATCAGGATCTGGTCGTAGATCGTTTCAGCCCAGGCGATGATGTCGTTGAACCGTTCTGTCGACAGCAATTCCGAGGGGTTCACCGGACGCGGTCCGGAAGGCATCACATCCAGATTTTCCTGGCCGAGATTGAAAATATTTTCGAGGCAACTAACATCGACGGGGCGGCTATCTCGCAAGACTTGCGAAAGTCCCGACTGCCCTTTCATCTCCAGCATCTGCGTCATTCCGGGGCGGCGCAGGTCGGCATCGATCAGCAATGTTTTGCGACCAGCCTGAGCAAACGCCACGGCCAGGTTGGCGAGCGTTGTCGTCTTGCCATCGCCAGGTTCCGTACTCGTGACAACCAGTCGCTGCGTGGAACCGGGACAGAAGGAAATCGCCGACCGCAATGTCCGGAAGCATTCGACTTCGGCGGCATTGGGTTTGATAAACGTAAAGACCTTGCGAATCCCTTCCCCTTCGATCTGGGGCATTTGTCGAATCATCGAGAGCACCGGCAGACCGAGTTGAGACTGCAATTCTTCCGGCGACTTGAACCGATCATCGATGGCATCACGCAGATAAATGAGACCTAAGCCGCTCACGGTACCAAGCAATGCGCTCATGATGATTGTCGATGAGAGCTTGGGTGAGACCGGCTGACGCAACACTCGCGGTTCACTGACAACTCGAATCCGCAATCCGTCATCAGCCCCCAGGTCGACATCTTTGATGCGGTCGAGAACCAACTCATAGTACGCCTGCATGCGCTGAACATCACCTTCCAGACGTTCCAGTCCGGCCAGTTGGGTGTTCATGGCAAGTGCCGCGGAATGTGCCATGTCAAACTGTTGCCGCAAAGTGTTCTCATGCGCCTGAGCCTGCAGCAGACGTTGCTGGGCCATCTGTAAAAGCCGCGGTCCCAGTTCCGTTGTCCGCAGTTGCTTGAAGCGTTCAATGACGGCCTGGTTACGGTTCGTCAGATATTGCTGGGTACTAGTAATGCGTTCCTGCAAAGCAATCACTTCAGGGTGAGCCGGGCCCAGTTTCGTCAACATCACCTGCAGGTTGAGTTCGTCGGTCTGCAGTTGCTGCTCGAACCGTGCCATGACGGCGCTGTCTTGAGTATCGAGCCCAAGTTCCTTGGCCAAGACACTGCGACCCACGCCCCCCTCGGCTTCGATCAGGAACTGTTGAATGTCGCCGCCATTCTGCAAAGCGTAGGTCACCGCTTCAAAAAAGCCCCGGGCCTGCGCCGTTTTCTCGACCGCTTGAGTGAGCGTGAGATTCAACTGCCGAGTTCGCTCGGCGAGGACATGCGAGTTCGAGTTATCGGAACTGCCATCGCCGAGCAAGATGCCAATCTGGCTCTTCAAGGTCGAAAGTTCCGTCGACTTTGCGGCCAGTTGCGTCTCGAGTTCTTCCTTTTCCCGCGTTAAGACACTCAAAGTTTCTTTGGAAGAGTTCTGATGGGTCGACCGCATGAAATCCAGATAGGAATCCAGCACGCTGCTGACCACGAAGGCTGCCGTCTCCGGGTCGTTTGATTGATAGCGCACCGTCAGCACGTTCGTCATGCGAGCGGCCGAGACACTCAAACCCGATCGCAAGGCATCGGCCCATTTGGCTCGGCCGACACCAGTCAGCATATGCCGGTGCTTCGTGGGAAGATTCTTGATGGCCCCTTCCACAACGGCATCGCTCAGCAACACCTTCTGATACGTGGGAATCAGGTTTTGAATGGACTGCGGATTGCTATCTTTATGTTCCAGCACATTACTGGAGGTCTGCAGCACCAGCACATCAGCGGCGGATTCATAAGTCCGCTCGGCGACAACGTAATAGGCTGCACCGAGTCCGCCGGCCATTGCCAAGCATAACACCAATGTCCAGCGACGCAGCCTCACCACATGCAGGAAGCGTAACGCCTCTGTTAGCATGGTGGAGTGATGACTGGAATTGTTGTTGAGACCATCATCCATGCTGGTTCACATCTGCCGCAAAAAACTTGTCGAGCACTACAAGCCCAGAAGTGGCACCGAACCGGTTAAACCGAAGCGGACGAACTTCAGGACGTCGTACATCACCGTTGCCGGAGTCTTTTCCACACTGACGATGTCGCCTGGCGACAATCGAATGTTAGCACTGGCATTTTCTTTAGCTTCGGTAATGGTCACATTGACCACAAAAGTCTGTTCGCCATTGGGCTGCTTGCGAATGACATAAATTTTGCTGGCCACGGGCGATGCCGTTCCACCAGCCAGAGCGAGTGCATCCAGCAACCGCAGGTCTTCACCAATCGGGAATTCATAACGATTGGGCTTATGAACCAGACCGATAACATGCAACGGCTCGGGATCACGTTTTTCCACCATCACCACAGCGCCATCCGAGATTTTATATCCGCCTCGGCCTTCTCGGGTCGCGGAGACGAGATCGACTTTGAGAGACTGCAGCGAACTACTCCCCGTGGGAGTGGCTGCCACGGTAGGACTGCTCCAGTTGTGATTGACCTGGTCGATACCATCTGGACTGTCACCCGCGATGGGAGGCAGGTTCGGAGCACCGGGAGACACAGCCGCCGTGGGATTTCGAATTTCCACTTCGGTCCCGGCATCATTCGCGAGCCCTTTCGCAGCCACCAGGGCCGCCAGGAGATCACTGTTGCCACTGGGCAGTTCATAAACTCCGGGTTCTTTCACGCCACCAACCACCATCACGCGGTTGACCCGCTGCTTTTTCATGGTGACGGTTACATGCGGACTGCGATAGTACTGACGCTGAATACAGGCTGCGGCAATCGCGGCTTCAGCAGCTTCCGGTTCGAGTCCGGCCACAGGAACGGGTCCGACAATCGGCACGTTCGCCATGCCATCTTCATGCACGCGAACGGGAATCGGAACCACATCGTTCTGACTGAGGCCCGTAGTAATTGTAACGTCCAGCACGTCTCCCGGCCCGATGACGGCACTGTTGGGAGCGGCACTGGCCAACCCTGACAGGTTGATCACCTGTGCGTTTTCACGCTTGGCGGCCACATAGTTCTGCGGCAGATTGCGATAGCTGAAAACCTGCCCGCGTGGCCCCGTTCGGCAACCCGCCACCGCACACAACAGCATGGCAGCCACAGCAAAGCGCTGTAGCCCTCCACGAACATCTCTGTCCGTAGCAGTCGGTTGCTGGACTTGTTTCGACCAGTTCATGCGGCTGCACATGTTTCGAGGTGTCGGATTTGTGCCAAACTGAAGTCATTTCAGCTGGACCCAGCGCGCGGCTGAACCAGGCTTTCCAGGACGACAGGTTTCCCGAAAGGTAGGGGGTGGGAATCTAGGACATGCTTTGGTCGACGTCAAGATGGGAAGTCGAGACCGGGCAGATTCCTCTCAAGTCTCGCAACCAATTTACTGACAAGCGGTTACATCCACATCCGCTCTTCGGTCCACGGGTCGCCATGCATATGGTACCCCGCCTGTTCCCAAAGTCCCGGTTCGTCGTGGTCGAGCAGAGTGATGGCTTTGAGCCACTTGGCGCTCTTCCAAGCATACAACCGAGGAACAATCAAGCGGACCGGACCGCCATGATCGAACGACAAGGGTTCGCCGTCGTGCTTGTCCGCAATCAGCACGTCATCCTGCAGGAAATCATCCAGTGGAAGATTGGTGGTCCAGCCATCGTCATATCCCGTGGCGACGACATACTTCGCCTCCGGGAGAATACCAGCCTGGCCGAAGACCGTCTTGACGGAGACCCCTTCCCAGACGTTCCCCAACCGTGACCAGCGTGTCACGCAGTGAAAATCGGAGAAGACCTGAACACGTGGCAGTTGCTGAAATTCGTCCCAGGTAAATCGTAACGGCTGCTTCACCAGCCCGCGGAGTTCCAGTCGCCAACGGTCGGTGCTGATTTCGGGAATGCGGCCGTATTGAAGGACCGGCCATTTTCGCGTGCGCGATTGCCCGGGTGGTATGCGTTCGCTGCGGTGCGTATCGGGGCTGATAATCGCTCCAACCGGGGCTTCCGCAGGAGTGAGAGGTGCTCCCGGCTGGTATTTGTCCTCTTCTGTCATGCTCTGCTATCCCTGTCTACAGAATGTCCCTGCTGCGAATCGGCATTCGAACCAGCTGACTTCAGGACGACCGTTTTTTGCTCGACGGCCGTGGCTCGCGTTCGGGAGCCGGACCGCGCGGAACCCAGCGGACCACACTCTCAGCCGACTCGCGAACCGACTCCAAGGTCGGTGGGACATTGGTCCCGGTCGGTCCGGAGTTGGAGCTACGACGGCGGCGGAATTTATAGGTCGCCAGCGGATCGGTCTGGTCTCGGGCTCCCCACAGGAAGCCCAGCTTGTTCCAACTGATCTGCTTTTCGCGGGGTTGGAGCATGGAGACAATCAGTGCCACCACGCTGCCGAAGAGCAGCCCCCACACCAACCAGTGGGTCCAGGTCGCCTGTTCCGCAACCGCCAGCACCATAAACGCCGTCGCACTGGCTCCGGCAACTACCACAAAGGCGGTGGCCAGCAACGTAACCGCTTGCCGTTCCTGCTGCGGATTGCGACGAAAAGCCACCTCGAAACTCCACAATCGGGAGGGCATCTCCCGACTCTCCTGAGCATATCCTGATGCCAGAAACTGTCCAGAGCGAAAACACCCCTCGGCACGCGCAGCGAACCCTGGGGTTGTTGTCGCCTGTACCAAGTCAACATGTCTCGCTTGCCACTCTGCTCCAACGCATCCCCTGGATGCTGCTCAACAAAAGGAAATCCCCTGGTTCATGACCAGGGGGCTAAGCAGTCCGCCATCAATCTGTCTGAACCTCAAGCGATCCTCACCAGTTAGCGGAACTGATACTCCTCGTTGTTGGAGGCAAAGTCTGTGTCTTTCAAAGTCGAGTTGAAATCGATATTGCTGAACTCATAGGACTCAATCAAGGTGGCCTGGTCGAGGTCTGCTTCCGAAAGGCCGTCACCATTCTCTGCCCACTCGTAATGATGCGTGGAGAGCGGGAGTCCGTGTTTGCGGTCAATCAGCGTGACAGACTTCCGGTAGGTCGGGGAAACATCACGGCTCTTGTAGATGAGAGTAAACAGATCACACACTTGCCCATCATGCTCGACGTTCTCCTGATGAACGCACTGTGCATAGTTAGACTCCGCAAGATCATGCCGATGAAGCGTGAGCATGATTTCGATCAATCCCTGCAGCCCCGCTTTCGTGACGGGATAACGCGAGTCGCTCATCGCCAGACTGCACTCCGGCGACAGTGATAAGGCAGGCAATCGAGATTTCCAGCCACCATCATGCACCAGAAGTTTGTTGCCGTTCTGGCCATCGACATACAGCACTTCCCGCCCGGCATCCCCTTCCAGCCAGAGCAGATAAACGCTGAAAGGCTGATGGCGGCACTTCAGAAAAATCGACTGCTTCTCCTGCAGTTCTCCGTTCACCATTTCCTGTTTATGGAAGTCAGCGGAGTATCCGGATACCGATGCCAAATACGATTGACCACGTTCCAGCAGTTCAATTTTTGCACGCAATGCCTGCCCTGCTATAGGGTCAACGCTTTGAGATGATGGCGTGGTCTGGGGCGACTGTACCGGTTGTATCAAGGCACGCGCTGCCCTGACCTCTTCCTGATGCTTCGGCAAGGTCATCGCTTCCATCGAAAATAAAGCCGCCATCGCCGCAGCCAGCGATCCCTGTAAGCCAATCCAAATATGATGGGGTAAGGTCATGATGAAATCTCCTGTCAGCAGGGCACATGTCACACGATGATGGCCAGTCGCCCTCATCAGCAACCGGCCATCGAGTCCCACCGGATGAGAGTATTTGCAAAAGGCGCGCCACGTATTTCACAGGCCATCACAACCGCGATCCGAAATGGCAGAAAAGCCTGCCCTGTCAGGGATAAGAGCTCATGGTACCGATCCGTTTGCTTACAACAAGCGGGAGCAGATTGTGAAAGTCAAAGCCGCCTCTGCTGTGTTCTGACCGCGCAAGTCGTCTGATTCCCTTTCAAGCCCTGAGGCGATAAACCAGATTCCGGAAGACATCCCCAGTCTCAACATCTCGATGACCCGGCAGAACGCATGAGTTCTGGTTGATGCATGTGCTGAGATCGGTTAGAATCGTGGGTGCTTGCTCGTCATCCTCGCTTCTCCCGCCTTGAGGTGGCTGCGTTCATCATGTGGAATCGTACGCGGCTCTGCTGTTGTCTCTTCGTGTTGGCTGTCGCCCCCTGGACCGGTGCTTGGGTGCGTGCAGCGGAACCGATGCCACGGGAACTTCCGGGTGACGAGTTCTTTGAACGCCAGGTGCGGCCTTTACTCACACAGCATTGTGTGGCCTGTCATGGCAAGGGACAGAGTAAAGGGGGCTTCAGTGTCGGTAGTCGCGATGCCGTTCTTACTGGCGGCGACAGCGGGACGGCGGTCTCGCTCGAACTACCGGAAGAGAGTTTGCTGATTCAGGCCGTCGAACATCGCGGGGGGATGCAGATGCCCCCCAATGGCAAACTGACCGCCGCCGAAATTCAGGTCCTTCGTCGTTGGGTCGAGATCGGTCTCCCGTGGTCCGCGGAGGCTCCGCCGTCCGCCGAATTGCGAACCAACGGTTCCTTGTCGGCAGCCGATCGCGAGTTCTGGTCATTCCGCCCCATCACCAATCCCCCACTGCCTGAAGTTCAACAAGCGGATTGGCCGAAGCGTTCACTCGACGCTTTCGTGCTGGCCAAGCTGGAAGAACAAGGATTGCATCCCGCAGCGGAGGCAGACCGGCGGACTTATATCCGCCGCGTGGCCATGACATTGACCGGGTTGCTGCCCACATCCGAAGAAGTCGATGAGTACGTTGCTGATACCGCCCCCGATGCCGAGGAACGTCTTGTCGACCGTTGGCTCAATTCGCCGCATTACGGCGAACGCTGGGCTCGGCACTGGCTTGATGTCGCACGTTATGGTGAAGATCAGGCCCATACCTTTCGGGCCCGGCTCTATCCGGAAGGCTACCGTTATCGCGACTGGGTCACTGCGGCCTTCAATCGCGATCTGCCCTACGATCAGTTTGTCATCGAACAAATCGCGGGAGACTTGCTGCCCGCGGCAACCCCCGAAGAACGCAGAGCACGCTTGCCGGCCCTGGGGTTCTTCGCGTTGGGACCGGTCTACTATGCCGATGCCGGATGTGCGGACAAGGCCGCCGCGGATGAGATTGATGATCGCATCGATACGCTGTGCCGGGGCTTTCTCGGGCTGACAGTGTCCTGTGCCCGCTGCCATGATCACAAGTTTGATCCGATCTCGACCGAAGATTACTACGCGCTGGCCGGAGTCTTTGCGAGCACGGAATATCGTGAGACACCGCTGGTTCCGGATGAGATCTCGAGTGCCTATGACGAACGCGCTGCTGCGGTCAAATCACACGAGAAAGACCTGGCAAACGCTCAAACCGAAGAAGCCGCCAAGCTGAGCGAGTCGTTCGTGCCGCGGACGACGGACTATATTCTTGCCGCATTGAGATTGCGTCAGCGTCGGCAATTGAACCCCAAGGCACCCGTGGCCCCGCTTGTCAGAGAATCGGGTTTACAGGGAGTGTCAGTGGAAGGCTGGAGTCAGTTTCTGAGCGCAGAAAATCTGGCATCCAAAGCGTGTCTCACCGAGTTGAATCAGGCCCTGGCGAGCGGTCTGACGTTGTCTGAAGACTCGACCGATGGTCCGGTCTCCGCGGTGATCGAATCCGCCGCGCGCAGGGTTGAAGCCCGACTCATTGAAGCCCTGATTGCCCGTCAGATGAAAGAGGCCGAGGCAGCCGATAAGTCGAAAGTGAAACTCGATGCGGCACAGTCCGAAGTGCTGAAAACGCTCCTCACAGACAAGTCGGCCCCCTTTTTTCTAGGCAAGGGGCAGGCCGAAAAGATATGGCCCGAGTCGAGCCGCACACGTCTCGAGGAACTTGAACAAGAGCTGGCGACGTTGAAGCAGAACCTGGGCACCAAGTATCCGGTCGCCCATGCCTTGACCGAACGTGAGCCGGTGAATCTCAAGGTCCATTTGCGAGGCAATCCGAAAACATTGGGCGACGAAGTTCCGCGACGTTTCCTGCCGGTCTTATCTGAAGAGGCACCCCGTCCCTTCGAGCAGGGAAGCGGACGAATGGAACTGGCCCTCGCGATCGCACGGCCGGAAAATCCTCTGACAGCCCGCGTCATTGTCAATCGCGTCTGGCAGCAACATTTTGGACGCGGGTTAGTTGGGACCGCGAGCAACTTTGGTCTGCTGGGTGAGCGACCTACGCACTCGGAATTGCTTGATCATCTTGCCAGCCGGTTTATCGCGTCCGGTTGGTCGCTTAAGCAATTGCATCGCGAGATTCTGCTCTCGGCCACCTTCCGCATGTCGAGTGAAGCTGTGACACCGGCAGAGGGTGTTGATCCGCGTGAAGTCGATCCCGACAATTTCTGGCTGTGGCGTCAGAACCGTCGTCGCTTCGACTTCGAAGCCTGGCGCGATGCCGCTCTGCGGGCGGGGGGTAATCTTGATTTATCGTTCGGCGGCCCGTCACTCAATCTCAATGATCAGAACCACCGTCGCCGCACGTTATATTCGGCGATCAGCCGTCATGATTTGAATGCCACGTTGCGGTTATTCGATTATCCAGACCCGAACCTGACCAGTGAACGACGCAGCCAGACCACGGTTCCCATGCAGCAGTTATATATGCTCAACAGCGGATTCATGGTTCGACAGGCCCAGGAACTGTCACGCAGGGCGTTGAAAGACGATGGTCTTAATGAACGGCAACGGATCGAGCGGCTGTATCAATGGCTGTTTCAGCGTGCTCCGAGCGATAGGGAGATGGAGATTGGACTGCGCTTCATCGAGCACCCCTTGCCCCGTGATGTCTCCGCGACGGATGTGAAACTGACTGCCTGGGAGCAGTATGCTCAGGCGCTGCTGGCCACCAATGAGTTTACTTTTCTCGACTAGTTCTGCCTCAACGCGACCATCTGCCCCACCCCGTTCCGCCCAAAGGGCCGCCGATGACCATGAATCTGCTGAATGCTGTTTCACGACGGGAATGCTTGTCTCGGATGGGTGCCGGCTTTGGAACGCTGGGGTTGGCCAGTTTGATCGCCCAGTCCGAAGCAGGGAATTCATCAGCCTGGGCCGCATCGGCCGGAGCGGGCAATCCGTTGGCACCCAGGCCCTCACATTTCGCGGCCCGGGCCAAACGTGTGATTTTTCTGTTCATGAACGGCGGGCCGTCGCACATCGATACCTTCGACCCCAAGCCCGCCCTCACGCAGTATGCCGGCCAGCAACCGGAAGAACTGACGAAGAATTACCCCCGGTCGATCGGCAAGTTGTACCCCTCGCCATTTCGCTTCGGACAATACGGAGAGAATGGTGTCGACGTCAGCGAGTTGTACCCGCATGTCGCCGGAGTGATTAATGACATCTGCGTAATTCGTTCGATGCACACCGACATTCCGAATCATGAGCCGGGCCTGCTCATCATGAATTCGGGACATTCGCAACCCACCCGGCCCAGCCTGGGATCATGGCTGACCTATGGCCTCGGAACCGAGAACCAGAACCTGCCGGGCTATGTCGTTCTCTGTCCCGGCAAGCCCGTGGTGGGACCTCAGTTATGGGGCAACAGCTTTCTCCCCGGAATTTTCCAGGGCTGCCACATCAACAACAGTAAGCTCGATCCGCAGTCGGTCATCCAGCACGTGCATAACACCTATCTCCCACCGGCCCAGCAACGGCGTCAGCTCGATCTGTTGCAGGAACTGAATAGCATCCATCGCGACGCCCGGCCGGAAGATGCGCAGCTCGAAGCCCGCATTCAATCCTATGAGATGGCCTTCCGGTTACAGTTTGCGGCTCAGGAAGTCTTCGACCTGCAGCAAGAATCGCAGGCCACGCGTAGCCTCTATGGTTCAGGCCAGTTTGCCGATGGTTGCCTTGTGGCCCGCCGCCTCGTGGAACGGGGGGTGCGAATGGTGCAACTCTACTACGGCGGTGGACAACCGTGGGATGATCACGGCGACATCATGAACCATGTCAAGCATGCCCAGCAAAGTGATCAGGCCATCGCGGCACTCATTCGCGACCTGAAAAGCCGAGGCATGCTCGACGAAACCCTCATCGTCTGGGGAGGCGAATTCGGCCGGACCCCCTGGTCACAAGGGGCCAAGGGACGCGACCATCACAGCCGTGGTTTCACCATGTGGCTGGCCGGTGGTGGCGTGAAAGGGGGCCTGGCCTACGGTGCCACCGACCAATTCGGGAATGCCGCGGTGGAAAACCCGGTGCATGTTCACGACCTGCACGCCACTATTCTGCATCTGCTCGGTCTCGATCACGAACGGCTCACCTATCGCTACAGTGGCCGCGACTTCCGCCTGACCGACGTGCATGGCCACGTGGTCACGGACATCCTCGCGTGAGCCATCACTTTGCTCGATTGATCTCACGAGAACAGAAGAACAACCTCGGCAAGTCTCGATAGGTTACCGCAGCCCTTTCTGCTCATCCGGCACGGTGATTTGCACGCTTCCGGTGCAGCCTTTGTCTTTCTCACATGAGCCTATCGCAGAGAGCAATTTGCCGTTAGGCAACCCTTCAATCCCCAGGGAACAGTCGAACTCATAACGCCCCTGCATCTGGAAGTTGGCATCGGTCACGAGCAGAATTTTGGGATCGCCATAGCAACCAAACCACCAGCGATCGTGGGCAAACGTCGCGGTCTGAATCCCCAGATAGGTATGCCCGCTGGGAATGACATGCTTCTTCTGGAACCGGAACTGAGGGTCATACTCATAGACATAGTTTTCGTTGATCCCGTTGGGCAAACCACCCACAACAAAGAATCTGCCATCGCGAAATCCGAGCCCCCCTGCCCCATGGGAAACCTCTTGCACTTCGTGCCGGGACGTTTCTTTCAGAGTAGCGGCGTCATAAACATAGACCCACGAATCGGCATTACCAGCCGGGTCATTGAACTTGCCAAGATTCACGGCGACATAGAGCTTCCCATCGAGGTAACACAGATCGCCATGATGATTGGCAGCGGGGATTTTTATCAGCAGCTTCCCGTTCAAATCGGTCTTCACAAGAGTTGTCGTAAATGACCAGTAGAGAGCGTCCTTATCGATGCAGACACCTTGCAAATGATGTGGGTATGTTCCTTCGCAGGTGACGTCATGATACGAGGAGCGAGAAACTTGCTCATCCAGAATCTGTGGTGTTTTCTCTTCGAAGAGTTCGAGCCAACTCAAGGTCAGGGCTGCGGGAATGGTTGCCGCGGGACGAAGTTCGTCGGGCGATTTGCCCCAATAGAACCCAATCCACCCCGTGCCGTGCTCCCGTGATCGATCAATAAAGCTGCCGAGTTCGTGGGCGTCGCACTTGAGCGGGAAAATCTCTTCAATCACGACGGGCTTACCCGCAGCCGCGAACCCTTTGAGTATCTCGATCGCATCTTCCAGCTTTTCTTTTTCGGGATAGAGATGCACCGCGATGAAATCGAGATCCCGGGCAATCTTCTCCGGGACAAAACCCGATGTGAGTCCGGGGCGATCTAAACTCCAGGGAACCAGGCCCACCGTGACCAGATGACGCGGATCGTGCTTACGAATCGCTGTGACTAACGTGTGAATCCACTGTCGAGCGATCTCCGGCCGCTCTCGACCGCCCCGGTCCCGTGTAATGTACTGAACGAAGTGTTTGCCAGCGAACTCCGGCCCAAGCCAGTTGTCCTGCTTCTGATCCCCACCTGCCACCACCGGTTCATTCATCAGGTCATAGCAGAAAACAGCGGGACTCGCGTGGCAGGTCTCAGCAATGGCTTCCCAGAACACAGCCTGTGCCTGCCAACGCTGTTGCTCACTCAAGGCATCGTACCACGGCGGTACGTCGGACTTGTGATAACACCCCAGGCCGGTCACATCGAGATACAGGCCGGTTTCTTCCGCCAACTTCAGTAATCGGGTGAGTTGATCAAGAGCCCCTTGTCGTGGTTGATTCTCGCTCTCCATCAACTGGCCGAATTGCAGATGGATGCGCACCACGTTTGCGCCGAGTCCCTTCATCTTCCGGAAATCGGACTCAACGGCGGACCATTGCTCGCTCCAGTAATCTTCAATGAGCCGACCATCTGCATCGTGGTCATAGTTGAAGCCCCAGGGAATAAAAGGGCGGCCTGATGCCGTTTGTACGAAGCCGTGACGTTCTTCCGAAACTCGAATCCATTCCAGATCCCCTGCCCTGACCGGCAGAGCCGCCAACAGGGAAACAAGGAACATCGCAATCATTCTCATGGCCGGACCTTTCAACGGGCGTCTGCCGTATTGTCGCCGTTGAGGACCAGCAATGCACGCCCAAGCGGGCAACTGTGGGTGGGTTGTTTCATGGACGGCCAGCTAGAAAAGCTTGGTGAGAACGACTCGATGAGCCGGGACGCCACTTTTATGGTTTCCAGCAAATGATCATCGTCGTGCTAAATGCTCTAAATCTGCGAATCAATCCGCTCGGAAGTGAAACCTCTCTAGAGGCAGTTTCATAAGCCGTAAAATATCGGATTGAATGGCAAGCCAATTGCGTGCCGAGGTCTTCTGAAAGGAGACCCACGCATGACGATTTCCCTGGAGTGGTGGCCGCAGCGTGGCCGCAACACGACAGGGGCCAGG
>WGME01000037.1 GCA_016125225.1 bacterium | reverse complement strand
CAGACCACGGACTGTCAACAACTCCACTGCTTCACGCTTAAACTCCTGAGTGTAAACCCGATTCTTCTTCGGCATCTCGCTGGGCTCCTTGAAAAGAAATCTTACTCCTTTCCCAGCGCCCACCAAATGTGGGTAAGTCCAGGGCACTCGGCTTCTCTGTTCCTCCTTCTACCTTCTGCCTTTCATTGCCCGTCCCAGGAAGCACCAGGCCCGCAGGGCCATCAGTCCCCCGCAGGCGAACCACAGCACCAGGCACCAGCCGGGGGCCACGAAGAACAGCACGATCAGCAGGCCATTGAGCACATCGGCAGGTGTCCAGGGTGATGCCCGTGGTGAAGAAACGTGGGACTCGTGGGGGTGGGCGGGTAGCGATCGGGCTTCCGAACGGCGTGATAGGCGTCGGGGTTGGTCTGTCGGAATGCGGGCTCCTCTTCTTCAAGTTCTTCGAAGATGAGGCAGCGTCGCCAGCGTCGGCGGGGCCGCCGCCAGCGATCACCGTGCAACGGTCGGGGTGGTATCCCCCGAGCCCAGTGCACCAGCGTGGCGGCCAGGTTCGCCCCGGTCTGCAATGTCTGGTCCCAACGCGTCCACCACGGAGGCGGCCGTTCGTCCTGCGTCATAAGGGAAGGCCTTTCTTACGGGGGAAAAGATTGGTGCCCATGCATTTCGCCGGGGTCACCGAGGGGGTTGTGTCAGGCCAAAAAAAACGCCAGGGGAACATCCCTGGCGATGAACGGCTCATTGGTCATCAGCGGTGGTCGCGAACTCATGGGGGCAGATCATGAGAGTGGGCCATAGGTAGGGCCCAGAAATGAGTTACGGTTTCCCAAGCCATTCCTGCCATGGTGATCCCTAACAGTCCTCAAAGATATATGACGCAGATTCGAGAGAAATTCAGGGGAAGCACTCCGGCTATGTAACGACCGCAGATTCGTGGTGAACGCTATCCTGACCATTGAATCTCCTGTCACTTCCGTGCCGAGCGATCGCCAGACCGGCGCGTCGGTGGCCGACCGGTCTGGCGAAGCGAGTCGCAGATCGCTCTTCATGCCGCATCACCCGTGGCCTCAGGCGGTGAGGGGGGCGAGTTGCGACCCTGCGGTCGCCAGCGGGAGGCATTGGTGGGCGGCGCGGTCAATTCCCGATAGGGGGCGGTTGAACCGGCGGCCTCCATCAATTCCAGATACCGCTGTGCGCGACTCCGTTCGGCTTTGCTCAGCCCCAGTCGCTGACCGATTTCCAGGAGCGTCAATTGGGTTTCCGCCTGTCGCAATCGCTGATACTGCACTGCCTGACGAATATGTTGTGGCGGGGTGAAGGCATCGATTTCGCAGACGTCCGGAGCTCCGCCTTCTGCCAGCGCGGGCCAGGTGATGCGGATCCGTGCCCGCACCTGGCTCGTGTCGAAGGCCTGCACGGGGACCAGTTCCAACCGGGGGATGAGTCCCCGCAGGCAACGGCTGAAGGGATAGGACGTGGCCGCCAGGTGATGGAGCACCGCGAGCAAATCCCGCTCGATGTCATCACGCGTCCGCCAGGTGGGCCGCTCATCGGCAGATTCCAGCTGCGCCAGCTCTTGTCGCAGTTGTCGCACCTGGCCTTCGAGTTCCTGCTGCCGGTTCTGCAGACTCTCGGACTCCGGCAGCCGAATCAGGGCTGTCGTGGCTCCCTCCAGATCCCGCTCAGCGTCCCGCAGGCGGTTTCGCAGCCGCTGCTGCTGTTGCTGAGAATGCCGTCCCGAGTGTTGCAGTGTCTGTTCCACCTCATGGAGAAGGCGTTGGTAAAGTACCGGATCCGATTGCAACCGTTCGAGCAGCTGCGGTAAGACGAACTGACGCACCATTGCGGCCGGTACCTGCACGCGATTCCAGCAGCGGTTCTGGCCCCGACACAAGTTGCCGTGACGACAGCGGAGCCGTTGCTCGAGAACATAATTGCAGACCTCTCCACAGATGCCACAGTGCAGGTGGAGGCCGGGCCAGTAGGAATCCGAGCGCCGCGTGCCCCGCCGGCCATAGGGGGTTCGCCGCGGTGAGTAGCGATCCATGGCCTCCCAGAGTTCCTCTTGCTCTTGCTGAGTCATATGAGCCAGCTCTGGGCATTCTGCCGTCTGAGGATTGGCGTTTTGTTCTCGTTTGTGCTCGCCGGTCGCGTAAGTCAGCCGATACTCGAGCATCCGAAATCGTCGCAACCCGTTCAAAATGGGATCACGGAGCAAATCTCGCACGAGTGGGCCATTCCAGACTCCGCCCGTAACATAAGGGCCCGGCGAGATTTCCGCGGCGTTCAGCCAACGCG
Organism: bacterium; assembly: GCA_016125225.1. Lineage (GTDB taxonomy): Bacteria > Planctomycetota > Planctomycetia > Planctomycetales > Planctomycetaceae > DSVQ01. The sequence goes on along the minus strand of WGME01000037.1, from coordinate 36,286 downwards.
CGATCGATGCGTACGACTCTCCCCGCAGCACTCGCTGCCGCATTTCGAGAATGATCGGAGTGCATTCCGGCATACGTGCCACCAGGAGCCCCACGGGTCCAAATTCCCCGCTGGCGGCCTCTTCCGCGGTCAACCGGCGGTAGCCATACCGCAGCTTTAGCACCATGCCTCCCAGCTGGAACTGGTAGTCCGCCGTCCGTCGCACCCTGCGGCGTGTTTCCGGCACGGTCGCTGAATGCCGCAGTACCGCGGCGCCCAATAGGGTTTCCCAGTTCGGATCAGCCGTATCGATCCCGTCACCGATGCAGATCATCCGCGTGCGATGGTCCACGCAGAGTTGTGCCAGTCGAAACTGAAACTGGGGATTCCGCCAGGCTCGGCTCAAATCCTCCATCAGGACCAGATCCCAGGTTCCGGTCTTAATCTCGTTTTCCGCTTCGTCAATCGTCACCCGGTTGACCTTCCAGCCACTTCCCCGTTCCCCGAAGTGACGGATCTCCGTCTCGCCGGGATACATCTGGCTTAAGACCCGGGCATTGGACGCATATGACGCCTCGATATTTTCGATGTTCTGATGCGCGGTCGAGACCCGACCGAGCATGATCACCCGCAAGGGGCCACTGGGATTTTTGGGAGTCAGAGGAATGTTCATTTGTGGCATGGGACACATCCTTGTACGGCCCAGGTACGGGCAAGTTCGAGGGTTGATGGCCAGAGGGACAGGGCCCGGCGGATTTCACGGGCCTGGGTTTCGGGACGCGAATGCGTATAGACCGTGGTCATGCCGAGAGCCGCATGGGCTCCCGACGGTTGATGCCCGAGCGTGATCTGCCGCAACAGCGGATCGACGTTGGCATCCTGCAGCAGGGTGGCTACCGTGTGCCGCCAACTCTTGGGACAGCTGGCGTGCGGCATGCCCGCGCGGCGGGCGATGCGCAGAAACGATCGACGAATCTGATCGGGGTCGAAAGCACCCGCCGCCTGCCAGAATTGGCGGGCTAGCCGTTGCTGATCGGTTCGATCAAGCCGTCGTCCCAGGCGTTGTTCCTGCTCATGGAGTTGGGCTTGCAGTCGCTGGGCCAGACTTGCCCGATTGCCCCGGTCGAGCTGAGAATCCGGAGCGACATAGCGAGGCCGCCGAAACAGCACACCCGCCGGGCGATCGGCAATGACCACCGACAACACGGCCGTCAGTTCCGGCAGCAAGGGCACCGCACGTTCGTTGCGGGTCTTCACCGCCCAGCCCAGTTCCGGCTTATTGCGAATCGCCAGCCAGCCCTGCGACAGATCCACGTCTTCAATCAGCAGGTGACAGAGTTCGCCTGGTCGTAACCCGGTTTTCGCGAGCGTGAACTGGATCGGAAATTCCCAGGCATGGGCTGCCTGCAGGAATAACCCTTCGGTATGGGCATCGAAGACGAAGACCGGCTTGGCATCGTCACAACGCATCCGCTCGATCCGAAGTTCCGCGAACGGATTCCCGGCATAGGGAGGCAAATGGCGTTGCCGTTGAGCAAAGCCATACAACGAGCGGCAGACTTCCAGGATGTACTGCACCCCCTGGTCGCGCAGCCGTCGTTTGGTGGCATGCGGATGGCCATTCGGGGTGACTTCACGGCTGCGGAGAAAGGTCACAAACTGTGTGACGGACAGCTCATGGGCCGGACGCTGCGGCCCCACTTGAGCGGCGAAGTCGACGAGATGCTGAGTCGCCGTGCGGTAGCGGGCGATGGTTGCCAGCGAGGACCGCTGTACCTGCTCGTGATACCGCAGGAACGCCTGCTGCAACTCGGCCAGGGAGATCGGCGTGAACGTCAGGCAGGTCGGACGGGCCGACGCAAGCTGCGCATGGACTTCGACGGCCACGCGGGCGGCAGCCTCGTAGTCCTGACCAAGCCGACGACGAACCGGCTGGCCACCTTCGCGGTAATAGATCCACCAGGCCTGATGGTGGAGATAGAGGGACACGCAACCGATGCGGTAGCGTGTGCACCGCCGCGAACGTCGCGGCGGTCGAAAAGACTCTGCCATAGCAAATCTCCCGTGCACGCGGTGTGCACCAACTGTGCACCAGCACACGGAAGATTTCGCGGAAAGAATGCTGTAAGTGGCTACTCAAACACCACTTACAGCAGGCCGCAGATCCATCAAGCGGAGAGGGGGGGATTCGAACCCCCGGTATCCTTGCGGATACACCGGTTTTCGAGACCGGCACAATCAGCCTCTCTGTCACCTCTCCGGGGGAGATCATAATCTGGTCTATGAATTTCTGGCAAGTCTGGCTCCGGGACTGGTCGCGCAAAGTTCATCAGCGGTTAAAATTCTCTGCTCAGAATCCTCCAAACGAGCCGATTGTGATTCGCTTGGTTTTCCCAGAGGACTCGCCAGATCCCTGGTACCTTGCAACGAGAAATTGACTTTGATGACCAGCAAAGTGACCGAACATCCCCAAGCTGATGCTCCAGAAGTGAAATCAGGTCGTCCGCCGATCATTCTCATGGGCGTTGGGTTGGTTTTGGCTCTCGTGGCGATCTGGTGGTTCCTGTTGCCGACAAAGCCTGCGGCGGGAACCGAACCGTGGGGGTTTGCTCGTGTTGAGTTGCTGAATCAGTCAGTCTCGCGTGATCAATACCTGGAGAATCTCGCACTGGCAATAGATGACTGGGCTCCTCGAGTGCCGGAAGATCGCGGGCAATTACGGTCACAACTGGCCGAGTTTCACCGTCACTATGCCGCAGTCTCAACTCTCGACCACACTCCGTTGACTGCCGAAGATCGCATCTGGCTGCACGGTAAACTGACACTCTGGGGAAGCGTACTTGATCGGCGGGCTCGTGACATTGAGGTCCTCGAGCTCCCATTTGAGCATGTCAAACGGCAAACCGCCCAAACGCTTCGCAAGATGGCGAATTCGCTCCGCTTTCGCGCAAAGTCCAATGGGCCAGAGCCCGCCGAGATGGCAGAGGATGTGGGAACAGAGTCTGCGGGCGAGTGATCAGTCGGATCAATCCCGGGCTTTGCGTTTGGGCTTGGAGACAATGCCCCGTGCGGCGTCCCCCCGTTTTTTCCGCTTGGAACCTTTTGACGGTCGGCCTTCAACAAAGCCGGGCTCATCCTCCGCGGCGACCATCTGCCCGACCTGTTGCTTCAACTGTGTGATGCGGTCGCGGAGTTTTGCGGCCCGTTCGAACTCCAGGTTCTGAGCTGCTTCGAGCATTTCGCGTTCGAGTTCGCCGAGAAATTCCTGCGTGACAAATTGAGTTTCGCTTTTAGACCCCGCGGCCTGCTGAACAATCCGGCGAGCTTCCACCTCTTCTTCAATCCCACGGCGAATGGCCTTGCGGATGGTTTCCGGCGTGATGTTGTGTTGGACGTTGTAGGCGATCTGCAATTCGCGACGGCGGTTCGTTTCATCGATGGCCCGCTGCATGCTGTCGGTTACTTTATCGGCATAGAGCACGACCTGCGCGTTGACGTTACGGGCCGAGCGGCCGATCGTCTGAATGAGACTGGTTTCACTCCGCAGGAAACCTTCCTTGTCAGCATCCAGAATCGCGACCAGAGAGACTTCAGGCAAATCGAGACCTTCTCGCAACAGGTTCACGCCGACCACGGCGTCATACTTGTTCTCACGCAACTCCCGCAGAATTTCGACGCGTTCAAAGGCATCCAGTTCGCTGTGTAGCCACGCACAGCGAATCGCCTCTTCGCGAAGATAAGTGGTTAAGTCTTCGGCGAGTCGCTTAGTAAGAGTGGTGATGAGCACCCGTTCGCCAACCCCGGCCCGTTGTCGAATTTGCTCAATAAGATGTGGTACCTGACCACGTGCGGGATGAATTTGAATCTGCGGGTCAACCAACCCCGTGGGACGAATCACCTGTTCGACGATTTCGCCGCCCGATTGTTCGAGTTCCCAGTCATCAGGAGTGGCAGAGACGAAAACTGTTTGTCGGCGGCGCGCGTTCCATTCCTCAAACTTCAAAGGACGGTTATCGAGTGCCATGGGGAGTCGGAAACCATGGTCGACCAATGTCGTTTTGCGGCTGCGGTCACCGGCATACATCGCCTTCACCTGGGGGACGGTGACATGCGACTCATCAATGAACATCAGAAAATCATCGGGAAAGAAGTCGAGCAGGGTGTAGGGTGGCTCGCCGGGATTGCGGCCCGAAAGAGCCCGGCTGTAGTTCTCAATGCCTGGGCAGAAACCCATCTCACGGAGCAATTCCAGATCGTGCCGGGTGCGGGCATTCAGGCGTTGAGCTTCGAGAAGTTTGCCCTCGCGGCGGAATTTTTCGAGTTGCTCGGTCAGTTCACGTTCGATCTCGGCACACCCCTCGCCGATGCGTTCTTCGGGCAACACATAGTGCTTGGCGGGGTAGACATAAATGTCATCGACGCGTTTCAGTTCATCGCCCGTCACCGGGTTGATGATGGCGAGTTTTTCGACTTCATCGCCCCACAGTTCGACACGGAACGCGAACTCTTCGTAGGCCGGCCAGACTTCAATGACATCGCCCCGCACTCGGAAGTGGGCTCGGGTCGGCTGGTAATCATTGCGGGTGTATTGAATGTCGCAGAGCTTGCGCAGGAATTCGTCGCGGTCAACAGATTCACCGACCCGTAAGGGCACCATCGCTTCCAGATAATCTTTCGGCGAACCCAAACCATAAATGCAACTGACACTCGCGACGACCACGACATCTCGACGGCTGACCAAGGCACTTGTGGCGGCCAACCGCAACCGGTCGATTTCTTCGTTGATCGAGGCGTCTTTTTCGATGTAGATATCACGCTGCGGGATGTAGGCTTCGGGCTGATAGTAGTCGTAGTAACTGACGAAGTAGCTTACCGCGTTATGCGGGAAGAACTCGCGGAACTCGCCGTAGAGTTGGGCTGCCAAGGTTTTATTGTGAGAGAGAACAAGAGCTGGCCGCTGCAATTCCGCGATGACGTTGGCCATCGTGAAAGTCTTGCCTGACCCCGTGACCCCCAGCAAGACCTGGCTGTTCTTGCCTTCTTTCAACCCGCGCACCAGAGAGGCAATCGCCTTGGGCTGGTCGCCGCCGGGGGGAAAAGGACTCGCAAGTTGAAACTGAGGCATATCAGCAGCCGTCCATGGGACCGAAGATCGTTCCCATGCATTGTGGGACGGGCAGAACCGATCGGCAAGCAAATCGAGATCGGAAAACGAAACGGCCCGCTGACAATTCCACGATTGTCAGCGGGCCATCTTTCGAGTTCGATCAGTACGTTCGGAGGTCAGACTTCCACTTCATGCAGCTTGAAGAGGCGGTCGAGCTTGGTGATTGCGAGCACTTCGCAAATCTCTTCGCCCGCATTGAACAACTGCACTTCCACGCCCTTGCCATGAATCGAGGCCAGAATGCCGAGCATGCCGCTCGGGACAACCCGCACCCCTGTCAAGTCGATGGCCAGAGTCTGGCAATTGGCATCATCAATCAGCGACTGCAATTCATCGCGGTACTCAATCAGGCTAACCTGTTCCAGAATCTCCCGGCCGCCGAAACCGACAACCGTCAGTTCTCCGGCCTGGTAGACCTCCAGCAGTCCTAGCGTCAGGGTCACGTTCCATCCTTTCGAAGAAAATCTAGAAGAAACAACACATTTGCGATCGAGAACAGAAACCGGCGATCGCTCCGGTGAAAAGATGAGAGGACTTACAGAACATGCGTTGGCTGAACGGCCTACGCCAGCAATCTCTATGCCGTTGGACTTTGGTCCGAATTGGGATGCAAAAATGGCCGATTGTCGCCAACGATCCTCGGCTGAATTCTACCAAGTGAGGCATTTTGAGTCAGTCGCTTCGGCGGAATGCGACACTGACAATTTGGAGAACTAGGAGAAACCCTAGGTCAGACAGGCATTTGACTGGCCCGCAACAGCGTCTCCTGCACAGCCAAATCATGGTCGTAGCCAAATCGCAACGGCGAATCGCCGCGAATGATGCGCGCCATTTCGGCAGCATCGTCTACATATCGGGCGTACACCGGCAATGCAATCGACTGGAAACCTTTGCGATAATCCCCTTGGGCTGCATCCAGCGAGACCTGCACGGCCGGATTATCGAGCGGCTGAATGTGGAACGTCCCTTTGGTTCCGCAGACGGTAAGATGACGTCGCCGCCCGCCATCAACCTCAACACCGGCGGCTCGCACGGTCGCCGTGGCTTTCGGGTATTCCAGAAGCGCCAGTGTGCTGTCCATCAAGTCATCCATTTGAGGTCCGACATGTTGCAGCACGGAAGTCACCTGGGTCGGTCTGCCAAGCAATCGCACCACCAGATCAAGCAAATGGCAACCGAGTTCGAACATCATGCCGCCGGAATACCGGGCCAGCCGCACACGCTCGGCGTTGGGGACTACTTTGCTCATCACGGTGTGGACTTCGAAAATCTCTCCCAGCCAGCCCTGTGAGAGGAGTTCCTGCAGCAGCACCACGCCGGGGTTGTAGCGGTACATGTAACCCATTTGCACGATGAGCTGTTGCCGTTCCGCCTCCGCCAGGATCTTGCGAAATTGCGACAGCGAAGCACCGGCCGGCTTGTCGAGATGAATGTGCTTCCCCGCAGCAACACAGAGTTCCGCCGTATCGAGCAGATCAGGCACATCGGTCTCGACGAGCACAGCCTGCAGTCCCGGCGTGTTGAGCAGTTGTTCCGTCGTCATCCAGGGCAGATCACGGTAGACATCCTGCGCTTCGGCCCTCTGCTTCCTCTCCGCATCGGGTTCAACAATGCCGACGACTTCGTAATCCTCCGATTTGCGATACACGCCGAGCTTGCTGGCATGCGCGTGCCCTGTACCAATCTGGCCGATTTTGATCGGTGTCCGTTTCGCAGAGATCTCACTCGCATTGAGAGCTGGCAGCATCGAAAATGCTGCCCCGGTCGCGACCGACTGCAGCAGAAATTCGCGGCGAGTTCGCTCTGACATGACGACGCACTCTCTGTTGGTGTTCATAGGAGACAGGCACGGCTGCACCACTTCTCTCACCGACAATGCCTGTGGATTCATGGCACAGTTCAACGTTGGAAACTATACTCGCAAATCAGGGCGATCTGCCATGCGCAGCGTCCAGACCGAATCGCTTGTCCTTCTCAACGAAATGCCGCGCTCCATGCTCGATTTCCTCAAAAAGCTCTTCACTCCCGGCCCGAAGGTGAAGAAGGTCGATATCTCCAAGCGATTCATTCTGGAAGCTCCAACAGGTCAGGGGAGCATGTCGAAAGTCTTTCGTGCTAAAGATATGAATTCCGGTCGGACCGTCGCATTGAAGTTGCTCGATATCGAAAAAACCAAACGATTCGAAGCTCGCTTTCAGGGTATGAAGGTTAAGAAACCATCCGAAGGCGAAATCGCCGTTCAACTGCGGCATCCGAATATCGTCAAGACCATGGAGTACGGAGTCACCACCAAGAACGAACAGTATCTGGTGATGGAATTTGTCGATGGCCCCAGCTTGAGTTACCTCATCTCGCTCCAGAATGACATCATGAAGCAGAATCGCATTCGCTTCATGATCGAACTGGGAGAAGCGATTGAGCACTTCCACAAGCAGAACTGGATTCATCGCGACATCTGCCCGCGCAATGTGATGCTCGATCAGGACCATAACATCAAGCTGATCGACTTCGGTCTGGTGGTTCCGAACACGCCGCCGTTTCAGGCGCCGGGAAACCGCACCGGGACGGCGAACTACATGGCACCGGAATTGATCAAACGGCAACGGACCGATCAGCGGATCGACATCTTTTCGTATGCGGTGACCTGTTACGAAATGGCGGCGCGACGCTTGCCGTGGGAAGCCGGGGCTACTCTGGAAGCAGTGATGCAGCACATCAATGCGCCGCCAGATGATCTGCAGCGGTTGGTTCCCGATCTCGACCCGCAAGTCTGTCAAACCCTCATGAAGGGCCTTGCCGTCCGCCCCGAAGACCGCTGGCCGACCATGGGGGCCATGCTGGAACCACTGCGTGAAGCCGAAGCTCGTCGGGCAAAGAAGTCGAGTTGAAGAAATCGGGCGATCGCTGGCAGTCCGGGATGCGCTACGGCATGATCTCGCAAGGGAATCTCGCCGACAGACTTCGGTGGGGAAGCGTTACGGAATGGATGGATCGACTCCGTGTCTACGATGACCGCGAACTCGTCTCGACTGAATGAACTCAATGCCTCGCAGCGGGCGGCTGTCACCACGCTGTCGGGACCGCTGCTTGTCCTCGCCGGAGCAGGGACCGGCAAGACCCGCGTGATCACTTACCGCATGGCGGAACTGATCCGGCAGGGTGTGCCGCCGGAGTGCATTCTTTCGGTCACCTTCACCAATAAAGCCGCCCGCGAAATGCAGGAGCGGATGCAGCACCAGCTGGGGAAACGGCTGAAATATCGGCCGGTGATTTCGACCTTTCACGCCTACTGCGTGCGCGTCCTGCGGGAAGAAATCGAGGCCCTCGGCTATCCGTCGAAATTCGCCATCTATGACCGAGGCGATCAGGAGTCCGCGGCGCGAAAAGCTCTGCGCGATATCCGTGTTCCGGAGACCTCGTTACGGCCTAGCGACCTGCTCTTCGAAATCAGTCGCTGGAAGACCAATGGCGTGCTGCCGGAAGTGGCCCGTGATCATGTTGAAGACGATCGAGGCTTTCTCGCCGCCGCCGGTTACCGCAGGTATCAATCCCAATTGAGAGCCGCCGGCGCGGTCGATTTCGATGATCTGCTGCTCCTCACGCGGCAGCTCTTTGAAGAAGTCCCGGAGGTTCTCGATCGGCAACAACGCCGCTTTGAGCACATTCAGATCGACGAGTATCAGGATACCAACGAGCTCCAGTTTCAGATCATCGCCGATCTGGTGGCTCCGCACCGCAACTTGTGTGTGGTGGGGGACGATGACCAGTCGATCTACGGCTGGCGGGGTGCCGAGGTGAAACACATCCTCGGTTTTCAGCAGCAGTTTCCTGGTGCGAAAGTCATCCGATTGCAGGACAACTATCGCTGCACCACTGACATCATCGCAGCGGCCAATCAACTCGTGCGGAATAACCGTGGCCGCCATGAGAAAACCCTGATTGCCCACAAACAGGGGCAACCGGTGGTCTTCAAGCCCTATCCCGATGAGCAGGCCGAAGCGGAAGGGGTGATTCGGGAAATTGCGTACCTCACCAATCATTTGAATGTCCCGCCGCGCGACATCGCCATTCTGTTTCGCACCAACGAACAGCCGCGTATCTTTGAATCGGAGTTGCGCCGCCTGCGGATTCCCTATGTGCTGGTCGGCGGGCAATCGTTCTTTGACCGCAAAGAAGTCCGCGATGTGATGTCGTACCTGAAGGTGCTTGCCCATCCCGATGATGAGGTCTCACTGCTGCGGATCATCAACACGCCGACACGCGGCATTGGCGAAACCGCCGTCGAGAAGCTGCTAAATCGTGCCGTGAAATCGGGCCTGCGGTTCTGGCAGGCGATTCCGTCGGCTGTCGCGGCGAAAGAAGTCCCCGCAAAGACCGCGACGGCTCTGGCGAACTTTCAAGCGATGCTGCTTCGTTATCGCGAGCAACTCCAACAACCGGGAGCCTCGTTGCCCGATCTCGTGGAACATCTGCTGCACGAAATCGACTACGAAAGTGAGATTCAGAAACAGTACAAAGAACCACAGATGCAACTGGCCCGCTCGCAAGTGGTCGAAGAGTTCGTACAGACCTTGCGCGAGTACCAGCGACAGGCCGTGCGACCCTCGTTGCAGGATTTTCTGGAGCAGACATCGCTCGATGCCCGCGACGATAATTTCGGCGAAGACCCCACCGCCGAAGCCCCGGCCGTCAAACTGATGACCCTGCATAGTGCCAAGGGACTGGAGTTTCCACGGGTCTATCTGGTCGGTCTGGAAGAAGGCATCCTGCCGCACCAGCGATCCGTCGATGCCCTCGAACTTTCAGCCATCGAAGAAGAACGTCGGCTGGCCTACGTCGGCGTCACCCGCGCTCGCGATTACCTTACTATCTCATGGTCCATGTCTCGCATGAAATGGGGCAAACGCCGGGAATCGATTCCATCGCGCTTTCTGGCAGAAATGCAGGAAGAGGGTTCAGGGCTAAGTGCTGAGGGTTGAGACTTCAGACAAATGCGGCATGATAGATCGCGGTAACAGTTCCAGGTTCGCAAGTCGATATCGATGTCTACACTACCCTTAGCCCTAAGCCCTTAACACTCAACCCTCCCGATGCTTCTTTCCCTCGAAACCAGCGGCTTGACCGGGTCCATCGCTCTCTGGCGTGAGGGCGAGATTGTCGAACGCTCGCTGGCGACGGCGGGGCGGCGGCACGCCCAAACATTGACTCTCGAAATTCACGATTTGCTGGCAGAGTTGCGGGTTCCGATTCGCTCGCTGGTTGCGATCACAGTCAGTTTGGGGCCAGGAAGTTTTACCGGACTGCGGGTTGGTGTCGTCTGCGCGAAGACGCTGGGCTACGCCCTCGGTTGCCGCGTGCTGGGCGTCGAGACTTTCGCGGGCATTGCTCAGCAAGCTCCGGAATCTGAATCCCGGCTGCACATTGTCAGCGATGCCCAACGGGGCGATCTATTTCACCAAATCTACGAGCGGTGTGGTGACGGTTGGCAGGCGACCACCGAATTGACCATAGTCTCTGGTGACGCATGGAGCCGCACGCTCGCCGCGAACGATGTCGTCGCCGGTTCCGGAGTGACGAAACTCTCGGCCGAGGTCACTCCGGCCCGATTGTGCATGGAAACCTGGAGCAGGGAACCGACAGCGACGGGCATCAGCCAGGCCGCGCTTTCCCGTTATCAACGAGGCGAGATGGATAACATCTGGACTTTGGCCCCCATCTACCTGCGTCCCAGCGCTGCGGAAGAACAATGGGCCAAACGCCAAGTGACACCGTCTTCTTGACCGTTGCGATTCCCAATACGTAGCAAATCGCCAGGCATAAGGGGCCGCAACGGACATACTTTATCGCGACAATTCGCTGGAATCTGGCCGAGAGCCCACGGGCGGAATATAGCGATTGGTCAAGGCGGCGTAGTCTTCGCGAACCGGGCTGAAAACGTCGAGCACCACAGCAGGGCCATCGACCGCGACGGCTCGATGAGGCGTGTGAGGCGGAATCAGAAACAGCGATCCCGCCTCAACGATTTGGGTCTCTTCACCAATGGTGAGCTGGACTTTGCCACGCAGCAGAATTCCCCCTTGTTCGTGCGGATGATGATGCAAGGGGACTTCGGCCCCGTCGTCCATTTCCAGGTACGACAGCATCAGGTGTTCGCCGAACGGGGTTCGCATGCGGCAACCCGGCACGGGCGAAATCGGGGCCAGTTGTTCGAGATCGATAAAGCCCATGGTTGCCCTTTCGCTCAAGCGGGCCAGATCTGACTGCCGCCATCGACTCGCAGCACTTGGCCGGTGACAAAATCGCCCAAGGGGCCCGCGAAGAATTCAACGACACGGGTGACTTCGTCCACCAAACCCACGCGATCAAGAGTGCCTTCTTCGACCAGTCGGTCTTCCGGCACATGACGGGTGCCCAGAAAACGGCCGGTGCGGGTATCGCCGGGCGCCAGACTGTTGACAGTGATGTTGAAGGGGCGCAGTTGAGCGGCGAGACAGCGGGTGTATTCCACCACGGCGGCCTTCGCGGTCGAATAGATCGCCGAGTTCTCGTTGCCTTTGAACGCGGCAATTGAGCTGATGGTGATGATACGGCCCGACTTGCGGGGCATCATCACGCGTGCCGTCTGCTGGCAGACCAGAATCGTGCTCAGCAGATTGCGGTCGAGCACGGCCCGCACATCGATTTCCTTGATCATCACGGCATCGTTCGGGTTCGGCTTCCCCCCGGCTGCAGCGATATCTCCCCCGGCATTGTGCACCAGCACATCGACGGGACCGAGTTCTGCAGAGACAGTCTGCACAACGCGTTCAACATCGGCCGCGACGGTCAGATCGCCGAGAACACGCACGGTTTTCACACCGTGGGCCTCCGCGATGGCTTTTGCCGTGTCGGTGAGTGTCGTCCCTTCGCCATATTCGGAGGGGCCATGCTCACGCATGCCATGCACACCGATGTGGCAACCCAATGAGGCGAGATGCTCAGCAAAGGCCCGACCTAAACCGCGACCCGCACCGGTAACCAAGGCCACCCGACCGTCTAACAATCGAGACATTATCGATCCTGTGAATGCTCTGAAAACAACAGACCGAGGGGGCGGCTCCCCCCTCGGTACACAACAGGCAATGAGTGAAAGACTACTACAGCCACCGTGTCCCGGCTACCAACCGAGCGACATATTCGTTTCGATGGCTCGCTGGGCCGCATGCAGATCGGAACCGGTGTCCTGCATGAAGAGACGAATGGCGTGCAACTTGTCGCCGCGGGCTTTCACCAGACAATCCCGTGCGGTGGAACAGGGTTCCGGGGCCGACCCTTCAATTCCCAGCAGCCGCTTGGAGATGACCCAGGCATCGCGCGGACGCTTGGCAACCCGCAGCACATCTTCGTCGGGAAAGTGTTCTTTGGTCATCGCCTCGGCAGCAGATTGCTGGTCAGCCCAGGCGATGACAATATGGGCTGTCGTCTCGATCTCGAATAGCGGCATGGGATACCTCGACCTTCCTGAAGGGAGACTGGTCCGCAAACTCTCTGAGACATGTGCTGGGATTATAACGCGATAAATCGCCCGCCGTCCAGAACTTGAGCCAGCGGCTTCGAGATTCCCCAGGCTCACCCAACGCTTTGACAACTTCGCACCAGGTGGAGCATTGGCAGAACCTGGCAGCAGGCGATAGTCTATGAGTTCTGGAATGGCTGAGTATCAAGACTAAGCGAGGCACTGCAGTATGAGTCGTTGGCTGGGACTTCCCCACGTTCTGTGGGCATTGAGTTGGGTGATTTGTGGTGGTCTGATCGGGTGTGAATCGGCCCCGGCTCCAGAGCAGGCACAGGTTCCCCTCGCCCCAGCTTTAGACACCCCCGCCGCTCCCGCAACATCGTCGGCTGATATGGAAACGACGGAATCGGGGCTGAAGTACAAGGTGCATAACCCGGGCTCTGAGAAGAAGCCGTTGCCGACCAACACAGTTACCGTCAACTATCGAGGGTGGCTCGATAACGGCGAGCAATTCGACGCGGGGCAGGGAATTACATTTGGATTGAACCAGGTCATTCCCGGTTGGACCGAAGGGCTGCAACTGGTGGGCGAAGGGGGAAAGATCGAACTTGAGATTCCTTCCGAACTGGCCTACGGCGAACAGGGTGTGCCGGGCATTCCCCCCAACGCCACACTGCACTTCGATGTCGACCTGATCAGCATCGAATAGTCATCAGAACGATGGCTTTGATGACTATTCCCGAGTGATGTAACGGGCCGCCGTCCATTGGCGGAACCACTGCCTCACCTGGGAAGCCAGATCCTTGGTAGGGCCAGTAACTTCAATCAAACGGCCTAATGCCTGCTCAACGGTCAGCCCGCTCTTCATAGCCGACAGCAGTACGAACTCACCCCGTGAGATTTCGCTGCGGCGGACGATGAATTCACGGCGGGTGACAAGTAACCACGTCGGCCGGGCTTCCGGTAAATCGATTGGTTGTCCCTGTCGGACTGACGATGTGCAGAGATGCACGGGGAACTGCAGTTCGAGCAGTTCGACCCAGGGGGTAACGCAAATCGTGCGAGTCAGAAACTCTTCCGGGCTGACTCCGTTGGGAGAAATTTCAGCGGATTCGCTCCCCAGAAACTCCGGTCCCGGTCCATCAAAAACTTCGGCATAAACTCGTTCCAGCCGGGCACAATTGATGAGAAAGTCAGCCCAGTCGGGACGGTCTGACATCGCGGGTGGACGAGTCTCTTTGAGATACTGCGGGAACTGTTGCCCGAGTTGACTTAAGGTATAGCTCCGCGATGGTCTCTGCTGCAGGTAGCTGCTGGCGAAGCTGGTAAAGAGTTCGTCGCCCATGTAGTGCCGTAGCGTGGGGTACTCTGCCTGCAAGACTTCGAGAAGCCGGGCGAAATAGGCCTGAGCATAAATCTGCAGCCGTTCCTGACTGGACTGCTTCGACGTCGCCGGCAGAATTTGATTCAGGGTCTCAATGCCCACGGGGATGCAGGCTTGAGCCATTGGGCTTTCCAATCCCGCGGCAACTCCCGCCGGGTGCTGAATGACCGCCTGCATCCACGTTTGCAAAACCGCGAGCGTCGGCGGCATTACTCCACCTCCGCAGTGACCAGCACGGCGGGATGCGGGACCGACGGACGGTGTGTCTCATCAGTCTCGCTCTGATCCAATCTCCCGACACCAAATGTTTCGCGGGCCTTGTTGATCTCAGCTTCCATCACCGGAAACTCCGGAATGCGGGCATCCCATTCCAGCAGTGTTGCACAGCCGCCGGTGCGTTCTTTAGCCCGATGATAGAGTTGCCAGACAGGGTCGATTACCGGCCCATCGTGGGTATCTATCAGATGCGTTCCGCAATTCGTATGCCCCGCCAGATGAAACTGGACCACGCGATCGGCGGGGATTTTCTGCAGATACTCCAACGGATCGAACTCATGATTCACACTCGACACGTAGACGTTGTTCACATCGAGCAACAGCCCGCAACCCGTTGCTGCCGTCAGTTCACTCAGAAACTCCCACTCGGGAAGCGTTGACGCCGCGAAGGTGACGTAACTGCTGGGATTCTCCAGAATCAGTGGACGTTCGAGAAAGTCCTGCACGGCGATGACGCGTTGCGCCACATGCTGCAGGGTGTCGTCATTTAACGGAAGAGGCAGCAGATCGTGATTGTTGAGACCAGCGACTCCTGTCCAACACAGATGATCAGAAATCCACGCTGGATGAATTTCGTCGGCGAGTTGTTTGAGTCGTCGCAGATAGTCGAAATCGAGCGGGTCGGTGCTGCCAATCGATAGCGAGACGCCGTGCATCACAATCGGATAACGCTCGGCGATGTGATTCAACACAGCACGCGGACGGCCCCGCGAGTCCATGAAGTTTTCTGAGATAATCTCGAACCAGTCGACCTGGGCCTGATTCTGCAACAGATACCCGAAATGCGGTGTACGCAGGCCTACGCCATAACCCAAGTGAGGCAAACCCATTCGCGGAGTCGATGTCATCGGTGTGGTGCGGGAACTCATTTCCGCAGCATAACCATGTTCCCCGGCCACGACCAATGCGCCGGTTGCCGTTACCGGTTTGCCCGGGGAAGGCAGCCGACACGGCATTAGAGATTCGGCAATGACGGAGCCGGGCCTTGTGGGGAAGGTTTGCCGATCATGGGCTTCGGAAGTGGGATCACAGCCGGACGAGCCACGAAACCCAGGGCGTTTTCGAGTTCCCATTGAGCGAGTCGCGCCCACGGTGTCCCGGCATGTTCCGTGAGCACCGCTTGCAGATGCTCTTTCGCCAGTTCAGCCCGTTGCTCGGCGACGCGGCCCGTCTTCAACTGTCCTGATTCAACCAGGGTCATGTAATTGGTTTCGCGATCCAGTCCGACACCTTCGCGAATTAAACGCAGCGTTTCATGATACTCGGCGATGCGGACGCTCATGGCCAGTAAGCGACCGAGGTTCAAATCGTACCAGGCACGCCAGCGGTCGGACTTTTCGTTTTCAAAGGCGGATTCCAGTGTAATCGGGTCCATGCAGGCAAGGGCCGCTTCAATCACCGCCTGATCCTGTTCCGACTGCCGCATCAACCGGGCGAGTTCGGCCTTCAAATTCACCTGAAAGACTTCCGCGGGCATGTAGGTAATTAAATGACCATACGGATAGGAATTCATCGGGCGGCCGAAAAAACTCCGCATGGGCGGATGGAGGTCGGCCTGCCAGGTGATGGCGGCCGCCTCGACAACAGCTCGACGAATGGGAGAGCGTTGGACCTCGGAGGCAATTTCGCGGGCCTCTTGATAATCGGGAAGATACAGCCGCTGTGTTTCCCAGGACATCGGCGGTGCATCGCCCGAACGCTGCAGGATGGTGAAGGTTCCACCGGTTTCCAGTGCCATACGGGTCAGTGCATAGGGACCAACCCCAGAGAGAAGTCCTTCCCGCAGTGGTCCACCATAGGAGAACGTCCCGCCGCCGATGTAGGCCCCATTCTGCGTCCAGGGTGGCGACAGGCTGTCGAACCAGTAGGGCAGCCGCAGCCGTTCGGGCAAAGCCGCATCAGGGCCGCGTTTGACGGGTAATAAAAATGCCTGATTCGTTTCCGGAACGACATAATTCTGCAATCCGAGTTCCATGCCCAGCACTGCTTCCGGCCCCACAACATGCACCAGCGTGCGATGTTCGCGGCAGAGGCGAATGGTGTCTTCCAGCAAAGCGAGATCATCGCCCGATTCGTCCGTCCAGATCACGATCACCGTGGTGCCCTTCCATTTGCCAAACGACTTTAAGGCAAATTGCACCGCGGTGAAGACGTTCTCCAATCCGCTGGGGTCAGACGACATCCCTGCGATGGCTTGAACCACACGAGCGGGGTTATCCGTCGAGTTCTGCAAGACGACAGGCTTGGCACCATACCCCATGACCACCGACCGGAACGGTTTCTCCTTGCGATTGGGGCGGGCAATCATCTCTTTGTAAAAGGGGACCAGTTGCTCCGCGATTTCCTGGCGATCCCGATGCAGGCTGATTGAAGCATCGAGCAGCCAGACCACTTGCACCATGTCGCTCTGAGATTCGCCGCGCAAGTGCCCCAGCACTCCCTGGAGTGCACCGGTGACCGATGACTGCTGAACCACGCCGCCTGACCGCGGGTCGGATCGCCGCAGCGGACGAATCGTTTGCATCAGGTCATTAGGCGACTGAAAACTCGGCAGCTTCGCCGAGGCCGGAGTACGCACTTCGACTCCGCCCGTGGTGACCCGCGACATGGCTGGCAGTGCTGTGCTGTTCGAGGAGGCTGTCATGGCGGCGGTATTGGGAAGTCGGCTGGTCTTGGTCAGGGTTTGCTCCGAGATCAAAGACGACAGTTCGCTGGCATCAACCTCAAAGGATTGATCGGTGTCGCCCGGGTCCATTGCCAGAGTGACTTCGATTTCTTCCGGCACGGTGATCGCCGGGAGAATCCAACAGGCGAGGATGACCAGCACGACAGCATGCAAACCCGTTGAGATGAGCAACCCTGTGGATTGGTCGCGCCAGCTCGACCACCACGTTTGCGGCATCGCAAGAATGGGACGGCCACAGAACTCGCAGTAAGGTTCGGTCGTCTCACTCGACGTCGCATCTCGCTCACAGTGGCAGGAAAGCACCATGATTCGGCTTTCTGGGAGCATCACTCCCCGAGCGGGCCCACAGGCGAACGCCTGGAATCCCCCTCACTGTTGCCACAGGTTGAGACGCAAACCCACGGCAGTGGTCAAAACGACAACATGGATAAACGAAAGATCACTCTGTCTGTGATGGCCATCTTAACGGATCGATCGGCGCAACCAAGGTCATTCCTCATGAAAAACGCAAACGGCTGCGGATTCTCCAGTGGTTTCGTGGAAAATCTCCGCAACTCTGAGGAACTTCAGCGATTGGCTGGCACCCAATCGGGCAGACCACTCAGCCCGATTCCCAACTGCGGCACCAGCAGCGTGTAAGTGGCGACAACGATGAGAATGACGCCCAACAAATCGAGCAGCAGCCCGTAACCCACCATCTGGCCGATGCGGATGCGTCCGGTGCCGAAAACAATTGCATTGGGCGGCGTCCCAATCGGCAGCATGAACCCATTGCTGGCGGCCAGAGTGGCGGGCAACATCAGCAGCCGCGGGTCGACTTCCATGGCGATGGCCAGTCCGGCTGCAATCGGTAGCAGGGCATTGGCCGTGGCGACATTCGAGGTGAACTCCGATAGAAACGTGACCAGCAGGCAGATCACGCCGATCAGCAACCATGTCGGCCATCCCTGCGTTGATTGAGCCAGCCAGGCTCCCGACCACTCCGCCAAACCGGTGGCTCGTGTGGCATCCGCAATCGCAAAGCCACCGCCGAACAGCAGCAAAATGCCCCACGGCAATCGCGACGCTGTCGCCCAATCCATCAGTGGTTCCGTTGGCCGATCGGCCTGCGTGCGAACCGGAATCACGAACATCACCAACGCCATCAGCATCGCCACGGTGGAATCGTTGATCCAGTTCCTGGAACCGGCAGGGATTTCCAACCAGGAAAGCCAGCGGTCCGCCAACATGTTCCAGCCGGGAATTGTCCAGCCATCGCCGGCATCGAAACCCGTGCGCGTGAGCCAAAGCAAGGCCGTGATTGTGAAAATGGCTAGCATCCAGCGCTCGCCGGGCTGCATCGCTCCGAGACCCTGCAGTTGTTCGCGGAAGTACCGGCGATCGAGTTGAGCCAGCCCGGCAGGTCGCTTCAAGCCGAAGGTCAACAAGCCCCAGGTCAGCATCACAAAGGCCAGGCTACACGGCGTCCACGTGGCGATCCATTGCCCCGCCGACAATTGGGGAGCCTCTGGAAACTGCTTCTGGATCACTTCGAGATAGACGACATTTGTCGGCGTGCCCACCAAGGTCGCCATGCCCCCTAACGTCGCGGCATAGCCAATGCCCAGCATCAAGGCCATGCCGAGTTTTGACACCGCAGACTGGTCGTGCGGGGTGATGGTCGAATTCGCTGTGATCTGTTCCAAGGATGTCAGGAGTGCCAAGGCTATCGGCAACATCAGCAGAGTTGCGGCGGTATTGCTGATCCACATCGAGATGCCGAACGTTGCCAGCATGAACCCCAGCACAATCGTGCGAACGCCCGTGCCTGTCGCCGTGACAATCCGCAAGGCAAACCGCCGATGCAATCCCCAGCGTTCAATCCCCAACGCGAGCACGAAGCCGCCAAGGTAGAGAAACGAACTGTCACTGAAGTACGATGCCGAAACATCTTTCGCCGACATGATCCCCAGAAGCGGAAAAAGGGCGAGTGGTAACAGACTGGTCACTTCCATCGGCAAAGCTTGAGTGACCCAGAAGACTCCCATCAGGGCCGTCACCGCCGCCATGCGTTGCCCCGCCGAAGACAACCCGTCGGGCGTTGGCAGTAGCCACACGACAAAGAACAACAGCACGCCGGCATACGTTCCCACCCGACTCACCCACGGCGGGACCGGATCGTCCATTGTTCTCACCTTCTGTCGATTGGATTGCTGGGAAAGGTCTGCTCGTCGCTTGGCGCGAGGTCACTATCATGCCGGTCGGACAGCGAACTGACTAGGTTGTATGCCCAAGAAATCAACATCGACCGCCTCGCAACGGTAGCATCACCTCCACAGGATGTTTTATGATTCGAAACCACGTGGAACCCGCGCTGAGACAGCGTTTCGCGTTTCCATCGATTGCCGCTCAATCACTGCAGAAAATTCGTCAAGGAACTTGTCCATGGACACCTGGCCGATTGGTGTGTTTGCCTCTGTTGATGCCGGATTAGGCGTGCATCTGGATGTCGCCGCGGAACTGGGCATTCCCACCGTGCAGGTCCACTCGCCGCATGCGGATACTCGGAACCCAGCCACTGCCGAAGCCTTCCTGAAGCGTTGTGCGGACGCGGGGATTACGCCGACGGTTGTCTTTGGCGGCTTCGAAGGCGAAAGCTATGCCGACATTGCCACCACCGCGAAAACAGTCGGCCTGGTCCCCGAGGTGACCCGTGCGGCCCGCGTGCAGGAAATGAAAGAAATCTCTGACTTTGCCAAACTGCTCGGCGTCAAAGCCGTGGGCTTACACATCGGATTCGTGCCGGCTGATCGCAGCAGCAGTTCGTATCAGGATTTGCTCGTCGTCACCCGCGAACTTCTCGACCATGTCGCAGCCAATGGTCAGAACCTGCATCTCGAAACCGGACAGGAATCCGCCGATCACCTGCTGGAATTCATCCACGATGTGCAACGGCCGAACCTGTTCATCAACTTCGATCCAGCGAACATGATTCTCTACGGCACCGGCAACCCGATCGAAGCGCTGAAGAAGGTCGGCAAGTATGTCCGCAGCATTCACTGCAAGGATGCGAAGTGGGCACCGGCTGATGTCCGTGGCACCGCCTGGGGCACGGAAGAACCCCTCGGTGAAGGCGATGTCGGTATGGAAACCTACCTGCGGACCCTGAAAGAGCTCGGCTACACGGGGCCGTTAACCATTGAACGGGAAATCGCCCACGACCGTGATCGGCAGAAGAAAGACATCGGCACTGCGGTCAAACTGCTGACCGACCTCCGCAGCAAGATCCTCGGTTAATCCGATCTCGAACGATCAGGAACCAAACATCTTCTTCAAGCGGTTGCGATGGTATTCCAGCCGCTCTTGTGGAGACATGGTTTTGAAGTTCGGAGCCGTCGACGTTTTGGGCGTCGGCGGCTCTGTTGTCTTCTGGCTATCCGCTATCCGCTTTCCGCTTTCCGCTTTCACAGCCACCGGCACACTCACCTGCGTTCCGCCGCCACCGTAACTCATCACGGCGGTCTGCAGTTGCATGTCATCAGCTAAGGAACGCTGCGGTTTGACGCCCAGCTTTTCCAGAACATGATGATAGGCCGGGACAGCTTCTTCCGGTGTCAGCACGCCGTCAGCTATCAGACGCAGGAACTCGATGAACGCCAGCTGGTTCTCGGCGTTGTTGATCTTGCGACCGAAGAGTGCAGCGCGGGCACCATACTTCTGAGCTTCACCGAGCAGCTTGAAGGCATCGTAAGTAGTCCCCGCCGCACCGCCGAGCACTCCGACAACCAGATGCGGATCGTACCGCACCAGTTCTTCCATCGCCCTCGGGCCGTGATAGACGATCTTGAGGAACACTGGCCGTCCGGCCTGCGCCACACCAGCTAATGTCCGCGCGATAAGGTCATTGATGAACCCACCGAGTAACTCCGAAGAAATCACACCGGGCAGGTTGGGATCAAAGACTTCGAGGAAGTGCCGAAACCCCTTGCGCTCGGCCTCTTCGCGAAACTCTTTGTACTTCTCGATCGTATGCAGGTCGAGTTTCAGATCGTTATTAAATGTGACGGAGTAGAGGCCGAGATTGGACCCGCGCGGCCGTTCGGCTGGGTCGCAATCCAAGTGACCACACTGCATATGGTCGATAGCTGAGGTGCGAAAGGGATGCGCGGGGGCGGTATGAATCTTTCCACCGCGAGGGAGATGCACGTCGGTGGCATCATTGGCCCGAGTCGCCGGGGTCACATGCGAATTGTCAAACAAGCCTTCCTGCAGCGTCAACAGATCACTGGTACTGGTCGACATCAAGACGATATCAACAATGCCCTGCCGAATGACTTCGCGGATTTGTTGCCGGTATTCGCCGAGCGTCTTATGCTGAAGTTCACCGCCATGCTGCTCCGGCGACAACCCGGTGGCACTCATGCCGAACGCCATATCCGCATCTTTGGCATCGGCAAGAATGAAATCCTTGCAGCCCGACGGATCGGCATGAATCGCGGCGATTTTTTGATCGAGAGTTTTTTGCATGAACCGTTTACCTACAGCACTTTCTCGATCGTTTCCCGCAATACCTGACCGGACTTCTGCAGGGCGATTTTTTCTTTCGGCCACAGATCGATTTCGATAAGCCCTTCGACACCCTTGCGGCCGACGATGGTGGGAACCGAGATCGCGACATCACGCAGGCCGTAGGCTCCTGATTGCAACGCCGAGACGGGCAGGATGCGTTTCTGATCCAACGCGATGGCATGGACGACATCGGCGATGGAGACACCGACGGCGAAGCCCGCGCCGCCCTTTTTCTTGATCACTTCCGCACCGCTGCCACGGGTTTTCTTTTCGACTTCAGCAATCAGATTGGAAGTCACGCCGGGGAATTTTTCGAGCGGCAGGCCAGCAATCTGCGCGTTCGACCAGATGGGCACCATGCTGTCGCCGTGTTCGCCGAAGATGGTGACCTGCACCTGTGTCGGCGGGACGTCAAGCCGTTGAGCGAGCATGCTCCGCAACCGTGTGGTATCGAGCACGGTGCCCAAGCCAATCACCTGGCACGGTGGCAAGCCGAGTTCCTTGATCGCGAGATACGTCAGCACATCGACCGGGTTCGAGACCACGAACACAATGGCATCTTTGCGGAAGCCGTGCTGCTTCATGTCCGCGAGGATGCTGCGGAACAATGTCACGTTGCGGTTGATGAGATCGAGACGACTTTCATCGGGCTTCCGTCGCAGTCCGGCCGTGATGACGATCACATCACTGTCTTTAACCGCTTCGGTGCCATTGGCTGTGATCTTCTGATCGGACAGAAGGCTAGCACCGTGCAGCAGGTCCAACGCCTGACCTTCGCACAAGTCCTGGTTGACGTCGACCAAGGCGATTTCACGGACAATCTTCCCGGCCTGCAGGGCGAACCCGGCACACGAACCAACCAACCCGCCTCCGCCGATGATGCTGACTTTCATGTTCTCTTCCAAATGTCGAAAGTTAAAGGTCGATGGTTGAGGGTTACTTGGCTAAGGCAGCGACAACTTGATCGGTAATGGCTTTCACCAGATCTTCGGTTGAGAATCCGTTTATCGATGGCTTCGCGGAACACGCAGCACCGTCGCTGCCTTCTTTCTGCCGGGCGAGGTAACCCTTGTAGATCGGAGGCGGCTCGAACGCCT
Organism: bacterium; assembly: GCA_016125225.1. Taxonomy (GTDB): domain Bacteria; phylum Planctomycetota; class Planctomycetia; order Planctomycetales; family Planctomycetaceae; genus DSVQ01. The sequence continues at coordinate 13,654 of WGME01000037.1, read as the reverse complement.
GGGGTTGCAGGGCTCCTTCTTTGTAGCCGTCACGGAAGGCGCTGTTGCCGCAGAGGTCGCAGTCTTCGACATGGAACCGTGGGTCATCGAAGCCGAGCTTCTTCTTCAGGTCAAGCAATTCGACCGACTCGCGCTCGTTGAGATACGTCACCTTACCGAGTTGCTTAGAGAGCAGCAGAATCCGGCAGTAGGCATCGAGGATTTCGGTCTTCCAATAGGCTTCTTCGAGGTGTGCCCCGAAGGTGACCGTGCCGTGGTTCGTGAGAATGATCGTGTTCGTGCCATTCTTCAGGAACGGTGTCACGGTTTCGGCGAACTTGGAACCGCCCGGAGTTTCGTAGGGTGCGATGGGCACTTCGCCCATGAAGACTTCGATTTCCGGCAGGATGCACTGCGGGATTGGTTCGCGGGCGACGGCGAACGCCGTGGCATGAGGCGGATGGCAGTGCACCACGGCTTTGACATCGGGCCGGTTCCGCATGATTTCCAGGTGCAGCAGAACTTCACTGGTGCGCTTCCGCTTCCCGGCAATCTGGTTGCCCTGCATGTCGACGGCACAAATATCGTCCGGCGTCATGAAGCCTTTGCAGATCATCGTCGGCGAGCAGAGAACTTCGTTCTCACCCACGCGGATCGAGATGTTGCCATCGTTGGCGGCGGCAAAACCCTTGTTGTACACGCGGCGACCAATTTCGCAGATCAATTCCTTGAGCTTGCGGTCATTGATGCCGGAGTTCCACTTGTTGTCGGCCATGTTATCGTTCCTCTTAAGATCCCTGGGATGGCAATCCCGGGGCTTCTGTGTTAATCGACTTCCAGTGTGTCCAGGATGCAGGCGCAGTACGCATCAAGCGGTTTGGGATCGGGATGAAACGGCGATCCCGCTTCGGCTCCTTCACTCATGCCGATCAGGGCACCGGGTGACGCTCCCATCTCGTCATACATGACGATGGGTTCTTCGCGTCCAGTGGCATCTCCCTTGAGACCGGCATGCGTGAGTGGTGTGACGACGAGCCAGGTACCGCCCGAAATCATCGGGTGGCACTTCGCCAGCGTCACCTTGCCAATCACCTCTCCGACTCGCATGATTCGTTCAGTTCCTAGTGACTTTTGCTGATATTTGATGGACCTAACGCAGCACAGGCCTGCACGATCTGTCGCAGCTCCATGTACGATCGCAGTTGCGGATTGAGCACCCATACATTCGGCGACATCTGCGTCTCGACCGATCGCAATTGCTCTGCCGAACTGATCACGGCGGCCCGCACTTTGGCATTCCGATTCGTTTCACAGGCTACGAGTTCTGCGGCTTGAGCGAGAATCAACACGCGGTCGACATCGGCGGTTGAAACGGCTCGTCCTGCAATTTCAATGACTTCGTTCGATGTTCCGACCAGTTGCCGTCGCCATCCGGACAGGCTGCGGCTGACGTGATCGAGCAGAGTTCGCACTGTCGGAGTGACGGCCGATACCAGTATCTGCCAGCGCACTGGAGTGCTTAATGCCATCGTGGTCGCGGTTGCCGATTTGGTTCGGGTCCACCGGATCTTGCGTTGCTTCAAGACATCATGCGCGGAGGGCGTGATGACCGCTTTCGGTGAGACCAGCAGCGTTACGCCGTTCGGTAACGCCAGCTTTTCCAGTACGGCTGCTGTCACCACTCGATCTGAGATGCCAAGTTCGGCGGGCGATACCGGAGCCGTTGGCTTCGAGATAACAGGTGCCGGTGCGACAGGCTCGATCAATGGACGCACGGCCGCCGCAGGCTGGAGTTGTTCCAGCACGTTGGCGACGATGCGTTCGATCAAAGCCGAGTCGATAGCCATCAGTCCACAATTCCCATCACCGTCCAGCGGACACAGGTCTTTTCCGTCCCGACCATGTCTCGCGCCGATTTGCCATCGGACGAGATAATCACCGTGTCACCCTTCCCGGCCCCATGTTTATCGAGGACCAGTTGCGGTGCCCCATCAGCCTGGCCATTCACTCCCAAAGGCTGCGCGAGCAACAACCGCCACCCTTGCATCGTGGGATGCTTAATGGTCGATGTCGCACGGCCGATGATTTTGCCTAATTGCATGGGTGCATTCGTCTAAACTAAATCACGCGAAGTTCATCGACCATGACGCAGCGGCGTTGACGGGTAAATGTCAGCGGACTTGTCACGCCTTCACCGGTTGGTGTGGCGATGCTGAAGCTCAGGAAGCCTTCGCCGCCGAGACCTAGACCAGCGGGGGACGGGCCATTCTTGATGAACAGGGTGGTGTCCATCGCCCGGCCCATTTTGGTCATGGCTCGCACGTTGCGGCTGTGAATCAGGCTCGTGTGCCGGAAGCCGTGTTCGTATTCTAAGGCCAGGTCAATGGCATGATTCACGTTCTTCGCCCGGATGAACGGCACGAAGGGCATCATCTGTTCTTCGGGCACGAACGGGTTGGATTCGTCGGTCTCGCCGTACAGCAGTTCTGTTCCGGCGGGGACTTTAACGCCGATCATCTCAGCCAGGTAAGACGCATCTTTGCCCACGAACTCTTTGTTGACGTGGTAATGATCCTTCGCATCTTTCGGCGGCGTGAAAGCGATCTTGGTAAGGGCATCGATCTGGCTCGGATTAAGCTGGTAGCCACCCACCCGTCCCATCTGAGCCAGCAGATCGTCAAATATTTTTTCGACGGCGAAGACTTCCTTTTCACCGATGCAGAGCAGGTTGTTATCGAACGCGGCTCCGGTGATGATCGACTTTGCGGCGTTTTCGAGGCAGGCGGTTTCGTCAACAACGACCGGCGGATTGCCGGGACCAGCGACGATGGCCTTTTTGCGGCTTTCCATCGCGGCGCGGGCGACAGCCGGACCACCGGTGACGCACAGCAGCTTGACACCCCGATGACCAAAGATCGCGGCGGCAGACTCCAGCGTCGGCTTTTCGACAATCGTGATCAGGTTTTCGAGGCCGGTCGCTTTGTGGATCGCCTTGTTGAACCGGCGCACCCCTTCGCAGGCGATGCGGGCTCCACTCGGGTGCGGATTCACGACCATCGTGTTGCCACCCGCGATCATGTTGACCACATTGCCCGCCAGCGTTGGCAGTGAATGCGTGACCGGTGTGATAGCACCGATGACTCCGAAGGGGGCATACTCGGTCAATGTGATGCCATGGTCGCCGCTCTTGGCATCGGTTCGCAGAAACTCAACGCCGGGGACCAGCTTGATGATTTTCAGCTTCTGGATTTTGTGGTCGAGCCGGCCGATCTTGGTCTCTTCAAATTCGAGGCGGCCGAGTTCTTCCGCCTGGGTCTCGCAGATTTGCTTGACCAGTTCGATGGCAGTCACGCGGGCGGCCATCGGGGCTTCGCTGAGTTGTTCGAAGCCTTCGGTAGCAGCGGCGACCGCATCATCCACCGATTGAAAGACGCCCCAGTCGCCGTTCTTGAAGGGGGCCGGTGCCGCCGCTTTCGGTGCTTTGCCGAGTTGGGCCAGCACTTCCTGAACGACCTGACGAATGGTATCGGGGGTGGCTGTGCTCATGAGATTATAGTCTATGGTTACTGGTGTGTGGTTGATGAAAATCAGGGTAGACGATTGATTTCGGGACTAGACGAGTTCTCGCCTGAGTTGATCGACCCAATCGACGAAGTGTCCACGCAAGGGAAACGCGATTGCGATCATGGCGACCAGCGTGAATCCCACGGCCAGACACAGGTTTGAACCGGTTATGATGTAGCACACAAAGTTAAAAAACGCGGCCCCTTCAAGGAGTGCTCCGCCGAGGATCACCTTCGTCAGAAACACCGACGCAAGCCCGCCACCGGGAATGTCTGATTCCGCGAGAACCTTTCGAGCCATGTTCGCTGCAATCACCTTGACGATCACTATTCGTGCCATGACCATAAACAACGCCCCCGCCAGTCCGATGTAAGCCAGAAACTCCATGTTCGGATTATGATCGGGTGCCAGGAGTAAGCCGATCGTTCCAAACGTACTCGCACCCAACACCAGCGCCACAGTGATGATCTGTGCGATTCGCACAACAGTCATCGGATCTGTGGACTGAATCTGCGGCACGATTAGTTTCCTCCCCGATCGTCCTTGACCTTGGCGTCAAAAATCGACTTGGCTCCCAAGTGCACGGAATCGACGATACCGATGATGGCACAATCAATCGGCAATGGTTTCGTCTGTGGTGTAAACCGTGCACTTGATCCTTGCACGATCATCACGACTTCCCCTTCGCCGCAGCCGACAGTATCGACCGCGATGAAGGTTCGCCCCGTTCCCACCAGGCCCGTTTGATCTTTCTCATTCACGCGCAGCGGTTCGACCATGAGCAGCTTCTGGCCGACCATAGCTTCCACTTTCTGCGTCGCGACAACACTGCCGGTGACTTTGGCGAGGAACATTTCCAAAGGCCTTGGTAGGAACTATCGATCTCGGATCGCTTGCATCGTCTGTCGGGCCACGATGATTTCTTCGTTTGTCGGAACAACCCAGATCTGCACAGGACTGTTGTCTTTTGAGATGCAGGTTTCAGCGTTTCGTTTGACCGCTTGATTCTTGTCGTCACACAGTTCGATGCCCGCCCAGGCGAGGTTCTGGCAGACATCATGTCGCACGCGCACGCTGTTCTCGCCAATCCCGCCAGAAAACACGATCGCATCAGCTCCGTTCAGCACCGTGAGATAAGCCCCCAGGTATTGCCGGATGGATTGTGTGAAGACTTTCAGGGCGTGATCGGCCCGTGTATCGCCTTTTGCTGCCGCCTCTTCCAGATCCCGCACATCTCCCGACAGACCGCTCATACCGAGCAAACCGCTTTTGTTGCCGAGGTCTTCGAGCAACTCAGCGAGTGACTTTCCCGTGGCCCGCATTAGCACGGGTAACGCGAAGGGGTCAAAGTCGCCGACGCGGTTGTTGTGCGGCAACCCCGTTTGCGGACTCATCCCCAGGCTGTTGGCCTGTGACACGCCGCCCTTCATCGCACACAACGAGTTGCTACCGCCGAGGTGGCATGAGATGACCCGCAAATCTTCCCGCTTCAGCAATTGCCCGATACGTTGACCGAGAAACCGATGACTGGCGCCATGGAAGCCCCAGCGACGCACGCCGTACTCTTCTTCCCACTGATACGGAATCGCATAGCCACGGATTTCCGGCGGAATCGTTTCATGAAACGCGGTTTCGAGCGCGGCCACGAGCGGAATCTGCGGAAACGCCTGTCGCAACTGCCTCATCGCTTTAGCATAAGGCGGATTGTGAGCCGGTGCGATATCGGCCAAGGCTTCCATCGCATCGAGCAGTTCATCGTTGACTATGCGGATGCCGCTGAGTTTGCCCGCGAAAACCGCTTTGAACCCGATCCCTTCGACTTCCTCGGCTGATTTCAGGCAGCCCCATTCAGGGTGCATGAGATGTTCAAGGCACAACCGCACCGCCGCCGCATGATCGGGCACGTTGCGAGTATCTTCCTCGCGATGCGAGCCGATCTCGACAAAGCATTGACTTTGCGGCTGACCAATCCGGTCAATCCCCCCCCGTGCCAGCTGCGACTCATCGCTGAGATCAAACAACCGGTACTTGAAGCTGGTCGAACCAAGATTAGCAACGAGAACTTTCATGGCGAATCCGTTCGGAGAGGAGTCAGGTATTCAGGCTTCAGGTATTAGAAAAAAGGCCTCAGGAATGATGGTTCCCCTGATGCCTGGAAACTGACACCTGATACCTCACTAAATAAAATGCTCCATCAGCGTCTTTTCCGGGCGGGCGATGATGTGCGAGGACACCAGTTCGCCAACCTGGGCGGCCGCGGCGGAACCGGCATCAACGGCGGCTCGCACGCTGCCAACATCACCACGGATGACGGTGGTGACATACGCACCGCCGATTTGAATCTGCTTCACCAGTGTCACATTGGCGGCTTTCAGCATGGCGTCGGCCGCCTCAATCTGGGCCACAAGGCCCTTCGTTTCCACTAAACCAATCGCTTCGTTCATGACAGATGAGTCCAGAGTCTAGAGTTGAGAGTCGAGAGCCAGATTACCTTTGATTGGTTGAGAGACTTCTCAAATGAAAAGATTCCCTCAGCACTGAGCCCTTAACCCTTAGCCCGCCTTACCGCTACTGCTTTTCGCTTTCGGCAGCACCGCGGCGAGTTCTTCGTGCGGACGGGGAATGACTTGCACGCTGACGACTTCACCAATCTTGCTGGCAGCCGAAGCCCCGGCATCGATCCCGGCTTTCACAGCGGCGACATCGCCCGTGACGAAGGCGGTGACGAGGCCGCTACCGACCTTGTCCCAGCCAATCATCTGCACATTAGCAGCCTTCAGCATCGCATCGATGCCTTCGATCATGCACACGAGACCCTTGGTCTCCAACATTCCCAACGCTTTCATCGGTTCGGCCATTTTCTGAAGTTCCTTGGTGGTTACGAGGCAAGGGGACGTGCTAAGGGCTGAGTGCTAAGGGCTAAGGGACAGGATGTTTCGCAGGTCTTGTCACTTAGCTCTTAGCACTTGACCCTCAGCCAGTTATTTTTCACACGCACACGCGTGCGGTTTGATGAGTTCCACGAGCGAGGCATGCTCTAGGTCGATGGCATTGCCTTCGTCGGTATCGAGATGAACTTCGAGCTTCACGGTCGGATCGGCTCGTACGACGACATCTTCCAGAGTCGTCGTACACGCGGGTGACACCACGCGCAGTTCCATCTTGTCGCCATTCTTGACGCCGTAGTACTCGAGATCAGCCGGTCCCATGTGGACGTGCCGCATCGCGCGGATCACGCCTTCGGAGAGATCGACGACACCTTTGGGCCCCATCAGTACGCAGCCGGGAGTCCCTTTGACATCGCCACTGATGCGGACCGGCAGGTCAATACCCAGCGAGATGCCATCGGTGAAGGCGAGTTCCACTTGCGAGGCACTGCGGCACGGGCCAAGGACGCGAACTTCCGGCAGCATGCGACGGCGAGGGCCGATCACCGCGACGGTCTGCTTGGCGGCATAATAGCCGTCCTGATACAGCCACTTCTGCGGCTCGAGTTCGGCCCCTTTGCCGAAGAGGATTTCCACGTGCTCTTGCGTCAGATGCACATGCCGGGCGGAGATGTTGACCACCAGCGGATTGCGTTGGACCGGAGCCGCAGCCGGCGCGCCGAGTTGTTTGGTCAGTACAGAGCGAACGACGCGCTCAATGTCGGCACGGCTGTAACCGTTCGATAATTGTGTCATCAGGTGCACTTCTTGTGATGCTAATGTTCTGTCACGCTGACGGTGACCCCGGCATCAGCCAGAGTCGTTCGCCAGTTTTCACTCAAATCGCAATCCACAAACATCCGTGTCACAGCAGACAGCGGGCACAAATAGGCCAGCGCCGACCGTCCGAATTTCTGGCTATCAGCGGCCACCCAAACTTCCTGGGCGGCGTCGATCATCTGCCGTTCGCAATCGACCAGCAGGGTGTTGCTGTTGTATAGGCCACGCTCGGTGATGCCACCCGTGCTCATGATCAGCCGTTCGACCTGCATGCCCGACAAGGCTGCCGCAGCCAGCGAGCCCAAGGCAACGCCAGTGCGCGGATAGAGGTAGCCCCCAATGAAGATCAATTCGATGTTGGGCTGATTGACCAGCAGATTGGCAATGGGCAGCGAATTGGTCACCACTTGCAGCGGCTTACCAATCAGGCAGCGGGCCACTTCGAGAGTTGTCGTACCGCCGTCGAGCAGCACTGTCTGTCCGGGCAGAATTTCTTGAGCGATCGCTTTCGCGATACGTTGCTTCTGAGGCAAAGCCGTCGTGTGCCGCTCTTCGAACGAGGTAATGTGATCGCCAGTATAGGCAGCACCACCGCGAGTGCGACGGATTTGACCGATATCGTCCAGATATTCCAAATCTCGTCGGACAGTTGATTCGCTCGCACCGAACCGCTCGGCCAACTCATGCAACGACACAAAACCCTGCTGCTCAATGAGTTGCAGGATTTCATCGCGCCGCTGATCGACGAGCATTATCACTCCGGCCAGTCCTGTCGGCAGTCAAATCTCGCGAAAGACGTCACACGACTCTACCCAGCCTACCACTGCGTGACGCATTTGCAAGAGATCCGCCAGCCTTTTCAATCAAAACCTGTCAAAACCTGTCATAGCAACTGGGCTTCATGTGCAGAAACTGACGTCCTGATCTGATGTCGGACGATCTGGCGCGATTCTGGGCAGGATTTCGAACCAGTTTTCCGAACCTCGCGAACGAAGCAGCGAACGTAGGAGTGCTGCCGGTGAGGTATGAACGGGCCGACAAATCCGCTCAAGCAAACTGATCGGCTAATGTGCACTGGAGTCGAGCCAAGCCGAGGAATCGCGTTTGAATGCCCTGAACCAAGGTTGCAGTTTTCATCTCCGTAGCGAGATGGCTTTTAACGAGAATTCACCGACGGATTCGTGATTTGAATTGTAAACTGTACGACAACCGTCTTACTGCTCGGGTAGTGTGAGACAGCTTTGCCCGATCACTTGACGCCAGCGACTCGATCGGTCATTCTTCGCAAACCTTTGGTGCTCTTGGAGCTTCTTCTCGAAGCACATCCGCATCTATGGCGCAAATCTACCACGGCCAGATAGCTCAGCTGGTAGAGCACAGGACTGAAAATCCTGGTGTCGCCGGTTCGATCCCGGCTCTGGCCACTTGCTGGTTGTGCAAGTCGGAATACCCCATGTGGGTGTGCCGCTTGCTACTAAGGTCTGCCGAAACTGACTGCCCCGCTTTGGTTTAACCAGTGCGGGGTGGTTTCGTATACAGGGGGGGGGCTGGGAATCCCGGGAACGACCGGATGCATACCTGTCTGCTGAAGGCTCGAGCATAATCGAACAGCGACGGCCAGATGCGGTCCAAGGCTGCAGCCATGTCATCCCCTTTTCAATGGTAATCGACCCCAGCAGTTATTGGACTCACCGTCGCCGTCTCTTCCTGGACCAAAGCCATGCCGCAAGACGCCTCATGTGACAGTCTCGCGACGCCTACCTCGACATCGCTCCCCCACACCGTGGAAGTGACGGCCATCATCACCACGCTGAATGAAGAAGCGGCCATTGAGGCCTGTCTTCGGCGGACGATCGCCGTGCTGGGTGATGATGCCGAAGTACTCGTGATCGATGGTGGACGCGATCGAACCGGGGAAATTGTGACGGCATTGTCGGCTGAGTTTCCGGCGATTCGTTATGTCAAGAATGTCAACGATCGCGGAAAAGGGCATGCCGTGCACGAAGCACTGGCCCGGGCGCGGGGGCGTCTGCTAATACAGATTGACGCGGATTTGCAGTTTCTGCCAGAGGAAATCCCGTTGATCCTATTGCCCTTACGTGAGCAAAAGGCCGATCTGGTCTTGGGGAGTCGATTTGCTTCTGGAGCAACGCGTTTGCCAGGCAGTACCCCGCCTCTGCGGACGTTTGGCAACTGGCTGACCAGTGGTTATGCGAGCTTGCTATTCGGGCATCGGATGACCGATCTGTTGGCGGGCATGAAAGCCTGGCGGCGCGAGGTGACCGAGCAAATCCGGCTGGTCAGCGAAAATTGTTCGTATGATGCCGAACTGCCCGTGAAGACCGTGGCGGCCGGATTTCGCGTGGTCGATGTTCCGGTGACGACGGACGCGCGACAGGGGGGCGTCTCGGCGATTCGTGTGTTCCGCGACGGCCGCAGAATTCTTTGGGACGTGACCTGCTATCGTCTCGGGTTGAAATGAGTCAAGGGTTGAGAGTAGGGCGAGAGAACCTCTACAGTGAAGAGGGTGTAACTTACCTCAGCCCTCTATTTCTAGCCCTTCAAATCCCCTATGCCAGACGCCATACCAGTCGAGAAGCCATCATGGTTGACGAGATGGTGGATCGTCGCGTGGCGACTGGTGATGCTGGCTGCTGCTCCCCTGGCGATGTTTGCCTGGGGCGGTGTGGCCCACTTATTTCTGCTGGAAACGCCGGGGCCAGCGGAAACGCATCTGGATGCCGATGACCGGAGTCTGGCGATCGTCGTGGCCGCATTCACATCTGCAATGGTTGTCGGTAGCTTCTGGAAATTGTGGCGACTGCAGGGGCGACAGGCAGTCTTCTTTGTCTTGTTGATTGCTATGACCGGCGCATTTTCTGTGGGAGTGATGGAAATCGTCGCTCGTTTCCGATGTCCGGCTTGGCCCGCCGCCGATCTGCATGGAGTTGTCCCTCATGCGGGACACGAGCCGTGGAGTACAGCAGAGTCAGTTCCAACAACGGGAGAAGATACGGGCCTCGTGGCGAATTCCTGGGGGCAGCATGATCGCGAACGGCTGCTGTTACCGTCGCCGGGATTGCGGCGGATCGCATTGATCGGTGATTCGTTTCTGGAGGAATCGCCGGGCGAACCTGTATCGCTTGCGATGGAACGTCGGATTGATGCGACGCAGTGGGAAGTAATCAATCTGGGAGTCTCTGCCACAGCGCCGGATGAATACTATTATCGATTGAAGCATGTGGCCTTGCCGCTGGGGTGCGAGGCCTGCGTGATGTTCATTTTTCTAGGCAACGACCTGGCCGCTGGGCCACGCACTTTAGAGAGCTTGGCCGGTGTTGCCGCAGTAACGCCACGGCAGTCGTTGTTGAGTGATTTGCGGCTTGTCGGGTTGAATCATCTCCTGATGAACTCGCGGCGGCCGATCTTGCAGGCCTGGTTTGCAGCGGGTGATTTGGCAGCTCAGGAACAGGCCTTGCACCAGACGATTCAGCAAAGTTCGGATCGCGAGTTGGCGCAGTTCCTGGTTCAGCGGACGGCACTTCCCGTGGAGTACGCACGGCCATTTCTGGATAAGATGCTGCAACCGGAAATGGCACCGTTTTACGAGATGCTACGGCATCCCGATGCCAGTCGCTTCAGGTCGTACTACTTGACCGATGGCTTGTGGCTGGCGGCGACGGAGACCGTTCCCGTCGCGGATGACCGTATCGAATACGCAGCACATTGGATTGAACAATCGGCAAAACTGTGCGATCTACGGCAGATGCCCTTTCTCTGCGTACTGATCCCGGATGCTTTTGCTGTTGATCCTCGCCTTCGCGAGCAATGGACTCCGTTGACTGACATGCGCCGGCTGGCCGAACCGATCAGCCAACGCGGTGAGGAACTGGCGGCACGGTTGACGGCTTCCGGGATCGAAGTCCTGTCGCTGCAGGAAACGCTTAATGATGTTCCAGGAGCATACCTGAATCTGGATGGGCACTGGTCTGAGTTGGGTGTGCAGAAAACAGCTGACGCTGTAGCACAGGCGCTCGCTGATCGCTTCACCATCCCGAGGAAATTTCCCCCGGACCTACAATAGGCAGATCGTACTGACCATTCGCGGGCTGCCGACCAAATACACTTATAAGGACGTGTCGATTTCCATGTCCGACGCCACCCAGCAGGTTCGTTCTTCAGCGACTGGTATCTCCGCAATCCAAGGGCTGGGGCTACTGTTGTTGCTGACGGCGGCAATTTACTGGCCAGTCGCGAATTATGAATTCGTCAACTTCGACGATGACGTGCATGTCTATGACAACCCGCATGTCAACACAGGCGTGAACACGTCGAATGTGGTTTGGGCCTTTGGTATTCATGGGCCGAGTCAGTGGCATCCGCTGGCGTGGATTTCGCATCAGCTCGATTGCCAACTGTTTGGTGCAAATCGAGATCCCAAGTCGGCAGGATGGCATCATCTGGTGAATCTCTGCTTGCACCTGGGTTGCATCGTCTTGTTGTTTCGTTTCATTGAACAGCTCACCGGACGCAGTGAGCCGGCTCTGCTGGTCGCGGCGCTCTTCGCACTGCATCCGTTAAACGTCGAAGCGGTCGCCTGGATTTCTGAGCGGCGGACGGTGCTTTGCCTGTTCCTGATGTTGGCCGCACTGCTGATATGGTTGCAATATGCCGCCCGTCCCACGATAAGCCGCTATCTCATCGTGGCACTGCTGTTAGCAATGGCGCTGATGGCCAAGCCCATGGCGGTTACGTTTCCGTGTCTGCTCTTGATGCTCGATGTCTGGCCGCTGAAGCGTTGGAGCTCTGGCAGCGCAGGGAAGTTGATTGTCGAGAAGTTGCCGTTGTTTGGCTTGTCGCTGGTTTCCAGCGTATTGACGGTGTGGTGCCAGCAAGCCGATGGCATCATCAGTTCCATGTCGGCCTTGCCGCTGCCCTTGCGATTGGCCAACGCGGTCATGGCCTATGCGAATTACCTGCGGGATACGGTTTATCCCTGGAACCTGTCGGTGTTCTATCCTCATCCCGCGCTGACTGGGAATTTCAGTCTCGAGGCGTCGAGGCTGCCGATTCTGATCTCCACCGTACTGTTGCTGACGGTGACGTATCTCTGCTGGCGGTGGAGGACTCGTTCTCCCTGGCTCTTATTTGGATGGTGCTGGTTTTTGGGAACGCTGGTGCCCATGATCGGGTTGGTCCAATCGGGATATCAGCAACGGGCCGACCGTTACACCTATTTGCCAAACATTGGGTTGTACCTGGCGGTGGCGGCGAGTCTCCCCTGGGCGACGGGGAGTCCACGTGTTCGACAACGTCTGTCGTATGGCTGTATCGGTGTGCTGGTGATTCTGACCGTGCTGACCAGTCTGCAAGTCAGTGTGTGGCACTCCAGCCAAACCTTGTTCGAGCAGGCACTGATTGCCAATCCGCGGAACAGTTGGGCCCATTTGAATGCTGGACAAGCGGCTCAGGAACGGAACGAACTCGATCTCGCCGAACAGCATTTCCAAATGGCGTTGGCGATCCAACCCGATTACGGTCTGGCACATTACAATCTGGGAGTCATTGCCTATGACCGTGGGCAGTACGATCAGGCCCTTGCACATTTTCAGGAAGCCGTCAGGCTCGACGCTCGCAATGCAGACGCCTGGGTCAGGCTCGGGGCAATGCTCGGCCAATCCGGGAACGTGGAAGAAGCCGAACGCTGTTTCGTGACCGCCCTGCAGATGGAGCCCGAAAACATTCATGCACGCAGCAATCTCGAAGTACTGAAGTCACTGAATGGTCGCTGAACATTCTCGCAGCAGCCGACCCGAAATTGCTGCCGGTTCAAAGATCGAATTCCAGATTATGTGGTGAAGCAATGACCGCGTGATCCTGAGGGCAATCTGCGGAGATGTCTTGCCGATCTCCATCACCGTCTGTCGCTCAAGGCTCAATCAAAAGCTCACATCATCTCAAGACGCCGTAGATTCAGTGATGACACCGGAGACGACCAGCATCGCTGATCCCTTACACACAACTGCCTATTTTCTCTGCGACTTAGGTGAGCCCCTTTTTGTTATCACACTAGATTACCCGGAGAAAACTACGTGTTTTCCCGGTGAAATTTCGCAAGCGCAAAATCGCTGATAAGTTTGCCTATGGCGGTACATCACTTGCTCTAATGGTTGATCATGTGCTCGGACGCTCGAAAGCACCCCATTCTTTTCTGGTGCTGATTGCTGGATTAGGCTCTCGGTCTGAGGGCTGGTCCTTTTATTTCTAGAGGCGGTTTCAAAACCGTTTGAGGCATAACATGAGGCAGGCGAGTGTAATAAACCCCTGGAACATGTGAATATGGTATTCGTGTCGCACCAAGAGCCGTCGGTAGTTACCCAGCCAGGAGATGGTGCGTTCCACTT
>WGME01000029.1 GCA_016125225.1 bacterium | reverse complement strand
GCGGCAGAAGAGCGATTTTCCGCAGCCGGGGGGTGAGACCAGCAAGACCCCCCGGGCCTTCACTGATCGTCCGGGTGACAGGGCTCGACGGCAGAAGTCTTTCAACGCGGTGAAACCGCCGATCGCCGCGAAAGTCTCGGTTGACGGCGACAGCGTCAGGAGATTCTGCGATTTGAGGGTCTGGGCTTTGAGTTCCCAGATCGCCGCTGGTTCGAGTTGCCCCGTGCGGGCCAGCGAGAGCGCAAAGGCCCCTTCGGCTTCACTGCGCGTCAGACCCCGGGCGGCATCGAGCACCAGGTCGCGAGCTATACCGGCGAGCGGGGCTTCCGGGGTCAATTCATCGGCAATCTGACCCAACTGAGCCCGATCGGGCAAGGCATGCTCTAGCACCACGAACTGCCGGGCCAGTTCGACGGGCAACTGCACCACCGGCGCGAGAATCACCACGCAGGTCCGCAGCGTCTTGCCGAGTTGCAGCTGGTGCAACAGGGCCTGCACCACGTCAGGACTCTGCAGAAACCGCTGAAAGTGGGGCAGCACCAGCAGTGCGGTCCCCTCAGGAGTGGCCAATGACGGCAAACATCGTAGCGCGGTCAACGGATCCAGAGCGGTCGGCAACGGGCTAGTGGTCCCGGTGACCTGCAACCCCTGTTCGAGGTCCCAAGTGGCCAAAGTCCAAACTTCCTGGCGGCTGAGAGTCGTCAGTTCGCGCAGGGCCTCGTGAGGTTCGAGCGTTTCAATCCACAGGCCGCTGAAGGCCGCCCGAAGATACTCGGGTAAGGTGTCGGTGAGGGACATGCGGGTCTCGGGAAGGAGGAAGTGGGAAGGTAGAAGGGGGAAAAGAGGCATAAGGTCTCAGGTGTCAGGCATCAGGGAGAAAGTCGAAAGCCAGACCAGGCTTTGCTGGGGACTCTCAGACACCTGATATCTCTGACCTGAAACCTTGGCTTTCAACCTTTTTCCTGCAACCTGGTCTCTTCCCACTCGCCGACATAGAACGCGGTCGTCGGGGTGTCGCGGGTCACGAGACCCAGGGCCGCTTCGAGTTGGCGGCTCACATCGCGGCAGGACGGGCCGGTAAGCCCTTGCGTTTCGAGGGTGATTTCGCCCTGCGGCGAGATGGTCACCACAATCATGGCGGGCATGTCTGCTCCTGTCAGAAAGGGAAACATTCGGATGCGTGAAATGGATGAGTGGGCTGCATCAGGCTGACCGCTTTTTGCCCTCCGCTTTCCGCTCAACTACCCCACCGCAATCTGCAGCCGGATCGAGCCATCGGGCAAGGCTTGTTCCAGAACTTGCCGGCCGGAACGCAGAGCTTCGAGACGGGTTTTCTGCACGGCATACTGCTGCAGCAGACCATGCAGGTGGGCGATGTCGCCCCAGCGGCCCTGGAAGTGGTCGTAGTGCAGGTGGCCGGTGGTGACGTCGCAGACCACGGGATACCGCCAGTTGGGCAGTGCCACCGCATACCCGGTCGCTTCCGTCTGAAACAAACGTACCGTGCGGTACTCCGGCACCGGCAACTGCCGCTGGGCACAGGCCTGTGTCAACGCCATGACATCGCGAACTTGCGTCTGAATCGTCACCAGATGAGACATGAGGGACCTTTCGGTTGAGGGATGGAGGGGAAGTCAGAAGGAGGAAGGAGGAACAATTCCGAGCGGAAAGCAGAAAGCCAGACCGCAGAGTAATCACTGGGCACTGGGCCTCTCTTTTCCTCCTAACTTCTGACTTTCATCGCCTGTCCCAGGAAGTACCAGGCCCGCAGGGCCATCAGTCCCCCGCAGGCAAACCACAGCACCAGGCACCAGCCGGGGGCCACGAAGAACAGCACGATCAGCAGACCATTGAGCACATCGGCAGGTGTCCAGGGTGATGACGGCGAGTGGGACTTTTGGGGGGAGGTGGCGGGCGATGGCCCTTGAGAACGGCGTGAGGGGCGGCGTGACGGGTGGCGTGGGCGGAATCGTCGGGGTCGGTCTGTCGGAATGCAGGCTCCTCTTCTTCAAGTTCTTCGATGATGATGCAGCGTCGCCAGCGTCGGCGGGGCCGCCGCCAGCGATCCCCACTGACTGAGCAGGGTGGCGTCCCTTGGGCCCAGTGCACCAGCGTGGCAGCCAGGTTCGCACCGGTCTGCAATGTCTGGTCCCAGCGTGTCCACCACGGAGGGGACCGTTCGTCATGCGTCATAAGGGCAGGCCTTTCATACGGGGGAAAAGATTGGTGCCCATGCATTTCGCCGGGGTCACCGAGGGAGTTGTGTCAGGCCAAAAAAACGCCAGGGGAACATTCCTGGCGATGAACGGCTCATTGGCCGCGAACGGTGGTCGCGAACTCATGAGGGCAGATCATGGGAGTGGGCCATAGGTGAGGCTCCAAGATGAGTAGCGGTTTCCCAAGCCATTCCTGCCATGGTGATCCCTAACAGTCCTCAAAGATATATGACGCAGATTCGAGAGAAATTCAGGAGGATCCCACGGATTTACGGTGTGTTCCGTCGATCACCCACAAAACGTGGGAAAGTCCAAAGCTCAAGGACGTGCTCTGTCTGAGTCACACTTCTATTGCAATAAGGGGGTAAGAGTCGGCTTGATTATCGGTCAAATGCTCCTTCAGTGTTGATCGATCGCCGAACTAGCCCGGGATGTTTCGACTGTTCGATCGAAGGGGAATAGATCACAGCGTCTCTTCCTCTATGTCACCGGCAGCCTCGGGTGGTGGGGCGGGTTATATCCCTGCGGTCGTCCGTATGCTAGGAACGAAGGTCTCGTGATACTGTGGTCATCTGTTGACTGTCACGGTGTTACTAAACGCAGGTCAGCCGGACGACCAGATTACTCCATCACAGCCCAAATTCCTGCTGCAATTGACGACGCACTTGTGACTGATTCGTATGCTCAAGCCTTACGGGTGTTTCTCCAGAGACTTCCGACATTTTCAGCACATCTGCCAGAGAACTGAACCAGCGTCCGCCAATGCGCACAGCTGACATTTTCTGGCCACGAATTCCGCGGCCCCTCCAGCGGTAAAGTGTCGCGATATGCAGGCGGATGCCATACTGACGACGAATCAAATGCAGAAGCTGGTTGAAAGGCAATAACCGATCGCGGCGCATTGAGAACTCCCATAACAAGGACATCCAAGTTCGACGTCCTGTTGTGGGTTTGAGCACCTGAGCGCAACAAACCTCAGATCTTGAGATTTTGCTGAGGTTACGACCAAGCTCGGGAGTTCGTGACCTGCCCCCCTTCAAACCGCAGTCCGACCAGCCCATGTCATAGACCAGGTCGATTTGAGCATCCGTGCGTGCAAAATACATCCCAAGGCTCATTCCTGATGGCGGACTAGTTCCGCCAAGCGCCAGCCCCGGATATCACCCCGTCGGAATGGTTCAATTGTCAGGGATAATCGTCGCAATTCCCTGCGAAGTGCCGAGTGTGCGGTATCAATCGCACTGCTGCTACGATCAGTCCCACCGGTACCAATTTCGTTCCAATGTTCCACCAACCAAGTGCGATTCAGGCCCCGTTCTCGCGCCCGGTAATACTGTTGCAATAACCGAAAAAGTTGCGGCCGCAAGTACACCGACCTTTGAGGATGAGTTGCACGATAAATAGGATCCCGTTCGCTGTGGCCCAGTCGGAGTCCTAGATAATCAGTCTCTACTTGTTGGGAAACTTCCGTGGCCACTGCTGCTGCTAGAGTGCGTGTTCGCTGCCGTAAACAGAATTCGAGCCGACCCCAGCCATCCCAAGGAGGAGGATAACTGGTGATGGGACCGTTCGCTGGGGGAACGACGGTTGCGGAGTCTTCCCCAGAGACCATCTCGAGGAGAAGGTCAGCGAAAGGCCATTCAGAGTTTTCTGTCGCGGTCGCAGTTTCATATCCCATTCCAAAGCACCAACCCGTAACTGGTGTCCAAGTTCCGGGTTGGCCTCTCTGGAATGAAGTCTGGCGACGCGAATCCCCCAGGAAATGTCCCCACATAAATGACTGCGAAAGGGAATTCGTCTCATGGTCTACGACATTCTGAAGGAGATCTTCCAAGATCCCGAGTGTATGGCGGGCTGCAATCTGCCACTCCTCAGTTGGCAATTGGTCTGGCAGCCCGCGAAAAAAACCTTCGATGGAGTCCGCCTGAGTTCGCAGCGTTTGGGCAAGAGGAGCCGAGTCTGGGAGTTGTCGAACCAGAAGTGACAACTGGGGAATGAGCCGATGCACCACACTCCAGTGATGCGACTGGATCAGCTCTTCCGAACCACAGACGTTGGCCAGTTGACCGCAGCGAAACCCCAACCAGAGATAGAGATTTTCTTGTGTCATGCCTGCATTTCATGGCCGCTACGGGGCTCTGGTCCGACTTGTCGCCTTGATTTACCCCATTTCACTGGCCACCTGAGCCGCGAGTTGCATATTACGCTCAGCGTAGATCTGCGTCACGTCCGCGGTGGCATGTCCCAGCATCACTTGGGCGGCTTCGAGTCCGTATTTGCGGCGGACTTCGGTGCCATGGGTGTGACGCAGCTGATAGGGGAACCAGTGAGGAATCTCGATTCCCTGCTTGCGAGCTTTCTTTAGCGCATAGGTAATTGCCCGTCGATATGCATCTTCCGTGTAATGGGGTTGAAAGGGCCGCTCTCGTGTCCTCGCCCGGGACGCGGCCTGACGTCGACCGCGGGCGACCAGTTCACAGGGATAGATCTTTGTGCGTCGCTGGGGATTCCTATGTTGAGCGCGCTGTTCATTCCGCCAAGCCTCTGCTTCCAGCGGAGTAAAGAGATAGTCTTCCGCAGACCGCTGCAGAAAAGGCTGGAGCAGAGCTTGGGACTGAGGTCCCAGTAAAACCTGCTTGGTCATTCCCAAGTGCTGTGTCTTATGTGACACGGGGGTATAAACCCATAAGAAGCCGCGGCGGTCAAGATCACACAGGCGCATGGCGACCACCTCGGAGGGTCGCATCCCGGTGAGTAGTTGTAATTGGCAAATGGTCGCGACCTGCGGGGTGAGGAAGGGGAGCGTCCGCTGAACATCAGCGATCGCAACCGGCTTGACGGGATCCGATTCTCGCACAGCGGACCGCCCGCGACGCAGACCACTCACGGCCTGCAGGCTCTGCAGAACCCCAGGGGGAATCAATTCCTCGGAGACTGCCCATTTGAAGGCCCGTTTGATGCGACTGAGTCGCCGATTGATCTCGGTACGGCATAGTCCCTGCTTCACGAGATGTTGCAATACGGCCTTCAGGGCCAAGGGGCCAAACAATCGGGCTCGCGAGCTGCCATACAACTCGTGGAGAGGCTTGAGCGCTCCACGCAGGCTGACCGGCTCCTTGGATGAGTTTCCATAGTACTCTTGGGCAAACCTCAGGTAACGCAGAATCAGTTCACTCACCGAGAGATCAGGATTCGAGAGGCTTGGCCCAGAGAGAGTTTCACGGGCATTCGGAGAGGCGGAGATAGCCAGTTCCGCCACAAACCGGGCGTACCGCTCGTGACTCTCGGGGGCTTCATAGGGACCGAAGTAGAGGTCCCGTCCTTGATACCGGGCACGTCCCTGTCCGGACGGCTTATGCAGCGTATAACGCGGGACTACAACCTGACGTGGCATGGTGGACTCCTTGGTCGTCCAAGGAAAGTGGTAGAACTACCACTTTTCCCAAGGCTTCCAAGCCACGCTGCCCCACACAGGCAGGTACGCTAAGTCGTGCGTTCGGCTGAAGTTAGAGGAAATACACTCGGAGGGACTCGAACCCCCAACCCTCGGTTCCGAAGACCGATGCTCTATCCATTGAGCTACGAGTGCATATGTAACTGGTTGTTCAGACAACTGGTGAACGGGACCGGCTGCTCTGTCGGACGCAGGGAAGTATCTCGAACTTCCGAGAGACTTGCAAGCAGAGGCCACTACGCAACAGTCGTCTTCGATAAGCTTTTTGAACGCAAAGACCATGAAGTCATCCTTGCCAGTGGACTTGGTGAAACCCGTGGCCGATGATGCTGCCGGGAATGCGTCGCAAGAGTGGCAGCTTTTGAATCAACCGCACGGGCAACGGGAGATGGAACGGCTGGTCGGTCCGCAAGGCCTGGGCGACGATCTGGCTTTGCACGAAGGTCTGAAACCGTTGAGCGGCGCGAATAGCTGGCTCACGTTTTTTCTGCACGGCTGCCAGGTCGTGTTCGGTGACCTGACCGTTCAAGAGTGGTGCCGTCAGTATGTTTGCGGCAGCGATGGCATCTTGAACCGCATATTGAATTCCGATGCCGCCGACGGGTGACATCACATGAGCGGCATCTCCAATGAGCAGCAGTCCCGGCAAATGCCAGCAATCAATCCGGGCTACCTCCACGGAAAGGACGGTGACATCTCGAAAGTCGTGCAAGCAATTGGCACGGTCGGCCAGTCCCGGTACCAGACTGGAGAAATCGGCACGGAGTTGTTCGATTCCCTGAGCTTTCAATTCATGATAACTCCCTTTCAGAATGACATAGCCGATCTGCCATTCCTGACCGGGACGCTCGAGCACCACCGCGAGATGCCCGCCACGTGTGAAGAAGGTACCGGACAGATCTTCGGCCGAATCGGTCGCTTGTCGCGGGACCCTGAACCAGAGAATATCCATCGGCGGCGCAAATTTCTGCGGCTCGAAACCGGCGAGTTTGCGGAGTCGCGAGAAACGGCCATCCGCTCCGATGACGACGTTTGCCCGGACTTCATGAGTGTTGCCATCGGGCGTGGAGTATTGCACGCCTTGGACTACGCCTGAGTCTTCGCGCACAAGTTGCTGCACATTGGCATTGGTCACAAAGCAAAAGTTGGGGTTAAGGCGAGCATCGTCTACCAGCAACTGAAGAAACTCCGCCTGCGGCATGAGGGCCACAAACGGATACTTCGAGTGGATTCGCGAAAAATCAATCAGGGTTTCGCGACCGTGATCGGTGGTGATCACCAACCGATCCATCCGTCGATGGGGCAAGGCCAGCAGTTTGTCGATCAGGCCGAGTTGATCGATCAGTTCGAGTGTTGACGGATGAACCGTATCACCCCGGAAGTCTCGGTCGAGGTCAGCGTGGGCCTCCAACAGGGTGACGGCGACACCTTTGCGGGCGAGAAGGAGTGCCAGAATGACTCCGGCCGGACCTGCCCCCACAATACAGCAGCTAGTTTCGCATGTTGCCACGTTGGAGACGCCTCAAGGGAAGAAATGGTAAGTGATTCATATCGATTATAGAACGAAATCGCTCACATCCTCCTATGAATGCCTGGGCAGGTTTTCGTTGATGTGTTGCCTGTTCGCGCGGCAGCCGCTGTCCTATTAATAAGCACTTCGGCCCCATTCTGGCTGAATCTCTGTGTCAAGATCGATTGCTAACATTCTGTAAAATCAACACTTCAGCATGAGACAACTCGATTACTGCCAGTGGTTGGTACGGTGGTTGCAACTGATATCGTTGTCTCATTTCTCGTTCATCCTGTTTCATACAAGGTGGAAAACATGGATCTTCGGCGCTCTGCCCCCAGGTTTCGCGGATTCACATTGATCGAACTTCTTGTGGTGATTGCGATTATCGCCATTCTGATTGCCTTGCTCTTGCCCGCTGTGCAGCAGGCGCGGGAAGCCGCCCGGCGGACCCAGTGCCGCAACAATCTCAAGCAGATCGGTCTGGCACTCCACAACTACATCGACACGACCAATGGGATTATCCCTCGCGGAGTCAACCACTACAGCGGCCCTTCTTGCTGCTGTGTGACAGACAATGGTGAAGTCGGCCATACGATTCACACCATGCTGTTGCCGTACATGGACCAGGCGCCCCTTTACAACAAAATCAACTTCAATGTGCTGGCCAGTAACGCAGCCAACCAGACGATCTGGGAAACCAAGATCAATGGTTTGCAGTGTCCTACGGCTGATCCGCCCCCCGCCAAAGGCGCCCCTTACGCGAACGCTCGCTACCACAACTATCCGGCAGCCGGAACTGCTCACGGTTATGGATTGTGCGGAAAACACGGAAGCGATACCACAAACGGAATCTTTGCGTCCCGCTGGGGTCTGATTGACCGAGGAGCGGATGGCGTGTACGGAACTGCAGACGATGCCCCTCAAGGTCCGCAAATGACCTTGTCAGCGATTAAAGACGGAACCAGTAACACCATTGCATTCAGCGAATTTGCTGCGAATCAGCTTGGCGCACTGCCAGCCACACACAACTATGGCTGGAGCTGGTTTGTGCCCGATTACGGCAGCACAGAATTCACGGTTCTGAAGATCGCGACACCAAACAGTCCTGTCCCCACTTACTCGACCACTATCAACTGGGGCACCGTTCGCAGTGCTCACGAAGGTGGTGTTCATGGTCTGCTGATGGATGGTACAGTCCGGTTCATCTCCGAAAATATTGACGGCAACATCTGGGTCGCTTTGGGTACTCCCCGTACCGGCGAAGTTCTGGGCGAGTTCTAGTCGCCCGTAATTCCAGTAGTTGTAACACATTCCGTCTTCTGGTTATTGACTCGGAGATCATCCTGCCATGAGTTGCAAGTGCTCGCTGTTGTTAACTGCAAGTCTGATGATGGGGGTAATCGTTGGTTGCGGCAAGAGTGTGAAACTTCCCGAACCCGTCTCCGTCAGCGGCAAGATCACACTGGGTGGGCAGCCTTTGAACGGCGCGACCGTAGCGTTCTCGGCAATTGCTGGTGGCTTGCCTCCGAAGTATCGGTATCAGGCCACGACGACCGATGAAAACGGCCGCTATGCTTTAGACGATGTTTATCCTTCCGAGTATCAGGTCAGTGTTCATAAAGACGCAGCGCCTCCAGCAGGAATCTCGGGTGACATGGTCATGGCCAGTGCCAGCACCAGCGAGTTGGCCGAATATGGTGAAGATAGCCCGTTGCGAGCCATGGTCTCCGATTCGGCCTCGGCCTTTGATTTCGATCTGAAGGCTGCCAAGAAGCGGAAGTAAGAATAGAAGCAGCTTAAGCATTCAGGATTGAGGATTCGCAATCTCTTACCCTGATGCGTCTATGTTATTGAACAAAAGAAGCCCAAGGATCATGATCCTTGGGCTTCTTTCATTAGGGCTGCTTTTTTTCAAACTCAGAAGGCGAGTTATTGCTGAGCGAACTCCGGACGGCGGCGGCGGAGTTGGTCTTTCAAGCGGCCGACGATGCTGGAGTGCATCTGGCTGACGCGGGATTCTGACAGGCCGAGCGTTGTGCCGATCTCTTTCATCGTCAGTTCCTCGTAGTAGTAGAGGATGATGATGAGCCGCTCGCTGCGGTTGAGACCCTTGGTCACGAGCTTCATGAGATCCCGCTTTTGAATGCCGCGGGTGGGGTCTTCGCCCTTGGTATCTTCGATGATGTCGATTTCACGGACATCTTTATAGCTGTCGGTCTCGTACCACTTCTTGTTGAGGCTGACGAGATTGACCGCCGAGGCTTCCGATTTCATTTTCTCGAATTCGTCGATGGGGAGTCCCATCTTCGTTGAGATTTCCTGATCGGTAGGCGGGCGGCCGAGTTCGGCTTCGCATTCCTTGCGGGCCGCTTCAACCTTGCTGGCTTTGCTGCGGACGAGGCGTGGCACCCAGTCCATCGTGCGGAGCTCGTCGAGCATGGCTCCACGAATTCGGGGCACGCAGTAGGTTTCGAACTTCACGCCGCGTTCCATGTCGAACGCTTCAATCGCGTCGATCAATCCGAAGACCCCGGCGGAGATCAGGTCGTTCAGATCCACGCCGTCGGGAAGTTTGGCCCACACCCGTTCGGCATTGTAACGCACCAGTGGCAGGTAGCGTTCAATCAAGGCATTCCGATAGCGTTGATTGCTCATGTCTTGCTTGAAAGCAATCCACAGCTCGCTCACGTCATCCGTGACCTGTGTGACCATCCGACCCTCCGTCGTGAGTCCGTGTCTTTGGGCAGCTTAGTGGGCGAATTCCCGCTCGAAAGCACGTCGTAACGGCCAATTGTTACGACAGAGAATTCGCAGCGTTGGCGTCCGTCTGGGCTAAGACGGATGCTTTCCATTGTTCAAAATCGATCCGCGACTGTTCTTCCATCAGTGCACTGGCCAGCCCGCCAGCGACCAATCCCAGTCCATAAAACAGAACCATCCGGATGAGAGCATTCGTCAGGCCGCCGGCAAGATCGGCTCCCGACCATGCCGCATCGAGTGTGGTTGCCGCAAAGGCTAAAAGACCCAGACGGCAGGCAAACGATGTGGACACGAATCAGGTTCCTTGACCATCGCGAGGCGCAGGCCTCTACGGGGTCGGACCAGGTCGACTCGAACGCGTACTCTCCTATTCGGAAGGTTCTTGAGAAAACTTGAATCAAACCGGCGCAAACCACGTGGTCGACGCCATGCATACGAAGCAGGCGAGTCTTAATGAATCGAGCCGAATTCGTTAAAGGCGACTGTTCGATTTTCACCCTTGGTTTTGATCGTCTCAGTGGCAGTTCGTGCGATCATCGGCCAAATTCGCCCAAAGAAGCTGTCGCGACTGCGCAAAACAGGCCGGTGTACCAGTCGTTCCGCCAATTGCCGAATCGCACGAGCGGCCGGGGAGGTCGGTGTGCGCTCGACAACCGGGCACCGTGCGAACACCGAATCTGCAACGGCCGGATCATCGGGAATGCCGAATCCCAGCGCAAGACTGTCATGCAGGAAGTTCGTCGTAGTGACCTGCAACCGTTCAAGAATCCGCTGCGCCTGCAATTCGGTCGCGCGATTCACTACGGCACATAAAGACAAGTCTGCAGACCCATGCAGACGTTTGATCGCCGCATAAGCCTCCGCGATTGCCGTAGGTTCACCCGTGGTGACGATCAGGACGGTGTTCGCCGCCGCGGCCCAGGCCTGAGTGACCTGTGGCTGATGTGCCCCAGAGTCAACCAGTAAGACGTCGTATTGTGATTCCACAGCCTGCAATTGCTGCAGGAGAGTCTGTTGCACATGCGGTGGGCAATCGGCAAGTTCTGCCAGATGCGCGGCACCGGGGAGGACATCAATCCCGCCGGGTCCTGATTGCAAGATCTCTGTCAGCGAACGAGCACCGGCAATCACATGCGATAGGTTCCAGTAGCCGGACAACCGACAGAGCAGATCGACATTTCCGACACCAGGGTGGGCATCGAGCAGGCAGACCCTTTGGCCAAAATGGGCCAGCGACACCGCGAGATTCAACGCCAGCACACTTTTTCCCACGCCTCCTTTGCTGCTGTGAATCGTGATGGCGTGAGCACAACTACGAGTCGATGGACTCCGTCGTTGCCGTTGTTGCAGGAGCGCGCGGAGTCCCCGCGCCTGATCGACAGGCTGCGCAGATGATTGCATCGGAATGGTCACGCGTTAAGGGGAAGTGTGAACCAGAGCAGACACTGGGTTTGAAGTGAATTTTTTGTGTGGGGATTTCAGCGTGTGAGTGATTCCTGTCCCAGCAGCAGCTTGGCCATCCGGGTGGCATGGGCCGGTTCGATATCGTCCGGCACATTCTGTCCTGTTGTGAGGTAACTGATGGGGAGCTGCAATTCCCGAGCGGCTGGCCACAGGCCCCCTAATCCGGCAACCTCATCGAGTTTCGAGATGATGAGCGAAGTCACTCCCACCGAACGGAAGACTTGCGCGGCCTGTTGCAGGGCCGTCCAACCGGCGGTCAAACTCAGTACCAGATGAACTTCATCGAGCTGGGCTGCCTCCAGGCAATCACGAAGTTCTTGAATCTTCAGGTCATCGTTCGGGCTGCGTCCAGCGGTATCGATGAGCACCAGATCAAGATCATCAAAACGCTTCAGTGCGGCAGTCATCTCGGCCGGATTAGTGACGACCTGCATGGGGAGTTCAATCAGTTCGGCATACGTTTTCAGTTGCTCGACGGCGGCGATGCGGTACGTATCGACGGTGATCAAGCCGACACGGCGTCCTTCCCGCAAACGGAAATTGGCAGCGAGCTTGGCTAACGTCGTGGTCTTACCAACACCGGTTGGTCCAACGAGAGCCACAATCTTTCGTTGCCCGTGCGTGGCCTGTATCGGTCGCCCGATGCGTAACTGTCGTTCGACCAGCGCCGTTAACAGGTTCTGCATCGCACGGGGATTCAGCAGCTGTGTGCGTGTTGCATGCAGCTTCAGTTGCATGACCAGTTCCCGAGTCTGGTCTTCGTCCCATTCGGCTTCGACCAGTTGGGTGTAAACTGAAAACAACTCAGCCGGGATGTCATGCAGGCTGCTGCCAGTCCGTTCCTTGCCCAGTTCCAGAATCATGCGCTGCAGCGTATCGAGACGTTGCTGAATCGTGGCGGCATCGGTCTCGGACGATGAACTGAAAGTCGTTTGCCGGACCGACTGGCTGATCGTTTCTGCCTGGTGACCCGCTGGCAGAGCTTCTTTCGGTCGAGAGGGCAATGTTGGAAATGAGCGTGACCCAACTTGCCCCAACGGTTTGGAAACCGACGGCGTGGTCTTCGCGTAAGATTTTGATCCCACACTCTGCGGCCGATCGATAATGACGTCATCCGGCGACCAGCGGGGTGGGATGACGGTATTTCGAGGCGTGGTCCCATGATGACTGGGGCGAGAATCTGTTCGCTCCGGCAACAAGGGCGGAGGGGGGGCCAGATCTTCGTCAGCTGTGGCGGACTTCGCGCGAGCAATGGTTGCTGTGCGTGAAGCGATTGTGGAAGAGTCGCCCACATGCGATGTCTGGGGACGGACACCATGACCTTTTCCCGCCGTGATTTCGACTTCCTGACGAGTACTCAAAAAGGGAAGCCATCGCCGCTTTTCGATTTGGCGGGTATGCAGGACCACCGCATCGTGCCCCATTTCCTGACGGACAATTTCCAGGGCCGACTGTAAGTTCTCGGCGCGAAAGGTGCGAATATCGGTGGTCATGGCAATCCTTCACTGTCAATCGATTCCACGAGCTGTTGTCCGGGCGATCAAGCTCCCGCAGTCTGCAACCCCGGGCGCGGCGTCGCTGCGGGACGCAAGATGCTCAAGGGAACCGTTCCATGAGGTTCGATGATGGTATCTCGGGTGACTTCGTGCAGGCTGAGCACCGTCAGTTTCGGCAAGGCGGACCATGTGATCTGGCGGATGCCGGGGCGTAACTGCGGACTGCACAACACGACGGGTGGGCGGCCGATCTTCGTCACCTTCTGCAACTGGTTCGTTAATTCGCGGACGATCGTTTCCGAGACCGTCGGAGTGACTTTTACGACCAACCCGCGTTCACTCAACTCAAACCCGCTCGCGAGCACGTCTTCCAAGGCGGGTTCCAACGTGATCACGTGCAAGACGCCCTTGTTGTCGGAATACTGCTGACACAGGCTGCGGCTCAAGGCATGGCGGGCGTACTCGGTCAGAATCGTGGGGTCTTTGGTGCGGTCCGCGTACTTCGCCAACGATTCCAGAATCGCTTCCAAATCGCGAATCGGAACGCGTTCCCGCAGCAGATTGCACAGCACCTGGTGCAGCAGCGCGGGCTTCATTAGATCGGGAATCAACTCTTCGACGACCTTCGGTGCGTCTTTCCGCAGATGTTCCAGCAATTCATGCAACTGCTGTCGGCTGAGCAGTTCATGGGCATGCGTGCGAACCACTTCGGTCAGATGCGTAATGATGACTTCGTTCGGTTCGACCACACGATAACCGAGCAATTCAGCCCGTTCGCGTTGTCCCCTTTCGATCCATCTCGCGGGTTGACCATAAGCCGGCTCGGTGGTTTCGATGCCGGGAATCGAGCCGCTGACCATACCAGTATCGATGGCCAGCAAGCCGTCGGGATGGACGTCGGCCGAAGCGACGGGGACGTCGCGAATTCGAATTTGATAGGTACGCTGACCGATGCGTAGATTATCCCGCAAGCGGACACTGGGCAGAATGATGCCTAATTCGCCCGCCATCTTTTTGCGGATGCGGGTGACCATCTCGAACAAATCGCCCCCGGCGGTCTTGTCGGCCAGGCGGATTAGACTGACGCCGAGTTGCACACCCAGCGCATCCACCTGCAATTCGTCTTGCGGTTGAGGCGCAGGAGCCGGTGGCTGAGCGGCGGCGATGGCTTCTTCGCGAACTTGTGTCTGCTCCTGAACTTCATTCTGACGCAGAAACCAGGCAATCAGTCCGCAACCGCTACCCAGCGTCATCATGGGGAGCCAGGGCAACCCCGTGAAGGCCAACACCATGACAAATCCGCCAGCGATATACAGAGCCTCGGAATAGCGAAACGTCTGTTGCACCACATCGCGAGACAGGTCCGAATTGCCCGACGATCGCGTGGTCAGCAAACCGGCGGCGAGCGCGATCAGAAAGGCCGGGACTTGTGAAACCAGACCATCGCCGATGGTTAACGTGGTGAAGACTTCGACCGCTTCCATGACCGGACGGCCATCAATCACCACACCGATATAGAGACCGCCGAGGATGTTGATGATGGTGATGACGATACCAGCGATGGCATCGCCACGGACGAATTTGCTGGCACCGTCCATCGTTCCATAGAAGTCGGCCTGAGCGGCCACTTCCTCGCGGCGGGCTTTGGCTTGCTCCTGCGAAATCAGTCCGGCGTTCAGATCGGCATCGATGGCCATCTGCTTGCCGGGCATTCCGTCCAACGCGAACCGGGCCGCAACTTCACTGATGCGGGTGGCACCTTTGGTGATCACGATGAACTGAATCACCACGATAATGACGAAGAGAATCAGCCCGACAACCAGTTGTCCTTCGGCGACGAAGGAACCGAACGCTTCGATCACACCTCCGGCGGCACCGGTTCCATCTTTGCTGGCACGAGTGAGAATCAGCCGGGTCGAGGCCACGTTGAGGACCAGCCGAGCCAGTGTGGTCCCCAGCAAGAGTGAGGGAAACACGCTGAATTCCAGCGGGCGTTTGACGTAAATGGTGGTCAGCAGCACCACGACAGACAACGTGATATTGCCTGCCAGCAGCAGGTCCATCAGCACCGCTGGGAGGGGGGTAATGATGACGAGCAACGCTGTCACAATCAGGACCGGGAAAATCAGCCCCTGAGATTGCGACCAAAAACCGCGCAGACCGGTACTGTTGTCGGTCGGCATCCAAGCCTCCGCCTGATCCGCCTGTCAGCGGGAGTGCGTTGTCGATAGGAAATGGTGAAATGACACTGCCGGGAGATGGCAGGCTGGTGATGTACCGAATCTGCCGATGACTGTCCAGACGGCTTCCCAAGGCAGGGAAAATGCCCGGACCTCAAAAGAATGGCTCAAGTCGTGCCCAGCGGCAGAATCTGCCGATCGAGGCAGCGGGAAGCTTACTTCTGCTCTTTGCGGCGCGGCCGGAAGTACCGCATCGACTCACGCACCACGCGAGTCCGTGGAATCATCCGGACAACCAGCGTTAAGAGGTAGTTCCGCCAACCGATGACGATCACCTGGCGGCGACGGTCCAACGCCTTCAATGAGGTCTTCACTACTAACTCTGGCGAATGGGACGAATGCTTCTGCAGCCAGCCCGGCGCACCGGCGATATCGAAAAACGGAGTCCGGGTCACGCCGGGGCAAACCGCCAGAATCGACACGCCACGTGAGCGGACTTCCACCGCCAGGGCTTCACTGAAATGGAGCACAAAGGCTTTTGAGGCAGCATAGGCCCCCATGTAAGCCACGGGCTGAAACCCAGACAACGATGACAAATTGATGATCGAACCGTGTCCGCGGTCCAGCATGCCGGGCAGCACCCGGTACGTCAGTTCGGCCAAAACCGCGATGTTGAGCTGGATCAGTTCCTGAATCCGCTCGCCCGAGGTCTCCTCGACTTCACCCACGACGCCAAAAGCCGCATTATTGACCAGCAGTTCGAGCAGAATGCCCCGGCGATTGATTTCGGCCATTAACTGAGTCACTGCCTGGGGAGCAACCAGATCGCAGACAATCACTTCACAATGGCAGGCGTGCTTGGACTTCAGTTCTACGGCGAGAGCTTCCAATTCGGGCTGACGACGAGCCACCAGCACCAGGTGCATTCCCAGTGCTGCCAACTGTCGGGCATATTCGGCACCAATCCCCGAGGAGGCCCCGGTGATCAGCGCCCAGCGATCCACCAAATCTTTCAGCACCCGGCGACCCAGCCAAAGGTTCCCTGAGCGAATCCCACTCCACTCTCGTGGACACTATACAAGAATTATCGGTAAGAGTCTTGTCACGGCAGAAGCCTCCCTCGTCGCAACACCTTATGAAAACGAAGAAAACGTGATTCTAGATCAAAAGAGACGCCTACTCGTCGACAGGTAAACACCCGCGACCTGATCTAGGCTATGATTCCCGAATCTCTTATACTCCGACTGTGGCAGGTTTTGCCGATCCAGGACGAGATCGGCCGTGTTGACAGGGAAGGAACCCGAAGCAATGTCCCCACAGCGGTACATTCTGGTTAGTCTGCTGGGACTGGTGGGTTGTGTTGGGCCAGAAGAAACCCAATTTCTGTCGATTTATGAACGTAACCCCACG
Organism: bacterium; assembly: GCA_016125225.1. Lineage (GTDB taxonomy): Bacteria > Planctomycetota > Planctomycetia > Planctomycetales > Planctomycetaceae > DSVQ01. The sequence continues at coordinate 23,764 of WGME01000029.1, read as the reverse complement.
GTGGAAGCCCGGTCGTATGATTGGCACGATCCCTTCCCCGATGAGCGGGCCGGTCCCGATACCTTTTCCCGTCCCCTGGCGTTCAATGAACCTCGGACAGACACCCGAAAAAACATCGATCTGCGGTTCCTGCAAGCCATGCACCCCAGCGCCGGACAGCCGAGCTACGCGGGTATCCCGGCCGTTCCGGGGCCGGCCATTGTCGGTCCCAACGGCATGCCGATCGCGTCGCGGCCGCAGATTCCACAGGGGTACCCACCGAGTCCGTACCCCGTTCTGGTCTCGAATCCGAACGGTCTGGCAGGCGTTCCCGTGGTCCCGGCTTATTGATGACCGACCGCAGGTTGATGGGATTCTTCAGCAAGATCCACAAGCATCTGAACGCCATCGGTCCCATCGCAGTCGCAACTCGTTGTTGAGCCGTTGGCCCGGTACAGTCGTGCTGACCACACTGTGCCTCATGATCCTGGGGCGTTCTCTCGCAGCCCAAACGCTGGAAACCACGCTACGGGTCGAAGCCAGCGGACAACGGTTGATCACGCCCGAAACCCAGAAAGCGATTGACCAGGGTCTGGCGTATCTCGCCGCACGTCAGCACCCCGATGGTTCTTTTGGTTCTGGCAGCATGTATCGTCGGAATGTCGCGGTCACGTCACTGTGCGGCATGGCGTTTCTCTCGGCAGGTCATACACCACGTCGGGGCAAGTACGGCCAGAATGTCGAACAGACGGTGGCCTTCATTCTCGAATCCGCCGAGCCCTCGGGCTACATCATCCGCCCCGACAGTGCCGCTCACGGGCCCATGTATGGTCATGGCTTCGCGACGCTTTTTCTTGCAGAAGCCTATGGCATGACTCAGGATGATAAAGCTCGCGTGGCCTTGAAGGCCGCCGTGGAGTTGATCATTAACTCGCAGAATAAAGAAGGGGGCTGGCGATACGACCCGGATGGTCGAGATGCCGATATCTCTGTCACAGTTTGCCAGATCATGGCGTTACGCGCCGCCCGCAATTGCGGGATCGCTGTTCCCAAAGCCACGGTCGATCAATGCGTGGGCTATGTGCTGCAATGTCAGAATGCCGATGGCGGCTTCAAATATCAGATTCCCCAGCAACCGAAGAGTGCGTTTCCGCGTTCTGCCGCCGGAGTGGTCGCGCTGTATTGCGCCGGCATCTATGAAGGTCGTGATCTCGAACGAGGAATCGATTACCTCGAACGCTCCGTGCCGGAAGGCGACTTGCTCCGTTATGAACCCCACTATTTCTATGGGCATTACTACGCTGTACAAGCCATGTGGCACACCGGGGGACATCACTGGGATAGTTGGTATCCCGCGATTCGTGATGAACTCATCTCTCGACAATTGCCTGACGGCAGTTGGCCCGACTCTCTGGTGAATGCCGAATATGGCACGGCGATGGCATGCCTGATCCTGCAGATGCCGAACAACTACTTGCCGATCTTCCAACGATGAAGCACTCTGATCTCATGATCCGCTGGCTGTTCGCAGGGCTATTCGCGTGGACTCTATGCGATCAGCGTGCGGTTGACGCCGCCGAAGTCTTCATCGAAGCCCACACCCTTCAGGGGGACACGATTCGCGGCCGAATGGGACAGTGCACCGAGAAACAACTCGAAATCATCGGCGAGTCAACCCAGTCCGTGGCTTTGTCCGATCTGCTGCTCCTGGATTTCCCGAGTCATGAAGTGAGGTATGCCGCGGGGGATTATGTGGTCCTCAATAATGCCGACCGGTTTGCCATCACACAGCCTCGCATCGTTGAAGATGTACTGGTCGCGAATTGGACACGCGCCCTGCTGCGTCCACAATTGAAAATTCCCTTGGAATGGGTCAGCGGCCTGACGCTGGACCTGCCTCCTGCCAGACAAGTCATTGCCCCTCGCCTGGCGGAGTTGTCTCAAACCGCACGCGGGCACGATGTCATCGCCTTCGCCACGGGCGATCAAGTCACCGGCGAATTCCAGCAATGGGATGCCGGTCTGTTTGAGATGGAGACCTCGTTAGGGCTGACCAAGATCGACCGGCGTCGGGTGAAGTCTGTCCGCCTCGATGCACATCTGGCAGAACCGTTGGAAGCTCCTGAGGAACACGCCATCGTCTGGTTAACGGATGGGTCGCGTTGCACGGTCAAGCAATGGCAACCGAAAGATGCAGTCTCCTTGCAATTCAGCTTGCTGATTGGCGGAGTGCTGAATGTGGGCTGGCACGAAGTCTCTCGCATCGAAGTCTTCACACCACAGATAGTACGGCTCTCAACGAGGATGCCAGTTAAAGTGGCTTATCGCTCTTACCTCCCTTCTGGACCTGTTGTTTCGACATCAATCAACCAGACTCTGACGGGCGAGCCTTTGACTCTGCGAGGCCGTGAGTATGCCAGCGGGTTTGGCGTTCGTCCGTGGTCGGAATTGACCTTCGAGGTTCAACCCGACGACGTCGCATTTCAGACATGGATCGGTGTGGATGATGCCGCACTCGGAGCCGGATTAGCCGACTTCGCGATACTACTCGATGAAGAGGTCGTCTGGAGTCGTACGGATGTGACCGGTCGCGAAGCCCCGATCAAGACGCCAGCGATTACACTGGCTGGCCATACGACATTCACACTGCGAGTGGATTATGGAGCACGGGGTGACATCGGCGATGTGCTGGGGTGGTACAGCCCCACGATTCTCCGCTCGCAACGGTAATCAAGTTGCCTGGGGCATCCCATTGTTCCTTGAGCCACTTTCCGGTGGCTGTTGACAACCTGTCGTTTAAAGATGTCGTTTCAAGATCCTGTGGACTTGGGCAAACTGCGCACGAACAGAGAAACTCATTTGCATCCAAGTTCCCAATTCGGCGGAAATTCATTTCAGCCTCCTTCAGATTTCTCAATGTCAGCAGGGGCTGACAGCCGAAACCGACCATGTGTATCGCTGGAAATCGTACCGGCGGGCATCGACCTTTGGGCTTGGGGATGACGCGGGCTGTGTTAACGTCACCTGTTCAGCGGACTCATCCGCCACTCATCACCGGTGTGCATGAAGAGTGCTGGTCACGGCTGTGTTACGCCGTCGATGAATTGTTACCACTGGTCGCGGTGACTGGAGCAGCCGAAGTCGGGAAATCGACGCTGCTACAACATTTGGCGAGTGACAGCCGTGCCCGGCGTACCAGCCCCTGGTTGCAAATCGATGTCACCGGCATGTCAACGGCGGAGTTTGTGCAGCAACTCGCCCAAGCCATTGAATGCCCGGATGCCAGCCATCCCTGGGATGGTGTGCATGACTGGCTGACCGGGATAGCCATGGCGCGAGAATCCTCTGTGTGGATCATCGATCATGTGAATTATGCCACCGAGGATCTGGGCTTGGCACTTCGCCGATTGTTACGTCTCATCGAGCACACACAAGCGGCGATCACGGTGATGATTGCAACACAGCAAGCTTCGACGCTGGCGAACATCGCAGATCGAGTCAGCCTCTGGTGTGATGTCCCCGTGTGGGATCTGGAAGCCACAACGCTTTACCTGCAAAGGTCGACCAATTCCGAAGCGTTGCCCGGGGGGTATTCTCTTGAAGCCATGCAGGCCGTGCAGGATTGTACGTCTGGGATCGCCGGACAGGTTCATCGCTTAAGTGAGTTGTGCCCGTTAGCGGCCAGCATTCGTGAACTGACACAGATCGATGTCGATCTGGTATTGGATGTCTGGCGCGAGTTGGTAACTCCTCACGCTTAAGACATTCCTCTTTCGATTTTCATCGAACAGCATCAGCCAGAACCAGTCGGCAATCAAGCTGGTAGAATGCTTCATTTCGGTGCTAAGCATCTGGTCTGATGTGGATCTCATCGTTCGCGATAAATGAGCGATGACGCCAAATCTTCACACTCTGCGAAGTGTCCCAACGAACTGTTGGTGACAAATTGTGAAGACCCACATCGGTAACTTGGCCCCCGTGAAACTTTGCCACGACACCATCTTCTCTGGTGCTGGCAGCCTCATATGCCTCTGTGAGCATTCATCGGCTTTTGCTTTAGGCTTCACAAAGTCTTCACGAGCACGGGCTAGCTTACGGACAATTCAGCACGCAGGCTGGCATGTTTAAGTGGCAATTCTGTGCCCCCATCTCGGCCTGCAACAGGAATGTTTGTGATCTCCAGTAATCGTCGAACTTAGAGCCTTGCCAAACTTTTCGCGGCCCGTTCATACGAAGTCCATATTCCTGAGTAACTTCTATCACTGTTGACGGTCGCGGAGCAGATTCTTGCGGCCAACAACATATGCGAGTCCGGCTCTGCAGATCTGCGTAAAGAAAGGGGGGGGGTGAAGAGCTTCAGTCGTAGTACGAACTGTTTTCAGCAAGTGTTGGATCGCATCGGAAATTGTGTGGTTGTGGACTCCGACCATGGCCACTTTCAATGAATTTGTCTTTTAGTGTTTCACTGTGTCTCAAACCAAGGAATCTCTCTCAATGGCCAAGAACGTCAAGAGTGCTCGCAAGGGGTTCACCCTGATCGAGTTGCTGGTGGTGATCTCGATTATCGCCATCCTCATCGCCCTGCTGTTGCCCGCCATCAATGCCGCCCGCGAAGCGGCCCGCAACACGCAGTGCAAAAACAACCTGCGTCAAATTGGTATCTCGATGCACACCTTCGCTGACAGCGATCCGAACGAACGCTACGCGTCAGGCGCCTGGGATAGTGCTCGCGATGGCTGCTTCGACACCTACGGTTGGGGTGCTGACATGGTCAAGCTGGGTGCCGGTCGTCCGTCTGAACTCCGCTGCCCCACCAGCCCTCTGCGTGGTATCGAAAAGCTGAACGACATGCTCGGCTTGTCGACATCCAACGCCAGTGCTGCTTACGCTGATCGTCAGGGCAAGGGTTTCTGTGGAACGTGGGTTATCTCCAGCAGTGGTGCCACTTCGACTGCCCGTACCAAGTCGTTCGGTGATTTGCTCCGCAGCAGCGGCTTGAACACCAACTATGCTAACAGCTGGTTTGCTGTCCGTGGTCAACCGTTCCTCAGCCGTCAAGGCAATGTGATCTACATCACTCTCGATACTGCTGATGCTAACGGCGAAACCTATGGCGACGACCTGAAAGACGCCCACAATGGTACCGGTCCTCTGAATCGCCGTCAGATCGACACCAGCGACGTGCCGTCTTCGAACATTCCCGTGATTGGCGACGGTGCTCCTGGTGACTCGGACGAAGCTTTGCTGGGTGCCACTATCATTGACACCAACGGCAATATCGTTGACACCGACCTCGTTCTGGGTGCTCGCCTCGCGGAATCCTTCAATGACGGTCCGGCTGGTTGGGAACTCTCCAGCAGCGACGCTGTCGAATTGCTCGAACCGGACAACGTGGGCGCCAACTACTACCCCGGTGCCAGCGTGATCCATGCGACCTATCCCAGCCGCGGTGTGGTGGTTGTGCCCGCCAGCACAGCGACCAACGGCGAATACTTCTTCACCGGCGTCAGCGGCGAGCACCTGATTCTCCAAGATACTCGTGACTGGTACGCTTGGCACCGTGGCAATGCCAACCTGCTGATGGCTGACGGCTCGGTCAAAGTGCTGAACGACCTCAACGGCGATGGCTTCTTCAACCCCGGCTTCCCGGCCGACACGGGTGAAATTGCTAACGACGGTTTCGACGATGGCACCTGCGAAATCGATGCCTTCGAAACCTTCTGCGGTGTGATGCTCAGCAATGACATCCTGGAAAAGGAAAAGTTAGAGAACTAATGACGGCCCCTTGGGTTCGTTCTGGTTTTCCAACTGTTGCATGATTTCCGCCCGCCGAGAGGATGTGAGTTCTCTCGGCGGGTCCATGCACTTAAACAGGACCGCAAGATGCAACTGGCGTTTTCGCTGTGAACCTGCGAGCTGATAAGTGGTACTTTGCCAATGTCTTTTCGTCTGCTGCAGTCCCGCCTGAGTGAATTCCTCCAAAAGCCGATCGATGTATCGACACTGGCGACATTTCGGATTTTGTTTGGCTGGGTGATGATCATTGATGCCGGCTATCTCTGCTGGCATGTCAATCGATATTTTCCTGCTTGGGAGTTCCGACCGGTCTCGCCGGGGTGGGAAGTGATCGATGCGGCGGTGCGCTTTCCTGCGGAGTATGTCCTCTTTATCTCAGCGGTCGCTGCCCTTGGTATTGGTTTGGGTCTCTGGACGCGTTGGATGGCTGCCCTCCTGGCCCTTACACATGGATATCTCTATTTGTGGGATGCGACGCAGTTCAACAACCATAATTATCTGATTGTGCTGCTGTGTCTCTGGATTGCCGTGACCAGACTCGATCAGGACTGGTCATTGAATGCGATCCTATATCCCAGACATCGATCTCAAGTGGTGCCCTGGTGGTGCCTGGGAATCTTCCTCTTTCACATTGGCCTGGTCTATACGTATGGAGCCATCAATAAGCTCAATACGGATTGGCTCCAGGGAGAACCCGTCTCGTTATGGCTGGCGGTTGAAGCTCATCGTCCCGTGATTGGCTCCTGGTTGGCACACCCCTGGGCCAAGTATGTCTTCGCCTATGGTGGCCTGATTCTGGACGCCGTGATTACTCCCGCCCTGTGCTATCGCAAGACCCGGCCTTGGGCCATTGTTGCGGCTTGCCTGTTTCACTACACCAACAGTTGGCTCTTCAAGATTGGCCCGTTTCCGTGGCTCATGATGGCGTCCAACGTTCTCTTTCTGGAACCGGACACACCTCGGCGGTGGGTTACCGCCATGATTCAAGCCTCCGGATTTGTTCCCGCAAGCAAGCGAGTCGATTCAACACCGGCAGTGTCCATTCTGCGAACACCGCGCTGGGTGACCGTGGGGCTGCTGGCCTACGTTATGTTGCAGGTACTGTTGCCTTGGCGATTCCTGTTCTACTCCGGCAATCCGGAATGGACCGAAGAAGCCAAGAATTTTTCGTGGCGCATGATGCTGTCGCACAAAGACACTTTTTTAGGCGTGCTGGTGGCCGATCTGGCGACGGGCCAGGTCTGGGAAGTCGATGTTCGCGACCATCTCTCACGCCGCCAGATGCGAGGTAAGGGAGTATGGGGCCATCCACGTCACATGGCTTCCTATGCCCGATTTCTGCGGCGTGAAGCCTTACGTCGGGGTTTTCAGGATCCGTACGTCAAAGTCGATGCGATCGCATCACTGAATGGTCGCCCCTATCAGTATCTCGTAGACCCGGATGTCGACCTAGGGACCGCCCCTGTGTCATGGTGGTTGACTCCGGAGTGGATTGTCCCGCTCAAGTCCCGACAACCCATCGGTGATTATGGGTTTATGGATCAGTCTGTGAAATATGCCCGGGTGATGGAGGTCATCGAGAAGCATCGACAGCAACTGCAAGTGCCCGCGGCACAACTGTCGAGTTCATCGCAAACCACCAATCGTCCTCAACATTGATGCCTAGAGACCACCTTGAGTCCATCAGGAAGTGTGTCCCGTATGAGTGCCACGTTGGTCAACTGTCCGCAATGTCAGGCTGAACTACAGCCGGGGATGCTGCGTTGTCGCAGTTGTGGAGCCCGTTTACCCAAAACGACCGCCAGCCATTCGCAGCCAGCGGCTTCAACGGAAGGAGCGTCACCAGCAAGCAATGGCCCCGCCATTCCGCCCACGGGCAAGTCAACACTTCCAGGCGGGACCGCGTTTCAACTGGATGCCATGCTGGCAGCACCGACACCGCCTGCCGGGACCAAACCAGTCCCTCAACCGGCATCTCCCTCTCAAGAAACGGGGCGATCCGCGCGGCCTGCTATACCGTCGACCACGGCGACAACTCATCCAGAAAGCCGTGGTCTGCGGCCCTCTGCCAAATCATCGAACGCGTCTGGAATTCTGTCATCGGTTTCCGCCGTCATCGAGCTGCCAGCGGAAGCTAAGCAGGAAAGTGATGACACCGCGTCTCAACGGATCGCGGTCCAATGTGCCTGTCAGGCTCGGTTTCGAGTGAAAGCAGAATTGGCCGGGCGGAAAATCAAATGCCCGAAGTGTCAGCAGTCGGTGGTGGTTCCCACAATCGAACCTCAACCGGCGGTCACAGCATCGGGGCGGTTCCTGGTTCCATCAGATCCCCAGGGAAAATCCTTCGCAGATTTTGCTGAGATTCTGGAAAAGCAACCTCCGCTGGTTAATGAACCGATCGAGCACAAGCCACATCTCAGCCAGCGCAAGCTCAAGAAGTTCACGGAATCAATTCAGAAGAAGAATGCGGAAGGCAAACCAGAAGCCGAGTTGCGGGCGCAAGCTATTCGTGAGTTTGGTAAGACGGCCGATGCACGTGTGCTGGAATTACTCGTTCCGCTCGTTTCCGATTACTGGATTTCCATTCGAGAAGCGGTCGCGGAAGTGCTGGGCGAGTTGCATGACCCGGCAGCAACGCCACATCTGGTCCGCTTACTTGATGACGAGGTTCCCGATGTGAAGCGCGATGCCGTCATCGCATTGGGCAAGATCGGAGACGCCCGTGCGGTCCCCGCCTTACTCAATCTGGCATTGCAGGAACCGCTGTATCGATTCACCGCTGGAGAAACCATTGTCCGGATTGGCAAGCTGGCGGTTCCCGTCCTGATGGAGATTCTCAAATCCGATGATCCCGGCCTGGTGCTGGAAGCTGTCGTCGTTTTGGGACGCATCCGTGATGCCTCAGCGACGGATTCCCTCGCCGCGATGCTGGGCCATCGGTTTGGGATTATTCGGAGTCACGCCGCGGAAGCACTTGGAAATATCGGCGATCCCAAGGGAGCCACCGCGCTCATTCACGTGCTGGGAGATCCCGACGCCGTCGTTCGTGCTAATGCCGCTGCGGCCTTGCAGCGTCTGGGTGACAAGCGGGCGGTCAAACCGCTCATGAAACTTTTGTCCGATGAAGACGCCGATGTCTGCTCGCGAGCGGCTGCTACTCTAGGTGAGCTAGGTGACGCACAAGCAACTCCCGCCTTGCTGCCTCTGCTGCAACACTCCGAAGCCAATGTGCGGGCGGCGGCAGCTGAAGCATTAGGTCGTCTGGGTGATGAATTGGCAGCTGAGCCGTTGACTCAGCTCTTTTATGATGAAGACGAGAATACCCGTCTGAAAGCGGTCAGTGCGTTCCGTCGGTTTCGCAGTGCCTCGGCTGTCGCACCCTTGTTGCAATTGCTGGATGATAACAATGTGGCCATCCGTCAGCGGGCGGTGGATGCCTTGGGTGAAATGGGCAACCTCGCAGCTCTTGAGCGGTTGATCGTCACCTTGAAAACCGATACCGCCGTCGAAGTTCGCATGGCGGCAGCGAAAGCCCTCGGCTTATTGCGGTCGCCGAAAGCCTTGCCGGTTCTGGAAGAGGCTCTCGATGATGAATTGACAGTTCGTTGCCGATGCATTTCTGCATTGGGGGATATCGGCGACGCTTCGACGTTGCCTGCGTTGCTGGCCATGCTCCGCGATACAACACCGGAGGTGCGCTACCATGCTTCGCAAGCGCTGGCAGAAATCGGTCATCAGAACTCTCGCAAGCCGTTAGAAGATTTGCTGAGCGATGAAAACCTGATGGTGCGGCGGGGAGCCGCCAAGGCGCTCGTCAAACTGGGTGACCCGCGTGGCGATCAATTAATTGAACTGGTATCGGCAAAACCGAAGCTGTCGGCTCAGGCACGCATGGCGGCTCTGGTACCTGACTGGCTGGTGGGACTGGTGAATCCTGCTTCTGCTGGTGGTCAACTGGTTATCATTCTGCTGGTAGGGTTACCGCTGCTAGGCGCGTTCGGCTATTTCGTCGGTCCCTCGATCCTCAACATGTTCAAACCGGCTCAACGCCTGACAATTCGCGGCAAGCCGTCTTCGGTCGGAATTTCCACGGACGGTCAAATCATGTTGACGGGCCGCAGCCGTGGAAGTGCCGAAGTCTGGGATATCGCCAAAAACTCCCGGATCGAAGAAATCGTCTTTCCCACAAACGTGGGCGTCAGTGGCATGGCGATGTCACCCGATGGCAAGCTCATTCTGATTTCGGCCGGCGAGCAACTCTTCAAATATGTCAATCAAGAGTTACAGCCGTTGCCTTCTCATCCCAGCACGATTCGTAATCTGCTGGTCAGTCAGGATGGTGTCCGGGCCGCGACCTACTCCAATGATGGAACGGTCTACGTCATCAAACTGGATACCGGCGAGATCGAAGCGTCACTGCTGCTCAATGCCCCTGAGATGGAGATTTTCAATTTCAGCAATGATGGATCGCTGGTGGCCTGGGGAACGAGCAAGGGAACGGTCTCTGTCTTCGACGTTAAAGCGAGCAGTGTGATCGCCGAGTTCAAACTCGGCACTGAACTGATTCGAGCCTTGGCGTTCAGTCCCGACAATCAGACTCTGGTGGCTTCGGGACCTCCGTTGCGTGCGATTTGTTGGGATCTCAACACCAAAAAGGTCGCCCTCAAGGTCGAACTGGATGACCCCAATCAGCAGTACTATGACTGGTTCAGCTTTAGTGCCGACGGCACAAAAATCATCGCCGTCTCAGGGCGTCAAATCGATCTGGTCGATCCCACGACCGGCGAGAAGACCACGATCAGCATTCCCGAGATAGCTCCCATCGATATTGTCGCCATGGATACCAAAGGGGAGCGGTTGGTGATGGCAAGCCAGGAGGAAAGCCCGGTCTGGGTGGTCGATCTGGTCGGTCAGAAGCTCCTGGGAACGTTCGATCGCAAATAAGCGGTCGCCAACACCTACTGACAGCATTCGATGGTCTCTTCCGGTACGTAAAGGTTGACGTATGACTTGTGCACGATGGACAGCCTGTGTGGCAAGCCTGCTGATATTCGCGATCGGGTGTGAGGAAACGAAGGAGTATACGCCGCCTCCGTTACCACCGATTCAACCGAGTCAACCCGAACCCGAGCAGGTTCCCACACAACCGGCTGAAGCCCCCACCCCCGAGATGCCGGCGCCTGATCCAACGCCACCCACTCCTCCTCCGCGAAAGTATGAGCCACCCAAAATCAGCTGGCACAAGCGGGAATGGACGCCGGTGGGGAATGGGTCGCAACGCGGGATTGGTTTTACTGTGATCTACCGGCTCGTTAACAACCCTGACAACCTCAAGATGCGAGTCACCCTCAGAAACAATCAGGGCCGGACTATCGAAGTCCCGACCCAGCGCGTGGAAAACTACGAGGGAGTCGAGTACCTCTCGCGCGGCACCACCGAAGTCGAAGCCCCCTTTTCTGCCCTCGTCGAGTATCAGGACCCCGAAGCCGACCTCTGGCTGCCGGTGTTTGATTATGTTCCACTGGAACGCCGGTGAACAACGCGGTTCACTCTGGTACTCGCTGCCGATTCTCGCTACATCTACCTAACGGTTGGCTTACTTACGCGAGGATCGATAGCAATGCGGATTCTGATCACCGGCGGGGCGGGTTTCATCGGCAGTCACATTGTCGATGCGTGTCTGGCGGCAGGACACACTCCGGCTGTGGTGGATGACCTGAGCTCGGGATCACCCAAAAACTTACCAGCCAGTGTCCCTTTGTATCAGATCGATATCCGTGATCGTGCGGCGCTTGCCAAGGCTTTCAGTGAATTTCAGCCCGAAGCAGTGAGCCATCAGGCGGCGCAGATGTCGGTCAGCCGTTCGGTCCGCGATCCCATTTTCGATGCCGAAGTGAACGTGCTGGGCCTGGTGAATGTGTTTGATGAAGCCAGCCGAGTCGGTGCCAAACGGATTGTGTTTGCCTCATCGGGCGGTGTGCTTTATGGAGATGTGTATACCCCCGCGCCGGAGGAAACGCCTGCCAATCCGATTTCACCGTACGGCATCAGCAAATGGGTTGGCGAGAAGTATCTCGAATTCTATGCCCGTGAGCGGGGCCTGACTGGCGTGGCGTTGCGGTATGCCAACGTCTATGGACCTCGGCAGAATCCTCACGGAGAAGCCGGAGTCATGGCAATTTTCAGTCAGCGATTGCTGGCAGGAGAACCTGCCACCGTTAACGGGGACGGTAAGTACGACCGCGATTATGTGTACGGTCCCGATGTGGCACGGGCAAACCTGCTCGCCTTGACCCAGCCTCTTGAGACTCACTTCCTGGCACTCAATATCGGGACCGGCCAGCGGACCGACGTCAACCAGCTCGAACAACTGGTACGTCAGGAAGCGACAGCTATCTGGCAACAAGGTGGCCAAACAGGCAGTCCCCCCGAACCGAAGCATGGCCCCGCTCGGGCTGGCGATCTGCGCTCCAGCATTGTCGATGCGAGTCTGGCCGCCACGAAGCTCGGCTGGCAACCCACAGTTGCTTTCGCGGAAGGGGTCCAGCGGACCGTGCAGTGGTTCGCCGAGCATGCTTGAATCACGCGCTCCGGCGTCAGGGTGTGTCGCATCACTGCGAGAGCTCGCTGCAGAAATGGCTTGCTGCCATTCAGGACCCGCATAACCGGTCGTGTCAGAAGGTCTTGAACAGCAATCACAGTCGTCACAAATTCCCTCTCGTGAGTTTCTGCCGGTGATTTTGCGAGTTCCTGGCGAACATCCGCCCGAGAGTTGGACAACCGCCTGAACATGCGGTTATGCTGACTACGAGCGTGATCGTTCGGAAACGCTGCGGGCGCTGCGAGCACTGGCGATGCGCAACAATCGATTCTGCGCATATTGTCGGAGTCTGCTGTGAAGTTTGCGTTTGTAGTTCACCCTCTCGGCTCGCAGCAGGACTACTTGCGCCTTCAACAGTCTTCGAGTCGGTTGGCTCGTCGCTGGGGGCATGATCTGCTCGGGTTCTGCAAAAGTTTGCAGGACGAGCTTGAGCCATCCGAAGAATCTGAGCCGCCCGCTGTTGCCACCGGGGTCCGAATCGTTGATGAAATCCCGAAACTGATTTCGATCACGGGTCAGGCCATCGAAGGGCGGATTTATGAGATTCCGCAAGGGCCGGTAGAGATTCTGGATTCCCCCGACGAAGCCCTGCAACAGGTTCGCGAAGCGCTGGGACAGGCTCATGAATGGGGAGCCGTCATTGCGGGTTTGGGAGCATTGACCGGGGTCCTGGGAGGGGGCGGACAGGAACTTGCCGAACAAACCCCCGTTGCTGTCACCACCGGAAACTGCCTCACCGCCTATGCTGCCTTTCAAGACGTGTTGAACGTTTCCGAAGAGCTTGGAATATCATTGGCCCAGGAAACCGTGGCCGTGATCGGTATCCCCGGAAGTGTCGCGACTGCCGTGGCCCGGCTGCTGTCGCCGCATGTCGGCAAGTTGCTACTGGTCGGCCGAGTCGATTCCCCTCGCTTGCGCCGGATCAGTCAGGAACTGGCCGCCGAAAGCTGTACTGACTTACCCTTTGCCATTCAACAGTCGCGATTGTTGGTAACGGCGACCTCCGCCGGACATTGCCTCGATCCGCGTACCCTGGCTTCCGGCAGCATCGTCTGGGATGTGGCCGTGCCCGCCGATGTGCAGATGGACCATCTCCACCGCGACGATGTGCTCGTGCTCAGCAGCGGGCTATCGGTCCTGCCCCGAGGTGTGGAACGCCAAGGCGATTTTCTCTGGCTCAGCCGCGGCATCATCCCGAGTTGTCTCGGTGAAACACTACTGCTGGCTTGGGAGAATCGTGCCGAAAGTCTGTCAATCGGACGGCAACTCGACCTGGACCGCATTCAGGAAATCGGTCGAATCGCGCGGCGACATGGTTTCACGTTTTCGCCTTGGTTATCGCAAGGTCAGACCGTCTCTGAAACACAGCGGACAAAGCTCCGCAAACTCTGGTCTGGTTCAACCGTCTCCGCTAAGACAAGTTTCAAGCGCAGTGCCGCACAGTTTGGACGCTACGTGAACCCCGTGCTCGCAGAGTTGCTGCAAGAGGGTGATCTGCTTCGCACCTATGTTCGGGGTGAAGGCTGCCGTTTGTGGGATAGCGAGGGGCGCGAGTATCTCGATTTCGTCGCGGGTTATGGCTCGGTGAACTGGGGACATAACGAACCGGGCATTTCCGCGGCCATTCAGACGGCGTTGCAGTCGCAGGCAGTCGGGTTTACGCCTTCAGCGGTGAACCCCTATGCGGCCGAGTTGGCCGAGCAACTGGCCACGTTGGCACCCGCGGGACTGGACCTCGTGACGTTCGTGAATAGCGGGGCGGAAGCCGTTGAAGCGGCTCTTAAGCTGGCCCGTGCCGCGACACATCGCCCGCGGTTACTATCATGGTCGCGCGGATACCACGGCAAAACATTGGGAGCCTTATCAGTCACGGGGTATGCGCCGTATCGCGAACCCTTTCTGCCGTTATTGCCCGGCAGCCAACCCATCCCGCATGGGGATCTGGAGCGCCTGCATCGCGAATTGTCTCAACGCGATGTCGCAGCGTTCATTATCGAACCCGTTGCGGCCGAAGGGGGCATGCATCCGCTCGCTGAGGGCGTACTCTCCCGCATACGCCAAATTTGTACCGCGACCGGGACTCTCCTGATCGCCGATGAAGTGCAGACCGGGTTGTGTCGAACTGGCACCCTGTTCGCGGTCGAAGCTGAGCAAGTTACGCCCGATATCTTATGTCTGGCGAAGTCTCTGGGAGGCGGACATCTTCCTTTGGGGGCGATGCTCTGCCGTCGCGACCACTGGATGACAGCCTATGGCACTCTCGACAGTTGTCTGCGGCATACCAGCACCTTCGCTGGCGGGAGCCTGGCCTGTGCCGCCGGTCTCGCCTCCCTGAAGTTAGCACGAAATCCCAAGATCCTGCAGAACGTGCAGCAACGGTCGTCTCAACTGCAGGCGGGAATCCAGCCGCTGATCGACCGCTCGCCGCTGATTCAGGAACTGCGCGGTCGCGGTTTGCTGTTGGGGCTGGAGTTCGCTCCGTTGCCCGATGTGATCATCGATCACTGGATCGCCGAGGCGGGCATTCAGCCGCTGGTGATTCCTGATTACCTTCAACGCGTAAAAGACCTGCCCGCGTTCTATGTGATGCAGAGTCTATTGCGGAAACATCACATCGTCACGCAAATCTGCCGTTCACAACCCAATGTCCTGCGGATTGAACCGCCGCTGATTGTGACCGCCGCCGAAGTGGACCAGTTTCTCGCCGCACTCGATCAGGCGTGTGCCGAGCTCGAAATGACCAATCAATTATTCCAGAACTGTGTCACCAAATCGGTCCGTGGCGAACTGCAGGGACACCGTTAAGCCTACTCGCCACGTAGCGTGCTGACGATGGGGACATGGGTGGCCAGACGCACGGCGGTTGTTGCCGATAGCAGTCCGATCACCACGATTGCCGACAACAGCAGCACCACACTGCTCCAGGGAACATCGGCTCCCGTGGTCATCAGTTGCGGAGTCATGGCAAGCCAGGCGGCGAGTGTGCCGGTTGCCAATCCCCATAGCAACAGCAGCAGCGTCTCTGCGAGCACCATCCCACCAATCTGCCGGGGTCGGAATCCAACAGCCCGCAGCAATGCCAACTCGCCCTGCCGTTCGAGCACATTCCGCAACATCACTGTCGCCAACCCAAAGGTCCCGAGCAACAAGCCCAGCCCACCGAGTGACTGGAACGTCGACAGATACGTGTTCTGTACAGCAAGAAACCGGGCGAGACGGTCCGCAACCGGTTCTGTATCAAAGCCATACTCGGCGAGGTCGGTCTCCAGCAGTTGCGCAGCGGCGGCGGCATGTTCCGGCGGGACTTCGATGAGAAAATAACGGAAGCCTCGTTGTTCCGGATAGAGCTCCAAAAAGTTCTCTTCCGACATCACCAGCACGCCCTGAAAAACCGCGCCGTTGAACATGCCCGCCACTTGCAATTGATGCTGCGGGTTCTCAGCAGAGGGAATCGGAATGTCCTGCCCGACACTTTTCTTGAGGCTGAACTGCAGAGTGTTCATATCCCCCAGCACGGGGACTTCGCCCCCGGGAAGTTCCTTGTTCAAGATGTCCCAGGGATGTTCGCCACCGCCGACAAAGCTGAAGCCGCCGCGTTCAATCATCGCCTGCGGCGCACCAAGAATCGTGGGGACATGCGTCTGAAACAGGTTGAGGCAGCTGGCCTCCTCACCGGGCTTCACGCGGAATGCCATCACCGACATCACTTGCAAGGCCGCCTCTTGAGCCGGTGTCTTGGCCACCAGATTCAACGTCTTGCGACCGGAGGCTGTGTTCAGACTGTAGAGGATCGGGCTGCTCGATTCTGCGACCAGCGTATATCCGCCATTGCCTGAGGACTTATCAGGCCGGTCTTGCGTCGGGTTGATGTGGCCGGCGGCCACTGCCGCAATGACGAATGACGCCGAGGCGATCAACCCCGTGGTGAGAACACTGCGGGACCGTCTGCGGGCGGCGTTCCGCACACCGAGTCGCAGCACCGCTCCGGGACCACGACCGCGCACGAAGTCGCCCGTGTCACGTTGCAGCCAGGCGGACTGAGCCCATAAGCCGGCGGCGAGCATCAGCATCCCTGCGATGAAGAAAACGACCGCAGGCCAGGCGATCCCGCTGAAGGCTTCCCCCTGCGGAATCACGCCGATGAGCACGCCGAGCACCAGCAGCACGGCCGTGCCCCCTGCGATCATCGCTCGAAGTCGCACACGCCCTGCTCGCTGGGGATCGTTTGCGACCGCGACTTCTGAGACGCCAACCAACTGTTCCCGGAGCGAGATGCTCCGCAGTTGCCGCTGCGACCAGAGAATCGCCAACAGCGATGTGATCATCGCAGAGCAGGCACCGATTGCGAGACTCACCGGCTGAATGTCGAGCATCAGGAATTTCGTGCCGATGGCTCCGATCCACCAGGTCTTCAACCCATACAACATGAACTGGGCATAACCGACGGCTGCGAAGATTCCGAGCACACCACCGATGACCACGAGCAATACGCCCTCACCCAGCATCAACCGCCGCACCAATCGTGGTGAGTAACCCAACGCGGCGAGCAGCCCCCATTGCTTCACCCGCTGTTCGATGGCCAGCCGGAACAACAACCCGACGAGAATTACCGCCGACAGAATCAGAAAGAAACTGAAGCTGATGAACAGCACCGAAAAGTCATTCGAGCCATTGGCCGCTTGCAGACCCAGAGTACGCACCGGTTGAAACGCGAGCCCCACTTCCGCCGGCTTCAATGTCGACAGCAGCGCCTGCGACAACGCAGCGGTCGCGTTTTCCACCGATTGCCCCGGCTTCAAACCGACCCGCACCGAAGTGTAACTGCCATAACGACTCGGCCAAAGTTCCTGAGCGGTCTTCAGCGAGAAAAAGGCCTTCGGCGTGGCACGATACGCATTCCAGTAATCATCATCGCGCGCCGTCACCGCCTCCAACTTCATCGGAAATGGTTGTTCCCAATCATCGAACGAGGCGGCGTCGGTGATGCCTTTGACTGTTGGCGTGAGTTGCTGATCGATCGCTGCCCCGGCCATTTTCACAATGCCCCGGACCGTTGCCATGCGTTCGATCTCCGGCAACTCGCCGTGAGAACCGACGGTGTGATAGGCGAAGCGGATTTCATCACCGACCTGGACTTTCAGATCCTCGGCCAGGAATGCGTTAATGATTACGTCATGCTTGCCTAGCGTGTCGGGCATGGCACCGACGAATTCAAATGGCCCGAAGGTTTCAGCGAGGTCGAGCACATCCAACCCCGCGACGGTCGAATACATCGAATAGGCTTGGGGATCGCGCGGGTTTTTGAACCAGTTGGCGAGATAGACCATCATCGGTGAGGCGGGCAGTTTCTGCTCGTGAGCGTACTGCAGCACCACCTGGGCAAAGCGGTCTTCCAGCAGCATCTGTTCGCTCTCGACCGACAGCACATTCAACGTGGTGTCATGCACAATTCGCAAATTCAGGTCAGCAAGCGTCCAAGCCTCTTGCATACTCTTTGGCGAAAAGACGGTCGCAGGAACTGTCCTGTCCACTAATGGCATTTTCGCTAAGGGATCACGCACAAACAATGTGTTGACGCGGGCCGGTTGGCCGAGCGGATCGCGCCGTGTCGGGGCAATTTCCGTCTGATCGAGTGCGTCCTGCAGATGAGCCAGCGAGACAAACGCATTCAATGGCAACTGCTGCGTAGGAAATAGCCCGAGTCGTGCGGCCCCGGCAGCGTCGGGCAGAATCTCACGCACGATGACGGTGACTTCCGCTGCGTCGTTGTCTTTTTGACCGAGCAAGGTATCACGTGGCACCGCACTCGGCAGTTCGATCCAGATGGTAACGGTGTCGCCGACTTTCGCATCCAGCGATTCCGCCAGCGACGCGTTCAGATACGCACCATCTTCTACAGGAGCTGTCATTCCCGGCGGTGCTACAAACTCCCAGGCTCGCTCATCCACACCATACACATTCACCTGGCCGGATCGACGGACAGTCTCGCCCGCCTGCTTCTCGGCACCCGCCACCAGTAAAATTGCCGGAGCCACAAAGGGTTGAATGACGGCATTTTCTTTCAGCCCCGGAGAGTGCTTCCAGAAGACGGTTTGCAGATCGCCCGCCAGTTGTTCCCGGAAGAACCGCGGGCCGGTGACGACATCGTCGATCTCACCGAGGCGGTCGAGCGTCATCTGCCGCAGACTGGCTCGGACGGAATCGCCGACGATCAGAGCCCCGCCAATCACTGCCGTGCCGATGGCAACGCCCAGCACAATTGCCAGATTTGTTCGCCAGTAGAAACGCAGGCTCTGCCCGAGGAGGCGATTAGAAGTCATGTGAGGCATCGGTCTCTGTAACTCTCTGTGGGCAGGCTAGGAATTGGCGACGACTTCAGGAGACTTGACAGGCTGTGATAACTCGGGATGCAACATTTTGTAGGTCTTTGTGCCATCCATATAGAATTGAATCTGATCAATGTAGGGATTGACTCCGCCGGCCACGATGATTGCCGCAATCCACAGCATCAAAGCAACGCCCCCGCAGCCCACGCAGAACCAGACACAGTAAACATCCGCAACATCGCCCCACCGGTCTGCAAAACATATTGCGCAGATCATTATGATGGCCCCCAGTACAGTTGCGAAATTACTGAGCAGAATGGGTCGGGACATGGGGCGGACGTGAGGGCTGTTCGGAGCAAAGCACGTGGTCCAGGTGATTCGGATTTCCAATATGCCGAGGCCGAATCCTACAAGTGCCCCGATCAATGCCGGTACTGGACTTGAATTCTGAAACGCTCCGATAATCAATGAAAAGTAGCCCGTTCTCCAAAGCAGAACTTTTGTAACTTGAATCGCTGATTCCCACCTGCGTGGTCGTTCGTCAGTCACTGGATTCAGGGCAGACATCGCAATGATTCTTCAATAATGCCAGAGTATCACATGTTGCTATCGGGAGGTCAGGCTCCGCCTGACGGTTGCCAACAAAACTAGCCCGCAGCGCGAGCAAGGGTCACTTTCCATGTTCCAAAAAAATACCCTCGCTGGCGCTGCGGGCTAGTTGATGATGGGATGAGTTACTTCATCTCATACGCTTCTTCTTTCGCCGCATCGCCGCCGAAGGAGGTGCGGAAGGCGTCCGCGGCGGCGGTGATGGTCTTTTCCGGGCCGGTGAGCCGCAGGAAGTAGTTGCCTTCGTCCGGCACCTGCAGGATCACGCTCAGCGAGCGGTAACCAGGCATCGGCGTCTTCTTGCCGGGAGCAAAGGGACCGCCTCCTTCCGACTTCAGATAGGTCCCGGTGACGTCGTGGAGATAATAGGTTCCCTGTTCCGATTGGCCTTTAGTCAGCTTGACCTTGCGGCCATCTCCCGTGAACTGGTCGGTCCAACGCTTCAGGTTGGGATCGATGCCGCCGCCATCGCCGCGGAAGAACGAAATCACCAGTTCGCCGGATTCTTTGTCTCCCTCAGCAGCGGGGATCGCGAACTGCGACAAACGCAGACGATTGGCGGGCGGTTGCTGCTGCCAGGTCGCCGGGGCCTTGAGCGTGATGCCTTCGATCTTGATCGACTTCACGTCTTCTGCGTTAACCAGACTGGCCAGGATCACGGGGACCGACGGAGCACGACGGCTGACGGCAGGAACAGGTTTCGGACCCTGACCGGCCAGCGGAGCACCTTTCACGGACATGGGAATGCTGTAAAGACTGGTGCGGGCGGTCACAAACAACGTCTGGCCGTCCGGACCACCAAAGGTGCAGTTCGCCGGGCGTTCCGGAACCGGAATGCGGCCGATGAGTTGCCCTTCCGGATTCAGCACCACCACGCTGCCATAAGTGGCATAAATGCCGCCAGCGTCGTCGAGGCACATGCCATCGGGGCCACCGCCATCGAGTTGTTCTTCTCCGGTGAAGATGAGTTCGCCTTTGCCGAGTTGGCCCGGCGACTGAATCGCATATCGCCACAGTTCGCGTTTGTTGGGTTCGGCGACCAGGAGCGTCTTGCCATCGTTGGAGACGAGAATGCCGTTCGGACGTTGCAGCGAATCGATGACTCGTGTCGTTTTCCCGGCGGCATCGATGTAATAGACCCCCATCACCTTCTGTTCGACATCGGCTTCGTCACCGTAACGCGGGTCGGTGAAGTAAAGCCCGCCTTGATTATCGAGGGCGAGATCGTTCGGGCTGTTGAGCTTCTTGCCTTCGTACTGATCACAGAGGACTTCGATCTTGCCATCCACCGCGCTGATCCGCACCACGCGTCGGGCACCACCTTGGCATGCGTAAAGATGACCGGCGGCATCAAAGACCAGCCCATTCGATTTACCTGAAGGCTTCAGGTAGTCGCTGGATGAGCCGTCGTTGTCATAGCGGACAATCCGTTCGTTGGGGATGTCGCTGAAGAGGAGAAAGCCTTTGGGGCTGTAGGCCGGGCCTTCCGTGAATTTGCAGTCGCCGACGACTTTGGTCGCCGTGGCATTCGGCGCGAGCAGCGTCTTGAGATCATCAGCCATCACGACATTGGCAGCCGCCATGCCGCTGAACAGCAGAGCGGACAAACAGGACAAACGTAACATGAACAGACTCCTTGGAAACGGATCGAACTGCCTCGATTCTTGAGGAGTCCGCGGCGAAAAGCAAATGGGAAACTGTGAATGCCGCCGAGAGCCGGCGTCGATCCGAGCTTGCACGGATTTTGCGAACGACAGCCGCACTGCGGTAGGCGATGGCTGGTGGAATGCAGCGAAACATGGAATCCTGATGCTTGCCTGAGCGTAACGACTGGAATTTTCGACCCGGCTGACCACAGAACACCGTAGCGAAGCCAGTTGTGCCCGTACGTCAGCTTCAGGATAATTCGGTGAATGAGATTGAGAAGTTGACGCCTCCATAAATGTTCGAGAAGGTTGGGATCATGTCCGAGAATCCTCGGGAAGTGGCCACTTTAGCCGGTGGTTGCTTCTGGTGTCTGGAAGCCGTCTTTGAAGCCATCCGGGGCGTTGAACGCGTCGTTTCGGGTTATGCGAATGGCACTTATGACCAATACAGCTTGTTCTTCAGATAATCTTCAAAACGATTTTCAAAACGATTTCCAACCCACTCTTGTAGCCTAATCGAGTGTGAACCCCACTGGATCACGCTCTTATGCTGATACGAGATTCATCGGACGAAATCTCAAACTAGCTTGAATCAAGCGTCTGAACTCACCTCTCAGTCTGCACTCTCTCTGCTCAAATCGTCTGCCATTCGTAGAAGCCACTGGCCGGAACGATACAGCGACGCTCTCGAATTGACTTGCTGAAAGCTCGTTTCTCAAACACGGTCTCAGACCGTGCGTTAATCAGCAGTGTCTTAGACCAACTCGGATGCAATCCCCACGGAGCGACCTGCCATGTAGGCTGACCATCGCGAACGATAATCGCCAGAATCGGCTGAGTGGGGGCGATGTTGTAACGGAAGCCCATATCTGGGGCATTGAGCACGCGGAAGAACTCTTCCAGTTCGGATGGTTTAAGACGAAGATTGAATCGACCGCACATGGTGAAGAACCATCAATTGAAGCTTGAAGTGTACACTCAACGCTTTGTGTGCACTTGACTTACGATCAGCTTTATGATAGCTTACGCTCTCTCTTTGATGCTAGTTGCGTAGACGTGTTCAATTCCGCAACTTTTTCTCAGCTAACATTCTGTGCTCACGACCAATCGCCTTTACCCAGCAAAGCATCTGACTTCAGATAGATCACTCAGTTCACCGTCACTTTTAATTCCGCATAGCTTGTGCCGGTTGAATGTCTTTTCAGACTCAAGCACAGCGACACAAGATCATCTTGCAGCGTTCGTTTCAACAGTCTTTGAATGGCAAGTGTTTCTCAACGCTCGCCATGACGGATGGGCACAAGTCCCTGTCTCTTCACAGTGGTTGAGTGAGCTTATCCCCGTCAACGCTATCAAATCAGTACGAACCCGGCTTGAGGCTGTTGGCTATCTCACACGAACGTCTCACCGATGGTCATCGACCTCTAAAGATAACACGGTAGCATCTTATGGGTTCGCTCAGTCGATTCTGGCTGACGAGCTTCTGTCATACGAGCTGCAAACCTCAGCAGCACGTAAGAAGTACCGTCAGACACAATGCAGCAAGCGAGCATCTAACGATGTGTCGCTGCTGATTGATAATCCGTCAGAACTTGAAAGGCATCTCTTTGACAGTTTATGTCAAATCGATTTCGACGATCACGCTGCCAGCAAATGGCTGAAGAAGAGCAGTCTCGTACATGTTCAAAAGAAGTCGGCAGCGTTCGCGATTGATCGTCTTGCATCGAAACGCTTTCGCATGTCGCGTTCCGAAGCGGGAAGGCTCTATTCAACCTTCACCGGGATGAAACGCGAGCTGAGGCAATTCATCACGATTGACGATGAGCATCTTGCAGAAGTTGATGTTTCGGGGTTCTCAGCGAACGCTATAGCGTTATTCGTGTTGAGGGATCATCCGAACGCATTCGACGCGGTCGAATGGCAAAGAGTTGCTTGCAGAACTGAACCCGACGTCTATGAGCACATTGCTAACTTATGTGACTTCCGGATGGCAAATGGTGGCATCGACCGGGACAGAGCGAAGCTAGCCCTTAACGCCTTCTGGTACGCAGGCTGGTACAGGCAGACGCCTGACAGTCAGATCGTGAAGCAAGTCATGATTCACATGTACCCAACGGTTGCAGCGTGGCTGCGGAGAAATAAGCAACCTGTCGCCGGTGAATCAGCAATAACAGCTTACAAGAAGACCGCGAAGCTGTTGCAATCAACGGAGCGGCACATCGTTATTGACTGTGCTGCCGGGGATTTCGTTGAAAGAACGAACGGTTCCCCGATTCTCACGTGTCATGATGCTCTATTCTGTCGAGAGAGCGAACTCCCAACTCTTGTCGAGTCGGTTCGGTCTTCACTCAGAAAAGCGAACTTTCCGGCGAATTTCAAGACGAAACCCACCGCCAAATAAGAACTTACGGAAAAAGCTGAGTATATTAGATAATAACAACAAATAATCAACACATATAAGTTGCTATCTGTTGCCAACAGATGGTGTACAACATGTGTCGCTGTAGGAGCGAAGCGACACAAGACCAATAAATCATAACATCATACAAATTATACTGTTATGTTGAATATTGGTTGAGAGATGAGGGGTGTTGAGACGTTGCTGATCATACAACATCTTTACTCATTCAAGCACTTATGAAATTCAACAGCACATCAGAAATGAGTCTAGAGGCGGTTTCAAAACCGTTTGAGGCATAACATGAGGCAGGCGAGTGTAATAAACCCCTGGAACATGTGAATATGGTATTCGTGTCGCACCAAGAGCCGTCGGTAGTTACCCAGCCAGGAGATGGTGCGTTCCACTT
>WGME01000031.1 GCA_016125225.1 bacterium | reverse complement strand
GCAGACCATCAGTTGGCTCGGCCACTGTCGAAGACTGCTGGTCCGACACGAACACTACGACCACCTCTACTACGGCTTCACCCAACTCGCCTGCATCCGACTGCTGCTCAAACGCCTGATGGCCTTATGAAATGCTCTCTAGAGCTTCAGACTTGGGTTGGAGTCACCGTTTGGCACGTTAAGCAATTGGAGGATGGAATATCTTGGTTACTTTCGCCAATTGAATTGCCCTTCGATCACTTCGCTCGATATCTGAGATAGCTCCAGGGAAACCCTTTTGAACTGCCTAACTACAGCATAATTGCATCGATTTCGCTTGATTTTTCTGGCATCCATCGACTACAGTTGATGTGTGGTGCATTCGAGGCCGATGCACCAATTGAGGTTCTCCGCGAACCTCACCCCGCCTGCATCATCCCACCGCCTCGGAGTCCTGCCATGCTGAACGTCATTCCTCAGACATTGCGGCATTGTCAAGGTGTGTCGCGCCGCAGCTTCCTGCAAGTCGGTGCGCTCGGCGGACTCGGGTTGAGTTTACCCTCTTTCCTGGCCGCCAAAGCTCAGGCCAGTGGTACTCCGTCGACGTCGTCAGGTGATGTGAATTGCATCGTCATCTGGACGCAAGGTGGTACCAGCCATCATGATACATTCGATCCCAAGCCGCAGGCTCCGGTCAGCGTGAAGGGGGAATTTGGCGTCATCGACACCGCTGTTCCCGGCGTGCAGTTCACGGAAATCGTGCCGCGGATGGCCAAGGAATTGAACCGTTTTGGTCTTTTGCGGGGCTGGAACCCGAAGAACGGAAGCCACGGGGTCGCCGATCAGTATGTCCTTTCCGGACATAAGTTTAACCCCGCTATCCACTACCCCACGATGGGGTCCGTGGTCAGCCATCAACTCGGGTTCAAATCGGCGATGCCGCCGTACATTCAACTGGGAAGTTCGCTCGATCGACGGTTTGGGGGCGGTAGCCCGGGCATTCTGGGTCTGGAGCACGGAGCTTTCGACGTTCTGTCTGATCCCAACGCTCAGAATTTTGTCGTCCGGGACATCACCCCGCCGAACAACATGGCCATGGACCGCGTTGACCGCCGGAAGAAAATGCTGAGTGCGGTCGACGGGTTGCAGCGGTCGAGCAGCCTGCAACCGCAGGCCTTTGACGCACTCGACGAGCATTATTCGACAGCCCTGAAGATGATCACGGCGGACGAAACCCGCCGGGCTTTTGAGATCGACAAGGAAGATCCAAAGCTCCGAGATGCCTACGGCCGCAACAAGTTCGGTCAAAGCTGCCTGCTGGCTCGGCGGCTCATCGAATCGGGCGTGCGGTTTGTCACCCTGACCGATGGCGGGTGGGATACTCACCAGAATAACTTCGCCTCGCTCAAGAACAATCGCGTGCCGCCGGTCGATCAGGCCTTGCCGCAACTCCTGACCGATCTGGAAGATCGCGGCATGCTCTCGAATACCCTGGTGGTCTGGCTCACCGATTTCGGACGCACTCCTAAGGTGAATTCCGCGAGCGGTCGCGATCACTGGGCGGATGCGGGTTTCATCGTGATGGCCGGCGCCGGTGTCCCCGGTGGCAGTGTCGTCGGAGCGACGGATGACGAGGGGGGCCGCCCGATTCGCAATGAGTATTTCACCGAAGACGTGGTCGCGACGATCTATCACAAACTCGGTCTCCCCAGCGACTTGCACGTCTACGCTCCGGACGGTCGCCCAGTCAATCTGGTCGGTGGCAAACTGATTCGCGAATGGGTCTGAGCAGGCCGAAAGCCCTTCAGTTCTTTGTTGATGGGTCCCAATTCTACGGGTCTTGCCGATTAAGGCGGCGGGGTCTGCCTGCTCTCGGCATCGCGGGAATATTGCCCGTGAAGCTGGAAGATGTGGTGGTCGATGTTAGGATGCTGAAGGAACCCGCGTTTCATGCGCGTCGTATTCCGCATGAATTCGTGAGGAACTTCGGCCCGTTGTGATGTTCTCGCGCTGGCGGGAGCATTCCGTTCGGACGCACCGCAGGCAAGGAACGATCGGGATGCTATCTGCCCATGTGATGGCCGGGATGCCGGGGTTGCCGCTGGTTGTTTCCCCTCAAGAGGATCGCACTCTTGAAGGTTTGAAACGTCTCTCCGAAACCGCCTCTGACGAGATTGTCAGCCACATGCAATCCGTCGGTGCGATCCTGTTTCGCGGCTTCGATGTTCAATCGGCCGAGCAGTTTCAATCGTTTGCTGCCGGTCTCACTGAGAAATTTCTGGACTATCGCCGGGGGACTTCACCTCGCAAGAAGGTCGCCGGTCAGGTTTACACATCGACAGAAGCCCCACCGCGCATTCCAATCGCTTTGCATTGTGAACTGGCCTATGTGAATCATTACCCCGACCGGATTTTGTTCTATTGTCATACGGCTCCCACGGAACGAGGGGAAACGCCGATCTGTGACATGGGCAAAGTGTATGAAGCGATTGATCCGCGCGTGCGGCAGCGTTTTGAAGACCGGGGCATTCGCATCATTCAGAACATTGCCGCGGAAAAGAGCTGGCGCAGCAAGCGGACCTGGATGGATATGTTCGAGACCGACGACAAGTCGCATGTCGAACAGTATTGCGAGCACGAGCAGATCCGCTGGAAATGGAAGCCGGATGGCACGCTGCAACTGATCAACGAGCGTCCGGCGGTGGTGGTCCATCCCGTGACGGGGCAGAAGATCTGGTTCAACTCGGCTCATAACTTTCATGACTCATGGTCGTGGGAGTTTCGGCATGTTGGCTTGCGCGGGCTCTCCTTGATTTCCGCCTTAGCAGAGCGGTTCCGCCGTCGTCGTCGAAGTCCTGAAGACTTTCCGATTCACTGTCAGTATGGCGATGGTGGCGAAATCGCTGGTGAAGATATGAGCCATATCCGGCAAGTCCTCTGGAACAATGCCGTCTTGTTCCCTTGGGAAAAGGGGGATGTGTTGCTGCTGGATAACCTGCGCGTGGCGCATGGTCGCATGCCCTTCAAAGGTGAACGGCGGATTCTGGTGGCCATGGGGATGTCGAAATCTCAGCCAGCAGCCTTGGTTGGCTGATCACTTTTGCCGGGGTTTTCCCGGCATCTTTTGGCTGTTCACCTGAATTTTGCGTGAATTCCGGCCAGACTTACACCGTTGTTACCCGCCCTCCCTGCCATGTGCCGATATCGTTTCTATCGTATCGGTATGCTCACCGTTTTCTGCGACCCCTTCCGTGGCACTTAGCATGTCCGCGTGAGGTTCGCTTGATTTGAACAACACGCCGGAGCCGTCATTCCTATGCCCGCTCAGACTCAATCGCTCGTCGATCAACTCGCCGGTGCTCCCCAGACGTTACTCATCATGCTGTCGGCCAAGGCCGATGAATCGCGGAATCCAGACGGTCTCTTTCACGATGCCAAGGTTCTGGAGATCTGGGACAAAATCGGGCATCAGTTGTCACACCTTAAAGCGGGCCGGATGACGCGGGCGGGCGTTGTGACGCGGACTGTCACGTTTGACCGCATGCTGAAGGAATGTCTGGCCCGCAATCCCGATGCGACGGTGGTCAATCTTGGGGCGGGGCTTGATACACGTTTCTGGCGAGTCGACAACGGCCGTCTCAAGTGGATTGATCTCGATCTACCGGAATCAATGGCGTTACGCAAAGACTGCTTTCCGGAAACCGATCGCTTGAAGATGCTGGCAGGGTCCGTGACCGATCCGGCCTGGCTCGATCAACTTGGTGAACCGAAACAGTTGATCGTGGTCATGGAAGGTCTTTCGATGTTTTTAACCGCCACGGAAATGCAGCAACTATTGCAGCGCATCACCGACCGCTATCCCGGTGCGGAGATGATCTTCGATGCCCTCTCGCCGGCGATGGTGAAGGGGGCTGGACGCTTCGAGAGCTTCAAAGAGACCTCTGGAGTGTGGCAGTGGGGGATTGAAGGTGGCGATCAGATTGCCGCGTGGGACCCCCGCTATCAGTTGTGCTCGGAAGTCTCGTTGTTCGATGCCTTCCCGAAGCGTTGGGGCTGGGTGAACTGGGTGCGTGTCTTTCCTCGCATCGCGCGTCGCTTCCGGCCAATCGTGATGCACTTCCGCCTGGGCAGTACGATCTCGAATGCCAAAGTCGCCTGATTGATGGCGATTTTCTCTCTGTTCGTGGTCATGCTCCCGGTTGGTCTCGTACGGCAAATCCCGGTAGGATAGCAGACTCATTTCTGCGACCAACAACCGGGAGACTCACTCATGCCGACCCGTGGCGCTTACGCATTGGGGGCCGTATCGCTGTGCTTCAGCTTGACCGTTCTGATGAACGTCAAGGCTCTGGATGCGGCCGAACGTCCCACTCATCCCAACTTCGTGATCATCAATATCGATGACCTGGGCTACGCCGACATTGGCCCGTATGGTTCCTCGATCAATCGCACGCCGCATCTCGATCGCATGGCCAAAGAGGGTTGCCGGCTCACCAGTTTCTATGCGGCTCCGGTCTGTTCGCCATCGCGTTCTTCGCTGATGACGGGGTGTTATCCCAAACGCGTGTTGCCCATTCCACACGTCCTCTTCCCGGCTGGGGAAGTCGGCCTGAATCCGCAGGAAGAGACCATTGCCGACCTGCTCAAGCCGCTGGGTTATGCGACCGCGTGTGTCGGCAAATGGCATCTCGGTGATCAGCCCTCGATGCTGCCGACCGATCAGGGCTTCGACTATTACCTGGGCATCCCCTATTCCAACGATATGGGAACCGCCGCCGAAGGTTCCAAGAGCGATCTCGGCAAGCCACTGCCGATGCCCAAAGAAGCAGTCGGCATCCAACGCGATGAACTCGGCTTACGCGGTAACAGCCAACCACCGTTGCCCTTGGTCGAGCAAACGAAAGTCATCGGCCGTGTGAAGCAGGACGAACAACAGGCCATCGTCGAAACCTACACGAAGGCGGCTGTGAAGTTCATCGAAGAGAAACGCGACCAGCCGTTCCTGCTCTACCTGCCACACAGTGCCGTCCACTTTCCGATCTATCCGGGCAAGGCCTGGGCGGGCAAGTCGTCCCATGGGCACTACAGTGATTGGGTCGAGGAAGTCGACGACAGTGTCGGCCAGGTGCTGGAGACGTTGCGCCGCCTCAAACTCGCTGAGCAAACGCTGGTCATCTTTACCTCCGATAACGGTGGCACACAGCGCGGCAGCAATCAGCCGCTCCGGGGCTTCAAGGGGAGCACGTGGGAAGGGGGCATCCGCACGTGCACCCTCGCCTGGTGGCCGGGACAAATTCCCGCCGGGTCTACCACGGATGTCATCTGTGGCATGTTCGATGTACTGCCGACGTGTGTTGAACTCGCGGGGGGCAAAGTGCCGAGTAATCGCGTGATCGATGGCCGCAATCTCTGGCCGATTCTCTCAGGTCAGACCGATGCCAAACCGCCGCACGACGTCTTCTACTACTTCCGCGGTCTGCAACTGGAAGCGGTCCGTTCGGGGCCGTGGAAACTCCATCTCGCCATCAACCCGCCGAATGCCAAGAAGACCGGAGCGAAACCAGAACCGCAGTTGTACCACCTGGAGCGTGATATCGCCGAATCACAAAACGTGATCGCCGACCATCCCGAAGTGGTCGCTCAGATTCAGCAGCTCATCAAGACGATGGATCAGGACTTGGGCACCAACGGCATCGGCCCCGGCTGCCGCCCGTTAGCCCGCGTCGCTGACCCGCAACCCTTCATCCTGAACGACGGCAGCGTCCGCGCCGACGCCGTGGGGGCGGTGAGTCGGTTTCCATAGTGGTTGCGATATGTGTATAAAGCGATTTTGAATATGCTCGGTGCAGTTGTGATTGAACTGCTAACTGGATTGCGTAGTCTTACTGTGCAATTGGAGCTAATGGTATTTGAGTCGTAACGAACGGATAGGAGTGTTAATGTGTCTCATGAAGTGAGAGTGAGAATTGATACTGCCGTTGTGGCACATAAGGACTTGGAAATCATTATCAAGTCTGACCAAGGAAAAATTGGAACGCTGCTAATCAGCAAAGGTAACTTAGAGTGGTTGCCAAAAGGCAATTCGGTCAATAAACAACGACTTTCTTGGGCAAAGTTTGCTGATTTTATGGAGCAACATGGGAAGCCCATAAAGGCGAAATAGAGATGGCTCAATGTGAGTCGCGACGCATCCTATGATCATTGCTGACGTTTGATAGCAAGTAGGGCAGGAGCCTGACCTATTGCCTGGTCTGTTCAATCAGGCTGATTGTTTGTCGGCATCGTCGGTTGTGCCTTGGCTTTGCTGGCCCATGTTGACCAACCCCGCTACGACGACGGCCAGGTAGAATTGGCCTGTCATGGCTTCCATCCAGGCCAGGGTGCGCGTGATTGGTGTGCTCGGCAGGACATCTCCGTAGCCGACTGACGTGAGTGTGGCGAAGCTGAAGTATGACAGCACGACTGCCATCGGGCGATTTGGTTCATTGGCAGGAATCACGGCTTGATTCACCACGATCGAGCCGGGTTGAAATACTTCAATGAGCAGAAAGATGAAGGTCCAGCCCATCCCCAGAAAAATGTAGCCGCAGATCGCCCCGAAGACGCTGTCGAAGGTGAATTTGTGAGGTTGGAACAGCGACTTCACGATCAGGAAGGAAGATCCGAACAGGAACAACATCTGGCATGCCCGCCCCAGCAACATCAGCCCCTGCGTCCACGGCCCGGAGATCGCATTTCCCCCGATCACGATCAGAATACTGGGTATGCCCAGGGAGAGTGCAAACAGACGCTGATAGGGCTCAAAACAGAGCGAAAAAATCGCCAACAACAAAAACAGGGAGATAGACCCATCCAGCCACCAGACTGGCAGACCGATGTCTGTCGCCAGTGAGGTTCCTACCAGCAATTGGACGAGCAACACCAGCAGGATCGCAAACCGATGATTGCTGTAGAACTCTGGCCAGGACCGCCGCTGTTCAACATTCACCATCGATGGACTTTCTTTGTGCGGTCATAGGGTGGGGACAGCGCTCGGCGTTGCCTCGCGGCTAAGGGGCTTGCACACCGTATGGCAGGGGCTCGTGACGGAGCCCGGCGCGCAGGTTTTCGACCGTCATTTCCTGCATGCGGCGGCGGGTGCGGTCGGAGGCACTCCCCAGGTGCGGCGTGATGATCAGGTTCGATAGCTTCAGCAATCGGTGATCGCGGGGTAATGGCTCGGGATCGGTGACATCGAGGGCGGCCCCGGCGATCACACCCGTGGTGAGGGCCGTGTACAACGCGTCCTGATCGATCACGCCGCCGCGGGCCATGTTGATGAGCATGGCTGAGCGTTTCATTTTCGCCAATGTCTGCGAGTTGATGAGGTGCTTCGTTTCGGGGGTAAGCGGGCAGTTCAATGCCACGAAGTCACTCTGGCTCAGCAGATCATCCAGCGAGACGTAGTCGACATTCAACGTCTGCTCGGCGGCGTATTGCCGGGTGCGGCCGTGATAAAGGACCCGCATATCGAAACCGTGAGCGCGGCGGGCGACCTGCCGACCAATGCGGCCGAGTCCGATGATTCCCAGCGTCGCCCCGGTGACTTCGGTGCCAATCATGTTGGAGGGATCGTAATGCCTGAAGTGTGGACCATGGGCGAAAGCATCGCCGGTGACCACATTGCGGGCCAGTGCCAGCAACAGGGCGATCGTCATGTCGGCGGTGGAAGCATCGAGGACGCCGGGGGTGTTGCCGACGAGGACACCCCGCGCCGTGCAGGCGGCGACATCGATGTGATCCACCCCCACGCCATGATTGCTGACCACTTTGACGTTGGGGCAACGGTCGAGCAAGGGACCGTCGACATGGGGATGGCCGTAAGTGATCAACCCCTGCACCACCTGAAGTACAGGATTTTCCGGGCTGACGTTCCAGGGATGAAGTTCAAAATCGTGGCCCAGCATGGCCAGCATAGTGGCGGGCAAATCATCTCCCATGACGGGGATTTTCGACATTCTGGACTCCGTTCAGGTCTGCTGGGGATTCCGACCGGCCAGCGAATGGCAAGCCGAATTGACATTTTGATACAAGACGGGTAGTTTCGGCTGTGAGCGGAGAGTCCGCAACTGTAAGACTGAGAAGACTTTCCATAAGATAGACGCAGTCAGGGATGACGAGTTGTTTCGTCGCCCGCCTGAATTCCCCCCGACCGTCCAGACGTCTCCCCAATGTCTGGCCCGCATCGAAGAGCCTGCCATGCTGCTGCTAACCCGGGTTGCAATCACCGGTTGTTGCCTTCTCTTTGCCAGCAATCTTGCCTGGTCTCAGGACTTGAACTGGGCTCAGAAGATGTTCGAGAAGCAGAACGTCGACTTCGGTGTGGTGGCCCGCGGTGCCGACTGCATGATCCGCCTGAAGGTGACCAACCTGTATCAGGAAACCATCTACTTCCGCAACGTGTCGACGTCGTGCGGTTGTTCGGCGGCGAAACCGAGTCAGAATGAGATTCCCAGCGGCCAATCGGCTTATGTCGAGATCTCGATGGACACCAAGCGGTTCATGCGGAAGAAAGATTCCGCGGCCCTCATTACCTTGGCCGAACCGACGAAGGGCCTGATTCAGGAGGTTCGCATTCCCCTGAGCGTTTACATTCGTACCGACGTGGTCTTCACACCGGGATCGGCGAATTTTGGTGCGGTCGATCAAGGGGCACCGGCTGAACGTAAGCTGACCTTGAACTATGCCGGCAACAACAACTGGGTGGTCAAAGAGATCAAGTCGCCGCAGTCCTACATCACCGCAGAAGCTGTGATGCTGGGCGCTCCCGTGAATGGTCTGGTGAATTATGAAATCGTCGTCAAGCTTGCGGCGGACGCTCCCGTGGGAACGATCCGCGAATTGCTGACGATTGTGACCAATGACGTAGCGAATCCGGAAGTCCCTTTGCCCGTGGAAGCCCGCGTGGAATCGGAGTTCACGCTGCAGCCTGACCTGTTAACTTTGGGGACTGTGCCTGCGGGGCAGACTAAAACGATGAACCTCGTGGTCCGGGGACGTAAGCCATTCAAGATTGAAAAGATCGAAGCGACCCATCCCGGCGAAACGTTCTCCGTGCGTTTACCGGAAGTCGAGCGACAGGTGCATGTCCTGCCCTTCACATTTACGGCTCCGGCCGAAGCGGGGGACGTTGACGAAGTCTTCACATTGAGCATCGAGGGCCGCAAAGAGCCTTTGACGATTCGAGCGCAGGGCAAAGTGGCAGTAGCGGCCGGTAGCTGATTTCGGCTTCGTTTTGTGGCTGGCCGGTCCGTTCAATAGTGCTCAGATTGCCAGGTGCGTTAAGGCAGGATTGGCAAACTTTCCGTTGATCCGAGAGCCATACATCGTTAAAGTTTGATGTGGTGGAGTATTTTGAGGTCGGTCGAAAGGGTCACGATTGCGCTCAACCCTTCGCTTTCGCCAGGCCGTAAGTCGCAGTGTGAACGGGGTAGTCGAAAAGGCTGCCCGTTGCGTTGTGCCGGAGCCTGAAGATCCGCGCCCACAGAGTATTTATTCCGCGGCGCTGGAAGAAGCTCACAAGTACAAGTGGATCGAGAGCCAGAAGTCGGGCCACGATCTGGGCGACACGGCACTCAAGGACTGGTTCCGAAAGTATTGGCTCCCTTTCTGCCGGGCCAAGCGCCTGGAACACGTCGAAGGCATGCAGAAGTGGTCGGAATTCGCGGAAACGGAATTCGGTCAGGTCTTTCAGCTTATCATGGTCGACGATCTGCTGTGTGATCGCGTGCTCGATCGCATGGAGCACGGTTGCGATAATCTTGAGATTATCAATTGGGGATTGACGTGGGGACTCCCGATGGAACGGGTGATCGATCTGCTCGAACTCATCGATATCAACCGGGCGCGACTCGAACCGATTGCCATCACCGAATAAGCTGGCACGTCGGTAAACAGACTCTCGCCGTTTGCCCCTGCGATCGCTTCCATGGTTGAGAGCGAGGTCGCCAGTCACCGCCGTGTCTCGCGTTCGGTCGTCAATGTCAGCCTTTGCACGTTCTTGAGCCGTGTGCTGGGCCTGCTACGTGACTCGGGCATGGCGGCCCAATTCGGGAACGGGCCGCTGCTGGATGCCTTCACCGTGGCCTTCCGGATTCCCAATCTGGCTCGCGCCTTATTGGGGGAAGGAGCACTCGCCACCGCCTTCCTGCCCGCCTATCTGGCGGAGCGCACGGATCACGGGATTTCCGCCGCTAATCGACTGGTGACAGCCACCATTTTGATTCTCAGTGTAGTGCTGTCTGGACTGATTGTTGTCGTGGAAGCCGTGCTGCTAGCTGTCCTCTGGTCCGGCGATCTGACAGATGAGTCATCACGGTTAGTCTGGTTGTTGATCTATCTGATGCCCTATGTCGGGCTGATTTGTCTTACGGCTCAATTCGGTGCCATCCTGCAGGCCGAGCAACGATTTGTGGCGGTGGCCCTGCTGCCGGCCGCCATGAATCTTCTGTGGCTGATTTGTCTATGGTGGATCGTGCCTCTTTGGAACGATGCGGAAGATCAACTCTACGTGATGGCAAGCTGTGTGCTGGCCTGCGGTCTGGCACAGTTCCTGACTCCGTGGCCTCTCGTGGCGCGGCTGGGGTTCCATTACGTGCGCGACTGGCGTCTGGCGATGCCACGCGTCAGGCAACTGGCCTGGGAAATTGTTCCCGTCATTGGCGGCTTAATGATCACGCAGATCAATCTCTTGTTCGACAGTGCGGTCGCCTGGGGGTTGGCGGCTCCAGAAGGTTCTGCGGAGGCCACTCTCTGGTGGGGACTGGCGCGATACCCTTTGGAATCGGGGACAGCCTCGGCGATGTTTCTGGGACATCGATTGTATCAGTTCCCGCTCGGCGTCTTTGGTGTCGCCTTAGGAACGGTGCTCTATCCGTTATTCGCCCGGCATGCTCAGGCCAGGGACTATGTCCAACTGCGTGAAGACTATTCCCTCGGCATGCGGTATGTCGCGGCGATTGGTATTCCGGCCAGCTGCGGACTCTGCCTGCTGTCGCAACCTGTGGCGACCTTGTTCTTTGAGTACGGGGCCTTCGACGATCACGATGCCCTGCAGACCTCGCACATGATCGCGGGCTATGGCATCGCAGTCTGGGCTCACTGTGGCATCTCGATCATGCTGCGTGGATTCTATGCCCTCGGCGATCGTCTCACCCCGATGCGGGTCGGCATCCTGACAGTCGGGGTCAATGTGCTGCTCAACCTGTTGCTCTTATGGTGGCTGGGGGGAGTGGCCCTGGCTTTGGCCACTTCGATGGCGGCGGCCTTTCAATGCCTGATGCTCGGCTGGCTGTTTGAGCAGAAGCTGGGAGGCTGGCGCGGCCGCGATGTCCTTATTGCGACAGGGAAGGCTGGGCTGGCTTCGCTGGCGATGTCGCTGGCGGGACTGGCCATGCTCACCGCTTTGGAGGCTTGGCCGGGATTGTTGGGGCGGGCTGGTCGTGTCGCGGGACCGCTCGTTGTCTCGGTGGCAGTCTATCTGTGTGCTGCCCGGCTGCTGCGATTCCAGGAACCTTTTGAAGTGCTCTGGCACCGCAAGTCCGGGGATGGCAAATCGCCCTGAGAGAACCGCGCGGGTATCACATCGAGTGGTAACTCCTGTCTAATGAATGTGTTGCGTGTTGTTCTTTCACGCGACGGAGCTGCAGGCTACCAGTTCAACGAAGTTTTTGACTCGGAAGTGAATTGACACTGAGTCTCAGTGTCAGTAGTCTCTGTTCAGCCAGCAGCCACTGCAAGCCGACCTGCGTGCCACGCGGGTACTATTCCGCCCCCCGCCTGATCTCTCAGTGGAACGGCTGAAATCCACATGACTGGTGAGACTCCCCCCCCGGTGATCCCCACTCCGCTACCCACCGAGAACCCTTCCCAGGAACTGGTCCGCACCATCTCTTCCCGCGATCTGATGCAGGGGCAACGGGAACTGCTGATCGATCATGACGGCGAGACTTACCGCCTGCGTGTCACGCGGAATGGCAAACTCATTCTCAATAAGTAAATCGCCATCATTCCCCATTGTCTCTGAGAGTCGACTTCTGGGTTTGTGTTGGGTTTGCCCTCTGGAGTATTGTCCACGCCTGACGCGTGGTACACTCTTGCATGGTGAACACGGTCAGAGGCTTCAGCCAGTAAATCGTGTTTGCTCCTGTCTTGTGCCAGTCCTGTTTCCCATGTCCAGCCAGACCGTAATCCCCCCTGTTCACATGCGACTTGCTGACGGCTTGGAAAATTTGACTGGTCCTTGATCACTCGGTCATCAAAACTCCATTGCTGCTCTGGAGCGCGGGCCATGCGAATCCTGATCGGCTGGGACAATCCGTCCCAGGCAGAGACCTTGTCGTTGCTTCTTAATGTCGATGATGCGACGGCGACAGTCGCCATTGGTCCGCAGGAACTCCTGCAGACAGCCACACATGATGCTTCCTGGGATGTCCTGTTGCTCGCCGTCGGCATGCCCGACATCGACGCCAGCTTCGAGGTTTTCTCGGCTCTGCGACGACTCCTGCCGAACGTTCCGATCGTGGGGGCCTGCTGCTCCGATAGTTTGTATCGGCTTCCGCGATTTCTCACGGCCGGCATGAAGAACTATGTGCTGCGGGACGCCGGGGGCGACTACATTTTTCTGCTGCATGCCATGCTTCTCAATACCGTCGAAGCGATGCGGGCCGAACGCGAGAAAGAACTCGCGATGAAGCTGCGGGAAGAGATCAGTTCCGTCCGGAAGCTGCAGGAATCGATCATTCCTTCCGACTTCAGTTGCCCTACGGGTTACGACATTGCGGCCCGCTATGAACCCTCGCAGATCCAGGTGTTCGGCGGCTTGCCAGTCGTCATGGCGGGGGGAGATTATTACGAAGTCTTCCGCGTTGATGAGCATCGAACGGTAGTGCTGGTGGGCGATGCCTCCGGGCATGGGATGAAAGCCTGCATGTCGATCATGACCATGCACACGCTCATCAACATGATCCGGACTCAGCAGTTCGATGATGTAGCGAGCTTTGTTGCGGCGGTCAATCGACGGTTATGCGAGCAGAGCTTCATTCAATCGGGCGGCGGGTTTATCACGGTCTTTTATGGTGTGGTGCATTCGGATACCCATGAATTCCACTGGACCACGGCCGGTCATCCGATTCCCTTGCTGCTCGATAAGCAGACAGGAACAGCAGCCCCGATTGGTCCGTATGAAGCCGGTGGCTTGCCTTTGGGTCTTTACAGCGATGCTGAATACGAATCGCATGTCACACCCATTCCGGCACACAGCCGTCTGCTGATTTTCACCGACGGCCTGCCGGAAGCCTTTGGGGATATCGACGGACAACATTGCGAATTTGGCATTCAAGGCATGCATGACACGCTGGAACGAACGTCTCCCGAAACGGCGGCCGAAGCCCTGGAAGCCTTGTTCGTTGACTCCCAGACCATCACTCAGGGGGCTGGGCGGCACGACGATTCTTCGGTGGTCATTGTTGATCGTTTGTGAGGAGGAACCCGCAGGCGATCGGCAATTCCTGCCGGATCGGGGTTGATTGAAACCGGGGTTGTGATGTATCCACCCCCACTGTCCGCGCGGCTGTCGTGGCGGACCGGGTTCGATCGATCGCGAAACGGATGTCGCCAGGATGGTGCCCCGAGGTTATCTACGGTGGGGATGCGGCGTGCTGCTGGGGCTGTTATGCCTCTCGATCGCCAATGCGCAACCACCGTCTGATCCTTGGGTTACGCCCGCTAACTCCACTGCACCCCGCAGCTTGGAGCCCACGGCCTTTGCCAGCGGTGAAGGGGGCGGCGTTGCACCCAAACGGTTGCCAGCGCGGGAATCGGCCGGGCAAGCAACCCCGACTACGAAATCCAACTTGTCGCGGGCTTCTTCACTTTGGGGGACGGTGGCCGCTTTGGTGGTGATCGCCGCCGGGGTGCTGGTCGCCGGGAAATGGATTCGCCGACATGGCCCCGCAGTCTTGCGACCTTTGCCCGATGTGGCACTGGAACCCCTGGGACAGCGGGTCTTGTCGCGGGGTGTCGCCGTGCATCTCGTTCGCTGCGGCGGACAGATGCTGCTGTTAGGAGTCGGACCGGATGGCATCCGGACTCTGTCAACCATCAGTGATCCGGAAGAAGTCGAACTGCTTGCGGCGGCCTGCCGTCGTCGCGATGAATCTCTCCTCAAGGTGACCGCCTTTTCCCAATTGCTCCAACGGCAATCCACCTCGGCGGCGAAGTCGGAATCTGTTCCTGGCGATTCGTTCCCATCGGTGGTAGGTCGCAGTGTGGGCTCGATCACGGAGGTGGACGGTGTCTAACCGAACCCTCTGCCGCATCGGTCTACTAATGGGCATGCTGTGTCTCTCCAGCGAGGTGGCCTGGTCACAGGTCGCGAACCCTCGTGGTGGTGCGAATCGTCCGGTGACGTTGCCCGTCAATCGTGCCGATGAACGCCCGGAACCTCGCCCGCTGTTCAACGATGCCACGCCGAATTCCGGACTGGCGGTTCCACTCGGTTTGAATGTCGATTCTTTAACCTCTCCCGGCGGATTGACGGCCTCGCTCAAGGTGATGCTGCTGCTGACGGTGCTGACTCTGGCACCGTCCATCCTCATCATGACGACGTGCTTCATCCGCTTTGTGATTGTGCTGGGATTGTTGCGGCAAGCGCTCGGAACGCAACAACTTCCCCCGAACCAGGTGCTCATCTCGCTGTGCCTGTTCCTTACCTTGATGGTCATGGCACCGGTCTGGCAGGAAGCGTACGACACGGGCATTCGGCCCTATTCGCAACCGGCTCCCGGCGAAGCCCCGATCACCGAACAGGAAGCCTTTCAGCGGGCCATTCAACCCTTGCGGCGGTTCATGGCCGAGCAGATTGACCGCACTGGCAATGCCGACGCCATCTGGATGTTTCTCGATTTTCAACGCCCCGATCCGGCATCCATCGCGGGGCAGAATTATCAGGAACCGCAATCGTACGACGACGTTCCTTTAACGGTGCTGATTCCCGCTTACATGCTCAGCGAACTCAAAACGTCGTTCCTCATCGGATTTCAAATCTACTTGCCGTTTCTCGTCATCGATCTGGTGATCTCCGCCTTGCTGATCAGCATGGGGATGATGATGTTGCCCCCGGTCCTCATTACGTTGCCCATCAAACTGCTGCTGTTCGTGCTCATCGACGGCTGGTTTCTCACGGTCGGCATGATGCTCGAAAGCGTCCGGCCGATGACGGGGTAAGTCCCTTGCCTGTGGCTGCTGAAAGTGGATGCGGGAAACGTGGTTGTTTCCGCGAGAGGAACAGGAAGGGCAGGGCGTTATGACGACGGATGTGGCGATGGAAATGGTCCAGCGGGCGGTGATGACCGCGTTGCTGGTCGGACTGCCCACGCTGGCTGCGGCGTTGGTGATGGGGCTCATCATGAGCATCGGTCAGGCCGTCACACAATTGCAGGATCAGACTCTCAGCTTTGTTCCCAAACTGATCGTGATGCTGGCAGCGTTGCTCTACACGCTGCCGTGGACATTACATTTTCTCGCGGAATACGCCACCGAAGTCATCCGCGATGTCCCCGCCCACTTGTGATCAATAGCCACCGCCCGAAGTGCAGGCCGTGGGTTAGCCGGTATGGATTTCCTGAATTCCATCGTCGATGCCGAACAACTCTCGCCGTGGTTGATGCGTGGCGTGATGGATCGCGCCCTGGTCGAGTTCTCCTGGTTTCTGCTGGTGGTGATTCGATTCAGCGGCCTGATGATTCTCGGGCCGATTTTCGGCCAGTCGTTGTTGCCCTTAAATGTGCGGGCGATGTTGACGTTGTCTCTGGCCGTGGTCGTCACGCCGGCATTGTCGCATCAGCAAACCAAATCCTTTGATCGCTGGGACCTCAATGGCGATCAGACACTCACCCGCGAGGAATTGCCACCGGAGTGGGAATGGCGCTGGCAGCAGATTCAACAGGTCACCCATCGCGATTCCGAACGGGGCTTGAGCCGTTCAGAATTTGTGTTATGGATGCAACCACAGGTGCCGACCGACCTGCTGAATTATTTGATCGTTGCAGCCGGGGAGCTGTCGCTGGGTCTGCTGCTGGGGTTGGGAGTGATGACGGTTCTGGCGGGTCTGCAACTCGCTGGTCAGATCATCGATCAACAAGCGGGCTTCAGCCTGGGGGAAATTGTGAACCCTGATCTCGATTCCACCGGTTCCGTCACCGGGCAGGCCTTGTCGTACCTGGGGATGACGTTATTCGTGTTGCTCGAGCCGTTGGGCGGCCATCTCACCATGCTGCGGACATTGCTGGAAACCTTCGAAACTTTGCCACTCGGCGAAGCTTGGGTGAGTGCTTCCGCCACAGAACTGGTGGGGAGTCTGGTGCAGGAATCGCTGGCCGTTGGCTTGCGTGTCGCGGCACCCATGCTGGTGATGATGACCTTGATTGACATCACCCTGGGATTCCTGGGGCATTCCGTCCCGCAGGTCAACATTCAGGCCGTGGGGTTCACAACACGGGCCAGTCTCTGCCTGGTGATTCTGGTGGTCTTGCTCACGGATATTCCCGACATGATTGGTTCGACGATGCCGCCCGCGTTGGAACTGTTGCGCGGGGCATTAGAGACACGGCCGGGATAAGTGAGAAGGCACCCAGGGATCGCTATCCCTGGGCTTCCGCACGTTAACACACCGAGCATCAATAGCGCCTTGCGAGCCTGTTTGAGGAACTACCGGTACCGATACGATGTCGAGCGATCAGGATGATGGCGACAAGACCGAGCAGCCGACCGATCGTCGCCGGACACAGGCGCGCGAACAGGGGCAGATTGCGCGGAGCGTTGACCTGACCGCTGCCACTGTGCTGCTGACCGTGTCGGGCGGACTCTACTTTTTCGGTCCGGAGTGCGGCGAGGTCTTGATCCGGATGCTTCACGGAACATTGGCGTCAGAACCGTGGTTGACCATGGAACCGGCGGACCTGATCCAGAAAATCTGGGCTCTCGCGATTCTCGTCGGTGGGGCGTTCATTCCGTTGATGGGATTGATCGCGTTAGGAGCACTCTCGGCCAATTTGATGCAGGTCGGGTTTTTGTGGTGGCCCGCGGCCCTCGAACCCAAGTTCTCGCGGCTCAATCCGGCACAAGGGTTCAAGCGCATTGCGTCGTTATCTTCGCTGG
This sequence comes from bacterium, assembly GCA_016125225.1. GTDB lineage: Bacteria > Planctomycetota > Planctomycetia > Planctomycetales > Planctomycetaceae > DSVQ01. The sequence goes on along the minus strand of WGME01000031.1, from coordinate 2,099 downwards.
TCCGTCTGGCCGGAAGCATTGCCAAGATTCTGCTGGTGGCCGGGGTCGGCTATCTCTTTTTGACTTCGCATCAGCCCGAGTTTCTGGCGTTACCCCAGCAATCGATCTCGGCGATTCTCCTGACCGGTGGCCGCTCGATCATTGAACTCGGCTTCTACCTTTCGATGACATTGGTCGCCTTGGCTATCTTGGACTACGGCTATCAGTACTGGCAGCACGAGCGCGAACTGCGCATGACCAAGCAGGAGATCCGCGAGGAGTTCAAAGAGACCGAAGGCAATCCCCTAATGATGTCGCGCCGCCGTGAGGCTCATCGAAAACTCGCCGAAGCCCGGAATGTGGGGAAAGTCAAAACCGCGGACTTCGTGCTGACCAACCCGACCCATGTGGCGGTGGCCATCAAGTACGATCCGCGGACGATGCCTGCCCCCATTGTCGTGGCCAAAGGGTTGGGAGAAATTGCCGCTCAAATCCGCAAACTCGCCGCGGAACATGGAATCCCGATCATCGAGCGGAAGGCGTTAGCCCGGCAACTCTATCGCGACGTCAAAGTCGGCCGCCCCATTCCTGTCGACCTCTATGGCGTGATGGCCGAACTCCTCAGCTACGTCTACCGGCTCACCGGCCGTAAGCCCCTCTCCAACGATGCCAATATCTGATCGAGACGGTTAGCTGCCTACTAACTGCGCCTCCGTGCCTGAGAATGAAATGCAGGAGCATTTTGTCTACTGGGCGGAAGTGTAGATGTTTCTGCTGGGAATTGAACGGGTGCAAGTCATCTTTGCTGCATATTAATTGTATAGGTGTGACTACTGTCAGTAGTTCAGTATCTTTCAATCAGAAATTCCTCTTAGTTTAACGTTATGGAACATGGATTGCTTGAGTCTACCGACATAACGCGCGGTCATGCGTGAATTCATAGCACGCAACACGCGGTCTGTGTACGTAATTTCATTGTTCTTGGGAGTCATCCATGTCACGTGTTCGCAACCGTCGTGGTTTTACGCTGATTGAGCTTCTGGTTGTGATTGCGATCATCGCCATCCTGATCGCGCTCTTGTTGCCTGCTGTGCAGCAGGCCCGCGAAGCCGCTCGCCGGACGCAGTGCAAGAACAACATGAAGCAAATCGGCCTGGCCCTGCACAACTATCACGATACCCACAGCATTTTCCCGTTCTCGACGGCGAGCGATGGGTATTCCTACGGCAACAGTGCCCCACTGATCAAGAACCATCGCGGTTGGTCGATGCTGCTGCCCTATTTCGAGCAGGCACCTCTTTACAACAAGTTTGACTTTAACGTGGCTGCTGGAGAACGGACCACCGGAACAGGAGTTCTTCAGGGTTCGCCCAGTACGATCAATCAGACGCTGGTTTCCAAGAAGCTCGAGTTTCTGCTTTGCCCTTCGGACAATGGGAACCCCATTTACACGTCCGCCGATTCAACCTATGGCATTTCCGCCACAGCAGCGGCTGCCGGTTACTATGGTGCAAAAACGAATTACGACTTCTCAATTTACACATCCTGGTGGACGACTGCATGGGTCGGACAGCCCATTAATGAACGGCGATTGTTCGGGAAAGATTCCAACAGCAAAATCCGCGATATGAAGGATGGAACCAGTAACACCGTGGCAGTTGTGGAAACCACTCTGGAAGTCTACGACGGACAGACCCCCAAGTGGGGCTATGCGTCACATGTGGGCATGGGAATCGACCTGGCAAGTGGAAACTCACGATTCATCAATGACTGGTTGTGCTGCACTTGGGGATCGCCGCCGAACTCCTACAGCAATACTCCTGGCAGACTCGGTGAATGGGGGACCGCTGGCAGTACGCATACGGGTGGCTGCCATGTCCTGATGGGTGACGGTGCCGTTCGTTTCATCTCGGAAAACATCGACAACGTCACGCGGACTTCACTCGCGGCGATTGCCGATGGCAAGACCGTCGGCGAATACTAGAGGCGGTTTCAAAACCGTTTGAGGCATAACATCAGGCAGGCGAGTGTAATAAACCCCTGGAACATGTGAATATGGTATTCGTGTCGCACCAAGAGCCGTCGGTAGTTACCCAGCCAGGAGATGGTGCGTTCCACTT
>WGME01000019.1 GCA_016125225.1 bacterium | reverse complement strand
CGAAGCCGTCAGGCCATCACCGAACCTGAGTCCATTCTCTGGGCGATGAACGACCAAATGGCCGCCGGAGTCGAATGCTCCAGAAAGAACGCCTTCGCTCGGCGGCCCATCGCTGCACACTCGGCGCGGTGCTCGCGGCACAGCATGCTCCCTCGCTCCACTCCGGATTCTCGAATCAGGTTCTTGACATCGCCGAAAGATTCGATACAACATGCTGCAGCTACCCAAGCCGCATCTGTGCGGTGGAACCCAGCCCGCCGGCTCTGTCATGCCGGACATCGAAGCCAACTCGGTGGGCGTTTCTCGCGGGTTTCCAATCACTCTCCAACGTCGGTGGCTGTTCAGCTGTTGCACCGGCACCAACCGCTCGCGGGATTCCTGAACACCGAGTCCGCTTCAGAGTCAATTTCTGGAGCATTACGTGAGTGGGACATCAGTATCCCAGCGGATTGAGCACCTCTCCGTCATTGGCGGCTTTCTCGACGGATTGCGGATCACGTTTGGCGCGGGGCTGAACACGATCATCGGGGCGCGAGGGACGGGCAAAACCACCGCGGTCGAATTCATCGGCTATGCGCTCGATTCGCTGCCGAGCCGAGAACATGCCACGGATGAACGGAAGCGGATCGAGACCTTGGTCAAGCGAAACCTCGGCGGCGGACGGATCAGCGTCGGCATTCGGGCCAAGGACGGAGCGCACTACAACGTAACGCGGACGTTCGGGGATGAACCGATCATCCTTGATGCCGATGAGCAGCCGGTTTCGGTCAACCTGAAGTCCGGGCTGTTCCGGGCGGACATCTACAGCCAGAACGCAGTCGAGTCGATTGCCGATCGGCCGCTATTTCAGCTCGACCTGATCGACAGCTTTGCCGGTCAGCAGATTGCCGACATTTTCTCGCGGGAGCAGCAGCTCGTTTCAACGCTCAAGGCAAACGCCCACCAGGTCATCCCGCTGGAGCGGGAGGTCGCCACGATCAATGACGAACTGGCTGCACAGCCGGGAATCGAAGTCAAGCTGAAAGCCTTCGTTGGTGGCACGAATGGAGCCAGCGCGGAGATTAACGAAGCTCATCGCCTGAAGAGCCTCCGCGACCGAGAGACCCGTTCCCTGAAGCAGTTGCGCGAACTGGTGAGTCAGTTTCAGGAGTCGCTGCGAAGCCAGGCCGGCGTGGTTGGTTCGCGGGCAGCGAGCCTTGTCGATCCCGAGGCGGCGAAGGGGCCCAACGCAGAGGCGCTCCGACAAGCCACCCACCTCGTCATCGACTGCGCTCGCGACGTCGACGCGTTGCTGGGCAAGGCCGTGCTGCGCGTCGAGCAGGCGAGTGCGGCCGTCGCCGCACAAGTCGAGGTGATAGCCCAGCGGCATCGAGAACAGGAACTGGCTTTTCGGGCCACGATCGAGAAGCACAAGCAGGCTCAGCAGGAGGCGGCCGAGCGGACGGAACTCGAACGCCGCCGGAATCAGCTAATGGCCCGACAGCACCAGCAGACTGAGGTGCGACAGCAGATCGACGAATTGTATCGGCGTCGGCGGGAGCTCCTGGAACAACTTTCCGAGCTCCGGGACCAGCGGTTCTCGATCCGCAACTCCGTGGCCGAGCGGATCAATGCCGAGTTGGCCCCCACGATTCGCGTCACGATCGTCCAGTATGGGAACTCCGACGCCTATCGTCAGATGCTGGAAGGACGGCTGAAGGGGGCAGGGCTCAAGCAGGGAATCGTCGCTCAGAAGATCGCGACCACCATGCCGCCGGCCGAGTTGACCACGGTGATCCGCAATCGCGATTCGGCTCCGCTCATCGACCGGGCGGAACTGAATGCAGATCAGTCCGCCAAGGTTGCCACCTGCCTGTCCGACCCGGAGTTCCTGTTCACGCTGGAGACTGTCGAGCTAGATGACCAGCCGTTGATCGAACTCAAGGATGGTCAGGAATACAAGGACACCTCATCTCTCTCGACCGGTCAGAAATGCACGACGATCCTGCCGATCCTCCTGCTGGAGAGTGACAGCACTCTGATCGTCGATCAGCCCGAGGACAATCTCGACAACCGGTTCATCTTCCAGACGGTTGTCGAGAGCATCCGGCATGTGAAGGCCAAACGGCAGCTGGTCCTCGTCACCCACAATCCGAACATCCCCGTCCTCGGGGAGGCGGATCATGTGGTGGTCCTGGAATCGGACGGGGCCAGAGCCCGCGTAAGCAAAGAGGGGAACGTCGACGCCTGCAAGAATGAGATCGTGACACTCCTGGAAGGCGGGGCCGAGGCGTTCCGCCGTCGAGGAGAACGATATGGGCAATGATGCCGTTCCTACTCAAGTCGACTGGTGTCACGTCGCTGCTCAATTGCAGCACGATCCCGAGGCGCTGCCGTGGCGAGAGCGGGAGGCCCTTTTTTCCGACAACTTTCTGGCGTTCAGCGCACCGTCCGAGGACATGTTGGCCACGCTCGACATTCTGGCGGGCGACTCCAAGTGGGAGGTCCGCCGTCGCGTTGCGGAGCTGCTGGCAGTTTTGCCCGACGAGGCCTTCAATCGCCTGGCGGCCCGCCTGACGGACGATCAGAACTCTTACGTGCGGAAAGCGGCCGGGCGATCGATGGATCGCCGCCGCAAGGGTCAACAGGTGTCGTCCCGTCGCCGGCAGATGCTCGGTGGTGTCGCCGACGACTATGAGCTGATGGAGAAGCTGCACGGCGCGCTGGCGACCAAGATGTCACGGCAGATCGCCGAGCGACTGTACGACGTTCTGGTCGGCGCGACGATCCACAACATGCGTGGCTTGCTGACCCCGGTCTGCAGCAGCGCCCAATCCCTCCTGAACAAGGTGGTCGACGGACGGGTTGACGCCTCTGATTTGAAGAAGCACTTGAAGCGGATCGTCGATGCGACGGGCGATCTGTCGCGCTTGCTGGAGGAGGTTCGGCGGTATTCGCAGCAAGTTTCCAGAGAGCGGACGCGGGAGCGGCTGCAGTCGCTGGTCGCCCAGTCCCTGGAAAACGCGAAAGCGTGCTTCTCCCAGACCGGCCACGATGTGGAGCTGATTTCGCTGCGAATCGAGGTACCCGCGGAGATCACCGTGGAGGTTTCCAAAGTCCACCTGGTTGTGGCGCTGACGAATCTGCTGCAGAACTCGTTTGAGGCCTTCAAACCGGTCATGGATCAGATCGGGCCGTTTTGGATCGCGGTCAGCGCCCACGCCGATGACGCGGGGGATGTAACGGTCACGATCGAAGACAACGGGATCGGCTTCGGCGAGGACGACCTGCGGCAGATCCGGCAGTTCATTCCTGGGCAGACGACCCTGAAACATGATGGGACTGGGTTCGGTCTGCCGACGGCCAAGAGGTACATCGAGGGGCACGGCGGCTCGTTAGAGATTGACAGTCAGGAGAACCAGGGAACGCAGGTCAGGATTCGATTGCCGCTGATTGACAACGAGGAGTGACGCAATGACGCGCGCGCTGATTGTGGAAGATGATCCCCGGATCATGGAGTCGATTGTCGACGTCGTCGAATCACTGGGTCACGAGCACGCGACCGCTTCGTGCCAGGACGACGCCCGCCAGTTGCTGAACGGGCAGCCGTACTCCTACGCACTGCTCGACCTGGAGATTCCGGTCAAGCAGGGGCGGAACTTCCCGCGCATCGAAAACGGGATCAATCTGCTGCGCGAACTGGTCAACCAGTACGGCAAGCAGACGCCGGTGATCGTCATGACCGCCCACGGCAACGACGGCCCGCACCAGGGCGTCGACTGCATGAAGATGGGCGCAGCCGACTACATCCCCAAGCCGTTCCCCATCCGCGGCCGGACTCTCGACAAAGCCATCTTGGAGGCGCTGGAGAACTCGGGCCAGGCGGGCGTGAAGGTGTCCAAGGGGAAGCGACCGTCTGGGCCGCCACGTCCGTTCGAAGGAGGACGGCTCTCGCTGTTCAAGAGGCGAGTCGAGATCTGCGGCGTCGACGTTCCGATCAGCCAGTCGATGCACAAGATGCTCAAATTGCTGTCGGAGAAGCGTTCGTCCGGCAAGTACGCCGCCTACTCGGGGGCCGACCTGATGGAGGTGCTCGAAAGCGACTGCGGTCAGAACGGGATCGCGAGCCAGGTGCTGGAGTTCCGCAACAAGCTCACTCAGCGCCTGCTGGAGGAGGCGAACATCTCCTGCGGCCGCACCGATGTCATCAACAGCGGCGGGCCAGGGTATCGGCTGCAGGATTGGATCACCGTCGAGGTGGGGACTCGCGCGGGTGCCATCGTCGGCGCTGGCGCGAGCACGGGACCAAAGAGCGATTCGGCGGTCGCCGACGATTCACAGGGCGACCAACATGCGCCGGCAATTGACGGCCTGAACGAACGCCAGTCTTGGGTGGTGTCGCAGTTGAAGCAGGGAGTCCGGCTTCAGATTCGGCACGTCATGGATCGCTTCGAGTGTTCATCGACGACCGCCAAGCGCGACCTGACGGCCCTCAAGACTGCTGGCCTTGTCCGCTTCACGGGTTCGGCACGCGCTGGGCACTACCAACTGACCTCGGCGGGTACGAAGCAGTGCTTGCGGCAGCCCAAATGACACTGAAGCCCCTAAGAATCGACGTCGCTCGGTGTCATTGCCCGTAGTAGCATAGACCGGAATGTGCTTCATGCCAAGCAAACGCCGTCGCCATCGTGCGAGCAAATAGGAACGACGTGTGCCACTCTCGTTGATGCTGAATGCGATGCCAATCGGAGGGGTCGACCTGTTCACCCCACGCATCGCGGTGGCGCGCGACATCGACAAACAGATTCACAAGGTCGTCGTCGATCGCTTTCCAGTGGGCGATTACACCGACGGCGTGAGAATCAATGCCATCTTCAAGTTCTTGACTGAGCAATATGCCACTCTCTTCCAACCTGCACTTGATGCAGTAGCTTCAATGACCTTGCTCGGACTTGCCCTTGGCCAGTACGACCTAACCGCCTCGGTCGAGAAGCGTTTCAAAGATCACACACTGTCGGAAGACGACGCAGCGCTGTGGCGGAAGCGCGGTCCGATGCTTCGCCGCGCGATTAAGTGGTTGTGTGAGTCTCTAGCCCGTTACTCGTCTTTGCCAGACGACCCCGCATCCGGCAATTCAGCCGCATTGAGCATGTAAGCCGTCTGGCATATTGCAGAGCAGATGATCGGCTGGTCCGAGCTGAGCGACCAGACTGCTTACATTGCATCTGACACGTCCGAACTGGAAATCCTCCCGCTCGGTAATCCGCAGATGCTGACCCATCGTATTCAAGATTTCGACGATCTCTTCTTCAAACGCATTGAGCGGAGTCGCAACCACGAGGCAGCATACTTGCCGGGCAATACGGCACATGAGGAGATCAGCCGTGATATCGCGATGCTTAATCCGGTGTTCATGAAGCAATTCGGCGTCAGCTACGAAACCCTGATGACAACCCTCGTGTCATTGATCGAGGACATGCCATCCGAGACAAAGGGCTTCGATGTTCCAGAAGCGGATTTTGACTTCGTCATTTCGCAGTTTGCGAAATGTCTGGGCGCGCCACGGGACGTCGCTCGCAGATTGATCGACGGTTTTACGATCGACAAGCCGCGACTCGACACTGAAAACAGAAAGGTGTGGGAGGCCAACAAGCAGCATCGTCTGTTTCGCCGGGGTATGATTGTGGTCCGCCGCGATGGCAGAAGCGTGATTACGTGGTCTCGCGAGATGGCCAGAGGCGCATTGAATCAGTTGAGCACCGATATGTGCTATCAGCAGGTTCCCGGTGAATGGCAATGTGATCCGCTCACCAGGATTGTCTCAACGATTGCTCGGCATCACGGGAAGCAGTTTGAATCTCTTGTTGGACAGAAGTGTCATTCACTTGGCATCCGGGGCGTTGTGGGGAGGTTGGCATTCGGAACAGGCACCGCAACAATCCAGGTGCCAGCGGATGTCGGGGAGATTGACTTCCTCGGATTCTCTGAATCGATGCGGACTTTGGTCATGCTTGAAGCCAAGGGTGTCTGGACTGGGAGCCAGTCACGGTTCTTCCGAAACGATCTCATCGAGTTTGATGGTCTCAAGAAATCGTCGTTCGCAGTTCGGTTCCGCCGGAAGATTGAATGGGTACTTCAGAATGCCCCAGCTTTATGCAAAGCTCTGGAGTCGGAGCCAGACCTGCGCGGCCTGTCGGTCACGCCCACTCATCTTGCCCATGCCATAGTGACACGCCAGCCGATCTATCTCACAGAGACGACGTGCGGGATTCCGACTGTCGGCATTGTCGAGTTGTGTCTCGGGTTGGATGGGAACACGAGTTGGCCATTTGGCGAATGCGTTCCGTTGCTGTAGTCAAAGAAACGCATCCGCCAAACTTGACCTGACCGCCCTCAAGACTGCGGGCCTCGTTGCCCTGGTTCACCGGTTCGGCCCGTGTGGGGACTATCCACTAACCTCGCCCGGTGAGAAGCAGTGCGAGCAGCGGCCGCGATGACACCGATGAACCTGAAACGTCCACACCGATCGGCGTTGGATGACCTTGTTCCTGCGCGCGAAATGACACCGATGACCCTGATCGTGGTACCGATGGCACCGAAACACGGCCGCGATCGGTATCATTTGTCCTTCTGGCGCGGCTCGCGCCGACGTTTTTGCTCGTTGAATCCGGCTTTGGGAGCGTCAACACCGCCTCGCACACGGCCGTAAAGCGGTGAAAGCGAATACCATCTTCTCGCACTCGCCGCATCAGGGAACCAGCACTTCATCCACAAGCCCAGCAAGGAATCGCAGTTGCGGCGGGCGGTCGACCGGGTACTCGCGAACGCACGTTGCGGCCAGGGCTTGAATCTGTTCAAACCTTTGGGCACCATCCCGACTAGATGAGACAAGGAGCCCTTCGGCGAGCCCTCGCTCCGACTCCGGCCGCTGGGGATCGTAGAGTCAGTCCTTCAGGCTTGGTGTGTTGTCCAGGAAATAGGGCAGATTCACGCCGGTTGCCGCGAACGGCCTGCGGCCGCGTCGGGATTCACCTGGGGGATCCCAAATCGCGGCAACCTAAGCGATCAAAGCTTGAGGAAGTTGGACCGCGTAAAGATAGATAGTGATTATAACCTACAATACTCATCGTGGTAACTAACGGCAGGGTTTAAGCTTCTCGCGTAAAGACGCCTTCAGCTCCTACGGTTTTGCTTGAATCAGAGTCAGGTCGATTTTAGTGTCGAGGCCGCGGAGGTGTTTGTCGAGGAACGGCAGGATTCGTTGGAGTGGTTCGGTCTTCGCGGGGGAACCGTGGTCGCCGCCGATCACAGTGATCAGCGACGACGACACCTGCTTCTGTTGCAACGCCACGTGGATCGACTTGGCGTGGCTGGTAAAGTGGACGACCGCATCGGCTGTACCGTGAATCGTCAGAAACGGCGGATCATCAGTCGAGACCCATGTCACCGGGGAGGCGGCGACAGCGGCTGCGTGTTGTTCGGTGATTGTGCCACCCAGCAACCCGACAACGAGGGGATCATTCGGGACCGGCTGGCCGCTTCGGTCGAGCATGAGTCCCTTCGTGAAATCCTGCGGGCCGCAGAGGTTGACGACACACGTGACGCGGCTGCTGAGCGTGGTGAACTCGCCGAGCGTCCCCTCCAGTTCCTTCACGTCGCCACTTGTTCCCAGCAACGATGCGAGGTGTCCCCCAGCCGAGGCGCCGACGACCCCGATGCGGTCGGGGTCGAGGCCGAGTTCTTTGGCGTGGCCGCGAATCCAGCGGATGGCGGCTTTACAGTCGTGGATCTGTGACGGCCAGCGGGCCTCATCGGTGAGCCTATAGCCAATGCTTACCCCGGCATAGCGGCCGAGCGCGCTGCCATCCGCACCGCGCATCAGGAACTGGACGAGTTGGCTCTGTTGCAGTCGGTCGCCACTTTTCCATCCGCCGCCATGAATCCAGACGATGACCGGCAACGGTTTGTTGTCGAGTTGCTGCTTCGGAAGATAAAGGTCGACCTGCTGGCGGGGGCTGGCATTACCGGCATAAGGCTGGTCGAGCCGGAGTTCGATCCCCAGCTTGGCACACCCGTTGACTGCCTGCAGCTTATTAGCGGCGAGGTCTTGGGCCGTGACTGGCATGGCAGCGACCAAGAGCAGAATGATTATCGCGTTGAGGCGGAGAAAGAAGATCATAGTCGGGAGGAATCCCCTGTTGCGGTTCGGACTCGGTCCAGAAGTAGGTCCAGCGTCGAATGAACTTCCCCATCGACACACGCTAGAGGCAATTACACGACTGCCTTCTGCACTGCAACAGCCATGATTGCCATCACTTAAAGAGGCATCATATCCTGCTCTGCGATCGAGTTAAATCTAAGATTCGGTATTGGAAGATGGGCGCAAATCTTGACCTGGATACGTAATCAGCCAGCGAAAATTCAATCACTCGCTGGCCGATTTGTCAAAAGTGGAAGCGGGAGACTTCCTACACAGCCTACAACCAAAGGCATGAGGACGTTATATGTCATCCGCAAGACTGACGAATCAAGAAACTACGTCGCTGTAAACCTTGTTGAAAACGCGGCATTTTTCGATAAATAGTTTTGAACATCCATCTAGAAAAAGTTCAACTGGCGTCCTGCCATCCCGATTTGCTATGTGAATGCAATGTGACCGCAACTTGAGTGCAACATTTCTGCCGCACGCGGTCAGACGCCAGAATGACCTGCCGCCTGTGCAACGGCAGTGAGTGCCGCGATGTCTTGGCGTGGTGGAGTCCCAAAGAGGCGACGGTATTCGCGGCTGAATTGAGATGGGCTTTGGTAACCCACTCGGAATGCTGCCTCGGCAGCATCACACCCTTGGCCCAGCATGAGCCGGCGAGCCTCCTGAAGTCGCAGTTGCTTCTGGTACTGCAACGGTGTCAGTGCCGTGATGCCCTTAAAGTGCGCGTGAAATGCCGACGTACTCATTCCTGCTTGTTTTGCTAGAGACTCGACTCGTAGCGGATCAGCGAAGTGCTCTTTGAGCCACCGAACTGCCTTCGTAATCCTTTGCGCCGGGCCACCAGTCGAAACGATTTGCCGCAGACGTAACCCATGCGGTCCGTTGAGTACGCGGTAGGTGATTTCGCGGAGCACGAGCGGTGCCAATGGCTGAATGTCCTGCGGGGTTTCGAGAAGTGTGACAAGGCGGCCTATAGCGTCAAGTAGGGACGGTTGAGCCGGGGTCAATGTAATCGCTCGTTCGGGCGCACTAGGCGACTGACCAGCCATCCCATCAGCTAGAAGATCGCCAACCACAGCAAGATCGAGCGATATGCGAATCCCAAGGTAGGGGTGATCCGGTGATGCTTCAACAACTCTAGCGGCCACGGGGAGATCAACGGACACAAGAAGTGATTGGGCAGGATCGAGTTGAAATGCCTCTTCCGCGAGAAGCACTTCCTTCGCACCTTGGACAACGATACAGAGGCATGGCTCGTACACGAGCGCCACGAGATCGGTCGGCGCGGAGAATCGCGACAGGCTGAGTCTAGGAGAAGCCATCTCATACACACCGTCCGCAACCGTCTGCCGCTCGACGGCGGAAGCGAGCTTTTTAAGTTCATTCGGTGCCAAGCCTGTTCCTTTCGTTCTGCCCCTGCAATCCTTTCTGTCTACCTGAAATGCGTTCGAAGGTCCACCGGAATATCTGCTCGCTCTGGAGGATTAGGCAAGAACCCAGCATAATCATTCTACCTGATTTCCGGCGAGTCAGCATAGGATTACCTCGTCGGACATTGCTGATGGATGATCGAGGCTGGCGAAGTAGGCAAGGATGAAAAATCTTGCGGATCACGCCTCTGAAGCATCGTCAGCCCTCAATCCGACCGACAAGACCCATTCAGTGATGAGGCGAAAGAGGAGAACAGAAATGACATTCAAACACGCCAGAGGTGGGACGACCACCCAAGGACCAGCGCTCGGTAGTCGCTTGTATCGTCGAAAGTTCCTTGGGATCACCGGTGCGAGCATTCTCTTGCTCCCCACACTCGGACTGGCCGAATCTGACACGCTTTCAACAAGAAAACAGGAAATTCACATGGAAATCACACGTAATGGGACGCAAGCGTCCGCGAAAGGACCGGCCGATTGGTTCACCGGTACGACCCGCATCGACCCGTTGTTTCCGACACATCAACCGGCACGCGCAGCTGGTGCCTGCGTTACGTTTGAACCGGGAGCACGCACGGCATGGCACATGCACCCTCTTGGCCAGACGCTGATCGTCACGGCTGGTTTCGGCCGAGTCCAACGTTGGGGTGGACCAGTCGAGCAAATCCGTCCTGGAGATGTTGTGTGGATTCCGCCAGGTGAAAAGCACTGGCATGGCGCTGGCCCGACCACGGCTATGACCCACATCGCCATTCAGGAAGAACTCGACGGGAAAATGGTCGAGTGGATGGAGCACGTCACGGACGCACAATACGCAGACAAATGAACGCATTGAAACTTCATTCACGCAATATCAGTTAGGTAGAAAGGGAAGCCAATCATGTTTAGTCAGAACATCAAAGGAAAAGTCGTCATCATCACGGGAGCCAGCAGCGGCCTTGGTGAGGCAACCGCCCGGCTTTTGTCGTCCGAAGGAGCAACCGTTGTCTTGGCAGCTCGGCGGGCTGATCGTATTGAGGCGCTGGCCAAGGAACTCGGCGGCAAAGCACTCGCTGTACCCACGGACGTGACCGACCGAAAGCAGGTTCAGGCGCTGGTCGATAAGGCCGTTGATGCTTTTGGCCGGATTGATGTCATGCTCAACAACGCCGGCTTGATGCCGCTTGCGCCGCTTGAAGACCTCAAGACCGACGAATGGGATCAAATGATTGACGTTAACCTCAAAGGAGTGCTTCACGGCATCGCCGCCGCGCTTCCCCATATGAAGAAGCAGAAAAGCGGTCATTTCATCAATGTCTCGTCGGTATATGGTCATAAGCTCGGTCCCGCCGCAACGGTGTATTGCGCGACGAAATTCGCTGTACGGGCGCTGTCGGAAGGACTCAGGCAGGAAGTTAAACCGTACAACATCCGTACGACTGTAATCTCCCCCGGCGCTGTGGCGACAGAACTGCTGGAGCATATCAGCGACGAGAAGATTCAATCGGAAACCAAGAGCTTCGTCAGTCAGATCGCCGTTCCTGCGGAAACGTTTGCCCGGATGGTTGCGTTCGCAATCAATGAACCGGCGAACGTTGATGTCAACGAAATCCTGTTCCGCCCCACCGCTCAGCCGATCTAAGGAAGCACCATGCCCCACGTCATCGTCAAGCTCTGGCCTGGAAAATCGGATGAACAGAAGCGATTGCTCGCCGAACGCATTACCGAGGATGTGATGGAGGTTTTCCACTATGGAGAGGAATCGATTTCCGTTGCCTTTGAAGAAGTCAAAGCCGAAGAATGGCGTGAGAAGGTGTTCGAGCCGGACATCCTCAAAAAGCAGTCTCACCTGTACAAGAAGCCGGGTTATGGCATCGATGATCTATGAAGGTGCATCAGCGTCTATGGAGAAGAGAATGAATACGACCTGGCCACAAGAGGAGTTGAATAAGATTGCTGTGACGGATGACCTGCACATTGCCCCGTTTCGGGAGGACGGGAAACGTACGGCACGCCGACGTGGATTTGGTCTGTCGTGGTCGGCGACGCACTATATGTGCGTGCCTACAACGGGCAGGACTCAGGCTGGTACAAGGCCGCCATGCGGCAGGATGCGGGTCGGATCTCAGTCCACAATCGCAGCAACTTAGGTGATCTGAGCTTGAGCGGGGGTGTGAAAGATTTGCGATTCCCAAGCGATTTGAACATAACTTTTTCGGTAGACACTTCCTGCTGTCATTCCTGACGGAACCGCAATCGATTAGACTGTCGCGTGTTAAGTTTGAGTCTTGAAAAACAATCCGGTGGCGGAAAGGATGCCGTGTCTCTGAAAGTGCGCCGCCGGATTCCCGAGTTGATGGATGCCCCTGATCTGGGTGAGCGAGAACATCGCCTGGCTCTGGTTGGGTTAAAACGCGTCAACGCGATCAGCCGCAGTGATGCCATTTTGTGGCCGACCATCCAACAGTTGGCGTCTCAGTCTTCAACGCGTCCTCTGCGAATCCTCGATCTGGCCTGTGGTGGTGGCGATGTGCTTTGCCGTCTTGCCGCGCGGGGGATGCGTGCTGGCGTGTCGCTGGAAATTCACGGTTGTGATCGCAGCGAAACGGCCCTGGCTGCCAGTCGGGAACTGGTCGAATCCCATGAACTCTCCAACGTGGAGCTCTTTTCGTTGGATGTGCAGCGAGAACGTATTCCTGATGATTACGACGTCATCATGTGTTCGCTGTTTTTGCACCATCTCGACGCGCTGGAAGTGGTGGATCTTCTGCACCGCATGAGCCAATCCACACGGCAATGTCTCCTCGCCAACGATCTGCGGCGGACGACATTCGGATATCTCGCGGCCTGGGTGGGATGCCGATTGCTCACACGCTCTCACATTGTGCATGTTGATGGTCCGCGATCAGTAGCCGGGGCATTTTCCTGCGAGGAAATCCGCGATCTGGCGATGAAAGCCGGATTGTCATCGATTCGCCTGACCACGCATTGGCCACAGCGATTCCTGCTACGCTGGGATCGTCCGTGATGTCAGCTCTTACTTTTTCGCAACCACAATGCGATGTCCTCGTCATTGGTGCTGGCCCAGCCGGTGCTTTGGCCAGCTTTTTGTTCGCACGTGCCGGTTTGAATGTTCTGGTGGTCGACTGCAAGACGTTTCCCCGCGACAAGGTTTGCGGCGGTTGCTTGAATTCCACTGCGGTCTCGCATTTGAACGAAGCCGGTCTCGACGATTTCCGGGATTTCATTCCCAGTGTCCCACTAATGAGGATGGAGTTTCTGCACCGCAGGCAGTTGTTGCAGTTGCCGTATGCCAACAGCCATACGGTCTCTCGGACTGAACTGGATCAGTGGCTGATACAAACGGCCGTGCGGCAGGGAGCCACATTCGTATCCGGCTGCACTGCCACGTTAACTCCCTGTGATAACCAAAGCAAAACTTCGAACTACCGGCTCGTACAGCTCAGTACAACGTCAGCACAACAGACCATCGAAGCGAAGGTGGTTGTCGTCGCGGATGGCCTTCAACGACCGAGTCTTCGCGATTGCTGTGACGAGTTTCCGTCGCGTGTCGCTCCCCAATCGTGGATCGGGATTAGCACCACGATTCCCCCCATCCCCGATTGGCTCAATCCGGGGACTTTGCGAATGGCCATCGGCAAGCATGGGTATGTGGGGACTGTCGCACTGGAAGATCAAAGCATCCATCTGGCGGCCGCTTTGAGTCCGCGTCTGTTGCATAACCGAGGGGCAGCCGCTGAGGCTGTCCGCAGTCTTTATGAATCCACTTCGATAAACCCGCCCGACAGCCTGTGCGACTCGAAATGGCAAGGAACCACGGCGCTGACACGTCGCAGTTTGCGTACCGCGGGGCATCGGACTTTCCTCATAGGCGACGCGCTGGGATATGTGGAACCGTTTACCGGTGAGGGGATGGCATGGGCCTTCCGATCAGCCTTGCAGGTCGCGCGATTGGTCATTCGCGGAGTGACAGTATGGTCCCCGCAATTGGCGGAAACTTGGCAAAAAAACTGTGTTCGACAGGCAACGCGACAACAGTTCTGGTGTCGAAGCTTGGCAACCGCAGTGCATCGACCTTGGGTTGTCAGTAGCTGTCTGACGATTGCCCATTGTTTTCCTGCAATTCCTCGCTTGATTACCTCGCAAATCAGTCGGCCAGTTTCCGGAGGGAAGTCGTAGCATGCCTCCGTTATCGATTGCCGGAATCGGAACTGCGGTGCCTCCGAACCGCATCAGTCAGTCAGATGCCGCAGCGACGGCTGCTGCGTTGGTGCATGCGGATCACACCGATCAACGAAAACTCGCGGTACTGTATCGATCCACCGGGGTCCGTCACCGGGCCAGCGTGCTGCTCGATTCTTCCACCAACGGTGAAGCCTCCCAGCAGTCGTTTTATCAGCCGCAGCAATCGTATGGAGATCGGGGGCCAACCACAGCGCGACGGATGGAACGCTACAAGGCGTGTGCGGGCGAGCTTGCCGCGGAGGCCTGCCGCAAAGCCATCGCGGCGGCAGATGTGGCACCCAGTTCCATTACGCATTTGATCACGATTTCTTGCAGTGGATTTCACGCCCCGGGTGCCGATCTGTGGCTGATTTCTCAGCTCGGATTATCGCCGATGGTCTCGCGAACGCATGTCGGCTTTATGGGGTGTCACGGTGCCTTAAATGGCCTGCGAGCCGCGCAGGCCTATGCGAGTGCCGATCCGAACGCCGTGATTCTGCTGTGTGCCGTGGAGCTTTGCTCGCTGCATCAGTACTACGGCTGGCATCATGATCGGCTCGTGGCAAATGCGCTTTTCGCTGATGGAGCCGCTGCCATAGTTGGGGTGCCTGCTGGAACACAACAGACATCGCGACCACAATTGATCGCAAATGGTTCGTTCATCATACCGGATACGACAGACTTGATGAGCTGGCGGATCGGCGATCATGGTTTTGAGATGACGCTCTCTGCTGAAGTTCCCCATGCGATTCGTCGTCATCTCAAGGACTGGTTGTCCAACTGGCTGTCGCAGTACAACCTGACGATCGATCAGGTTCGGTCGTGGGCGATTCATCCCGGTGGGCCACGGGTCTTGACAGCCGCCGGTGAAGCCGCAGGCATTACCGATCAGCAATTACAGGCGTCGCGGACCATCTTGGCCGAGTGTGGCAACATGTCCTCACCAACGGTGCTCTTCATTCTGGACTTGCTCTGGCGTGCTCAAGCTCCCGGCCCCTACGTTGCGTTGGCCTTCGGACCCGGACTGGCCATTGAAGCAGCGTTGTTCACTGAGTCCGCATAAAGACTGGTGCTCTCACGGATTTGTTTCACAAAGAAACGGCCCAGGGGACTCCAAAGGAGCGCAGGCAACAACACCAAGTCTCCCACAAGTGCCAGTAGCAACAACGCGGCCATCAGCAGGGCAAAGCGACTGGTGGGAACGAAATCGCTCAGCGCATAGACCAGCAATCCCAGGGAATTCACGAGAGAACTCTGGATCATGGCGTTGCCACAGTGTCGATACGAGCTGCCAATTGCCTCATCAACGGTCTGTCCCCGTGCCAGACTCTCTCGAAAGAAAGTCAGGAAATGCAAGGTGTCATCGACGGCGACCCCGAGCGCAATGCTGGCTGTCATGACCGCACCAATATCGACAGCCAGCCCTGACCACCCCAGAAGTCCGAACACCAGAACAATCGGAAAGGCATTCGACACCATGGCGATCAGGCCCGTGATCACGCCTGCCTGAACAACAATCATAACAGCGGTAATGACGATTAACGCCCCCAGAAAGCTGGTCAGCAGATCCTGTAGCAATTGCTGCTGGATTTCGTGAACTAGGGGCATGATGCCGGTATAGGTCGCGGTGACTGGAGTTTTCGAATCACCATTCACCGCCTGCAATTCCGGTTCAATCTGTTGCCGGACCGCTTCGAGAAACCGGGCGTAATCCAGATCACTGATCGCGGGGACTTGAGCCGTAATCCGCCAAAATTCCTCGTGTCCATCCGTTTTCAGAAAATGCAGATCTTCAAACACGGGCGTCAACGCATTCAATCGCTTTTCGCGTAACACCTGCCGAAGCGTGGGCGGAAGATTCTCTGCCCCAGCAGAAGCCGTAGCCGGTAAGATCGTCGCCGCTGAGATGGCTCCCTCAATTTCCGGCATCTGCAGGAGGGACTCTTGAACATGGTCCACGAGTTCCAAGCGTTCGGAGCGACTCAGATGAGATTCCGCGTCGACATGCAACACAATTTCAATCGGCACCAGTGGTCCAACGTGTTCCTCGATCCAGCGGTAATCCCGGATCACACGGCTTTCCGCGGAGAACAGGGTCTCGATGCGAACCGAGGTTTGCAAATGTGGTAACCCCAGACCGGCGATGGCCATCGCTGCCACGATCACCGCAATCGTTACGGGATAGCTGAGGCTTCCCCAGCGTTGGAACGTGTCCCAAAACGTCTCGGAAAGCTCAGGGGCGGGATTTCTCAATGATGTTGTGCGGATGCGTGTCTTCAGTAGATTCGGGAATAACGTGAGAGTGCCCGGTAGAAAGATCAGTAGTGTCGCTGTCGACAATGTCACGCCGGCCGCAGCATAGCCACCAAAGGCCCGAATGGGTTGCAGTTCACTCACCATTAGCGAGATCAGCCCCACGACCGTCGTCCCCGATGACAGCACTGTCGGCAACCACCCCAGACGTAAGGCCTGTTCGCCGGGGTTGCTCACAGCCGGATCTTTGGCCGCATCGAAAAAATAGTTCACCAGATGCAATCCACTGGCGACGGAGAGAACCTGGATCAGTGGAGGAAGGACGATCAGTAGCGCACTCATGGAGTCGCCACAGTAGTGCACCAGGGCCAGCGTTGATGCTTGGCCGAATAACGCCAGCAAAAAGACCAGCAAGGCTCCCGTGATGGATTTCAGGCAGAGCGCGCTCACTCCCAGAACCAGCAGGGCCGATGGGATGGAATAGCGATCAAGTGCCTGCTGGCTCGCTTCATCGACAGAGAGCCCATCAACCACGGGACCCGCCAGATGGAGCTCGCTGTCATCGACCTGGCAGGTTCGCTCGATGGCCTTGCGTACTTTTCTGACAATGTCCTGCCGGTCTGTCAGTCCCGCTCGCGTCAAGGCCAGGACGACACAAGTGGTGCGATTGTCTGGCCCGATGATCGTTCCGCGGAGTCGTTCCAATGCGATCTCGCGCGGAAGAGACGCCGGCTCTGTCGTCAGCTGCTTGAGCAGTTCCTGTCCGGTCGTGATGCGTTCAAAATACGAATTGTGATGGGAATCATGAAATGCATTCGCCTGGCGGAGCAGTCTGGTGAGCTGCGCCAGGCCAGGATTATCGACTTCGCAGCCCTCCCAACTGGCGACGATCAGATCACCAGAGCCGAAGTCCTGGCTGAACTGGTCGTAAGTGGAACGTGGCGGGAAATCGCTTGGCACCCAGTCGATCGGTGAGTTCGAGTTTGCCTGCAAGGCGCTGACAGCCCCCTGAATGATGAAGGGGAAAGCCGCCGCCGCGTAGATGAGCAGAATCCGATATCGCCGGAATTGCAATGTCACATCACCATTCCTGTGTGCGCCATCAGGCAGCCTGACGGAGATAAGGCGAAGTGTCGGGCGAAACGGGCTGGGACCACTTGGCTAATGGTCCCAGGAAGAAAAACGGATAGCCAGGAACTCTACGAGCATACGCACGATAAGATTCACCGAGGAAATATACCAGTCGCTGATCTTTCAGCACACTGCCGATGAAGATGTAGATCGTCCAGACTCCGGTCAACAGAGCATGATCGGCCGTCATGTGGGGAGTGAACCAGAGCAATCCCAGAAAGCTGAGATAGACCGGATGTCGTAGCCAGCGATAAGCCCCGCGCTCTTGAAAGCCACGGCGTGGCAAGGGCCGGCGACGCAGCCAGTACCACCACTCGGTTAATCCGGTTTGATATCCCAGACCTGTCAGCCACAAGCTGTAAAACAGCGCCACCCACGATCCGAGAAAACCGAGTTGAATGAGATTCGCAACCGCCCCGGATGCAGACCAGAGGGTTGGGCCAAAGCTGCGCCATTGCCAGAAGGTGAGCCCCAGGCTGACGCAGGTGACCACACAAAAAAATGAACCGTAAAACTCTCGTTGAATCCAGCGGCTCAGCCGTGACTTGACTGACGGCAACAGCAGCACGCTGTGAGACACCGCAAACTGTAACACCAGACCGAGGTCAATCGCGACCGCCCATCTCGAATCCGTTCCCTGGGGTTCACGAAGAAACTGGTAGAGAAAGACAACCGTGACCGCAAATAACGATTGAGTCACCACGCCGAACGTGACACCCGCTACTCTGAATGCAGCCGTGCTTGCGGGAAGCCGCTCTGTGATAGCAGTCATATAAGGCAATCCTTGCCGAAGACCCGACGTCATCCTGACCTCGGAAGTCCATGTCCGCGAAATCACTCAGACCTTGCGAGCGATGAAGCATCCGTATTGCATGGACCCCTCTCGATAGGCTTGCAACAGTGTAGGAAAGCGATCCAGAAACAATGTTGTTTCTGAATCAATCATTCTGGCTAACCAGCGCACCCGGGATTTGCGCACCCGCTCATCACAGATTTCCCAGGTACGAGCCACACGGTCTGTCCAGTTGATTTCTTGCTCCATCTGAAGTCCGGCGGCAGTCATCCAGTTGTCATAATCCGCCGCCGTACCGAGTGAAGGACAGAGGAACCCTTCACAGACATCGAACACCCGCTGTTGTGCCTCGGGATCGGTGCGTTCCCCAGCCAACCAGGCACAAATGGCGACGCGTCCGCCGGGGCGAACCCAGCGGGCGGCTCGCTGGAAGAACCGGGCTTTATCGTAGAGATGTTCCGTGCATTCAATGCTCCAGACCACATCCATGGATTCATCTGGTAGTTCCAGGGTTTCTGCATCGTGACAGAGAAACCGGGTGGACGACTGAACTCCGGAACGCCAGGCTTCCCAGGTTGCCCAACGCCGTTGCACGGGACTGAGCGTGACTCCCGTCACCTGGCAACCCAGCACCTTGGCCAGATGAATGGACGAGCCCCCCATGCCACAACCGACGTCCAGAACAGCATCGCCCCTCTTGATACCCGCCAGACCCGCCAAGGTTTCCGTCAGGCGTTGCTGCGCTACGACCGGCGATTCATCTTGTTCCCACAATCCATGATGAATATGCCGCCCCCAGAAGGCTCGATAAAACAACGTCGACAAATCGTAGTGAAATTGAATCGACTTTTTGCGAACGGAATCACAGACGATCACGGGACACTCTCTCAAAAGCAGTGATGTGTACGGAACGTGAGACGCTACTCCGAGACGTAGAAGTCTCCCCAGATGGTCAGCTTGTCGGCGACTCCTACAGTACCGAAGGCCGCCGTATAGGGTTTGATGTTGAAGTCTGTTTGCAGAATCGAGAACTGGCCCACCAGATGCATGCCTTTCTCGACCTTCACCGCAGTCGCCACGACCGTGATCGGCCGCGTCGTGCCGTGCAAGGTGAATTGGCCTTTCAAGCGATACTGCTGCTTGCCATCGGCCGTCGCCTGCCCTGTTTTCTGGGCAGTGTCGATGACAAAAGTTGCCGCCGGAAACTTTTCCACGTTGAGGACATGTGAGCCCAGCATGTTCTGATTGACCTGCTTCTGCGTCGAGGCGGCTGTCATCCCTTCCAGACCGACATACTTCCTCGCGGCCTCGGTATCCGCGATGAAGGACTTCATATCAAACTCAAGACGCCCAACATTAGCTGCCTGCCCCAGGTTGATGTTTCCGGACTTCAGTTGGCCCACAACACCATGCTCGTGACCAAGACCCGTTTTGCCGACCAGGACATAGACTCGGCTGCGTTCAAGATCAACCTGGCCACCAGTACCAGTAGTCGCAAGAGTCCGTTCTTGCGCGGACACAACCGCTGAAGATAGACAGACGATGGCAACCAGCACGACAGAAGCAATACGGCAACACATGTGTAAGCATCCCTGCCTGAAGACGGAAAATGCAGTTGTCTTCACATCGCAAAATGCATGTCGATCGTAGACCGATATCTGAATCCGGATGGTATGAAGAATACCTGATACGGGAAAGCGGATTCTGACGTACAAACCTGTAAGGTTCTGCCGGGTTTTACCCTTAAACGTCGTCAAAAATGGTCTGGATCGCCCGGTCATCAGCGGAGTGTCGAATGGCTCGCCGTGTCTCCGGGTATGGCTTTCGACTTTGATGTCATGGAATTCAACGTTTCACGACTCTGCTTGCAGGAGTCCATGACGGATTGCGAGCTGGACAAGATCTGCCCGTGATTTCAGCCGCAACTTCGACATCAGTCGCGCGCGGTAAGATTCAACCGTTTTCACGCTGAGGAAGAGTTGCTCGGCGATTTCGCGATTCGTCAATCCACGAGCGGCTGATCGCAAGACTTCCATTTCACGATGGCTAAGCGTGGACAATTCCTCTGGGATCGCTGCCAGGTTCTTGACGTCCTTCTCGACAGAGTTCAAACGATGCAGCTCAAGTGTCGTATATAGCTTCCCGTCCATGACTGCGCGAATGGCTGTCATCAACTCCCGGTCAGCAGAGGCCTTCAGCACATAGCCATCGGCACCGGCGGAAATGGCTCCGCGGAGGTACGCTTCATCATCGTGCATTGTCAGGACCAGCAACTTCACGGTGGGAGCAACCTGACGAAGTTGGCGTAAACGATAAAAGGCATCGCCGCCCGGCATGGTGAGATCGATGGTCATTACATCGGGCAGGACGTCATTCAGAATCTGTAGAGCCGAAACCCAATCATGAGCTTCTCCGACAACCGACATATCTGGTTGCTGGTCAATCAGCAGCTTGAGTCCAGATCGGAGAATCGCATGATCGTCGGCGATGGCGACGCGGATTTCAGGCATGCGGCAAGGGCTTTGAAAGAAGGGGAATGCTTGCGGAAATCTGAGTACCACGCCCTCGCCGAGATGTCAGCAGTGCGGTTCCGCCGAGAAGATGCACGCGTTCGCGGATGCTGATCAGGCCAAAGGGTTTATCCTGGCTGCGGCAATCCAGAATGTCTTCAGGTTCAAACCCGCAACCATCATCGCTGACGCTTAATTCAATGTTGTGATCCGTCAAAAGAATGTCGAGATCGATCCTTTGCGGATGAGCATGGCGGACGGCATTACTCACCGCTTCCTGAACGACACGAAAAACGGCGGTTTCGATGGCTTCGGGCAAGCGAACCTTATCAAGATCGGAGGCGTTGGTTGTGATCGGAATTGCAAAGGCCGCTGCAGTTTCCTGTGTGTAATGACTGATGGCGGGGCCCAGGCCGATATCATCGAGCACACTGGGACGCAGTCCCCGCGCGAGCGTCCGAATCGATTCGTGAAGCTGCCTTCCCACCTCGCGCAATTTCCCAGCCTGTTCGATGATCCCCGGCTCGGTGGAATTGGCCTCGATCGATGCGAGGCCGATATTCATCGCTGCAGCAATTTGACCGATGCCGTCGTGTAGGTCGCGAGCCAGTTGCCTCGCCTTGCGTTCTTCTCCGGACAAGGCCCAGTCCAGGAGGTGCTGTCGGCAATCCGCAATCCGTCGCAGCGGTTTCACAATCACCCACCACAAGCAGGGGACCAGCAACACCGTCAGCAAAAATGAATCCGTCGCGGCCACCCCCAACGGGCCAATCGTCTCTGACAGACGTGCCGGCAGCGCCAGCATGATCGCCGCCTCAATGACGAAGACCAGAAACAGAACCAGTAATGTCATTTGCCGTGGATGCAGCGCCAATTTGCAGTAATAGGGAAGATCATTCATGGCGACTCTCGGAGGCGAAACTACTACTGCAGTTCGACAAGAAACCCATCATATCAGACAGATTCCGCAGGCGTGTAGCGGGGAAACCCCGGCAAGATCGTTCCGGAATACCAACATTCCCCGGCAGATCCCGACTTCGGAGGGCCGTTAGACTTGGCCGCGGGCAGTGTCATCATGGCAAACCCCTTCTGGAGACACACCGTGAAACCTTTCGATCTGACGTTCGTTCGAACTCCGCGCTGGTTAATCCTTTCTCTGGCAAGCATGGTGGTAGCATTAGTTGTCACAAGCCTGTTTGGAGTTTTACCGGAGACGGAATCTGCCAGTGTCGTGGCAGCAGAACGGGAACGGCCAAGTCTGCGGAAATCGTCTTACACCGTCCTGGGCTACAACGACCTGGGTATGCACTGCATGAATCAGGATTTCTCGGAAATCTGTATTCTGCCTCCATTCAACACGCTACGTGCCCAAGTCATTCTCCGGGGGGAAGAACCCAAAATCGTCAGCGACGGGTTGACGGTCGCCTACTCGATCCCTGGCAACACCACTTCCACAACCAAGACAGACTTCTGGTCTTACGAGCAATTGCTGTTCGGTGTCGACTTGCCGGTCGATGTCGGTCTGACTGGCAACGGACTGGCCGGGACCATGGTTCCGTCGGGAAATCGCGACTGGGTGGCAACTGGGATTCCTGCGACACCACTCACCGATCAGTTTCAGAACGATCCCTTCCAGCTTTCTCAAATTCTCGTGAAAAACAAACGGGGGAAAGTAGTCGCGAGTACCGAGGCCGTGGTTCCCGTTTCCTGGGAGATCAGCTGCAACCTGTGCCATAACACCGAGGGGATCAGTGTCGCGACCGACATGCTCAGGGCTCACGATCGCCTGCACGGCACTACGCTGGAAGCACAGAAACCCGTTCTCTGTGCCAGTTGTCATGCCGACCCGGCTCTCGGAACACCTGGCGCTCCCGGCGTCTCTTCGTTTTCTCATGCCATGCACGGGGCACATGCCAGCCGCATGGGAGCGGTCTCCTTTCTGAATAACACCTGCTATGCATGCCATCCCGGTGTGCAAACCGAATGTCAGCGTGATGTCCACCTGCCGCTGGGCATAACATGCATCAATTGCCATGGCGATATGTATGCCGTCGCCAACCCGGCCCGCACACCTTGGGTGGATGAACCCACCTGTGCTCAATGCCACAACACTTTGAATCCCCGATACAAGTATGAAGAGCCCGGCAAGAGCTTCAAGGATTCTCGCGGTCACGGCGGTGTCTTCTGCGCGGCGTGCCATGGCCCGCAACATGCCGTGGGACCAGCCGCGACCGCGCCCGACAACGCCCAGGCCATCCTGCAGCAGGGCCATGCCGGAACTATCAACGACTGCACGGTCTGTCACACCAAGCGACCCGACGATCCGTTCTTCCATTCCCGCACGGATGACTGACAACCTATGGTTTCCAACATTCTGCTGGCGCCAGGAAAGATTTTATCAATCGCCGTCTGATCACAGATCCGGCTGGAGTTCAAAAGAACTGGCCCCATCGCACGATTCTACGGTCACACGCATTCTGTTACTTCCAGCAATATTGATCGCGAAACAAGACTTCATTCCACTTGATAGGATTCCGTTGATGTATCGGTTTCTGATCGCGGGCATCGTTTTCATCGGGACATTGGCTAACTCGGGTGACACGAAAATTGCGGAGGCGGCTGTCGAAGGGAATTCCTACAGCGTCACAGTCCATACGAACTTCACGACAACATTCACAGACGTTCTGACCTTCAACATCGATGGCACGCTGACCGCTCAGTCTGGTGCAGCAGGCGGCCAATGGACCGAGTCCGGGCAAACGTTTATCTCGAACTGGCAAGGCAATCTGAGCACTATCTCACTGTCTGGAGTGCAAATTGGACCACTTCTTTTCGGAAGTGGTAGCGATGGCCGCGGCCATTCCTACGTACTCTTTGGGCGGCAAATCCGATAGCGATGCTTTCAATCGGGAGATAGGACTTCTGCCAATTGGCGACGTACTGTTGAACTAAATTAGCATTTCGATTTTCCGAACGGTTATTTTCTGAGGGAGGAAGGAGTTCATGCTTTTGCAAGAGAGTGAACAGTCGCCGCTTGCGTTGCTGGCGACGCCACTGCTGTCGTCGAGGTTGACGGGCTTCGCGACGCTTGGCACCACGGGAACGGTCTTTTCCCTGCTCAACGTCGCCTTCCACACCGGCTTCAAAGATCCGCACACCCGCATCGATCAACCGCACCGGGCGCCATTTTCGGCGATCAGTTTCGCATCCAGCATGGCCCATCCGAGGGAGGAAGCGCCCAGATCAATGCCCAGGATATAAGGTTGAGATTTTAACATACTGTTTCCCTGCGTACTTTACTAAAACGAAAATTTGCATCATGAAGAATAAGTACCAGGTTAAAGCGATTTGCGGCCACATGTCATTTCTGTACGCTTATAAAAGAGTATCCGAGTGGTGGTTCCTTGCCTGTTACAGTCAGGTTCTAACACGCACGGTGAAATCCGTTGGACGGGCCGATGTGCCCGTCCTTTTCTTTGCGATCTAAATGGGTGGAATGACTTTGAGAGAATGGTGATGCGGAGCACCGGAGTCTGATGACATCCAGCATCAGCCGTCCCATAAAGACCTATATTTGGCTCGTTTTCGCGTCATATACTCTTGAGACGAGTTAGCTCTCACCGACCTATCTGCGGAAGCCATGGACAGAGGGGAAGGACCTTGGCCAGGAAGCGGGCAGCACGTTCCTCTGAAACTTCGGCCACCACCGTGGATCGCGTGGATGTTTCAGCCAGTTTCCGCAGCGCAGATCTTACCGGGCCTTGTCGAAATCATCCCCTCGTCGTTGGCCAGTGGTTTTACGTTCTGCCGACAGAACTCTGGGATCGCCTCGTCCGGACGCTGGGGGCATCCCGATGGGATGCTGATCTGCTGGCACCTGAACGAGAGGCCGCGCGGCAGGCTGATAGCCTCCCAGGTTGTGTCGGTTTTCAGGATGGGCGCCCCATTCTTGATGCTTACCTTCGTCCGACACCATCCTTGAATCTGAATCAGCCTCTGGTCGCTGACTACTTCGCTCGCTGTGCTGCTGACGGTGTTCGCTGTGATGACCTGATGACGGCTTTAACCGAACGCGTGCCCGCGCTCTGTGAACCACAACAGGCCTATCTCGGTTGGCTCTTCAGTCATCCAGAATGACTCCGGGAATTTCAGGAACTTCAACGGACCCAGCCAACCATCTTTCATTCTGAGCAGAGACCGCCTCAACCGATCGCTTTGCCGGCGCAGTTGGAATCATTGCCGCCGGGTCTGCTGGCAATGCTGGACTGTCGCTGAATTTCAGGCCATCGTCCAGCACTGTTACCAAACCAAGGGTCTTCGCTGGCTGGGGGATGTCTGTCACCTGCTGGGACTCACAGGACTCCGGATTTCGGAACTCGCTCAGCTCCGCTGGTCCGACCTGGATTTTGACAAGCAGCTACTGACGCTGGCCGACGAAAGCCGACAGGGTTCTCGGTCGGTTGGCACCCCCGCACGCACGCTCAAGAATAAGCGGAACCGCACATTGCCGCTGCATGCAGACCTGCTGCCCCTGCTGCGACGATTGCAACGGCAGGCTGATGGTCGCGTCTTTCACGGACCGCTCGGTGGCAAAATCAAGCCGGATACCGTCCGCAACATCCTGGTCAAGCAAGTGCTGACGCCGCTGCTCGACCGCTTCCCCGGAGAGCCGGGAGCCAAGAGTTTTCGAGAGGGCCGGCTGCATAGCTTCCGGCATTTCTTCTGCAGTCAATGTGCGAATCGTGGGATCCCCGAGCAGGTGGTGAAAACCTGGTTGGGCCATGCCGATGCGGCCATGGTCCGACGGTGCTACCACCTCGATCCCCAGGAATCACAGCGTCAGAGGAATCGAATGTCGATTCCGGTTGTGACGGACCGCTCGACTGCGGTCAGTGCCTTGACACCGTTGGAGACCCCCAGCCCGGCAGAGATTGAGAACCATGACCCCACTCACCGCTGCTGAATTTGGCACAGTTCTGGCACAATCAGGTTGTGCCAAAAACGACGCATCCGCAAGTCATTACTCTACAATGACTTGCGGATGGCCAGTTTGAAACGCGGAGAGGCAGGGATTCGAACCCTGGGACGAGTTACCCCGTCTCCGGTTTTCAAGACCGGTGCAATCGACCACTCTGCCACCTCTCCGGGGTGGGGTTTTAACGGCTGTGGAGCCGTGTCGGTCGCCAGCGTTTCCGCTGAAACTTGAGGGAGTTTAACGAGTTGAGGTTCGGGCGACAATCGGCCGCGTGTTTCATTCGCGGGTGAACCGAGACTCCGTCATTAGATGGCCGAAATAACTACTCAGCACGGCCCTCCGGAAATGAACCCATGCCGCGATTTTCCGTCGTCTCTTGTCAGATATCACCTGCTGAGGGAATGATAGGGTAGAAACGCCGTGCGGGTGACCGCACCGGCGCGAGAAAGCGAGCGTTCGCTGACTGTCGACTTTCGGCACGGAGTGTGAGCACATGATTCGATGCACGACTTTGGCAACTACCGGGGCCTGGCTGGTCTCGTTTTGTGTTCTCTCTGTGAACGCTCAGGAATGGACACGGTTCCATGGCCCGAACGGGACCGGTGAAAGCGACATCACCACCGTCCCAGCCACGTGGACCGAAAAAGATTACGCCTGGACGGCCACGCTTCCCGGAGCCGGCCATTCATCGCCGGTGTTGTGGGGCAATCGGCTCTTTCTGTTGAGTGCCGATCCGGAGACTGCAACCCGTTACGTCCTCTGTTACGATGCAGACACCGGCAAATCGTTGTGGCAGAAAGAATTCGCCTCGAAATCGCATTCGCTGCACAAGATGAGTAGCTATGCCTCCTGCACGCCCGCTGTCGATGACAAGCTGGTTTACGTCGCCTGGTCCAGTCCCGATAGCCTTGTGCTCATGGCACTCCATCACGATGGTGAAGTCGCCTGGCAGAAAGATCTCGGCACCTGGAAAAGCCAGCACGGCTTTGGCACATCCCCGGTGATCTATGAAGACCTGGTAATTCTATCCAACTCACAGGAACCAAAAGACGGACCGAAACTGCTTGATGACGCTCCGACCAGTTACGTCATGGCTTTTGATCGTACGACCGGTGAAGAACGCTGGCGGACGGAACGTCAGACCGACAATGTGGCCTATTCCGTCCCCGCGATCTTCAAACCAAAAGATGGCCCGGAGCAACTCGTCTGCACCAGCACCGGCAGCGGCATGTATGCCCTCGATCCGCACACCGGCAAGGAACTCTGGTCGACAGTGGTCTTCGACAAGCGAACCGTCAGTTCGCCACTCATCTATGGCGATCTGATCCTCGGCAGCACCGGTTCCGGCGGCGGCGGGAACTACGTCGCCGCAGTGCGGACCGATGGCAAGCAAGGCGAACTGGCCTACAAGATCAACACCCAGGCCCCGTATGTGCCCACCTCGGTGATGAAGGGCGACCTGTTGTTCCTCATCAGTGATGGCGGCATCGCTACCTGTGTCGATCTGCCGACGGGGACTGTCCATTGGCGCGAACGTTTGGGAGGCAACTATCAGGGGTCCCCAGTGCGGATTGGCGACAAGATTTATGCCGTGAGTGTGGAAGGCGATGTGGTTGTCCTTGCCGCCGATAAGGAGTTTAAGGAACTCGGCCGGATTTCGCTGGGTGAAGGCTCACGATCCACACCGGCGGTGGCTCGCGGCCGGTTGTACATTCGCACGTTCTCTCAACTTTTCGCCATCGGCGGCGAACCCGCCAAGCCCTCGGTCACCGTCAGCGGCACGAAACCATAGTCGCCGAGTGCGTGTTACGATCCCAAAGCCGCCGCCGCCGTGTGGGGCGGTCCTACTCCAGGTAATCGCTCTTTTGATCCTCTCATTAGGCATCGACCGTGCACAACGCCT
Source organism: bacterium (assembly GCA_016125225.1). Classification (GTDB taxonomy): domain Bacteria; phylum Planctomycetota; class Planctomycetia; order Planctomycetales; family Planctomycetaceae; genus DSVQ01. The sequence goes on along the minus strand of WGME01000019.1, from coordinate 116,173 downwards.
TCAAAATTTTGGGATCGATCTTGTCACTGAGCAACCTGGCGTAACCATCAGCAAAGGCGACATGCGCGCCGCCAATATTGTAAGCCGATAACAACTTGTTCGATGTTTGTCCCGTTCGACTCAGCAAATCAATCCCCATGATTTCCCGATCCACCCGAGGATCACGCGGTTCCGCCCACGCCAGCCGCAAACCTACGCACTCTCCGAGCAGCAATGTCTGACCGAGTCCGTCGCCCTTGGAAATCTCATCGAGTGTTACAACGTGGTCATCGGGATGCACCGTGCCCGGCCCGGAGATCATGCCGTAATCGCTGATCGCGAAACCGTTGGAAGTTTTCTCGTTCGCCCCTCCTTCCGGGGCATCTAAGACCTTGAGGTTCTCTTTCGTTATCTCCTGGTTCTCACGGGCATCCCACGCGACGTTTCGATTGTAATCTCGGTATAACTCGGCGCGATCGAGATAGGGCAAGATCTCCAGGCGCCAGCTACGGCATGGCGCCTCTCTGGTGTCGGAGGGGAGTCGGCCGCCGTTGAATGTCGCAGAATTATTCACGGCCAAAGCGAGGTTTTTGAGGTTGTTCAAAGACTGCAGATTCGATGCATGGGAATGGTGATCCAACCGTGCAAAAACCACCAATATCATCACCACGGGGATTCCCAATGCCAGCCCCATACCTGAAACAAGAAAGCCTAATTCCCTGTTACTCATGCTGATTCTCTCTTGGATTGATCCGCATGTGATAAGGCAGTCCCGACGGACTGGTCGCGGCCCGCGCAAATCGCGATGATGCCAGCATGACACACTCTCAACGCGAGTTCGCGACGGAAATCGTCAGGAAATTGCGGGAGGCCGGATTTTTGGCCTATTTCGCCGGCGGTTGCGTGCGCGATCTGCTGCTGAATCGTCCGGCGAAAGATTATGACGTCGCCACCAGTGCCAAGCCCGCGGAAGTCCGGCAGTTGTTTGGTCAGCGTCGCACTCTCGCCGTCGGGGAAAGCTTCGGCGTGATCATCGTGCTCGGTCCCAAAGCGGCCGGGCAGGTGGAAGTCGCGACGTTCCGGACCGATCTGGAATACACTGACGGCCGCCGTCCCGATGGCGTGATCTTCTGCACGCCGGAAGAAGATGCCCAGCGGCGGGACTTTACCATCAACGGCATGTTCTATGATCCGCTTGACAGCCGCGTGCTCGATTACGTCGGCGGCGAAGCCGATCTGGCAGCGGGAATCGTGCGGGCCATCCGTGATCCTCATGAACGAATGCGGGAAGACAAGCTGCGAATGCTGCGAGCCGTACGGTTTGCTGCCACGTTGGATTTCAAGCTGGATAAAGCCACATTTGAGGCCGTGCGGGAGATGTCGCCGCAGTTATCGGCGGTAAGTGCCGAGCGGATTGCCCAGGAACTCCGGAAGATGCTCGTCGATAGCCACCGCTTACGGGCGATGAAGCTCTGCCTGGAAGGGGGACTACTCGATGTGATCGTTCCGGAACTGACGTTATCCAGAACGCTCATGAGCGCTGAGGATCTCGAACGGGCGTTCCAGATGCTGTCGTTACTGGATTCCCCAGATTTCGAACTCGCGATGGCGACCCTCCTGCACGCGTTGACCGGGAAAAATGTCCGGACCATCTGCCGTCGTTTGAAACTCTCCAACGAGGAAACCGACCGCATCGCCTGGCTGGTGAGTCAGCAGCACGCGCTGGAGCAGGCACCGACGTTAACCCTCGCCCAGTTAAAGCAATTATTAGCCCATCGGTATTGCAACGATCTCCTCAAGTTGACGCATGCCCGGCTGCTCGCGGCCGATGCCGACCTGCATCCGGTGCTCTTCGTCGAAGAGTTTCTGCTGAAAACGCCGGCCGAAGAGATCAATCCGCCGCCGCTCATCACCGGAGACGACCTCGTGGCACTGGGACATCGTCCCGGACCGAAGTTTCGGGATTGGCTGGAGACCGTGCGGGATGCCCAGCTCAATCTCGAAATCGTCAGCCGTGATGACGCACTCACGCTGGTGCAACAGTTGCAGGCGGCCGATGCGGACGGTAAACCTTAAGCCATAACCATCGATTCGGAAGCCCAGGGAAGGCGTTCCCTGGGCTTCTTTACCTGAGAGAATGACATCCATGGCCGACAAAGTGCGTATCGCAATTATCGGAGCCGGGCTGGTTTCCGATTTCCATCATGTTCCTGGCATCAATATCGATCCGCGTGCGGAACTTGTCGCCGTGTGCGACCCCAATGAAGCCCTGCTTGAACAGCGGAAACGCGAATGGGGACCGGTGAAGTACACCACGAGCTATGAAGAAATCGCGGCCGATCAGAATGTCGACGCCGTGATCATCGCCACGCCGAACTTCACTCATAAACCGATCACGCTCGCCTGCGTGAATGGTGGCAAGCATGTGATGGCCGAAAAGCCGCTCGGCCTGAATTTCGTCGAAGCCAAAGAGATGTTCCATGCCGCCCGTGATAAGGGCGTCCGGCATATGACCGCGTTCACCTACCGGTTCGCCCCGTCGATGATCTACCTGCGGCACCTGCTCAAGACCGGAGCCCTCGGTACTCCCCGACACTTCCGCAGCCAGCGTTTTCTGGATCTGCCGGAAACGAGTTGGGGCTGGCGACAGTACCAGCATCTCGCCGGGGCAGGGGATCTCTACGATATGACGATCCATCGCATCGACTTTGCGCACGATCTGCTCGGCCCGATTCAGAGCGTCTGCGGTGCTGTCGCCACCTTCGCCCCACGGACGACCACCGCCGATGGCAAGACCTGCGACCCGTCGAATGTCGACGACTGGTCGGCATTGATCGGTCGGTTTGAATGCGGTGCCGTTGGCGTGTGGGAAGGTTCCACCTTGATGAAAGGTCATCACAACAACGGCGTCGGTTTTGAATGGGCCGAAATCAATGGCAGCGAAGGTTCGGCGGTCTACCAACTCGTTGATCCGAATCACATTCTGATCGGTAAGCATGGCGGCTCGATGGAGAAAGTCGCCGTTCCCGAGGAATTCCTGAAGCCAAAAGAGAGCCCCCGCAATCCGGCCGATGGCAAACCGAGCACCGTCTTCCGATACGATCTGGTGTGGGAATTCGTCTCGTCGATCGTGGAAGGCCGCGATGCCGTGCCGGGATTCGACGACGGAGCCAGCGCCCAGGCCGTCGCCGATGCCGTGCTGCAATCATCGGCCGAAGGGAAGTGGGTCGATGTGGAGTATGTGCTGTAACTGGAAAGGTTGCCGAGTGGCAAGTGTTGAGTGCCAAGTGTAGAAGCCCATTAGCTTAGGTTCGATTTTCACTTGGCACTTAGCACTCAACACTTGGCTAAATAACGTCGGACTTTAGTCGCCGTGAACCCTGCGAACTCCTCGCCGTGCTGGTGGAATCGCCTCGGCTGGGGTGTAGCGGTGATGTTGCTGCTCGTTGAAGGGGGCAAGCTGATCTGGCTGGAGCGGGCAGGGCCGGCCCCCGTGGCTTATGACGCCGCGGGTTACTGGCAACTCGGTACGCAGGTCGCCCGTGGTGATGTCTGGATGACGGCCGACGCGATCGGTTATCGCACGCCGGGGTATCCGTGGCTGATCGGTGTGTGCCAGTGGTTGTGCGGCTCATCGGCCTGGCGAGCGATCAGCATTCTGCAACATCTGTGCCTGTTCATCACGACGGGTTTGACGGCGTGGTGGACATGGCGGCTGACATCGCGCGTCTGGCTGGTCAATCTGGCCTTACTGATCCGCGTGCTGAGTCTTGGTTCTGCCAGTTATGCCGAGACGTTGTTGACCGAGACGGTCTATCTCCCGGTGCTCACGCTGACCATGATCCTGCTGACCACCAGCCGTGATGTCATAAACTGGCGAACGTGGTGCGGGATTTGTGGGCTCTGGTCGCTGAGTTTCCTGATCCGGCCGTCTTCGGTCGCGCTCTTGCCGGTACTGGTGTTGGCTTTGGCCTTACCGTCTTGGTCCACCGGATTCAGCCGGATTGCGGTTCGTCGTCTTGCTTCACGGCTGGCTGTCGGTGGCGTGATTGCAGCGGTGATGATCGGTCCCTGGTGTGTGCGGAATGCGTTGATCTTCGGCCGACCAACACCTGTGATTTTTCTGGGACGAGAACTCTGGATCTCCATCCTCGGACCAGGGCGGCCCATAGCACCATCGTTGCCAGACTCGCCTGACATGGAACGCATCCGTGAGTTGACGGCGACCTCGCAACTTGAGATTCAATGGGAGAACAACTGGAGCGTTTCGCACGCCCTGACAGACGCGGGTCTCACCGATGCCCAGGCCGACGACCTGCAGCAAAAAGTGGCCTGGCAGGCCTTATGGCGTGATCCGTTGCGGGCGGTGCTGCGTATGAGTTGGAAAGCCGTCGACTTCTGGCGCGTCGTTTATGATCGGGAACAGGCCTTGTATGGCGATAAATTCACGCCGGAGACGACGCTCAAGGGACAATCGATGTGGGGCCAAGTCCAGCAACGCGAAAGGCGAACTCAGTGGCTTTCGATGGCCCCGGAGCATCAGTTGCTGGTGATGGAGCTGGGTAGCTTGCTCGGGCTGATGGGCACGCTTGGGCTTTGCCTCTCGCCACGCCACTGGTCTGCCGGGCTCGTCTGCATGACCACTCTGGTGATGTTCTGTGGCATCACCGCCGTGCTCGATGCCCCGAGCTATCGCTATCGGATGATTCTGGAACCTCTGCTGATCACCGGAGGCTGTGCGGGTTTCGCGATCTGGCGACAAGTGATGGGTATAGGGACGAAAAACTTGTGGAATTCTGTCGACCTTCCACAAAATGTCTGTAACGATTAATCGTGTTCAGCGTCTTTCGCGTGACTCCGTCTGTCTGCTTACCCAAGGTGTTGCAAGGCAGGGGACGGATGTTTAGGATATCGTTGTTATTATTTTTGTCCGATTTCCGCGCCGAGATTTCGGTCGTTATCTTTGGTCCTTTGATTGTCAAAAGGAAACCCATGAATACGGTGTTCCGCTTGCCGAGATATCTCGGCTCAAGGCGCGCTGAGTCCCTGGCCACTCTGGCAGTGCTGATGCTGTTAGCCAGCGGGTGCGGACTGCCCACCTGGAGCGAGTTGATTGGGACCAGCCAGCCACAACAACAACCGGTGGTGCAGCAGCCGCAGATGGTGCCCCCTCCTCAAGTCACGATGGAGCCGCCACCGCCCCCTCCGCCGCCGCAGCCACAGGAAATCATCGACAAATTTAAAAGCTTAACCCCGATTCAGATCGACGATAACGCGCTATTGAGTCTGAGTGGACTCGAAGAGGGGCTCGACCAGATCACCGAATTGAATCTCGCGGGAACAACCGTCACCAATAACGGGATCCGTGAACTCAACAAGCTGACCTACCTCACCAAGCTCGATATCCGTGGCTCACTGCTGGATAAGGAAAGCCTGGAGAGTGTCGCGAAAGCCGAGTCGCTTGAGTCACTGTATCTCGATGGTACCCGCATTGATGACACCGGGGCCGCGGTTCTCAAGTCGCTGTCGCAACTGAAAGTGCTGCATGCCGACCGGGCCATTCTGAAGCCATTCAGCTGGCAGGACCTGCTGCTGTCTCACCCCGATCTCGAAGAACTCCATATCTCCGATTCTAACATCAACGATTTGACGATGGCTTCCGTTGGGAAGCTGAAGAATTTGAAGCGTCTCTTTGTCACAACCTGCCAGGTCAGTGACGATGGCCTAGCTCAGCTGGCTGATGTGGACGGTCTGGAAGAACTGAACATTTCGGGTTGCCCGATCACTGGCATCGGTTTCCGCCCACCGGGGGGTGGCAAGGGTTTCAACACCTTGCAGAAATTGACGGTGCAGCGTTGCCCTCTCGATGAGCGCGGTGCGAAAGCCCTCATCACCTTGAAAGAGCTCACCTACCTAAACCTTGCCGAAATGCAGAACATTCAGGACACGCATTTCAAAACCATTGTGAAGGCATTGCCTAAGCTGGAAGTCGTTTCTTTCTGGTCGAATCCGGCACTGACGAATCAGTCACTCTCGGCATTCAATGGCAACAAAGTGGTCAAGTTTCTGGATTTTGGTAACAACCGCCTGATCGATGACGCCGGGCTGAAATTCCTCACCAAGTGCAGCAGCCTGGAGAAGATCGCCGTATTGCATACCGGCTGCACTCCCCGCGGTGTGCTGGCACTCCGTGAAATCTATCCGAACCTTGAAGTGGACGGCCTGTAATCCGTGAAGAACCGCCTGGCTCGTTTATTCCTTGGGAACACGAGCCAGATTTTCGTTGCTCCCGATGAGAATCATCGTGTCGTGCGGCTGAATAACTTCATCAGCAGCGGGGACGGTTAAGGTCTCACGCGAAGTCTCTTTACCTCGGGCATCGACGAGAACTTGTGTGCGGCGTAAGGCCACCAGGTTCACATTATATTTGACCCGCAGATTGAGATCGCGGAGCGTCTGGCCACGAAAACTGGCAGGGGCTCGCAATTCAATCAGCGTGAACCCTTCCCCCAGATCGATGAAATCTTCCAGCAACGGGTTCGCCAATCGACGGGCCAGTTGATGACCCGTTTCCGTCTCGGGCTGAATGACCTCATCGGCACCGATGCGCTCAAAGATCTCGGCATGAATCGAAGTGCTCGCACGGCAGACCACGCGCGGAATGCCGAGTTTCTTGCCCAGCACGGCGGTCAGCAAAGCGGCTTCAAAATTCTCGCCAATGGCAACGACGAGGACATCGACCTTGTGAATTTCCTGGCTGCGGAAAGCGATTTCGTCGGTCGAATCCAGCACGATCGCGGCACTGACAACATCTTTGATGTCATTGACCAGTTCCTGATCGGTATCGATGGCGATCACCTGGGTTTTGGTTGCAGACAATTGACGTGCGACGGCGGTCCCAAACCGCCCCAGTCCCACCACCGCCACTTTCCTCATACCCGTCTGCTCCAGTTCCTATGCTCGACGAGCAAATCGCCCGACACAAAACCATCGTGATCATCATCATACCGTGATGTCATGAACCGGTGAACCATATGCCTCGGTTTGCCGATGTCTTCATGAACCTTCCGTATCGGCCATCGACATCTTGACGAACGTACTCTAGCAGTTTGGTAAACAGGAAATTGAGCATCTTGCGTTGGAGAAAAGGGGTTTCTCAGCTACGCTGCCGCCATGCATAACCTCGAACTGATTCTGACGCTGACATACGGGTTAGCCGTGGCCCTCTTCCTGGGCTACACCGCGTTTCGCCTGCGGCTTTCGCCCATCGTAGGGTACCTTCTGGCGGGGTTTTTACTGGGTCCATTTACGCCGGGCTTTGTGGGTGATCAGCATATCGCCGAACAGTTTGCCGAGGTCGGCGTGATCCTGTTGATGTTCGGGGTCGGCCTGCAATTTCACCTTGAAGAACTGATTCAGGTGCGGGGCATCGCGATTCCCGGGGCCTTGGGCCAAATCTCTGCCGCCACGGTTCTCGGTGTGGCGGTTGGCTATGTCTCCGGCATGGGTTGGGCAGGGGGGCTGGTCTTTGGCCTCGCAATTTCGGTGGCCAGCACGGTTGTGTTGCTGCGAGTGCTGGCCGACAACAACGACCTGCATACTCCCGGTGGACACATTGCCGTCGGTTGGCTCGTGGTGGAAGACCTGTTCACGGTCCTCGTCCTGGTGATGCTGCCCGCCATTTTTGAGCACCAGGGAAGCGATCCCACGGCGATTGCCTTGTCGCTGCTCTGGTCGATTCTCAAGCTGGGATTATTGGTTGTCTTTACCTTTGTCGCCGGGCAACGCATCGTGCCATGGATCCTGTCGCAGGTGGCCATGACGCGTTCGCGCGAGCTGTTCACGCTGGCCATTCTGGTGATCGCACTAGGCATCGCCGTCGGTTCGGCGGAACTGTTTGGGGCGTCGATGGCTTTGGGCGCGTTTCTGGCGGGCATGGTCGTCGGCCGATCGGAATTCAGTCTGCGTGCCGCCACCGATGCCTTGCCAATGCGTGACGCCTTTGCGGTGTTGTTTTTCGTGTCGATCGGCATGCTGTTCGATCCATCGATGTTGCTGGCCGCCCCCGGATTGTTCCTGGCAACCTTGGGGATTGTCGTGCTCGGCAAGCCATTGAGTGCGATTGTCATCATTCTGGCATTGAAATACCCGTTGCGAATCGCGCTGATGGTGGCAGTGGCCTTGGCCCAGATCGGCGAATTCACATTTATCGTCGCGACTCTCGGAGAACGCCTGGAATTGCTGGGTGAGCGGGCCACGAGTGCCCTGGTGGCCGCGGCCATTGTCTCCATCAGCATCAATCCGCTGCTCTATCGTCGGATTGACTGGCTGGAAAAACTGATGCTGAAAATCCCGATGATCGAGCGCTGGAATGCCACGGTGCTTGCTCGACGCGGTACCTTGGCACTTCATCCGGCCAAAGACGACGCGAATCCGTCGGTGGAACATACCGCGATTGTGATCGGTTACGGACCGGTGGGCCGGACCGTGGTGCGACTTCTCCGCAACAACGCCGTGGTTCCCACGGTGATCGAACTGAACCTGGAGACCGTTCGGCAATTACGAGAGGCCAACATTCCCGTGGTGTATGGTGATGCCACGCTCAGACCCACGTTGGAAGCCGCCGGTGTGACGCATGCGGTGGCCTTGGTGCTCGGTGCGGCGGGGATGACCGGATCAACGGAAATTATCCGGCTGGCACGCGAGATGAATCCGAAAATCCGTATTCTGGCGCGGACAGCGTACCTGCACGAAGTGTTTCCGCTGCAGGCCTCGGGAGCCGATGTCGTGTTTTCGGGCGAGGGCGAAATCGCGATGGGGATGACGGAACTCATCTTGCGGCATCTGGGGGCGACCGCCGAACAAATCGATCGGGAACGCGATCGGATTCGGCAGGACTTCCTGGGAGGATCGCCGACATCGGCTTTGTTCGAGCGCCTGCTCAACGGCCGCTCGCCCACCCCACCAACAACCGATAGCGGCACGCCCAGTTCTCACAGCGACCCGAATCCTCCCTCGCAGCCAGCCGGCGAAGAGGCGACGGAAAAGTCATAGACCTTCCATGTCTTTCCGATCGACGATGCCGCGGTCATCGATGATTACGGTGATGGTATGGGTTTCCCCATTCTTCCAGGTGAAAATCGTGTCCTGGTATTTCTGGTGGGGTGGTCCCAGGATCGCTTCGACCTCCACCCGCGTCATCCCCGCTTTAATCTTGTTGTAGTTTTCCAGCGTGACATTGCTGGCCGAACACCCGCACGCGCACAACAGGCTGAAGCCCAACAGCAGCGATTGAGCCGATCGCAACAGCGGCATGATTGACCTTTCGGCGGTTAGGCTTCTGCAGCCCAACGTGCCACAACTTCGGGAATTAACCGGGCTAACTTTTTGCCGCCGATGTCGGCATTGGCCAGAATCTTGGGAACTTCGACCGGTTCCAGATGATCGGGCAGACACAAATCGGTGACCACGGAAAACGCCAAGACCTGCATACCGCCATGCACAGCCACCAGAACTTCCGGCACGGTCGACATTCCGACAACATCTGCCCCAAATTGTTTCAGCATCCGGTACTCGGCACGAGTTTCCAGGTTGGGTCCGGGGACCGCGACAAAGACTCCCTTGTGCAGATGAATGCCCATCTCCAACGCGGACTTACGGGCCACCGCCATTACAGATTTGGTGTAGGGTTCGGCGAGATCGGGCCAACGTGGGCCCAGCCGATCATCGTTGACGCCCCGTAACGGATTGTCGGGCATCAGGTTGATATGGTCTTCGATCAACACGAGGTCGGCGAGATCGAGTTGCGGGTTGATGCCCCCGGCGGCATTCGTTGCGATCAGCAGTTCGGCTCCCAAAGCCCGCATCACACGGACCGGGAAGGTCACCTGCTGCAGCGTGTAGCCCTCGTAGTAATGCAGACGGCCTTCCATCGCAACAATCGGTACCCCCCGCAGAGTTCCGCACACCAGCCGTCCGGCATGTCCCGGGGCCGTGGAGGTCGGGAAGTGGGGAATCTCGTGATACGGAATGGTGGCTTCCGTCTCGATCTGTTCAGACAGGCCGCCCAGTCCGGTTCCCAGAATCAGGCCGACGCGGGGCGTTCCCGGCCAGCGGGTGCGAATTGTGTCGATGGCCGCTTGAGCGTGTTCCCAGATGCCCTGCACAGGCTTGTTCCTTGTTCAATTCACACCGCGATAGAAACAGAACAACCGGAATCAGGCCAGATCAGCCAAGTTCCGGTTGTGAAGCGTACGGAATTTGAGCAACAGTGTCACGCCGGAGAGCCTTGTCCGTCTCCCCGGAACATCTGCTGTTCAGCGATCGGATCAATATTCTTCGTCGTCGTCTTCCTCATCGTCAACGTCGTCGAAATCATCGTCGTCATCTTCTTCGTCGAAGTCTTCTTCTTCGTCGAAGTCTTCGTCGTCGAACTCATCCAGATCGTCGTCGTCGAGATCGTCGAGCTCATCGAGCTCATCATCGTCTTCGTCGTCGCCAAAATCGTCAAAGTCGCCGTCTTCGTCGCCCAGTTCTTCTTCGTCGGCGGCAAACACGGGGGCGAGAGCATCCCAAGACTCGGGAGCCCAGGGCGTCGACGCGGCGAAGGCATCGACTTCGTCGTGTAACACGATGGTCATTGCGGAAAACCTCATTGATTCTACTGGGATTCCGAGTTACCGAGTGGGAACCTTCCGCACTCCGGCGGACATACCGCATTCCGTGGTTGTCCTCGTCTCAATTCCACCGCGATTGTTGCGCCTCGAGATGGCATTGACACTCGTCACGAAAGCGCTGATGGAATAGTCGAGTCGCACGCCCTTGTCAAGCACGCGATCCTTAGTGATGCCAAATTCTCATCAAGAGTTTGAAACTCGGACCGTCGCGAATATCGGATCGTGCAGGAAAAAGTCATGAAACCGATTTGGCTCGGCCCCCGTGCGACGGCAAAATTCTATGGGCAGGCATGACGGATTCCTCACCAAAACGGCATAAAACCACATCCGCAACTGGCGAGAGGTTTCCCGCGACATCGTGTTTCTGGTGTCCTTCCGCGAACTTTCCGCCGTAGGCAACCCCGCTGCCACCGATAAAATGTTCAGAGTTGGGGAGACGGAGCACGGATTTCACGACCCTCTGTGGCTGAGCGGCGATGGCTCGCTGGGGACTTTATCTGCTGGGCAGCCTTTCCCTGTTATGCGGGTTGGTCGGGCTACTGCTACCGCTCGTGCCCACAACGCCATTTCTGCTGCTGAGCAGCTACTGTTTCGTCCGTTCAGATCCCCTCACGCACCGCTGGCTGCTCTCGCACCCTTGGTTCGGCAGTTATTTGCGCGACTGGGAAGTGCATCGGGGGGTGCGTCGACACGTCAAAATTCTCGCGGTGACTATGGTTGTGGGCGTAGTCTGTTCCCTATGGCTGACAGATACGGCTTCGCTTCTGCTCCGAACGATCGGAACCGTGCTCGCCACCTGCGGACTCCTTGTCATCTGGCGGTTGCCGGTTGTCTCAACCCAACCATCACCTAAACTCGCGTCCACATCTCGACAGGATGCGAAGTCACCAGATCTCGATCTTGACTGGGTGGCTTAGCTGCTTTTCACGCGGGGATTACGGGGATTTCACCCGGCATGTCCTGAGGTTTTCTCAGATTCGGGATTGTCCAAACCGACCCCAACGGTCAATATTCCGCACCGCTGGGGTCAGCCCCATCCCGGGGGCCGTCCCTCATCTTCCACGTGACTTTCACTTGTATTTCGAGCCATGCCGTGAACTCCAACCACGCCATTCGTCTGGAAGGGACCCGCTTCTGGGTCACGCACCGGCGAAGAACGTACGGCCCGTTCGATTACGAGTGGAGCCCCGATTTCTGCGGTGTCGAACTGCAATATGAGGGCCAGAAATTCGGCGAATACTGCAGCCAGAGCGAGGTCTTCGCCGACCTGAAACCGTTCCAACTGCCCATGAGTGTGGTGCAGGTGAGCAGCATTGTGATGGGGTGCGTTGTTTATGGGGTACTGAATGGCCTGACAGACCGCGAACGTTACCGGCTCATTCAGTGTCGTTTGACCGAACACGGCTTCTCGCGGTTCTGGTCGGATGAGACCGCCGCCTGATCCCAATTTGACAGCCCCCCGGTTGCCTCGTAGACTTTAAAAACTTTCCGAATGAGACTGCCTGTGAACTCCGTTTCCACTTTGACCGTATTTGCAGCCATCGGCCGGGTACACCGGTTCGTGGAATCTGCTATTATTACGGCGATTATTATTGGAGACGATGCATAGGTGGCCTTTGGGATCGACGCACAAACGTTCCAACCCTCAGGTCGCCCCTGAGGGTTTTTTGTTTCCTAGAAGCCCAAGGAAAGCTTTCCCTGGGCGTCCTCCGGATTGAATTTACCATGAGCCGCCGGATCGAAATCTACGACACGACCTTGCGCGACGGCAGCCAGGGCGAAGGTGTGAACTTCTCGCTGCAGGACAAACTGCTCATTACGCAAAAGCTCGATTCCGTGGGCATTGATTACATCGAAGGGGGCTATCCGCTCTCCAATCCCAAAGACGCGGAGTACTTCCAACGGGTCCGCGATCTCCCTTTGCAACACGCCCAGGTCTCCGCTTTCGGCATGACCCGGCGCAAAGGGTGTGCGGCGGAAGACGATGTCGGCATGCAGGCCCTGCGCGATGCTCGCACTCCCGTCTGCACCGTCGTCGGCAAAACCTGGGACATGCAGGTGACCGAAGTCCTGCGGGTCGATGAAGCCGAAAATCTCGCCATGATCCGCGATTCGGTGGGCTTTCTCGTCGCCGAAGGCCGGAAGGTCTTCTATGACGCCGAACACTCGTTCGATGGTTACCGCGCGAACCCCGAGTTTGCTCTGCGGACCTGGAAAGCCGCCGAGGAAGCCGGTGCCGCCGCGATCATTTTGTGTGATACCAACGGTGGCCGGTTGCCCGAAGAAATCGCTGAGGCCGTAGAGGCGGCCCGCAAAGAACTGCACATCCCGGTTGGCATTCATTGTCATAACGACTGTGAACTCGCGGTCGCGAACTCACTCACCGCCGTCGATCATGGCGCCATGCAAGTACAGGGGACCATCAACGGGATCGGCGAACGCTGCGGCAATGTCGACCTGATCAGCGTGATCGCTAACCTGGCCCTGAAGAAGACCGGCTACGAAGTTCTCCATAACAGTGGGCTCACGCATCTCACCGAGCTGTCGCGGTATGTCTACGAGATCGCGAACATGAACTTCCGCTCGGGACAGCCCTTCGTTGGGCAGTCGGCCTTCGCGCACAAGGGAGGCATGCATGTCCACGCGGTCAATCGACTGGCATCGAGCTATGAACACATCGTGCCGGAAACCGTCGGCAATACCCGCCGCGTGCTGGTGAGTGAACTCTCCGGCCGCTCGAACATCGTCGCCAAAACCGACAAGTACCGCATCAGTAACGACAACGCCCTGATGTCGCAGATTCTGAACCGTGTGCAGGATCTGGAAAATGAAGGCTACCAGTTTGAGGCGGCGGAAGCGTCGTTTGATCTGCTGGTCCGCAAGGAAGCCGGACTGTATGTCCCGAAGTTCGAACGGCTGCATTACCGCGTGAATGTCGAATCGGAAGAGGACCGTCCCACCATCACCGAGGCCACGGTCAAACTCCGAGTCAACGGACAGATAGAACACGTCGTCGGGGAAGGGGACGGTCCCGTGAATGCCCTCGATGAAGCGTTACGAAAAGCCCTCGCCACCGCATATCCGACCCTGATCGACATGCAACTTGTCGATTACAAGGTGCGGGTGATCAACTCGACGGAAGGTACAGCCGCTCGCGTGCGTGTCGTGATCGAAAGCCGCGACGACAAAGACGTCTGGAGCACGGTCGGCGTCAGCGAAAACGTCATCGAAGCCAGCTGGTTAGCCCTCGTCGACAGCGTCGATTACAAACTGTTCAAAGACGCGGAAACCTCGGAGCAATAACATGTCACTGCAGTTGATGTCGCATCTCGTGCAGCATGGCACTCCTGTGGTCGTGCCGATTACGGTCGAGCAGTACCTGAAAATGATGTCAGCTGGTATTCTCCGCGAGGGGATGCCGATCGAGTTGATCGATGGGATTCTGCTCTATAAAGATCGCCGAGATGAACCGACCAAAGCCATGACTCAGGGACCACGACATCTCCTCACCATCAAACTTCTGGCCCAACTGCTGGAGCAGCTGATTTCCACCGAACGTTACCATGTCCAGCAGCAAGGCCCAGTGATCTGTAACGACGACAGCGCTCCGGAACCTGATATTTGTATCTTGAATGGGCAACCCACAGACTATGCTGAGGGACTACCTAAGGCGACTGATGTGGGCCTGATAATCGAGGTCGCTCAGTCCTCTCTCTCGCTCGACCAGAACGATAAGGCCGATTTGTATGGTGCATCCGGCATTCCGGTCTACTGGATCATAAATCTCGTCGACGATTCCCTGATGGTTCATACCGAACCGAATTGTCCGAACGCAGGTTATGCGCAATGCCACGTCTATCGGCGGGGCATGACTGCGGAATTGAAGTTGCCGGAAGGAGAATCGTTATCACTGGCTGTTGACGACCTCTTGCCTCAGCGCGATGAGCCCTGACATGTGCTTTGCCTGCTGAATTTTCTTTCGCATTCTGAATGCTATCGATACCCATGCCCACCGAAATCCCCAAGCAGTATGATCCCGCCGCCGCGGAAGCCCAGTGGTTCCCGTATTGGGAGTCGCATGGTTACTTCGATGCCGACCCCGATCCGGCGAAGCTGTCGCATACCATCATGATCCCCTTGCCGAATGTCACCGGGGCCCTCCACATGGGGCATGCGCTCAACGGCACCATTCAGGATCTCCTCACGCGGTGGCGGCGCATGCAGGGCTATGTTGCCTTGTGGATGCCCGGGACCGATCACGCCGGCATCGCCACACAGGCCGTGGTCGAACGCCGCATGAAAGAGCAGGAGAACCTCACCCGGCACGATATCGGCCGCGAAGCCCTCGTCGACCGCATCTGGAAATGGAAAGACGAATACGAAAAGCGGATCATCGGCCAGCAGAAAAAACTCGGGGCCAGTTGTGACTGGCGGCGCGTGCGGTTCACGCTCGATGAGGTCTGCTCGAAAGCGGTCCGTCGCACCTTCTTCAAGATGTTCCGCGACGGGCTGATTTATCGCGGCAAGCGGCTGGTGAACTGGGACACCTTCCTGCAGACCGCCGTCGCCGATGACGAAGTCTACACCGAGGACGTTGCTGGCAAGTTCTGGACGTTCCATTACCCGGTGGTCGATGCGGACGGCAAAGACACCAATCGGGTGATCTCGTTTTCGACCACGCGGCCGGAGACGATGCTGGGTGATACCGCCGTGTGTGTCCATCCCACCGATGAACGTTACACCGATCTTATCGGCCAGAAGGTGCGGATTCCGCTCAATGGCCGGTTGATCCCCATCGTTGCCGATGCACTCCTCGCCGACAAGGAACTTGGCACCGGGTGCGTGAAGGTGACCCCGGCTCATGACCCGAATGACTATGCCTGCTGGACCCGCAACCGGGAACTGATGGGCGAGCCGATCAACCTGCTCAACCCCGATGGCACTTTCAACGAGAACGCGGGCCAATATGCCGGCATGGACCGCCTCGCCGTGCGCGATGCCGTCGTGATCGCGATGCAGGAGCAGGGCTGCTTCGAGAAGGAAGAAGACCGCCAGATTCCGCTCAAATTCAGCGATCGCAGCAAGACGGCGATCGAGCCTTACCTGTCGGACCAGTGGTTCGTGAAGATGGACCAGTTGGGTCAAAAAGCGATCGACGCCGTGAAGAACCGCGATGTCGAGTTCTTCCCGGAACGCTACGCGAACAGCTATCTCGACTGGCTGGAAGAAAAACGCGATTGGTGCATCAGCCGCCAGTTATGGTGGGGGCATCGGATTCCGGTGTGGCACCTCACAGGACAGCGGGCCCACGAGTTTCTGATGGAAATGGGCTACGAACCTGAGTTTCCGGCGATCAAAGAGGGTGAACCGCCGCCGAACTCAGGGCCAGTCGGGCACCTCACGGCTGAGGCCGCCGAGAAGATTTCGGCGGTATGGTCTTGCCCGGATGGAAAACCCGAATCGTTTATGGTGAGCGTGTGCATCGCGGATGGCCATGAGGACATCGAAAAAAATCTCGAAGAGTACGGCTTTGAACGCGAACCGGACGTTCTTGATACGTGGTTCTCGTCGGCACTCTGGCCGCATGCCACACTGGGCTGGCCCGATCGGGAACACAACCCGCCGATGGTCGGGGATTCCGGCACTCAGCCCTTAGCTCTTGGGTCTCAGCCGCAGAACGAAGTTCTGCGTTATTTCTATCCGGGTTCGGTGCTCGTGACCTCGCGCGATATCATCACTTTGTGGGTCGCGCGGATGGTGCTCACCGGGTTGTACAACATGGGCGACGTGCCGTTCCGGCATGTGCATGTTCATCCGAAAATTCTCGATGGCTTCGGGCAGGGGATGTCGAAGTCGAAAGGCAACGGCGTCGATCCGCTCGATCTCATCGCGCGGTATGGTGCTGACGGTTTACGGTTCACCATCGCCTCGTTCGCCGGGGAAACGCAGGATGTGCGGCTGCCGATCAGCTATGCCTGCCCGCATTGCGATGGCCTCATCCCGCAGACGCTGGAACATCAGAAGGCCAAGCCCAAGGACGGCAAGAAGCCGCGCGTGAAGTGCCCCAAGTGCAAGAAGGATTCGCAATACACCAGTGCGAATTACGACGCCGATCCCGGTGAACCCGTGGCGAGCATGGTCGCCGAGCGGTTCGAGTACGGCCGCAACTTCTGCAACAAACTGTGGAACGCCTGCCGCTTTGCCTTGATGAACCTCGAAGGTTACACACCGGGACCGGTGTCCGCAGCCGACCTCGCTTTGGAAGACCGTTGGATTCTGAGTCGTCTGGCGACCGTCACCGATGAAGTGACCAAGCTGCTCGACAAGTACCAGTTCGATCAGGCGACGCGCGCCCTGCGTGAATTCGTGTGGAACGAATTCTGTGACTGGTATCTGGAGATGATCAAGCCGCGTCTGCGCGTGACGGGCGACGAAGGGACCGACGAACGCACAGCGAGTGAAGCCCAGCGGTCGAACTGCCAGCGGGTGCTGGTGACCGTGGTCGATACGATTCTGCGGTTGCTGCATCCGTTCACGCCGTTCATCACCGAAGAACTCTGGCAGCGGTTGAATGAAATTGCACCGGAAAGGCCAGCCACAGCGGACAGCGGAAAGCAGAAAGCCGAAAGCCTGACTGCGGATGACCCCATGCCGTGGGAAGCCCAGGGAACGCCTTCCCTGGGCGTCTTGATGCCTCAACCAGCCACCGCTGCGTGTATCGTGGCATCGTGGCCGATGGGTCTCGAAGTCTTCCGGCAACCGGCGCTTGAGGCCCGGTTCCAGCGTCTGCAGGACACCATTGTCGCCGTGCGGAATGTGCGTGGCGTCTACAACATCAGCCCGGCGGCGACCGTGCCGGTGTCGCTCAAGTGCAGCGGTGAAGTGGCGGAGGATATTCAGCAGGTCGCCGGTCAGTTTGAACGATTGGCGAAAGCGACACTGCAAGCCTGCGGACCCGATGTCACCCGACCGGCGGCATCGGCCAGTTTCTCGCTCGCCGATGCCGATGGTTATGTGCCGCTGGAAGGTCTCATTGATCGCGAGGCAGAACTGGCTCGGCAAAAGAAAGAAGCCGACAAGCTGCGGGGCTTCATCACTTCCAATGAGAAGAAGCTCTCAAACAGCAGCTTTGTCGATCGCGCCCCGCCGGAAGTCGTCGCCGATGTGCGTGAAACTTTGACGAATTTGCAGAAACAACTGGTCAGCACGGAGGAAGTGATCGCGCAATTGAGCGGAAATTGACCGACCGAACCTGTCACCGGGAACCTGCGGATCATGATTCCTGTTCAGGTTCCCGGTCGATTGGCCGATGCTCTCCGATACACATCACGGGTATCGGGGACGGTTCATGTTTTCCATGCGCGACAATGTCTGGCTGCGGCGGTTCGGGTTTACCTTTCTGGCCGTGCTCACACTGGTGGCCTGGCGTCGCCGGGAACAGATCAAGGCGACCCTGATTCCGCTGTTTGAATCGATCGACAGCATGGGCATCTGGGCACCGGTGATTCTCGCCTTGCTCTACATCCCGGCCTGCCTCATCTTCATACCGAACACGTTCGTCAGTACCGGGGTGGGGTTCCTGCTCGGTCCCATCTGGGGCACACTGACGGCGATCATCGGGCTCACGCTCGGCAACACCTGCAGCTTCTTCACCTCGCGTTTTCTCGGTCGCGGCTGGTTCCGTTCCTTTGCCCGCATGGAACCAAAGTTCCGGGCCGTGGAAGTTGCTTGTGAGCGTGAAGGCTTCAAGGTCGTCACTTTGACCCGGTTGACGCCGGTCTTTCCGTCGAACCTGATGAGCTACCTGTTCGGCATGACCAGCGTGCGGTGGCGGGACTATGCCGCCGCGACCGCCGTCGGGATGCTGCCGCGAACCATCGTTTACACCATCATGGGAGCCGCGGCGAAGAGCTTTGCCGATGCCTCAAGCCACAGCCTGCGAAACAGCCCGTGGATGCACACGGCGCTCATCGTGCTGGGCCTCGTGACAGCGGGTGTGTTCTTCTACATCACGCGGATTGCACAAAGGTCGCTCGATGCGGCGTTGCTGGCCGTGGAAAGCGAAGTCGCACCGGTCGCGGAAGAATCCACACTCAAGACCGCCGCGTAGTCAGGTAGGGTCCGCTGTGCGGACCAAGATCATAGAGCAGTGCGATGCTGGTCCGCACAGCGGACCCTACACCTGAGACAATCAATCCTCGATCGGTTCGAGATGATCGATGAACCGTCGCGCCAGTCGGTAGGCCGGTTCTTCGCCCGCGAGCAGCGAATAGTAGTAGACCCAGACATCGTTGTCGGTGATCAGGAACTCCGGATCGCGGTTGCGGGTTCGTGCTTTCGTGTGATTCAGGCGAATCCGCTGCTGACCATCGAGCGAGTAGACATAGATATCGCCAAAGCCGGTCAGAAACGGAAACCGCACGGGTTGCTGTACCGCGGTGAGAATGTACGACTGCCCCTGAAACACAAAGATCTTGGAATCGAAGTAATTCGTGATACGGCCGGACTCAGGATCGGTCTCCTGCGGCAGAATGCTCTCCAGCACCCAGCCTTCCATCGTTTCGCGATAGATCGCTAAACCGACGCCATTGATCTCCGTCAGCAGGCCGCGTCCCGGTGCGAACTCCGGGGCATCCCAGATGCTGGGGTTGACCTTGTCTCCCGGACCGCTGGTGAGCACCTTGAGTTCCTGCGTGTTCAAATCGTAACTGGCGATCTGCACGACGCCCTGACCATCAAGGACATTGGTCAGTACAGCATATTGATGCTCGATCCAGCGGGGACCATTCGAGGACGGCTTCTCCACGGGAATAATACGGTCGGTGCGCGGTTCCGATTCCCGCCGCCAGCTCAGAATCGGTTTGAAACCATCGACATAGGCACTCAGAATTGTCGTTTCTGGATCGAAGACGTTTTCACTCGGCAACGCAGCGATGCGGTGATGGCGGCCACCTTGCGTGATGTGTTGGGTGATGCCGTCTGACAAACGATGCCGGGCGATCTGGGCGATGCCGCGGTCATCGAGTTGGGTGAAGAAGACCGCGAGTCCGGTCTGACTGATCCCCCATTCCGGACCATTGAACGACATCGGCCAACCGAGTTGGACAACGGGAATGCTTTGTCCGACGCGCACGCCATGGCCATCGCGCGGAATCATGCGGCCGTTAGCGGGATCAAGGTTCGCAATCCAGACGACGTCGTCAGAATCCTGAAACGCAATCTGGTACGTCGGCCCCCAGACCTCGGCATCCCAGTATCCATATTTCGGGTTACCGAGCCGTTCATCGATCGGATCGGCGGCAGAACCCGTTGACAGGCCACCCAGAAAAAAGACGCAACCAAACAGGAGCCACGAAATCTGGGATCGATGAACAGGCAGATCCAACATAAGACCGAAACCTTCTGGCAAAGTCAGCACGAGCGACGTTCCAATTTATCCTTAACCAGGTCGCCCCACCGTTGCCAATCGGCAATCGCGACTCTTCGTCAGAAAATCGGAATGTTGCAAAATGGCCAATGGAAGTTGTCCATCAGGCATCACCCCTACGAAAGAGCCCACGAACTTTGTTTGCCGCGCGATAGGCAACGTACTTCCAATCATCGCGCGAAGGGCGACCGCCGTACGGGGTCGGGCTCACTCCCCACTTACGCAGATGATGATTGAAAATGTAGACCGCACGCCGCCGTTCCAGATCGGGTGTCCGGAACGTGATGCTGAAGGAGATGGAAACGTCGTTGCAGTTTTCGACCCAATGCGGATAGGTGACGGGGAAGTGCAGACCCAGACCAGGTTCGAGTTCATACTTCCAGCAGCGTTCCGCATTCTCTGGCTTCAACACCAGGTTCCGACTGCGTGCCCCGTAGAAGTGTTCCAGTTCCTGATGCGACAAGATCGATTCATCACGTCCATCGAACAAACGGATCTTTTTGTTGCCACGGATCTGCAGCAGGAAGTTGTGCTCGTGATCAATATGATACGGCGTGACGGAATTCGGCGAGGTAATGAAGATGAAGCCCTGGGCCTGTTTCATCCCCGGGCGAATCGGTTCCGAATGCGGGCGAATCTCGGACATACATTGATCGAGCAGCGCCCGATACGCCGGGTCGGTCTCGACCCACTTCAGCACCATCCACGACTTACAATCGCGTATGCGACGGATCGTTTCTTCAGCCGACAACCCATTCCGCGGGGTCAGCTTCAGATCCTGATTGACCGGCAGATTGCCGGCGTTGTACTCGATGTGATTTTCCGGCAGCGACTGTGCCAGTTTGAGCAGCCGATCAAGATCGAACAGCGGATGCTCGCTGAGCCAATGCGTGATCAGAAAGGGCTTGCGATCAAAACTGTCAGCAAACTTGATGGGATCAAATTCGAGCAGCTTCGACGGATTCGGAATGCAAACCTGTGTTTGTTCCAGATCGAAATAGGTCGCGGTCTTCATGCCGACGTTTCCTGAGCTTGGGTAGTACGAAATTTTGCCTGAGCTTCTGGCGATGAAAATCGCGAAGAGTGACGAGGTTTCAACGCGGCTTTGATGCCTTTCAGACAGGCAAGGCCGCCAATCAGTAAGTCACCGGTGCGTGTACCGCTCGACAGGGTTAACCGCTGCATGATGCGGCGGTCTTTCCATAACCGTCCGATCATGAAATGTTCCGGGCGGGCACAGGAATCGAGCCACGCCAACCCGCGCTGGGCATGGAACCAATCGATGTTTTCGAGTTCCAGTTGCACTCCGGGCGAGTATTTTTTGAAGGCTTCATCAAAGGCGATTTTGTAGGTGAACCCACCTTCGCCCGAGAGAAAATTCAGCTTGAGCGCAATCGCACGACCATCGAGGAACAGTCCCAACAAGGCGACCTGGTTCCGGGCAAAACCCTGCTCGATAACCGAGCGTGTGAATTGCGAGTTGGTTTCATCTGCCGCCAGGGCTGTCCCTTCGCGACCTTTCCACCCCGCGGCTTCAAGTCGCAGGAATTCCTCGATCCAGAAAGCGATGTCATCACCGGGCTGCGTCACACGAACTTCGAGTTGCCCCTGTTCACCGAGTCGCCTCCGCTGCCTTCGTAGTTCCTGGCGGTTATGACACGTCATGGACTGCGAGCAGTAGACCTCTGCGCTTTCCGCCGGACGGAGCAGGGCACGTGAATATTGGGCATTCACATGCATGGGTGTCTGTCGTTCATTGGCCACTTCGAGCAGGGCATGCTGAAACGGGCCATCGCCATTGACCAATGGCAGTTCCATCAACGGCAGCTTCTGAGTCGCCAGCCAATCGCAGAAGATGCGCCAGGCATCGGTCGCGACACCTTGCCGCAGTAGTGGCGTGCAGTTACAGATGTAATCGTTCTGCCACAGCGACCAGACCGATATCGGCAGCTTGTCATGACTACGTTGCCACACCGGTACCAGGCCACACAACTCCGGCGGATCATTCGGTTTGGCGCCGCTGCGGTAGATCAGGATCAGTTGAACACGTTGATCTGCAAAGTAAGCCTGCCATAGAGGCAACAGCAGCCATGGCTCGTAGAAAGCATTCGGTTCGATGGCATGCCAGGCCAGATCGTCCCAGGCGGAGCGAATCTGTTCGCAGCTTGCGAGATCGCCGACGGACTCCACCCACCATTCCGCAGCGCGCTTCACGGGCGCGGCGGTCGAACGGCCGTCTCCTTGGATCAATGTCACCATCGGGGGTTGCATCCTTTACATCACCCCGAACGGTGTACAGACCTCGCAGGGGGATGAGGAAGACTACGTCACCGATGGCGAGGGGCAAATGAGCTACCCAAAAGTTCCGGCTTCGGAAGGAAAACACGCCGAGCCATGACAATTCCAGTCAGCAACGCAGGCAGAGTTACTGCTACAATCGCTACGATCGTTCGTTGTCCGTGTGTAGTACTCACGGTCAGAATCACCCGCGAACGGTTGAGGCATCACCCTCAATGGCTGGGTGATTGAACAAGATCAGCCGATCGGCCACTGTCCGGAACAACCAAGCAAACCGCGAGCGGCAGGGCGGCTAAAATCAGCACATCCACAGCCAGCAATCGCATGGTTGACTGAACCGCAGCGGTTCGTCTCAGAACTCCAGCCAGACTCTGGCCAGGAAACCATCGTCCAGCGATGTGTCGCTACGGCCGGTGCGTGATTCCAGTTGGCGTCCAAAGACCCAACCGGCTTCCAGCATCCCCCTCGGACCCTTATGGCCACGGACTTCAATGCCTCCCATGAGTCGGAAATCCCGATAGGTCAAAACATCAGGTGTTCGATCGGTCCGTTTGATGGCCCACGACCCGCCCCCCAATTCCCCGCTGATCACACCCCAGATACTCGAACCGTTTCGCGGTGACAATCGCCACATCAAACGTGGTTGCGGAAAGACGAGTTCAAATCGGCGGCCTTTCTCCAGGTCATCAATCAACATGCCGAACACGGGGAGAGCCGGTATGTCGTCGCGGTTGAGGTAAACAAACCCGGCGGTGAGACTGTCACGATTATTCAATCGGTAATAGAAATTCGCAGCCCCTTGGAGACGAAACATTTCCGGCCGACGATTCACCCCATCAGTGAACCACGCGGGAGTGATGTTCAGGTCGATCAAGTACTCGTCTTGTGAGGTCAGGTCAAATTGGAACGGAATCGCGAACTGGTACAACCGGTCGGGAAGATCGAGTGCGGGGACACCATCGATCCAATGGATGCTGCCGCTGGGTTGCGTGGTGAGACGTGAGGCCCGAGCGACGTTATCTGGTGGGCGATGCCGGTACTCAATGGTGCGCAGATTGAACAGATCGTCATTCCCAACGAGAAAACTTCCCACCCAGGCGAGATCGGTGCCCGCTGCAGACTCTGTGCTCTCACCGTCTTCGACTTCGAGACCTTCGATCCGAATGGATGTCTCAAAGTTGGTAGATGCTGCCGGAGACGGGGCCGGGGGAAGAGCGTCTGGCAGTGTCTCGCTGCTCTCCGTAGCAACGGGTTCTTCTAGCGTGGCGATAGCAACCGCATCATCTTTGACCAAAGGCTCAAGATCGGCGTCCTGGGCGAAGACGGTTGCCATGAGCAGCGGCGCAACCAGTAACCCCGGTAATCGTCCGAACCAGCGCAAAGCTCTGCTCCCGATTCGTGACATTGCAAGCTAGAACGAACCGCCGAATCGAATCATGGCGGCATCGGTCGGATCGTAGTTACCCACGCCCGATTTGTATTCGACCTTCCGGCTGAAGATCCAACCGGCCTCGATGCGCGGGGCAAAGCCCTTCGGCTTCTTGACCTCATAACCCAGCAACATGCGGAGTGCGCTGTAGGTGAAGACATCGGCGGAGCCATCGGCCCGGTCGATGCCCCACGAACCGCCGCCGAACTCACCTGCCAGATAAATCCAGCGCGAGGTGTCACCATCGGACGAAAGTTTCCTCAGCACACGCGGTCGTGGAAACAGCAATTCGACCTTATAGTCGTCGCTTGGTGTCCAGATGGCCCCCACGCCGGGCAAGGCCTTCACATCTTCGCGGTCGAGGTAGATCACCCCCATCGCCAGCTGGAAGGTGGGCTTGATCGTCCACATGGCGATCGCTCGGCCGGTGATGCGGACGGCATCGCTGCCGGTGTTCTCGTAGTCGGTGAACAGGCTGGGCGTGATCGCCAGATCCATCGCCCAGCGATCGTTGAATTTCTTTAACCAGCGGAACTCGATCCACTGGTCATACAGGGTTTCTGGTAAGTCGGTGGTTTCCGGGCCAGAAAGAAAATGGGTCGAAAAGCCTGGCGTAATCATGAACCCTTGTCGATGCGGAAAGACGAGCGTCTGCCGGAAATCGATGTCGGTCATGCCCAGTTCATCGCCACTGCCTGAGGTCCAACCGACGGTGAACTGCGTACCGTAAGGGGCGATCCAGGGAAGTTCTTTCTCCGGTTCGCACACGGGACCGGAAAGCCCGTCGTGCAGGGTTTCCGGGATGAGCGGCGTCTCATCTGGCAACGGGACATTCTGCGGTTCGTATTGCAGATAACTGGCCGGAGCCGCATCGGTGTGCGAGGACGACTCATTCGAATAACTGGGGGTTAACCAGTCGATGGCCGGGGCCGATGCTGTCCAACTGGTCACAATACCGAGGGACAGAAGTAACGTCATGGTCATCGGCCGACGATGCATGCGATCCCTGCCTGCTGCCTGTGCCCGGATTCGAAGAGTCCTGTGTTTTCCGTGAGATCATGAAACGGGTCAAGCAGGATGTCCCCGGAGACGAATCTCCTCTTGGCGAGAAACCGACTCCGTGATAAAAGACCTGCCACCATCGGCAAATTCTGCCGCTGCGATGGGCCAGAACGGGGAATGCCGACCGCTTGTGATGTGGCTGACAGAGAGATTTGACCCGCGATGTTGACCTTGGCTCCAGTGCATGATGCCGACTCCGAGCCACTGCCAGTGACGGCTGGTTGCCTGCTCGATTTTCCGGACGATCCCATCGTCTGTATGCGTCGTTTGCAGCGGCAGCATGGCTCGATCGCTGCTCTTGAACAGGATGGCCAGCGGTTACACTTCGTTTTTTCGCCGGAACTCAACCATCAGATTCTGACGAACACGGCGGTCTATCATTCGCGGTTCTTTGCCGTGCGTGGTCCCCGCCAATCGGCCCAACGGCGTTTAACCTCCGGACTGCTCAGTGCCAACGGGGCCGATCATAAACGGCAGCGACGGATGGTGATGGAAGCCTTTCTGAAAAAGGCGATCCATGGTTATCTGCCCATGATCCGAGATCTGACCGAAGAGATGCTGCAGTCTTGGCAGATTGGCCAAACGCGGGATCTCTCGCGTGACATGACCGATTTCATGTTGCGACTGACCAGCAGTCTGCTGTTCGGCATGGACAACCCGGAACTGGCCTATCGGATCGGCCGGATGATCGATCAATGGGTGCAGCTGAACCACGAGTTGGGCATCAGCGTATTTGTCTCGTCGCCTGAGATGACACTGCGCTACGAGGAGTTGTTGCACTTCGCGGGGGAATTGGAAACTGAAATCGCGGGCATGATTGCCCAGCAGCGACAGAGCGGGGCAGGGGAGCAGAACCTGTTGTCGATGATTCTGCAGGGACACGACGAACAGGGCAGCCTGAGTCCCGATGAACTCGTCGGTCAAGCCGCATTGATTTTCGGGGCCGCACATCTGACGACGGCTCACACCCTCACATGGGCGTTGTTCCTGCTGGCACAACATCCGGAAACACTGACCGCCGTGCAACACGAACTGCGATACCATCTTGATGGCAGGTTCCCCACTCTCGATGCTGTCGAACCGTTGAAACAGATGGAAGCCGCCATCAAGGAAAGCATGCGGGTTCTGCCGGCGAGTGCGTATTCTCAACGTATGACTGTCGAACCGACACAACTCGGGCCGCTCCATTTGCCCCGGGGGTCGGCTGTGGTTTTCAGCCAGTTCATGACCCACCATCTACCAGATTTGTATCCACAACCGGAACGCTATCTGCCGGAGCGCTGGAGCGGCATCAGTCCGTCGCCCTATGCCTATCTTCCGTTTGGGGCCGGTCCGCGGATGTGTCTGGGGGCTCCGCTCGCCATGGCCATTCTGAAGACGGTGATTCCGACAATCTTGCAACGCTTCCAACTCTCGGTCGTTCCGGGGACCGATGTTACAGCCAAAGTGATTTCGACCATGCTGTCGCCGGTCGGTCCGTTGTGGATGGACATCCGGGCTCCCGGGTCGATTGCGGCCTCACAACCGGTGACGGGCAACATTGCCACCCTGGTCGATTTGCCCGGCCAAGCCCGCCCTCTCCGTCGCGCGGCCTGATGATTTTCTGCCGTATCGCTTGCGTTTGCTCCGCATCGCGAATACTCATGAGCCATCCCATCACATTCTCAGTTCGTGAAGGTGGCAGCTCATGGGTGGTTTTGGACACGGTCCCGCGGTCCCTGCGGAAGCCGAAGACATGGTCTTGGCGGCTCGCAATGCCCGTTATGGCCGCTGGTTGTTCCTGCTGTATTTTGTGATTTATGCCGGTTTTGTGGGCCTGAATGCGTTTGCTCCGCAGACCATGGCGATCAACATCGCGGGGATTCATCTCGCCGTCTGGTACGGACTCGCGCT
Organism: bacterium; assembly: GCA_016125225.1. Taxonomy (GTDB): domain Bacteria; phylum Planctomycetota; class Planctomycetia; order Planctomycetales; family Planctomycetaceae; genus DSVQ01. The sequence continues at coordinate 89,409 of WGME01000019.1, read as the reverse complement.
GATTGTGACCGCGATGGTCCTGGCCATGATTTACGTCTGGCTGTGCCGCCGCCCCTCTGCGTGATTCCGCAACAGTCTCTGCAATTCTGGCTTACTTCCTGGATCGGCTGGATATGATTCCGCAACCGTCTTCCCTCGCCGTCGTGGTCTTTCTGATCTTCGTGGCGATCACTTTGGGTTTGAGTTTCTACTTTGGTGCCAAAGCCAAATCGGCATCGGCTTACTTCGCCGCCGGGGGCCAGATTCACTGGTTTGTGAACGGCGTGGCGTTCGCTGGCGATTACCTGTCCGCCGCATCGTTTCTGGGGATCTGCGGGATGCTCTCGCGGTCGGGGTACGACGGCTTTCTGTATTCCATCGGCTTTCTCGCGGGCTGGGTAGTGGCCTTGTTTGTGATTGCGGAACCGTTGAAGCGACTGGGAAAATTCACCTTCGCCGACGCGCTCAACAGCCAGTTCCAATCGCGGGGCATCACCTTCGCGGCCGGGGTGAGCGCGCTGGTAGTCAGCATCTTTTATCTCATTCCCCAAATGGTCGGCGCCGGTTCGCTCATCTATCCCTTGCTCGGTTTTCCGCAATGGATGGGCGTGATCATTGTCGGCGTGGTTGTGACGTTGATTGTGACGACGGCCGGCATGGTCAGCACCACTTACGTGCAATTCATCAAGGGCTCGCTGCTCGTGTTCTTCAGCGGTCTATTGACCGTGCTGATTCTGATGCGTGGGTTTACCATCGATGATCGTCCCGAGGCGACAGAGCCACAGACGATTGTGACGCTGCCCGACGGCAAAGTTCTGATCAATGGTTGGCCCAAAGGTCTGGGAGCAGGGGAAGCCGATCTGCGGCCGGTCGGTTCGATCAGCAAGCTGCCGGGCGATGTGAAATCGACCGGGCCACTCGGACCACTCGCGTATCTCTCGACATTGCAGAACAGCGAAATTGTCTTATGGACGGAGAAAACGGAAACGGTGGATGGCGTGAAGACCACCACTTATTCCCCCAAACCGACGATGGGAGCCGAGGTCATGGTGCCGGGCGTGCACCCCATCTTCAAAGGTCTGCGTGGTGATTCGCTGACCGCCAAGCTCGATTTTATCTCACTGATGCTGGCGTTGTTTGCGGGGACGGCGTCGCTGCCGCACATTCTCATTCGCTATTACACCGTGAAAGATCAGGCCGCCGCACGGCAAAGCACGGTGGTCGGCATCGGCACCATCGGCACATTTTATGTCCTGACGTTGTTCCTCGGCTTCGGAGCCATGACGAGTGGGACCATGGATCTCACCGATAGCAACATGGCCGCACCGCTGCTGGCGAAGAGTTTTGGCGACTTGCTGTTCGCCATCATTTCCGCGATTGCGTTTACCACGGTGCTGGGCACGGTCAGCGGACTCATCGTGGCGGCGAGCGGGGCCATCGTCCACGACTTGATCACCGGGTGTATGAACGTCTCGTTGAGTGATCATCAGAAAGTGCGCGTGGGCAAGCTCTCGGCATTGATCGTCGGAGCCTTGTCGATTGTGCTTGGCATTCTCTTTCAGAACATGAATGCCGGGTTCCTCGTCGGTTGGGCTTTCAATGTGGCGGCATCGGCCAATCTGCCTGCACTGATTATGATTCTCTTCTGGAAGGGAACGACAAAGCAGGGTGTCACGGCGGCCATTTTTGTCGGACTGTTTTCGTCACTCGGTTGGATTCTGTTGAGCCAGGAAACCATGCAGAAAGTCTATGGGTTCTCCGCCGCCGCTGCCGCTGAATCGGCGATGGTGCCCTTCAGTCAGCCGGGACTGGTCACCATCCCGCTTGGTTTCCTGACGTTGATCGTGGTTTCGCTGTTGACCACGCGCCACGAATCACCGGTCAAAACCCAGGGATAAGGGCTTCGTCCTGTTCACCGACCAGAAAGAGGCTTGAAGATTTCTGAGATTCCGACTCCCCACTGCACGGCACTCCGTCTACGATACGCAAACACCCAATCGGCAGGTGAGCGGCTATGAAATTGCAGTTTCTGGGGACCGGCGGATTTCACCCAAACGAGCGGCGACATACCGCGTGCGTATGGCTGCCGGAGCACGGTGTCGTGTTCGATGCCGGTTCCAGCGTGTTCCGTATCCCCAGCCGCTTACAGACCGATGAATTGCAGGTCTTTCTCAGTCATGCCCATCTCGATCATATTTGCGGCCTGACGTTTCTACTGACCCCGTTGTTATTAAAGTCCCTCAAACGCTGCCGGGTGTACGCCCAGCCCGACATCATTGCCGCGGTGGAAGCCCATCTCTTCTGCAAACCAATCTTTCCGATCCGCCCGGCCGTTGAATTCATTCCCCTATCCCCGGTGACGGAGACACCCGCAGGGCGAGTGACCTGGTTGCCTCTGCATCATCCCGGGGGATCGACAGGATATCGTATCGACATGCCCGATGGTCGCAGCCTGGCCTACATCACCGACACCACGGCGAATCCCGATTCGATCCCGTTTCTGTCCGGGCTCGATCTCTTGATCCATGAATGCAACTATCCCGACTCCATGGCTCAATGGTGTGAACCCACGGGTCACAGCCATGCCTCGCAGGTCGCTCACATTGCTGCAGCCGCAAAGGTGAGCCAGTTGTATCTCACTCATTTCGACCCGCAACTGACGAGCGACGACCCGATCAACCTGGCAAGCACGCGGGCCATCTTCCCGGAAACCTATCTGGCTGAAGATCTCTTGGAACTGGATCTCTAAGATTCTGTTCTCATCAAGCACCAGGTTTTCAGATCACAGATGTAGCAAGAAATCTGTGAATCCAATTGCAGTTTTCGTATCAATCATGGCATACTGCTGGCGGCTTCGCTGTTCCTGTCTTTCGTTCGACTTCGGAGGTCATCATGCGTCCGTGTCCCGATTGTCATAACGCAGATCAACTCACATTGGGCCGTCGTCAGTTTGTGCAGACCGCTGGAGTCGCGACGGCAGCCGCACTCGTCAGTCCGCGGTTGGGACTTGCCGAAGAGACCGCTGCTCCGAAGCCTGAAAACCTCATCGAGAAACTGTACCAATCTCTGACACCAACCCAGAAAGAAGAAGTCGCCTTCCCGTGGGACTACACAGATGATCGCGGTCTGCTGCGGATGCATGTCGCCAACAACTGGCACATTACCGACAAGCGGATCGGCAGCGACTTCTTCACCAAAGACCAGCAGGACATGGTCGAAGCCATTTTCTGGCAACTCTATTCTCCCGACTGGAAAGACCGCATCCAGAAGCAGCTGCAGGATGATGCCGGGGGCTACGGGAAAGAACAGTCGATTGCCTTATTCGGCGAACCCGGCACGGGCAAGTTCGAATTTGTGATGACCGGCCGCCACCTCACCATCCGTTGCGATGGCGACTGTGTCGAACACACGGCTTTTGGTGGCCCGATTTTCTACGGCCATGCCGCGGCTGACTTTAATGAAGACCCGCATCACTCCGGGAATGTTTTCTGGCACCAGGCCTTGGTTGCCAATGATTTGTACAAGATGCTGGATGGCAAGCAGCGGAAGGTGGCCTTGATCGAACAGGCTCCGAAGGAAAGTGCCGTCAACTTCCGCGGATCTGCTTCTGAACTGCCCGGTTTGCCGATTTCAGAACTCTCTGCGGATCAGAAGCTGCATGCGCAGAGAGTTCTGGAGGCGTTGACGGAACCTTATCGTCAGTTCGACAAAGACGAAGTGGCCAAATGCCTCAAGGCTCAAGGCGGTCTCGATGCCTGCCGCATCTCGTTCTATCAGAGTGGTGACATCGGCAATGACCAGGTGTGGGACATCTGGCGTCTGGAAGGCCCATCGTTCGTTTGGCATTATCGTGGTGCTCCCCACGTGCATGTCTTCGTGAATGTCGCGGATGATCCGTCCGTGAAAATTACGGCACGGGGCTGAGGGCCGGTTCGGCTTTATCTCGAATCTCAGAGCAGATCAACGTCCGAAAGAAGGCCTGCTCTCATTCTTAAAGAGATACTGCGGTGAATGTCTGCGCTGATGTTGCGAAGATTTCGTGAGGATGACTCAACTCTTGCGTCTGACCATAGTTCATTCAGAGTTCAGAAAAATCCTGAATGGCCTTGGCAGCCTGCCCTTCCCAAGGCACAATGCCGCCCCATGATGCCGTGAATCACCGACAGCGTCTTCGATTTCCGTCGGTTGTACGCCAGACAGGTTTTGTAAGGAATGGCTTCTGTGACGTGTTCGAACTCGGAAGACGACTTAAAAGGTCGTGATTCGTCATCGAAACAGGGAGAACAGTCGCCAGCCAGTTCGCGGTCGCCCGCGGACCCGCCAGCCATGTCGATGAGTCTGCGACTCGCCATCCATGAGCAAGCCTTGCCCTCGGCTGACTTGCCGGAACGCTTGCTGCATGCGACCCGTAGCGGTTGGCAAGATGTCAGCTTGATGCGCAGGTCGATCTGGCAATATGGTCCAGAGCGGCTACATGCATTCCTGCAGGAACATCGACTCGGTGTGTCTTCGCTCGGTTGGGCCGGTGGCTTCACTGGCTCTGCCGGGTTCACCTATCGGGAAGCCATTGAAGATGGTCGGGTTGCCATTGAGGAAGCCGCGCAGATCGGTGCCCGGACGTTGGTGATCGCCCCGGGGTCTCGCCAGGGACACACCTTTCGTCATGCTCAACGCGTCATTTGCGATGGGTTGCGGGTCCTCGCTGATCTAGCAGCCCGCAAACGCGTGCAACTCGCGTTGTTAACGACCACCGATCGCGACTGGCAAAATCGCTGGACCAGCGTGAATACGCTCGAAATGGCCCAGCAGATTCTCGCTGCGGTCCCTCATCCGGGAGTCGGGCTGGCGGTGTCCCTGGAACGCTGGTCGGAACATCCGTCTGCCTGTCTGCAACTCAAACAGCTGATCTCACGGCTCACTCTTGTGACATCAAACATGTGGTCCCAAGACCATGCCCAAAGGTCCGAGGACCGCTCCCCGGCAACGTCGCTTCTGGATGAACTGCTGGCCGCCGGTTTCCGGGGCACTTGGGAACTTCAACCGGCGACGACTGCGGTGGCAGCCGCCACGCCCCTGTCGTCAGAGGAAACATTCGTCCACGGACCCCAAATCTATTTCAATGCCGCCGACCGACATCGCCAGGGTGGCGGAAGTGTAATCCGTTGGTAACAATAGCCGGTCGATTAAGTTTTCGTTCGATTCCTGGTGGAATCTGATGGAGATTTCGTCGAACTCCTGCCTACCAATGCTTCCACTCCCACACACAACGGCCCACCTATGTCGCACGATTGGTTCAGCCTCGACGAATTGGCGCAGCATTTGGGGCGAGATCGCCGCGAGATCGAGAAGCTGGCCAACCGTGGCCGCATTCCCGGTCGCAAAGTTTCCGGCGATTGGCAGTTCCACCCCACCGAAATTACGCATTGGCTCGAACAGGAAATGCGCGAGTACACCGATAAGGAACTCGTGCTCGTGGAACAGACAAATCGCTCGGTCGAACTGAATCCGCAAACGCCGGTAGCCAGCCTGTTGAGCGTAGAGACCTGTCAGGTTCCGTTGCCCGCCCGGACCAAACGTTCGGTGCTGGAAACCCTGATCGAAGTGGCCGGCCGCACCTGGCAGATCTGGCAACCAGCCGTGTTGCTGAATGCCATTCAGGAACGTGAAGCGGTCCTCTCGACCGCTTTCGACAATGGCGTCGCCATTCCCCACCCACGGAACCCGCTTCCCGAAGCGATGGGGCAATCCATTATCGCTTTTGGTCGCACCGAATCAGGGATTCCGTTTGGTGCCCCGAATCGCGGTTTGACCGACTTATTCTTTCTGGTGTTGTGTCGCGATTCGCGGGTGCACCTGCATGTCCTGGCTCGGTTGGGGCGGCTGATTCAGCAACCAGGATTTCTCGACCAGCTTCGTCAGGTTGAAGACAGTGCTGCGGCGTATGAGCTGATTTCCAGTACCGAGCAGCTTCTGCCAGAATAACCCGTGGAATGTCCGGCCTGCCGTGCTGCAACGACGGGTCATCGATGAACACAGCGTGAGGCCGTTCGATGACTCCGCCAGAAACTCCGGGAGAAGGCTGCCCGCCTCCGCTACGATGTCGTGATGTCGCCGAGACGATGGAGCGCATCGCAACGCCCTGGTCGCTGAACGGTTCGAAATTCGGGACGCATGGTTGGACCTGGGGCGAAGGGCCGGCGGTCTATTTTTTGAGTCCCATCGGAGGCTGTGCTCATCTTTACTCACTGGTGAGTTGGTTGCTGCGAGAAGATTTTCGTTGCGTCCTGATTGACTGGGACCGACCACAGGCACAATCTCGATGGACCGCGCAAACCTTTGTCGACGATCTCATCGCGATTGGTGATCTGCATCACGATGAGCAGATCCATCTGTATGGAGGCGAGTTCGGCGGGTTGCTATCGCTGTTATGGGCGGCTCATCAGCCACGACGCATCTCGCGAGTGATCGTTCAAGGTCTCGTGGCACAAAGACGCCTGAGCCTCGCGGAGCGTGTGCTCGCTGGGTGGTATGCCAACTCATCAAAAACACTCGCAGAAATTCCGTATCACGCACGCGTGCAAACGATCAATCATCGGCGCTGGTTCCCGCCTCTCGATCTCGATCGCTGGGAATGGTTTCAGGAAACCACCGGGCAAATCCCCGTGAGTCTGGTCGTGGCTCAAGCGCGAGCCTGGCATGCGACGCATCTGCCCCCCGCATTGTCACAGGTCACTTGCCCGGTCCTCTTCGTCAACACGGAAGGCATGGGGCCTGCGACTCAAAGAGATCAGGCCGTTGTCGCCTCTCAGATTTCCGATTCGCACAGCACACCTCTGCACACTACCGGTTGGCACCCCAGCTTGACCCATCCGCATCGGGTGGCCAAACTGATCCGGCAGTTCATCGCCGACCCGCTGGCGTTCGATCATCATGAAGAACCCGCATTCTTTCCGCTGAGTCAAGTATGACCGAGGAGCTTCCTGAACCACTGGACGTCATTGCCGTCGGGGCACACCCGGATGATGTCGAAATCGCGGTCGGCGGCACGCTGGCTCGATTGGTGCAGCAGGGTTACCGGGTGGGCATTATCGACCTGACCAACGGCGAGCCGACTCCCGGCAGCTCCGGTCCCGATGAACGGCTCGCGGAAGCCCGAAAAGCCGCTGAGATTCTGGGCGTCCAGGTGCGGGAAACCCTGCCGTTGCCGAATCGCTGCCTGTTCGATTCCTTCACAGCCAGAATCATGCTGGCTCGCCGCTTTCGCGTCCATCGGCCGAAAATCGTGATGGGGATTGCCGGAAAAACTCCAATGGCTTCCCCAGACCACTGGCAAGCCATGCAGATCACCGATGCTGCGGTGTTTTACTCACGCTTATGCAAGTGGGAAGACGAGTTCGGGGGCCTGCCGGTCCATGTGATCCGAAAACAGCTCTGGTATCCCCTCGGGCTATCGACCTTGGATCAACCCGACGGAGCAGGGCGGTTCGTCGTGGATATTTCCCCCACGCTTGCGTTAAAATTAGAGGCGGTCCGCGCCTATCAAACGCAGTTCCCCCCCAGCAAAGAGTGTGTGTTTCGTCTGGTCGAGTCGAACAATCGTCTGCTGGGAACATCGGCTGGCTACGAGGCAGCCGAACTGTTGATCAGCGCAACGACCTTGGGAATTACGGACGTGGTGGCCACTTTGTGCCCATAGCCGTCGAAACACGGAGATGGGTGAATCCCTTTTTAGGCCGAGAAGGCTTGGTACGAAGACATGAAGCTCCGAGCCGGCTCCTTGAGCATCACCGGTCGCTTTCGCGATAACAACGAAGACAATTGCTACAACGACCCGCAGTTGCGGTTCTTTCTGGTCGCCGATGGCATGGGCGGACAATCGGCCGGAGAACGTGCCAGCGCTCTCGCCATGGAAATCGTGCCCCAGAAGCTGCAGTCGCTCGACTTCAACAAAAGCCACACCGATCACACGGTTCGCATCATCGACGAGGCGGTCGGGCAGGCCAATTTTGAGATCATGGCGTTGGGAGAACTGGACGCCAAGCTCAAAAACATGGGCACGACCATTACGTTTCTGGTCCATGCCAACGGCACCTTCTTCATCGGTGGCGTGGGGGATAGCCGCGTTTATCGCCTGAAAAACAAGAAGATTGAGCAACTGACCACCGATCACTCACTGGTACAGGCCCTCATCGACGCCGGAACATTGACCCCGGAAGAAGCGGTCAACCATCGGTACAAAAACGTGCTGTACCGCTATCTGGGTTCGAAGGAGGGCGGGGCGGGTACGCAACCGAAAGCCGTCACGCCCCAGATTGGCGATCGTTACCTTTTGTGCACTGACGGTGTCACCGGCGGCGTCAGTGACGAACAACTGGGCCAACTCCTAGGCACGGGATCTGACCCGGAACAAATCGCCAAGGCCATCGTCAAAGCCGCGGAAGATGGCGGTTCCAAGGACAACATCACTGCCACGGTGGTTTTCGTCGAAGCCTGAATCACGACAAATCGGCGGTTCTCCCCCCGCCTGCCATGCCTGATCAGCAGCCTCCACAAAATCGCCCCAGGCTCGCTGATTTTCTTAAACTGACTGGTGCAAAGTTGGGCTAGTCGATGCCATAATTGATTGTTCGGCCGCGTAACAGTCTTCCGGCTCGCCGCGATCGATCTAATCCGCAAAACCGGCATCAAAGGTTTCTCTATGTCATACCGATGGCTGCTTTCATCGGCACTGCTGTTGGCCACCAGCGTGTCGTCAGCATGGGCACAAACCTCGACTCCTTCCAAGTTTGACGAAGCCGTCAAAGACATGAAAAAGACGGAAGGGATGTGGACGGTCTACTACAAGGAACAAAAGGTTCTGGTCGACCTGAAGCAGTCGCAGTTCAACAAAGACTTTCTCATTCTCACCGCCATCGCCAAAGGCGTGAGCAGCAATAACATCATCGGCGGGATGACCTGGGGCGACGATGTCATCTGGAACTTCCGCAAAGTGGGCGACAAGGTCCATGTGCTCCGGAAGAACGTCCGCTTCAAAGCGCGACCGGGCAGTCCCGAAGCCAATGCCGTGAAGCTGGCCTACACTGACAGCGTGCTGTATGCGTTGCCGATTGTCACGGATTCGCCCGGGGGCCATCTCGTTGACATGACCCGCATTTTCATGAGCGACGACGAACAGATTGGTCGCTTCTTGGGCGCGAGCTTTGTCATGGACCGATCCACCATCGATAAAGTGAAAGCCTTTGAACGGAACATCCAATTGCAGGTCGCAGCGGTCTATCAGGGCAATCCAAACTCGTCGCTCGACACGGTTCCCGACCCGCGCGGCATGCAGGTGCAGGTGCACTACAGCATCAGTATGTTGCCCTCCACGGGGTATCGCACACGCAAAGCCGATGACCGTGTCGGCTATTTCATGGCAGTCACGAAAGACTTCAGCGATCCTTCCGACGATCAGAACTTCGTCCGCTACATCACCCGTTGGGACCTGCAGAAGGCAGACCCGAAGGCCCCGTTGTCTCCCCCTAAAGAGCCGATCATTTTCTACCTGGAAAAGACCGTGCCGATTGGTTTGCGTCCGGTGGTACGGGCCGGAATTGAAGAGTGGAACAAAGCCTATGAGAAGATCGGTTTTGCGAACGCGATCGAAGTCCGCCAGCAACGTGACGACGATGACTGGGACCCGGAAGATGTGAATTACAACACGTTCCGCTGGATTACGGCCGAAGCCGGCTTTGCCATGGGACCTTCGCGTGTGAATCCAATGACCGGCCAGATTCTCGATGCCGACATCATCTTCGATGCCAGCTTCTTACGGTCATGGCGACATGAATACGAAAACTTCTCACCCGAGACCGTGGCCGCGTTGATCGTGCCGGGTTATGAACAGCCGGGTCTGCAACCCTTGCCCTTCCAGCAGGGGGATGGTGCGGCGATCTGTCAGTTGTCGATGGGCATGCAGCATCAGATGGGATTTGCCGCTGCCGCCATGGCAGCCGCGGGACTGACGGATGCCAAAGGCGAGTTGCCACCGGAATTCGTCTCGCAAGCCTTGAAAGAAGTGGTGATGCATGAGGTGGGCCATACCTTGGGGTTACGCCACAACTTCAAAGCCTCTACGTGGAAAACGCTGGAAGAAATCCAGGACCCGAACCGTCCCGCGCATGAACCCATCGTCGCGAGCGTCATGGATTACAGCCCGGTCAACTTCAACCCCTCGGGCACCAAGCAAACGTCGTATTACACCGACACTATTGGTCCGTACGACATCTGGGCAATTGAATATGGGTACAAGGAAATCAGTGGCGACGAGAACGCGGAATTGGCCAAGATCGCCTCACGGTCGGCTGAACCCGGTTTGGATTACGCCACGGACGAAGATACTCGGTCATACGATCCCGATCCGCTGTCCAACCGTTTCGATCTGGGGAAAGACCCCATTGCTTATGCCCATCGGCAGATCAAATCCGTTTCCGAACTCATGCCGAAGATTCTGGATCGAACTGTCAAAGACGGCGAAGGGTATCAACGGGCACGGCAAGCCTTCGGGATTCTGCTGAGCGAATACTGGCGGACGGTCAGCTTTGCCTCGCGGTTGCCGGGTGGTGTTTCGGTGCATCGCGATCACAAGGGTGACCCCAATGGCCGTAAACCCTTCCAGTCGATCGACCCGGCTCAACAGCGGGCCGCGATGAAGCTGATGGCCGAGGCAGCCTTCACCGCTCCGAATTACGATCCGCAGTTGCTGAACTCGCTGGCATCCACGCGGTGGTATCAATGGGGCTTGCGGTTAACCAGCCGCATTGACTACCCCATCCACAGCATTATCAGCCAATTCCAGGATCAGGTCCTGATGCAGCTACTCGACAGCGACACCTTGGAACGGATTCAGGATGGCGAGTTAAAAGTCGCCGCCGATCAGGATGCCTACACTCTTGCTGAACACATGCGGCTGGTGGTCGATGGGGTCTTCGGTGAGTTGAATGCTCCGAGTGCGGCGGAATTTACCAATCGTAAGCCGTTCATCGCCAGCTTCCGACGCAATCTGCAACGGACCGCCTTGCAGGAACTGGCCGGAATGGTTGCCAAGCCGGGCACATCCGGTGGGTTCATCATTCTGGGTCTGGGCGGCTCCGGGGCTCCGAAAGATGCTGAGGTACTGTCGCGGATGCACCTCCAACAGCTGAAGGGCAAGATTGCCGCGGCACTCGCCAAGGAAGACCTGAAGCTGGATGAGTATTCCCGAGCTCACCTGACCGATCTGCAGACGCGCATTGATCAGGTTCTGTCGGCTCAGTTGACCGTGAATTCCATCAACTGAGGTTGGTTCTCTGCTGGGCATCTGCCAGACTGTTGCGAGCCGGAAGGCCTGGTCCCTTCCGGCTCGTTGCGTTCCCGGTGTTCAGAAATGCCAGACCATGGCCATGCGGTTCGCAGGATAAGATCTGAATGGAACAGCTCTTGGCACGCGGGTCACTGATGGTCGACAAGTGAGAGGGCTATGCACAGACTTGCCTGGATGGCTGCCGGTCTGGTTGCCACAACTCTATCCGTCTATGTTTTCTGGCTCACCGAGCTCCCCTTGGGTATTCCCGGAGAATGGACCTGGCCCCGGTTGCCACGCGATGATATCTCGTTGGGAAACCTGCAACTGGCATGGATCTGCGGCGGGGGCTATGTCGCGTTTGTCCTCTTCGGCGGACGACGGTTGGCACGGACAACCATTCATCGTGCCGAACTGGCGGGTTGGCTGTGCGGACTCATGGCCGTCGCCGCTTTCTGGTTGTGGCAAGTGCAAGACTCGGCCCCCACGGCAGGGCAGTGGGCCAAAGCCCCGTTCGTCCTCTACTACCCAAGTTCTTCAGGCTACTTCTACAAAGCCCGGTACGACGGGCAGCCGGTCGGCAAATTTCTGACCGAGTATGAAACGCTGATGTCGGAACGGGATGTGTTGCATGTGGGTACACATCCGCCGGGGTTGTTTCTGGTCTTCTACGGACTGATCGATCTGTCGGACCGCTATCCCGGGCTGTTGCAGACACTGCAACCAACCATGCCCGAGACGTTCCGCGATGCGTTCGCCATCGTGCGAGAAAATACCAGCCGCACCATACATCCGACCGTGCCTGCCGATGAACTCATCTTATGGCTGGCAACGGCATCCGTACTGATATGCGCGGTGGGAACCGTGCTTCCGTTGTATGGCCTGCTGCGGAGAACACTAGACCGCAGGATGGCCTGGTTTGGAGCCGCCCTGTGGCCGTTGGTTCCGGCGGTCGCGATCTTTCAACCAAAGTCGGACGTGGTTTACCCATGCCTGGCAACGCTGTTCGTCTGGTTGAGCTGGAGTGCGTGGCGGCAGACATCCTGGTGGAGAGCGGCACTGGCAGGGCTGACCTTATGGTGCGGACTGATGTGCAGTCTGGCGTTACTTCCTGTGCTGCTGTTCATGGGACTGTTGATCGCTACGGACTTTCTGCACAAGAGACCACACGGACGACAGGCCGCACTCTGGATCTCGGGCCTGGCTCTTGGCTTCGTAATTCCGTGCGTGGTGCTGTACATGCTGAGTGGCATCGTGATGCCCCGCATCTGGTGGTGGAACTATCACAACCACGCGGGCTTTTATGCCCAGTACCCCCGCACGTGGTGGAAATGGTTATTGGTAAACCCGATCGAACTTGGTTGTGCGGTTGGCTGGCCCCTGTTGTTGCTGGCAGTGTGCGGCGGCCTTCAGAATCTGCGAGCAGGTTCCGGCCGGACCATGCTCCGTGATGCCACGCTGATCGGTGCCGGTGTCTGGTCGCTCTTGTGGATCACCGGCAAGAATTCCGGCGAGGCTGCCCGACTGTGGCTGGTAATAATGCCGGGCGTTGTCTGGCTGGCCGCTCACGGACTGGCATGGGCACCTGCAAACCTGGACTCATCCCGGTTCCGCCCGTGGCATTGGTGGTGCTTCTGGCTGCTGTTGCAGATGGGAGCCGCCGCTTGCACCATCCATCGCATCGGGGGATTTCACCTCTCAGCGCCGAGTTGAGCCAGTGAATCGAGAGCGAGCGGCTCTTACAGCAATCGCGACCGTTACAGCCAGCGGACGATCAGCGCGAATCGTCGAAGTCGGTCGCATCCTGGCCGACTTCGACGAAAAAACGTCCGATTCTTTAGCGGAGTCGCGTGCTGTTCGGGACTGAGATTCGCTGGTTATGATCGTTACAATCCGTATCCACTGCCATCTCTGCAGGGTCGTGGCACTGGCATCCCTCTGCATGCTCAGTGGTTGCCTGGAAGAAGAAGTCGTTTCGCTCGAAATCAAACGGCCCGAAGAACCCCTCTACCGTAGTGATTGGGAAAAGTTCGAGCGCATTGTCAACGACCTGCCCGAACCAAAACTGCGGGAATTGCCCTCGTTTTTTCCCCCGTTACCCAATTGGCAACTCGCCCGTACTCTGCCGGTTAATGAACTGGCGGCAGAAGAACGTCGACGGATCGAAGCCGCCTGGGATACCAAGCAACAACACCTCGATCTTTCTTCGCTGCATCAGCTCTCGCGGTTACTGCGCCGCGAACAACTGACGGAAGACCAGTTTCATGGATTGATCTTCACGATCGGCACGGCGATGCGGCGAGCCAATGTCGTTGATGAAGGCCTCTTTCAACGCAACCGGGAGCGGGGTAACCGCGTGGCTCAGCAACTCGAACACGATCATCGCCTGTTTGCTTCGCTGTCCCTGGAAGATCAATACCGCATTCTGGACGACGCCATCTGGCTGCATCGCATTGAACGTTCACGCCGCTTTCTGGAAATCCCGGAATCCAATATCAAATTTGTCCAACGCCACGCGAAATGGCTCAAAGAAGTGATGCCCGCGGAATTCCTGCTCGACCCGTTTGCGGATCTTGGCATCCCTCTCGATGAACTCGGCGTGCCGTTTGTCGAGGGAGGGCCCAGCGGCAGCGATGAGCAACTCGAATGGAACACCAGCGACGCCATCGTCGGGTATTAGACCAGGCGGTTCAGCAGAGCGGTTGGCTACTGGGCGCTCTGCACATCAGGGCGCAGCCGCTTGGCATCGTGCAGATACACATGCACCATTTCCGACTGTGATTTGGTCGTATTCACATGCAACAGCACCCGAATGCACCGGGGCAGGCTGTTCGGCACGGCAATTTCCGAGGCGCACAGGAGCGGCACCTGCGTCATTCCTAATCCCCGAGCCGCCTCTGCCGGGAACGTGGAAGTCAGATCGGTCGTGGTGGTAAAGATCGCGGAGACGACTTCTTCAAATTCGAGAATCGCGTTCAACCGCAACAGTTCCTGCAGCAGTTCGCGTGTCGCTGCCAGAATCAATTCCGCACGATCTTCCACGACGCTGGTGGCACCGCGAATTCCACGAACAGACATACCAGACTTTCTGAGTGCAGGCGGACAAACGAGGGGGAACCACCGACGGACACCACGACGATGGGAGTCCAAAGCTGCTTCCGCACGGTAGGGATACCGAAATTGGGTGCGATTCGCCAGAGTATCGACGAGATCCGCAGCGACAATCGTTCAGTCTGCGGAGTTGAATTGGTCCAGCAAATCGAGCTCGGAGCAAATTTCGCCGCAAAAATCGCATTTGACACATCGCGCTGTAAAAGTTACAACCCATAATCTCTGAAGATCAGGCAAAGGATTGCACTCTTCAACCACAAGGACGTGGACGTGTTTCGCCTGCGCTCGATTCGCCGCAAGCTCTTCTGGAGTGGGGCCTTAGTGATGGCCATGCTCGGGTTGCAGGCGTTTGGCGGCCTCTCCGGGCTCGTTTCCTACCGCAGCGTCATTCGCGATCTTGATCACGAGTTTTCACAAACGCCACGGCTGCACGATGTTCTCTTTGCCATCAGTTCGGCTCAAGAGCCTCTGGGCTGGCAGGAAATCGACACTTCGCAAGCCCGTCAGTTCCGCCAACTGGAAACGCAAAAGCGGATTCAAGATCTGCAAGCGATCGTCGGGCAGTATCAGCTCCGTATCAGCGGGGAAACATTGCCGCCTGACCGCCGGTTGCTGCTCGATACGTTATTATTCCAGGTCAACGAAAGCCTGACAAAAATTCAGCACGATGTGCTGCCCCGTCTCGGTGATCCTGGCACCTCGCTTCAAGCCACCAGCCAGTTGCAGGGGGAATTGGCCAAAATTCAGAACACGATCATCAAATTGCCGCGCTCGCGACAGGGACTGGAATCACGGCTCGATGAAGCCCGAGCCATATACAAATCGCGATTCTGGTGGATCGTCTTGTCGACCGCCGCCGCATTGGCCTTGTTCATCAGCGTGGTGAATTGCGGTTATCGTTGGATTTTTGCTCCCATTCGCGAACTGCATCAGGGGGCTTCACGCGTGGCGCAGGGCGATTTCACGTATCGCATGCAGATTCGTGGCGACGACGAAATGGCCCAACTGGCAGACAAGTTCAACCAGATGACCGCCCGATTCGAAGAGATTCGGGACCAGCTCGATAAAGAAGTTCGGGAGCGCACCAAGCAGGCGTTGCGTTCCGAGCGGCTTGCGGGAGTCGGCTTCCTTTCCGCCGGCGTGGCCCACGAAATCAACAACCCACTTTCTGCGATCGCCATGGCGGCGGAGTCGCTGGAGTACCGCATTCAAGAGGCACAAGGGCAGGGGGGGATTCAGTCGGATGATCTCGGGGTTCTGGCTCAGTACCTCAGCATGATTCAACGCGAGTCTTTCCGCTGCCAGCAGATCACACAGCGTCTGCTCGATTTCTCGCGCGGACACGACGCCCCCAAAACCTCACAGGACTTGACCCGGATCGTTGGTGAAGTGCTTGACATGGTCAGCCATATGAGCCGCTTCCGTGGCTATGAAATCGTGTTCGACCGGAACACGCCGATCTATGCCACCGTCAATGGGTCCGAGATCAAGCAGGTGGTGTTGAACCTGGTCGCGAACGCCCTGGAATCGATGACGGAGACAGGTCGGCTTGAAATCCGAGTCGCCGAATTCGCCGATGAAGTGGTGCTGACCTTTACTGATAACGGCTGCGGCATGACGCCGCATGTGCTGGAAAATCTGTTCGAACCCTTCTTCACCGCGAAACCTTCAGGACGCGGCACGGGGCTGGGTTTGTCCATCGTACATCGCATCGTCACCGATCATGGAGGACGCATTGTGCCACGCAGCGCTGGGGCCGGTCTGGGAAGCACGTTTGAAGTTCATTTGCCACGGAGGGCCGCCATGTCATCTGCGGCCTGATGAATCGGGATTGCGGCAATTTTTGCCATCTGATATGACCCGCCTTCCAATCCTTGCATGATCAAATTCCCTGCATATCCAAATGGATTGCTGAGGCATGATGCCTTCAGCCGGGGCCAGGAGGTTGCCCGTTGACTGCTGCCACGTCGAACCGCCTGCGCGTGCTTTTCGTCGATGATGAATCGGCCATCCGCGAAGTGATGAAAATCGAACTTCCGCGGATGGGGCATGATGTGACGATCTGCGAAGATGGTCATGCGGCCTTACGCACGCTCGAAACCCAAACTTTCGATGCAGCAATTGTGGACCTGCGGATGCCCGGTCCCAGTGGCTGGGATGTCATCGACCATATCAAAAAAGTCTCTCCGGAAACGGAAGTCGTCATCAGCACCGGTCATGGTGATATGGATGCGGCGATTCAAGCGGTCCGCCGCGGCGCTTACGACTTTCTCCCCAAGCCGTGCAAGCTCTTCGAAATTGCTGCGGTCCTGAAACGGATTGCCGATAAGCGAACCCTGACCAACAAAACCATCGCCTTGGAAACGCGCCTGAAAGCCGTCGAAGGTTCACCCGACCTGATTGGTCGGACACCGGAAATGCTGAAGGTGAAGTCGCTGGTCGATAAGATCGCCCCGACTGATTCCAGTGTGCTGATTCTCGGCGAAACCGGGACCGGAAAAGAATTGGTCGCCCGACGGATTCATGATTTGAGCCATCGATCAAAGATGGCCTTCGTCGCGGTCAACTGTGGCGCATTGCCTGAAAACCTCGTCGAAAGCGAACTGTTCGGCCATCGCAAAGGGGCTTTTACGGGTGCCGATACACCACGCAAAGGTCTCATCGAAGTCGCGAACGGTGGCACGCTGTTTCTGGACGAACTCGGTGAACTCGACAAGTCAATGCAAGTGAAGCTGCTGCGGTTCCTGGAATCGGGCGAAGTCCGCCGCGTGGGTGAAAGCGAAGCCTTTCACGTCGATGTTCGCGTGGTCTGTGCGACCAATCGCGATTTGCAGCAGATGGTGCGTGAGGGCACGTTCCGCGAAGATTTGTTCTTCCGCATCAACACCTTTGAAATTCATCTCCCTGCGTTGCGGGAGCGAAAAGCCGATATTCCGGAACTCGCCCGCTCCCTGGTGGCACGACATCGCAAACACCGCGATACCAACAGCGAACCCTTCTCGCAGGAAACCATTCAGGTTCTGCAGGAATACGAGTGGTCGGGCAATGTTCGTGAAATGGCGAACGCGTTGGAACACGCGGTCATCCTGGCGGACGGGGGCATCATCCAGCCGGAACACCTGCCCAACAGCGTGACCCGTAAAGTGATGGCGATGGCTCAGAAAGATGCCCCCGCCGGTGTGGCCCTGCCTGCGAGTGCCCGCACGCTCCGCGAAATTGAAATGGATGTCATCTACCAGGTGCTCGATAAGCACAAAGGTGACAAACCCAAGGCGGCGGCAGAGTTGGGGATCGCCCTGAAAACGCTCTACAACAAGCTGAATGCCGACATGCAAAAAGCCGGATAATTCAGAGCAGTCGCGGTCAGAACTGCGGATCAAATGACAGAGGCCCGGCATCGCAAGATGCCGGGCCTCTGGTTTTCATTCGCTGTCCGAAATCGACGGGTCAGCGGATCTCTCAGTACTGGCGGATCACGCCGACCACCACGCCTTCCACATCGACATTCGTCGAGAAGATAGGTTTCATCCCCTGGTTGGCTGGTTCGAGGCGGATGCGGTGAGTTTCGCGGTAGTAGCGTTTGAGGGTCGCTTCATCTCCATCAACACGTGCGACCACAATGTCGCCATCGCGGGCTTCGGCTCCCTTGCGGACCACCACATAGTCACCCTCGGCGATGTGGTCCTCGATCATCGAGTCCCCCTTCACCCGCAGGCAAACGTGGTCTTCCGAGTTGAACAGGCCGCTGAAGTCGATCCGTTCATCCTGCTGCATGGCGAGCAGAGGGTGACCGGCCGCGATGATGCCCGCCAACGGCAAGCTGGAGCGGGGTTGCGGGGGGTTGGACAGTTGGATGGCTCGCGACATGTGCGACTCACGACTGATCAGCCCCTTTTTCTCCAGGGCCTTCAGGTGGCACATCACACCGTTCGGGGAACGGATGCCGAATTGCAGACCGATCTCGCGAACGGTCGGCCCGTAGCCACGATTCACAATCTTGTCGCGCAGGAATTCGTAAATCTCTTTTTGACGCTGAGTTAAGGCAGGTTTCGACATGAACTTCTCCGAACTTCGCGCGGGATCAAAGTCCGCGACACTCGCTTCCGTGACGATGGGCTGATCGTTGACAACCAGCCTGTTAAGTCCGCTCGAGCCTAAGCGTGATCCCGGCACGCTCCATTCTTTCGAGCTGGGTACTACATGGAAATGCTAATTCACACCCGTCTAGACGACAAGTGGTCTGTTGAGATTCTGTTCATGAAGTTACAGACAGAATGTTGCATTTCGCAGAAAATCAGACCGCAAGAAAAGAGGCCTACTCTGCACATTTCTGTATGTAAACAGAAACGGCGGCGTCATTTAGGACGCCACCGTTCAGATAAGATGGAGGTAAAACTAGCAATCGCTAGTATTTTCCTTACCTGTTTGCGTTATCACCTGAATTTCCGTCGACACTGGTAGCTGATGCAGCATTCCGATGCTTCAGAATGACTTCCCGGAGCGTTGCTTCCAGGGTCTCAGCTGTTATATCGGTCGCTGCAACCTTCCCATTGGGATCAATCACCCAAATGGTCGGCAACGTCGTCACACCGTAGTAAGAGGCCAGCGGAGCGTTCCAGCCGCGCTTGTCTTGTTCGACGTGAAAAATGACGGGCCAGTTCAAGCGGTTCTGCTCAATAAAGCTGTCGATGGGCCCTTCTTCACTGTCCAGGCTGACACTCAGCACCTTGATGTACTTACGGTAGGTTTCAGTGACCTTCTGCAACTGCGGGTATTGTTCAACAAACGGGGCCGCATGGGTCGCCCAGAAGATGGCCACGACTGTTGTGCCTTGGAAGTCCTTCACGTTCAGATAGTTGCCTTCAATCGTCGGCCCTTCAAATTCGAGCGGCTTACCGATCATGTTCATGCGACGCAGAATGCCCGAGACTTGCGACGCCTGCGTCGATTCCGGGTATTTCGTCGAAATCAAATTGAAGCAGCTCCTGGCTTCCTCTGACAAACCGTTCAGCTCGCAGCTCCGTCCGGCCGCTAACAGGAGGGGTAGGGCATGAGTCTGTTCACTCGGAAAGCGTGTTGCCAGCAGTTGGGAATGTCGGGCAAATTCCTGAATCCAGCGGGGCTCCGTTTTGCCGTACCGCAAAGCATTGGCGTGGGCGAGGTTAACCAGTGTCAACTGGGCTTCGGCCGCGGCTGGTGAGTCGGGCTTTTTCGCGTAGAAAGCTTCTGCGGCTTCATACAAGGCGGCGGTGCTCTCTTCATCACCCTGCAGTGCCAGCTGCAGTTGAGCATCGAGCAGATTGTGGACTGCCGTGAGGAAGGCCGTTTCCTGAGCCGGATCTTTGGCCGTTTTGGCGATGCAGTTCATCGCCAGACCCACGATTTCCTGATTGCGTTGTTTGCGGATTTCGCGCGTCTGGGCGAGCCGTTCTTTCATCGATGGCTGAGCCGGCACTTCGGCCGAAACGCTCTGCACGCCATCGGCGGGCTCAGCACCCTCTTCTGGAAAATCCAAAGCGGGGAGTGGGAGCAACCGGATACGCACGATTTCCTGGAGAATCCACGCCGGGCTCCCCTCAACCGGGGCCACCTCATCGGTGGGGACAATGATCGCCGGGGTTTCCGTGGAAGCGATCTGCACGGGGGCAGCATCACCCGTGTTCGCTGGGGAAATGAGTGCTCCCGCAGGTTGCAGGGGCGGTGAGGTCTCAGCGGTTTCCGGCCCGGCCGATTGGCCACAACCGATCAGTGAACCACCGACACACAACCAGGCCAGCCGCGTCTTCTTCCCTGAACCGAACATGTGGACTCCCCCGTCCCTGAGAGCATCGCGACACGGCCGAGCAACGGAAAGCACTCCGACTGCGCGAACATCGGCAATGTCTGCCGCCGTGTTGTAGGTCGAATGGAAAAACATGGCAAGCGGAATCTGCATCCAGCGATGCGTGCGTTCGACCTGAATTCCCCGAAGTCTTATACTTGGTCGCAAAGCGCGATGGAAATTTGATGGCTGGAGCCTTGTTGATGTCCAAACTGCCCCATGTTCTGGCGATTCACGCCCACCCCGATGATGTCGAACTTCAATGCGCGGGGACGTTGTGGCGACTCAAGGAACTTGGCTGTCCGATCACGATTGCCACGATGACACCGGGCGACCTGGGAAGTGCCGAACTCCCTCCCGACGAGATTGCGGCCGTTCGACGGGCCGAGGCCAAGCAGGCCGCCGACCTGCTCGGCGCCAACTACATGTGTCTGGAATTTCGCGATCTTTCGATCCTGATCGATAACGATGGCCGTCGCCGGGTAACCGAGGCGATCCGCAAGTCACAAGCCGAGATCGTCATCACCGCTCCGCCAGTCGATTACATGAGCGATCATGAGATGACGAGCCGGTTGGTGCGCGATGCCTGCTTCGCCGCGTCCGTGCCGCATTTCCTGACGCAGCAATGGGATCCGGCGCCGCCGACGGCTCACATTCCGCATCTCTACTACGTGGATGCCATCGAAGGCATCGACTACTTCGGCCGCCCCTTGGAACCGGGATTCATTGTCGACATCTCCACAACCATCGAGCCGAAACTCAAAATGCTGGCCTGCCACGCCAGTCAGCGAGAATGGCTGCGTCGGCAGCATGGCCTGGACGAATACCTTGATGGCTGTCGCCGCTGGAGTGCCCAGCGCGGCCAGGAAATTGGCGTGGCCTACGGCGAGGCGTTCCGCCAGCACACAGGACATCCGTACCCTCATGGCAACCTGCTGGGACAATTGCTCGGGTTGGCAGAAGCCTGAGTCGCTGAAATCCACGCGGCCTGAACGCAGGAACTCTTTGCCGATCCTGAGAAACATCATTCGGAGGGATCAGTCAGACTCGACAGCCGCGTGCCGATTCAGCAAGATACGCAACCGTAGTGAGGTTCAGCAGTTATCAGGGATCGTGAGACGATGAGCGACCACGGAGCAGAACATGGGGCGACGGCTGTCGCCACCGATCCACATGCCGCACCGGCTCCCGGGGAACTCCGCTTTGAAAAGCAGGAGTTGGAGTCGTTTGTGGCTGACGACACCCAGGCCGGTCGGGCCATCGGTCAACTGTTGGCATTCCTGTTCTGCGTGCTGCTGTTTCTGATGGTTTCCGCAACCATCTGGACCGCAAAACACCAGAATATCAACGATGATCCGTTTGCGATTCTGTATCAGAACGACGGTCACGCCGCCGGTCATTGATTGTCGATGAGCCCATCAGCGATGTGTCACTCCGCATCCAGATGCTGGCGTGCGATCTCGGCCCATGGGCCTTGTCGATCAAAGCTCAGATAGGTTTCCCAGTGGGCACGGGCTGCGGTCTTGTCGCCCAGCCTTTCCAGTAGCTGGGCGAGATGGAAGTGGGCATCCGGGAAATCAGGATGCCGATCGAGCGCGATCTGGAAGGCTTCTTTCGCCGCGGGATACTCCGCCGATTCGTATAACACGCATCCGAGCTGCGTCCAGGCTTCGATGAAATCGTGATCGTGCTCTACCGCCGCATAATAGCGCTCGATGGCGGCTTCTCGTTTCCCTTGACGATAGAGAACGTCGGCCAGATGGAAATGGAAGTCGGCATTTCCCGGACATTCGACGAGAGCCGAGCGGAGAGCCTCGACGGCGTAACCGAGTTCGCCCTCTTCCGCATAATGACAGCCCCGTTCAAACCAGTCGTCGGCTGTCAATTGTTGAAAAGGCTTCGTTGCGGCTGTGGGAAAGGGAATCACGGCCGCCTCGGCCTCATCTGACGGCGATGCCGCTTCCGTTTCCGATTCCAGAAAGGGTAGCCGTCGTTGTCCGGTCCGAGAATCGAGCCAACCGGCGGCATCGCGATAGAGCACCGCTTTGCCTTGAACCAGAATCGGCAACTGTGCCAGCGGTTGCAGCAGCTTCGGCATGACCCGTTGCAAACGAGACAGTGATTCCGACACTCGTTCCACCGAGACCCCGGTCGCGAGCAACTCGGCTAATTTGCGGGCCGCCGTCACTTCATCGAGATCGAAATACGGGAGCCGCATCACCCGTCGGACCGGATGAATGAGTTGCAGACGTTCCCAGCGACGAATGTCGTGCACGGAGACGTTTAACAACTGGCTGAGCATCGCCGGGGTGTAAAGCTGCTGTGGTTGACTGCGGTTCTCGAGTCCCACGGCCGCCAGCCATTCCGACTCACTCAAGACGCGGAGCGGCGACCCTTTTTCCTGCAACGCCTGAGCCTGCAGCAGTTTCACGGAAGGTTGCCCATCGGCTTCCAACGGCCAACCTTCTTCTCCCACCACCAGCAAGGTCGTTAACTGAGAGACATGCTGAACAAAGTGCCCGCCCTGCTGCTCAACGAGTTCCGCCGCCGCGCGATGAGTCATGGAGGCCAGGGTGCCCGTAAACGCCACCGTCTCGCCACTGAGGGGCAGGGGGGAGGAGACCGGCCAGTCAGACAATTCGTCGGTCATACAATACTCAATGTTGATGTGAGGCCCGTTGGTGACGCGAGAGTAGTAAATCACCGTGCTGGGGATTATAAGCAAAGCCACAGAGAGTCCGAAGTCTGGCCACCCGCGTTCCGATCGAAGTCTGTCGAGCGAAGTCCGGTCTGGCAGGCGGTGGTCACAAAAAGCCTGAAAACGTCTGAGGGAATACTGATGTCTGCCTTGCGGGAAACCGATGCCGCGGTCTGGGAAGCGATTGAACACGAACGGACACGTCAGCGCGATGGTTTGGAATTGATCGCTTCCGAGAATTACACGAGCGCTGCCGTTCTGGAAGCGGTTGGTTCGGTCCTCACGAACAAGTACGCGGAAGGTTATCCCGGTCGTCGTTATTACGGCGGCTGCGAACACGTCGACACCGTCGAAAGTCTCGCCCGCAGCCGGGCTTGCGCGTTGTTCGGCGCGGACCACGCCAATGTGCAACCCCATGCGGGTTCCCAGGCCAACATGTCCGTTTACATGGCCATGCTGCAACCGGGTGACACTTTCCTGGCAATGGATCTGGCTCATGGCGGCCACTTAACACACGGCATGAACCTCAACTTTTCCGGCCAGCTTTACAAGCCGGTCCATTACGGGGTCCGCGAGTCCGACCATCGAATTGACTTCGATCAAGTGGCCAAACTCGCCCGCGAACATAAACCCAAGATGATCGTGGCCGGCGGCAGCGCGTATCCCCGCGAGATTGATCACGGCAAGTTCGCTGAGATTGCCCGCGAAGTCGGTGCCTTGCTGATGGTCGATATGGCCCACTATTCCGGGTTGGTTGCCGCGGGGATCTACAACAGCCCCGTCCCCGTCGCCGATTTCGTGACATCCACGTCGCATAAGACACTGCGTGGCCCGCGTTCCGGGTTTGTGCTTTGCAAAGAAGCCCACGCAAAAGCGGTCGATAAAACGGTCTTCCCGGGCCTGCAAGGGGGACCGCTGGAACACGTGATTGCCGGAAAGGCCGTCTGTTTCCACGAAGCCATGCAGCCGAGCTTCAAGACCTACGCCGAGCAGGTTGTGAAGAACGCCAAAACCTTGGCTGAGACCTTGGTCGCCGGGGGCATTCGACTGGCCAGTGGCGGAACCGATACACACCTGATGCTGTGCGATGTGACGACGATCGGTCTCACCGGCAAAATTGCTGAACAAGCACTCGATCGGGCCGGAATCACCGCCAATAAGAACATGATTCCCTACGATCAGCGGAAGCCGCTCGATCCCAGTGGTGTCCGCCTCGGAACGGCGGCGTTGACCACCCGCGGGATGAAAGAAGCCGAAATGCGGTCTGTCGGTGAATGGATTCTGACCGTACTGCGGCATGCTGAAGATGCTTCGGTCATCGAGCGGACACGCAAGGCGATTCAGGAATTCTGCCAGAATTATCCCGTGCCGGGCATTGGCTGAGAATTGGTCGCCGTTCTTTCGACTTGGCGAGACGGGTTTGCCGCCTTTAACGCCTAACCGTCTGTAACAAACATAACAACGGGGTGAGTTCCGCAGACTAACCAATGATGCAGGATGTCGAGTTTCAGAATCTCGATTTGGTGAGAATTTGCGTCACGGGGGACCTCTCGAACCTGAGCTAAAGATGTCCTAGACGCCGACACAACAGTTTGCGGGCCTGCGCTGGTGTCCAGAACAAGGCCCCTCTGTCGCCTGCGTGCTTTGCGTTAGTAATGACTGCAAAACGCCGGTGAGCAATCCTCAACGTCGTGCGTCGTGGGACAGCCCGTGACTGCACTCCAAGACGACATCTTCGATGCCGCGGATCGCAATGTCTGCGATTCTGCCTGGCTGGAACCGACATGGATCGTTCCAGAAGGGGAGTACGCGCGCTTAGTGGGCTTGGCGTGCCCGACGGACCCCTTAGCAAACGAGTCCTCTCAACCGCTGTCTGATTCCGGCTCGAACTCCCGCAGCCAGGCCATGCCAGTCCGCATGGTCGATGTCGACCGGCCTGATGCACAGAACAATCCTCATGCCCTGTTGCGATCGCGGCTGACTTCCGCAGCCTGGGTTCTGCTGATTGGCCTGGGATTTTTCTTCGTCTACCAGTTCGCCACATATCGGCTCGCCCCTGGTGGCATCGAAGCTGGCGTTCTCACCGTCACCATTGGTTCCGCCGTGCTGCTGACAGGTAAGCGGCCTTTGGATTCCACCCATCTGCGTTTGATGGAACTCGCACTGTTTGGTGTGGTCGGCGTGCAGATGGTCAGCACACAACTGGGATGGCTGAACCTGGCCATTCAACAACGCAGTGGCACGGAGTTAATCTGGGCGGCAACAGGTGGACGCATCGTCTTCGCTGTCCTCATGATGTGCTACAGCATGTACATGCCGAACGGATGGCGACGCACGGCCGCCATGCTGATTCCGCCCGCCTTGGCACCTGTGGGGACGCTGCTGTTTGTACGGGCCTGGAGTCCGTTCGCTTATGACACCATCGCTCCGGAACGCCTGGGAGAACTCGCCGCCATTATGGTGGGCTGCTGGTCGGTCGCGGTCTTTGGCACCTGGTCCATCGCCACCTTGCGGCAAGACTATCGCCGGGCGTTACGCTTCGGCCAATACCGCCTGAGACAACGAATCGGCCATGGTGGCATGGGCGAAGTTTATCTGGCCGAACATCGTCTTCTCAAACGTCCGTGTGCGGTGAAACTGGTTCGCGCCAGCCAGGTGAACGATCCCGATTCACTGATTCGGTTCGAAAAGGAAGTCCGTTCGACCGCTCAGCTCTCGCATTGGAACACCGTTGAAATCTATGACTACGGACATACCGATGATGGAACGTTCTACTATGTGATGGAATACCTGCCGGGATTGAACCTCTCGGAACTCGTTCGCCGCTTCGGACCACTTTGCCCGGAGCGCGTCATTCACTTTTTGATGCAGACCTGTGATGCGCTCGAAGAAGCTCATTCCCGTGGATTGATTCATCGCGACTTGAAACCCGCCAACATTTTTGCCGCCCAGCGCGGCGGGGCTTACGATGTCACCAAGCTACTCGACTTTGGGCTAGTCTGTGACGACGCCCGCCCCGATATGTTGCTGGAAGCCGACCCCAAGCAGGTGGGTCCCTTTGCCGGTTCTCCGTTGTACATGGCCCCGGAGCAGGCCAGTGGCGACTTGCCCCCCGATCCACGGAGCGACCTCTATTCCCTCGGGGCCACCGGTTACTTCCTGCTGACAGGCCATCCCCCATTTGAAGGCCGCACTCCGATGCGGCTAATGCTGGCTCATGCCCGCGATCCAGTGGTGCCCCCTTCGCGGTGGGAACCCGGAATCCCGGAAGACCTGGAAGCCGTCATTCTGCGTTGCCTCGAAAAGCACCCGAGCCGCCGCTATCCCGGTGTACGTCAATTGCGCGAAGCCTTATCGCGCTGTCACATCTCCGGCAAATGGACGCAGGAACGAGCCACTCAGTGGTGGCGGTTACGGGCCCCAGCCATTTTCGTCGCCAATCAACCCGCCGACGACTGCCCATCGCAACTTCTGCCAACGATCTGAGATTCCGAGCCGACCGACGATTCCGCCCGGAGGGTGGTCGGGGCAATCAACGGATGCCCCGGAATATCTCTTCTTCACCAAGCGACTCACTGCTGCATCGTTTGTTGCTGGACTACCAATGGCACAAGGGCATTCAGGCTGCCGCTGCGGAAGCCAGCGAGGTCGATTGTTACGGCTCGGAAACCTAAGCGGTGGAACTCGGCGAGAGCATCATCACGCAAGGGCGAAGTGACCAGCCGGAGCAGGGCAGGGGGCGGGACTTCGATGCGGGCGAGTTCGTGTTCTTCGAGTCGGACCCGCAGTTCATCGATGCCGAGGTGTTGCTTCAACCAACGCTCGGCGGCATCGATCCGTTCCAACCGTTCGGGAGTCACCGCGACACCATAGGCAATGCGGCTCGACAGGCAGGGCCCGGCGGGTTTGTTCCAGTTCGGCAAGCCCCAGTGTTCCGCGAGCTGCCGGACATCGGCCTTGTGGAATCCGGCTTCAATGAGGGGGCTGTGGACTTCGAACTCGCGAGCCGCCTGCATACCGGGGCGATAGTCCCCCGTATCATCGAGATTCGCTCCATTCACGAGGAGCGTGACTCCCAGTGTCGGTGCGATCTCCAGCAGGGCCGCATACAACGTCGACTTGCAGAAGTAGCAGCGGTTGACCGGGTTGGCGGCATAACTGGCGTTGTCGAGCTCACGGGTCTCGACGAGCTGATGCCGAATGCCGATGTGCCTGGCCAGTTCGATCGCGGCTTCCCGTTCGCCACGCGGCAGGCTGGGACTGACGGCGGTGAAGGCGACGGCGCGATCCCCCAGGGCACGAAAAGCGGCCGCAGCGACCAGGGTACTGTCGACACCGGCCGATAACGCCACGGCAGCGGCACCGTAGCTGCCCAAGACGTTCAGCAACCGCGATTCAAGATCCAGCAGGCTCGTTTGGCACGTGGTCATTTCAGGAAAATCTCGGGGAAGTGCGGGTTTCACGGCGCAGGTTCAGGCTGAAAAACAGGTGAAAACTGCGGGATTCCGTCGATCGTCCGGCTGTCGGAACGATCACTCCAATCGACAGAGCCAGCCTGAGGCGATACTCTGTTATAGTAGCGAAAGTCTGCCAAGACTATCGCGAGCTGTCCGAGAAATCGGCGGACAAATCGGTTCTGTCAACCATCGAAAGAGGATGGAATGGCCATGCGGCGAACTCCGCTTCTGGCGAAAGCCTGTACTGTTGTGGTTGTGGTGTGTGCATCGTGGATGGTGTTTGCCGCCCCGCCGACCCCGGCCCAGCGGAAGGAATTGGGAGCCCTCACCTCGGAGATCCGCAAGGTTCCCGCGCTCATCAGTCGGAAAAAGACCGACGAAGCTCAAGCCGCGATCACTGACGTCGAGAAGCAACTCGAAGCACTTTTGGGAGCCGCAGAGTTTCCCGAGAATGATCGTCAGGTCGCGGCCCTGAGGAAGCAGATCGACTTGCAGACGGCAGCCTTGGCCAAAGCCACCGGAGGGAAGGGGGGAGCGGCCCCGGCGGTGAGTTTCGCCAAAGACATCGCCCCGATCCTTGTCGACAAATGTGGCAACTGTCACGATGCGCAGCGGGCATCCGGCGGACTCTGCCTGGAGAACTTTGCCGCCATGGAGCGGGGTGGTCGATCGGGCCCATTGCTGGTGGCTGGCAATCCCAATAACAGCCTGCTGATGGCTCGCCTCGCCTCGCCCAATCCCATGCAGCGCATGCCGCGCAATGCGGAGCCGCTGTCTCAGGATGAGATTCGCAAGATCGCCCTGTGGATTGCCAACGGGGCGGCTTTCGACGGGACTGAGAAAGATGTGGCCTTGTCGCTGTTGAAGGCGAACCCCATGGCGGCCACCGAAAAAATCGAAATCGCCAAAGCGACGGGCAACGAAACCGTCTCGTTTGTCCGCGACATTGCCCCGACTTTCGTGAACACCTGCGGTGGTTGTCACAATGCCGGGCCTAATCCCCGCGGCGGTTTCTCTCTGGCCACGTTTGAACGGGTGATGGCAGGGGGGGAAAGTGGCAAGGTCATTGTCCCCGGTAAGCCCGAGGAAAGCCGCCTGTGGCGTTTGGTGAATGCCGACGACGAACCGGTGATGCCTCAAGGCAATATGGCACGCATCACCCGGAAGTGGCATGCCGACCTGCGGACGTGGATCACCGAAGGAGCCAAGTTCGATGGCAGCGACGCCAAGCGTCCGTTAGCTGAGTTGATCCCCACACCGGAACAGATGGAAGCCGAAAAACTCGCCAAGCTGACACCCGATCAATGGATTGAGAAACGTCTGACCGACTCGCAGGAGTTGTGGCAGAGAACCTTTCCGCAAGGTGACGAAGCGGTGACCCATCAGACTGATAACTTCCTGGTGATGGGCGATGTCGCACCGCGTCGACTGGAAGAAGTCGGGCAATGGGCCGAAGAACAGGCCACCGCATTGCGGACCATGTTCAACGTGAAAGATCAGCCCCTGTTCAAAGGCAAACTGGCGATCTTTGTCTTCAAGGAACGCTTCGGCTATGAAGAGTTCAATAATACGGTGCATCGTCGGCAAGTCCCTCGGGAAGTCACGGGGCATAGCCAGGTGACAACCGCTCAGTCGCAGGCCTTTGCTGCCATGCAGGACACAGGCGATGAAGCCACCAGCACAACCCCCAATCTGCAATTGAATGTGATCGAGCAGGTGACCGGAGCCTTCTTGAAACGAGATGGCGGCAACCTGCCCGACTGGCTGTCGCGCGGTGCCGGTCTGGCAATCGCCGCGGGCAAATCGGGCGGCAACAATCCCTACATCATGGATCTGCATGCACGAGCCGCAGCGGCCTTGCAGAAGTCGAACCTGCAGAACCCGGCCGAACTGTTCAATAACGGACAGTTCTCACCCGCGGATGTCGGCCCAATTGGTTATTCCCTCGTTGAGTTCCTGCTGAAGCAAGGCGGAGCCCCGGCTTTCGGTCAACTGGTGCGACGTTTCCAGGCGGGCGATGCCCCCAATGCAGCCTTGCAGAATGCCTACCGCAGCGATGCCCGCCAGTTAGGAGCCGCATTCCTGACGGCGTTCGGATCGCGTCGTTAACCGATCATCGCATGGCCTTTTTCCCAGCCCAGGGCATCTCTCCCTGGGCTGGCTTATTGATTCACGGAATTGAGCTGCGTTCATGCCCGATGTGCTGGTGATTGGTGGTGGAGTCATCGGTTTGTCGGTGGCCTTTGAATTGGCGGGGCAGGGACTCAAGGTCACGATCGTCGATCAATCGGGCTTTGGACAGGAAGCCTCCTGGGCTGGTGCCGGGATGTTACCCCCAGGCCGCTTCACTGCCGCCACAACCACCGAAGCTCGACTCCGCTCCGCCAGCCATGCTCTCTGGCCCATCTGGCAAGAGCAACTCACACAGCAAACCGGCATCGATGTGGGTTATCGACGCTGTGGTGCGATCGATCTGGCGGAATCACCAGAAGACCCTGAGTATTTTCGGTTGCTCGATGCGTATCGTGCGGAGCAGATTCCATTTGAAGTCCTGGCCGCCACAGATCTCCGCCAACGATTCGCCTACTTGAATCGCGACATCCCAAATGGATGCTGGGTGCCCGACTATGCCCAAGTTCGCAATCCTTGGTTAGTCCGTGCTTTGATTGCGGGCTGTCAACAACGGGGTGTGAACCTGCAGTCAAATACGCCGGTCACCACACTCGAAGTGAACGCTGATCGAGTGGCTTCCATCAGTACGGCCCATCACAAGCAACTCACGGCAGACCGTTACATCATCACCAGCGGAGCGTGGTCGCAGAGGTTACTGCAACCGCTTAGATTTCAGTTGCCCCTCGAACCAGTCCGTGGACAGATCGTATTACTGCAGGAACCCGTGGCGACATTCCAGCACATCATCCAAGTCGGCCCCCGATACCTCGTGCCGCGGGGAGATGGCCGGATTCTCATCGGTTCCACGGAAGAACACGTCGGCTTTGAAAAGCAGAACACGGAAGCCGGCGTGCAGGGTCTGCTCGATTTTGCGTATCAACTGGTGCCCGCACTCAGGTCGGCTCGTATCGAACGGACCTGGGCTGGATTGCGTCCCTGGAAACCGGGGGGCTTGCCTTTCATTGGTCCGATTCCTGAGTTCCAGAACCTCTGGCTGGCGGCAGGTCATTTTCGTGCGGGACTGCAACTCTCACCGATCACCGCAGTGTTATTGCGACAGGCACTTCTGGGTCAGCCCACGACCATCGATCTCGCGGAGACATCACGGTAGTCTCTGGTTGTTCTGCGACATAGAACGGAGTCCATTCCATGCGGGCCGTGGTGCAACGCGTTTCTCGTGCCAAAGTGACCGTTGCCGGAGAGGTGACGGGCGAAATCGGCACGGGTCTGTTGGTGCTGCTGGGTGTAGCCGAAGGCGATCAACCGACCGACGCTGTCTATCTCGCCGAGAAGCTCATCGGCCTGCGCATCTTTCCCGATACCGAGGGGAAGATGAATCTCTCCTTGGCGGAGATCCAAGGGGCCATGCTCATCGTCAGCCAGTTCACTTTGCTGGGAGATTGCCGTAAGGGCAAACGTCCGAGTTTCATCGCTGCCGCCCGCCCCGAGCAGGCCGTCCCTTTGTACCAGCAGTTTGTTGCCGAGGTTCAATCCCGCGGAATCACGGTCGGCACCGGTCGCTTTCAGGAACACATGGATGTCGAGCTGGTGAATGATGGCCCGATTACCTTGCTGGTGGATAGCCGCAAGGAATTCTGATCTCTCAGTGGTGTTTAAGTGGAATCCATCACTCAGCAGACGTTGGTATGTCATTCCTGCCAGGAAGAGGACCTTCCATGACACCGCTGCTTACCCGCTATTGGGCCATGCTCAAATGGACGCTTATGGCCTGCCTCATCGCCGGGTTCTATGGCATGCTGCACAATCAGGTGTCCTACACGGTCTCGCCCGATTATTTCCATGCCTTCAAGTTTCATCAGTTTCGATTTCCGGAATCGTTACGCAACCGGGGCGGGGCATCGCTGGTGGGCTTTCTGGCATCCTGGTGGACGGGACTCGCCATTGGTCCCGTACTTTTCATGACCTACCATCTCCGATTGCAGACACTGCCGACAGCGGCTCAGATGTTTCGCGGCTTCGCCATTGTCCTGGGTACGACGGCTATCGTGGGTGCCGCCGCGCTCGCGTTGGGATATGCGATGGCTGGACCTCAAAGCGAAATGTTCGCACCGCAAGCCGCCCAAGATCCGGTCGCCTTTGTACGGGCTGGCATCATGCACGACGGCAGCTATCTCGGGGGAGTGCTCGGCACAGTCCTGGCAGCCTGCTTCGGCCTGCCGCGACCACGATCCTCGCCCCCGGAATTCGACGACACGGAAGCTCCGCCGACTTAAGAACCCTGCAATTCCCAACTGGAATTTG
This sequence comes from bacterium, assembly GCA_016125225.1. Lineage (GTDB taxonomy): Bacteria > Planctomycetota > Planctomycetia > Planctomycetales > Planctomycetaceae > DSVQ01. The sequence goes on along the minus strand of WGME01000019.1, from coordinate 57,589 downwards.
CAAAAAGAAGGAAACATAACAGACATTACTGGACTAATGTTCACGTAAAGTTAACAAGTCCACTTCTTGCCAGTCATGGTAGTTCTCTGACTCTCCCAGTCGCCTTGTAGCAGTGGGAGAGCGTTCTTGCCCCGATTAGTAGTCGGGGCGCGAACGCTTCGGGAATCCCGAAACGGGTTCATTCGCTGTTAGTAGCAGCTAGCGAACCTCACGAACACCATGAAGGTAAGTCATGATGTCGCGTAACGGCATTATCCGCCGGAGAGCGGATTTCGTCAATGTGAATCGCCTGAGCGATCACTTCTCCAGCAGCCCTTTGGGCTTCACTCCGGCGGCTTTCGTTCTGGGCGTCTCAATGCCGCCGATGGTGCGGACGTCGACTCCTTCGGGGATGTCCATCTTGTCCCACCCCCATGTCACGTGCAGCGACCCATCGCGGCCATCGATCGTGATCGCGGGTTGGTTCGCGTAAATCCAGTACGTGGCATAGGCGGTGAGGGCGAATGAAACCCAGCCGCCGAGTTGGAACGCTATCGATTTCTTTTCGGTGGGCGTCGGTCTTCTCACCTTATTTCTCCTTGGAGTCTTACAGTGTTTCAGTCCCTTTTACAGCGTGTCCACCACTGTCGCCAGTGGGTTTATGAATTCTGGATGAACCGCACGGATGGGCAGGTCGGCTGGGTAGTCGCCTGCACCTTTTGCGGTCTCTTCGGCTGGGCTATTGGCTCGCCAGCGATTTACGTGCAGCAGGCATCCAACGCTAAGGCGGGTGGTTGCGGCTGCAATAAAGCGAAACCTGCGCCGCAGGTGGCGCTGTCAAAGCCTCTGCGTTTCGACTCCGAAGAGATCGACCTGGCCCCGGAGCCTGAAGCGGAATTGTTGTCAGTAGGGCAGGGGTCACCAACGCCAATCAAGGAAGATTGAGCATGAGTACGACATTGCAGGGTCGCAACGGCGTCTACCTGGGCGCTCAGATCAAGGAAGTCTTCACCGGCAAAGAGAAGACAAAGAAGAACAAGGACGGGACCGACTACAAGTCGACGACCCGCCTGCTGAAGATCATCGGCATGGGCTATGAAAAGTCGTTCTTCTTCAGTGGTGAAGATGGCATCAAGGCGTTCGATGCTCTTCCCAAGCCGGAAGCAGTGGCGGAGAAGCGTTTCGACATCGTTGCTCCCGTTGAAACGGGACGCGACGGTAAGGATCGCCTGGGCATTCCAGTTCTGTACCCGGCCGGTGCGATTGCTGTCACCCGTCCGCCAGTTGGCACTGTGGCTGCCGCGTTGGACGAATCGACGTTACCCGGCGCCCGGCGGGCTGCCTGATTGAAACTTTCCAGAGGCTCCGGCCTGTAGTTGTCACTCTGTTGGAGTCGCTACAGGCCGGAGCATGAGAGCAAGCCGTCACGGATGACGGCAACGCAGCCGACCGCGTGAATCACGGATGTTGCGGTCGAGGTCGCCCGGGGCGGAGTAGGGTCCGCCTCGGGCATTTTCTCACAATGCAAGGGGTCTCTTCAATGACTCGCAGCGAAATTGCCCAACAGGAACGCGAAACAGCCGAAGCGCTCGGTCTCGATGACGCTGGCACGATGTTGGTGACTCAGGACACGATTCGTGCCTCGGAAAAGTACAATTTGCCGCCGCAGCCGACCCGCCGCGATCGTGTTCCCGTGGACGTCTGCGAATGGACGTTCTTGCAGGCTCGCGAGTGGCTCCGTCGGACTCGCTCACTGCACGCAGCGACCCGCGAGGCCAGCTATCAAACAGCCTGCGAAATTTGGTACTACGCCAGCGACAGCCAGAAAATGGCACTCCTCGCCGATGCTCAATGTTCGATGGTGCAGGGCGTGCCTGGCCTGCTGCACCTGGAACGGGTTGACCAGAATTCCGCGAAGTTTACCCAACGTGCCCGCTTCGACGACGCTGCTCGTGTGATGGCTGCTCACGTGCTCGCGAAGCGTGCCAATGAAGCCGCGAACCGTGGCGAACAGTTCCGCGGTGATCTGTTTGCCTTGCCCGACATTAGCATGGGCACGGAATACGACACCTCGGACTCGCCGATTGAACGTGGTGCCCGGTTCGTGAGTTGATGCCACCAGCCTAGTTAAGCAGAGCGCCTAGGCTGGCCTGTGGTTCCTTGGTTCAGCCGCAGGCGTTACAGGACCGCGAAGCGATTGCGGCTCCAGTCAATCACTGATGCCAGCGGGGCAGGGCGGCACTCTCAAACTGTTTCGCCCGCTCCTCTCTCAAAGGAAGTCTTTGCCGATGCGTCTTCAAAGTTTCTGCCGCGATACCTGGGCAGAATTGACGTCGGTCAATCTGGTAGCCCCGGTGACGTGCACCGTCATCGGGGTGGCCTTTCTGGCTCACGTTGTCCGCTGGTGGTGTCTCGCCGTTTTCTACGGAGTGCAATTGTGATTCTGACCAAGCGAGTTTCGTGGTTCCGTCGGATGTGGCTCCGCTTGCTCGGCAAGCCGGAGCCGTGGGCGAATGATCTTCAACGCGATGAATTCCTGCAGACCCTAAACCGGTGGGATGAGGCCCGAGACTGGTCGACCCTCGCCGAGGTGTCTGAAGTCCGTTGTGTGCTGCTGTACCTGGACCCGTTCGGCGACCAGTTGAAACGTCAGGCGTTCAGCCTGACCCCGTTTGAAGCGGCCCAACTCGCCAGCCTGCAAGGCGATGAGATTGCCCGCACCATTGCCCGGAGGGATGCGGCATGAAGATCCCACACGATGGTCACGTCATTGAGATTAGAGAAGCCGTTCACATAGCGAGATGCTGGATAGACATTTTTGAAGAGCATCCGAGTTGTGCCCTTGGCACTCAAATCATGGTTCTGCTTTCCAAAATACAGCTAGCCGTTGCGGCCGCGACACTTGGTGGTCACTCCGCGCCGTTGGTTGTCAATGAAGTCACGTCACCGTCGTGACCGCCTCAGACTCTCAACGCCTCGGCACGGATGCCGGGGCGTTTCCTTACTCCCCGCGGCAAGGAAGCCTCTGTGATCCCCTCACGAGAAACTGAACGACTCCGCAAGCTCCGTCCGGTTCAACCTGGCGAAGAGGGCTACGTGCAATCCTGCGTCGAGCGTCTTGACGGCTGGGTTCGCCGTTTGAATGCCGAGCGTCTCGGCGACCTGGTCGCGAAGCGTCGACGCGAAACGTCGAAACGCGATGTAGGGGGGCCACCTGGTATCACGGCCCCCCCAACTCTCCATCAGGGAGGGTTAGACTGGCTTGACCTGTCTGTCTATGGTGAAACCTCGGAGCGGTATAACGATGTCTGCTTGAAAGCCTCTCTCGTTCGCGATCAGGTCCGCCGGGATAAAGACAAGTGGGGCCTGTTCCCGATTGGTACGCGGTTCGGTCGGATCAAAGGGCAGGGGGAAGGAACGGGCTACAGTCACTGCCCGTACGTCTTTGAATATAAGTCGATCAAGTTCAAATTCGGCTCCCCGCGTTCGGACGGCAAACCGCTGGTCTTCGTCGATATCCCCGGCGAATCCTTCTTAGTTCTCGGTGAACGGTCGGTCCTTCTGATCGTCGGTGATGTGCTCAAGCTTATGGGCATCACCATTGAGAAAATCCGGGTGCGCCGCGTCGATGCGTGCATTGATATGCCCGGCGTGAGCGTGGAACAGTTCTGGCAGGAGATGACGCAAAAGCACTTCACGACTCGGTCAAAGAAGGTCCGGCCGTTTCTGAATAACCATATGGAGTTGACGGGGTTCACTGTTCAGGGGGAGTGTTGTTCGATGACGGTCTACGATAAGTTGGCCGACATCAGGGAGAAACAGAAAGAACATCAACTCTCGTACTTGCAGGAACACCGCTGGAACGGCGAACAACCGGCAGAGGCAACCCGTGTGGAATTCCGGATTCGACCTGGCTCGACAGTCTTCGCCGATATCCGCGATCTCTTCGATCTGTTGGAAGGACTCGGCAGCATCTTCGCTTGGGCGACAGGCGCATGGTTCCGCATGGTCAAGGTTCACGACCGCAGACACACGGAACGGGCTAAGGTCGTCCCTCTATGGCGTGACGTGGTCGCATCGTTTCAGGCGTTGGCTGGGAAGTTCGATTGCTTTGTGCATCGGCGATTCCCCGGCATGTGTGATGCGACCAAGTTGACGGCGGTGGCACTTGGCGTTCTCGCGAAAGCCTTTGCCCTCACTCACGTCGATCCGGCCGGAGAGCCGTTAGAAACGCTGATTGCGAGCGTCATGACTCGCCAGCGGGAACCCGATAAAGAGTCCATCGCCTTGGTGCGGGCAGACCTGATGCAACGTTATGAAATCGCGGAGGTAGGAACAGCATGAGTCCATCAGAACAATTCGTGTCATCGTTTCTGCAGTGCTGGGCCTTCGGCTTTTGCTTTTCGATCATCTTCCATGTGATCGGTGCCGCGACGGTAGGTGCGGTCGGGTGGATGTCCGAACTCTCTGGAAAGAGTTGATGGTGTTGTGTTGTCTTCAGGGATGAAGGGTGTGGAATGGGTACGACTGTTGACAGTGTGATTGATGCCTCTGGCATCTCGGCCGGTATCGATGCCGGTGTGACCGGCTTGGCCGGATTGCTGGCATCGATCGTTTTGGGGGCCATTGGCTTCCGGGTCGTGCGTGCGGGAATCCGTTGGTTCTCGACGGCTCGGTAGGGGGAAGGGGAGGGCGGGGGCATGAGCTCTCGCCCTTCTTTTGTTGGAGGTGGGATTGTGGAACCGTGTTTTTGTACGGAAGCGGAAGTGCTGATCGCAGCACTCATTGAGATTGTTGGGCAGGTGACGACATGGGCTATGTACTGTTTCTGTGCCATCGGGTTTATCTCTGGGCAGGCAAGCTGGCGTTTGCTGCTGATCGCGTTCCGGTCCAAAACGATGTTCTAAAGCCGCGACCTTGGTGGAAGCGTCCGGCACTCTGGTCGTTCTGTGCTGCGTTTGTCATCACCTCTCGTGTGATGGCCACGCAATACGGGACTTGCCCGGAATGCTGGCCATGCGGCGGTGGTGGTTCGTCGTCGCTAATCTGCTGTAACACCCCGTCGGGGGTTCGTGTCTCCTCGGCCAACGTGTTCCAGCCGTGTGCTGACACATATGGCGAAGACGCGACGGGTTGTTACCCGTATGCGCAAGCTCTGGCCTATGCCGGGGTCTTCGGTGTTGATACGGACTATGCAGGGCTTGAAGCCTGCCAAGCGTGCGCTGGCGGCATGGTCGTCTATGACAATTCGGGCTCGCTCGTCTACGGCGGCTGTTCTGAGGGTTATCAGGTTGTTGCACCTGATCAACCTGGCCCTCAGTGCTGCTATCCTGTTGCTAGCATTGTGACCCCTGGGGGCGGGACGTGTGGTAATGGTTCTCAGTGTTCTGTTTGTGGTTGCTTCCGTTGTATCACGGTAAATATTGCAGGTGATCAATACTGGGTCACAACAGAATCCGACTGTGCCCCGGGCTCTGTTGGTAATGCGGTGACTTGTCCCGCGTATTGCGACGGTGTGACCTGGAACGCATGTTGCGGCCCGTGCTCTCCCGGTTGGTGTGGTGGTGCTGGTGGCTGTGCGAATAATGGTGGCGATGCTGATAACGATGGCTGCTGCGATGATGTTGACTGCGACCCGAACAACTCATCCTTCTGCGACAACTGCGGCCCTTGTTATTACTACGGTGGAGATGGTGATGGGGACGGTTGTTGTGCTCAATACGACTGCAATGATTCCGACCCGTACAAGTGCGTGAATTGCAGCTGTGAAAGTCAGGGTGGCGATGCCGACATGGACGGCTGCTGCGATGACAATGACTGCGATACGTCCGACCCGAACAAATGCGACAACTGTGTTTGCGACGACAAGGGTGGAGATGGCGACGGGGACGGCTGTTGTGCCGACGACGATTGCGACGATCAAGATGCCAGCCTGTGTAATGACTGCCCGTGCATCAATCGAGGCGGCGACAACGATGAGGACGGGTGTTGTGGGGCTGACGACGTTGACGACGACGACCCCGAAGTCTGCGACGCCTGTGAACGCCTCGGTGGTGATGCCGATGGGGATGGTTGCTGTGCCGATGAGGACCTGGACGACGACGACCCGGAGCGGTGCAACTGTGATGAGGAAGGCGGCGACGCAGATGAGGATGGTTGCTGCGATGACGTGGACAGTGACCCCGAAGACCCGGAGAAGGGCTGCAAGTGTGAGTGCGAGACGGACCTCGTGCAGCGTGTCGAAGACGTTCAACGGATTCTGAGAAGCTGGCTTTCGCCGCCAGAGGAAGGTGGCGGCGAGCAGTGGGAAGGGTGGTCGGGCATTGAAATTCCGATGCCCGGTGGCGGTGAACCCGTCACATTCCGGATGGGTTTTGACCTGAGCAATAACGCTCTCCCTGATGTCGACTTTTCATGGATACCTGCCCTTATTCGGGCGTGGTGTCTCCTCTTTGTTTCGATCCGCTTTGCGTTAGCGGTCAAGGACGTTCTTATCACTTGGTAGGTGTCTTATGTCGTCAGATTATCTCGGTACGATTTTTGGTGGTTTGCTTGGTGTGCTCGGTTCTGTGATCGTTGGGAATGCGACTTTGGCAGAAGTTGCGGAGATGTTGTTCTGCTGGGCAAAACAGACGTTTTGCTGGCTGATCTCGGTCATGATTGATGATCTGCCGGTGTGGGCTTTGTTCGATGCTGCAGTACAGGCTTTGCCAGAGCAATTACCGTTCGATTTTTCTCTGCTGTCTGTGTTTTATGTTGGTCTCGATACTTGGGTGCCGCTCACGGAAGCGCTGGGCCTTTGGGTTGCTTATGGTGCGTTGCTGGGCGTCATTCTGGCACTGCGTACGGTGTTCCGCTTCATTCCGACGATGTCTTAGCGGCCAGCGGAACGGAGCGGACGACGACGCGAGGACCAGGAAGACCGCAGCGAGGAGGGAGCAGAGTGAAGCGACAAGCCGCGACAATTGTGGAGGGCGGGCAGGGGAGCGGTAAGACCTATGCCGTCGTGCAGCATTTGTGCGATGAGTTCCTGCGCGAGGAAGACGGGCTGCTCTACACGAATATCGATTTGAACATCGAAGCGGTGGCTCTTGAAGTCGAGCGACGTTCAGGCAAACAACGCTCAGCCGATTCCGTGCGTGAACGGCTTGTGATCCTCAACAATGAGCACGTCAACACTCTACGTCGTGATGTATTTCAAGGCGGTACGACACCCCTTCGGTTGCTACCTCGTGCTTCCTTGTCCTCGGGTTGTCTGGTGGTCCTCGATGAGGCCCATCACTTTGCTGGTTCCGACAAGTCGATGGAGCACATAGCAGAGTGGAAGGAATGGCTCGGGGAAATTCGCAAGGATGGCATGACGGTCTACCTGATCACACCGAACCGGAGCAATATCCACCACGACATTGAAGCCCTCTGTTTCGGTCTGTGGATGGCGATTTCCGTCGACGAACTTCGCGACCCATTTTTCAAGGTGCCTCTGAAAGTCTGGTATCAATTCGAAGCGAAGTTTAGGGGCTTCTATCGTGCGGCGGTGGAGTTCCGTTTCTGCATGCGTGAGGGCAAGCGATATGTGGAAAAACATCGCCAGTTCTACCGCATGCAGGAAGGCCCTTCGGGCTTCGATCTCTACAACTCGTTCAGTGCACGGCAGGGGATGACAGAGAGTGGCGAGCGTCCGAAAGAAGAATGGGAAAAGCGGACCTGGCTCCGGCTGATCGGCTGGGCCTTGTACCACCATGACAGCTTGTGGTCGATTCCCCTGAAATGGGCTTCGATTGCCAGCTTGATCATGCTGGCGGCGTGGTATTTCGACATGTGGAACGCCCTGCCGTTCCAGCGTAGTAAGCCACCACCGAAACCGGTGGCAGTCGCTCCCCCGCCAATCGATCCGCGTATCGGTTCTCTGCAGACGACGTTGAACGCTCAACAGACAGACATCCGCAACCTACAGAAGGACATGCGGGATTTTCTTCAGGATGCGGAAGCCAAGCGGGAAACAATTGTCGGGTTCGTGGGTGCCCGGTTCATGGATGGCAAAGGGGAATGGCATGTGTCGGGTGATAAGTACGCCGATTCAACGATCACTGCTGTTGATGCTGACCTGGGCCTTGTGCGGCTGCAGAACGGCCGAGAGGTCGCACTCCGTTCCATCAGTCAGGCAGACTCTGGAATCCTGGCAAGCGCAGCGTCGATCATCACCGGAAGCGCACCGGCTCGGGCAGTCGGTGACGCTGAACGTGGTGGAAATGCCCCTCGGGTCTCTCCTCAGCGAGGTCAGCCGTCAAACATCCGTCAGCCTGATCGCCGATCAACAGGCGGTGCGTCGTCCGGTGACGGTCCGCCTGGACTCGATGCCGATTGAAGATGCCTTGGACGTCATTGCCCGACAGGCGGGGGTTTACGTCCGGAAAGTCGGTGTGGCCTATGTGCTGGGCGATGTCACAAGTCGCGATTCAGTTTACGCGGTGACGCGGTTCCGTCGCCTGACGTCGGAAGAAATCGGGCAGGTCTTGACCGGATCGGATATCAAGATGGTGTCGAGCCGTGATGGTCTCTTGATGCTGCATGCTCACTTTGATGAGGTCCGGCAGGTTCTGGAAGTGCTGGCACAACTCGATTCGATCGAGTCCGCCACCTGGGCGGTGCAGTTCTACTTGATCCGGGTGGATGACCAGTTCCTGCATGACTTCGGTCTCGATGTCACTCCGGCCGTGGATCTCGGAGCGGCGGCTGCTGCGTCCGCCGGCGGTCTTGTCCCGGCCTTCTCGAATGGTGCCACCGCCGGTGTCAGTCTCGAAGCGGTTTTGCGTGCGGCGACGACTGATAGCCGTTCAGAAGTGCTCGCCGATCCCTTCGTTCTCGTGACGGATGGGGAAACCGCGACGGTGCATGTGGGGCAGGTGGTCCCGTATCGAACCACGAACATCACGCAGAGTCCCGGCGGTCCTCTCCAGACGCAACGGGTCCAGAGAATCGAAGTCGGCAGCCGTGTGGAAGTCGCTTGCCGCGAACTGTCGGACGACCGGGCCAGACTGACGGCCAAGGTTGAGCGTTCGCAGGTCGTTAGCTATCAGGACAATCTGCCGGTGATCGATCAGGAACTCGGTGAATACGTCGTCGACGTCACCAGCGGCGGCACTTACCTGGTGGGTCACTTCAAAGAGACGGCCGACGATCGGACGTATTCGACCTGGCTCAAACTCGGCAGCAAAACCAAACGCACCGGCCGGGTGGTGCAAGTCTGGGCGACGGCTCACCGGATCGCGGTCGGTTCGCCTGGACAATTACAGTCCATTCGGCAGCCTAAGGAAGGGGAGAAAATCGATGTCAAAACTGAAGAGCCACAAGGGATCGAACAGCCAGTTACTGAGGCAACCCCGGCTGCCGTGGAACGAGCTACGTTGCCGAGTCTGCCGCAAGCCGATGCTGTTCGGGAGGCTGGACCGGCAGTTCTGCTCCCCTAAATGCAGACAAGGCGCTTGGTATCAGAAAAAACGGTCACAGTCGCAAAAGAGTTCTTGCAAAAGTGCCGATTTGTAAGTAGATTTCGCTCAGAGAACGAAACATAACAGACATTATCGGACGTTGGATATCCGGTAGAAAACAGGACTGGTGGCTGGCTGGATGCAGCGAGTTGGATCGAACCATCACTCAGAGATGGGCGGGACGGAAACCAATAACAGCCCCTCTGCCCGGCTCAACCTGCGGCAGATTCCGGTATTCCTGGTGACTCCAGGAATTGACCGATCTTGCGGAACTTCTGATAGCGGCGTTCCAGCAGTTCATTGGTCGGGATGCTGGAGAGCGATCGCAGTTGTTTGACGATCGTCTGCTTGAGCGTGGCGGCGATCTGGCGGTGATCGCGATGAGCGCCACCCAACGGCTCGGAAACGATCTCGTCGATGATGCCGAAATTCAACAGATCGGGGCCGGTGAACTTGAGGGCCCGTGCCGCCTTGTCGGCGTGCTTCACATGCTTCCAGAGAATCCCGGCACAGCCTTCGGGGCTGATCACCGAGTAATATCCGTACTGGAGCATCGCAACGTAATCACCGATGCCAATACCGAGCGCACCGCCCGACCCACCTTCACCGATAACAATACAGACGATCGGCGTCGGCAACACCGACATCTCGCGCAGGTTGACGGCGATGGTGTAAGCCTGGCCGCGCTCCTCCGCACCAATCCCCGGATAGGCCCCCGGAGTATCGATGAGACAGACAATTGGAATGCCGTGTTGGGCGGCAAGCTGCATCTTCAGCAAGGCCTTGCGATACCCTTCCGGATGGGCACAGCCGTAATTGCATTCGTTTCGTTCTTTGAGCGTGCGGCCCTTCTGCTGGCCGACGAACATCACTTTGTGGCCTTCGATCCGCGCGAAGCCGGTGAGAATGGCCCGGTCGTCGCCGAAGGCCCGGTCACCATGCAATTCGACGAACTCGTCAAAGACCAGTTCCAGATAGTCTTTGGTGTGCGGCCGTTCGGGATGACGGGCGACTTTGACAATGTCCCAGGCGTCGAGATTCATAAAAATCTCCCGCCGCATCTTCTGGATTTCGCTCCGCATGTTGCGGATGGCTTCCATGGTGGCTGGCGTGGGATTGGGCTGCTGCTCCAGCTTCTCGAGTTGCTGTTCTAGTTCGTAGATCGGCTTTTCAAAGGGAAGTTGAAACTGGATGGACATCGGTCAGTTCGGCCTTTGTTTGTTGAGCACATTCAGTCAGCCATCGCCTGCACCGGTTGGCAGGTATGGTCAGAGCTAACTGATATCGGGCAATTCCGTCATGAAATCCAACTCGTCATCGGCGGGCGGCGGACTGGGTGCCTTGGGTGCCGGCGACGGTTTTGTCGGTTGAGGCACTATTGTGACCGGAATCGCTGCATTCGGAAAGGCCGGAGCCTGCGGCAGGGGCTGCGGTGGTTGTACTGGGGGAAAACCAGGGGGTTGTGGGGGAGCCATCATTCCCGGGGGCAGCGGCTGCGGATACCCCGGCATGGGAGGCATTGGTAAGGGTTGCCCCATCCCTGGCGGATACATCGGCTGGGGAGGATAGGGGGCCGGGTAGGGTTGTGGGGGCATCATCGGCATGGTCGGCATCATGGGCATAACCGGTGCCGCTGGGGGCTGCACCGGTGCTGGCGCGGCGGAGGCTCCCTGCCCCGCCCCCTTGATTTTCATGGCCGCCATCTTGTCTTTTTTCGCCTTCGCCTCTTCGTCGCGTTTGCGTTTCTGCTCAGAGAAGTGAGCCGCCAACTCGGGATTGTTTCGGACCAGTTCGCTCCGCTTGGCATCGAGTCGGCTATCCAGCTTCGCGGCATCCATCTGCTCCAGCAGAGATGCTGGCTTTTCATCCTCTTTGTTCTCGGTCTTTTCGACAATCTCTTCTTTGAAGATGCGAACGCGGCGCAGTTCCCCGGCCACTTCGGCCATATCTTTCCCACGAGCGTCCGGTTTCTTGGAAAGCAGCTTCGCGATCAGTCGGTCCATATCCGGTGTGACATTCGGATTGAATTCCGACGCCATCGGGGGCGTCGCCGAAATGTGCTTCTGCAGCAGTTCGTTAGGAGTCGGGGCCTGAAACGGTGTCTTGCCGGTCAGCACTTCATACAACAGAATCCCCAGGCTGTAAAAATCGGTCTGGAAAACAGGGGTCCGTTTGCGGATCGTTTCCGGGGCAATATAGGTGCGTGTTCCCTGAATAATCGTCTGCTTGCCGCCAAATAGTGCTCCGAGACCGCTTTTGGCTCGGACGCTCAAGGAGAAATCGATCAGCCGAACTTCGCCGACCTTATTCATCAGCACGTTTTCGGGCTTGATATCGCGATGAATGAACCCGCGATCGTGCATATGCTGCAGCGCCCCACTCAACCCTTCCAGCAGCTTTTTCATCCGCAGATGGACGCCGTGCTGATCCATCTTCAATTGCACCTTGAGGGTGGGAGCGCGGAAATACTCCATCAGCATATAGGTGAATTCGCGACCGTTGGTGAATCCTTCGTAGTGAATGATGTTGGGATGATCGAGCAACTTGCAAACGGCGGCTTCGGCCTTCAAAGAGGCTTTGTTCTCTTTGGCATCGGGGTGGCTGTTCGTGATCAGCTTCATGGCCAGCCGGCGATTTGTCCCCGGCTCGATCACCTCAAAGACCTGACTCGACCCGCCCCCGGCGATAAACGAAGCCACCTGATAATTGTCGATCGGTTCAATCCCGGCGGACATCGCGGCAACTCCTCATCGGCTTCGCAGTTTGATGAGCACGAAGTGGGGCGGCGAAGATTGGCTACCCGCTCGCCCATGTGCTCATTCACCCAACACGCTCCCCGTTAGTATAACCAAGGTGAGCAGGCTGAGTCCCGCGGTCAATCCTGCTGTTTCAACAATTCCTGCCGAGTTGCGATCGCGACTGATCAGTGACGAACATGCAGGAATCGAGCAGGGGTCTAGAAGTTGACGCCAGGCTTGGCCTCGGTTGGCATCGGTCGTGTGCCTGCCGGTGTCGTCCCCGGCTTGGCAATTGCACTCGCGATCGGCTCCAGTTGGAACCCATCGGGCAGTTGATGCGATGTCTGGAAGATGATTTCGTCATTCGGAGCGAACGCACCCGAGACGTACAGCCGATCGACTCCCACGGGCCCCATCAGCGTGATCCCGATATCGCGCACCACTCCCTGCCGCAGCACTTGAACCCGCCGTCCCCCATCCGCCGCATTCAACACTGCCGATGAAGCGACCTGTACGATGGGTTGCCGCGGGATGATGGGCACGTAAACGGTTTGCCCAGCGAACAGCCTTCCATCGGTATTATCAAAGACCACAACGGCCGAGGTGATCGATTCAAATAAATCACGCAGAGGATCGAAGCCGGGGTTCAAGGGGACGATGGCTTCCACTGTGCCTTCCATTTCGTTTGCCTCGATTTTCACGAGACGCTTACTCCCCTTCTCCAGCCCGGCCCGCTCGACCGGAATTTCAATTTTCATTTTGCTGGAGTCACCGATGAGAGCCAGTGGATCACCAGCACGAACATACTGCCCCTCCACGACAAGAATCTTTCGGACCTCGCCATTGATCGGAGTACGAATCCCCGTCTGATCGTACAGAAACTGCGCCAAATCGACTCCCGCCTTGGCGGCTTCCAGGCGTGCCGCCGCTAAGGCTTTTTGATCTTCGTCTTTGGCCAGTTTCTGCTCGAGGGTGGCAGCCCGATATTCGGCCTGAGCCTTCTGCAAACCCAACTTCTGTGCGGTGCTTTCCAGACGCAGGATCTCGGTTTGAGGCTTCACCTTGTTATTAGTTTTTTCCAGAACCTGCCGCACGATGGCATCATGCGGGGCCGAGAGCAGCACCTGTTGATGCGGTTCCAGCGAGAGATTGACGCGATACTTCTCGGCATCGATCAGATTCAGCGCCTCATGCTTGGCAACAACCTGATCACCCGGATTAGCGATTGGCAACGGGGGAGCCTCTTTCGGAGCGGCGGGTGTTGCAGAGGGATTGTTGCCCGGCGGCTGTGACCAGACCGTCGCAGTCGCACATACCAACAGACCGAATAACGAGAGACAACTATGCTTCAGCGAGCGCATCGCATGGTCCTTTAGGCGATGAATTCCCAGTGATTCGCATCTACGCTGCCACCTGCCCCACGGCAGGGAATCGAAATCGGCTGCACAACAGCCATTGCCACTTAGGGGGTTCGGTACACGCAGCGTCGCGTCATCCAAGAATTACTAAATTGTTATGCCTGCTACACTAGGCGGAAGATGTAGCGGTGTCAACGAGTCTGCTGGGTGGGCTGGGTTTCGTGAAGAGTTTGTGTAGACTGATGTTACAGATTTTCCTGCCCACCCCTGCCCCACCGCTGACGGAGCCCTCATGAACACAGCCCTCTGGACCGGGTTCTTCCTGCTGACAACGAGCGCCCTGCCTGTTGGTTCCGAATTGCACTACGCCGGGCAAGTGACCCGCCAGGCAGAGAACGGAGATCGCGGGGCAGAATCGTTTCGGCTGGTTGTCACCTGCGCGACAGCCGACGATGCCTGGTTCCTCTTGGAGGAACGAGGCGGGGCCATGTTTTCCTGGCCGCAACGTTTCGGCCGGCTGGCGACGACTCCTCAACAGATATCCGGGATTCGAATCCTGCAGCGGCATGAAGACCAGGACTACGCCCTGCCCGTGCGACACCCGGTCTTTGAATTCGTTGAAAAACTCATACCGGAAACCGAATGGCAGGCAGGCTCCGCTCAATACACATGCGTCCGGCATCGTCAGGTGAAGGATCGCGAATGTGCGATTGTCGAGGCCTCACTCGATCGTGGTCGCCGCCAAACGCTGGTCGTCGACCGCAATGACGGCCTCATCCTCTCAATGGAAGAACGGCTTTTCATCGGGCGCGGCGAGGCTTACCAATTGACCATGCAACTGGAAAACATCGTGCCTCTCTCCGTGGAGACACTGGCCCAGGAAGCCAAGGTGGCCAAAGCCCTCCTCGATTTGCAGGCCGCGTTGAAAATCGAAGATGCTGATGTCGTTGAACAGCTTTCAGAGGAACAACTCGCCACTACACAGAATGCCCTGAGCCAACTCGCATCGGTCGGTGAGGGAACCTGGGGGCGGTTTGTGACCACCATTCAGCGTGACATCGCCGTTCAACAACGCCGTCTGGAAGGGGTCGCCGGACTGCAGAAAAAGTTCCTCAATCAACCTGCCACTCCCCTGCCCGACCTCACCCAGATTGACGGCAAGTCGATCCTCGCGGCTGACCTGGCCGGCAAAACCACCGTGTTGCACTTCTGGAATTACGGCGGGGAAAAGCTCGAAGAACCGTACGGCCAGGTGGGCTACCTCGACTTTCTCTCTCAACGCCGCCATAAGCTCGGCGTGCAAATTCTCGGTGTTGCTGTCGATGCCCGCTTTGCCGATCCCACAACTCAAGCCGCCGGTCGTCGAGCCGCCCGCAAGTTTCAAGAGTTCATGAATGTCAGCTTCCCGATCGTTGCCGATGGAGGATCGCTGCTGGAAAGCTTTGGCAACCCGCAGGCCCTAGGGGCCACGTTGCCGTTGTGGGTCGTAATCGGCCACGATGGCGTGATCACGCATTATCAGGTGGGCTATTACGATCTGAATCCCGATGAAGGCCTGCGCGAACTCGATGCCGCTGTCGTTTCGGCACTCAAACGAGAAAAAGCCGCCGCCACGAAGTAAACTGGCCTGCATCAGCTTAGAGACTTACTGCACCCATACCAACCGAAAGACTGGCCGCATGTCTGCCGCGTCTCCGCACATCATCGAGATCCGCACCGACCGCTTTCAGCAGGACGTCATCGATCAATCGATGAAAGTTCCCGTCGTTCTCGACTTCTGGGCACCGTGGTGCGGCCCCTGTCGGCAACTGGCTCCGTTGCTGGAAAAACTCGCGGCGGAATACAACGGCCGCTTCATCCTTGGCAAGATCAACACCGACGAAGAACAGCAACTCGCCGCCGCCTTCCGGATTCAGTCGATCCCCATGGTCGTCGCCTTTGTCGAAGGTCGGCCGGTTGATCAATTCATGGGACTGCTTCCCGAAGCGGAGTTGCGGCAATGGCTCGACAACCTGATGCCCTCCCCTGCTCAGTTGCTGTTGCAGGAAGGCTTGGCGGTGGAAGATACCGATCCACGTACCGCCGAATCGAAGTACCGCGAAGCCCTGGCCCTGATGCCCGACGAAGCAGTGATTCAGATTCGTCTGGCGAAGGTTCTGCTGGCTCAGAACCGGTTCGATGAGTGCCAGTCGATCATCACGAAACTCGAAGAACGGGGTTTCCTGGAACCCGATGCCGAGCGGATCAAGTCGGAACTGGAAGTCCGGATGACGGCGGCGGAATCGGGGGGCGTCGAGGAAGCCCGCAAGGCGGCGACCAACAATCCCGAGGATTTATCGCTGCAGATTGCCTATGCCGATGCCCTCGCCGTGGCCCATCAATACCGCCCTGCCCTCGAATTGTTGCTCGGAATTGTCCAGAAAGATTACGGCGACGGCCGGGCAGCCGCGAAATCGGCCATGGTGAAAATCTTCGACATGCTCGGCCCCGCCTCGGAATTAACCGGAGAATACCGCCGCAAACTGGCCACGGCGTTGTATTAACGAAATTTCCTGCTTGACACCCGGACAGTTTGTCCGATGATTCTAGTGAGAATCGAAACCCCGTCATTCCATCGGGACAGATCGATGCGTGCGCGACTTGTGCCCCTGAAGGGGGGCAAACCGATCAATATCACCCGCGATGTCACCCTGGTCGGTCGACAGAAAGACCTGTGCGACATCGTGGTCGATCGCAGCAGCATCTCCAAACTTCACTGCCTCCTCGTCCGCACCGACGGTCTGCTCTTCCTCCGCGACCTCGGCAGCACCAATGGCACCAAAGTGAACGGCCAACGGGTGATCCGTGGAGCCCTGCTCCCCGGCGATGAATTGGCGTTCGCCAGTGAGAAGTTCCGCGTCGAAATGGGAGCCAACGTCCCCGACCCGGAAGAAGACGTCCACGAAGCGCGGACCGAAGAAATCCGCATCCCCCCCAAGAGCATGCTCGACGGTCTGGCCGCCGGCCTGAAAGTCAGCGACTCCCACAGCGACGTCCGCCCCATCGGCAGCGATTCGGTGTGATCGCTCAAAAGATATTGCCTCACTAGTGCTAAACATTAGCAGTTCGAAGCTGTGATTGATCAAAACCGAATCATTCTCTCAGCGAGGTTCAACTTGCACTGTGAATTTCCGGAGTTCCTCCTTGTCAACAAAGAATGAAACTGAAAACAGCAATCCTGAGCAGCTGATCCGAGCCATAGACGATACGAAAATACAAGCTTTCTCAGGTTGGTTGACGCCGATTGTTGCCGATTTGTCTGACATGGGTTACCACATCGCATCCCCGTTCATAGGCAACCGGGTCGATGCGCAGATCAACCAAGACAACTACATTTATGCGACAAAACGTAGCCGAATAGTTGACTATTATGTCATTGCCTGCCTGATTATTGAGGTTGCTTGCTACCTCTTAGCAACACAGTGCTACTCTTACGAGCCTTGCCCCCGCAGCATCATCCAAATCGTCTCAGTCGTTTTAACGTTGTTGATTTTGGTGAATGCACTTGCTGCTACTCTTCGACTTGCTTTGTTTGACACATGGTTCAATCCAGTGGAGGTACGTGCTGCAGTCGCCTCTCACCCGCGCATAGTGATCCTTGGACTTATCAATTTCATTCAAATAATGTTCGGTTTCGGCGTGTTTTACGCATTATCCCCTGATCAAATCAGGGTTCCTGACGGGGTGCAGCAGGATTGGATAGACCCACTTTACCTAAGCTGCATGACACAAATGACTATTGGGTACGGTGACCGGCACCCTGAAGGTTGGTTGCGCGTAGTAGCGATCATTCAGAGCCTGTTTACAATTATTTTTATCGCAGTTCATTTGCCAAGGGCAATTGGTATGATGCCAGAAGTTAAGAGCATCGAAGATGAGTTTCGAAATAAGTTAAAGACGAACACCGAGAAAATTGCGAGTTCGAATCAAGCTACCGACAAGCAAAGCTAGCCTGGATAAGTTAAAGAACCTAAAACTCCCCGACGACCTCACCACCGCTGCGGCTGCCGACGGCTTGCCAGGCTCTCACGTCGACATTCTCGCTCACGAACTGCACATGGCCGTCGGTGAACAAGGTATGGACGCCGCCGGTGTGACGGCTGTGCGAAGCGACGTTGTGACTCAGGCGGCTCCACCAGTAGCGATTGCGGCTGCTGTGCGGCAGGCCGCCGCGGCAGTCGATGTTCTGGTCATTCGGGCCGCGGATGTGGTTGTACATGGTGTGGCCGGGTGCTCCATACAGAATGCGATTTCCGCGGGTCAATTGCAGTTTGTTCCCGGCTACGCAATCGCCGGGGTAATTGATGAGTTCCGGGCCGGTAGAGGAATTGTCATTGCCCGAGGTGAGGGCGAATCCCGTCGTTGGCAATCCGCCCTTCCAGTTGCCAGAGGCGTTCGAAATGCCCGTCCCGGTGGGATCGTTGGGATTCGATAACACCTGCTCCGCCAGACAGACGGTCTGGCTGGTGCCATCGGTGATATCCCCCAATCGAACACGGGAGTTCTCATAGAAAGTGCCCGTCACCGGTGTTCCCGAGGGATTATTTGTTGAGACGGGAAACGTGGTCCCCGTATTCATGACATAGTTCGTCACGCCGACGAAGACTGAACTCTGGGACAACGCCTTCGTTCCAAAATCTGACGGACACAGAAAGACCGGCGGCTGAACGCCGACAATGCTGTTGTTCGCGGCGGTATCGGGGCCATTGTTGAAATCAATCTGGTTGTACAATGGCGACTGATCGAGTTGCGGCAGCATCAATGCGAGTGCGGAAAAGCAATCGCCACGGCCGGTAGTGGCTCCCCCGTTGGCCCCGGCCGTGCCGTCATCCCCCGGAGAGACATAGACAATCCGCCCCGGCGGAAATGTGCCGAAGTTGTCGGCATAGTTGTGCATCGCCAAGCCCAGTTGCTTGAGATTATTACGGCATTGCGTTCTGCGGGCCGCTTCACGGGCCTGTTGCACGGCGGGCAATAACAAGGCGATCAGAATGGCAATGATGGCAATCACGACCAAGAACTCGATGAGGGTGAAGCCGGGACGTTTGCGCATCATCGATCTCGAATCGCAAAGGGATGGAGAATCTGACCAGTGAAGTACAACATCAGTTCAGCGATGTGTTGCGTAAGACACAATCCTGTCGACATACTGGCAGAATAATGTCAGATTCACTTTCTCTCCCGAATCAGGTGCGACGGTTGCGCACCGAGCGCGGCTGGTCACAGCACGAACTCGCCGCTCGCACGGGTATCTCGCGCACGGCGATCAGTGCGATTGAAGGCCAGCGACTCACTCCCTCCGTCACTGCGGCGCTGGCTTTGGCCGCGGCGTTCGGCTGCCGTGTAGAAGATCTGTTTGGAACGGCCACACCCACCACGAGTATTCCCATTTGGGCGTGGCCGGCGAGTGTCGATCCCTGTCGGTTCTGGGAAGCGGAGGTACGCGGTCGCCACTTGCTCTATCCAAGTGAAGCCGGTCAGTTCGGCCTGGGCACGCATGACGGATTTATAGAACGGGGCCAGCTTCGCCTGCACCGGCTTTATACGCCTCAGCAAACTCTGGTGATGGCCAGTTGCGATCCCGCCGCCGCCCTGCTCGCCTCGGAATATGCCCGCACGACTGCGTTTCGGTTGATGGTGATTCCGCGGGCGAGTCGTCAAGCATTGCAATTACTCTCGGACGGGTTGGTCCATGTCGCCGGGATTCATCTCAGCAAACCAGCGGCCAAACGCGGTCATCGTCATTTGGTGCATGAGCAACTCGGCAAGGGTTATGCCCTGATGCATGTGGCCCGCTGGGATGAAGGGGTAGCCATCGGCGGCGGCGAGTCGGTCCAATCAGTCCGCCAACTGATGAAATCCCCAGGCCGCTGGATCGGTCGCGAACCGGGTTCCGGTGCCCGGCAGTGTCTCGATGAACTGCTGGATGGCAAACCCGCGCCGAAGCGCATGGCCAAGAATCATCAAGGGGTGGTGGAAGCGATCCGCTGTGGCTGGGCCGATTACGGCGTTTGCGTGCGGCTTGTTGCCGAAGATGCCCGACTGAAGTTTCTCAGCGTGCGGCAAGAAGCCTATGATCTGGTCTATCGGCAGCACGACGAACTCGATGACCGGTTGCGGGCGTTGTGGACCGTGCTCCGCTCGCCCCGGTATCGCCAACTCTTAAGCGAACTGCCGGGCTACGATATCTCCCCGCTGGGCGAGATTGAGTTGTGCGATCCGTAGTAAACATCACGCCGCGATGGGCATAGCGAGTTCTTCGGCGTTGATCGCGACGATGGCGATGCCCAGGCGATCGGCGAGTTCGGTGACTGCGTGTTGATCGAGCACGATGGTCATATTCGATTCGATGGCCAGCACGCGGCCGCCCGATTCGTGCAGCGAGCGGATCGTCTGTTCGCCGATGGTGGGTACGTCGAACCGCATGTCCTGCTGAGGTTTGGCCACTTTGACGACGGTGAACCCGCCACGCCGGCACAACTCCCCTGCCCTGCGGATGCAGCGGTCGGTTCCTTCGATCGCTTCGACCGCAAGGACCGCCAGATCGTTGACGGCGACTGATTGGCCGACATCGAGCCGACCCATTTCCTTGGCAAGTTCCCAACCGAAGCGGATATCTTTCCACTGGGTCTCGGTCGGCCGACGTTTCGTGAGGAAGCCGTGTTTCACGAGTAACTCCGGGCAATAATCGAGAGCGGAATCGAAGTAAATCGCGTCACGTTCAAATTCGCGAATGACCGCCAGCAGCAGCGTGTCGTCCTTGCGATCACTGGCGGCATACCGCAGCCACATGTGAAGGGTCCGCAGGTCGGGCAGCAACCGCAGAATGCGCCACGGCTGAAAAAGGACCGTTTTTTCGATCTTCCCCGCCATCACCACGCGGTCGATTTTGGCCCGCTTGAAGAGCCGGATCGCCCGGCCCAATCTCGCCAACGGCGTCTCGAAATAGGCCTGACAAAGAGGAGCCAACTCCTCCGACGGAGCCATGCCAATCACGCCAACACCGACGACCTGCAACCCCTGAGCATGGGCCGCCTCGGCAAAGGCCAGCGGAAATCGACCGGCACCGGCGAGCAGGCCGACCCGTCGAGTGGTTGTCGGAAACTTCAGTGTCGCCTGTCCGTCCATGGACCGCCGACTCCTATTTCAATTCATCAAGGATGCCGTCCTGCATCCCCATCGTACTAATTGAGCGCGAGGCAAAATTCGTTTATGCGGCCTTGATCTGCAGGGGCGAGGGTTTGTCGGCTTGCAGCTCGGCCAGTTGTTGCGACAACGCCGCGATTTTGGCTTCCATCGCCCTCACGGTTTCCCGCATTTCGGGAACCCGCTTGAGCGAAAAGACCAGCCGCTTCTGTTCGGCTTCCGGGGTCGCGGGGTAGCCGATCCAGGTTTCACCAGCGGGGATGTCTTTGTGCACGCCCCCTTTGGCACCGATCGCCGAACCGGTATGCATGGTGACGTGGTCCTTCACACCGACCTGACCACCCAGGCGAACATAATCGCCAGTGATGCATGACCCAGCCAGTCCCACCTGCGAGGCGAAGACGTTGTGCTTACCGATCTGACAGTTGTGGGCGATCTGCACCATGTTGTCGATCTTGGTCCCCTGCCCGATCACCGTGGCACCAATCATGCCGCGATCGATCGTGGTTCCTGCGCCGATTTCGGCGTCGGAATGAATGTGGACCCAACCAAGTTGCGGAATCTTCTCAAAAGCCCCTTGCGTGAATTTGTAGCCGAAACCATCGGCACCAATCACCGCATTGGCATGAATGATCACGCGGTCATCGATGATCGTGTCGTGATAAAGGACGGCATGCGGATAAAGGGTATTCGCCGAACCGAGGCGGCAGCCGGGCCCGATCACCACACCGGGATGAATGTCACAGTTCGCACCGATGAAGACGTCGTCGCCGATGATCGCACCGGGGCCGATCCAGCAATCGGGGCCAATGACGGCAGTCGGGCTAATGATCGCCTGCGGCGAGATCCCACGGGCTGGCAGAGGCCGCAACGGCCGCATCACCAGGGCAATTTTCATGAAATCGGCTTGTGGCTCGCGCGAGACGATGCGGCTGAATGCCTGCAGTTTCTCATCGCCGGCCAATTGCGAAGGAACCACGATGGCCGAAGCCTGACAGTCCGCGAGCCGACCCAGTTGCGATCGGTCCGCCAGAAATGTCAGTTCGCCGGGACGAGCGGCTTCAATGGCGGCGACACCGCTGATTTCCTGCGTGGCATCGCCTTGCACTTCGCCGGCAATCTGTTCCGCCAATGTTCCCAGCGTCCATCCCATCGGGGCCTCCCTTCCCGCGTGGTTGCACATCCTGTTTGCGGAAAACTGAACAGGCGCACACACCCGCTGGTCTCCCGATGGTGAGAGTTGTAATCGAAGTCGGGCCAACAGGGCAAGATTGGTTCCGCTTGGGTCGTCCCGAGCCGGGTGGTACGATGCCTCCACGGCAATTGGCACAAACTGTGCGACGCCCCGATTGGTGGAAAAGCGGGCACAATTCCGGATGCAGGGTGGGAGGTCGTGGAACATGCGGTGGCAAGGTGGTCGGCAAAGTGGCAATATCGATGACCGTCGGCGAGCGCCCGGCGGACCGGTGATGGTCGGCGGGGGATTGGGAACCATCGTCATCGTTCTTTTTCTGCTGTGGATCGGTGTAGACCCGGCTCCCCTGCTCCAGAATGCCGGGCCGTTGCAGCCGCCGGGACAGCAGCAGCCGTTTGATCCGGAAGCGGACGATGCGCAGGATGAACTGAAACAATTCGTCGCCGTGGTCCTCGCCGACACCGAAGACGTCTGGACCGCACTCTTCGAAGACATGGGCCGCCAGTACCCTTTGCCAAAATTGGTGCTGTTCACGGGCAGGACACAATCGGCCTGTGGCTTCGCTCAGTCAGCGATGGGGCCGTTCTATTGTCCCGCCGATCAGCAGGTCTATGTCGACCTTTCCTTCTACGATGAAATGAAGAACCGCTTTGGTGCGTCGGGCGATTTTGCGCAGGCCTATGTGATCGCCCATGAAATCGGGCATCACGTCCAGAATCAGATGGGCATTCTCGAGAAAGTGCATGCCCTGCAGGGCCGCGTGAGTGAGGAAGAATACAACGAAATGTCGGTCCGTCTCGAACTGCAGGCCGATTACCTCGCCGGTGTCTGGGCTCATCATGCGCAGAAAATGCGGAACATCCTCGAACCCGGCGATATCGAGGAAGCTCTGAATGCTGCATCGGCTATTGGTGATGACCGCTTGCAGATGCAGTCGCGCGGGTATGTGGTGCCCGATTCCTTCACGCATGGCACCTCGGAACAACGCAGCCGCTGGTTCCGCAAGGGCTTCCAAAGTGGCAAGGTGAGCGCAGGCAACACCTTCGATATCGATTACCGCGATCTCTAACCGATCGCCGACAGGATCAAGTCATGGCCGATTTGCCCCCGGTGGAACTCCTTGAGGCGACCCACAACTTCCCCTGTGCCTACGCCTTCAAAGCGATCGGCCGGGGGGATGAAACGTTCATTGCCTTGGTGGTGTCAATTGTCCGCGAAGAACTGCAACAGGAATTCGACCCGCCGTTTGAAGTCAACCACAGCTCCCGCGGCCGGCACGTCTCGGTCACGGTCTCGCCCTGGGTCGAATCCGCCGTTCAAGTCCTGGCGATCTACGAACGCATCCGGACAGTCGACGGCCTCGTCATGATGATGTAACAGCATCCCGTCTTAGCCCCGGTCAATGACCGGGGGCCAACGTCTCGTTGGTTGGAGTAATCCATGTGGTCGTGTCATGCACTCACGATAGCGGCAGCTCTTTATCTCTTTGGCTGCCAGATGCCTCCCGTCACACAGCCGGTAGCGGAGACAGCCCCCGCATCGCCCGAACCAAAATACTTCATCGAATTCGATCAAGGGGCGGGCCAACCCATCAGGGTATCGGGGCTGACACGGAACTTCACGAACGGCAGAACCGTTGATGTCAAAGACGGCACTTTGACGTTCAGCCAGGGTGACGAAATCGTTGAGACCCAAGCGATCGAACCGGAAACCACGGTCGTGATTGATCGTGATGGAAATGTCACCACGCGACCGCCTCAATCGGCCCACCAGTAACGCACGATACACCACAACGCCTGAATGCCATCACGCGGGCGGATGTGCTTGCCCTGCTCATAGGTCCGGCCGGAGTAGCTCGTCGACATCTCGTACACGCGGTGTTTCCGTCGGGCTACTTTCGCGGTCAGTTCCGGTTCGATGCCGAAGCGATTCTGCTTAAGCGTGGGCCAGATCGAATCGAGTGCCGGTTTCGAGAAGACCTTGTAACACGTCTCCATATCGGTCAGGTTCAGATTGGTGAACCAGTTTGACAGCATGGTGAGGAACTTGTTCGCCAGATAGTGCCGGTAGTAGAGCACGCGGTGTTCACGATCGCCTAGGAAGCGGCTGCCGAAGACCACATCGGCCCGGCCATCGATGATCGGCTTGAGCAGACGCGGATACTCGGCCGGATCGTATTCCAGATCGGCATCCTGAATCAGGACGATGTCCCCCGTCGCCTTGGAAAAGCCCGTGCGGACCGCCGCCCCCTTCCCCTGATTCTTCTCGTGAAAATGGACCGAGAACGAGTTCCACGGATCGGGATTGGTTTGCGACTCACTCGCCAGCTGATTCAGCAGATTCCGGCTGCCATCTTTCGAACCATCATCGACCAGGACAATCTCTTTTCGGATCGGCACCGACCGGACGCGGTCGATGAGCAACATCAAGGTCCGCTCTTCGTTGTAGACGGGAATCACGACCGATAAGACGAGTTCCTGCGGAATCGTATAGAACCCGATCTGCCGGCAAGTCGCTTCCCCCAACCGTTTCCGCAGGGCTTCGTACCACTCCGGCGAGTAAGGCGTCGCAGACGTTTCAATATCCAACGGGGTCACTCCTGCGACTAAGGTCCATGCGATCGGGATCTCTGGCGTGTGGGCTGGAATTTCAGCCCGGAATTCCGCAGTCTAAGGGCAATTCCATCGGCATACCAGTGGTTAACAACAGTGAGGCAACGCATGGCTGAGCAAGTGTTCGTGCTCACCGATTCTGACGCCAGTACGCATCTCGACGAATTTACGTTGGATGCCAGCACGGAAATTTCTTTGGCGGGAAGTTCCGACTGGTCCGTCCGCGTGCGCACCCTGAAGGGAGGCGAATCTCATGGGGTTTGCGTAGTCGAACTCTGCAACGGCCCGTTGTCGTTATCGATTCTCCCTACACGAGGCATGAGTGTCTGGAAGGGACACTACCGTGAGTTACCCCTGGAGTGGAAATCGCCAGTGCCGAGGCCGGTCCATCCCGCTTTTGTCAATTTGCACGATCGTAACGGCCTGGGATGGTTGAACGGCTTCAACGAATTGATGGTGCGGTGTGGACTCACGTTCAATGGTCCGCCGGGCAATGACGAGGGAACTGATGTCACTCTGCACGGCCGCATCGGCAACCTTCCGGCTCATCGCGTGACGTTGAGAATCGATGATACGGGACCAGGCACTCTCACACTGACCGGCATCGTTGATGAAACCACGATGTTCGGTCCCTGCTTTCGACTCACATCCACTGTGAAGATGACGGCCGGATCGAATACCGTCGAATTCCAGGATGAGATCACCAACATCGGAGGTGCGGCGGCTCCGTTATCGCTGCTGTATCACATCAACATTGGCCATCCATTTCTCGATGGCGGAGGCCGGAATGTGGTGGCTTGCCGGGAACTGGCTCCGCGTGATCCGCGTGCCGCCGAAGGAGTCTCGACACATAATATCTACGAGCCTCCGACACCGGGATTCGCCGAACAAGCTTACTATTACAAACCCGCGGTCGACGAACGGGGCTGGTCCACGGCGGTCTTGCACAATGCCGTCGCTGATGCCGGCTTCGCCGTTCACTACGATGCCAGCCAGCTGCCGTGGTTTGTGGTCTGGAAGAATACCATGTCGCTCGCGGAAGGTTATGTAACCGGCTTGGAACCCGCGGTCAATCTCCCGAATTTCCGCGGCTATGAACGACAGCAGGATCGTCTGCCGGTGATCGCACCCGGCGAGGTTTATCGTACGGCGATGACTTGGGATCTGGCCGACGATACGGCCGGTGTGGCCCGGCAATGCCGTCACGCGCAACAACTGCAACACGGCCGACCGCCCGTGGTCCATCCCTTGCCCCACCCCGGCTGGTCACCATCTGCGGACGCGAAGTGACGGTCGTCGCCCGGTCTTAGCCACCGGTCAATGACCGGTGGTCGATCGCCTCAAATAGATGATAATCCCATCGATCGACCCCACGTCATTGACGTGGGGCTAAGACGAGGAATCAATCACCAAGATCCCACGTTGCCGCAGCATCCATCAGTTCTTTGACGAGCGTGCCCATCTTCGGATGGGATGGCTCGAGATGGACTGGCAACCCGTAGCTTTGGATAGTTTCTGACGCCGTGGGACCGATGGACGCGATCCGACAGCGTTTTGCCGCCGCTAGCCATTCGGCTTCACAACCCATGTCCCGGGCACACTGGACGACATTGTGGAGTTGATTCGCGCTGGTGAACATCAGTACGTCAAACTCGGCGGCGATGGTGCTGCGTACCGCCTGCTGCAGCGGGCCAACATCATCGGGAAAGACCCAGCGATAAACGGGCACGCTAGTCACTCGCGCCCCTCGCTCTTCCAGTTGACGATAGAACTCCAAATTCGGAATGCCATATTCTTGGACGGCGATATGCTTCTCGTTAAGGGGGACCGCCTGCTCCAACGTGGCAAGCAGTTCCCGCCAGGTGTTGGGTTCGGGAGCCTTATGGTCGATACGCACGCCCCATTCACGCAGCACGACCACCGGCTTGGGACCACGCACAACCACCACACAGCGATCGAGAGCTGCAAAGAACTGCTCGCGTGAGTACCGGGTTTCGAGAGCATCAAGCAAGGCTCTCGCTCCGACACCGGTCATGAAGACCACGATGTCAATCTGCCCAGCGAACAGTTCCGTGGCAAATGCAAAGGCTGCGGGGTTTTCCTCGAGCGGAAGCTCCTGCATCGAGGGAGCCACGGTCGCTGCGGCACCTTGTCGGGTCAGTAACGACTCGATCTCGGTGGCACGTCGGCTTTCGAAACTGCAGACACGAACTCGCTGAGCGGACATCATCAATCCTCCGCTCTGAGCTTAGCTGGTATCAGTCGAAAAACAAAACCGGACAAAAACAAAAAGCCGGTCGATCCGCTTCGTGCGGATCGACCGGCTTAAAAATACAAAGGTAGACGACTGGTGGTGTAGGCGCTCGCCCGAACTAAGTATAACGACCTAGCTCGGCTACACCCCCAGTCGATCTACCCTGGTGGAGCTGTTGAGTTAACAGGTGTGATCAGCAATCCGTGCTGGCAAGCACCACTGGCATCAACGTGAGCAATGAAAAGCAAGGGGTGTGCCGATTCACGAAGAATTTCAAGCCAAGACATAACCATCAGTAGTAACACGAGTTACAGATTTGAAAGAAGAGTGGTAAGCAGACGATTCCCCGTAGACTGCTCAGTGCTGATGCAGATGCCGCACAGTTGCTGGTCACTTCGGCGACAGACCGACAGAGCTCTCTTCCCCGGGATTCACGATTGGTCAATTCCCAGCGAAGGATTACACTTCACCCATCTCTCAAGCGCGACCGCAGACAGTCCTGTTCCCCGTATGGAATCCTGATCAGTGACACGTGAACTTGTACTCTTGGGAACGGGCACAAGTCATGGGATACCGGTCATTGGCTGTCATTGCCCGGTTTGCTTGTCGCAAGATCCGCGCAATCAACGGACACGAACGGGTGTCGCCGTCCACACAGACCTGGGCACCTTTTTGATCGACACATCGCCCGAGTTACGAATCCAACTGCTGCGTGAACGGATCGAACTGGTTCATGCCGTCGTTTATACGCATTCCCATGCCGATCACCTCTTCGGACTCGATGACCTGCGGCTCTTCGGGTATTACCTGAAACGCCCCGTTCCGTTGTACTGTGAACCGGCTGTCGAGCAACATATCCGCAGCGCGTTCCACTATGCCTTTACGCCACTCGATCCGGAGCAACATGTGGGGGCGGTGCCACAACTGGAACTTCGGCCCCTGTCGACAGAGCCCTTTGAATTACTGGGCGAGCAAATCACGCCGATTCGTCTGATCCACGGTAAGTTGACCGTGTTGGGATTCCGCATCCGCGATGTCGCGTTCTGTACTGATGTGAGTTGTATTCCCGAGGAGAGTTTCGAGCGGTTGCAGAATCTGGATGTGCTCATCATCGATGCCTTGCGTGATGTCGGTCATGCCACGCATTTTGGAATTCCGCAGGCCTTGGAAGTGGTCGAGCGAGTGAAACCAAGGCAGACCTATCTGACCCACGTTTCGCATCATCTGGACTACCACAAGACCAACGCCCGCTTACCCGCCGGAGTTGAAATGTCTTACGATGGGCTGCGAATTCCATATTGAGAAATCGATCTCTGCAAATTATCGGAAACTGTCTCATGCGTGATCATGAAACAGCCATGCAGACTTACGCCGAACTGGCTGCGATTTCGCATGCCAAATGCCAGGTCTTGGCACGTGATCGTTTTGTCCTGCTGACGGGAGTCGAAGCCTGCCGTGCCGGTTGGCTGGAGGTCGCAAATGCGGCCTACCGGCTCCATACCCAGTGTGCCAAAGGCCATCGACTGCGGGACTTTGAGTCACTCCCTGCGGCTCTTCGCGATGCGGACTTTCAACGCATCGTGGAACAGACCGAGCGCTGGTGCCATCATGAACGGGCGGAAGCGCTCCTGCGTGGAATTTCCCCCATCGCAGACGGCCAGGATCAATCACCCGGACAGCGTGTCTTGATCCGACTGGAAGAGCTTGCGAAAGCGACGGAAGCTGAGCCTACAAGCCCCGGTCTCAACGACGAATGATCACGTCATCCGGCGGGAGTTGTGACAACCGCTTCCCGCCGGACGATGAGGCTTCAACATCAGCCGGAGGGTTGGTCCGCGGAATACTGCGGTTACCAGGAAAAGGCACAAACATCTTGCCGGGCTTCAGGCTGGGACTAGTCGAGTCCCCCGAATCCTCTGGCGTGCGAGATGATGGTGCTGGGCCGACGGGATCAACTTGAGCAGGAATCGCCCCCGGGATACGCAGTTCCTGGCCGACACGGAGATCGTTTGCGTCGCGTAAACGATCACGGTTCGCATCGTAGATTTCACCGAAACGCGTGGCACTTCCCAGATACTGAGCCGCAATCGACGACAGTGTATCGCCACTTCGCACGATGTGCGTGCTGGAAGCCGGAGCCGCCGGTCGTCGAACTTGTTCTGCGGTGTTCGACAGGCTGGTGGATGAAACCACGGCAGCCTCTTGAGGCATCTCCAAAGCGATGGGTTGTGGTACCAATCCCTGCTCTACTAAATTGGAGTCTGGCGTGATGACGGCGGCAGGTGAGACTTCCGAAACGGCGGGCTTCTTCGGGTCGAGATACGGAGCGAAGGGGCGCTCCGCAATGCGGGCATCGAGTTCCGCGGCGGTCTGCAACTCGGGCAGCGGTGCGGAGCGTGGTTGCTCGTGCCGATAGAAAAAGGCTGCCACGGCACCCACGAGCAGGATGCCCAGCGACAGACCAATTTTCTGATCCCGATTCATTCCCGTTCCCCACCAATGTCAGCCGATCGCGACGAAAATCGCGCGATGAGGCACCTCATCCGTCAGACATCGGCAGAATCGGCCGGTTAATGGCAGCCAAAACCGACTGGCTGTGGGGATTCATCAATCCGGTGAGAGTTGTAGCAGTTTTAACTTTAACGCGTGACCGGTGTCGCCGTTGCAGCCACGGTCACGGTTTTGCGGGCCAGGACGGGTTTGAGAATCAGCATGGCCAACGGCGGCAAAGACAGCGTGACGTGCTGACCGAAGCCGTGGTTTTCGCCCACTTCGGTATAAACGCCCCCGGCATTCCCGACATTGCCCCCGCCGTACACATCGGCGTCGGTATTCATAAGTTCGGCATAGAAGCCCGGCTTGGGGACACCGATGCGATAGTTATGCCGTGGAACCGGCGTCATGTTGAGTGCCACGACGACAAAATCGTCCGAGTTGGTCCCCATCCGCACGAAGGCATAAACGCTATTCTGCCAGTCATCGCACGAGATCCAGCGGAAACCCGAGGGGAGGCAATCTCCCTGATGGAGGGCTGGCTCATCTCGATAAATGACATTCAGGTCATGCACCAGACGGGTAATGCCGTCGTGATAAGGTTGCCCCAAAAGTGCCCAGTCGAGTTCGGTATTGTGGTTCCACTCGGTCCACTGAGCGATTTCTCCGCCCATAAACAGCAGTTTCTTGCCGGGCATGGTGTACTGATAGCCGTACAACAAACGCAGGTTGGCAAACTGCTGCCAGTAGTCGCCGGGCATCTGCGAAATCAAGGCCCGCTTGCCATGCACCACTTCATCGTGCGAGAGCGGCAGCATGAAGTTTTCAGTGAAAGCATACACCATACGAAACGACAGTTCGTTCTGGTGGAAGGACCGGTGCACGCATTCATGATGCAGGTAACGGAGTGTGTCGTTCATCCACCCCATGTCCCACTTCATGCCGAAACCAAGACCACCGGTGTAAACAGGCCGCGAAACACCGCCCCAGGATGTCGATTCTTCCGCCACGCTGAGCACACCCGGAAATTCCTGGTGCAGCATCACGTTCATATCTTTGAGAAGCTGAATGGCCTCCAGGTTTTCCCGGCCGCCAAAAGCATTTGGAATCCATTCGCCCGCCTTACGGGAATAATCGAGATACAACATCGAAGCCACGGCATCGACCCGTAGCCCATCCATGTGATACTTCTCGATCCAGAAACGGGCACTCGACAATAGAAAGTCGCGGACTTCGCTGCGGCCATAATTGAAGATCAGCGTACCCCAGTCGGGATGATAGCCCTTGCGCGGGTCGGCGTGTTCGTAGCAGCAGGTGCCGTCAAAGCATCCTAGCGAATGCCCGTCAGTCGGGAAGTGGGCTGGCACCCAGTCCATCAGCACGCCAATCCCATGCTGATGGCAGTAATCGACGAAATACATCATGTCCTGAGGTGAACCAAACCGGCTGGTCGGGGCAAAGTAGCCGGTGGTCTGATAGCCCCAGGAGCCATCAAACGGATGCTCGGTCACGGGCATCAGTTCGATATGCGTGTAGCCCAGCTTTTGAACGTAGTCGACAATCAGCGGAGCCAACTCGCGATAGGTGTAATACTGCCGCCCATCGGAGGGCCGTTTCCACGATCCCAGGTGCAACTCATAGACGGATACAGGCTGCTCGTACCAGTTCGTGACGTCCCGCTTCTGAATCCACTCGTCATCCTGCCAACTGAAGCCATCGATATCAAAAACGATGGAAGCTGTCCGCGGAGGCACCTCCGCATAGAACGCGTACGGATCGCACTTCTGAATCAGATGACCGGCCTGGGTTCGAATGCCGAATTTGTAGGCATCACCCTGTTTCAATCCCGGCACGAAGCCCCACCACACCCCGTTATCGCTGGAGTTCAACCAGTTGCGACCGTGCGTCCAGGCGTTTTGATCGCAAAGCACAGAGACTTCCTGGGCATTGGGTGCCCAGACGGCAAAACGGACACCGGTGCCCCCATCCACGACGTCCAAGTGGGCTCCCAGGTACTCATACTGTTTCGAATTCATGCGGTTGGAATTCCGAATGAGGTGACAGAAAAAGGACCATCGCCCGCAGCTTGCCTAATACCTACGCATCCTTGCAGGCTTTGACTGCGAAACTCTGTGCCATTCTGAAGTTCAGCGGGTGTGGCAAACGGGGGGGCGTACTTCTGACTTACCGCAGACAGTGTGCCGAATTCGATCGAAACGCGGAATGCGAATTCGTCACGATTCCTGACAGCTTGGTCAGAATCACACATGCCAAGTCTTGGCTGTGTGAAACTTTGCGGAAGGGATCGTATCAATCGACCGCCGCTGCCACAATCGGTGGAAAAGTGATTTCTACACCAAAATTCCCTCAACCCTGCCCCCCATCAGCAAACTAAACTCTCCTTGAGGCCAAGTGGCTGGTGTGAACTCGCATTGCGAGAAACTGCGTCACCTGTGCCGAATATCCGTGCTGTGTTGATTGGGAATTCTGTGGACCCCTCACGCTCCTGGCTGCTCACGTTAGGTCCGATCGGTTTGATCGGGCTATGTTACGTGGCCACGGCACCAGCTTCGTCCTCGGATTGGAACTGGTCGGTTCCCGACCGCCCTGCTCTGCCCCCCCGCATCAGTGCCATTCCGGAATCGTATACCGAGGGCATCGGAGACCGCTCTCGCGACTATCCAATCGACTGGCCGAAAGTCGACGCCTTTCCCTTTCTGGTCACCGGAAATATCTCACAATCGCAGCTCACCGCTGTTGTTAAGGACGTCATTCAACCCACCGCACGTGCCCTGTCCATCCATTATTTTGATCAGCCTCCCGCTGAACCGATTGTGATTGTCCTGCTGGCTGACCACGACACTTATCGGCAGATGGTGAGTGACTGGGGCCATCATCGGCAGGCGGAGTACGCCGGGCTCTATTCCCGAGATGATCGCCGTATCGTCTTGAACCTCGCCACCGGAGAAGGAACGCTGGCCCATGAGCTGACCCATGCTCTCGCTCATGCGGATTTCCCGGAGATGCCCGAATGGTTCGACGAAGGACTGGCTTCGCTGCATGAAGAATCGCAATTCTCGACCGATGGCCTGCGATTAATTGGTCTGCCCAACTGGCGCGACCATCAACTGGCGGAGGCCTATACCGCAGACTCAGTTCCCAGCGTCGCCAGCCTGGTCCAGCAACCATTTGGGCGGAATACTCACCTCGCGATCCGTTATGCCTTGGCTCGCAACGTCTGCCTGTATCTTCAGCATCAGCGATTACTGGGCGAGTTCTATCGCAAAAGCCGGGCTCATATTTCCGAAGACCCGACAGGGGGCTGGACACTTCTGGAGATCACCGGCTGTCCCGATGTCGAAACGTTCGACCGCCGGCTGAAAGCCTGGTTTGATCAGCGGACGGCTACAACCAAAGTACAGCCATCCCGCCCGTTATAACCGTCCCTGCTGCTTACGCCGCAACAGCGTGAACAAATTGCGAATCGGGCGTTTTTCGGGCTGTTCCTGTACCGCCCCCGTAGTCACAGCCGTCTGCTCGGCAGGAGTGGCTGACGAACGCGGCGCACCAATCTCATAGACCTGTGGCAGCGCCGGTTCGGGAGTCTGCTCGAGATCGCCAACCGGGCTGTTGGCCGTCTCCCATCCCGATTCAGCGATCTTCTCAAGTGTCGATGGCTGATCGCTGAAACCATCCCTCACGCTGGCTTCCTGATCACCGTCGGAAACGTACTGCAGCACGTGTTGCACGGCATCAAGACGTTCGTCGATGGTGTCACCAGAGACCAGGAGATCGGCGGCTGTCGCTTCGAACAGTTCGCTTTCCGGAATGGTTTCCGTTGGTTCCGACCAACCGTCGGTCCAGGGAACCGCTTCCGGCTCAGTCGGGGGCTCCAGTCCAGCATCGAGCGAAGTGTAACGGTCTTGCACCACCTCTTCATGCCATTGTGCAGGGTCATTCCAGTCTTGTTGGAGAGATTCCCCGGACGCTGTTTCGGTATCCAACTCGGGACTGGCCCAGGAATCATTCGGAAACTGATCACTGTCGACGTGCTCTTCGACGAAGTCATGCGGGATTTCCGCGACGTCTTCGAGATCGACAAAACCGTCCTCACTCTCGACGGGGTCGGTTGTACTGCCAAATTCCAGGACATCGTGCTGAGGCGAAATCGTCGGGGTTTCGAAGTTCGTTGTCCATTCCGCCTGAGGAGCAGAGGCACTCAGTGGCATGTTCCAGGCCAGCGGCAAGTGCCGCAGGTCTTCGAACGCAGCGGCGAGCGTCTCTGCCGAGACTGGGGTTTCCTCAGCCACATAGGCTAAGAGCAATGCATGATCGCAGAGCTGATTCAGGCAGCGTGGCAGACCATCTGCGGCACGAGTGATCTGCGATAAGGCCTCTTCGGTGAATAATTCCTTCAGCCGACCACCCGCCCAGGTGATACGGTAATCGAGATAATCGAGAGACTCGGCTTGCGAGAGCGCGGTGACGACCACATGAGCGCGAATGCGTTGATTGAGTGCCTGCAATTGTGGATGGGCCAGCTTGTCTTCCAACTCCGCCTGACCGGAGAGCACCAGACGGACTAGCGGTTGACCATCTTCCGCAAGGTCGGAGAGAATCCGGAGTTCTTCCAACAGCGGTTCGCTCAATTCATGGGCTTCGTCAACCACCAGCAAGAGCGCGCGGCCTTCCTGCCCCAATCCACGGAGTACGGGCAACAAGGCCAGACGCAGTTCCTGTTCGGTTCCCTTATCAAAGGGTTGAGCGAGTTCACTCAACAACGTCTGCAGAAAGCTACGGCGGCTGTGAAAGGTGGCATGACGTAACAGCACCGATGTGAAAGGTTCACCGATTTCGCGAATCAGCCGTTCGCACACCAGAGTTTTTCCCACGCCAGCGGGTCCGACGAGAATGCCGATCCCCTGCCCTTGTTCGGCACAAATGAGCAGTTCGTCGAGAGCCGCCTGATAGCGCTCGCAATGAAACCAACACGCCGGGTCGGGCGTACTGGCAAACGGGCGGCGCTTCAATTGGAAAAACGATTCGTACATGGACCGTCATCCCTGACACGGTTCCATCATGGTTGCAGTGCCGTCCCCGGTGGCGAGATCTCAGGCACTGGCCGCGCATCCTGACGCAGCAAGGGCTTCATCGATCACGCAACTTCGGAGACTTGAATACAACCGCTACGGCCGTTACGGACGGAACACATCACCATGGCTGGGACCGACTGCGCGCCACAAGCCGGTTCCGCAAACTTTGCGGGTTGTAGGAGTTCTGTCGAATTCGAGCAACCGGGATTCCGGGAGGCATTAGCCCAGTTCCGAGAACTCTCGCTGATGAAAGATGGTTGCCCCCAGCAGAATGAACCCAACCGCCGCGGCGATCATCACGGTCATGGCAGTTTCTCCCGAAACGGCCAGAAACATTTCCCGCTGTACACGCCCTCGCGGTCCCAGCGGAATTTCGCTACCGGCATCGAAAACGAGGCATTTGACGTAATAGGACACCGTCACACGTTTCACGATCCCCGGCATCGCGCCGAACAGGACTTCCAGAAAGAACCAGTACGCCAGCGAAATCATCGTGCCATAACGGAACAGAGTCCCGATCAGCATGAACAGCATGGCATAAGCCGTCCCCCCCAATAGCGCTCCAGGCAGAAAGAGGGGGAATAATTCTCGCCCCGAATTTCCCGCCAACAGGCAGAAACTGCCTAAAGACACAATCGACCATCCCCACACCAGTACCAGGGTGGCCAACGCTTTGACCCCATAGGCCAAGGCACGCGGCAGAGGTGTCATCAGCAGATAGATCAATGTCTGATCTTCCCGTTCCCCCCCAATCGCGGCGGCTCCATAGCTGATCGCGAAGATCGGCATCAGGAACGCGACGTAGGTGGGAATGAGCACCTGCTCGGCCAGTTTTTTCGCCGTCCGTGATTCCGGGAACGTCCACGCGAGGACAATCGCACCAACGACAACCGTCAACGCCAGACAGACCAGCGTTTGCCGAGAGAGCAACTGTCGCCGTAATGTCAACGTGAAGAGTTGCCAACAGGCGCGGCGGACTTCGCCGGAAGAGTTGTGTCCTGTTTCGACCAGTGCTTGTGACATCGTCGCGACCGCCTGATGATCATGGAGAGCAAGGCCCTCAACTCTCAACCGTTACCGCTCCGTTGTCAACCGTTGCTGCAGTCGGTGCAGTTCCTGCAATGCCGCGAGAGGCGTGAGTTCATCGAGCTTCATCTGCCGGAGTTCATCGAGCAGCGGATGGGGCGGCGGCTCAAACAAAGTGAGCTGACGGGATGATTTCACCTGAGTCCGCCGCGCCGGAATGCGGGTCTGTCCGGCTTCATCGACATGATCCTGTTCCAGGGTCTGCAGGATCACCCGTGCCCGATCGAGCACTTCGACCGGCACACCGGCGAGTTGAGCGACATGGATGCCATAACTCTTGTCCGCTGCACCCGGCACAATTTTATGCAAAAACGTGATCTGCTGGGCCGCTTCCCGAACGGCGACATTCCAGTTGGCCGCGTGCTTCAAGGTCTGTGTCAGTTCGGTCAATTCGTGATAATGGGTCGCGAACATGGTGCGACACCCCACCACATCGTGCAGATACTCGGTGATCGACCAGGCCAGCGAGATGCCATCATAAGTGCTGGTACCGCGGCCGATTTCATCGAGAATCACCACACTGCGGGCGGTGGCGGCATTCAGAATGCGGGCCGTTTCAGTCATCTCGACCATGAACGTACTTTGCCCCTTGCCGAGTTCATCGCTGGCCCCCACACGGGCAAAGATGCGGTCCGCCACACCGATGCGGGCTTCACTCGCCGGCACAAACGACCCCATTTGAGCGAGAATGGTGATGAGCGCCCCTTGCCGGATGTAGGTGCTTTTGCCCGCCATGTTCGGCCCGGTGATGAGTTGCACGCGACCGTCGGCTTCCCCGAGGACGACATCATTCGGCACAAACTGACCAGTGGGCAGAATGCGATCCAGCACCGGATGCCGTCCTTCACGGATATCGAGCACCGGGTCATCCGTCAGTTCTGGTCGACAGTACCGTGAGACGACCGCCAGTTCGGCCAAGGCAGCCAGCACATCGATTTCGGCAAGGATCTCTGCGTTCTCACGCAACCTTGGTGACTGCATGGCGACTCGCTGTCGCAGGCTGCCGAACAGTTCCTGCTCAAGCGCGATGGCCTGCCCTTCAGCCCGAAGGACTTTGTCTTCGTACTCTTTCAACTCTGGCGTGATGAACCGTTCCTGATTCTTCAGTGTCTGCTTGCGGATGTAATCGGATGGGACTTTATCGGCCTGAGCCGCCGTGCATTCGAGGAAGTAGCCAAAGACCCGGTTGAAGCCGACCTTGAGATTCGGGATGCCGGTCCGTTCGGCTTCCCGCGCCTGGAACTTGGCCATCCATTCTTTGCCACCCCGTGCCAGGTCGCGATACTCATCCAGTTGCGGATGATAGCCCGGGCGGATGATGCCACCGTCGATGATGGCTAACGGCGGATCATCAACAATCGCCGTTTCGATTTCGGCTCGCACTTCACCGCAGAGTTCCAAGCGTCCTTCGAGCTCATTGAGTCGGATAGCAGAACGCCCGGCGAGTTTTGCCTTCAGCTTAGGAATGAGGGATAACGTGCGGCCGAGATAAACCAGATCGCGCGGCGAAGCCCGGCCGGTCGCAACGCGAGCCGTTAACCGTTGGACATCGTAACATTCCTTGAGCAGATCGCGGATGTCCTGCCGGGTGACGGTGTCACTGGCGAGTTCCTGAACCACATCGAGCCGACGATTGATCGCCGTCACATCGGTCAAAGGGTTCGACAACCATTCAGCCAACAACCGTGACCCCATCGGTGTGACGGTTTCGTCGATGATGGCGAGCAGGCTGCCGTCGCGATGGCCGTGCCTGAGGGTTTGCGTTAGTTCCAGGCTGCGGCGTGTGGCTTCATCGATGATGAGGGCACTACCCCGGCGATAGGGTTCCAGCCTTGTGATGTGCCCGAGTTCGCTTTTCTGGGTATCGCGAACGTAATCCAGCAACGCCCCCGCGGCGACGATCCCGGCGTGTCCCGATTCAACGTCGAATCCTTCGAGCGTTTGTGTCTGAAACTGATCGAGCAACAGTCGCAAGCAGCTGTCTTGCGAAAAGGACCACGCAGGTCGTTCCGTGAAGGGAATGGTGGAACCGGCTAAGGCTGCCGACAATCCCGGCTGGGTTCGCGATCCATCCGGAAGAATGCATTCGGCCGGGCGAATGCGGGCCAATTCATCGGCCAGCAAAGTAGGCGGAACTTCCGCGATCCAGAAGCGGCCGGTTGAAAGTTCCAGCCAAGCCAATCCACAGACAAGTTTCTCTGGCGCCACACAGGCCAGAAAACAACTCTCGCGCGGATCGAGCAAGGCATCATCTGTCAGCGTGCCCGGCGTGACGACTTGCGTCACTTCCCGTTTGACAAGTCCCTTCGCCTGCTTAGGATCTTCCACCTGCTCGCAGATCGCCGCACGATGCCCGGCTCGCACAAGTTTTTGCAGATACCCGTTCAACGCATGATACGGAAACCCCGCCATAGCGACGGGATTGGGCGACCCCTTATCCCGGCTGGTCAGCGTGAGCCCCAGCACCTTCGCCGCTACCTGGGCATCTTCATAGAAGAGTTCATAGAAGTCCCCCATGCGGAACAGCAATAATGCATTGGGATTCTGGGCCTTAACCTCCAGATACCGCTGCATCATCGGAGTGAGAGGGCGGGACATGCAGCAGGTCTCAAGTGTCAGGGTTGAGGTATCAGGTAGAATTAGAGAATCGACTAGAGCACGACGCTCATGCCGGACATTGGACGCAATTCAAATACCAGAGAACACAAGTCTGATCTCTGAGACCTGATCCCTGACACCTCGCATCATGGCACATGCGGTTTGCCATCAGGGAACAGCATGCTCACGCTGGTGCGGTCGTGGATGGAGCGAATCGCCGCCGCAAAAAGTTTCGAGACGCTCACCACTTCGACGTTGGCGGGCAACGGGTCAAAAGACGATTCGATGGTGTCGGTGATGAACATCTTTTTGATGTCGCTTTCGGCGATTCGCGGACCGGCCCCTTTGGACAGTACACCGTGTGAAACCGCAGCATAGACGTCTTTGGCCCCGCGCGACTTCAGCACCTTGGCCATCTCGATGAGCGACCGCCCGGTGATGGTGAGATCGTCGACAAGCAGGACGTTCTTGTCCTGCACATCACCGATGACTTCGACGATCTGCACGGTTTCGGTGTGGTCGGTCCGCTGTTTATTCCCGATCACGACCGGGCATTGCAACAGACTCGCATAAGCCGCCGCCCCTTTGGCAAATCCGACATCGGGACTGCACACCACGAGGTCGGGAATCTGCATCGATTTGAAATGCTCGACCAAGACATTGCGACCGTAGAGATGATCGACCGGCACGCGGAAGAAGCCCTGAATCTGCGGACTGTGCAGGTCCATCGTCAGGACGCGGTCGGCACCGGCGGCTTCAATCGCATCGGCACACACCCGGGCACGGATCGAAACCCGCGGCTCGTCTTTCTTATCCCCTTGGGCATAGCTGAAAAACGGGATGACCGCAGTGACGTTTTGGGCGCTGGCACGCTTGAGGGCATCGATCCAGAACAAGAGCTCCATGAAGTTGTCATTCACCGGGTAGTGACACCCCTGAATGATGTACACATCTTTACCGCGAACGTTCTCCTTGATGCGGACGAAGACGTTGCCTTCACTGAAGATATGGGCCCGGCACGGAGTCAGTGGCACGCCGAGCGAATTGGCGATGTTCTGGGCCAGCAACGGATTGGCCGAACCCGCGAGAACCGCCAAATCTCCCTGGGGAGCCTGAAAAGGCATGGGACGCGGCCCAGTCAGGTCGGGCCGGTAATAATCCATGACAGCGATTCTCCAAGAGGGCATACCGCAGCGATACATCGACCGCCTGGGTGGGAAGCGTGAAGACTCCCACATAATAGCCCGTCTTCGGAATGTCTCAAGCGAGGCCAGAGATTGCTGCCGTTTTCCCTTTTGAACAGTGGACTTGGCCCCCGAAATCTCTCGTTCATTCCTACTGTCGCTGTCGCTTCACACGGCAGCAGTGGCCTCAACATGAAGTGCGCCCTTCTGAGGTTGGCCCTGCCCTTCCGTCTTCAGCGCCTCACACAACTTTTCACCAATGTGATACCCCAGCCGCCGGAACGTTTCCGACTGATCGGCCGTGAAGAACTGGTTTGCATTGGGTTCGTTGGGAAACGTTTTAGTCCGCCGGGCATAATTGAGAATATCGAGCGGCTCATCACCCGTGAGCGACATCTGACAGTAATAAACGTCGACCTCGGTGGCTCGCAGCAATGTCTTCGAATCTGCGGAAGTCAGTCCCAGATCGCCCTCGGGATATTGCAGGGTCAACTTGATGAAATGCTGATCCTGAATCCGCAAGTCCTTGGACGAACCGGAACGCAACAACGGTTCATCGGGCTCCAGTACCACCATGCGATCCCGCATGGTTAAGGAGTCGCCCTTGTTGTTCTTCTCATTCTGATCTTTGAGGCGGATGCCGTGGCGTTCTTCCATCATCCGCAAGGCTTCCGCTAAAGCCGTCATCTGCCATTCATCGTTGTTGCGGCCTCCGTCAACGATATAAACCCGCGAGCAGCGACGCAGCAGTAACTCTTCCAATCCGAACGGATCATGGAAACAACCATCGACCACGGGACGATAATCGAGGGGGCCCGTCATGATTTCCCGCAGGGACTTCGCGCCATGTGCCACTTGCCCTCCAAATAATCGACAGACAATCGACGGGAGCCGGAACCAGGAAAACGACCAGACGGGTAGCAGAATGCCCCCGATGAGCATCAAGACGACCGCGGAAATCAGGAACGTGACGACAGCGGATCGGGAAAATTCCAGAATCTGCAGGGCTGAGTAATCTGCCACGACACGTGACCATCCTGCCAGGCCAATTAACGCCCCGGTTCCACCGATCGCCAGAAAGAGCCAGAGAGAAATCACTTGCGCCCAAGCCAGCATGTCTTTATCACGATCATGGAACGGGCTGTCAGAGATGCCCTTGCGCACCTGATTTTCGGCTTCACAGTCGAGCATCGTGGCGAAGACGTTCGGCAGATTGACGGAGGGCAAGCCGGATAATGCTGTCTCCCGTGCCGGAAGCGGCAACCACATCCCCAGTCGTGCATTCACCATGCCCAGTGTCAAGCGCATGGGCAACGACTTCGTAACCATCGGGGTGATCGGCGCTCCCGACAACGCCACGGCATCTTCCAGGCTGAGTTCTCCATTACAATACGATTCCGTCGGTCGATACCCCAGGGCATACGAGCCACTGTGCAAAGGCGTAAATGTCATCGGGGGAATTTCGTCGGCCAGCGCGGCCTGATCGACATCGTTCGGATCGCAGGGTGAGTTGACTTTGCTGGGTGCCATCCATTTCAAGCGTTGGAAGAGAGACATCGTCGCCACGAAGATCGGAAACGGTGCTCCGGCTTCCCACGGTTCTATGTGACTAAGGCGTGGAGTACTACGCCCCGGCCATAACGACCTGCGTGAGGCTGCCCAGAGTGATTTCTCCTGATAGATCTCAGGGCTGAGCTCCGCCCCACTTTCGAGTTCCGTGGCACAAACGGCTGCCCGTTCCGACACAGTTTTCGAGGGACTCAAGAAGCTCCGCACCAGACGTGCCCGGTAGTATTCATATAGCGGAGAATGAAGATTCGCATTGATCAACCAGCCGCACAAAATTGCCAGCCACCACGTCAGCAACCAGTAACAGCGGGCTGCCTGATCGGCGGCGATCACGATGGGGGTGCTGACCATGGTGCGTTTGCGGATGACGTCGGGATATAAGGTTTCCAGCAAGAGACGATTGAAGCGGGCAATATCGGTCCGCTCATTCAGGGAGCCATTCGCGACCAAAGCATTCAGCTTGAAATCTTCAGAGATGGCGACCCCGTGTTGGTTGCGACCCGGTGTGATCGTCAGGAGTAATGTTCGGAACACCGTGGCTTCGGGAGCCGACAACGAATACCGCGGATGCTGGCAGGCAGCGGTCAGGAAATCTTCAATCGCCTCTGAGCGTGATGGTGTTGGCTGTTCCTCTGGCTCCGAGATCTCTCCCGCATGCAGAGGTGTGGCTGTTCCCTGCATCGCGACTTGATCATTCTTTGCAGGCAGAGAAATCGGTTCCGCAAAAATCTGCGGATGACGTTTTGCGAGTTCTCGAAGCAACCTTTCGGTAGCAAACTCTGTCTTCAAATTGGCTGTTGCGGAAGCATTGGCGAGCCAAGGATTCCACACGTGGCGTATATAGTCAGCCCGAAGCAAGTCTTGCGTGGAGCAATTCTCGAGATATTCCCGAATGGCAGAGGCATCGCTG
Source organism: bacterium (assembly GCA_016125225.1). Taxonomy (GTDB): domain Bacteria; phylum Planctomycetota; class Planctomycetia; order Planctomycetales; family Planctomycetaceae; genus DSVQ01. The sequence continues at coordinate 15,847 of WGME01000019.1, read as the reverse complement.
GCACGGTCATCGTCTAAGGACGACACGAGAGACGGGAATAAGGCTTCCATCTGAAAGCGACTCAAGCCGAAGAGCCGCCCGTTGATGGCCGCATGGCGGATGGCCGGGTCCGCAATGGGGAGCAGTTTCTCAATATCGGGTGAGATGTTGGGAGATGTCGGAGTGTTCGACGCATCGCTGGTGTGCTGCGCCGCGACCCGGTTGAGATCGTCAATCGTGGTCACACCCAACTCTTCATCGAGATTCGCAAACCGTGGCCAGTCGAGCACATCATCTCGCAGAAGCGTAGGCAGACGGTGCTCCGCATGCTCGGAAAGGTTTTCCCGCACCATCCAGTAGAATAAGACTAACGGCGTGCAGGTCAGTACGGTCGAGACCACGGCACGGGAAAAAATCTTCTGCCAGGTCGGAGCGTTGGCTTTCGCACTGTCAGCCAGTCGGCGGGAAAAAATGAATGGCAGGGTGAGCAAAGCCGACAGATAGGTCGCATAGTTATTGGTCCAGGACTGCAAGGTGAGACCAATATCGCTACCAAATGGGGCCGACCAGCCATTGCTGGCATAAGCCACCATCGACATCACCCAACCGACCAAAGTCACAATCACCAGGATGCCGCCGGCCTTAACCAACCAGCCAAGCAAGGACGTCTTCCAACGTAAGAGATTATGCACTAACCCCAGGATGGCAACCGCAGCCCCATAGATGATCAGTATTCCAGTGAGCAGGAAGGCCGGGAGGTAAGAAACCAAGGCATCTTGTCCCCAGTTCATGCGGTCGGCCAGAATATCGGCTCCCAGTAGATTGAGGACGTTTCGTACATTCGTGTAGTCGAAACTGCGCCAGAAGAGAGCCGCCAGGGTCATCAAAAAACCGATGGGAGCAATCGTGCAGATGACCAAAGGCACGGTCGAACACAGATAACGGAAAGCCAGTGGAGGCAGTTCCCAAACCGATCCATAGAGATATTCGCCGACCGCACTGAACCGGAATCCCGGCAGGATTTGGCCGTTCTTCTTGACGCCCAGAACATCGCCCGCTTTACCGGCGTTTTGATGAAAGGCACCAGCCTCTGAATTCGGGTGTTCCAACCGTAACTGATCCGCCAACGAGGTCACATGACCGGCGACGAAGCCCCCGCCCGAGACCGAGGAAAGGTAGTCAACGTTCTTGAGTTCCCCACTGTGATGCAGCGCCTGTACGAATCCCAAAGTAAAGGTGCACGAGCGCAATCCACCAGATGACAGCGACAAACCAACTGGCGGTGCATTGTTCTCGGCACAATCCTTTTCCTCGGTCTCATCACCGGTCGAAGCAGATGGTGCCCATTCTTCGCCGGGCGGCCGCTCTTGAGCTTGCCGAGCCTGCTCGACGGTCCATGGTTCTCCAGGTTGGGAAGCACCACTCGCACGCCGTCGCCTTTTGCGAATGATTTCAGCTTCGGCTATCAAGACGTCCGGGGGAATCTGGCCATGTTCGTACAAAAACCTGATGGCCTCTACCGACTCTGGACGAGGTTCACTTCCCGGATTTTCTGAAAGACTCATGCCTGGCTCCGCAACCATAAAGGGTGGGTCAGCGGACAAACGGTCTTAGAATCCCTTCTTACTGAACAATCCTGGCAGTGAACGTATCTGTCGGCATGAATGGATTCAACGTTCTCTTTTGCAGATTCCGCAGAATGTGATGGAAAATGCCTGAGGTTTGCCAGAAAAGTTTCACTTCATACGGAAACGCCCCTGAGAGCCATTGGTAGTTTCCCTACACGATTCATCCCGGCATGATCCGCTTGCCGAGCCGGTCCCCGTCCTTTGAATCCTGACTCTGGGAAGGGCGGACGCGTTGCGTGTCTCGCGGCCCCCGGATACTCTCACAAGTCTTTTCCGATGAGGAACCTGCGGCAGTTCGCCCGGGGATTCATGGGGGCATCCTTAGAGATTTGCAGGGAACCTGGCAGCATGCCGGATCAGCCGTCTGATGGAAGTCGTCGTGGCACGCGTGGTGAGAATCGCCCTTCTCGGCCGGGAGTTGAGGGTTCCACGCGTCCGCCGTTGTTCTCGGGTTCGTGGACTCTGGTCTTCATCCTCCTCTTGTTCATGATGTTATGGATGTGGAACCAGTCGCCCACGCAATATGGGTCCACGATCACCTACTCATTTCTGTGGAATCAGATTCGCGCGAAGAACGTGAAGCGGGTTGAATATCACGGGGAATATCTGACCGGGGAATTCAAGAAGGCCCCCGAGAACCCCGAAGGCAAAGGGAACCTGTCCGAAAAATTCAATCTGGTATTGCCACTCCCCAAGAACGACACCGAACTCCTCGCACGACTGCGGGAAGACGACATCGAAACCCAGTCGGAACCTCAGGAAGTCGGGTTCGGTCTGCAGTTTCTGTCGTTCATTGCCGCCTCGCTGATCACATTGGGCATCATTTTCTACTTCCTGCGGCGGAACTCCGACCCCATGGGCACGGGGATGATCAGTAACTTCATCCGCAGCCCGGCGAAGCGGTTCAAGGCTTCCGATCATCAGACCACGTTTGACGATGTCGCCGCGATGGAACAGGCCAAAGGCGAACTGCAGGAAATCGTCGAATTCCTGAAGAACCCCGCGAAATTCCAGCGTCTCGGAGCACAAATTCCTAAGGGCGTCTTGCTGATGGGGCCGCCCGGAACCGGCAAAACGCTGTTGGCCCGTGCGGTGGCTGGTGAAGCCGGGGTGCCGTTTTTCAGCATCAACGGTAGCGAGTTCATTCAGATGTTTGTCGGCGTGGGTGCCAGTCGCGTGCGCGACATGTTCCGCACGGCGAAAGAGAGTGCCCCGTGTATATTGTTCATCGATGAAATCGATGCCGTTGGTCGCATCCGCGGAGCGGGCCTCGGAGGTGGTCACGATGAGCGCGAACAGACTTTGAATCAGATTCTCAGTGAAATGGATGGCTTCCAGCAGACGGAGGCCGTGATTGTGGTGGCAGCGACCAACCGTCCTGATGTGCTCGACCCCGCCCTGCTCCGCCCCGGTCGGTTCGATCGTCATGTGGCCGTCGATCGTCCTACGAAAGCGGGCCGTGTCGCGATTTTGAAGGTCCACTCCCGCAAAGTTCCTTTGGCCAACGATGTCGATCTGGAGCGAGTGGCGGCAAGCAGCATCGGTTTTTCCGGGGCTGAGCTGAAAAATCTGGTGAATGAAGCCGCCTTGAATGCGGCACGGGCCGGTCGCGATACGGTAACGATGGTCGACTTTGAACAATCGCGCGACAAAGTACTGATGGGCCCCCGCCGCGAAGAAGTGATGAATGAACTCGAACGCAAGATGACCGCCTACCATGAAGCGGGACATGCCCTGCTCGCCTGGTTCCAACCCGATGTCGATCCGCTCCATAAAGTGACGGTGATACCGCGCGGTCGCGCATTGGGGGTCACCCAGCTTCTGCCGAATGAAGAGCGGATGAACATCGGCGAGCGCCGCCTGCACGCTCAACTCGCGTTCATGCTGGGGGGCCGCTCGGCTGAGAAGCTGGTGTTCAACGAATACTCAGCCGGTGCGGAAGACGACCTCAAACGGGCCACGCAACTGTCGCGACGCATGGTGTCACGCTGGGGCATGAGTGACGTGATTGGCCCGGTGGCTTTTCGTGACTCGGAAGAACATCCGTTCCTGGGGAAAGAGATTCACGAGCAACGCCAGTACAGTGAAGAGACCGCCCGGCAGATTGATTCGGAAGTGCAACGCTTCCTGATTCAGGCAGATCATAAATCGATGAAGATTCTCAAAGAGTACCGCTCGCAGCTTGATGCGTTGACCACCGCCTTGTTAGAAAAAGAAGAGCTCGACCTGCCGGAAATTATCGCGGTGTTAGGGGAACCACTCCCCCGTTCGGATGCAGCCCTCGTGCATACCCCCCCCGAACTCAGCACCGATGCCCCGGCCACTACCCAACCGTAATCGTCAAGACGGCAACGTCTTGTCGCTCTCGTTAGAAACAAGGCGTGCCATGCTCGATTTGACGAAGATCGCGGAAGCTGTTCGCTATGAAGGCGGGCTCAGCCGTCGTTTGTTCCTGTCTTACACGGCGGGACTGGCCGCCTTGCCCTTGCTGGCACAACGCACTTCGGCCGCCGATCGCAAGGTGACCTTCAGCGATAACCCTTTTTCACTCGGCGTGGCCTCGGGCGATCCCGCGTCCCGCAGCGTGGTGTTATGGACACGGCTGGCTCCGAAACCGCTCGAACCCCAGGGCGGAATGTCTCCCGAACCGATCGCCGTGAAATGGGAACTTGCTGATGACGAGGCGATGACCAAAATCGTCAAGCAGGGAACCGCGATTGCCACGCCGCAACTGGCCCATTCGGTCCATGTCGAAGCTCGGGGCCTGGAACCCGATCGCTGGTACTTCTATCGGTTTCATGTCGGTGATGCCGTCAGCCCTGTCGGTCGCACCCGCACCTTGCCCGCCGCCGACGCCTCGCCCGACCGTTTGCGATTCGCCTTTGCTTCGTGCCAGCACTACGAAACCGGGTTGTATACGGCCTATGAACACATGGCCAAAGACGATCTGGATCTCGTGTTCCATCTGGGAGATTACATCTACGAAGGCCCGGGCAAGGCGGGCAAAGTTCGGCAGCACGTGGGCCCGGAAATCCACTCGTTGTCGGATTACCGTGTCCGGCATGCCCAGTATCGTTCCGATCCGTTACTGCATGGCATGCACGCCGTCTGCCCGTGGTTTGTCACTTGGGACGACCACGAGTTCGATAACAACTACGCCGCTGCAATCTCCGAGGAAGCCGACTTCAATCCCGTGGCGTTCCTGGAACGGCGGGCCAATGCGTACCAGGCTTATTACGAAGCCATGCCCTTGCGTCGCCAGCAGATTCCGCAAGGCGCGGATATGCAACTCTATCGCAAGGCGTCATATGGTCAGTTAGCTGAGTTGATGATCCTGGATACCCGGCAATACCGCAGCGATCAGCCGAATGGTGATAAGCACAGCGTGATCAACGACGAGGCCTTGAACCCGCACTCAACCATGCTCGGTTCGAAACAACGGGGTTGGCTGCAAACGTCACTGCTGACATCGGAAGCCACCTGGAACGTGCTGGCTCAGCAGGTGATGATGGGGATGGCCGCCATTGCCCGGTCGGGAGTCGAAGGCAAATCCTCGATGGATCAATGGCCGGGCTACGCTCATGAGCGTATGGCGTTAATGAAGTTCATTCAGGAACGTCAGATTCCGAATGCGGTGGTCCTCACCGGAGACATTCACTCCAACTGGGCGAATGAACTTCGGGTTGATGATCGCAAACAGGATGAACCCGTGGTCGCCACCGAGTTCGTGGGGACCAGCATTACCAGCGGCGGCAACGGCAAGCAGACCCCGGAATACTTCCTGCTGCTGCACGGGGCGAACCCGTTTGTGAAGTACCATAGCTCCGAACGGGGCTATGTCCGTTGCACGGTCACTCCGGAAAACTGGACCAGCGACTACATCGCCGTGGAGGACGTCACCAAGCCGGGTGGGAACGTGGTCACACGGATGTCGTTCGTGGTGGAAGCGGGCAACCCCGCGCTCCACAAAATCTGATCGATCTCAAGAAATCATGATTTTTCGGTGCAGGATCGCAGAATCGACTTGCTCACCTTCTGTTCACGTCGGTACCTTCGAGGTGAACAGAAGAGAGTTAAGGTCTGGTTTCCCCATACGGTCTGAAGTCACATTGCGACACCCGGTCGATTCCATGGCACGGTGCCGCGTTGGATGACTTTCGACGGTGAGTGATTCCTGACCCTCATGGCGCTCAACCATCGCTGCTTCCCAGACGAAGGCTCCCTTTCCATGAACCACATGCTCTTGCGGAAAATGGCCGCATGGACTCTGGTCTTTGCCTGCATGGTCCCCACACCAGCTCTGGCTGCCGATTTGTCCGGTGGCTGGACGCTGAATTACCCGTTTGAAGAAGAGCCTTGGACGTTCGCTCAAGCACCGGGAGGCCGCTTTACCGGGGTGACACCGGAGTTTCTGTTCATCGAGCTGTTTGCCCGCTTCTCCATGGTGGGCACGACCTCGGGTACGAAATTTCAAGGGGTCACCGTGTTCATCGTCGCCGGAGCCCCGATTCCCACGGGTGTTGTGCGGGGGACCGTGGTGGGCGATCACATGTCCGGTCGCGTGGTCGATGTCTTCTTCGGGGTCTACGATCTGGAAGGCATTCGTGATCCCTGATCCCTCTGATCGGGCACTGCTTTGAACCGGTCCCACGTGGTCGTTTTGATCGCTCGCGGTCCCACAAGCCGGCCGCTATCATGAAGCTGCTGTTCCTGCCGCAGATTTCATGGGAGCCCGTGTGATGGTTGACCTGTTTCGTGGGTATGCCGCCAAGACACGCGGAGGGCAACTCGAACGCTTCGATTATGATCCCGGCCCACTGGCCGATGATGATGTCGAAATCGCCGTGCAATACTGTGGCGTTTGCCATTCCGACCTCAGCATGGTCAACAATGAATGGGGCATGACCAGCTATCCCGTCATTCCCGGCCATGAAGTGGTGGGCAAAATTGTGGCGGTCGGCTCCGGAGTGACCACCTTGCAAGTGGGCCAGAGGGTCGGCCTGGGTTGGTTCAGCAGTTCCTGTCGCGACTGCCAACCCTGCCTCTCTGGCGATCAGAATCTGTGTGCTACCGCGGGCATGACCATCGTCAACCGGCACGGGGGCTTTGCCGATCGCGTGCGGTGTCAGGCAATGTGGGCGTTCCCCTTGCCCGATGGCTTAGATCCGTCCAAGGTCGGTCCCCTCTTCTGTGGCGGCTTGACCGTATTCAACCCGATCATTCAATGCGATGTCCGCCCGACAGACCGCGTGGGGGTGATTGGCATCGGCGGACTGGGCCATATGGCCCTGCAGTTTCTGCGAGCCTGGGGTTGTGAAGTCGTCGCCTTCACATCTTCCGACAGCAAGCGCGAGGAAGCGTTGAAGCTCGGTGCTCACCGCACGTTGAATTCCCGCGATGAAGTCCAACTCGCATCAGCCCAAGGCACCTTTAACTTCATTCTCAATACAGTCAACGTGACCTTGAATTGGGATCTCTACATCAATTGCCTGTCGACACGCGGTCGGTTCCACAGCGTGGGAGCCATTGCTGAACCGGTGCGACTCTCGGCCCTCCCGATCATTTTCGGGCAGCGCTCGTTTTCGGGGACGCCGCTGGGTAGCCCGTCGACAGCCACGAAAATGCTCGATTTTTGCGTGCGACATGACATCGCCCCGGTGGTTGAACACTTTCCGCTCTCCGAAGTCAATCAGGCGATGAAACACCTGGAGTCAGGACAGGCCCGTTATCGCATCGTGCTGGAGAACGATCTCGATAAATCGTAGCGGCCTCACTCCGAGGTGGCTCTGGCGATGGCATTCAACAGGCCGGGCCACGTGTAGTCGGTGGCGACCGCATGCACGGGTAGCCCCGCCTCTTTGGCCGCTTCAGCCGTAACAGGACTGATCGCGGCGATTCGTGTTTTACGCCCCAGATGCACATGAGCGGCGGCAGGCAGAAGCTGAGCCACCTGGTTCGCAATCGAGGGACTGGACAATGCAATCCAGTCCAACTCTCCCGCTTCCAATTGCTGCACGGCCTCATCCGGCCACGCGGTGACATCCTGATTCTGATAGACCACAACCTGATCGACATGAGCCCCAGCGGCGGATAGCTCCCGGGGCAGAACATCGCGGCCACGGTTGGCTCTTGCCCATAACACCCGCCGTGTTGCGACATGTGAACTCAATGCCGCACCCAGCGCTTCCGCACGAAACTCATCGGGCATCAGATCGCAACGCAGACCATACGTCTTCAATGCGGCTGCGGTGCCAGGACCAATCGCCGCGATCTGGCAGTGTCCCAGTTTCCGGGCATCCCCCCCCTGATCCCACAGCCGGTCAAGCAGCCCGGCTACTCCGTTCACACTTGTGAAGATCAGCCAGTCATATTCGCCGAGACGCGACAATGCCGCATCAACGGCCGACCAGTCTTCGGGAGGCGAGATTTCAATCGTCGGCAAAGGAATGGGCAAGGCTCCCATTCGCCAGGCCAAATCAATCGCCGCATCGGCTTGATCGTCCGGTCGCGTGATGGCAATTTTCTTCCCGAACAACGGCCGGTCTTCAAACCAATGGGCCACCTCGCGAACCTGCACACAGTCACCCACGATCACCAGCGACGGCGCATGCAACCCGGCTTCGGCGACAACTTTCGCAATGCACTCTAGCGGAGCGATCACCGTCCGTTGCAGCGGTGAAGTCGCGCGGCTGACAACCGCCGTGGGTGTCGTCGAGACTTTTCCTTCTGCCATCAATTTCGCAGCAATCGTCGGCAGTCGATGCAATCCCATGTAGAAGACGAGTGTGCCGGGAAAGCGGGCCAAGGCTGCATAGTCAAGGGCCGATTCGGCTTTCAACGGGTCTTCGTGACCAGTGACGAAAGCCACTGCCGAAGCATGATCTCGATGGGTCAGCGAGATGCCAGTGTAAACGGCAGCGGCTGTCGCTGCGGTGATGCCGGGGACCACTTCAAACGGAATTCCCGCCGCCGCCAACGCCGCAGCCTCTTCCGTCCCCCGACCAAAAATAAACGGGTCGCCCCCCTTGAGACGCACCACTGTTAATCCCGATAGCCCCGCTTCGACCAGTTGCCGATTGATCTCCGCTTGATCGAGTCGTCGCCCTTCCGGTCCTTCCATGCGGCAGGTGCGCTGAGCCTTGGCGTGCGAATGCCGTAGCAGTAGCGGATTGACCAATCCGTCGTAAAGCACCAGATCGGCTTCAGCCAGGCACTCTCGTCCGCGGACGGTGATCAATCCCGGATCGCCCGGCCCTGCACCAACGAGATAGACCTTGCCGGGCTGGCTGACAGAAGCTGGCGAAGTTGCGGTGTCCGTGGGCTTGGCTGCCATGTCTTTCCATTGAGCCATGGGAATTTTGATCCAGGTCACTGCCAGGCTGGCTGACAGAATCGCCTCAGTATAACAGGGAACTGAAGGCGTTGCCTCGCCCTGCTGTGGCGGCTTTGCGCAAACTTTGCGGGCTGTATCAACCAATTCTCATGGGCAAACCTTGCCGCTGCCGACACGAAGAGGATACAGGAGCCTCTCCAGAGTTTCCGGAGGATGGCCACCTTGGATTCGATGAACCGTGAGGGATTCCATGTCTGTTGCCGAGGTTCCGACAACCACCGCTCGCGTCCGCCAGCAGTACGAGTACCTCCCCTACCCTCACCGCGATCCCGCCGATGAAAAGAAGCGGCTTCTGCTCACTGGCCTCGATGACTTGAGCTGCTTGAATCACTACTGCTATCGGGGCAAGAAGAACATCGCCGCAGGCATGCGCATTCTGATTGCCGGCGGTGGCACGGGCGATGCCGTCGTCTATCTGGCCCATCAGCTGCGTCATACTAAGTGTGACATCGTCTATATCGATCTCAGCACCGCCTCCCAAACCGTTGCCCGGAAACGTCTGGCGGCCCGTGGTCTGGAGAACCGTGTGCGCTGGATTCATGGTTCACTGCTCGACCTGCCGGAAATGAATGTTGGTCAGTTCGACTACATCAACTGTTCGGGCGTGCTGCATCACTTGGAAAGCCCGGAAACCGGACTGGCCGCTCTCCGCGCAGTCATGAAAGATGACGGGGCTCTTGGGCTGATGGTCTATGGCCAATATGGTCGGACCGGCATCTATCAAATGCAGTCGCTCTTCCGCTTGATTAATGACCCTCAAGCCGACATGGGAGCACAGGTCGCTGCCGTCCGACAGATGATTGCCAATCTCCCTGTTTGCAACTGGTATAAAAGAGGTGCCGAACTCTTCGCCCAACCAGCCAGAATGAGTGACAGCGAAGTCCTCGACCTGTTCCTTCACTCGCAGGACCGCGCCTACACCGTGCCACAACTTTACGACTTTCTCGCGTCGTCCGGATTGCATCCCGCGGCCTGGTCCTCAGAGTCACGCGTCTGGTATCAGCCGCAGATCGCTTTTCGTGATCCGGAAGTGTTGGCACGCATTCAGAAACTTCCTCGGCGAGAACAAGAAGCCGCCTGTGAAGTCTTCTGGGGGAGTATCACCAAGCATGCTTTGTGGGCCACACCTCAACCCGAAGCGGTCGCCCAATGGACAGACCCCGACGTGGTTCCGACATGGACTCGCTCGGCAGATCTTTTCAATGTCCGCAGTGCGATGCTGAAAACGTCCAATCCCGAATGGTGCTACAGCCTGGAGTACAGCGGCGGCACAAAAATGCAGCTCCGCATTACCTTGGACGATCACACGCGCCGCCAAGTCGAACTGATGGACGGCTTCCGCACAGTCGAATCGATCCAGGGCGAACTGGCGACCGCCTTTGCTTCCAAGACCGCCGAGCAGATTCAAGCAGAATGTGCCGAAGTCTTCCGATTGCTCAACTCGAACGATCTCCTCGTCCTGCGCCACAAATCCGTCCGCCCCACCACCGCGTAGGCAGGTCGTGGCAAATTACGAAATGAGTCGAGTCAGAGATCGCTTGAGTTGCCGGTTCAGTCAAGCCGATGTAAAATCCCACGTCCACGCCCTTGTAGCTCAATTGGCAGAGCAGCTGACTCTTAATCAGCGGGTTGTAGGTTCGAGTCCTACCGGGGGCAATGTGTTTACCTAATGCCGTAAACACCAACAACGCAACACCTTGCGTTACCTTCTGACGGTCAGAAGTGCAGTTGAAACGACGGATAACGGTGGAAAATCTTCCACCAAAACCGGAGTCCTGCACTATGGCACGACCGCGAAAGACCATTCCCACGCTCTGCAAAAACGCCAAGGGCTACCTGTTTTCACGGTCCCCTGATGGTGCTCAAGTCTGGTTCGGCCACGAGTCCAAGCCGGAATCGACCAAGCGGTATGCTGACTGGTTGAATACGATCCGGCATGACCAACTGGTGGAAGATGCCACCAAAACTCCTGCCAAGCCCCAACGGGCCACGGTCAATGAGGTCTGCCTCCGGTTCATCACGGAATACTGCCCGAGGTATCGCACAGGGACGGCTGATGACCGACGTTCTAATCGCTCCACTCAATGGCCAGCGATCGCTCCTGGCCGACGTTCCCGAGATCCGCCGGTGTGCGCGCTGCGGCCGTCTGTTGACGAGCGCTCAGGCCCGCCGGAGAGGACTTGGGACCGGTAGCTGGCGCCAGAAACATCCGAGGCCCCTCATGCAGCAACAGTTGTTCGATGCCGGCGAACTGACCTCGCGAACCGAACTCGATCGGCGTTGTACGCCGGCTCGATCGGGATCGGGGCCACCGAGGGAAACGTGTCGCATCTGCCGCTTCAAAACACAATGGGAAGGCGTGGCGGGTCGGTATCTCAAGTGTGCCTTGATGAAGCACGAATGGAGCCGCGGCGGGGCCACCGACATCCGGGCCAATTGGCCCACCTGCAGTGAGTGGAAACCAAAGACCTCTGAGAACGAAAGGACTAATGATGAGAGTGGAAGAAACGAATGAAGAGATCCGGATCTCCGGCCCGCCGCCCTGCGATGCGGTGGCCTGCATTTTGGGAGTCAGTAAGCAACGCGTCTGGCAACTGGAACAACGGCCCATGGAGAAACTACGGCGTCAGTTTGGTGAGGATCAACACTTCCGCGAGTTCATCCGCGTGAACGTAGACGACGCTGAGTGAGTGTTACCCGGCCTGATGCAATAACTGTTGAGGAGTGCCGAGATGGACGTAGCCACCCTGACAATGGATCCCGTTGAAGCCCAGGTGCAGCTCGATCGATATTGCGGCTCCCTGAAATCTCGCCGACACAACGAAGAACGTGAGGTTGCCAACCGCATCGCCGCCGAGGATCGAGCGACCGAAGAGATGCTCAAAGTCCTGGCCGAAGGCAAACCGATTCTCGACCTGGTCGAGTCGATGCGATTGGCGGGCGTGAATGAGCAAGGCTTGCCGCGGCTGGCGATCGCCCGGGCCGATCAGGAAAGGTGTTGGTGCCATCATTCGGGGAATCGATATGTCTTCGGACCCCAGCACTGGAACGAGACCATCAAAAGGCTGGTCGGTATGATTCCCGCTGATGCATTGCCTAGCTGCAAGGTTGGCACGGCACAGTTTTGGAAAGCACGAGCCGTTGTTCCGACGATTCCACCACAGTTCCGCCCGGCTACAGCTTTGCGGCACTTCCACATTCTCTGGGAGGCCGAATGGCAGCGGGTTCCGGAGGATCCCCTCCTGCTGCGGTGGATCCGCGGCCATCAGTACGCCGTCTTGGCTCAGTGGGACCTGACCGAGATCGAACGCATGGTCCTGTCCGCCCGATTCAACTCCTGAAAGGCATGACTTCAATATGAATTTCACCAAGAGTCAGGACGGTGTTAGGAGAGCCAACTGCCGGGTAACTGTCCGGCTTGATGCTGAGACCGTGGAACGCTTGGCTGGGATTGCGAATTGAGAGGAACGGTCGCTTCGCCGATTTCTAGACAACTGCCTGTGGGATGGGATCCATGCAGCACTGAGACGTGACGAAGAGGATGCACGCGGGTTAGAGGGCTGACCGTAACAAGGCGTTAGCAGACAGCGTGCGCGGCTTGTCAGGTTTTGAGTGAGGGGGGATAAAACGCCAAATGCCCTATCAGAATGCGCGGTGACCACAGTTCGCCCACCCAATTCTGCTTACACTTTCCAGCAAGCTGGGTTTGATCGTGCTGGTTTCTGCCTTTCCCAGTCGCACCGACGAGGATCGTACGAATCGTTGATCTAATTCGGGCCCGCGGACGGCTCACCTGGTCCGGCAGCTATGTCGAGACCTCACTGCCTCTTACATCAACGCCAGATCTCGGCCTGGTTCCGATGGTTGAAATCTCATGAACTTTTCCGCTTGCTCCCCCGGGATGTGATAGGCAGAATTCGATTCTGTCTATCCCTAAGTTCGTCGGACAGGAGTCTCTCGATTCGCACCTCGGACTTGAAAACGTGGCTGTCCTCCAATGCCTGCCCATACTGCAAAGAGGCATTCGGCGACGCATCGTTCCACGACTTGAGCCGGACTGGCGGTCTGCGATTTCGTTGCTTGCCACCTCGGCCTGAGTGTTGGAACTTCAACTGTCCGTCCAGCAATCGCCGCGTGGTGGTCTGCACGCGACTCAAGAAGACGTGGCTTATCGGAACTGGAACGATTGCCGCGATGCTCATCCTAATCTCTGTGAATCACGCGATTGATCGACTGACCGAGCTTGCCGGACAGAACGTCTCCGTTTTTGGCTCGCTCTGATTGGACTTTGAAGGGACATGCATAAACCACATCCCAAAGACCGAATCCCGTGACGACGGGACTGGGGCGTATCAATCCAGTATTTGGGTCAACTTCGATCTTGCGGCTATCAACCAACGTCAACAATGGTTGGATCAATTCGATGGGCGCCATGTACAGCTGGCTGATACACTGGTGGTACCACTCGGCGGCTATGACAGATGCGGTCATTTCTCGCTGTGGCCTGCGGAACTTAATGTCACGGCGATCGAGAAGTACTCCGCAACGGTGACTGGCCATGTATAGCCGGTCGCCGCTTCAGCCCGACGAACCATCGCATGCACGGGAGCGGCGGTGGCCAGCGGATTTTGAAATTAACGTCAACTCCCGCGCCCCGTGATGCGGGTCGTTACCCGACTGAAACCGAACGAAAAATGGACATTACTGACGCCATTGCAGCTCTGCTCGAATGCAATGAACCAGTGCCGAAACCCTTGCGGCTGCCGACCGAATCTGATGTCCGTGCTGTCGAAACCGAACTTGGGATCGTTTTGCATCCTGATTTTCGCCGTTTTCAACTAGAGGCAAGCAATGTTTGCTTCGGCATTCGAGAACCATTCGTTGCCCTACCGGATTTGATGCCCTACCTCAGCCTCGCCACTAACGCAAAGGCAGCTTGGGCTGCAGGCGTCCCTCGAAACTGCATCGCCTTCTGTGGTGACAATGGAAACTACTATTTCCTCGACCCGACCGGTTGTGTTGGGTACTATGACCACGACTCAAATTCACATTCTGTGTCTGTGCAAACACTTGCGGATTGGATATTTGAAGAGTGGATCAACGACCCGGCACTTTCCGACGACTGATACATGCGGCGGGTAACAATGCCGTGCACCGGAGTACGGCTTGCGCGGTTTCTCGAATGGAAAATCAACCGTCCGTACCCGGTGACAGCGGACGTTAGCTGACAAAAAGCTGCATTGATCAAATGGTGTGGAGTTGTTCACTTTGTTGGGTTCTCGTAAAGACGCACCATCACCAGTTCGACGTCTCAGTCTTCCTGGACGATCCTCTGTCGGCTCAAACATTGGCCGCGATCCGAAAGCTTGTACCCGAGCTACTGACCACACCGATCAGCGAACTGAAAACAAGACTATCCGGTCGATCGACCTTCAATATTGGCACAGTCGACGGCCAACGTTGCCGCGACCTTGATTCAGCGGCGCAGCAACTTGGCCTGCAACTGAACATCACAAACAGCTCATTCACAAGCTATCTTCCGATCGACAAGACCAACGACCAGATGTGGATCATCGAAGACGATAATGAAGCCAAAAGAATTGCTGAGGAGTTGATCGCAGCTGGTGTCGAGGTTCAGCATTGTGAGGCTGATTGACGTACTCAATCATGTGCTATGCTGTCTGCTGGCCAGCCCAACGATTGCCGTATCGCCAGCTAACAATCATATGCACCTGAGCGGCCGTCGGGTGCGTAATCTGAAATCCACGTCGCTGGCGGCCGCCCGGTGATGTGGGTTGTTAGGTGTCAAGAAGGAGGCACAGCGGATGCACACGCGGACGGTGGTGCTACTCCCGCACGACACGCCCGATTTGTGGGACGCCGGCTCCGCTCTGCTGCGGCCGCACCGTCTTGTTGAGGATGACGTGGACCGGCCCTGGCGGCTCGACTACTGGACCGCTGGCGGGGAATCGATCGCGGATGAGGAGTCGGCCGCCGCGTTTGGTGTGGGCGGGGACGAGGAGCTGGCTCGGAACGTTTGCTTTGTGTCCCGCCTGCGGCCGAACTTCATGCCGGGGGCGCTAGTCACGCCGGACGGCAGGTGGTACGACCTAATCGACCACGGGTGGCGGTTCATCGATGGGGACACGCCGGCCAACCGGGTGGCAGAGGCTAGGTGGAACGCCCAAGTGCGAGAACTGTTTATGGCACACGCTTCGTGCGTGGCAGTCGAGTTCGACACTCATTCGTGAGGCCGCAGAAGCCAAACCAGGCGCTGCACCGGACAGGCGGGGCGGTATGGGTCCCGGGAGTTCATAGCTCACCGACGCCCCGCCGGCCGGTGAACTTGGGTCGTTAAGGGGCCACAACCCAATAGCTCGACTAGCCGCCTGCGAATGGGTAACGGCTAGTCAGCGACAGTTGTGTGATCACTTGTCGCCTAGCCATTTCCGCCTTTTACAGTCAACCAAGGTAAAATTGTTCGTGATGGATTCTGCATTTCGCGGTCGCATTGTTGAATTTGGCTGATTCGTTTATTTCACTCGTGCTAGCGGAACACTCACTAGTTTTGGGTGCCATCTCGATATCTAACGGTGACTTATTGCGAAGTATTATTCTCATCCAATTCCCTTGCCCAGAATGCCACCACTTTTCCAGCTTGATTCGAGGGGCTGTGATAGGCACACTTTGATAAGTCGATAAACGGACTAGAGGCGGTTTCAAAACCGTTTGAGGCATAACATCAGGCAGGCGAGTGTAATAAACCCCTGGAACATGTGAATATGGTATTCGTGTCGCACCAAGAGCCGTCGGTAGTTACCCAGCCAGGAGATGGTGCGTTCCACTT
>WGME01000011.1 GCA_016125225.1 bacterium | reverse complement strand
TGGCACTGGCGGGAAGGGGTTCAAATGGGTGTGTGCCACTGGCTCTGCCAGTGCCTGCATCCGAAGTTGAATGCCTGGCACCGACTGGAGATATCGACGATTCTGGCCATCCACCTGTGAATGTTCGACCGACGTCAATCGGCACTGGCGGAGCCAGTGGCACACAACAGGCACGTTTTTCTTTTGTCAGTGCCCCCTGCCGTCAGCCGCAAGAGGATTGGAGTGGCCGATGCTACAAGACCAACCTCCGGTCACTGCGTGACACCGGTAGGCTTTTCAAGCCAGCCGGTGCTACCCTGCTTTCTTGCCCGGGGAAATTGGCACTGGCAGAGCCAGTGGCACACTTCCACCATCCCCCCCGTTGTTATCTGGGACATTATCCAAGCCTACCGATGCTGTCCAGCTGACGATATCTTCGTCTTTGAGCGTCTCCTGTCGGAGGCGGCCTGATCGAGCCCTCCGAATAAGACTTATCTCATGCGAACTCCGCTCTGTTATCTTGCGATGCTGACTGCATCCGTACCGAGTCTTGGGGCAGACTCTCCCATCTCTGCTACCGATAAAATGGCTCCGGCGTTAGTCGAAGATGGTGAGCCGCATCTCCAACGCCAATGGTCTCCCCTTGGCCTGAGTGCGAACGATCTGTCGATCGCCACCGGCCAGCCCTCATTAGTCCTCATGTCCCACGGCTCCACCCACATTCCGGTGTGGTCTTTATCGGGTGGCACGGCCGGGCAGTCGGTTGCTGGTCTGCTGACCGGGCTTCCCCGTGAATGTGCCGCTGTGAAGGTAGAGATCGTCGTCACGACGACCGACCCTGCAACGAGTCCCGAGCTGGAGGATGTCTACCGGGTCCATCTATCGCAGATGATCGAGAACGCCCCTTTCACCGAGCGGTATGTTCTGGGAACTCCCGTGCGCACTCCGTTACCGCCGGCACCACTTCACACCCGGACCATTCTGCTTGAGTCGTATTACAAGGTGGAACCGGATGCGCCACTGTGGGTGCGGATTCAGCGGGAACCGACCGATCCTGGCGACACCTTCACCAAGCCTACGGGGCTGGCCCTGGTGAAGGTGACACCGCTGGCAGCTCTCGCCGAGCCGCAGGTGGTTCAGAACGTCAGCGGTTACAACTCGTGGCCGATGCTGCAGGCCCTTGGCGACAAGCTGGTCTGTGTGTATAGCCGTGGTTCGGGACATACCATTGGCGAAGACACCCGCGCCGTTTACGCGCGCACCTCGACCGATGGCGGAAAAACATGGACGCCCGAAACCGTGGTTGCCAACACGCCGGGGTATGGTGAAGTGGAAGTGGGGAAAGGGCTCGATTCGTCCGGCGCGATGCTGCTCTGGGTACGACGCGCCGGGCCAGAGTGGCATCACGATCTCTACCGCACGACCGATGGCGTGACGTTTACGCTCATGGCAACACCACCGCTTGCCGTCCGCCCGATGCAGATCACCGACGTTTTTGCTGTTCCCACTGTCGGGCTGATGGCCTTGTGGTTTGCCGGTGACTACAGCGACAAGCCGAACAATGCCTGGGGCACGATGACCAGTAGCGACAATGGTGCCACCTGGACGCAGACCACAATCGAGTCGGAACTCCCCAAATCTGAATGGCCGACCGAACCCGCCGCCGTTTATCTTGGTGATGGCCGGATTCTGGCCATCGGGCGGACCGAGGTCAGCGGCACGCAATTCCAGTTAATCTCGCAGGACTACGGCAAGACTTGGACGCGTGCCCCCACCAATATCAGCGACATCGCGGCCTCGACACCCAGTCTCATTCTCGACCCCCAAACGGGTCTGCTGAGCAACTACTACTACCATCGCGGCGCCGGGGTGCTGCGGCGGCGCGTGGTCGATCCGGAACGCGTGTTCCACCACCCACAAAGCTGGCCGGTTTCTGAACCGATCGCTACGGGTAGCAAGATTCCCTTCGATGCGGGCAATGCCAATGCGACCGCGATCGGCGATATGCATTACATCTCGTTCTACTCCGGCAAAGCTCCGGACACCACGGTCTTTGTCTCCGTGATTCCGTCCCCCGCTGCTGGAAATTCGACTCGCCGTCCGATGCTCAGTGAGGAACTGGGAAAGTGACGAGGCCATGATTTGTTGCAAGTCCACAGGATTCCGGCATGGGTGGTCGAGTCCCTGAGGTCTACGACCAGCCTGCAGACTTGATAGGGCTGCGGAGCAGATTATCTGGTAGAGTGACGAAGTCACCCGGAGACCTCATCGTTGACGATCGGATCTTGGCATGATCACCAACATCGCGGATTTCTTTGTGAAAGGGTGTGGGCGTTGTGAGCGGTTTGACACTCCCGACTGTTCCGCGCGGCTGTGGAATTCCGGTCTGTTGGAACTCCGTCGCATCTGTCGGGCAACGGGGCTGCAGGAGACCCTGAAATGGGCTCATCCGTGCTACATGCACAGCGATCGTAACATCGCCATTATCGGTGCCACACGGAATGACTTTCGGCTGAGTTTCTTTCATGCGGCGTTGATGAAAGACCCCGAAGGCATTCTGGAAAAGCAGGGGCCGAATACCCCGCATCCTGACATGCTGCGCTTCACCGAGAATTCGCAGGTCGCGAAACAGGAGAAGTTCATCATGGCCTACTTGCGGGAAGCGATGGGTTATGCGGAACTCGGCATCAAGCCTCCGAAAGAGCAGCGGGAACTCGAACTACCCGACGAATTGATCGAGGTGATGACCACGGATCTCGAACTGGCCGAGGCTTTTCATCGATTGACGCCAGGCCGCCAGAAGAGCTACGTGATCAGTCTCAACTCCGCCAAGAACCCCGCGACCCGGTTTTCCCGCATTGCCAAGTTCCGTGAGAAGATCCTGGCCGGCAAAGGGGCTTTGGATCGCTGAACAGCAGGTTCACGCTGCAAGAGCCAATTGGCTCACAATAATCACAGGGTCGGTAATGTGATCGATCCGCACGAAGCTCAAATTCTCATGAACGTATTGTTTCTCTGTTCGCGAAATCAGTGGCGGAGTCCCACAGCAGAGCAGGTGTGGCGAGATGATCCGCGACTTTCTGTTCGATCGGCCGGTCTGAGTCCGCAGGCACGCCGTCGGGTTACTGTCGGTGATCTGGATTGGGCTGACGTGATCTTCGTGATGGAAGACAAACACAAAACACGACTGATGGCGGAGTTTTCAGGAGTGGTTTGCCACACACCGGTGCATGTTCTGCATATCCCCGACGAATACCGCTGCATGGACCCGGAACTTGTGAGCGAACTGCGGCGTTCTGTCGCTGGGATTCTGAATCTGTAACGGCATAGCTTTGGTGTACGAGCAATAGCGTTGTCACTGTGTCGATCCTCATGCGTCTGAGAAGAAATTCTGCTACAACAGATCAGTATGCGAACGGAAGGTTGCCGTATTGACCTCCATCGGGTCTGTGTTAAAGGGCCGGGACTGATGAACTGCCGAATGATCTTGATTCTCTGGCTGCTGGGTGTGGCGGCCTATGGTGCGGAGACGCCGATTCGGGTGGCGGTTTTCGAGGGACCGGGGGTCGGTTCGAGCAGTCAGGCGTTGATCACAGCGTTGACCGAAGAGCCAGACCGGACGATTCAGGTGTCACGAATCACCGCCGACGAGATCCGCGACGGCAAGCTGGCGGACGTGCATGTGCTGGTGCACCCCGGGGGGAGTGCCAGCAAACAGGGGCTGGCCCTCGGTGAGCCAGGGCGGCGGGCGGTTCAGGAGTTCGTGCAATCGGGCGGGGGTTATCTCGGGGTTTGTGCCGGGGCGTATCTGGCCACCAACGATTATGAGTGGTCGTTGAATTTGATCGATGCGAAAGTGGTCGATAAGCGGCACTGGGCACGCGGCACGGGGACCGTGACATTGCGGTTGTCTCCAACCTGCACCGAGTTCTTCGGGCAAGCGAATCGTGACCTGGAAATCTACTACGCCCAGGGGCCATTGCTGGCCCGGAATGAATGGGACGACCCGGCGGTTCCCGACTATGAAAGTCTGGCGATCTTCGCTACGGAGATCACTCAGAACGGTGCCCCGAAGGGAGTGATGGCGGGGACCTCCGCCGCCGTGCGCAGCGTCTATGGACACGGCCGCGTCTTCTGCTTCAGCTCCCATCCGGAATTGACCACCGGCCTCCATCACTGGATACCGCAGTCGGTCGAATGGCTGGCCGCAGGCAAGACCGAGCCTAATCCGCGATAACCCTTTAGCTCTGCCATTTCCTGCGATTTACGACCACAGCTTATGCACCACGCGGCCTTCGTTGAGGGTGGGGCGTTCGGGGCGGCCTTTGTACTTGTAGACGAGTTCCATGTGATCGAGGCCAAGGGCCGCCAGCAGCGTGGCGTGCAGGTCGTGAACGTGGATGCGGTCTTCGATAGCATGCAGGCCGAGATCGTCGGTGGCACCGATCGCCTGGCCCCCTTGCACGCCGCCGCCCGCCAGCCACATCGTAAAGCCGGTGGGATTATGATCGCGGCCGTCACCTTGTTCACTCATCGGCGTGCGACCGAATTCACCGCCCCAGAGAACCAGGGTGTCTTCGAGCAGCCCGCGGGCCTTCAGGTCACGCAGTAATCCGGCGACGGGTTTGTCGGTCTGACCGAAGTTCCGTGTATGGTTCGATTCAATCTTGGCATGGGCATCCCACTTGCTGCCCGCACCGTGATAGAGCTGCACGAACCGTACGCCGCGTTCCACCAGCCGGCGGGCCAGAAGACACATGCGACCGAACGGTGCGGTCTCTTTGTTGTCGAGTCCGTAGAGTTCCTGCGTGGCGGCAGTTTCTTCAGCAAGATCGATCGCCGTCGGGGCGGCGGCCTGCATACGGAAGGCGAGTTCGTAACTTTGGATGCGGGCTTCGAGTTCCGTCTGGTCGGGATATTGTGCCGCATACTGTTGATTCATGCGGCTGAGGAAATCGAGCTTGCCGCGCTGCTGCTGAGCCGTCACACCGACCGGGGTGTTGAGGTTCGGGATCGGTTCGGTGCCGCCTTCAATGCGAATGCCCTGATAAAGGGCGGGCATGAACCCGGCCGACCAGTTGCGGGGGCCGTTAACCACCGACGTCGGCGTGTCCTGCATCACCACAAAGGCGGGGAGATCGGTGTTCTCGGAACCGAGTCCATAAGAAACCCAACTCCCCAGCGACGGCCGACCACCCAGGATCGAACCGGTATTCATCTGGCACACACCCGACGAATGGTTAATCCCCTCGGCCCAGCAGCTGCGCAGCACGGCGATGTCGTCGGCCATTTCGGCGGTATGGGGCAGCCAGTCGGAAATCCACAAGCCCCCTTCGCCGTGCTGTTTCCATTTGCGTTGCGAGGCGAGCAGCGGTGCCCGGCTTTCACCCATCGCCAGAATCACTTTGCCATAGCTGTCCGGCAACGGTTGCCCGGCGAGTTCCTGCAACTTGGGTTTGGGATCAAACGTATCAATATGGCTGGGGCCCCCTTCCATGAAGAGGAAGATGATGTTCTTCGCCTTGGGAGTCCGGAAGGCCCGTTTCGGGGACAGGGGGCTGTTCTGCTCAGCAGAGATCGCATTGCCCGCGAGCATCCAGGAAAGGGGCAACGCCCCGAAACCGGCACCGGCTTGGCACAACATGTCGCGTCGGGAAAGGTAAGTCATAGCAATACTCCAGAGGTGTCAGGCATCAGGTGTCAGGACGGTCACTCAAGACCTGAAACCTGACTCCTGACCCCTACCTACCTCACATACAAAAACTCATTCGAATTCAGCAGCACCTGACACAAGTCGATCCAGGCCTGACGTTCGGCACTCAAGCGTTTCTCATTGGCCTGACGCGTCATTGGCGAGAGATGGAACCCGTGGCCCGAAGCATCGGCGAAGACGTCGGGATTGGGTTCAAACCGCCAGAAGCCCACCGTATTGGTCGGAGCGGCTTCGGCTGTGTATAGCAATTGAGGCGTGGTGAGCGCTGCCGCGGACAGACGGACATCGTCGATCAAGCCATCAAACCGGGCGTCTTTCAACGACATCCGCCCGCCGATGGTGAAGGGGAACGTGGAATCGATGCCCGATTGAATGCGGTGAGGCACCACGGCCGATTGCAACGGTTCGTCGTCGTTGCCAATGTCCTTCACATAGAAGGTAACTGTCCCGGGGACAGCGGCATCGTCACTGAACTTAACGGCAGCCGCCACGTAGTACGGCCGGTTCAGTTGAATCGTGTGGTCGGAAAAGATCGGGTCATGCACGAGTTTCCCCTCGGCAGTCTTACCGAGCAGTTCGAGCACCAGCGTTTGCGGCTTGCGACGTGACCCCTTCCC
Source organism: bacterium (assembly GCA_016125225.1). GTDB lineage: Bacteria > Planctomycetota > Planctomycetia > Planctomycetales > Planctomycetaceae > DSVQ01. Next base: position 136,324 of record WGME01000011.1, on the reverse strand, counting down.
CGTGATGCCGAACGACCAGCCGGGTTGTTCCTGGCTCCCGCTCCAGGACGAGGCCATCACGCGGACGGCACCGGAATCGTAGACGGACCGCACGACGACGAAGGCTTCAATCGTGAAGTCGTGGCTGGGGAATTCCGATTGGTGCGGGGCCTGCATGGCCGGATGATCGGGCGTCATCACGGCAGCCTGACCATCGCGGCTGGGAATCTTGTCGTACTCAAATTTCGCGGCTTCAGAATTGGCCTCTTCCAGATTGATATGGGCTACTTGGTCCTGGAGGAATCCTTGTGCCGCTGCGATCTCGTGGGAATCGGCCGGGCGACCGAAGAGCAGACGATAAGCCAAGTCGATCCGACCTTCCGGGGCCGGTGCTTCCGTTCGCAGACGCTTCTCCAATGCCGTTGCCTGCTGCAGCATCAGTTGGCTGTTGATCAGCAGCAGCGACTGAATCGGCGTGGTGGTGGTATATCGCGCCGCTGTACTGTTGATGCCGAGCGGTTCATCGAACACGTCGAGCAGGGCATTGCGATTGTTCCGCATGAACCGCAGGTAAATCGAGCGGACCGGTTGTTCGTTTGGCTCACCGGGGCCGCTGTGCCGACTCAAATCCAAGGCTCCCGAAGCTGCATACAACGCATCGCGAATCTGCTCGGCATCGAGACGGCGAAGATTGGTTCGCCACAGCCAGCGATTTTCAGGATCTTTCAGCTTGGCGGCTTCGGCTTGCGGGTTCGTGACGGCCTGTTGATAAGTGGCGGACAACACAATCTGCCGTTGCAGTTTCTTGATGCTCCAGCCCTGATCGATGAATTCGCTGGTCAGCCAGTCGAGCAACTGGGGATGTGACGGAGCTTCGCCGAGGCGACCGAAGTCACTGGTATTAACGGCGAGTCCCTTGCCAAAGTGCTGTTGCCAGATGCGATTGACAATCACTCGCCCCGTCAGTGGATTGTCGGGAGCGGTCAGCCACTGAGCCAATGCCGCCCGGCGACCCGTGGTGTTCGGGTTGTTCTCGATCGGTGCGATCGCCGCCGCTTGCGGATCGAGAATGGTCGGAAAACCGGGGTCAATAAGGCCAGGACCACGTTTGGGGATCGTGACGTCGGCGGCTTTCGAACTGAAGTCGGTGGCTCCCCACACCACGGGTAAGTCGGCCGGCTTCAATTTGTCGAACGCGGCCAATTCTTTGCGCAAGGCGAGCACCTGATCTTTGGTTTCACCCTTCAGGTGCTTATCGATGTTATCCCATTCATAGGTCACCTGACGATAAGCCAGTTCGGCGACCTGATGTTCATAGGGCGTGCGTTCAGAGAATGACTTGTGGATCATCGCCTGCACATCATCTGGAAAACGGCCCACGGATGTCTCGGCGGCCTTGGCTCGCGCTGGGGCTTCCAACTCAGCGATCTTCGCCCGCAGTTCGGCGGTCTGTGTTTCCCATTCCTTGAGCGCTTCCGCATGCGCTGTTTTCTCGGCTTCCGTCGCGGCAATCAAATGGTCTTGCGGCAAAATGCCTGCGAAGAAGCCCTGCAGACGAAAGTAATCGGCCTGCAGCAGTGGATCGAATTTGTGATCGTGACACCGAGCACATTGCAGCCCGAGACCCAGAAAGACATCGGCCGTGGTATCGGTGATGTCGTTCATGATGATTTCCCATTGCCCACGGGCATCGCGGCTGTTGTATTCGTAGATCCAGTGCCGCAGGTAACCCGTGGCGGTGAGGGCCTCGGGATCATCGGGAAAGAGTTCGTCTCCGGCGAGCTGCTCTTGCACAAACCGATCGTAGGGCTTGTCGTTATTGAAAGCGTTGATGACGTAATCGCGATACCGCCAAATGTTCGGCCGGTACGAATCCAAGCGGTAACCATCGCTGTCGGCATAGCGGACCAGGTCCAACCAGTGCCGAGCCCAGCGCTCCCCATACTCCGGACGTTGTAGCAGTCGATCGACCAGCCGTTCATAAGCATCGGGCGACGGATCGTTCACGAACTCTTCAACTTCGGCGGGAGTCGGTGGCAACCCGATCAGATCGAAGGTCACGCGGCGGATCAGCGATGTTCGATCGGCCTGCGGTGCGGGTGACAACCCCTGCTCCTGCAACTTCGCCACGATGAAACGGTCGATGTCGTTGTGTAGCAGTGCGTTCGTCGGCACTTCGGGAAGTTCCGGCCGCTTCACCGGTTGAATGGCCCACCACTGGCGGTCTTCATCGGTGATCACCCCCGGTCGATGCACATGACCAGCGACGCGATTGTCACCCGGCCAGGGAGCCCCCATCTCGACCCACTTCGTCAGGATGGCGATCTCTTTTTCCGGCAGCTTCCCGGCGGGAGGCATCTCATACGATTCGTATCGGATGGCTTCGATCAGCAGGCTTTCCGCCGGTTTGCCGGGGACTATGCTCGGGCCCGATTCGCCCCCCTGCATCAGGTTAGCATGGAAGTCGAGCCGCAAGCCGCCGCTTTGCTTCTGTTCGCCATGACACTGAAAGCAATGTTCGGCGAGCAGCGGTCGGACTTCCCGCTCAAAGAATTGAGCAGCGGCAGGAGAAATGGGGGCTTTGTCGGCGGCGATCGCAGACACAGAGAACGCGAAACACAGCCCGGCGGCAGCCCAGATCATCCGGTTCACTTGAGACATCCGTTGACCTCGCAGCCAGAGACTTTTGGACGGAAGCATGAGTCACTATTGATAGATTATCGCACGCCCCCGGGAGCGAAAACCATTCTTGACGGGAAATCGGCCTGTGGAACGACGATTCGTGGGAAAAACACCCCGTTCGGCAGGGTTCACCTGAACCGCGTGACAGTCAAAACAAACCGAAAAACGTGTCTTTTTGTCCACATTCCGACTGTTGAGGAATGATGATTTCTTGCTATACTACTCGATTCGAACGCACGGACCGTGAGAAGTTCGTGAAAAAAACTGCGTCCTTTTGTGGAACATCGCCGGATGTCTACGCCCGCATCACCCGTCCTCGACCCTGCCGATATTAAAGCACTACTGCAAAGCCGAAATCCTGTGCAATACGAAGAGTATCTGCGATTAAAGCGGGCCATTGCTTCGGATCAGGCCGCGGCAGTGCGCGTGGAACTTGAGGCCTTGATTCGCTCCACCGAAGAGGGGGGAGCTCAGGCCAGCCAAATCACACGGGCCGGCATCGGTGCCTTTCTGCTCGGTCAGCACAAAATCGCCGACCGCTTGCTGGGAGATGGCCCGACGGATGCGACGACGCTGTTCGTCCATGCCATGGTCAAACTCTCGCTTGATGATGCTGTTGCCGCGGAAGAGAAGTTCGCCGCCGCTCAGAAGGCAGGCTTTGAAACAATCGATTCCAACCTCCGCCGAGCCGGAGCGATCCGCATGCAGGGCCGGTTGGAAGAAGCCGAAAAGGTCTTGCGTTCAACCGGCACCGAAGGGGCTCGCCGGGCCGAGTATTCGTACCAGATGGGCTGCATTCTCTCGGACCGGGGAGATACCTATGGCGCCATCGAGTATTTCGAACGCGCCGTCGACATGGACCCGCACCATCCGCAGGCCCTGTTCCGTCTGGCTGGCGAAAACGCCCTGCATGGCAACGACAACGAAGCCATCCGCTTGTACGAGCAGTGCCTCAGCAAGCCGCCGTATCATCTGGGGGCGCTCATCAATCTGGGTCTGCTGTACGAAGACAAGAGCAATTACAGCGCGGCCGCGTTCTGCTTCAAGCGGGTTCTGAGCTACGACCCCATGCACGAACGCGCCCAGATGTACATGAAGGACATCGAAGCGACCACGGAAATGTTCTTCGATGATGACATGGCCCGTAATGAGGCCCGGTTGTCGCAATTGCTCAGCCGCCCCGTTACCGACTTCGAACTCTCGGTTCGCAGCCGCAACTGTCTGGCCAGCATGAACATCCTGACGCTGGGCGATTTGACCCGCGTCTCTGAACAGGATCTGCTGGCTGGTAAGAATTTCGGCGAAACATCACTGGTCGAAATCCGTGAGCTGATGGGTCAACATGGTTTGCGGGTCGGCCAAAACCTGCAGCCTTCGAAGCAGGGACGCACCGACGCGGTTCCTTCTACGCCGTGGTCACCAGCGGCACCAGCTGGCTTGGGCTTTCTGCATCAACCCGACCTGTCGCCGCAGGAACAGGCGATGATGGCCCGATCGGTCACCGAGTTGAACCTGTCGGTCCGAGCCCGCAAGTGCATGGCCCGTCTGGGCATCACCACTCTGGGCGAACTGGTGCAACGCACACCGGACGAGTTGCTGGCCACCAAAAACTTCGGTGTGACCTCGCTGAACGAAATCCGTCAGCAGTTAGCCGAATCTGGTATCAAACTGCGAAACGACTGAGACCAGCCCGTCCAGTCTCTTTCATCAGACATCATGCAGCCGCAGGTTCTCGCCTGCGGCTGTTTTTTTGCCGAACACCGGCGGTGAGTGGTGCGTTCTTTGCTGCATTACACGGCGGCGCGTGACACGATCGCTCCGCGTTGGGCAATCGCGGCATCAATCGCGGCGATCTCTGCCTGGGACAACTGCCAGTTCTGTGCAGCAGCATTGTCTCGAATCTGCTCCGGACGTTTGGCACCACAGAGAGCCGTGGTGATGCCCGTGCGTTGAATGGTCCAGTTTAGGACCACCTGCGCCACGCTGACTTGTCTGGCCGCGGCGATCGGTCGCAACTCATCCAGGAAGTCCTGATTCTTTTGCCATTCCTCGCCGTGAAACATGGGGTACTTCTGCCGGCCGTCACGGGCATCGAAGACATGCTCCCGAGGCAACTTGCCCGCCAGCAACCCTTTCATCAATGGCCAATAGACCATCACAGAAACCTGATTCGCTTGGCACCAGGGCAGAATTTCTGGTTCGATCTCGCGCTGCAGCATGTTGTAGTGCGGCTGAATCGCAGCGAGTGGACAGACGGCATGAAACTGCTGCAGTTGCGACAAGTTGCAGTTGGATGCCCCTACGGCACGCACTTTTCCGGCACTCACTAACTCGCTCATGGCGCCGGCTGATTCGGCGATATCAATCGTGGGGTCGGGCGCGTGCAGATAGTACAGATCGATGTGGTCGAATCCTAAACGTTGCAGGCTTTCATCGACCTGACGCAAGATTGTGTCGCGACGTCCATCTTTCACCTGCTTGCGATCCGGCCCCCAATGGATGCCCCCTTTTGTGGCCACAATCACACGGTCACGCAGAGGCCGCAACACACGGCCCACCATCCGTTCGCTCTCTCCCTCATAACCGTAGCAGTAGGCGGTATCGAAATGATTGATGCCCGCATCGAACGCTGCGGAGATCGTTTCGAGACTGCTGGCTTCCGTGACATCGATACTGGTGATCCCGGCGATAGGCCAGCAGCCCATCGCAATCGGCGTCACGTGCAAGTCGGTCTGTCCTAGGCGGCGGAGTGGGAACATGGAGGGCTTAGAGCTGAGCGATTATGGCTGAGAGTTTAGAGGAGGTTAACGCAGAGTGCCGGTGATGTCTAACACTTGCGTGTTGGAAACATCATTCCCGAAGGTCTCAAACTGCTCGAACTGCCAGACAACCTGCTTGGTCTGCGGGTCGAGTTCAATCACCTGAGGTTGCCCCGGACCGGCGTGGCAATTGCCGATGAGGAAATGCCCGTTCGGCAGCACTTCCAGCGTGGTGACCCAGGCGAGTGTAATGCCGGGCATATCTTTCTGATGAATTTCCCAGACAATCTTCTTGGCGGGGGTGACTTCAATCACGCTGTGGCCATTGCCTGTCGCGATCAAGGTGTTGCCATTCGTGAGTCGCACGGCGGCGAAGCATTTGTTGCCGAAGGCTTCCGGACCATGTCCGGGCTTCGGCGATTGATCGAACAGCGGCACTTCATATTCCCACACAAGTTGACCACTGGGGCCATCATACTCGCGCACCACGCCATCTCCTTCATGACAGACCAGATAGTTCCCCGAAGCAATTTTACGTGCGAGGCGGGTATCGGTATGAGGATGCGGGTGTTCGACCTTCAACGCGATTTCTTTCAGCAGTTGGCCCTCACGATCGATTTCGATAATCCGTGGGACTCCCGATTCCGCGATCATCAACCGACCGTCCTCCAATGGTTGAAAGGCATGCACCTCGATTTTCTTACCGGCATTCCCATTTTGTGTGGCACTGTCATACGACCAGACGACCGCTTTAGTCGCGGGGTCGATTTCAGCGATTTTTGCCGCACCCTGTTGCACGAGGATATGGCCATTCGGCAGCACATGCACATCATGAATGCCGCCCCATTTCATCGACCAGGAGGCTTGCCCGTCGGGCTCGATGATTGCCAGTTGCCCCTTTCCTTGCACCAGCAGGCGTTGTTGAGCATGGGCGGTGATGCCAGTCCCACACCAGCCGATCAGACAACAGAACAGAGCGAGCGCGGGCTTCATGAGAGATCACTTTCCAGAAACGATGGGGCATGTCAGAGATAAAAGACAGGAGGCACTTCTGCCCTTCCTGTAGCTTACCGTGGCCCTATCGCGGTTGCATCTCTGGCATGAGTTCACTGCGGAAACGCTCGCCCCCCGAGCATCAGTGGCGAGGCATCACCGGCTGGTCCGGCTGCTCCAGAATCGCATACGCCGTCAACAACCAGACCAGGCAACTCGGCAGTGACATCATCCAGACGAGGACAATGTAACTCACCATCTGTAAGCTCAGAGGATCTTCCCCCATCGGGAACATAATCAAGCGTGTTTGCATGGCCAATTGAAAGAGGAACATCATCACAAGATTTGCCAATTCGCCAAGGCCGATACCCAAAGCGATGCGAGCCGTGCGGGGCTTACGAGGTTTCAGTCGGACACTCAGCGCGATAAAGCCGACGGCAACCAGCAATATCTGGACGAAATTCAGAAGCTGAGGCACAGCAAAAGCAAAACTCGACATGATCAACCCTCTGGAGAGTTTGCCGGTATCTTGTCTTCTATGAGCGATGCATGATTATCGGGATCGATCCGCCAGAATTCATAGCCGACCCAACCCCACATAGCGGCATTCAGCAGAAAGTTCATGCACGATGAGATCAAGTAGACCGCCTGGATGCTGACGACTCCTGCCCCATTGCCGGTGAGATTGAACAGCAGAAAAATCGCTGACATGCCGAAATGGACGAAGCCCCATAAGGCCACCAGCACCAGCATGGTCCAGCCCGCACGAGGCCGTGCATGCAGCCGCAACAGCGACCAGGCAACCACGGCCATCATGGTGACCATCGCCGGCAGCCCCGTCGCTAAGCCGATGAGTTGCATGGTCCATTCGTTTGACATGACGACCTTACCCTCAGGGCCAACCTCAACCTGCGTGACTATAGAACCACGACGGGATTGTACCAAAGATCTTTCGGGGATGTCTTGCTTTGAGCAGTCGGGGCCAGCGGAGACCACAGCAAAGTCGGCAATAAAGAGCAGGTTGTGATTCGACAGATAACGGTCCGCGACAGCAGTATCTACAGATCAATGTCACTGATTCTCCCATAGATATCGCTGGAACTCCGCTGCTTCAGCACGCTTTTGAAGATAAAGCCGTCCGCACACATCGCAACGATAACATTGTCGAGTGTAGTGATCATGTTGTGACAGGATGTCTTCGATGACATCGACGTCGGTCTTTGCCGATAATCGAGAACTCGCGTCGGAGCCATAATGATAACGTATCCAGCTATCACGCTGGCCTGTCGTGATGGCAGCCAGGAAGCCACTCAATATGGCACGGCGATCCGCAATTGATGCGTCCACATCCGAATCCCAAACGAGGTAACCCGCGTTCTCGCTCGGTGAGTCAAAGACGATCTGCGTGTCCGCAGATGCATGGGAAGGTATGCATGGGTGACCGATCAGTGGTTGAGTTTCCGTTTGCTGATCAACCCTGCAGTCTGCCGCTGCACAACATCCACTGTCAAGACGCCGATGCTAATCTTCCGCCATCAGGATCGGGGCGATGTTTTCTTCAACAAAGACGCGGTGCACACACCCGAAGTGGCCGCCCAGGTTGAACTGCGACACGTACCGGGGATGATAGCGGCACTGTGTGACGAAGGGGGAACCATTCACTGTGGTTTCATGGAAGCCCACCATGCCGACGGCGGGGCCATGACGGCCGTCGAGTGTGCCGAACAATGTGGTACCGAGTCCCGTGAAGATGCAGTCGAGGTAAGAGGAAAAGGTCCACAGCCCGCGCTGAAGTTTAGTCAACACGGGAGCCAGTTCATAACCGGGCGAGATCGCGGCGGCGAGCAGGACCAGGCCGGTCAGTTGCGTTTCTTCCGGCAACGCCAAGGCGGTCCATAATGCCATACCCCCACCGCCGGAATGGCCGATGATCCACACCGGTCGCCCGGGATAATCGCGCTGGTACTCCACGATCCGTTGAGCGAGTTCTGCAGCGGCTTTCAAATTGCGGCGACGAGACCGCAGATGATAGAGCGCCAGAAACTTATTGCCCGTGGTCCAGTCGACGATCTCCAACGCATACGGGACACTCGCGTCGAGCAATCCCTGCAGAATGGCAATGTTCAGGAAACTGCGGCCTTCGATGCCGGGGAGAATCAGCACCAGCCCTTGATCGAGCCGCTCTGGTTCGAGGCGACGAATGAATCGCCCGCGGACAAACCAGCCTAAGGGAGCGACGGCGAATGTGGCCAGACACAACCAGCCGCGCCATTGACGGCTGAGCCGTGAACCGGGCGGCGGCGATTCATTGGTGGTCATGGGCGGGAACATCGGCGAATTGCGGGCGTCCATGAATGAGGACGGGCACGCGGAGAACAGGCGATTTCGGATCGGTCGTATGAATTGTGATCAAGCCTTCATGTCGACCGGGGGGCACATCGGCGGGCACGGTGACTTCGAGTTCCGTTGTGATGCCGCCCGTGGGTTGAATCTGTCGGTCGAGCAAATCGATGGTGGCCCACGAAGTATTGATTTCCGCACTCTTCACCTGTGCGGGGTTGGGCCGGGTATCGGTGACCTGGACCACATGCCGCGTGGGCTCGGAGCTGAGCTGGTAGACCATCAACGCTCGTGGCCGGACCGAGAGTTGCCGTTCCGGAACTTCCAGTCGGAAGGTGATTCGCGTGCTGCGGGGTTCCGGATCGTGATAAGCAACGTCGGCGAAGAATTCTTTCGAGCCAGGTGATTCATTGGCCGGTTGCATTCGCAAGACTACAGCCCCGGTATCGCCCGGCTGCAGCGACTTCGATGACAACTGCGGCTCGAGGCAGCCGCAACTCGGCGTCACCTGATCGATGGTTAAGGGGACCTTGCCTTTGTTCTCGAAAACGAAGGTGCCCCGCACTTCTGTCGTCGGATCGATTTTTCCCAAGTCCACCAGATACTGATCAAAAGCCAGCGCCGGCCGCGAGACATTGGCCAGGGCCAGCGGAACGGATGGCCGGGCCAGATGCACAAAGCAAGCCAGAACGAAAGGGAGAAAGCCCAAGGCGATAGCCAGATAAGACATGCCCCGCGGACTGGTGTGTGTCAACATGATTCGGCCGCCTGAACTTGCGATCGCCTCGAACGGAACCTTTGACTCCGCGACAATCGTGTGCTGTAACACATTTCGCCAGTTCAAGTAAAGATCGGTTCCCGTGAGTTAAGAGGGGGACTGCCACCCAGCGGTGGCGGCTTTACGGTATGCAATTGGTGGGCATAGGCTCCGACTTCCCCTTCCGCATTCCGCGTTGACTTCAGCCACAAAATGCATACATCTGAACACGTCTCGACTCGCTCTTGCCGGTTTCTGCCGATTCTGGGACGATTCGCCGTTTCACGAACCGACTCGCACCCGTCAAGGAGGACGATGCGTTGCCGCTGGTGGGGGCCAAATCGGCGAATCCCCCGACACGTCAGGGACGATGGAAATCGTCATCCCTGCTCGTGATGGTTCTACTCTGCGCGCTACCGGGCTGCGGTGCCTTCCGCCACAACACGACCACCGGCCTGCCGCAGCGGCACAAATTCACGGCCGATCAACTGGTGGTGCAGAGCGATATCCGTCTGCCGAAGAATCACCCGCTCATTCAAGACCTGGAACATCTCCGCGAAGAGATGGCCCATACGCTGCAGCTGCCTCTGCAGAAGCAACCGGTTACGGTCTATCTCTTCGCCGATGAAGTCCGGTACGCCCAGTACCTGCAAACGGCCTTCCCGAATCTGCCGCCACGGCGGGCCTACTTCGTCGGCACCACCGATGAACTCGCGGTCTACACCTTTTGGGGGGAAAAGATTCAGGAAGATCTCCGGCATGAATACACTCATGGCGTGTTGCACGCCAGTTTGAAAGATGTGCCGCTGTGGCTCGACGAAGGCCTGGCCGAGTACTTCGAAATCGTCAGTTCCAAACACGGCTTCAATGCCGAGTATGCGCAGCAGTTGACCGAAGCCTTGAACAATGGCTGGCGACCCGATGTGAAACGTCTGGAACAACTCGGCGATGTCGGCCAGATGCAGAAGGCCGATTATCTGGAAGCCTGGGCCTGGGCGCACTTCATGCTGCATGACAGCGAAACCACCCAGGCCGTGCTCGTCGATTTCCTGAATGAACTGCGATTCGATGCCCATCCGGGGCCGCTCTCTGACCGTCTGGCAAAAGCCTTGCCTCATTACGATGAGCGGTTTGTTGCCTACGCGGCGACTCTGCAGCAGAATCTGATGACGGCGGGGGCCACCCGCATTCGCGACTGACCCACGGTCATCATAAGGCAAAGCCGATGCTGGAAACCTTTCTGAGCGATGTGCAAGACCTGCGCGCCGCAGTGTCGGATATGACACTCGAACAACTGCAGGCCCGGCCGATCCCCGGCAAATGGAGCACACTGGAAGTCATTGGCCATCTCTCCGACGCCGAGCAGTACTGGGCCGACCGCATCAAACGTACGATCGGAATGGACAACCCCTTGCTCATGGGGGTCGATCAGGATCGGTATGTCACCGCATTCGACTACAATACGCGAGATGTGGAAGTCGAACTGCAATTGATTGAATGGACCCGCAGGCAACTCGCACCGATCTTACGGAATCTGCCCGAGAGTGCCTGGCAAAGAACCGCCGTTCATAGCGAACGCGGCTTACTCACCCTGCGGCAACAAGTGGAACTAACCACGCAGCACATCCGCGGCCATCTGGTCCACATTCAGGAAAAACGCAAAGCACTGGGTCTGGAAGATTGATCGCCAAGTGTTGAGTGCCAGGAGAATGCTCAAGCTTCTGGCTCTCGACTCTGGCCTCTCGTCTCTGGACTACCTCTAGAATAGCCGCAGGGCGTATTGCACGATCAGGCCCGCAAAGACCACCGAGACCATGCTCATCAGTTTGATGAGGATGTTCAAACTTGGGCCGGACGTATCTTTGAACGGATCGCCGACGGTGTCGCCCACGACGGTGGCTTTGTGGGCTTCGGTCCCTTTGCCGCCGTGAGCACCGCTTTCGATATACTTCTTGGCGTTGTCCCAGGCACCACCGGCATTGGCCATCATCACGGCGACGGCAAAGCCCGAGGTGAGGCCCCCGGCAAGCATGCCGATCACTCCACCGACCCCGAGCAATAACCCCACGATCACCGGCACAACCAACGCCAAGACCGACGGGATGATCATTTCCCGTTGGGCGGCTTTGGTGCTGATCTCCACGCAAGCCGCATAGTCGGGATCGGAAATCCCCTGCATGATGCCTGCGTTCTCACGGAACTGGCGGCGGACTTCGGCAACCATCTTCCCCGCCGCCCGACCGACGGCTTTCATGGTCAGTGCACAGAAGACGAAGACCAGCATAGTTCCCAGAAACAGACCGACGAGCACCCCCGGATTCATCACCGACAGATCGTAGTACCGGGCGAAGTCGGGAATGGTCGCCGAGTGATTCGCAATCACCTTGCCATCATCGATCAACTGTTGCAGGTTGACGTGTTCAATCGTCGAACCCACTTCGGCGTTCCGTAGATCAAGAATTGATTGCGGCGGCTTCGGTGCATTGGGCGGGAACATCAAATAGGCGATGTTCTGGCTATCTTGCTTCCAGCGAGCTGCCAGTAACGACTCCGTCCGTTTGAAGACGGTGGCATCGGTCATCGCAGGAGATACCGCCACCGCTGGCGACTTTTCGACCCAGCGATCAAAACCGACTCGGACCTCTTCGACATAGGCGGCGAGCAATGCGAGGGCCGTGAGTGCCGCCGATCCGATGGCGAAGCCCTTTCCAGTCGCGGCGGTGGTATTGCCGAGGCTGTCGAGGGCATCGGTGCGATGCCGCACATAAGGTTCCTGCTTGCTCATTTCGGCATTGCCACCGGCGTTGTCAGCGATGGGGCCATAGGCATCGGTGGCCAGCGTAATCCCCAAGGTGCTCAGCATCCCGACGGCAGCAATCGCGACGCCATACAGCCCCAGCGCGAATAACCGTGGATCTGTATAAACGAAGCCGGTGCCCAAACCGAATGCCAGCAGAATACTCACGCCGACAATCACGATTGGTGCCCAAACGCTGTAGAAACCTTCGGCAATGCCCGAAATGATGACTGTCGCGGGGCCCGTGACCGCCTGGTCGGCAATGCGGCGCGTGGGTTCGTATTCCTGGCTGGTGGAATACTCAGTCCACTTGCCGATGAGCCAACCGGCCACCAGGCCCGTCACAATGGACCCCGCCAGTCCCAGGAGTGGCAGTCCTTGTGGATAAGGACTGCCGACCGGAATTCCTGCCGACTGCGAAGGCAACACGATCAGCATGTAGACCAGCAGAAACGCCGCCGCGAAGACTCCCGCCGTGCTGAAGTTGATGCCCCGTGCGAGTGCTTGCAACAGATTGCGTTGCGTGGCGTCTTCGTTGGTGCGCACCATATAGATGCCCGCGATCGACAGGCCGATCCCTGCCGCCGCCAGCACCATCGGCAGCAACAGCAGCATCATCTGCATCTTGGGCGATTCGGGATACGCGGAAACGCCAATCGCCGCCGCAGCCAGAATCGAACCGCAGTATGATTCATACAAGTCGGCCCCCATGCCCGCGACATCACCCACATTGTCGCCCACATTATCCGCAATCGTGGCTGGGTTCCGGGGATCATCTTCAGGAATACTGTGCTCCACTTTGCCAACGAGGTCGGCACCGACATCGGCCGCCTTGGTGAAGATGCCTCCGCCAACCCGGGCGAACAAGGCCTGACTGCTGGCCCCCATCCCGAAGCAGAGCATGGTGACCGTGACATCGATCAGCGGCAAACTGAACATCCAGTAGAGAACGGCAAACCACAGGCAGATATCGAGCAGGCCGAGACCGACCACCGTCAAGCCCATCACCGCTCCACTGCGGAAAGCGACCTGCAAGCCTTGATTGAGCGATTGCTTGGCCCCTTGTGCGGTCCGGGAACTGGCCATCGTCGCCGTTCGCATCCCGAACCAACCGGCCAGCCCGCTGAAGAGCCCGCCGGTCCAGAACGCCAATGGCACCCATTTCGATTGAGCATTCAAACCGAAGGCCATCCAGGCGAGAATCGCCGAGACCACCAGAAAGAAGACGAAGACCACTTTGTACTGCTGGCTGAGATAGGCCCGTGCCCCATCACGCACAGCATCGGCGATCTTGATCATCAGTGGATCGCCTTCATTCATGGCGACCATCCACAGGAAGAAACGGTAGGCAAAGACCAGCGCCGTGATCGAACCTGCGAGGCTGACGATCCAACAAAACGCGACGGTGGTCGAGTCTGGTAGCACCGGGGCGGCGACTTCCTGAGCATGGGCTGCCTGTGGCGCTATCAACCCGAACGCCAAAGTCGCCACCCCGACGCGGCCGATCCGTTCCTGCACACGACCACACATAACCACGCCCTTCCTGTTGGTGATTCCGGTTGCTTCAGCAGTGCGGGTGGGTTTGGGCCTTTCGACAGAAGCGGTCAGAGATCCCGCGCGGGGCGACACCCCCTGCGATCGTGTAGACCCATGCCAGAGAATGGCAGTTCAGAACCTGCGACACGTGTGCTCTCCCACCTTGAGCGTCCGAGTCGGGCAGACCATTGAAAATCGATGAATTTGAGTCTATCCCTCGTCATTACAAACTGTCAATCATTTCATCGTCTGGGATTGACGGCCTGCCCGCAGGATATAGGCACGCTTCACCTGCGGGAGTTCGCCAAGTATGATCAGACCGTCAGGATCGACGCCATAATCGTACGAGGGTGAGGTCAACCAGAGCGTTGATCGCCCCAGCAAGGATGCGGACGACCGCGCATGCCGACCACAGCCGACAGCCTCGATGCCGTCCTTCGCGATTACCGAGATCGCGTGAATGCCCGCTTGGCGGAGTACATGCAACCCGCCGACGATTGCCCGCCCCGTTTGCGGGAAGCGATGGCCTACAGTCTGCTCGCCGGGGGGAAGCGCCTGCGACCCATGCTCACACTGCTGGCCTGCGAAGCGTGTGGCGGTGACATTTCCGCTGCCCTGCCCGCCGCCTGTGCCCTGGAAATGATCCACACCTACTCGCTCATCCATGATGATTTGCCTGCTATGGATGACGACGACTTCCGGCGCGGTCGGCCGACCAATCACAAGGTCTTCGGGGAAGCCCTCGCGATTCTGGCGGGTGATGCCCTCCTGACGTTGGCGTTTGAAGTGGTGGCTCGTGACATTACGCCGCCCGCGATCGCCGCCGCCTGTTGTGCCGACCTGGCCTCCGCCGCCGGGGATTGTGGCATGGTCGCCGGTCAGGTGGTCGACATGCTCGCCGAGGAACAGGGACTCTCGACGGTCGCTGAATTGGAGGCGATTCATCGCCGCAAGACCGGGCGACTATTCACTTGTGCGCTCACATTAGGCGGCAGAGTCGCCTCAGCCACTCCAGACCAACTCACCACCCTGAAAAAGTTTGGTGAACGTGTTGGTTTAGCGTTCCAAATTACGGATGACCTATTGGACGTTTCGGGCGATCCGGAAAAAATGGGTAAAGGCGTGCAGAAGGATGCCCAAGCCGGAAAACTGACCTACCCCGGTTTGCTCGGCATCGCAGAAAGCCGCCGCCGAGCCGACCTGCTGATCGACGAAGCGACCGAACTGGCCCGGTCTTTGGGCTCACAGAGTCAACACCTGGTGTCACTCGCCCGGTTTGTCGGGCAAAGGGATCACTAATGGACTTTCAACTGCTGCCGAAGATTCAATCGCCTCGCGACCTGCAGGGCTTGAACGATTCTCAGTTGCTGCAACTCGCCGATGAAATTCGCGAAGCTCTGTGCACCGTGGTCAGCGACCGCACGGCTCACTTCGCCAGCAACCTGGGCGTGGTCGAACTCTGCCTCGCGCTGCATCTGGTCTACGACTTCTCGTGCGATCGTTTGATCTGGGATACTGGCCATCAGATTTATCCGCACAAACTGATCACCGGCCGCTTTGCCGAATTCCAGTCGATCCGTCGACGTGGCGGTTTGATGGGCTTTCCCAATCCGCAGGAAAGTCCGTATGACCTTTTCATGACGGGTCATGCCGGGGCGAGTGTGTCGACCGTGTTGGGACTTAAAGCGGGTGATGATCTGCTCGGTGAAACTGGTCGCAAGTCAGTCGCGGTGATCGGCGATGGTGCATTGCCCTCCGGCGTGGTCTTCGAAGCCATGAACAACGCCGCCGAATTGAAGAAAGACCTGCTCGTCATTCTGAACGACAACAAAATGGGCATCTGCCCGCGTGTCGGCGGGTTGGCCCATTATCTCGATAAGGCCCGTATCGCCCCGTTCTATAATGGCCTCAAACGCGATGTCTCGTGGCTGCTGAACAAAGTCCCGATGGTGGGCGAAAGTGCGCAGCAGGCCATCTCGCAATTCAAAGATGCCCTCAAAGGCTTCCTGCACGGCGGCATGCTCTTTGAAGAGATGGGCTTCCGCTACATCGGCCCTGTCGATGGTCATGATCTGCTCGGGTTGCGGCGAGCGCTGGAGATGGTGAAGGAAGTTTCCGGCCCGGTCTTGCTGCATGTTTTCACGCAGAAGGGGCATGGTTTCGAACCCGCCTGCAACGACCCGGTGATGTTCCATGCTCCGCCGCCGTTCCAGCGCAACGGTCACAACGGCGTCGCATCGATCAAGAAGAGTTCCACGCGGGCCTATACGAACTCCGTCAGTGATGCCCTGTATGATGCCATGCAGCAGAACGACAAAGTCTGCGTGCTGACCGCCGCGATGTGCGAGGGCAACAAGCTCTCGCGCATCCGCCAGGACTTTCCCGAACGCTTCTTCGATACTGGCATCTGCGAAGCCCACTCGGTCGCCTTTGCGGGGGGCATGGCGAAAGCGGGCATGCGGCCGGTCGTCGATATCTACAGCACCTTCCTGCAACGGGCCTTCGATCACATTTTCCAGGAAGTCGCCTTGCAGAATCTGCCCGTGACCTTCTGCATGGATCGCGCGGGGATCGCCGGGACCGATGGACCGACCCATCATGGGGCATTCGATATTCCGTACATGCGGCTCTTCCCGAACATGGTGGTGGCGGCGCCGGGTGATGATCACGATGTCGCCCCGCTGATGAACTTCGCCCTCACCACGCCGCATGCCGTGGCAATTCGTTATCCCAAGGCGAACACCGAAGTGGTCGAACGCCCGGAACAGCCGATCGAACTCGGCAAGGCGGAAGTCTATCGCTGGGGCCGCGATGGCATGTTCATCGCCTATGGCACGCTGTTCACGCACTGCGTGCAAGCCGCAGCACAACTGCAGGCACAAGGTTACGATGTTGGTGTGATCAATGCCCGCTTTTGTAAACCGCTCGATACCTCGACAATGTTCCGCGCTTTGGAAGAGGCCGCGTTTGTGCTCACGGTCGAGGAAGGTTGCCTGCCGGGTGGATTCGGGTCAGCCGTGCTGGAAGCCGCTAATGCTGCGGGAGTCGCTACCGACCACTTGCGGTGCCTCGGCTTGCCCGACCGCTTTGTGGAGCATGGCGAGCGAGACGAATTGCTCGCGGAGTTGGGCCTCGATGTCGCTGGCCTCGTCGCGGCTGGTCGCACTGCGGCCGAACGGGCCGGTGTGGTTGCCAAGCCTGTGTCCGATACCGCCTGCCTGGCCAGTTGAATTGACGTTGTTACACGTTTGAACGGAGTCAAACATGCCACGCCTGTTGTCGCTTTTGTGGCTGATCACATTCGCCGTGCCAGTTCTCGGGGCGGAAAAATACACGCTGGAAGAACCGGTCGATGACACGCGGGCCTATGGCATCGGCATGCGGGTCGATGTCAACGGCAGCGTGCAGACGCGCGGTGGCGATAACAAACCCACGGACTTGTCCTTAAACGTCGTCGCCGCCATCTCGTATCGCGAACGCCGGATGCTGGGGCCGGGCGCCGCTGTCGAAACGTTCCGTGCGGTCCGTGACTATGAAACGGCTCAGGTCGATATCGACATCGCGGATGAGAAGTCGACCACCAAGCTGCCAGAACCCCTCAAGCTGATCGTCGCCCAGGGACGAGCAAACGGGTTGGAACTTTACAGCCTCGGCGGATTGCTCTCAGCTCAGGAACTTGAACTGGTCACCCCGCCGTGCGATAGCCTGGGCTTCATCGCGCTTTTGCCATTGGCTCCTGTGGAGATCGGCGAAGAATGGACTCCGGCTCCGTGGGTCGCTCAGTTCCTTGCGCGTCTGGAAGCCTCGACCAAGTCGGAACTCAAGTGCCGACTGGTGAAAGTGAAAGACGACATCGCCGCTGTCAGTTTTCAGGGCTCAGTCAAAGGAGCCGTGCAGGGAACGCCGTCCGAAGTGACCTTCAGCGGTGCGTTCGATTACGACCTGAAAGCGAAGTGCATTGTCGATGCTTCGTTGCAACAGACCGAAAAACGTGAGATTGGTGCGGTCAGCCCCGGACTGGATGTGAAAGCCGTGCTGCGCGTTCTCAGAAAGCCCGCACAGGTTCCTGGCCGCGTTGCCGATCCAAAAGTCCTCGATGTCGCGTTGCTGCCCGGCCCGCCATCGGTTCAAAACCTGCGTTTCGAATCTCCCTGGAACCTGAGCCTGCTGCATCATCGCGACTGGCATTTGTTCCAGCAGACGGAACAGGTGGCAATCTTCCGTTTGCTCGATCAGGGTTTGTTCGTCACGCAGGCCAATCTGTCGCCCATTCCCTCCGCCAAGCCGGGCGAACACACCAGCGAAGCGACCTTCCAGAACGACATTCAACGCTCGCTCGGCGACAAGCTGAAGGTGCTCGGCGCGGGTGAAACGCTCCCCACCACCGATGGCCGCTACATCTACCGCATCACAGCGGAAGGGGCGATCAATGACCGTGCGGTGACGTGGATCTATTACCTGTGTGCCGATGCCGCCGGCCGCCAGGCATCAATCATGTTCGCCATCGACACCCCACTGATGGAAAAGCTCGCCGAACGCGACCGCGAATTCGTGCAGACATTACGCTTCGGTGCGCCACAGGTGACCAAGCTGCTGGAAACAGGTCCGGCCCGGTAGCGAGGGAAGATTGTCGGCTGGGTTAGCGCAGCGTAATCCTGCGCAATCTTTTTTGATCAGGCCAATGCAGGGTTACGCCAGTCGGCTAACCCTGCCTATGTGACACCTGCCAGATGTCAGAATTTGGACAACCAGTGCTCGATCTGCTCTGCGCTATTGTGGTAGAGCAGGATCTCACGTAGTGAAAGTAAGTCTGCGCGGGAGATCAGCTTAGTCAGTACCCGTGCTCGGGACTCGGTATCCAAAAGATGCTCGCAAAAGGCGAGAACGGCTGCCGTTCGAACTTCGTCCGAGCCAGCTTTTAGACACCATTGGGAATAAGACCAGACTCGCTTCAACAGGTCAAAATTTGGCTCTGGCCGTTCACACTCTCGCTCGAATTCCAGATTCAGCTCGACCCACAGCATCATGGGACTGTCTATGGAATTCGCTGAAACTATCTTTTGTAGTTCTGGCAGCGTTTCAGATGCCATCCGTCGCCATTGACTCATTTCATATGCAGATCTATTTCACAAGAATTAGTCTCGACCGCACCAACAACTCTAACATGGATGGACAAGCCATCCGTGGCCTCCAATCAATCAACGCTCAACGTTACTTCCCCACATCCATCATCTGCAACAGAATCACCCGTTGGCCTTGGTGGCGGCCTTCCCAGGCGATGGCCACGCGTGATGTGCCGGGGATGGCGACAATCACCGGATCACGGGCCACGGCAGCGATGGTGGCAGGAGAAGTGGCGTTCGGCCGCAGCAGTTGCAGGGCTCCATCACGACGGGTCAGCCAGATCACAACCGGGCCGTGCTGTGTCGTGGCGATCCAGGGTTGTTCTCCCGGACCGAGAGGCCGTTCTGGCCCTTGACCCTGTGTCAGATAAATCTGCTTTTCACGCAGCCAGACGGTATCGATCTTGGCTTGCTCATTCACCGCGAGCATGCCGCCATCCATCGGGCAGGCATCAAGCTGCCATGAAGATTGCCCCAACTTCGCAGGGGGCGTGAAGGTGCTGCCATCCCGTGACGATGTGACATACATGTCACGTTGTCCCGAGAGCGAGTTCCGAAAGAGAATCGAGATGGTTCCGTCTGTGCCGATCGCGATCGAGGGATGGCAGCATTCGCAGATGCTCTTCTCCGGATTCTGATAGATGAGTTGATTGGCCGACCACGTGGCTCCGTGATCATCCGAATGGCTTAACATCAACTCGGTCCGCTTGTTCCGGAGGTCGAGCCAGGTACACCAGACGCGGCCATCGGGTGCCGCCGCCATCGCATGCAGACCTTCACGCGCGGAGGCGGAGGCATCGTTGACGGTTACCGGACCGGTCCAGGATTTCTGTCCCGGTTCCAGCCGCCAGGCCTGCAAATCGCCATCGCGGCCTTTGCCCTGCGGACCACCGATCGCGGTGATGACCGGCACGCCTTGACTGATCGCGATACGAGGTCCACGCCGCATGCCCAGCGACAGATTCGGACATGTGCATGCAACTTGGGGTTGGCTGAACGTGGTCCCGCCATCCTTCGACTGGCAATAGAAAACCCGATCGTTCACGCCATAAGTGATGTGAATCGTGCCATCCGAACTGACAGCAAGCTGAGGTTGGATGGGCCGTTGCTGCCCGGCTTCGGTGGCGATCACCACAGGCCGTTCCGCCGCCGACAGATGCAGATATGCCGATAGAGAAAGCCCGATGACCAACCCGAGTGTGGAACGCATCGCCTGCCCTCTGAAGACAGGACCGGGAAACACGGAGTTCGACCGGACTTTAAGGCTCTCCGCGTATTTCTTGTTTCTACTCCGTCTGTGTTCCAACGAGCAAGCCCGAGCATGCTTTGGTTAAAAGGCATGCTCGGGCCATATTGATGCGAGGCTTAGCTCTCTCGTTTCCACGGACGAGAGCAGCAATTATCGGTTAGTTCAGACCTGACGTGGTCTGACGGCGGGAGTGGCGGCGGTCACGGACGCGCGAGAGAGCTGTCGCCGCCCGATCGATCACATCGGTTACGACAGCCATCAGATCTTCACCGCGTCCGTCCACCACGACGCTACGATGCCGGGGAATCGAGACCGCCATGCGACACCGCTTGTCGATCCCCCCTTTCGGACCATTCATGTCTTCCATGGCCAGATCGACAGACTGCACCCAGTGACCGAACCGATCCAAGGCATAATGCAGTTTGTGTTCCAGCAGGCGGTCCACCGCAGGCGTTTTTGCCACGCCCTTCCACGTCAGGTTGAGTCTCATGATCTCTCCTGTGGTATGGGGCTCACACCATTGTGAGCCGTATCATTCATCTTCCATTAATACATACGTCGGCGAGTCTTTCCTAGATGAATCAAATCCCGATTCTGTAAGTCCAATATGGTGAATCTGTTGCGACACAATCGGAAAAAACGTCGCGAATCACCGCTCTGTCCGATAGAGGGCAAGGGCTTTCCCTCGCTGTACAGAATGATCGACCAGCGGCTCGGGATAGTCGCCTGTATAGCCATGGGCATAAGGTTCATGAATCGCTTTGGCATCCAGCTCGCGTAGTTCGGGAACATAGGTGCGGATGTAGTTCCCCTGCGGATCGAACTTCGCGCTTTGCAGCCACGGATTGAAGATGCGGAAGTAGGGTTGCGGATCACACCCCGTCGACGCGGCCCATTGCCAGCCGCCGTTGTTGCAGGCGAGGTCACCATCGAGCAGTTGCTCCATGAACCACCGCTCGCCCCACTTCCAGTCGATGAGCAAGTCTTTGGTGAGAAACGAGGCGACGATCATCCGCACGCGGTTGTGCATCCAGCCGGTGGTGCGTAACTGACGCATCCCGGCATCGACGATCGGAAACCCGGTCAGTCCCTGCTTCCAGGCCTCAAACCAGTCTTCCCGGTTCTCCCAGATGAGATCACGATAGCGTTCCAGGAAAGCCGAATGTTCGACTTCCGGTCGATGATACAGCACATGGTAATAGAACTCGCGCCAGGCAATCTCTTTGATGAAATGCGTCGGCCCGTCTTTATGCTTGAAGTCGAGCGGGCCCAGTTGCAGTTCCGCAAGGACCATCGCCGGGGTGATCGATCCATTCTTGAAATACATCGAAAGTTGCGAGGTGGCATCGCGGTCGGGAAAGTCGCGTTGCTCTTTGTAATCGGCTAAAGATCGCTGACGAAACTCCCGCAGTCGCTGCAACGCGACTCGTGACCCGGTGGGTGGTATTGGAACGGTGATGCTCTTGGCATTCCGCGTGAGATACTCATCGAGGTGATCCACCGGCGGACAGTTTCCACCGAACAGTTTGGACCAGGTGAATTGGAACAACGACGCGTGTTGCTCCAAGGGTTGATCAAGGTACGTGATCGCCGCGCGTTGGGACCGAATGCGTTGTTGCACGTGTTCGGTCTTCAGTCGTTCAAACCAGCGCTTCGCGAACGGGGAATAGACCTGATAGAGCGCCCCGGGTTCGTCATCGCGCGTCAGTTCCTCGGGTTCGATCAGTACATGATCGCGCTCGGTATGGACCGTCACGCCATAGGTTTTAGGTAACCACTCGGACATCAACCCGTCGCGCTTACGGGCAAAGGGTTCATAGTCGCGATTGAAGCTGATCGCCTGTGGCCGTGGAATCTGTCGTTGGTCGAGAGCCGCGAAGAGTTGTTCGTAAGCCTGCTGCGGCCCGACATCGAGCACTAATAAGTCGCTGCCGATGGCTCGCAGTTCGTCCCGCAGTCCTTTCAAGGTTTCCAGAAAGAAGGCAAACCGGTTGACCGAGAAATCGGGACGGCTCAGAAACGTTTTATCGAACGCGAAAACCCCTAATACCCGCCCCTGATGCTGCCTCCAGTTCCATTGCAGGGCAGGATTCCCCGCGACTCGCAAATCGCGGCGAAACCAGTGAATTCCGTACGGGGCCAATTCAGACATGCGGTTCCGATCGTAGGGGAAGAACTGTGCAGAGAATCATAGTCGGTATGGACAGGGCGGCCACTGTTCTGCCGGGAGGCGTTGCTATCTGCTAGACTAAAGACATTCTCGAAAGCGAAATTGCGATGGCAGACTACTAGTTAGGGTGCCACTGGCTGTGCCAGTGACGTTTGAAACACGTCATGTCGCTGAGCGGAAATCCACTGGCGGAGCCAGTGGCACACGATGCCCCGATTGCGACTAACCCAGATCTTCTGCGACCTCCTGATGTTGATCTTTCCATGACCGCCGTGACTCATCCGCTCCGCCGTCCCGAACTGCTGGCCCCTGCGGGCGACTTCGAATGCCTGCGGGCCGCCGTCGAGAACGGGGCCGATGCGGTCTATTTCGGTTTGGATGCCGGATTCAATGCCCGGGCAAGGGCGGCGAACTTTCCGCTCGCGGAAGTTCCCGCTGCTATGGCGTTTCTGCATCAACGCGGCGTGAAGGGTTACGTCACGCTCAACACGCTAGTCTTTTGTGATGAACTGCCTGACGTAGTGGAAACCGTGCGAGCCCTCACCATCGCCGGAGTCGATGCGGTGCTGGTGCAGGACATCGGCGTGGTGCGATTGATGCGGGCCTTGTCGCCCGACCTGCCGATCCATGCCTCAACGCAGTTCACGTTGACGAGTGCTGAAGGGATTGCCGTCGCGAAGGAACTGGGCATTGAACGGACCGTCCTCGCGCGCGAGTTATCCCTCGGCGAGATCGCGGACATTCATGCACAGACCGATGTGGAACTGGAAGCCTTTGTGCATGGGGCGTTGTGCGTTGCCTATTCCGGGCAATGCCTGACGAGCGAATCACTCGGCGGCCGCAGTGCCAACCGCGGGCAATGTGCCCAGGCTTGTCGCTTACCGTATGAACTGATCTGCGATGGCCGCGATGTCGACCTGGGTGATCAGAAATATCTGCTCAGTCCGCAGGATCTGGCCGCGTATGATCTGACCCCGGACCTCATCACCGCCGGTGTCGTCTCGTTCAAGATTGAAGGCCGGCTAAAATCGCCTGAGTATGTTGCCAACATCACACGGCACTATCGCCAGGCCATCGACAATGTCATTGCAGGCCGAGCGGTGGGCTTAAATGCCAACGATGTTCGTGAGATGGAACTTTCGTTCTCGCGCGGGTTCTCGCCCGGCTGGCTCGAAGGTTGCGATCATAAACGGCTGGTGCCCGCTCTTAGTTCGGCTAAACGCGGCGTGTTACTCGGCAAGATCGCTGACTGGCGAGGGACACGCATTGAAGTCGAACTGCAGGGGCCGGTCCGCCGGGGTGACGGCCTGGTCCTCGCCGGAGACCGGCTGACCGGAACGGAACAGGGCGGCCGGGTTTATGGCGTGTTCCGTGGCCGGATGTCGTGCGAAGAGGCTGTCGACAGTGGCCGCGTGGAACTCGAGTTCGCCCGCGAGGCGATCGATTTTGAACGACTCTTCGTGGGGCAGGAAGTCTGGAAGACCGATGACCCGGAACTGACGACGCGGCTCCGACAAAGCTTCACCGCCGCCGATCCGATCCGCAAATTGCCAGTCGATCTGTCGATTACGGCCACTGTTGGAGAACCCTTACGCGTGGTGGCCACCACAGCAACCGGCGTGCAGATCACAGTTAATTCCGAACAATCACTGGAGATCGCGCGCAAGCATGCATTAACCGCCGATGTGCTGCGGGAACAACTCTCGCGGTTGGGGCATACGGTCTTTGAACTGCGTGATCTCACCGCCCAGATCACGGGCACACCGATGATCCCTTTGAGTGTGCTGGGCAAAGTCCGACGAGATTTGATCACGGCCCTCGATCAGGCGACTGCCACGGCTCCTCCACGGCGATTGACGGACGGCGATGTGCTCGCGACTCTGCGATCGACAATGCCTCAACGAACGAGCACCGTCCACTCGCAACACGAGCAACCACCGCGACTGCATGTCCTCTGTCGGACCGCAGAACAATTGCAGGCGGCGCTGCAGTCTGATGTGACGACATTGATTGCGGACTATCAGGACTTGCGGGAGTATCGCGGTGCGATTGAAGCCGCACGGCTGGATGGTCGGCAGTTGCTGGTGGCTCCGCCGCGTATCCAGAAGCCCGAGGAAATGGGCCTGTTCCGGCTGATCGAGAAGTACGCGCCCGATGGCGTGCTGGTCCGAAATCTGGCTGGACTGCGGTACTTCCAACAGGCAGGCCTGCCGGTGGTCGGCGACTATTCGCTCAATGCCACCAATGATCTCACGGTGCAGTATCTCATCGATCAGGGCTGCCAGCGCATCACGGCCTCTTATGACATGAACCGTGATCAACTGCTGACATTGGTCGATGCCGTTCCGCCCGCTTGGCTCGAAGTCGTGCTCCACCAGCACATGCCGATGTTCCACATGGAGCACTGCGTCTTCTGTGCCGTGCTGTCGCCGGGGACGAACAAGACGAACTGCGGCCGTCCGTGCGATCATCATCTGGTACAACTGCGGGATCGTGTGGGGATGGAGCATCCGCTGAAAGCCGATGTCGGTTGCCGGAATACTCTCTACAACGCCCTGCCACAATCCGGGGCGGAACTAGTGCCCGAACTGTTCAGTCGCGGCGTGCGCGATTTCCGCCTGGAGTTCGTCGACGAGACTCCCGCAGAACTCCGAAAAGTGGTGGACCTCTATCGCGATCTGCTAAACGGCCGCATTTCCGGTGAAGAGGTCTGGCGGAAACTGAAAGCGTCAAACCGCGTGGGAGTTACCCGGGGAACGCTGGAAGAACGCCGCAATCCGCTGGCAATTCTGTAGTTCACCTCTCCCAATCAGCGTTTGTCGGTAGCGATTCCGAAAAATCTGCCGATAGCCACGATTGACGCACCCGCCAGATTTCTGATACTGGCATAGAATGCCAAGAAGCGGCACATTCTTGCTAATGTCCAGATGTGCACACATTTGTGGGCGGAGCCATGAACTATCGACTGCTACTTGCCGACGATGACCCGGCATTGCGGGCGGTGCTGCGCGAGTTGTGTGAGCCGTTTTTCGAAATTCTGGAAGCCGACAACGGCGACACAGCTTTTGAACTGGCCACCGCCGAACTCCCCGACCTGGCCCTGTGCGACCTGCATATGCCCGGCCGCAGTGGTCTGGAAGCCCTCGCCGCTCTGAAGGAACTCGACCTGCGGCGACCGGCGATTCTGATGACCTCCGACCCGACCCGGGAACTGGAGCGGCAGATTCGTCAGGCCCACATCGACACGCTGCTGACGAAGCCCTTCAGCCGGTCGAAACTCCTCGGCACCTTCGCCTGTGCCATCGAAGACGCCTTCCACGATGAATCCCTGCGGCAACGGCTGCTGTCGATGTAGTCAGACTGCGGGATTCGTGGCTTGAAAGTATGGCTGATCGCGTTTCGGTTCCGTTCCCATCCACAGCACGTTGCCATCGGGATCTAGGAACTTCATTTCGTAGGCCCATGGCTCATTGCGGGGTTCCTGCAAAACGGACACCCCGCGAGATCGATAATCATCGAACAACGCATCGTCTTCGAGGCCGATCCAGACCCACGCTGGTGCTACCCACGGCTGCAGTTGCGAGAGCATGATCAGTCGGCCATCACACGAGACCGAGGCGATCATGCTGCCCGCTTCGCCACCCCAGTCGATCTGAAATCCCAGGGTCTCAGTATAGAACTTCAGACTCACCACCAGGTCGCGCACCGGCAAAATGGGGACCGTGCATTCGATCCCCGTTGGCGGTCTGCCCATGTCATTTTCCAATCGCATACAGATGCGTATCGGTCCGCAAATACAATCGGCCATCGGTGGCGGCGGGCGAGGCCATCAGTTGGCCTTCGAGCTGGTTCGAAGCCACCTCGGTGTAATCGCGGCCGGGCTTGATCACCGTCGTCACCCCTTCGCGGCTGCAGAAGTAGAGGTTGCCATCGGCAGCGAGAGGCGATGCGGAGTAATTCCCCGCCATCCGTTGAGTCCACAGCGATTCACCGGTCATCGCATCGAGGCAGGTGGCGACCCCTTGATCGGAAACGAAGTAGATTTCGCGGCCGGCCAGAATCGGTGAAGGTTGTGCCGGCACCTGTCGGTTGAACTTCCAGGCCACCTGATCGGTCTTCACTTCTCCCTGAACGTTTTCGGGAATTGCCAGCAACTCCGGCCGCATGAAGCCGGTGCAGATGTAGATGAAGCCATTTCCAATCACGGGGCGAGGCACATTCGAAAAGCCGACACCATGATTGAGCCGCCAGATTTCCTTGCCGGTCCGCGGCTCATAACTCACTACCCATTGGGCTCCCACAATGATGGCCTGCGGTTCGCCAGCAATCATCGCGAGGTAGGGCGTGCTGAAGGCTTTATGCAGGTCACCTTTGTCGCCAGCCATCGGCGGACGCGGGGTTTCCCAGGCGACTTTGCCCGTCACCAGATTCAAGGCCGCCACAAACTGTTTGTCGGTGCCATCACAAGGGATGATCAGCAGATCTTCGAACACCACGGGAGAACTGCCGGGACCGACGGAATGATCGATTTCGAGTTTGGTCTTCCACAAAATCTCCCCGGTGGCGGTGTCGACACAAGCCGTGCCATAAGCCCCGAAATGGCACACCAGCCGCCCATCGGCGAGCACCGGCGAAGGCGAGGCGTAACTGTTGAGCGAATGGACCGGCTGCGGGTCTTTCACATCAAGCAGTTTGATGTCGTGTTTGATCTTGCCGGTGGCCGCATCGACGGCTATGGCCCGCAACGTGATTGATCCGACAATCGTCATCTGATCGGCCATGGGATTGCCGCCCAGCCGGTCTTTCTTGATCGCTTCCAGTTCGGCCGCAGTGGGCTTGTGTTCCACCGCCGAGGTGAGCCAGATGAGTCCATCGGCGAGTACTGGAGACGACCAGCCACGGCCGGGAACCGCCGTCTTCCAGGCGACGTTTTCCGTTTCGCTCCAGGTGGTGGGGAGTTGGGTCGCGGGGGAATGGCCATCACCCTGGGGACCGCGGAACTGCGGCCACTCTCCGCCGGAGATGGTTGCTGCAAGCAGACACAGACTGGTCCAGATTACCGTCGTCATACAAGACGCCTTCACTGCAGGGAAACACAGCCCGGTCCCCTGGCCACGGGCTCACTGAGTCGCGGGATTTACGATAGTTGACCGACGTCGGAAGATGCAACCGAGTCTCGGCCGTTCTGTGTTTCCCGCACGGTGAAACTTGCCGAGCCGGGAAATTCTCCTCAGAATCCGTGGAAGAGACCGGACCATTCTTAACGCCGGAGTTGACCTGCCATGAAATCGTTGATGTTGTATCTGACGCTGGGCCTTCTGAGTTGCGTGATCGCAGGGCCAACGGCGGTCGCAGAAGAGAATTCGACACCTCTACAGTTATTCCAGAAAGCCCAACGCGTCGTCTTCATCGGCGATAGCATCACCTATGCCGGCTATTATGTGGCTGATGTCGAAACTTGGATGCTGACCCAGAACTGGTCGCGTTACCCAGAGATCATTGAAGTCGGGCTGCCCAGTGAAACCGTTTCGGGGTTGAGCGAAGACGGGCATGCCGATGGCAAATTCCCGCGTCCCACCGTCATGGAACGGCTCGATCGCGTGCTGAAGGTGACGCAGCCGAACCTCGTTTTTGCCTGCTATGGCATGAACTGTGGCGTCTACCAACCCCTCGACGAGTCCCGGTTCGAGCGGTATCAACAGGGCATCCGCACCCTGCAGAAGAAAGTAAAAGCCGCCGGAGCCGATCTGATTCTGATCACTCCGCCCATTTACGATGACCAGAAGAAGCCCCTCGGCTTTTCCTACGATGAAGTGCTGGGAGCTTATGCTGACTGGCTGCTGACCTTGCGTGAAGAAGGCCAGTTGGTGATCGATCTGCATGGTCCGATGCTCGCCGCTCAACGGGAAAAGCAGCAATCACAACCGGCGTTCACATTCACTCCAGACGCCGTCCATCCCGATCAGGCCGGGCACTGGTTCATGGCCCAACAGATCATCCGGGCTTTGGGAGATGAGAAGGTGGTGGATGACGCATCGTCTGAAGCGATGCTCAAACGGCAGATGCTTTCCCCGGCGATTCGCAGCCTCGTCTATCAAAAAGTGACCTTGCTGAGGGATGCGTACTTGTCAGCTGCGGGGCATCAGCGACCAGGCATCAAGGCGGGCTTCCCGATTCAGGAAGCCGAAGTGAAAGCCCGGCAGCTTTCGCAGCAGATTCGCATTCAGCTGCCCCGGCCGACACTTTCGAACTGAACACGATTAGGTCTTATCATGCCGGTAGCGGAATACGCACCAGCATACAGCCCCCCAGAGGCTCGCACACGCGGTTGATTCCAAGACGGACCACCACCAAGGCATGCCGGTACGGACATCAATCCACAACAACAAAGCGCTGGCAATCAGGCCCGCCAACGCCAGGAAGCGAATCACCGGGCGGTAGCGTTCCACGTCGGTGCTGAGAAACAGCAACAGCAACCCACAAAAGCCGTACAACATCGACGCCGTACGGGCCAGATAGACCGTAATTACAGCCTCAGGAAACGTGCCCATACCGAGTTGGGCATGCAGCCGCGCGATTTGTGCTGGCGATGCGGCCAGAGCCAGAAATGCCAGCAGGTCGAGTAGACCGATCGCTCGCAATAACCAGGCCAGACGACGGGGTGGGGTCACACCGACTCCTCACCGCAGGGCAGTTTATTGAACGGTGCAACCGGCGCTGAGTGGAACAGATTGGACTGCATCATCGGTGTGCAGACTCCGTTGTCTGCATCAGGGAATCGAGCGAAACGAATCCGGCAGCCTGTGGTTGTTCCGTTGTCTGCTGTTGCGGACAGCCGGTGCATGCTGTACCACAACCGTGGGTCGTTCGCCGCATCAACGACCGCCACGTCGACCAGCCCAGCCAACCGGCCGCGATCGCAACGCAGAGCAGCACAATGAGTGTTTGCCAGTCCCACATGGATCAACTTTCTGCGAGAGGATGCCGATGCCTCGCAGTTTTCATTATACGTGACAGCCAAGTGGCGCGTCACGTCGTGAGTGGATTCAGACAATCCGCAAACCCGGGGGGAGAGCTTCACCGAACACCAAACCCTGCTCTTCCGTATCCAATGTTCCTACTTCGCGAACGAGGTCCGACAGATGCCGTGGAGCCTGCCGTTTGTGCAGCAATTGAAGGACGCGCTCCCGAGTGGGTTCGTCCACATCGCGGTATCGGTCGCCAGTCTTTCGGCTCAATTGCATGAGGGTCAATAGTTCCAGCGGATCGGAACTTGCAAGAGGCAGCAATCGCCCAATCCACCGCTGAACGATTTCGGAACTCAAGACCGTGTTTAAAGGGCCGTACATCGGCGATCGATTTCCCAACCGACCAAGAGCCCACACGGCCGCCGGTCGCAAGGCTTCGTGCTTCGGATGTTCGATCATCTCCAGGAACAACTCGCCGCAGGCTTCCTTGAGGGACGGCGGAAGCCATTCAAACGCGCCGATCATGCGGCATTGTTCTGCGACTTCGTGGACACTTGGTCCACCAGCACGGGGTTTGTTGGAGGCACGCAGCCAGGTTTTGAGACCCGTCGCCAGAGGAGCGGCCAAGGCCTGTTGTTGTCCCGCGGTCAATCCCCCGGCGATCCGTCTCCAGAGAATCCACCATTCCGCGCGACATTGACCGGCCGCATGCGCCAGCTTGCCGTTCAAGCGTTTCCAGGTTTCAGCCACGCGCCAGTCATCGACCGCGAGGCCATAACCGGGGCGAAGGCTGAATCCCAGCAGATTCAACCAGCGGGCTTCATGTGTGGCACTGATGCGTCGGGCCGGTTCCAGATCAAGCAACACATCCCAGAGTTGGCGGAGCAATGTGGGTGGCCAGTCATCGCGCGGCAACTCCAAGGCTTCACTCAAGCGTTTCATCAACGTCGCGGGGTCGGTCCCCTGCGGACGAAACGTTTCGGAGATGACCGTGACAGCCGCAGCCCGCGAGGAATCATCGAGCACGCCCTGTTGATTCGCAACAGATTCCTCGGCTTCACGATCTGTCTGGGTCGTTGATCGCACATCGAACAGCAACTTCCAACTGCGGCGATTCTCAATATCACTGCACCACAAATCGAGGGTACCGATCTCGGTCAGCCGCACTTTCAGAATCACGCGAACGGTTTCGGCAGAGGCTGTCTTACCGGCTTTGATGACCGTGCGAATCGGTGGCAAGGCCGTCAGTTGTTCGCGCTCGATGGGAATCAAATCCCCGGGTTGATCGGTGAGTCTTACACTGGAGACGAACAGCGGCAACTCAATTGGCTCAGCCAGTCGCAACTCGAAGGTGCGTTCGGTGAGATCGACTTCCTGCCCGGCTTCGAGTCCTGCGGGACAAAGGCACAAGGCCTGCAAACTGCCGTCGTCTTTCGCCGCGCCGATGTAGTAAGTGCGGGCCAAACCCGCGGCGATGCGGACTCCCTCGCCCCGGCGGACCATGCCGTAATAGGCCGCCCCCCGTGCCACGGCCAGATCGAGGCGTTCGTTATCAAGAACTGTGACCGACCAATTAGAATCTGAGCCCCGGAACCAGTGGTGCAATTGATCGATGATGCGTTGGCGAATGGCCGTCGATTCGAACACGCCGCCATTGAACAGCAAGAGATCGGGCCGGGCCGGATCGTGGCTTCCCGTTTCGGTGCCATCATCGCCCGCATGACGATGAGCCGTGAGAAACGCGGCCAGATACTTGGTGGCCGCCGGGTCCGCGGCATACGGCAATCCAAACTCTTGAAAGCCCGACTGTGCTGCCACGGGTCGAGAGTCGAGCGGCACCAAAGGGAAGAAGCCCTCCAGCACCACCTGCATCACTTCCTCACGCGTGACCGGCACCTGCAACGCCCCGCCAATCAATTTCGATCCGGAAGCTGGCAACGACAACGTGTATTGCTCTGGTGGACTCGGCCCCAGCAGGATTTCCTTGAGTTGGCGGCAACTCCGGACGAGGACGCTCCACACGCGGGGTTCGAGTTTGCCATCCCCTTTCAACTTGCGTTCGATGAAGTGGGCTAACGTCAGATCAAGATTGTCGCCGCCGAGAATGAGATGATCACCCACGGCGACTCGTTGAAACTGCACCAGTCCGTCAGTCCCTTTGCGGACACGAATCAACGTGAAGTCGGTGGTGCCCCCGCCGATATCGCACACCAGAATTTTCTGCCCCGGCGAAACAAGCTGCTCCCAGCGGTCGGCATGCTTATCGATCCAGGCATAGAAGGCGGCCTGGGGCTCTTCGATCAGCACGATACGCTTCAGACCGGCCTGTTGAGCCGCACGCACCGTCAGTTCCCGCGCGACTTCATCGAACGATGCGGGCAACGTGAGCACAAAATCCTGATCGGCAAGGGGATGATCCGGAAACCGGTGATCCCAGGCCGCATGAAAATGTGCGAGATAACGGGCACTGACGGCGACCGGCGACAACCGGGTGACATCCGCTGCCCCTTGCCAAGGCAGCAGATCGGCCGTGCGATCGACCCCCGCGTGACACAACCACGACTTGGCCGAACTGATCAGCCGGGCGGGCGACAGCGTTCCCTGTTCACGGGCCAACTGTCCCACCAGGAATTCCGCATCGGTCGTTAACCACGGTAACCGAAACGAGCCCTTCGGGAATTCCTGCGAGGCCGGTTGATAGTGAAACGACGGCAGCGACTCCCGCGCTTCTTGTAAGCCCGGTGCCACCACCTGCGGTGTTGGTAACGTCTGAATCTGCCGCCCCGCTGCCGTATCGACATAGGCCAACGCAGAATTCGTGGTTCCCAGGTCGAGCCCCACGACATAACGGCTGGGAGACGGTTCAGCAGCGACGGTCATGCAAAGCGCTTACGAAGAGGGATCAGGTCATTCAATACTGACGCCCAGGGATCGCTATCCCTGGGCATCATTTCAACTGCGGCTTGGGAGGTTCGATCAATCGTTACTACGGCTGCCCATGCCACCATAACGCACGATGTAGTACAGCAACGTCAGCAGTGTCTGCAAGGTGGCTGCGACATACGTCCACGCGGCGGCATTCAAGACACCGCGCACGGCGGCAGCTCCCTGGAAGTCGACGATCCCCATCTCGGACAAATGACGCTTCGCCCGGTTACTGGCATCGAACTCGACCGGCAGATTGACGAGCTGGAACGCCGCCACGCCACCGAAGACGATGATGCCGATCCAGATCAAAGCCGGCAGCCCCAGTAAGGCACCGCCGATGAGCAGCATAATCGACAGATTCGGGCCGACAATCGCCGCAGGCACGGCAAAGTTCCGCACCACCAGCGGTGCATAGTGTTCGGCATGTTGAATGGCGTGACCCACTTCATGCGCGGCAATGCCCACGGCAGCACAGGAGTGTTGCCGATAGACATCGGTACTGAGCCGTACGGTCTGTGTGCGCGGGTCGTAATGATCCGAAAGCTGGCCGGGCACTTCCTCAATCGGAATGTGGTTGAGACCGGCATGGTCCAGAATCCGCCGGGCTGCTTGCGCACCGGTCATCGGAGCCGGTTGTTGCATGGCCTGTTCATAGGTGGCACGAACTCGCCATTGCGCCCACATGGCCAACAGCAGGGCGGGAGAAAGTAACAGAAAGTATAAAGGATCGAAAAACATGGTGGTCCCGGGGTAAGCCGTCTCCGTAACTATTGTATGAGTAACACCTTCAGCAACATTCTACGTCATTCCGACGCCGCGTGTTGGCGAAATCGGCCGGTGTGAGGACCGATCTCCCGTATTGTGGCAACGTTCCACCGCCCTTCAAGGATCAAATCGCGTGCCGAGTTGCCTCCGATTCCCGTCGCTGGTTCCCGCCAGAACGGCCAGATTGCCGTTGACCCTGTCTCCCGCGAGACCTACAACCCGACCGCCGAGGAAATGGACCAACTGGGGAGTGTCGCAAAATGTTTGTGCATCGGTATCCGGCGATGGAACCGGCGACTCAGCCCGAACATTCAGTTTCGCTCACCACGGGGATGTGGTGGAAACTGCTGACTCGGCCGATGCTCCCTCCCCGTTCACGGCTGCTGGTTGTGGGATCACGGCCGCTCGATGTGGCCGAGTTGCTGATCAACCTGGCCTATGATGTGACCGGACTGTGCCTGACAGCCGAAGCGGTGATCGAAGGCCGCCGGACATTACCCCTTGCTGATTTTCAGCTCTGGAGTCCGGGGGCTCGTGAACTGCCGTGGGATGCGGAATTCGATCTGGTCCTGATCACCGATTTCCTGCCGCTCGACTGCAATCTGTACGATCTGGCCTGTCGCCTGGAAACCAGCGCACTGCTCGCCGCCTTGAAGCCTGCAAGCCGCTGTCTGGCCCTCTGCACCGCCGAAGATACCCAGCACCACTCACCGGAATGCTGGCGGCGACATCTCGCCTGCTTCCCCGGCCACTTTCAGACACAGACATTCCATCCCACGCTCTGGCGGCGCTGCCGGAGTTACTGGCACAAGCAGCCAACCCCACGGGCCGTGACAGCGGTCTCTCTCCGCGTTCCCGAAATGGCCCTGTCCTTCAGCGAATGGAAGGCCTTCGCACGGGCGGGCATGCTGACGGGCAAAGGCACGTGTTGTCAACCTGCGACACACATTGCTCAGCCGCTCGCTGTTGGGACAGTGTCGCGCCGCGTGGCCTAGCAGCCTTATTCTGGCGTCGCAGGGGCCGCATCGGGAGCGGCAGCTGGCGCGGCCGCTGGATCGACGGGTTCGGCCTTCACATCGGGTGACATGTTCTCTTCGACAGGCATCG
Organism: bacterium; assembly: GCA_016125225.1. GTDB lineage: Bacteria > Planctomycetota > Planctomycetia > Planctomycetales > Planctomycetaceae > DSVQ01. Next base: position 102,171 of record WGME01000011.1, on the reverse strand, counting down.
CTTCGTCAACTTCCTCATCGAAGAGCTCAAAGGTCTGCCCATCGGCCAACGTCAATGTCGCGGAAATGACTAGAATATCGCCATCGCCATTCTGGGTGTGCTCCACGGCCAATGTGCCACTGGCTTTGGAGCCTTTGACGTCGTAAACAATCGTATCTTCGCTGTTGACTTCCCCCGTTTTTACGAAATTGATCGACATCGACTCCAGTTCTCCGATGTGCTCGATCAGAACCGGATTGTCTTTGACCTGGGCTTTCATTTCGTCATTGAAGACGTTCAGGCCAAAGTAGAAGAACCCGCCGCAACAGGCGATGCCCCCGAAGATCATGCCGAGAATGGTGATCACCAGAGCCCAGATCCAGCAGCCGGTTTTCGATTTCCGCTTGGGTCGAGAATCGTCGTAGGCGGCCGTTCCAAAATCGCTATCATCACGGGCCATGGCGAAATGTCACCTGAATTCATGGGAAAAAGCAGAGACTCACTGTTCCCCAGAATACCGTGTGCCAACTCGTCCTCGCAATGTGGGCAGGGAAGAACTTTCCCGAGCGCCGTTGTCCCCGCAGGGCTGCCATCTATAATCAACGGACAGCGCAGCCCTTCCATCATTCGATACTGAAGGCGGATGGATGACAGATCGTCCTCGCACATTGGGTCAACTCCGCGAAAGCGGTTATCAGTCGGTCAGCGTCAAACAGGAGTTGCGGCGAAACCTGATTCGCAAGCTTCAACAGAAAGAACCGCTGTTCCCCGGCATGCTCGGATATGATGACACGGTTATTCCGCAGATTCAGCAGGCCCTGCTCTCACAACACGACATGCTCTTCCTCGGCTTGCGCGGCCAGGGAAAGACCCGCATGATTCGGATGCTTGTGCACCTTCTCGATGACGCCCTGCCTATCGTCGCGGGTTCCGAGATCCATGACAACCCTTTGCAACCGTTGTCGAAATTCGCCCGAGACCGTGTGCAGACACTCGGCGATGACTGCCCCATTGAGTGGATTGGCCGCGAGGAACGGTATCACGAAAAGCTCGCCACCCCCGATGTCACCATTGCAGACCTGATCGGCGAAGTGGACCTCGTGAAGCACGCCGAAGGGAAACATCTGTCGAACGAAGATGTGATGCACTTCGGTCTGATTCCCCGCAGTCACCGGGGCATCTTCTGCATGAACGAACTGCCCGACCTGTCCGCGAAAATTCAGGTCGGCCTGTTCAATGTGCTGGAAGAGCGCGACATCCAGATCCGCGGCTTTACGATTCGGTTGCCGCTCGACGTCTGCATGGTCTTCAGTGCCAATCCCGAAGATTACACCAATCGCGGGCGGTTGGTGACGCCGCTCAAAGACCGCATCGGTTCGGTCATCCGCACACACTATCCCCTGACGCGTGAACTGGGGATCGCGATCATCGATGAGCAGGCCTGGACATCCCGTGATGCCGCTCCGTCAGTGTTTGTCCCGCGATTCCTCAAGGAGATTGTCGAAGAAACCTCGCGACTGGCCCGGAACAGTCCACATGTGAACCCGGCCTCCGGCGTCAGCGTGCGGATGTCGATCGCCAACTATGAAAACGTGATTTCGAGCGCCGAACGCCGGGCGTTGTTGAATGGCGAAGAAACTGCGGTGGCTCGTCCCGGCGATCTCACGGCGATGATTGCCAGCTCACGCGGCAAGATGGAACTGACCATGACCGAAGAACCCGGTCAAGAAGACCGTCTGGTCAGCCGCATCGTGGATGAGGCCGTGAAGGTGGTCTTTGACGGCGTGGCCAATATCAAAGCCTACCGGAATGTGGTCGAACACTTCGAATCCGGTAAGTCGATCGAACTGCACGACCGGTTATCGGCAGCCGAGGTGTTGCAGCGTGTACTGGTGATTCGCGGCTTTGGCGAACAACTCGATCAACTGGCCAAGACCCTGGAACCCGAACAGTTTCGCGGACCGGCGTCGGAAGGGTTACTCGCCGCGGTCGCTGAGTTCGTCCTCTCCGCGTTGCATTGCCATAATCGACTGAACCGCACGGCCAAGGACTCAGGGATGGTCTACGGTTGATGGTCAAAAGCCGCCACCGCCGAGTGGCGGGTATTTTCGCTTACCCTTCCGTCCGCAAACGTGTGCGCCATTCTTCGACCTGTTCTTCAATGCAGTTGATGCCGCCGCTGCCGTAGCTCTGCAGTTTGGCGACAACATTCTTCACTCCCAGCCAGCCGTATACATCGTCCGCGATCAAGGGATTGACCGCCTGAAAATCGGCCAGGGGCATTTCTGCCAACGTGATCCCGCGGCTTTCGCAGAGTCGTACCAGATGACCGACGACTTCGTGCCCCGTCCGCATGGGTACCCCGTGCTGAATGAGATATTCCATCAACGTGGTGGCATCAAGGAAGCCCTCTTCCAGCCGGGCATTGATCTTATCGGCCCGCAATTTCGCCAGCCGCACAATTGACGGTGCCAGTTCCAGGCACGCGGAGATCGTGTCAAAGGCATCGAAGAAGGCGAGCTTGTCTTCCTGCAAATCGCGGTTGTAGGCGAGGGGCAGGCCTTTGAGTAGCGTAAGAATCTGCTGCACGTCGGCGATCACCCGGGCCGACTTGCCACGGATAAGTTCCAGCACATCGGGGTTCCGCTTCTGCGGCATAATCGATGAGCCAGTCGTGTAGGCGTCGGGCAGCTTGAGGAAGCCGAATTCCGTGGTACACCACAAAATCCATTCTTCCGCCCAACCCGAAAGGTGCACGGCGATCAACGACATGGAGAAAATGGCTTCCGCCAGAAAATCGCGATCGCTGGAAACATCGAGGCTGTTGGCGGCGACATCTGTGAAATTCAGCAGCCGGGCGGTCTCTTCCCGATCAATCGGCAACGATGTTCCGGCCAATGCCGCGGCACCGAGCGGCAAGACATTGAGTCGCTTGCTGCAATCACGCAAACGATCGCGATCGCGTTGGAATTTCTCGCAGTAGGCCAGCCAGTAATGGGCTGCCATCACCGGTTGAGCCCGTTGCAAATGGGTATAGCCGGGCAGAATGATCTCGCGATCTTGCTCATAGCGATCGACAAAGGCTCGCTGCAGATCTTCGAGCGCTTCATCAATGCGTTGCAAGGCTTCGCGAACGTAAAGCTTGAGGTCGAGCGACACCTGATCGTTGCGACTGCGGCCGGTATGCAACTTACGGCCGACATCGCCAATGCGCGCGATCAACGCCGTCTCGATGTGCATATGAATGTCTTCGAGTTCGGTCTTCCACTCAAACTCGCCGCGGGTAATCTGCTGACCGATTTCGTTGAGATGGTCGATGATCTGCTGGGCTTCTTCGTTCGTCAGCAAACCAACTTTGGCGAGCATTTTGGCGTGGGCCTGCGACCCGCGAATGTCAACGAGCGCCAACCTTGCATCGAAGCTGATCGATTCGGTGAACAGTTCCACGCGGGGATCGGTGGCTTCGGAAAACGCTCCACCCCAGGCTTTTGCCGACACTATAGCTGCTTCCTGTCTGACTGCGGGAAAACACCCCAAAACTGACAGATCTCGGGGTGAACGGACTGGTGAGTGGTTGTATCACACGGCGACAGCGAACGGAACATCTCACCGTTACAACCGGACAATTGCCTCCGAAAATGCCCCCGGAAACGGGATTGCCGCTTTGACACCGGTCCCCCGTGTTGCCTAGCGTAAACGGAGAATCGCTACACACGCTAAATCCGGTCGCATGCCGTGGGCAACGGCCCATCGCTCCAGGGACATCGCCATGGGAACATCTCTCGTCTCAATTCTCGGGACTGGTTGCCTGCTGACCGCGGTCTTTGCAGCACCGCCGCAAGCGAACGACCTGTCTGCCGTGCAGACCTATCGGTTTGGCGACTGGGTGATGACGGTGACCCCCTGGTCGGCAGACAGTACGAACGTTGTCGCCAATCCTGCTGCCGACATTGTGATTCAACCGGCCGTGTTTGCGGAGGAATCGTCCGTTCCCCTCGATGTTCCGAACGATGTGGCTGTCTCTCCCCCATTGCCTCTCGATGATGCGAGCCTTCCGCCGGCTGCCGCCGAACCCGTGCCTTGTACCGCCTCGTTGTCTCCCGCCGTGGCACATGCGGGACGGTATGCCGAAATCTACGCATCGATTCCGTTCAGCCGTACGGAGTATGACATCAACCCATCCTATCGACACGATGCGACGATGGAACTCTTGCTGGGGCAGCCGCGACCTCGTCCGCCGGTTCAGCAGACATCGGTCAATGTCGATGTCAGCTCAGGAGGAGGCTGGGGTTGGCCGTACTACCGGACGCCCTATGGTTACGGCTGGCCACGCTTCCATTCCAACTTCTATCCCTCGGGCATCAGTGGCACCCGCGTGTTCGTCAGTGAATAGAGCTGGCGATACGGCTCCAGTTGCCTAAGTGGCCTGTGAGTTCGACTTCTGCAGTCAGAGTTTGCTCAGCTTGCTCATGCTCTGATGTTTTGAGGCATTTCCGTCGATTCAACTCTCCGCAGTTTGACTCTGACCACACGTTGCTCAAGAATGGGGCATTCCCTTTCGTTTGAGCAAAAGCGTGAAACCACAACAATGTATGATGACAGTCAGAGTGGACCGGTTGCGAATGCTTCCCCGGGGAATTTGTGCCTCTGCCGTTCGCTGGGGTTGGTTTGCTGCCTGACTCTTATTATCTGGCTGGGCCTCTTTCCGCAGACGTGTTCCGCTCAGCCCCAAAGCCGCCCGAATGTCATTCTGATCTATGCGGATGATCTCGGTTACGGCGACATTACCTCTCAGGGGGCCAAAGGCTTCCAGACTCCGCAAATCAACCGGCTGCAAAAGCTCGGTACGCGATTTACCAATTTTTATGTCGCTCAACCGGTCTGCACGGCGTCACGGGCGGCCCTCTTCACGGGGTGTTACTCGCATCGCGTGGGACTTGCCGGGGCACTCAATCACACCAGCCAGACCGGCATTAATCCCGAAGAATTCCTGCTCAGCGAACTCTTCAAGGCGAACGGTTACGCCACGGCGATCTACGGGAAATGGCATCTGGGACATCAACCGCCGTTTCTCCCGACACGTAACGGCTTCGATGAGTTTTTCGGTATCCCTTACTCGAACGACAATGGGCCGCTGCATCCCGTCATCCGCGATATTCCGTCACTCCCGTTATATGAAAACGAACGTGTGATCGCGCTTGATCCCGATCAGTCGCAGTTCACCAAATGGCTCACCGAGCGGTCGGTGCAGTTCATTGAACGGCATCGTGAGGAACCATTTTTCCTGTACGTGCCTCACATCATGCCGCATGTGCCGATCTTCGCGTCGGATGACTATCGCGGACGCACCGAGCACGGTTTGTATGGCGATGTGGTCGAAGAACTCGATCATGGGATCGGTCAGATCATCGATGCGGTACAGGCGGCTGGAATCGCAGAGAAGACCTGGATCATCTTCGCGTCCGACAATGGCCCGTTCCTGTCTTACGGCGAACATGCAGGATCGTCCGGAGTCTTGCGGGAAGGCAAATTGACGACGTTCGAAGGGGGCGTGCGTGTTCCCTGTGTGATGGTCTGGCCGGGTCAGATTCCCGCGGGACGGGTTTGTGCCGACCCGATGATGACCATCGATTTATTGCCGACGATGGCCAAGTTGCTCGGGACAACGTTGCCCGCAACAGCGATTGATGGCCGTGACGTGTGGCCCGTGATCTCTGGTCAAAAGGATGTCAAGAGTCCGCACGAAGCGTTGTACTTTTACTCCGGCAACGAACTGCATGCGGTCCGCAGTGGTCCCTGGAAGCTCCATTTTCCGCATGAATACCTCACCGTCGCGGCAGCACCCGGCAAGAATGGCAAGCCTTCGAACTGGGAAAACATGAAGCCGTTATCGATTACCGAATCGGGAATCCGGGGGATTGCCAGCCGTCATGGATATCGCGTGGAAACCCTCGGCTTGTCGCTGTTCAATCTCGATGAAGACCCCGGCGAAACGATCAACGTTGCCGCCCAACATCCCGATGTCGTGCGGTTGCTGACCAAGCTCGCGGAGACAGCCCGGCAAGACCTGGGGGATTCGCTCACTAACCGCACTGGAACCGGTTTACGACCAGTTGGCAAGGTCGAGTAAATTTCCGGTGTGATGCCTACGGAAAGCAGTTCCTGGGCGTCTGTTTCATCGAGATCAATCGACAACGTGCCGGCTGTCGTTCCACAACCGGATGGCTGGCTCATCAAGCGTGTGCTCGTAGCCGAGAATACTGATCGTGGCTGTATCGAGCAGTAGTTGCTTTCCCTGAGCGGGAAGCCAGCCGCACCAGCGGGCTGCGAGCAACCGCAGGAAATGCCCGCTCGAAAAGAGGATTGCACTGTCGTTCAATTCGCGGAGTTTGGCGACCACCCGATCGGCTCGTGCCGTCGCCTGTTCGACACTCTCACCATTCGGTGCTCCATGCCGAAAGACCGTCCAGTCGGGCACGGTCTTGCGAATTTCCGGCGTGGTGATTCCCTCGTAATCGCCATAGTCCCATTCAACGAGATCGGGATCGATTTCCGCCTCTTCCGCATATCCGGCCAGCTCGCACGTTCTCCGTGCCCGCAGCAGCGGACTGCAAAAGACATGCGGCATCCAGATTCCCTCCAGCCGCTGGCCGAGATGGCGAGCATTTCGCTCACCCCGCTCTGTCAACGGCAGATCCGTCCGGCAGCCCGTATGCTGCCCGGTGAGGGACCATGCGGTCTCGCCATGCCGCGCCAGCAAAATGATGGGAAGCGAATGGTGCATGGAAGCTCCGCAAAGCTAAAGGCTTAGTGTTAAGTGCTAAGAGTCAAGACAGGTCTTCAATTCATCTCCTGCACTTAGCCCTGAACCCTTAGCACTTAGCGACTTTCTTTGCTGCCTCGACGACGTTCGCGGTCGTGAATCCGAAGTGAGCGAGGACGTCTTTCAGTGGTCCCGAGGCACCGAACGAGTGCATTCCGATGGCAGTCCCGTCCATTCCCACATAGCGTTCCCAACCGAAGGTGGTTCCCGCTTCGACCGACACGCGGGCTTTCACGCTGCTCGGGAAGACCTGTTCGCGGTATTCCGGATGCTTATGGCAATAGTGCTCGAAGAGTTCCCATGACGGCATGCTGACCACGCGGGCTGCGATGCCTTCCGCTGTCAGCTTCTCATAAGCCTCGACAGCGAGACACAACTCGGTGCCGGTACCGATGAGAATCACCTGCGGCTTGCCATTCGCCGCATCAGCAAGAACATAGGCCCCCTTGGCGACACCGTCAGCCGAGGCGTACTTCGTGCGATCGAGTGTCGGCATCGCCTGTCGCGACAGCACCAAGGCCACCGGCTCCTTGGTTTGTTCCATCGTGGCTTTCCACGCCGCGACGGTTTCGTTGGCATCACCGGGACGCAAGACGATCAGACCCGGAATCGCCCGCAGCGACGCCACGTGTTCCACCGGCTGGTGCGTTGGTCCGTCTTCACCCACGCCAATCGAGTCGTGCGTGAAGACAAAAATCGTCGGGATTTCCATGATCGCCGACAGTCGAATCGTGTTCCGGCAGTAGTCGCTGAAGACCAGGAACGTGGAGCCGTAAGCCCGCACGCGGCTCAGTGTCATGCCGTTGACCGCCGCGGCCATGGCATGTTCGCGAATGCCGAAGTGGAAGTTGCGACCACCGTAGTTGCCCGCCTGGAACCCATCGGCCCCCTTGATCAGCGTCTTCGTGGATGGCGCGAGGTCAGCAGCTCCACCGATCAGCCACGGCACGTTTTTGGCAATGGCGTTGAGTGCTTCGCCCGAGACATCGCGCGTTGCCTTGCCTTTCGGATCAGCAGCATAACTCGGCAGAGTGGCATCCCAACCGGCAGGCAACTGGCGCTGCTGCATCAGTTCGATTTCGGTCGCGAGTTCCGGGTATTCGGTCTTGTACTTGGCGAACAGGGCTGACCATGCGGCTTCCGCTTTCGCACCACGGGCACCGATGCCCTGCTGGAAGTGTTCGTACACACCATCCGGCACGTAGAACTTCGGTTCGGTCGGCCACCCGTACACCTTCTTGGTGAGGGCGATTTCTTCGTCACCCAGCGGCTCGCCGTGAGCACCGTGCGTGTCCTGTTTGTTCGGTGCTCCCCAGGCGATGTGACTGCGGACGATAATCATCGTCGGCTTGTCGGTGGTCTTCAGGAAGGTCTGATAAGCCTGTTCGAGCGCGGCGAGATCGTTGCCGTCGTCGACATGCAGCACGTTCCAACCGTAGGCCTGGAACCGGGCTCCCACATCTTCCGACATCGACAGGTTCGTATCCCCTTCGATGGTGATGTGGTTGGAGTCGTAGATCCAGCAGAGGTTCGACAGCTTCAAGTGACCGGCCATCGAACCCGCTTCGGCCGAAATCCCTTCCTGCATACAACCGTCGCCAGCGAAGGCGTACACGTTGTAATCGAAGAGTTCGTAACCGGGCTTGTTGTAGCGGGCGGCGAGCCATTTCTCGGCCATCGCCATGCCGACGCTATTGGCCACACCCTGGCCGAGCGGACCCGTCGTGGTTTCGACACCGCCGGTGAAGCGATATTCCGGATGCCCCGGGGTCTTGCTCCCCAACTGACGGAACCGCTTGATCTCGTCAAGACTGACGGCGGGTTCGTCAGTGACTTTCACCTCATCGACGACATTCTTCACGCCGGTCAGATGCAGCAAGGAATAGATGAGCATCGACGCATGGCCGGCGGAGAGCACGAACCGGTCGCGGTTCGGCCAGATGGGGTCCGCCGGGTTGTAATTCATCACGCGTTGCCACAGCACATAAGCATTCGGGGCCATGCCCATGGGTGAGCCGGGGTGTCCCGATTTGGCCTGCTGAACGCCGTCCATCGAGAGCGTTCGGATGGAATTGACGGCGAGTTGTTCGATCGTCTGCTGACTGGCTGACGTCGCGGTGGCTGACATTGTCGATCCTGTCGATGGTCGCGATTAAGTGAGTGTACATTTGAGGCGGCGCGGAACCGTCCCCACGAGTTGACGCAAGTATAACACCGGTTCCTGAAAGATGCCTGCGACTTTTTCGGGAGAACCGTCAGTCGCAAAACGCTCGACGCGCGCTGGGTCTAACGAGTCAGCACGGCACCCGTATCCGGCCCTGCGGCAGCCTATGCATCAACAGTTGCTGTTCTGTACCATCAACACAGGTAAGCTTGTGACCCGATTGAGAACCGCCATGATGACCCGCAGCCATGGATTGCTTTTCGGAATTGGTGCATGTCTCGCGTTGTTGCCGCAGTCACAGGCGGCGGAATCACAGCCACCGTTTGTGGTGGCTCATCGCGGTCTGTTGCGGCACGCACCCGAAAATACGCTGGCCAACTTTCGTGCCTGCCTGGAACTCCGCATCGGGTTTGAGTTCGACGTGCAGAAGTCAAAAGATGGCGTGCTGGTCTGCCTGCACGATGACACGCTGGACCGCACAACCACCGGACAAGGCCGAGTCGCGGACCATACGTTGTCTGAGATCCGACAACTGGATGCTGGAAGCTGGTTTGATCCCAGGTTTGCCGGCGAGAAGGTGCCCACCATCGATGAGGTGCTCGAACTGGTTGCGGAGTATCGCCAGCACGACATTCTGGTTGCCGTCGATCTGAAAGCCACTGATGTCGAAGCCGAAGTGGTTAAACTGGCGGAACAACATCAGGTACTCCAGCGCCTGCTGTTTATTGGTCGGACCATCACAGAACCGGGAGTGCGATCACAACTCAAGCGAACCAACCGTGCCGCCCAGACCGCTGCTGTCGCGAACAATCCGGGCGAATTTCCTGCCATACTCCAGGCGCCTGATGTGGATTGGATTTACTTTCGCTACATCCCATCGGCTGAGGAGATCGCCCAAATTCAGCGTGCCCAAAAGCAGTCTTTCATTGCTGGCCCCACGGTTGCCGGTCACCTGCCGACAGCATGGCAGCAAGCCGCTGCTGTCGGAATCAATGGGATTCTCACAGACTATCCGTTAGAGCTGCGGGCCTTATTCCGACATGAGGAACCCCGCCAATGATCAGATGCAAGTGGCGTCTGTAAATGAAAAATGATCTCAACTGAAGCTCGTAGATTCCGATGGGCAGAGTCATTCAGGTACGTCTTTTCAGGGAGTTCATGCGATATGGTTCGAGCCGCTGTTTTGCTGAGTCTTGCGTTTATGGGGATGGCCTGGATCACTACGGCACAAGAAACTCGTCAAGCGTCAACGTCCCCAGTCGCTTTGTTGCCGGGTGCCCGAGCCGAGCTTGATGCCGCTCAGTTCCCCTCCTTGCAGGCAGCTTTCGATGCCCTTCCTCTGGAAGGGGGCGTCGTCCGCGTTCCCCCGGGTACCTTCGAGATTTCGCAGCCGCTGGTGCTATCCCGCGGAGATGTTCTTGTGCAGGGGTCTGGCACCGCAACTCATATCAAGAACATGAACACGGAAGGGCAACCCGCCCTGATTGTGCAACATCCCGACGGTGAAAAAGTGAAAGCTGCTGACAGACTCTGGCGGGTCATGCTCAGCAACTTTCGCATCACCGGCCATGAAAAGAGCGGTCATGGCATCGAAGCCATTCTGGTCAATGAAATTTTCATTCAAGGTGTGACTGTCAGCTATCATGGAGGCGACGGCATCAAGCTCGACCGTTGCTATGAAGACCCTCGCGTCAATGACTGCCTGATCACTTACAACAAAGCGACAGGACTAAGTGTCCCCGGTTGCCACGACATTGTGGTCAGCGGGAATCACTTCGAAGAAAATCGCGACGCTGTACGCTGTTTCGACGCTTTCAACCTGTGCCTGACGGGGAATTGTATCGACGACCATCTGGGGGATGGCGTCGTCATTGAAAACACCTATGGTTCAGTCGTCTCGGGCAACATGATTGAAGAATGCGATGGCCGAGCCATTGTGCTGGCCCGCGATTGTTATGGAATTACCCTTTCCTCTAATGTGATTGCTCACAATGGTGGCGGGGTTGATCTCGTTGATGCGCATGGCTGCACCGTGTCAGCCAACACCTTTCCGCTGCTAAAGCTGCCACCGAAAGCCAAGGATGGAAGCCAACCCCCACTCTTGGAAACACGCTGCTTACACATCGGCCAAGACAGCAGTCGCATCACCGTCTCGGGGAACACGTTCTGCGACAGCTATATCGGCGAGGGGACCGTCCGCCGAAAAATTGATGACCAGTTAGCGGGCGGTATCGTGCTGGAAGGCACACGTTATGTCAGCATTACGGGCAACACCTTTTCCAGCGTGCCGAAAGCCGTCGAACTGCGAGAACCCGCCAGCGAAAACATTCTCTTCTCGACGAATCTGATGATTGATGCGCCCAGCGACCTGCTGCCATAACAGACATTTTCGTCAGTTCAGCAATACAATTCACTTGATTAGACGTCAGCCACCGACTCTATCGCGACATCTGGAGAACCGGTCTCGCTGAAGACTTCAGCTGTCTCCCTTGGCATCGCAATGCCATCCAAACGAGTTGGGGGTATTGCTACTTCTGGAGTCGCTGAGTGTATCGCCGTTAGTTCTTATGGTAGGCCGCTAGCCGCGCCGCATGCCACACAGCATTCCCATTTGCGCCAAAATCTCGTAGTTCAGCGGATGTGACGGTGGATTTCTGTCGACTCCGGGCGTTGTCGATGGGACTCTGCTTTCAGAAGGCCTTGCCGATGCCAGCACACCACATCAGTGTGGCGAGTGCGCTGGATGGCAGGCCTTAACGGGAGAGTCCGACGACACTGACTTCAAGCGAGGCAACCATGAAACTTGGCAGTAGCAGACGATGGTGTTGGTTGGCGGTGCTGGCAGTATGGGCCTCAGCCACCGGAGAACTCCTGGCACAGGACCCAGCACCGGCGGCGGCCAAAACGATCATCGAAATCCCCGACGAACCCCGCACGATCGACCCGGCGACACTGTTGCCCGAGGTACTGGCCACGCCCGTCACCGCTGATTTTAGTAACAAGTCGCTGCGGGAATTCGCCGATTGGTTGCATGAAAACCTGCAGATCCCCGTCATTCTGAATTCTCGATCTCTGGCAGACGATGGCATCCCCGACGATGTGGAAGTCCCGATGGGGATGCGCAGTGCCGACGCACCCTGCTATCTGCTGCTGGATCAGCTACGGCGAGGGGGGCTCGACTGGTACCTGCAGGATGGTTTGCTGTATCTCACAACCGAGACCGCCACCAATGAGCACATGACGACCGTCCAATATCGTCTGGGAGATCTACTGGATGCCGGTTACGACTCCGAGCGATTGCAGGCGCTGCTGATGCAGTCGACCGATGGAGAATGGGAAGCTGTGGATGGGGTCGCTGGCCAGTTGATTATTCTCGGAGATGTGCTCTTCGCCAGGAATACGGAGCGGGTTCAACTCGAAATTGCTGGTCTGCTGGCGGCCTTGCGCAATCATGGTCGCCGGACATTTACACTCGATCCTCCACAGCATGCCATTCTGCGTGAAGCTCTGAAACAACCTGTCACAGTCAACTTCGATCGCATGCCGTTGTATTCGGCAATCGAAGAACTCGAACGCGCAGCCGAAGTCCCCATTCATATTGATGAAACCGCATTGCAGGATGAAGGAATTCGCGGTCGGATGCCGGTATCTTTGAAACTCGCCGATCAGCCACTCAAGACCGTGTTCCAAGTCTTGCTCGATGGCCAGGGCTTGACCGTCCTCATTGAGGATGGGGTGCTATTGGTTACCACGCAAACTGCTGCCACGGAAACGTTGAAGGCGGCGGTCTTCGATGTTCGAGACCTATGCCGCGATCAGGAAGAATCTGACGCTTTGAGATCTGCGATTCAAAGTCAAACCCAAGCAGAATGGACGGACATTGATGGCGTGGGGGGCTCGTTAGATTTTCCCAAACCCGGCACAATGGTCATTCGAAATTCCGAAAAAACACTCGATGCTGTATTGACACTTCTGGAGAACTATCGCCAAGCCCTGAAGAACTCAAAGACGCGACCGAAAGCGTTAGATCCGATGGATGAGGTGGTCTCGCATTTCTACCGAGTGCCCAGCGTTATCATTCCTGATCTGCTGAAACTGCTGCCGGAGATGGTCAAACCCGATACGTGGCAATCTCCTGATCAACCGGACGCCATTGGTAGCCTGCGCGTGGTGGTGTCACAACCCGGGGTGCTGTCCACTGGTAATCCCACCCCCGGCGTGGTCACATCGCTGATTATTGAACATTCCATTCTGATCGTCACCCAAACACGGGCCGCCCAATTTGATGTCAACAGCCTGATCCGCCGGCTGGAATCGGGCGATGGTGCCCCCTCGCTTCCCAATTACAGTGGAGCAGGCGGCATGGGGGGCGGCGGCTTCGGTGGTGGCGGCGGATTCGGCGGCTCGTTCTTCTCTGTGCCGGGACGCTGAATCAAGGTTAATAATTTTGATAAGTTAGCTGGAATAGGCCTCAGCTAGACCGTGTTGAAAAGAATCGCCCGTTCCACAACGCCGTCTCGGTGACCACCACAAACCGCGAATAGACAAAATGATAGCGCGACGTATCACTCGAAAATGAAGAACCCCAGTTGCGTACGAGGCAACCGGGGTTTTTTCATCCAAACGGCCATGATTGCCGTAGGGCTATGAGCTTACCAGAGAATGGACAGCAAACCGGCCCACCAAGCACGCTTGAGCGGCTTTGCTGGGACGGAAACGAATGTCTCTTTCGGTGGTGGAAAGAGCCATTCACTTTCCGGCAGGTCTGCCAAAGGAATCGTCTGTGGAACATCCCCAATTTGCGGATTAAACGGGGGATATTCGAAAGCACATGCGTGTTTTCGCATGATAAGTCATGCCTCAATCAAAGACTTGGGCTTGAAAGGGCTAGTTCAGACGTTAGACTGATTGTTGAACATCGCCCACAGAGATCAGTAGGTTGCAACTACTGAAACAGCGGTTGTTCGCACGAAAAGGCTCGGCGTCATCGAGAGGTGGCGGCCGAGCTTTTTGTTTCAGCGATGCCATCTTGGATCTCCATCTCCATGCTTCGACTATCGTTCATATGATCCCCCTTCGCATCTCGAAAATCAAGTCTCATCCATCATGAAAAACCTCTTAACCTGTTATGCAACAGTATGTTGCGGAGAACACACATTGTTGCAGTCATGTAATGATGCTAAACTGACGCTGTTCCTGTCTTGCAGGTGTGCTGGTATCATTTGCTGCGTTGATTCAGTGCTACATTGTTGCATGAATGCGGGGATTCTGATAAGTTTTCTGTTAAGCAAACAAGTCTGTTTTTGCGCTCAGGTACAGAGATGCCCAAGCCGCTCAACGCTAGAATTCGTGCGAATCTGAAGAAGGCCTTTCAAAAGGCAGTTCTTGAGCTAAACCGTGAGCACCGACGCGTTAATCCAGCAGCAGGCAAGACGCACGAAAAAGTATTCGCTGCGGATGCAATTAGAGCTTGGCTGAAAATTCATAGTCAATCGGCAGACGGGTGTTCTGTCCGGGCATCAACCGTGAGGGATTTGCTGTCACTTCAGTACAGCATTCCCGATGAACTGAAAAATGAATTAGACTCAGTCGCTGGTGGACGCTCCGTCAGGGATCTACCGGGCGGCAGATTGCATGATATCGTCGAGGCTGCCCTTCAAATGTGGCTCAATGACAATGGCTTCGATGAAAACGGTGAGCGGCCCAAGCCATAAGTCTTAACTTCTTCTCGTGCTCCGAACTTTCGGCACGTCCGGGCTGTCTCTATAATCCGCGTCTTCGGGTGCGCCAGCACACAGGGTGCGTGCGTCCCGACTGCGTTTCTCTTCCCGCCCCGAAAGCGAAGCAACTGTGCTCCGGACAAAGACTTGCGGCGAACTCCGCGCCTCGGATAATGGCCAGACCGTCACCGTCTGTGGCTGGGTCGACAAATACCGCGATCATGCGGGCATTGTCTTTATCGACCTGCGCGACCGTTACGGAAAGCTGCAAATCAAGTTCGACCTCGCCGAAAACAGCGAGATCCAGCAGCTGGCCCGCAGCCTGCGGTATGAAGACGTGATCCAAGTCACCGGTATGGTCGAACCCCGCCCGGCCGGTCTCGAAAACCCGAAACTCGCGACCGGAGCGATCGAAGTCCTCGCCCAGGATATGACACTCCTCAACAAGTGCAAAACTCCGCCGTTCGAGATCGATTCGTCGAACCTCGCCAATGAAGAACTGCGGCTGAAGTACCGCTTCCTCGATTTGCGGCGGCCAGAGTTGCAGGAACTGATGATCCTGCGACACAAGCTCTGCAAATCGACGCGCGACTACTTCGATGAACTCGGCTTCCTGGAAATCGAAACGCCGATCATGGGCCGCAGCACGCCGGAAGGAGCCCGCGACTATCTTGTGCCGAGCCGTGTGCATGCGGGGATGTTCTATGCGTTGCCGCAGTCGCCGCAGCTTTACAAGCAGATCCTGATGGTCGCCGGTTATGACCGGTACTTCCAGATCGCCCGTTGCTTCCGCGATGAAGACCTGCGGGCCGACCGCCAGCCGGAGTTCACGCAGATCGATGTCGAAATGGCCTTCGTTCAGCGGGAAGACATTCTGCAGACGATCGATGGCCTGATCCGTCGGATGGTCAAAGATCTCCGCGGCGAAGAACTCGGCGAAATCGTGCGGCTCACTCATGCGGAAGTGATGGAACGCTTCGGCAGCGACAAACCCGATCTGCGATTTGGTATGGAACTGCATGATCTCGGCGACATCGCGACCGCGTGTGGATTCTCGGTCTTCAACTCGACCATTCAGAACGGTGGCCGAGTCCGTGGCCTCAAAGCCGATGGCGCTGCCGAGAAATACAGCCGCAAGAATATCGATGAACTGACCGAATTCGTGAAGAACTACGGTGCCAAGGGTCTCGCTTTCTTCCGCGTAAAGTCAGCGACCGAGCTGGATTCGCCGATCGCCAAGTTTTTCTCTGCCGAAGATCAGGCGAAGATTATCGCGCGTTTCGATGCCAAGCAGGGCGACCTGTTGTTCTGCGTGGCGGATACCAACAAGGTGTCGAGCGCGGCTCTCGGTGCGTTGCGGAACCGGTTGGCGAAAGAACTCAATCTGTACGACCCGAAGACGATGAAAGTCGCCTGGGTGCTCGACTTCCCGATGTATGCCTGGAACGAAGAAGAGAACCGCTGGGAAGCCGAACACCATCCGTTCTGTCAGCCAGTCGATGAAGACATCCCGCTGTTCGAGACCGACCCCGGCAAGATTCGGGCGCAGTCTTACGATCTTGTCTGCAACGGCTACGAAGCGGCGTCGGGCAGCGTCCGTATTCACGATCCCGCCGTGCAGCAGAAGGTCTTCAACTTCATCGGCATCACCCCCGATGAAGCCGAGTCGCGGTTCGGCTTCCTGCTTGATGCCTTGCGGTACGGGGCTCCGCCTCACGCGGGGATTGCACTCGGTCTCGATCGCTGGGTGATGATGTTCGGCGGTAGCGATAACATCCGCGACGTGATCGCCTTCCCGAAAACGCAGAAGGCCGCCGACATGATGACCGGCGCTCCGTCCGATGTGGATGCCCGCCAGTTACGCGACCTGCACATCAAGATCGATGCCCCGGCCACATGAGATAAAAGTCAAAGACAAGTTAGCCACAAAGAAGCACAAAAGTCGCAAAAAGGATTGCTGGTGTGAAGGGTCAGATTGGGTCCTAACTCTTGACCCTCAACACTCAACCTTTTGTGCTTTTTGTGTCTTTTTGCGGCTCAATGAATTTGGACGAGATCACCATGACGATTCGCATCGTGGGAATGACGGTCAAGGATTTGCGGTTTCCCACGTCGAAATCGCTCGATGGGTCGGATGCGATGAATCCCGATCCCGATTACTCGGCGGCGTATGTCATTCTGCAAACCAATGTCGATGGCCTCGCCGGGCATGGCATGACCTTCACGATCGGTCGTGGCAACGAACTCTGTTGTGCGGCGATCGAAGCTCTCGCTTCGCTGGTGGTCGGCAAGACACTGGAAGAGTTCAGCGATCACCCCGGCCAGTTCTGGCGGCATCTCACTGGTGACAGCCAACTCCGCTGGGTCGGGCCAGAAAAAGGGGTCATTCATCTCGCCACCGCCGCGGTGGTGAATGCGTTGTGGGACTTGTGGGCCAAGTCGGTGAACAAACCGTTGTGGCAACTGGTCAGCGATTTCTCGCCGCAACAACTCGTCGATTGCATCGACTTCCGTTACCTCACTGATGCGATGTCCCCAGCCGCGGCGCTCGAACATCTGGAGCAGTTAGCCACGACCAAAGCCGAGCGCATCGCTCATCTCCAGCGCGAGGGCTACCCGGCCTACACCACGTCGGCAGGTTGGCTCGGCTATTCCGATGAACGTTTGCGGGAACTCTGCCGGAAGTGTCTGGCTGAAGGCTGGGATGTCTTCAAGATCAAGGTCGGTCGCGATCTCGAGGACGATGTCCGCCGCTGCCGCATCATCCGTGAGGAGATCGGTTGGGATCGTCGCATGATGATGGACGCCAACCAGGTGTGGGATGTCCCCGAGGCGATCCGCTGGATGGAACGGCTCGCCGAGTTCAAACCGTGGTTCATCGAAGAACCGACGAGTCCCGATGATGTGCTCGGTCACGCGGCGATTGCGCAGGCGGTCGCACCGATTAAAGTCGCGACTGGCGAACACTGTGCGAATCGGGTGTTGTTCAAGCAGTTCCTACAGGCCCATGCGATCGGGGTTTGTCAGATTGATAGCTGCCGGTTGGGTGGTGTGAATGAAGTCCTCTCGGTAATGCTGCTCGCCGCGACGTTTGGCGTGCCGGTTTGTCCGCATGCCGGTGGTGTGGGATTATGCGAGTATGTGCAGCACCTGGCGATGATCGATTACATCTGCCTGAGTGGTTCGCTCGACGACCGCATTTGCGAATACGCGGGGCATCTGCACGAGCACTTTATCGATCCGGTGACGATGCGGAATGGCCGGTATCAGGTGCCGACCGCCGCGGGCTACAGCATTACCATGAAGCCGTCTTCGATTGCCGAGTACGAATATCCGCACGGCGCCGCGTGGCGGTAATGGCCTGGGTTTCCGCTGAAAGTTTCCGTCATGCGACCAATCGTGGCTGCGTTGTTCGTTCTGGTTTTTGTGGGCGTTACATCCTCGGAAGCCACGGAACCTTTGCCGAGTGCGTCCCCCGCTGAAGTCGGTTTCGACGAGGCGATGCTCAAGGAGATCAAAACTCTCGTCGCGACCGGTCTCGCTGAAAAGAAGATGCCCGGTTGCGTGATCGGCCTCGGTCGGCAAGGGAAGATCGTCTGGAAGCAGGCCTACGGTTCACGGCAACTCGAACCGGCCGTGGAACCGATGACGGTCGATACCATTTTCGATCTGGCCTCGCTCACCAAACCCATCGCCACGGCGACTTCGATCATGTGGCTGATGGAACATGGCCAATTGAAACTCGATGACCCGGTGGCGAAACATCTGCCGGGCTTTGAAGTGAATGGCAAGGGAGCGATCACAATCCAGGATCTGCTGACGCATCAGAGCGGACTCATCGCCGACAACCCCATCGGAGATTATCGCCAGGGTAATGAGGTGGCCTATCAGCGGATCAACGAGTTGTCGCCGATCAATCCGTTGCGGACGAAGTTTGTCTACTCCGATGTCAACTTCATCACCTTGGGACGCTGTGTGGAACAGATCAGCGGGGAATCGCTGCAGGCGTTCACGCAAACACATTTCTTCGGTCCGCTGGGCATGACCGAAACGGGGTATCTACCAGCAGTGGAATTGCGTCCCCGCATCGCACCGACACAAGAGCGCGAAGGGCATTGGATGCGGGGCGAAGTGCATGACCCCAGGGCCTATCAACTTGGTGGCATCGCGGGACATGCGGGTCTCTTTTCGACCGTCGACGACCTGGCGATTTATGCCCAGATGCTGCTGGATGACGGCACATTCCGGGGTAAAACAATTCTGCAACCCGAGACCGTGAAGTTAATGACTGCGGCCTATCGCGTCCCCGGCGGCGGTATTCGTGGACTTGGCTGGGACAAGCGGACCGGCTATTCGATCAACCGTGGCGACGCCTTCACCGATGCCGCGTTTGGCCATGGCGGATTCACGGGAACAGTGATCTGGATCGACCCCGAACTCGATCTATTTTTCATCTTCCTCAGCAACCGCGTCCATCCCAATGGCAAGGGCCTGGTGAACCCGCTCGCAGGGAAGATTGCGACAGTCATTTCGCAATCGCTGCAGACCGAACCGCAGCCGTAATCACACTCAGACCTCGATCAAAAACTTGTGCTCGCCAGTGTGCACTCCGCGGGCAGAAGGCTTCCACGAGCAGGCCTTTCGCCCAACGGGTGCTGGCTGATTCCGGCCGCCCCCATTGATGGGCTCGATTCTCGGCCCGCAAGGCTTTCAAGACCGTCACGGGGTCGTGTGTCCCGAACTCGGCACACAAATAGGTGTAATTGTGCTGCGGTAGCCGGGAGGTAAGGTCACCGCCGATACTGCCCCGGCAGGCATAGGCGACACTCTCTTCCGCATCCGCCACAACAATCGGTTCCGACAACCGCTGTTCGATCCACTGGCGACGGTCCGGTGTGATGGGACCATCGAGCAGCAGCTGTAATTCACCGGGCGGACCGAGTCCCGTGTGAATGTCGAGATGTAGCACATCGCGAGTGGTTCCGGCCCAGTTCGCGAGTTGCTCACGGATATATCGCGTGGTCTCACCCGGTCCGTGTCCGCCAAAGAATAAACCCTCCGGAAAGTCATACTGCCCGGTGGCGATGGCCTGCTTCAACTGTGGTAGTCCAAATCGCCAAATCGCCCACAGTGACCGCAGGCGAAATGGTTCCCATCGTGAGGGTGGTGATGTCGGATTAAGCAGCCCATTGAACTGTGGGTAAGCCTGCGGACTGCCTTGGTAGGCTTCGTCCTCGCGCAAGAAGTTGCGATTGAGATCCACGCCATCTTCATTCCACCGCCGCAGGTGGGCATACCCATAAGGATTGAGGGCATGCACCAGTACAATGCGGACATCGGGCGGAGGAGCTGCAGCCGTCCATTGTTCGAGTGCTGCACATTGAAGCGCAGACCCGAGGAAGCCTTCCACGCCATGCAACGCACTGGAAATGATGACCGTGCGCTGTGCAGTGTCTGGTTCCCATATCGCGGTGTCGATCGTCAGGGCTTCACCCTGTGGACCGGTTGCAGCGATGGTGTGCTGATTCTGCTTCCAGCCGGCCTGTTGAGCCAGGCTGCGAAAGCGGTCACGGGCAGCGAAATAGTCCGTCGGGAATTCACGTGTGGTCATGACGATGCATCATGACTCATGCTCCTTGCAATTTCGATATCGGCGTTCATTTTGCCCCTTGGGGCGTGCATCCAGGATGGGATGTCAGATAAATATGCCCCCGGTTGCAAGCAACCGGGGACTAAATGGATGCGGGGCATTCCGTGTTTAGTACCGCACCACCGCGCGGCCGTGAACGTGTGCATGTGGGTGAACCACCACCGGAGCCCGTACCACGGCTCGGTTCACCACCACTGGGGACGGAGCCACGACGACCGGGGCTCGCACCACGGTTCGAACCGCGACCGGGGCACACGCTTCTGCGGTCGATCCCGCTGCCACTACCAAACCCATAACCGCCGCCGTTGTGATCATTGACTTCCACATGAGGAAATTCCTTTGTTGTCAGGGAACAGAGAAGTGCTTCGGACCAGCGAAGCGTCTCATGGTTCCGTTGTTGAGACCTGTCGGCCACAGCGTTCATCACTGTGCTGAAAGATATTGCGGGTGGGGCCCAGCGAGGGGACACGAATTCTGGAATGTTTCTACCCTGCTTCACAGAACCAGGGGCTAAGTCATGCCCGATTCCCATTGGCCGATTTGTGGAATTCGCTACAATTCTGCACACCATTGGAGTTTGCCGAGGCCCCTGATCCGCATCAGGTGGCCTGTTCCCGTTTGCGCCGCCCACTCTCCGTTGGCCTCGCGAGGTACCGCAGCATGTCGGATGACCGCATCACGCCCCCCGCCGCGCTCCCGGAACTCGCCGAGCGGCTTTACCACAGCTACGAGTTCTCACAGTTTCTGACGTCGCTCAAAACGCATCGTCAAGGGACCGTTTCCGGAACGTGGAACTCCGCGGCGGCTCTCGCCGTGGCCGGGTTAATGAAGTCGGCCCCCTCGACGGTGCTCGTGGTCCTGCCCCGTGAGAAAGAACTCGATGCGTTTGCGCTCGATGTCGCCTCGTTCTCGGGCGTGACGCCGCTGGTCTTACCCGCCTGGGAAATGTTGCCGCAGGAACTTCGCATGTCCGACCCGATTCTCGGAAGTCGGCTGCGCGTGGTGACGGCCTTGGAAGCGAACCCGCCACCGCCGGTGATCATCACCACCGTGCAGGCGATTCTGCAACCGGTTCCGTCGCAGCAATCGCGGCAGGCTGCCACACGCGGTTGGAAGGTCGGCGACACGGTTGATCTGCAGGAACTATCGAGCTGGCTAGTCGAGCGTGGATTCGAACGCGTTCCCGCTGTTGAAATCCCCGGCGAATTCGCGATCCGGGGAGGCATCGTCGATATCTTTTCCCCCGACGCCTCCGACCCCGTGCGGATGGAATTCTATGGCGACGAAATTGATTCGCTGCGATCGTTCAATGTCGATACACAACAGAAGATCGCGGACCTGAAGGAAGTCACGCTCACATTGTTAAGTCAAGAGTCGAGAGACGAGAGCCCAGAGCCAGAGGGTCAAGTGCCGAACTCTCAACTCTCAACTCTCAACCCTCAACTTTCCCAAGGCGAACACTTCCTCACGCGGCTGCCGGACACCGCCTGGGTGGTCCTCAATGAACTCGAAGACTTGCAGTCGGAAGCCCGGTTGTATCTGCAGCGGCTTGATGATCGCCGGGGACTCTACGGCATCGATGCCACCTGGGAAATGTGCACCCGGCGGACGACGATTTTTTTTGCCGGCATCGCGGCGACGGGGTATCAGGCGACGTGTTCCTTGCGGGTCACTTCGATTGATCGGTTCCTGCGACCAAAACAGGAAGCTCTTGCCGAGTTGGCGACCACGCTGCATCCCGAGGAATCGGTCCTCATTGCTTGTCATAACGACGGGGCTAGGCAGCGACTGACCGAAATGTTCGCGGAGCAACCCGCCGACCTGCGCAGCCGCGTCCAGATGTGTCTGGGCCATGTGTCGCGTGGGTTCCGCTTGATCGCGGAGAATCTAGTCGTCCTCAGCGACAATGAACTCTTCGGCCGCACGGAAGTGGTACGGGCGCCCCGCAAGCGGACGCAACTTGAAACCCGGGCGATTGACAGCTTCCTCGATCTCACCGAGGGCGATCTGATCGTGCATCTGAGTCACGGTATCGGACGGTATCGTGGCATGAAGCTGCTAGAGAAAGAGGGGCAGAAAGAAGAACACATGGACCTCGAGTTCCGCGAAGGGGTCCATCTTTTCGTGCCGGTCTCGCTGATCCATCTCGTGCAGAAATACGTCGGCGGCGGGAAGTCGGCTCCGGAACTTTCCAAGGTCGGTGGCACTGGCTGGGCGAAGAAGAAGCAAAAGGTCGCCGAGGCGGTTTCCGATATGGCCGCCGACATGCTCAAACTGCAGGCCGAGCGCGATTCGAAACCGGGCCTGGCCTGCCCGCCCGACAGCCGCTGGGTGAAGGAATTCGAAGCCGAGTTCCCCTACACAGAAACCGACGACCAACTGCGTGCCATCGCGGCGTCGAAAGAAGATCAGGAACGACCACGGCCGATGGACCGCCTCATCTGTGGCGATGTCGGTTACGGTAAGACCGAAGTCGCCATGCGGGCCGCGTTCAAGTGTGTGGATGCCGGTCGGCAAGTGGCGATTCTCGTCCCCACGACGGTGCTGGCCGAACAACACTTCCGCAGCTTCAGCGAACGCATGGCCGAGTTCCCGGTGGCATTGGCGTCGCTGTCACGCTTCAAGACCACCAGCGAGATCAAGGAAACCTTGAAAGGACTGGCGGCCGGAACGGTCGACATTGCCATCGGCACCCATCGCATTCTGTCGAAGGATGTCCAGTTCAAAGATCTCGGATTATTGATCATCGACGAAGAGCAGCGCTTCGGTGTCGAGGCCAAAGAAGTCCTGAAGCATCTGCGGCTCGAGGTCGATGTCCTCACGTTGAGTGCGACGCCCATTCCGCGAACGCTGCATCTGTCGTTATTAGGTGTGCGGGACATCTCGAATCTCGAAACGCCGCCGCATGACCGCATGGCCATCGAAACGCGTGTCTGCCGGTTTGATCGCGAACTGATCCGGCATGCGATCGTGCGGGAAATGAATCGAGGCGGTCAGATCTACTTTGTGCACAACCGCGTCTACAACATTCAGTCGATGGCGGACAAGATTCTCTCCATCGTGCCGGAAGCCAAGATTGATATCGTGCATGGTCAGATGCAGGACCATGAAATGGAAGGGGCGATGCTGCGTTTCGTGCGCGGCGAGACCGATATTCTCGTCGCAACCACCATCATCGAAAGTGGCCTCGATATTCCGAATGCGAACACCATCTTCATCCATCAGGCCGATCAGTACGGTCTGTCCGATTTACATCAGCTCCGCGGGCGGGTCGGCCGGTACAAGCACCGGGCCTACTGCTATCTCCTGCTGGAAGAAGGCAAGACGCTGACGACCACGGCAGCCCGGCGGCTTAAGGCGATCGAAGAGTACAGCGAACTCGGGGCCGGTTTCAAAATCGCCATGCGTGACCTCGAAATCCGCGGGGCCGGGAACATCCTGGGCACCGAACAAAGCGGGCACATCGCCGCCGTCGGTTATGAACTCTATTGTCACCTGCTGGAAAACGCGGTCCGGGTGCTGAAGCGGGAACCGCTCAAGCAGCATCGCCATGTGGCGGTCGATCTGCCGGTCTCGGCTTACCTGCCGGAAGAGTATGTTCCTGCCGGTCGGCAAAAAATCGAGATGTATCGGAAAATTTCGATGGTTCAGACGCTGGAGCAACTCGGGCAGCTCCGCGACGAGTTCCGCGACCGGTACGGCCCGGTTCCCAAGCCAGTGGAACGGCTGCTGCAAATCCGGGAACTGCAACTGCTGGCGATCACCTGGCAAATTGATGAAATCCGCTTGGAAGAAGGGAATGTCGTGTTCGGCTACCGCATTCCGCGGAAGATTCAGAAGCTGGCAAAACTCTTCCCAAAACGGCTGCGAGTGGTCGATGATCGGAGTGCCTATTTGATCCTGCCGCCCCGGTTTGAATTCGAGCGGAAGCTGTTGCCTCTGCTGAAATCTGTCTTGCAGGCCGGATCAGAGTCGAACTACAACCCGCCATTGATACCGGGGGCTAAGCAAAACTGACGGAAATCTGTCAATCCCTGTTGTGAGGCAGGGAAAAATTGAATTGTGGTGAGATCACTTTCCCCCCTGCGGAAATGGCCGCGTGATGCAACGAGTGTCGAACTGGACTCGCTGGACCGCCTGTGGACTGACCGTGCTCGGTCTGTGCTCGGGGTGCAAGGCGCTGCAGGGCATGGCCAAGTACGATAACCCCGTGCTGAAGCCCCCGCCCCGACGCATCACGATGGACGACAGCGAAGTCGAACAACGCATCGCCATGGCCGCCGAGGAAGATTCGAAGATCCTGCAGACGGCGTCGGAATCGGGGATTGACGATACAGAAGTCTTCAACGCCAGTGTAGTGGCGCGTGTGAATGGTGCCCCGGTGTTTGCTGGCGAAGTTTTGCAGCACTATGGCGAGTACCTAAAAAAGGCCCGCGAGAAGCTCGATGCCAACCAGTATCGCCAATTGCGGGAAGCCCTCATCCAGCGTGACCTGCGGAGCCATATCGAACGCCGCTTGCTGGTCGAAAAGATGAAGTCCGATCTCAAGCCCGAGCAGATCAAACAACTCGAAGCGCACATCGACAAGATGTTTGAGACCACGCTGATGGTCAAACTGAAAAACGAACTCGGTGTGAATACCCGCACGGAATTGGAACTGGCTCTCAACGAACGCGACACCACACTGGAAGCGGTCCGCGATTCGTTTGCCACCGAACGGATTGCCCAGGAATACCTGTACGGCAATCTCGATCGGCCCGATCCTCCGACACGCCCGGAACTCGTGGCCTACTATCAGGAACATCTCGACGATTACAAAGTCCCCGCGCGGGTGAAGTGGGAACAGATTCAAATCAGCACGGGACGCCGCTACAGCAAATCGGAAGCGGAGCAAAAGATTCGGGAAGCTCAGCAGGAACTGGCGAAAGGTGTCCCCTTTGCCGATGTCGCCAGGAAATACTCGGACGGTGCAACAGCCAGCTCCGGCGGGGAATGGGACTGGATTCGGGCGGGAAGCCTAGCGGATAGTGACCTCGAGCAACTGCTCTTCGAGTTGCCACCGGGGCGTCTCAGCGACATCTACTTCGGCCGTGGTGCCTACCATTTGGTCCGCGTGGTTGACCGTCAGTCGGAAGGCCGCCGCGAGTTTCCCGAAGTGCAGAATGAAATCCGGCAGTTGCTGACCGAACAACGGGAAAAAGACCTCCCCAAGAAATTTGTCGATCAGCTCTATCAGTCGGCCATTATCGAATCGGACTACGACTACATCGATCCCGATCAGGGCGCGTGATGTCCGCCCCCTCGTCATAAGTCTGATTCCAACCCGGTTCCAGCGGGTCGCCCTTCTTGATTGCCGTGGCTGCCGCAGACTACACTACCGTTTCCGACAGAATTTCTAGGAATCCAACGGGTGAGTGTGATCTCACGATTGGCAAAACCACCTCAATAAAGGGACGGCATGGGACTGATTCGCTTTGCCGTCCATCCGGCCTCGCGATTCACCGATTGGCCGGAGGTCCATCGTGGCTACCTGACCGGTGCCGACGGACGCATCTTCCCCACACGAATTGAGGTCGATCAGCACATCATCACGGCGCGGCGGTCGTCTTCGGAAAGCAGCAAGCTGCACATCGCCTGGCCAGTTGAGGGGTACGGCTGCCCCGTATTGCACACGGCCTCTTTGCCAGAGCGAGAACAACCCTATCTGCTACCCGTCGAACTCGCCCGGGGAGAACTGGTGCAGTTACGGAACCAGGCCGCCAGCTGGGAACTCGCGGGCATGCAGCTTCCCGCGGAGTTTCGTACGACTTCGGCCGCGGCGCACCGTGCCTTTGGTAAAGCCGCTGGTGCTCAACACGACCCTGAAGCCGCGTGCCAGCTCGCCGATGAAGCCTTGCAGGCGATTAGTCGAGCGGCGGAAATCCTCTGTCTTTCCTTCGCTCAACAGGCCCTCACTGGTCGACAGCAGCGGTATGCCCACTTGCCACTCGCACTGGGGTGTGGCATCGGCAGTGCCCCGGATGCCGAGCAGTCCGACCTCTATTGTGCGGCCTTCACGGGGGTTATTCTTCCCGTGCAATGGACCCGCATCGAGCGGGAAGAGGGAAACTACGACTGGCAACCCGTTGACGATGCCGTCGCCTGGGCCGAAGCTCACCGTTTGATGCCACGTGGTGGCCCCCTTATCGATCTCGGTCCGGGTGGACTACCCGAATGGCTGGCGAAGTGGGATCACGATGTTTTTAACCTGCAGAGCTTTGTCTGTGACTTCGTCGAAACCGCGATGTCCCGCTATCTGGGCCGCATTCGCCTCTGGGAAGTAGTGGCCCGGTTCAACACCGGCGGCGCTTTGACGTTGAACGAAGAAGTCCGCCTGAGTCTGGCGGCACGGGTGCTCGAAGTGGCCCGGATGGTCGATGAAGAGGCCCAGCTGATCATCCGTGTCGATCAACCCTGGGGAGAGTATCAAGCCCGGGGACAACACCGGCTCTCTCCTCTGCAACTGGTCGATGCGATCATCCGCTCGGGAGTCGGGTTGGCGGGAGTCAACCTGGAAATTGCCATGGGTTATCAACCACGGTGCTCACAGTATCGCGGACTCTTGGAGTTTTCCCGACTGGTTGATCAATGGTCGGTCTTAGGCGTTCCGTTACATCTGACTCTGGCCAGCCCGTCGTCTGTCGGGCCAGACTTGCTTGCACAGCCCGACCTGGAGATTGAACCGTCGATCTGGCCGGGCGGATGCGAAGAAGCGAGCCAGGCCTATTGGCTGCAGCAATTGATTCCGCTGCTTTTGGCCAAGCCCGCCGTCGCCAGCATTTCCTGGTCGACCTTTAGCGATACCGATCCGCACGAATTTCCGCGTTCGGGATTGCTGTCCGTCGATGGTTCTCCGAAGCGCGCGATGGAAACGTTCATCGATTTCCGTCATCGCTTTGCCAAGCGGTAGTGTGTTCGCTTGATCATGTCTTTGATGTGCAGATCGCCACGCATTTTGCCTGTCACCAGCACAGCAGCTGGCTTCTCTCGAACTTCCTCTTCTTTCGTATTCTCTTTTCGTAAAGAGTGTTAGGGAAATTCCGACAATACGTCTTGAAAAAACCTCATCCTCGCCTACTTTCTCTTACGAAATCGTAATTATTACGATACTGTAAGGATGCGTTGGGCCGGCCGGCTTGCCGGGTCCACATCAGACCGAGGAGATCCATTACCATGCCCTATCGTTCCCGGGTGTTTCACCCGTCTGGCTTGTATGAAGACGTGATCGCCGGTTTGGTCGTCTTTCTGGTCGCATTACCCCTGTGCCTTGGCATCGCTTTAGCGTCCAACGCCCCGCTCTTTTCGGGGGTTCTCGCAGGCATTCTCGGGGGGATTATCGTCGGGGCTGTCAGCCGCTCGCACACGAGTGTCAGCGGGACTTCGGCGTCGTTGACAGCAATCATCGCAGCGCAGATTGCCAGCCTCGGGTCGTTCGAGGCATTCCTGTTGGCCCTGGTCGTTGCTGGTCTGATGCAGATTGTCCTCGGCGTGCTCAAAGGGGGATTCATTGCGGACTTTATTCCCACCTGTGTGATTCATGGCCTGATGGCTGCGATCGGCGTGATTCTGATTCTGAAGCAGATTCCCCACTTGCTCGGGCACGACACCGACCCCGAGGGAGAGATGTCGTTCCGACAACCCGACCACGAAACCACATTTTCTGAGTTGCTCGATCTGGTGGGGGGAATGCATCAGGGTGCCATGGTCATTGGCCTGATCTGCCTGGCAGTCCTGCTGATCTGGGACAGAATACCGCGTCTCAAGTCCTCACTGATTCCCGCCCCCTTGGTCGTCGTCTCGATCGGTATTGGGTTGAACCTGTTATTCCGCAACTGGGGCACGGGTTGGATGGTGGGCAATTCGCATCTGGTGCAAATGCCCATTCTGGAGAACGCGGGCGACTTCTTCACGCTGCTGAAACACCCTGATTTCAGCGTTTGGCAGAACCCGGCCATCTATACCGCCGGAATGACGATTGCCCTGGTGGCATCACTCGAAACCCTGCTCAACTTGGAAGCCGTCGATAAGATCGATCCGCTAAAACGTACCTCGCCTCCCAGTCGCGAACTGATTGCCCAGGGGGTGGGTAATCTCACCTGCGGACTGATCGGCGGATTGCCCATTTCCTCGGTCATCATCCGCAGTTCGATCAACATCAATGCGGGTGGTCGGACCAAGCGAGCCACGATTTTCCATGGTGTGCTGCTGCTGTTGTCCGCCGTCTGTTTCCCGGTCTTAATGAACCTGATTCCCCTGGCCAGTCTGGCGGCCATTCTGATTGTCACGGGCATCAAACTGGCCCCGTTGCAACTCTTTCAACGGATGTGGCGGCAGGGCCTGTCGCAGTTTCTTCCGTTCGTCTGCACACTCACTGCGATTGTGTTGACCGACCTGCTCGTGGGCATTCTGATCGGGCTCGGAATCAGCATTTTCTTCATCCTCGATAGCTATGTCCGCCGTCCGCTCCTGTCACGCGTTGAGAAGCGGTTGGGTGGTCAGGTCATTCGCATTACATTGCCGAACTTGGTCAGCTTTCTGCATCGTGCTGCCCTCATGAAAACGCTGGAAGAGATTCCCCGGGGCAGTCACGTCCTGATTGATGCGTCACTGACCTACGACATTGACCCGGATGTGCTGGAATTGATTCATGAATTCGATCGTGATATCGGTCCAGCCCGAAACATCAACGTCAACCTGACCGGGTTTGATGCCAAGTCGGCTCTCGTTGATCGGGTGACTTTCAGCGACAGCCCGACGCAAGACTTTCAACGGGCCGCGACTCCGCAGCAGGTATTACAGATTCTGCAAGATGGTCACGAACGATTCCGCAGTGGTGAACGACTACTGCGCGATCTGAAGCGGGAGGTGGGTGAGACTGCCGCCGGGCAATATCCTTTGGCGGTGGTCTTGAGCTGTATCGACTCCCGTACCCCTGCCGAACTGATTTTCGATCTGGGGGTCGGAGATATTTTCAACATCCGCATGGCGGGCAATGTCATTTCCAATAAAGTGCTCGGCAGCATGGAATATGGCTGTGCCGTGGCCGGTGCCAAGCTGATTCTGGTGATGGGGCATACCCGCTGTGGTGCCGTGACATCGGCCGTGGATTTGTTCCATCAGCACAAGACGGCGTTGGAAGCCACCGGCTGCGAACATCTCGACACCATTACTCAAGAGATCATCACCTCGATTGATCCATCAGACCCGCGCAGTAACTCGCCGATTCCGGCTGTTCGGGAAGCGTGCCTCAATGAGGTGGTTCGGCGGAACGTTCAGTCGGTCGTCCGCTCACTGACGGAACGCACTCCCACTCTCCGCCAACTCGTCGAGAGCGGACGCATCTTGATCGTCGGAGGGGTCTACGACGTTCATTCCGGCGTCATGACCTTCCTCGAACAGCATGGCGAACCAACCTTTGCTGGCGACACTCTCACATCGACAGTGGTAGAGTAACTGCGATCGATCCCACGTTCCTAAACTTCCGGGCTGTCGAGCCATTGCCAGGCGGCTTCAATGTCTGCGGCATCGAAGTATTTGATCTTGGCCATAGTAAAGGGCTTGCAGACCTTCGACATCCAGGCTTCCCACTTCGATTCGCCAACAAGCGCAATGCGCTCAATCGTGGTACAGTGAGTGGTGGAGAACTTAATATCATCCCACAACGCATGGGCATCCCAGCCATGAAAGTCATGAAACCAGGCGAGCACACGCACTTTGCCGTCCTGGGTAATCATGGCGTCCAAACGGGGAACAAAGGTCTTGTAGTCTTCGTCGTGGAGTTTCCCGGAAAGTTTGAATCCCACACTGTGAGATGAACGCGGGGGGAGTTCTTCGATCATGGCGATAGTTCCTTTCAATCCTTGAGACCAAGTGACGATCGCTAACCCTGTCTTGTTCTCTTCACTGTAAACAGCCTTACGGCAATCCAACAAGCTTCTCACATGAAGAACCTGAAATTGGGCGAGGATCGAGTTCTCACAAGAAATGCGGCGGAAAGTTGCGACCCGACACTGTTGGCGATCGATGCAGATCTGACGGACCTGCTCTGGCAATCTGAGTCCCACTTGAGACCATGCATCCGCACGGGTCGTGATCCCCGGCAACAACGATCATCGTGGAGATTTCGTCGCTCTCACTTTTGCAGTTCCTAGCTCCACCTGATAGCTTCATTCGCAGAGGAAGCGCGCCCCGACATGACTCCGGAGAGATTGACCGATGACGTCACAAACTCTGTCCCTGGCCCTTTTGCTGACCTGCTGCACCACCATGCCAATTCAAGCGGAATCGTTTCGTGTGTACTTTGGCACCTATTCGCAGCCGAAAGACGGTGGGATCTTCACCGCCACATTTGATGCCGCGACTGGAAAGCTGAGTCCCGCCACTCTCGCCGCACCGACGGTAAATCCGTCTTTTGTCGCGATCCATCCGAATCACAAGTTCCTGTATGCTGTCGGTGAAATTGCGGACTTTCAGGGACAGAAGACTGGCGGCGTCTCGGCCTATGCCATCGATGCAAAGACCGGCAAGCTGATGCTGCTGAATCAGCAATCCTCCGCCGGGACCGGGCCGTGTCATATCGTGCTGGATAAAACCGGGGGTACCGCCTTGGTGGCGAACTATGGCGGCGGCAGTGTCGCCTCCTTGGCAATTGGCGCCGATGGCAAATTGACTCCCGCGGTGTCGGCGATTCAGCACAAGGGGAGTAGTGTGAATTCTTCCCGGCAGGAAGCACCGCATGCCCACTCGATCAATCTCGATGCGGCGAATGAATTCGCGTTCGCTGCCGACCTCGGTCTTGACAAGATTCTGGTATACAAGTTTGACCCGGCGGCACACACACTGACGCCGAACAGCCCGGATGGTGTCGAAGTGGCTCCCGGTGCTGGTCCGCGACACTTTGCCTTCCATCCGTCGGGTCAATTTGCCTATGTCATCAACGAACTTTCTAACACTGTGACGGCGTTCAAGTACGATGATCACGCTGGTGTGCTCACCGAGATTCAAACCATCACCACCTTGCCGGAAGACTACAAGGAAACCAGCTACACCTCGGAAGTGGTGGTTCATCCTTCGGGCAAGTTTCTGTATGGCTCCAACCGTGGACACGATAGCCTGGCCGTCTTTGCCATCGACCCGAGCACCGGCAAGTTGACTTCGACGGGTTTTGTGAAGATGGCGGGCAAGACGCCGCGAAACTTCAGCATCGACCCGACCGGGAGGTGGATTCTCGCGGGTAATCAGGGATCGAACACGGTCTCGGTCTTTTCGATTGATCCCGAGACCGGCATGCTGACACAGCAGGGAGAATCCATCGACGTCCCCGCTCCTGTGTGCGTGCGGTTTCTGCCACTGAAGTAACGTCCTTTGAAGGAGGCCCAGGGATGGCGATCCCTGGGCTTCGGATCGACTTCATGATGCCGAGCTATGTCGATCAGTTGCTCGTGGAATATGACCGCGAAATGGCAAACACCCGCAAGGTGCTCGCCTGTATTCCCGCTGATAAACTGACTTGGCGGGCGAGTCCGCGGACCAACACCATCGGTTGGGTCGCGAACCATATTGCCGAAATCCCTGGTTGGTTACCGAAGATCTTTCAGCAATCGGCATGGGACTTCGCCCCCCCGGATGGTGAACCCTACCAGTTTCCGGACTACCAGACTGTGGGGGCGCTTCTCGAATTCTTCGATGGAAATGTGCAAACAGGCCGGGCTGCGATCGCTTCCTTGGACGAGAACACGCTCAGTGACTCCTGGTCGTTATTGCAGGCGGGACAAGTCTTTATGTCTCATCCACGCTTTCTCGTCGTGCGGAATTTCGTCCAGAACCATCTGATTCATCACCGGGCCGCCCTGCTGGTTTACCTGAGACTGAACGAGATTCCGGTTCCCGGGATGTATGGGCCGGCGGACGACATGCCGCTGGAGCCCTGAATAGCGGCCGTTTTGCCAGCCTGAACCGTTCCTGCCTTCTCGGAGAGTTCCCCGGCCGATTGTCAATCCGACAATTCCGGCAGAGGTGGCATAGCAACTGCTTAAGCTGGGTTTACTTTGCCGATTCGACCGGCATTGACGGTTTTGCCGTGACCCAATACGCTTGGCAATTGAGAAGTTACGTCGAATTTCAGGGATCGGACCCGCTCAGACGGCCTGTCGATGTGGCAGTCTGAGTGGTCCAGATGGCGGACTGCCATCTCGGACATCGTGATCACTCTCACGCAGAATTGCAGTCATCATGGAAGCTCTCGAACGGATTGGCGACGTCTTTAACACCGGTTTGGCCTCGGTGGAGCGTCTACTGACGGGAATGTTCGGCTCCTCCAACGAACGTCGGGTCCGTCAGATTGGCTTCATCCGCGACAAGAAATCCGGCAAGACCACCATTCAACCCGGTTCGACTCTCGACCGTATCAATTCGCTCGAACCGACGCTGGAAAAACTCAGTGACGCCGAACTGAGAGAAACCACGGCCAAATTCCGGCAACGCCTGAAGGACGGCGAAACCCTCGACGATCTTCTGCCCGAAGCCTTCGCCGCCGTCCGTGAAGCCGGCAAACGCTATCTCAAGATGCGGCATTACGACGTGCAGATGGTCGGCGGTTATATTCTGCACAGCGGCATGATCGCGGAAATGTCGACAGGGGAAGGGAAGACCCTGGTGGCCACGCTCCCCGCGTTCCTCAATGCCGTCGCCGGGCATGTGCATGTCATCACCGTGAACGACTACCTGGCCCGCCGCGATATGGAATGGATGGCTCCGGTTTATATGGGCCTCGGTCTCACCGTGGGCGCGATTCAATCGCAAATGGATGCCGCCGCACGCCAGAAAGCTTATGCCTGTGACATTACCTACGGCACCAACAACGAATTCGGGTTCGACTATCTCCGTGACAATATGAAATGGAGCAAAGAAACCCAGGTACAGGGTCCGCTTGATTATGCCATCGTCGATGAAATCGACAACATTCTGATCGATGAAGCCCGTACGCCGCTCATCATTTCCGGTCCGGCAAGTGACGATACTTCGAAGTATCCGCGGGCGAACAAAATCGCGATGCAGCTCCGCAAAGATGAGCACTTTGAAGTGAAGGAAAAGGAGCACACCTGCCATCTCACCGAAGCGGGCATCCGCTACGCCGAAGAACTGGCCGGGGTCGAAAGTTTCTACACCGCGGGCAACATGGAATGGCCTCACCTGCTGGATAACGCGCTACGGGCTCATCATCTCTACAAGCGCGACGTCAACTACATGGTGCAAAACGGCGAAGTGATTATCGTCGATGAGCACACCGGCCGGGCCATGGTGGGACGCCAATGGAGCGACGGTTTGCACCAGGCCGTCGAAGCCAAAGAAGGGGTCCGCATCAAGGAAGAATCGCAGACCCTCGCCACTGTCACGCTGCAGAACTTCTTCCGCTTGTACAAGAAGCTCTCGGGGATGACCGGGACCGCCATGACCGAGGCTAACGAGTTCTGGAAGATCTACAAACTCGATGTCGTCAATGTCCCGACCAATCGGCCCAACCAGCGGCAAGATGCCCCGGATGCGATCTACCGCACGGAAAAAGAAAAGTGGGACGCCGTTGTCGAAGAGGTCAAAGAAGTCCATGCGACCAGTCGGCCCGTGCTGGTGGGGACCGTCTCGATTGAACACTCGGAACTTGTCAGTCACAAGCTGACGAAGTGGGGCATCAAGCACAATGTGTTGAATGCCAAGCATCACGAACGCGAGGCGGAAATCATCGCCCAGGCTGGCCGAAAAGATGCCGTCACCATTGCCACGAACATGGCAGGTCGCGGGACCGACATTATCCTCGGCGGTAATCCGGAATACATGGCTTGGGATGAGTTGCAGCAGACCTATGCGTCGCGGCTCGATGTGCCCAAGCACGTCTGGGAAGAGACCACGCGGAACATCGCTGAGCGCGAAGGCATGGCGGCCGATGGGCGTATCGTTGCCGAGGTCGGAGGTCTACACGTCATCGGGACAGAGCGGCATGACAGCCGCCGTATCGATTTGCAGTTACGCGGTCGTGCGGCTCGCCAGGGTGATCCCGGCAGCAGCCGTTTCTTCGTGTCGCTTGAAGACGACCTGATGCGCAAATTCGCAGGCGATTGGGTGAAGAACGCCCTCGCCTGGTTGGGGATGCAGGAAGGCGAGCGGATCGAATCGCCCATGGTCACCCGCCGGATTGAAGGCGCCCAGAAGAAGGTCGAAGAACGTTACTTCGAAGTTCGTAAGAACCTGCTCGAGTATGACGAAGTGATGGACGAACAACGCAAACGCGTCTATTCGTACCGTCAGACCGTGCTCGAAGGAACCGACTGCCGGGCGTTGATTCTCGACATGATTGAGAAGCAACTGGCCCGCTGGACCAAGCATTTTCTGTCACCGAACTACCGCTGGGAAACGGTCGCTGCCTGGTCGGTGCAACACCTGGGCATCGAACTAGAAGCCAGCGACATCCGTGGCATGAATGTCGAACAATGTCAGCAATACATTGTCGATGAAGCAGAACGGCAAGCCGATGCCGCCATTCAGGAAGCCATCGGCGAGAACTTGCCGGAAGATGTGGAAGATGATCGGGAACGCAACTGGCAGGCCATGGCTCGCTGGGCCAATACCCGTTATCAACTGAATACCAACGACCGCGATCTGAAGAAAATCGGCCTCGGGGAACTGCATGGCTACCTCTATGGTCGCGCACGAGAAGCGATTGCCCGTATCGATCTGCAGCCGGTGGAAATCTTCCTCGCGGACAACTGGAGCCAACGATCGCTGGCCAACTGGGCTCAACAGCAGTACGGCTTACCAATCAATGAAGAACTCTTCACGGGACTGAATGCCGAGGATGCCGCGAATGTTCTCCGCAAGCAGATTCATGACTACTACCGTTTGAAAGAGATCGAATTCCCGGTCACGGTCGGCTTAACCAGTTTCATGTCGGAAGGCAGTGGTCCGAACGGGCAACGTTATGACCGTGAAGGTCTCGTCCGCTGGGCCGCCGCACGCTTTCAGACGCCGTTGTCGATCGAACAGATCCAGAATGATCCGCGGCACGCCATCGCCCAGCGGCTCAAAGAACTGAGTCAGGCGTTTCTGGATCGCGGCGAAGACATCGATGAATTGCCCGGGCATCTCGATGCCATCTATGGCAAAGCCTCGCTAAATGGTCACGAGGTCTCAGTGAAGCATGCCCAGGACCCGGCTGCGTTGCGCAAGCTGGTTGAGTGGGCAAATACCGATTTCTCGGCGAATCTCACGGTCGAAGAGCTGGAAGGGCAAGATCGTGGCATCGTCGAGCGGGCGGTGATCAATGCCTACGAACGCCGTTATCGCCCTGAACTCTCACAAACCGAGCGCTCGCTGATTCTCGATGTGCTCGATACCGCGTGGAAAGACCATTTGTACTACATGGATCACCTGCGTCAGGGGATTGGCCTGGTCGGCTATGCCCAGAAAGATCCCAAGGTGGAATACCGCAAAGAAGGGATGCGGGCGTTCGACAGCATGTGGGACCGCATCGGCGGACAGGTGACCAGTGCGGTCTTCCGCATCGAAAACCAGAGCCCGGAATATGTCGGCTCGTTGTGGCGGATTACCTCGGCCACGCATGCTGCACCCACCGATGTGGTGGCTAACGCGCCGGAATCGCCCAATGGCCAGGCGGGACAAAACGGTTCCACGCTGGAACCGGGCCAGGAAGCCAAGGCTGTGGAGCCCATCCGTAACTTTGGAGAACGCGTGGGACGCAACGATCCTTGTCCCTGTGGCAGCGGAAAGAAGTACAAGAAGTGCCACGGGGCCATGTAGGCCACAGAGAGTTTTTGCGACAGTCACGATGACTTCGCCTTACTTTTCCTGCGGTTCGTTCATTTCTTTCCGCAACCAGGCGCGTGCAAACGCCCATTCCGCCTCTACGGTGCGTAACGACAGATCGAGCACATCGGCAACTTCCGCATTGGACATGCCAGCGAAGAAGCGAAGCTCTACAATCCGCGCCTGACGGCTGTCGACTTGCTCCAGCTTCTGCAGGGCGTCGTGCACGATCAGAATATCGTCGGGGTCTTGGACCGAGAGCTGATGTTCATCCAGCAAGATCTCTCGCTGCCTGTCTCCGCCGCGCTTCAGCCGTTGTCGACCACGGGCATGATCTGTGAGGATGCGACGCATCATCGTGGCGGCGACACCCAGAAAGTGTTCCCGACTCTTCCAACTGGTTTCCCGCTGATCCATCAGTCGGAGAAACGACTCATGGATCAATGCGGTCGGCTGTAACGTATGACCAGCATCTTCGCGGAGAAACTGCCGCTCCGCTTCTCGGCGTAACTCTTGGTACAAAAGTTCAGAGAGCCGGCTGGTTGCGGTGGAATCTCCCGCGGCAGAGAGCTGCAGCAACTGCGTGACATTTGCCGGATTGTCGCTCATGTCAGTGAGCTCCCGCGATGTCATTGGCACCGGTCAATTCCACTGTCTGCAACGGTGAAGACAGTTGTCGGCTCCAACTTACAAAGTCTGAGGGTGAACTGCGGAGGAAAATCCAGCGAAGACAAAGATTTTCTTGCGGTTGTGCTGTGAATCTGTCGCGTTTAGATCTGTCAGGTGTGGAGTTTTCCATGCCAGGCCGTGCCGGTGCTGTCTCATCCTCCCCGCGATACCGCACGCTCACCGTTCGATCCTGACACACAACCTATTGCGTGTCTGTGGCTTGAGGATTTGGCGAAAACCCATCTGGAGTTTGGATCGATGACCCTGCTCAATTCGACGGTGCCTGGCACGGCCTTCCAAGGTGTACATCAAGAGACGCCCCACGAGTATGTTTCTCACACCCACAAAAACCAAAGAATGTCACAAAGTCCCCAAGCCATGGGGGAATGGAAAGAATCCGTGCTGGAAACCATGTTTGATCACTTGATTCTGGTGGAACCACAACTCTGTATTGGCGAACTACTGACATCTCAGTTGCGACGTCAGATACCCCAGATCGACATTTGCCATTCCAAATCCCTCCAGGAGACAGTTCGCTGCCTGTCTGATGCTCCCGCAAGTTTGGTTGTTGCAGAAGTTCGCTTTGCTGAGGGAGGGATTAGCCGCCTCTCTGACGTGATTCAACGCATCTATCCGCGTTCGCATCTGGTGGCCTGGACCCAACATCATTCGGAATACTTGACCGCTCAGGCGAGTGAACTGGGATTGTATGGTGTCCTGCCGAAATCCATGCCTTTGAATGATCTGGTAGCATCACTTGAGTTGCTGCTTCGCGGTGGAAAACTTTCTCCGGTCATTCCTTCCCTGCAGGCCGGCGGCACGGATTCGGAAGTTGATCTTGAGGCGATCCGTCAACTGACTGGCCGTCAGATTGAGATCATGTTGCTCTTGTCCGAAGGGTATTCCGTCAAGCAGGTCGCACAGAAGTTGCATTTGACGGTGAAATCGGTCGACAGCTTGAAGTACCGGTTGATGAAGCAACTCGGGTTCAACGATCGTGTGCAATTGACACGTTTTGCGATTCGTGCAGGCTTAATCGATCCGTAGACTTGGCGGCCGGATATAAGGGCGTTTGAACCGTCGTTCCCGTGGCCGTATGCCAAGGGTCTCCCTGCCAGTAGTCCGGGAGATGCGATTCCCACCAGGCACAGGCATCGGATTGCTTCCAGGGGGGCTCGACGGCGACATCATCCAGGGCCTGTTGCAACGTTGCCATGTTGGGATAGCGCTCACTGGGGATTTTTGCGAGGCATCGCATCACGACGGCTTCCAGGGAAGCTGGGATGTTGAGTTCCGATGAGAAGGGACGCGGATGCGAAGTGACAATACTGGCCAGCAGGTTTTGCAGCCCGTCGTCACTGAAGACTTCCCGGCCAGTGAGCAACCAGTAGAGCACCGCCCCCGCACTATACAGATCGCTCCGCGGATCAACCGCCGTAGGGTGGAGTAAGCGTTCTGGAGCCATGTATTTCGGTGTGCCCGCCCATTCATTCACGCCGGTATCATGAGTCTGCTCGTTGGCCGCAGTCGCTTTGACCAGACCGAAATCGACGACTTTCACCACATCGGCTTCACCACCACACACGCAGATCATGATGTTCTGGGGTTTGATGTCGCGATGCACCATTCCCAAATGATGGGCCTCGCGTAATGAGCCACAAAGTTGACGGCCAATCGCGATGGCTCTGGCAGCTGGAACCGGCCCGAACATGGTCACCAACTGGTGCAGACTGATGCCGATCAGATATTCCATCGCATAGAAAAACCGTCCATCCTGCGAACTGCCGTAGTCAAAGATATCCACGGTATTGGGGTGCTGTAGCTGACTCGCACATTGTACTTCACGAGTGAAACGGCGCAGCATCGCCGGGCTGTTGAGTTCGGGCTTCAGGACTTTGAGGGCAGTGGGACGTTTCAACCAGTCGTGATGGGCATAGTAAACTTTGCCCATGCCTCCTTCACCGATCAGCCGACCCAAGACATATGGACCAATCCGGGTGTGGTCCTTGATCGCCCGCTGTAGATTCCGTCGTGTGAAATACCACGAGCCACAAATCCACAAGGCTGAAACAACAAAGGCCACGACTGTAAAACGGATTCCCCAAATCAGTGGCTGCAACGGTTCAATGGCTTCTGCATAATCCATTTCCACTGCGATGCCAAATTCATAGGGTTCCAGCCATTCCCAGGCTCCGATCACCATCCGGCCCCGATAATCTCGATAGCCTTGAATGTTTGCTCCGCTCGGCTTCACCCGAGCTTGCCGCAGTAGCATATTGTCGGGTTGCATCGACCGCGGTTCTTCGGCTTTCAAACCCAAGGTCAGATCGACACCGGGATCTCGCAGGGAGACAAACTCTGTCCCGGGAACATCAGGGCTGGTTTCCAAAAGCCCTAGATCTCGCAGTTGCTCGAACATCCGGGACTGACTGATCATGTGGCCATCGCGTGCGAAGGCATACGTTTCGCCAGTCTCCAGGAAATGCGACTTCGAAAAGAAGGCGTTGAATTCGTGCTCGGCTCGACCGCTGCGAATCAACAAGGCCCCAAGAACGTCCTCTGAAGACCCTCCTGTCGACTGTCTGCGGATGGGGACGATGAATGCCAATTTCGGGGCTGAGGCGGGCAAACGGAAATCGACCGTCAGCATTTCCTTGTTATTGGGCAACCGGACGACAGGTGATCCGCCTAAAACCCGGCTCAGAATCTGCGCACCTGTTTCTGTGGTGCCTTTTCCTAGCTGCATTTCTTCTGCTGGTGAACCATAGACTCGCACCATCTCGCGGTTCCAGATGGAAAATCGCGTATCTGATCCCCAAGTTAGTTCCAGAGTCGACTGAAGGAACTCGCAGATTTGCTTGTCGGAATACTTTGCTGGACTTGTCCGTTCAACCAGCCGGATCTCCAGTGCCCGAACAAGTTCAGCGGTCTTGGCCGATTGCTCTGCGTGATGGAACTGATGTGACAGCCACTGCTCGATGGCAGACTTGGCCTGCAGGCAATGGGCCTGCAATTGCGACCGCTCATGATCCATCAGGTGTGATTGAGCGAGGACCAGAATGACCCAGCTGTCGATCAGGACCACCAGCCACACCACTAGGGTACCCGTCAATGCCGGCCGTAACCACGATTTTTGATCTGCGGCTATGGTGACATCGCTCGCCAATGTCGGAGTCCAGAGATCGTCAGGATCTGTGTCACTGAGCTGAACGGGCGACGTAGGAGGCGTGGCGAGCAGAGTTCGTGAACGATCATGTTGCAGCAAATGTTGGAGTTCCGTGGCTAACTCTGGATCGTCGAGGCTGAGCTGCGAGAGAAACGCTGACCTTTCCACAGCCGATTTTTCACGGGCTTCCTGGAACAGTGCTTTCAAACGACGATGCTGCCCGGCATCCATGGAGTGGCTCCCGGCTCATGGTCCGAACGCTTGACTTCACAATCAAGTTGTGTTGACTGCTGATTTTAGATATCAGGAGATGTGTAAAATGTCTTGAGGCTTATTCTGCTCAGCGTTACGCAAAAAAACAGGAAAACTCGCATCGACAGAAAACTATCTGCATTTTTCTGAGCAAGTGGTGTCAGTAGTGCCCCTAGTAGTTCTCCCTGAAACACTATTCATATACAAAAATCACTAGTGACACTACGGATAGTCCGACATGGAGCCACTGCAGGCCTGACTGGTGAGGTCCATCGAAAAATATTACCAGTAGTGGTCTGAATATCAGCCCAGCCATCCACCTTTGGCGGATATTCGCCAGTTTTTCTGCTGGATTCTTTCTTGCCACCAAGTCGAATAACCCCTGATCCAAGTCGAATCCCTCCCGATGCATCTTCAGTTCGACTGTACGGCAAGTCCTGCCACAGCACTGAACCTTGAAACGCTATTCCGGCTCTGAATTGGCCCAGTCTTTCCACCAGATCGTGCTGGTGACAGACTTGAGAAGAATTGACGAAATCGGCAGCAACCGTGGGATTTGCGTCGCGGTTGAGTTGTCGAAAGCCCCCACATTCTGGCATGCTAACTGAGCCCAGTATCCTGGCTAAGCGTGAAGTCAAGGATGACAGGAGAAGTGTGATTATGATTGCCGTGTTGCACCGACCAACGCTGGTGCTCAACCGCAACTGGCAACCCGTGGGAGTGGTGCCCGTCACCCGCTCACTAACGCTGGTGTGCAGCGATCGCGCTCGCGTTGTCGACCCGCACGACTTCCAGCAGTACACCTGGAGCGACTGGTCGCAGCTTCTGCCTCACGATGACGAACCGTTCATCCAATCGGTCGCTTTCCGCTTGCGGGTTCCTGAAGTCATTACCCTGACCAGTTACGACCGCGTCCCCATGAACGTGGTGACCTTCAGTCGGCGGAACATCTACAAGCGTGATCGCTATACCTGTCAGTACTGTGGCGTGCAGCCCGGTAGCGAGGAACTGACGATCGACCATGTGATGCCCCGTTCACGCGGAGGCACATCAACGTGGGAAAACTGCGTGCTGGCCTGCCTCAACTGCAACAAACGGAAGGCGGACAAAACGCCGGACGAATGTCGCATGCCGCTCAAGCGTTCGCCATTTCGTCCAAGGTGGAAGCCGATGTACGCCTGGCATTCGATGAAAATC
Organism: bacterium; assembly: GCA_016125225.1. Classification (GTDB taxonomy): domain Bacteria; phylum Planctomycetota; class Planctomycetia; order Planctomycetales; family Planctomycetaceae; genus DSVQ01. The sequence continues at coordinate 60,696 of WGME01000011.1, read as the reverse complement.
GAAAGCTGGTCGAAGTTCCTCAGCGAAGCCTACTGGAACGTGGAACTCGACGAATACTAACCGTGCAATTCTCCGCATGAGAGGAAGCTCCGGGTCATTCACTCGGAGCTTCTTGCTTTACCCTTACTCTTCAGGCACTGGACCTGAAGCAACGATCAGAAAGACGAACCTGATGAACTACCGTACTCTCGGCCGCACCGGTGTCAAAGTGTCGGAACTTTGCCTGGGGACCATGATGTTCGGCGGACCGACGAACAACGCCGACTCGATCCAGATCATGCATCGCGCGCTCGATTGCGGCATCAACTTTTTCGATACCGCCGATATGTATTCGACGGGCAAGTCGGAAGAAGTGGTGGGAGAGGCGCTTGTCGGCCGCCGTGATCAGGTGGTGCTGGCCACTAAGGCCTGTAATCCGATGGGGCCAGGAATCAATCAGCAGGGACTCAGCCGCCGGTGGCTGATGCAGGCGCTGGAAGAAAGTTTGCGCCGGCTGAAGACCGACTATGTGGACATCTTCTATTGCCACAAACCCGATCCCACCACACCGTGGGAAGAAACGCTGAAGACCCTCGACGACATGGTGCGTCAAGGCAAGGTGCGTTACACCGCCTGCTCTAACTTCCGTGCGTGGAAGGTGAGCGAGGCGCTGGGTGTGAGCGCCCTGCATGGTTGGGAGCGGTTCAGCTGCGTGCAGCCGTTGTACAACATCGTCAATCGCGATGTGGAAGTGGAACTGCTGCCGCTGTGTCAGGCCCATCAACTGGGCGTGGTGACCTACAGCCCCTTGGCCCGCGGGATTCTCACCGGCAAATACCGCGTGGGGGAACCTTTCCCCGAAGGGAGTCGTGCTTCACGGAATGACAAGCGGATGAAAGAAGCCGAACTGCGCGATGAAAGTTTCGAAACGGCCGCTCAATTGACGGCCTATTGTGAGCAGAAGGAAGTTCGCACCTCGGCCTTTGCATTGGCGTGGTGTCTCGCCAATCCCATTCTGACCTCGGTGATTCTCGGTCCGCGCACGATGGAGCAGTTTGAAGACAACCTGCATGCGTTGGAGGTGACAATCTCTGCGGAAGACGAAGCTTTCGTTGATCAACTCATTCCGCCGGGCGAACACAGCGGCAAGGGCTTCCCCGATCCCGCCTATCCGGTGACAGGTCGCGGCCGGTAAATGGCAGTCGGGGTTGACCTGTCGCCGAGTTTTTCGAGATCCCGTGAACTACGGCGAAATCACAGCCCGCCAAACTGTCGCACGGCTTCGTAAACCGCCGTGTTGACGGTGCTGGCGAGGTTCAGGCTGCGGACTTCCGGACGCATGGGAAGCTGGACCGTCGTTTCGCGAAATTCGTTCAGGATAGCCGCCGGAAGTCCCCGTGTTTCGCTGCCGAACAGCAGAATATCACCCCGCTGAAATGTCGCATCCCAGAGTGTCTTCGTGGCCGGATTCTCAACACACCAGACGGGACGATCGGGAAGGAGTGATCGCAGTTCCGTCCACGATTCGACCACCTGGTAATCCAGATGGTCCCAGTAGTCCATCCCCGCGCGCAACAGATGCCGTTCGTCGAGCTGGAAGCCTAAGGGGCGAATTAACCACAACTTGGCCCCCACGGCGACGCACGTGCGACCGATATTGCCCGTGTTCTGGGGGATATCGGGCTGATACAGCACCACATGCAATAATGCTGAGTGGTGCTGTGATGGCGTGGGAACAAAGTCTGTGGGCCAGACCATCAGCCCGCCACGCTCCATTGGTACTTGTACAATTCAAGTACAAGGAACACGATGCCGGTGATCAGTGCCGACAACGACACGAACAACAGGCCGACATAAATATCGGGTGTCTGGTTGGAATCAGAACTTCGTGGTGACATTGTCTTCCACCTTGATGGTGCTGTTAGGAGCGGTTTCCACCACCACGCCGACCGAACGATCTGGTCGCACGTCTTCCAGGCGGATCAGTCCGAGATACTTATCGCCGCGGTAGACCGTCATGGTATGTCCCGCGATCAGGCCATCGTCTTCACCCAGGGAAACTTCCACCAGGATACGGTTCCCCTTTTCTTCCTTCCGGGCTTCAACAACTTTGCCCTGAACCACCGGCGGAGGAGAGGCAGAGACGGTCATCTGACGGGTATCGGTCGGCAGGTCTTTTGAAGCGAGGAATCCGCGCATGATCGCGTTCTTCGAGAGCAACTCGTCATAGCGGGTTTTCAGTTGCTTGTACTTGAGGTCGAGGCCGAACTGTTCATCGCGGATTTTGTTCAAGTTGGCAACGATTTCATCGCGAGACATGTTGAGTTCGCTGTTGCGAGCCCGCTGAATCTTGGCTTCGGCAGTCCGTTCTTCCGCTTCCTGGCTTTTCAGGTCGGCGATGTTGCGTTGACCGTCCAATGCGAGTTTCAGCGACTTGTTTTCGGTATCGAGGCGCGTATTTTCGTCGGACAGCGAACTGACCTGACCCTGCAAAGTCGTGGTCTGGTTCTTAACGGTTTCCAGTTCGGCTTTGACGGCATCGAGAGCCTGCTTGGCATTATTGGCCTCGTCCGTCGCCTGTCGACGCGCCTGATCGGCTTGATCACTCGCTGTTTTGAACTTGGTCTGCCAGTTCGTTTGTGCCGTGTAAACTGCCCCGGCAAAAGCCATGAACAGCACACTCATCACGAGATGCACGACGACCAGCACCTTGCCGAGAAACGTCATCTTCGCCTCTGCTGTCTTTCCAGAATTCCGTGTTCTCTACGCTCGACGCGGAACTCTTGATTATTAGTAACTGCCCAGTTGCTGATGCAACTGTTCTTGCCGACGCTCCAACCGCAGGCGATCTTCCTGCAAGCGGCGGAGTTCATTCTGCAAGGCTTTTTCCTGTTGTTCTGCGGCGAAGAGATCGTCGCGTAACAGTTCCAACTGGTTCCGCAACCGCAACACTTCGTACCGCAATTCGATCAATTCGTCCTGCAGGAGTTTGACTTCAGACCCCTTAGCGGCCAGCTCATCGCTCAGGGTTGCGATTCGCTCGGCCAGATTCTGCAGTTGAGCCGACCAAGCCGCCGCATGCTTTTCCAGACCCGTGCGATCCGCCGCGATGAGCTCTTTGAGCGACGATTGCTGCGGAGTCAGCGTATTGATCTGGTTTGAGATATCCTGCAGCTCGTTCCGCAGGTCGCTGAGAACTTTCGCTTGGGACTTGGTGACCACTTCAGCCACGTTCATCGAGGACGCGACCGGATCGCCCGAAACACGCATGACGGCGGCATACTGCCCGGTATCGGAGCGGGTGATGGCCACCGCTTTCTTGAGGCCGTCATGGTTCGCCAGCTCGTTCCAGTTCGGTCCGCCAAAACGGAGTGCCCCCGCAAACGCCGCGAAGCTCAGGCTTGCGACTGTAACGAAGACAACCAGCAATTTGGCGATACGTGTCATTCCGATTTCCAGACACACTCCGCGTGCATAGCGGAGTTGGCGGGGAACGGGCGAAGGACGGGGTTAACGACAGCACTCCCGCGACATACCGTCGAACACGGGATCAAGCGCACCGCTAACGTCTCAAACAGGATCGTGGCGACATCCGTGTCCGCAAACTACTCCTTGATCTTACATCTCCAGAAAAATCGCTGTCAACGAGAAACTCTGCCTGATGGAGACAAACTACCTGTCGCCTGAACCCTCGACGATTGCAGCGATTGTGTCGATCGCTGTCCGCTCATCGAAGACCCATTACGGTTGCGCAGCCACAGAACGTGCCGCAGTTCGCTCCACTGTCGATCTGTTCGGTCTTTTGCTGGCAATGATCCAGCCATCCAGGGCGTGTCGTTATGACCGGAATGACGCTTCCGTGGTGATTTTTTGATAAATCCCGTCCCGGCGCTATTGCTGGAGTTTCCTGACCCGAAGAAGATAGAAAGGCTCATCTGGCCTTGACCGGGAGGGATCGATACGGGGAACTACTCACCGGTCGATTCGTCATGACCAGTCGCACGGAACACGCGTTCACACCTACGGGCTCTCCGCATGAATGACGCATCGGCCTTTCGACTCGAGACCAGCGGCAACCGTCTGATCATCGTGCTGCTCCCCAAACTGAATAAGGTCGCCTGGGCCGATATCGACAGCATCGGAACGGAAGTGCTGACCCGGCTGAGTGAGACATCTCATCCCAAAATTCTGGTTGACCTGTGCTCGCTCGATTACATGGGCAGTGCTCAGCTTGCGTTAATTGTTCGCATCTTCAAAGCCATTAAGGAACGCGCCGGAGCCATGGTGGTGGCTAACCAACACCCCGTGGTTCAGGAAGTGCTGACACTGGCTGGCCTGAATAAACTCTGGACTATTGTCACCACGCGTGATGAAGGACTCCGACTGTTGGGCGGTGATCCGGGACGCAGCGCCAGTTCGGAAAGTCACGCCACCTCGCAATCCAATTCTGGCACCCTCGTACTGGTGGCAACAGTCGCCGCGATCATCAGTACGGTCTGCCTGGTAGCGGCGTTCACGCAGGCCAAGTGGCTGCCCTCACCTGCCTCGTCCTGGGTTGCTTGTGCCAGTGCTTTTGCCGCACTCAGCCTCGCTACTGTTGCGGTCTTGTATGCACGAGGCTTTCAGAAAACACTGGGGACCGGTGTGCTGCTGTATGGACTGACCATTCTGCTGGCCAGTGTCTTCGCGATTGCCGCCCCCAAGACATCTTCTACGACGGACCAGACAGCGGAAGCCGAGACCGAAAAACCGGAGAACGCCGGCGAGCCAGAGCCAGCCGTCGCTGCCCCGGAAGTTCCTGGTCCGCAAGAGCCTCAAACCGCTGAACCCGAGGCCGCCGAACTCCCTGCGAAATCGTAACACCGTTGATGATCAATGATCGGTCACGCGACATTGTTCTCTGAGATCGACCACCGGAAATAGAGGGATGTTTGTCATGGTTGAGTCGACATCTGGCACTCCGGCTCCTGAAGGACGTCAGCGAGCCCTGCAGGAAGAACTTCGGGAACTGGTCGATCTGGTCGGTCCGGCTCCCCTGGTCGACCTGCTGCTCGAACGGGCCTTCCAGTTGCGGGCCACCGATATCCATCTCGACCCCACGCGAACAGGCTTGCGGGTGCGATTGCGGGTCGATGGCATGCTGCACGATGTGCTGCAACTACCGCCCGAGTTGATGAACCAGGTGGTCTCTCGCGTGAAACTGATGTCGGGCATGGACATCACCGAGCGACGGTTCGCGCAAGATGGTCATATCTCCAGCGCGGTTCTCAAGCACCAGCGCGACGTTCGTGTCGGCAGCGGGCCCACCATTTTCGGCGAACGGCTCGTGCTTCGCCTCATGCCCGACACCACCACGTTTAACCAACTGGAAGAACTCGGCCTCGACGATGAACAGATCCGCCTGCTCAACGCGGCGATGAAGCTGCCCTACGGCATGATCCTCAGCGTGGGACCGGTCGGTAGCGGCAAGAGCAGCACGATGTATAGCTGTCTCGAACGGCTCAATGAGCCGGGCCGCAGCCTGGTCACTATCGAAGACCCGGTCGAACGCCGAATTGATGGCATCGCCCAGATTCAGACCGATCCGAAAATCAACTTTGGCTTTGTCGAAGCTCTGCGCGGGATTCTCCGGCAAGACCCGGATGTGGTCATGGTGGGCGAAATTCGTGATCCGGAGACGGCACACATCGCCATTCGCGCGGGCCTCACCGGCGTCCGCGTGCTCAGCACGCTCCATGCGAATGACAGCACGGCCACCGTCGATGTCTTCCGTGACTTCGGCATTCCGCCGATGTTCATCGCCGACAGTGTCAACTGTATCATCTCACAACGACTCGTTCGTAAAGTCTGCGAATCATCGTTTGAAGAGTATCAGCCCGATTTCCCTGATCTGGCGATTCTGGGAATCGATCCCAGCCAGGCTCACGAAGTGCGATTGCGTCGCGGCATTCCCGCCGACATCAACTTCCATACGGGGTATCTGGGCCGCACGGGCGTCTTTGAAGTCCTGAGCATCGACACGACCGTCCGCAGCGCGATCTTAGGGAATGCCAGTGCCAAGGAATTGCGGGCCATGGCCATCCAGAATGGCATGCAGACACTCGAACAATCCGCCATCAAAAAAGTCCGCGCTGGCATCACCACGCTAAGTGAAATGCACCGTGTGCTGATTGTGGATTGAACGACTCAGATAGGTTGACGATCACACACTCGCAGGCTTTTCAATCCAGCCATGCATTCGTTTCTCAACGATGGAATGGACTTGGTACTTCGCTGGACTACAAACTGCGAATGCACAATTTGCTTTTCGCCTGTCAACCAGACGGAACTGAGTATATCTGCTCAAGTCACACTTGTGGGTGGATTGAGCTATCAAGGTAAGACAACCGTCACCCTTCAGTCGATGTGTTACGGGTATGATCTGGCAAGGTTTGCAACTCGATTAGACCTCTTGTCACAGTCTGGTACACAAGCTGCGAGTCTTGTCAACGCGGGCGAAGATTTCGAAATCTGCATCGACACTCAGGAAAAATCGGGGGATCGCATCTTCCTCACCAAACTTCGGTATCGGTTTGGCCCCTGTATTAACGATGGGCATTGTTGCAATGAAATAATGCTGGAAATTGGTCCGGCGGAAGCCATTGAGCAAACCGCGAAGTTGATTCGCGATTGGATTCAGATGCTGGAACTGGACTGCACTCATCCCTGTGCGAAATCGGATTGATGAATGAGGCCGGAGGGATTGCTTTTGACGATTTCGACTCACCCGCCGATGAACTTTGCATAGGCGGTGCGTGCGGCGGTGGGGTCATCGGTCCCTTTGATGATGGCCCGTCCGTCGCGGAAGACGGTGAGTTCTAACGGCTGACCCGTCACCTGTAACTTCGCCAGAAACGGGTTGCTGGTGACCTGACCCAGATTGCTCCAACGCTGACTGAGAGCCGCAAGATCGAGCTGCGCGGCTTCGGCGGGTGTGACCTGTACGGCATTGCGGCCACAGAGAACCGTGGTTTGAGCCGTGCTGGCTCCCTGCAGCCATTTTCGTTCTCCGCGCACGCACGCCGGGCATTGATTCTCCGGCCGCACATGGGCCAGGTTCATCGTTCGCCAACTCGGTTCCCACACATCGACAATCGTGAGCTTCGGCGCAATGAGTTGCCGCTGTCCCGAGAGGAGTTTCATGGCGGCGACGGCTTGCAATGAGGCGACTACTTGAATCGCCGGTCCCAGCACGCCTGCGGTATCACACGTTTCAGACGATCCCGGTTCCGGTGGCGATTCGATGATGCACCGCAAGCACGCGGTCTCACCGGGAACGATGGTCATTGATTGCCCATGACTGCCGACACACCCGCCATAGATCCATGGCGTCCCCATTTCCAGCGACGCATCGTTGATCAGGAAGCGGGTTTCAAAGTTGTCGGTGCCATCGAGAATCACATCGACATCCGCGAACAGCGACCGCACATTCTGCGGGCTGACATCGGCGACAATCGGTTCAATCTCCACCGATGAATTGATCCGCCGCAGCTTGTTCGCCGCAGCGATCGCTTTCGGTAACTGCTGCTCGACATCGTCTTCATCGAACAGCACCTGCCGTTGCAAGTTCGAGGCTTCTACGAAGTCGCGATCAATGATTCGCAGGAATCCGACACCCGCCCGCACCAGAGTTTCTGCCAGCACCGTCCCCAGCGCACCACAACCGCAGAGGACGGCCCGACTTTGCATCAACCGGGCTTGCCCCTCGGTCCCCAACCCGGCAAATCGAACTTGTCGGCTGTAGCGTTCGGGGATCGAAAACTCCTCGGTCATGTCTGAAAACCAATTTCGTGAAAAGGCCGAAATTCTACTTTTTCAACAGCAATTTGCCTGCCACCATACGTCACCGCGTTCCCGCAAACGTCGCGCAACATTCTTCCTCGAAGCAGGTGACGCGACACAGCGGATCGCGATCAGGAGTTCCATCGGATGACCGTTGTCAATCGTTATCAACAGAAGGTGCCGTTGCCTCGAGCGGGGGCTCAAGAGTTATGGTCGCGTGTCGAACAGAATTTTGCCAGAGAGGACGTTCAGTGCTGGCGCTACCTGGCGATGTTCGCCTTGCGGGAAGCCTGTGGTTGGAACCTGGAGCAGATTGGCCTGGCCTTTGGCCACCACAAGGGGCATGTCATGCGTTGTCTGCGACAGATCAAGGGAGAACTGCAGGACCGCTTTGCTCTAGAGCCGTTGCCTCCGGAAGTCCTGGACACCTTCATGAATCCAGATCGTGATGCTGAGGCATCCCTGCCACAGACCTCCGACTGGCAGACACATCCCCACAAAAACCAGGACCGTTGAAGGAAGACTCGCTCATGCAGATCGAACGCTTACCGATCGATCAACTTCGATCGGCTCCCTATAACCCGCGAAAAACGCTTAAGCCCGGCATGCCCGGGTATGACAAGTTGCTGCGGTCGCTGACGGAGTTCGAACTCGTTCAGCCGATCGTCTGGAACCGCACCACGGGGCATATCGTCGGTGGTCATCAGCGGGTGCAGGTCCTGCGGGACCAGGGAACCACGGAAGTCGACTGTGTCGTGGTTGAGTTGCCATTGGAGCGCGAGAAGGCCCTGAATGTGGCGCTCAACAACGCGCGGGTTGGTGGAGATTGGGATTCCGCGAAGCTGATCGATCTGGTGAGCGAACTGCAATCTCTGCCCGATTTCGATGCCACGTTGACGGGGTTTGATACCGCCGACTTAACGCATCTCCTGATGGCACCCGCCCCGTTGCCGCCCGAATCTGCTGATACGGACAGCGACAATGAAGATCAGGTGCAGGTGACACTCGAAGTCCCAATCGATGACTGAGACGAACTGCGTGCGGTGCTCGATCAATGCCTGGCTGAGCATCCCGATGTTCGCCTGCATGTTCGTCAACCGCGCTAAATGTGTTCCACCTTTCCACTCAGCACTTGCGAGACGGTTATGCACCTTTCTGTCGCCTACGATTTTCTGCCGAAAACCCCCTCGGTGCACGCCTCGCAGGTCATGGATCATTTCGGAATTGGCTTCGAAACGGGGCGGCATGTGATTGCCGAGCAACTCGAACTGCCGATTCAACCGGGCAACATCGTGGCCTTTGTCGGTGCTTCCGGTTCGGGTAAGTCGAGTTTGCTGCGGGCTGCCGCCGAACAATTGACCGAGGTCGTCTGGACCGATCAGTTGGAACTCGGGGAACGAATTCTCGTTGAAGCCATGCCGACCCCGTTTGCGGAAACGATGTCGCTGCTCTCCTCGTGTGGTCTAGGGGAAGCCCAACTGATGCTGCGAACACCGCAGGAACTGAGCGATGGTCAGCGTTACCGCTTTCGTCTCGCATTGGGTCTCGCTCAGCAGCCGCACTGGCTGGTCGCCGATGAATTCACTGCGGCATTGGATCGCACTTTGGCAAAAGTGATCGCCTTCAATCTGCGGAAAGTTGCAAGCCGTACCAGCACTGGCTTTCTGATCGCCACCACTCACACTGATATCCTCGATGATCTGCAACCCGATGTGCTGGTGAGGTGCCAGCTGGATGGGCAGATCGAAGTCACGCGTCGCGACGTAAAAAAAAAGACATCAGCTTCGCCGATGGGTTACAACTCACCACCGGATCGGCACGCGATTGGCCGTACTTTGCTCGGTGGCATTACCGCAGCCACAAGCTCCCCATCGTGCGTGACGTGACGGTGCTGTGGCATGGATGTGACCCCATCGGCATTTGTGTTTTTGCTTCTCCCGCTAGGGCTTTAAAGGCCCGCTCGCGATTCTTTGGCTTGCAAGGCGGCTGGTCGCGAGTGCGGTTACAGGCGTTGAATCAGCAACTGGTGACGTTGTCACGCGTGGTGTTGCACCCGACGTACCGCGGGGCCGGACTGGCGGCGGCGTTCATTCGGGCCAGTTGCCAGCAAAGCCGTTGGCCGTGGATTGAAGCCCTCGCCGAAATGGGACACAACAACCCGTTCTTTGAACGTGCCGGTTTCACGCGGGTCGGCATCACCCAGAAAACCAACCGGTCCCGTGCCGGACATTCTGCCATTTATGGAGCCCAGCGAGATGCGCAAGGCCGCCCGAGACTCATCTCCGCCGAATCGTATGAAAAAAGCCGCCATGCCGAGCCGGTCTACTACCTCTTCGACAACCGGTCGCACACGGCGGCCACGCCCCCAGCTACCGGCGGTTCTCACGACTGATGAACAACAGACACTCGTCGAGTGGTTGTTGCGAGGAGCGAGCCCCGCGGCTGCGTGTGCTCAATTTGGTTGGCCGGTGGAACGGTTCTGGAAAACGCTGGCCCAGGACGAAGGCTTCACGGCCACCTTGCAGCAGGTGTTCGACACACTCAGTCAGAATGTCCTCGCGGCTCTGTATCAGGCGGCGATGAAAGGCCAGGTCTCGGCTCAGCAGTTCTGGTTACGGCATCGGCCCGTCACCGGTTGGACGCAATCCCTCGCCGCCGATCTTCCCGCAGACTCTTACGAGCAACTCAACGATGACGAACTGGTTGACGCCTGCGTCGCGGCAGGACTTGATCTCCCGACTGCGATTGCAGCACGCCTGGCAACAGCGGCTCGCCGCCCGTGATCCGGCCGATTACCGTCAGATTCTCCGCATCGGCTCCGGCGTGGGGCCGTTATTCTGTGAAGTTCTTCAAGCGTGGCAACAACGTGACTTTCTGGCTCTTGATCCGGCATGGAGAGCCTTGGCGGGGTTGACAGAGAATGCCACGGTACGTCGGGCGTATCTCGAACGGCCGCGTGGTCATTCCAAGACCACCGATACCGCGATTCAAGTCACCTGGATTCTGCAGTGGTCGCCGCATACGCTGCGTGGACTGGCCGCAGCCGCTGATCAGGAACAGGCCACGCTCATTCACACGGCTATTGCCGATCTGGTGCGACACAACCCGGTCCTCTGCCCTGATCTGATGGTGCAGAAGCAGGTGATTCGGAATCGTCACACCGGCAGCCAGTTGCAGGTGATCTCTTCCGACGTTAGTAGTTCTTGGGGGCAACTTCCCGACTTCGTGATTTGTGATGAAGTCTGCCATTGGGCCAAGCCCGATTTGTGGTATTCGCTGTCGTCTTCTGCAGCGAAGAAACCCGGCTGTGTGCTGGTGGTGCTAACCAACGCCGGAATCGGCACGGGTTGGCAATGGGAACTCCGCGAAACCGCCCGGACTTCGGCCGAGTGGTACTTCTCGTCACTTCAGGGGCCGCAAGCTCCGTGGATCACCCCGGCCAGCCTCGCCGAGCAGCAACGCTTGTTACCGCCGAGCGTCTATGCCCGGTTATGGGAGAACGCGTGGCAACATTCTGATGGCGAGTTTGTCACACTCGCGGAGGTCGCCGCTTGCCGGGATAGTCGCCTGATGCTGCGATCACATGGTCATGCCGAGTTCGATTATGTTGCAGCGATTGACTATGCCGAAAAGCATGACCGCACCGTGGGGGTGGTGGTGCATCGCGAGGGACCGACCATGATTGTGGACCGTATGGATGTGGTGGCTCCCTCGGCCGATCAACCGGTGCTGGTGCAATGGGTCGAGGACTGGATCGCCCACATCGCGGCCCACTTTCCGAGGGTGCGGTTTGTGCTCGATGAATATCAATTGCTCGGCGTGATTCAGCGGCTGTCGGCGAAGTATCGGCTGCAGCGATTCGACTTCGCCGCCGGGCGGGGCAATCATGCACTCGCCTTGACTCTGCGGAATCTCATCGTCCATCAGCAGGTGCGGTGGTATCCCGGTTGTGGACAGCTCGCGAACAGCCCAACCTGTGACGACCTGGAAACCGAACTGGCAGCATTGGTGTTGCGAACCAACAGCGGCGGCCGCGTGCGAATCGACCATCGCCGTCAGCCCTGCTGTCATGACGACCGGGCCTTTGCGCTCGGCGCGGCTTGTCTGGAACTGACACGTGAATCAGCGACAAATCACGACTGGTTCGAAGTCACCATGCCCACCGCAGCGGGGGAATTCGGCTGGTGACTTCGGATGGTCAGCGATCGTGGTCAGCGCTCGGCTCTGCCTCGTGGCTAATTGCGGTTGGCGGTGGTGACCGGGGGAGTTTTTGATGCGGGACGATCTTTTGCGGCTTCCGTCACCGCTGTCACGAATTGTTCTGCGGACTGCACATCACGCGGCGTGAAAATGGTGGCACTCACGCCGGGAACGCGACGATCGGGAAGCTGGCGAATCTGGTCCCACGAGAGACCATTCGCGACATGCCAGGTGGCGGCCTGCATCGTGTCTCGATCGACCCGTTCGGTATAGCTTTCGAGGAGTTCCGCCAGCACAGGATCGCTGGAATACTCTTCTACCGGCACCAGCCGATAGGTCATCTTCGACATCGGGTCTGGCCGACCATAACTCAGGCAAACGGTTTTCATCTTTAGCAGGATCGACTTTCCTGCGGGGATGGTTGCAAGACCGCCGTATTGCTGCAGGTCGGGTGTGACCATCTCAGCCGGTACGCTGGGAAAGCCGTTGCCGAAGAAGTTGTTATTGCCATTGCTCTGGCCGAACGGCGAGTTGCCCTGCATGGTGCCTCCGACGCCTTGTGCCTGGCCTGCCTGACCGTTTTGCCCATTGTTGTTGCCACTGAAGAACCCTTGGCCCTGATTCTGGCCGGGACCATTTCCAAAGCCAAACTGGGGCAGGATATGCACTCCAACGGCGGCTTTGGGAACCGCGACCGTAACCGCCTCGGTCCCGGTGTTCGCAATCACCACGTTGGACTGATAGGCATTGATCGCCGACATCCGCACCTCGAACTGCCCCGATTCCATGCCATCAAACAATGGAACCATCGCGGCATCCGGATCGAGCGTGAGTTGCCGAATCGGTCCCTGATTCGCGGCGGAAAGCAGGCTGAGACTGATGGCAAGCAATGTCACAACGCCGCCACATCGGAACAGTCGGGTGGGCATGAGTCTTTCCCAGTCGAAAAGAGAAGGGGAGCGGTAGCACCGGCGGTTCCGCGAACGCCCACGGGCACCGCTATCCCAACGCACAGCCCCGGCGATTTTCTTCAGCCTTTTCCGGTTTTTTCAAAATCTGCCTCCACGGGCCTCACTCTTGCCAATCGTGAGAAACTCCCGGAGCATTGTGGTCGAAAGGATGGGGCAGACCATAATCTTTCCGGGTTCTCGAAACCCTAACCCTGTGTCTGCGAAATGCTTGTTCTGGATTAGACTGACATGGAAACCTCCGCCGGCGAGTTGGCCGAATTGCGTCAGCAACTCGTCGATCACCCGATTTATACCGCCATCAACGATCGGCGATCGCTTTGTATTTTCATGCGAGAGCATGTCTTCGCGGTGTGGGACTTCATGTCACTGCTCAAACGATTGCAGCGTGAAGTCACCTGCGTGACTCTCCCCTGGATGCCCGCGGCCGATGCAGACCTGTCGCGCTTCATTCTGGAAATCGTGCTGGGCGAGGAGGCCGATGACGACGGCCGGGGTGGTTATGCCAGCCATTACGAACTCTATCATCAGGCGATGCAGGAACTGGGTGCGGAGACTCAACCCATCGATGGGTTTCTGGGGCAACTTCAAGCAGGGAAAGCCTGGAACGCTGTGCTGCAGGAGACATCCGCCTTGCCCAGCACACAGTCCTTTGTGGAATTCTCTCTGAACTTGGCGACAGAAGGCCAACCGCATGAGGTCGCCGCCGCTTTCTTTTATGGCCGCGAAGACATCATCCCCGATATGTTTCGGCGAATGGTTGAAACTTTGAAAAACGAAGGCCACGAAGTCGACCGGCTGCGGCACTATCTCGTGCGGCACATTGAACTCGACGGCGATCATCACGGTCCGTTAGCCCGACGGCTGGTCGAGCAATTGTGTGCTGGAGACGCCGACAAACTGGCTGCGGCCGAGCAAACCGCTTGTGAAGCCTTGCGGCGGCGCATCGCTTTGTGGGATGGCATTCTGTCGGCCATTCGTTCCGAGAACTGAGCCGCTTGCCAGCTACAAAAGAAAAACCCACGGCGTGCAACCGTGGGCTTTCGATGGGGTAGTGGTCATCAGCGTGTGTCGAGGGACGCCCAGGGATCGCGATCCCTGGGTGCGAATCATGACGGCTTAGCGTTCGCCGACGGGGTCGAGGGGGACGATGTCGCAGTAGTTGTCGCAGTTGTCCTGCAGGTCGGTGAAGGTGCTGCCGTTGATGGCTCCCTTGCAGCCTTTGGCTCCCTTCACTTCGTAGGTCTGGCAGATGGAGCCGAAGGCAGAAGCGACGTCTTCAAGTTCCTGATTCACGGCTTCCGAGACTTCGCTGAGTCCGACGACCATGGCGAGGACGGCGATGGTGCCGACCAAGACGAGTTCGGCCGAGACGATAAAGCCGGCGTCATCGTTGTACAGTTTGACGAGGATGTTCTGGGGCATGGTTGCGTTTCTTTCTGGCTGCGGTGTGTGGTTGTAACAACAATCCCTGAAACACGTTGTGTTGAGTGTGTGGTGTCGTGTTTCGCAGGATGAAAGGGTGTAAAGCAACCTGAATGCCAAAGCGCTAACCGCGATCAGATTTATGAATAATCGACCTGTCTGTGTTTTCGTATTTCCTTGTATAGCTGTTGGTTACGTAATTTTTGTTGGCGATAATTTTTGTTAACAACACCTGCGCGCGGCAATTTGCACAAAGGTGTTTTTTCGCAACATCAATCGGGAGCACAAGTCGGAACACACGCCGTATCCAATTACGCAGACATACTTTGCAATATGTGCCCAGGCATGTTGCCGGGCGTTGTGAAGAGGCAACAGGGCCGGTTCGACCCAAGCAGGTCACCTGATGTAGTGAACTCGGCCTGGAAATCGAGTGCGGGAGAACTGCCGATTCCAGCCGGTCTGTCCGCAGATCGTTTCGCTTTCCGGAGGAATCAGAACCGTGTGACGCTTGACGCTCACGGTGAGGGTGCCATAATCTCCGCTGGCGTCACAGCCAGACGCGGGTGTAGCTCAGTTGGTAGAGCATCACGTTGCCAACGTGATTGTCGCCGGTTCGAGTCCGGTCACCCGCTCTTTTTTATTGATACGGGGAGCTGCTGAACCCCGGCAAGGATTGCCTGGCAACAATCCCCGCCCAGAAAAATGGGGGCGGCGTCGAGCACTGTGCCAGGTCCCCAGTTCAACGAGGATTGCTGACAGTGTCTGACGATCAAGCTACCGCGGTGACCGAGGCCCCGGCCGAAGCGGCCACCGGTTTCAAGATGTCCCTCGCTGTTGACATCCAGAACATTGGCCCTTGCCGCAAGCACATTCGTGTGAAAGTGCCTCAGTCCGATATCGATCACTTTCGTGATGCCGCCTTAAAAGAAGTGGCTGAATCGGCTGCTGTTCCAGGTTTCCGCTCGGGGCACGTTCCGGCGAAACTGGTCGAACGCCGTTTCAAGAAAGAAATCTCCGACCAGGTCCGTCAGCGGGTGCTGTTAACCAGCCTGGAACAGCTGGCTGACGAGAATTCACTCGACCCGATCAACGAACCCGATTTCGATATCGAAACGCTCGTTCTGCCGGACGAAGGTGATTTCGAGTACGAATTCGACGTCGAAGTTCGGCCGGAATTCGAGCTGCCGAATTACAGTGGCTTGGCGATTGAACGCCCGGTCCGTGAAATCAGCGACGCCGACGTCGATAGTTACCTGCAGCGGTTCCTTGCGCAGTACGGCACACTGTCGGATCAAACCGAACCCGCTGCATCGGGCGACTATATTAACGCGGACATCGAGTTCCTCTGGAACGACACGTTGCTGCGTCGGATGAATGACCTCACGCTGCAACTGAAGACGACCTTGCGGTTCCCGGATGGTGAACTGACCGGCTTTGACCAGTTGCTGGCCGGTGCGAATGCCGGTGACGTGCGTGAAACTCAGCTTGTGATCTCGCCGGAAGCCGAATCGGTCGAAAAACGTGGCGAAACCGTGCAGGTCAAAGTGCACGTCAACATGGTCAAGCGATTGGTCATGCCCGAGCTGAACAAGGAATTCCTGGCTCGGCTCGACATGGAATCGGAAGATGATCTGCGTGTGTCGGTGAAGGGCATGCTGCAGCGGCAACTGCAGTTCGAGCAACGCCAGTCGACTCGCCGTCAGGTGCTCGAAAAGATTACCGAATCGGCCACGTGGGAGCTGCCGGAAGAGCTCGTCCGTAAGCAAGTGGAAAACGCCCTGCGTCGCGAAATTCTGGAAATGCAGCAGGCGGGATACACCACGCAGGAAATTCGTGCCCGCGAAGCCAGCCTGCGACAGAAGTCGGTCACCACGACTCGCCAAGCTCTGAAAGAGCACTTTGTGCTCGACAAGATTGCCACGAAGGAAAGCATCGAAGCGACCCCGCCCGATGTCGATTCCGAAATTTACATGATGGCCCTGCAGCGCGGTGAAAACCCGCGGCGTGTGCGGGCCCGGATGATGAAATCGGGCATGATCGATAACCTGGAAGCTCAAATTCGCGAGCGGAAAGCCGTCGACCATATCCTGAAGAGCGCTGTTTACACCGACGTGCCGATGCCCGCACCACAAACCGACGATGTCGAAGCGGTCTCGCTCGCCATTTGCGGTCAAGGAGCGGTTCCGGAAGCTCAAGGAACAGAGGAAGAATAACAACTCCGCTTTGCGGAGAGACAACGTCAGGGATGACGAACTGGTCTGTCGATGCTCTGATATGGTCTCCGCAGCGGCAACAGAAGGCCCCTTTACTGGGGTGGTAGAATAGGCTGTGGCGGTCCACTGTGGTTAACGCGTGCTGCGTCCGACCCGGTTGGCTCCAAACCCTTAAGGGAGACCTTCGGAATGATGTCTTGGTCTCAGACGGTTGCCGGTTCCGCCGTGAACGCCGGCCGCGATTACACCCGCCAGCGTAACATGGGCCTGGGAGATCTGCTGCTTGAGAATCGTATCCTCTTTCTCGATGGACCGATTCACGATGGCAGCGCCAATCTCCTGGTGATGAAGCTGTTGTTCCTGCAGGCGGAAAACCGTCATCAGGACATTCACTTCTACATCAATTCTCCGGGCGGGTCGGTCACCGCCACAATGGCCATTTACGACACCATGCAGTTCCTGCAGTGCCCGATTGCGACCTACTGCGTGGGGATCGCGGCGAGTGGTGCGGCGGTGCTGGTCGCTGGGGGCACCAAAGGCAAACGCTTTATTCTGCCTCACGCCAAGATGATGATTCACCAGCCCTTTGGTGAAGTCGGCGGGCAGGTTTCGGACATCGAAATCCAGGCGAAAGAAATCCTGGAAACCCGTGATGTGCTGAACCGTATCCTTGCGAATCATACGGGCCAGCCCATCAATGTGATCGCCAAGGATACCGATCGCGATCGGTATCTGTCGGCGGGGGCATCCAAGGAATATGGTCTGGTTGACGAAATCCTGATTCCTTCCAAAGATGACAAGCCGAAGACGTAGCTGCGTGTTCGGCCGGACCGGTTAATCTTCATTCCATCGTTCACTTTCCCACGGATTTACCGATGTCATCACTTGTGCCGTTCGTTGTCGAAAAGTCCGGCCGCGAAGAGCGGGCCATGGACATCTACAGCCGGTTGCTCCGCGACCGCATCATTCTGCTGGGCAGTGCCATTAACGATGATGTGGCCAACATCATCGTGGCTCAGTTGCTGTACCTGCAGTTTGAAGATTCGAAGGCTGACATTCATCTCTATATCAACTCGCCGGGGGGATCAATCACCTCGGGCATGGCCATTTACGACACCATGCAGTTCATCAACTGCGATGTGGCGACCTACTGCATCGGCCAGTGTGCGAGCATGGGATCTCTGCTGCTGACCGCCGGAGCCAAGGGCAAACGCTATGGCCTGCCCAACAGCCGCATCATGATTCACCAGCCCCTCGCCGGGATGCAGGGAACCGCCACGGAACTGGCGATTCATGCCAAGGAAGTCATCCGTACTAAACGACGGATGAACGAGATTTATCTCAAGCACACCGGGCAGACGCTGGAGAAAATTGAACAGGATACCGATCGTGACAACTTCATGATGGCTGATGAAGCCAAGAGCTACGGCCTTATCGATCATGTCCTCGAACACATGCCCGAACATCCGCCGACCCCGGCCTGATGCACGAACGACACCTGGATTCAGACAAGCCCTCGGCAACCCCGGGGGCTTGTTCGTTGATCGTGCGGTATCAGAGCGTGTACGGTGTAGAGCGCTCGATCAGCCCGCAGCGCGAGCAAGGGTGTGCTTATCCTCTCTCAGAAGGCGCCATTGCTTGCGCTGCGGGCTGGTAACAGAGAATCTGTTGCTCCCAGGGTGAGAGTGTGATGTCTTCGGCCCACCCCCACACCGCATTGACAGCAGCGACAAGGTTGGACCGCTGGTTCTGGCCGATCGTGCTGGTGCTGCTGTTGATCCCTGCGGGGTTGGCCGTGGACTGTGCCCGCCGCTGGACTCCCACGCACGACGAATTCTGGCACATGCCGCTGGGTTTGCGCTATCTGCAAACAAACGATTACTCGGTTGACCCCATCAACCCACCATTGCCTCGAATGCTGGCGGCATTGCCACTGGCATTGGGGCAAGTTGATGCGGGGTCCACGCTTGGGCATGTCGCTTTCGGAATGCTGGAGAGCAATGAATACGACTACGCGGATGCGTTTCTGAATGCTCATCCGCACGACATTCGCCGTTACTACTTTTACGGCCGATTAATGCTCATCCCGCTGGGAATTCTCGGGGGTGCGCTGGTCGCCGGGTTATCACGTGGGTGGTATGGCACACCGAGTGGATTGCTCGCCGCGTTGCTGTGGGCCTGTTGTC
Organism: bacterium; assembly: GCA_016125225.1. Lineage (GTDB taxonomy): Bacteria > Planctomycetota > Planctomycetia > Planctomycetales > Planctomycetaceae > DSVQ01. The sequence goes on along the minus strand of WGME01000011.1, from coordinate 41,904 downwards.
CCACCCTGCTTGCGAACTCGGCCATTGTGGCCCATGACTTGCCGGTGACAGTTGCGGTCTTTGGTGCCTTCTGCGCGACACTCTGGTTGATCAAGCATCCCGTCTGGTGGCGAGCGCTATTGCTCGGCATGATCATCGGGGCGGCATTGGTCACCAAGTTTTCAGCATTGCCGTTGCTGCTACTGCTCCCTGTCGTCGCAGCGACCCTGTTACCTTACGACCGGGGTTTGGACTGGAAGCGACTCATCGGTTATGCCACGTTGGTCGGCTTCGGTCTTCTCATTGCAATTCATCTGGCCTTTGCAATGGATCAGTATGCCAACCGTAGTTTGATCTTCAGTCTTCTTTATAACAATTTGACACTAGCCAACTGGGATATTCGGCGCTGGCGAATGTTGGTACTACCGATCGAATTCCTGCGAGGCTGGAGCCAATTGCGCCACGCCGTCACCGCAACGCATCCGGTCTATCTCGATGGGGAATGGACCGACCAGGGGGGCTATCGCGATTACTATCTGCGGGCACTGGCTTACAAGTTGCCGTTGGGAACGCTGGCGTGCCTGCTATGCGGATTGCTCAGCATTTTCGCTCAGCGCAAAGAGCGGCAAGAGCTCAAACGGGCGGCCCTCTTGCTGATGTTCGTGCTGGCCTATATCGTCCCGGCCAGTCTAGCGGGCAATCAACTCGGCATCCGGTACATACTTCCCGCGTTTCCCTTTCTGATCGTGTTAGCATCGTCGTCGGCCCGCTGGATCGACTGGGAGAAGATGCCCCGCCGTACCGTGGTGATCCTGCTGGCCGCGGCCTCGCTCCCCTTCTCGTTGCGATACCATCCGCATCATCTGGCCTACTTCAACGAGTACGCTGGTGGTCCCGCGAATGGCTGGCAGCATCTCGTCGATTCCAATGTCGACTGGGGTCAAGACCTGCACGCACTCAAAGACTGGCTCGATGAGCATCCCGGTGAACCGATCAAGCTGGCCTACTTCGGCACGGTCTCGCCATCGGCCGTCGGTTTCGGTAACGACTATCACCTGCCTCCAACTCGCTATCCCTCACCAGGACGCTATGCTGTCAGCGTCAACTATGTCGCGGGGCGACCGCACCGTCTGCGCGATGTCGATGGCCTCGATATTACAGCCAATATCGACGACTTCGGATACTTCCGCTTCTTTGAACCCGACGCACGGATTGGCTATTCGATTTTTGTCTACGACCTCTCGCCGGAAGATATCGCCCGGTACCGCGCCGCCGTCGCGGCCGCATTGTCGGGTCAGTAGTAAGCCGTGGGAGTGGAACGTTTCACGTTGTTCAACCATTCGCGTATGATCGGAAAGACAATCAGGGGGATAATGCCCCCGCTCGCCTGGCTCCAACATTGAAATTCGCTATGAATTCGTTGCTTGAACGCTTTTTGCGGTATGTCCGGATTGATACGCAATCGGATGAGACCAGCCCCACGTACCCCAGCACAGCGAAACAACTCGAACTGAGCCGGATGCTGGCGGAAGAGTGCCGGTCGCTGGGGCTGGTCGATGTCTCGATCGATGAGTTCGGCATCGTCATGGCGACCGTGCCGGGGACTACCTCGCAAGCCTCGCCGATGTTCGCCCTCGTGGCACATGTCGATACTTCGCCGGAATACTCTTCGACGAATGTGAAGCCGCAGGTCGTCACCAATTATGATGGACGTGACCTGGTGCTTCCGGGCGATACCAGCAAGGTGATTCGTGTCGCCGAGAATCCGGAGCTGACAAAATGCCTCGGCCATACGCTAATCACTACCGATGGCCACACCCTGTTAGGGGGCGATGATAAGGCCGGAGTCGCGGTGATCATGACGGCCGCCGAGCGATTGTTGAATCTGGATCGCACGCATAGTCCCATGCGGCTCTGCTTCACCTGTGATGAAGAAATTGGTCGCGGGGTCGAAAAGCTGGATCTCGAGAAACTCAACGCGATCTGTGGATACACGCTCGATGGGGGCGGGCAGGGAGAGATCGACGGGGAAACCTTCTCGGCCGATCAAGCCATCATCACGGTCAAGGGAATCAATACGCATCCCTCCATCGGCAAGGGAACGATGGTCAACGCCATCCGAATCCTCAGCGAGTTTCTATCGCGCTTGCCGACGGCATGCCTGTCACCGGAAACCACCGATGGTCGGCAGGGCTTCATGCATCCGTATCACGTTGAAGGGGGCGTGGCAGAAGCCTCGGCCCGGTTGATTCTTCGCGACTTTGAGACAGATGCCCTTGGCGAACAGGCCCGGTTGCTGGAAGCCATCGCTGTGACGCTACGTGCGGAATATCCCCGGGCAAGCATCGAAGTGACCACGCGCCATCAGTACCGCAACATGCGCGAAGGCCTGGTGAAGGAACCCCGAGCGATACCCAAAGCGGAAGCTGCAATGCGAGCGATCGGCATCGAACCGAAGCGTTCAATCATTCGCGGTGGGACCGACGGTTCGCTGCTGACCGCGAAAGGACTACCCTGCCCGAATCTGAGCACGGGTCAGCACAATCCGCATTCGCCGCTCGAATGGGCCAGCCTCGATGAGATGGAAACGGCGGTGCGGGTGCTGGTGGAACTCGCGGTGGAATGGGGCAAAGAACGGACAGGACGCTGAACGTCGTCGACAATCGAGCTTCACTGGAAAGGCCATGCTGGTGCTGAAATTTGTTCTGCTGATAATTTTCGTCTTCGCGGTGACTCCTTTTGCTCAGGCGGAATTCCGGGCTGGGTCCGCCGTGGTCGATGTGACGCCCGATCAACTCCCCGTGATTGTTAACGGGGGCATGTTATCGCGGTCCGTCGGAGTGGTGCATACGCGATTGCATGCGCGGGCCATCGTTCTCGCCGATGATCACGAACAGTTGGCCATCGTGGTTGTCGACAGTTGCATGCTGCCGCGCGACCTGCTGGATGACGTTAAGCAACTCACTTCGGTGGCAACGGGCATGCGTCCCGACCGCATTCTGATTTCGGCAACGCATACGCATTCCGCAGGGGCTGCTATGGGTTGCCTGGGCACCGAGGCCGATCCGGTCTATGTCCCGTTTCTGCGGCAGAAGCTGGTAGAAGCGATTCAACAGGCTCGCGGCCACCTGGAACCCGCCAAAGTCGGGTTTGGTGTGATCAATGCCGCGGACTTCACCGCCTTACGTCGCTGGATTCGGCGACCCGACCGCATTGCGGAAGATCCATTCGGCAACAAGACATTACGGGCCAACATGCACGCCGGTCGTAACTGGGACGATGTGGTGGGCGAATCCGGTCCGGAAGATCCCGATTTGTCCCTGATCGCCTTGCAGTCGCTGGATGGACGTCCGTTGGCAGTCCTCGCGAATTTTTCCATGCACTACTTTGGCGACAAGGACATCAGTGCGGACTATTTCGGTTTGTTCTGCGAGGGGCTGAAAGAGCGTTTGTCTCCCAATCCCACTGAGGGATCTCCGTCCTTCGTCGGCATCATGTCGCACGGCTGCAGTGGCGACATCTGGCGACGGGATTACACGCAACCCGACGCTCCACAGAATCAGCACACCATCGAATCGTTTACCACGGGGCTGCTCGACCTGGCATGGCAGGCCTACCAGAAAATCGAGTACCGGTCCGATGTCGATTTGGCTATGGCCGAGACGCGGATTCCCTTGAAGTATCGAGTTCCTGACCAACAGCGGCTCGAGTGGGCTCAGCGGATTGTTGCCGAGATGGGAGACCGCTTGCCGAAAGATACGACCGAAGTCTACGCGCGCGAGCAGGTTCTGCTTCATCAACTGCAGGAGACCGAAGTGGTGGTTCAGGCATTACGGATCGGTAACATCGCGATCGCCACCACGCCCAATGAAACCTATGCACTCACGGGCCTGAAGATCAAGTTGCAAAGTCCGCTGCCGAAAACCATGGTGATTGAACTGGCCAACGGCGGCGATGGTTACATCCCCCCGCCCGAACAGCATTTGCTCGGTGGCTACAACACATGGGCCGCGCGATCGGCAGGGCTGGAAGTGCAGGCGGAACCGAAAATTACCGCTGCGGCGATTGGGCTTCTGCAGAACGTGGCGGGCCAGCCACGCAAGCTGTATGTATCATCGCAAGGTCCCGCCGCTAAGGCCTTGCTGCAATTGAAACCCACGGCCTATTATCGGCTCGATGAATTCGCCGGTCCGCGAGCTAAAGATGTGTCGGGGCATGAGCACGATGGCATCTATGAACCGCAAGTCGCCTACTTCCTGGCAGGCCCACTGTCGAATCACTACTGCGAAACAGGGGAAACCAATCGCGCGGCACATTTTGTCGGCAATCGATTGCGAACCCGCTTTGCCGAGATGGGTGATCAGTATTCGGTCGCTTTGTGCCTCTGGAATGGCATGCCCGCCGATGGTCGCGATGTCGCAGGCTGGTTCCTTTCCCGAGGCGAAAATCAAGTCTTGATGGGTTCGATGGATCACGTGGGCATCGGCGGCAACTCAGACCATCCGGGGCGACTGATCTATCAGTTCGGTGACAGCGGCGAGATTCTCGGCGGCCAGACCGAGATCCTGCGTTGGACCTGGAATCATGTAGTATTTGTGCGAGATGGTGCAACGGTGCGCATTCACCTGAATGGTCAGACCACACCCGAGATTGAGACGACAGCGTCAGCCGCCGAACTGGCATCCCTGGAAGAACTTTTCCTGGGTGGCCGTTGCGACAACAACTCAAACTGGGAAGGCCGATTGGATGAAATCGCGATCTTCCTGCGAGCCTTGTCGCCAGCAGAAATCGCTACGCTGTGGCAGCCGGAATGACGAACGCCATGGGATCGCGAATCGTAGTGGCTATTTCACAGTGGCGGCTTCACTCGGCGAGATCAGCTCATCTTGATCCTGATCGAGCCGGCTGAACGCTGCGAGTGAGCCGGTAAATTCCCGGCGGGAAACGTCGCCATCACCATTGCGGTCCATCGTCCGGAACCAATCGATCACCGAGGGTGCTCCCGTGTGGAAATTCGTGGGGTATCCCTGGCTGACGACCAGAAAGACAACTTCGGGAATGCGATTGATGTCAACATCGTCTCCCTCGGTGCATCCGGCCGCCTGGAGCTGTTTCCAAAGTTCCCGCAGTTCACGCACCGACAAACCGGCATCGTGATTCGTGTCGATGAGTTCGAACAGCCCGCCGCCGTGATACAGGCTGATCAGTAGTTGGCCGTGCACAATTTGCCGTTGCACGGCCAGCCAGGCTTCGATTTCGGCGGGTGAGGCTTCGCCATTGCCGTCGCGATCAACCAACGGCGTTAACCAGGCACGAGTATCGCGGCGATTGCGGCGGCTCTGCTCGGCTTCGTTGGGCGGTGGCTCGGGGATAGGTTGCAACATCTCTGAATGAAATTCGGAAAAGAGTTGCGGCAGCGGTCCCGGCACGCTCCAGGCTTCACAGTAGAGCGGGGCATGAATCGCCAACTGCGACGCTTGCAACTCGCCCGTAATGGCAATCTGCCAGATGGAAGAGATGCCCGGCGACTTCACCGCCTCCGCGGGAATATCCAAACGGCGAACAACCCAAGGTCGCTTGCCCTCTGCCGTTACTTTGATGTCTGTCCCGGACAACAACGGGTTAGCGGCGGCGTTACCGGGATAAGTTCCATGAGGCACCAACTCACCCACGCCGATCAATTCGTCATCGTTGGTATCGAACTGCCGCAAAGCGGTAACAGCCTCGGTCAGTTCCGGATGAGACAGGCGACCATTCCGATCGGCATCAAGCGCATCCATCAGCGCCTTGGTCAAGATGCTGGTGTTCGCCAATGTGCCATAACCCATCGGCAGCACCCCGGCATGATGACGCCGATAGTATTGATGCAGATCGGTTCGGCTCGCGGAGGCTGCATCACTCGCGGTGATCTCGGTCAGTGACTCGATGGGTGCCACCGGCGGCGTAAACGCGTTTCCCAGCGATAACCGCACGGCCCTCGCCGAGGGAAGCCAGCGGATTTCCGCCGCAGTGATGGCACCATCGGCATCAACGTCCGCGAAGTCAAACAACGCATCGAAAGTCTGCGTCCAGTATTGATCGTACGGCAGGCCATCGATCGTGACAGCCAGACCGATCCGTTCGACCTGATTCGCCCCGGACACTTCAAGCACAGCCGTGGGAGCAGGCTCGGTTCTGGTCTCCTGCCCGTTGGCCTGAATGCCGGCCTGTGCAGCAGCCAGCCACAGTAGAAAGGTCCGTTTCACAGCAACTCCTCAAGGGCCTGACCTTCCGGATCGGCAAGGCGAATCGGTCGTCCGACGTTGGACATGTTTTGTTTTCGGGGGTCGAGGCCGATGCTGCGAAAGATGGTCGCCATCAGGTCCGGTGTACGAACCGGCGATGATTCGACTTCAATGCCATCGGCACTGGTGCTGCCAACGACCTGTCCACCGCGAATCCCCGCCCCGGCCAACATCATCGACCATGATGAAGGCCAGTGGTCGCGACCCGATTGCCCGTTGATGCGGGGAGTGCGTCCGAATTCTCCTTGGCAAACCACAAGCGTTTCTTCGAGCAGGCCACGCTCGCGCAGCTCTTTCAACAAAGTGGCACATCCGCGATCGAGTTGCTGCGAAAGCTCTTTCACCCGTTCGAAGTTATTGGAGTGCGTGTCCCAGCCATCAAGCGTGACTTCGACAAAACTCACTCCGCGCTCGACCAGCCGCCGTGCCATCAGACAGCCCTGGCCGAACTGTCCCAGCCCGTAGGTTTCCCGTACGGCTGCGGACTCTTCTTCCAGTTGAAAGGCCGATGCCGCCTGTGGATTCATCAGCCGTAAGGCACGATCCTGTGCCGAATCGAGAGCGCCGACAACAGACGCCGCTGATACGGGAGATTGCGCACTCAATCCGGTCAGCAACTGCAGTCGTTCCGACTGTTGCTCTATGGAACTCGGAGCCAAGTCGGCCACTCGCAAGCTGCCACTCCCCGGTGCATCTCGGCGGCCACGTTCACCCACGACGAAGGGAGCATATTGGGGTCCGAGGAAGCCACCGTTCGTGACGGTGGGTCGCCCGCCGATGTGCACATACGCGGGGATATCGTGAGAGACCTGAAACTCATGGGCAACCAATGAACCTACGGCGGGAAACTTGATCGCCCCTTGTGGTGTATAACCGGTCAACGAGACCAGCCGTGCCCGGGAGTGATCCCCTTCGCGCGTTGACATTGACCGAATGAGCGAGAAGTCATTCGCACAGCCGGCCAGCATGGGCAGATGCTCGCTGATCTCCATGCCGGGCACTTGGGTGGCGATCGGCCGAAATGCACCGCCGTTGGCATGCTGCGGTTTCAAATCCCAGAGGTCGATGGTCGCCGGACCACCATTCAACCAGATCAGAATCACCGATTTCGGTTTGGTCGGCGCGCTCTGTGTCACGTCAGCCAAAGCTGGCAGCCAACTGGTTGTGGACCAGCCTGCTACGCTCACGGCGAGGCCTTTCAGAGTCATTCTGCGAGACAAGGGATGGGAAATCATCTTCAACTTCTTTTCATTCAGTGATTGGTATTGAACTCGGACGTATTCACCAGCACCCAGAACAGATTGCCCAGATGCTGTTCCCGTGTGGCTTGAGGATGAGCGGCGAAACCTTGCTGGACCACCTGCAACTCGGCATCACGTGCATGACGCCCCAGCACGGCGATGAAGACGGTATCAATTTGCTCTTCCTCGCTCATGAAGGGAGAACTGAGCACCGACCCCAACATGCGATTGCCCGACATCGTGGTCAGTTCGTTGATCAGTGATCCATTCATCAAGGTCAAGGCTTGTGAGATGGATCTCTCGGCATTGTGCGTGCGTTCCACATAAAACTGAGCCGCAAATTCACGACGCGGGCTGCGACCGGCGTCCCTGCCAAGGTCCGATCGTTCCGGAGGCAAGCCCGCCGCCGTCTGCAAACTGTCATAGAGTTGCTCGCCGCTCAATCCACGAACGGCGGCATGATTCCAGCGAAGCGGTGCCGAATTTTCCGTTTCCGAGTCCGTCATCGGATCGACTTCTATCGAGCCGATGGAAGTCTCGGTGGGCTTTGTCTCCGTTGGCTCAACCACCGCCGATGCCAAACGGTAGGCCTGCGAGCGGACCATGCCTTCCACCAGCACATCGAGGTTGTAACCGCTGGCGATGAATTGTCTGGCGAGCGCGTCGAGTAAGGCCGCGCGATCGCCCGTTTGAAACTCGTCGCGACTCAGATCATCCATCGGTTCGATGATCGCTTCGCCGAAGAAGTGGGACCACAACCGATTGACCGCATTCCTGGCGAGGAGTTGCTGATCATCGTGTTGCATCCAATCGACCAGAATCTCTCGCAAACCCACGGAGTTCAGCGGCTCGGGCCATTCGATCTCATTCCGGGTCAACAATGCCGGGGCGAATTCAAGGTCGGTATCAGGCACGCGAACTTTGGGGGGCATGGTCAAACCATTGGCCTGGACTTCGGGGAGCGCAAAAAATGCGGCCGTCTCCCAGAATTGGCCTCGTGTCCAACGGGCGAACGGGTGGTCATGACACTGGGCACAATCCAGGTTAATCCCAAGAAAGGCCCGCGTGGTACTGGCCGCCAGGTTTTCCGGCCGGTTCTGATTGGCATCGTAAAAGCCCACCGGACTCGTGGCCGAACCTTGGGCTGGCAGGCGATCAAACGTCACGATTTCCTGCACGAGTTGGTCATATGGCGTCCCCGCCTGCAGACGCTGCCCCACCCACAGTTCAAAGTTCTCTGTCACCCCCGCGAACTCGGGAGTATCGGCCTGTGGCACCCAGGAACGCCGCCAGAACGTTGCCATCGTGCGGTCATGCACGCCCGACTGCATCAGGCGGCGAATCGCTTCCATCTGCCGCGATTCCCGTTCGTCCGCCAGGTACTCATGCACCTCAGCGATGGTAGGAATCCGACCGGCCAGATCGAGTGTCACCCGTCGCAGAAACTCGGCATCACTGGCCAGAGGCGCCTTCTCCGACGAATCGATTCCCAGGCGTGCATCGATTTCCCGGGCAATGTCACTCGGCTGGATCTCCCCAGCAGGGCTGACGGCAATCGTCGCAAGGGTGATCCAGAGACAACTCGTTGACATTCGCAGCATGATGGGGGTTTCAGTCGTCTTGATGCCTGGGAGGCCGGTCATCGAATTTCGTGTATGAAACACCTTCGTGATGACGGTTACTCAAGATCTGGATCAACCAGATGTCCATCATCGCGGATGGTTAAATAGGCGAACGTCAGCGGATCGAGTTTGGTGCTGAGGGTACGCACGTGGCCGTCACAGAAGAGCACGCTGGCTCCCTCCTCATGAAAACCATAGATGCCAAACCAGTTGTTGCAGCTGACGCTGCAGTCGGTGCTGTCACCCTTTCCTGGTGTTTCGCCGGTCTCGGCATTGGCAGCACCGAACGCGATGGAACCCCAACCCGCCCAGGCCCCGCGTGCGTTGGGACTCATTCCAAATTGCCCCTCGCCGGTCTTTTCCACACGATTCCGCCAGACCGCTGGCCGCCCGGCCTGTTCGATCAAGAGCAAGGTGTTCGACAGACCATCGGTGATCTTTGAGAGGGACTGCGTAACGTTATCGGCCATAGGTTGTCGTTGATTTCCAATGCCGCGTTCGCCCCCCAAGGCATTCATGCCGTATCCATTCCCTGTCAACAACACGCCATTCGAAGTAATGAAATCGATGGCTGCGGCTTTGCAGGTGAATACGGTTTCCTTGTCAGCATTGAGTGACTTCGTCGAGGCCTGCGATTGAATCGTCACAAAGCGTTCCGCCGGACTGGCCGGGCAAAGAAAGGTGGGAATCTGCGTTTCAACGACGGCCTGATTCTTGGGATCAAAGAAGTCGTAACGGTCATCGTAAGATCCGATGGCCTCTGATCCATTCAAGTACGGCAGGATCTGACCACCCCAGCCACCGTAAGGGTTGCCATCGTTGAATCCGGTCCTCCGCGGTGGCAGGCCGGAATGGGCCGATTCATACCGCTCAAAAGCAGCACCTAACAGCCGGAGATGATCCTGACAGGCAAGCACGCGGGACGTTTCACGGGCAGCCAATAACCCTGGGATCACAATGCCCGACAGTACGGTGGCGCACAACCCCACCATCACCACTTCCAGCGGACTCCATCGACTTGTCATAACAGCACTTTGTGAATGAGGATGTTCTGTCACCACAGTCATCAATCCAACTGGATGACCTCACCACCGTTGATCGTAACGGCGGCAAACAGCACATTGGCATCCATCGATTCAGCCAACATACGGACAGAGCCATCGGCGAATGCCGTGCTCGCTCCCCCCGCATGGAAGCTGAAGACGCCCTGGCTATTGTTACAATTGATCGTGCAAGTACCGCCTGGACCATCCCGGGTAATGCCATCACTGCCGAAGACTTGAACCTGAAAGACCTGATAGGACGGCCAGGACCCCCAACTCGTCGCCTGACTCAGCCCGGCATTCGAAGCCTGCTTCTGCTTGAGTATGTAGAAATCAGCACGACCTGCCTGCTCGGTGATCAGGATGGTATTGGTCGTCCCATCAGTGAAGTCTCGGAACCGGCGCACACGCGGCAGGTCATCCAGCGACGTAATTTGATTGTTGCCACTCAGAGACGACACGCCATACTTGGTCGAGGAGAAGCTGTTAGGGCCAAAGTAATCACCTGCGATTCCCTCTGATGTCACGGAACCCTGAATCACAGAGACCAGCCGCGGACCGGGGGCTGAAGGGCACATGAAAACCGTCAACGGCACCCGGATGTTCTCCGCATTCTCCGGCGCGTAGAAGTCGAGATCGAAACGATACTGCCCCTGCAGCGATGCCTGATCGAGATACGGCAGAATAGAAGGCCCCCAACCCCGACGATTGCCAGCCGTCAGAATTCGCCGGGGAGGTAGAACAGTATAGCTCGCCTCGTAGTTGTGAACCGCCAACCCGATCTGCTTCAGATTGTTCCGGCAACTCATCCGCCGGGCAGCTTCCCGCGCTTGCTGCACTGCAGGCAGCAACAAACCCACCAGAATGGCAATAATCGCAATCACCACCAGGAGTTCAATAAGGGTAAACCCCCTTCTTGGCTCAGTCTTGTCAAAACGCCTGATCACGACACTCGTCTCCCTCGCCTGCCCAAAATTCACCATGAGCCAACGACAGGGCAAGGTTTGTACCCAAAGCATGAGAACACAAATTCCGTTGAAAAATAGCCACTTTTCAACACCGAGCGGCTCGGTGGGCGGCGAATCTTTCCCAGCACAGGCGAAAACATCGCCAGCCCATGGAAAGCCCGGAGAAAGTATTTGGCTGGAGCCAACCTCAACGAGTACTATACATAGTAACACTTTTCATAGACGTTGGTTGTGTCGCAGGTACTCAGCGTGGTCGCTTCCAGTAGCTTGAGAGTTTGGATAGTCGCCATAAAGCCGACAAAATCACCGACTCTCCGCCCAAAAGGAGGATGACAGAAGGGCTGTCATGACCCAGTGGCCACCCCAAACGGGTGAACCTCACCGTGACGTGCGAACTCCAATCGAAAACGACGAAAGACCGCACCCAGACCCCGGCTGCCCTTGCCATTTCCGGCAGAATCCTTAGACTTTGCCGCCATACGGAGTTGCGGCACATTGGATTGGCGGATCGTCGTAGTTCGTGGTTCCCAAAATCGGAACCAAACGACTGAATCGCCTTCCATCAACTGCTCCAACAGATGGATATCTTCAAACCAACAGCCGACTTCAATTACCCCGTAGTGTAACGGTAGCACAACAGATTTTGGTTCTGTTTGTCTAGGTTCGAATCCTAGCGGGGTAACTATTTTTCTCGATTTTCAGCGAATCTAAGCCCTTCTCCCGCAATAATTTAGGGTTTCCCGCCTCTGGGGACAAATTGCTGGGGACAACCTTGGGGACAAGTTAGCGGGGACAACTTTTCGGAATAGGTCTGAAGTTGTCCCCAAACCTTCCGACACTTATGTCAAATCTGACCAAAGAAGAGACCCCGCCAAGTTTCGCTTGGCGGGGTCTCTGTTTTTTGGCATATCAAAATTTGTAAGGCGGTTAGGGTCTCTTTGGCTCGCCTTGCTTCGGTCGCTCTGCTCGCTGTTTCTGTTGCGGCTTACCCTTCAATTGTGCTGCCATCGGTGCCGTGATCACGAAGCCTGAGCAACAGAGAAGAATTGCCAGAATAGGCACCATCGCCATTGTGATCAGTATGGCAAGATAACACCCACCCAACTGCTTCAAGCGTAGGCTGGCTTTAAGGTTCTGTTGTACTAGGTCTTCCTCTTCGTAATCACGTGTTGTTCTTTGCCGTGCCTTGATTTTGTCTTCCTGTCTCTGCTGTGGTTTTCGAGGCGGCTGTTGCTTGCCGCTCGGTGGTGTATTTTCTTGGTGCTCTCTTTTCTCTAGCCACCGAGACAATTCGTCATCAGACATAGATACCTCTTACGTCAATAGAACAAACAGTCAAACCGAAACAACATCAGGGCTTACGATTGATTGCAACACTGTGGTTTCATCTTCAAGTGTTTTTAACACTGGCAAGCCAACCCCACACAACGCCTCACACCCCACCTTGCACCACGGACGCATCACCTTCCCTGACCAGTGGCACGAGACACATGGAAAATCAGGCAGATACGCCGTGAGTTCGTCATAGTGGAACACGTTGGGATTCGTCGGTCCCAAGAATGCCACGGTCGGAGTTCCCAGCGTGCAAGCGATGTGCAGCGGTGCCGAATCGTTGCAGTAAACGGTATCCGCCGCCGCACACAACGCCATCAGGTCTGGTACGGTCTCCGCTCTGACCTGTGCGGCTTTCTCTGGCATCGGCTTCGTGCCACACAAGACCGCATGGGTGCCTGACTCCTGCAACTGGTGTTGTAACTTCAGCCAGAGATGTAATGGCATCTGACGTTCAGCGTGCATCGCTTCGGGAAACAGCACGGCACACGGTCTGCCCACCTTGTCGAGTCTGTACCGTGCCTTGTCAATCACTTCATCCGGCAGACACAAGGGCGGGCGGGAAATCCTGAAATTGATGCCCGTGGTTTCGTAGATGTAGACCCACCGTGGGAGTTGTCCCCCCTCTGCCATCTCTCGGCGGTAGGCATCGTCGATGCTGATCCCATTTTTGTATTCGTTCTGAATGCTGACCCCGAACGCCTTGAACACGGGGACTTGATACTCGGAACACCTGACCGTAAGACCCTCTATCCAACTCAGCATGGCGGCATCACCGAGACCGCCGAAGTAGCGACCATTCTGTAAATCGACGTGCATAGATACCCCTGATCTGTTTAAGCAATAGGAGTATCTATGTCGTTTTCCAATTATCTCGAAACGAACCTGTTAGACCACATTTTCGGTACTGACTCATGGAGTAAGCCGTCCGAAATCGCCATCTGTGCCTTGACCACCAACGCCATCGACGGAGACACGGGGCAATTCTCAACAGGGACGGGCGTGGAAGTCGCTGACAGCAACGCCTATGCCCGTGTGCAACTGGATGCCAGCGATAGCAACTGGACGGTAACTACGGGTCAGGTGGTGAACGCCGTGGACATCACGTTCCCGCAGGCTACGGGGTCGTGGGGAACGGTGGTCGCTATCGCTGTGACCGACGATGCCACTCATGACAGCGGGAACCTCTTGGCGTATGCGGCACTCGACACCAGCAAGACCATCGACGACGGCGACGTATTGCAGGTGCCAGCGGGAAGCCTCGTGATCACCCTAGACTGAGGTTAATCGTCATGGGTCGCTCGCCTGACTGCTCTTGTATTTGCTCGTGGTTCAATCTCTGCCGATTCGATGCCGAGACAGGGCTATGCACATGGCGTCATCTAACGAAACTCGATTACGATCTGAAACCGAACTCGACTCAACTGCCGGACTATCGGACATGGGAACTCGCTCCAATCGTCGGCAGTGATCATGTTGCCGTGGTGGTGGAAACGGCGGGCTTCATCTATGGCGTGCAAGTCCTATCACCAGACTTAGAGGTAGAATGGTCTCGTGACAACACTTCAGACCCACCTGTGAATCCTCGCTTTACGTCAGGAGATAATTACGTAGGGCATCACTTCGGCTCAATCACGGGAACCGTCTTTGCGGTAACTCTGAGTGATCATCTGATCCAGATGTCCGACAGTGACGGGAGCGTGACCGACGATGAAGACGATTCCGCTTATTTTGCGATCAGCATCGAGGATGAAATCTACCAGTCAGCCTATTCTCCTCTCTGTGGGAATGGCGATGGCGGCGTCTGGTGTCTCAGTTCTCCGTTGGAACTGCGGCTAGAAGATCAGGCGACAGGGGACATTATCGAAGATCACAACTTCGGCGGCAGTAAACCGACAGCGATGGAGTTCGACGGCAGCAATTACTATGCAGTCTGTGCAGACTCCACCATCAAGAAAATGGACGATGAATTCGGGGTCGTCTGGTCAGTATCGTTTACTGAAGGCTATCCGCTGCGGTGCTGTGTCGGTGCCGATTCCGTCTATTTCGTCGGTCTGCAAACCACACTACACGGTGAAACGGGCAACATTTTCTGTCTGTCCAAGTCAGATGGTTCGCTGATCTGGTCGAAGCCGTGGGGCAATCGCTTCCTGATTGAAAATCGCTGTTCGTGCTGCTGTCTCGCTGGGGATGGCTCGCTGTGGGTGTCGGGCTATCCGGTCAAGGGTGGCTGACCTTACAAATTTTGTAATGTCTATTCCAACAGGTCTTCGTAGGTATCACACGAAGCCCACACGATCCTCCATTCGCCAGCAATCGACAGACAGACCACATAGGCTCCCTTATCGAGTTGCAAGCTGGGGTCTCGGTTCTTCACCTTGTACGTGGTTTCGGTCAGGGTCAGCTTGTCGTCCCTGCGAACCATCATGCGGAGGTCTTGTTCGGTGCTGCTGTCGAAATCGTCGGGGGCGTCCAAATCATCGACCAGTAACCCTTGCAGACTCGGCAGCGTATAAGGTTTCGACGTGGGTTCCGCTCGTGTGCGTTGGGATTCACTCTTTTTTAATGATGCCCGTAGCCGTCTCAGACTGCGGGGGGAAAGACGGGTCATAAGCCGAGACCCCCAAAGCTGGTTTCAGGATAGACATCAAAGGTGAGATAGTCCGGGTCGGTATCAGGTCCGGGGGCTTTCGCTGTTCCATCGGAATTCAGGAATCGTGGCTCTGTGACAGGCTCCCCGAAATCGTCCAGAATCTTCACAAGCACATCTTCGCTATCGACTTCCTTCCACTCTCGAAAACCAGCGTCGATGATTTCTAGCTCGTGCTGGCTGGCGTCGATCTCAAACTCTAGCGTGACTTGCCAGTAGGTGATTTCCTGTTCTTCGTCGTCAATCTTCTGGGTTTCGGTCTGTTGCTGCTGACTGATTCCTACGCAAAGTAACTCACCAGCGGAATAGCCGAACAAGGTTGAATCGTTCCGTTTGAACAGGTAACCCGCAGCGTTCAAGGGGTTTTCCATGTTCTTCACGGCGGTAATGACGCCGTGACCTTGCCGCCTGACGATGCCGGGTTGAAACGGGTCTCCCGCCGAATTGACAACAGGGTCACCGTCAATGTCCTTTTCAATGACCTCTTCGGTCTCTCTGGTGGCATAGCTAAGAACCGTTGCCCGTGAATAAGGGTCAGGTTCTTCCGCCTTGTCTTTCTCTTGGGGCGGTAACGTCTTGTAAGAGCATTCAACCGTAGAAGCGGTGTTGCTGATCCGGTTGATGCTGATATCGGTCAGCAGCGTGAAGTCGTAGAGGGTGCCGATGCCGATACTGAAATTGTCTCGCAGGTCACGGAACAGGTCGGCGGGGGTATCGTCGCTCTCATGAATGGCGGTGTAGGTCATCGTGTATTCACGAGACTGCAAACCCCATTTCCCAGATTCCTCGGTGTGTTTGGTGAGTGTGTCGATAGCCATGCCCTATGTAGGCAGGCTGGCATTACAATTTTTGTAATGTCAGAGGTCTACAAGGGCTGATTCGGGTTCGGGCAGTTTTAACTGGTCTCTGATCTCTTTCAGGTAGACGGACGTTTTGACCTGTTCTTTCAGTTGCTTCTGTTGAGTGCTTTCCTGTTTGCTGGTCTGACGGTTCGCCAGCACAAGGTTACGGGCTTCCTGACTGCCCTTGGTTGCGGCTGAGGCAAACTTGACTTCCCCTGCCCCCTTGTCGGTCAATCCCCTGCTGATCTCGTCCACAGCTTTGCCGAACGTCTCAGGATTGATCAGACCTTGATTGAAGAGTTCTTCCACTTTGAAAAACTCGGTCTGGGCTTTCTCGAAGGGTGTTTGTAATGAGGCAGTCAATTGTTCCGCCTGTTGGCTCAACTCTTCCTGTCGCTTCTTCGCTTGGGTCATCTGGTCCAGTTGGTTGCCGAGTGCCGCTGCCTGATCAATCAAGGCTTGGTCGACCCCTTGCTGCTGTAGCTTGTAGACTTCGGCGGCGGTGCTGCTCATGCCGAACGTGGCAATCTGTGTCTGCAATTTGTCGATGTATTTCGTGGCGGCTTCGGTCGATTTCGCTATCTCCTCTGCCATGTGCGTACCAACGGCGGGGGCGGTCTCTTCGGCGGCGGTCTTGACTGCATTCAGTTTTGACCGGATGCCGTCCAGAAATCCGCCTGTGCTTTCGCCGATGTTTGTATCGGTGAACAGGTCGTCAATACTCGCCTGTAAGCCATCGCCAGCGTCTTGCCTCAGTTGGCGAAAGTAGTCAGCGGTCTCGGTACTCACTAACCCAAACGCTTCGCCGATCTCTAAGACACCTTGCACGATGCCATAGATACCCGTTGATACCGTCTGGGCGGCAATCCACAACGCTTTGAAGGGAATCACCAGATAATCCGCAACGTCGGCAATGACTTGTAACCATGCAGCCAGTGTTTCAAATGTTGGTACGAGGCTTGATACCTGATCACGAGAACCGACTAGCCAATCTGTGGTGGCGTTGGCGACGGCTTCAATGGTCGGGGCTAACTCAATCGCTGCGGTCTGGGCGACACCCTGAATGGCGAGTCCAACTTTTGCCACGGCATCGTTTGCGGCTTCGGCGGATGATCCCGCACCCCCGAACGTCAAACCGAGTCGCTCGGCTTCGGCACTCATAGCGGCAATGGCTGCGGGTCCATTGTTGATCACGCCCATGACAGCGGTGCCAGACTTGCCGAAAATCTGCATAGCAAGGGCATTCCGCTGGGCGGCGGACTCGACCTTGCTCAATTGGGTGGCAACGGTGCCGAATGCCCTGCCTACGTCCTGTTGCTGTAGGTCGGTAATGCTTAGACCCAATTTGCCGAGTGCATTCGCCGTCGTGCTGCTATTGCTGGCGACGTTGATCCCAAGTTTCTCGAATGCCTTTTCCAGTTCTTCGGTCGTGACACCCGACAGACCGGCGATGTAGTTCCATTTCACGAACTCATCAGCGGTGGTTCCCAGATTACGGGCAAGTTTGGTTTGGGTGTCGATCACACTGAGACCACCTTGCACAAAATCACGGAAGCTGTTGACGATGGCGGCACCAGCCACGGCAGCGGCAAACCCCACCAACGCCGACTTGATACCAAGGGCGGTTGATCCCAAGGTCTTCAGTGAGACAGAGGCTTTATTGACCTGTTGCACTAGCTGGGTGGTGCTACCACCAATGCCGATAAAGATTTCATCGATTTTCGCTGCCATGCCTTATGTAGGGGCGGCGAGAGCGAAAAACCTTGCTTTGGTGTCTTCGATGCTCTGCTCTGGTTGAGGCAGAAACTTGGTAGGACGTTCGCCTGTGAGGGCGGACATGATCAGGGCGAACATGTGCGGGATAGACGGTTCAGGGTTCAACCGTTCGTAGGCGATCTGCTCTAACAGTTCCTCACGGGTCATCCGGTCCAAGAGTTCCCCGTGGGTCATGCCGAGTTGACGGGACAACCGCAAGGAAAATTGCCTTAGCGGTTGTCTACGGAGTTTTTTTCGAGGTCATCCACAGCGTTGCGATTGAGTTGGTTCAGTTCGAGTGCCTTGTTCGCTGCGGTGATGATCTCACGGGCGGGGACTTCGGCTAGGTCTTCCACCGTCGCCACCTTTTCGCCGTGTGCGTTCACCAGACAGAGACTCAGCAAGGTCCGACGAAAGGCGTTGTTGGCTCGATTGGTCTGCACTTCGTAACAGAGGGTCTCGAATTGCTCCAAGTCACGAGCGGAAAACTCCTGAATGAACAGGGATTGCCCACAAAAGGTGATCGGTACTTGCTTGCGTTCTACTGTAAACATGGTTCCTTACTAGGCAACAGTGATGCTGCCGGTGATTTCGATCACAACTTCGGCTTTGTTCTGATCACGGGACGTACCACCTGTGATCGTGAACGACTTCACGAACCCGTCAAACGTAAACGTGGTCGGGCTGCTGTCGGTGAAGCTGACACGGAAGGATTTCACCGTACCGGCGACAAAGTTGGTGCGTAGGTTCTGGTGCGTGGTGTTGTCTGGGTCATAACCGATGGTCAGCGTGAGTTGTCCAGAGTTAATGACGGTCGGTTTCTTCGTGACGTAGGTGTCACCCAGATACGACACTTCAAACATGTCGATCTCAGGGTTTGGACCTGAGAAACTTTCAACGTTGGCGATTGCGGTATAAGTGCCTGTGCTGAATTCACAGGCGATAGACATCCCCTTGATTGTTAGGTCTGCCATAGATTCCCCCTTGGTTACTGGTCGGGGGTATCTATGCGTTTGACCTACGAAAAACTGATTGCTAACTCTGTGCGGTAAAGGGGCTGGTTATCACTGGTGAAATCAAACGTGTCCGACTCGTCATCGACCTGATTTCCCAGAGACCGGCGTAGCGTGTCTGCAAGGGCTAGGGTTGTGGCGTAGCTGGTGCTGTCGATGCGGATGGTGTAATCGGCATCGGTGTAGGGTCTCGTGTTACCGATGTAGGTTTCGAGTCCGGTTCCCTCTCTCGTGACCGTGATCAGCGGGCGACTGTCGGTCAGGTCTGGCACCATCGTCACCTGTTGGGCAGTGAAGTCTTGCAGGTACTCGGCAAGGTCGGTGTCCCCTGTCCAGACCGTGGCGGTAACGTCTCTGCGGTGATTGTGAATGATTTCAAAATCTAGGCTGCGAATGATTCCCTGATGGTTCTCGCCAGCATCGTCAAACACCGTGTCATCCAAGCTGATCAGTTCGGCGTGAGACACAATTGTGTTCCCGATGTTGCCACGGTAATCGTGCAGGGCTTCCACCAGTTCAGCCGTCAGATTGATGGCTTCGGCTTGGGAACGGGCAAAGATGTCAAAGCCCAACGTGGTGATTCGCTGGGTGCTGGGCTGATCGAGGTAATACACAAACTCGGTCGCCCGTCTGCCGTAGGTGATTGCAGGGAGCGTGACATTTCGGGGCAAGACTAACGGATACAGGGCAACGCTGAGTTGATCGCTTAACCAGTTGTAAATCTGGTCGGGTAAAGTCGTCGGTCGGTAAATGCTGGTAACCTGAGTGACTGACTGACATGTGATCGTGGCGGCGGTCTGGTAATCGGCTCTGGCATGGGCTTCCGAGATTACAAAGTTTGTAATGTCGGCTGACCCTGAATAGATCGCACGGGCAAAACTCTCGGCGTCCGACAAACCGGCAACCGTGGCGGAAGCTGGGGTGATGCGTGCGGCGGTGGCTTCGGTCGTGCTGCTGCCTGTGACCGATGCCGAACCCGACGCCGTGCGGTGGGCGGAGACCTCTCCCGTGCTGGTGACAGAGACCGTGGCGGCACAGTTGATCAGGAACACGGCATCAGCGGTCTTTGTGCTGGTGCCTGTGATCGTGGCGGCGGTGTTACGGGTCCGGGTGGTTTCCGCTTCCGACATGACAAAAGTTGTAAACATTGCCGACGTGTTGCGGGTGCGATGGGCAACGGCGGAAACTGTTTCGAGTGCCTCTATCGTGGTTTGTGCCGTCAGTCGCTTGCTGGCGTGGGCAGTTGCAGACGACGTTCCCACCAGGCTAGAGGCAGTGGGGACCAGGTAGCCCACCGTGACCAGCATTTCCGAGACAGCGGAAACCGTGGCGGAAACTTCGATAGCTTCCCTGTTGATCGCAGACACCGTGACTGTGGCGACGGCTGCAACGGTTGCCGTGGGTTGATGCGTCACCTGTGCGGTGGCTTGTCCTGATGCGAGTGCTGCCCCTGTGGTCTGTTGGTCATAGATAGCGGTGGCATACCCTGTCACGTCAGCAACGGCAGTGATCGTGCCAGAGGTTTTGAGGCGACGGGTCAGGCGGGAGGTGCCCCCTGCCACCATTCCGCCTGCCCCTGTGTTGCGGTAACTCACCTGAATCGCTGCCGATGCGGTTGCCTGTCCTATGATCGTGCTTTCGGCTTTACGGATTCTCAGGGCAGCAGCGGCGGCTGTGCTGGTTGCGTCAATGGTGCTGCTGATGGGGCGGATTCGCACGGCATTGGCGGTAGCGGTACTGGTGGCGGTGATTGTGGCTGATGCGAATTCGTAATGTTGGAACGTATCGACAGCAGCCCCACCAGCAAGAACACCACCAGAGGCAACCACATCGGTACTGAGTAGGGTTTGACCACCAGCAACGAGACCACCTTCGGCGACCTCATCGTAAGTTGTCCCGCCACCAGTGGAATAGTTGATGTCCAAGACGGGCGGGCTACCACTTCCCGCAGCATAAAAGACTCTGGAACGGTTCGGTGTATCGTTGGGTTCGACATACAACATCAACGATTTACCGTCGAATGTGTAGGACTCGAACAACTCTCGAATGATGTCGGTGACATCAACGGTCCAAGCGGTTCCCGATGTGGTTGCCCCAATCGTGTCGGTGACATAAGCCGTCGTGTAATTGCTGCGGTAGGCAGTGGCGGCAGCAGCGGAAGCGGGAGCCGATGGGTTGTCTAGGTCGATTCCCCACACCTTGACCCCCATCGTACCGCTACGGGTCGTGTTGGCGATTAAGGTCAGGTTGGCAGAGGTAATAGAAGCGGGGTCAATGTTGATCCCAGAGAACCGCAAGAATAAGGCGGTAGACTCATAGGTTCCCTCATTGTCTTCGATGTTTACAAAATTGGTCGTGAGGGTCAGACTGCCAGAAGGTGGATCGTAACGCCATGACCCATCATCGGCTTCGACGATTAGACTGTAACTCGCTAACGACATGTGCCCACCTTACAAACTTTGTAATCCCGCTCGGATGCTCTGTTCGACCTGCCGTAAGACCTCATGCCGTTTGCGGTCGGTCGCCTCTTTCAGGTAGTTCCGTCTTCTGATGTATTGGGTGCCTAGCTCGACAAAACTGTAATAAAAGGCGTCGGCGTCACTCTTGGGAAACGCCGTCACCATCTTGAAGCGGATCGTGTGCTTACTGCGTTTGCCCGCTCGGACTTTCAGACTCTTGCGTGTGGTGCCTGACACCTTGGGAATGGTGCTTTTCGCCTCTTTCTGGACAACCTTGGCACCCTCTCGCAGGGCTTTACGAAGCACCTTTTTTGACAACTTGGGTTCAAGGTTCCGCAGTTGCTTGAGCACTCGATTCAAACCACGAATATCAACCGATACGCTCAACGACGGTGACCTCCTGCCAGAGGTTTCTTTCCTCTGGGTTTACGATGCCCGTGATCTGAAACACACGGGAACCCCACTTGATCCGGTGACTGTGAGACAACCCCGACAGATACCGCATCGTGACTTTGTAGGTGGTCTGGGCTTCGGGTTTCTCCCCATTGGGTTCGGTGCTCGTGGTCGGTTCGATGGCCACGGTGCGGGTGGCAAACGTGGACCACTCATCAGCGGGATTGACTTGTCCCGTGCTGTCACGGCTGGTGCTGGGTTGTTCGATGGTGACCAAATGACGTAGCTTGCCTGTGATCATTTAGATGACCTCCCGCCAATTGGTCAGGCAGTTCAGGATGCGGTCAAAGCCGTGCGGGACATCCTGACCCTCTCGGTTCTCGTTCCAGTGACCTACCAGCAACTTGACCGCCAACTTGAACATTTCGTCATTCGCTGCCCCTGTCACGAAACGCACGGTCACGGCATCAGGACGGGAATACGTGGCGGGGTAACTGGTGACAGGTTCTATGTAGGCTTGTCGCCATCTCCCCGTGATCAGGTAGTAGTCTGCGGAATCCAATGTTTGTAATTGGTTGTCCGTGTCGTAGTAGGTCACGCTGGTGATGCTGGCTAAGGGCGGCATCGGGAGATAGATACGGTCGGCAAACCCCGACAAAATCAGGTCATAGGTATTCGCCGTAAAGCTGCGGTTGGTCTCTTTTTCGATGTACAAGACCGCTGCCCACGCCAACGCCGTCAAGCGGGTATCGTCGGCAGTGTGTTCAATAACCAAGTGTGCCTTGATGTCAGTCAGGCTCACGGGGAGGTCAGAAGATTGGGTGATCAGTTTCAACATGGAAGTATGTACGAACAGAGAGACCAGTTTTTGACGCTGGTCTCTCTGAGTTCTTCCGTTACTGTGACTGCGGATTAGGCAGAAGCACCCGTACCGAGTTCCAAATGCTTCACGGGATGGAAACCCGATGGCACGATCAGGTCAGCATCATGGGTCGATTCCATCATGAAGCCGATGGCACCCTCTGATGGTCGGTAGAGTTCGTTCAACACGACGAAATCCATCGTGCCTACGTCTCGAATTGTGTAATAGCTGTGGTCACCAAAGGTCAGCACACGATTTTCATCGGTCCCCATCGCTTCGTAATGCTGGTTCACGGTGTAGCTGTAGCCGTTGATGGTCGATGGAACGCCGGGGACTGGTGACGGTTGCCAGATGTAACGCAAGTTGTCGTCTTTGATCTTGCGAATGACCTTCAAGGCGGAATCATGCAACTGGTACTGGCAGTTCCCCATGTTTCTGACGCCGGGGTCTACGCTGTGTTCCAAGTCAATCAGGTCATCGAAGTCAAAGGCATCGACATCGCTCGTGGTCACGCCAGCCGAGGTCCGGGTCAGCAGTCCCCAAGGTTCATCACTGCCTGATCCCGCACCCACACAAAACTTGCGATTGGTGCCACGAGCCAGACGTTCGCCCAAGGCACGGGAAACATAACCGAGTAGATCGAAATAGGAGTCACGGAGCATTTCGACCGTGACCTTGATTCCGGTCGTGAAGACATAGCCGCCAAGGGTTTTCTTGCCGATTACGTTATCGGTAAAGGTCGTGTTGGCACCTTCGGCACGGATCACGGCTTCGGTGCTGGTGTTGTCTTCCACGATCCACGGCAGCGGGTTGGCATTGGCGGACTGAATGACGGTGGCGAGGTTCCGCATCCCACCATAGGCTTTCACCGCTTGGATGATGCCTTGCAAAAGCTGTTCTTGGGTGAAGTATCCCGCACCAGTTGGAGTGCCAACTTCTAACGCACGGTTTTCAACCGAGAAGCTGGGACCAGTCAGGGAGCAGCGTTGCATGGCGGATCGCATTTCGTCACTAACGTACTGGCTTTTCTGGGAGTTATTGAGGATGAAACCCTTCAAGGCGGCATTGACCACCTGACGGGACAGCGGGGCGTGAATGGTGCTGTCGGCTTTAACCGCTTTGGCTCCCCGTAGCTCTTGGGTCTTTTCGACTCGTTCCGCACTGGCAATCTTGTCATCAAGCGTGCGGATGTCGTTATCGAAGTTGTCGAAGGTCTGCATTTCTTCGGCGGACATGGCACGGTTTTCGGCAATGACCTCATCAGACAGGGCGTTCATCTTCGCCCAAATCTCTGCCCGTTCTTCACGGAGTTTCTTACTTTGGAAATAGTCCATACTTACCTCACATGGGATAGGTGTGAGGTATCTAGGGTTCTAGAATGCAAGTTTTGTAACGGGCAACAAAAAACCGCAGACCATCGGGGCTAACGTGATGGTCTGCGGTCGGTCAAACAAAGATGGCAGGCGTTGTTCGAGGCTGGACTACAACGCCAGTTTATGTAAGCGTGCCACTCGCAGATTTGTCTGATATTTCTGGTACAAGGCGGAAAGATTCTGTTGGCTGCGAAGGTCTGCACTGGTGGCGGGATACGCTGGGATATAGACAGGCGAGACATGCAAAACGGTTGCCCGCTTGACGTAACGCACCTGATCGGTGCGTTCCCGTTTCCAGTCTTCGTCCGTGATCACGAACGCCACCGAAGAACCCGTGATCAAGCCGCCGTCGAGTTTGGCTTTGAGCGTGCTATGGTCGGGGTCTTGTTCCCGCAACGGAAACGCATACGCCAAGCCTCTGGCATCCAGCACGGTCGTCAAGGTGGCTTTCACATGATCCAGCACCCTTGAGTCATCATGATCCAGACAGGCATACAGGGCTGGGCTGAGTTCGAGTGAGTCCGGCAAGAGGCGTTCCACAAAGCGACCTTGGCGGAACTCGGTATCAGCGGTGCCGTCCCAATAGGTGGCGGCATAACCTTGGATCGTCTGGTCAGTGGTGGTCGGCATCACGGCAAGGCTGCGGTATTCGGGTTTACTCATCGGGGGTTGTCTCCTGTGTTTCGGACATTACAACTTTTGTAAGGTCGTCTTCTTTGCCCCCCTGTCCTGCCGTAGCGTCTAGCTGTTGCTGCAATTCCAGCGGCGTACTGTCCTGATCGGGGTCAATGGTCTGCGGGTCTGCGTTCTCCTGACCCATCGGCACGAGGTTCGCAGGGAGATAGTAGGTCTCGCCAAGTTCGTCAGGCAGTGGGGACAGATTCAGCAAGGCTCGTGCTTCATCCGTATTCAACAGACCGTTATTGCGTTGGGTCACGATGGCATTGACCTTGTTCAACATGTCCATACGGATCAGGGCTTCTCGGTTGAATTCAATGTAATGACTGTCGTTGTCTTTCTGGCGTTCGGTCAGCAACTTGTCAGAGAGTTCGGTCTCCCATTGGCAGAGCCAGAAGTCGATAGCGTCTAGGAATTCGAGGGATGCGGCTTCAATACTGCCGTAGGACGAATTGACTGACGATGCCAACTTGTGGACGCAACCACCGAGACCGAAGATCAGGGCAATCGTTCGGAGGTCGAATTCACGGGACTGTAGGAACTGCATTTCTTCGGCGTTGAAGGTGACGGGCTTGTAGCTGAGTCCCCCTTGCAACAGCATCAGTTTTCCGGCTTTGCTCAGACCGGCATATTTCTTCTCGATAGACTCGTGTAGTTGGTTGAGTTCGTCTACGTTCTTCGTGATGGTGTTCGGGGTCTCGATCACACCGCTGGGGTGCATACTGTTCCCGAAGCTGTAGACCGAAGTTTTCTGCAATGCCAGCGAGTTACTGAGAGCATCGGCGAGAATGCTGACGACGGGATACCCATTGATGCCATCGCCACCCAGACCCCGAATGTGAATCACATTTTCGGGCAGGATTTGCACGGTATTGGGCTGTTGGTCAGTGTAGACCGTGCTGCGGTAGACCCCTGTCATCTGGTCGAAGTAACTGGACCGTGGATCAAGAATCACCAGTTCTTCGGGTTCGCCCAAAGAGTTGCGTCTGACCCATGCGTAAGCGTTGCCGTGAATCAGGGCTAACGCAGTCATGTCCAAGCGGAAGTTGGAAGCCGAAACGTAGCGGGACGCCTTATTCGCCAGTAGCGGGTAGGCTTGGTGGCGGCGGTCGAGTTTTCGACCTGTGTCGTCAATCCGCTTGTAAGGATAGGGTTTCAGCTTGGCGACGGTCTGGCTGATCAGATTGACCGCTGCCCACACGGCGGGGTAGCCGAGTACGGTTTCCCGTGTGACCGAAATATCGGGAATGGGCGTGCTGATGCCAGAGAGAAGCGTTGCGGCTCTGGGATTCGACAGGGCGTAATAGAGGTTTCGTAATTGTGTCCACATGTCCTATGTATGGGACGTGGACACGAAAATGGCGTCAAAGGAAAATCCCTTGACGCCACTGGACTGCTCAGTCAGATATTCACTCTTTAGGTTTAACCCATTGCAGCATAAAATCTACATGAAGAGATTCTGGCTTGTCCAAAATGTTCTTGGCATTGCTTCCAGTCATGAGGGACAGTGAAGTTCCGTCTGTAAAGTGAAGCAAAATCAGTTCGCTTTCGTGTACGCCAGAAATCGATTTGCGATTCCCATACTCCACCTTTTTTACGGTCTTTCCGGTAATCTGGCGAATTTCATGGATTGAATAGTTCCCCTCTGCTATCGGGGAGGCTGGCTTGTGATAATCCGATAGCTCTTCCGGCATAACGTCACTCCTTTGAAGGTGTTGGTTCGGTCTGTAGCCAATCTAGGGCGTTTGAGAATACTGACAAGGGCGAATCCTGTTTGACAATTCAGAAAATCGAAAACAGTCTCAACCATCTTTCTATCAGGTACTTCGCAGGCTCGTCATTCTGATAGATTGTGAGATTCCTGTAGGGGACGTGGAAAGAAAACGGCGGTGGAAGAAATGTCCTTCCACCGCCGCCAGTACTACGGGATTAAATGACCAAGGAAGTCAGCGATGAAGAGCAGCTTCCAGATGTCAATCTCAAAAGAGCAACTCAACGTATCGGAATTTTTGGTTTTCTTCTTTTCGAACTTAAAAGAGAGAAACATTGTTTGAGCCAATCTGTCTTCAGATTTTTCATGAATTGGTTCTTTCTAACAATAACTTTCAGAGAAATAGTAGGTCCGCTGCATCAATTTGGCGAGTGTGACCATTTTAGCGTTTTACATGTGACGACCTCCTTCCGCTTTGGGGATGGGGCATTGTATCCGCTGAAACAATAACGTCAACACGCTGTAAGTATTTTCTTGGAATGACTTTACTGAGTAAATGTAGTTAGCTGAGTTAGCTAAGTTAGCTGAGTTAGACAACCAGATACCTCGCCGGTTCATCGTCCTGATACCGAGTGTGATACGTGGCGGCGATGATGCTTGCCGTGATCCCGTCCACCCGTTGCAGACACTTCCCTTTTTCCACGAGCGGTCTGCCTAAGTTGTCCTCTCTGGCGACGGCGTTCTGTGCGTTCCAGTTCAACACGGGGTTGTTCGGATGGTGGAACACCCCTTCCTTGATCCAGTTGTAGAACTCGACCGTAGCGGGGGACATGTGCGGGCGGCTCTGCCTGACCTCCACACAACTGACGATGTGATCCTGCTCGATAGACTCAATCAGGGCTTTCGCTCCATACGGGTCAAAGCGGAGTTCCAGCACATCGAAGCGGCTTAGGTCATCTTCGAGCGACTCTTTCACCGCTCGGTAAAAAATGCTCTCTCCGGGTGTGAGGGTGATCTGATCCGCCTTCGACCAACTCAGGTACGGTATCTTGCTCCTGATCTGCTGTTCCTGTGCTGAGGTTTCAGGAATAAAGAACCTCGGCAAGGCGTAGTAGTGACCATTCCGCTCGAACAGGCAGACATACGCCGTCAGGTCATGCCGCATACTGAGGTCTACGCCGATCACGCACGGCTGACCGTCGAAATCATCAGCCGTAAATGTGTCGGCACACTTCGACCACCACAGTGACGGTAACCAAGTCTTGGCGTTGCCCACCCACTGGTTCAGATGGAACGTCCGATAGGCGGCTTCCTTCATCGGTTCGTTTTTGGCTTCGGTCAGGAGTTGCGTGTAGAACTCAGGTTGCGTGATGTGTCCGAATGACGGATTACAACTTTTGCATTCTTCAAGGTCTGTCCAGTCTGATTCCTCTGGGGCTTCGTAGATGACGGGCAACGTGCGGTAGTCGTCGATGATCTCACCAGACTGGATTCGCTTGCTGTATCGGTACAACTCGTACCCGATCCCGATGCCGGACTTGTCATACCCCGCCGTGGAAATGGTCAGCATCAGGGGTTCCGACCGTGCCGCCATGCTCAATTTGATGGCGTCATAGAGTTCACGGTTGCCCCACTCGGCGACCTCATCAGCGACCGCAAAAGAACAATTCAAACCTTGCTTGGCTCTGCCTGATCCTGAGAGAACCTGACAGAAACCACCAGCAGGATAGGTGCCGTTGCGGACGATCTCGATACGCTTGATATGCCGCCGTAACCAAGTCGCTTTCCTGATGTCGGCATTGTTCAGGATGAAATTGGTGGTCGCCAGATAGGCAAGATTGGCTTGGTCGATGCTGCTGGCGGCAAAGTAGATGTTGGGGTTCGCTTCGTGGTCGAACAGCAGATGGTACAACGTCAGGGCGGCGGCGAGTTCGGTCTTGCCGTTCTTGCGAGGTATCCAGACGTGTGCCGTGGTGAAGCGTCGGCGGTTGCCCTTGGTTCGCCAACCGTACAGCGTGTGAATCAACCGACGTTGCCACGGGAGTAGGGTTATCGGTTGTCCCTGAAACTTTCCCGTGGTCAGGGTGCAAATCGACTCGACAACTTCACAGACATATTCCCCATAACTGAGGTCAAGGAAACACCCTTCACGGATGGCTGCGGCGTCGGTCGGCAGTTCAATTGTCGGGGTGTTTGGTGCCACGGGGTTTACGGTTGAGTAACTTAGTCAGGGTGCTTTCGCTCTGGGGTGTCTCTTTCGGTTGCGGCATGACCTTGATAGCTGAGGTCACCGTTTGGGCAAGGCTTCGCAGTTGGGTCAGGAGCGGATGTGGTTTCCCATTCGGTAACAAGCCGTCCGCCTCAACGATGGTCTTGCACTCTTCGTAACGGGCAAGGGTATCAGCCACCACATCGACCAGCGGACTTGATGGGTAGTCCCGTTCGAGCAACTTGCGATAGGCGGCGGCTTTACGGTTCAGTTTCATGGCGTTAATAGGCGTCGGGCGAGGATCAAAAAAAACGGTAAGGGCAGCGGGCGTTGTTCCGTCCTCACGCACGGAGAAAATGACCCTGTGTCTAATGTTTAGGTATGCATAGCCTTAATCAATATTTAGTATCCGAACGAATTGATGATGATCAGCAGAAGCAGACTCAGAAACGAAACCACACACAGACTTGCAACCATGCTTGGTCCGAGCTTGCTACCTCGTTTAGAATGGACAAGCATCCGCTGCTTCTTTCTCATTCGGATCACTCCTCTGTCGTAAGGCACAACTCCTTCCGAGTAAGCACAACCTTTTTCGGTTAACTCCAAGATAATTGAGCATAAAAAGAGACTGGGAAGATACGGCAGGTTGCAGCAACCGGCGAAACCTTTCCGTCTGCAACGATTTCGCCGACATATCGACATTCACTCACAAGACACAGCACAATCCAGCTTGACACATAGAGCACGGCAGCTACTCCTCTGTCTGCAACCATCGACCTTACAACTTTTGTAATGTCTGCGGCGTTGTCGTGTGATCTGTGTGTGACCACTGTGGCATCGTCCACGTCTATCTATCCGCCACGCCCTGATTTTCCCGTGTGGCAGCGGTGGCAGATGGGTTGCAGGTTATCGAGGTCATGAAACAGGTCACAGTTGCCACGGTGCGGGATGATGTGATCTACTTCGGTGGCGATTGCGTTCGTGCAGACACGGCAAACCGGATCAGTGGCAAGAACCTGAACCCGAACCCGCTTCCACCAGTCCGAACGGTAGAGGCTATGGTAGGCGGGTCTGGGGGCAGACAGCTTGCAACACGGTCGATCCGTGTAGGTGTGACCGCAATGGGGGCAGAGTTTCGAGGGCATAATAGGCGAAGTCACGATATGAAACACACGATGCTCGATTTCTGGGCAGACAGAGCACGGTGGTCACCAGCACTTCCAAGTGAGCGTGCTAAATTCATTATTTCTCTCTCTACATTGGGTTTGTATGTAGGTGGCTTTGCGGTGACAGCTATCAAGCTGTACGACACCGCCAGCAAAGATGCTGTGCTTCTTGGGACATTGGCAGCGATTGTTCTAGTGCCTCTAAGAGTAATCGTTGATTTATACTTCAAAGGTGGAGATGCAGGTCGCCGCCTGATGCAAGACTTAGATGCTGCCAATGCCAAGCTAATTGATAAGAATCGCTCCCAAAAGGCAGCACAAGCGTTGTTTACGATGCGTCAGACTATTGCCGGTTTGCTCGTAGACCTTATGAAACGTCCCAGCCCGGATGAACACGGGCAGGAAACCAGAACCATGCTGTCAATCACAAGGACCGTTCGCATCAATATCATTTCAGAAGTCTCGAAAGTAAATTCACTTCTTGCCGAACTTGGAACTCAGATCACCATATCCTGTGACATCGACGAAGGGCTCAACCACCATCAGGTTCGTGCGATTGGACAACGGATAATTGATGAAGCACAACTACTTGAATCTAAATGCTAGAAATTCTCTGCCGCCCTCGTGCAGATGCTACCTGCCGAGAACATCGGGGCTTCTGACTTTTCCCCAAACGTCTTCCGTGGTTTCTGCCTCTTTGCACCTGAATCGCCATTTTATCATTATTTTATGTATTCTGCATGAGTCAGTTACTTATAGTTCTGTCTTATAACCATAAGGCTTATGGGAGATTTGGTCCAAAAGTTGTCTTGTCGAACTTTGGGACCAAAAGAAAAAACACCGCATCTTCAAAAAATGAAGCGACCGCACTATAATACTTTCATGCTGGCGATAGACATATTGCCAGACAGGTAACTCTTGGACGGGTTACCCTGCCCCTCACCATGCACTACATCTCATGGTGATAGACTGGCACTCTGACAGGCACCATTTGCCATGCCGGGCGGTTGGCTGGATGTAGACACAAGCACTCCACCTATTCGGGGCAGTTTCGGGTAGGTACGGGCAGGATTGGTCCAAGCCGATGCAACGGCAAGTAACCAGTCACAAGCCGTGGTGACATGACTTGTTGATCCTACGGGGTCAGGTGGCAAGTGGGTGGAGACTCTGGCAATGGGTCTCGATGTGTAGCCGTGGGTCAGACGGAGTATCTCATTTCAGTCTTGTCTGGGTGAGTCAGTCTGATAGCTATACCCATACTAAGGAGCATTTCTACTTGTCTTCTGATAAGTAGGATGAGGAAGTAGTCGGGAAACCCCACAGGACCAACACCTTTTGTTGGGAGGGAACACCTAACTGGCACAACCCTAGCGGTAAACCAGAGACGGGATACCCAGACCTGAGGCAACACCTAACCCTTACTCCGTGGCGGGGCAGCGTCCACAAGGGGGTGGTACGTACTGAGGATTTAGAAAATGGAATAGAAGATATAGGGCGAGAGACATGACCAGACAGCAGAACCCCCAAGACAACATCAAAACCAGAGACAACCTGACAATCCCCAAGACAGTGGAACAGAAACTACAGGGGTTGATGCAAGGGGTCTGTATCAAGGTCAGGGTCGGCAAGTCTCCCTTACAGCCAGCCATCATCGAACAAGCCCTAGACCATCGCCGTTACGTGGTCAGGCTCTTGGGAAAGATGCCTCAAAACACCCTCTAATTCGCTCGATAACGCACGATAGAGGCGAAAACGGGTCAGAACAGGGGGGCAGAGCATTGGAAGGGCTTACGGACAGCGAAACACCGCCTTGTTCATCAGGTCTTCATGACATTGTGATATACGCCATTCAAATCAGCATAACGTCAATCGAGGGGAAGCATCATGGTCAAGTTTGGTCGTATCGAGTTCAGCGGCATCAAGGATGACCCAGCGGACATCAAAGTACACATTGACAGCAACCAGAAGCGACAGGTTGAAGTTACGATTTGGACACATAACGATGAGGCGTGTGTCCTCTTTCTCAAACGAAGTCGCCTTGAAACTTTCGTTCAAGAGGCTCAGCAGTGGTTAGCATCGAACCCACCATCTAACCAAGATGCTTAACGGCAGACCTTACAAACTTTGTAAGGCGGTTCTGATCGCCTCCTCTGGGGTTTCGCCATCGTCATCAGGATCACGGCGGTAGTCTTCGGGGTCTTTCCCCGTCAGAAACCGCTTGATGATCGCTGCTGCCAAGGTGTCATCTTTCTGGAAGGTGTTGTAAGGTCTGCACGTCAATTCTTCCCTGATCGCTCGGTCAAACTCTTCTGCCTCTGATAGCGGTACGTCCAGAACCTTTAGAATGTTCGAGACAATCGACATGAGACGGTGGCGGCTGATCGTGCCGTATTCGTACAGGTCAATTCGTCTCGAAAGCATTGTGTACATCGTGGGCGGCGGTATCTCTAGCTCTTGGTTCAGTTCCTTGGTGATCTCCTCTTGCAGTCGCCCTACAAACAGTTGCAGCGTGTACCAGAGTCTTGACCGATTGACCTTGTGATCCTCGGTGGCTTCATGGATCAAGCCGAGTGCCACCATACGAGCTAGTGACAGGTTGGCGGATAGCTCGTCGGTGCTGAATGCGTCCAAGCCTTTGCGTTGCTGCATGGCGGTCGGTTCAGGTGCCAGCGGTTCTTGTTCCCATAGCTGGCTGGGGCTGATACCGAGATAGCCGCACAACTTGTCTAGCTGGGCTTTGTGTTCGCCCCTGACATGGCTGACCCCTTCCGAAACCAGACGGCGTACCCACCTGAGCGATACGTCGGCTCTGGCAGCGATCCCCACCAAGTTCAGGTGATGTATCCGCTTGTGGTGGTCAATGACCTCTCTGAAGCGGTCTCGGAATACTTCTTTTCTGTTCACATTGGACCTCATAACTCTGATACATGCGGTCAATAATCTTGCCGTTGCGATTTAAAAGGGTCAATTATGACCGCAAAAAGAGGCTGCAAATGGACCACAGATACGGGGAGTCAGACGGCAACGGGCTGGCTGACACGAACCCCAAGTTGAGGAGTCCTGAACCATGAGCAACGCCACCACGAACACCACCGAGAACACCACCACAGAAGAAATCATCAAGGACAAGCTGACCAACACGGAACAACGGGAAGCGGTCAAGCTGGAACGTCAGGTTGAGGGCTGGCAGACCGGCTACCGTGATGCCGGACACGCCTTGTCCGCTCTGCAAGATGGCACTTTGTTCGTGGGAACTTGGACCGACTACATCGGACGTCGGTTTGATCTGTCCTACATGAAGGGTTACCGCTTGATCTCGGCGGCAAAGGTGGCTGACCAGTTGGAAGAGTTGGGCTTCGAGGTCTTGCCGTTGAATGAGGGTCAAGCGTTTGAATTGTCGTCGGTGGGTGACCAGTTGAAAGCAGTCTGGTCTGCGGTCATCGAGGCGGCGGGTTCCGAACGTCCGACCATGTCCCTCATCATGGAAACCAAGCGGAAGCTGTTGGGCGGGGTGGCTGGTGCCGACAAGAACCCTGTGCGTCCCTTGCTGACCAAGCTGGACGGCATCAAGCGAAGTTTGAAAGGTCTGGTTGAGGATAAGACCCCGCTGGACGCATCAGGTCGGGAGAGCGTGCGGCGTCGGTTGGCAGAGTTGTCTGACCTGATGGCGAAACTTACCGCCAAGGCGGCGGAACCCGTGGCGTCGGCGGCATAGGTCTGTCTGGTAATGCACACGGGCAAGGGGTTCGTTTCCCCTTGCCCGTTGCTTTCACGTGTCTGGTCTTTCAGGCATTACAATTTTTGTAATGTCCGCAACTCGTCCAGCGTGTTCGGGATGCCCAACACGGTGCGGATATGTTCGGTGTATTTATTGTCGAGGATCGTTGTCCCGTCATACGATTTGTCCGTGACCTCTTTCGGCGTGTTGGCAAGGTAGATGTTTCGCCATGTGCGGTAATCCTTGTTCGATCCGAGAATGGTTGCCCCTGTCTTACGAAACACCTTCAGGCTTTTCTTGATACCCGTTTTCGCTTTGACCGACTTGAATGCCTCTGCAACGGTGTCCCTTCGTGCTCCTCTGAGTAATGGCAATCCTTCTCTGTTGGTAAACACCCTCTCTGTCCCGTCCAACTTGCCGTGTGCTTTCAGCAACTCGATAACGGGCTTCCAGAGGGTGTAGACAACTGTTGGGATTTCTGCACTCTCTTGGTGTTCGTGTTTGGTTCGCCGTCTTGTCAAGGTGCCTTGCTTGATGTTGATCATATCGGCGGTCAAGTCAGACAGGTCAATCTGCGTCATGCCACAATTCAGCATCAGCAGGTAATGCAAGCGTTGTTCGTCGGTCGCTGCTGCAAGGATGGCTTTGATCTCTTCGGGCTTGAAGGTGGCTGGCAGTTTCGACGGTACAGCAATTGTGTAGAGGTCGCTTTTCACGAAGCGAGGGATAGCTTCGATGCGTTCCGTATCGTACATCCAGTTGTAGAACCCTCTCACGTCCAAAATGATCGAGTTGCCGTACTTGTTTGACCATTCCTTGTCCTTGATTCGCTTCTTGATGGTCTGGTGAAACTGTTCC
Organism: bacterium; assembly: GCA_016125225.1. Taxonomy (GTDB): domain Bacteria; phylum Planctomycetota; class Planctomycetia; order Planctomycetales; family Planctomycetaceae; genus DSVQ01. The sequence goes on along the minus strand of WGME01000011.1, from coordinate 7,748 downwards.
CATGCATCACGTGGCAAGGCATCAACTGCGGCACCCACGGTAAACCCACGGAAGAACCGAATATGTGCAGACAGGGTGTTGTATGCCCCTTTACTGATGGTGTTCTCTTTGAACCGCAGGAACGCATCAATGGCGGCGGCGAGGCTGTCATCTTTGGGGGTGCCTGAGAACTGCCGTTCAACTTCTCTTTCAAACGCACGAGACGGCTTCTGGGGTTTCAGCTTGTCTATCTGCTCTTGTTCGTTGGAAGCAGCGACGGCGATCTGTTCCATCAGAATCAAGATTTCTTCCTCATCCTCAGTCATTGCCTCGGATGCTTCGTGTTCGTTCAACCATGCCTTGAACTGTGCAATGGCTTCCCGTTTCGTGGCGTGCCTCTTGGACTTGAATCGCTGCTTGATCCCTCTGACCTTCTTCGTCCAGCGGTCTTCGGATTTGTCGTAAGTCAGATCGAGGCTCGCCATGCTTTTGTTTCCTGTCTGGGGACAAGTTTCTGGGGACAATTTGAGCAACTTGTCCCCAGAAGTCAACAAAAACAAGCTATAAAACGCATAAACGCTAGGTTCGAATCCTAGCGGGGTAACTGGTCTTTCAAGACCCTCTAGTATTGACGTAAGTAACTAGCCGAAACGAGTTACGTTACCTGCCGGTGGTCGGCAGTGCGGCCGAAAACCTGAATTGAATCGTGGTAGTTCTACCACGAAACAACAGGAGGCCCGCACCATGCCACGTCCGAAGTCTCTTATCCCGGCTTATCTTCTGCACAAACCGACCGGGCAAGCCCGTGTCCGCATCCATGGCAAAGATCACTATTTGGGGCCGTATGGCTCCGAGGAGTCCCGCCAAAGGTATGGTGAACTGGTTGCCAAGGTCTGCTCTGGACAGATGTTTGATCCCCTCTCCCGGGCGTCGTCAGATGTAGTAGGAACAGTGGTAGACGACCCCGGTCCCTCGATCGCAGAACTCTGGTTGGCGTTCTTGCACCACGCCGAGCGGTACTATGTGAAGAACGGGAAGCAGACTGATGAAGTCTACTGCTTCAAATCCGCGATGGCTCCCGTGATCGAACTGTATGGGCTCTTGCCGATCAGCGAATTCCGGCCGTCTCACCTGAAGGCTGCCCGCAGCATCATGGTGGATAAGGGATGGTGTCGGAAATACGTCAATAAGTCCGTCTGTCGGGTGCGGCACGTCTTCAAATGGGGGATTGAATCCGACATGGTGGAACCGTCGGTCCTTGATCGGCTTCGGGCCATTGCCCCTCTGCTGCCGGGAAAGACCGAGGCGAAAGACCACCCCGAACGGGAAGCCGTCCCCCTGGCCGATATCGAAGCGGTCAAGAAACGGCTGAAACAACAGAACCGCGATCTGATCGACCTGCAATTAGTGACAGGGGCCCGACCTGGCGAACTGATCATGTTGACCACCGGCATGATCGATCGCGGCGGGAGTGTGTGGGTGGCCAAACTGGTTGACCACAAGACTCTGCACCACGGGAAAACCCGGAAACTCTACTTCGGGCCGAAAGCCCAGCTCATCCTATCGCGATACCTCAAAGCGGATCCCGATCAACGGCTGTTTGCCACCAGTCGAGACAGTTACGGCAAAGCGGTCACCGCGGCATGCACTCGGGCCGGTGTGAAGCGTTTTTCCCCTCACTGGCTGCGTCACAATGTGACAACCGAGGTGCGTGACAGTTTCGGCATTGAAGCCGCCCAGGCGATGGCAGGCCACGCCCGACCGGATATGACGGCGAATTATTCCCGCAAGATGGACAAACTCGCGGCTGAAGTAGCGGCAAAGATTGGTTGATTGGTTCTCGCGATTCGTCCGGCACTCGGCCTGATGCCCGAGCCGTTACGCCGACGTTTTCCCCTTCGGGCGCGAGACTGAATCATGGCAGATAATCGACAATCTGATTTCGGCGGCATACCTGGAACCGACTACCGCACACTGGAATGGTGGGCGGAGAGCTTTCAGCGGTCGCAAGAATTTGTTCGCAAGCATTGTGACCAGCTTGGAGTCCCCTACCGGCGCTTCGGCGACGTGGTCTGTTATTCCGCGTCGAAAATGCTGGACGCAATGCCTGAGATGACGAAAGAAACTGACGATGCCCGGAAGCGCGGCGGCCGACGGGGAAGGAAGGCAGCATGAAACGACATGTCAACGAACCCAAGCCTCGCCAACCGAAGTTTCGGACAGGTGAAATCTGGTCTGTCGACGATTTGCTTTCTGAATTGAAGGTTGCCGACAAGACATTCCGGAAGTGGGTCAAAGCCGGCTTGAGAGTGTTTCGACCAGCCACACTTCATCGATATGTCATGACTGATGACCTGATTCGTATTTGGGCGGAGATGGCTGAGACGAAAGAAAACATCGATTGACGACCGTGGTATGATCTGTGAGCGCGCGGGATAGGAACTGCAGCCCGACAAGGCGGAATCCTGACCGCTTTCCCGCGATGCTCTTTTCTTTCAGGAGACCGGCTTATCAGGGGCTGGCGATCGTGACATCTCAAACAACAGAAGTATTTCGCAAACTCGCCGCTGATCTGCGGCAATGCCCCCCGACAGACGAACTCCAGAGGTCAATCTTTGCTGCGGCATTCGACGCGTGGGATCGCGAGTCACAACCCCCGCTAATTGGCTGCCATGTTACATTGATTCACGCGATCGAAGATTCAACCGATCAGATTGTGAGCAGCAAGGCCCACGGTTGGCTGACGATCTGCGATCAAATCTCAGAGAAGTTTCCGAAGCAAGTTCCATTTGATCCGTCTGGCGTTCACACCAGCGAAGAGTTACGGCCAGATGATCGAAAGTGGAAGGTCGCTCATGTTCTCGAATGGCTGGCTGAACGGCTCAAAGAACACAACCAAGAGCAGGAACGGCAACGTAGGCTTAATAGCCAACTTTCCTATCTGATCACTTACAAACCACCTGCCAACATCAACAGTGCTCCGGAGATTCTGAAGCGAACTCGGCAATTTGTTTGCGCACTTTCCAATCTGGATGAAGAACTGTCACAGAGCAGTTTGGACAAGTTCGCCGCTCACAATCTGGCGCTGGCATATGCCTTCATGCGCGACATATCCGAGGTCACCAGCGATCTGGCTCACCCATTGCGCGGCAATTTGATTCGCCTGTACCAAGGCGGGCCGCCATCTCTTGGCGACAAGTATGTCAATTCCTTTGTCCTGTATGCGTGGGATCTTACACGCCAGATTGAGATCATCGTTGAATCATCTGTTGACCAGCAACAACGTGATTCACTCCTGTCGATCGGAAGTCACGAGGATGTGTGCCACCTGGCGGAACATCTTCGCCCAAAGATTCCCGACATTCGATCGCGGTGGGCAATCCCCGATGTCGACACGTCGGAATTGCTCCGGAGAATCGAGTGGGAGACAAATCAGGTTGTCAAATCGGTGCGTCCAAATGGTGAAAGAACTCCAAAATCCGACATTCCTACAGAGGCTGACCGAATCGTCGGAAAGGAAATCCTCTCTGGAATGTCTCGAAACGCGACCGTTGAGGCGTTCCGTAAAGAATGCCGCAGGAAAGAGTTACGCGGCAGTAACCAGAAACTCAGCGCACTTTATCGTGAGCTGGAAGTATCTGATGGAGAGTCCGTCCGAGCCGTCCGAGGCGGGACGGACTGACAGTCACGAGTCCCCGACTCTCTGCTGATATGTGTCTCGTCGCAGTCATATGCGACTGACATACATCACTCGCAAGCTCGGGGGCACACACATGACGATCACAGATCATATCTCAGGCGAGAGACTCACTCCCGCCCAGGCATCGCGCCTGCTCGACACACACATCGCCACCACGTGGCGGTACATGCTACACGGCGTCCGAGGTGTACGACTGGAGTCCTGGCTCGTGGGGGCTCGTCGCTACACGACTGCTGAGGCAGTCGAGCGATTCCTTCAGCGACTCAATGCTGACACTGCATCCGCAGCCCCGACACAGGCCGCAGTCACATCTCGTCGCAAACGGCAGGCCCATGCGGCTATGTCAGCACTGACAACGCGATAACCAGACGGGCGGTGCGCCCGCTGGTGGCTGCCAGCGGGGCTGTGACCGCTCGTCGATGCTGAGGACATCGACATCATGATCATATCGACCAGACGCCGTCGGGCAAGATCCCGGGCGACTCTCACGCTCGCAGACCGCGATGCACTGCGCGAGGCGACCAGACGCGCACGAGTACGGGCTCAGATGCGGGAGGCGGGTGAGCATGCAGAACCCGTGCATATCTCAGAAATCTTGCCCGAAGTTTTGCGGCGGATTCTGGCCCGGGAGCCGATCTCGCGATGACAGCGACATACCCTAATCGCGATCGATGCTTTGCCCATAAGTTTTGCCGACTGCTGGCAAAGGTTGTGGCTGCCCAGGAGATCGGCCCGGAAGGCTGTTGGCTCCTGGATGTGATCGCCCATCAGGAAGACGCCAAGCATTACCGGGGGCCGGTCCTGTTCTATAACTCGCAACTCATGTCGGTCTGCGGGTTCGCTTCGGAGAATCGATTGATCCGAATCCGACAGCGTTGCATCGATGCCGGTTGGCTGAATTACGAATCGGGTGGGAATCGTAAACCCGGTCTCTACTGGGTCACCATTCCCGAGGGGATGGAGGCTGCCGACTCCCCGATGGACGAAAGCGATAGCCTCCATATCGACCTCCAAAATGGAGGTGCAAACGGAAGCCGAACGGAGGCCGAAGCGTCTTCAGCCTCCATTATGGAGGTGGAAACGGAGGTCGAGCGGAGGTCGAGTGAAAGTTCAAACGGAGGCTCTTCTACCCTATCCCTATTACCTAATTCTATTAGCTCGGAACAATCTTCGATTGCTCCATCGCCGTCGGCGGAAAATTATCCAGACTCGAACCCGATCATCCTGGAGTTCCCCACGAAGCAATCGGGCCAAACCTGGCCACTCCGGGAATCGAAGGTCCGAGAGTACGAATCGACCTTTCCCCGAATAGACGTTCTCGCCGAACTTCGCAAAGCTCGGCAATGGTGCAGCGACAACCCCGGCAAGCGAAAAACCGCGAAGGGCATGCCCAAGTTTCTCGGGGCCTGGCTCGCGAAAGCCGACAGCGAAGGGAACAGCCGGAAATCACAGCCCAGCGTGATCGGCCAGCAACCACCAAAGCCCACGGGACCACTGACCGAACTGCCCGGTGACCTGTCCGACGTGGCTGCCGTCATTCGCTGGTTTCGCGGTCACTGGTCACAAACCGGCCTGCAGTCGATTCGCTCGGTGGAAGTCCGCGTGGTTGCTTGTGCTCTCCGGGCCGCCCGCTCGGCAACGCCTCCCGAGACCTTCACGAAGCTGATTCGCTCCCAGGCCACCAGCAACGGCGGCGAACCGTGGTCAGACCTCAGTGGGGCCGAACTGCAGACCGCCACCGAACAGCACGGCATTGCCTTCAAAGCCCTGCAAGCGGCTTCGCCGGTTCGGCAGATGGACCAGCAACGCAACCGACTGCAACTGACGGAAGGGGGCACCGATGCAGCCTGAAGCCCGACTCCCTCCGCAGAATCTGGTGGCTGAGCAATCGGTTCTCGGCAGCCTGTTCCTCCGCAATTCGGCCGTCGATGAAGTCGCTTCGATCCTGTCGGCCAGTGATTTTTACTCCGACAAAAATCAACGGATCTATTCCGCCTTCATAGGAATGTGGGAAAGCGGACAACGGGGAATCGATGCCGTCACCATCGCGGAGCAACTGAACCGTTTGGGGCAACTCGATGAAATCGGCGGTGTGCCCTACCTGATGGAGATCAACGAAGCCGTTCCCAATGCCGGGAGCGCGAAGTATTACGCGAACATCGTGCGGAACAAAGCCCGACAGCGGGCCGCCATCAATGTGCTCACCGACAGCCTGGAGAGTCTGTACAGCCCACAGCCGGATGACGAGATCGACCGCACCCTTGCCAAGGTGGAAACCGGTCTGCATCGGGTGATCGAATCCGCCCAGCGGAACGAACCACAACCGACGTCGGTGTTGGCGGTCGATCTGCTCGCACAGATGACGACTGACCGAAGTTCGCAGCGGTTCATCAAGACCGGATACGCGGGCATCGACCAAACGACCGGCGGCATCGGTCCGGGAAAGGTGGTGGTCCTGGCTGCCCGCACGAGCCACGGCAAAACCGCGTTTGTGTGCAGTCTCGCCTTGCGGTTGGCGCGGGCCGGGAATCCCTGTCTGATCGCCAGCTACGAACAGAACTGGGATGAGATCTTATATCGGCTGATCGCGATCGAAAGCCGGGTGCAACTCAAGTCAGTCGAAGTCGGCGGCACTGCCCCGGATGAACGCTACGCGATCGCAGAAGGTTGTAACGCCGTCGGGTTGATGCCCCTGTTCATCGACGATTCGCAACCGGATGAGCTGGCACTGGTCACCATGCTGAGACTGGCAGCCCGCAAACATGGCATCAAGGTGGCTGTGATCGATTACTTGCAGTTGGTCGAACCCCGCGACCGGCGGGTAATCCGGGAACAGCAAGTTACCGGGGTTTCCCGATCGCTCAAGAAGATCGCGCTGGAGGCGGGCATTTGCGTCCTGGTGCTGTCGCAACTCAATCGGGGTGTTGAACACCGGGACGACAAGCGCCCCAGGCTGGCAGACCTTCGTGAGTCCGGGGCCATCGAACAGGACGCCGATCAAGTCTGGTTGCTGCATCGCCCATCGAAGGATGTTCCCGGTGAGTATGACGACCACGGCGAACTGATCATCGCGAAGAACCGTTCCGGTCCCTGCGGTCTGGTGAAGCTGAAATGGAATGCGCATCTGACGGAGTTCACCGAATGAACAATCAACCAACCTGCCCGCACTGCAGAGGCAGCGAAACAACCGAAGGCCCCAAGCCTGGCATCCGGCAATGCACGACCTGCAAGCAACTACTAGCGCGAATGGCTGACGGTCAGTTCCGCCTGTGGCTCAATTGGATCGGCGCGGGTTATCGGCAGCGTCGGGCAGCCCGAGCCGGTCCGCCATGATCCGCCGCCGTTGCCTCAGATCGCGATCACCAGTTTTTCACCACCATGTTCGAGAAAGAGACCCCCATGCCCCCACGTTCCCGTTCCGTCGCCGGCGCTGTTGCCGAAACCGCGTTCGACCCCAATCAGCCCCTCGATCCGTCTCAGGTCGCGATTGCCGAGCCCGAGACCCCCACCGAGGAGACCACCGAGCAACCGGCTGCCGACGTTCCCGGCTTTCAATCTGAAGCCGAAATCAAGCAAGCCTTAAAGGACGTCAAAAGCCCGAAAGTCGGCGACCCGCTGGTGAGGTTTCAAAAACCGATCGATCCCAAGATGGGCGACAACGCCAAAGCCCGTCTGGCGAAAGCCTGCGGTTCGGCCGTCCAGCTCCGCGAACTGGAAGCCCAAGCCAAGGCTGCCGAGCGACTGGCCAACGAACAGGCCGGGGCCTTGCGTGCGGAGTGCAATCGCGAAGTCGAACGCATCCAGCGCGACTATGCCACCTATGTGCCGACTCGCGAGGGCTGGCTGTATCTGGCCGTGGTGGAGGATCTGTTCTCGCGGAAGATCGTGGGCTGGTCGATGTCCGAACGAATCGACAGCCGACTGGTCATCAATGCGCTGCAGATGGCTCTGGAACGGGAAGGCCACCCTCAGACGCTGATCGTGCACTCGGATCGGGGTGTCCAATATGCCTGTGATCACTATCAACGACTCCTGAAAGAATACGGGATCGTCTGTTCCATGAGTCGCA
>WGME01000007.1 GCA_016125225.1 bacterium | reverse complement strand
CTCTCCTGGCTGCACCAGTTCCGCCGCCTCAAAGTTCGCTACGACCGCCGCGACGACCTGCATCAGGCCTTCCTCGATCTCGCCATGTCGCTCATCTGCTTCCGCAAATGGACCAACAGGTTTTGTTAGGTGGGTCTTAAGACCACAATTCATAAATCGGATCAGCGGGCACTAAAGGAGCCGGTGACTTGCCGATCGGGACTTCGATTCCCCGGCCATCGATCCCGAACCATGCGAGCAACGTCGCATTGAGTTCTGCGGGAGAAACAGGTCGGTCAATCGGGCTGGAGGCAATTGCGTCACTCGCACCGATCACGGCGCCACCGCGAACACGACCGCCAGCGACCAGAGCCGACCAGCAACCGGGCCAGTGATCACGGCCGGAAAGATCGTTGATGCGTGGCGTCCGTCCAAACTCACCGGTGGCGATGACCAAAGTGTCGTCCAGCATGCCGCGCTGACCCAGATCGTCCAGGAGGGCGGCTAAAGCCTGATCGAGCTGCGGGCACAGCGAGTCGCGATAGTCGAACACGGTCCCCGGTCCGCAACTGACATCGCCGTGACAATCCCAGGTCACTCGTTGATGGAGCGTATCGAACAGGTTCACGGTGACGCAGCGAGAGCCGGCTTCAATCTGCTGGCGGGCCTGCAGCAACAGTTGCCCGAAGTGTGTTTCACCATAGGCCCGGCGAATCCCCGCAGGTTCTTCGCCCTGCACCGATTGCGTGACTTCCACCGGGTTCCATTCGGTCCCCCAGAATCCGCCCGATTGGCCTCGCTCCTGATGTGTGCCGGTCTCGTGCAGCACCCGTGGCAAAACGACATTGGCCCGACTTGCTGCGGGACGTTGATACGTCTTCGCGACGACCGCCCCGAAATGCGGGAAACGCACTCCCTGCTCGACGACGCGGCCACATTGCAGCAACTGCTGACCGGTTTCGTGAATCGGCGCGTAGTCATGATTCATAGAGCGAATCAAAGCGAACTGGTCGGCTCGATCCGCGAGATGTGGTAACGCATCGGACAGCCACAGTCCCGGCACGCGCGTGGAAATCGCCCGCATGGGACCACGGAATTGCGACGGAGCTTCCGGCTTCGGGTCAAATGTATCGAGCTGGCTTGGCCCGCCGGACATCAGGATCAGAATAGCTCGTCGCCGAGAACCCGTGGACGCGCGAAACTGCGCTCCCTCCACTAGGGTCGCACCCAATAGGCCGACACCCCCGACGTAGAGGAACTCTCGTCGTGAGACACCATCTTCGGCTACAGAAACTTCGGGGGACAGCATCCCCTGCCCTTTTCGCGAGAATGGCCAAAACCAAGGACGCATAGCAATGTACCAGACTCAAGGGTTCGCGAAAAGAACCCACTTCCGTGCGCCGCTGACGATCCGTCTGTAAGTGTTTGTGGTGATGTCGCTTAGGGAGATCACTGTACCGCCGAGGTGATCTCCGGGCTGATCCGGCGACACGTGGCTCCTAAGGGCATCGGCTACTGGTCGATGGCAAGTCCGCTGCCGATCTGGTCATTCACAGACTTCGTCGCTTCCCTGTCATCCCGTAACGATCCTGCGTATCTTGCTGCGGGTAACAACCAATCCTGATAGTGGAATCGTAGGGATCACTGTGATGGTGCTCGATCTCTTCAAGCTTGATGGCCGGGTCGCCTTGGTCACCGGCGCGACGCGTGGTTTGGGCCAGGCGATGGCCTATGGTCTGGCTCAGGCGGGGGCTGACATCGTCACCGTTTCACGGACCGGGCAAGAGCAGGAAACGCAGTCTCTGGTGGAGAGCTGTGGCCGCCGCTTCTGGTCGTTCGGTGTCGATCTGGGAGATGCCGACGCTCGCCGCGGATTGGTTGATCGCGTGGTCGCAGAAACCGGGCGGCTCGATATTCTGGTCAACAATGCCGGCATCACCCATCGTCATCCCCCCGAGCAATATCCCCTGTCGGAATGGGCCCAGCTGCTCGAAATTCATGTCACCGCAGCCTTCGATTTGAGTCAGCAGGCCGCCTTGGCGATGCTGCCTCGTGGACGCGGCAAAATCATTCACATTGGCTCGGTGATGAGTTTTCAGGGGGGCTTCAACATTCCCGCTTATGCCGCCGCGAAGCACGCCCTGGCGGGATTGACCAAATCGTTAGCCAACGCCTGGAGTCGGCAGGGCATCAACGTCAACTGCATCGCTCCGGGCTATTTTGAAACGCAACTGGCTGACAGCCTGCAGGACGATCCGGTGCGTGGTCCTCAGATTCTCGAACGCATTCCCTGTGGTCGCTGGGGACAACCCGATGAACTCACTGGAACCATTGTGTACCTTGCGTCCGACGCGTCCAATTACATGCACGGCAGCGTCCTGAGTATTGACGGGGGCTGGCTGGCGCGATGACCCAGTCTCTCCGCATCTCCGTCATCATTCCTGCGCTGAATGAATCCCAGCAGATCGCATCCACGATTGAGTCCGCCAAAGCCGCCGGCTTCGACGAGATCATCGTAGTGGACGGCGGCAGCACCGATGACACGTTGGCACAGTCGAAGGATGCCGACATTGCCATGTCATCCCAACCTGGACGTGCCATTCAACAGAACGCTGGTGCGGAGGTAGCCACGGGCGATGTGTTATTCTTTCTTCATGCCGATTGCCAGCCGAATCCAAAGAGTGCTGAAGCCATTCGGCAGGTGATGGCCAAGGATCGATCCGTCATCGCGGGGGCCTTTCGTCAGCACATTGACGCCCGCGGCTGGCGATATCGTTGGCTCGAATGGGGGAACCGACAACGAGTCCGGTGGTTCGGCATGGCCTACGGCGATCAAGGTCTCTTTATTCGACGCCCGGTCTTCGAAAATCTCAGCAGGTTTGCCCCACTACCATTGATGGAAGATGTTGACCTGATGGTCCGCCTGCGCGGATTGGGAACGTTTGTCCTCTTGGAGCCCGAGTTGATCGTGTCCGCCCGGAGATGGCAAAAGCGGGGCGTCTTCCGGCAGACACTGCGGAACTGGTCGTTGCTGCTCGCCTATTTCTGCGGCGTTTCCCCCGAACGTCTGGCTCGCTTCTACCGTCATGTCCGTTAGTGCCGGTTTCCATCGGGAGAGAGGCGACAGACTCCACTCAACCGATAAAATCGCCCCAGGTTGCTTGACCGATTCGGGGGCGGTACATAGCATCTACTTCCGTGAGGGAGCACCGGCAATGTCCTCGCCGGGTTGAGACGGTTGGAATGAAAAATCCGACTCAACCACAGGCAACGGTCGTGCCGATCATTCCTTTCGCTGGCTCCGTAGCCAAGTGGCTAAGGCAGTGGATTGCAAATCCACCATCCCCGGTTCGAATCCGGGCGGAGCCTCTCGGCGTCATTTGACGCTGCTGGTTAAACAACGCCTAACTCACAGATAATTCGTGAGTTAGGCGTTTTGCATTGGGGGGGAGTTACATCCGGTGTCTGCCGCAGAGCCCAGTGACGTTTTTGCCGAGATTGGCACCGAGCGGCTGGTGCAACTGGTCGCGGCGTTTTATCGGCAGATCCCTACCGATGACGTGCTGGGACCACTCTATCCGCCGGAAGATCTGCAGGGTGCGGAAGAACGGTTGCGCGACTTCCTGCTGTTCCGAGTCGGTGGACATCCCCGGTATCTCGAAACGCGCGGGCATCCGCGGTTACGCATGCGGCATGCTCCGTTCCGCATCAGTAAAAAGGAACGCGATCGCTGGGTTGACTTGATGGATGTCGCTCTGACATCGCTCGATAGTCCGCCGCATGCCACGGAAGTTCTGCGCCGGTTTCTGCATGAGACAGCGACCTTTCTGATCAACACTCCCGATTGATCGGCGCAGGCGTTAGGATGCCCGTGTGGCACGACGTTGAACCTTCCTGTTTCACGCTTGGCATCATGCAACAGCTCGATCTGATTGGCTTAGGGGAACTGTTATGGGACTGCTTCCCCGATCGACGGCTGCCGGGCGGAGCCCCAGCGAACGTGGCGTTTCATGCCCAGCAGCTGGGGTTATCGGCGGCGGTCGCCACGCGTGTTGGATGTGACCCGTTGGGTGACGAGTTGCTGAGCTATCTGCAGCAACAGGGGCTGTCGACTAATCTGGTCCAGCGAGATCCCCAACATGGCACAGGCACGGTGACGGTTGAACCCCAGGGCACATCTACCCGCTATACCTTTCTGGAGAATTCCGCTTGGGATTTTCTGGCTGTCGATGCAACGTGGCAAGCAGCGATGGCGACAGCCAAAGCGGTCTGCTTCGGCACGTTAGCTCAGCGAGGTTCGGTCAGCCGATCGACGATCCACCAGTGTCTTGCTCTCACTCAGAAAGACTGCCTGCGGGTCTATGACATCAACCTGCGACCGCCATTTTATGAGCGGGAATGGATCGAGGCGTCCCTGAAACTGGCTCGCATTGTCAAACTGAATGACGATGAAGTGCGTGTGCTGACGTCAATGTTTGGTCTTGCCAGCCCGGCTGAAGAGCAGTTTGCACAATGGTTATTGCAGACCTATGAATTGGAGCTGGTCTGTATCACGCGTGGTGCTCAGGGTGCCTTGGCCATATCGGCGAATGAGCAAGCCGAAGTGCAGGGGATTTCCATTACCGTGGCGGATACCGTTGGTGCGGGCGATGCGTTCACGGCCGGATTGATCTGGTCGCGTTTGCAGCATTGGCCGCTGCAGCGGGGGCTGACATTGGCGAACCGCATTGGTGCCCTGGTGGCCAGCCGGGCCGGTGCGATGCCTGAGTTGCATGCCGAAATTGCATCTGTGATTGCCGACTGTTCGTCGTGATCACCGCTGATCGAATTGAGCGTACCGTGTCTGCACAAGTTCCTCGGCGACTCGGATTTCCTCCGTTGTGAGTTGGCTCGATACCACCGGGTTGCCAACCACATGAGCCACAGACTGAGCAAGCTCTTGGCGCTGTAAATCGGCGAGGTCCGGCTGGTCCGATAGATCACAAAGCCCCGGTAACTCCGGCGCCTCAGCGGATCGTCGCAGGACGAGACTGCCGTGTTGCAGCAAAGCCCCCTTGCGACGTCGTTGGGCACTGCCGAGAACTTTATGCGATCCGTAGCAGACATCGTGACTGTCCTGCCGCAGGAAACACAACGTCGGCTCGGTGGCTTCGTGCCGGGTCACACCGCGGAGGCTCAGTGTGAGCTGTAACGCCTCTTGAAACCAACGACAGATCGCGTGATGAATGACGTCATACAAATCGTACGGATGTTTGACGATTTTCTGATTGGCGGGCAGTACGCAGCTGTAGGTCCATTCGTGATCATGGAGAATGGTCCCACCACCTGTCAGGCGGCGCACTCGCGGCAATGTCTGCCATTCAGTCCGCGTCTCGAGTTCGGCAGCAGCCTGGAAATATCCCAGCGATAATGTCGGGATTTGCCAGCGGTACCAGCGAAGCGTGGCCGGCCCGCCCGCGATTGCGGATTCCAATAGCGCCTCATCGACGGCCATGTTCCAACGCCCCTCGACAGGCTCCGCATCGATGATCAGCCGACAGGGGGCGGACATGGGCGTTTCCGTTCGATGACGTGAGGTCGGTGCCGCCTCGCCACTAGTCTTTGACGCAAGGCGTCCATTTGAGGATCGGATTACGGGCGGCCTGCACATCGTTCGGACGGCTGACCGGTAACGTCTGCGGTGCCAGTTTCAGCTCGGCCGGGTCTTCTGTGAGAATCTTTGCGATAGTCTCAGCGAAGGCATCCAGTGTTTCTTTCGACTCGGTCTCGGTCGGCTCCATCATCAAGGCTTCGGGCACCACTAATGGGAAGTAGACCGTGGGGGCGTGGAAGCCATAGTCGAGCAGGCGTTTCGCGATGTCCATCGCCGAGATGCCGCGATCCTTGAGTGCCCCCGAAGCTGAAGCGACAAACTCGTGCAGGCAATGGGGCCCATGCGGGGCCGGCAGCACATCGGCGAGCAGGGCCTTGAGGTAATTGGCATTGAGGATGGCATCTTCCGCCGCGGCTCGCACACCGGCCGCACCCAGCGTGCGGAGATAACAGTATCCGCGGACCAGAATGCCAATGTTTCCAAAGTGAGCCCGAACACGCCCGATCGATTTCGCGGGCGTCGTCTGGGCATAGGTTGTGGTGCCATCACTCGCGGTCGATTGCGTGACAATCGGCCCGGGGAGATACGGACCGAGAAAATCGCGGACCGCAATCGGACCGGAACCAGGGCCACCGGCTCCATGCGGCCCCGTGAACGTCTTGTGCACATTGTAATGCATCATGTCGCCACCGAAGTCACCGGGGCGGGTGATGCCCATGATGGCGTTCATATTGGCACCATCGATGTAGACGAGTCCCCCGGCGTCGTGGAGCACTCGGGCAATCTCGTCGATCTGCCGTTCGAATAAGCCCAGCGTGTTGGGATTGGTGACCATGAAGACTGCGGTCTGCTGGTCAACTGCCCGCTTGAGCGATTCGAGATCGACCAGGCCATTTCCAGCCGGAGCGAGTTCGACGCAGTCGAAACCGGCAATGGCCGCACTGGCTGGGTTGGTCCCGTGGGCACTGGCGGGGAAGACGACTTTGGTACGTTGTTCCCCTTTGTCACGAAAGTAGGCCGCCGCCACGAACAGCGCGGTGAGTTCCCCGTGAGCTCCGGCAGCTGGTTGCAGTGAGACCGCCGGTAACCCAGCGATTTCGCCCAGCATCTGCTGCATTTCATACAACAGTTCCAGCATGCCCTGATTTGACCCATCGGCCTGATAGGGATGCACATCGACAATCCCAGGCAATCGTGACAGCCGCTCGTGACGCTTGGGGTTGTACTTCATGGTACAACTCCCCAGCGGATAGAAGTGCGTGTCGACCGACATGTTGAGAGTCGACAGATTCACATAGTGGCGGACGATTTCCGGCTCGCAGAGTTCCGGCAACTGCGGGGCCGCATCGGCCAGGAAAGCCGAGGGAATAAGCGACGCAAGCGGTTCGACCGGAACATCGCTGGCAGGGTAGGATGCGCCCCGTCGGCCGGGAGTGGACAGATCCGATAGTAACCGGGTAGCAATAGTGTTTCGCATGGAACGCAAAGATCTCAAGAATGAACGGTCAGCGTGAGCAGCGACGCGATCACTGGCCGTGTCAGGCCAGAACTTCTACCAGTCGATCGATTTCGTCACGGGACCGACATTCCGTCACCGCAACCAGTAAGCCTTGCGCCTGATCCTCGACCGAGAGACCGCTGATCGGGGCAAACCGGCTGAGCAGCGGGCCGACATCAAATCCAGCCTGTTGGGCCTTGGTTATGACTGCAGCCGGATCGGTACAACGCACGGCAAATTCTTGGAAGAACGGAGCCGTGGACATCAGTGGCAACCCAGCCACTTGGGCCAGTTGCTTCGCTGCATAGTGGGCCTTCTGACAGCAAAGTTCCGCGACTTCGCGAATTCCCTGCGGACCGAGCGTGGCCAGGTAGATGGTGGCGCGTAAGGCCATCAGCCCCTGGTTGGTGCAGATGTTGCTCGTGGCTTTGTCTCGTCGGATGTGCTGTTCACGGGCCTGCAGATTGAGCACGAAGCAGCGTTTGCCCTGGCGATCGACCGTTTCACCAATCAATCGTCCCGGCAGTTTGCGGACGTGTTCGCTGCGGCAGGTGAAGAGCCCGAGATAAGGGCCACCAAATTGCAGCGGAATGCCCAAGGACTGGCCTTCCGCCACGGCGATATCAACCCCGCAAGCTCCCGGGCGTTTCAACAAACCGAGGCTGATGGGATTAAACGACTGCACACAGAGCGCTCCAGCTTTGTGGGCCAGTTCACTGATCGCGGTGACATCCTCGATGCCCCCCAGAAAGTTCGGACTCTGCACGATGACGCAGGCCGTTTGATCGGTCAGAGCCGCTGAGAGTTGGTCGCGATCAATCACACCCGCGGACAATGGCGTGCAAACGACTTCACAGCCCAGATGTTGCACATAGGTGCGAACCGTGGAAATCGATTCGGGATGCACAGCTCCGGCGAAGACGACCCGGCTTTTGCGGCCCGTGACCCGCATCGACATGAGGACGGCTTCGGCGATGGCACTGGCGCCGTCGTACACGCTGGCGTTCGAGACATCCATCTCGGTGAGTTCGCAGATCAACGACTGGAACTCAAAAAATGCCTGCAATGTCCCCTGCGAAGCTTCCGCCTGATAGGGTGTGTAGGCCGTATAAAATTCGCCACGGCCCGTGAGTTCATCGATCACCGACGGGATGAAGTGCTCATAAGCCCCGCCGCCAAGGAAGCAGACGCGATCAGCCGCCCCGGTGCTGCGGTCAGCCAGTTGACGCAGCCGTTGCTCCAACGCGATTTCGGTGAGCGGGGCCGGTAAATCGAGCGGGCGATGCAGTTGCAGGGCCTGAGGAATCTGTTCGAGCAGAGTCGCGACGGAATCGACGCCAATGCGGTCCAGCATGGCCGTTCGCTGTTCCGCCGTGTTGTACAAATACGGCACAAATCATCCTTCAAAGATGGTCGCACATTTCCCAGCAGCCCGCTAGTGACACGCAGGCTATGAGAGATTGCAAAGTCGAGCCGTGCGACGATCAATGACCTTCGGTCGCACAATGGGCAGTGTAGGCGTCGGCATCCAGCAGACCACTGAGGTCGGCCGGTTGCGTGAGCTGCACTTCAATCATCCAGCCTTTTTCAAAGGGCGACTGATTCAGCAGTTCGAGCTGGTTTGGCAGTTCAGTGTTGACAGCCGTCACAGTGCCCGCCACCGGGGCATACAAATCGCTGACGTGTTTCACGCTTTCGATTTCGCCGAACGGCTGAGACTGGGTGATCGACTGCCCTACTTTAGGCAAGTCGACATACACGAGATCGCTGAGCAGTTGCACGGCGAAATCGGTGATGCCCACGCGAGCCTTATCGCCGGTGATGGCCACCCATTCATGCGTCTTGGAATACTTCAAGCCTTCCGGTGCACTCACAAATCAAACTCCGTTGGAGAACCTCAGTGTCGAGGATTTTGTTACAACCATTTTGCTGGTGGTCGCCTGATCGACAAACGTCAGTTCGTCGCGGGGGGCGTACGCGGCGTCGGTAACGGACAGCCATTCTGATACTCGAATTGCGAGATTTTTTCGAGTCGGCGGGCATGCCGGCCCCCCTCAAATTCTGTAGTCAGCCACAATTCCACCATGCGAGTGACCAGACGTTCCCCTAACAGGTCGGCAGAGAGGCACAAAACGTTGGCATCATTATGACGGCGGCTCATTTCCGCTGTTAAGTCGTCATGGCAGGGCACCGCCCGGACACCGCAAAATTTGTTCGCGACAATCGACATGCCCATGCCCGTCCCACAGATCAAGATGCCACGGTCGGCTTCTCGACGGGAGACGGCACCGGCCACCATCGCGGCGAAATCGGGGTAGTCAACACTTTCCGGGCTGTCGGGTCCCAAGTCGATCGGTTCGTGCCCCAATTCCTGGATCTGCGTCAGGATTTTGGATTTGACTTGATAACCACGATGATCGCTGGCGACTGCAATTCTCATCATGCCGGCTTTGCCTTCGTAGGGAGTTGATCGAGGATCAACTGCAATTCGTGCTCAATCTGCTCGAGGCAGGCCCGGTAAACTTTCGGCCCCCCTCCGATGGGATCGGAGATATCTCCGCCCGTGGAACTCAATAATCGGACGCGCTCCTGCAGGTCGGGACGCTCTGACAGAATCGCTTCCCGGTGCTGGCGCGTCATCGTATAGATGCGGTCTGCCTGGATCAGTAACTGCTCGGTTAACGGCTGACTTTCATGCTCCCTGAGGTCGATCCCGACGGCCTTCAGCAACTCGACCGACTCAAAACTGGCAGGCGCTCCGACAGAGGCCGCGAGGCCAGCGGAGACTACCATGTAGCCATAATCGAGCAGTTCATCAGGCGGGCAATCGAGCCGCTGGGCAAGCATGTGCCGAAAGACTGCTTCGGCCATCGGGCTGCGACAGGTATTCCCCGTGCAAACAAAGAGGTAGACTTCGCTGGCCAGCCGTCCGACATTGCGGGCACTGACGATGCCGGGTACTTGCACCGTCCACGAGCAATCGGACGCGGCATGCACGACCGTGGCGTTTTCCCCATATCGGCAGGCCCCGTCATCGACCATGATGGCCGCCGAATCGCCGAATATCTGAGAGCATGCCGCCGATTCACGCGGGGGTGTGGTGGTGGCACTGCTGTCCGACAAGGCGACCAGCGGGGCGGGTGTCAGTCGTTGAATTTCACTCCAGATCGGTGCCGCCGGTATGCGAAAACGGATCGCTGAAGCGTTCCAAAGCTCTCGCGTGGTTGAGGGTAAGCGGGCAAAGAGCCCGCCGACTGACGACGATTCCATCGACAGGACAACCGGACCCGGCCAGCAGCGGCGGCTCAATTTATCAATGACGGAAGGGGGATTGACCCAGTAGTCGCGGGATTCGTCAGCCGACCTGAGCACCAGGTCGACCGCCTGCCCCTGCCGCACCTGCGTCAACCGCTCGACCGCCTGGGCATTGAGTGCAGAACCCACGATGGTGTATTGAGTTTCCGTGGGTAAGACGACCAGCTGGCCATCGGCCAAGGCGTGGCACACCCGGTGGACCACGTCGCGCGGATCATCGGCTCGACGGAGATCGATCACCTCGGTCATGCCGGCTTACTACCTTGGCGCTGTCGCACAAAATGGATTCGAGACAGAGTTTCACAGAATCATGCCCCTGGCGTTCACCACAGACCGGCACGTCCTGTACCAATCGCAGATTTTACGAAAGACGCGTCCGAACAACAAGGACGGCGGCCGAGAATCCAACTCCTAAGTCCAGAAACCTCATGCACTTGAAGGCCTCAAGTGAGTCTCATAAGCCGCCGCTTGTGTGATAGCGCTCGCGATTCCACTGGCTAGCCACTGTGCAGAGTGTCTGCAAAACATCGGGCGACGGGCTACAGGCGACGATGCCCGGCAACCGCAGCATGTCGGCTTTGTCGTCCATCCAGGTCTCGCCGAAATGGACCGATTCGCCATTCTGCACCCAGACGGCATCGCCCCCCATTTCTCGGGCTATCTGCAGCGAAACCGGGAAATCGTAGACGTTGGGGGAATGGATCAACGAGCCCGCAAACTCCCCTCGGGCGAGCAATTCGTAGATACTTCCCGGCATGTCATCAGGGGCAACACCAACCAGCCCCGCCTGTGTCACCAGATCAGCGGCCATGCGGTCGCGCTGCTGGAATCCGATTAGGTAAATCTGCTGACTATGCTGATCCGCTGCGGTGAAGGTGGGCAAAGACCGGACGACATCCAGCGCTGGTTTGGCAGGATCATCGGGACCGCAAGCAACTCGACCGTCTGCCACTTCCACCCAATAGCCGGTTTCCCCCTTTTCGGGGACGAAGACCAGCGAATAAAGCACCGTGGTCGAGTTTCTGAGGTGCAGCATCACGGCATAACCGTTGCCCGTTTTGTCGCGGTATTGCTTGGTGCCATCGATGGGATCAAGCGAGATCACCAGATCGCTGGTTTCCGCAAAGCGGGCCAGATCGCCGGTGGTCTCCTCGGCCTCGATGCGACAATGACGGAAGATGGGATCGGTATCACGCAACGCAGCGACGAGCAACTCCTGCAACGTCAGATCGGCCAGAGTGAGCGCATCGGTCAGGGCACTTCCGGAGGTCTTTCCCGATAGGCCAATGTTGTACTGACGGAGTCGTTTCGCGAGTGCCCCTGCCCAGCGCATCACCGCAGGCATCTGCACCGACAAAGCCGTCACAACAAATTCCGGAGCAATCGACATGCTGAGCCCACCTTATCGTTTCCAGGCGTCTTCCAGGTAGATGACAAACTCGGTTGCGATATCGAGGGTATTGACCCGCGCGAAGGCCTGCCAGCCTGGAACCGCGTTGACCTCGATCACATAGAGTTCTCCATGCGAATCATACATCAAGTCGACACCGGCGAAAGGGGCACCGACGATGCTTGCCGCCTGGAGAGCCCAGGCCATTTCGCGTTCTGTTGGCGTGTGTTTTTCTGCGACCCCTTGCCGAGCCACGTTGGTTCGGAAGTCCGACGACGAACGCCGCCGCATCCCGCCGAGCACGTGAGAGCCGAGAATCAGAATGCGATAGTCACAGCCCCCATGTTCGATGTAGCGCTGCAGATAGATCGTGGCCTGCAGTCGTTCCAATGTGGTGAAAACTCGCCATCCCATGTCGGGATCGCTCACGCGGACAATCCCCCGACCTTCCGCGCCGAACAGAGGTTTCACCACGACATCGTCGCCCAGTTTTGCCAACCATTCCAGCGCCTGACCTGCCGTTTGACAGCAGACGGTGTCCGGCACGGGGATTTGTCCGGCGGCGAGTTTTGCCGTCGTCAAATACTTATCAACGGCACATTCCAATGCCTTGGGGGGATTGACGACGAGGCATCCCGTGGCCTCCAGTCCGGCCAGAAGATCCATCCGCAACACGACCTGCTCGAGCGACCCCGGGGGCATGCTGCGGACCACGACACAATCGGCCGCGGTCAGTTCCGAACAGCCGAAGTCAATCTGGGTTTGTGAGCCGATAACGCGGCCAGCGATTTGCGAAAAATCGATTCGCTGACAGCTGTGGCCCCGCGCCTGCGCGGCCCGCGCGAGATCTCGAAAGTACCAGCTCGATTCATCGGCAAGGACGGCGATCTGCACAATAAACTGGCGCTCAACTCAGGCCAAAGGAAGCAAGCAGGATTTCAGGGGCGGCGCGACCAGCGACATGCACCCGCCCGGTTTCCAGGTTATGGAAGACGACTTCCGCCGGGCTGAACAGCATGGGATCGATCTTATAAAAATCGCGTCCCGCCTCTTCGAAGATTTTGAGGAATGGCTGTCCATAGGCCGGTGATGACACCGAGGGAACCTGCGGTGCGATTTCTGCAAGCGATTCATCATCGCCATTGACGAACAAGGTGACGCGGCCACCATACAGAATGGCATCGTTCGTGCGCCCAATCCCTTCGAGATCATTCTTGGCGACCGGAGCCAACGGTGCCACACCGTAGCCACTGCGGACTCGATTCACATCGAATCCCAGTTCGTACAATTTGTGCATCGCGGTTTCGACCGAGCGGGCGAGCACCTGATAGTTGCCGGCCATGCTGGAGGTTGGCGCGACCGCCAGAATCACATCGGTGGGCGAGACACCGGCTTTCTCGGCGATATACTCGAAGACTTCTGCATCGGGCAGCTTGGCGGTTTCCAGCACGCCAATCAATTTGTCGGTTTCTTCCCGGTACCAGAGCTTATCGAACAGGGGTTCACTGGCCACGGCGGCTCGCATTGGCCCCGACCCCATGGCGAAGTATTTGCCGACGCTGATCTGCCAGCCCGCGTACTGACTGAACAGGCACGCCGCCACGGGGTAATCGGTCTGGATGCACACGTGGGGCCAGTGCAACGACCCCAACTGGCCGGAAGTCAGGCTCACATCCGCGAGACCCGCCAGGCAAATGGAAGCCAGCATCGCACCGGCTTCCAGGCCCCCTTCCGCATCGACGCCGAAGTCGAGCAGCAGTCCGCAACCGGGCAACTCGTGCGTGACAATGCGAAAGTCCTGAGGGCTTTCGACCACGTCCTCCACGAGTTGCGCGGCTAATTCATTCAATTCCAGATTCATATCGAAATCAGTTCATTCCGCCCAGAAGTTTCAAGGGACGGTGGCGAATCCGCCGACCGCAATCCTCTAAAATCGTAGCCGGATGTCCTGCTGGCAACAATCACACGGCTGGCGAGAATTGCCGCTCCCAGGCGACAATTAATCGCGTGAGCTGTTGATTTTGGCGAGGAGTCGCAGGATTTCGATATACAACCAGACGAGGGTGACCATCAAACCGAACGCCCCGTACCACTCCATCGACTTGGGGGCACCCGCTGCCGAGGCCGATTCGATGTAGTCGAAATCGAGAATCAGGTTGAGGGCGGCGATGATCACCACCACCACACTGAAGCCAATGCCGAACCAGTTCGGCTCATTGATGTAGGGAATCGACATGCCGAAGAACGACAGGACCCAGCCGACCATATAAATCAGGCAAATGCCCCCGGTGGCGGCGACCACGCCCGCTTTGAATTTGTCTGTGGCTCGAATTACGCCCGATTGATAAGCCAGCATCAGCGTGCACAGAGTTCCGAACGTGGCGGAAACCCCTTGCAGGGCGATACCCGGGTAGCGCACTTCCAGCAGGGCACTCAATCCGCCAAGAAACAACCCTTCGGCGATGGCATAGAGCGGGGCTGTCACTGAGGCCCACCGGGGCATGAAACTGGTGACGAATCCCAGAATCAATCCACCAATCGCACCGCCCCACAACCAGGGCATCACTGTGGAAATTGGAGCCTCACCCGCAACCGCCGACCAGACCATGCTCCAGGTAAAGCAGGCGGTCCCGGTACACAAACCCAGCAGGATCAACGTCTTGGTCGCCGTTCCGCGGATGGTCATGGTCCCGGGAGACGCATAACTATTGTCATACGATTGTTCGAGCATATCTTGCCGGAAAACCGGGTTACCGCTCCGCAACATTTCAAGCTCCCGTAAGGTCACAAACTGACTGCACACCTGCTCAACATCTCAGATTGTAGCTCATGCCGCCGACATTCGCGAATGGGATTGTTATCATTTCGGACGGACGAAACGAAACAAACGAGACACGAATCATAAGGGCCGTCTGCATGTTGAGAATTCGTCGCATCCCGCTGTGGACCACCACCCTGCTGCTGCTAGGTCTTGCGATCGTGGCTCAGCGACTGATTTCGCCGGGGGTGACGACGGCAGCACTCCAGGCCGACGGGCAACTCAAGTGGTATCGCGGCAATATGCATACCCATTCTTACTGGAGCGATGGCGACAATTATCTGGAGAACATCGCCCTGTGGTACCGCGAACACAATTACGATTTTCTGGTGTTTACCGATCACAACACGCTGGCGGCTTCCGAACGCTGGATCGATGTCGACAAGGTCAAATCGGGTCGCGTGGCCTATGGCAAACTCAAAGCAAACTTTCCCGATTCTGTCACGGAGCGAGAACACGACGGGAAGACCGAAGTCCGCCTGAAAACGTTCGCGGAAGTGTCTGAGTTGGTCGGGCTGCCCAGTGAATATCTGCTTATTCAGGGCGAAGAAGTGACGGACAAATTCGGTCGTTCGCCCATTCACATGAATGTGTCGAATGTCCGTGAAGTGATTCCCCCACTTGGTGGCAGCAGCGTGACGGAGGTGATGCAGAACAACGTCAATGCCGCCATCGCTCAGCGGGAGCGGACCGGCCAACCGATGATCATTCATCTCAACCATCCTAACTTCGGGTTTGGTGTGACAGCCGAAGATCTGCTGCCCGTGGTCGGCGAGAACTTCTTCGAGGTCTACAACGGTCACCCTGGCGTCTATAACTCGGGGGACACGCAGCACGCCTCGACCGAACGTTTCTGGGATATTCTGCTGACACGTCGGTTAGCGGAACTGAATCTGCCGGTCCTGTATGGCCTCGCTACGGACGATGGCCACAGTTACCACAGCATCCCAAGCCGCGCGAGCGAACCCGGCCGAGGATGGGTGATGGTGCTATCCGAGTCGCTCAAACCCGACGCTTTGATTCATGCGTTGGAAGCGGGGCGCTTCTACGCTTCCAGTGGTGTGACACTGTCGCGAGTCGAATCAGGTCCCCGCGGGCTGTCGATCGAAGTCGCCGAAGAACCGGGGGTGACATATCGAACCGAGTTCATCGGGACACGCACCGGTTACGATGCCACCAGCACGCCCGTGCTCAATAAAGACGGTGAAGAAATGCACGCCACCCGGCAGTACTCAGACGACATCGGAACGGTACTGTCGACGCAAGAGGGAACCACAGCCCGGTACGAATTCCGGGGCGATGAAATCTATGTCCGAGCACGGGTCATTTCATCGAAGCTGCATCCCAATCCGTCCGAAATCGGTGAGTTCGAACGCGCGTGGGTGCAACCGCTCGTCGGTCCGGTCGCCAGATAAGCTGCGGCTCGAAGTATTTAGCGAAGGTAGCCTCTGCATGTGGCAATTCTGGATTGATGTCGGCGGAACGTTTACCGATTGTCTGGCGGTTTCACCGGAGGGACAAACCGCGATCCTCAAAGTCCTCAGTAGTGGCAACACCAAAGCGGAAATTATTCGTGTGGACGACGCTCTCGTTACCACACTGCAAGGACTGTCGGCCGACTTCTACAGGGGTTATCGTTGCCAGATTCTGGATGCCACTGGCAGCGAAATTGCCGCGTCGACCGTGACACACTCCGACAGTCAGGGGCGTTTGGTCTGCACCGAGCTTGCGGTCGATCCCCAATGGGTCGGACTGCGTTGTGAACTCTCATCCGGTGAACCGGCTCCGTTGGTGGCCATTCGTCGCGCGTTGCAGTTGCGGCTGGATGAGACCATCCCGCCGGTGACGGTCCGCCTCGGCACTACCCGGGGAACAAATGCTCTGCTGACACGGCGTGGTGCAAAAACCGGCTTTGTAACCACGCGCGGCTTTCGTGATGTCCTGAAGATTGCCAACCAGGATCGTCCGCGGCTTTTCGATCTGGCGATCCAAAAACCGATTCCGTTGTTCCATGCCGTGGCAGAGATCGATGAACGCCTCGCCGCAGATGGTACGGTTCTGCTGGCACCGACAGTCGAGCAGATACGGCAGGCGCTCAGCGAATTGCAATCGGCGGGTTGTGACTCACTGGCAATCTGTTTTCTGCATGCCTTTGCAAACCCGGTTCATGAGGAACAGGTCGCCACAATCGCCGCCGAGATGGGTTGGCAGCACGTCAGTGTTTCGAGTCGGTTATCGCCGCTCATCAAGATCGTTCCACGTGGCGACACCACGGTCGTTGATGCTTATCTGAATCCGGTTCTGAAGGATTATGTCGCCCAGTTACAGAAGGCCTTACCCGGCAGCGATCTGAAGTTCATGACATCTTCCGGCGGTTTGGTGACGGCTGAGCGTTTCACCGGCAAAGAGTCGGTGTTGTCCGGACCGGCGGGAGGGGTGATCGGCTTTTCCCGAGCCGCGATGCAGGCGGGTTTCACCGAAGCGATTGGCTTCGATATGGGAGGCACCAGCACCGATGTCGCCCGTTATGCCGGTCGATTGGAGTACGAATTCGAGACGACCAAGGCCGGTGTGCGAATCGTCACGCCGATGCTCTCCATTGAAACCGTGGCGGCAGGCGGCGGGAGTCTTTGCGGCTTCGATGGCGTGAAACTGTTTGTCGGACCCGACAGTGCCGGTTCCGATCCCGGCCCAGCCTGCTATGGTCGCGGCGGACCACTGACCGTCACTGATTGCAACGTTTTTCTCGGCCGCGTCCCGCCGTCCTGCTTTCCGTTCTCGTTGGATCAGGCCGCCATTGCCGACCGCTTGCAGGCTTTGATCCCACAGATCGAGCAATCGCCGCTGGGCCGACGTTATACACCCGAAGATCTTGCCGCCGGATTTCTGGAAATTGCAAATGCCACCATGGCCCGGGCCATCCGCAATGTCTCTATCGCCAAGGGCTATGATCCCGCAGCGGCGGTCCTCGCTCCGTTCGGGGGAGCCGGGGGGCAACATGCCTGTGCCCTCGCCGATGAACTAGGGATGACGCAAATTCTGGCACATCCCTGGGCCGGTGTGCTCAGTGCCTATGGCATCGGCCTCGCCGATGTTCGTCGCTTCCGGCAGCAATCGGTGCTCGAACCCCTTTCATCCGAAAGTCGGGCGACACTCGCATCACTGATCGAGCGCATGATTGAAGAGGCGACAGCCGAGGTGTTGGCCGATGTGGTGCCACCCAACCGCATCTCACCACCGATGGTTTCCTTCGATCTGCGCTACAAAGGTGTCGAGACGACACTGAATATCATTGAGCCACCGGATGGTGATTTCGCCGCCGCCTATACCCAGCAGCATCAGCAATTGTATGGATACGTGCGGACGGGACGGCCCATTGAGGTCGCCGCGATTCGGGTGGAAATCATCGGTCAAGGAGCCCAGGCGGTGCAGCCCTCGACATCGGTCTCGGCTCTCGATACACCGCCCCCAAGCGAGCAGCATCATCAGATTTATCTGCAGGGCCAGTGGACCGCGGCGCCTATTGTGAGACGCGAAGATCTCCGGCCGGGGCACCTATTTACCGGCCCGGCCATCATTGCGGAATCGACCTCGACACTGGTGCTGGACCCCGGTTTTACGGCACAGGTCTTGTCCATGGGCGAGATCGTCATTTCCCGGAACACAGAGGCCACCAAATCTGGGCAAGCGAATGTCCTCTCCATATCCGCCAGCGTCGACCCCGTCCAACTGGAACTTTTCCATCAGACGTTTACCTCGATCGCCGAGCAGATGGGGGTGACGCTGCAACAGACGTCGGTCTCGACGAATGTGAAAGAGCGGCTCGATTTCAGTTGTGCTCTCTTCGATGCCCAAGGCGGCCTTGTCGTTAATGCCCCGCACATTCCCGTCCATCTCGGAGCGATGGGCGAAACGGTGCGTTGCATCCTTCGTGACAACCCGCACCTCGCCCCCGGTGATGTCTTTGTCACGAATGATCCCTACCGTGGTGGATCTCATTTGCCCGATGTCACCGTCATCACACCGGTGCATGATCCCGATACCGAGCAGTTGCTGTTCCTCACAGCCAGCCGGGCACACCATGCGGAAATCGGCGGCATCGTGCCCGGCAGCATGCCCCCGTTCTCGAAGAATCTGGGCGAGGAAGGGGTGCTCATTCGCAACTTCCGCTTGATTCATGCCGGCGAATCGCATGAGGAAGAACTGGAAGCGTTACTGAAATCGGGGCCGTTTCCCTCGCGCAATGTGCCAGACAACCTGGCAGATGTTCGGGCACAAGTTGCGGCGAATCAACGTGGTGTGCAGCTCTTGTTGAAGCTCGTGGCTGACCGGGGACGTGAGACGGTTCTGGCCTATATGCGTCATCTGCAGGATGCCGCCGCGGCTGCCATGCGGCAAGCTCTCGCTACCATCCCCCGTGGCGACTACAGTTTCACCGATCATCTCGATGACGGTTCACCGATCCATGTGACGATCACGATCAAAGAAGAGGCCGCCACCATCGATTTCACCGGAACTGGCCCGGTGCTGGCCACCAATCTGAATGCGAACCGCGCGATTGTAACGGCCGCCGTGATGTATGGGCTGCGTTGTCTCATCGGTGCGACCAGAGTCCAGAGTCCAGAGTCGAGTGCGAAGCCGGCTGGGTCTCGTCAATCGCCTCTGGACACGGGACTTCCTCTGAATGGTGGCGTGCTGGAACCGATCACGATTGTCCTGCCGGAGTGCTTGCTCAATCCGCCGGAGCATGCCGATCCTGCGTTGTGCCCGGCGATGGTGGGGGGCAACGTCGAAACATCGCAGCGAATTGTGGATGTATTGCTCGGGGCACTCGGCCTCGCTGCGGCGAGCCAGGGGACCATGAACAACCTGACGTTCGGCGATAGCACGTTTGGATACTACGAAACCATCTGTGGTGGCAGCGGAGCGACGGCCTATGCCCACGGGGCGGATGCAGTGCACACGCACATGACCAACACGCGACTCACTGACCCTGAAATCATCGAGCGGCGTTACCCGGTACGACTACGGGAATTCACAATTCGCGAGGACTCTGGCGGAGCGGGCCAATACCACGGTGGCGACGGAGTCACCCGGATCATCGAATTTCTGCGTCCCGTACGCTTGTCGCTGCTGACCGAACGCCGGGGAGAGTATGCCCCGTACGGAATGCACGGCGGTCAACCCGGCCAAATCGGCCGCAATACACTCAGGCATCCGGATGGCACCTGCCACGACCTTTCGGGAAAAGCCTCGCTGGAAGTAACCGCGGGCGACGTGCTGACCATCGAAACCCCCGGCGGCGGCGGTTGGGGCGTTTGACGAACCGCTCGGCTATCAACTCGTCAAAAGATTATCGGCCATCCGATCGTCTGAGCAGAAGCCGAGTCGAGCACGGAATTCACACGCGATACAACCCGTGCTGTTGAATGTAGACTTCTACCGCACGAGGAACCAGGTAGCGGATGGAGCGGCCCTGTTGTGTGCGGAGTCGGATGTCAGAGGCAGCGATGTCGAGTCCGGGCATCGTCACCACGCTCCAGACATCTCCAAAGCGTTGACGGTAGGGTTCCAGATCAGGCAACGCGTCCTGGCCACGGTTGACCACCACTATGTGGGCCAGTTGCGTGATGCGTTCTGGTCCTCGCCAGTTGGGAAAGTCGCGTAAGGAATCGGCCCCGATCAGCAGCGACCATTCCACTGCCGGGTGCTGCGAAGTCAAGGTCTCCAGAGTATCGACAGTGAACGACGGCCCGGTGCGGTCTAACTCCACCGAGCAAATGCGAAAGTGCTCATGGCCAGCGATCGCAAATTCCAACATCTGACGGCGGTGGTCCGCGGGGGTCACCGCAACGGTTGACTTATGCGGAGGATGATGGGCTGGTACGAACCAGATTTCATCGAGACGCATCTGATCGCGACATTGCTCGGCCAGAACCAGATGCGCCAGATGCACCGGGTCGAAGGTGCCACCATAGATGCCGATGCGTCGAGCTGTGGTCATGGATGTCGCTCAGGGTTGGCGGGGCAGGGTTATGGGGTCAGTGTCCCGTGCTTAGTGTCCAGTGTCAAAGCAGCCCATCCCTTGAAGTCGTTGCTCTCAGCACTTAGCCCATGTCTCATGACTCACAGGCCCGCGTTCTCAAGTTCGTGGTTTTCGACCAAGGCAGCGGGATGCGACGGTGATCGCGGTTATGGTATTCTACCCAGCGAGGGACCGAATAGCCCAAGAACCGACAGACAGGTGATTGCTTGACCGCCGCCCATCAGGCCTCGCTCTTCAGCGAAGACGAATTGCCCGACAATCTGACGCCGTGGGAAATCGCAGACCAGCAGGACCGCCTGCTGGCGGAGGTAGTCCTCGACCGTCCGTTGTCGACCGTGTTTCACTATGTCGTTCCCGAGGGATTGCGGGAGTTGATCGCGCCTGGACAGCGGGTTGAAGTTCCCTTCGGGGCTGGCAATCAAGCTCTGATCGGTTACTGCGTCGGCACGACCCGACAGTCGCCGACCAAACGGCAGTTGAAGTCATTGACAGCGATCCTGGATCGTGAACCGCTCATCGATTCGGCACTGCTGAAACTCACGCAGTGGATCGCCGAGCATTACCTGTGCAGTTGGGGGCAGGTGTTGCAATCGGTCATTCCCGCGGGTGTGAAGTCGAAGGCTGGCACGCGTGAATTGATTCATTACCGCGTGTCGCCCCAACTGAAGTCACAATGGCCCGACATCAAGTTGCCAGCCAAGCAACGGGCCATCGTGGCAGCCCTGATAGGAGCGACGCAGCCTCTCACGGTGGAACAGCTCACCGAGCAGGCGGGGTGTGGAATCGGGCCGATTCATACCCTGCGCGATCGTGGATGGATTGTCGCCGAACAGCATCGCGTGTGGACCACCCGGGAAGACGAATCAATTCCCGAACCACACCAGGAGCTGCATTTAACACATGAGCAGCAAGCGGCCGTGAATGTGATTCTCGAGGCCTTGCGTGCCCCACGGCACGAAACGCAACTGCTGTTCGGTGTCACAGGCAGTGGCAAGACGGAAGTCTATATTCGGGCGATTGAAGAAGTGGTGAGCTTTGGTCGACAGGCAATTGTGCTCGTGCCGGAAATCAGTCTGACGCCGCAGACCATTCGCCGTTTTCGCAGCCGCTTTTCCTCGGTCGCGGTCTTGCATAGTCATTTGACCGATGCCGAGCGGCATCAGCAATGGCGGCGGATTGCGGAAGGCCACGTGCAAGTGGTGGTGGGGGCCCGCAGCGCGGTCTTCGCACCGACGCCGCATCTCGGGTTGATTGTCATCGACGAGGAACACGAATCTTCCTTCAAGCAGGATTCCACACCGCGATACCATGCCCGGGAAGTCGCACGGCAGCGGGCACAGATGCATGGCATTCCGCTCTTGCTGGGGACAGCGACGCCGACGTTGGAATCGTGGGTGCGCGTCCAGCAGAAGCAGGATCGCTTACTGGCTTTGCCACGGCGTGTCGCCCGGCGTCCTTTGCCTCCGGTCACGATTATCGATGTCCGTGATGACCCATTGATTCAACAGCAGCGGGCGCTCGGACGGGCCTTGCTCACCGCCATGAATGCCACGTTGAAAACTGGCGGACAGATCATTCTGTTCCTGAATGTCCGTGGTTTTGCCCCGCTGATTCTTTGTCGCGGATGCGGGAATGCCTTACGCTGTCCTGAATGCGAACTAACGCTGACATGGCATCAACAGCACCAGTGTGCGTTGTGTCATACCTGCGGTTACGAATGTGACATTCCGGCGGCTTGTCCCAAGTGCCAACGGCCCGGGGTTCGCTATGTGGGCATGGGAACCGAACGACTTGAGCAGGAACTTCGCACATTGTTGCCCAAGGTCTCCTGCCTGCGGATGGACAGCGATACCATGCAGGCCCGTGGCAGCCATGCGACTGCGTTGGAGAAATTTCGACACGGCGAGGCACAGATTCTTCTGGGAACGCAGATGATCGCCAAGGGACTCGACTTCCCGAATGTCACGCTCGTCGGCGTGGTCGATGCCGATACCTCTTTACGACAACCCGATCTGCGGGCCCGCGAGCGGACATTTCAGTTGATTGCACAAGTCGCTGGTCGTACCGGTCGCGGTCCGAAAGGGGGCCGGGTGTTGGTACAAACCTCGTGCCCTGATGACCCCGCCATCCAATTCGCCGCGAAGCACGACTTCGTGGGTTTTGCCAACCATGAGTTGCAGGAACGCGAATTGTGCGACGCCCCGCCCTATACCACGGCCGTGCGGGTCATTCTGCGTGGCCCCAGCGAACCTGCGGTGGAAGCATCGGGTCACAAACTGGTGGAACAACTGCGTCAGGCGGCCCCCGCGTTGGATTCTTCCATACAGATTGCCGGACCGGCCCCGTGTCCACTGTTCCGGCTGCAGGGAAATTTTCGGTTTCACATTCAGTTGCTGGCGAAGTCCTTACCTCCGTTGCAGCTATTGTGGCGACAGGTTGAACCCGGATTTCGACCAGAAAAGGACGTGGAATATGTGGTCGATGTCGAACCGCTCAGTTATCGGTGATCCATTCCTGATACCATTTCGTTGTCTTGAACAGAGATCACAACTGCGTGAATCATCATGAACATTCGTGTGGGGAATTTGACCATCGATTTCATCGAGTTCTATAATCGAAGCAAACACGCTGTTGTGCTCGGGAGATCGACCGTGAAGGCATGGGCAACGCATCGATGGCACATGATCGCAATTTGTTGCGTGCTGACCGCGTTCTCGGGACACATGTTTGCGGATGACCCGCCGGCACCACCGGTCGGTCCCGTCGGACAATTCCTCACCATCACCAGCCCGATTGATGATCGCGTATTGGCGCGGGTCTCAGAAGTCGCCCTTGATCTGGAGCAGCGAGCCCGGCGCGAAGAACGGCCCGGCATTCTCATTCTCGAAATCCGCCCGGGCACCAGTCAGTACCATCAGGTGCATGCCTTGGCTCGGTTGTTGACGTCGAATCAACTCGCAGGTCTGAAAACTGTCGCCTGGATTCCTGAAACCGTGACCGGCCCGAATGTTCTGGTGGCACTCGCCTGCCAGGAAATTGTGATGCAACCCGATGCGGAACTGGGCGATTTCGGTCGAGGTCAAGACGTGGAACCCGATGATGAGCAATTGATTCTTGCCATCGCCCAGAAACGGACCAATCCCCTCGTCAGTACAGCCCTGGTCAAATCCATGATCGACCCGCAGGTGCAATTATGGCGGGTCCGCATTCAATCGGGCGAGGGGAAAGTCGAAACACGGGCTGCCACACGCGATGAAGTCGATACGCTTCGGCAGACCGGAGCCATCATCGAAAAAGCCGAGGTCATCAAAGAGGCGGGAGTGCTCGGTACTTACCGTGGCAGCACGGCTCGCGATCTGGAGATTCTCGTCTCTCAGATTGCGAACACTCGACCGGATGTCGCCGGACTATACCATCTTCCACGCGAAGCACTCCGGGAACCTGTCGATGATGAGAAAGTGCAAAAGGCCCGGCTGATTCGCGTCACCGGCGTTATCAACACGTTGCAGGAAAGTTTCCTGGAACGTCAGATCGATCGCTCGTTAAGAGCGGGGGCGGAAATCATCGTTTTCGAAATCGATTCGCCCGGCGGGGAATTGATGGCCAGCATCAATCTCTCACAGGCCATTGCCAACCTCGATGAACACCACGTCCGCACGGTGGCCTATGTTCCGCGGGAAGCCCTGAGTGGGGCGGCCATCATCGCTTTGGGTTGCGACGAAATCTACATGCATCCGACGGCAAAACTGGGCGATGCCGGTCCGATCGAAGTCCGCCCGGGGATGCCTTTTGAACGGGCTCCCGAGAAGATCCTCAGCGTATTGCGTACCGAACTAAAGACCATGGCCGAACACAAAGGCCGGCCGGTCGCGTTGTGTGAGGCGATGGCAGACCGTTCGTTGAAAGTCTTTCAGGCTACGAATCGTGACAGCGGCCGTGTCACGTACATGAGTGAGGCGGAACTGAACCAGGCAGCCGGTGAATGGATTCAGGGACCGCAAGTACGGGAAGCCAATGGCGAACTGCTGCTCACGGTCGAGGGTAAACGGGCCCATGAACTGCAACTGGCCGAACGTCCGGTGTCGGATCTCGATGAACTCAAGCTCCGGCTGGGTCTGCCGGCAAATTATCGTTTATCGCCGGTGCAAAAGAACTGGGTCGACACCACTGTCTTCATTCTGAATCACCCGGCCATTGTGATTCTGCTGTTTATCGTCGCGATTGGCAGCCTGTATATCGAACTCCATTTCCCGACGGGGATGTTCGGAATCCTTTCGGTTGTCTGTTTCGTGATCTTCTTCTGGAGCAAATTCCTGGGTGGCACGGCAGGCTGGTTGGAAATTCTGTTGTTCGCCTTGGGGGCAGGTTGCCTGGCGTTGGAGCTTTTCGTGATTCCTGGGTTCGGCGTGTTCGGGCTCTCGGGCATCCTGCTGATGCTCGCATCGCTGGTCATGGCCAGCCAGAGTTGGGGCAATATCGAACCCTTCCAGGATCTCCGCCAACTGGGCTACAACCTGGGAACATTCATGGCTGCCATCGTGGCCTGTATGGCCTTGGCCTTAGCCCTCAGCCGCGTCCTGCCACACACGCCCTTGTTCGAGAGCATGATCCTCAGTCCGCCGGGGCAAGCACCGGACATTCACGAACCACGGCTTTCTCCGAGTCTACTGGGGGAAGACGTGGTGACCGCATCGCCCTTGCTGGGGCAGCGCGGCGAAGCGGTGTCTCTCCTCCGTCCGGCCGGAAAGGCCAAAATTGATAATCGCATGGTCGACGTCATCAGCGAAGGACCATTTATCCCCGAAGGTTCGGCGATCGAAATCGTCCAAGTCTCCGGGAATCGGATCGTGGTTCGCAAACTCGGCTGATCACGATTCCGTGGCGTAGGCTTTTCTCAATAGCAGTTCGCGGACTTTGAGATATCCCATGCCGCCGGTCCGCTTCGCGAATTTCTTGGCATTCCACAGCAGCGTTTGCTGATATCGTGGCCAGGACGAGGACAGTAATCCCGCCGCCTGAGGGGCGGACATGCCGCGGTACACGGTGTATCGCCCCAAAATCTGGCACCCGTTCACTACCGACTCTGTCGTGGTCGGTTCGGAATTGAACAGCACCTGCAAACCCGCACGAGCGGCCTGTTGTGCCACGGTTGTCGAATAGAATCCGCCGGGAACCGAGGCAGATCGAATCTCGGCTCCGAGCAGATCTTCCAACACGCAACGGCTCCGATACCATTCCTCATATTGTTGCTCGGCGGTCGCATGTGAAAAGCGGGACGGGTGGCTGCAGGAATGTGACCCGATCACGTGCCCCCGCTGATGCAGATCACGCAACTGAGCGGTCGATATAAAGCCCGTGGTATCCAGCCGATCGGTGGTGATGAAAAACCAACCCCGCCAGCCACGTTGTTCGAGCGTCTCGGCGATGTCGGTTGCTGCGGAGAGTCCGCCGTCATCAAAGGTCAGCAACCAGTGTGTCCGTTGATCCTGAGTGACATCTTCAAGGACACCGGGAGCACAATCGACAGCCTCAGCGATGTAGGCCAGATGACGATGGAACTCAGACACCCGCAGTTTGTACCGAGCCGCCCCGGCTCCCGCGAACCCACTCTCGTCGTCTTGGTGGCGAATCACATCGTGATACAGCAACGTAACTGGCATCGCAGTAACTTTCAGCCTGAAGGTTCTGTGGTGTCTGTATTGTGTTCTTGGGTTTCAAGGACAGCGACTGGGGTATCACAAACGAACGGGTTCACCGGTCAGATTTGTCCGGGGCATCATGCGGCGTTGCTGCTCCCGACGGCGATAACGCAGAAACTTGGTGAGCCACGGTTGGCCCCACTCGCGAGATTCCGTATCCGTAACGGTCAGCGGCTGAGCGGTGCCGGCCGCCATTTCACAGAGCAATCGCTGCAAGTCGCGGAGGTTCTCAAAGACGGTTCGATGCTGAATCACATGATGCGACTCTTGCAGGGGATCAAAGTTGTAGCGGAAGTAACCGTAGATCGGTCCGGTATCAATCCCGCGATCGATTTTCAGCACGGTCAGGCCGACATGGCTCATGTCATCTTCCGCCATCGCCCAGAAGCAACCATGCGCATTGCGATACTGCGGGCAAATGCCGGGGTGCATAACCACCGTGCCTTGCGCCGGAATGGTGAAAATGCGTTCGGCCAACAGCGTTTTGCATCGGGCAATGACCAGCGTCGGTTGCTGCTGTGTTAGAAACGCCCGAACATTCTGCGAATTCGGCGAGTCTGTGATGAGCGTCGGTACGGCGGCGAGATCAACAGGATACGCCGTCCGCAACTGGTTCAGTTGATCCGCTTCCCATTGGGCATCCCGCGCGGACTGGTAGAGCCGGGCATAGAGCCGAAATGCCAGCACATCGAGGAATCGCAACGGCCCCACTCGTCGGAGTTCTCTGCGAATGCGTTTCCACTTCCTTTGCTTGTGTTCGCGAATTTCGACAATGCCCGCGAGGTCACCAAACGACGCCAGCCAGCGGGCAAGTCCCTCACGGTTGAGTAAGTCATCGGCATGACAAATCAGGATCACGCGCGGGCGAATCATGTCCGTGTCATGTGGCTTTTCGGCATCAACGACAGCAGTCATGTTGCCAGAAGTGACCATACCGGTGGGAAGAGATTTCTCTACCGGGTTGGCGTTTGTTACGATGTCTTCAGGAGTTAACACGCTGTCATCCTTTCCGAACTCAGTCGCCGACTGT
The DNA here is from genome assembly GCA_016125225.1 of bacterium. Taxonomy (GTDB): domain Bacteria; phylum Planctomycetota; class Planctomycetia; order Planctomycetales; family Planctomycetaceae; genus DSVQ01. The sequence goes on along the minus strand of WGME01000007.1, from coordinate 289,667 downwards.
GTGTAGAGGATGTGAACGCAAGCCGTGTGCCACGAGTTCGGTGGAAAACTGCGGCCGCTCCTGATATGAACATGGGCTACCGGCTTCCCAACAGACGGGGACGGTTTGTGCCACAGACCCGCGGCAGGGCGTCGCAGGGTCATCAGAAATACAAGGAGTCGCAGCATGTCGTTTTACGTTGGGGAAGCCCTCGTCGGTGAAGGCAATGAGATTTCGCACATCGATCTCCTGATCGGTGAAAAGTGTGGTCCGGTCGGTACGGCGTTCGCCAACGCCCTCGCCGACCAGAAGATGGGCCATAGCAATCTGCTGGCCGTCCTCACCCCGAACTTGGCCGTTAAGCCCGCCACCGTGATGATCACCAAGGTCACCATCAAGGGGGCTCGCCAAGCCGTCCAGATGTTCGGCCCGGCACAAGCCGCCGTGGCGAACGCCGTTGCCGATTGCGTCGAGTCGGGCGTGATTCCCAAAGATCAATGCGAAAAGCTCTGCATCGTCTGCGGCGTCTTCATCCACTGGGAAGCGGCTGACGACAAGAAGATTTACGAATACAACTACGAAGCCACCAAGCTCGCGATCGCCCGCGCGATGAAGAACGAGCCTTCGGCCGAAGAAATGCTCGCCAAGAAGAAAGATGCCAAGCATCCGTTCTACGCGGGTTGAGATCGGTTCAGATGATCAATGATCGAGAAGCCCGGGGAACACATTCCCTGGGCTTCTTTCGCAACTTGTGAAAGCGCGGCCATGAAACGCATTCTGATTCAACTCGACAGTGACTCACTGCCCAGCACCTTTGACCGCGTGGTCGCCGTCGATGCCGGCGCCGACGAACTTTTCAGCTACGGCGGTATCGCGCCTCAGAATGCTGAACCGCTGATTCACGGCGGCATGTTCACTCGTAAACCGAGCGATTTGAAGAACACGGCGGTCTTTATCGGTGGCAGCAACGTTGCCGCGGGCGAAGCCATCCTGACGAAAGTGCTGAAGACCTTTTTCGGTCCCGTGCGACTCTCGGTGATGATGGATTCCAACGGCTCGAACACCACAGCGGCAGCCACCGTCGTGGCGATCAGTCGCCATCTGCCGCTCGCGGAAGTCGACGCTGTGATCCTCGGTGGTACGGGGCCCGTGGGCCTCCGTGCCGCACAAATTCTGGCCAGTCAAGGGGCCAAAATCCGCCTCGGTTCCCGGACTCTCGACAAAGCCGCTGCGGCTTGCGAACACCTGTCGAAGCTGGTCGATACGTCATGCATTACACCGTGTGAGACCACATCACCTGCCGGATTCGATGCCGCCTGTCAGGGAGCCAACGTCCTCATCGCCGCTGGTGCCGCCGGTGTGCAGCTCATTGCCGCGGCCCAATGGCAGGCGATGTCATCACTCAAAGTCGCTGTTGATCTCAACGCCGTTCCCCCAGCCGGTATCGAAGGTGTCGACATGCTGGATAAAGCCAAGGAACGGTCAGGCGTCACCTGCTACGGTGCCATCGGCGTTGGCGGAACCAAAATGAAGATCCACACCGCCGCCATTCAGCAGCTTTTTGAATCCAACGACAAAGTCCTCGATACGGCCGCCATCTTCGCGATTGGTCAGTCGATTGGCTAAACGTACTAGTTACTCATCTGCCGCCGCCTTCTTCTTGTTCTTCTTCTTTTTGCCGTTCTCAGTAGGTACATCCTTTACCGGATCGTTGGGCGTCGGCATGGGAGCATGAATGGCAGCCCGCCAGTCTCGCATGGCCTGCAATAATTCCTGAGTTTTCTCGGGATGACTCTTCGCCAGGTTTTTCGTCTCACCAATGTCATCGCTTAGGTTGTAGAGTTCCAGGCGGCCATCTTCGAAGAACTCCATCAGCTTCCAGTCGCCCTGCTGCACGAGCCCCACAGGCGTCGTGCGCCAGGTGTTCGCCCCCGCGCCGAGATAACCGGGAAAGTGCTGGAAGATCGCTTTCCGTTCCAGTTGGCCACTCGGTTGTCGGAACAACTTGACCAGGCTTTCGCCGTCCAGCGGCTGATCGACTGGCGGCTTGGCTCCCGCGATTTCCAGGAATGTGGGGAAGATATCGACATGAATCGTCGGTACGTTACATGTTGTCGCAGGAGTTGTCACACCCGGCCAGCGGACAATGAATGCATCACGCGTGCCCCCTTCGTAGAGACTTCCTTTGCCGCTGCGGAGCGGAGCATTATCCGTGACGTCGCCCCCCTGCTTGATTCCTTCCCGCACATAACCACCGACGCCGCCGTTATCACTCGAAAAAATGAGAACGGTGTTGTCGCTCAAATTCAGTTCATCCAAGGTCTGCATCACGCGGCCAACGCTGTCATCAACACTGGCAATCATCGCGGCATAGGTGGGGTTGTTATGGCCAGCCACACCTTCTTTCTGCTGAAACTTCTCGATCAAGTCTCGCTTGGCCTGATAGGGCGAATGGACTCCGAAATGCGGTAGATACAGGAAGAACGGCCGTGACTGATTCTTGGTGATGAATTCGACGGCGTGATCGGTGAGCCAGTCAGCCAGATAGGCCCCTTCTGGAACATCGACTTTGGGACTGGTGTTAAAGTCGAAATGCTTTCCCATCGTGACGATGGCTTCGTCGAAGCCCCGTTCATGGGGATGGTATTTGTCCCGCTCGCCGAGATGCCATTTTCCAAAGATTGCCGTGGTATACCCTGCGGCCTTCAACTGCTGGGCAATGGTTCGCTTTTCCAAGGGAAGCGAGACGACATTCTCGACCGGCTTCAGCGGCCGCGATTTCCAGTTGAAGCGATCAATGCTGCCAACCGTGTAAATCCCCGTTCGCGGACCATACTGGCCAGACATAATCGCGGCACGCGTCGGCTGGCAGTTTTGGCAGTTGTGATAGTTCGTCAGCTTGAGCCCCTGTACCGCCAGCTTGTCAATATGCGGCGTCTCATAGTACCGGCTGCCGTAGGTACCGGTATCCGTCCAGCCGAGATCATCCGCGAGGATGAGTACAATATTTGGTACACGAGGTGTTTCTGCTGAATGTGCTGCATTTCCCGCGACGATTGACAACGCAGTCAGCGTGATGCAAAGAATGAGTGTAGCTATTCTGTGTGGTGAAATGACCAGGAATTCGTGGGATGTGGGGACAATCGTGATGAGTGACTTGGACATGGTTGGGTTCCGAGTGACAAGGGGATGGCGAACGATGTTGCAGTATCGGACGCACACCCGGTGGGGTCAACGTTCAGATTTGGTTCTGACAGGGAAGCGAATTCATGGGACGGAAGGCTAAGCCGCGGCGGCAGTCGCATGGTTCGGCGTAGCACTAGAAGCAGACCGACTGCTGGTACTACCACATCCGGAGACGAAGGAACGGATGGCGCTGTTTGACGAACATGGGGAGCGGATCCGCGGTCGGAAGAACAAGCTCACGGCTGAAGTGGCGTTAGCCAAGGAGAAACCATCCTTGGCCAGTGAGGTGGGTGCTGCGGCCGGTGGGTAATGGCTCGTGGCTCGGGTCTGTTCGGAGTATCTACAATACTGCGAACGAGGTTTTCCCAATGGCGAGATCATCCGGGGGCATCGCGACAACTCCTCGTCGTGGCTGAACGGTCTGTGCGGACCGTTGCCGGTCGCACAGCTCAAAAAGAGACACGTGCAGGCGTGGGTCAGCAGCATGAGACCTGGAAGAGTCCCGCCACGCGTGGCGGCGTGATCAGTGTCATCATGGCGGCGTTCAATCGTGCGGAGAAATTGTTCGCGATTCCCAATCCGCTGAAGGGGCTGAAGAAACCAAAAGCTGCACCGCGGCTGGCGTCCTTCACGCCGGAAGAAGAAGAGATCCTCCCTACCAATCTGGAGACTCTGTTCCAGAATCTTCTGTTTGCCACCGTTCATACGAGCCTGCGCCCGTTCTGTGCGTTGGGGAACCTGGTTCCTGAACAAGGGGACGAAAAGTGCCGGGGTGGCCCGGATGTATCCCGGGACGGCGGGGCGGATCTAGAACGAGAACCGTCAAATCGGCGTCTTTCTGGCTAATGCCAGTTCGAAAGGCCACACGCTGATCGACCGGGAATTGTACCTACCACAAGAGTGTACAAGCGACCGAGATCGCTGTCGGGATGCCCATTTTCCCGACTAGGTTGATTTCGCCACCAAGCCGCAGCTGGCCCGTCGCTTTTTACAACGCGCCAAGGCCATGCTAGTTCCGGTGAAATGGGTGGCAGCCGACGAAGTCTATGGCTCGGAGTAGCGGTTTCGCCGCTGTTGTAAGCAACTGGGGCTGGGCGATTTGGTGGCCGCTTCGTCGGCTACGCATCTCTTTCTGAACAGCCGTCACACCAGAATCTCGGAGCATCTCTCAACACCCGCTGAAGCCTGGCAACGGCTGTCGTGCGGTGCGGGAGCCAAAGGCGAACGGCTCTATGACTGGGCCTGTTTCGTTTGGGCCAGTCCGGAAGAAGATGGATTTCAGCGTGGCTGGCTGGTCCGGCGTTCTCTCACAGATCCTACAGACATCGCCCAGATTTCACCCATACTCCCGAAGGAGCTTCTCTGGAGCAACTGGTGCAAATCGCTGGCCGCCGCTTGACCATCGAGGAATGTTTTGAGCAGGCTGACCTGCCCCCAAGGATGAAACCGGTTCTCTGTGAGTTCTTCGGCATGTTCAGGCGGGGAAATCCAGCGCAGCGTAGTGAAGCTGGACTTCCCCGTCTGAATCGTTTCCGGGGCCGGGGGTCGATACCCCAATGAACTGTGCGGTCGGATCGTGTTGAACTCCACCCGCCAGCGTTCGATCAGCGCTTTCCCTTCCAGCAGCGTGTCGAAGATTTCACCATTCAAGAGTTCAGCCCGCAGCTTCCCATCGAACGATTCGATGGATCCGTTTGCCCGGGGACTGCCGGGCTCAAAAGTTTCCCGACGCGGCTTCCCGAAGAATCGCCTGATCGAGTTCGGCATCCGCCAGCAGGCGCTTCAACCGGGAGTGCTCCATCTCCAGGTCCTTCAGTCACTGGGCCTGGTCCGTCCGCAGACCAGCGTACTCCTTCCGCTAGCGGTCATACGTCTGCTCGGTGACACCGATCTTCTGGCAGACCTGCGCCACCGTCTAGCCCTTCGCCAGATCCAGTTCGGCTTACCGCAGCTTCGGGAGGATCTGCTCTGCTCCAATTCGCTTCCGTGGCATCTTGCACTCTCCCTCTCTACGCCCGCTTTCGCCGAGTTTATCACTCACAAAACAGACTCGGTATCAGGCGGCAGGTCAGCGTAGCACTTGAACAATTTTGATGCCACCGGCACAGAAATGATCATGGATGTCGGAGAGTTTATAGCGCCGAAGACCATTGAGGTGACAAACGCATCCTGCGAGGTGAGAACATCATCATCAGCACGGGAAGACGCGCCCGCATGCCGGAAATTCCAGGTTTGAAAGAGTCAGCACCACTGCCCCACGTCGAGCTTTTGGAACTCGATATTGTCCCCAAACATCTGGTTATTCTAGGTGGTGGCTATGTCGGTCTGGAGTTCGCTCAGTTGATGCGACGATTCGGCAGCGAGGTCACCATCGTTGACCGCAATCTCCGATTACTTCCGCGAAAAGGTGAAGACGTTGCCGAAGGTCTTCATCTTCTCTGCAAGGACGAAGGAATTGGACTCGTCTGAAAACACAGGCCATACCTGATTTACGTGATTGCACAGACAACACGAAGAGTTCTATCGACAGGCTCGAACAAAACCAAAACGCCGTGGTTCTAATCCTGCCAACCGTCTTCCACAGACTTGCAGTATTCCAACCATCTTTTAGCTTACGTGGACTCGCGACGTATGAGATTTTCGGAAAGGTAAGTCCAACTCACTTCCGGGCACCCCCTCAGTTTTGCCTTGTCGTATCCAGCTTGAGATTGGATTTCCTTGAAGCCAGCATTTTCCCTCAACAGTGTCTTCAGATGCTTGACCCTACTTCCAGATCATCAAATAGTTCCCCGTTCCGAGCCGCGGCTGCCAGAGACTCGTACCTGCGGCGGAAGGCGTCTAAGGCGTCATCTTCAAGTTCTTCGAGATCGAGGAGAGCATTGTGGGCTCCCTTAGTAACCCTGATCAATTCGTCGAGTTTGATCTGCATGGCCTGCGTGTCGCGATTTTGAGTGCTCTGAATCAAGAACACCATCAGAAACGTAATAATGGTCGTGCCAGTATTGATGACCAATTGCCAGGTATCGCTGAAGCCAAACATAGGACCAGTGATCAACCAGCTGAGCACCACTCCAATAGCTAGCGCGAATGTCTTCGGCTTTCCGCAGAACCGCGAAGCGGATTTGGCAAACTGAGAGTACCACGATGCTGAACTCATTCGAGTTGATTCCTTTTGACTATGAACTCAGTGTCAGAGAACGATCTGCAACGCCCCGTTCCTGAGCACTGAAAGTGTGTCCTGTCAGTACATGCATCACAAGGACAGCAGAAGTCTGGCGAGACGCCTGCTTGATCGTGGTTCTGTGCAGAGGGCACTGGGCGATGAACTGCCAGCATGGTCGCAGGCGGTTCAGATGATATCCCAACCTCGCCGCATTTCGCTGTCATTCTCGCAATATTCGCTCCGTATGACCAATGGCATGCGACATGCGGCTGAGAAATAGCGGCTCTTCATCAGGCCATTCGCATGGCGGACGAACGTATTCTTTTGTGATGCCTGATCAGAGCGGAAATCTGAGGCTTAGCCGTTCTATTCAGGAGAGAACAATGAGGATGCGCACCGTCCCATGGATCACGACACTTGTTCTGGGAGTGTCTTTGGCTGCGACCGCGGAAGACAAAATTCCCGCCAATAACGGTGGGGCTGGCAAGGAGGCTCAAAATCCGCCGAAGGCTGCCGCTGAGACAGAGACCGCCACGAAGACCGAAAAAAACGACAAGCCACGGGTCGATGATGCTGACTCCATGTCAGCTTCTCCCGATGAGCAAGCGATTCGTCAGGTTGTCCGTCAGATCGAGACCGCGTTCAACGAACATGATCTCGAAAAGCTGGCAGCCGCATTCAGTGATCACGCTGAGGTCATTGGAACCGGGGGCGAAGTGTCGAGCGGCCGCGAGGAAATCCGCAAGATCTTCCAGGATGTGTTTGAAAGCAGTCCGGAAGTTCAAATGAGCATTCAAATCGAATCGATTCGTGTTCTCGGGCCGACTGTAGCCATCGAAGAGGGCATGACTCGGATTGTGCATGCCCCCGGAGATGACGAACAACTGGCCCGTTATGCCGTCATCTACACGAAAGAAGGTGGCGCATGGAAGATGATCAGTGCCCGCGACATACCCGTGGAAGCCGCAGTTGATGACCATTTGCGGCAACTGGAATGGCTCGTCGGTGACTGGATCGATGAATGCGATGATGCGGTTGTCAGAACGTCTTACCGGTGGTCTCAGAATCAGCGATTTTTGATTGGCGAATTTGAAGTCGCAACCCCGTCTGGTGAAGTGATGCATGGCAGCACCCACATCGGCTGGGACCCCCAACTCCGACAGATTCGATCATGGATTTTCGATTCCGAAGGGGGTTACGCCAGTGGCTTGTGGGCTCGAAACGAAGACACCTGGATCGTAAAGCTGACGGGCGTGCTGGCGGATGGCCGTGCCACGACGGCGACTCATCGATTTACGCGGTTGAGCACCGATCATGCGGAATTGCAATCCACGGACCGCGTCATTGGTGGCGTTCTGATTGACGATGGCGAGCCTGTGAGCGTTGTCCGCCAAGGTCCGAAACCTCAGTCGATCAGCCGTGCTGACCAGCCGGCTCAACCCTAACTTTCAACCAGATTTTCCCTCGTCCTGTCACCGTCAAAGCAAATGAAATCGACTAGGACGATGAATCCAGCGCAGATAATCAGGAGTGAACTATCATGATTCAGACATCTCGAATTTGGGTCAGCAGCCTCATCATCATCACAATGGCTGTCACGCCTGCCCTGGCGCAGCGTGGTGGTGGACACGGCGGAGGTCGCGGGGGAGGCCACTTCGGTGGCGGAGGTCATATTGGTGGAAACATCGGCCACGGAGGCGGAGGTTTCCATGGGGGCGGCAGCCTTGGTGGTGCAATCCGTTCTGGCGGTCGTCCCAGCATCCCGCATGGAAATCTGGGAAGTGCCCCCACCTTCAGTCGGCCCAGTGCTCCGAATTTGTCCGGGCACAATCTCCCCGGACGAGCGAACACCCCGGCCGTTCGTCCCAACACTTCCAATCGACCATCAGTTGTGAATCGCGGCAATGGCTCCCCGCTCAACAACGGCAACATCCAAAATCGGTTGAATGATGCGCAGAACCGATTGAACAGCGGAAACCTTGCGAATCGGCCGAATTTCGATGGCAATCGCATCAACAACGCATTGAACGGTCCGAATCGTGTGACCACGAACCGCATCGATTCCATGGGCAATCGAGTCTCGAACAGTCCCCTTGGCAATCGCTTCAATAACCGCATCGGCAACAACACGAACGTCAATATCGCGGCATCCCAGAGGCTCTGGAGCCCCTATCGATATAACGGCTGGAATCGCGGCTATTGGAATGTCGGTGGGCCGGGACTGAGTCGATATGGTTACGGCATCGGCTACGGTTATGGCTACGGCAATTACTGGGGACCCTACGGTTATGGGGCCTACGGACCGTGGTACGGATATGGCTGGTATGGTCGTCCCTGGGGTCGCTGGGCGGCACTGGGGCTGACATCCTGGGCCTTAGGCGGATCGTATTACAACACAGGATACGCCGGTTACTACAACCCGTACTATGCCTCGGGGTATGGCAGCGTTTATAACTACAGCCAGCCCATTACCTATGCGACGACGGACATGAACGGTACGGCCCCCCCGGCCGGGACATCGTCGAACTTCCAGGCCGCGCAAGATGCGTTTTATGCCGGAGATTACAATGCGGCTTTGACGAGCGTGGATGCTGCGATCACTGAAACTCCCAACGATCCGTCGCTGCACGAGTTTCGTGCACTGACTTTGTTCGCTTTGCAGCGTTATCCGGAAGCAGCATCGACACTTTATGCCGTGTTGTCCGTCGGTCCGGGCATGAACTGGTCTTCAATGATCGCATTGTATCCCTCAGTTGATGTCTACACACAACAACTGAGAAACCTCGAAGGTTATAGCCGGGCTCATCCCAATGATGCGAGCGGCCATTTCTTGCTGGGTTATCAATACCTGGTCGGCAAACATACTGAGGCGGCACAAAACCAGTTCGCAACCACGGCTCAACTGGCTCCGAAAGATCAGGTGGCCCATCAACTGTCACGGATGTTGGCCCCCCCTGAACCGGGCGATACTACAAGCGACAGCAAACTGCCGCCAGCCCCGGAAGACATCCAGAACTCCCTGGAAAAAGCACCGCCAACCCTGAAGAACCCCGTGGGTGATTTTCAGGCCAAGGCGGGCGGTGGCGGTCAAATCGCGTTGAAACTGGCTCAGGATGATACCTTCACCTGGACCTTCACGCAGAAGGGGCAACCCCAGCAGTTCAATGGCAAGTACACCCTTCAAGGGGATACCTTGGCCTTAGACTTCGCTGATGGCGGAGGCATGGTTGGCACTGTGAAACCTGAAGAGAATGGCTTCCATTTCGCGGTGGTCAATGGTCCGCAGGGAGACCCCGGCCTGGACTTCGCACGCCAATAATCCTAGACATGGCCACTTTTCGATGTCGCGATGGAGTGACATCTTGGCTTGAGCTGCCGGGCGAACATAGCCGGTGAGTTAAAACTTCAAACCTGAAGCTTTCGCAACTATGTTCAAGTTGAGCTGTCGTGGCTGGAAACGTTTGCGGAGAATTCAATTTCACCGTGAGTTTCCAGCCACTATCAGCTCGTCTTTTATCTGGATAAATTAAAGCCGCGCAAATGGTCGCAAGTCCTCGACTGACAGAGATTCCTTCAGGAAGTTATCACTCGCTATCAGTCCCCTTGATATGTCGAATCGACCTTACCCCGACTTGAGTCCAATCGGAATGTTAAGAATAAGGCCATTTCTGCTGGGGATAGGTTCTGTTGACGAATCGTCTGAGTTTGATGAAGGTCAGTACGGTTTTAATAGATGCCAGGAGATTGTTTGCCAGTTTATCGTAGCGGATGGCAATGCCGCGGAACTGTTTCAACTTGTTGATCAGTCGTTCGACACGATTCCGCTGGCGGTAGGACTCGGTCAGCACCGGCCACGGGTCGCGAGCTGTTGAGCGGCTGGGGATCTGGACTGCCACCAGGGCATCCAGTGCCTGTCGACGGATGCAATGACTATCATAACTCTTGTCGGCGACGACTTCGTCGGTCTCGGGAACACGCTGCTGAGCCGTCTGAAACAGTTGAGAGAATTGTGGCGCATCACCCGCCTGTCCGGGAGTCAGCTCCACCGCGATGGCGGTGTCTTCATCGGTGCAGGCCAAATGAATCTTGGTCGTGTAGCCGCCGCAGGATCGTCCCAGGGCCTCTACAGCTTCGCGGCTCTTTTTTTAACACCGGCCGCCTGAGAGTGAGCCCGGACGATCGTCGAGTCGATAAACAATTGCCGCACCTCCGACATGGTTCCTGCCGTGGGAAGTTGCTCAAACAGCCGGTCCCACACCCCGGCGATACGCCAGCGTTTGAACCGCTGATACACGGCCTTCCAATCCCCGAACTCCGTGGGCAGATCACGCCACGGCGTCCCCGTGCGCAGGCGATACAGCACGGCTTCGAGAAGCCGCCGATCCGACAGTTCCGGCTTGGCCCCGGCCGTCAACCGCTTGGCCGCCGCCACGCGAGGTTCCAGTTCCTGCCAGATGGCATTTGTGATCACCAGCCGCATCCCACGGTTCCTCCTTGAACCGGAATACAACTTGGCGAAAATAGCACGATTCGTCGACAGCACCTAGTGCAAAGCAACGTCTTGGATCATAGCCCGAGCTGTCGAATATCACACATCGGAACTCGCCTTCCACAGGCTACCTGATAATCTCGCATCGGCATAATAGGCATACCGGTCGTGCTGGCGAGTCAAAGCCATTAGACGTCGACAAAGTTGTTGCGGAATAACTGCCGATGTAGGAATGGCAAGGTATCGAGATTCGGGATGAGGAAGTGATTGTCATCCACATCGGTCAGTAACCATCCATTGCTGCCAAAGTGGGTGACTCGATGCGGATTGTTATGCACCATGAACTGCACTTCCCCATCGTCGGTCTGCGCCACGCAGGAAACGAGCCCATTCTCCTGACGTGTTGCGATCAAGGAATTGACGATTCGCAAGAGATAACGACGGTTCAGCGAGCGACGGATCAAATGACGAGTCTCCTCCGACCAATCGTTGAGATTTCGCATCAGCCCAATCTCGCGATCGCGTCCGGCATCATCCGCATATCGAATACTCAAATATTCTTCGGAAGAGGACGCTGGAAAAGCACGGACTGTGTAAATCGCCCCATACTGCTTTCCGTGTGTCTGCAGTATTAGCACATTATGAGTTCCCAGATGAAAGACGGCTTCCTGTGGATCGAGCCATGGGATATCGGCATTGAGATCGAGAGTGTCATCGTAATCTTTCTGGTTATTCTCGGTACTTGAGGGCTCGCTCTGGTCGTGATTGCCAATCAACTTGCCCATGGAACGGCCAAACTGCATGCGAACCAGCCGCGCGTAGGCACCATCCGCCTCGAGAAGTTCGCGGTGAGTGCCCTGCTCGATCAAGCGCCCCTGATCCATGACAATGAGCCGATCGGCGTGTTCCAATGTGGACAACCGGTGAGCAATCGCGAGTGTTGTGCGGCCTTTGGAAAACCTCTCGATCGCATGTTGGATCAATCGTTCCGATTCGGTGTCAACGCTACTGGTTGCTTCATCGAGAATCAGAATTGTGGGGTTGTAGAGGATTGCCCGGGCGATGGAGATCCGCTGGCGTTCTCCACCCGATAAGCCTGTACCACACTCACCCAGCATGGTGTCGTAACCGAAGGGCATTCGGAGAATGAATTCGTGCGCCCCACCGGCCCGCGCACTCGACAGGATCCGTTCCGGCTCGGCTCCCGGATCGCCATAGGCGATGTTGTCGCCCACGGTTCCTTGGAACAAATACGGTTGCTGCAGGACCATTCCCACTCGCCGACGCAGCGCCAGACCGCTCATCTCGCGCACATCGATCCCATCAATGGTGATCGACCCCGACTGTACGTCGTACAAACGGCTGACGAGGCAGGCGAGCGTCGATTTCCCCGATCCACTGCGGCCCACGATCCCAATCGCTTCACCCGGATGAACCTCCAGACAGAAATGCTCAAGAACCGGGTTCTGATCGTCATAGGCGAACGTAACATTATCAAAGCGGATATGCCCCTGGAGCTGATCGACAGCGCGCGGTGCCGGCGGATCGTCAATCGTGACTGGGGTATCGAGGAGATTGAAGATTCGATGACTGGCACTGAGGAAATTGCTCATCCACGAAGCCCCTTCGGAGACGGTCGTCAAGGGCGCATAGAACATCGAGAGATAGGCCAGAAAGGCCATGAGCGATCCCAGGGTCATTTCATTCTGCAGGACATCGCGACCGCCGACATACCAGACCACCAGACCACCGAGTCCAAACAGGACGCCCACAATCGACGAAAATGTGGCATTCGCCAGATCGACGCTGATTCGCGATGCTCGCAACCGCTCGCTCGCAGCACTGAATCGGGCATGCTCGCGTGATTCCTGTGTGAATGATTTCACCACGCGAATGCCCGACAAGACGCTCGTCAATGCTGCAGCCTGTCGCCCGACGGCATCCCAGTACCGGTGGTTCCTCAGATATAGACACTTACAGAAGAACCAACTGGCCAGCAGTACTAAGGGAGTCGGAAAAAGCGTGATGAATGCCAACTTCGGATTGAGGGCAAACAACATGCCGCCAATCGCCAGCAGCTGCATGATCTGCAGCAGAAACCCACCAGACAAATTGTGCATGAACGTATGCATGGCTTCTGTATCATAGGCCACGCGACTCATCAGCAGCCCCACCTGATGGCGATCATGAAACGAGACGGACAGCCTCTCCAGCTTATCAACCATCCGCGTACGCAGGTCTGCGGTCAGGTGTGTGCCAATCTCACTACTGAGCCGAGACTTGATCACAGAGACAATCGCCACAGTCACCCGTACCAGTGCGAGTGAACCGACAATGATGGCCAGAGTCGACAGCAGCGGAGGCAAATCAATCTGTTCGCTGCCATGACTGAGGACGCGATCGACTAGAATCTTCTGCAACCAGGGCGGAATCAGCTCAATGGCCACAGCGATGATGGATAATACCAGAATGGCAAACACGGTTTTGCCATGTGGCCGCAGCAGTCGCAGCACGCGTCGAAACGTATCTGCCGACGGTTGGCAGTTTTTGCAGGTGGCGTCCTCGCCGGACAGGACATGGCCGCAACTCTGACACTTGGGTTGCGTATCGCCATCCGCATCAATCCGAAATTCATGATCGCAGCGCAGCCTCTCAAGACGTTCCGCGGCCTCACGAAACCGAGACGCCAGGCGATTGGAGAAACGCAAGACATCGATCCAGACGTCATTGTGTCGAACTTGGAGATAACCAGACCCGACTTGCGTTTGGACACGGCAGCCTTGCAGGTCTCTCAGGGCATAACTGGCCAGACACCGCGCGGGAAGGTCTTGTTCTGTATCCTCCGATGCGACCACTGCCACTGATTCTTCCGTTGCGACGAGCCATTGTTCGGCGGATCGTCCTGCCTGATCAAGATCTGAGACCATCGACAGCAGGAGTGCATGACCCGGGAATTGAGGTTGACCAACCAGCGAGACAATAACTGGGGGGAGTGAAGAGGGCATCGCATGCGACTCTCAAAGAGTTGTTTCGCGTGAGCGCCCGCGTGGCGGTGGTTGTCCGCAAAGGCTGCGCCGCGCAGTTGCCAATTCTCAGCGAGAAGCAGCAAACATTAGAAACTGCCGGAAGACGCACGGCAGTTGAGAGTTATTCTGCTCGACTCAACATCAATTACCGTTGATGCCAACCGCATGAGATAGCCGACTGGTCGCCGAACTCTCACCGGGTGGGTCTCAATGTGACCAATCAGAAACCAGCAGAGAACATCGAAAGCTATAAGAAACACAAGCTCGCGGCGAAGCGAGAACACTGAACGCCTGCAACGAGTCAATTACTGACTCCAACGGCGGAAATCGGCATTGCCTCACGATCGGAAGAGTTTTCCGCAGATGAGCGGCCAGGGATGCGACGTTGGCAGTGAAGCGTCACGTCGTGCTCTTGCCCATCATCCACAATTGTCACTGTTGCTGTTTCACCGTTGCGAGGGGCATCGGAGATCAGCTCAGAAACGCTGTCATGCAGTTCGACACGGAACCGCCACGTCGATTCACCCACTCGCAAGGACAACTCAAAGTGACTCCAGTTCATGGGCACACAGGGGCGGAATGAGACCTGACGACCGCGAAGTTGCAGACCCAGGATGTTTTCCACAGCTGCACGGTATGTCCACGATGCGGAGCCCGTGTACCACGTCCAACCCCCTCGGCCGACATTCGGCGGTTCGGAATAAACATCGGCGGCCATCACGTACGGTTCCACCTGATAACGGGCGACATCATGCGGCGTGGCCGCTTGTCGGATGGGATTGATCAAGTCAAAGATGGCAAGGGCACGATCACCGTCACCTTTAATCGTTAAAGCCTGAATCAACCACAAAACGGCATGTGTGTATTGACCGCCATTCTCTCGCACTCCTTTCAGATATCCGGCGATATATCCCGGGTTTGGAGTCGATTGATCGAAGGGCGGGGTCAGCAGGGCTACCAGATGGTCAGAGGGGCGGACCAGCCGTTCCACAACAGCGTCCAACGCCTGCGATGTCCGTTCCTCGTCTGCACCGGCTAAGACGGCCCAGCTTTGCGTAATCGAATCGATCTGGCATTCTTGGTTGGACTGCGAACCCAGCGGTGTCCCATCATCAAAGTAGGCTCGCCGATACCATTCCCCGTCCCACGCATGCCTTTCCAGATGTTCCAGCAATTGCTCTAGCTTAGCCTGGTAGTCGTTGGCAAGCTTGTGATCACCCTGGTGGCGCATCACCGGCAAAAAGCGATTGAGTACGACGATCAGAAACCAGCCGACCCAGACACTTTCGCCGCGTCCCTCTTCCCCCACTTTATTCATGCCATCGTTCCAGTCACCGCACCCCATAAGGGGCAGACCGTGAGCACCCAGTCGATATCCGCAGCGGAGTGCTCTCAGGCAATGTTCGTACAATGAACCTTGTTCTGCCGACACTTGAGGAAGTTCATACCGCTCATGCTCATCAGCAGATAACGGCGGCGACTCCAGAAACGAGACCATTTCGTTCCAGACGGCCTCATCTTCTGTCACATTGACATAGTGACAGGCGGCAAGAATCAGCCAGAGCAAGTCGTCCGAGAACCGCGTCCGAGTCCCTCGTCCTGTGGGAACATGCCACCAATGCTGCACATCCCCTTCGACATATTGGCGCGAGGCCGCCCGCAGGAGATGTTCACGAACCACATCAGGACGGGCATAAACGATGGCCATCACATCTTGCAGTTGGTCGCGGAAGCCATAAGCACCACTGGCTTGATAGTACGCCGAACGTCCCCAGACGCGGCAAGCCAATGTTTGATAGATCAACCAGCGATTGACCAGCAGATCGAAGGCTCGATTCGGTGTCTGGATTTGCACAGACTCCAGCATCTTTTCCCAGGTATCGCGAGCAAAGACATGGGCTTGCAATACAGATGCCGGACTTGAGTACTGTTCGAGCAATTTGCGCGCGTGCGTAATGTCCTCTCCGCGACCCAGCAGAAATGTGACAGTTCCTGTTTTCTGGGGAGCGATTGTCAGACGTGACTGCACGGCTCCGCAGGGATCTAGCCCTGCACCGACGCTGCCAGACAGTTGCGGAAGCTTCAATCCCGCAGGGTGAGTCACATCGGTATTTCGCCCCAGGAATTCCGCACGGTCTCCAGTTACGGAAACTCGATCACCCAGCGTCCGGAGAAAAACCACCTGATCTGGAAACTCCGGGTGATACGCGTTCCGTGCGAACAGAGACTGCGTTGACTCGTCCACTTCCGTCACCACATGCAGACGGCTCTCTTCCCGGGAGACACCGAGTACTAATTCGGCATAGTAAGTCAGAGTGAGCTCGCGCGGAGTCGCTGTGTCGTTTTGCAACTCGATCTCAATAAACTTGATGGGGTCATCAGTCGCCACGCTGATTGTTACAGTGGCCTTGAGACCGGGAATTGACCAGATCCAGCGCGACCAACCGCAGCTATGGTCTGCAATCCGCGAGACTCTTGCATCGGCGATGCGTCCGAAGAGGGTCCAGATGTCGGCTGAGGTCGAGTCCTGCAGGTAGAGTTGCTCAGAAGGAGAATCAGACACCGGGTCGTTGCACCAGGTAGTTAGCTTGTTTTCTCGGCTATTCGCAGCCCAGGTGTAGCCTCCCCCCATTTCCGTCACAAGGCAGCCAAACTGCTCATTGGCGAGCACATTGCTCCAGGGCATCGGTGTGGCATGGCCCGGAGGCATGGCGATGCGGTACTCCCGTCCGTCATCCGAAAACCCGCCGTAGCCATTCCATAGCTCCAACGACATCGATCCGTTATGCTTCCCACCATTGGTCAGAGTTTTTGCTGGTGATGAGGTAGGCAAGGACTGCGATCGAGAGGGATGCCATGTTCCGCCAGGAGCTTTCGCCGAGGGCAGCGATGCTTCGACTTTACCCGCTGGCTGCAAAGCTACATTCGACCAGCCCCGTGAAGCATCAATGACGACGGCAGCGACCGCTTCAAACAGTTGCAGTGGCTCTGACGAAAGTTGCGCACAACGCAGGACGAAGCTCGTTCCCGGTCGGACCTCTGCACGATGAGGCGTTTCACGGATCAGCCGTTCCAATTGTTCCTGCAGTTCATCGAGATAGCTGCCGGGCAGGCAATTCAATAGCACCATGTCGACATGGAATTGTCGATACGCAAAGAATTCCTGGGCAATCAGAAGCTCACGAACAAACGAGAGCTGCCGGGCATGATCGACACGGACGAGTACGATGGGCCGATCACCGGAAATCCCAAAGGGCCAGAGGTCACTTTGATGCAATCGGTTGCCAAGGAGGGACGCTTGCTGCCCCCTGGCCGATGCATGTGGATATAAGACCGAAGACGCCAGTCGCTGGAATCGATGCGTTTGAGCGGCGGTGGCTCGCCAGTGCCGTAGTTCCATCTGGTTATAGGCCCACGCCAATTCAAACGCTCGCTGAACCGCACGCCAGTCGTGGTACAGGTCTGCCAGGCGGAGGGCTTCCGCCCGGGTCGAGGCATACCCTGTAATGAATGCCACATGCACCGATTCCTCAGCGGGGATCGGAATACTGCAACGGAAGGCAAGCACGGGGTCCAACACCGGTCCCGTTTCTCCCGAGAGTGTTACTCCGGAATCCATCGCCGCGGGATTCTGCGTTGTGCGTCCGCGTCCCAGAAATCTGGCCCGGCTGGTTTCATACTCAATGCCACCAAGATCCGAGTCACACGGGCAGAGAATATGGACAGCCCATAGAACAGGATCATTCGCCGACCGTGGACGACGGCGGGCCAGTAAGGCTTGAGACTCTGGCACATATTCCGTTTCGACAAACAGCTTCTGAAAAGCCGGGTGTGCCAGATCGGCTTCAGGTTTGGCAAGAACCACTTCCACATAGCTGGTCACATCGATCGTATGCGGCTTCTTGCTGAGGTTCGTCAGCTTGAGTTGCCGGACTTCCACGGCGTCTTCCGGACTGATCGCGACTTCGAGAGACGACTCAATCTCTTCGTCACGACGTCGGAATTCGGCTTTGTCGATCGAGAAAATCACCTCATATTCATCAGGGGACGTTAGCGTGGGTTGATAGGTCGCCGACCAGACTTTGTCGGTCCGAGCATCTTTCAAATAGAGCCATTGTCCCCAATGGTCCCTCGTTGTGTCAGATCGCCACCGAGAAATGGCCAGTTCCTTCCAGCGGCTATACCCACCGCCTGAGTTCGTCAGCATCACGGCGTAGGAACCATTCGACAGCAAATGCGCTCGCGGAGTAGGAGTGTCGTATGTGGCGATGCGGCGGCTCACGACAGGGGGGTCAACGGGCCGGGCAATCCGAACTTCCGCCAATTCATCTGCATGCGGTGTCATGACCTGCGAAGAAACCGGAACTCCCTCTTGCAGCAGAAGTTCTGCGGCCTTCATGAGCGGGTCGGCACGAAATCGCCGCCGGATCGATTCGTTGTTCAGAAAGTTGGAAAGACTGAGAAAACTCATCCCCTGATGATGTGCCATGAAGCATCGCACCGGCACAGACTTGCGGTCCGCCGGAAGTCGAGTCGATGTGTAGTCAACGGCTTCATAGAATCCCCAGCGTGCCAACAACCCTTCCCGCTCCAACTTCCGCAGATTGTGGATCGCCGCTGAACCATCGATTTCCAAAGCTAGCATGGTGGCGTAGGGAGCGACCACGTTGTCTCGACTCAGTCCCCGCTTCAAACCCAGTCCGGGAACTCCAAACGACTGATATTGATAATCGGAATTGGGCGAAAGGCCCGCGAAGGCACTTTCGGAGACGCCCCAGGGTAGTCCTCGCTGTTTTGCAAATTGCTGTTGCTGCAAGACTGCTGCTTCACAGGCCGCAGAAAGTAATGTCCCATGAATGCGTGGCTGGAAAATCAGGGGCATGAGGAACTCGAACATCGTCCCGCCCCACGACAGTAGCCCAATCCTTCCCGCGGCATAAGTCGTTTGCCGTCCCAACCGGAACCAGTGCTTGACGGGGACATCTCCCTTGGCGACAGCGACATAACTGCTCAGTCGTGCTTCGGAGCAGAGCAGATCATAATAAGAGCCATCCAGCCGCCCCTCTTCGAGGTTGTACCCAATCGAAAACAGTCGACGAAGCGGATCGTATAGCGGTTCAAAATCCATCTCATCGATCAATGTCTGCACGCAGTTGGATACAGCCAGAAACCGCCGATCGAGTTCCATCGCATTCTGATGGCAGACGTGAATACATTCGGTGAAGTCTGTCAGCCAAAGTCGTCCCGCCGACGTAGTTTCCCGATCGGCTTCTGACCATTCTAAAGCGGTTTGCAGTGCGGCCAGGGGTTCGGAAACATGGTGTTCAATCGCCATGAGATCTGACAGTGACCCGATTTGCGACAGCATGGTCTTCAACTGATTCCAGACACCTCGGCATTCCGGCAGTTGATGCCAACCAGCAGGTGTTTTCCGAACACCGTTTGCTGTGGCATCTCCGGCATCCACTCGATCAATCATGCTGACCCAGGCAAACAGCCGGTCATAATCCTCAAGAAATCCGTCCAGCCATAGGACGACATTCGCCAAACCTGGCTTGAGTTCACGTTCGGCTGACTCTGTGTGATGGATTCCTGTGATCGGCAAATCTGTGCGGAATTTTCTCAGTGTCTGCGTATAAGTGCGGACAATCGCCACGTTCCGCTGCCACTCCCAGAAGCTTTCCGGAGGCTGAGCTGCCGTGCGTCGCAGATTTCTTAGAATGGCTACGACGTCTTCCGGCCCCGCTTCACTGCTTGATGCCGGTACCGTCAGGGTTGCCAGATATTCTTCTTCAGCCACAGTGACGGTGTCGGACAAACCGTTCCATAAAGTATCCACCAGAATGGGTTGGCGGCGCAGTTCCTCGATTCCCTGCTGCATGACCAACAGACTGGCCGCCAGATTGCCACTGTCGACCGTTGAAAGATATCGTGGCTTTAGCGGCTGCAGTGTTTGTGTATCATACCAATTGAAGAAGTGACCACCCGTTCTGGGAAGCAAGTACAACGATTCCAGATTCCGTTCCCACCATTGCCCCATTCTGTGCAGGCTGAGGTAGCCGAAGTCACGGGCCGCAAGTACGGAGACCAGAAACAGCCCCTCATTAGTCGGAGATAAACGATCGGCGACACGGAGACGCGGGTATTCCTGAACATTGTCCGGTGGGAGCCAATGGTTCTGTGCGTTCAGATTGTCTTCGAAATAGTTCCAGTTCTTCCTGGCGATCAGCCGTAACCATTGTCGCGTGCTGGCACTGACGACAACCTCTCGCAGACGGCGCGGACGGCTGATTGCGTCCAGAATCCACGGCGAACTGAACCATGCCACCAGCCAGATAGCCGCGGCTGGAATCGCTGCATGTGGCATCGTGATGGCTAACATGACGGCAAAGGCTGCCACACAACCGAACTGAACCAGTGACGACCATTTCCTATTGATCAAGAGTTGCTCAGCCGCAGCAGCGGTTTGCCATTCCAGCAGGTGCTTTCTGCTAACGAACATCCGCCAGAGAGTGCGAGTGATCGCGTCGATCATCAACGCCGCACGATGTGGCAGACTGACCACGAGCACACCCAATTGCAGCAAAGCCGTAGCGAGACTGGCCCCGGCGGTACGAAACCCTGTTGACCAGTCGCGTGTCCGCCGCAGATCTTCCAGGCTGGCAATCAAGGCAATGAAGACGGGAGTGCCGAGGCAAGCCAGTCCGACCACGCTCCATAACCAGGCGTATGTGGAAGCCGAGTACCATCCGAGGATCATCGTGAGACAAATGGCTGGCGGCACCAGGCTGCGTCGTAGATTGTCAGTAATTTTCCACTTCGAAAGCAGCGAGAGCGGATTCTTCCGCGTCCCCTTTTCTGAGGGAACATAAGGCCATAACCACGGAGAGATCTGCCAATCGCCTCGTACCCAGCGATGCTGTCGTTTCGCATCAGCATCGTAACGGGTGGGATAGCCGTCAATCAGTTCAATATCACTGGCGAGTGCCGTGCGGAGATGGCAACCTTCGATCAGATCGTGGCTCAGGATCTGATTCTCGCCAAACGCCCCCGTCAGACTCCGTTCGAATGCACGAAGATCATAAATCCCCTTGCCAGTAAAGCTGCCTTCGCCAAAGGCATCCTGATAGACATCCGACGCGGCGGTGGCATAGGGATCGATGCCCCGGCTGTTGGCCATGATTCGCACAAACCACGATTTCTGGCTATCAGCCAAGGCCACACTCACGCGTGGTTGGATCAACGAATACCCTGCAACAATTCGATCGGTTGAATCACCAAAGCAAGGTTGATTCAGCGGATGTGACAACGCACCGACCAGGCGTCGAGCCACACCATGCGGCATTTGCGTATCGGCATCACAGGTGATGACATACCGGATTGGCGTTGCTGTGGAACCGAAGAGAGCTTCGAGATCCCCTTCCTGAACCGAGAAGGTGGTGTCTTTGGCACCCAGCAATAATCGATTGAATTCGGTAATCTTACCCCGCTTTCGCTCCCATCCCATCCAGCAACCTTCTTGCGGATTCCATTGCCGCTGCCGGTGGAAGAGATAGAACGGTTGAGTGTGATCCGTGCCATACTGCAGATTCAGCCGACGAATCCCTGCTTGAGCTGCGTCGATCAATGCAGCGTCCGTTTCACTCACGGCGTCCTGGGCATCAGCAAAGTCAGTCAGTAATGCGAAAGACAAATGACGCTCTGGATTCGCGACATAATGCAATTCCAGACGTTGCAACAAGCTTTGAACTTCAGCAGCACTGGTCAACATCGAGGGGACAACCACGATCGTCCGACAGTCCGCAGGAATTCCGTCACGCAGTTCTAGTTTGGGCAACACACGCGGCGGAATAAGGCGACTAAAGAGATAATTTACTAACCCTACGGCAAAGTCGCTGATCGCGAGCGCCAATGGCAACCATATGCACAATCCCAGCCATGTATTCAGACCGACGCTCGTTCCCAGAACCAGAGCGGTCCCGGCCAGCGTGATCGCGAGAATTCCCCCGGCGTACCAACGGAAGCCCTGCGCCCGTAAGAGAGTCGCTACACGGTGCCGATTCGTGTGATGGCAACGTAATTCAGATTCGAGAATGGACCGGCCGTCATCAATCAGCCAGTATCCGACATGCCGTTTCCTCGCGGCCGAAGCAGAATTCTGCATGGCTTGTTCGGCATGGGTGATGGCCGAATGGGCAATGTCAATCTCACTGGTATCGCTATGCTTCGCCAGGTACTCCAGAGCATGCCGGTAGCGATCGCGGCTCTCGTAGTCCATCAGCGCATAGGCCTGCGACGGATCAGTACGAAGAATCTGCTCGACCAGACTGCAGGATTCGAAGAACGCAACCCAGTCGAGTGCGGATAACAGCCGCATTGCCGTAATAACATTACCGATGGAAATCTGGCTGGCGGCTTGCTTCTGATGTAACTCACGCACCTGATTGTGCAAATCAGGATGGTGTGCCAGCAGTAACGGCTCCAGTGGGGCAAGACGAGCCACATCGTCAGCCGAGCATTCGTCCACGGCTATCAATGCCTGAGCCAACAGACTCAGATCCTGTGTAGTCTGCAGTTCTGCCGGAAGCGAAGGCCCATAAGACCAGTCGCTCAGGATTTTCGTGACGTTAGTCCGCTGCTGCCGGCAGGAACGCATTTCAACCGCGAGACGCCCGAGGTACTCAATCAGGCCAATCCGCAGCATGATCGGTACGGCCCAAACTTCACCGATCGTGAGCGGAGCCACTTCCTGGAACGCTTGGACGAAGCCAGTAACGGTAACTTCATCCAGCAAGCCATCGGTGTGCAGAATCAGTTCTGACGCCAACTGATAGACGCGAGGCTCGCCCGTATCGAGCTTGGGCAATTCCGCGAAGTAATGTGGCGGCAGATCCTCATCGATCTCATGCAGCTGTTCTTCGACGACATAGAAATTGTCGAGCAGCCATTCCGCATCGCGCGAGACTACTGCAGACTGCCCGCTGACATCGGTGAGTTGCTGATATGTCTGCCGAATCTCATGGGCACTGGAACACACTCGATCGAAGAGATTCACCTTGCTCTTCGGTCGCGGTTCAACAACCAGCCGACGAGCCAGATCACGTGCATGGTCGCGAAGATGATCGAGACTGAATAATCCCGATTTCACGTCTTGTGGTTCTTTTGTGAGGAGAGCGGC
This sequence comes from bacterium, assembly GCA_016125225.1. Lineage (GTDB taxonomy): Bacteria > Planctomycetota > Planctomycetia > Planctomycetales > Planctomycetaceae > DSVQ01. Next base: position 266,646 of record WGME01000007.1, on the reverse strand, counting down.
ACCTGCGTCCGACATATACGACTCACTTCTAAGATTGGCCGACGTGCCTCCTCAGCGCAGAGTGACATAGTGTCAAGTCACGAACATGCTTGCGCGCAGGCAACGCACCTGAAAACGACAGAAGGCAACTGTTTAATGAGCCAATTACTGTTGCATGCGGATGCGATGCTTTCACATATTCTTCTCGCCCTTACTGCAATGATGATTGCATCGAGGCTTGGGCACCGAACCCTCGCGAGTGGCGTTCCCGTCCCAGGATCATGCCGAGTTTGCGTTCGACGGCCTGGACCGGACTGATACGACACCGCGTGTCAGCAATCAGACATTCGTCCTGGGCACTCGTACTGGTCTTGGAGGATGATGCATCGGAAAAAAAACGTTGACGCAAATTGGAAAGTGTGGGCATTTCAGAATCCTTCAAACGACTCGTCAGGTTGATCGACATCCCTATACGGGGATCACATTGGGAACGCAGAGGGTCGTAATTGCAGAAGCCGTGCCGGAACAAACTCCATGCGAATTGTCTTCAGCATCGCAACTACTTACAGGGCCATTCGTAGCAACACTTTCCACATCCATTACGGTGCAAAATTCGGGGCAATTGATGCGTTGACAGGGGTACTTTGTCAAAGAGACCACTGCAGCAGTTGATAGGTCAACGAGCGGCGCGGATGCTCAGCTTCCAGTCGGAAGGGATTATGACGATTCCGTTGAATTCCACAGCTTTAGGACCGGTGAGCCGATTGAGGCTTCCTTTCTATGGCCGCAATTTGATGTGCCAACGCTCGGCCGTTGGACCTGTGCCGATTTTGAAACCCGGCACACCTCTTGCACCCATATACCATCAGAGGGCTTCAGTGACCCGACCTTAAGAATTTGCAATCCAGAAAAGGAGCAATCACATGTCCACGAAAATTGCGACACTCAACGATCTTCTGATCCTTCAACTGAAAGATCTCTTCAGTGCAGAGACACAACTTGTGAAGGCTCTGCCAAAGATGGCGAAGGCATCACATTGCCCAGAACTGCGAATGGCTTTCGAGTCGCATCTGGAGGAGACAAAACAACAAGTGGAACGTCTGGAACAGGTTAGCGACCTGCTGAGCGCCAAACTCCGCGGCCACAAGTGCCTGGCCATGGAAGGCCTGATCAAAGAAGGGGAAGAAACGCTGCACGAAGATATGAACCCGGAAGTGCGCGATGCGGCCTTGATTTGTGCTGCCCAACGCGTCGAACACTATGAGATGGCCGGTTATGGTTGTGCCCGCACCTTCGCGGAACTCTTGGGATTCACCGAGGTCGAAGAGTTGCTGACGGAAACGCTCGAAGAAGAAGGGGCCGCTGACCAGAAGCTGACTCAGATTGCGATGCATGGCATCAACACAGCCGCAATCAACGGCTAATTGCTACCGAGACACTCACCCGGGTCGACAAGAGACCGGATGGCCATGAAGATGGTTGTCTGGTCTCTTATCGTTGCTGCAGACATTTTACTTTTCCGTCTGTGTTGATACCACCGACACATTTGGCATATCCCTGCTTCGGCAAGACATCACCCTACTGCATCGACGGCTATCATCCGAGGTCAAGACCATTTGCCAATGAATACAGACTTGGCAGAACATCGCCGATACTGCGAGATTGTGTGGTGACCACTGCAGCGCGACTCCCCAAGGTTGCGTTGTTAACTTCAAAACGCTGTCATGCTGCTGCTATGCAGGAATCCTATGCGGTGAGCGAACATCGCACGTGTCAGTTACTGTGGTGAAGGATTCTGACATTAACTGGATAACTCCGGCCGTGAGGGCCTGGCGTTGAGCGCCGCGGAACGCTTCCGTTGAGCCGTTGTGGTCAAGGTTCGGGAAAAGGTCTCAGCATAGTACGGCCTTCCCAAAACGATCCGTGGGGACAATGGTCCGGAGCTCGTGTCGAAGTCGATAGACCTGGTGGGTATACTTTCATGATATACTTTGGTCTTTCGCGAAATCAGGGCGAGCCGAAACACCGCTCAGGAGCAAGCGGAAAGGAAGGCCAAATGATGAGTGATTTCACCCAGATCCTGAGGGCGATCGAAGATGGTGATGCGCTCGCTGCAGACAAAATGCTGCCGCTGGTGTACGAAGAGTTGAGGAAGCTGGCTGCCACCCATCTGGCCAACGAGGGTCAGGGTCAGACCCTCCAACCGACGGCCCTTGTCCATGAAGCCTACCTGCGGTTGACCGCAGGAACCAACCCGGGGCAGTGGAAGAACCGGGGGCACTTTTTCTCCGCTGCTGCCCTCGCGATTCGCCGTATCCTGATTGAAAATGCCCGGCGAAAGGGGCGCCAGAAACGAGGGGGTGGTTTGGCTCGCGAAGAACTGGATTACGGGGCGTTGGCGATGTGCCCTGAACCCAAGGAGGACTTGCTCGCCTTGGATGAAGCCTTGAAAAAGCTATCAGAACTTGACGCACGAGCGGCGGAACTCGTCCAATTGTTGTACTTCGCCGGGCTGACGCTTCCGGAAGCGGCCAGCACCCTCGGCATCTCCCCCCGCACGGCCAGCCGTTTGTGGGCCTTTTCCCGCGCCTGGCTACGCGACGAAATCGAGGGTGACGGAAGCCTCCGGCAGATTTCCTGAGAATCTTTGGCAAGCTCTGATTGGAAATGGCGCATTGACCTTTGGTGGGACGGTGTTCGTCCGCCCTTGATCCCTTTTCCAACTCTTAAACGGAGGCCGCCGTGCAACCGATGTCCAGCCAGAGCCAGCGTCTCTTCCATTCCAACCGCCGCAGCATGTCTTATGGGAATCGGCGTCTTCGTCGTCACATCTATGACGCGTTTCTCCTGGGCATGCTGTCATTCCTGCTATTGGGTAACGGTGGGCTGTTCGCCGGGGAGGACATACCTAAAGACCACTACCAGGTGGCTTGGGACGAAGTGTCAGAATTCCTGCGACAGCGTGAGTACGGGAGCGCTGCAGCCAAGCTGGATTCGCTGGCAAAAGAACAGGACCTGCGGAACTACGGAACGCAGGTGGAAGCAGACCGGAAAGCCATCCATCAGTTACTAGTGCTAGAACGGATTGTCCTCGAACAGGCCGCCCAACTGGAACCGGGATCGTCCATCGAGATTTCCGGTATTGAATACACGCTGGTGCGTTACGAGAAAAGTACGCGAAGTGACGCGCTGATCCTCAAGTCAAAATCGTTGGGCCGTGAGACCAAGAAGTCGATTGTCGATCTGCCAGCGGGAACTTGGGTGGAACTCGCTGAATTGGACTTGGTATCCCTGGAGTCCCCTGAGCTTACGCTGGGGATTTTCCTCACGTTCGACCGCATCGCCGACAGGAAAGCAGCACGCAAGCTCTTTAATGAAGCCGCCGCGACGGGCGAAGACGTGAGCGTCTGGCTGACACGACTGGAGGCAGCAGAGAAACAATTAGCCGTCGCAGGCAAGCCCGGCAAGGGAGATGACCCGATTGTCGGCAAGTGGGACGGCCAAATCGGTCCCAGAGGTGGCGTTCAAGCCACGTACCATTTCCAGAAGAAAGGAACCGGCATGATCACGGTCGATCCGAAGGTTTTGGCGACCTTAAAACCCTCTCCCGGCCAGACCCTTCAGCAATTTGAGACCGCAAAGCGTCTCTTCCAATTGGTTCGATTCTCGTGGGATAAGAAGGAAGATGGAACATACCGCGTTACGTTAAAGGATGGATTGGGAACGTTTGACGGACTGATACTTGAGGGCGATCAGCTACAGCATCCCGGAGACACCAGGAAGTTTGTACGACAAGTCCAGCGCTAAAGCCCCTTCTTCACAGATATTATTTTCTCCAGCATTCATACACTGTTGAAGATCAGTGAGCTAAACGATGCATGTCCAAGACATCTTCCTTGCCGCCGTTGAGATTGCCGACCTGCAAGAGCGGGTGTCCTACATCGCCACGGTATGCCAGGGCAATGAAGCGATGCATCGCAAGGTCACAGCCCTCCTGGCGGCCCATGAGCGGTCCGGAGGGTTTCTTGATATTCCTGTCCTGCAACAGATGGCCGGAGAGCAGGCTCAAGGTGACCGAAGGCCTGTAGGTGAGGAAATGGAAGAGGACATCGACCTGTCGTTCCTCGAACCATCCACCAGCCCAGGATCGCTCGGACGACTACTCCACTATGAAGTGCAGGACGTGATTGGCCGGGGGGGCTGCGGGATCGTCCTGAAGGCGTTCGACGCCAAACTTCACCGCATAGTCGCCATCAAGATCATGACGCCCCAACTGGCCGCGACCTCGCCCGCCAGGAAACGGTTTCTTCGTGAAGCCCGAGCCACGGCCGCCATTCGACACGAGAATGTCGTCAGCATTTATGCCGTCGAGGAGAAGCCGCTGCCGTTCCTGGTGATGGAGTACATCGATGGATTGACACTCCAGGACAAGATCGCGCAAACCGGGCCTTTGGAATTACCGGCTGTCCTGTCGATTGGCCAGCAAATTGCCTTGGGGTTGGAAGTCGCACATGAAAAGGGACTCGTCCATCGCGACATTAAACCGGCCAACATTCTTCTGGAACGCGGCAATGATCGCGTTAAGATCACAGACTTTGGCCTGGCCCGTTCAGCGGATGATGCTAGCCTGACACAGAGCGGAGCCATTTCCGGGACGCCATTGTACATGTCTCCGGAACAGGCCCAAGGGCTGAAAATCGACCATCGCTCCGATCTGTTCAGCCTCGGCAGCGTGCTTTACGTGATGTGTACTGGCAGGCCCCCCTTCCGCGCGGCAAGCGCCGTTGCCGTGCTGAAGCGAGTCGTTGAGGAGCAACCTCGGCCAATTCTCGAAATCATCCCAGAGACGCCGGAATGGCTGGTATCGATCATTGCTAAGCTTCATTCCAAAGTACCGATGGAACGCTTCTCGGCGGCCCATCAGGTCGTTGAAGCCTTAGAACATCGCCCAACAGAGTTGGGACGGAGTAGCCAGGGAGGACATTCCGTCGATGGAACCCGAATGAAAGACTCTGTGCAAAAAATGGGGCGTGTAGAATCCCTCGTCTACTGCCTGACGGGTCAGCTCACTCACCTGAGCCGCCGCCCGTGGTCGATCGCATCTGTCGTCACACTTACGCTGCTAGCTGGCCTCGTGATCGGGAACGTGTCCGGTTTTGTTAATGTGCGGCCACCTAGCCATGAGGAGATGCTATCCACCCGTGGACAGAACACCGCACAAATCTCTGGTCAATCGGATTCGGTGTTGGCCGCCGCGAATCACGAAGTTGATCCGATTGTCGGTAAGTGGGGGATGCAGATGGGACCGTGGCCGTATACCGCAGAATTGCGCGCAGACGGCTCGGGCGAAGGCCGCTTTCACTCCGACGTACTGACAGCCATCAAAAACAAAAACAGCGATGGTGGCCCCCCCGAAACATTTCCAATGAGATGGACGCGGATATCCCATGAGACCTATGCCATCACCGGGCTGGAAGTCACGCTTAGCGACATTCTTCTGAAGGGAGATCGCCTGTCTCATTCACACTGGCTGCTGCCGGCGGAACGCCTTTCTCAGCAAACAACCGTGGTGGCGTTCGCCGATGCCGACCGCAAGGCCGCGGAATACGTTTTGTCAATCGGTGGCAAAGTACAAATCAATGAGATCCCCAAAGACCTGACATCCCTGCAAGAGCTGCCACAAGATGACTTTCGCCTGACTTCCGCCAAACTGCTGTCGAATTCGAACGTCACTGAAGCGGGTCTGCAGAACTTTGCTGGAACGGCACATTTACGCCATGTCGAACTAAGTGGAGTCAGCCAGCTCACGGACGCCTCTCTTGCCCATTTCCGACAAAATCGGCAACTGTCATTTCTGGGGCTGGCATTCACCAAGATCAACGGCAGAGGATTTCGGTTTCTACACGACTGCGCGGAATTGCAGGTGCTCTGGTTGAATTCTTCTCACGTCGATGATGAGGGAATGGCGGAGATTGCCAAACTGAAAGGGGTCTCTCTTCTCGGACTGATCGATTGTCCGGTCAGCGACCGGGGCATGGATCATTTCGGGAATCACGCGAATCTCCGCCAGGTCGAGATTCCCGGAACGAAAATCACGGACGAAACACTGAAAACCGCCCTGACTTGGCCTAAGATCGGGCGATTGCATGTTGACCGGACGGAAATCACCGACGCCGGACTAGCCATTCTAAAGAACTGCAATACACTGGATGAGCTTGCTTTATCGAGCACGCGCATCAGCGATGAGGGGCTTCGAGAATTATCCTCCATTGTGAGCCTGAAAAAGCTCAATCTGGTCCGCACCCGCTCTTCGGAAGCCGGAGTGAAAGAACTTGCGGCGCAGTTGCGTAATTGCCGGATTGCCTGGAACGGGGGTGTCATTGAGCCTTCATCCAGCGCCGATTTCCTGGCCGCGTCCTATGTTCTCTCCGTCGGCGGATCTATTCAGGTAAATGGTCAAGAAACTGTCATTCGCTCTTCATCGCGGTTCCCATCGGGACCCTTCCAGATCACGGGGGTTAACCTTAAAGCCTGCTCGAAAGCCTCGGATGAAGGTTTGTCTGTTTTTAGTGACTGTATCGGCGTGGTTTCCCTTGATATCTCGCAAACTTTGATCCGCAATCACGGACTGGGACACTTCCGCAAGTGCCGCCACCTGAAATCGCTGATCTGCGATAACTCGAAGGTGATTGGTCCGGTCTTGGCCAACTTTGAAGAATGCCAACACCTCGAAGAACTGGGACTATGCAACATCCCCCTGCACCTGAACGATTTTGTATCGGTTGCAGATCGTCATTACCGGCGCCTCAACCTGGGTTCCACTGGGATCACCAATAACTGGTTTTCACGCTTTACCAATCTCTCCGACCTTGAATTCCTGAGCATCCATTCCACCGAGATTGGCAATGAGGGACTGTCCCATCTTCGACATTCCCGAAAGCTGGCTTATTTGAATCTCAGGAACACCAAGACCACCGATGCCGGTTTGGCGCACCTCACTAATTGCTTCGAACTTCGGGAAGTAATTCTCTCCGAAACCACTGTCACGGATGAAGGCCTCGAGTCCCTCCTTGCCTTCAAGAACATGAGGCGACTGGAACTCGAAAAAACGAAGATCACAGCCACCGGCGTCGAAAAACTCCGACGCTCTCTTCCCCAATGCCGCATTATCTGGGATGGCGGTGTGATTGAACCCGGCAAGTTGTAGTTCCTCGCCACGCCTATGCGAATCACCGACGAATGTGCTTTTGTCACGATGGGGCGAACCCACATCTTCGAATAACTCGACGCATTCGCAACGACGTGAGTTCGAGCCTATCAACACCAAAATTTGCATCGTGAAGAATATGCATTGTGGCGGGGGGCACGGCTTTCACCGCTACGCAATTATTGGCGTAACCACATCGCCTTCCACGTCGGTGAGACGGAAATCGCGGCCGGCGTAGCGATAGGTGAGCCGTTCGTGATCGAGACCTAGCAGATGCAGCAATGTGGCATGCAGGTCGTGAATATGGACTTTGTCATGCGTGGCGTAGAAGCCGTAGTCATCGGTTGCCCCGTGATGATAGCCCGCCTTCACGCCGCCGCCTGCCAGCCACATCGTGAAGCCTTCGGGGTTATGGTCGCGGCCGTTGGAACCTTCGACGGTGGGGGTCCGTCCGAATTCGCCACCCCACCAGACGAGCGTATCTTCGAGTAATCCCCGCGCCTTCAAGTCGGCCAGAAGTCCGGCGATGGGGCGGTCGACTTCGCGGGCATTTTTGGCGTGTCCATTTTCCAGGTCAGAGTGCTGATCCCATTGCACTTTGCTGTCGCTGTGCGTGACCTGAATGAAGCGTACGCCCCGTTCTGCGAATCGCCTTGCCATAAGGCACATGCGCCCGAAATTCGCCGTGACCGGGTCATCCATGCCGTAGAGTGCCTGCGTAGCTTGCGATTCTTGTGTGAGGTCTTCGGCCTCGGGCATTTCGGTCTGCATGCGGAAGGCGAGTTCAAAGGCCTCGATACGGGCGGCAAGCGAGGCTTCGGGACCACTGTGTGCCAGATGTGCTTCGTTGAACAACCGCAATTGTTCCAGTTGCCGCCGTTGCACAGCAGACGGAAGATGTGTGTTGCTGATGAATTTCACGCGGGCCTGGTCCGACGGCACGCTGGCATTCCCGAGCGGCGTCCCCTGGTAGGTCGCAGGGAGAAACGCACTCCCCCAGTTGTTCACGCCGCCATGCGCCAGCGTGGGACAGATGGTGATGAAGGCCGGAAGATTCTGGTTATCGGTCCCTAATCCATAGCTGACCCACGACCCCATGCTGGGCCGCACGAAGTTGTCGCTGCCCGTGTGCAACTTCAGCACCGCTCCACCGTGCGCCGGGTTGGTGCCGTGCATGGAATGAATGAAACACAGGTCGTCGACACGCTGCGACAGATGAGGGAAGAGATCGCTGACCCACGTGCCGCTGTCGCCGTATTGCTGAAACTGCCAGGGAGACTTGAGGAGATTTCCGGTGGGTGCAAACTGCACACGGGGCTTGGCAAAGGGGAGCGGTTGGCCATGATCGCGCGTTAAGAGCGGCTTCGGATCAAAGGTGTCGAGATGTGAAGGGCCGCCTTTCATGAACAAGAAGATGACCCGCTTGGCCCGCGCCGGAAAATGTGGCGCAGGTGTTGTCAGGGGTTCCGCACCGGCAACAGAAGGCGCCGAATCGGCGAGTAAAGAGGCCGCGGCCAGACCTCCAAAACCGACTGCGGCTCGCTGCAGTAGATTCCGGCGATGCAGCAAAACACCCTCGCTCATAACCCTATTCCTATGCTGGTCAATGGTGGCCAGAAACTTACTGAATGTAGACGAATTCGTTGCTCGCCAGCAGAACTTGTGCGACACACGCCCAGGCTTGCTGCTGGCCCTCTGCCATTGTGGTTTCTGACGACTGGCTCAACTCATGCTGTAATTCCTGTAAGAAACTGAGCAACTGACTCAACTCGGCCTCGGTCGGTTCCCGTGCATAGACCTGTTCGATTAAGGACTGCAGGCGACCACGGTCGTCGCTCTCCTCGGCAAGTAGCCGTGTGGCCAATGCCTGGCTGATCTGCGTGACGAATTCGCTGTTGAGCAGCATCAACGCCTGGGGAGCGATAGTCGTCGTGGTCCGATCACCTGTCGGAATGGCGGCATCGGGATAGTCGAGCAACTGGAAGACGTCGTACAGATTGTTTCGCACGATCGGCAGGTAAACCGAGCGGCGAGGCAGATTGTAATCGGTCAGGTCTTTGGATGTGTGATCAAAGAAATAGGCTCGGTTCTTCACCTTCAGCAGCGATCCACCGAAACTGTCATCGAGCTGCCCACTCACCGTCAGTAACGCATCGCGAATGGCTTCGGCCTCGAGTCGGCGTACCGGGAATCGGCCCCAGAAATGATTCTCCGGATCAGCCGATAACAGTTCCGGAGTCGGCTGGCTGCTTTGCTGATACGTGCCCGACAGGACAATCAACCGGTGCAGTGATTTAATCGACCAGCCGCTGTCGAGCAGACGACAGGCCAGCCAATCAAGCAGTTCCGGATGCGTGGGAGCATCACCCAGCAGGCCAAAGTTGTCGGTCGAAGCGACAATACCTCGGCCGAAATGCCAGCGCCATACGCGATTGACCAGCACGCGGGCCGTCAATGGATGTTGCGGACTCGTCATCCACTCGGCCAGCTTCAACCGACCGCTGGATGTGCCATCGAATTGGACTTGTGCCCCCGTGGAAAGGACTTCCGGGACGTGCCGTGGCACCACATCTCCGAGTTTCAATGGATTCCCGCGTATGTGAATCGCCACATCGGCAACGACATCTTCCTGCACGGCCATGGCTGTCGGAATTTCTGGTGGCGACTTTTCGAGTTGAGCCACATCCTTACGCAGCGCTGCCAACTGTGTTTGCACGGCGGCGGGAAGCTCGGATTCTGGAATGTCTGTCGCCTGCGCGCCGTCCATTTTGGCTTTCAGCGCCGTCTCCCGGGCTGATGCGATCAGAGACTCGATGGCAAGTTGCTTTTCAGCGATTTGTGCCGCGTGGGCTTCCAGCATCGCTCGTGTTTCCGGCGACGGCAGCGGCAGCTCTTGCCAACGCGCCACTTTCTTGTAGTGTTCCATGGCCCGCGTGCTTTTGAAGATCCCCGCGAGTCCATAATAATTCGCCGTGGAAATCGGATCGAATTTGTGATCGTGACAGCGGCAGCAACCGAACGTCATGCCCATGAAAGCGCGGCCGACGGTTTCCAACTGCTCGTCGACGATATCCATCTGCATTTTGGCTGCATCGACTTCGGCCAGCACTTTCGGACCAATCGCCAGAAACCCCGTGGCGATCAACTGGCGTTGCCGTTGTGCATCATCCTCCGCCGGCAGCAGGTCGCCCGCGAGTTGTTCCGTGAGGAACTGGTCAAAAGGCTCGTCTGCATTCAACGCGGAAATCACATAATCGCGATACCGCCACGCATTGCCGTGTGCCACATTCTCGTCGAGTCCGTTGGAATCGGCATACCGCGCGACATCAAGCCAATGCCGGCCCCAGCGTTCGCCATACGCTGGAGACGACAACAGTTCCTCGACCAGTCGTGCATACGCATCGGGATGGTCATCGGCCAGGAACGTTGTGACCGCTTCGCGCGTGGGAGGCAAACCGGTCAAGTCGAAGGTGACCCGTCGGATCAGCGTGCGTTTGTCTGTAGGTGCCGTTGGTTGCAGGTGACTCGCTTCCAGCTTGGACAGGATGAACCGATCCAACGGTGATTGGGCCGCATCGGCGTTCTGAACAGGCGGCACGGGCGGGTCAACAATCGGTTGAAATGACCAGTGATTGGGATCACGTTTGCGTGCATCGTTCACCGCGGCCGATGCCGGAAAGGCCAGTCCCTGCTCGACCCATTGCGTGAGTACAGCGATCTCGCGGTCGGATAACTTTGCATCCGGAGGCATGGGGCTGGCGTTAGGGTCGTGCTGGATCGCGAGAATCAGGCGGCTCTCTTGCGGCTGCCCAACAACAGCCGCTGGCCCCGATTCCCCCCCTTGCAGAATGGCCTCGCGTGAATCGAGGCGGAGACCAGCCCATTGCTTGGCAGCGCCATGGCACTTCTGGCAGTGCTCAACCAGAATCGGTCGCACCGAGGTTTCAAAGAATCGTACCGCGACTTCAGGTGAAGGGGATTCGTCTGCAGCCCTGCCTAGACCAGGAAAAATCGCAGCGATTCCAACCGCCATCCACAAACATAACCCACGCAATATTATCGCTCCGCAATCGCTTCTCATTGAACGAGCGCGCCCTCGTTGCATCAATTCTAACACATGTGTCGTGAGATAACAGGCTGAAATGAGCCGACATTTCGTACGAGGTCCGCTTCCCGCCAGTACTGCCTTTATGTTTCCTTCGACAGCATCACGAGACCATTCAGGTTCTGTATGCCAAGGGCCGTGACTGCCTTCACTGAGAAGAAATCACGCGCCAATAGCGTGTTCTTGGGCCGTTCGAGAAACGTGGTCCATTTGTCAGAAGTGCGGTCTGGCACGGAACCTTCTTACTGAATGTTCTGCACCGTTTGTCGGCAAAGCTGTTTGATGCCCAGTTTACGGACCTCTCCGGGATTCCGCTGGCCACCATTCGAAGCTTGAACTTCTGGCCGTGCTCGTTGCGCATCCACCGGTGGTAACGTACTCGCGGTGACGATGGCGATCAGTTCTTCGATCACCCGGCCCAACGCCTCGCCAATCTCCGAAAGCTGCGTTCGCTCTGCCGGCTTCGTGTGAACCTCGCCTTCGAACCGGTTGCGGAGGAGCTTGAACTCTTCCTTCAGAAACTGGAAACACTTGGTCGGTGCCAGACGCGATCGGGGCCAGCAGTGGGTGGAATATCTTCGCCATCTGGGTATTGTCGTGACTTCAAATTCTGGTTGAGGTTGCCCATTCGCTTTAGCCCGCTTTGAAGCGGAAAGAGAACGTCGAAACAGTCGGAATTCAGTCCTTCTGAAATGCGTTCCCCAATACCTTTGATGGTTGCCTTTGAGACCCGAAATTGCCGCCCGATTTCTCTACGGAAAATTATGGAGAAATGTCCCAATGACGGTGCGTACAAGCGTCATCTTGTGAGGTTTTGCAACGCTTTGCAAAACTCAGAATTTGACGTAAAATCGCATCGTCCCAAGTCTTGAGGCCGCTCGGAATGAAAGCCGTATCCCGCCTACGGAACCGAAGGGTTACCAACAGTCTCTTGCAACCGCTATCGTTTAACCTGGCTCGATCGTTGCGAGTATTTCTCCTGTCGTCCTTCATCTACCGCAGTTGCAAGAATTTTCCATGATTACTCTTGCGGGACGAGATGCTGTCCGCGTGATGTGCCTGGTCGGTAGCGTGTTCTGCTGGGGATGCGACTCAGAGCCGCCAATGCCTGCGGAGCGTCAAGCCTTGCCATCATCAACACAAGGCGATCTTCCGTCGATTTCCGCTCGTGCTCCTCAAGCCAATGACTGGTTTGAAGATGTCACCGAACGCGTAGGAATTCAGGCTGGATACGAGACAGGCCGTTCCGCTGGAAGAAACACGATTCTTGAAACGGTAGGGGGAGGCGTAGGGCTCGTCGATTACGATTTGGATTCCCTATTGGACATCTACACCGTCGGCGGTGGAACAATCGATCCTGTCACGAGTGTGCCAAGCGGTGTTCCCGGGCATCTCTTTCGGCAGGCTGCATCTGAAAGTTTTAAAGACACTACAGTTGAGGCGCGGATAACGGTCGCCACCGATTATTCTCACGGCATTCTCGCAGGAGATATCGACAACGACGGCTTCCCGGACTTGCTTCTGACATGCTATGGCCGCTGTGAATTGTGGCGAAATCTCGGCGACGGGACCTTTTATTCTGACTCGGAACCCGCAGGTCTCACGGTCTCAGGTTGGCATACCGCGGCTGCATTTCTGGACCTGAATTCCGACGGCAATCTTGACCTTTATGTCGCAAGTTATGTCAGCTGGTCACCTGATAATCGAACTGCTCCCGAGGATGTGCCACCACCACAGCAATTTGCACCACAAGCTGATCATCTCTTCATGAATCAGGGGAATGGTCGCTTTGAAGAGATGAGTCAGCAGGCGGGTATCCGATCGGATGGCATGGGGCTAGGAGTTTTGGCATGCGATCTGAATGACGACGGCGTTCCTGATCTTTATGTTGCGAACGATGTTGTGGGTAACCATCTCTATCTGGGTCGTTCTGAATTCCCATTGGCGGAAATTGGAGAAGCTTCAGGCCTCGCATATAACGAATTGGGCACGCCCGAAGGGAGCATGGGAGTTGATGCTGATGATATCAGCGGAGACGGCCTGCCAGATGTCTGGGTGACTAACTTTGAGCTCGAAGACAACTCATTGTATCTGAACCTGGGGCATGGACAATTTCAGCATGCGACATCTCGTATGGGGTTGGTAGGGATCGGAAGGCATCTCGTCGGCTTTGGAACCGGCTTTCAAGATTTCGACGGCGATAGCTGGCCTGATCTGTACGTTCTCAATGGGCATGTGCAGTACCACTCACGCATCAGCCCCTATCGACAATCGGCTTATCTCTTGAGAAATCGGGATGGCCAGCGGTTCGAGGATGTCAGTGCCAGAGCGGGTTCCTGGTTCAGCATTCCCCATTCAGCACGCGGCGGCGCAGCTGGCGACTGGAACAACGATGGGGCGATTGATCTCGTTGTCAGCTCTCTGGATGAACCGCTGGTGGTGCTGCGAAATCGATTGGTGACATTACCGCCGTTGCATCTGCGGTTGGTGGGTCGCCAGAGTTCGCGCGACCCCATCGGTGCGAAAGTCAGTATTTCTCGGCCATCACGAAACCTTGTCCATTTCGTAAAAAGCGGGAGTGGCTACCTGTCGCAGTCCGATTCGCGAATCGTGATTCCCATCGAACCAATCATGGCGACTGTCGAGATTATCATTCATTGGCCATCAATGCGACGTGAACGATTTTCTCTCGCGGCGCAATCCGGATATCAGGTCCTTGTTGAAGGACACGGCACGGATTTGGATTGAGGCAGCACCGCGGCCAACCAGATGGCTATACTGGAATTCGGGCCTCGCATGCTGAGGTACCGACCGTATTACGTGATATTCGTTCTGCTTCAATATCGAACCTGTGATGGCCAAATCACGACGACCAGCGATTTCTGCTCCTCCCATGCGTAAGAGCCCTCTCCGCAAACTTGCCGGCTTGGCGGTTGGTGGCATGCTGCTGGTAGCGGGTTATTGGTTTTGGCAAACGCAGTTGGAACCTTACAGGCTCTATCGACAGGCAGAGCAATCGTTCGAGCAGGAGCCGCGCCATGCGGCGGAATTGCTGAATGCCGCCGTGAATCAAGCATCAGGGGACTATCCGGAGGCCAAATGGCTGTGGTCTCGAACGTTTTTGAGACTCGGACAACGTCAGGAAGCCTTGGGTTGCTTCAGCACGATTCCGCATCCAGAGCGTCTCCCCGCCGATCAACTGCTGATGCTCTCTCATGAAGCCAGATCCGCTGGTGAGTTCTTGCTGGCGACACTGGCTCTCAAAGCTGTTCCGGCGACCAGTGCGTTGTATGTCAATGCTCAAGAGCAACTCATGCAAGTCCGCTTGGATGAAGGACGGTTTCTGGATGTTCTTGCCATCGGAAAGGAACTCGTGGCAGGGAATCAGGATCTCCCGCTCACTGCATACCTGATGGCTCGGGCCTATGAACAGTTAGCAGACCCGGTTTCCGCCAAGGCGTTTTACAAGAGTGCTCTCCAGCACAAGAATGAGCTATCTTCGGAAGCCGTCGATATCACTCTTAGACGATCGATTCGACTCGCTCTTCAACTAGGAGAATTCTCACTCGCGAGTCAATACATCGAGGAGTTGCAGTCTCGTACTGAATTGACCATTGACGACCAATTGTCTCAAGCGGAATTACTGCGGGCTCAAGGAGACATGGACACGGCAATGGCAATCGTAGAACAGATCCTGGATCAAGTTCCCACGAACCTCCAGGCTATGGAGCTGCGAGGAACCTTAGCCTTTGACCGTCGGGATGATAAAAAAGCAGAGCAAGACTTTCGTGAAGTGCTGCAGTCTCAGCCGTGGAATAAAGGGGCTCACTATAAATTGGCACAAGTGCTCCAACGTACCAGTCGTACCGATGAAGCAGAGATTCATTTCCGCGAAAACCGTCGCTTAACAGAGCTCTCTCTCCGGGTCGTGCAATTGCAGCAACAGACGTTTTCTGATCCTGTATCAGAGCGGCAACGCGTGACCGAGTTGGCAACCCTTTATTCGGAACTTGGACAGCCACGCCTTGCCGCACAACTACGGCAACAGGTTCCCTGAAAAGCACGAGGCACGGTTCTGAGACAGAACCGTGCCTTAAAACATTCATCGTGAAGGGTCGCAGCGGCAGATCAATCTTTCATATCAATGTCGACTCGGGCGGCGACTCGTTAATCGTCGAGGGGTCACCAGTCGCAGCGGCAGATCAATCTTTCATATCAATGTCGAAGGTATTCGCACCCGGCTGCACATCGCAAATTAAGGTGGAATCTTCCGGACTGCGATACTTCAGAGGCACTTCTTTGACTTTCGCCGGGTCAGGCAGTTTGCCTGCCTGCTGCAACCGCATGATCTCATCCTGATCCAGATTGGCTGCCACGTCCGGGGGGGAGACAGACACACGGTAGACACCAACGACGATTTTTAATCCATCGCGCATGCGCAGCAGGTAGTCGCCACTGGAATCAACAGTACCAGTTCCCAGCAAACCATCTTCATCTCGCGTGAAGACTACAGTACACCCAGCTGGGACCGGATTCCCATTGTACGTAACCCTGCCACGCACGGTTCCCGTATCTCCCGATGGAAGATTGCTGCCGCCGCCGCAACCCGCCACTCCGCCGAGCACAGCAAACGATGTCAGAATAGCGAACGATGAGATGCTGAACTTCATTGTTGTCATTCAACCAGTGTTAGGTGTTAAGAAAACGTCCTGCTGCATGAATCCATGCAGCAGGACTAAATTGACCGCACTTCGGCATTGATGGCTTAGAAGTCACTGACCGTCTGACCGTCGTTCCGCGTGGCAACGCGTTTCAGAATGGTCAGATCGATATTTTCGCTGATGAACCGCACGGTGCCATCTCCGACCAAGGCATGCACGCCACCGGTATGAGGAGAGAAGACGCCATTGTTCACACCATCGTTATTACAAACACCTGGCAAGCCTCCGACTGCTCCGGTTCGTTTGACAGCATTCGGAGAGTAGCGAATCGTTGTGAGATTGAAGTGCCGCTCGGCCTCGGTCTGGGATAGCGAACTCGTTCCCATCATGAAACCATGGTTGTTGGTGATTTGTATCTGTTGACCCGTCGTGTTCAGGCCGTAATCGGATTGCTCGCTCACCATCATGATATTGCTGGTTCCATCCGTCAGATCTTTAAAGTTCAAGCTGCGATTTGCCAGCAGTGTTCCGCCCCGTGCATGAATCCCCTGCACGGTACAGCTGCAGCAGTTGCTACTATTGAATTGCGGCGTTGCTGTCGAATTGAAAAAGCCATTCGTCGTCCCCGTTGCGTCATCGACGGCACCAGAAATACCGACATAGTGGGCGATCTGGGTTTGGATACCAGCTCCAGTATCCTTGAGATTCGGCAATGGGCTCGACGGACATGCCAGGAACGGCAGAGTCAGTCCACGAACCAACGGGCCATTGATCGTCTGTCCTGTTGAGGTTGCCCCACCACCGGTGTAACCCGTTGACGCGCCGTAGGATGCGAACTGGTTGAACAGCGGAGCCTGGTCGACATAGGGCAGCAGACCAATCCAGAACGAGTGTCCCCATCCCCCCGAAGTTGATGTTGTGACACCAATGGGAAACGCATTGAAATTGTCATGATAGTTGTGAAGGGCCAAGCCGATCTGTTTGAAATTGTTCCTGCATTGTGTTCGGCGAGCGGCCTCGCGGGCCTGTTGGACAGCGGGCAGCAGGAGAGCAATCAGGATCGCGATGATCGCGATCACAACCAGCAGTTCAATGAGGGTGAAACCCTGTTTGCGTCCACGATGCAGCGCCATGCGAGAGACTCCTGAAATGACGAAAGAAGAGAGGTGTTCCGATCGGAACAAGTTGATCTTAAACTGCTAGACCCAACTGTCAATCCAAAAAGCAGAGTTCTTCTGTAGTTCTGTATCCCAAACTTGCAAGGCTCGAATGGAGATGAGTAGTGGCCAAACGAACACAACCAATAGCCATTAGGCGTGAAGCAGTCGATACCGCGTATCAGGTTGATGATTCGCAGCCCATAGGCGACTATGTGAAAGTGTGGTGCTGGGCGGAGCAAAAGTGCATTGCTGGTTGGGGAGATAGCCCGGCGGGATCGCGGAAGGTCGCTGGGCGTGATCGGTTGTTCCTGAACTTGGATTCGGTGAATCAGGTGGGGGAACTTGATGGCTTTCGGCGTCATTGTGCCTGTTACTATCGCCGCGGGTTTCCAGAATGTGACAGCGGTGGGTCAGGCGATCGAGCGCCGCTCCGGTAAGCCGTTCGCTGCCGAGGACCTCGGTCCAGTTCTCGAACGGCAGATTGGTCGTGATGATCGCGCTGAGCCGCTCGTAGATCATGGTGATGACATCGAACAGCAGTTCCGCGTCGGCTTTGGTAGCCGGGACATAACCGAGTTCATCAAGGATAAGCAGATCCACTCATGACAACGGTTTCTTGAACCGTTGTCAGCTCTTTGTCTTCCCGCACTTCCAGCAGCGGTGTAATCAGCTCAGTCACGCGAAAGAAGCGGACCTTGTATCCCTGTTGACAGGCCGCTACACCGAGAACGGTAGCGAGGTGCGTCTTAGGATGCCGGAACTGGGCTGCCTCGAGTCGCCGTTCCGCGGCTTTGCGTTCCCGTTCGAGAAGTTCGGGCTCACTGAGTTGCAGCAGGAAGGCAAGATGTCGGGCGAGGAGTTGGTCCTCGAAGATGATCTTCAGTTCTTCGATTCCCGCCACGACGATCCCACGCCGATGGGCATACTGCGCGGGAACCGAATACTGGTTGCCATCGAACGTCACCAGCGATAGCGAATCCGCCTGGCTTGGAACAACCCGCCGTGATTCGAAATCCGGCTCCGCAATCGGCAGGAAAGCGGCTTGATCATCGATCAAACGCTCTCGTTTTAGCACCGACTACTTCTGAGCCGTCTGTTCCAGATCCTGACGGCACCACGACTCTCATTGCTCGTTCAGTTCGTTGAGGGAACGGACCCGCAGCGGCGGTAGCCGCCATCGTGACCGCGCTCAGCCTTGAGCCGTTCGTAAATCCGCCACGCCGTGTGCCGCTGCTTGCGATGCGTGGTCATGTCGGCCTCCAGAATCGCGTCGATCACCGGCCGAAACCGATCGAGCTTCGAAGCCCGCGCTGGTCCGGCCGCCCGTTTCTCCGACAGCACCGATTGCAATAGATTCCTCTTCAATGCTGCCAATGGAGATCATACTCCCGCCATGCCTGACGTTGGCTGATCTCGTGATTCAACACCTGACGGCGAATCTCCATCCACTGCTCCACGTTGCGGTACACCCTCGTCCCCTGCACTCAGAACCCCAGATCGACCGGCTTCGCCTGTCAGTCAGACATCCCCCACGCAGGTGATCATCCGGGCGCTACACCTTCATCCCGCTGCCCCCCCAACGAACGCCACACCTTCACAACGCCGCCAACAGGCCGAGAATTCTCGCGACGTCTGCCCCGCCTGCTCATGCAACATGAGATTCCATTCCCTACTCAAACAACTGCTGAGAATTACCCTGGAGGGCTAAGAATAGGACGAAAAGTGCTGAGTACGGACAACGTGTCTGGAAGCCGTTGACAACCGAACTGATACATTCCACTCTGGAAATATCGGCTGTGGTGGATCAGTCGGTGTTCATCCATGATATGTCGGCGCGGGAGCCTGCAGTTGTCTAAATCGAATGATGATAAAAACTCGAACAAGAGAAGCCCGTCGAATTACTTACGGATGGGCGTGATTCTTGGGTTGTCCTGTCTCATTTTACTGGCATGGGCAGCATATGAGTGGAAGGCTGCCAGATCCTATGCTCAAACGAGAGACGCATTTCAAAAGCTAGCCTTACAGCCAAACGCTATCGCTGCCGTGCAGGCAGAGGCAGAAGTGCGGGGAAATCCCCGACGTTCCGACACAACGCAGGGGAACCAGCGAACACTGCGCTTTCATTGGCCCAGTCTCATCAAACACTATGAATTGGGTCTAAAGTACAATGATTTGAATCTGATGACGGGCTTTGTTGAGTACCCATCGAGTAATGGTCCAGGGCAGCCCACACGACAGACATTTCAGACCGCTGTCGACCATCAGAAACGACTCGACGAAGCGGCGGCCAGAATTGCTGCCAAGCCAAAGGCAGAGAAAAAATCGCCGGCACAGGTTGCGTTTGAAGCCAGGCGAGCCCGGGAAGCTGAAGAGGAAGAAGAACGGTTGCGACCCAAACGCGGATTTGCTCCTGGAGACCGGTCGACAGTAGGAGTCGCGCTCCGTGATCCTGACGTCTCCAATAAGACCGTGGCAGCATATGGCACGATACCGCGAGAACTGATTCGACAAGCGTTGCTATTAGCGGCACAGAATCAACTGGGGTTACGAACAATTGATCTGGCCTTGGGCGAGCAACCGCCGGTTGATGAATTGCAGGCCGAACGGTTTCCCTTCGAGATCCATGCGACTTTCCAAGCCGAGGAGACCGACAGTACGTTCACAGTCAATTTGGAAATTGTGCAACGCGAGCGCGAAGGCGAACCTTTCAAATGGGCGGCCCCACAATTTGCAATCCCACAGGACTCCTGGCTGGAATCCCTTGCGGAACGCATGGAACAAATGTCGCGTGAGGAATTCACTCAAGTCCTCATCACTCGTGGTTATGAGAAACGTGAATCGAAGCCATCAAAAGGAGACCGGCCAACAATATCGCCTCAGATGGATGTGGTTTCCCAATTCGTCGCGGTTCGTCAACTGCAGCAGGCATTACAAGCGGAACCCGATGCCAGCGATCTCCTGATGGCACTCAGCCGTACCTATGCCAACCTCGGCATCTTGACGGAGACCCATTGGGGACCGATGTCCAAAGTCTTCAAGTCGAGGTCTCTGCTCTACGCCCAGCAGAACATGGCTAAGTCAGGAACCACGCCTGACTCTCTTGCCTGTCGAGCCTATGCCAGAGCGTTGACCGGCACGCATCGCACAGCCCTCGCTGATTTGCAGGCGGCCAGGGAGTTGGATGAGTCCAAACTTCCCCTGTGGTTGCGAGCCATCGAGGCCTTTTGCCGCTACGACTTTCAAGAGCTGTCAGAGCCCGTTCCAGACGAGCCTCAGCTTACGAGCTATCTGGCCATGCGAATGAGCAATCCTGCGTTCGACCAACAGCAGGCACAAGAATTGATTCAGGAATTCATCAAGAAAAATCCTGCCTGTCAACAGGCGATTGAGCGGGCCTGTCAATTGCCGCTGGATGTGCATCGAGCCGTTGTATCAGCGGGCTTTCCAGCCGTCTGGATTAAAACCTGTGGAGTAATAAATGGAATTCCAGAACTCCCGGCAACCATCCAGGAATTGGCGCAGGAACAGGCCTTGGTAATGCCCAAGTCCCAGCAGGAGTATCTGGATGCACTGAAAGTCCGTCGTCAACTGATCGACCAACTGCGGACCACGACATTCGATCCGGGTGTCGAGCCGTCGTGGAACGTGCTGGGAGAATTGTTGCATGACCAGACCTATTTGCAGGCATGGCACACGATTGCCTTGGAAAAATACAACTTGGGCGTCCCTACGGATGAAACGCTTCCACTGATTCAGCCGTTGATGCAGGGGCATCGCTATGAAAAGTTTCTGATGAGCTATGTGACAGATCGTGCTGCCGTCAATCAGGCGCTGTCTGAGATAGCGAAATCAGCCAATGACGAGTTCCTGGAGCCACCCGCTCATCCCGTTGTTATAGAGATCTATCGGAATCTGGGCTCAACCGTCAGCTTGCCGATCGAAGAGCGGGCCGCTCGCCATGGCGATCGAATCGAACCGGATCTCAATTCCCGTGCCACCAAACGCGCCACCAAGCAAGAATTGGCAAGCTGGTCAGATGCGGTTTGCCCTCATCGCCCGGATGTGATTTTGCGATTGATCGCCGAGAACATTCCTGAAGTGCAACAACGGTTGCCAGAGTGGGAAGCTCAGTTCCAGAATCATGCTGTTATGCTCAGCGCGCTGGCGACAGCGTACAGGAATGCAGGACGTCCGGCCGATGCACAGCGAACATTGCAGCGTGTCGCTGAACTCGAACCAACCTGGCAGAGCTACTCTTCGTTATATTACTTCTATGCAGCTGAGGACGACCAAGAGAAGATGGAAGCCACGCTCAAAACGATGCAGACGCTGCCGACTCAGGGATTGGAATCTGCCGACACGGCGCAACGCTTGGCATATTTCTACATGCATCGCGGCGACTGGGAACAAGCAGAGCCCTACGCACGTGAAGCCGCAGCGTCCTATGCTGGCTGGGGACTGCAATGCTTGTCGGATTACGCAGAAGGCGTTAAGGATTGGGAATTGGCAGAAGATCTACAGAAGGCTCAGTCACAGCGTTACGAAGCAGCGAGTTATAAGTGGTGGGCCTGGTGCGAACGAACCGGTCGGGGAGACAAGGCCGAAGCACGACGGCTGGCCGAAGCTTATTGGGATCGACTTCAACCGCCACTTTCTAAAGACGTCATCTGGTGGCGTGGCATCAGCAAACTCGCAGATCACGATCAAGCTGCGGCAGAAAAGATATTTACGCAGGGTTACCGCGCACTTGCAGGTGACCGGATTCCCGCAGATTTGGCCGTATTGATCTCCCTGCTGGCTGATGAACGTGGTGATACACAGGCTCGCGACGTCAAACTCAGCACGGTCGCATATCTATGGGAACCAAATTCTGCATTTCCGGAACTTGTGAATCTGATGAAATGCTTCTTGCGCGATGGCGATCAGGCAACATGGAACGAACCAGAATTTGATCGATTACTTTTGAAAGTGCCTTCGCTCGATGTCGTGATGCTCTATTACTTCGCAGGGAAATTTCTGAGCCTGCATAATCAACCCAAACTGTCTCAGAAATACTTGACAGCCGCAGCGACTGCAGAGGCCGATTCGAGTCCGCAAGTGCTATTGGCCGTGCTTGAATTGCGCAAGACACAAACCGATCTAGGGCCGACCCGTGTGCACAACACAGAGGAAGACTTGGTACCCATCCTCATCTTGCTCCGCAAAAACCTTTGGGCTGTGAATGCCAAAGACTGGACCACTTGCGAGCAGTTGCTAACCGAAGCCCTGAAGCTACGTCCGGATTATCTGCCCACGCTGCTGGATCAGGCCCAATTCTTTTTAGCTGCGGATCGCGATGCCGATGCCATTTCCACGTTGCAGAAAGTCTTGCAACTGGATGCCCGCTGCGATTCCGCTCACTTCCTGCTCACCCAGATTTATGCATCCAGTGACGATGAGAGCATTCGGGACGGCAAACTGGCTGTGAAGCATGCGATGGAGATGGAGAAACTTCGCTGCGTAATGGCTTGGGGGCACCATCAGGCACAGGCAGCGGCGTATGCCGAAGCGGGAGACTTTTCCAAAGCCATCGAACTGCAGAATCGAGTGCTTTCCTGGAAGCCCAAGGCCCCATTTGCCAAACAGCAACTTGAGCTTTACAAGCAGTCCAAGCCCTGGAGGATGCAATACGCTCAAAGCGGTTCTGAATAAGCTCTTGATGGATCGTATTATTGAACGCGCGACGTCAGCACGACGTTTCCACGATTGCAGCCAGTCAATCAACACTGAGGCAGCCGGACTATCGAAGCCAAAATCGACCTTTTTCGGCCAGTGTTACAACCGTGATGGAGATTGACCTCAGCACTCGGGTGTTCAATACTGTCCGGACGCATTCTTGCCCTGTCCGTCGCTCGGAGCACTCTCATGTCCGCCTCACATCAAGCAATCCCGCTGACCCGCACCACGTTCCTTAGCAGTTTACGACACAGAACTACTTCACTCATTCTTGCTGTCACCACTGCGACACTGTTAATCCCGTCGAGAAATGAGGCCTTATTCGCTGGTGACGTGCGCGTACCAAACATTGTACTCATACTGGCCGATGACCTGGGGTATGGCGATGTCTCTACGTATCATGCATCGGATGTTCAGAGTCCCAACATTGATCGGCTGGCGGCAGAGGGCATGTTGTTTTCGTCGATGCGTGCCAACTGCACGGTCTGTTCGCCATCGCGGGCGGCTTTGCTGACGGGGCGGTATCCCGATCGCGTGGGAGTTCCGGGAGTCATTCGAACCAAGCCGGAAGATTCGTGGGGCTACTTCGATCCCTCGGTGAAGACCATCGCTGACGAGCTTTCCCACGTTGGTTATCACACCGGGATTGTTGGCAAATGGCATTTAGGACTGGAGTCGCCGAATACTCCCAATCAGCGTGGATTTCAGTACTTTCATGGATTCCTCGGCGACATGATGGAGAGTTACCTGACGCACCGACGCCACGGCATCAACTACATGCGACGGAACGACGTTGAGATTGATCCCCCGGGGCATGCCACGAAACTTTTTACTGCTTGGGCTATCGACTATCTGCAAGAACGCTCAAAGCATCGGGATCAGCCGTTCTTCCTCTATCTGGCCTACAACGCACCTCACTTTCCGATTGAGCCCCCTGTTGACTGGGTGGCCAAAGTCGAGCAGAGACTTCCGGGGTTGGATGAGAAACGGCGGCTGAATGTGGCGTTTGTCGAGCATCTCGACTTCCACATCGGAAAAGTCCTGCAGGCGTTAAAAGAGGCGGGTCTGGATGAGAATACCTTGGTTGCATTCACATCGGACAACGGCGGTTCGCTTCCTCACGCCCAGAACAATGATCCGTGGCGAGATGGGAAACAAAGTCATTACGACGGGGGCTTACGAGTTCCGTTCATGATGCGTTGGCCTGCGCAGATTCCCGCCGGATCAACTTGTGACTATGCGGGACTCAGTTTCGATCTGGTGCCGACCTTCCTGGAATTGGCGGGGGCAGATGTTCCAGAAGACCTGGATGCCGTTAGTTTGCTGCCATTGCTGAAAGGCGAATCGCTGCCTGCCAATCGAGAGTTGTATTTTGTTCGCCGCGAGGGAGGTCCAGTGTATGGTGGGAAGAGCTATGAAGCCGTGATTCGCGGCCCCTGGAAGCTGATGCAGAACGACCCATACAGCCCGCTGGAACTCTACCATCTGAAAGATGATCCCCAGGAGCAACACAATCTGGCATCACAGAACCGCAAAATGGTCAACGAATTGAATACGGTTCTGAGACGGCATATCCAGCGTGGTGGCGAGACTCCCTGGCAATCGCCATCGGGCTCGATCAAAATGCCCTCTACGGGCCAACCCTGAATCTCCGCCTAGTAAGAAGCACACGAATATGTTCCCACGATTCACCCTGACCTTTTCCATCCTGATGACTGTCGCTTCGGTTGCGGCCGCGGATACTCCCCCACGTTACAATGACCGTAAACCACAGCGATACGATTTGACGGCTCGTGCCAGCGAGATTGACAAGCGTGTGAAGGCACATCCCGAGATCAACTTCCTGCTCGAAAAAGATGGCAAACCACAGGATCTACAGCACGCGTCAGTCGATACCCGTGTCGAGCCGCAGGGAAAGCTGGTCATCTGGCTGATGGGGCACAGCCAACCGCTGTTTGAACGCTGTTCGGGCTATGGACTACACGTCATTCGCGTCCATTATGCCAATGGGTGGTTCAGTCAGTTCGGTAAAGAACCGCCACCTGCCGATGACAAATTCCTTGGAAAAATCCGTCTCGAAGCGGCGACGGGAGAAGACTTCAGCGATGTGGTCACCATCCCCAAGCCCGATGGCATGGCCGAACGTTCGCTGCAGTTTGTGAAGTGGCTGGCGAAAGAAAATCCGCAAGGGCGGTGGAATCAGTTTCTCACATCCAATGGTCGTGAACTCCGCTGGGACAAAGTGATCATGGCCGGTAGCTCACATGGTTCGACCACCGCCGCCCGCTTTGCGAAGCATCAGAAAGTTGACCGTGTGGTGATGTTCTGCGGCCCACGCGATCAATATGAAACCTGGCAAGGGTTAGAATCGGCGACCCCGGCGAACCGCTACTTCGGCTTCAGCCACATTCTTGATGGGGGTTGGTCGGGCGATCATTACTGCCGTTCCTGGGAATTGCTGGGGCTGAACGAGTTCGGGCCGATCGTTGATGTTGATGACACACCCGCCCCCTACGGCAACTCGCGTCGCCTCATCACCCATGCCGATGTCAAAGGGGATGCAAACCGGGCGCATAGTTCGGTGGTTCCCGGCGGGGCCGCCGTGAAGGATGCCGAGGGGAAGTACATCCACGAGGCAGTCTGGCGATATCTGTTTACTCATCCGGTTGACGAAGTCGGATCGCCCGTTGAAGCCGATGCCGATTGCCGTAAAGATCTGCGCAAGCCGTGAACGACACCCGACAAGGTTGGCAAACTGTCCAGGCAGTCTCAGTATTCGTTGAAGAGTTGGCCGTCCTGAATCGCGAGCAGGTATTCAAAGACGGAATTGACGGGATTCTCCAGCAGACCTTCATCAGGGCTGCCTACGTGCTCATTACGGTGCTCGATGTTCTGCGAGAGGAACCGTACAGTTCCATCCCCGAAGAGAAATATGGCACCACCGGCATGCTGACTGGTGAAGGCCCGTCGACACTCCATGCCAGCGGCTGGGCAATTGATGCGGCGCTGACCTGATCCTAGAGCCGCACTCAAGCCACCATCGTTATCACCCCGGCTGTCCTGAACGGCGTACAAAATGGCGGCTCGTGGAGCCGATGAGGAATTGACCAAGGTCTCCCACGACCGTTCGCCCACCAGAATGGTATTGCTGGCACCGTCGAGAAAGTCGCGAAAGTTCACCCGACTGTTGCGGTAGAATGCACCATTGGCGTGAGCATTAGGGGCCTTATCCCCGGAAACCGCGGAATTGAATGTCGGTCGCGGAACACCGGAACTGTTTACGGCCACATAGTTCGCCGTCGCCAGTTTGTAGTAGTTCGCTGAATACGTATCCTGAATCACGCGGTACTGGTCATCGTTCACAACTGGCCCGGTATCGCTGGGGCAGCGAAATGCTGAAACGGGCGTCTCCAGCAAGCGACGTAATTGTGGGTCTCCCAAGACGTCTCCCACCTGCATATTGCCGATATCAATCTGCTGATAAATGGGGGCCTGATCGACATAAGGGAGCAATTGAGCCGACCAGGACCAATTCCCTTTCAGATCATCCGTCGACTGCTGGACTTCCCCTGGAGGCAAGGTGTTGTAGCTGCCATGGTAATTGTGCAAAGACAATCCCAGCTGTTTCATGTTGTTGCGGCATTGCGTACGTCGAGCGGCTTCGCGGGCCTGCTGCACCGCCGGTAAGAACAACGCCAGAAGCATGCCGATGATGGCGATGACGACCAGCAATTCAATCAGTGTAAACGCCGTACGCCGTCGCGTCCGATGGGACATCGCTGGTCTCGCAGAAGTCGATAGAATGGATGATAATGAGAGGCTGAGCACCGCAGTATGACGGTGGAATCAAAATGATAACCGAAACTTATCGCTCAGTCAGGAGGCGAATGCCCCCCGCTGAACTCACAATCGCCATCCGGGTTTCTGACGATATCATGCGTGCGGCAAGACCGCCAAGGAAATTGCCACCAAATTCCCCTCGCAGGTTGACGCTTGTGCGGCAATCGAGTGGGATGCCTAAATGAATGTCTGGCGGCGGATTTATCGAACCCCTGTCACCACGCTGGTGCTAGTGGTTCTGGCGGCGGTTTATGCGGGAACGCATCCCTGGGGGGATGTTGATGCCCGCACGGTGGGCGAATTGCGTCGGCAATGGGGATGTGTCGAAAACCTGACATGGGTCCCGCAATCTTTGCCGCATGACTATTCGATCCCGTTAACCAACCTGGAAGGTCCCTTCGAACTCTGGGACGGGGAATGGTGGCGGATTCCGCTGTGTACGCTGCATCATGGTGATCTGCTGCATCTGCTGCTGAACAGTCTGTTCATCGCCACCTATGGAGCATTGTTCGAGCGCATCTGGGGAAGTGGCCGTTACCTGCTGTTCATGATCGCGGCGTCTGTTGTCAGTTCCTTGCCATCGACCTTACTGGCTGTCTACGGAATTGGATTTTCCGGGGTCTGCTGTGCCATTTATGGAGCCCTCTGGGGCGGACGAGAGCGTGATCCGCGGCTGACCCGAATCATGACCGACGAAAACATTTCCGCCGTCATGCTTATCTTGGTAGTGATGCTGGTGGCAACCGAACTGGAGTTGGTACGCATCGATAACCTGGCCCATTTCACCGGCATCGCCTATGGCTGGTTGATCGGCATGGCTACCGCTTGGCAGGTTCGACGACCGTGGTTGTTGTGGTTGAACGTCGTCTTAAGTCACTGGTTGCTGATCATTCCAATGTGGTATGCCGTCCATCCCGAGTGGAATGGGAGTTACCATTGGTACCTCGCCACTCGCGGCGACGACCACCGCCCGCGACTCACGGTCGATGTGGTGGAGTTGCGGAAGGCCGTGAAGCGTGACCCGACACTCGCCGGGGCCTGGCAGATGCTCGCGGAACAGGAGCTGCAAAGCTCGGAAACGCTGTTAGCCTGGCAAGATCTCATCGCCGGACTGGATCATTCCCCGACCGATGCCGGCTTGTGGGGACTGAGTCGAAAGATCTGGCGGCGTTTGGCTGTCTCTGAACAGCGAGCGGAAGCGATCGAAATCATCAACCGGCAATTTGGTAAGCAGGCAACGATCTGGCTCGAGGAAATTCGCCGAATCCGCACGCCGCCGTTGCTGATCGCCCCTGACCAACCACCCCACATCCCAACCGATGAACTGGCAGAACGTCCGATTCGGCAACCATGGCAGCCACCGATCGATCCCTACTGGTGGTACACCGCACCCAATGGTGCCGAGCACTCGCACCCCGTTCCGCCGGATGACATTCACAGTGCTCTGGAAGGGGAGTTGCTATGATCGCTCTCCTTGGTGGTTGAATCTGCCCCAAGTGTTTGCCAGATCTTGAAATCTTCTTTTGCTGATCGCCGAAAGCTCACGGATGACTGTCCCCGCTCCTTCTCGCGATGAACTGGCTCAGGCCTACTTTGACCAACTTTCCTTTGCGCCATATCCAGTGCAGGAGGATGCGTTGCTGGCCTGGTTCAGCAGTGACACCGGTGTGCTGGTCTGCGCTCCCACGGGGACCGGCAAAACGCTGATTGCTGAAGCCGCCGTGTACGAAGGGCTGCGGACGGGACGAACCGTTTACTACACAACACCGCTGATTGCTCTCACCGAACAGAAGTTTGTCGAACTGCAAGCCGCCGCGATCCGCTGGGGCTTTGCTCCCGATCAGGTCGGGCTGGTGACAGGGAATCGCAAAGTGAATCCCGAGGCCACCGTGCTGGTGGTTGTCGCCGAAATTCTATTGAACCGACTTCTCCATACGGAAGCCTTCGATTTCAGCACGGTTTCCGCCGTGGTGATGGATGAATTCCACAGTTTCTCTGACCCCGAGCGAGGCATTGTCTGGGAGTTCGCGCTGTCACTACTGCCCCCATCGGTTCGGCTGCTGCTATTGTCTGCGACCATTGGGAATGCCGTCGACTTTCAACTCTGGCTCGATCGGTGTCACGATCGTCGCCTGGAACTGGTGCAAAGCTCCGACCGCAAAGTACCACTCAACTTTCGCTGGGTGCCCGATCAATTACTCTCCGACCATCTGGAGGAAATGGCCGCGGGGGATGCCGAGACGCGCCGGACTCCGGCTTTGGTCTTCTGTTTCAATCGCGACCAGTGCTGGAATGTCGCCGAAGAACTCAAAGGCCGAGCGTTACTGGCAGAGGGGCAACAGAAGCAGTTGGGTGAAGAACTGGCCCAGCACGATTGGTCGAAAGGTGTCGGCCCGAAGCTCAAGCAGATTCTCTTCCGCGGTGTTGGCGTGCATCATGCGGGGCTGCTCCCCAAACACAAACGCATCGTGGAGCATCTGTTTCAGAAGAAGTTGCTGTCGATTTGTGTCTGCACCGAAACCCTGGCCGCGGGCATCAATCTGCCAGCACGTTCGGTCGTCTTACCCAGCCTGTTGAAAGGACGGCCCGGTGCTCAGAAAGTGATCGACCCCAGTTCGGCCCAGCAGATGTTCGGCCGTGCGGGTCGACCACAATTTGATAAGGAAGGCTACGTCTTCGCTTTGCCTCATGAAGATGATGTGCGCATCTTGCGGTGGCGGGAAAAGTACGACCAGATTCCCGAAGACACGAAAGATCCCCAACTCATCAAGGCCAAGAAGGCTTTGAAAAAGAAGATGCCGACCCGCAGTTCGGAACGGCAATACTGGGACGAAGCTCAGTTCCAGAAGCTGCGGACGGCACCGGCGGGCAACCTCGTCAGTCGTGGCCCCATCCCTTGGCGGTTGCTGGCCTATCTCTTGCAACTGTCGCCCGATGTCGAGCGGCTACGACAACTCGTCCGCAAACGCTTGATGGACTCCAAGGCGCTCGAGCAGGGGCAGAAGCAACTCGACAAAATGCTCATCACGTTGCATCGTGCGGGTTTCCTCAAACTGACCCCCGAACCGCCGGAGCCAGAGCCGGAAGTGACGTCACCCAAGATGGAATCGAAACCATCAGCTCCGGCCGAATCTTCTTGGCTATCCCAGCAACTGCAGGCTGCCATTGATCAGAAATGGCAGGCACAAGGAAATAAAGTTGATACCGCTGCTCGGTCACCAATCGTCGAATATCGTCCCGAGCGTGCCGAACCCACCGACCGCTTACCACAGTTGCTGCAGTTTCGCAGCGTGCACCCGCTATACGGACTCTTCCTGACCGAACAACTGGGCTTGGCTGATCCGATCGAACGGCTGCAACTTTGGGAATCGATTTTGGAGTTCCCGCGCAATCTGATTCGGCAGGTCCGTGTCCCTCTGCCAGACCGCATGCCCCCTGGTCCCCTGGCTTTGGAACACATAGATCTGGAGATTGTCAACCGGGGCATTCTACCGGCAGGAGATTTGTACCCCGAATTTGACCGCGACTTGCCTCCGGAAGAGCGGAAATGGCCGCCTCCCTTGGCGGAAAAGACCTTGATGGTCTTCGAATCGTTGTACCCGGATGTCGAGCGAGTGCCGATCACTCCTGTCTGGATCGCGGGCGATCTGTTCGATTTCGGTGGCGACTTTTACAAGTATGTCGGCGGCCGAGATCTGGCCAAGCAGGAAGGGCTGGTCTTCCGGCATCTGTTACGGTTGGCTTTATTGATCGGCGAGTTCAGTCAGGTCACTCCGCCGGGACTCGATCCGCAAGCCTGGCGAGAGGAGTTGCGGGACATCGCAATGCGGCTGACTGAATCGTGCCGGGCCGTGGACCCTCACAGCACGGATTCGATGCTGTCTCATGCGAACGATCCCGATCTGGTGGGGTTGGACCAGCCGAAACCACAGCCGCTGATCGATCCGGCAACAGCGACAGCCAACGTCGAGGAATCCGAGGACGACTTCGGTACCGGTCTGGCACTCGATGGCGAAGAATGACCCACGCCATCAGGCGATGAGGTCCGGAATGACGTGCCCGTGGACATCGGTCAGACGGCGATCGATCCCATTGTGTCGGAAGGTGAGTTTCGTGTGATCGATCCCCAGCAGGTGCAGCATCGTCGCATGGATGTCGTAGACTTGGGTGGGGTGCTCGCGATCGAGCGGTTTGTAGCCCCATTCATCACTGGGACCGTAGCTGATTCCCGGACGGATGCCGCCCCCCGCGAGCCAGTTGGTGAAGACGAACGGGTTGTGATCACGCCCTTTGCCGGACTGCGCACACGGCATACGGCCGAACTCCGTCGTCCACAAAATGAGGGTGTCTTCGAGCATGCCTCGTTGCTTCAGATCTTGAATCAGCGCGGCCGCGCCGGTCGCCATGCCGAGTGCCAGCGGGCCGTGATCACGGGCGATGTCTTCGTGCGAATCCCAATTGCGGCGGGGGAAGCTGTTGTCGTTGCCCGACCAGATCTGAATGAACCGCACGCCCCGTTCGAGCAGCCGCCGCGCCACCAGACACTTCCGGCCGAAATGGGCGATCTCTTCGGGAGCATTGATTTCGCTGGGCCAACTGGCGGGGACAGAATCGAGGCCATACATCTTGAGAATGTGCTGCGGCTCGCCGGTGATTTCGAGGGCTTCCGGTGCAGCCAACTGCATCTTGGCGGCGAGTTCATAACTGCGAATGCGGGCTTCGAGACGCGTATCACCTGTGCGTGATTCGGCATGCCGACGGTTGAGCGCAGCGAGCACATTGAGGCCCGCAGCATCACCGGCCGACGACGTGAACGGGTTCTTCGCGGCGAACAGATCTTCGATGGGCGTCTCGGCTCCGGGACGGATGATCGTGCCCTGATGCTGAGCCGGCAGGAACGCGGAGTCCCAGTTCTTCTGACCATTCGAGGGGAAGCCGCGATGATCGGGCAGCACAACAAATGTCGGCAGGTTGTCGTTCAGGCTGCCGAGGGCATAGCTCACCCACGCTCCCATGCCGGGGAAACCGGGCAGTTGAAACCCGGTCGATTGCAGCAATGTCGCGGTGCTATGCACTCCGGTCTTGCCGACAATGTTATGCACGAAGGCCATGTCATCGACGACGTTACCCAGCGGTGCCACGACTTCGCTGAGCATCTTGCCCGATTCGCCATAAGGTTGGAACGTCCAGGGCGGAGCGAAGGTGGCCCCATGTCCATTCTGGAAGAGTTCCACCTTTTCGCCCGGGTCCCACGGCTGCCCGTTGCGCTTTTCGAGTTCCGGCTTGTGATCGAACAGGTCGACATGACTCGCCGCCCCTGCCATGAACAACTGAATAACTCGCTTGGCCTTCGGGGGAAAATGCAGATGGTTGGTGAGCACACCCGGCGTGGTATCGGCACGGGCCTGGTCTTGGGCCAGCATCGCCGCGAGTGCTAACCCACCGAACCCCTGACCCGAGCGGTTCAGGAATTCGCGACGGTTGATGGCCGATTCATAAAACGACGGCATAGTTTCCACACTTCCCAAGAACGCTCAGGCGGATTTCAATCACGTTGCCTATGCTCTTTTCCTGTATCAAAGAACTGACTCACATAGTCTTGCGGCGAAAGCGGGCTGTCTCGAATTAATGAAAAGATCTCCACCTTATCCCCAATTTTTCGCTCAAACAAATGATAGACTTCGACGAACAGGACCCGACTTTTTGGATCACCAGCGATGTAATCTTTCGCTTCTTTCTCCGCCTTCTCGAAAGCCTCGTCAAACGTTTCGGCACGCAATAAAACCACTCGTTCTTCATATAAGTGTTCCGAGTGATCTTGAGATATAGGCTGCAAGAGAAACACACACCGAGCCGAATACCACGGTTCCGGATTATCGTCTCCTGCGTCTCCGGGCGTTATCACCCCGGGACCACCGGTTCCCTCAGCACTAAGAGACTCCAACTGCGGTTCGGAAGATTCCATCGGAAGATGATTTCAATACGGCAGAGACGCAAGACTAATCCACAAACGCAAACTCATTGAGATTCAGGATCACGCGGCACGTGTTGGCCAATCCGTGTTGCTGGGCATAGCCCGTCAGGACATCCAACTCGTCGGGTGTGGGTTCCCGTGATAGTGCCAGCGAGAACGCTCGTTGGACTAGTGATTCCTGTTCGACTGCGGAGTCGGTGACTCGTTCCGCCAGGTCCTGAGCCGTAAGCAATGTCAGGCCGTTGTTCAATAGTGCCAACGCCTGTAACGCGTTAATCGTTTCATTCCGCTTGTCGACGGACATCGACGGATCGGCACAGTCAAACGTGGTCATGAAGGGTTGGGGTTGCGAACGGACGAGGAACCGGTAGACGCTTCGGCGATGTGATTTCGGGTCGGCCGGATCGTGCAGCCGATATTCAAAGTGCGGGGAATGCTCGGGCCGCTCGATCACGAAGTCCTGGAAACTCGGGCCGGTCATTTGATCGTTCAATCGACCGGAAACAAACAGCAAACTGTCTCGGATGGCCTCGGCATCGAGTTTGCGGCGATTGGCTCGCCACAACAGGGCATTGTTGGCATCGATGCGGGCGGCATCGGGACGATCGTCGGACACCTGCCGATAGGTCTGGCTGGTGACGATCAGGCGATGCAACTGTTTCAGTGACTGGCCACCATCGCGGAATTCGATCGCGAGCCAGTCCAGCAATTCCGGATGCGATGGCGTGGCTCCCATGCGTCCGAAATCATTGGGCGAATCGACCAGACCGCGGCCGAAGTGATAGTGCCACATGCGATTCACAATCGACCGCCAGGTCAGGGGATTATCGCGGTGGACAATCCATTCGGCCAATGCGATTCGGCGATCGGCTTCGGTGTGATTGTCTGGCAGGACAAATTCGGCTGGAAAGCCGGTCACAAGCGGGGGCACACCGGGACCGACTTCTTTACCCGGCTGATCGACATTCCCACGATGCAGCACGTGAATTGGCCGGGGCTTGCCACCATCGGGACCGGTCCCACGAAAGTTGCCTTCGCCCTTGTAGACCAGACCGGCATACACTTTTTGCGGCACGGGGAGAGATGCAAGTTGCTGAACAACTTCCGCTAGTTCCTTGTGGAATTGTTGTGGACGCGTTTGTAACTTCATCGGCACGGCCGCGATCAGTTTCTGCTGCTCGGACTGCAAACGGGCGATCTCTTGATTTCGTTCGGCATCGCCCTGAACTGGAAAGATGCCATCGACCAGATTGCTCAGCCGCCAGCGAATCGGCGCTTCAATCGAATCGAGAGCGGTGATCTTTGCCGTCGGGGCGATGTTCTTGAGTGCGGTGTTCAGAATCTGCACTTCCGACATGGCGAAGATGAAATCGTTCTTCCGCGTAGCCAGCTTGGTCGCCGTGATGCGGAGAAATTGCCCCTTCGAGTAAGGCGGGCAATTGACGTGGACAGTCGACAGTCCAGGATTGACCACATCTGCTTGCGTGAAATCCGCGAGGGTGATGAGGTCGCTCTCGAACCGTGGATCTGAGGAGAGTTCGAGGCGATAGCGGACCGGGAAACCAAACCCTGCACCGATGCTGTTGAAATCGTCATAGCAGGGATGCAGCGAAATCGCGTGGACATACTGCGGCGCCCCCAGGTCGAACTGCACCCATTTGGTGTCATCATCACGCGACGCGATCGCCGAGTGATACCCATGCTCGGGCGGCGGACGAAATCCGTGTTTCTGTTGAGAACGGTGCTTCTCGAGTTGGATTGTCACTTCGGCATAGCGAGGGCCGGCCGCGTCTATGATCGCGGCTTCGACGTTCGTAATCTGATCTTTCAATCGCTGCTGCTGAGCCAGCAGTGTTTTGCGTTGCCGGGCCATTTCCGGCGAAGCATCAAACGCCCGGTCAGCTCGATCGAGTGCCGAAAAGACGGCCTGCAGGCGGTAGTAATCGGTCTGGCTGATCGGATCGAACTTGTGTGCATGACAGCGGGCACATTGCACCGTGGTGCTGCAGAAGGTATTGAGCGTGTTGACCACCATGTCGTCACGGTCGAGATTTCGTGCGATCTGACCATCTTTCTTCGATTCCGGCACCTCGACATGGCTGATAAAGTCCCAAGGACCGGCGGCGATGAACCCTAACGCTGTCGCTCCATCGATCGGGTCTTTTGCGAGGACATCGCCCGCGAGTTGCTCACGGACAAACTCGGCATAAGGTTTGTCGCTATTGAACGCGCGGATGACATAGTCGCGATACGGCCAGGCGTTCAACCGCAGCTTGTCTTTGTCATAGCCGTGGGTCTCGCCGTAATGGACCACGTCCAGCCAATGCCTCGCCCAGCGCTCGCCGTACTGCGGCGAGGCCAACAGACGATCGACCAGTTGTTCGTAAGCGTCCGGTGCGGGATCGGCTACGAACGCAATGACCTCTTCCGGTGTGGGGGGCAACCCGATCAGGTCGTAACTCAACCGGCGGATCAACGTCCTTCGATCGGCTTCTGGAGAAGGCGAAAGACTAGCTTGTTGCAAACGGGACTGGATGAATCGGTCAATCGGCGAACGGGCGACCGTATCTGTGTTCTCAGGGACTGGTGGCCGAACCAATGGTTGCAGGGACCACCAGTTGTTATCAGCCGCGGGGCGTTCTTCTAAGGTGAGATCATCGGGCCAATGGGCTCCCTGTTCGATCCACTGCCGCAGGATCGAAATTTCCTGCTCCGACAACGGCGGCCCGGTTTTGGGCATCTCGGGTTTGTCGCCGAGGACATACTGTAGGATTAAACTCTCAGCGGCCTTCCCCGGAACCACCGCCGTGCCGCTGTCTCCACCTTGATGCAGTCGGGCGGAGGTATCAAGAGCCAGTCCGCCTTTAGCATCGGCGGTGTTATGGCAGCCCACACAGCGACGTTCCAGAATCGAGGCGACCTGATCACGGAAAAACTTGCTGTCCGTGTCTGCCCCGGTGCTCGCAGTCATCAGAAGGCAATAGGCAACCCAACTGCTCATGCATGCGACTCCACCCGCGTGCTGCAATCATCAGAAGTATTTGATGTTACAGCACGGCGAGCAGAAGGGTCAATTCGCAATCTCGATTCGACTGAATGGTAGCACTCAACCGCAATGTGGGGCAAAATGCAAAACCCTCTCAAAGGAGCGCGACCCATGTCCCGATCGACTTGCACCTGGCTTTCGCTGGCATCACTGTGTCTGCTCGCGGGAACAACCTTCACACAGACTGCCCAAGCAGCCCCGCGGTGGAACGTGCTGTTCCTGATGGCCGATGACCTGCGCTGCGAACTCGGTTGCTATGGATCTGCAGCAGCTTCCCCGAATATCGATGGGTTGGCCAAAGAAGGGTTGCTGTTCACGCGGGCCTATTGTCAGCAGGCCGTGTGCAATCCGTCCCGGTCTTCAATGCTCTCCGGCAAGAGACCCGACAGCTTGCATCTCTGGTCGAATGGCCTGCACTTTCGCGAGAAGAACCCCGATGTAGTGACGTTGCCACAGTATTTTCAGCAGCATGGATATCTCACCTATAACGCGGGCAAGATCTTCCACAATTGGCACACCGACATTCATGGCGACCCAATTTCATGGAGTGCCCCGGAATTTCTGCACTATGCGAATCACGGTGATGACAAGCCGATGGTGGATGGGGAACCACCGAAAGACTGGGCCACCGCTCCCAAATGCGAACGCCGCGATGTGCCCGATGACGCTTATTACGATGGGCGCGTGGCCAACGAAGCCATCCGCATGATGAGCGATCTCAAAGAGAAGCAGCAGCCCTTCTTTCTGGCGGTTGGTTTCTGGAAACCTCATTCGCCCTTCAATGCCCCGGCCAGCTATTGGACCCGCTATGACACCGAACCGCCGCCACCCTTGACCATCGGCAAACCCTTCGGTGCCCCGGAAATTGCGTTTCACGATAGTCGCGAGATTCTGGGCTTTGGTCCCAAACGCTTAAAGCTAACTCATCAAGACGAAGCCGAAATGCGGCAGGGCTACTATGCCAATGTCAGCTATATGGACAAGCAGGTCGCCAAGGTCCTCTCGGCTCTGAAAGAACTGGGGCTGCGCGACTCCACGATCGTGGTCTTTGTGAGCGATCATGGCTATCACCTGGGCGAACACGGTTTGTGGGCGAAGACGTCGTGCTTCGAGTTCGATGCCCGCGTGCCCCTCATTATCGCCCCGCCGAATAATTACCCACATGCCGGCCAGACCACCGATGCTCTCGTCGAATTGGTCGATCTCTACCCGACCTTGATCGAAATGAATTATATCCAGCCGATGACAACTACGACCGCGAAGACTTTGGACGGTGTCAGTCTGGTACCGATTCTGAAAGACCCAACGCAGTCAGTGCAGGAAGCAGCGTTCACCCAGCATCCACGACCGGCGTATTTCGACCGCACCGATAAAGGTGTGCCCGATGCGATGGGTTACAGCATTCGCACGGCCACTGTGCGTTACACCGAATGGCATGACTGGGAAACGGGCCAGATTGTGGCACGCGAACTGTATGACCACATCCACGATGACGCCGAGACCCGCAATATCGTCGACGATCCCCACTTCGCCGAAGCCCAAGCCGATGCGGTCAAATTGCTGAATCGGCAATTCGAACCGGGCATCGCCCCGCGAGATCGATAATCGGTCTCAAAACTCCAGCCAACCAAAGCGTTCCGGGGTATGGAAACTGGGCGTGAGTGTTGGTGAAGAGGCCAGAAACGCCTTGTGCTGCTTATCGAATCGATAAAAGTTGGCTCGCCATCTGGTGCCGGGCTTTGGTTTCTCTTCGCACAAGGCCGACCACGGAATCCGGACCTCCACGCGCCAGACTTTGGCCGCCTCGTCAATGGTGACGGCGTGTTCTGCTCCGCTGCTCCATGCGAAGTCCTTCTCCGGCAGATCAAGCTTCAAATCAAGCACCTCGCCATTCGGAGCCCATTCATATTCGGTGTACTTGGTCAGCTTCCCGGGGTCGGGAGCGATGAAGGCTTCCACCACATCGTTGTCCCATAGCCCGAAACGTTCTTCGGTTTGGGTCGGGCTGAACACGCTTAGTTCCGTATACGGACTCTCATAGGCCAGATAGAGAAACTGGTCCGACCATAACGCCCGCACAGGCGTACTCAATTCGGGGTAGGCCCGAACGGTCGCTGTGTGATATTCCAGACGAATGGGTTTCGCGTCTGCCCATTCGGGTTCGCTGAGTTTCCCATCGGGGATAAAGTCCTGTTCGATCCGCAGGGCTTTCATTTGTGACAGGGGAAGCGACTTCGCAAAGAGTCGCTGGGCATTATCGAAGTAAATCTTACGGCTGGCTTCGGGGGGCAGGTTGATACTGCTGATGGTCCAGTCGCCCTGAATCGGAGTCATATGGGGCCAGTCGCGATCAGCCGTCTCGAACCAGCGCCAGTGCTTGCGATAGAACTCGACAGCCTCGTCGTCTGTCGGCTTTTCTTCATCACCGCCCGATCCAAGAATCAGCTTGCCATAGACCATAAAATCGGTCGCGAACAGAATGCGGTCTTGGTGCTTGAGGAATAACTCCCGCACCGTTACCGGATCATGTCGACCAATCTCCGGAACACGGGCCGCGAGATCGGCATACATGTTGGGCCGTTTGGTGAGAGCCTGATCGACCCATTCCAGGTCTTCGGGATTGTTCGCGAAGTGGACGCAGATAAACGTCGTCTTGGGATGCCGGGCCATCACGCGATCGAGGGCCTCCAGCAAGTCCATACGGGGCGGATAGCGATTCGCGTCACCGAACCACCAGTTTTTATGGTCTTTCAGTTCCGTCCAGCGTTCGTTGGTTTCGTCATAGGGCAACCAGAAGGCTTGTGGGTCGCCGACGTGAATCGACACCGGCATTCCTAACTCGCCGCACTTCTGCCAGACCGCATCGAGTTTCGGGTCATCAATCTTGATGAGCGTGCCCGATTTGTCCTTGAGATACAGCCCCAACCGCTTGAACTCCTTGAGACCAACGGCCCCTTGTTCGTAACCATCCTGAATTTGCTGCGCGGCTTGCGTGCTCCAGTCGGAGTCGTTCCAACCAGCGTAGTCGAGAAGCATCGCATGCAGAAATCGACTAGGATACGTCTCATCCGCCACACGTTTCACGGCTTGAAAGTTGGAGATCTCGCCGGGCTTGTGCGTTACTGTCCCCGCTCCCAGGATTACTCCTACGCCGATGCCGGCATGATCCATGATCCCCACGGCTCGGGCCAACCGTTCCGGCTTCCCTTCAATGTGCTGATGCACATCGATCAGGCGATGTTCGCGACGCCAGACGTCGGGGGAAAACGCAGCCGTTAAGGGATGAGGCATGACGATGGGATCGGCCGCCAGAATGGCCATCGGCATGACAGAAATCAGGGCAACGAACCACAACCTGGCAAACCACATCTGGGAACTCCAAGGTGAGATGTTGGAGGTGTGACTATAGTCTTGCCGTCAGAACAGAACAATCAGTGATCACGTTTTCCACGATCGCTGATCGTGGCATCCCGACGAATTGACCGTAATCAGTATGGTGTTGTCGTGTCCTTTGAATCACGACCATCGCAAAGCTGACATCACTTCAGCACCGCCACGGATGCGGTTTTCAGTTCTACGATGAACAGGCTGCCCTGCCCCAGTTGGCTCTGCACCGAGATATTTCCGCCGAACGCCTGACAGAGGTGCTTGACAATCGATAAGCCCAGCCCGGTCCCGCCATGTTCTCGAGAACGGGCTTTGTCGATTCGATAGAACCTCTGGAAAATCCGCTGCTGGTGTTCGTGGGCAATGCCCGGCCCAGTGTCCTGAACCTGAATGACGACCCGGCCCGCAGCTTGCTTCCAACTCACATGCACCTTGCCGCCGGCGGGTGTGTAGTTGATCGCGTTATCGAGCAGATTGTCGATGATGGTTCGCAAACCGTCTTCGTCAGCAAGTCCCAGCGTGGTCTCGCTCGGACCATCCGATGTGAGTGTGATGCGTTTATTCCGCGCGACCTCAAGATGATCGTCGATACTCGTCGACAGCACGGGGTTCACATCGATCGGTTCCACTTCCAGATGCTCGTCTGCAGCTTCCATGCGAGCCAGTGCAATCAGGTCTTGGATCAAACTATGCAAACGGTCGGCCTGTTCGGCAATCCGTTCCACAAACTGCCGATTGCAACCTTCGTCTTCCAATCCCCCTTCCAGCAGCGTGTCGGCATAAGCGGCGATGGAACTCAGCGGTGTTTTCAGTTCGTGCGACACATTTTGAACGAACTCCTGACGCAACGATTCCAATCGGCGAAGTTCCGTGACATCGTGCAACACAATCACGGCCCCGGCCGTCGGTTCGCCCGGTAACCGGGAAGCTGTCACGGCGAGGGTGTTCTGCGTTCTGGGCACCAACATTTCGATTCGCGGAATTTCTTCGGAATGCAGGCAGCGATGTACCAGATCGTTAAATGATGCATGCCGGACCGTTTCCCAGATTGGTCGTCCGAGCATGCTGCTCGGTTTGAGGTCCATCAGCCGCAAGGCGGCGGGGTTGGCAAACAGGATGCATTCCTGCTCATCGACCGCGATCACGCCTTCCAGCATCGATGCGAGAATGGTTTCCAGCCGCAGATGATTGGCTTCCAGTTGTTTCCGTTGCTCCTGAAGATCATCAATGCGTGCCGCGAGTTGACGGCTCATCGAATTGAAAACCTGAGCGAGCGTGCCAATTTCGTTGCGGCTGCGGACCTTCACCTCGGCCGGGAATTGTCCCTGCGACATCTCCTCGGCAGCATGCGTCAGCGTTTCGAGCGGCCCAATAATGCGGCTGACGACGACGTATGTCACCGCGAGTGCCAGGATGCCGATGGTGCCCGCCGTACCCCAAAGCTGGTAATGGGCCGTGGAAACTTCGGTGAGCATCTGGTCGACCGGTAACATCGCGGCGACGATGAACGGTGTTCCCGTCGGCGATTTGTTTCGCAGTGCATAATACAGCTGCTCTTGTGTCCCGGTGGGACCCGCTCGTCTGGTCAATCCAAAACCAGCCTCGTGAGCTAAGCGGATTTCGGGTGTATCGGCATCGGGCCAATAGGGCTTGGCGTTCTTGGAGGTCCAGCGAATCACGCCGCCTTGATCAAAAACGGCGAAGCGGGTCGACTCAATCGAAGTGACGGCATTGAGCAGGTCCTGCAGTGGTTGTGTGAGTTCTCCCTCGGAGTACTCTTCGGCCATCAGGAGCGTGGCAACGGTGTGAGCATCTTCCCGCAACCGCTGCTCGATCTGCAACTCGACGGCGTCGCGTTGCTGGCCGCTGAGGATGAAGACCAAAGCCAAGGCGGTGCCAATCGTCAATCCTGCATAGATAAAAAAGACACGCCAGAACAATTGTGATGACAACATGCAGGCGGAACTCCCCATCCTTCTGACGGGCTCAACGGCGATCGGCAGCCAGCGCACTTATCGATAGCGTGCTGGCATTCCGGTTGCATCCGTGACGACCATCTTCTTATGCTGATTCATGATCTTAACATCCTACACGTTAAGGTCGCTTCTGCCGCTCGTGCATTTGTAAACTTTTGAGGAACCCGCGATGTTCGCTGTTCGAACGGTTTTGACTGCTGCTGTGTTGTGCTGTGCCGCTGCCCTGACATCCCCGGCGGCGGAAGATCTGCCCGATCTTCAGGTGGGTGATGCCGCACCGGTGTTTGAGGCACTCGATGACTCTGGAAAGCTCTGGAAATCGAGCGATCACGTTGGCAAGAAAACGCTGGTCGTGTACTTTTACCCCGCGGACATGACCGGCGGGTGCACCAAGCAGGCCTGTGGTTTTCGCGACGATTTGAGCAAGTTGACAGAAGC
Source organism: bacterium (assembly GCA_016125225.1). Classification (GTDB taxonomy): domain Bacteria; phylum Planctomycetota; class Planctomycetia; order Planctomycetales; family Planctomycetaceae; genus DSVQ01. The sequence continues at coordinate 225,158 of WGME01000007.1, read as the reverse complement.
GGGCGTGGAAGTGGTCGGCGTCAGTGGCGATTCCGTCCGCAATCATCAGCTTTTCAAGAAAGCGGAAAAACTCAGCTTCCCGCTGCTGGCTGACACCGAAGGCAAGGTCGCATCGGCTTTCGGTGTGCCACACGTTGTCGGTGAAAAGTCGATCACGCGTGAAATCGACGGTAAAGAGGAATTGCTCGTGCGGACAGTTACCGCACAGCGCTGGACTTTCGTGATTGGCAAAGACGGCAAGATTCTGGCCAAGAACACGATGGTGAATGCCGCGGCTGACAGCCAGGCCATTCTGAAGCTGCTCGCTGAGAGCAAGTAACGCCCACCGGAAATGACAAGCGAGCGTCGGGGTGATCCTCGACGCTCGCTTTTTTTGTGCGAAACAAAGCCAGAGCAGCTTATTGAGGGCTGCTGGTCGGTGGTTCAAATTTCGGGGCTGACGTTTCCACGGGCTCATCGGCAGGAGCCGGGCGGCTGGTCACTGAGGCCGTGGTTGACGAGCGGCTGTAGGTGGCGGTATCGACTTCCTCTTCAATCCCGCGCAAACCCTTCTTGAATTCCACCACGCCTTTACCCAGGCTGCGGGCCACTTCCGGCAGTCGCTTGCCGAACAGCAGTAAGGCGATGATCCCGAAGACGATCATTTCGGGGACACCCAGTGACGGTAACATGGCTAACTCTCCGTGAATTATGATCCGTTGCTTAACGGACAGGTTGATGGTTGGTACTTGAGAAGAGGTCCAGGCAGAAACAATTCCGTCGCGATGCCGTTCCGGCTACGACTTCGGAGTCTCTTCCAGTTCCTGCTCCGCGTCGCGCGTCCCTTTTTTGAATTCGGTAATACTGGAACCTAATGATCGCATCACGCTGGGAATACGGCTGCCGAACAGCAGCAGTATGATCCCGGCAAACAGCAGCAGTTCAGGAAAACCAATGCTCGGCATGGGACTTCTCGCTCTCTAGGCGGGGGCGATTGCGGTGTGGTTGAATCGCCCGAATCTTCTCGGGACAACTCCATTATGCCGCAATTTTCAGGGGATTGCACGAAGAGAAGCGACGAATCCGGTTTCCACACGGAACGTCATTCACTTCGTTCTGATCGGGCAAGACGTCGTACCGTTTCGTCTGCACGTCGCCACTCAAGAGAACCCGCAGCAGGCAGGAGAGAAGAGCGGCAACGTCATTGTCGGATTTGTCGCGTGGGAAGTCAATTGATTCTTTGTAGGAAATGCGGGAGATCCGCCACCAGGTCGTGTGTGCGGATCAACCAGTTGCCGTTGCCGTATGCCAAGTCCAGACCAGCAGTTGCTGCATTTCTCGATATTGCATTTCCCCGCAACTTTGCAGCAAACTTTCCGAACCGCAGCGACGCGCCAGCGAGCAGAGATCGACAAAGCCGAACGGGTCCCAGGCCCCTTTGCGGACAAGGTCAGCGGCCCAGCGGCGGAATTCCTCTGAAGAGCTGTTGGCCGCACACGCAGCCGCGTGTTCGATCAGACGAGCAAAAACGGGGTGCTGGCCCAGATGCCGAAACCAGTATTTGGAATTGGAGTCATCGGGTTCGCGACGATGCATAATGGCATGCCAATAGTCGCCGGGATGATCGGGGCCTTCCCCTTCGATGGCCTGAGAGCACCGATGGCTACCGTCGAGATCGTCTTGCAGCAGCAGAAACCCTGCTTCTAAAGCCTGCTTCGCGACAGAATTTCGAGTCGGAATCGTTTCGAGAATCCGAGAAATGAGTCGACGACGCCAGACAGAAACGGGCGTCCACTCTTTCGGAGCTAAAGCGGGCCATGAGGCATCACCTTTTGCAATCTCGGTAACTTCCAGATCGGCCGGCATATTCCGGACCGCGAGAAGGGCATCCAAAGGTGTTCCGGAACTCACAGTCAGGCAAACCGTTGCCGCCGCAAGCCGTGCTTCCGGGAGAGCGGCGATGATGACGGGCAGTGGCAGGGAATGCAGCAACTCTGCATCAAGTGCCGTCACCTTGATGGCATCAGAATCAACACGAGACGCATTTCCCTGCTGGCGACCGACAATGAGCCGCGTTGTTCCCTCGGGAAGCGGTTGTTCCAGGCACTGATTCAGTTCCGACCAGGCGATCATGTGATGCTGCAATGTGGTCACTCCTCCGCAAAAATCCCTGTGATTCCGTGGCACATTGTACGACTTTTGTCGTTTTCGGGCGGACTAGCGGTTACGGAAAGTTGGCTGGAGGCGAGTTTTTCCCTGCGGCGCAATCTTCCAGGCACGCGGATTGCTTGGATTTTGTTCACTCTGAGAGTACTGTCAACCGATGTGCATGGACAAAGAGGAGCGAAAGGAGGCGCCCCTGTAGATCTCTTATATGGCTCCGGATCCATGACGACCGGCGCAGCCGCCAGAAACTGGCGCACTGCACAGGTGTGAGATGAGCGACATATTACTTGGCTACGAAGTGAACGCACCGACGTGGTTTTACCTGTCGCTGCTGCTGATCATCGCCGTCTTTTACCGCTTCAACCGTGTCTGGTCACTGCGGAATGTCGACTTGGCATTACTGCTGGGCTTGGCCCCCGGACTCTTACTCGTCCGTGCCGCAGGGCCCGATTCTCCCTTGGGTTATGTCTGGCTGTTCCTCATCACGCTGCTGCTGTGGGCTCGGCTGGTCTGTGACCGGATGTTCACTCGCCGTCCCCGTTATGAGCAGAATCTGAATCCGGCCGGTTTGGCGTTTTTGATGTGCTCGGCGTTGGCTTTTCAGACCACGCGCGTGGTGATGGAAGAGCCGCATCCCTCGACAATTGAAACCGTTCGGCAAGCCGATCAGTTGCTGAACCGTGAAGATTCCACCGACTTGTCGACTTCTCAGCCCCAAACGGCGGGACTGGCGGGGCGGTTGTTAGCGACTTCTGTCGTGCCTCTTTCTGGAGGTGTGGAAGCCGCCGCGGCCCGTTCCCTCGCCGTGTTAGCTCATCTGGCCGTGATGATCGGCCTCGTGCTGATGGGTCGCTGGCATTTCAGCGATACGAACCTGGGCTTGGCCATGGCCACGCTGTACCTGCTGCTGCCCTGTACCGCCTACGATGCCAGCCGGGTTACCCATGTGTTGCCGGGAGCGCTGATTCTTTGGGCTTTGGTGATGTATCGCCGCCCGATCGCTGCGGGAATCTTGCTCGGCCTCGCCTGCGGCACGATGTTTTTTGCAGTCTTCCTGCTCCCAATCTGGATGGCCTTCTTCTGGAAACGGGGTGCCTGGCGATTTGCCGCCGCCGTCGGAAGTGTGGCCGCAGTCTTACTGGGCAGCTTGCTGTTCACCTCCGCCGATTCCTTCTCCTTCACTCGTCAGATTCTGGGATCGATTGACTGGTCGGCCCTGAAGTTCGATGCGGGATATGGCGTGGGCTTCTGGTCGGTCTATGATCCGGCTTACCGCATTCCCGTCTTTACGTTGTTCATAGTCATGCTGGTCACCACAACCATCTGGCCGTTGCGAAAGAATCTCGAACATCTGCTGGCCCATTCCGCTGCTACGGTGGTGGCTACTCAATTCTGGTATCCCCACGAAGGGGGCATCTATGTCTTGTGGTATTTGCCCCTCGTGCTGACGGTCGTGTTCCGTCCCCGGCTTTCGCACTTGCCGCCACTGGTGGAACAGACACCCTCAATTCAGGCCCGCACTCAGGAAACACCGCTGCGAGGCGACAGTTCCTTTCGCGGACTGGCTTCACGGCAGTAGAATCTGGCCTTCAGCCTGCGTTATCTATGGCGTTCGCCAGCAGACTGAATGATGGTTCCTGCGGAGTCGCCTGCGATGTGGTTCACGGAAGATCCCTGGCCCCCCATGGTGTTACTGGGTGTGGGCGCGATGCTGTTCCTGGCATGGTGGTTGTCCAGCAAGCGGGTTCTGCATCTGGGACTGGCGATCGCTGCATTATTGCTCGCCGGCGGGGTGTATGTGCTGGAACAAGCCATCGTCACCCCAGCCGAGGTGGTCGAAGGCCTGGTCGTGCAGTTGTGCGACGAATTCCAACGGAAAGATCCGCTGACCCTCACCCACTTTTCGGCCCAGGCACCGGAATTGACTGCCATGTGCCTAGCAGCGATGTCACTGGTTGAAGTCGACAACGATCTGCGTCTGACCGATTTCCAATCGACGGTGACAAATGACGGTTCACGCGTGGTCTGCCACTTCCGAGCGAACGCCACCATCAGCGTGGCAGGCTATGGCAAAGTCGGTCGTCAGCCCGCGCGGTTTGAGTTGACCTGGATCAAGGAAGGCGACACTTGGAAAATCACCAAGATTCGCCGCCTTCATCCCCTCAAGGATGAGGAGTTGGGAGTACTGGACCACACCGCCCACTGATCAAATCAGAACGATCACACAACAAGTAAGATTGTGGAATAACAAAAAAGCCCCCTCTCGATGGAATCATCCACGGGAGGGGGCTGTCATATTCGCGTACTGCATCAATTTGGCAGGTGGTTCTGATCAACCTGCCCGAAGGCAAAACATTACGGCTTGCCACCAAACAGCTTTGAGGTTTGCCCGGACGAGGTAATCGGCGGCAACTTCGAACCACCGTAACTCCCCGACACCTGACCGCTGGATGTGATATCGCCCAGCGGTTGATTGACCGAAGCACTGGCCGCACCGGCCTTCAGGTTGTAGGGACGGTTTTCGCCCGGACGGAACAGGCGGCGTTTCGGCTTGTAGCCGATGTAATCCAGAAACGAATTCAAGGGGATGATGCGGACACCGTACAAGCGGGCTTCTTTCCGCATCTCCGCTTGCACCTGGCTCATTTCCTTGGCTTTTTGCTGGTCTTCCAGGTTTGCCAGATCGCCCGGATCGGGAACCCGCCCCATGACGAGATACTTGATGCCTTCATCGATGCCGGAACCGGTTCGCACGCCGTCATCATCGACTTCATCGGCGATCTCTGCTCCGCGAACCGCTAATTCCTGATGAAACAATTCGCGGTCGCTCTTGCCGTCACCATCAAGATCAAGCAATCCCACCACGGCAAACTTCTCGCTGCGTCCCGGGCTCCACAGCGGGGTGTAAATGAAGTCGCCGGGTGACATGGGGCGATAAATGTCTTCCTCAATCATCTTAGCTTCCGCCAGGTGAGCATCAATGATCCGCGTGACTTCGATTTTCCCCTTGATGTCGGCCGGGGTCCGTGCCACGCCCGGGGTATCTTTGCCGTAAATGCTGAAGGTCTGGCGAGGTTTCAGGAAGTCCGCATCGCCAATATCGATCCAGACGATGCGTGAGACGTTGTCCACACGGCGGATTCGGCCATCAGCGATTTCAAAGCTTTCCTGCTTGATTTCGTCGAGTTCTTCCCGCAGTTTGTCGTTGATCAACACGAGCTTGTTGATTTCATTGTCGGATTGCACACGATCGGCTTCGCGAGCATCTTTTTCCTGCTGCAATTCCAACTCAACGGTATTTTTCACCTGAGTCAGTTCCGAGATCTGCAGATCTTTGGCCTGCAACTGTTCGTCGCGTTCATTGATCGTCGTGCGGGTCAGGCTTTCAGAATCGGACCTAGCTTTCTGGTGCTCGTCGACGGTGGTTTGATACCGCCCCTGCAAGGCCAGCACCGTATTTTCCGAGGAGGTGAGCGAATCCGTCTTGCTGGCAAGTTCCGCGTTGGCCGTGTCCAGCGCTTGCCGAAGTTTGGCAATCGTTCCCGCGACGGTTGTCTCCGCCAAGGCTTTTCCGTAGGTATCGAGATCGTTCATCAGACTGCCTACCACTGACAAGGGGTCGCGTGGATTGGCAGGGTTGGTGACCTGTTGAAGCTGAGATTTGCCCAGAATCTTCTTGAGCTCTTCCAGGTCCGTATCGCTTTTACGCAACGCGGTGTTGACCTGATTTAGCTCGCCCTCTTTCGCTGCTAAAGCGGCTTTGGCTTTGCCGGCATCCTGGCTGGTCAGGTAGAGCATTACCCCCAGAATAATCATGATCAGCAGGAATGCGACCAGGGTGTAGTGAACGGCAGTCGGTTTTGACGATGCAGCAGCCATACTCATTCCTCAGCCGCAACCACGGTACTCTGCCGCAGATACGGTACTCCCAGGTTGAATGCAAATGCTGACTGCAATCGCATTCACGAATGGTTATTATCGACCAGTGGACGTCTCGTTCCAAGCGATGGGGTGGTGCGAGAAAAGTGCTCGATCTTCGCACCTAGCAACAGCATAGGTGTCGTAACGGCTGTGTCAAGAACCATTTGAGGACGGCGAGCCGATTCTGCACACCACAAGGCACTTTCGATTCGGCAACCAGAACGGAGGAAGTTCGATCTTTCCGCCGGGCTGCCGCCAATCAACGCAGGACGAAGGCGATGGCAGCACTGTCAGCGAATATGCCGATCACAACCGCTGGTGTCGTCCGCACCAGACAGAACAAAGATGCCGTTTCCGCAGGTCGCAAAACTGTTACACGAGTCATAACCAGCCCACGCAAAAGAACATTGGACGGGAGTCAGACGCTCGATTTGCATGCTGTCTGACTCTGTACGGCAGAGGAGAACAGTCGTGGAGCCATCAGCACATCCCCCTGCTCGCCTGCGAAAAGTTTGTGAAGCCTTTCCGGGTTGGCCCCGGCTCTTTAGGATGAATTTCGACGTCCCCAATTTCGGTACTGGAAAATTCTCATCTCAGGAGCGGCACGATGGTATCCAGGTTTCTCGTGGGATTGGGTTTGTTGTGGACCTGTGCAGCCCCAACCTTGGCGCAAGAGTTGAAGCCGGAGCAAGCCCGCAAGGTCATCGAGCAGTCGGCCATTCGCTACTCCGCAGCGTTCGCCAAGCGGGATGCCAAAGCCCTGGCGGCACTCTTCACACCCGAGGCGGAGTACATTGATGCCGATGGGACGATCTTTCATGGACGCAAAGTAATTGAGGCGGAATATGCGGCCAGCTTTGCAGTGAGTCCACAAGGTGAAGTGGACATCGAACTCCTTTCGATTCGCCCAATTGCGACCGGCGTGCTGGTGGAAGAAGGCATTTCCACGTTCACTCCCACAGAAGGTGAATCCCGGACCGCTTCAAGATACGTCGCGACTCACGTCCGGCAGCCTGATGGAACCTGGCTGATTGCCAGTGTGCGGGAAGTCTCGTCGGGGCCAGTCACGCCGCACGATCGCCTGACAGCCTTGAGTTGGTTGATGGGCGACTGGCATGAAGACGTCGAGGGCGAAACGATCTCTACCAATTGGACCTGGGATGCGAGCGGCAATTTCCTGCTCAGCGAATTCCAGATTCAAAGCCTTTCCGGTTTGCCGCTTCAGGGCAACCATCGGATTGGGTGGGACGCGGAACGAAAGCAACTTCGCTCCTGGATCTTTGATACAACGGGGGGCTCGGCGGAAGGCTGGTGGCAACAGAATGACGATGCAACCTGGTCGCTGAATGTCACGCGGATTGATGCAGACGGCGTGCGGACGGTTGCACGACTGACTTATGCCGCAGATGGCAAAGACGCGATGGTTGTGATTCACGATCAGATTGTTCGGGCCGGCAGCACTCTGCCCGGCAGCAGTCATCGGATCGTACGCCGCCCCCCTGCTCCGGCATCCGCCACACGGTAGTCCCGGTTCACTGTCAGTTAGCGGGCCCAATTTTCACTTCTTGACTCCAGCGATTCGAAAAATCCGCGAGAGGTCACATCATGCAACGATCAACCTGGCATTCGGTTCTTGTCGCGATGTTGTCGGTCACCATGGCGGGAGGCCCGGCTTGGGCACGCGGTTTTGGTGGCGGTGGTGGAGGTGGTTTTCGCGGTGGTGGTGGGGGTGGACTGGGCGGCGGTGGCGGCTTCTCTGGAGGGGGGAACTTCCGTGGAGGCGGGGGTGGCGGTGGCGGTCTCTCGGGTGGTGGCTTTCATCCCCCGTCAGTTCCCAACCGACCATCCTTACCATCTGGTGGAAATCTTCCGCGACCCGGTGGGGGAGGTTCGCTGGGGGGCAATGGCAACATTGGCGGTTTGAATCGCCCTGACCTTGTCCACCCACCCAATGGAGGCGGTAACTTTGGAGGCGGGAATTTCGGCGGCGGCAATTTTGGTGGCGATGGACTGGGTCTCGGAAATCGTCCACAGCTTCCGTCAGGGGGCGGCATTACACGTCCCGATCTGACACCGGGAAATCGGCCCGGTTTGGGTAATGGCAACTTTCAAGGGCTACCGAACGGTGGCGCCAATCTTCCGACAAACCGGCCGGGAAATCTTCCCGGTGCCGGTGATCGATTTCCCGGAAATAATGCGTTGCGGCCGGGTGGTGGCACAACCACATTGCCGGGACTCGGTCCGCTGGGCCCGGGCAATGGAAACATCGGTAATAATCTGACCGGCATGCGTCCCGGACAAACCGGTCCGGGAGACCGCTGGAATTCCGGCAACCTCGGCTCCGTCGCTGACCGCCATCAGGATCTGTCCAATCGCTTCAACGACCTGCAAAACCATTGGGGAGATCCGGGCTGGCATCACGACCAGTGGTCCGGCCCGAATGGGGGCGACATCAATCATGTGGGTTACTGGGGTCCCAACGGCTATTGGGGACACACCGGCGTCTGGGGCCCCAATGGCGGTCACTACGGACGCACCACAGGCCTTTACTACGGTCCCGCCGGCCACTGGTCGCGGAACTGGGGCTGGTACAACGGCTATAGCCCGGCCTGGGGCTATGGTCGCTGGGATTATCTTTGGGGCAACTACCCGGTCGCCATGGCCTTCGGTCTGACGACCTGGGGGATCAACTGCGTGGCCTGGAACATGGGGATTGGAACGTATTACAACCCATATTATACCACGCCTGTTGTCGTCAGTGGTCAGACCATCGTCAGCTATGATCAACCCATCGTGGGGAGTCCGGCTGTCGACTCACAGGCTCCGACAGATCCGATGACAGACGATCCCTTAAAAGATACCTTCGACTCGGCACGACAGGCGTTTTATCAAGGACAATACGATCAGGCCTTAGATTTGACGAATCAAGCACTGAAGCTGGCGCCACTCGATGCGGCTGTCAATGAGTTTCGCAGCCTGTGCCTGTTCGCTCTCGGCCAGTATCCAGAGTCAGCCGCCACGATTCATGCCGTGCTCGCGGCTGGGCCCGGTTGGGACTGGACAACCATGATCAGTCTCTATGGCGATGCTGACGATTACACGAAGCAACTGCGGCAACTGGAATCGACCGTGAAGGCCAATCCCATGACCGCCGCGACGCACTTCCTGCTGGGCTATCATTATCTGACGGCCAATCACAAAGATGCTGCTGTGGCCCAGTGGAAAGATGCGGCACGATACGAGCCCAAGGACCAACTGGCTGCGGAACTCGTGCAGATGTATGCCCCGGAATCCGCAGAGCAACCCATGCCCCCCACGGCAGACGCTCCCGACCTGGAAACACCGGCCTACCCGCTAAAAGAACTTTACGGCAACTGGACAACCAGCACGGCGGACGGGCAGTACGCGCTCAACCTTGGCGATGATGACAAGTTCACCTGGAAGTTTACGCGCGGCGACCAACCGCAATCGGTCTCGGGAGTCTACATTGTTCGCGGCGATAATCTGGTGATGCAGCCCGATTCCGGGGGCACGATGGCCGCCACCATTGCCATGTCCGACGACGACCAGACGCTGGAATTCACGCCAGTGGGCGATGCCAAGAAGTTGAGCTTCATGCGCTGAACCGCTCGCTGGCTGCCATCAGAAACTGCCGCGACCCGCCGAAACTCAATCAGGCGGGTTGTGGCAACAATCCCAGCGTTTCCGGATAGCCGTACATCAGGTTGAAGTTCTGAACGGCGACCCCGGAGGCCCCTTTGATGAGGTTATCGAGGCAGGCAATAATGAGAATCTTGCCCCGCACAATACGGAGTGTGATATCGCAGAAGTTGGTATGAGCGGAATCTTTCGTTGCGGGAAGATGATCGACGATCCGCACGAACGGCTTATCGGCATAGAAATCGCGATAGATCTTCAAGAGCTCTTTCTCTGTCACCGGCCCGGTGGGAGTCGCGTAGATCGTGGCCAGAATGCCACGTTCCATCGGTACAAGATGCGGCGTGAACAGCACCTCGACGGGTTGCCCCGCCCGGTCGCTCAGTACCTGCTCGATTTCCGGTGTATGGCGATGCTTGCCGACGCTGTAAGCCGAGAAGCTTTCGTTGACTTCGCAATACAGCGTACCGAGCTTCGGTGACCGCCCGGCCCCCGACGTTCCGCTTTTGGCATCAATGATGATCCCCTTTGGCTCCGCCAGTTTGTACACCAGCAACGGGGTCAACGCGAGAATCGATGTGCTGGTATAGCAACCCGGGTTGGCTACGAATTTGGCACCCCGGATCTGATCGGCATAGAGCTCTGGCAATCCGTAGATCGAAGTCTTCATCCGCTCGACATCGGTGTGGGCCAGGCCATACCACTCGGAATAGACATCGGGATCGTGCAGTCGATAGTCGGCACTCAAATCAACGACGCGGCAACCGGCTTCCAGCAGAGTCGGCACGGCAGCCATACTCGCCCCATGAGGCAGACAGCCAAATACCACATCGGCCCGTTGTGCCACCTCCGCCGGAGTGAGATCTTCACAACGCAGATTGGTCCGTCCATACAGGCTGGGATGAACGGACGAGAGCGGCGGGGCCCCCTCTTGACGCGACGTTGCCGCCACCAACTCTGCATGCGGATGGTTGAGCAGAATCTTGATCAACTCAATGGCGGTATAGCCGCTGGCTCCGAGAATCGCGATGCGAGTCATGCTCAATCAGGCTTTCGAAAAGTCCGTCACTGTGATAGTTCTGATGCGGTGACTAATCACCAATACAATATAACACTTTGTCGGATCGCAGCAGCCATTGGTCGCGGTCGGCAGCCAGCGATGAGCGGAAGATTTCGGTGTCACTGGCCCCCACACTGTTTCTAGCGACAACATGCTCTTGGGCCACCGGGTCGATCACGACCACTTCGCCGGATTCGGACACGAACAGGGCGACCTTGTCGAGTACCACGGGCGACGCGGAATAATTGCCTCCCACGCGTTCTTCCCAGACGATTTGTCCTTTCGTCGTGTCGCAACAGGTCAAAATGCCTTTCATCGACATGATCAGTAAGTGATGGCCGACAATCGCCGGTGAGGGGAGATCACGATCCGTTTTCCGGGGAAACTGCCAGAGCCGCTCGGTTTGACTCACATCGCCCGTACCTTTTCCCGAGACGGCGTATACGGCTCCTCGTAAGCCATTGACCACGACCAGGCGGCCATCCGCATCGGGAGTGACGGTCGGTTCGCCGCGGCCCACGGGACTGGAGCAGTACCATAATTCCTTGCCGGTCTGGGGATCATACGATCGCACCCCCGTATGACCATTCAGCACCAGTTGAGGTTCGCCCAGCCCTTTGAACAGAAACGGCGTGCTCCAGCCGCGAAAATCTTCCCGTGGAGTCGACCAAACGACCTTCCCTGTCAGTTTATCGAACGCCGTCAAGCTGGCATTGGCCTCGGAATCGCAGTTTTGAATAACTAGATTTTCGTACAGAATCGGGCAGGCAGCGGTGCCCCACGGCCCGACGAATTCTCCCAAGTTTTTGGACCAGATTTTTTTGCCATCCTTGGAATAACAGAACAAGCCGCCGCCTCGACCAAAGAACGCGTAAACATGCTCGCCATCTGTGGTACAAGTGGCCGAGGCCCAGCCATTCATCTGATGACTCGGTTCAGGCACACCGGTCCAGACGACCTCTTTCCATTCGATTTTTCCCGAATCGCGATTGACCGACAGAATTATGCGTTCGCGACCGGAATCGAGTGCTGATGTCAGAAAAATCGAGCTATCCCACACCACCGGTGACGACTGCCCCTGGCCCGGCAAGCTTGTCTTCCAGATCACATTCTTCGCCGAAAATTTCACGGGTGGCGACTGATCGATCACATGGCCATCGCCCTGCGGTCCACGCCATTGAGCCCACGGCTCCGCTGCGATGGATGATGCCAAGGGAGAGAGCAGTCCAGCCAAGATGACCAGAAACGCAAAACGGTTCATGATTTCGATTCCCGAAAGCTAGTGCGGACTTCCCGTCGATTCGGCGCTGCTACGGTACCATGAGCATCGGCTCAGCCTCAACTGCGGACGCATAGCCGTTGCTCGCGGAGCAGCAGGAAAACCAGCTACGGTCCTGCTACGATCAGGAACATGGCGATTTTCGTGTGCCACCTAAGAACCGAAGATTGATTCTCGGCCATGCGGCTTACTCCATCACGACCGTGCATCGCATTGACCATGGGCGACCCCGCCGGTGTGGGGCCGGAACTCTGCCTGCGTGCATTGATCGATGCGGATGTGACGAATGTTTGCACGCCCGTTGTTTTCGGCGATGCCGATGTGTTGACCGCCTGTGCTCAGAAGTTGGGTTGGTCACCGCCGTCGCAGGTGATTACTTCCGAGACCTTACCAGCGGTGGAGACGCCTGCGGTCTGGCATTTGCCTCAGTTGAATCTTTCAGAATTGAAGCCCGGACAGATCTCCGCCGACACCGGCCAGGCGAGTTATCATTACATTCAGCAGGCGATTGCTGCTGCACTCGCGAGCCAGGTCGCCGCCGTCACAACGGCCCCTATCAGCAAGGAAGCCCTGCATCGAGCGGGACATCATTATCCGGGTCATACGGAAATTTTTGCCGAGCAGACTCACGCGGCGCGATCGTGCATGATGCAGTATTCCGACGAGATTACCTGTAGCTTTGTCACGACACATATTGGGTACCATGAGGTGCCAGCCCATCTGACAACGGCACGGATTCTGGAAGTGCTGGAACTGACGGTTGATGGCCTGACCCGCATTCGGCAGCGTCCGCCGCGGATCGTCGTCTGTGGATTGAATCCCCATGCCGGAGAGCACGGATTGTTCGGACAACGTGAAGAAGAACGGCTCATTCAACCGGCCATAGATGCGGGTCGTGCCCGAGGATGGCAGATTGAAGGACCGGTCCCCGCGGATACCGCTTTTGTCCCTGCGAAGCGTCGAACAACCGACGCTTTTGTGTGCATGTATCACGATCAAGGACATATCCCCGTCAAGGCCCTGGCATTTGATCGGGCCGTGAATACGACACTGGGACTCCCCATTGTGCGAACGAGCGTTGATCATGGGACCGCGATCGATATCGCCTGGCAAGGTCTCGCTGATCCAGGGAGCCTGTTCGCCGCGTTGCGACTGGCGACTCAACTGGCGCGGTAGCGTACTCTCGTGTGACCAGTCACTCTGCTGCCACGTCCAGCAACACCTTCAATACGCGTCGCTGCTGGACCAGTTCGAACGCTTCGGTCGCTGCTTCCAATGGATAGCGAGCCGAAATCAACGGTTCGACATCAACCCGTTTTTGCTGCAACGCTTTCAAAGCGGGGACGAACGGGCCACAGCGCGAGCCGATGACCTGCAGTTCGTTGATGACAATCGGAGCCCAGTTCAACGTCTGGGTTCCCGCCACGGTCGTCTTCAGCACCAAGGTGCCCCGTGGCCGCAGCCATTCCATTGCGGCATTCCAGCCGGAAGATGTCCCCGTGCAATCGACCACCACATCAGCCGAGTGGTCCGGAGTTGCATCGCTCTCCAGGGCCGTTTCGATGCCCAGTGGACGCAGCAGATCGAGCTTGTGAGGGTGTCGACCGATGACCTTGAGATTGGTCTCCTCCGCTTGCAGCACCCGGGCACAGAGTTGGCCGAGTCGACCGTCCCCCAGCACAATCACCCGTTGACCACGGAGCGCGGGCAACTGGGCGGGAATTTGAAGCGCCGCCGCCAGCGGTTCGGTAAACACTGCTTGGGAGTTTGAGACATCCTCGGGAACAGGGTGCAGATTGCGCTCGGGAACGGCGATGTACTCGGCAAACGCACCGTCATGATTCAGAATGCCGAGCACGGTACGATGGGGGCAATGATTCGGCAGCCCGGACCGGCAAGTCTCGCACGCGTGGCAACTGCAATTGATCTCGCCGACAACACGCTGACCAGACCAGCGGCCCGAGCAAGCCACGCCGACAAATTCATGGCCGAGAATACCGCGAAACCCCATATAGCCCTGAATGAGCTGCAAATCGGTTTCGCAGATTCCCACGACCAGCACCCGCACCAGGACTTCGCCGGGCAATGGAATCGGCAGGGGTTCTTCGGAAACGACCAGCCTGTGATCCGTTAATCGCACTGCCCGCATGCTTGTCGACATCAATGCCTCTCAGCCGTGAAATCCAGCCACCTGTTCTCTGGCAGTGTGACAATCACGACTGAGGATTGCTATCTCGGCTTTAGCGACGGCGTGAGGCCCGTGTCAGAGGCGGCGGAGGTGGGGGTGGCGGATCAAAACCCACGATCACTTCAAACTCTTCGATCATCGGCATGGGGGTAAAGACGGAGTCAATTTGCCCCACCTGATCATTCCCGCCCTCGCCCCCATCGAGCATTGCCGGCATCATTTCATCGGCGCTGATGAGGTTGCATCCCTGGAAGACCAGTTGATCATCGCCTTCATCGAGCAGAATGCTGAGTACAATGCCCACTTCCGGCAAGCTGTCGACTCCTGAGAGGAGAACGGTTTCGTTGCCACCGCCATCCGTGATCTCCAACATTCCCAAGGCACAGTTATTGAGAGTCACCGAATCGTTGCCGTCACCCAGCGACAGCGAAACGACCGAGGCACCATCGGGTGAGAGGAAGATGCCGTCATCATCTGGTCCCATGTCGGCGATGACCATCATGGCCGGACCGATATTACCCGTGAGTGAGTCATTGCCGGGCCCACCGTAAAACTCCAGAGTTTCCAGGTCGATTTGTACTGAGAGGCTATCGTCTCCGCCCATGCCATTGAAGACGATGCCCGTCACATCACTCAACACCATCCGGCCACCGCCGAACCGCCGTGATGAAGGAAACGTGGACTGTCCCAAAGCAGACAGTGTGACTCGCCCAGGATTGCCGCGCACCGAAACCCGGTCATCATCGCCCGTTCCGGTGATGGTCACGACACCGGCATTCTGTGTGACCAGAATGATGCCGGCCTGTGCGACGGGAGCCGAGCACAACTGCGTGCAATACCAGGCACAACACATCGAAACGAGAGTTCTGGCTGAAAACATGATCCGAATTCCTCAGTGTTGTCGACGGAAATGTCCCGGTATCGTGACGACTAGGCTGGGGTAAAGACAAGCAGCAACGTGATCGACCGCGTGGTTCTCACCAAAAAGTCGCTTAGGGGGTGAACAGCAACTCCATCTCTCGGTGAATGCCACCGCGGTCCAGTTGAAGTTTGATCGTTTGCCCGCGCTGCAAACCGGCGATGGTTTCTTGAACGCTGGTAACGGTCGTCGCTGCCGTTTCGTTGACCTGTAACAGAATGTCACCCGGCAGCAGCCCCGCCCGTGCCGCCAGACTTCCCGGCTGCACATGCGTAATCGCGATCCCTTTTCCATCGCCGCTGACAGCCAAGGCTACACCCATGCGTGGACGGGGCTGGATCGCCGTTCCCGCCATCACCCCATTAATGGAATTAGCATTCTCCAGGTGAAAGGGTTGTCCCACAGCCAACGGCTTGGGCCGAGTCGCAGACTGATCAAGCTGCTGAACCAGATCGACCAGCAGTCCGGTAATCTGCCGCATACCAGCGATATTGAGCCGATCGGGATCATCTGTGGGGCGATGATATTCCGGATGAAACCCGGTGAAGAAATGCAAGACCGGAATGCCATGCTCATAGAACGGGGCATGATCACTCGGCCCGAAGCCACTGGGTTCCATCTGCAGACGCAGTTCCCGTGGTTCAGCCAGTTGTGCTAACCACTCGGGCCATTCGACAGCGGTCCCCGTGCCAAACATCGTGAGATGCCGATCACGTAAGCGGCCGACCATATCCAGATTCAGCATGGCAACGGTGTCGCTTAACGGCACCAGCGGATCTTGCACATACCGCTTACTACCATACAAGCCGAGTTCTTCCGCCGCGAAACCGATGAAGACCACGCGACGGCGACGGGCAGTCGTTTGAGACGATAGCTGCCGTGCCGTCTCGATCAGGACCGCCGTACCTGAGGCATTGTCATCGGCTCCGTTATGAATTTCATCATTGGCCCCGAGTGAAAGAGACCCCCACCCGCCGCGTCCGAGATGATCGTAGTGTGCACCGATCACAATCGTTTCCGACGCGAGATCCCCTTGGCCTTCCAACACTCCGACAACGTTTTTAACAACTTTCCCCGGCCGAACCACTGCCACTGTTCCTGAAAACTCGGCATTCGGCAAGAGGGCACTTTGAGGTTTCAAGGTCGCATCGATCTGGGCTTCCAGATCAGCCAGCGGCCGCTGCAAGGAATTCTGTAACCAGGCTTCGACAATCGACCGGCGGCAATGAATGACCGGCAACGATTCCGCCCCAATTCCCGAAGTCAGTTCGACGTCGAGCAGTGTCTCCCGCTGGTTCTCTTCCGCGAAGGTGGCGGCGTCGGTACATAAAATGAGCGCCACCGCCCCGTGATCATAGGCATTACGAACCTTTTCCAGCAGGTAGGCATGATCCGTGGGGTTCGTGCCATCAAACGGGCTGTTCGGCTCGTTTTTCTGCGGCTCATGGCGCAGCACGATCACGGCTTTGCCCCGCGCATCGACGCGGGCATAGTCATCATATTGGCGACGTTTGTCCGTGATGCCATAGCCGGCAAAGACCACGGGGAATCGAAACGGCTTGGAAGGGGTCACCATCAACGATGTATAATCGTGTCCCGCCACGAGACTTTGCGCGGGTTGACCGGGGAGTTGCATCACGACGGACTGCACGGTTCCCGTTGTGCCTGATGAATAGAGCTTGAACTCCTGGAATGGCGTCCCCTGATACAGGTCGACCTTCAAGCCCGCCGTGCGGAATTGTTCGGCCAGATAGTCGGCGGCCAGATCCAGTCCATGCGTCTGCAGGCCACGCCCTTCGAGTTCATCCGATGACAGATAAGTCACATCGGTGAGCAACCGCTTTTCAACCGCAGGGTCGGTCTTGTCAATGCGGAACGCTGATGCAGACGCACCATTCGGGGTTACCGAGATTTCAACCGGCCGGGCAACCAGTTGGACTTCTGCGGCCGACGGTACGGTTTCCGTCTGAGCCGTCGCCGTGATGCCCCATAAACTACAACCGATCACGCAGCCGATGCGGAGCGCGGTCCATACCATAGGCGGGGACTGCCAATGGCAGTCGACGCTATGTGGCCGTTTTGCAGGTTGGTCCAGGTACGTGAATGGCACTCAGTGCATCCTTCCATCGGGCGAGTCGTCACACGCTCCGTGTGGGTCACCCATCGCGTTTTGCAGACGGTGTGCCGAACCCCGGAATTCGCGGGCCTGCCGATCATCCATCACAACTCAGGAATGTGATGCAGAAACACAACGACTGAACACCACTCGCGTTGTCATATCACAACAGGTGTTAAGCGAATGAAACAAAACTGGCGGACACTTAGATTTTTTTGGGCGGGAGTTCTCGCTGGAAACGGTCAAATCGGATCGGTTAGCGCCAGCGCCAGCCCGAGTGGGAGCAGGATTTGCGGTTAGCGCTATCGCACTCGAAATCGTCAACTCAGGCTAACGACCTCACTCTTGCCAACAGGGCCAGAACGAATGGCTGATGAAGCCGTAGCATTCATTCACGATGTCGAACTGTATGAATCCCTTGAACGACAACTCGATACCCAATTCCGCTGCCGGTTGCGGTATGCCGGATCGGTCGAGTCTTTACTGGCGTTGCTGAAAGAGCATCGGGCCACCACGCTGTTCATCGACAGCCGTCCCGAACGAGTGCATCCCGAAACGGCGGCACTCCTCGAGCATCTGCTGCTGCAGACCATCCCCCGGCTCAACGTGGTCACCGTCGGGGGGGCGGCCTATCCCCGTCCATTAGCCAGCGCGTTAACGTTATTGGCGTGCGATCATCTGCCGATTACGGGGGATCAAGTTTGCTGGGATGACGTATCGCCTCAATTTGCCGAACTCCTTTCGGCACCACGTGGCAGGTTGCTTCCGGTGTGCAAAACCGTGGAAGCGGGGGGCTTGAGTCTGCGGACCTACTGCACGGAATTCTTCCCGACCTTAGATGACCTGCTGCGAGTCGCCCATCGCGATGTCACGATTCTGCTGATCGGCGAAACCGGGACCGGCAAAACGACATTGGCCCGTTTGATCCATCACCGCTCACCGCGCCGCGATCGCCCGTTTCAACATCTGGCCTGCGGAAGTCTGCCAGTCGATCTCATCGAAAGTGAACTCTTCGGTCATACGCGGGGAGCGTTTACCGGGGCCGAGCGGAACAAGATCGGCCGTTTTCAGGCTGCCGGACGCGGGACGCTGCTGCTGGACGAAATTGATGTTCTGGATTTGAAGCAACAGGTCAAACTGTTACGCGTGATTGAATCGGGAGAATACGAACTGGTCGGTTCGACCGAAACGCGTGTGTCGGAAGCCCGCTTGATTGTCGCCGCGAATGTGGAGTTGGAAGAATTAACGGCCCGAGCCGAGTTTCGCAGCGACCTTTACTATCGCTTGAATGTGCTGGAATTTCGGCTCCCCGCACTCCGGCAGCGTGTCCTCGATATTGTTCCTTTTGCCTTGCAGTTTATCGAGGAAAGCTGCGTCGAACATCAGATCGAAATCAATCAAGTCGATCGCGAATTCCTGCGTGTGCTGCAAGGCTATCACTGGCCCGGCAATCTCCGGGAATTGCGAAATCATATGCGGCGGGCGGTTCTCTTTTCAGAAGATCGCCGGCTGACCGTGCGGGACTTGTCTCCGAAGTTGTTTGCCACTCGCGCCGAGCCTCAACGGGAACATTCCGCGACGATTATCAGTTCCGTTTCGCCGCCCGATCTGATGGTCCAGCAGTTAGCCCGGAGCGAACGAGAAATTCTGGAACAGGCCCTCGCGGCACACGACCACAATCGCACGCGAACGGCTCAAGCTCTGGGTATCAGCCGGGTGGGTTTGTACAAGAAGCTCAAACGGCTCGGGTTGATGAGTGCCATCGAAACCTAACCTCAATCAGCCAGGACCACGCTTTTCACGGTGGGAACCGTCTCAGGCACTCGATGCACCAGATAGCTGCCCGCCCGGAAAACTACCGGGCAGTTCCAGGGATAAAGATCTCGTGGAGCATCTCGGTAGGCTGGGGGCGGTGCCAATGGCCCCTCCGGCCCAATCGCTTCCGCTTCCACTTGCGTCAGTCCGCAGCTCATGAGATCCGTCACCACAAACCGATGGGGTTGCCGTTCGATCTCCGCCAGAACTTGTCCGCGACGGTCGGGGAAAAACTGCAGCGTTTCAAAGAAATAGGTGTATTTGACGGGGGGCAACAACGATAACCGCCGGTACAGCGAGACACAATCGCTGTTGTAGCAACAGACGTCGCGTACTTCGACATGCTGTGTCGTCAGGAACTCCGCAATCTCGGCCAAATGATCCTGTCGAGGGTGATGCAACTGCGACAACTGATCTTGTAGTGCCGGACTATTCGGCCCGGTCATGCACGCTGGCCAGGCCACCAAACGATCGCGGCTGGTCAACGGGGACGTCGCGATCACCATCCCGGCAAATGCCAGCCAACCGATGTGCCACCGTGAACTTGATGAGTTCGAGTGACAGGCCAGGACAGCAAAAGTCAGGAGCGCCAAGAGGACAATTGGCAGATAGACGTAATCGAATTGATGCTGCAAGAGCAACACCTGACATATCCAACCCAGCGAGAACACCGCGACCAAGGCTGATACTGCGGCTGAGTTATTCGCAGAGCGGCCAAAGTCTTCCCGACGGCGAACGCTCCACTGCAAACCCGCAAACACCGCGATGAACGGTAGCAGCGACCACGGCGACAACCGCCAGAGAATGGCAATCAGACGGCTCCAGCTCCAATGCGACCGGCCAGCCGCAAAGTAATCGGGATTCCAATCGCGGACCGTCTCCAGAAAGTAGGGCCAGCAACCGGTTTGCCACATCCAACCGATTCCCAGACATCCTGCCAGCAAGCCTCCGGCCAAGATGGCAAGAATCTCCTGAAACCACTGGATTTTCCGGGTGGCATAAAGCCCGCTCACCAGGATCGCGGCTGTGCCGGGAATGACCACATGGGGCTTCAACCAGACTGCCAGTCCCCAGCCAAGTCCTTCGATGAAAGCGAGAAGTAGCCAATGTTTCCGAGCATTCTCGTTAGAGACGATCGTCAGCCGGGCACGTAATGCCAGCGCGGTGCAAGCCGGGAACAGCATCCAGACATCGCGTTGGCAATGACACCATTCACTTTGCGACAGGTAGCACGCGGAGAGTCCGAAAACGGTCCAACCGATGATCTGCCGGGAAGCGCCCGCCAGCCGCAAGATCCAGGCGACCGCCGTCAAGGTGCCTGCCCACACTATCAGATCAAAACACCGCAGGGCTTCTGTACTGGAACCAAACAGCGTACGAGCAATACGGTGAAACCAGATCACCCCCGGCAGGTTGGGTTCCAGAAAATCCCGATAGAGAACCGACCCCTGATCTAACGACCCGGCCTGCAAATCAAATAATTCCGCGTCGTTGGTTAACGGCATCCTTAGAAACAACGGCACTGCCACCAGCAGCAAGATGGCGGTACAAAACAACGGCATAGAACCGTGACTGGTCAAATTCTGCGTGTCTGGTGACTTGATAACGTCTGCTGACACTGCCGCCCTCGATCTGCGTTTTCTAACCAGGTCGCCGCCTCTGCGACGGAACACCGTTTGCAACCATCACGAATTGCGAATTGCGTACCGACGTTGGAACGGAAACCAAACGACCGATGTGGATTACAGAAGCCGCAACCGCCGCCGATGACGGAAGCTCGCCGCGAGTCCTCCCGATGACCACGGGTCCGCGCCGGGATGCTCCGGTTGTTTCGGTTGTGTTGCCGGTCTTTAATGAACAAGCCGCGTTACCGATTCTCGTCGACCGGTTAACCACGGTCCTGGCGACCTGCTCGGACGAAGCCGAACTGGTGTATGTCGACGATGGTTCCACAGATGGCAGTGGTCCCTGGCTGGATCAGTTAGCGCTCCCCGATGTGCATGTGGTTGTCGTCCATCTTTCCCGGAATTTTGGTCATCAGGCGGCGTTGCAGGCGGGATTGGAAGCCGCCACCGGCGACGTGGTGGTGATCATGGATTCCGACCTGCAGGACGACCCGCGGGCGATTCCCTTGTTCCTGAAGCGATGGGCAGCCGGAGACGATGTCGTCTATGCGGTCCGCACTCAGCGGAAGGAATCGTGGTTCAAGCGACTGCTGTTCGCGGGGTTCTACCGCCTGTTCAATGCGGTCGCCGAAACTCCGCAACCGCTGGATGCAGGGAACTTTGGGCTGCTCGATCGGGCAGTCGTGCAGCAGATATTGTCACTGCCGGAGCGTGAACGTTACTTTCCCGGCTTACGGGCCTGGGTGGGATATCGGCAGACGGGCGTCCCCGTGGAACGCTTGGCCCGGCACGATGGTCACCCGCGTGTCAGTTGGTGGGGCCTCTGTCGCCTGGCCAGCACGGCGATCTGGAGCTTTTCGCATGCTCCGGTTCAATTGCTCACCGCGTTTTTCGGTGTCTCACTGGTTGGGACATTGGCAGCGTGGGGATGCGTCTTGAGTGAATTCTGGCGATCCGAGGCCGCTCCTCAGGGATTGACCATCGCCACCATTCTCACCTTTTTGAGCCTGAACGCCTGTGGTTTGATGATTATCGGGGAATACCTGTCGCGAATTCTCGATCAGGTCCGAGGGCGGCCAGCATTCTGTGTCGCGGAAATCCGCCGGACACGTCCGCAAACGGTGCCAGCCGATCAGCACCGCCGGTATCCACTGGGTGTGAGCGCTAACCCGGCCGATCAGTTAGCGCCTCAGAGTCATTGAGGGATTACCGCGGATGTCGACCTTACTCGAAGCCGAAACCCCGGCGACTACTCCCACCGATTCAGTGGCGACACAGCCACGGATGACGGGTTGGGTGACACCGCTGCAACTGGTGGCCGTGGTTGGTTTCGCTCTGCTGTTCCTGTATCACAACTACTTGCCCCTGTTTCATTCCGACTTGTGGGGACACGTCGCCTATGGCGATTGGATTTTGAGCCACCGTCAGTTGCCGACGACGGACCCGTTTGCGGAACTCGCGACCGGTGTCCCCGTGCTGGCAACGGCGTGGTTGGGGCAAGTCGTCTTCGCTCTCGTGGATCGTGCCTGGCCGGTGGAAGGTTTGGCCGACCTGTTCGCTGTGGTGGTACTTCTCACATCGTTGCTTCTGGTGGCAGCCGCCCACCAACGGTCTGGTTCCGGTGTCATCGCCATGGTCTGTGCATTACTGGCCTTTGGAGTGGCCTGGAGCCGTCATGCGGTGCAACGACCTGAAATTTTTGGGCAACTTGGTTGTGCGACGCTGTTGTTGATCCTCGCTCGGCAAAACTGGCTCGATGCGGGCGGTTCGCTCTTTCTCAGGGTCAAATCCAGGAATCGCTGGCTTTTGCCGTGTGGTCTCTGCTGTTTGTTTGCCCTGTGGGCGAACCTGCATGGGTCGTTCATCGTGGGTGTGGGTGTTCTCGGGATTGCGGTCGTCGGGCGGTTATGGGATCGCTGGTGTCTCAGTCGCGATTGGCGGGCGGCCTTTTGTTCACCGCAGGCTCACCGGGAATGGCTGGCACTGGAATTTGCGATCGCAGGTTGCTGCGTCAATCCCTATGGAATTGATCTGATCGTGCAGACGATCGCCTTTCCGACGCATCCCAATCTGAAATCGGTGCTCGAATGGTATCCACTCGAGATGCTGTCACTGGAAGGGCTGCCGATGGCCGCTTCCTGGGTGTTGACCGCTGTGGTTCTGCGAAAGAGCCGCCGTAGTTTTTCGTCCGCTGAAGTCCTGCTGCTGCTCGCCCTCAATGCGGCCGTCTGTTTGCGGGTCCGCATGATTGCCTGGTACGCGCCGGTGTGGGCGATTGTTCTCGCACCACATCTCGCCGATGTTTGTCAGCAATTCACCAGTCAATTGTCAGGTTCGGCCGGCTGGTGGCGGCAAAAATCGTTGGCGAGTACGGCGATGACGGTCCTCACGGTCTGGTTGACGTTCTGCCTCTCACCGATAAGTCGTCCGATTCTGGGCGGAAAACCACGTCCATTGACGCAGCAACTGAGTCATCAGACGCCCCTCGGTGTTACCAACTGGCTCCAGCAAACCGCACCACAGGGGCTCATCTATGCCCCCCAATGGTGGGGTGACTGGCTCGCCTGGCGCGGACCGACAAATGTCCGTGTGATGGCGACCACGAATTCTATTCACCTGTTGCCGGCACAGTGCTGGCAGGATTATCTCTGCATCTCGGCGGCCGATGTCGGTTGGACTGATCGGCTCGATCGCTATCGGATTAACACCGTGGTGGTCTGTCGGGAATTGCAACCCGATCTGTCCGCCGCACTCGCCGCCCATTCCGAATGGAAACGGGTCTTTCAAGACTCCTTGAGCCAAGTCTACCAGCGCCGGTCGCTGGAGACCGTCAGCCGCACACAAACGCCGTTGGAAGTCACCACCGCGGAGCGACACCCATGACCAAATCGCAACGCGCTTTCCTGATAACCGTGGCTCATGGGTGCTTGCTGGTTGCCGGGCTGGCTTACGGCGGCTATCGATACACGCAACTCCAGGCGAATCGCATTTTGCCCCAGCCGGTCACGCAACCGGCCGTGATCGCCCCCTCACATCATGACTCGGCTCTGATTTCTGACGCCGATTTGCAACTGGTGCTGGAACGTTTGCAGCCTCGCCTGGCCCAGGGACGTCCCAGCATCAATCATGTCGATCATGCTTTGCGGTTCTGGGGTGTCGCAGCCACCTTTGCTGATCCGGAATGCCTTTCGGGCGTGGAATTGCGTGAATTGCTGCTCGATCACCGGGCTTTCCGGGCAGCATGGGATCAAGAGACCGAACCACTTTTGATGGTGTCGGAGACATCACCGGCCGGGGTGCAATTCCGTACGCGACAGGGGGCCGCATCGTCGAGCCATGTCGACCACACATTGGCCGGATTAGCAGAAGTCGGTACGCCATCGGACTATCCCGTGCTGACACCGCAAGGAGAACGTCCGCTCCGCGAGGCCCTGACGGAATGTTTCCGCGACTTCCGCTTGAATCAGGAAGAATACGAGTGGTCGGCCATGGTCTGGCTGTTGTACTACCCACACGTTCATGAATGGACCAGCACTGAGGGCCAGATCATTACCTGGGATCACATGGCCGACCGGCTCATGCGGCAACGATTGTCGCAAGGGGTATGCTTTGGGCAACATCGACTCTATACGCTCGCGGCACTCCTGCAGCGCGATCAATCCGAACGTTATCTTTCTCCGGACATGCGTGGTCACGTGATATCGCATTTGCATGACGCAACGGGTCGACTTGTTGCCTCTCAACATGCCGAGGGCTACTGGAAAAGTGGATGGCCGGGAACAGAATGGGACGGCGAACCGTACAGTTTCACAGGGCCGATGGGCACGCAGGCCGACCGAATTCTGGCGACGGGGCACGTGCTGGAGTGGTGGCTGTATGCCCCCGCTGAGGTACAACCGCCGCGTGAAATCATCGCAAGAGCCTCGACATGGCTCGTCTCGGCGATTCTTGAACTGACGCCTCAGGAAACCCGGCGTTTCTATCCCTTCCTGACCCACGCCGGGCGGGCATTATCGCTGTGGCATGGCGTAGAACCGCATGCCGTAGTGTTGCCGGAACCGCAGCGCGAACCGCGCTAACTCTGTTTACAATTCAGGCGCTCTCTGCTCATCAATCGCAGTCCCGGCAGTGTCGACTGAGATCCCATGCTGTACCCATTGTTTCAGTCTCTGAACATGCCGACCAATCTCTCCGGTATACCCCGTACGATCGGTGGTCCCGGATGAGCCGGACAGATGGTTTTCAGAGAATCCCTCCCGCTGGTCTGGTTTGTGCATAGATACGGTTCGTGGCCTGCAGAAGGCTCACGGTCTCGGCTTGTGATATCTGCGGGAGCGGGCCGAGTGGAATCCCCCATTTAACGAGGAAGAGGAGTCTGCCGAATGAAGTCGTTGTGTAAACGGCTGTGGCGTGATGAGAACGGTTTCGTCGTGTCGACGGAACTGATTCTGATCTCGACCGTCACAGTCATCGGTCTGATCGTGGGTCTCACCACGGTCCGGGATGTTGTGGTGATCGAGTTGGCCGACGTCGCCGACGCGATTTCCGAAATCGATCAGAGCTATTCTTACGGTCAGATTCGCGGCCATTGCGGCAGCACCGCTGGTGTGCGTTTCCATGACCGGGCGGACTTCTGCGAAAACCGCCGGGCCGAAGACGATCAGAATCCCCGTGGCGGTGCTCAGTGCATCACCCTGTGTGATGACGGTCGCTCGGACGAGAATACGTAAGGTTGCGGTCCGGACCGTTCATCGGATTTGTTCCCGACGGCAAAGCCCGTGGGTTTTGTCGTGACGACGGTCGGCCTCCACGAGGGGCGGCAAACCACGTTTCCGCCCCTCACCTCGTCATGTTCTACACGATGATCCGGTCCGGTGACCTGCAAGCTTTCTCAAAATTTGCAGGCCACCTGGCCCGATCGTGAACCCTGTTCATCTTTTTTGCATACGGAGCGGAATCCATGGCGCGGATCAATTCAGGGACCATGACGGTCGTGATTTTTGCGATCCTCGTCGGTCTGGGCGGGGCGTTTGTTGTCCGTCAGCAGTTGAAGCAACTGCCGATGGTGGCCTTACCCGAACCCGAACCGATCATTTCCAACGTGATCGTGCCCACCGCTGCCATGGACATCGCAGCTGGTCAAACTCTGACCATCAATGAAATTGCTCTCGTCTCTCTCTCACCGGAAAAGTACGACGCCAGCCCGTATGCCAAGCAGGCGTTCATGCGAAATCCGGAGCAAGTCAACGGCCGGACGGTGAAGCGTGCCCTGAAGAAGGGTGATGCGTTTCTGTCGGATGACTTCTATGCCGGTATGGGTGGCCCGGGCATTGCCGAGCGTTTGAAGCCCGGTCTGCGTGGCGTCACCATCTCCATCGAAAACGTCGGTGCTGTCCAGGGCTTTGCCGGTCCGGGGTCGGTGGTCGATGTGCTGTTCCGATCACGCCCCGAAGGTGATCGCCCGGAAGTCACGCTCACTCTGCTGGAACGCGTGGAAGTGCTGGCTCTCTCTACCAATGTGGTTCCTGGTCAGCAGGTGGAAGTCGAGCAGGATGGCACCGTGACCTTATCGGTCACTCCACAGCAGGCGAAGATCCTCAAGGTGGTGGAAGGCCGAGGTGAGTTGTCGCTGACCCTTCGCAGTGAAGACGACATCGAGCTGCTGCCGTTTGAACTCGACAGCATGCAACCTTACCTGAGTAATGAACCAACGCCCTTGCCCGCCAATCTGACGGGGCTAACTACAGCGGCCACGTCACTCGATCAGAAGAATGCGTCCGGTACTCTCGAATCGCAACTTGCAACCAAGAATGTCGAGCGAATTACCCTGGACGATTTGCTGGGGGCTCCTGCGGTCATGCCCACACGGCAAATGGAAATCTATCTCGGGCCGGAAAAGACAGTCGTCGAATTCGGCAAAGCCCCCGAGATGACCTATCAATTGCTGCAGAACGGCGGCAAGATTCGCACACCGATCGCTCAAGATCCGTCGAAATCATCGCCCGACCTGACCATGGAAACCAAAGTGAAAAAGGTGATTCCCGGTCGCACCATGGTTTCCATCAGCCGTTGAAGCAGCACGGGCGGGCAGTGAGGCCAGCCTGTTTCCCAGACCCGTTGCTCTTATCCCCCTGAGAGTCACGCTGGCCAGTTTCGACTCGATGAAGCGGTTTCCATCCTTCAGACGAAATGCCTGCGATGGCCTCTCTGCAATCGTTTTCTCTACGACAGTCGCCCTATGGCAGTGCCCGGGGCGATATCGATACCAACGAGCTTTCCTACCAACAGCTCAAGGTTCGCATTCATGAGCGATTGGTCGATGTGCTCGACCTGTCGATGCTGGCCCACGTTGCCAAAGACGAACTGGCCCGCGAAGTCCGCACGCTGACTCAGGAAGTCCTGTCTGATGAAGCCCCCACACTGGCTTCCGACCAGCGCGGCCGCATGCTCGATGATGTCTATGATGAAGTCTTCGGACTCGGCCCCCTTGAGCCGTTGATGCGCGATGACTCGATCAGCGATATTCTCGTCAACCATCCGCATGAGGTCTTCGTCGAACGTAGTGGCCGACTGGAACCCGCCGGAGTGATGTTTGCCGATCAGCAGCATCTGATGCGGATCATTCAGCGAATCGTGTCCCGTGTGGGACGACGGATTGACGAAGTCAGCCCGATGGTTGATGCCCGACTGCCCGATGGGTCCCGTATTAACGCGGTGATTCCGCCGCTGGCTTTGGACGGGCCAACATTGTCGATCCGCCGTTTCGGCCGCCGACCATTGCAGATCGAAGATCTCGTTGAAGCCGGTTCACTGCGAGATGACATTGTCGACTTCCTGGCCGCCGCCGTTGATGCCCGTGTCAGCTTCCTGATCTCGGGCGGGACGGGTGCCGGGAAAACGACTTTGCTGAATGCGATCACCAAGTACATTCCGCTCGACGAACGGTTGATCACCGTTGAAGACTCGGCCGAGTTGCAGTTACAGCATCGGCATGTGATCCGCATGGAAACCCGCCCACCGAACAATGAAGGGGTCGGTGAAGTCACGCCACGATCGCTCGTTCGGAACAGTCTGCGTATGCGACCCGATCGGATTATCGTGGGCGAAGTTCGTGGCCCTGAAGCCCTCGACATGCTGCAGGCCATGAACACCGGTCACGAAGGTTCGCTGACTACGATTCACGCAAACGACACCCGCGACGCCCTGTTCCGACTGGAACTCATGATCGCTATGAGTGGGTTTGAACTCCCAATCAATGTGGTTCGTCAGTACATCGCGTCAGGCATTTCCCTGGTGGTGCATTTGTCCCGCCTGAAGGGTGGCGTCCGCCGGGTGATGCGGGTTTCCGAGATTGTCGGCGTCCGTGACGGGGGCTTCCATCTCGAAGACATCTTCGGCTTTGAGCAGACTGGGGTTGATGAACTCGGCATTGCCCAAGGCGAGTTTTACTTCACGGGTTATCGCCCCATGTGTCTGGGACGGCTACGAGCCTCGGGCATTCGACTCGCCGATGAGTTGTTTGATCGTCGTCGGATTCCCGTCAAAGGTTAGTCCCGCTCAATGAAGTGCCTGTGATGAATCCCGTTTCGGATTCGAGCAGACCTTCCGTTCGCCGGCTCCGAGGAGCACGCTATGGGTTACGAAGTCATCCTCATTACCGCCTTTGTCTCCATCTCGGCCATTTCGTTGGCCGTGGGACTGGTGGTGCGCGAATGGTGGGCCATCAGTCGAGGTACGGCCGCTGCTCCGTCTTCGCTGCGACTGCGTCGCACGCCCGATGTATTCGACCGGCCCGCGAGCCAGAACTTATCTGGCAAAATCGATCTGGCCTTTGACCGTCTGGTGCAGGAATCGGGCACCGAGCTGACATCGGGGACAATTTTTCAGATCGTGATCGCGGGGGGATTGATCCTCGGCGGTACGATGTGGTTGTATCACGATGAGCCTTTAATGGGCGTCTTGGGTGCTATGTCGGGCATGGCGATTCCGCTGCTGCTTCTGTCATCCATTCGCACGAAGCGGATGCGACAGCTACGCGACCAGTTACCCCACGCCATCGAAACCCTGGCACGAGCAACGCGGGCAGGCCGCAGCGTCGAACAGGCGATTGAACTGGTCTCTCAGGAGACCGAGGGGGTTTTAGCTCAAGAATTTCTGCGTTGTCAGCAGCAGTTAAACCTCGGTCGCAGCTTCGAAAAGACACTGCGATCGTTGGCAAACCGCGTGCGAGTGATGGAAATGCAGATTCTCGCGACGACTTTGATCGTGCAACGTCAGTCGGGTGGCCCACTGTCTGAAACACTCGAACGGATGACCACGGTCATTCGTGAACGCCTCGCCGCACAGCGTCAGGTGCGGGCCGCGACGGCGGCCGGGCGGATGTCGACACTGGTTGTTGCATCGATTGCACCGTTGATTGTCATCTTTCTGTTCTCATTCCGCCGCGACCATCTCTTCGTCCTCTTTGATGATGTCGTAGGGCGGTCACTGTTGCTGCTGGCCATGGTGCTCGAAATCATCGGGCTGATTTGGGTGGTCTGGTTGATGCGGTCTGAACGTTAAGAAAAAAGGGTCAGGCCCATGTGGATTGATGTTGCAACAATCACCGGGTTCCTCGTGAGCTTTCTCTCGGCGCTGGTGTTCGGGATGACTGCCGTGCGAGCCCGTCAGCGGCTACGTCATATCTCCGATGTCGAACGCATCAGTCGGCCAGAGCGTCCCAGCCGGTTTCGTCGCGCGATGGCGGGTTCGGTCCCCCTGCTGAGCGGCGAACAAGAGGCCCTCAGCCAGGATCTGCGCAGGGCCGGATATTATGGCTCGGAGGCACTGGTCGAATACCTCGCTGCAAGAAACTTCGTGGCGTTGGGGACCTTGCTGGTCGGTGGTGTTTCGGCAGTCCTGGCTGATCCGACAACGAAACTGCCGCAAACCATTCTCGTTGCGACAGGCTTAGCGTCGGTGGTGGCCTATGTGTTGCCCCGCCTCATTCTGACGTACCAGTCCAGCACACGGTTGCATCGCATCCAGCGGGGATTGCCAGATGCCCTTGATATCATCCGCATGTGTCTTACGGGCGGTCTCTCCTTGCGGGACGGCCTGGAACGAGTGGCCCGCGACATCGAGTTCTATCATCGAGACATCGCCATCGAACTCGAAGTCGTTCGCCAGCATGCCGAGGCAGATACCATGCAGCGAGCCCTCAAGGAATTCTCGCGTCGCATGAATGTGCAGGATGTCAATGCGTTGGCATCGCTGGTCAGCCAGACGGAGGTGACGGGAACACATGTGGCCACGGCCGTAACCGAATTTGCCGATACGATGCGTCGGCAGTACCGTCAACGTGTTGAAGAACGGGCCAACAAGACCACGATTGCCATGCTGTTTCCCGTGATTCTGTGCCTGGCTCCGCCGGTCTTCATCCTGCTGATCGGGCCACCGGTGATGCAGATCCGTAACTTCATTCACGAGGCCCACCAGTCGGGGGGAGCGCTCGATCCCAGTTCGTTTACCGATCAGCTTTCGCCGGTTTCGAATCTCTCCGATATCTCGACCGATGCCAACCCGTAACGCAGTGCGAGATTATTTCGCCGCCGGAGCGGTCGATTTCAATTGCTGATGAACCGTGGTCATGATGCGTTCTTCTATATCGGCGGCAAATGGCCCGGGATGCAGGAGCGACGTAAAGTAGATCAATGCCCCGCCCCCTTCATAGCCGCCCTCTTCCAGAACTCGTCGGCTCGGAACATAGGCGAAAACATCGTTCGAGTAACCGGCGACCCAGACATTCTGCTGCGGCAACTCTTTCTTGAGTCGCAAAGCGTAATCGACCACGGTTTCTCCCGGCAAAGCGATGAGAGTAAGTCCATCGCCGAATTGCATCGTCTGGATCACAGAAGAATACGATTTCGGCAGGCTGTGACCGGCGTCCAGTTCTTTCAGCAGACGTTGGGCATGGTTCACGATGTACTTGTTATTCGAAGTTAAGCGGGCTTCAATCTCTTCGCGCGGGGGCATCTCGGCATAAGAGATCTCAACCGGGGAAAGCTGTGCGAGAAACTCGCCGGTAAGAGGTGCGGCAGGGGTTTGCAAGGCGGCTTCCACCGCCGTCGCCAGTGTCAGGCCGTGCGTCCGGGCGAGTTCCAATGTGCCACGAGGATACGGGTTCTGATCGCCACCGCATCCCATGACAAACATCGCCACCGTACCGGGGTGCTGACGTTCGATGTCCTGCTGAGCGAAGCCTGCATAATCTCCACAGAGGTTGTAGAATCCGAGCGTGGTATTATGGCAGGCATAGCCAAACAACAGCGTGGACAACTTTCCGTCCGCCGTAGTCACTTTTAACACCGGCACGTCATGATCGACAGGGCCGGCGGGATTGGGACTGTTCTGGTAGCCGCTCTCTGAGGGCAAACGCCGATTCATTGCAAAGCCGGCCCGCGCGCGATGGTATGACAACTGCGCAGGCTCGGCATTGGCCTTGGCCATGCCGATGAGTTCCACCAATTGCTCCTGCAACCGCTGAGAATAGGCGATGGCTTGCTGCACTCGCTCGGGATCGAGCCCCTCGACCGGGGAATCGGGAAATCGCAATTCCGGACCGCAGTGCGTGTGCGAACAGTTCAGCATCACCGCTTGGGCCGGAATTCCGTGCTGCTGTTCTGACTGACTGGCAACGTAGTCGCGAAGTTTGCGAGGTACGCTGATCAAATCGAGCGTGACAATCACCCCCTGGTGGCCACTCGCATCTTCGCAGTAGAAGGCTTTGGCAAACAATTCGGAAGCCAAGCCCTCTGACGGTTTATTCCGCGAGGCATACCCGGCCATCCAGACAGGCCCAATCGGCGTGATGGCGACTGCCGCGGAACCCGCTTTCCAACTGGCTTCTGCGGTATATAGCGTTTGCGAAAGAAACATCGCGGCCAACGCGGCCCCTACGCCCCAACTGGTGCTCCGCATCGAAACTGGCCCTTTGTGGAATTCGTTGTTGTTCGATCGCCGTCAGATTTCCGCGAGCGGCTGATCGGCATCACCGAAGGCGTTGAGGCGTACGCCCATCTTGTTCATCATACTGAGATACAAACGGCACATCTGCCGATCGGGGTTCCCGGAATAATCGAGGTTCTGGCCCCCGGTCATCTGGCCCCCGGCTCCACCGAGCATCACTACCGGCAATTTCGTTGCGTCGTGATGACCATTGAGCATGCTGGAGCAAAGCATCAGCATCGAATTATCGAGCAGGGTGCGTTCCCCTTCCTGAATGGCATCCATGCGTTTGGCCAGATAGGCCATCTGCTCCATGAAGAACTGATTCACTTTCAACCAGTCTGCATTATCCGTATGCGAAAGGAGATGATGAATCATGTAATCGACCCCCAGATGCGGGAACCGCAATGTGCCGTGGTCGTTGTTCAGCTTCAATGTGCAGACGCGTGTGGTATCAGTTTGGAAGGCAAGCACGAGAATGTCGCACATCAGCTTCATGTGCTCGACAATGTCTTGCGGATACCCGTCTTGAGGACGAGGGATATTCGGCTGCGTGAGCGTGGGCCGCCAGCCTTGAAGTTCCCCTCGCTGATTGGCTTTGGCCAGCCGTTGTTCGACCTCTCGCACGGAATTCAGATATTCATCGAGTTTCTGCTGATCCAGCCGACTGATGTTTCGACGCACGTCTTGAGCATCGGCAAGCACGGCATCCAGCACGCTGCGATCACCTACGCGATTGCTGTCCTTGAACAAATGGTCAAACGCCAATGCCGGGTAGACTTCCAACGGAGTGGGCGTGGTCGGGCTGCTCCACGAAATGTGCGAGCTGTAAAGCATGGAGTAGTTTTTGTGAACCGACGGATTGGCCTTTTCACATCCCAGAACGAGGCTCGGCAATTTAGTTTGATGGCCGAGGTGCTGGGCGACCACTTGATCGACGCTGGTTCCGGAATGGATGGTGCCACCGGCTGCGAGTGGAGCCCCGGACAGCAGGTTTCCGGTCTGAGAACTATGGATGTTCCCCTTCAGAGCTTCCGCATTGTACAGCCCTTTAATGAAGACCATACGATCGCGGAAGTCGGTCAATGGGGTCAGGACTTTGCCCAGTTCCATGTCGGGACCGGTGCCTCTTGCCCACCATTCCTGACTGTGGAAACCACAGCCCGTAAAGAGAATCGCCATGCGAACCGGGGCCTGGCTGGAGGCATCCCGCGGTTGGGGTTCATCGCCCCAGACCCGGAGCGACTCCATCCACGGCAGGGCCATCGTCACACCCAGACCACGCAGCATCGTACGTCGTGAGAATTCGTAGCGCATTAGTCCCTGCCTTCCAGTGAGTGTTCATTCAATGGGGAATCGATGCCACGGATCTTGCGAAATTGCGGGCTGGTCACAATCGATTCCACTGCCACATGGAAGCGAAAGTTTTCAGCGGCCAGCTTCTGCTGCATTTCGTTGAGCAAAATCTCATCGGACAATTGCACTTCACGGCCCAGTGCAAAGCCTAACAGCTTTCGGCAAAACTGTCGCACAACATCGGCTTGCCGTTCCTCGGCCAGATATAGACGTAAACCCTCGATGCCTTCGATTGCTTGCCCCGATTCCAGCACCGTTTTGGTATCGACCGCTTCGGCACGCAAGCGGCCGATCGCATCGTACTGTTCCAGAGCAAATCCATAAGGATCGATCTTTCGGTGACATCGGGCACAGGCGGCATCACTGCTATGACGTTCAATCAATTGCCGTTCGGTCAATCCCGTCGGAACTTCCTCCGGCAATTGCGGTACATTGGCAGGGGGACGGGGCAAACGCTCTCCGAGCAATGTTTCATAAATCCAGTTGCCGCGGAGAATCGGACTGGTTCGTGATGCCCCGGATTGACTCGCCAGCACAGTCGCCATGCCCAGCACACCTCCGCGGCCTTGCTGGCGCACACCTTCCACGCGTTGCCATTCCGAACCGTTGACATCAGGTATCCCGTAGTGCTTCGCCAGATCTGCATTCAGGAAGGTATGATCGGCATTCAGGATATCGAGAATCGAACCATCGTTGCGGAACAAATCGTCGAAGAATCGAACGGTTTCCTCATACATATCGACGCGGCGAGCTGCAAATTCCGGGAAAAGCTGTTCGTTTTTATCGTCGTTGTGATCGAAGTCCCGCAGGTGCAGCCATTGGCAGGCGAATTGAACCGCCAGTCGCTGCGTGCGTTCTTCCCGCAGCATTCGCCGTGTTTGCTGCAACAAGGTTTCCGTGTCGGTCAATCGACCAGAGTCGGCGAATGATCGCAGTTCCGGATCGGGCAGTGAAGACCACAGAAAATAGCTCAGTCGGGTAGCCAACTCTTCCTTGGTCACCAGCGCATCCTTGGTACCAACGGCGGGCTGCTCCTGACGGTAGACAAAAGCCGGAGTCGCCAGAATTCGGGCAATCGATAAGCGGATAGCCTCATCGTGCGCGACTTCTGAACTGCGGAGTTGCTGGTAGAAGTGCTGCAGGCCGTGGCTTTCTGCCTCACTCAATGGCCGACGCCAAGCCCGATCAGCAAACCGTACCACTGCTTCCAGATGAGCCGGTTCCGAGTCAATCAGACGTTGACGAAATACGTCCGCCCGGTCATTGATCGGCTGACGCATGGGACCAAAGGCCTCCACCAGATCGGGCCGGTCCTGTGTGGCGAATTCATAGATCTGCTCAAAGGCCACGGTGAGTGCCAAGGGTTCCTGGGCCACATAAAAGAGTTCATCCCAGAGGCGATCGAGTTCGGCCACCTGATCTTCATTGAGCATCAGCCGCTGCAACTGATGATCTTCACGGAAATACAGCGTGAGCGTGACCACTTCATCCACTGGCACAATGCGGGAATAGCATAAGGCGGGGGGAAACAAATCCCGCAGTTCGGCCCAACCGCGTGCCACTTCCGCATGGGCCGCCTCATCCCGACCGACAAGCACGGGCAAACTCACAGAGAATTCTGGCAGTTCCGCGGGCGATGTCGTGATCTGCACCTGCGCGCGTCCGGACGAACTGGTTTCCGGATGCAACTCGGCGGTGGCGACAAACTTGGCCCCCGTCTGCAGCAATTCTGCAGGTAGGGAAACTTCCAACCGATGCGGGGCAGCCACACAGAGGCTGCCTGCATCGATGGCTGTCCCATTGGGGTGCTGACCGAAAACGAATACGGCTGGTTTCGGACTGGCGTTCTCATCGGCGCTGAGTGTGCTCGACCCGAGCGAATTCGCCGCAACATGGAACCAGCGTAGCGGCCCCGTCCAACTGGTGAATCTTGCTTGCAGGGTTTGATCGGCCTCTTTGATGGCGGTCTCTGCAGAAGACGTTAAGGCGGCCTGAACTCCAACGGC
Source organism: bacterium (assembly GCA_016125225.1). Taxonomy (GTDB): domain Bacteria; phylum Planctomycetota; class Planctomycetia; order Planctomycetales; family Planctomycetaceae; genus DSVQ01. The sequence goes on along the minus strand of WGME01000007.1, from coordinate 190,085 downwards.
TAGTTTCGCGATTTCATCATCAGACCGGTGATTCAAGATCGCTGCACGCCAGTGGGCCAAGGCCGAACCGGGAGGGATCAGTGAACGGACGGGTTCCGCCGAACTGGTTGCGCAGAAATGCCAGACATCCGGATTCCCCAAGCGATCGGCCAGCGGATTGCCCTCCAACACGCGGTCGACGACTTCTGTTGCCAGATCCCATTTGCGTCCGGCGTCCCCGGCTTCGGTCAAGGTCCACTCGACCTGCGTGGTATCGCAGACATGATTATTGTCACGGGCATTCACAATGAACGAGACGACATCGCCTGTGTGAACCGAAACCGGTTGATCGATCTGAACAGTCTGACGTCCACCATTATCGATCACTCCCTGAGCCAACAGCAGAGGGCCACTGTTCGTGAGTTGCTCGATCCGCCACGCAGCACCATTCCCGCATTTGTTGTCCGCATCAGAGACCGCACCGGTGATCTGAACCATTCCTGTCAGGGGGCTGCGCCAGGCCACGATCGATTCCCGTGACGGCGACGGATGAACGACCACACCATGAGCGGGAATCGTCAAAGTCAAGAAGCTGACTTCGTGATCCGAACGGTTCGTCAGGAAGCTGGGCGTCTCTGGAACGCCCCAGCCATTGATATCGGCATAGCCCTGGGCCTGAGTGATTTTCGCGGTCAAGTGCCCTTGGATGTCACGGGCTGATGCCACGTTAAGTTCAACGACTTTGGCCCAGTTCTGTAGCAGCTCAAGGTTCAATCCGCGCGTGCGGGCCTCGTCAACGAGTTCGGTACCGTTGCGATAGCTCCGCTCTAACGCCGCCAGATACTGCGCGGTCCTTGGCAATTCTCGAGATACAATTTTCCGGACAGCAGGCGTGTATTGCTCGATATCTCGCCACAGGATGGGCGGATGGGTCGTTCCGTTTTCGTCCGGGGCAAACTCAATTCTAGGTTGCTGCCAGACCACATACGGCTTCGCGAGTTGATCTCCAAGATCGTGCGCGACCAGATACAATCTGGAATCTGTTGCTGCTGTCGTTGGTTTCAATTCCTGCTGCAGAGCTTGCTGTGTGACTATGGGTGTGACGGGTTCCATCCAGATTTTCTGTTGACCACCGGCCTGCAACTGGCCCACCGCGTTGTACTTCCACAAGTGCTGCTGCGCCTGTCGAATTTCCGTGACCAATGCTGGTAAATTCGCCTCAGTCGCTGATCGCCATTGTTGCCGAAGGTGCCGTAATGCAAATCCAGGCTCGGTCCCCGTTGTTCCCGCGAGCGCTTGCCAGAGGATGCCCAGATACTTCGCGTTCAATTTCCGCTGCTCAGCGACTTGTTCAATCGACGTGCGACCAGCCTGCAGGGCTTCGCGCTCCTGGATGGTCGCGGCTAAGTACTTTTCGAGCGGCAGCAAGCCCCCTTGATTGGTTGTGAACTGAATGCCTTGCAGATTCACCGCCGATCCGCCGCCATCATCGGTAAACTGACGATAGAAACTCTGAATGCGTGCCAGCAATTCGTCGGTCTGATCTCTTCGCGTGGTGTGGGGAGAAAAACGGAGACCGTCCGGCAGAAGCATGACGTGCGTGGCAACTTCATTGGCCGCTTCCAGATACTTGACCACCATGGCGGGAGACATGCCCTGTGCCGCGCCGGTGTTGATGAAACCCTCGCCCGCGGCACCATCAACCGGAAACTCTCGCGTCGGGTTGAGCGATGAGACCCCCGTCAAGTCAGCGATCGTGTAATTGTACTCTTCGTTATTCAGCCGCCGCAAAATGATCACGCCGGGGTCACCGGCAGTGGCTCGAGCTTCATCCAGGAGAAACTCACGAACCCATCCACGAATCTGCCGCAACTCGTCATCGGTGGGTTGCGGCGAGTCCGGCGGTGGCATCTGGCCACTTTCCAGAATGTTCCGGACTTTCACCCAGAGCTTGGGATTACGCCGCAGGTCTTCCAGAGTTTGAAACGGACCGAGATCGACATCCGCCTCGGTCAGATCGGCCGCATGACAATCAAAGCAGTATTTCTGTAGAAGTGGTCGCACATCCGCAGCAAAGTCGGCTGGTTGTGCCGCCATCGCGACAGAATGCGTGGCAACAAGCCAAAGCACGGGAAGACATCGGCGAGCAAGGACCGTCATGGCAGACCCGAATGCAAAGTGACCAGCGGTTGTCTTTTCATGGAGCAGGCAGAGGACGCGGTGGACTCTGCCCTTTGCAGACCTTCAACTTACCAGATTCTGGCATCAGCAGAAACTAGAATTCTCAGCACTGGTTCGCCTAACAAGATTGCTGATCCGCTCTGCTTGAGTATTCGCGCGGTTGGCGATAGCTTCGCCGAAGCGTCTGACCGATGAACACCATAATCTCGCCATTTGCTCGATGTACTTGGGAGTGCCGTTCGCCATGCCGACCTTCATTCGCACCATGACTTTATTGATCGTGCTCTCTCCCTCTCTCGTTGCCACAGCAGGGTTGCCACGGAGTACCCCGGAAGAACAAGGCGTAGCTTCGTCTGCCATCGCCAGATTTGTCGCCGACGCAGATCAGAAGCTCGATGCATTACACAGCGTCATGGTGGTCCGTCATGGTCATGTCATCGCTGAAGGCTGGTGGGCTCCCTACCACGCGGAGGCCAATCATTCGCTCTATTCCTTGAGCAAGAGCTTCACTTCGACAGCGGTGGGTCTGGCAATTGCGGAGGGCAAGCTGAGTCTCGATGACGAAGTGCTGAAGTTCTTTCCCGATGCGGCTCCCGAAAATCCGAGTGGTTTTCTCAAAGCCATGCGGTTACGTGATCTGCTGCGGATGAACACCGGACAACAGACCGAGCCCCCGCGTCCGGTTGATGGAGTGTGGACGCAGGCGTTTCTCGCCCATCCCGTCCCCTTCAAACCCGGCACGCACTTTCTCTACAACACCTCTGCGACCTACATGGCCTCGGCGATGGTGCAGAAAGCCACTGGGGAAACGGTGCTGGATTATCTGCGTCCGCGGTTATTCGAACCCTTGGGAATCACGCAGCCGACGTGGCTGCAAAGTCCGCAAGGAATTTCGACCGGGGGCTATGGCCTGAGTATTCGTACCGAAGACATCGCCAGCTTTGGTCAGCTTTACCTGCAACGGGGTCAGTGGCAGGGACAACAACTTGTCCCGGCAGAATGGATCGACGCCGCCACCAGTCGGCAAACTTCCAATGGCAGCAATCCGCAGAGTGATTGGGATCAGGGGTACGGCTATCAGTTCTGGCGCTGCCGGCATGGTGCGTACCGTGGCGACGGGGCGTTCGGCCAGTATTGTCTGGTGCTACCCGAACAAGACGCCGTGATTGCGATCACAAGTGGCTTGAAGGACATGCAGGCCGTGCTGAACCTGGTTTGGAACAAACTCCTGCCGGCATTCGAGTCGGATGCCTTACCACCCAATCCGGAAGCACAGGCCAAGCTTCTTCGACAGTTGAAGGCCTTATCGTTACCGACACCCGCCAACACCGCATCTCCGCCGGACGTCTTCGGCAAAGCTTACACGTTCGAAAAGAACGACATGCGTCTGGAAGCCTTGACGCTGCAACCAGGAACCAGTGAGCAAGACTGTGCACTGCTCACGATCACCCGCAACGGCGTCGCACAATCGATTCCCCTTGGAAAAGGCCGCTGGCAAACTGGCACTGCTGCCTGGGCCGACTTCGAAACGCAACCGATGGCGGCCGCCGGTGGCTGGACTGACACCAACCAGTTAACCGCCAAGTTGTGCTTTTACGAAACGCCCTTCACCATCACCTTGCAGCTCAGCTTTGATGGCAACACGGTGCAGTGCGAATCTGAAGCCAACGTCGGCTTTGGTGGCACAAAACCCATGATCGTCAAGGGGCTGCGGCCCTAGGATTTCAACGGCCACTATCAAACAGTGATCATTCCGTCTTGGAGACCTGGGGCGAAATGGCGACGGGTTCCAAGTCTTGTAATGAACCCAGTTGCCGGATTGCCGGCCAGCGACAGGCCACACCCAGTACCACCACCAAAGTGCCGATGCCACCTGCCACCACAGACAACACCGGACCGAGCAGTTTAGCCGTCACGCCGGATTCGAGTCCCCCGAGTTCATTGCTGGCCCCAATGAAAACCTGATTCACAGCGGAAACGCGCCCGCGCATGGCATCTGGCGTTAGCGACTGGATGACCGTCTGACGGATGATCACGCTGATATTATCGCTGGCCCCAATTAGCACCAGCATTGCCAGGCTCAACCAGTAGTTTTGTGAGAGCCCAAAGACAATCGTCGCGACCCCAAACATCGCCACGGCCGTTAACAGCGTACGTCCGGCCCGTGTATGTGGCGGTCGATGAGCCTGAAACAACGCCATCGCACACGCCCCGATAGCGGGTGCCGCTCGCATCCAGCCATATCCCACTGCCCCCGCTTGCAATCGTTCTGCAAACACGGGCATCAAATAGGTGGCTCCGCCCAGCAGCACGGCGAGCAGATCGAGTGTCATAGAAGCAATCAGCAGGGGTGTTTCAAACACGAATCGCAGCCCAGCGGAGAGTGCCTGCCAACCGGCTTCGCGTGACGTGGATTCGCCAGGAGTATCCATCGGCAGGAACCAGGTGATGCCAAAGCAACACAGCAAACACAATCCTGACGTCAGATAGGACCAGGCGACGCCGAAGACGATCAGTCCACCAGCGATAGCCGGTCCTACCCAGGCCGCCGTTTCAAATAGACTGCTCAACCAGGCAAAGGCATTGGGATAAACATGCCGTGGGACCAGGTTGGGTAAGATCGCAGCACGGGCGGGCCGCGCAAATGTCAGGGCGATGGCATTGACGGTTAAGACCGTAAACGTCACAGGCAGAGATACTCCATGAGTGGAACCCCAATGCAGGCATCCCAGGCAGGCCGGTGCCAGCGTTAGCGGAACTTGCGTGAGCAGCAACACACGCTTACGACTAAAACGGTCGGCCACATGCCCTGCGGGCAGGGCCAGCAGAATAACGGGGATCGCTCCGACCAATCCCACCAGACCAATGGACATGGGATCTTTGGTCTGCTGATAAACATCCCATTGAACAGTCGCCGCTAAGATCTGACTGCCGATGATGGCCAGCCAGTAGCTCGCCGCAAACAGGCGAAAGGGCAGGTAGCGAAAAGCGAGATACGGATCGTGCACATGGCCGACGTCCATGAAGGCTCCTGAGTTTTCGGTCATCACCCTGCCACACGAGGAAAACACATCTTCATGCCACAGGTTGATGCGGCATCATATCGTCAAACGGCACCGCAACGGTAACCGTCGAACGTCATCTTTCTTCCACAGACAACCCCGTTCCATAGAGTGAAATTGAATGGCCGTCAGACGTGGAGACCATTGTCTTCTGGACAAAGTCTGCCAATCACGCAACTGGCCCTGCATGACGCGCGGACAAAGTCACTTGTCGATGTCACGGTGCCTTCGATTGTGTCTCTCACGCCGCCATGAGAGAATCAACACGCCCCCGCGTTCAAATCTCTCCGTTTGAGCCCTGAGACAAATCTTCATGCGTACCTGTTACACCACTCTGCTTGTCATGCTCTGGTTGCTCGGACCTGCTCAGACAGGAAACGGCCAGGACTTTTCTCTGCATCCCCGGACCGTCTCGACTGATGCGAAGACCGGCCAGATGCAGCGTCACATGGCATCAGAAAAATGGCCAGCCGCCCAGACTGCCGTCATTGTCTGTGACGTTTGGGACAAGCACCACAGCATCAACGCGGTGCGGCGCATGGAAGAATTTGTGCCACGCATGGACGCCCTGCTCAAAGCGACCCGCGAACAGGGTGCGACGATTATCCACGCCCCCAGCGATTGTATGGCGGCTTACCAGAATCATCCGGCTCGAACTCGGGCGATGTCCGCATCCGTCGCAAAGAATCTTCCGCGCGACATTCCCTATTGGTGCTCGCGGATTCCGGCAGAAGAGCAAGCCGTTTATCCCATCGATCAATCGGATGGCGGTGACGATGACAACCCCGAGGAACACGCGAAATGGGCAGCCGAACTCTCCGCCGCTGGCCGCAATCCTGCACTGCCCTGGCAGGCGGAGCATCCGGGCATCACGATCGACGACCAAGTCGATTTCATCAGCGATCGCGGCGATGAAGTCTGGAACATTCTCGAATCCCGTGGCATCCAGCACGTCATGCTGGTTGGAGTGCACACCAATATGTGTGTGCTGGGACGGCCCTTCGGTTTGCGACAACTGGCCCGCAACGGCAAAGACGTGGTGCTGGTCCGCGATCTGACCGATTGCATGTACAACCCGCAGCGTTGGCCGTATGTCGATCACTTTACGGGGAACGATCTCGTCGTCGCGCATGTGGAGCGGTTCATCTGCCCGACCATCACCAGCGACCAGATTCTTGGCGGCGAAACGTTTCGACCCCGATTTGATCAGCGCCGGGACCGTGACATTTTCGCGCTCGCGGCCACAGATGCTAAGACATTAACCACACCGCCGGAGTGGATCACCACCGCGATCACAAACCCGGTGACAGAGATTGCCCCGCTGACGGCTTCGCAACCGGTCTGGTGCCGCTGTTCCGTGCGAGTCCCTTCGCCATCACTCCCAGGTAAGGATCTCCAACTGCAGGTTTCCGCAGCCGATGCCCAGGCCTGGATCAATGGCACAAAGCTGGAGGCGAGCGTCTCTGATGGCAGCACGACGTTCTCAATTCCCGGCAATCTGTTTCCCGGCGACGAGGTGAATCTGCTGGTGCTGCGACTGATCGCGAAGCCAAATGCGCACGTCTTGTCTATGCCGCCAGAACTGCGATCCGGCGATCAAGCATTGAAGCTGGCAGGCCGCTGGCAACTTCGCTTTGGAGAGGATTTCACCTGGGCCAACCTGCCCCTGCCCGCCAAGTTCGGACTGGGATCAGATGTCTTACAAGAGCCATCGGCAGTCGCGGAACAGATCGCCGCGGCCCTCACGCAGCCAATCTTGCTCCCCGAACAATCCATGAAAGAAGTCCAGCGGTTCACCCGCAGTCGGGTTTCGTTACCTCCCAAAATGACCGATGCCCAGGAATGGACACATTGGGCCGAGGCCAAGCGACAGGAAACCTTAGAGAAAGTCGTCTTCCGAGGCCCTGCGGCTGATTGGCGCGACACGCCCGGGAAGGTCGAAGAACTGGAAACGCTGGAAGCCGGTCCGGGTTATCAGATTCGCAAACTACGGTTGGAAGTCTTGCCCGACATGTGGATTCCCGCGTTGCTGTATGTGCCGCAGAACATCTCCGGCAAGGTGCCTGTCTTCCTGAATGTGAATGGTCACGATTCGGCAGGCAAGGCGGCGGACTACAAGCAGGCCCGCTGCATTCATCTGGCCCGGCAGGGTGTGATGTCGCTCAATCTGGAATGGTTCGGGATGGGTCAGTTGGGCACGGCGGGGTTTTCGCATGCCCGCATGAACCAACTCGATCTGTGCGGAGCCAGCGGCGTGGCCCCCTTCTTCCTGTCGATGTCGCGCGGTATCGATTATCTCTTGTCGCTCGAGCAGGCGGACGAAACCCGAGTGGGAGTCGCCGGGCTTTCCGGCGGTGGTTGGCAAACCATTTTCTTCAGTTCACTCGACCCTCGTGTGACCCTGTGCAACCCCGTTGCGGGCTATTCAAGTTTCCTGACGCGGATCGATAACTACACCGACCTTGGCGATTCCGAACAGACCCCGACGGATTTGGGTTCCGTCGCCGACTATGCCACGTTAACCACATTGCTGGCCCCGCGTGCAGCTCTGCTGACATTCAATGAAAAAGATCAATGCTGCTTCGCCTCCGGGCATGCGTTGGCCCCGTTACAGGAAGCCGCGACGCCCGTGTATGACCTGTTGGGAGTGCCGCAACGGCTCCGGACCCATGTGAATAGCGATCCGGGAACGCACAACTTTCTGCTCGACAATCGTCAGGCGTTGTACTGCATGCTTCGCGACCAATGGTTCGATGGTGACGAATCCCGCTTCGCCACTATCGAACAACCATTGCAGGACGAAATTCAGTCTCGGGAAACGCTGTCCGTACCACTCCCCACGGTGAACCTCGATTTTCATGCAGTCGCGACACATCTCGCTCAAAGTCTCCCGGAAGTCACACCGAAACCCACGGTCGCTTCCGAGACACTGGCCTGGCGTCAAGAGTTGGCGCAGCGCCTGCAGGGTGTGGTGCGGCCGATTACCGGCGCCATCACTGCCAATGAGGTCCAGCAAACCACGCGTGATGGGCTAACCACCACTCAATGGCAACTGCAGATCGGACAGGACTGGACGATCCCCGCGACGGAATTCGCACGGGCCGATTCGCAGAAGCTGGCCCTGGTCATCAGCGACGACGGACGAAAGTCGACGGAGGCGCGTATCGAGCAGCTACTGCAAGAGGGGCATCGCGTGCTGGCTGTCGACCTGTTTTATTTCGGCGAATGTGCCATGCCGCATCATGCCTACCTCTGGGCCTTGATGGTGGCCACCGTCGCGGAGCGTCCGCTTGGCGTCCAAACCGGGCAACTGCAGGCGGTTGCACAATGGTGGCAACAGCGCCATGCGGTTCAGACTTTGGAACTGATCACGGATGGCCCCAGGTCTTCCGCGATTGGTCTCATCATGCAAGGACTACAGCCGACGATGAATTACCGCGTCACCGAACACCGGCCTTTGGAATCACTGAAGCAGGTCATTGCGGAAAGTCGGACGTATGACCAATGTCCGGAACTCTTCTGCTTCGGATTATTGCGAGCTGTCGATCTGCCGGTATTAAGAGACGCAGCCCAAGCCCCCGCGGCTCGCTGACAGTCTCTGGTACTAAACTTCGTCAGCCCCATGCCAGCTAATTCGCGTGGGCATTTTCCAGGACGATTGACCGCGATATCCACGTGTTTCTCGGACAATTATCGAAATCTCCCGAGCGCACGATGCGGAACGGTAACGAAGTGCCTGTATCCGGCATCTCAAGAGACAGTTCCGCCGTCAAATGTACGGTGACAAACTGTCCCCTGCGATATCAATCAACCTGGAGATTTCGATGAAAAAGCCCTTGCCAACCGCGATTCTGCTTTCAAGCCTGTCCCTCTTCACCCTGGCGGCCTGCTCACAAGCGCCGCAGAAAATGATGACCAATTCTGGCACAAATGCGGAGATGATGACGGAAACGACGATGGATGGCACAACCATGCAGCAGGATGGCATGGCCGGTGGTTCCATGACGGATCACGGCATGCAGGAGATGTCGATGTCCAAGGAGGGCATGACGAACGACGCGATGATGGAGAAACCAGCGATGACCACAACCGGTTCAGACGCTAAAATGCCGATGGCACCAAAAATGGACGATGCCGCCACTTCCGATAAGAAGTAACTCCAACGGAGGCGAGGCTGCCTGTCGCTCGAAAATCCCGGATGGCCCCGTGTGAGTTTTCTGCTATGGTTCGCGGCAAAATCGAGATGGTAGCGGTACTGAGTGGGTGCTTCGAAGTCGTGTGCTATTTCAGGTCGTAGAAGTTCGTCACCGCAGGACCACTGCAGGTCTGAAGTTCTCCGTTGTTTCCGCAGGCTAAGAGCGATCATGAATACGAAAATGGAATTCTCGGGTCGTGACATCGAAGCGGAAGTGACCCCGCAATCGCTGTATCTGAACCGACGGACATGGCTGAAGACGGCAGTGACAGCGGGCTCGGTCATGGCCACCTACGGAGTCTATCGAGCGTTCAATCCGATTCCGAAGGTGGTTAAGGCGGGGCGTCGACTGGATGGAGTCGAGCACGCAGCGGTCAACGAGGCCGATCTCGTCGCCAAGGGTTATCTGGTTGAAGACGATTTAACGCCCCGGCAAGACATTGTGACCTACAACAACTTCTACGAATTCACCACGAATAAAACCGCCGTCGCGGCGATGGCGGAGGGGTTTGATACAACGGGATGGAGCATCACTGTTGATGGGTTGGTGGAGTCACCGCAAACGCTGAGCATGGATGACCTGCGTCAGCTTGCGCCCCTCGAAGAACGCATCTACCGGATGCGGTGCGTGGAAGCCTGGTCGATGGTAATTCCCTGGAACGGAATTCCCCTGGCGGCTTTGCTGGATGTTGTCCGTCCAATGCCGATTGCTAAATATGTGGCCTTCCAGACCCTGTACGACCCGCTCCGCATGCCGGGGCAGAACACCCGGGTGCTGGACTGGCCGTATGTTGAAGGCCTCCGATTGGATGAGGCGCAGAATCCGCTGACATTGCTGGCCATGGGGTTGTACGGGGAAGAACTACCGCCGCAGGATGGTGCTCCCGTGCGATTGGTCATTCCCTGGAAGTACGGTTTCAAAGGCATCAAGTCGATTGTCCGTATTACCGTCACGGCCGAGCAGCCCCCCACCAGTTGGAATCGTTATTCCGAGTACGAATATGGATTCTATGCGAATGTGAATCCGGAAGTGCCGCATCCCCGCTGGAGTCAGGCGACGGAACAACGCATCGGCGAAAGTGGTCGCCGGCGGACGCTGATGTTCAATGGATATGAAAGCCATGTCGCGGCGCTCTATGACGGAGAAGATCTCTCCATCAACTTCTAATCGACACAGCAGCCGATCTCGGAAGGACCATCAGGTTTCGCGACTTGTCTGAATGGAACGCTTCACGCTCAAGAGCCACTTTCGGTGGGACGACTCTGCTACGGACAACTTTATGAATCTCTCGTTTTATCGCAACCTGGCCATCTTGAACGGCGCGGTGCCGGCGTTGATTCTGGCCTGGGATGCGTGGCACGGGCAACTCGGAGCCAATGCGGTCAATGTGGCGATCCACATCACGGGGTTGCTCTCGTTGGTCTTTCTGTTCCTGTCACTCATCATCACTCCCTTACGGTCCGCCACAGGCTGGAATTCTCTCATTGCCTATCGCCGGGCTTTGGGGGTCTATGCCTTTGTCTATGCAGCTCTTCATTTCGGCATTTACTTCGGATTTGATCGCCTGGGAAGTTTGCCCAGCACCTTCGACGAAATCGCCAAACGACGATTTCTCCTCGTCGGTTTCATCGCCTTGATGTTGATGTTGCCTCTGGCGGTGACCAGCACCAATGGCATGATTCGCCAACTCGGGGCCGCGCGCTGGAAATTGCTCCACCGCCTGACATATGTCGTGGCAATACTGGCCGTCGTCCATTTTTATATGCAGGTGAAAAGTGATATCCGCCAGCCTGTCGCGTTTGCCATCGTGCTGACTCCCCTCTTGGCGTATCGCCCCATCAAGCACTTGCTCGACAAGAAGGACAAGTCTTCGCGGAAACCGGTAACGAAGTCGCCACCGCAAAAAGCCGCGTTCTTTCAAGGCGAACTTGTCGTCAGCCAGATCGTTCAGGAGACCCACGACGTCAAAACGTTCCGGCTGACACATCCCGAACAGGCGGAGATCCCGTTTCTGCACCTGCCGGGACAGTATCTCACGTTGTCATTAACGATCGATGGCAAGCCGGTCCGACGCAGCTACACCATTGCCTCTGCCCCCACACAACGAAGCTATGTCGAGTTAACCATCAAGCGGAACCCGGCTGGGCTCGTGTCACAGTACCTGCACGATCATCTGCAACCTGGAAATCGCCTGAAAATTGCCGCCCCGGCTGGCAAGTTTCATTTCGACGGCCAATCGGCTGACGCCGTGATACTCATCAGCGGTGGTGTCGGCATCACTCCGTTGATGTCGATCCTGAGATACCTGACCGATCGGAACTGGACTGGGCGTATCGACTTCATCAATGTCATTCGCACACCGCGCGACTACATCTTCCACCAGGAATTGCAGCAACTGGCCGAGCGGTTTGCGAACCTGCACGTCTGGAATCATTACAGCAAGGAACTGCCCGCTCACTCAACGGATAAGCTCCTCACGAATTGGCATGCCGAGTCGGGCTACCTCTCGCAGGACAGCCTGAAACGCCTGGGCCCACACCTCGTCACGGCACCGATCTTTCTCTGCGGCCCCGATCCCATGATGGATGCCACCTGCGAACAATTGTTAATAGCAGGAGTTCCACCAGAGCACATTGCGACTGAGGAGTTCGTCTCACCGGCGGCGACAGCCGCCGAGACGGAGGTGTCGGGCGCCTCTTCAAGAGCAGACATGGCAAATGCAACGATCGCTTCGGCAACCGTCACGTTCAGCCGCTCGGGAGAATCGATCGAAATCACCGCGACCGATTCCATTCTGGATGCGGCGGAGTCTGCCGGAGTCAGCCTCAGCTGGGAATGCCGTAGCGGCATCTGCGGTCAATGCAAGATCCGCTGCACGACCGGCAGAGTCCATATGGAAAGCCGCGACGCCTTGTCTCCCGCGGAAGAAACGCAGGGATACATCCTTGCCTGCCAGGCCATGCCTCGGGAAATGCTCGTCGTGGTGGAAGCCTGAGCCACGTGGATTGTGCTGGCGACTCAAACTTCCGACGTGCCTGGCTTAACCCAATGTCCAGGGCTTGCGGTATTCCTTGGTCATCCAGCGGGCCGCTTCTGCATCCCCCACAATGGTTTCAGCTTGCGGGTCCCAAGTGATTTTCTTCTGCGTGCGGATGGCAATGTTCCCCAAGTGACACACCGTAGCCGACCGATGGCCGATGCTGATGTCGGCCACGGGTTTCTCGCGCGACTTGATGCAATCGAAGAAGTTATTGACGTGGTCGATATTCGCTGCCGAATTGACGATCTTGGGCAGTTCAATGCCCTTTAATAACTCCGGTGGATCGACGGTCAGGCCACCACGGTACACGAACAACCGCCCCTTCTCTCCAATGAACTCGGTCCCCTGCTCCTTGCTTTTCGCGCCGGGCACCTGTCGGCAGGTGAGAACGACGCCGTTGGCATAGGTGTACTCAATCTTTGTTGAGTCGGGCGTTTCGTACCAGCCATCAGGATTATAGACCGCCGATCCCTGAACGCTGACCGGGCCACTGTTATCCATCCCGAGACCCCATTGGGCAATATCGAGATGATGGGCACCAAAATTGGTCTGTTGACCGCCGCTGTAGTCCCAGAAAAAGCGGAAGAGGTAATGGACCCGGTTTTTGTTGTAGGCCCGTAACGGCGCCGGTCCCAGCCAGCGGTTAAAGTCGAAACCGCTCGGCGGTGCGCTGTCCGCGACAGGTTTCCCTGCTCGGTCAATCCAGTTCGGCCCCGGCAGCGTGACATTCACGGCTGTAATCTTGCCCAGCAGCCCTTCCTGTACCAGTTTCACGGCCAGTTGGAATTCGGCTCCGCTGCGCTGCATCGTGCCGGTTTGCACGACCCGTTCATACTTTCGAGCCGCGGCGATCATCGGCTGGCCTTCGTTGATCACCAGAGTCAGCGGTTTTTCGCAATAGACATCTTTGCCCGCCTGACAGGCTTCAATGGTCATCAAGGCATGCCATTGATCGGGCACGGTCACCACGACGGCATCGATATCCTTGGCATCGAGCAGACGGCGATAGTCGTCGGTCATCATGGCCGCAGGACGGGATTCCTTGCTGAGGAACGCCGACGCTTCGGCCAGATAATTCTGATCCAGATCGCACAGGGCGACGATGTTCTTCAGGAAGTACTTCATGTTGTTTTTGGGGCCGCCCTGGTTGCCGACCCCGATCATGCCCACGCGAATCCGTTCACTGGGGGCCTCGGCGGCAAATGTCGCTCGGTAACTCTTGGCTGACAGACCCGAGAACAAGCCCGCCGCCACCGACGTTTTCACAAAGGACCGACGTGAGAGTTTTGTCATGGGAGGGTCTCCTCGTTGGCAGAACGCCATTTAGAACAACGGCACCGCAATAGTTCAACACTGTAGTATGGCCACGGAATCACAGGGATTGCGAGTCCGGAACTCGTCCCAATGCCCCGACAGCCTGTAAGTTTTCTACCCCGTCATGCGGGCGATCTCAGGAAAATGGCTGGTTGAAGCCCTTGCCGTCAAAACCCTGCAACTATTCATCATCCCATTCGCTTTCGGCCACGGTGGCGGCATCGGCTTCGGCCTCTTCCAGGGCAGCCAGTTCGGCGAGCACTTCGGCTTCGGCTTTGCGGAACTTCATCGGCGACTTGTCGTCACGAGATCGCAGAATCAGCTTGATGGGCACTTCTTTGATCGGCAGTTCCTCGCGGATGAAACCCAACAGGTACCGTAACCACGAATCATCGAAAATGTCTGGATCGTTGACTTTCATCACCAGCGTCGGCGGCTCGGTGGAGACCTGTGTTGTGTAGAGAATCCGAGGATTGCGGTTGGCCCGCATCGGCGGCGGCCAGTTCTGCACAGCGGCTTTCACGAGCCGGTTCAGTTCCCCGGTGGGAACTCGGAACCGGGCCTGCTTGAAGATCGACTGGGCCAGGTTGATCAGCTTTTTCACGTTGCGACCGGTCTGCCCGGTGATGACCGCCACCGGTGTATGCCGCATGTTGCCAAACGTCTTGAACAAATATTCGGCCCATTCGCCGGTCGCCGTGTCGTCGGTCGCGAGATCCCATTTATTGACCACGAAAATGCAGGGCTTGTACTCGTCTTCAATCTCCGAGACGAGTTGCTTGTCGACCCGGCTGATTTTCTGCGTGCAGTCGAAGAACATCAGCACGACATCGGCCCGACGGATGCTGCGTTTGGCCCGTGCGAGACCGTACCATTCCACGCTGTTCGCAAGACTTTTCCGCTTTCGCACACCGGGGGTATCAATCGCGACGAAGGCTTTGCCATCGAGTTCAAACCGCACATCGATGCTGTCGCGGGTGGTACCGGGAATCTCACTGACAATGCAACGCTCTGTCTCGGCCAACTGGTTGATAAACGTGCTCTTGCCGACATTACGGCGGCCGACAATCGCGACCTTCATGTCGGGTTCGTCTTCCATCCGCGCCCCGGCATCGGCTTCATCCTCATCCGCCGGTGGCAGGATTTCGACGATCGCCTGCAGCAAATCGGCCTGATTGCGATTGCCAATCACGCTGGTGATCACCATCGGCACATCAGCGAGAGCAAAAAACTCGGCGACTTCGCGATCCAACTTGGGCGAATCGCATTTGTTGACGATCAGCAACTTCGGTTTGTCGATCTTGCGCAGTTTCTGGCTCACCTGCCGATCGAGCGACGAAATACCCTGTGAACCATCCACAACGAACAGAATCACATCGGCGTCTTCGATGGCGATCTGAATCTGATGGTGAATTTCCTCGTTCAGCTCATCGACATCGACAATGCCAATCCCGCCGGTATCGATCAATTCAAAGTACCGTTCGCCGTGGTGCATTAGATACGTGACGCGATCGCGGGTGACACCAGCCATGGGGTCCACGATCGAGATTCGCTTATGAGCGAGCCAATTCATGAGGGAGCTTTTGCCGACATTTGGTCGGCCGACAATCGCCACTTGCGGTACGGACATGATGTTCACTTCGGGATGACGGACGTTGCTCGGCAACAGTATAATCCGAGAGAGACGGGGAACGAAGCAGGTGGCCATGCGATCAGGAGCCAATATGTCGGCAGGACTTGATGAATTGTTCGATCAGGAAAAAAACTGCCGGAAGCGGACCGACGACGTCTGATCGATGAGTTGGTGGCAACACTGCCAGAGGACGACTACGACGAGGTCGAAGAATTTATCGCGGAAATGGACCGTCGGGTTGCCGAGGGAATGGCTCACAGCACGGACTGGGAAACCCTCAAAAAGACACTCTGATCGAGTAGCATGTCGACTGCATTTTTAACGGAACTACAGCACTGGGGACCAACGTGCGACTTAACCGCTCCGGTCTCCCTCTCCACTGCGGAAGCCTATTGCCGCCAGTTGGCCACATCGCATTACGAAAACTTCCCACTAGTGTCGTGGCTATTGCCCAAGGGGCTGCATCAGCACTTCTATAACGTCTATGCCTATTGCCGCTGGGCTGACGATCTGGGTGATGAAGTCGGCGACACAGCAAAATCTCTCGATCTACTGGCTTGGTGGCGCACTGAACTTGACCGATGTTACCTGGGCGAGACATCGCATCCCGTGTTTGTGGCCTTGCGATCGACAATCAACGAGTTCAAGATACCGCGAGAACCGTTTGCCGACCTGATCTCGGCGTTCGAGCAGGATCAGACGGTGCGTGAATACGACACGTTCGACCAGCTCCGCGACTACTGCCGCCGCAGTGCCGACCCGGTCGGACGGATCGTGCTCTATTTGTGCCGGTGTGTGTCGGAACAGAATTTTGCGTGGTCGGATTCCATCTGCACGGGTTTGCAACTCGCCAACTTCTGGCAGGACGTAGCCCGTGATTACAACATCGGCCGGATATATCTGCCGCGCGAAGATTACGAACGATTTGGCGTTACACGAGCCGATTTCGATCAGAGAGCCAGCTCTCCACAATTCATTGAACTGCTGCGGTTTGAAGTCGAACGTGCTCGGGAATGGTTACGCCAGGGTCAACCACTGATTGGCGAGTTGCCGGGGCGGCTGCAGGTCGACATCGATCTGTTCGCCCAAGGGGGACTCAAAATTCTCGATCGGATCGACGGGATTGATTACCGCGTGTGGGAACAGCGGCCGGTGGTCACGAAGTGGGACGCCATTGGCCTTTTATGTGGGGCGATGTCGCGTGCCATGTGGCGGCTCGTCACTCCCCGGTCTTCGACCAATGGCAAGCCCGGCGATCAGAACAGGCAGTAAATCAGCACCTGTGCGGCGAGTGCCACCCAGGCCCAAATGCGCAGGTCTTCATCCCAGCGGCCACTACGACCGGGGGGAGTGGTTTGGATCGAGGGCAATCGCAGCACCCAAGCCATGAGCAGCAGAGGAATCGCCACGAAGACCACGCGGACGAACCCCAGCGGTATCATCTGAAACGACGAACGCAACAAGTCACCCAATCCGTGCAGCGGATTCATGTCGCAGCCTCCGCTCGCGTTGCACGCAATGACATGGCCAGCTTTTCAGACGGCTCTGATTCGGTCCAGTAGCTGACCACCAGCATCACGACCCAGGTCGCAAGAAACGCCCAGATCGAGTAGTACAGAAACGGATCAGAAATCTGAAACAACGGCTTCGACTTTAGATATTCACACACCGTGGGATTGTTCAGCAAATACAGCGAAACCGCCGTCAGCACGCCGATGAGAAAACCTGATAATGCCCCATACCGGTTCACGCCGCGGGTAACAAGTCCCGCGAGCAGAACGGCGAAGGCTGGCCCATTGAAGAACGACATCAACGTCTGAAAGATCGCATAAATTCCGGCATCGGATTGGCTGAGCAGGAAAGCAAAAAAGATACCCCAGATCGAGAGCAGCACCGTGATGGTACGTCCGACAAACAGCAGGCGACGTTCATCAGCGGTAGGCCGCAGGAATCGCAGATAGATGTCGTTAGTAAAAATGGTCGTCGCGGAATTCAGGTAAGAATCCACGCTGGACATCATTGCGGCCATGAAGGCGGCGAGGAAAATCCCTTTGCCTCCGGCAGGCATCAAACTGCCAATCAACTTGGGCAATGCCTGGTCGGCATCGGCGAGATTCGGAAATTTGGCGAGCGCGATCATCCCCGGGATGACGATAATGAACGGAATCAGATTCTTCAGCAACGCTCCCCAGACATACGACGCCTTCGCCTCAAATTCCGACCGTGCTCCCAAGGCTCGCTGGACAATCGCCTGATTGCCGATCCAGTACGCAGGACTGGTGATGAAGGCCAGGCCGAAGAGAATCCCTGTCCACGGAAATGGCGATGTGGTATCGACCGGCAACACCAGGCGGAAATGCTCTTTCGTGTTCACGGTGACCTGAGCCGATTCGGCACCGGCGGCGACCACGGCATCTCGCAATCCGGTAATGCCACCGAGTTCATATAGCCCCAAACCGACCACCAGTCCGCAACCGGCGATCATCAGCAAGCCCTGAAGGGCATCGGTGTAAACAACGGCAGCCAAGCCACCAGAAAAGGTATAAAACCCAACCAAAATCGCGATGCCAACAATCGTCCAGGCCACCGGCCAGCCAGCTAAGGCTTCCATCAGCTTCGCGGAAGCCAGCAGCATCACTCCAATGTTGCAGGCCATGAACAGCAGCCAGCAGATGGCGACGGCGGTCCGCACGCTGACATCGAACCGCTTTTCCAGAAACTCGGGGATCGTTGTGACTCCCGACCGCCAGAAATGGGGGATGAAGACGAAGGCCCCCACAATCATCGCGGGGACACAGCCGATCCACTCGAAATTGCCGACAGCGAGCCCATACCGATAGGCCGCGCCGCCGACGCCGATGATATCGGTACCGCCGATATCGGTGGCGACAAGAGAGACGCCCACAGCCCACCATGGCAGGGTACGCCCGGCGAGAAAAAATTCCCGCCCGGTCTGAATATATCGGCTCACCCAAACCCCGATAAACAACGTCACCGCCAGGTACAGCAGGACGACGATGTAATCGAGAACCGACAAACTACCCATCACCCACACACATCCTGTGAAGAAGGCCACATCAACGCGACGTCAGCCTACCAACCACCGTGCCTGCTGGGTAGCGATCAGGCAATTTACGGCGAATAGATCGGGATGCCGGCGACGTGTGACGATCAGTCAGCACACAACAAGCCGTTCAACACCCCGGTTACGACAGGACGCGGGCACGACCAGACCAGGAAAAAGAGCGCCTGCTGACACCACCGCTGTGCCGGATGCGGGCTGACAAACCCAGCCCCTTTGGCGACCAGCAAACTCGTCTGACTAACGCGCAACGCCAGCCGCGTGCACTCTTCACGCACTCCTAATGTCGCCTCGGGGGCAGGGGATGATTCGATCAGCGAGTGAAGCTGGCTGCGGGCATCCTTCACTACTGCTCGGAAATGGGCGGCGACGGCACGCACATCGTCGCGGGCGAGCATCTCTTGCTCCAAGAAACTCGTCGCAGCTGTAGCCAATCCCAAAGCGAGATTCGACGTTTCCAGTCCCCCACCGCCACCCGATCCCAACACCCGCTCCGTCGGTCCTGCCAGAATCCAATCGGGTTCGACGATTACTTCGTCGCAATGCACCACACTGGTGCGTGACCCGGTCAATGCAGCCAGAGGCAAGGGTGGTGAAAAACTGATGCCGGGAGAAGACGTCGGCAGCGCGAACAGCAATTGGGCACCATCATCCAAGGTGGCACCAACGATGATCACATCGGCCTGATCCGCGCCTGTGACCCACGGTATCTCTCCCTGTAGCAGGTAACGACCATCGGATTGGGCTGTCGCTAGCAACGCGGGTCCACCGTGCTGACGCGATGTGGTCAACTGCGACAATCCGACAGTCGCGAAGAGTTGATTCGCCGCTAACCCCGGCAGATAGCGTTCTCGCAGAGGCTGCGGACCTTTGATTAGTTGACGGATCGCTGATTCTCGTTGACTCAGGATGAACGCCGTGGTCAGGCACGCGGCGGCGATCTGTTCGTGACCATGAAACAGATCCGTCACCGGGGACGACAATCCGCCGTATTCCACGGGAATCGACCAGCGCATCGCGCCGGCTTGCTGCACGGCATTCAGAGAGGCCACAGGCCATGCGGCCGACTGATTCGCTCCTTCCGCGCCGCTTGCCAAACAGTCCAGAGTCTCGGCAGCCAGTCGATTCATCAAAACAGCAAGCCCCGAAGGAAGATGCAGTGCCACGGTCAATTTCAGCGAAATCTTCTCTCATTCAAGTATCGCAGTCCCCAGCGCTTGGGTCAACGCGTGGCCGACGACACTTGGAAACCCACACGAGCGCTCTACAATCAAACTGGGGCATTCCGGAAAATCAACGAGGTGACCGATGGCGGCGTACGAATATTCGAAGTGGGACGGCTCGCAGAGCTTCACGCCCCAATCGGCCGACGAGGTCTTCGACAAACTCAGCGAATACCTCATGCAATATGGCGACGAGGTGATGGAATCGGTGCAGATGTGGGAAGAGGAACATCCCGACCTCATCGAACAACTTCTGAAGCAGGGGTACATCGAAAAGGATGCAGAGGGCAAGTACGTCGTCACTCCCAAGGGTATGAAGCGGGTCGAGAACAAGGCATTGGAAGAACTGTTCGATGTCCGCCGCAAAGACATTCTCGGCAAACACGAAACCGATCACCGTGGGGTCGGACAGACGGTGCATGAGGAATCGAAACCGTACCAGTATGGCGACCCGGTCTCCAATTTGAACATGCACGAGACGCTAAGAAATGCACTGGCCCGGCAACAGGACGGACCGCCGATTCGCATCACGCATGATGATCTCGTGGTCCATGAAACCGAATACCAGACTTCGTGTGCCACCGTCGTGTTGCTCGACATGTCTGGCAGCATGACTCGCTATGGCAAGTATGGCTCGGCGAAAAAAGTTGCGTTGGCCCTACAGGCATTGGTGCGAGGCAAGTATCAGGGCGACTTCATTCAGGTGATCGGGTTCTACTCCTTCGCCTCACCATTGACCGAACGGGAACTGATCAACTCGGCTCCCAAACCCGTCAGCATTTTCGAACCGCGCGTGCGCATGAAGATCAATCTAGATCAGCCGCCCGGCTTTGTTCCCCAGCACTTCACGAACATTCATGCCGGACTGCAATTCGCACGGCGGGTGCTCCGTCGGCAACCGCAGATGAACCGCCAGATCATTTGCATCACCGACGGCGAACCGACAGCCCATGTCGAAGGCCGGGACGTGATGCTGATCTACCCTCCCTGCGAAAAGACCGCGAACGTCACTCTCGCTGAAGCCAAACGTTGTGCCGGCGAGGGTATTCACATTTCCAGCTTTGCCCTGGTGGAAGACTATTTCTATATGGGCCTCGTGAACTTCGTCGAACAAATGGCCAAAGTAACCGGCGGCGTCGCTGCCTACTGCAACGCCGGTGATCTCGGAAATATGGTGGTCGACAGCTTCATCGGTGGACGGCGTAAACGCCGCGCGATGTGACGAATTCAAATCCGCCACCGCCGAGTGGCGGGCATGTCTTCACTCCACCATTGATGCCGCAGAAGCCGCGGCTTCCAGTTCGGCACGCAGTTCGTCCATCAACGGCCACAGCACATCCACATCGTCCTTGAAGATGTCGCCGATGAGCACATCCGTGACATAACCCTTGAGGTGCGGATGCTTGCGGATGAAGCGGCCGAAGCTGAAGCCGTTATAGAACTCCAGCACTAATCGCCGCATACGGTCCATCCCCGCAATGTACCCCGGTTCCCAGCGCCCGAGTTGTGCGGCCGATGTGTCTCCGACAGCGAGACCGTCTGCGATGGCGTCAGCGGCCATCTGACCGGAAGTGAGTGCCAGCAGAACACCCGAAGAATAGAGTGGATCGAGGAATCCGTAGGCATCACCAATCATTACCCAGCCATCCCCCGCGGCCTTCTTCGAGCGATAGGAGTACTCTTTCTGAGCGCGAAAGATATCGAAACGTTCGGCATTGGCGATCCGTGGCTGCAGGCCGGGGCACTTGGCGACTTCTTCAAAATAGATCGTTTCGAAGTCCGTCGAGCTGCGATTCTTGAAGAGGTATTCGTGTGCGCCGACCACACCGACAGAGACAACATCATCGTGCAGTGGAATGTACCAGAACCAGCCCTGCTTGCCCTGAATCTGCATCACGATGGTGGCACCTTCATCGTGACCGGTATCACGATACGCCCCCTTCCAGTAGGTCCACAGTCCGGCTTTCTTCAGTTCCGGGTCCCATTCCCGCAGGCCGAGTTTGCCGAGCAGCAGCGATTGTTGGCCGCTGGCATCGACCACCACCTGGGCACGAATTTCCACCGGTTCGCTGTCCCCCTCTCGCTGCACAATCACCCCGCAGGCGCGATCGCCTTCGAAGAGGATATCGAGTACGCGGGCTCCCTCATGAACCTGCACGCCGTGCTCGCGGGCATTCTCCATCATCAGATGATCGAACTCGCTGCGGCGCACCTGCCAGGTTTGCGATGACTCGTGCGGCTTGTGATCACAGAAATAGAACGGCTCGGAAAGTTTGCCCTTGTCGGTGACGAACTGCACGCTGTACTTCTTGATGAAGTGACTCGACTTCATCTTTTCGAGCATATTGAGCCGCTTGAGCACCCAGTAGGTTTGCGGAATGAGCGACTCGCCGATGTGAAACCGCGGGAAATGGTCGCGCTCAAACAGGGTGACGTGATGCCCCCGCTGAGCGATGAGGGTCGCCGCGGTCGACCCCGCTGGTCCGCCGCCAATCACGATGACATCGGTTTCGAAGGTTTTTGTCATGTGCGTCCGCTCCCGAGGAAAAGGTGTGCCCGAACGAGTATCGACCAAAAGATTGTATCAACAACAGTTGTTAAAACAAGTTTCTGCCCAAGGAGAATCAGTCAGCGGACAACGCATTCTCTGTCGTGGGTTCGACCGAGGCGAGAAACTCACCGTAATCTATTTTCAGATAATTGGTTACGATTACTATCGTGCTGGCGGCGATGCCCAAACCAAGGCCACACGCCAGTAGCCAGTGATATCCTTTGGCGGTGGTGGCATACCCGAACACACCGCAGACGGTTGCTCCGCTGAGGGCTGTGACCGGCCAGTATGTGGCTCGTAATCCGTCCCGGTACAGAAACAACTGCGTCGATTCCAGTGCGATCTGCCGTTCCAATAATCGCTCCCTCGCACCCGCACACAGCAAGGTATTGAGCAGGTCAAATGCGATCACCCCGCAGAGCAGACCAATCATGGCTCCGATGACCACCGGTTTCCATCGAGTGGGGATCATGCTGGGATGCCTCAGTTCACGATCTTGTAGTTTACCAGCCCGCTGCGCCAGCAAGGGCTCGAATTCTCATGATGCTTTCTCTGCCCTTGCTGGCGCTGCGGGCTGGTTGGTTTGCGAAATGCTCGCCACACGGCGGTGGCGGCTTTATCTTAGAAGACGGACAATAACAGCAACTGAGCCATGCGGACCAACCACACGCGGTCGTCTGCGGTCATCTGGCCGGCGGCGAGTATCTTGCGGCAGCGACCGCGAACCGTGCTCACCATATATCGTTGGATGTCGGTCAACCGCCCGTTGTCATCGGCCTCCAGTAATAATGTCGTGATGCGTTCGAGGGCTTTTGGCTCATCGAGATCGCCCGTGACGGCCTGGGACCACACCGGCGGATCATTGGTATTGGCGACACATGTCACGATCTCCAGTACCAGGCTGGAAACTCGGGCTGCTTTGTCAAAATCGGCTCTTTCCGGGCGATCGCGGGGGGTGTGATAGTCGGGATGTTCGCCGGTCGAGAAGAAGAGGAATGGCACTTCACGATCACGGAACGGGCCGTAGTCACTGCGGGTGCCGACCAGATCGATCCCCAACCGGGCAATCTCCAGTCCTTCAGGATGTCCGACTTCGTCCAGACACCGTTTGAGTTGCGGGGCATGTTCGCTGCCCAGCACAAAGACAGCCGGCAACGGCAAGTCACCGAGTGACCGGCTGATCATATCGGCCGTGATGAACAGTTTGACCTGCTCCAATGGCCAGGGGGGATGAGCCGCAAACCACCGCGACCCCCACAGCATGTGCTCTTCCAGATCGAAGCCGATGAAGACCACGCTCCGTTTCGGTTTGGTCGGCTGCTTCGCAATCTGTTCGGCCAGTTCCAGCATCATGGCGACCCCGGAGGCGTTGTCGTCGGCTCCAGCAAACACTTCACCATCCCGCTCTCCGAGATGATCGTAATGCACGCCGATGACCACGAATTCTTTCTTCAGCTCCGGATCACTGCCTTCAATCCAGCCGCCAATGTTGCGGCCGACGAAGATCGGATTTTCAGTGGTGTGGCCAAGTCCGGGGATCAGCTGGTCATAGCGGTCGCCGAACAAAGGCTTCAGTTCATGTTGGCGGAAATGATCCACAAGGTAAGCCGCAGCGATTTTGGCATCGGCTCCCGAGCGGCCGTGGAGATCGTCACCAGCGAGGTATTCAATATGTGGTCGCACATCGGCGGCGACAATCTGAGGAACGAACACTCGGACGGCTGACTCCGTAACGGTTGGCGATTCCGCGAAAAGAGGAAATCCCGTGAAACAGAACGCCGCCATCGCAGCGGCCAGGCACCATCCGTTATGCGGCCTCATCGGAATTCCTGTGCAAGTCACGAAGGGAAAAAGCACGGCTCAAACCTTCAGGCCACAGTTCGTGAATGCGGCCGCTGAGCCCCGTCACTGTTTATCCCACGAGTGCTGGTTCTGACGCAAGAGGGGTCTACAACCAAGCAGATATCAGAATAACTTCTGAACGGGAGAATCCTCACTGCCCATCGCGACGCTCGCTCACAGCAATTCGAGGAACCCGGCGATTTCCCCGGCGGCATGCGTATCACCAACTCGCCGGGCGGTGGCCAATCCTAACTCGCCGATCTGTCGGGCCTCGTTCGTTCGTGCTTGTTCCGCGAGGGCCTGGGCATGCTGAAACCAGGCCGGAACATAATCGGGGAACTCAGTATGAATCTGTGCGAACTTCGAGTCGGCAGTGGCGAACTCTTTCTCCTTCAAAAGTTCGGTAGCTAACGCATAATGCAGGAAAACATCGCCGGGATCGTCGGCCAGCAGGGCTTCAATTTTGACTCGACGCGGCGATTTCATCGTATTCCCTTGGTGCAACAGAGTTTGCGGCCACCTCATCACCATTGTGACATGGCTCGCGGCCCCCAAATAGCCGTGGCTTTTGGTGCGGGCTGATCATACCGAAATCTGACTGCAAACCGAATTCATCGAGTTCGTCGGTCGACTGAACGCAGAGTCTACCAGATTTACGCACCCTTCCGGTTTTACCTGTCGCCGATTAGGCAAGTTACTCCGCAACCGGCGACCTGCTTTCAAGCACCACAACGACCCGCGCCGATGCTGACGCTTACGGAGGGCAGGATGCCGAGTGCTCCGAGCGACGCTGCATCGCTACGTAAAGGACGGACCCACCTGAGTTTTGTCAACAGCGGTACACGAGCAGACCTTCCTATGACACACCGGCTACTTGCCTTTGGACTGTGCTGTACGGTTTGGTTGTCGTCTACAACCTGGCTTGCTGCGGCTGACGATCTGCGTGAAACCGCGATCGTGCGTGCCGTGAAACGAGCCTCACCGTCAGTCGTCAACATCAACACCGAGAAGTCCGCTATCGATCGCGATGCGGTCTTTGGATCGGGCAATGCCAAGCCCCGTAAAGTGAACGGGATGGGCACGGGCATTGTCATCGACACCCGTGGTTACATCGTGACCAACTATCACGTGGTCGCCGATGTCGAGTTGATCAAGGCGTCTCTCGATGATGGTGCCACCTACACGGCTTCCGTCATTGCCACCGATCGCGAACACGATCTGGCGATCATCAAGGTCGATGCGACTCGGCAACTCCCCGTCATGCCGGCCGGGACATCTTCGGATCTTATGCTTGCGGAACCGGTGATCGCCGTCGGTAATGCCTTTGGCTACCAAAGCACCGTGACGTCCGGCATTGTGAGTGCCTTGTCTCGCGATGTCGAGGTGAATGAAACCCAGTCGTACCGCAACCTGATTCAGACCGATGCCAGCATCAATCCCGGTAACAGCGGCGGACCGTTGTTGAATATGAATGGGGAAGTGGTCGGCATCAACGTTGCCATCCGTGCCGGTGCTCAGCGCATTGGATTTGCGATTCCCATCGACGATGCCCGCCGTGTGATCGCCCGCATGATGAGCATCGAACAACTGAATCAAACGTTCCACGGTCTCGAAACCAAGGACGTGAAGCAAGGCAGCAAGCGGGAACTGCATGTGGCCGGTCTGGCCTCGGATAGCCCGGCAGCGAAAGCTGGAATGTTGCAAGGCGATATCGTGACCAAGGTCGGTGATCGCCTGATCGTGGATGCGGCCGACTGGGAACTGGCACTGCTGGGTCGTCCCGTGGGAGAACTCCTTGAGGTCACCGTGCGGCGTGGCGAAAAGACCGAGGCGCTCTCATTCGCCGTGGCCCCGTATGTCGGTGGTCGCTCCCGCATGAATACCGAGTTCATTGCCCGGGCCAACAACGATAACTCAGAATCAGAACGCTTCTGGAATGCATTGGGCGTGCGGCTCGCTCCACTGCCCACAGAACGCGTGAGCACAATTCCGCCGAAATATCGTGGCGGGCTTCTGATTACGGATGTTCGGGGCACAAGCCCGGCAGCTCTTAACGGAATCCGTAAGGACGACATCCTTGTCGGTCTGCGAGACTGGGAAACGCTGTCGTCAGAAAACGTGACCTGGATTCTGAATCAGAACCTGCCGTCTGGACAGAACTCGCTCAAGTTCTTCGTGATCCGCGGTCGCGAAACGCTCTACGGTTATATCCAACTCGTGAACAGCAACACGCCGAACAATACGACCGCGACTCGCTAACCACTACGGTTGGCTGTCATCCAGCCAGTTTTTCATAGTCACAACTGCCCTCTGTCACACAGAGGGCAGTTTGCATTTATGAAATAACCTTCTCGGACAATGGTGTCGGCCTGCCACGGTACTGGCATAAGCCCGTCACTGGCAGATTTTTGGATCGCATGACGTTATAACTGATCGCACTTTCGTGTTATGGCCACAGGCTCAAGACACACTCAAGCGAGAGGCGTTATGACGATTCGATCTCAGGTGTTCTGGAGACTCACATGTTTTTGTCTAGCGGCCTGCGTGGGGCTATCCGGCTGTGAAACCGCACCTGAACCCGTGAAAGCGGCCGCGCCGCGGGTCACCGTCCAACATCCCGAGTCACGTGATGTTGTGGACTACCGCGAATACAACGGCTGGATGATGCCGTCGCAGAATGTCGAGATCCGCTCGCGTGTGCGGGGACACATTCAGAAGATCCATTTTCAGGATGGCCAGATCGTCGAGAAGGATCAGTTGCTCTTTGAACTCGATCCGAGGCCGTTCGCCGCCGACGTGGAAGTGGCCAAGAGTGAGCTGGCGGTCGCGGAAGCTCAGCTCGAATTTGCTGCTGCCGAAGAAGCTCGCGAACAGGATCTGTTTGAAAAGAAGATCAACACCAAAGCCGACCTGCAGAAAGCCGTAGCCACGCGAAAAACCTGGGAAGCTCAAGTGGTCTCCGCGAAGGAAGACATCACGCGCAAAGAACTCGATTTGAATTATTCGCGGATTACGTCTCCGCTCAAAGGCAAGATCAGCCGGGCGATGCTGGATGTAGGGAACCTCGTCAACGCGGGTGGGACCGACCCGCTACTGACAACCATAGTCGCCATCGATCCGATCTTCGTTTACTTCTATGTGGATGAGCGGACGGTGCTGGAATACCGGAACAGCGATGTGGCACGGCGAGCAAAGCTCGATCAACAATCGCTGATTGAGTCGCGGCTGCCGTTCGAATTTGGCCTCGAGACCGACACGGGATATCCACATCAGGGCATCCTCGATTTTTCTGAGAATCGAATCGACAGCACCACGGGCACCTATGAATTGCGGGGCCAGGTCGAAAATAAAGAGATGATCTATATCCCCGGCAGCCGGGTGCGGGTGCGCGTGCCGATGGGAACTCCCAAGGCTTCTGTGCTGATCCCCGATGAGGCCATTCTCAGTGATCAGAGCCAACGTTATGTGTTGTGTTTGAACTCGGATAATGTCGTCTATCGTAAAACCCTGACGCTCGGAAAATTACTCGACGACGGCCAACGCGTGATCCTCCCTGGCCGCACTGAAGACAGCACGTTGCAACCCGACGATCAGGTGATTGTCGAAGGATTACAGCGTGCTCGTGTGAACTATCCCGTGGAACCGTTTGACGCGGCGGGCCAACCCATGCAGCGGAAGGCAGCGCCCGATTCCACGGCATCGCGATGATGGTTTGGCCGCTGGTCTGATCTTGCGCATCATCTCCCTTCCCGAGTGAATGGCGTTCCATGTTTGCACGGTTCTTTGTCGATCGGCCAATTTTCGCCACGGTACTCTCGGTGGTCATTGTCATCATCGGGCTGGTGGCCCTGACGCAGTTACCCATCGCTCAATATCCGGAAGTCGCTCCGCCGGTAGTGCAGGTGACCGCCAGTTATCCGGGGGCCAATGCCATCACCGTCTCAGAGACCGTGGCGACTCCCATCGAGTTGGAAGTCAATGGTGTCGAACGCATGTTGTACATGGCGTCGCGGTGCACCAACGACGGCCAGATGATTCTCGATGTCACGTTTGAACTGGGCACAAATCTCGATATGGCCCAGGTGCTGGTCCAGAACCGCGTGAGCGTGGCTCAGGCCAAGCTTCCCGAAGAGGTCAAGAAGATCGGTGTTACAACCAAAAAGAAATCGCCCAGTATTCTGCTCGCGGTCAATCTCATCTCGCCAGACAATCGCTACGATCAACTCTACCTCAGCAACTTCGCCGCCTTGAATGTGAAAGACGACCTCGCCCGTATTAAGGGTGTCGGCGATGTGACTTTTCTGGGGCCGCGCGATTACAGCATGCGGATCTGGCTGGACCCGGAAAAACTCGCCGCCCGCGACATGACGGCCAGCGATGTGCTTCGGGCAATCAGCGAGCAGAATGTACAGGTGGCCGCTGGTCGAATCGGGCAGCCCCCCATCTCTCAAAACACCGAGATTCCCTTTCAACTCGCCATCAATACGCAGGGGCGTCTCGTCGATCCGGGGCAATTTGCGGACATCATTCTCAAGCGTGGGGAGCGCGGCCAACTGGTTTACCTGCGCGATGTCGTGCGCGATCCAACCATGGACGATCAGGGACATGTCGTCGGTGAAGGGGTGGAACTCGGCGCCAAAAATTACGATGTGAATACCTATCTCGATGGTCAGCCGAGCGTGGCACTCGCGGTCTTTCAACTACCCGGCTCAAACGCCTTGCAAACGGCCACGGCCATTCGTGCCAAGCTGGAAGAACTGAAGGCCAAATTCCCTGAAGGCGTGGAGTATCGTATCCATTACGATACGACCGTCTTCGTGGAAGAGTCGATTGCCAGCGTTTACCACACGCTTATCGAAGCATTTATTCTGGTCTTCGTCGTGGTGATCGTCTTCCTGCAGGACTGGCGAGCCACGTTGATGCCGATGATCGATGTCCCCGTCTCCCTCATCGGCACATTCGCCGTCATGGCGCTGATGGGATTTTCGCTGAATAACCTGTCGTTGTTCGGGCTGGTGCTGGCGATCGGGATTGTGGTCGACGACGCCATCGTGGTGGTCGAGAACATTGAACGCTGGATGTCGAAAGGTCTCGCTCCCCGCGAAGCCGTCATTAAAGCCATGGACGAAATTACCGGCCCGGTGATCGCAATTACCCTCGTGCTGAGTTCCGTGTTCATACCCACCGCGTTTATTGCGGGAATCACCGGTCAGTTCTACAAACAGTTCGCGTTGACGATTGCGACTTCCACCATCATCTCAGCCATTAATGCGATGACGATGGCCCCGGCCCGCGCGGTAACGCTTATCAAGCCGCATCATGCGGGGGGGCCGGACGATCATCGTGAAGCCCTGCCCAGATGGGGTGTCGTGCTACTGGCAGGCTATCTGGCGTACCGCTTCCTGACGCCGTGGCTGGCTCCGATGTTTGGTCTGGAAGCGTCCGCAGGCGGTCATGGTCACGCCAGCAGTGATGCGGTTTCGGCGGAGTTATGGGGGCTGCGGATCGTATTATTTGCGCTCGGTGGCATCGGGGGTTGGTTTGCCTTTGGGATTGTGAACCGCATCCTGATCGCCTTCTTTGATGTCTTCAACCGCGTCTTCGGCGTGCTCACGAAAGGCTATGGGCTGGTGGTACGCGGTGTGTTGCGGACCGCGATTATCATGTTGGTGGTCTATGTGGGATTGCTCGGCGCTACTTATTGGAGTTCTGTCACCATCCCACAGGGATTCATTCCCGAACAAGATAAAGGTTACCTCGTCGTCAATGCTCAATTGCCCGATGGTGCCAGCCTGGAGCGGACCGATGCCCTGATTCGGAAGATGAGCACCACTTCGCGGAAAGTTCCCGGCGTCGCCCACACGCTCGATCTGGCGGGGTATTCTCCCATCCTCGGTACGAATTTGAGCAATGCGGGTGGCATGTTCGTCATCCTGGAACCTTTTGAGGAACGCACTGGCAATGCCACGTTGTCGGCCCGAGCTGTCACCCAGCAGCTGCGAAAGGCGTTCAGCGAATTCCCCGAGGCTCAAATCGCGGTGTTCGGTGCACCACCTGTCGACGGGATTGGCAGCACCGGGGGCTTCAAGTTGCAGGTGGAAGACCGCCGCGGAGCCGGTTTGCGGGCACTCCAGGGAAGTGTGCAGAGCCTGCGTGAGGAAGGACTGCGCGATCCGCGACTGGTCGGTCTGTTTTCCACGTTCAGCGTGACACAACCCCAGGTGTTCGTGGATATCGATCGGGAAAAAGCCCGCGCCATCGGTGTGCCGTTGCAGGAAATCTACACCACGTTGCAGGCATATCTGGGGGCTGCGTATGTCAACGACTTCACCTTTCAGAACCGCAGTTGGCAGGTCAATGTGCAGGCCGACCCCCGGTTCCGCATGCACGTGGAAGACATTGGCAAATTGCAGGTGCGGACCGATCAGGGCCAACGCGTTCCCCTGCAAACGCTGATCAATGTTCGCCTAACCAGCGGCCCGGCCATTGTGAATCGATACAAATTGTATCCGTCCGCCGAAATCACCGGGGCTACCGCGCCCGGGACAAGCACCGGCCAGGCTGTCTCCATTCTCAACGAATTGTCGAACCGCTCGCTGCCGGAAACCATGGGGATCGAATGGACCGAGTTGACGTTTCAACAGATTCTCGCCAGCCAGGACTTGCTGACGAAGATCATCTTCCCCCTCGCCGTGTTGTTTGTCTTCCTCGTGTTGTCGGCTCAGTATGAAAGCTGGGCGTTACCGCTGGCAATTATTCTGATCGTGCCGCTTTGTATTCTTGCGGCGATGATTGGCGTGTGGCTGACGGGTCTCGATAACAATATCTTCGTGCAGATTGGCCTCGTGGTGCTGGTGGGGCTGGCTGCGAAGAACGCGATTCTCATCGTGGAATATGCCAAGCAACTGCAGGACGAAGGTCAGTCACTTTTTAACGCCACCGTGGAAGCCTGCCAGCTACGACTGCGTCCGATTCTGATGACGTCGTTCGCATTCATTCTCGGTGTGGTGCCCCTGGTTCGCGCTGAGGGGGCAGGGGCCGAGATGCGCAGCACGCTGGGCATTGCGGTCTTCAGCGGCATGCTGGGTGTCACGCTATTTGGCGTGCTGCTGACACCCGTCTTCTTCTATGTCATCCGTTGGCTCGGGGGGCACGGTACGACGATCGCACCACCACCCGTAACACCCGCCATCACGACACCAGCGGCGACAGAACTGCCGCCACCGGCCGACTCCCCCGCAGAAGGTCACTGAGATTGCGAACCGGCCACGAGTCGACCAACTACTCGCGTTACGTCATCACCGACATTCCCAGAGCGAACGGATAATCGCTCAACAGATCTGCCACTAGGAGTCCCTGTCGCTCGTCATCGGGCACATCAGAACTCGACCAGCTCTTACGTGTGTAGAGATCACGCAGGACTCCGTCCGAAGACAGCGGCGACGACCAGTCAGATGGCAACAACACACGGGTATCTTGCCACAATGGTCCCAAGGGCGGCGGACCTCCCCAACCAGCCACACGGACCGTACATCGCGGGACGACAATCACCGCCACGCTCGACGAGGTACGACGAGCGAAAGCGATTACACAATCGGCAAATTGGCCCGTGGTTTCCAAGGGCACATAATCCCCATGCGTGAACAGGTCAGGCCATTGCCTGCGGAGTTGCAAGGTCATCCAGGTGAGATACAGCTTAATGCTGCCGTCTCGTCGTGTTTCGAGCAGTTGTCGATGGAACTCCGCAGCCGCAGCAGGGGGCTCTGTGAGCGTTGACCAGAGTTGCCAGATCGTGTCAGCCGAACTTCCGGGAACCGTCTCCGAGAGAGCGACTCGCAGTCCCTGCAGTCGTGCCGCCAGGGCTGCGAAATCGACTGGCTGGCGATTATCAGGATCGACCAGCGTCAGGGTCCACGTTTCGCTTCCCTGATAGAAGTCGGGCACACCAGGCGAAGCCATCTTCAGCAATGTCTGCGAGAGTGAATTCCAACGGCCATGCTCGGCAATTGTCGTAGCGAACTCGTGCAGGTCCGTGAGAAATGGTCGCCGCCGGTCCGCTGTAAACACGTCTTCGATGAACTGCAGCAGTGCGTGTTCGTAAGCCTCATTGGGGCTGATCCAGCTGGTGTGCTGCTTCGCTTCGCGTTCCACCTTCAGCATGTATTGCTGCATGCGGGTGAGTAGCTTGGCCTTTTGTTCGCCAGTGGGGAGCTCATCCGGCCAGATGCCGAGGAGTGTCTGATAGAACAGATACTCGGCATTGCGGCTCGGGGCTTCGCTGCCATCGACTTCTCGTTTCCAGCGACGATGCAGCCGGCTCCAGGACTGCACTTTCTCCCGCCAGAGTTTCGGGACTTCACTCAAGACGTTGATCCGGGCACGAACATCTTCGCTGCGCTTCGTATCGTGCGTCGAGGAACCGACGAGAGAATGACTTAAGCGGGGCAGTCGCGATTGTTGAAACTGATGGAAGTGGGCCACGGAGGTCCCAAACTCCTGCGGTTCGCCACCCACTTCATTCAAGGCGACCAACCGATTGAAGCGGTAGAAGGCGGTATCTTCGACCGCCTTGGCCATAATCGGCCCTGTTAACTGCTGGAACTTTCCGGTGAAATTCGCCAGCGCCTGCCGTTCCTCGGCATTACTTCGGTCCTGATACCGCAACAACAGCACATCGCGGACAAAATCAAAGATGAGACTGCTCATGGCCGGATTGCGACGTTTCGCCCGCGCTACAGCCCGTTCGATGTAGTGCACATCATGGTCGAGCACACGGTCTGGCAGGACATAAGTCCGATAAACACTGAAATGGGCCACCACTTCCTGCAGTGCGCGGGTGATGCTGCTTAACGTAAAATCCCGGGTGCGACGGTTCCGTTCCGAGATGCGATCGAGACGATCCCCCAGCACATTCAATTCGCTGGCCATACTCATTCGGACGATTAGCCGCTTACAGAAGTAGGCCAACTCATCGAAATCGATCGACTCACCGATGAAACGTTCATAGTAAGCGGTGAGCGGTCGTTGGCCCGCGGCATCGACAAACACGCCATTGATGCGATTCAGGACTTCATAGCCCACGGTCCCATGCACCGGCCAGGTTTCCTGCAGTCCTTCATCCGGTGCGAGGATTTTTTCGACCACCACAAACAAGGGCCGTGCCAGTTGCGATCCGGGAATCAACGCCAGCTCATTCCAGAGTTCCAGCAACCGCTGTTCGACCTTTTCGGAATCGGGTCCGTGACTGGCCGAGGAAGCTCGTCGACAGAGACGCAGAAAATGGGCTTCCTGCAACTGGCAGAAATACCGCCATGGATCGTACAGTCCGTCGGGATGATCAATCCGTAGTCCAGTGATCAAATCGTCGTCGAGCAGTTCGAACAAAAGCCGATGCATCTCGGCAAACACCGGCGGAGATTCCGTGCACAGCGCCGCGAGATCATTGATATCAAAGAAGCGGCGATAGTTGATCTCATCGGAAGCGACTCGCCAGTACGACAATCGGTAGGCCTGATCCTGCAGGAGTTCATCTAATCGGTCGAAGCTGCGGGCCTCAGCCGCCTGACCATTCAAATGCTCAAGGCTCGCGGCGATGAAGTCGGCAACTTCTGTCGACCCAGCAACCAGATCGTGCAGTTGTCGCTTGATGATTTCTTTCATCCGCCGCCGCTCGGCCAGACGATCTTCATCCGTTTCCGTGCGGGGTGGAAGGTGGCGAATCGCCGTCAAAATGCTGAACAGCTCCAGAACCACTCTATGTTCATTGCCCAAGCGTTGTTCGAATTCTTCGTAACCAAACGACAAAATCGTGCCGTAGGTCCGCGGAGCAATCGGGAAGCGATGCTCAAAATAGGTGAGCCAAAACGCACCTTCCTCATAGAGAACCTTAAGCTGTCCCGCTTCCAGCACAATCCCATACTGATCTCCCAGAACCGGCAGCAGAACCTTGTGCGCCAGGTCGGGCTTCAGCGGCATCCAATCGATATCAAAGTAATTGGCAAAGACCGAACTTGGTCCGTTTTCCAGCACATCCTGCCACCAGTGATTGAGGACTGGAGCTGCGGCCATATGATTCGGCACTACATCGGCAATCAGTCCCATGTCTCGCTGCCGTAACTCCTTGCGGAGTTTTCGCAAGTCGTCCAGCGTGCCAATTTCCGGGTTGATCTCGGCATGGTTCACAATGTCGTAGCCATGCGGACTGCCGGGGCGTGCGGCGAGAAACGGAGCCGAATAAAGATCGCTGATGCCAAGTTCGTGCAGATAGGCAACAAATGGTGTCACGGCTTCAAAGCGACATCGACTATTAAACTGTACGCGATACGTCGCCGAGGGCCACCGCGTGGTCTCAATCTGTCGCACCACATTGGCCAGAATGCGGTCAATCTGCACAGTGTTGAGCGGAGTAGAATTGTTGTGGTCGATAGTCGCTGGTTCGTTCAATGGTCCTCCCAATACTGCAGTGACCTGCCAGGGGGGAGGATCTGCAGCAGAGTGGGTGATGCGGGCTATGAAATACCGTACTGGGTTAGTGTGGGTCCGTCGGTGGCGTTAACAACTCCCGGAGATCCAGGTGGCCCAAAGGCTGCCCATCGAGTTGCAAGGGAACCTGCTGATGGGCTTGGAATATTGTCGTCGCCTGATAGTGGCCGGTCGGTTGGGGTTCCGTCATCCGTTCGAGTTGCCATTCTTCCAGATTTACCACCCAGTACTCGGGGACACCGGCTCGCGCATAAATCTCCGCCTTGTGGCGATCACGGCGAATTGAGGTGTCGGCCACTTCAATCACTAAGCCCACATCTCGACCGCAGGGATGTTGTGTTCGATACATGGCTGGCATGCCCCGCACCACGGCAAGGTCGGGTTCCGGCATGCTGTCGTCTGTCGACAGGACATTCTGGGTTCGCACATACCACCCACTTCGGACAAGTTGCAGAAGCAAATTCTGCAACAAATCGACCGAACTATCATGAAGTGGATTTTTGGGCATTTTGGGAACCAGATAGCCTTCCAGAAGTTCGACGGGATCGTCCTCGTTAAAAGCTCCGGTGGCAACCATGCGTTCATAAGTTTCAACACTCAGCCTATAGATCGGCCAAGGTGGGGAAGTCATCGTGACAGATGGGAGAGTCGCGACCATAATGCGGTGACTCTGAAGTCCAGGAAATTGATCCACACCCCAGTCTAGCCGACGGTTCGCTGTTCGGCCAGATCGGTGACGAACATACACCCCGGGCGATGAGTGATCGCGAATGGCGGCCGTGCTTGTTGCAATACAGCCTGAGGTGTCACTCCGCAGGCCCAGAAGAGCGGCAATTCGTTGTCGTGCACGGGGACGGCGTCGCCATAATCTGGATGTGCGATGTCATGAATCCCGATTTGTTCCGGGAACCCCAGATGCACCGGCGCTCCATGTGATCCCGGGAAACTCGCCGAGACCTGCACAGCACGAATCGCATCGGCTGGTTGGAACGGCCGCATGGAAACTACCAGCGGACCCGAAAAGCGACCGCCGGGCTGACAGGGTATGTTGGTCCGAAACATGGGCACGTTCCGGTTCAACTCCAGATGCCGCACCGGCAACCCAGCGGCTAATAAGGCATGCTCGAACGTAAAAGAACATCCAATCAGGAAGGAGACGAGGTCGTCCCGCCAGAGGTGATGAATGTCGGCCGGTTCTTCAACCAGTTCCCCATGCCGCCAGACACGATAGCCCGGCAAATCGCTTCGCAGATCGGCTGTCGGTGTCGTCAGCGCGGGTGACCACACGCCGGGCGAGGTGACTTCGATCAGCGGGCAGGGCTGAGGATTCCGCTGACAGAACAATAGGAAATCGAAGGCCCAGTCAGCGGGCAAAATCACCAGATTGGCTTGCGCGAACCCGGGAGCGAGTCCGCATGTCGGACCTGTCCAACTCCCTTCCCGGCAGGCATTGCGGACTTCCATTCCCGTGAGAAACTGCGGCATGATGGTCAACCACTATCAAAGGATCTTGCGATGCAGACGGTCGCCGAGCGTTTAGACATTCTACCGCAAATCGGTCGCTTGGAGTGGATCGGGCTGAGTCCGCGGCCTTTGGCTGAGCTACTCGCTGTCGAAGTTGCGGAATTGCTAATCGACCATGGCCTCGCCGGAGATCATCATG
Organism: bacterium; assembly: GCA_016125225.1. Lineage (GTDB taxonomy): Bacteria > Planctomycetota > Planctomycetia > Planctomycetales > Planctomycetaceae > DSVQ01. The sequence goes on along the minus strand of WGME01000007.1, from coordinate 153,837 downwards.
CCAAACGGCGGCCGGGGATCAAACGGCAGGTCACATTGATTCAATTCGAACATCTCGCGGCCGTCTCGGGATTCCTGCATCGCGAAGCCGTTCCACCCGAATTGCTGCGACGCAATCTTGTCGTTTCGGGCATCAATCTACTGGCGCTCAAAGGCAAGCAGTTTCAGATCGCAGACTGCCTTTTGGAATACAGCGGTCCCTGCGATCCCTGTTCGCGGATGGAAACGAACCTCGGGCCGGGTGGTCTCAATGCCATGCGCGGCCACGGGGGCATTACGGCGAAGGTTCTGCGAGGCGGCAACATCCACCTGGGTGACGAAGTTCGAGCCGTGATCAAAGACAAAGCCCAGGGACAGTTGTCCCTGGGCTTCGAATCGCGCTGAGCTTTCGTTGACACTTATTTGGGGGTGACCAGGACCGTTCCCTTGGTAATTTTGACGTCCTTCAGAGGCTTGTCGTTACGGTCGGTATCAACGGCTCCGATCTTGAGCAGCACATCCAGGCTGGCCTTGTCGGCGGTCTTACCGAAGACCGTGTACTGGTTATCAAGATGGGGCACGCGATCGAGACACAGAAAGACTTGCGAACCGGCTGAATGCGGATCGCTGGTGCGGGCCATCGACAGCGTTCCGGCTTCGTGCGGCGTTTTGTTGAATTCGGCTTTGATCGTGTAACCGGGGCCGCCGGTTCCGTTGCCACGCGGGCAACCGACCTGAGCGACAAAGCCGGGAATGACCCGATGGAAGATGATGCCATCGTAATAGCCGATTTTGGCCAGGCCGATAATGTTCTGGCAGTGTCCCGGGGCGATCTCCGGATAGAGATCCATGACGATCGGCCCCAGAGTCGTATCGAACTGAACCTGGTAGGTGTTCTTGGAGAAATCGACATCTTTCAAAGCAGCATCGACTTCCGCACGGCGATTGGCAGACACGAGCGTCTCACTTTCGGGTTGAAGACTTGGTTGTTTTCCGTACTGTAACCGGAGAGAATCCGACTCACCAGTCCGCGCTGCTTGATCGAGGGAGCGAAGCACGGAGAAGCTGTCCATGAAGGAGCCCGCTTTAAGCTTTCGCGTCTGGGCACAACCGTGGCGGTGGTGGTTCAAGCCGGGATGTCCGCCCCCGTTGCAAGATGAGCGAGCCTGGGTGCGCGAACTCCGTGGTGCCCTGTTTTTCGGTCTACTGGGGACGTTGTCTGCAACCCTGAGTTCCTGCTGGTTGATGATCCACCAATTGGTCTTTGTCCCCCTGAAGATTGCTTCGTGGCCAAACTTCCTGGAGATTTCGCATCTGGTGACCCCAGGCTTATGGTTTGGTTTGGTGGTGTTGTTACCCTTGTCGCGCTGGCGCGGCCGAAACTGGCTCGTGAGTCTGTTGGCGATCCCTGTCTCTGGCGGCTGCCAGATTTTGGGTTTCGTCCTTTGGCAACTGCTCGTGCCACCCTATTTGACTGCCTATCCGATACTGATTCAGCCGCCAGGAAATAATCTGGGCGGATACTTCGGCTGGTGTCTGCTGGGGATGTTCGGAGCAGCACTGCTGCAGTTATGGATGAGGGAATGGAAGCCTGCCCATCATCGGCTAAAGATCTGGCCCATTATCGCCGCTGGCGGGGTAGGCGGTTGCGTTTCTACATTACTCGGGGGAATGGAACCTCAGACGCTGAGTCCACAGCCAGAGATTCTCTTTTATTTGATGTTTTACCAGCGCTGCCTGCAGCCGTTTCAGATGCTGGTCGCCATCGCCTTGGCGCGATCGCTCTGGAGTCAGGCTATCCTTGTTGAAAGCCATCCACTGGCAACGACAAGCGAGTTTCTGCGTGAAGAAAGCGAGTTGCAGCACACCAAGCAATCGGTGTTCCGGCCAAAGCTAGCAGCGAACGAGCTGCAATGACCGGGAGAACTCTCAGGTTTGTCCAACCGCATCTGCCAGGGGAGGACTGGCGTGCTGGATCTCGATATCCAAGGCCCGCAACGCGCTGAAGATGTCTTTCATGAAGGACATCAGGGCGGTCGTCAGGCTGATGAGTCCGAAAGAAAAAAGCAGCACCACCAGCCCGGCGATATTCACCGCCAGATGCACGGAGATAAACAGCGCCAGCACCAGGATCGAATTCAAGAGGATGCAGATGGTGGTAAACAGAATCGCCGTCCGTATGTAACGGGCGCGCTTGACGATGATGGCGATCTGTTCTATGTTGCGATCGTTCTGCTCACGAATCAAGACATGAGCTCGATCGATCGCCCGACCCAGGCGATTCGTCATCGATAAGAGCAGTAACCCGCACGCCGAAATCAAAATCACGGGGCTGGTTGCCAGTTGCAGCGCTTCCGCTCCAGTGTCGAGACGCATGATAAGTGAACAATCAAAGCTCAGGTTTTGCGTGTGCGGCGCCAGCGACGTCACTCTAGAAGATCGATGCAAAATTGCCAAGAGGATTTGCTGATGTGGCCCGTGCAGAGTGGACTGCCAGCAGATTCGATGAACTTCCAGTGAATGTCTTTCTCGTGTCATGCTGGGAATTGGTTCAGCGATTCGGCATGATAATCCACCGGCCGCGCTCGTTTTTTTCTTCGGGTCAGAAAGCTTGTATGATGTGGCGTGGGTATATGGGGTTAATGTGGGCCGCCTGCCTGGTCACCGTAGCCGGTGCGGAAGACTGGACCGAGTTCCGTGGACCAGGGCAACAGGGGCATTCCACGGCGACGGGTTTACCGACCACGTGGAGTGAAACTGAGCATATCACCTGGAAAACGGCCATCCCCGGCCTCGGCTGGTCGTCCGCTTCAATCAAAGGCCCGCAACTCTGGATCACCACAGCGGTGGATGACGGCCATTCTTTGCGGGCCTTGCGACTGAATCGCGAAACCGGCCAGATCGAGAAAGATATCGAAGTCTTGCATAAAGACGATCCCGGCAAAGTCCACAAGAAAAACAGTCACGCATCACCCACGCCCGTGATTCGCGACGATCGGGTCTTCGTGCATTTTGGCAAGCATGGCACCGCGTGTGTGACCACTGAGGGGGAGATCGTCTGGAAGACGGAACTGGAATACGAACATCGGCATGGTCCCGGCGGTTCTCCAGTCCTCTTCGAAGATCGCCTGATCATCAATTGCGATGGCACCGACACGCAGTACGTCGTCGCCCTTAACACCGAGACTGGCGAACCGGTCTGGAAGCAACTCCGTGGCGAGGCCAGCATGGCCTATTCCACGCCGACGCTGGTGGACGTCAACGGCTCGCCGCAGCTCATCAGCGTGGGAGGCGAATGGACCATCGCCTATGAACCGAAGACTGGCAAAGAGATCTGGCGGTTCCGTTATCCCGAGGGTTACTCTAATGTTCCTCGCCCCGTGACTGGCTTTGGCCTGACCTTTGTCAGTTCGGGGTACAACACACCCACTCTGTATGCGCTCAAACTGGGGCTGATGGGTGATCTCGATGACACCGCCGTTGCCTGGAAGATGACCAAGGGCGCCCCACGGAATTCCTCGCCGCTGATTGTGGGTGAAGAGATCTATATCGTCAGTGATAATGGTATTATCACCTGTCTCGATGCTCAAAGTGGCGAACAACATTGGCAGGAACGCCTCGGCGGTGATTGTTCCGCTTCCCCCCTGTTCGCTGACGGTAAGATCTACATCACCAATGAAACCGGTCTCACCAAGGTCATCGCTCCGGGTAAGACTTACCAGGAACTCGCGGTGAACGAACTCCCCGGACGAACGTTGTCGTCGCTGTCCGTAGCCGACCATGCTTTGTATCTGCGGACTGACGAAGCGATCTATCGGATTGAAGAGTAATGGCAAACTCTGTCATCTACACGGGTATTCCATTAGGGAGCTGAAATCTCAGTTGAGAATCGCAGAATCTGACATTCTTGCTTGCGGCAGATTGAGTCAAGAACGACGATGTTGAGGTTATCACCTCGCCCGTCCCATCTCGATCTTCACCGGAGCATAACGATGAGTGATCTGGAGTCGGCCCTCCGTTGGTTGCCTGCGGTGATCTTGCTGATTCCGGCCTTCTATCTCCTGGTTCCCTGGCTCATTTACTGCACTCAGCGGATGAATGGCCATCCTGATATTGTGCCGCTCGATATGAGCCGGGCTTTGCCGAAACGAGTGACGAAATACCTGCGGGAAACAAGCCGCGATCTCTCCACTCTGGGCTACGAAGGCCACCCCTGTCTCGCCTTGCCCAACCCCATGCCCAATGTGGTGGCCCTCGTTCAACTCTGGATTCATCCGCAGCGACAGGATGCGGCCCTGGTAAGCATGATCTTTGGTGTGAGTGAGCAACCAAACGTGGGCATCAACACCTTTTATACGGAATTTCTCACCCGCTTTGACGACACCAAAGTATCGCTGATTCAGACCAACAACACATCTCAACTCAATGCGTTTCCCGATCTGCCGAATGAGCTCAGTTTCCGCTTTCCAATGGTCAAAAGCATCACCCAGCTCGACCGACTGCACCAGAAGTTGGTCAAGCAGCATGCTCCGCGTGCCCGGAAGCTGATTTCCCTCTACGACCAGCATGACGGCGACCTGATGCAATACATCCACAGTGTGCTCGTCGACAGCTATCGCAAGCAAGAGGCAACGGGCTATCTGCAATACGACGAAAACCGCGACGATTGGCGGCCGACGGTCTGGGGGGCCATGATGATGACCTGGGGGCAACTCTGGCCAATGACCCAGGTGCAAAAGTCTCGCATTCGACAACGTGCCGAGGAACTACTCGCCGAGTTAGGTGAAACCGTTGAGATCCTCTCAACCTAACCGCCAGCGGGCTTGTCGCAATTGTGCGAGGGGAGAGTCAGCGAGCTTTTCATACCACACCGTCACCAGCGTGCCATCATCGCATTCGACCGTGGAAGGGTAGCCCATATCGCTCGAAGTGGCGTCGCCGTTGATGATCAGCGCAGGCGACCACGTCTTTCCTTGATCGTCGCTGATCCGGACCTGATTGCCCAGAGGTGCCCGGCGATGACCGTAGCTCATCAGTAACCGGCCACCTTTCAATCGCAACAAGTGAGAGGGGTACCCCCAGACGCCGATGGAATGGGGCGTCGTCCAGGTTTTTCCGCCATCGGTCGATTCGCACTGCAAGGTTTCGTGTTTGTTCGCGGTGTTGTGATTACGGATGTGGCAGATGATAGTGCCATTCGTTGCTTCGACGGCGTGCAGTTCGTGATACTGCAAGTAGTCATCGCCTTCGCGTGTGGGAATCTCGGCCAGTCGCTGCCAGCTCACACCATCATCGGTCGATTCGCAAACGGAGACTTTCCGCTGCGGCGTCCAGAGTTCAGCACCGCAGTACAACAACCGGCCATCTCGGAGTTGGATCGGGCCATGCGGACTGTTAACGGGGACTCGTTGGCGACCTTTCCAGGTCACCCCGCCATCTTCGCTGCGGAGCATGTAGCAGCCAAGTTCCCGTTCGCGTTGTTCCGCCGTCATCCGCCCATGCACGGCTTGCCATTCTTGTAGAAGATGTGGGTCCCACGCGCCAGGTTGACCGGCAGCGATGCCTTCCGCTTTCTTCAGAATCGGCTCGTAAGCCAGAGAGGTGAAGGTGGTGACGAGAATGGTGCCACGTTCCGTTTCCAGCACGCCGGCATCGCGGTCGTCGATAGGGCCATCCATCAACACCTGCGGCCACCGCCAGGTGACGCCGTTGTCTTGCGATCGCATCATTTCCACGCGACCGAATGGGCAAACATGCGTCTCACGACCACCCGAGAAAACGAGCAGTAGTTCGCCATTTTTGCGGCGGGCGAGGGTTGGCCAACCATGATAGAGCGGCGGCTTCCAACTGATGACGCGGACGTCTTCGATCTGAACGATGGGGTCAGCCGCCACCGCAACACGCGACAAAGAGGCACTGGCGACAAGCGCCGCTGAACCAACCAGCCATTGCCGACGTGTGAAGGATGTTTTCTGCCAAGCTGGTTCCATGATGTCGCACTCCACAATCAACAATGCCATCTCCTCCAAGTTCTACTCACTCAGGGGAGATCAAATGGACAAGGTATCCCGATCCAACCCAATGACCGACAGGCCATCGTAGCAGGACCTTCGTCACGATCAATGCGTGGGAACAATCGGGGCCACCTTTGGTCAGCCGAGGCATCCCAGGCAAATGTGGGGCGTGGTTGATCGCAACGGTGAGGAAGTGGATACTATCTCCACCTCTCAATGAACGTCGCCGGCAACAAATATTCTGGACCTCACCATGAACCGACTTCTTTCGCTGTTCCTGTTATTTGTCGCTTCATCTAGTTTTGCCGCGGCGCCGACAGAGCGAACGCCGCTTTGGAAGGGACCGGCTCCCGTCGGAAATGGAGCACTCGAAGACTCGCCGCATGCCAATGCGTTCATCACGGTTCATCAACCGGAACAGCCAAACGGAACCGCGATTGTGATTTGCCCGGGGGGCGGATATGGCGGATTGGTGGTTGGCCCGGAAGGTCACGGAATCGCAGCATGGCTGAATGAGCACGGCATCACCGGCGTGGTGCTGGAATATCGCCTTCCCAAAGGACGACACGCGGTGCCGCTGCTGGATGCACAGCGGGCTCTTCGTACGGTCCGAGCTCATGCGAAGGACTGGAATATTGATCCCGACAAGATCGGCATCATGGGTTTCTCAGCGGGCGGGCATCTCGCATCCACGGCCGCCACACATTTTGACAGCGGCAATCCCGATGCTTCTGATGCGATCGATCGTGTCAGTTGTCGTCCGGACTTCGCGATTCTGGTTTACCCGGTGGTCACCATGGGGGAAGCGACTCACGGCGGTTCCAAAGCGAATCTGCTCGGCCCCAATCCCTCCGCTGAACTGCAGGAACTCTATTCGAATGAACTGCAGGTTGCCGACAACACACCGCCCATGTTTCTGGCCCACGCACTCGATGACAAACCTGTTCCTCCCGAGAACAGCCGGGCACTCTATGCCGCCCTGCAAAAGCACAAAATACCATCACAGTATCTTGAGCTTCCCTCGGGCGGCCACGGCTTAAACGGCTACAAAGGCCCCATGTGGGATGCCTGGCAAACGCAGTCACTGCAATGGCTAGCCAGTCTGCAGTCAGCTCAGGCGGCGACATGGACGCCCGAGAAACAAAGCGTCTCGGAATTCACCGGGCGGCAACTCGACACATTTCAACACGAAGCCAAAGACTCATGGGGCTATGCCGAACCGCAGCGCGATGCGTTTCTGGTGCTGCATCCGACACAACCGCGTGCACATGCCCCGCTGTATGTCGTGCTGCATTCCGCCGGTCACAATGTCTACTCCTGCCTGGACTGCACAAAAACCGTGGGCAACCACGACATTTACCATGCCCCGGAAGACTTCTTCGCACTCTACCTCGACTGCCGGGCCAACAAGGGTGACTGGTGGTGGGGGATTGAAAAGTACAAAGGTAGCGATGTCAGCCCCACTGAAAAACGGCTGTTGGACACGATTGAATGGGTGGCAGAGGCTTATGGCATCGACGAGAACCGCATCTATCTTTGCGGGAACTCGATGGGGGGCAGTGGCACGCTTGGTCTGGGGATTCGTCATGGCGACGTCTTTGCCGCCATCAAGGCGAATGTTCCAGCCGGAGTGGAGCACGTCTCCAGCCGAATGTTTTTCCCCCCCAGCCATGTGCCCACGGGTGTCACGCTGCCCGACCCACCGATCGTCATTGATTACTCGGCACAGAATGATCGTTGGTCCAAAGGTCACGCCGCATTCGCCGCCGCGATGAACGACCGCAAGTACCCGCTCATGATGTACTGGGGCCCTTTTGGGCACGCCAACAATCACGCCAACATTTTGAAGGTGAATGACCTCATCAATTCTTTCGACTGGTTGAGCATCCGCAAGAATGAAGCCTACCCGGTCTTTACCAACGCCTCGACGAATGATGAGCTACCGTGGCCAGATCACATCGACAGCACCAAATCCGGCCAGATCAATGCGTTTTTCCGCTGGAAGACAGCGCAAGAGACCGACAGCTCCCTGGAGATGGAACTTTACCTTGTCAACTCCGAGGAACTGAAAACGACCTTCACAATCCTAACGACAGCCACGGCAGATGTCAGTCTGCGCCGCCTGCAGAAGATGCGGATTGAACCCCAGATGGCGTTTGAGTGGACGTATGGTAAAACCCGTGGGCAAGCCCAGGCCGATCACTCGGGTTGTATGACGATCCCCGCACTTGTCATCACCAGTGAACCCACGGTCCTCAGGATTGAGCGAAGCAAATGACATCTGGTCAGCGGGCGATTTCGATAGTTCCTGCAGCCACGGCGCGATCAAAACGCCTCACACTCTACGTAACCCGCTCCGAATCCAAGATTCGAGCTCTGCAAGGCTTCAACCTCGGCATTCTACAACAGGTTGTCGCAGTCTGCGGCAAAAACGGCACATCCGGCACGGTGTCGAAGGCAACAATGACACCGGGAATACCCGGAATGTCGGGCGGTCCCGGAAAGTCGTCAGCAACAAATCCTGACAGTAAATAACTGCTGTTGTGCAAACTCAATACGGCATGACACAATCGGCAGACAGCCACCCACGGCGATTTTTCGAATTGTGACGCCTCGGCATCACAATCGCATGAAGATCTTCAGATCCGATTGGATTGCGGGGTTTTCATACAGAGACGGGCCGATCTGTTAGAAGTTCGACCTGATTGGAAAATCAGACAAGGCAGCGACATGCGAATCCAACTCCTGGGGTCAACGGTGGGAGACCCCACGGGCTATCAGTTCTGCATGTCCTACCTGATCAACGAGACAATCGCGATTGATGCGGGGAGCCTGGGACTGCAGTCTCCGATTTCCGTGCAACAAGGTGTGTCACATCTCCTGCTGTCGCACGCCCATCTCGATCACATCGCTACCCTGCCCATCTGGCTCGACAATGTGTTCGAACCCTCGCTGCAAGCCCCGCGCATTTATGCGAGTTCCTCAACCTGGGATTTCCTCCAACGCCACATCCTGAATGACTCGCTCTGGCCAAATCTGGAGCGAGTCGCGGCATCCGAAGCACCGTTTTACTATCCGGAAATCCTGAAGCCCGAACAGCCCGTGGAAATCGCGGGACTGACAATCACACCGGTCGACCTCGATCACCTCATTCCCACGTTCGGCTTTCTGATCGACGATGGTCAGGTCGCGATCGCATTGATTTCGGATACGTCACCAACCACCCGTATTTGGGAACTGTGCCGGCAACATCCGCGATTAAAGGCCGTGTTCCTTGAAGCCAGTTTTCCCAATCGCATGGCCTGGCTGGCAGAGAAGACCAAACACCTGACCCCCGCGATGGCTTTCGCTGAGTTGGAAAAGCTGGGACGAGAGGACATTCCGGTCTACTTTGTGCATCTGAAGCCGCAACATCAGGTGACCATGAGTCACGAGGTCTTGTCCCATCAAACTCAACGACCCGTGATCGTTGTCGATCCGGGTCATGAGTATGTGATTTCGCTGTGAGCTGGTGATCGGAATTGTGTGCGATTATCGCATGCCGCCGGAAATGTATAACGTTTCGCCGGTCGTCCACGCGGCATCATCGGAGGCGAGGAAGACTACGGCGGGAGCGATGTCCTGGGTCTGACCGATGCGTCCGAGCGGTGTTTGAGATTCGATCTGTTTCCGGAAATCACTTTCGATGATTCCAGCGCCATGCGTTCCCTCGGTTTCCACCATTCCAGGGGCGATAGCATTCACGCGGATCTTTTGCGGCCCCAATTCCTGGGCGAGAGATCGGGTGATGGCGTTCACCGCCGCTTTGGTGGCGCTGTAAGCCGAAGTCGCGGGAGGTGCCAGTGTGGCCACAACGGAGCTGATGTTGATTACGCTGCCGCCTTTGTCGCCAAAGAGTTTCACGGCTTCCTGAGTCGCCAGCAACAATCCGAGAACATTCAGGTTGAACTGCTTGTGAAAGTGTTCGGGAGTGATTTCGGCCAAAGCACCAAACTCGTAAATACCGGCATTGTTGACCAGGATGTCTAAGCGACCAAAGTTCGACTTTGCCGCCACAAATAACGCCGGGATCTCTTCCGGATTCGACAGGTTGGCCTGTACCGCAACGGCCCGGCCTCCTGCCTGTTGAATGTCGGCCACGACTTTGTCGGCTCCGCTGCGACTGCTGGAATAGTTTACGACCACGGCGGCACCCGCGGCGGCTAATTGTCGTGCGATTTCCGCCCCAATTCCTTTTGAAGCCCCGGTAACAACAGCGACCTTGCCTGCCAGTTTCTGCGACATTTTCTGTTCCTCGTTCGGTTTATGAGTATTGTGAACTGTTTTCCCAGAGGGTTTGGCAGCTTGCTGATTTCTGCCATCGTTCCCTCACTGTTGACAGGATTACTCATCGGAACCGGGCCTCTTACACAAAAATCGTGGAAAACTTCCCAGTGGTGGCGTTGCTACCTCCCTGTTAGCATAAGTAGTGAGAACATCTCCTGTCGTAAATCGGACTCCGTCCCCCGCATCTAAGGGAACTCGCGCATTATGTTGCCGACACATGCCGTGGGCATCGACCTGGGGACCACCTATTCCTGCATTGCCTACCTGAACGAACACGGCGAACCCGTGACGATTCCCAATCACGATGGGGAATTGAGCACCCCGTCCGTCGTCATGTTCGACCACGATCAGGTGATCGTGGGAACCGAAGCCCTGCGGAATTCCATTCGCTCTCCCGACCGTGTCGTGATGCACGCCAAACGTTACATGGGCGACCCGCAACATCGGTTTCAGGTCGGAGGCCGCAGTTACTCACCCACTGACATATCGACGTACATTCTAAAGCAACTGCTCAGTGATGCTCGCGAGCGCATCGGCGCGATTGAACGGGCAGTGATCACCGTTCCTGCACAATTCAGTGATCGACAACGTCAGGCCACGATTGATGCCGGTAAACGAGCCGGACTCAAGCATGTCGATGTGATCAATGAACCTGTCGCAGCCGCGCTCTGTTTTGTACTGGGCAAGGAGGGCATCTGGTTTACGGAACTGGCAACAGCCCAGACGATCATGGTTGTCGACCTCGGCGGCGGCACGTTTGATCTGTCGCTGGTGAAGTACGAACAGAACTCCGTCCGTGTGATCGCCAGTGGTGGCGACTTGAACCTCGGCGGTCTCGACTGGAACGCTGCATTAGAGAGATCTATCGCCAAGCAGTTCCAGAAAGAATTTCAGGTTGACCCGCTCAAGGATCGAGAAAGCCGACAAGCGCTGTCGATGGAGATCGAGCAGGTCAAACGTAGCCTGTCGGTCCGTCCAAAAGCGGCCCTCACCTGTGCCCACGCAGGACATCGCAAGACGTATCAGATTGAGGTCGAACAGTTCGAACGCATCGCAAAACCCCTCGTTGACCGTACCCAGGACCTCACCCGTGCGCTGCTCAAAGACAACAAAATGGGTTGGGCGCATGTCGATGTCGTGCTGACCACCGGCGGGTCGTCACGCATGCCGATGATCCGCAGTATGTTGAAGTCCCTGAGCGGGCGAACGCTCAACTCGTCGCTGTCTCCCGATCAGTCGATTGCTCATGGCGCGACGTACTATGCCGGTATGTTGCTCACGAACAATGCGTTTGCCAAATCGATTCTGAGCGAGACCGCCGCCGCTCGGCTGCGCCAGTTCAAACAGCAGAGTGCCAACGCTCGGGCGTTGGGCATTCTGGTCCGAGACATGGAATCGAAGCAGCGAGTGCCTCATTACCTGATCCCCGCGAATACCCAGTTGCCCACAGAAGCCAAGCAAACCGTCGGAACGGTGGTGGCAAATCAGAAGCGGGCCCATTTGTATGTCGTTGAAAGTGGGACGGCTGCGGACAGTCAGTTTGTTGAACTGGGAGCGTGCCTCGTTGAACCACTTCCCGCCGATCTGCCAGAAGGCTCGGTAATCGAGGTCACCATCCGGTATGACGAACAGGCTACCGTACATGTTTCTGCGAAAGTCCTCCAAACCGGGCAGACAGCACAAACCACGATTGTCCGCCCGGAGAACCTGCTGGTCAGTGCCATTTCAGAGGGAAAAAACGAGGATGTCTCGGTAATTACGGGGGCGGTAACTCCCGCGAAACCTGTGTTTTCTCCGGTCAAGGTTGAGCCGTTATCGTCAGCGGACAACCCGGTTTCGGTCCCGGTGGCGACTGGCCCCAAAGTCGTTCGTCCACTGAGCAATTCTCATGACGACCTCGATTCCTCGGAAGCCCCGATTCCACTTTGTAATGATTGCGGCGAACCGCTTGATGCCCGAGGTCGTTGCCCCGCCTGTCCCCCCAAACCCGTGCGTTCGACATCCTCGCGGAGCATGGCGACCGAGGCAGGCCCAAAGACCACCAAAAAGCCGACAGGCTCACCGGCAACGGCTTCCCACACTAAGTCCAAGCCTGCCAGCGGAACAAAATCTCCACAGGCCGCATCCAAATCCAAATCGGATGAACCCGGCCGCGAGGAATTCTTCCGCTTCACTAACGAAGAGTGAAATCTCCAGCGATGCGAATTGACCGGATTGACTTGTACCATGTGGCGATGCCACTGATTTATCCGTGGCGGACCGCCTATGGTGAAGACGCGGCCGTGGAATCGGTCCTCTGTTGCATGTCGAGTGGTTCCCTCTATGGTTGGGGAGAAGCCAGCCCGTTTGCCGCGCCGTGCTACAGCCCCGAATGGGCCGGCGGCGTGTTTGCAGTCTGCCGCGACTGGTTGGCTCCCACCATCATCGGGCATGACATCACTTCGGGTGAGGATCTGCAGCAGCGTCTGAAACTCTTCAAAGGAAACCCGTTTGCCAAAGCGGCACTCGATACGGCCTGGTGGAGTCTCGAATCGCAACGGACCGACGTACCCTTACATCGCCTGTTGGGAGGAACCTGCGACACGGTTTCGGTGGGGGCTGATTTTGGAGTGATGGACCACATCGATGACCTGATCTCCGCCGTTGGTCAGGCCGCCGCACAACGGTTTCGCCGCATCAAATTGAAATTCCGTCCCGGCTGGGATCGCGAGATGCTCTCAGCGGTGCGGTCGACCTTTCCTGATCTAGTGACACACATTGACTGCAACAGTGGTTACCGATTGAGTGATCGCGAACTGTTCGACTGGCTCGATACCCAAGGTCTGGCCATGATCGAGCAGCCGCTCCGACATGATGACCTGGTCGACCATGCGGAACTCCAGCGGCGGATGCAAACGCCCATCTGTCTCGATGAAAGCCTGACGAGTCTCGATGGGTTAGAGCAGGCATTGAAACTCGGTTCCTGCCGTTATGTGAACATCAAGCCGGGCCGCGTGGGGGGACTGACGATCGCCAGGCACATGCACGACCGCTGTCAGGCGGCTGGTGTTCCCTGTTGGGTCGGGGGGATGCTGGAGAGTGCGGCTGGCGCGGGTCATTGCTTAGCACTGGCGACACTGCCCAACTTCACCTACCCGGCCGACATCTTCCCGAGCGCCAAGTTCTACGTGGAAGATCTTTCAGACCCGCCCATCGTGCTCACTCAAGATGAGTCGGGTTCGCCGATGGTCAAAATCCCCGACCGGCCTTCAGAACCCGATCCGGTTCGGTTGGCGCGACTCACAAAGCAATCGGCAACCATTCGTTAACCGTTTCTATGCCGATAACTGCTGAACCATCTGAGTGAATTGATCTCCACGATCGGCGAAGTTACGGAACCAGTCGTAACTGGCACACCCCGGTGATAGCAGCACCACGTCCCCCGGCAACGAATGTTCGAGAGCCGCCTGAAATGCGGCACGGAAATCGGCATGTCCCCGGGAAATGCGGGTTGTGCAACCCGGCGTCTGGCGGATCAACGCTTCCAGTTTCTCCGCGGTCTGCCCCATCAAGATGACGGCCTTGGTCTTGGTGGCGATGGCCTGAGCCATGGCCATTAGATCAACGTGCTTATCATATCCACCGGCAAGAAGCACAATGGGCTGATCGAACGCGGTGAGTGCGACGATCGTTGATTCCGGCGTCGTGGCCAGCGAATCGTTAAAGAACCGACGGCCACCGTTTTCGCCAACACATTGCAAACGATGCGGTAGCGGCACATAACTGCGAAGGCCGGTCTCAACTTGCTCCAGCGTTTGTCCAAGAGCTAATGCGACGCAGGTAGCCGCCATGGCGTTCTGCAGATTGTGCTCGCCTGGTAATGGCAACCAGTCACGTAAAGCAACGGCCATTTCTTGCTGGCGATCTCTCCAAATGCCCATGCGATCGTGTTGATAGCACCCATCCCGGCCATGATCATCCAGCGAAAACCAGAGCGTCCGTGCCGATGTCGTCCACGCCGCAACATCGGCATCAGCAGCATTGAGCACCGCCAGATCGCTCGCAGATTGCCATCTCAAGATCGATTGCTTCGCCTGGCGATAATCGTCGAAATCCGTATGCCAGTCGAGATGATTGGGGCTGAAATTGGTCACCACCGCGACATGCGGACTGACTTCCAGACGGTTCAAATCGGCGAGTTGAAAACTGCTGAGTTCCAGGATCACCCAGTCCTTCGCGGAGATCGTGTCGACTTCGGGCAACAGACTCCGACCGAGATTGCCTCCGAGCCAGCACCGCCGCGTACCCGTTTGCATGAGCGAATGAATCAAAGCCGTCGTGGTCGATTTGCCATTGCTCCCCGTCACCGCAATCACCGGCGCGGGATTATGCTGCCAGAAAAGATTCATCTCGCTGGTGAGCGGGATGCCATTGTCGAGACATAATTGAAGGAGATGATGATCGCGACGGATGGCTGGATTGACCACCACCAGATCGGCCGTCGTAAAGTCTTCTTCGCGATGCTCCCCCAATCGCCAGCAGGCGACCGGCACATCCTCCAATTGCTGGCAAGATTCCTGCAGTTGATCGGGGGTTCGGCGATCGGTCACGGTGACGATGGCACCACGTTCCGCGAGAAACCGGACGGCTCCCACGCCGCCGCCAAAGGTTCCCAGGCCGAACACGGTAACACGGCGTCCGGCGTAATCGCCCACGGGGTGATCATTCCGCATGGCCGATCCTTTCCACTGACCGCCGCCGTTCATGTCCCCAGCGTGTGATGGTGCAGCACCGAATTCAACGTCACCAGTTCGGTCGTTCCCTGATGGTGATGTAACAAATTGATGCAACAGTTCATTTGCCGCAATTTGCGGGCATGCTTGAGATCGATGCCCACCAACTCTGCAAGGAAGACCCGGTTCACCAGGTTATGGGCCACAATCACCACGTTCTGCCCGGCATGTTTTTCGAGAAGGCTGGTGATGGCCGGTTTGGCCCGGTTCAAGACATCGGTGTAAGATTCGCCGCCCGGATGCGGATGATCGACTGGGTTCGAGAAGAAATGGGTATGCCCGTCCGGATCTTCCGCCTGAATCTGCTCCCACGATTTCCCTTCCCAACGACCGACGCTACATTCCCGCAGATCATGGACGGGGACGACCGGGAGTTGATGTGGAGCGGCAATGAATTCCGCCGTCTGCATTGCCCGCATCAGCGAACTGGCATAAACCGCGTGAATCTGAAATTCGGACAAAGCCCGGCCAACCGCTTGCGATTGTTGCTCACCCAGCGGCGTCAACGGGCCATTGATCTCGCAGCCCTGCAGTACAAAAGGGCGGCGCTCATTCGGGCCGGTCGATCCATGCCGGATGAGAAACAACCGTGTCACGCCTGGCGGAGGGGCTTCACGCAGCGGGGTGGCAGCAAATTCGGTCATGGGCGTCCTTGCCTGTAAAACTATGGGGCGGCGGCCAGCATCTCAGTGTAGACATCCGCCTGCGCCAAAGGCAGACCACGTTCGTCTTTCGCTGACAGAATCCGTGGTTCGATCTCGGGCCAGGAGATAGCCAGGTCGGCATCGTTCCAGAGTATCGTACGTTCATCGTCGGGGCGGTACTTATCGGTGCATTTGTAAGCGAAGTCGGCCGTGTCACTCAGGACACAGAACCCATGAGCAAAGCCCGGCGGAATATACATCTGCCGATGATTCTCATCACTCAGTTCGACAGCAAACCATTGCCCGAATGTGGGAGAAGGTTTCCGCACATCGACGGCGACATCCCAGACGACACCGCGTGTGACATACACGAGCTTGCCTTGCGGATGCTGCCGCTGGTAGTGCAGACCACGGAGCGTCCCTTTGACCGAGCGCGAGAGGTTGTCCTGCACCCAGTGAACCGGTAGCCCAAGTTCGGCATATCGCTCCGCATGAAACGCTTCCAGAAAGAACCCGCGCGAGTCGGCGAAGACCCGTGGTTCGATCACAACCAATCCGGCCAAAGGCGTGGTCTGCACCTGCATCAAACGTCTCTCACTCCATCTCGACCGGACAACTCGACATTCCTAATTCGTCACGCGTAACGACCGACTTTGTTAATCCGGCCGTGAATGTCGTTCAGAATCCAGTGGAACAGCACGAGGTGAACACATTCCACCAGCCCCATGTCGTCCAGCGGCACATGCAGATTCTTCTGGGCCAGCCCCTGCAACTTGCCGCCCGAATAGCCGGTGATGCCCCAGGTTGTCAGTTCCTTGCGGTTGGCCCATTCGACGGCGTTCAGAATATTGGGACTGTTGCCGCTGCCACTGATGGCGATCAGCACATCGCCGGGCGATGCAAAATTCTTCAGTTGCTCGACGAAGACGCGATCAAAACCTTCGTCATTACCCCAGGCCAGAATATAGGGGGTATTGTCGGTCAGACTGAGAACTTTCAGTCGTTTGACAGCGTCGTTGGTGAAGTCTTTGCGATCCAGCGTACTCTTGCCCAGGTCTTCACAAAAGTGCGAGGAATTCGAGCCGCTGCCCCCATTGCCACAGATGAAGACAAATTTGCCCTGTTCATAAGCCGCGAAAATATCGTCGGCCAACGCCTCGGTCTGCTTCAGATCGAGCGTGTCGAAAACCTGACTGCACCGCCGGAGATAATCGGCGGGGTTCAAATGAGCGCCCAGCATGCCTTCCTGCACTTTCCTCGATGAAAAAACGCGGCATCCCACCGGCCGCTACAACCGATTCTAACCACAGATCCGGGCAAAGAGAATGAACTCCCTCGGTCATCGCGTGGAATCTCAGCGCCATTGGACGCGTCATCATTTGTGACCTAGGTTTGCGTGTTGACTTTTGACGACATGCAACCAGAAGGGCCTGGAAATCGAATGAGCGGCTCTTCCCTGCCATGGGAGACGTACCGATGGTTCCTCATGTAATTGTGTGCGCAACGGAAGCCCATCTCACCCGCGCATTGGCATTACACCTGATGCGCTCCGATCTGGACGTCTGGACGGCTTCGTCGGTCCCTGCGCTGATCGAGCAATTTGATCGGGTTCGCCCGCAAATTCTGATCATCGATCTGGATCTGCCCGAGGAACAACTCGCCCGGTTGTGGATGCCCGGAGGCCTTCTGGCCGAAGAACCGCACGTACGTGTGATCGGACTGACTAGCCGTCCGCTGGATGATGTGCTCGATGTCCGGTATGCACGGGTACTGGCCAAGCCGATCAGCCCGCGAATGCTGCGACGAATTGTCCTGGATCACCTCAAGGTGCTGCCGGTGCCAAAGGTGACTGCCTAACAGGAACGGATTTTTCCACCGTTACTGTTTCATCTCTTTCTGCTTGGCTTCCCATTTGGCGATCCACTTCGCAGGGTCGTCTTCAAAGGCGGCTTTGCAGCCGGTGCAACAGACATAGTACGACTTGCCCTGATAGCTCACCGTAATGGTCCCCAGGCCCTGCGAAATAATGCAGGTCTTGTCCCCATAGTCGGAGTCGCTGAGGGCGAAGGATGTTCCTTCCCGCTGTGAGTGAATGGTATCGACCCGCTGATAAGGGCCGCTGCCTCGGCGGCGATCGATTTCGACCAGATAGCGGTTGTTTTCCAGTTGGTGAAACGCCACCTGCCATTGCTCGTTCGACTCTGCCGATGATGGTTCCTGCAACGTGAGCTTGTAAGTCCGCTGCAACTTCTTGTCGTCACCGGCGACATCTTCCACGGGTTCGGTGAATTCGCCGATGAGCTTCCGTTCGACACCTTCCGGTGTGGTCATCTGGAACGAAAACTCCTTTGAGCCGGGATCGTAACTGAGCCGACCCGAGCGGATGTAGGTGCCCTTCTCCGCCGCCAGGGTCAGAGCCGGGTGAGCGGGATCGGTTTGAAAATCCCAGATCCACTCTTGCTCGTGAAGCTGGGCGGCTTTGCGAGCGTTGCCCGTCCATTTGCCGAGCAGAACCTGCAGGGGTTGGAGCGCCGCGACAACGTCTTCCGATGCCCCGGCCGCACTCGTGGCTTCCGTGGTTGATGTGCCACTCGACGATGATCCCAACTGCACCGGGCCATACCGTCGCTTGGGAGCTTCCTGTGCTGCCGTTTCCATCGAAGACGGTGAAGCGTTGGTGGGTGACTCGGTCACCACCGTGACGGCATCATTCGCGGGGGAGACCGGCGGGGTCGCCTGCTGACAGCCGATCAACCCTATCAGACCTAAACTCGCGAGGTACCAGCGTGTGGTTGAACGATTCATTCGACGGCCCTTATTGCAGTCACGGCGAGATTCGGCTAAGACGAGTTCCCAGATTCGGTAGTTTAGCCAACTCTGACGGCGGCGAAAATCTCGCTCGATGCTGGTCCGCGGAGAACACAAGGTTCTGTTCATGTCATCGCCGCACTATCGCACCGCCCCGGAAGCCCGCTCCACCATGCCACCGGGCATCCCATTTATTGTCGGGAATGAGGCGGCCGAACGGTTCAGCTTCTATGGGATGAAGGCGATCCTGACGATCTACATGACCAAAGTGCTGCTGGGCTGGAACGGCGAGCCGGCCACGTTGTCGGATGAAGATGCCAAGTCGGCCGTGCATCTATTTGTTGCCTCGGCCTATTTCTTTCCGATTCTTGGTGCGCTGCTGTCAGATGTGTTTCTGGGCAAGTACCGCACCATTCTGGGGCTGTCCATTGTCTATTGCGTCGGACACCTGCTGCTTGCCGTGGTGCCGGGACGTGAAGGGCTGTTACTGGGATTGAGTCTGATTGCCATCGGAGCCGGTGGCATCAAGCCGTGTGTGTCCGCCCATGTGGGCGATCAGTTTGGAAGTCATAATCAGAATCTGCTGAGTCGGGTATTCAGTTGGTTCTATTTTTCCATCAATCTCGGAGCTTTTATCTCTACGTTACTGACCCCGGTTTTGCTGGAGTGGTATGGGCATCATGTGGCCTTCGGCGTTCCCGGAATATTGATGGGAATTGCCACCTTGCTCTTCTGGCTGGGTCGCAACCGGTTCGTGCATATTCCGCCGGGTGGCCAACAGTTCCTCAAAGAAACACTCAGTGGTGAGGGGATATCGGCGATTCTGAGGCTACTGCCGATCTATGCGTTTGTGGCAATCTTCTGGTGTCTGTTCGATCAGACCGCCTCAGCCTGGGTGTTGCAGGCCGAAAAGATGGACCGCAGCTGGTTGGGCATTGAATGGAACTCTTCGCAGATTCAGGCCGCAAATCCCATCCTCGTGTTGATCATGATTCCGCTATTCAGCTATGTCGTCTATCCCCTGCTCGATCGTGTGCTGACCATGACGCCCTTGCGAAGGATGGCCATCGGTTTTTTTGTCATGGTGTTCGGCTTTGGAATCACGGGAGCGATTGAAGCTCAACTCGAACCATTTGACGTGATCGCACAGCAACAATCGCAAGAACGCGGTGTCGACATTGAAGTGATTATTGGCGAACAGATCGAACAGGGATTGCGTGCCAACATCGGCTGGCAATTGCTGGCCTATGTTGGGCTCACCGCTTCCGAAATTCTGGTTTCGATAACCTGCCTAGAGTTTTCTTACACACAATCACCGAACCGCTTGAAGTCGTTTATCATGTCTTTGTATTTGCTGTCGGTCACGGCGGGAAATCTGCTCGTATCCCTGGTCAACCAGGTGATTCAGAACCCAGACGGCACGTCCAAACTTCCAGGCGCCAGTTACTACTGGTTCTTTACCGGACTCATGCTGGTTGCGGCGTTCGGGTTTCTGGTGGTCGTCGCGACGTATCGTGGCAAGACCTACCTGCAGGAAAGCGATTCGCCCCCGGACCAGGAAGCTGTCGATGAGGCCACGGCGTAATCAGTGAGCTTCTGACTTCGCAGCGGATCGCAGTTGCTCGGCTACTGCGGAGGCCAGCTTCGCGAGTTGATCGGAAGTGTGACACGGACTGGCAAACGTGAGATTCAAACGACCATCCAGCATCACGGCATTCACCACAAACGTGGCGACCGTGTGCTCACGGTTCGAGTACCAACCCAGTTCTTCAAGCTGCATGTTGGCAGCCGCTTTCACGGGCCGCACGGCCCCCATGTCGTTGATAGAAACGATGCCCGATTCCAGCTTTTTGCGCGTGGTCCTCCGCATTTTGTAGAGCGGCAATAACCACGGCAACCACCGCCATGTGCGTTGGAAAGACCCCGATTTCCATTCCGCATCCAGCTTTTGCCGGCAGGTCCGTGCTAACTCCCAGAACGGTATCTCTTCGGGCCGCGCAATTTGATATCCCAGAATCCAGACGTAGCAGCCGACCTGGTCGAAACTCAAGGGCGGTTCGCACGTCATGCGAAAATCAATCGGGGAATCGACGCGAAACCGAAACCCCTGTTGTTGCGGATCGGTCGCAAGCACTTTCAATGTTGCGGCGGCCATCGCACCATACAGCGATGCCTCGGCCAACCGGCAGCCTCCCCGCAATTGCGTGGTATCGGCTTGTGACAGGACTTCCCGATGACAACTGACGATTGACGGAACCAGCTTGCGAAATTCGACGCGCGGGATCGCACGGAGTTGACGTTGGATGGCTCGCTGCTCTCGAAAGCGGCGAATGGCCTCTCGGAGGGTGCCCCGTTTTCCCGTGATGTGCGGCTTGATCCACTGCTGCACGGGCAAGGCCGCGGCAGCGGACTCGGTCATTGCGGAAGCCGCTTGCAGATCCTGCAACAGACTGGCCACCGCACGGCCATCGGCGATGACGTGGTGCATTGTGATCAGCAAATCGAACCATTGGTGTTGCGGGCAAGACAGCACCGTTGCCCGGAGAAATGGCGGGCGAGTGACATCAAACGGAATCCGCGCGCGTCGCACCGCCTCGGTCTTCCACAGATCCTGATCATCAGTGGCGACCCAGTCGATCGGGATTTCAGGCGGTTCCGTGGCGACATCGTAGACGGTGCGTCCCTGGCGAGTGACAATCGCCGCTCGCAGCAAGGGATGTCGCTGCTGGACCGCCCGAAACAGGCGAGCCAGAAACTCGCGGTCAATTCCCCCGCGAAATCGCAGGATGGCGGTAAAGATGCCCGCGCCGGGAAACTTGTCGTGCAATGTCTGAAGGAACTGCTCGTAGGCGGTCAGTTCCGTACCGTGCGGTCCAGCCAACGGAGACTCACCGCCACTCGTCATTCACGATTTCCAATGGGTGTCGTATCACGCAGCCACTCGGCGTAGGTCATGCCCCAGGAAAACCCGGTGCCAAACCCGGCAATCACGCATTTCATGCCCGCCTTCAGTTCACCCCGATCGCACATGCGGCGCATCAGCTGCGGGATGGTGACGCTACCGGTGTTCCCCACATCATCCAGATCGATGGGGACTTTTTCCAAAGGCAGATGCAATGCCATTGTCAGACGACGGATGAACCCAGGATTGGCCTGATGGAACAGAAACAGATCGATGTCGGACCATTCTTTCCTGGCCACCGCCAGGAGGCGATCGATTCCCGCTTTGACGGTTCCCGCCGCGAAGCTGGCAATCGCGGCACCGTTCATGTAGATCGCGCGAGGATGTTCCGGCGAAGGTTCGGGATGTCGCCAGCCACCCCCGGCACACAACAGATGCTTGGCTCCATTGCCATCGGTCCCGCAGCGGGCATCACCAATCATCGCGAGGGCATTGTCTGGATCATTCGACAACAGCGTGGCGGCACCACCATCGCCGAACAAACTGGCCGTCGCCAATTCCTTCGGATTGCAATACTTCGAATAGGTTTCACCAGTGAGAAACAGCACGCGCTGAGCCGCTCCCGATTCAATCAAACCGCGCGAGATCATCAACCCATACGGATAGCCGGAACAGCCTTGGTTGAAATCGAACGCTGCGCAGGTGGTCGGCAGCTTCAAACGGTCCTGGATGAAACAAGCCGTCGCGGGCACGAAATGGTCGGGCGATTGCGTGCAGAAGACGAGAGCATCGATCGAGTCTCGCGAGATACCGGTTTCCGCGAACAGTTGCTCGGCGGCCTGCACGGCAAGATCGGCCGCGGTTTCATCCGGCCGGGCAATGCGCCGACAGCGCATGCCCGTTTTGGCGACAATCTTCTCCGCCGTCCAGCCTTCAATGCCCTCGCAAAGTTCTTCGTTGGACTGGACACGCTCGGGCAAAGACATCGTCACCGCGTGCAAGTACACGGTCATGCCAGCTTCCTGGCATCACGCAAAATATCGACGACGGCCTGCACCGAGGTAATTTTGTACGCGTCGTCGGGAGAGAGGCTGACGCCGTATTCCCGTTGCAGCATGAAGACGATTTCCACGACTCCCATCGAGTCCCAGATATCGATGTCTTCCGCCTTGGTGTCCAGAGATAATTTATTTCGATCAACCATCAGACACTCTGAGAGTTTATCGAGAAGATCATCGGTGGTGGCTACTGACATGGTTTCGCGCTCTGTAGTGATGGACAGGGGCATCATCGGCCCAAACGTGCCGGATGCTTGCTGAAAAGTGAGAGCGCAGCACGAGTGCGGTCGCCCGCATGCACGATTGTACCGATGTTACCATGCGAAATATAACGACAAACTCAGACTGATCGCTAGAGTTTTGCCAGAATTCTTGAGTGATCTTTTGCCGGAGGGGTTATCACCGATAGATCCGCGCCAGATCGCGAAGACGACCGACTTTCGGCTCTCCGCTGGTTGCTCGCGCAGTCCTCGTTTACAATGCCGGTTCAGGGCCATGAAAACCCTGAAGGTTGCAGGTAACCGCGTGTTGGGGTGGGGCCAGCCTCAATGCGATTCAGTGACTGTCGTGGTGAACGAAATTTCTCCAGAGACGTCGCGACGGTGAACTGTGACGACCGATCTTCCCACCGCACCTTTGGTCGCGTCGCCGGTCCGGCCATTGATCCCCATGGATTCTGAGTCTGCCTTGAACATCAAATTCGACGCTGAGGATACTGTACTGGCGACTTATCGGCTCCGTTGCACGGAGTCGGAGGCTGCAACACTGGCTCGCCAGATCGCCTTAGAACAAACGGTCGAGGTTCCCGAAGACCTGCTCGCAGCAGCCCCGAATAGCGCCCAGTTAGTGGGGCAAATTGTTTCAGTCTCTGCAGACCCTTCTAGCCCCGCGCATCAACTGGTGCAGATTCAATATCCGGCCCATCTGGCGGGAACCCATGTGGGACAGCTTTGGAATCTGCTGTTCGGCAACATCTCTCTGAAACGGCATATTCGCCTGACTCGCCTCGACTTTTCGCCACAGTCCCTGGTTCAGTTTGCAGGACCGCGGTATGGCATAGAGGGGCTACGATCACAACTCGGCGTTTTTCAGCGACCATTGCTCGGAACCGCTCTGAAACCACGCGGTTCAAGCAACGAAGAGCTCGCGGAGCTGGCCTATCAGTTTGCGATGGGTGGCGGCGACTTTGTGAAAGATGATCACAATCTGGTCGATGACACCTTCGAGGCATTCGGTGCCCGGGTCGATGCCTGCCAGCAAGCCGTGGAACGAGCCGAGCAGCACACCGGTCGCCGTTGCCTGTATGCCCCGAATCTTTCCGCACCGCTTCGGCAACTCGATCGGTATGTCGAATTTCTGTTGCAACGGGGCATTGCAGCTGCGTTGATCGCGCCCATGCTGTTGGGATTCGATACCACCCATGATCTGACACGCCGGTACCCGCTGTTCTGGATGGCCCACCCCTCACTCACCGGCTGTTTCTTTCATGATGCAGATCACGGTGTTGACCCGGCCGTGCTGCTCGGGCAATTCCTGCGGCTGATTGGCTGTGATGCCACGATCTTTCCGAATCATGGCGGACGGTTCACTTTCACCCCCGAGGAATGCCGTGCCATTGCACAGGCAGCAACCGAACCAACTCCGGGCCTTAAACCAAGTTGGCCAACACCAGCCGGTGGCATGTCTTTCGACCGCATTGATGAAATGTCGTCCGCCTATGGAGCCGATGCGATTCTGCTGATCGGCGGGGCACTGCTGAGTGACTCGCAGAGTCTGGCGGAAAGTACTCGGCGATTTCGCGAACGGATTGAGCAGCAGTTCTCTGGGACCGTCACCCAGCCACCGCAGCCGACAGGTTTCGTCTCCGCCTGCGAACTTCCGGCGAGTTCCGGTCGCCCGTCAACCACGCCGAACGTGCTGACCCGGTTGGCGTTTCAAGCGGGCTTCGCCTGGGATGGCCGCAGCGCAACGGCTTACAAACTCAATGGCAGCTTGCCCTTTGCCGGAGTGTCGCGGACCGAGTTGATTGGTATGCATGGCGAACAGACGGCCTTTGATGTGCGGTACTTCGAGATCGCCCCCGGTGGTTATTCGAGCCTGGAAAAGCATGGGCATACCCATGTCATTATCGGCGTCCGTGGGGCGGGTGTCCTGAAGCTGCCGCAGGAAACTCTGCCGGTGAATGCCTTCGACATCGCCTATGTCCCGCCTCTCGAAGTGCATCAGTTGCGGAACGAATCGGCGGAGCCCTTCGGCTTCCTGTGCATCGTCGATCACGAACGCGACCGACCGCAGGCACCGTGAGACTCGGCTTGTATTTTCTGATCGCTTTCGTCACTCGAACCATCAACAAAAACAGCCCGGCAACATCGTAGATGTCACCGGGCTGACTTGTTTTCACAGCGATGGTCTCGCCGACTTACGACGCTGGAGATTCTTCCGACGAGCCAGCCGCGACCAGTTCCCCTTCCGGTTCGGTATTCGCGGGGGTGAAGTCCAACTGCTTCTTATCGCCCACGTCCTTCACGGAAACATTGATGGTGTTGTAACCCTGGAAGATCCCCTGCAGGAGATTTTCCGACAGCGGGTCTTCGATGAAGTTCTCGACGGCCCGACGCAGCGGACGAGCACCGTACTCCACAGCTCCACCTTTTTCGATGATGAACTCGCGGGCTTCGTCGCTGAGGACCAGCTTGTAACCCTTTTCGCCCAACCGTTCGACCACCTTGGTCATTTCGATGTCGACGATCTGCTTGAGGTTTTCGCGAGTCAGCTGACGGAAGACCACAACTTCATCGAGACGGCCGATGAATTCCGGTTTGAACTCGCGTTCAATTTCCTGCATCAACCGCTCTTTCATGCGGTCGTAGCTGGTGTCTTCATCGCGCTTCGTGAAGCCGAACAGGTCGCCCTGGCTGATCGCCGAGGCTCCGATGTTCGTCGTCATGATGAGGATCGTGTTCTTGAAGTCGACCTTGCGGCCGAAGCTGTCGGTCAAATGGCCTTCTTCCATGATCTGCAACAGCATGTTGAAGACATCGGGGTGGGCCTTCTCGATTTCGTCGAGCAACACCACGGCATACGGTCGGCGACGAATCTTCTCGGTCAACTGACCGCCTTCTTCGTAACCGACATATCCCGGGGGAGCCCCGATCAACCGGCTGACGTTGTGCTTCTCCATATACTCGCTCATGTCGATCTGAATGAGCGCGTCCTGTTCGCCGAACATGAACTCAGCGAGGGTCTTGGCAGTCAATGTCTTACCGACCCCGGTGGGACCAGCAAACAGGAAGACCCCGATCGGCCGCTTGGGATCTTTCAAACCGCTGCGGCTGCGACGCACGGCCTTGGCGACCTGCTTGATCGCCTCCTCCTGGCTGACCACGCGACGATGCAATTCGCCTTCCATTTTCAGCAGACGGACCGCATCTTCGCTCGACAACCGCGTGAGCGGAATGCCAGTCATCTTGGACACGACTTCGGCGATGACTTCGGCATCGACCACGCCATCGGTTTCCTTCGACTTGTCGCGCCAGTCTTTCGTCAGGCTTTCCTTCTTGCGTTTCACCTTGTCGGCGGAGTCGCGCAGTGAGGCTGCCCGTTCGAAGTCCTGGTTCGCAACGGCTTCTTCCTTCTGCTGGTTAAGCCGTTCGATTTCCTCTTCGAGGTGCTTCAGGTCGGGCGGCCGGACCATGGACTTGAGACGTACGCGAGCGCCCGATTCATCGATGACATCGATGGCCTTATCCGGCAGGCAACGGGCCGTGATGTAGCGGGTCGAAAGTTCGACAGCCTTTTCGAGGGCATCGTCAGTGATCTGCACGCGGTGATGTTGCTCGTACCGTTCGCGCAGACCCTTGAGGATTTCCACGGTTTGCGAAGCCGATGGCGGTTCGACGACCACGGTCTGGAACCGGCGTTCCAAGGCACCATCTTTTTCAATGTACTTGCGGTACTCGTCGAGCGTGGTCGCACCGATGCACTGCAATTCGCCACGGCTGAGGGCGGGCTTCAGCACGTTCGAGGCATCGATCGCCCCTTCCGCGCCACCGGCACCAACTAGGGTATGCAATTCGTCGATGAACAGAATGGTGTTGCGAGCCCGCTTCACTTCGTTCATCACCGCTTTGATGCGTTCTTCGAACTGGCCGCGGTACTTGGTACCGGCGACCATCATGGCGAGATCGAGCACTACGATGCGCTTGTCACGGAGCAGTTCCGGCACGCTGCCGTCGACCACCATCTGGGCAAAGCCTTCGACGATGGCGGTTTTGCCGACACCGGCTTCCCCGAGCAGGACCGGGTTGTTCTTCTGGCGGCGGCAGAGGATCTGCACGACGCGTTCGATTTCGTTTTCACGTCCGATAACCGGGTCGAGCTTCCCTTGACGGGCGAGTTCGGTCAGGTCGCGGCCGAAGCTGTCGAGGGCCGGAGTCTTGCTCTTATTCGACTTGGTCTGACCGCCGGAAGAACCGCCGCGTTCCGAGGTCCCTTCGGCTCCTTCCGCTCCATGACCGAGCAGGTTGAGAACTTCTTCACGGACATCTTCGAGCTTGAGGCCAAGGTTCATCAGAACCTGAGCGGCAACCCCTTCCTGCTCGCGGATCAGGCCGAGCAGCAGGTGTTCGGTGCCGACGTAGTTATGGTTGAGGTTGCGAGCCTCTTCCATGGCATATTCGATGACCTTTTTGGCCCGCGGAGTTTGCGGCAGCTTGCCCATGGTGACCATGTCCGGTCCCGATTGGACAATCTTCTCAACTTCCAGACGGATCTTGCGGAGATCGACGTCGAGATTTTTCAGAACATTGGCGGCAACACCGGAGCCTTCTTTGACGAGACCGAGCAGAATGTGCTCGGTACCGATGTATTCGTGGTTGAACCGCTGGGCCTCTTGATTGGCCAGTTGCATGACTTTGCGTGCGCGATCGGTAAATCGCTCGTACATAAAAGCCCCTCCAAAGTGCGGCTGTTCGTCAGCCGTTATTCATCCAGTCTGACGGAAGCTCCCTTTCCGCCACCGAGTCCCACGGTCGATTGACCGCCGCTCTTATGATGTCTCTGATCTTTGCCGTTGCTTTTCCTGTAGGGAAGATAGCCCATGTCCACGATCAGCAACTGTCATTCCGGGGAAAATTGAACTCCGCAAGTTCGATTCTTTGCCGGGGCGGCAGTTACCCTTTACCGGACCGTTCCGTTCCTTCCCGTGACACTTCCTACGACCGTTATAACCGATCCGCCGTTCCCGTCCGCCGAAATCCGGCAATTCTTTCTAAGTCTTGCAAGCGGAATCAGTTGAAGCCGTAACGGGATTCTAGTGGTGGACACGCATTTGGGCAAGGAGGGGATGAGCCGGTTCAGTTGATCGCAACGGAATCGATTGGAGAGGCCCATGCCGAATTGGCATGCCGCTGATGTGATTTTCAATTCCGGGGAAGGGTTTCCTGTTCCCGCTCTTCTGCCAGAGTTGCAGTTTGCACGGGCTTCGACCGAAGATGGCAGTCGAATCAATTCGCAACTTTCGAGTAGCCCGGTTTGCCCATGACCGATTTTCACCATGAATTGTTCCAGCCAACCTGCTGGACTCCTGGAGCCCAACGGGCCTGGCAACGAGCTGCGGCTGTCACTCGAAAACGGTCTGCCTCCGAGACCGACCTGCACCACTTGTTCTGGGCTCTGCTGGTTGATGAGGGACGGGCCGGTGCCCGCATGGAATCCGCCGGACTCACCTTGTCAGACCTGGAATCGACCGACCCGGAATTGGCAACAATGACATTGGAGGCGATTGACTCGGAGACGGCCGCGATCCCAGCCGCTTCCACTCAGGTCACAGAACTCCTTCTGACGCTGGCCAATGAAGCCTTGCATGTGGCACGAAAGCTCGACGGAGTTGACGAGGCGACGACCGAACACTTGTTGTGGGCCATGAAACACAGTCTGAGTCCATGGGCCGATGTCGTTGCGGGCTGTTTCCCGGAAGTGAATGAGACCGAACGATCGGACGACGTGCCCGAATCGACAGATGCCGTGCAGGTCCCCTCGGAATATCAGGTGGAACTGCGCGAACGATTGCCGCTCAATCGTGCCGAGATCTTCCGCGTCATTGATGCTGCCGCCAATCGGAGTCGCGAAGGTCTGCGAGTCGTGGAAGACTTCGTCCGCTTCACCCAGAACGACGGGTTTCTCTCTCGTGAGTTGAAGCAACTGCGACACGATCTCCAACAGACACTAACGCACTTTGCTCCCGAGGAACTAGCGGCTGCGCGAGACACCCAGGGTGATGTGGGAGTTTCGATTGAAACGGCGACCGAATATCAGCGCAACGACGTCTATGACGTGCTGATCGCCGCGTTCAAGCGGACTCAGGAAGCGTTGCGCACGCTTGAGGAATACACGAAAATTCTCGCCGGTGGCGTGGCCCATCACTTTGAACGCCTGCGGTATCAAAGTTACACCATTGAAAAGGCTGTCTTGCAGACTCTTCGCGCGCGGGAACGGCTGGCCTCGCAATTACTGTATGTCTTACTGACTGAATCACAATGTCCCGCAGGAGTAGGACACGTGCTGCGCGGGGCCTACGAAGCCGGGGTGCAGATGTTTCAGATCCGCGAAAAATCGATGTGCGACCGGGAACTGGTCGAGCATTGCCGACGAATACGCCGCTGGACGCAAGAGGCCGGGGCCTTGCTGATTATTAACGATCGCCCTGACATTGCGGCCATCGTGGGTGCCGACGGTGTGCATGTCGGCCAGGAAGAGCTTTCGGTTGCGGATGTGCGTCGCATCGTCGGCCCCAATATGTTGATTGGTGTTTCCACACACGCCATCGATCAAGCACGGCAGGCCGTACTCGACGGTGCCGATTACCTGGGTGTCGGCCCCACCTTTCCGACGCCGACGAAAACCTTCGAATCGTTTCCAGGGCTGGACTACATCGCCGAAGTCGCCGCCGAGATCGAATTGCCCTGGTTCGCGATTGGCGGCATAACGCCAGAGACTGTTCCGCAGGCGAAACGGTCCGGAGCCGCACGGATCGCCGTCTCGTCGGCAGTGTCGCGAGCGGAATCCCCCGTGGAGGTCTGTACGGAACTTCTTTGGGCACTGCAAGATACCGTTCCAGCCCCAGCATCTCCTTCGAATCCGTCAAAATAGAGGCTCTGCACAAAGAAATCCACCTGCGTAGGCTCTTTCGGCTCTGTCGAAGGAAACCCGTGCCCCCGAGGAAAGTCTGCTCAAGAACTGAGCAGCACGGCTGATCAGACTTTCCGCAGACGTGCGAAATCCATTAGAATTCCAGCATCTTGACAGCGGGAATTGATGGCCCGCGAAGTATCAAAGTCGTTGACCCATCCAGTCCGGGTATTGGATTCTCCTCACCCTAACCGACGTTGCCACAGCTCTCCGGCCGAGGGATCGTATGCCGCATTTTTTCGAGCGCCGAGACCCGCTTGGTAACTCCCCCGCAATCTGGGTGGTGGCGCTGCTCGTTTTTCTGATCCCCGTCGGTTGGTCGTCGCTGAAATCGATTCGCCTCGAAAACGACATTTCTACCTGGTTACCCCCCGATGACCCGAATCTGCAGGTGCTCACCTGGGCTCACGAGCAGTTTCCGGTTGAAGAGCGGATCTTTATCACCTGGCAGGGGAGTTCGCTGGCTGACCCACGGATCGATCAGCTTCTGGAGCGATTGGACCCTCAAAAGGACGAAGCCGGTGTTCCTCGCGGCGGGTTGCCTTATGTCAGTGGCGTGGCGGAACCACGTGAGATTCTGGCCTTACTCCAACGGAATGGCGTCGAAGCGGCCGAAGCCGTGCGACGGATGGAAGGGGTCATTCTAGGAGCCGGTCCGTTACGGGTCCGACTGACTGAAGCTGGCAAAGATGCCAACGAGCTGCGTCACCCCGAAGATTTCCTGGCCCGTGCCAGTCGAGAGTTGAATCTGCCACTGGTACTGGAACCGGTCGATCCAGAACTGGCCTTCTCGGCAACCATTCCCGGGTACACGTCGGCAACAGGTGAAGAAATCCCCGACTCTCCAGCGGCGGTTCTCTCTCCGGCGGGAGAAATCATCGCCGATGCCACTCCGGATCATGACTGGGGCATCTCCTGGAAAGCCATCGGTGTGGCAACGCCACAGGCTTTGCGAGTGTCCGAGTGGCTGGCTGAGCAACAGGTGCCCCAGGCCGATGGCACCCAAGTGCCTCTCGTGGAATCGAGCTTTTTCGTTCCCGGTGCCCCCGTGGCATTAGCGGTCTCGCTCTCAGAAGCTGGGGAGGCCGACAAGGCGGAAGCGATCGCTGCGATCCGAGCCGCCGCTGCGTCTGCAGGAATCACCGACGCCGAGATCAAGATGGGAGGCAGTGCCGTCGCGAGTAGTGAATTGAACCGCGAGGTACTGCATGCCGCCTGGAACCCGCAAGTGCCGATTTCGCAGTTCCATCATCGCTCGGTCATTCTCAGTTCCGCCTTGGCCGGGGCCGTGCTGGCATTTGTGCTGCTTCGCAGTATTCGCCTGGCCACGATCATTCTCTTCGCGGGACTCTACACCACGTTCCTAACATTGTCACTGGTGCCTGCCACCGGAGGCAGCATGAACATGGTGCTGGTCGTGATGCCCACGCTGCTGATGGTGATTACCATCTCCGGAGGTATCCATATCGCCAATTACTGGAAGCACGCGGCTGGGCAAAGTGGTCCCACGGCAGTGATTGAAAGCTGTCGCGCGGCAACAAAGCCCTGTGTTTTAGCAGCAGTGACCACCGCCATCGGCCTGGCTTCGTTGTGCAGCAGTTCGCTGTCACCCGTACGGGATTTCGGACTCTACTCGTCCATTGGTACGTTGCTGTCGGTCGCGATGGTCCTGATTGGCGTTCCATCGTTGATGCTGCTGTGGCCCGGCACACCGCCCCATGAAGCGGAGTTAGAACACCCGGGCTGGCGGGGTTTGGGACGCCTGATGACCTGGCATCCGACGGTGCAGACCCTGTTTTCGTTCGGCCTGTGCTTCGCCATGAGTTACGGCCTGACGATGTTCCGGACCGAAACCAAGG
This sequence comes from bacterium, assembly GCA_016125225.1. Taxonomy (GTDB): domain Bacteria; phylum Planctomycetota; class Planctomycetia; order Planctomycetales; family Planctomycetaceae; genus DSVQ01. The sequence continues at coordinate 122,288 of WGME01000007.1, read as the reverse complement.
TCATCCGCTACTTCCCCGATTCTTCTCGCATTGTGCAGGATTACTGGTTCATCGAAAACCATCTGGCCGGCATCGTCCCGGTGGAAACGATTGTCAAATTTGATACCCATGCCCAGTCGCAAGCCAACTTCCTGGACCGCATGGAAATGGTGCGGGCGGTCCAAGAGCGTTTGCGAGACCATGCGGAAATCACCGGCTGTATTTCCCTCGCCGACTTCCAACCTGTCGCCGAGCTACCGGATGAGAACTCGCTTCTGGCGACCAGTCGCTATCACAAACGCGCGAACACGGCGGAAGAACGTGTACGAAATGGCGAGATCAAAGGTGTTGAAGCCTTCTACCATGTGGCCGACCAACCTCATCAGATGCGAGAAACGCCACCACGATTCCTGAATCAGGCGGGCGACGAACTCTGGCGGATCACTTCGCAGGTCAATGTGATGACCAAGGCCGATTATGGGGTGATTCTGGACGACATTCATCGCATTTCGCAGGAAGTGCTCCGTTTGCAACCGGGTGCCGACCATGTGGTCACTGGCACCGTGCCCCTGTTTCTGCGGACTCAGCAGGCGGTGCTAGACAGCCTGATTACCAGTTCGTTCATGGCGTTCGGCATCATTCTGCTGATTTTCATTGTGCAGTTGAAAAGCATTCCCGCGGGCCTGGTGTCGATGATTCCGAACGTGGTGCCCATCACCATGGTCTTCGGGGCCATTTCGTACTTTGACATCCGCATCGACATCGGCACGATGATTACCGCATCGATTGCCCTCGGGATGGCGGTCGACGGAACGCTGCATTTTCTCGAATGGTTCAAGAAAGAAATGCAGTCGGGCAAGTCGCGGCAGGATGCGGTGATCAGCACCGTCAGTCATTGTGGACCGGCCATCTGGCAGACCAGTTGGGTGATTGCCTTGGGCCTGCTGGTTTTGCTTCCCGCCGAATTACTGCTGATCAGCCGGTTTGGCTGGTTGATGGCAGCCATGATTGCCGTAGCGGCCTGGGGCGATTTAATCCTGCTACCCCAGATTCTCGCCTCACCGCTGGGCCGTTTGTTTGAACCACGGCAAAAGCCGCCCGTTGCCAGCGGAGAAACGTCATCCGCTGAAAAAGGCGGGAACACCAAGTCCCACTCAACAACCTTCGAATCCTCCGCTGCGGCGGTACGATTGGCACCGCAGTAGCACCGGCTATCTTGGTCGAGACAACACGCTCCAGCCACGACGCGTCGACTCTGTCGCCCTGATCGACAACAGAGTCTCAGGTCTGCGGTTGAGGTGAGAATCGGTACAGGTCTACGATGGATTTGCGGATTCCGCGGCCCAGTCTTGCAAGGCTTTCACACGCGGACTGCGATTGTCCTTCAACGCTTCCAGGGCTTGCACCACTGCAATGCAACCGGGCAGTGTCGTCACGCACGAAACGCCATTCATCACCGCGGCGGCTCGGATCTTACCTTCATCAGTCCGGGCTCCCTTACCGCTCGGCGTGTTGAAGATGAACTGAATTTCGCGGTTCGCCATCAGGTCGAGCAGGTTCGGACGCCCCTCCTGCAATTTGCGGATGGTTTCGACATCGATCCCGGCTTCGCGGAAGGCTTTCGCCGTGCCGGATGTGCAGACGATGCGGAAGCCCAGCTCTTTCAACTGCCTTGCTGCGGGAATCAGACTGAACTTGTGCCGTCCCGAAAGACTGATAAAGACCGTGCCCTGATCGGGCAGTTTGTTCCCGGCGGCGATCTGGCTTTTCGCAAAGGCCATCGGGAAAGTGGAGTCGATCCCCATAACTTCGCCGGTCGATTTCATTTCCGGTCCGAGGATAATGTCGACCCCGGCAAACCGATTGAACGGGAAGACCGATTCCTTCACGCTGATGTGTGTGGGCACCACTTCCTGAGTGAATCCCAGATCCTGCAAACTCAGACCGACCATCGCTTTCGCGGCGAGTTTCGGCAACGGAACATTGGTCGCCTTAGAAACAAACGGTGACGTCCGACTCGCTCGAGGGTTCACTTCCAGAATGTAGACCTGATAATCACCCGCGACATGCTTGACGGCGAATTGAATGTTCATCAGCCCGCAGACCTGCAGGGCTTTCGAGAGCGAGTAGGTGGCCTGCTTGATTTCCTCGACGACATGCGCGGGGAGTGAGTAAGGGGGCAGCACACAGGCCGAATCCCCCGAATGGACGCCCGCTTCTTCAATGTGCTCCATGACGCCGCCGACCAGCGTGGTTCGACCATCCGAAATGGCATCGACATCAACTTCGATGGCATCTTCGAGGAATTTATCGATCAGCACCGGGCGATCGGGGGATGCCGTCACCGCTTCGGTCATGTATTGTTGCACCGAATCGGTGTCGTAACAGATCTGCATGGCTCGTCCACCGAGCACATAACTCGGGCGGACCAGCACAGGAAAGCCAATGTTCTCCGCGATGCTGCAGGCTCCGGGAGCATCGATCGCGATGCCGTTCGGCGGCTGACGCAGCCCCAGTTGCGAGAGAATCTTCTGGAAACGATCACGATCTTCGGCCGCATCGATCATGTCGGGGCTGGTGCCAACAATCTTCACACCCGCGGCTTCCAGACCCTTGGCCAGATTCAGCGGTGTTTGTCCCCCGAACTGCACGATCACGCCATCGGGCTGCAATCGATCGCAAATATTGAGCACGTCTTCCGTGGTCAGCGGTTCGAAGAACAAAAGGTCGGATGTGTCGTAATCGGTCGAAACCGTTTCCGGATTCGAGTTGACCATCACGCTCTCGATCCCCAATTCGCGCAAGGCGAACGAGGCCTGACAGCAGCAATAGTCGAATTCAATCCCCTGACCAATTCGGTTCGGGCCACCGCCAAGAATCATCACTCGCTTCTTGCCATCGGTACGCGGCGGCGGTGCTTCATCTTCCATTTCATAGGTGGAATAGTAATACGGCGTGTAGGCTTCGAACTCGGCCGCACAGGTATCGACCTGCTTGAAGGTCGCGATCACGCCGAGGTCTTTCCGGTACTTGCGGACATCCATCTCCGCCGAGTCCCACCAACCGGCGAGTTGACGGTCCGAAAACCCGGCCCGCTTGGCTTTCCGCAGCAGTTCCACGGTCACATCTTCCAGGCGTGTGACCTGACGGATTGCATCTTCGAGAGCCACAATCTGGCGGATGTTTTCCAGAAACCACGGATCGATGCGCGTCAGATCATAAATCTCATCCAGCGTCATACCCGCTTTGAAGCCATAACGGATGTAGAAAACGCGGTCTTCGTTGGGGGTGGCGAGTTTGGCGTCGATATCATCCCGTGTCGGCTGTTTGGCCGTGCCCCACAGGTCCTTTTTGCCGCCGCCTAATCCGAACTGGCCGATCTCCAGACCACGGATTGCTTTCTGGAACGACTCTTTGAAGGTCCGGCCGATGGCCATTGTTTCCCCCACCGACTTCATCTGCACGGTGAGTTGCGGGTCGGCTTCCGGAAACTTTTCGAATGTCCAGCGTGGGAACTTGGTGACGACATAGTCGATCGTCGGCTCAAAGCAGGCCAGCGTTTCCCGGGTGATGTCGTTCGGAATTTCGTCCAGGCGGTAGCCCACGGCCAGCTTCGCCGCAATTTTCGCGATGGGAAACCCTGTCGCTTTCGAGGCCAGGGCACTCGATCGGCTCACGCGGGGATTCATTTCCACGACGACCATACGGCCAGTGTCGGGATGAATGGCGAACTGCACGTTCGAACCACCGGTTTCCACGCCGATCTCGCGAATACACGCGATCGTGGCGTCACGCATCCGCTGATATTCCTTATCACTCAGCGTTTGTGCTGGAGCGACGGTAATCGAGTCGCCGGTGTGGACACCCATCGGGTCAAGATTTTCGATGGCGCAGATGATGACGCAATTGTCGGCACAATCGCGCATCACTTCCATCTCGTACTCTTTCCAGCCGATGATCGACTCTTCGAGGAGTACTTCGTTGACGGGCGAAAGCATCAAGCCCTTGCGGACTTTTTCGTCGAATTCTTCGCGATTGTAGGCAATGCCCCCGCCGGTTCCCCCCAACGTAAAGCTGGCGCGAATGATGGTCGGTAGCCCGATGTCTTCCAGCGCTTTATAAGCTTCGTCCATGTTGTGGACGATGTGGCTCCGGCAGACATCGAGACCGATTTTGATCATCGCCTGCTTGAACGTGTCCCGTTCTTCCGCTTTCGCGATGACTTCGGCCTTGGCGGCGATCAATTCGCAGTTGAACTTCTCCAGAATGCCGCGGTGATGCAGATCCATCGCCACGTTCAGGCCGGTTTGCCCGCCGAGTGTGGGCAGGACCGCATCGGGCCGTTCCTGCTCGATAATCTTGGCGATGTATTCCCACGTGATCGGTTCGATATACGTCCGGTCGGCCATCTGAGGGTCGGTCATGATGGTGGCCGGGTTGGAATTCACCAACACCACCTCGTACCCCTCTTCCCGCAAGGCTTTGCAGGCCTGGGTGCCGGAGTAGTCGAATTCGCAGGCCTGGCCGATGACAATGGGACCAGAGCCGATGATCAAAATTTTCTTAAGGTCGGTACGTTTGGGCACAGGGATGGCTTTCAGCGGCCGGTTCGCACAACGGGAAGTTTAACGCTCCCATACCGTTGCGCGCAAATTCAGCGCCCTGGGTGCGAGTGGCGCGAAACTGCCTGAGCGTACCAAGCCCACCGTGAGATTCAAGGTACTCGCACCGAGAATGCTGCCAAGGCCGTCAGACCTGCAGCTCAACAAGGTCACGATCACTCAGAATATGGTCTTTTCCGACCACACGGACATCGGGCGAGCCAAACGTCCAAACCTTCGCTGACCGCACTTTTTCGCCGAGATCGCGGTGGATACGGCCCGCCAGGTCCTCCACCATGCCTCCGACGGGCAGGGTATATGGCGAAGAATAGTCAGCCGGTTTGCCAGGGGTCTTGGTATACAGCCGTATGACCGACACCCCCTGATAGACCTCGTTTCGCAGGCGTTCCCGATCGGCCGAGTCATCGAGATTGACTGATATAACCTGAAACGGCACGGGCATCAGTTCGCGAAGCAGGCCCAATCGCTCGGTCCAATCGGCATCCTGGGACCGTGTCACGACCAGCAGCGTTTTCACGTGCAGCTTGGAAAAATCCTCTTCATCGAAGCTGGTATGATCTGAAAGGACGGTGTGCCGTTGGGCGAACTGCTCGACCACGTGCTGAGTCTGCTCGGGCGCATCGTCGGAACTACCATCGAAGACCAGCAATGCCAGATCGGAAGTCCGGGCGATGTTCAGCAAGTACGGCTCGAAATGGCTGTCCGTGATTGGAGGGGTATCGATGAGCTGCAGTGAGACATCTTCCCAGGCCATCATGCCAGGTAAGGGTTCACGCGTGGTGAATGGGTAATCGGCGACCTCCGGCTCGGCTTTGGTCAGTTCCTTCAGGATGCGGCTCTTGCCGGCATTGGGACCGCCGAGCAGCACCACCTGGGCTGCCCCTTGACGTGGAAACCGGTAATGCTTGCCAACCGATTTTCCCGCCGACTTCTCCGCCTGCTGCTCTTCGCGCGTTTCCTTGATTTTCGTCTTGATGTCGGCCTGCAGCTTCTCGGTCCCCTTATGCTTGGGGATGATCTGCAGCATCTCTTCGAGACATGCCAGCTTTTCTTCCGCCGACTGCGCGCGACGATACGCTTCTTCCGCCTTGGAATACTGGGGTGTCAGGTTAGCAGGCATACGTCTTCAGTGGGGCAAATGACCACGGACGAAACGGGTCAGAACGCGAAACTACAACAATCGCGACAGATCGAGCGCCAACACCAGCGCCATCAGCCCCAGCAGAAATGCCATGCCGACGAACTGTGCCCCGATGAAGACCTTCTCACTGGGACGCTTGCGGGTGACCGCTTCCCAAATCAGGAAGACCATATGACCGCCATCCAGCACGGGAATGGGCAGGAAGTTCAGCACGGCAAGGTTCAAGCTGAGAAAGCCCAGGAAGAACAGCAGAGGCACAATCCCCATGCGCGAAGATTCAAACGCCGCTTGTGCAATTCCCAGCGGGCCATGCAGTTCTTTATAGCTCAACCGTTGCGTTACCAAGCTGCGCAACGTGAGATAGATGCTCACGATGGTGCTGCGTGAGCGGTTCCAGGCCATCTCCACGGCTTGCGGGGCACTGTCGGCTTTTTCCTCCTGCCGCAAAATCTGAAAGATCATCCCATTGGTCGGTAGCAACCAGGTGGAGTCGGCTGTCGTTTTGAGATCCACGACCTTCGGTCCTTTGAGATCTTTCTCCATCACGGTCAGTCGGACAGCCCGCTCAGGCGCTTCCTGCATTTTCCAGAAGGCATAAGTCCAGTTGTTCGACTTGGCAGGGTCATTTTTGTCATAGAGAGAGATGGAAACAGGGGCGTCACCCAAGCCATCTTTCGTGACCCCCTCGGGGAGCAGCAGTTCAACTTTCTGGATTTCTGAATTGTGCTGAATTCCCGCTTGGGCGGCCGGGCTTTCCGGGTCCACTTGCAGAACGAAAGGGACGATGTGCATGGCTGCACCGATGGAAGCCACGGTCATCGGTTCCCCCTCAGCCTGCGGATATTCCAGCCAGGGCGGACGGGCTTCGGGAGTCAGCTTCGCCGTCAACTCTTCTCGCCCGCCGGTGGGATTCTGTCGAATGAAGACCAATTCGACTTCTTGACCCTGCAGTGCTGAGAGTTCGTTCGGCAGCTTCAAGGGATCCAGATCGAGACCAATGCCGCGGCCATTCACCTTGGCCAGTTTGTCTCCCACCTGCAAACCCGCGCGAGCCGCCGGTGAACCGTCCTGGATGGCAGTGATTGGACCGGCATCCAGACGTAAACCCAAGGTGTGGAAATGGTCGGCTCCGACGGAGATTTCAACGTCGTCCGTCGAACCCAGACGGTTGACAGTAACCGTGGCTCCTTCAGAGCCCGACTTTGCCAGCAGATCCTGGAACTCAGCAAACGCCGCCACAGGAGTTCCATTCACCGCCTTGACGGTATCGCCCCAGCTAAATGGTGGCTTTGCCGATGAAGCCGCAGTTCCCGCCTCCACAGGACTTTCCAGTCCATGGTGCGATTCAATCAGCTGCAGAGAATTCGAGGGAATCACGCCAATCTGCGGACGTGTGCCCGCCGTGCTGGGCTCGATGAGAACTTGCAGTTCCGTTCCATCGTTATGGTAGCCCTTTAACTCCACAGCCCCGCTGGAAACCGAGACATTCAGCTGCAAATCCTGATAATTGGCAATATCGCGGCCATTGAGTTCGGTGATCTGATCGCCCCGTTGTAATCCGGCCACCCACGCCGGCATCCCCGGTCGAATGGTCCCGACGACAGCCGGGACAGATTCGGTGCCGATTCCAAAGGCAATGGCGTAGAAAATGACCGCGGTGATCACGTTCATCGTCACCCCGGCCGAGATGATGGCCATCCGTTGCCAGACGTTCTTGGCGATGTAGGAACGCGGATCGGCGGCAATCTCTTCGTTGGTCATCTGCGACGGATCGGCATCGTCCTGACCGAGCATTTTGACATAGCCACCAAACGGAATGGCCGAGAGTGCGTATTCGGTTTCGCCCCATTTCCAGCTCAAAATGATGGGTCCGAAGCCGATACTGAACCGCTCGACATAAACGTTGCACCACTTGGCCACGGCGAAGTGCCCGAGTTCATGCAGAAAGATGACCAAACCCAAGCCCAGGACGGCTCCGGCTACTCCCAACACGTATTCCAGCATTCCGTCCAGATTCATTTCAGCGAGGACTTCCACCGTGACATCTCCTGACGAGCCCAGCGATCTTGTTGCAGCAACTCTGACAACGTCGGTTGGGAATCAAATTGATGATGTTGCAAAATCTCTTGGCAAGCTATGGCAATTTCCGTGAATCGTAACGTTCCATTCAGAAAGCGTTCGACAGCGACTTCATTGGCCGCATTCAGAATAGCTCCGCTGGTCCCCCCCCGACGAGCCACTTCGAAACCCAGCTTCAGCGCGGGGAAGGCTTCATAGTCAGGAGCTTCAAACGTGAGAGTCTGAGCGGCGGACCAATCCATTTTGGGCGAAATTCCCGGCCAGCGCTCGGGATACGATAACGCATATTGAATGGGAAGTTTCATATCAGGCGGCGAGAGTTGTGCCACCGTCGACCCATCGACGAACTCCACCATCGAATGGATGATTGACTGGGGATGGACCACGACATCGATCTGGTCGGCCGTGAGACCGAACAGCCAGCGAGCCTCGATCACCTCCAAAGCTTTGTTCATCATGGTCGCTGAGTCGACCGTAATCTTTTTCCCCATCTTCCACGTGGGATGAGCCAGGGCTTGTTCGACTGTGACATTTTCCAGTTTCTCGCGGCTCCAGCCACGAAACGGACCGCCACTGGCCGTGAGCGTGATTTTGTGCACATCGCGACTTCGACCGGCTTCCAGGCACTGAAAGATCGCGGAATGTTCACTATCGACGGGCAGGATTCTGGCCCCGGACTCAGCGGCTTGCTGCATCACCAGGGGGCCACCAACGACCAGGGTTTCCTTGTTCGCCAAGGCGACGCGTTTCCCCTGACTGATCGCGGCGACGGTTCCACGCAGACCAGCCGCACCGACGATGGCACAGATGACGGTATCGACATCGGGATGACTGGCGAGCCGCTCGACTCCCGCCTCACCCCACCAGAGTTCGGTTCCCGAGGGGATATCTGGCGTGCCAATTTCGGCTTTCAATCGGTCGTCAACCACCACGGCCCAGCGGGGACGATGTCTTGTGATTTGCTTCTGCAAGACATCCCAGCTGCGATGGACCGATAAGCCCACCGCTTGCAGGTGCTCGGGCTGTGCGGCCACAACATCCAGGCTGCTGGTTCCGATGGACCCCGACGAACCCAGCACGGCGACACGATTCATCGAACGATCCATCCCGGGACTTGCGAACGGCGGCCCATCCGATGTTCATGACGCAATCCCTTACGCCGATGGATTCTAAGGCGTGAACGCCTGACCGGCAAGGCCGACTCAAATAGACGTCCGCACAGTTGCCCACCAGAGCCGATGGGGAATGACGGACTTCTGTCCACTAGGAATTCCTGTCAAATCTGCCATCGCCACCCTATGATGGAGGTCTTTGACCAAGCCGCTTTGACCATTCGTCAACGGGAGTGCAATCCCATGCCGACCACACGCCCTATCATCTGTCTCGCGTTGAACTTACTCGTTTGGAATGGTCTGGCTTTCGCCCAATCCGCTGCCCCAGCCAGCGCGGCGTCTCCCGCTCCCGTCCCACTAAATCCTCAGCAGACAGTGCTCTTGGACAAACCGAATGGCAAGTTGCTGCTGAAGGGGGAAGTCTGTCTGCGGGAAGGAGTGCTGGAAATGTTGGTCTGCCTGAAACGGACCAAAGAGCACGAAGCGATTTTTTCCGTAGACACACAGGCCCGCGTCGTCCATGCCGGGCTGCTGGCCCTTGGTTACGAGCCCGGCAAACCTGTCCGTTTCACCCCGGAATACCAGGCGGCATCCGGCCCCATCGTCGAGATTTTCGTTTCCTGGACCGACCCGGAAGGCAAATTGCAACGCCATAAGGCACAAAACGTTGTGAGAAATTCCGTCCGCCGGTACTGGATTCAGAAGCTCGAACAGACACCCCGTGATTTGCAGCTCGGTGATGACGCCGAGCTACGTTACGACGAGAAACGAAAAGAGTTGCTGTGGTATGGCCCCATGTCGAAGCAGCAGCGCGACGATTTGTTGAAACTATCGCGTGATGCAGGCTACCAGAAAGCCATTCAGGCAATTTATGACGCGACCCAATTGCAATTGCTGAAAGCCGATTGGGTATTTGCAGGCAGCGGGTTCGCCACCGATCCCGATTCGAATGAGAAATTCTATCTCGCGGAATCGGGCGATTTGATTTGTGTCGCCAATTTTGCGACCGCGACGATCGATCTCGCAGTCTCCAGTTCAGCAGCGAATGACGACTTGCTGTACGAGGCCTATACCGACAAATTGCCTCCGTTTGGCACGCCGGTCACCATTGAGCTGATCCCTAAAAAGCCGGCCAAAGAGGTTCCCGGCCAGGAAAAGAATAACCCAAAAGCACCGCCAATACCGGCGAAGTAAGTGTCAAAAACTGCCGCAACGCGTGTAGGCCCCGGCGAAATCTGCGCGTTCCTGAGTTGAATCGCCTTGAAACCGTTCGCTACCCCCGCTTTTCGGGCATAAACGTTGAACTGCCTCTTGAGAAACTCAAGGGATCGGTAGTACCGTCCGCCTCGCCTTTTCTCTCTCTCACATCAGAACACATCACGTCCGAGACAGACCGGCAGCCTGCGGCGGAATTCATTTTCTGCCCGGCCTGGGCCGGCCCGAGGAGCGACCGCGCATGCTGACGTCACTTCTAAGAAATCGTATTCGAGCCGGGTATTTACTCTGCGTTGTCTCCGCCAGTTCCCTGGTGGGCTGCGGCACTCCCGGCGGCTGGGTCATGAACAACTCCGGCATGGGCTACTACCAGCACGGCCAGTATGCCTTGGCCCGTCAGGAGTTCGCTCAGGCAGTGGCCATGGACCCGTACAATGCGGCCTACCGCCATAACCTCGCGATGTCGATTAAGAAATCGGGCGATTCCACTCAGGCAGAACGCATTCTGCAACATAACCTGACCATCGACCCGTCACACCAGCCGACCTATCACTCACTGGCTCAGTTGATGATCGAAACCGGTCGTCAGCCGGAAGCGGAGAGCCTGCTCGCGACCTGGACCGGCACGCAGCCGTATAATCCCGATGCTCATATCGAAATGGCCTGGCTGCAACGGGAAACCGGTAACTACCCGTTCGCTGAGCAGCATCTGCGACAGGCCTTGCAGATCGATCCGCAGAACTCGACCGCCGTGGCTCAACTCGGCCAGATTTATCAGGATTCCGGCTCGCCCATGCAAGCCGCGATGATGTATCAGCAGTCGCTGAACCTCGACTTCAACCAGCCGGAAGTGCAATCACGTCTGGCAACGTTAGAACGTAATGGAGCAACCAGCAATCCCGCACAGACGATGCTGGCCAGCTATCCTCCGGCCAGTATGAGCATGCCGATGAACACCATGATGGCCAGCCCGGCCAACATGGCGATGAATCAATGGCAACCGGTTTCGGCCCCGATGACCATGAATGCCGCCCCGACCACCGTCACCTACTCACAGAGCCCGACGCCAATTCCTGATCCGCAGTACTCGGGTTCGTCGGTCCCCGTGACCACCATGGCCATGCCCGCGTTACCGGGAGTCACCGTCTCCACGGTCCCGCAAACCATGGCCGCTCCGGTGATGGCCCCCGTCCCCGCTCCCGGCGGCAACTGGCAACCGGTGACGATGACCGTCGAGCACGCCGACCCGGCTCATGTCACACACACCGAGGGTGATGACGCAATCAGCAGCCTGCCGGTGGTCGAACCCCACTAAAACGATTCACTGATCTTCCGAGAGAGGCCGAGACCCGCCCGGAGCGTTAGCTCTGGACGGGTCTTGTGCTTTTGTGTGCCTCAATCTCGGATGAACACTCTCGGACCAAATCAGAGACATCGCAGGAATGCCACCAGATCGGACTTTTCTTGAGTTGAGAGCTTGGTCTGCAAAACAACATTGAAAAACTCGACGGTGTCTTCCAACGTCAGCAAACGGTCATCATGCAGATAGGGGGGCGTATCTTTGATGCCTCGGAGCGGGAACGTTTTGATCGGGCCATCGGCTGAAGCCAGGCGGCCATTGATCATCCGTTCTTCGAAGAACCGTTCCGTCTTCAGGTTGTGCATCAGATTGTCGGTGAAGTACGGGCCGTTGTGACACACCGCACACTGGGCTTTGCCATGAAACAGGGCTTCCCCACGCAGTTCGCTCTCCGATGCCAATGCTGAATCGAGTTTGCCGAGCACATTCAATTTGGGAGCCGGCGGGAAATCGAGCAGTTCCTGAAACTCAGCCATGAAATGCACCTGACTGCCACGTTCCAGGGGATTCACACCTTTCTTGGCAGCCGTCAGAATGTCGCCGTCAAAATATGCGGCTCGCTGTTCAAACTCGGTGAAGTCTTCCACGGTTTTCAAGGCCCGTTGAGATCCGAACAGCCGTTGGACATTCACGCCGCGCAAGGTAGGGGTATCGATGCGGTGCCGATACTCATTGGGACGGATATCGCCCACGGTATGTGTGGCCGCGTTGGTATGCCCGTTGGCATGACAATCAAAGCAACTGACTCCCGCATGGGCATGCAGGCTGCGACGGTCTTCCGTGGAGTTGAACTGCTGCTGCGGGAAGGGAGTCACCAGCAACCGCAAGCCTTCGAGTTGCTTGGGATTGAGCACGTCTTTGAACAGATCATAGTAATTGGTCAGCGTGACGAGCTGCCCTTTGGAGACATCACCCAGGTCGGGCCGCGTGGTCAGATAAATCGGTGCAGGAAACTCGGGCAACAGATGCTGGGGTAAATCGTAATCGAGATCAAAGCGGGTCAGATCTCGGCCGGTTTGTTTCTTCATTTCCTCAATCTGAGGCTTCGGAAAGACCATGCCTCCGGCTTCGTGATGGGGATGAGGCAGCGGATAAAATCCCGCCGGCCACAAGTTCTTCTGCTTGATTTGTGCAGGCGACATCGCCGCCAGTTGTTCCCAAGTGACTCCGGCTGGCAACTTCACACGCACGCCCGTCTGAATGGGCTTGCCGCGTGCCATTTTGACATCCGCAGCCGGGCGGTCCGCCATGTCATAACGCTCTGTGAGCAGCTTCTGATGTCGTTCCGCGAATTTTGGTTTATCCGCTTCCAACTGCTTCACGAGAGTCGCGATGTCCATTTCCTGGGCTGGCAGGAAGGAACCCATCCATAACGTGGCCGCTGCCGTCATCCACAATTGATGACTTTTCCTCGAGCCATTCATGACATTCTCCTGAGGTCCATCTGAAGTTCCGGTCAAAGTGACACGGCATGCATTATCGACCCCAACATGCTATGCTTCCAATGCATTCCACAACTACATGCCATGCACCACAGGCATCATTCGTCCTATCTCAGGAGCTCCCATGGAATTGACGCAACTGCGGCATTTCCTGAAGGTTGCAGAGCGTGAAAGCATCACTCATGCCTGCACTGAATTAGCGATCACCCAGCCAGCGCTCAGCCGTTCCATTGCCAAGCTCGAAGCGGAATTGGGGCAACCATTGCTGGAGCGGCAGACGCGCCGCGTCGTCCTCACCGATGCCGGACGCCTGTTTTTTGAACGGGCCACTCAAATTCTGGCCCTGGTGAATGATACGGTCGCCGAACTGACCGACAATGGGGAAACCGGCCGCATCCGTGTCGGAGCAATCCCGACCATTGCCCCGTATTTCCTGCCGACGGTGCTGCGACAGTTCCGAGACGCCTGCCCACAAGCCCATGTTGTGGCCCATGAAGAAACGACAGATCGCCTGCTGCATCGCTGTCATCAGGGAGAAGTCGACATCGCGATTCTGGCGGCTCCCATCTCGGCTCAGCACCTGCAAACCGAAGTTCTATTTTCCGAAGAGTTGTTGCTGGTCTTACCGGCACAACATCCACTCGCCAGAAAGAGACAGATCACGCTGGAAGATGTCCGTCAGGAGCCGATGGTCTTACTGGATGAAACGCACTGTCTGTCGGACACGATTGTCACATTCTGTCGACAGCGGGCGTTTCATCCGGTCACGGTTGAACATACCAGTCAACTAACAACTGTCGAAGAACTGGTTGCATTGGGGCATGGCATCTCTTTAATTCCGCAGATGGCCCGGCAGCTTGACACCAGTGATCGCCGCATTTATCGCTCACTCTCTCAACCGGTTCCCACGCGAAAAATCCTGCTCGCCTGGAATCCCTATCGTTTTCAAAGCCGGTTGATGGCTCGCTTCCAGGACTGCGTGCGATCGGTCGCGACCAACTGGAATACACGACAGCCCAAGAAATAACCGACCACACAAGAATGTGAGAGCCTCCCGGTGATGTTCCGGGAGGCCCCGTGCATCATTCACGGAAAATAGACCTGTCGGGCAGAGCCTTCAAAGGTGGCCCCGCTTCAGGCAGCAGCGTTTGAACCGCCGGCCTGATCCACACGGACAGGGATCATTCCGCCCCAGTTTTTCTTCAAGCCATTTGTCGCCATGCACCACGCGCAGGCCACGTTTCACCTGCGTTTCCGAGGGATAGCCACGGCGGCGTTTGCTCATCGGCTCGAAAAAAACGGCAGTTCATCGAATGGTTCCCGGCTCATCATGCACCTCCTGTTCGATTGAGAATGGGACATCACCGGATGGGCGGACACCGAGTCAGAGACAGGGTTCGCACCATTGGCAGCGAAAGTCACCCAACCGATTGTTCATCTGCTACAGTTGGTAATTCAGCAGCACATTGAGTTCGAAATCGAACGGGTGATCGGCGTCGTCTCGCAGGGGGACCACACCGGCAACACCCAGTGTGGTGCGTTCGCCAAGTATGAAACTCCAGCCGGCAGTCAGGTTCAGAATGTCGGCTCGGTTGGAAATATTTCCGACCAGCACACTGGCATTCAGGGTCACCGGCGGCAGAGGATCAGGCAAAGTCACCAACGGGACATCAAACGGCACGATCGAGGCATCGTTCAAGGTGGTGGTGTAGTGCAGTTCGAGGATACTGGCCCAGCCCTTGAACCACCGGGCTTCGGGCCGCTGCACCAGCCAGTAACCGGCCCCCACGTTGAACCGCATTAGCGTTTGCTGGTAGAGCTCGGCGCTGTAAGGACCGAACGGAATCGGTGCCGAGGCAATTCCCGTCGAACCTTCGACTGTGCCGGTCACCCCATTCAACGGCACATCAAGCTGCATGAAGCCCTGAGTAAAGAACCGGGGTTGTGGAGTCCACAGGTAGGCCAGAAAAGGCGACAGGTTCCAGATGTTGTTCGGAACCGTGCCCCGGATATCGATATCGACCGGCAACGATCCCACCTGCCCCACCACCGGCAGAATAATCTCAAAATCATCATCGTCGACGAAGATGCGAATGTTGAAATCCTGGGCCGTGGGAACATTCAGTCCCATGCCTGAAGACAGCACGAAGTTGTCGCGTTCCAGCAGGATGTACTTCAGAATGAACTGCATGTTCAGCAGTTCCGTGCGGTAATCATCGAGAGGCAGATTGTAGGCCCCTTGAATGTCATATAGCAGAACATCCGAGGTGAGCTGCCGGGCAAAGGGCAACCGGGCTTCCAGCGAAGCCCGGCCATCGAGAAAGGTCATTTCCCCACCAAACGTGAAGCGATCGACATGCAGTGAACTGACGCCATTGGAAAGCGTGTCCGGGAAGATCGACACATCGGTGATGTTGTGGAAGTGGTTATAGCGGAAGTAAACGCGGTCGCGCGGCAGCGGGCTGTTGTTCTCGGCGAGGTTGGCCCGGATACAGTTAAAGGTAGGATGTTCCAAGGACGCGGGAACAGATCCCGCCAAAAACTCGGCCTGACCACAGCCGCCATCGGTGGTATCACCGAACATATTCGGAGCGGTCAGCATCGGCCGCGATAGGTTTCGCGTGGGTGTCCCCCGAAACTGCGAGAACAAACCCGCCGTTGCTGTCTGTCTCGGTGTGGGAAAGAAATTGTTTGGCAGGTTGCCCGGGGAAGTTAAACTTGGCGTAGGAATCGGTGCGAGCGCCGGTGGAGGGACAGCCGGAGTCGCTGGAGGTGCCTGAGCGAGCAACTCCGGCAACCGACCTTCGACAGCACTTTCACCAAATGGAAGGAACTCTTCCGATTCCGTGGCGAACACAAAGGAAGATGCCAGCCAACCAATGACCAGCACGGTCAGGCAACATTGCATGTTCGGACGAAAGTCTGTTGCCACGGTCGGTCGCCACCACGAATGAGCACGGCCCGGTCGACAATTCAACACGAGCATCTTTCCTTCGTCGTGGCTTAAACTGCAGAATCAATTCTGTTGGATTCCCATGCTGAGTTCGCGTTAACGGAAAAGTTAAGAACAGTGGACGGTGCGAAATTGGCAGCAATTCGGCAGAAAACGCCGAATCGCCGGAGTTACTCGCTAGGCCGCAGTTCCCAAAACGGAGCCGCGTCAGACTTATGGTCGCTCAGCAGATTGCGGTTATTGCGGATCGTTAATTGAGCGGGGGGTTCCCAACCACCGGGGGAATTCGCGACGACCACAGGTTTGCCCGTGCTGTCTTCAATGCGGACATTGTCTACGACGACTCCATTGGTGGATTTTCGCCAGCAGTGGATCGCCTGGCCCCCACTTTTGATGATGTTGCCGATCACTTCGTACTGGTCGAGCTGAAAGTTCGGCTCGATGGAAGTCATCGCCGTTTCCATGTAATTGAAATTACAGCGGACAAACCGCAGATGACCACGATGCGACGGGTGGCCGAGCAGATAGGCACTTCCCCTGGGATTGATGGTCCGCGTGCGGAAAATGTCGATGTGCTCGGCATCGAAGTACTCTCCGTCAGTCACGCCGCCCCCCGCGAGGAACTTCCCGGTGTGTTCGCCATAGAGCATCACTGACCGGTTGGTATTGGTCATGGTGATCCCTTCAATCTGGACATGCCGCACCCGTCCGTGAACCAGCACGCACGCGTTAATATCTTTCACCAGTTCGCTCGGCTGGACGTTGTTCTGCGAATTGAGATCGATGGTGCCCTGCCCCGTGATCCGAACATTCTCGATGTAATCGGGCTGCAACCCATGTCCGATGCGGATGCCATAGGCCACCGGGCCATCGTAGGAAAGAAACCACAGGCTGCCCTTATTGTGCCCCGTGATGGCATCAAACCGAATCTTCACGCCGCAGCTTAATTCCTGCCACTCACCTGTGATCGCGACGCCCTTCTGCTGCACATTGAACAGCGGACCAACGCCCCAGGAAAACGTGTCCGGTGATCCATCACGGCCTTCCCCATCAATCGAGATCGTATAGACCGTGTGTTTGAGACTGCGGTCATATTCGCCGCCGACGGACAGGTCATCGAGTTTCTTTGGTGCCCCGTGATCAGTCGTAATTTCCGCGACGGTTTCCAGCGGCGTTTCATTGTCGGCGAGTTTGAGAGTCGCCCCGGCTTTGAGTTCGATCTCGATCGGCTTGTCGACATAGAGCAGCGAATTATGTTTGCCGAGATGATGCACATGCAGGCCGGGTTCAAAAACGATGCGATCCCCCGCAGCGGCCTGATCGAGGATCGTTTGAGGCACATCACCGGGCTTGATCTGATGTTCGGCGGCATCCGCCAGTGACGACAAGACCAGACCAACGCAACAAAAGCAGGCAACTCGCATGGTGTGTTTCTCTGTGGCAGATCGAGTGGTTTGTATGAAGGAGGTACATCGTATGCCCGATGGGCTTTTGAGTCGAATCAGAATGGTGCCGATTGCCGTAGCAACTCATGCTTGAAACAGTCTGCCGATCGGAGGATTGTCGTTGTGTGTTGGGGCAATGGATCGGATAGGCTAGTATCTCTTTGGCCGGTCCAACCGAATAATTCAACCGGCACTGTTGCCGCTAACAGCTTGATCAGGAAACTTGATCGTGAAACCGATGTCACTCACGCTGCGGATGTGGTCTCTTGTGGCCATGGCTCTGACCTTGCCGGTGGGGATGTTACCGGCACAGAGCACTCCGGCCATAGCGCCGGTTGTGACCTTGAAGATCACTGCGGATCGACCCGACGCGCTCTACCATGTCGGTGAGTCTGTGACGTTCACGATCACCGCTTCAGAGAATGATCAGCCGCTCAAATCGGGCCAGGTCGATTGCTATCTCTCGCAAGATGGATGGAATCCGCAGCCGATGCAGACGCTTCCATTGAAGGATGGCCAGGTAACGCTTTCCGGCAAATTGGAGACTCCGGGCTTTCTGCTTCTGCGGGTGACCATCGGGAAAGCTCAAGCCTTGGCCGGGGCTGGATTCGATCCGCTCCAAATCCAGCCGAGCCTCCCCGTGCCCGACGATTTCGATGAATTCTGGAGTTCCCAGAAGGCCGCCCTTGCGAAGGTGCCCCTCGAAGCAAAACGCACGGCCGTCAAGTCGCCGGTGGCCGGTGTCGAAGCGTTTGATGTGCAAATTGACTGCCTGGGCAAACCGGTATCGGGGTATTACGGACGGCCGCAAAATGCTCAGCTGAAGTCGCTCCCCGCTATTCTTTTCGTGCATGGTGCCGGGGTGCGCAGCGCGAATCTGGGAGCCACTCATTGGGCGGCACGAGAAGGGGGCATGCTGGCCTTCGACATCAATGCTCACGGAATTCCAAATGGTCAGCCAGCGGAATTCTACGAAGCTCTGAGTCAGGGAGAATTGAAGGATTATCGGGGTGAAGGTCGTCAAAACCGCGACGAATGCTACTTCAAAGGCATGTTTCTGCGTTTGATGCGCGCCCTCGACTTTTTGACATCCGAACCGGAGTGGGATGGCAAAACGCTGATCGTTTATGGCAGCAGTCAGGGTGGCTTTCAGGCTTTGGCCGCAGCGGGACTTGATGAACGCGTTTCGTTAATCTGCGCTGGCGTGCCGGCTGGTTGCGATCACACGGGGAGTGCCGCGGACCGCATCAGTGGTTGGCCGAAACTGGTTCCGATGAACGCCCAACGTCAACCAGACCCGTTGGCTATGCAAGCCTCGCGGTACTTTGATGGTGTCAACTTTGCGACTCGCGCCCGCTGCCAGAAAGCCGTGGTGACGGTCGGCTTCATCGACACCACTTGCCCTCCCACCAGTGTCTATGCGGCCTTCAACGCGTTGACCGTTCCGAAAGCCATGCACTTTGACGTCGACGCCGGTCATACAAATACACCGGCCGCCTCAAAGTTCATGCAGGATGCCGTCCTGCAACATCTACGCGAGCGGAAGTAATCAGCACGGTCGAAACGGGGCGGACACTCAAGCGCTGGTCATCATGCCGTACATGCCAATCGCCATCGAAATGGCTGCCACGGCACTGAGCGAGAGCATGACGAACCCCAGCCGACGTGTTGCTTTGATCTGCCACCACATCAGCAGGCCAGATACGCCCCAGTAAATCATGATCCAGGCCATCACATCGACCACGATGGCCCAGAACCATTTGGCGGCGAATGAGGTAAACGGATAGCCGTGCGCGGTATGCAGACGGGTCATGAAGCGTCGCCAGGAGATCGGTGTACCGGAGGTTTCCACGGTTTTGCCCGTGACGGTTCCCTTCAGTGAGTTGTAACCCACTTTCCAACGTTGCCCCTGCGATTCCACGACAAATGTCAGATCGGGAACGGAGGTGAGTGTGACCGGGCCCGCGGGGAGTTGTTGTCGTGTCTGCAACGAGGGTAGCGAGGCCTGCAATCGTTCGGAAAGCGAACCATTCAGGACCAGGCCCCCCGAAGTCATTTCGGCTTTCTCGCGACCATTTCTCGTCGGAGGCTCTGCCTTGCCAATCGCCCATGGAAAGGGCTGTGCAGGTTCATTTGTCGATTTCTTGGGCGTTTTGCGAATCGTGCCGCCATTGCCCAGCGCGGCGATTGCAAGACCGATCTCTTCGTCGTCCGTCTTCAACGTTGCGAAGGCCAACTCATTGGCATAACGAATGGGTTCCGTCTCGATGAGGCGTAAATCGGCGGTGTTTTCTGGCTGGTGGGATTGCAGAGCCTCGATCACCTGCTGTGCGCTGGCCGCCAGATCTTCTTGTGATTCCATCGCCGTGCCGCTCCAGACGCTGCGATCAAACGAGGCCATCGGCTGCTCACTCATCACCTGCGGATGATTGAACAGGAAGCCGGTGAAGCCGTAGAGCACCGCCCAGGGGAACAGAAACAGTCCGAAGTACAGATGTAATCGACGCAGCAGATGCATCATCCGCCGAGACAAAGGACGCGTATGCCGCTTGGGTGCGGATGCAGCATCCCCGGCGAAAGTGTCGGATTTGCCGCCAAGTAAGGCTGGCGGCATGGCCTCCGCAGTCACTGCGGACGTTTCAAACGTGGATGACACCTCGACCTCACCTCACAAAACATCGACATTCAAGACCTGGACCAGTGCGACGGATTCTACTCGGTCACATGACCTGTCAGGAATGTCAGGCGATTTTTTTCGAGGTCGTACGGCCCCACCCGAGAAAGAGCGAGATCCTACGCCATGGCTGGTGAAACTCAGGAGGCTGCCGGGGGCATTGGGGGCAGGATGATTGACCGCTTCCGGCGCGGCTTGTGGCGAACCGCATCGCGGCCTGAATCGAGAGCATGCTGGGACAAACGAATCTCCGGCGCAGCGGGACTCTCGCTCGGCACCAGACTTTTACCCGGGGCTAATGCCTGATCAAAGAAGGCACACAAATCATCAATCTGCTGGGATAACAACACCGACTGATGGCCACTTTCGGGCGAGTGGTACGTGACATCGGCCCCACATTTTCTCAAGGCCAGTGCAAAACGGTAACTCTGTCGCCAGGGCACAACATTGTCCGCATGGCCATGCAGAATGTAGAAGGGCGGGTATTGACGACCGGCTTCGACATACGACATGGGACTCGCTGATCGCGCGCGTTCCGGATCGCTTTGCGGAGACGTTCCAAGCAGCAATGCTTCGGGGGAAAAGACATCGACCGTGAAACGGCCTTCGTTATCCGTGTTGTCTCGACTGAGGGTCAACAAATCCGTGGGACCGAAGAAATCGGCCACGGCCTGGACCCGGGTCAATGCGGCCTCGTGAGGGTCTTGCGGGGAATTGACACCAAGTAGTGCCGCCAGATGTCCCCCAGAAGAGAAACCGCAGACACCAATCCGGTCTGGGTCCAGTGACCATTCGTCGGCATGAGTTCTCAGCCAGCGCAATGCCTCGCGGCAATCGTCAAGTTGGGCTGGAAAAACAGCTTCGTCGCTGAGTCGATACTCAATGCTGACCAGGGCGTAGCCTTCCGCCGCCAGTTCCACAATCGGTGGCTGTTGTTTGCTGCCCGATCTCCAGCCCCCGCCGTGAATGTAGACCACCACCGGCAAACGTTCGGCCGTGGCTTGCGGACGATACAGATCGAGATGTAAGGCACGGCCCGCCCGCTCGGCATACAACAGATCCGGAATCAGATCGACGCCCGCAGGAATATCGACGGTCAGCGGGTCCATCTCAATCCGCAGAGTCGCGTGGTCCGCATCTTCCGACACCGGATCGGATTCGGACTGAATGGCAAAACCGACCAGCAACAGTACGGCAGCCAGTAGTGAGACAGCAGGCCGAGTCAACGCTTCAATCATCATCACGACGTCCCTGGCGGAATCTCGCAATACCGGCCGGCTGCACTGCACGGCGGCCTAATTAACCCCCCAACTTCTGGAGGGTTTCGCAGGTTTGAATGACTTTTTGCGTGGGACGTTCGCACGACGGGGTGCCGGACAGTATCGTGAGAGTTCCTGCAGGAATGACGAGATTCTTCGTCATTTTCGGAAATGCTGTCACTGACGTTGATCACTGCCGACTATCTGCCCGAGAGGAACACCATGTGGAATCGACTGCTATTGAGTGTGGGCCTCATTCTGCCATCCGTAATTGGACCACTGGAGGCTGTTGTATCGGCGGCTGAAAAACGCCCGAATGTGGTGATCATCGTGGCGGATGACCTGGGTTTTCAGTTGGGCTGCTACGGCGACAAACTCGCCAAAACCCCCAACATTGATGCTCTGGCGGCCCAGGGGACACGCTTCACGCGGGCTTATTGCACCACGGCCAGTTGCAGCGCCAGCCGGTCGGTCATTCTGAGTGGACTCTATAACCACGCTACGGGACACTTCGGGCACGCCCATGGCTACAACCACTTCAGCACCTACGATACAGTGCATTCCCTGCCCGTCTTGCTGAACAAAGCGGGCTATCGCACATGTCTGATTGGCAAGTATCACCTCGCGCCCGAACCGATTTACCATTTCGAGTTTGAACGGCAGCAGGACACGCAGGGGCATCGCAATACGGTCCGTATGGCTCGCAATGCGAAAGAGTGGATCACGGAAGCCGACGACCGACCGTTCTTCCTCTACTTCTGTCCGACCGATCCCCATCGCGGTGGCGACCGCAGTCACTTTGCCAATCAACCGGACAAACCCGACTTCTATCCCGAGATTCCACCGACGATCTACCAGCCCGATCAGATCACTGTGCCGAGTTGGTTGCCCGATTTGCCGGAGGTCCGCCAGGAATTGTGCGAATACTATCGGGCCATTGCCCGACTCGATGTGGGCCTGGGCGATCTCTTCCGCACATTGAAAGAAACCGGCCATTGGGATAACACGCTGATCTTCTTCCTCAGCGACAATGGCCCCCCTTTCCCAGGCGCTAAGACCACGTGCTATGAACCGGGCATCAATCTGCCACTGATCGTGCGCGATCCTCGGCAAAAACAGCAGGGAACTATCTGTGAGGCGATGGTCACCTGGGCCGATCTCACGCCGACCGTGCTCAATTACTGCGGTGTTGAAACCCCAGACGCCGCCCCGGTACGCCCTGTCGAAGTCGGTAGCGAACAGGCTCGCAATCTTCCCGCGCGAGCCGGTAAGAATGGGAAATACCAGTTTCATGGCCGCTCATTCGCGGGTGTCCTAGGCCAGCCGACTCCCGAGAACTGGGACACCCTGTATGCGTCCCATACGTTCCACGAAATCACCATGTACTATCCGATGCGGGTGGTCCGAGTGGGCAACTACAAGTACATCCTCAATATAGCAAATGGCCTCGAATACCCGTTTGCGTCCGACCTGTTCGAGAGTCCCACCTGGCAAGCGGTACTGAAACGCGACGATCCGCAACAGTATTACGGTCGCCGTTCCGTCGATGCCTATCTGCATCGCGCGAAACATGAGTTGTATGACTTGGCGGCCGATCCCGATGAAACTCGCAACTTGGCCGAAGAACCAGAGCACCGTGAGTTGCTGAAACGTCTGCAGACCCAGTTGCAAGAATGGCAACAGCAGACGCAAGACCCGTGGGAACTCAAGTGGCGCTATGAATGAACTCTCGCGGGATGGGAGAAGTGATCTGCCAGCCGTCGTTTCCAGTAGCCACGTACATAATGGCAGATCAGCATGTTCTTGAAGTGCCAGACACCCAGCACGGTCATGATCAGGCCCAGTTTCTGGGCCAAAACTTCCAGGCCATCCTGAAACCCGGTCACTTGCAGACCTGATTTGAGCGTCAGAGTGACAAACGCCAGATTGACCAGGTAGAACCCGACCAATAGCAGATGATTGACGGCGTCTGCGATGCGGGTGTTGCCGTGGAAGGTATCGATCAGCAACACCCGGCCATGATGGTGCAGCGTTTGTCCAAACCAGACGGTGATCACGCCGCTGGCTGTCAGATACGCCGCATAAGTCCAGGCAAGCGGCGTCATGATAAACCTCGATTTCTTTCCAGGTTTTATTCCAGTTTTGTGCCACTGGCTATGCCAGTGCGAAGTTCTGCCAGAGCCAACACTGGCGGAGCCAGTGGCACACAACGCCGATGGGCAGACAGTGCCAGCTTCACTACTCCTTTTCCTCAAACTCGGTGATGGTGGCCCGCCGTGCCTGCGCAAGTTGACCGATGTGATCCCGGCGGTGAGCTTCATTCGCCTGTTTCATGGTGTTGCTGCGGATGGAAGCGAACATCGCCAGGATGAAAAAGTGCATCCCACCAATCACCAGCAGTATGACACCCACCTTGCTGCTGAGAAGCTCGATGGCCGTCGGCATATTGGTCGCCTGAGATGTGGTTTTCAAAGCGAACGAAATCACACCGAAGTTCACCAGGTAAAAGCCCAGCACCAGCAGATGGGACAATGCGTCATTCAATTCGAGCTGTTCTTCCTGCCCGAATGTCAGAAAGACGCGGCCGTGGGTCCGCAGCGTGCGTGCGACCCAAATGGTGATTCCCACGGTCAAAGCCACATACGTCAGATACATGCCAGTCATCGTCGTCATGATAATTCCCTCCCATTTTGGTGTGCGATTGTTCGTTTCTCAGGGAGATATCCGCAGCAATTTCCGGGGATTAACTCAGAAACAAACTGACGACCAAATTCACCAGGTCGCCGCGTTCAACCGGACGTCACTCTGTGCGAAGGGTGCGGTTCGGATTACCATCCATTCCGTTACCAAACTCGGTGAATTTTTGTGGTTGCGTCTCCAACCCGTTAATTACCGGATGGATGCTGCTATGTGTTTGTACTCGCGAGGGATTGCGATTGCTGCGTTGATCCTGTTGGTTCCAATGGGTCCAAAGGCTGCAGCGGAACCGATTAAAGCCCCTGAACTACGGCAAGAATTGCTGCAGCGGATGCAGGAGGATCAAGCCGCACGAGAGACGGCGATTCCACTGCTCCTTTCCGGCAAGTTTCACGATGGGGACAAACCCCCAGCAGCAGAATTGCCGGAAGCGATTCGCACTCTGCAAAAGATCGATCGTCAGAACACGGCCCGCTTGAAAGTCATCATTGAGGAATATGGCTGGCCCGGGCATTCGCTCGTCGGAACAGACGGGGCCCATGCGTCCTGGTTGCTGGTCCAGCATGCCGACCATGATCGCGAATTTCAGCGTCGCTGCCTGAAACTCCTCGAAGCGGCGGTCCAGAAACAAGAGGCCGCGGGGATCGATTTAGCCTACCTCACCGACCGCGTGCATCTGGCCGACAAAGCGAAGCAACTCTATGGCACACAACTGCAACAAGTCAGCGGCAAGTTGATACCGTATCCCATCGAAGGCGAGGCACAGGTCGATGATCGCCGCCGGGCGATCGGCCTGGAAACCCTTGCCGAATACATCAAAACGGCCGAGGCTGCCTATTCCATCAAACCCGGTGCCCAGCCATAAATTCCTGTGAACCGTGCGGTTTCGATGTCCGACGAGTTGCAATTCCCATCGGAAGGAGAATTGCAGGTGAGTGGTCGTTCGCGTTGCATGAAAATCATCGCTCGGCGCGGTAGCCTGTGGACATCGCGGCAAGAGTCGCATGTCTTTCCCGGATTCCCGCATCAAGGACGATGACGATGTCGTCGCGGCCGTTCACGCATCTGCATTGCCACACCCATTACAGCCTGCTCGACGGGGCGACCCGCATCGACCAGTACATTGCCAAGGTCAAAGAACATGGCATGACGGCGGCGGCGGTGACCGACCACGGTAACCTTTACGGTTCGCTCGAATTCTACCTGTCGTGCAAAGGGGCCGGGGTCAATCCGATTCTGGGGATGGAAGCGTACATTGCCCCGCGGTCCCGGTTCGAGAAGTCGGGAGCGTCGCGCACCAAAGAAGCCAGCTTCCATCTGACGCTGCTGGCGATGAACCGTACCGGCTTCCAGAACCTCGTGAAACTCTCGTCGCGGGCGTATCTCGAAGGCTTTTATTACAAGCCCCGCATTGACAAAGCCCTGCTTGAAGAACTGAACGAAGGATTGATCTGCCTGTCGGGTTGTGCGGCGGGCGAACTGTCATTTCTGTTACTCGGCGAACAATACAGCGAAGCCGAAAAACTCGCGGCGTGGTATTCCAAGGTCTTCGGGGACCGTTTCTATCTTGAGATTCAGAACGCCGGATTCGAGATCCAGACCCGCTGTGCTGAGGCAACAATTGATCTCGCTACAAAGATGGGGCTGCCACTCGTCGCCACCAACGATGCCCATTATCTCAACCGTGAAGACGCCGCCGTGCAGGACGTGCTGCTGTGCGTCAACACGAAGAGCGAACGGAGTGACACGAACCGCATGCGGATGGACAGCGATCAGCTTTACATCCGCACGCCCGAGGAAATGTACACGGCCTTTCCGAATCATGCCGATGCCGTTGCGCGATCGCAGGAGATTGCCAACCGTGTTGATATCGATCTCGACCTGAAAACCCGGCACTTTCCGGTCTTCGCTCCGCCAGACAATAAGAGCGACATCGACTATCTGCGGGAACTGTGTGAACAGGGGCTGGTGTGGCGCTACGGAGCCGATGGCATCACCGACGCTCATCGCGAGCGTCTGAACTTTGAACTCGGCGTCATCCAGAAGATGGGGTATGCCAGCTACTTCCTCATCGTGTGGGACTTTGTGCGTTTTGCCATGGAACGGGGCATTCCGTGCAGTGCCCGTGGTTCGGCGTGCGGGGCGATCGTGGCTTACCTGCTCGGCCTCAGCCACGTCTGCCCGTTGCAGTACGACTTGTTGTTTGAACGCTTTCTCGACCCCAGCCGAACTGAGCCGCCCGATATCGATATCGACTTCTGCCGTGACCGTCGGCAGGACGTTATCGACTACACCAAGCAGAAATACGGCGAACAGAACGTCTCGCAGATCGGCACGTTCGGCACACTGAAAGCCAAAGCGGCAATTCGTGATGTCGGTCGGGCGTTATCAGTGCCGCTCAAGCGCGTCGACGAAATCGCCAAGATGGTGCCCGATGAGTTGAACATCGAACTGAAGGAAGCCCTCGAAAAGAGTGCCGAACTCAAAGAGGCCTACAACACCGACCCGCAGATCAAGGAACTTCTTGATCTGGCGATGGAACTGGAAGGCTTGGCCCGTTCCGCCGGAACACATGCCGCCGGGGTCGTGGTTTCGGACCGTCCGATTGAAGAGTACGTGCCGCTGCAGACGATCTCCGGCAAGACCGACATTGTGACGCAGTGGGAAGGTCCGACGGTCGAAAAGGCCGGCATGCTGAAGATGGACTTCCTCGGCCTGCGGAACCTCACGATTCTCGACAAAGCCGTGAAGAATGTGAAAGAGCACCGCGGTGTCGACATCGACCCGGTCAAGCTGCCTCTGGATGACAAAGGGACCTTCGCCCTGCTGCAACGGGGTGAAACCAAGGGGATCTTCCAGCTCGAATCGGGCGGGATGCGGGACCTGCTCACGAAGATGAAGCCCGACCAGTTCGCCGACATCATCGCCACGTCAGCTCTCTACCGCCCCGGTCCGCTGGAAGGGGGCATGGTGATGACCTACGTCGACGTCAAGCACGGGCGGCAACCGTTGCCGCGCGTCCATCCCATCATGGATGGCGTGCTCGACGAAACCTACGGCGTGATGGTCTACCAGGAACAGGTGATGCGGATTCTGAACCGGCTGGGGGGCATCGAGCTGCCGCAGTCGTATCAGTGCATCAAGGCGATCAGCAAGAAAAAACTGGAGATGATCGCCAAGTACCGGGCCCAGTTCCTGGAAGGGGCGGAAAGCAACGGACTGGCGAAGGATACCGCCGTCGAACTCTTCGGCATGATCGAAAAGTTCGCCGGTTACGGCTTCAACAAATCACACTCGACGGCTTACGGTGCGGTGGCCTATCAGACGGCGTACCTCAAGGCTCACTATCCGTGCGAGTTCATGGCGGCACTCTTATCGTGCGAACTCGGCGAGACCGACAAACTCACCGAACACCTCGATGACTGCCGCCGCATGAAGATCGAAGTGCTGCCACCCGATATCAATACCAGCCATGTCGAATTCACGGTGGTGGGTGACAAACTCGCTTTCGGGATGGGGGCCATCAAGGGTGTCGGTGAAGGAGCCGTCGGGGCCATTGTGGCCGAACGGGAAGCCAATGGTCCGTTCAGCAGCATCTTCGATTTGACCGAACGCGTTGACCCGAAACAGGCCACCAAGGGCGTGCTGGAACTCCTGGTGAAGGCCGGAGCGTTTGACAAACTCGGCGGACACCGGGCTCAACAGTTCTCCGTGATTGAACGGGCCGTACAAGGGGCCGTGAACATGCACCGCGACAAACAGCGGGGGCAGAAAAACCTGTTCGGCGGCGATGACGAACCCGCCGGTGACGCCTCGGCCGCTATCGTGCAATCGCTCCCCGATATGCCGGAATGGTCACACCGCGAGCAACTCAACTTTGAGAAGGAAGCGTTGGGGTTCTACCTCACCAGCCATCCCCTCACTGAAGTCTCGAAACAACTCGATGCCTTCGCTTCCAACAAAATCGAAGAACTGGTTGGTCTCGAAGACGGCGTCGAAGTCGTCCTGGGTGGCATGGTCTCGGCGATTAAAAAGGCCCAAACGAAAAAGCCCAGCCGGAACGGTCACACCAAGTACGTGAACTTCGATTTTGAAGACCCCACCGGCGTGGTCCGCTGCATTATGTGGCCGGAAGAGTTCGCCCGACTCGGTGAAAAGGTGATTGGCGACGAAGTCCGGTTCGTGAAGGGGAAAGTTGATAAACGCAGTCGGGAACCGAACGTCATCGTGAACGCCATGTGGACCCTCGACGAAGCGGAACGCGATTTCACCAGCAAAATGGCAATCAAGTTCCGACGTGGCCTGCATGATGAGCGCGTGGTGAATCGGGTCCGCGATATTCTACAACGCTACCCCGGTAAGTCCGAAGTGATTGTGCTGGTGGAAACGGTAGACAACGACGACCCGACCAGCCGTCTGCGCTTCGTAGCTCAAAAGCCGCTCACGATGAAAGTGAGTCCGCAACGCGACCTGCAGATCGAACTCAACGATGTGCTGGGCGAAGGCCACCTGCAACTCTTCGCCGAGGTCAAACGGGCTACCGGGAAATCCCAAAGTGTCGGCCGGTGAGCAACGCCAGAGATGATGGTGACAAGAGTGTCGGGTGGCCTGGGCGCTCCGCATCGCGGTAGCCCCAGGAAATCGTGGTGGTGTGAATTCAATGCTGCCACACAGTTTCCGCTTGCCAGTCACGATGAGCAGCAATAGCGAATGGTCCGAAGATCATTTAGGATGCCAGCATATCGTGATAATAGCTGACACCTGATTCCTAACACCTGACACCTCACCCCATGGAACCACATCCTCTGCGGCTATTGCGCAATCTCGGCCGATCGCGTGAAATCGCTGCGGTGCTGCTGAATCATGGTTTCGGAGATGTGATCGCGCGGTTAGGCGTGCAGGGTTTCTGGCAGCGCTGGTGGTGCTGGTTACGCCGACGTCAGGCACCACCCACGCAACAGATCACGGTGTACGAACGGGTCCGCCTCTCATTGGAAGCCCTCGGGCCCACGTTCATCAAGTTTGGCCAAGTGATGAGCACGCGGCCAGATTTGATGCCCGCCGAGATGATCCGCGAACTGCAGAAACTGCAGGAAAGCGTGCCGCCGTTTCGCAGTGAAGATGCGATCGCTCAGGTCGAACAGGAACTCGGTCATCCCGTTCGAGAGTTGTTCGCCCGCTTCGACCACGACCCGTTGGCTGCGGGTTCGCTGGCCCAGGTGCATCGGGCCTGGCATCACAATGGCACTCCACTGGCCATCAAAATCCGACGCCCTTCCGCCGTCCGGGATATCGAACGCGATTTGTCACTCATGCAGGAACTGTCGCATCTGTTGGAACGCCATGTTCCGGAGTCGCGTGTCTTCGATCCGACGGGACTGGTCAACCACTTTGCACGGTCTGTTCGCCGGGAACTCAATTTCGCCCGCGAAGGCCGCACGATGCAAGAGTTTGCGCGGCTGTTCCGAGACGATTCCAGCCTGTATGTGCCGCAGGTCTTTGAGGAGTTGACCACCGAGGC
This sequence comes from bacterium, assembly GCA_016125225.1. GTDB lineage: Bacteria > Planctomycetota > Planctomycetia > Planctomycetales > Planctomycetaceae > DSVQ01. Next base: position 92,789 of record WGME01000007.1, on the reverse strand, counting down.
CGTGCTGACGATGGAATATGTGGAGGGTTTACGGGTCGACCAGGCGTTTGATCCCGCCCAATGGCCCTGCCAGCCCGCGGATGTGGCCATTCGTGGGGCTCGCATCTTCATGAAAATGGCCTTTGAATTCGGCGTATTTCACGGCGACCCGCATCCCGGCAATATCCGCATCCGCACCGACGGCGGAATCTGTCTGCTCGACTACGGCATGGTCGGCATGCTCGACGACGCCACGCGCGAACAACTGATTGACCTGTTCGTGTCGGTCGCCCAGAAGGATGTCGACACTCTGGTTGATGTCGTGCTGCTGCTCGGCCAACCCTACCGTGAAGTCGATCGCCCGCTTCTGAAAATCGATCTGCGCGATTTCGTCGCGAACTATTACGGCCTGGAACTGGAGCGGTTACAGGTGGGGAGCATGCTGAGCGACTTTGTCGCCATCCTCGGTCAACATGGCATTCGCTGCCCCGGCAGTCTGACGTTGCTGATTCGCGCACTGGTCACATTAGAAGGCATCGGTCGCGGTCTCGATCCATCCTTTAATCTCGCGGGGCATCTGCAGCCCTTTGTGGAACGCCTCGTCAAAGAACGCTACGAACCGGTCAACCTCGCGGCTTCAATGTTCCGGCGCTCGAAAGCCATGTGGCAACTTGCGGAGCAACTTCCCGGCCATATTTCCGAGACACTACGCAAGCTGAGTCAGGACGAGTTGGAAGTCCATCTGGAGCACCGCGGACTCGACAAGTTCACCGTGGAACTGGAACGGGCGAGCAATCGCCTCGCCGTCGGCATTGTGATGTCGGCGATGATTCTCGCCTCGGCTTTGCTGATCCGGAGTGCCACGAATTCGTTGTGGCTGACGCTGCCCCTGTACCTGGTTTCCTCGCTGCTCGGGATGTGGCTGATCTACGGCATCTTCCGCAGTGGACGGCTCTGATATCACGCAGCCGGTACGCGTTCCGGCGGTTCATAGGCTGCGGTCAAAACATCGACGACATGCTGGCAAACCGTGGGCAAATCGTCATCCGGACTGAACCGGAGCGTGGGCTCCGTGCCGTGATCCTGGCGATCAGACACGACAAAATCGGCAACAATTCCCGTTGCAGGGAACTCGACCTTCTCGACCAGATCACAACTTAAATCAGGAAATCGTTGCCCAGCCTGACGGAAAACCTGCGCATGCCAATCAGCGGGCCAGTCTCCCCTTAACCAGAGCTGACGGGGACCAAGCAACCGGTCCTGGAATTGACGGACGGTCAATCCATAGGCCGGGTGCTTCCATTCGGGAGAAATTTCAACCCACGGATCGAGCACGAATCGTCGATACCACAGTCCCACATGCGGCACCACAAGTTCCGGCGTGTTGACTGTCTGGTCTCCGTAGGCCAGCAGATCGAGATCGAGAGCCCGCGGTCCCCAGCGCACGGTTCGTACTCGCCCCAACTCGGCCTCCCACTGCTGCAGTTTCCGCAGCACGTCGAACGGAGCAAGCGACGATTCAACCTCAGCGACCGCATTCCAGAAGGCATCACCGGCGTCGGCTCCCATGGGAACCGAGCGGTACAGCGAACTTATTCGCAGATTCGCGAATTGAGGATCGTGTTCCAGGCGGTTCAAAACCTGCTGCCAGTGCGCAGGGACGTCACCGAGATTGCCACCAAATCCGATCCAGCACGGTTTCATCACTCACCCATGGCCACTGCGTCAGCAAACGGTCAGCGACCAGCATAACGCGTCACGGGTGAAGAAATCAGTTGATGCCGTGGGCCTGCAATTCGGAATCAATGTGAAACCAGGACCCACTCTGGGCATTGCCAAACAGGCTGACACCCGCGATGAGGACCAGCAGAATCGAGGCGAGCATGACGGCGTACTCAACGGAAGTCGTTCCGTGCTCTGCTCGAAAGAATTGGCGAATTCTCCGCATTATGACTCTTCCTTCTGGTCGACGCGGGAGGGGCTCAGAACGAGTTCCCGGGTCACCCACATGCGGCCCTCTGCACAATCGTTCGTGAAGCCTAGTTCACGATTGAGAGTCCGGCGAATGATTTCCTCTGGAATTTTTGAGGAAAGTTTTTCCCCTGCCGGTAAACTGGGTTTCTTGCGACGAAACGGAATATCGCGGGGCATTCACAGCGCGTGATGTGGTGGAAGCACAGCCTTCTGGTTACAATCACAAATCTACATGGCCCTTCACGGCGAAGGGGCGTTTCTTTGATTGACCTATGTGGGACGAGGGTTTATGGCCAAAGAAGAGGCCATTGAAGTACAGGGAAATGTGGTGGAAGCACTGGCCAACACCCAATTTCGCGTGGTTTTGGAAAACGGACACACCGTTCTCGCCCATGTCGCGGGAAAAATGCGCAAGCATTTTATTCGTATTGTTCCCGGTGACCGCGTCGTGGTGGAAGTCTCCCCGTATGATCTGAATCGCGGGCGAATCGTGTTCCGCGAACGCTAGTCGCTCTGACCACATGGAAGCGTCGCCCTCTCTACCCTCTGTTATTCTGTTCACAGACGGTGCCTGCCGTGGCAATCCTGGTCCCGGCGGCTGGGCGTACATTTTACGCCATCCCAAGACGGGAGCCGAAAAAATCGGCTCCGGCGGATTGGCTCTGACCACGAACAATCAGATGGAACTGCAGGCGGTGATCTCCGGGCTGGAGGCACTTCAGCGGCCGACTGCCGTGGAAGTCGTCACTGATAGTTCTTACGTGGCTAAGGGCTCCGCAGAATGGCTACCCGGTTGGAAACGCAACGGCTGGCGTCGCCGGGAGGGAACCCAGTGGAAACCCGTCAAGAATGTCGAGCTGTGGCAGCAATTGGATGCCCTGCTCACGCAACATAAAGTCAAATTTACCTGGATTCGCGGCCACGCCGGGCATGCCGAGAATGAACGCTGCGATGAACTAGCTGTCGCGGCCGCCATGGCGGCGATGGATTGATCATTCCTGGTCAAATTGGATTTCCCACTCGGAACTTCGGACGGGACAAGTTCGCCTGCAATACCTTGGCCTGTGCATGGGTGTTAGAAAAAACTTGCATCCAAGAGAATAAACGAACAGGCTCAACCGTCTCATTAGTGCAGACGTTTGATGGAAACGGGGACGAGTGTTGCAGAACCAGTCGAACTCGGGTGGTGAATTCCCCGATTCGGATGTGACGCAGCGCTTGCGTCCCACCGAAGTCGAATCTTTGTATCATCAGTATTCACAAAGGCTTACAGCCTATCTGATCGGTGTTCTCAAGGACGCTGACAGGGCTGCGGAAGCTCTGCAAAACACCTTTCAACGCGTGCTGGAATCGGGTCACACAGCACAACAGGCATCGTTTCAGGGCTGGATTTATAAGGTGGCCTTCCATGAGGCAATGGCTCTCAAACGGAAAATCGCCATCGATCAACGAGCACAGCAAAACTATTCGGTCTTACAGGCTCTTAAAGAAGTCGATGGCAGTGGTCAAGCGGCCCATGAAAGCCAGTTGACCACCCGGGAAGAAACAGAAAAACTACGCGTCGCATTGTCACAACTTCCGATCGAGCAACAGGTTGTCGTTCAGCGCCGAATTTATCACGAACAAACATTTGCCGTGATTGCCACGGAATTAAACGTCCCCTTAGGTACAGTCCTGACTCGTATGCGTCTGGCGTTACAGAAGCTCGAAAAGCTGCTCGCGGCGCCACAGTGAACCCGGTAATGCTCCAGGAATTCTCATGACCACCCCACGTCTTCCTGACCTGCCTGCAAAAGACCAGACCTCCTGGTTGTGCTGGCAGTACGTGCTGGGAGAATTGTCGCCTACTGAGACCGCCTCGTTCGAAAGCCAGCTTGAGCACGATTGGCAACTCGCGGAACAGGTGGCAACGGCGGTCACGGCACTGGCGAACTTGCAGCAGGCAGTGAGCCCTGCTCCCCTGCCAATGTCGGCCACCGTCTCCTCTTCAAACACGGTTCATCAACCCCGGCAGCCTGTCTCTCACTGGTCGATGATTGCGGCCTTGAGTCTGGCCTGCCTGACCGTGGGGACCACCCTTTACTCCACATCGGGGCGATCGACCCTGGAATCGCCGGTGGCTTCTCACGCAGCCGTGCGACTGGTGCATTTGTGGCGTGATGGCAGCCAGCACGTGCGACCAACTTTGGCAGCCGATATCGAAGACTCCACGACATCGCTCGACGTCGAGCCTGTGGCCGTTCCCAGTTGGATGATCGCCGCGGTCTCTCTCGAACAGCAGACCTCGAATCCCGGCAACGCCGATGATGAATGGGAGACGAACTAACGTGGGCGGCTTGCTGACACGATCATCGCGCATCACAGCCTGCCTGCTAGCCTGTGCTATCACATGGAGCTTGGGAAGCAGTCCGTCGCTGCAGACATTCGCGGACGATAAGGTGTCGGAATCGACCACGAAGTCGGCCGTGGCCTTCGCCCGCGAGCACCATCCGGAACTGGCCGATCTCCTGGAACAGCTGCGAAAAAATGCTCCCAAGGAGTTCGCGGCAGCGATTTCCGATCTCGACAAATCACGGCAGCGGATTGCTCGCAACAAAGAGAGTTCCGAGCGTTATCGGCTGGAACTCGAGGAATGGAAGCTCAATTCGCGAATTCGCCTGCTCGTGGCCAGACTGGCGATGGGTCAGGATTCCGCCATCGAAGACGAACTGCGGACCGCGATCGAACAACGGACTCAACTCCGTCTGGAACTTCTGGAAGAAGAACGAGCTCGCCTGCAGCAGCGGATTGAAAAGCTCAACGAGCAAATTGCTCAGCAGAAGCAGCGATCAATCGAGCAAGTTGACAAGGAACTCGCAGCACTCCTGAAATCCACAACGACTACAGCCACCAAGGCCAAAGATGGGGCTGGCGTAAAGCCCAAGCCGACGAACCCCAAGCCGACGAACAGTGCCAAGATTTCGGCCAAGAAGCCAGAGAAGAAGTCCAGCGCGAACGACTTGCCGGCCGCGACGTCAGCCGACAAGCCTCGTAAGAAGAACGAGCCAGCCACAAAAACGAATCCCTAACGTCTCGAAACACGCATCCTGAATACCAGATGATGGAATAAGGGTCTCGACGATGCACACGACCTTATTGGCAGGTTTGAGTTTGCTGATGACAGCCGCTGCCCCGGCGGAAGTCTCGCGAATCGATGTCCGTTACGCCAAAGAGGCCACGGAATCGCCCGACTTCCGGCAGCATGTGGTCCCCCTGATGGGCAAGCTCGGCTGCAATGGCCGGGCCTGTCACGGTTCGTTCCAGGGTCAGGGCGGGTTCCGGCTCTCGTTGTTCGGCTATGACTTCAAATCGGATCACGAGAACCTCCTCGCGGGCGATGAACCCCGGACGAATCTCGCGAATGCGGCGGAAAGCCTGATTCTCACCAAGCCTACATTGAAGATCGACCATGAAGGGGGCGAGCGGCTCAAAGTCGATACCTGGCAATACCGGGTGATGCTGAAGTGGATTCAGGATGGAGCCAAACCCCTGGCCGCCGATGCCGCCGACTTTGTGAAACTCGAAGTCACTCCGGCGGAAATGGTCGCGAAGCAGAAGGGCGACACCTGGCAACTGAAGGCGGTCGCCGTCTGGTCGGATGGGACTCGCGAAGATGTCACGCCGCTCTGCCGCTGGCAAAGTAATAACGACCAAGTCGCGACCATCAGTGATTCCGGTCTCGTGACCGCGATGGGGCCCGGCGACAGCCATGTGGTGGCCTTTTATGACAACGGTGTGGTTCCCGTGCCCGTGATTCACCCGGTTTCCGACAAGATCGGTCCGAAGTATCCAACCACCCCGACACCTACGAAGATCGATGAACTGGTCGTGCAGAAGCTGCAAAAGCTGGGCATCGTGCAAGCCGATGTCTGCACCGACGCCGAGTTTCTGCGTCGCGTGTCACTCGACATGATTGGCACGCTCCCCACACCGACGGAAGTCGAAACCTTCCTCAGTGACACCTCGGCCGATAAGCGGTCGAAGAAGGTCAACGAGTTGCTGGACCGCCCGGAATACGCCGCGTGGTGGGCCACGAAAATGGCCGACTGGACGGGCAACAACGAACGGTATCAGCAGCAGGGGGCCGTAAATCGCACGCAACATGCCCTCGACTGGTATGAATGGTTGCGAGCCCGCTTCGAACAGAACATGCCCTACGATCAGATCGTTGAAGGGATCGTCCTGGCGAAGAGCCGCATGGATGACGAAAGCTATGCCGACTTCTGTGAGCGGATGAGTAGTTACTACCGCAAAGATTCCGAAGTCACCTTCAAAGATCAGCCCTATCTGCCGCACTACTGGTCACGCAGCAATTTCCGTCAGATTGACGATCGGGCTCTCGGATTCGCCTACACCTTCCTGGGGGTCCGCATTCAGTGTGCCCAGTGCCACAAGCACCCATTCGATCAATGGACGAAGGACGATTTCGATCGCTTCAAAGGCTTCTTCGGCCGCGTGAACTATGGAACCGCCCCCGGTGCTAAGGACATCGAGCAAAAGATGCTGGCCGACCTGGGTGTCGACCCGAAGAAAGTCAACGGCAACCAGTTGGCCAAGGAAATCGCGGATGAATTGAACGCGGGCAAGGTCGCACCGTTCAAGGAACTCTATGTTCCAGACCCCACCAAGCCGAAGAATGACAAGAAGCAGAAGCCCGATAAGGGCAAGAAGATGCAGGTGGTTTCCGGTCGCACGGCGAAAGTGCTGGGTGGCGAGGAATACACCATCGACCAGATGGACGACCCGCGCACGGCTCTCATGGACTGGATGCGGGATGATAACAATCCCTACTTCGCACACGCGATGGTGAACCGCGTCTGGGCCGGTTATTTCCATCGAGGCATTGTCGAACCGACCGATGATCTCAGCCTGGCCAACCCGCCCTGCAACGCCGAACTGTTCGATTATCTGGCTCAAGGCTTCCGAGAGCAGGGCTACGATCTGAAGTGGTTGCACCGGGAAATCGCCAACAGCCGTACCTATCAGCTCAGCTGGCACTCGAATGAAACCAATCGTCTCGACGAACGGAACTTCAGCCGGGCGGTTCCGCGACGTTTGCCCGCCGAAGTCGCTTTTGACGCCGTGGTCCAGGCCACCAGCAGCGATCCCCAACTCGAAAAGCTGCATGGCAATCCGAAAGGCCGGGCGATTGCTGATCCCATCGTCAGCACCAATAACAATGGCGGCGGTCGCGGTACTGCTTCGTATGCCCTGTCGGTCTTTGGCCGGTCGATCCGCGAAAGCAATTGCGATTGCGATCGCTCGATGGAAACCAGCCTGCTGCAAACCGTCTTCCTGCAGAACGATCAGCAGGTGCTGAGTGAACTGACCGACCGCGGCGGCTGGGTCGATCAAGTCGTGAAATCGGCAGCCGGTGTCCCCGACGATGTTGGCGACAAGTTGAAGCAAGCCGAGCGTCTGGTCGATCGCGCGGAAGAAGGTCTGAAAAAGGCCAAGGCTGCTAAAAATGAAAAACGCATTGAGCAGATGCAGGCGACACTGGCGAAAGCGAAAGCTGGTGCGGCCGAACTGAGCAAGCTCGAAGAGACTCCGGCCCCTATGGATCATGAGCAACTCGCGACGGTGGTGAAGCAGGCCTATCTCCGTACTGTCAGCCGTCCGCCGACGGAAGCTGAACTCGGTCGCTCGCTGAGTTACTTCCAGGAAACCGGTGATCTGGCCATCGGCACCCGCGATCTGTTGTGGGCTCTGCTCAACACGAAAGAATTCATCGTCAACCATTGATCATCGTGATCGTTGGTTGCGGACACGAAACTCATAGCGAATCCCCCTTCCTTTACTGACTGGATGAAACACTATGGCCCTTCATCGCACCTGTGACGGCGTTCGTCGTCGGGATTTCCTCAAAGTCGGGGCCTTGGGTGGCACCGCACTCTCACTGTCGAACTATCTGCAACTGGAAGCGGCGGGAGCCGTTTCTGGAGCCAAAGCCAAGTCCGCGATTTTCATCAATCTGCCGGGGGGGCCGACTCACCTCGACACCTTCGATATGAAGCCCGACTCTCCCTCGGAATACCGGGGCGAGTTCAACCCGATTCCGACCAACGTCCCTGGCATCCAGATCTGCGAGCACATGCCGAAGATCGCCCAGGTGATGGACAAGTTCACGATTCTTCGCGGCGTGAGCCATACCCTGGCCGCTCACGAACTCGGTTCACAATACGTGAACTGCGGCAACCGCCCGATTCCGTCGCTGGAGTTCCCCGGTTACGGTTCTGTTGTCACCAAAGAACTGCCGGGGCGTGAAGACCTGCCGCAGTTTGTCGCGGTGCCCAACAGTGCCCAGAAGCCGGGTTATCTCGGCGTGCGGTATGCCGCGTTAAACACCGGCAGCACACCGACCGTGGGTAAGCCGTTCAGCGTCCGCGGCGTCTCGCTGCAAGGCGGATTGACGGTCTCCGAAGTCGAACGCCGTTCGAATCTGCTGAAAGATCTCGACACCGCCTTCGCGGGCTTTGAGAAGGACAACCAGCTGCTGGATGGTCTCGATCGTTTCGGCGAACAGGCCCATTCGATGATCACCTCGAAGGCTTCGCGGGAAGCGTTTGATGTCAGCCGGGAATCGCCCGCCTTTGCGGCACCGTTTGGCGACACTTCGTTCGGTCAAAGCTGTCTCCTGGCAACCCGGCTGGTGGAATCGGGTGTGCGGTTCGTCACCCTTTCTTATGGGGGCTGGGATACCCACAACGACAACTGGGGCCGACTCAAGGAAAAGCTGTTGCCTCCCTTCGACACCGGTTTCGCCGCGCTGCTGAATGGTCTGCAGGAAAAGGGACTGCTGGAATCAACAGCGATTTACGTCACTGGGGAATTTGGCCGCACGCCGAAGATCAACACCACCCGGGGCGGCCGCGATCATTATGCCCGGGCCATGTTCATGCTGATGGCGGGCGGTTCGGTCAAGCCGGGTCAAGTGGTGGGTGCCAGCGATGACAAGGGCCTGGGTCCTCTCAATGAGGGCTACAAGCCGGACGATGTCGCCGCCTCTTTCTTCCATAACCTGGGGATTGATCATCATAAGGAATACCACACCGGCACCGGCCGGCCGGTCATGATCGTCCGCGATGGAAATATCATTCCGGAACTCTTTGCCTGATGCCGTGTTTGATGGATGTGAACTTCGCAGCGGTCATCAGAGGGGTGGCCGCTGCATCTTTGTACGCATTGAGATCGACCAACACTTGAGGGGATATGCGATGAAATCCTGGATGCTCTGGGGCCTGACTGCGATCATTACCGTGACGCTGACCACCGGTTCGTTTGCGGCTGATGAGGCCAAGAAAGAGAAGAAGAAAGGCACGCCGGGCGCCGGCAACCAGGCCTTTAACTTGCCGAAGAATGTCGAACTGACCGAAGAGCAAAAGACCAAGCTGGAAGAATTGAAGAAAGAGCACGGCCCCAAGCTCGCGGAAATTCAGAAGAAGCTGGATGGCGTGCTGACTGATGAACAAAAGCAGGCTCGCAAAGACGCTCAGGCCAAAGCCAAGGCCGACAACGTTAAAGGTAAAGAAGCCCAAGCCGCGGTCATGGCATCTCTCAAATTGACCGACGAACAAAAAGCCAAGTACGAAGCGGCTCAGGCGGAAATGAAAGAAGCCGCAGGCAAAGTGCGAGCCAAGATCGCCGAGTTCCTGACCGAAGAACAGAAGGCTAAAGTGCCCGGACTGGCCCCGAAGAAAGCCAAGAAAAAGGCCGCCTAGTTCTCTCCAAAGTCCACGCAACTGCGGGCCATGCCAGAACGCCCTCGGAGGTCACCTCCGAGGGCGTTTTTCGTTGGCTGTGCCGCGGGGGATCGGGTCTGATATTATAGGAATGCGTGTTCTGTTCGGCCCTTCTTGAGAGTTGCTCGCATGTTCCGTTTGAATCTGTCCCTGGCTGCAGTCCTCGCCGCGACGTCCGCCATCGCGGCACCGCCCCAGCCGCTCAAGGTCCTCATCGTCACCGGGGGTTGCTGCCACGATTACCCCGTACAGCGCGAACTTTTGAAAAAGGGACTCGAACAGCGGGCCTATGTCGATGTCGAAACGGTCTATCAGGGCGGAACCGCGACCGACTCCAAGATTCCGCTCTACGAAAACGCGAACTGGTCCGAAGGCTTCGATGTCGTCATTCACGACGAGTGCTTTTCGGGAGTGAATGATAAGGACTGGATTGAAACCATCCTGAAGCCGCACCGTGAAGGGTTGCCCGGCGTGGTGCTCCACTGTGCGATGCACTGCTACCGCGATGGCACCACCAGTTGGTTCGATTTCTGCGGCGTCACTTCGCATCGGCACGGGGCGCACTATCCGCATGAAGTGCTCAACCGTGATGCCGAGCATCCCATCATGCAGGGTTGGGGAGCCGGTTGGGCCAACCCGGCGGGTGAGTTGTACTGGATCGAAAAGCTGGGGCCGACCACGCATGCCCTTGCTGCCTCCAAGAATCGTGAAAAAGGGAATGAAGAAGTCTGCGTGTGGACTAATGAATATGGTCCGAACAAAACCCGCGTCTTCGGCTCCACGCTGGGTCATCACAACGTCACCGTCGAACATCCCAAGTTTCTCGACCTGGTGACCCGTGGCACACTCTGGGCCTGTGGCAAGCTGAATGATGACTACCTGAAGCCGCAAGTCGCTCAGCGCATCCCTGTCAATCTCGCCAAGGGGGCCACGGCGACAGCATCGAGCGAAGAAACCGGCAAAAACAACTTCGCGAAGAATGCGATCGACGGAAACGATGGCACGCGTTGGTGTGCCGCCAATGGGTCCTTTCCGCAGACACTCACGATTGACCTTGGACAGCCGAAGACGGTCACGGGGGTCGGTCTCAAGTGGGAGTCATCGACGACGGCTTACAAATTCCAACTCGAAGGCTCAAAAGACGGCGGCAAGACCTGGGAATCACTGGCCGATCAATCGAAAGCCAGTACGAATATCACCACCGAAACCTTTGCTCCGCAGGACATCCAACAATTCAAGCTCACGGTTCTCGGCTCCAACACCGGCGGTTGGGCCAGCCTGTGGGAAGTGAGTCTCTTCGGCACCGAAACCGTGGAAGTCTCGGCTGAGAAAACCCGTGCCGCGGAAGAGCAGGCATTTTTGAGCGATGTTAAAGTTCCCGAAGGCTTTGAAGCCAGCCTGTTCGCCACGCCCCCCGCCGTGCAGTATCCGGTGTTCGTTGCCGCCGCACCGGAGGGCACGGTGTATGTGTCGGTGGATAAGAACGGCTCACTCGATCGGGAAACCCGCCGCGGATCCGTCGTCCGGCTGCGTGACATCGATGGCGACGGCCGGGCCGATGAATCGAAGCTCTTCGTTCCCGATGTCGATTCGCCCCGCGGCCTGGTCTGGGATCGCGACCGCCTGTACCTCATGCACCCGCCCCACCTGAGTGCCTTCATCGACCATAACGGCGATGGCATCGCCGATGAACAGAAAGTCCTCGTCAAGAACATCGCGTTCGGTTTTGCGGACCGACCGGCGGATCACACTTCCAATGGGGTGACACTTGGTATTGATGGCTGGCTGTATCTCGCAATCGGCGACTTTGGATTCCTCGAAGCCGAAGGGACCGACGGCCGCAAGCTGCAATTCCGTAGCGGCGGCGTGATCCGTGTGCGGCCCGATGGCACGGGGTTGGAAGTCTACTCACGTGGCACCCGCAACATCCTCGAAGTGGCGATGGACCCGCTGCTCAATGGCTTCACGCGGGATAACACCAACGATGGCGGCGGCTGGGACATCCGCCTGCATCATTTCACCGGGCTGGAACATCATGGCTATCCGTCGCTGTACAAGAACTTCGGTGAAGAGATGGTGCAACCGCTGGCCGATTACGGAGGCGGTTCCGGTTGCGGGGCACTGTATGTCGGGGAACCCGGCTTCCCCGAGGGTTATGGCCACGCGCTCTACACGGCTGACTGGGGTCGTAACTGGGTTTACCGCCATCAGATGACTGCCAACGGAGCAACCTACCAGCCCGATCAGCACGAATTCCTCGGCAGCACGCGCGTGACCGATCTTGATGTCGATGCCTCCAGCCGGTTGTACGTCACCAGTTGGAAGGGAGCGACATTCACCTATGCCGGCGAAGACGCCGGCTATCTCGTGCAGTTGAAACCTAAGGGCTACACCGCCCCCGCTGTGCCCCACTATGCGAAGCTGACAGCGTCAGAACTGGTGCAGGAACTGAAGTCGCTGAGCCATCGTCGTCGTCTGGCCGCTCAACGGGAACTCCTGGGACGCCAACTGGTGCCGAGTGTGGTGCAGCCGCTCTCAGCGATGGTTCAAGATTCGCAAGAGAAATTGGAATCCCGTGCCGCGGCGCTGTATGCCCTGTCGCTAGGAACTGCCGATGCGACGGCTGCGGTGAAGCAAGCCCTCAAAGATGCTCAGCTTTCGCCGTTCGCTTGCCGTATTTGGGGAGACGATGCGGCTGGTCAACTAGAACTCCCATCACAAGACGTGGTTAATCTGGTCGCTAGCGCCAATCCGCGGACTGCATTGGAAGCGATGGTCGCGTTGGCCCGGCGGAACGTCACTGTGGCTGCGCCCATGGTCGCGGCTCGCATGACCGATGACGATCCTGTCCTGGCACATACTGCCGTGCAGGCTTTTACCCAACTGAAAAACATCCCCGCCGCACTCGCCATTGTCGATGCTAGCAACAACCCGGAGCTGCGTGAGCAGGCTTTGATCGCCATGCGTCACTGGCATGATGCCGACGTCGTCACACTACTCATCGAACGTCTCGCGCGCGAGCACGATGCCGGTCGTCGGCAGGGACTCATCACCGCGCTCTGTCGGTTACATTCTCAGGAAGGGGTCTGGAAGGGGAACAGTTGGGGCACGCGACCGGATACCTCGGGACCGTACTATCAGCCGGAACCCTGGTCGGAATCGAGCCGCATTGCCGAGCTATTGCGAACCACGCTCGATCACGCCGCCTCCGACGAAGCGGCCTTCATTCTTACGGCGCTCAACAAACATAAGATTTCGCTCGATGGCACCTTGGAGCGTTTGCTGACCATGGCGGCCAAAGACCCGAAACTGGTTCCCGCCGCCGTGCAGGAATTGTCGCGTGGCAGCATGATTCCGGAGGTCGCCGTCCCGCTCCTCAGTTCGGCAGTGCAGAATCCCGAACTTTCGACGGACATTCGCGAGCAGGCGGCCATTGCTTTGTTGAAGAGCGATGCCGATGCTGCCTTCCCAGCAGCGGTCAATGCTCTCCCCGATTTGCTGGAACGGGGCCGCAAGCGGGTCGATCCGGTCTGGAATGCGTATCTCGATTCCCAAAGGTTAGGGCGTCGTGTGGAATGGTTGCGGGAACAGTCCGCCAAGAGCGATCAACCGATCGCCCTCTTCGCCGATGCGGGGCTGCTCGCGGTTGCCTCGACCAAATCGAATGCCTCTCCGGAAGCAAAAGCCCTCGCGACCAAGGCGATCGATGAAGCCTGGCGGCAACCGGTCCGGCGTCGTGATCTGCTCGAAGCCCTGCGGGTTTCGAATCAACGGGAATATGCCGACCGCATCGTCGCCGTCGTCAATGATGAAGATGCTCAAGTTGCGAAGCTTGCCAGGAACATGGCCCAGCAATGGAAGCTGGAACTGGCTCCCACGCCACGTGGCCCGCAACTCAAAACACTATCGCCGGAAGAGGCGATCTCTCAAGTGATGAAGCTTCCCGGCAAGGCAGGCCAGGGCGAAGCGATCTTTGCTAAGCTCAACTGCTCAAAGTGTCACACGGTGAAGATGGGCGAACCGCTGCGGGGACCGTTCCTGCCGAATGTGGCGAAAACTTACAAGCGCCCGCAACTCGCCGAAGCGGTGCTGTTGCCGAGCAAGTCCCTCGCCCAAGGTTTTGTGACCTACACCTTCGTGATGGATGATGGCAAGAGTTACACTGGCTTCGTGACGAATGAAGCGGCGGATGAAATCACGATTCGCGACGCCGAGGGCAAGGAGATCAAGCTCGCCCCCGCAGCGATCGAGGAACGTGTGAAGCAGGCCATCTCTGTGATGCCGGAAGGTCTGGCCAAAGACCTGACGATCGAAGAGTTTGCCTCGCTGCTGGCCTATCTGGAATCGCTGGCCCCGTAATGCTATCCCGCCTGGAAGCCCAGGGAATGCGTTCCCTGGGCTTCAGCCCCCAGAAGTTGCTTCATGCGCTCACAGCGATAATCGAAGATCTGTACAAGATCGCGTTTGACCAGCAGGGCATGCACGATCGGGCCGCCGAAGAAGGCGTAATCGACGACATCTCGGCACAATGTCCCGCCGTTCTGCTCCTCAAACGTATGCAGATGATGCCATAGCTGGTACGGCCCACGCAGTTGCTGATCGACAAAACGATACGGCGGCTCCCAGACCGCGATTTCCGTGCGCCAGTACAAAGGGAAACCATGCAGCCGCAGCCGGTACTCAATGAGCGTACCAGCCGCCATACGAATCGGTCGCGGGGTTAAGACCTGAAAATGCAACCACGGCGGCGTGATCGCTTCCAGATTCCCCGCATCGCTGAAGAAGTTGAAGACTTCATGAATCGGCCGGGGCAACCACAGCTCGGTTTGAAGCTGATAGGCCCCAGCACGCGTGGGATGACGCTGAATGACCGTTGTCATGGGAAACTCGATGAAGAACTGAGATGACGGAGTTATAGCCCCTCAGTTCTTCATCGCCCAACGGAATCGTCCGGACTGCGGTGTTTCACCCGGCCTTTTCGCCGAAGCTTACGACAGCAACTGCTGCAAATCTTCCGCCGTCAGGTTCTGCAGCAGAGAGCCGTCCTGTTCGAGAATGGCGTCCGCGAGTTCCCGCTTCACCTTCTGCAGTTCGGCGATCTTTTCTTCCACCGTGTTCTTACAGATGAGCCGGTATGCAAAGACCGGCCTGGTCTGACCCACGCGGTGAGCTCGGTCGATGGCCTGCGTTTCCACGGCCGGATTCCACCACGGATCGAGAATGAACACGTAATCCGCCGCCGTCAGGTTGAGACCCAACCCACCGGCTTTCAAACTGACGAGGAACACACCGCAGTTGTCATCGGTCTGGAAGCGTTCCACCCGTTCCTTGCGGTCGCGTGTCTGGCCATCGAGGTATTCGTAAACGATACCCTGCTTGTCGAGATGCTGCTTGACAATCGCGAGCATACTGGTGAACTGCGAAAAGACCAGGGCTTTGTGGCCCTCGTCAATCAGTTCCTGCAACTGCGGGCACAGGGCATCGAGCTTGGCACTGGGGTCATCCACAGCACCTTTATGCAACAAGGCAGGGTGACAGGCCGCTTGCCGCAATCGCAGCAAAGCTTCCAGCACATGCATCTTCGTCTTGGCCATGCCCTGCGAATCGATCATGCCCAGCAGCGAATCGCGGTAGTAATCGCGGAGTTCGGCGTACAGGGCTTCCTGTTCCGGACCCATCTCGCAGTAGATCGTCTGCTCGAGTTTTTCCGGCAGTTCGCTCGCCACGCTCTGTTTGGTCCGGCGGAGAATGAGCGGCCGTAAGCCTTCCGCCAGAACGCGTCGGGTTTCCTTGTCGGTCGGATCGGCGGCATGCAACCGGAAGGTGGAACTCCGGCCCAGCATGCCGGGGTTCAGGAATTCGAAGATCGAGCACAAATCACCCAGGTGGTTTTCGATGGGCGTACCGCTCAAGGCCATGCGATGCTGCGATTTCAGAACCCGTACCGCCTTCGCGACCTGAGATCCCGAATTCTTGATCGCCTGGGCTTCATCCAGCACGATGTAGTCGAATTCAAATTCCTTGAGCGACATCACATCGCGACGCAGCGTACCGTAGGTCGTCAGGATCAAATCGTGTTGGTTGAAGCTGTCACGCAACCGGGCACGATCAAGGCCCGAATACTCCATGACGGCGATATCGGGCGTGAACCGTTCGCATTCCTGCCGCCAGTTGAACATCAATGATTTCGGCACGATGATCAGTGACGGCAATTTCTTCGGTTTCCGCTTCTGACGCAGGTTCAGAAACGCGAGCATTTGAATCGTTTTACCGAGACCCATGTCGTCCGCGAGACACCCGCCGAAGTGGAAGTCTTCCAGGAATTGCATCCAGCCCAGGCCTTCACGCTGGTAGCTGCGCAGTTCTCCCTTGAATTGCTTCCCTTCTTCGACCTGCTGCACACCGGAAAAATTAGCCAGACGTTCCCGCATCTCGCCGAACTTCGCGTCGAAATCGACAGTTGGCTGCGATGCCAGCAGAGCATCAAGCAAGCCCACCTGCACGGCCGAAAACCGCAAGTGGTCTTCTTCGGTGACGCCCAGACCAGCCAACAGGCCGTAGCGCTTCAGCCATTCTTCCGGGATGATGCCGAGCGAGCCGTCATCCAGCACGACGGTGGTATCGCCGCGGGCTAACGCCGCCAGCAACTCAGGGAAGCTGATGCCGCCCCCTTCAAAGTCGATGTCGGCATGCAGTTCGAACCAGTCGATGCCGGAGCGAATCTGGAATTGAATTTCGAGTGGCTGACGGACCTTTTGACCATCGGCCCGTACTTGCCAGTCGTGCGACAGGAGCTTGCGGACAGCTGGCCCGAGTTCACGCGACACGATTTCGACATCATGCGGGCCGCGTTTCTGGTCGAGCAAACGGCGGAACCCGGCGTCCTGAAGTTGCGTCCAGAATTCGCTTTCCATGTCACGGTTTCGGACCAGACAGCGGCTTTCACTGCGCTGCACAATAGCCCATTGGCCACTGGAACCGCGGACGTTGGCGCCGTCGTAATCGAACAGCACTTCCCCTTTGAGACGATCCTGTTGCCAGCGGGCTTTCGCGGGGGGATGAATCACCAGCACCGGCTTGGGATCGAGCACCACTTCTTCGAGTTGCAACTCGGCAGGCAGCTCTAACCGTGGCAGAGTCGGCATGTCGAGCAGGCGGTCGACCAGGTCATGCTCATCGCCGCCGGGGACTTCCAGGCCGTCGCCATTCCGCAGCAATGCCACCCAGGAAAAGGCGTCAAAATCGTTAAGCAGGCCAATGGATTGACCAGTGATGTACAACCCGCCGGGAATGATCATGACGGGCTTTTTGAGCGACATGTGCTCTTCGCCCCGGGCGAGATCACCGACCAAGCGCCACTGATCGGCGGCTGCATCGTGAGTGACCTGCAAGCAGAGTTCCCAGGGGCCGTCGGCATCCCATTCCAGCACTTCGGTCACGCGTTCTTCGCTGTCAGCGAGACGCAATCGGCCCGTGGCACAGATCGCGGGCAACAACAATTGACACAGATCGAAAGGGACCCGGTAACGATGCACGGCGGCCCAGGTTTCGCCCGCCTGTTGCGACCAGTTGCTGCGATCCGGCGTGCCCCCGATCAAGTGGGCCAGAATGCGGCGGTCTTCTTCATCGTCAATTTCGTCAAACTTGCCGGGCTTCAGCTTAAGTGGTTTGAGCTTGCCCCATTCTCCGTTCGCGCGGCGTTGGCGCTGCGAGGTCTGCATGATCAGCGTGGCAGCCTCTTCACTGGCAGCCGGATCGATTTCGTAAAAGATCTGGCGTTCTTTACCGGATGCGGTGCTGGCCCCGTCCGATTCCTGCATGGTCTTGCGGAGTTCGGCCAGACGGGCTTCCCACGCGCGCTGCGGCGTTGGCGGGGGAACTTCCACTTCCGCGGCAGACACCTTAACCTTCCGCGATTTCACGCGGGGCAACTCTGCGACCGCAACTTCGTCAGCATCCCAATCGTCGTTGAAACTGAAATCGAGAGCGTCGGTTTCCGTCGTGAACGGTGGAATGTAACCCGTCTTCGCTGCACCCGTGAGATAATTGCCGGCATCTGCGGCGAGCAATGTGGCCCACACATGCTTACAGGTGACGCCGTGGCCAGCGGGAGAAGCCGCTTGCCCGCAAGTGCAGGCGAATTTGAGGTTGTTCTCGTGACGGCTCAATTGAGTTTGGTACTCGACGCCATCACGCACCACTGCGAACAGATGCTCGGCTGTGACCCGGGTCACAGAAACACGTTCCGCCTGCAAATAAGCCGCGCCGCGGAAACGCACGTCTCCCCGAAAGCGACTTTCCATCAACTCCGCCAACGTCATCGACGGTTCCTATCCTTGCTGTCCGTCAACAGTTCGCATAGCAACGCCCACGTCCTGTCGAGTGCTACACGAACCCAATTTGCCTAACCACCGCATCTGCGGCGCAGCCTGCCAGACTAACCGATCGGGGCACTCATTGCCTACCCTAGTCAACCGGTTTCTCTCTGAGATGGGAATCTGATTGCGGTGACCTGTTGACTCGCGTGGAACTTCGCTAAGATTCCCGATTCTATGTCCGCAGACAAACGCTGCTGTTTGTCGCTGAACGATCCTGGTTTCGTGATAGCAGCTTATGACCGCCGCTTTGCCGACGTTAACGGCCGATCAGGTTCAACAGTGGTTTGCAACGCAGTTGCCCACCGACGATTTTGTCGGTCAACGGGTGCTGGTGATCGTTCCCGATGCCACCCGAACGGCTCCGTTGCCCCTGTTGTTTGGTGCCCTGCATGAGCGCTTGCGTCCCGTCGTCAGCCAGCTCGATGTGATGGTGGCATTGGGGACCCATCCCCCTATGTCGGAACAGCAGATCTGCAAGCTGCTGGGCATTGCCCCTGAAGAACGGGACCGCTTGTTCTTCCAGACACAATTCTACAATCACGAATGGGATCGACCCGATCGCCTCTCGACACTCGGGCACTTGACCAAAGACGAGACTTCAGAGCTCTCCGATGGGTTGTTATCGCTGGATGTGGCGGTGGAAATTCATTCCCGCATCCATGATTACGATGTGCTACTGGTTCTGGGCCCGGTCTTCCCGCATGAAGTCGTCGGTTTCTCCGGTGGCAACAAGTATTTCTTTCCCGGAATCGCCGGACCGAACATTCTCAATTTCTTCCACTGGCTCGGTGCCCTGATCACCAACGTTTCGATCATTGGTGTAAAGGATACGCCAGTGCGACGAGTGGTTGATCGAGCCGCTGCCATGATTCCCGTCACCCGGCGCGCAATCACTTTTGTCGTGGCTTCTGACGCCAGCCTGTATGGTCTGCATTATGGCACACCCGAAGTCGCCTGGAATGCCGCCGCAGACGTTTCCTCGCAGGTCCACATTCGCCGCTTTTCGAAACCGTTCCAGCAAGTCTTGTCGTGCGCGCCACCGATGTACGACGACTTATGGGTGGCCGGAAAATGTATGTACAAGATGGAACCCGTCGTCGCCGATGGGGGCGAACTGATCATCTATGCCCCGCATGTCACCGAAATTTCCGTCACGCATGGGAAGCTGATCGAACAGGTGGGGTATCACGTGCGTGACTACTTCACCCAGCAGTGGGACAAGTTCAAAGATGTCCCCTGGGGCGTGCTGGCCCACTCGACCCATGTTCGCGGTTCGGGCACTTACGAAAACGGCGTGGAACATCCACGTGTGCAAGTCACACTGGCCTCACAGATTCCGCCGGAGATTTGTGCAAAGATCAATCTGGGTTATCGCGACCCCGATACGATCGACATCGAATCGTTTGCGAACCGTGAGGACGAAGGCATCTTGCTGGTCCGTAAAGCGGGTGAGTATCTGTATCGACTGGATGAATCGATCACTCGCTGATGGCAGCGACACGATCAGTCCTGATCTACGAAAGCTCTGACGATATGAGTTGGTCCCCGGCCGATCTGCAAACTCGCCTGGAATTTGCGCTCAAAGTGGCGCGGGAAGCCAGCGGGCTCATCCTTCAGTACTATCACAACCCGAATTTAACGGTTGAGAAGAAGCAGGATCTTTCGCCGGTCACCGCGGCCGATCGTGGTGCCGAAGAACTGATCCGCGCAAGACTGGCGGAAGAGTTTCCTGACGATGCGATTCTGGGTGAAGAACTCGGTGAATCGCCGGGAACATCGGGGTTTCGCTGGATTCTCGATCCTGTGGATGGCACGAAATCGTTCGTCCATGGCGTGCCCTTGTTCGGTACGTTGATCGGTATCGAATACGATCGTGAATGTTTGGTGGGAGTCTGCCGGTTTCCCGCATTGGATGAAGTGGTGTACGCCTCGCGAGGCCAAGGGAGCTGGTGGCAAAAAGGAACATCGACACCAGAGCGTGCCCGCGTTTCAAATGTGACACAGTTATCCGAAGCCACATTCTGCCAAACAAACATCCTGCGTTGGGAAGCCGTGGATCGCTGGTCGTCGTTGATGACCATGCTGCGCTCCGTGGGGCTTTCACGCGGTTGGGGCGATTGCTACGGTCATGTGCTGGTGGCAACCGGACGCGCAGAGATCATGGTGGACCCCTCACTCAATCCGTGGGATGCCGCGGCCCTGGTGCCGATCCTGCAGGAAGCCGGAGGCGAGTTTATTGATTGGTCGGGTCAGACAACAATCTATGGCGGCAGTGGGATTTCAATTGTGCCAAGTTTGAAATCCGAGGTGCTCGCAATCTTGAATCGCTCGCAAGATTCGCCACAATGATGCCATCATCGCCCGGCCAATCATCAGCAGACATTTCTCAGCGATGACATCAGCCACGGACAGCGATCACTAAAAACTCAAAACACGAGAAGGAGCTCACCGATCCACGAAGATCGATCGCCACGGAGGGCTTTGATTTCTTTCTGAATCGCGATGATTCAGACGCCACGAACCCAAGAGGAAGTTACCGATGCGGATCGCCGGCGTGCAGATGGATATCACCTTAGCTGATGTGCCAGGGAATCTGGCGAAGATCATCGAACGAACCACCACCGCTGTTCGCCAAGGTGCCCGGCTGGTTATCTTTCCCGAATGTGCACTGACGGGATATGGCTTCGAAAGCCGTGATGAGGCTTGGCCTTATTCTCAGACCGTTCCCGGACCGGCCACAGAAGCGATTCAGTCGCTGTGCCGAGAACTCAATTGTCTGGTGATTTTCGGGCTGCTGGAACAAGACGGGTCACGGCTGTTTAATGCCGCCGTCATGGTAGGCCCGAGCGGTGTGATCGATACCTATCGCAAGGTGCATCTGCCATGGCTGGGCGTTGATCGTTATGTCGACTATGGCGACCGCCCTTTTGCCGTGGAAACGGCTGGCGATGTGCAGGTCGGTCTTAACATTTGCTATGACGCTGGATTCCCGGAAGCGTCACGTTGTCTGGCTCTGATGGGAGCTGACCTCATCGCACTCCCCACCAACTGGCCGCCCGGTGCGGAAGGGGCTGCTGAATACGCCATCAACACTCGCGCTTTGGAAAACACGATCTATTACGCGGCAGTCAATCGTGTGGGAACGGAACGGGGTTGCTCGTTCATCGGCCAAAGCCGGATCTGCGATCCCCTCGGTCGGACCTTGGCACAAGCCAATCATACTCGCGAAGAGATTCTCTATGCGGAGATCGACCCGGCGCTCGCGCGCAATAAACAACTGGTGCGAGTGGCTGGCGCCAACGAGGTCAATCGCATCGCCGACCGGCGACCCGAGATGTATGGGAAGCTGATCGAACCCCATAAGCATGTTCGCCGCGGACGCCAGTAATCAGGCGAGTCCCCAGCGTTTCCGGCAGGCCCATTCCGTTGTCATAACCACGACGAAGAGCAGCATCAGCCAGACATTATCCCATAACGGCAGAATCGTAACTCGCGTGAGATCTTCCAGCTTGAGTTCACTGAGTCGGCCAAGCCACCCCGCCAGGTCTTCCGAACGCAAGAGTTGACCGCCGGTGAGTTCGGCTATCTTCTGCAGTGTTTCATAGTCGGCATTCGGCTGATCGAGTTCGAGATCACGGGGATCGACAATGAAGCGGGTATAGGCATCCAGGCCGATCAAATTGCCATTCCGACTAGCCGAGACTTTCACCCAATAGTCGCCGGCCTGCATCGTTTCCGGAAAAGCGGCGAACATCTGCTCACCCGACTTCTGCACCGCGGCCGTCCGCTTCGTCCCATCCGGCTGCGTGACTTCCACGGTGAATGCGGCATCGGTAATCGGTTGGCCGTTATCTTCACGCGCTCCGAACTCAATGGGAACCGTCCCTCCCGGCAGGAAGTTTCGGGGTTCCACTTTGGCCCAGATCGCCTGATTCGTATCGGCCTCTTTCCGAGCCAGCCATAAAATCATCTGTCGCCAGAAGCGTTGATGATCGGCCGCTTGCCCATGCTGCACCCACAGGTAGGTGGTATAGCCCCCAAAGACCGCCACTCGCGAACGCCCCACTTCTGCCGCACACAGTAATGGTGAGCCATCCTGCGTCTGCGCCCAGATCTCGACCAGCCCCGGCTTGGGTGTCAGTTTGGTGGCCCCGTAAAGTGGAGCCAGTGCTTCCCATTTCGCACGGTTCTTATCCGTCGCGGCAAGTTGCATGACATAACGCTTGAGACCCGTCTCGGTCGGTCGCATCGGTTGAGGCCCCGTCAACAACCGCGAGCGATCAATTCCTCCCGCTGCGGATGGTGGAAATGTCACCGGCAGATAATCAGCCAGCGACGCGGCTCCCGGTGCCTGGGCATTCCAATTGAGCAACCCACCTATCATCAGCAGGCCCGCGCCGTCAGCGACACGTTCAGTCAGTTTCGCCAGGAGCACGGGTCCAAAGACCGTCGAGGACACATCGCCAATGATGTAAACATCGTAGGCCCCCTTATCGAAAATCGCGGGATCAATACGGGTTTGTTTCAGATACCGTCCGCTACGGACATCGTAGAAGTCGAGCTGGATTTTGTCGGACCCATTCACCATGCGCAGCCCGCGCTGTTCGAGCCCGATCACATCGAAATACGCGACCCGCAGACCGCCTTGGCGGACGGTGATAATCGTTTCGATGCGATTGTTCCGCGTGAGGATTTCGCCATCCAAAGGCGTCACTTCGACCGCGACTTTGATTTCACCAGCCCGCTGTGGCACGAACGATAAGTCGAAGGTTTGGACTTCGTCGTTCGCGGTCAGTTTCAACTCTTCGGAGACTTTCGCACCTTGCACGGTGACTGCTGGTTGCAATTCTCCTGACTGTCCAATGGTTTGCGAACCACGATCTTCAACATACACTCGCACTTTGGCAGTTTTGTTGGCTGCCCCCGATGCGCGCAGTTGAACCTTTAATGGTACAAGTTTCTTCTCAAAGACCACCGGATCGATGAGCAGATCGGCCAGCCCGAGATCGGCAGTCGTGCTGTTGAGCGCGGTGGCTCCATATCCCACGGGATAGACGGGCGCTTGTTCGGCGGCCAATTGACGAGCGGCCTGAAGCGGATCAATGTCATAAGGAGGCACGGCACGCTGTGCCCCATCGGTCAGCAGCAGAATTCCGAGCGTTCGTTCCTGACGGGCTTCACGCAGGAACGATTCTAGCGTGTTTCCGATGGCCGTTTGATCGCCATCTCCCGAGGTGATCTCCGGCCGTTTGGGGCGCAGGTCGCGATCAAATTCGAATTGACGGACCGTGACCTTCTCTCCCAAGGTCTTCCAGAGTTCCGATTGTTGTGCCAGATCTTGCGTTGCTGCCTGCAATCGTGACAAATTCCCCGGCGCATCGGCGGTATTCATACTCCGGCTGACATCGAGGCCCACCAGTAGCTGCACGGTGTTTTTATCGGTTTCCGAGTACTGGATCGCCGGACGGAATAAGGCAAACACTAAGATGGCAACGGCGGCGAGTTTCAGTGACAGCAGCAAACGGCGACGCGACGGAGACAATGTCGCCGCTTGAATCCGGTAGGTCCAGACCACGAACGCCACCAGCCCCACAGCGGTGAGCATCACCGCCGGCCAGGACCAGATGGGTTCGAGTGTCACTTCCATGAAAAGCCGTTCCAAATCCGAGAGCTAAGCCACCGCGTCATCTTGCTTGTAGAACCACGTCGCTGTCGCCTGCTCCACCACAAACACGACCACCAGCAGCGACAAAAACAGGCCTGCCATTTCCTGCCCCAATCGCCCCGCAGAGACCGAACGTGATAACGATTCCGGATCACGGGCCTGATGATATTTGCCCTGTCCCAGATACCCATCCAACGCAGCTTCATCGAGGCGAATCAAATCACTTTCCGCACTGGGCAGATTCAAGCTGAAGCCCGTCCACGTGTTCGCAGAGGGATTCGACGATACCACCTGATAGTTGCCCGGCTTCACCAGATCGAGCGCCGTCACTTCCGAAGTCTCGGCATTCCGGGCGATGCTGCGCTGCGTCAGATCGGGCAATCGCAACAGGCCCTGATCTTCCTGAATGCTGCGATCAATCATGAGCGTGACGGCATCGCCCACCTGGAAATTCTGCTGACTGCTGCCCGCCCGAGACAGGTATTGCAACCAATGATCGGCAACGACGACGATGGTCCAATCTCCCGGCCAATCGGACCAAGCCGTGGAATCAACCGACGAGGTGAAAAGGGCGCAACGACCGCGACCGATCTCTCGCGTTAAGAAGGCCGGCTGTTGTGCCTCATCGGTCCAACGCGCCAGCGTCACCCCTTCCGGTAAGACTTCGACAGACCAATAGCGGCGGAAGTCGACATCGGTCAAGCTGGCGAGCGCACCGAGATTTTCCAGACTGGTTGCCCAGGGAGATTTGGGATCTCGGAGATTGAGGTGCTGAGCCGGGCGAAACTGCAGCGAAGCCTTAATGCGGCCCGGTAACAATTCGAGGGCTTCCGGAGTGGCATAGGCGACGGGATCGATCGAGCCACCGGACAGAGCCGAATTGGCCCCGACACAGACAAGCAAGCCGCCCCCATCGTTCGTGAAGGTTTTCAGCTTGCGCCAGACTTCCGCCGGCGGGCACGCCAGATTGATGGCACAGACGAGGTCAAAGTCCTGCAAGTCGAGATCGAGAAGTTGAGCCGTGGTTTTAATGGTGACCTGATAACTTCCGCCGACCGTATTCAAGGCATTCAGGGCTTCCGCCCAGAACCCGGTCATGGCTCGCGTTTCACTCACCACCAGAACTTTCAACGGCGGCAAGACCTTGACGGTGAAGTATGCGGCATCATCCATCGGCAATGGATCGGTCGTCACCAATCGCAGTTCCCCTTGGACGACGGAACCGGCGAGTTGATCGATCAGGAAGCGAACCTGCCCGGCTTGTTCGCGCGATGTGGCGACCGTTTGCTGATCACGTTTGGCCAGGCTGCCGCCATCGCTCGCATGCCATAACTCCACAACCACATCGCTCGGGGTCGTCGCGGCGGTACGGACGGTCGCTTCCAGCAACACTTGCCCCCCTGCTCCCACGGCGGCCCGCGAGAGTCGGGGGTCGACGACTCCGACATCAACCGGTTGCTCGATCCCCACGTCGATCAGATAGACTCCCAGCCACGGCTCGGCAGCAATTTCCGCAGCCAGGGTGTTTGTGTCATCGGCACGCCAGGCGGACTGAGCCAGATCGGTGAAGAGATAGATCTCCCGCACGAATTTGTCTTGCCGCAAGTCTTCGGTCACATTCGCCTGCCCGCCCAACAAACGGCGGCGCTCATCCCTTTGAAAACGGATGGCGGTTCGCAGGCGATCGTTGACGGCTTGCACGACCGGTTGAGCTGACAAAGACGTCAACCGATTCTGCACGGCCGCGAGATCAGGAGAAAGAACGGTGGGAAACTCTCCCGCGAGATCCAGCACCGTGGCCTGACTGCCCGAGGGTAGCCGCTCCAGTTGTTCGAGGGCCATGGTCCGCGCGGCATCCAACCGGGTCTGGCCTTCGAACTGGTAATTCATGCTGAGACTGGTATCGATCAGAAAGACGGCGGCCACGGGCACGTTCTCGAAGGCGGCAGGAGCAGGCGAAGTAATTTCGGCGGCCACACGCCGTTGATAAGGCCAGGCCACCAGCAAAGCCGCCAGCAAGAGCGCCGCACATCCCAGCCCACCACGCAGATAGGTGCGGCGATTGGACAAGGTGACGGCGGCCAGACGCTGGCGTTGCCAATAGGTCATACAGGCGAAATACGCAGCCAATGCCAGACTGATGATGGTGGCCAGTCCGAAGATTTCGCCGAAGGTGGGCGTGTAATTGGCAGGCGGCAGCGTCGGCCGGGCGAGAGCAATCACCAGAACCGCGATCACTCCCATCCGCAATAACAACAGCCAGATGTGCCGGAGTCGCATGCGGCGTTGATTCTGCATGCGACGCTGTTGCAGCAACCGCAAGGCGGGAAACATCAGCTTTTTTGGCCGCGCACGCAACAAAAGATGCAACGCGACGGGAATCGCCGCTAAAACCAGACCAATCAGCAAAAGGGGATGCAGAATGGAAATCACGACCCGAGGCTTCCGTGGGACAGGGCACGTCTCTGTGGATTCTATCGTAAGCGGGAAGTTGCGAGCAGTCTGACTGTTGGTTTCTGCTGCCATGAACCCGAAACCGGCCGTGTGTCCATCTGGAGCGTGTCACCCCTGTTCGAATCGGAAAATCGACTTTGAGAGCAACTTTCGGGAACATCGACTCCCCCGCTTGCGTCGATGGTTGTAGAATCAAACGGGGCGAAACTTTGCGGATCAGGTAACTGTGCCGGTCGATCGATGAGAGGATCGGAGATGCCAAGTCCTTCTGAGACGGCGAAACCAGCCAACTATGTCGACTTTCAGGAATATGTCGACTTCCAGTTGCGGAAGGCTCGTCAACAGATTCGCACCACCGATGTGCTGACCGCGGGCACCATCGCGGTCGTGATCGCCGTGAGCTATCTGCTGGTCTTTATCGTGGCGGACCAATGGTTCTTTGCGCAGGGACTGCCTCATTCCTTGCGCTGGGTGGGCCTGGTTCTCTGGCTGACGGTGCTGGGAAGCTGGATCACCATTCGCCTGGGGATCCCGTTGCTGCGTTCCGTCACCGGCTTGTTTGCCGCCAAGGAAGTCGAACGATCGGAACCGGAACTCCGCAGCAATTTGCTCAACTGGGTCGATTTGCAGAACGCGGGTCGCACCGTCGATCCGGCGGTCTTGCGGGCGATTGAACGACGCGCGGCCGTGCAGCTCTCCAAGATCGACGTGGCCCAGGCCATTGACCATCGTCCCTTGATGCGGTCGGGTTATGCCCTGCTCGCTGTCGTGATTCTGTTCTGCCTGTATGCCCTGTTCTCGCCGAAACAGATCACGCCCTCGCTGGCACGGGTGATTCCCTTTACCGATGTCGCGGCACCAACCCGCACGGAAATCGTTGAGGTGAAAGGGGGCGACACGCGTGTGCTCGCCGGGGCGACGCCGGAAATCACGGTCGACCTGGCCGGGGTGATTCCCGAGAACGTGAAACTTCTCTTCACGACCGCCGACCGCAAATTCCGCAATGAAGCCATCACGATGCAACCTGACGGGGCTGCGGGCACCCGCTTTCGGACCCTGCTGGTGGGAGAAAGTGGACGGGGACTTCGGCAAGATTTGACGTTCCATATCGTCGCCGGTGATGCCGTGAGTCGCGACTACCAGATCGGTGTCGATGTGCCGCCTTCAGCTCGTGTCGACCAGATCGAAGTCACCCCGCCGGAATATACGCGTCTGATTGCTGAAACCATGACCGGTGGAAACATCATCGGTTGGGAAGGTTCCACGGTCACCGTCACGGCGACCACGAACATGCCGGTGAAGTCGGCCATCATTGAGTTTCTTGATGAACCTCAAGGCCAGCCGACGGGCGAAGAAGTCGCCGCGGAGGTTCGCAACAAGACCACCATCGTCGCGACATGGCCCTTGGAATTCCGTTCGGATGGGACATTTGCCCACCATTACCGTGTGCAATGTCAGACCGCTGACGGTCGTAAAGATCCGCAGCCGCTGGTCTATGAAATCTCGATCCGCCGCGACCAACCGCCGGAAATTGTGCTGTTGGCCCCGGAACGTGATCTCGAACTCCCGGCGAACGCGGTCGTCCCATTACTGCTGGAAGCTAGCGACCCTGATTTCGAACTGGGGCCCATCACCCTGGAAGTGCAACAGACGGGCAAAACCATTGCTCGAGATACGCTCTCGCAAGGTCAGCAAAAAGCCGTGCGGCTGCAGCACGATCTGGCACTCAAACCCCTCGGCCTGAAAGCGGGCGATGAAATTACATTCTGGCTCGCCGCTCAAGACAATCGCCAGCCCCGGCGGAACCGCAAGCAGACGCCGTCGTTGAAAATCCGGATTGTCGAACCCATCACCGAGCAACAGGTACGTGATCAACTCGCGGAAGAGAAGACTCGACAGCAGGACCAACTCGCGCAGCTTGATCAGAACGCGGACAAGCCCCCAATGTCGCCGGAGAACTCTGCGGAAGGCGGCGCAGAAAACGCTCCGGAGGAACGTCCCGAGGGTGCGATGCCCCCGGAGATGCCGCCCGGCGAACAGCCTCAGCCCATGGATGCCAACGATGGCAACTCCCAGACTGGTGCGGGTCCGTCATCGCAAAAGAATGACGAGACTGCCGGCGAAGGCATGAATTCCGACCAGGCGGGAGGTCAGAACAACAGCGATTCGCCCAAGGAAAAAGAGATCAGTCCGGATGGAGATGACGACCAGCAGGTCTTGGAGCGTTTGCTTCAGCAATTCAAGCAGGATCAGCAGAAGTCGGACGGTGAATCGGGCAAAGAGGGTGATGCGAATCCCGATCAGACAAAGAACGGTGCTTCGGCCGAATCACAATCTGGAAAGAAGGGCCAAGCCGGTGACAAAACTTCGAAAACCGGCGAAGGTTCCCCAGGTCCCCAAAACAAAACGGGCATGAATTCGCCGTCAAACGAATCCCCCAACGGTCAGCCGGGCTCGGCGTCTGAACCTCGAAACCAGCTAACTCAACCCGATTCGAAGAACACCGGATCAACACCCAAAGAAGAATCATCATCGAATCCGACGGCAACGACGTCTCAACCAGAGGCGAACGACGCCGCGGGTTCATCCCCAGATCCTGGCAAACCTCAGGATCAATCGGGGGAGGCAATGACCAAACCGGGGGAAGAGCGCCCAGCGGACCAGACAGGGGCAAAGCCCGACGGGAAGTCGCCGGACAAGCCGTCCATGACTGGCACGGAAGCGAAAGGCGACATGCCCGGCGAGCAGTCGAAGCAGGACCAGCCGAAGAAGGGGGCGGAGCCGATGACTCCGTCTGATTCCCCCTCTTCCGCCCCCGAAAAAACGAACGGGGGAACCTCTGCTCCTAAGAACGACACTATGAAGGGGAACGAAGGGGCGAAAGGGACCGAGTCCACTGCTGACGGTACCCCATCGACCGGCTCAGAAACTCCCATGGATAGTCCCAGCGGAGATTCCAAATCTGCACCCACAGCGGACGGCGCGACCAAGCCGAATCAAACCGGAAACGCTTCCCGTCCCGGAAAACCCACCGATAATATGCCCTCCGAACCGTCAGCCGATCGCCCGGCTGAAAGTACTGAAAACCCTCCCGGCGGCCAGGAGTCGCGAGACGGTGCCCCGAATGCCGGGAATGAATCGCCGAAAGGTCCCGGTCGGAAAAACGGGCAACGTTCCGACCAACCGCAAACCGGAGAGAACGGCGGCTCGGCTCAATCACAAGAGGGGAGTTCCGGCAGCCAACAACGCGGCCCCGGCGAATCGACCGGTCGCCCCGGCGAGCAAACCACCGGCCAGTCTTCAAAGTCCGATGGACAAAACGGCAAAGCCTCGCAAGGGGGACAATCGACCTCGGGTTCGGGCCAACAGTCCACCGGCAACTCCGCGTCCGGAAAAGGCTCGCAGGGTAATAGCGGCAAGAATTCCCCGATGCCGAATTCTCCATCGGGCGATTCGTCCAGCAACGGGAGTGAATCCGGTAAGAACAGCCCGTCGGGTGACTCCAATTCCAACGAAATGAAAGGACCGAACTCGCCAGAGAAAGCCACGGATTCATCGTCCACCTCACCATCCAATAGTGGCAACGACTCGTCCAAGGGCCAATCGTCCGGCAACTCCAAAGGGGGCGGTGGTCAGAACGCTCCAAAGAACACAGATCAGGGCGGCACATCGTCAGACTCGACTAAGCCAGACGGAACTTCCCCGGATTCGTCAAAGTCAGTTGACCAGAAGCCGGGCGCGCAACAGGGTGGTGGTCAACAGGGTGGTGGTCAACAGGGCGGTGGTCAACAGGGCGGTGGTCAACAGGGCGGTGGTCAACAGGGCGGTGGTCAACAGGGCGGTGGTCAACAGGGCGGTGGTCAACAGGGCGGTGGTCAACAGGGCGGTGGTCAACAGGGCGGTGGTAACCCATCCAGTGCCTCACCCGTGGGTGGTGGTGGAGCGGGCGGAGGCCAGGCTGGCAACATGAGAGGTCCCGGGAACGACGATGGTGCCGGACCTCAAGGCAACAAACTCGCCGGAGATGGTCCCGGCACTGCCAGTCCTCAGGGAGAGGCTGCCAATCTGGAATACAAGAAGCAGGCGGCTGAACTCGTCCTGCAACGGTTGAAAGAGGGACTGGAGCGCGGCAACGTCGATCAAAAACTGCTCGATGAACTCGGTTGGA
Source organism: bacterium (assembly GCA_016125225.1). Taxonomy (GTDB): domain Bacteria; phylum Planctomycetota; class Planctomycetia; order Planctomycetales; family Planctomycetaceae; genus DSVQ01. Next base: position 62,390 of record WGME01000007.1, on the reverse strand, counting down.
CTCCCGATCAACTCGAACGCTTCGTCAGCCGGATGGACGCCGCCCTCAAAGCCTCGCAGTCGGCCGGGGAAACTCCGGTCGAACAGGCACGTCGCGAACAATTTGAAGAAATGCTCAAATCGCTGAGCCTCGATCGCACGGGGGCACGTCGCAGTGGAGCAGATCAGCCGTCACGCGAAGTCGAAGAAACCAACAGTCGCCGCACGCCGGTCCCGCTGGAGTACCGTCAGGCTTGGGAACGGTACACGAAGAATCTCTCGAAGACGCGACCACCAGCCAAGCCGCAGCCGTAGTTCCGAAGTATTGTGCGACGGCACTTTAAGCAGTGCTATGGCCGCCGCATCCGGCAGGAGGGGTAATCCACCCGAGTTAGAAGCCACCGGTCGATGGGGGCGGGGCTGCTCCGCCACCACCTGGGTTCAGCACCGGTCGGGCTGAGATTTTCATTGTGGAAAGCATCATCGGCAGGCGTTCAGCCAAATTCTCACTCGATTCCAGCCCCACCGGTAGCACCGCGACCATGGCAACATCAATGGCCCCCGAGTGCTGCACATAGACATCGATCGTGTAGGTCACGCCGTCAATCACCACCATCTCGGTCGGCGTTTTGGGCAAGTGATAAACATCGTATGCCTTCTGAGGCGTATAAAACGGTGCGCTCCGGGGATAGTTGTCCCGGATCAAATCGGTCGCGGGGTCCAGCGGTGTCAGCGAGAACTTCTCGGCAATCAATGCCAGCAGGTTCTTGACGAAGTCCGGTGCATCTCGCGAATCATCCGCATTGGCATACATGAAGGCATTGGTCGTGAGATACAGATAACCTTTCCGCTGAGCGGCGGCACCATCGACCTGAACGCGAAAGGGTGCTTCCCACGTCGCAACCAATCCGGGAATTTTCAGGGCGACATAGTCGGGTTGCCGGGGATCGATCTCCGCTTCCACAAGTTTACCGGTATCCGGATCTTTCGTGGGCAACGGCTTGGGAATTTCACGGAACTGCAACGGCAGACGCAGTTCCTCAATGGGGCTGCCTTTCCAGATCGCTCCGACGTTTGCATTCAGCTTGTTGATGTAAGCGTAATACGCCGCCGTTTGTTTGACGCGGTCCTGATAGGTTTGCTGACCACAGCCACACAGCGATAAACCCGCCAGACAGGCCAACAGCCACGGACGAAAATTCAGCGTCATCGGGGAGCGCACCTCAAAATAAGCCCTGCAGACCGATCGATCTCTCCAGCGGCATCGACAAACCGAAGTTGTATTCTGGAGTGCCCCTGCACTGGCGTCAACCGCGCTGCGGGCCTTTGCGGGGGGCAGATCGTCGTGGTTCGTCAATCAACCGTTCCAATCCGCCCGGCTGTTCGAGTTCCTGTTGCAGCGATTCCAGATGTCGCGACCAATCGGTGGCAGCCTTCGCTGCTGGATCTTCAGCACGCACCTCAGCCGCAATCTCGTTGACAGAGACTTCCCCGAAAATCGCCAGCCATTGCGCAGTAACCGGGTTAACAGTAGCAGGTTTTGAAGTCGGTTTCGTTGGTGTCGCATCATCAACCAAAGCCGTCCGCACATCGGCCCGTTTCCGCAACCGCTCCCAGAACGGTTCACTGTCCGTGGGCAGGGCACCACGCCGGCGGGCGGCTTTATGCAACCGATGATCCGACGACACCACAATCATCTGCTTGGGTGCCGAGTGATGAGCGATGATCTCTTCGATCTCGCTGTCAGCGTCTGTGCCTACAGGGGCATAGATCACCCTTAGTTCCTGATGTCGAACCTCGCGCACGCTATCAATCGGGCTGTTCTGGGCATCGAACACCACCGTGCAGCGGATCTGCTCGGCGACATCGAGCTTTTCACACAACATGGCGAGCAACCGATGCCGAGCCCGCTCCAGATCGCCCGGCCCATAGCGCAACCGCGCCAACCCCGCCGCATGCAGCAGGTTGTACCCATCAATCACCAGGAACGGCACGCCCATGCCATCATCGTAACAAGATCGCGACAGATAACGAGACGAAACCCCGCACCTCTCACCCACGTCGAATCAACACCAAGTGCCAGGCCCATGCTCTGGATGAAGTCAGAGCGTGTCACGGCTTTCAGATTGCATAAGACTAAGGGCCGCAAAGAGGCACAAAAACACAAAAAAGGGAAACATTGAAGCGAGTTTTTTGCGTCTTTTGTGCCTCTTTGCGGCTCATTGCATTTGAGAACCTCTCGCAAACATTTCACGGCTGAGATTGTCATGCATGTCTGCAGATCAGCCGTTAGGACTTCAATTGCTCACGGGCTTTGGCGAGAGATTCCAGCACGGTTTCGACGTATTGTTCCTCGGAAAAGGGGCTCAAAATATACGATTTCAAGGCCACCATCGGCTCGCCGTAGTCGCTTTCGCGGTAGCAGTCGGTCAGCGAAATCACCACGCCGCGGCCTTGCAACGCTTCCTGCTGTACCAGTTGGAAGACCTGCCGATTGTATTCGTTGTGTTTGCGGAGTTGCTCGCGGGCTTCGGCGTGCTTCTCTTCATGCTGGCGGATCGTGAAGGTATCGACCGAGTCGGGATAGACCCGGAACAACGTGACCGGGCCGAAGTTGCCGCGATTCACCACCGTCGCCCACGGACAGCCTTCGAGCCGCTCGCGCAGCGTTTCGCTCATGGTGACGAGATGCCCCAGCAACGCCCGCAGCCCTTGCTTGCCAAAGAGCCGTAAATTGGCAAGAGCGGCCATCGGCCCGGCACCGCTACGGGTGGTTTCCAGGGTGTAGCGGCCGGGGTGGTAATGCCCGTCATGAAACAGGTACGGAGTCTCTTCCGGTTTGCGGGAGATCAACTCCAGATCACGTCGGTCGCGCACCAGGAACAATGTCGAAACATAGGGCGTGAAGCCGGTCTTGTGGAAATCGACGCCGAGGGAATCGGACAAGCCCAGATGCTCGATCCGGCGACGTGCCCCGGCTAACGCCCGCACGGTACGCGGCCGAAACTCCAGCGGATTGGCGGCCAGATCGTAATCATTGAAAACCGCCCATGCCCAGCCGATGACCGCATCGGCATGGACATGCGGTCGGTAATCGAGCCGGAATTCATCAACCAGTTTGTCCCGCAGTTCGACGATGGCATGCAAGTCATCGAGACCAAAATGATCGGTGGTCCCCATCGTGGCGACAATCGCCGCAATGCGACCGCCCTTCTTCAGAATTTCGCGGGCTTGCGATTCGAGCAGGCAGGTCCGCATGCCATTGTCGTCATCACAGGGAATCTGCACGACGTTGTCTTGCCCGATGCCCAGCCAGTTCGCGACCGACAGGCACGCATAGTGCGAGCGTTCCGAACAGAGCAGGTAAGCCGGTTCATTACGGCCTGTGCGGGCATAACCGGGACAGGCTTTTTCGAGGCCCAGCTTCACGCCATACAACAACGTGCCCGTGCCACCGAAGGTGTAAAGTCCCGCGGCGAGTTCGGGATCGTAACCGACCAAAGCCGCCGTCATGGCCGAGGTTTCAACTTCGGCAACGGCAATCTGTCGTGACGATTCTTCACTCACCAGATTCGGGTTGTAGATCGACGGCAATAACCCGCCGATGACACTCGGAATGCTCGGACAGGGCACGACATTGATTTGTGCCCGGGGATGTCCCCAGATGAACATCCCCGCCAGATGCTGCACCAACTCCTCGGTTACCTGCTCCAGTTGGCTTGGCGATTCAGCCATGCGCGATTGACGAGCCGCTTCGTAATCGAGAGTCACCGGCCCACCAAGCACCGGCGAGACCGATTTCATGGCATCAACCTGATCGAGTGCCCGCATGAACGAGAAGACGAAGTAGGCGTCGTGGAGGCGATCGGAGACAGGTTGCGGGAAGGCTTGTCGCAACTGGTGGACCAGTTGTTCATACGGTGCGGTCATCGCGGCGGCCGATTCTACAGGTGGGACAACACGTTCTCTGTACTTTAGCAGAGAAGTCGAGTGAGCGAAAATCTCTCCTGGGAGGCTGCGATTCGATGAGCGGACTTAGCGCGACGGCCTGCACGAGACATCGCGGCAATGATGGATTACACTCTACGCACACGCCCGACGCCGTTCGGGCTCGGCTGACCTCTCGTTTCAATTGACCTCTCAAGTTGACAAGGATCACGCGGATGGCGAAGCAACTGCGGATTGGCATGGTGGGTTACGGTTTCATGGGGCGGACGCACTCCAACGCTTACCGCCGCGTGCCGAATTTCTTCAATCTCGAATACACACCGGTCCTCAAAGCCGTCTGTGCTCGCGATGCCGAGAAGGCCAAGGCGTTCGCTGATCAGTGGGGTTATGAGTCGATCGAATCGGACTGGCGGAAGCTGGTCGAACGGTCGGATATCGATGCCATCGATATCTGCACGCCGAACAATCTGCACAAAGATATTGCCCTGGCTGCCGCGGCCAATGGCAAGATGATCCTCTGCGAAAAACCCCTGTCGATGAACGTCGCCGAAGGGGAAGAGATGTGCGAGGCCGTGGAAAAGGCCAAGGTGCTGAACACCGTCTGGTACAACTACCGCCGCGTCCCCGCCGTGACCTATGCCAAGCAACTGATTGACGAAGGCAAACTCGGCCGCATCTTCCACTACCGTGCCAACTTCCTGCAGGACTGGACGATTTCCGCCGACCTGCCGCAGGGTGGCGCCGCGTTGTGGCGACTCGACGCCGCGGCTGCCGGTTCCGGTGTGACGGGCGACCTGCTGGCCCACTGCATTGATACCGCGATCTGGCTCAATGGCGGAATCAGCACCGTCAATGCCATGACGGAAACCTTCGTCAAGGAACGCAAACACACCCTCACGGGCAAGGTTGAGAAAGTGGGCATTGACGACGCCTGTGCCTTCCTGTGCCGGTTCGATAACGGGTCGCTGGGTCTCTTCGAATCGACACGGTATGCCCGTGGCCACAAAGCTCTCTACACCTTCGAAATCAACGGCGAACATGCCTCGATCAAGTGGGACCTGCACGACCTGCACCGGTTGCAATGGTTCGACCATCGCACGCCGGGGCCGCTGCGGGCCTGGAGTTCCATCCATGTCACAGATGGCGATCATCCTTACATGGACCACTGGTGGGTGCCGGGTCTGCAGATTGGCTACGAGCACACCTTCGTCCATCAGGTGGCCGACTTCCTCGAAGGGGTCGCCAAGGGCGAATCGACCGGCCCCACCTTCCGCGATGCCCTCGAAACCCAGAAAGTCTGCGACGCCGTGTTGAACTCAGCGAAAGAGATGGCCTGGAAGAACATCTAACAGGTGATGACCCCGAAGCCCAGGGAACGCTTTCCCTGGGCTTCTTTGCATTCTGCTGAGTTCCCCCTCATGCGCGTCCTCGGACTCTTCGCGAAGGAACCTCGTCCCGGGCAGGTAAAGACGCGGCTGGCGGACCAGATTGGCGTCGAACTTGCAACCGAGTTCTATACCGCGTCGCTGCTCGATCTGACCGATCGGTTCAGCAAGACCGCCGATCGTCGCATTCTCGGATATAGCCCCGACACGGCTGATGCCCGCCAAAGTTTTGAGGCGATTTCTGCCGGCCGCTACACATTGTGGCCGCAACCCGCCACATCGCTGGGTGACCGCATCGAAGCCTTTTTTGAAATGGCGATGCGTGGTTGCACCAGTTGCTGGACGCATGCCGTGCTGATCGGCACCGACAGCCCCAACTTGCCATCGGAGCTGGTCGCCGCCGCGTTTCGCATGCTGGAAGATCGCGATGTCGTCCTCGGCCCGGCGACCGATGGCGGATACTACCTGATCGGGTGTCGGGTCACATCTCCCGGTTGGTTACGCGATGTCCCTTGGAGTGCGTCCACCACCTTGGCCGAGACTGTCGCTGCGGTTCAGCGGCAAGGCTGGTCACTCGGCTTGCTGTCGCCGTGGTATGACATCGACGTGCCGGGCGATCTGATCACACTCGCCGGTCATCTGGCCGCGGAAAGGGCGGCCCACCCGCAGTCACCACGAACCCGCATCGAAGACTGGTGCCAACGCACACAGAACCAATGGTTACCGTGCATTGAGAGCCGGTAGCGTCACTCGCAACAAGGTGAGCGGCCCGGTAGTCGCGGGCGTCCAAGTGACGGCTCGGAGTCGCGGCGGGAAGAGTAGTGTCATTCCCGGAGTGATCGCTTTCTGTCCGACGGCCCATGTCAGCTCGCCGGTCCCATGCAGCACCATCCAGACACTGACGGTCTGGTGGTCGATCTGTGCAGGACGATGAATGGTCAGCCGATCGAGTTGGAATTCCGGAACCGACAGCAATTCCTCTCCACCGATGCCATCTGGAGCAACGGACCACGGTTGCGCGGAAACCGGTAACACCGGCGGTTGGGGCAGTCGCAGACAGTCAACCGCTTCCAGCCAATGCAGATCGCGGGCCTTGCCTTGGGAATCGACGCGGTTCCAATCGAAGAGTCGGAAGGTGGCGTCGCTGGGTTGCTGCACTTCGGCGATGACCACACCGCCGCCGACCGCATGCACCGTGCCCGCGGGAAGATAGAGGCAGTCCCCCGGTTGCGGGTGATACTGATGCAGCAGGTCTACCAGTGTCGGATGCCCCAATCGCCGCTCGATGTCTGTCTTGGTCACACCGGATTTGAGGCCAGCATAAATGATCGCCGTCGGCTCCGCGGCCACGATCACCCAGGTCTCCGATTTCGGACAGATTTCCCCCAGCCAGCGCTGCGATTGCTCGGCATCGGGATGAACCTGCACCGAGAGCAGGTCGCGGCAATCGAGCCATTTGATCAGCCAAGGAAAGGGCTGCTCGCTGACTGGGAATGGTAAGTCGGCTCGCAGGTCGTTCCAAATCTCCGTCAATGATCTACCGGGGGAGGGATTTCCTAGCAGTGCGCTGACATGGGGTGCCAGCGGGCAGAGTTCCCACGACTCACCGTAGTTGCCGTCGGTCGGCAGCGGTTTTCCCAACAATTCCGCCAATTGTCGGCCGCCCCACACCTGCGGACGCAGCCACGGCTCGAATTCGAGCGGGGCATCCCAATGGCACGGCGGGTGGCAGGAAGGATTCATCGTGGGACGTTATGCTCCCACGGCAATCTTTGCAATTCCGACTTACTCGTCGAAGGCAAACTCGTCTTCGTCGGGAAGCTCATCGACGATCGCATACCGGCCATCGATCCACCGCATCAGGTCGACCTGCTGACACCGCCGACTGCAAAACGGATGGTATTTCTGCGCTTCGGCGGTGTCCGGCACTGTCCGTTCACAAATCGGACACGCACCCTGATTCTGCTCCGAAGGTTGCGATGAAGGGCTGGGCATGACGTTGCCTTGCCTGGAGATGGTCACTCGCTTTTCTTGTCCGGCTTGGCTTTCGATTCGCCGGTGCTTTTCGATTCCGATTTCGTCTCGGATTTCGACTCGCCGCCCGAGGTGGTTTTCTTGTCCGCATCGGCCCCCTTTTTGTAGGAGTCGCTGCGGTAATCGGTGATGTAGAAGCCCGAGCCCTTAAACAGGAATCCGCCACCCGCACTGATCAACCGCCGGGCCTTGGCCTTCTTGCAGACCGGGCACTTCTTGATCGGGTCGGCCGTGATCGACTGAAATTCTTCCCAGCGATGATCACACGCATCGCACGCATAGTCATAGGTGGGCATGAAAAGTTCCTGGGCTGAGGGTTCAGGGTTCAGGGCTAAGTGTTGAGAAGGCATGTCTGCTCTCCAACACTTAGCTCTTAGCACTTAGCCCTTAGCCATTCGTCGAGACAATCACTTTTGCCGGCCGCACCACGCGGTCGTGCAGTTGAATTCCCTGTTCCACTTCCTGCAGGACCGTCATGGGTGGATGGTCCGGCGACGGGGCCTGGGCAATGGCTTCATGCACATGCGGATCGAACGGCAGGCCAACCGATGCGATCGGCGTGACGCCTTGTCCGGTGAGTGCCCCTTCGAACTGCTTCAGTACCATGTTGATACCGGTAATCAGCTCGTCGATGTTCTTTGACGTCTCGGCTGCCTGGATCGCGCGATACAGGTTATCGATGCCCGGGAGAATCGCCTTCAGCAACGGCAAGGCCGCATATTTGCGGTCTTCTTCCATTTCCTTCTGAATCCGTCGGCGATAGTTCTCGAGATCGGCGCGAGCCCGCGCCCATTTATCGAGATAGTCGTCGCGTTCCGCCAGCGCCTGTTCCAAGGTCATTGCCGGCGCGGCCGCGGTGCCCTCGGGCGCGGCGGAGTTCTCTTCCGGGGTCGCCGTGGGGTCGGTCATGGTGTTGATCCTCTTGTCTCTTGAATCGTCGGAATTCATTCAGGAATCGTGATCCCCGAATGGCATGCGTTACTCGGCCCCATCGTGTCCGGTGAAGAATTCCTTCACCTGTTCGAAGAAGCCTTTGTGATGTGCGGAGACGTGTTTCTGCTCGATATCGGCCAGTTCCCGCAGCAATTCTTCATAGCGTTTGTTGAGTTTCTTCGGCACTTCCACCATCGCACGGACCACGAGATCTCCCCGGGCTCCGCCGTGCGGATCGGGCATTCCCTGGCCACGTAAACGGAAGGTTTCCCCGGGCTGCGTACCAGCCGGAATGGTGAGTTTGTGCCGACCCGCGATCAACGGGACTTCGAGTTCTGTGCCCAACGCCGCTTGCGTGAAGGTAATGGGCACCTCGCACAGCAGATGTCGGCCTTCCCTTTGAAACAGCGGATGAGCTTTCACGCGGATATCGACATACAGGTCGCCCGACAGACCGCCATTCTCCCCCGGTTCGCCTTCCCCGGAGACACGGATCTGCATGTCGTTGTCGACTCCGGCCGGGATCTTCACATCGAGTTTGACCGTGGTTGATCCATATCGAGTGCCACGGCAGTCGACGCATTTATCACGGATGACCTTGCCCGTTCCCTGACAGGCGGGGCAGACGGTCTGCACGCGGAAGAAGCCCTGCGATTGAACCACCTGGCCATGCCCACCGCAGTAATCGCAGGTGGAGGGCGTGGTACCCGGTTTGGCGCCGCTGCCGGTGCAGGTGGTGCAGATCACCCGGCGACGGATTTCCAGTTCGCGATTGCAACCGAGAGCCGCTTCAACGAGATCAATCGTCACCGCCGTCCGCAGATGATCACCCCGACGGCCCCGACTCCCTTTGCTGCGTCGCCCACCCGCATTACCGAACAGGTCGCCAAAGATGCCGCCGAACGCCTCGAAGATGTCTTCGACATCCTGGAACCCGGCACCACCGGCCCGTCCCGCGGCCCCTTGCACGCCCGCATGACCGAAGCGGTCGTACCGAGCCCGCTTGTCATCACTGGAAAGGACATCAAAGGCTTCCGACGCCTCTTTGAACTTCTCGACCGCGGTGGCATCGCCGGGGTTGCGGTCGGGATGGTACTTCCCCGCCAGCTTGCGATAGGCCCGCTTGATGTCGTCGGTACTGGCACCCTTTTCCACGCCCAGCACTTCGTAATAGTCGCGTTGTGTTGCCATCATGATTTTTGCGTGGGGGTTAGATGTTGGGCGTTTCATGTAAGGTTCGCTGTGCGGACCATACAGCATTACTGTGACGCAATTACTATTAAATCGGCAGGATTCTCACTCGCGATCTCTGTTCATCGACAACGATCAGCGCTCCAGCCGACAATTCATGGTCATAACGTGACAAGACGGAAAGCACGATCGGGCCTAGATGTTTTGGCAACAAGTCTTGTGTTCGCACCTGGAGGACACTGGGGCCAGTTCCATGTGTCAATGCCAGGACCGTACCGAAATCGAGATCATGGGTAAAAACCATATGTCTATTGGCTATTGCCCATGCCATGAGTTCATGATCCTTTGCCTTTGGATCGCCCACACTGGACCAATGCACGGCTTGATATCCGGCTGCCCGCAAAAAGGGAACCCAATCGGGCGATAAATTCATATCGACCAGCAATGCCAAAGTCATGACATCACCAAGGGCTCTTCATGTTCTTCTAAACGCCAGGCGGCGTAGCTTAATGCCGCATCAATATCTTCCGCTTCGAGATAGGGATAGGCTTTGAGAATCTCATCTCGTGAATGCCCTGTCGCCAGCATGCCCAGCACCATACTCACGGTCACACGCAGACCGCGAATACAAGCCTTGCCGCCCATACTGGCGGGATCGTGTGTTATCCGGTGCATGTCTGACATGACAGAATTCCCATCAACTTTGTTGTCTTAGGTTTCCTCGCCTTCCCGAGCAGACAATATCGTTAACCAATTTCCTTGAATCATAGACTAAGAACAAGCCCGGCTTCTCGCGGTGGGGAAGCCGGGCTTGCGTGGGAAACTCCGTTCGGTTCGGAAATCACCGCGACTCGTCGGTCGCGGCTTTTCGAAGATGTCGAGCGCTCGGCGTAGCCTCGCGGCTAAGAACCGATGCTTGACACCTCGATTATTACTTCACAGCCCCTTCCACCGTGGGCTTCTTCTTGTCGGAACCGGCTTCGTCGGTGCGGGTAACGAGCACCTGGGTGGTGAGCATCAGCCCGGCGATCGACGAGGCATGCAGCAGGGCATTCTTGACCACCTTCGCGGGGTCGATAATCCCAGCCTTGTACATGTCGACATATTCGCCCGAGTTCGCGTCGAAGCCCTTGTTGGTGGCCATCGAGCGGACTTCGTCGGCGATCACCGAACCATCGAGACCGCAGTTGTTGACGATCTGACGGATCGGGGCTTCGAGAGCGCGAGCGACGATTTCGACGCCGATCTTCTCGTCACCCTTGGCCTTCACTTCGCTGACGGCGTCGATACACCGCAGCAAGGCGACACCACCGCCGGGAAGAATGCCTTCTTCCACCGCAGCGCGGGTGGCATGCAAAGCGTCTTCCATGCGGGCCTTGGTCTGCTTCATTTCGGCTTCGGTAGTGGCACCGACCGAAATGATGGCCACGCCGCCGGTCAGCTTGGCGAGCCGTTCCTGATATTTTTCGCGATCGTATTCGCTTTCGGTCCCTTCGATCTGGCGACGGATCTGGTCGACCCGGCCCTTGATCGCGGCGGAATCGCCCGCGCCTTCGATGATCGTGCAATCATCTTTGGTCACTTCGACCTTCTTAGCACGGCCGAGGTGAGCGAGTTCGACGCTTTCCAGCTTGATGCCGAGGTCTTCGGAGATGAGAGTGCCACCGGTGAGGATGGCCATATCGCCCATCATCGCCTTACGACGATCGCCGAAGCCCGGGGCCTTCACCGCACAGATGTTGAGCACGCCACGCAGCTTGTTGACCACCAAGGCGGTCAAAGCTTCGCTGTCGACATCTTCAGCGACGACGAGCAGCGGCTTGCCGGTCTGAGCGACCTTCTCGAGCAGGGGCACGAATTCCCGCAGGCTCGAAATCTTCTTCTCATGCAGCAGGATGTAGCAATTCTCGAGAATCGCCTTCATGTCCTGCGGGCTGGTGATGAAGTAGGGAGAAACATACCCCTTGTCGAACTGCATCCCTTCGGCGAGTTCGAGAGTGGTGGTGTTGCCCTTGCCTTCTTCGACAGTGATCACACCATCGCGGCCAACCTTTTCCATCGCATCAGCGATGAGGTTGCCGATTTCCTTGTCGCTGTTCGCGGAGATCGTGCCGACCTGGGCGATTTCTTCCTTCGAGCTGACCGCCTTGGCCATGCTTTCCAGCTTGGCAATCGCGGCTTCCACGGCTTTGTCGATACCGCGGCGAACGACGGTCGGGTTAGCACCGAGGGTCAAGCCCCGCAGGCCTTCGCTGTAAATCGCGCGGGCCAGAACGGTGGCGGTGGTGGTGCCATCGCCGGCGATATCACTGGTCTTCGAAGCGACTTCGTTGACCAGTTTGGCCCCCATGTGCTCGAACGGATCTTCAAGTTCGACTTCCTTGCTGACGGTCACGCCGTCCTTGGTGACGACGGGGTTACCGAAGGATTTGTCGATGATCACATTGCGGCCGGTCGGGCCCATCGTGACTGCCACAGCCTGCGCGAGCGTCTCCACGCCCTTTTGCAGTTTGAGGCGAGCCCGATCGTCGAACAGCAATTGCTTGGGCACGCGAGATACTCCTCTGCGGTTGAATGCGATGTTGGATTGAGGTCACGCAGGACACCCGGGGAGAGTCTTCCCCGGGGCTTCATTGCGATGGATTACTTCACGACTTTGGCGAGGATGTCCTGCTCGCGCAGGATCTTCACGTCGACGCCATCGACTTCGATTTCGGTGCCGCCGTACTTGGCGAACAGGACTTCGTCGCCCACGCTCAGGGCGATCGGATGGCGTTCGCCGGAGTCGAGCAACCGACCCGGACCAACGGCGACCACTTTGCCCCGTTGCGGCTTTTCCTTGGCCGAATCGGGCAGCACGATGCCCCCGGCGGTCTTTTCTTCCGCGGTCAACGGCTCAATCACAATCCGGTCATCCAAAGGCTTCAACGTCATGGAATTCTCTCCGTGTTGATTATGTTGTGTTGTCTACCGATCAACCGGCCGCCATGTGATCGCAACTCAGGAGATCAACGAGCAACCGGGGCAAATTTCTGTGTGAGACGCACTGTCTGGGCCGCACTGGAGTGAGGCGGGCATGGCAGCGGGCAGGGACTAGAAGTCCATGCCACCCATGCCACCCATGCCGCCCATTCCTCCCATGCCACCCATCCCCATTCCTCCCATGCCGCCCATTCCTCCCATGCCGCCGCCATGGTCATGGTGATCGTGGCCATCGGCTTCAGCAGGCTTCGGAGCATCCACAATGATGGCTTCCGTGGTTAACAGCAGGCTGGCCACCGAGGCGGCATTCTGCAGGGCAGTGCGAACCACCTTGGCCGGGTCGACGACACCGAAGTCGAACATATCGCCGTAGCGATCGTTCAGGGCATCGTAACCGTGGGTCTTGTCCTTGGACTTGAGCACATGGTTGGCGACCACAGCTCCATCGAGACCGGCGTTGGCAGCGATGGTCTTGAGCGGCATCGACAGCACACCCTTCACCAGAGCGGCTCCATGAGCTTCATCGCCTTCCAGCTTCAGCTTGTCGACGACATTCGAGCAACGCAGCAAGGCCACGCCACCACCAGGAACGATACCCTCTTCAATGGCAGCCCGCGTAGCAGCGAGAGCGTCATCGATGAGGTCTTTGCGTTCCTTCATTTCGGTTTCGGTATGGGCACCCACCGAAATTTGAGCGACACCACCGGCCAGCTTCGCCAACCGTTCCTGCAGCTTTTCGCGATCGTATTCGCTGTCGGTCTTGGTGATTTCCTGGCGGATCATTGCGGCCCGGCCTTCGATCGCGGCCTTGCTGCCCCCACCTTGAACGATGGTGGTGTTCTCGGAGTCGATGCGGACTTTCTTGGCTGTGCCGAGATCCGACAGTTCGACGTTTTCGAGCTTGATACCCAGGTCTTTGAAGATGGCCTTGCCATTGGTCAGAATGGCGAGGTCTTCGAGCATCGCCTTGCGGCGGTCGCCGTAACCGGGGGCCTTGACCGCGGCGATCTTGAGAATGCCACGCATCTTATTGACCACCAGCGTGGCCAGAGCTTCGCCTTCAATGTCTTCGGCGATAATGAGCAGCGAGATGCCAGCCTTCGAGACCTTTTCGAGCAACGGCACCATGACCTTCGCCGAGCTGATCTTTTCTTCGTAGATCAGAATGCGGCAGCCGTCCATCTCGACGATCTGGTCGTCCTGATCGGTGACGAAGTGCGGCGAGAGATAACCGCGTTCGAACTGCATCCCTTCGACCAGATCGACTTCGGTGCTGACCTGGCGGCCTTCTTCGACGGTGATCACGCCGTCCTTGCCAACCTTCAGCAGGGCGTCGGCCAGAATCGAGCCGATTTCCTTGTCGTTGTTGCCAGCGATGGCGGCCACGGTTTCGATCGCCTTGCGATCTTTGGCTTCGACGGGCTTGGCAAGTTTCTTGAGTTCAGCGGCCACGGCATCAACGGCCTTCTGCACGCCACGGCTCAAGGCCATCGGGTCGGCACCGGCCGCGATGTAACGCAGGCCATCTTTGAAGATGGCTTCGGCGAGCACCGTCGCGGTGGTGGTTCCGTCACCGGCGACATCCCCCGTCTTGGAAGCGGCTTCCTTGACGAGTTGCACGCCCATGTTTTCGTATTTGTCTTCCAGCTCAATGTCTTGAGCGACGGTCACACCGTCTTTGGTGACCTTGGGTGAACCCCACCCTTTGTCGAGCACGGCATTCCGACCCCGCGGGCCGAGCGTACTTTTGACGGCCTTCGCCAGCTTGGAGACCCCCTCCAGCAGACTCTTGCGAACGTCATCTTCGAAACAAATCAGCTTGGCCACAGTTCCTCCTCAACCAGCGATCGCATGCAATGTTGTCGGGACTGAAGTCGTACAACCTGCGATCAGCCCGATCCAGCACTCAAGTTCGATCGGCCTGACTCCCGGTCTCATCTGTCAGCCGGGCAGCAATACACCTTGCCCCGCGACACGGTCAGCCCCACAAGCACCTTTTGTGCCAGAGCAAGAACCATCGCTGCAACTCATTTGTATAAATACACTTGTCTCGGAATTCGCGACATGATGAGTCGCAGTCAGAAACTGCCAACATGGCAGAAACCGACAGAAGTGGCGCTACCGATTGTCAGTTAGGATGCAGCCAATGAGGATTGCCAGCCTTTCTGATGACAGCCTCATCCTGCCGGAGCAGTAGGGGCGGCAAAAACGCGTCTCAGACCCAGGTTTCGGAAAGTGATCTGCTGTCCGGTGGCAGAATGGGACAGATTACGGTACTCTCTACCGAAGTTACTGCCCGGACTCGGCTTGCGATCCGGAATTTGACCAGACATCCTGCCGAAAACAGTCGACGCCATGTCCGACGTGATCGAAATCCGACCTGTAGGAAACCCTGTGAAGGGGACCGTACAGCCTCCCGGATCGAAAAGCCTGACCAACAGAGCACTTGTCGTCGCGGCTCTGGCGGAAGGGACTTCGGTTCTGCAGGGAGTACTGGACAGCCGTGACACTCAGGTCATGATCGAAAGTCTCCGGCGACTCGGGCTCTCTGTCGATCAGGACCGCGAGCATAACACCGTCATCGTGCAGGGGGCCGGTGGTCGTATTCCCGTCAGACAGGCCGACTTATACCTGGAAAACAGCGGGACCAGCATTCGCTTCCTCGCCGCGATGTGCACGCTGAGCGAGGGAACTTATCGTCTTGATGGCAACGCCCGCATGCGGGAACGCCCGATCGCCGATTTGTTGAATGCCCTGAACGAACTGGGGGCTCATGCGCGTTGCGAGACCGATTCGGGTTGCCCGCCGGTCATCATTGAAGCCCAGCGGCTGCGCGGCGGCATTGCGAAAGTGCAGACCAGCGTATCGAGTCAGTATCTCAGTGCGCTCTTGATGGCCGCACCGTGTGCTCAACAACCCGTCGAATTCCGACTCGCTGGTCCTTTGGTCTCTGAACCCTACATTGATATGACCCTCGGCGTGATGGCCCGCTTTGGAGTCGTGGTGACGACCAATCAACCGGGCATCTACACCATCCAACCGCAATCGTATCGTGGCACGACCTACCACATCGAGCCAGATGCCTCGGCGGCGAGTTACTTTTTCGCGGCTGCGGCTATCACGGGGGGAGAAGTCACTGTCCAAGGGTTATCGCAATTCGCTTTACAGGGCGACACGCACTTCGTCGACATGCTTGAAAAGATGGGCTGTGGCGTCGTCTGGGGCAGCGACTACATCAAAGTCATCGGTGGCCCGCTCAAGGGAGTCGATGTCGACATGAATGCCATCAGCGATACCGCTCAAACCCTTGCGGCGGTGGCCATCTTTGCCGACAGTCCGACAGTCATTCGCAATGTCGGACACATGCGTGTCAAAGAGACCGACCGCATTTCCGCGGTGGTCACCGAACTGCTGCGGATGGGAATTCAAGCGGATGAGCACGCCGACGGTTTGACGATTTACCCCGGTCAGCCACAACCCGCTGCGATTGAAACGTATGATGATCACCGGATGGCCATGAGCTTTGCTCTGGTTGGTTTGCGAGCCCCCGGCATTCAGATCCGGAATCCGGAATGCACATCGAAGACTTATCCCAACTATTTCGATGACCTCAAAAAGCTGTGCGACGGCCAGTTCGCTGCCAGCTAGCAGCTTCTGAGATCATCGATTGCGTTGTTCTGTTCTGCCTAGAATTCGAGTTCGTCATTATGACCGGCGGTTTGTTGTTTGCTCCGAAAACCGCGCGCGAACTGGCCTACCGCGTTCTGGAACGCTACCGGCTCACGGGCTGCTTTGTGCAGGATGAGTTGGCCACCGAGTTTGCCAGCGGAGCGTGGCCACCCACCGATCGTCGCTTCATTACCGAACTCGTCTGCGGAGTGGTTCGCCGCCAACTGGCCCTCACCGAAATTCTGCGCCCCGCGATCAGCCGTCCGTGGGACCGTATTGAACCGGAATTAGTGACACTGCTGTGGCTGGGTGCGTATCAACTGGCCTACCTCGACCGTGTGCCCGCCTTTGCGGCGATTCATGAAACCGTCGAAATTGCCCGTTCATTGGGCCAATTGCGATGGACTGGTTTCGCCAATGGAATTTTGCGGACAATCAGCCGGGTAGTCGACCCGAACCCGATCGACCAGCCAGCCGCGAATGCCTTACCGATTGGACAGGGACGCTATCGCCGCATTCAGGCCGACATTTTTCCCGACCCTGCCGTGGACCTGCCGGGCTATGTCTCGCTCGCTTACAGTCTGCCGATGTGGCTGGTGGAGCGCTGGGCGAAGGTTTTCGATCACGATCAACTCTTATCCTTGGCCGAGGCGGTGAATTCGGTGCCGGCGCTGTATGTGCGCATCAATCGCCGCCGCATCAGTGTTTCCGATCTGCAGCAGCGCTGGCAGGCCGAGGGCATCGTCTCGGAAATTGTGCCGGGGCTGGACGCCTTGCGCGTGCATGAAGCGGGGAACATCGAAGAGTTGCCGGGCTATGCCGAAGGCTGGTTCGCGCCACAAGATCTGACGGCGATGCAGGCAGCGATCCGTTTGGCCCCCGATCCTGATGATCGTGTGTGGGACATGTGTGCCGCTCCGGGAACCAAGACCTGTCATCTCGCGGAATTGCGTGACGACCATGGTTCGTTGCTTGCAACGGATGTCCACGCCGAGCGTCTGGCCTTCGTCTTAAGCGGAGCCGATCGACTGGGGCTGACTTCGATTCAAACGGCGGTCATCTCTTCAGAACTTTACGATTTGCCCCGTGGCCCGTTCGAGGCCATTCTGGTGGATGCACCGTGTTCGAATACCGGAGTGCTGCATCGTCGACCGGAGGCTCGCTGGCGGTTGCTGCCTCAGGACTTTGAAGAACTGCCCGCCATCCAGCAGGGCTTGCTCAAGGCTGCGGTTCAACGGCTATCGCCGGGGGGGCGTGTGTTGTATTCCACCTGCAGCATCGAGCGGGATGAAAATCAGGCAGTGATCGCCCGCGTGATGGCACAAACTCCAGACCTGCAACTCGTCGATGAAGCCCTGTTTCTCCCCGGGCCGCAGGGAGATGGGGGCTATCAGGCCTTGCTGGTTCGCAACAAACCATAATGATTGTCCCTGCATAAACTGGCGGGGACTGTAAAACGGGTCAGTTGCGTCAGTTCGCTCGTTCATCGAAGATGACTGATGTATGATACCGGGTGTGATGCACGGGCCATGAACAGGGCTCGCTGCAGGAAATCACCTGAGAGACCGCAACGACTGTAACAAGAGGTTGAACCATGAGGTTGTCTGCACTCACCGGGGCTGTCTGCTGGCTGGGACTGACCATTTCCACGGGTTTCGCGGCTGATGCGCCCAAACTCACTCCAGCCGAGGAACAGGCGATTGCGTCGCTCAAAAAACTCGGCGGGCTGGTCCTGGAAATCGCACAGAATGACCCGCGGCTCGATATCTCGCTGCACCTGGCAGATGTCAAAATCACCGATGCGGAGATTGCCCCGCTCAAGGACCTTCCGAAGACTGCCCAGCTCAACCTTCGAGGAACGGAAGTAACCGACGCAGGATTAGTCCACATCAAAGATCTAAAGGGACTGACCAAGCTGCATCTGGAGAAAACCAAAATCACCGATGCGGGTCTTGAGCAGCTCAAAGGCCTCGAAAATCTGGAGTATCTCAACCTCTATGGAACAGCCGTTACCGATGCCGGGTTGAAGTCACTCAGCGGCCTCAAGAAATTGAAGAAACTTTACCTGTGGGAAACCCAGGTAACCGATGCTGGTGTGGCCGCATTCAAGTCCGACCTTCCCGAAGTGCAGATCATTCGCGGGCTGGAACTCGCTAAACCGGCAGAGAAGAAGGAAGAACCCAAGCCCGAGGAAAAGAAGGACGAGCCGAAGGCGGAAGAGAAGAAAGCTGAAGATAAGAAAGAAGAGAAAAAGGACTGATAGCGGTTCGCGGCGATTGAGAGGGGATCACAGATGTCCGGAGCCGCACTGACGGTGTTGGGTCCAGACTCGTGCGAAGGGTGTGGCCAATGCTGCCAGGGCATTGGCTCGCCAGTTCTACTCTATGCCAGCCGACCGGGACTCGGCGAGCCGCATCCGTCACGGCCCCCTGGCTTGCCTCGCGAACTCATCACGGAAATCGATGAGCACTTTTCGGGGCTGACTCGTGGGCAGGAACCGCAGGAAGCTTGCCTGTGGTACGACATGGATCATCGGGCTTGCCGTCATTACGAATGGCGACCCCAAATCTGCCGAGATTACGAACTTGGCGGCCGATCCTGCTTGCTGTTGCGACGCGAACGAGGAATCGGCTTGGATGCCGAAACTCACGGGGCGACGTCGTAACACGCGGCCATCGATCCATTCCGAATCAACAGCTTGCCATGAGCCACCGCAGGGTGATTCCACGTGGTTCCGTCGAGGGCATGGAAGCGGCCGATTTCTTCGAACCGGGTGGGTTGGGCCTTGGCAAGGGCAACATCGCCGTCTTCGGTGAGCGCGAGGATTGTCGATTCGTGGGCCAGGATCTGGCCGTATCCATAGCGGCCCCCTTTCCATTTCGTCTTACCGGTCGCCACATCAACGCACGTCAAGATGCCGTCATCGAGACCATAGATGTAGCCATCCAGCAGAATGGCATCGTTGAATTTCAGCTTGAGCCGATTGGTTTTCCAGTCGGCTGACACACCCCATGGACCCTTCTCTTCAGCGGTTAACTTCAGCAATGTCGCACCGATTCCGTAGCCCGTGCCGATCACCAGGGAAGAGTCGCTGACGATCATGGGCTGTGCCGCATTCACCTTGGGCATGTTTTCCCAGGGGAAGCTCCACAGTTCTTTGCCGGACCCCAGTTCAAAGGCCGCGATGCCGGTTCCGTGGTAAATCAGCACCTGGCGAACTCCGTTTAATTCGGCCACTGCGGGCCCCCCATAACTCGCGGGGAAGGTGCCGCCAGCCCAGACGATTTCACCGGTCGTGCGATCATAAGCCAGGACTGAACGTCCCGGTGCAGTTCCCGGAATCGTGATGATCAGATCGTCGACGACCAGCGGCGATCCGGAAACTCCCCATTCGAGGTTCTTCACGGCCGCGCCGGGTGCCCCCGCGTCTGTCAGAATGTTGCGGGACCACAGCGACTTGCCGGTGTTCAACTCCAGGCAATTCAACAGGCCAGTCGCCCCCAGCGAAAAGACACGGTCACCCGAGATCACCGGCGTGGCATGCGGGCCGTCCCCGCCGTTGACTTCCACGGCTTGAAATCGAACGTCGTCGCCATGCAACCAGAGCGGTTCGCCCGACTTCAAACTGTAGGCGACCACCGATTCCTGCTCATCCCGCTGTTCCATCGTGATGGCATAGTCATCGAGAACTACGAACGAGGACCAACCGAGGCCGACGGGGTGCCTCCAGAGTTCCTGTGGTGGTCGCTTTTCCCAATCGGTGCGAAAACCGATGCCTCGAACAATGCCATCGCGCTTCGGTCCTCGAAAGTCAGGCCAGTCGTCAGCGGTGGGTTCCGGTGCCTCCACGCCATCAGCGATTGTCCCCTCGGACGGTGTTTCGCTGTTGGTTGGTGAACTTTCAGGAATCGTCTGCTGCTTCCAGTAGTCGCGGGCTTGTTGTTCCGCTGTGGGCACCCAGCGATAGGCCAACCGTGGAACCATATCACCATCGCTGCCGTCGATGCGGTAGACGGAAAAGAAACCGACTCCACCTAAGGCCAGCAGCCCCAGGGGAATTAACTTGGTGGCCCAGCTAAGTCCTGAGGCGAACAGCCACCACAGAAGCAAGGCAAACAGCGTCGCTGGCCAGACCCACAGGACTGACATTTTCGCGAACGTGGGATCTTCGACGTACCGCATCCAGAGGAGTGCCTGAGCCGTCATTCCCGCGCCCAGAATCAGGCTGCCCAACCACCACCGCGTGTGGCGGGGGCGTGTGACGACTGGCAGCGGCTCATCGGACGAAGTGTTCGCAATCGACATAAAGTTTTCCACAAAAACGCCCGCACGCGGTTGTTGGTTTGGGGTGATGATGTTGCTGAACTCAGGGCAGGAAGCGGGCCTGTTCTTCCGGCGACGGTCGGCGACACGCCTCAAGTTTTCCGAAAATGCGATACCGCGACCGAGCGATCAGATTGTAGCCAAGATCTCGCAACGGACGAGGGATCAGCCACAACAACGTGCCCAATCCGCTCCAGATGCCGCCGAGCGTCCACAACACGCGCACCACGGCACTGCTTTTTCGAAAAGCGCCATCTGTTGACCAGAACACCATCGAAGTGAGCCGCTCCCGATCATCAGTGGTCACCAATTGTGCGGCGGTGACACCCTGCAACGGAGCAAACCGCAATTTTCCCTGGGGGTCATGATTCAGCAGCCAATTAATGGTTGCGTTGCAAAATCCGCAAATTCCGTCAAAGAAAACAATCGGCATGTTCCCTTCGGCATGGGATACCTCATGCTTGTGATCCATGCCTGCTGCCGCTTCAGCCACATTGATGGTCATGATTTCCTCCTGACTTCTCTGCAGCATAACCGAATTCTGCCGCCAGACTTAACTGCGGATTTGTTCGATCGTGCCGATGCCTCGGCGACGGGCAAATTTCAGCAGTGTTTTTCGACGATACTCGTTAGGATAAGGGCCAGTTTCAGCAGGTGGTGACCATGCCGCGAACCACAGGATGCGAATCCGCACTTGGCTTTACTCTTCAGCCCTGGCTGTTGTCGCTGACGGTCCATCTGGGGCTGGCCATCGCCGCTGGCTGCTGGTGGTTCTCACCTGCGGAATCGGTCGAAGTCTGGCAACTCGATTCTCGTTGGACTGCGGAAAAGCCGGCGGAACAGATCGAACTGCCGCCGGAACAACCGCCTGAAGTCTCGAACGTCGCTGGTGGAGCCGGGTCGGAGAAGCGCGAGGCAACTCCTGTCAGCATGTTGCTCACTCAGGATCCTGAGGTGCAACTTCCGGTCACCTGGCTTCCGGCCCATACGGCAACCGACGCAGCCCCACAACCTCAAAAATCGGTGGGGAAAGCCGCCGCGGTGACATCCGGAATGGGACATGGCCCCGGCCAGGGACTCGGCGATCAACCCGGCTTCTTTGGCATGCAACCGCCGCAAGGACGACGCGTGATGTTCGTCGTCGACAATTCCCGCAGCATGAACCATCCGCATGACAGCCCGGCGAAAACGCGGTTGCGGCGACTCAAACTCGAACTCATTAAATGCCTGCTGGAGATGAAACCGGAACAGCAGTTCTATGTGATCTTCTTCAGCAATGAGACGACGCCGATGCCCGCTGCCGGTTGGATGCCCGCCCGGGCCGGTGATCGTGATCCGTATCTGAAATGGATTGCCCAACTGCCAACCAGCGGCGGTCCGACCGATCCACGAGCCGCGATGGACATCGCCTTGCGGATGCAGCCCGACACCCTCTGCTTTTTAACCGATGGCGATTTCGATCAGCGGATCAAGCGGACTCTGCAGAGCGTGAAGCAACAGCAGACCAGCATCCACACGTTCGCCTTTGGCGAAATCACCGCCGAGGAAACGCTGAGACTGCTGGCTGAGCAGAACCGGGGGGAATACCGGTTCGTGCCCTGATCGAAAACGTTACTTGGATTTCAGATCGTAGTCGAAGGTCGTGCTGCCCGTTCCCACTTCGGCTCGCAATTCGGTCACGGTATTGTACTTGGCGGGAACGACCTGTTTGGTCTCATCGATCATTTCGCCGGTGTCCTGCGTATCCTTGAACTGCTTGCCCGTCGGTCGGCTCCAGCGGATTTCCACTTGATACGTGCCAGCATTCACTCCCTGCCCTTCCGGGATACTGTATTCCCCGGCGGTAATGACCCCACCTGAAGGGCGTTGCTTATCGGTCGCGTTTTCAGTGGCCGGATTGAACGAGATCGTTCCGCCGTCCACGGGTTCGCCATCGAATGTCACTTTTCCCGATAGCGGAAACCGCTTCGCCCCGTCATAGGCTTTACCACCACAGCCAATCGTCAAAGCGCACAGCATGATTGCGACGAGCGTTCGCATGAGAGTGTTCCTTTATCCTGCTAATCGAGTTATTCGTTCCGTTGTTCAAATGATGCGCGCAGCCAACGAAAAACGGGCTGAATCGAAACTCAGCCCGTTGGTCCGCAGCAAGCCGGACTAGAAATCGCCGACGGGGTTAGCATCGGCCCGGAAATAGAGATTCTGATAGGTGAAGGCCGGGCCAGCAAAAGCCACGTTCTGTGCGGCCCCGCAAGTGGCAGGGTCGTAGGAGAGCGGGTTAAACGCGATGTTTTCGCTGACGAAACGTACCGCCCCGTCACACATCAGGAAGTGTGCACCACCGACATGCGGGCTCGAAACACCGTGCCGCACACAGCCGTTATCGGTACCGAATCCATTGTTCGCAAATGGAGTCGGGGTGAAGTTAATACGTGGTCCAGCACGGAATTTGAACGCGGCATCGGTATTGTTCGAGCGTCCCCAGATGATCGCTCCGGAATAACGCGAACCGGCGGGTTCGGTCTTCAAGCGACGTTCAGCAATCATGAACACATTGCTGGTACCGTCTTCAACATCCCGAATCCGGACGCTCGACCGAACGTCTCCCAACTGCTCGCTCACGACATAATTGCTCGTGGCATAGTTCTGATGGTAGACGTTGATATTGCTGCCGGAATCGGAAGGGCAACGGTAGGCCGGCAAAGGCTGCTGCAACAGTGCGACCCCGTTGTAAAGGGTGTTTTCATTGGGCATGCGGCAGCCATCGGGACTCAGCGTATTGTAAAGCGGAGCTTGATCCAGGAACGGCAGAATCAAAGTCCCCCAGCCCCACATTCGGCTGTTCGTGTCGGGAACGGCGACGCCATTCGACATCACCGAGCAGGTGCTCCATAAGGTCGTCGGTGCCACAAGTCCTGGCGGAAACGTGTTCGAGTTGTCGTGATAGTTGTGCATCGCCAACCCGAACTGTTTCAGGTTGTTCCGGCACTGAGTGCGGCGGGCCGCCTCGCGAGCCTGCTGAACCGCGGGCAAAAGCAGGGCGATCAGAATGGCGATGATCGCAATCACCACCAACAATTCAATGAGGGTAAAACCTCGACGGCCTCGATGAGACATAATGAGAACCTCCAGATTGAGCGCGAACGGAGCATGTGCGAATGCACGATATGAAACGATATCAGTGCGTAGACAAGGACCTCCATTGTAATCGGCGTTTTGAAAGAGCGTCAATTCGCCAGATTGTTTCCCTGCGAGATTCGATAAATTCTTGGCAAATTTTGCGTGTGTTTGGAGGTGTTTTGTCGCCCGTAATGTAATGACCGACTAGGGACGGCGGGCGAGCCGATGGCCGTAAGTCATTTGCTCTTCTCTTTTTTCAGAGATTTCGCGACAGTTCCCGTGCCTTGGGGCTTGTCGGAAACTCCAGATTGAATCAGCTATGACAACGACTCAAGACGTCGAAAACGATGTGGAAGCCTCAACTCCATCACGTCATGTGCCGGAGGGGTTGTGGTCTCGCAGTTTTCTCGGGCTGTTGATCGTTCAATTTACGACCGCGTTGAATGACAACACGTTTCGCTGGCTGGTCATTCCGATCGCCAAGCCGCTGGTGGGAGACGCCGTGGCCCTCGCCGTGGGATTGGCGGGCTTTACCCTGCCGTTCCTGCTGTGTGCGGCACCGGCGGGGTTTCTCGCCGACCGCTTTTCCAAAGCGAAAATCATCACGATTTTTCGGTTTGTGGAGGCCTGTGTCCTGGGTTGTGGACTGCTGGCGATTCTGACTTTGAACCCTGTTTTGCTCTTCGCGATTGTGGTCGCCACGGGAGCATTGACGGCGTTATTCACGCCATCGAAGTTCGGCAGCCTGCCCGAAATCGTCCATGACTCTGAACTCTCGACGGCCAATGGCTACATGGGGTTGATGCTCGTTGTGCCCTCGGCCATTGGTCTGTTTCTTGGGAATCTGCTGGTGGGATATGTTCAGCCTGAAGCTAACGGTCCCATTCATGCCGGAGGTTTATTGCTTGCAGCGGCCGTCATCATGACTGCCGCGACCTCGGGTTGGTTGGCCAGCCTGATGATTCGGCGAGTGCCGTCCGTCAATCCGGAACGTACATGGTCGTGGAATCTGGTGAGCGACACCTGGACCAGTTTACGTGACCTCGCGGCACTCCCCGTGGTGTTTCGTACCGCTCTCGGCATCACCTTCTTCTGGATGCTGGCGGCCCTGGCACAAATCAATATCGATACCTTCAGCCGTCATGACCTCGCGTTGAGTCAGCGAGATGTCGGCATCTTTGGCATGATCCTGGTCGCCGGGTTAGGGACAGGCAGCGTCCTTGCCGGGCTGGTTTCCGTTGGTCGGATTGAACTTGGAATAGTCCCTGTTGGTGCTGCGGGAATCGCGGCCTGCTGTTGCGTCCTCTTTGGAGCCGGTTGGTGGTCCGCATCAAATCCCGTGGCGGCCTACTACATCTCGGCCCTGGCATTGTTCGGCTTGGGCGTGAGTGCCGGCTGCTTCGACGTGCCGCTGGAAGCGTACTTGCAACATCGCAGTCCACCTGCACAATTGGGATCGATTCTGGCCGCTACGAATTTTGTTGTTTCGCTCAGCATCCTGATGATTTCCGCCGTCTTCTATCTGCTCAACGGTGTGTTGCATCTGTCGGCGGGAACCATCTTCCTGCTGGCGGGATTAGGTACCATTCCCGTCGGAATCATCATCGCGCGACAAATTCCCGCCACCATGTTTCGCCTGTTGACCTGGG
Organism: bacterium; assembly: GCA_016125225.1. Classification (GTDB taxonomy): domain Bacteria; phylum Planctomycetota; class Planctomycetia; order Planctomycetales; family Planctomycetaceae; genus DSVQ01. Next base: position 37,178 of record WGME01000007.1, on the reverse strand, counting down.
TGCTCAGCCGCGTGGCCTATCGCCTGCGTGTTTATGGACTGGAAAACATTCCGAGAACCGGCAGCGTGATGCTGGTTTCCAACCACGTGACCTGGGTCGATGGGCTGTTACTGCTCGTGACGGTGCCACGTCCCGTGCGCTTCATCGTCTATGCCGATTTCGTTGAGAATCCGAAACTCAACTGGCTGGCCCGCATTTTTGAAATCATTCCCATCCGCGCGCATGGAAGTCCGAAAGCCCTCATGCAGTCGATTAAGACGGCTCGTGAAGCGTTGCATAATGGCGAGTGTGTCTGCATCTTTGCGGAAGGGGCCCTCACGCGAACCGGGCAGATGCAACCCTTTCAGCCGGGGTTTCTCAAAATCCTGCAGGGAACGCAGGCCCCGGTGGTTCCCATTTGCCTGCATGGCCTGTGGGGGAGTATCTTCAGCTTCCGCGATGGCAAATTCTTCTGGAAATGGCCACGTGCCTGGCGATATCCCGTCACGATTCTCTTTGGTCAACCGATTCCTCAACCCGAATCTCCCGGACAAGTCGGGCTGGCTGTGCGCGAACTAGGATTACAAGCCGTGGATTATGAACGCGATCACTCACTGACTCCGGCCCGGATGTTTCTACGAGCCTGCCGACGACGGAAATCGCAATCCAAAATTGCGGACTCATCCGGCATGGAATTGAATGGCGGCCGCTTGCTGACCGCCTCGTTGGCCTTCCGTCAGGTTCTGGCACGCAACGTCCTCAAGCCCGACGAAGAACGTGTCGGGATCTTCCTGCCTCCTACTGTGGCCTGTGCCCTGGTAAATGCGGCCGTGACGTTGAACCGCCGCGTGACCGTGAATCTCAATTACACCATGTCCGAACAGGACCTACGGTTCTGTGTGCAGGAAGCAGGGCTAACACACATTATTACCAGTCGCAAGATGCTGGAGAAAAAGCCCGTCGAGCTGGGAGCGGAATTCGTCTTCATCGAAGATCTGAAAGAAAAGATCACCGGTTTCGACAAAGCGCGAGCGTTCCTCGGAGCCTATGTCTGGCCCATTGCCATCCTCGAACGCTGGCTCGGCTTGACATCGGTCCCTCTCAACGACCCGATGACCTGCATTTTCACATCGGGTTCCACAGGCGAACCCAAGGGAGTCGTGCTCTCGCATCAGAATATCCGTTCCACAGTCGATGGGGCCGATCAACTCTTTCAAATTAACCAGAACGACGTCGTCCTCGGCGTGATTCCCCTCTTTCACTCGCTGGGCTTCCTCGCGACTTTGTGGTTGCCCCTGTGTCTCGATCCGAAAGTCGTCTACCACATCAATCCACTCGATGCACGGCAGATTGGGGAACTCGCCGAGAAGCACAAAGCCACCATCTTGTTCGCCACGCCGACATTCCTGCGAACTTACCTGAAACGCTGCACGCCGGAACAATTCGCTCATCTGGACCTCGTGGTCGTCGGGGCTGAGAAGTTGCCCCCCGACCTGGCCCAGCAGTTCCAGGAAAAGTTCAACGTTGTACCGACCGAGGGTTACGGAGCCACCGAAACCACCGGCCCCGCCGCCGTCAACGTTCCCGATCATCGTTGCGAGATGACCACCCAGATCGGCACAAAGCTGGGAACTGTCGGCCGTCCCATGCCCGACGTGCTGGTCCGTGTGGTCGATCCGGATACGAAGCAACTTCTCCCGCAGGGCTCGGAAGGGCTGCTGGAAATCAAAGGCCCCAATGTGATGCTTGGTTACCTCAATCGACCCGAGAAAACGGCCACCGTCATCCGCGATGGCTGGTACAACTCCGGGGACATGGCCAAAGTCGATCTCGAGGGCTTCATCCAGATCACGGGGCGACTCAGCCGCTTCTCCAAGATCGGCGGCGAAATGGTCCCGCATATCAAGATCGAAGAATGCCTGTTGGGGATTCTGGAAACGAGCCATGGCGAGGAGACCGGCCCGCTGCTGGCCGTCACCGCCGTCCCCGATCCCAAAAAAGGGGAACGGATTGTGGTGTTGCACCGTCCACTATCCAAGGATGTTCCGTCCATCCTCAAAGAACTAGGGGCGTGTGATCTGCCGAACCTCTGGCTGCCCGATGCCGAAGCGTTTGCCGAAGTCTCGGAAATTCCGCTCCTCGGAACGGGAAAAACCGACCTCAAAGCGGTGAAACAGTTGGCAGCAGAACGATTTAGCACGACCAGCACGGTCTTGTAGACAATCTCTCAGCCCCATCCCTGGTCCGTCGGACTGCTAGAAAATGCCGATCTCGGCCTCGCTCTGAGACCCGTTGTGACTTTTCCGGTGAGTTCTCCGGTTGCAGAGGGGCGTGAGACTGGAAATCTTTGAGTCTGGCGGGTAAAACGCCGATCATACTGCGGACAACGAAATCAACGAACCTGCCAACCACAACGCGGGTCTGGTTGAATGTCCAAGTCTCAGCACGGGGGATTAGCTCAGCTGGGAGAGCGCTTGCATGGCATGCAAGAGGTCAGCGGTTCGAGCCCGCTATCCTCCACTTGTAAAGAACTACGGCAAAAGGACTTCGCCCCCTAGAATAGGCAAGTGGTTGACTCTGGGTTCCAGACCCAGGCACTGGAAGTTCAGCAGAACGATCGCCGTAAATTAGAAAAATGACCCCGCCAGGTTCCGCTTGGCGGGGTCTCTTTTTTTCGCTCAAAGAGCGGTCATTACAGCGGCTGGTTGAAGTCACGCCAAGTCTCACGGGCTGTTTCCGACTCGCAAACCTGCTATAACACAGCATGATTCGCGTCGTATTCCCATATTTTCAGGCTGAAAATCGTGTCTGGCTTCGAGAGTCCTATTAAGCCTTCTGTCACATACGCCTTCGTCAGTCTCGGGTGTCCCAAAAATCTGGTCGACAGCGAGAAGATGCTCGGCACGCTCGCGCTGGATGGGTATACGCTGGTGAGTGACCCCGACGGGGCCGATTTTGTGATCGTGAACACTTGCGGCTTCATTGAGCAGTCGCGGGCGGAATCGAAAGCGGTCATTCGCGAAATGCTCGATCTGAAGAAGGCGGGGAAGACCAAGGGCGTGATTGTCGCCGGGTGCTTGCCGCAGCGGTTGGGGCCGGCCCTCATCGATGAATTGCCCGAGATCGATCACATCGTCGGCGTGTTCGGTCGTGATGAAATCAACCGGGTCGCAGATCATCTGCTGGGCGGGGCTCGCGAACAGCGCGAACTCTTTCGCCCCGCTCCACTGAAAGCGATGGACGATCGCTCGCGGCTGCGAATCACGCCGCGGCACTATGCCTACCTGAAAATTTCCGAGGGGTGCGACCGTACTTGCACCTTCTGTTCGATTCCGAAAATGCGTGGCAAGCACATCACGAAGCCGATTGAAGCCGTGGTGCAGGAAGCCCAGGAACTTGCGAAAGACGGCGTCCGCGAGCTGATTCTGGTGGCCCAGGACACCACGTATTACGGACTCGATTTGTACGGCAAGCTGCGGTTGGTCGATCTGCTCAAGGAACTTGAAAAGGTTGAAGGGATCGATTGGCTGCGGTTGATGTATCTCTATCCGATCAACTTCACTGATGAGTTGATCGATACCATCGCGGAGTCGCCGAAGATTCTGCCCTACCTCGATATGCCCTTGCAGCACATCAACGACAGCGTGCTGAAGCGGATGCAGCGGCGGGTCAATCGTGATCAGACGATTGAACTGATCAACAAGCTGCGGGAACGGATCGAGAATCTTGTACTCCGAACCACCTTTGTCGTCGGCTTCCCCGGCGAAACCGATGTGCAGTTTCAAGAGCTGAAACAGTTCGTCGAAGAAGCCGAGTTTGAACGCATGGGCGTTTTCCCATACTCGCCGGAGCCGGGCACGCCAGCCATGAAGCTCGATGGTCATCTGCCCGATGATGTCAAAGAAGAACGCCGCGACGAACTTATGGAACTGCAGCAGGACATTGCGTTCGGCTTCGGGGATTCACTAGTCGGCTACGAACTTGATGTGCTGATTGATGAACCGATGGGTGATGGCGTGTGGGCCGGCCGAGCCTTCTGCGATGCCCCGGACATTGACGCCACGGTCTATGTCTCTGACGCCGAATTGCCCGAAGGGCAGCGGTTGGCCGCGGGACAGATGGTCCCAGTTGAGATTCTGGAGCGCCGCGATTACGACCTGATTGGCGTCGCGATGGATGTCGATCCAACACGCCCGGCTGACGATGCCAAGTCCGCGTTGCCGATCGTACGGGTGGTGTGAGTAGACAGGAACACCAATGCAATTCACTGCAGTCTACATCAAAGTCCCTGATGGGTATGTGGCTTTTGCCGAGGAATTGCCCGGGGCGAATACTCAAGGCAATACCTTGGATGAAGCCCGTGAGAATCTCCGTGAAGCTGTGGAGCTGATACTAGAGGCCAATCGGGAACTTTCAGATAAACAGATTGCAGGACACGAAGTCACGCGGGAGCCATTACTGGTCTCCTTGTCATGAAACGAGTCGATCTGATCAAGCACTTGCAGGAACAGGGATGTGAATTATTTCGCGAAGGCGGCCGCCACAGCGTCTTTCTGAATCCTGCAAAACAGCGGGTCACATCAGTTCCTCGTCATCGCGAAGTGAATGACATTCTGGTTCGCAAGATCTGCCGAGATCTGGAAATCCAATCTCCCCGGTAGCAGGGACATCGGTGACGGAATCGCAAGCCAATTCCGATGTGAATGAAAACAACCTCAACTTGCCGAACATTATTACGTTCGCGCGGTTGGGGTTGTCGTTTGTGCTGTTCGGCATGATGTCGGCTGGCATGGGTTGGTTGTGGTCGGCCGGATTGTTCGTGTTCGCCGTGCTGACCGATATTCTCGATGGCTGGATCGCGCGCAAATATCAGCTCATCACGCAACTCGGGCGGATCATGGATCCGTTCGTGGACAAACTCATCACCGGCGGTGTCTTTCTCTTCCTGCTGCCCTATCCGGAATCGGGTGTCAATCCGTGGATGGTGGTGATCGTCATCGGTCGCGAGATGCTGGTGACCAGCCTGCGGGGCTTTCTGGAACGGCAAGGGGCTGACTTTTCCGCGTCGGCCAGTGGCAAGCTAAAGATGTTTCTGCAATGCGTCGCGGCCACACTGGCCCTCATCGCAATGGACCATCGTTGTCAGCACACCGCGATTCTGTGGTCGCGTGACATCTCCTTGTGGGTCATGGTCGCCGTCACCGTCTGGAGCGGCTGGATTTACGTGGCCCGTGGCATTGAATTGCTCAAACCCAGTCCACCCATCTCATGAGTGATGCAGTCCCACCTCCGCCGCCGAACGATTCGTCGAATCTTTCCCAAGATCCGGTCGAGGTTGCCGCGCCGGATATCGACGAAACCTTAATTTTCCCTGCCTGCCCGGTATGCGGGGGCCATCTGATCGATATCCGTCAGAAGCGAGTTTGCGAACGTTGCCACACGATTTGCGAAACGTGCTGCGAAGGGGGACGGGGGTGACCGATGGAACTCCGATCATTCGCTGAGCAGGTGCTGCTCTCTGCCGATCTTGATGCCAAACTGAAAAAGCCCACGACGCCGTTCACCGACCATCAACCCGGTGAACCTTTGCGGGTCGCCGAACCCACGCGACCTGCGAATCTCGTCTTCGCGGGTCGTCATGAAGCCCCGGCGATGCCTCATCCTGACACGTTCAGCGATCCTCGTCGCCGGGCCATCGCGCATCACATCATGGCCAATCACGAACTGCAGGCGCTCGAAGTGATGGCCTGGACGCTGCTGGCCTTTCCGCAGGCTCCCCAAGACTTCCGCCTCGGCATGGCGAAGGTGATGTTCGATGAGCAACGTCACACTACCATGCATCGGGAACGGTGTGCGTCTCTGGGGATTGAGTTTGGCGAACTCAAGGTGAACTGCTACATCTGGAAAAAAGCCCAGTCGTTCGCGAACGTCCTCGATTATCTCGCCGGCCTACCCCTGACGTTTGAAGGCCGCAATCTCGACCACACACTGGAATTTGAACGCTACTTCCTCGCCGTCGATGATGTAAAAAGTGCAGCAATGATGCGGCGGATTCACGAAGATGAAATCGAACACGTCGCCTTCGGCTATCACTGGCTGCAACTACTCAAACCGGCCGAGTTGAGTGACTGGGAAGCTTATTGCCAGCACCTACACTGGCCTCTGCGACCCGAGAAATCACTCGGCGACGACGTGCAATGGCCCCCGCGAGAATCAGCTGGCTTATCGCCCGATTTTCTGGATCAGTTGCGCGAACTGACGCGGTAGCGTATGCTTTTCCAGTCTGAAGTCCCTGTGTCGGACTAAAGACACCGCTGGTCATCACTTCGTGTTTCCCCTCGAATACGCATCCGATCGCTTGTAATCAGACCTGTGAGAACCGGTATGACGAAAACGCGACTCAACGCATCCGTGGCGGTCGTCGGTCTGGGACTGATGGGGACCGCGATCACGGAACGTCTGTTGGAACTGGGTTATCAACCTTCCGTCTGGAATCGCACACGTGACAAGGCCGAATCGCTCATCGCTCGCGGGGCAGTGTGGAGCGATCGACCCTTTACCTGCCACCAGGTCATTATCAGCCTGTTTTCCAGTGATGTTGTGGCTGAAGTCCTCCTGGCTCATGAATCGGACTTGCGCGCAGGACAAATTCTGATCGATACCACCACAGGCAATCCGGAGCACAGCGAGCAATGGGCGGCCAGGTTGCAGGCACGCGGCGTGGGTTATCTCGATGCTCCGATTTCTGGATCGAGTGAAGTGACCCGCCGTGGGGAAGCCACGGTGATGGTGAGTGGCGACCGCAGGGCCTATGAATGTTGTGAGCCACTGTGGCCAGTCCTGGGACGACAGGTTTTTTATGTCGGCGAAAGCGGGAGTGCGGCCCGCATGAAACTGGTGACGAACCTCGTGTTGGGACTCAATCGTGCCGCTCTTGCCGAGGGTTTGGTGCTGGCCCGATTGATGGGGTTAAATGAACGAGCCACGCTGGATGTGTTGAAGGGCAGCCCGGCCTATTCCCGTCAGATGGATGCGAAAGGCCTGAAGATGATCGACGCGGAATATTCCGTGCAGGCCAAACTTTCGCAGCATCTCAAAGATGTTCGGCTGATGCTGGAGTCCGCCGCTGCACACGATGTCACGCTGAGCTTGACCGAGGCCCATCGCCTGATACTCGAACGGGCCGAAGGGTTGGGCTTTGGTGATGCCGATAATAGTGCCGTAATTGAAGCCATGAGGAGTCCGCCCGCATGACACCGACGCCACTTTCACTCGGAGCGCGCGTGGCGGTGTTGGTTGCCGCTTCTCTCGGTTTGATTTTTGATGGCATCGAACTGGGGTTGATGCCGGTCGCGTCGCTGTCCGTCTCGAAAAGTCTGCTGGGAGACGCCTACACACCCACCTCAGGGGGTGACTGGTTTGCCCGCTTCACGGCGGCGCTGATGCTGGGGGCGGCGATTGGCGGCATTATCCTGGGGAATCTTGGCGATCGCATTGGTCGCAGTCGCGCGATGGGCATCAGCATTTTATGCTATTCGGTGTTTGCGTTACTCGGTGCTTGGGCTCGGACTCAGGAGGAGATGCTGGCCTTGAGATTTCTGGTGGGACTAGGCGTCGGCGGAGTCTGGCCAAACGGAATGGCGCTCGTCTCGGAATGCTGGTCAACGGCGTCGCGACCGTTTGTCTCCGGAGTGATGAGCGCGGGCCTCAATGCGGGCATACTTTTGCTATCACAAATGGTCAGAATCTGGCCTGTGACGCCCGATTCGTGGCGGTGGCTGTTCTATGTTGGCGGTGGGCCCGCGATTCTCGGCGTGCTGGTGCTGGTCGCTTTACCCGAGTCACCCACATGGCTGGCCAATCGCCATACGACGAAGAAGCCTGCGCCGCCCATACGAGAATTGTTTCAAGCGGAGTTACTCAGAATCACAGTAACGGCCATTCTCATTGCCTCGATTCCCCTTGTGGGTGCCTGGGCCGCCAGTAAGTGGATGATCCCGTGGTCAGACAAAGTCGCCGGGGCCTCGCAGCCGGGTTACAAAGCCGCCACTCAGGGTTGGTGGGCCTTGGGGGCCACGCTCGGCAGCTTCATGGGAGCTCAGATTGCCTCATGGATGGGCCGCCGCATCAGTTATCTGCTGATCAGTATCGGGACGACATTGTTGACGATCGCCATGTTCCAATGGACGTCACCGCTGCAACCGAGCTTTCATCCGGTGGTCTTCGCGCAAGGCTTCGTCGCGACGCTGTTCTTTGGCTGGCTGGCGGTCTTTCTGCCGCAGATGTTCCCCACTCGCATACGGGCAACAGGTAGCGGCCTGGCCTTCAACTCGGGTCGGTTTGCCACCGCTGCGGGCATCTTTCTCGCGGGCAGTCTCTTTACGAGACTCGGTGGAAGCTATCCGCAAGTGGGAACCATCTGTTCGTTAATTTACGGACTGGGAGTGCTCGCGATCTGGCTCGTACCAGATGAGGCAGTTGAGGGCACGCAGACGGTGACCTGATGCCCGACCGTGCTCCGTCTCAGTCAAGCGGCTTCGGGGTGCGAATGGCAGCCGGGCGTTTGCCTTTTTTGATGCCGTGTCCGCCGGTTTTTTCGAGAGACTTTTCCAAGGTTTTCATCAAGAGACCAAAAGCGACGACGCCACATTCCACCAGCACGGCCACCACGGCGAACCAGGTCCGCTGGGTGATGACATAGCTCAAGACCCACGGGCAGCTGGGGATGTAGCGGATCGATGTCGAGAAGAAGGCCCATAACCCGCCGACAAAAATCACGATCGGATTCGGACGTGCCCGCCGGATGCTGACCGACGAATCGACCGGTGCCAGCACCCATTGATTGCCGAGGCTGACATCGTACATCGAAGCCGCTACGCCCCAAAGCAAATACGCCAGCACGATCCCCACTAGTAGCGTCATAACAGAAATGGATATCCCGCGATCAGCCTTCGTCCTCGCCATGATATTCCCATTTCAGAACTGAGAATTGGTCAATTCATTCGGCGGCGTAACGAACTTCACCGTCGACGAGAACCAGGTGAGCACGGCCGCGAACGTCCCAGCCCGCAAAGGGTGTATTCCGGCTGAGCGACCGAAACCGTGCGGGATCGATGGTCCAGCGATATTCCGGATCGATCACGGTAATGTCGGCGGGCGTTCCTTTGGCTAATGTGCCCCGATTCTGCCATCCGAGAATCTGCGCCGGTCCCCAGGTGAGTTTGGCGATCAACTGCGGCCAGGTCAGATGCCCCGGTTCAATCAGGGCCCGAATCGAAAGCGGCAGAAGCGTTTCCAGACCCACAATGCCGAAGGGAACCTGATCGATTTCACGATCTTTCTTTTCGCTGGCATAGGGCTGGTGGTCGGAAGTGATAGCATCAATCGTGTCATCCCGCAGACCCTCGACCAAGGCTTGGACATGTTCGCTGCTGCGGAAGGGGGGATCGACTTTGTAATTCGAGTCGTATGTTTGCAAAGCCTCATCGGTCAGCAACAGATTGTGAATCGCGACATCGGCGGTCACCCCTAACTGGTCCTCTTTCGCCGAGCGAATCCGTTCGACGGAATTCCGCGTCGAAACACACATCAGATGCACGCGGCCGCGGGTCAATTCCACGAGTGCAATGTCGCGGCTGACCATAATTTCTTCGGCGGCGGCGGGCATGCCCCGCAGACCGAGTCGAGTCGAATAATATCCCTCGTGCATCACGCCGTTGGCGGTCAGGGTGGCATCTTGCGGATGGGTGAAGATCGGCCGTTCAAACATCCGGGCATATTCCAAAGCCCGCCGCAGAATCTCTGCGCTCTGGATGGGATGCTTGGCATCGGTGAAGGCAACAGCTCCCCCGTCGGCGAGTTGCCCCAGGTCAGCGAGTTCTGCTCCCGCATTGTCTCGGGTGACGGCTCCCAGCGGGAAGACCCGGCAGTTTCCGGCGCGGGCCGCTTGAAGAATCACGTACTCCGCAGCGGCCCGGTTATCGACGACGGGTTGCGTGTCGGGATAGGCCGCGATCGAGGTGAAACCACCAGCCAGAGCGGCGGCAGTCGCCGAAACCGTCGTCTCGTCTTCTTCAAACCCTGGATCGCGAACTCCGGCATGCAACTCAATCAGTCCCGGACAGACAATCATCCGCGAGCAATCGATCGTCGAGTCGGCAATCGTGCTGACTGTACCGACTTCCGCGATGAGGCCATCACGAATCAGCACATCCCCCACGGCGTCATAAGCACTGGCGGGGTCAATGATCCGGCCCTGTTTCAGGAGCAGCGTACTCATCGGAGGCTGGCTCCTGTCACGATCGGCGAAATTCCCGGACGAACCATCGGTGCCTGATTCCGGGCGTGATAACACAAATGCAGGCAAGCCATGCGAATGAACAACCCGTTGGTGACCTGATCGAGAATGACACTCCGGCTGCCATCGGCGACATCGGGCGTCAGTTCCACGCCACGGTTGATGGGCCCCGGTGCCAGAATCAGCACGTCATCTTTGGCCCGTTTTACACGGCTGCCGTTCATGGCATAGAAGTGGGCGTACTCATAAATCGAGGGGAAGAACGCACTTCGCTGGCGTTCCGCTTGAATTCGCAACAGGTTGATGCAGTCCGCCTCTTCGAGCGCGTCATCGAGTCGATAGCGGACTTCAACGCCCAGACGTTCGATATAGGGCGGGATGAGCGTCGCCGGTCCACACACGATCACGCGGGCCCCGAGCTTCGTCAGTCCCCAAATGTTGGACCGAGCCACGCGGCTGTGCAGAATGTCGCCGACAAGGACCACTGTTAACCCGGCGATGGTCCCGCGATGCTCCTTAATAGTCAGTATATCGAGCAGGCCCTGCGTGGGATGTTCGTGGGTGCCGTCGCCCGCATTGATAATCGAGGCGTTGACGTGCTTGGTGAGCAGGTAGGGTGCACCGGATGTGCTGTGCCGAACCACCATCACCGGCACGCCCATGGCTTCGATGTTGCGGGCCGTATCGATGAAGGTTTCCCCCTTGGACAGGCTGCTGCCCGCCGAGGAGAAATCGACGGTATCGGCACTCAGGCGTTTCGCGGCCAGACTGAAGCTGGTTTTGGTGCGGGTGGACGGCTCAAAAAACAGGTTGCCGACCGTCACGCCTTTGAGCGTCGCGAGTTTTGTCTCGCCAATGGTGTGCAACCGCTTGAATTCCAAAGCGGTATCAAGAATGTGGCCAATCTCAGCCGCAGACAGCTCTTCCAAACCGAGCAAATGCGGCCGGGTCCAGCCTGGAGCAATGGTCGGTGGCACGGTATTCATGTGTCGGGCATCCCAGCGTTTGGGGGATGCTAACGTGAAGGAGACCGTACTTCAACGAAACTTCAGAATTAATGAGAACTGTCGCTCTGAGGCGGCTCGTCCTCCACCGTGACAATTCGCAAGCCTCCCGTAATTGCGAGGGCAATGTTGAAAAGTAGCCCGTAAATACAGCCGGCGAGAAATCCCAGAATGACACCAACAAACGGCATTCCCAGAATGATTCCCAAGCTCACAGTCGAGCTCACCCCCGGTATTTGTCCGACCCGCGATTTAAGCTGGATGACTTCCGCAACTGAGACCATCAGCCCCCAGAAGCAACCGAACACACTGAACAGTTTGCCGACAGTGATGGCGTTAACACTTTTGATAATCATAATTGTGACTCGAAAATAAAAATGCCGAGCGGCTTGCGACTTGTGTTATTCCGCCTGGCTCATCATCGCCTCGAACCGCTTCTGCACTTCCTCCTGAGGGACGTCTTCAATGTGGGTGGCGATCGTCCAGTAGTGGCCAAACGGATCACGGACGGTCCCCGAGCGGTCGCCGTAAAACTGATCCTGAATTGGCCGATCGATCGTGGCACCAACCTCGACCGCTTTGGCGAATATGGCATCGGCATTTGTGACATACAGGCAGAGGGTGACGGGCGGACGTTGTCCGGCTTGGGGACCAACAATACCCATCTGCGGAAATTCATCAGCAAGCATGATCACACTGTCGCCGATTTCGAGTTCCGCATGGCCGACGGGTCCGCCCGGAATCTGCAAACGCAGCCGTTCAGTCGCCCCGAACGCCTGCTTGTAGAACTCAATCGCCCGGTCCGCTCCGGGAATCACCAGATAAGGTGTTACCGCATGATAACCTGCGGGAATCGGTGCGACTGACATCGGAGTTCTCCGGCAAGAATGTGGGATCTGGTCGACCAACGACTCACTGTGACACATCCGTTGAAACCTGACAAGTTGCCCGTTGATGCGATACTCCGTTCGAGAACGAGATCCCCCGAGGATTTGCCGCCCTTTCAGGGGATCACTATGCTTTGCGAGCTATGGATGACTTGAACTTTCATCATCTCTACTACTTCTGGCTGGTCGCAAAAGAGGGGACCATTGCCGCGGCTTGTGAACGGGTCGGGCTGACACAGCCAACCCTCAGCACGCAACTCAAAAAGCTGGAACAGTCGCTGCAAAGGTCGTTATTTCGAAAGGCAGGTCGGCGGCTGGAATTGACCGAGACCGGCCGCCGAGTCTTTCGATATGCGGATGAGATTTTCGCCAAGGGTCAGGAACTGGTCGATGATTTGAAAGGACGCTCGACCGGGCAACCCCAGCGGTTAGCCATCGGCATTTCGTATGGGCTTTCAACTCTGTGGACGCAGCGCTGCCTGCGCAACCTTTTAGCGTTACCGCAATCCTTTCAGATGACGTGCCGATCTGGCCTCCTATTCAACCTCGTGGCCGATCTGGCGATCGATCAGTTGGATCTCGTGCTGACAGAAACCGTCCCCACGGCGAACCCTCATTTACGGGTTCACGCTCATCTGGTGGAGGAGTGTGTCACGACATTCCTGGGCGTAGAAACGTTTGCCGAGCATTATCGCCGCAGCTTTCCTCGCACGTTGAACGATGCTCCCCTGATTTTGCCAACGGCCGGCCATGTCCTGCGGCAAGCATTCGATGCCTGGTGCCGCGAACACCAGGTTAGCCCACGGATTGTGGCGGAATACGATGATCTGGCCCTGCTGATGGAAATGGGAATGGCGGGACAAGGACTTTTTCCAGTTCCCGCGGCAGTCACAGACGATCTTCTCGCACGGGCTGGGGTCTCAACTGTAGGGCAGTTGCCCGCCTTGCCACAGCAGTTGTGGGCCATTACTTGCGAGCGACGGCCGAAACATCCGGGCGTTCTCGCCCTGCTGCAAACAGCACAACCGATGGAATGACACACCGTCCCCAAGGGCTCGCCTGCGACTTCGGTATCTGAATCTCTGGACATAAGATATGCTGATGGTGTAACACAATCACACGATTGACCCCATGGGCTTCCGGATTTCACGATGCGCGCCATTCAACTTGAGCACCCCAAACAGTTTCGGATGATTGATATCCCCGAGCCGAATGAGCCAGCGGCCGGGGAGGCCGTGGTTCGCGTGCACCGCGTGGGTGTCTGCGGCACTGATATCAGCGGTTATCTCGGGAAAATGCCGTTTTTCAGCTACCCACGTATTCCGGGGCACGAACTGGGTGTGGAAGTCGTCGCTGTCGGCGAGGGAGTTTCCAACGTTCAACCGGGCGATCGCTGTTCGGTCGAACCTTACATCAATAATCTCGGCAGCTTTGCCAGCCAGAGAAATCGCGGCAACTGCTGCGAAGATTTGCAGGTGCTCGGCGTCCATATTGATGGGGGATTGCGACGGCTGTTCACATTACCGGCCCGCAAACTGCACAAAGCCAAATCGCTGGCATGGGAACAACTGGCTTTGGTGGAAACGCTGGCGATTGGTTACCACGCGGTTCAACGAGGCGACCCGCAACCGGGAGAAAATGTCCTGGTGATCGGTGCCGGGCCGATTGGTCTGTCGACGATGGAATTCATCAAACTGACCGGGGCCAACCTGATCGTGATGGATATGGTCGAGTCGCGGTTGAAATTCTGCCGCGAACAAATGGGGGTGCCTCACACGGTCAAATTCCTGGGAGATGGCAGCGAAGAAGCCGCCTTGCGGGCTTTGACCGACGGTCATTTGCCGACGTTGGTCATCGACGCGACCGGGAATGCCCGTTCGATGTCCAATGCGTTGAACTACGTCGGACACACGGGGAAACTGGTTTTCGTCGGCATCACGACCGATAACGTGACGTTCCCACACCCCTTGATGCACCGCCGGGAAATGACACTGCTGGCCTCCAGAAATGCGATGCCACAGGATTTCGATCGCATCATCGAGCTGATCGAAACGGGAAAGATCAACACCGACCCGTGGATCACCCACAACACGAATTTCGATTCCGTGATCACCGATTTCCCGCTGTTTACTCAGCCGGAAGCCGGGGTCATTAAGGCCATGATCGAAGTTGACTGACTTGTGCCAAAATCCCCGGTTGGTGGAGTCGCAGATTGACCACGAACCGGGCCGAACGATATCGTCGAGTGATGAGCAACCCACCACCTGCCGTGCGGACTTGGGGCCAATGGCTCCGGCGGGCGGTGTTCCGTATGTCTGTATTCTTCGTGATTTACACGCTGTCGATCGGCCCTTGTTTCTGGTACTGGTTCGAAGCGACATACGTCGATGGCTCGAAGTGGTGGGTCGTGTTCTATTTCCCACTGGTTCTGTTGTGTGACCTGATTCCGCCATTAGGCGAACTCGTCAACTGGTACATCCGGCTGTGGATCCTCTGAGACCACGGCCCCCATTCTCGCCAAACACCCCGAACAGCCCGGTCGGTTGCCTGGTTGCTCCGTTGCTGGCGAATCCCCGCCAACTTGGTTAGGGTATTCACCGATCCGGCAAGACCGGCAAAGTCTGCCGAATCGGAATACTGACCCCTGATTCGCCAAGTCAGAGGTGGGAGGTTCCACGACGGGATGTGGTTTCTCCTCGAGATGATGGTGCTGGCACAGCTCTCGTGCCCTCACAGAGAACGGCGTCTTTGGAGAACAAGATGGAGTGTCGCACGGTTGACGCGTTCGCGTCACGGGCCAGTGTCTTTTGGTTAGCCGGAGTCTTAGCTGTCTTAACCACCACAACTCTCTCAGCCGAGGTCACCATTCCTGGTTGGCGGTCCGATTTCGAAGCCGCCCTGGAAACAGCACGGCAAGAAAAAAAGCCAGTGCTAGCCACGGTCTCCGCCGTCTGGTGCGGTGCCTGCCGTCAGATGCAGCAGTTGACCTTGAACGAGGTGCAAGTCTCACGGCTGGTGGAATCTCGCTTCATCGGCGTGGTCATCGATGGCGACAAGCGTTCGGATCTGGTCTCCCGCTATGGTGTGACCGCGTTTCCAACAACGATGGTGCTCGATGCCGACGGCAAGGTCCTCAAGCAATGGGTCGGCTTTCAGTCTTCGAGTGGGTTTCATAGTGAACTGCTGACCGTCAGTGGGGTCAAACCGGGCGACATCGATGAATTCCCGGCCGTCTCGGCACTCTTTCCGACCAATGCCAGCCCGTTTGAATTCGGGGGCTTCTGCCTGGTGAGCCTGCTCGACGACAATAAATTGCGTCGGGGCGTCGATGCTTACCCGGCAGAACACCGCGGCGTCCGCATCTGCTTTTACTCGGCCGAGCATCGCGATAAATTTCTGCTGAACCCCGAGCGTTACTGGCCGGTGGGCAATGGGAAATGCCTGGTGACCAGCCGCGAAGAGCACCAGGAGCAACCGGGTGACCCACGTGTCGGAGTCCTCTGGAAAAACCGTCTGTGGTTCTTTGCGGATCGCGACCGTCAACGCCGGTTCATGCAAAGCCCCGATCGTTTTTCCAACGGCTCGCTTTAATCTTGGACGACGTCAGATAGCGGGCTCTGCAGCCGGGGCTTGCTCCGGCTGGTCGGGCCGCACGATCTGGTTAGCCAGCACGGCAAGCTGTGCCCCTAAAATGGGAGCCAGCAAGTAGATCCAGAGTTCCGCGACGCGGCCGCTGACAACCGCCGGACCTAAAGATCGTGCGGGGTTCATCGAAGCCCCGCAGATCGGTCCGGCGAACAGGGCTTCAAAGGCCACCACCGCACCAATGGCGGCTCCGGCCATGATTCCTTTTTCCATCCCCCCCGTGGAAACATTGAGCACGACAAACATCAGAATCGCCGTGAGCACCACTTCGAGCACGAAGGATTGCCACCACGATCCTGCCGGTAATGTGGCCCCCAATGTGGGATGATCCGGAAAGAGAATCCGTAACAGAACACATGCCGCCGTGGCGCCCAGGCATTGTGCGATCAAATACGGCCCCACCGTAGCGGTGTTCACGCGACGGGCTGTCCAGAAGGCCAGAGTCACGGCGGGATTCATGTGCGCCCCGGAGACATCACCCAGGCTGTAAATCATCGCCATGACGACCAGTCCGAAGGTGAGCGCGATGCCCACATGCGTCACCGTGCCCTCGGAAACGCTGTTGATCACGATGGCTCCACAGCCGGAAAAGACGAGGATCGCAGTTCCCAAAACTTCAGCAGCAAACTTTCTCATCGGTTTCCGATTTCCTGACTTCGACGTCTCAACCAAGTGTCGATTCGTGGTGTGCGCGGTGAGGCACAGACTATAGGGGACGGACCTGCCTCGCTGCCACTGAAACTATGATCGCGGTTTCGTCCTGATGGCGAAGACATGCGAAAGGGTTTATGAATCACTGACGGATCGGTAGACTCTTCTGGTTCACGGAGACTGCCACACGTTGCCTGCAAGCCCGCCTGCAACCAACACGGAATTTTGAGCCGTGCTGACCACCCACCGGAGTGAATTCCCATGCTGACCCGGATTGCCGTTTGGATGTTCATCGCGGGATTGGCCCCGCTGTCATTTGCTGCAGAACCGATGCCCCCCGAAGGCTTCCGGGCCCTTTTCAACGGCAAAGATCTGACCGGCTGGTATGGGTTGAATCCCCATTCCGTCGCAAAGCTGACAGGCGAAAAGAAGGCAGCTGCCCTGCAGAAAATGCGGGACGAATTCGCCGATCACTGGCGTGTCGAGGATGGCGAACTGGTGAACGATGGCCATGGCCCGTACGCGACCACGGAAGAAAATCTGGGCGACATCGAACTCTTCATCGATTACAAAACCGTCGCAAAGGCCGACAGCGGCATCTATCTACGTGGCCTGCCACAGGTGCAGATCTGGGACATCAATCAACCGAGTCTACACTCCGCACCCGACAGGAATCCGAATCGGGGTTCGGGGGGATTGTTCAACAATATTCCGCGCACACCCGGACGCGATCCGCTGGTCGTGGCCGATAAACCCTTCGGAGAGTGGAACACCTTCCGCATTCGGCAGATTGGTGCGCGAACCTGGGTGTGGTTGAATGACAAACTCGTCGTCGATGATGCCGTCATGCAGAACTATGACGACCGTTCACAACCCTTACCATCCCGTGGTCCTGTGATGCTGCAGACACACGGCGGAGAAATCCGTTGGAAGAATCTCTTCGTACGGGACATCGGCGCTGACGAAGCCCAGCAGATTCTAGCGGCAGCCGATATACAAAAGGAAAAGACACACGCCAACAAAGTGTTGATTGAGCGCGGCGTGCGCTATCTGGCCGATGGTCGTATCGAACTGGCCGACTTATATCTCCCATTGAACCGAGGCCCGGAAGTTCGTTCCCCCGCCGTGGTCATCATTCATGGCGGCGGTTGGACCGGGGGCAAGCGAGATGCGGCCCGCGAATTGAACATCGGTATCACGCTCGCCTTGCATGGTTATGTCGGCCTGAGTATCGACTATCTGCTAGCAACCGAATCGGCTCCGTCATGGCCGCAGAATATCTACGATTGCAAAACGGCAGTCCGCTGGTTACGAGCCAACGCTGATCGCTTGCAGATTGATTCCGAGCATATTGGCGTCATCGGAGGTTCGGCGGGCGGGCATCTGACCTCGCTCCTCGCGTTGAGTGGACCAGCTGACGGACTCGATCCGGCAGAACCGTGGGGTGAGTTTTCGTGTGCGGTGCAGTGTGCCATTCCGCTCTATGGAGCCAGTGAAGTCCGCGACAGCAAGAGTGCTTTGTGGATGCTGGGCAAGACTCAAGTGGAAGCCCCCGAGTTGTACAAGCTGGCTTCGCCGGTGACTCACATTGATGCGCAAGACCCACCATTTCTGATCCTGCATGGCACGGCCGACACCACGGTGCCAGTTGAGCAATCGGAGAACCTCGCAGCCGCCTTGAAAGAGGCCGGCGTGGAACACGAACTGGTGATTGTTGAAGGGGCACCACACACGTTTCATCTGCAACCCAAACAGCAGGATCTGCGTCCTCTGGTGCTCGACTTCCTGGATCGACATCTGAAACCCACATCGTCGAAGTGAACCGTGCTTATCCCCCTTGAGAATTCCTCTGCGGAGTGACTTTCGAAATGTCTTATGCCGCTCTGATTCGAACCTTGAAGATCTGCCGTTTACCGTGGGGCATCGCCGCGGTGCTGATGGCTTTGACTCTTACCGCGGTGGCTCAGCAACCGCCATACGATGTCTACCCGGCAGCAGATCCGCCGTACTATCGCGTCCGGTATGAAGCGTCGACTGCCCCCGGTGAACTCATCTATCCGGTGAACTACACCGTCTGGATTCCGCCGAATGTCAAAACTTTACGCGGCGTCATTGTGCACCAGCATGGTTGCGGAGAAGGCTCGTGCAGATCGGGGCTGACCGGGGCCTACGATCTCCACTGGCAGGCCCTCGCGAAACACCATGATTGTGCGTTACTGGCACCGTCGTATGAACAGCCTGATAAAGCTGACTGCCAGATGTGGTGCGATCCGCGCAATGGGTCGGCGGCGGCTTTTCAAACGTGCCTCAAAGACCTGGGCCAGCAATCGGGGCACGCGGAGTTGTCCACGGTTCCCTGGGCCTTGTGGGGGCATAGTGGCGGCGGACACTGGGCCGGGGGCATGGTGATGTTGTACCCCGAACGTGTGGCGGCGGCCTGGTTGCGATCGGGAGTTCCACTGTTAAAAGAAGACCCGAATCGCACCTCGATCAAAGCGCATACCTTGCCCAATGCGGCGCTCCAGGTGCCGTTGATGTGCAACCTGGGCGTCAATGAAGGCGTCGCCGATAAACAGGGACGCTTTGCCGGCGTCTGGCCCGCGAATGAAACGTTCTTTCATACGGTGCGAAGCCAGGGTGGACTGGTCGGAGTGGCCATCGATCCACTCACGGCCCATGAATGTGGAAATCAGCGTTACCTGGCCATCCCCTGGTTGGATGCCTGTCTGCAGCTACGTCTGCCGAAATCGGTCGATGGGCCGATGAACGAGATGCCGGCTGACACGGCGTGGCTGGCCCCGATCACCGGCACGGAAGCCGTCGCTCAATCGCAATTCACCACCGACCCGCTCCAGGCTGGTTGGTTGCCCAATGCGATGATCGCGAAGTCCTGGATGGAGTACGTCAAAGATACGGTGGTGTCCGACATCACTCCGCCACCGGCACCGTCTGATCTGCAAGTCGCAGGCAACAAATTGACGTGGACTGTAGAAGCCGACCTGGAAAGCGGACTGGCCGAGTTCATCATCGAACGCGATGGCCAGTTTCTGGCGAAGGTTCCCGAGCAGGCGAAGAACCCGTTCGGTCGTCCGCTGTTTCAGAACCTCCAATACAGCGACACACCAACCCAGCCACTGGTCCCCATGGAATTCACGGACACTACCGCACAATCAGGGGCAGAGCACAAGTACAGGGTGATCGCAGTCAACACGGCCGGACTGAAATCCCCATAAGCTCAGTAACGTGGATCATGTCGAACCTAAAAGAGATGGCTCAATCCAGTTTCGCGGCGGCAGGACGACAATTGGGCCAAATGAAAGCCGAAATGGTTCGTCAGCATCACCGCAAGGGCATCGCGGTTGGTCTGTAATGGCGTGTTGGCAAATACCGCGATCCCATGCGGACGGTCGAGTTTTTCCGCGGTCGCTTGACCACAGAGTTCCTGCAGTTTTCCATATTCCGCACGGACTGCCTGCATCAGTTCCCCTTTACTGATGTCCACGGATTCGGGAATTTGATCGGTCGACCCCATACCGAACAGCGGAATCCACCGGGGATGCGAAAAATCGCCCCCTAAAATTTTTTGTCCCAGTTCGGCGACGATTGTGAGATGCCCCGCAATCCACACCGGCGGGTGCAAATGGCCAGCTCCCGGTCGATACAAACTCCCTTCCGGAATATCAGCAAAAATGGCTTCAAATTGCTGAA
Source organism: bacterium (assembly GCA_016125225.1). Classification (GTDB taxonomy): domain Bacteria; phylum Planctomycetota; class Planctomycetia; order Planctomycetales; family Planctomycetaceae; genus DSVQ01. The sequence goes on along the minus strand of WGME01000007.1, from coordinate 17,007 downwards.
TTTGAAACTGATTGATGGTGATTTCCGTCTTCAGCATGGGGAAGTCTTTCGGTATTGGTGCTTGAGAATCCGTTGCCAACCACTGAAGTCTTAGGTCATCGCGGTCTGTCTCATAAGCAGAGTTTTCGCGGTGGGCTATCCCTAATACCTGTCCAGATCATTTCCTTACACGGCGGTATCACAATTCAAAGGCCGTCGCGATTGCCCCCCATGCGGATCGTGCGATAAGCTGAAGAGAGGTTTCAGCGTGACCGACACGCGTTGAGGAAAAAGGTGACAAAATGACACACTGCCCGCCATGGGTTCTTAGTGGATTGTGCGCGGTGGGACTGATGACCGCATCAGGCTGTGGAGGCTCCGCGCCGCCCGTTGCTCCTGCCCCAACAACCGCGTCGCCCGCTGCAACCTCTCCAGCCACCCCAGCGGCGACGGCGACCACGGCACCTGCCACGAATGATCACGTCCGCGTCGATGCCAGTGGTAAAAAGTGGATCGATGACATTCCATATGATGTGTTTTTCGATGATCCCCTGGCGATCGCTTCCAACAATGCTGCCGTAGCCGGTACTACTGGCCCGGCAACACCGACCACGCCAGCCATGACAACGGAAACGCCAGCAGCCGCCCCTCCGACAGCATCAAACGGCGGTGGGATCGATTGGAAATCGCTGATCACCATGGAGCAGATCACCGACGAAACCAAACGGATTCGCAATCATCTCACCGCGTCCCTGCAATCCCAAGGGACCTACAATGGGAACTATAAAGATCTGCAGGTCGATGGAGCCATGATTGCGGCGTTGGCGGAACTGGTGGCCTTGCATCCCGATAGCGTCTCCTGGAAGCAGAACTCCCGCTTTGCCCGGGAATACGGCAAGAAACTCCATGCCGCCGCCAATGCCCTGGGACGGGACAGCTACGATGCCTCGCAGTCGGCTGCGGAAGGGATTCAAGCCGTTCTGAATGGAAATGTCCCCGCCGACGCGGGTGATCCCCCGGCCATGCTGCCGTTTGGTGAGGCCGCAGATCGTAGTGGAGTCATGAAGCGGATCGAAAAGGCCTCGGAATGGATGCGGGCCAACATCAACAGCGAGTCGGTCTTCAATAAAGAACTCGATCAGATTCGTCAGGAATCGACAATGATCACCGTGCTCGGCACCATCATTTCCGACCACAGCTACACATCCGCCGATGAAGAAGACTACGCAAACTTCGCGAAAAGCCTGGTGGACGGAGCCAAAGAGGCCACGCTGTCGGTCGAAGAGAAGTCGTATCCCAAATTCCAGGATGCCATCAACAAAGTCACGAAGGCCTGTGCCGAGTGCCATGCCAGTTACGGAAATGGTTGAGGCCGCGATGAAGAGGATCACTATGCGCATGGGATTGTTGGTGGCCTTGGTGACGCTCACGCTGTCGCATCCTGTCACCGCTGAAGTCATCCGCCTGAAGAGCGGGCATAGTCTCGAAGGCGATATTCTCAAGGAACAGGCCGACGCGCTTTATGTCGATATCGGCATCGATGTGATCCGTGTCCCTTTGGGGCAGATCGAATCTCGCACCCAGTCGGAAGAGATTGAAGCCACCCCGGCAGCCACCTCATCAAGCCATCATCTCTATCACGAAGCCACACTGACCCGGAAAAGCATTCGTGAACTCGCCGAGGAGTACGGGGAAGGCGTGGTGCTGGTGCAGACGCCGAGCGGTCTGGGTTCCGGTTTCATCGTGCATGAATCGGGCTTCTGCGTGACGAATTACCATGTCGTCGAGAAGGAAACCAAGATTGCCGTGACGATTTTTCATCGGGGGACCAACGGCGAATTCAATCGCCGGCGGATCGATGATGTCCGCATCGTGGCGTTGAATCCGTTCTTTGACCTGGCGTTGCTGCAGATCCCTCCGCAGAAGGAACTGACCATCAAACCGGTCTTCCTTGCACCAGAACGAGAACTGCAAAACGGCGAAGATGTCTTCGCAATCGGCAACCCGCTGGGACTCGTGCGGTCCATTTCGCAAGGCATTATCAGCACCAAGAACCGCAACATTCGCGGGCTGGTTTATATTCAGACCACGGCCGATATCAACCCGGGTAACAGCGGCGGCCCGCTCTTCAATGCCCGCGGCGAAGTGATTGGCGTGACCAACATGAAGCTGCTGAATGCTGAAGGTCTGGGGTTCGCGATTCCCGTGGCCTACTTGAAGCTCTTCCTCGATAATCACGAAGCCTATGCGTTTGACCGCAACAACCCGAATTCGGGTTATCGGTATCTCGACCCGCCCCGACGGAAATCGGCAGGAACCGCGCCGGAATAGGCGTTATTCCTGCGCGGGCGGCGAACGTCTTTGACGGAGTTCCGCCAAACGAGCCGCCATCTGGGTTTCATAGCCTCGCGATGTCGGGTGATAGTATTCACGATCGACGCTCAGATAATCTTGGTCGGCCCAACCCTCAGGTGTGGAGTGTGGGTTGACGTAGCCCTCGCCATGTCCAAGCCGCACGGCCCCCGGGTAATGACGATCCCGCAAATGCTGCGGCACGGGGACCAACCGGTTCTGTTGCACATCTTCAATCGCGGCATTGATCGCTTGGTATGCCGCGTTTGATTTCGGTGCCAGTGCCAAATAAGTGGTGGCCTGAGCCAAAGGAATGCGGCCCTCGGGCAGACCGATGAACTCCACGGCATCGGCAGCCGCCTGGGCAATCATCAGTCCGCGAGGATCGGCATTACCGATGTCTTCCGCCGCAGAAATCACCAGCCGGCGGGCTATGAACCGAGGATCTTCCCCTGCTTCCAGCATGCGGGCCAGCCAGTAAATCGCGGCATCGGGGTCACTACCTCGGATGCTTTTGATGAAAGCACTCGCGGCATCGTAGTGCTCATCGCCGAGGTTATCGTAGCGGATGGCCTTCTTACCCAAGGCCGCTTCGGCGACATCCAGATCGAGAGACGTGGCCCCTTCCGGAAGTGAGAGGACGGCGACTTCCAGCGCGGTCAAGGCCCGACGTACATCGCCATCACAGCGCTCGCACAGCAGATCGAGAGCCGCTGGATCGACCGTGATCCCATAGGAACCGAGGCCACGAGTTTGATCGTGCAAAGCCCGGAGCAGGACGGCCCGCACATCGGTAGGCGACAACGGCCGCAACTCAAAAATCTGGCTACGGCTGAGGAGCGGCGAGATCAAGGCAAAGAACGGGTTAGCTGTAGTCACCGCCACCAGCGAAACGATACCATTCTCCACATCGGGCAGCAGTACGTTCTGTTGCTGCTTGTTGAAATGATGCAGTTCATCGATGAACAGCACAGAGGGTCGACCGCCGCGTTCGACATCAGACCGTGCCAGGTCGAGCATCTCGCGAAGTTCTTTGACTCCGGCAGCGGCGGCATTCACCGAGACAAAGCGTCGATTCGTGTGCTTGGCGATCAACTCCGCGAGGCTGGTCTTTCCGATCCCGGGTGGGCCATAAAACACGACGGAGACGATCCGATCGGTATCGATCAGCCGGCGGAGTAGCTGGCCGGGAGCCAGCATGTGCTGTTGGCCAGCGAACTCGTCGAGGGATTGCGGTCTCATCCGGGCAGCGAGTGGACGGACCGCTTGCCGCCGTTCGGCTTCCAGGCGATCGAACAGCCCCATAATAAGAAAGAAACCTCCACATGTGCCGTTGGGCGTTAAGGTTCTGAACCCTTAAAGTTCAGGTGGATGCCGAAGGCCCGGGTTGTGTGAGCCGGCGAGCGTCGCAAGGATGCTCAGCGGATATACACGCGGCCGAACCAGTCCGACACCCTGAGCAGTATTTGTAGGGTCAACGCATAAGGCCCTTATCGAACACCGCAGAGGTTCTCGAATCGTGAGATTCTAGGTTCTACGCTATCGCTCAGCATCTGGGTACGCAAGGAGCGAAGGCATATCGCACGCGACTTTTCTACCGTTTAGAAACCAGAAAACGGCATGCGAATTGCTGCTATCTGGGGTGGCTGGGTGGCTAGACCGGTTAAAGCAGCTTTGTCAATTTATGCGTACTGGGAAGTGTTCACAAACTTTATCGGTAGTCACTTGCAGCCGCAGGGTTTTCCTAGTAGTTCTAGTAGGCAGAATTTCGAGGACATCAGCGAACCGATCGGCAGTTTTTGCCGCTCGATAACGAAATAGGACGAATCTTTTCAGGGATGTGTAATCCAACCCGCAACTGTGACCAGCATCGACGACAGAACGGGTGTTTCGCAGGATGAAATTTCAGACCAGGGAAAGCCGTCGACGGTCAGTTTCTCTGGTCGCTTTGAAGGAGTGTGTCGCATGAAATTGTTGGCTTGGATGTCGGCGGCTGTGTTAGCCCTGACGACGGTGGTGGCAGATGCCCAGATGCCCCCAGCCCCGGAACCCCTGGCCCCGATGCCGGAAGGCAACATTGTCTATTCCACGTCGGAGCCGATCACGCTGTTCGAATGCGTGAAGTACAAGGACCTGCGGAACATCCACCCGTGTGCGGTGGAAAAAATCGTCGCGGTCGCAGACCCCTGCAAGTGCAACGATCCCTGCAACTGCTGTGCTCCGAAGTGCGTGTACGTGAAAGTCTGCGTGCCTCCTTGCGAGTGCTACGAAACCAAGTGCAAGCGCAATGGCAACAAGCTGATCATGGACTTCGGCAAGTATCAGGTCGAGATCCTCTCGGCTCGTGGTCACGTGATTGTGGATTACGATGATTGATCGTTGATCAACTATCATTGTTCGCTGACATATCAGGCAGTGCCGTTTCCGACATCGGAGACGGCACTGTTTTTTTTGTGGTCGTATCGATAGCGGTTGAGGTCTTTTCGACGACAATGGCCAGAGTGAGATCGATTCCAAGAAGGAATCTGCAGGCAGCGGCGACATTCGCCGATCTCGCCGTCAGTTGAGATGATCTCAGCATGGCAGAGTCGTACAAAGCCGTGATTCCCGTTGACCCTGATCGCCGGAACTGGGTACCGTTCAAACGGTGATCCCGCAGCTTTGAAGAAATTGCGGGTCCGGAATACTTGCTTCTTCTCGTGAACGATGCGGAGTCAAGGATGACAACGCCAGTTGCGACACGTGCTGTGTTTGTCGCGGTCCTGTTAGCGACGAGTGTCGGATTTCTCTGGAAGTCCACACCTTCGGTGACCGTAATTGCAGCCGCAGAGTCATACGGTACGGAAGTGGAAACCCCACTCGTCGGAGACTACACCACGTTCGCCGGACTCAGTCCGGTGCTGCTGGAAGGGGTCGGGTTGGTGGTTGGCTTGTCCGGGACGGGGGGCGATCCCGCGCCGTCGATGTACCGGACCGCTTTACTGGAAGATATGAAGCGGCGAGAAGTTCGCAATCCGAACGAAATTCTGCGTTCTCCGAATACGGCATTGGTTCTGGTTCGGGCCTATTTGCCTCCGTTGTTAAGCATCGGCGAGCACCTCGACGTCGAAATCGTGCTGCCCGATTCCGCAGGGGCGTCTTCTCTGGCCGGCGGATGGTTGATGGAAACCGAACTCCACGAACAGGCCTTTGTCCCGGGACGCGGCATCATCAAAGGGCACCCTTATGCCCGTGCCAAAGGTCCGGTGTTGATTGCCGGCATCGGCCGGGAGTTGGAGCACGACGACCCGCTGCTCCGCCGCGGCCGCATCCTGGGTGGTGCCAAGGTTCTCAAGGAGCGAGAACTGTCGATCTTCCTGCAAAGTGATTTCCGCAGTATCCGTAATTCCACACGTATTGCCGATGCCATTGGGCGTCGGTTTCACCACTTCGATAAGTACGGCATCAAGAAGCCAATGGCGGAAGCCAAGACCGATCAGATGATCGTACTGTCGGTCCATCCGCGCTACAAAGACAACTATCCAAGATACCTGCAGGTGATTCGCAGTATCGCCTTCCGGGAAACAACCGTCAGCCAACGCGTGCGGATGCAGAAACTGCATGACGAATTGCTGACACCGGAAACCTCGGAGCGAGCCGCCTTGCAATTAGAAGCCATCGGCAAAGATGCGATACCGCTGTTGCAGACGGCGTTGAAGTCGCCCCTGCTGGAAGTCAAATTTCACGCCGCAACCGCCTTGGCCTATATGGAAGATGCCTCGGGGCTACCCGCTCTGGCGGAATCGGCCAAAGACGAGCGGGCCTTCCGCGTCTTCGCCTTTGCGGCGATGTCGACCCTGGACGATGCACAGTCGCATCTGTCCTTGCGAGACTTGATGAGCGATCCGCTGCCAGAAACTCGATACGGCGCCTTCCGTGCTTTGTGGACGCTCGACAAGAACGACCCGTTCATTCGTGGTATGCCGATGGGCATCCGCAGTCTCGATGACGATTCCAGCGAATCCGATGAGAAAAAAGTTCCCGCGTGGTACCTGCATGTGTTGTCGACTCAGGGACCGGAACTGGTCCACTGCACGATGCGGTCCCGGCCCGAAGTGGTGCTGTTTGGGGCAAACCAGAAATTTGTTCCGCCGCTCATTCTCTCCGCGGGTCGACAAATCATGCTGACCGCGAAACCCGGTTCAGAGACCATTTCCATCTCCCGGTTTGTTCCCGGCAAACCCGATGTGCGAAAAGAAGTCTCGCTCAACATCGCTGAAGTCTTGCTGCAGGTTGATGAACTCGGTGCCACCTATCCTGATGTCGTCAACATGCTGGCACAGGCTTCGCAACAACGAAACCTTCCCGAGAAGTTGGAAACCGACGCTTTGCCGGAATCGGGCCGCGTCTATACCCGTCCAGAAACCGCGAAGGGTCCGGCACGCAAAGCCACCGTTGGTCAGAAGCACATGTCGCCGAATATCTTCCCTCGACTCGAGGGGAACGATGAACCGCGACAGAATGAAGAACCCGAAGACAAACCTCGCCCAGCCAGCCGCGATGGTATGGCCAGCATCAAATCGGAAGAGACCGAGGAAAAGTCCCGTCCCTTCTGGAAGTTCTGGGAACGGTCTCGTTCTGAATAGCGTTATCAAGTTGCAGAAGCGGATGCCGCCTCGGGTGGTCCGCAACATCTTCCAAGTTGTCCCGTTGCAGTCAGCGGGTGCCTGAAGGTCGAGCGATGCTCAAGTCGTTGGAGATCTACGGCTTTAAGAGCTTCGCAGACCGCGTGCGCTTTGACTTTTCCGCCGGTATTACTGGTGTGGTTGGCCCGAACGGCAGCGGTAAGAGCAACGTTGTTGATGCGCTCAAATGGATTCTTGGCGATCAAAGTGCCAAGAGTCTCCGCGGCAAAGAGATGACCGATGTCATCTTTAACGGGTCGTCATCACGGAAGCCGTGTACCTTCGCCGAAGCCTTTCTGACGATCGATAACGTCGAAAAGATTCTCCCGGTTGATGACAGCGAAGTGGTCATCGGCCGCCGGCTGTACCGCAGTGGCGATGCCGAGTATCTCATCAATCGACAACCCGCGCGTCTCAAGGATGTGCGCGATTTACTGCTGGGATCTGGGGCCGGGAATGCGGCATACTGCATCATCGAGCAGGGCCGTGTCGATCAGATCCTGCAGACGAATCCCGCCGCACGCCGGAATGTTTTCGATGAAGCCGCCGGCATCAGCCGTTTCCGCGTGCGTCGTGTTGAGGCTCAACGAAAGCTCGAACGCGTCGCTCAAAACCTGCAACGGCTGTCTGACATTGTCGACGAAGTGGAAGCCCGGCTGAATTCCACTCGCGGGCAGGCGGCCAAGGCCGTCAAATATCGCGAACTCAGCACCGAACTGAAAACGTGGTGGTTGGGACTTTCTGCGGATGACTACCGTCACCGCAACGGCGAGTTGCAGGAACTCGATCGACGGTTGACGGGCATCGCAGCTCGGTTAGAAGCCTTGAGTGCCGAGCAGCAGAACTTCGATTCACACGAAGCCGCGTTCGATCTGGAGTTACAGCAGATCGATCAACAGGCCCGTGGCGTCGAGCGACGTTGGTCATTGCATCGAGAAGAATTGGCGAGCCTGGAAGCCAGCCTGAAATTCCAATCATCTCGGTTGGCCGAACTCGATACGGAACTGCAGCGATTGCGGCCGCAACAAGTGCAATTGCTGCAGCGAGAACACAGCATTGCGGTCGAGATGGCAGAGGCGACCGAGCGTTTGCAGGAAGTTCTGGCTGCCGAACACGCCCTACAGTTGCAGGTCGACAGTCAGGACGAGCTTCTGCTGGCCGCCCATGAGCAAGTGCAGGCGGCCCAACGCATCGTCGAACAGCGCCGCGAAGAATTGACAGCCATCGTCGAACAACGTCGCCAGGTCGAACAGAATCTGATTGCCATTCAGGCACAGCAAGCGGGGCTCGCACAATCTCAGTCGCGTCTGGAGATTCAATGGCAAGATCTGACGGCGGAACTTGCGAGTGCTGAAGAGACCAGGACCGCCTTGCTGCGTGAGTACGAAATCCGCCAGCAGCATGTTGATCAGTTGCAAACTGTCTATCGGGAACGGCTGGAAGTTCAACAATCGTTGGCCGGTGATTTTGAGCGCCTGCGACGTCAGATTGCCGAACTCCGAGAAGCCCGCAGCGCCGCCGTGGCACGACGGAGTCTGCTGGAAGATCTGGAACTACGGCAGGACGGACTCGGTTTAGGCGTGAAAGAATTGCTGCATCGCGCGAAGCATTCTCAGGACGCGCCCTGGAACACCATTCTGGGCAGTGTCGCCGACCTGCTGGAAGTCGATCTGGAGCACGCGGGTTTGATCGAAGTCGCCTTGGGAACTCGTTCGCAATTGATCGTGCTGAGCAAGTTTCAGCCGTTGCTCGATTATCTCGCGCAAGGCTTGGTCACGCTTACGGGCCGCGTTGGATTTGTAGCAATTCCCAGGCAGTTTTCAGAACTAACTTGCCCGGATCACTGGCAAGGTTCGCAGTTGCTTCACCTCTTGCCACAGGCGTCCGCAGCAGTCGATCTCTCAACCATTCCGGGTGTGGTCACGCGAGCGGATCGGCTGATCGCATCGGAACATGGCGTGACGGGACTCGCGGCGGCATTGCTTGCTGACACGTGGATTGTGCGCGACTTAGCAACGGCCGTAGAACTTTCGCTGAAGGTCAGCACGCCGTTGCGGTTTGTGACCTTGCAGGGGGAACTGGTTGATACCTGTGGCGTTTTGCAGTTCGGGACCGTCCGCAGTGAAACCTCGTTGCTGTCACGCAAAAGCGAATTGCGTCGAATTCGCAACGACTTGATTCGCCTGGAACGAGAACTGGCCACGCGCGAAGCGGACGCGTTGGATTTGGAGCAGAAAGCAGAAGCCGCCGATGCGGCGCTCAACCAGCAAAAGCAGCAACTGGACGCGTTCAACGACGAATTAGCCGAAGCGATGGCGGCCTGGAAGCAGGCAGACCAGACCGTCGATCGGGCGCGTCGGGAAGTTGATCAGGTATCCGGGCAGCGTCAGTCAGCGAATGCAGAAGCCGAGCGTTTGCAGGAAGTTGAGCAAGCCGCGCTCGCCAATCTGGAAACCGTTCAGTTGGGACTCACGACCGCAGAAATGAATGTGCAACAGGCGGAAGCCGATTGGACAGCCGCTCGTGACAAAGCTCTGGGATGGGAACAAAGCAAATCGACGAAGCGACTTAATCTCTTGCAGCATCAGGAACGTGTTAAGTCAACTCGGGCCGAATTGCAGCGGCTTGCTGATGAAAGGCAGCAACGCAAGATTCAGCGTGATGAAGGGCTGAAGCGCCTGAATGAAGCCGAGCAGAAACAGTCTCAAATTGTACGGCAGATCCTCAACTCGCGGGCTCTGCTGAGCGAACACTATGTCGATTCCGAATCGTTGCAATGGGAGCGGCAACAGAGTCAGCGGGCAAGCGATGCCTTGCGACAGAAGCGTGCTGGGTTGGTCGAGCAAGAACAACGGCTGCGTCGTGAACGACGTGAACTGCAGGATCGTCAACATGCCGACGAGATTCGTGCACGCGAACTGCGTCAATCGTTAGAAACCCTCGCGGAACGAATTCAGGAAGAGTACCAGGTCTCTTTGGGGGAACTGGCGGAAACCGACATGTCGGCCTGGCAACTCTGGCGGCAGTCACGCCCCGGTTCACCACATAGTCGCTCGGCCGAGGAACAGGGGGGATCAACGGCGGATGAAACCCCGGATACCATTCCGATCGATCCGCACCTCATCTCTCATCAGGAAGATGATCGAGGATTTACGGATGTTCGGCCAGAAATCGAGGCCCATGTCGCGCGGGTGCGGCGGAAGCTGAAATTGCTGGGGAGCGTGAACACCGACAGCCTGCACGATCTTGAACAACTGGAACAACGCTTCCTGCAGTTGAGTACGCAATTGCAGGACCTGGTGGAAGCCAAAGCGACCTTGGAAGACATCATTCGCCGCATGAATCAGGAAAGCCGGCGGATGTTTGCCGAGACGTTTCAGACCATCCGCAAGAATTTTCAGCACCTGTTCCGGAAAGTCTTTGGCGGGGGAGAAGGCGATATCCTGCTGGAAGACCCCGAAGAGATGCTGGAATGTGGCATCGAAATTACAGCGCGGCCTCCCGGTAAGGAATTGCGTGGACTCTCACTGCTGAGTGGCGGGGAAAAAACGATGACTGCGATCGCCTTGATCATGGCGATCTTCCAGGCCAAGCCCAGCCCGTTCTGCATCTTGGACGAAGTCGATGCGGCACTGGATGAGGCGAATGTCGACCGCTTTGCCAACGTGTTACGGGAATTCCAGAACACCACGCAATTCATCATGATCACCCATCACAAGCGATCCATGCTGGTCGCGGATGTGCTGTATGGTGTCACGATGGAAGAGTCCGGAGTGTCGAAACGTATGTCGGTCCGGTTTGATGACATCACCGACGATGGCAACTTCCGGCGAACCGCTGCGGCATGACATGGGACAGCGGCGGTTCAGACTTACGGTTCGTCAGGCAAGGCCGGAGCCGGTGGGCGTGGGGCATACCACAGTTGCACCGTCTCATGTTGCAGGGCCAGATGAATGACACCGCGATGACGATCGGCCGTGAGCGCAGCGTAACCCAGCAAGTCGGGACTGCGGTGATCGAACAGCACGGCCCCCGAATACTTATCGATCAGCCGGACTTGTCCATCGGTCATCTGCCCGGCCTGCAGATCGGGTGACGGCAACTTATAGTTCTGGATTAATACCGGAACGGCTCGCGGTTGATCGGCTGCGACGGGTTCCCGATCGAGCGTGCGTTGCCAGAGAACACGGGGGGCATTGCGGTCGATCGCGGCCAGAGTGCCGGTCATGAACGCCGCACGATAACCACTCCGCAACTGCTGCAACTGCAGCCCCGCCTGTTGCGGGACACGTGTTGAAACCGCCAGAAACCACAGGTCACCATCACGCGACGCCACCACACGATCCATATCGGCGGGAACATCTCGTAGAGATAATGTGGCCCGTTGTGTGCCAAGGTCACCATCAAGAATCGTCAGGTTGCCATTGGTTTCTATCCAGGCGAGATGCTGGTCATCGAGGAATGCCACGGCGGAACCGAGCGAAAGGTGCTGTTCCCACACGACCTGCTGATCCAACAATCGCTGACAACTCAGCTTGGCCGGTTGGGTGGATGATAAAGTCCAGATCAGGCCATCGGACAGCCGCAGGGTGTGACTCAAGTCGAGCGAGAATTTTGAAACCGACAAAGTAGACCCGTCGCAAGCACGCAGGCATTCGATGCGTTCCAGAGCGGGCGTACAGAGGAAGACGTATTCGCCATTGCCTGTCACCGTTGTGCCGGGGTCAAGATCGGAACGAACCCAGCGACGCAGGCCGGTGGCAAGATCGATCGAAATCAATTGCCCTTTATCGGTGTAACAAAGATAGTCGGGACAGACCGGCCCCACCTGGGCTACCACGCGGCCGAAGGGATCGATCACACGGTACTCTTCGTCACGAATACCCGGCACCGCGGGGATGACATCGAGACGCAGTTGGTCGGGGCTTAATGTCGTGCCACTCAAGCAGTCCAGATGCCAAAGCACCTTGGCGGCCGGGTCTCCGCGATCGTCCACCGGGGCGAGGCCAAAAAGTTCAAACCCCACCCGCAGAACCAGCACGCGGCCACGGCCCCAGCCATTCACATGTTGCTGCAAATGACGAAAGGGCGAGGGTGAAGGCGGCAAAGCGATTTCCCAACTCCCCGCCAGACCAGCCCCCGCCAACCGCACCCGGCGTCCCATGCGTTCAATGGAGACATCCAGACGATCGAAAAACGGGGTCGACGACAGATCCAACGGAACAGGGAAGTAATGGACATTGTCGTTCTTTTCCTTTTTGCGCTCAATCTCGACCGGTCGCTCCGGCCAAGTCCGTTGGCTAAGCATTGCAGTTTTTGGATGGGCCACTCGTCGATAGTCTGCGGCGTCCTGCTCGAATCCTGCCTGTTGCATCTGACGGACCAGTTCATCCCAGATGGCAACGTTCTCGGGTGCAGACACGGTTTGAGCCGCCTTCAGCAACCGCAACTCGCGGGCCTGCAAGGGCTGCCCGAGAAAGGCCGCATCTCCCCCAGCCACCAGAAGCTCATCGGTCCAAGCCATGGGCTGGCATGTGTCGACCAGTTTCGGAAGGGCAAAGGGATCGGAACTGGCAGCGGACTTTTGCCAATGTTGCTTCAGTTGTTGTTCGACGGAACCACTAGCCCGCCCCGTTTGTTCCCAGAGCGAAGTCAAAAGCCCGACGGCCGCGAGGTCGGGACGCACCCAGCGTTGCGGCCCCGCGAACCGAATCGCACCACGCCGAGGGGCCGACTGAATCGTTTGTAACAGCAGCGATACGGCCTCGTCCTGACGACCTTGAATCAATAGGTTCTGGGCCTCCATCAGTTGGTCTTCCAACATCTGAATCGCCGGCTCTGTCACGGCATGACTGCCGGTGGGCAGTGTCTGATGTTGTGTGGTCTGCTGGCGAAGATGTTCGCGGGCCATCAGCCGGGAAAGCTCCGCAGCATCGATTGCGTTTTGTCCACTCAATGTTTTTGAGGCCGCGGCCCATTGGCCGAGTGAGAACTGCCGGCAAGCGGTGTCCCACGGTTTCTCTGTTGAGTCCGTGGTTTTGGCAACGGCGGCGGGTTCATCTTCTGTCATATCGGGCCAGAGCGTCAGCGCGTCGAATGAGGTCGACAGCCAGTACTTACCAAACGGCTGCAGATGGCCCAGGTCCCGCCCCGGCCAATCAACGGCCAGGGCCACACCATCTTGTAAACGGACTGCCTGGCAAGCCCCTTCTTTGATCGGCAAAACGATCGACTCGCCGACAATGGCCCCATGACCGAGAAACTCATCGAGCACGGTTCGCCAGGTCTGTTGACCCGTGAGGCAGTCATACGCACGGACAGCCGACTTCTCCTGCACGAGAATCTGGCCCGCCAGCCCCGGGAATGTCACGAGTCCCTGGCCACGCGGTTGCTTCCAGAGCAGACGCCCCGAGTGTGCTTCGATGCCATGTAGTTCGTCGGATTCCGGAGACGTCAGTACGGCAACAGCCCCTTGAAATTGAAGCTGCGGTCGCTTCCAACCGGTCCACCAGTCATCGCGCAGAAACGACGTATTTTCGGTCCGTCCCGCTTGTACCCGTTCACGCGATGACAACTCATATCGATAGACCCAATCGACCGATTGGGTCACGACGTTAATGGCAAACATGGCCCCTGTTGCGGTCGGGCAATACAGTAACCCGTCATGCCATGTTGGCTGGCAGTTGATGCGTTGCCGAGCCGGGTCAGCTGCCAACGTACGAGGTGCATCGCCGAGCGTTAACTTCCACACCAGATCGCCATGCTTGATGCGAATCGCAAACAGCAGCAACTCCGTTTTCTGTTGCCCCAGAACAAAGGCAAGGTCATCCACGACGCAAGGCAAACTACAGAAATAGACATCGCCGAAGGGATAGGTCGGGCCAGCCGATTCCCCTCCCACACGCCAATTGAGCTGCCCCGTGGACAGGTCGTAAGCGGCCAGATAATTCAAGGGAGCCAGTTGCCCATCGCGAGCCTGCTGATTCGGAAAGGCCCCCAAAGGAGTGCTCTGCTCCAGCGATTCCTTCCGCGGCAGAATGACAAACAACTGCCGTCCGTCTGAGCTGGCACCATGCATCAATCCATCACTCAGCCGTTTCCGGCCAAACTGGTCGAAGAGGGTTTGGCGGAACCCGTTATTCTCCAGATAACCCGGGTTATTCTGGAGCCAGTCCCAGTTTTCCAGCGACAACTGCCAGAGGGGTTTCAGAGATGTTCCATCGAGCACCGCATACCCCAGGCTGTGCCGAACGATGACTCGGTTGCCCACAATGAGTGGCTGCGCCGCGGACCAGGGAACGGTCCCTTGCGCTTCCATTTCACTGAGCCAGTTCCGCCAGGAATCCTGCAAGAGAGGCGGCAAACTCAGCGAATGCTCACTGAAGGGACGCAAGCCCGGGCGAGTGAGTTCCGCAGTGGGTATGTTCTTGCCCACAGATGGTTCGGCCTGCGTAGTAATCGCCATCTGACATGCTTGCAGGCAACGGTCGGCAAGATCCTTTGCAGATTGTCCGCCTCGAGGATGTCGCAGGACATGTTGCCACACCATTTCTGCCTGCTGAAACTCCCGCTCATCCATCAGCCAGGCACCGAGACGGCACCAGGCGCGAACTCCTGCTTCCGTCGATCCGTACCGCCAGAGATACGCTTTCAGGCCATCCAGTGAAGGAGATGCTTGCCAGTCGTTCCAGACCTGTTGTGCTTGAGTGTCGCTGCCGGTCCGTAACAACGTCTGTTGAGTAGGAGTCGCCTGCTCAATCAGCCGTTCCGCCAAAACATTCCCCGCGACGGCACCATCTGTGGTGGCGACCAAGGCATCATTCCGCAAACGTTCAAGCCACACGAGCGCTTCCGCCATTTGGCCCTGCTCCAATGCTCTCAGAGCCGTTTGATAGCGTTCCTGAGAACTCCGATCGACAGGCAATCGCAGTCCGGCGACGCTGGCTTCGGTAGAAGATTGGGCCGGGCTTTGTGACACAAGGCCACAGAAAACGAGGGCCATGAGCGAAGTAAGACGCATGCGTGTCATTCTTTCCCTCTTCCCTACAGCGTCTTCGTCTCTCTGGGTTGAAGTTTTCCTCGCATGCCCCCCCCGCGATTGGTCGAGCGACGGCGATGTCTACTGCAGGCGACCACGACCGGAGATGGGCCAAATCGCTTCCAGCCGCTCACCGCGAAACACGTAAAAATCATCGTGCAACACGGTGGTGAGATCGCCGTAACCCACCACCAGTTCAACCTGGTCGCCGATTCGCAGATTTTGCGATTCCGGCCCCAGTTCGATGGTGCAATGCTCGGCACTCAACGACTTGATTTCCGCATCGGGATAACCGCGCAACACAGGCATCTGCAGGTCAGGATTCACGGTCTTCCTTCCCGCGTCCAGAATCGCCCTCTGCAAATGGGGGCGACTCACGACTGTGGCCAGCACCGTCAATGCGGGTTCGCAACCCGTGAGACCGCAGTTGCCGGTATAGAATGGGTCGCCAAAGATACCGCCGCCCGCTTGAAGTTCAGTCACGGCAGGACATTGCGAAGTGATGTGCACCGAGCCCGTACCGCCAGCACTGACCACATCGCAGCGCAAACCACTGCGCTGGTACATGCCCTGCACGTTTTCCAGAATGCTGATGGCCTCACGGATCTGCCGGGTTTTCTCCGCAGTGTCAGCAATTTTTAAGAGATGGCCTTCGTAACCCATGATGCCGAGGAGCGTTAAGCCCGGCAGCTGATCGATCGCTTGCCCCAGTTCCACCGCATCTTTGCCGGGACGGATGCCCGTCCGGTTCATCCCGATGTTCACGTCCACCAAAATTTGGCAGCGGGTGCCGACTCGCTGGCAGGCCTGTGAAATCTGCTCGGCCTGGGTGAAGTGATCACAGCAGATGGTCGGGTCGGACCAGCGACATAAGGCGGCCAAACGCTCGGCCTTACGTTCTCCAGCAATGACATTTGCGACGAGGATATTCGTGATACCCGCCGCAGCCATGACTTCCGCTTCACCGAGCTTTGCACAGGTAACACCCTTCGCGCCGAGGCGTTGTTCATGCCAGGCAATTGCGGGGGATTTATGTCCTTTGGAATGGGGGCGCCACAGCTTTTTCGAGGACGTCACAACCTCGGCCATATGCTGCGCATTGCGGGCGAATTGTTCGACATCGAGACAGAGGACGGGAGTGTCCAGATCGGCTTTTGACGCACCAATCAGGGCTTGCGGCATGATCAGAAATCCGGGCTAAAGGAGAGCGCGGGCACACACATGATGCCGCAGAATTGAGTCTTCACTCAAGCCGGTGATGAAGAAATCTCCAAAACAAAAACCGGATAGTTCCCTGTTGGTCGGGAACTATCCGGTCTGAGAAAGCTTGTGGACTGGGCCAAAGCCCTGACGTCCAAGCTGGCAAACATTATTCAGGCTTGGCCTCAGGAGTCGGCTCAGCAGGAGCCGGTTCGGCGGGGGCGGGCTCAGCAGGAGCTGCTTCGGCAGGAGCAGCAGGCTCAGCAGGTTGTTCCGGAGCAGCTTCGGCCGGCTTCATTTCGCCATGTTCGGCGTGCGACATTTCAGGAGCTGGCGTTTCAGGAGCCGGAGCAGGAGCGGGTTGGCCGCAACCAACAGCCATGGCACACAGTAAAGCGGCGGCAGCGTACTTCTTCATTTCGGGCATCTTTCGAGAATTCATAGACATCAAACTCGCAGCCGCGACCACGTCGCCGCTGTATCACTTTTGATGAGATCACGCAGCGACCAAGATATTCCCGAAATGTTCCGCGTTTTTGCGAAATGGACCACTCTCTAGCGTAGCCGTCGTGACTCAACTCTCTGGGGTTTATCGAGATACGGTTGCTGGCATGAGAAGAATTTCACTGAGCCTTCAAAAATTCTTGACGGGACGGTTGACGGTTGGGGCTGAGGCGATATCATTCACCCTGCCCGCTGCGGCACAGCCGTGAGTTGGACCTCTGTCGGTACCGACAGTCTTCGCTACGAGTGAGTCTCTGAATCCCTCGCCTG
>WGME01000018.1 GCA_016125225.1 bacterium | reverse complement strand
CAGGCGAGGGATTCAGAGACTCACTCGTAGCGAAGACTGTCGGTACCGACAGAGGTCCAACTCACGGCTGTGCCGCAGCGGGCAGGGTGAATGATATCGCCTCAGCCCCAACCGTCAACCGTCCCGTCAAGAATTTTTGAATTCGCTCGGGGATGGTCAGGCGGCGAGAGCTAGTGATCGGCCTGTTTCCTAGCGATTCTTCAACGCATTCTCGGATTTTCTTGCTGCCAATTTTCCCGTCTCGTCAGCGTCAACAGGCTGTGTTGCGAAAGCCAACCCGGTATGATGCCGCCGTTCCGTTCGTGAAGTTTTCCGTTCGAGGTCACCGTGACAGCACCAGCACATTCGCCCCTGGTGGGCATCATCATGGGGAGTAAGTCCGACTGGGGGACGATGCAACATGCCTCGGAGATGCTCATGCAATTCGGCATTCCCCACGAGTGCCGCGTGGTCTCGGCCCATCGCACGCCGGAGTTCATGGTGGAATACGCCAAGTCGGCAGCAGATCGCGGGTTACAGGTGCTGATTGCGGGGGCGGGCGGGGCGGCTCATCTGCCCGGCATGGTGGCGTCTTTGACGACTCTGCCGGTGCTGGGTGTTCCGGTGCAAAGCAAGGCCCTGCAAGGACTTGATTCACTGCTATCGATCGTGCAGATGCCCGGCGGCATTCCTGTGGCGACGTTGGCGATCGGTGAAGCCGGGGCAAAAAATGCCGGGCTGCTGGCCGCACGGATTCTGGCCAACCAACTCCCCGATTTGCGGACGAAGTTGCAGGTCTTTCAGGAACAACAACGCGACCGCGTGCTGGCCGAGGAACTTCCATGAGTCGACCCCAAGCGATCGAACCCGGTGCGACTCTGGGGATTCTTGGCAGCGGGCAACTGGGCCGGATGTTTGCCATTTCCGCCCGTCGGTTGGGCTATCGTGTGGTGGTCTTATCGCCCGATGATGACACGCCGACTGGTCAGGTCGCCGACGTCGAAATGCAGGCCGACTATCTCGATCTCGATCGCATTGCCGAGTTCGCGCAGCAGGTTGACGTCGTCAGTTTTGAGTTCGAGAATGTGCCTGCGGCGACGACTGAAGCCTGTGAGAAGTTCGTGCCGGTGCGGCCTGCCGGCCAGGTGTTGTACATCTCTCAGAACCGCTTCCGCGAAAAAAGTTACCTGCGAGATGCCGGTTTACCCGTCACGCCGTTTCATGATCTCCGATCGTTTGAGGATCTGCAGGCGGCCTTGTTGAAGACCGGCGGGAACGGTGTGCTCAAGACGGCCGACTGGGGTT
Source organism: bacterium (assembly GCA_016125225.1). Lineage (GTDB taxonomy): Bacteria > Planctomycetota > Planctomycetia > Planctomycetales > Planctomycetaceae > DSVQ01. Next base: position 319,732 of record WGME01000018.1, on the reverse strand, counting down.
ACGATGGCAAGGGGCAGGTTCGGATTGACGCCGGTACCGATCCGCAGTCCGCCTGGTCGCAACTCAACGTCCCGCATGCGATCCTCGAAGAATTCATCGATTTTCAGTGTGAATTGTCGGTAGTGGGTGCCCGGGGCATGGATGGCGAACTGGTCACCTATGGCCCCATGTTGAACACGCACGCGCATCACATTCTCGATGTTTCCATCGCTCCGGCACCGCTCCCCGATCGGGTTCTGGTGGAAGCCTGCGATATCGCCCGCAATGTGCTCGAACGGATGAATGTCGTCGGCGTGATGTGCGTCGAATTTTTCCTGACGAAGAACGGCCAACTGCTTATCAATGAAACGGCACCGCGACCGCATAACTCGGGGCATCTGACGATTGATGCCCATGTCACCTGTCAGTTTGAACAACAGGTGCGAGCCATCTGTGGTTTGCCTTTGGGATCGAACCGGCAGCATCGACCGGCGGCGATGGCAAACCTGCTCGGAGACGTCTGGTTCCCGAACCCTCCCGACTGGTCTGCGGCGTGTGCATTGAACGATGTCAAAGTCCATCTCTACGGCAAGAAAGAAGCCCGAAAAGGCCGGAAAATGGGCCATTTGACAGTGCTGGCCGATTCCGCAGAACAAGCCGCTCAACGCGTGATCGCCGCCCGCAATGCGCTGCAATCGCAGTAGCTTTCACTGATTATCTGCATGGCTTCTTTGCGGGAAACACGGTCGACTGATTGATCGTCCAGTTGCTGCAATCGCTGTTGGATTTCAGAAGCCCAGGACTCCGCCGTTTCACTATCAGATTCCACATCCAAGCTCTCGATCAGCGCGTTCCCCAAGCGTGCGCGGTCTTCCGAGGAGAGTTCGAGTGCCATTTCCAGGACTTGTTCTAAGGGTTGAATCATTGTTCTTCTCAGGGATCGCAGTCGCGATAACTTCGGTCTGTCGCGTCGTCGTTCCGTCCCCGTGCTCAGAAGCCGTCATCTTTGAAAACTTGGTTCGCCGGGAAGGTGCTGACGGGAGCCAGCGGCTTGGCATTGCCTGGCTTGTTCGTCGCGGGTGGAGTTTCGAAGGGGGCAGCATCGAACGGTTCCGGATTTGGTGTCAACGCCTCGGGAGCACGGCGGGGTCCCGTTGCGGGACGTTCCAAGAAAGGATCCAGATAATTTGCCGGGCTGGATGGCCCATAGACTGGGCCTGGTGCCAGCGGTGTCGGTACGCCATATTTGATATTCGAATGGTGCAACATCATCTGCGATGTATTGGCTGCGGTGGTGTTGGGATGGAGTTCGATCAACTCCGTGAGCAACTTCTGGATTTCCTTCAGCTTCTTCTGAGCTTCCAGTTCCGCGACATCCTGCTGCAGGGTGTGCATTTCCTTGGTAATCTCAACATCGTTCATCAGTTCGAGTCGGCGCTCGAAAAGTTGACGCAGTTGTTCGCGTGGCGTGAGTGACGAGGGGTTCGGGGATTTCTGTCCGAGCCCTTGGTCATCTGATCGCTTCCCGCCCGGTTGAGAACCACCCGGCTGGGGCTGCGGCGTGGGCGAGCCTGACGAGGGAGTGTCGTCCAGTGAATCACTGAGATCCAGAACCGTGGGGGGAGCATCCTGGGCTTCAACATAGGGGACTGGCTCAATCACCAAACGCCCCGCATAGAATGCTAAAGCAAGAGACAATGCAATCCCGAATTCTTTTCGCATCCGCAACATGGCCTGACTCCATTCATCAATGGCGGGAGCGGCGCAGAAACTCCCCGCAGAATCATCGTCGCCAGTATCCGCCGGTTCACGCAGGATTGCAAGAAAATTCTGCAGTTGAGGCTGTTCGTGAAGTTGTGAATTGGTGCCCCGCCATTATTTCTTGGATTCGCCAGGCTGGCGCAGTTCCTTAGTAAGATATTTGGCGGTTTCGACGGCGATCACGTTATAACCCGCGAGGTTCGGGTGACGGTCCGAGTACCAACCCGGAAGGTGTCCCAGCACACCATCAAGTTCGTTGTCCATCACCACCACGCGCTCACTCATGACATAAGGCTTCACGAAGGCCTGGTATTGAGCCGGCACTTTCTCCACGGGATATCGCCGATAATTCAAGCAATTCGCCCCCTGGATTTTCAGGGCCTCTGCGTAGGCGGGATAGATATCGAACAACGGCAACTGTTCTTTCTCAGCCACCTGCTGGATCAGGGCATTGACCTCGGCACTGCCCGCTTCGTCGAAATAGGGAATGACCGTCATCGGGATGATCTTCGCCTGGGGATGGTCTTCCCTGAGTCGAGCGATCAACTGCGAGAAATCGGCGGGAAAGTTCCGGGGGAAATCGTCGCGTCGGCCACGATCGTTGAGACCGTAACGAATGAAAACGTAGTCGATGCCCGGCAGGTTTGCAGCCACTTTGTCGTAACGGCCGGTCTCCACCAGACGCTGGATATACTCGCCGCTTAAGCCGGTGTTGATGACATGCACGGGGGGGAGATCGCCTTCCGCCGCCAGCAACTGTTCGATCACCTGTTCCAGATGTGGCCCCGCCGGTTTCAGCAGGCGGGGTATGCTGCCTTCAGTGGTGCTGTCTCCCAGCAGTAAGACCTGAATTTTCCCTTCATGCTCGGCCTGGACTCCGCATGGAAACGCGGAACTCCAACCCAGCAGGCCCAGGATCATCACAGTCCGGATGAGAGAAATGGGAGCGAAGACGGATGGCAGCCGCTGGTACGGAAGCATGGATGACCTTTATCGCCGAGAGACCGGAAGCGAGACGTTTCGCGCTGCAAAGCATCCTGCCCGATCTCCGGCAGTCGACGCAAGTACGTCCGACAATCCCGCCGTCCCATCGTCTGCGTTATTAATCAAACGGAAACCGTTCACGGGCCGCAATCAGCCAATCGGCAAACTTGCGGCCGGTGACCGACAGGGCATAATTCTCGAAGTCCTCGGACAAGACCCAACGGAACGCTTCGCTCTCCACGATGGTTCCCGTGGTCACCGTCGCTGTGTGACACAAGAGTGTGATGCGGTACCGCGTGACTCCATGTTTGAATTGCGTCACTTGTGGGCCGATCATGAGATCGAGTCCGCATTGCTCGTGCACCTGTTGCCGCAGGACATCGATGGGGTCTGCATCGGTGGGCACGGTGTAACGGGGGAAGTCCCAGAGCCCGGCCCAGCGTTCGCCGGGTTGACGTTGCCGGAGCAGATAACATCCCTGCTGTTCAATGGCGACGGTGACATCGATCACATCGGTGAGCTGTGGCCGTGGGGGCAACCGGGGAATGATGTTCTGCTGTTCGGTTTCATAGGCCAGGCAATAACGTGTCGCCGGGCAGTGAGCACAGTCGGGTGAGGTTGGCGTGCAGAGCGTGGCACCGAGATCCATCAGCGCTTGATTGATCTCGCCGGGGCCTTGCGGTTCAGTTGTTTTCGTGGTGACAAGTTCGGCGGCGAAGTTCCACAGACGTTGTTGCACGGCCGTGGTTTTGAGATCGCGTGGTTCGCCGAGCAGCCGGGCATACAGCCGTTGCGTGTTCGCTTCGACGATAGCGGCCGGTTCGTTGAACGCGAACGAGGCGATGGCTCCGGCAGTGTAACGGCCAATGCCGGGAAGTGCCTGCAAGGCTGCGACCTCTCGAGGGAACCGGCCGTCGTGTTCGGTCATCAACTTCTGTGCGGCTGCATGCAGATTGCGGGCCCGGCTGTAGTATCCGAGTCCTTCCCACAAGCGCAGCACTTGCGATTCCTCAGCGGCGGCCAGTGCAGGCAAGGTGGGAAAGGCCGCGAGGAATCGCTCGAAGTAGGGAATGACGGCGGTAACCGTCGTCTGTTGCAGCATGATCTCGCTGATCCAGACGCGATACGGATCGCCGCAGGCTCGCCAGGGAAGATGCCGCCCATGCTCGGCGTTCCACTCGATCAGCGCCGCCAGAAAGGCACGCCGCTTTTGCAGAGACCATTCGGTTGCCGAGGATGCTGCTGAACGAGACGAGATCCGCGGCATGCTGCAAGAATTCCCGAAGCGACTTGATCACACAATGTGGTGGCGGTCAGGGATTGTACTCGCTAATGCTTGGTTGCACGATGTCGGCTGAATTCCATTACCGAGGGGACTTACGTCCCCCCGCTCGCCTTTGTACGAAAAAATAACGCCCGAGGAATCGCTTCCCCGGGCGTTAATACTGTCGATCGCAATATTTTTGCTGAGATCAGTTGGACGACGGAATCACGGTCAGCCCTTTGATCGTGACGACCCCCAACAGTGGTGTACCAATCGCATTGGCTGCTCCTGACCCCAGATTGATCTGAAAGAGCTGCGCCGCACGGGCGTTTTTCCGTTGTAGAACCGCGTAGCCGATGCCGGTATCTCCTGAGACATCGAACCCGCCGCTGCTGACGGCGTTGATGCCGAGGCTACCGATGGTGCCCAGCGTGCCGGCGTTGTTCGCGACGGTGACGAGCACATCTAAATCGAGATCGATGCCACGTTGCTGAGTTACTGAGGTCCCGTTCACATTGCTGTCGTAGGCAATGGCACCGACAGCAGGGTCGGCTCCGACATTGCTGTCACTCGGGCCGTAGAACAAATTGGTCGCCGCGGTGACGGCACCGGTGTCGGGATGAAAGACCAGGTTTTGCCCTTCCGTGGAGACGAGTCGCACGCGATCGATCACGGGATTGAAATCGAATCCGAACGTGCTGGTCCCCGAGTTCGCCAGTGATGTGTAAAGCGGGCCCACTTTGGTCGCTCGGCCGGTATCGTCGAAACTATAGAGCTGCACTTCGCTGCCCGAGACACCGATGCCATAGAGTTGGCCGGTCGCGGGTCGCACGTCGATGGCAACCACCTTTTGGCCACGAGTGATCCCCTTCAGAAACATCAGCCTCGTGGGGAGTGCGGGGGCTTCGGAGTCAATGCCGATGATTGCCTGTAACGGGCCAGCTTCGGCGACGCCCACCAGATTTTCGGCGGTCGCCTGATTGACCGACAACCAGGTGGTCGTCAAGGCCGTGATCAAACCCGCAGTCCAGACACGTGTCATGTTGCTTCCTTCAGAGTTGATGTATCAGACGTGGCAGCCACACGGTCATTCCGTGGCGTTGTCAAAGTATGGTGCCCGCCAGAGAGCAAACACAATGCCCGATAAGATAAGTCCACGAAAGTTTCCCGCCGCTTCAGGGGTATGACCGCACGCATGACCAGCGATTTCCTGGAATTGTCCGCAACAGTTCGCATTTCCGAGCTGTTGTGGCGATGTATCGAAGTCGAAACATCGTTCTGGTGATGTGCCGAAAATAGTCGCCGAGGAGACGGCCGGGTGGTGCATGCTGATACATCCTGCTCGGCCGGAGTTCAGCAGGATTGATCAAGCACCGCCGGTCTGCCACGATGTTTTCGAGGATGTGTGATCCATGGCACGACAACAATCAGGCCCGAGAAAACCGGCGACGAAGTTCCCGCATCTCCGCAAGCAGATGCAGAAGAATGCCCTGCCGGTGAAACCCCTCCAGAACAAGTTCGGCCTGCTGAAAAAGAAGGGCGGCAAACCCTAGACGATGTGACATGCCGCGGAGTTGCCAGCGGTTCATGCCCGACACCAAAGAGAGCGGGATCAGGCGTTGCGAACGCAGCTCTTACGGGTCGACGAACTGCTGGGGTTCGGCCCGGAACTGTTGGAGATGGACATCGGACGCGAAGAGGAAGAGTTGGTCCCGGAACCAGGCGGCATGATCGAGCGAACCGTCGACTACACGCGAGCCGCGACGCACCGCGACGACATCGATGCCCCCCGCCACGGGCAAATAACGTTCCGGGTTCTGAGTGAAACGCTCGGCGGCTTCCTGAGAAGAGAATTGATACCGGGCGTCTTCCCAGATCAATTCAAACTCTGCATGCGACTTGCGAAGCTGCCGTTGATCTTTGAGGGCGACCAGACAGTAGCCGCGCAGTGAGGGCAGAGCCTCGGTGGATGGTCCCTCAGCCGGGATGGTCTCGGCAGTCTCTTCGCTGACAGCAATCGGTTCTTCAAAGGTCGGTTCTTCGGCTTCGGTCATGGCCGCCGGTGCGAATTCTTGTACGGGGTATGTCGCCTCTTCTTCCATCTCCTCCACCGCGGTCGTGGGCATGGCCGTGGAGGGAGTGGCTGCCGTTTCGTCGTCGTCTTCCAGGAAATAGTCGGCTTCGTCTTCGGTCTCTGTGCCCGGCTTCTGTGGGGCATCAATCAAGAGGACTGTCGTGGGAGACACCCGGGGGACTGGTTGCGATACGGGTTCACTGTGGGCAGGCCAACCCGGTGTGACCACGGGCCATTCGGGTGTCACTTCGACAGTCTGTTCCGCCGCTTGGGAATGGGCTTGCTTGACGCTGCTGGGGGTCGCGGTCTTCTGCTGGTGTTGCACCGGCATCACAACCTCGTCCGCGGGCTCGGCAGTGTCCGCTACGGTGTCATTTCCCATAAAAGGCTGGTCTTCAGTGACGGTGGGCAAGGCAAATTCCTGGCCCAACTCACTAGCGATCCAGGCATCCGGCTGCGAGGTCTGAACGATTTCGGGTTGCGAAAACGGCTGGCTTCCATCATCCGGGATGGTCGCGACGTTGGTCGCGTCATCCAGCCGAGGCGGTGAGAATTGCGGGAGTTCTGGGGGCTGATTTGTTGATGTAATTTCAACCGGCGTGGGTTCGGCCGGGTCGGCCTCCGTCGGTGAGGCATGGGCCAGCAGTTGCTTGGGGATCTGCAGGCCGGGGTTGGCTTGCTGGGCAAGACGATAACAGTCGAGGGCTTCGTCCCATTCACCCCGCTGCTGATAAACAAACGAGAGATTCTGCAGAGCCGCTTCCCGAGGTTGGACCTGTTCGAAGATCACATAGGCTTCATCGATGCGGCCCTGCATGCCGAGAACCAGTCCCAGATTGTTCGAGGCCCGCACATGCTGCGGACTGACCTGCAGGGCCAGTTGCAGCAGCTCCTCCGCGGCGGGATATTCACCACGCAGATAGCAGCCGTAACCCGCATCGGTCAGCAGTTCGGCATCCTGGGGATTGAGTTCCAGGGCGCGGTTGTAATAGGTCGCAGCCGCGGCGTGATCTTCAAGACGTGTGCAGACCACCGCCAGTCGATGCAGCAGTTCGGCATTCTGAGGTTGCTGCTGAACCAGGTCGGTATAAACGGCGCGAGCATCACTCCATTGACCGGCTTGTTCCAGCCGTTTCGCATCAGCCAGTGTCGCCGACTTAGCCGGCCGCGTAGGAGACCGCCAACTCAACCGTGAACCGGGAGAAGCACAGCCGACGATCAGACAGACGGCTGTCATCGCGGCGGCGAAGGATGGTGTGCGAAATTGGATCAGCATGCGAAGCACCCAACCAGCGAAAGGCGGCGCGATGCTCCCGCGAGATTGCAGGACACCATCAGCCTTATCGGCAGGGACATCCCTGCTGCTGTATCCGATTTGGGGGATTGCACCGACTTTGACGGCGATGCTTTGGCAAATACTTCGCTAGTGGCAGAAACAACTCAAGCCCCCGGATCACCAAGGGCTTGGTCGATATCTCTCAATTCACCGCAGGGTGATGGCTGCGGCTTAGTAGCCCCATTCCACCCCCCAGCTCACGCTGTGCATGAACCAGGTAGTCTTGTTGCTGTTAATCGTCGGGAAGTTCGGGTAGCCCGCCCAGTCGATCACATTGCCCGGGCGATAGACGGCACCCGCGACCGTCCAAGTGTAACCCACCTGGAATTCGGCATTCTCGAACAACCGAGACTTGCGAATGATCGGCACGAACTGCAGCACCGGCATGCGGACCATCACCGACTGTTCAAAGCTTGGCGAGACGCTGGTCGTCGATTCCTGTTGTTGGAACGACGTTAAGGTCGGATCAAGTGGGATCGGTACAATCGCAGGAGAACCTACCTGAACTTGTGTCCGACCAATTCCGAATCCGTCGATTTCGCGGGTGGAGTGGTTCGCGAGAATCCCCAACTTTGATTGCAACTGGATAAGGAACTTGTCGCCACCAAGATCGAGGGCCAAGCCAATTTCCGGACCTGCCAATTGCGACTTCGTGTTCGATCGCAGATGGGAGACCAGTGGGTCGACCAAGCCGACACCGACCACGGATCCCGGAACCGGACGCCCACGTGGTGTCCCGTTATTAGCATTGTTCCCGCCACCCGTGGTTCCCGAACCACCTGTGGATACCAGATACCCAAGGTTGCTGTTCTGACCATCGAACGTCGCGTTTTCCCGAAGGTTCAAATAGCGGAGTCCGAAGGTTGGTCGGAGTTTGATGGTATCAGTGCTGTAGAACGAGGAGCCCATGAAGCCCCCGCCGATGCCGTAGGCCTGTGATTGCCACGCCAGCTTGTATTGCATGTCGTAGCCTTGCGTGCCACCGCCTGGAACCACAACCGGTTCTGTTTCTCCGGGTTGCAGTGGCAGGCTGGTTTCACCCTGGCCATCGAACAGCGGGACTCCATACAGTGCAGACAACGTACTTTCCGGGCGTGATGGATCGCCAATCGGATTGTGCGGGTCGTAGACTGCGGAGCCTTCCTCAGCCCAGAATCCTGTGATGAAGACGCCGGTGTCATTCGGATTCATCCAGCCGAAAGTCCCTCGGAATCCGCCACCACTGAGATGGTTCTCAACATCGTCCCACGTATGACGGGCGACGATATCGTCCGGAAGGAGCACCGCATTATTTGTGGTGTTGTTGGTAGTTGTCGTGGTGGGCAGCACCAGAAAACCCGGGGCATTGTTATCCCCAACCACAACATCGTCCGGGTCCGCAAAAGTATTAAACGTCGCCGCCATGTACGTGAAGTACTTGCGGCCAGTGTCGCGAACCTGGCGATTGAACCAGAAACCATTCTGGTAGGTATGCTCATCAACTGGCGGGGCCGTGTAAGGCGAAATATAAGGCCATTGCGTAGCCCCTTCCGGCCAACCCGCCTGCTGATAACCGGCATACGTTGGAGCGTAGGCCGCAGCTTGCGGTGATTGAGGGTCAACATACGGGGCATAACCCGTAGCTGGCGAACCCCAACTGCCTTCCGGAGCTTGTGCAAGACCGACTGCGGGAGCAGCCGCCAGCAGTGCACCACCGAGGAACTTCTTAATCCAGTGCCGTTTCCGCATTGTCGTTCCCTGACCATCGACGCGGTTATCTCGGAACGATTCCGACTCTGCGCCCGCGCAAAGCCGAGCACCTGCGAATGGTATCGGCCACTGATCGTGTTAAACTGTATCGATAATCCGGAAGTTGCGGGGTTTCGCGATTGTTCCGGATTTACTCGTCGTAGGGGCGGCGTTTCAGCCCCGCGCCAAGACAATCCATGCGGCTTCTTGCCCGATTAATTCACGCAACACATTCGAAAATAGAATGTTGCGTGATGCCCGGACATGAGGAATAGAGCCGCCCACCGTCGCACCCAAAGCCGATGCAGTCGCTGTGGTCATGATCCTTTTGCCACTGATCAACGGCGATTATTGCCGTTGGCGGCGATCAATGTCCCGAGTAAAGACTGGCTATGGGCTGCCAGTGCGGGCAGGTCGTGACGCTGTCGCACCCCTTGCCAACCCTGTTCGGCGTAACTCATCCGCAGCGTTTCGTCATCGAGCAGTCGTTCCAGTCCATCGGCGAGCGCTTGCGAGTTATCAGGCGTCACGCAGAAACCGCCGCCGAGTTCCTCGACCATCTCTGGAAAGTGCCCATGTGCTGGCTGCACCACGGGAACGCCGTTCGCCCAGGCTTCCAGGATGTAAAGTCCCTTCGGTTCCCGATAGGGTGCCGGTACCGAGAGCAGGTCGAACGTCTGGAACAGCGACGTCTTCTCCTCTAATGTGTCGGGACTGCCGACGCACTCAAATCGCGCTCCCAGTGGCTCGGCCAGTTGCCGCACCTGGTTCTGATAGGGTTGAAACTGTGGCGGAGCATATCCCCCGGCGACGATCCGAAAATCCTGCCGTTTCTTGTTCAACAGCACCGCCGCCTGCACCAACTCTCTGAGTCCTTTCTCCGGAGCGAGCCGCGCGAAATACCCGATCGTCGCTGGTTGAGATCTCGGCCGGGGTTTTCCATGATGCCCGCGGACATCGATCGCCAACGGCAATTCGTGCCGCTTCTCTGCGGGGACACCAAGGTACTCTCCCATGAACTCGGCATAGAACCGGCTATGAAAGAGGAAGCCGTCCATGTTCGCGACAATCGGCCGCAACAGGTCAAACACCTGCGACTTCCACGGATCGCGCAGCCCCTCCAGAAAGATGTCGTCCCCTTGCAGCGAACACAACACCGGACCCGAGAACGCGGCTTTGAGTGGTTCGATCGCTGCGGCCAGCATCACGTTACTGAAAATGATGACGTCCGGCTTCAGATCGCGGGCGAGAAACTGTACCAACTCGTCCGCTTCGCGCGCCTGCGGACCCTTTGGCCCCTGCAGCATGGCCACCGTCATCTGCCCCAACTCGGCGGCGTCGTTGCTCACTCCGAACTTGGTCGCCCAGTTGATCAGCGACGGGCGATCGGCCCAGCGGGTCATCCACTTCGGCAGATATCGCCAGCCGGGGACATGCACATCGAGATAGACATTGATGCCGCCATAGAAGACCCGTGTCGATGTGAGGTCTTCATCATCGACACGAATCGGCGTGTACATGGGGAGCAACGTGACATCGACCCCGGCCTCCCTGAGGCCGCGTGCCCAGGCATTGTCGTGCAGGCACGATCCACAAAACATCCCCGCTCCACCGGCGGTCACAATGGCGACATGCATTGTTTAATTACTTGTTGTTTTTTCGTCAACCAGCCCGCAGCGCCAGCAAGGGTCTTGTCATCGACGATACGAATTCCCCCTGGCCGGCGCTGCGGGCTAGTCAGAGATATTCTGATTTCGTGTCGTCTATTGTAAGATCTACCAAGTTCGCGCACCTCTCTTACACCGGGGAAAAGTGTCGCCATGACCTGGATTCAAACCATTCCGCGTTCGCAAGCCGGTCCCGAGTATCAGGCCGCCCTCGCCGCCCAGCATTCGTGGTATCCCAAAGAGTACGACGCCGACGTCCCCGATCTTCCCAGCAGCGACGCCGATGGCATCGTCGCCACGCACAGCCTGATCCCCGACGCCTTACATCACGCGTTCGCCACGTTCGGTGCGCTGATGAATCCTGATCTGCCCCTCAACCGCCGTCAGCACGAACTCATTGCCACGGTGGTCTCACAAACCAACTGCACGAAATACTGCAGTGTGTCGCATCGAGAGTTCCTGCATCGCGTGACGGGCGATGACCAGATGATTGAAGACATGGCCGAAAACTTCCGTCGGGCCGACCTGACCGACGCGGAGCTTGCCATGTGCGAACACGCCGAGAAGTTGACCAAGGACGCCACACAGATTCAAAAGTCCGACATCCAACGGCTACGCGACGTCGGCTTCGACGACCGGGGTATTCTGCAGATCACCCTCATCGCCGCCTGGTTCAACTACATCAACCGCGTCGCCGACGGCCTAGGCGTCGCCCGCGATTAGCCGCGAGACGTAGTCGAACGCTGCATATGGACGCAGCACCATCCCCATAAGACCACAAAGCCGCCACCGCCGAGTGGCAGGCTCAGACCGAAGTGCAGCATGACCATTACCGGTCTCATCTCTTTGTATCTGCTGAGCACCGTTATATTTTTCTTCTCAAGCTAGTGGTGTGACTGCGAGGCTTCTCTTGCAAATAATGAAGGCAAACGCTGGGTGATGTCGGGAATGACTGTGGCGTTCTTCGTTGTCTCGGGGTGGTCGCTCTGGGCGGCTTGGAGCATCATGGCTGCCATCTGATTTCAGTCGCTCCTACTCTCAGCGTGTGAGCGTCTGCGATGTGAATCAGCCTGATTGGTGTATCAGCACATTTTCCGTAGGATTAGGTAGAACTTCCAATTGCACACTAATATGCATTGCGTAAAATGCTTTTTCGTTTGGTGCAGATCTTCTCTGCGGCTTCATCTCAGACTTAAGGCTCAATAGACATGTCGATGGTTCGTATTCTCATGGGGATTTTACTTGCCACGGGTGTCGTCGTTGGGATGGCAGATACTACTGAAGCGAGTGTTCGGGGAGAGTCATATTCGGTTTCAGTAACTGAAGGTCATGAATATTACTCCGATGTGTTCCACTTCAGGGGACTACTGTTGGGGGGGGTATTCACAAGTGATGCAGACTCACAGGGTTCTTGGGCTCAGCTCCCCTTGGGTTCGAAGGCGGCGTTGTTCGCAGCCTTGTATCAAACCGAAGTATCCGGCTGTTGCGGCGATCTGGTTTTTATTGTGGGATTTCAGCTTGAAGATCGATTGTACGCGGCCGGATTCACAGATGATTTCGATACCGTTATTGTGATTCCCGGATGAAGGGAGATTTAAAGCGCGAGCTCCGGGTTCCTCGGTTGGCTTGTCCAGTCGCAGTGGTCAGGATAATTACGAGCAGGTTGCTTGATTCCCACGCTGCAGTCTCGCCAGTCGTGTCTCTGCCTGTAATTCCATCAACGTCCGCCACCCAGCCGACCTACCCATGAGTGCGATTCGCCCCAAAGTTGTGTGCGTGTTGTGGTATGCCGAGCGCATGCTACTGATTCGGGCGACTGATCCTCATGATGGTCGGTCGTTTTTGCTGCCGCCGGGTGGTGGTGTTGAGTTCGGCGAAATGATCGATGATGCCATCCGGCGGGAGTTGTTCGAGGAACTGGGAATCCCGATCGAAAACCCCCGTCGTCTCGGGATGCTGGAGAATGTCTTTCAGTTCAATGGACGGCCGGAGCACGAACTGGTCTTCATCTACGATGCGCCGTGCCCCTTCCCTCATTTGTATGAGGCAGAGGATGTGGAGATTACCGAAAGCAACGGCGAGAAGCTGAACGCCCGCTGGTATACGATCGCTGATGTCGCGAAGTCTGGACTTCCGGTGTTTCCGACGGGATTATTGGAACTTCTTATATGACGACGGGTAGCGTGTAGTCCCCGATTGAGCGGAAAGCCCTGCTAGTTCACACCTCAAACCGAGGACTTCGGTGATCGACGCCCTCGCTGAATTGCCCCCTAGAGCCAGAGGAGTTCACCCGTATTGACGACGCGGTAGACCAGTTCGACTTCATCGAATTCCACAAGGAATCCAGTTTTCGTGGTGTAACGCCAGGCGCTCGCGACTTCCCTTCCATTGGCCAGTTCAAAGATGAGCCTTACTGCCTGAACAGAGACGGCCTTACCTTGCGAATTGATCACATCAAAAACCGATTGTTCAGTACGAGTCGCCATAAAATGCCAAGTCAAACGGTCGCTGCAAGATTCACGGTAGACCTTTCTGAGTTCGATTGATATCAGGAAATGCCTGAATCGAACAATATTTACCAAGTTTTGGTTACACCATTCCCCTTCCCACCATGGGCAATGCTTGTGCTACCACAGTGTTAAGTCCCTTTGCCGCTTTAACACTCAAACTGCCTCACGGCTTGGAAAGCAGATCGAAGCGGATGGTATTGCGGCCGCTGTGGACGTCGGCGGTGAGCGCGCCCGGTTGCGAATATCTCCGGGGGATTTTGACCGGCATCACAGAGAGCAGCAGATCTCCGTTTTCGTCGCGAGGGATGTCTCGTGCCAGGATCTCCACGCGGTGGGTGCCGAGCAGGGCGCCGGCCGTTTTGCTGTTGAATAGCAAACGATATTGCCCGTCCTCGTTGGTGCCGCCGAATGACGGGGAACCCCCCGGGGCTTGCGGCACGAATTGGATATTCACGCCTGTCAGCGGCTGGCCATCGAGGGTAATAGTCCCCGTCACTTCAGCGACTTCGGGGCCTTTATGCTGACTGCAGCCGCTCAAACCAATAAGGGCTACGAGGGTGGATGAGATCAGCCAGCGGAAAGTCATTTTGGATGTTTTCATGTTCTCACCTGAAGCAGCAATGATCGAAGAGTGCAGATACTCGCGACGTTCTATTGGTTGAGCTTGCAGTGGCTATTCCAATAAGAACGGCCACTGCGTAACTTTTGAGACTTGCTGGACCCGACTAGTACGCATCCACGACTTGGCCGTCGTTGATGGCTCCCAGTCGTTGATAGAGTCCATACGGTCCATTGACAGTGGCAGCTGTATAGCCTGTCGCCGTGTTCTCCAGGTGCTCACTCAGGAATTTGACGGCACCATCGCCCATCAGGAAATGTGCCCCGCCTACGTGCCGGCTGTGAAAGTTCCGGTGCAGATTCGAAGCGTCGATCTGTGGACCATTCAACTTCTGATGTGCCGCCCGCAGATGCAGATCGGGACCGTTGGTCGTCGATCCCACATTGGTGCAGCGAGGGCCGCCGCCGGTGGTGACGTTGCCATACACATACTGTCGGACCGACCCCACATTGGTCACGCCGTTGATATCAGTGATCAGCGGAATCCAGCTGACCTCACCCACGGCGAAGACGTTGGAACTCCCATCGGTGATGTGCCTCATGCCACGGCTGCCGTTGACAATCAAGAGGCCATTGTTGCGGGCATCAACCGTCACCGACGTGCCGTTTTCGGTGCAGAAGGCGCCATTGAAGGCCCCCCGGCTTCCCATGTAACTCGATGTGGCAATGGCATCGACACCTTGCCCCGCGGCGACATTCGCAGCCCCGCCATTGTTGGCGACCGTGGCTGGCTTCAAATCACTGGGGCAACTGAAGACGGTCAGTGGTGTCGCCATCAGTGATTGATTCGGGACCGCGATAGAACCCAAGGTGTTGGCATACGGTGTCGCACTGAAATTGAGCTGGTTGTACAACGCTGCCTGGTCGAGATAGGGCAAGATGAAAGCCGACCAGGCCCAACCGGTCCCATACCGGTCGGCACCCCCAGCGACGACATCCACAAAGCCCATCGGAAAGACCTGGAAGGTGTCGTGATAGTTGTGCAGGGCCAGACCAATCTGCTTGAGATTGTTGCGACATTGCGTACGGCGTGCCGCTTCACGGGCCTGTTGGACCGCTGGCAATAACAAGGCGACGAGAATGGCGATGATCGCAATCACCACCAGCAGCTCGATGAGTGTAAATCCGCGCTGAGCATAACGAGAACGATTCATGGGCCAGTTCCTTGGGGATAACACAAGACATTGCCGTGGACTTCATGCCGTGGGCAATGTTTGTGGAAGGAACGCAACCCCTATGCCGGACGCGATTGCTATTCGAGTATGTTCGTGACAATCATCGAAAATCGCTGTGATTTCAGTGGTTTTAGAAACGTAGTCCCAATTTACAATCAACGGCGTCACGCATGTCGTTGTCATGACAGCCGTGAACTGCCCTAGGGTTTCCTATCAAATCAACACTCATGGCCATCAAATATCACGGCCGGATTCTGCATTCTCTTGCAGACGGAATTTCTGCCAGTCGATGTCGAGCTTGCGCATGCGTGAACGCAAGGTGTGCGGATTGATTCCCAAGAGACGCGCGGCACCATGCGGTCCTTCAATGCGACCTTTGGTATAGACCAGGGCCGATTCAATATGAGCCGCCGCGGCTTCATCCAGACTCGGAAAGCGGGTGACAATTGTCTCGGCACGGCGTGGCTCGGGTCGAGTGGGGGCATCCGTTGTCGGTGGCTTGGTGGGGCTGGTTCCCAATGCCGCCGCGACATCGAGGGTTTCCCCCGCGCCGAGAATCGCCGCACGATCCATCACGCTGGCGAGTTCACGTACATTTCCCGGCCAGGGGTAATGAATCAGCAGCGTGAGTTGGTCTTCGGTGGGCATGCAGGGTCGCAGTCCCAGTTTGTGAGCGGCCCGCAAGGCGAAGTGCCGGGCCATGGCCGGAATATCAGCCAGACGCTCTCGCAAAGGTGGCAGATGTATCGGAAAGACGGCCAGTCGGTACCACAAGTCCTCACGGAAGGTCTGTTCGGCGACCATCGCTTTGAGATCGCGATGCGTCGCGGCGATCACACGGACATCCACATGCAACGACTGTTCCCCGCCCACGCGCTCAAAAGAGCTGTCCTGCAGAACGCGAAGCAACCGCACCTGGACCGCCGGCGGAAGTTCACCGCACTCATCAAGAAACAACGTGCCACCGTCCGCTCGCTCAAACCAACCTTTTCGTCGTCCTTCTGCCCCCGTGAAACTCCCCTTCTCATGTCCGAACAATTCGGAATCGATTAACTCGGGAGGAATCGCACCGCAGTTGACGCGGACAAACGGACCATTTTCCCGTCGCGACTGCCGATGAATGGCCCGGGCAATCACTTCCTTTCCCGAACCGGTTTCTCCGAGAATGAGCACCGGCACATCGGACTTGGCGACCCGCTGCACGCGTTCCATCACCGGACGCAGGCCACTTTCCTCGCCCACCACCTGATCGGCACCCTCAGACCGCCCCAGCTTGGCCATCAACGCGCGATTTTCCGCTTCAGCACGTTCGCGCAGTACCACCAGTTCCCGCAAACGGCGATCATTTTCGAGAGCGACCGTGAAGGGTTCCAGCAACTCGCGGAACAACCAGAGATGTTCTGCCTGAAAAGGGCGAGTCGGATCAGCCACGGCGATGACTGCCCCGCGATGCCCATGTTCGCTTGCCATCGGTCCAACTAGAAGTTCACCCGTCATTCGGCCGGGAAGCAAGCCGGGCAATCTCAACCGCAGTGTCTGTGCAGAATCCTTGGTCGCGTCTCCCTGTTGAATCCATTCCAGCAATCCTTCAAGGTTTTGCTGGGGGACCGGGCTATGGCTTTCCACAGCAGCTGGTCGGGTGGCATTCGACGAGGCAGAAGCCACCGTTTCAAATGCCAGCCGCTCGATCGAAAGTTCCCGAATCAGAATCTGCGTCGCCGGGAGGTCACGGGCGATCAACGTGACAATCCGGTCCAGCGATTCCACAATTTCAATATGGCGGCAAGCCTCCCGCCAGACATCGAGAAGCAATGGGTTGTGACGATCCACGTTTGTGATTCCGTGAAATATCGTGGCCTTGTGATTGAAATACCACGGATTGTCCATGATATTTAACGGTCTTGCTCTGTCAATTCCCACGGAATTGACGTAAGTCATGATTTTGCAACCACTCTGATCAATACCGGTCCTGTGGTTGCACCCGAGAACGCAATCGCCGGGCCATTTCCAGCGATGGGATAACTAGGAGAGCCTCGGAGCCAGGAACTTTTGCCCAACCCGCGTCGTTCAGAAGTCAGCAGGAGACCCGGTAGGGTTGTCGCGTAACGATTGTCAGGGGAACATCACCAGCGAGACCTGCCAGACAATGAGTCCTATGAACGTGATCGGGCTGGAAGGCATCGACCGGGGGAACGGAGTCTCTTGATCCGATTGTTTGAGAGGGAACACCAGAGACAGGATCGCCACGCTCCCTCGGATCGAAAGGTAAACGGCGAGAAACGTTACCAGAATGGTTAACCCGCCCCGCTGACCAATGAGCGCGGCGACCGCCATCTGCAATTTGGCGGCTCCCCCGGGAAAAAGTGACCACACAAAGAGCACGACGGCGATCATCGCCACCACGAGAAATCCCAGCAGGTGGTCCAGGAACCGATGTTCGACGGCCCCCATCACCAGCCCACCCGCAACCCCCGCCAACGATAGCTTGTTCGGAATCTTCCCGGTGATCCACTCTATAAACACCGCTACAGCCACCAGACTCAGTGCTATCCCATGGGACAAAGACATCTTCAGTGGCAAGCTTGGGATGAGTTGAAGTATGCAACCTGCATTATAACAGCAGGAGATGTGGATGCCAGAACTCGTATGTGGCGAACTAGCCACACATGGTCGAATACCGGATGCACAAGATGATGCGACGCTAATCTACAGAAAAGTACGCAATCTTCCATCGGTTATTGATGCTTCCGATAATGTGCAGTCTTTCGGGAGAAATCCATTGCAGATAGGTTCGGTGCAACATCTAGTCGCTTTGCAATCCGGTTAGATTGATATCTGGCTTGGTCAGCATCAAATTCCGACGTGACTCTCAGAACAAGCATACGGGGCATCAACAGAACATGAAAGCACTTGCCAGTTATCGCGTGCTTGCCGCTTGAATACCCAATTGTTTTTTCGTGACAAACTCTGTCACGGCGGTATAATTTTGGAATTCCTGTCTGAAGCGCCTTCGTGGGAGACTTGGCATGCTGCGATTCATCTGCATTTTTTCGCTATTCATTGTCGCTGTGTGGCCTTGCCATTGCTTAGGACAGCAGTCAGCATCTCCTTGTGATGTCGCTGCGGGAATGGATGATGCAACTGATGGACTCAATTTCATTCAAGCGAGCGGGATTGGGATATTCTGTTCTGAAGGTAGGGATAAGCTGGTTCGGATTGTGGCGGTAGATCCCGCAGGGCCTGGAGCCAATGCATCATTAAAATCTGTTTCAAACAGAGATCTAAAAATCGCACCTGGGATGATCGTGAAATCTTTCAACAAGATTCAAGTTAATTCTCACGCTCATTTTCTAGAGTTGACTCGAATATACAGGAATGAAGTGGAACTAGAGGCGATAGAGCCAAAAAGCAAGACTGAATATGTGTGGTCAATTCAGCCACTTCGTATGCGAGTTGCAACTATGGTTGCGAAAAAAGAGTCGAGAAACGCGAGTTGCCACATACTCTTGGCCGCACAAACAAATGATAATAAAATAGGTGAAATGGTAGACGGTACGCGCCGGGATTACTCTGAATTGATTGATATTTGTGTCACAAAACCGCGAATCGCATCCATCTGCATCTTGGATGGTAATCGATGTTCAATCGAAGGTTTTCGGGATGCGATTGATAGCTTGGTTGTGTTGCCTCAGGATTCCATCTTCATGATCTATCTCGGCCACGGATCATACGATGAAAGTCTGTTGTCGTCCGACTCTGGAGGCGGGCATTTCTTTAGGCTGTGTGACGGAGATCAGCTTAGATCTCAGCTCTTGAGCAAGCTCCTTTCCAAGCAGCCTAGGGCTGTCGTTCTTATATCGGATTGTTGTAACGATAAGGATTTGCTGAGGCCATCGGTTAAACGATATATGGAAGTGAAGCAGGTGCAGATAGAAGAATGGGCACCATTAGAAGAGTTGCTGCTTGGTTGCGAGGGTGTGTTTGATGCGACGTCATGTTCACCTGGACAATATAGTTTCTATGATCCGGTCAGAGGAGGGTGGTTCTCTAGTGTTCTGATCTCCTCTATTGAGGCGGGTGATCGTGACACTAAGGATGTGATGCACTCGTGGGGTATGATGTGGCCTGCGATCACTACAGCGACCCAGCAGACTTATTTGGAATCTCGACAACTTGAAATGCGAAATCTAGGTAATCCCGAGAAAGTGCGAGCCCAGTTGAGATCACAAGGTGAAATGACTCCCCTGGTGTTTCGTAATGAGATGAAGTCGATTGCAATCCCTGAGCAGGCGCCTCCTTCCCGAGTGATGGTAAAAAGTACGTATAGTCTGCGCGAAGAGCCTTAGATTCAGGTGCCTTTGGGGAAAGACTTGTCTCGTCGATGCACTGTCAGGCGGCGTTTGGATAGGTATGATGTCCAAATGGTGCCTCCCTTAAGTTTGTCGTGAGTCTGAGCGACTAGGGAGCTTGCAAGGTGTGGCAAAGGCATTTCGCGTGAGTGGATGCCCTTGAAAACGGATGCTAAATTAGTCGGCATGAATTCCCGGTCCCTTGGCTGAAGACGCTTTTGAGGCGATGCCTCTGTCCAGCCAGAAGTCTGATGCCCCCACTAGTCTGTTCATCTGCGGATGGCATACATCGTGTGTTTCACGGTTGCTTTTTCGATGGCATACGCCTGTTGGTTCGCGAAGGTCTCGAACACGGCGGCGGAGCGCTCGTTGTCTGCGCCGCCGTTATGGAGATGTAAGAGGTAACGCAGTGTCAGCGGGGTGGTCTTCTCGATGAGGCGTGGACCGGCGAAGCAGAGCGAGGCGCCCATCCAGCCGTCTTCGCGGACGTGCCAGTGCGTCGGATGGCCGGGGTTGGTGGGGTGATCGAAGAACGTGATTCCCTCGGTGACGTCGGGGGCGATCGGGCCGCTATAGTCCATCCACTTCGCCTGCTGGCCGAAGATCGCAGGTTCGCCGACCCGGCCTTCACTGTCGACCAGTTGACCGCCACCAAAGTACGCGGAAATCGACTTGGCAACCCGCACGGCGAGGAGGCCGAAGTTGGTCTTTTCGAGTTCGATTTGTGCCGCTGTCGGCGTCAGCATGGACTGAATCTCGATGAACGCTTCATGGTCGTCGCCCGGTCGGAGTGCGATCACGACATCTTGTGTCATCAACTCTTTGGGGTCGTGGCCGTCGTACCAGCCGAGGCGGACGGCAATGCGGGCTTCGTCATCGCCATCTTCGTAGGCCAGCCATTCCTTCTGGCGGATGCACGCCGGACTGGTGTTGCCCCAGAAGTCGATGCCGAGGACTTTGTGATGGGCGAACCAGACCGATTGATGATGATCGTGATTCGGTGCGCCAGGATGCCCGATCCGGGTCAATGTGTGACCACTCGGCCCGATGAGCGGGTAGAGAAACGGCCGGGGATAGTCGCTGCCGAAGTGCCACCGCGTGCGTTCTTCGCCATCCACCAGGAACTGCACTTGATGACCCGCCACAGGAACCGCCTGACAGCGTGGGAAATGGTAAGGCATGGATGGGTTCCAGGTTTAAGTGAATGGCCGAGTGATGAGGGTGGAGTGCCAAATGAGGAACACGAAATACCCACCACTCGGCGGTGGCGGCTTTGAACCCTCAGCCCTTAGCCCTCAACTCTCAACCCTCCTCACACCCACAACAGCATGCGTTCCTTCAAGCCGGCGGGCAAGCGCTTCTTGATGGCCTTTTCGATCTGATTCGTCTGGTACCGGGTGCTGAAGTGCATGGCGATGATCAGCTCGTTCTGGAATTTGTCGGCCCGCTCCAGGAAGTCATCGAGGTGCATATGCCCGAACTTATGGATCTTGTCGCGGCGGTGTTCCGGTCGGAAGAACGTCAGCTCGGTGATGAGAATCTGTGACTCGAAAACCGGCGGATAACCATCGATCCCCGCGGGCGATGTGTCGCCGGTGTAGCACAGCATCGGCGTGCGGATTTCGGCGGTCACCTCGACACCCGACATGCGGATATCACGAATCTGATCGCCGGTGAGTTCGCGGTACTCGTGTTTCAGTTTGCGTTTCCGCTGCCAGATGACGTAGCCCACTGAAGGGACCGTATGCGTGGTCGAAAAGACCGTCATCACCTGCTCGCGGGAGAGTTCGATCTCCTGGCCATGTTCGACGCCGATGAGCTGGCAGACCATGCGACCCCGATCGAGCCGTTGCCAGGCCTTCAACATGCGATCGACCGATTCGACGATTTCCGCGGGGAGATAAATCGTCGGCGGTTCCATTTTCATCATGCGGCGGCGAGCCACATAGACTGGTAGCGCCGCGAGATGGTCGAGGTGGGCGTGCGTCACGCAGATGGTCGGCGTCCCCATGAAGTCCCACGGGCTGCCACCGAGGTCAAAGCCCAGCTTCCATTCGGGTACGCGCCAGTAACTTTGGACCGCGGCGCGTGAGTACCCCTCAATCGTCAGTCCCTTATGCTGCAGTGTGCGAACCGGCAAGTTTTCCAGCATCAGAGACCCAGACTACTCCAGCAGACTCGGGAGCTAAGTGATCGAATTTAAAGTGCAGTTCAATTAGGCCAGAGCACGATGCGTTCATGCGCGGCCCTAACGGTAAGTTAAGCAACGTTTCTAACTACATATATTTCCGACGCTTAAACGCCTTTACATCTGTGGATTTTAATTCGAACCATTCGCCATTTTTTCTGCACTCAGCAAATCGCCTGTGCCAATAAGACTCAATCCCTACAGGATCGTCGGTTTCTATTACGTGAACAGTTTTTGCCCTCTCGGGAAGCTGTAGCCCAATCTCATATTCTCGACGACCGAGAGAGTTGGTTCTTCCGATCTTGAAATACTTGCCTGCCTGGAGCAAATAGACGTATCCCAGAGAAGGCTCGATTTCTTCAGGCTCGTCAGGAGTAGTTCGTGTTGCAAGCTCAAGTGCTGGTCTTAACAAATCTAGTACGTCGTGCAGTTGATTCTGCTCACAGTAACCGGCTGCGTGAGAAATTAGCCCATTCTTTCCGCCGAATCGCCTGAACGTTTTCGAACTGGGAAAATTTGCGTCGTTCCTTCGCTTCATTTCGAGTTCTGCTTGAACGGGTACTTTCCCGAGTTCCCGAACTAAGCCGATGTACGCGCTGAGCATGAATTCTTCGTCATGTGCTGCATTTAACTGATTGGGCTCGTATCCAGCTTCTCGAACCGCATCGTTCCATCGAATCCAATATTTGCCAGACCAGTCCGACTCGCGAATCCCGGTCTCTCGCTCGAATCGTTCGCGACCAACAGGCGCGTCTCCGTTCTCGACTGCAAGCCGCCGGATCTCGTTGAGGATGTGGGTCTTGTCCATTCTCAATTCTGTCGTCTAGCTTACAGTTTGACGGACTTACCCGTGGCGATGCTCTTCGCTTCGGCATGGCAAATCTGCAGGGCATCGCGAGCCAATTCGCCGGAAAGCAGCGGGGCGGGTTCGCCCGATTTCACCGAGTCGACCGCGGTCTGCAGTTCGCTGGTGAAAGCCGAACACCATTCGCTGCCCCCCTTGAGCTTCGGATGCGTCACCTTGCCCTTGGAAATGACCGACAGCGGGCGGTCGACACACCAGGCATCGCCGACCGTTCCGGCACTGAAGATCACCGTCGCGTTCTCAAAGTAGAGTTCATAGCCGTGCGCGAAGGCCAAACCCTGGGCACAAATCCCGCCGCTGACCGAGGTCACGGTCGGACCGTTCGGATAGACATATTGGGTGTGCACATGGTTCACGAAGCCTTCCTGCAGCAGGCCGCGGGATGACACCTGCTCCGGTAACCCGCAGGCCAGGCGGATGAAATGGTTGTCGTGAATGTGCAGATCGATGCCCCACCCCCCCAGCTTCCGGAAGTCAGACATATCACCCGACCACTTGGGCGGCGAGATCACCCGGCGGAAATGGGCCGCGAGCAGTTTCCCGTATTTCTGACTCTGGATGATCTGCGAGGCGAATTGGAATTCCGGAAAGAAGGGCAGCACATGGGCCACCATCAGGAGTTTGCCCGCCTTCTTCGCCGCCGCGACCATCCGGTCGGCCCCTTTCGGATCGACCGAAATCGGCTTTTCGACTAACACGTGCTTCCCGGCCTGAAGAGCGGCGATGGCGACCTCTTCGTGCTGATCGTTGGGCAGGCAGACATCGACCAGGTCGATATCGGGGTCAGCAATCAGGTCTTTGTGGTTGTCGTACGCGCTGATTTTCGAGAGATCGAGCTGCGGGGCGCGGGGACCGAAGTTTCCCTGGATGGATGTCCAGTCGCCTGAGAGTTTCGCCGCACTGCGGGTGCAGATCGCGGTGACGGCTCCCCCCTTGAGCTTGCTGCCGGTCGGTTTCCCGGCCTCTGACAGCTTGGTCGCTGCCGCAAAATGGGTCCAGCCCATGAAGCCAATGCCGACGATCCCGATGCGCACCATGTTCTCTTTACTCCTGCGATTCGACCAGAGTCGCGACTGTGCAGAATCGTCCGGAATCGCAGGAAATTCAAGTCTCACTGAGAGTTTGGGCGTCCCAAGCGAGGAAATCCTGGACCATCCGGCTCTGCCATTTTGCATCTGCCTGAAAATCGCGCACAGGCGGCGTGCCTGGTTTCTATGCAGTGGTTGCCTGTGTTTTACACCAACTTTGGGGTGTGGGTGGCTCTTGTGGTTGGGTGTTGTTTGCTGTAGCTGGTTTTTGCAAAAGGATTTGCGACGCTTTCTTGCCTGGGTTGTGTCGCCGCCGGCTGCGGCGCGTGTCGGTTTGAAGATTCTTGAGGCGATTTCGGAATCGTGCTGGATTTTCTTCTGCAGCGGTTGTTATCTTTGTGCCACAGTTTCGGATTGATGACACTTTGATTTGCGCAATGGGTTTGCGGGCAGGTCAAACTGTCGAACGAAGTGAGTTCTCAGGACGCTCCTCGATCCGAGACCGTCGATGTCGATGCGCTGGAATGTGGGTCGTTCCGGCAACGGCATCGCGTGGCCACAGGGATGCAACAGGCACGCAGAAAGGGTCAAATCATGTTGGTCTTGTCACGGAAGCCAGGCGAAAAGATTCTGATCGGTGAGAACGTCACGGTGACGATCGTGCGAATCGGTCCCAATACCGTGCGTTTGGGGATCGATGCCCCGCGGGATATGAACATCGTCCGCGAGGAGCTCTGCCAAGCCTCCACGCCGGAAGATCTGCACAACGGCGATACCACGCAGATCGAGCTGACGGTTTAACCGTCTCGTTCGCCACTGGTTTTCTGGCATCCGTCAGGGTGTGCGCTCAGGGTCTTCCCTGAGCTTTTTCTTTTTCCAGGGCGGGCTCTCGTGGTGGGCTGTGGCGGTGCTGGTGGGCGTCGGCTGTGTAAGTTCGGCGGAAAATTCGCGGGGTCATGCCGACATGCCGAACGAACTGCTTCGTGAAGATGCTCTGGTCGTAAAACCCAACCTGGTCAGCAATTGTGGCGATCGATCGGTCGGTGTGCAGCAGGGCTTGTGAAGCCGCATTGATCCGCACCCGCATCAGATACTGCTGTGGCGTTATCTGTAGCAGCCGTTTGAACTTACGGTCGAATTGACTAACTGAAAGATGGGCCATCGCCGCGAGATCTTCCACCCGGATGCGTTCAGCATAGTGCTCCAGAACATAGGACAGTACCTGCTCCAGTTCCTGGTACGGCCGAATGAGTGATTCCGTCTGTTTGAAGTCGCGCATTATCCCCGCAATGCCGACGATCTTGCCCTGCGGGTCTCGGAGCGGAGTTTTGCTGGAGATGTACCACCGCAGTTGGCCGTAGGCATCTCCCACCAGCCAGACCTGGTTGAGCAAGGGCACGCCGGAGTCCATCACTCGCCGGTCTTCTCGAACATACTGTTCGGCGAGATGACGGGGGTGAAAATCGAAGTCGGTTTTGCCGAGCACGCCGTCGATCGTGTCGACACCGTGCAGCCGCAGATTGGCTTCGTTCATCAGCATGAAGCGGCCGCGGGCGTCTTTGGCGAAGAAGTAGGCCTCGGGCAGGCAGTCAAGCAGCTGCAGCAGCTCGGTGGGGCTCGCCCATTGCGCCAAAAACGCGGCCTGGTCGGCATGGTAATCCGTCGTCGTCATGCGCAAAAAATACCAAACCGTGCGGACATCCTACAAGACGGTGCGGTCCGCAGGTGTTGTAATTTGTGGTACTGTGGCTGAAGATGTCCCTGCTGGAATTGACATTTGTCACCGGCGGGAAATTCGTTGATCGACCAAATTCGATGGAGCCGCCCGTTCCATCGCTGCCAGTTCAGGGGAACGTCACCGATGCTCAACTTGACCGGACAAGGCACGGCCCATACCTGTGACGGTATCACCCGTCGCGACTTCATGCAGGTTGGCACCCTCGGGGCGATGGGATTCACGCTCGCCGACTTGGCCCGTATGGAAGCCCAGGCCGCGACGACCACGGGGCAAAAGCCGGGACAGGATGATCGCTCGGTGATCATGATTTTCAATCTCGGTGCTCCGAGTCAGTTGGATACCTTTGATCCGAAGCCCGACGCCCCGGCGGAAATTCGTGGCCCCTTCACCGCGATCAATACGAAGTCGAGCGACATTCAGCTCAGTGAGATTCTGCCTCGGCACGCCGCGATCGCCGACAAGTTCTCTCTGGTCCGCAGTTGCAACCACAGTTCCCCCGCCGTGCATGATGCTGGTTGGCAGATGATGCAGACCGGGCGGTTCTTCACCGGCGGTGTCAACACGCCGCATGCCGGAAGTGTGGCGAGCTATCTGATGGGTCGCCGCACCGACTTGCCGCCCTTTGTCGTGTTGCCCGAACTGATGGGGTCCGGCGGCGGGAACTTGCCCAATGGTCAGGCGGGCGGTTTCCTCGGCAAAGCGCAGGATCCGTTTGTGCTGAATGCCGATCCCTCAAAACCCGACTTCGTGGTGCCCGATTTGCTGCCGCCGAAGCAGATTGGTGAAGCCCGGCTGGAGCGACGTCGGAAGTTGCGTGATGTCGTTGACTCCACGGTCGATGCGTTCGAGCGCAGTGAAAACGCGACCTTGCTCGATAGCGGTTTTCAGTCCGCCTTCCGCATGATGACCAGCACGCAGGCTCGCGAAGCCTTCGAGCTAAGCAAGGAACCTCAAGCGGTCCGCGAGCGTTATGGCATGACGCGGTTTGGTCAATGCTGCCTGCTGGCCCGGCGTTTAATCGAAGCCGGCGTGCGGTTCGTCACCATCAACACCTTTCTCACGGTCTTTAACGAAGTGACCTGGGACATTCACGGCACCTTGCCCTTCACCTCGATCGAGGGGATGAAGAACATCGTCGCGCCGATGTATGACCAGGCGTACTCGGCCTTGATTGAAGATCTGCACGAGCGCGGCCTGCTCGGCAACACGCTGGTTTGCAACGTCGCGGAATTCGGTCGCACGCCGCGGGTGAATCCGGCGGGGGGGCGTGATCACTGGCCGCAATGCTGGACGAGCTATTTCGCCGGGGGCGGCGTGCAAGGGGGGCGCGTGATCGGCCGCAGTGATCCAACCGGAGGCTTCCCTGCCGAACGCCCGGTCGGCGCTGCGGAACTCGTCGCCACGGTCTTCCACAGCCTGGGCTTCGACATCGAGCAGCACCTCCCCGGCCCCGCCGGCCGCCCCTTCCCATTAGTCGACTTCGGCACAAAACCGATTACGGAGTTGTTTGCCTCATGAGGCCTCATAATGAAAGTCGTGCTCAATGGCAGTCATAGTGATCAGCCAAAACTTTTTCCGGAATTAGTCTCGTCGTTAATGCGGCCTTTGTGTCTAGCAATCTTTGTGATTTGCATTGTTGGTGCTTCTTTTTTGTTAGTGATACGGTCTGGAGAACTCTGTAGAAAGACATTAGATGTTTCAGGCCGGAGCTACACAGTCTCCATCTATGAAAACCGCACGGGAATCTATGCGTCAACAGTTGGATCGATGGGGTTTATGGGTAGGGGCAGGTCAGGGACATGCTTGATTGCGTCGCAAAAATCGGGACTAGGCGTTCCTGAGGTTAAATCGCTGCGTATAAGAGAATTCAATATCGATGTTAGTCCTGATGGTGGGCGAATCGTTATAACAAATGGAGAATTCATGTGGCAATCAGAGCCGCGATACTCAACGAGTTTTGTTTTGGTTCGTAACTAATGCAATGTCCCATCCTACTTTCCGCTTTGTGATTATATTGACGTTGAAACGGCTGCTTGAGGACAGACTTGTGAAGCAACTCTGTGGATTCATCATTGGACTAAGCTGTTGTCCCTCTTTCGCTGCGGAGATCGCTGTTTTTCCTGGCTCCGTTCAGCTCACCGGGCCGGAGGCGCGGCAGCGTGTGCTGGTGCAGGCAGCCGAGAATGGCCGCATCGGGCGGCAGATCACGAACGACCTGCGGTTTGAATCGTCGTCACCAGCCGTTGCCAGCGTGGAGCAGGGGGTGATCGTGCCCCGGTCCAATGGGACCACCACCATTACTGTCAGTGCGGGAAGTAATTCGGCGACGATTCCCGTCACGGTGGAGCACTTCGCTGATCCGCATGTGTGGAACTTCCGCAATCAGGTGCAGTCGGTGTTGTCGAAAACCGGGTGCAACATGGGGGCCTGTCACGGAGCCGCTGCCGGGAAGAACGGCTTCCGTTTGTCACTCCGGGGCTACGATCCCGAAGGCGATTACAACATTCTCACCCGGCAGGCTCGCGGCCGCCGCATCGTGCCCCATGATCCCGGCCGGAGCCTGATGCTCACCAAGCCGACGCAGGCGATTCCGCACAAAGGGGGCCTGCGTTTTACGGAAGATTCCCTCGAATATCGCGTGATTGCGGAGTGGATCGCCCAGGGTCAACCGGGACCGTCGGCCGATGACGCCCGCATCACCCAACTGGAGATTTTGCCCCCGACGACACGACTAATCCCCGGCATTCAGCAGCAGATGATCGTGCGGGCTCACTTCAGCGACGGCCATCAGGAAGACGTCACGCGTTGGGCCAAGTATTCCTCGACCAATCACAGCGTGGCGAGTGTCGATGATCAGGGCCTGGTGTCGGTCACCGGACATGGTGAAGGGGCCATCGTGGCGTGGTATCTCGCACAGAATGTCACGGCGACGGTCACCGCTCCGTATTCGTATGTGTTACCGGCCGATACTTTCACTGCAGCACCACGGCAGAACGTGATCGATGATCTGGTGCTGGCCAAGCTGGAAGCCCTCAATGTGCCTCCTTCGCCGCGGTGCACGGATGGGGAATTCCTGCGGCGGGCTCATCTCGACACCATCGGCATGCTGCCCACACTCGCCGAGACGCAGAAGTTCCTGGAGGATACCGACCCGCTCAAACGGGAAAAGCTGATCGAGGAATTGCTCTCGCGTCCCGAGTTCGTCGACTACTGGACCTATCAATGGTCTGACTTACTGTTGCTGAGTGGCGACCGCTTGCGGCCCGCTGCCCTGGATGCCTTCTCGAAATGGATTCGTGAGCGGGTACAGCAGAATGTCCCGTGGGATCAGTTTGCCCGTGAAGTGGTGCTGGCCAAAGGGAGCACGGTCGAGAACGGAGCCGCCAATTTTTACGCCCTGCATCAAGACCCGCAGGACATGTCGGAAACGGTCTCGATGGCCTTCCTCGGCATGTCGATCAATTGTGCCCGCTGCCATGATCATCCGCTGGAGAAATGGACCAACGACGATTACTACGGTATGGCGAGTTTGTTTGCCCGCGTGCGTGGCAAAGGTTGGGGGGGCGATTTCCGTAATGGCGATGGCAACCGCACGGTCTTTCTCGCGGAGACCGGCGAGGTGATTCAACCACGTGTCGGACGGCCGCAACCTCCGAAACCGCTCGATGCTGCAGCGGTCGCATTCGATAGTACGGGTGATCGTCGTGAGGCCCTCGCCGATTGGCTGACCGCTCCTGAGAATCCTTACTTCAGTCGGGCCATTGTGAATCGCGTATGGGCCAACTTCATGGGGGTCGGCATCGTCGAAAAGGTCGATGATCTGCGGCTCACCAACCCGCCGAGCAATGCCGACCTGATGGCCGCGCTCGCCCGGGAACTCGTCCATCAGAAGTACGATCTCAAATCGCTCATGCGGTTGATTCTTTCTTCGGAGACGTATCAACGATCCAGCGAGACTCTCGCCGAGAATGCGGCCGATGAACGGTACTATGCCCATTTCTATCCCCGGCGGTTGAAAGCCGAAGTCCTGCTCGATGCCATCGCCGATGTCACGTCGGTGCCGACGGCGTTCAAAGATTACCCTGCAGGGACACGAGCGTTGCAGGTTCGTGATACCAGCCTGGCGTCCTATTTTCTGGACACCTTTGGTCGGCCGGAACGGATTCTGACCTGTACCTGCGAACGGAGTGATGAGCCCAGCATGACGCAGGTGCTGCACCTCGCAAATGGCACCACGTTGCTGGAAAAGCTGGAAGCCAAGGAAGGTCGCATCGCAAGTTGGATCAATGACAAGACACCCGCCACGCAGGTTGCAGATGAGTTATTCCTGACGGCGTTCAGCCGGGCACCGTCCGAACAGGAACGGCAGGCCGTGCTCGATCTCGTGGTCAACACCCCGGCAGAAGACCTGCGGGCCGCCTATGAAGACCTGCTCTGGAGTGTCGTGACTTCACGGGAGTTCCTATTCCAGCATTGATCGAGTGATGGTCATGACGTGTTCCATGCTGATCGCTCACGAAAGAAGAACAAGCATGCGTCGCTTTTGCATCGGGTTGATCTGTTTGCTGACGTCGGCTGCCACGCAGTGTCTGGGAATTGCCGCCGAGGCTCCGGACTTCAATACCGCCGTGCTGCCGGTGTTTCGGAAGTATTGCAATGGGTGTCATAACAGTCGCGATGCGGAAGCCGGGCTGATTCTGGAAGACTTCGCCCGCACGCTCAAAGGGGGCGATGAGGGGGCCATTCTGATTGGGGGCAAGTCGGCGGAGAGCCGCTTGTGGAAGGTGATTTCCGGTCAGGCCGATCCGCAGATGCCGCCGGAAGATCAGCCGCAACCGAAGCCAGAAGAACTGGCGGTCATCAAGGCCTGGATTGATGCTGGTGCCAAGCCGCCGGCGGGTGGGTTATCTGCCGTCGGCTTGGTGACGCCGCACATTGCACCGACCGCCAAGGTTCGTGAACCGGTCACCGCGTTGAGTGCTGACCCAAAGGGCCGCTGGTTGGCGATTGCCCGGCCGAATGTCGTGGAAATCGTCACGCTTGCCGATCAACAACCGGTCCAGCAACTCACCGGTCATACCGGGCCGATTGACGATGTTCGCTTCTCGGCAGATGGTGAGCAGTTAATTGTCGCCGCCGGTGAACCGGGCTTGTCGGGAGAAGCCACGCTGTGGCAGACCGGTGATTGGACTCGTCGGCTGGTGCTGGTCGGGCATCGTGATGCGCTGTATGCCGCGGCGGTCAGTCCTGATGGGAAAACGATCGCCACTTCGAGTTATGACCGCGATTCCCGTACCTGGAACGCAGAGACCGGCGAACCCCTGGCGACCATCACGGGGCATAACGACGCGGTTTATGCCCTCGGGTTTCATCCGAACAGTCAGCTTCTGGCGACGGCGAGTGGCGACCGCACCGTGAAGTTGTGGGATGTCGCCACCGGGCAACGGCTCGATACGTTCTCGCAGCCAGCCAAGGAACAGTACAGCGTCAGCCTCAGCCCCGATGGCAAGTATGTCGCCGCAGGTGGCGTCGATTGCCGCGTCCGGGTCTGGGAACTGAGTCCCACGGCCAAAGAAGGGACCAACCCCATTCTGTATGCCCGCTTTGCTCATGAAGCACCCATCCTGAAGGTGCTCTTCTCGCCGGATGGTCGACTATTGGTAAGTTGTTCCGAAGAACGACGCATCAAGGTTTGGGAAACGAAGACCTTCACGCAGGTGGCGTTGCTGGAGCGTCAAACCGATTGGCCCGCCGCAGTCGCTTTCAGTCCCGATAGTCGCCGGTTGTTTGTGGGCCGCATGGATGGCTCGCTGCAAAACTACGAGGTGAATCCCAAATGGGCCGACAGTATGACGGAACTGAAACCGTTATCGGAGAGTCTCGATGCTCAACCTTCAATTGATTTGCCTCTGGCGATGGATGTCGCTGAGGTGGAACCGAACGATGAACCGTCGACCGCGATGCCCGTGACCTTGCCGGCCCAATTGACGGGCAAATTCCTGTCGCCCGGCGGTGATGCCGACGCCGACTTGTATCGATTCCACGCACAAGCGGGTGAGACCTGGGTACTGGAAACCAACGCCGCCCGCAACAAATCGGCGGCTGATACCAAGCTCGAAATTCTGCATGCCGATGGTCAGCCGGTGCGTCGGGCGTTGCTGCAGGCCGTGCGTGATTCCTGGATCACGTTCCGTCCCATTGACTCCAGTACCTTGCAGGTGCGTGTCGAGTATTGGGAAGAGATGGACCTCGACCAGTATCTGTATATGAACGGAGAGATCGGCAAGTTTCATCGGGCTCCGCGCGGCCCCGATTCGGGTTACGACTTCTATGACAACCGGGGCAAACGTCGGCCTTATTTCGATACCACGGCGATCACCCATGCCAAGGACGAACCGGTCTACATTGTCGAAGCCTACCCGGCCGATACTACGCTGATTGATAATGGCTTGCCGGTCTTTCCGCTCAATTACGTCAATGATGATGACAGCGAACGGGAAATCGGCAGCGATTCACGGTTAACGTTTACCGCCCCGATGGATGGCGACTATCTGGTGCGTGTCAGTGATGCCCGGGGCTTTACTGGCGACAACTACACCTATCAACTCACGATCCGCCCGCCCAAGCCCGACTTCA
Organism: bacterium; assembly: GCA_016125225.1. Taxonomy (GTDB): domain Bacteria; phylum Planctomycetota; class Planctomycetia; order Planctomycetales; family Planctomycetaceae; genus DSVQ01. The sequence goes on along the minus strand of WGME01000018.1, from coordinate 287,832 downwards.
ATGTGGTGATCGATACGAAGAACCTGAAGGTGCCCGCCGGCGGGGGACAGCGGCTGAAGTTCTATGTCGACCGCATCGACAACTTTAATGCTCCGATCCGGATTGACATAGAGAACCTCCCACCGGGATATCATGTGGCGAGTCCCACGGTGATTGAAGCGAGCCAACTCGAAGCCTTCAGCGTGCTTACCGCCGCTGTCGATGCGGAACCCGCTTCCAAAGAGGCTTGGGATGCGGTCACCATCACCGCGACCGGATTGCTCGGTCGCTCGGTTCATCATGACGTGGCTGTGGGAACGACAACTGCCACGATGATTGTGGATGCGGAAACCGAACCGAAGTCCCTCGGTAACTTTGGCGAGGTCAACCTCGAAAAGCCGGGGACCGTGCGTGTCACCCTGCTGCCCGATTCTCTCACAACCACAGCGGCGGATGGGGGGCTGGTGCTAACGCCGGGGACCACCATCACCGCTATGATTCGCGTGGAACGGAATGGCTACGATGGCGATATCAAGTTCGATATCGACAACCTGCCCCACGGCGTGATCGTCGATAACATTGGCCTGTCCGGCGTGCTGGTCCGCAAGGGCGAAACGGAACGGCAAATCTTCCTGACCGCTCGTCCCTGGGTGCCGGAATCGACCCGCTGGATCAATGCGGTCGGTCAGGGGCAGGGGAATCCGGCGTCGTCGGCGATTCCCCTGCATATCCGGGGGACGCCACAAGTCGCCGGGACCACGAAATAGGCGCGCGGGTTATGTCGCGGCGACCGTGAAATCCCGATGAGAGCGGCGAATTTGTGAGCGGCCCAGCATAGTGCCGGGTTAGGGCGTAGAGGTATACTACGTGCCGATTTCCGGTCACTTTTCGTGGGATCTCCCCGTGTTCGCTGGTCCGTTGTTTGTTCGAGAAGCGCTCACTGCACCGCGGCAGTTTAAGCATTTTCTGCTGCGTTCGGGGTATCTGGGTACGCTCTTTGTGCTGATGTACACTACGGCCCAGGTGATGTTCGGCTGGCAGCAGGTGCGGAATCTGGCCGACATCGCCCGCTTTGGTGAACTTGTCTTCCAGATTTTTTCGCTGGTGCAGCTCACGCTGGTGGCCTTCTTTTCGGTGCTCTTTGCCGCCGGGAATATAGCCCAGGAAAAAGATCGCCGGACGCTGTTGATGCTGCTGGTGACCGATCTGCGGGATCGCGAACTGGTCCTCGGCAAGCTGTTCGCCAGCTTGCTGTTGCCCACGGTTTTGATCGGCGTTTCTGTTCCCGCGTTTACGTTTCTGTATTGGCTGGGGGGCGTCTCACTCACACAGATCGCCTGTATTATGGCGATCTCCTTGTCGACGGCACTCGCCTGTGGAGCCTGGGGAACACTGGTCGCTTACTGGCGCGAAAAGACCTTTCAGACGCTCGCAATTTCCCTCATCGGCGTGGTCCTGTTTCTTGCCGTGATTGAAGGGGTGGTCGCCGTCGTACCCGCGGCTCAACCGCTGGCGGCCCTCGATCCTTTCCGGGCGGTGTTGACCGTTCTCGATCCGTTCAATGTTCCCGATTACAGTCGGCGGGCGGTGTTCAGCAGCCTCGGCTTGGCGGCGGTCGCGGTCGCTTTGATCACGGCGAACATCGTGCAACTGCGGTTGTGGAATCCATCGCGGACGCTGACCGAAGCCAAGAAAGAAGACGAAGGCGAAACCGAACGGACGCGGTCGGCCCGCACCGTCTGGGAAAACCCCGTCATCTGGCGGGAAATGTGTACGCGGGGTTATGGCCGCAAAGTGGCCCTCATCAAGCTGGCCTATCTGGTGATGGCGGCCTTGGCGTTCTACGTGGTGGCCGATGTTCCCGTCGATGCCGATCTGGTGCTGGGCATGATTCCACCCGCTGGATTTGCCCTGTTGGGTCTGAGTCTGTTGGCCTTGATGCTGGTCAATACGCAGGCGGTGACTTCGCTGACGAGCGAGCGCGATGCTGCCACTCTGGAACTGCTGCTGGTGACGGAACTCTCCGCGAAAGAGTTCGTGTACGGCAAGCTGGGCGGCATCTTTTACAATACGAAAGAAGTGCTGGCCGCCCCGTTGGCCTTTCTCATCTGGCAAGCGTGTCTCGGCCGTGTGAGCGTGGAAAATGCGTGTTACATCACGGCGGCTTTGGTGGTATTGGTCGCCTTCGCCGCGATGCTGGGTCTGCACTTCGGTTTGACCTACGGCAGTTCCCGTCAGGCGATTGCGAACAGTCTGGCGACCATGTTCTTCCTCTTCGTAGGAATCTTCATCTGCATGTTGTTGATCGTGCAGGCCCGGGCCAGTTTCGCGGTGCAACTGCCGAGCTTCCTGGTTTTCATTCTCGGTGGCAGCATTGGCTTGTGGGCCACCTTGACCCATCGCAATCCGTCGCCCGCTCTCACGCTCGCGGCAGCCATTCTGCCCTTCTGTACGTTCTATGCCATCACCAGTTTCCTGCTGGGTCAAACGCTGGGCGTGTGCCTCTTCATTTGTGCGGCTTATGGATTTACCGCCGTGGCGATGATGGTGCCCGCAGTGAGCGAATTCGATGTGGCCTTGGGGCGTTCGACCCTCGATCGCGGCTGATGGAGCGACTTCCCTTCGGATAAGAATCGCGGCCCGATGTCGACCGACGAATCGGACAGTGGTGACACCACCCCCGACGCTTCGCCCCCGACTCGCTTGCGAGGACTGTGGTCGCTGATGCAGCGGCCGGAATCCACGGCAGTGACACAATCCGCAGTTCCTGTCGATGACGGTGACTTGTCGCAGCACGAAAGCTCAGAAGAACTACCGGTTCCTGATACCGAGTCCTATGACAGCGAAACTTCCCCAGAAGGCCGCAAGAGTTTATGGGAAGTGATGCGGTCCGCTTCACGACCGCATGTCGAAGAATCTGCCAGCCCTGATCCTGCGACCGAAACCGAACCGCTGGAGAATACTCCGACAGAGGATCTGGTCGCTCCCGTCGATCTCGATGACACCACGCTCGTCTATTTCGATAACCCGTCCCTGCGATCCCATTCAGCAACCCGGGCACAGCCGCTCGATCTTTGGGCGTTGGGGATGGGGTTGCTGTCGCTGCCGCTGTCGGCGATGGCCTTCTGGCCCGGCGTGGTGGCCTCGCTCCCATCGGCCATGACCGGGTTTGCGGCCCTTGCCATCGGCTATGCGGCCTGGTCGCAATCGCGGGTGACCCCCACCATTCGATACCGTTCGGCGTGCGGCATGGTCACCGGGTTGATGGCCCTGCTGCTCGGGCCGTTCCTCTTTGCCCCCTGGGGGAATGTGGTCCGCGGTCGTCAGTCGGTCCAGATGACGCAACGCCATCTGGAAACGCTCGGCGGCGGTTTGCAGGCGTACCTCGCTGAGCATGGCAGCTATCCTCAGGGGGGCACGTCCATCACCTTACCTACGGGACAGAAACGCGGAGGACATGGTTGGCTGACGCACCTGCTGCCCTACATCAATCACACGGAACTCTATCAGCAGATTTCGCTCGACATCCCTTATGACGACCCGGTCAACCGCCCGGCTTTGGGGACCGACGTGGTGGAGTTCTACGCGTCCGGGGGTGACCGTCGCAAAGTCGCCGGTGGTTTTGCAGTCTCCCATTTTGCCGGGGTGGGAGGGACCATTGTGTCGGCTCAAGGCGAAGAAGTTCCCGCCGGCATTTTCGATCACCGCCGACCGATTCGATCACAGGAAGTGCTCGATGGTCTGGCGAATACCTGGATTGTCGGCGAAGTTCCTGGCGGCTATGCCCCGTGGGGTGATCCGGAAAACTATCGCACCGTGACCAAAGGCATCAACAAAGATACCCGCGGGTTCGGGAACGCCGCGGGCACGGGAGCCTTGGCATTGATGGCCGATGGCAGCGTCAGGTTTTTCAGCAATCAGACCGACATCGACGTGCTGAAGCGCTTGAACACGCGCGATGCCGGGGATAATCGCTGAAGCCTCACGATCAGAACGAGTAAATCACCGACCCGCGATTGGGGTAGGCGAAGTTGTAATAGCTCGGATTGCGGTAGTACCCGTAACGGGCATAACCTTGCGGGTAGGTGTAGTACGGCCGGTAGGGCATCGGTCCGTAATAGCTGCTGCTGTAGTAACCGCCCACGTACGGGCTGGCCACATACGGTCGATAGTTGTAGCTGTAAGGCTGATAGCTCGAGTAGTACGCCCCATAGCTCGGACCGTAGTACCCGCCGACATACCGGTACGGCGAGTAATAGGCCGGACGGGCATAGCCGCTGTAGTAGTAGGGGCGGTAGGTGTTCCAGCCGTAGTTGTAGGGCAACCCACGGTAACCGACGTAAAGATGTGGCCGCGCATAACCATAGCCAAAGCCGCGATATCCGCCGTAGTATCCGTAGACTCCGTGGTGATGGAAGCCCGCGGCCGCCGTGCCCAGTTGGGCAGACATCTGCTGTTGAATCGCTTGATCAAGCACCGGTCCCGCCGCGGAGACGGTCTGTTGAGTGGCCACACTCAAGACCCCAACAGCCAGCACGGCCAGGCACGAACGCAAAGACAAGGTCATGGTCATCCCTTTCCATTGGCTGGCCCGCGAATGAGAACGCGTGGTGAGCCGCAAGATGATAAGACTGCTGGCGTCCTTGCCTCGTAAGTTTCCTAACCCCTATCGTAGGATTGACCAGGAACCACGGTCAACTTACGTTAGCGACAGGCGTACCGGCCATCATACGCTGTTCAGTATTTTCCGCTCACGTGACTACTCCACGGCCTCATCGTCATAGTCTTCGTCCGCTTCATCGAAGACCGGTTCCACGGCTTTCGCCAATTTGCGATCCTTGGCGGCTCGCTGCATCTGTAAGGCCAGGTTCTGAGCCACATGGTCTTGCAGCTCGACGGAGGGGTTGTCGGGGTCTGGTCCGGAAAAGAAACCAAAGATGTTGCGGGAGACCTGAATCGGCGTGGCAATGAATCCCCACGGAAAGCCCCACCAACCAAGGACGCCCGTAAACGCGATCGACTTCAGCTTATTGTTGAAGGCACAGGAGCGGCAGCAGAGGACGGGATGGCTGCTCCAGGTCGTCATCACCACGGCCGACCAGGCACGGTGAGAAGTGTGGATATCGATCGGCCCTTCCCCGCCACATTGCGGGCATTCGCTCTGATGAAATTCCGCGACCGCCGCTTCGAGCAGTTCCGGGGGGAGTTGGTCGACCACGTTTTGGAGATGGTCGTTCTGCAGACACTTCGAGTTGCAATACCGACGGCCGTTCTGCGTCTCCCCGCCAAACAGAATCATTGTCCCGCAGGCTGCACACTTCGCCATGATCGGTTCCGGAATCGAGGGTGGGGCCGAGCCGCTCTACTGTTGTTAGTTCACTATGTCGCAGCAGGTGTTCGCCGTCAATCGGACAGCACCGGATAGATTTGCCCGGTGATCAGCACCGAATCTGATCCACTGCGAATGATGAGTTCCGGCGCCCACGCACGTGCCAGCTTCGCGGTGTCATTTTCGGGTTCGGTGATCAGCTGGCGGCCCATTCCGGCTGGCAAAGTCAACGGCCGCCCCAGCACCCCGTCGGCGACCAACTCGTCGAACCGCAGGGGGTGCACGAAGTCGGAGTAGCCATAGCTGTAGGGTTGGCGGTATCGCAGAATCTCGCTCCAGCTCACATAGACATGGGTGATGCCGTGCTCGCGGAGAATTTTGCGGATGTCCGCAGCCGATTTGAGTGCCCGGTCCCCATGAGTGGTAAAGTCCGGTACGCCGCACCACTCTTCGAAGATCGAACGATCAAAGACGGTGTTGTAGACATAAGGAAAGCGGGCGTGGAAGAGTTCTGCATCACCCACGCACAGCACTTTGGTGTCGGGGGGCAACTCGCCTTCTTGAATTGCTGCGTTGAGCCAGGCGATTTCGGGGCCGCTTGTGCGAGTCGCTAATTCGCTCGCCGCCGACAGTTTTGTCAATCCGGCGTTGTATCCCACCAATCCTGTCGACACGAAGCCAAGATTGAACAGCAGCCCCACTGTCAGTCCCCCGCCAATTATTCCCCGTAGTGGCTGATGGGGGAATTGTGCGACACCGATTCCCGCGAGTAAGGCCCCCGTCGGAATCAAAGGTATCCAGAAGCGGTCGAGATGATGCGTGAATAACCACCAAGCGAGAAACATCCAGAAGGTCACCGCCGACAGTAGTATGACGCGCCAGAAGTTCGGTGACGAACGAGGGATCAGCAAGGCCAGCGGTGCGAGTGCAAAGATGAGCGGGCTTTGCCAATCGTTGACGGCAGCGACATCGAAGGCTTTCATCACAAGATCGCGGGCTTCACCGAAGACCGAGCCCGCATTCGGCCGGGCATGGCCGTGCTTCCATTTGGCGGCGAGTTCATCATCGAGATCGCGTCCGCCGAACACTGAGTATCCCAGCGGATAAACCGGGTTGCCGGTCTCGACGAGATTCTTGAGCAGCCACGGGCCAATCAGCACGCAGACTCCGAGTAGCAGCACCGCCACAGTTTGCAGCCGCATGCGGGGAACATAGCGGGGCGGTCTTTGTTCGGGAGCCGCCGCCAGCCAGACCCGCTTGGCCCGGATCGCAGCCACCAGCGATAGCAACGCCATCCACGGACCGACCGCCAGCACCAGTCCGGTGTACTTGCAGGCCATGGCCCCACCGGCACACACCCCGGTCAACCAGACCGGCTGCATCAAGGTTCGCGATTCCGCCATCGTCCAGCGGCGAAACTGCTCAAACGCCAGGAGTGCGGCGAACGTCGAACCGAAGACATACGAAGCGAGGCCCCCTTCCGCCAGAGGAATGATCGACATGCGGAAGACCCAGGGCGTCGAGAGATAAACGATCGCCGCAATCGCACCTGCGGTGTTTGAGAACCACCGGCGACCGCAGAGCCAGATTCCGCACGCGGTCACCGGCGTAAACAGCATCACAGCCGCTTGCCCCGCGAGCGCCCCCCAGTACCAATCGCCGTAGAGCACCATGCCATCCAGCAGCAGCATCTCCGTCAGAAACGGAAAGCTGGTGTAGATATCGTGTTCCAGGAACCCGATCTGCCCGGCGAGATACCATTCCTTCGGTCCGCCGAGGTGATACTCGTTGACATCAAAATCGGTGGAAGGGGACAAACTGCCCAGACACATGCCGATGAGGAACGGCAAGGCGATCGGCAACCACCACAAATCTTGCCGCGTGATGGGATGCGTTACAGACGATGTCCCATGCGTATTAGTCGCGACGCGGTAGCGGAGCGCGGCCGATATGATCAAGGCCAGATGACACCCCCAGAAGACCACGGGCGATAACCATCCCAGTAATCCGAGGCCCAGCGTCAACAGGGAGACTAAGCCGAGGCCGATCAGCACCGCAAAGTAATTCCGCTCTGCGGTGGAGAGATTCAACGTGGGGGCCAATTGCAGGAACCATCGCCCCGCAGACCAGGCTGCCAAACCAATCACCGCAGCGATTCCGAACAGGGGCAATCGCTCCGGCAGATATTCCAAGCCACGCGGCGGACTGCTCAACTCCACCGGCGGATCAATGGCATCCATCACTGCAAAGGGTAGCAGCGGCAGAATGTCGTACCGATGTGGAATGCCCGCGTTCGGCAACGGCTGGCAAATGAAGACCGCCAGGAATCCCCACACCCAGATCGCTGCCAGCCAACCGCGCCGTTGCATTGAAATACCACTGTCTTCAGATGGACCAGCGCTCGGCGTTGCCTTGCGGCTAAGTGTGGGTTACTGGGCGGGTTTCAGTTGCCAGGTTTCATCGAAAAAATTGGCATCGACCACATTGCCAGGATAGCGGCTGTTGGCCGGTGTCCGCACATCAATGATCGCCCAGTCGGGGAGCTTCGGGGATTGCCGGGCATTGTTCAGGTAATCATATTCCCGAAAAGTGAAGCTGCTGTTGAGAACAACATAATGATTCGGGGCCAGCGGATTCGGGAAGATCATCAGCGGCAGATGCGTGGCGGCGTCATACTCCGTGGCTCCCACGAGCAGTTTCTGGTCATCCAGATTCCAGCGGATCGGCAGTTGATCCTGAATGAAACGGAGTGTTTCGTTGGACTTCGGATCGCCCCACAGCACGATATTCGCCGACTGCATGTCCTCCTTGGTGATTTCCGTATCAAGTTTGATGCGGGCATCGCCGCGGAAGTGCCGTCGCCAATGTTCCACGGCATGTTCGAATTCCGCGGTCACCCAGGCATCGATTTCGGGAGACAATCCGGTACTTGTCGGCTTCACGAAGATGTATGACTCCATGAAGGCATCATCAATGGGCCCCTGCAGACCATGCCGTTTGGCGAGGCCCTTGGTTTCTGGTCTTCCCGAGATCCAGCCTTGTTCGGTCTTAATGTATTCGAAACCCTGCGGGTTGCCGCCTCCTCGCAGTGGCAGACGTTGCCCATCGATCTCCAGATTCAAACCGCGGTTCAACGTGTTGAAGGCATTCCCGCCGAGCATGCGGTTCAGGTCCAACGCGAACGCCCGCACATTGTGTGTTGTGACCCTGTACGACGGGGCATCGGTTTCGAGATGCCGTTGCACCACGATCCGCGCGGGTTCCCAATGTTCTTCCAACGCCTGCGCAGTGATGAAACGCGATTGGTTGTAACGCAATGTGTAGGTGACGAATTGATCGATCGTTTCCCAGCCATCCACAAAAGGCAACGGTGACTTGAGTTGATAAGGAGGTCCGAGCCGTTCCCACTGACTCAAGGTCTTTTCGATTTCAATCTTGGAATCGGGATGAATCTTGTGTGCCGTCATCGGACCGATGATGTGCAGCAGCGGCAGGCCTTCAGCTTTCAAGGCCACTTCCATGATGTCGGCGGCCTGCTTCTGGCTGTCGATTTCGCCGCTGTAGGCGACCGTGGGGAGAAACGCCAGATTGGCAGCGTAGTCCGTGCAGTCATACATCCGCCAGAGCTTTTCCTCGTACCAGGTTGGGGCCAGCGTTTCCTTCTGGAAGACCTTCAGGAAATCGGGCGTCTCCGAGAAACCGGCACCGGGATTGGCGGCGAACCATTTTCCCGGGTAATGAACCGCAAACTGCCAGCAGGCCGCTCCGCCCATCGAAAACCCGCGCACGGCGATGTGCTGATCATCTATCCGGTAATTTTGCTTGGCATGCGCCAACGCTTCAAAAGTATCGATCTCCCCTGCGAACTTGTTGGCATTGCAGTACCGGCCATACGGATGCAGCACGATCGTGCCCGGCGGCGTGAATTCACCGCGGTTGCTCAACCGCTGGTTAATGAAATTCACCTCGCTCAATGTCTCGCCTCGGCCATGGAACCAGAGGTCAAGCCGATGGCGCGGTCCCATGGGCTGGCGACTCGGTGCTCTTGTCCTGATAACGCCGAGAGGAAGTTGCTGATCATCCGGCTTGATATTGAAGTCGTAATCGTCCGGAACGATCAGGCCGTAAGGTTGAACCGTGTTATCAATCTTTGATCGATAACCGCGAACCACGAGGCCGGTTTGACGAATCCAGGCCGGATTCCCCACGATGAGTTGCTCCGCCCGATCTTTGCCCAGGGCGAGGAGTTTCTTGGCGACCGGGATTTCCTTGGCATCAAAAAATTCTTGATGCTTGAGAGCTTGGTCGACCGCTCGATGGAAGATTTCCACGTCGGTCCAGTAACGCTCCATCCCCGCGCCAGGCAGAGGTTGTTGCATCAACTCCTGCAGAACTTGCAGACCGGCTTCCAATTCGATCCGATCGGCTTCCGGCACTTCCACCCCCAGTTTGGGAACCCGGCGAACATTTTCGACGGAATTATCGGCCGGCCCATCGGCCCGGACGGGCGCCAAGAATCCCTGTAGGATGAAAGCCGTAACTGCCAGGAGGGTAATGGAATACGTCCGGTGATACATAGCAGGCTCCGGTGGGGACGATCTCGGCATCGGGGGCGGAGGGTTTTTGCTAAGCCAGACTGCGGAGGAAAGTTGAGAAAATCAAGACTAGGGGCTTGGAATCTGTGGGACCAGGACGATATACTTACATCGCGATTGAGACTCAGTCTCAATAAATACCTGCCCGATTCGTCGCCCGAATGTTGCGGGTCCTGCCCATGCTGACGAGAACCTCTTGTTGTACGGCATCGACAGAGTCGAGTCTGCTGACTCAAGCCAGCAGCACGCGCCCCACGTGTCATTGCCTCGGCGTCACGGCTGAGGAAATTCGCGAGGAAATCGCGGCTCAGGATCTGACATCCGTCCGCCAGGTGACCAAGGCCTGCGGTGCCGGGGGCGGATGCACTGCCTGCCATCGGCATATCAAACGGTTCCTGGCCGAAGCCGCCGCCGAGCGTGCCGCCACGGAATCGCTGGTCCCCGCGTTCGGGTTTGCCTGAACCCGCGATTAGAGGTTGGCGGATGGGTGCTGGGTGCCGCGGCTCTGTAGCACACAATCCCTCTGTATGCCTTCGCAAGTCCCGTCCTCCTGCCGTATGCTGATGGAACCCGGCGCGCGGGGTTTCAATGAATCGTGAAATGAGAGCCGTTCCGGGTTCTCGGGGGATCGCCAGCTTTGTTTGCGGCCGCATGGAATTGCTGGAGCGGGAACGCGGCGGCAGTGGTCCCCTGTGAAATTCCCTTCCGTGGCGAGGGTTCTGGTCTGGACCGATTGTTCTCTTGGATCGGGCTAATACTGCTCGGTGCTGGTCTCACTGCCGGTTGCGAGTCGAAATCGGCACAGACACCGGGTGATCGACTCGCTCAAGCTCTCGCCGCACTTGATGCCGGGGAGTTGGCCGCCGCCGAGGAGCAGTTACTGGGCTATCTGCAGGAACATCCCGAGTCGCAGGTGGCTCATGATGAGTTGCGGTGGCTCTATTTCAACCAGTTCCGTTTGCGGGATGTTGAACGCCTCGCCCGGGAAGGGGTCGAAGAGCATCCCGGCGAGCATGCCTACCTGATGCATGCCCTGATGACGGAGTTCCGTCCGCCGGTGCCGCAGGAGGGGTTGCCCTATCTGGAAGGCATCGAGCAACAGTATCCGGGGCAATGGCGGGTGTTGGTCGCGTTGGGTTATGCCCACTGGCAGATCGGCCATCTGGACCGGGCCCGCGAGAACTTCAATGCCGCTTTGGAATTGGCTCCCTCCAATCTTGAAACCCGTTTGACGGTGGCCGAGTTCCTGTTGGAACAAACACAGTTTTCCACCGTGAAAGACTTGCTGGCTCCCTGGGGAACGCCGCTGGCACCGGTCTCTCCGTGTGAGCAAAATGACCGCTGGTGGGCCATTCAGGCTCAACTGGCGATGTCGCAAAAAGACTGGGCAGTGGCGTTGGGCTGTCTGCAGCATGCACAAAAATTGCGTTCCTGGGACATCGCCTACGTGCAGCAAATAGGAGCCATCTTTCAGCAAATGGGCCGCGCGGAAGAAGCAGCAGCAGCTTTCAAATCGGCCCACGAACTGGAAGAAAATCAGATGGCGTTGAACGAGTTGGTGCTGAGCGGAGCCGTGACGACTCCCACGCCTGCCGTTTGTGAGGAAGTCGCCCAACGGTGCGAATTTCGAGGCCAAACCTGGCTGGCGAAAGGCTGGAGGACACTTGGAAAACGTCTACGATCGGGCACCGCTGCGCTGCATCAATGATTTGTCGAACACTCGACTGGAAATGAGATTCACTGTGATGTGGAACCGCTGGGTTCAGCCGCCAGTCATTAATGCCACCATTGCCTGTCTCGCACTAATCGGCGGTTGTCGTCCGGAACAGAACGCCGGTTCCGCCTTGTCTCCTTCGCAGCCTGTCACATCAGCACCCAAGATCACCCTGACAGCCCCGGTTGCTCCCCCGGCGTCTCCCATCCGCTTTGAAAACGTGGCGGCAGCCAGCGGTGTCGATTTCATGTATTACGGCAATCCCAGCCCCGAACACTTCATGACCGAACAGAATGGCGGCGGATGCGGGTTGATCGATTACGATGCCGATGGCCGCCTCGATCTGTTTTTGCCCAACGGTTCCAACTACGACCGTCCGTCGAAAACGGCCACGCATGCCCTCTACCGCAGCACCGGTCTGCTGAGGTACGCGAATAACGCTCAGGCTGCCCGGGTCGCGGTGACGGGTTACGGCATGGGCTGTGCCGTAGGCGATTACGACAACGATGGCTTCGACGACCTCTTTCTGACGGGCTATCAGTCGAACCATCTGTGGCACAATCAGGGAGATGGCACCTTTGTGGAAGTCGTGCTTGAAACCTCTGCAGACCAGCGACTCTGGGCGACCAGTGCGGCGTTTGCTGACCTGAATGGCGATGCGGCACTCGATTTATACGTCGTCAACTATGTCGACTATGCTCCCACAGATCCCCCCTGTTTTACGCAGCAAACGCCCCCCGTGAAGATTTCCTGCGGACCGATTGGGCGGACCGGTCAGGCCGATCTGCTATATCAGAATCTGGCGAATGGCGGGTTTGAGAATGTCAGTCAGCCTGCGGGGATCACTGCGGTGGCCGGGAAAGGCCTTGGTGTCTCGATCGCAGATTTCGATGGCGACGATCGGCTCGATCTCTATGTCGCCTGCGATACCACTGAAAACCTGCTCTGGCAGAACCTCGGCGACCTGCGATTCGAAGAGAACGCCCTGTCACGCGGAGCAGCCGTGGGGGCCGATGGCCGTGCCCGCAGTGGCATGGGTATCGCCTGTGGAGATTACAACGGCGACAGCCGCTTCGATCTGTTTGTGACGAACTTTCAAAATGAGCCGAACGATCTCTACGAGAACCTGGGACCGGCCGGGTTTCTCGCCAGGAATGCCGATCTCGGTCTGGATGCAATCACGCGACCGGGGCTGGGGTTTGGCACCGTCTTCGCCGATTTCGATCTCGATCAGCAGCCCGACCTGTTTGTCACCAACGGGCATGTGTGGGATCTGACATCGCTCGGCCTCAGTTATGAGTTTGCCATGCGACCGTTTCTGCTGCGGAACGATCAGGGGCAAAAGTTTCAGGATGGCACCTCGGCGGCGGGGGACTACTTTCAACAGAAATGGATTGGCCGGGGGGCAGCGGTCGGGGATCTCGACAACGATGGCGACGCCGACTTAGTGGTCACGCATCTGGTGGAGCCGACAGCCGTATTGCGCAACGACAGCGAACGCTCGGGGAGAAGTTTGGTTTTGAAACTTGTTGGAACCCGTTCGGCCCGCCAGCCACTGGGGGCCCGGGTTGATGTCGTCATCGCCGGTCAACGACTGACACTCCGTTGTCCCGCCGGTGACAGTTTTCAATCGGCTCACGATGTGCGGCTGATCGTACCGGTCGGTGCTGCCGACCACGTTGATTCGGTCACTGTGCATTGGCCGGGTCGGGAACCGGAAACCCGTGGGTCAATTGCGGTCGCATCCCAGTTGATTTGGATCGAAGACGGACCTTTGGTGCCGATCAGCGATTGAATGTTTTTCATGATCGGTAGATCGTTCGATCACGAGACGTAACAAAAAACCGCATGCCGTCAGTGATTTGCATCACCGACAGCACGCGGCAGGTTCTCGACAGTCGTAGTTCCCGTCGACGGTTTACTTTTCCGCCGTCAACAGTTCCGTCGGGTTGAACAGTTCCAGTTCAGCCACTTTGCCGGTTTGCATGCTGGCTCCGCCGACAAACAGGAGTTGTCCCTGAGCGGTGGGCAACATGCGATGAAAGAACCGGGGATGTTGCAGCTGGGCAATGCTGTCGAACCGCTTGCCATCTTGTGACAGGCGTTGCAGTTTGCCCGACATCGTGCTGACGTAGAGCGTGTCGCCGATGGCAAAGGCCGACGAGCCGAAGCCATCCATGTTGTTGCCCTGCAGTTCGGGGCCATCGGTCCAGGTTTTGGTTTGCGGGTTGTAGAAGGCGGTGATCTTGGTCGGGCCGCCCTTTTCCTGCATGCCGCCGAGCACCACCAGTTGACCATGCCATTCCGCCGCTGAAACGGCTCGGCGATGGAACGGTTGCGGCACCGGCTGCCACACGATCGGTTGCTGCTTGAGATCGGCGACGAGGGCATTGTCATGCCAGACCGTTTCGGCTTCGCGGTTCATGTACCAGCCCCCCACCACATACAGCGAGTCGCCAATCACCACGGCATCGTGTGACGAGCGGCCCTGGGGCAGCGAAGTGAGTTCGGTCCAGGTGTTGGTGGCGGGATCGTAGCTGGCGACATCGGCCATCGAGACGAGTTCTTCCTTGTCGCCTTCTTTGTTGCGGGCTTCAAAGCCACCGATGCGGATCACTTTGCCCTGGTAAGGCACCATCGCCAGACCCGTACGCTTCGGCACATCGGCCAGGTTTTCCCAGGCGGTGGGCGTCTTAAGATTCAGTCGGGCAAACCGGGCCGATTGACCTTCGGTCGAATAATGATGGGCGGCCCCCAGATGGCCACCCGAGACGTAAACATAGTCACCGGCGATGGCGGCACCGAAACTGGTCACCGGGGGATCGAGGTTCGGCAAAGTCGCCTGCACCACTTCCGCGGGAATCACCAGCGACAACGTAGCGTAATGTCGGACCGAGGCAAAGGCTTTTCCGTCTTGCTCACCGGCCGTGTTCTCGGTGTGCTTGGCTCGGATGGAAATGGTCTTGCCGGCGGGCAACTTAGTCGAGAAGACACCCCGTTCGCTGGTGGTCCCTTCGATGTTGTCGATGCCCTCCGCTTCAATGGTCAAGGCGATATCCGCAGCGGGCTTGCCTTGCCACGTCACTTCGAACTGCACTTCATCGCCAGCCATTCGTGGGGTGATTTCGAAGGGCAGGGCGGTCGGTTGAGCCACGGCGGTCCACACGCGCGGATCGGTTTTGTCGTAGCTCTTGGCGTAGTATCGCAGTTGGAACGTTTCCTCACCACGGGAGATCACGCCGTAGGTATGGCTCAGGAAAAACGCCTTCGGACCAGTGCCAGACGGTGTGGCGGCCAGCGAGTCAGTCGCACGGATCAGCGGCAGCTCCGTAAGTTCACCAGCGGCAGATTGAAACAGCTTGGCTGTCGCCACGCGGCTCAGCAGTTCCGGCTTGTCGGGCGCCGCTTCTTCGCTGAAGTAGACATGCACCTGACCATCGGGACTGGTGGGTCCCGCGACGATCCACACGAAGTGAGCCTGGGCCAATAACGGCGTCAGACTCATCACCAGGGCCGTCAACAGCCCCTGAAACGTTCGCAGCATTCGAAATCTCCTGAGATGCGGGAGGCGGCCCGTCACCAAGCTCGCCTGTTAAGATTAATGGATATTCGTTCGGGAAGCACGGGGCAACAAAGCCTTACCGTGCGGAAATCGTGGCCTTTTCTTCAGTCGGAACGGCTGTGGTGGCCGGGGTCAGCAGTCGCAGATTCGAAAGCTCGATCGATTCGACACTCCGCTGTTCGCCGTCGGAATTCACCACCGCCCACCAGCTTTTCGGCAGATCGATACCATCGACTCGGTTCCACGTCGTGTGGACCTGACGGCTCTTGATGAGGCGGCCCGTCGCGCGGTCCCACGTATCAACGGTGAAGTCTTGCGGCAGATGCTGGCCTTCCGCAGTCCGTGCCACATCGGCCACGCTGATCACGAAGTGCGTCTTGTCGTTAAAGCGGTGGACTTCGGTCAGCACGTCGCCCTGGACCCGCCACAGGCTGTGATCGTGGCCATCCTTCGAACGGATCAGCCGCCCAAACGGATGCCCGGCGTCATCGTCGGCATACTCGACATCGACAATGGCTTCGCTGTCGGAAAGGCGATGGCCAATCAGCGAATCGAGCGAACGGGTCAGCCATTCCGGTGCTTCCGTGCCTTCAGGCAACTGGAACTTCAGGCTGCCATCGGCGGAAACATGCAACTTACCAGCCACGACCGATTTCCCCTGGCTGGCCCGAATATCGGCTTCGAAACCGGGGAATTGCTTCCAGACGGCCCGACCTTTGTTCGCCGCCAACATCTGTTCCGGAGCGGTCGGTTCCGCGGCATGCAAAGCAGCCGCACAAGACAGCAGCAAGGCTGTCGATGCCGCCCAGCCAGCGAGACTTTTCAAAACTGTGCACTTCACCATCATAATTCCTTGAGGAAACGGTCGGGGCTATTTATTCGCCGTACGGGTGTCGGCGTTCGAACGCAGATCGAAATCAAAACGATTGGAAACGGGGTCGGTCGTCACGGTCGCCTTCAACTCCGACTCCCGATTGTATTTCTTCGGAACGGGATTGGGCGGCAACGGCTTGGCTCCCCAGTTCTGCGAGAAAGCGACGTCATCATCGATGGGAAAGCCCAGGTCCAACTGACCTTCAATCTCGACGCGATATTCTCCAGGGACCGCACCGGCCATCTTTGGAATTTCAAAGAACCCATCGATCACGCCTCCCGAGGCTGCCGGACCTTTCGTGGATTCAATCGGTGTGAAAACGATGCGGCCCGCCTTCAACGGCCGACCATCCAACTGCACTGCCCCGGCGATGGGAAAGCGTTCGATTTCGCCCCGACCACAACCGATCAGACACAGCGATCCGACGAATACAGCCCATTGACAGAATCGATAGCACATCAGAATCGACCTTATCAAAAGTCATCAGGAAAGACTGGCCCTGTCCTTCGTTTGATGGAAACACGCCAGAGGGCAGGCCTCCGTTCCTGCCCGCAGAAGTCGGCGGCGATGCGGCCCATATGAGCCGCTGCCGCAGGAGTACGATCAGATCTCGCTCAGCACTTCGCCACCACCGCGAGTCCCGGCGGCATTCAGTACACTCTGGTCAGTGTTCTCGCTGACGAACTTGGCGTGACCGTCGCTGAACATAAAAAATGCACCGCCAGTGTGATCGCTCCGGAAGTGCGACAGCCGGGTGCTGTCACCATCCATGCGCTTCGGATTGAACGGGGCCATGGTGGTAAACATGGTTGAGAGCGGGTAAGGCGAGGCCCAGTAAGTGAAGCCCCAACGCACCTGTCCGTTGCACGTCCCAGAGGTAAACAGATAGTCCGGGAAGTTCCAGGCCGATTCACCCACGATAAACGTGTTTGAGCTACCGTCGGTGATGTCACGCATCCGGATGAAGCCGCTGCCGCCGTTCACGATCAACCCGTTGTTGGGATTCCCTGCGGCAAAGGTTCCATAAGGGTCAAGAGAACCGGAGCAGCCCGCGTAAGTTCCCGGAGCTCGGTTGTTGGAATCGCAACCGGCGATGGGCACTTGCCGACGGATTACCGCCGAAGGACACAGATACGCAGGAATCACCTGCGAGACCACCTGCATATTGGCAGCGTCGGCGTTGCCTTTGTTGAAGTCGTACAAATTGTACATGTTCGACTGGTCCATGTACGGCAGAATGCCCACGAACATGCTCAGCTTGCCATAGGTCCCATCGAGTTCCCCCCGGGGAAAGCCACCGAAGGTATCGTGATAGTTATGGATCGCGAGGCCAATCTGTTTCAGATTGTTGTTGCATTGGGTGCGGCGGGCCGATTCCCGCGCCTGTTGCACAGCAGGCAACAGCAAGGCAATCAAGATGGCGATGATCGCAATCACCACCAGCAATTCGATCAGGGTGAAACCCTTGGGGTGAGACTTCTCTCGGCGAGACATGGCATTTCCCTTTCGCAGTATTCTAAAGACCAATCTTGCGACGTTCCGGGCCAAGAGCTGGCGTCTGGGCTGGCGAAAGGGAACGAAAACGTCGCTGCTTTTCTAATTCAGCCGGAGCGATCCACACGATCTTCCGGCAGTCATTCACACATCACATCAAAATCTGAGCTGTACGAGTTCTGGTTGTCGAGACATCAACGGCTGTCGGTTGATGAGACGCCGTTGTTCCCTGGGCCTCTTCCTGAAACTTCAGTTGGGTCTGACCGATGGTGAGCACATCGCCGGACAGCAAAATCTGTTCGCCGCTGACGCGTTTCCCTTGCAGGAAGGTCCCATTGCGACTCCCCAAGTCCCGCACGCGGACGGCATAGTCATCTTGCAGGAGCACGCAATGATGCCGACTGACCGCAGCGTCTTGCAGTTTCACCTGGCAATCCTGCTCGCGGCCGATGATCATGCGCGACCCCGTCCAGACATATTGCATCCCTCGCAGAGGGCCATCTAAGACTTCGACAAGACGCAACCGAGTTGCGGGAGTCGTTTCAACGGGCATGCCAAACCTCCCGTGTCGCCATCAGATGACGACACATCACGGGAGACTGGACGACCTTTTGCGGGGTCCGATGCCGCTGGTCATTCAAGGTTAAATCCCGCAGAGCGACGGATCGGCGATGCCAGCGCCGCTCAAGCCAGCGAAAGCCATAATCCGCCGCGATCAAGAGCGACACCATGCCGAACGCACAGCCAAAACCGAGTAAGTGAATCATCCACCAGGACATGGTTTAGTCCTCCCGTTCGGATGGTGATTGCGGGGTGTCGATCGTTGCGAGCCGATCGCGACACCAGGCAATACGGGAAGCATCGTCGACCGATTCGTAGACCTGGAGCAATCGCTGCAGACAACACTGGCAACGGATCTCTTTCAGGTCGGCATTCGTCAGGTGCATGACCAGGGCATGGGCATCACTCGGACGTTGCCGGTGTACCAGAAATCCCGCGAGACCAATCCGGAACTGGTTTCGCCGGGGTTCCAGTTGAATGGCCCGTCGAGCGAGGGTTTCGACAATATGATCGGGAGCCCCTGTCCGGCCGAGATAGTAGCTCAAATCAAAGTAGCCCTGGGCGAATTCGGTCTCCTGCAGAATGATCTGACGGCAGATGCGAACCGCCAAATGGGGCCAATCAAGACGATCGAGCCCGGCGGCAGCCGCCAGTTTCAAGCTGTGATCTGCCCGAGGATGGTTGACCGCTTGTAAGTAGAGCCGCATTGCGAACTGGCGATCTTCTTCGTGATACAGATCGGCCAAAGCGATGGCGGCGGCTGGTCGGAGGGGGACCAGCATCTGGGCACATTCGAGGCAATGTCGGGCTGTGGCCGAATCCTGCTTCCAAGCCGCGACCAATCCTTTCACTTCCCAAGCCCGTCCGTCATCGGGATCGAGCGCGAGCGATTGTTCTGCCGCAAGGGCAGCCGCTTCGAACTGGCCAGCCGCCAGGCAAAGTTCCGCGGGAGCGGTTTCAGAGAGTCGTTCCACCGTTGCATTCCTTCCGGGAGAGATCCCACGCCGCCGCCGAGGGTTGGTGATCGACGTTCGGCGGCGGTCGGGGACCACGGACTGTCCTTCTGAGATTGCAGTTACCTGTTTGAGAAACAGAGGTTTCGGCGAATCTGTGAAGTCCATCTCGGAGGGCGAGCGGGCGGTGGCTGGCTAGCGTTGAGATTGAGACTCAGTGTCAATTCAGTTCTAGTTTAATCCTCCGGCTCTCGGTTCTCAAGCCTGCTCTCGGGCTTTCTGCAAGAATTTGAAAAAGTCCGCTGCTGGCCGATGTGCTCGACCCGCCAACTGTGGACTCGGTCAGCGAACCCTGCAGGGATAGCGTTTCGTGGAAGCGGGTGGCATACTGAACGCACACTGTCCTGCCGCTTCCCCTGGCCGCGTCGGACTGACCATTTCGTTCGCATCGACCGTCGCTCGCAGTCTCAGCCGTCCGTAAGGGCTCCGCACCTTTCTTCTGGGTAAGGCCTGCCATTTATGATCTGTATCTCCGTCACGCCGGAATCCCGACAGTTGGCCAAGGTCGACATTTTGAATGCGGCCCGGCAGTGCGACATCGTGGAAGTCTGCCTCGATCGGTTGCTGAAAGAGCCCGACGTCAAAGATCTGCTCGACGGGGCCAAGAAACCGATTCTCGTCTCCTGCCGGCGGCAGTCGGAAGGGGGGCAGTTCCAGGGGACGGAAGACGAGCGGTTGATGCTGCTGAGGCAGGCCATTCTGGCGGGACCGGCCTATGTCGAGTTAGACGCTGAAACCGCCCACAAGATTCCACGGTTTGGCAAAGTGCAGCGCGTCATCAGCTATACCAGCCTCGATCGTCCGCTGGGCAACGATATCGAACCGATCTTTGATGAGGCAGTCGCAGCGAAGGCCGATGTCATCAAGTTCACTTGGCCGACTCAAACGCTGGAAGCGGCTTGGCCGTTGCTGGCGGCGGTGAGTCAGAAGCGGTCGCTGCCGGTGGTCGGTCTGGGATTGGGACGCTGCGGCTTAACGTTTTCACTGTTAGGGCGGAAATACGGATCGCCGTGGATTTATGCCGCTTTGGAAAAAGGGATGGAAGCCTTCCCGGGACAACCGACGGTGGGCGATCTCGATGATCTGTATCGCTGGCGGCAAGTGAGTGGCAAGACGCGATTCATCGGAGTGTGCGGCTTCAGCGAAATGTCGCTAGCCACCTGTAAAGTGCTGAATGCGGCGTTCGATCAACTCGACATGAACACGCGGTGTCTGCCGTTCGACGTCAAGAACCCCGAGCAACTCGCCAAGATGCTCGACATCCTGAAGGTCCCCGCGTTACTGGCCATGCCGGCTTATGGCCAGTTGTTGCTGCGCTTGGCCCAGCACATGGATGAAGGCACGCGGCAGGCGCAATATGCCGACCTGTTCCTGAAACAACCCGATGGTTGGCAGGCTTATAACCTTATGGGCCGCATTGCCCTCAAGGCGCTGGAAACCAAACTCGGCAAGCAAACGGCCGAAGATCGTCCTCTGGAACGGCGAAACGTGATGGTTCTCGGAGCCGGGGGGCTGTCTCAGGCCCTCGCATTAGGAGTACAGAAGCGGGCCGGACTGGTCAGCCTATGTGCGGCCGAAGATTCGCAGGCCCAGCAGGCGGCCCAACATACAAGTAGCCGTTACGTCCCGTTGGGCAAACTGTATGAAACCCTGGTTGATTGCGTGATCACCACGGTGCGGAACTTCGATCATGCGTCGCGGAAAACGCCGATCAACCCGTCGGTCTTGCGGCCCGGCATGGCCTTCATGGATCTCACCGACCCGCCGGCTGAGTCACCGTTGATCTCCGAAGCCCGCGAACGGGGTTGCAAAGTCGTCGAACCATCCGACATCTTTGCTGAATATGTCACGCAGATTTTCAAATCGTTGACGGGCAAGGAACTTCCCCCGGAAGCCTTCGCGGCCGGTCTTGCGGGATAATCTCAGCGTTTCGTTCACTCTGCGAGAGGAGCCACAGGCATGGAATCCTGGCAACAGCAAGTCACTCGTCTGATGCAATCTGGTAACAAGATCGAGGCGATCAAGGTTTACCGGGAAGCAACGGGAGCCAGCCTGCTGGATGCCAAGAACTTCGTGGAAGAACTCGAGCAGACGCTGGCGACCGGACAGCTTCCTGCGGCCGCACCGGCTGGGAATTCGGCCGAAGTCAGCGATGAGGAATTGCTGGAACTGGTCAGGCAGGGCCAGCGGTTGCAGGCCATCAAGCGCTATCGAGAGCGGGAACGCGTGGGTCTGGCGGAGGCAGCCGCGGGCATCGATCAACTGGCGAAAGAGGCCGGCATCACCCTTCCCAAAGCCGGGTGCTTTGGTGTGTTGCTGGCCATAGTGATTCCCCTCAGCGGAATCCTGTACCTCACCGCATGGATCACGCTGCAGTGATCTGTAGCTATTGCTGTGGGGAGATCTGCTGGCGGGAGTAACCCCGGCCTAGGGCATCCAGATCGCGGTGGAACACCACACGTGGCGGAATCTCGGTGCCATCGACGATGACTTCAATACGGCTGACCGGGCCGCCGCCATCAAAGAAGCCGAGGATCTGAGCACGATAAACATCGCCGTGAGCAGTGATGAACGGGTCAATTTCCCGCATCGTCCAGATGCTGACCAAGCCCTCGGTATAAAGCCAGCCGGTCGTGCTGTGCGATTCGATGACATCGGTGACAGGTTGGCCATCCTGGTCGACCGGCTGGGACGCAAGGATGGCATCGACGATCTCTTCGGTCATGCTGGGGAGACCCACGAGCACTTCGCGTCGCGCCTGGTTGATGTTGATCCGTCCTTCCAGATAGGGGTCAGCAGAGAGCGTCGTCTTATCGAGAAGTTCAGGGAGAATCTTGGCAACATCATTCTTGTTGGGCCAGGGAGTATCCAATTGAGCGTTATTCGCACCGTTAACGTACTTTGGTGTCGTTCGGGAGAATTCGCCGAGGAGTTCAAAGATCGATGCGATCTGGAACTTGGCTCCGCCGGAAAGATCTTGCGGTGGATTGCCCCGGGTGACGGCCCCCGCACCGGGGGCTGCAGGATTGGGCTGATTGTTGTTTGCCGCTTGTTGGGCCGGTTGGTTGGGGTTTTGGTCGAGCGGCCCACTCATGCGATAGGCCACCACAAACGCGGCGACATCATCATCGAAGGCTTCGGCGAGTTGATCGTACAGGTCGGTGAGAATGCCATTGTTGAGATCGATTTTTGGGGACCCATCGGAAGCAAGATTGATTTCACGGCTGTAGACCGTGAGATAACCGATCCAGCCATGCTGCAGGATGCCGTCGGCATTGTCATACGGCGGCGAGGCTTCGCCATCATCTTCATTCGGATCGAGCAGGCCGTTCCGGTTGGCGTCTTCCCCATAGAGCAGTTCGGGCGTGACCCCTTTCACCAGCAGCAGTTCATCGATGGTTTCCAGCGGACCGTTCTTCGCGGAGTAGGCAGGGGACAGCGTTTCGTAGTATTCCGATTCGGCTCCGTATTCGCGCGAGGTATCATCGCTATCGACCCAGTCGCGAATGGCGTCGGCAATGTCCTCGGTCATGCCGGGCAGACCCATCAGCAGATTGCGTGAATCCTCATCGTCCAACTCAAGCTGGTCGAGCAGATTCAGATTCAGCTTCGCCGACTCGTCGATCAGACCGTAACGGATGTGCGTGGCCGTTTCATCCTGTTCGAGGGGGGCGATAATGGTGAACCGGCCCCGTGCACGGTCAAACTGCGATTCCACCACATTGATGCCCAGAAACAGATCGGGATTGTGCTGGAAATTGTTCGATTGCGAGTCAGCCCGATTCGCCACCAAGGCCGCGACATAGTCCGCCCCGGAATCGGCCAGCATGCGGGCCTGCACATCGGCCGTGGTGATGGCGGCGGCTTCGTATTCGGTGGTCACCCAGGAAGAATAGTGGGCCGCCGTCAATGTGAGCAGCACCACAACCACCAGCACCACAACCAGTATGGTGCCACGCCGTGAGTTCGCACGAGAGGGTTTCGATAAACGGGATTGGCGATCGTGCATCAGTAGGTCTCCTCTTCGAGGAGGGGATCACTCGCAGGAATGGCGACGACCATCCGGAAGCTGCGGGGCGAACTGACACTGGTTTTCATGGTGCCGCCGCTGTCGATGCCAATGATCACTTCCACGGCACGTGGTAAATCTCCAATGGTCGAACTGTCCCACTCTTCGTACCAGGCGAGGCCATCGAAGTAACGGAACTGCAGGGCATCGACCTCGGGGGCAAGGACTTGCGTGGGGCCGGGCAGGACACTCCCGGTGCTCGACTCATTCAATGCTCTTAATACCGAGCGTTCCCCCTGACTGCGGGCCAATCCCGGACTGTTCGAACTGGAAGTCGAATCGTCACTCTCTGAGATCGAATAAGCGGAATAGGGGCCCGTGGAATCGTTTGAGGACGAGTTGCTCGATAAGAAATAAGCGACCGTTTGCATATCGCTTTGTGCTGTGGCGGCCGTGAATTCGAGTTCGCGGCTGATATGCGAGAGATCGATCCAGAGTTCGCTACTGCTGCCACGGATGCCCAGGCTGCCGGTCCATTCGGTATCACTATCGGTATCGCTGACGATGGTGGTGACGTTGGCATTCAGGTTCGCATCGGTGCCTGTATCGCTGACCGCGGAATCGACATCAAACATGGTCGCCCGTAGATCCATTTCCATCCGTCGCAAAATGGCCCGCGCGAGTTGCAACCGCTGCATCTCGGCTTTACCGACGGTGGCCTGACGGTTCGAGACATCGAGTGCCGTATAGATGCCGGTCAATAAAACCAGCGACAGGCCGACGGCGAGGAGCATTTCCAGCAGAGACAAACCCCGGCGACTGTGGTTTTGTCGTGGATACGAAACGCGGTAGCGGCTTAGCCTTAGGAGACGCATCATGGGACTCCCGCATTGTTCGCCTGGTCGGCTTCAATGGCGGCCTGTTCTTCAGCCGCTTCAATCAGCACCTCAGGGTCTCGCATCCAGCGTTCCAGCGAGACGCTGGCATTGCCCAGGCTGCTGTCTGAGACTCGGGAGACGGTTACGCGGATCACCAGGAGTTCTGGCATCACCGTGGGGGCTGTCTGCAGCGACCAGGTCCATTCGGCGTTGTCATCGAATGGGACATTCTGCTGATCGCTGAGGGGTTCTGCACCGGCGACAATTTCCTGCAATTTGGCCTCGCAGCGGAGCAAGGCTTGTGTAGTGAGTTGAGCCTGTACCGAGGCCCGCGTGGCATTCCAGTTGATCTGCGACAGCACTGCCATGGACGTAAAGAAAATCGCGAGAGACAGCACCACTTCCAGCAACGTGAAGCCGGTGGTGTGCCGCGAGCTTAGTCGGGGAGATCGAATGGCGATCATGAGCCCCCCCGGTCTTGAATCAGGCTGACCGAGGTGGCCCCCGTGAGGCCGCGAACCTGCAGCTTCACGTACTGGGCCTGGCCATCCACCAGTTCGAACGCCGCATCTCCCGCGGAACCATCCGCATAAAACAGGATGGGAGGCGACCAGGAGACATTAGCGAGTTCATCGGCATTGGGAAGTTCGCCGAAGACAGCGGCATCGAGTTCCCCGCCAATCGCCCCCGAACCGGAGCAGCAGTCGACGAAGCGAAAACCGTCCGGTAGCTGGCCAGCAAAGCGGGTGAACTTGCCGATGCCGGTGGTGGCTCCGGTGCCGGTGGCGTTCGGGTCGCTGGCTTCAATTTCGCGCTCGAACGGTACGCTCATGTAGTACCGTCCCTCGGGTTCGAAGCGAAACTGGTACACCAGCCCCGATTCAATCGCCCGAACGCGCGTGCCGGCCAGTTGAGCCCGCACGTCTTCCATGGCCCCGGTCAATTGCGACCGGAAGAAGAGCCGCATCGCCGAAGGCACGGTCACGCTCGCCAACACCCCCAGCAGCGCCAGGGCGAGTAACAACTCGACCAGCGTGTAACCGCGACGTCGCTGGCAACTCGGACGGCTCATGTTATAGCGGCATGAGAGGGCAAGGCTTTCAGTCCATCAGACTGGGCTCATTGTACTCGGCTATTTCCCGGTGTCCTGCCAGTTGTTCACATCATCGCCGTTGCCGTCTTCATTTTGCTTGTTCTGTCCTGAAGACCAGATGGCGGGTTTGATGCCATTCTGCACTTTGTTCGTCGGATATTCGTAGTACAGCGACTGACCCCAGGCGTCTTTCGGCGATTGTTCCATGTAGGGGGCGACGGTTTTGCCGTCCTCATCCACCGGCGGATTCAGCAGCATGGTGATGACTTCGTCACGGCCACCTTCAGGGAAGGTCCCGGCATTCGCCACCGCATAATTTTTCACAATGTTCTCAAAGGCCGTGATGCTGTTCTTGGTGGCCTGCACGTTCGCCTTCTGTTGCGAACCAATCAGGTTGGGAATGACCATCGCGGCAATCACGCCGATGATGGCGAGCACCAGCAGAACTTCGGTGAGCGTAAAACCGGCACGACGGCGGCGGGACGGGGTTCGGCGAGACAACATAACGGCATCCTTTTCGTAGCTTCGGGCAAATTCAGTGTGTGCGGTCGCTCCCTCATTTTACAGGGCAGCGAGATCTCTATCTTAACCAAATCAGGCGATTTGTGAGGTCTTCAAAATGGGGAGCATCAACGCGACGACGACGAACAGAATCACCCCCGCCATCACCACCAGCATCGCCGGTTCCAACAGTCGGACCACCAAGTCGAGTTGACGATTGGTCGTGCGTTCCATTTTGTCTGCCACGTTGATCAGCACCTGCTCCAGGTTGTTGGCTTCTTCACCGACGGCGATCATTTCAATCACATCATTCGGAAAATGCTTGCAGTCACCCAGCGGCCTGGCCAGAGATTTCCCCGAGGAAACATGCTCGGCCGCTTCGGCAATCGCTTCGGTCAGCACGCGGTTGCCGACGGCATCTTTCGCGATCCGTAACGAGGCCAGCAACGGCACCCCGTTCCGCAGCAGCGTTCCCAGCACACGGCAAAACCGGGCAATCCCCAGCGTTTTCGTGACCGATCCAACGCCATACAGTTTTAACCACACGCGGTCAAAATTGTACCGGCCCGAATCGGACTTGAGATACCGATTCAAAAAATAACCGAGTGCAATCAGCCCGATGAGCACGAACAGACCGTAATACCGAATGAGATCGCTGAAACCGACGAGTGCCGTCGTCGCCCAGGGAAGTTCCCCAGCATCACGCAAGGCGGCAAAGGTGGGTTCGAACTGCGGCACGAATTTAACCATCATCACCGTGACGATGATGGTGCCCAGGGTCAGCAGAATCACGGGGTAAATCATCGCCCCGATCACGCGGCCCTTCATGTCTTCCTGATGTTCCGTGAAGTCGGCGATGCGGGTTAAGGAATCTTCCAGGAAGCTCCCTTCTTCCCCGGCGCGAATCATGCTGATCACTAGGTCGGAAAAGATTTGCGGATGCTTGCGGAGCGCTTCCGCCAACCGGGTGCCATCGGCGACATCGGCCCGGATTTCCGAGACGACGGCTTTCAACGTCGCATTCGGGGCTTGCTTTTCGAGAATGGTCAGCGAACGCAGCAACGGCACGCCGGCTTTCAGCAGATCGGAAAGCTGAGTGTAAAACACCGCCAGCACCCGGCCGCCGACCCGTCCCTTCTTGCTGGCCTCTTGCGCTTTGTGCGTTTCCGCGATTTTGATTTCGAGCGGAAAGAGATTGCGTGCGGCCAACTGCCCGATCGCTTCGCGCTCTGTCCCTGCTGTCAGCACACCCACCGTCTGCTGACCAGAAAGTTCACGGGCGATGTAGGAGTAGTCGGGCATGAGTAGGGTTGAGGGTTGAGGGTTGAGGGTTGAGGGTTGAGGGTTGAGGGTTGAGGGTTGCCTAACCCTCAGGTCTTAACATCTTACTCCGCTAGCTGACATCCATCTTGGTAATTCGTAGCACTTCATCCAGGCTGGTGAGGCCTTCGAGGACTCGCGAGAAGCCGGAGAGTCGCAGGGTGCTCATGCCTTGCGACAGGGCGTATTCGCGAAGTTCGCCGGTACTTGCGCGGGCCACGCACAGCTTGCCGATGGTGTGGTCGGTCCGCAGCAACTCGAAGATCGCCTTTCGACCGGAATAGCCGGTGTCTCGGCATTCGCGGCAACCCACCGCACGGTACAACATCTCGGGATTCTGGATCGGAAAATCTTCCGGCAAACTGCCCGGCTCCGGCGTGTAGGGCTGCTTACACTTCTTGCACAGCACACGCACCAATCGTTGGGCCAACACCCCCTCCACGGTACTCGCCACCAGATAGGGTTCGACTCCCATATCGACCAGACGTGTAAACGCGCCAGGGGCATCGTTCGTGTGGAGCGTGCTGAAGACGAGGTGTCCGGTCAGCGAGGCCTGAATCGCGCTCTGGGCCGTTTCACCGTCTCGAATTTCCCCGATCAGAATCACATCAGGGTCATGACGCAAAATGCTCCGCAAACCGGCGGCAAAAGTCAGCCCGACTTTCGAATGGACCTGAATCTGGCTGATGCCCCCCATCTGATATTCCACGGGGTCTTCCACCGTGATGATCTTGATCGACGGGTCTTTGATTTCACTCAAGGCGCTGTACAGCGTGGTACTTTTTCCGGAGCCGGTAGGCCCGGTGACCAGCACGATACCGTGCGGCAGGCTGATGAGATCGTTGAAGGTTTTCGACAGGTCGGGAGGCATGCCCATGTTGGCGAGATTGAAAACCATGCGGCCTTTGTCGAGCAGACGCAGGACCACCCCTTCGCCGTAGATCATGGGGATGATCGACACACGCACGTCGATTTCGCGGCCGGAAACCTTCAGCTTGATGCGGCCGTCCTGCGGGACTCGTTTTTCTGCGATGTTAAGGTGCGACATGATTTTCAGCCGCGTCACAATAGCTGCAAAGAAGCTGGAAATCGATTCGGGAACCGGCTGCACGCGCAATACACCATCGACGCGGTAGCGGATAATCAGGCCGCGTTCCTGCGGTTCGATGTGAACGTCGCTGGCCCCCTGTTCACAGGCCTCCACCAGCAATTCGTTGACCAGCTTGATGACCGAAGCCGCTTCGGCCATCTGCTCCATGTCGCCATCGTCACGAATTTCGTCGCCGAGTAGTTCAATGCCATCGGCGGCCCGTTGTGCGACCAGTTCGTTGAGCGTGTCGCCCCCCACGCCGAGCTGATCTTTGATCATTTCGACGACTTCGAGGCGGTTCGCCAGTACCGGTTCCAAGTGGAACCCACTGACTGCGGAGAGTTCTTCCAAAGCTTCGAGATTGAAGGGATCGCTGCAGGCGACCACCACGCTGCCATTACGGCGTTTGAGCGGCAGGATCGAATGCTTGAAGACGGCGGTTGTCGGGAACTGGACGAGCAGTTCGCGGTCGATCTGCTCTTTCTTCACCTCGACATATTTCATGCCGAGTTCTGCCGCGAAAGCCCGGAGTGCTGCTTCTTCGGTCAGCAGTCCCCGGTCGATCAGGGCCCGATCAATACGTGTCGTTCCCGCTGCTGGCAGTGTCTGCAACTGTTCGCGAGAAATGGCGCCATGTCGAACGAGAACGTTGCCAATATCCATGACACATGCTGACCTTAGAGAGCGCGGCCCTCGACCGCCCGGGCTCTGTCCCCACAGGTGAGGACCATCACAGTAGACCCGCGAGCTGCCGAGATTTGTCTAGATTATCGCTCGCGGGAACCGTTGTTAGCGCGGACTTGGAGAAAATCCTCCCGGTCCACCAAATCCGCCCCCTCCGGGACCGCCACTACCGCGTCCACCGAAACCACTGCCACCAAAGCCGCCCCGGCCGCCGAAGCCACCCCCCGAATCTCCGCCGCGTTGCCGCACCCGTTCTTCCATCATCTGGCGGAAGAAGTCTTGCCCGGCCTGATTTGACTGGTCGCTGTTATTGTTGTCGCCACCCCGGCTGGAATTCCCGCTGCTGTTATTCGAACTTGGCTGCGACGGTTGAGGCCGGCTGCCGCGGGTCGAACTCACCGTCACCTTGGGCATCAGCGATGACAGGGTGGTCGAGATAATCGCCGGGTCGGCGGTCGTGAGGGGCATGATCCGCACGACCGGAGTTGCGGCCTGAGCACGGTTATCGATGTCCTTCACCAGGTCTTCAACCTGCTGAAACAGGCTGTCATTGCACGAAACGATCAAATGGCTGGTCTGGCGATCGACACCCACCGACAATCGGGGTTGGCCGCGCGTCGGTTGTTGAGCGGCTCCCATCATCATGGCGAGCGGGTTGAAGCCGCCGCCGCGTTGTTGCTGCTGACGATTGTTGTTCGCCTGCTCCGGGGGATTCATTTCCTCTTGAAACACGTTCTGAACGATGGCCGCCACTTCATCGACATCGGCATGATTCACCGGAATGCTGCGGGGAACGCGGTCGCGGAGTGATGACGGGAGTTCCGAGGCATCGAGCAATCGCAGCATCTGCTCGACTTCCGAGACCACGTTGTGCGGGCCGGTCACAAACAACGCATTGGCCCGGGTATCGGTCACAATTCGCAACGTCTGGCCGCCGAGCGTGTTCAGGCCCGTGGCAGACATCATACCACGACCCAGCGTCGACAATCCCCCCGCGAGGGAACCGAGGATGCCGTCGCTGGCCTGGGTGGATGTCGTCACCGAACTTTGCGGAAAGAGCCGTTCGAGCATTTGAGCCGTTTCAGTGGCATCCGCCGATCGCAGGTAGAAGACGGTCCAGCGGGTCTTCACCGGCATCATGGTGGCCAGTTGTTCGATCATGGCTTCCATCTGATCGAGAGCGGCAGCATCATCGGAGGTCAGCACTAGGTCATTCCCGATGACCGTCACGCCCACGGGGGTTTCGACTTCCATGCTCCCCGGTGCATCCATTTCACCTTGTGCCGGCTTTGCGGCGGGGGCGGAAGGTTCCACCAGCGACTTCAGAAAATCTTCGAAGGTCTCCGGCTCGGGTTGCATCGGCTCGCTCGACGAGATTTCGGTCGATTCCTGTTCCATAGCCATCGGTGTCGACTGAAAATCCGAAGTCGATGAAACCGCAAAACGGAAGCTGACCGGCCGCTTCGATTGGGTCTGCGGCTGCTCCAGCGGCATGGGATTCACGGAAGAACGTGTGTCACGTCCGCGGGAAGTCGCTGACGGCTTCAACGTTTCTTCCAGCCGCGCATCGGAGGGCACTTTCAGTTCGCGGATCGGGCTGGTTTCTGACGGCACCACAATCCGGATTGGATTGGGTTCCGAGGCTGACCACATTTGCCGCAAGATCGGCAGAAACTCCGAGGGGTCGCGGCCACCCAATGGGTAGGTACGAATCGGTCCGCGTTGAGTTGGTTCGCCGGTGCCTTCATCGCCCAGTTCACCCAGGTCAGCCAGCAACGCCTTCACTTGCGATACCTGGTCAGGCGTGCCCCGGACCATGATGCGGCGGCCGGCGGAATCGGCTTCGATGGTGGGGGCTCGGCTACCATCATTGATGAACAGGTTGCGGAGTGTGTTGACCGCCGCGACCGGATCGAGGCGATACAGGTTCAGCACGGCGACGGAGTTGTTACCGGTCCCGTTGAGTTCCTGCAGTTGCTTGTTGACCTCTTCATGCTCTTTCGCCGTGGCCTGAATGTACAAGCGGCCGGACGTAGGGTCATCGGTGATCGACAAGCCGGGCATCAACAGCATCAGCGTTTGCGCGATCTGGGTGCTGTTGCCGGTCACGGTGTAGGACTTCATGCTGATCGGGTCGGACGAATTGATAATGTCGTTGCCGTTAGCATCTTTCCCAGTATCGAGCGAGGTCACTACATTTTCGACCACGCGGAGCAATTGGGGCGGTGCGGTGATAAGCAGGTGATTGGTCCGGGTATCGGCCGTCACCCAGATTTTGTCAGCATACGGAGACTTGGGCTGTGAACTGCTGGTGCTTGTGCTCGATGACCGCGAAGAGCGGGAATCGCGACTGTCACTGCCGCTGCCACTGTCTCTCCCCCGGTCGAATCCACCGAATCCCGGGGGACCACCAAATCCGCCCCCACCAAACGGGCCACCGAAGCCACCGCCACCGAAGGGGCTGAACCCACCGAACTGCGGCGTGGTCGGGCTGCTGGTGATTGTGGTCATCGGGTTTAACCCGAACAACCGGCGAACTGTCCGTTCCGCATCGACGGCGGTGATGTGTTTCAGCGGAATGGATTTGAACGCGGTATCGCCCGACATCACGTTCGCACTGATGGTCAGCAAGTCATAGACACGGCGGACATTGGCGCCGACATCCATCACATACAGCGAGTTCGTTTTTTCGAGGGCCGCGACTTTCCCCTGTGGTCCCAGCAACTGCTGCACTTCACCACTGACGTCTTTGGCGTCCACATCTTCGAGCGGAATGAGCAGGCTGATCAGTTCATTCTTGCCACGATGGGGCAATTCCTCGGGCGTAATCACCGGGATCATGTTCGGTGGAATCGGATCATCAATGTTCAGGCAGACAAGGAACCGATCTCGGCGGACCAGACAGTAACCCTTGGGCAGTAGGTACCCGTTCAAAATGTCGAGGGCTTCGGTGACGGTGTAGCTGCCGTCATCGTAATAGTTGAATGTGCCGGTGGGGGTGTCGTTCAGATCGAGTGTCAGTCCGGCTGTTTCGGCGAAGAGTTTCAGCACATCGGCCCAAGGGGCATAGCGGAAATTGAACGACATGACAGCGTCGGCCCGAGCCCCAGCCGCAGGATCGGTCGTGGCAGGGCCGAACGAGACCTGGGCAGACTCACCTGCCGGTGCGGCTTCGTTGGGTAGAGGAGCACGCTTTACGGGAGTCGTGGCAACTGGAGCACTGGAGGGTGCAGAGCTGCTGCGATCGCCGGAGCCATTGCCCCCTTGGGCAACTTCTGCTTTGCGCTTTTCCCAGATCTTCTGCTGATCGTCGTTGAGAACCTTCAGAGCCCGCGACTCAAATTCTGCCATCCGCTTCTGCATGTCCTCCGGATTGGGCGGCATGCCACTGCGGAATTGTTCACCGAAATAGTTCTGGATTTCGGACCGCAGCTCATCGAGTTCTTCGTTCTGGCCGTCGCTCAGTTCCAATTGACCACGGAAGTTTTCGTCACGGATATTGAACAGGAAGTTGGAAGGGTCTCCGAATCCGCCTCGGCCCCCAAATCCTCCGCGACCACCTCCCGGCCCACCAAATCCGCCCGATCCACCCGGACCACCCCGGCCGCCAAATCCGCCCGGTGGCTGTGCGTTCACGTTCACCGCGCACATGGCAAGAAGAAGGATGCTGGCACCAACTACTTGAGAAACCTGTCGCATCTTTGTATCCGATCGTACCTTACGTCGATTTGTCGCTACCGGGTGGTGCGAAATTTCCCCCACGACGTTCGGCCCTCTCTGTTCAACCCCAATTCCGATCTTACGGTTTCGCGAGTTCTTGATTCTGCTGCAACTTCTGATGATTCTGTGACTTCCATACCACAACCGATTGTTTTTCTCGTCCGTGGTTGGCATAACCGATCTGTAATAGCGGCTCCCGGGGTTAATTACACCGGTCCCGTTTCCACCCGTTCGACGAAAGGGCGGCTATGCTCTGGCGAAACTTGGTAGTCTGCGCAGTCTTTATCGGTACGGGCGTGGCGCAGGTGAAGTCGACTGCCTGGGCACAGAATGAAAGTCGTGAGGAACGTTTCTTCCGTTACCTTGATCGCGATAATGATGGTCGTATCGCGGGGGAAGAATTGAGTCGGCTCGATGACCGAATGAAAGAACGGTTCAAAGAAGCAGGTCTGGACGCGAGCCGAGAAGTGTCCCGTGACGCCTTCATCCGAGGCATGCAGCAACGGTCGGAAAATTCATCCCGTGGAGGGGGCGATAGCCGTGGCTCGCGCGGATCAAGTCGGCCTGCCCCCAAACCCAAGGTTGTTCAGGGGTTGCCCACCAAGTTCGCCCCGTTCGATCAGAATGGCGACAACCAGATCGGTCTGTACGAATGGGAACGTGCCAAGCTGTCAGAGTTTCTGCAGCTGGATCGTAATGGTGACGGCTTTCTCACCGCGCGTGAACTGAATGATTCCAATGTCGCTGCGGTGACAGTGACGGCAACGCCCCAGACCCTGGCTCCCACCAGTGTTGCGGCGTCGGAGAAGCCCGCGTCACCAGCGTCCCCTGTGGCTCCACCTACGGAAAGCGATTCCACCGAAGTCCGACAGGCGAAGTATTTCTTTTCCCTGGTCGACAAGGACAAGAACGGCGAAATCTCCACGGACGAATGGTCCCAGAATCGGGGGACTCGCAGCATGTTCGAGCGGGGCAAGATCACCCCCACCCTCCCGATGAAGCAGGATCAGTTCGTCGCACAGTACCTCGTGCTCAAAGGCAAAAGTGCGAGCAACTGACAGCGATGTTGCTGACGGACCTCGCGTTACCGCTGCGTCGAAGTGTCGAGTTTAGCGGGTTGAATGCCTGCCGGGCTGGGACGCCAGCTTTCGACGAAATCCATCGTGCTCTGCACAACCGACTGTGGACCCAAAGCTCCCACAATCTGATCACTGTCGCTGATGCGCTGCGACAGCAGGTGACCTTTGGCGAGATCGAATTCAATTTCGCCCGTGGGCGTCATATTGAGCAGTTGCAGATGAATCTGTGGATTGTTGACCACCTGCAACAACTGGGTTTTCAGTGAGATGGTCGCCACATTGCCGTCGAGCTTTGTGAGCTGATACTGCCGTTGCAGGCTCACCCGTTGAGGTGGCAAGCCTTGCGCTGTCACAGTCACATAGAATTGTTCTTTCCATGTGGCTCCTACGCCGACCGGTTCCACGGGCATCGTCACCAGAAAGTTCTGTCGGGCGTCTTTGGCATCGGCTCCCGCAAGTTTCGCTGGTGCTCCGTCGAGCAGCGTGACTTTCTGAATCTGGCCTTGAGCATTGACCTGAATCCGCGTGATGGGCTTGCCAATTGTCTGACGGATATCGCGGACTTGGTTCGGGTCTTTGTCGATCGATTCCTGGCTGTCCCATTTGATGGGGGAATCGTCGTTGTATTGGATTGTGGCCAAAGCACGGTCCACAACTGGTTCCAATAACGCCATGCCTTGATCGTCGACGGTGATCACGCGGAACTGTTTCCACGACTGCGTTTCATTCCGAACGGTTTCGACAGTCTGTTGATACTGGCTTTTCATTGAGATTTTGCTGAGCACTTCGTAGTGCAAGAACTGCCCGGCCTGAAAGTGGTATCGCAACGCCTGCCGGGGTTCGCTTCCGGGAGATGTCACTTCAACCGGCTTGACCGTGTCTTCGGCCGCTTGAGGAGAAACTGCCGCCAACAACCAGACCATGGCGGTGAACAACGAAACTCGGCATCCTTGCATGACACGCCCCTCAGCGATCAAACGTACTGGGCAGACAGGAGCGGCTCCGGCTCCGGGGTGGGGATTCAAGCAGAATCGATGGTTTTTCTCCAGACCGATTTCAACAAACTCACGGGAGCATCAAAAGAAAAAGGCCGGGACAGTCAGATAGGCTGTCGCGGCCGTATGTTTCAATTTTGAAAGGCGTTAGATCGATTACTCCTCGTCGGAGTCGCCTTCGTCGGCATCGCCATCATCGTCTCCGGAGTCATCGTCATCCGACTCGGCACTAAACTCTGCTTCGATATCCGGCAGAGGTTCTTCCGGTTCATCCGGAATTTCGGGAATCGCGAGGGCAGCGAGTTTCGCGGCAGCTTCGGCGGCGGCAAGTCCCGTCGACTGCGACGGATCGCCAATGACTTCTTTCACCGGGTGGATGAAGTAGAGTTTCTTTGATTTCGACCGCAGCAATTCGAGCTTTTCTTCAGCAGCGGCCCGCTGATCGTAGGCGAAGCGGCCTTCTTCTTTCATGCTGCCGTTGTAGAGCACCCAGACCAGACGCTTCCGGGCGACCGGCTTTTCCTTGGTCCGCTTGGTTTTTGTCGCCGTGGCCTTTTTGGCTTTCCCGGTGGCTGGAGCGGCGGCTTCACCTCCCGAGGCTTCCACGGCCTCGGCTTGTCGACGTAACTCCATACGGCTGGCAGTTTTGCGTGCCATTCTGCGGTGCACCTTCCGATTTCGAGACATCACCCGGCTGAACCCGCTCCGGGCCAGAATCCGGGGAGTATAACCGCGGCTCATAGAGAAATGCCAGCGTACCCGTCAGGCATCCGGGGGACATGGACTTCCCGGAGAGCAAGGACTGCGGACAATATTGTCTTATGTCCCGAGACGTCGGGCCAGTTCGTCCACATCGATGAGGGGACAATCGCGATCAGCGGACATGGCTTCCATCGATGCGGGATCTTTGAACGCAGACCCGGACACAAGGCAGCAGATTTCTGCTTCGGGATCGAGTTCCCCTCTCGCCGCGGCTTGCAGGCAGCCCGCAACCGCGGTGGCTCCCGCTGGTTCCGAGAAGATACCTTCCTCGCGGGCCAGTCGCCGTTGTGTCTGCCAGATGAACTCGTCTTCAACCACGTGTCCCGTGCCACCGTTTTTATGACATGCAGCAATGACACCGTCCCCGTCGATCACGTTCGGAACCTGCAGGCCACTGATTTTTGACGTACATTCCACCGCCTGGGCTGTCGACTTGCCAGCACGCAGTGGCCCGGCGATGGTGTTATTGCCTGAGGGTTGCACACATTCCACGAGCGGCATGCGTTCGAGTTGACCAGCGGTTTGCAGAATCTCGAAGCCCTTGGCGACAGCCCAGACCAACCCGCCGCCCCCCGCCATACAGAAGACGTGATCCCACCCCGTGATCGCCTGCTGCGCCAGTTCGAACGAGAGGGAGTACACCCCGGTCATACCAACGGGAGAATACGTAAACGCGCTGATCTGCAGACTCGCGCTAGGTTCGGCGCTACGGGCTTTCAGGCAGTCGAAAACTCGCCTCGAAATACCGCTGTCGATGCCGAAACCTTGAATGCGATACAGCGTGGCTCCATAGGCGAGCATCTGTCGCAGCTTGCCAATCGGGGCACCTTCAACAATCGCGATTTCACAGGCAATCCCCGCGACCGCACAGTAAGCAGCGAGTGCGGCTCCGGTGTTGCCGCTGGAGGTCGCAATACACGTGGCTTTCCCCTGGGCGACCATGTCACTGACGGCGACCACGGCAAAACGGTCCTTGTAGGACCCCGACGGATTGCCGGTTTCCACTTTGAAATAGAGATTCTTGAGTCCCACACTGGGGCCGAGCCGCCGGGAACGGACCAGCGGCGTATGCCCCTCGCCCAAGGTGACCCGGGCTTGGGCGGGAATCGGTGCCAGATATTCAGACCACGACCAGATCGTCATTACCATCGTCTCCACAAGATCCGCGCGCGGAGACATCATCGGCGATTGCTGCAGCCGTTGCGAGTGATCCCGTTTCAGATTTTGTGATGTCGGCTACTCAGTCGCATCACGTCATCGCGACGAGAAGAACTGGTCGACTGTGGGTTTGCCCTGCAGATATCCCAGCGAAGTCAGAAAGCGATCCATGCTGGCAGTGGTTGCTTTGAAGTCGGCGTTGTTGCCGCGGCCGTAATTGAAGAAGCCATGCGAACGACCGTCGTACAAATCAAGTTCACATCGGTTCCCGGCCGCCTCCATCTTTGCGATGAACTCGCGATTGCCTTCGATCAGGAAGTCATCGGAACCGATGAGGATCAATGTCGGGGGCAGATCCTTCACCACATGATGAGCCGGTGAGATCTGTTCGGGGGGCACCCCGGTCCGGTTGGCCAGTCCTTCCGCCTGTTTCTTGCGGACGGGATCGGTGGGAGGGGTGAACGAGACCGCCGGGTTGAACAGCACCATTGCATTGGGCCGCGAACTGATGTTCGCAGATTCCGTTGGTTCATCGAACTCAGTGATCACACCGGCACAGGCGGCGAGATGTCCTCCAGCGGAACCGCCGCTCGCGACGACTTTGTCGGGATCGATGCCCAATTCGCTGGCATGTTCGCGGACCCAGCGAATCGCCGACTTGGCGTCTTTCACGCAGTCAACGGCTTTCACGCCATGCCGACTGGCAACGCGGTAGTCGGCCGTAATCGCGACCATTCCGCGGGAAGCCAGGTACTGGCACTGCTGCTCGAACTGCTGCGGCGAGCCATTCGCCCAACCGCCGCCAAAGAAGAAGACGATGCACGGCGTGTGATCGGTCGCCTGATGATCTTTCGGGCTGTAGACATACAGCGGCAGCTTCACATCGCCGACCGTCTTGTAGATGTACGACTGGGAACCCGGCAACTCGGGCGGATAGTTCCGTTGAGCGTAAGTCGTCGCTGTGAGACAAGTCAGAATTGCCAAGCAGAGAGTCAGGTGCCGAATCATGAGCGGATTCCTCGCGACATGAGGGGAATGGACCGCTTGCCAGCATATCAGTTCGACAGCACCTGCACGATGCGGCGGCCCATTTCGCGGGCTGACGGATCGTTCTCGCCGGTGATGATGCGGCCATCGACCAGCACGTCATCGGCTTCGGTATCGGGGCGGCCAATGGCACCGGGCGGCGACAGAATCGCCCCATTCCGTTCGGGATGCCAGCGGCAACTCGGCTGGGCCCGTTGTCCATCATAAAATCCGGCGGGGGCTTCACGGACCGGGGCACAAACTCGCTTGCCATCGAGCGGGCTTTTGCCATTCACCCGCGCCCAAGCCAACACCGAGACACCATTGCACAAAGCGCAGACGTACTTGTCCTGCTTGTGAAAGTCGTTGATGACCCGATTGACTTCGGCCTTCACAGCCCGGTCGCCGTTGTAACCGGGGTCCAGATACCGCCCCGTGAAAGCGTACTGATATGCCGAGGCTCCCCAACCGCCGGAGAACAGAATTGCGTCGTAATCATCGGCATTGACATCGGTGAGTGCGACCTCCGCCGTGACGTTGCCACCATCGGGACCCTGACCGGAGCCATCATGCGGACGGCATATTCCCCGTCGACCCGCAGCCACCGTCACGCGAATTCCAGCCCGCTCCAGTTCTTCACGTGGTTCGCCATATTCCCGATAGAAGAAGTGATAGTTGGCCACCACGATCAGCACGCGTTTGCCGCGAGCATTTCCATTGACCGCCGGAGCGGGGTTTGGCATCGGCCTGGGTGAGGTCGGAGTGGGGCGAGTGTCTGGAAGCGACCGGGCCGCGATGGCGATCGGTGTTCCCATCGGAGTCCGCATTTCGACGGTATGAAATGTCGTTTCACTGTCCCAAGCGAGGAGGCCGACTTGTTGGGGCGATCGCATGGTCCACAGATTCGATAATGACAGATCATGACCATCGGTCTTCACAAGACTGATTTCACGATCTTCAAGCAACCCACGCAATTGATTCTTCCGGACTTCCACCGTGAGAGTGTATCGGCGGCCGTTTTCCAGCGAGATGTCGTTCTTGCGGGACACGTTCGTTTGAATCGTTTGTCCGCCGATATCCTGAAACCCGGCGAGATGGCCCCCCCAGGCATCAACTTCGAATGCAACTTGATGTCCTCCCTGAACGATGACCAGTCCCACCGAATGGACCCCGGTGTGACGAGTGAAGTCCACCTTCAGGTCGTACTCTGCTGGAGCCGTCACCGGCAATGCCAGTCGGGCTCCGCTTACGGCATTCACCTGCAGTCCGCCGTCGGTCACCTGCCACGTTCCCGCGACGGCATCACGCCCTGGGTCAATTTCCTTCACGACCGACTGCCACTTCGCCGGCTCAGCCGCGGCGACTAGTGAGCTCATCAGCAGACAGGCCGCAATGGTAGTCAGATAACGGACCATGGCAAAGCACCCGGAAGTGGAGTTGAAACGATGGGAATAGCGCTGGCGCTAACCATGATAAACGCCAGTTCCGGTACTCTATCAACAAAAAATGGCCTCATGCCGGAATTCCAGAGTCTTAGCCCCCGGTCATTGACCGGGGGGCAATGAATCACCGATGCCAAGCAGAGCATTCGACCGCCGGTGACTCACCGGCGGCTAAGACGGGATGCATTCAACTGCCGTCCACCTGCAAAACTCCCCACTGGCACGCGGGGGGAGCAGGGGTTTACAGTAGAGTTGGTCCGCAGGGGGAATCTCTGCCTGCTGCGGCAGTTGGTGGCGAAGGTTGTTGTCTTCGAATGCATTACGTTCCTGAATCGATGTGCGAGTTGCTGCGGTCTGATCCCACGCGGGAGGCCGCCGACTTGGCCCGTCGCGAGTTTCATTACCGCAGTGCACCGCTCTATGCCCTCACTTTGGCTGTAACGGCACTCTTGCTCATTGATGTGTTGCACGGCTACCGCGTGGTGAGCTGGTCGTTGC
Organism: bacterium; assembly: GCA_016125225.1. GTDB lineage: Bacteria > Planctomycetota > Planctomycetia > Planctomycetales > Planctomycetaceae > DSVQ01. Next base: position 248,456 of record WGME01000018.1, on the reverse strand, counting down.
CGCTGGGGTATCGCTGGGCTCTGGCGGCGGCGTTGCTCGGTGGGTCACGGATTCTCTATCACACGCTGGATGGCGTTGCTTCCGGCCGTTTTGGAGCCGACCTCGCGCTCAGCGTGGCTTGTCTCGCGGCGATTGCGTTGGGCGAACATCAGACGGCGGCGATTGTCGTGCTCATCAGCCTCATCGGGGAATCTCTCGAGGGGTTCACGGTCGATCGGGCACGAAGAGCCTTTCAGGAAACGTTTGCCCTGCAGCCGCCGATCGCTCATCTGAGTGACGCAGGACATGAACGCGACATTCCGATCGCTGACGTCCGCGTGAACGATGAACTCCTGGTGCGGCCGGGAGAGCGAATTCCTGTCGATGGCCGAGTGGTTGCGGGACAGTCGGCGGTCGATGAAAGTGCTTTCACCGGGGAAAGCCTGCCGGTTGGCAAGACGGTGGGAGAACCCGTTTTTGCTGGAACGTTGAACCAGCATGGCTCGCTGACCATTGCGGCCGAGCGTGTCGGCGATGCCACGCAACTGGCCCGCATGACCGATCTGGTCGCAACAGCCGCGGCGCGGAAAGCCGATCAGGAACGCCTTGCCGATCGTTGGGCTCAATGGTTTCTGCCCGCTGTGCTGCTGGTGGCCGCTGTCACTTTTGTCGGCTGGTGGATCGGCACGGGCTCCTGGAGAGCCGGGGCGTTGCCCGCACTCGCAGTGCTGGTGGTGGCCTGCCCGTGTCCCCTAGTTTTGGCGACACCGTGTGCCGTGATGGCCGCCCTGTCGTGGTTGGCTCGACGGGGCATTCTGGTGAAAGGTTCCGCTGCCCTGGAGCGGTTGGCCCAAGCGACGGTGTTTGCCTTTGACAAGACGGGCACGTTGACGCGCGGCGAGGTGGAACTCGGCGACATCGTGCCTGTGGCAGGACTCTCAGACAGCGATGTGTTGCAACTTGCCGCCATTGCCGAACGTCGTAGCGAACATCTATTCGCACGCGTGTTGGTCGAAGCTGCAGAGGCCCGTGGTTTGTTCCTGCCCGCGCCTTATCAATTCACGGCACAACCGGGAGCGGGTGTCATCGCCGTGCTGCGATCGACGGCCCTCACAGGCATCGCCCACAATCGTTGGGCAAGTCCCGAGCAACCGGTCGAACGGCGGTTGATCGTCGGTAATCTGCGGCAGTTCGACGATTCCGCCTGCCAGATCTCCGAGGCGATCCAACAGGCGGCTTTGCGACTCACGACGGACGGGCAGTCGATTCTGTATGTGGGTCTCGATGAACAGTGCCTCGGGGTGATTGGTGTCCGTGATGCCGTGCGGACCGAATCGGGAGCCGTTTTGCACGCGCTCAAGCAACTCGGCATCGAACGGTTCGCTGTCCTGACGGGAGACCGGGCTCAACCAGCCGCCGCGGTGTTGCGGGAACTCGATCACATTGGCGAAGTGGCGGTCGAGCAGACGGCGGAACAGAAGGCCGCCTGGATCACGCAACGGAAGCAAGCCGGCGACTACGTGGTGATGGTCGGCGATGGCGTGAATGATGCCCCGGCACTTGCTGCAGCCGATGTCGGTATCGTGGTCGCTCGATCCGGAGCCGATCTCGCCGCCGAAGCGGGCGATGTTATTTTGTTGTCCGATCCGTTGCAGGCCTTGCCGGGGTTGGTCGAGTTATCGCGGGCATTGGTGCAGAACATTCAGATCAGCATGCTCGGCTTCGCCGCCGGGGTGAATGGGCTCGGCGTGCTGGCCTGCGTGGCGGGCTGGCTCGATCCCGTGACCGCCGCCCTGTTTCATGAAGTGGCGTCGTTGGGCGTGATGGTCAATGCCTTGCGGTTGCTCTGGTTCCAGGAAACGCCTCGTGAGATTTCGGCCGATGATCGGGCCGTTCCCAGCACCATCCACTGGACGGCGCGGCTTGAACTGGTGCTGAGTTGGCTGTCGCCATCAGCATGGGTGCTGGCCTTGGTCTCGCGGTGGCGATTGACCTCGCAACTGGCCGTGCTGTCGTTGCTGCTGGTCTGGCTCGGTTCGCAGATTGTCTTCCTGACGAGCGATCAACAGGCCGTGGTCACACGCTTCGGCCGGTATCACACCACACTGGAAGCCGGTTGGCACTGGTGCTGGCCGTGGCCGTTTGAAACTGTGGTGATTGATCGCCCGGCAGAATTGCGAGCCGTGGTGCTGGGTGATCCGTTACGGAGTGCCGAGTCCGATGCGGATGTCATTGAATGGACCAGCGAGCATGCCGACGCGGGCGAGTTATCGCTGACCCCTGCGGGTCTGCTGCTCACGGCCGATGAAATGCTGGTTGATGTCACGGCCGAATTGCAGTACCGCATCAGTGATCTGCCCAGGTATGTCTTTCGCAGCGGTCAGCAGCCTGATCCAATCTTGCTCGCGGAACTCGAAGGAGTGCTTCGCGATCTGGCCACCCGGTATCGACTCGATGACTGGCTGACCGATCAACGGGCGACACTGGAAGCGTACGCCACCGATGCGTTGCGATCGCGGTTGTTGAAGCTCGATCTGGGAATCGAACTGGTCGATGTGCAATTCCTCGATGTGCATCCGCCGCGACCGGTGGTATCCGACTATCGGGATGTCGCGAATGCCCTGGAACAGCAGGAGCAACTGCGTCACACCGCCGAGACCGATGCCGAACGCGTGCTGCTCAATGCCGTGGGTGAAACCGCCTGGAATGAATGGCAGCAACAGCCAGCGCGCGACGCTCCCATTCCTGCGGAACTGTGGCGGTCCTGGTTAAAACCGGCCACCGAGTTTCCCCATCGACTGTCGGGAGATGCCGCGGCCCGTTGGGAAGCCGCGACGGCCAGTGCTGCAGAAACCGTATCCCTCGCAGAGCAACGAGCGTCACGGCTGCAGGCGATCGTTGTGCCGTATCAAGCTGCCAGCCAGCTCACCTGGTCGCAGTTGTTCTGGAAGCAGGTTCTGCTCGAATTACAGGGGCGGCCGCTGACCATCATCGACCCGGCGGCTGTCGAACATCAGCAGTGGTGGATCACGGATGGACCGAACCCCTTGCCACAGTCCTTGCCATTGCCGGCCAGCCTTCCCATTCCCAACACCACGAATCCCTGATAGGCTGAATTTAGTCGTCTTGGATGTCACTCTGATCAATGGGCTCGCCTCGGGATGCCGCCATGCGACGCTTCCTGTCAATCCGCAGTCTGCTCTGGTTGGGACTGGCCGGCTTGGTGGTCTATGTCGCCTGGATGCCGACGCCACCGGAAGCCTCGTCTCGAAAAGACCATGGACCCGCGACATTAGAGCTGGTCAATCTTCTCTCGAATGACAGCGAAGCCGTTGAGCAGGATGCCTGGCGTCAACTGGTCTCGCGAGGAACGGTGGTGATTCCCACGCTGGTGGCTCGCGCTCAGGAAGTGCGTCGGTATCATCGGCGGATGATCTGCAGCGTGTTGGAGGAATTTCTGCTCTCGGATGACCTCGCGACATCGGAAGCCGCAGAAGCCGCCCTCGAAGAATTGGGCCGTTCTCCCGAATTCCACATCGCCAACGATGCCTTTCGCGTGTTGTTCCGGAACTCTGCCCTGCGGCATGCGCGGGCCGCCACTCAGTTCGTACGGGATGGAGGCATTCTCGTCGAGGATCAGTCTGATCCAAAAATATTGGGCGTTCCTGCAGCCTTCATGAACTCGGGTAGCTCGCTGGATCAGTACAAAATTGTGATCAATCAAACTTGGACAGGCGGCGATGCGGGCCTGAAGCAGGTTTTGCGGTTGCATCCGGGGCGACTTGTCTCGTTGTATGTCACGGCCGATGCGCCCGTCACGGAAGCCGCCCTTCGTGAACTGGTCGTCACCCGTCGCAGTCTGCATGCCCGATTTCCGAGTGCTCCCTGTCTGGGCATGGCGTTCGATCCCAATCCCGCGAGTGATGCCCTGGTCATCAGCCATGTGGTCCCAGACGGCCCGGCTGCGCGAGCAGGTCTACAACCGGGCAACCGTTTGCTGCGCATCGAACAACGGCCCATTTCGACTTTGCGTGATGTCGACGAAGTTTTAGCCCGCCACTCTGCGGGAGATCTGATCGAAATGGAAATTGGTTGGAGGAATGCAAAGAATTCTGTAGTGCTGCGCTGTGGCAGCGACTATCTGACTGCTGAGTGCGATTGTGTCCCCCCATCAGAACCAAAAATCGAATCGCAAACAGCAGTCGCTCCCTGATCTTGCCCCGTCGTGGCAGAAATCACGGCTTCCGTGCCGAAACCGTCCAGTGCCGATCGCTTGTCATTGTCACGGCAGTTGTCGCGATGCCCAACGGTTGCAGCATCTCCGCGATTTCCTCGGCGGTCAAAGCCGCGTGCAGGGATTGTCGAAAGAGCTGCTGCTGCCGAAGCGATTCTGCACCGGCGTAAGTGCGAACGAGATGCTCGACGTCGTCGGCAGACTCTGGCCGCGCCAGATCACGCACGAACAATAATCCGCCGGGTTGCAGAATCCGCCAACACTCCGCGAAGACCGCCGACGGTTCGGGAATGTGATGAATGATGCTGTTCGACATCACGGCCGCCAACGTGCCATCCGCTTCCGGCAACGCCTTGCAATCCCGCAGCACCGGCGTGATTTGCGAGGATAACCCGGCTCGTGCGATATTCACGGCAGCCAGCTTCAGCATTTCTTCCGCGGCATCCGCCGCGACGATGTGCGCCGCACAACCCGCTTGCACCAGCACAATGGGAATCAGTGCCGTCCCAGTCCCGGCATCCAAGATCTGCATGGAAGCATCAAGGGCAACGCCGTGTGTGGCCACTGCCGCGAGGAAGTCCGCCACGAACGTCTGATTGACCGTGCCGTGATCCATGCGGTCATAATCCTCCGCCTCTTCAGCGGTGTCCATCACCTCCGGCTCCAACACCCGCGGCAACATCGGCATGGTCCTCATTGATTGATGATCGATTCAAGGAGATTTTAACGCGGAGTTCACCGAGAGTCGCGGAGAGTAACCCCGGTTCATAAGAAAGCCACCACCGCCGAGTGGCGGGCATTCCTGATCGCGCTAAGAAGAACAATTGCACCACAAAGTTGCACCAAAGCCGCAAAAGAATTGGCATCAATTTCGGCAGAGCGGCGGGGGTACTCCGTCAGCAAGCCTCCCGATTTGCGAGGTCTGTCTTCAAGGGCTTCCGGTCACACTGAGCGCCACTGCCACCTGCCGCGAGCGGGGGGAACCGAACGCGGAATGTGGAACAAGCATAACCGCCGTTGACGTCTTCCTCTGAAAGGTTATTCTGAGTTACGAATTAACTGAATAGGATGCGGGTGGACTCCAGTAATGGGGAAGGGTGATGTCAGCAAGTAGTCCGACGAACTCGTTAGCGGTAGATCCACGAGTATCAAAAGCAGCCCATCGGTTGGCTATTGACTTCACTGATGATGATGACTTGCCAGCACGTTACCGACGAAACTTTGACCCATCGCGAAAAGTACGCAAGGTGAAAGACGATTCGGAAACTGAAAAACGATTCAAACGAAACGTCGATTTATGGGTGGACTTGATCAACACAATGTTGCCCAAAATCGATGAGCGCCTGGCTTGGAGATTTGTAGAATTGTCACCGGATTCAGGCCAGAGAATTGACAGGATTACCCAGCACAAAGATTTTGACAGATTAATTGATTACATGATTTTGAGGCGAGATCGTGAGGAGTGTAGTCATGACGAATTAGGGCGCTTGGCACTGCTTTCTATGGCATTTCAACGACAGGTAGAGAGGCAAGTCAACAAGCCGGCTTGAGGTTTTTGTTATGTTGTCTGATTACATCGCAGTTATCGACGTGGAAACCACGGGGCTTTTTCCGAAGCGACACGATCGGATTGTTGAGATTGGGATCGTGGTGATGTCTTCTGAAGGTGAAATTCAGTTCGAGTATGAAACCCTGATAAATCCCAACAGGGATTTGGGTGCAACAGGTATTCATCAGATCCAGGCTCTCGATATTCTGCAGGCACCGGTATTTGAAGATGTGGCTGGTGACATCGCTGCAATTCTCTCAAAAATTCCAGTAATCGCAGGGCATAATATTAGCTTTGACAGCCGTTTTCTCGTTCACGAATATGAGCGGGTCGGTGTCAAATTGCCAGAAATACCGCTCCTTTGCACATGTCGATTATTTGGGAGGGGAAGCCTTCAAGCCTGCTGCAGAGAACTTGGCATAAGTTTCGAGGGTATGCCGCACCGCGCTCTTTCCGATGCACGCGCGACAGCACAACTTGTCGCTTCACTTTGCTGCGAAGATCCGTCAATCCTCAATCAGTATCGCAGAAATGATGTGGGTTGGCCCGAAATTCAGGCACGAAACACACCTTGTTACTGCCGAGAACATGCGAAGGTCGCGCAAGATGCACATCCTCGATTCTTGCAGCGAATTGCAGCCAGGATACATCATGAGACTGATGCCAAAACGCCGGATATTCTGGCATATATGGCGCTCATTGATCGTGTGTTGGAAGATCGGACAATTGACCAAAATGAGGAAGAGGCTCTTGTCGAGGCAGCAACGGCTTGGCATTTGTCTCAGGAACAGCTGAGTAACGCGCATTCGCATTACCTGAACAACCTTGCGGTTGCAGCGTTGGCGGATGGCATAATCTCAGATGCCGAGCGCCGCGATCTTCATCGAGTAGCACAACTATTGGGTCACGACTGCAATACACTTGATTTGCTACTTGAACGGGCAGCATGCCAACTCGAAAGAGTAAATCGCAGTATTCAGAGCTCGAAAAACAGTGACAGTAGCGTTTCAGGTCAGAGTGTGTGCTTTACTGGAGAACTGCAAGCAACAATCGGTGGCCATACAATTACTCGTGACGTTGCGGAAGCCCTCGCGATGAAATCTGGGTTGAATGTAGTCAGTAATGTGACGAAAAAACTCGATCTGCTCGTGGTAGCAGATCCAAATACGCAGTCCGGAAAGGCAAAGAAAGCGAGACAATATGGTACTCGTATTCTTGCAGATGCTGTTTTCTGGCGGATGATCGGTGTTGATGTTGATTGATGGCCGAGGGCATGGAGTGGAAGCCTTGAAGAGCCTGCCCTGCGGCAGGGTGGCGGGGGCGCTCCGTCAGCAAGCCTCCCGATTTGCGCGGTCGGTATTCACGGCAGAAACGCCGCCTGCTTTTACTTCCGGGGACTTCCCGATCTCTGCTCCGCGTCTCTCCGCAAACTCTGCGATTCTACTCCTTCTCGGCCTGTCACCCCGCCTGCCCGGCAAAAAATGCCGATTGCGGGGGAGTTGGGCGGCTGTGACGGGTCCGCGGCCGGAGACCGATCGGTCAAATTCCTGACCCGGAATGGTTCGATGATGGGGGCGGGACAGCGTGTTTCTCCGGAATTCTTCGGGAAATCGCGATGAGGCCCGGCTCGTGCGGGAACGCGGGGCGGGCGGAACCTCGGCCGGTCGGCACAGATTTTGCCCTTGACAGCTTGAGACCGGCTCCGGGGATCGGTACCATTTTTATTAGCGAGACGTCCGGTAAGGCTGCCGTGGCTGCCTCGCCTCCTCCCGTGGAAGAGACCAACCGATGAGCGAACCTCTGCACATCGAATTGAGCGATTTTCAGCGTGATATTCTCCTGAAGGGCCTGCGGTATGTCCGCAGCAGCCGCATGATGGAGTTTCGCGATCTGCAGGATAAATCGGGCGACGAAGAGAAGGCCGAGATTCAGCGTCGCGATGAGTTGGGCGAAATCCGCCACCTCGTCGAACTGCTGGACCGCAAGACCCGCAAGGGCGAACCCGCCGCCGTGTGATCTGACAGAGACCCATGGAAAGCGTTCCTTGGGCTTCATGAGATAATGACAATAAAAAACACCCCGCTGGATCTCCAGCGGGGTGTTTTCGTTTGATCAGATCTCGTTGAGCAGAAGATTATTCGGCCTTTTCTGGAGCAGGTTCCGGCTTGGGTTCTTCCGGAGTCTTCTCGTCCTTCTTTTCCTCTTCGACTTTCGGAGTGTCTTCTTTCTTGGCGTCTTCCGTGCTCGTCGCCGCCTTCAGCTTGGCTTCGGTGTCGGCGAGTGCCTTTTTCGTGGCGGTCAGTTCAGCTTCGGCCTTTTCTTGAGCCTGCTTCGCAGCCGTGGCGGTTTCGGTAGCAGTCTTGGTCTCGGCTTCGGCTTTGGCCTTGGCTTCAACAGCAGCTTTCTCAGCCGCCTGGCTCTTGGCCGCAACGTCCTTGGCTTCTGCTTCGGCTTTCTTCGCGGCTTCGGCTTCCGCCTTGGCAGCGTCGGCCATTTTCTTCTGGTTCGCGGCCCGCTTCTTGGCAGCGGTCGCTTCGGCTTCCATCTCGTTGGCCTTGGTCGTCATGTCCGAGGCAAGCTTCTCGGCGGCGTCGCGGGCCGACTTCGTCTCTTCGAGTTCTTTCTGCAAACTCGCCAATTGTGCTTGCAACTCTTGCAATTGGGCTTCAGCGACATCGGCGTCTTTAGCCCGCTTGAGCGCTTCCGGATAGGTCAGCGGGAAGACGTAGCAGCAGTTGTTGGTCGTGGTGGCACACGGGGCACAACGCTTCGCGCCCGCTTCCACGGAGCCAGTAGCCAGCAACATCGCGACAGCAGAGAGACCGAAAACGCAGGTACGCAGCATCATGGTGAAATCCTCAAATCCAGCACGCAGACCGCTAGGGATCTGGATGAAAACAGGTGGGACAAGGGCAGAATCGGGGGTGAACACCGGGCAGAAACCACGGCGTCTAACACGCAGCCATCATAATAAGTCTTCGACGCTTTTGTTACCCAACCTGACTATGACTCGCAGCTTCACTGGGTTCCATCCGTCACCCATCAAGATTCGCCGTCATAATCGATAAAGAATTACCTCACATTGATCTCGGCGAGGACCGTTGCGACGTCGGCTTCGGGGACATTGGCGATGGTTTCGACATAGCCCATGCGGGTCGGCAATACGAACCGCAATTGCCCGGCCACGGCTTTTTTATCGAGCCGCATGCGACCGATGGCATCGGCTGCGGTGAAGCCGATGGGCGCGGGCAACGTGATCGGTAGCTGCAGTTTCGTCAGCAGATCAACTTGCCGTTGGGTGACCGACGCGTCAATCAACCCCCGGCGTTCGGCCAACCGGCTGGCACAGACCATGCCGATGGAGACCGCTTCGCCATGCAGCAGTTCGCCATAACCGCACAGGGCTTCGAAGGCGTGAGCGAAGGTGTGGCCATAATTGAGCATGGCCCGTAAGCCGGTCCGTTCGTATTCATCTTTCTCAACGATGTCGGCTTTCAACCGGCAACTGCGGGCGATCACTTTCGCCAGGAATTCCGGATCGCGGACATTCAAGGCGTCGGCGTGGGCTTCCAGTTCCGTAAAGAATTCCGCATCGAGGATCACGCCATACTTCACCACTTCGGCAAGACCGCTGCGGTATTCGCGATCGGGAAGCGTTGCCAAAGCCGAGGTATCGATCAACACGCCGAACGGTTGATAGAACGCACCGATCATGTTCTTCGCACGGGGATGGTTGACGCCCACCTTGCCACCGACGGAGCTATCAACGTCGGCCAGCAGCGTGGTCGGAATCTGGATGAACGGGACCCCGCGTGTGTAAGTCGAGGCAATGAACCCGGCGGCATCACCCACGACCCCGCCGCCGACGGCAAAGATCGTGGTCTGACGATCGGCCTGTTGGTCGATCAAACGGTCATAGACCTGCGTGACGACATCAAGAGATTTCGAGGCTTCACCGGCCGGCAATGCAATCAGGTCCATCGACCAGCCAGCGGCTTCGAGGCTGCGGCGGACGGTTTCGCCATGGATCGGGCCGACGTTGCTATCCGTCACGACCAGCCCGCGCGGCTTTTGCGGCGGCTTGCCGGCATGTTGCACATACCAGCGGAAAATCAATTCGCCCGTGCGCGGCAGCAACTCGGGGCCAATCAGAATCTCATAGGTCCGCGGCCCCAGACTGACACAGACGGTTTGTTCGGCAATCGTCAACGAAAACTCCCACTCTGTAGATGATTCTCAAGTTTTATGCATGAACACAACACGGATGCCCAGGGATGGCAATCCCTTGGCGTCTCGTTAATCCGCAGCATCAACACGCACCATGTGTCGCATGATATTATGCGAATAATTTCTCGAACTTGCGGCGATAAGCGGCCGGGTGACTGGGGAACGGCGATGCGGTTTCCGTTTCGCTAAAGGCCCCGTGTTGAAAGCGTCGCTTCGGAAAGACTGGCATGGTCAGGCCGGTTACCGCTTCCACACCCCGCCGCACAATTTCGCCTTTGAGGGCATACAGTTTCTCATGGTCCCAGTTTGTCAGTTCGATGAACGGGATGCCTTCGGCGACTTCAATCACGTTCGGCAAGGCATACGGACTGAATCCGCGGAAACCGCAACTCGCCGCCGGGGCATAGGTCCGCACATGACCGCGACTTTGACCACCGGAGTAAGTGAGCGAGTGTTTGATCGAGTGGACGCCCCAACCCTCCTGATAGATCATCAGGTTGTTGAGGACGCTCCGAATCGTCAGTTCCGGGTTCTCTTCAATCGGATAATCTTTGAGGTTCTCATCGCCGCCGTCGCCATCAATCAACCACTTCCATTCGGGATAACGGGCGCGGATGCCCCGGCACAACGCCAACCCGGCCGCGGCCGCCTGAATATCGAGCGGCTTGTAGTCTTCCACCACGCGAATGGTTTCGTCGAGATCGATGGCGGAAGCGGGGACATTAATGCGTTCGAGGAAGAAACCCAGATCGAGAGCATCGAGGAATTGCTGGGCCTGATCGGCGTCGGCGCCCTGAGCATCAATCTCAAGTGTGAAGGCTTTGAGCCGTGCCGGTGATTCGCCCCGTTGGAGCAGGGCACGATACAGGGTGACAAAGACCGAACCGCTGTCGATCCCGCCGGAGAACAACACGCCGAGGGGTTCGCGTGGGCTGAGCGTGTCGAGCCAACGGTGAATCTCGACAGATAATGCCCCGATATAGCGGCGGCCGATGTCATCGAGATCGGTCGACCAGCGGTTGCGCTCCGGGGTGAAGAAGCGAATGTAGGTCGGGTTCGGATCGGGACAGCCGATGAGCGCGATTTCGACGATGTGATGAGCCGGCACCATCCGCGTGTAGCTGGGATGGAACTGATCGCCTAAACCTTCGGCATTCAGATAGTCGGCGATCTGGTCCATGCGGTCAGCGACGATCAGCACTGGCCCGGCGACCCGCTTGGCGATGAAATACCGCAACGGCCGTCCCAACGACCTGGCCAGCCGAATGATTTTCCCTGAGCGGTGGGCCATCGCGAACTGGCCATCAATTTCGCGAACCAGTTCGGATCGCCCCGAGGCCAACCGCTGCCGGGCTTCCTCGGCCGTCAAATTGAGGAAGACATTCAGCGTGGGGTCGGTGAGGTCGATCAGGCGTTCCATAGGGGCCGTGTGATCCATGAGCGCGTTCCCTGCCGTGCGTTTGTCCGGTATTCCGTTACGATAGAGACGTCGGACGGTCTCAGCAAACGAGAGGGGGACAATTGGCGACGGTCGCACTGGAAAGCACTGCCGACGGCGTGATTCTGCCGGTCCGCGCTCAACCGGGCAGCCGGAAAAACGCCGTCACCGGGGTCCACGACAGCCGCTTGAAAGTGGCGGTGACGCAAGTCGCCGAGAAAGGCAAAGCGAACGATGCCATTGCAGCCGTCTTGGCCGAGGCGCTGGATTTGAAACCCAGTCAACTGCAACTAGTCAGTGGAGCTACTAATCCGCTGAAGAAATTCCTGGTCACGGGCATGTCTCACCAAGAGCTTGATGAGCGGATCATGAAACTCGTGGGCAGTTGATCGTCTTATGTTACTATCGCGGACGATCATGGCGACGTCAGAGGTCCACTACTCTCTGACATAGCGTGGAACAGTAGTATCGAACGTCGCCGCTTTCACTTATTTCTTTTTGACCTCGAGATCGAAATCAAACGTCTGTGGCTTGTCGGCCAGGATGGTCACGACATGCTTCGCCCGGGACGGTTCGGGACTGACCAAAGCCGGCGGGAACGACTCCCTGGCTCCCACATCGGTCACGTTTTTGCCTTCCGGGATGGGTGATCCATCGGGCATGGCATAGCGTGAGAACGTGACATAATACGTTCCGGGTTCAATGCCCTTGGCACGACTCCGATGCATCAATTCATAGCTACCATCCGCCATGGTTCCACCAAAGGCACCAGTCCCTTTGGTCTGGTCCTGGGGGACAAAATTCAGCGAAACACCTTGCAGTGGCTGGCCATTGACCAGCACTGTCCCTGTGACGGTTACCAATTCGGGAATGGTTTCGCTACTGCCGCCGCAGCCAGTGATTTGAACGAGGCCCAATGCCAGCAGCACGCCGGACACCCAGCTTCGGTATCGAGCTGAGTCAAAAAGTTGATGAAACACGGGCATGGTCATGGATTCTTCGTCCAGGAAAACTTCAGAAAACGGTCGATTGCATCAAGTGAGTCAGCACGGGTTGCACGGTGAACAGACCACCGTGCAACCACAGGCTGATAATCGCATCTCAAATTTAGAATTCACCCACGACCTGGCCGTCAGCAATAGCGGCCAAGCGTGTGCGAGTCGAACTGTCGATGTTCTGGCTGATGAACCGGACGGCCCCATCGCCCATCAACACATGGCAACCCCCATCGTGCGTGCTACCGGGCGAACTGTGTTCGCCATTACGGCCAATCTGGAATTGGGCATTCGGCGGGGACCGCCAAGTGCAGCAAGTGTAGTTATTGATCCCGTAGCCAGTGCCAAAGTCGACCCCATAGCCCACGTGAGATGCACAGGCCCAGTTACCAGTCTTGCCGTCATCGACTTCCAGAGTGGTTTCTGAAATGGCGACCGTATTGCTCAATCCATCTTTGACGTCGCGAACATTCGAACGCGAGTTGCAACCGAACATCCGGCGGGTGTTGATGCCTTCCGTGTCCCAATTGTTTCCTGGAAAGGCTGCCCAACCGGTAATACCGATGCTGAACTGGTAAGAAGAGCGAGCCGAATTGGCCACACCACACCCATAAGTTGCGCCGTTCGATGCTTCGAACTGGGCACCACCATCCGACGGACAGATCAGCATCGGCAGAATCTTCGTCGTGAGATTCAGATTCGTGTTCGTGGTGGGACTGGTTCCCCCAGCGACGATACCGCCACTGTTGTTATGCGTGCCGGTTGCCCAACTCAGGTTGAACTGATTGAACAGGTTGGCCTGATCGAAATAAGGCAGCAGGCCGATGAACCCCTTATGGTTGGTCACATTCTGTCCCGAAGCACTATAGCCCTGGTTGGCCACGGCGTAGGGGAAGACGTTGTAAGTGTCGTGATAGTTGTGCAACGCCAAGCCGAGTTGCTTGATCTGGTTCTTGCACTGAGTGCGTCGCGCGGCTTCTCGGGCCTGCTGCACGGCGGGCAAGAGGAGCGCGATCAGAATGGCGATAATCGCAATCACCACGAGCAGTTCGATCAGGGTGAAACCCGATCGACGATGGACCTTCGGCATGAGACCACATCCATTTCTAACGGACAGGAATAAATGGAACCAACTGGAAAGCGAGGTAACGTCAGGTAGGAATCGAGGCGGGATCTACGGCAAGACGTACGGGATGATACCTAGGCACATTGCGTTCCATTTCGCATTACTTTGGTGAACTGAGGTGGGAATGACAGACAAAGCATGCGAATCGTTAACCAGTTTTGAACAATCATGGTTTGAAAAACTGCCCACAGGCGGGTCAATCGCAGCAGATTTGCTTGGGGCTCAGGTAGCTGTACCGCCTGTTAATTCAGCAGGATTTGCGAAGGGAGTCAGCGAATGGCCGGTGTGTTTTTTCCAGTCTATGCATGCATTCGCAGTGACGGAATGTTCACATACGTGTGAGGCATTTCGACAGGGATGTTGCACATGCGCATAAAGTAGTGATTGTGATGACATCTTTCGCTGCAGATGACTTGCGGCGGATGCCTCGCGAATGTTCAGCAGCTGGTTAACTCAGCAATTCATCAATCACCTGGCCGCCGAACTGGCTGAGTTGTTTGAACCGGCCGCCGTGGAAGTAGGTGAGCTTGTTGTCGTCGAGTCCGAGCAGCTTGAGCAGGGTGACATGCAGGTCGCGAACATGATGGACGCACTCCACGGCGGTCGCACCCATCTCGTCCGTAGCGCCGATAGTGTGACCGGCATTCACTCCCCCGCCCGCCAACCAGATTGTCATCGCGTGGGGATTATGATCGCGACCGTAGGCGGTGCCGCCACGCACGCCGTTATCGGGGGAGCGACCAAACTCGCCAGACCAGACGATGAGGGTTTCGTCGAGCAAGCCCCGTTGTTTCAGATCGGTGAGCAAAGCCGCAATCGGTCGATCGACTTGCCGCACAAGATTGCCATGTGCCCGGGCGATGTAATCGTGCGAGTCCCATGTCCCTGCATACAACTGTACGAACCGCACACCTTGTTCGATGAGCCGTCGGGCCAGCAGGCAGCGACGACCGAAAGCGTCCGTCGGTTCCTGATCGACGCCATACATCGCCAATGTGTGTGGAGTTTCCTGGGTGATGTCGAGCAGCCCAGGCACCTGGGATTGCATCCGGAACGCCAGTTCGTAGGCCTCCATGCGGGCGGATAAGTCGGCATGCTCCGGATGCAGGGCCGCATGCTGCTGATTCAATGTCGCGAGGAAATCCAGATTCTCCCGCTGATGCTCGCGCGTGATGCCGGCTGGGGGTGACAGGTCCAGAATCGGCGAACCCTTGGGTCGCAGCGGCGTCCCTTGATAGTGGGCAGGCAGGAACCCATTGCCCCAGTTCGCGGCCCCGCCTTGCGCATACGATACCTCAGGCAGCACCATGAACCCGGGCAGATTCTGATTCAAAGTGCCCAGGCCATAGGTCACCCAGGCACCAATCGCCGGATCACCTCCGAAGCGGTTGCCGGTATTCATCTGATACATCGCGGTGGGATGATTCACCGAATCAACCTGGCAACCGCGATAGAAACAGATGTCGTCGACACAACCGGCCAGATGTTCCCAGTTGGTGGCAATGTCGGCCCCGCATTCCCCCGCCTTGTGAAAGGCAAACGGGCTCTGCACGTAGTACCGCTTGCCCGATTCCATCGCCGACTTCATCTCACCCTGACGGACAAACTCCTGCAGATGCAGTTCCTTGAGTTTCGGCTTGGGATCGAACGTGTCGATATGCGATGGTCCGCCTTCCATCATCAGGAAGATGCAGTTCTTCGCCCGGCCTGCAACCTGCTGTGCCCGCGGAGCCGTGGGCGATCGCGACTCGGCCTGAGCCAGCGCATTGAATGCCACCGTGCCGAGTGTCGCACCGAGACCATACAGAAAATCGCGACGATGGATGGTCATACCGTGGTCGTTTCGTCTTCAGGGAGTTCCGCATAGTAATCGACAGTGGCCCAGACGGTTTGGCCGCATTGCGAACAGTGTGTGCGAATGCGTTTGCCGTACGATTTGGCCTTCCAGCGGATGCCGCCCGCATCCCAGACCGATTTGTAGTTACCGCATTCGGGACACTCAATGATCCAGTGCCGTGACTCCTGCTCCATCGAGTCCGCCCACGATTTCGGCAACCAGCGTCTGGCGAGATCCTGAATGGTGCTCATGGTTTGTTCCATCGTTAGTAGATGTAAGCAAATTCATTGCTGTTCAATAACACAAGGCACACTTCCGCCAGGCCGCGTAACTCCGGACTCAGATCCGACAGCTTTTTATCTGGAACAAAATCGGCATACGCTTCGAGTGGCTCCGTGAAAGAGAACTTTTCGCCGGTGTTCTCCTCGACCGCTTCCCGTAAGACTTCACGCGGCGTCAGAGAGGATGCGAACTGCAACGAGCGATGTCGCTCCGTCATCTTTTCCCAATGAGCCAACGTCGCCGAGACTTCAACAGATGATGGTTTGCGGCCCAACAGTTTCAAAAACAATCGCTGAATTGTCACTTCTTTTTCCGGCACTGGACTCTCGTCTCCCAACTCTCGACTCAACGCCACCGCCCAATCGAGCGTAGCTTCACTATTGAAAAGGGCAAAGACCTGTGGTGTAACGGTCGAGGCTTCCCTCGCTTCACAGGACAAATCGGGTGTGGGCGAATTGAAGACTTCCTGAAATGGATCGCGTTGCCCACGCAGCTTGAGGGCATAGATCGATCGGCGGTGACGCTGTGACGGCAGCGGCGACGGTTGCCAGGCCTCCGCGAAGGTTCCCATCACCATACGGGGTTGCAAGGCTGCTTCGAGATTCATCTCAGGTCGCACGGGGATGCCACCCATTTCGAGATTGAGTTCGCCGGAGACGAATAGCATCGCGTCTCGCAATTCTTCCGCGGTCAGCCGCCGAGGTTGGAAGGTCGCATATAACTCACCCAGCGGATCTCTCTCAGCGACCAGTTCCGGTTGTGGATGCTGAGTCGATCGGCGGTACACCTGCGTCATCAGAATCTGACGGTGCAACTGTTTTATCGACCACTGATTGGTGATGAACGAGCGAGCCAGATCATCGAGCGGTTCCGGATGCGTTGGCTTTTTACCGGTGGCCCCAAAGTTATTCGGGTTGCCCGCAATGGCTCGACCAAAATGCCATTGCCAGATGCGATTGACCATCACCCTCGCTGTGAGCGGATTGTCGGAAGAAGCGATCCAGCCTGCGAGAGCTAACCGACGGCCGGTGATTTGGAACGGATGAGGGTTAAAGGATGTAGGTGGAATCAAGGAAGCGGCTGTCGCATTTTCCTCTTTCATCCTTCTGCCTTCCTCCTTGTTTGCCACCGCGCTCAACACGCCGGGGCTCACCGGTGTCGACGGCGCAAACGGATCGCCGCCGGCGAGGATGCACGTCTGTTCGAGTTCACCGGCCTGCATCCGGTTTTCAGGCATGCGGAGCGGGTTGTACACCGCTTTCATCTCTGGCGTGCGGCCGCTGTAGACACTCAGGGCAAACGGTTCATAGCGGTCGTAGCGCCACTTCAAGCGTTCCAGACCCTTCCGTGCGACGCGTTCCATTCCAAAGTCTTGCGGTGCAAAACCTGTATGCTTGGGCGGGATCAATTCCGGGTCGATCTTCTGCTTCTGCATGGCCTGTCGAACCATGGCGAGCGAGATGGCTTCGGCAGGTTTCGACCTGTTCGCCAACTGTTGAATGATGCGTTCAAAGGCGGACGAATCTTTACCGGTCTCCCGGAACCATGCCCTCGCGGCTTCGAGCGTTTGCTTAAGATCAAGTTGTGCGAGCACTCGATCATAAAACTCGCGGCGTTGGTCGAGATACTTCCGTTCCTCAAACCCGCTGACGTTTTCCTCCGGCAGAAACTCCGCCTCACGCTCCACTAACTGCGTGGTCGCGAAGGCGGCTTGAATCGAATAGTAATCACGTGTCGGGACGGGATCGAACTTGTGATCGT
Source organism: bacterium (assembly GCA_016125225.1). GTDB lineage: Bacteria > Planctomycetota > Planctomycetia > Planctomycetales > Planctomycetaceae > DSVQ01. Next base: position 231,028 of record WGME01000018.1, on the reverse strand, counting down.
GGCATCGGGCACATTGCAGCATATGCCCGAGAAAGACCTGTCCCACGGCGTCGGTTACATCATCAAGAAACCGCTGACGGGCTACCTTGGCGACTTCCATGCCTGTGAGTTCCCACGGCCCCATCCGCAGGAAACCAGTCGCGATGAGCAGTTCCGAGTTGGAAGGATGAAGGTTGAAGGAAGAAGGAGGAAGACTAGGGTTTGTGCTGTCACTGTCTTCATTCCTCCTTCCGCCTTCATCCTTCTGCCTTGCCTCCACCACTTCGTCGCCCGCCAGTTGTTCGATGATGAATTGGTCATAGGGCTTGTCGTGGTTGAAGGCACGGATGACATAGTCGCGATACCGCCAGGCATTGCCCCGTTCATAGTCGTTGGCAAAGCCCGAGGAATCCGCATAACGCACGACATCGAGCCAGTGCCGGGCCATCTGCTCTCCATAGTGCGGCGATGCTAGCAAACGGTCGATGACCATGGCCCAGGCGATATCATCCTCGGCGGGATCATCGACGAACGCATCAATCTCAGCCGGTGTCGGCGGCAGTCCGATCAGATCGAACGTCACCCGGCGAATCAGCGTGCGGCGATTCGCAGTAGGTGCGGCAGCGAGACCCGCGTTGGCAAGTCGATGTTCGATGGCCGCATCGATGGATGGGCTCTCTGCTTTCTGCCCTCCGCTTTCCGCTTTCCAGAGCGGTTGATACGCCCACAGATTCGCCGGATCATACCGGCGGTTTGTCCAGGTTTCTGAAAGTCCGCCACTGGTGACAACTTGAATCCCAGCCGCTGTCGTCCATTTGTCACTCGACTTCTGAATCTCCTGGATGCGTTCATCATTCGGCCACGCAGCACCTGCTTCGATCCATCGTTTGACAAGGGCAACTTGTTCGGACGTCAGCCGATCGTTCTCCTTGGGGGGCATCTGAAGTGCCTCGTCATCCCAGGTGACCGCACGAAAGAGAGAGCTTTGTTCGGGATGTTGTGGCACGATCGCCGCCTCTCCCGATTCCCCCCCCTTCAACGTGGATGACAACGCACGCAGATCGAGCCCCCCCTGAATGTCGTCGGCCTTATCGCCATGACATGCGAGACACTTTTCGACCAGCAACGGCTGCACCTGTGTCGCAAACAGGATTTCCGCTTCGGTAGCTTCCGCGGCCGAGATAGGACTCAGCACGACGCCGATCCCGAACGCTACCAAAATGATATTGGAGCATGATTTCATAGGATGTTCGCCTCCAGCAAAGCAACGGCGGCTTCGAGATCGTGGCGACGCAACGCCTCCAGCACGGCGACGTGTTCGTCATAGGAATCGAGCAACGAAGCGTGCCGTGTGTACCGCAGTCGCATACGGAGAATGGTGTTCAACCACATGGCGGTGAGATCGGGATCGCCTACGCGTTCCACGAACCAGCGATGAAAGGCCATGTCCTGCTCGACGGTGCTGGCGAGGTCGCCCTTGATCGCCGAGGTATGAAATGCTTCGAGAATTGTGGCGATAGCTGAGAGATCTTCTGCGGTGAGTGAAGCAAAGATTTGCCGCAACGCGAAAGCCTCGATCTGCCGACGGATGCTGACCACCAGCGGTTGAATGACCGTACTGGGACCAGGGCCCACTTTGGAGCCACGATTCGGCAGTGTGACCAGTAAGCCTTCCTGAGACAGTTGCAGCAAGGCATCGCGAATCGGTCCCCGGCTGACACCGAAGCGTTTTGCCAACGACTCTTCCCGCAAGGGCTCACCGGCAGGCAGTTCTCCACTAAGGACGTCACGCCGCAGTTGTTCCACGATTTGTTCGCGCAGATTGCGATAAAGCAGCGCCACGGTTGGTCTCGCAGGGGGATTCTAAAATCCAATAACCCAGCAGGATATGGATGTTGAATGTCAATTGTCAACAAAATGCCCTGCTGTTACATATCTTTACTTACCTGTGGGGATGCGATAGTATCTGATTCGTCACAACATATCAGATAGGTAAATATGCGATGAGTCGGCAGCCTTGGCAGATTACTCGGGACATGTTCCTCTCCGAAACTGAAGTCGGAGCGCTGTTGCAGCATGTCCGCTGCTTCCATGAATCGGGGAGCGGCAGAGATCGGATGACCGCGATTGTTGATGGCCTCATCATCGAGTTGCTCCTCTTTTCCGGGATCAAGAACACGGAGTTCTGCCGTTTGCGGGTGGAAGATTTTCAATGTGCGGACGGTGTTGCTGTGCTGAATGTTCATGAGACATTACAGAACACCAGACAGGTCTACCTTCCGACTTGGTTGGTTCAGCGGCTGTCCTGGTACGTGACAGAAGTTCGGCCGCAGTTGGTCTCAAAATCCACGACTGCATCGCTAACGTCTCAGGATGCATTGTTTGTCAATGAGCGCGGCAATGCCTATGAGCGCACGGCTCTCTACCGTCGCGTGTTACGCATTCTCACCGCAGCCGGGTTAGGTGAGCGGGCGAGTGTGCAGTTGCTGCGACACACTTATGGCTATCTCGCCTATAAGCAGACGGGGGGCAATCTGCTGTTCGTGCAGAAGCAATTGGGGCACGCACACCCGATGGTGACGGCCATCTACGCTCAGTTCGTTGAAGAAGATCCTTGTGCCATTGCCGATGTGGTCGGCCTGGCTTTTCGTCCCACGGTTACATCAAAGGAAAACTGATGCCGGCAACTCAATGGACCCATTCCGATATTCTTCAGGCACTGAAGCCGATTGTCGCGGAATGTGTGGGCGTCGATGAGGACGACGTCACACCGGAAGCCAATTTTCGATTCGATCTGGATGGTGAGTCGATTGATGACCTCGACTTGTCGTTCCGCTGTGAACGAGCCTTCGGTATCAACAGACCACTAGCACCGCTGATGGATTTGGGCCGAGTGCTGCTGGAGTCGCAAGGGCAGGTGGAGTCCTCTGCCGTGCAACAGTTCCTGTCGCAACAGCCGGTTTTGCGAGAAGCGGTTTCGAGTTTAGGAAAAACGCAGCTCGATAAAGTCGATCTGGAATCGATCTACACGATCGAACTGGTGGCCCGGCTGATTGAACAGTCTTGGGGGGCACCGGCATAAACTTTGGGGGGAGACCGGTTACAGCCCCTTGGCGGAAAGTTCACGCAGGACGTTGACCATTTCGATGGCGGCGAGGGTGGCTTCGACGCCTTTGTTGCCGGCTTTGCCGCCGGCGCGGTCAAGGGCCTGGTCCATCGACTGGCAGGTGAGGACGCCGAACGAGACGGGGACTCCGCTGGTCAGGCTGGCCTGCAGGATACCCCCGGCCATCTGATGATTGATGTATTCGTGATGTGTGGTCTCGCCCTGGATGACTGCACCGAGGCAGATGACTGCATGAAACTTGCCGCCGTGGGCGAGTCGCTGCGCGATGAGCGGCAATTCGAATGACCCGGGCACATGGACCACGGTGATGCCGGACTCGGCCAACCCATGCCGACGAAGCGTATCAATGGCTCCTTCCAGTAGCCGTTTGGTGATCAGGTCGTTAAACCGTGACACTACAATGGCGAACTGGTCGTCTCCGGCGAGCAACTGGCCTTCAATGATCTGCATGGGTCAAAAGTCCGAATGACGAAATCCGAATGTCGAAAATCATGGGAAAGCGGGCCGACTTCAGATAGTTTAGACGACAGTTCCCCGGTATCGCTATCGATGAAACGGATTCCCGTCTCGCCTGAGATCACATCACAACGATTGTGCGGATGGCGTGGACTTTACGCCGGGGTGGTGGACATATCCTTCACCTCACCGCAACATTCACAGGCGGGCAGCAGGGAATGACGTGTCTTGTGGCATGACGGGCATTCTTCAAACAGAGCCGTCGCACAACAGGGGCAGGTGTAGGGTTCGTTGGGGGGCAGGTCAGTGGTGCTGGACGTGAGTTTCTTCAAGGTCTTCCGCGTCCAGTAGAGGTAGGTCATGGGCCCCCGTCGAATCGGGTAGTCGCAAACCGGGCAAAGATACGATTCATAGGCATCGCGGTATTGCCGCAGCAACCACGAGGTTTTGGGGCGCGTGAGCGTGCGAATCAAACCCCAGAGCATAGCCCCCACCACGAGCAGGCCGGTGGCAACCAGCGGATAAATCAGCACATCAAAGGCAAAGTGCTCATTCAGCGTCGCCCAGACCTTCAGGAAGACCGCCCCGGCTAAGGCATGCGAGAAGGGTTTCCAGGGACTGTTGCGGAAGGCATACAACAGCCAGGCCGAAATCAGCAGTGAGGGAATGAGCACCGATAACTGCATCCAGCCGAGCCAGCGACGGTGGCTTTCCCAGAGGTTCGCATACTCTTCTTGCGCCAGATCCCGCTGCTTTTGCAGTTGTGGATGCAGATCCTGCAAGGCATCGCGCGCCTGATGAGTTTGGCTGGTTAATTGCCCAATCCGCTCCTGCACCGCCAGTTCGGCCTGCTGATTCTGGAGAAAGAGTTCCTGAGCCTGATCGAGCGCCCGTTGTTCGGCATCGGAAAGCTGCTGGTTCTTTTCGACGGCAAGTTTGCGAAACTCAACGAGCTGGGTCCAGGTTTTTTGCGAGGTCGCGGTCAATTCCCGATGTTGCAATTGCTGCGTGGTCTGGTCACGCAATTGCCGTTCGAGTTGTTCCGACCGTTGCTGCAGTTCCTCTTCTTGCTTGAGGAGGTCGGCATCCAGAAACTTCTCTTCGATGACGGCGAAGTCGGGGCCATCGATCCGCCAGATATCATCGGTCAGAAAGCCGATGGTTTTGTAGAGGAGGCCAAAGAGAACCAGTGTGCAGAGTCGTAACGCCCAGCGGTGCCACCACGGGCCGCGATTTCGGTCGCCCGCGGTGGTTTTGAGATGTGCCATTGTGATTCGCTCCCCGGCGAGGTTGCGTAGCCTGTTGCGTTACAGGCGACGCAGAGGGGAGCATATCACGCAGAAATCTCGAATAGCGAGATCCCAGTCGGGGAATTAGAAATGAATCGCCCGGCCATCGACTGCCAGAGCCGCTTCTTTGATGCACTCGGCGAGGGTGGGGTGAGCATGCGAACTGCGGGCGATATCCTCGGCGGATGCACCAAATTCAATCGCCACAGCAGCTTCAGCGATCATGTCCCCGGCCCGTGGTCCGATGATGTGCACACCCAGCACGCGATCGGTTTCGGCATGGGCGAGGACTTTCACCCGGCCTTCGGTATGCGCGAGGGCTTTCGCACGGCCGTTCGCCATGAACGGGAAAATGCCCTTGCGATAAGGAATTTCTGCCTGCTTGAGCTGATCTTCCGACTTGCCGACCGTGGCGATTTCCGGTTCGGTATACACCACGCCCGGAATGGCATCGTAGTTCACATGGGCATAACGGCCGGTCAGAATATCGGCGACGGCAACCCCTTCTTCTTCGGCCTTATGGGCCAGCATTGGCCCGGCGATGACATCGCCAATGGCATAGATGCCGGGGATATTCGTGCGGAAGTGATCATCGACGGCGACGCGGCCGCGCTCATCGAGTTTGACACCAGCCGCATCGAGTCCCAGGCCATCAACATTCGGCAAACGACCAACGGCGAGCAACACGCGATCGCAAGTGATGGGTTCGGCCCCGTCACATTCCACGACGCATTTGCCATCGACCACTTTGGCGGAAGTCACGCGGCTGCCGAGGCGGAACTCCAAGCCCTGCTTGGTGAGAATCTTCTGGGCTTCGGTGGCGATTTCAGTATCCATGCCCGGCAGAATGCGAGGCAGATATTCGAGTACCGTGACCTTGGCCCCGAGACGGGCCCACACACAACCGAGTTCCAGCCCGATGACTCCCGCGCCGATGACCACCAGATGACCGGGCACGGCAGGAAACGAGAGGGCTTCGGTGCTGGTCCCGATGAGATCCCCATCGACTTCGACACCCCGCAGTGGAGCCGACTTGCTGCCGGTGGCGATCACAATCGATTTCGCCTGCAACTCGATCGATTCGGTGCCTTCCACGACGACGGTGTTGGGGCCGGTAATCTTGCCGAGACCTTTGTAGCGGGTGACCTTATTCTTCTTGAACAGGCCTTCGATGCCTTTGGTCAGGCCGGTGACGATCTGGTCTTTGCGGGCGAGCATCTTCGACAGATCGACCTGCACGCCGCCGGTTTCGATGCCGTGCTGGGCGAAGTGGTCGCGGGCCATGCGGTAGAGTTCGCTCGATTCGAGCAACGCCTTGCTGGGGATGCAACCGACCCGCAGACAGGTGCCGCCGAGTGCCCCTTCGACTTCCACGCAGGCGACATTCAGGCCGTTTTGAGCAGCCCGAATTGCGGCGACATACCCACCAGGGCCAGCACCAATCACAACCACATCATGTTGAGGCATTTAACAAACTCGGGCTGAGGGTTTAGGGCTAAGTGCCTAGGGTTAAGAGCTAAGTGGTGAGTGCTTAGTGCCAAGCGATTGACCGTTCAACCGCGGTCTGATCACTTAGCTCTCAGCACTTAGCCCTTAGCTTTCCATCACACTTCCAGCAGCAGGCGCACCGGGTTTTCGATGCATTCTTTAATGCGCTTCAGGAAGGTGACGGCTTCGCGGCCATCGACGATGCGATGGTCATAGGTGAGGGCCAGGTACATCATGGGGGCGATCACGATTTGCCCGTTGCGGACCACGGGGCGTTCCTGAGTTGCATGCATCCCCAGCACGCCACTTTGCGGCGGGTTGACGATGGGGGTCGACAACAGTGAACCGTACACGCCGCCATTGCTGATGGTGAACGTGCCACCCTTGAGTTCTTCCGGGCTGATCTGACCGTTCTGGGCTCGCTTACCATAATCGGCGATGGCCTGTTCAATCTGAGCGAAAGTCATCGTTTCGGCATTGCGGAGCACGGGGACTACCAGACCTTTACCGCCACCAATGGCGATGCCGATATCACAGTAATCGAAGTAGACGACTTCGTTGCCATGAATCTGGGCATTGATCTGCGGGAAGGCTTGCAGAGCGTCAACGGCGGCTTTCACGAAGAACGACATGAACCCTAGCTTGATGCCGTGCCGTTCGGTGAACGAATCCTGATGCTGCTTGCGCAGGGACATAATCCCCGACATATCACATTCGTTGAATGTCGTGAGCAACGCGGCATTGTGCTGCGCTTCGACCAACCGCTGGGCGATGGTCCGGCGGATGGGTGTCATCGGCTTGCGATGCGTGCTACGGTCGCCGGGGACTCGAACAGTGGCGACAGGAGCGGGGGCGGCAGCCACCTGCGTGGGGGCCGGTTTCGGAGCCGAGGCGGCCTTCTGCACATCTTCTTTCAGCACACGACCGCCGGGGCCACTGCCGGAAACCTGGGATGTTGCGACGCCGGTTTCGGCGGCCAGTCGCTGGGCGGCGGGCATAACATGTGGTGCGGTGGCAGCCGGAGCGTTTGTGGGAGCAGCGGCGGGTGCAGCAGCCGGTTTGGCTGGAGCCGCGGGGACGGCAGCGGGATCAACCATCGCGATCACGGTGCCAATGGCGACGGTTTCGCCCGTGGGTTTCAGGATTTCCGTCAACACCCCGGCCACAGGAGCCAGAATATCCTGCGTGGCCTTTTCGCTTTCAAACTCCACGAGAGGTTCGTCGACCTCCACGCGTTCGCCAACCTTCTTCTTCCAATCAGACAACAAAACTTCGGCAATCGACTCGCCAACCGATGGCACCACAACTTCAACGGCCATGGAACTATTGCACTTTCTCGATGTGCGATGTGCGGCTGTCTCTCAGTCGGTTCACTCGCAAGGTGGAACGGTGTACGTCCGGGTGGTTACTCCAAAACCCTGACCGTGAAGGTCAAAGCCGGCCAATTCACGCCTGACCGCATGGTGCCCAAATTCTCGCGAGATTCGGACCGGGAGACAACCGTCCGGTTCGATGATCTCATGACGATTTTGGGACTTCGTTGAGATCAGGGGACCTGAGATGTCTCAGGGGCTTATGCCGGATCGATTTCGCCAATGGCCTCACGCAGAATCGCCTGTTGTTCGTTCTCGTGGCTGTGGAACGAACCAGTGGCCGGGCTGGCAGAGGCCGGGCGACAAATTCCCTTGAAAGGATGACGGCCAAACAGCCGCTCTCCCCAGTGGACGCGGAAGAACCGCCAGGCACCCATGTTTTCTGGCTCTTCCTGGACCCAGGTGACGGGGATGCCTTCGTTGTACTTTGCCAGTTCGGCCTGGAGCGCTTCATTCGGCAGCGGATAGAGTTGCTCGACCCGCAGGATGGCAATGTCTTTGCGACCCAGGCGTTCCCGCTGCTGTTCCAACTCTCGATAAATCTTCCCGGTACATAGGATGATTTGCCGAATGGCCGCCGCTGGTACGTTCGACTGATCGCCAATGACCCGTTGGAAGGTTCCCGTCGCCAGATCTTCCAGCGAGGAACTGAAACCGTTGGGCGGTCGCAGATGTTGCTTCGGAGTCATGACGATCAGTGGTTTCCGCCATTTCCGCAGTACTTGGCGACGCAACAGATGGAACTGTTGAGCCGGGGTGCTGGGGTAGCAGATCTGAATGTTGTCTTCGGCGGCGAGGGTCAGGAACCGTTCCAAGCGAGCACTGGAGTGCTCCGGTCCCGCCCCTTCAAAACCGTGTGGCAGCAACATCACCAACCCACTCAGCCGGTTCCATTTGTCTTCGGCCGAGACGATGAATTGATCGATGATCACCTGGGCGGCATTCACGAAGTCCCCGAACTGAGCTTCCCAGACGACGAGGCCATCCGGACAGTCGAGGCTGTAGCCGTAGTCAAAACCGAGCACCCCGGTTTCGGACAAGGCACTGTTGAAAATCTCGATTTTCTTCGGGTCGGGAGCGGTCTGCTTCAGAGCACAGTACGGCTTGCCAGTGGCGTTGTCGAAGATGACCGCATGGCGGTGGGAGAATGTGCCGCGTTCACAATCCTGTCCATGTAGCCGGATGCGATAGCCTTCAGCCGCCAGTGAGGCATAGGCCAGCATTTCTGCCGCACCCCAATCGAGCGGGGTTTCGCCACGGCCCATGTTGGCCCGCTTCTGGTACAGGCCCTCCATCTTCTTCGCCTGACCGCCATTGTCGATTTTCGGATGGGGGGTGAAGTCAGGCGGAATGGTCGTCAGGCTGGTCATCAGTTCCGAGAGCTTGGCGACGGGGACACCAGTTTCAAGGTCTTGGACTTCGTTCTCATAACCGCCTTTGTAGCCCTGCCACACACCGTGCAACATGTCCCACTTGTGGACATATTCGGCACTTTTGGCAACTTCGAGTTCCGATTCCAACTGCTGCCGATGCTTGTGAATCAGATCGTCGACTTCATCCTGCGAGACTTCGCCCATCTGAGCCAGGCGTTCGTAGTAAGCCGTGACCACGTTTTTGCGAGCCCGGATCTCGCGGTACATAATCGGCTGCGTGAATTCCGGTTCGTCCTGCTCGTTGTGGCCTCTCAGGCGGTAGCAGAGCATGTCGATGACGACATCCTGCTTGAACTCGCGGCGGAAATCGAGGGCCAGTTGCACGCATTGGGCCACGGCTTCGGGGTCTTCGCCGTTCACATGGAAAATTGGAATCTGCAGCATCTTGGCGACGTCGGTGCAGTAGGCGGTTGATCGCCCCTGAATCGGCGAGGTCGTGAACCCGATCTGGTTGTTCACAACCACATGCACCGTACCGCCAATCTTCGTGGCATCGAGCGCGTTGATGTTCAGAGTTTCCTGAACGACCCCTTCCCCTGCGAAGGCGGCGTCGCCGTGAACCAGCAGGTACATCACCTTTTCGCGGTTGGCGTCGCCCCGGCGATCCTGCTTGGCCCGGACGCGGCCCATCCCCACCGGGTTGACGAATTCGAGGTGGCTGGGATTGAAGCACAACGACAGGTGGACCCGTTTACCATCGCCCGAGTGCCAGTCGTTGCTGAAACCGAGGTGGTATTTCACATCGCCCCGACCGACATGCAATTGCGGGTCGAGATCGGCGAATTCGCGGAAGATCGCTCGCGGGCTTTTGCCCATGATGCTGGTGAGCACATTCAGGCGACCGCGGTGGGCCATTGCCAGCACTACTTCTTCCACGCCCTGTTCGGCGCCGTGATAAATCGCCTGATCGAGCAGCGGAATCAGCGTTTCCGCCCCTTCCAGCGAGAACGTCTTCTTCCCCTGGAATTTCTTCTGAATGAACTCTTCAAAGACGACGGCGTCACTGAGCCGCTTGAGGATGCGCAGTTGTTGTTCCCGCTTCAGGAACAGACGGTTTTCCGTGGCTTCCATGCGGTTCTGCAGCCACTCACGCACCCGCATGTCATCGATGTGCATGAACTGCACGCCGATCGAGCGACAGTAGGTGTTCTTCAGCCACTGCAGAATTTCGCGGAGGGTGCGGAGGTTCGGGCCTCCGGCGGTCACGGTCGAGAAGGTGCGGTCGAGGTCCGCTTCTGTCAGGTCACAGGCACTCAGTTCGAGTTCTTTGACTTCCGGACGCGTGCGCCCGAGCGGATCGATCTGAGCAGCATAGTGTCCCATGGCCCGGTAGTTGCGAATCAGGCGGCCGACCCGTTCCTGCCAGATGGCGGCGTCGAGTTCCACGGGGCTGACCATGCCCGTGCTGCCGATGCGCTGCGGACGAAAGTAGTTCGAGTTATCCGAGCCAGAAACCTGCGAGGCGTCGGAAATGTGCTGAAAGTACTCGCGCCATTCCAGACTCACGAGATCCGGCGACTTCAGGTACTCCTGATAAAGTCCCTCGACATACGACAGGTTGGAAGTGTCGACAGCCGTGACGGTTCCGTTGGTGGAAGCGGCGGGAGTCATTTCCTGGCGGCCGTTGGTCGAAGAGGATCGAGAAGAACGAATGGGAGCAGCCAGCTCAGCAGCACTCATGATGGCTCGACTTCGGGAGGAAGGCGGTTATGGGGTGGGAATCTGCAGCGATGTAGCAGACGTCCGTGTCATCGCGAAAACCGCCGTAAGGGAGAACCTATCGGAAAATCCAATAATGTCCTAGCGTAGCAAGTTTCGCCGTGTCGCGCGAACAGATCTTTCCTGGGAAATCCTACGGATTGCCGAAGTTTTGACGCGCTCAGCAAGTATTATCGCAGAGAAATCCGGCCACGGACGTTCGTCTGTCGGATTCTTAAGGTCAAATCGCCAAATTCAAGGCAAGTGTGCACGTGTTTATTGTGTGGCAGAGCCCTGATTTCAGGCCATCGGAATGTCTGTATCGGAAAACCAAGCCACTGACTGCATGGCACAACTCAACGCTACGCGCTCTTGAGCACTCAGTTGGCTTCGCTCTGATGAAACTCTTCCCAACGATCCCAGGCGTAGCTCCATTCCATCCACAAGCGCATCAGCGACCAGAGCAATCGCAGCTTGGCGACATGATCGGACTTGATGGCCGCACTCGGTTCAGCAGTTCCGCGGAGGGCATCGGCTAACCCCCAACGCTCGCCGAACTCGCGGCAGAGTCCATCGGCCGTCAGATCGTCGGGAGCCCCGGCTTTCAGGTAGCCAGCCCCGTGAGCCGTCACGAACAACTCAAATACCCGGGAACGGAACGGGTCGACTTCCAAAGGTTTGGCTTGCGACTCGGCGTCAAGCAGGAGATCGTTCAGAGTATCCAGCAGTTGGTCGGCCAGCATGGGTTCGGTTCGCGCAGTAGGCATTAAGTTGTCCTCAAAACTGCTCGAATTGTAACGGCTCTCAGCACTCTTGTCGCGACACGGGATCTTCACAGACCAGTAAGGCCAGGAACGGTTTCCAATCCGCTAGGACCGGCCGCTTTGCTCTCAATCATCGCTAATGTGACAGCTTCCACAGCCGGGATGTCCAGCGGCGGCCGATGCGATGGTGCGGTATGGACGGGCATTCTTCGAGTGCGGCGGCAACCTCGTCGATTGAATCAGTCAAAATCAGGCCGTCATAGTCGCTGGCATTGATGGTTTCTTCCGTGACCAATGTCTCCCGCATGAAGTCGAACAGCGGCTTCCAGTAGTCGCGACCGACGAAGATGAGCGGGAAGTTGGTGATCTTGCCCGTCTGAATCAACGTGGCGGCTTCGTAGGCTTCATCGAGCGTGCCGAACCCACCCGGAAAGATGATGAAGGCCTGCGAATATTTGACCAGCATCACCTTACGGACAAAGAAATAGTGGAACGTGACCAGCTTATCGATGTAGGGATTCGCGCTTTGTTCCTTGGGCAAAATGATGTTGCAGCCGACCGACTTGCCGCCGACATCTTTCGCACCACGATTGGCGGCCTCCATGATTCCCGGACCGCCCCCTGTCATCACAACGAATCCCGACTCGGCGATGCGTTGCCCGCATTCTCTGGCCAGTTTGTAGAACCGATGGTCTTCGTGGAACCGCGCGGAACCGAACACGGTTACACAGGGGCCCAACCAGTGCAAGGCTTGAAAGCCGCGGATGAATTCGTAGCAGATGCGGACTACCCGCAGGAATTCGTTGGTCCGAGACCGTGGGCCGGCCAGCAGGCGACGGTCGCTTTCCAGATGCCTTGGATGCGCCGGAGGAATGCGCCGCCGTGCCGGTGGTTCTTCAAGTGTGCTCATGGGGGTGAGATCGCTGGTGTGAGTGGTTATGCTGGTCTTGTGATCGTGACAAAGATGCTGGGGCTTGGGCCAAATGACGATTCTGCAGCCTGTTCCCCGCTATCTGCAACCTGTGCCGGCACCTTCTGTACCTCAGGATCGTTGTGAATGATAGAGCACGTGGAGATTGATGGTGTCCGGCTGTTCCTCAGCAAGCCCGATGATTCTGCTGGCACGTGGATCGGCCAAGACGAAATCCTGCAGCAGTTGCTCGCCTGCTGGCTGACCATCGATGAGAAAGATTTCCCCTTGTCGCCCCGCATCGTCGGAGCGCCCGGAATTGGGAAAACGACTCTGGCTGTTTCCGCAGGTCGCACGCGGCAGCAGCACGTTTACATCTATCAATGCACCGCTGATACTCGCCCGGAAGATCTGCTCGTGACACCTGTCCTCGCGGAAGATGGCAAAATCAAGTACCACGCATCCCCGTTGGTGACTGCGATGGTGCAGGGGGGCATCTGCGTCCTGGATGAAGGCAATCGCATGAACGAGAAGTCGTGGGCGAGCCTGGCGCCGCTGCTCGATCATCGCCGGTATGTCGAATCGATCGTCGCGGGCATTACGATTCATGCTCATCGTGATTTCCGTTGTGCCGTGACGATGAACGATGATGAATCGACCTTTGAAATTCCGGATTACATCCTCAGTCGGCTACAACCCAAGCTGACGTTGGGCCATCCCAATCGCGATGATGAACTGCGTATCTTGCGGTATCACCTTCCGTTTGCGGAGGCGGAAATGCTGAACCTGACGGTGGCATTTCTGCAGCAGGCCCATGAACTGAATCTCGATTATTCCACGCGGGATGGTATCCATGTCTTACGGTATGCCATGAAGCGGCTCGTGCAAGATCCGTCACATCCCGCGGGGCGAGATAGGCTCTGGGCGGAAGCGCTTGTGGCTTGCCTGGGAGATGAAGCCGCCGATCTGCAGCGGGAGTCTGAACGCCGGCAGCGGACACTCGGCGGACAAAATGTTCCCATGGGACTCGGCGACTTCTTCTTTGATCCCGACGATCCGTTGCATCCCGATGCGCTACAGGATGACGACGAAGACGACGATGAGTTCGAAGACGAAGAGGATGACGCCTGATGCATGTTCGGCGACGCAGTGTGGCGCAGGTCTTAGCGCAATGCTTCCAGGGGTTGAATGCGGACCACGGACAACGCCGGCAGTAACCCGCCCACCACGCCCATCGCCAGACTGAAACAGGCCGCGAAAATGATTGAGCCTTCGGTGACACTGAAGGCGAACGCGACCTCGCGGGCGGCCCCGATGGCTGTGCTGCGGCTGAAGCCATTCACGCTCATGCCGAAGCCAATGCCCAGAAAGCCCCCGATGATTGAGATCAGGATGGCTTCCAGCAAGAACGAAATCAGAATCTCGTGGGCTTTGAAGCCGATGATGCGCAACACGGCGATGTCTTTGCGACGCTGACCGATTGCGGCGAACATGGTGTTCATCACGCCGAAGATGGCCCCGATCCCCATGAACCAGGCAATAATCCATGCGGCTGAGGTAATCATCTGCGTTTGTTCCGCCTGCTTGGCGTAGTATTCGGGTTCCGTCTTGGGATTGCAGGAGATGGACCGGCTCGATTCCAGTTGGGTCATCAGCTCCTTCGCCGCTTCCGGTCCTTCGGTGCGCAGGACCATCGTGCTGTAGACGCCTTCTCGCCGGAACTGACTCGACAGTTCCGGTAAGTCGGCCCAGACTTCCGATTCAAAGGCCGAGCCACCGGCCTCAAACACACCCGCGACTTTCCACGATTTGCGGCCCATTTCAATTTCGTCGCCCACGTTCAACTGATGTTCGCGCTGGACGCCTTTGCCGATGATGACTTCGCTTTGACTCGCCCTCAACGGGCTGCCATCGATGATGCGGATTTGTGTATGCACATCAAACGCGATGGGTTGCACGCCACGAATCTGCAGGAACTTGAAGACCCCTTCCTGTTCCAACCGACGATGCACCACCAGGAAGATTTCGCGGCTGGCTAACGGGACCCCGGCATCATTCCGTCCCACTCCGCGCGAGTTTTCGAGTTCGCTGGCAAGGCGTGTATCAATCTGACTGAAGACTTCGTCGTTGTTTCCCTTGGCGAGTACGATCACGTTTTCCGGTTCGCCGCTGGTGGTACAGACTTTCTGAACCCCTTCCACGAAGGCGAGCATGACGACCAGCGCAGCGACAACCAGCGTGAAACCCGACGCAGTCATCAGCGTCGTCTTCCACCGTACCACCAGGTTTCGAGCGTTGTATTTCAGAGGGATCATGGTTGGGAAAGGTCTCAGGAGTCAGGGCTACGGTGTGAGGGAATGCCGATTTCACCGGTAGCTGCGAACGTGATGCCTGAAACCTCTTTCTCTCACGCAATTCTCGAAAACACGTCGGACACTTTAACACTTTTTGCGGACGATGCGGGTATGACGCTGCCGGTCAGTCCCACGCCCGCACCAATCAGCATGCCCCAGATCGCGGCCGACCAGGGCACGGGAAACTGCAGCAGAAACTTGTTCCAGGCCATCACAGGAATCACTTCGTGGATGGTCAATTGAGACAGTCCACAGACCATCCCCGTTCCGAGCAACCCCGCGACACCACCCACCAGCATCGCCTCGGCAATAATCATCAAGGTGATGTGCAACGGTTGGAAACCGAGCACTTTAAGCACCGCCATTTCAACACGCCGTTCGCGAACCGAAATGCTGATGCTGTTCGACAGGATGATGATCATGTCGATCAGCAGAATCGCGACGACACCGTCGATAATCTGCAGCACAGCTTGACTACGGGCCGCGAAACGAGCCACACCGGCCGATTCGGTTTCGACCTTCAGCGAAGGCTGACGGTTTTCGTAATCCAGCGTTAATCCTGCCGCCAGTTCCTTGGCTCGCTCGGCCCCTTCAATTTCCACCAGAATACAATTCACGGCATCGCGGTCGTCGGTGGCTTCCATGTAGTAATCATGGCGACAGAAAAAACCGTTCGACATTTCTCCCGGTGGCAAGACGCCCACGATGGTGAATTCAATATCGATGGGTGGAAACCGGGCCGCGAGCAGGGTGAAACTGTCGCCCACCTGATAATTCATCGTCTTGAGCAGGCCCGGACCCACGAGCGCCGCGTCTTTGCGTGTCAGGAAGGCATCGTAAGAATCATCGTCGATGCCGCGAGCCCCTTCGTGCATTTCCCGCAGGTTATCGGGACGTGTGGCAATGGCGATGGCCTGCCGATCGCGCCGCCGCGATTCGTCGAGAAAGCCCATGAGAAAGTTCATGGTGGTCCAGTCAGCGACACCGTCCTGTCCCGCGATTTCCGGGATATAACGCAACGGCACACGGCTGGGCATGGTCCAACGCTCTGACACGATGAGCCGCGTTTGCTCGCCTTGGGCGTTGACTTTGCTTTTCACCACGGAGGTCACGTTGGTGACCACCGAAAAAATCGCCACCAGCACCATCACGCCCAGACTCGTCAACCCGGTCCGGACTTTATTCCGGCCGAGGCTTTTGACGACAAGGATGGCGAATTTGAAGAGCATGAATTGTGGTATCAGGCGTGCAGGTTCAGGAAAATCAGACGATGCTGTCGATCAATCGTTGCCCCGGATCTTGGCATCTGGAAAGGCCAACGCCAGGGCTTCTTCTTTCGTGTCGGCCCGTTCTTCGAGCAGCAGGCCATCGCTGATGCGGGTGAGACGGTGAGCCCGCGCGGCCGCGACATGGTCGTGCGTCACCATCAGAATGGTCTTGTTCAAACCACGTTGCAGGTTCTCGAGCAGGTCGAGAATTTCTTCCTTCTTACGACCATCGAGGTCCCCCGTCGGTTCATCGGCGACCACGAGTGCGGGATCGGTGACGAGAGCCCGGGCAATCCCCACGCGTTGCTGTTCTCCACCCGAAAGCTGGCCGGGCCGGTGGGTTAACCGGTGCTGCAATCCCACGAGATGGAGCACCGTCAGCACCTGTTCCCGGCGACGTTTGGCCGTCATGTTGAGCAGCAGAAGGGGGAGTTCCACATTCTCATAGGCCGTCAACACCGGAATGAGATGGTAGAACTGGAACACGAAGCCGATCGCCGTCGTCCGCCAGCGGGCCAGTTGTGACTCATCCATCCGGCTGATGTCGCGCTCGGCGACAATCACCCGACCGGTGGTCGGTTGATCCAGTCCCGCAATCAGGTTCAGCAGTGTGGTCTTGCCAGAGCCCGAAGGACCAATCAGGGCGACGAATTCGCCACGCAGAATCTGCAGCGAAACCCCTTTCAGCACTTCCACCCGTTCCGCTCCGCGGGAATAGGTTTTCGTGCAGTTATCAACGGTCACAATCGCATCGGACATGGGTCGGCCATTCTGCGCGGGGAAATCAGGAGACGAACCGAAGTCGACCAGACTACTTACCCGCTTTGGTGCGGATCTGTTGGCCTTCCACCACGCGTTTATCACCCGGAATGACGACCACGTCTCCCGCGGCCAGTCCCGATTTCACTTCCACCCGGCGACCTTCCTTGGCACCCAGTTCGATATCTGTCTCCTTGGCGGCGTCGTTCACGACCATGAACACATACGCTTTGTCGCCTTCCTTTTTCACCGCCGCCTCAGGAATCCATAATGTCTCATCCGAGGATTCAGTTTCCGGTGGATTCAGAATCTTCACGCGGACATTCATTTCCGGCAACAGGTATTCATCGGGGTTCTCAATGCGGATGGTGACCCGCACGACACCTCGTTGACGATTCACCATCGGTTGCAGGCGGTCAATTTTGCCCGCATAGCTTTTGTCCTGATAGGCATCGGGAATGATGACGCACTCACGGCCGATCTCGATCTTGAACAGTTCGCGTTCCTGGACATCGATTTCGACTTCCATCACGCTCATGTCGGCCAGTTTGCACAGGCTGACCGAGAGCACTTCCGGACGCAGAATTTCGCCGACTTCCGCATTTTTCTCCAGCACCGTGCCATTGAGCGGCGCGAGGATCTTTGTATTTTCCAGGAAGTATTTGGCTTTGTTGACGAGAGCTTCCGTCTGCTTGACTTCCGCTTCGATGGCCTTCATCCGTTCCGGTCGCAGGCCTTGTTCGATCAGTTTCAGCTTGTCCTGTAATGAAGCGACCTGAGCTTCGGCATCGCTTTTGGCAGAAGTCAGTTGATCCATTTCGGCGTCGGTTGTTGAATCGCCGAGCATTTCGGCTCGCTTGAGTTCGTTGGAAACGAGTTCGAGCTTTGATTTCGCAACATTGACCGCGATGCGGGCCTGGTTGATTTCCTCGGGTTGAGCCCCGTTGGTTGCTTCTTCCAGGCGGCTGTGCGAGGCCTGCACGGCTGCTTCGGCCTGTTGCAGATCATACTGATAGCTGGAGTCATCGAGCTGGGCGAGGACATCGCCTTTGTTGACCTTCTGCCCGACTTCAAAATTCAGCTTGGTGATGAGGCCGGGGATGCGGGGCGAGACATTGAGCACTCGGTAGGGAACGACGAAGCCGGAGACTTCCAGGGCGACTTCTTCGCGACCCTTGGCGGCGACCGTGGCAGTATCGAATTCGACACTATTCCCCAGAACCGAAGCCCGAATTTCCTGCAGCCACGGGGGATTGCGGCGGTAGGCACCGACACCCACCACCACCACCACTAAAATTCCCGACCAGACTATGAACCGCACCAGACGCGACGAGCCACCGCTGGTGACGCGTTCAGTGTCTGGCAGCCTCAGGGCGGAAATCGCCGGTGAGCCTGTGTTGGGGGAAGACGTATCGGCCATGAGTCCATGTCTCCGTACACGGCGGGAATCTGACGTGCCTTAACCGGGCATCGGGCAGATTCTGCCGTTGACTGATCGTGTCCGATCGGACGATCGGATGCTGCTCCATCGGCAACAAAGTCGGTTCAAATCGTAGCATTCCTTGCGACAGCGATACACGGCGTTGCCAGTTCGATCGATATGACCAGTTCTAACCGGCATGACCGTCGTGACCCGCACCAACGGTCCCTTCCGCAGCGGAGTTCAGTTCCGCCAAGGGCACGGCTGTCGCGATGAGCACTGCGTCCCATTGTGTTGTTTGAATTTCAAAATGGTGTGAAGTTTCCGTGTCCTGGACGACCATGCGACCCGATTCGTCGGCTTCCTTCACCTGCAACCGCTTGGGATATCCGTTCAGGCCTGTGCCGCGGGCTTTGCCTGCCGCTTCTTTGGCACACCAGAATCGGGTTTCCCAGCCGGCTTCGGGCTGGCTGGCTGCCAGTTGGTCCACCAGTTCGATTTCCTGCGGAGTCGCAAACGAGTCCAGAATCGAACGGGTATCACGATCCGCGGGTTCGGCATCAACTCCCAGCGGCTGCCACGAGGCAATCGCGACCGCCACATTATCTTTGCGCGTCACCGTGATGCAGGGGACAAATTCATCGGTGATTCCCACCACATAGGGCTTACCGAGTTCGTCGTGATCGATGTGATACTCCGCCGGATGGGTCAAGCCGGCACTCATCACGCGGCTGCGCCACAGGCGGATCGCATCTTTCAGGGCCATGCGCGACAGCAGATACTTCCGCATCTGCTTGGCGGATTCATATTGGCGTAATTCGGCGATTTCTGCATTGGTCAGCGACGCCCGCGCGATCCAGAGGGGATCGACACCGACGAAGTGCCGTTCTTCCATAAAGACCGCGAGGGCTCCTTCGGGCAACCCTGGCAGGGCAATTTCCTTGGATAGTGGGAACTGCGTGGGGTAGCGGTTGAAATCGAGGAACTCGGGCGTCCAGCGGAAAATCCAGTCACCCCAGCCGTAGAAACGCATCCAGACATTGCCGGAACCGTCTTCAATTTCGAAGTTCGCTTTCAGTTGCTTCGTGTCGACATCGAACGTGGTCACCATCATTTTGATGGGGCAGTCGGTGCCGACCGGGGGCGTGGGGCCATACAACTCGACCTTTTCCACGCCGATGGGCAGAATGTGCCAATCGTGCATCTGGCACCACAAACCGACGAATTGACCGATGCCGTCGAGCAGGCAGGGATCGACGAGCAGGTTGGGCTCGGGGAGACCCTGGAACAATTCATTCTTCGGCAAGACCCGCAGTTTGCCCGTCGCGACTGGATTCGAGAAGGCGTCGAGATGGGTCATCACATGGAATGATGGGCCATGGAACATGCGACGGCCTTCATAGGCCTCCGTAATTTCCACGGGCCAGGCGGGGGCGTCGGATAGATCGGGCCATTCCATCTGCAGGTTTTGGGTATAGGCCGTGCCGAGCACCACGCGACCGGCAAAGGCCCGCTTATCTTGGAATGAGATCGTCACATCGACCCGGGTTTCGCCGGTCTCTTCATCAACCGAGAACACCTTCGCGTCCAGAAACAGCAGCACTTGCAGACGGTCTTCCAGACCGATCCAGCGCATGGCTTTCACGTTCTCGTAACCAATGACCCCGAGACCAGGGCAAAGCAGGGCCGCGGTCTCGGCGATGAACTCAAGGCTCATGGTCATGGGCACGATAGGCAGGCAGTGCCGCGGTGCCTTGGGCGGGCAAGTGATGAACAGGTGATCGTAGATGTATCGGTCCTGCTCCGCATCGAGGACGCGCTCGATCAACAGTTCCTGGCCTTCGACATAACGAGTCACGCGGCCATTGATCAGCACCGGCAACGATGAGCCTTCAAATTCCACGACGGCGGAATTCTGCTCGAAGTCGACCCCTTCGAAGAAGCCATGGCTGCAATCGTTGCAGTCTTCGATGGTTTTGGTTGGGGCGACAGCTGTCGGTGTGCTTTCCATGGGAGCGGCCAACTCCGGCTTTGAAGGCGGTTCTACGCTCTTTGTTACCGGGGTGGCTTCGGCGGTTGTCTTTGCTTCCGGAGCTGTTTCGGTGATCGGCTTAGGAGGCACCGACGGGTGAGTCAGCGGAGTCCATTCGATCCGCAATGGTAACAGCATTTTCGGCTTCGCGGCTTCGCCCCGTGGTTGAGTCAGGTCAAGCACGGTGGCGATGCGGTTGTTGAACAGCGGTTGTGGATTGAACGGCACGCCGGTGACGAACAATGTGGCCAGCAGGTGATTCAATTGCGTGATCGGATTGCGGTTGTCGACATCCAGGGCCACGGAAACAGCGGGTTCCGCATCGCTGGTGAAGTCCTGCACGCGGGCCGCCATGTGACCGCCGCCTACCTGGACGAAGATGCGAATGCCATCCTGGTACATGCGCAGAATGGTTTGCCAGACGCGCAACGGATGATCGAGATTCAAGGCCAGTGTGTGTCGGACGCCGTCTTCATCCAACGGATAGGGTTCCGTGGTGATCGACGAATATAAAGTCATTGTGGCCGGCTTGATCGCGAACGGCTCATCTTCAAGGGCTTCGTCGAGTTCTTTCCGCAGGTGACTCAGCATCGGCGTATGGATCGCCGGATAGGGCAGAATCGAAGCCAGCACCCGTTCTTTTTTCAGAGCGTCGGTAATGCGCACCAGACCTTCGCGGTCTCCCCCCAGAATGATCGCGCTGGGGCCGACATACATGGCGATGTACGTGTTCGGATTCTGTGCGACTAACGGGGCAACCTGCTCTTCCGTCGCCCAGGTGAATGCGAGCCGGCCGGTGTTTTCGTATTTCGGTGTGATGTTGAGCACACGCCAGTAGGCCGGGGCCGTTTCCCGGAAATCGCCCATGCCGGCCGCACAAATGGCGGCCATTTCCCCCTGGCTTTGACCGGCGGCGGCATCGACCGGAATCTCGAACTGCTTCAGCAGGGTCCAACTGATCCAGTTGGCGAGCGTGACCCCCATCGCCGAGAGGTACCGTTCTTCCGGCTTTTGATCTTCCAGGAAGTCGGTGTCCTTGGGTGGCCCCAGGCGGTTCTTCAGCTTGGTGCGGTACTCTTCGGGCAGCGACGCCGGTGGCACGAAGACCGAACTCGTCGGGACATCATCATCGGGATTACGATCGCGTTCTTCGAAGAAATCGAACTCGGCTCGCAATTCGGGATAGTGCAGGCAGAGTTCCATCAGATGGTCGGGATAGTTGCCGATCAGCCCCGGGAAACCCATGCCGGGGAAAATGAAACCAATCTTGCCGTGATGCTGTGCGACGTCGGTCGCATAGTAGATGGTGTCGTCGATGAATTTCGGCGTGGGCTTCGCGAGCTCGGTGAGCACCACGCTCAACTTCTTGACCAGTTCTGCGATCGATTCATACACCACGCCCAGCTTGACGGGTTGGTTGAACTGCAGAGTCGCCACCAGCGACTTGGAAAGATCGGTCGCTGTGACATTCTGTTGATCGTTCTCGATGAACGTCAGCAGTTGCTGAATCTGCGATACCAGTTCTTTGGTTGACGCCGCCGAGAACAGGGCGAGTTCCGATGGCCGCTTGAGATCGGGGACCAGGGGTCGCGGGACTGACACCTGAGTCTTTTCAGCAATCTTCGTGGGCTGTACTTCTTCCAGAATCGCGTGGACGTTGATCCCGCCGAAGCCGAACGCGTTGATGGCAGCATGGCGCGGGCCACGGCTTTCATTCTGCACCCACGGCCGGGTATACGGGTTGAGATAGAACGGCGATTCCAGCAATTCTTCGCGGGGTTCTTCGCAGTGCAGGCTGGGAGGCAGCAGCTTGTTTGACAGTGACAACGCCGTTCGAATGAGAGCCGCCATCCCCGCAGCGGGCATCAGATGGCCAATCTGCGATTTGACCGACCCCATGGCACGCGAGGTGGGAGGATGTTTCGAGGTGCCGAAGATCTCGCGGATGGTGGTGATTTCCGCCGTATCCCCCGCGACGGTGCCCGTGCCATGCAGTTCGAGATAGCCGATTTGGGCGGGATCGATCTTCGCATCGGCATAGGCACGGTGACAGGCCTCAACCTGACCTTGCCAGGCCGGGGCGAGCACATCGAGATGACGGCCATCGCTGGCGGACCCTGTTCCCTTCACAATGGCATAAATGCGATCGCCATCAGCGACGGCATCTTCAAGTCGCTTGAGCACAATCGCTCCCGCGCCCTCACCGATGACGAGACCATCGGCCCGGCGGTCCATCGGGCGAATCACTCCTGATTTCGAAACCGCATGCAGGCGATTGAAAACCAGCAGAAACGGACGGACCTGAGCGAGAAAAACGCCGCCGACGATGGCCACGTCCGATCGCCCGGAACGCAGCCGGTCACCCGCATGTTCCAGAGCCAGCAGGCTGGACGCACAGGCTCCGTCGACGGTTTCCGCCAAACCACCCAAGTCGAGTCGGTTTGCGACACGACTGGCTACAATGTTGGGAATCGCCGTGGCCAATGAATCGACTTCATTCGGCGGCAAGGTTTGACGCAGCCAGGCCTCGACTTCGCTCCGTTTGCTGCCCGGCATCATCTCCGGAAACTTGCGGTCGATGAGTTCCAATGCCGTGTCGTAGATCTCGCCCCGCAGCCACAATTCGCAGTGTTTGGCACCGGGGTACGCGCCGCGCCCGATCAACACATCGGTACGCTTCCGCCGCGGATCATTCGCGGCAAACCCTGCGTCTTTCAAGGCAGCGTCGGTGACGAGCAGCATCAGAAACTGGTCGGCTTCCCCATGCTTGATGGCGTTGGGCAGAATTCCGAAGTGTTGGGGATCGATCGACAGATCTTTCGGCAGGAAACCGCCCCTATGAACAGCCATGGCTTCTTCAATGAACGTGAAGTCGCGTGCATGCTGAAATCGGGGAGCTGGGGGCGTTTCAACACTGTCGACCCCGTTGATGACATTCTGCCAATACTCACGCACATTCCGCGCTTGAGGAAAGGCGCACCCCATCCCGACGATGGCAAGATCCCGGTTGTTCATCCTGACGTATTCCCTGCCCTGGTCCTATGGTCTCTGAAATATCGAAATTGTGTCGACGTGATTTATTCGCCAGCCACCATGCGTGCCAACTGAGGCACGCTGCAGGCCACTGTGACTTCCGGCTCCCGATGGCCGGTTAAGCGCAGTTCCTGTTCGAGGAACCGCACCCCTTCCGGCACGGGAATGAGATAGATCTGGCGGGAGGCATAAATCCGACGGAGTTCGTCGGACACCATGCCCGCATCCCAGGCTCCCCAGTTGATCGCCACGACCCGACCCGGCCACTTGCGGTCGAGATCGTCGGCCAGCTTGTTGAGGAATTCATTGGCGGAGCTGTAGTCGCACTGCCCGTTATTCCCAAAGCGGCCAGACACCGACGAAAAGAAGACCAGGAACTTCAATTGTTCCGGTTTCAGACGCTTGGCCAGAACCATGGCGCTATCGACCTTGGTTGAGAAGACGTTGGCATAGGACTGCGGCGTTTTGTCGCGCATCAGCTTGTCTTCAATCACACCGGCCCCGTGAATGACTCCGTCCAGTCGGCCAAACCGGGCGTAAACATCGTCAATCAATCCGCCGAACGCTTCTTCATCGCGTACGTCGAGCGAATGATACTCAATCGTGGCGCCAGTCGCTTCTAACGCCTGCAAATTCGCGAGGATTTGACGATCTTTCAGCATCCGTTTGAGATTCTGCTCAATCTGGGCAGGAACTAACGGCTGACCAGACGCCTTTCGCTCCGCAATCAGGTGCATCCGCAGCTTGGCCGCATCGAGCGAGCGAGTTTCTTCCGGCTCTTCATCGGGCAGGGGGGAACGACCGACAAGGACGAGTTTGCCTTTGGACAAATCAGCGATCCGCTGGGCAATATCGCAGGTGATGCCATAGGCCCCGCCGGTGATCAGCACGACCGATTCTTTGTCGAAGGGGAAGGCCCCCAGCTGCGACGCATGCGGCGTGGTGTTGTTCAGGCGGAGCGTCCAGCGTCCGGTGGTGGTCAGTCCCACTTCATAAGAGCGATCATCCAGGGCCAGCTCTTCGATGAGGCGTCCGGCCAGGATCGCGCTGGGGGCCGTGAGATCGAGATCGACCGTTTTCGTGTGGACGGTCTGGTATTCCTGGCGGAAGGATTTGAAGAGCCCGCACAATCCCGCGGAGGTCAAGGCCATCCGTCCCCCTGAACCCGACAGTCCGAACTGACCGTCGAGGCCGGTGAGATTCATCACCCAGCCGCCCCCCGATTTGGCGGCATTGGTGAGGTCGGCGGCATACTCCTTCAGGAAATTGAAGGACCAGAGCGTGACTTGCTGAGCCGCTTCCGGGCTAACGCAGCCGGGGGCAGAGAAGCCAGAGCTGATGCCGAGAAAATTGAGGACAGCACCAATCGGTTCTTGCTGAGAGCCAACCAGGAGCGGCCGCAGTTGCTGCAGGGCTTCTGGCTGACCGAAGTCGACTTCGAATGTGCTGCTGGAGACCTGCCGGGTGGTATTCCCCGGCAGGATTTGTCGAACCCGATAACCTTCCTGCGTGAGGCCAGCCGCTACGGCTGACGTCAGTTCTGCAGCTTCACCAAGCAGCAGAATCAGTTGCTCACGTGGGAAGTTTTTTTTTGCCCATTCGCAGAGGACTCAACCGCTTCCAGCGAGTAGCGTTCGACGGCCTCACCGGGGGCGGCTTCCTTGGCGGCCGCCTTTGGGGCCTTTCCCCCCGAGGTGACAGCCTGGTAGCGGAGTTCGTAAGCACTGATGATGTCACCGAGGGTCTTCAACTTGGTGAATTCCTTCAGGGCTTCTTCTTCGTCCTGATCATCCTGCTGGAAGTACGGATGGTACGCCTTCAGGTTGCTGAAGATTTCAACCGTCTTGATCGAGTCGATCCCCAGGCCAGCTTCCATCGCGAGTTCGAGATCGAGCATCTCGATGGGATAGCCCGTTCGTTCGCTGACCGCATTGAGCAGGTCCACGCGGAACGATTCGGGTGTGGGAATGTGATCGGTGGAACCCGCTTCCGGAGCTTTCGCGACCGGAGCCGGAGCCGCCGTCGAAATCGCCGCCGGGGCACCGTTCGTCGGGGCCGGGCGAACCGGAGCCACAGGGACCTGAGCGATGCGGTTGGTGGGGACAGCCGCGGGACGGGCACCCACGGGGACCGGAGCTGCTTTCACCGCCGGTGCTAAGGCGACCGGGGCAGGCTTGGCGACTGCGGCCGGGGCAGCTACCGGTTGAGGCGCGGCCACAGCTGCTGGAGCAGCAACTGGCTGCGGTGCAGCCACAGGTTGCGGAGCCGGAGCGGCCATCGGTTGGGGAGCAGCGACTGCCATCGGCTGAACCGGAGCCGGTGTCGGCAGGGCGGTGGCAATCATTGGTGTCGGAGCGGCAGCGGGCAGTTCCAGCGTTTGTCCAGACAGCCCGTGCACCAGCATTTGATGCGTATCGACGAACTTCAAAGCGACCTGTTGCTGCCACTTTTGCAAGTCGAGCATCTGCATCATGAGGGCCTGCGATTGCAGGAGTAACTGAGCGGACGCGGGATTCATGCTGGAACCTTGATCGGGAGAAGTCTGTTGCGTCGACACGGCAAACCTCATGGGGTGTTGCAAGGGGCTTGAAGTTGTAAGAGTCGGCTGAGCCGGGGTTGAACCCAGCGACACCTGATTCCAGTCGGTGACTACCGGCAAACAAGGTGCCAAAGGCACCGAACTTCCCGGAATAATCACAGGAGCGTTATTTGTTGCAGCGGCTGGGGCCGAGGCAGGTTGCCCAGCTTGCTTAGTATGCTTTCCGTTCAGCGATGTCCCGTTCTTGGCCGCCGGGTGCTCATTGGTATGAGTACCATTGTTGTGGCCATTCACTGCATGCCCGTTGCTGGCACCATTGTTCATTTCCGCTGCAACAGGCAAGCGGAATCGAGCGGTGGCGGGAAGCGGTGCCGGAGCAGGCCGGACGGCATCGGCAACGTGGTTGGAACCGACAGAAATCGGCTTCGCAGCCGGGGTCGGCTGTGTGACCGTGCTCGTCGATTCCGGCTTTGTTGCCGGGGCTGGTGTCCGTCCAATCGTATCGGCTTTCACGGAGGAGCCGTTCAGCGCGGGAGGAGCGGTTTCCGGGATTGCGGCAGGCGTGGTACCGTTTGTGCCGGATTTGCCGGAAAACTTTGCTCGGAGCCCATCGCCCGGCAAACCTTTCCGTTTGGGCAGCGGAGTAACCGGGACCGCACCTTGGACCGACAGGATCCAGTCGGTCTTTTTCGGCTGGGCTGTGTCTTGCACCTGCTGGGCGAACTCCGTGACCGAAGTGGCGTTCAGGCCACGATTTTCGAACCAGGGGTCCAAATTCACCGGCAGACCCAGGACGGCCAGTTGAGCCAGCACATGGGCCAATTGGCTCACGCCATCGCGACCATTCGCTTCCAGAGACAAGACCGTCGGGGTATTCCCTGCAAAAATCCGACCCAGCAGGCCCGATAGCACGCGTCCCGGACCCACTTCCACGAACACTTCGTAACCATCCGCCCGCATCTGTCGCATTTCTTCTTCGAACCGGACCGGCTCGACGATATGGCGTTGCAGAAGCTGCCGAATCTCCGTGGGATCTGTGGGATACGCCGCACCGAGCGTGTTGCTGTAAACCGGCAGTGTTGGTGATTCAAGCCGCGTGTTCTTGAGGACGACGCTCAGCGGTTGAGCGGCCGTTGCCAGGCAAGGCGTGTGGAACGCCGCCGTCACAGGAATCCGTTTTGCCCGCATGCCCTTGGCATTCATTTGCGCGACGGTGTGGACGATTAACTCCTCCGTTCCGGCGATGATGGTCTGGTCAGGACCATTCAGGTTCGCCAGATAGACCTTGAGTTGATTGTCGTCCAGGAATTTCTGAGTATCGGCCGCGTTGCTCATGACGGCCGCCATGGCACCCGGGCAAGTCTGGCTCGCTGCCGCGGCCACTTGTCCCCGGTGGGCTGAGACGGTTAACAAGTCATCCAGGTTGAGCGAACCAGCGGCATACAAGGCCACGTATTCGCCATAGCTGTGTCCCGCTACACCGCCGGGAGCGATGCCGAACCGCTTGAGCAATTCGGTACCGAAGACTTCCGCCACACCCAAGGCGGGCTGTGCGACTTTGGTGTCGTTGAGGCGTTCTTTTCGTTCGACATCTTCGTCGTTCGAGAAGACCGGAGGCGGATAGATCATGCGTGTGATGGCGATCGGGAAGAACTCACCGAGCACACGGTTGGCCTGGGTAAAGAGGCCTTGAGCCCAGCGGCTCACCACAGCCGTATCACGCAGCATGTTGACCGCTTGCGAGCCTTGGCCGGGATAGAGAAAAGCGACCTTATCCTGAGTAATCGCAGCCGCTTCGGAATAGTAGATTCCGGTGGGATCGTTGAGCGACGATTTGTTGCCCAACTGATCCAGAGTTTTCTGCAACTTCGTCCGGAAGTCCTCCACGGTTGTCGCGACAATCGCGAGCCGCACGGCGGAGTTTCCGGCGGGACGTTGCCGTTCATCTTCCCGGAGCGAGTTCGCCAACTGCGCGAGATTTTTGGTAGGCAGGCCTTCGAGCTGAGCCTGCAGATCTTTCAGCGATTGAGTCAATTCAGTTTTGCTGGATCGCTGCCAGATACAGATTTCTGCGGCTCGGGGCGAGAAGTCGAGATCGAATTGTGACGGCCCCGGTTTGGTGTACTCTTCCATCACGACGTGGAAGTTCGTGCCACCGAATCCGAAAGCACTCACACCCGCACGACGGGGATGCTCGCCGATTTCTTCAAACCAGGGACGCGTTTCGGTGTTGATGTAGAACGGGCTGTGCCGGAAGTCGACCATCTCGTTCGGTTTTTCGACGTTGATGGTCGGCGGCAAGACTTTCTGCTTGATCGCCAACGCGGTCTTCACCAGACTGGCCAACCCGGCACAGGTCTTGGTGTGGCCAATCATCGATTTGACGGAACCGACCGCGGCGTACTGTTCGTCTTTGGTAGCTTGCGAGAACAGGGTGTGCAGCGAGGTAATTTCCGTGCTGTCCCCGACGGCAGTGCCGGTCCCGTGGGCTTCCACCAGCGAAACACTGGCGGCTGGCACATCGGCATCCTCGTAGGCCCGCTGCATGGCCATAATTTGGCCAGGAGGGAATGGGGCCGTCATGCTGCGATTGCGACCATCGCTCGAGGCACCGATCCCTTTGATCACGCAGTAAATCTTGTCGCCATCGCGTTCGGCATCTTCCAACCGACGCACCATGATGGCGGCGATACCTTCACCGAGGGCGATGCCGTCCGCTCCGTTATCGAACGGTCGCGACCGGCCTTGGGGCGAAAGCGCATGCGTCTTGGCAAAGCTCATATAACAGAATGGATTGTTAGTGCCATCGGCCCCCCCGATCAACATGGCATCGACGGTCTTTAACCGAAGCTGTGCGATCCCGGCATGCAAAGCCGCCAGCGAGGCAGCACACGCCGCATCGACCACATAGTTCGGCCCACCCAAGTCGAAACGGTTCGCAATACGGCCTGCGATCACGTTCATCAAGAACCCGGGAAACGAGTCTTCCGTCCACTCGGGCAGGGTGGCGTTGATTTCGTCGGTGATGTGCTGCCGCATTTCCGGGGTCAGGTCTTTCACCCGCGGCAGATAATGGCCCAGCATGGTGCGGAAGGCATAGTCCGAACCCACGTCATGCGAACCGGCACAAGCGAAGAGCACACCCGTGCGTTCTTTCGGGAAGGGGCGTTTATCAAATCCGGCGTCTTCAAACGCCTGAGCCGCGACTTCCAGCGACAGAAGTTGAATGGGGTCGATACTGAGCAGGCTGGCCGGGGGGATCTTCCATTTCATCGCATCAAAGCGAATGGATTCGAGAAAACCGCCCCATTTGGAATAAACTTTGTCCCGAGCGAAACGATCGTCATCAAAGTAGTCAGAGATCTTCCAGCGAGTCTCAGGAACTTCCTGAATGCAATCGAGACGATTCATGATGCTTTCCCAATACGCCCGCAAATTGGGCGATTTGGGGAACATGCAGGACATCCCCACGATGGCAATGTCGAGGTCACCGCGGTATTGGAACTCGGGGCTGGCATCCATGGCGATCGATTCCTCTTCGACTGGGTGTCGGAGGTAACTTCTCCGGCACCACAAGCCTTCGCAAACAATTGAATAAGTCGGAACGGCGTAGGAACGCTGAGCGCAACACTTTTCAGTGCGTCACTCTCCGATGCTTTGACAACATGTATTCTGGTTGTTCACAACTCGTGTTATGAACCTGGGTGAGACACTGAATGGAAGCGGCACGTTCCAAACGATGTCGGGCTGGGATTCGGTGCCGAAGATCTCCTCGGTCGAATCGGTGTCAAGGCGGGCCTCAATTGCCTGCGGAGCCAATTCCGTCAGTTACTCTGCTAAGTCAGTGGCCACGATGGCTCGTGGAAGAAGACTACACAGGTAACGATTTCTTGGTAGGTCTCATCATTCAATCCTAAACCACCAATCCTGCCAAGGAGCAACCGCAGCCATTCTTTGAATTCGCTGAAAAACCATTCTTATTCCTCAGCATCTTCACTGATGCAGGCTTGCATCACGAATGACTGGCTTTACCTCGTGTCAGGACTGTCTCCTCCTCCTGATGCGCGATTGAGGCAAACGCTGTGCCTAGTCTGGCAAACGTTGCCGAACGATTTCTCATCGTGCCGTTTTCTGGCCAGTCGCCTCACAGCTGGTGGGGTGGTATTCTCGGCAAGAATTGCGAGAACCGATTCCGCGGCCTGTCAAAGCGCCATCAGAGGTAGGACAGTGTGTCGTCAGTCTGACGGCGATTTTGGCAGGCTTTTCGACATTAAAGCTTACCGCCGACACAACCATCGACCTGTGACAAGTCGGTAGAGTAGATAAAATGGGATGTCTCTGCCGTTGCGGCTTGTGCCGATTCTAACAACAGGATTGCTTAGTACAGCAGCAACTTCTTTCCAGTACCCACTTGGAAAATCTCTGCCGACTGTTCAGACTGAATTGGACGGAATCGGGCAGAATTTCCGATTTTTCCGCTGAGAACTTCCAGAGTGCCGCGATCACCGTCTGGAGATGGGCTGTAGCGGCATGGTAGTCGCAGTCTGGCTCTTGGACTCGCAATCCTGATACCCGAACTGACGTAAGCACCCTAAATTCATGACGAACTACACGCTGAATCAACCTTTCCGCCCCGTGGGAGTCAAACTGTTCAATGGGATCGGAGGGGTTGTCCGTAACCTGGGTGGCGAACGGACTATCACTGTGGATCGGGTGCTGGCCGCAGGCCGCAGTGCTACGGGCCTCAAAGATTACGGCCGCGACGATTTTCTGGAACCTCTGCAAATCCTCTGTGAGGAATTTGAAAACTCTGCCAAGCTGCATCCTTTCGGGCATTACTGCATGAATCGTTTGCTCGTGCAGCATGCTTCCAATCGCTTGCTGGTGGAAGACGCCTGGAAGCGACACCCCGAATTCCTGACACAGCCACTGAATCGGCCCCTGTATGTCGTCGGGATGCCCCGGACCGGGACCACGTTACTGTATAACCTCCTCAGCCAGGACCCGAATTCCCGCCCGCTCATGGTGTGGGAAACGCTCTATCCGGCCCTCTCCCCGAAAGAAGAGCGGAAGCAGAATGATAGCTACCGTCGCTGGAAAGCCAACTTCGCTGTCAAGGCCATGAACCGTCTGGCACCAAATCTGAAGCAGGTCCATGCGATTGAGCCCGATTCCCCTGAGGAATGTGGTTGGCTGATGAACAACTCGTTCGTCAGTTTGATGTTCCTGCTCGATGCGGTGCTGCCGCGCTACTTCGATTACTACAAGAACATGTCCGACGAACGGCAGTTGGAAGTCTACGACTATTACAAAAAACAGTTGCAACTCTTGCAGGCGGGTGAGCAGAAGAAGCACTGGATTCTCAAGTCACCGGTCCATCAGGCCACGCTCGCTCCGTTGATGGAAACCATCCCTGAAGCGAACATCATTCAGACGCATCGCGATCCTAAAAAGGTTGTGCCGTCCTGTTGCAGCCTGATCTGCATGACCCGCGGCATTTTTTCCGATCACCTCGACATTCAGAAGTCGGGCCCCGAACTCGCGGAGCGGATGTCGATTGCCATCGAGAACTCGAAGAAAGCCAAGGAGAAATTTGGCGATCGCATGACCGATGTGGTCTTCGATAACCTCGTGAAGGATCCCATCGGCACGGTCAAAGGCATTTACGAACGCTTCGGGTATGAATATTCCGATGCCATGGAAGCCGGCATGAAACAGTGGCTGGCGAACAACCCGCAGGGCAAGCACGGTGCCCATAAATACGAACTCGAACAGTTCGGCCTGTCGAATGCCGATATCGATCGGTGCTTTGAAGGTTACTGGCCGCCCACCGAGATGGCAGCCACGGCGACTTGACCGCCTGCGTTCCGCGTCGCACACTGTCCGCAATCACCTTTGAGTGCGCTGCGGAGAGGGATGGCGATGATTCGGAACGTATCTCTAAATCGATGGAACTACCGCTTCTGGCGGCGGTTTTCACTCACGTCCTGTCTGGCGGCCAGTCTGTTAGGATGCGGTGGTTCGGGAGATTCGCTCCCCTCGACGGCCGAACCGTCTGCCGCCCCCGCTCCGACTTCAGCCGACCCGGTATCATCTGCCGTTTCGGACTCTCCTGCCAGCGAACCGACACCTGCGAAAGACGCCGCGATGCCCACGATTGCCACGCAATCTTTTGGCCAGACTCCCGACGGAGCCGAAATCACCCACTACGAACTCACCAATGCCAATGGTCTGAAAGTCGGTCTCATCAACTTCGGAGCAGCGGTAACCAAGGTCGAAACGCCCGACCGCGACGGCAGGCTGGCGAACATCAATCTCGGCTGGCCCGATCTCGCGGGCTATCTCGAGAACAAGCCCTATTTCGGCGGCATCTGCGGCCGCTATGCCAACCGCATCGCCCTCGGCAAGTTCACGCTGGATGGCGAGGAATACACGCTCGCTGCCAACAACCCGCCGGGACATCTGCATGGTGGCAAGGTGGGCTTTAACAAGAAGGTCTGGGCGGCCGAACCGCTTGCTGATCAGAACGCCGTCCGCTTCACCTATACCAGCCCCGATGGCGAGGAAGGTTATCCCGGTGCGTTGACCGTGGTGGTGACCTATTCGCTCAACGATCAGAACGAACTCAAGATCGACTACAGCGCCACCACCGACAAGGCGACCGTTCTGAACGTCACGAACCACTGCTACTGGAATCTCGCCGGAGCCGGTGTCGGCACCATTCTCGATCACAACCTGACGCTTTTCTGCAGCCGGTATATCCCGGTCGATGAGAACGCCATCCCGACGGGGGAACTCGCGACGGTCGAGGACACCCCGATGGATTTCCTGAAGCCCGAAAAGATCGGCACGCGTATCGAGCAGACGGTGAATGGAGCCGGGGGATACGACCATTGCTATGTCGTCGATGGCACCTATGGCGAACTGCGACCGGCGGCGAAAGTGGTCGATTCCGCTTCCGGCCGCGTGATGGAAGTCTTAACCACCGAACCCGGCATCCAGCTTTACACCGGCAACTTCCTGAACGGCACCCCCGATACGAACGGCTTCATCAAGCAATCGGCCTTCTGCCTCGAAGCCCAGCACTTCCCGGACTCACCCAACCATCCCGACTTCCCGACCACCGAACTCAAACCCGGCGAAACCTACCGGCAAACGACGGTGCATAAGTTTTCGGTGGCGAAGTAGGTGATTCACAGGGAATCAGAGTGACCTCACGCCGAGCCCCGTTTGGTTGCGGGGGCGCTCCGAAAGGAAGCCCCGATGGATTGCCTTTGACCCCAAGGGCCTGTATTCGCGCAGCGCCGCCACCCTATTTCATGCGAAAGAGTTTAATGTTTCTTACCATTACCGTTTTGATTGAAATCGAATCTTGTCTTTTTTGATTCCTTGGTTTTTACTTGTCGCTTCAGGATTG
Organism: bacterium; assembly: GCA_016125225.1. Lineage (GTDB taxonomy): Bacteria > Planctomycetota > Planctomycetia > Planctomycetales > Planctomycetaceae > DSVQ01. The sequence goes on along the minus strand of WGME01000018.1, from coordinate 197,689 downwards.
CTAGTCTCTCTCTCAGGCAGTCGACTTCACTTTCAAGAGATTGGAAGATCTTGTAGTCAAGACGCCCAGCATCCAATAGACCGCATACATTTAGTATGAGCGGTGGTTCAGAATCTGCCGAGTGTTTCCACAAAAAAACACGAGTCCAGCTTTGCGTTTTTTTCTTTGCGTCTTCGATAATAGTCTTCGTTAAAATCGCCTTACCAAGTGGTCCAACTAGGCTCTGCCACCTACGGCCAAATGCTTTGAACCCCGTCCAAGTCGACTGTGGAGAGACGCGAATCCATCGGGTAAATTTCTGATCGGGGGCGATCTTCAGTTCACCTTCTAAATCACCTGTAAACAACCGGAGCTCGTTTGAAGACTTAATGTGCGGTTTCTTACTGCCTAGTTTCTCCAATACATTCTCGATGTCAGGCATTTCAAAGAATTTATGGAAACGGTAGGGGTCCAGTTCTGACAGAAAGTTGATTTCTTCCAGCCACAAATGCCATATAGGTTGAACGGTGTCGTAAAATATGCTCGCATGCTCTTCCGGTTGCGAGGCAACGTGTCTGGCTGCATGGAATTCAAGAACGCTTCGATGGACGAAATGGAACTCACCACCATCTTCGAGCAGCAGGCAGGTGATTTTTGTGATGTCAGATAAAACACATGCGGAGTCGGCTGTCAGATCTTCATCTTCGCAAATTGACTTCAATACAAGGCGAAGACGAGTCTTCGATATGGCAGAAAGTCCGTCCTTGCGCATTTGAAAGCAAAGTGAATCAAAGACTGCTTGGATGTCGTCGTCGGATAGTTTTGATTGTCGTTCCCGCCTGAAGCCCGCCTTTGATTTGTCATGGCGTTGGAGGAGTAAGATGAATAATTCTCGATAGAAATCGCAGAGGTTTTCCGGTACAGATTGTTCAATGTTGAACTTGACTAATAGCAAGGCAACCATTAGCGGCGTATTCAAAAGCCCGGTTATTGATCTTCCATCTGAGGCCAATTGGTCCGCAGTTTCTGTTTGGTTTATTAAACGGTCTGCAATGCTTGCGTTAGTGCACATTCGTCGGATCAATTGCTTGTACTCTCCAGGGCGTAGAGGGCACAACGCAAGTACTCTGAAAAACGCAGACGATTGGATATCTGAATCAGGCCGTGATGTAATTATCATGCGGGTGTTAGGAAATCGTGTTGCTAATGACTCGAGTGCAGTAACAACACTTGATCGGTTGCGATCAGCAATTTCGTCAAATCCGTCTAAAAATAGCCAAATCTTTCCAGAATCGAGGAGAAAAACAAGAACATCTTCGTCTGTCGGCAGGCCGAATGTTACGAGCTGTGACTGTATTAGTTTGATAGCGTCCTCTTTGGCATCGTACTTTCTGAGTTCAATAAAAAGAGGGATTGCTTTCCCCTTCGTCGCTTCGGCCCAAGTAAGATATCTAAGGAACGTGGACTTTCCTTGGCCGACTGTTCCCTCGATTACGATATTACCGTCAAAGGGGATGTCTGATAGCGAAGAAATCGACTTTGGCTCCTTACCAATTCTGATGCGAGACGTGTAATAGAAGTGCTTGATGTCCACGTCTTTTTCTAGCTGAAAGATCGTTTTGACCTTTCGGACCGACGATAGATTTTTGCAGACAGTTTGAATCTTCCATGTGGCTGCAAATCGGTTGTACAGCGATGCGGTCTTCGTTTTGGCTAATCCGTAGAGATCTTTTACGATTATGCTGATAGCGGATTTTGCAGCTTCGTTCGAAAAGGAAATAGTAACGGGGTCTACAGGCATTCGGATTGCTCCATGTGACTAACTGTGGGTCGCGAACTAGATTGCTTTTTGGAAATTCTGTCTGTCGACGTACTCTTCATTCGACTATTTTTGATCGGGATGCGAGGGTGATTTGCTGTAAAGTCGATGTTCGATTTACAGCGCATTCGCTCCGAATGCCGCGACGAGGGCTTCGTCGAGGATGTTGTCCACGCCGGTCATGGTGGCGATCACGCGGCCGGCGGGGTCGAGGAATTCGACATCGGCGCGCACCTTATGATCGGTCGCCTCGGCGATCTGAACCACCACGCGGACCCCTTCACTCGGGAAGCTGCGGCGGTACTGGCGGTACTCGCCCATCGCGGCGGGCAGGCACGGCTTCTGGCGGAAGGTGCGGCACCAAAGGATGATTGCCTGCAACGCCACATCGATCACCAGCGGTTCAGCCAGCCATTGCGGACGCAGCGGTTGCGGTCCCCAGGTCGCCGGTGGTGGTGCGACCCGCGATTGCACGATGATCCCCTGCGGCGAACAGGTTTCGACTTTGCTCATCCCCTGGAAAATCGGACCGTGGAAGAGCTGCTGATAGGGATGGGCCAGCGTGCGGCCCTCTGACTTTGAGACGGTTAGCTGCGGTGTGGGTTCTTCGGGGAATCCGGTTCCGAGGACCACATCGCCCGCCGCATGCAACGTCGGCCGCGATTCCTGCGGATGCAGCAGATGAGCCGACACCAGAAACTGCCCATTGGTGCGACGCGGTTTGCCGACATGGACTTCGAGGGGCACGGTTTCATCAGCGGCGAGTCGCACGCCTTTGAAGATCTGCAGTCCGCTCAGGCCCTGGAAGTCGAGCCCGGGATTGCGATGCATCACCGCGTGTGACAGCCATTCGGTCACCATCGCGACGGGTAACACGGCTTTGCCGCCGAGCACATGCGACCGCAGATACGGAGCGGTGGTCACCGAGAGTTCGCGGGCAAAACTCAGCTTGGCGTCTTCGGGAATGAGTCGCGGGGCTGCTGGCTCCGGTGTGATTGTCTCAACAGGAGCCGCTTGCTCCAGCGGTTGTGATCCCGGACCCAATACAACCAGTTCAACACCGGGCGATGTCGCTGTCGTCAATTGTTGTGCGACGAGTTGTCCACCAGCGGCGAGGGGAATCAGTCCGACGCCTTCTTTTGCGAAGAGGTCTTTCAACCCACCTTGGACCATGCCGCCGTCCCACGGTCCCCAGTTGAAGGACAGCACGCGGCACTCGGGCGATTTGCGTTGCCATTGCTGGGCGAGCTTGTTGAGAACTTCGTTGGCGATCGCGTAATCGATCTGCCCTTTGCGGCCGTAGCGGGCGGTGAAGCTGGAGAAGAGGACCATCGCCCGCAGTTCATGCGAATCGATCGCCCCTAGCACGTTCCGCAGACCGATGACTTTCGTGCTGAAGACTTTCTCGAACTGTTCGCGGGTTTTGTCTTCGATCCGCTGATCGGCGAGGACACCGGCCCCGTGTATGATGCCACGGACCGGGCCATAGAGTTTTTGCAGTTCTTCGACGAGCTTACAGACCGCCGGGACATCGCGGACATCAACGGAATGATATTCCGCCGTCACACCGATCTGCCGCAGTTGGGCCAACGTTTCGGTGATTTCACGCTGCGCGAGAATCTGCTGGCATTGCTGCTGCAACGCCTTCGGTGTCGAGGCAGCCCCGTGGGTGGCCAAGGCTTGCTTGATGTGGGCCGGATCGGTCACGCCGTGAAGATAATCGGGTTCCGGTTGCGGTGCAGGACTGCGACCGAGCAACATCAACGTGGCTTGAGTGGCCCGTGCGACCGCGAGTGCCGCAGTGGCCGTGACTCCGCGTGCCCCGCCGGTCACCAGCATCAGGTCCCCCGGTTGCAGGGACGGTTGCGTTGCGGAATCGGTCGAAGCCATTTCGGTGGCGATCACTTCCAGACATTGACCACCGGTCAGTCCGCATTCCACGGGACCGGCATGTGTCAGTTCCTCGAAAAGTTGATCCACAGCCGCCAACCGTGATGCGGGATCAAGGGTATCGATCGCTTTGCAGGTGAGTTCCGGCCATTCATGACGGACCGTTTTCGTCAGCCCGGCAAAGCCCCCGGCCGTGACATCGTGGATCGAGGCATCGGTGGCCAGACCGAATTCACCATCAATGCAGGAGACGGTGGCCAGCAATACGGCTCCTTGACGGGCAGACTGACGTAATGCGGGACCGGTCTTCTGAATCCACTCGATGGCCCGCCAGAGATGGGCATCGCTGGTGCCGGACTGGGGCGACAACAGAATCAGTCCGCCGAACGGACCATTCATCGGCGGTGTGGCCGTGTCATCCCACTGCACCACGCGGGCTTTGTAACCGGCCGCGTTGAACTTCGCCGCCAGCTTCAGGGCCAGTTCGCTGCCATCATCCGTGATCCAGAATTCGCTCCCCGCGGCATAAGCCAGAGGTTCACGCTCGGCGGCATGGGTGACCGGTCGCGTAGTGACCCGACCAACGATCAAGTCGCCAGTCTCCGCATGTGCTGCGGCCGAAGTTGGTGCGGCGGTAACAGGTAACGCAGCGGTTGCCGTGACTGCGTTTGCAGTGGCTCCACCGAGCAGACGGATGACATCTTCGAGGCGGTGTAATGTCTGGAGTTGTTCGGGTGTGACACTTGGGAGTTGTGGCAACTTCTCTTGCAAAGCGGAGAGGATTTCGACGCGTTTGATCGAGTCGATACCAAGGTCGTGATCGAGGCTCATAGTCGGTTTGAGCATCTCGATGGGGTAGCCGGTCTTCTCCGCGACGACGGCCATCACTTGCGGAGTAAGATCCGTCACCGGCGCTGTGGATGGAATGTTTGCCGGTGCTGAAGTGCTCGTCGCTCCCAACAGGCCGATGACATCTTCCAGACGATGCAAAGTCTGCAGTTGTTCGGGCGTGACACTCGGGAGCTGTGGCAATTTCTCTTGCAAGGCGGAGAGGATTTCAACGCGCTTGATGGAGTCGATGCCGAGATCATGATCAAGGCTCATGGTGGGCTTGAGCATCTCGATGGGATAACCCGTTTTCTCCGCTACGACGGCCATCACTTGCGGAGTGAGGTCTGCCACTGGTGCCACAGCTGGCATGCTCGTTGGTGCTGAAACGGTCGTCGCTCCCAGCAAGCCAATAACATCTTCCAGACGATGCAACGTCTGCAGTTGTTCGGGCGTGACGCTCGGGAGTTGTGGGAGTTTTTCTTGGAGGGCAGAGAGGATTTCGACGCGTTTGATGGAGTCGATACCGAGGTCGTGATCAAGGCTCATGCTCGGCTTGAGCATCTCGATGGGATAGCCGGTCTTCTCAGCGACGACGGCCATCACCTGCGGCGTGAGATCGGTGCTGGCGGAGGCGAGGGCTGGTGTTGGTTTCGCAGCCGGTGGCGGAGCGACCGCTGGAGCCTGGACACGTGGCGGCGGTGAGTAACGCGGAGCCGCGGCTGCTGGCGCGGCCATTGGAGCTGGGGCGGGGGCTGCCAACGGAGCGGTGGAAGCTCGCGGAGTCGGGGCAACTGCTGAAACTGTGGGCTGTGTTACCGTCGGCGACTGGCCGTGCATCAACGACTGCAGTGTTCGCAGTGCGGTTTCCTGACCTTCGAGAAATTGCCGATGCAACCGGGCCGTTTCAGCCTGCATCTGCTGTAAGGCGGTCAGAGCCGGGGACAAAGTCATTCCTGCCCCATTTTGTGTGGGTGTCGCGGATGGGGGCACCGTCGTCGGCATCGAACGCGAGGGGCCATTCGACCCGTTCACTTGGGCCGAGGGCATCGGGGCTGGGGCCGGAACCGGGGCCATCACGGGGGCAGCAGTCGTCGACTTCATCGGGGCATTCATGGATCGAGGAGCAGCCGGGGCTTGTGGACGGGGCGGACGCGGGGTGCGGGGCTTCACATAGTTGGCCCCGCAGATGGGAATCATCAGGCGATCGCCCGCGTTGCTGACGGAAGGCGGAGTCGGGTCCCAGTTCGATAACGTGACCGGCACACCGGTGGCCGCTGATTGAGCCAACAGCATCGCCAGGTCGACCATGCTGGACCGCTTGCCAGAGGATGCATCCAGCGCAATCGCCCGATGTTCCCGGCCGGACAGAATCGAACCCACCAGTCCGGTCAGCACATTGCCCGGTCCGACTTCCAGGAAGCAGCGGGCCCCGGCGGCATACATCGCCTCGATTTGGTGCAGGAAGTCGACCGGCTTTGCCAGTTGTCCGGCCAGCACATCGCGAGCGGCCGCCGGGTCTTCGGGGTAAACCGCAGCATGGCTGTTCGCATAGACCGGGACCTCCGCCGGAGCGAAGTCGATTTCATCGAGAATCGGGCGGAACTTTTCACTCGCTGCAGCGACAAGCGGGCTGTGAAACGCCGCGGCCACGGGCAGCTTTTTGCCACGGATATTCGTTTTCGTGAAGAGTTCCACGGCTCGTTCGATATCGGGCAAACGGCCCGACAAGACGACCTGGTTCGGGCTGTTGTGGTTGGCCACTACCAGGTCGACCGCATGCTCACGGATGGCGGCTTCGACTTGTGACAAAGGAGCGCCCACGGCGAGCATGCCCCCATCGACCTCCTGCGCGGCGGCCATCAACTGACCGCGTAGCAGCGACAACCGATACAGGGCCGAAGACTGATACCGCTTCGAGGCACACAACGCGGTCAGTTCGCCATAACTGTGACCGGCGGTCATTTCCGGAACGAGGCCGAAGCCCCGCAGCACGGCGAGTCCACCCAGGCTCACGGCTCCTAACGCAGGTTGTGCAACTTGCGTCGCCGTCAGTCGTGACTGTTGAGTCGATCGGGCATCAGCTGTGAACGATGCCAGCGGATAGATCGCCTCGCTCAACTGGAAATCGATATCGCCTTCATCTGTCCAGGCGGCGAAAGCGGCATCGGCTTCGGAGAGCACGTCCTGCATCTCCGGGAAGCGGCAGGCCAACTCCCGCAACATGCCGACATACTGCGAACCCTGTCCGGGAAAGAGCACCGCGACCTTTCCCGCACGGGCTCCCCGACCATAGTAGATGCCATCGGGGGTGGACCATTGCGCGCGGTCGGAATACTTCGTCAGCAACTCTGTGGCAGAACGAAGTGACGTAGCAACGTCAGATCGATCGCGCTCCCAGACGAAGAGGAGCCGATGCTCTTGCTCGGGGCGGAACTCCGCCCGCGTGGAGACCGCTCGGTGACGGATGGCCGCCCAATCGGCCGTCGATTTCCAGCCGGAAATCTGTGACTTCAACGCTTCGATCGAGTCACCCGAGAAAGCGGCAATCACCACATCGCCATCCCAATCGGGAGCCAACCGGGGAGCAGGGGATTCCTCTAAGACGGCATGAAAATTACTGCCGCCGAAACCGAACGCACTCACGGCTGCACGGCGTGGATGATCGGGACTGGAGAGCCACGGCCGGGCTTGCACATTCACATAGAACGGCGAGTCATCGGCGAGCAGGCCCTCTTGCGGCCGTTCGACTTTGATGGTCGGCGGCAACACGCGATGGGTCAACGCCAGCACGGCCTTCAGAACCCCCGCAACACCTGCGGCGGCCTTCGTATGGCCGATCTGTGACTTCACCGAACCCAAGGCACACCAGGTTCCGGTGCGACCCGAACTGCGATAGACCTCGGTAAGCCCGGCGATCTCGGTGGCATCTCCCACCTTGGTTCCGGTGCCGTGGGCTTCGACGAGTTCGATGGTGTCCGGCGTGACACCGCTGATGCGGTAAGCATCCTGCAGGCAGCGGATCTGGCCTTCTTTCTTTGGAGCATAGACGGCATTGCCCGCGCCATCGCTCGATGTGCCGATGCCACGCAGCACGGCGTAAATCTGATCGCCATCGCGCTCGGCGTCGGCGAGGCGCTTCAACACCAGAATTCCTACACCTTCGCCGAGAATCGTGCCATCGGCCTGATCCGAAAACGGCCGGGCATCTCCCGTGGCGGAAAGGGCAGGCGTCTTGCTGAAACACATATACATGAAGATGTCGTTGAAGGTGTCGACCCCACCGGTCAGCACCATGTCGGAGCGCCCCGACCAGAGTTCCAGTGCCGCGAGATGAATCGCGCTTAGCGAACTGGCACAGGCAGCATCGACCACGCAGTTAGTGCCATGCAGATCAAGACGGTTCGCAATCCGCCCGGCCACCACATTGCCCAAGAGTCCCGGGAAGGAATTTTCCTGCCAGGGGACATACGACTCGCTGATGCGGGCCATGACATCATCGGCGACATCATCAGCAACCCCGGCCTCTTTGAGCGCCTGCTTCCACTTGGGATGGCCCAACCGGGCACCGAGCGGAATCACCATCTCCAGGGTGCCCGTCACACCGAGAATGCACCCGACGCGATCGCGATCAAATTTTCGTCCGTCGGAACCGTAACCGGCGTTCTCCAAGGCCCGCTTGGCGGCCACCAACCCGAGTAACTGTGACGTATCAATCGCTTCCAGGTTGCTGGGAGCAATGCCAAATTCCAATGGATCGAATGCAACCGACGAGAGGAATCCACCGCGCTGAGCGTAGGTCATATCCGGCGATTTGGGATCGGAATCGAAATAATCGTCGGGTCGCCAATGGCTGGCTGGGACCTCTGTGATGGCATCGACACCCCGGCGGATATTCGACCAGAAGTCTTCTGCGGAACCCGCTTTGGGGAAGAGGCAGCTTAAACCAACAATTGCCAACGGGGCTGGAGTGGCAGCGAGAGCGTCAGTCATAGATCGGGGCGCTTTGCCAGAACAGACGTCAGGATCGAGAGGTTACGGCCAGTTGCCGGGGCGAAAACTCTGTTAACGCCCGTGTTCCACCCGCAGGCCAGAACTCTCTGGCACGGCCCCTACAGCATACCGGGATGGGGAGCGGTTGGGCACTGAGCGGGTGAGAATCTGGGTGGTTGAATTCCTGACTTGAGATGCGAAATATACAGATTGGGGTGAACACGCAGACTCTGACGACCAACAACGATTATGCCGAAACTGAGAGATGAAATGAGGACTCGCCGCCGCTGCTGCCCCCTCGGAATTGCCTGATGCGGTTCGCAGTCCGAAGTCGAGAATAATTCGGTAGATAGCTCAGATGTCCCGTTTCCAAGGGTCTGCTCGTGGGTTATAGTCTGGGAAGCCCCAATTGACGGGAGTATTTTGAATGGCGGCCTTTCTTGTTCCATTGCAAGCTGGCGCGTGCGTGATCCCCTTGGAAAAAGCGATCCTGCTGATCGGAAGGCAGGCCGATTGCGACGTTTCATTAACGACCAGTCGCAAAATTTCGCGGAAACACTGCTGCATCGCCATTGTGAACGATACGGTGGTCGTACGGGATCTGGGCAGTACCAACGGCGTTTCGATCAACGGCAATCGGATCGAACAGGAAGGCCGACTGCGTCTGGGCGATGAGCTGATGATTGGGGATGTCCGGTTTCGACTGCAGAAAGACGCACAACTGCGGGAAGCCTTGGCCGCTGGTGGTGCGCCGCCTTCCGGAGAACAAGCTGCGGGCACGGTCGATCTCGATTCCAAAGTTCCCGTCCGCTCCACCTTTCCAGACGATGCCAGTGGGCCCATGCCCAGCATGGATTTTCCCGTCGCCTTGCCGGAAGAGGGGGCGGAGTTTGTCGTCGAAAGCACCTTCAGCAAAATGCGTCCCGTCAGTTCGGGGCGAAAAACCGAGTCCTCGCACGATTCCGGACCGTTGGTTCCGATGCTGGATGTCGATCTCGACGAGGTCGATGTGTTGCCGATGCCTTCTGACAGCATCTAGCTTTCCACGCCGTCGACTCATAGACGAGCCCGCATGCTGGCCATTCTTTGCAATTTGCCTCAAGGCAAATTCATCAACTGAAACCGACTGCCGTCCTCACGGGTAGCAGGGTCCAGCCGCGCTCGACATCTAACGGCAGTGCCGACGGTTCGTTTTATTGCATGCAACTGAACCTTTGACGATTTCTGCAGGCGGGATTGTCGGCACAGATAAAACGCGTCAAAATGCGCGGCAACTCCCTCACGGTGGAGGATGTTGTCTCGGACAGCGTAGACCCGTACGGAACCTCAGATAAAGGATTGGCATCTCCATGCGGAATTTGTTGTGTCGGCCACTCACTGGCCTGATCGTATTGACCCTCGGGCTGGCAACAACCGGTTGGGCACAAGACGACGATGCGGTTTATGGTGAGTATCTTCTGCCACCCGAAACTCGCCTGATGTTCTCCATCTCCAGTGTTCCCGATCTCGTGGAACAGGTGAGTGGGACAGAAACGGGGAAAATGTTCTCCGATCCCGGCTTGCAGCCCATCATTGGCGAAATCAAAAGCAAGCTGGAAGAAGTCTCGAAAGAGCTCTCCGAGAAGGCAGGCATCACTCTGGAAGATCTTTATGACCTCGCCCAGGGAGAAATCACGTTTGCGATCGTGGAAAAGCCGACTCGCAAGCTGAACGCTGTCTTTATGTTCGAGTATGGCGACAGCCAGGCGACTGTTGACAAGCTACTGGAAAAGCTGGATACCGCTTTGAAGGCCAATGCTGATCATTCGACAAAAACGATCGCCGATGTCGAAGTGCAGATCTTTGAATTTCCGAAGACTGATCAGAATCCCTACAACAAGCTGGCCTACTTCACCAGCGAAGGGTATTTCGTGGCGGCCTCCGATGTGGCGGCTTTGGAAGCCGTGCTGACCCGCTGGGATGGTGACAGCACGCAAACCCTGGGGGAAGCCGAAGTCTTCTCCTATATCTTTGAAAAGTGCAGCACCGAAGATGAAGAACCGGCCATTAAGTGGTATGTCGACCTCATCGGTTTGATCAAGTCCGGTGTCAGCACCGTCCAAGGCGAAATGCCCCAGGCGGGCATGGTTCTGGGCTTCCTGCCCATTCTCGGTTTGGACGGCCTGAAGGGCATGGGCGGCGGCATCAATGTTGGTGTTGGTGACTTCGAAACCGTCAACAAGGCCTTCATCTATGTGGAACAGCCACCAGCAGGTCTGCTGGGAGCATTCCAGTTTCCGACGACGTCACAGACTCCCCCTGCCTGGGTTTCGGCCGATGCTTCCATGTATGCCGGGATGAACTGGAACGTGATGGAAGCCTATCTCTCGATTGAATCCCTCGTCGATTCCTTCCAGGGGCCAGGGGCTCTCGCCCGGTTGGTCGATATGGTTGCCACCAGCGACGACGGTCCCATGATCCATCCGAAAAAGGACGTCATCGATAACCTGACGGGAGAGATTCATATCTCGACCCTGGCTCCGGAAGCCGCGGAAGACGATGAAGAAGCCGCTCCGCCGACTCCTTTGGCGACCTTTGCTGTCGGCTTGAAGAGTGCTTCGGTTATGAAAGACACGCTGGCGAAAGCGGCGGATTCCGATGGCTTCCCTGGGCGTACACGTGAGTTCGAAGGGCAAACGCTGTACGAAATTCCGATGGACGGTGAGCAGAACATGACTGTCGGAGTGGTGGGCGATTACCTCTATATCACTTCGAAGGTCGAACTGCTGGAAGAAATCATTCGGGGCAAATTCACCGACAGCCTCGTCGATTCCGAAGACTGGAAAGATTTGACCGCTCATTTCCCGGCCAAAACTTCGATGATTGGATTCCAGCAACAGGACCAATCGGCGAAGACCGCCTACGAGATGGCCAAAAACCAGGCTGCTGGGGAAATCGAGGGCTTCGATCTCAGCAAACTTCCTGAGTTTGAAGTGTTACAGAAGTACTTCAAGCCCACGGGGAGCTACACGGTACCCGATGAAAAGGGCGTCCTGTTCGTCGGTTTCTCGCTGTCTGACGAGTAAGCGGCGGTCGGCTCTGAAATGTTAATCGAAAGCCCGGAGGCTGTTTTCTCCGGGCTTTCTGCTATTCTGCAGAGACCGTTTCTCTGCGAGGTCGATGATGGCCGCGAATGCTGAACAGTATCTGAAGCCCGATGTGATTCGGCGTGTCGCCCGGCTCGACTTGCGCGCCCGGTTTATTGTGGAAGGGTTTCTGACCGGGTTGCATGCGTCGCCGTTTCAGGGTTTCAGCGTCGAGTTCAGCGAGCATCGGCGCTACACACAGGGAGATGATCCGAAAGATATCGATTGGCTGGTCTATGCCAAGACCGATCGCTATTACGTCAAAAAATATCAGGCCGAGACCAACATCTCTGGCTATATCCTGATGGATCTCTCCGGCAGCATGGGCTACACCTATCGACAGGAACTCACCAAGTTCGATTACGGCATCTGTTTGGCCGCTGCATTGGCCTACATGATGGTTCATCAGCAGGACCCGGTGGGCCTGATCACATTTGATACCGCGTTACGGTCCAGCCTCTCTCCCAAAAGCAAACGGACGCAACTCGGGACTATTCTGAGTGTGCTTGCCAAAGCGGCCCCGGCGGGCGAGACCGATGTCGTGGGAAATTTGCGACGCATCGCCGCGATGATTCGGCACAAAAGTCTGATCATGCTCATATCCGATCTGCTGTGCGATCAGCAACCGGTGATCGATGCCCTGCATCTGTTCCGTCACGCTGGTCATGATGTAATTGTGTTTCACGTCCTCGATGAAGCTGAGGTGAATTTCCCATTCGAGGGGCTGGTCGATTTTCAGGACCCGGAAACCAGCCAGTCGCTGGTGCTCGACGCCCCGGGTATCCGGATGGATTATCTGGAAAGTTTAAGAGAGTTACGCGATCGGTACCGCCAGGAATGCCGCAAAATGGGGGCCGATTATGTTCCTTTGGACACTAGTCTGCCCTTTGATCGAGCCCTGGTGGAGTATCTGTCTCAGCGCCAGGCACGATTTTAGTTGCGGTCGACCGGAACTGGCCGACCGGCACAACCGGCACGGCTTGTCTTCATCAGGAATTGACGGAACTGTCTGGCCGGTGAGTGCTTGCAACCCCTCAACCGCTCTCTTACGATGCTCCCCGCTGTGGGGAAGGTCGTGAGCGTTCCCAGGGCTTTGCCGTGATGCAAAGCCTGTTGATCGATCACGACAGATTTCTTCCAGCACTTGGCGCGGGTTCGGCGTAACACAGCGTAAGCAGCGCTGTCTTCCGCGCGGAAGTTGCCACGGCAGATATGCTCGGCCAGCGACTTCAACATTGTTATTTGATCATCATCGTATTCCTTCCAGTCCCGTTCAGGCATCCTCATGAGTACCAGTGGTGCATCGCGTGAAGCGGTGATTGAGATTCGCAATCTCTCCAAAATCTACCGCGATTTCTGGGGCCGCAAGAAAGTACGGGCTCTGAATTCTCTGAGCTTGGACGTCTACAAAGGCGAAGTTTTCGGTCTGCTCGGTCCAAACGGATCGGGCAAGACGACGACCCTGAAGCTGCTGCTCGGCTTGCTATTCCCGACCGAGGGGGAAATCAGCATTCTCGGCGAGCCTGCGAGCAATGTCTCCAAGAACGAACGCATCGGGTATCTTCCCGAAGAATCGTATCTCTACCGGTTCCTGAACGCCGAGGAAACGCTCGATTTCTACGGCCGCCTCTTTGATATGCCTGCCAGTGTTCGCAAGGAGCGGACCGAAAAGCTTCTCGATCTGGTCAAAATCTCGCATGCCCGGAAGCGTCAGCTCAAAGAGTATTCCAAAGGGATGACCCGCCGGATTGGTCTGGCACAAGCTCTGATCAACGATCCGGACCTCGTCTTGCTCGACGAACCGACCAGCGGTCTCGATCCGCTCGGTAATCGCGACATGAAAGACCTCATTCTGGACCTGAAGAAGCAGGGCAAGACCATTCTGATGTGCAGCCACCTGTTGGCTGACGTGCAAGATGTCTGCGACCGCATCGCGATTCTGTATGGTGGAGAACTCAAGGTTCTCGGTCGCGTGGAGGACCTGCTTAAGAGCCAGAATCAAACGCAGATTCTCAGTTCGCAACTCACGCCAGCAGCGCTCGCTGAGGTGGAAGCGGTTCTCAAGAAGCACGATGCCTCATTCCAGGTCGATCACCCGACGGCAAGTCTTGAAGAACTCTTCCTGCGAACGGTTCAAGAGAGCAAAGAGCGTCCGGGACATCGTCTGGTCACCCCCGATTCCAAGTCTCAGGCGGGTTAATCGGTTGTGGTACTGTCCCAGCCAAGTTTGGGGGGCAGAAGCTTTTTCCTTTTGTATTTGCTGATCGTGATCCTTCAGGACGCGTCTCATGGACTTTGATCCAACACCCTTTAACTTTGCGGCCGCTGGCATCAACTGGCTGTTGATCGTCGGTGTCTGCCTTGGTTTGATGACGGTGGTTTCGCTACTCGTGATGGCCGGTTCGCGGGGCACCCGTGGTTTAACCATGTGGACCGATGAAGTCGGCTTGATGGCCAGTGACTTGGTGTCATTGTCACCACGCCGTATCTTTGCCCTCTCACAACTCACCTTCCGTGAAGCCATCCGGCGACGGGCACTGCTGGTCTTCGTGGTGTTCGGCATTTTGTTCATGTTCGCGGGCTGGTTCCTGTCCGCTTCAACCTTGGCTCCCGAGTTTCAGGTGAAGGTTTATGTCACCTTCGTGCTGCGGGCCATCAGCTGGTTGATCCTGCCTGTGGTGCTGCTCCTCTCCTGCTGGGGTTTGCCGGAAGATATCAAGCAACGTTCGCTGCACACCGTGGTCACAAAGCCCGCCCGACGGTTGGAAATTGTGCTCGGTCGTATGTTCGGTTTCGCCTTTGTCGGCACCATTGTGCTGGTGGTGATGGCGGTCGTCGGTGGCTTCTGGATCAAACGGCAACTGCCGGCAGTGGCCCAGGAACAACTCACCTGTCGCAAACCCGTTTTCGGCTATCTCGCCTTCAAAGACCGCGAAGGCAACGATGCCGCAAAGGGCATCAATGTCGGCGATATCTGGGAATTCCACAGCTACATCGAAGGGGCCACGAAAGCCCGTGCCATCTGGACCTTCATCAATCTGGATGCCAGCGTTCTCGATAGTGATGGCAACCTGCGGCTGGAGAATCGCTTTCAGGCTTTCCGTAGCCATAAAGGGGACATGAAGCGGGCACTGTATTATCAATACGTGCTCGTCAATCCCCAGACAGGATTGCGCGTTCCGATTCCCTTGAAGACGGTGAACGAGTTCCGTGGTCGGACCGATATCATTCCGCGAAAGCTGGGCAAGGTGGCGGAAGCCAGCCCGGCCGCCGCAGATGAAGCAGAGACCGCCGCTGCTTATGATCTGATTGATGACCTCGTCTCGAAAGAAGCTGTGGTCGACCCGGAAACGAAGAATGTGATCTACCCAGCTGGGACCATGCTGGTCGAAGTCCTGTGTATTGATCCCGGCCAGTATCTGGGGATGGCTCGTCCCGACTTATTCATCCGCACCCCCGATCTTTCGTTCTGGGTGGGTTACGTCAAAGCCGTCCTGGGCATTGAAATGATGCTCATTCTGGTTGTCGTGCTGAGCGTGACTGCCAGTACCTTTGTCAAAGGCCCGGTTGCGACATTGCTCACCTTCTGCCTGGTGATCATTGGCCAAACAGCCCGCGAATTCATGGCGAAGATTGTGAACAACGAAGAGGCCGGGGGTGGCGTGTTCGAGTCGATCTACCGCCTCGTTAAGCACATGAACCCGACCACCGATTTGCCGGAAGGCACGGCGACCACGGTCATGCGGTTTGTCGATTCGGCCCTCGTGAACCTGATGTGGCTGGTCTACAATATCATTCCCGACTTCAGTTTCTTTACGCGTTCGCTGTCTTACCTGTCGAACGGATTTGATGTCAACGTCGCGACGGCGGTCTATCCAGGCCTGGCGATCACGCTCGGGTATTTCATCCCGTGTGTGTTGCTCGGTTACTTCTGCCTGCGGACCCGCGAGTTGGAGGCGAAATGAACCGGTTCAACTCTCAACAACGCAAGTTCCTGTATCTGGGCGGCATTCTGCTGCTGCTCATCCCCATCATTTCTCTGGGCATGCCCGCCGATTCTAAAGGCGAAGCCGCCGGGGTCATTGCCCGGCAGCGGCAGGAGTATGATCTGGGCGAAAGCGATCTGGGCAAGATCGATCCATCCAGTGCCGCGATGAATCTGGTGCTGCTCGGTTTGCGGGGCGTGGCGGCCAACGTGCTGTGGGTCCAGGCCGAAGAGCAGAAAAACCACAAAGACTGGGCGGCCATGCGGGCCACCACCGAGTCAATCATCCGACTGCAGCCGCACTATGTCAAAGTGTGGGAGTACAACGGCTGGAACCTGGCCTACAACGTTTCTGTTGAATGGGACGCGGTTTCCGATCGCTATTTCTGGGTCAAGGAAGGGGGCAAGTTCCTGCAGGAAGGCGTGAACCGCAACCGGAATTCTTCGGACCTGCTATGGCATACCGGCCGCATCTATGGACCGAAAATCGGCCTGTCGGATGAGGCCCGTTTCTTCCGACGGTTCTTCCGTGCCGACCCGAACCCGATCTACGAAGGGAACGTCGATCCGGAGTTCAATCCCACCGATGAAGACAACTACCTCGTCGCCAAGGAATGGTTTACTCGAGCGAACGACATCGAAGGCCAGGGGAATCGGCAAACGATCATGGATCGTTCGATCTTCCGTTCTTATCCGGCCCGGTCACAGCTCGACTATGCCTCGGCTTTGCAGAAGTACGGTTTCAATGAAGAGTACGACCGTCGTGCAGCTAATACCAAGCTGACCGAAGAACAGCAAGCGGCCATGCAACTGGAAGTCCGCGACAAGCTGCGTGAACAGACCCGGACCGCCTGGGAACAAGGTTTCAAAGACTGGACCCAGTCCTACGGTCAGGAAGAATACACCGTCGATTATCGCGGTGATATCCTGCGGATTCGCATGGAAATGACGGAAGAGGCGATCAAGGATCTCGCTAAAACACCGACCGATTACCGCAAAATCGCCGATGCGGTCATGGCCTATCAGAACATGACTAACTATCGCTACTGGCGAACGCGGGCGTTATGTGAAGCGGAACCCGATACCGCCGAGGCGCATTGGTTGCTGTTTGCCGCCGTGGAAGAGTACCGCAAACAGAACTTCGAGAAAGCCCACGAACATGCCACTCGCGTGATGGCACTGCTCGAAGAGATCTTCAAGAAGTATCCGGAACTGGAGATCGAAGAGGACATGGTGGAAGACGGCATTACCGCCGTAATCATCTGGCAGAACTTCTACCGCTTCAACGGCGAGCGTCCACCTACCGACTTCCCACTGAAGCGAATCTACGACGAACGGGCCACGCAGCTTCCCGAATACGAACGGAAGTTCAATCGCCGGTTCTTGCCTTACTAAACCTAGCGATAAGTGGCGAGAGCCCAGAGCCGGAAAAGAAGCAACCCTGGTTGAAGCCAACCAGGGTTGCTTTCATGAGCAGCTTGATGTTTCGCTGCACTTACTTTTTGGGGGGCACGTTGTTCGGGCCGGAGCCCTGATATTGGGCCCAATAGGCCGCATGAAACGGATTCACCTGCGGGCCCTGCACCCGCTCATTGACCATGCACGGCAACACGTCTTGCCACCAAGCGTCGTAGGCGTGCAACATCGTTGCCACCACATCGGCATGCTCACCAGCGAGGTTCTGTGACTCACCCGGGTCCGCCGCAAGATCATACAACTCCCACTTGGCAGGTCCGTCTTTGACCGTCGAGACCAGCGTCCAGTTTTTCCAGCGGATACTGCACTTCGAGTATTTGACGAGATCGGGTTGGTCTCGCGGGTCGAATTTATGATCCCATCGTCCGACGTGGGTGAAGAAAAATCGGTCAGCCCATTTCGCCTGTGGATCATTCAGCAACGGCAACATGGACCGCCCTTCAATCTGCTGGGCCAGTTTCTCATCGGCCTTAATCTGCAGCAGGTCCATCAACGTCGGCAGTATGTCCCAATGGCAGGTCAGTGCGTCACAATCCGCGGGCGTGAAATGGCCAGGCCACCGCCAGAAACTCGGCACGCGTGTGCCACCGTTGTAAGGAGAGCCCTTGGCCGCCCGCATGCCTGCATTGAAAATTTTGGACCCACTGGCCGAACCGTTGTCGGTGATGAAGATCACCAGCGTATTGTCCGCCAGATTCCACTCATCCAGCTTCGCCAGCATATGACCGATGTTCTCATCGATATTCGAAATCATGCCAAAGAAACGGGCTTGTGGATCGGGCACTTTGCCAGCATATCGGTCGATTTCGTTTTGTGGGCAGTCCAGGGGGGAATGCGGGGCGTTGGGGGTGAGGTAGCAAAAGAAGGGCTGCTCTTTGGTCTGTTCAATCCAGCGGAGTGCCTGCTGGAAAAAGACATCGGTGCAGTAGCCATTCGTCGTTTCAAATGTGCCGTTGTGTCGAATCACGGGATTGAAATACGAATTGCCAGGGGCATCGCCGCAACTGCCGGGATAGGTCTGCCCGATGCCCCCGCCGCCATGAATGAAGACTTCATCGAACCCGCGCTGGCCCGGCTGGTAGGCATCTTCGTCGCCCAGATGCCATTTGCCGAAAATGCCGTTCTTGTAACCGGCCCGATGCAGGACTTCGGGCAATGTGGTCGCGGACAATGTCAGCCGCTCACGTTCCATAATGGTGTGAGTGATTCCATTCTTGAACTCGTGCCGACCGGTCATGATGGCGGAACGCGTGGGAGCACACGTGGGGCTGACATGGAAATCGGTAAACCGCACACTCTGGCTGGCGAACTGGTCGATATGCGGAGTTTTTAGAATCGGGTTGCCTGTGTACGACAGATCGCCATAGCCTTGGTCGTCCGGCATGATCAGGATGATGTTCGGCCTCGGTGGCTCGGCTGCGGTGCAGAGACCTATTGGAACCGTGACCTGGAAAATCAGCGCACAAAGTCCCGCCCAGAGCGAGATGGAAACTCGTCGTTGTTGATCAAAGTTGTACATGAAATGGGTCCCTCTGAAGAATGAGCTATGGACAGCTCAGCGCATTCTGGGTCACTCGCCGCCTCAGGTCAAACGGGCAGTGTTGCGTTTCGCCCCGCGCTGTGCTTTGATCCGTAGTCGCGTTCATGCCGTTCAGAAATTGAAGACCGTTCCTCGTGTCGAGATCGCGGATGATGTTTCGGGCCGGACGTCTGCTATTACGCTTTCCCACTGATGTGCGTTATCGAGTCTGCTGGATCGTTGCTCGCGATGCCAGAATTCTCGGCTATTGTCTGATGGTGTGGCTGCTCGCCTCGCATTCGGCGTTGGCTCTTGAGATTAAAGACGTGCGCTGGGGCTTCGATGGCAAGGTAGTCCGGCATCGCTTTAATGTGTTGTCGATCCTGGTCGACAATCCGCAGCCAGTGGCCTTCGATGGGGAGTACCGGGTGCAGAAGCACACGAATTCCGGCCAGGATGTCGATGCTCCACTTATTGAACCGGTCTATGTGGGGCCGTTCGCTCGCAAGTGGGTGCAGTTCTATCCCTATGTGGGAGCCGATTACGAAGGCTTTTCGGTGCAGGAAATTGACAAAGAGGGGCGACGGGCGCCTCGGGTCAAGCTGCCTGATCCTCAACGGGGTTGGCCTGCTCGCGTGCTCATCGAACCGGCTAGTACGCCCGCTTTGCGTGGTGTTCCAGTCAAGCGTTTCCCCGATGAACTCTTTCCCCCTTTCGTGACGGCGACCGACAGCTTGCAAGCCTTGCTGATCGACAGTGTCCCGGATTGGGCGGAGCCACGTCGGCAGGCCTTTCTGGAATGGCTGTACAAAGGGGGCACGGTTTTCGTGCTGCAGACTGTTCGCGGCCAATACCCCGATTTTCCTTCATCGCTGAAAGTCCTTGACGGGCCACTGGATCTTTCAACGTATGGAGCCGGTCGCGTTTACCGTGTGGCTCTCAGCCGGCAGGGGTTGAACAAAGAGTCGTTGACCGACTTGTTTGCCAATCTACCGAAGCGGCTCGTGGTCAACTATGAAGGCGAAACCAAAGAACTTTCCGCAGTCGATCTCGAAAACTCCGAAGAATCGACCCAGGGGTTCAATTCCTTTGCCGATTCCAGTGATCCCCTCAGTTCGCGGTCGTTCCTGGGGACTTTGAAGGAGATGACGCGGCCCGAGCATAACTGGCCGTTGCTGCATCTGATGTTCTGGGTTTATATCGGACTGGTCTTTCCGGGTTGCTGGCTGCTCGGCCGCAAGTATTCCGACTATCGGGTGGTCTATCTGGCGCTGTTGGCGACCGTCGGAGTCTTCAGCGTGCTGTTCGCGATCGTCGGTCAACGGGGATACGGAGAAGCCACTGCCGTCAACACAACGGCGATTCTGCAGACCTTGCCTGATGGTCAGGTCGATGTGGCGGGCTGGACGAATGTGTTCGTCACCTCTGGTGGAGATTACGAAATTCGCCACACCGGCAACGGGACGCTCTATTCCACGTGCAACTTTAATGAGTATGTCTCCGGGATCATTTTGAATGGTGCCGATGCCAACTTCTTCGTCGACATGCCTCCGTTCTCGTCCCGGGAATTCGCCTATCGCATGCGACTGCCGTTAACCATGCCGAAGTTTCGCTGGAACGATTTCACGCAGGTTTCGCAGGGGAAACTGCCAGGTCAATCGCTCGAAAGTTCCATCGATCTGCCTGCCGAAATGGAGAACATCGTGCTGCTCTATGGCACGAGTTTTTACACCGTGGGTCGCCAGGGGCGCAAACTCACTGTGGGCGGCAATATGGGGGGGCCGGAAGGCTATCTGCGGATCAACGATCAAAATCAGTGGCAATACAACTATCAGCCGTGGCGTGACAGCGAAAAAACCGCCATGGAACACTATCGCGATTTGCTGATCCCCCTGATCACCCGCGAAATGAATATCAGCAGTCGTGGCGATGCACAGGCTTTCCAGCTTTCGCCCTATGTGGCTCGGCTCATTTATTTTGCCCCCTTGCCCGACGAACTCAAAATTCAGAACCCCTATCTGGGCAAGCAGGACGGTTGGGGAATCTATGTGATCGATGTTCCCATGTCGGAATCTCCACGTGAGTGATACCGGTAGAGTCACATACAGAAATTGAGTCGATCGTTCGAATCTTGAGTGTCATCTGCACGGCATTAAAGGGAACCTGTGGCCCATGAGTGAAACGCAAATCCCGGAAGAAGCTCCTGTCAAGGTGGCTGCCAAACTGAAGCCGGTTATCGACGTGCGGGATGTGGTCCATAGTTTCAAAGGACGACGTGCTCTCGACCATGTCAGTTTTCAGGTCGGTGCCCAGTCGTTGCACGGATTCGTCGGTCCGAACGGTGCCGGCAAAACCACGTCGCTACGAATCATCTGTACGCTGTTACGGCCGCAAATCGGGTCGGTGAAAGTGTTCGGTCACGATGTTGTCTACGACACGCGCGAGGTGCGCCGCCGTATCGGCTTCATGCCTGACCACTTCAGCACGTACCGTCAGATGACCGTCTTCGAGTACATCGACTTCTTTGCCGCGGCGTATGGATTGGCCCTCAAGCAACGGACTCAAACCATCGATGATGTGCTCGCCCTCACCGACATGAGCGCTCGTCGGAACGATTTGATTGGGGGACTTTCCCGAGGGATGCAGCAGCGTGTCAGCTTGGCGAGAGTGCTGGTCAACGATCCCCAGGTGCTGTTGCTGGATGAACCGGCTTCAGGACTCGATCCACGGGCACGCATCGAACTTATGGAAATCCTCAAAGCCCTCAAGGGAATGGGGAAGACGATTTTCATCAGCTCGCACATTCTCAGCGAACTCGCCGAACTCTGCGATGCCGTGACGATCATCGATCGCGGAAAAATCAAATACTCCGGATCGATGCACGACCTGCTCACGAAAACCGGGCAACATCCCACTTACCGCCTGACGTTGGATGACACGGCGGCCGATGTGACGTCGCAACTGGAGCAGCTGCCGGGAATCATTCAGATCGAGGCGCTAACGGGTCGCCCCGAGTATCGCGTGACTTTTGACGATACGGTCACCACGACCAATGCCTTGCTACGGCAGTTCCTGGAGTGGGACTTGCCGATCCTCGGATTTGCGGCCGATCGTCGGCACTTGAATGAAGCCTTCATGGACCTGACCGAACGGGGAGTGAAGTGATGCTGCATGGCGTCGCGACATTGATGGCCCGTTCGCTGCGGATGGAAGCCAACTGGCTGCGGGCTCATCTGTTTCGTCTGGTCTTTGTGTTCTTCATTTACTTCATGATGCTGTTGGCCCAAGTCTCCAGCCTCACCAAAGGAGCACCCGGTCTCGACTTTTTCACGCAGATGCTGTGGCTGAATGGCATGTTTATCACGTTAGGTGGTATCAGCTTCTTCGCCACGGCGATCACCGAGGAAAAGGAAGAATCGACAATTGGCCTGTTGATGATGGCGGGGATCAGCCCGGTCGGCCTGCTGCTCGGGAAATCGACATCGCGCATGATTCAAGCGGTGCTGCTGCTGGCCGTGCAGTTTCCGTTTACGCTGCTGGCCATCACGCTCGGCGGTGTGATGCTCAACCAGGTTCTGGCCGCTTATGCGTCGTTACTGGCCTACATTATTATGCTGGCGAATGTGGCGTTGTTGGCTTCGGTGGTGAGCCAGCGCAGCGGAACGGCCATGGCTTTGACCGTACTGTTCCTGATCGCCTACAGCTTTCTTCCGGCGATTGGCCCCGCCATTACTTCGGTGCTGGTCTCGGAGGGAATGCTTTCCGGTCAAGGCACGGAATGGCTGGCTCAGGGATTAACCTGGTTGAGCGAATCGAGTGTCTGGTCAGTGCTATTTTATCGCATTCCCAACAGCCAGTTTTCTGATGCGATCATCGGTCCCCAGGTGATTTCTAATCTGGTGGCGGCCGTGTTCTGCTTCCTGCTGTCGTGGCTGCTCTTCACGAGTTTTGCCCTGGTCGAGGATGCTCCCACCGTCAGTCGTGGCTTGCTCTTTCGTCGCTCCGGCAAAGTCCGGTGGTTGTCGGCCAGTCGCGCCTGGTCGAACCCGTTTTTGTGGAAGGAGTATTACTTTCTGGCCGGCGGCGATGGGCTGTTGTTCCTGAAGTTTGTTCTCTACGGTGCGCTACTGCCCATCCTGCTCGGGTTCCATGTATGGTTGCAGAAGTACAACAACAGTTCTTACAGCGACCCCTACGCCGATACCCCGCAGTTGCACCTGGGAATTATGATCGCTGCGGTCATCATCGAAGCCAGCATCTATGCGTCTCGCGTGTTTCATGATGAAATCCGTGGCCAGACCATGGTCAGCCTGCTGACCTTGCCGCGCTCGATCGCCGAGATCAGTTATTCGAAGGTTGTAGGTTGTGCTCTAGGACTGGTGCCGGCGTTGGTGTGGATCATGATCGATATCGTGGCGTTTCTACCGAAGGGCATTTCCACGCTGGGAGAGATTCTCGTCAACCCCCAGTTCTGGGTCATGTCATTAGTGGGATTGGTTTTTCTGCACCTGGTGGTGCTGCTGTCGCTCTTCGTGAAATGGGGAGCGTTACCGCTGGCGTTTCTGTGTACCATGATGTCGTTTCAGTGTTGCCCGTTGCTTGCGGTCGGCTTTATGTTTGCAGGCGAAACGGACGAACTGGCTCGCGCGATCGTGATCGGTATTCTCTGGGTCATGCACGCCGTCAGCGGCTTTGTCTTCCAGATGATGATTCATGCGCGGTTGTACGAACTGGGATCGAAGTGATTGAGGTGTCAGGTTTGAGGACAGAGTTGGATCTGATTTCTGCTGACACCTGATGCCTACTTCCCATCTTCCTCGTCTTTTCCGAGGAAGCGGCCGCCACTCATGAACATGCCGTTGTCGCAGGGCGTACACCACTCCAAAGCCACCCGGTACGTGTAGTTGCGTGTCTCGCTGGCCATTTTGACGGTGACTTCACCCGGCGAAATCGACCCGCGATGCAGCAGCCCGATCCCGAGCCGACTGATCTCCCGTGTCATGGCTTCGATGGTATTGCCGCGACGCGTCACAATTTCTGCGGGCACATTCAGATCGATCCGTTCGTGTGTCCGCTGATTGACGGCATCCTGCTTTTCGATACTTTCCAGAATGGCCCGTAAATCTGATACAGACGGACGGCTCCAAGGGTCGGATGTGCTCATGGTAGTTGTTTGCCCGCAATCGAGTGCTGATGGACTGCAGCGATGCAGCGGTCTCTGTCAACTGTAGTTCATACTTTCCCGTGGCGTCGTCCCTCGCGCTGCGGAACAATTCCCGTGCATGCAGATTTTATGATTGTGCGGAGGGAAATTGCCGGATGCTCCGCGGATCGGTAGCATTCGTGCTCAGGGGTCGTGAAACGGTTCATCGTAGAAAGCACCGAGATGCAAGCCAAAGACGCCATCAAGCAAACTATGGGTCTCAGCCGCCATGTTCTGAATGCCTATTTCGCCGACATGACCGATGCCGAACTGTTGCATCGACCGGGACCGGGATGCAATCACCTGGCCTGGCAACTGGGGCATCTCATTGCTTCGGAGTGCTCGCTGATCGAGTCGATTCAAGCCGGATCGGCACCGGAACTTCCCGCGGGCTTCAAGGAAAAGCACGGCAAGGAAAATGCCACAAGCGACAACCCTTCGGACTTTTGCACAAAGCAGGAGTATGCCGACCTTTTCAAGCTGGTCAATGATGCCACGATCAAGCTGATCGACGAGTATCCGGAAGCCGATCTGGATGGACCCGCCCCGGAAAGCTTCCGGTCGATGTTCCCGACGATGGGGTTGATGTTCCTGCTGGTTGCCACGCACCCCATGATGCATGCCGGGCAGTTCGTCCCCGTGCGGCGCGCGCTCGGTAAACCCGTCGTCATCTAATCGCAATGATCCGGCGAGCGGGGGGACATCAGTCCCCCCGGTGTGTTCTGTCCGATCAACTATGCGGGATTCGCCGACTTCGGCAACCGGAAGATTTCGGCCAACGGCAACTCGAAGTCCGGGAGCACGGCACTGCCTGTGATGGCCGCATCCCCTTCCAGCAAGATGGTGAGTGGCTGACCAACGCGATGCACGGCCACTTCGCGTGCTTCGGGATCGATGATCCAGATTTCCTTCACGCCCGCCGTCAGATATTCCCCCACCTTCTGCATGACGCGAACCGTGCGGACGTCGGGAGATAGAACTTCCACGGCGAGGACCGGTGGGACGGACGAGTACTTGGGAGAGGCCGCTTCCACCTCTTCAAAGCTGGACGCATCTTCGAAATAGGCGACATCAACTCCTCGAACCGTATCCGGGTCGCGTTGCGTGATGAATCCGGAATCATTTGAGCAGACGTAACCGCTGCCTCGTTGTTTTACATAGCTAATCAGAAAAAAAGCGACATTCGCACAGATTAAACCGTGAAGTTTCTTGGGGACGCTCAATTCGACAATCTCCCCGTCTTCCAGTTCGCAGTGCTTGTGGCGATTTTCGGCGCGCTGCATATAGTCATAAAACTCATCGGCGGTGAAAGCCGCCGTTGATGGCAATGCCGCGGTTGACATAGTTGTCTCCTGTCAGCGTCGAGATCGCATCTCGAACCGGAAAGCAATATCGTCGCACATCGTGTGCCGGGTTCGCAAGATGTATTGACCGAAACGATCAGCGGTCGTTGATCTCGATTTTCATTTCATCCGAGTTGCCACGCAGTTCCGGGGCGTACATGCCGCTGGCTTTGGCGGGCAGAGCACTGAACTGGCCGGGAATTTCGGCTCGCAAGCGGTAACTGATCGAGTGCTTGCCGCGGGGGAGTGACCGGACGAAAAACGCCGTCCGTTCATCTCGGAATTCCACATAGGCTCTCAACGCATTGCCGGTGTAACCGCTGCGGAGATCGACCGGTTCGAAGCCGCCGGCTTTCATGTCTTCGAAGAGGATGTATTCGTAATCGTTCTTGGAATCGATTTCGAACTCCACTTCGACGAGATCTCCCGAGGTGACTTCCGACAAGTTCGGCAGTTCGGTCCGTTCGAACTTTTCGACGGCTTGCTGGGCGGCCTGTCCGCGTGAGCCGGAGACATCGACCTGCTTGTCGACCCGTGTCAGCTTGTAGAACTTGCGGTCGACTTTCACTTCAAGGCCGGCTTTGGTGATGAAGTCTTCCTGCGTGAAGTTGATGACGTAGGTATTGAAGTACAACGGTCCGGTGCCGGTCTTGCGGAATCGCAGGGTATGTTCGCCACTGGTCACGGCGTCCCCTGTCAGCAGGAACGTGTTGTCGAACGTGAAGAGGTTTTCCGCGTTGATTTTCACCTCTTTCTGCTTCTGTCCATCGAGCCAGATTTCCACGGTCATATCGGGCTTGTCTTCGCCACTGGCCACCAGGTAGCCGGCGAGGGCTTCAATACACAAGGCCGTATCGCGGGTACTGTTCCAGTAGCTGGCATGTTTGCGGTTGTTGAGCAGATACTTGACGAGCTTCGAAGCCCGGGCATCTTGCGGATCGACGGCGGTGAGCAGCTTCAAATAATAGGCGTTCGCTTCGATATCGCTGCCATACCAGTACCACCACCAGTTGTTTTCGGGCAGCCGGAGATAGGCCGTCTGGTTCTCGTTGTCTTCCACGACATACTGAGCGATGTTTTCGAGAATCATGGCCAGTTGTTCGGCCTGTTGCTGTTTGTGCAAAGCCAGACCGAACAAGGCCTTCGCATAGACCGGCAACTCCTGGCGATCGCGATACAGGAATTCCCGCATGTCATCATTCGCGACATCGGCCTCCACCAGGTTCATATAGATCAACGCATCAAGGGCATCAGCGTGCGTCTTCCACGGTTTGGTTTGCGTGGGCGCGTTTTTCAGCTTCTGCACCTGCTCAGCCTGATATCGTTTTAACCATTCGATACCCCGTTCCAGAACTCCGGGAACCAGGGCGACCTCATTCTGTTGAGCGCTCTGCAAGCCATGCACCACTGTTGCGGTGGTATGCGGATACGATTGCTCGCCGAACCCGCTGAACCAACCCCAGCCGCCATCGGAGAGTTGCATCGACGTCAGTCGTTCCAGGCCATCTTTCACCATCGTGGTGACTTCCGCTTCATCAAAAACGGGATTCCGCTGGTAATGCTTCCACTGAGCGGCCCGTTCGGCGGCGTCGCCAATTTCCTGGGCATTCAGGTTGGTTCGTTTCTCTTGGATGGCTTTCAGGTCCAGCTGCATGCGTTGCAGAATCCGCTGGGTGATCACCGTCGGCAGAAAACGGTTGAGCGTTTGCTCGGTACAGCCGTAGGGATACTCCACCAGATACGGCAACGCATCAACCATTGCCCCGGCGAGTGTGGGGGAGAAGCGGGCTTCGATGCGGCTGTCGTTGATTCGCCGCTCTTCAGGAATCGTGAAACTCACCGTGCCGGTGGCTTCATTGGGTCGCAGGGCATTCGAGAACGATTCCGTCTTCAGCATCCCATGCACATAGACCGGGAAGGTCATCTGCATCGCATCGGATTCGACATCCGTGAGTGCCTTCATCCGGACGGTCGCGGTCCCTTCCTTGAGCACATTCACTCGCCAGTCGACCCGCATTTCACCCTTGGCAGAAACCACGACATTCTGTTGGGCATCACTCAGCGACAGCAGGCAACCGTCGTCGAGTTCCAGCACGGCCTGAACAGCTTTGTCGGCGTCGAGGTAGTTATGGATATTCGCCGAGAGGACGACTTCATCGGTTTCGACGAAGAACCGCGGGGCCTGCATACGGATGAGCAGGTTCTTCTTCGTGACCACTTCGGTCGATGATTCGCCCACCTTCGCGCCCAGGCCCATGCCCCACACGCGGATCTTCCAGGCCGTCAGATTTTCCGGCATCGGGAATTCGACTTTGGCGAAACCATCGGCATCGGTGGTAACGGCAGCATTCCAGTAAGCGGTATCCGCGAACTGCGTGCGAATGGTGGGTTGGATCATCTCCCCACCAGATTCTGCTGGTCCGCTCGCATCTTTGGCCATTGCACCGCCCATCATCATCGCTGATTCCGCAACGGCTCCCGCCGGGGCGGCGGACATGGGCATCATCGGCATTTCGCCGAGTCCAGCCATCGTGCCTCGTTTATAGATGGCACGGTCCCGAAGCGATTCTCCAGTGATACGGTAATTCCGCTTCACGCCATCAATGACGTTGATCTGCCCAAAGACTCCCAGTTGGGCCATACCGACTTCATCGGGTTTGAGCAGGTTGTACGAAGACCAGTCGAGATTGGTTTCGCGGCGGCCGGAATGACTGCGTCGCCATTTCCAGAAGAACTCGCGGATGTCGTCAACATTCGATCCACCGGCGATGTAGTCGACACTGCGGTCGTACACGCTGACCACCGTCGAACCGACAAACGGTTTGCCCGCGGCATCGGTGAGTTTGACGGTCACATTCGCCGGAGCGCCGGGCAGGTACTCCGTCTGATTGGTTTGCACGTCAACATTCAGCACCCGCGATTCCGGCGGCACGATCACTTCCCGTTGTTCCGAGAAGTATTCGCCGTCCGCAATCGTGCAGGCTTCGATGAAGAAATTCGGCATATCGGTGGGGACAATGCCGACGTCATAGACGCCGCTCTTGCCGGTCAGTCGCAGAATCTTCGGGGGAAAATAAGCGTTGTCCGTGGGTCGCAGAAACAACGCGATGGCGGTATCGGCCTTGTTCGTATTGATCAACAGTTTGAGCGTGTCGCCGGGAGCATATTCCTGCTTGTTGGTGATGAGTTCGATGTCGTTGAAGCGGAACTGGCGGCCATCGAAACCGGGGCCACGCACCAGGAACACATACCCCCCTTCGATCGAACGGCCCTGGGCATCGGTGACGACATACGAGAGCCGATATTGCCCGGACGCCGAAGCGGCGAACTGCTGGCCAGCGCGGCCTTCCTCGTTGGGATTCAGTTCCCAGGTCGAGACGGCTTCTTCCTGCGGATCGCCTTGGTCGTTGTAGCTGATGCGGTACAACGTCAGCTTGCCCGTCCCTTGGACCGGCTTCTGATCGAGGGTGTAGGCTGCCATCTCGGCGGTCACGTTATCACCCACCTGGCAATAGCCCCGGTTCAACCAGAGGGAAATCTGGAACGGCTTGCGGGCGACGATGACCTTGCCTTGACCGACAATGGTCCGGCGTGAGCCATCGACCACTTCAGCGGTGATCTGATACGAGTGATCTTCATCGCCATGAAGTTCCTTGGCCGGCAGTGTGTCGATTTCGACTTTCACTGTGCCATCTTCGCCGATGTCGACTTCCTGTTCGCTGATGAGTTCCGGTGGTGTCTCATTGCGGCCCCACCACCACGGCGAGGGGCGTAAGCAACCCCACTCGCGGAAGCCGGGATACCACAGGTAATCGTAACTGAGCCATCCGTAACCACGGCCGTAGAACCAGTCCCATTTGCCGGGGGGATACCAGCGGGCTGTGTGTGGCCGGCGTTCGACTTTGTACTTCACTTTGGCATGGGCGACCGGGGCACCGAAGTAATATTTCGCGGTGATGGTCGCCGTGATCTTGTCGCCGAGTTGCACCGGTTCGGTGGGAGCATCGACGGTCACTTCATATTCCGGCTTTTTGTACTCTTCGACGCGGAAGGAACCCCCACCGTGGTTTTCGATGTAGAGCTGATATTGGCCGAGCATGGCCTCATCGGTCAGCGGCCATTCGCCATTGAGACCGCCATAGTCATCCGTCGTGAAGTCCTTTTCGAAGACCTTCTCACCTTGCGGATTATGAATGACGACATGGAAGCTCTGTCGCGCGTAGGGCGACTGATCTGGTTGGCGGTAGGTCGCCTGTTGAATCCAGAACTTGAACTGCACCGTTTGACCGGGGCGATAGACTGGCCGGTCGGTGATCAGATAGGTTTTACGTTGGTCATAAAGCTCCCGATTTGCCTGGCCATACCAGACACCGCTGAAGCCGAGATACGCCAACCGACCGGCATCGTTGCGAGCCACTGCCAGCCACTGGTACTCATGGGGTAACCGTCGTTCATCGAGAATGATCTGGCCATCGGCGTCAGTAAATTCCGCAAAGTTCATGAGGAACAATTGGAAGTTCTGCGGACGGCCGGTGTTCTGCTGCTTCCAACCCAGGAATTCGACATTCATCTTGGGAAGCGGCTGGCCGGTAACCGCATCGGCCACGTAGTACCAGACCTTTTGATCGAGCGGTTTTTTGACAATCGCGGTATCGGCCAGCCAGACGATAATGCGGCTGGAATTACCATCCGCAATATTCGCAGTCACCAGGTAGGCCCCGGCGGCTTTGAAAGGAAGATCGACATCGATCACCCGGTCTACATGGTTCGGCTGCGGCTCCAGCTTCAAGGACCAATTGGCGACCTGTTCGCCGAGGTATTTCGTTTGATTCTCGGCCACCAGTCGATAGCCAATGTTATCAAGATTCAGCTCATTCCATTCGAGTTGCTTGGGCGAGCTTTGCAGATAGGCCTTGAGGTCTTTCAGTAGCAGGTCGACCTTGATCGCCTGCGCGGTCAGTTGTACTTGTTCTGCATTGCGATACTTGAACGTGAGCGTCGGTGGTTCTGTGGCATTGGCCGGTTGCGGGCGGTTCGTATCAAACTCGCCCCAGTTGCCGACGATTTGTTTCAATCGCTCGGGGCGACCACTTCCGGCACCGAACTGGTCGATGGCCGCTTGCCAGGCCGCGGCCGCTTTGGGGTACTGACGGCGGTTCTCGTAGATCTGAGCGATGCTGTCCGCCGCCGTGGGACTCCAGTTCGAGTTTTTGAGTGCGGCGATCTCTTTGAACTGGGCGAGATGATGAAATTCATCGGGCAGCGTGAACCGCTTCACACCCGTGGCGAGACGGGCGATGGTTTCGTTATCAGCGAGTGTGTGGACGGCGAACGGACCAGTGGCATTCTCGGTGTTTTCAGGGGTATTACCGAGGTAACCCGCCATCGTACTGACACTGAACTGGCTTTCGAGAAATCGAGCCCATTCCATTTTGGCGTGAGCGAGTGACCCGGCATCGGCTTCCGCCATTTGCAACAGTGCCCACCGCCAGCGTTCGCCATCATTTTTGGCATCCGCCCAACTCATCGGGACGTGGTAGAACAGTGGATTGCCTTCCGCATTGACTGGTGCCCCGCGATTCTGCCCTCGCTGTTGCAGCCACCAGTGATTGCCCGGCTCATAGTCGGGCAGGACATTCAGGTCTGTGAGCAATTGGAATTTCCAGGATTCGCGATTGTCCTTCAGGGCTTCCGCCAGTCGCAGGTAGTACTCGGCTTTGCCGTTCGGATTTGCGTCCTGTTGAACGAGGGGCATGGCTTGCAGTAACCACTGCAACGCCTGCACCCGATCACGATCAAAAGTGGTTACAAATTCTCCGCCACCGCGACGACCTCCCCGCGAAAATTCTCCCGCGACGATCTGCCCTTGATGTTCTGTGCGCGAGAGGATTTCGGCTGCCATCGTCAGCAGATGCCAGTCCTGTCCATGTGCGGCGACGGCCTCTTTCAGCAGGCCATCGAGTTCATCGATGCGTCCCAGTTGCTGCAGACACTGCCAGGCGATGTTCAGGTCATCGACGGTCGGTTCCGCGGCACTCTGGGGATCAATGATCAATGTTTTCAGAGTGTCATAAGCAGCCGCATGGTTTCCATCGGAGTGTTGTTTGCGAGCGGTGGCACGCATGTCGGACTCCGATGCGGGTTCGGCTGCCAGGAGCCAGAGCGTACTGAGGATCGTTACAACGGAACCCCAGACCATCGACGACTTCATACCATTACCTTCCATTGGCCGCGCGGCATTGATGATGGAACCGATCGCGTACAGTTCATCCGTGACTGTCCAAGAGTATAACAAATTGTGCAGACGGAAATTCTTCGTGAATCATGAAAACCGGCGGAACCGCCAAGCCACGCTTAGGACGCTTCTGGAACCGGCAAAGTTCCCAGCGATTATGGACTCTGGCCGATCGCACTTGCATGTCAGTGTACGAATTCTCAGAATGATATTTCGCTCGCACGAACGTCCTCAAAGATTTCGGCTGCCTCCTCCTGTTCTTGCGTTGGGAGTCTATTCGTGAGGTTATCCGTCGAATGTTCGGAATGCGGCGCCTCGTTTTCGGTCAAGCCCGAACGAGCCGGTATGAAAGTCGCGTGTAAAGTTTGCGGAGCCAAGGTGCTCGTTCCCGAAGATGCCGCTTCGCTTTCTTCCAGTACAATTTCGCGAAGTGGATCGACCCGTTCTGGTTCGTCACCACGGAAAAGCCGTCAGTCCCGTTCGCAGAATTCGCAAGGCCTATGGTTTGGCGTAGGGATCGGAGGCGGAGTTGGCGTGGTCGGCATCATTGCCGTCCTCGTGATGATGTCCGGCGGTGGTCAGCCCGGGGCGACAGCGACTCCTGTCGCGAATGAAATTCCAGTGGAAACCACCGCATCGTCGAGCACAGTCGCAGTCACTGCTTCAATTCCAACGCAAACCCCGATGGCAGGGGAATCAGCGGTTGTGGCAAAACCTGAGATGCTTTCGAACTCGGTGAACGCGACCGAGTCGACCCCGGCAACTCCAGCCACAACAGTCGTCGCCAAGGTCGAGTTGAGCACGGATGCATCAGCCACCGAGACGAAGATTAGGCCCGATTTACCTTCCACAAGCGGGTCATCGACGAAACTGGAGCTTCCCGATTTGATTACCCTGGTTGAGCCATCCGTTGTGCGAATTAATACCGTCGCGCCGGATGGAGCTGGCCAAGGTAGCGGATTTGTGGTCGACCTGCAGGGAACTGTCGTCACAAATTATCACGTGATGGAAGGAGCCACGCGCGCTCAAGTGGAATTTGCTGATGGCACAACCGCACAGGTCACGGGGTATCGATACCTGCTGTCAGAGAAAGACATTGCGATCATCACAATCGATCTGCCTCCGGATAAATTGAAACCTCTGCCCGTGGCTGAGGTTCTCCCGCAAAAAGGGATTTCAGTTGCTGCCTTTGGGGCACCGTTAGGACTCTCTTTCACGGCATCCGATGGAATTGTGTCGGCTTTGCGTAAGCCCGACGACATGCTCGAAAATCTGAACGCTCAGGTACAGGGAGATTGGGTCCAGACTACGGCGCCTGTTTCACCAGGAAACAGTGGCGGACCTCTGGTGAACATGTTTGGGGCCGTCATTGGAATGAACACGATGGGACGGCGTTCGGGACAGAATCTGAATTTTGCAATTTCTTGTGTGGATATTCGTGCTGCCATCGCCGCGGCACCCTCGCAAATCTTAGCGCTTAAAGAGGGAGCCATTCCTGCTCAAAAAACTGACGGCCCCCTCTCCGGCGATGCGGTCATTGACGAAGTGGGCACCCCGGCGGGGGCGAAACTGTTTGCCGATCTCAAGGAGATCTTTCTAATCAATGCCATGCGGCGATCGAGTTTCGATCCCACTGGGGCGATCTGGGAGCGGGTGATTCTCCGTTCGCAATCGGCGATCGAGAAGTCTGGCGTTCTGCTCTCTTTCGGTCAGCCAGCCCCTGATGCCGCAGTGATGATTGTCCATCTGGAACTGAAGCCGACCCGCAAAGGCACGGTTGGTACACAGGAATTGGTGATCAAAGCCGAACTGATTTGTGTCGATCCCTTCGCCAAGCGGGCCAAACAGGCCGTCCGTGTCTGGAAAGGGGAAGAAGTCGTCGGCACAATTGCACTCGAAGCGGCACTTGCAGGGCAGGTGCCTCGCTCGGCGGATACGAACCTGGGGAAATTCTTCCAGTCGTTCCGCAGTGCGATCAGTAAAGCCCAACGAGACGTGAAGGCCGCTGCAGAGGCGGAAAACAAATCGAGTGGTCAACCCGAGCAACCCACCACTGGCTCTACCGCCAAATGATGCCCCTGCTTTCGGCCCAATCGACGATGGCCAGCCCGTATCACCAGCGGCTCGATTGAGTTTATGGGATGCCGTCAGCCTGATTGTCGGCATTGTGGTGGGGAGTTCGATCTACCGTGTTTCGCCAGTGGTCTTCGGCAACACCTCCAGTCCTCTCGCCGGGTTGGGGATCTGGCTGCTCGGCGGGGTGTTGTCGTTTATCGGTGCGTTGCTGTATGCCGAGTTGGCGACGACCTATCCTCGTTGTGGTGGCGAGTACGTTTATCTCTCGCGGGCCTATGGGAACTGGCTGGGCTTTCTCTTCGCCTGGAGTCAGCTGGTCATTGTGCAAACGGCGAGCATTGGTGCGTTGGCCTTTGTGTTTGCCGACTATGCCCGTGGACTCTGGAAAGGCTCGGAGGGTTCGCTGCCTTGGTTGGCCGGTGGTGCCGTCGTTGTCTTGACGGGTTTCAATCTGATCGGATTGCGAGCCGGGGCTCGTGTGCAGAACACATTGACCGTGTTCAAGCTGGTCGGCTTGACAGCCTTGGTGATCGCCGGGCTCGCTTTGGGCACATCTGATCCCTGGCAACCCATTGCCGCCAGTAACAGTTCGCCCAGTTGGTCATTCGCCTTCATTCTGGTGATGTATGCCTATGGTGGTTGGAGCGATGCCGGCTTTGTTGCGGCGGAAGTGCAGAATGTGTCCAAGAACGTCCCGCGGGCTTTGCTCGGCGGACTGTCGCTCATCACTGTGATTTACCTGCTGATCAACCTGGCTTACTTACGCGGGTTGGGTGTCGATGGTTTGGTGCAGTCCGAAAGACCGGCCGCCGACGTGTTGGGGTTATGGCTCGGCCCCTATGGCGAACGTGTGATGAGCCTATTGGTGATGGCGAGTGCCCTGGGGGGGCTGAATGGTCTCATTTTTTCGACGTCACGCGTGCATGCTATGTTGGGGCAAGACTACCGGTTATTTCATGCACTCGGCGGCTTCAGTCGGCGAGAGTCTCCCACGGTTTCGCTGGTCGCCCAATGCCTCATCACGGTTCTGATGCTGGTGAGTGTAGGGACCACATCCGGGCAGACGCTCTGGAACCAGATCCTGCAATCCTTCGGGCTGGAAACGATCGACTGGCAGTATTTTGGCGGGGGCTTCAATACCCTGGTGGCCGGTTCCTCACCAGCGTTCTGGCTCTTTTTTCTGCTGAACGCCGTGGGATTTTTGATCCTGCGATTCACCGATCGCGATCGTCCCCGGCCGTTCCGCGTGCGGTTCTCGCCGGTGATTTCGGTGATCTTTGCGGCAGTCTGCGGCTGGATGCTCTACAGTTCCACGACCTATGCCTGGAAGCTGCTGCCCTTCGCCAGCGTGCCGATTCTGCTCGGCATTCCGGTATATGGCCTGTGCCTTCTGTATGAGTCGGCCGATCAGCGGGAATCGAAGTCGCAGCCTCAGTCGTGAATTATGATGCCGGGTTCGCATTCCATTCGCGGTAGAACTGTTCGAGAAACTGCTCCATGAACTGGTGGCGCTCTGCGGCCCATGTGCGTCCTGTTTGGGTCTGCATGCGGTCTTTCAGCAGCAGCAGCTTCTCATAGAAATGATTGATCGTGGGACCGGACTTGGTTTTGTAGGCCGTGAAATCGGCGTGCAACTCCGGCGGATGGTGCGGATCATACATCGCTCGGCCGAAGGCACCGCCGAAGGCAAAAGCTCGGGCAATTCCCACGGCTCCGATCGCATCGAGCCGGTCGGCATCCTGTACGCAGCGCCCTTCCAATGTGCTCATCTCGGTGCGGACTCCGGCCCCCTTGAAAGAGACCTCGGCAACGATCTGCGTCACCTGTTGAATGATCTGCTCATTGACCACTTGTGACTCAAGCCAGTCACGTGCCACGCGCGGACCGGCGGTTTCATCGCCGTCATGAAACTTCCAGTCGGCGACATCATGGAGCAATGCGGCCAACTCGCACACATCGGCATTGGCCCCCTCGGCATGAGCCAAAGCGATCGCCGATTTTCGCACGCGATCGATATGCCACCAGTCGTGACCGGACGAATCGCCCTGCAGACGTGTTTGCAAAAATTGTTCGGTCTGCGAGATCAGCGTGGCAGTTGCAGTCATGGAGTGCGTTTGACCAAATCGGTGACGATGTCGAACAAGAGTCGCCGATCATAAACTTCCCGACGGTCTCCCTCAAATGTTACAGGCCGATCGAAGTTGCCCTCGACCGGCCTGGTTGTGCATTCAGAATCGTGGCACGGAAACCGACTATTGCGGCGGTGGCGGTACCAGTTCCGACAAGTCGGCCTGAATATCGAGCAGGACCGGTTCCAATTCTTCGAGTGCCGCCTGGGCATCGTTTAGCAGGCCAATTGATCGCGGGTCCTGCGTTTCAGCCGTGGCGTCAATCACTTCCTGCAGCAGCCGGGCATGTTCCAGAATCGCATCATCGTATTCGGCCAAGAGTGCTTCGAGATCCACAGCACCCACATCGCGAGCCCGCAGAATCTGTTGCAGGTCCGTCAGCGATTCTGCTTGCAGAAGTGTCACCTGGCCAGAAAACGCGAGGATTTCGGCACCCAGTGGTCGCAGTTGACGGACCGCCGTCATGCGGGCTGCGGCTTCACGAACCTTCTGAACAGCGGGTAACAGCAAGCCAATCAGCGACGCTGCCAATGTAATGATGATCACCAGTTCGGAGATGCCAATCATGCCACGGCGTGGCTTACGGGAAACAGTGCGAGGGCTCACAGTTTGCATGGTGCTCGGCTCCAGATGGGAAAGGAAAGGGTGACAGGCATCGGCCAGCATGCGAAACGTAGTCTGCGTTCGCAATCGAAGTGGCCTGAACCGGAGAGTTTCTCATGAAATTTGCCAACTGCTGAACAATCTGCGTGATATGCCGCACTTCACGTCGCCATTGAATGAGGGAAGTCGACGAACTATCGTGTCAGGCAAGGACTTACTATCTCAAGGAACCTCGACCATGACCCGTCTCGACCGCCGTGATCTGCTGGTCTCTGCAACTGTCGCCACTGTCGGATCACTCTGTGCCAGCTCGGTTTCTGCGGCTCCGGCACCGCTTAAAGGGAACATCAACCATTCACTGGTGTACTGGTGTTATAAGGATCACTTCGCCAGCTTCGACGACTACTGCAAGACGGCCAAGGAACTCGGCTGCAAGAGTCTCGAACTTTGCGATCCGGAACTCTGGCCGACTTTGAAGAAGTACGACCTGAAGTGTGCGATCGCCGGTAGTCATGGCTTCGTGAAAGGCTTGAACAATCCCAAATACTGGCCGGAATGTGATGCGAAACTCCGCGAACGCATCGAACAGGCCGCCGCGTTTGGCTGTCCCAGTGTCATCACCTTCAACGGCATGCGGGAAGATATCCCAGACGATATTGGTGCGAAGAACTGCGTCACGGCCCTCAAGAAGCTGGCTCCGCTTGCGGAAGAGAAAAAGGTCACCCTTTGCCTGGAGATGCTCAATACTCGGGCCAGCGATCACCCCATGAAAGGCCACCCCGGTTATCAGGGCGACCATACGGATTACTGCATCGATATTCTCAAGGCGGTTGGTTCACCCAACGTGAAGCTGCTGTTCGACATCTATCATGTGCAGATCATGGATGGCGATGTCATCCGCCGCATTCATCAGCATAAAGATTACATCGGCCACATCCATACGGCGGGCAATCCGGGACGAGGGGAACTCGACAACACCCAGGAAATCCATTACCCACCGATCATGCAGGCGTTGTTGGATGTTGGTTACACGGGTTACGTGGGGCACGAGTTCATTCCGACCCGCGACTGCGTTGCCGGTTTAAAGGAAGCGATCACCTGGTGTGACGTTTGATTTTCGTGCAGTGGGGCCAGCATGCTGTTTGCCATCGATCCCTTGCAGTGGTTTGCTCTGGCCACATCCAGTGTCATGCTGGTGCTATGGCTGTGGGCTTGGCGCTGGACAAAGCGGTATGCAGCTGAACATCGGACCTTTGCCGAGGGACGTGGTGAAGGTCTGGTGGCTCCGCAGTCGCCAGCGCCCCCTCAAGCGGAACCACAAAAGCTGACGCCCCTCTTCTGGGTGGTCCTTGTGCTCGTGTTCGCCGGGGCCATCGCGATTCAATTCTGGGGACACGACTTAGTCGAACAGTTTGGTCTCGATCCGCAGGTGATGTCGTCCCCTTTTTTCATCGCGGGAATGATGTTCCTCCTCTTTGTCGGATGCCTGTTTTATGTTCGGAGAGGTATGAACCGGACCCGTGAAATCCTGGATCTTGCGAATGCGGGAGATATTGATCACGCGATTCGGCTGTGCGAAGAGCGTCTGCAGAAGCAGGGCCCGAATTCAGGGGCACTCAATGAATTGTCGGTGCTCTATGCCATGAAAAAGGATTGGTCACGCGCCTTCGAACTGGTCAGCGAGCAGCTCGCGTTATCGTCCCAACAGACGCATCTTTACAGCAATCAGGGTTTGTATCTGCTGCGACTCGGGCGTTTGGACGAAGCGGAAGCCTCTTTCCGTCAGGCCGGTCCCGCGCTCAGTGATGACCCCGTTTTTTTGTGCAACTATGCCGAGCTGCTGGTCGAATTGAATCGCAAGGAAGATGCCCGCAAGCTCCACGATCAGGCCGTGGAAACGCTGGCCCGTATGAAATGGATTTCACGGCAGGAACGCCAGATTCGGCAGGACGAAATTGACCGTATTCGCTGGATGTTGAACGGAAAACCATGAGTGCCCCTTTGCCTTTGCGAGATTATTCGTTTCTAGGGATCACGCAGTCCCTCTGTCCCGACTGCATGACCGTGGTCCCGGCGAAGATTCTCGTGCGTGATCAACGCGTCTACTTTCGGAAAACCTGTCCCACGCATGGCGTGCGGGAAGATTTTGTCTGCAGCGATGCGGCCGAGTATGACCGGCTGGAATTCAGCGTGCCGGGTAAGGTTCCGCGGCAAGTTGGCGTCGATCCCGATAAGGGCTGCCCGCTCGATTGTGGTCTGTGCACCGAGCACGAACAGCACACCTGCATCGGGCTGGTCGAGTTGACCGAATCTTGCAACTTGAAGTGTCCGATGTGTTATTCGTCCAGTGGTCCCGGCGGCAAACATCAGTCGTTTGAAGAGATCACCCGGGCGATTCAACGACTCATCGAAGTCGAAGGCCGCCCTGAGGTCCTGCAACTTTCGGGCGGTGAACCGACCATTCACCCTGAGTTCGAGCGGGTGCTCGATTATGCGGTGTCACAACCAATCGACATCGTAATGCTGAACACCAACGGCGTCCGCATCGCGCACGATCCGGGGTTCATCGATAAACTCGCTGCCCATCGCAAGCGGATTGAAGTTTACCTGCAATTCGATGGCCTGCGCGACAGCACTTATCAGGCACTGCGGGGCGAGCCGCTGGCGAAGTTAAAATTGAATGCCGTCGAAAAGCTGGGCAAGGCCGGCATCCGTACCATTCTGGTCACCACGTTGCAGGCGGGGGTGAATGGCGATGAGATCGGCGACATCGTCAAGTTTGCACTCGAGCGGAAATGGATCACCGGTGTCAGCTTTCAACCGGCGACCTACTCCGGGCGGCATTATCTTCCCGAAGAACTCGAACAGCGGATTACATTCCCCGATGTCATTCGCGGCGTGGTCGAGCAGACCGATGGTATCTTTCAGAAGGACGACTTCCTGCCGTTGCCGTGTGCCCATCCCAACTGTCATCAACTGACGTATGCCTACCGTGGTGGTGGGGCCGTGGTCCCGTTGCTGCGGTTCATCAATGTGCACGACAACATGGACCTGCTGGCCAATGGCATCACCTTCACGCGACCGCGGGCCCGGCAACTCATTGAACGGTACCTCGGTCGGTTGGGCTGTTGTGCCGGAGGCGATTGCGGGGGAGCAGAAAAGGATGACGTCGGAAAAATGAAAGACGCAGGGAATGCCCTGTCGTCTTTGTTGAACGTGTTGCCCACGACATCAGCCTCAGCAGTTTCCGATTCTTCCTCTGATTTTGGTGCCGCAGCCAATGAATTCTTTGCGCGGGCCCTGATGGAGAACCTCGATCCGGAAGATGTGTTCCGCATCACCATCACGTCGTTTCTCGATGCCTACAATTTCGATGTCCGGCGAGTGATGAAGTGCTGCGTGCATCATGTTCTGCCGAGCGGGCATGTGATTCCGTTTTGTGCCTACAACACGCTGTACCGCACGGGCATTGTGCCGTTACCGGAACTGACCCGCATGGTGGCCGAAGCCCAGGGATAGCAATCCCTGGGCGTCTCAATAGAGAGTTATCATGACCGAAAACTCGCCCACGCCTTTGCAGAACTTTCAATGCCCGAAGTGTGATGCCGATGTGCTGGCCGACTGGGCGTGTTGTCCCAAATGTGGGCAATGGTTGAAAGCCGATGGGCCGTTTTCCTACCGCGTGGCGAGTTGGCTGGCGGTCGCGGTGGCCTTTGTGGCGGCCACGGCACTCCTTGCCAAGGCGTCGCAGGAAACCGCCACGGTCTTCGCGGTCATCTTCGGTCTGCCGTTGTGTTACACGTTCGGCAAAGCGGTCTTCTTCCGAGCTACGGGGCGTCCACTTACCTACAAACAACTCGGCGTGACCTCGTTCAAGGCGTTTCTGGCCAATGTGATTCTGTTCGTGGTGGTTCCGTTTCTGATTGGTCTGGCCCTCCTCGTGCTGATGTTCGTCGTCTGCTTCGGAGCCATGGCCACAGGACAATTCTGATGGAACCGATCCCGCCACCCGTTGAGCCGCCCTGTCCGTTATGCGGAATGCCACTCATTTCGGTGTGGACCCATTGCCCGAATTGTGGTGAGTTGGTGTCAGACCGCGGGGTCTCGTCTCCCGTGCCGAATTATGAAAAGCGATTTGCCCCAGCCAAAGCGAAAGATTACATCGGCTTTGGCTTATTTGCCATAATCTCTTTGGCATACACGCTGCCCTATTCCTTCTCGACCGCCAACAACCTGTGGAATGGGTATGTTCTGCCTTCCCAATTGATTTCCCTGTCGCTGTGGCTCGGCTGGATCTGGGGGATTCCGACCGCGGCGGCGTTGTACGAATGGCGATTAGGTGCCCTCGCCGGGGTGGACCGGCATACTTACATGATCCGCCGATTCTGGCACATTCAGGCGGTAACGGCAGGCATTCCGCTCGGACTGATGCTCGCGGTGGTCACTGTGTTGCTTATTGCATGCACACAGAGTTAACCGGGATGTGATGATGGATGGTGATGGACCCAACAGAATGACCAATCTGGCCGAACTCACGACGAAAGACACGTTGCTGACCGTTGGTGTGGCGATGTTAGCGGGCATGTTTACGGTCCCGTTGACCGCCCGCGTGGTGTATGACTGGTGGCAGCAGGGGTTAACGCCGCTGGTTACAAACCAACTGGTTTACATGACGATCTGGAACTTGTGGTTTCTGGGCTTGCCGCTGTTCAAAGTGGGGCTGGTCTGGTGGCAGGGGGCTTATGAACATGGCGTGCCTGCAGCGATTCTGTGTCGAATCTATTGCCGGTATCAACTCTTCGCACTGGTTCCGATTGCGTTTGCCCTGATCGCCATGGGGGTGGGGTTGCTACCGCTGGTGATCATCAATTTTCTGTGAGAGGGAATGGGAGAGTCAGCCATGAGCGAACCCGATCCGAAACCGCAGATCACAACGCAGCCTTGTCCGTTGTGTGGACAGGAACTGCCGTTCAGCACGGAAACATGTCCCCACTGTGGTGAAGCGGTCAAACCCGACACCGTGGTGGCCAAGCTCTCCCAATTTCCGCCACCGGCACAGCCGGGCGATGTCATTTGTGCGGTGATCATCGGTCTGATTTCCATTGGCTTGACGGTGCCCTGGACGGTCATGTCAGCCATTCAGGTCTGGAACAATGTGCCGTATGCAGAAATCGGCCTGATTATCTTCTTGCCTTGGGGGACGTGGCTGCTGGGATTACCGACGGCCACGGTTCTATGGCACTGGTATCACAACGCGTACCGGGGCCAGATGGAAACGACCTATCTGTGGCGGACCTATTGGAAAGCCCAGTTTCTTACCTATGGCTTGACGGTTCCCTTGGGGCTGCTGTTGTTCTGCATTTGTGCGTCGATGTGATTGGAGCAGACTGGCGGAGTCAGACAATGGAACAGCCGGACAATGACGAGCATCAACAACATGTGACAGACCCCATCTTGCCTGCCTCACCGATTGATGACGTGATATCAATTCTCATCGGACTCATATCACTTTGTGTGACAGCGCCTTTCTTCTTTGGAGCTGTCGTTGCTGTCTACCTTGGTGAGCGTAATGCACTCCTAGCGTTCATGTGGATACTGGGGTGGTGCTTATGGCTGTTAGGATTGCCAACAGCTATTGTTGTGTGGACTTGGCACCAGAACGCCGGCCATGGTCGAACAAAGATTGCATATCTCACGCGAACCTACTGGAAAGCCCAATTGCTTACATACGGTTTGACGATTCCATTGACTTTATTGTTGTTCGACACCTGCACTGCCATGTTCAAATAGCAATGCTTGTGAGATACGTCGCATGGAAAAGCCCAACGATGACAATCTGCAATACATGTTGTCCAGCCCCATGTTGCCTGCTGACCGAGCGGACTATTTTCTGGCGGCATTCATATCGCTGCCCGCGATCGGCATTCTGGGATTGGCCATGTTCGTGATTCTACAGGTGATGGTAAACATGCCAGATCCTAGGGTCGCCATGCTCGCATCGTGTGTGATCTGCTGGTTCGGCGGGTTTCCATTGGCCATTGTTGCCTGGTACTGGTATCGCAATGTTTATCGCGGTCAGCAAAATCATAGCTATCTCGTCCGCATTTACTGGAAGGCCCAATTGGCTGGTTATCTCCTGACACTTCCAGTGTGCTATGTATTGTTCATTATTCTCGATGTGATATTTTGATGACTGGGGATTTCTCGGGCTGGAACCCGGATGAAGTAACCTTCGACGGCATCACGGAAACGCCCGTCGTGCTGCCGGAGGTCAACTGCCAGACTGAGTGCCGCCAATGCCGGGCCAGAATCGCGGCTGATGCGCTGATTTGCCCGCAGTGCGGCCGTCCGGTGAATCACCGGGTTTCGACGACACTTCCGACGGGGGCGCGAGATAAGGTCTTGGCAATTTCTATGGGGATCTTCAGCCTGCTGCTGTCGCTTCCCGTGAATATCATCGGCTCGGCCGTACTATGGATGGATGGGCGGCGGAACATGTCGGCGGCTGTCTTCCTTTGTGTCTGGAACGGCTGGTTTTTTGGCGTACCAGCAATCCATTTGCTTGTGGAGTGGCGAAAGAATGTCGTGCAGAAACGGGCTGTTATCTCAAGTTACTGGCGGGAATTCTGGTGGATTCAGTTTGTTCAGATGTTGATTCCCGGAGTTCTCATCGCGTTCAGTCTCCTCTTAGTTCTGATGAGCCAATTGCAGCAGTGGGTGTTGTCGCTTCGTTAATCGTTTTAAAAAAGTTTGCGATGTTTTGACACTTTGAACGGAGTGTAGCTATGGACACAGAGCCGCAGCGGGCCGCGGAGGCGACCGAAATCTGTCGTTTTTGCGGTACGTTGCTGGAACCGATTGATCTCGAATGTCCACAGGGACACCCGCGTATACCGCCCGGGATGTTTGACCCGCTTGCTGCTGTAGATATTGGGCGCGCGGTCCTGATGGGACTGGTTGCTTCCGGGCTGACATTGCCTGCAACGGCATGGGCGATTCAGAGCCTTCCGAGGTGGGATTCTGAGACAGCATTTAGCTCCTTCCTTGCCAGCACCATCAATCTGGCCATATGGGGTTTTCCAGCTTATCGTATGCTATTCTGGTGGCGGCAGGCCTGTTTGCTGCAGGAACCGTCCTTGGGTTTTCTGTGGCGTCTCTACTGGAAATCGGAACTCTTGACCATCGGCTGCTTGCTCTCGCTCCTCGTTTTGTTAGTGGCGATTTGCACAATTGGAGTGATCCCACTGTGACGTTGCCGGTTCTCTATCCCTGCATCATGCTGACGTCGCTCGTGGCTGGGTTGTGGCTGTCGCGGCGACGGCAGGCTCGGCTACCACTTACGAATCAGCAGCGGTGGGGCATTGCGATTGGTGCGTTTTGTGGCGGCATGCTGGGAGCGAAGTTGCCCTTTGCCTTGGCCGATCCGCAAGGGCCGGTGTGTCTGCAGGCCTGGATCGCGGATGGCAAGACCATCATGTTTGGCCTCGTCGGCGGGTATCTTGGAGTGGAAGTGGCCAAATCGCTGTTAGAGATTCGAGTCAAAACGGGCGATTCCTTCGCCATCCCCGTCGCGGTCTCCATCGCCATTGGTCGGCTGGGATGCTTTGTGGGGGGCTGCTGTTACGGCCAGCCGACCGACTTGCCCTGGGCGATGACGGATGCCGCAGGGGT
The DNA here is from genome assembly GCA_016125225.1 of bacterium. GTDB lineage: Bacteria > Planctomycetota > Planctomycetia > Planctomycetales > Planctomycetaceae > DSVQ01. The sequence goes on along the minus strand of WGME01000018.1, from coordinate 153,815 downwards.
TCGCCGTCATCCCACGCAGCTTTACGAGTTCCTGTTTCATGTCACGGCGGCCTTGGTGCTGTGGGGGCTGGAGCGGCGGGGCCTGTTTCCACGCCAACGCCTGAAACTCTACATCGCAGCCTATTGCATTTTCCGTTTTCTCACGGAGTTCTTGCGGCCGGAAATCCGCTTGTGGGGCGGGCTGACGGGATACCAATGGACCGCTTTGGCACTGCTGCCCATCATGCTGATCTTATGGTGGCAGGATCGGCGTGATGTCCAGACCATTGCGCATGGTTTAGGATGAGTAAAAACATGCCGTTCTGATCGTCGTATTTCGGTGTGCCACTGGCTCTGCCAGTGTGAATCTGTCGACTTCAGTTGCATACAGCACTGGCAGAGCCAGTGGCACACGATCGATCGCTTGTGAACCCACTAAGTCGTCATTTTGTTCGACGTCCTGAAAGCCAGCTCGATGCCCCGTCATTACCTGGACAACGCCGCCACCAGTTTCCCGAAGCCACCGGAAGTCGCACAGGCGGTGACCGAGTATCTCCAGAATTCCGGCGCACCAGCCGGACGTGGGGCGTATCGTGAAGCGACCGAAGTGGCCCGGATCATCGAGCGCTGTCGGCAATCGGCGGCGAACCTGTTCGGTGCCCCGGACCCGCGACGGATCATTTTCACGTTTAATGGGACTGACGGTCTGAACCTCGCGATTCTGGGGATCTGCCAACCGGGTGACCACGTCATTACCTCGACATGGGAACATAACTCGGTGCTGCGTCCCCTGCGCATGCTGCAGGAAACCCATGGCGTCGATGTCACCTGGCTCGAACCCGATGATTCCTGGCGAATCGATCCTCAGCAGGTGGCAGCGGCCTGGAAGTCGCAAACCCGATTGGTAGCCATTCAACACGCGAACAATGTGATTGGCGTCCTTCAACCAATCGAAGACATTGGTAAGATCGTGCGGGAACGCGAGGGAATCTTTCTGGTTGATGCCGCACAATCCGCAGGTCAGGTGCCGATTAATGTGGCCTCGCAAGCTATCGATCTTCTGGCTTGTCCTGGCCATAAAGGCTTGCTGGGACCGCTGGGGACTGGGCTGCTGTATGTCGGCGAGCGAGTTTCGGAAGAACTGCTGCCGCTACGATACGGCGGTACTGGTACGCACAGCGAAGAGGACCGCCAACCGGCAGAACTGCCCGAGAAGTTCGAGTCGGGAAACCTCAATGTGCCGGGCATCGTCGGCCTCGACGCCGGTCTGCACTGGCTGACGCAACAAGGGCTTTCGCGGGTGCATCAGCGGGAACAGGCTCTATTGCAGACACTATGGGATGGCTTTTCCGCGTTACCTCATGTGACGTTGTATGGTAGCCCTCCCGCGACCGTGGGTCGCACCGGTGTCGTTAGTCTGAATGTGCAGGGATACGATCAGCAAGACGCTGCACTCATTTTGGATGAACACTTTGGCGTGCAAGGCCGGGCAGGACTGCATTGTGCGCCCGGTGTGCATCGATCGCTGGGCACCTTGTCTTCCGGGGGAACACTGCGATTGAGTGTGGGCGCGTTGACCACCGTAGAAGACGTGCAGGCGGCGGTGACCGCCCTGATGTCGCTGGGATAGTCGCGACCAAACGATCACAAGGGCTCGTCAGAAGCCCGCCTGCAGCCAGTTCGCGATACTGCTTTGGAGCAACTTCATCAGATCGATCGTGCGTTCATCGGCCTCGCCAAATGGCATCTCGGGGGGCGATTGCGTGAAGAAGTAACATTTGATTTTGGGTTCGGTCCCAGATGGCCTTAAGGCCACTTGCCCAAAGACGCCGTCATAGGTCACATCCGCGAAAATCAGATCACCCGCATGTGTGGTGAGACGGCCGGTGCGTTGAAAGGCCGGTGCGCTCCGAATTTCCTGACGACCAAAGTCGCGAATCCGTTGGACTTTGGCATCCCCCAGGGTTGATGGGGGTGTGTTGCGGAACCGGGCGATCGCCGCGGCAATCTTGGCTGCCCCTTCCGGTCCGGGACAGACTTGTGACGTTTGTGCTTCCCGATACCAGCCGTGCTTTCGATAGAGTACCTGCAATTGATCGAGCAAGGTCTTGCCTTGCGATTTCAGTTCTGCAGCTAACTCGGCGGTATACAGAGCACCGACCGAGGCGTCTTTATCGCGGCAGTAGTTTCCCGCGAGATAACCCAGCGATTCTTCAGCGGCGAATAGCAGATGGGATTGTGGCAGCTCTTCCATGGTGCTGCCGATGTGTTTGAAGCCGACCGGCAGATCATCGATGACTTTGACGCGATAGGCTCGGGCAATAGCCGCAATCAGAGGCGTGGTCACCAAGGTTTCCAGCACCAAACCCTGGGACCGCGTGGCATCATCCGCTTTCGACAACACAAAGTCGGTGAGTAACGCCCCCAGTTGGTTGCCATTCAGACAGGCGTAACGACCCTCGCGAGTTCGAACGGCAACGGCGAGACGATCGGCGTCGGGATCAGAAGCAAGAATCAGGTCGTGACCGGCTTTCTCGGCATACATGATGGCCGGACCAAAGACCGCCGTCCGTTCCGGATTGGGAAGATGATCGGGAACGTGAGGGAACAGGCCGTCGGGTGTCCGCTGTGGTTCAAAAATCTCAACTTCAGCAAACCCCGATTCCTTAAGCACGCGGTAAACCGATGCCTCGCCGACACCGTGCAACGGAGTGTAAAGCAGGCGAATTTCCCGGGCTTTAGAATAACTCAACTGGCAAAGTGTGGAGATGTAGCGGTCATCCAGGTCCGCACCAATGGTCTGAATCTGCCCGGCAGCCACCGCGGCATCGTACTCGGCGATAGGAATCTCCGCAGCCTGATCGACATAGGTGATGATGCCTGTATCGTGCGGCGGCAGCACCTGCACGCCATTCGACCCGTAGGCTTTGAATCCGTTATCGCTGGGGGGGTTGTGAGAAGCCGAGATCATCACCCCGCAGTCACAAACCAACTCACGCACGGCATATGAAAGCTGGGGGGTGGCATGCGGTGTGGCGAATAACCACACGTGAAAACCAGCCGCCGCAAAGACGCATGCCGTCAGTTGGGCGAATTCTTCCGATCGTAATCGGCTATCGAAGGCAATGGCCACTTTTCGCGGAGCGGCCGGTTCCGTCGAAGTGTTCGTTTGCGATAACACATAATGGGCCAATCCCCAGGCCGATTCTGCGATCGTGCGGCGATTGATGGTCGCCGAACCGAGATCGGCCATTGGACCGCGTCGGCCTCCGGTGCCGAAGGGAATGCGTTCCCAGAACAGCCGCGTCAATTCCCGGTCGTCATGCGCTTCAATGAGGTCGATGAGAGCTGGCCAGAATTCCTTGTAACCGGGCTGAGTGAGCCAGTGGGCGATGTTATCCCGCGTGCTGGTGTTCAGCCGTTTGACACCTTCCGATTGCACCCATGCCAGGCCGGCCTGTCGACGCGTTTCCAGATCAGAGATCATCAGGGCAAACATCTCATCCGAGGTTGGGAGAAACTGCTGTTAGAACTGCGGCACAATTTGTCCGTCGGCGGGGTCTGCCAGCAACGGCATGATTGTAGGGTCGACATCGTTACTAATGGTTCGGACAGAACCATCGGCCATCAGCACCATGATCATTCCCGTATGCCGCGACCCGAAACCATTTACCCCGCCAATCGGACCCAAACTGGGGTCGCGGTGGTTCGTGGGATCACCCCAGGGTTTGAAGCCGTCAGCGACGGTGCCTGCCAGGATGGTGTTGCTGGTTCCATCGGTGATGTCCCGAATCGGCAAATGCTTTTGATCGGACACCACCAGAGAATTGGCCGCGAAATGGGCCAGGGCATAACCGTTCGCATCAATCGGAGGCGTTGGTTCACTCGGATTGATATAGCTGGGTATCACGGTCCCCATGGGCAACTTATTGCCAGGATCATCCCAGGTCAGGCTGTACTGAATCTGGCTATGGAGCAGGCTCTGGTCGAGAAAGGGCAACATGTCCGTCATCCACGACTGCACCTGTTCTCCCGGTTCCGTTTCTCCTTCGATGTTCTTCGGGGGGAAGTGCTGATAGGTATCATGGAAGTTATGCATGGCCAGCCCGATTTGCTTCATGTTATTTTTAGCCATCGTCCGCCGGGCGGCTTCGCGGGACTGTTGCACTGCAGGCAAAAGCAGGGCAATCAGGCACGGACAAATCAGGATGCAGCTGCCCCCCATCACCAGCATGACGATGATCCAGGTTGGCATGCCAGAGGACTTCTTTCGGGCTCCTTTACGACGAGAAGTGGAGGCCACGTCGAGTTCATCGAAGTCTTCGGCATCTCCCGCGGCATCGGCTTGGTGGAGTTTGGCTCCGCAACTCGTGCAGAACTTGGCTTTCGCGGGAACCCGTGCGGCACATGAGGGGCAACTCGGCATGAGAGGCATCTCCTGAGTTCACAAGCGAAAATTGGGGGACCAAACGCAAAACTTATTCGAAGTTAACCCGGACGCCGAGTTGCTTCAAAATCGCCAGTGCAGCTTTGCTGTTGTCACTGAGCGGGTTTCCGGAAAGGTACAAATTCCAATAGGGGGCAAATCGCTTTGACCCCTCGGCGTCTTTCTTGGCAGCCGCCACCAGCGGTGCAATATCCGCAATCTGATTTTGATCGAGAAAAGTCCAACGCAATTCGGTTAAGGCTGCCAGCGGGGTGACATCGACAATCTGATTGCCCTTCAGGTCAAGACTCGACAGCCATTTCACCGAGCTCAACGGGCCAACGTCGCTCACTTTGTTTTGATCCAGATACAGCGACGTCAGCTTCGGGAGTTGAGCGACGGGAGCCAGCGATGCCACCTGGTTCCGGCTGAGATACAGGGCAGAAAGGGCTTTCAGTTCCGTCACAGCTTCGATAGCGGTGATCTGATTGTCGTCGAGTTTCAGATACTGCAGCTTGACGAGTTTGGACAAAGGGCCAATATCGGCAATCTCGTTACGGGCCAGATTCAGCGACTGAATGTTGCCGCAACTGGCGAGCGGAGTCACATCCTTGATGCGGTTCCCCGACAACTTCACCTGAGCCAGATTCTTGCACTTATCGAGTCCGGCAAGGTTTTCGATATCCTTTCCGGTCGCCTCGAAGATGTAAATGGTGGCCAGATCTTCTTCGGTGATCTTCTTGGCCGTATCGATCTTGTCGATCTGCTTCTTCTTCAGAAGTTCGCGAATCACACGGTCGAGATTCGGGTCGGGAATTTCGACATCCGCTGCCCAAACCGATGAAAACATCAACGGCGAGAGCAGGGCACAGATTGCAAAGCCAATTCGGGCAGGCATGGTGTCACTCCAGCGAGCAGCTATTCAAGGTCATCGTGCAGCGCGGCCAGTCATCAATAACCGCTGTTCTAACCGACCGGCTTGGCTGCCGACAAGTCTGTCTCCTGCCTGACCGGGGCCGAGAGGATCGAAGCCCAGGTCGCGCGATACCCCTGGGGATCATCCTCTTCAAGACACGTTCGGGCCTGTTTCAGGGTCGCAACGATCGCTGCAGACACTGGAAGTGGTGTTCCGATTGCCGGGACTACCGGCACCAACTTTGAAACAATAGCCGCGATGAGATCGGTGAATCCCTGGCCGGTCTGTGCCGAGATCATGATGGCTTCCGCTGGAACTCGTTCGCCCCACACTTGGGGTAAATCGGATTTGTTGATCACAGTCAGTCCGTGCGGTTGACTGTGCAGCAAAGCTTCATCGTCTGCGGTCGGTGGGGTGCTTCCATCGAGCACGAGAATGGTTAAATCGGCGCGTTGTGCGGCGGCTTGTCCCCGTTCCATGCCGGTCCCTTCCAAGGGATCGGACGTGGTCCTCAGTCCGGCAGTATCCTGCAGGCAGACCGGCCAGCCATCGAATGCCGTCATTGAAGAAACGACATCGCGTGTGGTTCCTGGAATGGGGGTGACGATCGACCGGGCATAACCAAGCAGGGCGTTCATCACGCTCGATTTGCCGACATTGGGGCGGCCGATCAAGATGACCTGCCAGGGAGTAGTCAAATGCAAAGCGAAGGACTCGTGTTCGAGCAGGCGAGTGATTTCGATCATCGCCGCATCGCGGGTTTCCGATGACCAGGGAATGCCTGCGAGCTTGGTCAATGTCTGCTGCAGTAAGTCCCCTGCCTGTTCATTGATCATGTCGGCCGCTCTCCAGGTCAACGCCCGTGACAACTCGTGCTGTAGTAGAACGCTCAACGGACTGCGAAATGGCTCAGACGGATGGGCCTCAATGCCCGACGATTGCAAATCGGTCAGAATCTGCTGGACCGCCGCGGTTCCGCCGTGGCATTGGACTTCCCAAGTGTCGTCGCTGGTGCGACACAGGACAACGTCTTCAGAGGTAGCATGACCCCACCGTCCATAGATCAGCCGACCGATTGTTGCCGATGCCATCGCTTGTGGAATCGCGGGGACAAAACATTGGGCGAATGCAGATTCCAATTGATGGCTCGGTCCCACGATTTGAATGACCGCCACCGCACCGCGACCGGCTGGCGTCAAAACAGAGCAACTCGCCGTCATCGAGCCGCCCCGTTGCATTGTCCGCAGGCATTCGCCCAGGCCGTGAGGACCAAGCCGTGCATGGCGAGTGAAGGGATTTGTGTCATCGTGGGGAAATGAGGGGCCAGCCAGGGACCACCACCTCCGGTTAACGCCAGCCAGCACGAAGTCGTTTCGGCTGAAGGCGGACCATCGGCCAGTTGCCAACCCTGCTCGCGGCACATTTGACGGATCAATTCCTGGACCGCCCCGATCTGGCCCCAGAAGATGCCACTACGTAGTGCCGACCGTGTTTCCCGGCCAATGGCTGCCGGAGTTTCCGGGCCTAACTCGCTGACAGAAAGTTCAGGGAGCAACGCCGTGTAGTGATGCAGCGCGCGAGATGACAGGGCAAAGCCCGGCAGGATCGCTCCGCCCAGAAAGCGGCCGTCTGGCGTGACCACATCGACGGTGGTGGCTGTTCCCGAATCAACCACGATCGCGCCCTGCGATGTCGGTCGCAAGACATTCACGGCGACGGCGTTCAGCAATCGATCCAGACCAACCGTTTCCGGGTGAGCCACATCGACGGTGATGGGCAGGCAGTGGCGATCGCGGACCACCCACGGTGCTCGACCGGTTGTTGCCAGCCAGTGTGTCGCCAGTTGTTCGGCCGCCGCCGGATTCGAACCGGCGATGGCCACCTCGCACTGCAACGGGTCGGTCCAGCGACGAATGAGATCCCACGGAGCGGGACCGGAGAGCTGCCCCGTCGCAAAGTGGCGACATTCGGGCCAGTTTCGCTGGTCTGCCGTGATGGACGGTACAAACCAGCCGTATTTGGTGCGGCTATTGCCCACATCAATCGCGAGCATGGGAGTGGACAACTCGAACAGCTCCTGCCAGCAGACCATCACCCAAGGAGCAGGTCGACCGGTTCTGTGTGAACTCGGAACAAAGATCGGGAATTTTTGTCGGATAGTTGTGTGCCGCAGGGTTGTTTCCTGCCTCACTTGTGCAAGGATATCGCAAGAACGGGGCAGCGAGAAGCCAGGGTACCTTCAGGGAATTGGCTGTGGAGCAGATCGCCGAAGTGTCTCAACCTCCGCAGATTGTTGTGGATCAGGTCGGCATGCGCTTTGGTGATGCGGCCCCCGTTCTGGCGGATGTCACGACTGAGATCGCTTCCGGTGAGTTCGTGGCGTTGCTGGGGCCATCGGGATGTGGTAAGTCGACGTTGTTACGTCTCTTCGCGGGGTTGCTGCAGCCCAATAGTGGACGACTCACACTCGCCGGCAAACCACCGCAACAGGCTCGTAAAACCGAAACCCGCGTGGCCTTCGTCTTTCAAGACCCCACGTTGTTGCCCTGGCGAACCGTCACCGACAACATCCGTCTTCCGTTGGAACTGCAAAAGCAGCCGCGATCCACGCATGCGGAACCAATTTCGTCCGCATTGGAACTGATCGGTCTCACTGCAGCGGATGCCCGGAAGCGGCCGCGAAAACTTTCCGGCGGGATGCGCATGCGGGTGTCACTGGCCAGAGCCTTGGTGACCGATCCGAAGGTGCTGTTACTCGATGAGCCCTTTGCGGCATTGGACGATGTGCTCAGGCAGCAGTTGAACGAAGATTTGGTCCGCATCTGGCAACAGAAACAATGGACCGGCGTGTTCGTCACGCATAACGTGTCCGAGGCGGTGTTTCTCAGTCAGCGAGTGCTGGTAATGTCGACGCGGCCCGGCCGCATCATGGCCGATGTGCGCATCCCCTTTGGTTATCCACGCGGACCTGAATTACGAGCGGAACCGGAGTTTGCCCGGTTGACGGTGGAACTCTCGCAGCGACTGCGGGAGGTGGCCCGATGAAAGGCCGTTTGTGGAGTGGGTTAGGCGTGGTGCTGCCGCCACTGTGCCTGTTCGCGGTGGTGGTCATCATCTGGGACCGAGTCGTTGATTTCTATGCGATCAAGCCGTTCTTCTTTCCCAGCCCGGGCTTGGTGGCCGCATCGTTATGGCAGAATCTGCCGAAGCTCACGCAAGCCACACGATATACCGCTGCGGCGGCAACACTCGGGTTGGGAGCGAGCCTGGTGTGTGGCACATTGACGGCATTCCTGTTTTCGCAGTCCCGCTGGATTCGGAACAGCAGTTATCCGTATGCCTTGTTTTTGCAGACGGTTCCCATCGTCGCGATTGCTCCGTTAATTGTGCAATGGTGGGGGCGGGGGTTCTTCAGCGTCGCTTTAACAGCATTCATTCTCAGCCTGTTCCCGATTCTGGCCAATACCACTGCCGGGTTACTGAATGTCGATCCCGACCTGCTCGATCTGTTCCGGCTCAACAACGCCTCACGATGGCAAATCCTGTGGAAATTGCGATTTCCCAATGCGATCCCAGCCTTGCTGACCGGGTTGAAAACCTCGTGCGGGTTGGCCATCGTCGGGGCCGTTGTGGGGGAGTATTTCGTGGGCTATGTGAGTGACACGTTCGGCCTGGGGTATCTGATCCTCTACACTTCGGGCAATGTGCGGACGGCCGAGTTGTTTGCCACGATTCTGGCTTCGACAGCTTTGAGTGTCGTGATGTTCGGCACGGTCCATCTCGTCTCGACATTGATCCTGCAACACTGGTTCGACGTTCGCGAACAATGAGTGACGCGGTTTCCTAGGGCTCATCAGCGCGGCATAGCGATCCGGGATTTTCCCTTGCGGGATAGGCGGATTTCTGCCAGAGTTCGGCCCCCCATTTCCCTGCTTTTGAGTGTCTCCCGGCTCATAGTGCGTCATCATGTCGGAACCGTTGCTGTACAACGTCCTCTTCGCCTGGAAGTGCAGCAGCACGCACCACAAGTTGGCCATGGACGCCCTTCGGCATCTGCGTGTTCCTCAGGCCGAACGCTGGCGTGATCTCTTTCTGACGCACATCGAAACCTATCTCGAAGGTTCGAAGGCCCCGGATAATAAATTCAAGGACTTTCGTAACCACGTTTTGCATGTGAATGAGAACTTCTGGGGCGGCGCGGTCAAGGCCACGCAGGAGTGGTACGAAAAGACGCGAGCGGCATTAGAGGCCAAGCGCTGGAAGGATTTCGTCTACTCAGCGGGTGTGCTGAGTCATTACTACAGTGACCCGTGGCAACCGTTTCATACGGGGCAATCAGAAACCGAGGGGGTCGTCCATCGGGCTGCGGAATGGAGCATCGCCTGCTCTTATGACGAACTGCAGCAGATACTCGAGGCCGATTTCGGCGGTTACCCCGACGTTGCCATACCGGCAACCAACAACTGGCTGGCCGAGATGGTGCAGGAAGCCGCCCTCACGGCTCATGAGTACTATCAACCGGCCATCGACCATTACAACTTTGACCTCGGCAAGAAGAATCCACCTGCGGGGTACGATCAGGAAGCGAAGGACTTTCTGGCGGTACTGCTGGGCTCGGCCGTTATCGGCTATGCCCGCATTCTCGACCGCCTGCTGACGGAATCGGCGGTGAGTCCGCCGGGGTCAAATGTCTCCCTGCTGGGTTTCATGGCCCAGATGACCGTGCCCCTTTTCTGGGTCACGAAGAAAATGAAGTCCGCCAAAGAACGAGCGGCTGTCGAGGCGACCTACAAGGAGTTTCAGGCGACAGGCAAGGTCGTGCAGTCCCTTTCGGAAGATGACTGGACGTTACGAAAAGAGCACGCGGCCGAGGTATTGCAGAAGCCGCTGGAAGCTCTCGATCAAGAACCCGTGCAGCCGATTGGACAGGCTTACGGAACCGGAACGCCGGCGCGTCCACGCACAAAAACGACGAACAAGACTGCCAGTGTTCCCCCGGTTGCGGAAACACCGACGAAGTCCGATCGCCAGGGAAAATCGACCACCTCGGACAAAGGTCCGCGTTTCTATCTGTCGGGAACTGATCCGGTGGAAGCGGCACCGTCGATTGGTCCCAAAACGGCCGAGCGGTTATTGATAGGCGGGATCAAGACCGTACAGGATCTGCTATCGGCCTCACCCGTCGAACTGGCAAAGAAGCTGCAGGCCAAACACATCGATGCTGCGATGATTCAAAGCTGGCAGTCTCAGGCTCAACTGGTCTGCAGTGTCCCAGACCTTCGCGGACACGACGCCCAGTTTCTGGTGGCCTGTGGCGTGCAGGATGCCGCGACATTATCGCGGCAGTCGGCGGAGGACCTGCTGGCCCGGGTGACGGCGTTTGTCAAAACTCCCTCCGGCGAGCGTATCCTGCGGGATGGCAAAGCCCCGGATCTGACCGAAGTGCAACACTGGATTGCTCAGACACTTTCGGCCCAGCTTGCGGCAGCCGCATAAAAACCGTCAGCCCACGGTGTTTGTCCCGCAGGCTGACGGCTGAGTCGACTCCATCCGACAGGTGTCCGACTATTCGTTTTGCTGCTTCAGGATGACATAGCGTTTGCCATCCTGATTGCGAAGATGCAGCACAATGCCTTCCTTCAGTGACAAGGATTTCACGGCGGCTTCGAATTCCTCGACCGTGTTCACGGATGTCGTTCCTACACGTTCAATGATGTCGCCATTGCTGACGCCTGCTGCCGCGGCAACACCATCCTCTGAGACCTCCGTGACGATCACACCACGACTGTTCGTCAGGCCGAGTTGCTTGGCAAGACCCGGCGTGAGCGAGTCGAGTTGCAAGCCCAGGTTATCGAATTGGCTCTTGGTTTCCGGGCTGGTTGACTGGCTGTCATCGCTCTGAGCCATGAACTTCGCCGGCATCGCATCGATTTGGACTTTCAGCGTTTCGTTCTTACCATTGCGGACCACATTCAGATCGTATGATTTACCGATCTGCAACTGCTCCACGACGCCTTGCAGAGCCGGTGGGTTGGCCACCTTTTCGCCGTTGAGACTCAGGATGACATCCCCCGGTTCCAGGCCAGCTTTATCGGCGGGTGAGTCGGGCATGACGGATTTGACGATCACGCCTTCACGCACGGGCACGTTGAACTGGGCCGCAGTGGTAGCATCGACCGCAGCGATTCCGGTTCCCAGATAGCCCCGCTTCACTTCGCCATTTTTGATCAACTGGTCACCGACCCATTGAGCGATGTGCGTGGGCACAGCAAAGCCGATCCCATCGTACCCGCCGCTTGCAGAGGCAATCGCGGTATTGATGCCGATGACTTCACCATACAGATTGACCAGCGGACCACCGCTGTTGCCGGGGTTGATTGCGGCATCGGTCTGCAGGAAGTCTTCCCGTTCCGCCAGGCCACGGTGACGACTGGTGCCGCTGATGATCCCTTGCGTTACGGTCATTTCGAGACCAAACGGGGTACCGAAGGCAAGCACCCAGTCACCGACCTGCATCTTCCGACTGTCGCCAAGTTTCAGCGCGGGCAGCGGGTCTTTCGTATCGATGCGGACGATGGCGACATCGGTACGAGGATCGGTTTTCACTTCAGTTGCCACAAATTCCCGGCCGTCGTGCAGACGGACACGGATTTCATCGGCTCCCTGAACCACGTGGTTGTTGGTCATGATGATCCCACTGGGATCGATAATGAATCCCGAACCTTCGCCACGCCGACGCGGTGTCATCATCCGGCGGGGATTTTCGAACATCTCGCGGAAGCGGGGATCGTTGCGGAAGAACTCACGAAAGGGCAGCGCCTCGTCATTGAGCGGGGCGTTCCCCATTTCCATCTGCCGAGGTCGTGTGGTCGTTTCGATTGATACGATCGAGGGCATCGTACGGCTTGCGACATCACGGAAGACCGTTGAGACTTCCAGGGCATCGCTCACGGAGGAGACCGCGACCGCATTTTGCTGCGGCCCCCAGATCGCCAGGGCCGCGGTCAAAGCGACTCCACACGCGAGTCCGGCTCCATATTGTTTCCAGGTGCGAAGCGTCATCTGCACACTCCTTCAATGTTAGGTCGCCATCTGCGGCGCATGATTCTGCAGCGTATGGCGTACGGATGTTGTTTCACGGTCCGGCTGGAACCCAGGCACCATCGTTCCATTCAGACTCTGTTAAGTATACGCAGTGGTCTTCTCACTTGTTGGAATGAGTCTGACAATTCTCAACGGGTTTGTCTGACCAATGATCCGAAAAAACTACAGCAAAACCTGTGTTTTTCTTCAACTCGTCGGCGTGGCCACTTGTCTCGGAGAGGACACGTCGTCTGATAGCGATGTCTGCTGATCAATCTTCCGAGTTTCGCATTCACGGATGGGATTCGCAGCGACGAAACTCAGGAATTGACAAGTACATGGGGCAATAGATAGGCTGCGGAAACTTGGAGATATCAGCAGTCGACTGGCCGATCTGTCCGCAGGCTGTCCAGCCTTAATGACGCACTGGCTGCTTTCCCTAAAGGTGAAATCCATGACCGACGTGACCTCTGACAGCTTGGTGCTGAATGAGCGGCTGTCGGCGTGCGAACAGGTCATGGGCTATTTCTTTCAGGATCGCGAACTGCTGGTCCGCTCTTTGACCCATGCGTCAATTGCCCGGACGCGTCTCGACTCCAACGAACGCATGGAATTTTTGGGCGATGCGATCTTAGGGGCCGTTACCTGCGAGCTGCTCTATCACCGCTTTCCGGGAGAAACTGAAGGCGAACTGACGCGGATCAAATCGGTGGTGGTCAGCCGGTCGACATGTGCCCGTATCAGCGAACAGGCGGGGCTGCATCGCTTTCTTATGCTGGGTAAAGGTCTCAGCATTATCGATCAGGTACCAAGTTCGGTCATTGCTGCCGTCTTTGAATCGTTGGTGGCGGGTGTGTATCTCGACGGCGGCTGGGAAGCAGCCCGCACGTTCGTGACCCGATGGATCGAGCCCGAGATTGATCGCGTGTTGCTGACCACCCACGGCAAGAACTTCAAAAGTCTGCTGCAGCAACTCGTCCAGAAGAACTACGGTGCGACTCCCAGCTACACACTACTGGATGAGAAAGGGCCAGATCACTCCAAGTGCTTCAAGGTCGCGGCGACCGTGGGGGCCGAGATCTTTCCGGCAGCCTGGGGACCGAACAAGAAAGAAGCCGAACAGCGAGCCGCTGAAAATGCCTGGTGCCATCTGCAAGGGCAAGCCGGGCCTTATCTCGCAGACGACGAGTCTTATGGTGACTCGACTGCGGAATAGAACCACGAGTTGAATCGCTTGCGAGGCATATCAACAGTTATTACGAACCGACGGGGATCAGGGCCGCCGGTTGTCTCGGCGCAAAAAAATAGAGGTGATCGAAGGAACTTCGATCACCTCTAAGGGGATTGATCGGAGAGAGAAACTCGCACGATTTACGGCGAGTTTCTGGCGATCGGCGACATTACGGCATCGGTGCAGCCGGAGCTGCTGCCTTCTTCTTCGCAGCCTTCTTCTTGGCAGTCTTCTTCACGGCCTTCTTGGCGGCGGCCTTCTTCACGACCTTCTTAGCGGCGGCCTTCTTCACGGCCTTCTTTGCCACCTTCTTGACCGCCTTCTTCGCTGCTTTCTTCTTGGCCACTTCTTTGCCTCCTTCCAGAGAGACTTGGGTGACCGTCGCGGCTGCTGGCTGACCGGGTAATGCAGACCGAATCGACGCGTCACTTCCACCGAATCCATTCCGACCTGCCAACCGTGGCAAGTCGCTGACAGTTCTTCGACATCGTTTCGCTTGGTCTCAGATTGCGGCAGCAATCCAATTCCTTCGCTTGACAATGCAATGACATAACGAACTATCAGAGAACTGGCGGCTAATGCTAAGCATTTCTTGAATTACTTCAAGTCTTTTATGCGTGTTCGCGCGCAGATTTTGCACGAATTTCTAACACGACCTCAGAGACATCTGCTGCTTCACGTCATCATCAGCGAGCGAGATATCGTTGGCATCGCAACGCGCACCATCTCTTGATCGATGCATCGCATCTGCTGACAAGTGACTCATGCGAGATCGTTCAAAACCTCGCGCATGTAGCGCAAGCTCTCTTGTGCGATGTGCTCTGCACCGGGCGTGTAATCGAACACTTCGACTGAAATCCAGCCGGAATATGCAGTTTTTTGCAATGCTGCGAAGATCGGATGATAGTCGGTCTCACCCATTCCCGGACCAAGCAAGTTGCTGTCATTGACATGGAAGTGACGTGTCACGGAAGCATACTCGACGATCAACTCGGGGATCGTCTTCGCTTCCGGAAGCATCGCTTTGACATCCTGATGGAGCTGAAAGTTGGGGTGATCGACCAGGGCGATTAATTCTGCCGCATCGGCGCACGAATTACAGAAATCGGTCTCCTTCGGCGTCAGCGGCTCCATGCACAGCGTCACTCCATTGTCAGAGAGCACGGGCATGATCGCGCGAAAGACCTCGGCTGCATTCGCATACGCCTCTGCGCGAGAGACACCAGGTTGCAGGTTTCGTTGCAAGGGCGAACCGAAGACCATCACTGTGCCACCGAAGTCACCACAGGCCTGACCGAGCGCATTCAGATAGTCTGCGGTGCGTTGTCGAATGGCTGTGTCGGGCGTGGTGAGGTGTAAACCTTCTGTCTTGGCGAGCAACCAGTGCAGACCACAGATTTCGAGACCGTAATCGGCTGCGATCTTCCGCAATTCCTGCCGACGAGCCGCGGGAACTTCCTCAATACGCGATGCCAAGGTGAATGGCGCGAGTTCGATTCCGGTATAGCCAGTCTCTGCAATGAAGCGGCATTGGCGTTCCCAGTCCCAGTCGACGAACATTTCCTGACAGATGGCGAACTTCATGACAATTTCCTTGTGCCTGACTGGCCAGCTTTCCTGAATTTGAGAACGCGTTTCGTCTCATGAATGACTTACAGTGGTCTACATGCCGTCGATCCGCAACGCAGGCGGGTCTGCCGGTTCAGCTGTGAGACGCTTCACCAGGATGGTGGCATAGGAGCCGCGCGGTAGTGTGAATAGCAGTCGAATCGCCGCACGCCCGGTATTGATTTCGTCGGTCTGCGAGATGGCTTGCAGACCGGTGGGCAACACAACAGCTTGCCGCTCTCCTTTCGAGAAGAAACTGTCGCGCGGAAACTTCACACGCATCTCGCGTAATGCCAGTCCTTCCTGCTCGGCAACCCGCTCATAGCGGGCAATCAACGGGTCGCCTTCATCAAAATGCAATCGGGCTGAGGGCAACGGAAGTGACAAGCTGGTGAGACTGCCACGCTCCTCATCGGTGAGCTCTCTGAAGAACGTTGCCAGACCACTTTCCAGCCGCAAGCGGTATTGCCGTTCGGTGGCCACGCCTTCCCGAATCGTTTCCGCCAGAATTTGATTCCAGAGGTGGCTTTGGAACGCGGCGAGATACAGGCTCCGCAGATCCTGCCGCACCAAAGCCACGGCACGACGGAAATCGGTGGGATGATCGCACAGATAAGTGATGATGCTGCGGCGTGATGACTTGGGAAGGGTGGCCTTACATGCCAGCCATTGTCCCCACAGGCTGCGAACGATCTGCTTCTCTTCCCGATCCTGCGGGCGATCGTGCGGATTGGGCTCGGCGATGGCGAGATACAGCGTCCGCTCGTAATCCCCTAAGCACCACGGTTTCGCGATGAACTCGCCCGAAAGACCCAATGAGCCAAATCGCTGATCATCAAAATAGTTCGGCAGGCCATCGCGGGCGATCAACTCGGACCGGGCCAGCAATTCGGGCATGTCCGCCGGATTGAGATTCCGCAGAACGAGGCTGAATCGATTGGCGGTGATATCGTGCGGTGTGAACGGTTGTGCGGACTGACCCTGATAGATCAGCGACAGATTGTCTTGTTCCAGATTCCGCTTCGGGCCTTTGCGGATTGTCACCCATTGCCGGGTGACGGCATGTTTATCCTTCAACCCGCCATAGCTGATGTATTGCCGCGAGAGATTCCACCGCTGCTGAATCGCCGTGATGGCTTCCGGTGTTCCCAGAGAACGCTTGGTCAGCAGATAGACCGCGAATGGTCCGTCGGAAATGACGAACCCGGTTTGTTCTTCGACTTCGAAATCTTCCGGACGCGATTTGAGTTTGAGCGACATCAATGAGCATGACCGTTGGTTTGAGCGTGGGCTGACAGCCGTGTCGATTTCTGCAATGAGATCTGCTTCCAGACGTCGCCCGAAAAGAGGTCGACCATCTGTGCCAGCCCGGCTTCGACCACTTCCGTGCCGGAGACAAAGCGGCCCGGTCGATTCCATCTGGCAAGAATTTCGGGATCGCAATTGAACAACCGGGCAAGCAACTGGTCCTGGTCGGCTTCCAACACGCGGAAATGGCGAGCCCATTCCACCGCTTCATCCAACCGCACCTGCTCTTCGCTCTGCCACCGCATCATGTGAAACAGCAGGGTGGAATGCGGCGTGACATAGCGTTCCACGCAGGCCGCAAACGGCATGAGCGCGGCGGAACTGCATTCTCCGGCGACAACCCCGATCGCCTGCAGACCACGCAAGCGTATGAGCGCCGTGAGTGCGAGACCAATAAAAGCGCTGCCGCCACAGGAATCAAAAAAAATGGTGCCACGCGAATTCCGCGGCAGCTCAACCAGTTGTGAGTGCAGTTCACCCTGCTTGTCTGAGAGTTCTCCAGACAAGACGATCTCCCAGCCTTCCACCGGGGCACTCGGCAGGCTGCCCCAACCGGGTGCGGGATAGGGATTGAGTGCACGAAAGGGAGACGGTTTATCCCGACGTTTGCGGTTCTGCTGCAATTGGTGTCGATAGGCGCGCATAGGTCTGTCTACTCGGTGCCGATTCGAAGACTTCCTGTGGGTTCTTCATCGTGGTTGTAGCGAGTGGCGCGCACTGCGGCAAGAATGCACCCTGCGATTCCCCATGGCGATGGGCTGCCATGAGTTGAACTCGGTTCCCAGCGCTGCCACGATAGGCGGAACTCGCGTATTCCGGGCATCCCAACGAAGGACCATCATCGTGACCCGTTGCAGCACTCTGTTATGTCTCTCTCTCGTGGTGATCAATTCCGCATGTGCATTGGCGGAAGACCCGGTCGTGACCGCCATACAAGGCCCGGGCATTGTGGGCCTGCGTACGGGTGGCGAACCGTTGCTGGTGTACAACCACAGTCCGGCATTGGCGAAACCCTATGTCGAACCCCTGCGTGCACCAGGTGGGCATGTCGTCACCGCACTCGCCCCGTTCGACCATAAGCATCACAAGGGGGTTTGGGTCGGGGTCGAACACGTTAATGGCAACAACTTCTGGGGTGCCAAGTACCAGCAGCAGGATGCCGTCGATCCCGGGCCGATGAAAGAGCGGATCGAAACGGTCAATGTGGAAGTGCAGCCCGGTGACAATGGGTCGCAGAAACTGGTGATCCACAATGTCTGGCAGGGAGACGAAGGGGCTCCCGTCGTGAATGAAATGACCACGATCACCGCTTATCCCAATCGGCTGCTGGTGTACGACATCACCTTGACTCCGGCGAAAGAGGCCGTGACCTTCGAAGACACGAAGGAAGGCTTCCTCGCCATTCGTGTGGCCCCGACGATGAATGAAAAGAATGGTGGCAGCATCGTGAATGCCGCCGGAGAAACCGGTGAGGCCAACTGCTGGGGCAAGACCTCGGAATGGGTTGATTACTCAGGCCTGGTGGATGGTAAGCCCGTCGGCGTGGCCTTGTTCGATCACCCCGACAACTTCCGGAAGTCGCGTTACCACGTCCGTGGCTATGGCCTCTTCGCGATCAGTCCGTTCGGCGAGAAGGTGTATTCCAAAGGCGAATCCGAAGCCGCCCCGATCACCTTGCAACCCGGCGAAAAGCTGCACGTGAAGTACGGCCTGTTCGCCCACCAGGGTGATGCCGTCAAAGGCCAGGTCGCCGATGCTTATGCCAAGTTCGTCGAATGGACGAAGTAGGTTTGAATGGAGAGTGCACGCGATGTCAGACAGGCAGACGTCGCGTGTAAAACTCTTCCGCATTGCCTCCGAAGATTCTCTCTTCCGCTTCTGGGCAACGGATGCGGACGTAATCTCGTAGCAGTTTGACCACTTGGGCATACTCTGCGGCGGCAAGGCAGACGGGCCAGTCGGAGCCGTACATCAGCCGGTCTTCACCGAAGGCTTCAAAGACGCAGTTGAGATAGGGAATAAAGTCGGCATCTTTCCAGTTTTCCCAATCGGCTTCGGTCACCATGCCGGAAACCTTGCAATGAACATTCGGGCATTGGGCCAGTTCGCGGATCTGGTTGGCCCAGGGCTGAAATGTTCCCTCCCGAATGATCGGTTTCGCGATGTGGTCGAGCACAAAGGGTTGCTCGGGGAGCAACTGCGCTAATTCGACGGCTGCAGACAACTGTTTCGGATAAACGAGCAGGTCGTATGTCAGACCATACTTCGGCAACAACTTCAGCCCGCGGATGAAATCCGGCTGTAGCAGGAAGCGATCATCGGGTTCGTCCTGCACCACATGTCTGACACCCACGAACTTAGGATGGTCCGCGAATTCTGCCAGTTGGGCATCCACCTCGGGCGATCGCAGATCAACCCAGCCGACCACGCCATGAATGACGGGATGACCTGCCGCGAGTTCCAATAACCACCGGGTTTCGTCCAGCGACTGCCGCGCCTGCACCGCCACGGAATGGTTCAAACCAGCGGCCGCGAGCAAGGTTCCGAGATCTTCCGGCTGGAAATCCCGCCGGAGTGGCACCATGTTCGGCCCGATCCACGGGTACTCTTCCGGGGAATAAATCCAGAAATGCTGGTGAGCGTCGATACCCATGGGAGCGCTTTCAAAGTGTGATCCATCGACGGAAGGCCTCTTCGTCGACATTGCGACCGCTGAGGACAAGGACAATGTCCCCATTACCCTCACTCAATTCCGCCGCATGGCTGAGTGCGGCCGCGATGGTGATGGTCCCCGAGGGTTCGGCGCGGAGCCCGTGCTGATCGTACAGCCAACGCATCGCTTGCCGAATCGTCGTATCAGAGATAGCCAGCGATTTTCGTACCAGTTGCTTCAGAATCGGCCAGTTGTGTTGTCCGACATCGTAGGACAGCAGGCCATCGCAAATGCTGCTCGGCCGATCGAGTCGCACGCGATGACCGGCGGCGAGGGATTGCCGGAAGTCATCGGCCTCGGCGGGTTCGACGCCAATAATCTCGGCCGTTGGAAATCCATCCGCAATGGCGAGGGCATGGCCGGCCATCAATCCACCGCCGCTGACCGGACACAGAAAGTGCGAGACGCTCCGCCCCATGCGTTGCAGATCTTCGATGATTTCCAACCCACCGACACCGTTGCCCGCGATGACGTAGGGATCATCGTACGGCGAAGCCTGCACCGCGTTTTCGACTTCGGCAATCTCGCGGGTCAGCTTGTCGCGTTCGCCGGTTTCGTGATCGCGGGCAATGTTATAGGTGCGAACTTCCGCGCCGAATGACTTTGTGCGTTCGAATTTGATCTGCGGAGCGGTATCGGGCATGACCACGATGACCCGTTTGCCGAACCGCATGCCGGCATAGGAAATCCCCGACGCGAAATTGCCTGAGGAGTGGGCTGCGACCGGCCGAGTGCCCACCTCCTCCGCATGATGGGCCATCCAGTTCAAAGCCCCCATGAGCTTGAACGATCCCGATGGTGTCCAGCCGTAATCTTTGATCCAGACCTGTCGGTGAGGCGGTAGCTTCAGGGCTTGTTCCAGGGCATACGACCGGATCAGCGGAGCGGGCGAAAAGTGCGGGCGGATCAGCGGCACCGCTGCATGGACATCAGCGATGGTGGGAATGTGTAGCGACATCGAAGTCTCTTAGGTGGAAGGAGTCGTTTTACCGTGGCAGTTGATTGGTCCACGATCCGCGTGCGAAGCCGCTGCTGGCCGGTGCCTGATAATGGATGTCGAGTGCGGCTGCGGAGATCGGCTGTTGATTGTCATGCAGGGACCGCATGGCAAAGTCGCAGAGCGTGCTTGTCAGCCAGGTCCGTTCAATGGGATAGTCGGGCTGACCTGACCGGAAGAACTGTTCGATGTGATAACACAACGGGTTGAAGAAGTTGGCCGCTGGCGGAATGGGCAGATACAGGCAGCAGGCCACCGGGTCTGTTGTACCGGCCAATGTCCCCGCGAATCCGAATTCCGAAGTCTGTTCGATCAGATTGATGACCGTGCCCTTGGTGCCATCGTTGTATTCGACGAGGACGGCCAACGGGTCTTGTACATTCTCACGCACCGATCCGACATTGAGACTCTGGCAGTTCTTCAAGGCGGCTTCCAACAGCGACCACGACCAGCGTCCTTCCTCGGCGGCTTGCCAGACGGCTGGACCCCTGAGAGTTTGCACGCGTTTCACGCCGGTCTCGCCACCACGACGGCGTTCCATGAAAACCTGCAGCGATTCGAGTGCGTGGAACAGATAAATCTCTGGAGTGCCGCGATCGAAGCCGAAGGTCACCAAACCTTCCGTGAACGGGGCATTCACCGGGGCTTCGACTTCCGGAATCCGCCAGGTGACCGGGAGTGATGATCCCGCCATCAGACCGAAACTCATCTCGCGCGAAGTTTGTACCATCTTCGTCGCGAGCTGATGATCGTAGGACAGATGCTTGTCGACAAAGATCGGCACGCTGCGGCCCGACTTCTTGAAGACTTCGACCACCTGTTCGAACATCTCATAGCGCGGATACAGGACCTGGCCGTAGTCGTTGAGTGGATAGTCTCCGTGCTCGATGATGATCAGCACGGCATCGACATCCAGTCCGTTTGGTCCGCCGAGTGCAGCCGCGACGGAGTCGCATAGTTCGACGTTATTCTGTCGGCAGATGAGTGGGCCGATATCGTTGGGCGGTTGCTGATGGTTGTACATCCGCACGAGTTGCACATCGGGCCGATGATGCACGCCGTCCCACGTGTAGCCTTTCATCATCCGGCCACAGATGTGATAAGCATGCGACCGCAACCAGTAGACCGAGTTGATCGCCGCAATGCGTAACGGCTTCGTGGGTGACGAAGAATTGCCAGATTCTTGAGCCGCTACAGTGCGACCCGCCAGACTCATCAGGCCCGCTACGGCAGTGGTTCCCAGAAAGTCGCGACGGTTGAACGCTGTCGAATACTGCATCGGAATTGGCTCCTGAGCACGCCCGGGTAAAGAACCCGGGGTGTGGGTTATGCGGTGCGCCATGCTCGCAACGGCAGGTCGCCCGCAAATGGGGGTTTGAGTTCCTCCTCCCAGCGCAGGAGTTGGTTGTACTTGGCGAGTCGTTCACTGCGAGCCACCGAGCCGATTTTGATCTGCCCGGCACCGGTGGCGACGGCGAGATCGGCAATGAAGACGTCTTCGGTCTCACCACTGCGGGCGGAAACAACCGGGGTGTAACCGGCGTCAAGAGCCAGCCGCATCGTCTCCAGCGTCTCCGAGAGTGTGCCGATCTGGTTCAGCTTGATCAGCACGGAGTTGCCCACCCGCTCATTGATGCCCCGGAGTAAACGACTCTGGTTGGTCGCAAACAGATCATCGCCGATGAGTTGCACGCGATGTCCCAACGCTGCCGTCAGTTCCTGCCAGCCATCCCAGTCGTCTTCAGCCAAGCCGTCTTCGATACTGAGAATCGGATAATCGTCGACCCAGTTCGTCAACGAGGCAATCATCTCTTCTGCAGAGATCGCCCGGCCTTCTGTCGCCGCGAGATGATATTTTCCCTGCTGGTAGAAATGCGTGGAAGCGATGTCGAGTGCGAAGGCAAAATCCTGACCCGGTTGATAACCCGCCTGCTCAATGGCCTTCATGATCAATTCGAGAGCATGCCGATTGGATGGCAAACGGGGGCCGTATCCCCCTTCGTCGCCGACCAATGTGCCTTCATAGCCCGCGGCGGTCAGCACTCGCCCCAGTTGCTGATAAACGGTGATGATCCCTTCCAACGCCTCTGCGTATGACTTCGCACTGACGGGCATCAACAGAAAATCCTGGAAATCGAGTTGCTCACCTGCGTGCTTGCCGCCGGAAATCATGTTGACCATGGGCAAGGGGAGCGATGGTCCCTGGCCGAGTTTCAGCACCGGGCGATTTGGATCACTCCCCGCAATTTCGGGATGGGGCGTGGCATCCCACAGTGACCAGAGATGCGTGATGATCGATTGCCCCTGCGCTTCGGCGGCGGCATAGGCATTGGCGATGGAGACGGCAAGGATGGCATTTGCGCCGAGCCGCGACTTGTTCGGCGTGCCGTCCAGGTCTTTCAACGTCTGATCGATGTCTCTTTGGTGGGCCGCGTCCTTCCCACGCAGTGCCTGTGCGATTTCCGTGCAGACATTTTGCACCGCCCGTTGAACACCCAACCCCTTGAGCCGTGGGCCACCGTCCCGCAGTTCATGAGCTTCTGCAGTACCGGTACTGGCACCTGACGGAGCAATAGCTCGACAGGGACGCCCGCCTTCGCAGGTGACAATCGCTTCAACCGTGGGTCGGCCACGGCTATCGAAAACTTCCCGAGCCGAAATGGAGAGTATGCGGGGCATGATGTCGATCACGAGGGAAGGTGGGCTTGCGGGAGCAGCGCGAACCATTGGTCCCACGCATGTTCCAATGTTGCAGGAGCGGCGTCAAACCACTGGAACGAAATCTGGCGGACGAAGTCGGCCTGCCAGGATTCGTTCAGATAATCGACCGGACTTTTGCCATCCACACGAGCCAGCAGGCAACCCGCGAGATGCGCCACCGCACGGGCGCTGGTTGCCGTTGACATCACTGTGACGTTGGGATGATGGTCCACAGTTTCCCGGTAGCTGTTCCAGAACGCGATGATCAATCGTTGCCAATCGTGCTGATGTGCTCTTCCTCGTAGCGACTTTAGCAGGAGATGGCTGAGGAAGAATCCGAGATCGAAGGCCGGGTCGCCATAGTGCCCGGTTTCAAAATCGACCAACGAAACCCCATCGGCATGGACCAGCACATTCTTTGGACTGAAGTCGGCGAGAACCAGACAGACACGATGGGCGGCCATGTCGGATAGCAATCGGTCGACCGCCGGTTGTAAGCAGGAATGAACCCGTGCAATCCAGCGGTAAAAGGGATCGATCCGCAGTTCATCGAACAGGGACCAATCACTGGCATCCGGCAGCAGATCAGATCGGCCGGCGGTCTGCCGATGAATCGTGCCCAGATAAGCCCCCAGCGTGCGAGCCACATTCAAGTCAAGATGGTTCTGCAGCAGAGCGGCTTTCCAGACCACATGGTCGGCCCGGATGGCCTCCAGCCCAAGCACATAGTGCTCGCGATCTTCGAACAGCACACGCGGGATCGCACCGTCAGGCAACAGCGGGGCGGTGGCACGCAGGACATCAGCTTCCCGATAGATCCGCTCGCAGCGGCTGAGCCATTCAATTTTCGTGCGGAGCTGCGGCTGCGACTGTTTCAGGACAATTGAGGGCTGTGTTGGGCCATCGATGCGAAGCACCAGGTTCGAAACCCCCCAGGCCAGCGGCGTCGCGATGGCTTCGGTATCCGTCGGCGTTTGCCCGAGTTTCCGCAAGTAATCGACAGCATTTTCGGCAGTGAGTTCCCACATGGCAGCCAGTATTTCGGAGTTCGGAAGGGGCCGCAAGGATGGTTTGTACCGATTCTGCTGTCTTGGAAATCGATGACGGCCAGCAGGAACAGGTCGTGCGGAATGAACCACGGGATGGGTTTGGAATGTTTCCGTAATCTGTTACCAGAATGAGACTTACGCGGATGTGAGTCTGCGGGTTGTAGCTAGGAATTGGGAACCAGCCGAAGGAGTAAATTGCAGCGGGCAGAGACGACGACAAACAGAATCAACCGACTTCTTGTCACGAAACTTACGGCGTGAACAGGTTTCCGGATTTCCTGGCCGGGATCAAACTTTTGTTTGCTCAGCGAGGAGCCGTGCCTTTAGAATTGCTTCGGTTCGACGATCTGTCGTGAATTCCGTGTCGATCAGGCCGTCGTCTTCAGATCCTGTCTGTCCGAGATGCCCGCAAGAAAGGTTTCCTATGGTCCGCCGAACATTCGCGGTCCTCTCTACGTTTGCTCTCCTGCTGGCCGGGATGGCGTTGCTGGTGCCCAGCTCGGAAATCTCCGCAGCCGGTCGCAAAACGAAGAAGCCCCTGACGAAGTTGCAGCACGATCCCAATGCGGAAGAGGTCGAACTCTTCGAGGGGATTGAAAACGGGCAACTGACCGCCAGGCTGATTCAGAAAGACCCGTTCACCGGCAATGTGCTCATCGAAAATACCACCGATAAGCCCTTGACCGTGAAGTTGCCGGAGGCCGTCGTCGGCGTGCCCAAGCACCTCGCTCAGTTTGGTGGCGGCGGCTTCGGTGGTCAGGGTGGTGGCGGATTTGGTGGCGGCGGTGGACTTGGCGGTGGTCAGCAGGGTGGTGGTCAACAGCAGACCGGTGGTGGCTTCGGTGGCGGTGGTGGTGGCCTCGGTGGTGGCGGGCAAGGTGGTGGTGGCGGCTTCTTCGGTGGTGGCGGCGGCGGCTTCGGCAGCATCCCCCCGGAATCGGTCGCGTCAATTCCTCTGAATACCGTCTGCCTGCAACATGGCAAACCCGACCCGACCAGCCGGACCGATTACGTGATCGTTCCCGTGGATCAGTTCTCTCAAGACCCCGTGCTGCATGAACTGCTGAAGGTCGTCGGCAACGGACAAGTCGATCATCAAGCGGCTCAGGCAGCGGCCTGGCACCTCTCCGACAAAATGAGCTTTGCCGACTTGGCGAATAAGTCAGTTCAACACGTCGGCGGTTTGCCCCCGACACCGTACTTCACCGCAGCTCAGTTGTTGACCGCCGATGCCTTGCTGCGGCATGTGCGGGAAGCGGCGAAAGATGCTCCGCAACCCGAACAACCGCGTCGTCCGGAGAACATTCGCTCCGGTCGCGTGGAATCGGTCAGCTCGAAGTAATCTGATCTGCTGAAAATCTGAGAAATCCAACAGCCCGAAGAGTTCGCTCTTCGGGCTGTTTTCGTTGATCTTCACGGCGGTGAGCATGAGCTGCGATCAAGATCCCTGGCGGATGCAGAAGACTTGCTCCTAGAGCGCATTTCGCGTAGGTCTAGCGCGAAGCTGGGAGGGCTGGTAGATTAGCGGCATCCAGGAGGGATGCCATGCGAGCGTATTCGAAAGAGTTTCGTCGTGAGGTGCTGGCGGCGTGTGATGCGGGGGGAAAGACCCGGGCTGTGGCGGCGCAGTTCCAGGTGAGCGAGGCGTGGGTCCGCCGCATTAAGCAGGAGCGTCGCGAGCAAGGTAAGACCGCCCCGTGCCTGACCCGCCCGTCGCACGCCAACCTGGGTCAAAGAGGCGGACCAGATTCGCGCCGCGATTGTGCAGTCGCCGGATCTGACGCTGGATGAGCTCAAGGCTCGCTTGCAGACGTCACTGAGTTGCACCACGTTGTGCCGCGCGCTGCAACGACTGAAACTGACACTCAAAAAAAGTCCTGAAGGCCACGGAGCAGCAGCGGCCCGATGTCGCTCAGCGGCGTGCCGAGTGGCGGGTCTGGCAGTGCGGCATCGCTCCTGAGCGGCTCGTATTTCTCGATGAAACCTGGATGAAAACGAACATGACCCGTCCGCGGGGACGATCGGCCCAGGGGGAACGACTGGTCTGTCATGTGCCGCATGGCCACTGGAAGACAACGACGTTTCTGGCGGCTCTGCGGGTCAGCGGACTCACCGCGCCGCTGGTGGTCGATGGCGCGATCAACGGCACGATCTTTCGCCGCTGGGTCGAACAGCATCTGGCACCAACGCTGCGCTCGGGCGACCTCGTGGTGATGGACAACCTGAACTCGCACAAGGTGGCCGGCGTGCGGCACGCCATCGAAGCGGTCGGTGCCCAAGTGCTCTACCTGCCGTCCTACAGCCCCGACCTGAATCCCATTGAGACGGTCTTCTCAAAGTTCAAATGGCTCGTGCGCTCGCAGTCACGCCGCACCGTCGACGGCTTGTGGAAACTTTGCGGCGACGTGAGCCAGCGCTTCCCCGAACCCGAATGCCGCAACCACTTCCAACACGCAGGCTACCGCTACAGCTAAACGGGATAAGGTCTAACGTCCTCTGCTGTGCGGAAGCGTAGACCCGAGATTCGGAAGGGCGTGGACAATACCGCAGTACAATGGTGGGTTGCTGTCACTGCCCCATCACATAACAAGATGGTGAGTGACTACTGCTGTTGGATCGTCCCGTAAGAATGATCACGATCGGTTGTTGACCGCATTCAACGAAAACGCCCGGTCAGGTTTGGGAACCTGCCGGGCGGTGAAATATGCTCAGCAACGGCGATTTTCAGCGGTAGACCACGCCCAATGGTGTGGGGGCGACCGACCATTCTTCGCGAGCGAGCGGCCGCTGTTGGGCGGCCACGGTTTGACCTCGCGGTTGTACGGCCAGACGGGTTTTAGGAACCACGGGAGCCGTTGTCGACTTGAGATCGAGCCGCGGTCCCCGGTTCAAGTCTTCGTTGTTGGCTTCTGGTTCCTGCACCTCAATGGCATCCGCGGGGGCCGGAGTCATCGGGCTTCCTGTCGCGGATTCACCAGGCAAGACAGGCTTACTGGCACCGAAACCATCTACGGGATTCGACGCCGGATCGAGCGGGTCTTCGGTGGGTGCGGATGTCGGCGCAGGACGTCGCGGAGTTGTCCGACTCGGAAACGAGCCGTCAGCGGGAGCGGGTTCGTTTGTACGAATCCCTGAGCCACCGCCAAAAGGTCGAGGTGAAGTGCCGGGGTTGGTACGTCCAGGATTGGTCGGGCCAAACCCATCCGTGGCGGGATCGAGCATGGGGTCAACCATCGGATTAGTCGCCGGAGGTTCATACATCGGAGCATCGGTCCCGCTGGGTTCATTGTCGAATGTCCGCCGGGGCGGCACACGATCATTCGAGCTGGGAGCCGGATTCGTGCTGGGTTGGGGCAAGCTGTTGGGATCTTCCGGACGCGGGGCCATATCGGCCGGTGCGGCGTTCAGGCCACAGTTGCCATTGGCACAATTGCCCGAAGAGCAACCACCCATCCCGCAACTGCCGCAGGAGTCGCATCCACCGCACGAGCCGCCACACGGACTACAGCCGCAGGGGTCGCAACCGCAACCAAAATTGTAAGCGGTTTGACAGCTGCCACAGCCGCTGGCCCCGCAACTTCCTGAACCACAGCAACCGGAACTTGGTCCGAAATAGCTGGGGCCATACGCGGCCCAGGTTCCCCCCGGTGCGTAGAACGAGCTATTGGCGTAACCGGGGTAGCCCCAGTTCCAGAACGACCCAGCAGAGGCCGTCGATGGTGCCGCCATTCCGCTACAGATCACTGCCAGTGCTGTCACTTGCCACAAGGTCGACATTGAACATCCCCGTCTGCACGGTGAGATGAATCCGATGGCGATTGCACCCTCACCCCTGGTGCCAGCCATCATGCGGCAAGTCCTTCAGCCGCCGGAACAGACCGTTCCTCCTGCTTCTACCGTTCTACTCGTCTCGCGTTGGTGCTGTCAACGAGCGAACTCGAATGGCCCACGAAATGGCCAAATTGAAGGCCGTTGATGTGTGGCCAAATCGCAACGCCTCAGCAGCATCCGCACACTGATTACGACTTACGGCTTCGGGGAGGTCTTGCCAGCCAGCCATTCGTCAACGAGTCCTTCGAGCATATCCAAGGGGACGCTGCCATTGCGGAGAATCACGTCATGAAACTCGCGCAGATCGAAGCGGGAACCGAGTTGTTCTTTGGAACGCTGGCGGAGTTCTTTGATCTTGAGTTCACCGATCTTGTAGGCCAATGCCTGGCCGGGCCAACCGATGTATCGATCGACTTCGTTGACGATATCAAGTTCCGTCTTGGCTGAGTTTTCCCGGAAGAACTGGATGGCATCCTCCCGCGACCATTGCAGCGAGTGCATGCCGGTATCGACCACCAGCCGAATCGCGCGCCACATCTCGTACGTCAACTGACCGAACTTGGAATACGGGTCTTCATAGACGCCGAGTTCATCGCCCAGACTTTCGCTGTACAGAGCCCAGCCTTCGACATAAGCCGTGAAGCCGGAAAACCGCCGGAAGTTCGGCACGTCTTCCAGTTCCGTCGCGAGGGCAATTTGCAGATGGTGGCCGGGCACCGATTCATGCAGCGACAACGCGGCGATTTCGTACTTCGGGCGGGCCTCGGGTTTGTAGAGGTTCACGAAGAACGTGCCAGCCCGTGAACCATCCGCCGCGGGCGGACGGTAGTAAGCTGCCGTCGTATCAGGAGCCATATGTGCGGGAATCGGTTCAACACCATACGGAATCCGAGGCAGCATCCGGAACGTCTTGGTGAGCAGCGGATCAACCTTCTTGCAGAACGCCTGATACGCCATCAGCAGGTCATCCGGGTTGTCGTAATAGAACTTCGGATCGGTTCGCAGGTGCTCGAAGAACTCCAGCAGCGAACCCGTAAAGCCGACCTGCTCCCGAATCGCTTCCATCTGCTTCCGAATCCGTGCGACTTCCGCGAGGCCAAGGTCGTGAATCTCGCGCGGCGTGAGGGATGTCGTCGTGTAGGACTTCGCACAGTAGGCATAAAAGTCCTGCCCATTCGGCAACTGCCAGGCACCCACGCCTTGATAGCATCCGGGAAGATATTCCTGATCGAAGAACTCACCGAAATCTCGGAAGGCAGGAACAATCTGGTCGCGAATCATGGTTTGAGCTGCGGTCTGCAGCCGTTCCTTGTCTTCCGGAGAGATGTTTGCCGGAAAGGTTTGAAACGGTTTGTAGAACAGGCTCTGCTGGGGATCGTCCACAATCTGACGGCGAATTTGCGCGGGGACCCGCCGCATCACAATCTCCGGCTGCACGATTTTCTGATTCAAGCCTTCCCGCATCAGATCGGTAGTCTGCTGGAGATAGACCGGAAAGGCACGCAACCGGGCCAACCAGTCTTCGTAGTCTTTCACGTCGTCGAACGACAGGCTGTCGGCCGTCGAACTTTCATCCTGAATCCCCCCGCGCATATCGAGCGGCATCAGGTAACCCTGGAATGGGTCGCCTTCAATGTCGATGTCTAACTGACGCCGGAACAACTTCAGGTTCAGACGGTCCGTCTCGGAGAGCTCATCGGCCGAGATGTCTTCGAGCCGCCGTCGCATCTCCTGGCGATGTTTTTGCCGGGCGGCAATGGCCGTCAGACTCACATCCGGCCAGCGGTCGTTGTAGCGCTTGTCGCCCAGATGCGACGCCCAGGTCGGCGATTCCTTCTGCCAGTACTCCCAGTCTTCATCCAGCAGCGTTTGCAGGCGTGTGGTGGCAGACGTGTCGGGTTTTTGTTCCGCCGTAGGACCGGTGATTGGGATGAGAAGCAGGCAGGCAGTCCAACTGATCACAAACCGGCTGGCGAGGAAGCTCTGAGTCATACTGACAAATCCTGCGTCAATCTTGTGCGGCAGTCTGTAGTGGCGGTCGTCTTAGTCAGGACAATACGCCTTTGGCGAGGAAATAACGAGTCATTTCCGCTGGCTGGCAGGTGGCGCGGCAGATTTCGCCAGTCAGCAGCCAATCTCGTGAAATCGGGCGTGAAACGGTGGGCTGTGGGCGACACCCCCGGTTGACCCTGACGGCGGATTCTGAGAGAAGCCAGAGGTCAACGGATGTGGCAGAAAATGTCTGCTGACCCAGTGGGCGAAGTGTTCGCCCCCAACGGGAATTGAGCGTATGCCGAAGACTGTGCGATGGACCGTGTTGGCGAGTTTGGCCTTCAGCCTGGGGGCTGGATGTGCCAACTTTGTCGAGTCACGCGCCATTCAAAACTTCGCCGATCGTCTGCAAAGCGAAGATCTGGATGGTTTGAAGCAGGCGTCTTCCCACGATTTCAGCGAACGGGCATTGCGCACCGCGACGGCCTTGCAGGACATTAAAATCCTGCGACTGCCGGACGGTAAAGTGAATGTCATGGAAGTGGAGTTCGTGGATGAATCGCACCGCCGCGTCACGGTGGAAATGGGCGAAGGCAAGCGGGAAGTCTTTTACGAACTGGTCCGCAGCGACGACGGAAAATGGGTCGTTGACGACGTCTATCTGAAGCAGAAAAAACTCGGTGTGACGACTTTCAAATCGGTCACCGAGCAAATGGACCTGTTGCTGACTGTTCGCGAGTTTATCGATGCTTGCGATGCGGGTGACCGAAACCGAATGCTGCAGGTGACCGACCTGGAATTCAGTGCCGCTTTGGAACGTCTGCCGCCGTCTTATCTCGCGCGTCTGATCGGTAATGTTCTGGGAGAAAAGTCTCCGGCGTCGAACTTCAAACCACAAGCGCAACTGGATGAAACCACCGCCGTGGTCAAACTGCCACGTATGGGTGGTGACACGATTTTGACATTGTCTTTGCATGGGACCACTTGGCGAGTCACCGATGTGGCCATCGACAGCAAGAAGGAAGAAGACCAACTGCCATCGATGCACAAGCATGCCATCGCGGTGAATACCTGTGTCGATTTTCTCGATGCGTATCAGCGCGATGACAAGGTCGCGTTGGCGCCGCTGTGCGATGAAGACCTGTTCTCGGGTAGCCTCAGTATTGCCAACCTCAAGCAGGTGCTGTTGCCGGGGCCGCAGTTGATCGACCATGAGTTGAGCCTGAAACTGCATGGGCAACGGGCCGACTTCCTGCTGAAAGGCGAACGTGAAGTCGTGCAGATTGAAATGCATCGGGAAGATTCTCCGGAACCGAATTCGCCGCCACACTTCCTGGTGAAAGATGTGACGATTTACGAAGTCGAATCGCGGCAGGAGAAGCGTTTGGCCGCGCTCTTCACGGCGCAAAGCATGCTACAACTCTTTTGCGAAGCCTTGGCGGAACGCGATCTCGACCACTTGAAGCACAGTTCCACCCAGGACTTTGCGAACTCGGTCTGGCGGCGATTGAATTCCGCTACGATTCAGGGGTTGCCCCTGGAAATGTTCGACTCACCGCAACTGGATGTGAATTCGATGCAGTTCCTGGGGGCGCTCACTCGCGTGGAAGCCACGCAGGGCGGCCAGCCGGTGACGTATCTGTTGCGGGAAGAAGCCGGACGGTTCTATGTGGACGACGTGCTCTGGCAGACGCCGGGCCGACCAGCATCCGTCAAAGAAACGCTGGCGTTGTTGATTCCGGTGCAGAACTTCTCGGCGGCTGTGGCCTTGGGACGGGGTCCGCAACAACAGGCTCAGGTGCTGCAGATGCTGCAGGAGACCTGTTCCACCGATTTCAATCGCATGGTGTGGCAACAGACCGACTTTGTTCCCAACGGTGGCCTGTCGTCCGACACATTCCTGGCGACTCCGTTGCGATCTGTCGTGCAGTCTGAAACAGAAGTGCTGATTCAGCTCGGTGACGATCGGTTTGGTGCCGCGGTCAAATTGCGGAAAGAGCACAATCGGAATCTGGTCGATGAGGTGCTGCTGATTGCCGGTCCGGAACCCGCCGATCGCATCGAAGTGAAACGGACCATGCGAACCCTGTTGGCTAATGGTCAGGCTGTGCGTCCGGGGCAAACACAAATGGCTGCCAAACCCGCAGGACTCACGCGACAGAAAATTCAAACGGCTGTCTACGAAGAACTATCGGACGACGTACCACAGGAAATCCTGCAGGTGGGTGATCAGGTCGATATCGGGCCGATTCATCCCGCCGCCGGAAAAGCACCCGCCCGTCTGGCACAGTGATTCCGAGTCACGAGTTGCTCAGGCGAGCGGTGGAGCCCAGGTGGCGAGCGACTTCAGATCGAGCGTGCGACGTTCGGTGAGCGGTTGCAGGCAGTGCTGCAGGATCTCGGCGACTTCCGGATCACGCGTCGCACATTCTTCCACGATGTTGTTGACCGACCAGTAATGGTGGGTCTCGCGGAGTTCGAACAGCGTGCTCGCGGATATCAGCGGGATTCCCAGGACCAGTTCGTAGGCGATGCAGCCAAACGCGAAATAATCGGCGACCTCGTGGGCGGCTTCTCCCCGCAATTGTTCCGGGGCCATGTAACGCGGTGTGCCCACGATCTCTTCTCGCTGCAGTGTCTGCTCCACGCTCGGCTTGGCGAGGCCGAAGTCCATCAGCATCACCCGGCCGGTTGACGTCTGCATGATGTTCGATGGTTTGAGGTCACGATGCACCACGCCATGCGAGTGCGAATAGTCCAAGGCGGCAGCCAGCTGACCAAGGATGTGGTGCACTTCATCCAGATGGAGTTTCCCGCAGCGCTCCAGCAGGCTCTTTAAGTCCTCGCCATCACAATACTCCATGGCGATAAAGTGGGTGTGAAACGCCTGGAATCTGCCGAGCAGTTGCACGATGTTCGGATGCTGAAAATCGGCGATCAGGTCGGCCTCACGTTGAAACGCCGCCAAGGCCCAGGGATCGTATACCAACCGATGACTCATCATTTTCAAGGCGGCCCGACGACCGTCCGACTGGCGCTCGGCGTCATAAACGACCGACATGCCACCTTTGGCCAATCGCCGCCGGATCAGGTACTGGTCCAGAACCTTGCCCGCCAGGACATCGAGGTTGGCTCCACCCAACCGGGCGGCAATCACGCGTGTCAGAACCATGGCGAGATCGGGGAACTGGACTACCAGGGTATGAAAATCGGCCGCCGGTAGCAGATAGGCCTGGGTGTGCGTTGCTGCAATCGCAGACGCCGTCGCCGGTTCATTGGTCAGCAAAGACATTTCGCCGAGGACTTCACCCGGACCAACGGTGCTGATGTACGTCGGATCGTTGCCCCGCTGGAGCTGAATCTCAACGCGGCCTTCAACCAGCAGCCATAGCCCTTTCCCCGCGACACCTTCGGCAATGAGGAATTCCCGTGCCTGGAACTCGTGAGGTTGCAGACGTTCACGCACAGCCGTTTGCAGTTCATCGCTCAGCCGATGAAAGGCCGGGCACTGCTTCAGGCAATCGTCCGCAGAGACGGGTGAACCGGTGATCGCTGACATTTGCAGAGTGACATCTTGCGGAAGCTGAGCGTCATGTGCCTGTGTCATACCGAGTGGATCGGCGGTAGTTCGGGTCTCCATCAACAACCTGCCTTTGGCCCCCAGGCTGACGATATCTCGGGCAACTACTTACGTCTCCCGGTCCGTTATGGTGCTCCAATCTGTAGAAGCACGTCAAGGAACTGAGCAATTTCGTGCTCAAACTATCGATTCTGCGGGTTAGGGTGTTGACCATGTTCCGAGGCCAGGATGCTCCTGTGTATTCGAGCCATGGATACGTGGACAAATCAACGAATGCCGAGTTGAGAATCTCATTCCAAACGGGGAGAAATCTGGAGATTTCCGATAGTCGATCGTATATTACGTATCTGAAGGTTTCCGTATCGGCGAGCGCATTCCCTCCCATACGGTCAACCACCCTCCACAAAGTCCCCACCTGACAGGCTTGTCATGCTGTTGATCATTATCCGTGTGATGTATGCGTTTATCTGTGCGGGCGCCGCAGCGACGCTCATCAATTCTCGATCGGTGGTGTTACCGCCCATTGTCGACGAACATCCCTTTGCGACGTTTGTCGTTCTGATGCTGCTGACGCAGTCGGTCACCTTTATCGATACCTTGTTTCCCCGTAAACGGCTTGACCTGATTTCTGCCATTTACTTTGGGTTGCTGATCGGTACGTTGCTGGCTTACCTCCTGAATGTGGCCCTGCAACCCGTGTTGGCGAACAGCGGTTTCGGTGCTTTTGCGACCACGCTGATTGTGATCGTGTTGCCCTACATCTGTATTACTCTTTTGTTGCAGACCAAAGACGATTTTCGCTTCGTCATTCCTTATGTGGAATTCGCGAAGGAAATCAAAGGGGGCCGTCCGCTGCTGCTTGATTCCAGTGCCTTGATTGATGGACGCATCGCCGACGTGACCGATACCCATATCTTTGATACGGAAATCCTGGTGCCGAGCTTCGTGCTGGAAGAGGTGCAGGACATTGCGGACAGCAACGACAAAGTCCGCCGGATGCGTGGTCGCCGCGGTCTCGATGTGTTAACCAAGCTGCAGCAGAATCCGAACGTCGATATCCGGATGTACGAAGTCAAAGAGAAGGATCTGGAAGGACAATCGGTCGACCAGCGCCTGGTCGCATTGGGCAAGCGACTCGGGGGACGGATTGTTACCAACGATTTCAATCTGAACAAAGTCGCCAGCGTCCAGGGCGTCGATGTCGTGAATCTCAACGATGTCGCCAACGCCCTGAAGCCCCGCTATCTCCCCGGAGAAAACCTGCGGATTCGTGTGATCCGCGAAGGGGAAGCCATGGGGCAAGGGGTCGGCTATCTCGATGACGGCACTATGGTGGTCTGCGAACAGTCGTCGGCATTGATCGGCAAGGAGATCGATGTGATTGTGACAAGTGTGTTACAGAACAGTGCTGGTCGCATGATCTTTGGGCGATTGGGGAGTGTGGTCTCCCCGATGAATCAGCCCGCGCGCACCTGATTCTTGCGGCGCGCTTGGCAGCGAGTGCCCTGTCGCTGCATAATTCCCCCTGCTGCTCATGATTCCGGTCATCTGAGGGAGAAGGGGTCTTATGCTGCGCCCGTTGTCTGTATCGAGTGGATGTGTTGCGGTTGTTCTGTCCACGCTGTTGTGCCTCTCGAAGGTGACTGCCGCACCGCCGATCGCTCCCGCCGAGACGCCGCAACCCTTATCGGCCGTCACGGCTGTCTCCAAACTCGATGCAGCGGTCACTGCCTTGGCGCTTCATCCGCAGGGGGCCACCTATGCCATCGGTCAAAAAGATCTGGTGCTGCTGAACTCGACGGCGACACATCAGCTCGAACGCCGAATGGAAGGGGCGTTTGGCCGAGTGCAAGCGCTGGCTTGGACAGCCGATGGCAGCCTGCTCGCGATCGGGGGTTATCAGAGCCTGCAACTCTGGAACACCGACCA
Source organism: bacterium (assembly GCA_016125225.1). Lineage (GTDB taxonomy): Bacteria > Planctomycetota > Planctomycetia > Planctomycetales > Planctomycetaceae > DSVQ01. The sequence goes on along the minus strand of WGME01000018.1, from coordinate 118,473 downwards.
GGCTACACTGGTCGCGGAACTCCCCGGACATCGTGGCAGCATCACGGGAGTGGCTTTCTCTCCCGATGGCAAACATCTGGTGAGTGTCTCCGATGATGAAACGGCCCGACTGTGGGATCTCTCGAATCGCACTTCGACTCTCCTCGCCGGACATAGTTTCCCGGTCAATGGCGTCGCCTGGTCGGCCGACGGAACGAAATTCGTGACCGTCGCCGGTGATGAACTCCGCCCAACCAAAGCGGGTGAAGTCGTGTTGCGCGACGCCACGGGTCAGGCCATGCAAACTTGGACCGATCATACCCGCGCCGCATTGTGTGCGGCCTTTTCCCCGAACGGACACTGGCTGGTCACGGGTGGTTTGGATGAGCGGGCCCTAGTCTACGATCTGCCGAATGACAAACTGCTCGGTTTCTTCGGTGGCCATCAACGTCCGGTCAATGCGGTCGCATTTTTGCCGTCGTCAGAAGCCGTGGTCAGTATCGGCGGCGGTCGAGCCAAAGGCGGTCATAGCCTGCGTGTCTGGCGTGCGGTAGATGGTGCAGAACTCGCGGTTGGGGAAGGGCATACCGCCAAAATTCTCGCGTTGGCTGTCAGTCCCGATGGGCAGACTGCACTCACCGGAGGTCAGGATCTGTCGGTTTTGGCCTGGAGTCTAGCGGGACTGACGGGGACTGCTCCTGCGGAAGTGGTGACCGAGACCGTCGCGACCGATGCCCCCGCGACACCGGCAGTCATTCGCATTGGCGTCATCGGACTTGATACCTCGCACGCACCGGCCTTTGCCAAATTACTGAATGATCCGAATGCCGAAGCCGATGTCGCTGGCTGTAAGGTAGTCGCGGCTTATCCCAAAGGAAGTCCCGACATCAAGTCAAGCACCGACCGCGTCCCCGGCTATACCCAGCAGTTCGAAGAGATGGGCATCGAGATTGTCGATTCTATCCCCGCCTTGCTGGAAAAGGTCGATTGCGTATTGCTGGAAACGAATGACGGCCGTCCGCATCTGGAGCAGGTGCTCCCCGTGCTGAAGGCTGGTAAGAAGTGCTTCATCGATAAGCCGATCGCTGGCAGCCTTACCGATGCGATCGCGATCTTCGAAGCGTCGAAGAAGTACAACACGCCCATTTTCTCGTCGTCGTCTTTGCGTTACATGGCTATGGCTCAAGAAGTGCGAAATGGAAAAATTGGCAAGGTGACCGGTTGCGATGCCTTCAGCCCGTGCTCTCTGGAAGCGACCCATCCCGATCTCTTCTGGTACGGCATTCATGGCGTCGAGATTCTGTACACGGTGATGGGAACTGGTTGCGAATCGGTCACGCGCGCTCATAGCGACTCGTTCGATCTGGTGACCGGCACCTGGGCGGACGGCCGCATCGGCACGTTCCGTGGAATTCGCCAGGGCGGCAGCGGTTACGGTGGCCGTGCCTTTGGTGAAAAGGGTGTGGTCGATCTCGGCGGCTTTGGTGGCTATCGCCCGCTTGCCGTGGAGATCGTCAAGTTCTTTAAGTCAGGAGAACTTCCTGTGACCGCTGAAGAGACACTGGAACTCTACACCTTCATGGAGGCCGCCGACGAAAGCAAACGCCAGGGGGGCAAGCCGGTCAAACTCGAAGAGGTCCGGGCCAAGGCTCAGGCCGCCGCGAAACTGCCGGAGTGATGAATTCCGTTGGTTGGAAGCGATAGTTGTCCGAATTCTCGATTCGCCTTTCACGGTAGCACTTGATGACTGAAAGCAAGTACCCCCTGTTTGTCCGTCGAGATTTGGACGGCTTCTTCGGGCTGTTTATCGATAATCTCGTGCAGTTGCTGCTGATTGTCGCCCTGTGTGGTGGGCTATGCGGCATGCAGGGTGATGCCCAGCGGTTGCTAACCCACTATGTGTTACCTGGGGCGGCTGTCAGCATTCTGCTCGGCAACATCTTCTACGCGTGGCAGGCCCATCGGCTGGCGAAACGGGAGCACCGCGACAATGTCACCGCGCTCCCCTATGGCATCAACACGCCGTCGCTACTGGTGTATGTCTACTTCGTGATGGCACCGGTCTATCGGCAGGCCGTGGAAAGTGGTTCGACGTCCGCTGATGCCGCTCATCTCGCCTGGCAACTCGGTTTGATCGCCTGCCTGGGAAGCGGTTTGATCGAGTTTTGCGGGGCTTTCATCGCGGAGAGTATTCGTCGCCGAACTCCCCGCGCAGCGCTCCTTTCTACTTTGGCGGGCATCGCGATTGGTTTCATCGCGATGAGTTTTGCCCTGCAGATTTATCAGAAGCCATTAATCGCCATGTTGCCCTTAGCGGTCGTGCTGATCACCTATTTCTCGCAGGCTCCGTTTCCCTTGCAGCTACCGGGCGGTTTAATTGCCGTGGCCTTGGGAACCGCGATGGCTTGGGGACTGACCGGTCTGGCTGCCGTCTGGCCCGATGGTCCGCAGTGGTTGATCGGTTCGGTGATGAAGACCGACGCCATTACGTCGGCGGCAAAGCAAGTCGAATTCGTCGTTCCCAGTTTTGTCGGCGCTGATCTTTGGAGCGTGTTAAGCCGACCGGAACATTGGCTGGGTCATCTTTCGGTGATCGTGCCGATGGGGCTCTTCAATCTGGTCGGGAGTCTACAGAACATCGAGTCGGCGGAAGCGGGGGGCGATCGGTTCGACACCCGTTCCTCTCTGGCCGTGAACGGATTGGGCACGATTGTCGCGGCACTGTTCGGCAGTTGTTTCCCGACGACCATTTACATCGGCCATCCGGGGTGGAAAGCTCTCGGGGCTCGGGCTGGTTATTCCACGTTGAATGGATTGGTCATCACGGTCCTCTGCCTCACCGGCACCGTGGGGGTGGTCAATGCGCTCATCCCCATCGAAGCTGGCGTGGCGATTGTGCTCTGGATCGGCATCATCATCACGGCTCAGGCGTTTGCTGCCACACCCACCGAACACGCCCCGGCTGTGGCGGTGGGGTTGTTCCCCGCGATTGCGGCCTGGGGTTTGAACATCGTGCAAGGGGCGTTCTTCGCCGCTAATGGAACCAGCATGCAGACCGTGCTTTCAGCATCGATGGATGCCCAGTTGAATGGGTATCTGTTGCACGGGCTGATTTCGATCGAACGCGGCTACATTTTCACCTGCATGATGCTGGCGGCTATGTCGGCCTTTCTGATCGATCGAAAATTCTTCACTGCGGCGGTGTGGTCTTTGATCGCCAGCTTTTGTGCGCTGGTGGGGTTAACACACGCCTATGTGCTGCAGGGCAACGTGATCGACTTTCTCTTCCTGCAATCCGCCGTCCCTGATGAGGCGATGGCTTACCGTGCATGGGGCATTGCCGTTGGATACCTGCTCATTGCCGGGGCCTTTGTGACCTTCGGGCTGTATCACAAGAGTCAACCCGAAGAGGTCCCTCACATTCCTCACTGATCGATTGCCCGGCCGTCGATTACGGGAAGTGTTCAGTCTGCAACAGACCCGCGATCATGGCCGCGGAAATCCAGCGTTGTTCCAGGGCCTCCAACCGGGCCAGTTCGGCTTCCAGCAAAGTCTTTTGCGACTGCAGCAACCGCAGGAAATCGATCTGGCCCTGAGCGTACAGCTGCTGCGTCAGGTTCAATGTCTCGCGGGCTTTCGGCAGAATCTGAACTTCATAACGGTCGACCAGTTGCCCAGCGGTCTGATAGACCTGCAAGGCATCGGCCGCCTGGTTACCCAGGTCGAGTTCCACGCGGTTCAAGTCGGCCCGGGCACCGGCCAGTTCGGCTTCCGCAGCGAAGATATTACCCTGATTCTTATTCCACAACGGCACCGTCATCGTTACCTGGAATAAGCCCTGATCTTCCTGAGGCACGCCGACCTGCCGTTGGTAGCCCCCCATGATGTCGATGTTCGGAATCGGTTGCACCACGGCACGACGCAGTCGGTAGGAATTCCGATCGATTTCCAACCGGGCGATGTTCGCTTGCGGATTCACCGCCGCAATCGCAAACCGGAGTTCCTGCAGATCGTAATCCTGCAGCTTTTGGTCCAGGTCTCCCGCAAGGCGATCGATTTCCATATCGGGCACGGCAGCCAGAATCGCGAGTTGCCGTCGTCCCACGCGATAGACCGTTTCGGCATTCGCCAACGCGACTTCAGCCCGATCGACTTCGATGTCGAACAGCAGGGTATCGCCTCGCGTTCCCTCACCGGCATCCAGAAGTTTCCGGGAGACATCTCGCGAATGGTGGGCGATCTGCACCAGCGAAGTCAGCACAGCCACTCGGCTTTGTGCGGCAAGCGTGGAGTAGTATTGCTGTCGGAGAGCCGTGAGAATTCCAAAGCGTTCCTGCTGCCAGGCGAACTGGGCCTGCGAGACTTCCCGTTGAATGGCGGCGACATCGAGTTTCAGTTTTTTCGCGGTGACAATTTCCTGCGAAACGAAGCCGTTGAACTGACTTTCATTGCCATCCCATTGTGGCGATGACGTGGCGACCACGGGGTTGGGATACAGTCCGGCCTGCACGGCACGACCTTGAGCGGCTTGAATCTGCTGGTAGGCTGCTGTCAGTCGCGGATGATGGGCGTCGGCCAAGGCGACCAGCATTTCGAGTGTCATGCCCAGCATATCGGCCTGGGCACGTGCTTCTTCCGGAGTGGGCGGAACCGTAACCGGAATGGGAGCGATCGCAGCCGGAGCATCAGCCGCAATATCGGCGGAGACCGTTTGAATCGGAGTAGTCTCATGAGCTTCAGGAGCAGATGCGGCCAGCGGAAGCTGCGGTTCGTGGTGTTGCGGGGTGGCCTTGGGTGTGGCGGTGATATTCGCCGTCGGCTTCGGCTTTGTTGGCACTTCCGACCGCTGGGGAACTCGCGACAGCTTCAACCACCGCGGCCAATGGGATTCCTGATTCGGTTCCGCGGCGGAAATCGAACAGACCTGCGACAACCCGGCGGCACATGTGAGGGCCAGCCCAGTCGCTTTTGCGTACTTTGACCAACCGGTCCGATCGGCAGAGTTTGCCAAATGATTAGCATCACGATTCACGTGGGCATCCTTTCCCGAGAAGCAAATCTGTATCGGAAATCGGCAAAGAAAATCGCCGTCACTGCGAACAACTCAGGACGAGTCGCCAGTCGGGGGAAAAGTTGTGACATGCCACGTGCTAAGCGTTACAGTTTACCGAGATCGAACTGAACAGATCCTTCAACCAAGGCTGTTGGGCTCATGAGAATCTCGCGGGAATTACCTCATGCGTTGGAATAGAAGTCATCCGCTGGCGTGATGATTCCGTTACAGGAGTGACGATCCGAGCACCCTGTGGTGGGATTCCGTTTCCTCGTGAGTCTGTGATCTGCTGGAGCCAAAGATGAACACCTCTACTGAAGGTATCCCGGTGGAAGCTCTTGCACTCCGAAGACGACGAAGGCGACGTTTGATTGCCGGCGTGCTGTGCCTGCTGCTGGCCGTCGGATTGTTTGTTCAGTTTGGGCAATCGCCTTCGGTTGCCTTGGGTGTGCTGTCGTCACAAATCACGGACGATGGCCAACAGGTTTCCACGGGAGATGTGTCAGCATCGCCGTCATTGGCCGGACAGATGACGGTGGTCGAAGGGAGAAATTCCACCGGCGTTGCGACCACGTCGAGTCGCGGCAGTGGTTGGACCTGGCCGCGCGATTCCGTGGCCATCTTCTGCGAATCCGATCACCTGCTGATGCAACGTGTCGGTTTAGCCTTGTTTGAAGGCCTGAAGAAAACGGAAGAGTTTCCACAGATTTTCTATGTGCCGCGGGGAGAACGTCTGCCGCCGGGTCAGGAAATCCCCGACATTTTCATCACCCTGTCGATGCCGGAATATACCGAATCGGGTCTGCCCGTTGCGAAACGATACGATCTGAAGCTGGTAACCAAGGTCGGCCGAGAATTCGCCCACGGAAATTCAACAAACATCACGAACACTACTCCGCCCGTCGTACAGTTTCAGTCTGTTATCCGAACGGATTACACGGCGAAGCAGACCGGTCTGGAAACGTCCGGCGCGCAATACACGGCTGTCAGTAACGACATTGTCAAATCGTTGCAGAAGTCGATCCTGGAGATCTTCAAAAAAGACGAAGACCTGCAGCTACCCGCGCGGGAGATGATTCCGGAGTTTTATCCGGAGTATCAGCCGCCACCGGATCTCGGGTTCCTGACGACGCTGCACGCGCAGTCCAAGTGCAGCGGGCCGCGGTTCATGCAATCGACGTCAGCCGCCTGGACCTTCACTTCCGAACTCACGAATGAGGAATTGCACGATCTCATCGACGTCCCTTTGCTAGCTGACGGCTGGAAGGGGCATGATGTGCTCGCCCGCGCGGATGCCAAAGGCCGCTATTACGGGGCCTGGAACCGCGGGGCCGAAGAACTCTATGTGCATTCTTCCGGTAACAGCGGGCATATGTCTTCCAGTGCACCGGCTGTCGAAGGTCCAGAGATCTATACCGTCATCTACACCAAAACCATGACCGCCGACGAAACCAAGCAGGCCTTCCTGGCGTTGCTTGATCGCCCGTTCCATGAATCGATGCTGTTGCCGTTTGTGAACTGGTGGTACTACGGCAAAGAGAAATTGGTGGCCTACTTCGAAGAGCATCGGCCAACGACCGCTGAGGCGTATCGCCTCCTCGCAGAATGGAAGCTGAATGCGAAAGACACAACTGGCGCTCAGAAGTTGATCCTGCAGGGGCAGGCGATTGACCGTTTGCTTACCAAAGGCGAGAAGCGAAGCACGTTCGAAGAACTCGCCAAGAAGGCCGGGCTCGAAAAACTCCCGGAGCGACTCGACCCGGCTGTGATTGCCTCTCTCGGCATGCCTGATATCCGAGACCAGAAAGAATTTGAATTGACCTGCGCGTCCGGAGAACAGGTGGTCCTATGGGTACACAGCAGTGATCAGGAACAGACCCTGATGAAGATTACGGCTCAGAAAAAGCGGTCCGGAGCCTGGTCGTTTACCCGCGATGTCATGACCATCCACGATCATGGCAGCAGTTACATGTCCACGGGCGCCGAAGAGAACAAATTGGAAAAACCCTTCACGATGTCCGTGGGTTGGAACGACTTGCATTTCGATCTGCAGGTTACACGGACCGACAACCCCCAACAGGTTCGCATCCGCCTGACGCGTCGCAAATAGCCCGGTGATTCATCGCAGCCTACAGATCGTGGACAACTTGTCGTATGATGGCATGCAGGCATCCCTTTGGGTCGCTGTCATCAGGAAGTTGTTTTTCATGAAGCTCGCGAAAATTCGTCTGACCGATGGTTCCACGGCCGCTGTCCTCTGGGAAGGCGATCAGCTATTTCCCATTGATCTGATGCAGGTGGATCATGTCCGCAGTCTGATGGATGTTCTGCATGCGCCCGACCCGTTCGGGTTGGTGAAATACCTTACCGATAAAACGGGATCCTCTTTTGATGCCTCGACGGCCACGTTTCTGGCACCGATCGATCGCCAGGAAGTCTGGGCGGCGGGTGTAACCTACAAACGCAGCCAGGTGGCCCGCATGGAAGAGTCGGAATCGGCGGCGTCGCATTACGATAAAGTCTACACCGCTCCCCGCCCGGAGATCTTTTTCAAGGCGACCCCCAACCGCGTCTCAGGGCCGGGGGAAGACCTGCGCGTGCGGGCCGACAGCCAATGGTCGGTCCCGGAACCCGAACTGGCGTTGGTCATCAATCCGCAAAACAAGTTGGTGGGCTTCACCGTCGGCAACGATATGTCGGCCCGCGACATCGAAGGGGAGAACCCACTCTATCTGCCCCAGGCGAAAGTCTACAATCAGTGCTGCGGACTCGGTCCGTGTGTGCTGGTGACCGAAACGCCGCTGGATCGCCAGGGGACCACCATTGAACTGCGCATCGAACGGGCCGGGCATATGGCTTTCCATGGTTCGACTACACTGGATCAGATGAAACGTGAGTTCCCGGAGTTGATCGACTGGCTTGCCAAAGAGAACGATCTGCCGTCCGGGGCTTTCCTGCTGACCGGCACGGGCATTGTCCCGCCGGATGATTTCACTCTGGAAAATGGCGACGTCGTGTCGATCAGCATCTCCGGCATCGGCACCCTCACAAATCCCATCGTGAAGGCTTAGCGCTCGACGGTGCATCGCGGCTAATGACTTTTTCTGAAACCTGACCCCTCAACCCTGACACCTACACCTACCCATGCCCGGTGCCCAACTTGCCGCTGACCTGTGGATCAGTGAATACCTTTCGCCATGCGACATCTGGCAGCACGGTGTGACGAAATTGCTCGCCTCGCGGCAGACGCCGTTTCAGGAGATGCAGGTTGTCGAGAGTGGGCCTTACGGCAAGGCGTTGATTCTCGATGGCAAATGGCAAACCTGCACCGGCGATGAATTCCTCTATCACGAACCGATTGCCCATGCTCCGTGCGTGCTGCACGGAAAACCAGAGCGCGTGCTGATTGCGGGCGGGGCTGATGGCGGCGTGTTGCGGGAAGTCCTCAAGTGGCAGTGCGTGACGGAAGCCGTGGTCGCCGACATTGATGGCGACGTGATCACTGCCTGTCGCGAATTGTTGCCGGAGATTCATCAAGGGGCGTATGAAGATCCGCGAGCGCGAATCGCTGTGGGAGATGCCTTCGAACTGATCCGGTCGACGCCAGGTTACTGGGACGTGATCATCGCTGACTTGACTGACCCAATCGAAGAAGGTCCGGCGTATCCGTTGTTCACGCAGGAGTTTTTCCGCGCCTGCCAGTATGGCCTGCGACCCGGCGGGGTCTTCGTGAATCAGGCCGGTTCACAGTCGCCCCCCCTGGCCGACATTCTTATCCGCGTGCTGCATACCATCGATAGTGTCTTCACGCAGACGTCTCTCATCACGGCGAATGTGCCGACTTATGGTTCTGCCTGGGGATTGGCCGTGGCCTGCGATCAACCGCTGAATCTACGGCCCGATCCGGAGGTCACGAATCGTCTGCTCGCCGAACAGGTTCGCGGACCGCTGCAGATGTTCGATGGTGAGTCGCTGCTGGGCATGCTGCAGACCCCCAAATACATTCGAGACCGGCTGGCCAGCGAGACGGTTATCTACACCATCGCCGAACCACCCAAGTTCTTCGGCCGCGACATCCCTTAGCCGCGAGGCAAAGCCGAGCGCGGCACTATGCCAATATCTCGTGCAGTACTTCCCCGTGCACATTGGTCAAACGGCGTTCAATGCCGTTGTGATAGTACGTTAACCGGGTGTGATCGATGCCAAGGAGTTGCAGCACCGTGGCATGGAAATCGTGCCAATGAACTGGCTTATCGACCGATTTCCAGCCGACATCATCCGTGTTGCCATAGCTCATGCCGGGCTTCAACCCACCGCCAGCCAGCCACGTGCTGAAGCCATACATATTGTGGTCGCGTCCGGAACCGACCGTATCTTTCGCGGACTGCGTGAACGGCGTGCGGCCGAACTCCGTGGTGAACAAGACGAGCGTGTCATCGAGCAGGCCGCGCTGACGGAGATCTTTGAGTAACGCGGCGATCGGTTGATCGACCCGCAGAGCTTCCTGCGAATGGTTATCGAAGACATTCTCGTGGCCATCCCAATTGATCCGCGGCGAACCAAACGAACCCCCGGAAAAGAGCTGCACGAATCGCACGCCTTGTTCCAGCAGTCGGCGGGCGAGCAGGCAACTGCGGCCGAAGTCGGCGGTTTCGGTGCGATCGAGTCCATAGGCCGATTGTGTCTGCGCTGTCTCACCCGCAAGATCGGTCACCTCCGGCACGGAAAGCTGTATCTTGGCCGCCAGTTCATAGCTGGTCAGCCGGGCTTCCAACTCACTTTCCGGACGCGTGAGCCGATGTTGGGCATTGAGGGCGGCGATGAATGCCCGCGTCTCGGCTTCCGCCTCGGCATGGTAGTCGCCCGATGGGAAGAGATCGTCAATCGGGTTCCCTTTCGTGCGGAACGGCACGCCCTGATGCTTGGCCGGTAGAAAGCCGTTGGTCCAGTTGATGGTGCTGCCGGCGGGCATGCCTCGCGAGTCGGGCAGCACGACATAGGCGGGCAAGTCATCGGCTTCGGAACCCATGCCGTAGGACAACCACGAACCCAACACCGGAAACCCATTGAAACGAAAGCCTGTGTTGGCTTGAAAAGTCGCCGGGGTATGATTCGCGGAGTCGGCAACCATCGAACGGATGACGGTCAATTCATCGGCACAGGTGGCGATGTGCGGGAAGAGATCGGAAATCCAGAGGCCTGATTTCCCCTGCTGACGGAAGGCCCAGTCGTTCTTCCGCAGTAAGCCGACCTGCCCGAAGAATGTTTCCGGCTGCTCGGTCGATGGGAGTGGCTTGCCATGATTTTTTTCGAGGGCCGGTTTGTAGTCGAATGAATCGAGATGGCTCAACCCGCCGCACATGAACAGGTGAATCACCCGCTGGCATTTCGCCGGATGCGTGATAGCCTGCGGCGACGCGGCGGCTTCCTGCGAGAGCAACGACCATGTGGCGGCGGTCATCAATCCCGATGTCGACCAATTCAAAAAATCACGACGATTAGTCGACATAGAGAAACTCCGAAGAATTCAGCCAGGCGAGGCAGGCCATTGCTAGTCCGTGTCGAGTCAAGAACTCTTGATTCAGCGTCAATTCTGCTGCTGTAGGTGGTCTCGAAAATAGCAGTTCATAGGCGCGTTGGATTTGTACGGCTGGTTGCGGGCCAGCTTCGGTTTCAATGCGTGCTGCAAGACGGTCTGCCATCTGCCGTGAGAACGAACTGTTGAGCAGTGACAGGGCTTGCAGCGGCGTGGTGGTTGCGGATCGCTTGGGCGTGCTGGTCGACGGATCGGGGCAGTCGAAGGTATCGAGGAAGGGATTGCGGCCGCCGCGGGCCCACATGCGATAGATGGTGCGCCGATGTTGATCGTAGGTGGTCATCTCGACCGGATCATAGAACTGCGTGCCTTTGAAGAAGTAGCTGTGGAAATCGTGGAAGCTCTTGCCGCCCAACTGCTCATTCAACTGTTGGGTGACGGACAACATGGCATCACGTAGTGACTCGGCATCGAGTCGCCGGGGGGGCATTCGCCACAACCAGCGGTTATCAGCGTCGCTGGCGGCCGCTTGCGAATGGTATTCGGATGACTGTCGGTAGGTGGCCGATGTGACCATCAACCGCTGCATGTGTTTCAGCGAATACCCGGAAGCGATGAACTCACTCGCCAGCCAGTCGAGCAGTTCCGGGTGCGTGGCATGACCACCGTTGAAGCCGAGGTCATTGGGCGTGGCCACCAACCCCTGTCCAAAATGATAATGCCACAGCCGGTTAACCATCACCCGGGCAAACAGCGGATTCCGGGCATCGGTGATCCAATCGGCCAGTCTCTCGCGGCGATGGATTTCCAGGGAATCAGCTCGCAAACCGAGATCAGCGGGCAAAGTGGTCATGGCGGTCAACCCCGCCACGGTGACAACGTCGCCAGTGGAACTGACATCGCCCCGACGCAGCACATGCATGACGGGGGGCTGATGTTTGGAAGCCGTATAGATCTTGTAAGGGGCCGACTTGCTCAAGGCGGCGTGCTGGTCCTTTAGCGAACGGAGTTCATCACTCGCCAGTCGCCGAACTGTGCGGTCTCCCGCTGAAAGTTGGGCGAGAATGTCGTCTTCAGTGATAATGATTCCCGACGTCGATGCTGAAACGGCGACTTCAGGATCGGTCAGAGCCCGGTCATAAAGTTTCGCATGAGAGATAGTCCCTTTGAGCATGCGGTTGCCGCCCGGGGCACCATGTCTTAGACCAAACACGATCTGACTTTGGCCCGGCGGAAACGCAACGGGACCTTCGCTGGAGTAAGCACGCCCGTAGGGTTGCCCGTTGCGGTAGCCCTGAATCTGGCCGTTGGCACGGTAGACCAACGTGATCGTGACAAACTCGCGGGCTGCGGCTTCTTCCGCCGGGGCATTAAAACTGTTGGTCCGCTGGAAATTGTTGCTGCCGGCCATCCAGCGCTGCGGCTGCTGTTCGCCGAAGACGACAGCATCGAACGTGGAACCATCCAGCGTCTGCACGCTCATGACTCCGCCGCCGCGCTGTTCCAGATCGGTGAGCTTCACGCGAACTTCGAGAGTTTTTTCCGTCAAGGGTTTGGGCAAAGGTCCCGTGGCGACGAAGTTGCTGCCATCACAGACGATCCCTTCCGGAGAGGGCTGCGGAGTCCCGACCCAGCGGGCATGCAGCGAACCGACCTGGTCCTGCAGGTCGGTGGTGAAGTCCCATTGCGAGAGCGGGGCGGGCAAGACGCTGGCTGGACGCGGGCCATCTCCCTGAGATCGTTCTTGATGCAGCCTGGCGAGGATCGGTTCCGCCTGTGTTTTGAGTTGCGATTCCAACTGTTCGATGCGGTGAGCCCAAGCGGTCAGTTGCTGTTGTGAGGCGGCGGGGATGACCGTTTGCTCGGAATGATCCAACCCACCAAACGCCGCGGCAAACTGGTAGTACTCGCGGGAGGAAACGGGATCGAACTTATGATCATGGCAACGGGCACAGTTGAGTGTCAGGCCTAGAAATGTCTGCCCGACAACGCCGACCAGATCTTCGAGTTCATCCTGCCGCATCGTTTGCCGCATGGTGTTGCTGACTGGAATGACCGTGTCATGCGGACCGGCAACGAGAAAGCCCATCGCCGCCAAGGCCTGCGGATCGTCTGGAGCAATCGCATCGGCAGCGAGTTGCCAACGCACAAATTGATCGTAGGGCAGATCGCGGTTGAAGGCGTCAACTACCCAGTCGCGATAGTGCCAGGCCTGTTCGCGCGGCAGGTCGCGTTCAAAACCATTGCTCTCCCCGAACCGCACCACATCGAGCCAATGGCGAGCCCAACGTTCGCCATAATGCGGCGAAGACAGCAGGTGATCGACCAGACGTTCATAGGCCCCCGGTTCCGTGTCTTGCAGGAATTGTTCGACTTCTTCGGGTGAGGGAGGCAGGCCGGTGAGATCAAAGCTCAAGCGGCGAATCAGCACCCGACGAGAGGCTTCCGGATTCGGAGTCAAACCGTTCGCTGTCAATTGAGCAGCGATGAAACCGTCAATCGGTTGTTGGCCCCAACCATCGTCAGTCGTGGGAACCGTCGGTCGCTGGCTTGGTTGCCAAGACCACCAGTCATAACCGGCCCGTTCTTCCGAGGAGTAGCGGAGTGGATCGATCGCGGGGAGTGTCCACTCGGCACCTGCCAGAATCCAGTCTTTTAAAGTGTCGCGTTCCGCTGCGGACAACGGCTGCTTGGGGGGCATGTCTCCCGCGACAACGCGTTGCCACAGGGCACTTTCTTCCAGATTTTTGGGCTGCAGTGCCGGCCCCGAATCGCCGCCACGAACGGCATTGGCCAACGTGGTGAGATCGAGTGACCCTTGAGGATCACCGCCGGCATGGCATCCGAGGCAGCGCTGGGCCAGCAACGGGGCGACATCGCGTTCAAAGTTGACGGGTGCCGCTGATACTGCGGGCAAAACGAGTAGCGAAACGAGTAAACCGAACAGCGCGCGACCGATCATGAGCGCTCCTCCGCGCGGAAGATATGCGAAAATCCTGATCTGTGCAGGTTACCGGCCACGGCCGGTGTCGACAACAGCGAAGCCGGGGTTATGTTCCGGCAAACCCGCCATGCCGGACGAAGAGAATCACGCTGTAAAACACCACGCAGCCTACAATCATGGTGCCGAATGATAGAAAGCGGGCCGCGAGGGACGGGCGGTATTGGCCCACAATATGGGCGATCACGCAGACAAACGCGACCACAATAAATTTGAAATAGACCATCCCCTTGATGCCCCAGCGATGGATGAAAAACAGGGCGACGGGGTTCGATTCGGTGAACCCCCCATGCTGCAGCAACAGGTAGGTCATGAAGACGTCAGCGGCATTCACCAGGATGAACAGAGTCAGCTCGTCTTGAGCCACCATCGGTCCCAGCCAGTTCTGCCGACGCGACATCGCCTCTAGCCTCCGATGGCATACATAGGGCGGAGCGGTTGGATGAAACGAGCGGTGTTGATCTCGTGCCCCTCTTTCTTGGCCTGGACACTCGCCTGAATGGCAGCGGCGATGTCGGCGTCCGTCCCATCTCCACGGAGTAACTGCCGCAGGTCGGTTTCTTCCTGGCTGAACAGGCAGTTGCGCAGCTTGCCTTCCGCCGTCAAGCGGATGCGATTGCAACTCAGGCAGAATGGCTGACTGATTGACGCAATGAACCCGATGCGGCCCACACCGTCGGTGAATTGATAGTCGGTGGCCGGAGCACGGGGATCTTGATCGGGCACCGGTTCCAAGGGCCCGATCTCCTGCGTCAGCCGTTCGAGAATTTCACTCGCGAAAAGAACTTTGTCGCGTTCCCACGAGTTCTCGGCATCGAGCGGCATGTATTCAATGAAGCGGACTTCGAGACCCGTCTCGCGGGCGAAATGTCCGAAGGGGACGATCTGGTCTTCCGTCAAACCACGGACCGAAACGGCATTGATTTTGATGGGATCGAAACCCGCCTGTTGAGCGGCCCGAATCCCTTGCAAGGTCTGATCGTAACCGTCGCGGCGGGTGAACTTCTGGAAGGCCGTTGGATCGAGAGCATCGAGACTGATGTTGAGCCGACGCAGTCCCGCGGCATAGAGTTCCGCGGCCTGAGCTTCCAGCAGCAGGGCATTGGTAGTCAGGCCAATATCCTGGATACCCGGCAGCACCGCGAGTTGTGCAATCAGTTTGTGGAGTTCTTTGCGGACCAACGGTTCCCCGCCGGTCAGTCGCAGCTTGGTGATCCCCAAAGTCGTGGCAACCCGGGCCACCCGTACGATTTCCTCGAAGGTGAGGAGTTCGGCCTTCGGCATGAATTCGACGTTTTCAGCGGGCATGCAATAGAAGCACCGCAGATTGCAGCGGTCGGTCACGCTGATCCGCAGGTTATCGTGCAGGCGGCCAAAGGTGTCGATGAGGGAAGCCATGGCTGTATTGTAAGCCAATTTGTGATGGAGGAAACAGCCTGTGGGGAAAGGATGAAATCGGAAAGGTGAAGGTGTAAAGGACCGTGTTCAATCTCGACCATGTTCGATGTGAGACATTTCCTCCCTCAGAATTCCTCCTTCATCCTTTACTGATGCACCCATTCTTTTGTGCCATCGGACCAGTTTTCCTGCTTCCAGATGGGGACGACTTTTTTGAACTCGTCAATCAGGAACTGCCCGGCTTCGAAGGCTTCGCGACGGTGTGGGCTACTGAAGGCAATCGAGATACTGATGTCGCCGAGTTCCAGATGCCCCAGCCGATGCACGATTTCCAGTTCGATAATCGGCCACCGCTCGCGCGCGATCGCTTCCAGCTTCTGCATCTGAACCTTCGCCATCTCGGGATAGGCGTCGTAATCGAGGGCTAATGTCTGTCGGCCCTGTGTCATTTCGCGGACAGTCCCGAGGAACAACAACACCGCACCGGCCGAATGCGACCGCACACGTTCGACACTTGCCTGATAGTCAATCGGTTCGTGCGTGAGTTGAATCATGGTTGCGGTCTCGGGCGATACTGCTTCGGAAATCAACCACCACTCACGGGAGGAAAACAGGCGACTTCACTGCCGGGGGAGAGGACCACATGCTCGGCCACGTACTCGGAGTTCACCGCGATCAACAAGCGTGACGATAACGGTTGCAAGCGGGGAAAGCGGGCCAGTAACGACTCACGTAAATCGGCAACGGTAGCACCAGCAGGTAGTTCCAACTCGCAACGAGCGGTTTCAGCAAGATCTTTGGCTTGAGCAAACAGCAATATCGTGAGTGTCATGGCTGCGACGACTGTAACAGGAGTTGACGACGTAATTCGGGTAACAGCCCATAGCCCAGTGCCAGCAACTTCAAGGGATGCACAATGGGTTGCTGGGACAACTGGCCCATCTGAATCTGGCAGCTGCTGCATTCCGTCAGCCCCAGCCGGGCACCGGTGAAATTCATGGCTGTTTGCAGGCCATTGCCGATTTCAATGGACCGGGCGTAGTTCTTGGCCTCCATCCCGAACATCCCCGCCATGCCCGAGCAACCTGCGTTAATCTTAGGTGTTTCGACATGGGGAATCAAAGAGCACAGGTTGAACAGCGGCGTGCCCAAACCAAGGGCCTTCAAATGGCAGGGTGTATGATAATGTGCTCGCACCGGCACGGGGACAAAATTGACATCCAGTTGACCCAGAGTGTGCCGTTGTTCCAGGAACGCCCCAATTTCAAAAGTGTGATCGGCGACCACGCGGGCATCATCGGAATTGATCACCAGCGGATAATCTTCGCGTAGACAGACCGCTGCCGTGGGTTCACTGCAGACAATCGGGCAGCCCTCGCGGGCAAATTCCACGAGGAAGCGGATGTTGTTTTCGGCGATCGCCCGCGCCCATTCGAGATCTCCCGCCGCGATGAGTTCCATGCCACAGCGCTGTTGACGAGGCGGCACATGGACTTCGTAGCCGTTCCGTTCGAGAATCTGCAATGTGGCGTGCGCCAATTCCGGATCGTGGTGGTTGGCAAAGTAATCGACAAAGTAAATCACGGTTTTACTGGTGAGACGCAGCGGCGGTTGCGTGTACCGGGCCGGGATTTGGCTGAGAAACGATTGTGCGGCAAAGCGCGGCAGTTGCCGCTGTCGTGCCACTCCGAACAACCGTTCGGTCAACCAGCGAATGCTTTTCCAACTCAGCAGGTGATTCAGGACCGGCGATGCGCGATTGAGCCAGTCGCCCCAGTCCATGGCCCGCGTCAGAAACCATAAACTCCGTGGCAGCCCATGTTGAGCCACATACTGGGCTCGTAGTTCATGCACCAGATGCGGAATGTCGACACGCGACGGACATTCGATACGGCATTGACGACAGTTGAAACACAGGTCAGAAACCTGCTTGAATTCGGGCGATGCCAGCATGAACGGCGGCAAATCGTCATGCAGGGTTTGCCGGACCAGATTGGCTTTGGCGCGGGGGCTGGCGGCTTCGGTCGCATCGCATCGGAATAACGGGCACATCCGCAGTTCTGGTTCGTGACTCCGGCAGCGACCACATCCATTGCAGGCATCGGCCGTCTTCAGAACTTCTTCAGTAGGCCAGTTCAATTGGATTTCGTGGACATCCGAAACTGACGGCCCTGCTGCTCGCAGATGTTGCGTGAGCAGGTCGGCGTCGTCGGTAATCACCTTGCCGGGATTCAGCAAGTTGTGTGGATCGAAAAGATTTTTGATTTCCTGAAACAAAGGGTACAGCGGCCCGGCCTGTTGCTTCAGAAATCCCGAACGAACTAATCCCAGGCCGTGTTCTCCGGAGATGGTTCCCCCCAGATGCCAGGCGGCTTCGTAGAGTTCATGGGCCAGGGCCTGCAAACGCGGGGCGTCTTCAGTGCGCGGAGCTGGCAGGAACGGACGCAAATGGACCTGACCCGTGGGGGCGTGAGCATACAGGCTCGCGACCATGCCATGCCGTTGCAGGGTCTTCTGCGCCCGGAAAATGAACTCTTCCAGAAACGCCGGCGGAACGGCGATGTCTTCCACAAACGGCAACGCACGGTCGACACCCGGCAGACGCAGCAGCAACGGCACGACCTGCTGCGGCAGAGACCACAAGAAGTCGGCACCGGCTGGCGATGTCGTTTCACACTGCACCGTGCAGCCATGACCGAATTCGCGAATCAACCGCTGATAGCGATCCAGCCGTGAGAGCACTTCCGATGATGACCAGCCCGACCATTCCAGAATGAGCGCGGCTTCGGCGGACTGGGGAATCAACCGGGCAAACTCGGTGGAGGCTTCACGGCCGAGACTCAGCAAACGGCGATCGAGCAAGTCACAAGCCGCCGGTTCTTCAACGGTCAGCCGTGTCACAGCCCGGGCCGCTGCTTCCAACGTTTCGAAGAGGATCAGCATCGCCCCGCGAAATTCCGGCAACGGCAACGTGTGCAAAGTCGCGGCTGTAAAGCATCCCAAAGTCCCTTCGGAACCAACAAGCAACCGTGGTAAGTCGATCGTCTCTTTTTGCGCGATGCCATAGACAAAATAGCCACCGCTACGCCGCAAAAGTCCGGTGGATGCTGCCGCCGTGATCTCCGTCGCATACCGCTGACACAACTCGCGTAGTCGATGGACCAGATCCTCCTGGTCCATCGACATGGTCGCGGTCGGTGAGTTCACATCACAGAGTGGCAAACTGGAATGATTGGCTCGCCAGAGTTCCCCGCCCGATGTGACAAATTCGATCTCGCGGACATGATCGCGGACTGATCCCACGGAAATCGCGTGTGAACCGGCGGCATCCACCGCCAGCATGCCGCCCACGGTTGTGGTCGCCGCACTGGATGGGTCGGGGGGAAAGTAGCGGCCCAATGGTCGCAGAAAGGCATTGAGTTGCTGCAAGACCACGCCCGCACCACAGCGAACCGATTCTTCGTTGATGTTTTCAATGGCCGTAAGGTGCCGCGAACAATCGATGACAATGCCTGGGCCGAGACTGCCGCCGGTGACACTGGAACCACTGCCACGGGGAATGACGGGAAACCGCTGCTCGGCGGCGTACTTCAGTAACGTAGCCACATCCACAGCCGATTGGGGCCAGGCTACCGCGAGCGGTTCAACCTGATACAGGCTGCCATCGGTGGCATAGAGCGCGCGGACCGTAGGATCGACCGACAACTCCCCCTGGAAGCTGTCGGACAAATCTTCAACAATCCGTGTCAGACGAACGTCCACAGTCCGCCGGTTCTCTGCGAAGCAGTCGAGACAGGTTCGCGGCAACCGGTCTGGCTTCAGGTCGAGGGGTGTGAGGCTGAAGGGGGGGCTCCCTGCAGGCGAGCCGCTTCCTGACGATACCGTTCATTCAGTTCGAGATCGAACTTCGGATGATGATCGGGATTGACCACGCCCGTTCCGCGGAAACGAGCATGGCAGCGATAACAGACGAGGCAATCGGGCATGACCAGAAACAGCAGCATGTCGATGAGGGCAAACCCCATCAGAATGACCATGGACAGCACTGGTTGATAATAATAGATGGCGATAGAACTGGAGATCACGCCGGTGCCGACCATCACGAGACCCAGCAGAATGGGAAAATCTTTCTGACGCCATAAGTCGTCACAACCACAGACCAGGCAGCGCTGCGGCGATCCCTGCACGCGATCGGCCGGACCAATGGTGCGCGACCAGGAACAATTCGGACAGTCGACCGCCGATGTCGTCTCTTCGACGGCCACCGCCGCCGTGTTCAGACATTTCGGACAATCGAACACCAGTTGCATGACAAAACCTTCAATGATCACAACGCTCGGCGTCGCCTCGCGGCTAATAAGGGCGCCCGAGTTCCTGGGTTAGCAAGGCGGCTGACATTTCGCCAATGAAGACCAAGATCACCGCGGCGAAGAGCACCCCCGTCGCGGCTTGTGTATTTCGATAGCGTAGAATCCGCAGCGTCATTCCGCAAAGGACCAGCGGGGCGAGAATCCCCGCCAGCCACCGCAGGGCAAACCATGTCCAGATGAGCGACCCGTTCAAAGCCTCGGCTCCCAGAGACCATGCCAGGGCGGAAATTGCGCAGCGAATGATCAAAGAGACGCCGAGCATTTGTGTGAGGCGAGTCAAAGGAGCGATCGACATGGTCGGGGCAGTCAAGTACCAATGCCCCAGCAGCATGCCCGTCACGGTGCCACCGAGTGTCGCTGCGGTCGAACCGGACGATAACTGTCCGAGCCAGTTCGGTTGCAGAGTCCCCTGGACGGACAGTGATAAGGCCAGATTCGACAACCCCCAGATGAGAAAGGCACACACGCCGCCCGGCTTACGACGTTCTAGGGTCCACAGAATGGAGCCCGTGTAGGCAATGACAGCACACGCCACGGCCAGCCACCGGGGTTCCTGTGAGCTGGCACCGGCTGCGGTATCTGCTGTTGACCCGCCTTCGAACAGGCCAACCGTCAAAGCGGTCAGGACGCTCAAGCCCAACACCAGCAACATCTGGATGCGGAAAAAGCCCGAGGTTACCTGCCGACGGGGCATCAGAACCCACATCAGGCTGATGCCAGCGATTAACTGCAATGTGAACTGGGCGAGCATAGCGGGATCAATATCGCATCAGGGAATCAAGAAGCCCAGGGATCGCCATCCCTGGGCTTCAACTGGCATGAGAGTATACCGTGATCAACCGATCTTGTCCTGACCGACCCATGGCCGCAGGACTTCGGGAATCACAATGCTGCCATCCGCCTGCTGGTAGTTTTCCAGCACGGCGATGAGGGCCCGTGTGATGGCAACCGCCGTGCCATTGAGCGTATGCACGAACTGCGTCCCTTTTTTGTCGCCCGATTTGCAGCGGGTACCGAGCCGCCGGGCCTGGAAGTCGGTGCAGTTCGATGCCGAGGTGATCTCGCCCCATTCGTTACGGCCGGGCATCCAAGCTTCCAGATCGTACTTGCGGTAAGCGGGGCCGCCGAGATCGCCAGTACAGATATCGAGCACGCGATACGGAATGCCCAACCCTTGGAAGATTTCCTCTTCGATGGCGACGATCTGCTGATGCATGGCGTCAGACTCGGCGACATCGGGGGCGGTGAACGCGAAGAGTTCCACCTTCGTGAACTGATGCACGCGGTAGATGCCCCGGGTCGCTTTGCCGTGGGCACCGGCCTCCGTGCGGAAACAGTGCGAAATGCCCGCGTATTTCAACGGCAGTTGCTCGACATTGAGCACCTGATCTTTCAAGGTTCCGCCGAGCGTGATCTCGGCCGTCGCGACCAGACAGAGATCGGTATCCTTGATCGAATAGATCTGCGTTTCATTGCCACGCGGCTGGTAGCCGGTCCCTTCCAGCACATCCTGTCGGGCAATATCGGGCGTGCTGTGTAAGGTGAAGCCGTGTTTGCGGACGATCTGCACGGCGTACTGAATCAAAGCGAGTTCCAGCAGCACCGCTTCGTTCTTCAGGAAGTAAAAGCCGTGTCCAGCGACACGGGCTCCTGCTTCCAGATCGTACAACTGATGCTTCTCGCAGAGGGCGACATGATCGAGCGGTTCAAAGTCAAACTTCGGCGGTTCACCCCAGGTGCGGACCGCAACGCTTTCACTCTCCAGCCGACCCACGGGGGCATCGGGGTGGGTCATGTTGGGAATCGCCGCCTGAATCTCCTTCAGTGCGACCTCGATCTCGCGCTGCTTCTCTTCCAGAGCGGCGATCGTTTCCCGCAGCTTGCGACCCTCGTCAACCAGCGCGGCCTTGGTCGCGGCATCGGCCTTCGGAATCTTGCTGGATAGCTCTTTCGAGGCATGCCGGGCCGCATCGGTCTCGGTGATCAAGGCGTTCCGTTGATCCCGCAGCGTTTTGAGTTGATCCAGATCGACTTTGACACCGCGGTTCTCGCAGTTCTTCGCCACGGCGTCGATGTTGTCATAGATGTATTGCAGGTCGAGCATGGGTTTTCGCGATGGATGGAGTGGATGTCTCGGGTGGGCCGGGCACAGCGCTCGGCGTGGCCTCGCGGCTAAAGTTTGGCGATCTGTGACCACAGCGCCGCGCCGCTGGCGATGCCCCGGTGAAAATCAGCGATCGTGAAATGTTCGTCGGGACTGTGCAGGTTGTCGGTGTTCAGGCCCCAACCGAGCAGCAGTGTATCGACGCCGAGGATTTGCTTCAAAGTCGAGACCACCGGGATCGAACCTCCTTCACGGATCAACACCGGCTCGGCCCTGAAACCTTCGCGAATCGCCGCTTTGGCCGCCGTCAGGTACGGGCTGTTCGGGTCGAACACAAAGGCCGGGCAGCCGTGGAAGTCGGTGAATGTCAGGGACACGCCAGCCGGGCCACGCGTTCGCAGGAACTGTTCGAGTGATTTCGTGATTTTCGCGGGGTCTTGATGCGGCACCAGTCGGCAGGTGATTTTCGCGGTCGCTTTCGACGGGACAATCGTTTTAGGCCCGACACCGGTGTAGCCCCCGAACATGCCGTTCACATCACACGTCGGCCGTGCCCAACGGCGTTCCAATGTGGTGAATCCCGCTTCGCCGGAGAGTTCCTTCACGCCGAGTTCCTGGCGATACGCTGCTTCATCAAAGGGCAGAGCAGCGAACTGTTCCCGTTCGGCCGGGGTCAATTCCAGCACATCGTCGTAGAACCCCGGAATCTGTACGCGGCCCTGGTCATCGTGGAGTTGGGCCACCAACCGGCAGAGCATGTTGACAGGGTTGGCCACCGAACCTCCGAAGACTCCGCTATGCAAGTCCTTCTTCGGGCCGGTCAAAGTGACTTCACAGGCAATGATGCCCCGCAAGCCGTAGGTGATCGCTGGAATACCCGGTGCGTATTGCGAGGTATCACTGATGACGGCGACATCGCAGGCCAGTTGCGATTTGCGTTCTTCAAGAAATTTGTCGAGATTCGCTCCGCCAACTTCTTCTTCCCCCTCGATCACGAACTTCACGTTTACCGGCAACTCACCGACAGTTTTCAGCCAGGCTTCCGCTCCTTTGAGATGCGTGAAGAACTGGCCTTTGTCGTCGGTGGCACCGCGGGCGAACAGCTTGCCGTCGCGGATGGTCGGTTCAAAGGCGGGGGTCGTCCACAAGTCGAGCGGGTCAGGCGGTTGGACATCATAGTGCCCGTAAACCAGGACCGTGGGGGCACCCGGTTTCTTCAGCCACTCGGCATAGACGATCGGATGCCCGGCTGTGGCCACGATTTCCGAGGTCATGCCCATCGATTCGAATTGCTGATGAACAAACGCCGCGGCTTGTTGCATCGCGGGTTGAAACGCCGGATCGGCACTGACCGACGGAATCCGCAGCAGGGCCTGCAGTTCTTCGAGAAAGCGGTCCTGGTTCGACTTGAGATACTCAGCAACTGCGGGGGGCATGCCCAACGCCTCCGTGCGGGATGAAATCCTGTGTGGCGGCATCATACTCCATTTAGCCCCCCATTGCTCGCCAATGGGGGGGACGGTTGCGGCGAGTTCAAACAACACGGCCCCCGGTTGCGAGCAACCGAGGGCTAAATGAGATGTTCGATGGCGCGAATGCCGCGATCATTTCGGTTTGAACTCTTTGCGGGCGTAGAGTTCGAGATAGCCGCAGTTCTCGCAGCGGAAACCAGCAATCGGAAAATGTTTACTGGTCGACGAGCCAATCAGACCTCCCAAAAATCCAGTTTTTGGTAATCCCGAAATCCAGTAGGTCGGCAAAATAGCGCCGTTGGTGCGATCAATGGAGTATCCCCGCGCCATCGTTCCCGAACACTTCGGACAGCATGTGTCGATCTGTGGCATAGGTGTCGTTGGAGAATCAGTCTGTGTCGCTGCCATTTTGAAATGTTCCTGAGCGGGACAATACGAAAATTGTTTCGGCGTTATTTCGGTTCAAATTCTTTGCGGGCATAACTCTTGAGATAGCCACACGACTCACAGCGAAAATGGGCTATTGGCACACGCTTATGCCAGGGAACCACAAGTCCCCCGAAAAATGTCTTCGTGGGAGCGCCCGCAATCCAAGAGAAGGCGACGCCCGGAAAGGGGGATACGACAGAATACCCCTGCTTCATATTTCCCGAGCATTCCGGGCAGGTTGTTTTGATCGGAGGCGCTTGTGATATCGTAATATTGGCTGGATTGGTGCTCATTTTCCTGACTCCGTTCTGCATGGCCACTGTGGAAAACGTGGGCAGTCCCGTCTCAGATCATCGCAGGTTCTCCGGAAAAACGGCATTCCGGCCTGATTCGCATCCGTTTGTCATCTCTGCTAGAATTGCAATTCGTTTGCGATTTCTCCCGGACGTGACAGGACGTCGATGCTCATGGCTCGCTTTTTCACTTGTACAGCCGTTCTCGCTCTGCTGGCAGCTCCCGCTTCTGCACAGGAACTACACGTCCACGGATCGGGAACCTCAGCCACCTTCCCGCTGATTGTTTACTGTCTGCTGGTGGTGGCCTCATCGTGGCTGGGCGGGATGTTGCCGTCACTCATTCGCTTGACTCATACGCGGTTGCAATTGCTCATCAGCCTGATTGGCGGGTTGATGCTTGGCGTCGGGATTCTGCATCAGTTGCCGCATGCCGTGGGCGTGTTGCAGGAAGCGCATGTGCCGCATGCTTTGGACCGCAGCCTGATGTGGATGCTGGGCGGCCTGACCATGATGTTCTTCTTGTTGCGGACGTTCCATTTCCATCAGCACGATACGATTGAACCTGATGGCATCACCGGTTGCGGGCATCACCATGATCACGGGCACGACCATAGCCATGATCATTCCCATGACCACGATCACGCGCATGATCACGGTGGTGAACCCCTCGCCGGGCGGCATCAGGTTCACGGCGCGAGCTGGATGGGGGTGGCGTTCGGTCTGAGCATTCACACGCTGATCGATGGGCTGGCATTGGGGTCACATGTCTATGCCGATGCGTTGCACAATCCGGGGTACTGGCTGCCGGGATTTGGCACGTTTCTGGGGATCGTGCTGCATAAACCACTCGATTCAATGTCGATCACCTCGCTGATGTCAGCGGGGGGCTGGTCGAACCGGTCGCGGATGCTGGTCAATCTCGGTTATGCCACGCTCTGCCCGCTCGGGGCGTTATGCTTTTATCTGGGACTGAGTTCCCTCTCAGGGCAGGAGAGTCTGATTGCCGGGGCGGCCTTGGCGTTTTCGGCGGGCGTGTTCCTGTGCATTTCCTTGAGCGACCTGCTGCCGGAAGTGGAGTTCCATTCGCACGATCGCCTGAAACTCTCCGCGGCGTTATTGTTGGGGCTGGCGTTGGCCTGGGGGATCGGGTTTCTGGAACCGGAACATGTGCATGGCCCCGTCGAGACCCATAGCCATGAAGGTCATACCCCTGCGGATGACCACATCACTGATGATCACGGCCACGGGCATGCCCACTGAGCGGAGTTCGCAGACATGAATGCCTCGACCATCACGAGTTCCGAGGACTTCGTCCGGCGGCTGCAAGATGGGGAACGCTGGCTGGAAGTGGTGCAGGGGCGTTTGATCCGGCTGAGCCCGCCCGATGAAGCTCACGGCAATGTCGTGCGGAATCTCTCGAAATCATTCGGCCAGCATCTGCGGAAGCAACGCGATCTGTATGCCTGTTTTGAGTTGGGCCTGCAACTGGCTGATCAGCCGTTGATGATCTATTCGCCGGCGCTGGCCTGCTTCCGGACAGAAAACGGCTTCGGCGAACTCGATCAGCTACTGTCGACGACCGTGCCAGAGTTAGTCGTGGAAGTGGCTTCTTCCAACGACCGACGTGATGCGATGTCAGAACGCGTCAGGAACTATCAGACCTGGGGTGTGCCTCATATCTGGGTCTTCGATCCGGAATCGCAGCATGTGCATGTCTTCTCGCCAAATGAGCGACCGCAGATGCTCAAGGAAATTCAGACGCTCACCTCGCGCACCTTACTGCCCGGCTGGGAGATGCTGGTCGGGGATGCGTTTCTTGATCCGCAATGGGCCCGGAAGTGACAGCGGCCATTGCTTGACCCGTGGCACTCCCAGAGGGCAGCGCATGGGCGTGGGGCAAGTTGTGAATGTGTGAACCAAAGCCGCCACCGCCGTGTGGTGGGCATTTCGCACACCCGTCCTTCGTCAGGGCGTGCCACGCTATTCGGCGGCGACATCGTCGATGAATCGCACCACCCGGCTTTCCAGCAACGACAGGTCGCGGCCGAACGACTTTTGGAAATCGGCCAGCCGTTGTTCGGAAGTGTATTCCAGTTGCGGATCACGCTCGGCTAACCGCTTGAGATAGGCCGTGTAGTCGGCCGACCGTTTTTCCAGCAGGTAGAACGTCAATGCCCAGGCATCACTGTAGGCATCGAGCGCACTTGCAGAGAAGGCCCGGTCTTCGCCAATGAGGTCGGCGAAGTCGGGTTTCGCCCGACGGGATCGTAGTTCCTCAAACCATTTCAGCCGCGATGGATTGGCCCGGGCTCGTTCGGTGGTGTGATGTTCGTTGGCCCGCAATGCTGCGACTTCCAAAGCGGTGGCCAAACCTTCGACTACCCATTTCGGATTGGTGCCCGTGCGCGAATGGATGCCGGTGTTGAAGGCGACCTGATGCACCGCTTCGTGAATGATGGTGCTATCGAGCGCGGTGTTTGCGCCAGAGCTGTTCGTCGTTGAGTCATAGAGTGCGACCCGGTTCGATGCTGGGAGATAGTAACCACGCAATCCGGGCTGGGGCTGAATCCCTTCGCTGGCACAGTAAACGTGAAACGCTTCCTCCGTGGGGAAGACGATCGCCACTAGCGGAAACTCGGGACGCGTCATCTTGAAGCCCCGGGCACCGAACATCACCACGAACTGCCGGTACAACTCTTCGAACTGTGCGGGATACTGGCCCTCGACTCCCTTGGCAGTCGCCACGACATACTGCCCCGTGGTGGAGACCACAAAGCCCCGGCCGAGTTCGCGGGTCAACTGGTCACGTAGCTCCACGGCGGTATAAGGCCGAAACGGACCGAGCACGCGGTAATCGCTGACATCAGTGAGAGTGATCGGCCGCAGTCGGCCATCACGTTCCAGGAACCAGGCTTCGTTTCCCTGATGGCTCAGAACCCGGCCGGTGTACTTCTGACCTTCGAGGACAATTTCCACCATTTTCCCGGCGGCGTCGGCCGTGGAGGGGGAAAGGGACCAGCAGGCGAAAGCCACGGCGATGATGCGAAGTTGTGATGTCATAATCACAACTGTAGATCACGTTCACCGCGAGGTGTGCTGGTCGATTGGGGGGAACAACCACCGGGCCGAACGATTATGCCTGTATTGACGATTCCGCCGAAAAATCACCCGCGGGCATAGGCTACAAGTTCAGCGACAAAGGCCACGGCGAAAGCGGCCCAGGCGGTTGCCGCCGTCGCCATCGCCCGACCCGACCAGATGCCCCGGTCGACGGTGACTGCGAGGTGCGCGGGAGGCAACTCCGTGGTCACATAGCCGGGGTTCCATTCGGAGCCATCCGCCAACCGGTAGCGGGTGCGGGTGTGATACAGCAGGGTTCCCAGCACCACGACCGCGACGGCGGAGGCCACCAGCAAGCCGGGACCCAGTGAGGCTTCCATGGCCAGTTCGTCGAACGATTCCCCGGAACTCATCCGCGAAGCGACCGTGGCCCAGGAATTGTTCAGGAAGTGCAGCAGGACCGGTGCCCAGAAACTGCGGGTCGCCAGATAGATCAGATGCATCGCGATGCCCAGCGGAATCACGGCCACCACATGCACCGGATGCATATGCACCACGGCAAACAGGCACGATGTGATGAGCACTCCCATCGGCACGCCCCATCGTGCGACCAGTCCGCGACCGATCACCCCCCGGAAGACCAGTTCTTCGGCCAAGGCAGGACCGACGGCGATGATCAGCAGCATCAACGGCAGTGGTGCAATGCTCGATATGTCCTGCAGCATCTCCACCGTGTTCATCTCGTCCAGGGCGGCAAGGGCCGGGAAGACATCGATCATCTGCATCCAGACCAGATGCGTAAGCCGATAAACTTCGCCACTCAAACTCGACAGGGGCAAAACCAATCCGGTGACGATGGCGATGTGGAGCGGATGGGGCGGCGTGAGATTCAAGACTCGCATCAGGCCGGGGGCAAACCGCAAGCTGGCAGCCAGCAGCGAAATCAGCAGGACAATCATCTGATCGCCACCGATCAGCAGCAGCATATAAGGCGAGGATGTGTCTTCCAGGTCGGGGGCATGGCCCTGCTGCAACTCGCCAGATACCAGCATGAACCCCACCACAACGACTAAAAGCACCACTGTTGCAAACAGATGCGATGCAAAGACTCCGAAAGTCCAACCCAGAGCTTCCGGTAGACCCGGTCCAGGTGGACGCCGATTCTCGACCAACCGGGATTCAATCACATGCTCAGTGGTGATCAACGGGTCTGGCGTTTCCAGAAATTCGGTAATGTCGAGCGGTTCACAGCTTGCCTGAACAGTCTCCGGCAACTGCGTTGCGGCAGAGAGTTCCGCCGAGTTGAGAGGCTGTACCGGGCCGGTGCTGGATGGAAAGTCGTCTGGCATAACGTCAATGCTCCCAGTCCGTACGGCGTGCAACGATCTCAGGCGTTCAGCAGGAAAATCCACTGACCGCGTGTGGTCACGTGTTCCGGCTGTTACACTGGAATGCAAACGCGAAAGGATCGCCCGTTTCAACTTCACTCGAAATTGGCTGTATTCCACTGTAGGCACGCAGGGGTGGCAGGTCAATTTCTGTTCGCGGGAGTGCCCCAGAATGTCGCAAGAGGAACTGGCACAGCGGCAAACACGGCTGCTGGCTGCCGTCTTCTGCGAACGCTGCCAGATCACCTATGTCCCGTTGCCCCCGGCAAAATCTCCCTGTCCCCGTTGTGGACAAGAACCCGGCAGCGATGATGCCACCGTGACCCGCGTGCTGGGGCTGCCCGATGATTTGCGTGCTTCCGCGGCGGAAGAAGTCGACGCGCTCATTGGTCAAGATTTTGGTGTTTACCATCTGGAAGGGCTGCTCGGTGCCGGTGCCATGGGTCGGGTGTATCTCGCCCGTCACCTCGATCTGCACCGCTCGTGTGCCCTGAAAATTCTGCCACCGCGCATGGCCGCCAGCGATCCGGCCTATGTGGCCCGCTTTACGAATGAAGGCCGGGCGGCAGCCGCTTTGGTCCATCCGAATGTGATCACGGTGCATGCTATTGGAGAGATCAACGGGTTCCATTATCTCGAAATGGAATTCGTCGCCGGTCAAACGGTGCGGCATCGATTGACGGAAGATGGCAAGCATCCCGCCGTACGAGCGACGGCCTTAGTGGCACGCATGGCGGAAGGGCTCGCCATTGCCCATTCCCAGGGCATTCTGCATCGGGATTTGAAGCTCGATAACGTCTTGCTGACGCATCACGGCGTGCCGAAAATCGCCGATTTCGGCTTGGCAAAGCGCGTCTTGATCGACCTGCGACTCCCCGGTTCCGGCGAAATCGTGGGCACGCCCCCATACATGGCTCCGGAATTGTTCCAGGGGGAACATGCAACCCCGGCCAGCGATGTCTACGCGTTAGGGGTTTGCTATTTTGCGTTGCTTACCGGTTGCTACCCGTTCTATTCCGAGAACCTGACGGAACTCATGCGGCAAGTCGTGCAAGACCCGTTGCCGAGCCTGCGCGAACTGGCTCCCGGCTTACCTCTGGAAATGGCCGAGTGTTTGCATCTGCTGCTCGCCAAGACACCGGCCAACCGTCCGAAAGATGCCTACGGTGCCAGTCAGTTGTTGTTAGCCGTCCTCGGCCAAACCGAAGACATCGACAGCCTGTTGGTCCAGGCTTTTCGCGAGCACAAGTCGATTTCCTGGCGACGTCATCAGGAGCAGTATCGACTCGAGATCACGTTCCAGTCAGGACGCCGGCAGATTGTCTTCGTCGAACCCAGCAATCATGCCACCGTCGAACGGCTGTTGACGATTACCAGCGTCTGCGCGAAAGCTGACCCAGCGTATTATGAAACGGCTTTGCGGCTCAATGCGGAAATACTGCATGGAGCGCTCGCACTCCGGGAAATTCTCGGGGAATGGTACTTTGTGATGATCGACACCTATCCCCGCTCAACCGTTGATGCCGAAGAAATCCGGCGGAGTGTGCTCGAAGTGGCTCACCGTGCGGACTCCGTGGAACGTTTACTCACCGGACGTGATATTCACTAACGACCGGCGTAACCGTTGCATCGAGAACATTCGTCACAGATGTCGACTCCTGGAACTCCCCAGTGACGTCTTGGAGACCTGTCAAACCGGTCATGAAGGGGCAGGATGTAAAACTTCCGCCCTGAGTGGAGCAGGTTCTTGACGGGACGGTTCGCGGAGCGCTACTGTAGATGGTCAGCCGTTTTGTTACAGATCCTGCATCACGTGAATGGTTAACTCACAGAGCCTTACCAGTCAGCAGACAGCCGCCATGGCGGCATCCTTCATCAGGAATTGAGTTGTGACTTTCCACCCGATCGTTTCCCGTGCTGCCTGGCTGGGTTGGTGTCTGCTGGCAGTGGCCCTGGTCAGCCCTCGTACGAGTTGGGCACAGGCCACCTACGGAGAAATTCGCGTGCAAGCCGTGGCGTCGGGCGAAGAGATTTCGGCCCAGCCCGACTTGTGGGTCTGCGAAGTCTATTTCAAGCCGATGCGACTGATCGCGGTCGATGTGACCAACCCCAAGACGGGACGCAAGGAATCCAAGTTCGTCTGGTATACGGTGTATCGTGCCATCAACCGTCCGCTGATTGCTCCGAAGGCTGACAATCCGCCGGTCAATGAGTTCGATCCCCCAGTGCTGCCCCCACGATTCATTCCGGAGTTCACGCTGGTAACGGTCGATGGCGATGAACCGCGTGTGTATCACGATGTGGTGATTCCCGAGGCGCTGGCGGCGATCAATCGCCGTGAGGGACGGAACTATGCCAGCAGCGTCGGCGTAGTCGCCGATGTTCCTGCGGCTGTGAAATCGGGTTCGCCCGATGAAAAGTTCCTCTACGGCGTCGCCATGTTTACCGACGTCGATCCCGATGCGGATTTGTACACGGTTTTCATGACGGGCTTTTCGAACGGCATGAAAGTCTGCAAGTCGCCCGATGGAACCCCTGTCGTCCTGCACAAGATGATTGAAGTTCGCTACTGGCGACCGGGCGATCGTTTCTCGCAACAGGAACCGGAAATCCGCCTGGATACCCGAGATGCCAAGGCTCGCAAACCACGCAGCACGGTGAATGTCGATGCCTTGGACGGTTGCGATCTGAACCAGGCCGACACGGATGAACCCGTTCGCTGGACGTATCGCTAGTCGACTTGAATTCTGGCAGGCGATCGACGATACTTCCGCATTCCGAAATTGGTCGCTTGTTGGCGCCCGACGTACGTTTTGCAGGCGAACTGCCTGCCTCTAGCTGAGGTTCCGAGGTCAGACATGGCTCATAAGAAAGGTCAGGGCTCCAGCCGTAACGGACGCGATTCCGTCGCTAAACGCCTGGGTGTCAAGAAGTTCGGTGGACAGTACGTGATCGCCGGGAACATCCTGATTCGTCAGAATGGCACCAAATGGCATCCCGGAAAGCACGTCGGCATGGGCCGCGACTACACGCTGTTCGCCCTGAAAGAAGGCGAAGTCTACTTCGATCAGGCGGGCCGTCGCATCAATGTTCAGCCAGTGGAACCCGCTGCGGCTGAGCAGAACTGAAGCTTGAATTCACTCGCTGAGACTTTCAGGCCACGATGATCGTGGCCTGTTTTTTTGGTACCGCAGGAACTGACAGAGCCCTATCACGGAGTCGGGCTGGCTTCGGAAGCAATCAGCTTGAGATTCACGGTCATCTTGCTGCCGTTTCGCAGAATCTCCAGGTTTACATTCTCTCCGGGGCGTCGTTCGTCGATGTAACCCAGGAAATCTTCAACGGTTGTGGCTTTTTCGCCATTCACACCTACGATCACATCCGCTGCGGAACGATCAAGGCGTTCCACAGTGAACGGGCCCCGTCGCGTGCGAACGACTTTAGGACCACGTAGTCCCGCGCGTTCGGCCGGTCCCCCGGCTTTGAGTTCGGCGATGATCAGGCCTTCGTCGGTCTGGAAGACCCGCGTGATGCCGGTTTCCGCGCGAATGACCCGGCCATGCTGCAGGAGCTGAGGCACTACTCGTTGCACCAGACTCACCGGAATGGCAAAACCGACCCCGGCACTCTGACCACTCGTAGTAGCAATCGCGGTGTTGATGCCAATCAAACGGCCATGGGCGTCGAGCAAAGGTCCGCCCGAGCTACCGGGATTGATCGCCGCGTCGATCTGGATGATCGACTTGATCGACCAGTTCTGGCGAATCTGCAGCGATCGGTTCAGGCTGGAGATGATGCCCGTGGTCAAAGTCCGTTCCAGACCGAACGGATTTCCCAGGGCGAAGACCCGCATGCCGACCTTCAGCTGTCGCGAATCCCCGATATTGATCGGGTAAAGTTCTTCCGTCGGGGCCTCGACCTTGATTATGGCGACATCGTTCAACGGGTCGGCACCGACGAGTTTGGCTTCGTAGTTTTCGCCATTATAGAGCGTAACCTGAATCGTGGTCGCATCTTGTACCACATGATTGTTGGTCAGGATATGGCCGGATTGATCAATCACCGCGCCTGAGCCTGCCCCTTCTGCCTGCAATTCGAGCAGCAGGCCATTTCGGACCGATTTGGATTCGATGTTCACGACGCTGCGATTCGCCGCTTCATAGACCGCGACATTGACCGCTTCTTCCGGAGTGAGTCCCGTGGGATCAAAGATCCGGGAAAGGGCAGGGTTCACCTGCTCGACCGGACTGACATAACGTGCCGTCTGCCGAATCCGAAAATCCTCGGCAATGGCTGCGTTCTGCGAGGGCGAGGACACCAGCCAGAGCGTGAACAAACTTCCCAAGATGCTGGAAAACAAACAGGCCAGGCACCAGCGCATGGGGAACTCAACTTTCCGATTTCGCGAGATGGCGCGACTTTTGCCGTGTGATCCGAGCCAATGGAAAACGTCTCTGCCGGCGACAGGGTATAGGTTCCCGGAGTGATTCGCTCAAGCCGATTTTGCAGTTTTATGAATTCGCGGGCAGGGAGTGCTGGTGAGGTATTGATCAGGAAGTGCTGTAAAACCGGGCAAGTGTGCCCGCGGGAATCGAAACTGGGGATATATCAGGCAAGTCTTATCTGGCAAAGAAGATAGGGAAAGCTGGGTTGCACCAAGAGTCAGCCCACGTGACAATCTCGACCAGAGTTCTCTGCAACCATAGTTCCTTTGTCGTGACAACTTCGTCAGGCCTGCGATCGTTCGGGCTAGTCTTCCGTGTCTAAAGGGCAGCAACATGAGGCGGATTGGAATTCTGACAGCCGGTGGCGATACGCCAGCCCTGAATGCAACCATTTACGGGGCAGTCGAGCGTGCCAATGAGCGCGGCATCGAAGTGCTGGGCATCATCCGGGGCTTTGCCGGTGTGGTTGATCCTCGCCTGCCCCATGTGAGGCTCAATCCGTTGCGGTCTACCATTCCGGAACTCGACCCCTGTCGCGGGGGAACCCTGCTGGGGGCCTCGCGTACCTATGTCGATCCCGCCCAGACGGAACTGCTCAACGAAATCAAGCCGCGATTGGCCCAATTGGGAATCGATGGACTGATCTGCATCGGCGGCGACGGCACGATCAACGGGATGCAGCCACTCTCGGAAATGTTTCCCTGCGTCCTCGCGCCCAAGACGATCGATAACGACCTTGGATTGAATTACATCGACGAACCCTCGGAATGGGTGCTCGAACACGACCATCCGGGTGTGCACGGTTCCACCACGGCTCATGCCCGTGAAACGATCGCCCTGGAAGACATGATCAACTTTGCGACGCCGGGGTATGCCACGGCGGTCTATGTGGTGGTGCAGGGTGTCGAACGGATTCGTACCACGGCGGAAAGCCATCGCCGCATTGCCATCATTGAAGTGATGGGCCGTGATTCAGGCTACATCCCCTTGGGTTCTTCCTACGGTCAGCCCGATATCGTCCTAATCCCCGAATCACCGATTGATATGGATCATCTGGAACATCGGGTCGCTGAACTTTACGACATGCAGAAGCATGTGGTGATCGTGGTTGGTGAAGGCGTTCGCGATCAGTCGGGACGTCAACTTGGTGCCCAGACCAAGAGTTATGACCCCGCCGGGAACGTGGTGTATAGCGGGGCTGCGGAAGAGTTGAAGCGGCTGCTAGCGATGCGATTCGGCGACGAGTTCTTTGGCAGCCGCCGTAAACATGAGTCGGCCGATTCCGTGATCTTCACTCGTAAAGTGGGACATACCCAACGCGGCGGACGGCCGATCAAGTTCGACCGATTCTATGCGGCCCAACTGGGGGGCAAGGCGGTCGACCTGATTGTCGAGAACAAAAACAACCATCTCGCCACTTTGCAATGGTCGGCAGAGAAGGGGTTCTATCTCGATTCTCTGCCTGCCAACAAGCTCCGTGATCCGTTCAAGCGCATTCATCCGCGGCGGGTGCATCCTTCTTTGTACGATGCCCAGCGCTTCCAGCCCTCGACTTTGGGCAAGGAATACCTGCGGACCATGCTGACAAATGCCGTGGGCGCTGAAGATGTGGAAGACATTCGCATGTCGACATTCAGCGCCGGCAAGTTGTCGTCCCGTTATCAAAGCGTGAACCTGGACATCCACCAGCGGATTGAAGTCCTGCGCTAAGGACACAGGAACGGCCATAACGAATGCCTCCCTGCGATCGTCAACGATGGCAGGGAGGTTATTCCGCTGAGACGCTCGGTGAGCGGCGGTAAGTCCAGGCGGTCCAACTGGCACATGTCACGAAGACCACCCAGGCGGCAAGCTGCCACAGATCGGGCAGCAGGAACACGCCGATGGCCGACAGGATCGCCAGCATCAGCGGCAGATGATTCTGCAGGTGCTCGCGGCGTGCCGGGTCACGTAGAACTGCCAGAACGACGATTGACAAAACCGTACAAAGCCCCGCCCACAGCCAGCCGAATCCTTGCTGCACGCTGTGGACGGTTTTGAGACGCAGGGCGAGCTTGGCATTGCCCCCGGCTTTCGAAAAGACCAGATGCTCTCCATCCGTCGGGAGTTGAATGGGCAAAGAGAGTCCGCCGGTTTGCGACCAACCGGAATCATCACTGTCGAAGTCGTGTATCAAATCATTGTCATCATCCGCCATTCCGCCGCCGCCAATTCCCCCACCCATGCCAACACCGCCTCCCATTCCACCAGAGCCGCCCATGCCTTCAAGTCCGAGAGTGAATGCACCACCCTGCTGTGACAGCATTGGCATCAAGTCGTCCAGGCTTTGGCGAACGGAAGGGGCTTCGGCACTCCAGGTCGTAGTCACGCCGAACGGATCAGCCGCATTGAGGGGCGTCAATCCGCGGCCGCCGTCGCTGTTGTTTGAGAATGGGTCGATGCCATTATTCAGCATCAATTCCTTTTTCTGATCCAACTGTAACGTGTTGGTGCCCCGCTGCTGACGGGCCAGGCTTTCCGATTCAAAATAACCACGGCCCGACTGTCGACTGCGGACACTCTTGCCCGAGACGATCGTGCCGTTCAAGTTGTTCAACTGGTCTTCGTTGAATTGCTGATAAATCTGCCGGGCTTCGAGAGAGTTGCCTTTGCTGGCAGCCTGTTCGGCCAGGGATTTGGCATCACTCGCCCGCGGACCACTCACAACCGTGGGGAGCGGTTGAAAGCGGAAATCTGCGGCATCGAGGGAGGACTGGGTCGGTTGATTGGTGTTGTCTGTGAAGATGGCACCGTTGTTCGCAATCGCCTGACCGAGTTGGACGGAGGCGTCGCCACTTTTCGCCGGTGGTTGTCCATTCCCGAACAGCACGCCGCTCATTTCAGCACGATTCGCATCCGAGTCGGACAGGCCATCAACTTCGCGGCTGAGTTTGCTCACCGCTTCTTTCAGCCGTTCGGTGGTCTCGGCAAGTTGTGCATCGTGGCTGGTGACGCTGGAGTAGTTTTCGAGCGCCGAATCGAGTTGTTTCAGGTTCGAGAGCGCTCGTGACTTCAGGCGATAGTTGCCGACGATGTCAACCGCCGACAGCACTTCTTCCGCATCGCTGATCAACAGCGTGACCTGAGAATCGGTCGAGACCGTCGTGCCCGCGATGTTCAAATTGTTGCGCTTGGGGTCAGAAAGCGGGCGGGCTTGCAGATCTTCGGGAAAGTAAACGGTCCATTGCGTGCGTGCGACGGGGATGCCGAACTCTTCGCTTTCCACCGTGCCAATCACCTCTGCTGAAGGAAGATCGATATCAACCGCCGACAGATCAGACGCCGCAGGCAAGGGCTTTGGCAATCGACCGGCATAGACGACCTGAACGGGGAACGACAAATCCACGGCACTGGTTTTAGGCAGGGCGATCAACAAGGCCGGATCGTTTCCGATGGTGGTGGTGACTGCGCGCGAGGGCTGATGGCCCACCAGCACGGAGAGCAACCGCGACTGGGTTGGCAACCGCAAGGGAAGGAACTGCCGATCACGGTTCTTGATGGTGTAGGTGGCCACCGCGCGATAACTCCCATCGCGGGCCAGCAGGGTGACATGGTCGGCGAGATTGACCGCCGCTGGCACATCAGCCGCTGGTACATAACGCTGCAGGGTCCAACTGGGCGGCGACCCCGGAGTGGTCAGCCGGATGAATTCGGTGGCCTGATTCAACAATGAATCGCGCACGACCAGATCGACATCTTCCCGCTGCACGGGTTCGGTCACACTGGGATCGCTCGAAGTGAGCTGGCTCAACGAGGTGTTAATCAGCAGGGCATAGTGCTTCTGATGTTCCAAGGGCGTGGAAACGCCGTTATCGCGCTGAACGAACCGCACTTCGGGAGCAGGAATCTGCACCGTCGCGGCAGGTAAGGACGCCGACGCCGAGAGACGGAACGGTCCCGCAGCAGGGCCACGCAGAGTGATGGTCCAACGGGTAAAGAGTTCATCAAGCGGGGCCGGGCGGGCATCTCGAATGTCCTGACCATGAAACTGCAGCCGGGACGAGAGCCAGTTCGGCAAATCGACCACAAGGGTTTCGGTGCTGGCCCGGTCGATATGCCATTGCAGTACCAGCCCATAAACAATGGCCACGTCGGTGACATTGATCACCGTCAGACTGCTGGCCGAGAGACGTGACTTTTGTTGGTGCAAGGTGAGTTCGAGTTGCCCCGGTTGAGTTTCCGGGCTCACGAAAGCGAGTTGAGCCCCGGTGGATTGCAGGCCGCGCAGGTTCGCCGAAACCGTAGTGGCATCGATCGGCTGCCAATTTCCCAGGTCCGAGACCTGACCGGTCAAACCTTCCTCGAACCACAAGGCCAGTTGCGTTTGCGCACGATCGGCCTTGCGGAAACGGAGCGGTTGCACATCGAGCAGCGTGCTATCGGGCGTGCGGTTTTCCGTTGCCGTCACGGCGATCACGACTTCGCCCTGCTGAGGACTCTGGAAATCGAGTTGCAAGGTGGCCTGGCCATCTTCACCGGGCAACCGATACCAATCGGAAAGCCCCGCCGATTGGACATCGAGCACCAGCCAACTGGCGGGAACTTCCACGGTCAGAGACGAACGGGGCATGCGCGCCAGACGACAGACGGCCCGTGTGGTGATGCGGACTTTCCGCGTTCCCACGAGCAATCCCTGTTCGATCTGCACCTGCATCTGGGTGGCGAGTCGAGTCGCCGTCAGGTTCAAGTTCCATGGTCGACGGCTGAAGCGGTAGGCCATTTGCGGGGCCATGTTCGGGCGGGAAACCGGGATTCGTGTTTGATAGGTGCTGGCCTCGATCTGGCTGAGTCCTTCGACGCGATTGGTCCGCAGAGAAAAAGCATCGCCTGCGAAGATCGCTGCCGTCCCGGCTTCCGTGGTGATTTCCAATGGTGTCACGTTGGGGACATCGAAGGTCACTTCGGGATCGACGCGCTGACCGAGATAACATTCCAACGTGAGTTGAGTCTGATCGTTGACGTTGCGTCTCAGAAAGACACGCAGCTGTCGGTTTACGCCTTCGCCGATCAACTCCCAACCACCCACATCGGGGCCGAGCACGGACTGCAGACGCACGTCGTCGGGCAGGCGGAACGAGACATCGCGGACGACTCCCTGCCGGATGCGGTACAGATACCCCAGGCTGGCCGAGACCCCGGCATCGGCAATGCTCACCGCTGCGGCCGATTCCACATGAACCACGGCGGCACCGGCCCGCGTCTGTTCCGGCTGCCACGACACCTGCAGTTCGCCACCAGCGTCCACCGGGAATTCAATGTGCGTGGTATCGTCTTGCGTCACGCGACGGTAGGCACTGGTCGAACCATTGACGCGGACCGACAAGGCTGGGGCGGGCAACTGAAAATCAAACCGCGCGGCGGGTGTCGGATCGATCTTCAAGCCAAACGTCCCCGCTGTCCCCTGGGGAGTGAATGGCACATCGAAATCGAGGTCCAGGACATGCATTCCCGGTGCGGGAATCAGAATCGTCCACGGAGTCGCGGAGGTAATGAGTGCCGCCGGTTGACCGTTCAGGCTGGCGGACTTCACGATCACGCCCTGCACGGGAAGAGCCACGGGTTCCTGGCCGTCGACATAGCTCAAGATGGTGTACCGGGCTCGCACTCGCACAAAGCTGGCGGATTCCGCGGCCGTGGTGACCGTTGCGGAGTAGAGCGAATCCACAATTTTCGCTGTGATCGGCGCCGTTGGCAGACGCAGTTCCGACGGATGGGCGAGTTGATACAGCTTGCGGAACTGATCGTAGGGCAGGAAGACGCGACTGGCAGCCAGGGGGGCTGCGGGGTCTTCGTAGATCAGCACTTGAGTCGGTGGTAACGGCGCGGGTGGGGCCGGTTTGGTCTCGGGTTCCGCAGCCTGCAGTTGTGACGTGCTCACCGCCAAGAGCATGAGCAGCCAGGCCAACAAGGAGCACACACGCTGACAGCACTGGCAGATCGACCGGATGGCATGCCCCAGCCCAAACAACGTCCAGGCCAGGAGCATTCCCAGCAATGCCAGCCACAGACCATCGACGGTGACCTGCCAGCCCGCAGGGGCCACGGGCAGCAAGATCAGGCCGATGCTCAGCAGGAGAAAAGCCAGTCCGAGTTTTTTAGCCGCTGGTTGGTTTCGCAGGAGCCAGCCAGCGAAGAGACCCAGCATCAGGAGAAAGCCCCGGAAGACCACGCCGCCGCGGCGATCCCAATACTCCACCTTCAAGGGGATGCCCGTACCGGCTGCCGCACTGCCGACATACCGGAAAGACTTCTTGACACTATCGGCCGGGCGATCCATCACCAGGGCGAGCGATAACCTTCCTTTGATCCGTTGCGGATTCAGCACGCGGGTCGCGGCCCGGGCATTCGCGTTGATTCCCTGGTTCTCGGGCTTGGGCTCCAATTGCGGAAGCTGAGGGATGGGTTGCTCGGCCTGCGGCGGTGCCGGTGGTTGCTCGGCCGGTTGAACCGGGGCTCCTGCCATCGCCGCGCCGCCATCATTTTTACGGAGTTCCTCTTTCACCCGTCCAAATCGATCCTGTATCGCGTCTTTTTCTCCGCTGGCCTTCTTCTCTGCGGCTTCCTGTTTTGCGGCATCACTCTGGGACTTGTCGAACTCGCTCAACCTGCGTAATTGAGCATCTTCGGGGCCGCCGCTCTCAAAGACACTTTTACTCTGGAAGCCCTCGGCCATCGGTGCTGCCGGGGTCGCTGCGGGCGGAGCAAAATCGCTCATGTACTCGTCGGCATAGAACGCGGGTTGCTGTACGGTGACCGTAGTTGCCCTCGATGTGTTGGCTGTTCTTTGTTGTCGACCAAATGTCATGCTCAGACATAGCAGAACCATTCCCACCACAATTGGTGTGAGAATGCCTGCCAGCGCACCCCATTTTCCTCCGCGTCGATAAGCCAGCACGACCATCGCCAGAACGCCCAAAAACACCGCCATCGCCAGCGACGTCCAGAGGGTCGCCTTCAGACTCGGGAGTTGGATCGAATGGCCGAGTTGTGCCAGCCAGCCTGGGGAGTCCAACGCCGTGGTTGGTTCCAGAGCCGTCTGATGATCGATGATCAGAGTCTCTGCGGGATGAATCAGGTTCCAGTTTTGCTCGAGCACATCGACCTCCTGCGATGATCCCTGTCCGGTCATGGCCTGCAGCACCGGTGGGACTTCCGACAACAGCCCGCTCGACTTCAAAGCCGCACTGGTGGAACGATAGTAAACGTCCAGACTCACCTCCGCTACCCCGGTCAAATCGCGGGGCAGGGGAATCAAAAGTTGATCCCCCGCTTTGCGAATCTCCACAGGATCACCATTCAGGGTCGCCGCCCATAACTCGGCATCGGGCGGCAGCGTGATCTGCAATTGCTGGACACCCGCCAGTTGCAAATCGAACGTGGCCTGCTGCTGCCATTCCCCCGTCCGCGAGAGAATGCTCATGAGTGTCAGATTGGAACAGATGGCGGTCGGGATCGCGGCTTTGTCGAACCGTTCTTCCGTCAGAGACAAGGTATTGCCGCTGCCGATGGTGCGGTACACCCCCACGATCCGCTCCTGATAGTGGTACGGAACGGGCGGCAATTCCAAAGGGTCCATCGATTGCAATGCCTGGCCTTGGCCATCGTTCGCGACAATCGTCAGGCGTTGTTCGGGACCACCCTCAACCACCACGGCTCCATGCGACCGCTCCGCTTGGGGAACTTCCAAGAGCGGGGCCGATAATGCTGCCGCCGGATCGCGTGGCAAAGTGAACTGCACAAGGATGGCAACGCGACCAAGAATCCGTTCGGCAAACTGCAGTCGCCACACGCGGCGACCGTTATCGGATGTCAAGGCTTGTTGTTCGACAAGTGTCGCTCCAATCGACTGAAACCGGACCGTCTCTGGCGTGGCTTCCGGCAAGGTGACCAATAGCTGCCGCGTTCCCCCGCCTTCCACAGAGATCGAAGAGAAGAGCGAACAGGCCAGTGTCTGCGGATCTAAGCGGTAAAAGCCATAGGTCTCGACCGCGACGCGTGCCGGTTTGCGGCTGACTTGTAAGGTTCCGGCATAACGGGTGTCTTGCGACTGGAATCGAAGCCGTTCCCAATCGGCCTTCAAAGCTGCCGGATCGAGTCCCGTAGTGTCCGTCACGACGAGTTCCAGGTCGGGGTCGCCACGCACCACGAGGGCGGTTTCCACCACATTGGCCTGTGGGGCGACGAGTTCCGGCAAGGCGAATTCCACCGGCTCGGTTTCCACGGGCCAGCCTTCCACATCGCGGCGTAACGACAACCGCACCACGGTGCTCGCATCGGGTGCCAAGGGTGTCGCCAGTGTGACACGCACGCGATTAGTTCCGGGATTCTGCGGCACAAGCTGCCAAGTGAGCGACTGATTGTCTCCGGTGGTCGCGGAGATCACGGACCATTCGGCTGGCAGGTCGATATCGACATCGAACAAGGCCGCATAGCGGGGCGTTAATGTCAGGGCCGCTTGCAGAGAGACCTCGGCAGCGGAGACATCGAGCACTGCGGCGATGGCGGCATGGACTTCACGCTGTTTGGGTTCCGTGACCAGTCGTAACTGAAACTCTTCCCGCCAGGCATCGAAACGCAGTCGCTGATAACCCGCGGCCAGAGTCATGTCTTCGGGCATGTCGGAAACGGGTTTTTCCGCTTCCGTCGCACGGCGGATGCCATCCATTTCGATGGCTTGCAGGCGAATCCCAAACGGGTACTGCACCAGCACCTGCCCCACATGCGAACTGATGTTCTCAATCGTCAATGGAGGCACTGACCACGGTGTGCCAGCCGGAACCGCGAGCACGCCCCGTAACGAAACTTTGCGACTGCCTTCGAAGGGTTGCCCGTAGGTCAACGTCAGGCGAGTGCGTTCGGCATTGGTGGGGTCATCCTGAATCTCCCAGCCATCGAGTCCGGTTGATTCGACTTCAGCAATTTCCAGGTAACCGGGCACCGTCAGTGTGAGTTGGTCGATCGGTCGACCAAAGACCTGCAGATTCGTCAGCACTTGCCAGGTGACTTCTCCCGGCGCGACCAGCAAGCCGTATCCCGAAGTCGCGAAGGTTAATGCATCGCTGCTGCGATCTGACGCCCGGTCGGTGATCCGCAGTTGAATCTGAGCTTTCCCACCGATGGAGACGGTGTAGGCTGCGGGTTGTTCGATGGGTTGCGGACGTTCGAGTTCCGCTCCATCCACCACCAGCCGTTTACCCGCCTCTACGGTCAAACTCAGTTCGCCGGTGGCGCTCGACAACAGCGAGAATCCCGCGACGCGGTCGCTGCCCACGGTCACAATTTCGGTCGACAGTTGCAGTTCCAGTTGATGCTTGCCGATGGTGGACGTGACCACGGTAAGGGCTTGATCGTTCGTGCGGCCGATGATCGCCGGTTGGCCATCGACTGTGGCTTTCTCGACGGCGACACGTTGTAACGGAAACTTCCAGATTTTCCAGCCGCCAACAAACTGCTCAAGATCGGCCGTGATCGTCATGAGAAGTTGATCACCGACGACGCGTGTCGCATAGCGGGCGTGAGTCAAGGCCTGTGCCGCAGGTGGAGCGGTGGCCAGAGAACCATTTTTCCGGGCCTGTTCCAGCAGTTCTTCAAACTGCTCGCGAGGCAGGAGCACGCCGCGGCGATCTCGATCCACGAGCGTCTGCAGGTCTTTCAAGGGCACGAAAGATCGCCGGGCCGGTACCAGATCGGTCGCAGGATTGTCGTCGGCATGGCAGGGGCTGGCGTACGGAACGAGCAGGGTTGCCGTCAGCAGCCATAACTTCCAGCCGATGGTTTTGAAGGTGGTGCACATGTCACCGAATTCCTTGAGCACGAACACCTCGCCAGGGGGATCGCCGTAGCGATTGATCAGGCTCGATCGCTACGGCACGGTCTCGTGCACCTCTCACGAGGGCTTTTGCTGACCCAACGTCACGCTGTCAAACACACCCGGAGGAGGAATGACGACGGCACTAGGCGGGCTGGGGGGATCGGTCGATCGTTTCCGGATCTGGCAACAGCCGGTCATCACGCCATGCAGCACCCACAGGGCGATCAAGGCGAGCAGTCCGTAGAACGAAACCGCCAGACCGTGTAACACCAGATCCATATCTTTCAGTGCATAGGCACTGGCGAGAAAGGCCGCCACGATCAGAATCGTCAGCTTATTCTCCCACGAGGTATTCCGCAGGATCACCGCGATCAAAACCAGCGAGCCACTGACGATCCAGGTGTAGAAGGGCAGATGCCACCAATGGACCTGAATGCGATCGCGGCCGCCGAGGTTCGTATACACATAGGCGTGGCCTTCGGTGGGAAAGTCGAACACCCCCCCGGAACTGCCACCAATCCACGACTGGCAGTCGTCCTGTCCCGCTTGACTGTAACCCGTGTAGAGCAGTTCCTTCCAACGCGGGCGGTAAAGACGTTCAAAGTGCTCTGGTGATCCGACAAACGCAAATTCATCGGGAGCCCATAGGACGACGCGCAGTTGTTGCACGGGGACCGCTGCGGTTTCGGTTCCGCCAATCGTGGGCAGTCGCAACAGCACATCGCCACCCCGCGTTTGGAACGGACCGGGCGTGAGTGTGACTCGGTACTGCACGCTAACGAGGAACGTCTCATCCGATGATTTCGTCCGAGCCACGTTGATCAGGAAGGCTTCCCAGCCATCTTTCGGTTTCGCGTTCGGCAGCTTTTCCAATGCGATCGATTTGCCATCAATCTCAGCGCCGAGCGGCTCGACCCCTTTGGGTAGATCAATCCGCAAGCGTTGCCGTTCACTCGATTTGGTCAGGAAGCGACCCCGAATCACAGCGGTGCCGCTCTTGTCGAGCACGGCTTCCACCAGACCGCGCGAGACCACGGCTTCAATCACATTCTGAATGTCGTATTTGGCGGCGGAGAGTTGGAGTTCGACGGGCTGCTGATAGTAGCGGAAGGCGACGAAACCATCAGCAGGCAATTGTGATAATTCGCGGACATCGATCGATTCGACATCACCCCCGGTTG
Source organism: bacterium (assembly GCA_016125225.1). Taxonomy (GTDB): domain Bacteria; phylum Planctomycetota; class Planctomycetia; order Planctomycetales; family Planctomycetaceae; genus DSVQ01. The sequence goes on along the minus strand of WGME01000018.1, from coordinate 74,911 downwards.
CGGTGGCTGTGACCGAGAGGGCTCGATCTTTCTTGGCTGTCACTTCGCCCGTGATACGGCTGACAGGAATCTCGCGAGCGGCAGGAGCTTCCGCAGTGCTCACAAAGGGATCAAGCACACGCACAATCGGCAGAGTGGTGGTTTCGGTGGTACTGTTTTCGACAGCCGTCGGTTGTAGATCATAGGTCACTCGAAACGCGACCGATCCGCTGACATCACGTTGCAGCACAATCGTCCAAGGGACCCAGCCATCGACGGCGGCTCCAGGACTTTTCTGTCGGATCGGCGGGGCATTGCCATCGGCCAGACTGATCTGCACCATTTCGGACAGGGCTTCCGGCACGGCGATGCGGAAGGTGTCCAGGCCCGCATATTCCACCAGGAATTGGACGGTGGCGGTAACCTGCACTTGCCCCTGCTGAATATCAGCCGTGGTGCCCACCTGAGCCGTGAGCCGCGTGGGTTTCAGCAGCGTGCGGGCTGTCATTGAGATCGGCCGACGATTGAATGTCCAGGCGGAAACCAGGCGTTCTGTTCCCTCCACGCTGGTATTGGGGGCGGCATCGGGTTGAAATCCCACGATCGTCGTGGGATCGGTAATCACTTCGATGGCCTCCGGGGCGAGGATGCGGAAGCGACCCGTTTCGACGGCGACATTCTCCGGCGTCAGCAGCGGCACTGTCAGATCACTGGCTTCCGCTTGCGAGTCACGCGGCATGGTGGCCGTGATCTGCACCGCCAGCGGACCCATCCGGCTTTCGCGCAGCACAACCGTCAGCAACCGTTTGTCGGTCGACAGGTCGTACTGCTTCAAGCCCTCGCAGTTCACACTATCGATGGTCAAACCTTCGGGGACATCGATCTTCAGTTCAAACAGCCCGGCTCGCTCGATGGTGTAGTTCAAACTGGTGACCAGCTTCAGTTGGCTGCGTTGGATATAGAGATCAGCCACATGATCCACCAGCAGTCGCGGTTCGATCGGTTTCGCGGTTGCCGACAGCAGGCAGTCCGGGCTGTAGAATTTGAAGTAGGAGGCACCGGGCTTCTTGATGCGGGCATCAACTTCGGCTTCATCTATTCTCGCCAGACCCTGTTGCGTGGTGACGTTCAGCACCAGGTCGGAACTGGCCCGCAAGGCGACTTGGCCACTTTCACGCAGCACATCCAGCAGATGGATCCCATGAGCGACACCATCCTGCAGACCAGCGGCGTCGAAAGGCTCGGTTGACAGGGGCCATTCCGTATGGACTTCGAGAGGAATCTTTCCCGATTGGCGGCTGAGGAGTTCGACAGTAATGATCTGCCGTTCCGCCTCTTCAGCGACCGACCATTCCTTCACACGGGCTTCGGAAGTGACATCGAGAATGCGTTGGCCTTTGGGAACCGCGACCCGGAGTTGCTGCAACTGACCACGCAAGACATCGACCAGGAAGAAACTGTCCGCGTGAATCAGGCCGTCAGCGACCGTGATCAGCGTGGCATTGGTGGCACTCGCGAGGAGTTCCATGTCGGGCTTGGTCCCCACGCGCGGGTGCCAACGGACGGTCACCTTATCGGTGGAACCCAGACTCGCTTTCAGTTGAGTCGCCTTGTCGTTGCCCGGAACGGGTTCCTGGAGCAGTTTCGGCTGCAGATCGATGGTTTGATCGGCATCAGGAACCGTCAGTTGAAACGTGGTAATGGCGACGTTGGGAATCTGGAGTTCAAAGCTGCGGCCTTCCGGGGCGGTTCGGACCCGGGCGGTGAGCTGCAAGGTGATTTTGTGCTGACCCGGTTTTGAGAAGAGCAGCGCATACGTGCCATTGCCGGTGCCTCGGAGAAAGACCGGCCCGGGTTCGCCCGTGACACTTCCCACAGCGGCTTCGCCGAACGTCACCGGGATCTCGACCCAGCCTTCTTTTAAAATCTGAATATCAAACTGGGCTTCAATTTGCGCCAGATCTTGCTGCACGGTGGCGACGTAATTGGCGGAAGTAATGACGCCACCCACGGGGGGCTGTTCCGGCGGGCGATTGACCTGCGGAAACGCCTTCTCCCACATACTCAAATAGTCTTGGAAGGAGAGAAAAACCGAGGCCCCATGCTGCTGGAAGACCGCCTTCAGCTCGGAGTAGGGAAGGTAGATCACCGGTTCGGGCGGCGACTCTCCCTTGCCGCTGGCGTCGACGGCCGAGGCCGGCGGTGAACTTCCTGAATCCTGAGCGCGGGCGGTGAGGCACAGGCACAGAGTCGCGAAGACAAGGGTCAGAGCTGCAAATCGTGAAATCAGAGTCGGTTGCATCATGCGCATCCCTGGCGTGGAACGGTAGCTGCGGTAAGTTCAGCAAACTGCGCCGAGATTGTCGAGAGCGGAGATCGGGAAATGTACGAATTGTGCCGGTTAATCGGGCGCTGAGAATCACCTTACCGCTAGAGACGCACGAGCCACAAAATAATCTCAAGAAAACCACCCTGGCCGCGCAACTTCCCGGGGAAATTACGGGCTAGTCTTCCGCGTAACGGCCCTGAATCGCTGACGCAACATTAAGCCACAAAAGATGTTGCCAATTGTCAACAGGGTCTGTTGTGGTGTGGCGAATTCACCACACGAATGCGGAAACGATGCTGCAACCCACGGAGAAACGCATGACGCAACTTTCATCACACCAGCTAGTTACATCAAACTGTGCGCCAAATAACGCTTCTGGCAAGGGGTTTGCGTTCCGTTCCGAAGCAAAACGCTGCATTACCGCAGCGCCGCCTGCCTTGAAACAGGGACCGCCTCGCATGACGCAACAGCGACATTTCAAACGGATGGTCGTGGACGTCCTGGAAGACGAGACCTATCTCCTCCACATGGGCGAGATGGACATCTGGGATGGTGCGGACCTCGCGCTTTTGCGAGAAGCTCTCACCCAGTTCATCGAACGCGATCGCTGCCGATCGATCGTGGTCGATATGCAGCATGTCAAATACATTCCCAGCGGCTTCTTCGGGATGTTGTTTGACTGGCATGAGAAGCGGAACGTGTGGTTCGCTTTGACCACGCCGCAGCCGAACGTGCAGCGGATGCTGTGGTTTCAGCAGTTCTTCCGCCGAGCCAACACCGGCTGGTTCGAGCTCGACCCCGAAGGTCGCGACGTGTTGAATACTCCCGCGGGTTATGTGCCGGAAGCGATGACCGTGGAAGAGGATCTCGAATATCCTTCCCATGCGGCCTCATAGTCTGGAAGGCACCCGCAGGTGGGGACGCATCTTTTCCAGCGTTTTCGCCCCGATGCCTTTCACCCGCCGTAAATCGTCGATGGATTTAAATGGTCCGTCGGATTCTCGTTCCGCGACAATCCGGCGGGCCAATGTTTCTCCGATGCCGGGTAGTTGAGCCCATTCGGACCAGGTCGCCTGATTGATGTCGATCTGATAGACGTAACTCTCGGCCAGCGGCGGGACTGAAGTGGGTGGCTCTTGTCTTAGACGTTCCTCGGAAACGTCTGGTTTCCGTTCGGGTTGTGGAATCGCTGCCGCCGCTTGCGGCGCGCGAAGAACTTCCACGCGATAGGCCGATCGCACCGATTGTTGCCAGGCATGTGCCCCGAGTAAGCCTGCGGTGATCAGCAGGGAAATCAGCAGAAAACGTCGGTCGCTGCTGGTGAGTCCCCAAACTTCAGACGGTGTGACTGCTGCCGTCGATTGGCGTGTTCGTACGGGAGCGCGTGCCGACACCGGAGCAGACTCGGCTGTCGATACGCTGTCGCGATCACCATCAGCCACGGGAGTGGTAACGGGGTCGGACACAGTCAGGGAGTTCCGCTAAACGACGATGGACGACAGTCCTGTTATCGTAACGTTCCGCAGGGGAACTGCCAGAAATTTTTCGCTCGAATTTCCTTCAACGACACTCCCGACGAATCACTTGACGGTGCGATCGTTGCTAAGGCGGGCACTGCCCGCGGACGGGCCAGCATTCGTCGGCAGTTGTGAAGTGTTGCGTTGAAGTCCCCGGTCTGCGGGAACTTGGTTGCCAGCCGGCTGAATGACACCACCCGGGGCCTGAATTTGTTTGTAACCCGTGAGGTTCGGCTGGAAGGGGTTCCCCTTGCCGAAGAGGTTACCGACCCAGCCAACGAAGGCGTTCCGGTTCGGATTGACTTCGACATCGCGGAACGCATAGTTGGTGTTAATCGTGCCCGCGGGATCGATCAGCATCACTCTCGTGGGAATCATGTTCTGCTTGTCGAGGTAGATGCGGGCATACTGGTAATTGCGGGCATCAATTTCCTGTAACGGCTTGGCATCAATGATGTATGCGTCAGCCGTTTCGGACTTGAGCCGCAGTTCAAAACGCCGCTTGGCTTCATCAGCCTTCATGCCAAACAGGAAGGGTAGCGGACTTTGGACGATGTTCTTCCCCTGCATCTCTGGGGGAATGGGAATCTGCTCGTACTGCTTTTCCGCATGATTGATCTGCAGAATCGTCTGACCATTGCAAATCCAGCATTCGCTGTTACCGGCGACCAGTTCATAGGGTTCGCCCGTCTCGGGGTTCTTGACGCTGGAATCCTGCCCCGGCTCAGGTTTGGTCCCTGTCATATCGAATCGGCCACGGTCCGGAGCCTGAAAGAAGAATGCACCTTGCGAGCGTTTTTCCTGCGCGAAGACTTTGTTCAGCTCCTGGCGGTAGTGAGTCCCTTGCAGGAATTGAATCTTTGCGGATTCTACTTCCCAACGCTCGAGAATCGATTCGAGTTTGGGATCAAGTTCGGCAACCCGCAGGTCAGCAGCAGCAGGACGCTGCGGCCGTTGTGCTGGCCCCGGCGGTTGTTGTGCGAGGACCGCAGCCACGCTGCATCCGCAAACCGCAAAAACACTTAAGAGCCGTGCAGGCCCGCAATTCCATGGTTTCATAGAGCCGATCTTCCTGAGCGGCAAAGGGTAATCCCGGCCAATTCGCGAGGGAAAGGCGGCGGAGTGTAGCGACAGACGGCAACTCAGCCTAGACCGATTTTTGAGAGCCTGGCGCTGCATCCAATCCCAGCCAGAGTCGCATGGTTTCCCACGGTTGAAGGTAGGTCAGAAACGGCAAGCCATCGACGGTGGCTTCCTGCAGCCGGGTCACGCCATCAACCGCCGGACCGTGGGTGACAAGGGCCTGTAGTTGCGATTCCTCGAAGCTCCGATTCCACGGTTGCAGCACATCGAGCCGCTGTTTCTGCCAGCAGACCCCTGCCGCCACGGCTGCGGCTCCCCAGTTACTGACTCCGGCGATGATGGTCCAATCAGTGCCCACACGGCATGGAATACGCGAGGCCTGCGGTTCCGCGAGCCGGCGACGCAGTTCCGGCCAGGGGATGGCCCCCATGCCGAGTTCGTTGCCCCCGTCGCCGATGCCGATCGTCCGCACGCCCGGCCGTCTGGCGGCTGCTTCCTCGATCACCCGATGCAACGGCGGGGTGTAAGCGTCGATGACTTCGCCTCGCATGTTGTGGCAGCAATTCCAGTCAGCTTCGGGGACGACAGCGGCAAAGGATTCGCTCAGTGAAGAAACGCCCCATTCCTCGGGACGGCAGGCCGGACCGACCCGTTCAATGGCGACGACATGCGTGACCACCGCCGTCTCCGGATGGGTTAGCAGTTCACAAGTCCACTGCGTCACTTCAGCATCCGTATCGGGACTGGCCAGGATGTGCTCGGCCTTGATTCCATATCCCATGGCCGCCACCCGCACGGCATCGATGCACCAGCGGTCGGTCAACAGCCGGACTTCGATGCCGCACCCCTGCAAGGCCGCGGCGAGAAGGGCCGCCCCGGGTGGGCCATCGGTTTCGGCAGCGGGTGGGTTCCCTTTCGGCACATAAAAACCGGTGATGATCCACACCTGTTGAGCAAATCGGGCGAGATGATCGACGGCTGCCGCCAGATGCCCCGGGCAGAGGGGGCCCAGCGTGTCTTCGGTGCCAATCAAGCCGCGCTGTGCGGGATCGCGTCGGATCGCCTGTTCGAATTGCGTCAACAACGGCTGCGGATCGGAACTGGCGGCCATTACTCCCCTCGCTGCCTCGGAGTCACTGATGCCGTCGCGGTTTGCCGTCGGAGTTGATCCAGCCACGCCGTGAGATCCTGAGGCCATTTCGAGTGGAAATCCCACGATTTACCGGTGCGGGGATGCATGAACCCCAACTGACAGGCATGTAAGGCCATCCGTGGAGCCTGCGAAGCATCGACGACGGTGCTGCCATCCCGGTTCTGGCTATAGACTCGGTCTCCGCAGACGGGATGACCGAGTTCCGCCAGATGGATACGAATCTGATGAGTGCGGCCGGTTTCCAGGCGGCATTCGACCCGCGAGTAATCGCCAAGACTTTCCAAAGGCCGCATATGGGTCACGGCCGGTTGGCCTCCCCGTTGGTCGGCCGGGGAACCGCGTAATCCGTCGCCCCGATCGCGAACGATCGGCCGTGAGATGACTTGGGCCGTGGGCGATCCAATCACCACCGCCTGGTACAACCGCAGGGCGGTATGTTCAGCGAACTGCGGAATCAGTTTCTGTGCGGCGGTTTGCGTGCGGGCAAAGACCACGAGCCCCGAGGTTTCACGATCGAGCCGCTGGACCCGGAACAAGGTCGGTAACCGCTGCGGTATCGTGCGTTGATATCGCTGCAGGCTGGCGAGGGCCGCAAGGTCTTCCAGTGTCGGTTGCAGGAGACGCTTGGAGACCGGCCAATGGGCTTCTTCCGGACGGCGCGTCGTTTCAATCCCGGCGGGCTTTTCGACGACGAGCAGGTCGGCGTCGTCATGACGGACGACAATCTGATCGGCAGAAATCGGTCGCACCGCCGTGGCCCGCAGTTCGACAACATCGCCCGGTTTGGTTCGTCGGCCTTCATGAACCGTGACGATTCCGTTGACCGTCACCCGGCGTGATTCCAGAATTTTGCGGCAGGTCGTCCATGACTGTCCGGCCAGGCCGCGTCGCAACCAGGCGAGTACGGTTTCGCCCGCATTTTCGGTCGTAACTTGTTCCGAGAGTGTCGTTTGCAGTTCGGTCAAAGGGGCGGCCTTCCGCCGAGAGAACCCGCAAGCCAAAATTTCCTGCTTGATCTTACGCTCTCGCCGTTTGACTGTCGCGGAACTCGAACTATGTTTCGGGTGTTGCTGCGAAAGCCGCAGCGAAAAGCAGACTGCTTCCTGTGCTTGACTCAGTTACTGAGCAAGTGCAAAGCGCGGCAAGGAGAAGCTGGGAGCTTCGAGGGGACCTTGCCGCGCTTTTTTCGTTTTTGCAGACGGCACCAGCAACTGCCAATCAGGTGAACTTTGGAGTGGTCATTGCCGCTCGGGCGACCATTGGCGGATGCGGTTGCATCTTCTTATACTGCAAGAGTCTCGACCGTGGCTGTGAACCCTGCTGGTTCGCCTGTGTCGTGATTAGTCTCGCTGAACTTCCCCGCTAATTCGGGTAGTTCATTGCAACGCCCGTATAGCTAAAGATTCAGCCCCATGATCCCCGTTCACGACGTTCATGTCCGCAGTACCGTGCCCCTGGTCGCACCCCGGCTGCTCAAACTCGAAGAAGAAGTCGGAGATGTCGCGCTCAAAACCGTGGTCTCCGCCCGGGAAACCGTCAAACGGATTCTGACCGGTGATGATGAACGGTTGATGGTCATCGTCGGTCCCTGTTCGATTCACGACCACACCGCCGCCTTGGAATACGCCCGCAAGTTGAAGCAACTGGCCGATGTGGTCGCCGACAAAATTTTCGTGGTGATGCGGGTCTATTTTGAGAAACCACGCACCACCGTCGGCTGGAAGGGCCTGATCAACGATCCCCATCTCAATGACACGTTTGATATCGGTACCGGACTGCGGATCGCCCGGAGGATACTGCTCGAAATCGTGTCGATGGAATTGCCGACCGCGACCGAACTGCTGGAACCGATTACGCCGCAGTATATCGATGATCTGGTAGGGATCGCCGCGATTGGGGCTCGCACCACGGAATCGCCCACGCACCGGCAGATGTCGAGCGGTCTGTCGATGCCTGTCGGTTTCAAGAACGGAACGGATGGCAACCTGCAGGTCGCGATTGATGCCATGCATGCGGCCCGGCATCCGCACAGTTTCCTGGGCATCGACGCCGATGGCAAAACCTGCATCGTGAACACTAACGGCAATCCGTGGGGCTTTCTGGTGGTACGCGGCGGCCGGACTGGGCCGAATTATGATGCCGCAAGTCTTGCCGAAGCCGCCGAGATGCTGAAGAAGGCCAAGCTGTCGCCACGGCTGGTGGTCGACTGCAGTCACGCCAATTCGAATAAAGACTACACCAAGCAAAGCATCTGCTGGAACGACTGCATCCGCCAGCGCGTGGAAGGGAACAAGAATATCATCGGTCTGATGCTGGAGAGCAATGTCGAACCCGGAAATCAGCCATTGCCGGCTGATCCCTCGCAATTGAAGTATGGCGTCTCGATCACCGATGGCTGCATCGGCTGGGAAGAAACGGAACAACTGCTCCGCGATGCCTATGTCCAACTGGGGGGCACCCTCCCCGAATAAAAGCCGCTGCCGCCGAGCAGCGGTCCTGCACTAAACTTGCAATTTTCTGAAGAGAATGTGGCCCGATGGCTGAACTCAAGATCTGCTTCTCGACGCTCGCCAGCCCCGATTGGACCTGGCACGATGTTGTGAAGTATGGTCCGGAATTCGGTTATCAAGGGGTGGAAATCCGGCTGCTGCATCGTGAAACCGACCTGCTGAAGGTGACCGATCTCGCGGAAGCACATTGGCCTCGCCGCAGGCAGGAACTCGATGACGCCGGTTTCCGGGTCGCGGGCTTGGCTTCGTCGATCCGGTTTGATGATCCCTCAGCCGTGGTCCGTCAGCAGCAGTTAGAGATCGGCCAGCGCTATCTCGATATGGGAGTCGCGCTCGGGGCGGAATTCATCCGCGTCTTCGGCGACATCTTGCCGCCTCCGACGGAAGCAGTGGCCCGCAAAGTCACCATGCAGCGCATCGCCGATGGTCTGCGAGCGCTCGGCGAACTGGCTCAACCGACGGGCATTCAGATCCTGCTGGAAACGCATGGCGACTTCTCTGCTTCGCCTCCCGCGCAAGAGATCATGCAGCTGGTCGATCATCCCCAGGTGGGGCTGGTATGGGACACGCATCATCCGTGGCGGTTCTTCAATGAACCGCTGGCCGAATCATGGGAACGGCTGAAGCCGTGGGTACGCCATACCCACTGGAAAGATTCGGTCCTGCTGCCGGAAGGGTACAAGCCCCCGACCAGCGAGCAGGCGACAGCCTCGCAACATGCGGCGGCATTGATGGCCGGTCATCGGCATGCCGATTACGTCCTCTTTCTCGGTGGCGAGTTCCCCGCCAGGGACTGCCTGAAGGTGCTGCTCGACAACGGCTACGATGGCTGGTATTCGCTGGAATGGGAAAAGATGTGGCATCCGGAGCTGCTCGGTCCAGAAGTCGCGTTACCCCTCTTCCCGCCGAAGCTGCGATTTTTAGCAGAGTCGCTTGCTTAGTCCAGAGCCGACGTACAGCCGTGGATGGATGCCGCACGTTTGTTGCCGCAGGCCGAATCCCATAGAATACCAATCGTGAACGTGTAGGCACTGCATCGCACCCGTGGCTCGACTTGCAAGGAATTGCTGCCGTGAAAGTGTTGGTCTGCGTCGATCATTCGGAAGCCTCGAAGACGGTCGTTCAGAAGGCGGGATCTTTGCTCCGAAGCCAATCCGGAGACGAAATCGTCCTGTTCCATGTCGCCGAATTTCTCCCCGAGTTCCTGCTGTCGGACCGGCCGGAAGGTGGCATGACATCGCATTCCCTCGCGGAGCGCTGGGCGGCTCGTGCCAAGTCGGATGGTGAAGCCCTGCTGGCGAGCGCCAAAGATTCTGTCGTCGGTGCCGGGTTAGCAGCCGAGGCCGTGCAGACCAAGCTGCAACTCATCGACTGTCGGCCGGAATCGAAGAAGGTCGCGGCGGCCCTTGCGATCATCGGCGAAATGCAGGCCGGCAGCTACGATCTCGTCGTCATCGGTCGCCGCGGTGCTTCCGACCTGTCGCTGTCCCTCATTGGCGGCGTTGCCGAAAAAGTGCTGCGTGAAGCCCATGGCCGCAGTGTGCTGGTGATCGACTGAGCTGGCTCATCGCCTGATTCAATTTGGCTTCGACAACTCGATTTCTCACCACGGAGACGATCATGACCGCTCGCGCTCTGCGTTCATTGTTTGTTATGGCGGCGGTCAGCGTCGTCCTCGGGTCATTGAGTTCCCAGGTCGCGATGGCGCGGCCCAATGTCGTGCTGATCATTACCGATGATCAGCGGGCCGATGCGATGAGTTGTGCGGGTCATCCGTATCTCAAAACCCCACGGATGGACCAGATCGCCGCGGAAGGCATCCGGTTCAAGAACGCGTTCTGCACGACCTCGCTCTGTTCCCCCTGCCGGGCCACGATCTTAAGCGGGCTGTATGCCCACGGTCATGGCGTGGTGAATAACTTCACCGACTACCCGGTGAAACTGGCCAGCTTCCCGCGTCATTTGCAGACCGCCGGTTACAAAACCGCCTACATCGGCAAGTGGCACATGGGCGAAGATGATGACAGCAAACGCCCCGGCTTCGATTACTTCGTCACGCACAAAGGTCAGGGCAAGTACTTCGATACCGAATTCAATTTCAACGGCAACGACCGCCGTGTGGTGCCGGGGTATTACACCCATGTCGTCACCGAGATGGCACTCGACTGGTTGAAGCAGCAACCCGGCGAGCAACCGTTCTCGCTGATTCTCGGGCATAAAGCCCCGCATAGTTTTTATGTTCCCGAGCCGAAGTACGAACATGTGTTCGACAGTGTCGATATCCGTTATCCCGCGTCGGCCTTCCGGATGGGTGACAAGCCCGCCTGGTTCAAAACCCGGCTCACCACCTGGCACGGAATCTATGGGCCACTCTTCGATTTTCGCAAGAAGTTCCCCGACAGCAGTCCCGCCGCTGTGAAAGATTTTGCGGCGATGACCCGGGCCTATTGGGGCACGCTGATTTCCGTCGATGAGAGCGTCGGGAAGATCTATGACCACCTGCAATCAACCGGGCAGTTGGATAACACGGTCTTCCTCTTCACTACCGACAATGGCATTCTGAACGGCGAACATGGCATGGTTGACAAGCGGACCATGCACGAACCGAGCATTCGTGTGCCGTTGCTGGTGCGCTATCCGAAGCTGACGCCAGTCGATCAACCCAAGGTGGTCGAGCAGATGGTGCTGCATACCGACATCGCCCCCTCGATTCTGGAACTGTGTGAAGCGGAACCGCTGCCGTACATTCATGGCAAATCGTGGGTGAAGCTCGCGACGACGGGCGATCCGGCTTGGCGGAAAAGCTGGTTCTACGAATACAACTATGAGAAGCAGTTCCCCTATACACCGAATGTGCGCGGCGTGCGGACCAACCGCTGGAAGTACATTCATTCTCCGCCGGGAGATGGCACGGCCGATCACCACATGGCGGAACTCTACGATCTGAAGACCGATCCGGAAGAGAATCGCAATCTGATCGCGGTGCCACAGTTCGCCTACAAGGTTCGTGAATTGCAGGCCGAGCTTTTCCGTTGCATGGCGGAGACCGGAGCATTTCCCGATCGCATGCCTTTGGATGAAGGCATCAAGTCGGAACTGCCCGACCTGAAGATCCGCTAACGGTTACTCGGGCTTGAGGGGCCGCAGCATCAAATCGTTGGTGGCTTCCGCGGGGGACTTGCCGTGGAACAGCACCTGATAGACTTCACTGACGATGGGCATGTCGATGCCTTCTTCGGTGGCGATCTGATAGATGCTTTTGGCGGTAGTGACCCCTTCCGCAACGGCGACCATCGATTGCAGAATGTGGTCCAGCGGTTCGCCTTCACCGAGTCGGCGGCCCACCTGGCGATTGCGTCCGAAGGGGCTGAAGCATGTGGTGATCAGATCGCCGATGCCTGCGAGCCCGGTAAAGGTGCTCGGTTCGGCACCAAAGCGCACACCGAACCGGGTCATCTCCACGAGGCTGCGGGTGAGCAGGGCCGACTTGGCGTTGTCTCCATAACCCAAACCATCGGAGATGCCCGCAGCGATGGCGATCACGTTCTTCAATGCTCCCGCTAACTCCACACCAATGAGATCGATATTGGTGTAGACCCGAAAGCGGTCGGTGTTGAACCAGTGTTGCACCTGTCGCGAAAAATTCAGGTCACGGCTGGCGGCTACCACCGTCGCGGGTAGTCGGTGACCAACTTCTTCAGCATGGCTCGGGCCGCTCAATGCCGCGACATTTGGCGGGGCGAGCACCTGCTGAATGATTTCTGTTGGACGAAGCAATGTGTCGTTTTCGATGCCCTTGGCGACACTGATCACCGGCGGAATATGGCTGAGGTGCCGGTGAACATGAGTCAAAGAGGCACGCAGAAACTGCGTGGGAATGGCCGCGACCAACGCCGTGGCATGAGGCAGGGCATAATCGAGGTCGGCCGTCACGGTGACGGAATCGGGGATGCGGATGCCGGGCAATAGCCGCCGGTTTTCCCGAGTGGCCTGCATCTTTTCGGCGAGTTCGAATTGCCGAACCCACATGAAGACCTGGTGTTCGGGGTGTTCCGCGAGCAGGATCGCGCAGGCCGTTGCCATCGCGCCACCCCCGAGAATCGTTATTTTCGTACTCATGGCAGCCACAAGGTTGCAGAGGAATGCGAGGGAATGAGCGCGGTCGGCCGGTTTCCAATTTCTGAACTATGCTTCACCGGGGAAACCACCACAGGAGTATGCTAATGGAAACCGTGCTGCAACAGAACCCCGAGACCTTCGTTGATCGACGTGGCGGCGGGACCACGGAGCGTCCGCTCGGTGTGCCGGAGCGGCGGCAGTTTCGTTCGACACCCACCTGCTCGCGGCCCGAGGTTCAGGAACTGGCGAACGCGGTCGATCAGTACAAGCTGAACCGACATCGCCGCTTCATCACCTACGAAGAGCTTTACGGCGTGATCGAAGAACTCGGCTACCGGAAGATCTGAGCATTCAGGTCTCAGTCGACACGATCATCAAGAAGCCTGGCGGGGAAACCTGACCGGGCTTCCGTTGTTGGGCGACGTTGAACCTTGCGATTAAGGTTTATTTGCCGCGGCTTTCCAGATGTCGAAAGCCGGGTAGGGCTGCCGTTGTGACGACATGAGGCCCCACGATCGCTCGAATTCGAGTCCCGACGCTTCGGCTTTCCAGGCGAGATCAAATGCCTCGAAGGCAACACCGTGAAAAACATAAACATCTTTCACGGCGTTAAGTCGGCCGGGTGCCAGATAGGCCTGCCAGAATTCCCGTTGAGTGTCAGGGGTATACAGATCTTTTCCCGCATGGGGGAAACCGGTCTCTTTGACAAGGACACTTTTCCCCGTCTCGGATGCTAACCTGGCCGCTTCGGTGCGGGTCCAGGCGGCCGCGTCGATGGCGTTCAAATTCGGACGATCAAAAACCGGATGAATGTTCGGACACAGAAAGTCACCGAACTCTTTGATCACTTGCCGTTGATAGCCCACCAAGGGTTCCGTCGTGGTGAGGGGGACCGTATTACCCAGCCGGTAGTGTAACTGTTCGGCGGCGATCGCCAGATCGGCTTCTTCATAGCGGCCGAAAGTCAGACCTTCATTTCCCACAATGATGCCGATGGCCATTTGACTGCGGTATTGCTTCGTCAGTTCAGCCACACCATCAATTTCCGACGTCGATTTGATATCCCAGATTCCGAGCAATACGGCCCGGTAACCCAGTTCTTTAGCGATGGCCAACGTGCGGGGCGTGGAGGCCTCGTGATACCCATACAGAATCAGACCATCAAACGCGGGACGTAAAGCCACCAGATCGGCTTTCAGTGATGTTGTCGTCAGTCGTGCCTGATTCGCAGGATTTCGGGGATCGAGTTCTGAAGGGGTGTAGCCCATCATCGAGGCCGGAGGAGACCCGGTCAGATAATCCACCAGCGACAGGATCGGTGGTTCTTCGGCTGCGGCTGTCGACAGTGTACACAGCATCGCGAAGCAAGCGGTGACATGCAACCAGATGGGCATGATGATTCCCCCGGAACAGGAATGACGTGATATGTCCCGGCGATCATACCGTGCCGCTTAAAGGTTCACACGGCAGCCATCCTAAACGAAAAAGCCCAGGGAAGAATCCCCAGGCTTCTCGTGATGCGACCTGCCGTGTGCAGTTCGCGTGGTTGATGTTGCTAGCTTAGTAGCTGACGCGTTGCAGGGGCAACGGCACGGCGGACTCTTGCACCGGAGCGGGCACCGGAGCCGGGGGAGCCGGCGGTAACGGTTCCGTCGTCATGGGTTCGGGCACCGGTTGCAATTCGGTCGGTGTGGGTTGAGTCGGTGTTACGGTTTCGTAGTAAACCGGGTATTCGCTGCTCATGCCGCCTTTGGTGTAGCCGTTCTGGAATTGTGAGGCGTAAACCACCGGAGCATAACGATGCCATTCAGCCGGGATCGGGCGTTGCGGCAACGGATTGGGTTGCGGCTGCCAGAACGGAACGTGCTGGTAGTAGAAGCCGAGTTGCGTCGTGTCAGTCGGCTGGTAGACCATCGGAGCCCCTTGCACCTGCATGGCATTCCATTCCGGAGTGCCGTACCAGGCGTTCGGGAAGAGGCTTTGATATTGCACGCCACGGCGTTGGATCGGCCATTTGGCGGGAATCGAGTAGCCGTGGTCGGCCGAGTGCGTGCAGTAATGCTCGCAGAATCTGCAGCTCTTACCGCCGTGCTTGCCACCATAGCCCTGACAGTGCGGGCAGCTGCCATCCATCGAGTAACCGTAGCCCACGTTGCCGGACATGGAGTGATATTCTCCCTTCATACCGGCGGGCTGGACGAAGCTACCCTTGGCATCGCTGATGCGCACGATACCGACACTCGGCTCTTGAGCAACAGCCTGGGACATCGGCGCCGCGAGGCACAGGCAGGCCGTCGCGTAGTGGATTGTGCGGAGAGACGCCCTCATGGCGGTGGCTTTCTGTCACAGAGTCTCAAACTCAGGGAACAACCAGCAATTTGTTAAGTACGAACCCGGTCCCACATTCACGGCACGACTATTAGTACTGAGCCAACCGTGATACCGGAGTCAACCGGCTGGAAGGCATGCCCCAGCTGTAGTTGTAGGTATGGCTCACAACCGGTGCGAGGGGCACAGAGACGGGAACTCCATAGCCCGAAGCTCCGTAAACCTGACCATCCCGCTGATCGAAGTAGCTCGGATCTTGCGGATAGACGCGGGCATAACGTCCGAACGGAGGGCACCCGGCTCCGCCGCAACCGGTCGGAATCAGGAAGCCGAACTTGCACTTGAAGTATTCGAGCATCGGATCACGATGGCTCTTCACGCAGTAATCGCAGTTGCCATCGAAATCGAAGTCGCCGTGCAGCTCTTCATGGCTGTGCACCATGCCACCGCTGTAACCGTGCGAGGAATACCCCGAACCGGCGAAGCCCTTCTGACATTCCGGGCAGCTCACCTGCTGAATACCATCGGACTGTGCCCGAATGGTGGGCTCAGCGGCGGCTTTCTTGCTGATCCGCACCACGCCGGGTTCAGAGGCCTGGGCCGAGGTCCAGCTCAACAGCATTGCACCACATGCCAGAGCCAAGAGCGAGTACGTGGGCCGAGTCATAATGAACATCCTTGCTGGCGTCCACACGCCACGGTTTGAAGTTTGCTCGTTGTCGGATTTCCGATGCGAAACGTGTTCTCAGTATTTCACGCGACCCGGTCCAGTCAGCGGCGGGTCCCGGAAGTATTCCAGGATGTCCATCCGTGGCGGCGGAGCGTCGTCGTTCTTCTTGTTTTCCAACCACAAGCTGAAGGCCTGCGTTCGCTGGTGAATCCCACCAAACTTGGCCTGACTCCAGTCCACATCCCGCCAGTTCACGGGATAGGCCCAGAAACCATCGCGAGGCGCTTCCAACTGATGGCACTTTGTACCAATCCACGGGGGATAGGCGGGCGACTTCACCGAGTCGCAACTATGCCCGACCCACGGCGGATAATATGGTGATTTATCTTTCACATGATCGCAGCCGACCCAAGGCGGGAAGTACGGCGATTTTTCTTTCGTATGCGGGCAATACACCCAGGGAGGATGCATTTCCAGGGCTTCAACAGCTGTCGTCGCACCAAACGTCGCTCCGACGAGGACGAACAGTGTACGTGTCAGTCCAACCGTGCTCACGGGTCGTCTCCCTCATCCCTGATTCGACGACGCCAGGCTTAGTACCACGGACCACCATTGGTGGAGATCGTGGGGGCCGCGAGCTTATGGAAGAACGGCTGGCTGGAACGGTACTTGACCTGCACCATCGTGCCTTGCAGTTCCCACTTCTCATGAGTCCGCATGCCGAACGGTGTCCAATAGTAGCCACCCTTCACGCGGTGATAGTACGGGGGATAGAGCGCCCGATACGTGTGCGGATACAGCATCTCGTGCGGAGCGAACGCCTGATTCGTAATGAACGTGGAACCCACGCCAACCGGAATGTTCGGTCGCGGAGACGGGTAGAGCGACGCACCCAGCTGCACATACCCGGCCTGAGATGGTTGCATCGCATACGTGGGTCCGACACCAGCGGAACCCATGGGCATGGGCTGTTGTGCCCAGACAGACGGCATCATCAACGCCGTCAACAGAACGGTCAAAGCAAGACTGCAGCGAGACATCGTCTCCCCTCCCTGGGCCGAAAATCCTGATCCACGGGTTTGGTCACAAGAGACCGATACCCATGGCGGGATGCGTTTTCTACGAAGACATCTGCACTACCAGAATTCGGCCAACAGGGATTCGCGCAATCAGTCTATTTGCTCCTGGAAGAGCGCTCTTGCCAGGCTTTCCAACTGATTGGGATTTAACGGCTTAGAATAGGTTGCAAATCCCCGGTAATCGTTGTATCTGATACGTCCCGACTGGTCACGTTGATCGGAAAATGCTATGGATTCCGCAAAGTCTCCGCAGCTTCTCTGTCTTGAGGCCCGCGGCGCATGAACACTATCGAATGGATACAAGGATCGCCTCGTGGCCAAGCGCAGTTCCCGTTCGGATGCCTCCTCGAAACCCGATTCGACCAACGGAGACGGCGGCGATCGCATTCAATATGTTCCCATCAGCCAGGAAACGAGGCGGCGTTACCTCAACTACGCCATGTCGGTCATCACGTCTCGGGCACTCCCTGATGTGCGTGATGGCCTGAAGCCCGTTCAACGCCGCATCCTGTATGTGATGCACGACGGCCTGCGGTTGCTCGCCGACAGCAAGCCCATCAAGTGTGCCAAGATCTCGGGTGATACGACAGGCGATTACCATCCACACGGCAACGTTCCGGTCTATGAAGCTCTGGTGCGACTCGCGCAGGACTTCACGCTGCGCTATCCGCTGGTATTTGGGCAGGGGAACTTTGGCTCGATCATGGGCCTGCCTCCCGCGGCCGAGCGGTATACCGAAGCCAAGTTGATGGCGATCGCGGAAGAGTTGATGAGCGAACTGCGGTTCGACACCGTCGACACCCGCGACAACTACGATGGCCGTAAACAGGAACCGGTGGTGCTGCCCGCGCGGTTCCCGCATTTGTTGGTCAACGGTTCGTCCGGCATCGCCGTCGGCATGGCAACGAACATCCCGCCACATAATCTCGGCGAAGTGATCTCCGCGTGTACTCATCTGATTGAGAACTGGGAGGCCGAAACCAAGGACCTGCTCAAGCACATCAAAGGCCCGGACTTTCCGTTAGGCGGCCGCATCGTCACCGACCGTAAAGACCTGAGGCAGATCTATGAAGAAGGCCGCGGCTCCATCAAAGTTCGGGGCGAATACCGGCCCGATCGAGACCGCAAAGGCGTCATTGAGAATCAGTATGTGATTCACTCGATGCCTTACGGCGTGGAATCGGGGCCACTCGTGAATGTCATCGGCGGCATCGTCGCCAGTCGCAAGTTGCCGCAGTTGGTCCATGTCAATGACGAGACCGACTCGAAGCATGGCCTGCGGATCGTGCTCGAACTGAAACCCGGAGCCGACCCTGAAGCGGTGATGGCTTACCTCTATAAGCATTCGCCGCTGGAGCAGAATTTCAATTACAACAGCACCTGCCTGGTGCCCGATGCCGCCGGTACGATGGTGCCCGCCCGCTCCAACCTGGCCGATATGCTGCGGCACTTCCTCACGTTCCGTATGGCCGTGGTGAAGCGGCGGCTCAACTATCAGCTTCAACAACTCGAACGCCGCATCCATATCCTCGAAGGCTTCGCGATCATCTTCAACGATCTCGATCGCGCCTTGAAAATCATTCGCGGCAGCAGCGGTAAGAAAGACGCCGCCGAGAAGCTGATGAAGGCCTTCCCACTCGATGACGAACAGACGAACGCGATTCTCGAATTGCAGCTCTATCGCATTTCGCAACTCGAAATCAATGTGATCCTTGAAGAACTGGAAGAGAAACGCGCCGCTGCCGAGAAGATTCGCAAGCTGCTGGCTTCTGAGAAAAAACTCTGGGCTCTGATCAAGACGGAGTTGGAAGAAGTCGCCGAGAAGCATGGCGACAAACGCCGCACCAGTATCGGGAGCAGTGAGGAGATCGCCGAGTTCGATCCGACGGCCTACATCGTCCGCGAGAACACCAACGTGGTGCTGACCCGTGATGGCTGGATCAAACGTGTGGGACGGCTTCAAAGTGTCGAGACGACGCGCGTCCGCGAAGGCGACGCCGTGCTCGATGTTCTGCCCGGTAGCACGCTCGATCACATTGTGTACTTCGCCAGCGATGGAACCGCATACACACTGCCCGTCACCGATGTCCCCGCCAGCAGCGGCTATGGCGAACCCTTATCGAAGCATGTCAAACTGTCCGACGGGGTGAGCATCATTGCGGCGGTCACCACCGATGCCCGCTTCACACCGGCGGATGGCAAAACGAAAAACGATCAGCCGCCGCCCCCGTATGTCTTCGTCGCCACGGCTCAAGGGAATGTTCTGCAGGTGCCGTTGAGTCCGTTCCGGCCGGCATCAACCAAAGGGGGCCGCCGTTATTGCAAACTCGCGGCAGGAGACCGTGTGGTCTCCGTCGAACTGACACGGGAAGCCACCAGCATTTTTCTCGCAACCCACGGCGCGCGGGTCATCCACTTCGCGGTGGACGATGTGCCGATTCTTTCCGGCGCCGGTCGCGGCGTGCGGGGCATCAAGCTGGATGACAAAGACGAAGTGCTGGGTGCGGCGCTCATGACCCGGCCGAGCGATTGCCTCCGCGTGCAAACCAGCGGCGACAAGACACTCACCTGCGGCCAGATGAAATACGCCGTCACCGGCCGCGGCGGCAAAGGCTTCCGCGCCGCTCACCGCAGCAGCTTCGCTCAGATTCTGAAACCCGAAATCCAACTCGTCGACTGGGCCACGTTGGAGAACGGCGGGTGAGACGCTAGATCCGAATTTGGCCCCATCGGGGCCTGAGAACATAGCCCCACGCGTGAGCGTGGGGACGGCAGAATCAACGATGATCGAAGCCCCGGAGGGGCGACAGACATGGCTCACACCTATACCAAGTTGATGGTGCATCTCGTGTTCAGCACAAAGGGACGACACCTGTGGATCACAGACCGCATCATGGATGACCTACATGCCTATCTCGGCGGGATTGTACGAAAACTGGATGGCACGGCCGTCGCCATCGGTGGGATTGCTGACCATGTCCATCTCCTCATTTCCTATCCGCCACGGTTGGCAATTGCAGATCTCGTCAGGACAATCAAAGCCAACTCATCCGGCTGGGTGCATGAAAAATGGCCTGACCAACCGTTTCAATGGCAGGCGGGATATTCCGCGTTTTCCGTGAGCGAATCGAATCGGGAACAGGTCATGCGATACATCCAGCAGCAGGAAGAACATCATCGGCAGGTCACGTTTCAGGACGAGTTGCTGCAGTTGTTGGTTCGTCATCAGATTGAATATGACGAGGCGTATTTGTGGGAGTGATGTCTGTCGCCCCTGTCGGGGCTGGTTGAACTTGTGACGCTCCTGATTCCTTAGTCCCCAGGCTCACGCCTGGGGCTACGATCTACAGCCCCTCCGGGGCTAAAAGCAAAGCCCCTTCTCCAACACCCGAATACCTAACCACTAACCATCAAGCCCTACCACTCTATGTCCACTTATACCGCTGCTGATATTGAAGTCATGGAAGGCCTAGAGGCCGTGCGGATGCGGCCGGCGATGTACATCGGCGGGGTCGATGTCCGTGGCCTGCATCACCTCCTCTGGGAAATTGTCGACAACTGCGTCGATGAGTTCCTCGCCGGGGAAGCCAACGAAATCCGGGTGACCCTGCACAAGGATGCCTGCTCAGTGACGGTGCAGGACAACGGCCGCGGCATCCCCGTCGACACGCACAACAAAACGAAAAAATCGGCGCTCGAAACCATCCTCACCACGCTGCACTCTGGCGGGAAGTTCTCGCACAAGGCTTATGCTCGCAGTGGCGGATTGCACGGGGTCGGCTCGTCGGTCGTCAACGCGTTGTCCGTTGAGATGGAAGCGACCATTCACCGCGATGGTTATGAATGGTCGCAGCGGTATAAACGCGGCAAACCGACCACACCGGTCCGCCAGGTGAAGCCCTTTCGTGGGCATGGCACCGCGATTTACTTCCGGCCCGATGAGACGATTTTTCCCAAGACCAATTTCCACACCGACACCATCCGCCAACACCTCGAAGACATCTCGTACATCCACGCGGGGCTGAAGCTGCTGTTCGTGGATGAGTCGAAGAAGGAAAGTCACGAGTACCACCATCCGGAAGGAATCGCGGCCTTTCTCGATAAGATCCTCACGGAGAGCCAGAAGAAGACCACACACGACCAGAGCTTCTTCATCAGCAAGGATGATGGCCAGGCGAAGATCGAAGCGGTGCTGCGCTGGACGGAAGCCACCGACGATCAGCTTCGCAGCTATGTGAACGGCATCCGCACGCATGCCGGCGGCACCCATGAATCGGGGTTACGCTCGGCGATCAGCAAGGCGGTCCGCAACTATCTCGAAGTCCACGATATCAAACTCAAGGGAGTCACGATCGAGAACAGTGACATCCGCGAAGGGGTTGTGGGCATCCTCTCGGTTTTCCTCGGCGACCCGATGTTCCAGGGGCAGACCAAGGAGAAGTTGAACAATCCAGAGATGACCGCCGCTGTTGAAAGTCTCGTGCGGCCGGCACTCGAGACCTGGCTCAACAATAACTCCTCGATCGCGGATGCCATCATCGGCCGGATCGTGCTCGCCGCACGGGCCCGTATGGCGAGTCGCGAAGCGGCGAGTGAAGTCCGCCGGAAATCGCCGACGAATCGCCGGACGAGTTTGCCCGGCAAGCTGCTCGACTGCCGGTCGAGCAATCCCGGTGAGTCGGAACTGTTCATCGTCGAAGGTCAGTCGGCCGGTGGCACCGCGGGCATGGGGCGCGACAGTCGCACGCAGGCGATCCTGCCTTTGAGAGGCAAGATCCTGAATACCGAAGCGCTCGCCACCAGCAAGATTCTCGAAAGCCAGGAAATCAAGGATCTGGTGGAGACGCTGGGGACCGGCATCGGTGGGAACTTTGATATTCATCGTCTGCGGTATGACCGCGTGATTCTGATGATGGATGCCGACTCCGATGGTTACCACATCAGCACGCTACTGCTCGTCTTCTTCTTCCGGCACATGCGTGATCTGATCACATCGGGCAAGGTCTACCTGGCCCAACCGCCGCTCTATCGCATCGTCACCGGCACACAGACCACCTACGCCCAGGATGATGTTCATAAGGAAGAGGTGCTGGCGAGTCTGCCGCCGAACCGCAAGCCGGAGATCTTCCGATTCAAAGGTCTGGGGGAAATGAGTGCGTCTCAGTTGAAAGAGACGACGCTGGACCCGAAGACGCGGACGCTGCTGCGGGTCGACATCGAAAGCATGATCGAGGCCGACCAGACCTTTACCCAACTGCTGGGCAAAGATCCGGCCGAGCGCTACAAGGCGATCATGGAAGACGCAACTCTGGTCGACGACCTCGACGTGTGAGGGCCTCAAAGCCGCCACCGCCGAGTGGCGGAAGTTTTTAGATTTCACTTCGCGGCAGTGGTGGCGTTGGTCACCTGTTCGGTCGCGGCATCTCGCAGCAACCCGACAGCAGCTTCAACCAGCATTTCTCCCGAGCCCGGTTGCACGAGCGAGTTGGTCACCTCGTACCCGCCGCCGGCGTAAGCCTGCCGGTTGGGGATGTAAATGGTCTCCACCGCCTGCGACAGTTCCACGATGAGCGTGGTCTTGAACGGCGAGGCGTGCTTGATTGCGAGGCCGAGTTCCACAAAAATTTCACCCGGCAGAAAGACGATCGCGGTCTCGGAGCCGAGCGTCATCACGGTGACTTCAATCGGCAGCACTTCGCCGACTCCAGCCCATTGATGCGTCAGTCCCAATGAGATGTATTGGGACGCATCGACCACGGGCGTCTTGTTCCAGAGGCGATCGAGGACCAGCCGTTTGTAGGCCGTCACGTGATCGAAAAAGTCGGCCTTCTCGCCCTGGCTGATGGCCTGCACCATCTGCAGGCTGTGCTGAATGTCGGCCGGTGAAACTTCTTCCAACGGCAGCGGCACCACGCACGAGCGCACCTGGAATGTCGGCTGATCAATGGGCTTCAACGATGACAAAGCTCCGGTGACCGTAGCACCCAGCGAGTTGCCAATGACCGAAGTCGAGTTGCGAGGTTGTCCTGTGGGTTCGGCATGATTGATGTCACCGCAGGTTCCAGTTCCAAAGATCGAGACGACATCGGGACCCAGCTTCGCCCGGACCGACTCCTGCAGGTAGTACGGGTAATCGGCGCTCCATTCCATTCCGCCGACGGTATCGAGATGCAACGCGAAACTGCTCAGGAGCCCGATGGGCTGGGCATCACTCGAGCGGTTGATCTGCAGCAGCCCGACTTCGGGATCGATGGGAGCTGTGGAACGCAACGCCTCGGGATGCTTGAGCCCCACCCAGGTGCGGACCGAGCCATCGCGCATCACGAAGCGGCGGCAGAACGAAATCGGTTGTTCCTGCGTCCCCGTTCCGAAGAGGAGTTGGGCCGGTTGCGCATTCTGCTGAGCGTTGATGATGGCTTGGACCGTATTGGCGATCAGTTGACCCGCATAGTTCGCACGGGCCTGATCTTGCTCCGTCTTGACCAGTTGCTGGGGGCCAAGGTGTAGATACAGCGACTTGGTGTAGTCGGGTGCGGTGTGCGAATGAGTCGCGGACACCACGATGTTCGCGGCGGGAATGCCGGTCTGCTCTGCCGCACGGCGACGGACCTGCGTCGAAAGATCAATGGCGATGCCAGTGAGATCGCAGGCGACCCAGGCAGCCTGGGTATCACCCTGCTGAAAGACAACCGCCTTGGCCCACAGGGGATCTTTCTGCCCGGTGGCGAGTCGCTCGTGATAGTAGCCCGCGATCGGAAAGCCGAGCGGCGGGGTGATCTCGACTTGTGCGATGCCCACCTTCAAGACCGGCGTCTCGGCATTAGCCACCGGAGCCATGACCGTCAGCAGGACCAGCCAAGACAACAACCACGCCACACAAAATCTGTGGCTCGCATCGAACATGGGCAGCATCGGCATTCCTCAAATCGCGGGGGGAGGGCACGGGGCAGGAGCGAGCGCGTTAAGCGGTTGAATTCACTTCGGGGCGGCAAGGTGGGTTTCGAACCAGGCGACCATTTCTGTTGCCGCCTGCTGCATTTCCATCGGGACGAGTCCGTGGCCAGAGTTCGGGTACTCCACCAGTTTGTTGACGACTTTCTGTTCATTGAACGCGGCCTGAATCCGCTGGCTGTGGGCGATCGGGACGAGGTCATCCTTGACGCCAACAATCAGCAGCGTCGGAGCATCATCGGCGGTCACCTGAAACAAGGGAGAGTGCGCCTTAGCCGGGGCCATGGCCAGATCGAGTGCTGGAAAGCGGTCGTAGGCGGGGAGCCGATTGGGAGCTTCACGCACGGCAATGGTCAGGTCGGTCGGGGCGACAAAGGCCACGACGGCTTGTACGCGATCGCTGACTTTCATCACCGGGTCTTTGTTGTCAGCCAGGCCGTCATCCGACGCGGTGCCCAGCATCAACGAGAGATGCCCGCCGGCACTCATGCCATAGACACCGATGCGGTTGGGGTCGATGTGGAACGTCTCGGCATTCATCCGGATGTAACGGACACTGCGGCGGACATCGGACACGGCATCAGGAATGCCATATTTCGGGCTACTGCCATGCCGGACTGCGAAGACGGTGAAGCCTTTGCTGGTGAGCGGGTAGAACATACCCCAGGTCTGCTGTGGTGGAGTCCAGTTCGAGTACCAGCCGCCACTGACCATAAAGAGGACGGCGGCACCGTTCGGCTTCTCTTTGGGAGTGAAGACATCGAAGGTCATCGCGAGGCCATCTTTGTGGCCGTAGACAACATCGGGCGTGATATTGACCGGTGGCTCTTGCGCTGAAGCCATGGATGAAGCAACCAGCCAGCCGAACAGAATCCATTGCGACTTCATCGGGTTCCCTTATGCCAGGTGATTTAGGTCGAGCTTCGCATTCCGGGAGAATGGCTCGATATTGTGGCACAAGTGACGAAGCGATGCACGTCGGCAGAACATTAGCGTAATGCTACTGAGACGGATTTTCGATCCGTGGCACGCGCTCAAGCCAGCTAGGGCGTCGGTAAATGTTGTCTCGCCGCGCCCGTCTGCTGCGCTACTCAGCACGCCACCGGAACCGCACTCACTCAGGGATGCGGAAGCTACGCGAGGTCTTTGTAGGCATCCCACGCCAGGTAGCCGACCACGGCCGCTGCCAGCAGGAAGAGGATGTCGAAGACCATCTGACGGGCGAAGGGAATGCCGGTGGCCATGTCGAGCAGGCAGGCCGCGGCGACCAGTCCGGCGACACCAAATGAGGCGAAGATCATGTTCTTGCTGGCATTCGAGGCCATGCGCAGGTCTTTCGAGCAGAGACGGTGACGGTGTTTCCTTCAGTATACGTCACAGCCGGGACCGCGCTCCAGTACGAATTTTTCCGTCTCACACCGGCGGGGAACTCAGCTCGACCAGATGGCCATCGGGGTCGTGAACGAACAGCTGCAGGGCACCGTCCGGCCGGAGTTTGGCGGGGGAAACCAGCGGCACTTCGAATTCGGTCATGCGTTGTTCGGCGGCTCGCACGTCATCCACCAGGAAGGCGAAATGGTGGCCGCGGGTGTTTCGAGTGCTGCCGAGACCCGCCGCGGTGGAACCTTCGTATTCCAGAATAGTGTGAATCAGGGTCGGACCCGCCTGGAACCATTGCCCAGCGAAGCTGAAGTTCGGCCGGGCGACTTCCTGCATGCCCAGCACCTCGACATAGAACCGGCGGGTCGCGGCGAGGTCTTTGACCACGATGGTGACATGGTCGAGAGATTTCACGTGAAACGGGGCCGTCATGGGATGCAGTCTCTGAGGTGGGTGAGATCGATGGGGATGAGTCGCTACTGGTCAATCTTTTTCGAGGACCACCATAAACCAGCCACGGACCGTCACCACATCACTGTAGCCACCGAAGCCAGCCACGTTGACCACACGCCAACCCGCCGCCAACTCTGCCGCGAGATGTTCTTCGACGTGACCATGCGCGGCCGCCCCCGGTGACGTTCCGAAGAAGCCCTGGGCATACGCCTCGTTCGTGAGATAGATGGTAACAAGTTTCTGTGGCATACAGCATCAGTCATGCGGGTTCAGCGGCGTCGGCCAATTCGTTTTCGAATTGATTGAACTGCCGGTAAGCAGACAGTCCGCTCCACATACTGAAGAGGGCGTAGCCATGGAAGGCGGCACTGAACCAGTCCTGGCACAGCACGAAGATCAGGCCGTCGAGGAAGTAGATGAACATCCCCAAAGCAAAAATCGGGATGATGCGTTTGCGGGACAGCCAACCGAACAGACAGGAGATGATCGAACAAAAGACAGAAAACCCAATCGCGATGCTCGAGGCGATCACCCGTAGATCCGGCTGCTCCTGAATGAGTGCCTGAGCTATGGCATCGACAATGACCGTCACGCCCAGCCCGATGACGAACTGCATGCTCCCGCCGGAATGAGCAATCGCGGTGTTGACCAGCGAGAGACCAGCAATCCAGAAGAACCAGTTGGCTCCATTGTCACCGGCTTGGAGCAACCCAGCGATGTGGCTGAGTGCCGCACTCTCAGGTGTCGATTCGTCTTCGCTGACTTCGACTTCAGCGGGGGAAACGTCTGGCGGATGATCCGTGGGAGTTTCGGCAGACATCGGGCGGTCCAGTCTGAAGGGTTTGAAGTGACCGTCAGCGCCACGCCTACACTACCGCTTCGAATTCCCGGTGTCCAACCTAACCGCGAGCAGATGGGCTTCACTCAGGTAGACAGAGTCGCTAACCCTGCACGGACCGGATCGCCCACATGCCATGCCGCTCCCTCCCGCAACACCCGACGGTAAAGGGTATCACGTTCGATCGGCTCGCGACCGGCTTCCCGAATGAGCCGATGGATCTCGCGCACGGTGAGCCCTTCTGGAGTCTTGGCTCCGGCGTCGTGGTAGATCAGTTCGTGGACGACAGTGCCATCGAGATCATCCGCCCCGAAGCTCAACGCGGTCTGGGCAATCTTCTCGCCGAGCATGATCCAGTAGGCTTTGATGTGGTCGAAGTTGTCGAGCATCAACCGGGACATGGCGATCATCCGCAGGTCCATCAACCCGGTCGGTTTCGGGATATGATCGAGCTTGGTGTTGTCGGGATGGAAGGCGAGTGGGATGAAGGTCTGGAAGCCACCCGTCTGGTCCTGCAGTTCCCGGAGTTGACAGAGGTGGTCGATGCGGTGCCGTGCCTGTTCCACGTGACCATACAACATGGTGGCATTGGACCGCAGACCGAGTTCATGGGCCGCCCGATGGATGGCAATCCAGTTCTCGCCATCGGCCTTGTGCTCGCAGATCTGGCCGCGCACTTCGGCGTCAAAAATCTCGGCACCGCCCCCCGGCATGCTGCCGAGTCCGGCATCGAGCAACTGCTGCAAGACCCAGGTGTAGGGTTTCTTGGTGAGGTAGCTGAACCAGTTGATTTCGACCGCCGTCCACCCCTTGATGTGAATCTCGGGGCAGGTCTCATGCAGCACGCGGATGACGTTCACATACCAGTCGAACGGCTTCTGATGATGCAATCCGCCGACGACATGAATCTCCGTTGCCCCCTGAGAGCGACCTTCCAGCACCCGTTCACGGAGCATGTCGTCGGTGAAGGTGTAGGCTTTCTCGTCTCGCAGGTCGGCCCGGAAGGCACAGAACCGGCAGCGGTAGACGCAGACGTTGGTCGGGTTCAGGTGGATGTTGGTGTTGTAGTAGGCGTAGTTGCCGTTCTTCCGCTCGCGGACTTGGTTGGCCAATCGGCCCAGCGTGAACAGGTCGGCGTGCTCGTCGAGAAAGATACCTTCATCGAAGGTAATGCGTTCGCCAGCCGAAACTTTGTCGGCAATCTGGCGGAGAGTCGAATCGGTCATGAGTTCCGTCAATCTGTATCCGTGCGAATGGGTCCCAAGGCAGACAACCAGATAACCGTAGCCCACGACCCCAGACTAACAGATTTTAGACGTGCAGGAAAAATTCCTCCACCCGGCAGGTGAAACCCGGGAGCAGGGCGGGACTCACGAGTGCGGCGGATGTGTCCAGCAGACGATGCGGTTGACCCGGCCGGCAGACCCAGACCGAGCGATCTTCAATCGAGATGACCCAGATTTCTTTCACCCCCGTGGTGAAGTAATCCTCGAGTTTCATTTCCACTTTCGACCAGCGATCGGATGGCGACAAGACCTCGACCACCAAGTCCGGGGCCACCCGCAATGCGCCGCTCGGCAGGGTCTTCTCTTTCAGTGTTTCCCAGGTCACATACAAGACATCACAACCCCGGACCGAGTCGGGATCGAATTCTGTGACCACGGCGGAGTCATTCGTCATCACCGTGCCGAGTCCATTCGACCGTGACCAGACCTCCAACAGAAAGGCGACATTCATGCAAATGCGGCCATGCGAGGCACCGGGTGGGGGCAATTGCTCGATCCTTCCCTTGATCAGGTCTACGGGAAACTCGAACTCCATCACCTCGAACTCCTCGGCCGTGATGAGTCGCTCGGTTGGTTCAGCGGATGGTAGCGTCGACGACATGGGCATAGCTCCAACTACAGGTCCGCGAAGAACTCCGCGACCTGGCACGTGAAACCGGGGAGTAACTCGGGGCGGGTCAACGAGTCGGTTTCCGAGAGATAGACCGGTGTCTGGTCAGCCCGATGTATCGCCACTGTCCGTTTCTCCGGGTCAACCACCCAGACCTGGACCACGCCACTCTTCAGGTACTCCAGTACCGTTTCCATCACCTCCGTCCAGCGATCCGACGGGGAAAGGACTTCCACCGCCAAGTCGACGGGAATGGTCAGCACGCCCACAGGGAGCTTGCCTCCGGGCAGGCGATCAAATCGAATGAAAGCACAATCGGGACCACGCACGGTGTCGGGATCGCGTTCGGTGAGAACATGCGAGTCGTTGGTTCCAATCGATCCCAGTTTGTGAGTCTTGTTCCAGATTCCCAGAAGGATGGTGATCCAAGCGACAACAGAGCCATGCTGAAACGTGGGCATTTCACACTCCACAATGTCACCACGGATGAGTTCGGTCGGACGCTCGAACGTCATCTGCTCGAATTCGGTAGCCGAGATGGTCTGCTGGGCGATGGACATGGTGAAGCTCCTTCCTCCCTCATCTTGATTCATAGACCGGGTTGAGTCCACCACAAATCGATCAGGGCACACAGCAGCAGGCCGAGGCTGATAACCGCGTTGACGTGAAAGAAAGCCTGGTTGACGCGACTGAGATCGGCGGGGCTGACCAGGGCATGCTCATAGATCAGCAGGGCCGAGACCACGATGACCCCGGCGAGAAAGATCGGGCCCAGGCCGCTCACCCACCACAAGCCGGCGAGCATGATGACGGTCACGGCATGGCTGGCGGCGGCCAGTCGCAAGGCTCTCGGGATGCCGAGTTTTGCGGGCAGGCTGTGCAGGCCGCGCTCGCGGTCGTAGTCGGCATCCTGGCAGGCATACAGAATGTCGAAGCCGCCCACCCAGAAAAAGACCACGGCCGCGAGCATCACCGGTGGCCATTCGACGGTCCCCCGGATCGCAATCCAGGCAGCAATCGGGGCCAGCATCAAAGCGGCGGACAACCAGTAGTGACACAGTGAGGTGAACCGCTTGGCGTAGGAATATCCCAGGAGAAAGGCGAGCACGGGTACGGAGAGAATCAGCGGCCACCAGTTCGGCAGGAACAGTGCCGTCGCGGCGATGAACCCGAGACAGCAACCCATCAGGAACAGGGTCGCCATGGGGAGCGACAGCAACCCGGCCGGCAGATGGCGACCGGCCGTTCTGGGATTCTCCGCATCGAACTTGCGGTCGACGATGCGGTTGAAGGCCATGGCGGCCGACCGGGCCAGAACCATGCATAGCAGGATGCCGAGCAGTTGGTTCCACGTGAAACGGGAATCAGGCCGATGCCAGGCCAAGCTCGCCGAGAGCAACGCGAAGGGCAGGGCGAAGACCGTATGACTGAACCGGATCATCTCCAGAAGATGACGCAGGGTCGTGACTGGATGGGATGTCGGTGTCGCTACGTTGGTCATGGGAGTGTGGGGTCAATCGTCAGGGAACTCAACTTGTCCAGATCGTCGAGGGGATTATAACCGACCCGACCCCCTTCCGCCCTCACTCCGGTTTGACCAAGGCCCCTTCGCGCTCGATGTGGCTCAGCCAGCGTTGAATCGCCGGCTCGCGCTGCGAAGGAGCACCGGTGGCCCGGTAGTCGTTCCGGCGACCGGTCAGAAACTCCAGTTGCTCAATCGCCAGTTCGCGCACTTCCACAAAATTGGACCGCAGTCGATCGACCAGTTGCAGCGAGATCTGTTCGTCGCGGGCGTCTTTCTCGCTGTATCCGATCAGTAACTGGAACACGGCAACGCTCTCTTCATCGGGGTAGTGCAGACCCAACTCCTGCTCCAGCAGGACCACGCGTTCCGGGCCACCCACCAACCAGCCCCGTAGTCCCTGGGCCGCGGCAGCCCGCGCTTCCGGGTGTTCCGAACGCACCAGGGCTGCAACCAGGGCTGAGTACGAACCCGTGGTGGCAAGGCAA
The DNA here is from genome assembly GCA_016125225.1 of bacterium. Taxonomy (GTDB): domain Bacteria; phylum Planctomycetota; class Planctomycetia; order Planctomycetales; family Planctomycetaceae; genus DSVQ01. Next base: position 44,616 of record WGME01000018.1, on the reverse strand, counting down.
CGGGTGGCCAGCTCGGCGATCTTCGGCCGGGGATCTTTGGCCAACGCGGGGATCGAGAGATCGACCGGCGTGTCGGCGTCGAACTCGCGTTCGAACAGCATGGCATACCGACGCAGGGTCGTGGTGCCCATCCGACGGTCGGCATCGAGCCAGGCTGGCAACGGATCAGACAGGGCATTCGAATCGGTTTTGGGGCGGTTCAACCAGACCATCTCTCCGGACGGAATGGTGACGTCGGGATGGTCGGCGGACTTGGCGACCATCACGCCACGGGGAGCAAAGCACGCGAGTCGATAGGCCTCCACCCCCTCGGGCAACGGCTGTCCCATGGGGCGTGCGGGCTGCATGTCGAGGGCACACCGCGTTGTGCCCGCCGCCAATTCCAATGTCCAGAGTCGGGGACCGGCTTGAACTTCCACCTTGAGAGGAGCCGCGGAGTTCTCACCCGGTTTGCGATCCAGCAACACACGTCCGCGCGTCAGCTCGAAACGGATGCGGCAATCGGGCGTGGCGGGCAGCACTTTCCAGATGGTGTCGACCAGCAACGTTGCCTGCAGAGCCCCGCCGTCAAGTTCGAGAGTCGCTTCGAAGGGGTCCGGGCAACCGAACACTTCACCGGGGTGAAGTTCCGACCGGCGGGGTTGAACCCACCAGTGACCGTCTTCCGGGTTGAACCGCATCAGGATGCCGTCGGTCGACAGGTACCGCATGGGCACGCGAATCGCCGGAGGTGCCGTGACGGGTGGTTCCATGGGCATCGGCGCGGCGGGCAATGGGGAAGTCGCAGGGGGCACCGTGGGATTCGGTTTCTCAGGCGGAGTCGTCGGCACGGTCGAAACAGTTGTGGGAGTAGGCGTCACCGCAGCTACGGTCATGGGCTCGGGGACAGGAACGATATTCGTCGTCCCTGCAACCATTGATCGTGCGGGCTGATCAGGCGGCGGGGGCGGATCGATTCCTTCCGGCAGTACCGAGATGGGCTGGTCTTCGGCTGCGGGGTTAGCCATAGCCACAGTGGCGGTGGCACCGTTAGGGGGGAGAGATTCCGTTGGCTGAGCGTTCGCCGCGATTGGTTCGCCCGGTTCCGTGGTTGGTTTTATTGCGGTGGGGGAATCTGACTTTTCAGTCTGGGCGGTTCGCAGACCCAACACGGTGTTGGTCAGGTCTCGATCCAAGGCCAGGGCCAGCACTGCCGCCACCACGACCACCGCAATCAAAGCCACCGGTGCCATTCGCTGCGACCAGGGCGAGGGTTTCAGGTAGTCCGGGAGACTGTCTCGGAAGGGGTTGGCTCCCGCCGGATTCAGATCGGCTGCTGGACTTCGCACCGCTACGGAAGAGGGTGACGGCGGTCCCCCGAGGGCATCGCCGGGAACCGGGCCGAGCGCGTACATCCGATCGAGCCGATCCGGGGTCAATTCCTGCGGGTCGCCGATGACCAGTGTGAGAATCTGATGGCACGCCGCAACCTCGGCCAGGTGCTGGTCCGATTCCAGGCAGACACGTTCAACATCCGACACGCGGTCCTCTTGCAGCGTGTTGTCGAGGTACTGTGCCACGATATTCGGATCGATCCCTTGGCCCGCCCCCTCCAGGTCGGGAGCCCCCAAACGCCTGCGGCGAATGACTTCGCGGACCCGGCTCACCAGGGTCGCAGCCACCGGGCTTTCCTGAATCTTCAGACCAATTTCCTTAGTCTGCGCGGGTTCCAGAACGTCATCCAGATAGGCCAGTAGGGTTCGTAATGTGAGTCGCATCGGGCTATTCCGCTAGTTCAACCGACAAGTGCAGACTTGGTCTCTATCAAGAACAGTGGCAATGGCACGCGGGTCTTCGTACAACAATTTCTGCACGTCTCGATTTTTTACTGAAGTTCTTCCGGAAAGCGTTGCCAATGTCCCGTCTGGCTGTGGTTGCGATGGGTCTAATCGCCGTCGTTCTTTACGGGCCGATTCGCGGATTTTCGGCCGATCCGGTACCCGCTCAGCGTCTGTTGCTGCTCTATCAGCAGCCCGACGGCCACCCCGTTTCCACGCACGAATACCTCGCCGGATTGCGAATTCTGAATCGCTTGCTCAGTGGACAACCCGGAATTGAGGTGCGCATGGTCGCCGCTGATGAACCCTGGGCAGAGGGTCCGGAATTGCTGGACGGGGCTGATGGTGCCGTGCTCTTTCTCACGGCCGGTGCACACTGGATCTCCAACGATCCTGCCCGGCTGGCGGCGTTTCAGCGACTCGCCGAGCGGAAGGGATGTCTGTCTTGCCTGCATTGGGGAATGGGGACCAAATCCGCCGAACCCGTGACCGCGTTTGCCAGCCTGTTCGGTGCCTGTCATGGTGGTCCCGACCGCAAATATCAGGTGCTCGAAACCCGGCTGGCTCCAGCGACTGCGGACCATCCAGTGACTCGTGGCATCGAACCCATTCAGGTTCACGACGAATTTTACTACGCGCTCAAGACCGTGCCGGCATCAAAAGTGACGCCTCTGATGCAGGCCCTCATCGATGATGAGCCGCAGATGGTCGCCTGGGGTTGGAACCGACCGGATGGCGGTCGGTCGTTCGGCTTCAGTGGTTTGCACTTTCATCGCCATTGGGAACGGCCGGAGTATCGCCGTTTGGTCACTCAGGGCGTACTGTGGAGTCTGCACCGCGAGATCCCGGCAGATGGTGTGAATGTGGATCTTGAGGCAGAGCTGCTGAAATTGCCCCCGCAGTTGCCCGCCGCGTCCCAGCAGAAATAGGCCAGCCATGTCGAACCCGAATGTGTCCTATCTGATCTTTGATATCGAGACGATCGCGGATGTCGACTTGGTGTCACGCATTCGTTACCCCGGCGAAGGGTTGGGAGCGCCGGAAGCGTTGGCACGGTATCGAGCCGAATTGCTGGCCGAGAACGGCAAGGACATCTTGCCGACGACGTTCATGCTGCCCGTTTCCGTGGCCGTCGCGAAGGTCGATCGAGACTATCGCCTGCTCGATCTGGTGACGTTGGATGCTCCGTTGTATCGCCCGCAAGTGATCACCCGGCTCTTCTGGCAGGGATGGAATCACTATGGCCGCCCGACCCTGGTGAGTTTCAATGGTCGCGGATACGACCTGCCGGTGTTGGAACTGGCGGCGTTCCGTTATGGGTACTCGGTCCCGGCATGGTTCAATGTCGATGCCCGGAGTTTCGAACAGGCCCGCAACCGCTACAACGCCGATGCCCATCTCGATCTGTATGACCTGCTGTCGAACTTTGGCGCCGGCCGGCTCGTCGGGGGATTGAACCTGATCGCGAACCTGATCGGCAAGCCGGGCAAGACCGGCGTCGATGGTTCGCAGGTGCAGGATATGTACGACCGTGGCGAAGTCGAAGCCGTCAACGATTACTGCCGTTGTGACGTGCTCGATACCTATTTTGTCTTCCTGCGATCGCGCGTGCTGCTCGGAAAGCTGGGGCTCGATCAGGAACAGGAAATCGTACGGAACACCAAAGGCTGGCTGGAATCACAGGCGAGCGACCTGCCCGTTTACAAAGAATATCTTTCGCATTGGGGCGACTGGCAACCACCATCGGTTTAGTGGTGAGATCGGAAATGAACACAGCCCGGAGTCTGTACTCCGGGCTGCTTTTGATGCGACAATAATAAGGTCTGTCTCAGCGATAACGTGGCACCGGGATGACCTGTAAGTTCAGATCGAATGGCCAGCTCAATGGGGGGGCATTCGGGTCGGCGGGGTTCTTGGCCATCACCACATACGGCTGCAACACTTCCTGTTGCGTTTGCGGATGGGGTCGGTAGCTCGGGCCGTATTCACGAGCCAGCCGGACAATGTTCGAATCGTTCTTTGAGGCGAAGCTGCCGATGGTCACAATCGATTCATACCGGTCGTGATGGACATAGGCTTCGACGCCCTGTGCTCGCAATTCGGCAACCAGATGCTCGGCATCTTCCCCGGCTCGATTGAGTCCGTAGCCGCTGGGGTTTTCCAACTCGCGATCGAACAACTCTTCTTTCCCTTGAAAGCGGCTGCCGGCCAGCGGGGTGACATGACGTCCGGTGAAGGTGGCGACCTGTAACGTGTACTCGCCCTTGTTCGACATCAGCGGGAAGCGGGTCGAGTTGTTCATCCGCACAATGTCGGGATCGGATTTCCGACGGATCACATCTTCCGGTTTGACCTGAGGATTGATGGTCATGAACGCGCCCGACAGCGGTCCCTTGCGCGTCGTGGACTGACGATAAATCCCACCGGCGGATTCATCACGCATGAACTCGGGTTCGTAGCGCTTGATCCACAAGAGAGTCTTTTGTGCGACGGGGTCGTCAATCGACGGATAGTTGCCTGCTACCACGCTGATCATATCACGCTGAGCCGCATAAATACGGTCATCGTCGCGGCCGAGGCGATCGACGGTTTCAATCCGTTCCACGACCGCGTTTTGTGCGTGCGTGTACGCCGGAATCCCTTTTTGACGCAGTTCATACACGAGTTCTGCGGCGGCTTCATCGGCAGACAGGCCTTCTTCCCGACGATCTTTCGGGACATCCCGGAAGCTGGCCACCATGATCATCCAGGGGCCATGCCGTTCCGACAGCCGGTACTCTTTCCCGCGGATCGCTTCGATCCGGGAAGCCGCCGGTACAGAACCGGCGGTCAACAGGGTTGCTAACAATCCCAACGCGATGGGGGTTCGCATCTCAGACTCCCTTCCGGAGCGAACATCGCCACGCAGAGATACCCGGACCATGACGGCCCTGGCTCGAGCGCCCGCTCGGCTCTGCGCAACGAAAACTTGAGGACAATGTGGCGAATGCGGCGGAAACCTAGCAGTTTGGCCGATTCGTGTCCAGAGGCCATTCCGGCCCGAGAATTTCGTGTTGCAGGCGGGTCAATTGAGCAATCCCCTCAGTGGCCAGATCGAGCTGCCGATCGAGCAACTCACGCGAGAAGGGAAGACCCTCGGCGGTGCCTTGCACTTCGATGAACTCGCCGCTGCCACTCATCACCACATTGAGATCGACCTCAGCCTGGCTGTCTTCGACATAGTCGAGATCGAGCACCGGTTCACCGGCGACCATCCCCACGCTGATCGCGGCAATACTGCGCACGATGACGGGGCGGTCTGCCGGAAGTTCGCTGCGGATCGAGGCGATGGCATCGCACAAGGCGAGAAAACCGCCGGTGATACTCGCGGTTCGAGTGCCCCCATCGGCTTCCAGCACGTCACAGTCGATGGTGATCGTGCGAGCACCCAGGGCTTTGAAATCGATGGCGGAGCGCAGGCTCCGGCCGATCAGTCGTTGAATTTCCGTCGAACGACTATCGGTTTTTTCCCGCTCGCGACGTTTTCGTGGAGCGGTACTGCCGGGCAGCATTGAATACTCAGCGGTCAACCAACCGCTCGCCTGTGACGGATCGGGCACGGCTTTCCACTTGGGCAATTCCGCTTCCACGCTGGCCGTGCACAGAACCGTCGTCCGCCCCGACTGGATCAGCACACTGCCCGGAGCGGCACCGGTAAACCGGCGCGTGACACGAAATTCCCGAAGCTGGTTGGCAAGTCGACCGTCATGTCGCATGGAAGTATCGTCGCTGGAGTCAGTCTGGATGCACCTGTCACGAGATCGACAGGAGATCCTGCCTGCTCGACGAGCCTTATGCGTTCGCGAGAATCAACGGCTCTTTGCGGAACGGTAGATGTGATAAACTCAACGTCCCTTCAGCCAGTTCGCGATTCTGTTCAAACTGCTCGTGGATGACATCGTACAGTCGGGTGCGGGCTTCTTCCAACGTGGTGCCGCGCGTGCTCAGATTTTGAAGTTCCTCGACAAACGCGAGGTATCCGTCACCGGTTTCGACAAAGACCGCGGTGAGCTGCATGATGGGGCTTCCTATGCCAGTGGTCTGAAAGGCGTCGGGGTGACGCCACGCAGACATTACCGAAAATCATTTCCGGTTTCATGCAAAATCTTCAAGTTCGACAGATCTTGAGTCGAACAGACATCGCCCGTACGGCAAGGTTTCACACTACCGCCTGAAAAACCAGGGTTACTTAGGCGAAGACGCCTGGCCCCAGCGTTGCAGCAACTCCTGATATTGCTGCTGAAGTTGAGGGTCTTCGATACTGGGGTAGAGGACACGCGTGACGTTCAGCAGTTTTTCCGCCTCGGCTGTTTGACCGGACCAACCGAGGGCATCGATCACATGGGCACGGGCTGTCAGCCAGGCCAGTGAACCAGGCGATTCAAAACTTTCCAGGCGCCGCCACACGGTCACCGCGATTTTCTGGATATCGGGCTGTCGACTCCGTGTCAGTGACTCGGCCAGTGCTTGTTGCACGACTCGATCCTGAGCCGTTCGCGATGCCAGAGACTCGGCGATCGCCTTCGCCTGGGAGGCTTCTCCCGTGACCAGTAGTGTTTCCACTCGAATCAAATCGAAGTCGATTTGTGCCGAGTCTGATAGCTGGCCTCGCAAGGGTTCCAGCCGTCGCAAGGCCTCCCGCATCAGTTTCCGTAAATCGACGCTGTGTGGCGAGTCTGAACGTTGCGATAAGGGTTCCAAACCTTTGATCACGGCCAGCCACGCCTGGTGGTCCTGCCCATCCAGTGCGAACAGTAACTGCTGAGCCCGGGTGCTTTGATCGGTACCAGCCCATGCAATCAATTGGAGTGGCAGGGCATCATTGGCGATCGCCTTCCAGTCGGCATTCTGATGCAGTGGTGCCTGCACGGCGGCCTGCAAACGCTGCAGCCAATCCTCGGCGGCGACATAATCGGGCGGCAAGGCTTCCAGTTGCAGTCGAGCCAATCCCAAGGCAATCGTGGCCTGCTCAGTCGACCATTCGGCCGGCGGGTTCTTCCAGGTCTCGACACGCCGGGTCAACTCGATCCGTGCCTGTTGCTGAAAGGGTTGCCAGTCGCGCTGCAGTTGCTGCAATCGCTGAATCAATCCGACATAGCACCGCAAAGCACCCCCTGTCGCCGCGACTGACTGCGGATGCTCCGTGGAGATCGCGAGATACAACGGTAAGGCCTTCGAGAGTTGTAGCCGTTGCTCTTCCAGTTGAGCCAGCATGTAACGCACATCGTCGCTGGTGAAATCTTGCGGATACCGTTCGAGATGCTGGTGCAGTGCCTCGGTATAGGCCTCACGACGTGGCTGCGATCGTTCCGCCGCATACAGTCGACCGAGGGCATAGGCTTCGAGCAGCGACGCCGATGCCGCCTTGGGATGTTGCGGGGCTTGCGAAACAATCGTTTGCAGTTCGGTGGCGGCTGCCGCGAACTCATTCATATCAATCAGCAGCGAACCGCGTGTGTAACGCAAGTCGATCACCATCTCGGTGCGCATTTGTTGCTCCGCCAAGGCGATGGCCTCGGCATAGGCGACTGCGGCTTCGGCTCGGTGCCCACTGCGTGCGTGGCCTTGTGCACTCTGCAACCAGCGATCGAGATCGGCCCCATAGTCTTGCAGTGCCGCATCACGTTCCCACAACTGCTGACAGTACCGCGACCAGCGACCACCGGCTTGTTCTCGCACGCGCTGCAGCACCAGTTCCGCTTCGCTGGTCAGAGTCTTCGTCAGGTCGTCGTCATGCTTTTTGAGAGCGATATCGCGCATCGCCAGCAGTGTCTGCAACTGCACGAACCAGAGTTCGCCCGAGAGCACATGTTGCGTCTGCCTCAGGGTCAAGAGTTCCTGCGCAGCGGTCACCGCCTGACCCTGGTCGAGCCAACTCCGAATCCGGCAGGCTCGTGCGCCGTCACGCAGATCGGCCGGGAGTTCGTCGGCTGTTTTCAGGATGGCATCGCACATCTCACGACAACGTTCGGGCTGTAGTTGCAGGCGGGTACAATCGGCTAGTACCAACTGACTCGACACCTTGGCTTCAACATCCACGGTGCCACTCAGCGATTCCATCAATTCACTGATGGCCTCGACGAGATCAGCACTGCGTTGCGGATCATTCGTGGCGGTTTCCGCAGCCCGATCTCGTAACAGCACGCCGCGCTGCCAATGAATCAGCGCCAACCGCTGACGAAGTTCGAATGGTTCATTGCCCGCCTCTGGGTCGCGCCGCGAGTCGCGTAGCAATTCATCGAACGTCTGAGCCTGCGATTTCAGAGTCTGCAACACGGTCTCAACGACTTTGAGCCAGCGCGACCGCAAGGCCGCATCATGAGGCGAAAGCACGACGTCCCAGCGCAATAGCTCGGCCTGATAGGCCTGCAGAAACGTGCGTTGCATTTCCAGGACGGGCGCGTGTTTTGCATCCCGTTGGATTTCTAACTGCAAGACCTGATCCGCCTGGATGAGCAGTTCCGTTTGCTGATTCGGCGAAACATAACCCGCATGATCGGCGAGTGTTTTCGCGTATTCGATGACTAGCTCAGTCCGACGGTCGGGCAACAGCAACGGATCATCGAGCCGCGATAAGGCCGCATGTTCCGCCAGGCTGAACAACCCCCGCTGACGCAACTGGTCGAAATAACGTCGCAACTCTTCATCGGCAGAGACGACCATCGGTGCCGCCAACAACAGCAGCCCGCACGAGAGAGTCGGCAGTAATCGAAGAGGGCAATGGCGTCGCATCGGCGATCAGTGTTCGAGGGACGAACCTGGGACACCGTGAGTGTAAACAATTCCCCATGAGACGTCTGCCCGAGTTGCCGACACTGACACGATTGCAAGCCGATCTTCGCAACTAGTCATTTGCGGTCGGTCAGCAGTGTGGTCAGACGATGTCCTGGAATTGAATGCGATTCACCGGCACGCGTAACTGACGAATCAGTCGCTTATCAGCCGTGAAACTGTTGACCGATTTGTCGACGCTGTAAGCCGAGTAGGTCACATCGCGCGGCGTGAATTCGACGATCGAATAGCCCCATTCCTGGCTATCGAAGAAGTGGATATGCGGGTTCGTGGCTTTGACCACATTCTCGAAGTAAAAGCGAGATGGGTTCGCGGCATCGTCGGCCTGCAACGCCTCCACATCCGGAGTGGGCAGGAAGCTCAGGATGTAGTCAATGAAGGTAGACGAAGTGACCGCCGGTGTCATGAACTCCACGCCCACCAGATTCTTGCCGGGACGATTGCTTCGCTTGGAATAGTCGACCTTGAGATACGAGGCGATATAGCAATGAAAGTCGCCTGTTAAGGCCACGAAGTTCTCGACACCGGCCGCGCCGATAGTCTGCAGCAGCAGTTGACGTTCGGCTTCGAAGCCATCCCACGCATCGAGATTGATGTAGAGCTTCTTGCCATCGCGGCGACCGAGCTTGACCTGCCCCAGAAACACTTCGTTGGCCCAAACCTTCCAGATCGCCTGCGAGGTTGTGACCCCATTCAGGAACCAGTCACGCTGCGTGATGCCGAGCATGCTGCGGTCGGGATCAATCTGCCCCTCGCACCCGCGGTTGAGTGTCCGGTTGTCGGGTCCACAGGGGGGAGCGCTGCGATAGGTTCGCTCGTCGGTGACGAAGAGTTCTACCAATGATCCGAACTGAAACGGGCGGTAAATCTGCAGGGCATTGAACGGGTGCGTCGCCTGGGAATTGAAGACCACGCGGGCAGGAACATACTCCGTCCAGGCACGCTGGGAATCGAGTTTCAGTTGCTTGAGCAGTTGCGGGTTGCCTCCATTGGCATCACCTTTGGTCAAAGGGTGATCGGGAGCACCAAGGGTGTCGCGATCGTAGTCCCAGTAACAATCGTTCGCGGTTTCGTGATCATCCCACAGGCAGATGAGCGTATGGGCTTCAAGGGCGCTTTGAAACAACGGGTCGCTGCGGTAGGTGCGGTAGAGATGGCGGTAATCGTTGAGATCGATCGCCGCCGGTTGACCACTCGGCAACTCAATCTGCCGGTCGGCATAAGGAAGCGGTTGAAACGCCGGGTCGCCGACCGACTCGTAAATGAAGTCTCCCAGATGCAACAGGAAATCGACGTCTTCCATTGCCAGATGACTGAAGGCGGCGTAGTAGCCGTTGGTGTAGTCCTGGCAGGTGACGACACCCAATCGCAATCGATGGGGCGTTGAAGACGGATCGGGCAGTGTGCGGCAGCGACCACCCCGGCTGTAGACGCCACGATATTCAAAGCGGTAATAGTAGGTCTCACCAGGAGCGAGATGCCCATCGAGATCGAGATGTACGGTGTAATCGCGATCCGCCGCGAACTCGGTTGGCTCGACTTCGCCCATCATGACCGGTTGTCGAAAGTTCGGATCGCGGGACACTTCGAACAGCAGGTGCTCGTCGACGGACCACTGCTCGGGATTGATCCGCGTCCACAAGACCACCCCCACTGGCGAGGGATCGCCCGATGCGATCGACAAACCAAAAACCGTGGCCGGGTCGGTTGAATCCGTCGCATCCGAATGGGTTCGCGTCCGCTGGGCCAAAACCACAAACGGAGTCAGCAGGCTCAAGCCGGCGGCTTGCAGGAATTCGCGACGATTCGTCATGGCAGGTCTCGAGGCCACAATGGTCAACCACGACCATTGTGGCGAGATCGGGGACGCTTTCTCATCAAGAATCGAACAAGAACCGGTAAAGATCAGATTCGCCAGCAACCCATGCCGGTTGTTACAGTAGTGGCGGCACGGGAAGACTTCTTCAAGGAATGGCAGCGGATGAAGTTGGGACTGATCAATTCGGCCTGGGCACAAGCGGGGCGGGAAACGGCCTGGGGACTGCAGAAAACCAAGGAAATTGGCTTCGATTCGGTCGACATCTTCGCCGACCCGCTCGAAATCTCCATCACCGAACGCCAGCGGATTCGCCGGGAATGTGAGCGACTCGATTTGCCCATCGTTTCGGTTTGCTGCGTCGCCACTGGGTTGATCGATTTCAATCCGAGCGTGCAGCGGTTTCATCTCGATCGTTGCCAGAAATACCTCGACATGGTGTACGAATTCGGCGGCCGCAATCTGCTGCTGGTGCTGGGGGAATACATCTGGAATCGGGAAGTGATTCCCCCCGCCGCGCAATGGCAGGCGGCGGTCGAAAGCTGTTTGCGGCTGGGTGACTATGCCGCCGATCTTGGCTTGCAGATTGCCCTCGAACTGGAACCGTTTCCGTTGTCGCTGTTGAACAATGTGCATGCGATGGTGCGGTTTCTTGATGACACGGCTCATCCGGCGGTGCAGGCCAATATCGATATCTCGCATCTTTGCCTAGCCCAAGTCGCGCCGGAAGAACTGCGGCGGTTAAAGGGGCGGGCGATTCATGTCCACATCTCCGATTGCGATGGCCGGGTGCATGGCGATTTGCCACCCGGACGCGGCGTGGTCGATTTCGGTCCTTATCTGCAGGAACTCGCGGCCTTGGAAATCGACGGGGCGATTTCGATTGAACTCGAATACTCACCCGAGCCGGACCAGATCGAAGCCTGGGTGACGGAGGCATACCGCTCGACCGATCAGTTGATGCAGGCCGCCGGTTTGCGTTCCTGATAGTGTTGCCTGCATCAATCATTGCGAAGGGGGTGAGATTTTCACCTCGAACAGTGGACGACGGTCGCTCGAAAGAGTAGAGAATGGTGAAAAGATTGCGATGACAATTCGCAACACGTCCTCAGTCAGAGTGAATGGGCAGTGTCATGGCATTGCTGATGGCCAGTGATCGTAAAGATCAACGACGTCTGGAACGGGCCGAGGGTTACCTGATGCTCGGGATGGCCGAGCAGGCACTCAAAGAACTGCGATCTATCGCCGACCCCACGGCTGACGCCTACACCTACCATCATCATCGGGCTGATGCATTCCGTCTGCTGGAACGCTATGCCGAGTCGCTTGATGAGTTTCAGACTTGCCAGATGCTGCAGCCGGATGAAGTCGATGTCTTCATGGGGCTAGCCTGGTGCTATAAGCGACTCGGGCAGTTGGCCCATGCCATTGCGACCACGCATGACGCCGTACAGGCCCATCCTGATGAACCGGTGCTGTTGTACAATCTCGCCTGTTACTACGCCCTCAGTGGGCAGAAATCACAGGCTCTGTCCTGGTTAGGGCGAGCCCTGCGTAAAGCCCCGCAGTTACGCGAACTGATCGACGACGAAACCGACTTTAACCCGATCCGCGAGTCTGCCGAGTTTCGGAAGCTGCTGGAGTTGAGCGCGTGAGTTTTGGCGGACGCAGTGATGGTTACAGAGAGCGTGCTACCGTCATTGTGTGCCACTGGCTGTGCCAGTGCGCAGCCGTCATAAATCATTGACGAAGGCACTGGCACAGCCAGTGGCACACGTTGAGGTCATCCCGAAGGATAGCGATCCCCGGGCTTCTTAGCCTTGCGGTTGCAGGACGCTGCTGACGGTCTGTAGGACGAGATCGTGCAGCTTGCCATTGGTGACCACGACGCCGCGATTCTGTTCCAATCCGCGACCGTGGGTGAACTCCAGCGGCTTGCCCGTGACATCGGTCACTTTGCCGCCGGCTTCCTCCACCACCAGCACGCCGCCGGCATGATCCCAGATGCGTTCGACGTAATCTTTCTTCGTCGGCAACCTGAGATAAATGTCGGCCTGGCCCCGGGCCACCACGGCGTACTTGGCCTGACTGTCGAGTCGTGCCGGGGCCGCGGTGATACCAAGTTTCTGAGCGATCAATTCAGATTCACTGTGAGAACTATGTCCCGACTCCACCGATTCACAGAACCGGGCCTGTGCGGAGTGCGTGGTGCCGGAAACATGAATCGGTTGCGGGGCCGCGTCGCCTTCCAAGGGCAACACGAAGGCTCCCTCACCGCGAATCGCATAGAATAAGGAGCCGGCGGTCTCATCCTGTCTGGCAACCATCGGCAAGTTGGGGCAGCCCAGCACGCCGAGGACGATCTGGCCTTCCACAATCAACGCCAGAGAAATTGCGTACTGTTCTTTCCGCAGAAAGCCCTTCGTGCCATCGATGGGGTCGAGCGTCCAGAAGCGATGCGAGAACTCTTCCGCACCGCCACGATCGATCCACCGGCAGACCTGTTCCTTCGAGGCTTCAATGCACTGCTTGCAGATTTCGTCGTGAATGAGGTGCAGAAACGGGGCGTTCTGCTCGTTCAGCAACTCGCGGGAATCTTCTTCGGCAATGATGGGATCGTGCGGGAAGGCGTCGCCGATCACGCGGCAGACCACGGCCTGACTGCCGAAGTCGGCAATGGTAACCGGGCTTTTGTCCTTCTTTTCCAAGGCATCGGCAGCGATGTTCCCCTGAACCGAACGGCAGATGCGCGACGCATCACGAACTGCCTGAAGTGCTGCTGCCAATTCACCCGCATAAGCCGATGTCATGAGCCGAATCCTGATCTCTGCAAAGCGTGCTGAAACTCCATTCGTGGCGATTGTAGCGAATTGCGATCCTGATCACAGCCCGATCGCCGGAGAGGAAAGTCTGCAGTGACAGCGGAATTGTCTGGTCGCCGTCTGGGCGAACGGCTATGGTTGCGAAGATGAAAACAGTGAACGGTATTGTCGCGGATGGGTTTTGGCGGGCGCGGGCTGCCTTGAAACCGCATGTCCGCCTGATCGTCGAGACGGAATATGCCGAGCGGCTCGCCGTTGCAGATGATGCCGAGAAGACGCAACTTCTCCGGGAGATGCAACGCGAAATCCGCCGCCGTGTGCGGGCGCAGTCGCCTTGGTATGGGTTGTATTAAGCGGCCGTGTCTTTATGGGGATGTGAAAAAAGCCCCCGGTTGCAAGCAACCGGGGGCTAAATGGCTGTGATGCATTAGCCGAAGAGCTTGGTCACCGGCTTGCCGTCGTGAGCGACCTTGAAGGGGCGGCCGCTACGGGAGAAGACTTCTTCGTCGAGCGGCAGACCGAGGCCGTGGGCAATAGTCGCATTGAAGTCGGCGACGGTCACGGCATCCTTGTCGGGGCTGTGTCCATCCTTGTCGGAGGTGCCCCAGACCATGCCGCCGCGGATGCCCCCGCCAGCCATGAGTCCACAGAACACACCGGGGTGATGGTCGCGGCCATCATTCTGGTTGATCTTCGGGGTGCGGCCGAACTCGGAAACCAGGACGACCATGGTCCGCTTCAGCAACCCACGGGTCTTCAGGTCTTCCAGCAACGCCGCCACAGCGCGGTCCATGTTGCCCGCCGTGTCGCCGATCTTGTCATAGATGTCGGTGTGCATGTCCCAGTTGCCGAAGGTGACTTCCACAAACTTGACATCGTTTTCAATCAACCGGCGGGCGAGCATGCAGCCCTGACCGAAACGGTCCATGCCATACTTTTCGCGTTCTTCCTTTTTCTCTTCGTTGAGATCGAAGGCTTTCAGGTCTTCGCTCTGCATGAGGGCGGTGGCCTGCTTGTAGAATTCGGAATAGGCTTCCACCTGCTTCTGCGGATACTTCTTACGGAAACCGGTGTCGAACTTGTCGATCAGATCGAGCCGCGTGCGGAATGAACCCCCGGTGAGATATTCCGGTTGCTTGGTGTTCTGCAAACCTGCGTTGGGATCGCCGATGGGAATTGGGGTGTAAATGGGTTCGAGGAAGCCCGCGCCGGGATGACGGTTATCGCCATTGATGACGACATTGTCTGGTAGCGAACGGCCCGCCCGCACACCCTGCAACCGCATCACCCAACTCCCCATGCCGGGGTGACGGATCGAGGCGATTTCCGGATAGCTGGTCCGCATCAGATAGCGGCCCTTTTCATGGTCGGCCGTTTCTGTGTGAAGTGAGCGGACAATCGAAAACTGGTCGGCCACCTTGGCCAGATTGGGCAGCCACGAGCCGAGTGTCAGGCCGGAAGCTTTGGTGGAAATGGGCTTGGTACCGGCTTCATTCGCCCGGCCGCCAACGCAGTCGAAGGTGTCGAGGTGGCTCATGGCCCCGGTCATGAAGAGATAAATGACCCGATCGGCCGTGGCCGGGGTCACCGGGCCAGCTTTCTTCTTGGCCGGTGCGGCCTTGGCATCCGCGGCGAACAGGGGGGCGGCGGATAATGCCGTCACACCCAGCAGCGATTTCGCCGCATACTCCATGAACGACCGACGCGAGAGATCATCGAATTTCTGAGTGAAATCGAACATGGACGACGTTTCCTGAATATCAAAGTTGTGTGCGTGTGAATCGTTTATGGGTTGGCGGCGGGCTGGTTGCCAGCCGATTTCAGCATTTCCATGGCCCGGTCTTTGGCGGCGTTGCCGAACTGTCGCAAACCTTCTGTGGTTCCTTCGCCAAGTCGTTCCGGATCGAATTTGTCGAGCCGATCCAGCACGGCCTGGGCTTTCTGTATACTGGCTTCACCGAGGGAATCAGCGGCGTCAGCCACGCGACTTAGCCGTTGCTCTCCCCGTTCAATCGAGGCCACGGCCCGTTCGACCTTCTGCAACCCGACATAGGCCGCGACTCCGATGATGCCTGCCTGCACAAACGCGATCAGAATCAGAATCTGGAAGTACCCGTGATAACGTGGGCCACTGGTCGACGGTGTCGTCCCCGATTCCATCAAACGATCTCGCTTTCCGGTTTACTGCACGAACAGAAACTCCCGCGTGTTGACCAGCGACCAGATGACGTTGCCATAGCCCGCTTCCTTGTGCTGCTCGATTTCTTCCATCGCAATCTCTTTTTCTTCCGCAGTCGGTTTTCGGGAGAGAATGCTCAGGAAGATCACGTCCAACCGCTCGGCCGGGGTCTTGGCCAGCACGACATTGGAATACATCAGCGACTTGGGATGCAGAATCATATGGGTAATGGTGCCGTTAAACATCTGCAGCACCTGTGGCACGGATCCATCGGTCGTAGAGGCTTCAATTGATTCGCGATCAGACTGGCCGAACTGTCGCAGGAAGTGACTGGCCGGCATGGGAGCTGGTTGCTCGGCGGCACGTGCCAGCAGGACTCCCTGGTAGGTGTAGTTCTTGTTGCGGGCATCACGGTGCTTCGAGTTGGTGACCTCGCGTAGTTCCTCGTCCCGCTTGAAGATCTCTTCCGGCGAGATCTTGGCCAGATCCACATTCAGCAGTTCGGTCTGCACGCGAGCCGGTTCCGCCTGATACTGCTCCGGATCGTAAACCGCCAGAGTGATGAACGAGTCCCAGACTTGTTCCGCCGACATCCGGCGAAGAATCGGACCGGGGAAGTGATATTCTTCTCCGGGGATCACTTCGGCAAAGGTGGCTTGCCGCTGATAGGCTTCCGTGTTGAGCAGAATCCGCAGGTATTCTTTCACATCGAACTTCAACCGCACCATTTCCGAGGTGAGGTAGTTCATCAGTTCGGGATTCTCGGCGACGGTTTCATCCATCATGTCATCGACAGGTTCAATCTGGCCAATGCCGAACAACCGCTTCCACATGCGGTTGGCGATGGTCTTGGCGAACCGGGGATTCTGCGGCGATGTCAGCCATTTGGCGAAGACCACACGCGGCGTGTCGCCCGGCGAGATTTGCGGCTGCGGATCGAAAATCGTGCGGGGATTGACCGCCGACTTCGGCTTGGCATCGTCGTACTGATAATCATCCGGTAAGATCAGCTTGCGACCGGTATCGGAGACTTCAACAAGGTTACCGATGAGGAAACGGTTGTACTTGCCGCCGCCATCATACTTCTCGTCAATCTTCTTCAGTTCTTCGCGGAACTTGTTGACGACGTTTTGGCCGCCGAACTTCTGCTTGTCGCCGGCATTCATGCGGTACGAGGTACCATACATGTACGAAGCGACTTCGTAGAATTCTTTCCGCCGCCATTTATCGAACGGATGGTCGTGACACTGGGCACAACCAATCTGGGTGCCCAGGAAGATGCGGACCGTATTGTTCATCGAATCGAGGGGCATGCCCGAGTCACGTAGGAGATATCCGGTGGCCGGTTTATCGAGATACTTCCCTTCGGCGGTCAGCATCTCCAAAACCCACTGATCGTAGGGGACGTTTTTCTCCAGCGACTCCTTCACCCATTCGTTGTAAACCTTGCCGGGCGCGTTATTGGTGACTTCGCGGTCGCGTAGCCGCAGGACGTCGGCCCAATAGTTGTACAGATGCCCGGAGGCTTCCGGCGTGTTCAGGAGCGTATCGATCAAACGCTGCCGCTTGTCGCTGCCTTTGTTAATCGCGAACGCCCGTGCCTGCTTGAAGGTGGGGATCGTGCCCGTGATATCAAGGTAGGCCCGCCGCACGAATTGCTCGTCGGTGGTCATCTCATTGGGTTTGACTTTGTACTTCGTGTAGTTCTGATTGATCATGCGGTCAATCAGCTTGGCCGAAGCCACGGCCCGGGTGGTTTCTTCGGGATTGACCTTGTCGACCACGATGCGTCGGACCGGGACCGGCGGTGGAGGTGGCGGGGGCGGCTTTTTCTTCCCGCTTTTCTGAGCCAGTGACGGACTCGGTGTA
The DNA here is from genome assembly GCA_016125225.1 of bacterium. Lineage (GTDB taxonomy): Bacteria > Planctomycetota > Planctomycetia > Planctomycetales > Planctomycetaceae > DSVQ01. The sequence goes on along the minus strand of WGME01000018.1, from coordinate 27,282 downwards.
GCGATCAGCAGCAGACCGCACAGAGCGGCAAATTTCAGCGTGAGGCAGGCGGTTCGAAACATCGGCTGTCCTGTTGGTTCACAACCCCGGATGGTGGCTCGACGATGATGTGATGCGCAGACATCTGAAATTATTTCCTCGACTCCAGTTGGAAGCAATCATCTGGCTCCGTCGACACGTTGCATTTTCGTTAGAGGCTTTTTGTTCACTGGTGGCGATTGGCGGTCATGCATTTCGGCAAGCCGTGATTGCCGAATTTGGCGTTCGGGGCCGGTTTCGCTTTCTACCCAGCAGTTTGCTGATCGACGGTCGTCCCTGTACGCTGGCTGGGGTGTCTTGTTCTCTACTCACCTCACAGCAAGGTTGGCCATGACGACTCCTGTCTCCATTAAAGTCCGTGAAAGTGGTCCATTGCTTGTGACCGGTCCGATCACTCTGACTGACCATCTCGGGAACCCCTACCCGGTCGCGGAAGGGGCCAATGTGGCGTTGTGCCGCTGTGGAGCTTCCCAGAAGAAGCCGTTTTGCGATGGCACCCATAAAACTTGCGGGTTCGTCGCGACGGAAACGGCACCCACAGTCGGCTAAAACGTTCTTCACGTGCACCACGGACTTCTGGCCTGAATTCCACGAAAGATCGACGGAACATGATGCTCTTCCGCCTGCTCCGAACAGCCCCTGTGTGGATCGGTATGTTGGCCGTCACTGCCACCGCTGCTGAAACTGTCCCGGAAGATCAACGGCAAAGTTGGTTGATGAAAACCCGGGAACTGACTTCGCAGACGGAGCAATTGCAGGTTCCGGATGCCATTGCTCAGCGCACTGTCGATATCGCCGTCTGTGCCAAGGCGGTCGAATGGATCATCCGGCACAACGAGTTCCATAAACCCGATTACGTCAAATGGGCCGATCAGGTTTTGGCCGCGGGACAACAACGCCTGTCATCGTTTAGTGAGGGCCTGGCTCCGTGGCTGGATCGGGCCGGAATGACCACGGTGTTCGGGTACGAATCTCAACTGGATGGTTCGATCCAACCCTTCGCCGTGACCTTGCCGAAGGACTTCGATCGTTCCACCAAGAAGCAATGGCCGTTGCATCTGGTTCTGCATGGACGGGGCGACACGCTGAATGAGGTGAGCTTCTTTCATCAGCACGAAGGCAAGCCTTTGAAGCAGGACATCGAGTGGATTCAGCTCGATGTCTTCGGGCGTACCAACAACGCCTACCGTTGGGCCGGGGAGGTGGACGTTTTCGAAGCCTGGGCAGAGACCCGCAAGCTCTTCCCGATCGATGATCGCCGCGTGACCTTGTGGGGCTTCTCGATGGGTGGGGCTGGCGCCTGGCATCTCGGGCTGCATTACCCCGACAAATGGAGTTCCGTCGGGGCGGGGGCCGGGTTTTCGGATACGATTAACTACCTCAATCTGAAAGAACCGTTGTCGCCGCTGCATCAGAAACTGATCCGGATTTATGATGCGGTGGACTACACGCTGAATGCGGCGGACGTGCCCATCATCGGTTATGGCGGCGAACTCGATAAGCAGTTGCTGGCTGCGAAAACCATGCACGACCAGGCGGAAAAACTGGGCGTGGAGATTCCGTTGCTGATCGGCCCGCAAACCGAGCACAAGTTTCATCCCGACAGTCTGAAGGAGTTCATGGCGTTTCATGCCGCCGCCACCGAAAAAGGGCGGCCGCTGTTTCCCGCGCCCTCAAAGATCCGGTTCACCACCTGCACACCGAAGTACAATTCGTGTGTGTGGATCACCGTGGAAGAGCAACTGTTGCCGTATGAACCCTCCGTGGTGGAAGCTGCAGTCGATCCCGCTTCAGGACAACTGAATGTCACCACCAGCAATGTCGGGGTGCTGGCTATCACGCGCGACGTGGCAGACACCGTTTCCATTGACGGGTCCGAACCGTTGCCTTTGCTGAGTGCGGCCGGGGGCTTACTGCCTGAAGTCTATTTCCTGAATACCCAGGATGGCTGGTCGGGTATGGACTACCGGGAGTCGCACCAGTATCAGACTGAACCGGGGAAAGCGAAGCGACACCATTTGCAGGGGCCGATCGACGATGCCTTCACCCGCTCGTTTCTCTGCGTGCGTGGCACAGGCAAGCCCTGGTCGCAAGAGCAGGCAGACTGGGCGAATTGGACGCTCGACCGCTTTGCCGCCGAATACGACAAGTTCTTCCGCGCCAAATTGCCCATCTTGAACGACACACAAGTGACGGAAGAGGTGCTGGAGAACCATCATCTGATTCTCTTTGGCGACCCCGGTTCCAACTCAATTCTCGCCCGCGTAGTCGATCGATTACCGATCGGATGGACCAAAACCGCCATCGAAGTCCGGGGCGAATCATGGAATCCCGGTGAGTATGGCGTCCCCTTGGTCTATCCGAATCCACTGAATCGGCACCGTTATGTGGTGATCAACTCGGGCCACACGTTTCATGAGCCGGAATTCCGCGGGTCGAACGCCCAGCTTTATCCCCGTTTGGGAGATGTCGCCGTGCTGAAGTTCGAGCGGGAGGCCAAAGGCGGGTTTCGCGAGACAGTTGTCTCTTCAGAAATTTTCGATGTGAGATGGGGCTGGCCGGCTCGCTGAAGGAATTGTGAGTCTTTTTCCCTCTTCTCCGCTGGTGACAATTGTGGTAGACCGTAAGCTTCTCAGGTTTCCGGTGGCCCCGATCAGGGCTGGTCTATGTGGGTCAATTGTCAGCGAATCGCTTATCTTTCCGTCTCTGCTTGCCTGCTGATGGGGCAATCGGGGTGTGCGCTGGAGCGCAGTAGCGTCTCGGTCGACAGCAATTCCCGGTCTCCCTGGCTGGGGCTCCAGTTTTTGCCCTCCAAAAAGAGCGATTCTTCCAACTACTATCGCTCAATTTCCAGGCAGGTTGATGCAGGCAGTGAACCAACGGTAATTCAAACCGCGGCCGAGCCCAAGCGTTCTGAAATCCGGCTGTCCGAGTGGATTCTGCCAGCGAAATCGCCAGAACCACAGGTGCTGCCACGAACCTCTGAGGCCGATTTATCCGGCGACCAAGCCAATGAAACGATCGAGTTTTAGTGTTTGTTTGATCAGTTTTCAGCCGGTGAATGGTCCAAATCCCTCACTGGCACATGAGTTGCGAAGAGTGAAGCTCAAAAGTTGGCTGGGAACTCTGAGTCTTTCCCGACTTCGTGAGGCGTGAGAATTGACCATCTGTATCGATGGGCTAGAATGGCCGGTTGGACCCATACATTATGATATCTGACGGAATAACCAGCAGGGAGTCGGCTTCAGTGCAAGTAGCCATCACTTGTCGTCACGGACATTTGCATGCCGAGACGCGTGACCATGTCGCTCAAAAAGCGGAGAAGCTTTTAACCTATTTTGAACGGATTGCCGCCATTCAAGTGACCTTTGATTTTTCCAATGGTCAGGCGATGGCAGAAATTCTGGTCGATGCGGAACACAAGCACAATTTTGTCGCCACGGAAACGGCAGCAGAGGCGGGCGTAGCCTTCGATGCCGCCTTGGTGAAGATGGAGCATCAACTGAAGAAATATAAGGAGAAGATCCAGGATCACCGCCGGGATCCTTCCCTGGGTGAACTGGGTGCCGAAGCGGCGGAGTCCTCGGCTTCGTAAGCTGCAGTTCCAAGACCCGGTATCCTTCAAATGTCCATGTGGCTCTGTCTGGGTCACAGTTGTGAATCGTCCGAGAGTTGTGTCTCTGCCTGCAGAAGATTTCAGCAGAGAATGTTAACGAGTCTGCCCGGCCGGACTGGTCAGGCAGTGAGACCCTCATGCGGAACTCTGTAGTCCCGCCGAAGGAAGACATATGAAACTTTGCGACTTTGTTGTCGCGGATGCGATTGTTCCTGATCTCACCGCTGGGAATAAGGAAGCCGCAATTCGCGAGATGGTAGCCAGTTTGCGTCAGTCCGGCAGCGTGAAGGCTGAAGACGAAGACGGCATCGTGGCGGCCATTCTCAAGCGGGAAGAATTGGGCTCCACGGGGATCGGCAACGGTGTCGCCGTGCCTCATACCAAACACGCTTCGGTCGACAAACTCGTCGCGACGGTCGCATTGGCTCGTGAAGGTGTCGATTTCGCCAGTCTCGACGGGGAACCGGTGTTCATCCTGTTCCTGTTGGTCTCGCCTCCCGATCGTCCGGGCGATCATCTTCGCGGACTCGAAAACATTTCGCGGCATTTGCGGAACCAGAGCTTCTGCAAATTCTTGCGGCAGTCCAAAGACAAGAGTGCCATTCTCGAACTGCTGCAGGAAGCTGACAACAACGAACTTTGAGAGGCTTGCGGTTGTCTATGAAGGGAAGCGGGGCAAGGTGCTGGCCTGACCCCGTTCCCAAACAAGTAAAGATTGAATAGACCATGGCAGAAACACAGTCATATCGACGTGAAGTGACCGTCAAATCCGAACACGGGTTACACATTCGCCCATGTACGGTTTTGGCTCAGTCTGCCATGAAGTTTCAAAGCCGCATCCATCTCAACAAGCCCGGCATGCAGGTCGATGCGAAGAGCATTCTGGATCTGATGACCTTGGCCGCCGCGCCGGGAGCCGTGTTGGAACTGGAAGTGGATGGTCCGGATGCTGCCGAGGCCATCGAGCATCTGGCTGCACTCTTCGACAGTGGATTTGCACCTACACCTGCGGAAGCGAAACCTTCCGCGGCTGTCTCCGTGGGTTGATCGACATCGTTACGGCACTGAGTCTGCCTGAGTGGGGTGCAATCTACCGAGATGTTTCGTCGCCATGCCAACTGGGGGCAATGGCGACGACTTGGTTGTTTGCATGTGGGTCTAAAACGGGAACGCGCGGCGAATGCTCATCAAGCGGGGAATCGCTGTTTCGCCAGGTGTCGCGATTGGCCCCGTTTTAGTTCTTGGCGCGGAATCGTTCCGCATTCCGCAGCGTTTCGTCAGCATCGACGCCGTGGATGCCGAGATCTCTCGCTTTCGCTCCGCCGTGGAAGCGATCTGTCAGGAAATCGGGGATAACGAACGGCTGGCCAGCGAGCGGTTGGGTGCCCAGTATGCGGCGATTTTTTCAGCCCACCTGATGCTGGCCCGTGATGAAAAGTTGGTTCGTGAAATCGAATTGCTCATCCGGGAGAAGTCTTTTTCACCGGAATTCGCCGTCAGCCGCGTCTTCCGCCAGTATGCCAAGCGGTTTCAAGCTCTGGGGGATCAGTACTTCGCTGACCGGGCCGTCGATCTTTACGATCTGGAAAAACGCCTGCTGAAGTACCTTTTGGGAGAAAAGCGGGAAGAGCTGAGCCACCTGACCAGCCCGGTCTTATTGCTGGCCCATAATCTCACACCGAGTGAGACCGCCGCCCTCGATAAGCAGTTCATCATGGGCTTTGCCACCGAGGTCGGGGGCGAAACCAGTCATACCGCCATTCTCGCTGGAGCCCTTGAGCTCCCGGCTGTCGTCGGGATTGGTAAGTTTCTGGCAGATGTCTCCGGCGGTGAAACCATCATCATCGATGGCAGCCACGGCACGGTCATCATCGACCCCGATGAAGACACGCTGGGGAAATACCGGGCCTCGGAAGAACGCTACAAGAGTTTTTCCAAGCGGCTGGAATCACTCCGCCAGTTGAAATCGGAAACGCAGGACGGCGTTCCGATTACCCTGTGCGGCAACATTGAATTCCCGCAGGAAGCCATGACGGCCGCCCATCGCGGAGCTGAGGGCATTGGCCTGTACCGTACAGAATTTCTCTATCTGGAATCACAGAGGGAACCCACCGAAGAGGATCACTACCAGGCCTACTGCGAAGTTTTGCAAGCCTTTCCGACGCAGCCGGTTATCATCCGCACGCTCGATCTGGGTTCCGATAAGATGCCCGGCGCGCTGAAAGCTGAGTATCCGGACGAAGTGAATCCGGCCCTGAGCGTGCGCAGTATCCGTTTGAGCCTGCAGCACTTAGATCTGTTTAAGACCCAGCTGCGTGCCATCTTGCGGGCCGCCGTACATGGCGATCTGCGGGTGATGTTTCCGCTGGTGTCGACCCTGATGGAATTCCGTCAGGCCCGCATGATTCTGGGCGACGTGGTCGAGGATCTTGAGGAGCAGGGCATCCCGTTCCGCAAGGATGTGCCCGTCGGCATGATGGTCGAAGTCCCCTCCGCGGCGGTGCTCGCTGATGAATTCGCGCGGGAAGTTGACTTTTTCTCGATTGGGACCAACGATCTAATTCAGTACACTTTAGGAGTTGACCGGGGTGACCCGGCCGTGGCGTCGCTTTATCGCGCTGGAGATCCCTCGATTCTCCGGCTGTTGCGAGGCGTTGTGACGGCTGCCCGGAAGCATCAGATTTCGGTCTCGGTTTGTGGTCAGATGAGTTCAGATCCGATGTTCCTGCCATTGCTGATCGGCATGGGCATCCGGCAGTTCAGCGTCACGCCACAGACGATTCCGGAGTTGAAAGAGGTCATTCGCAATCTCACGATTGCCAAGGCAGAGCGAATCGCAAACCGGGCGGAAACCTTCGATATCGCCCGCGATGTGGAGACGTTCTTGCGAGGAGAATTGAAGAAAATTTGTCCCGATTCGGCCCCCTAGACGGACCGGCGAAACTGCCGCAGTCAGAATGGGCTCCCTCGAGACTTATGTGACCAACAGCCGGACTGACGCATCTCATGTCAGTCGGGTCGAGGAATGCCGGAAGGCAAAGGGATGTTTCCCTTCGCCGACCAAACGAACCGCTTACAGTACATTTTGGGAAACTCAATAAGTAGTGGTCGTGTGCGTGGTTTAGTGCTAACAGAGATGGTTCGGCGAAGCCCGGCTTCGTCCTGCACCCCGTCAACAGACTCGTTGCCCGTCTGGCCGAGATTGTTGTCGTCGGGTGATTCCGTCGCCCTGTCTTGCATGGTTCCGTGGCGTGCCAGCGTTCTGTTCGATGAACAGAACCTGCTTGTTTCCGCGTCTTGCCGAGAGACACTGCCGCCCCCCATCTCTTCCCCAGGGATCGCTCAACCACAGATTCCAGCTCTGAGTTTTACGAGAACTCCCGAGGATCGCCCTCTGCCTGCAGAGCACGGTTCTCAATCCAACCCAGCAAACCGGAAATGCCCGCCGCAGCTCCCTCACGAATCGAGGGGACGGTACCCATCGCCTGGCGATCGGAACCCGTCATTCGCTCGGCATCAGGCAGGCTCTCCGGAACAGGTGGTGTGGACAACATCAGTTCTCTTTGACTCTGAGTACCGGAATCTCACGGAGCAGGGCAGCGATGCCCGACCAGCTCTCCGCGCACCCCGCCCGACCACCGGAAAGGTGACACGTGCGCAAAGAAATGCTGATGAACGTCCTCCAACCGGAGGAAAGTCGCATTGCCATCGTCGAAGATGGCGTGCTTGAAGAACTCTACGTCGAGCGGAACAGCCTCGAAAACTACGTCGGGAACATCTACAAAGGCCGGGTCGTTAACGTCGAACCCAGCATTCAGGCGGCGTTCGTCGACTTCGGTGTCGGCCGCAACGGCTTCCTCCATGTCAGTGACGTGGAGTACCAGTACTACAAGCATCTCGTCGATGGTCCGCCGGACGATGAAGATGATGAAGACGACGAACCCGTTCCCGCGCGACGTGGTCGGCCCCGCCGGCATAACGAACGCAATGCCCGCAGCAAGCCTCCTATTCAGGAGATCTTCAAGCGGGGCAGCGAAGTTCTGGTGCAGGTGATTAAGGAAGGCATCGGTGCCAAAGGGCCCACGCTGTCGACCTACATCAGCATCCCGGGCCGTTATCTGGTGCTGATGCCTGCGTTGCAGCGTGTCGGCGTCAGCCGGAAAATTGTCGAAGAAGATGTCCGCAAGAAACTGCGACGTGCCCTGCTGGAACTCAATCCGCCGGAAGGTCTCGGCTTCATCATCCGCACGGCGGGGATTGATCGTTCACAAGCCGATCTGCAGCGCGACTTGAACTATCTGCTGCGGCTATGGCAGGTGATTGTCCGCCGCATCAAGAAGTTCCCGGCCCCCATCGACATCTATGAAGAAAGTGACATGATCACCCGGACCATCCGGGACATCTACAACGGCGAAGTGGATCGCATCCTCATCGATGAACCACGGGCTTATGAACGGGCACGGGAGTTCATGAAAATCGTGCTGCCCAAGCATGAAGACCGGGTGCAGTTGTACGAGGGCAAAGACCCCTTGTTCAACATGTACCACATCGAGCAGGAGATCACGAAGATTCACAGCCGCCATGTTCCAATGCAGGGCGGTGGTTCGATTGTGATTGATCAGACGGAGGCGTTGGTCGCCATCGACGTGAACAGCGGCAACTACCGCGCCGATGATGACGCCGAAGAGAATGCGTATCGCGTTAACCTCCGCGCGGCAGATGAAATCAGCCGTCAACTCCGCCTGCGCGACATGGGGGGTGTGATTGTCTGCGACTTCATCGATATGCGGGAAGAACGGCATCGTCGGGGTGTCGAGCGGGCTTTGCGGGAAGCCGTGGAACGGGATCGCGCTCGCACGAAGGTGCTCCGTATCAGCCCGTTCGGTCTGATCGAGATGACCCGTCAACGCATTCGGCCTTCACTTCGTCGCAGCGTTTACGAAGACTGTCCCTGTTGCCGGGCCACGGGCCAGGTAAAGACCGCCGAGAGCATGGCGATTGACGTCATGCGGATGCTGATGACGCACGCCAATCACCCCGAAGTCTGCAAGGTGACGGTGGAAGTTCAGGACCGCGTGGCGGCCTTCCTCAACAACCGCAAACGCCGCGACATCATGCAGATGGAAGAATCCTACGACGTGGCGATCAACATCAATGGCCTGACGCATGTCTCGCCGGAGCACCTTAAATTGCAATCCAGCAATGAGTTAGGTGTGGAAGTGCGGGTGGCAGTGCCGGATGGCTCGAAATCTCGCGGCTAGTTTGCTACACTTTCGCTTTCCGCCGGAAATTCGTGCGCTCGGGGTGCCCATGGACCCCATGTTATTTGCCCGAAATCCCGGCGGTACGATTCCTCAGAAGTCCTTTTGAACGTGGGAATTGCGACGATGTTCGCTGTATTTGAAGACGGTAGCCGGCAGTATCGCGTGCAACCGGGTGATGTGCTGGTGGTGGACTACCGCAACGCCGCCAAAAACGGCGACACGCTGACGTTTGAGCAAGTGCTGCTCGCCAACGGCGGTGCGGCCAGCATCGTCGGCCAGCCGGTCATTTCCGGCGCTTCGGTCACCGCAGAAGTGGTGAACGACCTCTTCAAGGGTCCGAAGTTGGAAATTCAAAAACTGCGTCGGCGTCATGCCTCGAAGCGTCACACCGGGCATCGCCAGAAGCATACCCAGGTGAAGATCACGGGTATCAACGTGCCAAACCTGCAGGTGGTGGAAGCCGCAGTTGCGGAAGCGACCGCCGAGTAACGCCGTGTGGTTGTTTGAATCATCTTTCATCAGCGCGATGTCGTCAGGCATCGCGCTGATGTTCTTTTGCGCGGATCCTATTCGCCGGCGAGACGCAGGCCCCGCACAAACTTGTGGCATTCCACGCAGCTCAAAGTGACATCGATCCACTTCAGGGTGACGTCGTCATAGTTGCCCTTCTCAGCCGCATCGGCGAGCTTCTTGGCATTCCGTTGAAACTCTTCGCTGAACTGCTTGTAGATCACATCGTTCGAGACGCGCCACTTCTCGGTGTGGCTCAGTTCGGTCAACGTCTCGGCTCCCGACTTCACCAGGGCGGAATTCTCGGTGGTGATCCCTTCGAGAATCTCGCTGCTGGCGGCGAGCTTCTGGCGCATGAATGCTTTCAGGGGCAGATCGGCCTGGACTTTGGCTTTCTCCGGGGCTTTCTCTTGGGCCCAGTTACTGGATGTGAACCACAGGCTGACACCAGCGAGCAGTGTCAGGCTGACCATCGCGAACAGGCGTGTGCGTGACATGATGTGTCTCCTTGCTGAAAGAACGTGTCGACGAGCGTTCGGCTTCATCAGGCTGCATGTTTGAGACTACCAACTCTCGAGCATCTGCGTCAGACTGACTGCGGGGGAAGCCTTCGAATTCTCACCTGTGAGACACCTTGGAAAGCGGGAAGTGAGATGGCAACGGAACGCCTGCGGTTGAGTCAGATGATCTCCGGATATTGGGTCTCACAGATGCTGCATGTCGCGACGCGTCTGCAGTTGGCCGATCATCTCCGGTCAGAGCCGAAGACCGTGGCCGAACTGGCACAACTCACGGAAACGCATGCCCGCTCACTGGGACGGTTGTTGCGCGGACTGGCGAGTGTCGGCATCTTCGCGGAAACGTCACCGGGTACATTCACGCTCACCCCCCAAGCCGAGTATCTGCGGGATGATCATCCGGCGACGGTACGGCCGATGGCCTTGATGATGGGGGGCGTGCAGTATCAGGCGTGGGGCGAGTTGCTGCATAGCGTGCAGACCGGCGAGACCGGTTTTCAGCATCGGTATGGGCAGCCGCTGTTCGACTATCTCGGTGAGCATCCCGAGCAGGCCGCCGAGTTTGATCGGGCCATGGTGTCAATTCACGGTGGTGAAACGGCCGCGATTATCGATGCCTACGATCTCTCCGCGTTTCAGTCGCTGATGGATGTCGGGGGTGGCAATGGCAGCCAATTGATCGAAATTCTGCACCGTCATCCGCGCTTACGGGGGCAGGTTTTCGATCTGCCGCATGTGGCCGAGCGGGCTCAGCAGGCGTTGATCGCGGCCGGTTTGGGTGAGCGCGGATCAGCGGTCGGTGGGAGTTTCTTTGACAGTGTTCCGTCTGGAGCGGAGGCCTATCTGCTGCGGCATGTCATTCACGATTGGAGCGATGAGCAGTCGCAACACATTCTGTCACTCGTCCGAAAAGCCATTCCGGCAAATGGCAGACTGCTGGTGATTGAGACGGTGATCCCACCGGGTAACGATCCGAGTTTTGCCAAGCTGCTCGATCTCACCATGCTCGTGATTCCCGGCGGCATCGAGCGGACCGAATCGGAGTATCGTGAACTGTTCGAGGCCAGCGGATTCCGCCTCAATCGCATCGTACCGACCGCGGCCGGCGTCGATGTGATTGAAGGCGTACCGGTTTGAGCTTCGCGAACTCCTAGGACAGTGCGATGGGTGGCGGGGGCGCACCGTCAGGAAGCCCCCGAATCGGGTATCCATGAATCACGGGGGCTTCCGCTACGCGGTGCGCCCCCGCCACCCTGTCTCCACCCTGATATCGATCTTTATGCCAGCGCGGCGATCACCAGATCACCCATGGCTTGGGTCTTGACCCACGGTCCATTGCCCGCGAGATCCTTCGTGCGATGACCGGCCTGCAGCACCTTCTGTACGGCGGCTTCCACCAGGGCGGCTTCCGTTTCCAACTGCAGCGAATGACGCAGCAACATCGCGACGGCCAGAATGGTTGCGAGCGGATTGGCGATGCCTTGCCCGGCGATATCGGGAGCCGAACCATGAATCGGTTCATACAAGCCGGGGCCGGAAGATCCCAGTGATGCCGACGGCAACAGTCCCATCGAACCGGGCAGCATCGAACCTTCGTCAGTCAGAATATCGCCGAACATGTTCTCGGTGACCACCACATCGAACGACTTTGGCTTGGAGATCAGGTGCATGGCCGCGGCGTCGACCAGCACGTTCTCATAGGTCACGTCCGGAAATTCGGATTTCATGACGCGTTCAAAAGTCTTGCGCCACAGACGAGAAACTTCGAGCACGTTGGCTTTGTCGACCGACGTGACTTTGTTACGGCGTTTCCGGGCGGCTTGAGCGGCGAGTCGCACGATGCGTTCGACTTCACCGGTGCTGTAGATCATGGTCGAGAACGACTCTTCGCCGGAACCATCTTTCGCCGGGCGAGTCCCCGACTCCCCGAAGTACAATCCGCCGGTCAGTTCGCGGAAGAAGAGGATATCGACACCATTGACGATCTCGGGCTTCAACGGTGAAAACTGCACGAGTTCCGGCAGGACAGAGATCGGCCGCAGGTTGGCGAACAGACCAAGTTCCTTGCGGATCTTCAACAGGCCGGCTTCCGGGCGCGTCTTGGCCGAGGGATCATCCCACTTGGGACCACCGACGGCACCCAAGAGAATGGCTTGCGAATCGCGGGCGGCTGCCAGGGTCTGGTCGGGTAAAGCCGTGCCGAATTCATCGATTGCACAGCCGCCGATGGGGAAAGAGGCCATGGAAAATTGATGGCCGAACTTCTCGGCGACCGCCGTCAGAACGCGAGCTCCTTCGGCGAGAACTTCAGGACCAATCCCATCACCCGGCAAGAGCACGATGTTGGCATGCACGATCGAACGGCCTTTGCAGATTAGAGCGGCGAAAACAGCGAACCACGGGCAGCGATGGGCTGCCGAACCAGTGTGCAATGTACGGTCAGACCGGTCTTTCGGGAAGGAACGGCGGCGGAGAATCTGCCTTTGCTGCCGACCTCTCGAAGATTTTGACGCTTCTGCGGCGCTCGTGACCGAGGATGCAGAGCCAGAGGGCAATCACCGATAATCCAAGCACACGTCACTCCGAGTGTGACACCCCTGGCTTTCGGTGTCTCGAAAGGTTTTCGCATGGTCCGGTCGTGTGGTTTTGCCGCAGGTTTGTTCATCCTGATGTGGGGCGTGACATTTCTGTATGTTGACAAGCTGGTGCTGTTCGAGCCGCCTGCGGATGACCCGGGTATTCGTGGCATGCTCGATAAAGAGCAGGTCTCGCAGGAATCGCGGCCGGTGCTCGATCCGTCGGACTGGGCCGCCTTTTCGCTGATGTCGATTGGCTCAGTCGCGATGTTGTACGCCGTGGCTTTGCCGAAGAAGGCGAACGGCGGGCATCATTAAGCCGAAGAATCGAATCAGACCGGTTCGATCTCCGCTTCCGCCAGACAGGCCATCGCATAGTAAAGCTGTTGGGCTTCACACTTGCTGACATAGTCGGCGGGCATATTGGACATCGTCTCCTGATCCCATTCCAGCACCACCTTCACATCGGGGGCTTTGCCCGAGCTTTCGACGATGGTGCCGGTCCAGCCAGCGAGTGAAACGTCAGGAAATTCGGGCGAACAGACGTTCGGCCGCACACGGACACGGGTACCCGCAGCCGGTCCATCAGATGCTTTTTTCTTGGCCATACCCTTGCCAGCACGGTAGCGGTTCGCGAGGTCGTTCTTGGGCGTTCTCAATGCCCTAGACCACTATTCCCGTTCCGGATGATTCCGTCAAGCCGCAGGAGGTGTCTCTCCCAAGTTCTGGTACAATTGAGACGGACTGGCGAAGACACCCCGAGCAGACAACCGCTGACCCCGTTTCCTGAACGATAGAAAGTAACGCAATGAAAATTGGCATTGTGGGCTGCGGCTTTGTGGGTTCGACAGCCGCTTATGCCCTGATCATGCAGGGGGTGGGTCGCGAGATTGTGCTGGTCGATCGCAATACCGATCGAGCGATTGCTGAAGCCGATGATTTGTTTCACGCGGTCCCTTTTGCCCACCCGTTATCGGTGCGAGCCGGTGACTATGCTGATCTCGTCGACTCGAAAGTGGTGGTGATTGGGGCGGGGGTGAATCAGAAGCCAGGGGAAACCCGGTTGCAGTTACTGGAACGCAATGCCGCCGTCTTCTCCGAAGTGGTGCCCGCGATCTTAAAGCATGCTCCCGATGCGGTCCTGGTTGTGGCGACCAACCCGGTGGATGTGATGGCGCACCTCACTTCGCATTTCGCCACACGATTGGGAGTGCCAGCGTGTCGCATTCTGGGTTCAGGCACCACGCTCGATACCGCCCGCTTCCGTGTGCTGCTCGGCAATAAACTCGCCATCGACAGTCATCATGCCCATGCCTATGTGGTGGGCGAGCATGGCGATTCTGAAGTGCTCGCCTGGTCGGCCGTCACGGTCGGTGGCCTGCGGCTCGATGAGTACTGCAAGATTCGCGGCATTATTCTCTCAGACGACGATCGCATTGATATCGATCAGCGTGTCCGCAAGGCGGCCTACCGCATCATCACCGGTAAAGGGGCTACCTATTATGGCATCGGCAGTGCATTAGCCCGCATTGTGAATGTCATTCTGCATGATCAACGGGCCGTGCTGACCGTTTGTTCGCGGACCAAGCAAGTCGGCGATGTGCATGATGTGACCCTGGCGTTGCCGCATGTAGTCGGCGGGCAAGGCGTCATCACCGGGTTGCCGTTGCACTTAAACGATAGCGAGCAAGCCGCCTTGCAGCACAGTGCCGGTGTCTTGCGATCTGCGATCGATTCGCTGAAGTTGTGAGATTGACCGTGGCCGTGATCAGGCGGCCTGACGGTCTTCGTCGAGCCATTCCAGTAACGGGTCGAGCCCCACCGATTGGGCCCAGCGATCGATCTCACGGGTCTGGCGGAATAGCTGTTGTCGTTGTTGCTGCTGCTGCCGTGACAGGATGTCTTGCACGGCGGCAAAGCGGCGGCGATGTCGAGGGGCAATTTCACCTTGCGGGTTTATACGAGCCTGCCGTTTCCATCGGGCGGCCGTCTCGGGCTGCCACTGTTGAAAGAGTTCATCGTCGTAGGAAAGAAACTCCTGCCATGTGCCTGGGTCGCCTTGTCGCGCAGTCCGACCGATCAACTGTCGATCGGTCCGTGGACTGGCCTGCAACCCGGCGACAATGACATGCAGTCCTCCGGTCTGACGGACGGCATCGGCAATTTGAATATCGGTCCCGCGACCAGCCATGTTGGTGGATATGGTGATGTTCCCCGGTTGACCGGCTCGTGCGACAATCTCCGCTTCCCGTTCCGGTTCCCGGGCGGTCAAGAGTTCAAAGGGAAGCTGCTGGCTCGTTAAGGCGGCTGCCAATGCTTCCGACGATTCAATTGAAGGCGCGCCGACCAAGACCGCACGTTGCTCTCGATGCAACATTATCAACTCTCGGACAATCGCCTCCACTTTCGCGGACAGGCTGGCAAAGCAGCGCGTGGGCCGCCGGCGTCGCTGGCTGGGGACTCGCGGCGCGATGCGGACGGTGTGCAACTGATAGATGTTCTGAAGTTCCTGCCGATCATGCCATAAGGTGCCACTCATCCCGCAGCGCTGGGGATAGAGGTTCAGCAGCGTTTGAATGGTGATCGATCCGTTGGACCGGGTTTGTGGCGAGAACTCGGCCCGTTCTTTCCATTCGATCGCGGGTTGCAAGCCGTTCTGCCATTGGCGCCCCTGCAGGACTCGGCCCGTAGTACCACCGATGATCGCGACCTTGTTGTCAGCGACGAGATAATCCTGATCGCGTTGATAGATCCACCGGGCTTCCAACGCCCGCTCCACCTGGCGGTACAAACTTTCGGCTGACCCATGCAGGCTTTGCGGTCGCGGACTCAACAGCACCTGCTGGCAACCCGCCTCGGTCAGTTGAATGGCTTTGCGTCGCGGAAAGATCAAAAAGTGATCGTCCGCACGCAGTTGTTCGGCCAGTCCGGCGGCCCATCCACAGGCATCAACCAGTCCCGGTGGTAAAGGTTCTGCAACGGCCAGCAACAGCGGTGTCCGTGCTTCGTCGAGCATCACCAGATCGGCTTCATCAATGACCGCCGTGGCTAACGGTCGTTGAACCGGACCATCGGCCCCATTCAAATAAGTCCCCGTCGCCTTGCCCACGCGGTCACGCAGCAGATCGAAGCCGACTTGTGTGACCGTGGTGAATGTGACATCAGCCGCATACGCGATTCGACGCTCGGCGGGAGTATCGGCCTGGCCGATCCAATCGACTGAGAGGCCCAGCCGTTCCAGCACGGGTTGAGCATGTTGGCAATCCCGTTCAGCGAGGTAATCATTCGCGGTGAGAACATGACAGCCTCGGCCCGGCAGTGCGAGCAGATAGGCAACCATCAAGGCGGTGAGCGTCTTCCCTTCGCCGGTTTCCATCTCGACCGCGGCCGACGTGTGCATGTGCCAGGCGGCCTGAATCTGCTCGGCATAATGGGGCGTGCCATGCGCGCGGCGTGTGGTTTCGCGCAGCAGACCGCACGCTCGTTCGTAGTCCGATGTCGTCAGCGGGCGTTCCCGCGCAAGGGCCTGCAGTTGTCGCGAAGTCCGCAACAGATCAATATCGGGACGCAGCGCGAACTGGCGCGAATGTTCGACGATGCTTGCGACCGAGCTTGACTGGAACCACGAGGACCACATGTTGAGTTCCTCGTTACCAGACCACGGGGACAGCACGCCGGAAGGCTTCCAGACCGCGATCCCACAAGGTGCGCGGGCGGCCGATGAAGCGGGCCAGTCCGGTGGTTCCTGGAGGAAACGTAGCGGCATCGGCTTCAATGGCAACGAGCGTGGGATACGTCTTGCTCGTTGCTCCGGGTTCCGATGATGACGAAGCCAATGACGATAACTGATCCGCCCGGGGAGCGATTTCCAGCACCGTGCCCGACCAACGCTCGCGTGGTTGTCTCGTTGGTTGCAGTTCACAGCGCATGCCGGGCGTGACCTCCGGCCGTTGATGTTGTTCCAGTGAAACCAGTGCCCGTGGTTGCGGGTCGGGAACAATCTGTGCCAGCCATGTGCCGGGTTCCAGCCGGGCGCCGAGATTTGCCGGTTCGAGTGGCGATCCCGACCAGCGGGGCATGCGTTGGTCGGCATCCGAACTCTGAGGTTCCGGAATCAGATCGGGTGGCAAGACGGTTCCCGCACACGGAGCCAGAAGTTGCAGCCGCTCACGTCGGCGATCGATTTCCGCGAGTTGTTCGACGAAGGTATTGAGTGCTGCTTGCGCTTCTTCCTGCCGTCCGGGTTGTTGCTGCTTCCGGGCGAGTTCCACAAGCTGTTCCTGTTGGGCACAACTCACCAGAAGATTCAGGCGTTGCCGGTCGAGTTCGCTGTTTTGTAGCTGGGCCAGCAACTGTCCCGCGGCCACTCGTTCCCCCGGTCGAACGGCAATTTCAATCAATTCACCGGGAGTTGTCACATAGACCGATTGGGGTTCCTGAGGAATCAGCGCGAACATCGCCGATTCCGGCCAGGGGATGGGAACCGTGGTGGCAAACCATCCCACACTGACGAGCAATGACATGACGCCGAACGCACTCAGCCAACGTCGAGGACCCGATCCATTCGCGAAAATCTTCCCACTGCGGCGAACAGTGAGCCAGGCCAATGAACCAAGACTCATGGCCGCATAGATCCAGGTCAAAGCTTCCAGCCCCACTGGTTCCAACAGAGTGGCCAGTCCATAGCCCATCGAGACGATCATCATGATGCGATAGACCCACGAGCCCGCCGCGTAACACCACAGCCCCACCCGTAATCGAAGGGGGAGTGCGATCGGCATCGAGTTCCCTTGCGGCCCATGCACCCACTGTCGCAGATCCTGTTCAACGACGGCATCGGCCTGTTGCCTCAGGTTCGGCAACCCGAACGCATCACACAGCAGGAAGTAGCCGTCGTATCTGGCCAGCGGATTCAAGTTGATCATCAAGGTGGCGATGCTGCTGACGGCGGTCACATGCCAGCACCAGTCGTGAAACAGGCTTGGGCGCGTGCCCCACCACATCAGCAATGTGCTGGCCCCCAACACGGTTTCCGCCCAGATGCCCGCCAAGGCAATCGCCATACGAGGCCAGCGACGCGGCAACCGCCAAGCATCGGACACATCGCAATACAACGCCGGACTGAAGAGAATCAGTGCGAACCCGAGGGCATGGCATTCGGCACCATAACGGCGGGCCGCCAGTCCATGCACGAGTTCATGAATGATCTTCGTGACGCCTATGGCCAGCCAGATCGAACACCACGTCTGCCAGTGTTGCAACTGTGTCCAATCGGGAAGCCTATGGGTGAACGTGGCGAAGTGGGTCAATGTTCCCAGCCAGATGATGAGGGCCAGTAACAGCGATCCACACACGCCCGGTGTCGAAAGTACCCAACCGCAACATCGATGCAGCGGGTCCAGCCAGGGCGATGGGTCGAAGCCGGGAAACTGCAGATACAACGGGTTCTGGATGTAGCGGGCCAGATGCGACCACCACGGCTTTTCCGATTCGAGCCGATGATCACGTTCCACCCAGCGCTCGCGTGTGACCAGCCCCCATTGCAGGAACTCCTGCAGCCAGTGTCTCAATTGCGCTAATGTGGGGTTCTCTGGCGTTTCGGTCAGCCGCTCACTCCAGGCACTCAGGCTGGAGCAATCCTGCAAGGCTTCCAGGGCGGCAAACTGCGTCGCGGGCAAGTGAAAGTATCGCAACGCCAGGGGATCTTTCACGACATACAATCGCTCTCCCGCCCAGTCGACCGGCGTCACTTGCAGGTCGGGACGCATGCGAAACGGCAGTCCCAGGGTTACCGTCGACATCAGGATTGTGGATGGAAAAGCCGCCACCGCCGAGTGGCGGGCAATGGACTGGTGGAATGAACATGTGAGGAATAACTCGGGAGCAAACCCTCTGTAAAGCCCGGTTCGGAATGACACTTCCGTCTGACTATCGAACGTCTCGCTTTCTGACCGCGAGAGGTTCGATCGTTCCCCGATCGGCAAGAACTGCTGATTTTGAGACCTTCGCAATGGAACATGACCGAAAAAGTCGGCGAATTAGGCCGGAGTTGGTGTTGACGCCCCGGACAACTTCGGAAAAAATCCCGCCGCTTTTGAGTTCGGCTCAAGCCGTCTCTCGCCAGATCCCTTCTCTCCCAATTCCGGGGCGAACTGTGAATCCATTCAGCGTTTGCCTGATGCTGCTGCTGTCGGCCGATCCGCAAGCCGGAACAATGCCGTCGGTGTACGAATTTTCTCCCAAACTGGCGGCAGCAATTCGCGGGCAAAGTCCCACTCCGATTTATGATCCGTTCAATTCCGGTGCCGGGACCATGCAACCCGGAGGGCCGACGATGGGACCCACGCTGGAAGCACCGATGGGGGCCGACCCGTATCAATCGTTCGGCATGCCCGCGGGACAAGACCCGTTCATGTATGGCGGTGATCCGGCCTTTGGTCCCGGTGTGTATGGTCAGCCGTGCGGGCCGGTCTTCTCTGGAGTGAATGGGCCGCAACCCTATCGGTTTGGTTATATTCCGAAGCTGGAAATCGGCTACATTCCGCAAGCCCCAGTCAAAGATCTTGGTTCCGATGTCGAGATGTTCGAACTCGATACCGAACTGCGTCACAACTCTCCGTTTGTGCCTGGCTGGGTCTTCTCGTCGGCTCCACAGTTCGACTATCGCGCCTGGAACTTTGGTGGCCCGTTGTCGAATACATACCGGGTCAATCTTTACCGCTTCGGCTGGGATCTGGAACTGCTCAAGGTGAAGTCCAACGGCTGGACCCTCGACTTCGATTTCAATCCCTCGATCAATACCGACACGGAATCGAACCTCACTTCGAATGCCTGGAACTTCGATACCCGCATTGCGGCGACCTATCAGGTTGACCCCACGTTGATGCTCGTTCTCGGCGTGCAGTATTGGGACCGCGTCGATGACATCATCATCCCGCATGCGGGGGTGGTTTATACGCCGAACGATGTGTGGGAGTTCCGCCTGTTGTTCCCGAAGGCTCGCATCAGTCGGTTTGTGGGCCACTTCTGGGGTGGTCATCACTGGTTGTACCTTTCCAGCGAATACAATGTCGAAGCCTATCAGATCGACCTGACCCCGGTCGGCAGCGGACCCAGCAACCGCGTGCAATACGAAGACTGGCGGTTGGCCTTGGGTCTGCGTAGCGATCATGTGACCTTTGATAAATTCATCGAAGTCGCCTGGGATCTGGGGCGTAACTTTGAGTTCGAAGACAACATTCAGAAGTTCGATGCCGGAAACCAGGTTCTCATCCGCGGCGGCATCCGCTTCTGATTCGACTTGCTATCATGCAAAGCCCGGGGATGCGTCTCTCCGGGCTTTCTTGTTTTCACACCAGGGACGAGGTCTCGATGTCTGCATTGGCGATCATTCTGGCGGCTGGCAAAAGCACACGCATGAAGTCGGCCTTGCCCAAAGTGCTGCACGAAGTCTGCGGTCGGCCGATGATTGACTATGTGATTGATGCCGCCCGGGCAGCAGGAGCCACCCGCATCGTCGCCGTGGTCGGGCACCGGGCCGATCTGGTGCAAGCCTCATTGGCTCGACATGCCGATATCGAATTCGCGTTGCAGTCCGAGCAAAAGGGAACTGGGCATGCGGTGATGATGTGCCGTGATCAACTCGCCAGTCATCACGGACCGGTGTTGATCCTGGCCGGTGATACCCCGCTGTTGAAGCCGGAATCGCTGACGAAGTTATTAACAGCACAAGCTGAACACTCCGCCGCGTCGATCATCGGCACGGCCGTCACTCCGGCCAATCAGGGACTCGGCCGTATCGTCCGCGATAGCAATCGGAACTTCGTCAAGATCGTCGAAGAGAAAGATGCCTCGCCGGAAGAGAAGTCGATTCAGGAAATCAACACCGGCTGCTATGCGTTCGATTCCCAGAAGCTGCTGGGAGCCCTCGATGAGATCCGGCCCAATAATGCCCAGGCCGAATACTATCTCACCGACTGTCCGAAAGTGCTGCTGAATGCCGGGCATCCGGTACTTGCTCTGACAGCTTTCGACATCGTTGAAGCCCTCGGGGTCAACACGCGCGTGCAGTTGGCCGAGGTAACGCAGACCATTCAACAGGCCACATTGCAACGGTTGATGCTCTCCGGCGTGACGATTGTTGACCCGACGTTGACGCACATTGATGCCCGGGCGGAAATTGGAGCCGACACGGTCATCGAACCCTTCACGATCATCCGTGGCCCGGTACAGATTGGCAGCGACTGCCGCATCGGCCCGCACGTGGTGCTTGATGGAGCCGTAACAATCTCGGCTGGTACGGTGGTTGGTCCGTTCACGCATCGCACGGTGTGATGATCGATCATGCGTGGGTGAAGGCCAACAGTCGACCTCTATCGCAACTTTTCATCAGATGGGACGCTGCCATTCTGATGCAGATGGTGAATCCCTACACGCGATTGAGAGTTGAAGTTTGCATCCATCGCCCCTCATACTGATCGCGACAACTCTCATTTTCCATGAACATGGAATTGCGTGACGGGATTACTCATGTCCAATGCCAAGTCGCTGGTGATTCCCCTGCTGTTGATTATCGTCGGGAGTGGCTGGTTATTGACGACTTTGGACATTGTTCCCGGAATCGATTGGGTCTGGACTCTGGGGATTGCGGGGGTGGGTCTGCTGACGTTTCTGGTTGGTGGATTCAACAAAGCCACTGTTGTGGTCGGTTCCTTTTTCATCATCATGAGTCTGCTATCGGTGTTGCGCCAGACCGGACGCATCTCGATTGATATCGAAATCCCCATTCTCGTGATCCTTGCGGGGGTGCTGTTGCTGATCATTCGGCATCCCGCGATTCCGATGCCCAAGTGGATGCTGGAATCTTCGGTGTTGAAGTCCTAGCAGCCAACGCCGATATTCCCCCTTTGACAAGCCGCGGGGGGCTAAATAGTGAGCGCATCAGACCCATTCGGCGGAGATTGGTTTCCGTCATTCAGAGATGACCGACTGCGGTGGTCGTCATCTCGGCAGCCTACGCACGGATCGAGGGTGATCGGGTCAACAGGACTGACAAGTCAAGGGTGCGAACACCGACTCCGGCTTCAAAAGGTGCGGTTGGGTTGCTTCAGCGGATCAAATCCGAAGCACAGTTCGAGCAGGAACCGCACGGCACGAACACCGTCACGTCCCGAACCGGACGCAATCGCTCCCCGCCGAACAGATCACCACATGCGAGATACGCTGCAGAGCCGCAATCGAGCACTCCATGGCACGCTCAATTTGCCGGACTCATAGAAACCGTGGGAGTTGCGCGCAGGGTTCGCGTATGGATGGGATTTTCCACGAAAATATGAAACAGCCAACACAAGAGATGAATGACTACGACACAAATGCCAGCCCAGATGAGCCGGAGTGACGTGCTTTCGGAACTGGGAAAGAGGTTCCACACCATCGGTCCAAGGATCATCGTATGAATCAAATACACGGAATAAGACGCATTGCCCAAGGCGATGCCCAACCCCGGAAGCTTGGGGCGCCAGCGTCGTTCTGCCAGGGCTGCTCCGAGTATCAATAAGATGCTTGGTATCGTGAACAGTGTAATGGCGTAGTACTTCGTCTTAGGTGCCAGTTCGGGAAACCATTGTACGACAATCGCGATCAATACCACCGCCACGGGCAACAGGCAGGCATCAAGCCATTTCGGTGTTCTCTGATGACAGATGATCCACGCGGACCCGACACCCAGAACAAACTGGATCGACGAAGGATGGCACAGATAGGTGATGGCTCTGGCTGGTAATCCGGAATCAAGGAGTGGCTGGTTGAAATAGCTGGTCAACAGAACTGCGAAGGATAGCATGGCCCAGACAGCCATCGCCCCGAGTCCGGCTCTTCTTGACAGTAACAGCATGACACCAAAGATGGCATAAAAGCGGACTTCATGCACCAGCGTCCATCCCTGAACGAGTATAGGGTTACCAGATTGAGGCAGTAACAGGAACGAGGTGATCACACGACGCATTGACAGGGAGCCGGTACTCAGGTGACTTTCCGGCCAACATGCCAACGCCATCAGCAGCAGTGTGGCAATCCAATAGATGGGATAGATACGAACCAGTCGTCGGTAGAAAAACTGTCGAACGGCATTCGCTACACCAAACCGTCGCCAACTGGTGTAATACATGATGAAGCCGCTTAGGCAGAAGAAAACATCAACGCCGATGATGCCTGCCTGGGTAAACTTCGGCAGGATCCATGTTCCATAGCGTTGTTCCGTGTCCATCCCCAAGTGTACGGCGACAACCATGAAAGCCGCCCAAGCTCGCAAGATCTGGAGCGAATCCAACGTTTTGGGGACATCGATGCTGACCGGTGGTGTACTAGGAACCGGATCGATATGTGTCGTGCCGTTGACCAACGACGACGGCGTACCGTTTACCGAATGCATCGCGGCCGGTGCCTGAAATTCGGGAACACCTTTCGGAGATGGCAATGTTAGCAACCTTTTTGCAAGAATGACCGCGCTGCATCAGAATGGTCAGTGGGAGTACCCTACGTCAACTCGTGCATCGCTCGACTCATCGCCGACGGACTTCGGCTGCCTGAGTCAAAGATCTGATCAGTTATCGGAAACTAACGGAACATGCCGGACATTTGCCTTCTCTTCGATCTTGATGGCACCCTTGTGGACAGCGAGGGCCTGTGTCAGCAGGGGTATCTTGATCTGCTGCCGGAATTGGAGGACACGATTGAATCGATGGCCATGAAGTATCGCGGGCGGAAGTTTGCGAACATTGTCGTTGATCTCGAATCACGGCTGGGGCGTGAGGTTCCTGCCGACTTTGAACCCCGGTATCGAAAGCGGGTCGCGGAGTTGTTTGATACCCGGTTGCAGGCCAATCCTGGTGTCGCTGAGTTGCTGGCCGCGTTGCCTCAACCGATGTGTGTCGCCTCGAGTGCGCCGCTGGCTAAAATTCGTCATGCCCTGGCGGTGACCGGACTCGCTCCGCATTTCGGGGAGCGGTTATTCAGTGCCTATGAAGTGCAGTGCTGGAAACCCGATCCTGGGTTGTTCCTGCACGCGGCGAAAGCGATGGGGTTCCCTCCGAATCAATGTGTCGTCATTGAAGACAGCGAGGTGGGTCTGGCCGCCGGTCTCGCGGCCGGCATGCGGACACTGCATTACAACCCGGCGAATACGCCAACTGATCATCCCGCCGAGCACACCTTCACGGAGATGTCGCAATTGCGGGGATTGCTGGAATGCCTGTCCGCGTGATGGGATGATGTCAGCAGAACACCGTGCTCCAGCGGGCGTAACCGCCATGAGTTCCATCCTGCCTTTATCAGAGATTTGTACCGAGCGGCATCCTGACCCGCACGACCAGCGTGAACGCCTCTTGCAGTTGCTGGCGGATGGGGCCGACATTCATGCCTGTGACAAGAACGGCGTGACGGCGTTGCATCACGCGGTCCGCTTTCGTTCGGTGATAGCCGTGCAGACATTGATCGAACACGGAGCGAATGTGAATCAGGCGTGCCGTCGGTCGGGGTCCACTCCGTTACATCGAGCCGTGATAACAACGGGAGCCCCAGAGACTGCGGAACGGCAGGCCGAGGCGACGGCAATCATCCGCATGCTCCTCGCTGCGGGGGCAGATCCGAGTCTCACAAACAAACACGGCCGCAAACCGGGAGATTATGTGAAAGAGCAGTCGCTGAAGGATCTGCTTGCCGTTGCGGATTGATGGCCTTGAACTTCGCTGCCTCGCCAATTTTTGTGGGCGGATTTTGACAACGCTCTTAGAGTGTACTATTGTTACGATCTGTGTGGATGGTTTTCTAGCAGGCGGGGTCAAGCTCTCACTCACGCCTCAATCAGGGTTTACCTTTTTGAGGAGATTGTGGGCTGATGTTAAATACGTCCTCCAAGATTGTTTGTCGTCGCCACATTCCGCCAAAGTCTCGTGGTTTCACGCTGATTGAATTGCTGGTGGTGATAGCCATTATTGCAATATTGATTGCCTTGTTATTGCCAGCCGTTCAACAGGCCCGAGAAGCCGCGCGGCGGACCGAATGCCGCAATAATCTGAAGCAACTGGGACTGGCTCTGCATGCCTACCACGACACTTACACGCGGTTTCCCCCGGCCGGAACGTACATCCCCGGCATCGCGGGCATGCCTGGACCTTATAGTGTGAATCCTTCGATCGTGGCGCGCCTGACGAATTTCCTCGATCAGAGTGCGTTGTATGGGGCGTTTTTCCCGTGGTCAGAAGGGGGTTATCTGAACGCCCCCACCATTCTCTCGCAGATTTACCAGACGAAAGTTGCTGCGACACTTTGCCCCAGCGATCCGAACCCCCGGAGTCTCGTTCCCCCTGGGAATGAATCCAGCTGGGGTTGCAGCTATGGCGCGAATTATGGGGAATGGCTGGTCTGGGACCCCAGCGGTCGACATGGGAGCGGTGTGTTTCAACCCAACGGGGCCCTGGGGATTCGCGATGTAACCGATGGGACCAGCAACACCCTCGCGTTTGCCGAAGTGAAGACGCAGCAACCCTACATTCTTGGTGGAACGCCAACGGCCACGGCACCGATATCACCCACGGCGTTGTCAGCAATCTCACCGGGGGCCCCTGTCGTACAAACCGGGCACTCTTACTATTTCGCCGCCAGTCCAGCCTTTACGGCGTTCACAACCACATTAGGACCGAATAGCAACTGTCCGCATACTGTCTCTGGTACGACGTACGACATTGATTACGTGAATGGCAACGAAGGCCAAACCAGTATCACTTACGCCGCAATCACCTCGAGAAGTTGGCACGAGGGCATCGTACAGGTCTTGCTTGGTGATGGTTCGGGTCGATCGGTTTCCGAGAACATCGACCGTCAGATCTGGCGAAGCCTGGGCACCCGCAGTGGCGGCGAAGTTCTGGGCGAATTCTAGCGGGTCCACTCGTAATGACGAGGCAGAGAACCGGCAGCGTGATTGGGGACACATTGTGAGACGAGAGTCCGGTACCGCATCTCCGTCGCCCCACTGATCTTGCACGCTACCCCGCAGCCTGATTCAATTCGGTATGCGAAGAATCATTGTCTCAGGGTGGCTCGGCGGCCTCGTGTGTGTCGCCGGGCTGGGGTGTCAACCGGGGGCGGGGGCTTTGACTGTTGATGAGCCTGCCGCTGATGTGCCCGTGGCTGTTGCCGCGGCTTTGGAAGAGGAACCGAACATGGGTCACCCCTCGGGCGATCAGGTTTACAATGCCCTCACGGCTCAGGAAGAACGGGTGCTGCTCGGCAAAGGGACGGAAGCCCCTTATGTGGGGGAATACACAAACCATAAAGAGGCGGGGACCTATGTCTGCCGCCGCTGCAATGCCCCGCTGTATCGCTCGGAAGACAAGTTCGACAGCCATTGCGGCTGGCCCAGTTTCGACGATGAAATACCCGGAGCGGTCCGCCGGGAAACCGACCGTGACGGCTATCGCGTGGAAATTCTCTGCGCGAACTGCGGCGGCCATCTCGGCCACGTCTTCGAAGGCGAACGCATGACCGCCAAGAACACCCGCCACTGTGTCAACTCGCTGTCAATGAAGTTCTATCCCAAAGGCAGCGAAATCCCCGCGACGATCAAGTGATCGCAACGGTGAGTGATGACTATCGGTAGAAGCCGCTGATGAATGCAGGCATGAGGTAAAGAGTGCCACTGGCTCTGCCAGTGCTACTTTCTGTTGCTGATTCCATAGACAGGTTGACGTGCCTTGTGACCGACAATCATAGGCACTGGCAAAGCCAGTGGCACACATGTGGTTATCAACTGGGGGTTCCCGTTGGTCGACTATTGCCGTCCTTCGCTATTCGTCTTGTAGGAATGCTGAAATGCTTGGTGTGCTTGGTCGACTTTTTGAACTCGGATTCTTCTCGCTAGCAAGCCGAGACGATCAAAAATGGATAAAGGAGTTGGGAACGTCTCTGAAGTCTGTGATACTGGAAGAAACACATCGAGTACTCTGGCTTGACCCGAAACACCTATCGCGGTCAGGTCCAAGATTCTACTCACAAGAAATTCAAGAATTCTTGCATCCGTTTGATCGATCGCTCTCGGATGTTTCTGACTTTCTCTGCGAAGAAGGTTGGTTTGTTCGGCTCGGTGCAGTCACTTCCTCTCTGTTGTCTTCAGATGAGCTTAGAGCCGGCCTGCCTGATTGGGAAAAGCAGTCGCTGGTATTGCGACGTTTTGCCTGTTTTATTTCGTCTTTACTGCTTTCGAGAGGGAAAGTAGAACGATGCTACGTTGCAGACACGGGAGCAGATTCTTTCCTGCTCATTGCAACTCCGTCAATGTTTGAAGCCATCAAAGATCTGCCTGAAGATGACATTGATGCAAATCTATTGATTGACCCGATGAGCGATTCTATGCTCCCCGGTAACTAAATGTCGATGGCATCCCCCTGGCGGACGTCATGGGCATAATCTGTGGAAGACTCGGGATATCACCAGATACCCGTAGCAATCCGATGATCAAGCAGCATTTGCGGGACATTCTGGAAATCACAAATATGGTTAGAGAGCATTTCATAAGGCCATCAGGCGTTTGAGCAGCAGTCGGATGCAGGCGAGTTGGGTGAAGTCGTAGTAGAGGTGGTCGTAGTGTTCGTGTCGGACCAGCAGTCTTCGACAGTGGCCGAGCCAACTGATGGTCTGCTCGACATGCCAGCGGTGACGGTACCGTTTCAGCTTGCGGCCGTCTTGCTTGGGCGGTCGTTTGCGGT
>WGME01000025.1 GCA_016125225.1 bacterium | reverse complement strand
TTTGTTGCCCGAACGGACACGTTCTTCGCGTGGAGGACGTCCTCCCGCCGACGATCGACGGTGCTTCGAGGGGATCTTGTGGGTCCTCAAATCCGGTGCCCGCTGGAAGGATCTCCCTCGCGAGTTCCCGTCTCCGGCGACGCCCCTCCGAGATTGCTTCCCATCTTTCAGATACCGGATTGTCTGCTTCTTCCACACGTTCGCCATCGTTCCGACCCTCGTTCAAGAGAAGTGGAACGGCTCGAATCGGCGTTTTCATTTGCACGGCATTTGCACGGAATCTCGTGCAACTGACCCTTTTTGGTGTCCGTGAAACGAAAAACGTCCATCCCAACGAGGGATGGACGTTTGACGTAAGCCTTAGATATTTCAGCTGTTTGCGAATTGCCGAAGGTGGGACTCGAACCCACACTTGGGGTGAACCAAACCGGATTTTGAATCCGGCGCGTCTGCCAGTTCCGCCACTTCGGCGTGCTTTGCTTGGCAGCGAGCCGCTCACGCGACTGACTGCCGGGTCGGGCAGTATAGCAGCGAGTGGGGAGACGTAGAAGTGATCGGGCAGGTTCGGGCAGTTTTCCCGAGGCCGACCGTCATCATTACCCGACCAAGCTGGCTCCGGGCGGATGTTGCTAGCATCCGTGGCATCGTCAAAAATATCGACTTTGCCGATTAATCCTCGTAAGCCCGGGCCTGCCAGGCCGTACATAGCCGGTGCATGATTTCCTCGCGTGTCAGGTCGAGATTCCGCACAAAATCGAGGTGCGAGCGTTGATCCCGGTACTCGGGCACGCGGCTGGGAAACCGCAAGTAACGGCCGATGGCAGGCAAATCGAAGTCGTACAACACCGTGCCATGATGCAGCAGGGCATGACGTCGCCACCGCTGGGCATTCCCGGAGAACTTCCGGCCCTGCAGCACCAAATCGCTGACGCCATGCACCGAGACGGCGTGTTCCGGCCGAGATAAGGCCGCGGCAAGGCGCTGCATGATGCTCGCCGTAATCACCGAGACACCGAGACGCCGATGGTCTTCGTTAATGGGCAGCAACAGGGCAAAGCAGAGGCAACCGGGCCCCAGCAGCACGGTCCCGCCGCCGCTGGCGCGCTGCAGGATTGTCACGTTGTCCTCGGCACAGGCTGCCACATCGACTTCCCGTTCAATCACATTGGACCGGCCGACAATGACTACATGTGATGGGTGTTCCCAGAGACAGAGACAAGCCGCCCCCGGATCGCGATCAACCTGGTCCAGCCATTCGGTTTCCGCTGCGAGGGTTTCCGCGATGGAATGACTCGCCAGATCGTGTCGCCGCAGTGTTTCCGGCCACAAGGCCAGCGGTAGATGCTCCGCCAATGTGGATTCCTTGACCAACCTCTGTAGACTGACTTACATCGGTTATCACACCGTCTCACACCCTTTCCTGCAAGAAGGATCGGCCGATTTCTTATTCCTCAGACTGCCCGACGGTACTCATTCTGGGTGCCGGCATTCATGGCATGGCGATCGCCCGGGAACTCCTGCTCAATGGCGTGGGGGTGACACTGGTCGATGCGGGCGATCTTGCTTCCGGGGCCACTTCGAAATCGTCACGCTTGATTCATGGCGGGCTACGATATCTCGAATACGGTGATCTGCACCTCGTGCGTGAGTCGCTGGAAGAGCGGCAGCGAAATCTCGAACTCGCGGGGAATTTTGTTGCCCCACTGGAACTCTTCATCCCGGTGGAACACAGTTGGTCGGGGTTGATTTCCTCAGCCGCCGGGTTTGTGGGATTGAAACGAACTTCGCTGGGATCGTGGCTCGCTTCCAATACAACATCGCGCGGTTATTGGCCCGTGCGAATTGGTCTTGGGATGTACGACTGGTTGGCGGGTCAGCAGGGGTTGCCCCTCAGTCGTGCGGTCAGTCTCGACGATCCCCAGGCGCCGCAGATCAATCGGCAGCGGTATCGGGGTTTGCTCGCCTATTCCGATGCCCAGATGCGGTATCCCGAACGCGTGGTTTGTGCCCTGCTCGAAGATGCCCGCACCACCGCAATCACCCGCCATCTGCCATTTCAACTGGCAACCTATGCCACGGTCAACCGGCAAGCTACCGGGGAATGGAGCATCAGTTCGCCGTTGTCAGCGGCCCCGCAAAACTGTCGGCCGACGATCATCATCAACGCCAGTGGTGCCTGGGGCGATCACACCCTGCAACAATTGGGCATCGACAGGCCGCCGCTGTTTGGTGGAACTCAGGGGTCACATCTAGTGACCTGGCATGCGGGTTTACTTGCGGCGTTGAATGGCCGTGCTGTCTACGCCGAAGCCGACGATGGACGCCCCGTTTTCACCTTGCCCTTCGGTGACAGCGTACTGATTGGAACCACCGATGTTCGCTTTGACGGCGACCCGCGCGATGCCACGGCCTCTGCGGCGGAAATCGACTATCTACTGACGATGGTTCACCGGGTTTTCGGCATTACTCTTTCGCATGACGATGTTACGTTACACTATTCCGGCGTCCGTCCCTTACCGCGGCAAGAGACCGATTCCAATGCAGCGGTTTCCCGCGATCATCATCTGGTCTGGCAACCGCATGCCGAGGCGTCGGTGTTGACTCTGGTGGGGGGCAAACTCACCACCTGGCGAGCCCTTTCGGAAGAAGTCGTCACGCAAGTCTTGTCTCGGCTGCAGCGTGATCGGATTGCCACAACAACTCAACGGAAACTGCCCGGTCATGATGGTTTGCCGGATGGTCTGACGCCGGGGCCATCTTTGTGGCAACACTGGGCTGCGGAGTTTGAAACAACATCCGAAGAAGTGGCCGCACTCTGGCCGTTGTTCGGAACCCGTGCGAGCGAATTGTTATCTGCGGTGATGCAGGAGCCCGCCAGACCGATCGCTGATTGTGCTTTCACCGATCGCGTGGTTCGCTGGGTCATTCGGCAGGAAGCCGTGACGGTGCTGGGCGATCTTGTCGAACGTCGCCTGATGACGGTTTTTAATCCGCGATTGAGTCGGCAGCATCTCGAAGATCTGGCGACCTGCCTGGTCGAGACAGGGCAACTGGCGGAGTCCGATCGAGACGCCGCAGTCCATGAGGCCGCCCGACAATTGCAGCACCATTATGGCCGGACGGTTTCTTGATCGGCTGCCGCTTCCTGGCTGCGAACTTTCGCCCAATGACGCTGAATGATGTCGGCGGCTTCTTCCTTCACCGAGCGAAATTTCTTCGGCGGAGTCACGGGCTTAGGGACTGCTTGAGCCGCCGGAGTGGATACAGGAATGGCATGAGAGGAAGGAACATCGCGACCACGAATGACCGTGGTATCTGATGTGGATGTTGCCTCCGAAATTGCGGAATCTCCGTCGGACAACCAATCGGCGATGTCGTTGTCGGTGATTCCCTTCGCCGCCGATCGCGGCTTGCCGGACATGGCCTTTGCTTCTACAGTCGAGGCGTTGTTAGGCCCAGCTTTGGGAGTCGTGTGCGGCGCCTGATGAGTTTGAATCTCAAACGCGCTGGCACCAATCCTCAAAAGGTCTCCCGCCTTGAGCAAGAGGGGCTCCGTGATAGACACTTCATTCACGTACGTTCCATTTTGACTGCCGAGATCCTGGACTTCGATGCCATCGGCACGATGACACAACTTCGTATGCTGACGGCTGACCAGCGACGACGGCAGGACCAGTTGGCAACTGTCGTCACGGCCTACGATGATGGGTTTATCCAGTGGCAGACAGAGTCTTCGCCCCTGCAATTTGCCGCTCTGCACAACGAGGTCAAACATGGCCCGGCCCTCTGACGAATTCCCACTCAGTTGATCACGAAACGGCAGTTGAATGCTTGGGGACAATTAACGGTTCCCCGCAACTGGGGCATGTCAAACTTTTGCCCCGATGGGAAGCACTCACTTTGAATTTCTTGCCGCAACCACAGTTGAAACGAATGCGTTCGGGATCGGTACTGCGCGACGTCGCCTGATGGGTGCGTTCCCAGACACGCTCGGCAATCGTCTTCACGGTTTCTATCAGTTCTACAGGCGAAACCGGCTTTTGCAGATAGCCATCGGCCCCAACGCGTGTGGCTAACTCGCGGGAATCTTCCAGTTCGATCTCGGAGACGACGAGCACTGGCAATGATTCATCGTGCGATTTGATGCGCTCACAAATTTCGTAGCCACTCTCACCGGGAAGAATCAGATCGAGAATCACGAAATCGGGTTTGTGCATCGAGAGAATGGCATGGGCCTGCCCGCCATCTTTTGCCACGCGCACGCCAATTCGCTTTTCCTCGAGGGCATGCCGAATCATGCCGGCCGTCTCGGTATCGTCCTCGATCACGAGAACCAGATTGATCGGGATTTCAATCCCTCCCAAGCTCGACCAGCGTTGCATGTCGACCATGGTGAGTGCTCCGGACGGCTAGGGCGAGGCTCCGTCGATGGCGAACGGGATAGGCAGGGAGGCTGAACTGCGACGGCTGCCAAGCTCACAGGCGATGTCTCAAATGCGGTCACTTCTACTACCGGACATACCGGAAAATACAGGAAAACGCAAGATGTTTCACTTGTCGAACGAGGCCAGGAACAACAAGAGCAGGGGTCCCACTGCAGTCACCTCGTAAGAATTTCAGCATACTTTCGAGAGCAACCCTGGGAGATACAACACCGCCGGTGCGAAAAGAGGTTGATGCCGCAAAGAACTTTGACTCACCGCATGGTAACTGGCATCTTGTGTTCGTTATGAACCGGGATTCAGGGGGACTGAATCGCTCGCCCGTCTTCTCAATCCGCCGTCTTTCATGACTCCATGAACGGGCCGATATCCAAAAATCATCAAAAAACGCGGGAAAAACGCAGTGTCTGATGATTGACAAGCGAAATTCGCCTTTGTTTACTGGCCGCACTGAGGAAAACACCATTGGGCCTCAGAGACAAGGTTGTCGCCCGGGAAATGGACGTCACAGACAGGAATGTCGTTTAGAGCAGGAGCGAGGAATGGCTAAAGCCAAGGCTGCAGCAGCGAAGACCGTCAAGCCACTGACCAAATCCGAGATCTACACCTCTCTGGCCGAATCGACCGGGTTGACCCGGAAAGATATCGCCAAGGTTTTCGAAGAGTTGTCGACACTGGTTGCCAAGAATCTGAGCAAGAAGGGCCCAGGACAATTCTCGCTCCCCGGCATTGCCAAGATGCGGGCCGTGCACAAAGAAGCCACCAAGCCCACCCAGAAGGCCAACCCGTTCAAGCCGGGCGAAATGATGACCGTCAAGGCGAAGCCCGCCCGGACCGACGTCCGCATTCGTCCCATCAAGTCGCTGAAGGAAATGCTGTAGCCCGAACGGCTGCGGCACAATTTCCGCTCCGCCATTCTTGCTAAAATCCATCCGTGTCCTGTTCAGGCAAATCCCTGCAGGACACGTGGTGAGATTTCTGCAGATTCGGCTGGTTTCGCTGTAAACCACTGGCTAGACGGAAGTTACCTCTGCGCACTCAATCAAGTTTTCGCCCCTCTATCATCACGCATGTTCATGCGATTGTCCCCCTGTCAAAGTCGACTTGACAGAACTTGAAAGATTTTCTTGACCCTCGATTTCTTCACTCGTACAATTTGAGTCGAGTGAGGCTGGGTGAGGATGCGCAGAAATCAGCCCTCCGCATGATGGCGGAGTTCCAGAGTCCACCGGACTTTGGACAATCAGGTTGCCTTCTGCGAGAGTAGCTGCACCCTGGAGCGGTGTGATGCTGGTACTATCGCGCAAGAAAAATGAGAGCATTGTCGTTGATGATGCCATTGTGATCACCGTGGTCGAAATCCGCGGTGATAAAGTCCGTTTGGGCATCGAAGCTCCGCGCGAAGTTCCCATTCACCGTAGTGAAGTCCATGCGGCGATTCGTGCGGAGGAGACCGCACACAGTGCCGAACCACCGGTCGCTTCCAGCCCTGCTGCTACTGCCGACACGGCCGCTGAACCTTCGACATGAAACGCGTGCCGTTCCTCTGCGATTTCTGGCTGGCCCCACTAGTAGTGCTTTGGATTTCCGAATCGTACCGTTCGTAATCGCTGACATCGGGTTCGGAAAATTCGAGCAATCACGGGTCTGTCCGCTTGCCAGTCCGCATCGCATGGCTTAAACTTCGCAACCTCTGGCCCCATCGTCTAGAGGCCTAGGACATCGGATTTTCAGTCCGAGAACAGGGGTTCGACTCCCCTTGGGGTCATTCGGTCAAGGCGTCTGGTTTACCGATCTCGGTCGACCAGACGGCACTTGCTTCACGGAGGAAGCGATGCAAACCGCTGAAGCTTGGCGTGCTCTCTTCGAAAACTGGCCGGAATCCATTCCTCGTGCCGGTATCCTGGTCGCCTCATTTGGCGAGACCATTCAGTTCAAAGATTTTCTGATTTCCGGCAGTATTCTGCTCGTTGAACGGGAAATTCCTGACAGCCTCGGCGCACGGAAAGTCTTGATTGCTTACGACGCAATCCAGGCGGTGAAAATCACCGCTCCGTTGGATCTGGCACGTTTCCAGGTGATGGGCTTTCAACCTCCGTTCTAGATCTCCCCGGTTTTCCGTCGCGGGGTCGCCGTCGATTCCCCACAGCCAGCGAGGGTCCAAGGATGGACATGTTCGTGGTTCAGGGTGGTTACCCCTTGCGGGGGCGGGTTCCTGTTTGTGGTGCCAAGAATGCCGCGTTGCCGATTATGGCCGCGGCTCTCGCGATCGATGGAACAGTCGTGCTTCATCGCATCCCCCATCTTGCCGACGTGCAAACGCTCTCTCAGTTGCTGCAGTTGCTCGGCCTCCAGATTCAATTGCTTCCGAACCAGGGAATGCAGCTTGAACTGACCGATACACAGCCTTATCTGGCCCCCTACGAACTGGTTCGCAAGATGCGGGCCAGCATCTGCGTGCTGGGTCCTCTGCTGGCCCGTCGGGGACGTGCCTGTGTCTCGCTTCCCGGTGGGTGCAACATAGGTCATCGCCCGATCGATCTGCATCTGAAAGGCCTCGCCGCTTTGGGAGCGGAAATCTCTCTGGAACGAGGCTACGTCCACGCCTCGGCTCGACGGTTGCGTGGTGCCAGCATCGATCTCTGTGGTCCCTCCGGCAGTACCGTCACAGGAACCTGCAATGTGATGACCGCCGCTTGTCTGGCGAAAGGAGTGACGCACATCACATCGGCAGCTACTGAACCGGAGGTCGTCGATCTGGGACACTTTCTGAATGCCGCGGGGGCTCAGATTGATGGCTTGGGCACATCGCATCTCACCATCACCGGTGTGTCTGAGCTTCACAGTGTCGAACACACCATCATTCCTGACCGTATAGAAGCGGGCACATTGATGATGGCGGCGGCCATCACACGCGGTGAGTTGCAACTGGTTGGAACCTGCGGTGAGCATTTAACTCAGGTGATGACCACCCTGCGACAAATGGGAGTCAACATCGACTCTCACGGCGATGGGTTGACCGTCTCTTGCGAGCAGCGGCTGCGACCGATCGATGTCACCACCGGGCCTTACCCCGCCTTTCCCACTGACCTGCAAGCTCAATTGATGGCGTTACTATCGCTGGCAGATGGGAGCAGCAGGCTGATTGATAGTGTGTTTCCTGATCGCTTCCTGCACATTCCAGAGCTCTGCCGTCTGGGAGCTGATATCCGCCGGGAAGGGGCCGGTGGCGTGATCTCGGGTGTCTCTCAATTGAGTGGTGCCAGCGTGATGGCCTCCGACTTGAGGGCCAGCGCCGCATTACTACTGGCGGCATTGGCAGCCTCCGGAGATTCCGTGATCCGGCGAATCTATCATCTTGATCGCGGGTATGAATCACTGGAAAACAAGTTGAAGCCGGTAGGCGCACGGATTGAACGTGTGGTCGACACGATCGAAAACACGCCACGTTCTCTATTGCCCTTATCCGAAGCGCTTCCCCCGGCTCCCAAGTTCCTGTCTCATCCCAAGGAGACGACATCGCGATCCACGTCACTCGTCGGCGAGCAGGAAGGCGGCCTCGACTTCGACGGAGATGTTGCCGGGGAGTGAGCCCATACCGACCGCACTGCGGGCACCACGGCCGTTGGTTTCGCCCCAGATTTCGACCATCAGGTGACTGAACCCGTTGATGACGGCAGGTTGGCGGGTGAAATCGGGCACGGCGTTCACCATGCCGAGCACTTTCACCACGCGGGCAATGTGATTCAGACTGCCAAGTTCCTGCCGCAGTGTGGCCAACATCGTCAGGCCCACTTGTCGCGCCGCTTGATAGGCCTGCTCTTCGTTCAGCGCTTCCCCCACCTTGCCGGTGATGAGCGAGCCATCGGTTTTCACGGGCCCATGCCCCGAGACCCACAACATGCGATCCACAATCACGATTGGGGCATAAATCCCCCCCGGTTTCGGGGCAGGTGGTAATTCCAGTTGCAGTTCGGCGAGTCGTTCTTCGGGGGTCATGCCCAGTTCTCCGGATCACTATCAAGGCTGTGAGGGTATCTGTCGGCAGCGCTGATCCACAGCATAAGCTCTGACGGATGAGCATGCCACAGATCGACAAGAGTGATGCCAAGATCATTCACGACGGTTCACCAGATAGATACCCGCCGCGATGGTGAGACCCGAGGCGACCAACCAGATCGAAAGATGATCGCCGCGAAACAGCATGCCCAGCAGCATGCCGAACAAGGGCGTCAGAAAGCTGAAAACCGCAATTTGCGAGGCCGAATGCTTCTTCAAGAGATGGGCCTGCAGCGCGAAGCAGATGCCGCCCACGAAGATCCCCTGATACAACAATCCCAGCCACGCGGGCCAGTCCACCGAATGAAAGACCGGTTGTTCCCAGATCACTGCCGCGATCGCGAACTGCAACACAGCGACAATATCGTGCCAGAAGATCAGTTCCGTCGGGCCGATGACTTTGAGAGCCTGCTTGGTATACAGAAACTTGACGGCGAAGAGGAACGCGCTGAACAGCAATAATGTATCGCCAGCGACGCTGGTCGGGTCGGGTTGCGACGCCGGAGCCTGACCTTCCCAAAGCAACGTGATCGAACCGACCGCCGCGAGTGCCAGCCCAGCCCAACGCAGGCTGGTGAGTCGATCGGTCTTGATCAGAAAGTGTTCGAGGCCGACGACCCAGAAAACAAACGTATTCACGAACAGCGAGGCATGGGAGCAACTCGTCCAGGCCGCAGCGATGGTGAAGGTGAGAATCTGCAGGAACAACAACGTCCCGGCGATGAGAATCGGTGGCCATTGTTTCGCCGTCACTCGAAAGGACACTCCCTCCCACACACACCAGAGCAGCATCACCCCGGTCGCCAGCAGGAAGCGCAGTCCCGCGACAGTAATCGGCGGCAAGGCATCGATGGAGAATCGCGTGGCAACGGGATTGCCACCCCATAGCACTACGGTCAACAGCGTGAGCAGCGCTGATGCCATCGTCAATGGCAACGGTTGTAATGGACGAGACGTAGTTGTAGTCGTGCTCATGCGGTTTTCAACATTAATCCTTAGCCGCGAGGCAACGCCGAGCGCTGGGTTAACATCCCACGTGGCGATTAACCCAGCGCTCGGCGTTGCCTCGCGGCTAAATTTACGAGATCACGGGGCGGGGGATCTGGTTGGGGTATTCCTGCGGTTTCGGGCGGGACGTGCGACGGCGGGCATGCGGATCGGGGATTTCATCGGTATCGCGACCATGCAACACGGCGGTGAGTTGCTGGCGTTCCTGCGGGGAGACTTTCAGCAGCCAGACGACCTCGCCCCCTTGCAGAGCCGCGGCCGGAACTCCCCGCAGATAAGCCACACGATTGGTCGCCTGAGCCGGGACACGGGGCGGAGCCGACAACACTCCGACCAGATTGAGCGGATCAACGGCACTGATGGAAATCATGTCAGGTTGCAGGCCGGTATCCCGGTGTTTACGAAGTTGCGTGATCGTCGATTCCAGGGCGAATTGTTCGCCTGCAACGCCGGTGATGAACCGTCCGCCGCGCAGTTCTCCCCGAGCTTCCAGTCGGCGATAAATCGGAGCCAATTCCCACCACTTGGGAGCCCCATCTTCCTGGGCCAGCAAGTCACGGAACATCACGCCCCAACGGCGAATGAGTTGCCAGGCCCACGCCTGCAACCGATCGGCATCGGAAACCGTCGCATCATTCAGCAACGGTCGCCGCCAGATCGACCAGCGGCCAGAGACCACGCCGAGTACGCGTTTTCGTGCGAGGCCCGGCGGACTCGATCGCGACGGTCGGCCGAGAACATTTGTCTTCTCGGCAATCAACGATCGCAGCCCGGCAAAGGTGTCACTGGTCACCAGACCACGACTGATCAACTCGCCCAGTGATTCTTCCAGATGCGTCGGCAACATCCGCGTGGTCGTCAGCAGATCGGTCGCAAACGAAGCCCCGTGAGCTGCGAGATGTTCGCGAATTTCCTCAGCCGTGCTCGACAGCGGTTCCGGAGCATTGGACTCAGTACGCGTGAGCAACCAGGGCAGATCGCCCCGCAGGAACAGCGAAATCGGCACTACACGCGTGAGTGCCGTGCCCGTGGTGCGATCGGCGGCGAGCTTCGGCGGATACAATCGGCCCCAACCGACTTCGCCCGTGAGGCAGAGTTCATCGAGCCACTCGGGTTGATAGTCTTTCAAGCGACGTGACAGCAGGTCGCGTTCCCAGGCGACCGCCGAGAGATCGAGTCCCTGCAACTGCGAGAGGACTTCAAATAAACCGCTGGCACCGCTGCGTGGTTCACTGCCGGCAAGGCCGTGGTACTCGAACAGGAACCGCTGGAACGCCGCGACATTCACCGGTTCGATCTGCTGCCGCAGACCAGCAATGGTGCGGCGGTGGATGCGATTCAATAACCGGCGATGACACCAGTCGAGAGGCCCATCATCACTCGACTGGCGATACCGCCCGCGCATCACCACGCCCTCGCCTTCGAGGGCTTCGAGAATGGCGGCGGTTTGTGATTCGCTCCAGCACAATTGATTCGCCAATTCGGCAGCAGTCACCGGGCCACAGAATTCGAGCCACCCCCGCGCGATGAAGATGCGGGCGGCGACGCCATCCCATTCGGTCCGCACACCAGCTGGGACTGCATAATCTTCGGGTAATTTGGCTTCGGGATATAACAAGGTGACCGCTGGCCAGCGTTCGATCGGCACCCAGGCTTTGCGACCATCCGGCAGCGGAATCGTGAAGACCCGCCGTTCGTCGGTCAACTCGCGGATGTAGCCTTGCCATTCTTGCAGTGGCAAGCGATGCCAGGCCAAGTCACCAGATGAACCGACCAGCGTTGTACAGGGCAAGATACCGACGCTCAACAGGAAGTCGTGGAGTTCATCGCGTTGTCGGACTAACGGTGCCGCTTCCGATACCACCTGATCGATCGCGGCGGGATCGAGCCAGTCGAGTGCGGGCATATCGGGCGTGAGGGCACTACCGGGGCTGACCACGCGGGTGCGGCGTTCCTGAATCTCGCCGCCATCCAGAAACGCATACGGGTACGCATTCAGCAGCTCATAACAGAACGGCGACGGCTCGCGCGTATCACGGCCGATGAGCTTGATGTCGCCCGCCTCAATTTGTCGCAGCACCTGAATCAAGCCGTTGATGTCCATCGCCTCATGCAGGCAATCGTGCATGGTCTGTCGGACCAGAGGATGGTCAGGGAGTTCAATGTCGCCAGTGTGATTCTCCAGACAGCCGGTCAACTGTGGAAAGACCGATGTCAGCAAGTCATCGGCCCGAAAGCGTTGCAGCGCGGGAGGGACTTTCTTGCCGAACTTCATGCGTTGCAGCAGTAACGCCCGCGTGGCATTCCACCGCCAGCGTAGTTGGAAGGTCGGTTCGACGAGAATGGCTTGCGATAGCAATGCCTCGACATTCTCCGACGTCAGCATGCCGAACAGCGATTCAATCGGAAAGCTGTGCTGCGGACCGAGCGAGAGAATAAAACCATCATCGTCCGCGGTCGCCTGCAGTTCAAAGTCGAAGCTGCGGCAGAACCGCTTCCGCATCGCATAGCCCCAGGCCCGCGTGATCGGGGCACCAAACGGGGCATGCACCACCAATTGCATCCCGCCGGTCTCATCGAAGAAACGTTCAAACAGAATCTTCGTTTGACCGGGGACAAAACCAACGGCCGTTTCTTCCGAACGGATGTACTCGACAATCGATCCCGCGATGTGCTCCGGGCACGTCGTTTCATTCACCACCCACTCCGCAGCGGCTGCGGGATCGGTCGCACGCGCGGCGATCTCATCGCGCAATCGAGACACTTCGGTCGACAGTTCGATGGTCCGACCCGGCGCTTCACCAAACCAGAAGGGGATTGTGGGCGGCGCGCCGTGAGCATCATGCACCACCACATCGCCCTGCCGCACATGCTGAATCTGCCATGACGTGTTACCGAGCAGGAAGATGTCGCCCCGCTGGCTTTCGACGGCGAAGTCTTCATCGACGCTGCCGATCACCGTGTGTTCCGGCTCTGCCACGACGCGGTATTGCCCCGTTTCGGGAATGGCCCCCGCATTGCCAATGGCCGCCGACTTGGCGATCGGTCGGGCTTTGATCCGTCGGCCGACGCGATCATAAAAAATCAAGGCCCGAGCGCGACCGGACCGTTCGGTCAATCCCTCGCTCAGAAACTGCAGCACCTCTTCAAACACCTCGCGTGTGAGATGGCGAAAGGGATCAGCCCGACGGCACAAGTCGAACAACGCATCGGCGTCCCA
Source organism: bacterium (assembly GCA_016125225.1). Lineage (GTDB taxonomy): Bacteria > Planctomycetota > Planctomycetia > Planctomycetales > Planctomycetaceae > DSVQ01. The sequence goes on along the minus strand of WGME01000025.1, from coordinate 89,380 downwards.
TTCCTCGCAGGTCACCTCGGCGACCAGCTGCTGCACGAGAATGTCGAGCGGGGCAACTGGAATGCGGACGGCATCGAGCACGCCATGTCGCACCGCCCGGATCAAGGCCATGCATTCGAGCAGTTCATCGCGACTGAGTGGAATCACGCGGCCTTTGGGGATCGCATGCAGCGAGTGACCTGCCCGACCGATCCGCTGCAGAAACGTGGCAATGGCCCGCGGTGAACCCATCTGGATCACAAGGTCGATGTAACCGACATCGAGACCCAGTTCGAGAGAGGCCGTCGCGACGACCGCTTTCAATTGTCCGGTCTTGAGCCGTTGTTCCGTCTGTTCGCGAATCTCGGCCGACAACGAACCGTGATGACTGCTCACGTGTTCTTCGCCGAGGAGTTCACTAAGTTGATGCGTTAACCGCTCAGCCATGCGGCGGGTGTTGACGAAGATGAGCGTGCTGCGGTGCGACTGAATGAGTTCGCCGAGCCGTTGATGAATCACCGCCCATTCTTCATGCGTGCAAACCGGGCCAATGGATTCGTTGGGGACTTCGATGCCCAGGTCAAGTTGCCGTTGATGACCGATATCGACGATCGTGCAACCCGGCGAGCGGGGGGACGTGAGTCCCCTCGGTGATGGTGTCTCTGGATCGGCGTCGTCATCGAACAAAGCACGTTGCTGTGAACGCTTTTTACGGGTGGCGGGGGCGCTCCGCGAATGCGGAAGCCCCCGAGAATCAGCGTCGCTACCGGGGGCTTCCTTCGGAGCGCCCCCGCCACCCGTAGTTATTTCGAGCCCTGGGGTGGCGATCCCTGGGCTTCCGGTGCCCACAAGAAAATCCGCAATCCGTTCCAGCGGCTTCTGCGTGGCGGACAACCCGATCCGCTGGATCGGTCGACCGATAAGGGCCTGCAACCGCTCCAGTGACAACGCCATGTGCGAGCCGCGTTTGTCACGCACCAGCGCATGAATTTCATCGACGATGACCGTCTCGACATTCCGCAAGGCCTCGCGGCCTTTGGGCGAGGTCAGCAGGAGATACAACGACTCCGGCGTGGTGACGAGCAGATGCGGCGGGCGTCGGACCAATGCGGCCCGTTGTGAAGCCGAGGTGTCGCCGGTTCTTAAACCAACCCGTAACGGTGGAACATCAAGCCCCCGTTCTTCGGCGAGAGCCGCGATCTCGGCGAGCGGTCCCGACAGATTGCGTTGCATGTCGTTGGACAAGGCCCGCAACGGCGAGAGATAGACCACGCGAATTTCGTTGCCAAGTTGGCCCCGTTCGGCTTCTCGGAACAGGCGATCAATCACCGCCAGAAACGCTGTGAGCGTTTTGCCCGACCCGGTGGGAGCGGCGATGAGGGTGTGCCCCCCCGCGGCGATCACCGGCCAACCCCACCGTTGCGGCTCGGTCGGCCCGGCAAACTTGCGGGCAAACCACTCGGCGATCAGCGGATGAAAATCGACCGGCACGGCCTGGGCAGCATTCACGGCTCACTCCTTGCGTCTCCGTATAATACGGCGGGAGGCAAGAGTTCTCCAATGGGGCAAATTCGAAATCCGAAGCTCGAAATCCGAAGGAAATTCCAAATCTCAAACTCAGAATAGATACGTCCTGCGCGTTTCCGTTTAGAATTTGCGAGTTGAGATTTCCTTCGAATTTCGGATTTCGAGTTTCGGATTTTCTTGAGATGAACTGTTCCCCGATCAAGATCGCTGGCAAACCGGCTGAGTTGCTGCTGCCCAGCGGTTCACCCCGTGGCGTGTGCGTCTTTCTGCATGGTTACGATAGCGTCACGCTCAAAGACAATGCGGCCTATCACGCGGCGCTGGAACAGCAGCAACTCGCCTGCCTGTGTCCTCTCGGTCCGCACTGCTGGTGGACGCAGGAAGTCTGGCCCGATTTCGATCCCGCGATCAGTCCCGTGGAATTCGTCGGCACCAGCGTGGTCGAGTTTCTGCGGGAACGCTTTCCGGAGATTACCGAATCGCTGAGCATTTTTGGCGTCGAAATGGGAGGCCAAGGGGCATTGCAGGTCGCGTATCGGTATCCGAGGATCTTCAGCACTGTTGTAGCGATCTCGCCCAAGGTCGATTTTGAATCGTGGCATGGGCATGGCACCACGCTGGATGCCATGTTTCCTGATCGCGAAGCGGCCCGGCAACGCATCGCCACACTGCACATCAACCCGCTCAACTGGCCGAAGCGGCAACTGCTGCTGTGTGACCCCGCCGACCATTACTGCCTCGACGGTGTGCAGACCCTTGCCAGCAAGCTGATGTCGTCCGGCATCCCCTTTGATGAAGACTTCACGACGACGGCTGGTGGTTACGGCTGGAACTATGCCAATCACATGGCCGAGAAAGCTGTGATGTATTTGTCGTACGCTCTCTGATGCGGCTCGCACTGTCGGTCTATTTCGGCGGCCAGGTCAGCACCTGACCATCGGCGAGCAGTCTTTTCTGGAGCTGATTGTAATCGACATCCTGAACCGCCTGCTGATGTTGAATCGCTAACGTGGCGGCGGTCGCGGCGGATTGACTGGTGACCATGAACACCGGTTCCATGCGGATGCTCGCGAACGCGGTGTGGCTCGCTGACAGGGCGAACGTCACCAGCAGGTTCTCACATTGGGTTCGTTTCGGGACGATGGCGGCATAACCGATCTGATACGGACCAAAGCCGCCGCGACCACCGGCGACCTTGCCCTCGCGGATCACGACACCATCCTTCACAATGCGGCGAATTTCATGCACATCGGTTCCATAAGAGCCGAGTCCGATCGAATGCTCTGCCTCTTTGCGACCGAAGGTGTGATGCTCGGTCAGTACGAGATCGCTGATCATGCGACGGCCTTCGCGCACATAGACCTGATGCGGCCAGCCCCCGTTGTCCGTGAACTCGTCGCGGGGCAAGCCGAAGCGCTGCATGTCGGTGCGAACTTTTGGTGGAACCCTTGGATCGGTAGCGAGAAAGTGCAGCAGCCCACGGTGATAGTTTTCGATGGATTTCGCAATCTGCTCGCGTTCGACATAACTGGCTTCCGGCCAAGCCCAACTGGCGCCTGGTAGATTCCCGCCGAAGGTTGCAGTATTGAAGTCACACTTGCCATGAGGCAGCGGATCGTGCTTGCTGAACCAGCTCAGGTCCATGTCGTCGCCATTCGCCAGACACGCGGAAATGAACCGGACTACCAGTTCATAGCGGGCGGGATCGTAATCGGGGAGTGGTTCTATCGGTCGCTGATTCGCTTTGTCAGTGGTGAGACAGAGCCGATAGCAATAGGCCATGACGCCGGGGGCTGCATCGCCGGGAATACCAGGGTCGCCTGCATCAACCAGTGGTAAGAGCCCGCTGGTCGGATCGCCGGGAATCTTGTACGGATCGAGCGGAAAGTCGCGATCCCAGACCCCCTGCCCTCCCTTGACCCGGCCATTGGGACCGGGCATCAGATGACCTGTCCGGGGTTGATATTTCTCCGCGTAATGAATGCCGTTGTACTGTTCGCCATAGGTCGCATTGCTCTCGCGACCAACGATGTAAGACACACCCGCCGCCGCCAGCAGATCGCCCTCGTAAGTGGTATCGATGAACATCTTCGCGCGAATGCGACGGTCGTCATCGGTCTGAATTTCGGTAATGCGGGTTCCAGCCATGATGGCTTTATGCAATCGTGCCTCGCGCAATACGATCACACCGGCTTCTTTCACCAGCGTATCGAACAACTGTTCCGCGACATGCGGTTCGATGGAATACGCTCCGCCAGTTGCAGGTCCCCCATCGGCCTTGAACGGCTGGTCCCAGCGGAGTTCCTTGCTGTATTCGCCAACCAGACGCGTGAAGTATTCCCTAGCGAGCCCACCGACACTGCGCGGGTCGCCAATATCGACCGCTGCCAGTCCGCCGGACGTCATGCCCCCCAGATGCCGTCCCGGTTCCACCAGCACGACCCGTTGTCCCATGCGTGCCGCCTGGACCGCTGCCATTACACCGCCGGATGTGCCACCATAAACGCAGACATCGGCTTCGCACACATCAGGACTGGCGAAACCATCGCGAGGCAGTGACACGATACCGAACAACAAAACCACCAGCAGATTTCGCATGAGCTTGGGATTTCCATTTCTCGCGGAGTGTGACAGCGTGGAGAGGAAACGATGATCGATGAGGTGTTCAACCATCATTGCATGCGGGAATCAACAAGGCTACTGACGATACCATGGTGATTCCCATTCACGGCTGTGCGCTTGCGATTTCTTCTCAATCCGCGAATGATCACGGTACCTGTTCCGGTCCCACTGAATATCACACACCTGAGGAGTTGCCCATGCGGTCTCTGTGGTCTTGTTCTCTTGTCGCTTTGACGCTGGTTTTGAGTGCTGCTACGGTTTCTGCTCAGGATGCCGAGGAAAAGAAACCCGCCGGCCCATATGCCAGCATGACCATTGACCTGGGCACCGTCGTCAGCGATCTCGATAAGTCGGCCAAGTGGTACACCGACGTGCTCGGCATGAAGGAAGTCCTCGCGAAGGATATCCCCGGCGACTTTGCGGGGAAGATCGGCCTGACGAATAAGCTCCCCTTCACCTGCAAGTTCTTCGCTCTCGATGATGGTGAACAGTCGACCAAACTGAAGCTGATGCAGTTCAAGACCGCCCCCGGTGCCCGCGTTGACAACACCTTCATCCATTCCAGCTATGGGTTCCGGTATCTCACGTTCTTTGTGACCGATATTGACGCTGCTGTCGCCCGGGCCGCGGAACACAAGGTGAAGCCGATCGGTGACGGCGTGGTGGGCTTGCCCGCGGGCTTTCCGGAAGGGGTCTACATCGCCGTGCTTCGCGATCCCGATGGCAACTTCGTGGAACTCGTCGGCCCGAAAGCGAAGTGATGAATCACGCACCAGCCCGCAGCGCCAGCAAGGGATGTCTTCGACATCAAACACAAATGCCCCTTGCTCGCGCTGCGGGCTGATAAGGTCTGATATTCCCAATCCCTAACCCAAGACCCCAACACTTATGCGATATTTACTCATTCTCTTCGCCGCGGCAGTCACGCCGATCGTGGCTCATGCCCAACCTCTTCCGAAGGACAACACCCTTACCGATGACGGCTTCGTCGAAATCTTCGATGGCAAGTCGCTCAACGGTTGGCACGTCAGTGCTGAGACCGGGCACAGCCGTGCCAGTGGCAACAAGACCGGCGGTAAGTGGGTCGTCGAAAACGGGGCGATCGTCGGCTGTCAGGATATTCCCGGTAACGGTGGCATCGTGCTTACTGACAAGGAATACACCGACTTCGAAGTCATCGTCGAAATGCAGAACGACTACGGTCCCGACAGCGGCTTATTTCTCCGCAGCAACGAAAAGGGCCAGGCCTATCAGTACATGGTCGACTACCACGACAACGGCAATCTCGCCGGGGTCTATGGCGAAGGCTTGTCGGGCGGCATCCATCACCGCAACTTCGATCTCGGTCCGAAACCGACCGACTTTAAACCCAAAGCCGATGCGTCGTTCCCCTGCCCGGTCAATGCCGAGCAATGGGCCAAGCTGTGGAAACATGGCGAATGGAATCAACTGCGGGCTCGCATTGTCAGCAACCCGCCAACGGTCACCACGTGGATCAACGGCGTGAAGTTCATGGAGTTCCGTGACACTGAACCCCGGCATCCGCACTTTGGCATGATCGCCTTGCAGGTGCATGGCGGCGGTGACTACACCAATCAGTTTGTGCGTTACCGCGGCGTGAAGGTGCGGGACCTGTCTCCCGGCAAACCCGAAGCCGGCAAGCAGGTCCGACAGGCCTTTCCGTCGAAGTATGCTCCCAGCGAAACCACGCGGTATCAGTTCTTCCTGCCGACCGACTATGGCAAGACCGATCAGAAATGGCCGCTGGTTCTTTTCCTGCACGGTGCGGGGGAAAGCGGAACCGATCTGGAACGCGTGAAGATTCATGGCCCGCCAAAGCTGGTCGTCGAAGACCCGGCGAAGTTTCCGTTCCTCGTTGTTTCACCGCAGGCCGATGGACCGGCTCCGTATGTCGATCGCTGGAATGCGAAGTTACTCGCGGAACTCGTGGATCACATTGCTGCCAACTATCAAGTCGATCCCGACCGCATCTATGTGACCGGCTTGAGCATGGGGGGCTATGGCACTCTCCGGCTTGTCGCCAACTATCCCGACAAGTTCGCGGCGGCCCTGCCCATCTGTGGCGGCGGTTGGCCGAACTATGCCGACGCCCTCGCCAAGGTGCCGCTGTGGTTCGTCCACGGCGACAACGATTCCGCCGTCCCCGTGGAATACTCGCTGATCATGGTGAAAGCCATCCGCGCGAAGAAAGGCGAACCCCGCCTGACGATTTTGGAAAACGTCGGCCACGACAGTTGGACCTCGACCTACGCCGACCCGAAGTTCTACGAATGGCTGCTGAGCCACAAGCTCTCGGATCGCGGGAAGAAGTAGGGTCCGCTGTACGGACCATCGATGTTTGATACGACGGTGTCTTAGCCCCCGGTCAATGACCGGGGGTCGTTTGTTATGATGGATGTCCGTCGGCACACGCCCCCGGTGACTCACCGGGGGCTAAGACGTTATGATGTCGTCATTCGACATTGATTCTCCCGGAAATGGAGTTCCCCGGATTGGCCAGACAGGATTTGACACCGAGTCAACAGGCGGCGGTCGAGCATTATTTCGGCCCGCTGCTGGTTCTCGCCGGTCCGGGGTCGGGCAAAACGCGCGTCATCACCCGCCGCATTGCCCGGCTGATCGATCGGGGCGTGAAGCCGTGGGAAATCCTGGCGATCACGTTCACCAACAAAGCCGCACGGGAAATGGCAGAGCGGGTTGATCACCTGCTCCCCGGTCAACGCGTCTGGGTCACCACGTTTCACAAGTTCTGTGCCCGCATCTTGCGCGAACGGGGCGAAGCCATTGGTCTGCGGCCGAACTTTTCGATCTTCGATACCAGCGATCAACAGCAGGTCATCAAGCACATTCTGCATGATGAAGACATTGACGCCTCGCACTTTCCCCCGTCAAAAATTGGCTGGCAGATCAGTCAGGCCAAGAACGATCTCATTACCGCTGAGCAGTTCGTCTCGCGCTATGAAGAGCGGGTCGGCAGTCACATGCAGGCGGTCGTCGCGCGGGTTTATCCGCGTTATCAACAGCGATTATTGGATGCCAACGCCGTCGACTTCGATGATCTGTTGATGCACGTCGCCACCTTGCTGCGCGAGCATGACGATCTGCGTGCTGATCTCGATCGCCGCTTCCGATTTATTCTCGTTGATGAATATCAGGATACGAATCAGGCGCAGTACCAGATTGTGGCGGCGTTGTCGCAGATCGAACCGAACCTGTGTGCCACGGGCGATCCCGATCAATCGATTTATGGTTGGCGGGGAGCCCAGATCGAGAACATCCTGCGGTTTGAACGCGACTTTCCTGAGGTGACACTGGTCCGGCTCGAAGACAATTTCCGCAGCACGCCAGAGATTCTGCAGGCCGCTGATTCGCTCATAGCCCACAACCGCCGCCGCAAAGCCAAAACGCTGAAGACCGAGAATGCGTCGGGTCCACCGGTCGAACTGCGAACCTATCTCGATGGCCGCCAGGAAGCCGATGGCATCGCGGCTGATATTCGGGAACTCGTCGCAGCCGGGGAACGCCGCTGGTCGGACTTTGCGATTTTCTATCGCGTCAATGCGTTATCGCGTTCGCTGGAACTGGCCCTCGCCAAAGCCAAGGTGCCCTATCAGGTCGCGGCCGGTGTCGCCTTCTATGAACGGAGCGAAGTCAAAGACCTGCTCGGTTATCTGCGGTTGATCGAGAACTCGCGTGATCGCATCGCCTTCCTGCGCGTGGTCAATACGCCGCCGCGTGGCATCGGCAAGACTTCCGTCGAGAAACTGGTCCGCTGGGCCGATGAACGTTCGGTCCCCTTGCTCGATGCGGCCCGGCATGTCACCCAGGTGCCGGGTCTCAATAAACGGGCACTCAATTCGATCCAGCAGTTTGCAACAATGATCGAAGATTTGACGCAAATCTCCGATCGACCGGTAGCGGAACTTATCTCCGAGATTCTCGCGCGGACGCATCTGCACGCCATCGATGATCCGCAGACAGCGATGGAAGAAGAACTCCAACGGCGTTCCAACATCGACGAACTCATCAGCGCGGCCCGCATGTATGATGAGCAGTCGGGCGATGAGAGCAGCCTCGGTGGTTTTCTGGAATCGACTACGCTCGCGCAGGATGTCGACGCTCTCGATACCGACCTCGGAGCGGTGACGTTAATGACTCTGCACGCGGCAAAGGGGCTGGAGTTTCCTTGTGTCTATGTCGTCGGTGTCGAACAGAATCTCATTCCGCATGAACGGTCGCTGCGGGGCAATGATGATCGCGAACTGGAAGAAGAACGTCGGCTGTTGTTCGTCGGCATCACCCGCGCCCGGGAACAACTCGCCCTCACACAGACTTTACGACGGGAAATGCACGGCCGCGAACTGAGCACGATTCCCAGCGATTTCTTGCAGGAAATGCCCCTGTCGAACCGCGACTGCACCGACACCGGCTGGAGTTTGCCGGAGTACACGCCGCCAGTCGCTCGTGATGAAAAGCCCTCGACCCGTCGGCCGAAAGTCTCGCTCGAAGAATTGATGGGGACACCGCTGCTTACCACCGGGGCGGCATTGCAATCGGGGTCGGCCATGTCCGCCAGTCTGCCGATGGGCTTCACGGTCGGCATGCAGGTGCGACATCCGCGGTATGGCATCGGGCGGGTGCTGGAAGTTTCGAATGGCTTTGCTCGCTTCCGTACTTTGACCGTCGAATTCGAAGTCGATGGCCGCCGGGAAAGCTTCGTCGCCAGCAAATGCCCGTTGCAACCGGTCGGGTTGGATTAACGCGGCCTGACGAGCACTGTTAGCACGCTGGGGAATGAACATTTCGTCAGACAAGATTCTGATTCGCTGACCACGCTACAATCCCGGAATCCGCCGACGTAACGCAGGCTCTTCGACCGGTCAGAACGCCGACATCGGCAGCAACAGGAATCCTCAATGTGGTGGTTCGCGTTTCGAAATCTGCTCAGCCGGCCGGTGCGATCTTTGCTGGCCTTGCTGGGCCTGACCGTTGCCATCATGGGCATGGTGGGCCTGTTCTCGGTGGCGGCCGGTCTGCAGGCGACGGTCGATAAAACCTTCAGCCGCGTACCGGGCATGGTGGGCATGCAGCCCGGTGCCCCGATTCCGCTGTTCTCGAAGATTCCCCTCGAATGGGCCGAGGAAATCGCCGCTTTGCCGGGAGTCCGCAACATCAGCCGTGAGGTCTGGGCACGGGCACAACTGGTCGAAGGCAAGACGACTTTCAATCCGCCCCGTTTCATCTTCGGCTGCGACATCATCCAGATGCTGAAGTTGAACGTCGCTGTCTACCGCAACGATATTGTGACCGGCCGATTTCTGACACCCGATGATCGCGGACTGCCGGTCTGCGTGGTCAGTCGCGCCGTGGCCGACGAGTATCACAAATCCCTTGGCGATGCTCTGCGGGTGGATGGGTACGAACTGAAAATCGTCGGCATCTATGAAACCAATTCGCTGCTGCTGGATGTGGCCATTGTCACGACGGGCGAGACAGCGCGGGCCATCGCACAATTCGATCCGGTGTCCATGTCGGCGGTCTACATCGAGCCAGATGGCACCGTACCGCAGGAAGAACTGGCCGACATCATCCGCGAGAAGTTTCGCGGCCGACTACCGAATGCCTTGCCTGCGAATCCGTTGAACCTGGGTGGAGACAATCCGCTGGCTCAGCTGGCGTTGTCGATGGTCACCGGCACGGCATCGCAGCCCACTTCCGCAGAGTCGGAGAACAAAGGGGAAGGGCTGGAAGTTCGCACGGTCCAGGAATGGGGCCAGCGGATTCAGGAATTCAGTGCCGATCTCGACATCTTCCTCGTCATCATGAATTCCATCGGCGTCGTCATCGCCCTTTTAAGCATCCTCAACACGATGCTCATGAGCGTAACCGAACGGCTCACCGAATTCGGCGTGCTCCGCGCGAATGGCTGGACGGCTGGTGATGTGATGCGACTGATCCTTGCGGAAAGTGCCATCCTCGGCTTGAACGGCGGCATCCTCGGCTGTGGATTGGGAGTCATTGGAACGTGGGTGCTGAATGCCCAATTCCCGACCAAGCTGAACCTCTACGCGAGTCCGATGGTGCTCGTCATCAGCCTGATTTTCAGTGCCGTCCTGGGAACCCTCGGCGGACTCTACCCCGCCTGGTGGGCCGTCCGCCGCAGCCCGATGGATGCAATCCGGCGGGGGTAGAGGTGAGAATACGGGTAGAAACGCAGTGTTCGCAGAGAGACGCGGAGAAGTAGCAAGAACTATCGAGTATTCGACTGGATTGCCGATGGTGATTTCATGCTCGACGAGACAAAGCTCAACTGCCTGATTGATGACTGGATTGCTGCCCGTGATGCGGCTGCGGAACTTCTGGTTCACCACCTTGGACTCGCATCGCCACGCGACATTCTCATGTCACAACATCGGGGACGTAGACCGATCGGTGATTCGGGTTGGCAATACCGCACCCACGGCTGCGGCGTGGATGTGACAAATATCCAAGGACGCTGTGGGATCGACTTTGATTTTTCTGATGACGAATTGAATATTTACGCCAATCCTGATTGGTATCGTCTGCAACTATTTGCACGTAGAGCAGTCCATGACAAGATGATACGAGTCGATCGATACTCTACAATCATCGACGACATCTCTGCACATTCGGCCTTTGTTGAAGCCGTGATCGCAAAGCGGTTTTCGAGATTGAGTCGGTAAGCGACGTTCTACGTGATCAGCAAATAAGAACTTCCAATCACTTTCTCCGCGCTCTCTGCGTTCAATTGCATTCGATTTTGAAACGCAGAGGTCGCAGAGAGACGCTGAGAAAATGCCGAGCAGATTTTATATTGGAGTCTTTCACCCGCGCTTCAATTTTCCTCCACCAGTGGCCCGTCGTCGATGTGTTCCGCGGCTTCGATGAGGGTGCGGGCGTGGGCGAGTTCGGTTTTGGGGACGAGGACGCGTGGGGCGGTGGCCCAACCGGCGGGAAGGCCCCCGGCTCCGCCCCCCAGTTCGTCACCATCCACGAAGGCCGGGATGCCCGCCTCTTGCAAAAAGTTTGCGACGAGATGGGCCTGCGGTCCATTCGCGGCACGATAGGCTTCGACCAGCGGTTCCTGCGACATGTCGTGATACCTGAGTCAGAAGGGGACCCAGGGATTGCGATCCCTGGGGTTCGGGCGGGCCAATCAATTCTTGGAAGCTTCGAGTTGACGCACTGCGGCTTGTGAGACGCGGCCGACATACTCGCCCCCTTTGGTCGCTTCTTTCAGTTGCGGCAGCATCGGTCGTGCGTATTCGCCGAGGTCACGCAGGGCAATCGTCGCGGCCAGTCGCACGCTGTCCTGATTGGCATTCATCATGGTCGACGCCAGGAACTCCAGTTGCGTCGCATCGTGAGTCCACTCGGCGAGAGATTTTGCCGCAAGCACTTTGACCGCAAGATCGGCATCGCTGCGGTACTGTTGCAAAACGGGTATGAGTTGCTGGCGTGCTTCCGATGTCTTCGCAAGCAGAATCAGACCGCGCAAGGCCCAGTAACGGACCGCCGGAGCTTCATCGGTGAGAGCCGCTTCGTAGACCGGTTTCGCGACGTTCGCCGGTTGACCATCGTAGGACTTGACCTTCAGCAAGCGGGGCAATTGACCCGATTTCTCGACAACGACACGCCAATGGGGAATGGCCGACATTGTCCAGTTCTCGGCGATGGGTTGACCGACCACGCGACGGATGACCGGACTATCTTTCAAACCGAGTTCGCAGGTTTTCATCAGCAATGTGGCACCGGGTTTCAAACCGGTGATGGGCCCGGCATACAACTGCCAGTCGGGCTTGGCATCCTCAGGAGCATTCGCGGGCAGGACGGCATAGGCGAAGCTGCCGCCGGGTCGCCGTGGCTGCAGTTCTGCCGTGATCACGCCGTCCGGTTCCGGACCGAACATCACCGTCGGTGGCACAGCGGTCTGATATTGTCCCTGCGGTCGCTTGTACTCATCAAAGATCGGTTCCGGAATCAGGCCAGTATCCTGGATGTCGGTCATCCAGCGTTCGCACTCCGCCCGCATCCGTTTCAATACGTCCGCATATTGCGGGTCTTGGGCGAGGTTGTTGAGTTCGTGCGGATCTTTCTCGGTATCGAACAACTCCTCGACCGGCTTGGTCGGACGGAAGTATTGAGCCGGACCGCCCGAGAGTTTGTTCTCGGCATGCAGTCGACGCATTTCCTGCATCATCGGCATCTCGTTCATGTAGGAGATGTCCTGGCTGTAGCTGAGATCCGAGAGGAAGTTACGGAGGTATTTGAACCGCTTGTCGCGGACCATGCGGATGAGGTCGTAGGTTTCGTCCATGCGATCGCGATGACCGTAGATGTAGTCGCGTGGCGTGGTCGATGCTTTCGGACCGAGGAACGCTTGACCCTGAAAGTCGTCGGGGAACTCGACACCAGCGAGAGACAACATGGTGGGAGCAAAATCGATGAAGGCGACGAGCTCTTCCTGAGTGCTCCCAGGTGCGAGCCTGTCGGGCATCCCATTCGAAGCCCAGGCCCGCCATTTTTCAGGAACGCGAATGATCAATGGGACCTGCGTGCCGGAGTCGTACAGCCAGCGCTTGCAGCGCGACAAGCCGCGGCCATGATCGCCCCAGAACCAGACGATGGTATCTTCGGCGAGGCCGTCGTCTTCGAGCTTTTTGAGGATCGCGGCGAACTGCCCATCCATTGCGGTGATGTTATCGGCATAGTTCGCAAGGTCTTTGCGGACGACCGGGGTGTCGGGATAGTAGGGCGGCACCACGGCCTTCTCGGGGTCGTGATGCATCTCGGCCGGCAAAGCGGCGACGAGCTTTTGCGTCTGAGCGCTGGGATTACGCACCTGGCTTTCATGCGTAGTGGTGTAGTTGATCACGCAGAAAAAGGGTTGGCCCGGCTTGCGGCCGCGCCAATCGGCCTTGTTGCTGTTTTCGTCCCACGCGGTAAGCGGGGCATCGAACTGGTAATCGGTCTTTACGTTGTTGGTGCAGTAGTAACCCGCCGCACGGAGATACTCCGGAAAGCATTTTACACCGACGGGGGGCACCCCTTTGCAACGCATATGCTCCGTGCCGATGCTGGGGGGATACATGCCGGTGATGAGGCCGCTGCGAGCCGGGGCACACACGCCCGCATGGGCAAAGCAGCGGGTATAGCGGACCCCCTCGGCGGCGAACTGATCGATATTCGGGGAAATGGCATACGGATCGCCATAACAGCCGAGGTCGGGACTGATGTCTTCCGTGCTGATCCACAGGATATTCGGACGATCGGCCGCGGACAGGGGCGTCACTCCCAGTCCAGCCAACAGGCAACATAGAAGCCAGCGCATGAAAATCCTCTCCCGGTGGTCAATCGATGGGTTCGTGATCTGTTATGAAACGCGAGCAGCCCAGAGATTGCAATCCCTGGGCTGCCGTTTATGCTTGCCCTTGCTCGCGCTGCGGGCTGGTTTAGACTATTTGACGAGGTAGACTTGGCCGCGGAGTTTCACGAGAAGTTGCTCGTCGGCCCGTTGCTGTACGAACAGCAGGTTCTCATCGGCCGTGTTGGATTGCACGATCGCAAAGTAATCGTCGCTGTAGCGATCAATTTCTTTGATCTGAGCCTGATCCTTCGCGAGGTCCAGTTTCGAAGTCTCCGGTGTGACAAGCAGCTTCACCTGCTTGCCTTCCTGCACATAACCCCGGGCATAGAGCGCGTCCTTACCAGCCGTACGGACAGCTTCGGTTTCAACTTCCTTATCCGACGCGATGTCCCGTAACGAATTGCTCCCGAACGGATTGGCGGCGGCCGGGGCCGAGGCGGCATTCTGGAACCGCGCTTTCTCTGAACGCTGACTGAAGCCCTCCATGCCACCCGCTGCGCTCAAGCGGCGAACACCATCGGTCGCCGCACTCAGCGACGATGTCCCCGTCAGCAGTTGCGGCACCGCCGTTTCATCCGCCAGGAAGGATGTGTAGGGCGTGAGAATGCCATGCTTGGTCGAGAGTTCCACGAGTTCTTTCACCAACTCTTCGTTCTGACCGTTCAGATCGAGTTGGTCGATGATCTCTCCGATCCGTCGCGTCGCCCATAGCTTTTCCACGAAAGCCAGTGAGGCATCGGCACTCTTCGCGACGAACTCGGCTGGGAAATCAAACTTCAACGCTTCCCCCCCGGAATGCCCGGTGATGACCACTTTCGCAGCCCCGGAGTGACCGTTGTGACGATACCGCCCCACGATCACCAGTTGCTCCCCTTCGAAGAGATCGAACACCTCTTTCGGATAACGGCGGTTGATAGCCGGGGCATCTTCCGGTTTGACGTTGTCGAACTCAAAGTTCACGACGACATCGGACATCACCGGCGAGCCGATGCGGCCATAGACCTTCGCAACATGAGCTTCGATATCTTCATCCGGCCGGACGTATTCGCTCATGCCGAAGTTTTCGCGGGCGAGGCGATCGAGCAAGCGACTGTTGACGTCGTAACCGACCCCAAACGGCAACACGCGGGCATGGACCGCATTGGCCTGTTTGGCGGCGGCGACAATTTCGCTTTCGCCGGTGGTCCCAACCGTCGGCAAGCCATCCGTGAGAAACAGAACAAAGTTCGGACGGCTGGAGTCTTTGAGCTGGTTCAGGGCCTGCGTCATCGCGCCGTGAATGTTGGTCCCACCGCCGGCGTACAACCCTTCGACATAACCAATCGCGGCTTTACGGCTCTCTTCGGTATACTTCTCCAGTTCCGGGCGGAACATTTCGACATTGCCTTCATAGGCGATGATGTTAAAAAGATCGCCTTCCCGGAGGTTATCAAGGACAAAACGGATAGCAGCCTTCGCCTGTTCGACCTTCTTGCCCGCCATGCTGCCCGATTTATCGACCACGAACAGCACGGTCTTTTGGGGGCGCTCGACCTCGGCGGCTTTCATCGGCGGACTGGCCAGTAGCAGGAAGTATCCATCTTCTTTGTCATCGGGTCGGTAGGTGATAACCCGGGCCGCAAGGCCGGTATTGCCGACATCGTAGAACAGCCGGAAATCAGCTCCGGGGGTCTCGTTCACACGTTGCCAGCGGACAATGGCTCGCGTGGGTTCCGGACGTTGAATCTCAATGGGATGCGTGGGGCTGTAGACGTTTTGAATGGCCTGTGAGCTTTCGATGTTGATGGAGACATCAACCTTCTGCACCGGTTTGGACGTGTACTTCGCGGTACTCAACGGGAAGAGAAAATCGGTCAGGCCATGATCTTTCCGCAGGAGTTGATTGTAGGTCAGCGAGACGGTCCGCTCGGCTCCGGCGGGGATCGGAAAGACGCTGGTCTGGAACAATCCGGTGCCCAGGTATTCGAGCAACGCCGGATCTTTGTTCGACCGCACAATGGCCTCGTATCGGGCGCGGGCTTCCTTCGCTGACAGCAGCTTCGCGGGAAACTCCTTGCCATCGACCAGCAGCGTCAGAGAATCAATCGCGCCATCATACGGTAGTGGAAACACAAATTGGGCTTCGATCTGCACGTTGCCGGTATTCACGAAGGTCTGCGACACCTGCACGCGGGCGACCTGATCGATCAACTTGGCGTTAATCGCCAGTTCCTTGATGGCATAGCTGGCCGACGGTGTCGGTCGTGGCATGGGCCGGGGTAACGGCGTGGGATGATCGGTGATGATCAGCACCCCCTGTGCCCAGACTGCGGAACTTGCCAGCACAAACCAAACCGCCCAACAGCGCAGCCACCAGCGAAACATGGGAGTTCCTTTCAGGAAAGCACCAAACCCGAGCGGGTTATTTCAGATCAGCCAGAAAGGCAGTTGGCCACAAAGAGGCACAAAAGTCACAAGAAGGTTAAGAGTTGAGCGTTTAGGGTTGAGAGTTCAAGGCCACATTCCCATGACACTCTGCCCTTCGCCTGATCTCTTTTGCGTTTTTTGTGCCTCTTTGTGGCTAAAATTGTTGCGTTAGTCTTCTCTTTGAAAACGAGATTCCCAACGATCAGACGACGGCCGATTCTCCTGAGTTCCCGGATTTTTCGCGGTTCCACTCATCGAGGCGAATTATCTGGGCAGAGAGGGGTTGTGTCTCGAGAATCGCCACGGAGGGTTTGCCGAATGACCAGCCGGAGGTTTCACCGGGGTTGATCAGCATGCGGCCGTGTTCATCCTGGCTGATTTCGGCTCGATGCGTGTGGGCGAAGACACAGACATCGAACTCGCCTTCCGCGCCGCGCAGGCTCCGTAACATATGGGTGACCACGATCCGCGTGCCATCGGGGGTGGTAAATCCGAAGGGTGGTTCGCCGATCTGGCCGAGAATCTTGAAACCCGCCGCGACGCCGATCTTGTTGCCTTCGTTGTCTCCAAAACTGGCAAGGATCGGACAATTAAGCTGCCTGAGCGGAGGCACCGCAAACGACGACACCAGATCCCCCGCGAAGATCACGAGTTCGCATTGATGGGCGTTAAAGACCTCAACCGCGGTCCGGATGTGGTCGAGATGATCGTGCGCGTCTGCAAAGAGGCCAAGGAGCATCAGTCGGTATCAGGTAAAAGGTGTCAGGAGTCAGCCGGTGTCCCAATGCCGCGATGGCAACGCGGACTGGCTGTTTTGCTCGTCTCAGCGTACCTTATTGGTCGGGGATCGAGAAGGTGGCTCGTTTTCGGTTCCCTCCCACCTGACGTTTGAAACGTGATCCCTGATACCTGCCCCCGCCCATGCCCCTGCTCCGCATGACCGCCGCTGGTTTGTACTGTGAGGCGGGCGGGTTCCATATTGACCCGTGTGGTGCGGTGGCGAATGCGGTGATTACGCATGGTCATGCGGACCATCTCACCAAGGGTTGCCGACGGTATCTGACCGCGAAACCGGGCCTCGGGATTGTACAGTCGCGACTCGGCCCCCGCGCCGCGATCACCACCTTGAACTATGGCGAAGCGCTCAATTTTTGTGGCGTCCGTGTGTCGTTTCATCCGGCGGGACACATTCAAGGTTCTGCACAGATTCGGGTGGAACATCAGGGCGAAGTCTGGGTGGTGACCGGCGACTACAAGACGACGGCCGAAGCCACCTGCACGCCTTTTGAACCCGTACGGTGTCAGACGTTGATCACCGAATCCACCTTCGGGCACCCGATCTTCCGCTGGCCAGAACCAGCAAGTGTGGTTGCGCAAATTCATGACTGGTGGCGTGAGAACCAGACCTACGGCAAGGCAAGTTTTCTGTATGTCTATGCACTCGGCAAGGCACAGCGGGTGCTGTCGAACCTCGATCCGCAGGTCGGGCCGATCTATGTCCATCCGCAGATGAGTGAGATGAACGCGTTCTATCAGGCCGAGGGAGTCACATTCCCGGAAACTCGCGAACTGCGTGATCCGCGATTAGAAGCCGATTGGTCTCAAGCGTTGTTTCTGCTACCGCCGATGTCGCGCTGGCAACAGCCCTGCCCGTTTCACGGAAATTACTCGACGGCGTTTGTTTCCGGTTGGATGCTGCTTCCCGAGGGAGCACGCCGCCGCCGAGTCACCACCGGGTTTGCCCTCTCCGATCATGCCGATCACTACGAGATTCTGCAGACCGTGCGTGACACCGGTGCCGAGCGTGTCGGGGTGATGCACGGATATATTGAGGTGCTCATCGCCACCCTCCAGGAACAGGGACTCGACGCGTTTTCGCTGCGCAGTCCCCGTTGCCAGGCCCCACCGACCATCAGCGTTCCCACCGCGACCCAATTGGAATTGTTTGCCGATGACACAAACCGTTGAGCCACCCATGACCACCGTCACCGACAGCAGTTCCCGAACCTCCGCATGGGTCTGGTTTGTCTGCGGCATTCTGTTGCTGGCCAGCACGATCAACTATATGGACCGGCAGACACTGTCGACGGTCTCAAAACGCATTCAGGATGAGTTTCAGCTTACGAATCAGCAGTATGGCAAACTCGAAAAGGTCTTCGGCTGGGCCTTCGCGGCAGGGGCACTGGTGTTCGGGTTTGTCGCCGATCGTGTGAACATTCGCTGGCTTTACCCGGCGGTCCTGTTGATGTGGTCGCTGATGGGCTTCCTCACCGGCTGGGCGGAAACGTACCTGTCACTTCTCTGGTGTCGGTTGTTGCTGGGGCTGTTTGAAGCGGGACACTGGCCGTGCGCGCTGAAGACCACGCAGCGGTTGTTGCCCTCTTCAAAACGAACGCTCGGCAACAGCGTTCTGCAAAGTGGCACAGCGATCGGAGCGATTCTGACGCCGCTCATCTTGCGGTTTATGTTGACCGATGCGGAAGGCAGCTGGCGGCCGGCGTTTCAGGCAATCGGGTTGATCGGTCTCGGCTGGGTGATTCTGTGGCTATTGATGATCCGTGGCTCAGAACTCGCGCCGCTGCCCGATTCCGCTCCCGCTCCCGGCGCGACCAACTTTTTGGTGGCGATCACCCAGCGACGGTTTCTGGTTCTGGTCGCCGTGGTGATCCTTATCAATGCGTGCTACCACGCTTACCGCGTCTGGCTGCCGTTGTTCCTGCAGAAGGGACGCGGTTATGAAGAGAAGGACGCCCTCGACTTTCTGTTCTGGTTCTACATCGCTAATGATGTCGGCTGCATCACGGCGGGCATTCTCACCGCCTGGTTGCACAAACGGGGTTGGACGGTGCATCACGCACGGCTGGTGGTCTTTGGCGGTTGTGCCCTGTTGACGGCCTTGTGCGTCCTGTTGCCTTGGTTGCCCGCGGGGTCTGGATTGCTGGCGGTGATGCTGCTGTTGTCAGCCGGGTCGCTGGGCATGTTCCCCTGTTATTACGCGTTCAGCCAGGAACTCTCGACGAAGCACCAGGGCAAAGTCACAGGCTTGCTGGGAACATTTGCGTGGTTCTTCGTCGCCCCGCTGCACGAGTTCTTCGGCTGGTGGGTCGATAAGACAGGCCGGTATGATCACGGCCTGATTCTCGCCGGGCTATTGCCTCTCATCGCGACGGTGATCATCCTGTTCGGCTGGGGTAAGGACGATGAACCGACGACCGCACATTAAGAATGTCATGTCAACAATCAGACGCCCGGGATCGCGATCTTTGGGTGCCACGGCTCTGCGAGCCGTGCGAGAGATGGTACACCGTAAAATGCACGGCTCACAGAGCCGTGGCACACTGCATGAAGAACGTGGATGATTCTCAACTCCTACAACCTGCTGATGCCCGCACAGATCGTCTTCGGTTGGGGGCGACGCACCGAGTTGCCCGCGCTCGCCAAGACGCTGGGACAACGCGTCTTTCTGCTCATCGGGTCACAAACGCTGGCTCGGCAGGGGACCATTGCGGAACTTGTCACCGGTCTGCAACAGGCCGGGTTGGAAGTCGTCACCGCCTACGCCCCCAATCATGAACCCGAAGTGGGCGACGTCGATCAACTCACGCGGGACTGGTCCACATGTGGGATTCAACCGGATGATTGCGTCATCGCGATTGGCGGCGGCTCGGCCATCGATCTCGCCAAAGCCGTCGCGGCGATGCTGACCAATCCGCATGGAGAATCGGTGCAGAATTTTCTGGAAGGAGTCGGCAAGGGACTCACGCTGCAGCACGATCCGCTGCCGATGATCGCCGTCCCCACCACGGCAGGCACAGGTTCCGAAGCCACGAAGAACGCCGTGATTTCGAGCTATGCCCCGCCGTTCAAAAAGAGTTTGCGCTCCGATCGGATGATCCCGCGCATCGTGCTCGTCGATCCGGAACTGACCGTGACCGTGCCAGCCACCACCACGGCATACACCGGCATGGATGCTATCACGCAGTTGATCGAAAGTTACATCTCGCGCAAGGCGGCTCCCATTCCACAGGCGTTATGCCTGCAAGGGCTCCAACTCGCCTGGCCAGCGATTTCACGCGCGGTGCATGATGGCAGCGATCGATCAGCTCGCGAAGCGATGAGTCATGCGGCACTGATTTCCGGCATCGCGCTCGCGAACTCGGGATTGGGGATGGCACACGGTGTCGCGGCGGCGCTTGGAGTCCATGCAAAAGTGCCGCACGGACTCGCCTGTGCCGTGATGTTACCTCCGACGCTGCGGTACAATCAAAGAGTCAAACAAGAAGAACTGGCTCTACTCGCGAGAGCTGTCGGCCTTGGTTGGAATGATCCCCACCGACAGGTCGAAGGATTCATTGAAGCAGTTGAACACCTGTGTCATGTGGTCGGTATTCCGACCCGTTTGCGGGATATCGGTGTGCAGCGGGAACAGATCTCCGATCTCGTTCCTGCATCCCAGGGGAACAGTCTGAGCGGTAACCCACGCGATGTTCCGCCGGGCGATTTGCAGGACTTGCTGGAGTCAATGTGGTGATTCTCGTAGCAGGTCTGACACCGGCGTGGCAACAGATTCTCACGTTCGATCACCTGCAGATCGGCGAGGTGAATCGGGCGGCACAAGTCACCGCCTGTGCTTCGGGTAAAGTACTTAACGTAGGTTGTGCATTGCATCATCTGGGTGCAAAGTCGCACACGCTCTGTCCGATTGGGGGAACCACGGGCGAACTGATTCGTCAGGATTTCGCCACACTCGGTATCCCAACCACCTGGACCGACACACAAACCACCACGCGAGTCTGTACCACATTACTCGATCAAGGCACCGGACAGACCACGGAACTTGTCGAAAATTCGGCGGCTTTGACGACAGCCGAACTCGACGCCTATGTCGCGGCGTACGCACAGCTCGTACCACAGGCCGACTTCGTGGTTCTCAGTGGATCATTGCCGCAGACCACCCCGCGAGACTTTTATACACGGCTGCTCGATGTCACCTCCTGTCGTGTGCTGCTCGACGTGCGTGGGCCAGAGCTACAAGCCTGTCTGAAGTATCAGCCGTGGCTAGTGAAACCAAATCGGGAAGAACTCGCGGCCACCGTGGGGCGGCCGCTGTCAAACCGTGAGGATCTGATCGCGGCGATGCAGACTTTGCGTGAGGCCGGGGCCCAGCATGTGATTGTGTCAGATGGTCCACGCACGCTGCTCGCCGCTGGTCCGGCAGGCATCGCAGACTTCTCCACCCTTCAAGTGAAGACCGTGAACCCGATCGGTTGCGGCGACTGTCTGGCCGCTGGGTTAGCTGTCGCGGCCGTCGAACAGAAATCGTGGTCAGAGATCGTCAGGTTTGGTATCGCTGCCGCCGCAGAAAATGCCGCTCATCTGCTCCCCGCTCGCTTTTCCCGTTCTGACGTTGATACGCGGGTTTGAGCTGTGAAGGCACCCTTCGCAGGTGGGAATTGATCTCAGTCAGACCTGTGTTGACAGCATGCTCCACAACAATGTCACCAGTTCTGCCACCGTTTTCACCTGCAGTTTTTCCAGCACGTGGGTCTTATGTTTGGCAATGGTCTGAATGCCAATGTTCAGGTCATGCGAGATCTGCTTGCAACTGCGACCGGCTAACAGGCCAAGCAACACATCCCATTCCCGTGTTGTGAGTGCTTTCAGTGTGTGTTCGAAGCGTTGTTGGGTCTGCTCGTGACAAACGCACTGTGATACCACACGCAACGCCTGCTCCAAATTCTGAAGTCGTGACTCAAGGTTCTGAAATGTTGAAGGACCACTGTTGATGCCAGCCGGCGTGACGGTCTCTTGAGACACTTTGGCCTCTGGCACACCATCCGCTATTTCGTAGGCTGGGAACCATTCTGCAGCCAGTTCGACATGGCAAGTCGCACCAATTGTGTCCCCAGGCACGGAGTCCAGTCGGGTGACTTCGCCCACCTCAGGGTTGTCAGCCGCAGCGACGACCGTGCAAGATCCTCTGGGGTTGGTATTGTGGCGGTATAACGTGTCATGAGAACTGTGATTAAATTGCATGACGTACTCAAGGACGGGAAAACTTCGCGGCTGCCACTGCCAGACGATGGGACTGATGCCATGCAATACAAGAAAGAGGCCAGCAGCAGAAATCTGAGGCGGTTCCGAACAGATGCTTCTTCGACGTGAGGGACAACTGTCGTCGATAAAAAGTACAAGAAATATCCCTCCAAGCAGTAATAGCATGAGCATTCTTCAGAATGTCGAAAGGTTTAAATCCACGTATCATGTCAGAATGCTGGCATTTGGCCTCTGGCCATCAATAGCTCGTACGTACATCCTGCCCATCAATCAAAGAATTCGAGCGACGAGGCTCAACAAGAAGCATCTCTTAGCGCCGCTAATCTGCGAGGAAAACTTCGCTGGCGGGAGGTAAAAGCGGGGTTGTTTCTCTGAAAACGTGAATCGCTAGACGAAATTCATAGGCCCGACAATCAAACACAATTGAATAAGAGTCGGAACCAGATGGTCCCCTTTCGCATAGATTGTTCCGGCGAAAGCAGTACCGCCAAACCTGTGTCACGGCTGATGGTTACTTCCTCGGCTTCTACACAAACGGCACCTGCCAAGGCATTTGACAAAGTTCAGGCATCAAAGCTATCGAGCTGACTTCTCATAAGAGCGGGGGGATGCGGAACCGGCATTGCGATCCTGGTTAGCGAATGTTTCAGAGAGCTTGATGGCAGCAGGTCCAGCCAGGACGATAAAGATGGCAGGGAAGATCAGCAGCATCGTGGGCATAAGGATTTGGACAGAGGCTTTTTGTGCTTTTTCTTCCGCCGCATGTTCGCGCTGAACCCTCAACGCATTGGCGTGCTGCCGCAGGGCTTCTGCCATACCCGTGCCAAACCGGCGTGACTGTTGCACCACAGTGCTGAGCGATCGGATCGGGTCAAAATCCGATCGATCGGCAAAACTGCGGAGTGCAGTTTCCGGTGTTGCTCCCAGTTCAATTTGAGTCCGAACGGCTTTTAATTCTCCGCCCAATAATGGATGAACTCGCTGCACTTCATCAGCAACGCGCTGCCACGCCGCCTCGATTGACATCCCGGCTTCCAGGCAGGTCACAAGCAGATCCAGGAAATCGGGCATTGACCAGGTGAAGATTTGATGCCTTCGCCGCTTCAGAGCCTGTAACCAGAGTCCAGGTAACAGCATGCCAATGCCGCTGAGAATGGCTCCCGCATAAATGATCGCGGGCGAATTCCACCAGCCCAGCAGCGTCGGTACAAAGCAGATAACCGTGGGGGTAATCATCAGCACCAACTTCACCGTAGTATAGATCTGAAGTGCCCAGGGAGAATAGACACCTGCGTGCATCAGCCGTGTCTGCAGTTTACCAAATTCATCGACATGCTTGGTTCGCAGTTGGATACCCGAGCGTGGTGTTGCCCGGAACCAGAGCCACCGACTCGTCATTGAACCTTCGCCAGCCGGCATCACTGAGAGCTTTTCTTGTAACTGATTCAGACGGTCATCGACCCGGCTATCGATACCGAACAGCCAGCGACCCATGGCGACAACGAGCATTGCTACGGCAGCAAAGGTCGCCACAGCTGTTAATGAGGTAACGAGATCCATCGTCATGGACTTTCGACATCGGAAAAATGACCGGGGACACCTACATCTGAGATGAATGCCACTGGCAGGTCACAAACTTCAGTATTCAATATTCACAATGCGTCGAATCCAGAGGATGCCCAGCATTTCTGAAGCTACGAGTGCCATCAGAAGCTGTGGACGCTCCACTAGCGGTCGTGCATATTCGGGGTCGATGACGAAGATCGAAATAAACGCTACCAAAGGCAACAGTCCCAGAACAATTGCCTGCAAGCGACCTTCACTGGTCATTGCTTTGACGCGTGAGACCAGGTGAATCCGCTTGCGAACGAGTTCCGCGAGATTCGTAAAGAGTTCGAGACAGTTGCCACCGGATTCACGTTGAACGACCATGGCCACAGCGAAGATATAGACTTCCATCAGTCCCGTGCGTCGAGCCAGATCATCGAGCGTGGTTTGCAGCGGCAAGCCCAATTCCTGTTGTTTACAGCAAATGGAAAATTCATCAGCCAGTGGAGGACGCATATCGTTGGCAACGACTTGCATTGCGTTTGGAAGCGATTGCCCGGCCCGCATCGCCCTTTTCATCAAATCGAAAGCCTCAGGCAGTTGATGGCACAATCGGTGGGTTCGCGAACGTCGACACGCTTCCACAAACACAAATGGGGATATGAAAGCAGCACTCGTTACCACGGCGACGAGCAATGGGTATCCACTCAGCAGCCAGGTGATGCCGCCGGCAGCCATTCCACTCGTAAGAGCGATCACCAGAACAGCTTGTCCTGTGATCGGCAACCCTGACTGCTCCAGGCGAATTTCCAGCCGTCGTCGCCAACCGGGTTGACCCTGACGGGTTTGTGCTTCCAGTGCCTTCAAATCCCGGAATAGTGGTGATCGTTTGTTGCGGGTCTCATCCGTTTGTGGAGACAAATGTGCCGCCAGCCTTTGATGCAGATTCCACCGCTCGCGCAACGAGTGCTCAAAGATCAGCATCGCGACTGCGGCAGCCGAACAGGCAGCACCCAGGAAAATCAGCAAATAGGTAAAAGTCTGCGACATGTTGTGTCTCAAGGAAATCTGTCAGCCGCATCTATTTCTCTAGTGCTCGCTACAACTCAAGATCCTTCAGCGTCTGGACCGTTGTGTGGTCCAAACCAGTGATCAGCCGGTTGTGCAGATCCTGCTTTAATTGCAGAAACCAAGCCGGATTCGTCTCGTTTTTTCTCCACGTTGTCGAGCGGGCGGCAGTCAGAACAGGCATTGATCCATTTCCGATGCAAAGCAAAGACGAACGAATTCTAATCAGGCCATACGGGTCCGTAACGAGCGGTGACTCCATAGATTCTGCAAGTGGTGTCGAACACGTCCTGCGACCGTCCGGGCTTTCTCATCGTGTGATTCCAGTGTGTGGCGGCGAATTCCCGTCAGCTTTTCTGCCAACAATATGACCTGTTGACTGAGTGGAGCGGCGGGAGCTTCGAGTACATAAGGAATGCCACTATTGATGGCCTGATGTGCCGTTCGCGGGTCATCGGGAAGCCGCCAGCCAATCTCCACGGACAGAATCTGTTCGACTTTGCGGATGGCAACACAACCCGGCTCCCCTTCGCGATTCGCAATCACCTTGATGCGACTGCGCTCGACTCCGAGTCGGTCAAGATGCTGCAACACTCGGCTGGTGTTGCACACCGCATTGAAATCCAGCCGCGTCACGAGCAAATACATCGGACGATGCGTGGCCAGTTGCTTCAAAACATCGATTTGCCACAAATCCTGAACGTCGACCAGTACGTGCGGAAACATCTGTCGGGCGATTCGCACTAATCGTTCGATCAATTCACCAGAGACCACATCGGGCCGGACAATTTCCTGCGGACCCGGCAACAGATTCACTCCGGTGTCATGGGCAATCAACGTCTTCTCCAGCGTCTTGCGATCAAGTTTTTCGACATGCCGGGAAAGATCCAGAATCGTGTGCTTCGGCTTTAATGAAAGCATGGCGGCACAATTTCCTCCCGTCATATCCAACTCGACCAGACAACTCCGTTGCTGAAGCTGAGCCATAGCGACAGACAGATTTGTCGCCACTTGACTCCGCCCGTTTCCCCCATTGCCGGAGATCACTAACATCAATTGCCCATCGGGATTTGCAATCCCCCGAGCCACACACTGCCTGGTGAGCGTTCCAGGCAACTCTTCATCGATGAGGAGTTCGTCAACATAGTCATCTGCCCCGGCATGAACGGCACTCAGAATCACTTCCGTGTCTTTTGCACCAATCGCGACAATCAGGCCGTTGGTCTGGCGGCGTAGTTGATGAATCGCACGTAAACCCGCTGAAGAATGCTTACCCAACACCACCACAGTGACCGTTTTTCCTTCTGCAGGTATCTGAAAGACCGTGTCGATCTGTTCGAAGCTCAATATGTTCTGAGGCGGGCATTCGTAGCCCAGTCTCTGCAACAGTTGACGTAGCAAGTCTGACTGCCCCGGAGTATCGCACAGAATCAGAGACAACATCAGGCAACCTTCTTGGGGCAATCATCAACAAGAGAGGATCGGGACAAGATTTGACTACGACCACCTGGTCGCCGTGACATGTAGCGATTTTTGAACGGGTTTCTTTTCTGGAATCGGCGTCTGTGTTTTCTGAACCCGCAATCGATCCAGAAAACCCTCATTAGTTATCTACGTTGAGAATTAGCAGCAGGAACGTTCATCGGAATGAAATGCGACTTCTTCTCGTCGCATGCGAAATTTTCGCATCACTTAGCGGAGGTTCTACTCGCGGCTTGTAGCACCCCACCTCAACTGGAGGTTACATCGGAAGCCCTGATGCATCTCAAGCAGATGTAGAAAATGGTCCCGAGCGAGGGGTGGATAGATCTTGCCCTGCAGCTCGGGCAAGCTGGCGCGAGCTTGAGTGCAGCTGCCGGCGTGGCTCATAGCCTATCGCCCATATCAGCCGGGATTCGGCGGGCAACCAGCAGATTTCTCTTTGACAGCTACTGTCAGAGTTCGACTTCTGCGGGAGCCACGGTTAAAGCCGCGGCGGCTGAGCCTGTGTAGGTCGGCAGGTCGCAATGGCTGGCAGTCCAGCCGTGATGCCGCAATGTGCCCTGCTGAGGTGCGCTGCTGGCGACCTTTCCGGTGAGCCGGTATTGCCCGGCGTCGAATCCAGCGGGCACATCGACCGTGGCTCCTTCTTCGGCAGCGACCAACGCCTGCAACCCGAACATGCGTTTGAGGACTTTGCCCGCGTCACGGTGAATTTCGCGAACGGCGGCTCCGATCTGCTCGTCGGTGTAGGGCTGAATGTCTTCCTGCAGGAAATCAATCAAACGAGCCTCTCGCTGCAATGCCGCCAGCAAGGTCACAGCGGGGTTCTGCATGGGTGGTGGCGGTGCAACTGGTACCGATGGCTTGACGGGTTCAGGGGCCGCGATCGCCGGTGGCGCCGCAACAGCCGGTTTGCCGTCAAGGACTTGGGCGACCTCCGATGCCATCTGGGCATTGAACAAAGTCTTGAAGAAGGCTCGGAAAGCTGTGGTCACCTGACCCATAAATTCTGGTCCTTCGTTTTGCGCGCTGTTGCCATGCAGAGGCGGGATTTCAGGCCGAAATCAGAACAGCCGGTTGTAACCATTTAAGGCCGCCACACGGTAGGCTTCGGCCATGGTCGGGTAATTGAATGTCGTATTAATGAAGTACATCAGGGTATTGTTCGGAGCCGGTTGCGCCATGATGGCCTGACCGATGTGCACAATTTCCGATGCCGAGGCTCCAAAGCAGTGAATGCCCAGAATCTCCAGCGTTTCCCGATGAAACAAAATCTTGAGCATGCCCACCGTACGGCCCATAATCTGCGCGCGAGCCAGACTGCGGAACTGAGAATGGCCGACTTCATACGGAATGTTGGCTTCCGTCAGTTCGCGCTCTGTCTTGCCCAGTGAGCTGATTTCCGGGCTGGTGTAAATGCCCGTGGGGACATCGAGCACGGGCCGCGGCATTTGAGCGCCCAGAATGTGACTGGCCGCATAACGCCCCTGAGAGTAGGCCGCACTGGCGAGGGCGGGGGGACCAATGACATCACCCACCGCATAGATATGGGGCTGGCTGGTACGGAAGTGCTCATCGACCGGGATGTTGCCGCGTGAGTCGCAAGCGATGCCGGTGGCTTCCAGATTCATGCCATCCGAGTTTCCAGTCCGTCCGGCGGCCCACAGGAAGACATCGGTTTTGAGTTGCTTGCCCGACTTGAGATAGACCACCACACAATCATCGCGGGCTTCCACCCGGTCAAAGGCTTCGCGATGACGAATGAGAATCCCACGTTCACGCAGGTGATAGCTCAATGCGTCGACAATTTCCTCATCCAGGAAATCGAGCAGGCGGTCACGGTTATTGACCAGGTTCACCTTGATTTCGAGATTGCGAAACATTGACGCATATTCGCAACCGATCACACCGGCACCGAAGATGGTGATCGATTTCACATCGATGTCGCAACGGAGAATGGTATCGCTGTCAAAAATGCGCGGATGACTGAAATCGATATCGGCCGGACGATACGGACGAGCTCCAGAAGCGATGACGATCTGCTCGCCCCGTAACACTTCCCGTCCGCCATCGGGCTTGACGACTTCGACGACATGCTCGTCAACGAAGCGAGCCGTGCCTCGATACACCGGCACATCGTTCCGGTCGTAAAAGGTGGTACGCAATCGCACCTGCTGCTCAATGACCGACTTGGCTCGACGCTGCAGCTGCGCCAGGGTGAAATCGATGAGGACGCCCTGCTCTCGCAACAGCGGGTTATTGTTCATCTCCATCAACTGAAAGATGGCATACCGCAGCGCTTTGCTGGGAATGGTGCCACGGTGCGTGCATGACCCACCGATGAGGGGATCGCGTTCGATCGCAGCAACGGTTTTGCCGTGCTTGACAGCCTGCATGGCTGCCCCTTCACCCCCCGGCCCTGTTCCAATCACAATCAGATCGTATTCCGATTCCATCATTCCTAACTCTTCCTGAGTCTCACCAGACGGGCCAACGCCCCTCTGTCACATGGCCAATCAATCGTGTACCAGGAACCTGTTGCCTGCGAAGCTGATGATGGATCGACGGGCGATCTATCGCCAAAGAGTTTAGCAGACTACCCTTGGGAAAGCTGCCGGGAACGCTCCGTGGCGGACATCACCGCCGTCATCAGTGCACCGCGAACGCCAGCATTTTCCAGGGCCTGAATACCGGCGATGGTGGTGCCACCCGGACTGGTCACGGCATCTTTCAGCACTCCGGGATGCTGTTGCGTTTCCAGTACCATCCGAGCGGCACCAAAGACCGTTTGTGCGGCGAACTTGGTGGCCAGTTCACGGGGCAAACCCGCACGGACTCCACCATCGCTCAAGGCTTCGATCATCATGTACACAAAGGCCGGACCGCTGCCAGATAATCCGGTGATCGGGTCGAGCAGCGACTCGGCGACCTGCGCGCTCACCCCCACGGTATTTAGCAACGACTGCACCAACTGGCTGTCATCGGCCGTGGCGGTTGATCCGAGGGCATAGGCTGCGGCTCCGGCGCCCACCAGGCAAGGAGTGTTAGGCATCACTCGAATCGCCCGGCAATGATTGCCCAGCGAATCTTCCAGACGTTTCAAGGGAACGCCAGCCGCGATGGAAACGAACAGATGTCGCGACTCGACCGACATGCGAATGTCGGACAGTACGGCCGACATCTGCTGTGGTTTCACTGCCAGGAAGATCACGTCGGTCTGTTTGCACACGTCGCGATTACTTGCAGCGATCCGTGCATTGGTCTTCGACTGAAAGGACTCGCTGGCTGCGGGGTAAGCATCGGCCGCGATGATGCGGTCGGGCGTTAACACACCGGCGCTGAGAAATCCCTTGGCCAAAGCGGTCGCCATTTGCCCGGCACCGATGAAACCGATACGCACTGTGGCAAGATCGTGTGACACAACTTCCTTTCCCACCAACTGGCAATTCGTCTGCCCGGAGGAAACCCGGTTCCGCAGCTTTCCGGTTGACCAGGCAACGACGTCCCTCTTGGGATTTCGTCCGGACAGCATACCATGCGGGGCAACGTAGCCGCGAGCGGCGACCCATCAGAGAGGGCCGTTAGACCGCGCGAATGATGGCCGCGGCACTTTGGCCCATGCGGGTCCGATTCACGCTCAATGCGAACGGCGTCGACAATCGTACCGGTTCGTCATGAACGACGTTGAGCTGACAGAGGGGATCGGGATTACGGTAATTTAACGTAATCGGCAGCGATCCATGTCGTAACGCCAAGAGGCTGGCGGCAAATTCGACAGCCCCCGCTCCGGCATCAAAATGTCCGAAGTAGCTCTTCAGGGCGGTCACAGGAATCTTTTCTGCGGACATCCCCAAGGCATTGTGATAGGCACGCGATTCGGCCCAGTCATCACGCTGAGTGGCTTTGCCATGGGCATTGATATGACTCAGCGATCGCGGATCGACGTTGGCTTGCCGCAGGGCCGCTTGAATCGAGCGGACCAGCCCGACGCCTTCACTGCGATTCTCGGCCGACATGCCATCGCAACCGGCACCAACACCGACCAACTCGGCATAAATAGTGGCTCCACGGGCTACCGCGTAGTCATAATTTTCCAGAATGTAAGCCCCGGCCCCTTCGCCAATCACGGTGCCATCGCGGTACCGGTCAAACGGGCGGCAAGCAGCGGTCGGGTCGTCTTCGTGGCTCAGTGATTCATACAGATGCTGGCGTGTGAGTTCCATCGGTGAGAGATGCGAACTGCAAGCCCCGACGATCATGACGTCAGCCGCATTGCGCTGGATGATCCGCATGGCCTCGGCCAATGCCAGCAGGGCAGACGATTCACAAGCGGTGATGGTATTGTTCGGCCCGCGGGCTTCATGCTCAATCGCCACATGGCAGGCGGGCATGTTGGGAAGTTGCTTCAGCAACCAGAGCGGGCAAATCTGCCGCATGCCTTCTTCAGCGAAACGCGACAGGCGGTTGGCTTCCGCGTCGGCGGCAAAACCTTTGGCGGCATCCAGAAGTTCTTGTGGGGTGGTAGCGATATGCCCGGCACCAAAATCGACCCCCAGACGTTCCGGGTCGACATAACCTTTCGGCAAACCCGCATCCTTCATGGCCATCGAAGCCGCCGCGACACCCAATTGAATGTCGCGCGACATGACCTTCAGGAATTTGCGATTGTAAATATGCTTTTCAGGATGAAAGTCACGAATTTCTGCGGCGAGGCGTGACGGGAGATTGGTGCCGGAGAACGTTGAGATCGGGCCAATGCCCGAGCGCCCAGCCATGAGGTTCGACCAGAAGGCCTCGTGACCGAGACCCACCGGGCTAACAACCCCCACACCTGTAATTACGACACGCGGGATTTCGTGTCCAGCCATCTTAGCTGACCCCGGCCATTCGCCACAGACCGAGAGCGCCGCCCGATTCCGCCTGCCTTGGTCTATCGACCCGACAGGAGCAGAACGACGGATGCACTCCGAGCCAAAGTTCCGTTACCGGACGATGGAGATCTGAGAACGAGAACCCACTCACTGATTGAGGTGATGTCAGAATCGGGTGGGACCGCAGAGCGAAGGACGCCCCGATGCCCCATCACAGAATTTGACATATCCCTCAATATCGGTCCGTTGCATGGAACGTGTACAACCAGAACAACCCGACAGTCGGAAAATGGTCCAACTGACTGGCGGAACGATTGCTCCCTTCCGCTCAGAACCGAACACCACTCTGAGATCACCCCTTAGAACCCGACAGGATTGCTCCCATCGGCCCAGCGTTCTTCAGGATGATCGGTCCATGATCGGCGTTTGTTCTGTTCCCACAGGCCGATCAAATAGAAAATCCGTAACGAAGTATTAGAGACACACAAGCCTGACTCGTCAAGGTGAGCTCGCGGTTGCAGACACCCTGATTGTGTACATACGAACACATTCGGGAGTTCCTAGAAGTCGCCGAGCTGCTCTATTGGCAACGCAACCTGAAATACCGCAATAGGATGAGAATGGCTCTTCGTGCTGCCGCCAAAATCGGCCACCCCACCTGACAACTTCTTCATGCCAGCAGGAATTTTGAGGTTCGCCGGTCAATCGGGTGGCAAAAAAGCCACATTTCGGGTCGCGATCGCATGCTCATCGCCGGGGCATCACACGGGAACGGCGAGCTTTGCCAGGATCTGGCGAATGACCTGTTTCGCTCGCTCACGCTGTCCTTCTCGCAAGACCCCACGGACCACCAGACGATGGGCCAGAACGGGACTGGCCAGCCGTTTAACATCGTCAGGAGTCACGAACGTCCGGCCTTCAATGAGCGCCAGGCTCTGGCAAGCTCGGTACAGCGTAATGGCCCCACGGGTGCTTACCCCCAGCAGCAATTCGTCATGTGACCGCGTGGCATGGATTAAGTCGAGCAGATAGTTGTTGATGGCATCATCCACACGGACCTCGCGAACGGCCTGTTGCAAAGTCCGTAATTGTTCGTGAGATACCACGGGTTGCAAACGATCAACCGGCTCACCGTCACGGTGATTGACCAGCACCATCTTCTCCACTTCGCGGTCCGGGTAGCCAATGTCGATGCACAGCATAAAGCGGTCGAGCTGGTTTTCCGGAAGCGGATAGGTGCCTTCGAATTCATACGGATTCTGCGTGGCCAGCACAAAGAACGGGGCACTTAAAGGGTAGGTCTTCCCCTCGACAGAGACCTGACCTTCGGACATGGCTTCCAGTAACGCACTCTGTGTCCGGGGCGTGGTCCGATTGATTTCATCAGCCAGCAGCACATTCGTGAAGACCGGCCCTTGACGGAATTCGAATTCCCCCAGATTCTGCAGGAAGACACTCGAACCCAGAATATCACTGGGGAGCATATCGGGGGTGAACTGTAGTCGCTTGTAGTCGCAGGACAAACTGCGGGCGATGGCCTTGGCCAGCGAAGTTTTCCCCACACCCGGTGCGTCTTCCACCAGCATGTGACCTTCGGCCAGCAGGGCGACGAGTGAGAGTCGAATGGGTTCAGGCTTACCCAGAATGGCAGACGAGATGTTGCGTTCCAGCGCCGCGATCACTTCATGATGGTCCGACACGCAATGCATTCCTTGTTCGAGGTCAACCATTCCGTTTACGAAGGGTACAACGAAACTCGTCCCAACAGTATAGCGGCGGCAACCGATCCACGGAATTTCCCCGCCAACTTCAGGCAGATTGCTGACAATCGATGAACGTGCTGTGAAGTTTGTATCCCGGCTTGGGAGTTGGAAACTCTCAAATCAGGCAGCTTTCGGCTGTCTGCTCGGCAATGCTGAAGGCATCGCGTTCATGGCTGGTGTAATGGACCAGCAGTTCGGCGAGTAACCCCAGACTCAACGCCTGTCCGCCGAGCAATGTCGCTGCCAGGGAATAGGCCAGCAACGGCCGTGATCCGATGGGCACAGTCGGGAGCAGTCCCAGCACATTCATGCAGACCCAGATCACCGCGAGATACCCCAGTCCCAGCATGCCACAGCTGAAAAAGAGCAGCCCCACCCCCCCCAGCATGTGCTGCGGTCGCTGACGGTAGCTCATAAGAAAGGAAACTGTGAGCAAATCCAGAAATCCACGTGCAAACCGCCGAAACCCGTACTTGGAAACCCCGTGCTGACGGACCCGATGATGCACGGGCAGCTCGGTCACCCGGAAGCCCCGAGCATGAGCCAAAACCGGAATAAACCGATGCAATTCGCCATACAGACGAATTTCTCCGGTCACCTCGCGGCGGACCAGTTTGATACCGCAGTTGTGATCATGCAGAGATAACCCGGTCAAGCGGCTGACCAAAGCGTTGAAGACCTTGCTGGGATAGACTTTATGCCAGGGGTCCAGCCGTCGTTGCTTCCAGCCGTTGACGACATCAAATCCCGTGTTCAACTTTGCCAGAAACTGCGGAATTTCTGCGGGATCGTCCTGCAAATCGGCGTCCATCATCATCAGCAACGGCGATTGCGCCGCGCGGAAGCCTGCGGTTAAAGCCGCGGCTTTGCCGAAATTACGACGGAAACGTATGCCCCGGACCTGCGGGTCGGCAGCGGCCAATTCCTGGATGGTCTGCCAGGACGCATCTCGTGACCCGTCATCGACAAAGATCATTTCCAGATCGAGCGAGACCTGTACAGCAATGTCACGAATCTCGCGGTGCAATTGCTTCAGGCTCTCGGCTTCATTGTAAACTGGAATGATAATCGAGAGGGCCGTCACAAGTTTCCCTTTGAGTAATGCCGAAGACCAAAGGGATTGTGACCGGGAATGGGTCAAACGTCCACCCGTGAAATGAGATCGTTTCAAGGCGGAAAAACATTTCGCGGGCTTGATCCATTTCTTCGGACGGCGCACGATGCATGCTTGTGAAGGATTTTAGCTCCATGCCGACGGCCAGTACGACGTCTCCCCCACGAAATTCTCCGACGAAACAACGTCCACGATCGAGCGGGCAGGGACTCTGCTGCGTCTGGCACGGGCTGAATCGTACGCACTGGCGACAGGTCTGCCAGATTGCCGGCCCTTTTCCCCCGGAAAATCGCCTGCGCCGCTGGTCCATTTCGGCCTTAAGCTGGCTCAATTCCTGGCATGAATTCTGGGAAAATGCCATTTACGGCCGTCGGGTCGCCGCGACCAAAGTCGAGCAGGCCCCGATCTTTATCCTGGGGCACTGGCGGAGTGGTACGACCCTTCTGCACAACCTCTTCGCGCTCGATCCGCAGTTCGCGTTTCCCAACCTCTATCAGGTGATGTTTTCGGGGCACTTTCTGCTGACCGAACGGCTGGTGACTGCCTTGACCGGTTGGGCATTACCCAAAACACGCCCCATGGACAATATCCCTGCTGGCTGGAAGATGTCGCAGGAAGATGAAGTGGCCCTGCTGCTGCGGACGTTGATCTCCCCCTATGCCATGCTGCTGTTTCAGGGAGATCGGCCGAAGTATGAACGCACGTTCGATTTGACGGAACTGAGCGAAGAGGAACTGGCGTTGTGGAAACGCGAGTTCCTGCTGTTGGTGAAAAAGCTTACTTTGCGAACGAATCGTCCGGTAATTTTGAAAAGCCCCAGCCATACCTATCGCGTTCCGCTGTTGCTCGAACTCTTTCCCAACGCAAAGTTCGTTTACATCTATCGCGATCCGTATGCCGTCTACAATTCGTCCGTCCATCTGCGTAAGACGATCTTTGCAGAGAACGCTCTCGGGGTCACCAATTACGGCGGACTCGAAGAGGATACATTGGCCACGTATGAGCACTGCATCCGTCGTTATGAAGAGACCAAGTCGCTGATTCCCGCTGGCCAGTTGCATGAAGTCCGTTATGAGGATTTCGAAGTCGACCCGCTCGGCCACATGCAGCAGATTTACAACAACCTGAGTCTCTCGGGCTGGGAACATCTGGCTCCGCGTATTCAGGCCCAATTGGACGAACTCGCCAGCTATCGTAAGAACCAGTTCTCCATGGACCCGGTAACCATGCAGCGCGTGTACGAACGCCTGCAGTTTGCTTTCGAACTCTATGGTTACCCTAGCCGGCTGGACGAATCCGAATCGCTGGACCCGGCTTAAGCTGAATCAGGCCTGGGGTGATTGTTAGCAGCCCCCTCGGTGATCCATCAAATAAAAAGATCCGGATGCTGGCATGGCATCCGGATCTTTTGCATTCATCTTACGGGTCTCATCAATCGACCCGATCAGTCAACATGGACGGCAATCCAACCATCGACCAACTTCAGGTCGGTGACCTTCGCGGTCACTTCACGGCTGGGGCCTTTGAGTGTGAAAGTGCCAGGGACTTCGCGATCGGGCAGAGAGGCTGCGATCCGGGTGTTCATGACCTTCTGCTGAATGGGATTGGAGCGACCTTCGATCGGTGCGATCTGCAGAACATCGCGTTGGATCATGATCTTGTCGCCGGACACCGTGAAGGTGAGGGGGACGACAATTTCATGAGCCGGAATTGGTTCACCCGATTTCCGCTCAAGACCGGCGCGAATCACGAGCAGCAATTCGCCATCACGGAATTGAATTCGCACCGGGTCGTTTTCGGCAAAGACCAGTTGAGCTGGTTCTTTAGTCGACTCCGCCTCTTCTTCCGCAGCCGGTTCCGTACTCGGAGCCGCTTCGGTTTCTTTCGGAGCCTGGAACTTGAATTCACGTGACAAGGCCTTGCTGAGGAAGCCTTCGAGATGAGCCCGCAGCTCTTCCTCGCTCATCTTCTTGCCAGCGAATCCGATCTGGTCGATGGTGTTATTGACCACCGATTCATGCATGACGAGCGCGGCACCGGTGCCACTTGCCAACCACGCGGAGGGCGGATTGTTACCACCGAGCTTGCCCTCGGGCATCAATCGTGAAGCAACGCGAACCTGGTCGCCGGTGCTCCACAACTTCAGCCAATCGGGATAAATCCCGGTTTCTTTGAGACCTTTGTTGAGATCCGTTTCGATTTGCTCGGTCGCCTTGGCGAACGATTTATCGACTTCTTCATTGAACTTGGGTGTCACCCGCGCAGTGATCCGACCTTCAGCGATGGCTTCGGCCTGACCCCGACGAGCCGCGGCTTCACGCATCGCCGTTCGTTGAGCAATCCCGCTGAGCAACGTACCGTTGAAACGTGTGGCAGCACCTGTTGTGGTGTTATTGGCATTCACCGCCGTCACCGCAGGCGTGGTTACAAACTTTTCGCCGTCGTACATCACGCCCTTCACCGAACGGAAGGTGTGATACCCCGAGGTATAAATCGTGGCCTGGTCGGTACGTCCCGCGGTATTGGACTGAATGGTGCCGGACAGGACCAGGTCAAACTTGATCTCGTCATCGGCCGGCTTGACATCCACGCTGACGGTGCTGCTCGTGGTTTGCCAGCCTCCCACGGCTGCCCCGAGCACATAGTCGTTGACTTGACCCTGCTCAGTCCGCGCATCGGACAGCAAACGGTTCAGGAACGTCTCACTCGCCGCGATCTGCAAATTGGGGCTGAAGTAGAACTCATCAAGAGCTTTCTTCAGGGCGGCTCCGCCATCTGCCGAGACGTCCGACACTTTCTTGGTGGCTGCACGGACATTGCTGGCGGCGACAGCGCTGCTTGTGGCTTCGTAGTCTTCGATGGCCGCGACCAACTCGGTCAAAGCGGCTCGTGCGGCAGCCGGATCAGCGGTCTTGGCAGGTTGTTCCAGGACCGACAGATCTGCCTGGACGGCTGTTTCCAAGGCGAGGAATTTCGGGCGGCCTAAAAAGGCCTTTTGCGTTTCATCGCTGAGGGTGGCCCGGGCTGCCAGTCGGGATTTGGTGGCATTCAAGGCGGCGGTCAGGGCTTCGCCACTCGTTGATTCCGCCACGGCTTTCGACAGGGCATCTGCATGCAGGTAGGGCAACCAGGCCAATCCACCGGGAATGGACTTCAGATCGGCTTCCAATGCGGTCAGAGCCGACTGAACGTCTTGAGCGGCGGACTTCAATGCCTGCTGACGAGCGGCATCGGGATCGGCTTCCAGAGTCGCAAAAATGGCTTCCCCGAGTGCCACGCGACGGGCCAGCGGTCCGCGCAATTTGGTGAGCGGCTCGGCGATCATCACATAGCTGTTGTCAGCCAGGGCTTTGTCGAGCACACCGAGCTTTCGCTTCACCGAAGCCAAAGCAGCTTTCTGCGCTGCAACATCGCCATCAGCCTTGTAATACGAATCAATGGCTTCGGCGGCTCCCTGACTCCAGTCAGACCAAGTGGGTCCCAAGGCCTCGAAGGCGTCAGACGCGAAGACATCGGGGGGGCTGGCAGGCAGAATGCCCTTCAATCCTGCAGCGGGGACTGCATCTTCATAGGCCCAGGCACCGACGGCCGCTCCGACCAGCAGGCTCGAAACTCCCACCCGTTTCCACCAGCGTCGCAGGCGACGTTGACGTTTACGCTCTTGCGCCGATCCTTCTGGCTGTTGCGCCGTCATTGTTGAACTCCGTTGAAGATTGGTCTTCGAAGCCACTGCAATCACCGCCCGTCTCGAATTCTCTAGTTTGGCGAATCCATATAATCGCTACTGGTATCGACGTCCGAGGAACGTCCCCACCAGCGATCCGGGGGCAACTCCCCACGGCATGCAGGGATCTGCACTGGAACTCCGCCGATGCGACCCAGTTAATGTAATCGGCACACTTCAGCCGACCGGCACATCCTACCCCGATCTCGGGAAGTGATGCAAACATCAGTCTGGCATAAACGAGGGGGATCGGTGTACAGCGGCTTCAGCGAGTCCATTCCGAGAGGGTTTCCCGTAGAATGGACAACGCGACCTCTCGATCGGCCTTCGATCGTGCGGGTGCCGATTCGGGCCACGGCGTTTCGCCGGTCAACAGAGCCGTGATCTGGCGGTCCACATCTAGCCGAACCGCATCTGGCAATTGCTGGAACGTGGGCGTGTAGACCATGGGACTCATGCCCCACCGGAACAGGCGTGTCTGCAGATCGAACTCCCGGAGCGAACGGCCTTTGGAATCGGCAGGCCCCAGCTTCTCATAAGCGGTGGAAAACCCTCCCACTCCCTTCACCGGCCCTAACAGTGGTGCCTCATCGAGACATAACAGCGCCGTCACCAAGTCATCAATAACCGTAACTTCTTCACCCAATCGGGCTTCCGTCCCCGCTCGCACTAGCAGGTTGTAGGTATCACTGAAGTGATCCATCAGCATCGCCGCTGCCAAATCGCTATTCGGATGGGGATAAATCTGCAAATCGACCAAGGGCGACAAATCAGGTAAGGCACCGCGAAATAGCGGTTGATCCCGATGCTGAGCATGATCTTCCGCACTGACCAGATTTCCCCGGTGAGGTTGCGAAGGCGATTCGCCGGTGATGTACCAGCCCCCCCAACGGACATCAATCGGGGTCGCCTGTGTCACCTTGGCACGTCCCGAAACCAGCCCGCCACGACTGTTGGTTTCAAACGAACGAAGTAGAAACCCTGGCACATAAGCCGAACGCGAGGTGGCATGGCAGCCATTGCAGCGTTGCTCGCGACTGGCGTGAAAGCCACTTTCGTCCTGTGGAATCGCGTAAAACATGCTGCCTTTGACGGGGTCTTGTGCCATCAGCTCAATCAGCGGAGCATCGGGAATCCAACCGAGGCAGATCTCGTCGTTGAAGTACAAGGCCCGTGGAGATTTCGGCCCGATATGTCCGGATTGCAGTGAGCTTTTCGAGAAGAGCAGCAATTGCGATTCCACGGGAATCTGCAACTCCCGCAACAATGCGGGGAGATAACCTTGCTCCGGGTGATATTCCAGCGAAACCTCTCCGGCGGCAACCCGATCCAGCAGTGTAGCAAACGGGTTATTGGTCTCCGGACCGTAGTAATCGAGTCCCTTGTCGCTGATATTGAGCCGCTTTGCGTTCTGACCATAGGCGACCACGGGACAGAGGGCCAAGCCCCACCAGAGCAGAGCCCCCAGGATCAACAGCGGGGACCAATTCGCTGAAATCTGAGCAAGGGGCAGAGACACCGGCCGAGATTTTTTGTCACCGTTTGTCATTTTTGCTCACTAAAGTACATCGAGACTCAGGTTGTCAGCCCGGAAACAGACGTCAAAGCCAAGGACTGTACCGGCTTGTGATATCCGTAGAGCCGGAGTGACACCAGAATTCGGTTCTTTCTGACGACTGGCCGGAAAAAACTTCCCCCGCTAACATAAACTGTGATCGATGTTTACGGTACTCTGCCAAAGAAACAATGTTGCTGAACCGGCAAACGAGGCTCGTCCGTCGTAAGTTTTCGTAAGACTTTTGGTACTGGCTTTGCGGGTTGCGGCCCTGCCGTGTGACATGGATTGTCGCACATGGGGCAGTTCGAGAAGGATGCAATGATGCTGCGATTTGTTCTCCGGGCGATGGGATCGCTCGCGCTTCTGGGATGGTTCTGGGCCTGTAGTCCCGTGCTGGCGACGGCTCAGGTCGGCGATTTGAACGACCTGCTGGGCGGCAAAGCCCCGCTCCGTTCGAAAACACCGAAAGCCGAATTCACGGCCAAGCTGACACCCGAAGCGGTCCGACCGGGCGAGATGGTCACGCTATCGATGACCGCCACTCTGCCGGAGGGTTTCTATATCTACGGCACCGACGGACCGGTCAGCACGCGGATCAAGTTCGATGTCACCGGGTTGGAAGCCATCGGTGAGCAATGGACTCCCGACCACGAAGGGAAAACCGCTTTTGACCCCGGACTGCAACAAGAGGTGACCAAGTTTCACGACAAGGTGACTTGGTCGCGGATGTTTCGTGTGCAGCCCGATGCCTCGATTGTCCATGCGAATGGCAAACTGGAAGGCCAGTACTGCAGCGGTGCTGCCGGTGGTCTCTGCATCCAGATTCTGCCCGCATTCAAGTTTGATCTGATGGCTCAGGTGATGGGGCAACCAATGGTTGTGCCTGATGAATCGATCGTCAGCGCGAACAACCCCTATGACGAGATGTTTCGTCCTGCACGCGGAGTGGACTCCACACCTGATCCGATTGAATACTACATCGCCCTCACCCCCACCAATGCTGCCCCGGGTGAGAAGGTGAAGCTGGCAATCACTGCCAAGCTCGATGCTGGCTGGCATACCTATGCATTGACGCAGGAAGGACTGGGAGCGGAACCGACTACCATCGAAATGCTGAAAATCCGTAACTTGAGTCCCCTGGGAGATGGGTTTGTTGCGGATCGTCCTTATGTGATCGAAAAGCCGACGGATGAGATCACCTTGCAGGCGTACTTCGGCGAAGTCACCTGGACCCGTGAGTTTGAAGTCACTGGCAGCGGCGCTGGCGATTATGCGATTGAAGGCGAAATCGCCTATCAGGTCTGTGATGAGAACCAGTGCAAACCTTTGAAGACCATGAACTTTGCCGTCGGTGCTCCGCTCGCCGAAGGTGCTGTTGTCGCGGAGGCCGATCCTCCTTCGCCGTTCGGTGTCGTCGAAGAACCCGAAGCTGCGGTTCCAGAGAATGGAGAAGCGTCTGAACCAGAAGGGCAACGCATCGCTGCGGAAACGATGGCCATTCTCGCGGGAGAAGCTCCGGAGGCGGCTCAGAAGCTGCAGGATCAGGCCCTGATGCCGTTTCTGCTGCTCTGCATCGGCGGCGGATTCCTCGCCCTTTTAACTCCGTGCTCGTTCCCCATGGTACCCATCA
Organism: bacterium; assembly: GCA_016125225.1. GTDB lineage: Bacteria > Planctomycetota > Planctomycetia > Planctomycetales > Planctomycetaceae > DSVQ01. Next base: position 48,622 of record WGME01000025.1, on the reverse strand, counting down.
CCGTGGGCTTCTTCCTGAAGCAAAGCGAACAGAATCACAAGCGGCCATGGGTTTTGGCCTTGGTTTACTGCGGCTCGATTGTTGTGGCCTTTACCGTGCTGGGCGTCGGTATTTCGTTCCTGTTCGGTGCGACAAAGCTGAATGAATTGGCCAACAACGGCTTCATGAATCTGATCATCGGTTCGGTGTTTGTGGCCTTCGGTTTGAACATGCTCGGTGCCTTTGAAATCCGTGTGCCGACGTCGCTGCTCACCTGGTCGGCCATGCATGAGGGGACCGGGAGCTATCTCGGTGCCATCTTCATGGCTCTCACCTTCACGCTGACATCGTTCACCTGCACGTTTGCAGTGGCAGGCACGCTATTGGTCTCCGCCGCTCAGGGGAATGTCTACTGGCCCGTGCTAGGAATGATGGCCTTCGGGGCGGCATTCGCATCGCCCTTCTTCGTGCTGGCTTTGTTACCGGGACTGCTCAAGAAATTGCCCAAAAGCGGCGGTTGGATGAACTCGGTGAAAGTGGTCATGGGCCTGGTCGAAATTGGTGCCGCGATCAAATTCTTTGGTGTCGCGGACCTCGCCTGGAATCCTCAACCCCTGGTCTTCAACTTTGCCATGGTCATGCTGAGTTGGTTCGTGTTGTCGCTGACCATCGCCATGTACCTGTTTGGCCTATTCCGGTTTGCGCACGATACGCCGGTTGATCATCTCTCGACGGGTCGCGGGCTGCTGGCGATTGTCTTTCTCGGTTTTACCGGGCTGCTGGGCTTTTTGATTCTGCAGCCCGAACGGGCCGCTGGCGTGGTGATGGATCAGGTGATCGCGTTTGCCCCGCCTCGGTTGAACGGCAGCGAGACAAACCTTGGCCCCACGCTCGAAGATCACGGGTTACTGTTTGCCTTGAATCTGCAGCAGGCCCAACCGGTTGCCGCTCAGTTGCAACGCCCGTTATTGCTCGACTTCACTGGCGTGAATTGCGTGAATTGCCGCCGCATGGAAAAGAAGATGCAGCAGCCGGAGAACAAGGAACGGATCGGCAGGTATGTCGCGGTTCAACTCTATGCCGACAAAGTTCCCGTCATTACCGATAACACGCTCTCGGAAGAAATCCTCGCACGCAATTTGAATCTGCAGGTCAACTGGTTCGGTGACGTTTCCTTGCCGTCGTATGCGGTGGTGTCACCCGACGGCAAGCAGATTCTCGCGGCCTACATCGGCTATGAACGGTCCGATGGTGAGTTTACCAAGTTCCTCGATTACGGCTGGTCGCAGTGGGAGCACTGGCAAATGACCGGCCGCCGCCGCGAGATGGGAAACATCGACATTGCCGGACGTTAAGCGGCCCGCGATTGCTGCTTATCCACCTGACCGAAGTCATCGACCCACACTTGGACGGCCTCTTTGAGCGCCACTTTCAGTTGCTGTGGCGGGGCATGCAGTTGCTTGCGGAGGCCGGCCACCTGAGTCATCAGCGTGGCATAGGGAGTCGCCGGGGGAACACAGCGGAAGATCTTGTCGTGAATGCGTTCGGAACCATTTTCCGTTTCGTAGAACAGTTCTTCCCGCAATTTTTCCCCAGGACGAATGCCAGAAAACGCGATATCGATATCTTCGGGAAATCGCAGCCCTGACAGCAGAATCATGTCCTTTGCCAGATCGACGATCTTGACTGGTTCGCCCATATCGAGAATGAGCACATCGCCCGATTGACCAATCGCCCCCGCCTGCAACACCAGTTGCACCGCTTCGGGAATGGTCATGAAGTAACGTTCCATATCGGGATGCGTGACCGTGATCGGCCCGCCCGCTTGAATCTGCGCCCGGAATGTCGGCACCACACTCCCCGCAGAGTTGAGGACATTGCCAAATCGCACGGCGAGGAATTCCGTCTCGCCACGGCCATGCAAGGCATGAATACAGCGCTCGGCCATCAGCTTGGTGGAACCCATCAGGCTCGACGGTCGCACGGCTTTATCGGTGGAAATCAACACGAACCGTTTCACGCCGTGGGCCAATGCGGCATCGGCCACGGTCTTGGTCCCAATGATATTGTTCCGTACGGCTTCACGCGGGTTGTGCTCCATCAAGGGCACATGCTTGTAAGCCGCCGCATGGAAGATGAGATCAGGACGCAGATCACCAATCACCTGGTGAATGGTCGCTTCATCGCAGATGTCGGCAATCACATAATCGAGTTCAACCTCGGGAACTGGTTTCTGCAGAAACTCTTGTTCGACGCCGAAGATGCCACTTTCCGATTGATCGAGCAGAATCAAACGGGCGGGCTTGAGCGCCCGGAGTTGCCGACAGAGTTCACTGCCGATACTCCCCGCCGCACCGGTTACCAGCACGGTTTGATTCGTGACATAACCGCAGATGCTGGCCATGTCGAGTTGATTGGGTTCCCGTCGCAACAGGTCGGAAATCTCGATATCGCGGGGGCCCAGTTTGAACCGGCCTTCCACGAGTTCTTCCACCAGCGGCATCATGCGAACTTCGAGATTCACCGGGGCACAGGCATTGAAGATGTCCCGCAATTGTCGACCTGGAGTACTCGCTGGAACCAGTACGACCGAAGCACGCACTACTCGTGCGGCTTGTTCTAATGACTCTGGTGGCCCCATCAGCGGAACACCCTGCACCAGGAATTGCTGAGCATGGCAGGTGACATCGTAAATGCCGACGACTTTCAAGTTGGATCGGGTCGATGACAACATCCGACACATCTTCGCGGCCGTTTTTTCATTGGCGAATACCAACGTCCGTTCGAGTGGCCGCTTCCGTGATAGAGAGCCTTCGCGGCGCGACCATAACCGCAATCCGGCGCGTAACCCCATCACGCCGACTACCGACAGCACGGCATCGATGATCAATGTCGAACGACCGGGAGTGAGCGGACCACCGCTGATGAAGTAAAGTCCAAACAACAGGGTGAGATTGATCGAAGCGGTCACCACCACGTGCAGCATGTCTTGCAGTGAAGTATGCCGATGACGCCTCAGCCATTCACGCGAAGCCACGAAGACCAGCATTTTGACGGTGAGGGCCACGGCCAGCTTGCTCGGAAAATCGCGCAGCGTGATCGGGCTGGGTTGAAAGTCGTGCCGCAACAGCATCGAGAAGGTCAAAGATGCCGCATAGAGACCGATATAGACGGGGAACAATTTGGCAAAGCGAATGCCCATGGCCCCCCGTGCTCGCCACGGCTGCGAATGTCGACGAGACGGCATTGAAGTCCCCACCGTCAGCATGGATACCCCCGGCTGTTTTCCCACAATGCAACCTGTGTCTTTAGTGTCAGAGCAGACGCGCAGACGCGCCCGGTGGTGATGGTAGGGACCAGTTCACCGGACTGTGCTGTAACATTGGTGATAGGCTTGGAAAGAGAGGCGGGGATATAGTTCTCGGAGGGCCAACGTGTCCAGAGCAATCTGCCGATTCCCATGAACTTCGGCGGCTATTGCCGGAAATCTCTCAGAATTCAGCCAGAAGTATTCAAGTTCAGACAGCACGGGAATTTCCGACTCTTCAAAGCGTCTCGTCCCGATTGGTCTGTCAGCGGTGGTATACATCAGACTATGCTGCGCTAGTTCGCAGATTTGACAGCGTCCGGAACAATCAGCATGGATCGAACAGATATCACGCACAGAACGACAGCAAGACAACGTTCGCGGCGCGCTTTTATAGCTGGTGCGATATCGAGTTTGGGGATACTGACGGGGCGGCCGTTACTGGCCCAACCGGCCGAGGCGGAACAGCCACGACTGCGCCCCTTCGGACCGAAAGCGCCCTGGAATGTGCGGGTTGAACATCTGCCGCAGCATCCGGATTCGAAGCGACTGGTCGGGAGTATGTTTCTGGATGATCGCGGTCTTCGCACCAGCCGGTTTCAGGTGACCATCGATACGCATACCTATCCGGTGCACGATGCCGCGACCAGTTTAGGGCCGACTCCCATCAAGGTTTTCTGGCCCACGAATCTGGTGGGAAAAATGCCCTGGAACCCCGCCTGGAAACCCGCCGCTGGGCCTGAAGCAGCGCTGATCGTGCTCGATGCCCAAAACGGCCTGGAATGGGATCTTGATAAAGTCGATTATCGGCTGCAGGTCATTAATGCGGCTCACGCCAATATGGTCTCCGGCGACTACCGGACGAAAGAGGACGGGTTTCTGGGATCACGCGGCTCGGGCCTACCTTTTCTGGCGGGACTGGTGCGACCTGAGGAAGTACAAGCCGGTGTGATTGAACACGCCTTGTCGATGTCGGTCCCCAACATCTCCGGCAGCGAATTCGTGGCCCCGGCTCTTAAGGCCGAATTCCCACACGGAGCCAAAGCCGGTATTCCCGCGGGAACCCGGTTTGCCTTGCGAGTGACCGACCAGGAGATTGATGTCTGGCTGAATTCCCTGCCGCAAGAACTGACGTTGCGCACGCGTGAGACTGCCAAAATTCTCGCCGTCGCTTTGCGAGACTACGGCTGGTTCATCACCGAAACGTCCCCGTCAAACTTGTTCCACCTCGAATCGCGCGTCACGGCCGAGAAAGATTGGCTCGATCTCGGCCTGCAGCCCCAAAAGACGCGCCGCAAGGAATACCCACGCGATCTGGTGGATGCCATCCTGACATCGGAACGCATCGTCGCCATCGCCCCGAGCGACCAATACCCGGAAGAATGGCGCGCGGCGTAAAACCCGCGAGCGGGGGGCGTGAGCCCCCTGAATGGTCGTCCCACGTCCGGGTTGCTCGCGAATGCTTCTCTTGCGAATGCTTACAGAGTGTCTGTTTTCGACACACAATCAGGGGGCTCACGCCCCTCGCTCGCGAATCCGTTTACCGGGCGTATTCCACGACGCGGGTTTCTCGCAGCACCGTGACTTTCACTTCGCCGGGATAGGTCAGGCTCTGTTCGATGGCCGTGGCGATGTCACGGCACATTTTGGCGGCTTCGCGGTCGGTGATCTCCGTGGGATCAACCGCCACGCGAATTTCCCGCCCGGCCTGCACGGCATAGGCTTGCTCAACACCGGGAAAGCCACACGCAATCGCTTCGAGTTCTTCGAGACGGCGAATGTATTTTTCGAGAGTTTCACGGCGGGCACCGGGACGTGATGCCGAACAGGCATCCGCTGCCGCCACCAGCACGGTGTAGATGTAATCGACACGAATGTCGTCGTGATGCCCACCGGCCGCGTGCACCACTTCCACTTTTTCACCGTAGCGCTTGAGCAACTCAGCACCGACTGCGGGGTGGCCCCCTTCCATCTCGTGGTCAGCGGCTTTGCCGATATCGTGCAGGAAGCCGCAGCGACGAGCGAGTCGGGCATCAAGACCCAACTGCTCGGCCATAAGTGCGGTCAGGTGGGCCACTTCGATGGAGTGACGCAACACGTTCTGGCTGTAGCTGGTACGGAAGTAGAGGCGGCCCATCAGGTCGAGAAGCTTTTCGTGAAGGTTCGGAACCCCCGCTTCCTGAGCCGCTTCAATCCCCTGCTTACGGATGAACGAATCCATTTCCTTCTGCGTTTCAGCCACCACTTCGTCAATCCGGGTGGGATGAATACGGCCATCCTGAATCAGCTTGTTGAGTGACTGCCGGGCGACTTCACGACGGACACTATCGAACGCAGAGACCACAACCACGCCGGGGGTATCATCAACAATCACATCGACGCCGGTGGCTTTTTCGAAGGCCCGAATGTTGCGACCTTCGCGGCCGATGATGCGACCCTTCATTTCATCGCTGGGAATATCGATCGAAGAAATCGTGGCTTCGGATGTATGCGCCGACGCATAGCGTTGAATCGCCATGCCGATGATCTCTCGCGCCATCTGTTCGCTGCGCATCTTGAGATCCTGCTCATGCTTGATGATGAGCGCGCCCGTTTCAGTGCTGAGCTGATTTTCGAGTCGATCGAGCAGCATGCCGGTAGCGGCCTGCTTATCGAGCCCGCTGATCTGAAAGAGCTGTTCCTGTTCCTGCTTCAGCATTCGGTCGAGTTCGCGTTCGCGGGCTTCGACGGCTTTGGAGCGGTCGGTCAGCTTCTGCTGGGTCGTTTCCAGCATGCGTTCTCGTTTGATGATGCCTTCCTGCAGTTCTTCCAGCGACGATTCCCGTTTATCGAGATGGCGTTCGTGCTGGCGAAGTTCTTCGCGGGTAGCCAGCAGATCGCGTTCGGCGTCTTCCCGGCGTTTGAGAAGTTCTTCCTTGGCGGTCAGCTCGGCAGTTTTCTTGATGTTGTCCGCGTCGCGCTGGGCTTCCTGCAGCAGATCATCCCGCGTTTTAAAGGCACGTCCGCGAATGGCACGTTCCGCGAAATAACCGAGCGCACCGCCCACCACAAGGGTGATCAGTGGAATCATGATGTCGGACATGAAATGGACCCGATGTTGCTTCGACGAGAATTTATGGTTTCCGCAGCAGACCACGCCCGTTTGGGGCTGGCCATCGGTGGGAGAACAAGCTCGGTGCGGGCCACGTCGGTCGCATGACAAGACCACGGTCTTCAGGAGGTGCGGGGCCGCGGCAGCGGGCTGCCACAGTCCAACCGTGCGGCGAGGAGACCCGAGCCACGCGACCTACCACAGGGGTAAGTCCATTTGTGGCCGTCGGTTCCGTCAGCTGCACCGGTACGGCAACCGGCACGACATGGTGACTGCGGAAACGCAGCCAGAACCACATCAGCCCGTGCCAGACAGAAAACATCCTGATCGACCCGATCAAACATTAAGACTCGAAACGCCAACACATGCCCGATTCCCGCGGTCTGCCAGGCAAACTCCCCAGGAAATCGAAAGCTCGTTCCAGACCGATGAGCAGGAGACGCTGGCCGCCGCCGACTTCTCGACTGGTTGTGAAGGGCTTGTCAGGCGACGAAGTTGACCCGGACGGACCGCCTTTGTCGCGCTTCTTTGATCGTACCATGCCCCTCTACAGGGTCAACCGTGGCGAAAGAATTGGCCCGCCACAGTCGTCCGGTCCGCAACAGATGAGGGAGTGACTCGCTTGCGGAAGGTCGGAATCCCTCGGGGAAATCGATGTTCTCCCCACTGACCTGAGTACATCCACCAACACGTCACAAGAGACTCTGTCTTTGACGATAATTCCATGCGAGCGCGGAGCCGTGCAATTTTACTGGCCGACAGCAGTAGCCAACTTTCCCAGAAAACGCTGGAATAGGCACCCCAGTTCCCCGCATGGAAGTCATTGTGGTCAACACCGCGGCACCGGATGCACAATCAACGTGGTCTTTGCAATTAACCAACTTCGAAGAGTTTCTCCGGGCAGATGACCACGCCGAATATCCCATGGAATTCTGGTTCCGGGTGACTCTGGCGGGCCAACTCGATCAATCGCGGTGGTCGGAAAGTTTCTGGCAACTGGTCGAGACGCAGCCGTTCCTGACCGCCCGCTTGCGGCGAACGGACGGGGAGTCCTGGGAACTGGTGGCGGGAACGGCGACTCAGGAGATGCTGCGGTTTGAGCCGGCCCCATGCCGGACCAAGACTCCACGCATCGATCTGCAACAGCAACCAGGACTGCACTGCTGGATCAATCAGACCGCCGAAACCGTGATCATCACTTTGCAATGTCATCATGTCATCAGTGATGCACTGGGCATTTTCGGCTGGCTTGCGAAAGTGATGCAGCGCTACTTCGCGCTCACTTCGCCCCCGCCGGTCTCTGTTTCGCTGTCGGCTCTGGAGCAGCGAGGGGGGCCGCCCTGTACGGCCTGGCAACGCTGGCTGCATGGTCCATACGATATTCTCGGGGCCGCGGGCCTGCTCGAATACGTGTCACATCGCCCTGCCACCTTAGGACAAACGTCCGCCGTTATTGCCGGGGAAAAGTCCACTCCGGCGGAGTTGAGTCTGACGTTCACGGCGGCGGAAACCAGAGAGTTACTGAACACATCACGCCGGCTGGGGGTGACGCTGAACGATCTGATGGCGACGGCATTGTTTCGCGTGGTGCATCAATCACTGGTGGCATTGCAATCTCCAGAAACTCGCAAGCCCATTCGCATCATGTTTCCGAAAAGCCTGCGCGAGGGGGAATTGACGAAAGACCTGGTGGCCAATCAGGTAGGCATGCTGTTTCTCGATCGCCGGCCGGGGAGCTTGAATGACCGCTGGTTGCTCTGGTCAGTGCATCTGGAATTGTCGCTGTGCAAGCGCTGGAAGGCTGGTCGCACGTTCTTACGAATTCTCGATTGGTCGCGCCGCTGGTTTGGCAACATGAAGTGGCTACAACCCCAGGATCGGGCTACGACAACGGCTGTGCTCAGCAATCTCGGAGAACCCTGGTCAGTAGCAGGCTGGCCCTTAAATCAACCCGGCCTGCGCCCCGAGCTACTGGAATTCTGGCCCCCCTTACGGCCGTTCACCGCGATTTCACTCGGTGTTGCTACGACGGCAGGTCGCATGACCATTAGCTGGAACTGGGACGACCGCCGTTTGACGCAGGCGGAAACCGTTACCCTCCTCGAACAATTTCGGGCAACCTTGATGCGTTGGACAGAGATTAACGCGCCGCCATCAAAACACGATGGTGAATGATCTGCCCAGTCTGTCCGAAGGGATGCCTTATGCTCGCAACGATTGCCCAGCCGACCAGATCATCCGTCTGGACGGCATTTCATCTCTGGACGTTCCTGATCTTGTGGATCTTCTGGACCACGCTGGTTTATTACGTTGTGGACCGTGGCCTGGATGAGGGACCGGACCATCAACGCATGGTAGTCATCAGCACCCTCCTGAGCGTGACTGGCCCGCTTATCGGGGGCATCAGTCGCGGCGGTCAGGGCTGCTGCATGGAGATTTCATGGCAGGTTGCCGCCTTCACTGCACCATTCCTGCTCATCGGCATCGCGGCCCAAGTGTTACCCTGGCCGAAGCATCCCCTCGCACAAGGGATGAAATACTTTCTGTGGATCGCCGGCTGGGCCATCTGGTTTGCCAGCGGAATCGTCCCGATGGGCCATGCGTATTCATAAGGGCCAAGTGATAAGAGATGAGTGCCAAGTGGCTGTGCTGAGAGAGTTCCAGTTCCCTGCCCTCAGCTCTTAGCACTCAGCCCTTGGCCCTCGACTACTGTTCCATCACTTCCGTCTCTTTGGACTCGGCGAGCGAATTGACTTTGCCTTCGAACTTCTTGGTCAATTCCTGAATGTCGTCCTTCAGGCCTACATGCAGGTCTTCACTCAGCAACTTGTCTTTTAGCAACTGATCGGCATGCTTGTTGGCATCGCGGCGGATGTTGCGGATCGATACGCGAGCTTCTTCTGCCAGATCTTTCACGCGAGCAACCAGTTGCTTGCGGCGTTCTGTCGAAAGTGCGGGGACATTCAAGCGGATCACGCGGCCATCGGAATTCGGGGCCAGCCCGACATCGCTCGCCTGAATCGCTTTCGAAATTTCGCCGATCGTCCCGGCATCGAACGGGCGAATCAGAATCTGCTGCGGTTCCGGCACACTGATGGTCGCCACTTGTTTGAGCGGTGTCGGCGAACCGTAGTAATCGACTCGGATGGAATCGACCAGGCCAGGGTTGGCACGGCCTGTTCGCAAGCCCTGATACTGGTGCTGGACGACATCCGCCGCCTTCTCCATGCGTTCTTCCGCGTCGAACAAAATTTCTTCAGGAGTCATGCTGCGTGCCTTCAGCCGAAATTCCAGATCCACCAGTCATGCAGGGTATCCGAATTCGCCGCGAGGTGGAACCGAGCGCTCGACGGTCGCCTCGCAGCGACAACTCATGTCGCCGGATTGGCGCTCACCCGAGTGCCGAGGCGTTCACCGGCGATGGCCCGCTCGATGTTGCCGGGCTTCTGGTAATTGAGGACCACGATGGGGATGTTGTGTTCCAGGCAATGATGAATCGCCGTGGCGTCCATCACTTGCAGGTTCTGTCGCAGCACGTCCTGATACGAGATTTCCGTATACCGAACGGCATGCGGGTTCTTCAGCGGATCGGCCGAGTACACGCCATCGACACGGGTGGCTTTCACCAGCAGTTCGGCATCCAGTTCCCGGGCTCGCAAAGCGGCGGCGGTATCGGTGGTGACGAATGGGCTACCGGTTCCCGCAGCGAGAATCACCACGCGGCCCTTCTGGAGATGCCGAATGCAACGCCGACGGATAAACGGTTCCGCCACCCCTTCCATGCGAATGGCACTCTGCACGCGGGTCGAAACACCACAGGCTTCCAAGGCGTCTTGCAAGGCGAGGGCATTGATCACCGTCGCGAGCATCCCCATGTAATGGGCCGTGGAGGCGACAATGGTGGAATTGACCGCCGAAAACTCTTTACCGCGGAGAATATTGCCGCCGCCACAAACGATGGCAAGTTCCACGTCATGGGCGACCACCGCCTTGATCTGTTCACAGATGATCGAAAGTTCCGACAGGCTGATGCCCATCTCGCCACTGCGGCAGAAGCTTTCGCCACTCAGTTTGAGCACCACCCGTCGTTTTTTCGGAGCGGCTGATCCGTCAGACATGCGAGACCCTTCCCTGCGGTGAATTCACGGACGCACTTACGCCCTCAGATGATGCGAACCCGCCGACGATCGTGCAAGGGTAGCAGCTGGGATGGGCTTACCACTTCTGCTGAACTCTGCACTTCAGCAGCCATTGACCAGCGATAATCGTGTGGATATAGTTTCCTAGGAAACTGTATGGACGGGATAAAACATGGCCAGAAAAAAGCCGAGCACCCTGGAACATCACGCGGGGTACTGGCTGCGCTACGTCTCCAATCATGTCTCTCACTCCTTCGCAAGAAAGGTTGAGTCGCAGGGTGTCACCGTGGCTGAATGGGTGCTCTTACGTCAGATGTTTGATACGGGAACCGCTCATCCCAGTCAGCTTGCGGAGTCCATCGGCATGACCCGCGGAGCCGTCTCCAAACTTGTCGAGCGCCTGTGTCAGAAAAAATTGGCCCTGCGATCGCCATCGGATGAAGACCGGCGGTATCACACCATCGAACTGACCGCTGCCGGAAAAAAGCTCGTACCGATCTTGGCTCAGCTCGCTGACGAAAATGATCACGAATTTTTCGGCCATCTCCAGCCCGAGGAGCAAGCACGGCTGGTCAAGTTGCTGCAGGAAATCGTTCGTCGTCATGGATGGAAAGTGTTGCCTGTCGATTGAACGAAAACTCTCAAATCCAGGAGCTATCATGAACGCAGAACAGACACAGATCATTCAAACTTGTGCACAAGGTGCCTTAACTGGGGAAATCTCTTTCCCGGTCGTCGTCGGCAGGCTCTCCGAGATTGGTGTGGAACGCTACCATGCTGACTATAACCGTCAGGAAATCACCTACTATCTTCAGGATGGTGATTCACTGGTCGTCGCCGCCCCCCATGAATCGCATACGATTGCAGCCGAGTTTTCTCCTTCTGCCGTTGAGGCTGCCGTTCGCCAGAGTCAGAGAAATGAGCATACATACTGCGAATTCATCGCTAAAACTCGGGACGCAGGTTGCGTGGGTTATTTCGTCCAGATCACTGGCAGACGTGTCATCTACTTCGGACGCAACGGCGATTGCCATACCGAACAATTCCCACCGGCCCTGATCCCCACAGCCGCCGAATGAGAACCCAAATCCGCACCAGGAGACTGCCACCTCAACGTCGAATAAAACGGTGGGGGTATGGAAACTGAAGTACCCTGCTTCGGCGTACGATCATGTGGTGGCATGATCCAAGCCTGAATGCACCGGCACTTCAAATGCCAACTAACCAATACCCGGCAGTTGAGACAAGACTCAACGCGAGTAGGACTGCATCGATCAGTTCTTGGTAGCTAGATGAACTTGATTAACCGGGGCAGCACACCTTCTGCTTCTGCCTCATAGGGATCGCTGTTTTCTCGGAGAATTGTGACGCAGGCTGTTCAAGATGTTTAGGACCGGGTGTTGTGCTCTTCTAAACACAACACCTAAACACATAGCACGTAATCTTGTGTTCATTTTTTCCGGCATCACGATTGGTAGAAAATGACAAGTTTGCGCCGAATCACCCATCGGCCATCCGCTGGCGCACCCAACACAGACTGCTGCCTCAATCCTTTCCACTTTCGGCTACCCCGCTCAATCGATTCGCATTGGCCAAGCTCTTTCGGGCCAAGGCTTTTGTTCGAAATTTGGGAAGTCTTGCAAAACCTAAGCCGGTCAATTACCATCCCCTCAACCTTCCTCGATAGCTCAATTGGTAGAGCGAGCGGCTGTTAACCGCTAGGTTCTAGGTTCGAGCCCTAGTCGAGGAGCTTGTTTCTCTCGGGTTGTGACTACCAACGCAACCCAAAGCCGAATCGAGACTTACGATACCTGCCGGTGGTCGGCAGTGCGGTCAAAACGCCTGAATGAATCGTGGTACAACTACCACAATTCGCCGGGAGTACCGCACGATGCCACGCCAGAAGTCTCAGATTCCTGCTTATCTTTTCCACAAACCCAGCGGGCAAGCCCGGGTGAGGATCAGCGGAAAAGATTTCTATCTCGGGCCATTCGGTTCCGAGGATTCCCGTCGAAAGTATGGCGAACTGGTTGCCAAGTTCGCATCGGGTCGGATGATCGACCCTATCGCCCGCGTTTCGCCAAACGTGGTAGGAAATGTGGTAGACCCCGGTCCCTCGATCGCAGAACTCTGGTTAGCGTTCCTGGACCATGCGGAACGACACTACGTGAAGAATGGCAAGCCCACTGCCGAGGTGGATTGCTTCAAGTCGGCCATGTCTCCCGTCGTCTCCCTGTACGGGTTGCTCCCGTGTCGCGACTTCGGGCCCTTGCAACTCGTTGCAGCACGGAACGCGATGGTCGCGAAGGGCTGGACGCGGATTTTCGTGAACAAGTCTGTCGGCCGGGTCCGGGCGGTGTTCCGCTGGGGTGTAGCCAACGAATTGGCGGATATCAAGACGCTACAACGCCTGGAAACTGTCGCAGCCTTGCGACGGGGAAAGACTGAAGCCAAAGACCGTCCAAAGCGGCAGGCGGTCCCCGTCGAACATGTGGACGCTGTGAAGGCAATCGTCTCCCCTCTCGTGTCGGACCTGATGTCACTGCAGCTCTTGACCGCGGCTCGTCCGGGGGAATTGATCATGCTCACTTCGGGAATGATCGATCGGTCTGGATCGATATGGGTGGCCAATCTGGTCGACCATAAGACCATGCACCATGAACAGGAACGGAAACTGTTCTTCGGTCCGCGCTCTCAGGCATTGCTGTTGAAGTATCTCAAGGCCTCTCCCGATGCCCGACTCTTCCAAATCAGTCGCAAGCATTACAGCAACTGCATCGCCAGTGCGTCCGAGAAGCTGGAACTCCCCCGATTCACGGCTCACTGGTTGCGTCACAACGTCACAACCGAGGTGCGTGACAGTTTCGGCATCGAAGCTGCCCAGGCGATGGCCGGGCACGCCCGCCCAGATATGACGGCGAATTATTCCCGCAAGATGGACAAACTCGCGGCTGAAGTCGCCGCGAAGATCGGTTGACCAGTGTGGTACGATGAGTCAGCACGCGCCTAGCTTTAGCGGGCGAACGGCGGACACCTGAATCGCCTGGCGCGTTGCTCTTTTCCCTCAGGATGACCGGCTTTCAGGGGCTGGTGAAAATGGCAGTCGAATCCACATGGTCAGAGCAGCATTACGAAGCAGCCGATAAATGGTGGCCGTGGCAGATGAAAGTGATCTGCCCGAAATTGATCGTGACCAGCTTTCGCAGCGGGCTTGATGAAAATCGAGTGCGGGAAATGCTGGTGCAATTATCTCAAGATGCGATCAGCGGTGACGGGGCCCCATTCCAGAAATTGGGTCGCTGGTCTCACTCGGCAGCAAAGTGGTCTGTCGATGAAAAGGCTCTTGCCAGGCAACTACTTCAACACTCCAGAGAATTCGGGCTCAGTGAGTTCTGTACTTTCGTCTCCATTTCCTGCCCGGTCACAACAAATCCGCAATCACCTTGGCAACAATCTCTGATAAACCCCAGCAGGCCATGCGATGGAATCCGCTGGCTCCTCAAGGCAATTGAGCCAGTTCTCTGGGAGATCCCTGAGAATGAGCGCCGCCACTGCCGTGATGACTTTCAGCCGTTCTTTATCGCGCCAATTGATGGCGCACCAATCGCAGTCCATACTCCATGTGGGGCACGACAGACAGGGATATCGTCAGCGCTCGCGTGGCGTGGCTTAGTATGCATCAGACTCATAGATGTCGCCTATCGAAAACACAGCGATGTCATTCAGCCCCGATGGAAACATGATGGCGTAGATCCGGTGCGGCGGTTCCTTGATGACCAGCGGCAAATGACGCTCGAAGCGGCCATCCGGTTTCTGGCCACCAGTGAAGAGCACGCATGCTACCTCGATATTGTTGCGCAGGGAGATTCCTGCACTTTTGAAAGAATGGGGGCTTCAACGAGCCAGATTCCCCCGAAAACATTCCGGCTGGCCTGCAAGATCTTAGAAGCAGGTGAAGAGGGCTTGAATCTCGGTGCTTTTGCGACTGCTGCTGAAGAGTGTGGCATAGAAATGACAGGCAGTAACGCCAAGGCAGTGCATATTACAAAGCTCAGAGACTTGCTGCGAGTTATCGGGGTTACGATCCCAGATGACGTGCGTAGCACGAAGCGATATCGATTCGCGGCAATCTAAGCAATAACTTAGATTCATCTTAAAATCGACCATTTTTCTGTCTGTTGCTGTGATACGTCTCGTCGCATGTTCAATCACTTCGATTGAGCGTGACGACGCGAGGCGTACGCAATGGCAATCGACATCGACTCAGAAGAGCTGATCCATTTTCCCGAGGCGCGGTCAGAATTTCCCAAACGTCCCTGCATGCAGACCATGCATCGCTGGCGTCTGAGCGGCATTCGCGGGGTGAAGCTCGAATCCATCCTCGTCGGTGGTCTGCGGTACACAAGCCGCGAAGCTGTCCGGCGATTCATCGAGCGACTGAACGCTGATGATACCAGCCCGCGCGAGACCGAGGCGGCTGTCAAATCTCGTCGTCAGCGGCAGGCAGAGGCAGCAATGGCGGCTCTGGCAACACGCTAACCAGACGGGCGGTGCGCCCGCTGGTGGCTGCCAGCGGGGCTGTAACCGCAACCGTCGATGTGGAGACCATCGACAATGACGATTATTGCGACAGACCAACGGACTGACAATGCGGTTCTACTCGCTTCCGAGCTGGCAGAACTCAATCAACGCCATCAGACGATCAGAGAACTCGCTACTCAGGCACTCGACCACGCCAAGGTGGCCGGGGAACTCCTGTTGCGGGCGAAAGAGCGAATTCCACACGGTCAATTCAGCCAGTGGATAGCTGGCAACTGCGAATTCTCAGAACGGACTGCCCGCACTTACATGGCTATCGCTGGATCATGGGACGCGATTGCCGAAAAACGGAAGCGCTTCCGAAATCTCTCGGTGAGGGCAGCCGTCAAGCTGGTGGCGGAGCACGACGAGCCCGTCTCGGCTGCGATCAGCGGGCCGCACACGCCATACGATTGGGAACCGCTCGAAGGATTCCTAGCGATTGGCAAAGCCGGTGACGACCGATATGTGGTCCTCGAAGCACAAGACGACCTGCATGTTCGCATCGCCTGCATGGATGGTTGCGAATTCAGCTATCTGAAGCGCGGCATCAACCGGCATCTCTTGGGGCATGCTCTGATCGATCATTTCAGCATCAATCTCAGTGAGGTGCAATGGTCTGGCAAGCTGGCTGCCACACCTGCGAATAACCCGTTCGCGGAATTCACCCCGGAGTGGAAAAGCGGGGTGGCGGCATGATCCAGTCGACCAGACGGAAGCGGGCAAGCTCCCGACAGACTCTGACGCTCGCAGATCGCAAAGCATTGCGCGATGCGACAGAGCGAGCACGAACTCGCATGCAGCTAGATCGCACCGACCGCGAGCCCGTCCGAATTGGGGAGATCATCGACATCGTCGTGAGGCGCATCCTCGCACGCTCGGGGGGATGCTGATGCGAGCGCGCAACATCAAGCCCGCGTTTTTCCGGAATGAACTGCTGGCAGAACTGCCCGCGGCCACGCGCTTGCTGTTCATCGGGTTGTGGTGTTTGGCCGATCGCGAGGGACGCCTCGAAGACCGTCCAAAGCGGATCAAACTGGAGTTGCTACCATTCGATGAAATCGACATCGAACAGGCATTGTCAGACCTCGAAACCCAAGGCTTCATCAAGCGTTACGTCGCTGAAGGTGTCAGTGTCATCCGGGTGTCAAACTTTGTGAAACACCAGACGCCGCATGGCACGGAAAAAGACAGTGAACTCCCGGATGAGCAAGGTCAATTCACGGTCCATCAACGGGGCAAACACGGTTACATCACTGGTGCCCCACAGTTGGTCAACAGTGCTTTAACAGTTAACCCACCGTTCCATAACGCCCTGAATCCTGATTACCTGAATCCTGATTCTAATACCCCCCTACCCCCCACGGGGGGTGACGCGGATGAAGATCAAACACCAGAGCAGCCACCCGTCCAGCGCGCACCAGCCGACAAGCCCAGGCCGAAGCGTTCGAAGAAACTCAGCAAGACCGAACTGCGAGACACGCCGACGGTCCTGGCCTGGCTCAAAACCCGATCGAAGAAACTTCGCCTCGATCCCGACCACCACGAGACCCGCCTGCGCACCCTGGCCACTGCCGAAGGGGCGTTGCGGTCTGATGGGCCGGGATTCTTCGAAGCCTGCATGCGAAACCAACGATGGGAAATGCTCTCCGATGGCGACCTTGCCACCGGCAAACGTCGCTTGCAGGAACATGACACGAGCCATCTGCCGGGGCTGGTGAATCAACTCAGCAACAAGTTGGCCATCAGCACAATCCCAGGCATCGACGATGCGGAGTGTGATGACGATGAGTAAGCCCGAAGCCACCACGGTCGACCTGCACGCTGAACGCGCCTTGCTCGGCTCTGTGCTCTTGAGTCCGGCGGCGATGGATGAAGTTCTGCCGATCGTCAAGCCGACGCACCTGTTCGCGATTGAACATCAGCAGATTTTCCGCATCGCGATCGACATGCACGAGCACGACAGGCCGACCGACACCGTGACGATGGCCGAAGAGCTGGAACGCCGCGGCGTGTGCAAGGCGGTCGAAGGTGCTGGCAAAGTGCTCGAATTGCAGGAGACTGTCCCGCATGCCCGCAATGCGAAACATTACGCCGAAATTGTGGTCGACAAGTTCCGACGCCGAACCGCACAGCAGACGGCAGAAAAGCTACTCGAAAGCCTACGGAATCCCGGCATCGATACGCCCGATGCCTTGGCGAGCGCCGAAGTCGACCTGCACAAACTGATCGAAGATCAGCAGAGCGATGAACCGCAACCGATCGCAGAATCGTTGGTCGATGCCTTGGCAGCGATCAGCGCCCGCAAGGGACTGCAGCAGACGGTGGGTAGTGGTTTTCATGCGATCGATCAGCAGGCGGGCGGCATCCCGTTGGGCATGGTGACCGTGTTGGCAGCAAGGCCATCGGTCGGAAAATCGGCGCTCGGCTTCTCGATGGCTCCCAGGATCGCGGAACTCGGTGTCCCGGTGCTGTTCATCAGCTATGAACAACCCCGTCCCGAGATCACATCACGGTTGCTGTCGATCGCGGGCTCGGTGCCACTGTCGCGTCTGATGCGAGGAGAGTGTGACAAACACGAAACCGATCGGGCCGTGGATGCGGCGAACCATCTGGCACGGTTGCCGTTGTTCACCGATGACGCCTGCCGGGATGAAAGCGGCTTGTGTGCGACGATCCGAACGCAAGTGCGCCGACGTGGTGTCAAAGTCGTGATCATCGATTATCTGCAACTGATCGAACCGCGAGACAAACGCGTCGTTCGGGAACAGCAGGTCTCAGGTATCAGCCGTTCGCTGAAGCTGCTCGCCATGCAGTTGGGCATCTCAATCATTCTGGTGAGCCAGCTCAACCGACAGGCCGAATTGCGTGAAGGCAAGCGACCGCGACTCTCGGACCTGCGGGAATCCGGGGCGATCGAACAGGACGCCGATGTCGTGATGTTCGTGCATCGCCCGGGGAAAGACGATCCCCAAGCTACCGACGATCACGCGGAGATCATCGTCGCGAAGAATCGTAACGGTCCCACGGGAACAGTTCGTCTCGATTGGAAGCCGGCATTCGCCAAATACGTCGACCATGCGGGAGACCAGTACCAATGAGCGAACCACCTCGATGCCCACACTGCCGGGGAACCCAGACAGAACCTGGTCCACGCCCTGGCATCCTACGGTGCGTGACATGCCGTCAACTGCTGGCGCGGATGGCGAATGGTCAGTTTCGATTGTGGCTCAACTGGATCGGCGCGGGATATCGGCAGCGACGGGCGGGGCCGGGGTGATGGTGGCCTGAGGTGAAAATCTCGGGTCCTCCCGGGCCGGGCGGGGGCTAGCGCGGGTCCCGCATCGCGCCGAAGTCGGCGATATCAATTTTTTCTCGGACGTTTCTCCACCACTTCCCCTCCCCCATGAGGCCAGTTTCATGCCAAAAGTAAAATCAGCAACTGAGGCGAATACGGGACCAGCGGCCGAGATCGCGGTCCTGGAGCGATTGAGCCAACCAGCAGCGGCCTGGCTGGCCGGAGTGTCCCCTCGCACCTTGCGAGATCATCCCGAGATCCCGCGCCATACTGACGGCACCTATGACGCTCGTGATGTTGTGTCGTTTGCCCGTGGCCCCGCCAAATTACCGGAGATGGATGACGACCAGCTTGAGCAGCTACTGTGCATCGCGGAGAACTTTAACAGCGAAACGATCGCCAAAAACCGGGCGGCAATTCTTGCGCTGGTTGAAGACCTCGGCGGCGACGAGAACCTAGCACTTGCTGCGGTCGGTTTGGCCTTGTGGAACGAACTGCTTGATGCCATTGGCACGTATCCCGAGTTTTACGAATTCGGTCCCGCGAACTTTCGGCAGTCGGCAATCTGCATGACTTGTAAGCGGGTGCGAAACGGTTCTCGATGGCTGGACCAAGACCCCCCAAGGGGCAACAAACCGCTTGGGGCCTACTGCCCGAAATGTCGCCGCGGCATTCGCCTACGGCAGGAGTCCACCGACGAGTGATCCATTCACCGAAGACGAAGACAATCGACAGATCGCTTCCGCGGTGTAGGCCGGTGGTTGGCTGTTGGTCCGATCCAGCCTGACGCCTGTTTCTCCAGACTGATTGAAGGGAGTGAAAATGGCCGATGAAATCGTTCAGAAATTCGTTGGCAACTCGACAGATGCCGAGCGGGCCATTGCGCAGTTGGAGGCAAGGTACGACAAGCTCGAAGCCAAATTGAAGAATATGCGGCGGACCTCGCGACAGGCCGCTGTCGAAGCCAAGCAAAACACAGAATCTCAGATTGAGTCTCTGTCTGCGCTGGCATCGAAATATGTTGGCGTGGCTGCGGCAACCGGAATTGTCCTGAGTGGCGTCCGCAGTATTGCTAATGCCCAGTTGCAGGCGAACCGCAACCTGGATGCCTTTGCGTCGAAGTACCGCGAGTCTGCAGTTAAGTTTGAGGTACAAACCGGCTTGACCGGTGAAGCCGGGAAAGAGGCACGCGGGGCCGTCGTTCAGGCACTCAAACAGACTCCTGTTACCGACCTCAATACCGGCATCGGCCTGCAGCAGCAACTGGCCAGTTCAGGTTTCAAGCCAGAGGAGATCAAGAGCGGCGAAGCTCTCGGGACTGTGCTCGATCTTGCGGCCGCTACCAATCTCGTCGGCAAGGATATGGGGGACCCGAAACAGGCCGTCAAAGCCCTGTCGATGACATTGAAGGGGTTCGGAAAAGCACAGCCGTCAGCGGCTGACATTCGCGAATTCGGTGGAACGCTCACCGAGTTGTTCGACACTTCAGACATTCAGTTCAACGACCTGAAATTCCTCGCTGGCAAGGGGTCTACCCTCAAGAACTTCGGGGTGGACCTGAAGACCTCCACGGCCGCATACGCTTCTCTGGTCGATGTGATGGGTGGAGAAAAGGCGGCAACCGGTCTCGCCGGGTTCATCAATCGAACATCGACCGCGAACAACATCAAAGAGCGTGTTGACGCCCTGCAGGGAATTGGACTGACTCCCGAAGATGTGACAATGACCCAGGGCGGAAAAAGCTTCTTCGATGTCGCTGGAACTCTGCGAACCAAACTGAAGGGACTGCCGGAAGCCAAGCGAAACGAATTTCTCTCCAAGATGTACGGCGAGGAGGCCGCCCCTGCAGCGTCTTTCATGCTGTCCGATGAAGGCTTTGGCCTCATTGAAAAACGCCGCAAAGAACTTGAGCAACCCGACATCTTTGAGCGGAATCTTAAGACCTTTCAGGAGTCGCCATTTGCTCGCAACCAGCGGCTGAAGATCGATCAAGAATCGGCGCAGATGAAGCGAGTGGAAATGCAGTCCATGACATGGGGTGAAGCTTATCAGGCAGGTGCTACATCGACTGACACAGCGCGGCTCGGCATGGATAAGGTGCCTATGACGAACGGTCAACGCGCGATCGGCCAGCTCGGGATTACGGCGCTCGATTGGGCGGGGCGTGGAACCATGCTCGGGGCTGAATTGTTGGGCATGAGTCCCGCCGATATCGGCGCTGGCCAGCGCTTCACCAGAAACGGACGGGATGGCATGGCCAACCCGCTGGGTGGGGAGCAACGGAATCGGATGCCTGGCAATCTTGCCCCTGCCCCGGTAGTCGTGAGGCTGGAGAAGCCAGCCGAGGAACGTGATGCGTCAAACAGAATGGAGGTGTTGGCACAAGAACAGAATCGCCTGGTGGCGGAACAGAACCGGCTTCTGACGAAACTGGCTGACCAGCCGCGAACCCCACAACAACCGCCACAGCCGCCACGATTCAGTCGCACAGCCAACGCGGAAGGGGGTCGCTGATGGAACCTGTCGACTATCAGCAACTCGCCACAGCACTGACCGAATGCCGGGACCGACTGGCGGAGACGGTACGGGAACTGATCGACGCCGCGAAAGCCCTGCATGCCCTCGACACCGCGGGAATGATCCAGCCGGTTCACCGCGAAGCCTACGACGCCTTGCAGAAGTCGTTTCACACGTTCGGGGATGTGTTCTCAGACCTGGCTATCTCGATGTGCGAACCGATCGAAGCGGCGGAGTTGGCGGCATCCCTCACAACTCAACAAACGGAGTAACCATGTCGACAGTTATCGCACCGTCCCCGCCGAAGGTTCTGCGCACGATCAGTTCCTACTGCTGCGAATGGAACTACCGATTTCTCGGCGGCAAGTATGGCACCGACTCGAAAAACCAGTTCGCCATACTTCCGGGGGCGTTCAGCAAGTCGATTGCCGATGGTCACGACATTCCGTTGACGATGGATCTCGATGGAAAATCGTTCTTCGCTCGAACTGGCAACGGAACGCTGAGACTATCCTGCGACCACATTGGATTGCTCGCCACGGCCGATCTGCTCGATACACCGCTGAATCGTGAACTCATTCGCAAAATCGATGCGAGCAAGGTTCGCGGGTGGTCATTTCGCTTTCGTGGCACCTTGGGACGCCAGTATCAACAAGCCGGTGTAGCAATGACCGACGTCGCGCAAGCTCACCTCGATGAGGTCTGCCTTGTAGTCCACAAAGTTCCCCGTCAACGAACTCGTCAAACGCCGATTTTCTTGACCGGCGGTCCCAAGGAGAAGAACTAACGATGTGCTGTGAAGTTGTGATGGTTTGCTGCTGCGAAAACGCGGTGTCTCCGACGCTCTCCGTTGAATGCGAAGTCGATGATGTGCCCGAAACCACGTTCACGATAGGACTGACGTCTGGCGGCACTGGTGGCGCCGGAACGTGGGAAGGCAGTGGCACCATTCTCGGTGAATCGGTGACCTTGCGACTCGACTGCGGGATGGGACCTGGCGGCGCCTGTCTGTGGATCGTCACGCTTTATTGCCCCTCGCAACCGGGCGGGTTGACGCTGGTGCTGGAGGATTCATCCTGCGACCCGTTCTTGATTCAAGCGGTTCAGAACAGTGACGCCCTGTTCCCTTGCTTCTCTGGTCGCGAAGTTCGGTTCTACATCACGTAAGGGCACACCATGCCGTTTCATAGCGAATGGATCGCAGGACAGACCAAAGATGGGCGGCTGCTGCCGTTGGGCAAGACGAATGCCTTTCGGGCTCGTAGTGGTTTGCCACCGCTGGAGCGTAGCGGACCATCACCACAATTCACCCACAAGCCCATCACCAAGGCCGCAACGATCCCACTGCCAGAGAGGCCGCCAGCGCCATCCCACGGCCCTGGCAGCGAATTAGCGGCGATTCTGCAGGATCTGGGTGTCGGTTCAGCGGTCTGCAATGAGTGTTCGGGGCGGAAAGATCTTATGAATCGGTGGGGCGTGTCAGGCTGTCGTGAGAACATCGACACTATCACACAGTGGCTGCGCGATGCCGAAACTCTTGCCGCGCGGGTGCTTGCACGGTCAACGATCAAGAACGAACATAGCGAACCGTCCGAAGCCGAGATCCGCAAACAACAACGCATGACCCGATTGACGGCAGCGTGGCGAGCTGTAACCAGTTTCACCTGGATCAACCCGCTACACCCTCACAAGTCGATCGTGGAACGCGCCATCGCACAAGCTGAAGCCAAACAAGCCGCCAAGGTATGATCTTCCGGGTGCAACCATGCGTGATCCTTGCTACATGCCGACACCCGAGGAAATCCGGCAAATGTGCCTGGAGATTCAAGCGGAATGGTCAGCGACTGAACGCGAAAGCCGATGCGCCGGGCCACGGCGGCAAGCATGGAACCTCCCGACGGTCAGCACGAGCGGTAATGTCCCGCGCGAACATGCGGTGGGTGAATGGCCATCGGTGTGAAATCGGCCTGCGGGCCCTGCTCTTTGACAACTCGGATTTAGTATTTCTCCTAATCCGTTGAGTGGTCAGTTATCAATTCTGTATGAACTCCGGATGGTTTCCGTTACTGGTTCGTCCCGACTGCGGTGTAACTTGGTGGAATTCAGAAGAAGACTTGACCACTCAACTGGATTTAGGGGCCACTATGTTTCGTTGTCTGGCTGTCTTAGCGTCTCTGCTCGCGGTCATATCACCCGCATGGGGCTTGGAACCAACAGACAATGCCCTATTCTGCCGTGTTGTCGACGTCGGGGCTGGTGAGTGCTGCGTCGTACTGATACCCGGGGGGCATTATGTGATCTTTGATGGAGGAAACTTCAAGGATGGTGGCGCAACAGTGATGGATGCACTGGAGACCCTACTGCCGGAGGATGCTGAAGTTGATCTACTGGTGATCAGCCATTCCGACGCGGACCACCTGGCTGCCATCGACGATATTCTGGATGCTTATACCGTTAAAACGGTGCTCCACACAGGCGA
This sequence comes from bacterium, assembly GCA_016125225.1. Taxonomy (GTDB): domain Bacteria; phylum Planctomycetota; class Planctomycetia; order Planctomycetales; family Planctomycetaceae; genus DSVQ01. The sequence goes on along the minus strand of WGME01000025.1, from coordinate 25,234 downwards.
TGTGCGCACGACCGACAGCTGGATCGCGGCCGATGCTGCGATTAGAAATGCTGAAGCGAATTTCGGGACTGAAAACCTAAATCTTCGAGATGTTGCAGTGGACTTCGGCAGGGAGTTCCAATTCGGTGATGCAAAAGTCACCTTTGTGGCGGGATGGCATACTCCGCCGGACGAATTCGGTGATCTGAGTCCCAGCGAAAAGCGAAATGCGATCAGTGTCGTGATCCGGATTGAGTATGGCGGGAAGTCAATCTTGTTTACTGGCGATAGCGTTGGTCGCCACATCGATGATCCTGTCGACGTCTGTTTGGCAGCCGAACGATTCATGGTGGACAATCAGTCAAATGTGACCATCAAGTCAGATGTTCTGGTCGCTGCTCACCATGGCGCCGACAACGGAAGTTCTACAGCATTCATCCAGGCAGTTCAGCCAGATTACGTGATCTTTTCTGCAGGCCACGCACATCAACATCCCCGAGCAGTCACGGCAGAGCGGTTTATGCATGCCGGATTGTCGCCCTCTCGCATGCTTCGAACCGATCGCGGTGACGACGAGGGCTTTAAGGAATGGGATCATTTGCGGATACCAAATCACAGCGATCCGCTAGGAGACGACGATGTAGACATCTTGATTCACAACGATGGTCGCGTTCAAGTCGAGTATCGCGAAGCTGACTCTGAAGAAGAGAGCCTGAGAGACCTGTTAGTTCGCGTGGCACCGGCGGGCCGTGGCCCTCGCAGTTTTGATCCCAGCGATCTAGGAATCAACCGATTCCAACCAGATGGAATGGACGGAAACATTCTTCGCGGTCGATTCGACGATGGACCTGAAGTAGCAGTTTCGCCAGAAGTAGAACGGAAGTTTGGCGAGATTCTTGAGCAACTCCGTGACCTAAAAGGCGAACTGAGGCTGTGCCATGAAGATCGCACACAACAACCTTGCCCACAGCAAAACACCGCGGCATCGGATCAAAAGCTAGAAGACCTGATTAAGGAAATGGATTACCAGAATGCAAGATTCTCCCGTACCGAAGACTACTATCGTGGCCTCGCCATTCAGTCCACTGTTGGCATCACAGCAGCAGTCGTATTGGGGCTGGTGAACTTTTTGCTGATCTTTTCGAGAGCCATTCCATCTCTTCAGCCACCGAAAGAGAAGGAGTGGGGTGGCGATGCATTTCTCAGGCTAAGCGAGATGATCGAAAGCGGGCGAATTGTGATCAAGCGAAACGGAAACGACTCAGGGTACAGCAAACCGATGTGATTCCTGGAACGTTTCGAAGTGCATCCGGCCATCTCTCTGTCGTACCAGCAGCGGAACACACCACGGCAGATCTTGCAGCGGTAGGTGTAGTGCCAGTGGTCAGTCGTGTAGGCGTACTGGCAGTATGGGCACGGTGGTGATGCTCCCACCCAATCGAGCGGCTTGCCCATCGCTGACGTCTGGACGGCGTATCGATCCACCGCCACGAGAGCGCCGGTAGCAATACCTATGGCTGCGATCAGAATTGTGAGCGGGTTTGCCATCGGGGCATAGCATCATGTTCAATGACAGGGAAACGTCCCGTTCGAATGTAACCGGCAACATGATCGAAGCGGTAGCCACAGTCGATGAAATCGTCTGGCCAATCATGGGGCCTGCGCTCGCGTTCGGGTTCGCACTGATGACCTTGCTGCTGATTCTGAGGGTTGGTGTCGACATTCTCACGGCAAAGCTGAAGCGATGGGTAAACAGACTGAGGCGGGATCATGACCAGCGTCACCGCTGACACCCATCGCCTCCGCTTCGGGCCGTATCACACGCCACTGTTCGAGTATGGCCAATCGGTGGATTGTCGCCGATTCGGTGAAATCACCATCGCGGGACTGACCGATGCCCCGATCCCCTGGCCGATCGGCAAGCATGGTCGGTCGAAATCTCTGGTCCTGACCGGAGACCTCTGCCGAGCGGTGGAACAGAAATCGAATATGGCCGTTGCCAAGCATTGGGGTGTCACCGGCCAGACTGTCACGCTATGGCGGCATGTGCTCGGCATCCAGCGCGCGAACGCGGGGACGTCTGCCGTCCTTCATGACCTGTTCCGTGGGCAAGAGGCATCCATGCGGGTGCTGGCTCTGCCGACCCTGAGCAGCCCCGAGAGACGACAGAAGATCGCAGCGGCAAAACGGGGTAAGCCGAGACCACCGCACGTTGTGGAAGCGATCACGCAGGCACACACGGGGCTGAAGCATTCCGCAGAGTCACGACGAAAGATGTCCGAGTCCCACAAGCGGAATGGTCACCGGCCACCGAAAGCGGGGCGGGCCTGGACGGCGGAAGAGGAACAGTTGCTGCGGACGTTGCCGCCGGCGGAAGTGGCAGAACGAACGGGAAGAACGTTGATTGCGGTTTGGTCACGGCGCCGGAAGCTGGGACTGCCGGATGGGCGGCGGCATTAAATCGTCTGGCCGATTTACACCGACGGCGCGAGAGATACGATGGACAGCTAGCCCGAATGGGTCCAAGCTCCACTAGTATCACTTATCTTCCATTTGTAATGGTCGATCTTCGGCAGATTCGGCCAGTGATTCCATGCTGTCCGAAATCGGGAGAACAATAGGTCTTGGAATCCCAACTGTAGGTAACATACTCTTCGTCAGGATTTCTTGCTTCCATTCAGGCCAGCTTCCGACAAACTCTTTCGCAATCGTGAGTTGATGTTGAAATTCGAATTGCGTCATGACCTCGTCCCTTCGGTCTCAGACTCCCACGCCGCAGCATCTCGTGTGGTGGGGAAGAGCTTACAGGCTTCCGCTTCAAGTTCCAAGTAAGAACTCGGGTTGGCTTGTATCCGTAACCGGGCAGTCTGGATATCCCACTTCGTCGGCAACCCTGTTTTGCCGTCCTTTCGTATAATCGAATAGTTCGCGCCAAGTTCCATAGAGAAAAGGTCAAAAAACTTCCTCGGACCAATCCCTACGAACGGCTCGAATCGTACTTTTGGGGGTTCCAGCACAGATTCGTCTTCAGATTTGCGAATAGAATCGTCATGGAATTGAATCGCCTTGCTCTTTGGGTAGGGCTCGACGTATACCACCCTGCTTACCCCGGCCGCAATTATGTGCTTCGCGCAGTTGTGGCACGGAAACGTCGTGCAGAAGAGAGTGGTTCCAACCGTAGAGGCGCCGTTACGAGCACAACTCAACAAGGCCTCCATCTCAGCGTGAACTACGCGACCATATTCTGTCAGATCTCCAATACTGCTCTCCTCCAAGACTTCAATCAATGTGGCCTTCTGTATGCCCCTCTTTTCCCCTGCGTCTGCTATCTGCTTAATCAGCTTGATCTGTTCTGCTCGATTCGAATCACCATCATCTCTTTTGTAGTCACGCCCATTTGGCTCGTCCTCCACACAGTGGGTGCTGGTATTGCGATATGCCCAATAAAGTCCACCACCTCGACGCGGGCAATCATTCGCCCCTGTCGCTAGAATCTGATCGTTGATTGTCACAACAGCCCCAACTTGGCGAGACAAATCTGCGGACCGGAGTGCGGCAGAAAATGCCATGAACATCGAGAACTCGTCAAATGTTGGTGTAACAAATGGATCGCCGAACATTAGTTTCACAATTCGCCACACATCACAATTAAGCTGATCTTCACTGTCTTCGATCTTCACGAAAAAATCTGCTAAGTGAAACGTCTTGTTTACGCGCTGGCCGTGGGGCTCCCTCTTCTCCTCTGCATCCCTTTCGATCAAATTGTCTATATCTGGCTCAGACACCCCTTTTTCTGCAAGATGTTTGCGTCGACGGACGCCTTCTTCATGAACACCTATCAACACGAAACCAGAACCATAGACTTGCCTGAGAACTGCAACTTCCTCAGGCCGTTTCAATGAGTCTATCACCTGGACGGTTTTTGAACGCGGTTGAGGAATGCCTCGAGCATCCTTTGTGCGAGATGCAAAAATTCGGGCAGCAGCCCCATACGCAAGAATTCCGTCATCGCTTGACTGCGTGCGAGCCTCATTTCCTTTATCCATAAGAAAACTAACTCGCTTAGTGTAATCGATTGGCACAGTTGACACGTCAACGACTATCGGAATTACGTCTTTCGAGATCTTTGTAGGATTAACATCATAGCCAGCACGCCCAAGTGCATCACTTAGAATGCGAATTACACGCCAATTATCAGTGCCAACTGCGCTTACCAAGCCGATCACCATCTCGGGGTGGAATTCGTCTGAATGAGCCATAAGGATGTCCTGCCATCACAGTGTGCTTAATGCATCCCTCTCAATCCCGACAGCAGGCAAGCATCTGCGATCCACGCTTGATACTGATCGACTGTAAGGACTGTAACTGCTTCTAATTCGACAAGTAAAACCGCAAGTAACTGAGGCTGCAACCCAACTCTGCATGATCCATTTGCGATCCAACCGCGTTCGTGCCTCTGGCGAGCGCACTGAGCGTTAAGCGATGAGGGGGAGCAACCATGTTGATTGGTCTGCCGGAGTTGTTCTTGCGATGTGCACTCGTGATCGGCAGAATTCATTTGCCTGACAGGTGGTAGGTCAACTTTGTCTATCTCATATTTCGGCGGCGAGCGCTGGTGGTGCCCGTTTTCTTGAGTTGTTCAAACACGCGGGGGGATTCCGTGGAACGAGACTCTAAAGGTAGCCGATCCGAATTGGACGACCTGGCGATTCAGATGGAGACGGCCGTCGATCGGTTTATCGGCGATCAAAACGCATCGCGAGGCTTTGTCGTAGTACGGTTCGCCACCGACGAGTCGGCAGGGCACTACCCGCAAGCCGCGATCGACGGTCCCCAAGTCTACCTGGAAGATGATGGCGACCCGTTCTACGACCGGTGCCCGCGCTCACTCCGAGAGCCGGTCAAGCTCAAGCTCCGACGGGCAGCGAAGTGGACGGACGCGCTTTCGTCCGATCTGTGGTCCGATGGCTTCTTACTGTCGGCGCCCGTGCTCGCCGTGTTCTCTCGGTTCCCGCTGGGGGTCGTCCAACAGTACAAGGCGGAAGTGTCCCGCGGGAAAGATCGTCGGGCCTACACATATGTCTTTTTCGCGAACCACGTCACGCACGCAGATATCGATTTCGAACGCTCGGAGTTTTACATCGCCGACATGATCGGGAGCCCTCAACGGCTCGTCGATATTGCATCTGCCGAGGACTTCGACCGGAAGCGACAGCTGGTTTGCGACGGGGAACTGGACGGTTGTCGGCCCTTCAGCCGGCTCGAATTCAAGAACGTCCGCCTCTTACCAGGGCGGACGCCACAAGCTGCCGTCTTCGGTCTAGGAAAATTCAGTACTCAGTTGTACGTTCGCCGGGATCTCTATGAAGCCCTCCGTGACGCAGCGGTGACCGGGTTGGACTTCAAGCGGAACAATCGACTCTTCACCGACTGATTGGCTGCTGGAAAGACGGGCCGCAACTCGCCTTCGGTGGCGATTCACCCGGCACTGCGGTTGATCGACTGAGGGGCAACGTCCTGGAGAACTTCAACGCGATGGCGGAGACGTATGACCCCCGATCCGACCGACACCCATCGCCTGCGGTTCGGGCCATATCACACGCCACAGTTCGAGTATGGCCAGACGGTAGATTGCCGCCGGTTCGGTGGCTGTGCTGGACTCTGAGTGAGTGAATCTCCCAGTGTTGAGCGACTTGATATTGGTATTGCTACCATCTGCTTCGAATCTTCATTTGACACACTGGCAAATCCCGCTAGCGTGAAGACGCTTTGATCTTCACTGACATTTGAGGGATCGTGCCATGCGTATCTGTGCGTTGGTCATTTGTGCGTTGCTGGTACTTAACTCCGAAACCTACGGCTGGAGTGACGCGGGGCACAAGATTGTCGCGTCCATCGCATTTCGTCGTCTTTCGCCAGCAGAGCAGCAAAAAGTTCTGGATATTCTCAGGAAACATCCACGTTTCAACTCAGATTTCACCAGTCAGATGCCCACTGCAATCTCCAGCGGAACCTCTGAGGAAAAGAACGAATGGCTGTTCCAGCAAGCTGCGATCTGGCCCGACATCGCAAGGAACTTCCCATCACATCTGAAGTCCGAGTACCACAGGTCGAACTGGCATTTCGTCAATTTGCCGATTTACTTGATCGACACTCAACAGGCCGCGCTGCAACCCGCTGTGGATGAGGTCAACCTGGATACAGCAGCGCCTGCCGGATTGGACGATAAGTCGATGAACATCATTCAGACAATCCGAAAGGCTCGTGCCGTCATTGCGGACGACATGGCACAAGACAAAGACAAGGGCCTGATGTTGGCGTGGTTGTTTCATACTGTTGGCGACTCTCACCAACCAATGCATTCGTCGGCACTGTTCTCGGAGAATCTCTTTCCCAAGGGGGACCGCGGCGGGAATCTTGTGCTGACAGTTCAGCGCGAGAATCTTCACTCCGCGTGGGACTCATTGCTAGGCGGAAAAGTTCAGTTCCAGACGGCGGCAAATCGAGCCCGCGATCTGATGTCGTTTGTAGCCCTGCAAAACATCGCCGAAGCTGCCGCCAACAACCTGGACGAAGAAACCTGGATCAAGGAAAGCGCAGAGCTGGCAAAAACGGCGGCATATAGCAACGAAGTTACAACAGTCTTGACGGGGCTGGAGAACGGAACATTGACCGGCACGCTTCCAGACATTGACCTATCGAACGATTACATGTCGACGGCGGGAGAAATTGCGAAACAACGGGTCATGGCTGCAGGTTTTCGGTTGGCAGCCGTGCTGAAAGAACTGGTGGATTAATCCGATCAAAGACAGTCGAGCCACGCCTATTACCACGCTGGTGTCAGAGTTCCAATTCCGTCCGCATAAGTTCTGCAGAGTCAGGGTCAACAACCGCAGCGAGTTCTTCCAGCCAGCCCGTGGCGATATCCGACAAAAACTTCCGCGAAATTGATTCTTGGCTATAACCGTCTAGAAAGTCCCTTGGCACGCATAGGCTGTCATAACTTCCGTTGAACTCGAAGTTGTATCCACGAGGAAGACCCCAGACTGGATCGACATAATCAAACTTGAACTGGCTCAGGACAATTGGATCAAGGAACTCTAGAACTCGCTCTAGGGTTTCAATGATTTCTGGGGTTGCTGGTTGGTCCCCATAGTTACGAAGTGTTCGTACGTCCTCAGCCAGCGTCATCATGACCCCTTGGTTAGATTTACGTCTATTGCGTCTGAATACACTCTGGCGAATCATACCGGGCATTATTGACCGTCTTGCTGACAGCGGTCAGTGTCAGCGAATCATCGGGCAGTGGGATCAGGAGTGGGGCGATTTCCGCTTCATCGGTCACAGCCGGGTCAAGATAGTGATCCCAGACAGGACGCGGGAGCACAACCGGCATACGATCGTGAATCGTGGCCATCTCGGCATTCGGGCCGGTGGTCATCAGGGCGATTGACCCTTCAGAGTCAAACATGCCAGCAAACGTCAGCGGTTCGCCAGACTTCAACGTGATGTGGTATGGATGCTTTTCTCTGCCGATCGTCTGCCATTCGTAGAAACCCGAGGCCGGCACCAAACAGCGGCGTTCACGGATTGACCTGGAGAACGTCCGGGTCTCGAACACGGTTTCCGATCGGGCGTTGATGAGGACCTGCGATTTCGACTTCGCCCATTTCGGATGGAAGCCCCAGGGAGCGACCTGCCACGTCGGTCGACCATCGCGAACCATGATTGTGAGGATCTGCTGAGTGGGGGCGATGTTGTAGCGGAAGCCCATCTCAGGGGCATCGAGCACGCGGAAGAATTCTTCCAGCTCGGCAGGTGTCAGACGGAGATTGAAACGGCCGCACATGGGTTGCTCTTCGGTGGTGATCGATCTCCCTCGAAGATACGGCAGCGAAAGCGGATGGGGCAACCGGGCCTGTAGGATAATCATCCATTTGACCTTCAACCGTATTCGCGCCCCAGCAGCCCACAGAGCGCCGGTAGATATACTTACGGGAATCTAAAGATGTGCGACCAGAATTGCTATGAGGAGTTGCAATCAAGTTCAATAGTTGTCGTCTAGTTCGATTGGTACGTCAGAGGGGCTTGGTTATGCCACAATTTCGTTTTTCAGCAACTGACAAACTTGGTAAACGGCGATCGGGGTCAGTTGAAGCTGCAAATAGAAGCGAAGCCGCTGAACTACTCGCAATGAGAGGTCTAACACCGATCACAGTGGATAGTGATCAAGTAGAAGAGAATTTATCTGAGCCTGAGGGAGCGGAAATTGATGATCCCGTTTTTCAGGGGATACCTGAGCCTCAAACTCTTGACGATTTCGTTGTTGACCCCGCACCAACAGCCCCACACCCTCATCCTGAAGCCCGACAGGCGACAATGGCATCAACCGCAGAGAATACTGATAGAAGTCGACCAATCGTCTGGTTGTTGACTGCCTTGGTTGCCATGCAGGGGATGTTGATCGTCCTGCAGATGCTTTCTCTACTAATCTGGGTCCCGATCAGTCCGACACAATTTGAGTACCGAATCGAGAGCCCTACAGATATGTCATTAGAACGTCAGCTTAGTAGTTGGGGGGCTGCAGGTTGGGAAGTCGTCTTTGCGAGACGTGCAAAATCTTCAATTACCGATGAATTTTCATACGAAATGATTCTTAAGCGTGAAAAATGAAAGCCACACGGCACCCTCAGAGGTGACACTCGGGCCCACAAGCGGTGGGAGAAAATGCACAAATCTTGAAATGTCAAGGACATCCCGCACATGACGACCACGACGCGACTGACCGACGAAGCTTTGGACCTAATCGCGGAGATGATTGTCGAGTGGTGGAACACGGAGGGAGAGCATGAAGCGACCGAGAGCAAAGAAGTGTCTGCAATGCACTCGGTAGGCAAAGTGGCGGGAGGTGTGCCTGTCCTGCTACGGAGTCGCAATAAAAAGAATCAGGGCGGAAAAAGCAACGGACGGATAACTGGTCAGCAACCGCTTATTTGCAAAAACGCACCAAAGCTAGAAATTGAAACCTATTCCATGGCGCAAGTCGCAAAGGCTTTGGCTGTGGCACCTGAAACGGTGCGGGGCTGGATCGATCGCGGGGAACTATCTGCATTCAATATCGGGCGCGGTGCTGTCAAGCCCCGATTCAGGATCACCAAAGCTTCTCTCGATTCGTTTCTTTCATCTCGAGCCGTCCAGCCTGTCACACAGCGGGCATCGAAGCATAAGCCGCCGATCCCGCAGTACGTCTGACTTTCAACCCCCATTCCGCAAACGCCTGCGATGAAGGTACGCACAGAGTTCAGCCATGCTCACCATCAACCCACCGGGAATCGAGTTTGGAGACTGAGACCGATAGAATGGCTCATTTGATCGGCCTACGACTGTTTCTTTCTGGCCGATTTCTTCAGCACATTCTCAGCCGCATCGGCCAACAACACATCGCGGGCATGGGTGCTGGTCGGCTTTCCCAGCGATTCCGCGCGGGCATCGATTGCGGCGCGTTCATCGTCGGTGAGCATGACCGCAAGGCGGTTGTTCTTCCTTGAATCAGAGAGTGGCGGGCGTCCGGCCATGCGAATTCTATTTCCATACATTGACAGGTGAATTGTATTTCCATAGTATGCCGACGCCGACCAATTGATGCAATCTGTATCGTCGGCAAATGCGAACGGCTGAAAGTGCTGTAACACCGTCAGCCGTTCTGACCAATCGGTTCCCTTCTCATGGAAAGGGTCTCTCATGGCTGCTGCGCATTCTACAGCAAGCACGTCCGAATCCACACGCCCCGTACCACCTACCGAAATCGTTCTCCTGTCTGTCGAATCTGGCGACGAATTGATCTGTCGCACAATCGACCCCGAGGAAGCCGAACGCCAACGGGACGCATGGAACACAGTGACTCGTGGACTCATGGCTGAAGCTCGCATCATTGTCGAAGTCTACTCGGTTCTCGATGTGGGCACGGCTCTCAAGTTCTCTGTATTGGGGCCTGACGGCATTCTGCTGCGGTCCCCATCGATGGCGGCTGTTCACGCCTATGTTGATGGTTGGGTGGCTGCAGGCGGGAAGCGAGATGAAGTCACGATCCTGCCGGAGTGGCTCGACCGCCAAAGCCGAAAGGCGGTGGCGTAATGGAAGCGACCACCAACGTCGTCAAAATGAACGCGGGGCCGCACTATTTGCCCACGCCAGCACAGATCGCGGAAGCCTGCAAAGCGATCCAAGCCACCTGGACGCCCCTCGAACGTCGTCAGCGAATGTATGGTGACTGGTCGCCTGGTCGCCCACGTCTGGCACTGAAAGGGGGCCGACGATGAAGACACGACCCACACCGCTACCGATCTTACACGACTTGTCACCGATGCCAGACATCCCCAAAGGCCATATGCCGATCTTCATGGACATCAACCGTCGGGGGATGTACCGCAATCAACTCCTGCAAGAGGGACGCGGCTGCACTTATTGCGGCTGCGCACTCACGAAGGGAAGCGCCAGGCTGGATCACCTCATCCCCGTCAGCCGTGGCGGGATGGATATCGCCCGTAATCTCGTGTTGTGCTGCGAACGCTGCAACTCGTGCAAAGGAACGCGGAGTGTTCGCCAGTATGTTGCTGACCTGCTGAAGGCCGGTCGGGAACTCCGTCGCCGGATGCAACGCAAGATCCCGGCATAACCGATTCGATTCTCAAGCCCCGGTGGTGTTATGCTGCCGGGGCTGTTTCACATACCATCGAGGATGGGCTATGAATGCAGACGAGATCCGCTTTCATATGCGAAAGATTGATATCGACGTCCCAGATTCAACAGAGGTTATGGTGGAGGCCATTTCTAGACTCCCTGAGGAAGTAGCAGCGTGGGCGCTCGATAGATTTCTGTTCCTATGGGTGGCTCCAACATTCGAAGCAGGCGTTCGCGCAGTCGAAACAGTTGTATTTGGCAGTTGGTACCGCCTGAAGCAAATCCGCTTGCATCCGGGCCCCCCTGAAGAGACTCGAGAGCAGCAGATAAGAAAAGTCGTCCGTAAGATTGCTGAAGCCTGGATACTGAACCCCCACCTCGATCTGTACCGTGAGAACATGGATCAGATGCCACAGGATGTGCCGGACGTGGATGCAAAGCTCGCCGAGTGGGGATTCCCCAACAGTTAATTACTAGAGCCACGAAAGTTAGCGATTCCTGATCTGCTTTCATTCATGGAAAGGATTCCGATGCAACAGGAACTGAAAGCCGTGGAGACGGCGCTGGTCGACCTGCTGAACGCTGTACGGACCTTGCAGGCTGTGCGTACCGATGTGGCAACGATTCCGATCGATTCAGCAGTAACATCCCGGCAAGGAAAGCGACCGCAACCCGCCAGCGACCATCTGACACCAATTGAAGCGGCGGCTTTGATCGGTGTCAGTTCGGCGACCCTCGCAACGTGGCGCTGCATCCAAAGGCAGCGACAGCCTCCGTACCACAAGATCGGCCGCAACGTCTGGTACCGAAAGTCCGCTCTTGAGCAATGGCTAACCAGACAGGATCGTGCTGCGTAGTTGCAGTGTGCTGCACAATCACAGCACCGATTGAGCGTGTGTCGCGCCTGACTTTCACGCAATACCACGATTCCTACCACGTTATCCGCCATATACCACGACTTACGGCGACAGAATGCGACACCTTGCGATCACTGCAATTTTGCGTATACTGCTATAGAAGTAGGCGTTTTGAGCTTATGGGGTCTGATTCGGTCTTGATTCGAGCCCTAGTCGAGGAGCCTTTCCACACGCTCACAGTTCCAGCCGGTTAACGGCTGGAACGTGAGCGTTTTTTCTTGCGCCCCATTGAGTTGCGTCAAATGGGGTTTCCAGCCTGGAAGCTCCTCCTCGAACAGCATGATGTTCATGTGGCCGCTGCTCGGGTCCTCCGCTTCCTGATGAATGTCAATCGCCGCGATTCGACCGCTCTGGACGTCGGCCATCAACCGCTTGAACTCGGGGCGTTCCAGATCCTTCCCGGACCGTCCCTCCTCCCGATAGCGGTCGACGATCTCCCATGTTTCGCCGATCGCTTTCTCGTTCTCGAAATCGACCGTCTTTTCCATGCAACTGAACTGGGTGTCCAACCCACCTTCCTCGACCTTGGCTTGACGCAAAGTCGAGACACGTCCGTAAAGGCCACACTTTCGCGTGACCGCATCCTTCGCCTTCATGATCTGGGCGTTGCTCTTGCGCATGCTTTTGCTGACTCCTTCGCTTCTGGTCTCAATCGGATTGATCTGGTGTTCGATTGCCGATTCCGAGTCGGATTAGACGAGATGCACTTCCGGCATCTCGACCACCGTAAAATCAGCCAGCCAATCGACCAACGTCTGGCGGATGATGGCAATTGCGACGTCGATGCGTTGCTCCCGCGTCTTGCCAAAATGCCGATGATTGGGGTTCGCCATCAGTGTACCCCACGGGACAAGCGTGGCGGTCCATTGGTGCTTTCTCTTGCGAGACACGATCGAATTTCCTTCGCGCCCAACATCGAAGCACTCCCTGGCAGCGATGACGGATGAATGTGAAGCCAACCCATTATGGGCTGGTTTTGAGCGGGTTATGTGGGTGCAGGTTGCGAGCCAACCTCCGAAGTGGCGACCGGTTCCAGGTGGCTCTACGGAAACGGAACTTCCTCGGGGGCAGCTTGGGATTGTCCACTCCACCCATGTGGAGAATCGGACGATCCAGTACCTTGAGCGGCTGCCCTGCAATCTGTCGGATGGCTATTTGAACTGTCAGAAACCTGAGTGGCCTTACATCAGACGTTCACTCCTTTGCTGAATCGTTGGTTCGCGCTGGAACATCGAAAAACTCGTGGAATAACTCTTCCACATTCCCTCGCGGAAACGGAGGGGCGTCGGTGTGCGGCAGCACCAAGAAGGAGTAGTAAGAGGAAGACCGACACTTGTCTCGGAGGAAACGATGTCAAGTCTAACGGTCGTACCTGTAGACATACTCATCGGGCACCCTCCAATACTCGGCACCAGGCTCTGCGCGCTTTCTCGGCTGTCAGAAACATGTCCTTGCGGGTCACATTTCGGAAACCTTCCAGGCGCGCCATGTCGACGACACGGTTGACTACTTCCGGGGTTACTGCGTTCGTGAGGGCAGGTCCGAGTGAATTTAGCCACCCTCGTCCACCAATTGCTGGAACGCCACGTAGAGGTTGTCTGCGTGGGCGAATTTGGCCAAGTCGAAATCCGCCGGATCATTTACCTGATAAGGCTCCCGCCTGCGACGTGGTTCGCACGACCGCTGGAAGTGGCGGTCAGCAAACCTGCGTGTCGGAGATAGCAGTTGTGCAATTCCTCAGTCCCCGTCTGTAGACTCAATCAGCACCTTCACGAACTCCTCTAACGCGTCTCGCTCCTCCCGAGTGAGTTTCGCCGTCGGCTCCGATCGTGCAGCGAACTTCAACGCGGCATGACTCACTTCAGGACGCGGCGTCGCAAGTCCCGCTACTTCCATCAGACGAGCCGAGGGAAGATCCAGGACGGTCGCCAGTTGGAATACCGTGCGGACTTCCGGAATGATCGCCTCATCCATTTCGATTTCGACAATCTCCGAAAGATCCACGTTCGCACGTTCGGCCAACTGCTCGACACTTAGACTCTTCTTCCGTCGAGCAAACTCAATCAACCTCCCAAACACGCGCTGCGCGTCGCCGTGAGTTGTCGGGAGCATTCCCAAGTCCGCCGCCATTCCGCCGACGGAAATCGAATGGCAAGAATCTTCGAATTCCCCCATCCGCAGCAATAGATCACGATCAGGCCCGGTTCCTTTCTTGTTGTTCATGTATTGTCTCCTGTTTGCAAGTACCTCTCAGCGCTCTGCCGCGACAATTCGAAATAGAGAAGGTTTTGTTTCGCGGCATCCCGGCCAAGCGCCGTCATGCCGCAACCTTGCTCGTAAAACGACTCCGCTTGAGGCAAAGCGTGAAGGCCGACTCTCCCGTGGAAACCCTCCTCATTGCTTTGTTGCACTGCTCTCCAGAACAGCGTGGAACCAATCAAACGAAACCGGCCACTGCGGCCAAGTTCCGGAATCGCCCAGTTCCACGGGGCGACTTCAAGAAAATCGAGGTACACCAGCGGCTTGCCTTTGTCGGCGGCGAGCCGAGCAAATGCACTGGCGGTCTTGGTCATCATGACTCCCTGCCACCGGTTCTCACAGACCAAGCCGAAGCCACTCGATTCAAGCATCCCCAACATCGGTGCTTTCTTGGCCCAGTTCCAGTGCACACTCTGAGGCCATTTCGCTCGATCGACTCCATTGCGAAGTAGCTCCTGGACAACCAGCGATCGCTCCGCGCTCCACTCGCTTTCCACGACGAGCAAGTCCTGCGGTGCCATCCCGTCCAAGAGACTCGCATCTACATCTGTGCGACTCTCTCGAAGTTGAATCTGAATCGGGAAACTGCTCACAGCACCATCACCTCCGCCTTTTCCTTCTTCGCCTCGTCTTCAAAGAACAGCTTTTCGCCGCGCTCAATGCGTGCGTCTACGGCCTGATAGAGCCGCAACGCCTGGCGGAGGACTGCTGTCTTCGAGAGATCCTTGCGCTCGGACAATTTTTCCAACGCGTCCATTTCCGCGTCGGTCAGGTTCAACGTCATCGTTCGCTTGTTGGCCATTGCTCGATCCTCCTATTTCTCAAGAGTATACATCAATCGGCCAAAAAATCAATTGACGTTAGCTACTTTTTGGCTATCATGTGTGTATCGGCGGCCACGGATATGTCCGGCCACAGTGAATTACGTCAATCATGACAAGGAGTTACGGAAATGTCCAAGCGAAACATCCACATCGTCCCCAGCGGCAACCGTTGGGCAGTCAAACCGGAAGGCAGTGCCCAGCCGGCATCGACCCATCTGACCCAAGGGGCGGCGGCGCAGGCAGGGCGGCGACTTGCCCAGGCCAATCAGAGCGAGCTTGTCATCCATCGGCCCAATGGCCAGATCCGTGACAAGGACAGCTACGGCAATGACTCCTGCCCGCCGAAGGACGCCAAGCACTGAGATAGCGATCCCGAAAGGACGCCAAGCGTTTTGATTTAACCCCCAACCAACAAGGTGAACTATGAGCAACGAACAACACGGCAATCCGGGCGGTCCCAACAAGGACCACGACTTCAACATCATCGTCAACGGCCGACCTAAGAAGGTCGCTGACGAAGTTCAAACCTTTGACTCCATCGCCGCGCTCTCAGGGCTGCCGACCGGACCGGACACGATCTTCACGATCACGTACCGGAAGGGTCACAACGAAGGCACGCTCGTCGCCGGTGGATCGGTCACCATCGAGAACGGAATGATCTTCAATGTCACAGCAACTGATAAGTCGTAGTGCCGATCTGAAGCGGCTTCGCGACGAAGGTTTCGGGGTCCAGGTGAAAGGCAACTACCTGCTGATTCACCCGGTCCCGTACGTCAACGCGAGTCGGCAGGTTCAATTCGGCACTCTGGTCTCCGAACTGAGTCTGGCCGGTGACGCCACCACCACGCCCGGAACTCATGTCGCATTCTTTTCCGGCGATCATCCCTGTCATCAGGACGGGACTGAAATCGCCCAGATTCGGCACGGCAGCCAGGCTCAAACCTTGGCCGACGGTGTGGTCGTCCAGCACTCGTTTTCAAGCAAACCCAAGGCGGGTGGCTATCCGAGCTACTACGAGAAAATGACCACCTACGTGGCCATTCTCAGCAGCCCGGCCCAGGCTATCGATCCGAACGTCACGGCCAAAACTTTCCCGCCTGTCGAAGCGAGCGAGGAAGAGTCGGTGTTTTGTTATTTCGACACTGCATCCAGTCGCGCCGGAATCAACCTGGTCACCAGCAAACTTGAACTCTCCAAACTCGCAATCGTCGGTCTCGGCGGGACCGGCTCGTACGTCCTGGATCTCGTAGCGAAAACGCCGGTCAAGCAGATCCACATCTTTGACGGAGATGTCTATTCCAACCACAACGCATTTCGCTCTCCCGGCGCACCCACTCTGAACGAGCTGCGCTCGAATCCCCGCAAGGTGAATTACTTCCACCAGCAGTATTCCAAAATGCACCGGCATATCTTCCCGCACGATGTCTATATCGATGCGTCCAATGTCGATCTGTTGCGAGAAATGGATTTTGTCTTTCTCTGTCTGGACCGCAATCAGCCGAAGCGCGACATCGTCAAGCAATTGGAGCAATGGGGCAAATCGTTCATCGACGTCGGCATGGGGATCGAGTTGGTCGACACATCGCTGATCGGAATTCTGCGTACGACCACCAGCACCCCGGAAAAGCGCGACCACGTTTGGGAACGCCAGCGAATTCCCTTTTCGGGTGGGACCGTTGATGATGAATACTCCAAAAATATCCAGATCGCGGACCTAAACGCTCTCAATGCGGCACTGGCCGTGATCAAGTGGAAAAAGCGCTGCGGATTCTACATGGACTTTGAACGGGAGCATTTCAGCACCTACACGATCGATGGCAACCGACTCACGAATGCAGAGCAACCATGACGCGAATCGCTTCCCTACGCCCAGAGTTTGTCGAGTTTATCCCCGACGATCTGGCGCGAGGCGTCCTCTACGTCTCGATGCAGTACGCGACTGCTGCCCACAGTTGTTGTTGCGGCTGCGGCCGTGAAGTCGTCACGCCGCTGTCTCCGACGGATTGGAAGTTGATTTTCGACGGCAGATCCGTTTCGCTGGAACCGTCGATTGGCAACTGGAGCTTTCCGTGTCAGTCGCACTACTGGATCAGGCACAATCACATTCGGTGGGCTCCACATTGGTCGGCAGCGCAAATCGCCGCCGGTCGGGGATATGACGCCGCAGCGAAATCGAGGTACTTCGATTCGCTCGACCAAGAACAAACCAAAATGGACGAGCATGACCATTTGGCGTTCGGCAAGCCTACTCCGACGCCAACATTCTGGCAGAGAATACGGAAGTGGTGGTCATAGATGCTCACCACATGCGAACAATTATCTGGGGAGATTCGTCGGGAATCATACAAGCATTAACTGAGAAACAAGGCGGGAGTGGCCGGTATGTGAATTTCGTCTACAACTCTTGGCCGCGTTTCTTCGATCGAGCCTGGGAACTTCGGACTTAGAAAGGTTAGTCCGAAGGTTGGAGAATCCTCAGCAGTCAATTCTGGGATTACTGATCCTACGCCGCCCTCAAAGAATAGTGCTTGAGCCGCCCGCCCAGACGTTCGCCGCAGACGATCCGCAACTTGGTCTCGTCGGTGTCGCTGCCGGTGGTTTCCGTCGTCTGGCGATTCGCCGGTGGCTCATTTCCCAACGACTGATGCGGCCTTTCCTCGTGGTAATGCTCGACGGTTTCTGACACCAGATGGTCCATGTGCTGCTCACCGAACACGACGAAGTGATCGAGAGCCTCCTGCTGCAATGTCTGGATGAACCGCTCGACGTAGGCGTTGGTGTTCGGTGCCCGAAACGCCGTCTGTTTCCCTTCCGCGCCCGCCGCGCTGAAGATCGCATCAAATGCTTTCGTAAACTTCGTGTCCCGGTCGTGCATCAGCAGTTTGGGCGGCAGTTCTATCTGCTTTGCATGTTCCAGGAACGCGACCGCCTGCTGTTTTACCCACGTTTCATCGGGATGGAACGTCGAAGGGGAAATCCATACGCGCCGGGTGTCCACGTGCAGAAACACCAGCACGTACAAATCCCGAAACCCCTTCATGGTCAAAGCACTCTTGGCGTAGAAGTCACACTGCCAGAGCGTCTTGGCGTGCTGCGTCAGGAACTCGTCCCAGGTCCCCTCGCTACGCTTCGGACCTGGATCGAGACCGTGCTCCTTGAGGATGTTCTTGATCGTGTTGCGTGACGGCGGTGTGATGCCGAGTTTCTTCAACTCCCCCATGATCCGGGTGTAACCCCAATCGTTCTCGCGGGCGAGTTTCAGAATCAGGTCGCGGATCTCAGCTTCCGTTTTGGGACGGCCCCGTTTGGCGAGCTTCTTCTTGACTGTCTGATTCAGCGCCCGAATCCACCGGCGAAGTGTTTCCGGATGCACAATCGACACAAGCTCGTTGATCGCCGACCCGAGCTTTGCCGCAAACTTCGCCAGCCGGTTCTTTTCCTTCTCGGTCACGAAGACCCTGGCGGGCAGCTTGCTTCGCAGGATTTCGTTCTCAACCTTGAGGTAACGGACCTGCCGGGCCAGCTCTTTCTGAGTCGCGCCGGCGATCAGCAACAACAGGGGCTGAAACAGGTTCTTCATCGTGGTAGACTCGGTAAATCGCGGGAAAATGAGGGGCGATCTCATTTTTGCACCCCGCTGGCCGCCGCTGGGAAGCCCAGCCTGCCCTACGGGGAGTTGGCCCTCACGATCTCCAGTCCGGCTGTAGCGGTTTTGCCGCATGGCCTTGCCGCCACCGTCCATCGTGGCATTCGGAAGCCGAGCCCCCATCCGTGTTGGCCTTCTACCAACCTGACTCGCCTGGATAGAAAAACTGGCACACGCCACGCCGTGCTGGTATATTTATCCACATGAGCGTCGAACACCCTCCCGAAGAACCCCGGCCGATCACGGCGGCGCTGGACCATTTCCGCGCCCACGGGGGGATGCTCCGCACTCGCGATGCTCTGGAGGCCGGAATCCATCCCCGGACTCTGTACGCCCTCCGCGATTCTGGCCGGATCGAACTGCTCAGCCGGGGGCTGTACCGACTCGCGGACGCTCCGTCGCTTGGCAACCCGGACCTGGTCACCGTCGCTCTCAAGATTCCCAACGGCGTGCTCTGCCTGATCTCGGCGCTCGCCTGGCACGAACTCACCACCCAGATCCCACACGAAATCTGCGTCGCCATTCCCCGAGGGGCGGAGCCGCCGCGACTGTCCTATCCGCCGGTGCGGCATTTCTGGTTCAGCGGCCCCGCCTATTCGGAAGGAATCGAAACGCACGCGGTCGATGGAGTCCCCGTTCGCATCTACAGCCGCGAGAAAACGCTGGCAGACTGCTTCAAGCACAGGAATCGAATCGGCCTCGACACCGTCCTGGAAGCGCTCAAGGCATACCGCCACCAGGGCCGCGTCAACGTCGAGTCACTCCTTTATTACGCGGAAATCTGTCGGGTGAAGCGCGTCATCCAGCCTTATCTGGAGTCCGTGCTGTGACCGAGCGGCCTCTCAAAAACGTCGCAGCCTCAGTTCGCCAGCGGCTGATGAATTCGGCCGTAGCCTCGGGGCGTCCCTTTCAGGAAGTGCTCCAATACTTCGCGATGGAGAGATTCCTGTACCGTCTGTCGCAGTCGCCACATGCCGAGCGGTTCATCCTCAAAGGAGCGCTCCTGTTCAACCTTTGGGGAGCGCCGTCATCTCGTCCGACACGCGACATTGACCTGCTGGGGCGACTCAACAACAGCGTGGACGCCCTCGTTCCAGTGTTCCGCGATGTCTGTCAGCTCGCGGTCGAGCCGGATGGATTGGTGTTCGCTGTCGAGACCGTGGCAGGGCAAACCATCAAGGAAGACGCGGACTACTCGGGTGTGCGAGTCACCTTTCAGGCGTCCCTGGAAAATGCTCGTGTTCCCATGCAGATCGACATCGGTTTCGGAGACACGGTCGTGCCCGATGCCGCGTTCGCCGACTACCCGGCCATTTTGGACCACGCCCAACCTCGACTTCGCGCGTACCCGAAGGAGACCGTGGTCGCCGAGAAGTTCGAGGCGATGGTCAAGCTCGGGCAACTCAACAGCCGTCTGAAGGACTTCTTCGATCTGTGGCTCTTGTCACGGCAGTTTGAATTCGACGGCCGGTTGTTGTCTGAAGCAATCGCACGGACATTTGAGAATCGCAGAACCGCCATGAGTGCGGTGCCGATCGCGCTGACTGCCGCCTTCGCGAACGATCCGATCAAGCAGACGCAGTGGAAGGGATTCGTGCGAAAGTCGCGACTGGCGATCGCACCCGCTGACTTCCCGGTGGTTGTCGAGGCTCTCGGGCAGTTCTTGGGACCACTGGCAGCAGCACTCGCTACGGGCCAGGAGTTCGCCTTGACCTGGCGTCCATCCGGGCCGTGGCAATGAACGTCGGAATGATCATTGGACATCCCCAGGGGCAGCGCTCCTCTCCCTGAGATTTTCTGGTCAGTCCAGCATGATCGACCGGAGCAGGCGTCGCGGCATCTGGTGAAGCTCATCGTCCAGCATCCACAGCAGCTCGGGCACGACCTCGGAGGGCTGGCCCTCCATTTCCCGGACCAATGTCCGGGCCAACTCCAGCAGCGCTCCCTTCCTCTCCAGCTCTGACATCATGGTCACGGGCCGAAGCCGCCGCAGGCTGAAGAAGGCCATCGGCAAATCCTCGGTGCAGGCTTCCAGCCACGCCACAAAATCGGCTGGCAATCGAGTCAGCAAAGCCAAGTGATAACCCACAGTCACCTTTGAAGTGCTGAAGTGCTCGGCCGCCTGCCGGTAGGTGTAAATGCCCGGTTCCTTCAGGTACGCCTCGTACTGTCGGGCAATCGCAATGACGTTCCGAATCGGGGCATAGTCCGCCCGAATCCGGAGCCGTGACCGCCGGATTTTCGTCTTTCGCTGGGGCTCGGGAGATCGGCCCGGAACGTACATCCGCACACGGTCGACGTAAACCGTGTGGTAGTAGCGGTTTTCAAGCCGAAGGACTTTTCCCCGAAAGGAACCGGAAGTGCCTTGCACGGGGAGCCGGAGCGACGGTACCGCCGATGCCCCATCATCGCATTCCGAGGAGGCTGGAAGTGGCAAGTCTGTTCGGGGAGCCCTCCCATGACCGGACACGAAAAACAATGCCTCCGTAGGCGATTCTTTGGAGGAATGCGTTCGTCCCGTACTCGCTGTATCACCAACGCTGATGTTGACAGGCCCTGCCGGTCGGGATAGACAGATCGAATCCACCATGACAACTATCCCTCAATTGCTGCAAATTCCTAACTTCGGCCGCGATCTGTTGCGAAAAGTCCCATGAAGAAAACCGCGAAACAGACCGGCCGCTCGATTACCCAGATTTCGTCAGCCCAATCCGACTTTGACGCGGTGATCCAATTGATCGAGGCCGCGCGGGTCCGGGTCACGACGACGGTCAACTCCGTCCTGATCGAACTCTATTGGAACATCGGCCTGCATATCAGCCACAAAATTGCCGAGGAGGGTTGGGGCAAGGGAACCGTGGAAACCCTCTCCGAGACGATCCAGCGGCGCTACCCCGCCCTGAGAGGCTACTCGCCGCAAAACCTCTGGCGCATGCGGCAGTTTTATGAGACCTATCGCAGTCAACCAAAACTCTCAGCACTGCTGAGAGAATTATCGTGGACCCATAACTTGCTGATTCTGAGCAAGTCGAAACGGGACGAAGAGCGCGAATTCTACCTGCGGATGGCCTGTGAGCAGAAATGGACGAGCCGGGAACTGGAACGCCAATTTGCGGGAGCCTTGTTCGAGAGGGTGGTCCTGGCTCCTGCGAATCTCTCGCCGCCGCTGAGAGAACTGCATCCCGACGCCGCTTCGGTCTTCAAGGATAGCTACTTGGTCGAATTCCTGGAATTGCCCGCTCACCACTCCGAGAGCGATCTGCAACGTGGTTTGGTAGAACAGCTCAAACAGTTCCTGATCGAATTGGGCCAGGATTTCTGTTACATCGGGAGTCAACATCCGGTCCAGGTTGGCGGTAAGGATTTCTTCGTGGACTTGCTGTTTTTCAACCGAGCCCTCAACAGCTTGGTGGCCATTGAACTCAAGGTGGTGGAATTCGAGCCGGAACACTTGGGCAAATTGGAGTTCTATCTGGAAGCCCTCGATCGCGACGTCAAAAAGCCCCATGAAGGACCGTCGATCGGGGTATTGCTGTGCGCGACGAAAAATCACGAAGTGGTGGAATACGCCTTGAGCCGGTCGATCTCCCCGGCTCTTGTCGCCCAGTATCAGACCCAACTGCCCGACAAGCGATTGCTGCAAGCCAAACTCCACGAATTCTATGCACTGGCGGAGCAACAGGCGGCCGGGCCTGCCTTGGAAGCGAAAACTCTAGCAAAACCTCGCAAGAAGGCGACGCGGAAAAAATGACGGTGGGACACCCAGGCTTCACCCAAAGACCCGACTCACGGCTTCTTGCTTGAGAGAGGGGAGCAGGTGTCGGTACCGACGTCGCATCTCTTCGGTCTGATGTCCCATGATTTCGTCGATGATCCGCTGATCAACGCCTTGAGCCGCCAAGGCCGAACAGCAGCTATGCCGGAGGACGTGCCAGCCTCGCAGTGACTGCCAGCGGCTGTTCGCCAATGTTCGCTGCAAATGGTCGTGGGCTTCGCTGGGGGTCACTGCTGTCGGCCCGGAGGGAGCACGTCGCCGCACTGTCGAAAGTCGTGCGCTAGTCGTTTTGGCTCGGGTCCGCTCTCCTTAATGACCCGTCGTGGGACTGCGTTTCTTACTGCGGAAGACGGTTGCCTCATGACTGAAGAGATAGGGCGCACCGGGATGAATTTGTAGCCATGCTTGCAACACGCCGACCAGGAACGAAGACAGAGGCACACTCCGCGTGGTCACCTTGCCTCGAACACGTTTCTTCTCGTGGATCGTTGCCCTCTTGGCAACCAGATCAAGGTCGGTGAGTCTCAGTCGCAACAGCTCGGAAGCGGTTCGTCTTTGAATCGTTCTCGGATTGTCTGAGAGCAGGGCATCGCCAATTGGGTCACAAACTGGCCGCAACCAAAGTTCGGGATTTTACTCCCCAAAGGCTGAAAAACTGGCTGCAACAGCAGTTGATGGCATACCGCAAAGCTGAGAACTCACCCAGGTTCAAACTGCACAACTTGCGAGGAACGGCGATGAGCCGTGCCAGGACTGCTGGAGTGCCGATTGACGACGCATCCATCGCGTTTGGCTGCAACCCACAGACGATGCGGCAGCATTATCTGAATCTGGACGAAACTCGGATTGCCGATGACGTGTTCAGCCGGATTTGATGCCGGGAATCTGATGGGAATTGTCTGTTGGTGAAACGTTGGTGATACTGGCATCAGCCAACAAAAAAGGACTTGCAGCCATAGGCCGCAAGTCCTTACTCCATAAGGAGATGCCCAAGACAGGAATCGAACCTGCACGGTATTGCTACCACTAGGCCCTCAATCCAATATTTGTGCCCGCTCGTCGTGTGGGGCTGACATTGCAATGATGCTGAAACCATTGTCATCTCAGGATGTTACAACACATCCGTGCTTCAATGGCATTGTACTCGCATGCACGTGACGTGGCCACGGAGTGCAGAAGAATTGCAGAAGTTTGGTGCGGATTCATTCAAATGTGGCCTGGAACTACAGCCTCCGCGCAACTTTCGTATCAAGATGAGGGCTGACCAACAAGCACCTGGTACTGAACGAACAATTCTCAAGTCTGAGTCCGCATGGGCGTGTCACCGCAAACCTCCTGCGTAGAAACACTATGCCCATGTTCTGACACAATGGGGATTGTTCACAAATTCATAGTGAGGTGGTTGAATTTGCTGAAGACGTGTCGTTAGCATTTTGGCGGTTCTGTCAATTCTCGCTCCCGAAGACCTCCTTTCGGGATGTTCCTTATCGCTTCTGCCGTACATTTCAGGAGTTCTCCGATGCCCCTCGGTGATTGGCTAGCGGGACTGCGCTTGGGTCGTATGGTTGCTCATCGTCATCCGATGCCGCGGCGCGTCAAAAGATCGCGTGGCGATTTGAATGTCATTGCGATTCAACCACTGGAACCGCGAGTCCTGCTGAGTGGCACGAATGAGACCCCTCAGCTTGTCGGTTTAGGTTATCAAGCGGATGCGTCAGGTGGATCCTCGGGAATAATCTCTGGTGAAATCACAGACGATAGTCCGGCCACGGGTTACTCGGTCGAAATTGATTGGAACGGCGACCAACAGGTTGATGTCGGTTTCGGAGTCGGTTACGGCTCGTTCGCCATCTCGGTGTCACCACCCGAAACTCCATCAATCGCGGCGATTCGCGTCACCGAGTATGACTCTGCGACGTCCCAAACTTTAACCAGCGGTTGGGTATCCCTCTCGATCGAAGAGGGCGCGGGCAGCGGCTACGGTTCTGGAAGTGGTGAGGCCAGTGGCTACGGTTCCGGGACCGGAACATCCAGTGGCTCCGGGTCAGGCGGCGAAACCAGCAGCGGCACGGGATCGGGAACAGGTGAGGGATCGGGCAGTGGCTCCGCTTCAGGTGGTGAAGCTGGCAGTGGCCAAGGCTATGGGGAAGGATCAGGTTCTGGGAGTGGGACCGCCTCTGGCGAAGGTTCCGGCCAAGGCACATCGAGTGGTTCCAGTTCCGGTGGGGAAAGTGGAGAGGGGAGTGGCACGGGGACCGGAACGAGCAGCGGCAGTGGGGCTGGTAGCGGCACCGGCGAAAGTGGTTCCACGGGTACGGAAACAGGCACAGGAGAAGGTGGTGGAACAGCCCCCCCGCCTGCTGGCGGGGGCACCAGTTCCAATGAGGCGGGCTCGGGTTCAAACGGGACGGGAGAGGGAACTGACCCTCTGCAAACCGCACTCGACAATGCGCGTGATAAACTCGCTCAAGCTCAGCAAGATCTCGCGGATGCCCGTGATGACTTTCAGGATCAATTGGGGCAATCCAAGACGGCATTAGAGCAGCAACGCAATCAGGCCAATCAGCAACTCCAGCAAGCCCTACAGGCCGCCCAACAAGCCTTCCAGTCTGCGGTTGAGTCTGGGAAACAGACAGCATCAGCCGGAGCGACCGCAGCCGCTGGAACCTACGTGCAAGCGACTCAGTCGCGGGTCAGTTCCTATTTGGGGACGGTTCAAGGCGCACAGGACGCGCTGCGACAGACCGTCCTGGCGGCTCAAGAACAGTATCGTTCGGCCCATCAGTCTCTCGTGACTCAACTAGGGTCAGATATTGATTCTGCCGATTCCACCTGGACCAGCCGACAACAGGCTGCGGACGGGACTTGGCAACAGGGCTTGGCCACGGCGAATGCCGCCTTTGATACGCAACTGGCAACGGCGGATGCGGGCTATGAAGATGCCAAGGCCGCCAATACTGCGGCCCTGAATACGGCAATTGACGCGGCGATTGACTCGTTTGTCGGCGCGGCAGAGGGCCTCCAACTCAGTTTTACGGGGGCCGTGGCCCTCGCTCAGGCGGCTCGGGATGGCATCTTCGCGTCGAATAATGGTTCCACGTTCGATTTGAGCCTGATCAGTAACGATGCGAGCTATCAATCCACGCAAGGGGGG
>WGME01000002.1 GCA_016125225.1 bacterium | reverse complement strand
GCTCGTCGCAGCCTGTTCGAATACATCGAAGTCTTCTATAACCGAAGCCGAAGACACTCCGCTCTCGGATACCTCTCACCACAACAGTTCGAACTTGTCGCCTGACGATTTCCCAGCGCCCACCAAATGTGGGTAAGTCCACGGAGGCCCTTCTACCCTGTCCCTATCCCTATCCCTATCCCCAAATACAAATGCGCGCGCTCTCCCGGATGTGGCGGAAAAGTGGAACTCTATCCCCGATGTGGTTCATGTCCGGGAGATGACTCCTTCCAGAACGCGACTGCTCAAGACGCGGCTTAACGATCCGACATGGGCCGCGAACTGGCAGCAGGCAATCGACCGCGTGGCACAGTCTAGTTTCTGCCGGGGGATTGGTCGGGACATGGAAGGCGGACTTCGATTGGTTCTTGAAGTCTGATTCTGTGCTGAAGCTGCTGGAGGGCAAGTATGACGATTCCCTAAACACCGGCTGATCACGTCAACAGCCGGCAGCGGAGGGGCTCGGACAAACATTCCACGGGCCCAGCTATGGCGGGCGTGCGAACTTCTAACGCACTTGAAAGGCAGTTGAATGTTCACATTCGCAAACTTCTTGAAGAAGAGATCAGCCAAGCGGCAGGCAAGTGTGACTTCCTACCTGGAAGTCCTGTTGAAGCTGGTGTCTGGCGAGGAAGTGACGGAGAAGGTTGCCGAATCTGCCATTGAGGCATCCGGCCGGACCGTCGAACAGGCTGAGGCGGACTATCGCATTCTGAAGGCTCGTTTTGACGCGGTTGAGGATATCCGTCAAGCCGACGCGATGCAGCCCGAACTCGACGCCGCCCGTGCGGCCCATGTCGCATCAGTCGAAGCTGTCACGGTCGCTCAGAAGCAAGCCGAGAAGCTTGTCGAAGATGCAATGAAAGCGATGAACGATGCCAGTTGGGCACGCACCAACATCGAACACCGCCAGCGTGATCTGCGGAGCAAGGCCCGCGAGTTTCTGAAAGCCACATCCGACAAGTCCATCTGGAGTCGTGTGGCTGAAATCGACCGCCGAATCGAAAGCCTCACAAACACCATGAATGACATCAGCATGCGACTGACAAAATTGAAGCGGGAGACAGTGGACCACGTCCAGATTCCGCTGCTGCAGACCGAATACGACCGGCAGGCGGCTCTGAAGGCCCAGGCATCAGATCAGCGGCAACAGATCATCGCGTCGGCCTACGAACCGGCGAACTTCGGCATCGACTTCCCGGCTGATCCGATGGAAGCCACGAACGTCTAGGGTTGCCCCTGGACAACCACCAACCTCGCAAATTTCACGGAAGGAATAATTATGGTTTCGCAATCTCTAGGGCATCCACTGACACCGCCATCAGTAGACGCCAACGCTCTGTTTGGTCCGTCGAAGTTCACGGCCCGGCAACAGGCCGAGAACCCCGACAAGCCTATGACGCGTGTCGTGAAGGATGTATTGCCGGTTGGTCAATTCAACATCGGCGGGAGCCGGACCACCAGCATGTGGAACGTCGACCACGCGACCTTGGATGGCCGAGATCGCATACAAGAAGGCCGGGGGCATGCTGTCGGGCGAAATCGTGACTCGCCACATGGGCCAGCCGAGTGATGATGAGTTCAGCAGCAACGGCATGAGCATCTCGCCGAGCGAAAAGCAGCAGGCGGATGCGTATATCCGTGATCGCGCGGCTTGGTTTCCAACAGGGTCGTCACGGTCTCGGCGACCTGATCGCACAACGTGGATGGACGACCCGATCGCGGCTGATCGGCCAGACAATCCTCGGCCGTGGGGTCTCGGGAAGTCCATCGTTCGACCCAGTTGTAAACCGTTTTCTCACACACCTGTAACCACCGCGCAATCGCGACCGCCGGTTCACCATCCGCCGCAGCCAACAGGCCCTGCGCTCGTTTCAAGGTCTTCGTATCCCGCGTGCCGGCGACCAGCACTTCCAACTCCCGCCGCTGTCCCGCTGACAAAGTCAATTTCATCCCCCGGCCTCCTTGCTCGAAGTCCCGGGATTCTCGCGATTTCTCCACTTCTGTAAAGAGTTCGTGCAACCTACTTAGACCCAGCTGAAATGGTCCTTGTTCCTAACACTCCCATTAGACTCAAGTTGGCGGCAAGGTCAGAAATCGGACATTCAAGAAGAGGATGGCTCGATGGGGAAGCAGCAGTTCACAGAGGCGCAGATTGCGTAGGCGTTGCGTCAGCAGGAGGCAGGGACGTCGGTGTCTGGACATTATGAAATGCGCTCTACTAAACCAGACCAAATCCCGGCGGAAAGATTCTCAACGGCAGTTAGCTACAAAGAAGCACAAAAGTCGCATGTTGGGGGGGCTAACGACATCGATGACCGGCAAGAGATTGCGAAGTCCCCGCGCGAAACTCCTCTTGACGGAGCACCCCGGTCGGAACTACGACCCGCAGTTTGTTGATCGATCATCAACTGCCGTTCGGGTTCCTGTATGCGATGTCTCAATCCTCTTGCCGTCATGGGGCTGCTCATACTTGTCATGAGTTGCTGCGCGATGGCCGAGGAACGGGTGGTCGGGAATTATGTCTTCGAAGCAGATTTCTCTCTGCGGGATGTTTCCGGCACCGTCGTGGAATTGAGTGAACTGCAGAAGGATATCGAGGCGACGCTGGGACTCAAATGCAACGAAAAGCCGATACACGTTCGTCTCTTTCGTAACCGCTGGTCGTACTCGAACTATGTGCGGAATGAAGTCCCGGAAGGCGTGGGCCGGCCCGCGTTGTTTGTCGCCGGGGCTGATGCCGGTCGCGTGTATGCGTACCGCCGGCTCGATTTTGAAGTCGATTTGCGGCACGAAACCACACATGCCCTGTTACACAACGCGCTGCCGTATGTTCCATTGTGGCTCGATGAAGGGATGGCGGAATACTTTGAACGGGCGGTGAATCGGCGGTTTGATGGCAGCCCGCACCGTCGCAGTCTGCAATGGGCGATCCGCTTTGGCTGGCAGCCGAACCTCGCGGCCCTGGAAGCCAAGACTACTTTGGCAGAGATGGATGGCGATGCTTATCGCGATGCCTGGGGCTGGGTCCACTTCATGCTGCACGGACCGCCTGAAGCACGGGAAGCCCTCGAGGAATTCCTCGCGACCATTCCCACCGGCCGCGAACCCGAAGCCCTCAGCGTTTCGTTGCAACGCCGCATTCCGGATCTGGAACAACGCATCATCCAGCACCTGCGCTGAGACCACGCATGGCGTCATTTAGCCGCGAGACGAAGCCGAGCGCTGCATGAAGCGCTCCACCCAGCGCTCGACTTCGTCTCGCGGCTAATTTCGCCTCTGCACGTGTTCGGCCATTTCGTTCCGCATGCGATCGCGAAGCTCCGGCGTTATCAACGAGCTATGGTCTTTGCCCGCGTGAATTTCGACAACGGCATCGGAGCCGAGCCGTTCCAGCGTCGTTTTCAATTTCTCGGTGGCTCCGTTGAGATAGAAGTTGTCCTGGTCTCCCATGAAGACATGTAGCTTGCCTTGGAGCTTGGGAGCCAGCGTCGTCCAGTTCTGTTCCACAAGGCGATGAATGTCGTAGGCTTCCCAAGCTTTCGCCGTCTCGGGATCAATCGCCCCCGTGCTGCGATTCCAGATTTGGCGCGGCTGGCCGTCGGCTTCGCGGGGGCTGAAGACGGCTTCGAAACTCTGGAACTGGCCGCCATTGCCGAGCACTTGCTCCATGCGATCGAAGTCGTCCCACCAGACCACGACTTCCCCATTTCGCCGGGCGATGGGACGTCGGTTTCCGGCCGGATCGATCCAGGCGTTTTCCCCCGCGCGGTAGAGATTCGCCTGTTGAAAGTCGCGGAAGTCGACCGAATCGGGAGCAGTGCTCCACACGCCATTAAAGATGTCAGGGTGCGTGATCTGCAGCCATAACGAACTCCAGCCGCCCGAGGAATGCCCAGTGAGCAATCGGCTGCCCTTCAAGCAACGAAACCGCCGTTCAAACTCGGGCAGCCATTCGGTGACCAGCGCCGTGCTCCACGGTCCATTGTTCGCGGAATCGGCAAAGACATGATGCCCCGTCGGACAGCTCGGATCGAGAATGACGCGGATGAACTCCACTCCAAGGGTGTTGGTTTCTGCGATTGGCTCGGTCCGTTGGGCCGCAAAATGATCTCCCCCAAATCCGGGGATCGTGAAAATCACCGGGTAGTGTCGCTCGGGTTCCTGATGATAACTCGCCGGGAGAATCACCCCGCCGCGAATGGAGACCGGCCGCTGATGAAACTGGCTGAGCAACGGCGAGGGCACTTCGCACAGTTTCGACCATTCCGACTCAGCAAACGTGCGTTCCGGAACCACTTTGTCGATGACCAGACGGATCGGTGCAGGGAACTCCTTGGGGACGTCGACGATCGCCGAGTAACCATTACCGACACCGGTTCCCGCGCGACGCTCCCAGTCATTGAATCGCGCGACGGCTTGCACTTTGTAGTTCTTGGCGGCGAGATCCACGAACGTCTTTGGAAAGGTCCATAGTCCCGGCGTGTTCTGCGCGATGATCACCACCGAATCCGGTTGCCAGTTCTGCACATCGATACCGACAAAGGGTTCCGGGTGAAACCAGTTCGGGCCATGTCGCGGTTCACTCTCTCCCTCGGTGAAAAAGAGCAGCACCCGGCCGGAGTAGGGGGCATTACGAACGGCGGCCGGGAACTCCACCTCGAATGACCACTCACCGCCTTGTAACAGGCACGGCGACAGCAACCCCGCCAACAATACGCAAATTATGGATTTCATATCGGACGCTCGATCTCGTAAGAATTGCCCCCATCAGGCCTGCATTCTAACAGGCTTGGTTTATAATGGGGCGTGATAAAGACACTTCGATTTTGCCCGCCGTTGCTTGTCAACGGGGGGTATTGGCAATCACCCCCGGTCACGAGTGACCGGGGGCTAAATGGAATGATTTACCATGCCTTACATCGAAATTCCTGGCCTGCGTCTGCATGTGATCGACGAAGGTGACCACGATCCGCTCGTTTTCCTGCATGGCTTTCCCCTCAGTCATGAAATGTGGGATGCCCAGCGCCGTGAGTTCCGGAATACGCACCGCGTGATCATTCCCGACCTGCGGGGATTCGGCCGCAGCACCAGTCAGGATGATATGGTCACGATGGATCAGTTCGCTGATGATGTGGCTGCGTTATTGGCTGCGATGGATCTTTCGCAACCGGTGACCCTCTGCGGCCTGTCGATGGGAGGCTACATCGCGATGGCCTTTGCCCGGCGGTACCCGCAGCGGTTGGGCCGGTTGATTCTGACCGATACGAAGTCGCTGCCCGATACGCCCGAAACCGCCGCCAACCGGGAACGCATGGCGAACCTAGTTCTCAAGGAAGGTCCGACACCTCTCATCGCCACGATGATGCCGCGGCTGTTCGGGCCGCAGACCAACGAAAAACAGCCCTATGTGACCGATGCCGTGCGGAATGTGATGCTGGCGAACTCCTCGCGGGCGATTGCCGCCGCTCAACGGGGTATGGCGGTCCGTCCCGATTCCACGCCGTCACTGAAGGATATCACCGTTCCCACGTTGGTCATCAGTGGCGAGTATGATGCGATCTCACCGCCGGATGAGATGCGAACCTTCGCCGCTGAAATCCCCCACAGCGAGTTCGCCCTGATCCCCGGTGTCGGCCATATGACCCCAATGGAAGCCCCGCAGGAATTCAACGCGGCGGTGCGAGACTGGTTGCAGAGAACCGCATGAGCGAACTCACACCGACCACCGCTGTTCCTCCGCATGTCCGTTGGTTCGCCCCGTGGACATGGTCGCGGAAGCAGCAGCTATTACTCGTGTGTCTGTTGCCGCTGCTACCCATTCTGTACGCGCTGTCGGGTGGACCAGCCATGCAACTGGTGGATCAGAATCGCGTTAGTCCCGATGTGGTTGAAATTCTCTATCGACCATTGCTGACATGGGATCGGCGGTTCTTCATGTCATCCCAGTATCAGGATTACAGCTATGGGGAATACCTGGGGTATTGGAGTTGGACTGGATATTCCCGTGTCTTGCTCTGCCATTACGATATCATTCGAAGAGATCAACCCAAGACACTGGCTCCCATGAGCCAGATTCCGATACCGGTTGATTGAAAGAATCGCAGCAGCCTAAAGACGTATTCCTTTCAACAGAGCAGGCCTCAGCATCTCACCAGTGGAGTGCCGGACATGCCTGATCCGCAATCACCCGAAACTCTGCCCATGAATGTCCGCTGGTTCGCACCATGGACATGGTCGCGGTGGAAGCTCGTGGTCCTATTCGGTTTGCCTGGGTTGCTGCTGTGCTATGTGGCGTCGGGTGGACCTGCGGTTTGGCTGGTGGAACGGGATTATCTCAGAGTTGAAACTGTGGAATGGGTCTATCGACCTGTGATCAGCCTCGACAAGTATATTGAAAGACATTTTGAAAGCTTGAGCTACTGTGGTTACCTCGATCGGTGGAGTGTTCGCGGAACTGATTTCGTGATCATGCAGCGGCAAGAGGTGAGCGGGAATTTATGCCCGGTGATTGATTATCAAGAAGAAAACGAAGAAGCCCAGGGAATGCCTTCCCTGGGCTTCAATGATCACGCATCTGATGGCTGAAAGCATCAGTCAGCGAACGCGGCGTCGAAGGCGCGGTCGGATGGGGCGAAGTCGATGTTCTTGACGTACTGGCACGATTCGCGGGCACCGTGCTCGCGGTTCATGCCGCTGTCTTCCCACTCGATCGACAACGGGCCCTGATACTTGCAGGTGTTGAGAGCCCGGATGATTTCCTCGAACTGCACGCCGCCACGGCCGACGCTGCGGAAGTCCCACCCGCGGCGGGCATCGCCGAACGACAGGTGGCTGGTGAGGATGCCGGTCTTGCCATTGAGCGTGACCTTGGCGTCCTTCATGTGCACGTGATAGATACGGTTCGGGAAGGCCCGGATGAACTCGACCGGATCAACGCCCTGCCAGATGAGATGGCTGGGATCGAAGTTGAAGCCGAATTCTTCACGGTTGTCGAGGGCGGCGAGGGCCCGTTCCGCGGAGTAAATATCGAACGCGATTTCGGTCGGATGGACTTCCAATGCGAACTTCACGCCACATTCCTGGAAGACATCGAGAATGGGGTTCCAGCGATCGGCGAGCAACTGGAAGCCGGCATCGATCATCGATTTCGGAGTCGGCGGGAAGTCGTAAATGAACGGCCAGATGCTCGAACCGGTGAAACCATTGACCACACCCACGCCAAGCTTTTTCGCCGCCCGGGCGGTGTTCTTCATCTCTTCGATGGCCCGTTCGTTGACCTTCTCGGGGGTGCCATCGCCCCAGACATAGGGGGGCAGAATCGACTTGTGCCGGGCGTCGATGGTGTCCAGCACGGCTTGACCGACGAGGTGATTCGAGATCGCGAAGACCTGCAGGTCGTACTTTTCGAGGAGTTCGCGTTTGCGGGCACAGTAGGTATCGTCGGAAAGAGCCTTATCGACTTCGAAGTGGTCGCCCCAGCAGGCGAGTTCCAAACCGTCGTAGCCGAATTCCTTGGCCTTCTTGCACAGATCCTCAAGCTTCAGGTCGGCCCACTGACCGGTGAAGAGGGTCACTTTGCGCGGCATCGACAGGGTCCTTGTTAGAAACGAAGGTGCAGTCTCTGGAGGTGAAGCGGCACAACCGCCGCTGATTTGTCCTTGAAACTAGGACTCTGTGAGACGAATGTCAACCGAGGCGATGCGTGGGCAAAGGAGGTAACTCTACCGTATGGTCTGCTCCGCAATCTGAGCTATCAAAAAGAAACCCATGCTGAGGGACAGCATGGGCAAAAGCGACAGGAACTTGTGGACAACGATCAGCCTAATTACGGCAGCTTGCCCAGCATGGCCTTGGCTTTGGTTTTGACGCCATTGCCGTCCGGTGTTGCCAGCAGATCGTCCAGGTCTTTCTTGAGCGTGTCCGGATCGCCGCCGGGAATGTCGCGCAGCTTTTCGATGTCATCCTTCATCATTTCGGTGCCACTGTTCTTTTGGCCGGATTCAGCCAACTCGGTCAGCGACGCTCGTAAATTTTCCACCGGGGTGGGGACGACGGAGGGTTCATTCGTGACCGTTTGCTCCTTGGGGCCGCAACCCGAGAGGTTCGTCAGCACAAGTCCGGATAGGGTGCAGAGCAGAGCACAGGCTACAAAACGGTGGAAGGACAACATGGAAATCAATCTCCTGGAAAGCCAATCAGAGGGGGATTCAATCGTGAAAATCTACACAGATATAAAACATCGAGGCACGGTCAGTTGCAACTCACCGTGCCTCAAATGACTTTCGATCGAGACCACAATTGCCGACTAGTCGAGGCTGATCGGGTTGTTATCGTTGCGGGCACCGGCGCGCTGCCAGACCAGCAGATCGACGTTTTCGCTGATGAATTTCACAGCACCATCAGCCATCGTCACATGCACACCACCGGTATGGCGGCTGCGTGAAACAGCGATGCCGCTGCGGTCGGCACACAAGCCGAAGCCCCCACCGAATGCACAGCTGCGCTGCTTCCAGTTGGGAGGAGCGGCGGTGTTGAAGAGGCTCTGTCCGTAGTAGGGAGCAGACCAGTCGCGGCCACATTGGCTCAGCGACGCTTCAGCGGTCGGGGTAATCGTACATGAACCTGTCGCTGCATTCAGCAACTCAGCCTGAGTCGGGAAGTCGGCGTTGGCGAAGGTAGGAGCCGTGGGAGCACGGGTATGGTCTGCATCTCCGGCAGTACCCTGCACGTTATCACCGTGGAGTTGCTCACCCACCATAATCACCTGCGAAGTTCCGTCGAGGACATCGCGAATACCGGTCTTGGAGAAGCGCTGAAAAATACCATTCGAAGAGTTGCTCCAGATATTTACAGTCGAGCCGCCACTACCAGCATAATTACAGCCGCCTTCGTTGCCATTCCATGCGACATCGGACGGACAGACGTAGGCAGCCAACTTCGAGTTCACAATGGTGGCCGCTTGTGAGCGGTAGGTCACATCGAAGTTGTACTGATTGAACATCGGGGCCTGATCGATGTAGGGCAGAATGGCAACCCAGATGCCGCGGCCTTCCCAGGAATTCGCACCAACGATGGAACCATGCGCCTGCGGAAAGACCAGGAAGTTGTCGTGGTAGTTGTGCAGCGCAATTCCCAATTGCTTCAGGTTGTTGCGGCACTGAGTGCGGCGGGCGGCTTCTCGAGCCTGTTGCACCGCAGGCAACAGCAATGCGATGAGAATGGCGATGATCGCGATCACCACCAACAGTTCGATGAGCGTGAAACCACGCAAACGGCGAGACGTCATGATGCAAGTCCTTGGGAGTAGAACAAGAAAAGAAATAAGTGCACTAATGTGCACGCGAGCGTCGACTGAAAGACTGGCAAATTACTCAAATGTTTTTATCGATTTTAACATACTCATCATATGAGGCCACGTCAATTTCTGACAGATTTGTTAGAGGGATTCGGAAAACCGTCCTCGCGATTCTCCTGCCTCTACCAGCACCCCGAACGATTCGATGAGGGTTTCACATCCTCTCTGAGTCAATCTCTGTCCTTGCGTTCATGGGTACAACTACGGTTGCTGACTTGCTACTGCATCACTCTCTCCTTAACACTCTCGATTTTCAGCCGGACGCAACGGCTTGACCTCAGCGTTTCCCCGTTGGATGATCGACTTTGCCGTGTGGACTCAGCCCCTGTTCGGAAGAGTGGCTGCGGGGCCGTCACGGCGATACCCCTCAACCGATGGCTCTGCTGGATGGACATGCTATGAAGACGTGGGTCGGTCTCTTGAGCTGGACACTTTGTTTTCTAACGATAACACCGGTGATCGTGTCGGCTGTGGAGGAGCCCGACCGCGTCGTGCAGACGGGGGTTCCACAAGGCAAAGTGACCTCCGGGGTCTATGATCAAAGTCAGGTCTTCCCCGGTACCACGCGGGAGTACAGCGTCTATGTCCCGGCACAATACACCGGTGAGGAACCCGCGAATCTGATGGTCTTCATGGATGGCTCGGGCTACTCCAAGGCCGATGGCGCCTTCCGGGTGCCCGTCGTCTTTGACAACTTGATCCATCAGAAAGCCATGCCGGTGACCATTGCCGTTTTCGTGAATCCCGGCAATATCCCGGCAACGAAGTCGGGCGCCAAAGACCGCAGCAATCGATCGTTTGAATATGACTCGCTGGGTGATCGATACGCCAACTTCCTGGTCGACGAATTTCTGCCGGTGGCATTGAAAGGGCTGAATGTCTCCACCGATCCGGCTGACCGGGCTGTGTGCGGTATTTCCTCGGGAGGTATTTGTGCCTTCACCGTGGCCTGGGAAAAACCGGAGCAGTTCGGCAAGGTGCTCAGCCACATCGGCAGCTACACGAACATCCGCGGCGGTTGGGCCTACCCCGGCCTGGTTCGCAAAACCAAAGATAAGCCCAAGCCCATCAAGGTCTATCTGCAGGAAGGGAAAGAAGACCTGAATAATCTCCATGGCAACTGGCCGCTGGGGAATCAGGACTTGGCCCAGGCATTACAGTTTGCGGGTTACAAGTATCAGCTGGTGATGACCGAAGGGGGCCACAGTGGCAAGTGGGGCGGTGAGGAGCTGCCGAACGCCCTGCGCTGGTTGTGGGATGACAACGCGGCATCGTCGAACCTGCCGATTGTCGAAACCAAGCCGGAATGGAAACCCCATCCCGACGCCGTGCCGCAGGACGGTGTGCCGCAGGGGACTGTCACGCAGATGCCGCCGTGGGAATCGAACATCTTCCCGGGCACCATTCGCGACTGGTCGATCTATGTGCCCGCTCAATACAAAGCGGATCAACCCGCCGCGTTGATGGTGTTTCAGGACGGCGAAGGGATGCGGAATGTGAAAGGCCGCTGGCGCGTCCCTGTCGTCTTTGACAACCTCATCGCCAAGGGAGACATGCCACCGACCATCGCGGTCTTCATTAACCCCGGCCACGACAAATCGAAACCACGGCAGGGCAATAAATCGTCAAATCGTGGTTATGAATACGACAGCCTGGGCGATCGCTACGTCCGCATGTTGCTGGAAGAAATTCTGCCGGTAGTCGAACAGAAGTACGCCATCAGCCAAGATCCAGAATGGCGGGCCATTGGCGGATCGAGTTCCGGAGCCATTTGTGCCTTCACCGCCGCTTGGGAACGGCCCGATCAGTTCCGCAAGGTCTATTCGCACGTCGGCAGCTTCACGAATCTCCGCGGCGGTAATGTCTATCCTTCGCTGGTCCGGAAGACGGAACCGAAGCCGATCCGGGTCTACATGTCCGATACCAGCGGCGACGTCGACAATGCGTTCGGTAGTTGGCCCTGGTCGAATCAGCTCATGTCATCGGCTCTCAAATACATGGGCTATGACACGCGGTTCGACTGGGCCGAGGGCTATGCCCACAACGCCGACTTCGGCAGCGAACGCTTCCCCGAGGCGATGAAATGGCTCTGGCGGAAGGAAACGCCTCAGCCGACCATTGATACCCGTGGCGACCTTGGCGGCGATCTGACGCTGCTCAACCTGCTGATTCCCGGTCAGTCGTGGGAACTGGTCGCCGAAAATCTGGGATTCGCCGATGCGTTGTGTGCCGATGCCGCTGGCAATCTCTACTACAGCGACATGAAAGCCCCGGCCGTTTATCGCGTGAGTGCAACGGATGGCAAGCAGACCGAAGTGGTAAAGGAATCGGTCAGTGGTTTGGAGTTCGGCCCCGATGGCCTGCTCTATGGTTGTCAGGGAGCGAAGAATCGCGTGATCTCGATCGACCCACAATCGGGCGCCGTCAAAGTGGTCGCCGAGGGCGTGACACCGAACGATCTCGCCGTCTCTGCCGACGGATTCATTTACATCACCGAAACCAAAGCCCAGCAAGTCACGCGGATTCACAGCCAGACGGGCGAAGTGAAGATCGTCGATACTGGCATCACGCGACCGAATGGGATCGCTCTGTCTGCTGATGGGGGCACGCTCGCCGTCTCGGATTACGGCGGTCAGTTCACCTGGACGTTCCGCGTGAATGCCGATGGCACGCTTGATGCCAAGATGCCCACCATGCCGATGCGTTTGCCGATCGACTACAAAGGCGATTTCAAGTTCAACGAACCGCCGCCGTACCTCGCTTCGGCTTCGGGCGATGGCATGGCGATTGATAAGAAGGGCCGTTACTACGTCACCAGTGCCCTGGGTGTGCAGGTCTTCGATCCGACCGGCCGGCCGTGCGGAGTTCTGCCCAAAGTTGACGGCACGCAGCCGTTGACCACGTGCATGCTTGCGGGGGCCGATCAGAATTGGCTCTACATCGCGCAGGGCACCAAACTCTATCGCCGCCCTTTAACGGTGGAATGAGCTGCCGAGGTTGTCACAACCCCAACCAGATGCACCGTGATCTGGTTGGGGTGTTTCTTCGTTCCTTCTGAAGATCTCCTCGGGGAATTCCTGAGCAAGCTCTTCAATGCGTTGAGGTGGGCATGTTTTCGGCATTTGGTCAGTTTGCGGTCTCTGCGGTCGTGATCATATTCGCGGGGACGTATCTCTCCCGCTTTGCCGACGAAATCGCTGAGAAAACAGGCTTTGGCCGCTTGCTGATTGGTAGCATTCTGCTCGCTGGTGCGACTTCGCTGCCGGAATTGACCGTTGACATTTCGGCCGTCCGTGCGGGCATGGCGGATCTCGCGATGGGCGACCTCATGGGCAGCAGCCTATTCAACCTTCTGATTCTGGCAATCCTCGATTTGTCATCGAACTCGCGGGGCAAAATGCTGTCGCGGCAAGCGGCGGGGCATGCACTCTCGGGCAATGTCAGTGCGGTTCTCACCGCGATGGTCGTGCTGTGCCTGCTCGCGCAACCCGTCAGTGCTCACGGCGAATTCCTCAACATTTCCTACGGACTCTGGGCCGTCTTGCTGCTGTATCTCTTCGGTGTACGGCTGATCTATTTCGATCAGCAGGTCTCCAGCGAAAAAGTGGCGGCTCAATCGCTGATTGAAGAGCCACCGCAACACGGGCCGTTGTGGACCTCGATCGCCGGGTTTCTCACAGCGGCGCTCGTCATCGTCTTTGCGGGTCCGTTTCTTTCGGACTCGGCGGGCAAGATCGCGGAACTGTCCGGGTTGGGAAAGACCTTCGTGGGAACCACGCTGGTCGCTTTCAGCACGTCATTACCAGAACTCGTGGCTTCACTCGCGGCCTTGCGGATGGGGGCTCATGATCTGGCCATCGGCAATGTCTTCGGCAGCAATGCCTTCAACATGATTCTGTTCGTGCCACTCGATGCGGTGCATGCCGGGCCTATTCTCTCGGCGGTCTCACCGGGCCATGCTGTGAGTGGAGTCGCGGCGATCATTGCGACGCTGATCGTGGTGCTCGGCCAGTTGTATCAGGTCGAACGCCGCCGGTGGCTCATTGAACCCGATGCGACACTGGTCATGGTCATCATCTTCGGTGCATTGGGTGTCATCTACAAGTTGGGCTGACTCTCATCGCGAAATGCCCGCCACACGGCGGTGGCGGCTTTTCCATTCCGCGCTTCCCATCAATCGCCGATCAACGCATCGAACTTCGCACGTTGGACCGGAGTCAGTTGCTCCAGAGCCTGCTTGCGGGCGGCGTTGGCCCGGCTGATGAGTTTCGCCAGCACCAGTGGGTTATAGAGGTTGTCGAAATCCACGGCTTGCCGTGTCGCTTCGATCATGGCATACAGCTTCGCTTTCTGAGTGTCGGTCAACGACAGCTCTTCCGGCACTCCGGGCAGCAGGAACGTGATCGCCCCGCGTTGCCGTCGGACCACATCACGAAAGAGTTCGCGTTCCTGCTCATCGTTCAACTGCTCATCGACCAAGGCCTGAAACTCGGCTGCTTTGGGGCGATATTCGTTTCGCAGTTTCTGTTCGCGTTCTTCCGGTTTCAATGCTTGCAGTGTCTTGGAGAGAGCCTGAACTTCCTGATTCACGCCGCTCAACACCTTGATCTGCTCCGTCGTCAGTTTGAGTCGCCGCTGTAATGACCCTTCCTGCAACAGTTTCACGCGCTGAATCTGCAGCGTCGCAAACGCGAACAGATCGAGTTCTTCACGCACGTTCGCCGGAATGGCCTCAAGTTCAGGACTCGGCATGTCGTCACCTTCCAGAATTGCGGCCTCTTCTTCGTCGGCCATTTCGGCCGTGATCGGCTCATCGACCGGAGCTTCCGTCACCATCGCCGACACTTCGGCCATTTCTTCCGTGGGGGACAGGGGCGGGTTGATCTCGCAGCCCAGCAGTCCGCAGCCCAACAGCAGTGTTCCCGAATGCCAGCGTTTCATCTTTGGATCTCCGAACCCCAGATCGACCACCGTTATTGTCGCGATCGGTCGCCGCCGGGACAATGAACACGATGGAAGCCCAGGGATCGCGATCCCTGGGCGTCTTGACTAACCAACCGTAATGGCCGCACCCGACTCATTTGCATCTCTGCTGATGCGTGTCGCACAATACGTTTCGCGCTGATCGTTCCCGCCTGCAGGAGCAGCCCCATGCTGCAACGTCTTCTGATCGTGATGGTTTCGCTCGCCGCTATCCCCGCTGTGGCCCAGAATCCGCAGGTTCCCGATGGGTTCACCATTGAAAAAGTCGCCGGGTACCCGTTGCTCCATCGGCCCATTTTCGCCGGGTTCGATGACGAAGGCCGGTTATATGTCGGCGAGTCGAATGGTGAAAACCTCAATCGCGACCAGATGCTGGAAAAAAAGCCGCACTGGATCACCCGTCTCGAAGACACCGATGGCGATGGCGTCTTCGATAAGGCTCACAAATTCGTCGACAACATCACCTTGCCGCAGGGCTGCCTGTGGTACCGCGGCTCGGTCTACGCCGCCTGTCCGCCGAGCATCTGGAAGTTCACCGATACCGATAACGACGGCAAAGCCGATCAGCGCGAAGAGATCCTCACCGGCTTCGGCTTCAATGGCAATGCCTGCGATACCCACGGACCGTTCCTCAGCCCCACCGGGCGGTTGTACATCGTGCAAGGTCGCCACGGGCACGAGTTCAAGGACAAGGACGGCCATGTCTACAGCAAGGGCAAGGCGGGCCGTATCTATTCCTGTCGGCTCGATGGCAGCGACGTCCGCGTGCATGCCGGTGGCGGGTTCGATAACCCCGTCGAAGTCGATTTCACCGAAGAAGGCGAATGCATTGGCACCGTCAACATTCTTTATCGTGATCGTGGCGACTGCCTGATGCACTGGGTCGAAGGGGGCGTCTATCCCCGGGAAGATCTCGCCGATGCCATCGCTGAGTTCAAATGGACCGGCGGGTTACTCGGCCCGATTCATAACCTCGGCCATGTCGCGGTCTCGGGAATCACGCGGTATCGCGGCGTCCATTATGGGGACGACTTCAAGAACAAATGGTTCTTCACCGAGTTCAATACACACAAGGTCCGTTATGCCGAACTCAAACGCGCCGGCTCGACCTTCACGGCCGATGTGCATGAGTTTCTGACCTGTGCCGATGGCGACTTCCACCCGACCGATGTGCTGGAGGACGCCGACGGCTCGCTGCTGGTCCTCAACACCGGCGGCTGGTTCCGCAACGGCTGCCCGACGTCGGTGGTCGCAAAACCCGAAATCTACGGCGGCATCTACCGCATCCGCAAAGTGGATGGCGTAAAGGTGGAAGACCCACGGGGTAAGCAACTCGAACTGGCAAAGCAAACCCCCGAAGTATGGCTGAAGCATCTCGATGACCCACGGCCCGCAGTGCGTGAGCAGGCAATTACACAATTCGGTTACGACACATCTGCTAAAGCAGAGGCATATTTGGCTGCCTATTTGTCGTCAGCTCGCTTACCTTTAATCGGCCGCATTGCAGCAGGCAGAGCTTACTATCATCAGGATTCACGCCGTGTGAAATTGAATTGGTCGAGAGTGCTGGCAGATCGTTCTTCTCAATTATGCCTTGCGATCCTGTCGGCAGCTTCGTGGTCGAATGACGAGCTACCATACGAGTTCGTAAATGATGTGGAACTGTATATTCAGCGACCTGAGTTACGTCGTGCATGGGCTGAAGCTAATGCCGTACGACTATCGGGCATGAAGTCCTGGTCTCAATTCACAGTGGGTAAGCTGCCACCAAGAGCTCATTATGCCGCCTTGTTTTTGATGAATGTTTATGCAGACTCGGATCGAAGTCTTGAACACTGTAGCGCTGTCGCTCTGACGCGACTTGCCAGCATCGATGAAAAGTCTGCTGAGAATATTCAGAGAGCAACTCCTGACCCCAAGAATGATTTTGACTGGTGGGCGAGATCAGCGCGTGTACGACTCATCGCCCTCGATCAAATGGACGACTCACCGCTCACACGCGAGATGGTGTTGCCGTTGTTGTCGTCCGAAGATGCCCGGTTGCAGCAGACGGCGCTCGAAGTGATCGCCCGGCGACCGGGTTGGGCTGCGGAGACATTGACGCTGCTCAAAACCTGGATCAGCGAACCGGAGTTGTCGGCCGAACGCGCGACGGCGTTGCGTGGGTTTCTGCTCGCGCAGTTGAACGATCCCGCTGTGCAGCAATTTGTGACGGAAACCGTGTCGAGTCCCGATCTCTCGCCGGATGTGCGGGGCCTGCTGTGGGAAATCCTCGAACGCAACACGCTCGCTACCTGGCCGGAGAGCTGGAACCCGCTCGTCATCGCGGCGCTCAAATCGAACGACGATGCGATCGCGTTGCCCGCGTTACGCATCGTCACCCGCCGATCGCTGGCGAGTTATGTGTTTGGTGATGAACTGAAACGCCTTGCCGCCGATGAGACGCGGTCACTTGCCGTGCGGGCCGAAGCCGTGTCGGGTCTGGGAGCACGCGGCACGGGGATTGACACGCCGATCTTCGATCAATTGTTGGCGGTCCTCAATCAACCCGACTCCTCGGCGACGGACATCGGTTTGGCATCGCGCGCGCTCGGCAATGCTATCCTTACAAAAGAGCAACTGGCGGCGTTGGCGAAACGGCTCACCACAGCGGGGCCGCTGGAACTCGCCTCGCTGGTGAAGGCGTATGGAAACTCGAAAGAGGAAACAATCGGCACCTTGCTGATTCTGTCGCTCGGCCACAACCCTGCGACGGTGAGCCTGTCGGGCGATGAACTCGCCGCAATCTTGCGGAAGTACGATCCCAAGGTGCAGGAGTATGCACAGCCGCTGCTCAAGAGTTTGGGAGCCGACACCGCCGCTCAAGCCGCCCGGCTGGCCGAGTTGTCGCCGCTGTTGACCGGTGGCGATGCGAACTTCGGTCGGGCACTCTTCTTTGGCAAGAAGGCTAACTGCAGTGCGTGCCATGTGGTGGGTAATGACGGCGGTCGCGTGGGTCCGGCTCTCACCACCATCGGGGCCAGCCGTTCGCCGAAGGACCTGCTCGAAGCGATCGTGTATCCCAGTGCGAGTTTCGTGAATGGTTACCGGCCGTATGTGGTGGTGACCGACGAAGGGAAGGTCTTTCAGGGTGTGATCAGTGCCGAGACGACCGACGCCATCACCTTGCGGACGCAGGACCTGCAGGAAATTCGTATCCGCCGCGACCAGATCGATGAACTGCGGGAAGGGACAACCTCGGTGATGCCCAAGGGGCTTGATACACAACTGACACCGGAGGAACTGCAACATCTGCTGGCATACCTGCAATCCCGCAAATGAAAAGCCGGGGGTGGCTCGGGGACGCAGATTTTCATATTGCCGCGGCATGCCTTACGATACACGCCGGGAGGACACATCCGATGCGGCGGTGGTTGGTGATATTCACGGTGTTGGCGATGCTGGCCAGTGCGGTCCCGCTCCGCGCGGATCAGGCGCTCGATGATTACAACCTGGCGGTGCAGCTTTACAAGCAGAATCGCTGGGCCTTTGCCGTCGAGAGTTTTCGCAAGTTCGTCAAAGACTATCCGACCCATGAAAAGCTGCCGTATGCCCGGCTGTATCTGGGCCTGACATTGGTCAATCAGTCGGACTTCAAAGCCGCACGCGAGGAGTTACGCGGTTTTGTCAAAGACTATCCGCAGAATGCCAATTTGCCGCAAGCGACGTATCGAGTGGCGGAATGCAGTTATCTGTTGAATGATCTGCCGGCCGCGTTGCCCGAATTGCAAGCGTATCTGAAGGCGTTTCCCGATGACAAACTGGCGGAGCGTGCGTGGCCATACCTCGGCGATGTGCAGCTGCGGATAAATGACCCCGCGGCGGCAGCGACATCTTTTGCGACGGCTGTGCAGAAGTATCCGCAAGGGGCGCTGATTGAAGATGCGCAGTTCGGTTGGGCCAAGTCGCTCGAAGCCCAGAAACAATGGGCCGCTGCACTCGCCAAGTATCGCGACTTGACCAAGGGCCAAAGTCCACGGGCCGCGGAAGCCTGGTTCCAGATCGGCAATATCGAATTCGAAGCGCAGCGGTTTGCGGAAGCCGCCCAGGCATATCAGATGCTGCTCGACAGTTACCCGGCTAATCCGCTGGCCACCGATGCAGCCTTGAACGCCGGGTTCGCGTGGTATCGGCAGGCCGATTATGCCGCCGCGGAAAAGGCGTTTGTCATTGCGGCGAAAGAACCGACACGGGCATTGACCGCCGATTACTGGCGTGCATTGTCGCTCAAAAATCAGGGGAAGTTTGCTCCGGCGACCCAACTGCTCACCGATCTGTTGTCGAAAGCTGCTGCCGATCCTCAGGCCGAGGCAATTCAATTTCAGCTGGGAATGTGCCAACGGTTAGCGGGGGATCTGGCAGCCGCGCAAACCTCGCTGTTGGCCGTGGTGCAGAAGTATCCGCAGGGAGAGTATGCCGACGATGCGTTGCACTTCGCGACAGAGTTGGCAATTGAAACGGGCGACCTGAAGGAAGCCCGTTCGCGGCTCGATCAGTTCGCCAAGAGCTATCCGCAAAGTGGCCTGCGGATGTACCAGGAATTGTTGTCGGGCCGGTTGGAACTCGCTGCCGCAGCGCAGTTGCTGAAAGACAAAGCCGAACCGGCAATGGTGGCTCCGCATTACACGGCGGCCGCTGCGGCGTTTGGGCGAGTATTGCAGGAGAGCACGCTGGCCCGGACGAAGTCTCAGGCCCAATACTACCTGGCATTGACGAAGCAATTGCAGGGCGATCATCAGGCTGCAGTCGACTTGGCACAACCGATTGCCGATCAGGTCCTGCGCGACCCGGAAGCTGCTGAGTTCGTCGAGATTCTCGTGGTTCAGGCCGACAGTTGGCTGCAACTGCAACAGTACGAATCGGCTCAGACAGCAGCGAACACCTACCTGGAGCGTGTGCCACAAGGTCGACAACGACTACGGGCCTGGTCATTACTGGCCATCGCACAATCGGAGTTGAATCAACCAGCGGCGGCCTTGTCGTCGATTGATCAGATGGTGAAAGAGGAAGCCGGATCGCCACTGATCACCTCCACATTGTTACAGATGGCGGAACGTGCCGAGGCCCGGAAAGATTGGTTGCAGGCGAGCTCACTCTATGAGCGATTGCTGCCAGTCGCGCGGGGAACCGAAAGCGAAGTACT
This sequence comes from bacterium, assembly GCA_016125225.1. Classification (GTDB taxonomy): domain Bacteria; phylum Planctomycetota; class Planctomycetia; order Planctomycetales; family Planctomycetaceae; genus DSVQ01. The sequence goes on along the minus strand of WGME01000002.1, from coordinate 188,808 downwards.
TGCTCTGCGCGGATTGGCCTGGGCGAACTATCAGCAGCAACAGTTCGCAGAGGCGGCCAGCCGTTTTCAGCAATTGCAGCAACAGTTCCCGCAACATGCGCTCGCATTGGAAGCGGCGTACTATCAAGCGGAATGTCTCCGTGAACAGGGAGACTTTGCTGCGGCTGCGAAGGCCTTCCTTGCGACCTTTACCATGTCGGCTCCAGAGTCACCTGCGGCATCGGGTGCTGAGTTGGAACCCCCGTATCTGTATGCCTTCCGATCCGGACTGCAGGCGGCACGCACCTATCGTCAAGACGGGCAGATTGATGCGGCCGACCAGACCTATGCCGCGGTCCTCACCAAATTCCCTCAGCCAAAGAACCTCGATCGACTGCTCGATGAATGGGCGTTGTTGAACTACGACGCCGAACGGTTTGATCGTGCTGATGAAATCTTTCGGCGATTGGTGAAAGAGACACCCGACAGTGACCTGGCTGACAATGCGGCCTTGAGTCTCGCGGAAAGCGATTTGATTGCGAATCGACTGGATGCGGCCCGGCAGGCGTTCGAGCAGTTGCGGAACAACCCCAAGAGTGACGACCTGGTGCGTGAACGCGCGATGTATCAACTGGTTGTGCTGGCATTGGAAGGGCGACGCTGGAACGACGTACTGAAGTTGAGAGACGAGTTCCATCATGCTTTTCCAGATAGCCCTTCAACTTCCTATGTCGAATACGCCGCAACGGAAGCGGTCCTTGCCGACCCGCAGGCCAAGTCCGATCAACTGGAAGCGGTTCTGAAGCAACTGGCATTGATGACAGAAGCCCCGGTGACGGACGAGCCGTGGTTGCCACGCGTGTGGATTCTCGCCGCGGAAGCCCAATTCCGATTGAAGCAGTATGAAGACGTCGAGACGACGGTGGCCGATTTGAAGCAGAAGTTGCCTGCCGCGACCTTGAACTATCAGGCCGATGAAATTCTGGGCCGCACACTCAAACAGCAGGCGAAATTCCCGGAAGCCCGTGAAGCACTGGAACGGGTGATCGCTGCTCCGGCGGCGTTTCGCACGGAAACGGCGGCGAAGAGCCAATTTCTGATTGCCGAAACCTGGTTGCTGCAGGAGAAATGGAAGGAAGCCTTTCTGGCCTATCAAAAAGTCTATGCGTCATATGCGTATCCTGAATGGCAGGCCGCAGCTCTGCTACAATCCGGTGCCTGCGATGAACACCTGGGCAACTGGAAAGACGCCGTGATGACCTATCAGCGACTGCTGACCGAATTCCCGAATTCCTCGCATGTCGAAGAGGCTCGAAAAAAGCTGGCCGAAGCGCAGAAGCGCATTGGAGAGAAGCGGTGATACGCTGGGGAGTTTATGCGGAAGATGCGGCGGTTCACCGTTGCCTGAAAGACCTGCAACAAGCCGATGCTCAAACCACGTTCCTGATCGTGCGACATGGTGCTGTCGTTGATGAACTGGCTCACGGCCTGTCACGGACCGAATTCTGTGAGTCCTGGGAGCAGTTGCTGGTCGCCAAAGATCTGACCGCGATCATGGTGCAGGGGGTAACCGCTGAAACCGGGTCGATTGTGCGGCAACTCAGTCAGCGCGATTGCCCCTTGTATGTCTGGCCGGCGGCCGAACATGGGCTGTCGATGGCCTATGAACTCAGCCTGATGGCGGACGAACGGACCGCCCCCATTATTCCGTTCTGGCCGTTTCAAGGGGACCAGCTTCTGGCTGGTTTACGGGCAGATCTTGGTAGGCCCAATTGCCGCGTGACCCATGTGGAATTGCAACGGACGGGACCGACGGCAACCACTGATGATCCCCAGCTGGATCAACTTGTCGCCGATCTACGACAGACCGATCTGGCCTTGCTGCAATGGATGGGAGTCCGTGCGCGGCGGATCACGGCTTTGGATTCCTCGCGACCGCAACAAGGGCATCGACGGCTGACCATCACGCTTGATGGAGTCGCAGACGGGAATGGCCTCTGGGCCTGTGAATTGTCCGCCGGGCTAGTTCCCAAGTTGGTTCTGAATGTGCAATCAACAATTGGGAATTATCAGCTATCGCAGGATGCTGCGGGCCTCTGGCAGCATACATCCGCAGCGACAACCGGCATCACGCCACAAGGCCCGGTCTGGCTTGATCCCGAGAGCTCGTGGAATCAGGCGGTGGAAGTCTTCGAATGGATCGATGCCGTCGAGCGTTCGCTCAAACGCCGCCGAACCATTGAACTCCACAACGAACCCCTTTCAGAGCGGGCCATCTTCAAATCACAGATGGTTGCCGGGGGGTGTGGCGTCTTGACGGCAACATTCGCGCTGGCCTTGGTCTACCTGGCCGTTGGCGAGACCATACCATTGCCGACCTGGGCCTTAAAAGGCCTGCGGTTGCTGGTCTTCGCGCCACTATTCTTGTTCTTGGCGGCGCAACTGCTGCTGCCACTCACACGACCGGCGCAGAAGGTAAACCCGACGAAATGATCAGAACGCGGGCAAATTCGGGCCGGTCACCGGAGCTGTGGGCTGAGCCGGATAGAGCATGGGTTGCTGTTGCGGAGCCGGTGCAAAGGCCGGGGCGGGCATGTAGAGCGGCTGTTGCGGCAGCATCAATCCCGAAGCGGGTACCACGATGTTTGAGTTCGTCGCGGCAGGATGATTGGGCTGCATCGACCACATGGCATTCGGTGCCATCGGCGGCGTCATCGCAGGACCTTGCGACGGCTGCGGTGTCATCACTGGCGAGGGATGATACATCGGTTGCATCCCCGGCTGCATTCCGTGAGTCGGGTGCATCGTCGGCGTCTGGACCATGTTGGCCTGATCATGCGACGGCTGGCCTTGCTGTGACAGCTTCAGCATGGTCGCCTGATCATGGTAGCGGTGCCAGAACTGTTGCGAGTACGGTAGCGTCGGCGATGCACCCCAACCGGCAGCCGTCTGCGATTGCGACATCACATCTTTATAGTTGTACGGGCGGTAGAAAGTATGGCCCCCATACGCGGGGATTTCCTGAAAATAGCCATGCACCCAGTTCTGCTGCGTATCGAACGGGTGACGCTGTTCGAACTGCCCTTCAAAACCATATTGATTGTAGGCGTTCGGTAACGCGGGATAGTTCGGCGTTTCCTGAGGGGCCGGTTGTCCGACTTGCATCGCCAAACCCAAGGCCACCGTGGTGATTGCTGTGGACATCCTGCGTATCCCTCCGACTCAATGCTCGTACCTGCTCACCATTGTCCATCGTCTGTATCGGTCGATCGGGCGGTCTTGTCCGACAGTTCTTCTATAACTGTCCGGGTAACCGCAGGTGTTTTTTTGCGGATCGCCGTCAAACTCGATGGGCAATTCCATGCCTTATCAACCAGACGGCTCGGCAAGCGGCAGAATCAGCGGGTAGGCTTACACTGTCTGCCGTCGAGTTGTTCGTCCAACAATTACGAGGCCACGGACAACCACGGCGGACAGCTCGAGCCGCCGCAATTCTTCTGATAATGATGATGTGCAGGAACTTCCGATGAGCTCATCCTGGTTGTGTGTCAGTTGTGTGATGGGATTGACCCTGGGAGCAGGGATGGCATGGGCCGATGCGCCGGAGCCCGCCGCCACGGTGGTGCCACCCATGCCGATGGATGTCGACCCGTTGCCCCCTGCTCCGGGAATACCGAACACGGTGCCCGTCGCCCCGATTCCCTGGAATGGCAACCTCGGTCAGCCCATGATGAATGCCCCCACGATGCCTCCGCAGCCGGGAGTCACCACGGTGATGCCCCCGAGTCAAGGAACGGGCATCGGTACCCGTGGAGCCGGGCCGGCCGCCGGACAAGGGCCGTTCTGGGCGCCCGGGGGTTACGATGCCCGCATTGGTTCACCTTATCTGTATCACGATCCCAACGGCGGGCAATATGTTGTGACAGGGAACCCCTACTACGATCACTACGGCCCCGGCTTCCATCGCAGCGACCTGCATGGTCATTACCGCTTCCCGTATTACAACTACCGGGCTCCGTGGTATTACCCCGGTCGGGCGGTCTACAACCGCGATACGAATTATCCCTGGTAGTAAGTCCGAGTTGGCCGAATCAAGTTTGAGATGTTGGTTCGGTGAGTTATGTTACAGGGCCATGCCTGTAAACCTCTTGTCACCATTTGAGTTGCGATTTTTTCGCACTCGAATGGTGACTTTTTTTCGGCGACTTCTGCCGAATCAACCTCGTGTTCACTGTGACTTCTGGCAGTCCAGGAAGACTTTGCCGACGTTATCGGACGGACGGCCCACTCAGTCGGGAATCCGTTGAACGCATGCAACCCGGAAAGTCGATAGACCCGACATGGAGGGCTGCCTCCACGGAGTGAGTGCGTGTACCCGCATCGACAGCGATGTCGGTTCACAGGCACTGACTGCGAGTCGATTGCCAGGACGGTGGAGCAGTAAGCTCGTCCGTTGAACGGATGCCAGGGACGGCGAGGAGCGACAGGGCATGGCAATTTCCGCATGCGTCACGCAGTATGGAAGCTGTTGTCGACGTTGGGCATCTGCTTTCGGGTTGATGGCCATGACTGCAGCCTATGGAGGGCAGCCTGTTGCCATCCATGCGCAAGCCCCAGCGGGCTATCCGGCTTATCCACAATATTCAGCACCCATTGTGCAAACGTCGGCACAGTCCGGGCCTTGGATGGTTCCTGAGCCGCAGCAGCCACATCCAGGAATGATGCTGCCGGCTTCCGGTCTTGAACTTCCACCAGAGGCCTCAGCGACGACCCTGGTTCAGGCCACAACACTGCAGGCCCAACCGGCACGTAACTCTGCCGATTCCGCCCGGGCATTGCATCGCCTCATCGAGTCCATGCCCGATGAGCAGGAAGATTTTGAAATTATCGAGCGACGCAGCCAGTTAATGTATACCAAGGCCAACGTCACTCGGATCCATATCGCCGATCCGTCCATCATCGACGTCATTCAATACAGCCCGCGCGAATTGTCGTTTATTGGTATGGCGCGTGGCACCACGACCATGACCATGTGGTTCGAAGGCCAGGATGAACCGATCGTTTATCTCGTGAAGACCATTCGCGATCCGAATCTCGATAACCAGCGCCGGGTTGACTACGGCAAGCTCGAGAAGAAGATCAACACACTCTTCCCGAACAGCAAGGTCTATCTGATCCCGATGTCCTACAAAATCATCGTGCGGGGACAGGCACGCGATCAGATGGAGGCCGCTCACATTCTCGCCATCATCCGTGGTGAAGTGATCGCACAGGACGGCAGCCTGTTCGGCGGTCTTGGCAACGCTGGTGGGTATGTCGGTGGCGCTGGTGCGGGGGTCGACCTGGGGGGATATGGCAGCGGGTTGAACGGCTTGTACGGTGGTTTTAACGGCCTGCTGTCGAGCTTCATCATCAATGAATTGCAGGTTCCAGGAGAGTTTCAGATTTCGTTGCGGGTCCGCATTGCGGAGCTGAACCGGTCTCAAGCGCGGAATCTTGGCGTTGATATCAACGCTCTCATTAACCAGGGAAGTCAGCAGATCTTTACCAACTTGGGGGCCGCTGGAGCGGCAACCATCGGTGGTATCTTCGATGACGGTAACGTCAGCGTGCTGATTTCTGCCCTCGCAGCGAATGGAACCGCCAAAATCCTGACGGAACCCAACGTCGTGGTCTTGAGCGGACGACAGGCACGCTTCCTCGCTGGGGGGGAATTCGCCGTGCCGACCGTCGTGGGAATCGGTGGTGCTCAAGGTCAGACGACTTCATTCCGTGGCTTTGGAACATCATTGCTGGTGACGCCCGAAGTCATCGATCGCGACCTGATTCGCATCTCTGCGATTGCTGAATACAGCGACCTGAATCAGGGCAATGCGGTGGGGGGCGTTCCCGGCACCGATTCTCGCCGCGTGCAAACCACGGTTGAAATGCGGGAAGGGCAAACATTAGCCCTCGCGGGGTTGCTGTCGCATCGCACTGTCACACAAGTCACGCGGATTCCCTTGCTCGGCGATATTCCGAAAGTTGGAACGCTGCTGTTCAGCAACAAAACTTCGACACAGGAAGAGAATGAGCTGCTTATTCTGATCACGCCAGAAATCGTACGGCCGATGGATGCTCACGAAGTGCCGCCGGTTCCTGGTTTCGAGGTGACTCATCCCACCGACTTCGAATTCTACAAGTACAACATGGTGGAAGGGGCTCCGGACACCGGATACTACCAGCTTCCGCCGTATGGCAGCGGTGCCGTCGGGACCAACGTGGGATACCAGCACTTTAATCCGGGTCCAGCCGGTTCGATGTACTCGCCCGTCCCCACAAATCCGAACGGTACCGGGTTCTCATCACCGACACCGCATCCCAATGGGATGCCGAGCGGCCCGGCCTCTGCGGTTCCGCCTTACTCGGTGCCCGTGGTACCTCCCGCACCAACCAATGGGAACGGACCGAACCTGCAGCAGGTGCCAGGCAGTAGTGCCCAACGTATGAACGGTGGTTGGAGCACTCCGACGATGCCATCGCAAACGATTCAACCGACGGCTTACTCTGGCAACGGCACAATCCCCTCGGGGATGCAAAACCGGGTCCAGCGTGATGCCAGCAAAGGCGTGCGTTACTGATTGCCAGACGGAAGACACGGAAAACTGACAAGAGACGAGCCAGCACTTTTGCCGTAAGACCAGCATGTCCACCGGGGATGTGGAGCTGACAAGGGGAGCAGGATGTTCCGGACGACGAGAACACTTCAAACTTGGGGAAGTCTGGCGCTCACGGCCTGGCTGATCGCTGGTTGTTCCACCCTTGGACAGAACAACCAGGTCTATGTCGATGGCCATGTCCCTGCGGATTACGTCGGCTGTAAAACCTGCGGTAAGTCATCGTGGAAATTCTGGGAAAAGCACGAGTGCTCCGCCTGCGATAGCTGCGACACCGGCAGCTCCAAAAAGTCCTGGAAGTTCTGGAAGAAGGACGATTGCCAGACCTGCGATACCGGCTGCAACGAGGGTTGCGATGACTGTGGCAAAAAGGGCTTCGGCAAATGCAATGATTGCGGTCACGGTGGCTGTAAGCTCAGCGGCGGTTGCTGCGGGAGTTGTCTGGCCCGACGATCACTCGCCATTCAGGACGAGTATCCCGTGGGAGCTGTGCAGCGTGCCCACTTCCATCAGATGCAGACCAACGCCGAAGCGGCGGACTTCATTCTCTACCAGAAAGACTTTGTGCTGGAGTCAGCCGAACTGACGCCCGATGGCAAAGACAAGATTCTGGAAATTGCGGCCCGTATGCGCAGTGCACCGTTCCCCGTGCTGGTGGAGCGGACCTGGAATAATGCTGACCCGGAACTCGATGCGCATCGCCGAGCCATCATCGCTCAGATCTTAACCGATCATGGCAATCCCGACGCGAATAACCGCACCTTCGTCTCACCAGCTTATGGCTTCGGTAAGAGCTCGCTGGAAGCCGCTCCGGAATTCTACCAGTTCATCTACATGGGCGCTGGCAACAACTTCAACAACGGCAACGGTGGCTTTGGTGGGGGTGGCGGCGGCGGCGGTGGTGGTGGATTTGGTGGCGGCGGTGGCTTCGGGGGTGGTGGCGGTGGTGGATTCGGCGGCGGCTTTGGCCTGTAGTCATCAACGCCGGTGCCCCAGCCTTCTCCCTAGCCGATTCGTGCCACCAGACGATTTGTCGCGTCATGCACGTGCAGTTGATTGCGGCCTGCTGACTGCGACTTCTGCAAGGCTTCACTCGCGCGGTCGATCACCAGCATCGCCGGTTCGGCAGGCAGGCATACGGCATATCCGAAACTCGCCGTGAGTAAGACCTCCGGTCCGTTGGCCTCAACTCGATAGGCGTGGTCACGCACAGCGGCACGAATGGTTTCGGCAACACGGGCCCCTGCCAGCGGCGAGACTGATGGAATCAGCACCGCAAACAGATCGCCATCCAGTCGGCAGACCAGATCTTCATTACGGGCAGCCTTGATCACCACCGTTGCGAGTTTGCTTTGCAAAACGTTCAGCGCGTCGGCTCCATACCTCCGGGCAAGCTGATCACTCTTGTCGACGCGGAACAGCAAGACACCGCTCGGATGGCAATGCTCACTCGACTGCTGAATGAGTTGCTGGAGATTGGTTTCAAACGTCTCTCGATTGGGCAACTGTGTGGTCGCATCGACTGGCCCTTTAGCCCAGTCAATATGGAACTGTGACGATCCGGTTGGACAGGTCTCACCAGCCACTTCTGAGCTGGAATTCACCTGCCGTTCTGCCATGCCTTTCCAACTGTCAGCCAGCTTCTTTCGAGCCGTATCGAGCCGATCCCATTGAGCGGATGCTAAAGGCGACGTGGCTGCATCACTCAGCATCTGACAGAGCTGCGATGTCCGTTCCATATGTTGTGCGGTGAACTCGAACAGCCGCTGCACATGCCGGGCCGCTCGCTTCAAGGCCCGTTCTTGCAGCCACGGTGCACACTGCACCCCGGCAACAAAGCCAGCCACGGTCGAGACGAGAATTAGTCCGGCCAACCCGACCCAGAGCACGGCATCTGAGACCGCTACTGCTTGCATCGAAATCACCATCAAGACACCAGGCTTCCTCAGTACCGGGGTCGGTGACTCCAACTCCGCACTGTCTCAACCTGGAAACCTAGCTCAAAAATGATGTCATTCGGCAACAATCCGCCCCCGCGACGTAGCCCGCACCGCCCGACGAGGCATAGCGTATCAATCGTATCGATTGTGCAGCATTACTGCTTGCACGGGGTAATTCTACTTGTTGACTACATCACATCGCCGATGCCTCACATCGATGGTCACAGGCCAAATCTTGCCAGGCTGGGTAAATCGCTGAACACTACGACCACCTTGACTAAGGCTTCACCCAACTCGGCCGTATCCGACGGTTATTTAAACGCCTGAGGTCTTAATGAAGTGCCTTCTAAGCAAAACAGCCCGAGCGAGAGGCCCGGGCTGTGCAGAATGAGTGGATGGCGACCACGCATTACTTTCGATTGCGGATGGTATTCATCGAGGCTTCGACTTCTTTCCGGGCATCGCGGGCTTCGAGAATGACTTGGCAGAACCGCTCCGGATAGGGAATGCCCCGCATCAGCATCAGGGTGCCACCATCGGCGGAGGAGAGGCGGACATCGCCCGTGCGGAAGAAGGCCAGCTTCGAATCGGGGTCAACTGTCACGCGGTCGATATTCGCCAGCGTTGCCTCTTCAAGGAGTTGAAAACCAAGCACCGGATACCGTTTGACCGCCCGGTTCGTGACCACATACTTTGAACCGAACACCTTCATGGCGAAGTAGCCCAGTAGTCCCAAGGGCCAGGTGAGCGGAACGAAAATCAGGTACGACAACCGCACCTGACCATAGCCCGGCAGCGACTCGTACAGCGAATTCAGGAGTTGCCCCAGCCAGATACTGGCGATCGACGGGTACAGTTCTTCGATGACGTTTTCGTATGTCGCGCTGACACCGGCCACGGCTTGTGGCTTCTTCGTGAGCATGGTGGCTCTGTCCCTTGAAACGCGAACCAGAGGAAATCGTTAGCGACCAAGATGATACGGATTCAGAAAGAAATATGCGAGTTCGGCAGCACGTCGTGGAAATGTCTCTCGTTTCTGAAAAAAACAGGGTTTCGGGCGCCAAAATTGCCCGAATGAGCGTAAAGTTTGCTGGATCATGGAACCGGCTAAGCTGGCGCATGTTCAAACCCAAGAATATACCAGACAGGAGTTTACGGATGCCATTACCGACCGAAGGCCGTCATCGCGTAGTCATCGATCGCGTACGGCCAGAGATCGATGGTGGTCGTTTTCCCATCAAACGGACGGTGGGAGAGTCGGTCATAGTGGCCGTTGATGCCTTTACCGACGGGCATGACGAACTGGTTGTCGAATTATGGTATCGGCAGGCCACCCAAACCGAGTGGCAGAAGACCCGCCTGAAGCCGGGTTACAACGATCACTGGGAAGGGAAATTTCCCGTTACTGAGATCGGGACCGCGTCCTACACCGTGGTGGCCTGGATCGACCATTTCCGTTCCTGGCGACGTGATTTTGCCAAACGCGTGGCCGCCGGACAGGATGTGACGGTCGATCTCCAGGTCGGGGCGAACTTTCTGAAAGCGGCCCTGGAGGTGGCACCTGATCACGATCAAGCCGTCATTCAAGACTGGCTGGACCGCATCGCCGCCAAAGATCCGCAAGTGATTGCTAAGATCGCGGAAGATGCCACGTTGTTGCAGGCCATGGATTTGTGGTCTCCGCGTGAACATGTCACCCGATTTGAGCGCGACCTGCGCGTCACCGTCGATCGGGAGCGGGCACGGTTCAGCGCCTGGTACGAAATGTTTCCCCGTTCAGCGGCGACTCAACCCGGCCAGCATGGAACCCTGCGCGATGTGATCGCTCGGTTGCCCTATGTTGCCGACATGGGGTTCGATGTCCTCTATCTGCCGCCGATTCATCCGATCGGTCAGAAGTTCCGTAAAGGGCGAAACGGCAGCACCGAAGTGCAACCCGAAGACGTCGGCAGCCCCTGGGCGATTGGCGACAGGACCGGCGGCCACAAGTCGATCCATCCGTCGCTGGGCACACTCGACGACTTTGATGCCTTGGTCGCCGCGGCCAAAACGTTTCAGATCGATGTGGCCCTCGACATCGCGTTTCAGGCATCACCCGATCATCCCTATGTCGCTGAGCATCCCGACTGGTTCCGCATCCGCCCCGATGGCACCATTCAATATGCCGAGAATCCGCCGAAGAAGTATCAGGACATTTATCCGTTCAACTTTGAATCGGCCGACTGGCAGAACCTGTGGCAGGAACTGAAGAGTGTCTTCGAGTTCTGGATCAAACGCGGCATTCGCGTCTTTCGAGTCGATAATCCGCACACCAAAACTTTCCCCTTCTGGGAGTGGTGCATCACCGAGCTGAAGCAGCAATGGCCCGACGTAATCTTCCTGGCAGAAGCCTTCACGCGGCCCAAGGTGATGTACCGTCTGGCGAAACTCGGCTATTCGCAGTCCTACACTTACTATGCCTGGCGGCATTCAGCCCAGGAACTGACCGAGTATGTCACGGAGCTGACGACCACCGAAGTCAAAGAGTACTTTCGTCCAAACTTCTGGCCCAACACACCCGACATTCTCACGGAAGAGCTGCAACAGGGGGGGCGACCGACGTTTCTCCGCCGCTTGATCATGGCAGCGACTCTGTCATCCAACTATGGCATCTATGGCCCGCCGTATGAACACGGCTGGTGCCTGCCCGCCAAGGCCAAAAGCGAAGAGTACATCAACAGTGAAAAGTTCGAAGTTCACTGTCACGACATCGCCCGGCCCGACAGCCTGTCCGGAGTGATTCGGCGAGTGAATCAAATCCGTAAAGCTCATCCCGCATTGCAGTACACCATCGGCATCAAATTTCATCCCGTCGATAACGAACGGCTGTTCTGTTACAGCAAGCAATCGCCCGATGGTCAGGACCTGATGCTGATCGTGGTCAACCTCGACAACCAGTACAAACAGTGCGGCTTTGTCGACCTCGATCTCACCGGTTGGGGAATCGAAGCCAACGAACCGTTCCAAGTTCACGACCTGCTCGCCGATGCCCGGTACATGTGGTACGGCTCACGGAATTACGTGGAGCTTGATCCACGTCACATGCCCGCCCACCTCTTCCAAATCCGCCGACGCGTGCGGCAGGGGAATGAGATGGAATACTTTCAGTAATCCATCTCAAGGTTCGCAAGATTATCACCGGAAAGTGGTGACGCCGAAGTATTTCAGGAGACCAATAGAAGCTGGGTAACGCTCTCTTAGTAGAATCCACGGCGGCGGTGTTGGCTGTAGCGTTCCAGGGCGTCTTTAATGATCGGGAACGAAGTGGCGGCTTCGGTCAGTTCGTCTACTTCCACGGCCTTCCCTTCCAGGGTTTTGTAGTCCTGGAAGAAGCGGCGAATCATGGCGAGCTTGTGCGTGGGCAACTCACTGGCTTCACGGAACGAGTTGTATTCCGGATCGTGGGTGGCGACCGCGAGAATCTTGTGATCGCGCTTCCCGCAGTCGATCATCGTCATCAGACCGATGGCACGGGCTTCCACCAGGGTGAGCGGATCGACTGGTTCCTGGCAGAGCACCAGCACATCGAGCGGATCGTCATCTTCGGCGAGCGTTTGCGGAATGAACCCATAGTTGGCAGGGTAATAGACTGCGGAGTGCAGCATGCGGTCGAGCCGCAGTAAGCCCGTCAGTTTGTCGAGTTCGTACTTCACGCTCGAACCGCGGGGAATTTCAATCACGGTGGTGAACTCGCCGGGCAGACCATCGCCGGGAACCACATCGTGCCACGCATGCGTCATCGGACCTTACTCCAGTCATGTCGTTGTGTTCGCTGTTTCCCGAAGTGTAGCCTGCAATGCGTCGGGCGGGAAATGAAACGGCGGGAAAAGCGCTACCTAGGCAGAAAGGGTTGAACGGTTCGCCAGGTTTCGGCGGCGACATCGTCCAGATCACGCAAGAGATTTTCCTGAGTGACCGGTATGCGGCGCCAGTTTGCAGTCTGTTCGGCCAATCTCGCATAGACATCACGAACTCGTCCGAGATACGCCGCATCGGCTTCCTGCAGATCCGCGGCTTTCTCGGTATAGCTGCGCTGGCTTTTCCGGGCGATCAGGTCCTGTGCAACAGACACCGGCAAGTCGAACCATAGCACCACATCTGGTTGCGGCAACTGGTGCTGCTGGTACTCCACAAACGCGATCCATTCGAGAAGTTCCGGCAGTTCTTCCGGAGAAACTTTGGCCCCTTGATGGGCCATGTTCGAAGAGACATAGCGGTCACACACCACGACGTCGTGCCGGGTGATTTCGTCCAGCAGCAACGCGCGACTTTCAAAGCGATCTCCGGCGAAGAGCAGGGAGACCAGCAAAGGGTGCACGGTTTCCAGATCGCCGAACTTGCCATTGAGGAAGTGGCCGATCTGCTGTCCGAAGCGGGTGGCCTGATAGCGGGGAAAGCTCAATAACGCGGCGGAATACCCTTGCCGGCGTAATTCTTCAACCAAGCGTGCTGACTGTGTTCCTTTGCCTGAACCGTCAATGCCTTCCACGGCGATGAGACAAGCCACTCGTACAATCCTTAACTGGCGGCTGCGAGCAGCAAAGCCCCTTGCGTGTCCGACGCAATCGTAAAGTATTCGTTCAAGCGGCTGGTTTTGAGGACTTCTGCAACCGGCCCTTTCACATCGCACACCACCAGCCGCCCTTCTTTGCGGTGCAGTTTGCGATGGATCATGATCAACTTGCCCAAAGCGGCACTGGTGATGAAATCGACAATGTCCATGCTGAGGACGAGTCGATGACACTGGAAGAGTTCGATCAGCGTGACCAGTTCGTGGGCCATCTGCTCGATATTATCTTCCTCGGAAAGCTGTGGCCGAGTGAAGCGCGCGACCACAGCATTCTCGTGATGCTCTATGGTGACAAAGGCTGGCTGGAATTCATGAGACGACATTGCTCACCGCCTTCCCGGACAGCGGGGGTTTCGTCGATCCGCTCGGCATAGACACATTGCGACGTCGCCGAAATGGCCCGAACGGAAATCAGTCGATTGGCATCCAAATCACTTCCCGGAAACAGCACCGTGGCGTACCGCTCATCGGTCCCCAGAACCATTCCCGGTTGATCGGGAGCCACACCCTCCACCAGCACTTGCAGTGTGCGACCGATCAGTCGTTCATGGTATCGCCCGGCCAATTCCGCTTCCACTCTTTGTAGCTCATTCACGCGGGAATTCACTACTTCGCCCGGGACTTGCTCTGCATAATCCGCAGCCGGAGTCCCTTTGCGCGGGCTGAACGGGAAGATGTGGAGTTTGTGAAACCCGGCCTGTTGACAGGTTGCTACCGTTTGCCGAAATTCCACATCGGTCTCGCCAGGAAAACCCACGATGATGTCGGTAGTCAGCCCCGGTTCATTAAGCCGTGCCTTCAGCGTTTCTACGGATGAGAGAAACTTTTCAGCGGTGTATCGCCTCCGCATGCGACGCAGCACGGTCGTAGATCCACTCTGTAAGGCCGGGTGAAAATGCGGGCAAAGATGTTCGGTGTCAGCCGCCGCCGCAACGAAATCATTATCGATTTCCGCTGCCTCGATGCTCGATAGCCGCATCCGCCAAGGGCCAGGAATCCGGTCCAGCCGCTGGATCAGATGCCATAACCGAAACGGCGGTTTCCCCGAACGTCCACGCGAGGTATCGACGCCGTAATGCCCGATATGAATGCCGGTCAGGATCAATTCCTGATGGCCGGAATCGAGCAGCCGCCGCACTTCGGCCTCGATTTCCTCGGGAGATCGGCTGTGCAAACCGGGCCGGACCTGCGGAATAATGCAGTAACTGCACCGCAGGATGCAGCCGTCCTGCAGCTTTACATAGGCCCGTTTGCGGCCGGGAAAGCGTGAGATTCCGGGTAAATCATCGTAGATTCCGTGCCGGGCAAGTATGTCCGGCAACTCGCGTTTATCCGTGATGACCTCGGCGACGGACGGGAGTTTGGCGACAGCGTCCGGATCGCGTGTGGCATAACAGCCCATGACCAGTGTGCGGGTCCCTGGGTTCTGCTTTGCCAGTTGACGAATGACCTGCCGCGACCGGGAATCGCCATTGGACGTCACGGTGCAGGTATTGACGACGCAGAGTTCGGCGACTTCCTCGTCCTGTGCTTCGCGGTATCCCTGGCGCTCCAGGGCTTCGCGTACCAGTTGCGTTTCATACTGATTGACCTTGCAACCCAAGGTCACCAGACGACAGGTCTTCATGAGCCCGATCCGCGTCGGAATGCCAAACAGAAGATCCGCGGTTCAATTCGCGAATTGATCCAAGCGTCTTACCAATCACCCCGGCGTTGCTGGGGCCGTTGCGGCCCTCGAGACCGCCCACCTTGTTCACGGCGGACCAGCATCACGGAAATCGCCTCTTCCCAAGTGGGAATGTTGTCGTACTTCACGCGAACAACCGGGGCTTCTTCTTCATCGTCATCATCATGGGCAGTCGCTTCGGGGGCGACCTCTGCGGGACGACTCCGTGCCGGTCGGGGACGGGTCTCATCACCAGCAGATTCCCCAGCTCCGGGCCGTCGACTACCACCGCGGCTGCCACGACGGCGACGACGGGAACGAGGTCGGCGTTCCTCTGATTCACCTTCGGCTTCTTCTTCGGAATCATCCAGAGATTCAGCAAAATCTTCATCAGCAGGAGGTTCTACCAAATCGTCATCGGATTCGCTGTCCGTTTCCGCAACGACGGCATCATCGGCAGGGCGTCGATTTCCGCGACCACCTCGGCGACGACGGCGGCGACGCGGCCGACGGTCTTCTTCCTCTTCGCTCGTTTCCTCACCGGATGGCGGTGCCAAGTCGAGCTCATCATCGAAGTCATCGAATTCTGCGACCGGCGCGGCGGATTCGGTGACCAGTTCGTCTTCCGAGACCGCCCAGGGGTCTTCGAGCAAATCCTCGTCTTCGAGTCCGGAACCGAATCCATCACCAGCAGGACGAGGTTTAACCGGCGAACGACGGGGTGGTTCCCGGCGACGTGAGTCGGTAGCGGAACGGCTGCGGGGTTCGCCCGTTCCTTCTTCACTCCGGCGACGCGATTCTGGTCGGCGACGGGGACGCTCCGGTTCTGGTGCCACATCCGGTTCGGCTGAACCCACTTCGGCGACTGCTTCTGCAGGGCGGGCGTCACGATCGGGACGGCGGCGGGAATCCGCATCACGGTCACGGCCTCCGCGTCCACGCCCGCCTCGACGATCACCACGCTCTCCCCGACTCGGTCGGCGCGAGGGTTGTTCGTCGCTCGAGCTCTCAGCGGCAACTGTCTCGGTTCGTCGTGGCGGGGGTTTCGGTTTTGTACCCGACTCGTCCCAGTCCCACTCTTCCAGGGCTTTCCAGAACTCGTCGTCGCTCTCCAAGGGGGTGGGTGGGGTGTCGCTGGGAGCCGTATCTTCTGGTGCTGAAACCGGTTCCGGCTCGACGGCTGCTTCCGCAACGGCTGGCGCTGGGGCGGCGGGAGCCACGGGTTCCGGCTCGGAAAAATCGAGATCGGCATCCATATCGAGTTCAATACCCAGCAGATCGGAGGCCAGTTTGCCCCACGAATCGTCGTCGTCTTTGCCGGGTGGAGTGAGCGAAGGTCGCGCCATAGGATCGTGTTATCACAGAGAGTTCGAGGTCAGAACGCACCGGTCGCCGGGCGGAACACCATACTATGGCGAGTTGGCTGCGCTTCTGCAATCGCGGTTGTTTCCAGGATTTCTCCCATTTTTCGGTCGAAGTTCTGATCCCCATGTGCCTCCCAAGGCTTCCCTGATGAATTTTCGTTCTTCATTGAGGCTGGCAAAGAGTTCCGTTGCGACTGCGGAGCACTCTGCGGGGCAGGTGAAACGTGGTAAAATCGGGGTCGTACAAGTGTGACAATCTTAGATCAGAGGTTTTCGGCCACCGTAAGAAGATGGGGAGGCCAACATGATGACGACAGATATCACGGGCACTGCGGCGGAGCCGTCTGCCATTCCAGAGGCCCGCATTGCCGTATTCGGTGCACCCGGCGATCCGCACCTGATCGCCGAGATTTTGTGTGATCTGGTGCACCTGCATCGAACGGATGCGGTCATTCAGGCCCACTATGCCCCAGCGGTTTTGCCGTTGGAATTGACATGGTCGCAGGCGGAAGCGGTCGTCGAAAAAATTCGTGGCCTAGGCATTCAGGCGGCAGTGGTGCGATCGGCTGATCTGCCCGATTTCGAACAGTCCACCACCATTCATCATGCCCGTCTGCCTGCAACCGGTTGGGAGATCGTTGATTACCGGGGCGATGTCGCTGAAGTCATTCCCTGGTCGGAACTGAGTGTCATCGCGGTCGGCGAGGTTCCGTTACCCGAAGTCACCCGCTACCCCGAAGTTCGGCAAGCGATCGTGACTACGGCACCACAACCACCCATGGGCCGGATGACCACGGCAGATACGACGGGGCCAGAACTGTGGGTGATTCGGCAGAACCCATTGTCCGTGTATCGCATCGAACATCGGGCCATGAACTACGAATGTCTGGGAGATCGACGTACTGACTCGGCGACAGCGAACTTTCGTGCCTATCTGGCCGATTTCGTCCGTCTCGCCACGGGAACCTGGTTAACGCCGAGTACACGGGCATACCTGCAGCATGAGTTGCGACCGCATTATGCCTTCCCCGATAGCGCGCATCTGCAGCGTCATGCCCTTTTGAATTGGGTGATGCGGCAGGTATCACTCTCGAAATAACGATCGTCATCTCAGCGAATGGATTCCGACATGATGGATTGGCAGACGCGTGCGGTCTCGGCAGCGGAGGTGGTTGAGCGAATACCGCAGGGGTCTCGCATCTTTGTGCATGGTGCCGCCGCCACACCCACGCCGTTGCTGCAAGCGTTGGTGCAACGCACGGAACTGAGCGGTGTGCATCTCTACCATCTCCATCTAGATGGGCCTGTTCCGTTTGTGACACCGCCCCATTGCGAGCGGTTACGTTCCGTCTCGTTCTTCACGGGGCAGGCCCTGCGGGAACCGATTGCCCAGGGACATGCTGATTTTATTCCGGTCTTCCTTTCCGATATTCCCGGACTGCTGTCGAGCCGTCAGATTCCCTTGGATGTGGCTTTGGTGCAGTTGTCGCCCCCCGACCGACATGGCAACTGTTCGCTCGGAACCTCGGTCGATGCGGCCCGAGCAGCGGTCGATTCTGCGTCGCTGGTTCTGGCAGAGATCAATGAACAGATGCCGAGAACCCATGGCCATAGCACGGTTCCTTTGGAGCGGGTGACGGCCTTTGTCCAAACCAACCGGGCTTTGCCCGATCATCGTCCTGAAGCGGAAACGGCTATCGATGCCCGCATTGGCGAGATCGTGGCAGATCTTGTGGAAGATCGCAGTTGCCTGCAACTCGGCATTGGCAGTATCCCCGACGCCGTCGCTCGCCGCTTGACCCACAAAAGCGATCTGGGCGTACATACCGAAATGTTCTCGAACGGCGTGATGAATCTGGCGAAAGCCGGCGTGATTACCAATCGCTTCAAGGCGGTCCATCCGGGTCGCATTGTGACCAGTTTCATCTCCGGCAGCCGCGAACTTTATGAGTTTGTTGATGACAATCCGCTGGTCGAATTTCATCCGTGTGACCGCACGAATGACACCGCGTGCATTCGCAAGCAAGACCGAATGGTGGCAATCAACTCGGCTTTGCAGATCGATCTGAGCGGCCAGGTTTGTGCCGATTCGATGGGCCACCGCATCTACTCGGGCATCGGTGGACAGATGGATTTTGTGCGTGGAGCCGCCCTCTCAGCCGGGGGGAAGCCGATCATTGCCTTACCTTCCACGGCGGCGAAAGGCACCTTCTCGCGCATTGTGCCGGAACTCTATCCGGGGGCGGGCGTGGTCACCACCCGCGGCCATGTGCACTGGGTGGTCACAGAATACGGTGCCGTCAATCTGCACGGACTCACCGTGAGTGAACGAGGAACGGCGCTGGTCTCCATCGCTCACCCCGACTTCCACCAGGAACTGATGAACCACCTGCGAGGACTGAAACGGTTCGTATGAGCGGTGCGCTATCGGTACGCGGTACAATTGCAAACCGGCGGTGGGCGTGTCAGGCTGACGGGGTGTTTGCGGTCTTTTTAGCTACGCGTTTCCAGTGAGATCCGGTTCCAAATGTCTGAGGCCCCGATATCGACCAGTCCGGCTGTCAAACCGACGCTGCAAGCGTTGCTGGTGGCCGACCATGCCTATTCCGATGCCACCACGGGGAAAAAGATCATCGCGGGGATTTTTCACACGATCTACTCGAAGACGCAGGCCTTGCCGCAGGATCGTCCCAAAGGGACACCCATGCAGTTGCAGGTGCCACCGGCGGGTTTCAGCATGGGGTCGCCGTTCGCTTACATCAGTCTGATTAATGTGCGAGGGGCGCAGCCGTTTGTGCTGCGGTATGTCGACCTGGGGACCGATGTGGTGCGGTTTCAGACCGACTTCCGGGTCGATTGTCAGGACCCGCTTTCTCCCGTCGAAGTGGTAATGCCGTTGTTGCCGTTGCCGGTGGATAAGCCCGGCTCATTTGCCCTGGAGTTGCTTTGGCGGGATGAGTCTCTGGGGACGTATCGGATTCACGTCAAACCGTCGCCGCAGACACCGGCCGCCCCCGCTGCGGATTCCGAACCACCTCCGGAAGCCAACTGAACGAGGTTGCCATGGTTTTTTGCGATGTCCGTGGTGCTCGTTGTTGGATGGCTTGGATTGCGCTGGCAATCGTAGTGACTGGTTGCCAACGTCCCCGCTGGGCTGACTCGGGGCTTCCCAAACTGATCACCGATCAGGCCATGCACACGGTCTCAGACGAGGAATGGCGCGGGAAGAACAGTGGCCACACGGCGGGCGGACATGGTCACGGAGGCGACGGGTTTGTGAAACAGTCGTTCTATGGCGAAATTCATGGACGCTCCGAGACAACGGACAGCCTGCTCGAAAAGATTCATACGCAGACGCTGACCATCATCGATCAGCGAGGGGGCGTCGTTACAGGACGGAGTGAACGTCGGGGTTCGAATCACAGCTACCGGGGCCGCTTTGGAACATCCCAGTCAGGCAATAGCAACGAGGACTCCAGCCAGCCACTGTCGGGATTCGCGCTGGAATACGCCTGGAAAAGCAACTACGGCCTGATCGATGCCCATACCTTCCAGGATGCCGAAGGCAACTATCAGATTGTGCTCAACTGCTCCGAACATCAACGTTGATCGGCGATGTGCCTCGGGTCATTTTCGGCCCAGCACACGCGACACGCTCCGTTGCACCGTGCTAACGGTCTTGGCCAAGGGATTCGATTTGACGATCTGAAAAATCTCGCCGTCGATATCGAGAATGAAAAGGTTGCCGGACGCATCCTCTGCAAAGGAACTGACTCCGCCGATGCTGCCCTGATCGGGTTGGAAGTCTTTGGTCCAATCGGTCAGGTCGGTGAAGGTACTGCCGGTGCGCGTGAGCGACCAGACTTTCTGATTCACATAGTCGGCGAAGAAATACTTGCCTTGCAGTTCGGGCATGGGGCCACGGTAAACATACCCTCCGATGACCGACTTGCCCTGGAACTGACCGACTCCATGAGCATAGTCGTACAATGGTTCGACATTGCCCGGAGGCTGCGGACCACCAATGCCCGGCGTGGGGTTGGCGATGGCTCCTTCGCGTAATCGCCACCCGTAGTTTTCGCCCCCCATGCTGCTCGTGATCTGGAAGTTGATTTCTTCCCGCGTGTCTTGACCTACGTCCCCGATCCACAAGTCGCCGGTCTGACGGTCAAAGCTGTTCCGCCAGGGATTCCGCAGGCCATAGGCCCAGATTTCATCATCACCGGGAATGCCCACGAACGGGTTGTTCGCCGGGATGACGTAGTTCTTGTCCGGGTCAGCCGGGAAGTCGTCGCCCACGGGGTAAATCTTCAGGATCTTGCCGAGCAGGTTGGCGTCGATGTCCTGGGCATTGCCGGTGCCGAGCGTGTGGCCGGTGTCGTCATCGTTGCCCCCGCCGCCATCACCGACGGCGATGTAAAGTTGGGCGTCATCGCGGGGACTGAAGCCGAGCCAGCCGCCATTGTGATTCGTTTGTGGTTGCGGAATCCGGAGCAGCAGCCGGGCGGAAGCCGGGTCGGCCACATCAAGATTACTCGCTTGAGCATGATACTCGACCACATTCGTGGCACCGTCGGTCGCCGTGTAATTCACATAGAAAATCCGATTGCTGGAAAAGTTGGGATGAAACGCAAGTCCCAGCAAACCCTGTTCGCTGACCGTACTGACCAGCGGTCGGATATCCAGAAACGAACTCTTGGCACCACTGCTGAGATTAAGCAGCCAGATGCGACCCGCTTTTTCCACGACGAACAAGCGGCCGAAGTCAGCTTTCGGAGCGGAGGCATAGACCGGTTGGCTGAACCCCGTCGCCACGCGCGTGGTGGTGATACAACTGGGCAAGGTGATGGGGGCGGCCAGGGCAGCCATGAAAACTAATGCATAAGTGTGCTGACGTCGCATGATCTGCCTTTATCCGAAAATCAAGGGCCATCGTTACGATCCGCACAATTGGCCCTGATGTGACGAACCGCCACCGTCAACATAGTTCAGCCTGCCAGTCAAAGCGAGAGGCCAGGCCGCCGTTTTTGCCGTCGTAGTTCGTCTTTGCAGACTTGTTCACTAAGGATAGGGAGTTGTTGCGAACGGAGTGGTTATCCAGGTCAGCAGGGAGCATACCGGGGGAGACTACATCAAACGTGCGGCGAACTGCGCGGGTATACGCAGTTTGAACGTGGTGCCGATATTGATCTGACTTTCCACGGTCAAAGTGCCGTGATGCTTCTGCACAATCGCTTCACAGATGCTCAAGCCCAGGCCATTCCCCCGAGGAGCCCCCATCCGTGAACGGGAACGGTCGACCTGATAGAAACGTTCGAAAATCCGAGGCAAATCAACGGCAGGAATTCCGACACCGGTATCGCTGACGGTCACTTCCACCATGTGTTCTTCGGGGATATCCCGGGCGATGATTCGCACTTCGCCGTTTGGCAGAGTGAACTTGATCGCATTGTCGATGAGGTTCGTGATCACCTGCCGGAGTTGCTGACGATCACCGAGAACCTTGGTCGTTCCTTGGGTTTCGCAGACCAGTTTGACCTGACGTTCTTCAGCCACCGGGCCGAACATTTCCTCGGCCTTATGGACGAGTTCCGAGAGGTCCACGATCACATGGTTCGGCTTCTGGTTCTCCGATTCACTTTCGGCCAGTTGCAGTAACTGGTTCACCAACTGGCTGAGATGACGACACTCATCATCGATCGAGTAGAGCAGTTCCTGGTACTCTTCGGGCGACCGGGATTTGTCGAGTGCCACCTCGACGGAACTCAGAATGGCCGCCAATGGCGAGCGGAGTTCATGGGCGGCATTGGCCACAAAGTCGCGGTGTTCTCGCAAGTGGGCGGCAATCTGATCGAGAAAGTTATTGATTTTGGCGGCGAGTTGATCGAGTTCATCACCCACGCCACGGACTTCCAGACGTTCATTCAATTTGCTGGGACGCAAGCGTTCTGTGGTGCGAATGAGTCGTTGCAGCGGATGGACGGCTTGCTCTGACAGGAAGTAGCCGCCCAGTGGAGCCAACAGGAAAATCGCCAGGGCCACGGGGACGGCGATCCGTGTGAACTTGGCCACGTCATCCTGCACGAAATGGGTGGGCATGCCGACCCGCACATAGTAGCTCGGCCGACGCGGATGGTTCAGTTTGCGCTCGACACACCGATGCGTGTCTGACACCCAGACCCGGTGGTCACCCAATGAGAAGGCCAGTGTGTTCAGCGGCATCTCGGGAGCATTGTCGCTGGACCAGATCGTTTCGTCGCGGTTGGGCGAGAGCCAGCGGATAAACCACTTCCGGTCGGCATGCCCGGACGCCTTCTGCTGCATTTCAGCGATAATTTGTGCCTGATCGGGATGCCAACGCTCGATGGCGAGCAGCAGTTCTTTGGCTTCGTCGTTCAGCACGACATCGGCTTCTGACAGCAGGTAGAACCGCAAACCTTCGCGCACAAAGAGCAGGGCACCGAGCACGGCAATCAAGACGACCAGTGTGTTCCAGAGCATCAGCCGCAAGCGCAGCGTGCGGAAATTTCTACTCAGGTACTGCAGGAATCGCATAGCCTCGGCCTCGCACGGTCTGGATCGCTGAATTATCGCGACCGCGATCCAGTTTGCCACGCAGCCGATTCATATGCACCTCAATCACGTTGGTGGTACCATCCCAGTTGAATCCCCAGACGTGCTCGCACAACATCTTACGAGTCACCACCTGCCCCGCATAGCGCAGCAGAAGTTCCAGCAGGCTGAATTCAATCGGCGTGAGATCGATATCGACACCCTGCCGTGTCACCCGCCGTGAGGTCAGATCGAGGGCAATATCCCCCACCTTTAACAAGGGCGTGGGACGGGTCTGAGTCCGGCGGACCACGGCGTGCATGCGGGCCATCAGCTCGGCAAAGTCGAACGGTTTGACAATATAATCGTCGGCACCGTGGTTGAGCCCCTGCACGCGATCGTTGAGCCCACCTAATGCCGTCAGCATGATGACCGGGCACATGACCCCGCGGGAACGGATTTCCTTGAGGATTTCCTGACCGGTCCGCTGGGGCAGCATCTGGTCGAGAATAATGACATCCGCCTGTTGCCGGAGTGCCTCGGCGGTTCCGGCGATGCCATCCTGGACCCAGTCGCACCGGTGCCCGGCTTCGGTAAAGCCTTTGACTAATGTCTTCCCGATCACGGGGTCATCCTCGATGACCAGAATTTGCATCGGCATTTCAGCTCCCCAACGACGATTGGCTATGATCGCCGAATTCTAACGGTCCGTAAGGTTGCCCGGTCGTAACTTTCCTGTGTTTTGCGTGAGAGACGACTCACTTGCCCTCAAGACTCCGACATTTGATACTGGAGGGCTCTCCCCTGCAGGATCGCGAATGGCAATGATATCTCGCTGGTTGGTTCGATATGGTCAGGTTCCCGAAGTCGCCCGCTGTGCGGCACCGGCCGACATGGTGCTGGAACGGCAACAGTCGGTCGTGGTGCAAACGCACCGTGGTCTGCAGATCGGCAGCGTGCTGGAACGAGCCCGGCCACTGACAACCAGTCCCGATGACACTACCGAGTTTACCATAATTCGTGCAGCTCACGCGGAGGACTTCGCCTCAGCGAACCGCGGACGGGAACGGGCTGAGGCCGAATTCCCGCAATGGCTGGCCCGCATCGCTGAGTGGCAACTCGACCTCGACCTGATCGACATCGAATGGACACTCGACGGCGAGAAACAGATTCTCTACGTGCTAACCGAGCGCGGTCCCGCGACCACCAATCTCGCCTTGCAAGCGGCGGCGGCGGGACTCGGCCTGATCGAGGTGCAACCCGTGGCCGCCGAGGGCTTGGTCACTTTGCCGTCCAGTGGCGGTTGTGGTTCCGGCGGCTGCGGCTGTCATAACGAATAACGTTTCAGAGACAGGAATAGTTCGACAATGTCGATTTCGACCTGCGAAAATCTGCGAACCCAACTCAGCTCCGGCGGACGGACTCAACTGGTTGACAGCTTGCTGAGCGAATTGCGGGAACGGCAAGACTATCACAAGCTGTTCGATGCCCTCTGCCTGCGTAAAAAGAGCGAAATGGGGCTGCCGCTCAACAAGCCGACGTCGCTGGAAGATGTGCCGCAGGAACGCCGCGACGAATTCGAGCGGTCTTACATGGAAGCCGCCCGTGAAGTGGGCCAACTGCTGATTACCGCAGGCAA
Organism: bacterium; assembly: GCA_016125225.1. GTDB lineage: Bacteria > Planctomycetota > Planctomycetia > Planctomycetales > Planctomycetaceae > DSVQ01. The sequence goes on along the minus strand of WGME01000002.1, from coordinate 164,403 downwards.
GCTGAGCCAGGCTCATCTCTATTTCCATGCCATTCGAGAACCCGAACCTGTTCGCGACGCGCTCGACAAGTATCCCTTGCCACGGGAATCGACACCGGAATCGGAAGAACTCCTGGAACTCGCGTTGTTCAAGGGGGTTCATCCCGTGAAGGGTGTTGAAATCATGCTGGCCACGCATGGCACCTGCAGCACGATCACGGCGTTGGATCAGAGCTTTGCCCGCTTGAGTCCCGAAGACCGTGCCAAGTGTGCCGCCGCGATGGTGCGCACCCTGCACGCCGACCTGATGTCGAATGTGCAACGCGAAGTGCAGCAGCGGATGCCCTTTGCTCCGCCGATGAAGTCGCTGCGGGAACTGATCACCGGTCGCGACTGGCTCTTTGACGATAACAACTATCACATCGATGTCTCTCACTTGAATGCCACCACGCGGTTTGCCCGTTCGTTATCGCCCGGCGTGCCCGAGTTGGCGTTGGCACGCGATCTGGCCGAATACGGTTCGCATCTGTCGAGCCAGTTCCAGTATGCCGGGGAACCACCGTTTCAGGATTATTACCCGGCCCATATCCAGTTCTTCAATTTCCTGCTCAATGAACATACTGATGCTGCTTTTGAATACTTTCAGCGTCAGTTGCAGCAGGAACCCGACGCACAAGACAAAGCGATGATTGCCTACGTGCTAGTTGACCTGCTGGTGCGAGTCGACCGGTTTGCCGATGCCCTGCCGATCGCGGAGGAACACCTGCTTTCAGGCGATGATGAATTCTCGGCGGCCTTCGCGGAACTCTGCGAAAAGGCGGGCCGGTTCGATGTGCTGGAACGGACCGCCGAAGCCCGGGGCGACCTGGTGACCTTCACCGCCGCGCTGCTGCAGGCGAAGTGAGTCATACCTCGATGACCACGGAAGACACGTATCAGCGTACGAACAAAGCCGCGTGGAATCGGCTGTCGGAAGGCAGCCCGTTTTCGCATGTCGCCACCGATGAAGAGTGCCGCGACCCACTCAGTACATTGGATGGTCGCGGCTGGTTGCCCAAGTCGGTTGTCGGGCAGGATGTCTTGTGCCTTGCCGCCGCCGGGGGGTGGCAATCGATTCTGTATGCCGTCGCAGGGGCACGCGTCACCGTGATAGATCTCAGCCCCGGCATGTTGCAACTTGACACGCGGGAAGCCGAGAAGCGGGGCCTGACGGTTCGCACCATCGAAGGTTCGATGGACAACATGGCGATGCTTGCCGACGCGACATTTGACATTGTTCATCAACCGGTGAGTACGTGTTATATCCCGGACATTGCCGCCGTGTACCGCGAGATTGCCCGTGTCACTCGGCCGGGCGGGTTGTACATCAGCCAGCACAAGCAACCCACCTGCCTGCAGGTGACGCATCGTGACATTCGTGACCGCTATGTCATCGGCCTGGAATACTACCGGAACGAAGCCTTACCTGAAGTGCGGGACCGCTCGTATCGCGAAGCCGGGACCACGGAGTATCTGCATCGCTGGGACCAACTTGTCGGGGAACTGTGTCGTTCCGGATTTGTGATTGAGGATCTGCGGGAACCCTACCGCGCAAATCCCGAATCGGCACCGGGTCATTTCGGTCACCGAGGTCGCTTCATCCCGCCCTATGTGCGATTGAAGGCCCGGCGCATTGGTTCCGCAGGCAACACTGCCGCAGCCCCGGCGTTGTGGATTCCGTCGTGAAACCATTTAGCCCCCGGTTGCTCGCAACCGGGGGCATGTGGTTGATGAACGAGGAGTACACCCCCCGTTGCGAGCAACGGGGGGCTAAATGATTACCATTCCACCGTCAACGACGAACTGCCCGCTTCGCCGATGGACTCGATGCCGGTGATCTCTTTGGTCGTCTTGCCATCACTGACACGCACCGTGTAATTCCCCTCGCGGAAGACCTTCGGTGTGAACTCGTGGCCGAGGATGCGCACGGTGTAAACGACATCGCCGTTGTATTCATCGATCAACTGCACCACCGGATCGTTGATGCCGGTGAGCTTCAATGTCGGTAACCAGGCGATCGCTTCGCGGCCGTAGTTATCGAACTGAGTGACCTTCAGCGGCCAACCGGGATATTGCGTCGCGTCGGGCTTCGCGACATCGACGAAGCGCGGCCAGCATTCCATGACAATCTCACGGGTTGGTTTGCGGAATCGGACAATGCCGAATCCTGTTCCCTGGTAATTCTCAACCGTGGGGTTGGCATAGGCGGCCATGGTGAGTTTGTTGCCAAAACCGTCGTAATAGCGGCCCGAGTATTCCAGCGGACTGCCGGGATAACGTTCGCCGGCCAACTCCAATGGCACCCACGCGCGGCCATAGAGATTCCAGATCGATGGCGAAGTGAACTGCCAACCCGAATCGCCCCAGCTATTCACGCCATGATGAATCACCGTCGACAGGTGCTGATCTCCCGACATCATGAACGCGTACGACTTGCGAATCTCTTTCAAAGCATTGTTGCGTCCCGTTTGCGGCCAGCCGTTGGAATCGAGGTCGGCGAGCAGTCGATCGCGGTTGCCGCCATGCAGGTGAGCCGCACCGGCAAAGGGCGTCTGTGACAGCACGCATTTCATCACCGTGCCATTCCATTCGAGTCCCCAGTTCTTGAGGAACGTCAGTTGCCGTTGACCGAGCAATTCCGCTTCGGGGACATCGACCGCCTGTCGATCATAGTTCGGATCGTTAATGTGGTCCGGGCGTGGTCCCATCTTGGGGATCAATCCGGCGGGGCCCGTTTTCCACTTGCGGTCTTCAATAATCGCGAAGTCGATGCCGCCCACATTGAGCGCAGTGTAGTACACGGTGATGCCGCGTTGGATCGGCGTCGGATCATACGGATCGGGCAGATGGCCGGTCTGTTGCCGCTGCACCATGTTGACGTATTCGACCGGCATCGCATAACCACCATCAGCATTGCCGGGGATCTTCGAGAGCTTGCCGGCGGCGCCCCAGATGTTGGGATGGCCGACATCATGGTCATCGGGAATGGTGACCGTCGGGCGATCCTTGATGATGTCGCCGAACTGTCGACCGAACTGCAGCCAGGCGGCCAGGTGTTCCTTGTGGTCGTAACTTTGATCTCCCGCGAAGAAGAGGAGATCGGGATCAAGGGCTTTGATGTTCTGAATGATATCCGGCTTGAGATTGCGGTCGGTGTTGGAGTTGCAGGAGAAATTGCCGACGACGACTTCGTCTTTGTCCTTCGGATTCGCGCGAATGATGCCGGTGTATTGGCAGCCCCCGGAATGCGAAACGCGATAGTTGACCCGCTGCGCATCATCCCAGTTCTCAATCCGGAAGATCGCTTGCCAACCGAGGGTATCGACGTCGGCCGATTGCAGTTTCTGCCAGGCACCGTTCTGTTCGACTTCCAGAGTCACGGTTCGTGATTCCGTTTCCAGCAAGGGGTAAAGCTGCGCACTCAGCTTCAGAATGCGGTTGTGCGTGGTGTAAAGGCAGAAGCAGATCACCTCGTCACGCGGGACATCGGGGATGATCAACTTGGTGCGCAGAGGTTTGTACTGCCCATTGGGGTCGAGCAGGCCCTGGGGGACCAGATCGTGCCGTAAGGCTTGCGCGAATGTTACGGATGAGAGCGACAACAACGTCGCGGCAACCAGCAGGCAGCGAAACACGGCAACCATCCTCAATGCAATGAACCGAGCGAGACCTCTTCCCAGGTGGGAATGACCCTGTTGTAACAGTCCTGCCGTTCATGAGGCAAATGGCCCGTGAAGAGCGGCAGAACCTGCCGGTGTAATCCGATCAGACCGTCCAGCCTGAAATCGCCACAGGTTACCTGCAATTGGGGACTTGCGCGTAATCGTTACAGGGCGACCACGGATGATCGGCAGATCAGAATCGGCAGGAATTGCATGTATGTCCCGCACAGCGAGAACCGATTGTAAGTCATGCACGAACGATGTGATCGCTGTCGCAAGTGAGACCCCTGCATCAGGGGCATCCGCTACGACAGGCCGATGGGGACTTGGCGATTCGGGGAAGGGAACAACATCATGACTCACAAGCAGGCCTGGACTTGGGTTGTGCTGCCGGCCGCCTTGCTGGTGGTCTCTGGCTGCTCGGCAACGAAATTTGGGAAGTGCAAAGATTGCGGCGTGTCGTCCGTCTATCCGGCGGAACCCTGCTATGAATGCATGCAGGGGGGAACTTCAGCTCCCATGAGCAGCCCGCAAATGCAACCGGCCCCGTTGCCGACGTTAGCTCCGATTCCGGCTCCTCCGGGAGTCGATAGCACGATCGCTCCTCCGCCCCCTCCCGCTCCGGCCGAAGCCCGCATTCATGCTCAGCCGCTGCAACGCATCAGTGCCTCGACCCGCAACATGTATGACTCGATGAACAACAACATCCGCGCGATGTTTTCACGATAGATGTCGGGGGGGACTCACGGCCCCTCTGATGAGTACTACGGGAACGGATTGAACTAGAGGATTTGCCCACACTGAAAAGACGACTCCCCAACTGCCTCGTAGGCAGCGTCTGTTCCCGCGAGCCGGCCGGATGACTTCATCCGGCCGGCTTGTGTTTTATCATCAGTGGACGACAGCTGGATGTTTGGAGAGGCTGCGGGGTTTGTGCGGCTCGGAGGCCTGGGGGACTTATACGGATTCTGAATTTCTACGGTGTTGGTGGACACTTCTCACCGATCAACCGACGTTATAATCCGCAGCGTGTCACAATGTGTCTCCGGGTGCGCTCAGGCCCCGGCTGAAGTACCTGGACATTGGGCGATGACTGCCTGATGGCGCGTGCTGCAAATCTCTCGCTGAGGATGCGATGACGCAGTATATCGTTCCCCCGTCTCTGTTGGGTTGGTGGTCCGCTGATGGAGCACCGCTGGCCTTGGATCCGCAGTCGGTCGCTGCCGCGATTCATTCGATCCATGACCCACTGTATATCATCAACACCACTCAAGGTTATGCCCTGGGTGTGGGTGGCAACGGCACCATCGGCCCGAATCCGCCCTCGGATCAGGCTTATCCGATGATCGGTTATGTTCCGCCGATGCCCGCGGAACACCTGGGCGATGTGACCTTCTGCCTCGATCATGGCATTCGTTTTCCGTATGCCTCCGGGGGCATGGCGGCCGGGATCGGTTCGGCTGACATTGTTGAGGAGATGGCCCGCGCGGGAATGCTGGGCATCTTTGGTTCGGCCGGTCTCAGCCTGCAACGGGTCGAACAGGCGATTGATCGCATTCAGCAGAACATTCCGGGTCTGCCATACGGCTTCAATTTGATTCACAGCCCGCACGATGCCAGCCTCGAAAAAGGTGTCGTCGAACTCTACATCCAACGCGGAGTTACATTAGCGGAAGCCTCGGCGTTTCTGGACATGACCATCAATGTGGTCCGGTTCCGCACGCACGGGATTCATCGCGGACCGAATGGCGAAATCGTCACACCGAACCGCGTGATGGCGAAGGTGTCGCGGACCGAAGTGGCGACGAAATTCTTCGCTCCGCCCCCGGCCAAAATGCTGTCGGAACTGGTGCGGACGGGCCTGTTGACCCAGGAACAGGCCCAACTGGCGGAACAGATTCCGATCGCTCAGGATTTGACCGCCGAAGCCGACTCGGGGGGCCATACCGATAACCGCCCGATGGTGACCCTGGTGCCCACCATGATCGCCCTGCGTGATAAGGCGATGGCCCAATACCGTTTTGCTCAACCGTTGCGTGTTGGTGCAGCGGGTGGCATTTCGACTCCGGCGTCCGTCGCAGCGGCGTTTGGAATGGGGGCTGGGTACGCGTTGGTCGGTTCGATCAATCAGGCTTGTGTCGAATCTGGCACCTGCGATGAAGTCCGCAAGCTGCTCGCCGCGGCCGAAGAAGCCGACACCACCATGTGCCCCGCCGCCGACATGTTCGAAATGGGTGTGAAGGTGCAGGTGCTCAAGCGGGGCACCATGTTTGCGATGCGGGCCACCAAGCTGTACGAACTCTATCGCGATTGCAAAAGCATCGAAGACATCCCCGCAGCCGATCGGGCGAGCATCGAAAAAACGATGTTCAAAACTTCGCTCGATGATGTGTGGAACCAGACGGTGCAGTTCTTCCAGCAGCGTGATCCGGTGCAGGTTGCGAAAGGCGAAAAAGATCCCAAGCACAAGATGGCCCTGATCTTCCGCTGGTATCTCGGCCAGGCCTCGCGCTGGGCGAATCAGGGCATTCCCGATCGTCGTCTCGATTACCAGATCTGGTGCGGTCCGGCGATGGGGGCCTTCAATTACTGGGCCAAGGGGTCGTTCCTGGAGCAACCGGAAAACCGCCGCGTCGGCGTGGTCGGTTTCAACATGCTCTACGGCGGGGCCGTGATGTCCCGCATTCAGGCGCTGCGCAGCCAGGGCTTCCATGTCCCTGAAGAAGCCCTGCATGTCCCGCCCCGTGAACAGGCCGATGTGATGCAACGGCTCGGCATCGGTTAGTTGGAATCGAAGACATTAATCATGTGACGCCCAGGGAAAGCCTTCCCTGGGCTTCTTTGTTCTCTATCGATTACTTGCTCGACTTCCGAGTCGCAGCAATCTCCTCTGTCATTTCGACCAATTGATCCAGCAATTTCACGGACGCCTCACGCTCCAACTTGCTGGTTCCGAGCCAGGTCTCATAGCCCCCCAGGTCGTGATGCCGCGGTGTCGGCAGGTAACCGAAATAGCCATGATTGAGTTCCACCATGAACGCGGGCTTAAGAGCGCTGCGGTCACGGAATTCCATGCCGATCTCGCAGAAGACTTCGCAGGGCATGGTCCCGATGGTCACATCGCCGAGTGCCAGTACCTGCACGGGGACCGTCGTGCTTTCGGGATACTCTGCGAGCTTTAAAGTCCGGTCGGCATAGACGCGTGGCAGGCTGACCTTGCCCGAATCATCGGGTTCCGCCAGCGTCTTGTTGGCCCAGGCCATCTGCTCAGCCGTCGGCCGCCGCCATTGCAGGACCGGTTCCCGATACCGGGCATCGAGCCGAATCTTCGATTGATAGGTCAGCGTCCCCAACGTCGCATGAACTTTGGCAGCGACATCGTCGGCGACGTACCGCATTTGTTCATAGGCCGGCTTGCTCTTGCGGGGATTGCGGAAGTCGATGTTGTTGATATCCCCACTGGTGCCATTCGCCATGATCGCCACAAACTCGGGATCGCGGTCGGTCACTCCCAGCAGTTGGGTTAACTTCTGACAAAACATCGCAAAGTAGTCGGCCGAGATGTGTCCCGGTCCGACGCCCCCGACATAGTGCAGTGAGTAGGCCGCAAAGACCGCGATCGGCTGGCCATCGGGTTCCCGGAAGGACAGGATCGAAACGATCGGATCGATCGGCCCCACGGGTTCAATCAGGTTGGGACTTCCGCTGGGGGGATTCATCTTGGCGAGGTCATAACCCCCAAACGGATTGGCCGGCATGGTACCCGGCCGCATCGACCAGCGGCGATTGTTGACATGCTCGGGCACATCGACCGTACCGAAAGCCGTTTCTGCAGGACGCAGCGTGTTCATCGCCCGCGTCACGCCATCGGCAATGCGTTCTGCCACGAACTGCTGATACTCATTGAGCGGTTCCTGCGGATCACCAGCACTGGTGCCGAGGGCGCTCACCGCAGAGTGTGTATGCGTCGCCGAGATAAGCACATTCTCGCGGGGGATGCCCGTGGCTTCGGTGATCAACTCGCGGGCTGTGTCGCTGAGATGCCGATGGATGCCGAGCAGATCGCAGGTCACGAGTGCGAGTTTCGTCTGTCCATCATCAACGACAATGCAGCGGGCATGCAGTTCGTCGTGAATGTGCTTCGAGGGAATCGGTGCGAAGCCACCGACAATGGCGCCACCCAATCGCGGCGTGATATTGCTTGTCGCCGCACCGGCGCGAAAGACAGCCTCTTCGGCAAGACAGGGGCCTGCACAACTGAAGATCACGGCTAGACAGCCCATCCAGATCAAGTTGCGAATCTTCAGCATGTCGACTCTCCTGCAATCACGTCGCCAAGAACGATCGGCCGAGGCCGCCAACCGAATGTCTGCTTATCGTGACCACACGACACGCTTCCATCAAGCCTTACCGATCTGTAACGTTGAGGACTTGGAGGAATCTGTTCGCTGTCATGCAAGGGTCTGTTATGTTCCGTCTACTGGGTTGGTGCTTGATCTGCTGCGGTCTGTCGACACTGATGAATGAGAGCGTCGCGCAGGATCGTGCCATTGCTGATTTCCCGGCTTTAAATGCCGACCGAGACTGGCCGTGGTGGCGGGGCCCTTTCCGCAATGGAACTGCGGTTTCCCCCGCCGCCCCCACAACCTTCAGTGCCACGAAGAACGTGCTTTGGAAATCTCCCGTTCCGGGACGCGGCCATAGTTCACCGATCGTAGTGGGAGATCGTGTGTTTCTGGCCACGGCCGATGAACAGAAGCAGGTGCAATCAATCCTGGCCTATGATCGAACAACCGGCAGACAGTTGTGGAAAGAGGATGTCAATCGCGGCGGGTTTCCTCAGCGGAATCACCCGAAGAATACAGAAGCGTCATCCACGATCGCTTCCGATGGCGAACGGCTCTTCGCGGCCTTTTATGAGCATGATGAAATCGGTCTGATTGCTTTGAGTCTGGAAGGCAAGGAGATCTGGAAACGGTCGGCTGGCCATTACCGACCCACCAAGTATGAGTACGGTTATGCCGCCTCACCGGTCCTGTACGGCAAGACGGTCATCGTGATTGGAGAGTACGATGGCAACAGTTTTCTCGCAGCCTTTGATCGGGCCACTGGTCAACCGGTCTGGCGGACGCCACGGCCGAACAACATTTCGTTCTCAACCCCGGTTGTCGCCCATGTCGCTGGGAAGGACCAGTTGCTAATCAGCGGTGCCGAGAAGGTGGCGTCGTACAATCCCAGCAATGGGAAGCTCCTCTGGGAAACACCTGGTACGACGTTTGCTACATGTGGAACCATGGTTTGGGAGGGGGACGTCGTGTATGCGAGCGGTGGATACCCGAAACCGGAAACGATCGCGATTCGAGCGGATGGCAGCGGACAGGTTCTCTGGAAGAACAACCAGAAATGCTATGAACAATCGATGCTGGTGCACAAAGGGTTTGTGTACGGTCTAACAGACAATGGTGTGATGTACTGCTGGCGTGGGACTGATGGCCAGGAGATGTGGAAGACCCGACTGAAAGGGCCAGTCAGCGCGTCACCGGTGGGGGTGGGTGACGTCATTTATTGGGCCAATGAATTGGGCACAATGTATGTCTTCCACGCCAACCCGGAAAAGTGGGATTTGATTGCGGAAAATCAATTGGAGAGTGAGTCGTTCGCCAGTCCGGCAATCCTTGGTGGCGAAATGTTTCTCCGCGTGGCGAGTGGGAACGGTCCCGCACGACGTGAAACCTTGTACGCCATTGGTCAGAAGTGAGAATGAACAAAGCTGAGCAAACGCCTTGATGTTCAGCTTGCGGCTTTTGAAGGTGTTCTGCAGAAAAGGAAAACCTTCGAACTTACGAATTCCTGAGAGTGATCAGTTGCAAATGCCCTAGTGGGCGTGAATGATGAATTTTTGAAGAGTTTCTTCACGGAATCTTGCATTTACCGCAACACGCCAAACTGTATCCCCGCCAACTTCCACCGATTTTGCGTGATTTTTGGAAAATCCGCGTCCTGCTGTTGAATGCCTGCCTCATTCAGCGTTTGAGATCCACCTGCCTGTTTTCCGCTAATGTCCTCACCAAAGATTCGCAAAAACGGGACGCACATTTACGACGCCCATGTAGTGCATGAGATATGGTCAAGCAACAGCATTCGTTGCTTCGGGCCGAACGATTGTCTGTTCCACAACCAACCCAAGGAGAGTCTGTGAATCGAAGCTTGCGAAACCGTGCCGCCTTCACTCTGATCGAGCTGCTGGTGGTGATTGCGATTATTGCAATCCTGATTGCGTTGCTCTTGCCTGCTGTCCAGCAGGCCCGCGAAGCCGCTCGCCGTACCCAATGCCGCAACAACCTCAAGCAATTGGGGCTGGCGCTGCACAACTATCACGACAACTTTCTGGTCTTCCCACCGGGATGGGTTGGCCACAGCCAAGGTAACACCGCCCTCCCGTTCAGTGGCTGGGGCTGGAACACGATGCTGTTGCCTCAGATTGACCAGGCGCCTCTCTACAACATTCTCAGCACCCGTTTTGTGAACACTTTCCCGTACGGAAGCACAAACGGAAATAGTGTCGTGGCAACTCCCACGCCGACAAGCGCTGAAACTGTTGGTCTGAACACGACGATTTCGGCGTTCAAGTGCCCGTCAGACACCGGTCAGAATCTCGTGACGAACACGAACGTGCTCACTACCGGTACGACCACAGTCGCTCCCACCAGCCAGTTTGCCCGCACGAACTATGTCGGTGTGGCCGGTTGGGATGTCGCTAACGGCCTTGGCATTCGAGACGGTGTGGTAGTGACCACCCAGCAATTCCGTGGCTGCTTCGGTGAGAACAGCCGTGCCGGGATTCGCGACATGACCGACGGTTCCAGCAATGCCATCATGGTCGGCGAACGCTGGACTATTCGGAACACGACCGCAACCGACGTCGGTCATGCCACGTGGGCTGGTTGCTTGAACCGTAATACCGATGAAGGCACCGCTGCCACGCTGGGCGATGTCTACATCCGCATGAACGCTGATACTGATGGCAATACCAGCACCAAGCAAGATAACACCCCCGGCTTTGCCAGCTTCCACACCGGTGGCTCGCACTTCCTGGTGGGCGATGGCACGGTGAAGTTCATCAGCGAAAACATCGACTACACGATTTACCGGAACTTGGGTACAGTCAACGATGGCAACACCATTGGCGATTACTAACCAGATTCTGGCCAGTCTCTGACTGGTTAATCTCGATGCACGACTGCGGGAGACTTCTTAACGAAGTCTCCCGTTTTTTGTTAACGATCCATGAAGCCGTTAGATCGTTACCTACGACCACAGCCACCATTGGCGCCGCAGTGTCTGCCAGAGATCACGCAGCCAGACGTATCCCAAAGACCGTTGGCCACAATGAATTTTGGGAACCACGCTGGCACCGGGGCGAAACTCGTCGGGCGGGGGTTCTGTTAAGGCAATCGTCACGCGGACCGTTTTGTCCCCCCGCTCATCCACATCGGTGACACGCGCAATATCCGTTAACAATCCGTGACACCTCTGGCTGGTTTCCGATAGCGAGGCCACGTCGACAGCAAGGCCCTTCGGATTCTGGGCCAGTGCTTGCCGAAGTTCGGGCAGATCCCGCTCCCGCACACGCGCTTCAATGACCCAGCGGCCTGTCATATTCCCAATCGACAAAAGAACTTGCCCCCGTTCAATAGGGCGGCCCTGCAGGTTGGTCACGGGGTCCCACGTCAGCACTTGCCCGGGGAGGGGACTGGTGACCTGGCTGGTGGCTCGCTGGGCATCCAGAAGCGATTGTTGCAAGGTCAGTGACTGCAAACGTTGTTGCAGTTCCGCTTCTTCAGCCGCCAGTTGCTGGGCTTGAAGGCTGGCGTCGCCCCCTTGCGTCAGCGCGGTGATACGAGCCGATTGCAACACGCCCAGTCTTGCCTGAACAGTCGCAAGTTCCCCGGTGACCCGTGTGGCTTCCAGTTCGGCGACGGAGTCTCGTACCACCAGGAGCAACTGGTCCTTGTCGACTTGATCTCCATGGTTCACATGCACTTCGGTGATCACGCCGGTGGACGGAGCAAAGATGTCGCGGCGTTCCTCGGGCAGAAGTTCCCCGCTGGCGGTCACTTCCAGATCTGCTGGAATGACTGCGGCAGCTAGAAGGATTCCCAGTCCGGCGGCTGCCGCGAGACTGACGCTCCAGCGCTGTTGCCAACCACTTCGTCGACAGTAACGCACCCAGCGCGACCAGGAACTCAACTCCCGTTCAGAGATCGCCAGCCAGGGGGCTGTGGCGACATGCTGCATCCAATGGATACGTTGCTCCCAACCCGTGATATCGCTGAGCGGTTGCAACGCTTCCGCAATCACGATCCCCGCCAACTCACCGTTAGGAAATCTTAACGGGATAACAGCGATCACCTGGGGTAGAACCGTTTCGTTCGCGAATTCCGTGAGTTGGGTCGGAACAGGCGTGCCTGCATGCCACTGTAGAACATCGCTCCCGAGAAAATTTCGAGCGAGTTGTTCCCAATGACGCACCGTTTCGGAGCGTCGGTCGATGACATCGACGCCACTAACCGACAGAATTCGACTGTTTCCACTGGTAATGTGAAGCACGGCGACGCGATCACATCGGAGCAAGACCCGTCCGTCGTGACTGATGTGGTCGGCGAGTTGTTGCGTGGTGAGACAGGCATTCGCGGTCGCCAGAAATCGGTCCCATTGAAGCGATTGAGCATGCCCGCGTCGCAGTTGTCGCAACTCCTCCTGAACCAGGAAATCGCCCACTAACTCGGCTGAGGCTGCTATGTAAGGCAGCAGCGTTGGCTGATCTGGCTGAAAAATTTCCTCAGGCCAACTGGCAAACAGAACACCGACTGCCTGCCCTCCTTGACGGATGCGACAGGCCACGCGGACGGCATTTCCCGTCGCCGCGCGTTGCCGGGTGATGAGTGGTTCCGCTTGTTGGCAGGTTGTGGAGACGAACTCGGGTGGCTGCGCGACAACCTCGCTGGTGGGCTGCCCCGTTTCCTGATCGATCTGCAGCGTCAGCTGGGTCCACCGATCACCCGTGGTACGGAGCCAGAAGCCGGCGGCATCGGCACGCGCGGAGTGGACGGTGATCGTCAGCGATTGTTTGAGAAACGGTCCGGTTTCGGTCTCGCTGCCCAGACACTGAGCCAGTTCATCGAGCTTGCGTTCCAGCAAACCCGCGGGAAAGCCCGTTGGTGGTGAACTCGTTCCGGCCATGTCCGAGCTTCAGAAATTGCAGAGTCAGCGAACTGTCCAGTGAATCACCAGCATAGCAACAACTGCTGTGATTGTAGCCGCGTGCAGACATCCCTGGGCGTCCAGATTCCTTGGTGAAAATCGTAAATCGGTACAGTCTGCCATGTCCGTGCCAGCTTACCGCCGCTGATGTCGAGATTGGACTGTGATCATCCGAACATCATTTGGGGATTCGTCTTGCCGCCTGTCCCTATTCACGACTACAACCCCGCCGTGTGTTGAAAGGAGCGGGGGTGGAGTACCACTTCAAACCACTGAGCAAGAGCTGTGCAGCGACCGGTGCGCCTTTGCAACCGGGGAGTTGGTGTCACAGCGTGGTGGTGGAACGCAACGGTCAACAGCAGCGACTCGATTATTCGGAAGCCGGCTGGAAGGGACCACCCGACGATGCGATTGGTCATTGGCGATCACAGGTGCCCGCCTTGAAATCCTCTCAGGCCATCCGGATCGATCCCGATGCCCTCATGCGGTACTTCGAACAATTGAGTGAAGAAGCCAGCCCGAGTCAGGAATCGCAACGCTATGTCGCTGCCCTCGTGTTACTGAAGCAACGTCGGCTGCGGCTCGACAATGTTCAAACCGATGCCGAGGGGCCCACCCAATTGATTCTGGAAGGAACTCATGGCGAAGGCCTGTTTCAGGTCACCGACCTGCAACTCAATGACGAAGATGCCGCTCGCTGGCAGAACGAACTCAAACAGCATCTGACGACGGAGTGGACGGCATGAACGAGGTCACGATCCGCGACCGAATGCAGCCGCCCGGTTCCCGAATGGTCGGCGTGCTGAGCAGTCTGATGATTCTGGGTGTGATGGCTCCCGGCTGCGCGAGCATGCGATCTCTCACGGCCCGTCATTCCTTTGGCCCCAAAGCCCCGTGTGTGATGCCCGAGCATCCGACCGTGACTCAAGTGGTCGAGCATGTGAACCAGAATGTCGGCAAGATTGATGGCTGGCGGGCTAGTGGCGTGAAAATCCGTGCTCAATCGGTTCCGGTCCCGCTCTCTGGCAATCTGGTTGTCGAAGGCAATCGGCGGTTGCGTCTGGAAGTGACGTCGGCCTTGGGAAAGGAAGTCGACCTCGGCTCCAACGACGAAGTATTCTGGCTGTGGATGAAACCCCGCGGTGAGATGCCTCCTGCGGTTTACTACGCCTCTCATGAGAACATGGACCTGGCCCGCCAACAATTGCCACTGCCGTTTGAACCAGAGTGGTTGATGGAGGCCCTGGGGGTTGTTCCCATTGCGGGGGAGAACATGGAACTGGAGACACAGCCGAGCGTCGCTACACTACGGCTCGTGTCTCACCACACGCTGCCTGATGGCCAGCAGATCAAAAAAGTCATTGTGGTGCATGGTTGTAATGGCTCGGTCATGGAGCACAGCACTTACGACATGCACGATCAACCCATCGTCCGCGTTGTCCTGCAAGACTATCGGCCCGATGTCGAAAGTGGTGCGAATCTGCCGCACCACGTGCGCATTATCTGGCCGCAGGCGGAGATGTCGCTGGCATTGGATATGAGTCACATCGATGTGAACCCGTCGTCGGTTCCCCCGGCAGTCTGGCAGATGCCGCATGTCCCTGGCTGTGCGATGGTGAATCTGGGCGATCCCCGGTTCGCGAATGGTCCACAGTACGTGTCACGTCCTGCGGCTCCCAGTAGCCCGGCAGGTGTCTCGCGCACGACACCGCAGACTCAGGTGGCATCCGGCAGCGACGATCTGGAAGACCTCTTTCTGATGCCACGACGGGAAGCGACCCCCAGTCCTCCGCCTGCTAACACGGCCAAGGTCCGTTGGGAAGAACCGATGGTGGAACCGGGTTGGGATGCCGATGTGACCACGACCAGCACGACGGAAGAGGACGATAAGGCTGGCCGCGCGACCCTGACGCTCGAACCGTTCTGATCACAGAGCTTTGGTATTGAACCATGAAAAAGCCCTCGGCCGATGACAGCCGAGGGCTTCGTTTTTAGGGGATAGGCTTAGCACCAACATCGCTCATTTGCCGTTCCACTCGGCGAGCATGGCGGCAATGCGGGCCTTGTTGAAGTCAGCGGGAATCTCTTCGTCGTGATTGGTCAACAGGTCATCGACCGTCACATCGCCAACCGGCACCCCTTCGGAGGGAACATCCAAGCCGGCTGTCCAGACGATCGCATTCAGGAACAGCTTGCGGAACTGGTCGTTGCCCCAGTTCCAATGGACATGCCCACCGGAACAGCCGAATCCGCGATGACCATTCGGGTTCTCCGTCGCCCAGGCCATGTGTTGCGGTTCTTTGTCTTCAATCACGGCTTTGCGAGCAAACGGGTTGTTGTTATGGGCATTTTCTGGACGGCTCAACTTGTAGGTCTGTTTGCCATCCTGTTCGATCATCACCGGCTTGCCCGCCGCATCGACTTCCACCAGCGTGGTGAGTGGCGGCAAGTCGGTCAGTAACGGAGTGACGCCTGCCATTCCGTCGCGAAACCGCATGTGATAGTACCATTCGTCGTTGATCTTGAAGGGTTCGACGCCTTGCGTAATGGCATGGCTGGGGAAGCTGGTATAGTTTGCGGTCCAGTGCGGATTCACCGAGTAGTTTGGCTCAAAGTAACCACCGGTCCAATTCAGAAACGCCTCTCCCGGCGGGCCGGTCACGGTTTCCACACCATAATGAATGCAGACCACGCCGACGCCTTTATCAAAGAGGGCCTGCAGTTCATCAAGATGGCTATTGAACGGATGACCGCCGCCCCCATCGGCATAGATCACAATCGAATCGGCCTTGGCCAGCTTGTCGGACGTCGGCCAGCCATCTTTTTCCAGCGAATGCATTTCAGCGGTGATGGGGAGGCCGCTCTCATTCAGCAACTTGGCGAGCAACCCGCAACCGGCGGTGTGATCATGCGCTCCAAAACCATGGCTGCGACGGCCCGCGAGCAACAGCACATGCTTCTTCTCTGTTGATGCCGTGTTCGCCCCGAGATTCTTCAGTTTGATATTCTTGAACTGCACCTTCATTGGCGGACCCGCGTGAAGTTGCAGGGCCAGCAGACCTGTCGCCCGGCGATCAGGATGCTCGTCGGTACAGATGGATGTGGTCACGCCATTGATCTGATGTTCGAAGGTGTAACCCTTGGCGATAATGCGGTAGGTGTTCCAGTCTTCTTTCTTGATGTGCGTCTGAATCTCTTTGGTATCACCAATCTGCTCGACCACATCGACTTTCACTTTGCCATCGTCGCCCTTCTTGACGACGGTCTTCTGCCCGCGATTGGCGAGAATGCCGCGGAAGCGCTCGCCGTAGTTGATGCCAGAATAAGTGTCGCCGGATTCAAAGTCGGCCTGATAGCCGCCAATGACCCACTTCTGATCGGGGACTTCAAAGCTGCGGTATTGAATGCCCGAGTTGCCGCCGATGATTTTGTAATCGAGCGTCAACTCAAAATCGCCGACTTCACCACCGCGGTAGATGATGAACGTGTTGCCCTTGGTGGGGTTTTCGGGCGTGGTCTGGCCGGTGATGCAACCGTCTTCGACCCGCCAGAAGTCGGGGTTGCCATCCCAGTTCTTCAGCGATTCCCCATCGAACAGCGAAACAAAACCATCCTCGGCCGGCAGACTGGCTGTCGCGAGGAGCACGGCGGCAACGCCGAGACACCATCGAAAGAGTGAAACCATGAGAGACTCCGCAGAAGATCATCAGGGAACGAGTGAGATCTGACGTCACCATTTGATCACATCGAGATAGGCCACTGCAACAGTCCCGACGGAGGCTGCCGGACTGTTGGTTGCCGAGTCTGAGCTCAGGCTCCTTTCCGTTTCGATTTCCGTTCCGAAGTGGCAGTCGCTTCGGTTTCTTCGACGGCAGACTCCGCAGCTTCCTTCACACGCAGCAGGGTATTGGCCCAATACGCTTCATACTTGCTGATCCAGCGTTCGATGCCATCACGCAAGGGGGCGACATTCAGCGAATTCACACGCAACCGCCCTTCACTGCGCGTGCGGATCAAGTCCGCAGCGCGCAGCACATCAAGATGTTTCATCACTCCAAAGCGACTCAGCTCAGGAAACTGGGCGACAATCTCCGTGGTCTGACGCGGTCCGTCCCGCAACAGATCCAGTATCTCGCGGCGGGTCGAGTCGGCCAGGGCCTTCCAGACCAGATCCTGATCACGCACGGTCATCGGCGGCCTGCTTCTGCGTCTTGCCGGGTTTGATCGAGAATATGCTGCCAACCCGGTACTACCCCCTGGCGATGCGAATCTTCAATCAAGCCAAAAGCCCGATGCCGCATCACCAGTTCCACGCCGCCGGGAATCTGAGTCAGTCGGAATTGAACGTGGCCGGAAACGGCGTACGACATAAACAGCGGCCCGCAGATTTCCAGCAAGGTGGGCGGCTTGATCACCTGGACGAAGCCCCACAGATGTCCCTGGCTGCCTCCGAGATCGCGGAACCAGCGGCCCCCTGGCCATTCCTCCAGCACCATCGGTAGCGGTTTGTTATCGGGCGTGGAGTTGTCGACCGACAACCGGCGAATGAGAGATCGATAGGTGTCGCCGATCGCGGCTTTGATCTCGACGGCCTGTTCCAGATCGAGCAGATGGTCTTGTGAGTTGGACATGCAATCGTCTCCTGCGGTTCAAGGGTAGCAAGCGCTCCGGAAAAATCGACTGGTCTCTCAAAACGGCATCTTGACGATGTCGATCGCGGTCGATATGTTACTATACAGTAACGTGACTAATAAGTCACTAACATTTCAGGACAATATTTTGGAGTGCTGCGATGTCGACTGCGAATCACCCGGTGGTTTCCCGGGAGGTTTGGTTGGAAGCCCGCCGGTCCTTTCTGGCGAAAGAGAAGGACTTTACCCGCCAGCGTGACGAACTCAGCCGTGAACGGCAGACCTTGCCCTGGGTCCGACTGGATCAGGACTACGTCTTTGAGAGTGCCGATGGTCCGGTCAACCTGGATGCGTTGTTCGGCAAGCAGAGCCAACTGCTGGTGTACCACTTCATGTTTGCTCCGGAGTGGTCGCAGGGCTGCCAGGGTTGCTCGTTTCTTGCCGATCATTTCAACCCGCTCACGGCTCATTTGCCGCACCGCGATGTCTCGCTGGTGATGGTCTCGCAAGCCCCGATTGAGAAGATCTCGGCATTTCGGGAGCGCATGGGATGGACATTGCCATGGGTGTCGGCTGCGGGGAACGATTTCAGCCGTGATTTCCAGGTGTCGTTCACGCAGGAAGAGCAGCAATCGGGGCTGGCCATCTACAACTATGAAGCCCATCCGAAACCGTTGCCCGAACTGCCGGGTTTAAGTGCGTTCTATCGCGACGGTGCGGGCAATATCTATCACACTTATTCCACCTATGCCCGCGGACTCGACATTTTCCTGGGCATGTATCACCTGCTCGATGTGGCCCCGAAAGGCCGCAACGAGAACCCGGGAGAGGGCATGTCCTGGCTGCGTCATCACGACCGCTATGACGATGCGAATTTCGTGGTTCCCTGGATGGAACACGCTCAAACAGCGGGAGCACAGGCATCATGAAGCACGGCTGCTGCTGTGTGCGACCGATGGCTTCCCACCGTTCGGGCACCCTGTTTCAACGACTGGCGGGGTGTCTGGCAACGGTGACGCTGATTCTGCTGCCAAAATGCCCGGCTTGTCTGGCGGCCTACCTGGCTGCGGCGACCGGTCTGGGTCTTTCCTTTGCCGCCGCGACACACCTGCACCGCCTGCTGTTTGCAATTTGCGGAATGACTATCCTGCTGGTGACAGTCGCAGCTCTCCGCCGCAAACTGCATGGGAAATCACAGGCATGTTCGCGAGTTCCACTCCCTCAGACCAATCGCAGTGTGAGCGGGTAGCGGTACAATTGACCGTCGTAACATTTGATTGCAGCGATGATGGTCAGCACGAGATGCCAGATCGGCAAAACGACCAGCATCAGAATCGACACTGGAATCAGCACCACAGTGAAGAATAAGACAATCGCCACGGCATAACCGATCACCATCGTGATCTGGAAGTTCAAGGCTTCTTTTCCCTGATCGGCAACCAATGGCGAAGAGTCGCGCTTCATCATCCAGATGACCAGCGGGGCCACGATATTCCCGAACGGAATAAAGGTGACAAAAGAGGCCAGGTGACACAGCATCGCCCAGATGCGGTCTTCCTGGGTATAGCCGGTGGACACTTCGATGTCGTTGGACATGGTCTTGTTCCAATCCCCCCGGTCATGAAAGATCGGGGACTAAATGCTTCGTTGCCTCAGCCGTTACCCAGGGCTTTCGCGACCGCTGCTCGTGTTTTCTCCAGGCCGGTACGAGCCACCAGTTCTGCATCCTGCTTCCAATAGTCGACGTTGAAGAGTTCCAGCGACAACGCCCCGCGATAGCCCACGTTGTACAAGGTTTTTAGGATATCATTGAGGGGAGCCACGCCATCGCCGGGGTAGACGCGGTCCTTATCAGTGATCGTTTCCCACGGCGGGTTCGCCGGGTAATCGTTGATGTGGAAGTTGAACATCCGCTCGCCCCGGAACATCGCCAGCCCTTCGAAGTTCGAGCCCCCTTTGTAAATGTGGTAGACATCCAGCAGGTAACAGGCGAACGGGTGAGCCGCCTCGGTACCGGTGAAAGCCACCTCACCCAGCAGGTGCAGGGTTTTGGAGAAGCCCCACAACTCCAGTTGCGGGTAGACTCCCATCTGCTGTCCCAGTTCGCACAACTTGCGATAACGGTGAGCGAGGGCTACCGGATCATGGCCCGTGGAATTTGTCACACCGACCGGCGGAGCCGCAATCCGTTCGCCGCCGATCTGCAGCACCAGATCCATACACCGCTTGGCTTCGTCCAACCCCTTTTGTCGTTCGGCTTCTTCTTCATGCAGGAATGCGGCAAAGCCGATGGCGCTTTCCACGGTCAATCCCGCATCGGCAGTCCGCTTCTTCAGATCGCTCAGGGAACCACCCGCTTTGACGTAGTCATCAAGTTCGCGAATCCAGGGTTCGATGCCGTCGTACCCCACTTTGCCAGCCAGTTCAATTTCTTCCACGATGCTGAGTTTCTGCTCACGGATCGTGCTGGTGTTGAGGCAGTAACGGAAGGGGCCACCATGTTGGCTGGGTTTGGCGGGCGAGGCAGCGAGCGTGCTCATGGGGGAACTCACAGCAAGAGTGGTAGCAGCCGCCGCGGCAGAGAGCGCACAGAATTCACGGCGGGACAATTCGACGGGCATGTTCCATAGCTCCAAGGGGTGATCGCGGATCACCACCACTGTAGCGGCGGACCGGGCAGGTGTCAGGTGATGGACCGCCCGCTTCCGGCCAATGCCCACTGTGACGGCACTCGCGCCGGCGCATAGCCCGCGTTTCAAACCCGTCGCCCCTCACTCAGAACAGTGAGGGGGCTTTCCCCATGCGATCACTCAAGTGGCGAGAGTGGCATCTCGTGGAATGGCTTGTGAGAAATCGAATCTCAGCGATTCGTGGGAATGGTTTGCTGGGCCTGCTCGTTGGCGATCGCGGCCTGTTGATTGGCAAAGTCGCGCGTTTGCGTCGCAATGTCGGCCGAAGGATCTTGAAAGAGCGAACCCAGCGGCGTGGCCTGGACCACATTGATCACCGGAGCCACGATCACCTGGCTGGTCTTATGAATCGCCAAATTCGTGTTGGCCAAGGCATTTGAAAGGGGTGAAGAGGGTTTGTTCTTGCCTGGATTCGAACCGCGCAACGGTTTGTCTTTGCCATCGACGTACTTTACGGTCGCCTTGCTGTTGCCCGTAAGCTTCGAATAGAAAAAGTGAATGCAGATGCGATCGTGCCCGAATTCATATTCGATTTTGTCTTTGTGGTAAATCACCCGGGGAGAACCCGGCAGCATGATGACATCGAGGTACAGCCGCTCGCCGGTTTCGGGGTGACTGACCACCACGATGCTGGGTCCCCCTTCCAAGCGCGGCCCGCGAAAATCACGATCCCCCGTGTAGTAGAAATTATGCACAATCACGGTTGGGGGGATGTCGATGTGTGGTTTGCCATCGGTCCCTGTGACGACGATTGGCGTGGGCTTGCCGTCCGCACTCACATGCGGATCGAGCAATGTGATTTCCTCTGTCGCCGGGACGGCAACGCGCGGGTCGCCAGCCAGGCTGACAGCCATCCCTCCCAAAGTGAGACTGCAGCCGATGATCGCGATTTTCCAGCCGGATGCCAGCGACATAGGATTCGTCCTTAATCGTGAATTACTCATAACTCAAATCGACTTCCACGCGATCAATCAAATCGAAGTACCGCTGGATTTCGTCGTTCCGATTGCCATCACGCAGCGGCTTCTTTTGGCCACGTTCGACCCAGAAGCAGGGGATGGCGATATTGCAGTACTCGGGTTTACCCAGCACGGCCGTGTCCGGTTGATCCAGCGGCGTTGCCAGTCCCACACCTCGCAAGCGGATATGGAATCCATTGCGTTTAAGCTCGACAAACTTCGGCTGCTGTGTGGAGTCGACGGAGTACGGATTCTGCTCAGCGACGGCGGTCACTGTCCACGTTCCATCTTCCACCAGCACAATCGCGATCTTCGTCAGCGAGCAATGATCGAGTCGCAGTTCCGTCTGTGACATCTGAAATTGTTTGACCCGCAAGATCTTGGACTCGGGCTTGGGCGCTCCCACCTTGAGAATCTCAGCCGAGACATTCGCGCCTGCGATGGCCGTCAGTGAGACTGTCGAAACCGGGTTTTTGGTTCGGTCCTGCTGATAGTTGTACGACGGCAGGTGGCAGAACTCTCGCAGCTTTCTCGCTTTGAAAATATCGCCCCCCCAGGCCAACCCAGCGGCTCCGAACACTACGCCGATCACCTTGAGATGCTTCCACATGATCTTGCCTCCTCTCAAGTATGACCGTTACTGATCACCCGACTTGCGGCCCAAATGGAACAACGCTTTCAAACGCGCCGCCGGTTCGACTGCGATGGGTTTCGATTGCTTCACCGGTTGCACGGTTGCGGAATCGTCATCGCGATGGTGACTCAAAGGCATCGGAGCAGCGGATGGTGCACTGGGACTGGCCGAAGGTGTCAGCAGCCGTGGTCGACTCGGCGGTGGCGGTGCACCCTTATTCGGCGCCGGCAGTTCCCCCTTCATCGGAATGATGACCGACCGTGAACCGATTTCTGGCTCATCCAACCGCGGCGGTTGGAAATTACGAAGCCGATTCGCGGCTTCTGCGGGGGACGGTGGTATGGGATCGTTCGGGGGTTGAGGCAGGGGCGCCGCTGGAGTTGATATTCGAGCAGGCAATGCCGTATCGGGAGCTTGCGGGGTTGCTTGTTCTTGGGCACTACGCTCCGGCGTCGTGAGATTGGAATGTGTTGGCGATGTTGGTTGGAGAAGTGTCGAGCCATTATTCCAGCTTCCTTCGAACACTGACGGCCTATTCGGCGTCATTTCCACCGGTGCGGATGTCGCTGGTGTCCCCAAGTATCGGTAGCGAGGATCGTAGCCTTCCTGAAGTTCACCGCGATTGATGTTCAAGCCTTTGCCGAGGTATCCATTCGGGTGTTCGACCGGAATCGCTTCCTGCGTCCGATAGAGATCGCCTCGACGTTCACCTTCGGGGACACGCATGAAGTCATCGACCTGCAGGCTGCTGTAGTCGAAGACTTCGTTCCGCAGGAACTTCTCACGGTTCCGCGTGACAAATTCACGCTCTTGCAGCGACGGGCTGCCAAGATCGGCAACGGCTGGTGCCCAGCGTAACCCCATCAGATCGAATAGCGTGGGATAGATCACCGATTGCGCGAGAATCAGATTCTGCTGCAGCGAAGATTCCTGTTGCGGCAACGGTCGGAACAACAGCCCTGCGACCGGCACGTCTTCCAGCAGAGGCACACCGCGGGCCGTTCGCGAGGCCTTCAGGGCCACGGTGTACCTGGACACTTCCCGCAACTCGTAATTCCCCAGCTGCACGTCGGTATCGATGAAGTGGCGCTTGATCCGCCCCAGATGCTTCTCGTCGGCTCGCACCGGTTCCCGGATATTCGTGGAATACATGTAATTCAGATGGAAGACTACGGCCTGTCCATCCGGTTGAATGACCGGGCGGATCTCGTAACCAGTTCCCGTTTCAAACTTGTAAACCGCGGGATCGGGAATGAGAGCCTCCAGGTTCGCCCCAATCTGGGGCACGTTGTTTTCCGATTGGCTGATGAAGTCCGCATCGGTCTGCGAGGGCAGTCCCGGCAGCACATCACGAACCATGGGAGCTGGCAATCCGCCCCCATAAGTTTGACTCGCCGGTTGGCCACCGTACATCTTCGCGAGGGCCAGGAACTGCGGATCAGCAAGCAGTGCCCCGTAGTCGTTGTAGGCTGCCAAGGCGGATTCAAAGGCCTCGTTGATCAGAATGTCCCGTTTCGGCAGGTCGAACTCCATCGTCGCCTGCGGAGACACCTTCGCGAAAGAACGGTTGTTGGACAGAATGCTGGTCGTCTCGACCTGTCCCACCTGCACGTCCCAGTACTGACTCGTCTCACGGACATACTTGAACGTGGGGTAATAGAATTGAGTGTTGAAATCGTCCTCCAATGCGGTCGCAATGCGTTTGACATAGTTGTCCACATTAGCAGTATGTGCCCGCGTCCCTTCAATCAGCTCGATCAACTTTTCCTCGACGTCATCAACGAGCATGTCGAGGAATTTCTTATGGTCGAGGCGGCGTCTGGACTGTCTGGCGGCATCTTGTGCGACACGAACATCAACGTCAGCATTGAGGATAGATTGGAATGCCTTATCAACTCGTTGAAATAGCTGTTCAAGATTTTGATTCGTGCTTTCATCCTTGATGCTAGCAAGAATATCCCGACGCAGAATGAGCCATTCTCGATATAAAGACGGAATATCAGCATTCGGCTTGGAAAGCCTGTCAACAATCGTGGCTGATTGGATTTTGTATTGTGCAATTCCACTCAAAATCTCGTCGTTAATCTCAGAAAGCACTTTCTGAAGGATTGCAACGGTAAACACTCTGCCGAGGCTGCGGTGTGATAATTCATCGTCCTGGAATGTGTGCGCATAGTTCAAGTAGCATTCCTCAGCACGATACTTTCTTTCTGCTTCACTGCTTAGATTAAACTTAGAGATATGCTTCTCAAGTTCAAATACCTTGTCAAGCGCCGAATCAAAATGCTCATTCCAGGCAGATTCGTCACGCTTGTCTGGGAAGGTGAGCTTGTAAGAATGCAAGCTGATATTGTTGTTAGTCTTCATGTCATTGCTGTTAGTATTTCTGTTCTGATTCGCGCAGCTTGGCGGTGTTGTGTATCTCTGCATGGCGTCGTTTGGTCCAATTGTTTCAAAAATTACAGAAGCCTTTCTTTGATTGAACTCTAACTTGCTGTCCTTCATGAGTTTGTTGATGAAGTCTTCTTTTTTCTCTGAGTTATAGTTGTTTGCAAGTCCGATTGATAAATTATCACTTAGAACAACGGGAATGGTCGCATCGGTTTCTGCGGCAGTCTGCACGAAACTCTGCATCACTGCTCGTAATGCTTGTTGACGTGTAGTTGTTACGGAATTCAGCAATTCCTCCGCGGCCTTTTCACGGTCTCGTGAGGCTTTCAGTTCATCGTCCACATTTCCAATGCGTTCCTCGATTAGTGCCCGTTCCATTACTCGTTGTCGCAATTCGATTTCGGTGACCAAGCGGGCTTTGAAGATCTGAGCGAGACGGATGAATTCACGTTGGCACGGATTGAGCGTGTCCGGCTGCCCCACTTCGTTTTCAAAGCAGCCGTGGAGTGAGACGAACTTGGCGTTGTCACCCGAGAAGTGAAACGGTTTGAAGTTGACCCATTTCTTTGCGGCAGAGGCTTTGAAGTATTGCTTCTCGTCGTAGGGAAGCTGCCCCTGCACCAGTTCATCAAACTTCAGCAGAATCTCCTGCCGCGTGTCGTTCTTGGCCAGTGCCAACAGGAACAGGGCCGAAGCCAGGCTGGTCGTATCCATAGAATGCAGTGACAAGACCTTGTTGTCACTGCGGAGGAACTCGGAATCGATTTCGCGGAGCTCATCGAGGAAGTCCTTTCCGAAGAAGGCTTCGCGGTATTTTACGTCGCGGACATCCGGCGGGCAGTCGCCGTACATCACCTGGGATTCTTCCGCCTTGCGACTGGCGACAATCACCACGGCATTACGGAGATATTGAGCCGATTGCGTGGTCAGGAAGCGTGAATGGTCGATATACCGTTGAATGCGTTCCGCAACCTTCTCCATGCGGTCGCCATGCTCGCCGTTGATCTGCACAGTGTGTACAGCGACACGCACCTGGCCGACGGGTGCGTCGAGCTCGTTGATCATGGTGTGGACGATATTCACTCCTTTGCGAGGTCCGCGGAGTTGGATCAGGCCTTCGCCGACTACAGAGATGGAGACCTGCTCGACGGGATCTTCGGATTTCGGTTTCCCCGGGGCAAAAGTGTCCGGGTCTTCGTGAGCGGCGGCGACTTCCCGACGGAACTGTTCTTCGCGGCTGCGCTGCTCCTTGCGTTCCGCGTCTTCCCACTGCTCCGTCGCTTCCATTTCGGCACGGCGGTAGGTGGCCACTTGCGATAGCAGGGAGTTGACATTGCCTTCCAGCCCGACCACTTGTGCATCGGCCTTGGAAACCTGGGATTGAACCGTCGCGGCGACAATCTGTTGCCGATTCAGCTCGTTCTGATTGCCTTTGTAGGTTGTTTCTGTCGTCGCAATCTGCTGTGTGATGTTGGCCTGTTGTTGGTTCAGATTTGTCTTCTTGGTCATCAATTCCGCCAACTGGGTTTCGGCGGCCTGAATGGCGGCTTGATCTGGCTGCACCGCTGCTCGTAATGTTTCCAGTTCACTACTTTTCACAGT
This sequence comes from bacterium, assembly GCA_016125225.1. Classification (GTDB taxonomy): domain Bacteria; phylum Planctomycetota; class Planctomycetia; order Planctomycetales; family Planctomycetaceae; genus DSVQ01. The sequence continues at coordinate 138,552 of WGME01000002.1, read as the reverse complement.
GATAGCTGAGTCGTTGGTGACAATCTGGCCAGCGACGGAATCGAGTTGGCCTTTCAAGCCGTTCAAAGATGTTTGCAGGTCTTGCAGAATGACATTTTTATCGAAAATATCTTGATTCACCCGATCTAGCTCGGCTTGAATCAGGCTGGTCTGGCTTTTCGCCTTGATCAGCGCTTCTTGCTGACTTCGCAGTGTGGTCTCTGCTTCGCGTGCTTGCTGAGCCGAGCGAACAGCGCGGGCTTCGACTTGTTGCCTGGCATCAGTATCCGCATCAGCGATGGTGCGAGACTTGTCTGCCAATTGCTGTGTCATTTCGACCGCAGCCCGGTTGTAGCTGCGCGCTTTGCGATTGACGATTTGCGCGACCCGATGGGCATCACGGAAATAATAGAGGCGGGCCACCCGTGTGATCACTTTGTCGGACGGATTGAAGCCATCGATCTGCGGGCGTGGCTCTGTGTATTCCGGGTAACGGATGTATTCAGCACCCGTGGAACGAACGCCTTTCTGAATGGTCGGGGTGGTAGCATCGGGGACTCGCTCCAGATACTCGGAAAACTGCTGGGCACTATTGCCAGCTTTGTCCTTTACCACATTGGCTTTCAGGACAATTTGATAACGTCCCGGAGCCGTGGCTCCGTTGATCGTCAGCACCGCAGCTTTCAAATCGGTATCCCAACGACCCGTAATGGCAGACCCTTTTGTGAAGTTATCATCCGAAGTCCGCAGTTCAAAACCCGAATTGACGGTATTGTTATCCAGAGAGTCCGGATCGTGAAAAAAGACGAACACCGTATTGCCATCAGGACTGAAGAGGAATGGCCGGGCATCGATATCTCTAACCCGTGGGCCTTCTTTGAGGATCGAAAACGTCAGATTCTTCGGCGAGGAATTGGGGATTTCCCGATTACCTTGCCAAAGGCCGATCTGCAGTGTGCTAATCCCTTCTCGACCTAAAGGAACGTCAATCGACTGGGCGGCGGTTGTCAGTTTGGAGACGGCTAGCTCCTCTGCTCCTCGCCTGACAACGATGGCAACACTCTTCGATACCAGGTCATCCAGGCCCGTGAGATCCAGTTTGACACTGGCTGTATTACGGTAGTGGGTGTCGCCGACATGATTGGTGCCGCTGGCCCCGTTGACTTGGACATTCCACTCCTTCGGAGAAGCATCTGATGCCTTGAGATTCAATGAATAGGGAGTTGTGGAATACGCATGCGATCCAGCAGAATTGATTTTCGCTAAGGCATAGAGGTCTGCCGAATCAGCCGGCAATTGCGTATTGAATGTGAGTTCAATCTCGTAACGCTGTCCTGCGCCTGAGCCTGCCATTGAGCGAGACTGAGAAATTTGCTGTAAAGGCACCATACCCAGCGCGTTGCCGCTTGCATCCTTGAGTAACGCATGAAACTCGTGTAGCGACGAGTTGGCGAGACTGGACGAAAACTGCAGCTTGAGATACCCGCCGTAGATATTGAGAGGGGATGCTGTCTCGTGCGGCAACTTAATGTTTGAGCTAGCGCTCAGAATGACAGGAGCAGACGGTGATAAATTTCCGGGAACGATGAATTGTACTGGTGGGTCCACGGTGCCAGATGGATGAAATGTGGCGGTAACCTGATTTTCGACGATTGCATCAATCGTGATCTCATTCGCTGGGGCCATCGGCTCTGTCAGGTCTGCTTTGAAGCCTTGAGCAAGAATCAATTGTTCGATTGCATCTGGATTGCCTACGGCAAAGTTGCCATCAATTGTGGTGAGCCTGATGCTGACACGGTTTGAGCTTAAGAACACTTTTGCAGGCAGAGCAGTTTGTGGTCCCTGAAGATTCCAGACGACTTTTTGCGAAAAACCAGGATCAGAAATGGTCTTAATCTGAAATCTTGGGATCGGAGTTGCGTCACCAATCGCAACCGGGATTATTGCAGCAGCAGCACCAGCATCGATGACACTCGTCGTGACTACATTTGCAGCCAGTTGAATATCCGCGGCAGAAGCTTCCACAGCCTGGTTTGGAGCGGCATAGGCTACAGGACTCACCATCAAGGGTTGTGGTGCAGTCGTCGGAAGGATTTCGGGTTGTTTTGTGGTCGCAGTCTGAGGGGCTTGTAAAGAGGCTGCATTATCAGTTAACCATCGGTCCACCATGTCCGTTTTCAGAACGATGTAACCGACACCCAAACCCACAATGCCTGCAAAAAAGCAGCAACATATGATGAAGAGAACGCCCAGTGCTTTCAGCATGGCCCACCCCTTAATGTTCTAGCTGCCGTGCACATACGCACCGGCTAACATGGGGGCCACGAAATAGATAAGCAGGCTTCGCCGGGGATGGTGGTTAGCCATCGCTGCGACAAACGTGGGTACACACTATCGGATGCCCCCTATCACACCGACAGTGCAAAATATATCGACTTTGACAGGAGTAGGGGTTGAAACAATTGCAGGGGTTGTGGCAAAAAGTTCACCACATTCAAAAAGACAGGGGAACTGTGCGGTGTGTCTCGGTACTAACTCTCTATAATCAGCGCCACGCTTGCTTTATTGGCTGGTATTCAGGTGTGTAACGTGTTTTGTCACTATGAGTTACTGCGATTGGCCGCCGGCGATCGATACTCTGACTATCGTGGAGGAATCGATCCAAATTCGGCGGTTCCGATACGTGCGAAGCACAACGTACCGTCGCAATGCTCAGCCAGTAACGGGGAATAGCCCGATTGCTGAACTCGCCAGATGCGAGTCTGACCTTCCGTCGCTGCTGTCGTAGCAATCCCCTGCAAGTAAATGGGCGGGAGAGTGATCGTCCCTTTTGGGACCACTTTTTCGACCGGCTCAGACCCGGGGACAAGGCATACCAGACTTTTTTCGTAAACCTGAAGTTGCAATCGTATGGTGACATTGGTGACAGGAGCTTCGACGACACAACGCAGGGTATATTTACCATTTCGTTGACAAGCGTTGTTATCCTTCTCCAGTCTCAGCGCCATACCTTCATAAATCACAGCGGTATCCGTTGTGGTTCGCGTCCCGCAGGGAAAGTTCGGGACAACTTCAAAGGTCGCGGGGCTTTGGAAGACAACAAATTGATTTTTCCCTTCCTCTTTCGCTGGTGAGCCCTCGGGGGTTGCTGTTTCTGCCAAGAGCACAGGATGAGCAACATGGTCAAAAGGATCGAGAAATTGATAGCTCACGTACCGAGGAGCCGGCATCAATCCCGATTGCAGGGGGGATGTGTGATCGTCGGGATTTTGCAGCAAAGTCTCATTGGTTATTTCTGCATTGAGTGTTGCCAATGTTATGGTTAGTGCCAGCAACATAATCGTTCCTTTTCGCATGTTGACGTTTGAGTGAACTCAACAAAGTCTGTCAGCCTTTTCGGTAACCGGCAGACTTGAGAGCGATTCCATCCGCCTGCATTTTCTGCGCTCGAACAAATGAGTTGCAGATTTGCCGAAAACGCTGATTATCTCCGCATTTGACAGTGGATGATGCCAGTTTCCGGAATGCTTTGCAGCAAGTCTCCCCATTAGAACATCTAATTGGGGCGATTGATTTGCTAAACGCGATCATCTCTTCTGTTCTATCTCTATGAATTTTGCTGGCAGCCAGTTGACAGCAGCCTCTGTGCGCAAGCACACTGTAAATCTGCATCCGTCTGCCTTGCGTCAGTTCCGTTCCAGAGATGAAGGTGAGCAGGGAAATGGCAGCTATCGGACCACTCTCCCGCGATGAGCGGCGGCGACGAATTCTTGCGGCCCGCTCCCTACAGGAACTGGTCGCTGAACCCGGCGGATGGGAGATTCTGGAAGCCGAATCGGCTGATCCCGAGGGCCTGATTCGTCCCGAGGAAGTGCAGCAACTTCGCGTGTTACTCGCCGAGCGCGACGCGTCTCGGAGAAGATTGGGAGCGTTTTTCAGTACCGACGATGTCATCATCGTGCCCGGCTTCATGGGCAGCCGACTGACGGATGTCGATGGGGGGAACGGTCTGATCTGGATCGACCCTACGCTGGTGGTGAATGGCGGTCAATTAGCTGCTTTGAAGCTGAAGCCTGCCTTCGATCAGCATCAGGTTGAGCAGGATTTCACACCGGGAGTGCGCGTCGAAGCCCCGGGGGCTTTGCCTGCCATTTACGATCTGATGCGGCTCAGCTTGGAGGTCCGTCGTTACGATACTTCGATCTTTGGTTTTGACTGGCGTAAGAATTTGGAAGAGTCGGCCGCCAGACTCGCCGCGAGCATTCAAGCACGTGTGGGAAGAACCACCCATCCTTTACATCTCATCGCCCACTCGCAAGGTTCACTGGTCGCCCGCAGAGCATTGCAGTTGTTAGGGCCAAAACTCGCTCGGCAACTGGTGTCGCATCTGGTGCTCCTGGGGCCGGCATCGTATGGCACGTTCTCGGCAGCGTTTGCTATAGCAGGTAGTCATGAAACGATTCAAACCGTGAGTGACTGGGGTGTCAAACTCCCCAACCAATTCGAGCAGGTTCTGCAGAGTTTCACAGGCCTCTATCAGCTCATCCCGTGGAAGAAAAAGGATGCCACCTCCAGCACCGATACCGACCGCTTTAAAAAGTCCGACTTCTGGGAGACGGGAGTCGATCAGAAACGGCTGGACTTTGGCTTCCGCTGGGCAGACACCATAGACACGGCTTTCTTTAACGACCGCACCACGATCATTCTGGGTGATGCCCAAACGGTTACCGATGTTCAATGGGTGGGGGGGAAACTGGTTGAAGCGGCCCACACCGCGAAAGGTGATGGAACCGTCCCCGATGTCTGGGCTCGGCTGGAAGGCGTTCGAACCTACCGTGCTGCCAAGACCACGCATACCGGTTTGTCGATGAGCGGTACCGTGCGGTCGGCGATTTTGTCGATCCTGACCGATCGCACCCCCAATTTGGCGAGGGTGCTGAGTATCGATTCCAGCGATGTGCCCACGTTGCAGCCAGTGGAAACGCCGAAGCCGAGTCAGCCCACCAAAACTCGATTGGTTTCCGCGGCAGCTCCGGAACAGGGACTTGCCAGAGCCGAGATGGAACCAGTCAGCTCACGACCGGTCCATGCCCCGCCTCCCACACGCCGACTGCGCGTCTATTCCTTTGACCCTTTGCTCGCACAAAGTCTCGATACGTTAAAGATCTCGGTGCTGACGATTGATGTTCCCTGGGAAGACGCGATGAGTCTCAGCGAGGGGCCGATTGGGGAATATGTGGCCGTCATCGACTATGACCCAGCCGGTGATTGTTTTTACCATCCAATCAATCTTTCCTCGCCCGAATTGCTGGCACAGGACGGGCTAGCCCCGGCCGAATCGAATCCGCAATTCCATCAGCAAATGGTCTATGCGATTTCGATGGCCACGATTGACGTCTTCGAAAAGGCTCTTGGCCGTGTCGCATTGTGGTCGCCGCGGTTGATCAGAAACACGGAAGGGAGCGTGATCGGATCGGAATACGTGCCTCGGCTGCGAATTTATCCTCATGCGATACCCCAGGCCAATGCCTATTACGACCCCGATCGCCATGCCTTATTGTTCGGCTACTTTCGGTCGCGGGGCAAAGTGGGCGGGATGACATTACCGGGGGGCGTGATCCATACCTGCCTGTCTTATGACATCATTGCCCACGAGACATCGCACGCATTATTGCATGGGTTGCACCGATATCTGCTGGAAGCGAGCAATCCCGACATGCTCGCGTTTCATGAAGCGTTTTCTGACATCGTGGCTCTCTTGCAGCACTTTTCGCATATGGATGTGCTACGAGACCAGATCGCCAAATCCCGGGGAGATTTGCAGAGTCAGGGCCTGTTGGGGCAGATGGCCGTGCAGTTCGGTGAGGCCATGGGGGAACATCGCGGCGGGTTGCGGAAGTATCTGGCAGAGCAACTCGACGATGGGACATTCGTGCCGAAGAAACCCGATCCATCGGCTTACAGCGAAGTGACAGAACCGCACGATCGCGGGGCGATTCTGGTGGCTGCGGTGTTCGGTGCCTTTCTGAAGATCTACCGTGATCGCACACGCGATCTGTACCGGTTGGTCAGCAATGGAACCGGTGTTCTTCCCGAAGGAGAGATTCATCCCGATCTGGTGAATCGCCTGGCCCGCGAAGCGACCAGGTCGGCGTCGCACGTTCTGCGAATGTGCATTCGCGCTCTGGATTACATTCCCCCTGTCGATTTGACGTTCGGCGAGTATCTGCGAGCGCTCATCACCGCGGACTATGATCTCGTGCCTGATGACGACCGTGGCTACCGGGTGGCGGTGGTCGATGCCTTCCGTGAGTGGGGCATCTATCCCTCGGATTTGCAGACTCTGGATGTGAATGCGTTGCTGTGGGAGCAACCGGAAGGTTTTGACTGCGAGGGACTCCAGCAAGTTCTGGAAGGCATTCCCCATACGGATTGGAAACTTCGGGTCGACCGCAGGCAGGTGTTCGAGAACACCGAGGAAAACCAGTTCAGCTTCCGGGCATGGCTCTATGACAACGCCAAGCAGATGCGCGACGGTGGCGACTCTCTCGGGATCAAGGTTTTTACCCGGGATGATCACAGCCTCCCGCGGAACAAAAGCAACCGCCTGAAATTCGAGGTCCATTCTGTCCGCCCCTGCAGTCGCATCGGTCCCGATGGACAACAACGGATCGATCTGGTCGCCGTCGTTGTCCAGAAGCGGGCCGGCTATTTTGATCCGGAAGTTCAGAAAGAAGTCGACGCTGGTCCTCCACCCGCTAAAGGGAAAAAGAAAGGCCAGCCTGACAAGACGTATTGGGCCTTCACACCCGCCGATGCCAAAAAATTTAAACGTCCGCTGGCCCCCACGCCGGACTTCTGGTTTCGAGGAGGGGCCACGCTGATTATCGACCCGGAATCGGGCGAGATCCGCTATCTGATCCGCAAGCGGATCATGAATGACCAGCGGTTGAGCAGACAGCGAGACTATGAACAGACCGGCCGCTTTGTGCCCGCGGCAGCAACGTACTTTGACCCCGACCAGCGCAGTCCTTTTGCCTTGTTGCATGATGCGGAAGTGGAAACCGAGTAATCGCCTATCGTCCTGAAGGTAAAGACTGGTCTGACGATCATCAGCCTTGTAAGGGTCACCTGGAGAGTTTGTCATGGCGAAAAAGAAAACAGCGGGATCAACGCAACGCCCACAGCCCGCCAAAAAACAGACGGCGAAAGCCGTGAAAAAGTCCGCCAAGAAAGCATCGACCCGGAAACGATCTACAAAACGATCAACGAAAAAAACGTCTACGTCCAAGCCCTCCAGTAACGTCACGATCCGGATGTACTGCCAAGGACTCGGCGACTGTTTTCTGCTGCGGTTCCCTCGCCAGGATGATGCCACGCAATCAACGTATGTGATGATTGATTGCGGCGTGATCATCGGTACTGAGCAGGCGCCGGAAAAGATGGCACAGGTCGTCGATGACATCATCCAGACGACCAACGGAAAAATCGATCTGCTGATTGTAACGCACGAACACTGGGATCATCTTTCCGGTTTCGTGCAGGTAAAAGAGAAGTTCAAAAAACAACTTCATTTCGAGACCGTTTGGCTGGCGTGGACCGAAGATCCCAGCAATCAACTGGCCAACCAACTCCGCCAGGAACGAAAAGCCAAACTCAAAGCTCTCCGTGCCGCTTTGACTGGTTTGCTCGGCGCCAAGAGGGCATCTCTGTCCGATGAGACCGTTGACCAGTTGCGAGAGGTGGAGAATCTTCTTGCCTTCTTCGGGCCAACTCCCTCAGCAGGGCCTGCACTGGCGGCAGCGGCTAGTAATTCCACCGAAGAAGCTATGCAATTTGTCACCTCTCTCGGTGCCGAATTCCTGTCGCCCGGTCACGTCAAACAGGTTCCCGGTTCAGCCACACGGGCCTATGTTCTGGGGCCGCCGCAGAATGTGAAACTCCTCAAGAAAGATGCCCCGGGTAAAGGGAAAGACGAAGCCTACGAACTCACGGCTGCGTTAGCTGCGTTCGCCGATGATGAAAGCCAGGACACGCCACGGGACCTGCTCTTTCCTAAGCGTTATCGTGTCTCCAATGAAGCTGCACGGAACGACCCCTTCTTCCGTCTGCACTATGGTTTCCGTGACGACCCCTTGGGAGAGCAGGGGACTGCCTGGCAGAGAATCGACGAGGTCTGGCTGGAGGGGGCATCGCAACTGGCACTCAAGCTGGATAGCGATACCAACAACACCAGCTTGGTGCTGGCCTTTGAACTGCCCGACGGACGGACACTCATTTTCCCTGGCGACGCACAAATCGGAAACTGGCTGTCATGGAGTACCGCGACATTCCCGAAAGTGAATGGACGCGACATCACTTCGAAAGACCTGCTGAATCGGGCTGTCGTGTACAAAGTCGGCCACCACGGCAGCCACAACGCCACACTGAAAGCCGGTGGCCTCGAGGAGATGACCAGCGGCGATCTGGTCGCTCTCATCCCTGTCAATGAAAAGATGGCTCAGAAAAAACGGCCACCCAAAACCGGTTGGAAGATGCCCTTTTCGCCTTTGTACGAGCGACTGCAAACGCTCACGGGCGGGAGAATTCTCCGGGCGGACACGGGCAAACAGGAACTCGACAAGGCGGAGCAGAGCATCCCTGCCAATCTAAAATCGCTATGGAAACGCTTTCGGAAGCAGGTCGAATTCTCGCAAGATACAGTCGCGGGAAGCAATCAGCCCCTGTATGTCGATTACACAGTGGAATAAACCGTCCATCTGCAATCCGTGGATCACAGATGGACGGTTCAGGTGTCGATCGACTCAATTGCTATACTGGCATCCGCAAGCCAGTCATCAATGCACGCGCATGCCGGGTTGAGCACCGCTGTCGGCAGACAGCACGAAGATCTCCTGACCACCGGCCCCTGCGGCGAGGACCATGCCTTCGCTCAGGCCGAACTTCATTTTGCGCGGGGCGAGATTGGCGCACATGATCACCAACCGGCCGACCAGATCTTCCGGCTTGTAGACCCCCTTGATGCCCGCGAAGACGTTCCGCTTCTGATCGCCGCCGAGCGACAAGGTCATCCGCAGCAGCTTGTTCGATTCGGGGACTTCTTCGCATTCCAGCACGCGGGCCACACGCAGGTCGACCTTCACGAAATCATCGATCGTGCAGTTCTCGGCCGTCAGCGGTTCTTTTTCGAGATAGGCCGCGGAGTCGGTGGCGACTTCGGCTACGGGTGCGGCGTCTTGCTTGCTCTCTTCAGTCATGGCTTGAACCTGTGCGAGTTCCACTCGCTTCATAAGGTGAGTAAACGGAGCGACGGCGGTACCGATCAGCGGCGTTTGGGCGTCGTTCCAGTGTTGGATCGGACAGTTCAGCAGTTGCCCCACCTGTTCCGCCAAGCGAGGCAGCACGGGGGACAAGTAAACCACAATCTGCCGGAACAAATTGAGCGAGACCGTGCAGACATCCTGCAACTCGCCCGCTTTCGCTGGGTCTTTCTTCAACGTCCACGGGGCATGGTCTTCGACATAACGGTTGGCCCGATCCGCGAGCACCATGATTTCCCGCATGGCGGCAGCGAAATCACAGTTTTCGTAGTGCGTCGCGATGACGTCCGCAGCCGCAGCTGCCTGAGCGAACAGACCGTCATCATCCGGATAGCTCGCGGACAAACCTGAACCCTGGGCGAACTTTGCCGTACGACTGGCGAGATTGACCACCTTCCCCACAAGGTCGGAGTTCACCTTCGCGATGAACTCTTCGAGATTAAGATCGAGGTCATCGAGCCGTGATCCCAACTTGGAAGCGTAGTAGTACCGCAGGTACGCCGCGTCGAGATGCTTGGCGTAAGTCGAGGCCATCACGAATGTGCCACGACGTTTTGACATCTTTTCGCCATCAACCGTCAGAAAACCGTGAATGTGCACCTTGTGCGGCAGATTAAACTCCGCTGCATGCAGCATGGCTGGCCAGAACAGCGTATGGAAGTAGGTGATGTCCTTGCCGATAAAGTGGTGGATCTCACATTGAGCCCCTGGTTGCTCGCAACCGGGGGCATTCCCCGCCGGTTGTGAACAACCGGCGGCTAAATGGGGTTTCCACCATGTCGTCACATCTTCGCCATGCTTTTCGCACCAGTCAGCCGTGGAACCGATATACCCAATCGGTGCATCAAACCACACATACCAGTAGTTGCCGGGGCTGTCTGGAATCTCGAAGCCAAAGTAGGGGGCCGGGCGTGAGACATCCCAATCTCGCAGTGGTTCGCTGAGGAAGTGCCCCTTCAAATAGTTGGCGACTTCATCCTGCAGATGCTCGCCGCATTGCGTCCAGTCATTCAAAAACTGGTGCAGCTGCTCGATCTGCACGAACAGATGTCGTGCCGTGCGGACTTCCGGGGTGGCACCCGTCAGTGTGCTTTTGGGGTTGATTAGTTCCGTCGGTGAGTAAGTCCGGCCGCAGACTTCGCAGTTGTCACCATATTGATCGGCAGCATGACAATCGGGATTCGGACAGGTCCCCTTCACAAACCGATCGGCGAGAAAGGTCTGTGCTTCTGGATCGTACAATTGCGTGACATCGCGTTCAGCGATCAGGCCTTTATTGCGGAGAGCTGCCCAGATTTCGTGGCAGAACTTTCGCATTGATTCGCTGTTCGTGCTGCCGTAGTTGTCGAAGGCAATATCGAATGCCGTGAAGTCGCGGAGATGGGCTTCCCGCATATCGGCGATCAGTTCGGTTTCCGGCCGGCCTTCCTGTCGCGCACGGATCATGATCGCCGTGCCGTGGGTGTCATCGGCACAGATGTAAACGCAGCGGTGGCTGCGGAGTTTCTGGAAGCGCACCCAGATGTCGGTCTGAATGTACTCGACCAGATGCCCCAGGTGAATATGCCCGTTGGCATAGGGGAGTGCGGAAGTGACAAGAATGCGTCGTGCGGTCATGCCCGGTCCATGGTTCTCAAAAAATCAATCGGCCTAACTGCGAGCCAATCTGTGTGCGTGGTGTCCGAGACTCACGCAGTGTTCGGCTGCGTCTCGCGGCTAAAGTTGCATGGCTAACAGCAAATTGAACCGATGCGCTTGACGCCTACCCGGTTCGCGGACGATTCTACGTGTTTCGCAGCTTTCCCGAAAGCGCGGCACTTGAATCGCGCCGATTTGGCATTTTCGGCTCTGGACTCTCGACACTGGACTCTTGACTCACCATGGCTTACGTCAACGACAATTACCTCAAACTCAAGGCAGGCTACCTCTTTCCGGAAATCGGACGGCGGGTGAAAAAGTTCTCGGAGGAGCATCCCGAGGCGAAAATCATCCGGTTGGGCATCGGCGACGTCACCGAACCGCTCCCGGCAGCGGTCCGCGAGGCGATGCACAAAGCCGTCGACGAGATGGGCCAGCGCGACACCTTCCGTGGTTACGGTCCGGAACAGGGCTACGACTTTCTGCGGGAAGCCATTGCCAAGAACGACTTCCAGAGTCGTGGAGCGAACATTGCCGCCGATGAGATCTTCGTCTCCGACGGTTCCAAGTGCGACACCGGTAACATCCTCGACATCTTCGGCCCGAACAACATGATCGCGGTGACCGATCCGGTTTACCCGGTCTATGTCGATACCAATGTCATGGTCGGCCGGACTGGTGCCGCGGATGATGCCGGTCGCTATGCAGGGCTGGTCTATATTCCGGTGACCGCCGAGAACCATTTCGTGCCGGCCTTGCCGACACAGAAGGTCGATTTGATCTATCTCTGTTACCCGAACAATCCGACGGGAACGGTGGCCTCGAAAGAGACCCTCACGCAGTGGGTCAACTACGCCAAGCAGAACGATGCCATCATTTTCTATGATGCGGCCTATGAAGCCTTCATCACCGATCCCTCGGTGCCACGTTCGATCTACGAGATTCCCGGTGCTCGCAACTGTGCGATTGAGTTCCGCAGTTTCTCCAAGACCGCCGGTTTCACGGGAACGCGGTGTGCCTTTACCGTGGTGCCCAAGGGACTCAAAGCCAAGTCGGCCAGTGGTGAACTGGTCGAACTTCACGCCTTGTGGACGCGGCGGCATACCACGAAGTTCAACGGCGTACCCTATGTCATCCAGCGCGGAGCGGAAGCCGTTTATTCCGCAGAAGGTAAGGCTCAGGTACAGGAACTCGTCAGTTTCTACCTGGAAAACGCCAAGATTTTGCGGGATGAGCTAACCGGCCTGGGCATCAAAGTTTATGGTGGCGTGAATGCCCCGTACATCTGGCTGAAGACGCCGGGCTCTGCGACCAGTTGGGAGTTCTTCGATCAATTGCTGTCGAACGCCCATGTGGTGGGCACCCCCGGCAGCGGATTCGGTGCCAGCGGCGAAGGCTATTTCCGCTTGAGCGCGTTCAACAGCCGCGCGAATGTGGAAGAAGCTGTGCGTCGCATCAAAACGATGTTGAAGTAACTGGAAAATTTAGCCGCGAGGCATCGCCGTGCGCGGTGGTCAATTTGCGACCAGTGCATTGGCGATGCCTCGCGGCTAATGAAGGATGAACCATCGATGACTCCTGAGCGTCTCCAGGAACTACTCGACAGCTTTGCCGAACGAAGAGTCGCCGTGATTGGTGACTTCTTTCTTGATAAATATCTCGAAGTCGATCCCACCTTGGCGGAGCCGAGCCTGGAAACGGGGCGGATCGCGCATCAGGTGGTCTCCAAACGCCGCAGTCCCGGCGCCGCGGGAACCGTGGTCAACAATCTGGCTGCGCTCGGGGCGGTGGAACTGCATGCTCTGGGAGCCATCGGCAACGATGGCGAAGCGTTCGATCTTTGCCAGGGTTTAGAAGCGCTGGGATGTTCCACCGAGGGGCTGTTGCGTTGCCCTGAACTGGTGACGCCCACCTATCTCAAGCCGCGTGATGCGGGAATTGATGGGCTGGTCGGGGAACATTCCCGCTACGACATCAAGAACCGTGTGGCGACGCCGAAGAACATCGTCAGTCAGCTGGCCGCCGGGCTCGATCATGTCTTATCCACCGTCGATCTGCTGATCATCATGGATCAGGTCGAGATGCCCGATTGCGGTGTGATTACCTCGGCCATGCGCGACATTCTGGCCGAGCAGGCGACGCGTCGTCCGGATGTATTATTCTGGGCCGACAGTCGCCGCAACATTCGCCAGTATCGGAACATCATCACGAAGCCCAACCAGTTTGAGGCCGTCGGGCGGACGAATCCCTTGCCGGGAGATGAGGTCAGCAAGACCGACTTGTGGGCCGTGATTCCCCGTCTGCGTGCAGAAACGGGGGCCTTAGTGTTTGTCACCTGGGGCGAGAATGGCATGGTGATCAGCGACCCGGAACCTCAACTCATTCCGGGCGTCAAAGTCAAAGGGCCTCTTGATCCCACGGGAGCGGGGGACAGTGCCACAGCCGGGGCCGCATTGACCTTGGCTTGCGGCGGTAGTCAGGCAGAAGCCGCCTTGATGGGGAATCTGGTCGCATCAATCACCGTTCGCAAGTTGGGAACCACGGGAACGGCTACACCGGCTGAAGTTGTCGAAGCTCTACAGATGTGGCGCGAACAGCACCCCAATCTGACCATTCATTAGATCCGCTGTCCACGTTGATCACTTCTCAGGAATTCTCCATGACGAAACATCTTGGCTTCGTGGCGTATGCCATTTCGCTGGCTCTGGCTGGCGGATCGATCGGTGCGGCCGAACCACTGGTCTTGAATCTCTGGCCCGGCCGTCCGCCCGGTGATACGAAAGAACTGCCGCCGGAAGCGGATCAGACGAAACCGACCGACAAGCTGATCGCCGGTCGCCGCATCATCAAGCTGGGCAATGTGTCGACCCCACAAATTGCGGTCTATCGTCCGACATCGGTGCCAGCTAATGGGGCCGCCGTGGTGATCTGCCCCGGTGGCGGGCATCACATTCTCGCTTATGATCTGGAAGGAACCGAAGTCGCTGAGTGGTTGAATACGCTCGGTGTCACAGGCATCGTGCTCAAATACCGCGTGCCGTTCCGTGATCCTGAACGCCGCTGGTCAGCCGCCGTGCAAGATGCGCAGCGAGCGATGAGTCTGGTACGGAGCCACGCGAAAGAGTGGGAACTCGATCCGGAACGGATTGGCATCCTCGGTTTTTCCGCCGGTGGTGAAACGGCCGGTCTGGCGACGCTGCTGACCGAACGGCAATACACACCGATGGATGCCGTCGATGAGGTTACGATGCGGCCCGACTTTGCTTTTCTGATTTATGCGGCCGGGTTCGAGGAGAAAGGGCAAGGCCGACTCAAGGACTATGTGAAAGTCACCGAGGCCACGCCGCCCGTGTTCTTCGTCCATGCGTTCGATGATGGCGTATCGGTTCAGAACCCGTTGCTGCTGGCGAGCGCGATGAAAGCCGCTGGCCGCCCATGTGAGTTGCATCTCTACACCACTGGCGGACATGGCTACGGCTTGCGGCCTACAGAAGAGGCGGTGACCCGGTGGCCCGTTCGCGCAGGAGAATGGCTACGCGAACATGGCTACCTCACAGCCAAGTGATACTACACCCGCCAGTCGCGTGCGGGGCGGGATCGCAACAGATTCGCATCGGTATCGCCGATAAACTCTTCTTTCACCGGATCGAATTTCAGCGGTCGATTCAGAATCCACGCAATCGCAGCCGCATGACAGGCGAGGTGCGAGCGCCGCATGACATCGGGATTGGCTGCCGTGGTACCCCGCGTGCGGATGGCATCGAAGAAGTTGCGGGCATGAGCCGAAACATCGAGTCCACGGACCCGCTTGGACGCATCGGGCAACTCTTTCTCCAGAGCTTTCGATGAGACGACGATTTCGCCTTCATCGCCTGTTTCGACAGAACCTTCGGAGCCGATGAACCGCACCGGACAAGTGCCGAGCCGTGTGATGTAATGCGGCTCGCGCTTGCCGAACGGTTCCGGCAGGAAGTCGATGATGAGTTCGACGCCGTTGGCATACTTGCAGACGATGTTCTTTTCCGACGGGATGTATTCCAACGGGAGAGTGTCATCGGACTGGTTGGCCCATTGGCACAGATCGACGGTGTGAGCACCCCAGTCGAGCAGCCGTGCTCCCGAATCAAAGTCCCATTGGCCGCGCCAGCGACCATCGACATACTTCTGGTTGAACGGTCGCCAGGCAGCCGGACCAAGCCACATATTCCAGTCGACCACCTCACGGGTCGGTTGCGGTTCGGACGGTAGCCACGTGTTGTCCAAGGTCGGAATGTAGACCGAAGCGTGCATGGTCTTCAGTTGACCGAGCTTTCCGGTATGGACCAGTTCCACGGCCTTCTGAAAGTTCGGCACGCTGCGCCGTTGTGTCCCCGCCTGAAACACACGGCCCGTTTCGTGCATGGTATCGGCCAGCCGCTGGCAATCAGCGATGGTGATGCCGCAGGGCTTTTCGCTGTAAACATCTTTTCCCGCTTTGGCCGCTTCGATGGAGGCCGCAGCATGCCAGCGATCACCCGTGGCAATCAACACGGCATCGATATCTTTGCGGTCGAGCACTTCCCGGAAATCGCGATAGAGTTGGCAATCGCTGTTTCCATAATGTTTGTCGACGAGTTCTTTGCCGGCCTTGCGACGGCTGGCCTGCACATCGGCGATGGCTACGCAACGAATGTCATTGAACTTCAACATCGCGGTAAGATCATAGGTGCAACGCGGACCGATACCGATGACGCCCAGCGTCAAGGTTTCGCTGGGAGCGGTCGCACCGTCTTTCCCCAGAACACGGCCGGGTAAGACAGTGGTCAATGAGGTGGCGGCAGCGGCAGCCGCCGTGCCCCAGAGAAAATTGCGGCGTGATGTGCCAAGGAGTGTGGTCATGATGCGGGTCTCCGGAAGTGTGAACGCAACACCAGAAGCGGCCAAGAGACAGCCGCGGAACATTCGATCATAAGCGAACCCGCCAGGGATGTCAGCCGGAATGACGCGAATGGTCACCTTTACCGCTGATAAATCGGCAGCAGTTGATAAGCGGGTGTCAGCGAGAGAATCGCCAGTGACGAGGCATAACTGGCTCCGAATTTGCGTTCCCCGCCATGAATATTGGACCAGGAACCGTCGCCGGTTTGTTCGCTGATCAGGCTGGTCGCAATCTGTGGAAAAATTTGCTTCCAGGTCTCGCCACCCACTTGTGCGACCGCCTGGCTGCTGTAGTAGGTCGCCAGATAGAAGTAACCTTCATTCCAGGGTTTTGGATATTCGCGTGAGCGCAGCCAGCGAATGCTGTCGGCGACCGAACGATGGTCGTGACGTCCGCCCAGAATGAGCGACAGGGTCGCTGATGAGGTGTTCGGCAATGTTAGACTGGGAGGGGTTTCGGGAGAAGAAGCGAGCGGGCGGTAACGAAACACGCCTTTGTCATGCTGCTGAGCATCGGGTTCGTAGCAGCGTTCCACAAAGTCGAGACCTTCATCGAAATAGGTCTTGGGCACGTTGAATTCGGCATTGCGGGCCGAACGCAGGAACATCAAGGCCCAACCCGTCACGGACATATCCGAAGCGGCACCGCGGCCTTCGGGATAGCCGTACCGCCAACCACCAGCATCAGTCGCTTCGGTCTTCTCCCAGAGTTGAACTTCACGATGATAAACCAAGGCTCTTTCAATTGCGGTTTCAATTTTGCGTGACCGGCTGCCAGAGGTCATGCCGTACACTTCACCCAACATCAGGCCAGCGATGGCATGGTTGTAATGCACGGTTTGTCCCGGCAAGAGGTGCGTCGCGGGAGGATTCACCGGCAGCAACGAGAAGTATCCGCGAGCCCGTTGCGTCGAGAGGACATAATCGATGCTCTTTGCCAGCGCAGCACCGTAACGGCCCTGTTCTGGCAGATGCCCGCGCGACAGGAAGGCCATGACGACCAGTGACGTGACCGCCGGCTGTGCGGCATCGAGACTGGGAA
This sequence comes from bacterium, assembly GCA_016125225.1. Taxonomy (GTDB): domain Bacteria; phylum Planctomycetota; class Planctomycetia; order Planctomycetales; family Planctomycetaceae; genus DSVQ01. The sequence goes on along the minus strand of WGME01000002.1, from coordinate 121,656 downwards.
AACTTCCGTCCGGTCGCTGCTGCTGTATCAGCCATTCCAGACCACGATCGACGGACGTTTCCACACGCCGCCATTCCGTTGCAGGCAGAGCTGCACTCAAATCGGTGAACTGCGTTGTCGACTGCACCAGCGACTGTGCCGACACCGATTCTGTTAGAACCGCTGATCCCATGAGGAGCCACAAAGGCCATCCCCATGCGAGTTGCAGATAGCGTGAAGACCGCTGTGTGTTAGAACCTGACTTCATGGTTGTTCCTCGATCGGGGTTCCTTCCAGCAGCATGCGAATCCTGTTCTGATATTGCTCGATGGCTCGCCGATAATCTTCCGGGGGTGTTCGACCACCCACCTGCCACAGGCCGTCTCCCAGAGAGGACAAGACCTTATTCCATTGATCGTCGGGAATTTTCTGTCCACGGGCGAGCGCTTGCAAGGCAGCCTGAGCCTGATCGGCTTCAGCAAGTTGCTGCCAGCGCCGGTTTGCCGCAGTCGAAGCATTCTTCAATGCCTGATGCATCTGTCGCTGGACTTGTTCGAGAGCGGACCGTTGTTCGGGTGACAGTTTTGAGTCTTTCAATTTCTCGTTGATTCGATTTAACGCTTCCGTCAGTTGCTGTTGTTGCTTCTCGGCGAGTTCTTGTTGCTGACGCTCTTCGTCGGTGAGTTCTTGTGGGGGTGTAGGAGCCTTTGGGGGAGGCTCGCGCATCACTTGCCGGGCTCGCGAGCGTGCGGATTCACCTGCCTCGTTCAATAGCCCAGCACCATCTTCCTCGGATTCCAGATTATCGAGAAGGGTTCGCAAGTTGCGACGGCGATTGGGCAGTCCTAACCGGGCTTCGAGATTCGGCTCCCGCTCTAATTGTGCGAGAAACTCGTCTAATGTGGGATCACGCAGGTCGGCGATGTTCGGGTTGTCGACTGGTAAATCATCTAACACTTCGACGACTTTACGGCGCATCTGATCGAACAGTTTCTCTGCACGCTCTAACGCTTCAAAGGCTCTCGCCTGCTGCTCCGCCGCTTCGTTCAACAAGGATTGTTCGAGTGCATAGGTGGCCGCTTGCTGGTTGAACGTGGCGGCTTCCACCGCCATCTGGAGTTGTTCGACCATCGTGAGAATCTCCGAGGGAACAGTCGCTCCTGGCCGTTGCGCAAACTCGTTCGCCAGATCGGTCGGGATGTCGAGCATGTCGCCCCGTAACAGTTCGGTGGTCAGTGCCAACTGTTGCTGATCGAGTTTCGCCAACCCGGCATATTGCTGACGTTGATACGCATCGACAACCTGGGACCAGCGAACGGCCTGATCCGAAACGACTCGAGCCTCCCGCAATCGTGTGGTCACGTAGTCAATCACTTCTGTTTGTTGCTCATAGTTGAAACTGAGGCGATCGAGGTCGGTTTCCACTTGACGACTCAAAGTCAGAAAGCGGTCAGCTCGTTCTCGCCAGGGGATTTCCGCGTCGGGATTGCGAAGTTGCAGCCGGGCATCCAAGGCAATATCACGTGCCACGACCGCCAGAGACTGGGCATCTTGAATCAATTGCTGCGAGGGACCGTAGCTGGCATCCAACACCAGCGGTAGTTGCTTTTCGATATGTTCGGCCAATGCGGCGGAATCTTTTGCCAGGTCGCCCGCCCATTCCCAACGTGCTTCAATCAACAGGGTTAACAACGCTTCCCGTTGTGATTCATCCACCTGTAGCCAGCCTGCAACTTCGTCGGTCAAAACCTGCTGTTGCTCAGTTAAGGAAGCCAGTTGCTCACGCAGCGAGGCCCGGCGTTGTTTGCTGAGTTCGAGGAATCGTGATAATAACCGTGGATCGTCGCCGAGCAATCGTGCGAATTCGTCCAGCATGTCCCGTCGCAGTCGCAAGACTTCGGCATAGCGGTCGAGGTAGTCCTGATCGACCTCAACGAATTCCATTTTGCGTTCGAGCGGATGCCGATTCTGTTGGGCTTCACGCAGCAGCATCTGACTCCGTTCGACATAGACATCGTAAATTTTCCCAGCTTCCTCCAACGATTTTGCGAGTTTGGCATCACGTTGTGATCGGTCATAACGGACCAGTAACGTGGCGAGCAATTCACGCGCTCGCACTACCGATTGCAGGCTCCTTGTGGCACTGCGGCTCGAATCGATGACCGACTCCCGTTGAGCGATGAAGACCCGTTCGCGGGCCGGCATCACGTGTGTGCGGGAAATGTCCACCATCTGGAGACCAATAAATGCGAACTGGTTGTCGCGAGTCGCTTCTCGCAATTTAGCGATCGCTTGTTCGACGCGTTCCAGTTGCAGATCGAGTTGTTCGAACTGCTGCCGACGGGCCGCATCGGAGATGGCACGGTCGATGATCTGTAACAATCCGTTTTCGACCACGCCCAGTAACGTGTCGATCTGGATGACCTGTTCGCGAATGTTCGGGGCATTGAGCGGAACATCATCGGCTTTAGCCAAGGCAGTCAAGCGTTCCACAATGGTGATCCGCCGACTCTGCGTTTCCGTTCCCGGGGACTCCTGCCCGGCTGTTTGCCGAAAGTCTGGCGGAGGCGGAGAACTTCCACTGGCCGTCCGCTGAGTTGGCTCCCGTTGAGATGCAGGTGACGGCGAGGCTGTTGCTGCCTCAGAGGACGGGGACGCTCCGTTCGCATGTTCCGCATTATTACTCGGCGTTGAAGCATCGGTCGGCGATACCGGTGAGAGCGGGTCCGGTACCCGACTCGATGGCCCGGACTCGCCTGGCTTCCTCTGGGAGCGATCTGCGGAGGCGATCATCGGATCGGTAGTGGTGGTGTCTCCACGCGGTTGACGCAGATTCTCAGGGCGAAGTGCCGAGACCGCGTTCGATTGATCCTGAGGGGTTGTCTCAGATTGCAAATCTCGCAGATTGGCGGGCCATAAGGCTGAGATGGGTCCCTGCGCTATGTCGCGCGAATCGTCGTGTTCACGAGCACTTTGCGGAGAGGCCGCCAGGTCGTCCGCATTCTGCCCATCAGCACTGGCTGCCATGTCTGATGATGTTGCGTCTTTTGGATCCGGCTGCGGTCGACGATCACGGTTGGTCGCGGAACCATTTTTCTCCTGCGAAGAGTTTGCAGCCAACTCTTCCGAACCTTCGTTCGGGTGGTCAATGTACCCGTCGCGGTTATCCATCACCCGAATGGCATAACTGATCTGACTCCCGGCAGGGAGTTGCAGTGCTGCAAGATCGAGTTGCACGGACCCCAGCACATGCTTCTGCAAGAGTTGGTCGCCTAACGGGATCTCCTGCACATGCAGAATCTTCCGCGACTCGCCGGATTCATCGTAGACCACCAGTTGAGCCCGCGCGATGCCCAGATCGTCGTGAGCTTCAAAGTCGATGGTCAGGGTTTCATCATCGGCCGCGACGGCATCTTCGGGATTACCGAGAATGCGTGCCACGGGAATCTGATCTTCCAGAACTTGAATGCGGCAACGAATCGGTTCGTCCGGCTCCAAGCCGTACAAATTCGTCATCAACAATTCCAATGTCCCCGATTGTTGCAGCACCAGTTCCACCACGTACCAGCCATCTGGCTGCGGTTTCAATGGCTGCTGCACGATGACCGGATTGCTGATCGCCTCCTCGACCTCCGTCGATGTCCAGGCCAGGTCGCAGCGAGCGAGTGGCATATTGGTGCGGAACAGCCACTGCAGACGGCTGCCTGCCACCACCTTTAAACGTTGAGGAAGATGTGATTTCTCCAGAAGGGGGCGCTGCGAGTAGCGTGGAGCCTCCACTCGAAAGTTCGATTCGATCAGTGCCGGGAAATCCATCACAGTGATGACATGCCACGGGGTCTCGCCGTCTCCGGCGATGAACTTGTAGCGGAACGCACGATCGACCCGAATGCGTTGCTGAAAGCGATTCTGATCATCGGGGACAGGTGCGAGGGTAAATTGGTCGGCCGATTGGTCGTCGCGTTGAATCTGCAAGCGGGCCTGATTCCGTGGCAAGCCCGTTAACTGAACGGCGAGATCAATGGCTTCCCCGCGGGCAATGCGTTGGTCGCCCAGCAAGGCAGTCAACTGTGTGGCTGTGATCTCTTTCCACGGCTGGCAGAACCGTTGGAGCAGAATCGAAACCTCAGCCGTGTTGATCAGCAGCCAGATTCCTAATGGTAAGCCGCACAGCAGGCAGACTCCCCAGGCGGCACGCATCGATTGCGGTGTTGAAATGGCCTCCGGTTGCACAAGACGACTGAGGACCACGCCTTCCTGAGTCACCTGCTGCCACATCGAAGCGGCTAGTGGATTTTGGGGGGGATAGGGCGACCGCGACAGAGAGGCGATGGTTTGCCAACGCTCTTGAAGTTGGGGCAAATGTCGGTCGGCGAGGACTGCAGCGTGAGTTGGTTGTTGTGCCCGCTGCCATTGCTGCCAAATCGCATGGACTGCAAACAGCAGCGGCAACATTCCCACGGTCATCGTCAGCCCGGTGCGGAGGCTGGGCGAGCGCAGCTGAAAAGCCGCATCGATCGCAAGTGCGACCGTTATCGCCAACATGAAAATCGTTGTGGCCACGGCCGCCGTCCGCAGCAGAGCCCAGCGAAATTCGCGTTGACGAATATCGCGCAGCTTCACATCAATGGCCGTCGGAATATGCAGTGGCACCGTGGCCTGTGACATCGTTTCCTCCGATCCCGAAACTCCTCGCCGGGTCTTGGGAGCTAAGTGCTTATCGTTGAGTGATCAGGTAGACTGACAACGGACCTTCTTATTTCTGACACCGAGCACTTAACTCTTGGCTCTTAAAAATCAATCTTCACGAAACTCCCAACCATTTGCGGATGATCCATTCGGTCTGCAGGCATCCAAAGACAATCCACAGATATTTCCATTGCACCCAGAGCGGCTGGCGTGTGACTGTGGTGCTCACCAGCGGTTCGAGGGGCGTCAATTCCAGGATCTCGGCAATGGCCGTCGGCGGAATCATCTGCCCGCCCGTCACCTTGGCCAATTGTTCGGCGAGCACCCGCTGACAACGGGTATCGATGCGTTCGGTCGAACGCTCGGGCTGTACCACGATTGTCGTCGATGCGGTGGCGGGATCGAGTTCTGTCGATAGCCGAGTGAGCGATGCTCCGTGGACCGACAACTGGTAACTGCCCGGCGTCAGTCCCGTCACCTGAGCCCGATATTCCCCGGGAATTTGCGGGTCGGCAATGAGGGGGACACTCCGTGTGGCATCATCGATGGACAGTGTGGCAACCAGATCGTCCGTTCGTAACGGTTGCCGTTCTGCATCCTGTGCCTGGACCGTGATTTCGATCGACTGCCACGGCGTATAGCGGGTCTTGTCGGTTCTCAGTCGCACAAACTGCGATCCGACACTCAGGTCGGACGCCATCGCCCACCGCAGAAGTTGTCCCCAGAAGCGATAGTGCAATCGGTCGCCCCGCAGCAAACGCAACCGGTACGACTCGGGACCAGCGAGGTACATGACGCGGCCTCGACCAACCGGCTGCCAGCACAAGAACGAACTGCGGTCTTCGAGCGAAGTGTCGGTCAATTGGTCACGGGGAATGGCGGCCAGTAGCGAATGAGCGGTTGGTCGTGGCTGTCGCCAGGGCGAAAGTTCCGGCAGCGGGGAGTAGCGGTTGACAAAGTCCCAGGCAACACGGCTCTCTTCCAATGTCTCCGCGATCATCAACGCTGGATGGTCATGGCCCGCTTTGGTGACGCGCAGTTCGTACTCTGTCTGTGGCGTCTCGTTCGTTCCGTTGAAAGGTTCTACAGGCAGAATCTCAGCCAGGGGTTGAGACTGATAGCCAGCCGGCATCGCGACGGGGCCAGCTATGAGGACCAGTGTGCCCCCGCGTTGCTGGAGATATTCGGTGAGTGACTCCTGCGCTGCGACGGGGAGATGTTCGCTGGGTAAATCACCGAGAATGACAACATCGTAGTGGTCCCATTCATCGGCGGTGACGGGGAGTGTGCGTGTCTCGGCTCGTTGACCCGTGGCAATCGGCCGCGGATGAAACAGCAGCTCATCGCATTCCACATGCGCATCTCGGCGAAATAACTGCGTGAGATACCGATACTCCCAACGGGGAAATTCATCAGCAATCAGGATTTTGAGATCATTCCGAGTGACATTCACTTCGACTTCGCGGCTGTTGTTTTCCAGAGTCAATTCCTGCGTAATGGGCTCGATTTGCACTTGATAAGCCTGGATGCCCACCAGTGAGACATGCTCTTCAAACCGCACCGTGCGGGAAACATAGTCGCCATCAAGGGCTATCTCGCGGCGAGCGAGCTCCACACCATCATGCAGCAGAACGACCGAGCAGAGTTCGCCCGCGCAATCGTAAGCCTGAATGCGGGCTTCCAGCACGATATCGTCATTGCGCATGGCCACCGCGGGGGCAAACACACTCTGCAATTCCAGGTCTCGCACGGGCTGCGAATTGCCGATGGGGATCGTGTAGACCGGCTTTTCGATCATGGTCCCCGCGACATTGCCCGGGTCGGGAGTATTCGGCTGATTCTGCGCAAAGTCGGAGAGCACGAAGACTCCCGCCACAGGTTGCTCGGGAAAGTCGCGTTGGATCGCTGCAAAAATCGCGGTGAGGTTTGTCGAGTCTGTCGCCGTGGAGGCCAACGGAGCGGTATCTTTGGCTGCGGTCTCCGGCGAGACATCCGAAGCGAACTGCAGAAAACGCACATCAACATCTTTGGACCATTGCGGCAGGACAGCTGTCTGCAACTGCTGCATCACGGACTGGACGCGTTCCTTGCGTGTAGCATGTGTCACGTTGTCTGCTGCGGGGCGGCGTGCGGATTCGGCCAGGGTTGTTGTCAATGCGGCCGAAGCCTGTTGAGCGGATGTCAAACGATTCGCGAGATCGGGCAGACCTTCCCGCCAACCTGTTTGTTGGGGGATTCGTTCTTTTTTCAAAGACGTGGCGAGCCGCGTGAGTTCTTCGAACTCCGGGCCATCCATCCGCGCCAGAGTCTCTTCCCATACTCGTCGCCAAGCGGTGCCCTGGCTGTGCGGTTGCAGTTCTGCCAACCGCTTGCGGGCCTGCGCATAAGCCTGTTCAGTCGCCAGCAGCGCGGCATAGCCCGCTGCTTCTTTTGTCGGTTGCTGGAAGGAGATGATCGCGATCTCCAACTGCTGCTGCGTGCGACCCACAGCCGCTGCCAACTGATCGGCCAGAATCAAAGGCGGCGCGGTGGGTTGCGATGCACTGCTGAGTTCCCAGCGGATGTCCTCGGCACTGCCGGGGGGATCAACCGTTAGCATGCTGTCGCTGATGTCGGTCGCAAAAACAATCGTCCGCTTTGTCGTTACCGTTTGCGTCTCGACCTGCGTGGGAGCCAGCAGCATCCATAACACGAAGGCAACCGCCGTGGTCCGCAGGCACCAGAACAGCACCGCTTTCCGCCAGCCAAGGATGTTGACTTCACGTTTCAGCCAGAACGCAAACACGCAGGCACAGGCGAGCCCGATCAATGCCGCGAGCGCCAACCCGAATGGGCCCTCGAACGTCAATTGCTCGATCTGTTGAATGCTGGCTGCAGGCATGAGAACGTGTGTTTCCAGGGCTACTTGCGGGAGGCCATCCCCGTGCGAGTCTGTGGGCCGACTATGGGGGAGCGATTCGTGCGACCACTGGTGATGGTCGTGAATCGAGGATCGCGAAGGGCTGCCACCCGGGAGCTATCCGACGACAACGTGCTGCCAAATCGTTGACGCGACATGTGATGCGACAGCCATAACTCCAGAACCATCGCACCGATGAGCAGCACCCATAAAAGAGGCCAGACAGGATCTGCCACCGTCGTGGTGGATGCGATGCGGTCTGGTGTCTGCGGTTGTGTCGTCAATTGTGTCAATTCCTGCGATTGTTCGGCCGTCAAGGTTTGCAAATTCGATTCCCGCTCATCGCGACGGACATGAAACGGCACGACATCACCCGAGAGGCCAAATTCCAGGGCATAATCTCCCGGCAGCAAGGTGCGACTGGTACGAAACAGATTCGCGTGAGGCAACACATCGGCGGTCAGTTCGATTTCACCCTTTGTCGGAAGCTGCAAGGTGGCCTGCGTGGCGGTGGCATCATTCACGCGGAAGCTCAGCGGCTCCCCGGGCGACAGGTTATAGCGGGTCATTTGCGGTTCTGAGAGATAGCTCAGCCATTCCTGCACCAGAACGACAAAGGCTTGCGAGCGGACCAGGTCGCTCCATTCCCAACGCAAGGGTATGCCCTGAACAATGACCCGACCACGGCCCCACTGTCGTTCAACGACAATCGGTTCACCTTGAGTCAGGCTTAACAAGGTCGAAACATCTTGCCCGTCTGTCTTGGTGAGAAAGCGGAAATGCCGGCTAACCGCGACGTCTCCGGTATCGAGTTTGCGCTGATCGGCGAGAGGGACCACGGCGGGATGCGTCGATAGTTGAGGATTCAATGTGACCCGCTGCCGATCGTCTTCTTCCAAGTCAACAATCCGATCCAAAGGCAGCGGAGAAAGCCCCTGCTGCTCGGCGAAGAATTGCTGGTTGAAACGATCGATGTCGGTACGTGGTCCCGTGGCCAGCCAGAGTCCGCCCCCTTCCCGCACATAGTCTGTTAACTGTTGCACTACTGTCGGTTCCAGGCTGGTCAGGTGAGGAACGACCACCACTTCATAGTGCGACAGGTCCATGCGGGGGAGTTGCTCGCTGTCGATGACGGTGGGCACAAAGACGCTGCTGCTATCGATACGAACCCCATCGATCCAGCCCAGAGCCGTCAACAGAAACAGGGCATCCTGCTGCAGATCTACCTGGTTGCGAGCCGACTCGACAATCAAAACCGGAAGTTCATCGACCACTTCGATGAGCAATGTCTCACGATGATCGGGGGGCAAATCATCGGTCGTATCAAGCTGGCAGATCAGTCGGTGGACTCCAAGGTCTGGTAGCTGCAATTTGCAGGTAACGGAGTGCGTGGCTTGCGGTTCGAGTGCAGGGATTTGTTCCGTACAAAGCGTCGCTTCAGCGAGTTGCCAAATTAACCGACAGGCAGGCATCGGAGACTGGCCCACATTTTCGATGATAGCCGTCACGGTCACCGGTTGATGGACACCCACGACCGATCGTGGCGTGGAAACGCGTTGAATCGCCAGATTGCGCGTGCCTCCTTGAGAAGCCAGCACGGGGACGCGTTCGATACCGATAGCTAGTGGGGAAGCCGCAATGGTGTCAGCCAGTTGTTGCCAGGCCGCCGCATCGTCAGCCTGCCAGTCGAGTGCCTGATCATCCGTGAGAATCACGATGTTTCGATGGTGAACAGTTCCTTCTGGTTCCGCTTGAATTGCGGTCAGTAACGAGCCAAGCATATCACCCCGGGCCAATGTCGGCTGCAACTGTTCCCAGAGTTCTGGAGCGTCGTTGGTCTCTTCGTCGGCTAACTCGCGACCAGTTGACTCGGGGGGATCGACCGGACGAACCCATTGCGGATAAGGTGCGGTTGTCATGACCTGCCACAATTCGTCGGCAGGGAGCGCTACGATTCGTCGCTGGAGTTCTGCACGGGCCTGTTCAAAAGCGGTCGTGTCGCCGGAACGTTGCTGCATCGACAGCGAGTTGTCCAGGATAAAAATTGTTTCCTGTTGAGTGGAGGCCGTGATCCAACCGGTTTGTGCCAAGGGGCGTGCCAACGCCAACACAAGACAGGCAATGGCCAACATCCGCAATGCCAGCAGCCACCATTCCTGTAGTCGCCGAGCACGCGAGCGCTTTTGCGCGGCTTCTACCAGGAACTGCATGGCCCCCCACGAGATCGTGACATTTCGGTGACGATCGAACCAATGCAGCAACAACGGTGTGGCTGCCAACGGCAACGCGGCGAGAAAGGCCAGGCTGAGGAAGCTCATGCGATTAGCCTCCCCGTGCCAGGCGTTGTCGCAGAAACCAACCGAGCACCTCGCCCAGATCCTGGTCGGTCGTCATGCGGGCATAATCCCCACCCAGCCCGACTGTCAGTTCCACGAGTTGATCAAGATGCTCTGCCAAGCGGTCAAGATATTCCGCCCGAATACTGGCCGGGTCGATGCGCAGGCGTTCTCCCTGCACTTCCAGAGATTGAAAGGCGGACCAATGACGAAACGGAAAGTCGAGTTCTTCCGGTGCCAGGATTTGCAGCAGGATCACATCGTGACCACGAGCCCGGACGATGCGTAACGCGGCCCCTAAATCCGCAAGATCGGACAGACCATCGGTGAGCAGAATGAAAAGCCCGCGACGACGTAAACGGGGAATGCAGGTCCGAATTTGTGCGCCGACAGCACCACCATCTTTGGCCTGGGTGGTCTCCAGCACAGAGAGCACGGCTCGCAAATGGGCCGCATGTTGCCGGGGTGGAACGAACACGGCCCTTGGTTCTTGTAACACGGCGAGTCCGACGGCATCGCGCTGATGCAACAGCAGTCGCGCCAGGCATGCGGCGGTGCGTCGCGCATAATCCAGCTTGCTGATGGTCGCACCGCGATAGTTCATGGAACCCGTTGCATCGACTGCGATCAGGGTTTGTAAATTCGTCTCTTCTTCAAACTGCCGGACGAAGTAGCGATCGGTGCGGGCATAGACTTGCCAGTCGATCTGCCGAATTTCATCGCCCGCGGAATATTGCCGATGCTGGGCGAATACGCAGCAGCCCCCTTTGGTGGTCGAACGGTGTTTGCCTGCCAGCAGACCATCCACCACGGTCCGCGAAAGCAATTCGAGTTGCCCGATTTCCTGCATCACGCGCGGATCAAGCAGTTCCCCTGTTGCCTTCGAGGCTGGGGGAGGCGTCGTTGATCGGTTTCGCCAGAAGGAAAGCATATCCCACCGGTACCCAGGGAAAGCAGCATCCGACACGATGCGACGGATATATCTTAGGAAGTCAGGCCGTCGCTTTCGCTGACAACGCCGGCAAGGACTCAACTAGTTGAGTGAGCACATGATCGGAATCGATGCCCGCTGCCTCGGCATTGAAGGTGAGAATCACACGATGCCGCAAAACGGGTAATGCCATGGCCGCCAGATCGGCGGTTGTCGCATGGCACCGGCGATGTAACAACGCCCGCGCTTTGGCCGCCAGTAGCAAGGCGATGGTCGCACGTGGTCCTGCACCCCACTGCACCATGGCACTTAAGTCTGCCGGTAGCAATCCTTCTTCCGGCCGCGTCCCCCGCACCAAATCCAACGCGGCGTCGTAAACATGATCGGCGACCACCACATTCCGTACCAGTGTTTGCATTTGATGTAACTGTTCGGCGTCTAGCACCGCCTGCGTTTGAAACCGATAGTCGGTTGTCTGACGGCGGGCGATTTCCCGTTCCTCATCGCGCGAGGGATAACGCACATGGATCTTCAGCAGGAAGCGATCGAGTTGAGCTTCAGGTAACGGGTAAGTCCCTTCGGTTTCCACCGGATTCTGAGTCGCGAGAACGAAAAAGGGCTCGGGGAGCCGATAGGTTTTTCCGCAAACGGTGAGTTGCCGTTCCTGCATCGCTTCCAGCAGTGCACTCTGAGTTTTTGGCGGTGTGCGGTTGATCTCGTCGGCCAGAATCACATTCCCGAACAGAGGGCCTTCCACAAATCGGAAGACGCGCTTGCCGGTGGTGTGATCTTCTTCGAGGACTTCCGTGCCCGTGATGTCGCCGGGCATCAGGTCCGGAGTGAACTGGATGCGGCGAAAGCTGAGATGCGTGAGCGAAGCCAGTGACGAAACCAGTAACGTTTTCGCTAACCCGGGCATCCCCTGCAGGATCGCATGGCCGCGACATAACAACGCAATCCACAACTGCTCGGCGACGTCATCCTGTCCAACGATGATGCCACGCAGTTGTTCTTTGAGCGCCGTGTATTGGGCATGCACACGATCAATCGCGACGCCAGCATTCTCTGACACCGGGGTGACAGACCCTTCGAGTTGCCCGTTGATGTGGCGGCTGACGGCTGGCGATTCTGTAGGAGCAAGACGATTCATAAAGCATAATCTCATTCAGGTAATGCGGGAGCATCGCTCAGCGGGCGAGGCACGTCTAGGGGCGCTTTGACCGAATCTGTGGCATCAAATGCGTTGGCTTCTTCCACACTGATCAGGTGATCGTGGTCGCGATCCATGGCGGAGAATTGCTCATCGGTTCCCGGGAATTCGCCCCGTGTCAGATCGCGGTCGCGATTCCGATCCATGCGGTCAAACCAGCCGGGGGAAGCAGCCAGCATTGTGGTGGTCGGTAGGTTAATACGTCTAAGATTCGCCAACTCCCGATGCACAATCGGTCCCCAGGCCACGCAGACCCGCAGGGGAGAAACCGCTTCATTGCGGGTCAACTGACCATCCTGATTTCGATCCTGTCGCAACAGGCGTTCCAGTATTTGAGACCGTTCTCGCAGCGTGATGCGGCCATCGTCATACGGATCAAGGTCGGGGAGCCACGGATAGCCATCATAAACGGCCCCCACGGAAAGTTGGTCGATGTTCGCTTCGTTCGATTGGATCGCCTGCAGAAACACGGGCGTGTCATACAGTGTCAGCCGCAAGCCAGATGGGGTGACTTTCGCCTGAGTCACAGCGGACTCGAGCTCGGCGGCGATCGCTTCCACGGTCAACCGAGATTGTGCCGGGTCAGCTGTGTGAAACCCGATCTTCACACGCAGGTCCGGCGGAGTTGCTGACGGCTTTGCCAGAGTCATCGCCGAGGCAATCGTTGTAGAACCGGGTGTTGGATTTTCATTGCGGGCTGCAGTGGCAATTTCGGTCCATTCGATGATGTCGTTACGGTTGAGATCACACCGTTGCAGAGTTTCTACTGAGACAGCCAGTTCCCCGGCCGAGATGATGCCATCATGATCCAGATCCAGCACCAAGTACTCCGGCTGTTGTTCGCCACGCACTCGTTGAAAGTGATCATTGAGCCATAAGCAGCAGGGGCCATCGACCACATGCGTCAGCCACCAGTCAATTTCCTGTGGCGACGGCAACCGACCCGTGGCCTGGCAATACCGCCGCAATCGACCGAGTAGTGGTGGTTCCCCGGCCTGACCGTTCGCCAAATCTTCCGCGGAAATCGGGGCGGCTCCTTCGTCTGTTGTTACGGCTGAGGCGGAACTTAACGCCTTCCACAGAGAATTCACGCGTTGCTGCCGGACCTGAGAAAAGGGTTGGCCATCGACCGTCACCTGTATTTCAAGTCGCAACACCTTGTCGGGGAGATGAAGTTGGCAGGCAATCAGTGAGCCATCGGTGTTCGATGCGGCGGGATCGATGCCGGGAAACGGCTGCTCCAGCAGATATTGAGGGAGCTTTCCGGAGGGTGTGGTGGGCGTGGGTGCCGCCGCCGTGGTCATTGCCGGATTGTCTGTACGAGCGATCGGTGCGACCGCATAGATCGACACGGGTAGCGACTGTTTGGCTCGGGCTTCCTGTGCGCTGGTGACATCGGGGAAGCCGCTGCACACCAGGCACAGACCACAGACGATAGCTTGTGACAGGCCGTTCATGACAGTACCGCCTGAATGGGAGTTCCTTCGGCGATCGGGATCGGTCTCCCTTCTGGCCCGGTAAGAGTCGGACGCGGTGGCAGGCCGACGGCACGACACAACGTCGACAGCAGGTCGCCCGCTGATACTTGCCCATCGACGACGGACTGTCCATCGTCACTCGTGCGACCATACACCTGTCCGCCAGCAATCCCACCCCCCGCGAGCACGGCTGACCAGGCATCGGGGTAGTGATCTCGTCCGGCTGTGGTATTGATGCGTGGCGTGCGGCCAAACTCTCCCATCCATAAGATCGTGGTCGATTCGAGCAAGCCGCGATCTTTGAGGTCGGCGATTAACGCAGACCAACCAGCATCGAGTTCCGCTGATAAAGTTTTGATGGAATTGAATCCGTCGACATGCGTATCCCACCCGACACCGCCGCTGCTGGTGCCTAAAGAGACTTCGACGAATGAGACGCCGCGTTCCACCAGCCGGCGTGCGAGCAGGCAGCCTTGTCCAAATGCTCCGCGGCCGTAGCGGTCTCGATCTTCCACTGTCTCCTTGCTGAGCTGAAAGGCGTCTGCTTCGCGCGAGTTCATCAACCGCAATGCGCCTTCATACACGGTATGATGAGATCGCGCGGCAGCACCGCGATTGCCTGAGAGAAAATCGTTCTGCAAACCTTGCCATAATGCCAGCCGACGATCTCTGCGGGCGTCGGTGATTCCGGCAATAGGGTCGAGCGATTGGACCCGCAGTTCTGCAAAGCCCTGCGAATTATTGACGACACTCCCCGGCATATCGCTCGCGGCGACATACAACGGACTATAGCGCGCACCGAGAAAACCAGACCCGAACGCTTCGGGATTGAGTGCCCGAAAGGCGCCAATGCTGACATAGCCGGGAATGGATCGATCGGGCTGTTCTAACTCATGAGACAATGAGGCTCCGATGCTGGGATAAGCCACCGGTCCCAACGGGGGATGCCCCGTGCGCATCAGGTAAGTGCCACGGCCATGATCACCTTCTCCGGTGCTCAGTCCGCGGAGTACGGCGAGATGTTCCGAGTGCTGGGCCAGTTTGGGGAGATGTTCACTCCAGCGAAGTCCCGGAGTTTTCGTGTCGATTTCGCGGAACTCACCGCCATTTGCGTGGCCTGGCTTCAAATCGAACGTATCCGTCTGAGCGGGGCCACCGCTCATCCATAGGAGAATGCAATGCCGGGAATTCTGAGCGGCGGCTGTTGCGGCCTGCGCTGCGAAAGCCGAGAACCAGGAACTGTCGCCCACACCTCCCAGGCCGCACAAGGCCCCCGTGGCACCCGCACCGTATTGCAGAAAGTGTCGTCGCGTGGACATGGCCGCATTCTCCCGACGGATTGCCGTTGTGTGAATGATCCGTCGCACTTAATGATTCAGTGTAAACTCCGCGCTGTTCAAGAGCGCCCACAAAATATCGGCCAGACCTTCCTGCAACTCGGCACCGCGGGCATCTTCCGGCAGAAACGCGGCCAGATGCTCCCATTCCGCATCGCGCGGCCTTCGTGATAACGTTGCCAGATACAGCACTTCAATCCGCTGACGATTCGTGAAAAACGGTGCTTCCAGCGACTTCAGTAACCCACTGCTGGAAAGACCCGTGGCATTGGCAATGAGCGTTCCGTTCATCAGGGTCAAGGCTTGCGGAATGCCCCCCTGATATTCTGTCCGACGACCAGAGACCGTCCGAAATTCCTGCAGAAACTGTTCACGAGGGACGTTGTCAAAGCGGTTTAATTGAAACGCTGAATCGCTGTTGTTGTCGAGCAACGCGGCGACCGTAATGCAGTCGTACATCTGTTCGGCGGACAATGCCTTAACGGGCATCTGGGCAAACCACATCGAACGACGATCATCGGCGGTAGGAGCCGCGCTCGACAGCCGGTAGGCCCGAGATAGGGTGATAGCCTGGAACAGATTCTTCCATTGATAGTGATCTTCAATCAGTTTGCTTGCCATGGCCTCCAGAAGCTCTGGTGAACGCGGTGGATGTTGAGTGCCGAAGTCATCGACCGGGTTGACCAGACCCTGCCCGAACAGCAAATCCCAGATACGATTGGCCGTCGCTCGGGCGAAATAGGGATTGTCGGGCCGTGTGATCCAGGCGGCGAGTTGGGCCCGCCGCGAGGGAGTTTTGTCAGTGTCGTCTATCGACGTTCCATCCAGCAGCTGCGGGGCGACAACGGTTTCAACGAGAGGCAGCTTCACTTCGCCCCGGTTCACATCGCGCACCTGCATCACGGTCGACACGGCCTGCAAGGTGGTTTGCGGGCGAGAGATTTGTGCAAAACAGGCTGCCAGCCCCCAGAAGTCCTGTTGCGTCCAGGGTTCAAACGGATGATCGTGACATTGGGCGCATTCCAGCCGCACGCCAAGAAAAACGCGGGCCGTTCGGGCGGCGAGTTCGTCGGGATTCAACTTCGTAGCCGAGTAGAACAGCAACGGGCCCGACCGTGACAGTCGCCCTTCCGCCTGCAACAGTTCGTCAACGATCTGGCTGTAAGACCGTTTCTGTGTCAACCGGTCAGCGAGCCAGCGGTCAAAAGCTTCGACACCGCCGAAAGCGGTCAAATCGACACCATCAGGAATGAGAAAGGTTCTCCAGACCGTGGCCAGATGCGACCGATGGTCGGCGCTGTTCAAGAGTTGTTCGACACGTTGTTCGTAACGATCGGCAGACTGATCTGCGAGGTAGGTGCGAATTTCGTAGACCGTTGGTGTGCGCCCGACCAAATCCAGATAGACCCGCCGTAACAGTTCTTCGTCATCTGCCAGCGGAGCGGGTTCGAGAGCTTCGTCTTGCCAGTGCTGCGTCAGTATGGCATCAATTGTGGCGACGAGTTCGGCTTGAGAACGTGGCACCACAGTGACCGGGGGCCATTGAGCTGGTGGACCTGACAAGCGATGGAAAGCTATCGGGTCGGGCAACCACTTGGGAGGCAGACTCAGTTCCGGACGAGCGGCGACCGTTGCTCCGTTCGAGGCTGTGACCGGACCGGCCTGTGCCAGGACGATGGGAACGGATGCCGTCATCGGACCAAGTTCCCGCTCCCTCGCGGCATCTGGAAAGTTCGTGATGATGAACTGCAATAGATCCGTCTGAGACTCGGTGAGATATTGCAGCAGTGGCGTCATGGCAGTTTGTTCCAACTGCACATCCAGCAACATATGACTCTCGGCATCGAGCCCGAGCAGCAATTCGACCGGTGCTTCCGTTCCATCCTCCCAGACGCAACTGAAGCGTTCACTGGCTGACGAGTCGGCAGCGGACTCCATTTCCCACCGTGTCAGTTTCAAATCGGGATGTTGAATGGTGGTCGCCGTCCCTACCAGAAAGCCCAGCACCAGCCGATCGCGATCGGAAGTGACGGCACTGGTTTTCCAAAAAGATTGTCGCAGACCACTGCTGGTAGAAGTTCGTTCCAGGACAATTTGCCGATGGAGATCGACCAGCCGCATCGAATCGGCGGTGCGTTCGCCCAGAAGCCCGTCTTTCAACGCCAGCCAACGTTCTGCATGAGGGCTGGTGAGCTGCACGATGCCACGGCGTTCCAAGGCATCGACCATGGCGGCCCAGGCCGATCTGGATTCGCCCCGCCAGAAGAAGGTCAGGGTTACCACGGCAAGGACGGACGCCGCGGCAAACCAGCGGAGAGTTTGACGGGTCCATAAACTCTTGGGACTCGATACTGGGGAAAGCGCCTGCGGAAGAATCGCGGCCTGTCCCTCGTGCGACAGTTCCGTATGGAGGCGACGCAGAATGCTGGGGGGCAGCGGCGGCGCGGCATAAGCGTCCTGTAACCACTGCTCCAATTCGTGGTCTTCCACGGGCAGCGGATCGGGCATATCGGTAGGTGGTTCGGACATGATCACCGTCGCTGTGTCCCTTGAGTAGGGTGATCGAGTGTGTGGGGGCTGAGCGTCAATTGAGGCAGATCGTCTGGCGTCATCTTCGTTACGCCGGGGCGACTTCGGTTGTTGCGGGCCGGCTCATGGTCGTCGTCTTCTGCGGGGTTGAGGTGGCTGCGAAATTCGCGGCGAGCCCGAAATAAAATCGATTCCGCAGCTTTTTCGGTTATCTCCATTCGCTGGGCTATGTCACGGACGCTCATGCGTTCCAGATATTTCCATTCGAGTATCAGCCGATGTTGTTCGGGCAGACTATCCATCACCTTACGTATTGCGGCTCGGCGTTCCTGTTGTTCCTGAGCATTGGATGGTTGGGTCTCATCCGCTTGTGGGAACACGGGACCGGCGGTATCCAGCAGGTGCTGAACACGAGCGGCGGCTCGAAAATAATCATGCAACTTGTGATCAGCGACGGCCCGTAACCAGGCCATCGGACTGTTGACGTCCTGTTCCGGATGGGCCAAGGTGCGGAACAGGGCCAAGACCGATTCGCTGACGATGTCTTCGGCAAGATGTGGATCGCCGTGCGTGCGGACATACACACCACGCCACAACGATGTGACGTAGCTTTCCATCAGGAACGCGACTGCGGCAGGATCACGCCGACGCAGCCCCGCAACGAGATCGCTGTCGTTCACCGGGCAGCCTCGACATGTGGAAGTCTTTCCGCCGCATGCTTGTCCACTCTTGCCATGCCAATTTGGTCGGGGAACCGGCCGTCATCACGCAAATCTAAGGCCATAATTCTGTGCTTTGGCGGACGATAGCGATGCAAATGCTCTGCAGATCGAGAGATGAGACGTTTTGTTATTCGTCGAAATCCGTGTCAGGACACTCTACCGGTTGGGAAAATCGATCACCAAAGGATTTCCTGAAAAACTCAGGTTTTCGCCGCATGATCGCGTGCCATTCTGCGACCCCGCTTTGTAAGCTCGCGTTCGCGTTCCGGCTTAAGGTACGCCATTCTGGTTTCTCAAGGATACCAGCCCCATGCGGCGACAGGTTCGGAAATCCCTCATGGTCTCACGACTGGCTGGACTGATCTGTGGCGGGCTGATCTGCCTGGCCTCACTGGCTGAAGCGGCCGATTCCGTCCCCCAGCTCTTTGTCCCAGTTTTGCGACCCGGCAATCTCCCCCCTGTGGGACCCGATGTGCGGGTGGCACTCAAACAGATCGCGGAGGGCAATCTCTCTGAGGCGATGAACCTGCTGGCGGATCGGGCCGACCGTTCCGAGGTTTGGGTTCTCTCTGGTGACACGGGAGAAACGCTCGCGGCGGCGGCTTTGCATCGGGCTCTCAGCCAGCTTGATCCTGCCGAGCAATACGATCTGCTACATGCCTGGATGTTTCCCGCCCCGAATAGAGACTATTTCCGACATTGGATTTCGTTAGCCACAACGGTTCAGCCTCCGCGGGAGTTTGCCCGTTTGCTCGGCGAGCGACCACGGCCTACCTCGTTCCCAGTCGCTCAGGTTCAGGGTGTTCCGGGTGTATTCAGCACGGGCTGGTTGCTCGTGGAAGCCGCCCATGAGACGGGCCAACTGCGGCGGCTGTTGTCCGAATTGGAAGCTCCTGTCGCGGCTCAAGTCCCCGGGGCTGCTTTGTTACAGGTGCTGGCTCTCAGCCGAGACAAAAACCAGACCGATGCCCAGTTGCTTCAGGCCTGGCAGCGATATCGTGAATCGGTCGCAGACCGCTGGCCAGTCTCGATATTATCGAACACAAGGCCAGCCGACGAAGCAGTACAGGCGCCGGTCACTGAGATTTCCGGAGCGGAAGTGCTGATGGCCTTGGCGACGTTACCCCGTGCCGGGCTGCATGACGAACGCGTTCGGTTGTTAAAGACGTTGATGGCGTCGCTGCCCTCCGGAACGGCCCCTGTCATCAGGCCTTTTCTGGAACGAGCCTTGGGGCATGCCCTCTTGGCTCAGGCAGGCAGTCCTGCCAACCCAGAGCCGATGCAACCCAACTTTCGCTATTGGCTGCCGGTCGAAACGGCTGCCCATTCCCGCCTGATCACTGGGCCAGCCACTTGGGTAACGCTCGACGATGCCGTCCTCCATCTCCCCGGTGCGGGGCATGAAGTTTTGCAACTTCGCTACCCGATTGCCGGTCCGTTCCACTGGCATTGTGAGGGACTCAGCCATGTCAGCGGGCGTGTCGAGGGGGGCCTTTCATACGGAGGCCACTTCACGGAAGTTTCCGCCGATTCGCAATATTTTCAGGTGTGGGATGCCCAAGGCGCCTCACAGGGGCGACGCGGTTGCTATTTTCTCGATCGCGAGGTGACCGGTGGATTTGGCCGGCTCGATCTCGACAATTCCGACCACATCGAATTTCAGGTCAACCAGCATCCCTTGTTGACCACGGAGAAATCTGAGAGCCATCCCTGGTTCGGGCTGTGTGCCCATGAGGATCGGCGAGCGATGTTCCGGCATCTTCATGTCTCGAACCAGCCCGTTATTCCCCGTCAGGTGACCCTCATTACGAACAACGCCTTGCCTGGCTGGTGCTCAGCACGTCCAGAGGAATCGCAGCCATTCGTCCTTTCGACGTCAGGAACCCTGACCGAAGTGGCTCAGCCAGATTGGAAAGCCAGCCAAGGCGAACTGCTGAGAGAACTGACACCCGAAACGTCAGCGGCGGCCAAGTCCACCTGGTTGGCTTACCAACGTCCATTGCTCGATGCGGAGCAATGGACCTACGAATTCCGGTATCAGCCCGGTCAGCAGGAAGTTCATCCGGCCGTGGGGCGAGTCGTCTTTCTGCTGCAACCCGATGGGATACAGTTACGATGGATCACCGCTGGAGCTGACGAATGGACCGGACTGCCAGCCCAGAACCAAATCGTGGAACCGCTGAACCGCCGTGGTCCACGGCAGTTGCCATTGCGCGTGGGGGATTGGAATCAGGTCACGGTCGCTCGGCAGAAAGATCTCCTCACAGTGACCTTGAACAACGAGGAGATCTATCGACGGCCGATCGATTGGGAGCACGATCACCGTATTGGGTTCTATTGTGAAGCTCAACGAGCGGCTCAAATTCGTAATGTTGTGCTGCAAGGCGATTGGCCGGAAACGCTTCCCGCGGAGTTTCTGCAGCAACCCTGGCAAATCGAACAAGAGGCGATAACGCCCGCTCAACAGCAGGCGTTAAGCCGCCTGTTTGATGACGTGCATTTTGCGAATGACGTCATCCACGTCCGCAAGACAGCAGCCCAACTAGCTCCTCCCGAGCGGTTGGATTACCTGACGAAGTGGGTCCTGCCGAGTGATTCGCATGACTCCTACCGCATGTGGGGGCAATTCACCACTACCGACCCTCCGGGAACACCGGAGGCCACCGATGTTGCAGCCGACCGCGGCGCCCATCTGGTCTCTCCGGTCTTCGATTGGCTTGACCTGGCCCGTGAACTGCAGCAGGGCTCGGTCTTACGAGATCGTATGCGGCAGTTCCCCGTGCCCGCCGACGAATTGCAGCAACGCTGTCACTGGGCGTTAGTAACCTTGCTGGAATTGGCTGCCGGTGATGAAGCCGCGGCGACCGAGGCCTGCCTGAAACTCCATGCACTGGTGAAAGGCTATGAGGCCGTTGGACTGGATGATCAATGGCCGGAAACACTCTGCTTGTTTTACGGAGTCCCTCATTATCCGCAGTTCAGTGCGCTGGTCGACCTGATGAACTCGATCTACAGCCAACGAACTCTGCAATGGAAGCCGGTCAGGACGAACTACTGGCATCAGCAACTCGCCTATCTTGTGGCACAACACACCAGCATGACGCATCCCAGCCATGCGGCCGTGTCCCCCGAGCTTCCGGCCGGCGACTGGATACTGGGGGGCACTATGAAGTCCGCCACTCGCGGACGCGGTCACCCTCCCGCCCTATGGAAGTTCTTCCCGGGTGAGATTCAAAAGCTTCGCGGGCATGACGAAGACTATGTCTTCTATCGCATCCCGCTCACGGGGGATTTTGAAATCGATGCGGAGCTTTCCAACCCCAGTCGCAATCCGACACAGATGCTCATTGGGGGCCACTATATCGGCCCCCGTTGGACGGCGGATGAGGTGGAAGTCGGCGTGCTGGCCAAAAGCCCGAACTTCTTGAAAGCCTCTCCCAAGTTCCAGAGCTATGGCCCGTGGGTCCATTACCGGGGTGTCGTCCGCGATTCGGTTCTTACGGTCTACTTCAATGGCCGACAAGCCTACCAAATGCCCTTGCCTGAACCGCGTCATCCGTGGATCGGGTTTCGTGCCTGGGGGCGACAGCACGGAGCCATTCGCAATTTAAGAATCCTGGGGAATCCGCAGGTCTTGTCCGAAGTCTCGCTGATTGGTGCTCCGGAGTTAACCGGCTGGTACAGCTATCATCACGATGAACAGGTGGGAATTCCCGGGGCTCGCTGGACCTATGAAGAAGATCCAGCCTCCACGGGCATCATCGTGGCCCGGAGTGTTTCCGATCTGCGGGGCATGTGGTATGAAAGCCTGCTCTGCTATGTGCGTCCCATGGTCTCAGGAGAACAGCTCGATCTGGAATTCTTCTATGTTCCCGGCGAGTCTGTCACCCACCCCGCACTCGATCGGTTGGCATTTCTGCTGGAACCTCAGGGCGTTCGCGAGCACTGGCTGACAGACAGCCGCTATGACCGCACGGGTCAAAGTCCAAAAAATGTCCAGGATCGTGCCGAGTATCGTCGCGGGCCAGCGGCGTTGCCATTCATTGTGAATGACTGGAACCGATTACGCGTCAAGCTGGTCGATCAGCAAGTTCAACTCTCATTGAACGACCAGTTGATCTACGAGCGGCCGATCGATCCGGAACGCATGCAGACGTTTGGACTCTTCCGTTATGCGGGCCAGTCGGAAGTTCGCGTGCGGCGTGTCGTCCTGACAGGAGATTGGCCGAAGACTCTGCCGACTCTGCAGGAACAGTCATTGGCCGATACGAAGGTCCTGGAAATTAACCGGCAACGAGATGGCCTGCCCTTCACCTTTGAGCATGACTTTGCGAAAGAAGGTGCTCCGCCAGAGTACTTCAAGTTAACGCCGTCCAGTTCTACGATCTCTGTTCAACCCGGTCCCGAAGGAGTGCTGGCACAGGCGAAGTCCACGTCGAGTTGGGTCACCAACAATATCTACCCACGATTGGGCGTGGAAGGAGACTTTGACCTCGAAGTGCAATTCGATCAGTTGTCGATCGTGAGCGATAAAGATGTGCGGATTATGTTCATCGTGCAGATGGACGATGAGAAAGAGACGCAACATATCTTTCATCGAAATAAGAATGTGGCGGGACGCCATGAAGTTATCCCGGCGATTTCCTATCTGCTGCCGAACAAGTCCAGGGTTTATCCCACGCTTGAACATGCCTCCTGTGAGGCGACTGCCGGCCGACTCCGATTGGCCCGGCGTGGCGACCAGTTGCATTATCTTTACTCGATCGACGATTCTCCGGAGTACCAACTGCTTTGGACCGAGCCAGCCTTAGAAAATCCCCTTGTCGCTGACGGCATTCGCATAGTCGCTGCCAGTATGGGCAATGGCCACTCCAGCGTGCTTTGGAAGCATTTGACGCTGAAAGCCGAAAAGCTGGTGTGGTATCCGGAATCGTCCACACCCATCCCGCGCGGTCTGTTCATCATGCAACCTGATGGCACGGGAATGACTCGTATTGCAGACCCTACGCGACTCAATCTGGCGGTGGTGGGGTCTTCGGAGTGGTCTCCCGATGGAACGATGATTGCGGCCGATATGTCGAACCGCTCAACGTCCACGTCTCACATCGTGGTCATGAACGCTGATGGTTCGAACTTTCGTGACCTGGGCATGGGCTGCATGCCGAGCATTTCGGCAGACAATAAATTCGTGGTGTTTTCCGATCCCAGTGGTGGCATCACCCGCATGAATATCGACGGCTCCCATCGCACCGTGATTGATCGTGGCGGTTGGGGGACCCAATGGTCTCCGGATGGCAAATGGATTGCCTATGGCAAGTCCGGAAATATCTTTCTGATGGACCCCGTCACCATGATGACACGGCAATTGTTCTCTGGAGCCGATGCCTCGCGCTACAGCACGATTTATTGGAACTTCGGCTGGTCGCACGACAGCCAGTCCATTGGATTCAAAGCTCGTCTGCGAACCGGAGGAGACGAAGTCGCGGTGATTAACATTGCCCCAGACAGCCAGTCGGTCGTTCTGGTGGAGAACGCCGCGAACATCAATCCTGATATCACGTTCTCGGCCAGGAATGATGCGGTGATTTTCACCATGCCCCATCCGCAGCGGAAGTTTAAGCAGATCTATTCGGTCTCTCGGATGTCACCAGGGGCACCCGAATTGCTCGAAAACCATCCGGAAAATCTGATGGTCTACGAGACCCACTGGTCGCGTGATGGTCGGCAACTCGTCTTTACCGGCGAGGAAGTGGCAGGGCCAGTCCCTTGGACCGCGGAACGACAAGCCGAGAAGCAGCAGCCGAAATAGCTGTCATGGACGAAAGAATTATTGTCCCTCAAAGCTTCATCAAGGATTCAAATTTCCCGCGTCATGTGACATCGAGGGGGGATGTCGTCAGAATGCCAGACACTTGAGGAGAACCGAATCTCATGTTTGTCTGGTCTTTGTTTGCACAAGCGGGTCCGATGCCCCCCCAACCGACTGCAGGGCTATGGATCTTCATGCTCATCGGGCTGCTGATCTCGGCCTTGGCCATGCTGTATAGCGGGTTCTGGCTCTGGATGCTGATCGATTGCATCTTGCGTGAACCCGATCGCTTTTTCTGGATCTGGTTGTTGGTGATCGCTCCCTTCCCCGGGGCGATTGTCTATGCCGTGGCCCGGTTCTTTCCCCAGCGTGATTTTACCGCTCCCCAGTGGATGCGGGCCTGGACACGTGGCAAAGAACTGGCACGGCTGGAAACCGCGGCCCATCAGATCGGCAATGCCCATCAGTTTTTGCAATGGGGCGATGCGCTACGCGAAGTGGGGCGCTGGGATCAGGCCAAAGCCGCTTATGAGCAAGCCCTGCTGAAAGATCCGCAGTCGCTACCGGCTCTCTGGGGAGCCGCGTTGGTGGCCGTGCAACAGAAACACCCTGCCGATGTGAAAAATTTCTGCCAGCGGATTCTGGCCGTCGATCCGCAATACAAATTCGGTGATGTCTCTTTGGCCTACGGACGAGGCTTGCAGGATCTTGGTGATGCCGCCGCCGCTCGGCAGCATTTCGAACAGCACGTGAAACGCTGGCGGCATCCCGAAGCCGTCTACCTGCTGGCCTGTGAATGCCGGGATGCCGGTGACATCGATGCTGCACGTGAGCACATCAAATCGATGCTGCGAGATATCCACGGTAGCCCGACGGCGATTGCCCGAAAATTCGGCCGATGGAAAAGCCGCGGTCAAAAACTCCTGCGGCAACTGCGGTAAGCGGGCGGTATCGCCGTCCTTCGATCCGTTCTGGCGACGAGAATGGTCCCTGCTTGACATCATTGCGACGGTTTGTCGAAATGGTCGCAAAAGCCCAGGGGTTCTGCTCTGGGCTTTCACCTTGAATTCCTTCCTTGATCGCCATGTGAATGACAGCCGACCCTCCGAGCGACCTCTTTCCCTACTTCCGCACCCTCAACGATGTGCCCGCGACTGTTAATTGGGCCGAGTTCTTTGGGAACACCCAACCTGTGGAACTCGATATCGGCTGCGGCCGCGGACTCTTCCTGTTCAACTCGACGGAGGCCCATCCGGAAACCAACTTCCTCGGCCTCGAACTCGACTACACGGAGGGCCGCCGCGGGGCGCGGCGGTTACAGAAGCGCGAGTTCCCGAACGGTCGAGTGATCGGTGGCGATGCGCACGAATTTCTGCGCACGCGTGTCGCTGCACATTCGGTGAGTCGCGCTCACGTCTACTTTCCTGACCCCTGGTGGAAGCGACGTCATCGCAAACGTCGTTTGTACAATGAGCACTTTGTCGATCTGCTGTCCAAGGTCGTCATGCACGGGGGCGAAGTTCATTCCTGGACCGATGTCGAAGAATACTTCGGTGTGATCTCCGGCTTGATGAACCACCATGCCGACTTTGAAGTTCTGCCCGCGCCAGTCCCGAAGGCCCCCGCGCACGACATGGACTATCTAACCAGCTTCCATCGCCGCCGCACATTAGATGGTGCGAATACCTACACAGGCTGCTGGCGACGAAAGTAACCGAGTTGGTTCGCTGCTGTTGGCAGGCAGATTCTGACGCGAATCTCTATTGCGTGGAATGATTGTGTTTTTGCAAACCACTGGCATATCAGTTTTGTATGCAGCGGCTTTCTGATTCCCGAATTCACCATTTTTGAACAGATGGAGGATTGTTCTTTACATTGTCACATTGGCAGTTGTTGATGATGACTGAGCCGCGCCGATTATTCTTGCAACATTTGCAAATGTGAGATTTCCTCAAACATTTTTCGGCTCCATCATCGCTCCTTAGGGTTATTGTGAGTTGCGAGCCATTCGGCCTGTTGAATGTTTGTTGAGATCAACGTTGTTATCAACGGAAACGGCGAGTCGTTTCATTGATTGCAATGTATCATATCCAGTACTGGTTTTGCGGTTGATGTCTAAAACCGCTGTTCAATGATTTTGTCATTTCATCAAGTGTCTTCTCAGGAATCGACATCATGTTGCGTCGTCGCTCGGGTTTTACATTGATTGAGTTGCTGGTTGTGATTGCCATCATTGCCATCCTGATTGCGCTGCTGTTACCGGCCGTGCAACAGGCGCGTGAATCGGCACGGCGGACTCAATGCCGGAACAATCTGAAGCAGCTCGGCTTAGCGCTCCACAACTATCATGACACTCATCGCGTCTTTACCGCGAGCCATTTCCGCGTCTTTCCTCAAGTCGCCAACCCCACGCCGGGTGTTTCCTGGGACTGTATGATTCTGCCCTATCTTGATCAGGCTCCGTTGTACAACAGCATCGATTTCCCCGGCGTTTTTAATCCGAATGTGAGCTGGACCGGGACAAACAAGCCGGCCCTGGAGACCCCACTCCCGGCATTGCGTTGCCCGTCGACCAATGATATTGCCCGAAATAACGTCTCCGCCACGATCAATGGCAACGCCGTCACCTGGAGTCAGGTTTTAACCAGCTACGGTGCGAATGCCTCAGGGATCGTCGGGTCACCCACACCTGCTGTTGCTTCCGGCCCAGCGGGTCGACCCACAGAATCACAGCAACACCTCGACGATGCCTGCTGCATGGATGGTCGCTATAACGGGGTGATGTCGCTGCAAAGCTCGTATTCCATCGCGAACATTATCGATGGAACATCGAATACCGTAATTGTCGCCGAATGGACGCGGGGTGGTGCTGGAACGAAAACCACGAATGTGTATGATCACTACGCGATCGGAAATCCGAATACACAGGATGAATCGGCACGATTTAATGGCTCATTCGGTATGCCGTTGAACTATCAGGCCATCGCCGGTGTGGCGCAAACGGCTCAGCAGAACAAGGCCAGCTTCGCCAGTTTCCATACCGGTGGCGTGCATGGACTCATGTGCGATGGTGCCGTCCGCTTCTTTTCCGAAAACATCGACGTGGGAACGCAGCGCGCCCTGGGGACCCGCAATAGCGGTGAAACCGTGGGTGATTTCTAAGCGGCTTCGTTTTGTGTGAACCTGTGAAATGAACTAAGGCGTGGATTTACGCTGAGGCGTCGATCCACGTCTTAGTCTCTATGCATTTCGTCACAATAATTATTGTATGACGGTGTGCATTGCAAGATATCGTAGAACGAAAACTGTGTGGCTCCAGTAGGAAACTCTATCGATGCGGTTAGTACGCGTTATGAATCGGTTGTGTCTCTTGGCCTTAGGTTTGGCTCTGGTTGGCTGCTTTGGTGGAAGTGGTGAGGATCTGCCCAAGGTCTATCCGGTGCAGGGGACTGTGACACTGGATGGTAAAGCTGTGGAAGAGGCCATTGTGACGTTCAACCCCAACGAAAAAGGGGCACGGACCGCTGCGGGGCGGACCGACGCGCAGGGTGTATACAAACTGACGACATTCAATCAAAACGATGGCTGTGCCAAAGGTCGAATGACGGTCACCATCAGCAAAATTGAGTCCCCCACGGAACCCGACCCCAAGACCGGAAAAATTCCCCCGATCCGGTCTCACTTGCCAGTTCGCTTCTCGGAACTGAACAACTCCGGCCTGGAAGCGGTTGTCGAAGCCAAGCCGGACAACACGTTCGATTTCAAGCTCGAAAGTCGTTAGTTGTTCTCCGGTAGCCCCTCAGTGTGGCCAAGATTCTTCACTGGGGCGAAGATTGCCTGGACGTCACGCAGTAGATCTTGATCGATCGGCTCTGCGGCCCATGTCGCCCAGTTACGGATGTTTTGGGGATTCGCACTTCCCGCCACCGTGGTGGTGATATCGGGGTGCGCAATGGAGAACTGCAACGCCAGCTTGGCGATATCGGACCCGCGACTGGCACACAGTTCGGCCGCTTTTCGAGCCGCGGCTTTCACCGATTCCGGCTCTTTGAGCCAGGCCGGTAACGGAGCGTTCGTCAACAGACGGGCGGAGAACGGGCCGGCATTCATCACGCCGACTCCTTTCTCCTTCAGATATGGCACCGACTCATCCGCGAAGCGTGTGTTCTGCAAGGTGTACTGGTTGTAGCTCAAGACACAATCGACATCGGTCTGGTCGCAGATGAACCGGAAAATCTTCTGCGGATAACCGCTGAAGCCGATGAATCGGACTTTCCCCAGCTGTTGAATCTTGCGGAGCGCGGGGATGGTCTCGTCGACAATCTGTTGCATCGGCACGAACTCGATGTCGTGGCACAAAATGATGTCGAGATGATCGGTTCCCAATCGGTGCAAAGACACATCCACACTTTCGGCGACGCGCTTGGCCGAGAAGTCGAAATGCTGCAGATCGTACCGGCCGAGTTTCGTGCACAGGGTGTAGCTGTCCCGCGGAACATCCCGTAAAGCGATACCGAGCAGTACCTCGCTCATGCCTCGGCCATAGAAGGGTGAGGTATCGATAAAGTTGAGGCCGCAATCGAGGGCCACGCGCACGCTGTTGAGAGCCTCATCGAGTTTCACCGAACGAAATTCCTGGCCGAGCGACGAAGCCCCGAAACTCAAAATGGGAAGCGATAAACCAGTCCGGCCGAGCACACGCGTCTGCATCGCAAGAGTTCCTCGAAGTTGGTCCATTCCTGAAAGTCGCCTGATCTTACCAAATGTTCCATGAAAAGCCGCCGTCGACGACAGTTCCTCACGATATCTGGCGACAGCGTCGCCGGCTTTTCAGAGTGTGCTGTCGACGCTGACGCTCGCTCTGTTATACTTCGCGGCGAAGGAGCGACTGCGAATGGATGCCCTGAAGATTTACTGTGCCGGCCCGTTGTTTAACTCGGCCGAACGAGCCGAGATGACCGAGATTGCAGACCGTTTGGTCGCGACAGGGTTCTCGGTTTATCTGCCGCACCGGGATGGCATGGAGTTTCGGCTGGTGCTGGAAGTGCTGGTCAGTCGCGGTTGGGACCGCACCATTGCTGGCCAGTTCCTGCACGAAGCCATTTTCGCATTGGATGTTTTTCAGGTGATCCAGGGATGTGACGCCTTGGTGTGGAACCTGAACGGCCGCGTCCCGGATGAAGGGGCCGTGTCCGAAGCCGCGATTGCCTGGACGCTGGGCAAGCCGATTGTGGCTTATCAGGACGATGTCCGCTCGCTGATTTCCGGGCGGGTGAATCCGTTGCTCATGGGCCTGGTCGATTTTGACCGCGTGCATGAACTTGATGCGATTGTGCCGGCTTTGAATGAGGCCATCGAACAGCTGGCCCCACCGACCATCACTCTGTCGAAGCTGCCGCTGCGGTTGCAACAGGCCTGCCGTGATGGTGCCGCGTTATGGAAGGTGATGCAGCAGGAACAGGCGTTCTGCGAGAACGATGTCCTCGCCGATTGTGTGACGGAACTTTTCGCGCCGAGCAGCCACCATCGCCCGCATGTTCCGGTGCGTGATGGCAGCCCCCTGAT
Source organism: bacterium (assembly GCA_016125225.1). Taxonomy (GTDB): domain Bacteria; phylum Planctomycetota; class Planctomycetia; order Planctomycetales; family Planctomycetaceae; genus DSVQ01. The sequence continues at coordinate 92,172 of WGME01000002.1, read as the reverse complement.
GCACACCCCTCATTGATCTCGGCGAGTGACATGCGACACCCTTATGGCGACATCGCGGAACTGGCCGAATTGCAGGCGGGCGGACCGCTGATTCGCATTCCCGATCGGCTGAATGTTCCCTTCACGCCACGGGTTCGCGCACTGGTTGATACGCCGGAGTATCAGCGGCTGGCGCACATTTCGCAGCTCGGCCTGAGTTCCAAGGTTTACCCCGGCGCGACACACACCCGGTTCGAGCATGCCCTCGGCGTCTTCTACAATGCTTGCCGGTATCTCTGGCAACTGGGCAAAGACCCGCGTTTTGCAGACGTGGTCACGCCGCATCATGCCGAGGTTCTATTGACCGCGGCGTTGCTGCACGACATTGGACATTGGCCGTTCTGCCATCCGATTGAAGATCTCCATCTGGCTGACATCCCGTCGCATGAGCACTTTGCCTCGGCCTATCTAGCGGAAGATCGCGAGCTGGCCCAAGTCCTGCGTTCCGAATGGCAAGTCGAACCGGGCGAAGTGCTGGATCTGTTGCACCCTGCGTCCGACAGCCCCGCCTTGCGACTGATGCGGTCGATTTTGTCGGGGCCAATCGATATCGACAAACTCGACTACCTGGAACGCGACAGTCTGCATTGTGGCGTCCCTTATGGTCGCAACTTCGATCGTGAGCGGCTGGTGCAGTCACTGGTGGTGAATGCCGCCGGGGATGGGCTGGCGATTTCTTCCAAAGGCAAGACGGCTGCCGAGCTGATGGTCTTTGCCCGGTACGTGATGTTCACCGAGGTCTACTGGCATCACGCGGTTCGCTCGGCGACCTGCATGCTGGCCCGTAGTTTTGTGGAGTTGCACCCCCGGCTCGATCTGCATGCCTTGTTCGAGCAACGGGAAGCCGACTTTGTTTCGACACTCCGGGATTCGGCTGCGGGCTTGCCGGTCGCTGAATTGTTGGACGGGCTGTTCGGAACACGCCGCCGGTTGCACAAACGGGTCGCAGAATTCAGTCTCGAACAGGCGCCCGATGTGTATCGGTCATATGCGGGGCGGCCCTATGCGGAAATCATCGCCGCGACCGAACGCTTTCGTCAGCAGTTGCCGTTTGCTGTCGGTCCCGTTGATGTGTTGATCGACGGACCACCGGTGCACAAGGAAGTGGAATTCAAGGTTGATATCTACTTTCCGAAGCTGGATCGCTATCGATCGTTGGGTGAGGTTTCGCCGGTGGTTTCGGCCTTAGCCCGCTCGCAGTTCGATGACGATGTGAAACGCGTCCGGGTCTTCGCAGCCGCAGCGGTGGTAGATGCGTTGCGTGAGTTGCCGGACCTGTCAGCCCGACTGATCGCCGCTGCGGAGTCGCCTTGACGGTTGCTCTGGGGCAACGGTTCGGGTAAGCAGGGAGTCACGTTCGACGACCCTGCCTGCGGAGCCCGCCTCATGAACTGCCTTGCCAGCCTGCTTTCCTCGTGGCTTACCCTGACGGTTTGGACCGCCGAGCCGATTCCCTTTCCTCCCACCCTGCCGAACACGCAACCGTTGACCATCGACCAGCCGCTCGATGAGGTCATGGTGGCAGGCATCGACCGGTTCGCCCTCAACGCGATCGAACAGGCGAAAGCCGCGCGAGCCGGAAAGTGGCAGCGCGACACGTCTTCTCCGGGAGCTTATAACGCGTCACTCGAACCCTATCGCCAGAAGTTCCGCGAAATCATTGGAGCGGTCGATCCGCGAGTTCGCGGTCGTGGGTTAGAGATACTGGCTGATACATCGCTGGCGGGTGTGCAGCCACCGGGGACACGCCTTGCCGATGAAACGGAACTGTACAACATCCTTCCCGCTCGTTGGCAGGTGTTACCGGGTGTGACTGCTGAAGGATTGGTTCTGGAGCCGACGGCCGATGAAATTGTGGGACTGGTGATCGCCATTCCCGATGCCACCTGGACACCCGAAGAATTCTGCGGCGCCGATCCCGACAAACACGAAGCGACGATTCTGCCGCGCTGGCTTGCCGAACAGGGCTGCATCGTGGTGATCCCCACCCTCATCAGCCGCGAGGAGACGTTTTCGGGCAACCCCGCCATCGCCATGACGAATCAATCCCATCGGGAGTGGATTTACCGGCAGGCCTTTGAACTCGGGCGACATGTGCTCGGTTATGAAGTGCAGAAGATTCACGCGGCGGTGGATGCCCTGGTGGAGTTCAATCGCGATGCCGGGGCCGACCTGCCCATCACTGTGGCGGGCGTGGGGGATGGCGGCCAACTGGCGATGTATGCGTCGGCCCTTGACCCCCGCATTGATGTGACCTTGGTCTCAGGGTATTTCCAGCCGCGTGAGGGCGTCTGGCAGGAACCGATCGATCGTAATGTCTGGAACCTGCTCACCGAGTTTGGTGATGCCGAACTGGCGGGGATGATTGCCCCACGTCCGCTGATCATCGAAGCGGCTGCCGTTCCGGAAGTCACCACGCCTTACGCACCAAAGCCCGACCGCCGGGCTGGTGCTGCTCCTGGACACATCAAAACGGCCGAGCTACCCGCGGTGCAAGCCGAATTCGCGATGACGCAATCGATTTACGAATCGTTGCAGTCGGCCGACCAACTGCAATTGGTGGTGAGTGGAGCCGCTGGGACCGGTCAACCCGGTTCAACACGGGCTTTGAGGGCGTTGCTCACCGAAATGGAGGTTGAAGAACTCGATGCCGATATGGGCGATCCCTTGAAGATTCATACGCCCATCGAAGCCGAAGCCCGCCAGCAGCGCCAGGTGCAGGAACTGGTCGATTTCACGCAGCGGCTGTTAAAGCTGAGCTCAAAGACGCGCGATCAGTTATGGTCGCAAGGAGATCGCAGCAGTGCCGATGCCTGGGCCAAAACGGCGGAAACCTACCGGGCCATGGTTTGGGACAAACTGATTGGTCGGCTTCCGGAACCCTCGATGCCGGCCAATCCCCGCAGTCGTAAGATTCTCGAAGACCAGGCATATCAGGGTTATGAAGTCGTGCTGGACGTTTATGACGATGTGATTGCCGCGGGCATTCTGCTGTTGCCGACCGATCTCAAAGAAGGCGAGAAACGCCCCGTGGTCGTCTGCCAGCATGGTCTGGAAGGCGTGCCGATGGACACGATCGATGGGCCGGGCTCGTCCGGCTATCCCGCCTACAAGGCGTTTGCCGCCGAACTCGTGAAGCAGGGCTTCATCGTCTATGCCCCGCAGAACCCATACCGCGGCAAGGACCGTTTTCGCACACTGCAGCGGAAATCGAATGTGCTGGGCCGGTCGCTCTTCAGCTACATTCTCCCGCAGCACCGCGTGACCTTGAAATGGCTCAGCGAACAACCCTGGGTCGACCCTGCCCGCATCGGGTTCTACGGCTTATCTTACGGCGGCAAGACGGCGGTCCGAGTGCCTCCGCTGCTTCCTGAGTATTGCCTGTCGATCTGCTCGGCCGACTACAATGAATGGGTCCTTAAGAATGCATCCGTCGATGAGCGGGCCAGCTACATGTTCACCGGTGAGTACGAAATCTTCGAGTGGAACATGGGGCATATCGCCAACTATGCGGAGCTATCATATCTGATGGCCCCCCGCCCGTTCATGGTCGAACGCGGTCACGATGACGGTGTTGCCCTGGATGAATGGACCGCCTGGGAATACGCCAAAGTCCGCCGGTTCTATGCGAAAATGGGGCTTGCCGACAAAACCACCATCGAGTTCTTCAACGGCCCGCACACCATCAACGGCCAGGGAACTTTCGAGTTCCTGCACCAGCATCTCCATTGGCCGAAGCGGTGAGTGATCTGTGAGATTGGGATTTTCCATTTTGACGTCGGAACTTGCGGTCCGTTATCGTGAGAGTTGATCTGTCAAGGAGAACATGGTGATGCCCGTAACGACCGAGTCGGAATTACAGAGTTTTCAGCGATTTCTCACGACGCAACTCTTGCCGTCTACGGGCGATTCACTCTCACCAGAAGAGGCCGTGCAATTATGGCGGGAACGTGAAGCCTCATTGCAAGCCTTGCGGGATTCACTCGCGGAAATCGATAGCCATCAGACTATCGACATCGAAGAATTTGATCGCCAGTTCCGTGAGCGAAATACCTTGAGGTCTGTGTGATGCCGCTCCAGGTGCAAATCACCGCTGGGGCTGCCAGGAATGTTCAGGAGATTTTCGACTGGATCGCGGAGCGTTCACGTAACGGGGCAGAAGCTTGGTATGCCGCCTATCTGAAACATCTTCGTCAACTGGCTGATGAAGCCCCCGGGTGCGGTGTTGCACCTGAAGCCGGAATTCTGAGTGCTGAGATCCGTCAGGCGTTGTTCAAGACACGGAGTGGTCGTCCATTTCGCACGCTCTTCGTGATTCGAGAGCAAACGGTATTTGTGATTGGGGTACGAGGTCATGGTCAAGACCTCGCAATGGCCGAAGAGTTGGATCTCCCGGAGTAATCCTGTTGCTCGATCACGCCGCGTCTGGCTTCGGGCCGATGCTGCGGGTGCCTTTGCCGTGGCGGGCTTTGAGGTCGAACAACCCAAAGATTTCCGACGCGGTCAGGCTGAGCGTGCGGTTGGTGTTGTCCCCTTCGCCCAGCACGGCGGCAAAGAGTTCCCGCTTCTCATTGAGGACACGGTCGATCCGTTCCTCGATCGTATCCTTGCAGATGAACCGTGTCACAATCACCTGGCTCTTGCAACCGATGCGGTGCGCGCGATTGATCGCCTGATCTTCGATCGCCGGGTTCCACCAACGGTCATAAAGAAAGACATACCCAGCAAACTGCAGGTTGAGACCGACGGCTCCGGTGCCGTAGCTCATCAACAGCAGGTGACAATCAGGGTCTTCTTTGAACCGCGCGAGAATGGGTTCGCGTTGCTTTGTGGGTACGCCACCATGATAAACCAACGACCCATACGGCTTCATGCGCTCATCCAGCCAGTCGATGCACTTCGTCCATTGACTGAACAGAATCGCCTTGCCGCCGGAAGCCGCGATTTCTTCCATGTCGGCATCAAGTCGGTCGAGCTTGGCGCTTTCGCCGGTGAGCGGGTCCCAGTTGGTGATCTGTTTCAGCCGCAGCACTAACTCAAAGACGTGCTGCACTGAAATCTGATCGCCGAGTTCGTTGAGATGCACAATGCCATCTTTCTCAGCCTGATCGTAAGCGATGCGCTGTCCAGGACTGAGATCGAGGATTTCATCCCGATCGAGTCGCGGGGGCATATCCTTCATCACCAGGTCTTTTGTCCGGCGGAGAATGAACTCCCGCGACAGCGTTTGCAGTTGCTTCAAATCGGGAGAACTGCGTGGCGGAGTTACTTCGAGGTATTCGAACAACGCTCCGAGTTCCTCGGGTCGGTTTTCGATTGGCGTGCCCGTGAGTGCCCAACTACGACGGCGGGGAATCGCGCGGGCTGTTTCGGCGGTCCGTGAATCCCGATTCTTGACCCGCTGGGCTTCGTCAAGCACCATCAGATCAAACTTGGGAAACGTTCCCTCTTCATAGGCCGCGTAGTCACGGACCAGCACTTCATAATTGGCAATCAAAACCGGAACGCCGGGCATGGCCCAGGTCAACTTGCGACGTTCGGTGTCACCTTCAATGACCACAAACGGCAGTTCTTCTGCCCAGGTACGAAACTCACGCTGCCAGTTGGGAAGCAAGGGCTTCGGACAGACGAGCAGCACACGCCGAACCTGGCCGCTGCGAACCAGCAGCCGAATGGCCGTAATGGTCTGCATGGTCTTGCCCAGTCCCATCTCATCGGCCAGCAGCGCTGACGAGTGGGAAAAGAGCCAGGCGATCCCTTCATACTGATAGTTGAAGGGCTCGAACGGCATGATCAGTTCCTGGCCCGCCAGCCAGGTCTGCAGCGGTGGTTGCAGCAGGTAGAAGAGGCGATCTTCAATCGAGAGCGCATCTTTCGGCGGTTGGATGCGTGTGACCTTGGGGACATCGATGATGTCGTCCAAGGTGTGCGTCGGCGGAGCAGGGGGAGGCGCCAGTGATTTCAGTTCGGGCTCAGCGGCTTTTTCCGGCGGTGGTGGCAGAAAGCTCTGGCCTTCGGGGAATGTGAGGCCGAACGTCGTCACCTTGATGCGATGTGGCTTCCAGGGGACGCAGGTGGGACCGGGGAGCAGCGGGACTGACTGCGTTTCAACTTTCGGCCAGCGCTGCAGGGCACCATTCAATCCCGCAGCATAAATTTCCGTATGACACACCAGCGGAATCGCCGCGGCGTCGATGAGGTGATCTGAGCCAGAGTCCGCCGTTCGGACGAGTTCAAAGTGCGGGCCCGCTAACGGACCTTCCGCGTTCATTTTTGAATTTGACGGTTCGACTGCGGTTTGCGTTCGGTCCATCCGTCCCCATCCTGAGTCGGGATTCATGGTCTGTTGATCTTTCAGGCCGACCTGGCGACCGCGACTTTCAACGTTTCGGCCAAGGCTTCACGGATGCGGTCAAAGGGTTCCAGCAGGTCGGCCGTGTCCGGAACCTGTCCCGATGCCTTGCGAATGCTGTCGCGATCCGGTTCGGCGGAGTTGGCGAATCGCAAATGCTGCTTGCCCAGTTTCATCAAAGGATCGGCAGAGGCAGCGGCGGTTTCTGCCGATTCCAGGCAGGCAACCGGAATGCTGATGAACTCCCGGAGACTCAGCAGTTCCTCGGACTCTACTAAGACCAGGTGCGGCTGCACGCTGATTTTGTCGATCAGCGTTTTTCCGACCACTTCCGAGAGCAGGTAGGGTCGTAAGGTATGGCCGTACAGAATCTGTTGCGTCCGGTTCGGTTTCACGGGCGTCGTACACTGGAACTCAAGCGGGCGACCAAATTTATTGGTCACCAGCAGCCCTCCCACCATTCCCCGCTCAGCATCTTCGACTGCGGTTAGAAAACCGAGCCGAAACTGCTCCTGGGTATTGGTACTCGACATCCGTGACAGGTCCTCAAATTCGGGTTTGGACATCGCCGTAGCGAATGGATCAACGCCCTCATCTTCGGTCTCAATCGTCCATCCTCCGGCAGGACTTGAGATGTCGCCGCAAAACCTCCCGTAAACACGGGGCTTTTGGGTGTCAGCGAGAGTTTTTTCAAACACGAAGAACGGGGTGACTGGTGAATTTGCGGGGCTGGCGACAATTCTGCTTGCTCTGACAACTATCGTATGGCAAGATGAACCGGGTCCATTTGTACAAGTTTAATTCCAAGGAACGATTCATGCGTCTGGTTACTACTCTCGCACTTGCAATAGGTCTTGTCAGCCAATTTTCTGCGGAAGTGGAAGCTGGCCATAAGCACAAACACTGTTGTTGCTGTTGTGCTAGTGGCAGTGCCTCGGCAGGGGCTGCTGCGGCAGCAGCACCAGCCGCCGCCGCACCTGGGGGCAACCCTTTGCTTGGACCGCCGAATCCTGCGTTAGCGAATGGCACGGCAGGAGCAGCCGGAGCGGCTGCCGCTGGCGGAGCCGCAGGGAATCCCTTGCTGGGGCCGCCCAATCCGAATCTGGCAAATGGTCAGGCAAACAATGCGGCCGGGCAGCCTGCGTCTCAAACGTTGCTCAGTCAGTCAGATACTTCTGAAACCGAAACCTGGAAGCAGATTGCACTGCTGCAGAAGAAGCTCGCTGCCAAAGACCCAAACTCTGCGGTCTTTGATCTGCGAACCGGTGAGCTGCAATCGAAAGGGACCGTGACTGCAATTGCCGCTGCCAACCGTGAATCGGTACTCCAGCAGATCGCGACTGACTGGAAACTTCCCTAAATTAAGAAAGGCGTCAACACCGCTTATTCGATGTGACGCCTTGGGATGGTCTGCTCTGATTCTCTTCGATCAGTGAGAATCGAGACCTATTTCTGCGACCACTCGCCGAACTCTCCACTACGGCCGGGAGATGATAATCCCATCTCTCGCGGTGCCATCGTGGTCGTCGGACGCGGTTTTTTCGCGGGTGTCGTGGAAACGGCCACGGGTTCTTCGTAAGACGCTGTTTCATAAATCGGTTGGCGAAGTTTCGGCAACGGTCGGGATGGCGGCGGCGCCGCTGAGGCACTCCTTGCGGGACGAGATGCCGCGACCGTTGTCGGCTGAGCGGTTTGGTGTTGCTGCTTTATCTCCTGCAGTTCGCGCTCCAGTGACTCCAGGCGAGCGAGTTGCGATTGCAGGGCTTTAAGGGTCTGTTCCATTTCCGTGCACTGGACAGGCGCGGCACAGGCCGGAGGACAGTACGGCACATATGCCGGTTGTGTTGTGGCCGGAGCGGCAGCGGGGGCAGGTGCTGCGGACGGAGCGACGTTATCAAATTCAATCGCAGCATCCTGAACGAGCGGGCTGCGAATCTGATCGAAGACCTTGAAGGCGTCGTGACGGATTTTATAAGGGCTGGGGAATTCAATGCTTGGTAACGCGATACGCATTTCAGGAATGTGAATCGCAGGACCGCGAAGCCCCAACGTGTTGGATTCCCCCGCAGTGGCTCCCGCAGCTGGAGCACGAACAAAACGGCCCTGGTCGTTCGCAGGAGCAGCGGCGGCGGCAGCCGTCTGTGGAACACAGGGAGTATGACATACAGGGCCGGGGGCTGCACATTCCTGAGCGGCGGCTGAGGAAGCACAAGCCAGTACGATACAGGTGAAGGTCGTTCTTTTGGACACGATCGGAATCCTTCCTTGGAAGTGTATTCATTCCGCAAGGTAATTAGTGCGACACCGCTTTGGCTGTTCAGGATCGAAAAACAGCTACGGCATTCAGAGTTCAGTCGTTAAGGAATCTGTTGCTGCAGCAACGTGGAGAGCACGCGGATCTGCTCTTTGAGCACATTCACATCGCGCTGCAAACTTTGAATCTCTGTGCTATTGGCAGCTGCAGCGGAATTCGTTGTGCTGCAGGAAGCAGCGGGTACTGCTGGGGCGGCTGCAGGTGCTGCTGCGGAGTCAGCAGGTGCCGCTTTTGCAGGAGCGCGATCAGCTCGCTGGTTCGTCATGACAGCGGGCACGGCGTTAGCGGTCCCGGCTCGCGGCGGATCAGGCAGGTTGAGCAGTGAGCAACACGATTTTTTGCTCTGACATTCACACTGCTCGCAGTGCTCACAGCACTTCTTGCTGAAAAAACTGCCAATGCCAGCATCGGCGGTGGCGTGCGGGAGAATCAGCCCGGCACCCACAACTGCCGTCGCTAAGTAGGAAAATTGTTTCACAGGACACATCCTTGCCGCGAGTCGTTTTGGAGGTGTTCCGCAGGTTGTGGCGGAATGCTCTTAAAATTCGGATGAACCAGATAACACGCGTGAACACAGCCTCCGGCTTAGAACGGATTTACAGAGAGGGACGGGATTGAGCCTGCAAAAACCGTCATAATCAGCAATCTTAGGTCCTGCAGGCTGATTGAGAATTCTCAAATCACGCTGTTGAAATTGCCCAGATTATCGATATTGTTGTCTTCACGGTGTACACAGTGTGCAGGCGTAGCCTGATTTTGGGTGTGCACCCGATTGAATGGAACTCCTTACGAATCGGAGCCTGAATAATGGAAAAAAGAATCTGGTCGCTGTTAGTCGTGTTCGCCGTCGGCTGGACGGCAGCTGTCGCATGGGGGGATGAAACCACATCGACAACGCCCGATCCCATGCCCATGCCGGCTACAACTGCAACTGATCCCATCGATCCTATTGCCAAGAAAATTGCCGATGCCAAGGCGGCCCGAGCCCAAGCTGTAAAGCTGATGAAAGAGGCCGAGAAGGCTGCCGCTCAGGCCGCGAAAGCCCAGAACTCAGCGGCGACCCTGGAACAAACGCTGCTGCGTCTCAAGGCCATGAAAGCAGCTGAAGAGGCGATTCAGCTCAAACGGAGGGCCGAAGATGCCGAGCGGGCCGCGCGAGCGATCCGTGAGGACTCGAAAGCGGCAGCGGCCGCAGCCAAAGCGGCTGAGACCGAACTCGCAAATCTGCCTGCACCTGCTCAGGCCGCAGCTTTACCTGGTGGTCTTGGTCTGTTCTCTGGGGGCTTGCTCGATAAGGTTCAAAAGATCCTTGACTTGGTGGAAAAGTTTTCGGAATTCTCTGATCGCTTAGATGGCATTGCAGATGATCTTGCCACGATCGAAGATCAAGTAAAAAAAATTCGTACACTGCAGGGTGGTGGTGGTGGTGGTGGTGGTGGTGGTGGTGGCCAATCCTCTGGCAAGGCCAAACGCATCTATCTGCTGCTGCTCGTGAATGATGCTCAAAGTAACAGTCTGGCGTTGGGTATGTCCAAATCGACCAATGAAGTAGAGGATTTGTTTGACGAGGCCTTTCCCACAAGCTCAGGAGTTACTTTAGTCAAAATTTTTGCGCAACGATTGACGGCTGCCAATGCGCTGGATGCACTTAACAAGGTTCCTACATTAGGGATTGACGATGTGCTGTTCTGTTATGTGTGTGCCCACGGCGGCCCGAACAATGACGTGAACGATCCCTTCAAGCAGTTTTTTGAAACGTCGCTCAAAGAGCAAATTCCCCGCGCAAATCTCTGGTATTCCATGCAAGGGAAAAAGGCTGGCTTGACGGTTCTTATGGCCGATTCGTGCTTTCCTTCAACACCGGGCATCGCTCCACCGAAACCATTTACAGCACAAGCCGCGGCACAGATAAACCCTGCAGTGTTGCGGCACCTTCTGGTTGACTATACGGGAGAGTGTAATCTGAACTCGTCAACACAAGGTCAGAATTCATGGTATACGGATGAGGGAATCTTCACCCGCACGTTTGTTGATATTGCGTCGCAATCTGTGCCGATTACCTGGGATCAATTTTTAAGTTCACTGGAGACACAAACAAACGATGCATTTAAAGCACTTGTTCGGGATGTCGGGCCGCAGGGACGTGCGACATTTCAAGGTCAAACACAGCAGGTGCCCTTCCGGTTTGATTCCAACAAGATTGTGCCTCGTTAGATAACCGTCACCGTAAATTGGGGTTGTCTGGTTGGCGTTTGACCGCCATGCTGGATTCTTGCTGACATTGGTCCTAAGACACTCGTGAAGGATTCCGTCATGTGCTGTTTTACTCAACCTGTTAAAGATGTTCATATGACCCAGATCTTCGCTCGCCCTTCCGGGGGCGGGCGACAGTATCTGGTGTATCAAATGGATTATGAAGCGGCCGAAGACTTGGCGATGGTTTTACCCCTGCCGGTTCCGTCAAAGACTCTTGAGGATGACGTCAAGTTCATCAACCTCAAGAGTTACCCCGATTTCTTTGCCAACATGCAGACTGGCTTTGCAATCAATAAGCTACCTGTAGCGGCTGCTGCTGCAGGGGATGCGCCATTGAAAGTACTGGATGTTGGTGACTTTGAAGCCTCCTACGTCCCGACCATTGAGGATTTTGGACGCCTTGATCCGCGATTCCGGTTACCGTCTGATGCCTGGAAGTCTGTCCCCGGATACAAATCATATGGATTCGCGGTCTTTAAGCTGAAGTCGGGAAAGAAAGAAATGCACCCGATGGCGTTTGAGTTTCCCCGCAAGAACCGCCTGGAAATCTTCTTCCCGACGGTTCATATCCACGACGGGGAATACCACGAGACCGCCGACTTTGATCACACTCTCTATTTACAGGTGGGGAATGACCAAGCCGCGCCGATGGGAGAATGGCGGGAGTCCGAACAACCGGCGGGCATGTTTATGAGAACCAGTCGGACACGCGGCATCGTCGATTCCAAAACGCACGTCTACTCACTGATGATGTTCGGAGATTTGCCGAACAAGGACACGATTATCCGGTCATAAATCGACCTCACGTGCTGTCATTCAGCTTCTAACCGTTCGCGACTGTTTTCCGGCTGGGGCATCAAAGATGGAATCGCGCTCCACCCCAAGCCAGCGATGATCGTCGCTACGGCGATCATCCAGGACGGCAGATGGGATTGTGCGTGATTCGACATCAATGGGTCTTGTTGATCGAGCCAGTCTGGCAGAAGCAGCACCAGGCTGTTGTGCAAGACGTGCAGCAGCATGCCGGGGGTGGTGCTGCTGGTGCGATCGGCGACCCAGCCTAAGACGAGACCCATCAGTGCTGTGGGCAGGAAGCGTTCGAAGAGCAGGGCGTCTCGGACGAGGACATGGAATAGTCCGAACAATGTGGCGGTGATCAGAATCGTGGGCCAGCGGCCTTGGGTGGTACGGAGCACGCGAAATAGATAGCCGCGGAAGAAAAGTTCCTCGCAGACAGCGGGCACGAAAGCGAGTGCAATCAGCTTCCACGCGATGGGAATCTTTCGCAGTTCGACTTCGAAGCCGCGAAACAATTCATACAGGGCCTGTAAGCGTTCAGGAGAGATTGTCCAGATTTCCAGTTCGTACGCGAACGGCCACAATGACACGCCCAAGAGCAGCGCGGCGAGATAAGCGCGTGGTTGGGCCACGGTCAGGCCGAACCCCTCGCGAATGTCCAGACGGGTCTGCCAGGCGAGGGCCAGGGGCCACGCGGTGAATAGGAGCACCGTGATACCGGAAGAAGCCAGCAAACGCTGTGTGAGGCTCCAGTCGGTCAATCGGGCTGGGACTCCACCCAGCAGAATGAACAAGGGAAACAGCACCCCCAACGCAATCATGCCATGGATGACGGTTGGCGTTGAACGGCCGTGGTCGGGTCGCTGCCAGAGATCGCTGAGTGTGCCCGAACTGCCGTACAGAACCGAATCGGTTCCGAAGATGCGGGCGGCAAGACTCAAAGCCAATGCGGCGTATATCACCGAGGAACCCAGCACCAGACTGGCTAGCCCCAACGGAAAATGTCCGTCAAGCAAATCCCGGGTCAGTACCACAATGTTGACCAGCGGCGTCAATGCCAGCCACGCTGTCAGTTCCAAGCCCGGCATCAATGCCAGCACACCGGGAGCCAGGGACAACAGCATCACCGGAATCAAGTAGGCCTGGGCTTCCTTAAAGCTGCGGGCGATGCTGGTAATCGCCAGAATGACGGCCGAGAAAAACGCAGCAAAGACCGCCAGTAACCCGAAAATCTGTACGATGAGCGTGAGTGACAGCCCGGCCGAACCGAACAGCGTTTGCTCCAGGCCCGTGCCATAGGCCGTGGCGATCATCGCGGAAAGGTTCATCATGGCTGTCAGCAAGGCCACCGCCACCACAGCGATGTACTTGGCGAACAGCACGTGCCGTCGAGAGATGGGTGCCGCAATCAACGCTTCCAACGTTCCGCGTTCTCGTTCCCCCGCGGTCAAATCGATGGCCGGGTAAACCGCACCAGTCACGGTCATCAGGATGAGCACTAACGGGACCAGTGTGGCGAGGGAAAAATCACTGGCGACACTGTCACCCAGGCTCGTTTGCTGCCATTCAAAGGGTTGACGAACAGGGGGCGTTTGTGATTGTAGATAGTCATCAACGAACGCATCATTCACCGCCTGCAGACGGGATGTGACAAACTGGCGGGCATCTCGCCCCAGCACAGAACCCGATCGCACGAGGAATTCGAATTGCTGCCGTGCTGACGATGAGGGGGCCACAATGCGCACGCCGAGATCGAGCCGACCTTCCGCGACCGCATCTGCCAGATGGAACTCATCGCCGGGTTGGGGATAGATGAAATTTAAAGACGGGTCAGGTGGTTCGCCGGGTTTCAACGGGAGGGGTTGTCCGGGGCGGATCTCGCGTCCGAGCAATTGGTTGCCCTGCGAAAACGCATTGCGGAACTCCACCGCCTGTTCCATCGATTCAAAACCAACGTGATACTCCGTCGGTTCCTGCACGGCGAACTGCGTGATGAAGAACTTCTGGAAGGTAATGCCGAGCAGCGGATAGACCAGCACGGGCATCAACACAAGAGTCAAAATCGTCCGACGATCGCGCAGGGTTTCCCGCAGTTCCTTGAGTGTCAGCCGCCCCATGCGAGCAGCGGCTCCGGCAGAGAAACCACTCACGCTGACACTCCATTGAGAGACGCCGGTTGTCCCAATAGATCGAGGAACATTTCGTACAGCGAGCCGCGCCCCGTTTGCTCCTGCAAGGCGGCGAAGCTTCCTTCGTAGCGCAGTTGCCCGGCATGCAGCAGGCCGAGTCGGTCGCAAACCTGGGTGGCTTCATCGAGGCGGTGCGTACTCAAAATTACCGCCTTGCCGAGTGACCGGAGTTGGGCCACATATTCGAAGATGACATGCGTGCCCACAATATCGAGACCACGTGTAGGTTCATCGAGCAGCATGACGGGGGGATCATGCAGCAAGGCTCGGGCCAGTGTCACGCGTTGTTTTTGACCTGTGCTCAAATTCGCACAACGGCGGTCCATGAATCGGCTCAGATCCAGCAGCGATTCCAGTTCTGCAATCCGTTGTTCTGTCCGTTCGCGGGGGAGTTGATACAGGTCAGCGAAGTAACTCAGGGTTTCACGTGGTGACAGCCACTGATACAGACCGCTGCTGGCAGAGACCAGGCCAATCCGTTGTTTGACGGCATCGGAGTTGGTTGAGACGCGGGCACCGCCGATGATCGCATCGCCCGATGTGGGAGCCAGCAAGCCCAGGATCATTCGCAGGCTGGTGGTTTTGCCTGCCCCATTGGGACCCAGGAGACCATAGACTTCACCGCGACCGACGGTCAGCGTCAAACGGTCGACCGCTCTCAGGGTTTGGCCCCCGGAGGTAAAGTCTTTCGTCAGTTCCTGCACTTCAATCATAAGTGGGACTCGTAGGAAAGGTGCTGAATCATACGGCAGGGCGGCGAGAAAAGCTGTGGTACCGTCCGAATCATTGGACTTGAGGCAACTTTCCCATTTCGAACGCGCGAGTGGGGTGCCGGTCCACCTGGGAGAGCTGTTCGGGTCTTAGCGAGTCTGACGAAGACTCCGAGGCCGCCGGTGAAAGCGGGGCGACCAACCGCGCCGGTCCGATATCTCGCGGTATGCACGACTTTGAACTCGATCAACTGCGTCGGAACCCGGCTTGGGCCGCCACTCTGCGACTCTACTGGGATCGGCAGACTCAGGGACGGGCAGAAACCGCCGAGTTCGACGGCTGGGTGCCCCGCGTGGCGGAAGTTCCTACCGTGGAGACCGGCAAACTCTCCAGCGTCCATGGCCGACTGATCGCCTTCGGATTTCTGAAGTTCGATCTTTCGAACCGAGATGTCGGCATGCGATATCAGTTGACCCCCTTGGCTCGGCAGGCACTAGGACATGACGAAGTGGTGACTGAGGCCGCAGAGCTTGCCGAATCGGCATAGTTTGGTGCGCGGCTGGCCAATCTTCTAATCTTGTTGTCAGTCGCTTGTCATCCGGTGTCGATGGCTTGGTGGCGAACTTAGTGCCATGTCCGCCACGACTCGGGCGGGTCACACGTCACAGTGACTGGGAGCTTGGTCACCGGGTGGGTAAATGTGAGGGACCGGGCCAGAAGTGCAATCTGACCCGGTTGCCAGGCCAACGGCGATCCATATTTCTGATCGCCGACAATCGGCCAACCCCGATGAGCCAACTGCACGCGGATCTGATGACTCCGTCCAGTTTCGGGGCGGATCTCAACCACGGTGACTCCACCGCCGGATCGTATGCGGCGATAGGCCAACCGGCAGGCCTGGGCAGTCGGTGTGGATGACGGGGCAACGCGGACCAAGTTAGTACGTTCGTCTTTTATCAGCGAGTCTTCCAGCACCCCTTCCGGTGGCGACACATTGCCCGTCACCGCGGCCCAATAGACCTTTTCGACGGTGTGGTCGCGAAACTGGGCCGACAGTCGACTCGCCGCTTTGCTGGTGCGGGCAAACAGCACCACGCCCGAGACCGGTCGATCGAGTCGATGCACGACACCGAGGAACACGGCCCCCGGTTTGTTGTACGTGGATTTGATATAATCCTTGGCCACATCCAGCAGCGTGCGGTCGCCGGTCTGGTCCCCCATGGTCAGCCAACCGGTCGGCTTCACCACGGCGAGGCAATGATTGTCTTCGTACAGAATTGACAGTTTGGACATACGGCAAGTCTTGGCAGGAAACCCTTCAGGAAGTCCTGCAGGATCAGTTTGGTTCAATCTCAGCGAAACTCATCGCTCTGTTCAGTGTTTGGCATCACAGACAACGTTCGTTCGTCTGATCCTTCTCACATCAGGAGCCGGGTTATGTTACCACGATTTGCAGTCGCCGCGACGATGTTCCTGGGTTGGACCGTTGCCTATGCCGAAGTCGCTTCCGGGCCGGAGGTCGGCCAGCCGCTCGCGACTCTCAAGGTGCGAGTGGTTCAGGAGAACGCAGCCGAAGAACCGCACGATGTGATTGCTGATCACAAAGATCATCCCACCGTGTACCTCTTTTTATCAGCCGAGAAATTTGATCGCCCGGCGGCAAAGTATCTGCGGGGAATTGACGAACAGGTGCAGAAGCTGCAACGCCGTGATCCGCTCGCCGGGTTGGTGGTGGTCTGGCTTACAGACGATGCCGAAGCCGGCATCACCCGTGTGAGTCGGATTCAAGGGTCGCTTCGCCTTCTCGCCGCACAGTGGGCGGTATTTGAAGGAATGAATGGCCCCGAAGGTTGGGGGATCAACAAAGATGCGACACTCACCACCGTGATTTCGCGTGGACAAGACGTTGCCGCGCGAATGGGTTACGATGTGGTGGACGATCGGGATCTGCCCGAGTTTGAAGCCCGGCTCAACAAAGTGCTCGACGGAAAGTGATATGACCGCGACCGATGTTCCTGCTACCTCCCCCCCTAGTTTTGAAGCGGCGCTGTCCGAATTGCAGGGAATCACGCAGCGGTTGGAAGAAGGGGCTGGCGGACTCGAAGCCTCGCTCAAAGAATTTGAACGCGGGGTCAATTTGCTCCGCACCTGCTACCAATTGCTGGAAACAGCGGAACAGCGGATCGAACAACTCGTGCGGTTCAATGAAGCGGGTGAACCGGAACTCGCCCCCTTCGATGCCACGGCGACAGCTGGGCAACCCGCGGGAAAGCGTCGGACATCACGCCGGGCGACTACAAAAGATCCCGAAGAGGCCGGCGGCTTGAAGTTCGATGAATGACAGACGATCTCTGAATCGGTTTTGAATCAGGGGCGGCTGGGAGCATACGGCCAGTTGGGGACGCTGGTGGTCCCTGTGCTGCCGTTGTTCATCGTCGCGGGGCTCGCTGGTACCATCATGTTCGATGGAGCGGGGCTATTCGTATAGGGCACATTGACAGCCGACGCGCCAGGATTGATCACCGGCCAATCGGTCGGTGTGCCCGAATTGGAGCGGTTGCCGGGGACGGCGTTCGGGTCTTGCGATCCGGGCCAGTTCGGCACCGCGGCAAAGGTCGCGGGTGGCACCGTGCTGGCGGGCATGTTGCCCGATGCCGGAGCATTGGTCGGCCCTTGTCCCCAGGGTTGATCCCAGGCCGAAGAGTTCTCGGGAACATCGTTCCAGGGAGAAGGCGGGGCAATCGGCGAGGAAGCATTGCTGCCATTCATTGGTCCCGAATTCCCCCAGGCGGGCATGGCCGCAGGATTTGTGGTTTCGGTCGACCAGCTTGTATTGAGGTTGGCATTCGTGACGGGCACATTCCCGGCAGGCACTTCCGCATAGGCCCATTGTGTCGGACTCGGATTGCCGGTCGACATCGTACTGTTGGGCTGATTCCAGGCGGGGGCCGAGGGGTTTTGCGTGTTCATGGTGGGGAACATGCTGCCGGGGCCAGTTCCCAATCCCATCTGTGCGGCCCAGCGTGTCGCCTGAGCGGGATCAAGTGGCTGACCGTTCGATGCTGCGGGATTGTTCATCGGCGCACTGTTCGATCCGACGGCCCAGTCCTGATGACCGGCCGGTTGGATCTCCTGAGTTCCATTGTTGGCAAACGGATTCGGTGGCTGCATTCCCGGATTCATGTTTGAGGAAGGCCAACCGGCTGGCAAGCCATTATTGGCCGCCATGGCGTTGGGGACAGGCTGCGCCTGACCCGGTAAGGGCGGAGCGCCAGGAAAGTTAGACCACGGAGCCATAGCCGTCCCGGTGGGAGCTACCGGCTGCGGAGTCGCCGGTGGATTCTGGCCCAGGTTGCCCTTCCAGAATTCCACGTTCTCTTGAGGTTTCGCGGCGACAGACATACCGGTGTTGGCTGGCGAATTCGCCGGTGTTCCCCATGGCGCAGAATTCCCCGAAGCCATCGGTTGCCCGGCAGGTCCAGTGGGGGTTCCGTTCGACCACATCGAAGCGAATGTATTGCTACCTGTTCCGGCAGCACCATTCGTTGCAGGTTGCATCATTGATCCCGGTTGCGATGCTCCCGAGTTCATGTTCGCCACATCGAAATCGGCTGGAAACGGCGGAGCCTGACCCGGTGTCGTCGGTGTGAGGGGCAAGGGATTGACCGGGAGATCGTTCTGAGCGATCGCAGTGGTGTCACCACTGGGGCGTCCATTCGGAAAGAGCGTGCGAATGTTTTTCTGGGCTTCCGATTCGGTTCCCGTCTGACGAAACATCGCGAGGGCACCGTCATAGTTGCCCTGTTTGCCGTAGACCAAAGCCAGATTATTCTGGGCACTGCGATGATACGGATGATACTCCAACGCCTCTTTCAGCTTGCGTTCCGCGGCATCAAACCGACCCCGTAGATAGTATGAGTAACCCATGTCGCTCAGCAGGTCGGCATCTTTCGGGTTCGCCGCATAGGCCCTGCCATAGTGCTCATCCGCAGTTTGTGCGTCGCCATTCATATCCGAAATCACGCCAAGCCGATGGTGCGCCTCGGAATTATTCGGATCAATCGAGACGACTTCCAGATACGCGGCCCGTGCATCATCAAGATCGCCGCGAGCTTCAGCCGCCGCCGCACGCTTCAGGATCTCTGTCGAACCAGAGGACTTGTCCTTCATCGTAGATTTGGCCTGGGCCATTTGCTCGGCCAATTCAGCGGTCAAATCGTTGGATGAAGCCACTTTTTCGTCGGCGGGCTTTTTCTTGCTCCAGGGATTCCCATACTTCACGCGCTCTTCGGGAACATTTTTCGGGGGTTCATTCTTTGAGAGCTGCATGCGTTGGGTCGAGCAACCGCCCGTGCCGCAGAGCAGCATCCCCAAGGCCGTGATTACCAAAAATGTACGCATTCAACCGATCCCTGGTTGAGGCCCCACCCGACTGCCAGACACATCACGATCAGACATCGAACGAGGTGTGGTACAGAACGGACAAATCGAAAGGACTCAGACAGCATCGACTTCCTGTCGAGGCTGAGTTTTCGCCGCGAACTCTAAAGTTTTGAGCCGAAACTGTCGAGACGAGGTTTCCTCATCCGGCCGTGCGTCCCGATATTCGCTCCTAAATCATTGATTGGAATGGATTTGCAGCGGGGAAAATGCAGCAGTTTCTGCCGGTTTGGCAAATCTTTTTTCTGTGCGTTCCATCAATTGGTTCGCGTATCACCGAGCATTTGCGATCTGACGGCGAAGTTTCTATACTTCCCGATCCTGCGGAAAATGGGGTTCGAAGTACGCCTCGTCCTGTCCCTGAAAAAACGTCCCGAAGGAGGACTGTGTGGTTAAGCTGCGTTTGCGTGAGAATGAGCACATTGCCGAAGCCGTCAAGCGGTTCCGTAAGCTGGTGGAACATGCGGGCATCAAGAAAGAGATGCGTCGCCGGGAATACTACGAAAAGCCGAGCGAAATCAACCGCCGCGCTCGCCGCCGGGCCGAACGCCGGAACCTGATGCAACGGAAGATGACCCAGGGCCAAGGGCTTGCCTAGTCGTCAGAGAGTCGCTTCGACTCTGTCATCGACCCTCCGCAGTATCGTCGAGACATCAGGCCGGCATTGCCCGGCCTGTTTTCGTTGACTCCGTTAAGACCTTGAATGGCAGCCGGGGAGATCCCATGTCTCCCGCGCCGTTGGAAATGAATTCTCTGTGTTCGTCGATCAGGTTTCGATCATCGCCAAAGCCGGAGATGGGGGCGACGGTTGCTGCAGCTTCCGTCGTGAAGCTCACGTTCCGCGCGGTGGGCCCGACGGCGGCGATGGCGGCCGTGGTGGGCATGTCATCATCGAAGCCGATGAAAATGTCAGCAGCCTCGTCCATCTGGTCGGTGTGCTCCATTGGAATGCCCGTGTCGGACAGCCCGGCCAGAACACGCTCAAAACCGGCTCCATGGGAGACGACCTGGTCATTCGCGTCCCCACGGGGACATTGATTCGCGACAGCAAACGAGGCTTCGTGCTTCGCGATCTCACCGAACATGGCCAGCAGGTGGTTGTCGCCAAGGGAGGCGAAGGGGGCAAAGGCAACACCCGCTTCATGTCCTCCACCAATCGCACGCCGCGTGAATTTACGCCCGGTGAAGAGGGCGAAGAACGTCATATCACCTTGGAATTGAAGGTGATCGCCGATGTGGGTCTGGTGGGAAAACCCAATGCCGGCAAGTCGACCCTGCTCAGCCGGTTATCGCGAGCCACTCCCGAAATCGCGAACTATCCCTTCACCACCAAGTATCCCAACCTGGGCATCGTCCGTGTCGGTTATGAGCGGCAGTTTGTGCTCGCCGATATTCCCGGGCTCATCGAAGGGGCGCACGCAGGTGTGGGGCTGGGGCACGAATTCCTGAAGCATGTCGAGCGCTGCAAGGTACTGCTGCATCTGATCGAACCCAACCCAGACGATCAGACCGACCCCATCGACAACTACCGCCAGATCCGAGAAGAACTGCGGTTGTATGATGAAGTGCTGGCGAAACGCCCCGAACTGGTCGTGATCACCAAGTGCGAACTCCCCGACGCTTCGGCCCTCGCGGAGCTCTTCCAGGAAGAAATGGGTTTCACCCCCCTGCAGATTTCCGCCGTCACTGGCAAAGGGTTACCACAGCTCATCCAGCAGACTATCCGCATGCTTGATGACTGGAATGAGCGTCAGCAGTATCCAGAGTGAACGCCTTACCCGGTGGTAACTTTTGACTGCACTCGTGAAGCACGCGACCATCGACCTTATGCGAAGACATCGAACACCGGTTTACCGGCCGAGATCGGGCGTGGGCGGTTGAGGCGGTCGTAGACTTCGCTGTGTGGATCGATGCCGAGCGACTCAAACATCGTGGCGGCGAGGTCTTCGAGGGGCACGCCATCGCGCTCGGGGTAGGCGGCGTTCTTATCTGAGACGCCATGCACGTGCCCGCGTTTCACACCGCCCCCCGCCAGCACGGTGGTGTAGCAGCCCGGCCAATGGTCGCGGCTGATGTTGGCGTTGATCTTCGGCGTCCGGCCGAACTCACCCATCCAGACCACCAGCGTTTCATCGAGCAGACCTCGTTCATCGAGATCGGTCAACAACGTCGGCAAGGTCTGGTCGAGCAAGGGCAGATGATAGTTCTTCAGGATCGGATACATGCGCGTGTTATCGAAACCGTGCGTATCCCAGCCATCCTCTTCCCTCCGTCCCCCAATGCTATCGGCATAGTAGACGGTGACAAACTTCACGCCAGATTCGACCAGCCGCCTGGCCAGCAGGCAACTTTGGCCGTAGGTGGTGCGGCCATACCGTTCACGAGTGGCAACATCTTCACGCGAGAGGTCAAAGGCATCACGCACCTGGGTGCTGTTGAGCATCGACAAAGCGGTATCAAAGTACGAGTCCAACCCTTGAGCCGCGGCGGCATAGTCCTGCAACCGCGCTTGCTGGTTGATGATTTGCTGAATCTCGCGACGGTTGGCCAATCGCTCAGCCGAGAGACCGGCGGGGAGACTCAACTCCGGCAATCGGAACTTGTCCTGATTGGGGTCGGCCGTGATCAGCAATGGATCGTGCCCTTTGCCCAGGAAGCTCGCATGCTGCCCCGGCGTCACTTCGCCATCGCGAATGACATACGGGAAGGCCACATAAGGCGGCATGCCCTGCATGGGGGTGCTGAATCGATGGACCAGCGATCCGTAGCCAGGCATCAGGTCGAACGAGTCGCGCAGGCGGATATCATCGACGGGCGGGGCATGCCCGGTTAGAGCGTGATAGCTCGCCGAGTTATGGTTCTTCATGTTGTGATGAACCGTGCGGACGAGCGTGAGCTTGTCCATCACCTGGGCCATCTTCGGCAATTGATCGCAGATGGTGACGCCAGGGGCGGATGTTTCGATGGTCCCGAAATGGCTGCGGACGCCGTCCGGAGCCTCGGGCTTGGGGTCGAAGGTGTCGAGGTGGCTCGGCCCGCCAAACTGGAAGAGAAAGATGACCGATTTCGCACGGGTGGTCTGTTGCGGAATCGATTCTGCCGCCTGCAACCAACGGGGCAAGGTGAGTCCGAACAGACTCATGCCACCGACTTGTAAGGCTGTGCGACGATGCAGACCGCGCGGCAGGTTCAGATTCATGGCGAGATCCTTGCAGGTGAGACACTTCAGTCTACCCCTTGGCACCTCAGATGGGGAGTGGAATTTTTATCGTGACATCGGATCGCAGGATTTAATGAGCTGAGAAATCGTGGGGAGCATTCAAAAGCCAGTGGCGAAGCCGATTTCTGATGTCCCCAATGTCGATATCTCTCAATGTGCAACGCAGAGGAATCCATGACGGCCTGCATTGAGGATACCGCTCTTGTCGACACTCGGAAGACGCTGTATCAATGAGAGCGAGGGCCGTCCAGTTGACAGCCAATGCCGTCGAAAACGAGAGATGGATGCGGGTATGACCAACCTGACAGAGCAGTTGAGTGAATTCAACCAGTTTGCAGCAAAGCGGCTGACTTCCTCTGCCCCTCCTGCCAGCCTCAATGACATCATCGAGGAGTGGTATGCGCAGAACTACGCAGAAGCTGATCGAGTTGCGATTGAGCAATCTCTCCTTGATTTTCAGAACGGAGAGCGCGGACGAGATGCCGCAGAATTTCTGGCGGAATTTCACAAGCACCGGACCCATTCATGAGCTGGACCGTGCGCATTCTCCCCCGAGCTGAAGAGGATGTGACGGAGATTTATGACTGGGTATCGGTACGCTCTCCTCAGGGTGCCGAAGCCTGGTTGGCGGCATTGACGTCGGCCATCGACCGACTTCCAATAGACCCCGAGTCTTACGGAACTGCACCAGAGACGGGTTTGCAAGGATTTGTGCTCCGCCAATTCCTGTTCCGGACACGCCGCGGCCGCACCTATCGCGGGATCTTTACTTTGCAAGATCAGGCGATTTATCTGTTGCGCGTGCGTGGCCCCGGTCAGGCCCCTCTGCAACAGATCGACCCTGTTGAATAGTGCCCGCCAACTGCTGCCTTACTTAGCAGTCGCGACGGCAGGTTGATCGAGGGGCAGGACATCCACCGACACGGTCATCTTGTGCGTACCGCCGCCGATGAAGACCCCTTTGATGGGGCAGACGTCGCTGTAATCGCGGCCCCAGGCGACCGTGATATGATCGGTCGAAACCAGGCAATTGTTGGTGGGGTCGACATCGATCCAACCGGCTTCGCCGCAAAAGACCGACAACCAGGCGTGCGAGGCATCGGCACCGACCAACCGCGGGCGTCCTGCGGGCGGTATGGTGCGAAGATAGCCACTGACATAGCGGGCCGGAATCCCTAAGCCGCGCAGACCGGAAATCTGCAGATGAGCGAAGTCCTGGCAGACACCCCGTCGCAGGTCAAAGACTTCATCGACCGGCGTGGTCACCGTCGTCGCCTTTGGATCGTATTGGAAGTCGCTATGAATCCGCTTCGTTAAATCGATCACACCTTCCAGGATGGGGCGCTGCGGCGGAAAGGATTCGGCGGCGTATTCTTTGGTCTGTGCCAGCAAGGCAACGGAGGGAGAGTCGAAGACAAACTGATAGGCGTCCAGGGTCAAGGGGGTAGACGCTTGCTGAACGAGATCGCGTATTGATTCCCAGGGCGTGGTCGATTCGGGAGCGGGATGTTGTGGCTGGCGAACTTCCACACGGCTGACAGCCCGCACGGTCAGCCGTTTGTGTCCTTCCAGAATGGAAAAGTGATGGGTTCCGTTGCCGAAATAATCGCCACGGCGGGTGCACATTTCGGGTTTGGGTTTGATGGCGAGGCGATGGTTCGAGCACGACTGCAGTCGTCCATCGCGCGGCGATAAACGCACTTCGTTGTGACAGATGGGGACTGTCTCGGTGTAGCTGTAGGTGGTGGTGTGAGTGATTTTGTAACGCATGATGCCAACCTGTCGGACCAGATCCTTGTCCCGAACCTCAGCATAGAGAATCAGGAAAGGCGTTTGGAACTGCGGATTCGCAACTCGGTCAATTGTCGAGATTCGCCCGCATGGATGAGATACTTATGCGACACCGCATCGGCAAGCTTGGGCAACATGGCGGCAATCCGTGTCAGTAATCGATCCAGCCCGCGACGCTCGTTAGACGTATGCACGCTCACCAGGTCATCGGCCGACAACATCCGCACGGCATGCAATGCGGCCATTCCCAGCCGTTGTTCGCTGCTGCGTAATGCCGTCCGGTTATCGCGAGGGAATTGCTCCAGGTGCTCCACGATGCAGGCCAGTTGAAACGCCAGCGAGCGCGGATTGGATTCGTCCGTGACGAGCAGATCGAGAACCGGGGCCAGTTGCAACGTGGTGAGATAGCGGGACCGATAGGTCAGCACGCAGTCGCCGAATTCCAGGGCTGCTTCCAATGCGGGGGCGAGTTTTTCGCTATCAGGCAACAATAGATTGTGAATCGCGAAGACCGTATGCATGGATCGTTCAAGTCGACGGCCGATATCCAGAAAACGCCAACCGAGAGTGCGGGTCATGCTTTCGGCGATCAATCCGCTGAAGGCCGACAGGTTCGTAATCAGGCCGTTGAGCTTCGATTGCAACTGCGTCAGCTCGACATCGTCGACGGACTCTTCGGGCTCAAATTCGTGATAGACCCGGTTGATCAACCGCCAGCTATCGAGCGACAACCGCTCGCGGACGAGTGACGCCGTGCGATTGAGACGCTGGATATTCGCGCGAAGTCCAAAGCTCTCGCTTTCATCGAAAATCATGCAGGGCAGGGCCGATTCAATCGGCGGGAGTTGGGCCCGAATGTTCTCGACAACATAACCGGGTTCAATCTGGCCCAACTCGGCGAGGGCGCGAATCAGGAGCGGAATTTCCGGGGAATTGCCCGATTCACCGAGCAGCCGATTCACGAAGGTCCGCAGCAGTCGAGCGGCCCCCTCGGCCCGTTCCACATGGCGACCGAGCCAGAAGAGGTTGTCGGCGACGCGGCTGGGAAGTTCGGCTCCGCTGCGTTTGAGTTCCTGAATGTAACCCGGCGGTTTCAGCAGGCTAATGGGGGCTACCGGTCCCGCTGCCAGCACCCAAGCATCTTTGCTGGCTTCCCCTTGCGAGATCGACAAATCGAGCGTGTGAGATTGGGGCGACGAACGAACCAGCCCGCCGGGAAGGCAGAGGTACGAGCGACCCGATGAGACCAGGTAAGTCCGCAAGGCCACATGCCAGGGTTCGGGGCGTTCGCCCAGCCAGACAGGGCAAGTCGATTGCTGCACCCGCTCTTGCGCGACGTAATCACCCGGTCGTGTCAGAATCTGTTGTCTCAATTTCTCCAACTCGGACCGGCTCAGCTGGTCACCAAATTGCGGCTTGGTGCGGTGATTCAGATAGCAGTGTCGGATGACCAACTGGTCCAGATGTTCCAGCACATAGTTTCGCTCGAGTTCCGTGCCGCACCACCAGGTGGCCACTGAAGGCATCAGCAGGTCTTCATCGAGCAACTCTTTACAGAGGCGGGGCAGGAACGCCGGGAGTGCCGGGGATTCCAGCAACCCGCTGCCCAACGCATTGGCGGTGGTCACCATGCCCGAGCGGATCGACTGCATCAAACCGGTCACGCCCTGAACGGAATCGCTCCGCAGTTCTAGGGGATCGCAATCGCCTTCGTCAACGCGTCGCAGCAGGACATCAACCGGCAGCAAACCGCCCAGAGTTTTCAGCAGCACTTCCTGATTGCGAACCGCGAGATCTTCGCCTTCCACCAATGTGTAACCGAGATACCGCGCGAGATAGGCATCTTCAAAGTAATTTGGGTTGGCCGGTCCCTGGCTTAAGAGCACAATGCGGGGGTTATCACGATGCCGGGCCGCGAGCCGCTGCATCAACTCGCGGAGGGCGATAAAGAATGGAGCCAGTCGATCAACCTGATTGGCCCGAAAACTTTCGGGAAACATGCTCGACGACACCAAACGATTTTCGATAGTGTAGCCCATGCCCGAGGGAGCTTCGGTCCGGTCGGCGAAGACCCACCAGCGGCCATCCGCAGCCCGGGCCAGGTCAGCCGCATAGAGATGAAGAAAGACATCGTCGGGAACTCGAATCCCATGAAAGACCCGGAGAAAACCGGGATGCGAGAAGATGAGTCCTGGTGGCAGCAATCCACGATTGAGTGTCTTCTGGGCGCCGTAGAGATCTTGCAGCAGGAGATTCAACAAGCGAGCCCGTTGGGCCAGGGCCGTCGAGACACTTTGCCATTCCCGGGCACCGATCACCAAGGGTAAGGGATCATAAATCCACGGGCGATTGGTCTGCTCGGCGACACCTGTGCTGCTGTAGGTGACGCTGTTTTCGTCGATTTGTCGCCAGGCTGTTTCCCGGCGGCGCTCCAATTCTTCGCGATCCCACTGGCCCAGTTCGTGCACGAACCGATGGGTCACCGCGTGGGCATCTTGCGGGGCGGCGAAGTACTCGTCGTGCAATCCCGTACGAGGGGCATAGCTTCCGAGGAATGGCTCAGTCATAGAGTCCGCGGCGAGCGTCATGATGGGTCTTCAACGTCCGTGCTGACAGTAGGACTGGTAGTGTAGCGGATAGTTTGGCCGGATGGCGAGAGTAACCGCCAGACCGGGTCACGAGTCAACAGCGAGTGAACGAGTTCGCAGTCTTGTTCTGCAAAAGGAATCGCCATGCTGCGGCATTCCGAATCACATATGGCTTCAGTGAGTTGCCCTCCGTTCACGTTATCGGCGCATATCGAGTGTTAACGGGTACTGACGATTGATTTCTTCTGCGGGGACTGCAAACCGGCCTGGGGTATAGCCGAATTTGAAGAATCGGGCTGCTCGACGGCTTTCGGCTTCATAGGCATTGACCGGGAACGTGACGTAGTTCCGTCCCCCCGGATGGGCAACGTGATAGGTACAACCCCCGAGCGATCGTTGCAGCCAGGTATCGACCAGATCAAAGACCAGTGGAGTATGGACTCCGATAGTGGGATGCAGACACGAGGGGGGTTGCCACGCACGATAGCGCACGGCGGCCACGTATTCACCGACCGTTCCCGTTGGTCGCAGAGGCACACGCCGGCCACCACAGGTCACAATGTGTCGCCCTTCTGTCATGCCTTGCACTTTGACCTGCAGTCGTTCGACCGATGAATCGACATAGCGGGCCGTGCCACCGGTGGCGGCTTCTTCGCCCAGCACATACCAGGGTTCAATGGCCGTGCGCAGTTCCACATGGACATTGTCGAGCGTGAACTCCCCGATCTGCGGGCAGCGGAATTCGAAGTGGGGCGCAAACCATTCATGCTCGAAGGGAAAACCGATTAGACGTAACTCTTCGATGACCACGCGAAAATCATCGGAAAGGAAATGCGGCAGCATGAACCGGTCGTGCAGCGAAGTTCCCCATTCCACGAGGGGTTCTCGATAAGGCTGCTCCCAGAACCGTGAAACCAACGCCCGCACGAGTAACTGCTGTGTCAGGCTCATCTGGGCATGGGGTGGCATTTCAAAGGCACGGAATTCCACCAATCCCAGGCGACCTGTCGCACTGTCGGGCGAGTACAATTTATCGATGCAGAACTCGGCCCGGTGCGTATTTCCCGTCAGATCGACAAGCAGATTCCGGAAAATCCGGTCCACCAACCAGGGAGGGCAGTAGCCCGATTGCGGGATCTGATTGAACGCGATCTGCAACTCATAAATGGCGTCGCGGCGACCTTCATCGACGCGGGGGGCCTGACTGGTCGGACCCACGAACATTCCGGAGAACAAGTAAGACAGCGACGGATGATTGTTCCAGTAGCCGACCAAGCTGCGGAGCAGGTCGGGACGCCGGAGGAACGGGCTATCCGCGGGGGTGGCTGCCCCCAGCACCAGGTGATTACCCCCACCCGTTCCGGAGTGGCGACCATCCAGCATGAACTTTTCGGTTCCCAGCCGTGACAGGCGGGCTTCTTCATAGACGTTCGTGACCAGCTCGACCAGTTCATCCCAATCAGCCGCGGGTTGAATATTGACTTCCACCACGCCGGGGTCGGGCGTGACTTTGATCTGTTGCAACCGAGGATCGTAAGGCGGCGTATAACCTTCCAGCGAAACCGGCATCTGGAGTTCGCTGGCGGTATCTTCAATCGCTGCCATCAAGTCCACGAAGTCGTCGGCGGTTTCCAGCGGCGGCAGGAAGACGTGCAACCGGCCATTCCGGGGTTCAATGCACATCGCCGTCCGCACCATATAACCTTCCAGTGGTGCATTCGGATCGCGTTCGCGGTCTTTCTTCTGCGGGGCCGGTTGTTCATGCTGAATCTGTCCGCCCGGCCCGGTTCCACCAACGGCAGGGGCACCCGCGATGGATTGCTGCTTGGTGCGACGCGGTGGCACCGTCAGCGGCGGACGATCTGGTAACGGGTCGGCTTCGTACAACTCCCCGTAGGGTCCAACTTTGGTGGTGGCGGGAAGCGAATCGAGCGGCAACCGGAAACCCATGGGAGAGTCGCCCGGTAGCAGGAACATCTTCTCGCGACGCACGGGCCACGGACCACTCACCCAGCGCGGCTGAGCCTGCCACCACTGCCGGCGGATGGGAATGACACATCCCGTGGGATTACCCAAGCCTTGCTCGATCAAGCGGGCTAACCGCTCTCGTTCTTCCGGATCTTTCAGATCGTTCTTGATGTGACGAACGTCGATGGGCAATCGCCGTTCCTGCAGGATGTAATGGGCCACGTCTTCATAAGCCGGAACAATCCAGCGTTGATCGATCTCCAGGCGATCGGCGAGGGTGGCCGAGAAGAGTTCGGCATCGGCCACGGTATACGAGTATTTCGTCGCTTCATTCGCCAGCCATTGTGGATCTTGCCATAAGGGCTCGCCGTCTTTCCGCCAGTAACAGGCGAACGCCCAGCGTGGCAGAGATTCGCCCGGATACCACTTGCCCTGTCCGTAATGCAGCACGGCGCCGGGAGCAAACTTCTCGCGCAAACGGCGGATCAGCACATCGGCCCGATCGCGCTTGGTGGGACCCATCGCCGCCGTATTCCATTCATCTCCCTGCATGTCGTCGACGGAAACGAAGGTCGGCTCGCCCCCCATCGTCAGACGCACGTCTCCCTTTTTCAGGCGACGGTCGACATCGTGGCCCAGTTTTTCGATCGCACGCCATTGGTCATCGGTGTAGGGCTTCGTCACACGCGGATCTTCGTGGATGCGCGTCACAGTCATCGAGAAACTGAAGTCGACTTCGGCGTCATCCACCGAACCTGTAATCGGAGCCGCACTGACAGGGTCAGGGGTGCAGGCGACGGGCAAATGCCCCTCACCACAGAGCAACCCCGATGTCGCGTCGAGGCCAATCCAGCCAGCTCCGGGAAGGTAGACCTCGCACCAGGCATGCAGGTCGGTGAAGTCGTGCTCGGTGCCCGATGGACCATCCAGTGATTTCACGTCGGGGGTGAGTTGGATGAGATACCCCGATACAAATCGGGAAGCCAACCCGAGATGCCGGAGAAGTTGGACCAACAGCCAAGCCGAATCACGACACGACCCTGACCCCAGTGCCAAGGTTTCCTCCGGTGTCTGAACCCCGGGCTCCATCCGAATGAGATAGCTGATTTCCTGGTTCAACCGCTGATTCAGCTCGACGAGGAAATCGATGGTTTTCCGCTCTTTTCGATCGATCTGACTCAGATACGCCTGCAGCCGTGGACCCGGGAACTCCTTTTCCAGAAAGGGTTTGAGTTCCTTTTCCAGCCACGCTTCATATTTGAACGGGAAGACTTCGGCGGAACTCTCGATGAAGAAGTCGAAGGGATTGATCACGGTCAGGTCGGCGACCAGATCGACTTCAATGGTGAACTTCCGCGTCTGCTTGGGAAAGACGTACCGGGCCAGAAAATTGCCGTGGGGATCCTGCTGCCAGTTGCAGAAGTGCTCTGCTGGCTCAACTTTCAGCGAGTAACTGCGGACAGGGGTGCGGCAATGGGGAGCCGGTCGCAGGCGGATGACCTGCGGGCCTAATCCCACCAATTGATCGTAGTGGTAAGCCGTACGATGATTCAGAGCGACGCGGATCGTCATATCAGCTTTCAATCACAGCAAGTGTGGCCCAGTCATGCGGTGTGACCGAACGCGGTGTCATTTGATGATTTGGCGCGCAGGGAGTGCACATCGGAGTAGCGAATCTGGTTAGCAAACGCCGTGCTCGATTCGGCGAATTGGCATCTCTGGAAACCATCCCTATTTCGGGTGTTTCGTTGTAAGATATTTTTGTGTAAGGGTATACGGTGGATTGTTCTGGCAAGTCACGTTGACGAGCACGATCATCTCTTATGGCGGTGGTGCTGAGTTTTTCATCGATGTGCATGGAATGTCAGCAGGTGATTGTGGGGCAAATCGCGGACTCAATTCCCGTCGTTGTGTCGTAACTCATTGTTTTGTCGTCGTTTGGGACAGTTTTGCAGCAGTAAGCGTATTCTTGAGCACCATGGCAATCGTCATGGGGCCTACCCCCCCCGGTACCGGCGTGATGGCGCTGGCCACTTCTGAAACCGGCTCGAAGGCCACATCGCCCACCAACCGCTCTTCGACACGGTTCACGCCGACGTCAATCACTACCGCCCCCGGCTTGACCATCTCAGCCGTGACAAACTCCGGTCGGCCAATCGCGGCAATCAAAATGTCCGCCGACCGCGTAATCTCCGCCAGATTCTGCGTGCGACTATGGCAAATAGTGACAGTGGCGTCAGCCCCCAACCCTTTTTGCAGCAGCATGATGCCGATCGGTTTGCCCACGATTTCACTTCGGCCCAGCACCACCACATGCTTTCCCGCAGGATTGATGCCGGATTCCCGCAACAGCCACTGTATCCCCTGCGGCGTGCAGGGCAGAAATCTCGGGCGGTTCTGCACTAGCCGGCCAACGTTTTCCGGATGAAAACAATCGACATCCTTCAGCGGATGGACGGCATCCAGAATCGTGGTGGTGTCGAGACCGCACGGTAACGGCAGCTGCACGAGAATGCCATGCACGGTTGGGTCTTCATTGAGTTGCTGAATCAGTGCCAGTAATTCTGACTGAGAGACTGTCGCTGGAAGGCGATGCGTGGTGCTCACCATCCCGGCTTTCTCGCATGCCTGATGTTTGGTCCGCACGTAGACGGCGCTCGCCGGGTCATCGCCGACCAGCACCGCCGCCAGATGGGGCACGATGCCGGTGCTGGTTTTGAGAGCTGCAACTTCCGCTGCAAGCTCGGTCCGAAGTTTCAGGGCGATGGCTTTACCATCAATGCGTTGCGCTGTCATGCACCCGATCCGGTTCTCATCGTCAGGGAGTCGTGTTTCAGGGTGTGTATCGTACCGACTGCGTCGGCCTCCGGGGAGTGTCTGGCGAGGGATGGCATCTCGTCTTCCGAGGTGCCTCCAGAGAGCCAAACCTGAGATATGTTTCAGGCGGAGGTGAGTGTATGAACTGCCAGAACTGTGCCGCACCCCTGCAATGGGCGCCGGGTTCCGATGTCCTGAAATGCCAGTTTTGCGGGTCGTATCGAGCGCTCGCAGAATTGGCGAATGGGGTTGATGCCGTGGTGGTTCTCGAAGAGCCGACCGCAACCCCTTGCCCGGCGTGTGATACCGAACTGCTGACAGCGGCGGTGGACCGCATCGCGGCACAGGTTTGTCCGACCTGTCACGGCCTGTTATTCGCCTCAGAGGCCTTTGCCCATCTGGTCCGCCACCGGCGGGCGGAATATTCGGGAGCGGACCGCATGCCGCAACCTTTGGATCCCGATCAATTAGCCGGCCGCGTTAACTGCCCTCATTGCAAGAAACCGATGGATCGGCATCCGTATGGCGGACCAGGCTGTCAGATCATTGATTGCTGCACCCGTTGCGAGATCATCTGGCTCGACAGCGGCGAGTTAGCCGCCATCGAAGCCGCCCCGGGGCGACGGTAATGGCTGAAGATGAATGAAGTCGGCTATCAGCCCGAATGATAGTCGGTTCCTCCAGTGGCACATCGGCAACTCTGCAATCGGCGGGCTGCCGATCTCAAACTTCGCGATACCTCAGGCTTCACTTACGGTGTAAACGCGGATAGCACCAAAAACTCTGATCGTTGTCGAAACTCTTGCCTTCAATGATTTTCAAAGTGATCGATTTCGTTCCTGTGGGAAGGCGAACATCGATAGGTACCACGCCCGCCTGAACGCTTTGGAAGAGTCTTTGACTGTCTGACCAGAGCTCAAATCGGACTGTGGCGCTCAAGGTACACCAGCCAATCGCGGAAAAACGGGTCATGCCCTCAGGAACCGCATAGGTCACCGTGGAAGGGGCATGGGCATAAAGATATTCGTCGCAGAGGGCTGCAACGCGAAAATCGATCGGCGCTGCCGTGGTTTCGCCGTTGTACTCCAATTTTCCTGCACCGACTGTACCGGCTTCAATGGTAATTCGTCCGCTGCCTGCCGTCATCTTGTCGTCATCAATTGCGTCACTAGGTTGCCGATGAAATCGTGGGTAGCACCAGAAGCTTCTGTCGAAATCAAGAGCACCGGCATCGTCGACGACCAACTCTACTGTTATGGCTTTCGGAGGGAGATCGATCTTTATGATGGCGAGGCCGGTGACGCCGGAGTCATACTCTTGAACGCCATCGACCAGCACCTGAAATTTGGTAGATCGGCTGGCTTGATTCACGCCCACAACAGAAAAACTCTTGGAGCCACGGGGAATCGGGCATCGGATCTTCGAGGGAGCATGTGCCAGGATATAGCTAGTGGCGTGTGTCCCGTTGATGCTCACTCGGGGGATAAACTGCTCCGGAGTCATGGCCTTGCCCATGGGTGTCTGATTGATCATGAATACATTGTGGCCGACCTTGGGGAGATAGGCCGCTTGACCAACCAAACGAACAAAGCCATTTTCCAGATCGTCTTTCTTTTCCTGATCGGTGATCACATCGCGATAGGCGATTCCATTCAGCATTCGCAAATTCAGCTTGTGAAACGTCGTCTCGCTATCCCAGGCATAGAGCCAGGGATGGCCTGGCATCGAGACGCTGCCCGAGAGAGCATTGACGGGCCCGCTCCACGTCAAGTAGTCCACCATGCCATCAAAATCGATGTTAATGGAAGCTGTGTCGCCGTTACGACGGACGCGGATCTGTACGTGATATCGCTTGCCATTCTTGATGACAGAGGGGGTTTTTGAAGCAGGGCTATTCACGACTCCGGCCCCATCGATCGCATGAATGGCGGCATAACGTGCCGAGTGAGATCCAAAGTCCACGATCGGTGTTTTCTCGCCAACTGGAAAGGCGATGCCGACGGCTTCGGCACCCGTCTTGCGCGTCCACTCCACATCGAGATCGTAATCCCCATGAATAATCGCGGGGATGGGGTAGTAGTTGAATTGAATCGGCTTGAGTGTGATGCCTTCCGGATTGACGGGATGGCTGAGCCGCGAGTTGTAATTCGGACCTCGCGACTCCCAGTCGATGCCTGTTGACCAGGAGATCAGGTCGAGTTCGTTCTCCACAGGCTCCTGTGCGGAAACTCGGAGGCAAAAAACTAAGAGTGAAACCGCCGGGATGAATGCGATACTGAATCGTTGCCGTGTGGCGTTCTTACTGACCATCTCATCCTCGTACTCAGCAGTCTATGGTATTTCATTAGTGCCAGACTAACGCCGGTTGTCCGAGTGACGCAACCTGCATTTGGCGTTTCCCAAAGCTGTTGTGTGAAGTGCTGGTTTGTTATAGAGGTCTTCGGATGCCATCAATCCAAAAAAACAGGCAGGATGCCTGGTGTCATCCTGCCTCTGCGATGCTTTTAAGAGCTTGGATCAACACACCTCACTCATCGGTCACGCAGCCTTCGCTGGCGCTCTTCACGTTCTTGATGTACTTGTACAACGTGCCGCGGGTGAACTTGAGCGGCGGGGCTTGGAATGCGGCTTGGCGTTTTGCGAACTCGGCGTCGGTGATGTCGACATCGATGCGGTTTTTCTCGGCGTCGATGGTGATTTTGTCGCCATCTTTCACGAGGGCAATCGGGCCGCCTTCCTGTGCTTCCGGGGTCACATGGCCGACGATGAAACCGTGTGATCCGCCGGAGAAACGGCCGTCGGTGATGAGAGCGACATCAGAACCGAGACCGGCTCCCATGATCGCCGAAGTCGGCGTCAACATTTCCGGCATGCCGGGGCCACCCTTGGGGCCTTCATAACGAATGAGGATCACATCGCCCTTCTGGATCTTGCCGTCTTCGAGACCCTTGAGCATGTCTTCTTCACTGTCGAAACAGCGGGCCGTGCCGGTAAAGACGAGCCCTTCCTTGCCGGTGATTTTCGCGACGGCTCCATCGGGGCAGAAGTTGCCACGCATGATGCGGATGTGCCCGGTTTCCTTGATCGGCGTTTCGACTGGCACGATGACCCGTTGACCTTCGGCGAGCCCGTTCAGATCTTTGACGTTCTCGGCGATGGTCTTCCCAGTGACGGTCAGGCAACTGCCGTCCATGAAGCCCTTTTCGAGCAGATACTTGATGACGGCCGGCGTGCCCCCGACGTGATGCAGGTCTTCCATCACATATTTGCCGCTCGGTTTGAGGTCGGCGATGAAGGGGACGCGGTCGGAGACCTTCTGGAAGTCGTCGATGGTCAGGGGCACATCGACGGCACGGGCCATGGCGATGAGATGCAGTACGGCATTGGTTGAACCGCCGGTCGCCATGATCACCACCATGGCGTTTTCAAAGGCGGCGCGGGTCATGATGTCGCGCGGCTTGATGTCTTTTTCCAGCAGATGGCGAATCGCTTTGCCCGCCGCCAGACACTCACCAACTTTGAGCTGGTCTTCGGCTGGGATGGATGAACTGTAGGGCAGGGACATACCGAGGGCTTCGATCGCCGAGGCCATGGTGTTCGCGGTATACATCCCGCCGCACGCGCCGGCACCGGGAATGCTGCAACGGATGATCTCCGCCCGTTCTTCTTCGGTGATGCGGCCGGTGATGTACTCGCCATAGGCCTGAAATGCCGAGACGATATCAAGCTTGGGATGCCGGGGTGTGCAACCGGCCTTGATGGTGCCCCCGTAAACCATGATGGCGGGTCGATTGAGACGCCCCATGGCCATCAGACAGCCGGGCATGTTCTTATCACAGCCGGGAAGTGCGACGAGGGCATCGTACCATTGGGCTGACATCACGGTTTCGATGCTGTCGGCGATGAGGTCACGCGACTGCAGGGAGTACGACATGCCGTCGGTTCCCATCGAGATGCCGTCGCTGACCCCGATGGTATTGAACCGCATGCCGACCATGCCGGCGGCGACCACGCCCTGCTTCACCTGGCTGGCGAGTTCATTGAGGTGCATGTTGCAGGTGTTGCCGTCGTACCAGACGGAGGCGATGCCGACCTGGGCCTTGTTCATATCCTCGGGGGTCATGCCGGTGCCATACAACATGGCCTGCGAGGCACCTTGCGAACGAGGCTGAGTAATGCGGGAAGAGATTTTGTTGAGCATGGGTGTAAGGTCGATGGTCTAGGGTTGATAGTTGATGGTTAAGAATTCGTGTCACGTTTCAGGTGATTTCGCAGGCCACTCAGCATTTTTGCGAGCTGTTCGGCCATCGCGTACAGACGCAGGTAGTCTGATTCTTGGATGAAAGCCTGGTCCTTCGCGATCCGCAAGTGGGAGATCGTCTCCATGAGCGACCCGAATGTAATTTCGACATAGCGGTTAAAGTCTTTGGTTGAGGATTTTCTACTTCCTTCGGCGATGTTCGCAGAGATGGAAACGGCCGCACGTCGGAGTTGATTGGTGAGCCCATAACGTTCATCGGGTGGAAATTGTCGAGTCGCGATATACATTTCGCGGGCATAATTGGTCGCAAGCTGCCAAACCTCTAGCTTCTCGAATCCGAACATCGCATGTTCCAATTGCCAGCCAGCGCCTTTTCCATCGACCATTCACCCTCAACCATCGACCAACTCGCACGGATGCGCCACGCGATCGACTTTCGGCAGGACCTTTGGTTGGTAGACGGTGGTGTAAGCTGTTGCCAGTCGGTGGGCATCCAGTGATGCCTGATCTTGCCAGCGTTCGACGAGCAGGAAGGTCTTGGGATCGTTTTTCGAGTGGTAGACTTCGAACCGTTCGCAGCCCGGTTCCTGTTTTGACAGACGGCATTGCTCGCGGAGAAGTTCGCGGATTTCGTCGACGTTCGCCGGGTCTTTTACGGTCAGCCAGATGTTCGCATAAATCATGATCGGGCCTGAGAATTCGGGGGCAACTCTGGGAAGTCAGCAGTTTACCACTGCGGCGGTGTGGTTGGTACTGCGGCGAAAGGCCCATCACGCGGCGCTTGAAACACCCGCCCCTCGGCGGGGGCGGCTTTTCACCGGGATCATGATTCGGTTACAGTCTTGCGATCGTCACAATCCCGTCGACCACTACGATTGACCTGCTGGAGAACTCGCCATGATGACTTGCCTGCGTGGCTTGGTGTGTGGTCTGGTCGCTGCCTGCTGGCTCAGCATGGCCTCGGCCGCCGATCGTCCCAACGTGCTGTTCCTCATGGCCGACGATTTGAACAACCGGCTCGGTTGTTACGGTGATCCGCAGGTGCAGTCGCCACACATCGACAAATTAGCCGCGCGAGGAGTGCGGTTCGACCGAGCCTATTGTCAGTTCCCGCTGTGCGGGCCGAGCCGTAACTGCCTGTTGACGGGGTTGTATCCCAACAGCACGGGCATCATCACCAACGCGACGATCTTCCGCCAAACCATTCCCGAGCAGCACAGCTTGCCGCAGGCCTTCCGGATTGATGGTTACTTCGCTGGCCGCATTGGCAAATTGTACCACTACAGCGTGCCGAATTCCGTGGGAACAAACGGGCATGATGACCCCGCGTCCTGGGAGTTGGAACTCAATCCGGCGGGTGTCGATCGGTTGGAAGAGCAACCGGACAAGATCTTCTCGCTGACACCTGGCCAGTTCGGTGGCACGCTCAGTTGGTACGCGAGTCCCAAGGGAGACCGCTACCACACCGACGGTCTGATGGCCGACGATGCCGTGTGGGTGCTGGAACGCTGCGCTAAACGGACGGACCGGCCGTTCTTTCTCTCCGTAGGGTTCTTCCGGCCGCATACGCCGTATGTCTCCCCGGAAGCCTATTTCGATCTGTATGACCGGGCGAAGATGCCGGTGATTCAAGGTGTGAAGGAAGATCAAGAGGATCTCCCCGCCGCGGCACTTGGCAGCTACAAAAAAGAACAGGACAAGCTGACTGACGACCTGCGGCGGGAATGTATCCAGGCCTACTATGCCAGCGTGACATTCATGGATGCGCAGGTCGGCCGCGTGCTGGAGGCCCTGGAGCGTTTAGGGTTGGCGGAGAACACCATCGTGATGTTCACCAGCGATCATGGTTACCATCTCGGCGAGCATGGTTTGTGGCAGAAGATGAGCATCTTCGAGGAAAGTGCCCGCGTGCCACTGATCTTCGCCGGTCCGGGCGTGAAACAGCCGGGCAGTGTTGTGCAGACCCCGGTCGGTTTGATCGATGTCGCCCCCACGTTGATGGAACTCTGTTCGGTACCACCGACTAAGGGGCTGCAAGGCCAAAGCCTGGCTCCCATGCTGGCCGATCCGAAGACCGTCGGCCGTGGTTGGGCACTCAGCCAGGTGAACCGGGGCAACGGGCGGAACAACCCGCAGTTCTTCGGTTACAGCCTGCGGACTCCTCAGTGGCGTTACACCGAATGGGATGAGGGCAACAAGGGACGCGAACTCTATGATCACGAAGCCGATCCGCGTGAATTGACCAATCTGGCCGACAAGCCAGAAGCGTCGGCGATCATCGCGAAACTGCAACCGATTCTGCGAGACGCTGTACAAAAGAGCTTTCCTGCGTCGGGGAAACGGCCGGAACTCAGTCAGGGTGGACTGTGGAACCCGCTTCTCGTCGATCCGTAAGACGACCTCCCCGATTTCGACGTCCTGAAGACTCGGAATGAGTTAGGATGGGACGTTGACCCCTGTGATTCCCCTGCGCTGGTTGAGTTTTGTTCATGAATGCAGAGATCCAACGGTTACGCGAAGACTCGGCGCGTTCCTCGAACTGGAAACGCTGGGGTCCGTATCTCTCCGAGCGGCAATGGGGCACAGTCCGCGAAGATTACTCACAGACTGGCGAATGCTGGGACTACTTCCCGCACGATCACGCTCGCAGCCGGGCTTACCGCTGGGGTGAAGATGGCCTGCTCGGTTGGACCGATCGCGAATGCCGCTTGTGTTTCGGCGTGGCGTTGTGGAATGGTCGCGACCCAATTCTGAAAGAGCGGTTGTTCGGATTGACGAACCCCCAAGGCAACCACGGCGAAGATGTGAAGGAGTCCTACTACTACCTCGACTCCACGCCGACCCATAGTTACGCCAAAGCCTTGTACAAGTATCCGCATGCGGAGTTCCCGTATCTCCGACTGCTGGAAGAGAACCGGCAACGGGGTTATAGCCATCCCGAGTTCGAACTGTCGGATACCGGCATCTTCAACGATAACCGGTACTTCGATGTGCAAATGGAGTACGCCAAGGCCACCGACAATGACACGCTCATCCGGTTGACCATTACCAATCGCGGGCCTGATGCCGCCACGATTCATGTGCTCCCGCAGTTCTGGTTCCGTAACACCTGGAGTTGGGGCTGTGAACACGAAGGCTGCTGGGCCAAGCCGCGCATCTGGAACGATGGCGGACCGGGGCTGCTCACGGAACATGAAACACTCGGCCGCTTCCGCCTCTTTGCCTCTGCCGCGAGTGATGGCGCCGCCGGACCGTGGTTGTTTACGGAGAATGAGACCAACTATCCCCGGCTGTATCAGTCGGTGGCCCCGGGGCGGTACTTCAAAGATGGTTTCCATGATTACGTGATTCAGCAGCAAGCCACGGCAGTTAACACTAAAGCCGTGGGCACCAAGGTGGCGGCTCATTATGTCCTCACGATTGAACCCGGATGCGAAGTCCGCATTCCATTACGGATCGCCAGTGACGACGCCTTGCCGGATCGACCTTTTGACGCCTCGTTCTACAAGACCTTTGACCAGCGGATTGCCGAAGCAGATGAGTTTTACAAGAACGAGTTTCCTGCCGGTGTGACGGACGATCACAATCGGATTGTGCGGCAAGCGCATGCAGGGTTGCTGTGGTCGAAGCAGTTCTATCATTACATCGTGAAGGAATGGCTGCAGGGTGATCCCGGTCAACCCGCCCCGCCAGCCGGTCGGCTGCAACGCAATGCGGAATGGCAGCATCTGTTTAATCGTGACATCATTTCGATGCCAGATAAGTGGGAGTATCCGTGGTATGCCGCGTGGGATCTGGCATTTCACATGATCCCCTTTGCCCGGTTGGATGGCGAGTTCGCCAAAGAGCAATTGCTGCTGCTGTTGCGTGAATGGTACATGCACCCCAGTGGGCAGATGCCGGCCTATGAGT
Organism: bacterium; assembly: GCA_016125225.1. GTDB lineage: Bacteria > Planctomycetota > Planctomycetia > Planctomycetales > Planctomycetaceae > DSVQ01. Next base: position 52,516 of record WGME01000002.1, on the reverse strand, counting down.
TCGCCTTTAGTGATGCCAATCCGCCCGTGCATGCCTGGGCGTGCTGGCGTGTCTACAAAATTGCGGGCAAGAAAACCGGCCGCGATCGGTTGTTCCTGAAGCGGGTCTTCCAGAAGTTGCTGCTGAACTTTACCTGGTGGGTGAACCGCAAAGATGCCCGCCAGAAACACTTGTTTTCGGGCGGATTTCTGGGCCTCGACAACATCGGTCTCTTTGATCGCAATGAACGTCTGCCGGACGGCACCATCTTGGAGCAGGCCGATGGCACCGCCTGGATGGCATTCTATTGTGTGACCATGCTGGCGATCTCGCTGGAACTCGCACAAGACGATCCGGCTTATGAAGACGTCGCCTCCAAGTTCTTCGAACATTTCGTCGCCATCGCCGATGCCATGAACACGCTTGATGGTCAGGGGCTCTGGGACGAACTCGACGGCTTCTACTATGACCATCTGCACTGCAATGGCAGCAGCATGCCGTTACGCGTGCGGTCGATGGTTGGCATCATCCCGCTCTTTGCCGTTTATGTGCTCGATGAGCACAAACTGGAGCGGTTGCCCGGCTTCAAAAAGCGGTTCGACTGGTTCCTGCAGAACCGCCAGGATCTTGCCGCGCAGATCACGTTATGTGATCACTGTCCGATCGATGGGAAAAAGTATTCCGAACGCCGTCTGCTGGCCATTCCCTCACGCGAGCGCCTCGAACGGATGCTGAAATACATCCTTTCCGAGGAAGAGTTCCTTTCCAAGTATGGCATCCGTTCCCTTTCCAAAGTTCATCAAAGACATCCCGTCAGCTTCCGCATGAAAGAAGAAGACTACCGCGTCGATTACTGGCCGGGGGAATCACAGTCAGGAGTCTTCGGAGGCAACTCCAACTGGCGCGGGCCGATCTGGTTCCCCGTCAATTTCCTGTTGATTGAAGCCCTGGAAGTCTATCACCATTTCTATGGCGAATCGTTCACGATGGAATGCCCGACCGGCAGCGGGCAGCAACTCACCCTGCTGGAAATTGCCCGGCTGATTGAACACCGGCTGTCGTCTATTTTCCTCGCGGACGACAAACAGCGGCGACCTTGCCACGGCACCGAACGGCGATACGCCGAGGACGAGCACTGGAAAGATCTCGTTCTGTTCTATGAATACTTTCATGGGGAAACCGGGCGTGGACTCGGGGCCTCGCATCAGACCGGTTGGACGGCCCTGGCCGCCTCCATCGTCGCGGATATCTGCCGACAATGGGATGAATGAGGCGGTGTGAACAGCCTGGCCGACCGTAGGCCCCATCCGACGGAATTTCCTGACATCAGAAAAAAGTCCTGTTGATTCCCGGAGTGCGGTCCGACAGGATAGATACGGTGTTCCATCTTTGCCGGGACGTGGAAGGTGTCGACACCGTTTTCGCGATTCATCGGCAAAGTCTGCCGGGGAGTGCTGTCCAATGACACGGGGCATGTGGTTCTTAGGGGTGTGTGCCGTCGGCTTGCTGGCGATGCCAGTGGCCGCCCAGTCGAAAAATGGGCAATCCGGCTCGGGCAGCAGTTCCAGCCTGTTCGGCAGCTCGGGTAGCAGCGGAAGTAATTCGTCGAGTTTTGGATCGACGAGTGGCAGCGGTGGAAATTCCAACCTGAATTCCGCATTGAATTCGGCTTTAGGCGGGCAAGGGGGCGGCTTCGGCGGCGGAAACGGGGCCGGTGGTGGCTTGACAGGATTGGGTAACTTATCGGGGATCACCCAGCAGAATTCGGGATTTATCGGCCGGAATACGGGCAACAACAATCAGTTCATCGGACGCACTGCACAAGGCCAAGCCAATGGAAATGGCCAAAATAGCGGGCAAAATCGCAACCGCGGGGGCAACGGCAACCGCTCGCTCGACCAGAGTATCCTGAATGGCGGTAGCAATCAGGCAGGAACATCCAGTGTTCCCACCATTCGCCCACGTCTCAAGGCCGCGTTTGATTTCCCGGCCGCTGATCTGGCAAAAGTCACGACCAGATCACAAGTTCTGTTCGATCGACTAACCACGCGACTCCCTCAGATGGATCAGGTACAAGTCTCCCACGCCGATAATGGCGACATTGTGCTGACCGGGTCGGTCGATTCCGAACGCTCGGCGAAGTTGGCTGAAAGTGTCATCCGTCTGGAGCCTGGGGTCCGCAAAGTCCAGAATGATTTGAAGTATCCGCCGCCTCAGCCAGAGTGATTGTAACACTCTGTTTCGATTGGTGTTGCGTTGAATCTATCAGCCCGGTTTCTCTGTTTGAGAGGAACCGGGCTCTTTTTTTGAAAAAAGTTCTTGACGGATTCCGCAAGTGTGCCTACTGTACTATTCACATAGTACAGAGGGCGCTGCCATGCTCTTCCGCATTGATGCCAGTAACGGCCTGCCAATCTACGACCAGATTTCCCGGCAGATGAAGTTTGCCATCGCTCATGGAGCCCTCCGTTCCGGGGAACTCGTTCCCTCGGTCCGTGAGCTGGCCCAACGAGTGGCGGTCAATCCGAACACCGTCGCCCGGGCCTATCGCGATCTGCAGATCGACGGGGTCCTGGAACCCTTAAGGGGCGAAGGCTTGCGAGTGACCGCCCATGCGGTGGATGTCTGCCAGCGAGAGCGGCTGTCACTGCTGAAGGAGCGCCTGCGCGGTGCGATTTCAGAGTGCCGTCTGAGCGGACTCGACACCCCGCAGATTCGTGAGCTCGTCGATGCCGTCCTGCAGGATACGGCCGTGAACGGCACGAGTTGAACGTGCAATTCAGGCTCGCGTTTCTTACGGATCACTTCACCTCTCACATCTCTTGAACCAACTGCTGGACCGGAGATTTCTCATGTCCTCCATTTTTGAATTCCGCCACGTCACCAAACGGTTCGGATCGTTTATCGCTTTGGATGATGTCAGTTTTGTCGGCAAGCCGGGCCAGGTGATTTCTCTGCTCGGGGAAAACGGTGCCGGCAAAACGACCACCATCAAAATTCTGCTCGGACTGTTAAACCCCGATATGGGGCGGGCGACCGTTCAGGAGATGCTCAGCCGCCGTGATGGGGCCGAGATTCGCCGCCGTGTCGGTTATGTCCCCGATCGCCCCGCCCTCTATGAATGGATGACGGTCGCCGAGGCCGGTTGGTTTGCCGCCGGCTTTTATCCGCTCGGCTATGAACAACGTTATCGTGATCTGATTCGGCAGTTCAATCTACCAATCGATCGGCGGATCAAATCGCTGTCCAAAGGGATGCAGTCCAAAGTTTCGCTGGCGGTGGCCCTGGCCCATGAACCCGCGCTGCTGGTGCTGGATGAACCAACATCGGGACTTGATCCCTTAGTTCGCCGCGAGTTTCTGGAAAGCATGGTGGATGTGGCGGCAACCGGTCGCACGGTGTTGCTCTCGAGTCATCAGATTGCCGAAGTGGAACGCGTGGCCGATACCGTGCTGATTCTCCGCCGAGGGAAACTCGTGCTGGCCGAACGGCTCGAAGTGCTGAAGAGCCGAGTAAAAGAGATTCTGGTCACCCAACATGCGGTCGATACAGCTCCCCCGGATTTGCCCCGTGGAGCCGCATTGCTGGGGGCTAAACGGCTCGATCGGCAATGGCAGATGCTCGTGCGGGACTTTCCAGACGAGCGGCTTACCAGTTGGCGCTCCGATCCGGAATTCACCGATGTGACCATTCGCCAACCCTCACTGGAAGAAATCTTCGTCGTCTGCATGCAGACCGATTCCGAAGCCAGCTGGAGCTTTCCCGATTCGACGGCAGAACAGCAGCCACAGGAGGTGCTGCCATGAATGCCTGGACGGTGTGTGAGCGCATCCTCTGGAAAGACTATCGCGTCTTACGGCAGATGTGGTGGCTGTGTGGCGTGGGGGCCATGGCCGTGATGCTGTTGATTCTGGCGGTCGCGGAATTCAATGAGTACATGCAGGGCTACTCGGAAGCGTTCTGGCTCCTCTCGATCTGGATTCCGCCGATCTACATTCTCGCGGCCTTGGCCGCGATGTTTGCCGGTGAACGTGAGGAAGGCACACTGGTCTGGTTGACGGCATTGTCTCCCCGCTTGAGCCTCATACTCGGCAGCCGCATGCTGTTGCTGCTGGTCAGTGGATTGGTCTTGCAGGTGTGGTTTGTCGGGGCGGCGTCGATCTTGTCCCGCTTTGATACCAATTACACTTCGGAGTTCCGTGAAGATCTCACCATCATGACGTTCGTGTTGGTGGAAGCGGTCTTCTTCGGCATGTTCTGGTCACTGCAAACTTCGCGGCCGTTGAATGCCATTTTGTATGCCGCCATCACCATGGTTGTGGTGAATGCGGGGGCGGTGGCTCTGACGGAGGCCGTTGGCCAACCCTTTTCGATTCGTGCTCAAAATCCGGCAACGCGGTTATTCGGATATTGGGGTTGGTTTCGATGCATGCTGCTGATCGGGGTGGCCACAGCCAACTGGAGTTTGGCCGAGCAATGGTTGAATGGGCGGCCCTGGGATTGGGAATGGCTGTCGGACATGTTTCTGAAACTCCGACTCCCGCGGCGATCCACTGTTGATGCTGCCGAGCCGGTGACGCGTAATGAACTCGCTGATCCGTGGCGACGGGCGTGGTTGCGGTTACGTTGGCTTGAATGGCAAAGCCTCCGCACATGGTGCGCGATCATCGGAGTGATGTCGTTCATCTCGGCCATTTCGTTGCTGTTCAGCCGCCGCCCGGAACCTGGGTTCTGCTTCGGGTTCGGCTGGCTGCTCGTGGCCTTGGGGGGAGTCTCCTGCTGGCATGGCGAGCAAGCGAAATCGAATTTTCGCGCTCTCGTGCGGTTGGGTGTGTCACCTGCTGCGTTATGGCTCAACAAACTGCTGGCCTGGGCCTTAATGATCGTGGTCGGCCTCACGACGATGGTCTCTGCCACATTTCTGATGGCGGCTTTTCTGAAGTTGGTACTTCTCGATCCACGTTTCGACCATTGGAATGCCTACAGCTTCGACCGTCTGTTGATGTTGCCCTTCCACGAACTGCTCTGGGGAGTATTAAGTGGCGTGTCACTGTATTGTCTCGCGTTTACGGCCTCGCATCTCTGCCGTAAGACGGTGATCGCCATCGGTGTCACACTGCTCGGCTGGTTGGTGCTCATGATCTGGTTCGTCTTTTGTTACGAGCTGCACTTTCCTCTGTGGATGTGCCAACTTCCAATTCCTATTTGGTTGTTGTGGATCAGTTGGTCGGCCTTACCCGTCTGGTGGATTGAGCAGTCCGACTGGCGGATCTCACGCGGGCGTCTCGCAGAGATTATGACGCAGTGCGTTTTTCCATTCGTGCTGATCGGGCTGACGATGGGTTACCGAGTGTGGGAAGTTCCCACGGTTCCCGGTGCAGTCATTGCGGCTGAGATGTCCCGCATTCCCTCGTTGAAAGCAGATCACGATTCCGATGCGAAACGGATTCTGCAGCAATGGCTCGACATCATGGCCACGATGCAACGTCCCATCGTGGACCCCAGTTTTGTAGTGGCCGATGCGAAATCAAATGCGGAACCGCCCCCCTCGGGTGAGTCACCGCCTGCCGCAGATGCCCTAGGTGCCATCCAGGATGCGGCAGGCTTGGAAGAGATGGGGGCGATGGGTGGCATGACCATGGGTATGGCCGATGCCCAACCGAATGATGCAGCCACTCTGGCCCGCATTCGTCGTGAATATGTTGAACTCAATTTTGATCAACTGGTCACGTTGCGAAACCAGTTATTGAATGCCGACCGGTTGTCGGTGGAAGTCATACTCTCGCGTGGGCGGCGGAATCCGCTGTATGGGCCATTGCTCTTATACGCCGCACAGGAATCGCTGCGAACAGGTGATGTCGAGGTGTCGATCCAATATTTGCAGGCGGGCATACGATTAGGTGGCTGTCTGCAACGCTTCATTCCGCTGGAACAGCAACTGACTCAGCAGCGGGAATTGCGACCGGAAGAGTTGATGGACGAGATGATCCGCTGGGCGCAGATGCCACAGCAGACGGAACTCACGCTTCGCCGCGGTCTCGAAATCTGTGCACACGAACTCCCTTACTGGCAGGTCCAGCCCGAAGAAATTGAGTGGCAGGAGGAACTCGATGCGGACCTGTCTCAGTATGTGAAATGGTACATGCCCTGGGAAAGAGTCCGCACCCGGCGATTGGCTGGCGTCAAGTTTGCCAACCGCCTGTGGTACTTTGAGCAATGTCAAACGGAAGGACAGCGGCCGGGACAGATGGGATTGAAAGAGATGATGCTGCGTGTTTCGGCGATGGCACTAACCAATCCTTCAGACCCACGCGTGCGTGCCTGGCAGTATATGCCCGTGGAAGAAAACCATCGCATGGCCAATTCCTTCGGCAGTCCTTCGTCACAGGTCTATGGCTTAGATGGCCAGACGATTGAGATCCTGCATCGAATGGAAAATCGCTATCGAGCCACAGTCTTGGTCATGGCGATCGTCGGATACCGGCGGCTGACGGGCGAGTTGCCCGGATCAATCTACGAAGTCGCACGGTATCTGCCCCAACCCGTCGGAAGGAGTCGCGGTGCGCCAGGTCTCTTAACGGATGTCTGGTCGGGCGCGCCCTTTCACTATGAACCAAAGGGCTTTCCGTTGCATGAACCAAACTTTCCTCCTGACTCCATCTATCGCCATCCGTTCCTATGGTCGGGAGGGCAGAATGGCGAATTGCTCAGAGCTGAGGGAAATGCAATCCGGCGGGAATCGACGGGATTTACTCGACCGAAATACGGTTATGACTCCAACATCAGCTGGGATCAGGTTTACCCTATTCCACCGCAGGACCCGGTTGTTGAACCTGCCGCCGAATAATGCAAGGAGCCCAGGGAGGGGTTCCCCGGGCTGCTTGACGAACGTTCGAGTGAGTGGCGAGCAATCGTGCGTCGCGTGTTCAACCGCTCGGCACCCATCCTGTCGCGGGCAGGCCTGCTTCTTGCAGACCTCTCCGCAACCTGCGGCAGTTCGTTGTCTATCTGACGGGACGGCTTCCCTGGCCGGCAGGAGACAACCACGTTGAGTCCATCCGTGTCATTCGGCATCCAGCGTCCGGGCAACTCTGTCTCACATCACATCGTCGGCTACGGTGGGTGTTGAACATGGGGATCACAACCACTTCGGCGAGGCGCCGCGGCCATCCCCGAGCGTGTTCGTGAGCGTGGGCAGGGTTTCGTGCGGCTGACCGGGGCGAACGACAGACACCGCGACGTTGAATCCCACCACTGCGCTCGATCGAACCAGGCAGATAAACTTCCGTGAGACATGGCAAAGTCTCCGAGGGGCTGGGAAGTAACTTTCAGGCGGCCGCAAGAGAACTATGCACTCTGGCTGAGAACGTGCAGCCGCCTTCCCCCAAGACAACAGCATTTTTTGATGGATGCTAGTCCGCCTCGCCCTATCTCACGCAAGACTGCAACAGTTTCTCTCGCCCGCAAACTCCGCCAAACCACAGAAGAGTATTGGCCGCAATATCCCTTTCCTATGCGACTTTTGTGCCTCTTTGCGGCCCAATGTCTTTTCATTCGCATTGCGGAATACCCGCCACTCGGCGGTGGCGGCTTTGCCTTTGTCATGCGCCGCGGAAAAACAGCGGCATCAGTTCGCAGCCCTGATCGAGCGTCACAGACGTTTTCGCTGCCGCGACTTCATCATATGTGGTGAGGTCATCCGCGGTGATGCCGGTGCCGCACATGGTAAAGGGCACATAGCCGTGACTGTGGGTCTTGGTTCGCAGGAAGGTCGGATGATCGGGGCAGATCACCAACCGATACTCGCCCTGTGATTTCAGATACTCATGCAAGGGGCCGACAATGTGCCGGTCGATGTTTTCCAGGGCCTTCACTTTCTCGTTCGCGTGCCCTTCATGCGAGGCTTCATCGGTCGCTTCTACATGCACTACGACGAAGTCCATGCCCGACTTTAAGGTGTCGATGGCATACCGTCCCTTGGCGGCGTAATCGGTATCGAGATACCCCGTCGCCCCCGGTACTTCCACGACCTCAAACCCGACCAGCCGTCCCATGCCCCGCAACAGATCCACAGCCGTGATCACTGCGCCGCGTTTGCCGAAGCGTTCCTGAAAGGACGGAAATGCTGGTCGCTTTCCCTGCCCCCATAGCCAGGTCTGTGTGGCCGCTTGCGCTCCCCGCGCGGTGTTGAGTGCGCAGTTCTTGAACAGCGGCCGACTACGTTCCATCAACGCCCGCAGCACATCGCCCCCCGGGCCGCCGGGTAAGTGCGGGGCTAAGGGTTGGTCGGTGATATCGTGCGGCGGTGTCGAGGTGGTCTCCGTCATGCTGAACGGCCCCGGTTGGCCATCGCGTGCCCGGTAGATCAGCAGGTTGCGATAGCTCACACCGGTCACATACTTCCAATGCGGATCGCCACATTGATCGCGTTGCAGTTCCTCGATGAGCGCGGCCCCAACGTCATTCGGAATCTGACTCGCCGTGAAACTCTTCATCACGTCATCAACCACGGTGACGAAGTTGCAACGGATCGCCCAATCTTCGGGGCCGAGCGTGATGCCCTGGGCCGCGGCTTCAATCGGGGCACGGCCGGTGTGAAATTTCAGCGGGTCGTAACCGAACAGGCTCATCGTGCCGACATCACTGCCCGAGGGCATGGACGCGGGAACGTGGTCGGCCTGGCCCACAATGCCCAGCCTGGCCACTTCATCCATGTGCGGAACCTGGGCCGCCTGCAACGGAGTTTTCTGACCCAGCGACGGCTGCAATTCATCGGCACATCCATCCGGGATGACCAGCGCGAACTTCATAACGACCTCGAAAACTGCGGGGATGAATCAGAAATAGTATTATGATCGGGAGTCACAATTATCGAAAGCGACCGCGTTCGCCGCGAGATGAAGTCGAGCGCTGGTCTTGTGGCCGCACTCGACTTTGTCTCGCGGCTCAGAGAATTCGCATGCCGGAACTGCCCGATATTGTCGTCTATCAGGAAGCCCTGGAACGGCGGATTGTCGGCCAACCGTTGGAACGCATCGACATTTTCAGCCCATTTCTTCTGCGAACATTCGATCCGCCGGTGGAAGCGTGTGTGGGAAAAACCGTCCGGCAGATTGTTCGCCTGGGAAAGCGGATCGCCATCGGTTGCGAAGACGATTTCTTTCTGATTCTGCACCTGATGATCGCCGGGCGTTTGCATTGGAAACCCGCTGACCAGTTGAAACCGGGGGCGTCGAAATTGAAATCGAAGACCGATCTCGCGGCGTTCACGTTTCCGAATGGCCGGTTGACACTCACCGAAGCGGGTTCCAAACGCCGGGCCTCGCTATCGGTGGTACGAGGGGAAAAGGCACTCCGCGAGCATGATCCCGGCGGTCTCGATGTCTTCGCGATGACCGTTGCTGAGTTTCGGCAACAGTTGATCCAGGAAAATCACACGATCAAACGTTCGCTCACCGACCCGCATCTTTTCAGCGGCATCGGAAATGCCTATTCCGATGAGATTCTGCATGCGGCGCGGATGTCGCCGTTGTTACAGACGAAGAAAATGACCGACGACGATTTCACGCGGCTGCATCAGGCGATTCGTGAGACTCTGCAACTGTGGACGGATCGACTGCGAGCCGAATCGGTTGAGAAGTTTCCGGAACGCGTCACGGCTTTTCGACCGGAGATGGCGGTGCATGGCAAGTTTGGGAAACCTTGCCCCGTGTGCCAGTCACCGGTCCAGCGGATTCAGTACGCCGACAACGAAACGAATTACTGCGCGAAGTGCCAAACCGGCGGCAAGGTTCTCGCCGACCGTTCGCTATCGCGGTTGCTCAAAGACGACTGGCTACGCAGTATCGATGAATGGTCTTAGCCGCGAGGCAACGCCGAGCGCGGCCATCAAGCCAACGCTCGACTTTGTCTCGCGGTTAACGTTGTTGATCGAATTATCCGAGGCGTTGCAGTTTCGACACGCGGCCGGTGCCGACCCATTCGGCGACAAAGATGCTGCCATCGTGTCCGAAGCAGGCATCGTGCGGATGGACGAACTTGCCCGCTTGCCAGAGGTGGCTGTCGCCGCGAATCTTACCGCCATCTTTGCCGGTCACGCGGGCGACATCGTCCCCCAACTGGGCGACCACTTCGTTCTTTTCATTCAGCAGGGTCACACGGGCATGCAGTTCGGGAATGACGAGCAGGTTCTGCCAGGTCTCGGCATTGGCTGGTAAACCGAAGCCGGTGATCGTTTCCTGATATTCGCCGTCCATGCTGAAGTACTGCAAGGTGTGATTGGCCCGATCACACACAACAATCGACGGTGTGCGGCCGGCGCGGTTATCGACCCAGATGCCATGCGGGGTGGCAAACTTGCCTTCGCCTTTGCCCGCACCGCCAAAGCAGGACACCCACTTGCCTTCTTTGTCATAGCGGTGGACATAGAAGGCGCCATAACCATCGACGAGCAGGAACCCGCCATCATCGAGGAATGCGAAGTTCGTCGGCATGAACCGATCACGGCCCCACACTTTCTCTGGCTTGGTGTCTTCCTCGGCGGCATATACACCCGATTGCATGGGAGCATACTGCTGCCAGACCGTTTCGCCTTTCAGATCGAGTTTCGCGAAGGTCTTCTTCATCTGATAGGCACAGACGTAGAGATACTCCTGCCCCTCTTCTTCACGGATTTCGATGCCGTGCCCGCCCCCCTGAAATTGTTCCCCGAAGGCACGGATGAATTTGCCCGAGCTGTCAAAGACGAAGATCGACGGATGATCCTTCAGTTCCTCACGGCCTTCATGAATGACGTAGAGGTTGCCCGCTTTATCGACAGCAACGTTGTGCGTCGTCTGCCAGGTGTATTTGTCGGGCAACTCTGGCCATTCGTGTTGCACCTGAAATTTGTAGTCCCCCTCACCCACAATCAAAGGGGCATCGGACTTCTGTGTCGCGTGCACAAACGGAGCCCCGAGAATGACTCCGGCGGAAGCAGCGGCCGTAGCGGACAGAAACTGACGACGATCAACAGCAGGCGCAGGCATGGGTGGTCCTTCGTCGATGAGAAGTGAGTGAGCGGAATGCAGAAATCCGAGTGCCGGGATTTTGTGTCTGGCACTCCGCTTTTCGCTTTCGGCTTTCCGCTTCTTTTTATACCGCATCAACGTCCGAAAATCCGTTCAGTGTTCACTACCGGGATCAAATTCCGGGAGACGGATGCGCCAGCGAAGGGCGGCGAGACGCAGAATCAGAATCGTGCAGACGCCCGCGATGAGGTTTGAAGGATGCTTCGGATGCCAGGCTGATCCGATGAGATACACGATGGTCCCGATCATGGCTGCCGTCGCATACAGATCGATATGTGAGCGGAACACCATGGGAATCTGGCCGCACAGGACATCGCGGAGAATCCCGCCAGCGACTCCTGTGGCTACCCCCATCACAATACAGACCGGCCAGCTATGGCCCAGGTTCCACGTTTTCGCGGTGCCCAGCATCACCACGAAGGCCAGAAAAAAGGCATCGGCGACCTGCAGAATGCCATTCGGCAGTTGCAGCATGCGGACCGAAAAGAACATCAACAACGCGGCTACAAACCCGGTGACAACGTAGGCGGAATCCTGAATCCAGAAGACGGGGACATCGAGCAGCAGGTCACGCAGGGTTCCTCCGCCGACTGCGGTCACTAAGCCCAGAACAATGACGCCAAATAGATCAATGCTTTTTCCGCGGGCCGCCAATGCTCCTGTCACCGCACCGAAGGCGACCGAGAGATGCTCGACAATGTATTGCAACGTCATGAGTGCATACAGTACGCATGAAGCCCAGGGATCGCGATCCCCGGGCTTCTGGATGAAATCAGATTCTCATCGATGAAATCAAGCTGCCTGCGGAATGACCGTGGGCAGAGGGATCGTTGCAGCTTCCTGCTCTGAGTGCCCGTGAATGCCTCGCTTGGAGGGGGCTTGCAGGAAGTTCAGCAGCCGTAAACCGGCCGGTGTCGTCAGTTGCGATGCTAATTCATCGACTGCGGCCGACATGCTGCCGGCAGTGCGATAGAGCCGACGGTAGGCCACCTTGATTTCGGCCCGTTCGGCGGCATTGAGTCCGGCCCGACGCATGCCGATCACATTCATTCCCACGCACAAACCATGACCGTCAAACATCAGGAACGGGGGAATGTCCTGCGTGATTTTTGAAAGGCCGCCGATCATGGCCAATTCGCCCACCCGGCAGAACTGATGGACCGCCGCGTTGCCCGACAGCACGACGCGATCACCGATGGTGACATGTCCGGCGAGCAGCGAACCATTGACGAGAATCACGTCGTTGCCGACCTGGCAATTGTGAGCCACATGGGCATGTGCCATGATCATGCAGCGGTCACCGACCACCGTCATCGTTCCCGGCTTGGTCCCGCGATGAATCGTGACATATTCGCGAATGATGGTTTCAGCACCGATGGCGACGGCACTATCTCCCCCCGCAAAACTGCGGTCCTGGGGTAAATCGCCGATCACGGCACCAGTATGAATCCGGCAGCCAGGGCCAATCGTCGTGTGACCCAGCAGATGGCAATGCGGGCCGATGTGGCAACCGGCCGCGATCCGCACCGGCCCGTCAATGATGGCGTACGGTGCAACTTCAACGCTGGCATCAAGTTCCGCGCGTGCGTCTACCACGGCGGTGGGGTGAATCGACATGCGGCATCCATTCCGCTGGTGCGGCCAGCCCATCCCTGAGTGAACACCCGGAATCGGCCAGCCAGAGTTTTCATTGGAAGCGTATCGCGTTTCGTCGAACCGGGAAATAGCAAACCTTGAGCGAAAATCTGCCAGCCATTCAGGTCAGCCAGACGACTTCGGAACGCTCACTTTTTCTTCAGCCTGACTCGCTTGTGCAGGCCGTGTGCTACTGCACCGAGACGACTTCAATCTGCAATTGGCCGATGATCGTGAGCAGGGAGGCAAAGGCCGCAATAGGGGCACCCTGCTTGTCATCGAAGCTGGCGTCACCAAGTTTGATGTGTGTTGCTCCGGTACCCCCGCGTCCCAGGGTGCCATCAAGAGGAATCCACGTCCCGTTCATGTGGGCCTCTGTCCACATGTGGCCGCCAAACGCGGGGGGATTGTCAATGTACACCAGTCCGACGGCAACGCGTGAGGGAATTCCTTTCGCCCGTAACATCGCTGCCAGTAACACGGCGTGTTCGGTGCAGTCCCCCTCCAGATTCCGGGCCACTTCCCCTGCCGACGCGAGAGCCGTCGAGAAGTTTTTCTTCGACAACGTCTTTTGCACATAGGCTTCCATGGCTTTGGCGATCGCCGCGGGATTGGTCAAAGATCCGGCTGCAGCGTTCGCGTGCTGCTGGACTTTTTCGTCGTTGATCTGCAGGTAGTCGTTGCTGCTAAGGAAAGCCGGATCGACATCGCCCAATGTGGCGGTGGCGGGGAGTGGGATCGACGTGACCGTGAGTTGGGCCACATGGTTCGAGATTTTCTTGAGCGTTTGGGTGTCCCCCGTGGGGATTTCCTTCGATGGATCGGCGTCTTCGATGGAAATCTGATAGACGACCTGTTTTGTACTGTAGGGGTTGGGAATCCGGGTCACTTTCACGAGCGTCGCGATGCCCAAATCGAGTTCTTCCACCGACAACGACTTCAGGGCTTCCTCTTTGGAGACGGTATAGGTCACCATCTCGGTGCCGAGCATGCTGGTTGCCGATTTGATCGTTTGCCCCGCGGCATTCACCCACGATTTGGTCTTCGCCGAAGGCAAAAGCGAGTTGGTTACCAGGAATTTCTGCAGGCGTTCTTTCTGGCCGTTTAGCAAGGCGATTTCTTCAAAATCTCCCGCTTCAATGGAGACGGTCCCGGGCTTGTTGAACTCCGGGAAAAAGGTTTCCACGGTGGCGGTATCACCGGGTCGCATGGGCTTCAGACGCAGGAGTCGATCTTGGTAAGTGGGGGATTTGATGCCCGCTTGCCATGCTTGAGACGACGTGCTTTTGCGGCCATCTACCTCTTTGACCAAGGTGAGTTTGCCATCGGCGATCGTACCGGTGGTTGAGGAACTGCTGGCCGGGGGGTTGGTCATGGCCAGAGAGAACTGCACCAGATCGCCGGCCAGTGTTTCGCGCGATTCCAGTGTGGTGCTCATCCGCAGCACCTGGCCGAACCGCTTCAGCGTGATCTTGGTTTCGGCGGCGGTCCGCACCTGGATCTGGCCGTCGATTTCAACGGGAGCCATCTGGATGCGGGCATACCCGACGCGTTGCCCCGCCAGATACAGCACCTGCCAGGTCTCTTCGGTTTCAGGAATCGGAAGTTCAACCTCGGCAGCGGTCACTGGAACTAACCCGCACAGCCAAGTCAGTACCAGGCCCCCCAAAGACCACGGCAGCAGCGATTTCCGCCTATTGAACATCGGAAATGTCCTCAATTTCAGGAATCTCGAACCTCGGGGTGAACTTCCGGTCGGCTCGACTCGTCAGGTTTTCCAGGATCGCCTATCATAACGATTTACGACAATAGCCGCGAGACGAAGTCGAGCGTTGGGTTCAGTCCCGCACTCGACTTCGTCTCGCGGCTAAGAGTGCAAATGATCTCTGGAGCGCACACCGATGACCGACGCCGCAAAACTCAGCAAAGTCGAACACATCAAGATCGAGAGCCGCCAGCTGCGGGGTTCCCTCGGTTCCGAAATCATGTCGGACGTTGACCATTTCTGCTCCGACTCTGAACAACTGCTGAAGCCGCACGGCATGTATCAGCAGGATGACCGCGACGAGCGCAAGGCAAAAAACGCCGATGGGACTGCCAAAGGCAAGCAGTACATGATGATGGTGCGGACCCGCATTCCCGGCGGACGTGCCTCGGCCGCGCAGTTCCTCGCTCATCTCGATCTCTGTGAGCAATATGGCAACGACACGCTGCGGATCACGACGCGTCAAGGCTTTCAGCTGCACGGCGTGATCAAAGACAATCTGAAAGCGGCAGTGCAGGGGATCAACCGCACACTACTCACCACCAAGGGGGCTTGCGGCGACAACAACCGGAATGTGATGTGCTGCCCGGCACCCATCAAGAACAACACCGTCTTCGATGAAATGCAGGTCGCTGCGGATCAACTTGCCGAACACTTCACTGCGAAGTCGACCGCCTATCATGAAATCTTTTTGACCGACGAGAGCGGCACCACGCAGAATGCCGCCGAGTGGCAGCCGGTCGAAGAACCGATCTACGGTAAGACCTACCTGCCGCGGAAGTTCAAGATGGGGATCTGCCTGCCGGAAGACAACTGCATCGACATCTACACGCAGGATCTTGGCTTCCTCGCGGTCGTCGAGAACAACCAGATCGTCGGTTACAACGTTCTCGTTGGTGGTGGTATGGGTGTCACGCCCAGTGCCGCAAAGACGTTCCCCGCCGTCGCTAAAAAGCTGGCCTACATCCAACCCGATCAGGTGGTTGGCGTTGCGGAAGCCATCGTCAAAGTGCAGCGTGACTTCGGTAACCGTGAAGATCGCAAACGCGCCCGCATGAAGTACCTGATTCATGACTGGGGCATCGAAGCGTTCAAAGCCAAGGTCGAAGAATACTACGGCCAATCGCTTCCCGCACCGCATGCCGCCGACGTCACCGGCGTCGATGACCACATCGGCTGGCATGAGCAGGGTGATGGCAAGCTGTTCCTCGGCATTAACATCGAAACCGGCCGCATTAAAGACGAAGGCGAGCTACGGATCAAAACTGGTTTGCGGACGCTGCTGAAGAAGTATGGCATGCCGACCCGCTTGACCGCGTTGCAGTCGGTCATCCTGTGCGACATCGATCCGAAAGACAAAGCGGACATCAACCAGCTGCTCGCTGAGCATGGCATCAAGCAGGATCATGAACTGACGCTGGTGCGGCGGTATTCGATCGCCTGCCCTGCGTTTCCGACCTGCGGCTTGTCGATCACGGAATCGGAACGGGCGCTACCGGGCGTGATCGATCAACTCGAAGTCGAACTCAGCAAGCTGGGTTTGCTCGCGGAGAAGATCGCCGTTCACATGACCGGTTGCCCGAACGGTTGTGCCCGGCCTTACACGCCCGATATTGGTTTTGTCGGCAAGACTTTGGGCAAGTACACGATTTTCCTCGGCGGCAATGCCGAAGGAACCCGGCTGGGCTTCATCTATCAGGACCTGGTTCCTCAGGAAGAGCTCGTGAAAACTTTGTCGCCTGTGCTGCTGCAATACAAAGCGGAGCGTAAGCCCGGCGAATCCTTTGGCGATTTCTGTGCGCGTTTGGGCAAGGAAGCGTTAAAAGCTGAATGATGAAATTTGAATGCGTCTTAGCCCTGCGTCAGTGACGCGGGGGTATTAGCCCTTGAAGCATTCGACCACCGGTTATTAACCGGTGGCTAAGACTAAGCCCAACGAGTAGACATCTATGCAACCACTCACCATGCTGCGACCGCGGCGGAAAGTGACCGGCATCTCGGCGATTCTGTTGCCATTCACGTCGTCCAACGGCGAAGTCGACTGGCCGGCCTTTGATGCTCATGTCGAACGGACGGCCAATGCCGGTTTGATTCCCGCCGTCAACATGGATACGGGTTACATCAACCTGATCGATGTTGCCACGCAGGATGAAGTGTTGCGACGAACTCAAGCGGTGCTCGGGAACGGTCCGTTCGTTGCGGGGGCTTATGTCGCCGATCAACCCGGTGCGATATTCAACGAGTCGTGTTATGCCGAGCGGTTCGATATCATTCAAAAGCACGGCGGCACACCCATCGTGTTCCAGTCCTACGGGCTGACACAGCAACTAGGACCGGAAATCGTCGCGAGTTACACGGCTTTGGGTCGGTACGCGGACCAGTTTCTCGGATTTGAATTGACGACCGACCTGGCCCCCTTCGGTGCGGTCTACGATCTGGAAACCTTCAAAGGGATGATGCTGGTGCCGCAGTGTGTGGGCATGAAACATTCGTCATTTCATCGCCAGCCGGAATGGGAGCGCCTGCAACTGCGTGACAAACATCGGCCCGACTTCCGCGTCTACACCGGCAATGACTTCGCCATCGATATGATTATGTACGGCAGCGATTACCTGCTCGGCTTGAGCACCTTCGCCCCCGACTTGTTTGCCCTGCGTGATACGTTCTGGGATGCGGGCGATCCGCGGTTCTTTGAATTGAACGATCAGTTACAGTACCTGGGTTACTTCGCCTTCCGCACACCGGGCGCTGCCTACAAACACACCGCCGCGATGTTCCTGAAACTCCGCGACTGGATCGCCTGCGATGAACCGCATCCCAACGGCTTCCGTCGCCCGGAGAGTGATGTCGCCATCCTGAAAGAATTGGGACAGCGGATGGGAGTGCTGGAAGGATGAAGGGGGAACGCGGAAGGGGGAGTAGTATTTACTCCGCCTTCTCACTTCCGACTTCCTCCTTGTCGACCACCGGTTGCTTCACCCCGTCTTCCCGCAGGCAACCGGTTTTCAGAAACCGTGCCACCTGTGTGCTGACATCCCGATTCCCCAACAGCGCATGATGCAGCAGTTTCACGGTTGCAAAATCGCTGGCCCCCAGCAACCGCGCACTGGCCACCGTGACCGTGCCATCGTCGTCTCCGGGAATGAGGGGGTTCCAGCCGCCGGATTTGCCGCGTGCTCCGGCGATCACGGCGAACTCGCACGGCGGAATCGGCAAGGTGGGAATCAGACCGGCGTCATCGGTGACTAGCTGACGACCGGCGGGGCCGAAGACCGTACGGAACAGCAGATTCCGTTTCAGATGATCGGCCATCTCGGCCCCATAGTTTGGAGTGCCGAGCATCACGACCCGTTTCACTCGCGGGTCTTCATAGCTGGCGAACCAGGCACGAATCACCAGCCCCCCCATGCTATGTCCCACGAGGTACAACTCCTCCACGCCATCGGTGTGTTCAATGATCGAGTTCAAATAATCGGCGGCGTCCGGAATACTGATCTGTGTGCTGGGGTATTCCATCGGAAAGACCGTGTATCCTTCTTCACGCAACTGGTCGGCCATAACATGCAATGACTTCGACGACCGTATGATACCGTGCAGCAGGATCACGACCCGTCCCGACATCGCGGGGAGTTTCTTCTCGTTGCTGAGTTGATCAAGCTTCTGGCGGCATTCTTCCAGTGTTCCTGTAGCGTGCCGCCAGTCGTGTTCATCGAGCAATCGGTAATGTCCGGTGAAGACGTTTTGCTGAATGTGGTAGCCATGAAAATACTGCACATCGCCCCAGAATTGACGGCCGCCGAGCGTCTGCATTTCAAAGTCTTCCCGGAGTCGCTCGTGGAGCGATGAGCGTAAAGCATTGGGATCTGGTAGAGAAAACGAGAAACGGCCCGGCGGTTCGTCCGCCCAGCTCACCACCGCTGAAAAGCTGCTGAGGAGCACAGCCCATCCATATCGCCGCATCACAAACTCCCTGACGGAACATGAGCAGCGGTTATTCTATGGTGCCCGATCAATTCTGTGCAGAGGATTTTTTTGACGACGGGGCTTCGTTCTGAATGGCCTCCAGTTCCTGCTGCAGTTCCTCATCGCCGGGTTTGAGAGACAATGCCACCTCGTATTCGGGGATCGCTGCGGCGTAGTTTTCCAGGCCCACATACCCCCGAGCCAAAGTGCGATGGATCGCGACATTAAGCACATCCACCTGTAATGCCAGATGGGCATACTTCACGGCATTCGCATAGTCGTGGTCTTCCAGAGCGATTTCCGCCCGTTGCAATCGTTCGGCGACCGACTCGGCATCAATTTTGGCGATGCGTTCCAGTGTCTCTTTCAAGGTCGCTGTTTCATCGAGAGCTGCGGCGGCTTGAGCCAAGCCTCGTAACCATTGGGGATCGTCCGGGAAAGCCTCTTCGGATTTCAGGAACAACTGCAACGCGGACTTTGCCTGGTCATGCTTCAGTTGCAGCTTGCCGAGCAGCATCCAGAGTTTGCGGTGCGGTTGTTCGGGGTCATAGGCGTTTTCGAGAATGTCGATCGCGATCTCTTCCTCTTTCTGCACGATGCGAATCTGTGCCAGCACCAACGCGGCGGTCGGTTGTTTCGGGTCGGCCATCAGCACTTTTTCGGCGAGGGCTTCGGCTTCATCGAGTTGACGCCGGTGAAGCAACACCATGGCATACTCCGCCTGCGTGGCGACATCGTTGGGCATCGACTTGTATTGCTCGGTCACTTCGTCATCATCAATCTCGGGCTCATCAGCCACGGCTTTCAAATGTGCGACGCGTCGCTTAAGAAAGTCGAGGTAACCCGCTTCGACATCGGCCTTCTCGACATCGTAGGCTTCTCTCAAGGCAACATCGGTCGAACGGGTATGACGATAGGCATTGAGCAGTTTTGGCAAAGCGTCGGAGCCGAATCGTTCGATGAAGTACTCGGCGTACAACACGCTTTGACAGTACGCAAAGTCCCAGTCCTCGCGCGACTCGGCTCGTTGAAACCCGAGATGCAGGTTATCGAGATTCTTGAGATTTCCCTCAGCCACCCGCTTCTGCAGCAGGGCATTCCAACTTTCGGGCATCGGGTATCCCTCAGCCCGGGTGGCGAGCGCTTCCGTGAACCAGTGGGGAATGTTGAAATCGGTCTGCTGCAAGGTCACCACATGCACGAATTCATGCCGGACCACGCGCGCCCAGTTGAACGGTTCCTCGGTCGCCGCCGGAGAGGTCATGGCAATGATCAAGCCGGTCGAAGCGCCGATCGTCTGCAGCCACGGCAAACCCACCATGCGGGCACTGAACCACTGGTGGCCGCCGAGTCCTTTCGATTTGTTATAGATCTCGATCTGGGTCCGCTGCGGCGGTTCGAAGCCGTATTCCTGCGTGACGTCGGCATAAACGTCTTCGAGTTCCACGGCGATGTATTTAGCGAGCACGCTGTCGAGTTGCGAATCAGCCCGAATCACAAAATGGGGCGTAGCGATCGTGGCATAACCATCGAGCACCTTCAGAACCTTCCGCATGTTACTCACGCGGACATGATACGGATCGGATTGGAACGCCGCGTCCAACAGCTTCTGGGCTTCATCAATGCGTCCTGCCTGGAAATAGAGCATGCCGAGTTCGGTCTTCGGTTGCGACAATTGTGGCATCGTTGCGATGGCCTGGGCATAACAGGCTTCGGCATAAGCAAAGCGGCGTTGACCTTCGAATAACTTGCCCAATTTGTGCAGGAAATAACCGGGGTGCGGATTCACTTTGGCCAGGTCGACAATGAGCCTTTCAACGGGTGATTCCGACGGCTGCCAGTCTTCGATGTGTTCCAACGATGCGAGCACTTCTTTCAGACGGTCAGCCGTGATCGAGTCCCCTTTCAGGATCTCAAAGTAGACCGCCAGGGCGATCGTTTCCTGATCGATGGGGTTGCGTTCACGGGCCTGCTTGAGCCATGTCTGAGCTTCCTTGGCTTCCCCCTGCAGCAGATACGTTTCCGCTTTCAGACGGAGTGCTATTTGATGCTGTGGGTTGATTTCCAGGACGCGTTCAATGTGTTCCAACGCATCGTCATATTGCATCTGATCAAGAGCTTGTGCCGCTAGTAGCGCGTGAACTTCGGTGGCCTGCGGATTGATCGCGAGCGCGGCCTGCAACTCCGGCAGACCCTCCGCTCGATTATATTTTTCGAGCAACAGCGCCCCGGCCAAGCCATTCGCCTGCCAGCAATCGGCGTCGTCTTTCAAGGCGTCGACACACAACGTATTCACGATGAAATCAAAGATCTGCGACACGCTTTTCCAGCGGGCATACTGAGCCGCCCCATTAGCGACGAACATCAACGTTTCAGCATCAGTCGGTTGTGCTCGGTTGTAGTATCGCACAAACCAGCGGTAACCCTCACTGGCTTGCTTGAGATCACCGGTGGCGGTCCAGTAATCAGCCTGCACCATCCGCGCGAAGGGCAGATCCGAATTGAGCTTCAGTGCGGTGTCCAGGAATGATTTTGCGGCGGCGATGTCCCCCCGATCGAGAGCAATTTGTGCCAGATACGTCGGCCACAATGCATTCCTGGGATCGGATTGGCTTGCGGCCTCCAAAGTTTTCTGAGCGGCGGCATCTGCTCCGGTGATTCGCTGCCAACGGACTAGTAGTTCGACCACTTCCGGAGACTGGCGTTCTTCGGCCGTGAGTGCCGTCAGAGCCTCCTCAGCCTCGGCATAACGGCCGCGAGCCAGATGCTCGTGAATCGCATCGAGATCGGCCGTGAAGAAGGCCAGGGAAAGCAGAAAAGTGGTGATGCCCATCGAACGCTCCATGCAACTCTCTCCTATCGCTTCTAACTGAGCGGCTGGCAAGTTGCAACGGGTGCGAGTCAAAAGAAAAGACCGCGGGGTCCGAAGGGTCGGGCCGCGCGGTCAAAGCATTGACCTGTCATCGGATTGCGACGGTGGAGTCGCAGGCGAATAGGGCGAGATGCAGCCCCGTCAGAGACGGGCGCTGTTGGTCATCCAGGCCCTCGCAAAAGGGTTGGCACCTCCGACGGAATCAATTGATGAGCAGGTCAACGCTCGCGAGTTGTAGGGGTTCATTCCGCCGCTGACAACCCCGATTTATGCGATCGAATCCGCACACAACAGGCTGTGTGCTACGGGTCGCGATTGTTCACTACGGCGTTGACGGCAAGGCGGGTGGGGCCACTGGTGCGGCCGCTGGGGTCGGCATCGGAAGGGGCATCGCAGTCGGGGCCATCATCGGTGGAGCAGGCATGTCCATCGAAGAAGAAATCCGCACGCCACTGACGATGAGAACTCCGGGCTTGATATTTTGGAGCCACAGGGGATCGACCGTTTTGCCATCGATTGACATCAGACCGACAGTCTCGCCTTGTCCCAGTTTTTCCTTAGCGCGGGACTGAGGCAACAGTCCTTCAATGGGCAGACTGACCTTGACGATCTTCCAGGGAAGCGAAGTGTTGATGTGCTTCTTCGAAGTCTGCTGCGACTTCATGACCTTTTCCACCGCTTGTGATCCTTCACCCATCATCATGGTGACATCCACGGACTGAACCTGTTCCACCATCTGTCGGATCTTGAGCAAGTCGGCACCATCTCGACTGAGGAAGACAAACTCGGGTGTCGGGGTGAAAGGTAATGCCGGGGTCATCGGCTCAACGGGCGTGGTTCCGGGGATGGGAGCTGTAACGGCAGGAGCCGGGGTTACATCCGGTGCGGGAGTCGGAACAGGTGCTGCAACCGGCTGGGCTGGTTGTGGAACGGCCGGTGGTGTCACGCTGGCGATCGGCGGGGCTGGCATCACTGCCGGTGCGGGCATGAGGGCCGCACCGGGTGCCATCATGCGTTGAGGGATCGGTTCGGGAGGCAACGCGAGCACCACAGTGCCGGACTTGAAGACACTGGCAAAGTACTCGGGAATCATCTTGTCGTTGTCGGAGACCACCACCATCGTGGGTTGCTCACAGCGGTTGGCGAGTGCTGCGGCGGAAATCGGTTGGCCATTGGTCTCAAAGGCTTTAGTCGTCTTCAAGTCGACGGGACGACACACAAGTTCCGAAACGAATTTACAGACTTTCCGTGTTCCCGTCTTAGTTTCAGCTTTGTACTGCGTCTCTGCGACAGTTTGCTCCTGCCCATCAACCACAACGGTCTTGGTCACTGTCACCGGTATTTTGACTTCATAGGTGAATTGTTCGTCATAGTACACGGGCTTACTCACCTGGTAAGTCAGCATGCCGGTGCCAGAAGGCAGGACTTGCAGCAACTGCTGCTTGGGTTGACCGCCCCACGCGGTTACTGCGAGCGTGACGACACACAACGCGACTCCAAGGACCGATCTGACCGAAGAAGACATGGTTGATTCCCGTGATAAATAGCCTCAGGGCAGATTCGAGCGAACTGCCCGGAAGAGATGCAGACAAGAAAATATGCTCTCAGAAATGATCACCTTTAGCGAGCAACACGATATAGGTAACACTACCAGTTGTGTGGCGACGAGGCGTTTACGCCGGCGGTTTGTCACCGGGTCCGTTCACACCGGCCGCCACAGACGTTACGATCGAAGTCACTGGGAGTCAGCAACATGTGTAACAATCCTTCAAGCATCAAACTGCAACTGACACTTCTGGGACTGCTCTTGATCATGGCGGTGATCGGGTGTGGTTCGCAGTCGGCGTCGACCACGGAACCGGTTGTCCCGGTGGCAGTCTCCAACTCACCAGATGCAGCCCCAACTTCCGACACCACAACAGTGGCCGCAGAGTCACCCATTCTGGTCGAAGAACCGGGAACGACACCTGCCGGGATGAAATGGATCCCCGGCGGGCAGTTCGTCATGGGAAGCAATTCCCCCAAGTTTCCTGACGAAGCTCCGGTCCACGAGGTGATTGTGGACGGCTTCTGGATGGATGAGACCGAAGTCACGAACAAGCAGTTTCGCGAGTTCGTCGAGGCGACGGGCTATGTGACGGTTGCCGAGAAAGCTCCCAAGCGCGAAGAGTTCGTCGGACAGGTGGATGATGTGAGTCTGATTCCTGAAGAGAATCTCGTGGCTGGTTCGATCTGCTTCAATTCTGGCTTCGATCCCAAGACGTTGACCAAAGATCATCCGCTATGGATTTATCAGGTGTGGCAGTACGTCAAAGGGGCCAGCTGGCAACATCCCGGCGGACCTGACTCGAATCTCGAAGGCAAAGACGACCATCCGGTGGTGCATGTCTCCTGGGAAGATGCGATGGCCTATTGCCGCTGGCGAGGCGGGCGGTTACCGACGGAAGCCGAGTGGGAATACGCGGCCCGCGGCGGACAGAACGGCAACGAATATCCCTGGGGCAACGATCGGAACCCCGACGGAGAATGGCGCAACAACATCTGGCAGGGCGAGTTCCCGATGGAGAATCAGGGAATTGACGGCTTCACCGGAACCTCGCCAGTCAAAACGTTCCCTCCGAACGACTACGGCCTGTACGACATGTCGGGCAATATCTGGGAGTGGTGCTACGACTGGTATCAGCCCGACTACTACAAACAGTCTCCCTTGCGCAATCCGCCCGGTCCGGTCCAGAGCTTTGATCCGCTCGAACCCCAGATCCCCAAACGCGTGCAGCGTGGCGGATCATTCATGTGCAGTGACAACTACTGCATTGGCTACCGTGTTGCAGCGCGAATGAAGGGCGACCCGATGTCCGGCACTTTTCATGCGGGATTTCGGATGGTGAAGCCGGGTTCCACGGCGACACGCGTGACCGCCGCGACTCGTTGACCGGCGAGGTTCCAGTTGACCATCTGATTGATGGCTCTGCGCATTCGTTCTTGTTACCGATCTGCGGTTCGATCTCGTGCACATGGGCATTGTGAATTTACGGTTTCGTTAAGAAATATACACACGACCCCACCTTGCGATTTGCAATGCGGGCATCATATGGTGTAGGCGGAAGTGGTTCGTCACGGCATGAGTCTGGGGCTCTGCTGGCGACGCGACTACGGAACCCCTGCCTGCAACCCTGCTGAATCGTGGATGTTGACCGATTGGTCCTCCGCGTCTGGAGAAAGCCCGGTGGCTAGTAGTCGACCGCGAGCAGCACAATCGGAAACGGCTGATCCGGCTGACTTCTGCGGACAGTTGCTGTCCGATGGTCGGTACCATGTGACGTCGCGTCTCGGCGAAGGGAGCATGGGAGTCGTCTATCTGGCCTACGACAATCGGCTGGAAACCGATGTGGTGATCAAAGTTCCCACAGCTGCGACATTGAGCGATCCGGAATTTGCCGAGCGGTTCCAGCGAGAAACACGGTCGCTGGTGAAGTTGAAACATCCTCACATTGTGACTATTCACGATGTCGGTGTGCATCATGATACGCCTTATGTCGTGATGCAGTATCTGCAAGGGGGCAGCCTGCGGGATCGGTTGGTTGACGCACAGGATAAGCCGCATCCTCAACCTCTAGAAGACTTGAAATCCTGGGTGCCTGCGATGGCGAAGGCCCTGGATTTTATTCATAAGCAGGGCTTTCTGCACCGCGATGTCAAACCCGCTAACATCCTGTTCGACGAGCATGGCAACGCCTATCTGAGTGACTTTGGATTAGCGAAAGTGGTTTCCTCGGCGTCTTCCAGCAAGTCACGCGATGCTTCGCTCACAGCCGCCGGGTTTCTGGTGGGCACGCCGAATTACGTCGCCCCTGAACTGGTGATGGGACACGAGCACGATGGCCGTGTCGATCAGTACTCGCTGGCCATGACCGCCTACGAGATGGTCGCGGGTTGCGTGCCGGTGGAAGGACCAACGGCCTCTGCGACCATGGTCAACCAGACGTCGATGAAGATCCCCCCAGTGAGCCAGTATGTGCCTGGGTTTCCCGCGGCAGTGACCGAGGTCTTATTCCGCGGCCTCAGCAAGAATCAGAAGAAACGCTTTGAGACCTGCGAAGAACTGGCCGACGCTTTGTTGCTGGCCATGGCACCACCTGCACCGGCGGTACCACGTGCTCCCCAGCGTTCACAGCGAGTGGCTCAGCCGTCTTCCACGTCGGCCGTCGGCAAGGTCTCACGGGCAATTTCCAAAGGCCGCATTCCCTGTCCGGAATGCAGTAAGGTACTGCCGCTCAAACCGCAATTTGGGGGGAAGCGAGCGCGTTGCGGGCAATGTCTGCATCTGTTGCTCATCAGTCCCGATCTGACATCCCTGAAAGTGATCGGTGGTCCGCCTGCACCAGTCGAAGAGGCGGAAGAACTCTCAGAAGCGCCAGTGACCAACCGGAGTAAGAAATCAACTCGCGACACAGTGCGGAACGAAAGTGGTCAAACTCGGGCCACAAAGATGCAAGGCAGCGAAATCGATACGCTGCTCGGTGAAGAAGTCTTTGGCTACCGCTTGAATGCCAAAGTGGCGATCAGCTTGGCCTTGTCTTTGATGGTGGTGGTGGCCGCCGCCGTCGGCTTTGTGGTCTGGACGGCCGATCATGCCAAGGAAATTGAAAAAGATCGCCAGCGCGATGCACAGAAATTTCGCGATGCCGAACGACGCCGGTCTTCCCCCGAGACCATGCCATCCTCTCGCGAATAAAGCAGCACAGGCAATCGGCTGCTAGGCTTTCCGCAACGGTGTCACGGCTGGTACGCTGAAACGGCGCGAGTTTCTGGAGAGGAAGGAAGCCCCATGCCCAAGTGGCGTGTGCTGATGACCGATCGTGCCTGGCCGGACACCACGATCGAACGGCAAATTCTGCAGACCATTGATGCCGAGTTGATCGAGCCTCCATCACAAGAGGAAGCGGCATTGGTGCAAGTGGTGGGGCAAGTCGATGCCATCGCGACCAACTGGGCAAAAGTGACTCCCGCTGTGGTGGCCGCTGCGACCAGATGCCAGGTGATTTCGCGGTTGGGCATTGGTGTCGATAACATCGCGATTCCCGAGGCCACCGCCCGAAATATTCCCGTCACCAACTGCCCCGACTACTGTATTCCGGAAGTCGCTGACCATACGTTGGCACTGATTCTGGCATTAACCCGCCGAATCGCGTTTCTGCATGCGGAGACAAAGCAAGGCCGGTATTCCCTCGCCGACGTGCAGGATATGCGGCGATTGTCGACGCAAACATTGGGCCTGTTTGGCCTGGGTCGCACCGGCCGCGAAGTCGCCACTCGGGCGCGAGCGTTCGGCCTGCAGGTCATTGCTCACACGGCCAGCGGGTCAGATCATGGCACAGGCTGCGAAATGGTCTCCTTCGATGAACTGTTGACCCGGAGCAACATTCTCTCCCTGCATGCTCCGTTGACTCCTGACACGCGACGACGGTTCTCCACGGTGGAATTCCACAAACTGCCCCGTGGTGCCTGCTTGATTAACACGTCTCGGGGCGGGCTTGTGGATGAAGCGGCCTTGTGGCAAGCTCTGCAGGACCAGCACCTTTCCGGGGCGGCGATGGATGTCTTCGATCCCGAACCACCCGATTTATCGAAACCGCTGTTTCGTGATCCTCGAGTCATTGTGACGCCGCATGCGGCATTCGTCTCAGTGGAATCCCTGCAGGGTTTGAGAACACGTGTGATGCGGCAGATTGTTGCCGTCCTCTCCGGGCAGCGTCCGGAAAATGTGCTCAATCCGTCTGTCTATGCCTGATCGATAAGATCAGCGCCTTGACCTGCGGGGGATTACGTTTCCCGTCGGCAACATTTCAAATTGGGTGGTAGTTTTTCTCAGACGTCGCGGTCGGTGTTTGATCCCTCCGTGCACTGTACTTCCGTATTCTCATCAAGTCGTTGTCATTTTATCGATCGGTCACGCTCGCATGCCCGACGCGATTTCCAGGTCGTCGAATGGTTCCGCCAAGCTGCCTTCGTCTCGCCCTGAGACCGGGGCGTCTCACGTCCCCGATGCGGCCTGGCAGCAGCAACTCGTCCAGAAAGACGAGTTGATCCAGGCATTGACGGAGCAACTGGAACAAGCCGCTGAACAACTCGACCGTCTGCAGCGCACGGGGAACACACGCGGCCGTCCGGGGGCAGCGGTTCCAGAAGAGCAACGCAAGGCTTTTGAAGATCTGCAGCGCGTTGTGCAGCAGTGGGAGGACATGCAGGCCGGTCTGACGCTCGGCCGCATAGAACTTCAGATCACGGAACTCCGCGATCTGATCCTGGATCAGCAGACGGCACCAGCCCACTACAGCTCGTCGTCGGGCCAGGATCACCGTAACCAACACGATAGCGACGATCGCCAGGAAAGCCCGTCGGTCCTTTCGTTCGCTGATCTGGTCAAAGAACAGAAACCGTCCGAGCCCGCCAGTGAGTGGGAACGGATGAAGTCGCAACTGCTGGCTGGTGAAGAAAGTTCGAACGCTGCCACGGAAAATTCCTGGGAGGCTTTGGAGCAGCCGTTACCTGAACCGCCAGCCGCCGTCGATCCGGCCCATCAGGTTGCTGCAGACCTGCATACGGCGATCATTGAACGGGACGACTACATTCGCATGTTACTCACGCGGCTGCGGCGGATTGAGGTGCTGCAACCGGCTGCCGCCTTGTCGGCCCTGGAACCCGAGTCGACCGAATTCCTCGGCAAAGTCCAGGTCTTGGAGCAACGGCTGCTCGAACATGCCCGTTGTGCTGAAGTCGAATTGTCGGTGGAGCGGGCCAAGTTGGCGCGCGAGCGAGCCCATTTATCTCAGCAACAGGAGTTGATTGAACGACAACTGAAGAAGCTGGGGCTCAGCAGCGTTGATGAACTGAATCAATTGGAAGCCCCCGCGGGCACCTTGCAGGAACGTCGCTGGTCACGATTCCTGGGACGCCCACGGCAAGAATAGCTGCAACGGGCAATAACTCAGAATTGCGTCGTCGGCTTAGGGGGTGGCTCTGGTGGCATGTCGCCTTTCGGACCACGGGGCGGTCCATCTTCCGGACGCGGCGGCCGATTTCCGGGGCCGAACGGATACCGTGAACCATTTTCCGGGGGACGCCCTCCATCGTCTGGACGACCCGGGCCTCCTGGTCCGCCGCGTTCGCCACCCCGTTCTCCGCCACGGAAGAATCCCGGACGAGGGCCAAAGTAGATATTGGCGCTGAAGAGTTTGTCTCGCAGACGGTCCCGCAAGCCGTTCAACCGCTTGAGTTGGGGATCGTCGAGTTGCTCCATGTACCGTCGTACCAGATCACGCGTTAATTCCTGGGGAGAGAGCTGCATCAGATCCAGCCGGGTATCACCATCCAGTTTCACGAAGTATTCCTGCAACTGCGCTTCCGTGGGCAGGAATTGTTTCATCTCTTCAAAGTAGAAGCCCGTCAAGGCGATCCCCAATGACCGGACCAACTCGCGCCGGCGGTCTTCTTGGGTCGCTTGCCGTTCAATAAACTTACGGACCACTTCATCGGGAATCGCGGCAATGATGCGGGACTGAGCTTCGTCGGTCACTCGACCTTTACGAGCATTGTCCACGAGAGCTTCCACCGTCCACAAATAGGCTTCTGCCTTGCTGGCGGATTGTGTGATGCGTTGCTGTTCGTGCAGTTCGAGTTCTTTTTTGGCCGCGTCCATGACGACCGCCAGTTCCGCCGAATCCAGATGGGGAAAGGGGGGATTGAAGCTCAAACCCTTGCGAGGATTCAGGCTGAGATCAAAAACCTGGATCTCCCGTGTCTCGTCCTGCCGGGATTTGAACTGCCGGACCAGGGCGATGCGTTCCCCGGAAGATGTGGCTCGTCGCAAATCGTCGCGCTCACCGGGCGACAGCGTCTGCAACCAGATGGCATAGGTCTCCAGCAAAGCGTGAATGGCTTCCGGTTCACTGGCAATCGCAATATGCAGTTCACGAATCGCCTGCTGTTGCTCAACCGTCAACTGCTGGAACGTTTCCCAGTTGCGCTGCAGTCGATCGCGTTCGATCTCAGGCATCTGGTGGACTTCTTCATAACGCTGCTCGAGCAATACCTGGCTGACCTCGGTGGTCACCGTCGGGTCGAGCCGGCGTGTCACCGTGGTTTCACTCTCCCCGGAGGCTCGCATGGCGAATAAGGACGAACGCTGCAATTCCTTGACGAAATTCAGGTCGCGAATTTCCAGGTAGACATCGAGATTGCGGAGCAGCGGCAACCGCGACAGCATTTCCGCCTGGGGGTTGGGGATTGCCTGTAATGCGATCTGATAACCGGCATAGCCGCAGACGGTGAGCAGTACGAGACTCACGACGATGACCACACTATTACGGACATAGGCGAACCAGGGTTGATCGACCATAGACGTGCGGACTTCCGCCAGACGTAGCGTCGTCAAAGTGCGATCGGCAAAGCCTGTGGTCGCGTTCGGTTTTGGCAGTAGATCGAGCAATTCCCAAGTTCGCGCGAGGGCTTCGACTTCGTGCCGGGCGACTTCACTGCGCGCGAGCACCTGATCAATCTGTTGCGTCTCGACATCGGCGAGTTCGCCATCGAGATAGGCCACCAGATTGTCACGTTGATCGGCAGAGAGTCGTGGGGCTTTATTCATGATTATGGGTCAATCGAAACAGACGCGGTGTTCGATCAGATGTTATTTCCCCAATTGCATGTAGGGTTCCAACGCGAGTCGTAAATTATCGCGGGCACGGGACAGCAGGGATTTCACTGCCGCAGGTGTCAGCTCCATCGAATCGGCAATGTCCTGGTAACTCATCTCTTCGAATTTATGCAGCAACAGGGCCATTCGCTGGCGGTCGTTCAGCGATTCGAGTGCCTGCCTTACGATCCCCTGGAGTTCTCGTTTATCGAGTTGGCGTGCGGGCATGAGTGCCGATTTTTCCGCAGCAAGTTGCTCTTCCGGACGGGCACCCAACGGTCCCGATTCACTACCGGCAAGAGAGACCTCCTTGCGGCGACCGGCATCTCTGCGTTTGTTACTGGCGAGGTTATTGGCGATGCGGAACAGCCAGGTGGAAAAGCGAGCCGTAGGAACATAGCCGTGGCGGGCACGGTAAATCCGCAGGAACACGTCCTGGGCCAGATCTTCGGCAGCTTCTTGTGTTCCCACGATGTGAAAAAAAATGTTGGTCAAACGGTCCTGATAGGCCACCACCAGTTTGGAAAACGCGTCATCGTCACCCTCTTTGGCGCGCAGCATCAACTGGACTTCCGGGTCGTGCAGGTACCCGGTTTCTTCCGCTGACGCTGGTGGGCTCTGAGTTGTCGACACGGGTTCTCGTTACATCTGTCGTTGCTGGTTCGCAATGACGGGGATCAAACCCCTGACGAGTTACAAGGTTCTGCCAGAACTGGTCGTGTTCTTCTCTACACAGGAGTATAATCTCTGGAGGCAGACTCCGCAGCTATTGGATTTAGAATCACCATGTCTTTTCCTGGCTTGCCTTTAAGTTATTGCACCAACGTCCATCCCGGACGGACCGTGGCCGAGGTGATCGCCGGTCTTGATCAGTTCACGCTACCGATTCGTCAGGCCTCCGGGCAACCCTTGGCCGTCGGACTCTGGCTGGCACGATCGGTGATGGATGATCTTGCAACTCCCGAGCAGCGGCGGCAGTTCCACGCGAAACTGCAGGCCCGTTCGCTGATCTGTTACACGCTCAATGCCTTTCCTTATGGAGATTTCCATAGCGAACGGGTGAAAGAACAGGTCTATCTTCCCGATTGGACCACCGTCGACCGTTTGCAGTACACGCTGGATTGCGCCCATTTGCTGGCGGAACTGTTGCCTCCCGCGACCGAGGGGAGTATTTCCACCGTCCCGCTCGGTTTCAAATCGCTAGCCAAGTCGCAGGACTTCATGAACCGTGCGGCCGATCAACTGATCGCCGCGGCTGTGGGCCTGCGACAGTTGCATGAAGACAGCGGCCAGATCGTGCGGTTGGCCATCGAACCCGAACCGTTGTGTGTGCTGGAAACGACTCCCGAAACATTGGCCTTTTTTGATCTCCTGCGAGGGCGCTGCACGACTCCGAGAGATCGTCAGGCGGTTGAAGACTATCTCGGCGTCTGTTACGACGTTTGTCATCAGTCGGTGGAGTTTGAAGATGTCGCGGAGTCGATTCGGGCTTTGCATGCAGCCGGCATCCGGTTGAACAAGGTGCATATCAGTTGCGCGATTGAAGCCCGTGGCGTGATCGAGTCGATCGCCATCCGTGAGGCACTCGCCCGGTATATCGAGCCCCGATATCTCCATCAGACCATGACCCGAAAAGCTGACGGTACGGTGGCTCGCTGGGTCGATCTGGACCTTACGCTGCTTGATCAGACACCCACGGATTTCGCGGATTCCGATCTCTGGCGAGTCCATTTCCATGTGCCCGTTGATGCGGCTCAGTTGGGCCCGCTGGGTACGACGCGGCCGGATCTGGAACGGGCCTTGGTGGCTGTCCATGCACTCCCGTATGCCCCGCATCTGGAAGTCGAAACTTACACCTGGGAAGTCCTGCCCGAGGGTGGTCGGACCGGAGTGGTTGCCGGTTTTGCCCGGGAGTTGATCGCCACGCGTCGGCTGCTGGATCAGATTGCCCAGCCAGCTCACGGATAATCTTTTGTCGGCAAATCGAACAGCGCAAAGACTGTGGTAATCCTCTCGGAGTGTTATTCACGCGGCCCGATATAGTCGTTGTGATAAGTATCCAGAATCAGCACGTTCACGCGATCCTGGTTGAGTTCCTGGGCGTCGTGGCTGGTTGGTAACGGGGCATGGTCGGCATAGGCGACGATCCGCAGACGGTGGGGTTCCACACCATCGGCCAGCATGCGATTGTAAACGCATCGGGCACGGGCATAGGAGAGTTCCATCAGGTTGCGGTAAGAACTGTCCGAGGGCAACGGTTTCGATGAAGTGTGCCCACAGATTTCAATCTTGTTGGGTTTACCCGCCAGATTCAACGAAATCGTATCGATCTGGCTGAGTGCGGCTGCATCAGGCTCAATCTGATGTTCGCGATAGAGAATGTAATCCCCCGCTGGAACAGGTTCCCCATGCCTTGGGATGTAGACACGCTGATCGTCACCATCGGGAGTCTGCTGGGCTTTCACACCCCCTTTTCCGACACCGGCCTTCTTGAATGAACCGAGAGTCGAATTGCCATCGACCATGCTGTTCAGCGGGAAGTAATCCCCCGGCGGAGCCAATGGGCCCGCGCGATAGCCGACGCCTTTCTGCAGCGACTCCAGCACGGCTCGGTACTTCTTGTTCGCCTTCACCTCGCTGAGCGACACCAGCATGATGAAGAATGTGAGCAGCAGCGACATCATGTCGCCATAGGTGACGACCCATTCAGGCACGCCGGGTGGTGCATCATCATCCATCGTGGCTTCGCCGACTGCCGCTAGAAGATCGGAAACATCTGGTCGTTATATCGGCAGAGACCGCATCAGGGGTGGACAGCCATCGCCAATTCGCCGGGCTTCACTTTGCTGACCGTGACGGTTGTGTCGCTTCTGCGGGTGCGGAGTCGGTGAGCGGCGGAATCCGGTAGATATCAATGTGCTGCTGTTCGTCTCCGAAAAGCCAGACCCACTGAGCCGTTGCGGGATGACTGGCGATGGTCGCCTCTGTTGCCAGACTCCGGCGGACGACGGCGTAACGCGCCCCGAGTCGTTGCAACTCGGGCACACCGCGATTAGGGAATGCGACCAATTCCGTTTTGAGTCGCACATAATCGCCCGGGAAGAAGCCGGAATAGCCATTCAGCAAAGGATGACGATGTTCCATCCCACAGAGCATCCATTCCATCTCCGAGATGTAGTCATAAACCGTGGAGCCTTGAGGCATGGGCATGCAGATCACTGGTTCGTCCCGAGGGATCTCACAGCGGAGAAATTCCACCCAAAATGGGGGCGATTCCGGGCAGGCCATCCCATGCAAACGCTGTGCTATAGGACGGGTCTCAGCCAACAGCATGAGCCCCATCATGACCGCAGCGGTCCAACGCAGTCCGAATAGTCGAGCTTGATAACGATTGCGTGGTGACGATGTGTGGCCCGCTTGGTTCCGCGGGGCTTCATTGGTGGTCACCGGAGGAATTGACGGAGACCGGCGGGGAATCATGCGGTCAATGACCACGGCCGCCAGCCAGACCACAGCCAATTGGACAAAGACGGCAAAGCGGAACGGACTGCGAATCTGTTGAAAGCCGGGGAGATAAGTTCGCAGTAAACCGAATGGACTGAAGTTCCAGAGAACAAAGTCTGGGCCAAAGGAATACCAGAGAGCCAGCAATCCCAACGTCAGCGCCAGCAATGTCCAGCGGCGGTGGCCGGGCAGACAAAGTCCCACGCCAACTCCGACAACGGCCGTCAAGAGTTTCAATAATCCAGGGCCTAATGGCCAGATTTCATGACGCTCCGGAGTTTCGATTTCCCAGCGTTCGAGCCATTGTGTGGCGGGCGTGTCGCTGTAGTCTCGAAGATGGGCGGAGAGACTACGTACCACGATTTCTTCCCGCTGCCAATCGAGTCCGCGTGACTGAACCCATTGCCGCGAGACCACCGGGACCACCAAACTCCCGGCGATCGTTGCCGCCAGGCAGAGCTGGGCCAGACTCCTGCCAGTGAAATTGTGCCGCTGCCAATACCAGAGCAAGGCCGGTGGCAGAAGGACCGCCAGAAACAGCCCCCAGTAATTACAGGCCAGATAGGTCACGGCGAAGGCCACCCCCAATTCGCAAGCGGTCCTCCATCGCGGCTGTTGCAACTGCCGCAGGGCAGCGGAAATGGTCCAGAGGCATGGCCAGATCTGAATCAGTTGCAACACGCCCAGTTGCCAGGAAATGAAGGGCAAGGTTTGCGTGATCACCGCCGAAATCCCCGCAGTCCAGCGAGCGAAATTCTGCTCACGCAGCAGGCGGAACGTCATCACGCCGTTCAACCAGAGCGAGACCAGCAAGTAGACGTTGTAAGCCAGAACAGCATGCCCGTGCCACCAGACCAGGGGGGCTACTGTCAGCGTCGTCGGTTGAGCTTCGGAATACAGAAATGTCCCGGTGACTGGGTGGAAGATCGGTGCGTCCCAGTAACCGGAAAAGCCTGCGGCAGCCCGGTCGGCATTCCACCACACCGTCCACAAATTGAACAACGGCACGGTCGCCACGTCTTCCCAACCCATCGGGATCGCGGTTTCCATTTGCAGCACCAGAGGCCAGGTCATCGCCATGGCTGTGAATGCGAAGACCACTCCCCAGCCGTATCTGCTGAACCGCTGTACTCGCAATGTGGTCAATCGCGACAGGGACATGGTGTGGCCACGGTTCCACGAATGTGGGGACTTGAGGGCAACGGCCCGGTGAATGATGTTCAGAGGTGCGAATGCCCGCTACAATAGCATTTTCTGCCGCTGCGATGCTCGCCAGTGAAGGGTTTCATTCATGTCGTTGCTTGCCGTCGTTGTAATTTCCGCCGTTGTGCTGACGGTGGCCTATGTTTCGTATGGCCCAATCCTGGCCCGGTTACTGCGGCTGGATGCCCAGCGGCCGACACCTGCCGTCGAATTGCGCGACGATGTGGATTACGTGCCGCTCGAACCCAACGCTCTGTTGAGTCAGCACTTCTCCGCGATTGCCGCCGCGGGGCCGATTGTCGGGCCGATTCTCGCCGGTGTGATGTTTGGCTGGTTGCCAGCCTGGCTATGGATTCTCGTCGGAAGCATTTTCATCGGCGGCGTACATGACATCTCGGCACTGGTCGCTTCGATCCGCCACAAGGCCCGATCGATCGCCGAAGTGGTTCGCGAGCACATGTCGCAACGGGCGTTTCTGCTGTTCCTGTCGTTCGTGTGGTTCGCGCTGGTCTATATCATCGTAGCCTTCACCGATATCACGGCGGCATCCTTCGTGGGAAATCAGACCCTGGAGAATGGCGATGTGGTGACCGGACCTGGGATCGCCTCGTCCTCGCTGATGTATCTCGCTTTGCCCATTATCATGGGGCTGCTGCTGCGGTATACCAAGCTGTCGCTGAACTTGGCGACGGTGATCTTCATACCATTAGTGGGCGTCGCGATCTGGGCGGGACAGAAACTGCCCTTCGATCTGACGGCGATTCTGCAGTCGGTCTATCCCGAGGCGAACGATGCCTTCGCGCACAAAGCCTGGGACATCCTGCTGCTGGCCTACTGCTGCATCGCCAGCGTCGTGCCCATGTGGCTGCTCCTGCAACCCCGTGGTCATCTGGGCGGATACTTCCTCTACATCGCCCTCCTTGGCGGTGCCATCGGCTTGATTGTCGGCGGCGGCAAGATTGAATACGAAGCCTTCCGAGGGTTTACCACGCCGAAGGGGGATACGCTCTTTCCCATTCTGTTCATCACAATTGCCTGCGGGGCGTGTTCCGGGTTCCACTCGCTGATCGCATCCGGGACGACTTCAAAGCAACTGCGAGTAGAGACCGATGCCAAGGTGATTGGTTACGGGGCCATGCTGCTGGAAGCGATGGTGGCCGTGGTGTCCCTCTGCTGCGTGATGCGATTGTCAATGGACTCCGAGCTGCTGAAGAACCCGCAGCCCAATTACATCTATGCGTTAGGGATCGGTAGCTTCCTGAAGACGCTCGGGTTGAACGAGCAACTCGGCGTGGCCTTCGCCCTGATGGCTTTCACCACATTTGTGTACGACACGCTGGATGTCTGCACGCGACTGGGGCGTTACATCATTCAGGAGCTGACGGGCTGGTATGACGCCAAGGGCAAATGGCTGGGAACCATCATCACTGGTGGGGCACCGGTCTTCTTCGTCATGCAGACCTTAACTGGTCCGGATGGCAAGCCCGTGCCGTTGTGGCGCGTCTTCTGGCAATTGTTCGGCGCGAGCAATCAACTCCTCGCGGCCCTGACGCTGCTGGGTGTCACGGTGTGGTTGTGGCGGACGCGACGAGCTTGGTGGGTTTGGCCAGTGGCGGGTGTGCCTACCGCTTTCATGTACTGCATGAGTACCTGGGCCTTGGTCCGGATGATCTTCACACAATGGGGCATGATCTCGGGCGGGCAACCCGTCCAAACCGTGACCTATGTGCTGTTCGGCATCACCACGCTGCTGGTGGTGTTGGCCTTGCTGATGCTGATCGAAGCGATCCGTGCCTTGTGGCCATCAACGCCTGGCACACCAAATGAAACGGTAGCAGCTGCGGTCCCAGCATAATTCCATAGTTGTGGTCGACTTCAATGAAGAAGCCCACGGAACGCATTCCGTGGGCTTCTTGTCATCACATCTGTGTCAACTCTGGACTACGGCAGCAGTCCCCAGCCGAACGGCATCACGTCGAAGGTGAAGGTGTTGAACGGGCTGGCCGCGTTGAACACACCACCAGCGTCAAGCACCGAGTCGTAGATCGCCGGGTTGCCGAACGGATCGCCCGCCAGGTTGTCCATCAGGAATCCGAAGTTCGGAATATTGAAGACGTTGTTGGCGGTTGTCTGATCGTTCACACGGAAGGTGCTGGCACCCAGGCCGGAGAACAGGAAGCTGTCCGAGGCACCGATTGTCAGGTCTGGTTGCAACTTACCACCGGCATTGCCCAGAATGTCGACGTTGCGTGCCGCCAAACGCTGGGCGTTCCGATGACGATTCGCAAGACCGAACGGTCCGTTGTCATCGGCACCACCGTCCACATTGGTATCTGGACCACCGAAGGCGGTATCCAGACGCGACTTGAAGATGTTATCCGCATTGTTGTAGAACGCCCCGAGGCGGGTCACGTCGAGTTCTTCACCCGTGTTGTTGCTGAAGGTCAGGTCCAATCGAGCGAGCGGATCGCTTTGATAACCCGCCGGGTTGTAGACGTCGTTGGCACCGTTTCGCACCGCTTCGTTCTGGTCGGTCCAGGCCGTTCCAGAGTTGCCCGAGTTGCTGATCGACACGAACGATTCAAACAGCACGTCGGCCCCGAAGTTCCCCGACAGTTGGTTGCCAGTGACGTTCGCGATGATACCACCGTTTGCTGTCCCTGCGAAACCGCCTGCGGCCGTGGGGCCATCACCACCGCGAGTCGTACCAACACGCATCACGAGGCCGGCACCACCGATATTGCCTGTCGTTTGACCGTTGTTGTCGATCACGCTGTTGGTCAAGGTGAAGTCCAGGAACGGCGTCGAAGTGATACCCCCGTTGCTCGCAAGAGCCGCCGAGGACAACGCATCGCGGTTGGCGGCGTTGCCCTGAGCGGCATCTGCCGTCAGGATCACGTTCACACCTTCCTGAGCGTTGCTGAGGATCATCACGTTGTCAATCACCACGCTGCTGTTGGTCACCGTAGAACCACCGGCGATGATGTCCACGCCGCGACCACCCGTGCCCGAAGTACCGTTACCCATGATAATGCTGGTGCCAACACCCGTGCCATTGATGGTCAGATTGCCGCTGCCCACGTCCACAAACTCGACACCATCGCGACCGTTGAAGGTGATCAGGTTGTCGGTGAAGGTGAAGCTCGAACCACTGTTGACTGTGTTGTCGATTTCCACACCGTCACCCAGGTTCAGGCTGATGTCCGAGTTCGACACAGTGATGTTGTTACCACCCACTGAGTTGATGTCGATACCAGCGAGACCGTTGGCAGAGCCCGCTCGGTTGTTCCCGGTGATTTGAGCATCCACCAGGTTGAGCGTCCCCGGCCCGTTGATTTCGATACCGTCTCCGAAGTTGTTGTTGAAGCGGTTGCTGAAGACCTGCGGGTCAGGATTGAGCACCCCGATGTCGAGGGTGAAGATACCGTTGCCCGACAGTTCCAGACCGGCTCCCGCTGCCCCGGCAGTGGTACCGTTGCCGTTGAAGTCATTGTTATCCCAAGGTGACAGGCTGAAGACTTCGGCAGCATCACCCGCTGAGACAGCGATGGTGAGAATGTTCATGCCGTCGGCACCGTTGTTGTTGAACGTGTTGTTCTCCAGCATGATGCCGACGCGAGCGTCAGCCCGAGCGGTGATTGAGGCACCGTTCTGCTGGTTGTTGTTGAAGGTGTTGTTGGTGATGAGGTACTCGTCATCGAGCTGAGCAAAGCGGGCATCGATATCGAGACCATACTCGTTGTTGTTAAAGGTGCTGTCGGTGATCGTAAAGTTGTCGATCACACCCTGACCTTCACGCAACACTCGCAGGCCAGCCCCGCTGAGTGGTGTGACGGCCGTACCGTTCCCCGTTGCCGAAACATTCTGCACCACCGCATTAATGAGCTGGGCATTGTCGAGCACGTCGATCGAAATGCCGTCGTCATCGTTGCCGGTAAAGAAGGTGTTGACAGGCGTGGTGGCGGTACCCACCGTCAGGCTCATGCTGGCCGTGTCAT
The DNA here is from genome assembly GCA_016125225.1 of bacterium. GTDB lineage: Bacteria > Planctomycetota > Planctomycetia > Planctomycetales > Planctomycetaceae > DSVQ01. The sequence continues at coordinate 13,833 of WGME01000002.1, read as the reverse complement.
TCAAGGTAATATGCACACCGTCACCATCGATTGGTGTCAGCGGCGAAATCTGGTTGCTATTACTGAAGGTGCTATTCTGGATGTTCAGCGTCGCGGTCGGATTCGCACCGGTCATGTTGACGTACAGTCCGGCCCCACTGTTGCCATCGAAGGTATTGGCCGTCTGAGCCGAGTCGCCCACGTTGATGCTGGCGGTGCTGTTGTCCGGCAGTTCTACATGCAAGCCATACAACCCATTGGAGTTGATGGTATTGCCATAGAGTTGGGTCATGGTCAGCGTGCTGTTCTGGCCCATGTCGACCAGGACACCTTCCGAGCCGTTGCCCGAGATCGATGTGTTGTTGGTCAGCACCAGGTTGAGATCGATGTTATCCGGCAGCACGATGTTGATACCGCGGCCGCCGTTGTTATCGATGGCCACGTTGCTGTCGACGGTGAGGTCGACGGCTCCGCTGGTCGGGTTCAGATTGGTCATCGTGACACCGTCGGTGGCGTTGCCGCTGATGGTGTTGTTCGTGATCACGATCGGCCCGGTATCGCTGTTGGTCTGAACCGCGAAGTTCACACCGCTGCCGGTCCCAGACTGACCATTGTTGCTGATCTCGTTATCATTGATGGTCAGGCTATTGAAGTCCGAGTTCACCTGCGAGATGCGGATACCATCGAGTCCGTTGCCAGAGATGGCTCCCGATCCAACAGCCGGAGGCGTCACGACAAACATGGCTCCGAACGCATTGTTCGGATCTGCCACGAAGGCACCGGTGACAACATCACCCGTTGAGAAGGTGACCGTAGCTGTTGCCGGACCCGTCCAGGTGGCATCACCCAACGGTTGGATGACAAAATCGATACCGCTCGGACCACCGGCAGTTTGTGAAACTTCGTCGGTGTCGACTGTCCAGTCGTAGATTTCGCCTGGATCGAAGTCGTTGAACGACATGGTCAACACGTGAGAATCGTCGGTCACGCCACCACCAGGCAACGGATTGCCGTTAGTGTCTTCCAGCGGTACCACGCCCGGATTGATTGTCTGGCCATCGATGGAGACGAGACCCACGGTTGCGGTGTCGCCTTGCAGACCCAGACCGAACGGGCTGGAGAACGCATCGGGATCGAATTCAAATGCTGCACCCGGTTCAACCGTATCGAAGTAGAAGTCGGGAGCCGTCATGTCGAGCACAAAGTCGGTGATCTGAATCGTACCCGTTGAAGTGTTCTGAATGCCTTCCAGGTTCGCCGAGGAACCAATCAGCACCAGGGCACCAATTCCAGTCGGAGCACCGCCCGAAGCATTATTCCCCTCGATCAGCACGGTACCCAAGGCACTGTTCGTCAGATCGATGTTGACACCGTTACCGGTGTTGTCCGAGTACTGTCCGTTGGTAATCGTCAAATTCGGCAGCGTGCTCACATCGGTGAAGTCGAGCAACAAGCCGTCCTGACCGTTGGTTGAGGCCAGCACTTCATCAAAAGTGACGTCGGACAGATTGCCACCGACGGTATCCATCACCAGGGCGACACCATTCAGGCCGTTGCCCGAGAAGGCACTTTCCGTCACGGAGATTTCGGAGTTAAACGTCACATCGGTCAGGCTGATCAACAAGCCGTTGCCACCGTTGTTGGTCGATGTCACGTTGTTGACAATGATGTCGCCCAGCGTAGTTGGGCCGGTGACAATCACTTGGATGCCATCTCCGCCGTTGCCGTCGACGCTGAAGTCGGTGATGGTGATCCCGCTGTCCGGTCCGCCAATTGTGACACTCGGAGGCGTGAGGTCGGATGGCTGAATGATCTGGCTGAGTGCCGTCACACCGGTGATGTTCAGGTCGAGGCCATCGTCCACATTCCCATTGGCACTGCTGCTACCGACGAGTTCAAACCCAGCCGTGTTGGCGCCGTTGAAGTTGACGTAGAAGCCGTCGTGATCGCCGTCACCATCGCCGTCGATATCGCGGTTGGCAATCGGATCGGACATGTTGCCGTTGTTATCCGCGGAACCGGAGAGGCGAACGCCAGCGACATCGACATTCGTGGCCTGGAAGAAGACCCCGGCCCCAGTCAGCGGCACATCGACATCCGGACCACCGTTGGCTGTGATCACTGCGGTGCCGTTGTTACTGAAACTATTAGTTCCGGTGATAGTGGCATCGGCGGAAGATTCATCCATGAACAAGACGGCTTGCGTCGTGGCACCTGAACCGACGAAGCGGACACCGTTGCCACCCGTATTACCATCGGCGGTCGTTCCTGCACGCAATTGAGCCAGGAAGATCGAGTCGGTAGCGGTGAAGTTGAAGCCGCTGCGAGTGGCGCCATCGGCCGAGGTCTGCACAAATTGCACTTCGACATCCGAGCCGTTGGCGGCTTCGATGTTTACGTTGTCGAACGAGTTGAAGGCATCGCCTGCCACACCCGAGATGCCATTATTCGAGATCGAGCTAAGTCCCGCAGCCGTGCCCGTCATGTTGAAGTCGAGCGTGCTGCCGTTGTCAACCAGGACGAACAAGCCTTCGAGCGAGTTGCCGTCGATAACGGTGTCGGTGATGCCGGCAGTTTGCGAGTTGGTGTTCGCCGGATTGGTAATCGTGCCCAGACCGAAGTCACCCACACTGCCGTTGTCCAGCACCATGGCGAGGCCGCTGCCCCCGTTGTTCGAGATCGAAACCTCGTTCATGTAACCGGTGATGAAGGCTCCATTATCCGCATTGATGGTGATGCCATCGCCGCCGAAGATTGCACCGTTGCCATCGACCGCCGTGCCGTCCATCAGGAGCGACAGCGAACTGCTCACCCCGTCGACATTTGCGAAGATGCCGTTGGCACCGTTGTTCGAGAAGCTGTTGGTGGCTGGGTCAGTCCCGGAGACATCCAGCAGCAGATCACCACCGCCGGAGACATCGAAGATCGCACCGAAGAGGTTGTTGTTATTCACCGGTGAATCTTCGAGAATCAGGATGGCCGTGGAATCGTTCAGACCCAGTCCGGTCACCGTTCCCTGAATGCCCGAGAGATCATGATCGGACATGGTGCTGTTGGTAAAGCTGCCGACCAACAGACCACCGGACGCGACGTCGAACAGCAACCCCCGCTGTTGCGGCGTGGTTGGTACCGTATTGGTGATGTCGGTGTCGTTGATGTTGAGCAGGACCGCGGCATCATTCGAGACCAGAGCCCGAATACCGTTACCGCCGTCGACAGTCGCGGTGGTACCGCTATCCGAAAAGTCGCTGTTGAACGCGTTCACCGCAACCTGGGTGCCATTGCCCGTCGCGGAGACGAACACAGCGTCATCGCCGGCATTGGTCGCGGTGGAACCGTTGAGCAGGGTCACCACGCCCAACGCACCCGAGGAGAACGTCAGCCGGATGGCATCGCCGGAGTTATTGGTACCAGCGTTGTCAAAGGGGCTATTGTTGAAGGACGACAGCAGAATCCCGCCGGTGGAGGCGACAATCTGCATACCGTCGCTGTTCGCATTGGTCAGTGCGGTGTTCACAAAGTTGAGCTGGACCACACCATCGCTATCGATAAGACCATCGATGGCGTCGAAGTCGTCGCCGAATCCACCGATCGAGCCGCTGTTATCCAGCGTGCTGTTGGTGAACGAGGCCGTGAGAACTCCCGAGTCGGAGACATTGAAGATGAAACCATCTTCACCGCTGTTGTTCGCGGGAGTCGAATCGATGTTCAGGCTGGCGAACGATCCCGGGTTCGCCACCGAAATATTGATGGCGTTCAACAGGTTGTTCGACATATCGCCGCCTTGGTTGTCGAACGACAACTGAGCCCCGGTATTCACGGTGGCAAACAATCCGCGTTGCTGAGTGCCGAGCGGCGGCAGGGCGGAATTTTGTGATGGTGTATTCAGCAACGTGATGTCCACCGTGGCCTCATTGGCGGCCGTGATGTGGAACGCATCCTGCTGACCGACGCCGAGCGCGGAACGGCCACTGTTCGAGAAGTCACCCGTTTCGATGTTCGCGGTGAAGGTGCTGCCCGGATCGGCAATGTCGAGCAGGAAGCCATTCTCGGCGGAACGACGGACGGTCGTGGCCACCCAGTTAAAGCTCACATCGCCATCGCTGCGGATGAAGCCGTCGATGCCGTCGCCCATGCCGCTGGCACCACTGTCATCGAAGCTGGCGGACTGGCTGTCGAAGACGAACAGTGCCCCCGTTTGCACGTTAAACAGAATGCCGTCTTCACCACTCCGATCGCCGTCGACATTTTCGATGCTCAGGCCGACCTGTGAGCTATCGCTAGCTGTGACTTCGATGGCATTGCTCAAGTTATCCGACAGGCTGAGATTCGAGAGGTTGGCCACGATGGTACTGGCACCCATGGCTTCCAACACCAGGCCGTCATCTTGCGTCCCGGCCGGGAAGGGCACCGTGTTGTTAATGGGTGTGGCGTTGATCTGCATGGCGACCGTCGCCCCGGTATCGGTAATGATGTGGACACCATCACCGCCCGGTGTGTTCTGGCCACTGTTCTGCAGATTGCTGCGATCAACGCTCAGCGTCACATTGGCATTGTTGATGGCATTCACGAACATGCCATTGTTGCCAGCACTCGACGCGTTCACGTTCACCAGGGTGACGTCAACATTGGCGTCATTGGCAAAGCCGTTGATGCCGTTGCCCGCGAGTACGGGATTCGAACCACTGAAGCTGAAGTTCGTGTTACGAGCCACAATGCTGAGGTCAGCATCGGATGTCGCGTTGAAGTTCAATCCGTGACGGCCGCTGTTCTGAGCGGCGACCGCACGAATTTCCAGATCGACGGTGGCACTGTTGGTCGCTGACACGGCAATGGCATCGCGACCATTGTTCGAGAAGACCGAACCGCGAACCAGACCGTCGATATCCGTAAAGTTGTTGCCAGTCACGCTCAAGCCGTCTAGGAAGTTTCCGGTCGCGGTCACGTTATCCAATAACAAAGTTCCGCCACCCGAGCCGCCGCTGTTCGACAGCACGAAGCCCGAACCCTGAACGCTGTTGTTGAACGTGGCATTCTGGAAGTCGATCGCCATGTCGGTGTTGGTCAGCGATAGGTTCAGGTTGTCCAAGAAACTGTTATTCACCGTGACGTTGCGACCCTGCAGAGCCAGCGAGCCCCCGGTCATGCTGCCGATGAAACCTTCAGCGGCACTGCCGTTGACCGTGGTATTCGAGATGGCAAAGGCCACATCGCTACCAGTCGTCGTCAGCCGAATGCCATTGTTCGTGCTGTCGTCGATACTGGCACCCGTCAGATTGATGTTGAAGTCGCCGTTATTTCCGATCAGCACCAGGCCGTCGGTGTTACGGTTGAGTTGGATATCGCTGATGTCAGCCGTGATGCGGCCGGTGTCAGCAATCAACTGCAGACCGTAGGCTTGGGTTCCGGGCGGCGAAGAGCTGCTGACCACATCGTAGATCGCCAGTCCGAGGGGACTGTTTCCTGATTCGACCGAGATCCCGCCCGCGAGATTGTTGAAGGCGTTGACATCGTGAATGATGCCAGTCCCGGTGGCGTTACTGATAAAGATACCACCACCGTTACCAGTGATGTTCAGGCAGTTCAGGTTGAAGTTATGCGATCCCTGGGCGGGAATGTTGGTGACGGCATAGCCACCCGCATTGATGAAGTTGAAGCCGGAGACTTCGTTGTTGTCGGCGATGGTCACGATATCGCCGGGGCTGGTGAGGTACGGGAAGGTCCCGTCATCGGTGAAGCCGGGCAGATCAATCGTGGTCTGGAACATGATGCTTTCGAACATGACCAGCACATCAGCCTGATGAACCTTGCCTTCACCCAGGAAGCGTTGGTTGTCTTCCAACGTGATCGAGCCCGACAACGGGTTTAACACATTGGTATCACCTTTACGCACCAGAATCAGGTCAGCACCCGGAGCCGAGTTTGGCAGGTAGTTGAACGGATTCTCGAATGAGCCATCGCCTGGCTTGTTGTTGCTGTTGTCCACCCACACCACGAAGTACGGCTTGCCGGTGTCTGGGTTTTTCGCGGCCAGGAACGACTGTTCCACGGTGTTGGCGGTATTCACACGCCAGTTACGTTGAACCGACTGTGTCATGCGTTCCCGCGTGGTCCAGTTCGGGAAGTAGCGGGTCGGCTTCCAGCCCGAGAAGCGGAAGTCAGCCACAAAGTTGACGTTGGTGCTGTTCACCTGGTCGGTGGTGACATTCATGCCGATCAGCAAGTCATCGCTGATCCAGGCATCAATACGTCCGCGGAACCCGATCGGGTCTTCCTGGTAACCATCGTAGAAGTAGGCACCGGCATAGCCTCGCAGCCACGGCGTGCTCTTGGTCAGTGGCATGCCGTATTCGAAATCGACGCCGTTCAGAGCCCGTTGGTACAGGGCATTGGCGAGGAAGCCGAGTTGGTTGCCCTGGAACAACGCCGTATTGGTGACGTTGAGTTCACGAACGAAGTTCACATCGTCGGTCGTCGGGAAGTAGGCGTTGACGCGGGCATCCCAACGCTCGCCGAGCGTGTCGAAGCCGAAGCCGAACTGGTTGTAGTCAAACCCTTCGACCGAGTGGTCGAAGTCGTAGCCCATGTAACCGCCGAACACGCGATCGCGGTCGGCGTCGTACTTACGTACCAACGAATAGAGATTCAAACCCACCTGGGAATTGTCGGTGAGGATCAATCGCGCATTGGGCGCGATGAACATATCGTCGGTAACCCAGATCGGCAGCGAAGCCCCAAGCTGAGTGTATCCCTGACGGTAACCGACCCCGTCGCCCGTCATCGTACGGACATCGAAGTACGCGCCACCGTACGACACCCCGCCACTATAGTCCTGAAGGGTCGCGATCCCGATCTCGGAATCCGGCGCGATCTGGTTGACCTGCGCCGAGGCCGTACCGTAGACCCCGCAGAGACTTAAGAGGCACAACAGGCTGAGCTTCACACGTTGCATGGACATCGCACTCCAGCAGTTCTCGAAGCCGAAGTTTCATAAACATGCTCTGACGGCTGGCCTGGAAAGACTCCAAGTGCGCAGACAGAGCCGAAAACATCGTGTCTTCAGAATCTTCGGTTCTTACGGCGCTGTCAGATGAGGAAAACTTTGCCGGATGTGCCGAGCGCAGCGAGAATGAGTGTCGTGCACAATGTGCGAATTCTGCCGTTCGAGATCTAAGCCGGGCGAACAGCAAATCTTGCCTGACCCCGACCATCACTATTTCGAGGGTTGTTGCTGTGGTCGGCAAGATCTGCCACTAAAGGCTTCAAGGGAGTGACCGTTCGTCACCCCTTATTCCCACCGAAATCTCTGCTGAGAAAAAGAACAAGGCCCCGGCAGTTGTCTGCCGAGGCCTTGCGGGGTCCCCCCAATTTTCCCAGAGTTGCCGATCACGTTGTCGTCTCTGGGATTCCCCGATACTTCAGTCGTTCATCCTCACGAACTTAGATCGCAATCTTGAAGACCCGCATGGCGGACTTGCCAGCCCGTGCCACTTGATCAGCCATGTCGATGAGCCGCGGATCTTGCGTCACCTTGAGGGCGGTCATCAGAGCCGAGTCTTCACCATCACGATCGTTGTTCATAGTCGTCACCAGAACATCAGGCGTCACTCCCGCTCCAGCCATTTCCCGTCCATCGGGCGAGTAGAACTTGGCGGTGGTCAATCGCAGGGCCGAGCTCACACTCTTCATTGGAAAGAGCGTTTGCACAGTACCTTTGCCGTACGATTTTTCACCCACAATCACTCCGCGATGGTTTTCCTGAATTGCCGCGGCGAAGATTTCGCTGGCCGAGGCACTGTTATGGTCCACCATGACAACCAGCGGAACTTTCCAGGTATTGGCCTGGCTGGCTGCTTCCTGGCTGTTGTCGTTCACGGTCCGGCCGCGAGTCGACACAATCGTGCCTTGGGGCAGAAACCGGTCCGACAGTTCAATCGCCGTGGTCAACAGACCGCCAGGGTTACCTCGCAGATCGAGAATCAGCGATTTCATTCCCTGTTGATGCAGCGACCACAACGCGTCATCCATTTCCTTGGCCGAAGCCTGGGCAAACTGGTCCAGCTTGATGTACCCCACGTTACCCGATTCCATATGGACGTCGGCCACGCTGTGGACTTCGAAGGACTGCCGGGTCAGTGTAACATCGCCCACCATATTGCCTCGGCGAAGTTCGAGCTTCACTGGTGTACCGGCCGGGCCAGCAATCAGGTCCACCGCCTGATTCAAGCTGGCACCCGCCACCGATTGTCCATCGATCGCAGTGATAATGTCTCCACGTTGCAGCGTGGCTTGAGCGGCCGGACCACCCGACAAGGCCTTCAGAATCTTCAGACCCTGCGGATTGGCTTCAATTTCGACGCCGATTCCCACCATGTTATCCTGCAGTCCGACACTGGCTTCGCCGGTCTTCTCGGGAGCGATAAACATCGAGAACTTATCGAGCGTATCGAGTGAACCGTAGACAAACTCCAGTGAGGCCACGGCAGGATTCACATTCGTTCCCTGAGCCAGAATCTGGCCAGCCTGCCGCATGATGGCAATCGCCTGGTTCAAATCCTGAGCCTGGGCCTGCATGGCCAGCCGATTCAAGTTCCGCTGCATCATTTGTACACTTTGATAATCGGCCCGCATGCCAACCGCCTGTTGATAGCTGGGCAGCGAGACGGCCGTTATCAGGTGTTCGAGGCTGCTCTGCACCCGTTGTTGATAAGTGGTTGGTTGAATGTGCCGTTGATCAATGTACTGCGAGATTTCGACAAACAGTGATTCCCCCGAAGACTGATTCAACTGTTGCACGACACGGACTACTTTCGGGTCGGCATACCGGGCCGCAATCTTCTCGCTCAGCGTCGGTTCCGCGGGCTTGGTAGCCACGGGCTGTGTCGGCTGCGGGATATTCCGACGGTTGGGCACCGGGAGTTCTTCATAACCATGATTCCGCTGTTGGGGTGCATATCGAGATTCCCAGTCATTGGCTCCGGGATAAGACGACCGCGATTTCCCGCGTTGAGGCAACTGATCCGGTCCCATGGGATAATTGTCGTAGCCGAAGTCGTTGTAGCCACTGTAGTAGCTGTCATCGGGTGTCCATGAACGCGAATTGGCTGGATCACGTGACCGGTTCGAGCTGCGGCCCACGCTGTCATAACGGTCCTGGGTGCGACCAGATTCAAACGGGCGATAGCCTTGATTACTGAAACCGAAATCGTCCATCGGAGCCGGACCGAAGTCGGAGTTGTCGTAGTTGGTTGTGGGACGGTACTGAGCTTCCGCCGTGGTACCGGCGAGGCTGAGCAGGCCAAATAATGCGAAGAGGACCAGCGAGCTGCGTGACAGGGTAAAGTGTGAAGTGCGGTTCATGGATCAGGTTCCTTCCGAGAGAGGGCGACCGTCTAGGTGCCCGACAGATTGAGATGCGTGAAGCCCGACAGTGGGCCCAAGGGACTAGTGGCTGGTGGCGAGTTCCAGGAGGGCGGCATCGAGGTCGATGTCGTCATCGTGATCGGGCAGGGGACCGAGTTCCCCACGAACGACGCGGACATCAGAGGGGGCTTCGACACCAATTTTGACACTCGATTTTCCAGTGCGAATCACACGGATGACAATGTCATTGCCGATTCGAATCACTCCGTCACGTTTCCGAGTAAGGACCAACATCGTTCTCTTCCTTGCGATTGTGGGTTTGGCCGGTTGTCCGGGTTCGCTGATCATTCCGCGAACGTGTCAAGACCAATGCAGGATGCGTGCCAAATGGCTGGGAACGATTTTTCAATTGTCGTAACTGTTAATCTGTAATGACTATGCGGAGATGAAACTTTTGCACTTGACAGAAACCGGCAAATTCTGCGGGTCGCGCAGAGAACAACTGACAAATGCCGGTTGTCATTGTTTCAATGTCGCGACGCGTTGTAGATCTGTTTGTAATCGTTACGATCTCAGGTCCTGCTTCTGGCTGATCGGATATGGGGGCGGGCACGAGAAAAACGCGCCATATATGAGGTGTGAGGGGAAGATGATAGTCGGGGTGTTGCGGAAGTGATTCTGTTTGGCACGCGGAGTGCGATCATTCTGGTTCAGTGCCGCAATCAGTGTTGCGGGCCATCAAGAATGATCTCTCAGTCCAGTGGAAGGAACTCAATCATGTCTGCAAAAACTCTCGCCTCGGTCTGTGCTCTGTGTCTGTTCGCTTCAGCGGGGACCGCCTCAGCTCAGGATCTGTTCAACCCGTTCACCTGGTTCAGCCCGACTTACAGCAACAGCAGTTGTGCGAACGGCCAATGCAATGTGAATTCGGCCTCTCGGCCGTACGGCAGCGCCAGTTGCCCGAACGGGAACTGTGGCATTAACCCAGCCTACAGTCGTTATCCCACCGCGAACTGCCCGAATGGGAATTGCCCGCTGCCGAGCAATGGCTACACGGCCTATCGTCCGGCGTACCCGACTGCCAATTACGGTAGCCAACCCATGAACTACAGCAACCAGTACTATTCGGCTCCGCGGTACTCGAACGACTACCGTTACACGGCCCCGGTCAATACCACGCATGTGCCCAGCCGGGCTCCCAGCAATTACAACTATGGCCATAACTACAACGGCATGAACAGCCCGTTCTACCCGTAGTCGATGCGATGAATCGCTTGGTTCAGGTCTACTGAAATAAAACAGCCGAGGGGCGATGAACCCCTCGGCCTTTTTTATTGATGCTGGCTGCGTTTTGTTGCGGCTAACGAATCCGTGACTTGGAATTTTCCAGAGCCTTGTCGGGATCGGCCCCAAAGAAGAAGTCGTCATCCGGGGGTGTTGGAGGCAAGGGGTCCCGTTGCGATGGTGTCTTCGGACGGATTGGCGCCGGAACGATTTCATCTTCGAACAGGCTTGGAGTTCGCGGTTTGGTGTTCGTTGAATCCGGGAACGTCGGGAAGTCATCGTTCGGCAGCGGATTCATGTCGGGGGCACCAAACGGATCGTTGTCATCAAAGCGTTGGGGCTTCGAGAGGTTGTCCTGCGACGAAAGCCGATTCGGAATCAGCGAAGGTGGCCTCGGCAATGTGAAGGTCGGATTGTCAGCGATCTCTGGAAGCTGGTCGTTAAGATTCTTCACATAGGGGGCGACCAGATCGTTGAGTTGCGTGGGCAGAATTGGCGAGATGGTGTTCATCAACCGCGCCGCGATCGTGCTGCTCTCCGATTTCAGGATGATCTCGCGGGCCTGGTCGGAAACGGTGACCAAACCCAACGTCAGCACCACGGTGAAGAGCACGCCTTTCACGCCACCGAGAATGGCACCCAGGTGGCGATCGAATTCGACGAGTTTCATTTTCTCCAGCGAATGGCGAATCGAGCGAGCCACCATGTAGACCGCCATCGAAACCAGCAGGTAGATGGTAATCATCGCCCAAAGTCGGTTGAGGGGTGGCTTACCAAAGTAGGGGGCCAGTTGTGGCGACATCGGGTAAGAGATGATATAGCCGATGATCAATGAGGCAATCGGGGCAACTTGCCAGGCCATGCCCCGCCAGGCCCCCTGGACCACGGCGACGAGAACAATTAGCAGCATCAAGCCATCGTAAACGGTAATCATCTTCGAATCCTTTGGCAGCCACGAGGGGCTGTACTAACGTGGCTCGTTCTCATACCGATTGATACGGGCCTGTGTTCCTGAACGCAGCGGTGGGACCGCCCGAAAATCGGGAGGGGCTCCGGGGAATGGATCATCGATGGGCGTGAAGGTCGGCACCGGTTGTTGTGTGATGGTCGGTCGAGGAGACGGAATCGGAGCGGGAACGATGGTCGAAGTAGGAGTCGCTTCCGCTTGCAGATCGGCCAATCCATTTTCCTCATAAACCGCGAACGCTGCGAGAATCATCAGGCCCCAGCACATGGCGTTGGCTGCCGCGTTCTTAGAGAAGAACTTCAAAGCGGTTCCCGATGAGGACTTGAGCCGCGATCCGGTCAGATTGACTTCCACACTCCAGATTTCATCAAGCACCAGATGGGACAGGTAGCCCAGGGAAACGGCGATGCCTTTCAACGCCCTCGTCTGGAGGCCCCCGGAGTCGGAGATGAGAAACGTGGTCATCCCCGAAAGCAGCATGGCGGGAATACTGTGGAACATGCCCCGATGGATGGTGAACTCTTTAAGGAGTGTTCCCAGTCCGAAGCGAATGAAGATGTAGACGGGCACCCCGGCCAGGAGCATTTGCTCCAATGTCAGCCCGTACTTCTGAAAGCGATGCATCAGCAGCAGGGGGACGACCGCGGCTGTAAAGCCAATGGTCTCCCGGGCAGGAATTCCAGAGTCGCTGTCGAGATCGGGCAGGATGCCCGCGATCGAGCAGAGTCCCCCTGCCACGGCTGAAGTAGACCACGGCAGGCCAAACTGAGTATGCACCCACCACGCATAACCTGCTCCTACGGCGGAGCTTACGGTAATGTGGGTGTGAAAGCCGGCCATGCGGGCACGTCTCCAGAACGACGGATCAGGTTCGCCCGATTGCGGCACCAACAGCCGGGTGGGGAACCCTAAATTCCACGCGGATTTCGGTCAAGATCGAACTTCGGGCAGGCCTACGAGAACGTCAGGTGACGCTGATTCATCAAATTTTCCCGGAAGTCCCCTTTTCCGCGCGGGAACGGTTCGTTAAGATTCCCGGTCTGCTAAGGCCCAAGGAGGGGTGCGCTCTGCATCGGCTTCACGGCTGATGCTCCTGCCAGCGGATTGCCTGCCGAACTCATGGTTCGAACTCTGCACTCCAGACGGTAGTTTCCTCCCGGGTTAGGACAGCGAAGCTGGTTTCGTTGTACCGACGCGGTGGTCTCTGGTCGGGCATGTTGCTCCACCCAGAATGGATGTCATGATGTTAATTTGGGAAGCACCACCACCCCTGAAGTAGGCGTGGCGGACCGAGTTTCGATCCTCAGAAATCGATTCGGCCGCCGCGACGGCAACCTCGCTTGTTGCCGCCGTGTGCTTGGCCACGGCCAGTGCTTCTGTTCCCGGTGTCTTGCCACTGACCTCTTTCAGTGGTCGCAATCTCGGTTCTGAATCGTCGACCTGTTTGGCCGTGCGATCAGAGTGTTTCCCCGTTCCTCCAGGCCCTTAAGACTGAAACCATGGACCTGAATCTCGTTCGCAACATTGGTATTTCCGCCCACATCGACTCGGGGAAAACGACCCTCACCGAGCGTATTCTGTTCTACTCCGGTCGTATCCATGCCATTCACGAAGTGAAGGGTAAGGACGGCGTGGGTGCCGTCATGGATCATATGGAACTGGAACGCGAGAAGGGGATCACGATCACCTCCGCCGCGACCCAGGTCCAGTGGAAGGGCCACACGATCAACGTGATCGATACGCCGGGGCACGTCGACTTCACCGTGGAAGTGGAACGTAGCTTGCGCGTGCTCGACGGCGCGATTCTGGTGCTCTGTTCGGTGGGTGGCGTGCAAAGCCAGTCGCTGACGGTGGACCGCCAGATGAAGCGGTACAAGGTGCCTCGCATTGCGTTCATCAACAAGATGGACCGCACTGGTGCCAATCCGCAGAAAGTCATCAAGGCCATTCAGGACAAACTGATGGTCACCCCTGTCCCTTTGCAGGTCAACATGGGGGCCGAGTCGGACTTCCAGGGAGTCATCGACCTGATCGAAATGCGCGCGGCGTACTTTGATGGGGAAGATGGGGAAGTCGTTCGTTATGAAGCCATTCCTGCTGAATATCAGGCCAAGGCCGAAGAGGCCCGCCAGTTCATGCTGGAACAGCTCTCGCTCGCCAGCGACGAACTGATGGGCCTGCTGCTGGAAGAGGCGGAAATCCCGACGCAACTGATCAACGAAACGATCCGCGAAGCCACG